>NZ_VAUO01000009.1 GCF_005796105.1 Pseudomonas mosselii | reverse complement strand
TGACGAGGCCAAACAACGGTGCCGCCGCATCCAGCATCAGGTTGTCGTAGCCGCCCCGCAACTGAAAGTCCGGGTCAGCTGGGTACCCCTGATAGGTGGGTTCTCGCTCTGGAAAAGTTGCCTCGGATGCTGTGGCGTCATCGGGTAAAGACTTCTCAAGCATCGATTGCAACTGCTCGGCTTGAGCAGAGGCGGCTTCATTGCGTGCCAGGTTGTTCTCTTGCATCTCACTCACTCCTGATTGCCCAGAACTGCAACTCAAGCCCAGGGAACTCCCCTGCGATATGAATCCCGAAACCGTTGGCCGTGTTCATGCAGGCCCACGCCGGGTCGAAGTAGCTGAACCCTGTATGGAAGGGCAGATCGCGAGGGGCTACAGGTAGCGGATGCAGCGCAATGCCGGGCAACTGCTTGTGCACCAGATCATTCAAGGTCTCCAGGGAGGTGACCTTGGCTTTCTGCAAAAACAGCCGACGCAGTGTTGGCGGCGGCAGGTCAGCACGCACGGCCAGAATGAAGTCCGCGTCATCGATCAGGCGGCGGTCTTCGAGTGTCGTCAGTGCTGGCTTATCCAGCAGCTTGCCGAAGTCGACATCGTCGGCGTCGCTGACAAGTTCCAGTTCGAGGGTGAACGGTGCGCTGAGCGCCTCCGTAAGTTTGAATGTCACCACATCGAATTCGGCGTCGCTGCTCAGCGGCTCGAAGCTGTAGTGCAGATTGGCTGGGTGTCGCATTGACCGCTCCTTGTCCAGATTACAACGAGCGCGAGCTCTGGCATGGGCGCTCGGTTGAACATCGGAGAAAGACGGTAAATACGAGTAGCTAGGAAGTAATGCCGGGAAATTCCGAGGTGGTCGTAGGAAACTTCCCTAGATAAGGGCGGGTATCGTGCCGGCCCGCCGAATATCTTGGCGGTTAACAAAACATAACGTCCCGCGCGTTGTTTTCTGTCGGACAATCCCGCTAGCATGGCCGAAAGCTATTCCAGGGCTCTGGAACAGGGTTTTCGCAGTGCCTGGCAATAGATTGACCCGCGACAAGAACACAACAGGGGGCAGTCATGAGAGAGCGGATCAACCCGCGCCGCAGGCTTGCGGTCGGCGCCATGCTGGCGCTGGTGCTGGGCATCGGCGCCAGCGAAGTGCGAGCGGCAGTGGCCGCCGAGGCGTACTCGGTGGAGTCGGCCAAGGCTGCCCAGAGCCTGCTGATCGGCACCACCCATGCTGGCAATCGCCTGGTGGTGGTCGGTGATCGTGGCCACATCCTGTTCTCCGACGACCAGGGCAAGACCTGGACCCAGGCCCGCGTGCCCACCCGGCAATTGCTTACCGCGGTGTTCTTCCTCGACGACAAGCGCGGCTGGGCGGTCGGCCATGACGCGCAGATCCTCGCCAGCAACGATGGTGGCGCGACCTGGAGCAAACAGTTCGAGGACCTGTCGCGCGAGGCGCCGCTGCTCGATGTGCGTTTCCTTGATGCCCAGCACGGCTTTGCCGTCGGCGCCTATGGCGCACTGCTGGAGACCACCGACGGCGGCCAGCACTGGCAAGACGTCGGCGAGCGCCTGGACAACCCTGACCAACTGCACTTGAACGCCATCACCCAGGTCAAGGATGCCGGCCTGTTCATCGTTGGCGAGCAGGGCAGCATGTTCCGCTCTGCCGACGACGGCCAGACCTGGAGCAAGGTCCAAGGCCCCTACGAGGGCTCGCTGTTCGGTGTGATCGGCACTGCCCAGCCACATACCCTGCTGGCCTATGGGCTGCGCGGCAACCTGCTGCGCTCCACCGATTTCGGTGACAGCTGGCAACCCATCGCATTGATGGCCGAGCGCGGTCCGCTCGAATTCGGCCTGGCAAGCGCTACGCTTCTGGGGGACGGCAGCCTGGTACTGGTCGGCAACGGTGGCAGCGTGCTGCGCAGCGTCGATGACGGGCAGACCTTCAGCGTGCGCAACCGCGCTGACCGCATTGCCCTGGCTGGGGTGAGCGGGCTGGCCGATGGCGGCCTGTTGCTGGTGGGGCAGGGTGGTGTGCACCTGGCCACGGCCGATGGTGTAGAGGAGGTACGCCCATGACCAGCCGGGAGAGCTTCGACATGCAGCACAAGGACAAGGCCACCCTGCTGGAACGGCTGATCTTCAACAATCGCCCGGTGGTCATCGCCATCTGTGTGCTGGTGAGCATTTTCCTGTTCTGGCAGGCCACGCAGATCCGTCCTTCCACCAGTTTCGAGAAGATGATCCCGCTCCAGCATCCGTTCATTGAACAAATGATGGAGCACCGCAACGACCTGGCCAACCTGGGCAACACCGTGCGTATTTCGGTGGAGTCGACCAAGGGCGACATCTTCGACAAGGACTACATGGAGACCCTGCGTCAGATCCACGACGAGGTGTTCTACATCCCCGGCGTCGATCGGGCAGGGCTCAAGTCATTGTGGAGCCCCAGCGTGCGCTGGAGCGAGGTCACCGAAGAAGGCTTCTCCGGTGGCGAGGTGATCCCCAACACCTACAACGGCTCCCAGGACAGCCTCGATACCCTGCGTGACAACGTGCTCAAGTCTGGCCAGGTGGGGCGCCTGGTGGCCAACAACTTCAAGTCCAGCATCGTCGATATCCCGCTGCTGGAAAGCTACCCCGATCCGCTGGACCCGGGTCGGCAGGTCAAGCTCGACTACCAGCAATTCTCCCATCAGCTCGAAGAGAAGATCCGCGACAAGTTCCAGGCGCAAAACCCCAACGTGAAGATTCATATCGTCGGTTTCGCCAAGAAAGTCGGCGACCTGATCGACGGCCTGGTGATGGTGGCGATGTTCTTCGGCGTGGCGCTGGTGATCACCTGGGCGCTGCTGTACTGGTTTACCTGGTGCATTCGCAGCACCATCGCCGTGCTCATCACCACCCTGGTGGCGGTGGTCTGGCAACTTGGGCTGATGCACGCGGTAGGCTTCGGGCTTGACCCTTACTCGATGCTGGTGCCGTTCCTGATCTTCGCCATCGGCATCTCCCATGGGGTGCAGAAGATCAACGGCATTGCCTTGCAGTCGAGCGACGCCGACAACGCCCTGACCGCCGCCCGGCGCACCTTCCGGCAGCTGTTCCTGCCGGGGATGATCGCGATTCTCGCGGACGCTGTGGGCTTCATCACCCTGCTGATCATCGATATCGGCGTGATTCGCGAGCTGGCCATTGGTGCGTCCATCGGTGTGGCGGTGATTGTCTTCACCAACCTGATCCTGCTGCCGGTGGCCATCAGCTACGTCGGCATCAGCCAGAAGGCCATCGCCCGTAGCAAGAAGGACGCCACCTGCGAGCATCCGTTCTGGCGCCTGCTGTCGAACTTCGCCAGCCCCAAGGTGGCGCCGGTTTCCATCGTGCTGGCGTTGCTGGCCTTTGGTGGCGGGCTCTGGTACAGCCAGAACCTCAAGATCGGCGACCTCGACCAGGGTGCGCCCGAATTGCGGCCTGACTCGCGCTACAACCAGGACAACAGCTTCATCATCAGCAACTACTCCACCAGTTCCGACGTACTGGTGATCATGGTCAAGACCCCGGCCGAGCAGTGCTCGGTGCACGCGACCATGGCGCCGATCGACGAGCTGATGTGGGCCATGGACAACACCCCTGGGGTGCAGTCGACGATCTCGCTGGTGACCGTCTCCAAGCAGGTCATCAAGGGCATGAACGAGGGCAGCCTGAAGTGGGAAACGCTGTCACGCAACCCGGACATCCTCAACAACTCTATCGCCCGTGCCGACGGCCTGTACAACGCCGATTGCTCGCTGGCGCCGGTGCTGGTGTTCCTCAACGACCACAAGGCCGAAACCCTGGAGCGGGTGACCGCAGCGGCTAAGGCATTCGCCGACAGCCACGACAAGGAAGGCCTGCAATTCCTGCTGGCCGCTGGTAATGCCGGGATCGAGGCGGCCACCAACGAGGTGATCAAGTCGGCCGAGCTGACCATTCTGATCCTGGTCTACCTGTGCGTGGCGGTGATGTGCATGATCACCTTCCGCTCTTTCGCTGCGACGCTGTGCATCGTGCTGCCGCTAGTGCTGACCTCGGTGCTGGGCAATGCGTTGATGGCGTTCATGGGCATTGGCGTGAAGGTCGCGACGCTGCCGGTGGTAGCGCTGGGCGTCGGTATCGGCGTGGACTACGGCATCTACATTTACAGCCGTCTGGAGAGCTTCCTGCGCGCCGGCCTGCCCTTGCAGGAGGCCTACTACGAGACCCTGCGCTCCACCGGCAAGGCGGTGCTGTTCACCGGACTGTGCCTGGCGATCGGCGTGTGCACTTGGATCTTCTCGGCAATCAAGTTCCAGGCCGACATGGGCCTGATGCTGACCTTCATGTTGCTGTGGAACATGTTCGGTGCGCTGTGGCTGCTGCCGGCGCTGGCGCGGTTCCTGATCAAGCCAGACAAGCTGGCGGGCAAGGCCGG
Organism: Pseudomonas mosselii; assembly: GCF_005796105.1. Lineage (GTDB taxonomy): Bacteria > Pseudomonadota > Gammaproteobacteria > Pseudomonadales > Pseudomonadaceae > Aquipseudomonas > Aquipseudomonas mosselii_C. The sequence goes on along the minus strand of NZ_VAUO01000009.1, from coordinate 221,001 downwards.
CGGGTCGATTTTCGCGCATTGAGACCTCTGGGGCCGCAGCGCGGCCCCATTGGTTATAATGGCCGACTCATTTTCCCGGACATTCCCATGACCCTAGCCACCGCCCTCGCAGCTTGCGACATGCTTCTGATCGACGGCCTGCACGCCTTCGACTTCACCTTCGACGACGCCGGCCTTGTGATCGAGTGCATGGATGGCCGTCAATTACGTCGCTGGACCTTCAGCCCCGAGCAGGTCGCCGCCGCCACGGGGGCGGGTGACGACTGGCAACTGAGCACGGGCGAGGCCGAGCATCGTCTAGTCTGTATGAGTGCTTTGCGTGCCCCGGACGAAGACGACGATGAACCGCCACTGGACGAACCTGCTGATCGCTAGCCTGATGTTTTCCATCCAGGCCCACGGCGCCACATTGCTGGTGGGCACCTACACCGACGGTGCCAGCCAGGGCATCTACCGCTACGCTTTCGACGAACGCACCGGCCATATCGATGCCACGCCGCAGCAGGTGGTCAAGAGCGTCAGCCCCTCGTGGCTGGTGCTGTCGGCCGACCGGCGCTTGCTGTTTGCGGTCAACGAAACCGTCAATGGCCAGGTCAGCAGTTTCGCCCTGGCTCCCAGCGGCCAGATCAGCCCGCTGAACCAAGTGCCCAGCCAGGGTGACGAGCCTACCCACGCCAGCCTCAGCCATGACCAGCGCTACTTGTTCGTCGCCAACTACGCTGTCGCCCCTGATCCCGGAGGCAACCTGGTGGTGTTGCCGGTAACCAGGGACGGCACGCTCAAGCCGGTGGTACAGCAGGTCCGGCATGTGCCCAGCCAGGTCAACCCTGAGCGCCAGGCCGGTGCCCATGTGCATGCGCTGGTGTTGTCACCCGATAGCCGGCACCTGTATGCCTGCGACCTGGGCGCGGACAAGGTATTCATCTACCGTTACGACGGGGCCAGCCCCGAGCACCCGCTGAGCCCGGCGATACCGCCTGCGGTCGCCTTGCCGCCAGGCAGTGGCCCACGCCATCTGCTGTTCGACGCCAAGGGCCAGCACGCCTATCTGACCCTTGAGATGAGCGCCGAAGTGGTGATGTTCGAGGTGCGCGACGGTGATCTGCTGGAGCGCCAACGTCTGCCGTTGACTGACCTCAAGGACCCCGCTGCCAAGGCCGCTGGTGGCTTGCACCTGTCGGCGGACGGGCGTTTTCTGTATGTCAGCAATCGCGGCACCGCCAACCAGATCGTGGTGTATGCGGTGGGTAAGGAGCAGGGGCAGTTGACCCTCTTGCAGCGCCGAGAGGTGGAGGGTGATCACCCACGGGAATTCGCCCTGGACCCCAGTGGCAAATTCTTGCTGGTGGCCAACCAGAAAAGCGACCAGATCGTGGTGCTACAGCGCGACCCGCGCAGTGGCAAGCTGGGCGAAACGGTGCAGAAGTTCGACCAGCCAGCGCCGTCGGACCTCAAGTTCATCGAGTGACGCCAGGTTTTCAGCGTAAAGCAGAACTAGCCTGGGGCAGCGTTATTATCGATCCGGGTGATATTGGCTACTGCCCCAATGAATTTCAGCCAGCGGCTGCATCGGCGTAAGTTTTGACCCAAGGCCCCCGACGGGCCAACGTCAATCCACCGAAATCGAGGTCCGCCATCATGAACTTCAATCTGTTCCCGCTCATTGCTGCCCCCGCCATTTCCGCCTCGGTCGTACTGCCCGCGCAGGCCCAGGCCGAACACTCCGGCAAAGCCTCCAGCACCCACAGCTACACCGAAAAATACCTGCAACAGAGCACGCACTTCCATGCGGCCCTGAGCAAGCACAGCCATTAAGTGTGTAAAGCCATTGGTAATGGCACAAAGCCATGTGATTTAATTTGACGCTGTATTTTTGACTCTCCGAAGGGGCAGAGCATGATGTGGCGAATCACGGCGGTCGTGTTGTTGCTGATGTCCGCGCCGATCCTGGCGATCTGAATTCAATCGGTTTTGGCCATGACGGCCTTGAACACGTCTGACGCCAGCCAGCCCTGTAACCAGCTGCGCAACTGCGGATAAGGCGCCTCGGCGAACCATTTTGGTTCGACCCCGGCAAACTGGCGCAGCAAGGGCAGCAGGGCGGCGTCAGCCAGGCTTGGGTGGTCGGCCAGCAGGTAGGGCCGCCCGCTTAGCAGGCCTTCCAGCTCGGCAAGCCAAGGCTCGGCTTGCAGGCGGTATTGCGCCCGGGTGTACTCGGGGTATCGCTCGGCGTATTTGTACAGGTTCACCTGTGACTTGAACGTGTTGTCGTTACGCGCGATCAATGCCTCACCCTGCTGCGCCGCTGCGGGGTCGTCGAGCAGGCGCCAGTCCTGCGGATCATGCTGGGCCAACGCCCAGCGCATGATATCCAGGCTCTCTTCCAGCACCACGCTCCCGGTATCGAGTACCGGCACCGTGCCCTTGGGCGACAGTGCCAGCAATTCGGCGGGCTTGTGCTTCATCGCCACCTCATGAACCTGTACCGCGCACCCGGCGTAGTGCAGAGCCAGGCGCGCGCGCATGGCCCACGGGCAGCGCCGGAACGAGTAGAGAATCACCCACACACCTCGACATCGCTCAGTCCGTTGCCCTGGCGGCGCACCTGGATTTGCACCGGGATTCGCTCGTGCATCTCTTGGACGTGGGAAATCACCGCCACCTTGCGGCCCTGAGCCTGCAAACCGTCCAGTGCGTCCATGGCCAGTTGCAGCGACTCGGGATCGAGGCTGCCGAAGCCTTCGTCGATGAACAGTGACTCGATGCGTAAGGTGCTCGAGGCCATCGACGCCAGGCCCAGGGCCAGTGCCAGCGAGACTAGGAAGGTTTCGCCGCCTGACAGCGAATGCACCGAGCGCGTCTCGTCACCCATCTCGGTATCGAGCACCAGCAGGCCCAAGGCGCTGCCGCCACGCTTGAGGCGGTAGCGCCTGGCCAACTGGCGCAGTTGGCTGTTGGCGTGGTGCAGCAGCAGGTCGAGGTTGTAGCCCTGGGCGATCTTGCGGAATACATCGCCCGAGGCCGAGCCGATCAGGCTGCTCAAGCGTGCCCAGCGCTGCCACTGCTGGTAGGCCTGCTCGATCTGCTCGGCCAGCGCGCTGCTGGCCTGCTGCCGGCGCTGGTCGTCGGCTTGCTGGGCGCGTAGCTCGGCGCACTGCTGCTCCTGGGCTGCCAATTGGCCTTGTAGGGCGTCGAGGTGTTCCTCCAGGGTGTGTTCGGGCACTTCGTCGTGGGCCAGGGTGCTGTGCTGTTGCAGGCGCTGTTCACGCTCCTGCAACAGCACGCGGCCCTGCTCGACGGCTTTTTCTGCCTGTTGCAGATGCAGGCGCAGGTCGGCGACCTGGGCGTCCTCGAAGGCCAGCAGGCGGTCGAGGCCGGCGTCGTCCAGCTCGGGGTGCTCGGCACGCCAGCGGGCGATGTCGCCTTGCAATTGATGGTGTTCCTGGGCCAAGGCCTGCTGGCGTTCGAGGCTGGCCTTCAGTTCGCTGGCCAGTTGCACACCCTGGGTGCGCAATTCCTGCAACTGCCCTGCGCTCTGCGCTTCGGCCTGGCGGGCCTGCTCCAGGTGCGTGTCCAGGTGTTGCTGCCAGGCTTCGGCGCTGGGCTGCCCGCCGAGCAACTCGGCCAGGGTTGCCTGGATGAGCTGGTGCTGAGCCTGGACAGCGGCCTGTTTCTGCTGCATCTGCTGCTGGCTGAGCTGGCGGGCCTGCTGCTGATCGTGCAGCTTGTCCAACTGCACCTGGCGGGCCAACTGCTCCTGCTGCTCGTCCTTGCGCAGGTCCTGCTGTTGGCGGCGCTGGGCGATCTGCTGGTCGAGGCCGAGGAAGGCGTTGGCCGGATCGTCGCGCAGGGCCTGGAGAATTTCCTGAGGCAGCACGCTGGCCAGGTCGTTCAGGCTCTGCTCAAGTTGCTGCTGGTCGCCGGCCATGGCCTGGTGCTGGTGCTCCAGGTGGCGTTGGGCTTGCTGCTGGGCGTCGCTGGCGGCTTGCAACTGTTGGTTCAGGCGCGCCGCGTCTTTTTGCAGGGTGAGCAAGGTGGCCTGGCGTTTCTCGTCGCGCTCAATCTCATCGCCCAGGCGCCGCAGTTGTGCCTCCAGCCAGACACTGCGGGCGTTGTCATCCTGGGGCGCGAGGGCTGGCCACAGCGCGTGGGCGTGCAGTTGCGCGGTCAGTGCTTGCAGTTGCTCGGTCAGTTGAACCTGTTGTTGCTGGGCATCCTTGAGTTGAGCGTTGATCACACCCAGCTGGGTACGCAGGTCCACCAGGCGGGTATTGAGGCTATCGACCTGCTGGCGGGCAGCGGCCTCTTCGGCCTGGTCATGCCGGCCGAGGCTTTGCAGCAGCGCATCGGGTTGGTGGAACGGGTGTTCGGCGCTGCCGCACACCGGGCAGGGCTCTCCGTCCTGCAACTGCGCGCGCAGTTCCTCGACGCTGGTATTGCGGGCCAGGCGCTGGCGTTCGAGCAACTGGCGGGTGAGGGTCAGGGCCTGTTCGGCGGCTTCGAGTTCAGCCTTGGCGGCGGTGCCTTCGCCGATCAATTGCTGGCGCTGCTGCATGGCTTGCTGCTGGCGTTCGTGCAGGACGTTGAGCTGCTGGCGCATTTCCAGTTCGCGGCCATGCAGGCGCGACAGCTCTTCGACTGCGCGCTGTTGTTTGCGGTTGTCTTGCAGCATGCCGCCGAGCAGGTCGATCTGCTCGGCCAGCGCCTGGGGCTCGGCGCCAGCTTCGCGGAACAGCAGCTCGAAGCTGTCGCGCTGCGCTTGCAGGTGCGCGTTGGCCTGGCTGGCCTGGGCTTGCAGACCGGGCAGTTCCTCCTGGGCCTTGGCCAGACGGCCGCCGACCAGCATCACTTGCTTGAGCTGCGGCAGGTAGGCCTGCCAGGCATCGGCCAGGCCTGCCAGGTGCGCGCTGTCGGCCAGTGCCGCGTCGATCTGCGCCAACTGGTGCAAGGTGCGTTGCTGGTGGTCTTGCAACTGCTGCAACTGCTCCTGCCCCTCGGCCAGGGCCTGGTCGGCCTGCTGGCAGGCTGCGCGGTGCTCGCCCAGTTCCTGATCCAGACGTGCCAGGTCGCCTTGGGCGGCGAAGGCCTGGCGCAGGCGCGGTGCGCTTTCGGCATGCACGGCCTGGCCCTGGGCGAGGGCCTGACGCGCGTCTTCAAGGGCTTGTTCGAGCGTGCGCGTCTGGTTGTCCAGGGCGGCTTGCTGCTGCTGACGCTCGGCGATCTGCGTCTGCAACGGGGTGATCTGCGCGGCCAGGTGCTGCTGGCGGTGGAACTGGTGGCGCTGGGGCGCCAGGCGCTCCAAGCGTTGCAGGTCGAGGCGCTGCTCGCCGAGCTGCTGCCACTGGGTTTCGGCCTCGCTCAGCGCCTCGCGGGCTTGCGTGTGCTGGGCCTGCAACTGGCGCTGTTCATTCAGCCAGGCGCGCTGCTGCTCCAGTTGGCGTTGGCGCGCCTGGTCGGCCTTGAGCTGCTGCTGCGCAAGCTCCAGCGCCTGATCGAGGGCTTCGCGCTCTTCGGCGGCCATCGGCAACAGGTGCTCGGCCTGTTTTTTCAGCTCGTTGTGCGCCTCGGCGGTTTCCCGTGCCTTGCTGAACGCGCGTTGGCCCAGGCGGCTGTAGATCGAGGTGTTGGTGAGTTTTTCCAGCAGTTCGCTGCGCTCTTTGTCCTCGGCCTTGAGGAACGCGCCGAACTCGCTCTGAGCCAGCATCACAGCTCGGGTGAATTGCTCGAAGTTCAGCCCCAGGCGCGCTTCGAGCAGCGGTTTGTATTCTTTCTTGCCGCTGGCCAGCAGTTGCTCGCTGTCCAGGTCGTACAGGCTCTGACGGCTGTGTTGCAGCTTGCCATTGGCCTTGTCGCGGGCGCGGTTGGCCTCCCAGCGGGCGCGGTAGCGTCGGCCGTCCACACCCACGAAGTCGACCTCGGCGTAACCGCTGCCGGTGCCACGACGCAGCAGGTTGCGTGGGTCGCCGGTGAGAATTTCGCCGTCGGCGTCGGGCACCTTGGCTTCCTGGGCGATGCCGCCGAGCCGTGGCACGCTGCCGAACAGTGCCAGGCACAGGGCATCGAGCAGGGTGCTCTTGCCGGCACCGGTGGGGCCGGTGATGGCGAACAGGCCGGCGCTGGCCAGGGGTTCTGCGCTGAAATCGATGTCGATGGGGCCGGCCAGGGACGCCAGGTTCTTCAGGCGGATGGCAAGAATCTTCATGGCTGCTCCTCGGCTTGCAGCACGTCCTGCAACAGTTCGGCAAAGTCGGCCAGGGCCTGTGCGTCGGCGGGGCCGCCATAGGCTTGCTCCCAAGCGCGACCGAACAGGTCTTGTGGGGTCATGCGGGCAAGTTCGACGAACGCCTGTTCGTCGTCCTCCTCGCGTCCGCTCCCGGCATACTCGGCGCTGATGCGCACCAGACGCACGGCTTTGCCGTGCAGGGCGCGTTCGATCTGCTGGCGCAGGTCGGGCTGTGGTTCATCCAGGCGTACCCGGACTTCGAGCCAGGGCTGGCGATTGGGGTCTTCGAGCAGATCGATCACCGGCAGGTCGTTGAGCAGGGGCAGCAGCTCGGCCAGGGGCGCTGGGCCGAGGCGTTGCAAGGCCACGGCGCGCGGCACCAGACGCGGCTCGACGCTGACCAGCTGACTGCCGGAGAATTCCACTTCGAGTACCTGGTGTGGGTAGTTGATCTCGGCGAACGACAGCGGGATCGGCGCACCACTGTAGCGGATGCGCGCCTCGCGGTTGACCTTCTGCGGCTTGTGCAGGTGGCCCAGGGCGACATACCCGATGGCCTTGTCGAACAGCCGCGCCGGTAAGGCTTCGGCGTTACCAATGATCAGACTGCGTTCGGAGTCTTCGCTGACGCTGCCGCCGGCCATGTGCGCGTGGCTGATGGCGATCAGTGCCTGGTCTTTCTTGCGTTTTTTCAGCGCCGCTTCGATCAGTTGTGCATGCACCTGGGTGATGCCTTGCAGGTAATCGTCGCCAAGCCCGGGGCCGGTGACCTCGGCCGGACGCAGGAAGGGCAGGGCCAGGCACCAGGCCTGGACCTTGCCGCGTGCATCGCTCAGCGGGATCAGCAGGCGTTCGGCGTCCAAGCGGCCTTCGTCGAGCCAGTGCACGCGACCCAGGGCATGCGTGCGCAGACGACGCATCAACGGCGCCGGCAGCTCGATGCGCGAGCCGGAGTCGTGGTTGCCGGCGATCATCACGATGTCCAGCTTGGGCTGCTGTTCGTGGGCCTGGACGATGAAGTCGTACAGGCGCTCCTGGGCTTTGACCGGCGGGTTGACGGTGTCGAAAATGTCGCCGGCGATCAGCAAGGCATCGGGCTGGCGCAGGCGCAGTTGGCCCAGCAGCCAGTCGAGGAAGCAGGCATGTTCGAAGTCGCGTTCCTGGCCGTGCAGGCTCTGGCCCAGGTGCCAGTCGGAAGTGTGAAACAGACGCATGAATGACCTGTAGGTGTCGAGTCAGGCAAGGCCTGAAAGGTGCTCGGAAGGGCGCGTATGGTAACCCAACTTGGGCCTGCGCACTGGCATGCGCACGCCTCGGGTTGTTCGCTATCCGGCGAGATGGTTAAATATTTTGAAACAAGGATGTTTGATGATGCACCCTCGCTGTCTCCCACCTCTTCTTCGATGCCCTTCGGATGCAATGGCCCGAGATGTTGTCGTGGGTGAAGCAACCAAGGGGGCAAACGCAATGCTCGGCACCACGGATCTGGCGGCCGTCGATGTCCACTGAACAGTGTTTGAAAGGAAAGAAAATGGAAAGTATTCCGCAACCTCAGCTCGACTTGAATCGCTACAAGCCCAAATGGCAGGAGCGTTTCGCGTTCTTCGAGGCGCATGGCTACCCTGGCAGCCAGGCTTACAATGAGGCATTCAAGGCACTGCCTGCCGGCAAGCGGTTGTTGCTCAACCTGAACTTCATCGCACTCTTCTTTGGCCCGATCTACTTGTTCGTGCTGGGCCTGTGGAAGAAGAATCTAGCGCTGCTGGGCATCACCATGGTGGTGGGCGTGGCGCTCGGCATGTACGAAGTCTTTACCGAGACCGAATTGCCGCGTGCCCTGGACACCGGTCTGAACATTGCCTTTGCGATGATGTGGGCCAGTGTGACCAACTATGCCTATTACCTCAAAGAGGTGAAGGGCCGGCAGGGCTGGAACCCGTTCGAAAAGTAACCATGTCCAAGCCTTGAGCGTACTTGCCGCCGCTCTGTCACTTCGGATATAGCGGGGGCAGGTTGCCCGACTCGCCGCTCGGCGCCTTCACCTGCTCGGCAGGCGGAATGGCGCCAATCGCCCGCCATAGCTCATCGCCCTGCCAGTATTGGCCCGTCTCGCTGTACAACGCCCCGTTCAGCCCATCCAGCGCATCGGACAGCGGCACGAAGCGCGCCGCCATCTCGGCCAGGGTTTCCGGCTGCTGCCGGGCCCACGCATCCAGGGCCTGACGGGTCGCCTGCGGGTCGTTGGCCTGGCAGGCACGTTTGAGATCGTCCAGCAGGGTGCGCGGGCTCGGGCCGCTTTGTGCGGCGCGCAGCACCGCCGGCTGCGAGCGGGCGCGCCACCACAGGGCGAAGCCGAGCACGCTGGTCAGTGCGAACAGCAGCGTGGCCAGTTGCCAAGGCCACAACGGGTGCTGGCGCGTACTGCCGTCGCTGACCGGCGTGTCGGCACTTAGCGCGGGGTTATCCTGCACGTTCAGGGTGCGCGCTGGCAGGCTGCTCTGTTCGAGGTGGTCTTCGAGGGTATTCCACCAACTGACCTCCAGCGCAGGCAGGCTCAGTTCGCCGCTGTGGGTCGGCACCAGGGCCTCGCGTTCCTCGCGGTTGCCGAGCATGCCGCGTTCACTGATCTCGTTGCGCAGCAGGGGTTGGTCGGGGTAACGGCGCAGGCCTACTGCCTCGGTGGCTGGCAGCGGCGGCAGTTGGGTACTGGACAGCCCTTCGGCGCGCAGCGTCACGTTGCGTGTCAGCGAATCGCCGATCTGCGTGGGCTGGCTGGCTGGGTCCGGGTTCCAGCGCTCTTCGAGGGTCAGGCTGCGCGCCGGCAACCACGGGCGATTCTTTGGATAGCTGGCTGGAATCGGCTTGACGGTCAATTGCAGGGGCTGCGAGCTGACCTGCACCTGGCGCCCGACCCGTGGTGTACCTGCAGGTTGCTCGCCGTTGTCGGCGGCGGTGGCGGTAAAGGTCAGTGGCGGGATTTCCAGCGCGCCGCTTTGCTGCGGGTAGATCGCGTAGCGCGTTTCAATGACGCCGTGGCGCACACCGTTGATGTCTTTTTCGTAAGTGCGCGACTCGCCCAGTGGGTCGACCTTGGCATTGTCCAACTGTAGCGGGGTGAGGCTGCTGTCGTCGTACAGCGCCACCGAATGGTAGATGCGCACGGTCAGTACGGCCTGGGCCTGGACGTAGACCTCGGTGCTGTCCAGGGTAGTTTCGATGAACACCTGCGAGGCGATGTCCGGGCGCTGGCTGTCGGCTTGCTGCACTTGCAGCTCGATCGCCTGGCTGCGTGCCTGGCCCAGTTGCAGTTCGGGGATACGCAGGCTGCCGCTACGCCGTGGCAGCAAGGTGATGATCCAGCGTGTGCTGGCGCGGGTTTCGCCATCGAGACTGTGCAGGCTGTTGAGCTGGCGCGTGCCGCGCACCTCGAAGTCGCTGTCCAGGGCGCGCAGGTCGGGCTTGCCGAATTGGGTGACGTCCTGGCTCTCGAGGGTGAGTTCCAGGGTTTCACCGGCCTCCAGGCGCGTGCGGTCGACACTGGCCTGCAGGGTGGGGTCGGCCAAGGCCGCGAGGCTCCACAGCAGACCGAGCAGTAAGGCGCCGAGGCGACTCATCGTGGGGTTTCCTGATGCAATTGCTGTTCATACCAGAATTTGCGCCGTAGCAGCTCGGCCGGGTTGTCGGGGATTTCCCGCAACCATTGTTCCAGAGCCTGGCGCTGTTCGGCGTCGAGGCTGGTGGAGGCCGGCCGTTGAGGCGGCTGGGTGACGCTGTCGTCATTGCCATCGGCGTTACCCGGTGGCGCCTGGGTCGTGCTGGTGCTGTTGTTCGAACCTTGCGCCTGGGCCTGCTCGTCGTTGCCCGGTGAGCCTTCGGCTTGGCCGCTGGACGAGCTGCTGTTGCCCTCGGTCTGCTTGCCGGGGCTGCCTTGGGCGTCAGCGTCGTTGTGTTGCTGCGCCTCGGCCTTGGCCTGACGCTGTTGCAGCAGTTGTTGCACCAGGGCCTGGTTGTCCAGCGCGGCCTTGAGTTCGGGCTGGCGCTCCAGGGCCTGTTCATAGGCGTCCAGAGCCGCTTCCAACTCACCGGCGCGGGCCAGTGCGTTGCCTCGATTGTAGTGGGCGGCGGCGTTGTTGCCCTGGGCGAATGCCGCAGCGGCGCCTTCGAAGTCACCCGCTTGGTACAGGGCCATGCCGCGCCACTGCGGGTTCTCGAAGTGGCGCGCCGCAGCGAGTGGCTGCTGGTGTTCGAGCAGACGTTGGCCCTGCTGGTCGGGGCGTAGCCATAGGTCGTTGAACTCGAAGGCCTGGCTCGGTTGTGGCAGGGCCAGCAACAACGGCAGGCAGAACAGCCAGCCGCGTCTGCCGGCGCAGGCGGCGAGCAGCAGCAGGGGCAGTAGCAGCCAGTAGCCCTGGTCGGCCCAGCTGTCCAACTGCACGGTCTGGCCGTCATCGCGCAGCAGTCGCGGGTTGTCGAACAGGCCTAGGCCGCGCAGGTCGAGGTCGTCGATGCGGGCGTGGCGGTAGCGCCCGCCGGTGCCACTGACGAAGGCCTTGAGCGAAGCGCTGTCCAGGCGTGGCAGCAGGATGCCGCCATGCTCGTCCTTGAGGTATTCACCATTGGCTTGGCGCACCGGCGCACCCTCGGCGCTGCCGATGCCCAGCATCAGCAGGCTCGGGCCCTGGCGCCCAAGAGCCTTGACGATGCCGTCGCGCTCGGCGTTGCTCAGCGAGGAGCCGATCAACAACAATCGGCCTTGGCCGAGGCCGCTCTGGGCCAGCAGTGCCAGGCCTTTCTGCACAGCCAGGTCGGCGCGTTGGCCGGGCTGCGGCATGATCGATGGATCGATGGCTTCGAGCAGGTTGCGGGTAGTGCCCAGATCGTCCGACAGCGGCACCAAGGTGTGGGCCGAGCCTGCATAGACGATCAGCGCGGTCTGGCTGTCGCTGCGGTGTTCGAGCAGGTCGAGGATCTTGCGCCGGGCCTGCTCCAGGCGACTGGGGGGGCTGTCTTTGGCCAGCATCTGCGGGGTGAGTTCGAGCAGGATCACCAATGGATCGGCCGGGCGCTGCCGGGTATCTTCCAGGCGTTGCCAGCTGGGGCCCAGCAGGGCCAGGACGACCAGCAGCCAGGCCAGGCCCAGGGCGATCCACGGCAACTTGCTGGTATTGCCGTTGCCGCCACCGAGCAGCACCGCGTGAAAGGCCTGTGGCAGGATCAGTTGCCAGCGCCCGGCGCGCTTGCGCCGGTGCCAGAGCTTGAACAGCAGCCAGCCGAGCAGCGGAACAACCAGCAGCCAGAGTGGGCGTAGCCATTGCGGCCAAAGGTCGATCATCGCCGCCTCCTCAGGCGCAGGCGCTTGAGGCGCTGGCGCCATTCCGGGTGAGGTTGCAGGAAGCGCGGCTTGCGTAGCAGGCGCTGCAACCGGTTGTCGGGCCATTGCACGGCAATCACCAGCAACAGGCTCAACAGCAGGGCCAAGGCCAGTGGCCAGGCGTACAGTTCCTTGGCGGTGCGTGCCTGGGTGGGCTGCTGGGCTACCGGCTCCAGTTGGTCGAGGGTGTCGCCGATGGCGTCGAGTTCGGCGCCATCGTGGGCACGGAAGTAGGCGCCGTGGGTGATGTCGGCGATTTCCTTGAGTGACGCCTCGTCCAGGTCCAGGCTCGGGTTCAGCCCCAGTAGGCCTGGGGTACCACTGGCTTCGGGGTTGGCGCCGATGCCAATGGTGTAGACCCTTACGCCTTCCTGCGCGGCCAGGCGGGCGGCGGTCAGTGGGTGGATCTGCCCGCCGTTGTTGGCACCGTCGGTGATCAGGATCAGCACGCGGCTTTGTGCCGGGCGCTGGCGCAGACGCTTGACCGCCAGGCCAATGGCATCGCCCACGGCGGTGTTCTTGCCGGCAATGCCGATCTGCGCTTCGTCGAGGAAGGTGCGCACGGTGCGTCGGTCGAAGGTCAGCGGAGCTTGCAGGTAGGCTTGGCTGCCGAACAGGATCAGGCCCACTCGATCGCCCTGGCGGTCCTGGAGAAAGTCGCCCATCAACGCCTTGACCAGGTCCAGGCGGCTGATTTCGTCGCCTTGCCACTGCATGTCGGGGAAGTCCATGGAGCCGGACACATCCACCGCCACCAGCAGGTCGCGTCCGCTGGCCGACACGGGAACCGGCTCACCGAGCCATTGCGGGCGGGCGGCGGCGAGCAACAGCAGCAGCCAGATCAGGATGAACGGCGCCTGCTGCCGCCAGGTCGGCAGGTTCAGCCGGGCGCGACGCCCGGCCAGGCCTTCGAGTTCATCGAGAAAGCCCACCTTCAGCACCGGCTCCCCGCTGTCGGCAGCAGGCAGCACCAGGCGTGCCAGCCACGGCAGGGGTAACAGCACGAAAAGCCAGGGCCAGGCCAGTTCAAACATGCTTGCGGATCCAGGTTTCCACCGCCTGGGCGAGCCCGGCAATGGCTTTGTCGTCGAGCTTGCACTCAGGTTTGTAGGCGCCTTCGACCAATACCATCCAGCGCGTCAGTCCGGCGGCGGGGCAGCGGTTATCGAGAAATGCCAGCCATTGTCGGCCATTGAGGGTATGACTGTTGGCCCCTGGGTAGTGGTTGCGGCACAGGCGTTTGAGCAGGGCGTTGATCTGCTGCAGCCAGGCGCCGGCTGGTGCACCGTCGTAGGGGCGTGGCAGGCGGGCCAACTCGGCCAGGGCTTCCAGGCGCACCGGGTCCAGGGGTTGTTCGGCACGTACCACTTTACGCTTGCCCGGCCGCCAGTGACGCACCCGCCACAGGCCCCACCCCAGCAACGGCAGCAGCGCGAGCAGCAGCCACCATCCAGGCGCCGGTGGCCACAGGCCGATTGCCGGTGGGCTGATCAGCGGTTGCAACTGATCCAACGGGTTCATCTTCTGCGGCTCATCATGATGCGCTCCGCGGGCGTTGGGCATTCAGGTACTCGCGCAATTGCTCGATCATCTCGCTTTGCGTGCTCAGTGGCATCAGCACCACCCGAAGCTTCTGCGCCAGCAGTTCCCAGCGCTCGATGCGTGCTTCGGCCTGTTCGCGGTAGGCCTGGCGCAGGTTGGGGTCGAGGGTGTCGAGTTCGAGCAGGGCACCGCGCTGGGCGAAACGCAGCAGGCCAGCGGCGGGCAGGGCATGGTCGAGGGGATCGCTGACCGGCAGCAGCAACACGTCGCAATGGCGCGAAAGCATGGCCAGGTGTTGCTCGACGTTGGCGCTCAAGGCGCGTTCGTCGCAGATGACAATGGCCAGGCTGCCTGGGCGTAGCACCTCGCGCGCCCGGCGCAGCGCCAGGCCCAGGCTGTCGGGTTGGGGCGCAGCTTCGGTGTGCAGGGCCTGGTTGATCCGCGCCAGGCGGTTGAGTAACTGCAGCAGACTCTGCTTGCTGCGCCGTGGCTTGATCTCGTGGTTTTCGTTGTCGCCGAACACCAGCCCGCCGATACGGTCGTTGTGGCCCAGCGCGGCCCAACCGAACAGCGCGGCTGCCTGAGCGGCAAGCACCGACTTGAACATCAGGCCCGAACCGAAGAACAGCCGCTGGCTTTGCTCGACCATGATGAATATCGGCCGTTCGCGCTCTTCGTGGAACAGCTTGGTGTGGGGCTCCTGGGTACGCGCGGTGACGCGCCAGTCGATGTTGCGCACATCGTCGCCGGCTTGATACACCCGCACCTGGTCGAAGTCCACGCCGCGCCCACGCAGCTTGGAGTGGTGTAGGCCCACCAGCGGGCTGCGCTGGCCGGGCCTGGAAAACAGCTGAATCTCGCGCACGCGGTGGCGCATGTCGATCAGCTCGGACAGGCCGATGCGGATGCCGGGTTCGGCCAGGTGGGTGGTGGGCATGGCGTCAGGCCACGGCGACCACGTCGAGGATGCGTTGCACCACTCGGTCTTGGTCGACCCCGGCGGCCTCGGCTTCGAACGACAGGATGACCCGGTGGCGCAGCACATCGAACAGTACCGCCTGGATATCTTCGGGGCTGACGAAGTCGCGTCCGGCCAGCCAGGCGTGTGCACGTGCGCAGCGGTCCAGGGCAATCGATCCACGCGGGCTGGCGCCGTAGGCGATCCAGTCGGCCAGTTCGCTGTCGAACTTGGCCGGGGTGCGTGTGGCCATGACCAGTTGCACCAGGTATTCCTCCACCGCATCGGCCATGTAAAGACCGAGGATTTCCTTGCGTGCGGCGAAAATCGCCTGCTGGCTGACCCGGCGTTCGGGCTTGACCTCACCCCCCAGGGCCTCGCCGCGCGCCTGCAGGAGGATGCGTCGCTCTACCGCAGCGTCGGGGAAGCCGATCTTCACGTGCATCAGGAAACGGTCGAGCTGGGCCTCGGGCAGCGGGTAGGTGCCTTCCTGCTCGATTGGGTTCTGGGTGGCCATGACCAGGAACAGCGGCGACAGCTCATAGGTGCTGCGCCCCACGCTGACCTGGCGCTCGGCCATGGCTTCGAGCAGTGCCGATTGCACCTTGGCCGGTGCGCGGTTGATTTCGTCGGCCAGCACCAGGTTGTGGAAGATCGGCCCCTGCTGGAACACGAAACTGCCGGTTTCAGGGCGGTAGATTTCGGTGCCGGTGATGTCCGCCGGAAGCAGGTCAGGGGTGAATTGGATACGGTGGAACTGCGCCTCGATGCCCTCTGCCAGCTCCTTGATGGCCTTGGTCTTGGCCAGGCCCGGCGCGCCCTCCACCAGCATATGGCCGTCGGCCAGGAGCACGATCAGCAGTCGCTCGACCAGTTTTTCCTGGCCGAGAATCTGGGAAGAAAGAAAGGTGCGCAGCGCAATCAGCGCTTCACGGTGTTCCATCGTAGACGGTTCCTGGAGATGGGCCTGGGCGCGCAGGGGCGGTCGCCGGGCAGAGGGGTGATACTTTAATGCATCCGGGGGGGCGCCGACCAATGGCGTTGGGTAAAAAACGCGAAAAGTCCGCGCTTACCTTGCGGGTTTGCTGATTCATCGACAGCGCCTTTCGTTGCTTGCTGCATACCTTCGAATCCACGAGGGGCAGGGCAATGGAGTACACCAACACACTGCGGGTGGGCGTCTTCTTCGATGGCACCGGTAACAATCAAGACAATGCCGCTACTCGGCCTGACCAGTCCGACAGGCCTGCGCTGGGCAGTTATGCCAATGCGCGCAGCAACGTCGCGCTCCTGCATGCGCTGTACCCAAGCGGGCTTGTGCAGGGATGTGTCTATTTCAAGTGTTACGTGCAAGGCGTCGGCACCGTTGAGGGCGAGGCCGACTCGTGGTTCAGTCAGGCCACTGGCCGAGGTCCGCACGGCGTCATGGCGCGCGTGTCCGAGGCGTTGCAGCACATCGCGGGGGTGTTGCGCGAGTACCGCGCCGGACAAGCGCAGAGCGAAGACGCTACGCTGGTGTTCGACCTGTTTGGCTTCAGTCGCGGTGCGGCGGCGGCCCGGCACCTGGCCAACCTGCTGACGCAGAGCGCTGCCCGCTTGCCGATGGAGCTGGAAGGGGCGCGGATCATCCATTTCATTGGCCTGTTCGACACGGTGGCGGCTATCGTCGCGCCGCTAAGCGCGAACTTCGACCCGGCCAACACACGCTACGCAGGCCTGCGCCTTGGACTGCGCGATGGCTTGGCCAGGCATCAGGTGCAACTGGTGGCCGCGAATGAGCGGCGACGCAACTTCCCGTTGCTGCGCAGTGGCAACGACATCGTCATGCCAGGGGTGCATTCGGACATCGGCGGCGGTTACCTGGAATCGATGCGCGAGCAGGTGCTATTGACCAAGCCGCGTGCCAACCGCGTCGCGCAGGCGACCCCGGCCGAGCGTACGGCGGTCTACCGTGAGGCCTTGGCCTTGCTGGAATCGAACTTCGCCCAGCTGGAGCATCCCAGGCCTGCGGTGCTGACCTGGGAGAGGCCCCTGGCGCCTAGTCCCGAGCGCTGGGAGGTGGCGCAGAAGGAGGTCTTCGCTGCGGTCTACCGTGAGCGCGAGGTGAGCGGGCACCTGTCGCGGGTGTACCTGAGCATCATGCGTGAGCTGGCGGTGCGCGCCGGGGTGCCGTTCGCGGCACTTGGGCAGGACCCTGCGCATCGGTTGCCTCAGGAACTGCTACCGATCAGCCGCAAACTGCATGCGCAGGCGCTGGGCGAGCACTCGGCGGTGCCCTTGACTGAGGCCGAACACGCCCTGCTTCGCAGGCGCTACCTGCACACCTCAGCGCACTGGAATACCCCGCTGGGCATGCGCGACAGCGCACTGGAGGCTTTGTACATCGATCGACCCGGCGAGGCGGGGCGGATCATTCATGACAATCCTGTCGGGTGAACCACGGTGCCGGTGGGATTTCACAGCTCGCTGACGAAGGTCCCGGTGCCGTCGAGGATATTACGCAAGGTCAAGGCGACCTCTTCAAGGTCGGTGCCCGTGGAGGTCAGCAGGATTTCCAGGCTGGCATCGCCCTTGAGCGCGTCGCGGTCGCCAGCGGCTACCTCGATCAGCAGGCGTTGCGCGCTCAGGGTCACTTTCAGGCCGTCCAGGGTGGACGGTTCGTCGTCCAGGGTCAGGTCGACGGTGTCCTCGTCCGGGTAACGGGTGAGCAGGAACATCTGGCCCTTGTCGCTATGGCAGCACAAGGTCGCCATGTTGTCTTCCTCATCATCGCAAGGGGTAGCGAAGAGCAGGGCGGTTTTCAGCTGCATGACGATTGACCAGTGTCCGGGGAAAGAGCACGCATGCTACCGCATCGCCGCTACAGGGTGCGATCACCCTGTAGCGTTGCGGTCTTGAACGAATATGTCGCAGCGCTGCAAGCCGTGGTGACCGCTGAGTCGTTAAGCTGCCCAATCGATGAGTGTGCCCAGTCACATTCAACGCCTGGTTTACCGTCCGGCTTGCTACGGGTTGGCTATCGTTGATCCGTACACGGCGGACCTACGCGACGCTCCAACTACGACAAAGCCTAAGCGGAGTACCACAGATGGCGTTTTTCACCGCAGCCAGCAAAGCTGACTTCCAGCACCAACTGCAAGCAGCCCTGGCGCAGCACATCAGCGAACAGTCCCTGCCACAAGTGGCGCTGTTCGCCGAACAGTTCTTCGGCATCATCTCTCTGGACGAACTCACCCAGCGCAGGCTGTCGGACCTCGCCGGCTGCACGCTCTCCGCCTGGCGCATCATCGAGCGCTTCGACCCGCAGAACCCGCAAGTGCGGGTCTACAACCCCGATTACGAACGTCACGGCTGGCAGTCGACCCATACCGTGGTCGAGGTGCTGCACCATGACTTGCCGTTCCTGGTCGACTCGGTGCGTACCGAACTCAATCGCTGTGGCTACAGCATCCATACGCTCCAGACCACCGTGCTCAGCACGCGGCGTGGCGCCAAGGGCGAACTGCTTGAGCTGCTGCCCAAGGGCACCCAGGGCGAAGGTGTCAGCCATGAGTCGCTGATGTACCTGGAAATCGACCGCTGCTCCAACCCGACCGAACTGATCACGCTGGCCAAGGAGCTGGAGCAGGTGCTGGCAGAGGTACGCGGGGTGGTCGCCGACTTCGAGCCGATGAAAGCCAAGCTCCACGAACTGCTCGAACTGGTGGAGCACAACGCCTTTGGCCCGGCGCAAAACGACAAGGCCGAGGTCAAGAGCTTCCTGGCCTGGCTACTGGATAACCACTTCACCTTCCTCGGCTACGAAGAGTTCACCGTACAGTCCGACGCAGACGGCGGCCACCTGGTCTACGACGAAGGTTCGTTCCTCGGCCTGACTCGACTGTTGCGCACGGGCCTGACCGCCGATGATCTGCGCATCGAGGGCTACGCCGTGGCCTACCTGCGCGAGCCGCGTCTGCTGTCGTTCGCCAAGGCCTCGCAGCCGAGTCGCGTGCACCGCCCGGCCTATCCCGACTATGTGTCGATCCGCCAGATCGACGAAAACGGCGTCGTGCTCAAGGAGTGCCGTTTCATGGGCCTGTACACCTCGTCGGTGTACGGCGAGAGCGTGCATACCATCCCCTACATTCGCGGCAAAGTGGCCGAAGTGGAGCGTCGTTCGCAGTTCGACGCCAAGGCGCACCTGGGCAAAGAACTGGCCCAGGTGCTTGAGGTGTTGCCGCGCGACGATCTGTTCCAGACCCCGATCGATGAGCTGTTCAGCACCGCTATGTCGATCGTGCAGATCCAGGAACGCAACAAGATCCGCGTGTTCCTGCGCAAGGACCCGTATGGGCGCTTCTGCTATTGCCTGGCGTATGTGCCGCGGGAGATCTACTCCACCGAGGTGCGGCAGAAGATCCAGCAAGTGTTGATGGAGCGTCTGAAGGCCACCGATTGCGAGTTCTGGACGTTCTTCTCCGAGTCGGTGCTGGCTCGCGTACAACTGATTCTGCGGGTCGACCCGAAAAACCGCATCGACATCGACCCGCAGCAGCTGGAAAAAGAGGTGGTGCAGGCCTGCCGTTCGTGGCAGGACGACTTCTCCACGCTGGTGGTGGAAAACTTCGGCGAGGCCCAGGGCACCAGCATTCTCGACGACTTCCCCAAAGGCTTCCCGGCCGGTTACCGCGAACGGTTTGCCGCGCATTCGGCGGTTGTCGACATGCAGCATGTGCTCGGGCTGTCCGAAGCCAAGCCGCTGGCGATGAGCTTCTACCAGCCGTTGACGCAACTGGGCGAGCGTCAGTTGCACTGTAAGCTGTATCACGCCGACACGCCGCTGGCGCTGTCGGATGTGCTGCCGATTCTGGAAAACCTCGGCTTGCGTGTACTCGGTGAGTTCCCCTACCGGTTGCGCCACGCCAATGGCCGCGAGTTCTGGATTCACGACTTCGCCTTTACCTACAGCGAAGGCTTGAACCTGGATATCCAGCAGCTCAACGACACCTTCCAGGATGCGTTCGTGCATATCGTCAACGGCGATGCCGAAAACGATGCCTTCAACCGCCTGGTGTTGACCGCCGGCTTGCCGTGGCGCGACGTGGCGCTTCTGCGCGCCTATGCTCGCTACCTCAAGCAGATCCGCCTGGGCTTCGACCTGGGCTACATTGCCAGCACCCTGAACAACCACACCGACATCGCCCGCGAGTTGACCCGGCTGTTCAAGACCCGCTTCTACCTGGCGCGCAAGCTCACCCAGGAAGACCTGGACGACAAGCAACTGCGCCTGGAACAGGCTATCCTCAGCGCCTTGGACGATGTCCAGGTGCTCAACGAGGACCGCATCCTGCGTCGCTACCTGGACTTGATCAAGGCCACGCTGCGCACCAACTTCTACCAGCCCGATGCCAACGGCCAGAACAAGTCCTACTTCAGCTTCAAGTTCAACCCCAAGTTGATCCCCGAACTGCCCAAGCCGGTGCCGAAGTTCGAGATCTTCGTCTATTCGCCACGGGTCGAGGGCGTGCACCTGCGCTTTGGCAACGTCGCCCGCGGCGGGCTGCGCTGGTCGGACCGTGAAGAGGACTTCCGCACCGAGGTGCTCGGCCTGGTCAAGGCGCAGCAGGTGAAGAACTCGGTCATCGTGCCGGTGGGCGCCAAGGGCGGCTTCCTGCCGCGCCGCCTGCCGCTGGGCGGCAGCCGCGACGAGATCGCTGCCGAAGGCGTGGCGTGCTACCGCATTTTCATCTCTGGCCTGCTGGACATCACCGACAACCTCAAGGATGGCGGTGTGGTGCCACCTGCCAACGTGGTGCGCCACGATGACGACGATCCGTACCTGGTGGTGGCCGCCGACAAAGGCACCGCGACGTTCTCCGACATCGCCAACGGTATCGCCATCGACTACGGCTTCTGGCTCGGCGATGCCTTCGCCTCCGGTGGCTCGGCCGGCTATGACCACAAGAAGATGGGCATTACCGCGCGTGGCGCCTGGGTCGGGGTGCAGCGTCACTTCCGTGAGCGCGGTATCAACGTGCAGCAGGACCCGATCACGGTGATCGGTATCGGTGACATGGCCGGCGACGTGTTCGGCAACGGCTTGCTGATGTCCGACAAGCTCAAGCTGGTGGCCGCGTTCAACCACCTGCACATCTTCATCGACCCGAACCCGGACCCTGCGGTGAGCTTCGCCGAGCGCCAGCGCCTGTTCGACCTGCCACGCTCGGCCTGGAGCGACTACGACGTCAGCCTGATGTCCGAAGGTGGCGGCATCTTCCCGCGCAGCGCCAAGAGCATTGCGATCAGTGCGCAGATGAAAGAGCGCTTCGCCATCGAGGCCGATCGCCTGACCCCGACGGAGCTGCTGCACGCATTGTTGCAGGCACCGGTCGACTTGCTGTGGAACGGCGGCATCGGCACCTACGTGAAGGCCAGCAGCGAGAGCCATGCCGATGTCGGCGACAAGGCCAACGATGCGCTGCGCGTCAATGGTAACGAGCTGCGCTGCAAGGTGGTGGGCGAGGGCGGCAACCTGGGCATGACCCAGCTCGGTCGCGTGGAGTTCGGCCTAAACGGCGGCGCCACCAACACCGACTTCATCGACAACGCTGGCGGCGTGGACTGCTCGGACCACGAGGTCAATATCAAGATCCTGCTCAACGAAGTGGTGCAGGGTGGCGACATGACCGAGAAGCAGCGCAACCAGTTGCTGGGCAGCATGACCGATGAGGTCGCGAGCTTGGTGCTGGGCAACAACTACAAGCAGACCCAGGCGCTGTCGCTGGCCGCCCGCCGTGCCCGCGAGCGGATTGCCGAGTACAAGCGGCTGATGGCCGACCTTGAAGGCCGTGGCAAGCTGGATCGCGCCATCGAGTTCCTGCCCACCGAAGAACAACTGGCCGAGCGCCTGGCCGCAGGTCATGGGTTGACCCGCGCCGAGCTGTCGGTGCTGATCTCCTACAGCAAGATCGACCTGAAGGAGCAGTTGCTCAAGTCGCAGGTGCCGGACGACGATTACCTGACCCGTGACATGGAGACGGCCTTCCCGCCGTCGCTGGTGAGCAAGTTCGCCGAATCCATGCGCCGTCATCGCCTGAAACGCGAGATCGTCAGTACCCAGATCGCCAACGACCTGGTCAACAACATGGGCATCACCTTCGTGCAGCGCCTGAAGGAGTCCACCGGGATGAGCCCGGCCAACGTGGCGGGTGCGTATGTGATCGTGCGCGACATCTTCCACCTGCCACACTGGTTCCGTCAGATCGAGGCACTGGACTACCAGGTGCCTGCCGAGATCCAGCTGACGCTGATGGATGAACTGATGCGCCTGGGCCGCCGTGCGACTCGCTGGTTCCTGCGTAGCCGACGCAACGAGCAGGACGCCGGGCGTGACGTGGCGCACTTCGGACCGAAAATCGCCCAGTTGGGGCTCAAGCTCGACGAGTTGCTGGAGGGGCCGACCCGTGAGCGCTGGACGCAGCGCTACCAGGGCTTCGTCGATGCCGGTGTGCCGGAGTTGCTGGCGCGCATGGTGGCGGGGACCAGTCATCTGTACACCCTGTTGCCGATCATCGAGGCGGCGGACGTGACCGGTCATGACCCGGCCCAGGTGGCCAAGGCGTTCTTCGCTGTGGGCAGCTCGCTGGACCTGACCTGGTACTTGCAGGAAATCGGCAACCTGCCGGTGGAGAACAACTGGCAGGCCCTGGCCCGCGAAGCCTTCCGCGACGACATCGATCTGCAGCAGCGGGCGATCACCATCTCGGTGTTGCAGATGGCCGAGGCGCCCGATGACATGGATGCCCGCGTCGCGCTGTGGTGCGAGCAGCATCGGGTGATGGTGGAGCGCTGGCGTGCCATGCTCGACGACCTGCGCAACGCTACCGGGACTGACTATGCGATGTACGCGGTGGCCAACCGCGAGCTGGTCGACCTGGCGATGAGCGGGCAAGCGGCGGTACCTGCTTGAGCGTGAGCTGAAACGAACAAGCCCCGGCCGATGCCGGGGCTTGTTTTTGGCGGGAACTGGTACTAGGACGTCAGTTGAAGAACGCTGTCAGGCGCGCCGTCCATACGTGGGTGGCCTTGCGGCTCATCGGGAACTTGAGCAGCGGCTGGTTGGGGTCGGCCACGGTCAACTCGATGGCGAAATCCTTGAGCTGCACGGTACGCTCGAAAGTCGGCACGCTCATGCCGGTGGCATTGACCTTGCGGGTGCCACCGCCCATTTCCATGCTTTGCGATTCGCGCCAAGTCACCTGCCAGCTGATGACCCAGGCGTAGTCATGGATGCGATAACTGTCGTCGATCAGCGAGCACACCGCCACTTTGCGGTTTTGTGGGTCGAACACCAGGAAACCCGGGGATGGATAGCCCAGCAGGTGCCCGGCATCGAGCGCGAGCCCTTCGCTGGCGTTGATCTTGGCCACCAGCGCCTTACTCTTGAGCTGCAACTTAGCAAGGAACCTGAAGGAAACCGCAAAGATCGCCCCGGCAATCACCAGCGCCAGCATGGTCCCGCTGGTCAGCAGCTGCCAGAGCGAGGCGTACGGCATTTTCGCAGGCCCGACATCGAACAGCGCCAGCAGCATCGACAGACCAAGCCCTGCGGTTGCCAGGCCGGAAATTCCAGCCACCGGAGTGGCCAGGCCTGCCAGTGCACCCACGGCGGCACCTTTCATTACACTCGACACACAACACCTCCTTATGAAAACTTCGCGGGCCAATCCATGGCTTTCGTCCAGGCGTTATAGCCGCGCTGATGGGGAACAGTGGGACAGCGCTCAAGCCCGGGGGTTCCCGGCTTTGGCTGAGGTCGTTAACAGTTTTTGCAGCGGATGTGCGCCGGTTGGCGCAGCGCTTACTTGAAACGCCGCTCCACGCCTTTTTCCACGAGGATCTTCGCGGAAATCTCTTCCACCGAGAAATGCGTGGAGTTGATGTTGGGAATGTTCTCGCGGCGGAACAGGTTTTCCACCTCGCGCACCTCGAACTCGCACTGGGCGAAGCTCGAATAGCGGCTGTTGGGCTTGCGCTCGTGGCGGATGGCGGTGAGGCGGTCGGGGTCGATGGTCAGGCCGAACAGCTTGTGCTGGTACTTCTTCAGCACTGCCGGCAGTTGCAAGCGCTCCATGTCGTCTTCGGTCAGCGGGTAGTTGGCGGCGCGAATGCCAAACTGCATGGCCATGTACAGGCAGGTCGGGGTCTTGCCGCAGCGCGACACGCCTACGAGAATCAGGTCGGCTTTGTCGTAATAGTGCGTACGCGCGCCATCGTCGTTGTCCAGGGCGAAATTGACGGCCTCGATGCGCTCCATGTAGTTGGAGTTGCCGCCAATGGAGTGGGACTTGCCCACGGAATACGACGAATGGGCGGTCAATTCCTGCTCGAGCGGGGATAAAAACGTCGAGAAGATGTCGATCATGAAGCCATTGGAGGTGGCCAGGACTTCGCGGATGTCCTGGTTGACGATGGTGTCGAAGATGATCGGACGCACCCCGTCGCGCTCGGCTGCGGCGTTGATCTGTTGGACCATGGCGCGGGCCTTGTCCAGCGAATCGATATAGGGGCGCGTGAATTTATTGAACGGAATGCTCTCGAATTGCGCGAGCAGACTTTGCCCCAGGGTTTCTGCAGTGATACCGGTGCCGTCGGAGATGAAGAACGCGGTTCGTTTCATTTGCGCCAGGGGCCTTAAGCTGCTGAATGTTTCTGGATATGATAGGTTCGGTTTGCCGAACGCGGTTGCTCGGCATTCTCACTTATTTTCCAGGTCCAGGCCACCTGCGTGCGGCCCAGTCGCAGAACCGACAGGCGCACGCCCTTGAGCTTTTCCAACACAGTTAGTGGAGAGATCACCTTGGTAGAGTACGTAGTTTCCCTCGATAAGCTCGGCGTCCATGATGTGGAGCATGTGGGGGGCAAGAACGCATCCCTGGGCGAGATGATCAGTAACCTTGCCGGTGCCGGCGTTTCGGTGCCGGGTGGCTTTGCCACTACGGCTCAGGCGTACCGTGATTTTCTCGAACAAAGTGGCCTGAACGACAAGATCCACGCAGCTCTCGACGCGCTGGACGTTGACGATGTCAACGCCCTGGCCAAGACCGGCGCGCAGATCCGCCAGTGGGTCATGGAGGCGGACTTCCCGGCCCGCCTGGACGCTGAAATCCGTGCAGCCTTCGCCGAAATGGCCGGTGGCAACGACAACATGGCCGTGGCCGTGCGTTCCTCGGCCACCGCCGAAGACTTGCCGGACGCCTCGTTCGCCGGGCAGCAGGAAACCTTCCTCAACATCCGTGGCGTCGACAACGTGATCCGCGCGGCCAAGGAAGTGTTCGCCTCGCTGTTCAACGACCGCGCCATCTCCTACCGCGTGCACCAGGGCTTCGACCACAAGCTGGTGGCACTGTCCGCAGGTGTGCAGCGCATGGTGCGTTCGGAAACCGGCACTGCCGGTGTGATGTTCACCCTCGACACCGAGTCGGGCTTCCGCGACGTGGTGTTCATCACCGGCGCCTACGGCCTGGGTGAAACCGTGGTGCAAGGGGCAGTCAACCCCGACGAATTCTACGTGCACAAACAGACCCTGCAGGCCGGTCGCCCAGCGATCCTGCGCCGCAACCTGGGCAGCAAGGCGATCAAGATGGTCTATGGCGAAGAAGCCAAGGCCGGTCGTTCGGTCAAGACCGTCGAAGTCGACCGTGCCGAGCGTGCGCGCTTCTGCCTGACCGACGCCGAAGTCGTCGAGCTGGCCAAGCAGGCCATGATCATCGAGCAGCACTACCAGCGCCCGATGGACATCGAGTGGGCCAAGGACGGTGACGACGGCAAGCTGTACATCGTTCAGGCGCGTCCCGAGACCGTGAAGAGCCGCGCCAGCGCCAATGTCATGGAACGCTACCTGCTCAAAGAGAAGGGCACCGTGCTGGTCGAAGGCCGTGCCATTGGCCAGCGCATCGGCGCCGGCAAGGTCCGCGTGATCAACGACGTGTCGGAAATGGACAAGGTCCAGCCCGGCGACGTACTGGTTTCCGACATGACCGACCCGGACTGGGAACCTGTGATGAAGCGTGCCAGCGCCATCGTCACCAACCGTGGCGGGCGTACCTGCCACGCCGCCATCATCGCCCGTGAGCTGGGCATTCCGGCGGTCGTGGGCTGCGGCAACGCGACCCAGGTGCTCAAGGACGGCCAGGGCGTGACCGTGTCCTGCGCCGAGGGCGACACTGGCTTCATCTTCGAAGGCGAGCTGGGCTTCGACGTCAAGCAGAACTCGGTGGATGCCATGCCGGAGCTGCCGTTCAAGATCATGATGAACGTCGGCAACCCGGACCGCGCCTTCGACTTCGCCCAGTTGCCCAACGAAGGTGTGGGCCTGGCGCGTCTTGAGTTCATCATCAATCGCATGATCGGCGTGCACCCCAAGGCGCTGCTCAACTACGCCGGACTGCCGCCGGAACTCAAGGACAGTGTCGACAAGCGCATCGCCGGCTACAACGATCCGGTCGGGTTCTACGTCGAGAAACTGGTCGAGGGCATCAGTACCCTGGCGGCGGCGTTCTACCCGAAAAAGGTCATCGTGCGCCTGTCGGACTTCAAGTCCAACGAATACGCCAACCTGATCGGCGGCAAGCTGTACGAGCCCGAAGAAGAGAACCCGATGCTGGGCTTCCGG
The DNA here is from genome assembly GCF_005796105.1 of Pseudomonas mosselii. Classification (GTDB taxonomy): domain Bacteria; phylum Pseudomonadota; class Gammaproteobacteria; order Pseudomonadales; family Pseudomonadaceae; genus Aquipseudomonas; species Aquipseudomonas mosselii_C. Next base: position 195,251 of record NZ_VAUO01000009.1, on the reverse strand, counting down.
GGCGCTTCGCGTTACATCAGCGAGTCGTTCCGTGACTGCTTCGAACTCGAATGCCGCGCGCTCAAGCGTGTGCGCAACGAAATGGGCCTGACCAACGTCGAGATCATGGTGCCGTTCGTGCGCACCTTGGGCGAGGCGAGCCAGGTTGTCGACCTGCTGGCCGAGAACGGCCTGGCCCGTGGCGACAACGGCCTGCGTGTGATCATGATGTGCGAGCTGCCGTCCAACGCGATCCTGGCCGAAGAGTTCCTGGAATACTTCGATGGCTTCTCGATTGGCTCCAACGACCTGACCCAGCTGACCCTGGGCCTGGACCGCGATTCGGGGATCATCGCCCACTTGTTCGATGAGCGAAATCCTGCGGTCAAGAAGCTGCTGGCCAACGCCATCGCCGCGTGCAACAAGGCTGGCAAGTACATCGGCATCTGCGGCCAAGGCCCCTCGGACCACCCGGACCTGGCCAAATGGCTGATGGAACAAGGCATCGAGAGCGTCTCGCTGAACCCGGACTCGGTACTTGAGACGTGGTTCTTCCTGGCCGAGGGCCAAGGCGCGGCCTGATGGACTGATCACGGGTGCCGTTGGCGCCCGTGCAGCGATTCGTGGGAGCGGCGGTTCGACGCTGCGACTTGCTTTGCGATGGCGTCAGCGCAGACACTAGGGCGCTGGCCTGATGCTATCGCCCGGCATGTCGGGGCGCCGAACCGCCGCTCCCACGTTTTCATCCCCTACAAGTTCGTGAATTCATGCAAAGCAGCAGTACCCAATTTCCCGTCGCGTTGCTCAGTGCCGAGCGCCGTGGCGACCTCAGTGAAGACGTCTACCGGATCAAGGCCGGCAACAGCCCCGATGCGAGCGTCGAAATCGCCGTCACCCGTCTGGGCCTTGCCGACCAGCAGCGTGCTCAGGGCGTGCCGGTCATTCTTTTGCACGGCAGCTTTTCCAATCGCCGCTTCTGGTTCTCGCCCAAGGGTATCGGCCTGGGGGCGGCCCTGGCCCGCGCCGGGTTCGATGTATGGATCCCGGAGATGCGTGGCCATGGCTTGTCGCCGCGCAATCGCGACTGGCGGCACAACCGCGTGGCTGACTACGCGCGCTACGACCTGCCGGTGATTGGCGCCTTCGTCCATGAACAGACCCGGCAGGTGCCGCACTGGTTGGGCCATTCCCTGGGCGGCACGACCCTGGCGGCGGCGCTGGGTGGCGGTTACCTGGGCCGTGAGCGCGTGGCCAGTGTGGCGCTGTTCGGCAGCCAGGTCAGCCGCGTCTATTGGCCGCTCAAGGTGCCGCCGGTGGCGTGGGGCGCGAAGCTGCTGCTCAAGCGCTTCGCGCAGATTTCCGGCTCGCGCCTCAAACGGGGCCCGGAGGACGAGCCAATCGGCCTGGCCCTGGAGAGCCTGCGTTGGAACAGCCTGTTCGGCCGCTTTGGCGACAAGGACCACGATTGGTGGGCGGGTCTTGCCGAGGTCGAAGTGCCGTTGCTGGCGGTGGCCGGTGCGGGGGACTTCCAGGACCCGGTGTGGGCGTGTCGCAAGCTGTTCGAGCAGTTCGGCGGCGATGCCAAGCAGTTCCTGCGCCTGGGGCGCGAGGAAGGCTTCGAGGCATTCGGGCATGTCGACATGCTGGTCAGCAAGGCCGCGCAGGCCCAGGTGTGGCCATTGGTTGAGCGCTGGTTGCACGATCCACTGCTGGCCGTGCATCCCTCGACCGTGGCGGCTGAGCCGGTGGCAGCGGCCTGACGCAGGCCGCCTGCGCGAAGGACCGATACGGGCGAACAGCGAGCTGACTGCTGGGTCTTGGATGACTGGCGGGGGCGGGCGGTGTAGCCTTGGCTTCACACCCGCTTTCGTTATGACTGACAGGAGCTTGCCATGCAGCATTACGTAACGCCCGACCTGTGCGACGCCTACCCGGACCTGGTTCAGGTGCTCGACCCGATGTTCAGCAACTTCGGTGGCCGCGATTCGTTCGGTGGCCAGATCGTCACGATCAAGTGCTTCGAGGACAACTCGCGGGTCAAGGAGCAGGTCGAACTCGACGGCACCGGTAAGGTGTTGGTGGTCGACGGTGGCGGTTCGCTGCGCCGCGCGCTGCTGGGTGACATGCTTGCCGAGAAAGCGGCCAAGAATGGCTGGGAAGGTTTGCTGATCTATGGCTGTGTGCGCGACGTGGATGTGCTGATCCAGACCAATGTGGGCGTGCAGGCCCTGGCCAGCCATCCGATGAAGACCGACAAGCGCGGCGTTGGCGATCTGAACGTCGCCGTGACCTTCGCCGGGGTGACGTTCCGTCCGGGGGAGTACGTGTATGCCGACAACAATGGCGTGATCGTCTCGCCAAGCCCGCTGAAAATGCCGGAGTGATGCGCCAGGTGCGCTGATGGAGCTTTGATGTTCGAGGAAGACAACGCGCAGTGGGGGCTGGTGCATGCCTTGGTGCTCGATGGTAAGGGGGGCGCACGTGCGATCGCCCGTACCGAATTGGACAGCCTGCAATTGCAGACGCAGGAAAGCCTCTGGTTGCACTGGGACCGCAGTCATCCCCAGACCCGTACCTGGCTGCTGCAAGACAGCGGCCTGAGCGCGTTCGCCTGCGACTTGCTGCTGGAGGAAAATACCCGCCCGCGGCTGCTGCAGATGGCCAACGAGCAAATGCTGCTGTTTCTGCGTGGGGTCAACCTCAACCCTGGCGCCGAGCCTGAAGACATGGTCTCGGTGCGTATTTTCGCCGAGGCGCAGCGGGTTATCTCGCTGCGCCTGCGGCCGTTGCGCGCCAGTGACGAGGTGCTCCAGCAACTGGATGAAGGGCGCGGGCCCAAGTCGTCGTCCGAGTTGTTACTGCTGATGGGCGAGCTGTTGACCGAGAAGGTCCAAGCGCTGGTCAGCGAATTGTCCGAGGCGGTCGATGAGGAAGAAGAGAAGGTGGAAACCGACGAACGGTATTCCCCTGAGCACGGTAGCCTGCAACAGATCCGTCGCCGGGCCGCAGGCCTACGCCGCTTTCTCGCCCCGCAGCGGGACATCTACGCGCAGCTGTCGCGCAACAAGTGCAGCTGGTTCGCCGACCCTGCTGCCGATTATTGGAACGAGCTGAACAACAGCCTGATCCGCTACCTCGAAGAACTCGAGCTGGCACGTGAGCGCGCAGCATTGGTGCTGGAGAGCGAAGACCGGCGGCGCAGCGAGCGGATGAACCGCACCATGTACCGTTTCGGCATCATCACCTGCATCTTCCTGCCCATGAGCTTCGTTACCGGGTTGCTGGGTATCAACGTTGGCGGCATCCCTGGCGCCAGCAGTCCCTATGGGTTTTTGGTCGCCAGCCTGATCGTGCTGGGATTGGCGTTGGGGCAGTGGTGGCTGCTGCGTACATTGAAGTGGGTATAAAGAGCGTGCGTGCAGGTAGGTGCGCGCTTGGCACAGATGCCGCAGGGCAATGTGTGACCGATTGCGCGGCGATCTCGTCTCTGACTCACATTGCGCGAGGTGCCTATGCACGATCCGTTTGAAGAATCCCTGCGCGACCTGCTCAAGGCGTCACCGTCCGGTGAGGACCGTGACGATGCCGCATGCCTGGGTCGCGTGCTCAAGACCGCCAACCGTCAGGTTGGTGCGGGTGATCTGTTCAGTCTGCTGGGCCGTTGGAGCCAGGCGCTGCTGATCGCTGTCAATAATGGCTCGGCGCATGTCGCGCCGGTGCGTCGCACCGCTACCCGCAAAACTGTAGATAAGGCCGATTGAATATGGAACTCGATCTCTGGACCCAGAGTCTGGTCACTGCCATGACTGCCCTTTGGACCAAGGTGGCGAACTTCATCCCCAACCTGTTCGGCGCGCTGGTCGTGGTGCTGTTGGGCTTCGTCGTTGCCAAGCTGCTGGACACCTTGCTGTCCAAGCTGCTCGCCAAGTTCGGCCTGGACCGCCTGATGAGCGGCACCGGCTTGACCAAGATGCTCGCCCGGGTGGGCATCCAGGTCCCGATTTCCACCCTGATCGGCAAGATCGTGTACTGGTTCGTGCTGTTGATCTTCCTGGTCTCGGCGGCCGAATCCCTGGGCCTTGAGCGCGTGTCGGCGACCCTCGACATGCTCGCCCTGTACCTGCCCAAGGTGTTTGGCGCAGCCCTCGTGCTGCTGGCTGGCGTGTTGCTGGCGCAAGTGGCCAACGGCTTGGTGCGCGGCGCGGCCGAGGGGATCGGTCTTGAGTATTCCGCAGGGCTTGGGCGTATCGTCCAGGGCCTGGTGATCATCATCAGTATTTCGGTGGCGATCAGTCAGCTTGAGGTCAAGACCGACCTGCTCAACCACGTGATCGTGATCGGTTTGATTACCGTTGGTCTGGCCGTTGCGCTGGCCATGGGCCTGGGTAGCCGCGAAATTGCCGGGCAAATCCTGGCCGGTATCTACGTGCGCGAACTGTTCCAGGTCGGCCAACACGTGCAGATTGGCGAGGTAGAAGGCCATATCGAAGAGATCGGCACGGTCAAGACGACCCTGCTGACCGATGAGGGCGAACTGGTCTCGCTGTCTAATCGTGTCCTGCTCGAGCAGCGTGTGAAAAGCCGCTAATCGCCCAAAAGCTGTTAATGTATGCCGCCGCAAAAATCGGCCCCTGGGGCTGAGCGGCGACACTGACCTGACTGTCGGCCCGATCCGTTTTGAATAAAGTCCACACGCCGCCCATGCGCTACGACCCACGTGAACTCACCGACGAGGAGCTGGTGGCGCGTTCGCATGAGGAGCTGTTCCATGTGACGCGCGCCTACGAAGAGCTGATGCGCCGTTACCAGCGCACGCTGTTCAATGTGTGCGCGCGTTATCTGGGGAACGATCGCGATGCCGACGATGTCTGTCAGGAAGTGATGCTCAAGGTGCTGTACGGGTTGAAGAACTTCGAGGGCAAATCCAAGTTCAAGACCTGGCTCTACAGCATCACCTACAACGAATGCATCACCCAGTACCGCAAGGAGCGTCGTAAACGTCGGCTGATGGATGCCTTGAGCCTGGACCCTGTAGAAGAGGCGTCCGAGGAGAAGGCACCGAAAGTCGAAGAAAAAGGCGGGCTGGATAAATGGCTTGTGCACGTCAACCCGATCGACCGCGAGATCCTGGTGCTGCGATTTGTCGCAGAGCTGGAGTTCCAGGAGATCGCCGACATCATGCACATGGGCCTGAGCGCCACGAAAATGCGATACAAACGTGCGCTCGACAAGCTTCGGGAGAAATTTGCAGGTTTGACTGAAACTTAGTCGCCAGCAAATATCTCTAACGATTCGGCTGGGTCTGCTAGACTAGCCGTCGAGTTGTCCCCCGGATTTTGGTGGGACTGCTTAACTATCACCAGATGGGGATTTAACGGATGAAACTGAAAAACACCTTGGGCTTGGCCATTGGTTCGCTTGTAGCCGCCGCTTCGTTCGGCGCTCTGGCACAAGGTCAAGGCGCCGTCGAAGTTGAAGGCTTCTACAAGAAAGAATTCTTCGACAGCCAGCGCGACTTCAAAAACGACGGCAACCTGTTCGGCGGCTCGATCGGTTACTTCTTGACCGACGACGTTGAACTGCGTCTGGGCTACGACGAAGTACACAACGCTCGTGGCGAAGACGGCAAGAACATCAAGGGCTCGAACACCGCCCTGGATGCCGTTTACCACTTCAACAACCCGTACGACGCCATCCGTCCGTACGTATCGGCTGGTTTCTCGCACCAGTCCCTGGGCCAGACCGGCCGTGGTGGTCGTAACCAGTCCACCTTCGCCAACGTTGGCGCTGGCGCCAAGTGGTACATCACCGACATGTTCTACGCCCGTGCTGGCGTTGAAGCCCAGTACAACATCGACCAGGGCGACACCGAGTGGGCCCCGAGCGTTGGTATCGGCCTGAACTTCGGTGGCAGCCCACAGCGCACTGCTGAAGCTGCTCCTGCTCCAGTTGCCGAAGTCTGCTCCGACAGCGACAACGATGGCGTCTGCGACAACGTCGACAAGTGCCCTGACACCCCAGCCAACGTTACCGTTGACGCTGACGGCTGCCCGGCTGTTGCCGAAGTCGTTCGCGTTGAGCTGGACGTCAAGTTCGACTTCGACAAGTCGGTCGTCAAGCCAAACAGCTACGGCGACATCAAGAACCTGGCTGACTTCATGAAGCAGTACCCACAGACCACCACCACCGTGGAAGGTCACACTGACTCCGTTGGTCCAGACGCTTACAACCAGAAGCTGTCCGAGCGTCGTGCCAACGCTGTCAAACAAGTCCTGACCCAGCAGTACGGCATCGAATCGAGCCGTGTTGACTCGGTTGGCTACGGTGAGACCCGTCCGGTCGCCGACAACGCCACCGAAGCTGGCCGCGCCGTTAACCGTCGCGTAGAAGCTCAGGTAGAAGCCCAGGCCAAGTAATTGGTTTGATGCTTCACGAAAAACCCGGCCTTGGCCGGGTTTTTCTTTGCGTGAAATTTCTCAAGGCAAACAACGTCCCCCAGGATCTCAGCCCCATGCACCTGGGGCTGCTGCGCAGCCCTTCGCGGCACGAGGCCGCTGCTACAGGGGCGCGGTGTCTACTTATTCAGTGCTTGAGCAGCACTAGCAGCAACAGCAGATTCAGCGCCAGCGCCAGTAGGGCGATGGTGCGCCACACTTTGAGCGGTTCGCGTTCCAGTAGCGGGCGTGGACGTTCTACCGATTCCTGGCGATCGCCACGTTCGAGCAACAGCAACCATTGCTCAGCGGTCTCGAAGCGCTGTGCAGGCTCCGCGGCCACCGCCTGCAACAGGTTGCGTTGCAGCCATTCTGGAAGGTCCGGCCGGTAGCGCGCGGGATTGATCGGCACGCCGAAGCGCGGGCGCTGGAAGGCTTCGACTTCGCCGTAGGGGTAGTGTCCGGTGAGCAATCTGTAGAGTGTCACGCCCGCCGCGTACAAGTCCTGGCGGGGGCCTGGAGGGGCGCCTTCGAAGGCCTCTGGGGCAATGAACGACGGGGTGCCGGGCAGTGCGTTGGGCGGATCTTCGGACAGGCCAGGGCAGTAGGCCAGGCCGAAATCCAATAGGCGCAACTGACCATCGCTGCCCAAGTGCAGGTTGTCGGGCTTGATGTCACGGTGCAGCAGGTTGCGTCGGTGCAGCACCCCCACCGCCTGCAACAGCTGCCGGGCGACTTCCAGCCATTGGGCCAGCGGCATCGGCGGGTGCCCGGCGAGGGTAAGTCCGGGGTACTCGCGCATCAGGTAATACAGGTGCTGACGTTGCCCGGCGGGGTGCACTTCAGGAAAGTGGCGGCCCGCCAACCGACGCAGGAACCACTCCTCCAGCAACAGTGCCTGGGCCGCGCCGGGTTCCTGGTCGCGGGCCTGGGGCAGGGTCTTGAGCAGCCAGGGCTGGCCCTGGCTGTCCTGGACCCTGTACAGCAGCGCCTGACGGCTGTGGGCCAGCAGGCTGCCAACCTGCCAGCCATCGATCAATTGGCCCTCGCGCAGGGCGCCGGGCAGCGGCCAGTGCTGCAATTGTGCAAGGGTATCGCCGAGATTGGCGGCGCCCACGGCATCGACCTGGACCAGCAGCGCGCTGGCGTTGTCCTGGCTGCCTGCGTGGTGAGCGGTGGCTACCAGGGTATCGGCGGCCTCCTGCAGATCGGGGTGCTCGCGCAAGATGGTCTGGATGCGTTGATCGCCCAAACAGGCCCAGACCCCATCGCTGAGCAAAACGAAGCGTTCGCCCTCGTTCAACTCGCCCTCGCGGTAGTCCACCAGCAGGTGCTGGTCCAGGCCCAGGGCACGCTTAAGCACGTGCTGCATGCCGGGTTGGTCCCAGACGTGGTCCTCGCTCAGGCATTGCAGGCGTCCGGCCTGCCAGCGGTAGACCCGACAGTCGCCGACGTGGGCGAGCGTGAAGCGTCGTCCGCGCAGCACCAAGGCGCTGAGGGTGGTCAGCAGAGGCTGGCCGTTGCCTTGGGCGCGCAACCAGCGGTTCTGCGCCAGCAGCAACTTGTCCAGTGCCTGTGCCACGCCCCAGGTCGCGGGGGTGGCGTAATAGTCCAGGGCTAGCGCCTGCAAGCTGGCGCGCGCCGCCAATCCGCCGTCGGCGCACTGGCTCACACCATCGGCCAGGGCAAACAGGTAGCCCTTGCTGGCCGCCAGCTCCGGCGCCGGAGTGACCAGGCGCAGGGCGTCCTGGTTTTCCTCGCGAGGGCCGGTGGCGCTGGCTTGGGCGAAGCTCAGGCGCAAGTTCATACCCGTGCTGCGGTGACTGCTGCCGAGCCCCAGGTGGTGCGCCAGCGCTGCTTGACGCCGTGCAGGCCGAACCAGGCCAGCACGCCGAGGCTTGCGAACAGCCACAGCCCCAGTTGGTAGTCGCCGCTGTGCTGCTTGATCGCGCCAAGGCCTGCGGCCAGCAGGAAGCCGCCGATACCACCGGCCATCCCGATCAACCCGGTCATGACCCCGATCTCCTGGCGGAAACGTTGCGGCACCAGTTGGAACACCGCGCCATTCCCGGCGCCCAGCCCGAGCATGGCGCTCACGAACAGTGCCAGGGCGGCGGCTGCGCTGGGTAGGTTGAAGCCCACCGCAGCGATGCACAGGGCCGCCACGCTGTACATTGCCAGCAGCGTGCGAATGCCGCCGAAGCGGTCAGCCATCGCGCCGCCGAGTGGACGCATCAGGCTGCCGGCAAACACGCAAGCGGCGGTGTAGTAGCCAGCGGTCACCGGGCTCAGGCCGTACTGGTCGCTGAAGTAGCCGGGCAGGGCGCTGGCCAGGCCGATGAAGCCGCCAAAAGTGACGCTGTAGAAGAACATGAACCACCAACTGTCGCGATCACCCAAGGCTTTGAGGTAATCGGCCATAGCCTTGGGCTTGGGACGCTGGGGGGCGTTGCGCGCGAGCAAGGCGAACAGTGCCAGGGTCAGCAGCAGCGGCAGCACGGCGAAACCGAACACATTGGTCCAGCCAAAGCTTGCCGCCAGCACTGGCGCCAGCAGGGCGGCGAACACCGTGCCCGAGTTACCGGCCCCGGCGATGCCCATTGCCTTACCTTGATGTTGGGGGGGATACCACTGCGAGGCCAGCGGCAAGGAGACGGCGAACGAGGCGCCGGCCACGCCGAGGAACACGCCCAGCAGTAGGGCGTGTTCATAGCTGTGAACGCCCAGTTTCCAGGCGCAGGCCAAGGCGACGATCACGACCACCTGGCCGATCAGGCCGGCGGTCTTGGGCGACAGGCGATCGACCAGCAAGCCCATGATGAAGCGCAGTACGGCACCCGCGAGGATCGGCGTGGCCACCATCAGGCCGCGTTGTTGGGCGGTCAGGTGCAAGTCGGCGGCAATTTGCACCGCCAGGGGGCCGAGCAGGTACCAGACCATGAAGCTCAGGTCGAAGTACAGGAAGGCGGCGAACAGCGTGGGCACATGCCCGGATTTCCAGAAGCTCGTATTCATCGAACACCTCGTTCGGCGTACAACGTAAAGGGCGGAAACGAAAAAGACGCCGCTACCCGGTCCACTTGCGTGGAGGGGAGCGACGTCTTTGTCGGAGAGTGTGGGGCAACCGCCGTTGGCTACCTGAGGTTCACTGAGCAAGAGCCGGGCCAATGTTGCACGTGGCAGGTTCGATGGCTCGGCAGATGTGCTATCCGCCGAGCATCTCCGACATGGCGATGATCTGCTCGGCCACCTGGATCAACTTCTGCTGACGGCTCATGGCTTGGCGGCGCATCAAGGTGTAGGCCTGTTCCTCGTTGCACGACTTCATTTTCATCAGCAAACCCTTGGCTTGCTCGATGCGCTTGCGTTCGGCCAACTGCTGGTCGCGCGCCAGCAGTTGGGCCTTGAGCGCCTGGTCGCTCTCGAAGCGGGCCATGGCCACATCGAGGATTGGCTGCAAGCGCGTGGCCTGGATGCCTTCGACGATATACGCGCTGACGCCGGCCTGGATCGCCTGGCGCATGGCCGTTGGATCATGCTCGTCGGTGAACAGCACGATGGGGCGAGGACGGTCGCGGCTGACCATCACCACCTGTTCCATCACATCGCGTCCCGGTGACTCGGTATCGATCAGCACCACGTCCGGGTGCACCGTTTCGACGCAGGCCGGCAGGTCGATGGTCAGTCCGGTGGCCTCGATCACTTCGAAGCCGGCTTCGACCAGCGCGGCTTTGAGGCGGCCGACTTTCTTTTCGGTGTCGTCGATCAACAGAACCCGTAGCACGGCCATCTCCTCAGCGCCCCACGCGAGCAGGGGCGCCCGCGTCCAGTGCATGCAGGCTGAAGCTGCGTGCGTAGCCATAAGGGTCGCTGCCGTCCCAGCGGCTGCCATCGATCAGCAGACTGCTGCGCATCGGCGCCTGGGCGCAGGGCACGTCCAGTGCGTCGGCGGCCTCGCGGTACAGGTCCAGTTGCTGGACCTGCTGCGCCACGCCGAGGTAGTCCGGGTCCTCGCGCAGGATGCCCCAGCGGCGGAACTGAGTCATGAACCACATGCCATCGGACAGGTACGGCAGGTTGGCCCGGCCTTGGTCGAACAGGCGCAGGGCATGGGCGTCTTGCCAGTGATTGCCCAAGCCATCCTGATAGTCGCCCAGCAGCCGTCCTTCGATGCTCGCCACGGCGGTGTCCAGGTAGCCGCTGGCGCTGAGCAGCTGGGCCGTGCCACGCCGGTTCTCCAGGCTGCCCTCGATGAATCGGCTGGCGCTGAGGATTGCCTTGATCAGGGCTCGCGCGCTGTTGGGATACTGTTCGACGAAGCCACGCGCGCACGCCAGGACTTTTTCTGGATGGTCCGGCCAGATCGACTGGCTGGTGGCCAGGGTAAAGCCTTGGTGTTGCGCCACGGCGTTGGCCGCCCACGGCTCGCCCACACAGAAGCCGTCGATACGCCCAGCCTGCAGGTGGGCGACCATCTGCGCCGGTGGCACCACCACGCTGTCGACGTCGAACAGCGGGTGGATGCCTTGGCTGGCCAGCCAGTAATACAGCCACATGGCGTGGGTGCCGGTGGGGAAGGTCTGGGCGAAGGTCAGGCGCGCACCGCCCTGGTGCACCAATCGGGCTAGCGCCTCGGGATTGGTCACGCCCTTGCGTTGCAGGGATGCCGACAGGTTGATGGCCTGGGCGTTCTGGTTCAGCCCCATGAGCACCGCCATGTCGCGGGCGGGGCCGCCGGCAATCCCCAGTTGCACGGCATACACCAACCCGTACAAGCAGTGGGCGGCATCCAGTTCGCCGCTGACCAGCCTGTCGCGCAGCCCGGCCCAGGATGCCTGGCGGTGCAGGTTGAGGGTCAGGCCCTGCTGTTGGGCAAAGCCCTGGGTTGCGGCCACGACCACCGAAGCGCAGTCGCTCAAAGCCATGAAACCGATGTCCAGGCTGGGTTTTTCCGGCGCGTCGCTGCCGTTGACCCAGGCCAGCGGTGATGTCGGGAGGGGGGTATTCAAGGAAAACCTCGGGGTTTCGGATGGGGCTGCATACCGGCTTCGAAGCAACCCATGTGCCAGGGCCCTGTCGCCCTGGCGGCACGCTGGCTATAATCGCCCCCTCACACACCGCGAGTCCGCCCGCCCATGTATACCCTGGCCCGCCAGCTGCTGTTCAAGCTCTCCCCGGAAACCTCCCACGACCTGTCGCTGGACCTGATCGGCGCTGGAGGCCGTCTGGGCCTCAACGGCCTGCTGTGCAAACAGCCTACGGCGTTGCCGGTCAATGTCATGGGCTTGAACTTCGCCAACCCTGTCGGCCTGGCCGCAGGGCTGGACAAGAATGGCGCGGCCATCGATGGCTTTGCCCAACTGGGCTTCGGTTTCGTCGAAATCGGCACCATCACCCCGCGCCCGCAGCCAGGTAACCCCAAGCCGCGCCTGTTCCGCTTGCCGGAGGCGACGGCGATTATCAACCGCATGGGTTTCAACAACCTGGGGGTCGATCACCTGCTGGCACGGGTACGCGCAGCCCGTTACAACGGCGTGCTGGGCATCAACATTGGCAAGAACTTCGATACCCCGGTCGAGCGCGCCCAGGATGATTACCTGATCTGCCTGGAGAAGGTCTACAACGACGCCAGCTACATCACGGTCAACGTCAGCTCGCCAAACACCCCGGGCCTGCGCTCGCTACAGTTCGGCGACTCGCTCAAGCAACTGCTCGATGCCTTGGCCGAGCGCCGCGAGCAGTTGGCCAGCGCCAACGGCAAGCGTGTCCCGCTGGCCATCAAAATTGCCCCGGACATGAGCGATGAAGAAACTGCCCTGGTGGCCGCTGCGCTGGTTGAGTCGGGCATGGACGCAGTGATCGCAACCAACACCACGCTGGGTCGTGAAGGGGTCGAAGGGCTGGAGTTCGGCGCTGAAGCGGGTGGCCTGTCGGGGGCACCGGTACTGGAAAAGAGCACGCACACGGTAAAAGTGCTGGCAGGCGAGCTGGCCGGTAAACTGCCGATCATCGCAGCCGGTGGTATTACCGAGGGTCGCCATGCGGCTGAGAAGATCGCCGCCGGTGCGAGCCTGGTGCAGATCTACTCGGGCTTCATCTATAAGGGCCCGGCACTGATCCGCGAAGCGGTGGATGCGATCGCAGCGATGCCGCGTTGAGGGCGGGCGTCTGCAAAGCGGTGTGAGGCGCGATAAAAAAGGGGCCCCGTATGGGGCCCCCTGGGCCGCAGCCCGCCGCACGGATAGTGCGCGCATGGTGACTCGAATTCAGTGTCCTCGTTCAGCCAACGGCGTGATTTTCGTTGAGTCTATGAATGCCAGCAGTGCCGGTCATGCCGTCCCAGTTGTCGCCGCGACCTTCACGCCAGCCGTTGATCCAGGCTTGGCGAACAGAGGGAAGATTGAAGGGGCAAAGTTCGCGGGATTTGCCGGTGACCCCATACTGGTAGCCACGTGAATATGCTCTTTCCAACGGATCACGCTTAAGTCTTCTCATAGGGTGTTGCCCTCACTTGTTGACTGTAATGTCCCGTCGGCCTCTCCGAGGCCGGGCAGAATCGTTCTGCCGGTGTGCGCCCGCTGCCGGCGTGGCGGGCTGAAAGTGCCGCCCCTTTGCGGAACGGCCTGAGACCAGTTCTAACGAATGAGCGTCACAGTGGGAATGATCGATTTGTCATAAGGACGTAACGTTTTCGTGGCTACGGGGATAAGTAAACGAATGCGACTGAACCGCGTTCGCGGCTAACCCAGCTAAGATTGGGCTTCTGGCGAAGTTGACGTCATTTTGCCAGCGCCGTCAGTCGCTGGCGGTAATAATCAGTAATACGACGAAGGGTCATATCCTGGCGCTGCGTCGAGGAAATTTTCGTACTGCCGGATGATCAAAGCCTGCGCGCCACCGCGCGACAGGTTGCCACTGTCCGGTGGCCTGGCCTGGCGAGTGCTTCGCAGGCCACCTGCGGGTCTGTCGAAAGGCCGCGCAGGCAAACAGCGGCAGCCGATGCGTCGGCCTGCCATCTACCTAGCCCATGGCTCTGGATGACACATGTCGGACCGTTTCGAACTTTATCTCACCTGCCCCAAAGGCCTTGAAGGCCTGCTTGCCGATGAGGCCCGTCAGTTGGGGCTGAGCGAGGTGCGTGAACACACCTCGGCCATTCGCGGCGATGCCGACATGGAAACCGCCTACCGCCTGTGCCTGTGGTCGCGCCTGGCGAACCGGGTATTGCTGGTGCTCAAGCGCTTCTCGATGAAGAACGCTGACGACCTGTACGACGGTGTCCACGGGTTCGACTGGACCGATCACCTGGCAGCCGACGGGACCCTGGCGGTGGAATTCAGCGGGCATGGCTCGGGCATCGACAACACCCATTTCGGTGCCTTGAAAGTCAAGGATGCGATCGTCGACAAGCTGCGCAACCGCGAGGGCTTGCGCCCGTCCGTAGACAAGCTCGATCCGGATGTCCGGGTGCATCTGCGCCTGGACCGAGGCGAGGCGATCCTCTCGCTGGACCTGTCTGGCCACAGCCTGCATCAGCGCGGCTATCGCCTGCAGCAGGGTGCCGCGCCGCTTAAGGAGAACCTGGCTGCCGCCGTGCTGATCCGCGCCGGATGGCCCCGCATCGCGGCTGAGGGTGGCGCCCTGGCCGACCCGATGTGTGGCGTGGGTACTTTCCTGGTCGAGGCGGCGATGATCGCCGCCGACATCGCGCCCAACCTCAAGCGCGAGCGCTGGGGCTTCAGCGCCTGGCTCGGGCATGTGCCGGCCCTCTGGCGCAAGCTGCACGACGAGGCGCAGGCCCGTGCCCAGGCCGGACTGGCCAAGCCGCCGCTGTGGATTCGCGGCTACGAGGCCGACCCACGGCTGATCCAGCCGGGGCGCAACAACGTCGAGCGTGCCGGGTTGGGCGATTGGGTGAAGATCTATCAGGGTGAGGTGGCCAGCTTCGAGCCGCGCCCAGACCAGAACCAGAAAGGCCTGGTCATCAGCAACCCGCCCTACGGCGAGCGTCTGGGTGATGAGGCCAGCCTGCTGTACCTCTATCAGAACCTCGGCGAGCGCTTGCGTCAGGCCTGCATGGGCTGGGAAGCCGCGGTGTTCACTGGCGCGCCGGAGTTGGGCAAGCGCATGGGTATCCGCAGCCATAAACAGTACGCGTTCTGGAACGGCGCGTTGCCGTGCAAGCTGCTGCTGTTCAAGGTGCAGCCTGATCAGTTCGTCACGGGCGAGCGGCGTGCGGCCCAGCCGCAAGACGGCGAGGCGCCACGCCAGGCGCCGCTGGCCAGTGAGCCGGCGCGGCTGTCCGAAGGTGCGCAGATGTTCGCCAACCGCCTGCAAAAGAACTTCAAGCAGTTGGGCAAGTGGGCCCGCCGCGAGCAGGTGGACTGCTACCGGGTGTACGACGCCGACATGCCCGAGTACGCCCTGGCAGTGGACCTGTACCACGACTGGGTGCACGTGCAGGAATACGCCGCGCCCCGCTCGGTCGACCCGGACAAGGCCCAGGCTCGCCTGCTCGACGCCCTGGCGGCGATCCCGCAGGCGCTGGGCATCGACCAGCAACGCGTGGTGCTCAAACGCCGCGAGCGCCAGAGCGGCACTCGCCAGTACGAACGCCAGGCCACCGAGGGGCGTTTCCAGGAGGTTAGCGAAGGCGGCGTCAAGCTGCTGGTCAACCTGACCGACTACCTGGATACCGGTCTGTTCCTCGACCACCGCCCGATGCGCATGCGCATCCAGCGCGAGGCCGCCGGCAAGCGTTTTCTCAACCTGTTCTGCTACACCGCCACCGCCTCCGTGCATGCGGCCAAGGGCGGTGCGCGCAGCACCACCAGTGTCGACCTGTCCAAGACCTACCTGGACTGGGCGCGGCGCAACCTCTCGCTTAACGGTTTCTCCGAGCGCAACCGCCTGGAGCAGGGCGATGTCATGGCCTGGTTGCAGAACGCGACCGACAGCTACGACCTGATCTTCATCGACCCGCCGACGTTCTCCAATTCCAAGCGTATGGAAGGGGTGTTCGATGTGCAGCGTGATCATGTCGAGTTGCTCGACCTGGCCATGGCCCGTCTGGCACCTGGCGGCGTGCTGTACTTCTCCAACAACTTCCGCAAGTTCCAGCTCGATGAGCACTTGGCGACGCGCTATGCGGTGGAGGAAATCAGCGCCCAGACGCTGGACCCGGACTTCGTGCGTAACAATCGCATTCACCGCGCCTGGCAATTACGCCTACGGTGAGTCACAAGGGGCTGGCGTCGCTGCTGGCCATTGGCTATAAGTAGGGCAGGGCTGAACCATTCGCAGGACGCTGAAGCTGAAGTTGCTGAGAGCCCTCTATGTGGAAGGTACCTGCAAAGTGGATTGGCCCGCTCGGTGACGAGTTGTCGGCCTGGGGCGTGGCGATGGCCGCGCTGGTCGCCGGTGGTTTGCTCACCGGCGCGCTGGCACTCGCCACCCAGTCGTTCTATACCCAGCAGTTGCGCCAGCGCTTCGAGCTGTTGGCCAGCGAGCGCTACAGCCGTATTGCCGAACGTTTCGAGGAGCAGGAGCAGCGCCTGGACGGGCTGCGCCGTTTCGTCAGTTATTCCACCGAAATCACGCCCAGCGAGTTCGCCGGCTACACCCGTCCGTTGCTGCGCCGTACCCAGGCGTTCTCCTGGGCGCCGCGGGTGGAGGGCAAGCAGCGTCAGGTCTTCGAGCGCCAGGCGCGCGAGCGTCTAGGGCAGCCTTACGCGATTCGTGATCGTAGCGCCGAAGACGGCTGGCAGGTCGCGCCGCCGCGTGAGGTGTATTACCCGATCCTCTACACCCAGGCGGTCAACCGGCAGGACCAACCTTATGGTTTGGACCTGCTGGGTCAGCCGCTGCGTGCAGCCACCCTGGCACGTGCCACTCGCCCTGACAGCATGGCGGTGTCGGCGCCGATGGACATGCTCAGCGTGCATGTCCAGTCCGGCTACCCCCTTGGCTTGTTGATCGTCGCACCGGTGTTCACTGGCGCGCACTCTGCAGGCGACGCGCCCAGCGGTTATGTGATGGCTTTGCTCAGCGTGCACCAACTGATCGCCGAGAGCCTGCCGACCGAGGCCGACGATGACTTGGTGGTGCGTATCTACGACCTGTCCACCGACAATGCCCATGAAGTGCTATTCGATTCAGGCAACGCACCAGCACCGATGGCGCTGGTCAGCAGCCAACTGCTACGCCTGGCCGATCACCACTTCCAACTGGACATCCGCCCCAGCCAGGACTTCCTGCTGGCCAATCGTTCCTCGGCGGTACCTGTGGTGAGCCTGTTGGGCGGATTGCTGAGTGTGCTGCTGGCGGTGCTGCTGTACAGCTTGTTCAGCCAGCGTCAGCGCGCCCTCGAACTCGTAGCGCGGCGCACGGCCGAGCTGCGGGTGAGCGAGCAATCGCTGCGCGAGACGCATAACCAGTTGCGTAACGTGCTCGACGCCGCGACTCAGGTGGCGATCATCGCCACCACGCTCAAGGGGGTGATCGGGACGTTCAATGCCGGCGCTGAGCGCATGCTCGGCTATGCGGCCGATGAGGCGCTGGGGCGCCTGACCCTGGAAGATCTCGTCCAGCCCGAAGAGCTGCATCGACGTGCGCATGCCCTGAGCCTGCGTCATGGGCGCGACATCGATGCCGGTCAGGCGATGTTCGCCGAGACCTTGCAGGAGGGAGGGGTACAGTCGGGCGAGTGGACCTTGGTGCGCAAGGACGGCAGCCACTTACTGGCCAACATGCTGGTGACCGCTGTGCTGGACGAACAGGGCTTGTGGGTCGGTTACCTGGCGATCTGCATCGACGTCACCGAGCAGCGCCGGGTGCACGAGGCGCTGGCAGCCCGCGACCGGTTGTTGAAAAAACTCAGTGCCGAAGTGCCGGGCGGGATCTACCAGTATCGCTTGGATGCCGATGGCCATTCGTGCTTCCCCTATGCCAGCGAGGGCCTGCTGGATATCTACGAGATCGATCTGCACGTGCTGCGTGAGGATGCCTGCGCTGCGTTCGAGCGGATCCATCCTGATGATCTGGAGCGGGTTCGGCTTTCGGTGCGTTACTCGGCCGAGCACCTGACCCCGTGGCGCGAGGAGTATCGGGTGCGTTTGCCCCGAGCCGGCCTGCGCTGGGTTCGTGGAGAGGCGACACCGGAAATTGGCGAGCACGGCTGTACGATTTGGCATGGCTACCTGACGGATATTTCCGACCTCAAGCGGGTGGAGGAGGAGTTGCGTGCCTTGGCCATCACCGATGTGCTGACGGGGATCTACAACCGGCGTTATTTTCAGGACCGGCTGCGTATCGAGTTGGATCGCGCACGCCGCGAGCGTCTGGATCTGGCGGTGATCATGCTGGATATCGATCACTTCAAGCGGATCAATGACCAGTTCGGGCATGCGGTGGGTGATGTGGTTCTGCGTAGCTTGTGCCAGCGCATTAGCCACCGGTTGCGACGTACCGATGTGTTTTGTCGCCTCGGGGGAGAAGAGTTCATGGTGCTATGTCCGGGCAGCGATGCCGAGCAGGCCAAGCAACTGGCCCTGGAGCTGTGGCAAGGTGTGCGTGGTGTGCCGGTGGAGGGCGTTGGGCGAATAACGGCGAGCTTCGGGGTAGCGGGCTGGCGAGAAGGCGAGGGGGCGGATGCCTTGCTGTTACGCGCCGATGCCGGGGTCTACGCGGCCAAGCAGGCTGGGCGGGATCGGGTCGAAGGAGAATTGCCTTGAGGTGCGGGGTGTCACTGCGTATTTCGAGGAAGTTGTGTATTCGTTCACGCGACTGACTGGATCGCCATCGCGAGCGAATACACCCGCGACGGCGCCAGAACAGACGCTGCCTGACTAACGGCTAGCCAGGCATGTGGTAGGGCTCAAGGCGCGATGTTTGCCGTGCCGCTAGTCAGCTTCGGCTGGCGATACAGCTCCAGCAGCACTTGGTCCAACACCTGCGAGGCCCCCCAGGGTTTTGGATCGTTGAGGATGGCCGCGACGGCCCAGGTGTGGCCATTGCTGTCACGGCTAAAGCCTGCGATCGCCCGTACCGTGTTGAGCGTGCCAGTCTTGATATGCCCTTCGCCGCTCATGGCGGTGCGTTTCAAGCGCTTGCGCATGGTGCCGTCCATCCCCACCAACGGCATCGAGCTGATGAACTCGGCGGCGTAGGGGCTCTTCCATGCAGCCTGCAGCAGAGCGGCCATTTCCCGGGTGCTGACCCGTTCGGCGCGCGACAGACCCGAGCCGTTCTCCATCACCAGATGCGGTGCGGTAATGCCTTTCTTGGCCAGCCACTGGCGCACGACACGTTGGGCTGCACGCGCATCGTCGCCGTCTGCGTCGCTACGGAACTGTGCGCCGATGCTCAGGAACAGTTGCTGGGCCATGGTGTTATTGCTGTATTTGTTGATATCGCGAATCACTTCCACCAGGTCGGGCGAGAAGGCCCGGGCCAGCAGGCGCGCCGACTTGGGCACGTCTTCGATGCGGTCACGACCCTGGATGCTGCCGCCCAGCTCGCTCCAGATGGCGCGCACCGCGCCGGCGGCGTAGGTGGAGTGGTCCAGCAGCGACAGATAGGTCTGCGAGTTGCAGCCCTCGCCGAGCTGACCGCTGACCGTCACGCTGACGCCGTCGGCCTGTGGGACCGGGTTGTAGCGCACATCCCCGCTGCACTGTTTGCCGGGGGTGGCCTTGACTTGGTTGTCGATGCGGATGTTGGCGATCGGCGGTTCCACCGACACCAACACCTTGCCGCCATCGTTGCGCGCCACGAAGCGCAGGGCCTTGAGATTGACCAGCAGCGAGTCGGGCTTGACCAAAAATGGCTTGTTTTCGTCGCCCCCGTCGTCATTGAACTGCGGCAGGTTGGGCTGCACGAAATGGCTGCGGTCCAGCACCAGGTCGCCGGTCACCGTGCGCACGCCGTTGGCGCGCAGGTCACGCATCAGCAGCCAGAGTTTTTCCATGTTCAGCTTGGGGTCGCCGCCGCCTTTGAGATATAGGTTGCCGTTGAGCACGCCGTTGCTCAGGGTGCCGTCGGTATAGAACTCGGTCTTCCACTGGAAGGTCGGGCCCAGTAGCTCCAAGGCGGCATACGTGGTGACCAGCTTCATGGTCGAGGCCGGGTTCACCGACACATCGGCGTTGAACACCGTGGCATTGCCAGGACCGTCGAGCGGCAGCATCACCAGGGACAGGGCTGAGTCTTGCAGTTTGTTCTTGGCCAGGGCCTGTTGCACCTTTGGCGGCAGGCTGGTGTTGACGGCGGCGGCTTGGCTGGTCAGCGAGAAGGGTAGGAACAGGCTGGCGAGCAGCAGTGGACGAAGCGTCTTGATCATGGATACGAATACCCTGCTGGCGAGGGGAAAGACAAAGGGGCTGTAAGAAATGGTGGCCCCAGACGGAAATAAGGTACGCATTATGCCCCAAGCGCAGGCGACTGGGACCTTGTTCGATGCAAATGCGCCTTTAGCGCCAATAAACTGGTAAAGTGCCGGCCGTAATTACTTGAGAGGATTGTTCCATGGCTACCAACCGTTCCCGTCGTCTGCGCAAGAAGCTGTGCGTGGATGAATTCCAGGAGTTGGGTTTCGAACTGAACCTGGGCTTCAAGGAAGACCTGTCCGATGAAGCCATCGATGCCTTCCTCGACGCCTTCCTGGCTGAAGCCATGGATGCCAATGGCCTGGACTACGTCGGCGGTGACGACTTTGGCCTGGTCTGCCTGGCCAAGCGTGGCTCGGTCAGCGAAGAGCAGCGCGCCACTGTCGAAGCGTGGCTCAAAGGCCGCAGCGAGCTGACCAACATCGAAGTCAGCCCACTGCTGGATGCCTGGTACCCGGAAAAGCCGATCAACCCGGCTTCCTGATACCGGTGGCGGCATACCTGGCTGTATGCCGCTTCACTCCCCCTCGGTCGGGCTGTCGTTCAGCCTGGCCAGGGTGTTCTCTACGCGGCGCATGTGCCGCGCCAGTACCTGGCGACGCATTTTAGCCTCGGCCACGGTCAGCCCCGGTGCTTGTAGCGCTTCACACGCCTCGATCAATGACGCCGCCTCCAGCATACGTGCGGCGCTGAGGATCTTGTGCGCCTGGGCGGCACCTGCCTCGGGGGTGCGTTGCAGGTCGATCGCCATCAGGATCTGCAGGTCTTCACGCAGGCTCTGGCGCAGCGTGTCGAGCAGCCGTTCGCGGTCATCGGGATCGCCGCCGCTGATGGCGCACAGGCCGTCGAGGTCGCAGCACGGCGCGCGTTCACCCGTGCCGCAACGGGTGGGATGCAGACCGTGGGTCAGGGCTGCCAGGCGTCGACCTAGTGCCTGCAAGCCGATGGGCTTGAGCAGGCAATCGTCCATGCCGGCGTCCAGGCACTGTTGGCGGACCTCGGGCTGGGCGTTGGCGGTGTAGCCGAGGATCACACAAGGCGTCTTGCCATCGAGGCGTTCCTCCCGGCGTACCCTGCGTGCCAGCTCGTAGCCGTCCAGGTGCGGCATATTGCAGTCGACGATCAGCACGTCATAGTTGCCTGCACGCCACTTGCACAAGCCCTCGTTGCCATCACGGGCGCTATCCTGGCACAGCCCCAGATAGCTCAGTTGGCGTGTCATCAGTTGAAGATTGGCGGGGTGGTCGTCGATTACCAGGATATTCAGGCAGATGTCAGGGCGATCGATGCCTGCGTCGTCGGTCGATGGCGGGGCGGGCGGCTCGACGCACTGCAAAGGCATCGTCAGCCTGACCCGCGTGCCAACGCCCTGCAGGCTTTGCAGGGTCATCTCGCCGCCCATCATGGTGCACAGGTTGCGGCTGATCACCAAGCCCAGCCCGCTGCCGGCCCGCGCGCCGTCGCTGGAGGGGTTTGCCTGTACGAACGGGGTGAACAGACGTTGCAGGTCGTGCTCGTGGATGCCGATGCCGCTGTCGCGGACTTCGAGGTCGAGGATGGGCTTGCCCGGTTCTCCACCGTTGTCGAGCCTGGCGCTGATTCGGACCTGGCCTTGTTCGGTGAACTTGATCGCATTGCTCACCAGGTTGGACAGTACCTGCTTGAAACGCAGTGGATCGAGCATCGCGTGGCAACGGACTTCGTGGGCGACCACCACCTTCAGTGTCACGCCCTTCTGCCGTGCCAGGCCATCGAATACCCGGCCTACTGATTCGATCAAGTTGGCTAGGTCGACCGGCTCGGGTGCCAGGGACAGCTGCCCGGACTCGATGCGGGCGATGTCGAGGATGTCGCCAATCAAGGCCAGCAGGTCCTTGGCCGAGTGGTGAGCCACTTGTAGCGCTGGCCGGTCAGGTTGGCCATGCTCGGCACGTTTGAGTGCCAGTTCGAGCATGCCGATAAGGGCGTTCATCGGCGTGCGGATCTCGTGGCTGATGGTGGCCAGGAACGTGCTCTTGGCACGGTTGGCGTCATCGGCCTGTTGCTTGGCCAGGCGCAGGTCCTGGACCAGTGCGCGGCGTTCGCTGATGTCGATCCAGCCGCCGATGATGCCCTGCATTTCCCCCAGCGAGTCGCGATAGGGCAAGATCCAGTGGTAGATAGTCAGTTCCTGGTCCTTGAGTCGCAGCGGGCGGTCGAGGATCATCGGTCGCCCCTCTTCCATTACCCGTCGATAGTCATCCTGGATCTGATGGACGTACGTGCACTGGCTGAACAGGGTGTCTTGCAGACGCTTGCCGAGGATCTGCTCAAGGCTGGTGCCAACGGCCTCGAGGTAGCTGTCGTTGCAGCTCTTCAGGCGGCCTTCGCGGTCTCTCACGTACATTGGATGCGGCGTGCCGTTGAGCAGGGCGCCCATGAACTCCAGCTGATCGCTCAGTGCTCGCTCGGCCAGTTGGCGCTGCTTGATCTGGCGCCGCAGGCGGGCATTCCAGACCAGTGCCACGACCAGCAGCGCAGCGATGATCGTGACCACTTGCAGGATCAGCCTGCGCGAGTTGCGCCAGTAGGTATCGTTGTGCACGTCATGGTTGCGCCAGCGGCTGTTGATGATCCCCAGTTCTTCAGGGGAAACACTGAGCAGGGCCTTGTCCAGAATCGATGCCAGCTCCCCGGCCTGTGGCCGGGTAGCCATCGAGAATGTCGCGGGTTCGGTGCCGACGGTGGTGCGGATCACCAGTCGATCGTTGCTGGCCAGCATGTGATTGGCATCGATGAGGGTCGCGACTGCGGCGTCCACCGCGCCGCTGCCCAGCAGAGCCATGGAGTAGAACGTGCTGTCGGTGGCGACCTGGTGAATGTGCGGATGCTGGCGGTTGAGCAACGCTGCCACGTCGCTGTCGCGTGGCACCGCGACATGTTTGTCGATCAGTTGCTTGAGGTTGGTGGGTTGATCGGTGCCTTCACGGCTGACCAGTACGTAGGCGCTTTCGAGGTAGGGTCTGCTGACGCGCAGTGCAAGGTTGCGGTGGGTGTCGGTCGGGAGCGTGGCGATGATGTCTGCGCGCTCGGTCAGGAGCTGATTGATCATGTCGCTTTCGCCGCTGGCGCGCTGAATGTCGAAATGCAGGCCCGTGCGCAAGCGAATGACTTCGAGCAGATCGGCCACGATGCCCCGCAGGCGTCCGTTACTGTCGAAGTAGGTCAGGGGGGCGGCGGTATCGTTGACCACCACACGCATCTTCGGGTGCTCGCGAAGCCAGCGTTCCTCGAGCGGTGACAGCTGGAGCTTGAGGTCGGTCAGCAGGCTGCCGCTGCTGGCGCTCCAGCGCTTGAAGATGTCACTGCGGCTAACCTTACCCTGGGCTTCCAGGGCAAGGTTGATCAAGCTCAGAAGCATCGGGTTGTCGTCGCGCAGCGCGAAGCTGAAGCCGACCATTTCATGTTTGCCGAAGCTGGCCATGCGCAGGCGCGGCAGGTGCCCCTGGCTGATCAGGTAATGGGTGGAGATGGTATCGCCGATGAACACGTCGGCTTGTTCGAAGGCCACGGCATTCAAGGCCTGGGTCGAGGATTCGAAGGTGATCAGCTGCGCGCCGGGGTAGCTTGCGCGGATCTCCTGCGATGGCAGGTAGTGGTAGAGCATGCTCAGGCGCATGCCGTCCAGGCCGGTGTTCAGGGCACGGGTTTCGTCCTCGCGGGTTACCAACACCGGCTGGTCGACGGCATAGGGGTGAGAAAGCACCAGCCCCTGGCGGGCGGATTCGTAGCCGTTGGCACTGCCGAGCAGGTCGATCCGCCCGCTTTTCAACGCGGCGACCGCCGCTGGGCGGCTTGGGAAGCGCTGCACCCGCACCGGCAGGCCCAGCGCACTGGCGATCAGGCCGGCGTAGTCGGCAGTCAGGCCCTGATATTCACGTCCACCGGTGGTGATGTCGAATGGCGGGTAGTCCGGGGCCGAGGTGCCCAGTACCAGTTCCTGACGCGTCGCCAGCCATTGACGTTGTTCCAGGGAGAGGGTGGGCTGCTGCGAGGTGCGGGTCAAGCGGCTCAGTAGCGTGAATGTTTTGCCGTCGTCGATGGCTGCGTCGCTAGATGGCGTGCACGCGCCCAGCCATAACCACAGGCACAACAGAGAGGTTGCCAATGGCCTTTGCATGATGCCCTCAGACCAGCGCGTTGCGTTTGGCGACGTCGATCAGTTCCACGAGTGTGCTCGCGCGTAACTTGTGCATCAGGCGTTTCTTATAGGTGCTGACGGTCTTGTTGCTTAGGAACATGCCTTTGGCGATTTCCTTGTTGCTACGCCCTTGGGCAAACAGTTGCAACACCATCAGTTCACGGTCATTGACGTGACGGAACAGTGCGAGTTCGTCGCTTTGTGCCGTTTGAGTGGGCTTGAGTGCCAGGCTGGGGAAATAGTTGTAACCAGACAGGACTGCTTTTATCGCGCTCAGCAGTTCACCGAGATCCTCTTGTTTACATACATAACCGGCCGCGCCGGAGTGCATGCAGCGGATGGCGAACAGCGCTGGCGATTGTGCGGTGAGCACCAGCACCTTGAAGGGAAAGGTCATGGATTGGAAGCGCGAGAGCATTTCGAGCCCGTCCAGTTTGGGCAGGCTGATGTCGAGTATGACCAGGTCCGGGCGGGCTTCGCGAATCATCTGCATGGCATCGACGCCATTGTCTGACTCGCCGACGATCCGGTAATTCTGGTTTTCCAGCAACATGCGGATAGCCAGTCGGATGACGGGATGGTCGTCGACAATAAATACTGAGTGCATGTTCAAGATTCCAGTCGGCTTGGCGAAAGAGTGGAAACATTAACTCAGTTGGATGTCGGTGGGGCAGCGAAGTTTGGTCGAAAACTACTATATAGGAAATGTCCTACGTCGAGCCCGATGAGATGCTACAAGTTGTGAAATGTTTTGTGCTGATGTTGGCACTTTGGTCAGGTTTTACTTTTTTTATTGTGTGGGTGTTCAATATTAAATTTGAAAGTAAGAAGTTTCTTACTTTTGAAGCGATGACCGACCTTGAGCTTGAGGCGGTCATCGTCCGCAGATTTCAGGTCGGGGTTGAGCGGCCGGTCATCTCGCAGGCCATTTCGCTGGCATAGCTGTCTGTCATACCCGCGATGAAATCGATCATCCGCAGGAATGCGGCATGCAGCGAACCGTGTGGATCAGGGGCATTGTTGCCAATCAGGTCCAGCACTCGGCGGCTCTTGAACGACGGCGTGCGCCCGCCATGCTGCTCGAGTGCGGCGCCGCAGAAGGTGTTGAGGAGAATTTCCAGCGTGGTGTAGGCGCCGATTTCGTGCAGCGTCTTGCGCTTGTCCTGAAAGATTTTCTTGCGTGCCATGTCCTTGGCCTGGAGCACGCAGCGTTGCGCCGGGCCGTGCATGTGCTCGACCAGGTCGCCTGCCAGGCGCCCAGCCAACAGCGCCTGCTGTTGTTCGACGAAGGCCAGCGCAGCGGCGTTGGTCAGGTGTTCGATGGCCTTGCCGCGCAGGATCGCCAGCTTGCGTCGGCGCGAGTCGCGTGGGCCGAGCTGCCGGTAGGTTTCCGGCAAGTCGTCGCCTACCAGGTCCAGCAGCAGTGCCTCGACTTCGGCGTACTGCAGCAAGTCCATTTCCAGGCCGTCTTCGAGGTCGATCAGGGCATAGCAGATATCGTCAGCGGCCTCCATCAGGTAGACCAGCGGATGGCGTGCCCAGCGCTGGTGCTCTAGCTGTGGCAGGCCCAGCTTGCTGGCGATTTGCTCAAGCAGGCCCAGTTCGCTCTGGTAGCAGCCGAACTTGTGCTTCTTGTAGCCCAGAGCGTCGGCGTGGCGCGCTGTCCAGGGGTACTTGAGGTAGGCACCCAGAGTCGCGTAGGTCAGTCGGGTGCCACCGTCGAACTGGTGGTACTCCAGTTGGGTCAGCACGCGGAAACCTTGGGCGTTGCCTTCGAAATTGAGGAAGTCGGCGCGTTGGTCGTCACTCATGTCGTCCAGCCAACCGCGTCCGGCAGCCTGCTGGAACCAGTGACGGATGGCATCCTCGCCAGAGTGGCCGAAGGGCGGGTTGCCGATGTCGTGGGCCAGGCACGCGGACTGCACGATCATTCCCAGGTCACTCGGCTCACACCAATCTGGCAGCGCTTCGCGCAGGGTTTCGCCTACACGCATGCCCAGCGACCGGCCCACGCAACTGACCTCGAGCGAGTGAGTCAGGCGGGTGTGGATATGGTCGTTACTGGTAACCGGGTGCACCTGAGTCTTGCGTCCCAGACGCCGGAAGGCACCTGAGAAGATGATGCGGTCGTGGTCCTTGTGAAACGGGCTGCGACCCAGCTCCTCGGGGCTGTAGAGGGCCTTGCCCAAGCGTTCGCGCGTCAGCAGGGTCTGCCATTCCAAGGCGTGATCTCCGGTCAATGAGAGGGCATAGCTTCTCCCGTGTGGCGCGCCGTGGCAAGGGCGCGCCACACGGGATTCAGGGACGCCGATTGGGGCCCATGAACAAGCGAATCAGCGGCACCAGCGTGGTGCCCAGACGGACCAGCCGTGCCAGATTGCCGCTGCGCACGCCCTTGCCAGTGAAAAAGCCCATCGCCACTACGGCGCCCAGCCCCCACAGCGAGCCGTGCTTGATGCCTAGACCTTCGCCAAACGCACTGCCCCTGCCACGCAGGCGGCGGATCGGCTCGAGCATCTGCCCGGATTCGTGACGGATCTGTTGGCGGTGCATCTCCATGCGCAGACGCAGTAAAGCCTTACGCAACTCGCGCGGATTACGCGTGTCGGGAAGTTCTGGCAGGTTCATGGCAACAATCGCTCCCGGTCCTTGGCCAGCTCTTCGAGCGTGGCGCCAAATGGCGAGGATTCATCGAACACCGCGGCTTTGAGGCGCAGTGCGCAGAACAGCGCAGCCAAGCTGTAGAACACGCACAGGCCGATGATGCCGGCCAGGCGGTAGCTATCCCACAGCAGCACCAGCACCAGCCCCGACAGGGCGGTCAGCAGCAACAGAGCGAAGACCAGCGCCAAGCCTGCGAACAGCAACAGGCTGAGGGTACGGGCCTTTTGTTCCTGCAACTCGATGCCGAACAGCTCGATATGGCTGTGCAACAGGCCCAACACGGCTGCGCCCAGACGCCTGCCGGAGGCGCCGGTGCCAATGGCGTCGTTGTCCATGAGCGCTCCTTAGCGTTTGGCCAGTAGGCCGATCAGCAGGCCTACGCCTGCGGCGATACCGACCGCTTGCCATGGGTTCTCCTGTACGTACTGTTCTGCGCTACCGACGGCAGCCTGGCCGCGCTGGCGTACCGATTCCTGGGTCAGTTGCAGACTTTCGCGGGCTTGTGCCAGGCGCTCGTGGATCTGCTCGCGTAGTTCATCGGCTTGGTCGCCGGCAAGGTTGGCAGTGTCGGCGAGCAGCTTCTCGGTGTCGCGCACCAGCGCCTGGAAGTCAGCCATCAGTATGTCTTGTGCAGTCTTTGCGGATTTGCTGGCCATGGGCCTCTCCCTGTGGATGTGTGTGGCTATTTCGAGTATTGCGCGGCTGCGAAGGTTCAGCATGATGTGCTGGTACAGCCTTTGCTTACTCCCGGTGCGTCAGTGCCGTGACTGCGCCGAACCTGTGCACGGCTTGCGCAAATACCGATAAACCTTAACCCAATCCACGACAAACCCAAGAAAAAACCACACAGGCTGCTCGCACCTCGCTGAAAGAGGGCAGGGGTCTGGCACCGATTCGGTGCAAGGATGCCGGTACTTGAACTGTCATGGTGCCTTTTTCAGGTCTGCCACTACATGGAAAACATGCACAGCGCGATGGACTCTCTGCTCCACGGCTCTAATACCCTGTTCATTCTCATGGGGGCCATTCTGGTCCTGGCCATGCACGCCGGCTTCGCGTTTCTGGAAGTGGGCACCGTGCGCCACAAGAATCAGGTCAATGCCTTGTCGAAGATTCTGAGCGATTTCGCGATCTCGGCCCTGGTGTACTTTTTCATCGGCTACTGGATTGCGTATGGCGTGAGCTTCTTGCAGCCAGCGGCGACACTGGCCGCCGACCACGGCTACGGGTTGGTCAAATGCTTCTTCCTGCTGACCTTCGCCGCTGCGATCCCGGCGATCATTTCCGGCGGGATTGCCGAGCGCGCGCGCTTCGCCCCACAGTTGTGCGCCACTGCCCTGATCGTGGCGTTCATCTATCCGTTTTTCGAAGGCGTGGTATGGAACGGCAACTTTGGTGTGCAGGCTTGGCTAGCGGCGCGCTTCGGTGCCCCTTTCCACGACTTCGCAGGGTCGGTGGTGGTGCATGCCATGGGCGGCTGGTTGGCGTTGGCGGCTGTGCTGCTGCTCGGTGCGCGGCGTGGTCGTTACCGTGATGGCCGGCTAGTGGCCTTCGCGCCTTCGAGCATCCCGTTCCTGGCGTTGGGTTCGTGGATCCTGATCATCGGCTGGTTCGGCTTCAATGTCATGAGTGCGCAGACGCTGCAAGGGGTGAGTGGCCTGGTGGCGATCAATTCGCTGATGGCGATGGTCGGCGGGACCTTGTCGGCCCTGGTGGCTGGGCGCAACGACCCAGGCTTCCTGCACAACGGCCCGCTGGCTGGGTTGGTGGCGATCTGCGCAGGCTCGGATCTGATGCACCCGATTGGTGCGCTGGTCACCGGGCTGGTTGCCGGTGGGCTGTTCGTCTGGTGCTTCACCGCCTCGCAGAACCGCTGGAAAATCGATGATGTGCTGGGCGTGTGGCCGCTGCATGGGTTGTGCGGTGTATGGGGCGGTATCGCATGCGGTGTGTTCGGCCAGGCCGCCTTGGGTGGCTTGGGCGGTGTCAGCCTGGCCAGTCAGTTGCTTGGCAGTCTGGGCGGCGTTGCGGTGGCGCTGGTCGGCGGCTTTGCCGTGTACGGTCTAGTGCGGGCTGTGCTCGGTCTGCGTCTGAGCCACGAGCAGGAGTTCCAAGGCGCCGACCTGTCGTTGCATCGCATTGGCGCCACCAGTCAGGATTGATGTCCGACAGTGCGTGATCAGCAGGGTGGACCTAGAATAAGTCTCCGTTCTTGCGACTTTCTGGGTTTGCCCATGCTTCCTGAATGCCAGTTGTTCGGCACCCTGGGGTGTCATTTGTGCGAAGTGGCCGAGGCTGTGCTGATGCCGTTCGTCGAGCATGGCCTGCTGGTCGAGCTGGTCGACATTGCCGACGATCCGCTGCAGTACGAGCGCTATGCTCTCAGTATCCCGGTGCTGCGCCGCTGCGATAGCGGCGCGGAGCTGGCCTGGCCGTTCGATTCGCAACAGATCGTGGCCTTCCTGCGCTGACCTGTGCATTGACGCAGGTCCGCTTCGCTTCGTATGCTGTATATAAATACAGTATCGAGGTGACAGCCATGCTCAATGTCGAGCAACTCAAGTACAGCATCAATCACATGGCCCCGGAGCGGGTGTGCGACGCCGTGCTGGAACTGCGCCTCGACGGCATCGTCACCGACGCGCATACCCCGTTTGGCAAGGTGCATTTCAACACCTGCTTCGCCGAGATCGAGGCGTTGTTCCAGCGTGCGGGCTTTCACCGGCCGTTGGATGTGGTCGGCTATCAGGGCTTGAGCTATGCGCTGTTCGACCCTTCTCGCTGGGAGGCGGTGCAGGTGTTGCGTTGGCTCAAGGCGCGCTGCGAACCGGTTGGCGAGGTCGGTTGAGGAGGGGATAATGCCCGCCCTGCGATCAACCGAGCCTGCCGATGACCACGCCTTTCGACCCCGCCCGCCAGCAAGCCAGCACCGTATGCCTGCCGCCCGGCCAGTGGGTCACTGTGCTTGACTGCCTGAGCGATCACTTCAAGGCGATCAGTCGCGAGCAGTGGCTTGACCGATTTGCCCGTGGCCGCGTGCTCGACGCCCAAGGGCAGGCGGTTGCCGCCGACCTCGTGTACCGCCCTGGCATGCGCCTGCATTACTTTCGCGAGGTGCTCAACGAAAAGCCAATCCCGGTACAGGAGGATATCCTGTACGTGGACGAACATCTCGTGGTGGCCGACAAGCCGCATTTCCTACCGGTCACGCCCACCGGCGAGTACGTCGAGCAGACACTGCTGCGCCGGTTGATTCGCCGCTTGGACAACCCGCATCTGGTGCCTCTGCATCGCATCGACCGGCACACTGCCGGGTTGGTGCTGTTCTCGGCCAACCCCGAAACCCGTAGCGCTTACCAACGCCTGTTCCCGGAACGGCGAATCGACAAGCACTACCAGGCCATTGCCGCTGCGCTACCGCAGCACACCTTTCCACGGGTGCATCGCAGCCGCCTGGTACACGGCGAACCGTTCTTCCGCATGCACGAGGTCGAGGGGGTCGCCAACAGCGAGACCCACGCCTGCGTGCTGGAGAAAAACGCTGATCTGTGGCGCTATGGCCTGTCGCCGGTCACGGGCAAGACTCATCAGTTGCGGGTGCACATGGCAGCATTGGGGGCGGGAATCTGTAACGATCCGTTCTATCCGCAGTTGCTCGACACTCAGGACGATTATGCGCGGCCACTGAAGCTGCTGGCCCAGGGCCTGCGTTTTAGTGATCCGTTAACGGGTCAGCAGCGCGACTTCGAGAGCCGGCTGAAGCTGGAGTGGTAAACCCATTGCGGGGCACGTCGGTTCGCTGACGTGCCCCGCGACAGATTCAGCGGTTGAAGCGCTCCACCAGCGAGTACTGGGTGCTGGCAGTGCTGGTCAGCTCTTCGCTGAGCAAGGCCGAACGCTGGGCCTGGCCGGCGGTTTGGTCAGCCAGGTCGGCGATGGTGGCGATATTGCGGCTGATCTCGTCGGCCACGGCGGTCTGCTCTTCGGTGGCAGCGGCAATCTGGGTGGCCATGTCGGTTATATTGGCCACCGCTTCGCTGATGCCTACCAGCGCCTGATCGGCCTGCATCACCCGTTCTACGCCCTCCTGGGCTTGGCGATGACCGGTTTCCATGGTCTGCACCGCATTGTTGGCGGTTTGCTGCAGTTTGGCGATCAGGTTGTGGATCTGCCCGGTGGACTCGGCGGTACGCTGGGCCAGCTGGCGCACTTCATCGGCAACCACGGCGAAGCCTCGGCCCATCTCGCCAGCACGCGCGGCTTCGATGGCGGCGTTGAGTGCCAGCAAGTTGGTCTGGTCGGCGATACCCTTGATCACGTCCACTACACCGCCGATCTCGTCGCTGTCCTTGGCCAACTGGGTGACGGTCAGACCAGTCTCGCCCACGGCGGCCGACAGCCGCTCGATGGCATCACGGGTCTCCCCGGCGATGTTGCGGCCCTGGCTGGTCAGGCGGTTGGCTTCCTGGGTGGCATCTGCGGTGCGCTGCACATGATTGGCCACTTCCTGGGTGGTGGCGGCCATCTGGTTGACTGCGGCGGCGACCTGCTCGGTTTCTACGCGCTGACGCTCCAGGCCCGAGGAACTCTGGTGGGCCAGGGTATCGGACTGGCGCGCTTGGTCGCTCAGGTGTTCGGCGCTGTCTTGCAGCCGGGTCAGGCAGGTCTTCATGCGTGCGTCCTGGCTGAGCATGGCCATTTCCAGGCGTGCCTGCACACCGCGGCTGTCGGTGTACATCTGTGCGATCAGGGGGTCGGAGGTGGTCTGTTCGGCCAGGCGCAACAGGCGCTTGATACCCCGCTGCTGCCAGCCCAGGCCCAACAGGCCCAACGGCACCGACAGGCCCGCAGCGAGCGCGAAGCCCCAGGAGTGGCCGAGCCAGTTGCCGATCAGGAAGCCAATCTGGCTGATCAGGATGAATGGCAGCCAGTCCTGCAGCACCGGTAGCCACTTGTCGCGGCGCGGCACCGCCGATTTGCCCTGGTTTATGCGTTGGTAAAGTGCCTCGGCGCGGCGGATCTGTTCGGCAGTGGGCTTGACCCGTACCGACTCGTAACCGATCACCTGATTGTTTTCGAACACCGGCGTGACGTAGGCGTTGACCCAATAGTGATCACCCGACTTGCAGCGGTTCTTGACGATGCCCATCCACGGTAGGCCTTGCTTGAGGGTCTGCCACATGTGGGCGAACACGGCCGGTGGCACATCAGGGTGACGCACCAGGTTATGCGGCGCGCCCATCAGATCCTCGCGGGAGAAACCGCTGATCTCGATGAAGGCATCGTTGCAGTACGTGATCACGCCTTTGGTGTTGGTGGTGGAAATCAACCGCTGCTGGGCAGGGAAAGTCCGTTCTCTCTGGGTAATCGGCTGGTTGTTACGCATTGGCTTTTCAATCCGCAAGGCTTTCGATGGTTATCGGCACGCCCATTTTTTTATTGAATGAATATTTAAACAACGTTGATGTGGCGCAACGCAAGGCGCTTACCGTTGACGTAGAGCGTCTACCCCTGTTCCCTTACAGACGGTCTTTGTCGCAGTTTCATTAAGAAATCATGACAGCTAGGTCTGATCATGACCGAATGTTCACGTCGGGGCCAGCATCGGGTAGCTGAAGGCGGTGAAGTGCACGACGTTGACGAACACGTGGCACCACACCGCTGTCAGCAAGCCGCCATACCGATAGGCCATGCCGTAGCCGATGCCGGCGAGGGTTGCCAGGTAGAACCACTGCCAACCGCTGCCCAGGTGTGCCAGGCCGAAGAGCAGAGCGGCCAGGCCCAGGGCCAGGTTCTGATTGCCCAGCAAGCGCTCAAGCCCGCCCTGGATATAGCCGCGAAACAGCAGCTCTTCGGTCAGGCTGACTAGCAGCAGGTTATTCGCCAGCCACAGCCAGGCATCTTGTGGCCATTTCGGTGCCCATGCCACCACCCCTAGGATCCACGCGCTGCCCAGGCAGGCGAGCAGCGTCAGTGGACGGATCACTGCCAGGCTCACCACCACGCCCTTGCCGCGCAGCAGCAGTAGCCACGGGCAGGCCAGCATGACCCATAGGCCGATCAATGACTTGTCCAGGTTCAGCGACATGGAGAACGGCAGCGCGCCCTCGCTGAACACGATGTTGTCGATGACTTTGGCGTTGTTGAACCCAGGCAGCCAGTGCAGGGCCAAGGCGATGGCGAGGAAGATGAACAGCCCGTGCCCCAGCACCTGCTGCCAGCGCACGGGGCGTTGGACCAGCAGCGCTGAGCAGACCAGGGTCAATAACAAGGGTGCTGCGCTCAACCCCAGACTGCCGTAGGTCAGCGCGAGGGCATAACCGAGTGTGAGCAGGAACAGGGTTATCCAGTAGGGCGCGGACATGACAACTCCTTGATGCAGGGGCCTGGAGTGATGCGACGTGTTCGCCATCACTCCAGGCATCCGGGCAGGTTCGCGACGCGAACCGAAGGAGCTGTATTAGGCTGCTATTAGTTGCCGCAGTACATAGTGCAAAATTCCCCCTGACTTGAAGTATTCCAATTCATTGAGGGTGTCGATCCGGCACAGTACCTCGACCTGCTGTTGTTGACCATCGTCACGGGTAATGCGCAGTTGCAAGCTTGCCCCAGGGCGCAAGGTCGCTTCGGACAGCCCTAGTATATCGATGCGTTCGCGTCCGCTCAGGCCCAACTGCTTGCGGTCGTCACCGGCCTTGAACTGCAACGGCAGCACGCCCATGCCCACCAGGTTGGAACGGTGGATGCGTTCGAAGCTTTGCGCCAGCACGGCCTTGATTCCGAGCAGGTTGGTGCCCTTGGCTGCCCAGTCGCGGCTGGAGCCGGTGCCGTACTCCTGGCCTGCGATCACCACCAGTGGCGTGCCCTCCTGCTGATAGCGCATGGCCGCGTCATAGATAGACAGCTTCTCGCCGCTGGGGATGTGCAAGGTGTTCCCGCCTTCTTCACCACCGAGCATTTCGTTGCGGATACGAATGTTGGCGAAGGTGCCGCGCATCATCACTTCATGGTTGCCGCGCCGCGAGCCGTAGGAGTTGAAGTCGTGCGGTGCCACGCCCTTGTCGCGAAGGTAACGTCCGGCAGGGCTGTCGGCCTTGATATTGCCCGCTGGGGAAATATGGTCGGTGGTCACCGAGTCCCCCAGCAGGGCGAGGATGCGAGCGCCCTGGATATCGCCGATTGCCGGTGGTGGGCCGTCGATGTGTTCGAAGAACGGTGGATGCTGGATGTAGGTGGAATCGTCCTGCCACACATAGGTCGCCGCTTGTGGCACTTCGATTGCTTGCCACTGCGCATCACCTGCGAACACGTCGGCGTATTGCGTGTGGAACATCGCGGTATCGACCTTGGCCACCGCTTCGGCGACCTCGTGTTGGCTGGGCCAGATGTCGCGCAGGTACACCGGCTGGCCATCCTTGCCGACGCCCAAGGGGTCCTGGCTTAGGTCCGTGCGCACGGTGCCGGCCAAGGCGTAGGCCACCACCAGGGGCGGCGAGGCCAACCAGTTGGTTTTCACCAGCGGGTGCACTCGACCTTCGAAGTTGCGGTTGCCTGAGAGCACCGAGGCGACGCTCAAGTCAGCGCTGGCAATGGCGGTTTCGATGGCCGCGTCCAGTGGCCCGGAGTTACCGATGCACGTGGTACAGCCATAGCCGACCAGGTCGAAGCCCAGTTGGTCGAGGTAGGGCGTGAGGCCGGCGGCCTGGAAGTATTCAGTCACCACCTTCGAGCCAGGAGCCAGGGAACTCTTGACCCACGGTTTGCGTTGCAGGCCAAGCTCCACGGCTTTCTTCGCCAGCAGCCCGGCGGCCATCATCACGCTCGGGTTGGAGGTATTGGTGCATGAGGTGATGGCAGCGATCACCACGGCGCCGTCGTGCAGGGTATGGGTTTGCCCTGCGTGTGTGTAGTCGATTGCACCGGTTTGGTTGGCGTTGCCCACGGCTACACCGCCGCCGCCTTCGCTTTCCAGGCGGCCGACCTCCTTGGCCAGTGGCTTGGGCTGTAGTGCGATGAACTGTTCGAAGGCTTGGCTGACTTGGTTTAGCGCCACGCGGTCCTGAGGACGTTTGGGGCCGGCCAAGCTGGCTTGGACCTCGCCCATGTCCAGCGCCAGGCTGTCGCTGAACAGCGGCTCCTGGCCCGGCAGGCGCCACAAGCCTTGCGCCTTGCAATAGGCTTCGACCAGTTCCACGGTCTCGGTAGGCCGCCCGGACAGGCGCAGGTAGTCCAGGGTGATCTCGTCGACCGGGAAGAAGCCGCAGGTGGCACCGTATTCGGGGGCCATGTTGGCGAGGGTGGCGCGATCGGCCAAGGGCAGGTCAGCCAGCCCGTCACCATAGAATTCGACGAACTTGCCCACCACGCCTTTGTTGCGCAGCATCTGGGTCACGCTCAGCACCAGGTCGGTGGCGGTGATGCCTTCACGCAGTTTGCCGGTCAGCTTGAAGCCGATCACTTCGGGGATGAGCATCGACACCGGTTGGCCCAGCATGGCCGCTTCCGCCTCGATGCCGCCCACGCCCCAGCCCAATACGCCCAGGCCGTTGATCATCGTGGTGTGTGAGTCGGTGCCGACCAAGGTGTCGGGGAAGGCGTAGGTACGCCCGTCTTCCTCGCGGGTCCAGACCGTGCGGCCAAGGTATTCAAGGTTGACCTGATGGCAGATGCCGGTGCCTGGTGGCACCACGCGAAAATTGTCGAACGCGCTCTGGCCCCAGCGCAGGAAGGCATAGCGCTCGCCGTTACGCTGCATCTCGAGGTCGACGTTCTCGGCGAAGGCCGCGTGGCTTGCGTAGTGATCGACCATCACGGAGTGGTCGATCACCAGGTCCACCGGCGACAGCGGGTTGATCCGCTGTGGGTCGCCGCCGGCCTTGGCCATGGCCGCGCGCATCGCCGCCAGGTCGACCACCGCAGGTACACCGGTAAAGTCCTGCATCAGCACCCGCGCCGGGCGGTACTGGATTTCGCGCTCGGAGCGCCGGTCCTTGAGCCAACTGGCCAGGGCTTTCAGGTCGTCGCCGGTGACGCTGCGACCATCTTCCCAGCGCAGCAGGTTTTCCAGCAGCACCTTCAGCGACATGGGCAGGCGTTGCAGGTCGCCAAGCGCATCGGCGGCAGCGGTGAGACTGAAGTAGTGGTAGGTGTGGCCTGCCACCTGGAGGGTCTTGAGGGTTTTCAGGCTATCGAGCGAGGGCATTTACAACTCCTTGTGCTCCGGTGGCCCGGCAATGCTTCGGTGTTCCGGTGCCACCGCTCTGGATCGGTCCGCACGGCACGGACCTGGCTGAACAGTCAGGGTAGCCCCATTTACCGGGGCCGCCCCTGTTCTGGACCGGCGGGACGTGTCGCAGGTTCCGATCTTCCTTTATCATTCGCCGCCCTGGCGCGCTCTGCGCCAGTGATGTGGAGTGAGAAATGAATACCCTGTTCATGCATTGCCGACCCGGCTTCGAAGGCGAGGTCTGCGCCGAAATCAGCGAACACGCCGCCCAATTGGGCGTGCCCGGTTACGCCCGGAGCAAGCCGCAGAGTGCCTGCGCCGAGTTCGTTGGCCTGGAGCCGGACGCTGCCGAGCGGCTGATGCG
This sequence comes from Pseudomonas mosselii, assembly GCF_005796105.1. GTDB lineage: Bacteria > Pseudomonadota > Gammaproteobacteria > Pseudomonadales > Pseudomonadaceae > Aquipseudomonas > Aquipseudomonas mosselii_C. The sequence continues at coordinate 159,019 of NZ_VAUO01000009.1, read as the reverse complement.
TGAGCGGCGTTTCGCCCAGCTGATCTTTCCTCGCCAGTGGGCCCGTGGCACCTACCTGGAGCTGCCGGAGAGCGACCGCATCAGCGTGCTGCTGGAGCACCTGGCTGAGCTGCCGGTGTGCGGCAGCCTGTGGCTTGAGGTGCTCGACAGCAACGAGGGCAAGGAACTGTCGACGTTCTGTCGCAAGTTCGAGGTGCCCCTGCGCAAGGCGCTGGAGAAAGCCGGCCGGTTGGTCAACGACACGCGTCAGCCACGCCTGCTGCTGACCTTCATCAGCGGGCGCCGGGTGTTCGTGGGCCTGGCCGAGTCAGACAATTCGGCGCTGTGGCCGATGGGCATCCCACGCCTGAAGTTCCCCCGCGAGGCGCCCAGCCGCTCAACCCTCAAGCTCGAAGAAGCCTGGCACCAGTTCATCCCCCGCGATCAGTGGGATCAACGCCTGAATGACGACATGACCGGCGTTGACCTGGGCGCATCGCCAGGTGGCTGGACCTATCAGTTGGTCAAGCGCGGCATGCTGGTGACCGCCATCGACAACGGACCGATGGCTGAGAGCCTGATGGACACAGGCCTGGTGACCCACCTGATGGCCGATGGCTTCACCTGGAAGCCCAAGCAGACCGTGGACTGGATGGTCTGCGACATCGTCGAGAAACCCGCGCGCACCGCCTCGTTGATCGAGACCTGGCTGGGCGAGGGGTTGTGCCGCGAGGCGGTGGTCAACCTCAAGCTGCCGATGAAGCAGCGCCATGCCGAGGTGCGCAAGCTGCTCGAGCGTATCGAGGAAGGCTTCAAAGCGCGCAAGGTGAAGGTGTCGATCGCCTGCAAGCAGCTGTACCACGATCGCGAGGAGGTGACCTGCCACTTGCGCCGGCTCGACCTCAAACCGCGTTGAGATCCCCAATGACCCGAATTTTGCGGAGCGCTGCATGACCGAACTGACCCCTGACGCCATTCTTGACGCCACTGGCCTGAACTGCCCGGAGCCGGTGATGATGCTGCATCAGCACGTGCGCGACCTGGTCGCCGGTGGCCTGCTCAAGGTGATCGCCACCGATCCCTCGACCCGCCGCGACATTCCCAAGTTTTGTACTTTCCTTGGCCATGAGCTGGTCGGGCAGCAGGAAGAGGCTGGCACCTACCTGTACTGGATCCGCAAGAAGACCGACTGAGCCGCACCGATCGCGCTACACTGCGCTCCCCCTGACAGGAGAGCGCCATGCTGATAGTTGCCGACGAGAACATCCCCCTGCTCGATGCCTTCTTCGCCGGGTTCGGTGAGGTTCGCCGTTACCCTGGCCGGTCCATCGACGCCGCCTGCGTGAAGGACGCCGACGTGCTGCTGGTGCGCTCGGTGACCCGCGTCGATCGGCAACTGCTGCAAGGCAGCCGGGTGCGTTTCGTGGGCACCTGCACCATCGGTACCGACCACCTGGATTTGGACTATTTTGCCCAGGCCCGTATCCAGTGGAGCAGTGCACCGGGGTGCAATGCCCGTGGCGTGGTCGATTACGTGCTTGGCAGCCTGCTGACCCTGGCCGAACTTGAAGGCGCCGACCTGGGCCGCAAAACCTACGGCGTGGTGGGGGCCGGCGAGGTCGGTGGGCGCCTGGTGCGGGTGCTGCACGGTCTGGGCTGGAAGGTGCTGGTGTGCGACCCGGTGCGCCAGGCGCAAGAGGGCGGCGATTTCGTCAGTCTTGAGACGATTCTGGCGCAGTGTGATGTGATCAGCCTGCACACGCCGTTGCAGCGCGGTGGCGAACACCCCACCTGGCACTTGCTCGATGCACCGCGCCTGGCGCGTCTGCGCCCGGGTGCCTGGCTGATCAACGCCAGCCGTGGTCCGGTGGTGGACAACCTTGCCTTGCGCACGCTGTTGCTCGCTCGGGAAGATGTGCACGCAGTTCTGGATGTGTGGGAACACGAGCCGCAGGTCGACTTGCAACTGGCCGATCTGTGCACACTGGCCACCCCGCACATCGCCGGCTACAGCCTCGATGGCAAGCAGCGCGGCACCGCGCAGATCTACCAGGCGCTGTGCCGCGTGCTGGGGCGGCCGGAACAGGTGCAACTGGCTGATCTGCTACCTGCACAGGCGTTGGCGCAGATCGAGTTGCACGCTGACGCGGATCCAGCATGGGTCTTGGCGACTGTATGCCGCGCGGTGTACGACCCGCGCCGGGATGATGCGGATTTTCGGCGCAGTTTGAGCGAGAACCCGGCCGAGCAAAAAGCGGCATTCGACCTGCTGCGCAAGCACTACCCGGTGCGGCGGGAAATCGAGGGGCTGGCTGTGCGCCTGCGTGGCGAATCGGCGCAACTGGCGCAGGTGCTGAGTGCGTTGGGCGCCGTGCAGGCCTGAACGCCGAGCCGCTGCGCTTGGGCCGCAGGCTTTGCACCAGGCAATAAAAACCCGGCGCAAGCGCCGGGTTGCAATCAATTCTGGCCTCAGCCCTTCTGGACTTTCTTCACCCGGCTCGCTTCGAGCTCTTTGCAGGCCTTCTGGATCATCTGCTCGGTGATTGGAATCTCGCGCCCCTGGGCGTCGATGATCGAACCGCAGACCTGCGATGGCGCACGTTTAGCGGCGGTGTTGCTGTCGTTACCTTGCTGCAAGCTCATGGACGGTCTCCTCTTCAGGTTCAAGCTTCAGGATAACCCTGCGCCGTGACTGGCCTGTGACAGGTCCTTGTGCACACCACGGCCAGGACAGTGCACCAGAAAGCGCGGCAAAGCTCCAGTGAGCCATTAGATCGAATGTGCATAGCGACCGCGCACGCCGACTGGCCTGTGCTGCGACGCCGTAGCCGCTGCGCGGGTTCCGCGGACCTGGACCAGTGGTAGTCTTGGCGTTTTCCAGCGTCAGGTGTTCAGCGCCATGCCCGATCCGGTTTCTCCCCGCCAACGCCGCGCCCTGCGCCTGGGCTGGCAGTTCATCCGTCCCTATCGGCGCCAGGCGCTGCTGGCCTTGCTGGCGCTGGTGGTCACCGCGGGCATCACCCTGTCCATGGGCCAAGGCATCAAGCTGCTGGTCGATCAGGGCTTCATGACCGGTTCGGCGCACCAGCTCAACCAGACCATTGGCCTGTTCATGTTGCTGGTGGTGGCGCTGGCGATGGGGACGTTCGCGCGCTTTTACCTGGTGTCGTGGATTGGCGAGCGTTGCGTGGCCGATATTCGCCGTGCGGTGTTCGATCACCTGCTCACCCTGCATCCTGGGTTCTTCGAGGACAATCGCAGCTCCGAAATCCAGTCGCGACTGACCGCCGACACCACGCTGCTGCAATCGGTGATCGGCTCGTCGCTGTCGATGTTCCTGCGCAACGCGTTGATGGTGATTGGCGGGGTGATCCTGTTGTTCATCACCAACCCCAAGCTGACCAGCATCGTGGTCCTGGCTTTGCCCCTGGTGCTGGCGCCGATCCTGCTGTTCGGCCGGCGCGTGCGCAGCCTGTCGCGCCAGAGCCAGGACCGCGTGGCCGATGTCGGCAGCTATGTGGCCGAGACCCTGGGCCAGATCAAGACGGTGCAGGCCTACAATCACGAGACACGCGACCGACTGTCGTTCGCCACTGCCGTGGAGGCAGCGTTCAGCGTGGCGCGGCGGCGCATCGCCCAGCGTGCCTGGCTGATCACCTTGGTGATCGTGCTGGTGTTGGGCGCTGTGGCGGTCATGCTGTGGGTCGGCGGCATGGATGTGATCGCCGGGCGTATCAGTGGCGGGGAACTGGCGGCGTTCGTGTTCTACAGCCTGATCGTCGGCAGCGCCTTCGGCACCCTGAGCGAGGTGATCGGCGAGTTGCAACGCGCGGCGGGCGCCGCCGAGCGTATCGCCGAGCTGCTGGCGGCGCGCAGCGCGATTGTTGCGCCAGCAACAGCGCTCTCACTCAATGGCGCACGCGCACGGGGCGAGATCGAGCTGCGCGAAGTGCGCTTTGCGTATCCGTCGCGGCCTGGGGTGGCGGCCATCGATGGTCTGAGCTTGCACGTGCACGCGGGCCAGACGGTGGCGTTGGTGGGGCCGTCGGGAGCCGGCAAGTCGACCTTGTTCGACCTGCTGCTGCGCTTCTACGACCCTCAGGCCGGCAGCATCCTGCTCGACGGTCAGGCGATCACCGACCTCACGCTGGCCGAACTGCGTGCCCAGTTCGCCCTGGTAGCCCAGCAGCCGGCGCTGTTTCGCGGCACGGTGGAGGCCAACATTCGCTATGGCAGGCCCGAGGCGAGCCTGGCAGAGGTCGAAGCGGCGGCGCGCAGTGCCCATGCGCATGCGTTCATCACCCAGTTGCCCCAAGGCTACCAGACGCCGCTGGGGGAGGGTGGGGTCGGCTTGTCAGGCGGCCAACGCCAGCGCCTGGCGATTGCCCGGGCGTTGCTGGTGGACGCGCCGATCCTGTTGTTGGACGAGGCGACCAGCGCCCTGGATGCGCAAAGCGAGCACCTGATCCAGCAGGCTTTGCCGCAACTGATGGCCGGGCGAACCACACTGGTCATCGCTCATCGCCTGGCGACCGTGCAGCATGCCGACTGCATTGCGGTGATCGAGCATGGGCAGTTGGTTGCCATGGGCACGCACCGTCAGTTGATCGAGCAGAGCCCGTTGTATGCGCGGCTGGCGGCGTTGCAGTTCAATACCGATTGACCGATTGGACCTCAATCGCTGCTTCATCACCCGGCAGGCCGCTGGCGCCGGGGCGTCGCGGTACCAGCCGTTTGCCATGCTGCGGCACCGCCGCTACCATGCAGCCGCGCCATTACCGGGTTTAACGCGGCTATACGCCGCCTTACCTGGTTCCCTATCAGCCCTTATTCGCCCCGGACACCCCATGCAGCGCAAGCCCCTCAAACACTACTGGCACGTCGAAGTCCTGGGCGGACTGGACAAACCGTTCTCCTGGCTGCGTCTGTGGCGCCGGGTGCGGCGTAGCCGCGAGTCGCACTTTCTGTTCTGGTTTCGCCTGGCCGATCACCTGTCGCGTACCGGCAGCCGCACACTGATGTCGTTTGCCAAAGGCATCAACAATGGTCTGATCAGCCGTCACGGCACCGAGATCATGCTCGGTGCGCAGATCGACGAAGGGCTGGCGGTGGGCCATGGCATGGGTATCGTGATCACCCGCAACGTGCGTATCGGCAAACATTTCCAGATCCGTCAGAACACCACCATCGGCATTGATGGCAAGGGCGATGCGCCGATCATCATTGGTGACAACGTCGACATCGGTGCCAACAGCTGCATCATCGGTACCGGCATCGAAATCGGTGACAACGTGGTGATCGGGGCCATGAGCTTCGTCAACAAGAGCATCCCGGCCGACCATACCTACATCACCGAAAAGAAGTCCTTCGTCAAACCGCGCCATTCGGCTGTCCAAGGCTAAGTTGACCGGCCATCAGCCAGCCGCTTGCGGCTGGCTGATGGCAGCGACAGGCTGGCCCTGTCGTCGGTTTCAGAACGTACCGGGTCGCCACCGCACTACCAACCCGGCAAAGACCTGCCATGCTTTGAGGATGCCATCGGACCGCGCGCATCCAGACGCATGGCCGGCGGCGTACGAGGGTGCTCGCTATCGCTCACCGTGAGACGGCGATGCACCGCAGCTGAAACCCGCCGGACACCTGCCCGCCAGACGGGCCGGCCCGGGCTGCCGAGGTCTGCTGTATGCCTGATGACTTGAACCACCTGCCCTTGATCCAGCGTGTGCTGGATCATGAAAGATCCACTCCCGGCGCGTTGTTGCCGATTCTGCACGCCATTCAGGCCGGTGTCGGGTACATCCCCGACGTGGCCGTCGGCGAGATCGCCCATGCCCTGAACCTGAGCCTCGCCGAAGTGCGTGGGGTGATCAGCTTCTACCACGATTTCCGTACCACACCACCAGCCCGCCACACGCTGCGCCTGTGCCGAGCCGAATCGTGCCAGAGCCGTGGCGCCGAGGCCCTGGCTGCGCAGCTGCGCGAGCAACTGGGCCTGGACGACCATGGCACCAGTGACGATGGTGCCCTCAGCCTGCGCCCGGTTTACTGCCTGGGGGCTTGCGCCTGCTCGCCAGCCCTTGAGCTGGACGGCCAGTTGTACGCGCGGGTCACCCCCGAGCGTCTGCGGGCGCTGGTCGAAGGCTGCCGCGAGGAGGCCAAGGCATGCTGAACCTGTGCATTCCCTGCGATTCGCTCGCCCGTGCGGTGGGTGCCGATCAGGTGGCCGAGGCCTTGGTCCGCGAAGCGCAGCATCGGCACTTGCCGCTGCGTATCCAACGCACCAGTTCGCGTGGCCTGTACTGGCTCGAACCGCTGGTGGAGTTGGACACGGACGCAGGCCGGCTCGGATTCGGCCCAGTGACCGTCGAGGATGTGCCAGCCCTGCTCGATGCGCTGGTCGAGGGTACGCCCCATGCGCTGGCGCTGGGGCCGGTCGAGCAGATGCCTTACCTGAAAAGCCAACAGCGCCTGCTGTTCGCCCGTGCCGGCATCACCCGGCCATTGTCACTGGACGATTACCATGCCACCGGCGGCTTCGAGGGGCTGCGCAAGGCGTCGTTGCTTGAGGCCGAGGAGGTGGTCGCCAGCGTACTCGATTCAGGGCTGCGTGGCCGCGGCGGCGCGGCGTTTCCGGCGGGTATCAAGTGGCGTACCGTGCGCCAGGCCTCGGCCGTGCAGAAGTACGTGGTGTGCAACGCCGACGAGGGGGATTCGGGCACTTTCGCCGATCGGATGCTCATGGAAGGCGATCCGTTCCTGCTGATCGAGGGCATGCTCATCGCCGGGCTGGCCGTCGGGGCGAGTCAGGGCTACATCTATGTGCGCTCGGAGTACCCCGACGCCATTCGCGTGCTCAATGAGGCCATCGTGCTGGCGCGCGAGGCGGGTTACCTGGATGTCGCGGGCAAGGGGCTGGCCTTCGACCTGCAAGTGCGGGTAGGCGCCGGTGCCTATATCTGTGGTGAAGAAACCGCGTTGCTGGAGTCCATCGAGGGCAAGCGCGGACAGGTGCGTGCCAAGCCGCCGCTGCCGGCCCTGGAGGGGTTGTTCGGCCAGCCGACGCTGGTGCACAACGTACTGACCCTGGCCTCGGTGCCGATCATCCTGGCCCGTGGCGCGAGCTTCTATCGCGATTTCGGCATGGGCCGCTCGCTGGGCACCTTGCCGTTCCAACTGGCGGGTAACGTGCGCTACGGCGGGCTGGTGGAGCGTGCCTTTGGCTTGACCTTGCGCGAGCTGGTCGAGGACTACGGTGGCGGCACTGCCAGCGGTCGGCCAATCAAGGCGGCGCAGGTCGGTGGCCCGTTGGGCGCCTGGGTGCCGCCCTCGCAGTTCGACACGCCCTTGGACTACGAAGCGTTCGCAGCGCTGGGCGCGATGCTTGGCCACGGTGGTGTGGTGCTGGCTGACGACACCTTGAACCTGGCTAGCATGGCCCGCTTCGCCCTGCAGTTCTGCGCGGAAGAGTCCTGTGGCAAGTGCACGCCATGTCGCATTGGCTCCACCCGAGGGGTGGAGGTGATCGACCGGCTGATCGCCAGCACCGACCCGGCCTATCGCGACAGCCAAGCCAGCCTGCTGCGCGATTTGTGCGACACCCTTCAATACGGCTCGCTGTGCGCCATGGGCGGGATGACCCCGTACCCGGTGACCAGCGCCCTCAAGCACTTCCCAGCCGATTTCGGCCTGGAGGCCGCACCATGATCCAGTACTTCGACCCTGGTACCGACCTGGGCACTCCCGCACGCAGCAACGCGGTGCAGGTCAGCCTGACCATCGATGGGCGCGTCATCAGCGTACCGGCGGGCACGTCGGTGATGCGCGCGGCCGCCTTGCTCGGCACCGCCATCCCCAAACTGTGTGCCACCGACAGCCTCGAAGCCTTTGGCTCGTGCCGCATGTGCATGGTCGAAATCCAGGGCATGCGCGGCTACCCGGCCTCCTGCACCACGCCGGTGGCCGAGGGCATGGTGGTGAACACGCAGACCCCGCGCCTGGCTGATCTGCGGCGCAACGTGATGGAACTGTACATTTCTGACCACCCGCTCGATTGCCTGACCTGCTCGGCCAACGGCAACTGCGAGCTACAGACCGTCGCCGGGCAAGTCGGATTGCGCGAGGTGCGCTACGGCTACGATGGCGCCAACCACCTGGCCGAGGCCAAGGACGTCTCCAATCCGTACTTCGACTACGAACCCAGCAAGTGCATCGTCTGTAGCCGCTGTGTGCGCGCCTGTGAAGACATCCAGGGCACCTTCGCCCTGACCATCACCGGTCGCGGCTTCGAGTCGCGCGTGGCGGCGGCCGGGGGCGAGGATTTCCTAGCTTCCGAATGCGTCTCCTGCGGCGCCTGTGTGCAAGCTTGTCCGACGGCCACCTTGAGCGAGAAGAGTCTGATCGCCCTCGGCCAGCCCGAGCGCGCTGTGGTCACCACCTGCGCGTATTGCGGTGTGGGCTGCTCGCTGCGTGCCGAAATGAAGGGCGACCAACTGGTGCGCATGGTCCCGGACAAGCAAGGCGGCGCCAACCACGGCCATGCCTGCGTGAAAGGGCGTTTCGCCTGGGGCTACGCGACCCATCCCGAGCGCATCACCAAGCCGATGATCCGCAAGCGCCTGGAAGACCCGTGGCAAGAGGTCAGCTGGGACGAGGCGGTGAACTATGCCGCCGGTGAGCTGCGTCGCATTCAGCTCAAGTACGGGCGCGACTCGATTGGCGGCATCACCTCCAGCCGCTGCACCAACGAAGAGGCCTACCTGGTTCAGAAGCTGGTGCGCACCGCATTCGGCAACAACAACGTCGATACCTGCGCGCGGGTCTGCCATTCGCCGACCGGCTACGGCCTCAAGCAGACTTTGGGCGAGTCTGCCGGGACCCAGAGCTTCGATTCGGTGATGCACGCCGACGTGGTGCTGGTGATCGGTGCCAACCCCACTGATGCGCACCCGGTATTCGGCTCTCAGCTCAAGCGCCGCCTGCGCCAGGGCGCGCGGCTGATCGTCATCGACCCGCGGCGTATCGACCTGGTCGACTCGCCGCATGCCCGTGCCGAGCTGCACCTGCAACTGCGCCCAGGGACCAACGTGGCCATGCTCAATGCGTTGGCCCATGTGATCGTCAACGAAGGGCTGCTGGATCAGGGCTTTATCGATGCGCGCTGCGAAACCGAAGACTTCAAGCGCTGGCGCGATTTCGTCGCCCAGCCCGATAATGCGCCCGAACAGTTGGGGCCCGTGTGCGGTGTACCGGCCGAGCAGATTCGCGCTGCCGCCCGGCTGTACGCCACGGGCGGCAATGCGGCCATCTACTATGGCCTGGGGGTGACCGAGCACAGCCAGGGCAGTACCGCGGTGATGGCCATCGCCAACCTGGCCATGGCCACGGGCAACATCGGCCGCGAAGGGGTCGGGGTGAACCCTTTGCGCGGGCAGAACAACGTGCAGGGCTCGTGCGACATGGGGTCGTTCCCCCATGAGTTGCCCGGCTACCGGCATATTTCTGGCGACAGCGTCCGCAGCACGTTCGAACAGGCCTGGGGCGTGACGTTGCAGCCTGATCCTGGGCTGCGCATTCCCAACATGTTCGAGGCTGCGCTCGACGGCAGCTTCAAGGCCCTTTACTGCCAGGGCGAAGACATCGCCCAGAGCGACCCCAACACCCAGCACGTCACCGCAGCGCTGCTGGCCATGGAATGCGTGGTGGTGCAGGACATCTTCCTCAACGAAACCGCCAAGTTTGCCCATGTGTTCCTGCCGGGCAGTTCGTTCCTTGAAAAAGACGGCACGTTCACCAACGCCGAGCGGCGTATTTCGCGGGTGCGCAAGGTGATGGAGCCGTTGGCCGGCAAGGCTGACTGGGAGGCCACCATGGCCTTGGCCAATGCCCTGGGTTACCCGATGCACTACCGCCACCCGTCTGAGATCATGGACGAGATCGCGCGCCTGACGCCGAGTTTCCAGCGGGTCAGCTACGCCGAGCTGGATCGGCACGGCAGCCTGCAATGGCCGTGCAACGACACCGCGCCCGATGGCACGCCGACCATGCACATCGAGCAGTTCGTGCGGGGTAAGGGGCGTTTCATGCTGACCGGGTACGTGCCCACCGACGAGAAGGTCAATGGCCGCTACCCGCTGCTGCTGACCACCGGGCGCATTCTCAGCCAGTACAACGTCGGCGCCCAGACCCGGCGCACCGACAACGTCGCCTGGCACGCTGAAGACCGCCTGGAAATCCACCCCAGCGACGCCGAAAGCCGTGGTATCCAGGAGGGCGACTGGGTCGGGGTGTCCAGTCGCGCAGGGCAGAGCGTGTTGCGCGCCAAGGTCAGCAGCCGGGTGGCGCCGGGGGTGGTGTACACCACGTTCCACTTCCCCGAGTCCGGGGCCAACGTGATCACCACCGACAACTCCGACTGGGCCACCAACTGCCCGGAATACAAAGTCACCGCTGTGGAGGTGGCGAAGGTGTTCCAACCCTCGCAATGGCAGAAGCGTTACCAGCGCTTCAGTGACGAACAGCGCCGTTTGCTGGAGCAGCGGCGCCAGGCTGAAGACAAGGAGCAGGTGCACCGATGAGCGACGACAACCTGGTGAAAATGGCCAATCAGATCGCGCATTACTTCGACAGCGAACCGGACCGCGCCACGGCGGTGCAGGGCGTGCGCCAGCACCTCAAGAGCTTCTGGACCCCGGCAATGCTCAGGCAGTTGGGTGAGTGGATCGAGCGCCATCCGGGCGACGGGGTGGATGAGAAGGTCAAGGAGGCTTTGAGCTAGCCGCCCCGCTGCGCCGCCCTCGCGGGGTCGCCCGCGCCCGGCATGAACCGTGGGCGCGGGCTGGCCTGGCGAAAAAATGAAATGTCCGTCATGTTCGCCGGGTTTTGCCCTTGCCGGTGCTAACCTCGCGAAAACCCCGGCACGGACACCTCATCATGCACATGAACTGGCACCAGGCCCTGCAAGAGAGCCTGAGCTGGCTGGCGATTGCCACCTTGATCACCTTCGTCAGTTTTACCGCCGCCGCCTGGCTTGCCGCGCGGCATACCCGCTGGGGGCGGCAGTTCTGGCAACTGGCCGGGCCGTATTTCAGTGTCCGGCGCAGTGTGCGGCCGTTGCTGGGGTTCGCGCTGCTGCTGGTGCTGGCGTTGTTCGCGGTACGCCTGCAGGTGCTGTTCTCGTTCTGGTACAACGGCTTCTACAGCGCCTTGCAGGGCCTTGACCAAAGCGCGTTCTGGTACCTGCTCGGGGTGTTCGCGGTGCTGGCCAGCATCCATGTACTGCGCGCGCTGTTCAACTTCTACCTGACCCAGGCCTTCAACATCCACTGGCGGGTCTGGTTGACCGAACGCCTCAGCGCTGACTGGATGCGCGGCGACGCCTACTACCGTGGCCAGTTCCTCGCCCAGCCGGTAGACAACCCCGACCAGCGCATCGAGCTGGACATCAACGCGTTTGTCAGCGGTTCGCTGTCGTTGGCCTTGGGTGCGGTCAGCGCGCTGGTGTCGTTGGTGGCGTTCACCGGGATCCTCTGGGGCCTGTCGGCGCCTTTGACGGTGGCGGGGGTCGAGGTGCCTCGGGCGATGGTGTTCGCGGTGTACGTGTATGTGCTGATCGCCACCTGGATAGCGTTCCGCCTTGGTCAGCCACTGATCCGCCTGAATTTTCTCAATGAACAACTCACGGCCAACTTTCGCTATGCGCTCATGCGCTTGCGCGAGAACGCCGAAAACATTGCGTTCTACCAGGGCGCGCAGGTCGAGCGTGGAACGTTGCTTGGACGGTTTTTCGCGCTGATAGGCAACGCCTGGGCGCTGGTATACCGGAACCTCAAGTTCAGCGGGTTCAACCTTGGGGTCAGCCAAGTGGCGGTGGTGTTTCCATTCATCTTGCAGGCGCCACGTTTTTTCAGCGGTGCGATCAAGCTGGGCGACGTGATGCAGACCTCCCAGGCGTTTGGCCAGGTGCAGGATTCACTGTCGTTCTTCCGCGAATCCTACGACACCTTTGCCAGCTACCGTGCCACCCTGGACCGGCTGACCGATTTTCTCGACGCCAACCGGCAAGCCGCCGCACTGCCCAAGGTACACGCCGAAGCGTTGTCCGGTGCGTTGGTCATTAGTGCGTTGCAGGTCAGGCGCCCGGACGGTCATGCGCTGATCAGCGACCTGAACGTGCACTTGCAGGCCGGCCAGGCGTTGCTGATCAAAGGCCCTTCAGGCAGCGGCAAGACCACGCTGTTACGCGCCCTGGCCGGGCTATGGCCGTACGCCGACGGTAGCGTGCACCGGCCGTTGGGGCATCAGGCGCTGTTCTTGTCACAGCGCCCGTACCTGCCGTTGGGCGACTTGCGTACGGCTATCGCTTACCCCGGCGAAGCCTCGCCTGCGCACGATGCGCGCGCGCAGCAGGCCTTGCGTCAGGTGAACCTGGCGCACCTGGCGCAACGCCTGGATGAGCGCTGTGACTGGTCGCGTATCTTGTCGTTGGGTGAACAGCAGCGCCTGGCCTTTGCCCGGGTGCTGTTCAACCAGCCGCAGATGGTGTTTCTCGATGAGTCCACCTCGGCGATGGACGAGGGCTTGGAGCATGGGATGTATGCACTGCTGCGTAGCGAGATGCCGCAGGCGGTGCTGGTGAGTGTGGGGCATCGCAGCACGTTGGCGCAGTTGCACAGCCATCGGCTGGAGGTGGACGGGCAGGGTGGGTGGACGTTACTCGAACAGCAGGCGGCGCCGCTGCCGGTATGAGGCGGTGCTCGCGATAGGCGCGCGTGGCGGTGCTCGCTCGATAGGCTCAGGCGGCTTGGCTGCCAGAGCCTATCGAGCTTGCTGCATCGATTCGCTGCTTACTCAGGACTTGAATCGTCCAACCAGGCCATTGAGTTCATCCGACAACTGCGCCAGGCGCCCGGAGTCGGACTGCGCTGAGTTGGCCAGGCCCTCCACCAGCCGCGCTTCGTCGTAGATCTGCTGGATATGCCGGTTGATTTCCTCGGCTACGCTGTGCTGCTCTTCGGCTGCGGCAGAGATCTGCAGGTTCTGGTCGCGGATCTCGTTCACCGACAGCTGGATGCCCTCGAAACTCTCCCGTGCACTTTCGATTGACGACACACTGGCGCGCGACAGGTCCAGGCAACTGTCCATCTTGTTCGACACTTCCTGCGTCTTGACGCCGAGGGTGTTGAGCAACTGGTCGATCTCGCCGGTGGAGTCCGAGGTGCGTTTGGCCAGGGCACGGACTTCATCGGCCACCACGGCGAAGCCGCGGCCTTGGTCGCCAGCACGGGCAGCCTCGATGGCGGCGTTTAACGCCAGCAGGTTGGTCTGCTCGGCGATGGCGCGGATGGTGCCCAGGATCTGGTTGATGCTGCGGCTGCCTTCCTCAAGCTCGACCATGGCCTGGGACGACTCGCTCAGGCGCACGCCCAGGCGGTTGACGTTGTCGGTGGTGGCCTCGATCTGTTGCTTGCCTTCGGCGACCCGGCGGTGGCCGTTCTCGGCGGCGTCAGCTGCGCTGCTGCAAGAGCGCGCCACTTCGTTGGCAGTGGCGACCATTTCGTTGAAGGCGGTCGATACCAGCTCGACGGCCTCGCGCTGGCGTCCGGCTGCCTCGTTCATGTCACCGGCCATGGCGCTGTTGGCCTTGGACGCTTCGTGAAGGTTGGTGGAGGCCGCGCCAATGCGCTGGATCAACTGGCGAATGGCCGCAAGGAACTTGTTGAACCAGCCGGCCAACTCAGCCGTTTCGTCGCGGCCCTGAACCTGCAGGTCGCGGCGCAGGTCGCCTTCGCCTTCGGCGATCGATTGCAGGCCAACGCTGACTTGGCTGATCGGTTTGACGATCACTCGCGAGAAGGCTGCCGCTATCAAGGCGAAGACCAGTGCCAGCACCAGCACGATGACCGTGATGGTGTAGGTCATGTGGGTGGCGGCGGCCATCACCTCGTTGTACTCGATCAGCCCGACGAAACGCCAGCCCAGGCCTGGCGAAGTCCAGACATTGGCCATGTAGCGCACGCCGTCGATCACCACCTCGGTGGAGCCCTGTGCGGTGGCTGCCAGTTGTGCGTAAGGTGCGCCGAGGTCCTTGAGCTGTTTGAAGCTATGCCCGGCATCGCGTGGGTCGACCAGCACCGTGCTGTCTTCGATCAGCATCACGTAGCCGCTGTCGCCCAGCTTGATGCTCTTGATCAGCTCGGTGAGGTTTTTCAGCGATACGCTGACCACGAACACGCCACGGGGCTTGCCGGCCGGATCGAGTAGCGCGCGGGCAGTTCCGACCAGGGCGACGTCATCCTTGTCGTAGTAGTAGGCTGCCGTGCGTACGGTCTTGTCGGGGGTGGCCATCGCGGCCTTGTACCAGGGGCGGGCACGCGGATCGTATTTGGCCAGTTGCGGGTCGTCGGGCCATTTGGCGTAGGTGCCGTCTTCCAGGCCGATGGACAGGATCGCGGCGGCCGGGTGGGTGGTGCCGTAGCGGGCAAAGGCGTCGATGACCCGCTGTGCGCTGGCCGGCATCGGTTTGCTGGGCGCATCGGCCGCTGTGTAGTCTTTAAGTGTATCGACCGAATTGTATACAGGATCCTTGGACATTTGATCGACGTTCTGCAACGTCGCGTCGAAGAATTGCCGCATGTTGCCGTCGATCTGGCGAATTTCACGGGTGCTGCTGTCGAGGAATTGATCCACTGCATCGGCCCGGATATTCAGCACCGAGATACCGCCCACCAATGCAACCGGGATAAAGGCCACCAGCACGAAGGCCAGGACCAGTTTATTTTTTATCTTCATCGAGACACCCATCCGGGAGAGTGGAGGAACGCAAGGCCGAATTCGAGGCAGGCTGGCCTGTTGCTATCTATGTCTGTTTCGGCGGCTCGAATATAAACCTTTAGTAGAAATTTCGTGTACAAGAATGTGAGCGATTGTCTTGATCTTCAGGTCAGGGTGCCGATCGAAACCCTCGGCAACGCGCTGGCCTCAGCCAGCGGTCACCTTGGCGAACGCTTCGCGAAAGCGCCGCATGTCGTTCTCGTCACCGACGCTTACGCGCATCCAGTGCGGCCAGCTTGGCCACACACGGCCCACCAGCACCTGCTCGCGCGCCAGGCGCTCGATCAGCGGTTGTGCGTGACTGCGTAAGTCGATCATGAAGCAGTTGGCATGGGAGGCGGTGCAGCGCCAGCCGCGCTCGCCCAGCCAGGCGATGGTGTGATCGCGCAGGCGCGCGTTGTCACGCTTGCGCTGCGCCACGAGTTGGGGATCTTGCAGGCTGGCCAAGCCTGCCAGCAGCGTTGAGGCGGGGGCGACGTTGTCGCCGTCGAATACTTCGAGCCTGGCCAACAGCGGTGCTTGACCGATGGCCAGGCCCAGGCGTGCGCCGGCCATGCCATAGAGCTTGGAGAAGGTTTGCAGCACCAGCAGGTCGGGATGTTCCTTGACCAGATCCAGGCAGCTTGGCGCGTCGCTGAAATGAATATAAGCCTCATCGATCACCACCACGCTGCCGGCCGGCTTGCGCATCAGCAGGCGCTCGATGTCGCGGCGTGGTGTAAGGGTGCCGGTGGGGTTGTTGGGGTTGCACACGTAGATCATCCCGGCCTGAGCGTCGGCTGCGAGCATGGCGTCGATGTCGTGGGCATGGTGCTTGTTCAGCGGCACGCTATGCACCGGTGCGCCGTGGCCTTTGGCTGCTTCGACTGGGGCTTCGTAGGACGGTTCGGCGATCACCAGACTGCGTGGGCCGGTAAAGGCCATGACGGCGTGCTGCAACGCGAGCTTCGAGCCGCAGAAGACGCCCACGTGCGCTGACGGCAGGTCGTGGCGCTCGGCGAACAGGTCGATCAGCCGGTACTGGGCCTTGTAGGGGTAGCGGCCGCTCTGCGCGATACCGTCCTGCATCGCCTTGCGTGCGGCGCTGCAGGGGCCCCAAGGACTTTCGTTGAAATTGATCTGTACCGGGCCGTCCTGCGAGGCCGACGTTGGTGTCTGGCTGGCCCAGCTCAGTTGACCGAGCAGCGGCAGGCTCAAGCCCAGCCCAACCAGTGAACGACGTGAAAGATCTGTCATGTTCAACTTCCCTGTTAGGTGGCAGTTGAACTAGTGACGAATGGTTGCGGGGGCAATTAAGGGTGGCAAAACGCTGTTACTGCCCGGCTACAGCGCCGACCGCCAGCGCCGCAGGGGCTGCGCGCTGCTCTGCGCAGCCCCTGCGGCCTGTGCTCAGAAGGCCAGCTTGTAACCGATCAGCAGCAGCATGGTCGCCAGGCATGGACGCAGCACGCGGTCGGAGATGCGCCCGGTCAAGTGGCTGCCCAGGTAGATGCCTGGCAGCGAACCCAGCAGCAGGTAGCCCAGCAGCGACCAGTCCATGTTGCCCATGCCGGCATGGCCAAGGCCGGCCACCAGGGTCAGGGGTACGGCATGGGCGATCTCGGTGCCCACCAGGCGGCGGGTGACCAGGAACGGGTAGAGCAGGAACAGTGCTACGGTGCCTAGCGCGCCCGCACCGATGGAGGTCAGCGTGACCATCACCCCCAGCACGACGCCGGTGATGACGGTCAGCACGTTCAAGGTCCGGTCGCTGAGGTGGTAGTGGTCGCCAGCGTGCCGGTTGGCGAACGCCTGCAAGTGCGACTTGAACAGGATCGCCAGGGCGGTGAGGATCAGGACCACGGCCAGGCCCTGCTTGATGATCGCGTTGAGCGCGGAGGTGTCGGCGTGCAGGGTGCTGAGGAACCACAGCGTCAGCGCTGCGGCCGGCACGCTGCCCAGGCTCAGCCAGCCGGTGATCTTCCAGTCAATGTTCTTGTTACGTCCGTGCACCCAGACACCGCTGGCCTTGGTGATAGCTGCGTAGAGCAAGTCGGTGCCCACGGCGGTGGCAGGGTTGATGCCGAACCACAGCAGGATCGGGGTCATCAGCGAACCGCCGCCGACGCCGGTCATGCCGACGATGAAACCCACTATCAGTCCTGCAAGGGTGAAACCGAAAGAACCTACATCCATACGCTACTCGAGTGCTCAGCTTGCCCGTGATCGGATGCTTGCCAGCATATAGATTTTTTTATAGCCAAATAGACTTGTTGGTTATTAGGTTATAACAAGCTGCTGACCGTCGCGCGGGCAGAGCACCTGCCCGCGCGGGTTGCGGCACTTACGGGCGCTTAGATCCTGAAGCTGCCCACCAGCTGCTTCAGACGTCCGGCCTGTTGGCTGAGGGCGTCGCAGTGGCGCAAGGTTTCGTTGAGGTTTTCCACCCCCTGCTGGTTCAGCGCGTTGATCTGGGTGATGTCCAGGTTCAGGCTTTCGACCACGGCGGTCTGTTCCTCGGTGGCGGTGGCCACCGACTGGTTCATGCCGTCGATCTCGCCGATGCGCAGGGTCACGCTGGCCAGGCGTTCACCGGCCTGGTTGGCGACCTGCACGGTCTGCTCGCTGGACACCTGGCTGGTGTTCATGGTGTGCACCGCTTCGCGCGAGCCGACTTGCAGGCTGGTGATCATGCGGTGGATCTCTTCGGCCGATTCCTGGGTACGGTGGGCCAGGTTACGCACCTCGTCGGCGACCACTGCAAAGCCGCGACCGGCCTCGCCAGCGCGTGCCGCCTCGATGGCTGCGTTGAGTGCCAGCAGGTTGGTTTGCTGGGAGATGCCCTTGATCACGTCGAGGATCTTGCCGATTTCGTCGGTGCTGGCATTGAGCGTCTCGATCTGCTCGCAGGACTCGCTGATGCGCTGGGAGAGAGCCGTCATGGCGCTGATCGCTTGCTCCACGACCTCGCGGCCATCGTGGGCTTGCTCGCTGGCGCCGCTGGCGTGCTGCGAGGCGTCGGCGGCGTTGCGCGCGATTTCCTGCGTCGCGGCGCCGAGCTCGTTGATCGCGGCGGCGACGCTGTTGGTGCGCATGCTTTGCTCTTCAGAGCCGCTGAGCGATGCATTGGAGGCGCCCACGACCTTTTCCGACAGGTCGTGCACCAGACGGGTGGCGGAAGACACCTCGGTGATCGAGGCGTGAATCCGTTCGACGAAGCGGTTGAACGCAGCCGCCAGTTCCCCGAACTCGTCCTTGTTGGCCACCGTCAGGCGCCGGGTGAGGTCGCCTTCGCCTTCGGCGATGTCCTGCATGGCGCGACCCATGGTGGTCAACGGACGCATCAGGACCGGGATCAGCAAGCCCAGCAGGCCGGCGATGGCGGCCACGGCCACGAGCATGGCGATGATCGCCGAGGTGCGGAACTGGCTGAGCCCTGCATACGCCTTGTCCTTGTCGATCGACAGGCCGATATACCACTGCGCCGACGGCAGGCCGCTGACTGGCGCGAACGAAACGATCCGTTGCTCGCCGTTGAGCGTCACATCCTGCAGGCCCGGCTCGATGCGCAGGTTGGCGCCGGGATAGATGTCCTTGAGGTTCTTCATTAGATGGCCCTTGTCAGGGCTGACGATCACTTGGCCGTCGCGATCGACCAGGAACGCGTGGCCAATGCCGCCGAAGTCCACCGCTGCGAGGATCTCGCTGAGGGTGTCCAGGCTCAGGTCGCCGCCGACCACACCGAGCAGCTCGCCGGTGCCACGCGCTTTGACCGGGATGGCGATGGTCACCACCAGGCCACCGACCGAGGCTTGATAGGGCGGGGTGAGCAGCGTCTGGTTGGCGGTCACGGCCTGGCCATACCAGGGGCGTTGGCGTGGGTCGTAGCCGTCGGGCATCTTTGCGTCGGGGCGTTGGGTGAACAGGCCAGTGTTCTGGCCGAAGTAGGTGAACTGGAAGTTACGCGTGTAGGACGGTTGGTCGATCAGACCCGGTACGTTCGTGCCGGCGCCTTGCTGGGCGATGTCCTGGGCCAGGTTTTCCAGCACCAGGATGCGCCCGCTCATCCAGTTCTGGACGCTGCTGGCAGTCTGCGCGCCAGCTTGGCGCACCGACGATTCGATGTTCTGGCCAATGGTGTTACGTTGCAGGTAGTCGTTGTACAGGGTGAACAATGCAAAGGCCAGGACGACCACGCCACAGGCACTGAGCAGGATCTTATGGCGGAATTTCAGGTTCATGTTTCGAGACCTTGAGCCAGGGAAGGGAGGTCACCTTGCGCTTTTGGCGCATAAGGCGAAGTCAGTCATCACGGTATCGGCTGTACCGGAAAATTGTTGAAGATCGGCCTGTTGCAGGCGATGACTGGTAGGGCGCGCGTGCACTGCCCGGGTGGGGCAGCCGCGAGGGGCTGTCATGACGGGCTCAGGACTTTGCCGTGGATTGTGCGAAGTGGCTCGACCGCTGCGGCGGTTCGCGGTCGTGGGGCAGCCTGCCTGAGCGGGGCATCGCCACCGCGATCAGCGTCGCGGCAGCTGCGTTCTGCGCCGTCGGACCGGCTTGGGCAGGGCTGTGGTCAGACGGGTTGATCCAGGTCCAGCTTGGCTTCCAGCCGGTCCAGATGCTGGTGCATCAGTGCCAGCGCAGTCTCGCCGTCGCCCTGTTCTACAGCGTCGATGATCGCCGCGTGTTCCTGCCACGCACAGTGATCGCAGCAGCGCGACTCGTAGCGGGCGATGATCAGCGAGGTCATCGGCACCAAGCCGTTGAGAAAACGCGCCAGCGGGGCGTTGGCGGCCATTTGCGCAAGCTTCATGTGGAACTCGCCGCCCAGGCGGATCGCCGTACAACGCGCGCCTTGCTCATGGTGCTGGCGTTCGCGTTCCACCAACTGGCGTAACTGGCGGATCTGCGCCGGGCGGGCGCGCTGGGTGGCCAGGCCGATCAGCGTGGTTTCGGCAAGGCGCCGTGCGCTCAGCACTTGGCGGGCCTGTTGTGGATCCGGCGCGGCCAGGTGCGCGGTGTGACTGGGACGTTGTACCACCACCTGTTGGTCGGACAGGCGCCCGAGTACCCGGCGGATCACCGTGCGGCTGACACCGAACGCGTTGCCCAGCGCCTGTTCGGGCAAGGCACTGCCAGGCGGCAGGCGTTGTTCGAGAATCGCGTCGAACAGCCGAGGATAGATCTGTTCTGCCGACAGGCGGGTTTCGCCAGCACCGAGCAGGGCTGGCAGGTGCACGGAAGCTTGGGCGCAGGCGGTCATGGGCGCTCTCCTTTGTATCAGGGGCCTGGGTGGTCGTCAGGAATGTTCAAGGCAATGCCCATGCGCTCGCCCTCGGCGAGGATATGGCGGCGCATCTGCAGGCTGGCCAGGGCGCTGTTGCGATCGCGGATGGCCTTTACCACGGCCTCGTTCTCGCTCAATCGGGCGGCCAGGTGCTCGGGCGAATTGCGCAACATGTCGGCGCTCTGCTTGAGGGCATTGCCAGTCTGTTGCACCACGCTCTGGAAAATCGGGTTGGTGGTCAGGGCGAACAGCGCCTCGTGAAAGGCGATGTAGGCAGTGAAGCCCGCTTCGCTGTCGGCACTGTCGAGGGCTTCGCGCATGTCCATCAGGGTCAGGCGCAGTTGGCCGATGTCGTGGCTGCCGGCCGATTGCGCGACCAGGCCTGCGATGAACGGTTCGAGGGTGTAGCGCAGCTCCAGGACATCGGCCAGGCTGGCCTGGGCGACGGCTTCCGGGGTCTGCGCCTGGGCGAGGTCGGCGTCGAGCACCAGGACGCCCTTGCCGGGCAGCGAGCGCACCAGGCCCAGGGTTTCCAGCACGATCACCGCCTCGCGCAGGCTGGGGCGGCTGATCCCTAGTTGTTCGGCCAGCTCGCGCTGGCCGGGCAGCATGTCGCCGCTGCGCCACTGGCCACGGGCCAGGGCCTGGCGGAGTTTCTCCACCACGGAGTTGACTACGGTCGATGAGCTGATCACGGTTCGCTCCTGAGTTGACGCGCTGTCGCCGCAATGGGCGGAGCGGCGCCTGGCGCCGCCCGCCGGGGGCTTAGAATTCCTGTTGATGGGCCTGGCCCTGCTTGCGCGGTGCCGGGGCGTAGCCCGGCTTGTTGGCCAATACGTTGTTGGCACGTTCCAGGTCGATGTCCTTCTCCCAGCGGGCGATGGCCACGGTGGCGACACAGTTGCCGATCAAGTTGGTCAGCGCGCGGCCAATCCCCATGAACCAGTCCACCGCCAGCACCAGCACCAGACCCACCACCGGGATCGCCGGTACCGCAGTCAGGGTGGCGGCGAGGATCACTAGGGCCGAGCCTGGGATGCCGTGGGCGCCCTTGGACGTCACCAGCGAAACCAGAAGGATGGTCAGCAGGTCGCTCATGGCCAGCGGCGTGCCGGTGGCGTTGGCGATGAACACGATGGCCAGGGTCAGGTAGATCGAGAAACCGTCGAGGTTGAACGAATAACCGGTCGGGATCACCAGGCCCACGGTGGAGCTGCCGATACCGAGGTGTTCGAGCTTACGCATCACCTGTGGCAGCACTGCGTCGGAGGAGGCGGTGCCGAGCACGATGCTGAGTTCTTCGCGCAGGTATTTGATCAGTGGCAGCAACTTGAGGCCTGACAGGCGCATCACGGTGCCCAGGATGATCAGCACGAAACCTGCGCAGGTCAGGTAGAACAGCGCCACCAGGCCGCCCAGGTGTTGCAGCGAGGACAGGCCGTACTTGCTGGTGGTGAAGGCGATGGCGCCGAATACACCGATCGGCGCCAGGCGCACGATCATGCCCATGATGCGGAAGATCACGTGGCTCAGCTCGTTGATCAGCCGCGAAATGCCCGAGGCCGATTCACCCACCAGGTTCAGCGCGCTGCCGAACAGCACCGAGAACAGCAGCACCTGCAGGATATTGTTGTCGGCGAAGGCGCCCACCACCGAGGTTGGAATCAGGTCCATCAGGAAGGTGGTGGTCCCGTGTATGTGCGCACCGCGGTCGGCCAGGGCGCCGGCATCGGCTGTCGAGAGTTGGTCCAGATGAATGTTGGCGCCGGTGCCGATGCCGCTGGTGAAGGCGAACACCAGGCCAATCACCAAGGCCAGGGTGGTCAGCACTTCGAAGTAGATCACCGACTTCAGGCCAATACGCCCGACCTTCTTCAGGTCGCCTGCGCCGGAAATGCCACTGACTACCACGCAGAACACAATCAGCCCGATGAGCATCTTGATCAGCTTGATAAAGCCATCACCTAGCGGTTTGAGCTGCAAGGAAAGGTCGGGGAAGCTCAGGCCGCAGACGATGCCGAGGGCAAGGCCAATTACAACCTGGAGGAATATTGAACGCGAACACCATTTGAGCATGGGAGGAGTCTCTGGTCGGTGTCCTTGCCCCCATAGCCACACGGAGCGAAAGAGCGCAGGACTTAATTATTGTGGTCTTACCGGTTTGTTCACTGCGAGGGCCATAAAACTCCGATTTTTCGGACATTGCAAGTGATTTTGGCCTTACCGGTCTGACCAGTTGTGGTGCGAAAAAGCCGCAATGGCTCTGCGCTGGTGCGCCGAATCGCGCAGCAAGGCCGCGTGAGGTTGGTCGCCTGGCGGACGTTGCAAAGGTTGCGCCAAGCCTCCTTTGGGCGCATTGCAATATGTGCCGGACACCGTAGAATTCTTCTTTGACTGAATAGTCATTCAAAAAAATATCCCGAGTGATTTAGTCATCTTTCGGCTGCTTTCCATCGCTTGGGTAAACGACGCCTGTAGGACGGGCGGCGCGGTGCTCCGGGGCAGCAGGCCTTGCTGACTGTTTCCCTGATCGAGAATGGAGCCCCACCTTGCGTCTGAACCTGCCAGTCAATACGGTCGAGCAGCGATTCCCCGAGCACCAGCGGCTCATTTCTGCCACCGACACCTCCAGCCTGATTACCTATTGCAATGCCGAGTTCGCTGCGATCAGCGGTTACAGCGAGGCGGAACTGATCGGCAGTCCGCATAACCTGGTGCGCCACCCGGACATGCCCGAGGCGGTGTTCGAACTGATGTGGCAGTACCTCAAGGCCGGCCGCAGCTGGATGGGTATCGTCAAGAACCGCTGCAAGAACGGCAATTTCTATTGGGTCAGCGCCTACGTCACGCCGATCCTTGAGAATGGCCGGCTGGTAGGCTACGAGTCGGTGCGGGTGTGCCCGACCCGTGAGCAGGTGGCTCGCGCCGATGCGCTGTACGCGCGCCTGCGGGCGGGCAAGGCGGCGCTGGCGCCCGCTCGGCGCCTGATGTTGGTGGGCCGTGCGATGGCGCTGCCGTTGTGTGCAGGTGCGCTGGCGCTGGGTGTCAACCAGGCTTGGCCGGGCTTGACCGCCCAGGCGGTGACGCTGGCGCTCTTCGCAGGGCTTGGCGTGTGGGCGCAACTCCGTCTGGAACAGCATCTGCGACGCATCGCCGAGGGGGCGCAAAATACCTTTGGTGACGCGGTGGCGGCGCTGACCTACAGCGACCAGGTCGGGGCAGCCGGGCAGCTCGAGCTGATTTTGCTCAGCGAGCAGGCACGCCTTAAGACCGCGCTGGCCCGCCTGGGTGATCTTGCCGCGCAAATGGCCGAGGCGGCTTTGGATGCCGGGCACCTGTCGCGTGGTACGGAGTCGGCCTTGCTTGAGCAGCGTGCCGAAACCGACCTGACCGCCACTGCCATGACGCAAATGGCGGTGTCCATCGGCGAAGTGGCGGGTCACGTGCAACTGACCGCCCAGGAAGCGCACACCGCGCACCTGTTGGCCGAGCAGGGTAGCCAGGTGGCCGACGCCAGTGGCGCGGCGATTCGCGGACTGGCGGACACGGTCGGACAGATCAACCAGGCGGTGAATGCGTTGGCCGGTCAGACCGGTGCGATTGCCGACGCCGCCGGAATGATCCGCACCATCGCCGAGCAGACCAACTTGCTTGCGCTCAACGCCGCCATCGAGGCCGCCCGCGCAGGCGAGCATGGTCGCGGCTTTGCCGTGGTGGCCGACGAAGTTCGCGCCCTGGCTGACAAGACCCGGCAGTCGACCCTGCATATCCAGGCCATCACCGATAACCTGCGCACAGGCGCCGAGCAGGCGGTGGACATCGCCAGCCAAGGCATTGCCGGCGCCGACCGTGGGGTGGCCCAGGTGGACGAGGCGCAACAGGCGTTGCAGGGGATTCGCCAGGCGGTGCAGCGCATCAGTGACATGAGCCAGCAAATGGCCGCGGCGTCGCAACAGCAGTCGAACGTGGCCGAGGATGTGTCGCGGCAGATCAACGGCGTGGCCGGCACCGTGCAGCAGAGCGCCAGTCGCGCCAATGCTGCGGCATCGCGGGGGCGTGAACTGGAACAGATCTGTGCCGGTTTGCGTGCCTTGGTCGAGCGCTTCAATCGGTAACCAGGGCTTGGCGCCTGGGGGGTTGTCAGAAACGGTCACGCATAAAAAACGGCACCTGCCAGAGGTGCCGTTTTCATTTCAGGCTGCCTTACGCGTGCAGCGTTTCGGCGGCATACAGCGTGTTCTCCAGCAGGCACGCCCGGGTCATCGGGCCGACACCACCTGGCACCGGGGTGATCCAGCCAGCGCGGGGCAGTGCGGTCTCGTAGACCACATCGCCGACCAGCTTGCCGTCTTCCTGGCGGTTGATGCCCACGTCGATGACGATGGCGCCCTCCTTGACCCACTCACCCTTGACCAGGCCCGGCTTGCCGGCGGCCACCACCAGCAGGTCGGCGCGACCGACGTGGCCAGCGAGGTCCTGGGTGAAGCGGTGGCAGACGGTGACGGTGCAGCCGGCCAGCAGCAGTTCCATGGCCATTGGGCGACCGACGATGTTGGACGCACCGACGATCACGGCGTTCATGCCGTACAGGTCTTGCCCGGTGCTTTCCAGCAGGGTGATGATGCCTTTCGGGGTGCACGGGCGCAGCAGCGGGATACGCTGGGCCAGACGGCCGATGTTGTAGGGGTGGAAACCGTCGACGTCTTTGTCTGGGCGAATGCGTTCGAGCAGCAGCGAAGCGTCCAGATGCGCCGGCAGTGGCAATTGCAGCAGGATGCCGTCGACGGCCGGGTCGTCGTTGAGGCGGTCGATGAGGTCGGTCAGGGCTTGCTGCGTGGTATCGCTGGGCAGGTCGAAGGCCTGCGAGATGAAACCGACTTCTTCGCAGTCCTTGCGCTTGTGCGAGACATAGACTTGGGAGGCTGGGTCGGTGCCGACCAGGATCACGGCCAGGCCCGGTGTACGCAGGCCTTGCTCGCGGCGCTCGGCGACACGTTGGGCGATCTGCTTGCGCAGGTTGGCGGCGATCGCCTTGCCATCGATAAGGTGTGCAGTCATAGACGCGTGATTAACCATCGAGAAGGAAACATGAAGAAGCGCGCATTCTCGCACGACACGCGGCGAGGGCAAAGGCGCGTGGTCGGGCAAATGCCCTAAGCCCTTCAATAATTTAAATTTTTGCTAGAAACCTGTTGACGACCCGTGGGGCCGTCTATAAGATTCGCCGCACTTGTCGGGCACTGCCTGGCACGGGTTGGCAAGGTCAGGCAGAATAAGCGGTTAGTTTGTTCGGTCGAACCGTAAGCTTAAGCGCCCGTAGCTCAGCTGGATAGAGCATCCGCCTTCTAAGCGGATGGTCGCAGGTTCGAGTCCTGCCGGGTGCGCCATTAGGCCTGGGCAAGTAAGCAGCAGCCGTACTATGGTGGGCGTAGCTCAGTTGGTAGAGCGCCGGATTGTGATTCCGGTTGTCGTGGGTTCGATTCCCATCGTCCACCCCAGATTTTTCAGGGGCGCCTCGATTGAATGATCCGGCGCCTTTGTTTTTGAGTTGCATGCGGACGTGGTGAAATTGGTAGACACACTGGATTTAGGTTCCAGCGGCGCAAGCTGTAAGAGTTCGAGTCTCTTCGTCCGCACCATGTTTCAGTAAATCAGGTTGTACAACGTAGCACCGCTTCATGGTGGGCGTAGCTCAGTTGGTAGAGCGCCGGATTGTGATTCCGGTTGTCGTGGGTTCGATTCCCATCGTCCACCCCATATTTTTCGAAGGCGCCTTGGTCGTAGACCGGGCGCCTTTGTCGTTTCTGTGCTCCGCCGATCTATATCTGTGCTGGTGGTGCAATGAAATCTGATAGATTTCAGTCGGTTGAAGGTCTGGTTGAACAGTTGGCCGAGGATTACCTTAAATGATCGCAAAACAAGCGCGCCAGGCACTGGCGCTGCAACGCTTCGCCGAAGCCAATCCGCAACTGCTCGAAGAGATCCGCGAGCTGGATGCGCGCGAGCAGGCCCAGCAGATCGAGTGGGCATTCGAGGATGCTGCCGATGAGCTGGGTATCCAGCCTTGGGAGTATGCGCTGCAATTGATCGCTGAGTCGCCGGAGCAACTGAAGGCCATGCGACTGGAAACCCATCGCGAGGTGGCCGAAGCGCTGGGGCTGGAGTGGGAAGCATATTGCGAGTTCAACGAGATCGATCCGCAGTAAGGCTTTTTATGCGGTCGCCCTTGAATTTTCTGGCAAAAATCCCATATCTCAGCCAGCTGTCGTTTGTTTGACAAGGTTTTACAGTCGCGTGGCATCAGTGCTGCCGCGCGGGGCTCGTATCAATAGGCTCGACGCCAAGGGGCGCGGGCCTTTCAGGGAAATCGACCGGTGTAGCGTGCCGACATTTCGGGTGGGGTGACTTCTGGTGCGTGAGTCACTAGAATGCTTGCCCTTGATTCTGGAGTCGGGCTATCGCCGGCTAACGTCTGTGCAACGAGGAATATCCATGCAAGTTTCTGTTGAAAACACTTCCGCTCTCGAGCGCCGCATGACCATCGCCGTTCCGGCCGAGCGCGTCGAGAACGAAGTCAACAAGCGTCTGCAGCAGACTGCCAAGCGCGCCAAGGTTGCCGGCTTCCGTCCGGGCAAGGTGCCCATGAGCGTGATTCGCCAGCGCTTCGAAGCCGATGCCCGCCAAGAGGCTTTCGGTGACCTGGTCCAGGCCTCCTTCTACGAAGCTATCGTCGAGCAGAAGCTGAACCCAGCAGGTGCTCCGGCGGTCGAGCCAAAATCGTTCGAAAAAGGCAAGGACCTCGAGTTCGTCGCCATCTTCGAAGTCTTCCCTGAGTTCACCGTTGCCGGCCTTGAGTCGATTGCCGTTGAGCGGCTGAGCGCCGAAGTGGCCGACGCCGACCTGGACAACATGCTGGAAGTCCTGCGCAAGCAGAACACCCGTTTCGAAGTGGCCGAGCGCGCCGCCCAGAACGACGACCAGGTCAACATCGACTTCGTCGGTAAGGTCGACGGTGAGGCGTTCGCTGGCGGTTCGGCCAAAGGCACCCAACTGGTACTGGGTTCCGGCCGCATGATCCCCGGCTTCGAAGACGGTCTGGTTGGCGCCAAGGCCGGTGAAGAACGCGTTGTCAACGTGACCTTCCCTGAGGACTACCAGAACCTGGACCTGGCCGGCAAAGCCGCCGAGTTCACCATCACCGTCAACAGCGTTTCGGCCCCTGTGCTGCCAGAACTGAACGAAGACTTCTTCGCCCAGTTCGGTATCAAAGAGTCGACCCTGGAAGGCTTCCGCGCCGAAGTTCGCAAGAACATGGAGCGTGAACTGCGCCAGGCCATCAAGGCCAAGGTCAAGAACCAGGTCATGGACGGTCTGCTGGCCGCCAACCCGATCGAAGTGCCGAAAGCCCTGCTGGAAAACGAAGTCAACCGTCTGCGCGTCCAGGCTGTTCAGCAGTTCGGTGGCAACATCAAGCCTGACCAACTGCCTGCCGAGCTGTTCGAAGAGCAAGCCAAGCGCCGTGTGGTCCTGGGCCTGATCGTCGCCGAAGTGGTCAAGCAGTTCGATCTCAAGCCTGACGAAGGCAAAGTGCGCGAAATGATCGAAGAGATGGCCTCGGCTTACCAAGAGCCTGAGCAAGTCATCGCCTGGTACTACAAGAACGACCAGCAAATGAACGAAGTCCGTTCGGTTGTACTGGAAGAACAAGTTGTAGATACTGTTCTGCAGAAAGCGACTGTGACAGACAAGTCGGTTTCGTACGAAGACGCTGTCAAACCAGCACAGGCTCCTGCCGCTGCTGAGTAACAGGCTACTCTCGTAGGAAACCTCCACAAGCCAGCCTTCGCGCTGGCTTGTGCGTATTCAAGCCATGACTATTTGGGAGTGAGCGCAGGACATGTCCCGCAATTCTTATATTCAGCAGAGCTCTGACATCCAGGCCGCAGGCGGTCTGGTCCCGATGGTTATCGAGCAGTCCGCCCGTGGCGAACGCGCCTACGACATCTACTCGCGCCTCCTGAAGGAGCGGGTGATTTTCCTGGTCGGTCCGGTAGAGGACTACATGGCCAACCTGGTCGTGGCGCAGCTGCTGTTCCTTGAAGCGGAGAACCCGGACAAGGACATCCATCTGTACATCAATTCGCCGGGTGGTTCGGTGACTGCGGGTATGTCGATCTACGACACCATGCAGTTCATCAAGCCGGACGTCTCGACCATCTGCATCGGCCAGGCCTGCAGCATGGGTGCCTTCCTGTTGGCTGCCGGTGCCGCTGGCAAGCGTCACTGCCTGCCGAACTCGCGGGTGATGATTCACCAGCCGTTGGGCGGCTTCCAGGGCCAGGCTACCGACATCGAGATCCACGCCCAGGAAATCCTCAACATCAAGGCGCGCCTGAACGAGCTGCTGGCCCATCACACCGGCCAGGACCTCGAAACGATCAAGCGCGACACCGAGCGTGACAACTTCATGAGCGCTGCGCGCGCGGCCGAGTACGGCCTGATCGACTCGGTATACGACAAGCGGCAACTGGCATCCTGAAGCAATGCGCCAGAGCGGGTGGGCACGGAATACGCCCGCCCGCGGACTTGAAAAAGCCTGCGATTGCCTTCATCTTGTGTTTCAAGCCTACCGGATTGGATCGATCGAATGACTGACACCCGTAACGGCGAGGACAGCGGCAAATTGCTCTATTGCTCCTTCTGCGGCAAAAGCCAGCATGAAGTGCGCAAGTTGATTGCCGGCCCCTCGGTATTTATCTGCGACGAGTGCGTCGACCTGTGCAACGACATCATCCGTGAGGAGGTGCAGGAAGCCCAGGCCGAGAGCAGCGCGCACAAACTACCTTCGCCGAAAGAAATCAGCACAATCCTGGACCAGTACGTCATTGGTCAGGAGCGCGCTAAAAAGGTGCTTGCCGTAGCGGTGTATAACCACTACAAGCGCCTGAACCAGCGTGACAAGAAGGGCGACGACGTCGAACTCGGCAAGAGCAACATCCTGCTGATCGGGCCGACGGGCTCGGGCAAGACCCTGCTCGCCGAAACCCTTGCACGCCTGTTGAACGTACCGTTCACCATCGCTGACGCCACCACCCTGACCGAAGCCGGTTACGTGGGTGAAGACGTCGAGAACATCATTCAGAAACTGCTGCAGAAGTGCGACTACGACGTGGAAAAGGCCCAGATGGGCATCGTCTACATCGACGAGATCGACAAGATCTCGCGCAAGTCGGACAACCCGTCCATCACCCGTGACGTCTCGGGCGAGGGCGTGCAGCAGGCGCTGTTGAAACTGATCGAAGGCACCGTGGCTTCCGTCCCGCCGCAAGGTGGTCGCAAGCACCCGCAACAGGAGTTCCTGCAGGTCGACACCCGCAACATCCTGTTCATTTGCGGTGGCGCTTTCTCGGGTCTGGAAAAGGTCATCCAGAACCGCTCCACCAAAGGTGGTATCGGGTTTGGCGCCGAAGTGCGCAGCAAGGAAGAAGGCAAGAAAGTCGGCGAGTCGCTGCGTGAGGTCGAGCCGGACGATCTGGTCAAGTTCGGCCTTATCCCGGAATTCGTCGGTCGTCTGCCGGTACTGGCCACGCTCGACGAGCTGGATGAGGCTGCATTGATGCAGATCCTCACCGAGCCGAAGAACGCCCTGACCAAACAGTACGCCAAGCTGTTCGAGATGGAAAGCGTCGACCTGGAGTTCCGCAGCGATGCGCTCAAGGCCGTTGCGCGCAAGGCCCTGGAGCGCAAGACTGGCGCCCGTGGCCTGCGTTCGATCCTCGAAGGCGTGCTGCTCGACACCATGTACGAGATTCCTTCGCAGAAGGACGTCAGCAAGGTGGTGATCGACGAGAGTGTCATCGATGGCGCATCACAGCCGCTGCTGATCTACGAGAACAGCGAGCCGCAAGCCAAGGCCGCCCCCGACGCCTGATTGGGTAGGGGTTAGCCAAGCAGGAAGGGGCCTTTGGCCCCTTTTTGCATTTCTGGGACTCGGCGCTTGTATTTTCCGGGGGCTGCCCCCACATTAGCCCCAAGCACTATTTCCACCGGTTTCCGGCCACAAGGCCGCTGTAGAGGCGAAATCATGAAGACCACCCTCGACTTGCCTCTTTTGCCATTGCGCGACGTCGTCGTCTATCCGCATATGGTTATCCCGCTGTTCGTGGGGCGTGAGAAGTCCATCGAAGCCCTTGAGGCTGCGATGACGGGCGAGAAGCAGATCCTCCTGCTGGCCCAGAAGAACCCCGCTGACGACGATCCGGGCGAAGACGCCCTGTACCGCGTCGGCACCATTGCCACCGTTCTGCAACTGCTCAAGCTGCCCGATGGCACCGTCAAGGTGCTGGTCGAGGGCGAGCAGCGCGGCGCGGTCGAGCGCTTTGTCGAGGTCGAAGGGCATGTGCGGGCCCAGGTGAGCCTGATCGATGAAACCGAGGCCGCCGAGCGCGAGTCCGAGGTATTCGTGCGCACGCTGCTCTCGCAGTTCGAGCAATACGTGCAGCTGGGCAAGAAAGTCCCCGCTGAAGTGCTGTCCTCGCTCAACAGCATCGAAGAGCCGGGCCGTCTGGTTGATACCATGGCCGCCCATATGGCCCTGAAGATCGAGCAGAAGCAGGAAATCCTCGAGATCGTCGACCTGCAGAGCCGCGTCGAGCACGTGCTGGCCCTGCTGGATGCAGAAATCGACCTGCTGCAGGTCGAGAAGCGCATTCGCGGTCGGGTCAAGAAACAAATGGAGCGCAGCCAGCGCGAGTACTACCTGAATGAGCAGATGAAGGCCATTCAGAAAGAGCTCGGTGACGGCGACGAAGGCCACAACGAAATCGAAGAGCTGAAAAAGCGCATCGAGGCCGCTGGTTTACCTAAAGACGCCCTCACCAAGGCTCAGGCCGAACTCAACAAGCTCAAGCAGATGTCGCCGATGTCCGCCGAGGCCACCGTGGTGCGGTCGTACCTCGACTGGTTGGTTCAGGTGCCGTGGAAGGCGCAGAGCAAAGTGCGTCTGGACTTGGCCAAGGCTGAAGAGATCCTCGATTCGGACCACTACGGCTTGGAGGAGGTCAAGGAGCGCATCCTTGAATACCTCGCCGTGCAGAAGCGCGTGAAGAAGATTCGCGGTCCGGTGCTGTGCCTGGTCGGTCCGCCTGGTGTAGGCAAGACCTCGCTGGCCGAGTCGATTGCTGCCGCCACCAACCGCAAGTTCGTGCGCATGGCCCTCGGTGGCGTGCGTGACGAGGCCGAGATCCGTGGTCACCGCCGCACCTACATCGGTTCGATGCCGGGCCGACTGATTCAGAAAATGACCAAGGTGGGCGTGCGTAACCCGCTGTTCCTGCTCGACGAGATCGACAAGATGGGCAGCGACATGCGTGGCGACCCGGCCTCGGCGCTGCTGGAAGTGCTTGACCCCGAGCAAAACCATAATTTCAACGACCACTACCTGGAGGTCGACTACGACCTCTCGGACGTGATGTTCCTGTGCACCTCGAACTCGATGAACATCCCGCCGGCGCTGCTTGACCGTATGGAAGTCATCCGCCTGCCGGGTTACACCGAGGACGAGAAGATCAACATCGCGGTCAAGTACCTGGTGCCCAAGCAGGTCAAGGCCAACGGTCTGAAGAAAGACGAGTTGCAGGTCGATGTCTCGGCGATTCGCGACATCATCCGTTATTACACCCGCGAAGCCGGCGTGCGGGGTCTTGAGCGGCAGATCGCCAAGGTCTGCCGCAAGGTGGTCAAGGAGCACACCGGGCAGAAACAGGTGAAGGTCAAGGTCACGGGCGAGCAGCTCGAGCACCTGCTGGGCGTACGCAAGTTCCGCTATGGCTTGGCCGAGCAGCAGGATCAGATCGGCCAGGTCACCGGCCTTGCCTGGACCCAAGTGGGCGGCGAGCTGCTGACCATCGAGTCGGTGGTCATCCCTGGCAAGGGCCAGTTGATCAAGACCGGTTCGCTCGGTGACGTGATGGTCGAGTCGATCACGGCCGCGCAGACGGTAGTGCGTAGCCGTGCGCGTAGCCTGGGGATCGCCGCAGATTTCCACGAGAAGCACGACGTTCACATCCACATGCCCGAAGGGGCCACCCCAAAGGATGGTCCGAGCGCGGGCATTGGCATGTGCACCGCATTGGTGTCGGCTCTTACCCAGATCCCGGTGCGTGCCGATGTGGCAATGACCGGTGAAATCACCCTGCGTGGGCAGGTACTGGCCATTGGTGGGTTGAAGGAAAAATTGCTGGCCGCGCACCGTGGCGGCATCAAGACAGTGATCATTCCTGAGGAGAACGTGCGCGATCTCAAGGAAATTCCAGAAAACATCAAGCAGGATCTTCAGATCAAACCGGTCAAATGGATTGACGAAGTCCTCCAAATTGCGCTGCAATACGCGCCGGAGCCCTTGCCAGATGTGGCTCCGGAGATTGTCGCGAAAGATGAAAAGCGCGACGGCGATGCTAAGGAAAGAATTAGCACGCACTAGTACGTATTCCGTTGGGGGGCTTTGGTTGACAGCATTTTCGGGGCCTTGCTATAAAGCGCCACGCCATTGTCACCAGGCCACCTAACGCTCGTTTCATAAGCTTTTCATTACATACTTAGAAACAAACTCAATAGAGATATAAGGGGACTTAGAGTGAACAAGTCGGAACTGATTGACGCTATCGCCGTATCTGCTGACATTTCCAAGGCTGCCGCTGGCAAGGCTCTGGATGCTGTGATCGACTCCGTGACCGGTGCCCTGAAAGCAGGCGACGACGTCGTTCTGGTTGGCTTCGGTACTTTCTCGGTCAAAGAGCGCGCAGAGCGCACTGGCCGTAACCCTCAAACCGGCAAGGCAATCAAGATCGCCGCTGCCAAGGTTCCAGGTTTCAAAGCTGGCAAAGGCCTGAAAGACGCCGTCAACTAAGTCGTCTTTCAGCCGGCCCGGGCCATGCCTGAGCCGACCGCGTGACGGCGGGTCGCAAACGTTCCCGCTGGCACGCTCGCTTCGAAAAGGCGCATCCACTGGATGCGCCTTTCTTCTATCAGGACTCTACCCACGCTCCGCGGTTGTCGACGCAGTGGTACAACCGTTTCTGGGGGACGCATGCTGCAAAATATCAGGGACAATTCACAAGGTTGGATTGCCAAGACCATCATTGGCCTCATCGTCGTGTTGATGGCGTTGACGGGCTTCGAGGCCATCTTCCAGGCAGCCAGCCATAGCCAGGACGCCGCCAAGGTGAACGGCCAGACCATCAGCCAGAATGAGCTGAGCCAGGCCGTCGACATGCAGCGCCGTCAGCTGATGCAACAACTGGGCAAGGAATTCGACCCTGCCCTGTTGGACGAGAAAATGCTGCGCGAGGCTGCGCTCAAAGGGCTGATCGAACGCAAGCTGCTGTTGCAGGGCGCCGAAGATGCCAAGTTCGCGTTCTCCGACGCCGCCTTGGATCAATTGATCCTGCAGACGCCGGAGTTCCAGGTCGATGGTAAGTTCAGCGCCGAGCGCTTCGACTCGGTCATTCGCCAGATGGGCTACGGGCGCATGCAGTTCCGCGAAATGCTCGCTCAGGAAATGCTGATCGGCCAGCTGCGTACCGGCATTGCCGGCAGCAGTTTCGTGACCGACAAGCAGGTAGAGGCATTCGCGCGACTGGAGAAGCAGACCCGTGATTTCGCCTCGCTGACCTTCAAGGCCGACCCGGCCGCCATCAAGGTGAGTGACGAGGAGGTCAAGGCCCACTACGACCAGCACGCCAAGGAGTTCATGACTCCCGACCAGGTGGTCATCGACTATGTCGAGCTGAAGAAGGCGGCGTTCTTTGATCAGGTCAAAGTCAGCGATGACGAACTCAAGGCGCTGTACGAGAAAGAAATCGCCAACCTTGCCGAGCAGCGTCATGCTGCGCACATCCTGATCGAGGTTAACGACAAGACCAGCGATGCCCAGGCCAAGGCCCGTATCGAAGAGATCCAGCAGCGTCTGGGCAAGGGTGAAGACTTTGCCAAGCTGGCCAAGGAATTCTCCCAGGACCCAGGCTCGGCCAACACCGGTGGCGACCTCGGTTTCGCAGGCCCTGGTGTCTATGACCCAGCCTTCGAGGACGCGCTATACAAGCTGAACAAGGATCAGGTGTCCGCGCCGGTGCGTACCGAATTCGGCTATCACCTGATCAAGCTGCTGGGCGTGCAGGCGCCGGATGTCCCAAGCTTTGCCAGCCTCAAGGACAAGCTGACCCACGAGCTGAAGACCCAGCAAGTGGAGCAGCGTTTTGTCGAGGCGACCAAGCAGCTCCAGGACTCCGCTTTCGAGGCGTCCGACCTGGCCCAGCCGGCCCAGGACCTGAATCTCAAGGTGCACACCTCGGCGCCGTTCGGCCGTGAGGGGGGCGAGGGCGTTACCGCCAATCGCGCCGTGATCCAGGCTGCATTCAGCGAAGAAGTGATGGACGAAGGCGCTAACAGCAACAGCATCGAGTTGGACCCGGAGACGGTGGTGGTGCTGCGCGTCAAGGAACACCGCAAGCCTGAGCAACTGCCGCTGGAGGCCGTTGCGAAGAACATCAGCGAGCACCTGGCCAAGGAGAAGGCGACCGCCGAACTCAAGGCCAAGGCCGACAAGCTGATCGCCGGTCTGCGTGACGGCTCGGTCAAGCCTGCCAGCCAGAACTGGAAAGTCCAGGAAGCGGTCACCCGCGGCCAGGACGGCATCGACCCTGCGCAGTTGCAGGCGGTGTTCCGTCTGGGCAAGCCTGAGTCCAAGGACAAGCCGGTTTACGCCAGCGTGGTCCAGTCCGATGGCAGCCTGGTCGTGCTACAGCTCAGGGGTGTCAACGAAGGCGCCGCCGCGACCGAGGAAGAGAAGGCGCAAATTCGCCGCTACCTCGCCTCGCGTGCGGGCTCCCAGGACTTCGCGGCGTACCGCAAGCTGCTGGAAGGCAAAGCTGACATCACGCGCTACTGAGTGGTGCAGCAATGACGCAACAGGCCGCTTATGCGGCCTGTTGCGTTTCTGGCATCAGTCGGTACTGGCCTCTTGCAGACCGTGTGGGCGGGCTAGTGCCTTACGCCCTCGTGGCTGTCCAAGGTATCCCTGGCAATTTCCCGCCCCAGGGCGATCAGCTCGGGCGCCTTGTAGAACTCGAAAAAGCGGCAGACGCGCTTGGGTACGTTGATCAGTACATCAGGCGGATAACCCGCGATCTTGTACTGTGCCAGCGATGTCTGCATCACCTCGAAGCTTTGGTTGATCAAGTCAAGTAGCGATGCGGGCCCGACGTTGTCGATGATGAACGAGCCGGTTGCTGATTTTGGCGCGCCTTCACTCTCGGGCGCTGCTGCCGGTTGCTGGGCTTCAGGCGCGGCGCCTTCGGCCAGCCAGGGATTGGGCGGAGCCAGGCCTTCGGCACTGATCTCCTGATCCAGGCGCAGGAGCTGCTCGGCAGGCTTGCGGCGAAAGGGCAAGCGCGAGCCCAGCGAGTCGATCAGTGCGTCGAAGCGCATGCGGAAGGCCGCGGGCCGTTCGATCACCGGCAGTTGATACTGCTTCTGGTTGGTGGCGTTGAGGTTCACGGCGATGATCAAGTCGCAATGGCTGGAAACCACCGGCACGATCGGCAGCGGATTGAGAATCCCCCCGTCCACCAGCATGCGGTTACCTTGTACCACCGGGGTGAACAGGCTGGGAATCGCCGCCGAGGCGCGCATGGCCTGATGTAGACAGCCTTCCTGGAACCAGATCTCCTGCTGGTTGGTGAGGTCGGCGGCCACGGCGGTGTAGGGGATGCGCAGTTGCTCAATGTTGATGTCGCCGACGATCTTGCGGATTTGTCCGAACACTTTGTCGCCACGGATCGCGCCCAAGCGGAAGCTGACATCCACCAGGCGCAGCACGTCAAGGTAGTCCAGGCTCTCGATCCAGCGCCGATACTCATCCAATTTGCCGGCCGCATAGATACCGCCGACCACCGCGCCCATGGAGCATCCGGCAATGCAGGCGATTTCGTAGCCGCGTCGTTCGATTTCCTCGATCACGCCAATGTGCGCGTACCCCCGGGCGCCGCCCGATCCCAGCACCAATGCCACGCGTTTGCTCATGCTATTCCCCTGCGTTCATGCCACCATGCGCCCACAATGCACGGATGCTGGCTGCGCTTCAATGCAGCGCGTGCTGGGCTACGCTGAGCAGGGCACTTTTCGTTTGCCGCAGCGTCGAACGGCCATACCGTTACCCTTCTTCGAGGTTACCCCCATGAAAGCCTGGATCACCGTTCCTCTGATTGCCCTGGCCTTGGCTGGCTGCGCTGGCAAGACGGCCTATCGCGAAAGCTGTGCGACCCAACTGGATGCCGCCTGGAAAGAGCTGGACCTGGCCAAGTCCGAAGGTTTTGCCGGTGCCGTCAGTTACGCCAAGGCCTTGTCGCTGCTCACCGGGGCCAAGACTCAGCAACAGCTGGAGGGCTATGACAGCTGCACCGCCAAGGCGGAGAAGGCGCGTTTCTATATTCGTGAATCGCGTGCCGGACGTTGACCGAGGAGTGCTAGATGGCCGCGATGCTCGACCACGTCGTAGGGCAAGTCATTGCCTTGCAGGTGCGCCTGCTGGCCTGCCGCGAGCGCCTGGCGGCCAATACCGATAGCGAGGCGCTACACGACCTGCGCACCAGCGTGCGGCGTTTGCGCAGTCTGTTGCGGCCCCTGCGCGGTCTGCCTGGGGTCGATCAGCTCGAGCAGGCGGCCCGCTCGTTGGGGGCCCTGACAACGCCGCTGCGTGACCAAGAGGTGCTGGCTGCGCAACTGATTGCTCGCGGTCAGCAGCAGGCCGGTCAGCGACGCTTGGACGGCCAGGCTGAGCGCTTTGCCAGTGTGGCGGGGAGTGCGCAGCTTACGCGGGTATTGATGATTCTCGACGCGTTCAGCGTGTTTCTGCGTGCGGCGGAGCGTGAAGGCCTGGTGCGGCGGTTGCGCCTACGCATCGACAAGCGCCTGGAAAAGCAATGGAAAAAACTGAGCGCAGCACTGCACGATCCAGAGCATGATCGTCACCGCATGCGCCTGCTGATCAAGCGTGTGCGCTACGGCGATGAAGCCTATCCGCAGTTGCAGCATGCCGGGCCCAAGCTCAAAGGTCTGCTCAAGAAAGCCCAAGCGGTACTGGGGGACTGGCATGACCGTTGGCAGTGGTTGCAGCAGGTGCCCGCGCATGCCGATCTGGCCGCCTGCAAGGTCGACTGGGAGCACGAACTGCAAGCAGCCCAGGCTCGGTCCGACATCATCCTAGAGGCGTTGAGCAAGGCGTTGGCGCGTCGATAGCCCCTGCAAATGACCGATATGCGGGCTGCCGAGTCCGGGGTAGCTGTTTAAGATCAAGACTTTTGCCCTGGAGCCAATGCCCATGAACTTTACCGAGTTGCTCGCCGCAGTGCGTGCTCACCCTGATGCGCTCAGCGTGCCGTCCGACTGGGCCCAAGGGCGCGCGGTGTTCGGCGGCTTGATGGCGGCCATGCTGTATGAGGCGATGCGTCTAAAGCTGGGTGATGAGCGTCCGGTGCGTTCGCTGGCCATCACCTTTGTTGGCCCGGCGACGCCCGAGGTGCCGATCAGCCTGGAAGTGGAGGTGCTGCGCGAGGGCAAGGCGGTTAGCACGCTACTGGGTCGGGCGCTGCAAAATGGCCAGGTTGTCACGCTGATGCAGGGCAGTTTTGGCGCTGGACGGCCCTCGGTCGTGGCGGTCGAGGCGCACCCCGCGGCGCCGATCACCCCGCTTGAACACGCCGCGCCAGAGCTTCCCTTCATCCAAGGGGTCACCCCGGCATTCATGCGCCATGTGGCGTTACGCTGGGCAGTGGGTGGCTTGCCGTTCAGTGGTGACACTTCACGCCAGATGGGCGGCTGGGTGCGCTTGCGCGATATCGAAGAGGCACCGCTCGAAGCGGCCCATGTACTGGCGCTGGTTGATGCCTGGCCGCCGAGCTTGCTGCCGCATCTCAAGCAGCCGGCGGCTGGTAGTACGCTGACGTGGACCATCGAGTTCATTCAACCTGCGCCGCCGCTTTCGACGCTGGACTGGTGCCGTTATGTGGTTGAGACCGAACACGCGAGAGATGGCTATGGGCACGCCGCTGCCGCGCTGTGGAGCGCCGAGGGTGAACTGGTGGCATTGAGTCGGCAAACGGTCACCGTGTTTGCCTGATGAAAAGCCGCTCAGAGCCTGCGTTCACCCTCAAGGTCGATGCTGATGCCGTTCCCGCCACGCTTTCCACCACGCGCCGCTGAGCACGAAGCGGGGGAACGTGATGAATTGCTCGGTCAGTAGCCGTTGTATCGCATCCTGACGGTTGGCGAAGGGCTCGGGTTGCTCGGCTTCCAGGCGATGACCCTGGCGCTGTAGGCCTAGCCCTGCAACCAGGGCAATCAGGCCGACCGCGATTTGCACGAGATCTAGGTCGAACAGCCCCGACAGCACCAGCAACGCGCCGATGATGAACAGTGGGACGGCAATCAGGTGCAGAACCAGGTTGGCCGGGTGGCGGTGATTATGGTGATAGCCGCGCCATTGCCAGGCGGGGAGGTTGGGCAGTCGTTTGCTCATGGACAGTTCCTCTCAGACATGGTCCAAGCTTAGTGCTGCCACCCAGAGCGGGCCAATCGAGGTTGGCTATGATGGTCATAGCGTGGTGTTCGGGGTGCTCAGTGGCGCAACCGTGTGCACGTTTGGCGGCCGCCACGGCGCGCCGTCAAACGTGAACAGCGTGTTTGCAGGGCAGGGCGCTAGAGCTTGAGTTGGCCAATCACCTTGTTCAGCTCGCCGGCCAGGGTCGCCAGCTCGCTGCTGGTGGTGGCCGAGCCCACCGTCTGCTGTACGGTTTGCTCGGTGACATCGCGAATGCTTACCACTGCGCGGTTCATCTCTTCGGCCACCTGGCTCTGCTGTTCGGCGGCCACGGCGATCTGCGTGTTGCTTTCGCGCATCTGCGCCACCGCGCTGGTGATCTCGGCCAGTGCCTCGCCGGCCTCCTGGGCCTGGCGCACGCAATCATCGGCCTTGAACGAGCTTTCCTGCATGAAGTCCACGGCATCGCGGGTGCCAGACTGTAGGTCGGAAACCATCGTGGTGATCTCGTCGGTCGAGGTTTGCACGCGTTTGGCCAGGTTTCGTACCTCGTCGGCGACCACGGCGAAACCACGGCCCAGGTCGCCGGCGCGGGCGGCTTCGATAGCGGCGTTGAGGGCGAGCAGGTTGGTTTGTTCGGCGATGCTGTGGATCACCCCGACGACACCGTTGATCTTCTGGCTGTCGTCGGCCAATTGCCGGATCATTTCAGCGGTCTGTTGTACGCCGCTGGACAGGCTGGCAATCGAATCCTGCACGCGACTGACCACTGCCTGGCCACTGCCGGCCAGCGTGTCGGCGGTTTGTGAGAGGTCGCGGGTGGCGCCAGCGTGCTGGGCGATGTGGTGCACAGTGGCGGTCATTTCGTTGATCGCAGTGGCGGCCTGGTCGGTCTCGCTTTGCTGGCCGATCATGCCGTGGCGTACCTCATCCATGCTCCCGGCCAGGCGTGCGGCACCCGAGTCGAGCTGCGCGGCGGTGCGCGCCACGGTGTTGACCACCCGATGGTAGGTCGCCTGCATGGCATTGAAGGCACCGGCCATCTGGCCGACCTCGTCACCACAGGCCAGCGGAACCCGTGCCGACAGATCACCGGTGCGCTCGACGTGCAGCATCACGTCCTTGAGGGTATTGAGTTGGCTGAGCAGGAAGCGGATCAGTAGCTGCGAGGCACCCAGCATCGCCAGCATGAGGATCAGCACGCACAGCGCGTAGTTGCTGAAGCGATCGAAAAATACCTGGCTCAGGCTTGGCGCCTGGGCGATCACCGCCAGGCGCTGCTCGCCTTGGCCGAACACCTGGGCACCGACGGCCGGGTTATCGCCGAGGATCGAGGCGGCGGGTAAATCCACCCAGCCCTGGGCATTGCGCAGGGCTTCGAGGGGGGCGCCTGCGAACTGCGGCGTTTGCCCTGTGCGCCAGGTAACCAGGTTGGCTTGGGCGGGCAAGGGTTGCCCGGCCGGCCAGGTGCTCAGCAACTGCGCTTGGGCCTGGGCCATGGTTTGGGCACTGTTGGCGCGCGCTTGTTGCTCCAGGTGCACGGCATACAGCACCAGCAGCAGGGTGGTGACGAACGCCACCGCATTGACGGCCCAGAACTTGTACTTCAGGGAAACATTGCTAAGCCAGGCACCCATGGTAGGTCTTCTCTGAGTTGGCGGACGGATTGTTGGCAAGGTGCCATCATTGTGTCCGCCTATGTCAGGGGGTGCCTTGATGTGTATCAAGAAATCGCGGGTAGGTCGAAGAACGCTCGGGCGCAGGCGCTGGTGTGAGCGGCGAGCTGCTCGGGCGTTTCGCCACGGTGACGGGCCACTTCATGCAGCACCTCGACCAGGAATGCTGGCTCGTTGCGGCCGTTTTTCGGTTTCGGGCGCAGGCTGCGTGGCAGCAGGTAAGGCGCATCGCTTTCGAGCATGAGCCGGCCGCTGGGGATGCTGCTGACCAGCGGGTGCAGGTGTGTGCCACGGCGCTCATCGCAGATCCAACCGGTGATGCCGATGTGCAGGTCAAGGTCCAGGTAGGCGAACAGCGCCTTGCGTTCGCCGGTAAAACAATGCACCACGGCGGCGGGCAGTTGGTCGCGGTACGCCTTGAGGATTGCCAGCAGCCGGTCACTGGCTTCGCGTTCGTGCAGGAACACCGGCAGGCGTAGTTCGGCGGCCAAGGCCAATTGCGCCTCCAGGGCTTTTTCCTGGGCTGGGCGAGGGGAGAAGTCGCGGTTGAAGTCCAAGCCGCACTCACCCACAGCCTTGACCCGCGGTTGGATCAGCAACTGGCGTAACTGACGTACGCTGTCGGTGCTCCAATGGCTGGCGTCATGGGGATGTACCCCGGCGCTGCTGAACAGGCGTTGGCCCGAAGCATCCAGCTGTTCGCACAGGGCCAGCGCCTGGTGGCTGACCTCCAGGCTGGTACCGGTCAGGACCATCTGCACGACGCCCGCGTGTACCGCGCGCTCGACCACGGCCGCCTGTTGCTCGTGGAAACTGCTGTTGGTCAGGTTGACGCCGATATCGATCAGTTGCATGGTGCTACCTCGTGCCGCAGGGCGGCCAGCATAGCAAAAACCGGGAAAACGCCAAAAAGCCAAGAACCTCAAACGTTTGCCGTGGTCTTTAAGCGTCTTCATCACCTAGCGAACTTCTGTATGGAGTGCGCGCCTACCGCCCCTCGGACCTCTGTTTCCATGCTGCGACTATTTCCATTGCTGCTGTTGGGGCTACTGGCCATCGTGCAAGCGCAAGCCGCCGAGCCAGGTCCGCAGCAGCACCTGCCTGCGAGCCAGGTGCGCGATCTTGAGCAGATACGTTCGAGCCGGGTACTGCGGGTACTGGTCAATCAGAGCCGCAACAGTTCCGGCGAGGTCAAAGGCGAGCCGGTGGGTGTCGAGTACTATCGGCTGCGAGCCTTGGAGCACTCGCTCAATGCCCGGGTCGGCGATGGCCAGGAATTGACCTTGAAGATCATTCCTCGCGCCAAGGAGCAACTGCTTGGTGCATTGCAGCGTGGCGAGGGCGATCTGGCTGCCCCCGGCGAGTTGCTTGACCCGGCGTTGGTGCACGGGGTCGCGGCCAGCGCGCCGGTGGTCGACCAGGTGCCGTTGCTGTTGGTCGGGCGTAAGGGCGAGCGCGCCTATAGCCGGGTGGAGCAGTTGTCGGGGCGTACGGTTGCCTTGACCAGCGCCAGTGCCGCGGGGGCGGCGATCGAGTCTATCAATCAGCAACTGGCCCTGCGCAAGCGGGCGCCGATCAAGGTCGAGTGGGTCGACCCGACGCTGGCGGTGGAGGATGTGTTGGAGATGGTTCAGGCCGGGATCTACCCGCTCACCGTGGTCGAGCGGCCGATTGCCCAGCGTTGGGCGCGGGTGATGCCGCGCCTGCGCCTGGACAGCAAGCTACGCCTCGCCCAGCCCGGCGCCATGCGCTGGTACGTGCGTCAGGATGCGCCGATGTTCCGCGCTGCGGTGGACCGTTTTCTGGCCGGTTACCGCGCACCGGACAACCAGGATGCGGCTTTCGAGCGCATTTACCGTCGTCAGTACCGGGTGCACAACCCTTTGGCGCGCCAGGACCGCCAGCGTCTGGCGGCGCTGCGCCCTGTGTTGCAAAAGCACGGCGCCGATCAGCAGATCGACTGGTTGAACCTGGCTGCCCTGGCGTTCAAGGAGTCCAGTCTCGACACCAAGGCGCGCGGCACCGGCGGCGCCCACGGGCTGATGCAGATCACCCCATCGGCCGCGCAGCGGGTGGGGGTGAGCAACACAAGCACGCTCGATGGCAATGTCCAGGCCAGTGCCCGCTACCTGGCGCTGATCCGTCGCAAGTTCTTCGCCAGCCCCACGATCAACGAGCGCGAGCGCATGGCATTCATCCTCGCGGCCTACAACCTGGGGCCTGAGCG
Source organism: Pseudomonas mosselii (assembly GCF_005796105.1). Lineage (GTDB taxonomy): Bacteria > Pseudomonadota > Gammaproteobacteria > Pseudomonadales > Pseudomonadaceae > Aquipseudomonas > Aquipseudomonas mosselii_C. The sequence goes on along the minus strand of NZ_VAUO01000009.1, from coordinate 116,444 downwards.
GGTGCAGGCCATGCGCACCGAAGCCCGTCGGCGCGGGCTCAATGGCAACCAGTGGTTTTTCCAGACCGAACGTATCGCCATGGAACAGGTGGGCATGGGGCCAGTGAACTTCGTCAACAGCGTGAACAAGTATTACCTGGCGTTCAATCGTGAACGCGCTGCGCTGGAGCGGGGTAGTAAGCGATAACAAATCTATTTTATCGATTGTTTAAACGGGTTTTTTGCGATTTTCTTATTCGATGAATTGATTAAGATGGCGCTCATCAACACTTACCTCCCCGTTTGAACAAGGAAGCAACATCATGAGCAACGCCATCAAATCTCTGCTGAACACCCGCGCCGGCTACGGTCTCAGTGTCGTGCGCATCTTGGTCGGGATCATCTTCATGGCCCACGGGGCACAGAAACTCTTCGGTCTGTTTGGTGGCTATGGTCTGGAGGGCACTGGCCAGTGGATGGAAAGCATCGGCCTGGCGCCCGGCTACTTGATGGCTCTGCTCTCCGGCAGCGCCGAGTTCTTTGGCGGCCTGGCCCTGGTGATTGGCCTGTTGGCCCGCCCGGCAGCCCTGGCGTTGAGCGTCACGCTGATCGTGGCGATTTTCTCGGTGCATATTGGAAATGGTCTGTTCATGTCCAACAACGGCTACGAGTTCGCCCTGGCATTGCTGGCTGGTAGCGTCGCGGTGCTGATCGAGGGCGCTGGTCGCCTGTCGCTGGATCGCCTGATCGCTCGCTGAGTCATCGCGGCAAGCCATAAGCTGCAAGTCGGTCATGTGATCAACTTGCAGCTTGTGGCTTGTAACTTATGGCTCCAGGCTCTAGCATACCGATTGCGCCGATTTAAACAGCTACTTGCGGGGCGCAGGTTTGGCCCCACCGGGTCTTCCGAAATACCGCTAAAGCGCTGGTTCGGTGACGCCTCCCACCGCTGCCCAGCGGGATCAGCGAGGCGAGAGAGACTCCATGAGTTGTCCACGTACCAGTGTTTGCCTAACCCCCCTGCCTAAAGACCAGGCCTCCCGTACACCGCGCATTCTGCTCGGTGGCCAGCACCAACCGACTTTGCTGCGCAACCTTGACGGTTTCTCCCGTCGCAAGGGTCAGGCACGTGCCTTCCTCATTCAGTTCTACGAGACCTGCGCGCAGTTGCAGCAGTACGGCAACGACCGTTTCGACCTGGCGGTGATCCAGGCACCGGCTGCACAAGATGCTGCCGAGGTGATCGGTCAACTCACCCGCATTGCGCGCCAAGGTTTGATCACCCGTCGTTGAACGGCTGTTTTTTCGCTAAGCTCGGTCACTCGGCAGGCGCCTGGCGCCTGCTGTGGATGCACTGAGGAGAACGCCGTTGAGCACCAACATCATCACCACGCAAGGACACGAGGCTCTGAAAAAGGAGCTCGACCATCTGTGGCGGGTCTATCGCCCGGAGATCACCCAGAAAGTGACTTGGGCGGCCTCGCTGGGCGACCGCAGCGAGAATGCCGATTACCAGTACAACAAGAAACTGCTGCGCGAGATCGACCGGCGTGTACGTTATCTGCGCAAGCGCCTGGAAGACGTCAAGGTGGTCAGCTATTCACCCCAGCAGGAAGGCAAGGTGTTCTTTGGTGCCTGGGTGGAAATCGAGAACGACGACGGCGAACAATTGAGTTTTCGCATCGTTGGCTATGACGAGATCCATGGGCGTAACGATTACATCTCCATCGACTCGCCCATGGCCCGCGCACTGCTCAAGAAAGAAGAGGGCGATGAAGTGCGTGTGAATACGCCTACCGGTGAAGCGACCTGGTACGTCAACAGCATTCGCTATACCCCCTAGCACTGGGTTTGCGAGGGGGCTGCACGCACTCCAGCCTCATCCCTCGCGCAGCACCGCCAGCGGTGCTGCATTCAGCGCGCGGCGAGTGCCTAGGACGCCGGCCCCACCTACCAGTACCGCGCCTGCCAGTGGCAGCAAAAGCAGCCATGGGTGTGGCGCCCATTGCAGATCGAAGGCATAGCGGTACAAGGCCCATGTGATCAGCTCGCAGCCGAGCGCAGCCAACAAGCCGCTGACTGCCCCGAGCAAGCCGAACTCAATGCGCCGTGCCGTCACCAGCAACGGGCGCGCCGCCCCCAGCGCGCGCAGCAGCGCACCTTGGCGGATGCGTTCGTCCAGCGTGGCTTGCAGCCCGGCGAATAGGACGGCCATCCCGGCTGCCAGCACGAACAGCAGCACGTACTCCACCGCCAGCGTCACTTGCGCGAGGATGCTGCGCAGTTGCGCGAGCAGGGCATCGACTTGCAGGATAGTCACTGCCGGGAAGGCCCGTGACAGCGCGACCACCTCCGAATCATGGCCGGGCGCCAGGTAGAAGCTGGTGAGGTAGGTGGTGGGCAAGCCTTGCAGTGTGCCGGGCTGGAAAATCATGTAGAAGTTCGGCTGGAAACTGTCCCAGTGCACCGTGCGCAGGCTGCTGACCCGCGCCTGGCGCTGCTGGCCGGCGATGTCGAAGGTCAGCAGGTCGCCCAGTTGCAGCTTGAGGCTTTGCGCCAACTGCGCCTCGACTGACACACCGGGCACCGCGTCTGGGCTCGGGGCTTGCTGCCACCAGCTGCCAGCGGTCAGGGCATTGCCCTGGGGCATTTCGGCGGTCCAGGTCAAGCTGAGGTCGCGTTGCACGGCGCGTTCGCCCGTGGACTCCTTGCTCACGGACTGACGCACCGGCTGGTCGTTGATCTGCGTGAGGCGGCCAGGGATTACCGGGTACAGCGGTGCCGAGCTGGCGTTGAGCTGTGCCAGGCGTTCGGCGAACGCCTGGCGATCGTCGGCCAGGATGTTCAGGGCGAAATGGTTGGGCGCGTCCTTGGGCAGTTGTGCCTGCCAGTTGTCCAGTAGTTCGACGCGCAACAGCGCGACCAAGCCCATGGCCAGCAGAATCAGGCCAAAGGCCAGGGCCTGCCCGGCCGCTGCCAGCGGGTGACGCAGCAATTGCCCAAGGCCCAGGCGCCAGGGCAGGGGGGCGCCAGCCAGCAACTGGCGTAGGCTACGTAGCCCGAGCAGCAACAGGCCACCGAGCACCAGTGCGGCGATCAGGCCGCCGCCGAGCAAGGCGAAGGTGAGCAGCAGGTCCAGGCTCAGGCGCCACATGATCAGGCCGAGGGCGAGCAAGGCGGCGCCATACACCAGCCAACTGCTGGGTGGAATCGGCAACAGGTCACGGCGCAGTACCCGCAGCGGGGGTACCCGGCCAAGTGCCGCCAGTGGCGGCAGGGCGAACCCGGCCAGGGCCACCAGGCCAGTGCCGATGCCGGCCAGCGCCGGGGTCAGGCCGCCTGGCGGCACCTGGCTCGGCAGCAAGCCTTCGAGCAAGCGGAACAGGCCCAGTTGAGCCAACCAGCCGAGCAGCGCACCGCCCAGTGCGGCGACCACGCCGAGCATGGCCAGTTGCAGGCAGTACAGGCCCAGGGTCTGCTGGCGCGACAAGCCAAGGCAGCGCAGCAGGGCGCTGGCGTCCAGGCGCCGTGCAGCGTAGCGACTGGCCGAGAGCGCCACGGCCACGCCAGCCAGCAACACCGCCACCAGACTGGCCATGTTCAGGTAGCGCTCGGCTTTGCCCAGTGCGCCGCCGATCTGGCGGTTGCCGTCGCGGGTGTCGAGCAGGCGCTGGTTGGCTGCCAACGACGGCTCGATTGTCCTGCGGTACTGCGCCAGTGCCTCGGGCTCGCCGCGCCAGAGGTCGCGGTAGCTGACCCGGCTGCCGGGCTGGATGACGCCGGTGGCTTCCAGGTCGGCCAGGTTGATCAGCACGCGTGGGGTGAGGCTATAGAAGTTGTTGGCGCGGTCGGGCTCATAGGTGAGCACGCGGGTTATGCGCAGGGTCTTCATGCCGACATCGATACTGTCGCCAATACCCAGCCCCAGGGCTACCAGCAGACGCGGCTCGACCCATGCCTGGCCAGGCGCAGGGCCGCCGCCGGTTGTCTCTGCGCCGAAGGGGGCGGGGGCGCTGCGCAACTGGCCGCGCAGGGGGTAGGTGGCATCGACGGCCTTGATGCTCGACAGCTGGATGCCGTTTTCGGCGCCGACCACGCTAGTGAACTCCACCACCTTGGCATGCAGCAGGCCCCGTGATAAGCCGTTTGCGAGCTGCTGTTCGCTAGCCGGCGCGCTACCCTGCAGCACCAAGTCGGCGCCGAGGAATTCGCTGGCGCGCAGCTGCATGGCGCCGTTGAGGCGGGCACCGAAGTAACCGATCGCGGTGCTCGCCGCGACCGCCACCAGCAAGGCGAAGAACAGCACGCGCACTTCGCTGGCGCGGGCATCACGCAGTAGCTGGCGCAGCGCCAGCGCCCACAGGCGCATCAACGACAGGCGGCTCATCATGGCTCCAGGGGCGCGACCAGGCGCCCCGCATCCAGGCGGATCAGGCGTCGGCAGCGCCGCGCCAGGCGTTCGTCGTGGGTCACCAGCACCAGGGTGGTGCCGCGCTCCTGGTTGAGCTCGAACAGTAGGTCGCTGATGCGCTCGCCGGTGTGGCTATCGAGATTGCCGGTAGGCTCGTCGGCGAACAGCACGGCAGGCTGCGCGGCGAAGGCTCGCGCGATCGCCACCCGCTGTTGCTCGCCACCGGACAGCTGACGTGGGGTGTGGCTCAAGCGCTTGCCCAGGCCGACCCGCTCCAGCAGGCTGCGGGCATGTTCGCGGGCATCGCGGCGCCCGTCCAGTTCCAAGGGCAGCATGACGTTTTCCAGCGCATTGAGGCTGTCGAGCAGTTGAAACGACTGGAACACGAAACCGACGTGCTCGGCGCGCACGCGCGCGCGCTGGTCTTCATCCAGCGGGCCGAGGTCGTTGCCGGCCAGCACGACCTTTCCGGCGCTCGGGCGGTCGAGGCCGGCGAGCAAGCCAAGCAGGGTGGACTTGCCGGAGCCTGATGCACCGACGATAGCCAGGCTGTCGCCTTGGACCAGATCCAGGGACAGGGCGTGGAGGATGGTCAGGTCGCCTTCCGCGCTGGGGACCACTTTGCTAAGGTTCTGCGCAACGAGAATGCTGGGGCCCATGGAGAATCCGATGCGAATGTGGTGGTTGAGTGCCGGCCTGGCCTTGTGTTGCCTGGCCCAAGGGGCGGCGGCAGGAACCGTGCTGGTTGTCGGCGATAGTATCAGCGCCGGTTTTGGCCTGGATACCCGCCAGGGATGGGTCACCCTGCTGCAACAGCGGCTGAAGGATGAGGGTTTCGACGCTCAAGTGGTCAACGCTTCGATCAGCGGTGACACCAGTGCTGGCGGCCAGGCACGCCTGCCGGCGCTGCTTGCAGCGCACAAGCCAGACCTAGTGGTGCTGGAGCTGGGCGGGAACGATGGCCTGCGCGGACAGCCGCCGGCACAATTGCAACAAAATCTTGCCTCGATGATCGATCGCACCCGCGAGGCCGGCGCGCGCGTGGTGCTGTTGGGCATGCGCCTGCCGCCCAACTACGGCGTGCGCTATACGACCGCGTTCGCCCAGGTGTACGAACAGCTGGCCAGCCAGAAAAAGGTTGCGCTGGTGCCGTTCTTCCTAGAGGGGGTCGGGGGTGTTCCCGAGATGATGCAGGCCGATGGACTGCACCCGGCTGCCGGGGCTCAGCAGCGGCTGCTGGAAAATGCCTGGCCGACGATAAAACCCTTGTTGTGATGCTTTTATCGGGGGCCGCTTTCGGCTAATGTTGCGCCCCCCGATTCGAGTGCCCCCGATGCCCCGCCCCGCCTGGTCCCTGTACGCCTATCAACTGATCGAGCCTGACGAACAACTTGACCTGTTCGCCTGCCAGGAAGTGCGTGTGCATCTGGCTGCCCGCCAGCTCGAACTGGGCGTACCGGTGGATCGTACCCTGTGCGGTGGCCTGCTGCCCGCGCAGCCGCGCTGGTCTGGGGTAGAGCGCAGCATCTATCGTGATGGGCGCCTGTGCCCGTTGTGCAAGGCCATCCTCGACGCCCAGCGGCGTGGCATGCGGCCGATATGGCCGGAACTCTGAGCGCCTTTCATCATCTGAAAATCTGGCAGGCCGCCAACGTCTCCCGCTTGTTTCGGGGCAGGTGTACAATCGTTTCCCTTGACTGATCTTTCGAAGGACTTCCCGGATGTTGTCGCGCTTTCCTGCCGTCACCCGTCACCTCTGCCTGGCTGCCCTGTTGGTCGCCGGCCCTGCGCTCGCGCTGGAGCTGCCCTTGCCGCCGCCCGGTGAGGACGTCGTGGGGCAGGTCCGTGTGATCAAGGCCAAATACGAAGACACCTTCGCTGATATCGGTACCGCCAACGATCTGGGCTATCTGGAGATGATCGCCGCCAACCCGGGCGTCGACCCGTGGCTGCCCGGTGCTGGTACCGAGATCGTCTTGCCGACGCGCTACATCCTGCCGCCTGGCCCGCGCGAGGGTATCGTCATCAACCTTGCCGAGTACCGTTTGTACTACTACCCCAAGGGGCAGAACGTGGTACACACCTTCCCGCTGGGTATCGGTCGGGAAGGGTGGGGCTCGCCGATTGCCAACACCAAGATCACCGCCAAGACGCCCAACCCCACCTGGACCCCGCCGGCCTCGATCCGTGCCGAGCACGCCGCTGACGGCGATATTCTGCCTGCGGTAGTGCCCGCCGGCCCGGACAACCCCCTGGGGCCGTTCAAGTTCACCCTGGGTGTACCGGGTTACCTGATCCATGGGTCGAACAAGAAGTTCGGCATTGGCATGCGCACCAGCCATGGTTGCTTCCGTATGCTCAACAACAATGTGCTGGAGCTGTCGAAGATGGTTCCGGTGGGCACGCCTGTGCGCATTATGAATGAGCCCTATAAATTCGGTATCAGCGCTGGCAAGGTCTATCTTGAAGCCCACACGCCGTTGGATGACCACGGCGATCCGTCGGTGGTCGACAAGCATACGGCCGTGATCAATGCGCTGCTCAAGCGTGACGACTTGGCCAATAACTTGCGTATGAACTGGGATATGGTGCGAGATGTGGTGGCCGCCGAAGATGGCATGCCGGTCGAGATCGCCGTGCCCGCCGCTGCCGGTGCACCAGCGCCGGTCGTTTCGAGCATTCCGGCCGAATTGCAGTAAGCCTGCGCGAGTGCCTTGTGTTGCGGGGGTCTGCCTTAGTGCAGGCCCTTTTTATTTGTCGGGCAGGCTGTTTGCACGGCAAAAAAAAGCCGACCCACAGGTGGGTCGGCTCCATAACAATCCGTGAGGATTATTACTTGCGGCTGGCTTTGTCCAGCATACGCAGAGCGCGCTCGTTGGCTTCGTCAGCGGTTTGCTGAGCCTTCTGAGCAGCTGCCAGAGCGTCGTCAGCTTTGCGGTAAGCTTCGTCTGCACGAGCTTGGGCGCGAGCTGCTGCGTCTTCGGTAGCGGTCAGGCGAGCTTCGGTTTCTTTGGATACGCTGCTGCAACCGGTAGCCAGAACGGCGGCCAGAGCCAGAGCAGAGAATTTCAGAACGTTGTTCATCGTGTTCCCCTTCAAGGACTTTCTATAAAAAGAGCCATCTCTCGGAAAAGAGAAACTGGCCGGCGTACATAGTACCCATTACTTGTAGTAAGTAAACTGACTGAGCGCAAGAACTGCAAAAAAAATGTCGTTGCAAGCTCGCCAGGACGGGATCTGCGAGTAACCGATGAACATGCTGTGGTGCGCACGCAACTGGTTGTAGCTGGGGAACTTTTTTGTGAACTAAAGGTGACTTTAACTGTCAGTCAGCGTCATAGCCCAAAGAGCATCAGGCTACTGTTGCGCTCCTCTGGCGAGGGTCGATTAAACCTATGCGTGGCATTTTCTCAAGGGCCGCTTGAGCAATCCCGCACGCGCCGCCTACTATTTGTAGGTGCTCCCACGGCAAGAACGATCCTGATCGCGCAATTGTCCAAGGGGCAGAGGTGGTGCAGAGGAACCTGCGCTGAATAACCCCATTGGTAAGGCAAGGGTCTGCCCAAGACCTGTGAGGAATAGTGATGAGCGAGACGCTGACCATCCACCATGACCAGGCCGGTCATCAGTTCGAGACCAATGTGGACGGTCACCGGGCCTACCTCACGTACATGGACCTGGGCAAGCAGACGCTGGATATCTACCGCACCTTCGTGCCCAACGCTCTGCGTGGTCGTGGCATCGCCGCAGCGTTGACCGAGAAGGCCTTGGAGTACGCCGAGCAGATGGGCTACACCGTGATTCCGTCGTGCTCCTATGTGGAGCGCTACATGGAGCGCCAACAGCGCCACTCCAGCAAAGCCTGAAACGGCGATTGCAGATACGAAAACGCCGGGCATTGCCCGGCGTTTTCGTGTGCGTCAAGCTCAGCCGCGCTGGCGCTGCGGCAGTACGTCTTTGAGCTTGGCGCGCATGCTGCGCAAGGCTTTCTCGGTGGCGGCCCAGTCGATGCAGGCGTCGGTCACCGAAACGCCATACTGCAGCTCGTCCAGGTTCTTTGGAATGGCCTGGCAGCCCCAGTTCAGGTGGCTCTCGACCATCAGGCCGATGATCGACTGATTGCCTTCGAGGATCTGGTTGGCGACGTTTTCCATCACCAGCGGTTGCAGTGCCGGATCCTTGTTGGAGTTGGCGTGGCTGCAGTCGACCATGATGTTGGCCTTGATCTTGGCCTTGGCCAGATCCTGCTCGCACAGGGCGACGCTGACCGAATCGTAGTTCGGCTTACCGTTGCCACCGCGCAGTACCACGTGGCCGTAGGCGTTGCCCTTGGTGGTGACGATGGAGACGCCGCCCTCCTGGTTGATGCCCAGGAAGCGGTGCGGCTTGGACACCGACTGCAAGGCGTTGATCGCCACGGTCAGGCCACCGTCGGTGCCATTCTTGAAACCGACTGCCGAGGACAGGCCCGAGGCCATCTCGCGGTGGGTTTGCGATTCGGTGGTGCGCGCGCCGATGGCCGACCAGCTGATCAGGTCCTGCAGGTACTGCGGGGAGATCGGGTCGAGGGCTTCGGTGGCGGTGGGCAGGCCTTTTTCGGCCAGGTCCAGCAGCAGCTTGCGGCCGATGTGCAGACCGTCCTGGATCTTGAACGAGTCGTCCAGGTACGGGTCATTGATCAAGCCTTTCCAGCCGACGGTGGTACGCGGTTTTTCGAAGTAGACGCGCATCACCAGGTACAGGGTGTCGGAGACTTCTTCGGCCAACACCTTCAGACGCTCGGCGTACTCGTGGGCCGCCTTGATGTCATGGATCGAGCATGGGCCGACCACCACGAACAGGCGATGGTCCTTGCCGTCGAGAATATTGCGCACCGCTTCGCGGCCGGCAGTCACGGTCTGCAGGGCCTTGGCGCTGAGAGGGATTTCCTTCTTGAGCTGATCGGGGGTGATCAAGGTCTCGTTGGAGGCAACGTTAAGGTCATCGATCGGTAAATCAGCCATCGTGTTACTCGTCAGGTCACGGGTGCCGGCCGCCAGCGATCCCCCGTGCGGCCCAGCAGCAGATTGTTCGCAGCGGGGAGGCCGAACCTTAGCGCGTTAGCGGGGGCGCGACAATGGGCTGGGCCCCGTCGATACGGGGTTTTTAGGGGCATTGCGGCTTTTTCAGCCCTCGGGCGCGCGCAGGCTGGCCTCGGAAAACGCCTCGGCGTGCAGGCTTACCCATTGCGCGGCGAGTTGTTGCGCATCGCCGCTGGCTGGGGTGTCATGCGCGTGCAGTTGGCAATAGCGATGAATCTGGCAGACCTGCTCGCCCATGCGTGCACCGAACAACGCTTGGCTGTCGGTGAAGGCAATGCCCACCCGGTAGCCCTGTTCCAGCCGCTGGCACCATGCCACGTAGCCTGGGTAGCGGGCGTCCAGGCCAAGCGATGGGAGGAATACCTCCACCGCCGTGCCGGGCCGGTAGGCGCGCGATTGCAGGCAGGCGATGCCGCCCAGGCCTTGGGTGTGCAAGTGGCGGCGGTACAGGCTCGAGGTCGCACGCAAGGTGAGTTCGACCGGAATGTCGTCGGGGTGGGGCAGGTATCCGCACATTGTCGACTCCGTGTCGATTATTTGACATTGTTTCCCCCAGTATAGTGACCGATCAAAAACCGGCTGATTTGCGTGTAGAAAAACGGACGAACAACATGACTCACGCCCAGGAGAACCGTATGAATCCTCGCAGTACCCGCATCGGTATCATTGGCAGTGGGGCCATCGGTGGTTTTTATGGCCTGATGCTGGCCCGTGCTGGCTTCGATGTGCACTTTTTATTGCGCAGCGAGTATCTCGCCGTGCAGGAGCACGGGCTAACCCTCGACAGTGCCCTGCATGGACAGGTGAAATTGGCGGTGCAGGCCTATGCGTCTGCGGCCGACATGCCACCTTGCGACTGGCTGCTGGTGGGCGCCAAGGCCACCAACAATGCCGAGCTGGCACCGCTGATCGTCCAGGCCGCAGCCCCCGGTGCCAAGGTGGTGCTGTTGCAAAATGGCCTGGGCGTCGAGGAGCAGCTGCGCCCGGCGTTGCGGGCCGATATGCACCTGCTCGGTGGGCTGTGTTTCATCTGCGTGCATCGCCAGGCGCCGGGTCAGATCCGTCATCAGGCCCTGGGTGCGGTCAACCTGGGTTACCACAGCGGCCCGGCAGGCCATGACAGTGCCGCACTGGTGGAGGCGGGGGCTGGGTTGTTCCGCGCCGCCGGCATCGACTCCCAGGCCATGACTGATCTCGATCAGGCGCGCTGGCAGAAGCTGGTGTGGAACGTGCCCTACAACGGCCTGTCGGTGCTGTTGCAGGCCAGCACCACGCCACTGATGGCCGATGTGGACAGCCGTGGGTTGGTCCAGGCATTGATGGACGAGGTGGTCGAGGGAGCCAGGGCCTGCGGTCAAGTGCTGCCGCAAGGTTATGCCGCGCACCTGCTGCGCATCACCGAGCAGATGCCGGACTATTGGCCGAGCATGTACCACGACCATGTGCACCAGCGTCCTTTGGAGTTGCAGGCGATCTACGCCGAGCCCCTGCGCAGGGCTGCCGCGGCCGGTTGCCATCTGCCGCGCATGCAGGCGTTGTATCAGGCGCTGGCGTTCCTCGATCGGCGCAACCTGGCGGCCTGAACCGTGCCCGATCAAGCAGCGCCAGACGGCGAGGCGCGTGGGCTGCGCGCTGCTAAGCTCAACCTTGCTCTGCCGCCATGGCTGTTGAGGAGGTCGAATGATCCGCTCCATGCTCTACGCCACCGACCTCGGTGTGTACGCGCCGTTTGTCCTGCAGCACGCGTTGGCGCTGGCGCGGACGTTCAACGCTGAACTGTATGTCATCCATGCGGTAGAGCCCATGGGGCAGTTTGCCGAATCCTTGCTGCAGAGCTACCTCGACGAGCAGACCCTGGACACCTTGCACGGCGAGGGCGTCAATACGGTCATGGCCAACATCGAGCAGCGGGTGTTGGAGAGCTTTCGTGATGAGTTGGGTGAGGAGGCCGACCTTGCATTGATTCGTGCGGTGCGGGTCCGCCAGGGCGATCCGGCCCATGTGATCCTCGAACAGGCCCGGCGCCTGGCGGTCGACCTACTGATCTTCGGTAGCCACAGTGCCGGCGCGGGCGTGGATGTGCCGCTGGGGCGCACGGCGGTGAGGTTGTTGCAGCTGGCATCGGTGCCGGTGTACATGGTGCCGCTGGCGCAGCACCTTGGGCGTAGGAAAACATAACCCTGCCTGTAGGAATCGATGTAACAAAATAGTTCTAGATTTATTGCTGGAGCCACTAATATAGTTATAACTCGTCGCGGCCAGCTGCCGGTGACTCACCGTCTTTGAGGGATATCTATGAAGCTTCAACAACTGCGCTACATCTGGGAAGTGGCGCACCATGACCTCAACGTTTCCGCGACGGCGCAGAGCCTGTATACCTCCCAGCCTGGGATCAGCAAGCAGATCCGCCTGCTCGAGGACGAGCTGGGTGTCGAAGTGTTCGCCCGCAGTGGCAAGCACCTGACCCGCGTCACGCCGGCCGGTGAGCGCATCATCAACACGGCGGGCGAGATCCTGCGCAAGGTCGAGAGCATCAAGCAGATCGCGCAAGAGTTCTCCAACGAGAAGAAGGGCACACTGTCCATCGCCACGACCCACACCCAGGCGCGCTATGCCTTGCCGCCGGTGATCAGCAATTTCATCAAGCAGTACCCGGAAGTGGCGCTGCACATGCACCAAGGCTCGCCGATGCAGATCGCCGAGATGGCTGCCGACGGCACCGTCGACTTTGCCATTGCCACCGAGGCGTTGGAGCTGTTCGGCGATCTGATCATGATGCCGTGCTACAAGTGGAATCGCTGCGTGGTGGTGCCGCAAGGGCACCCGCTGACCAAGCTGCCCAAGTTGACCCTCGAGGCGTTGGCCGAGTACCCAATCGTCACTTATGTGTTCGGTTTCACTGGCCGTTCCAAGCTCGACGAGGCGTTCAATCACCGTGGGCTGACCCCGAAAGTGGTGTTCACCGCTGCCGATGCCGACGTGATCAAGACCTACGTGCGTCTGGGTTTGGGTGTGGGTATCGTGGCCAAGATGGCGGTCGATCCGAAGCTTGACAGTGACTTGGTCTGCCTGGATGCCAGCGAGCTGTTCGAGGCCAGCATCACCAAGATCGGCTTCCGCCGCGGCACCTTCCTGCGTGGTTTCATGTGCGATTTCATCGAGAAATTCGCCCCGCACCTGACCCGTGAAGTGATGGCCAAGGCCATCCAGTGCCACAACAAGCAGGAGCTTGAAGCACTGTTCGAGGGCGTTGAGCTGCCGGTGCACTGAGGGTTAAGCAGCAAGCTTCAAGCTTCAAGCTTCAAGAAAAAGCAGCCCGTGTGAAGGCTGCTTTTTACTTTATTGCTTAAAAATTTTAGGGAGCAGGAACAGAACGCAGGTGTTGTGCGGTCTGCTTTTGCTTGCAGCTTGCAGCTTGTTGCTTGCAGCTTGCAGCTTGCAGCTTGCAGCTTGCAGCTTGCAGCTTGCAGCTTGCAGCTTGCAGCTTGCAGCTTGCAGCTTGCAGCTTGCAGCTTGCAGCTTGCAGCGGCCCTCAAGCCTTGCTGATCAGGTTGCCGGCGTGCAGCCCGCATTCCTTCTGCGTCGACTCTTCCCACCACCAGCGACCTTCGCGCTCGTGCTGGCGCGGCAGCACCGGGCGCGTGCAGGGTTCGCAGCCAATGCTGATGAAGCCGCGCTCATGCAGGCTGTTGTAGGGCAGCTCAAGCATACGGATGTAACCCCAGACTTCCTCGCTGGTCATCTGCGCCAGGGGGTTGAACTTGTACAAGGTACGCTCGGGGGTGGAGAAGGCGCTGTCGATCTCCAGTGCTGCCACGTGGCTGCGGGTACCCGGGCTCTGGTCGCGGCGCTGGCCGGTGGCCCAGGCGCTGACGGTGGACAGCTTGCGGCGTAGCGGCTCGATCTTGCGTACGCCGCAGCACTCGCCGTGGCCATCCTTGTAAAAGCTGAACAGGCCCTTTTCCTTAACGAACGGGTCGAGCTTGTCGCGGTCAGGGCTGAGGATCTCGATGGGCAGGTTGTACTGCTCGCGTACCTGGTCGATGAAACGGTAGGTCTCTGGGTGCAGGCGCCCTGTATCGAGGCTGAACACCTTGACCTGCTTGTTCAGTTTCCAGGCCATGTCCACCAGCACCACATCTTCGGCGCCACTGAAGGAGATCCACAGATCATCGCCAAAGTGCTCGAAGGCGAGCTTGAGAATCTCCTGCGGGGACTTGCTGGCGTAGGTCGCGGCCAGGGCGGCGACGTCGAAGGGTTGGCTCATCAGGCGGTTTCCATCGGTTAAGTGGCGCTGTGCGCTCGTAGTGGGCAAATGGTAACAAAAAAAGTCGGAGTAGACCGGCTGAACCTGTGGGCGCGGGCTGGCTCGCGAAGCTGGCGCCTGCGATCACAAGCCCTGCAGGGTCTGCATCAGTATCCGTACCTTGGCGATCGATTCTTCATATTCCGCTTGCCAGTTCGAGTCAGCCACCACCGCGCCACCGCCCCAGCAGCTCACCTGTCCGTCCTTGATCAGCAGGCTGCGAATGGCGATGGAGCTGTCCATCTCGCCGCGTACGTCCACGTACAGCAGCGAGCCGCAGTACAGTGCCCGGCGCGCAGGCTCCAGCTCGTCGATGATCTGCATCGCGCGGATCTTCGGTGCGCCCGTGATCGAGCCGCCCGGGAAGCTGTCGCCGATCAGGGTCAGCGCGTCCTTGCCGGTGGCCAGGCGCCCAGTGACGCTGCTGACCAGGTGATGAACGTTCGGGTAGCTCTCCAGGCTGAACAGCTCGGGCACTTGCACCGAGCCGATCTCGCATGTCCGGCCAATGTCGTTGCGCAGCAGGTCGACGATCATCAGGTTTTCCGAGCGGTCCTTGGGGCTGGTCAGCAGCTCGGCTGCGTTACGCGCATCTTCTGCCGGGTCGCTGGCGCGCGGACGGGTGCCCTTGATCGGGCGGGTTTCGACCTCGCGCTGGTGGACGCGGATGAAGCGCTCGGGCGAGAAACTCAGCAGGGCGCTGTCGGTCCCCAGCTGTTGGTAGCCCGAGAATGGCGTCGGGCAAACGGCCCGAAGGGCCTGGTAGGCGTGCCACGGGTCGCCCTGGCAGGGGGCGCGGAAGCGTTGCGTGAGGTTGATCTGATAGCAGTCGCCGGCCTGGATATAGCGCTGTACCTGGTCGAAGGCTGCACGGTACTGCTCGGCGGACAGGTCGCCGGTCATTGGCGCGAGCAGCGTGAAGGGCTCAGCGGGAGCCTCGGCAGGGGCTTCGAACAGTTGGATCAGTCGCTGGCGCTCAGGCTGGTTCAGGCGGGGATGGAACACCAAATGACTGGTGCGCAACTGGTGGTCGCAGAGCAGTGCCCAGGCATACAAGCCCAGTTGTGCGTCAGGCAGCCCCAGGTCGTCCACCGCCAGCGCTGGCAATGGCTCCAGGCGACGCCCGAAATCGTAGCTGAGGTAGCCGATCAGGCCCCCGGCAAATGGCAGCTCGCACCCTGGCGGTAACTGGGCTTCGCCGAGGTCGGCCAGCGCTTGGCGCAGCCGTTGCAGATAGTCGCGGCCATCTTCGCCAGGTTGCGTGTGCAACTGCTGCAGCGGCCAGGCGCTGAGCAGGTCGAAGCGGCCGCGCTCGGCACCGGGGCGGGCACTGTCGAGCAGGATCGCGCCGGGTGCGTTGCGCAGGCGTGCGAAATAACAGGCTGGGTCGGCTTGGTAGGGCAGGGGATGGAGGGTACAGGTCGGCATCAGGATGGACGGCGATGAAAAAGCAAGGAGGGCGATTGTAGACCTGTGTAGGAAACGCGCCTAGCGCTGCGGGCGACATTCATATGCTGAGCGAAGACGCGTGGCCCGAGGATCGATACAAAAATCCTGTAGGAGATCACCCAGCCCTTTGGGCTGCGCTGTCGCGCAGAGAACTGATTTCGCAAGCGCTCCGCGTACCCTGTGGGAGCGGCGGTTCGGCGCCCCGACTTGCCCGCGAAGCAGGCGACTCGGTGGATGGCACCGGCTTTGCCGGTGTTCGCGGGCAAGCCCGCTCCCACAGATTCCTTCTAAATCAACAAGTTATGTGTAGTTCTATGAGAGCGGCCTTGTGTCGCGAAAGGGCCGCAAAGCGGCCCCAGGTTTTCAGCGCAAAAGCTGAAATAGCCGGGGCTGCTACGCAGCCCTTTCGCGACACGAGGCCGCTCCTACAGGGGGCGTGTGTTAATTCGGTTGGACGTGGCCGAACAAGCCCTGCGCCACCTTGATCCGCTGCTCGGCGTCTTCGCTGCGACCCTCCTTGGCCAGCATCTCCAGGTGCGCTTCGATGGCGTGGGTGCGCTGGGTCAGCCCGCAATCGTTGGCGATCTGGATGTTCAGCCCGGGGCGGGCGTTCAGTTCCAGAATCAGTGGCCCTTTGTCCTGGTCCAGCACCATGTCCACGCCGATGTAGCCCAGGCCGCACAGCTCGTAGCAGCTGGCGGCGAGCTTCATGAAACCATCCCAGTTCGGCAGTTGCACACCGTCCACCGCATTGGTGGTGTCCGGGTGCTTGCTGATGATCCTGTTCAGCCAAGTGCCGCGCAAGGTGACGCCGGTTGCCAGGTCCACGCCCACGCCGATGGCGCCCTGGTGCAGGTTGGCTTTGCCGCCAGACTGACGTGTCGGCAGACGCAGCATGGCCATCACCGGGTAGCCCATCAGCACGATGATGCGGATGTCCGGTACGCCTTCGTAGCTGATGCTTTTGAAGATCTGGTCGGGGGTCACGCGGTATTCGATCAGTGCACGGTCGCGATGCCCGCCAAGCGAATACAGGCCCGTGAGGATGCTCGAGATCTGGTGCTCGATTTCCTCATGGCTGATGATCTTGCCCGATACGGTGCGGTAGCGGTCCTCGAAGCGGTCGGCGATCACCAGGATGCCGTCACCACCTGCGCCTTGCGCGGGCTTGATGACAAAGTCGCTGCGCCCGCCGATGATTTCGTCGAGCTTCTCGATCTGCTTCTCGGTCTCGATGATGCCGTACATCTCCGGCACATGGATGCCGGCCGCCAGGGCGCGCTCCTTGGTGATGATCTTGTCGTCGACGATCGGGTACAGGTGGCGCTTGTTGTACTTCAGGACATAGTCCGCGTTGCGCCGGTTGATGCCCATGATGCCCCGGGCTTCCAGGGCCTTCCACGTCTTGATCAGTCCGAACATCAGCCGTCAGCCTTCTTCAGGAATGCCTTGAAGCGAACGAGCTCGGTCAGGCGGTAGCCGCGGTAGCGACCCATCGCCAGCATGAAGCCCACCAGGATCAGCAGCACGGCCGGGAAGGTGAACACGAAGTACACGGCCTCCGGTACGGTCATCAGCAGGTGCGCCAACGAAGCGGCGAACAGGGTGCCGATGGCCACTTTCATGGCATGCCCGCCACCGCGCTCTTCCCAGGTGATCGACAGGCGTTCGATGGTCATGGTCAGGATCACCATCGGGAACAGTGCCACCGACAGTCCACGCTCCAGCCCCAGCTTGTGGCTGAACAGGCTGATGGCGGCGATCAGCACCACCACGAAGGTCAACACCACCGACAGCCGCGGCAGCATCTGCAACTTGAGGTGTTCGAGGTACGAACGCAGCGACAGGCCCAGCGCGGTGATCACCGTGAACAGCATGATGCCAAAGCCCAGTTGCGTCTCGCGGAAGGCCAGGGCGATCAGTACCGGGGTGAACGTGCCCAGGGTCTGGATGCCGATCAGGTTGCGCAGGATCAGGATGACCAGCACGCCGATCGGGATCATCACCATGATCATGAACGTCTGCTGGGTCTGTAGCGGCAGGCCGTACAGCGAGTACTCGAGGAAGTCTGCGTCGGTGTTCTCGTCGGTCAGCTTGGCCAAGCGGATGGCGTTCATCTCGCTGTTGTTCATGCTGAAGGTCACATTGGCCTTCTTGCCGCCATCGACGCTGATCAGGTTGTCGTCACCGGTCCACCACAGCAGCCGGTCAGCCGGCAGGCCCTGTTCGCCGGTGTCCGGGTTGAAGTACAGCCAGTCGTTGCCGTTGAAGCTGCGCAGCCACAGTTCCGGGGTTTGTGGGGTGTCGGCCACCAGGCGGATGGTGTGCACCTTCTCCAGCGGTACGTGGGCGATGGACAGCAGCAGGTCGATGACCTGGGCCTTTTTCATCGACGACGTGTCGCCGGCCAGCAGCAGCTTGACGTTGTCGTCGTTGAGGTTATTGACCCGCTTGATGGTCTCGCCCACGAAGGTCTCGACGTCGGCCGAGTGTTGGCGGATCGGTGCCAGCAGCGCTTCGGCGGCGATCTTCTCGGGGCCCTCGACGGCCAGGCTGTCGCGGAAGGTCGGGCCCTTGACCTTGGTTTTTTCGTTGCTGTAGCGCTTGGTCAGCACCAGGCGGTAGTACAGAGTCTGGTTGCCGCTGGCGCGGCGCGCCGACCAGGTGACCTTGCGGTTGCCATCGGCACGGTTGACGCTGACTCCGTAGTTGTTGGAGATGAAGCTCTCGTTGAGGCTCACGTAGTCGCGGTTCAGCGGGGGCACGAACATCTGCACCTTGACCGGGTCCTTGGCGCTGGCGACGAACTCGACCTTGGCGTCGATGTTCCACAGATCGTCGGTTTCGTCCTCGGTCACCGGGATGCCCAGGGCGAAGATCTGATAAGCCGTGATGGCCACGCCCAGCAGCACCAGGACGGTGATCAGGACTTTCAGGTGAAGGGTAAGAGAGCGCATCGGGGTTACTCTGCTTTAGGAGCTTCGGTGGCGCAGGCAGGCTTGCCGGCCGCGTATTTAAGGCTTGGATCGACCAGTGCGTCCATGTGCTTGAGGGCCTCGGAGCCGATCAGCAGCGGGAACTGGAAGGCGCTGCGGTCGGTGAGGTTGACCTCGATGGTGCGTTGGGTCTGGCCCATGCAGATATCGAGCTCGATGACCGGTCGGGCGGTGTAGGCCTTGCCGGATTCGGCGTCGTAGTCCCCGGCGCGGCGCTTGATCTTGCTGACGCGGGCCAGGGGGCGTTCGATAGGGTGTTCGTGGGCGGCGTCGATGGCCAGGTAGAAGCGCACCCAGCTTTCGCCGTTGCGTTTGAAACGCTTGATGTCACGGGCGCTGAGCGAGGCGGTCTTGGCCCCGGTGTCGAGCTTGGCCGCCACTTCCAGGTCGAGTTCGCCCAGGCGGGCGTATTCGTTCAGGCCATAGACGGTCTTCTGCGCTGCGGGCGCGAGGGCCGGCAGCACAGCGAGGCAGAGCAGCAGTGAAGCGGGTATGGGTCTCATAATCCTGGCGCGGTGCTGTGCGGGGTTCTGGGCAAGGCGACTGGCCAAGCATCCTTAATTGACTGTCAAGCATGAAAACATGACAGGCAGACGATCCATGCTCCGATTAAAGAGCGCGGCATTCTATCACGCCGATGTGCTGACGCCAGCGCGCCCGCGTTCAGACCACAGTACAGCGGGGTAAGTTCGTTATTAGACGATTGTCGACAATGTTGTTTTTGTCTTTGACGTTGAGCTTATGTTTGTCTAGTTTTGCCCGCATGGATGTTAAAGGTGTCGACAATCATGTTGGATGTAGCTTCCGCCGCTGCCGCCTCGCCCGAGGAGACCGAGACACTTTCGGAGAACGTCTTCCGGCGTATCCAGGCGGCGATCGTCAAAGGTGAGATCGCGCCTGGCAGCAAGATCTCCGAGCCAGAGTTGGCGCGTACCTACGGCATCAGTCGCGGCCCGCTGCGCGAGGCGATTCACCGGCTCGAAGGCCAGCGCCTGCTGGTGCGGGTCCCGCACGTGGGCGCGCGGGTGGTTTCGCTGAGCCATGCCGAGTTGATCGAACTGTACGAAATTCGCGAGTCGCTCGAGGGCATGGCGTGCCGCTTGGCCGCCGAACGCATGACTCAGGCCGCCATCGATGAGTTGCGCCACGTGCTCGACACCCACGAGCGCGACGCCGCGTTCCAGGCCGGGCAGGGCTACTACCAGCAGGAAGGCGATTACGACTTCCATTATCGAATCATCCAGGGCAGCGGCAACCAGACCCTCTACAAGATGCTGTGTGGCGAGCTGTACCAGCTGGTGCGCATGTATCGCATCCAGTTCTCCAGCACGCCCAACCGACCACGCCAGGCCTTCGCCGAGCACCATCGCATCCTCGATGCCATCGAAAGCCGTGACGGCGAGTTGGCCGAACTCCTGATGCGCCGCCACATTGGCGCGTCCAAGCGCAATATCGAGCGTCATTATCAAGGCGCCGACAACAATAGCCCACGAGGTGAGTCATGACAGTCAAGAGCACGCCCGGCCAACGTTTCCGCGACGCGGTTGCCGCCGAACATCCGTTGCAGGTGGTCGGGGCGATCAACGCCAATCATGCCCTGCTGGCCAAGCGCGCCGGGTTCAAGGCCATCTACCTGTCCGGCGGCGGTGTCGCGGCAGGCTCGCTGGGCTTGCCGGACCTCGGTATCAGCGGCCTGGACGATGTGCTGACCGATGTGCGGCGCATCACCGATGTCTGCGACCTGCCGTTGCTGGTGGATGTCGACACCGGTTTTGGCGCTTCGGCGTTCAACGTTGCGCGTACCGTGCGCTCGATGAGCAAGTTCGGCGCTGCGGCGATCCACATCGAGGATCAGGTGGGTGCCAAGCGCTGCGGCCATCGTCCGAACAAGGAGATCGTCAGCCAGCAGGAGATGGTCGACCGCATCAAGGCTGCGGTGGATGCGCGCAGTGACGACAGCTTCGTGATCATGGCGCGGACCGATGCCCTGGCAGTCGAAGGCCTGAACGCCGCCCTGGACCGCGCCGCTGCCTGCATCGAGGCCGGTGCCGACATGATTTTCCCGGAAGCCATCACTGAACTGTCGATGTACAAGACCTTCGCAGACCGCGTGCAGGCCCCGATCCTGGCCAATATCACCGAGTTCGGCGCGACGCCGCTATATACCACCGAAGAGCTGGCCTCGGTGGACGTGTCGCTGGTGCTGTACCCGCTGTCGGCGTTCCGCGCCATGAACAAGGCCGCCGAGAACGTCTATCACGCGCTGCGCCGTGACGGCACGCAGAAGAACGTGATCGACACCATGCAAACCCGCATGGAACTCTACGACGCCATTGGCTACCACGCCTTCGAGCAGAGCCTGGATGCGTTGTTCGCGCAGAAGAAGGGCTGAAGATTCAAGATTTTGGTTGGAGCGGCTGGCCTCTTCGCGGGCAAGCCCGCTCCCACAGGGTTATCACTGATGCAAGGTTTAGGTGCAGGCTTGCGCCGCGAAGAGGCCGGTACAGGCCATCCGAATTAGCCAGAAAGACTTCCATAACAAGTTCAAGAAAGGAGAAACCCCATGGCCGAAGCAAAAGTACTCAGTGGCGCGGGCCTGCGTGGCCAGGTCGCCGGCCAGACCGCGCTGTCGACCGTCGGCCAGGCCGGCGCCGGCCTGACCTACCGCGGCTATGATGTGCGCGACCTGGCCGCTGGCGCCGAGTTCGAGGAAGTGGCCTACCTGCTGCTGTACGGCGAGCTGCCCAGCCAGGCTGAGCTTGCCGACTACAAGCGCAAGCTCAAAGGTCTGCGTGACCTGCCCCAGGCGCTCAAGGAGGTGCTCGAGCGCATCCCTCGCGACGCCCACCCGATGGATGTGATGCGCACTGGCTGCTCGGTGCTCGGCACTCTGGAGCCTGAACTGACCTTCGGCGCCCAACACGACAAGACCGACCGCTTGCTGGCGCTGTTCCCGGCGGTGATGTGCTACTGGTACCGCTTCACCCATCATGGCGTGCGCATCGACTGCAACAGCGACGAAGACACCCTTGGCGGCCACTTCCTGCACCTGCTGCATGGCAAGCAGCCCAGCGCGCTGCACGTCAAGGTGATGAACGTGTCGCTGATCCTCTACGCCGAACATGAGTTCAACGCCTCGACCTTCACCGCCCGCGTGTGCGCCTCGACCCTGTCGGATCTTTACTCGTGCATCACCGCTGCCATCGGTTCGTTGCGCGGCCCGCTGCACGGTGGCGCCAACGAGGCGGCGATGGAGCTGATCGAGCGCTTCCAGAGCCCGCAGGAGGCTGCCGCCGAGCTGCTGCGCATGCTCGAGCGCAAGGACAAGATCATGGGCTTTGGCCATGCGATCTACAAAGAGTCCGACCCGCGCAACGAGGTGATCAAGGGCTGGTCGAAGCAGTTGGCCGATGAGGTCGGTGACAAGGTGCTGTACCCAGTCTCCGAAGCAATCGACAAGACCATGTGGGAGCAGAAACGCCTGTTCCCCAATGCCGACTTCTACCACGCCTCGGCGTACCACTTCATGGGTATCCCGACCAAGCTGTTCACGCCGATCTTCGTGTGCTCGCGCCTGACCGGCTGGGCCGCGCATGTGTTCGAGCAACGTGCCAACAATCGCATCATCCGCCCGAGCGCCGAGTACGTCGGCGTTGAACAGCGCGCGTTCGTGCCGATCGAGCGGCGTTGAATAGAAACAGAGAGGCAACCCGTTCCCTTGTGGGAGCGGGCTTGCCCGCGAATGCGCCCGGATGGGTAACGTCTGTGGACCTGCTGACGCATTCGCGGGCAAGCCCGCTCCCACAGGGGCGGTAGAACCTTCCGAACCCTGTGACCGAGCCTGAATGATGAACACTGCATACCGCAAACCCCTGCCAGGCACCGCCCTGGACTATTTCGATGCCCGTGCTGCGGTCGAGGCGATCAAGCCCGGCGCCTACGATGGCCTGCCGTACACCTCCCGCGTGCTGGCCGAGAACCTGGTGCGCCGCTGCGATCCGGCCAGCCTCGATGCCTCGCTCAGCCAACTGATCGAGCGCAAGCGTGACCTCGACTTCCCATGGTTCCCGGCGCGCGTGGTGTGCCATGACATTCTTGGCCAGACCGCCCTGGTGGACCTGGCCGGCCTGCGCGATGCGATTGCCGACAAGGGCGGCGACCCTGCCCAGGTCAACCCAGTGGTGCCGGTGCAACTGATCGTCGACCACTCGCTGGCCGTGGAGTGCGGCGGCTTCGATCCGCAGGCGTTCGACAAGAACCGCGCCATCGAAGACCGGCGCAACGAAGACCGTTTCCACTTCATCAACTGGACCAAGCAGGCGTTCAAGAACGTCGACGTGATCCAGCCGGGCAACGGCATCATGCACCAGATCAACCTGGAGAAGATGTCGCCTGTGGTACACAGCGACCGTGGCGTGGCTTACCCGGACACCTGCGTCGGCACCGACAGCCACACCCCGCATGTCGATGCCCTTGGGGTCATCGCCATCGGTGTCGGCGGCCTGGAGGCCGAGAACGTGATGCTCGGGCGTGCTTCGTGGATGCGCCTGCCGGAAATCGTCGGCGTCGAGCTGAGCGGGCGCCTGGCGCCGAACATCACCGCCACCGATCTGGTGCTGGCCCTGACCGAGTTCCTGCGCAAGCAGAAGGTCGTCGGTGCCTACCTCGAATTCCACGGTGAAGGGGCGCGCGCCCTGACCCTGGGCGACCGCGCCACCATTTCCAACATGGCGCCTGAGTACGGTGCCACGGCGGCGATGTTCGCCATCGATCAACAAACCCTCGACTACCTCAAGCTGACCGGTCGCGACGATCAGCAGGTGCAACTGGTGGAAACCTACGCCAAGGCCGCAGGCCTGTGGGCCGACAGCCTGGCCAAGGCCGAGTACGAGCGCACCCTGAGCTTCGACTTGTCGAGCGTGGTGCGCAACCTGGCCGGCCCGTCCAATCCGCACGCCCGCGTTGCCACCAGTGAGCTGGCGGCCAAGGGCATCGCCGGGGCCTGGGAAGAGGTGCCGGGGCAGATGCCCGACGGTGCGGTCATCATCGCGGCCATCACCAGTTGCACCAACACCAGCAACCCGCGCAACGTCATCGCCGCAGGCCTGCTGGCGCGCAACGCCAACCGCCTCGGGCTGATGCGCAAACCTTGGGTCAAGTCCTCCCTGGCGCCGGGCTCCAAGGCTGTGCAGTTGTATCTGCAAGAGGCGGGGCTGGAAAAGGAGCTGGAGCAACTGGGCTTCGGTATCGTTGCGTTCGCGTGCACCACCTGCAATGGCATGTCCGGCGCG
This sequence comes from Pseudomonas mosselii, assembly GCF_005796105.1. Taxonomy (GTDB): domain Bacteria; phylum Pseudomonadota; class Gammaproteobacteria; order Pseudomonadales; family Pseudomonadaceae; genus Aquipseudomonas; species Aquipseudomonas mosselii_C. Next base: position 92,931 of record NZ_VAUO01000009.1, on the reverse strand, counting down.
CTGGATCCGCGGATCCAGCAGGAAATCATCGACCGCGACCTGTATGCCACTGCCGTGTTGTCGGGTAACCGCAACTTCGATGGGCGCATTCACCCCTACGCCAAGCAGGCGTTCCTGGCCTCGCCGCCGCTGGTGGTGGCGTATGCCATCGCCGGGACCATCCGTTTCGACATCGAAAAAGACGTGCTGGGTGTGGTCGATGGTCAGCCAATCCGCCTCAAGGATATCTGGCCCAGCGATGAGGAAATCGACGCGGTTGTGCGTGCGGCGGTCAAGCCTGAGCAGTTCCGCCAGGTCTACATCCCAATGTTCGCCATCGAGGAGGATCGCGGGCCGAAAGTCCCGCCGTTGTACGACTGGCGCCCGATGAGCACCTACATCCGCCGCCCGCCGTATTGGGAGGGCGCGCTGGCCGGCGAACGCAGCCTGCGCGGCATGCGCCCGCTGGCGGTGCTGCCGGACAACATCACCACCGACCACCTGTCGCCGTCCAATGCCATCCTGCTGGACAGTGCCGCTGGTGAGTACCTGGCCAAGATGGGCCTGCCCGAGGAGGACTTTAACTCCTATGCCACCCACCGTGGCGACCATTTGACCGCCCAGCGCGCGACCTTCGCCAACCCCAAGCTGTTCAACGAGATGGTGCGCAACGACGACGGCAGCGTGCGTCAAGGCTCGCTGGCGCGCATCGAGCCCGAAGGTAAGGTCACGCGGATGTGGGAGGCCATCGAGACCTACATGCAGCGCAAGCAGCCGCTGATCATCATCGCCGGTGCCGACTATGGCCAAGGCTCGTCGCGAGACTGGGCGGCCAAGGGGGTGCGCCTGGCCGGTGTCGAGGCGATCGTCGCCGAAGGCTTCGAGCGCATCCACCGTACCAACCTGGTGGGCATGGGGGTGCTGCCGCTGGAGTTCAAGCCGGGCACCAATCGCAAGACCTTGCAGCTCGATGGCAGTGAGACCTACGACGTGGTCGGCCAGCGCACGCCACGGGCCACGCTGACCCTGGTGGTGACCCGGCGTGATGGCGAGCGGGTCGAGGTGCCGGTGACCTGCCGCCTGGATACTGCCGAGGAAGTGTCGATCTACGAGGCCGGTGGGGTGCTACAGCGCTTCGCCCAGGATTTCCTGGAAGGCACCGCCTAATCAACTAGCGACATGGCCCCAGTGGGAGCAGGTTCGTCCGCGCCTGCTGGGCGCCGTGCAAGACGGGAATTGACCATGGCTCACGTTGCACAAATCCGAATCCCTGCCACCTACATGCGCGGTGGCACCAGCAAGGGTGTGTTCTTTCGTCTGCAAGACCTGCCTGAGGCCGCGCAAATCCCGGGGCCGGCCCGCGATGCGCTGTTGCTGCGGGTAATCGGCAGCCCCGACCCGTATGCCAAGCAGATCGATGGCATGGGCGGAGCGACGTCCAGCACCAGCAAGACGGTGATCGTCTCCTCCAGCATCAAGCCCGATCATGATGTCGACTACTTGTTCGGCCAGGTATCGATCGATACCGCGTTCGTCGACTGGAGTGGCAACTGCGGCAATCTGTCCGCTGCGGTGGGCTCATTCGCGATTGCCAACGGTCTGCTCGCGCCAGAGCGCGTGCCGCGCGACGGTATCGCCACGGTGCGGATCTGGCAGGCGAACATTGGCAAGACCATCATCGCGCATGTGCCGATCACCGACGGCCAGGTGCAGGAAACCGGCGATTTCGAGCTGGACGGCGTTACCTTTCCTGCTGCCGAGGTGCAGTTGGAGTTCCTCGACCCTGCGGCAGACGAAGAGGGCGGCGGCGGGGCGATGTTCCCCACTGGCCATCTGGTGGATGAGCTGCAAGTGCCGGGCATCGGTACGTTCAAGGCGACGTTGATCAATGCTGGCATCCCGACCATCTTCATCGATGCGGCAGACCTTGGCTACAGCGGCACCGAGCTGCAGGAGGCGATCAATGGCGACCCTGCGGCGCTGGCGCGGTTCGAGACCATTCGCGCATACGGTGCGCTGCGTATGGGCCTGATCGAGCACATCGACCAGGCGGCAGGGCGCCAGCACACGCCGAAGGTGGCGTTCGTCGCCAGGCCTGTGTCGTACACCGCTTCCAGCGGTAAGCCGGTCGCGGCAGAAGACGTGGACCTGCTGGTGCGTGCGTTGTCGATGGGTAAGCTGCATCACGCCATGATGGGCACGGCAGCGGTGGCCATTGGTACGGCGGCGGCGATTCCTGGAACGCTGGTCAACCTCGCGGCCGGGGGCGGTGAGCGCAGTGCGGTACGTTTCGGGCACCCATCGGGCACGCTGCGTGTCGGCGCGGCGGCGCAGCAGGTGGACGGTCAGTGGACGGTGACCAAGGCCATCATGAGCCGCAGCGCGCGGGTGTTGATGGAGGGGTGGGTGAGGGTGCCAGGCGACTGCTTCTAGGGGCGTGCCGGGGCGCCTTGTAGCCTCTGCTGAATCCAGTCGCAGATCGTGCGCGCGGCTGAAGCCTCGGGCCGCTACGCGCCCCTTCGCGGCACGAGGCCGCTCCTACACCGGGGTCGTGCCAGAACTGCGCGATGCCCGAATCAACGCCGCCCTCCCAGCGATTCCAAGGCAAAAAAAAGAAGCCCCGGCTCTCACCGGGGCTTCTTCTTGCCGCTTGTAGCTTACGGCTTGTAGCTTACAGCTTGTCGCTGATTACGCCTGAACGACCGGGATCTTGGCGTTGGCCGCCGCTTCACGGAACTCGGCGATCTGGTCGAAGCTCAGGTAGCGGTAGACGTCGGCAGACATGCTGTCGATATCCTTGGCGTACTGCATGTACTCCTCGACGGTCGGCAGTTTGCCGATGATCGAAGCGACGGCAGCGAGTTCTGCCGAGGCCAGGTACACGTTGGTGGCATCGCCCAGACGGTTCGGGAAGTTACGGGTCGAGGTGGACACTACCGTGGAGCCGGTCTGCACACGTGCCTGGTTACCCATGCACAGCGAGCAGCCTGGCATTTCCATGCGCGCGCCAGCCTTGCCGTAGATGCCGTAGTAGCCTTCTTCGGTCAGCTGGTGGGCGTCCATCTTGGTTGGCGGTGCCAGCCACAGACGGGTCGGAATACCGCCCTTGACCTTTTCCAGCAGCTTGCCAGCGGCACGGAAGTGGCCGATGTTGGTCATGCACGAGCCGATGAACACTTCGTCGATCTTCTCGCCCTGTACCGAGGACAGCAGGCGGGCATCGTCCGGGTCGTTCGGTGCGCAGAGCACAGGCTCTTTGACTTCGGCCAGGTCGATCTCGATGATCTCGGCGTATTCGGCATCGGCGTCGGCCGACAGCAGCTCAGGCTTGGCCAGCCAAGCTTCCATCGCCTGGGCGCGGCGCTCCAGGGTGCGGGCATCGCCGTAGCCTTCGCCGATCATCCAGCGCAGGAGGGTGATGTTGGACTGCAGGTACTCGGCGATGGCCTTCTCTGGCAGCTTGATGGTGCAGCCAGCAGCGGAGCGTTCAGCCGACGCATCGGACAGCTCGAACGCTTGCTCGACGGTCAGGTCGTCCAGGCCTTCGATTTCCAGGATGCGGCCGGAGAAGGCGTTTTTCTTGCCTTTCTTCTCGACGGTCAGCAGGCCCTTCTGGATCGCGTAGTAAGGGATGGCATGGACCAGGTCACGCAGGGTGATGCCGGGTTGCAGCTTGCCCTTGAAGCGCACCAGGATCGACTCCGGCATGTCCAGCGGCATGACGCCGGTGGCTGCGGCGAAGGCGACCAGGCCGGAACCGGCCGGGAACGAGATGCCGATTGGGAAACGGGTGTGCGAGTCGCCACCAGTACCCACGGTGTCAGGCATCAGCATGCGGTTCAGCCAGCTGTGGATGATGCCGTCGCCTGGACGCAGCGACACGCCGCCACGGGTGCGGATGAAGTCTGGCAGGGTGTGGTGGGTGGTGACGTCGATCGGTTTTGGATAGGCCGCGGTGTGGCAGAACGACTGCATGACCAGGTCGGCGGAGAAGCCCAGGCACGCCAGGTCTTTCAGCTCGTCACGGGTCATCGGGCCAGTGGTGTCCTGGGAGCCGACGGTGGTCATCTTCGGCTCGCAGTAGGCACCTGGGCGCACGCCCTGGCCTTCTGGCAGGCCGCAGGCGCGACCGACCATTTTCTGCGCCAGGGTGAAGCCCTTGCCGCTGTCGGCAGGTTGCTCTGGCTTCTTGAACAGATCCGAAGCGCCCAGGCCCAGTTCGGCGCGGGCTTTTTCGGTCAGGCCACGGCCGACGATCAGCGGGATACGGCCGCCAGCGCGGACTTCGTCGAGCAGCACTTCGGTTTTCAGCTCGAACTGGGTGACCAGTTCGTCGCTGCCGTTGCGGCGTACTTCACCTTTGAATGGGTAGACGTCGATGATGTCGCCCATGGCCAGGTTGGTGCAGTCGAACTCGATCGGCAGGGCGCCGGCGTCTTCCATGGTGTTGTAGAAGATCGGGGCGATCTTGGTGCCGAAGCAGAAGCCACCGGCACGCTTGTTAGGTACGTACGGGATGTCGTCGCCGAAGAACCACAGCACCGAGTTGGTCGCCGATTTACGCGACGAACCAGTACCGACCACGTCACCGACATAGGCTACTGGGTAGCCTTTGGCCTTGACCGCTTCGATCTGGGCCAGCGGGCCGACCGAACCGGGTTGCGAAGGCTCGATGCCGTCACGGGCCATTTTCAGCATGGCCAGGGCGTGCAGTGGGATGTCAGGGCGCGACCAGGCGTCCGGTGCCGGCGACAGGTCGTCGGTGTTGGTTTCGCCCGGGACCTTGAACACGGCCAGGGTGTACTTCTCGGCGATGGCGGGACGCGAGGTGAACCATTCGCCCGCTGCCCAGGATTCCAGCACGGCCTTGGCGTGGGCGTTGCCGGCCTTGGCTTTTTCGGCGACATCGTGGAAGGCATCGAACATCAGCAGGGTGTGCTTGAGCTGCTCAGCCGCGACGGCGCCCAGGTTGGCGTCATCCAGCAGCGTTACCAGCGTTTCGATGTTGTAGCCGCCCTGCATGGTGCCCAGCAGCTCGGTGGCGCGCTTGGCGTCGATCAGCGGCGAGGTGGCTTCGCCCTTGGCCAGGGCAGAGAGGAAAGCGGCCTTGACGTAGGCAGCTTCGTCGACTCCAGGCGGAACACGGTGGGTGATCAGGTCTACGAGGAAGGCTTCTTCGCCGGCCGGCGGGTTTTTCAGCAGCTCGACCAGGCCTGCGGTTTGTTCGGCGTTAAGCGGCTGGGGCACGATACCCAGAGCGGCACGCTCTTCGATGTGTTTGCGGTAGGCTTCAAGCACAGTTATTACCCTCATCAGTGGTCCCTAAAGGGGGTCCGGGACGCTCATCCAGCATTCCATGCACCCATGCGCGGCGACGGCTTTGTGAGCCGCCCAACCAGGGTCGCAGAGAATCCTTACAGAAGCTGTTTTCAAAGTTTTACGCCTGTAGAACGGAAGGCTGATGAGGGGTTGGTGCGGGACATGCGCAAGGCCTGGCCCGAACCAACGCCGTTCTACCGGATGAACTGTGCTCGTGACGCTTTGAAAACAGCTTCCAACGGACATTGTTGCCTTGAAAAGGCGGGACGATTCTACGGCAAAAAAAGCCAGTTGGTAAGGCGGCGAACATGACTTTAACGGATGACCCTGGTTAGACAAAGGGCTAACATGGCGCGGTGTTCCGTTGTCAGACCGTTGTTCACCCATGTCCAACCAGTCCATCAAGACCCCTTGCGTCGGCCTGTGCTCCACCGTTTATGGAGACCTGGTGTGCCGTGGCTGCAAGCGTTTCCACCATGAAGTGATCCACTGGAACGGCTACGACGAGGAGCAGAAGCGCGCCGTCTGGTTGCGCCTGGAGCAGTTGCTGGTGCAGGTGATGATGGCCAAGCTCGAAGTGTTCGACAAAGCCTTGCTGCGCCAGCAGCTGGAGCAGCGCTCGATCCGTTTCGTCGGGCATCAGTCGGAATATTGCTGGGCCTACCAGCTGATCGCCCGTGGCGCGCGGATGATCCGCGAGCTGGAAGCCTACGGGATGGTGCTGCTGCCGGAGTTCCGTAATTGGGAGCTGCCGCAACTGCGAGACGCCATCGATCGGGAGTTTTTCTTGCTCTCGCAAGCGCACTATCAGCGCTATATCGCCCCGAGCTTTCTGCGTGATGCACTGGATCGCGGGCCGGATTGAGGCGTTGCGCCAAACGCAGCGCGCCTGTCGCGGGCAAGCCCGCGACAGGCGCGCTGAAAACCCGAATCAGTCGCCGGTGTACTCGCAGCCGCTTGTGCAGGTTTCGTGGATACGCACCTTCGACAGCTCCGGCAGCAGCGGCTTGACCTGTTCCCAGATCCACTTGGCAATGACTTCGCTGGTGGGGTTCTCCAGGCCAGGGATGTCGTTCAGGTAGTTGTGGTCCAGTTGCTCGTAGATCGGCTTGAAGATCGCCTTGATCTCCGAGAAATCGCGAATCCAGCCGGTGTGCGGGTCGAGCGGGCCGGTCAGGTGCAGGGCAACCTTGAACGAGTGGCCATGCAGGCGGCCGCACTTGTGGCCAGCCGGGACGTTGGGCAGGCGGTGGGCCGATTCGAAAGTAAATTCCTTGAAGATTTCCACGCTGTCATGACTCTGTGTGTAACGAAGTTGCGCGCAGTCTACCAGCATGCCCGCTACAAGGCTTGCAGGCGATCGTGCAACTGCCCGGTGGCAATCAATTCGAGCAGTTCGTCCCCCAGCCTGCGGCTCTCGGCGATGGCTTTGTACCAATAGCGCTTGCGGCTAGGTGCATCGCCCATGAAACGCTTGAAATCCTGGCGGTCGGGTAGCTTGCCGTAGGGCAGGGTGGCCAGGTACTGCGGCGAAGGCGTCATCAACAGCACGTTCTGCAGGCGTGTGGCATCGCCTCGGCGCCACGGCAGGGCCTTGTCGAACCAGCCGGGCACCACTTTGTCGGTGAAATGCGGGTACAGCACCAGGTCGTCGCCCAGGTAGGGTAGGTCGAGGTGGTAGTCCAGCAAGCCGCCGTCGCGGTAGGTGCCGGCGCCAGCGCCGGGAATGTCGCGCACCCCCTCCATGACCATCGGGATCGAGCCTGAGGCCAGCAGGGCATGGCGCAGATTGGCCAGGTCCAGTGGCAGGCAGCGTGACGGGAAGTCGGTGAGCGCTTGCAGGGGCGGTGCGGCCCGCCCATCGTGCAGGATAACCCGCTCGAAGTGCCGGGCCAGGTTGGCGCGACCTAGCAGGTTACTGGCCAGCACCGAACCCAGGCCCACCCCGAGCCGGCCACGGTGGTCGTGGGCCAGTTGGCCGTGGCTTTTGACCACCAGGATGTTCAGGCGGTAATGGGGGCTGGCGAGGATCTGCCCGTCGCGGCCTTGCAGCAGGTCGTCGAGCATGCGCTGGCAGCTCTGGCTGATCTCGCGCGGCGTGACACCCTTGGCGAAGTCCTGCTCGGTGTACAGCTCGCCGAGCCGGCGCAGGCCCGCCACAGGGTCGTCGAGGCAGGCACTGGCGAACCGCCAGGAGCCGATGGAGGCACCGATCAGCGCGCGTTGGCGCGGTGCCGACGGCAGCCATTCACCGAACAGCGCCAAGTCCAGGCCCTGGATGCCGAGGGGCTTGGGGCCGCCCGCAGCACCGGGTAGTACACCGACATCCTGCGCCTGCAAGCCACGCTCGCGGATTCGCTGCAAAGCGCGTTGGCCGGCCTTGAAGGTCAGCGCGGGGTATTTGATGTGGATGGCGCTCATGGCAGGTCCCTTGGGTAACAGGCCATGCAGTATAAAGGCAGATTGCCTTGGCGCACGGCGCGCAGCCTTGCCTGGGCTGGTTCAGGCTGTCTGCGCAGCTGCGCTATCATGGCGCCAGCTGTTTTCAGGTTGAGTTAAGCACGGCTGGTTAATCTTAACCCCGTAGACAACTTGCACCCCTGTGAAGGAGAGACCCCATGAAGACTTTGACTGCCCTGTTCACTGCCGCTGCCCTGACTTTCGGTGCCAACGCCGCCTTCGCCAAGGACGTGCAGCCCGATGAAGTGGTCAAGCTGGTGAACGCCAAGACCATCAAGTCGCTGGATGAACTCAAGGCCAGTGCCGTGGCCAAACACCCCGGCGCTAGCGTGACGGATTCGGAGCTGGAAAACGAATACGGTCGCTATATCTACAAGGTCGAACTGCGTGACGCGCAGAACGTCGAATGGGACGTCGACCTCGATGCCAAGACCGGCGAAGTACTGAAGGACGAGCGAGACAACTGATGACCGAGTTACCGCGAACGGCGCGCTACCTGGCCTTGGCCCTGCTGGCCGTCTGTTCGCTGGCCAGTGCCCGTGACCTGGACCAGGATGAAGCCCTGACGTTGCGCCAGGAGGGCGTCATCCTGCCGTTCGAGCACTTGCTCGACAGTGCCCTGGGGCGTTACCCCGGGGCGCGCTTGCTGGAGGCGGAGTTGGAAGAGAAGCATGGCCGCTACGAGTACGAAGTCGAGCTGCTCACGCCCCAGGGTGTCGTGCGCGAGATCAAGCTGGACGCCCGTACCGGTGCGTTGCTCAAAGACGAGGAAGACGACTGAATGCGCCTGTTGCTGGTCGAAGACAATGTGCCCCTGGCCGACGAACTGACCACCGCCCTGCAGCGCCAGGGCTATGCGGTGGACTGGCTGGCCGACGGCCGCGATGCGGTATACCAGGGCCAAAGCGAGCCTTACGACCTGATCATTCTCGACCTGGGGCTGCCGGGATTGCCCGGGCTCGAGGTGCTGACCCAGTGGCGTGCCGCGAACCTGGCCACCCCAGTGCTGATTCTCACTGCCCGGGGGTCGTGGGCCGAGCGTATCGAAGGGCTCAAGGCGGGGGCCGATGACTACCTTACCAAGCCCTTTCACCCGGAAGAGCTGCAACTGCGTTTGCAGGCATTGTTACGCAGGGCCAAGGGTCTGGCCAACCAACCTAAGCTTGAGGCTGCGGGCCTGCATCTGGACGAGTCGCGGCAGTGCGTGAGCCGTGAAGGGGTGGACATCCAGCTGACCGCCGCCGAGTTTCGCCTGTTGCGTTATTTCATGCTGCATCCAGGGCAAGTGCTGTCCAAGAGCCACCTGGCCGAACACCTCTACGATGGTGAAACCGAGCGCGATTCCAACGTGCTCGAAGTGCACGTCAACCACCTGCGCCGCAAGCTTGGCCGCAGTGTGATCGAGACCCGCCGTGGCCAGGGCTACGTGTACGCCGGGAGCCCTGCGTGAAGTCGATCCAGGCGCGCCTGAGCCTGGGCTTGGTAGCCGTGTTGGTGGTGGTGGGCCTGGGCTTGGCGCAACTGACGCTGTGGCTGTTCGAGGCCGGTCTGCAACGCTACCTGGAAACCGGCCTGCGCAAGGAAAGCGAGAACCTGCTGGTGGCGCTGGTGCGTGGCCCGGATGGCTTGCAACTGGACGAGCGACGGATCTCCTCGGCCTATCAACGGCCGTTCTCGGGCCACTACTTTCGCATCGATTTCGACAAGGGCACCTGGCGCTCGCGCTCGCTGTGGGATCTGGACATGCCCAAGCCACAACGCCCGGGCCTGGACGATGGCCACGAGCTAGGCCCAGAGGGCCAGCAACTGCTGGCTTATCGCGGAGACTACCGGCGTCTGGGCCAGGACATTTCCATCAGCGTGGCGCAGGACTATTCGCCGGTGCGTGACGGGTTCCGGCGCATGCAGCAGATTGGCCTGGGCCTGGGGCTGGTGGCGCTGGTGCTGGTGCTGGTGTTGCAGCGCATCACCGTGACCCGCTCGTTGCGTCCGCTGGAACGCGCGCGCCAGCAGATCGCCCAATTGCAGCAGGGCCAGCGCTCGCAGCTGGATGCCCAAGTGCCAGTGGAGCTGCAACCCTTGGTGGACCAGATCAACCATCTGCTGGCGCATACCGAGGACAGTTTGCGCCGTTCGCGTAACGCCTTGGGCAATCTGGGGCACGCCCTGAAAACGCCGCTGGCGGTGTTGTTGAGCCTGGCGGCGAGCGAGCGCCTGCAAGCGCTGCCCGAGGTGCAGGCGCAACTGCGCGAGCAGTTGGAGCAGATCCAGCAACGCCTGGCCCGTGAGCTAAATCGCGCGCGCCTGGCCGGCGACGCGCTACCGGGTGCGCAGTTCGACTGCGACGCCGAGTTGCCGGGTTTGCTGGCCACATTGGGGATGATCCATGGCGAAGGCTTGCTGCTGGCCCATGATGTGCCGCCTGGGTTGCTGTTGCCGTGGGACCGCGAAGATCTGCTGGAGCTTTTGGGCAACCTGTTGGACAACGCCTGCAAGTGGGCCGACAGCGAAGTGCGTCTGGGGGTTGAATCGAATCCAGACGGTTATCGCCTGTGGGTCGATGACGATGGCCCAGGCATCCCCGAAGGCCAGCGTTTACAGGTGCTGGAGCGTGGCTCACGGCTGGACGAGCAGGTCGATGGTCACGGTCTGGGCCTGGGCATCGTGCGCGATATCGTCGAGGCCTGGGGCGGGCGCATGGCCTTGCTCGACAGTCCGCTGGGCGGTTTGCGGGTGAGTATCGAGTTGCCGCGCAGGCAGCGTTGATTGGGTACGCCCCTGTAGGCGAGGCATACAGGTCACGTCATCGACCCTGCAAAAAAATTGCACTTCAAACGCACTTTTTTGAATTAGCCCCCGTCCGGCCCGCCCGGCACAATCCCTACCCACGAAACCTGCGCGGTTTCCATCTCTCCATGGACGGAGCCCCTTGCGTTATTGCCTTGGCAATACAGGGCCCAGGCCGGTTGTGCTGGGCTTTTCTTTTTAATCAAACAGTCGACCCCGCTTATTTCGATGTCTGCCTCGCGTTATGAAAATCGCTTACAGCGCCTGCTGCCAGCACCGTTGAACATGCCTGCGAAAGAATGGCTGCGTGCCGGCGTTGGTGCGCTGGTTAGCCTGTTTCTGGCCGGTTATGTGTGCAGCCTGGCATTTGGTCCGGCCATCGCCCTGCATCTGCTCGGCCCATTGGCAGCCTCGGCGGTGCTGGTCTTTGCCGTTCACTCCGGCCCTCTGGCCCAGCCCTGGCCGGTGCTGGGCAGCTATGGCGTGGCCTGTGCCGTGGGGCTTGGCATGCGCCACGGCTTTAGCGATGGCGCCTGGGTGGCCGCCGCCGCGCTGGGCCTCAGCATCCTGGTGATGGGGCTGTTGCGCTGTCTACATCCGCCTGGAGGCGGGGTGGCGGTGAGCGCCGTGTTGGCCGATCCGGGGCTGGTGGCCATGGGCGACCATCTGATCGAGCCTGTCATGCTCAATGCGCTGATACTGGTGATCGTGGCGGTGCTCTACAACCGCCTCACCGGGGTGCGCTACCCCAAAGGTGCGGCGCCACGCAAGACGCCCCATCATACCCATGATCCGCTGCCGGACGAGCGGGTCGGCATCCGCGGCGAGGACCTCGACCAAGCCCTGGAAGACATAGGCGAATTCGTCGACGTCACCCGCGACGAGCTGGAACGTATCATCCTGGCAACCGAGCAGCACGCGTTGCAACGCAGCCTGAACGGCATCACCGCCGCCTCCGTGATGTCCCGCGACGTGCAGTCGGTGACCCCGCGCACCACCCTCGAACAGGCCTGGAAGCTGCTCGCGGACCATCACCTGAAAAGCTTGCCGGTGCTTGAAGGCGGTCGTTTGGTCGGGGTGGTCGGGCTCGGCGATCTGATCGGCCCGGCCATGGCGCGTGGATGTTTCAGCTGGCGCGCGGTGCTACGGCGCAAGAGCGTGCGCCTGGGGCAGGTGATGAACCGGCAGGTGGTGAGTGTCAGTAGCCGCCACCCGCTGGAGCGCTTGCTACCGCTGTTGGGCGAGCAGGGCCAACACTGCCTGCCTGTCCTCGACGAGGGCCGTCTGGTGGGGGTGATTACCCAGACTGACCTGATTGCCGGCCTCAAGCGCCAGTTGCTCAGCGCGTACGGGCAGGCCTCAGATCAGCGGGTCCCAGCGCTGTGACCAGTCGCTCTGGCCGGCCGCCACCAGCCGGCGCAGCACGCCGAAGGCCTGTTGCAGTGCTTCGCTGTCGCACTTGCGGGCGTACACCAGGAAGGTCGGGTAGGTGAATTCCGGGGCCTGCGGGACCCGTTCGAGCACCCCGCCTTGCAGGTAGCTTTGCACCACGCGCGTGCGGAAGTAGCCGCTGCCGCCTTGGTCGAGGATGAACTGCAACGCCAGCGGTCCGAGGTTGAAGCTCAGGGCCGGGCGCGACAGTTCGGGCAGGGCGGCGTCATGCTGGCGGCGGAAGGCCTCGCCCCAGTCGATGTAGATGTACGGCTCGGGCGCATCGGCGCGGCGGATGCGGATCAGCTTCTCCTCCATCAGCTGTTCCACTTGCAGCCCCGGCCCATAGGTGGGCTGGTACACCAGTGCTGCGTCGAGCAGGCCCATCTCCACCTTGCGCAGCAGTGATTCGCCGTCGCTGACCTCGCTGCGGATGGCGTGGCTGGGCAGCGCGTGGTGCAAGGCGCTGACCCAATCGAGCATCATCGGATTGCCCAGGCTCACCTCGCCGCCGACATGCAGCACCTGCTGACAACCCTGGGGCAGCGGTAGGTCGCGGCGCGCGGCCTCCCAGGTTTGTACCAGTTGGTTGGCATAGGTGATGAACGCTTCGCCGTCGCGGGTCAACGTCGCGCCGGTGCGGCTGCGCACGAACAGCTGGCAGCCCAGTTGCTGTTCCAGGCGCTGAACCCGTGCGGTAATGGCGGTTTGGGATACGAACAGGCGCTCGGCAGCGGCGGCCAGGCTGCCGCTGCGGATGATTTCCAGGAAGGTTCGGGCCTGATCGATGTCCATGTGCCTGCTCTGATGAGGGGAGGGGGCTCATTCTAGGGCGGATCGCACCGAAATGGGGCTTTGGATAGTCGGCCAGCCTGCTTGAGCGCGCCGAGTGCTTGAAGCTGTACCGGCGGATATACCCCTCGCAATTGTGCATAACCGTTACGACGTAAGTCCCATGGCGGCCCGGCCTCGGGCAGCCATACTCAAGGTCCGCCCTTCAATAACAACAAGTACCGGGTTGCGAACCAATGACCTATCAGCACAGCTACGCCCATTCCATTGCCGACCCAGCAGCCTTCTGGCAAGCCCAGGCCGATCAGTTGGCTTGGCAGCGCAAACCAACGCTCACCCTGCAACAGAACGCCGACGGCACTCACCGCTGGTTCGAAGACGGTCGCTTGAACACCTGCCACCTGGCCCTCGACCACCAGATCGAGCAGGGCCGTGGCGAGCAACTGGCGCTGATCTATGACTCCCCCGTGACGGGCACTCAGCAGACGTTCACCTATCATCAGCTGCGCGATGAAGTGGCGCGCCTGGCTGGGCTGCTGCGCGCACTCGGCGTGGGCAAGGGCGATGGGGTGATCATCTATATGCCCATGGTGCCCCAGGCCGCCATGGCCATGCTGGCCTGCGCGCGCATCGGCGCGGTGCATTCGGTGGTGTTCGGTGGCTTCGCGGCCAACGAGTTGGCGCTGCGCATCGACGATGCCCGTCCGGCATTGCTGCTCACGGCCTCTTGCGGGCTGGAGTTCGACCGGGTCATCGAATACAAGCCGCTGGTCGACCGCGCCTTGCAACTGGCTCGGCACCAACCTCGGCATGTGCTGGTGCTACAGCGGGCGCAAGCGTACGCATCGTTGCAGGCGGGTCGCGATCTGGACTGGCAGCAGGCGTTGGCCGGCGCCGAGCCGGTCGCGCCGGTGGCGCTGGCGGCGGGCGATCCGCTGTACATCATGTACACCTCCGGGACCACCGGCAAACCCAAGGGCATCGTGCGCGAGAATGGCGGCAACGCGGTCGCCTTGTGCTTTGCCATGCGGCATATCTACGGCATGCAGGCGGGCGATGTGTGGTGGGGCATCTCCGACGTGGGTTGGGTGGTCGGGCACTCGCTGATTGTCTACGGCCCACTGATGAGTGGCTGTACCACGGTGTTCTACGAAGGCAAGCCAATCCGCACCCCGGACGCCTCGGCGTACTGGCGGGTGGTGGAGCAGTACCAGGTCAATGCCTTGTTCTGCGCGCCCACCGCCATGCGCGCGATTCGCAAGGAAGACCCCGAGGGGGCATTGATCCGCCGCCACGACCTGGGGTCGTTGCGCCAACTGTTCCTGGCCGGTGAGAAGCTCGATTCCAGTACCCACGAATGGCTGGAACGGGTCACTGGCAAGCCGGTTCACGACCACTGGTGGCAGACCGAGACCGGCTGGCCGGTCACCGCGCCGTGTGTCGGGCTGGAGGGCAGCGCGGCGCGAGCGGGGTCGAGCAACCGTGCAGTGCCGGGCTATCACGTGCAGGTACTGGACGACGACGGTAAGCCGTTGGGGCCGAACCAGCAGGGCGCCATCGTCATCGCCTTGCCATTACCGCCAGGGTGCAGCCAGACCTTGTGGGGCGATCACCCGCGCTACCTGGAGGCCTACCTGCACAGCTATCCCGGCTACTACCACACCGGCGACGGCGGCTACCTGGACGACGACGGTTTCGTCTACATCATGGGGCGCACCGACGATGTGATCAATGTCTCTGGACATCGCCTGTCCACCGGCGAGATGGAGGATCTGGTGGCACGCCACCCGGCTGTGGCCGAGTGCGCGGTGATTGGTGTGCACGATGACATCAAAGGCCAGGTGCCGCTGGCGCTGGTGGTGCTCAAGGACGGCCAGGGCATCGTTGAAACGCAACTGCAGGGCGAGTTGGTGGCCAGCGTGCGTGAGCAGATCGGCGCCTTGGCCTGTTTCAATCGGGTCAGGCTGGTCAAGCGCCTGCCCAAGACCCGCTCGGGCAAGATCCTGCGGGCAGTCTTGCGCAAGATCGCCGATGGCCAGGACTACACGCCGCCTTCGACCTTGGACGACCCTGCGGTGCTGGGTGAAATCGAGGCGGTACTGGCGGATCTGCCCCGCGCAGGCTAGATGGCCACGGCCAACCCTTGGCCCAGTGCCGGGCTCAGGCCTGCGGCCCGATCTGATGCAGTTGCCCCAGCCGGCTACGGGTGCGCATCAGGTCGGCCAGTGGCCCATCGAGGCTGTCGGCCAGTGCACGCTTGCCGATCACCGTGACCTGTCGGTCCTGGTCGTACAGCACATCCACCAAGTTGACGAAGCGTTGCTGAGCGGCGAGCGAGCACTCGCCCAGGTCATCCAGCCCATCGATGACCCAGTGGCTGTAGCGCTCAGCCAGCACCAGATAGTCGATCACGGCGGTTGCTTGCTCGCACAGGTCGGTGAAGGCGAACATCACCTGTTCGCCGTCCTCGGCCAGCACGCGCAGCGGACGTTGGTTGATCTGCAGCACCTGCGCGTGCGGTGCAGGCAGGCGCAGGGCTTGGCGCTGCGCGGCATCGCCCGGCCAGACATAGTGTCCCTGGGTGAACCGCTGGTGCGCACGGTTGGCTGGCAGGCTGCGAAAGTCGGTATCGCCGCCTACTTCCAGGACCTGCATGCGTTCGTTGATCAGGCGGATCACCGGCAGGAAGCGTTCGTGGTACAGCGGATTGGGCAGCAGCCCCTCGGGGGCGTAGTTGGAGGTCACCAGCAGCAGGATGCCACGCGCGAACAGGGCATTGAACAGACGCGTCAGCAGCATGGCGTCGCCGATGTCGTGCACATGGAATTCGTCGAAGCACAGCACCCTGACCTCGCCCAACAGCTCGTCGAGGGTGGCGCCAAGGGCATCATCCAGCCCCCGGTGGCGGTGCATGCCCTGGTGCAATCGGGCGAAGAAATCATGGAAGTGCAGGCGGCGCTTGTGGGGCTGCGTGACCGCCTCGAAGAAACCGTCGAGCAACCAGCTTTTACCGCGCCCCACCGCGCCGTACAGGTACAGGCTTGTTGCTTGACCCGCCTCCAGCGCAGCCAGCTGCTCGGCCATGGCCGCGATCACCCGGCACTGGCCCTCGCTCAGCGTGTAGCCGCGCTCGGCTGCGCGGGTCTGGAAGTGCGTCATCAACAGGCTGTCGTGCCGTGTTGGGGGGCGCCGGCGGCGTAACGTGGCGGGAATCCAGGTAGACAACGGATAGGCTCCTCAAGGGCACGGCAGGGCAGGGTGCAGCTTGCGCGAAGCGCGAGGTTTCGAGCAATCGGGATTGTGCCGCAGAGGTATCGTGAAATGCGATAGGTGCGTTGATCGCAGGCGTGCGCCTGCGATGGCGCTGAACGGCCCTTCAGTCTTTGCGCTCGAGACGGCGCTCGATCATGTACTTCACCGCCAGGCGCTTTTCTTTGAGGTGACGCAGGTCTTCGTCGACGAAATTGCCTGCCGAGATCGCCTCGGCAGCCAGGACCTGGTTGTCGATGTCGACGTATTCATCGAGCAGGCGGTCGAGTTGCGGGTCTTGTTGGCGGCGTTGCTGAACGATCTCGCGTGGGTAATGCAGGTCTTGGTAGAGGTCATGGGAAACTGGCATGGCGCCCTCCTTGTGATGCGCAGGTTAATAGGTCTACCTGTTTGGAAGGAGATATCGCGCAGGGGTTGAAGCGAAGCGGGAAAAAAACGACGAACGGTAAGCTGCACGCCAGGCCTTGAACTAACTTGCTGTTTTTCAGCATTTTTTTCAAAAAAAAGCTTTGCAGCCAAACGCAACGCTGGTAAAGTGCCGGCCATTGCTGCACAGCGACACACGAAGCTGGCAGTCAATAGTCAGATCAGCGGTTCATTCAGCAACCGCCACATCCGATACAGGGGCGTCGCCAAGCGGTAAGGCAGCAGGTTTTGATCCTGCCATGCGTTGGTTCGAATCCAGCCGCCCCTGCCATTACTCTCCAAGCCTATTCAAAACACCCCCTCCCAATCGCCTAATGGCGATTTTTTTCATTCTGCCCCGCGCTTTTCCATCAGTTCTGCCAACGCTTGGACCAAGGTGTCTTCGCTGGCGGGCTTCTGGATCACCAGGCTGTCTGGCAATTCCAGGCCCTGCAAGTCGGCATATCCGGTCAGGAACACCACGGGCAGGCGCGGGAAGCGTTCGCGGGCTGCCAGTGCCAGTTGCGCACCATTGAACTCAGGCATGGCAAAATCGGTAAGCAGCAATTCCACCTGTGCATCCAGCAAGGCCAGTGCCTGTTCGCCGCTGTGAGCCTGACGCACCTGGTAGCCGCTGCGGCGCAGTACATCGCCGATCATTTCCCGCACCAGCGGGTCGTCGTCCACCAACAACACATTGCGTGCACGCGTATCGCGCGAGGGCGGGGCGCTTCGCACTTGCACGTTGGGCACGTCCGCTGCACGTTGGCGCACGGCAGGCAAGTACACGCTGACCTGGGTGCCGTGCCCTGGCGTGGTGTCGATGCGCACGCCGCCACCGGATTGTTTGGCAAAGCCGAACACCTGGGCCAGGCCCAGGCCTGAGCCCTTGCCGATGTCCTTGGTGGTGAAGAATGGCTCGAACACCTTGGCCAGCACCTCCTCGCTCATGCCGAAGCCGGTGTCGCGAATGCTCAGCACCACGTATTCGCCGGGTTCCGGGTCTTCGGGGCGGTGCGGGCAGTTGCTGACACGGGTGTTGCGGGTCGCCAGGGTCAGTTGTCCGCCGCCAGGCATGGCATCGCGGGCGTTGATCGCCAGGTTGAGAATGATCATCTCGGTCTGGGTGGGGTCGGTCAGTGCTTGCCAGAGGTCGTTGTCCAGGTCCAGGCGCACCGAAATACTGCCGCCCAAGGTGCGGCGCAACAGCTCTTCGAGGCCCGCCAGGGTGCTGTTGAGGTTCAGCGCTACCGGCTCCAGGCGCTGCTTGCGTGAGAAGGCCAGTAACTGCGCGGTGAGCTTGGCGCCCCGTTCACCCGCTTCGCGGATGTGCTGTAGGCGAGTGTGGGCCTTGTCCAACTGGCCTCTGTCCAGGTCGCGGGCAAGAAAACTGGCGCCGGTGAGGATCACTGTCAGCAGGTTGTTGAAGTCGTGGGCGACCCCGGCGGTGAGCTGGCCGACCGCCTCCAGGCGCTGCATTTGTTGCAGCGCAGCCTCGATGCGTTCGCGCTCGGCGATCTGTTCGCGCAGGCGGTCGTTGGCCTCGGCCAGGTCCAGTACGGCCTCGCGCTCGCTGGTGATGTCACGTGCCACGACGTACAGCAGGTTCTCATCAGGCACCACCACCCAGGACAGCCAGCGCTGTTGGCCGCTGGCGTGCAGGATGCGGCCAATGAAGCGTGCACTGGTACGGCCCAGGGACAGCGCAGACAGCTCGGCCAGCAGCGCCTCCTGGTCCGCTTCGGGCAGCAGTTGCAACAGTGAGCTTTGCGTCAGGCGTTCGCGGGTGAAGCCCAGGGTGGCTTCCCAGGCGGGGTTCAGCGCCACGGGGGTGAGGTCTTTGTTGATCACGGCCAACAGGTCCTGGGACAGGTCCCAGGCGCGGTCGCGCTCGCGGGTACGGCGTACCACGCGTTCGCCGAGCATTTCGTTGAGCTGCTCCAGCGCGCGGGTAGCCTGGCGCTGCTGGTGGATGTCTTGCAGTACGCCGGAAAACCGCACGCAGCGGCCGTCGATGAACTGGCTCTGGCCGCTGGACAGCAGCCAGCGCGGCTCCAGGCCGCCGGGTGGGGCGCTGCGGAACTCGATGCGATACAAGCCGTCGCTGTCCGGGCGCATGGCCCGCTCGACGGCCTCGCGAACCTTGGCGCGGTCATCGGGGTAGATCCCGGCGTAGAACACATCAAGGTCCATCTCGGTATCGGGGGGCAGGCCGAACAGATTCTTGCAGCGGTCGTCCCAGACCAACAGGTCTTGTTCAGGGTGAAAATCCCAGGTGCCCATGCCGGCCGCATCAATGGCGATGCGTGCGCGAGCCTCGACCTGCGCCAGGGCTTCTTCGGCACGCCGACGGCGCTGGCGCTCATGCACTTCGGTCAGCGCCCGGCGCACGGCCTTGGGCAGCAGCGGCAAGTTCTTCTTGAGCACGTAGTCGGTGGCGCCCAGGCGGATCATCTCTACCGCGTGTTCTTCGCCGTAGATCCCGGAGAGGAAGATGAACGGCACATCCGGCGCCAGGCGCTGGGCGATGGCCAGCACGTCGGTGCCGGAGGAGCCTGGCAGTACGCAATCGCAGAGGATCAGGTCGAAGCGTTCGGTAGTGAGGGCGTGTTCGACACCGACATGCTCGAATACCAGTTTGGATACCACCTGCAAACCGCTGCGCTCAAGGCTCAGCAAGGTCAGTTCGGCGTCAAGGCTGCTGTCCTCGACCATCAGCAGGTGTAACGGCGTGTGCTGCATCGTGCGCCCTCAGTTGCCGCTACGGCGGTTCAGCCGCAACGAACCGGGTGGCGGCTCGTTGAGTACCGCCCAGAACACCCCGAGGTCGGAAATCGCCGCGACGAATTCCTTGAACTCCACCGGCTTGACCACGTAGGCATTGACGCCAAGTTCATAGGCGCGCAGCAGGTCGGGCTCCTCGCGCGAGGAGGTCAGCATGACCGTTGGAATGCTGCGCAATTGCGGCGTGGCGCGGACCTCCTTGAGCACTTGCAGGCCATCGACCTTGGGCAGCTTCAGGTCCAGCAGCATGACCGCCGGGTTGCCGCCATCGCGGTCGGCGTAGGCGTTGCGTTGCAGCAGATAATCCAGGGCGTCGGCGCCGTCGCGCAGCACGATGACTTCGTTGGCCAACTGGCTGCGCTCCAGCGCAAGGAGGGTCAACTCCAGGTCCCTGGGGTTGTCTTCGACCAGCAGGATGGGTTTGAGCATGTTGCGCGAAGCCTCAGTGTGCCGCCGGTTTGCGCGGCAAAGTGAAATGAAAACTGGCGCCTTGGCCGAGTTGGGCATTGGCCCAGACCCGGCCATCATGGCGCTCGATGATCCGCCGTACGCTGGCCAGGCCGATACCGGTGCCCTCGAACTCTTCCATGCGGTGTAGGCGTTGGAACACGCCGAACAGCTTGTCGACGTAGGCCATGTCAAAGCCTACGCCGTTGTCGCGCACGTAGATCTCGATCTCATGGTCGTGCTCGATTGCGCCAATCTCGATCACCGCCAATTCGCGTGCGCGGGTGTACTTCACAGCATTGCCGATCAGGTTGTTCAGCGCCATGGCGATGAAGGCCGGGTCGGCGAAGACCTTGGGCAATGTCTGGATGCGCCAGTCGATCGTGCGCCCGGCATAGTCCGGGGCCATCTCGTGGCGCACGGTGAGCACCAGCGCGTTGAGGTCCACATCGGACAAGCGTAGCGCTGCGCGGCCCATCTGCGAGAAGTTGAGCAGGTTGTCGACCAACGTGCCGGCGAACTTCGCGGCTTCTTCGATGTGGGTGAGAAAGCGCAGGCCACGCTCACTGAGGTGTTCGCCTTCGATTTCGCCCAACAGTTCGCTGTAGCCGGCAATGTGGCGCAGCGGTGCGCGCAGGTCGTGGGAGACGCTGTAGGAGAACGCCTCCAGCTCCTTGTTCGAGCGGTGTAGATCGCCCGCCAGTTGCGCCATTTCCTCGGCCTTGCGCAGCACGATGCCGAGTACCGCACCGCGCAGCTCCAGCACGCCGTCGACGATCAGCGGCTCCCACGGCGCGCTAAAACCACGCAAGGCCTGTTGCCAGCGGGCGAAGCTGTGGCGCGGGTTGAGGTTGCCCTGGGCGTCGGGTTGCTTTTGCGGCTCGCCGGCCCAGTTCACCGTGCGTACCTGTTCGGGGCGGAACCACAGTAGATAATGTGAATGAATCTGCGAGATGGCCACCGCGAGGACCCCGCCGATGTGTTGGGCAAGCTCGGGCAGCAGTTCGATGTCGCGGTGGACGTTGTCGGTGTGGAACACCGCCTGGTCGCCGCGCTGCGCCAGCCAGTGCACCAGGGCGTTGACCTGCGCGGCCGGTGGCGTGTTGCCGATCAGGTCGCAGCGATCGGCGCTGATGACCGCCGCGCCCGAGGCGCCGGCAAAGCGCAGCATCACCTCGGGCAGTGCAAGCAGACCATCGCTGACACTGTCGTGGTCGGCCATCGAGGCGAGCATGCGCACGATGCGCTGGCGCATTTCGAGCATGAAGTGCGTGCTGTTGTGGGTTTCGAGGGCTTCTATCTGCAACGACAGCATGCTGGCCAGCAACTCACAGGCGGTGCGGGTCTGGAAGTCCACCGGGCGCGGTGTGGCGTGGTGGCACGACACCAGGCCCCAGAGCTTGCCGTCGACCACAATCGACAGTGACATCGATGCCAGGGTGCCCATGTTGCGCATGTAGTGCAGGTGCACTGGCGAGACGCTGCGCAAGGAGGCGAAGCTCAGGTCCAGGGCCCGGCCGGTGCGGGGGTTAGCGCTGGGTATCAGTGGCGACGCTTGGTAGTTGGCGTCCTCGATTACCCGGATGCGGTTGATGCAGTAAAGCTCGCGCGCCTGGTGCGGGATGTCCGAGGCCGGGAAGCACAGGCCGAGGTACTGCGCATAGTCGGGCTCGGCGTCCTCTGCCAGTACCGTGCCATTGCCTTGCTCGTCGAAGCGATAGGCTTTGACGCGGCCGAACCCGGTGATGCGCTTGATCTGCCGTACCGAGTGTTGCAGCAATTCTTCGATGCTGCCCGCCTGGTGCAGGGTGCTGACGAAGGCACGCACCAGTGGATAGTAGTCGCTGGCGCCTTGGCCGGTCTTGTGCCGGGGTTCGCATTCGAGCAGCAACACCTGGTCGTGGCGGTGCGCGAGTACCCGAAGCGGTTCCCGGTAGGGCGCCTCGGGGTGCAGTCGCAGATCACCGACATGAAACGGGAAGACCTCATCGGCCGGCATGCTGGTGAGCAGCGCGGGCAGGTCCTGGCCCGCCTCCAGTAGTTGCACCACGGGCTTGCCGAGCAGGTCGGGGGCTGTCAGGCCGAGCCATTGCTGCACGTTTTCGCTGGCCTGCAGAACGGTCAGGCCTGGCTCTTCCACGACCAGCAGGAAACCCTGCGGCTGAATGCTGCCTGGAATTTGGATGGGCTCTTGGGCGCAGCGTTCGACGGCCTTATCGAGCGGGGTCGGGGCAGTGCTCAAGGGATTCTCCTGTAGGGTCCGTCCGGGCATGAAATCAGGTAGCTGGCTAAGGTTGTCACGTACGGTATCAGAAGATGAATGGATTTACCGGCTTATGGCTATTTGAGCGGCAGGAAGTTCAGGGGTTTCGTTGGCTGAGCAGAGAATGTGGGCGTCCTTGTGCAGTCGATCACGCCTTCTGACTAGTGCTAAAGAGAGATATCTTGCGTGCGGCGCGATCAATTCCCACCGCTACACTGCTGTTAATCCCTTCAAAACAAGGATTGAAAGGTGACGGAGCGCTGGGTGGCCGGGTTGTTAGGCCTGTGGTTGAGCGGCAGTGCCGGAGCGGCGGACTTTCTCGTCGATGTGCAAGTCCGCGTGCAGCGTGGCTGCATGCTGGTCACTCAGCCCCGCGACGCTGGCCCTCAGGCCTCGGGGGTGATCGACCTGGGCAGCTCCGCGCGCCTGGATGGCGCGTATCCAACATTGAGCGGGGTGCTGTACAGCCCGCGCCCCCCACGGCTTGAGTGCAACCCCGACACCCCTTACCAGATCCGCGTCGACGGCGGCCAGCATGGCGGCGTTGGCCAGGTGCGCTACCTGGTCAGCAGCGATGCCGGTGCCCGCCCGATCCCGTACCGCGTGTACCGTGACGCCGCCTGGCGCGAGCCGCTGGAGGTTGGCGTGGCACAGTCGGCACGCGTGCCGGACAGCGGGTCGGTGGAGCTGCCCTTGTATGCCCGGATCGACCGTTTGGCCTGGGTGCCTCGCGCCGGGCTTTACGCCGATCTGCTCAAAGTCACCGTGACCTGGTAAGGAGCCGCCATGCACAAGGATGCGCTGCAACGTACCACCCTGCTGTTGCTGTCCCTGGGCCCACTGCTGCTGCCCGGTGGCATGGCGCATGGCAGTAGCAGCGGTTTCATCCAGGCACGGCTGGTGATTGGCGCCGCCTGCCAGGTCAGCAGCAATCCTCAACCGGCGACGCTGGGCAACCCTGGTGTGATCGACTTTGGCGCCCAGGGACCTACCTGGGACCAGCCGTTGAGCGGGCGCGTGGATGAAGCCGGTGGTGAGGGCAGCTTGCAAATCAGTTGCTCGCCCCAGGTGCGTGCTTTCAGTGTGCGCATCAACGAAGGGCTCAATGGCAGTGACGGCGTACGCCGCCTCAGCAACGGCCGCGAAACCATTCCTTATCAGTTGGCGATCGATCCGAGCGGTCGCAGCCGCTACGCGATCGGCCAAGCGCGCACTTTCACGGTCAACAGCACCGAGCAAGTACCCGTGCCCATCTACGGCGTGGTGGTCGCGCAGCCGCGCGCGCTGCCCGCCGGGCTGTACCGCGACACCCTCAGAGTGACCCTGGACTGGTAATACGTAAGGAGACCTCAGCATGACCACGCTTTCTACCCGTTGCCTGCTCGCAGGCCTTGGCCTGGGCCTGGCGCTACACGCCCAGGCGGCCACCGTCACCGGCACCATCAGCTCGACACTGACGCTGACCGCAGCCTGCCAGGTCAATGGCACCTCGGGCACCTCGGGGCTGAATTTCGGCGCCTTGAACTTTGGCACGCAGGATTCGCTGTTCACCAGCGCCAACGCCCAGGTGCTCGGTGGTGGTGGCGGCGCCATGAGCATCCTGTGCTCCTCGGGCACTGTACCGGTGATCAAGGTCAGGGCCGGGGCCCATGATGGTCGTTCCAGCGGCGGTACTCGTGCCCTGGCCGATGGTGCCGGCAACTTCGTGCCGTATGACTTCTACACCGATGCTGGGCGCACTCAACTGTTGGCCATCGACGGCACCATCACCCTGCCGACCAGCAGCGGGGCGGCACAGACGGTCAACCTGTACGGCCAGGCCAAGGGCAAGGCTGGCTTGCCCGCCGGGGTCTACACCGACACGGTAGCGGTCGAGCTGAGTTTCTGAGCCATGTCGTGCGCGCTGCGGTTGTTGGGCCTGGGCCTTGCGCTGGCGCTGGTGCCCACTGCGCAGGCGGTGACCAGTAGCACCTTCCAAGTGTCGGCGAGCATCGCCAATGGCTGCCTGGTGGTCGGAGGGGTGACCGCCTACGGGGTGCTCGACTATGGCACGCGTTCGGCGTTGGCCACGGGCGTGGTGAGTACCTCGCTGGGGGGCACCACGGTGACGTTCCAGTGCACACCCGGAGTTGGCTTGAGCATGAGCCTCGATGGCGGCCAAAACCCCGCCAGCGGCACGCGCTACCTCAAGCGCAGCGGGGGTACGCAACTGCTGGCCTATCAGCTGTATAGCGATGCGGCGTTCAGCCAGGTGCTGGGGGTCGGCAGCAGCATCACGCTGAGCTACAGCGACCCGACGGCCATCAAACTGCCGGTTTTTGGGCGTACCACCTTGCCGGGCAACCTGCCGGCCGGGACCTATACCGATGTCGTGCAGGTGACGGTGACCTGGTGAGTCCAGGTGCGCCGCGAACAGAACCGAGGAGAGGGGCATGCAGGCAGGCGTTTTACGGATGTGGACGATCCTTGGGCTGATGCTGATGGCCAGCGCGCAGGTCAGCGCTGCCACCTCGGTGCTGATCTGGCCGATCGACCCTGTGCTTGAGGCCGACCAGAAGGCCGGTGCGTTGTGGCTGGAAAACCGCGGTAGCGCCCCAGCCAGCTTGCAAGTGCGGGTGTTCGCCTGGCGCCAGGGTGAATACCAGGAGCAGTTCCAGGCGCAGCGCGAGATCATCGGCAGTCCGCCAGTCGCCAACATCCCGCCCGGACAGAAACAACTGATCCGCCTGACGCGCACCGGCCAGTCGCCGGCGGGGCAGGAGCAGGCCTATCGCATCATCATCGACGAGATCCCCTCGCCGTTGCCGGTCGACCCGTCCACTGAGGGCCCCAAGGCTGCGATCCGCTTGCAGATGCGCTACTCGGTGCCACTGTTCGTCTACGGCGACGGGTTGTGGGGTAAGCCTGACCCGCAGGGCCGGCGCAGCGTCGAGGGTGTCGGCAAGCCCCAGTTGAGCTGGCGCGCCGTATCGGTACAAGGCAAGCCGTACCTGGAGCTGCGTAACACGGGCCCTGTGCATGCGCGTCTGACCGATGTGGTGTTGCAGCAGGGCGGTCAGGAACGGCCTGTGGTGGAAGGTTTGCTCGGCTATGTACTGCCCGGCGCCAGCATGCGCTGGCCGGCGCCCGCCACCCCTGGCCCCAGCACGCTGCTCAAGGGGCGGGTCAACGGCCAGGATGTGGCACAGGCGATACGCCAAGGCCAGTAGCGAACCGGGTACACGAACGTCAGGGGCCAGGGAGGACCCGTCAATGGTTGGACATCGTGTGTGAGCTGGATGTGGGCGACAACCTATCGGTTGTGGCTGGGCCTGACCCTGCTCGGCGCTGTCGTGTGCGCGGCCGACGATCTGCCGCCGCCGCCCAGCGAAAGTGCGGCGATTGCCGACGCCACGCTGTACCTGGACCTGCTGGTGAACCAGGTCGGCAAGGCTGAGCTGGTGCCGGTGCAGCAGCGGGCGGGGCGCCTGTACCTGCCAAGCGAGGTGCTGCGCGAAGCGGGTATTCACTTGCCCGGCGACCCCCAAGGCGAAGTGGCGCTGGATGACATCCCTGACTTGCACAGCGACTACGACAGCCAGAACCAGCGCCTGTTGCTGCAAGTGCCGCCGGCCTGGTTGCCTCACCAGCAGGTGGGCGAGCGTGGGCTGTACCCGGCCAGCGATACGCGCATCAGCTTCGGTGCGCTGTTCAACTACGACGCTTACCTCAACGACACTGACGATGGCGGTACCTACCTGGCGGCCTGGAACGAGTTGCGCCTGTTCGACACCTGGGGCACGCTTTCCAGCACCGGGCAATGGCGCCAGTCGCTCCAGGGTGTCGCGAACGAAGGCCGCCAGGGCTACCTGCGCTACGACACGACCTTTCGCTACACCGACGAGCAACGCCTGCTCAGCTATGAGGTGGGCGATGTGGTCAGCGGCGCTTTGCCGTGGACGACCTCGGTGAGGTTAGGTGGCCTGCAACTGTCGCGGGACTTCGGCGCACGTCCCGACCTGGTCACCTACCCGCTGCCAGCCTTCGCCGGCGAAGCGGCGGTGCCGACCTCCCTGGATTTGTTCATCAACGGCTATAAAAGCAGCAGCACCGAGTTGCAGCCAGGCCCCTATACCCTGACCAACGTGCCGTTCATCAACGGCGCAGGGGAAGCGGTGGTGGTGACCACCGATGCCTTGGGTCGGCAGGTTTCCACCACCTTGCCGTTCTATGTCACCAGCAGCTTGCTGGCCAAGGGGCTCTCGGACTTTTCCGTGGCTGCGGGCAACCTGCGCCGTGATTACGGTGTGCGCGATTTCGCCTACGGCCCGGGCGTGGCCACGGCGAGCCTGCGTCATGGGCTGTCGGACGCCTTCACCCTCGAAACCCACGCCGAAACGTCCGAATCGCTGATGCTCGGTGGCTTGGGCGGTAACCTGCGCATCGGCACCTTCGGCGTGGTCAATGCCGCGCTGACCCAAAGCCGCTTCGCCGGCGACACAGGTCAGCAGGTGGCGCTGGGCTACCAGTACAGCAGCAACCGCATCGGCTTCAACTACCAGCGTATCGAGCGTCACGGCGAGTACGCCGACCTGTCGTTGGTCGACAGCCCTTACACGCGTTTGAGCCGGCGCAGCGAGCAGGCCACCGTGAGCCTGAACCTGGACCGCTACGGCAGCCTCGGGGCGGGTTACTTCGATATTCGTGCCGGCGACGGGGCGCGCACCCGATTGTTGAACCTGAGCTGGAGCAAGCCGCTGTGGGGCAACAGCAGCCTGTACCTGTCGGCCAACCGCGACGTCGGCGACAGCACCTGGGCGGTGCAGGCGCAGTGGGTGATCCCCTTTGACTTGCACGGCACCCTGGCCTTGAGCGCCGAGCGCGGCAAGGACGGCCAGGATCTGCAACGGGTCAACTATAGCCGCGCGGTGCCGGTGGGCGGCGGTGTCGGCTACAACCTCGGCTACGCCAGCGGCGGCAGCGCCGGCGCCTATCGCCAGGCCGACCTGACCTGGCGCTTGCAGTCGGTGCAGGTGCAAGCCGGCGTGTATGGCACCGCCGAGCAAATGACCCGCTGGGCGGACGCCAGCGGCTCGCTGGTGCTGATGGATGCCGGACTGTTCGCTGCCAATCGCATCGACGATGCGTTCGTGGTAGTCAGCACCAACGGTTACGCCGATGTGCCGGTGCATTACGAGAATCAACCGGTCGGACGCACCGATCGCAACGGGCACCTGCTGGTGCCCTACAGCAGCGGTTACTACCGCGGCAAATACGAAATCGACCCCATGCAGCTGCCAGCCGATGTCCTGGCGCCGCAAGTGGAGCAGCGCGTGGCGGTGCGCCGTGGCAGTGGCTACCTGTTGGAATTTCCGCTGCGCCAGGTACTGGCTGCGAGCCTGGTATTGGTGGACGGCAATCAGCAGGTGCTCAAGCTGGGCAGCCGTGTCTCGCATCAGGAGAGCGGCGCCGAGGCGGTGGTGGGGTGGGACGGGTTGGTGTATCTGGAGAACCTTTCACCGCACAATCACCTGCGCGTGGACAAGGCCGAGGGCGGCGGGCAGTGCCAGGTCGCATTCGCCTTGCCTGAAGGGCAGGGGCCCATTCCGTTGATCGGCCCGCTGGTGTGCCAATGAGCGTGGCATTGCGTGCGCTGCTGGCGGCGCTGCTGGGGTTGCCTGGCGGGGCCTGGGCGTTGTGCAGTTCGGTGGCCACCACGCCGGTGCTTTTCGGCTCACTCAACTCAACCCTGGTGCGTACCACGGTGCAGAGCGGCTCGACCACCAATGCCGGTTTACAGTGCACCGGCTCATTGCTGACGCTGTTGGCCAGCAACGATCATTTCTATGCCACCATCACGGCCACCACCAGCGGGCTGGTGGGGCCGACCGGCGACATCATTCCCTATACCCTCTACGCCGATGCCACGACCAGCTACCCGATCACCCGTGGCGTACAGTTCGACTTCGCCCGCAACGGTGTCATCGATGCCCTGGGGTTGCTCGGTAGCAGTACCCCAAAGGCCGTGCCGTTGTACCTGCGCACCACGGTGGGGGCCAACGTGGCCGCTGGGTTGTACCAGGAGACACTGAGCATTGCCTGGAGCTGGAACTACTGCGCAGGCGTCGGCGCCTTGGGCGCGTGTGTCCTGGGCCGCGACATTGGCAGCGGCACCCAGACCCTCACGGTCAGCCTCAGCGTGACCAACGATTGCCAGATCACCACCCCCAACATCGCCTTTGGTAGCGCCCCGGTGGTCGCCGGGTTTGGCACGGTGAGCCAGAGCGTGAGCCTGTCGTGCACCAAGGGCAGCAGTTACACCGTGGGGCTCGATGATGGGCAGAACGTTTCAGGTGGGCGGCGCAGGATGAAGTCCGGCACCAGCAACTACCTGGCCTACGACATCTTCAAGAGTGCCGGCACTACCCGCTGGGGTTCGGTGGGCGCGGCGCGGCGTTCGAGCAGCGATGCCGATGTGAATCCCGGCAACGGTACGGGCACCGGCAGCCAGGTATTCAACTACAACGCCAAGGTCTATACCGACCAGGCGACGCCGCCGGCCGGTAGCTACGTGGACAATGTGATTCTGGATGTCGCGTTTTGACCGAGGTGGCCCATCCGTGGGCCAACACCCCTGTTCAGCGCAAGTCGTCGACCATCTTCAGCAACGTCTCCAGCACGGCGCCTGCCAAGGCTTTCGAGCGTGCCCCTGACCATTGGGCGATCGGTTCTGGCGCGTCGTCGTGGTCCTTGAAGGGCATCTCCAGGGTCAGCGACAGGCAGTCGTAGGCCATGCCCACGGCGTTGCACGCCAGTGTGGTGTTGGCCTGCCCGGGCGCATCGCGGGTGTAGCCAAACTGGGTCTGGAAGTCGCCCGTCAAGCCGCACAGAGTACGCCGGAACTGCTCTTCCAACTGCGCGATACGCGGGGTATAGCCCGGGTTACCCTCGCAGGCGGCGGTGAACACGTGGGGAATCTCCTCGTCGCCGTGGACGTCGATGAAGGCGTCCACGCCGTACTGCTTCATCTGCGCCTGGGCAAAGAACACCTCGGGGCTGAGTTCGATACTGGCATCCTGCCAAGCCCGGTTGAGGTCCTTGCCTTTGAAGTTGGTGCGCAGGTGGCCGAGGAACGCACCGTCCGGGTTCATGTTGGGAATCAGGTACAGGTCGGCCTTGGCCAGCAGTTGCTGGATGACCTCATCGTTGGCTTGCAGACGCTCGATCACCCCTTCCATGAACCATTCGGCCATGTGCTCGCCCGGATGCTGCTGGGCGATGATCCATAGCTTGCGCTTGCCGGCCTCGCCATGACCTGCACGTAGCAGTGGAATGTCCCGGCCCTGGACGCTGCGGCCATGGGCCAGTAGCTCGACGCCGTCGATTTGCTGGGCGCGCTCGATCAACTGATTGTGGCGCGCGCGTGGGTAAGGCTCGAAGTAGGCGAACCAGATCTGCGCGTGCTCGGCCTTCACTTCAAATGCCAAGGCCTTGCCGTCGAAGGTGCTGGGTACCCGGAACCAGGTCTGCTGGTCGTAGGAGGCGACCGCGTTATAGCCGCTCCAGGCGTTCTTGTAGGACGACTGGTAGGCGTTGTCCAGGCTGAAGCGGTGGACCTGCCCAGGGGTGAGGCCGCTGACCTTGAAGTGGAACCACTGGAAATGTTCACTGTGGGTGTCGGGGCGGATGTTCAGGTGCACGTGCGCCGGATCGCTGGCATCGAGCACCAGAATATTGCCGGAGTCGAAATCGCAGTCGATGTGCAGCGGGGACAGCGTCGCGGTCATTGCCAGGCTCCTGTCTTGGCGTTGTTGTGACGCTACTTTAACACCCAAGGTGGCGCAGATTGTGTCTGCCGGCCCGCGCGCACTGTGCCTGGAACGTTGCGCGGTGTTGCATCAGGCCTACAGGCCGAGTGCTAGCAGCGCCGCCAGGCCCAGCCCGACGATCAGTGAGCAGCCGCCCAGCGACAGCGCCGCGCGCCCCTGACGATACCAGCGGTCATGCCCGAGCTGGCGAGCGGGGGCAAGCAGGCTGCGCCAGCACAGCTCGGTGCGCTGGAAGGCCTGCAGGTGCTCGGGGGCGGCATCCAGCCAGCGCCGAAAATCGATGCGTTCGCTGGCGGTCACCTGTGGGCTTTGCAGGCGCACGTACCAGTGCCCGGCAATGCGGCTTGGTCTGTCGGCTGGGCTGCTGGTGGCTTGCAGGACCTGGTTCATGTGGCGTTCGATGCTCATCAGCGGCAGATCCAGGCGAACGGCGATGTCGGCGAAGCCCAGTTGGTCGAGGCGGTTGAGCAGAAAGACTTGCTGCACCCGACGCGGCAGGCGCTTGAGGCTGTGCAGCAAGGTGTCTTCGACAGACTGTTCGGCTGCGTGTGGATCGTGCGGGAGGCGCAGTAACAGACGGCTCATGGACAGTTCCTTGCTCGCGCGGTGAAAAGGGGGCGCATCTTCCGTGACGCAAAGTCAGCTTAATCTTAACGAGATTGATTCTCAAGTGCTGATTCGGCAAAGATTTGTAATGAGCGTTCATGCCCTGAAACATTTTTGCTATGATCGCGCCCATCAACGATCTTCATTAGCCTGAAGAGCCAAAAAAAAGACCCGGCAAAAAGCCGGGTCAAAAACCGTGATTAGCCTGATGAGGAGATAATCTGAGAGTCCGACCTGAGGACTTTGCAGGTTATCCAGCGGGTCTCGCGACCTGCTGAGTGCGATAATAATGGTTATCATTTACCAGTCAAATGTTTTTTGCCGAAAACGGTAAAAAACTGGCTGGTTGCACGCCTCATTCCCGGGCGCCCTGGGTCTCGGCTGTCACGTCTCCCTTCTTGTTCATTCCGCCGTCATGGCGTTGCGCTGCTCCAGCAGGGCACGGGCCATGTTGATCATGTGCATCAGTGCAAACATCACTTCCCGCGTCGTGCCCTGCAGGTGGGTGCCGGTTTCGTGAGCCGTGGCGGCAGCGCAGCGCAGTAACTGCAATGCGTGATCGTTGGCCTGCTGGTGGGTCACGCCTTCGCGCAGGGTCCAGAGCGTGTGCTCGAGGTTGGGGGTGGTGGGGGTGGGGTTGAGGTAGTAGTCCAGCGCACGGCGGGCAGCCTCGGCGTCGAGATCTGTATCCGTTTTATTCGAACTGTTCATCCTGATTTACCTGCCAATACCAATCGGGAAAGGGTGCAGGGGGATATTAATACCAGAAGTATTTTTCTGTGATTCAAGAAATAATACTTGATGTGTATTGAGCATGAGGGGGTAGTCCGTATCGTGCCTGCGATGAACATGGACAAATGGATTGCACTCGTCCGAGACCGGATCGAGGAGCTCGATATCTCCCAGGAGCAGCTGGCCGAACGTGTTGGGGTTTCCCAAGGCAGCGTCGGGCATTGGCTGCGCAAACGGCGCCAGCCACGGGTCGATTCGATGAACCGGGTGTTCGTCGAGTTGGGCATGCCGCATTACCAGGTGAGCCTGCAACTGCGCGTGCTTGGCCAGGTTGGCGAGGAGCGCGCCCGCTATTCGGCTGGCGACGATGATGATGACGATGAGGGACAGGCGAAATACTTTGTGTGTTTCCGTTACCCGGTGCTCGCCTGGTCAGCGCTAGGCCAGCCTGAAGCCGAGACGCCCAATGGGTTCGAGCAGACCGAGTACATGGCCCAAGGCAAGGCGTTCTGGCTGACGGTCGAGAACGACAGCATGAGCGCCAGCAGTGGCAAGAGCGTGCCTGAAGGGGTGCGCATTCTCGTCGATGATGGGCTGCAGGCCGAGCCCGGCAAGTTGGTGATCGCTCGCTTGCCGGGCAAATCGCCGATCTTCCGCCAGGTGGCCGAGGAGGGTGGGCAGTGGTATTTGAAGGCGCTCAACAACAGCTACCCGACCCTGGTGTGCGAAGAGGGGTGTGAGTTTCTGGGGGTTGTGGTGCGCATGCAGGCGGTGCTTTGAGGGCGTATCGCGTTCAAGGTAGGTGTTCGCCGGAGGTTTTTCAGCGCCCATGAGATCGAGCGCCCAAGAGCTCTCGGCGAACACCTAGGCCTCACGCCTGCATCTCGACCAACACCGCCCCCTCGCTGACCATATCGCCTTCCTGGCAGAACAGCGCGTTCACCGTGCCATCCTGCGGCGCGCGGATGCTGTGTTCCATCTTCATCGCCTCCAGCACGACCAGCGCCGTACCGGCTTGTACCGTCTGGCCGGGAGTGACCAGCACCCGCACGATGCTGCCGTTCATGGGCGCACTCAGTCCGCCCTGGTGGATGTGGCTGGCCTCGGCGGCGCTGATCGGGTCGTGCCGGCTGATGGCATGCAGCTCGCCCTGCCATTGCAGGTACAGCTTGTCGCCGCGACGTACGGCCAGGCGGCGCTGGCGCAGGCCATCGTGGTCGTGGCACAACTGCTCGCCCTCCAGGCGCCAGGTGCCGGGCGCGCTGCGCTCCAGGGCTACCGCCTGTTCGCTGCCGGCGCATTGCAGGTGCACGCAGCTGCGTGCCGGCAGCCCCAGGCGCAGGCCGTTGTGCGTGGCCCAGGGCGAGGTGGGGTCGTCCTGGCGGGGTGCCTGTGGTTCGCTTTGCAGCCAGGCATGGGCGGCGGCCTCCCAAAATGACGCGGACCGTGCATCGAGCGCGGGTAGTAGCTCGTCCTGATGACGCGCAATAAAGCCTGTGTCCAACTCGGCCGCGGCAAACGCCGGATGGGCGAGGATGCGCCGCAGGAACGCGATGTTGGTCTTCAGGCCGCCGATGGCGAATTCGTCGAGCATCGCCAGCAGACGCAGGCGCGCCTGTTCGCGATCTTCGCCCCAGGCGATCAGCTTGCCCAGCATCGGGTCGTAGAACGGCGACACCGTATCGCCCTCGCTGACCCCGCTATCGACCCGGCGGCCCGGGCCGGGCGTCGATTCGCGATACACGGCCAGTGTGCCTGTGGCCGGCAGAAATTGATGGGCAGGATCTTCGGCATATAGCCGCACCTCGATGGCATGGCCGTTCAGCGCGACCTCTTCCTGGCTGATCGGCAGTGCTTCTGCGCAGGCCACACGTATCTGCCAGGCCACCAGGTCCAGCCCGGTGATGGCCTCGGTGACCGGATGCTCGACTTGCAAGCGGGTGTTCATCTCCATGAAGAAGAATTCGCCCCGTGCATCGAGCAGGAACTCCACCGTGCCGGCACCGACATAGCCGATGGCCTGGGCGGCGCGTACCGCCGCTTCGCCCATGGCCCGGCGCAACTCGGCGGACAGCCCCGGCGCTGGAGCTTCTTCGACGACCTTCTGGTGGCGACGCTGGATCGAGCAATCGCGTTCGTTGAGGTACAGGCAATGGCCGTGCTGGTCGGCGAACACCTGGATCTCCACGTGGCGTGGCGCGAGCACGTACTTCTCCACCAGCATGCGTGCATCGCCGAAGGCGGCCTGGGCCTCGCGTTGCGCCGAGGCCAGGGCGTCGGACATGTGCTCGGGTGCTTCGACCACTTTCATGCCCTTGCCGCCACCTCCGGCACTGGCCTTGAGCAGCACCGGGTAGCCGATGCGCGCGGCTGCATCGAGGAAGGTGTCGAGATCCTGGGCTTGCCCATGGTAGCCCGGCACCAGCGGGACGCCTGCGGCCTCCATGAGGGCCTTGGCCGCCGATTTGCTTCCCATCGCGTCGATGGCGCTGGCAGGTGGCCCCAGGAAGAGCAACCCGGCCGCTTGCACGGCGCGAGCGAAATCTGCGTTCTCCGACAAGAAGCCATAACCCGGGTGGATGGCCTGGGCGCCGCTGGCGTGGGCGGCGGCGATCAGCTTGTCGATCATCAGGTAGCTGTCGGCGGCCTTGCTCCCGCCCAGATCGACGCGGATATCGGCTTCGCGGCTGTGCCGTGCGTCGCGGTCGATGGCGCTGTGTACGGCCACGGTGGTCAGGCCCATGGCTTTGGCGGTGCGCATCACCCGGCAGGCGATTTCGCCACGGTTGGCGACCAGCAAGGTGGTGAGGGTGGGGCGGCTCATGGGCGCGGCTCCTGCTCGTGTACGGATTGCCAGGCGGGGGCGCGCTTTTCGAGGAACGCGCGCAGGCCCTCTTGCCCTTCGGCGCTCACCCGAATGCGCGCGATGGTGTTCTCGCAGTAACGGCGCAGAGCAGGGCTCAGTTCGCCGTCATCGACTTCGCGCAGCAGATCTTTGGTGGCGCGTAGCGCTTGGGGGCTGTTGTGCAGCAAGTTGTCGATCCAGGCATTGACGTGCGCTTCGAGTGCCTGCGCGGGATACACCTCGGCCAACAGGCCCAGCTCGCGGGCACGCACGCCGCTGAAGCGCTCGGCGGTAAGGGCGTAGCGCCGGGCGGCGCGCTGACCGATGGCTTTGACCACGAACGGGCTGATCACCGCCGGGGCTAGACCGATGCGTACCTCCGAGAGGCACAGCTGGGCATCCTCGGTGCCAATGGCCATGTCGCAGCAACTGATCAGCCCTAGCGCGCCACCAAAAGCTGCACCGTGCACCACCGCCAAGGTCGGGACCTTGAGCCGGTGCAGGGCGTACATCAGTTCGCCCAGTTCGCGTGCGTCGTCCAGGTTGGTGTTGAAATCCAGCGCCGCTGACTGCTGCATCCAGGCAAGGTCGGCACCGGCGCTGAAATGTCGGCCACGGCCGCGTAGGATCACGAAACGTAGGCTGCTGTCTTCGGCGAGGTGGTCCAGGGCGACGATCAGCTCGCGGATCATCTGCGCATTGAAGGCGTTGTGCTTGTCTTCGCGGCTCAGCCATAAGGTGGCGAAACCGCGCGGGTCGTGGTGCAGTTCGAGGGTGTCGAAGTCGGTCATGGGTCACATCCGAAAAATGCCGAAGCGGCTCTGTTCGATCGGGGCGTTCAGTGCGGCTGACAAGGCCAGGCCCAGGACATCACGGGTCTGCGCCGGGTCGATGACGCCGTCGTCCCACAGCCTTGCGCTGGAGTAATAGGGGTGGCCTTGGCGTTCGTACTGATCAAGGATCGGTTGCTTGAGCTGGCGCTCATCCTCGGCGCTGAATGGCTCGCCGCTGCGCTCGCCCTGCTCGCGCTTGACCTGGGCCAGTACCCCGGCGGCTTGCTCGGCGCCCATCACGCCGATGCGCGCATTGGGCCACATCCACAAGAAACGCGGGTCGTAGGCGCGCCCGCACATGCCGTAGTTGCCAGCGCCAAAACTGCCGCCGATGATCACCGTGAACTTCGGCACCTGGGCACAGGCCACGGCCGTCACCAGCTTGGCGCCGTGCTTGGCGATGCCGCCTTCTTCGTACTTCTTGCCCACCATGAAACCTGTGATGTTCTGCAGGAACAGCAGCGGGATGCCACGTTGGCAGGCCAGTTCGATGAAGTGCGCACCCTTTTGCGCAGCTTCGGCGAAGAGGATGCCGTTGTTGGCCAGGATCGCCACCGGGTAGCCGTGCAGGTGCGCAAAGCCGCACACCAGGGTGGTGCCGAACAGGGCTTTGAATTCATCGAACTGCGAGCCATCCACCAGCCGCGCGATCACCTCGCGTACATCGAAGGGTTGCTTGGCGTCGGCCGGCACCACGCCGTACAGCTCCTCGGCGGCATACAGCGGCGCGACCGGTATCCTGCATTGCAGCCTGCCCAGCTTCTGCCAGTTGAGGTTGGCCACGCAGCGCCGGGCCAGTGCGAGGGCGTGTTCGTCGTTGTCGGCGTAATGGTCGGCCACGCCGCTGGTGCGGCAGTGCACGTCGGCCCCGCCCAGCGCTTCGGCGCTGACCACCTCGCCGGTGGCGGCTTTGACCAGCGGGGGGCCGGCGAGAAAGATGGTCGCTTGCTGGCGTACCATGATCGCCTCGTCGGCCATGGCTGGCACATAGGCACCGCCAGCGGTGCACGAGCCCATCACCACGGCGATCTGTGGAATGCCCAGGGCGCTCATGTTGGCCTGGTTGAAGAAAATCCGCCCGAAGTGCTCGCGGTCGGGGAATACCTCGTCCTGGCGCGGCAGGTTGGCGCCGCCGGAGTCCACCAAGTACAGGCACGGCAGGCGATTCTGTAGGGCGATGGTTTGTGCGCGCAGGTGCTTTTTCACGGTCAGTGGGTAGTAGGAGCCGCCTTTGACCGTGGCGTCATTGGCCACGATCATGCACTCGACGCCTTCGACCCGACCGATGCCGGCAATCACGCCAGCAGCTGGCACGTCCTCGCCATACACCTCATGGGCGGCCAGTTGGCCGATTTCGAGAAACGCCGAGCCGACGTCGAGCAGCCGGTCGATGCGCTCGCGGGGCAGCAGCTTGCCGCGCGCGGTGTGCCGTTGCTGGGCCTTGGGCCCACCGCCCTGGTGCACCTGGGCGAGCAGGGTGCGCAGGGCGTCGACGTGCTCCAACATGGCCGCGCTGTTCTGCATGAAGTCCGGGGCGCGGGTGTTCAACTGGGATTTGAGAATCATCGTTGTGCCTTCGGCCGCTTCACGCCATGAGCGTCGAGCGGCAAGAATGGGTCGTACGCAAGGCTGCTCGTGCTTGCAGCTTGCCACTTCAGGCTTGCAACTGCGCCTAGCGCGTTTCGTTGAACAGTTCGCGGCCGATCAGCATCCGGCGGATTTCGCTGGTGCCGGCGCCGATCTCGTACAGCTTGGCATCGCGCAGCAGGCGCCCGGCCGGGAATTCATTGATGTAGCCGTTGCCACCCAGGATCTGGATCGCCTCAAGGGCCATTTGCGTGGCGCGTTCGGCGGTATACAGGATCACCCCGGCTGCGTCCTTGCGGGTAGTCTCGCCACGGTCGCAGGCCTGGGCCACGGCGTACAGGTAGGCGCGGCTGGCGTTGAGCTGGGTGTACATATCGGCGATCTTGCCCTGGATCAGTTGGAACTCACCGATGCTCTGGCCGAATTGCTTGCGGTCGTGGATGTAGGGCACCACCAGGTCCATGCAGCTTTGCATGATGCCGGTCGGCCCGCCCGACAGCACCA
The DNA here is from genome assembly GCF_005796105.1 of Pseudomonas mosselii. Taxonomy (GTDB): domain Bacteria; phylum Pseudomonadota; class Gammaproteobacteria; order Pseudomonadales; family Pseudomonadaceae; genus Aquipseudomonas; species Aquipseudomonas mosselii_C. The sequence goes on along the minus strand of NZ_VAUO01000009.1, from coordinate 56,079 downwards.
CGCGCTCGTAGTCCAGGCCGCTCATCAGTACGCGCACGCCGCCGTTGAGCTGGCCAAGGATGTTCTGCTCGGGCACCTCGACCTCATCGAAGAACAACTCGCAGGTGTTGGAGCCGCGCATGCCCAGCTTGTCGAACTTGTTGCTGCGGGTGAAACCTTTGAAATCGCGCTCGACGATGAACGCGGTGATGCCATGCGCGCCCTTGTCCAGGTCGGTCTTGGCATAGATCACGTAGGTGTTGGCGTCGGGACCGTTGGTGATCCAGGTCTTGCTGCCGTTGAGCACGTAGCGGTCACCGCGTTTTTCCGCGCGCAATTTCATCGATACCACGTCGGAGCCGGCGTTGGGTTCGCTCATGGCCAGCGCGCCGATGTGTTCGCCGCTGACGAGTTTGGGCAGGTACTTGAGCTTCTGCTCGTGATTGCCGTTGCGGTTGATCTGGTTGACGCACAGGTTGGAGTGGGCGCCATAGGACAGCGCCACCGAGGCCGAGCCGCGGCTGATTTCTTCCATTGCCACGACATGCGCCAGGTAGCCCAGGCCTGCCCCGCCGTACTGTTCTGGCACGGTGATACCCAATAGGCCCATGTCACCGAACTTGCGCCACATGTCGGCGGGGAACAGGTTGTCGTGGTCGATTTGCGCAGCGCGCGGGGCCAGTTCCGTGGCCACGAAGGTGCGCACCTGGTCACGCAGCATGTCGATGGTTTCGCCCAGGGCGAAGTTCAAGGTCGGGTAATACATGGACGGTGCACCTTATTGTTCTTGAAATTGGGTTTCACCCTAGTCGATAAACCTGCCGCCTTACCTGTGGGGCAGGTCAGAATGACCGGGTTTTGCTTTTCACCTTTACGTTAACGTAAGCTTCGCGCCGTCGCTTGTCTAGTAGCCTTTACGTAAACGTTAATGTGCTCCAGCCTGAACGCGCTTGCTTCAGTCCTATCCAGAGCAGTCGCAAGAAAGCACTTACGTGCCTCAGCCAAGCTCTTCAGGCGCAACCGCTGCCCATCCTCTGCGTTGGCCAAGCCTGCGACGCCAGCTTAGTTCGCCATGCCGAACGCGAAGTCTTGGTGGTGCGCTACAGCTGGCGCAGTACGTGGCAAAAATGGCAAGTGCGTCGAGCCAGGCTTTGTGTCGGTCGTGCAGAAGTCCTGGCCCGGCAGGTAGGGTGCGCTGATCGACACCCATGCACGCAGTCTTGCCGATGAAACGAGCGGCCAACCCTGTCAGTCCTTGCGTCTTGTCTATGCTCTACCTCTCACCGGCGGCGCCTCGCTCGGCGGATCGCCTACCGTGGGCGGTGTACTCGGCTCGATCGGCAACTCGTCCGGCTCTTCTTCGGGCACCGGCGGTGGCAGCGCCGGGTCGTCGATATTTGGATCGGGCGTTTCCGGTGGAATGGGAATACTCATGGGCCTGACCTCGCGTGGTGGATGAAGCGGCGTTGCAGGCTTGGACCTGCGCGTTGCGCCATTCGCTCATTTTTTTGAACCCACGTGCGTGACACGGCTCTGAACCCTTACCGCCACAATCTCAACGGAGCGAGTGCGATGTCAGGTAACGAGCCTTTCGAAAGCGTGCCCTTGGCAGGCGATCACCCGGACCAGGCCATCAGCCTCTCCCAGGCATTGCTGGCCCCGCGTATCGTGATCGAGGACGTCAGCCCGCAGCTGGACGGTGGTGCCTTCGCTGCCAAGGCCGTGCGCGGGCAACGCGTAGCGGTGAGCGCCAAGGTCTACAGCGACGGCCACGACCGCATGGCGGTGATGCTGTACTGGCGCCAGGCCCACAGTCGGCGCTGGCACACCATACCGATGCAGTCACCGGGCAACGACCTGTGGCTGGCCGAATTCAGCCCCAACGAACTGGGCCTGCACCTGTTCAGCCTCCAGGCCTGGATCGACCCGTTCGCCACCTATGCCTACGACCTGGAGAAGAAATACGCCGCTGGCCAGGATATACAGCTGGAGCTGGAGGAAGGTCGGTTGATGCTGGGCAAAGGCGTCGAGCGCAGCGAAGGCCTGCTCAGCGAGCAGTTGCTGGAGTTGCAACAGCGCTTGCCGAGCCTGTCGGTGCACGATCAGGTGGCCCAACTGCTCAACCCCGACACCGCACGCCTGATGAGCGAAGCCGAACACCGCAGTTACCTGACCCGCAGCCGCGAGTTCCCTCTGGATGTGGACCGGGAAGCGGCGCAGTTCGCCAGCTGGTACGAGTTGTTCCCGCGCTCGTGCACCGATTCGCCGGAGCGCCACGGCACCTTTGACGACGTGCACCAGCGCCTGCCGATGATCCGTGACATGGGCTTCGATGTGCTGTACTTCCCGCCCATCCACCCCATTGGCATGCAGCACCGCAAAGGCCGCAACAATGCATTGCAGGCTCAACCGGGCGACCCCGGCAGTCCCTACGCCATCGGTAGTCCCGAGGGCGGGCACGAGGCCATCCATCCGCAACTGGGCAGTCACGCGGACTTCCGCCGCCTGGTGGCCGCTGCCGCCGAGCATGGCCTGGAAATCGCCCTGGACTTTGCCATCCAGTGCTCTCAGGACCATCCCTGGCTCAAGCAACACCCCGGCTGGTTCAGCTGGCGTCCCGACGGCACGATCCGCTACGCCGAGAACCCGCCGAAGAAATATCAGGACATCGTCAATGTCGATTTCTATGCCCCCGACGCAGTGCCAAGCCTGTGGCTAGCGCTGCGCGACGTGGTGGTTGGCTGGGTGGAGGAGGGGGTCAAGACCTTCCGCGTCGACAATCCGCACACCAAGCCGCTGCCGTTCTGGCAATGGCTGATCGCCAATGTGCGTAGCCAGTACCCCGAGGTGGTGTTTCTCGCCGAGGCCTTCACCCGGCCAGCGATGATGGCGCGCCTGGGCAAGGTCGGCTATGCGCAGAGCTACACCTACTTCACCTGGCGCAACACCAAGCAGGAGCTGCGCGAGTACTTCGAAACGCTCAACCAGCCGCCCTGGAGCCTGTGCTACCGGCCCAACTTCTTCGTCAACACCCCCGACATCAACCCGTATTTTCTGCACACCTGTGGCCGTGCCGGGTTTCTCATCCGCGCCGCCCTGGCGAGCATGGGTTCGGGGCTGTGGGGGATGTATTCGGGTTTCGAGTTGTGCGAGAGCGAAGCGCTGCCAGGCAAGGAGGAGTACCTGGATTCGGAGAAGTACGAAATTCGCCCACGCGACTACACCGCGCCCGGCAACATCGTTGCCGAGATCGCCCAGCTCAACCGCATCCGCCGCGACAACCGCGCCTTGCAAACGCACTTGGGGGTGGTGTTCCTGAACTGTTGGAACGACCAGATCGTGTATTTCGCCAAGCGCACCCCCGAGCGCGACAACTTCATCCTGGTAGCCATCAGCCTCGATCCGTTCAATGCCCAGGAGGCCAGCTTCGAGCTGCCGTTGTGGGAACTGGGGTTGGACGACAATGCCGATACCCAAGGCGAAGACCTGATGAATGGCCATCGCTGGACCTGGCATGGCAAGACCCAATGGATGCGCATCGAACCCTGGCACCAACCGTTCGGGATCTGGCGCATTAGCAAGCACCACTGACTGATGCAGGAGCGGCCTTGCGTCGCGAATGGGCAGCGAAGCAGCCCCAGCAATGTGTCATGTCGCTTAGATCCCGGGGCCGCTGCGCGCCCCTTTCGCGACACAAGGCCGCTCCTACTGGGAGCGTACCGAACCGGAAAATCAAAGGAGTCGTACATGGCCAAGCGTTCCCGCCCGGCAGCCTTCATCGACGATCCGCTGTGGTACAAGGATGCGGTGATCTACCAGCTGCATATCAAGTCGTTCTTCGACTCGAACAACGACGGTATCGGCGACTTCGCAGGCTTGATCAGCAAGCTCGACTACATTGCCCAACTGGGCGTCAACACCCTCTGGCTGTTGCCGTTCTACCCATCGCCGCGCCGCGACGATGGTTATGACATCGCCGAGTACAAGGCCGTGCACCCCGACTACGGCAGCATGGCTGATGCCCGGCGCTTCATCGCCGAGGCGCACAAGCGTGGCCTGCGTGTGATCACCGAGCTGGTCATCAACCACACCTCCGACCAGCATCCCTGGTTCCAGCGGGCGCGTCACGCCAAGCGCGGCAGCAAGGCACGGGACTTCTACGTGTGGTCCGATGACGACCAGAAGTACGATGGCACGCGGATCATTTTCCTCGACACCGAAAAGTCCAACTGGACCTGGGACCCGGTGGCCGGGCAGTACTTCTGGCACCGGTTCTACTCTCACCAGCCAGACTTGAACTTCGACAACCCACAAGTGATGAAAGCGGTGATCGGGGTCATGCGTTTCTGGCTCGACCTTGGCGTCGATGGGCTGCGCCTGGACGCCATTCCCTACCTGATCGAGCGTGATGGCACCAATAACGAGAACCTGCCCGAGACCCATGCGGTGCTCAAGGCGATCCGTGCCGAGATCGACGCCAACTACCCGGACCGCATGCTGCTGGCCGAAGCCAACCAGTGGCCAGAGGATACCCGGCCGTACTTCGGCGAAGGCGATGGCGACGAGTGCCACATGGCCTTCCACTTCCCGTTGATGCCGCGCATGTACATGGCCCTGGCCATGGAAGATCGCTTCCCAATCACCGACATCCTGCGCCAGACCCCGGAAATTCCCGCCAACTGCCAATGGGCGATCTTCCTGCGCAACCACGATGAGTTGACCCTGGAGATGGTCACCGACCGCGAGCGCGACTACCTGTGGAACTACTACGCCGAGGATCGCCGTGCGCGCATCAACCTCGGCATTCGTCGACGCCTGGCACCGCTGCTACAGCGGGATCGGCGACGCATCGAGCTGCTCACCAGCCTGCTGCTGTCGATGCCCGGCACGCCGACGTTGTACTACGGCGACGAACTGGGCATGGGCGACAACATCTACCTGGGTGACCGCGATGGGGTGCGTACCCCCATGCAGTGGTCGCCCGACCGCAATGGTGGTTTCTCCAGGGCCGATCCGCAGCGCCTGGTGCTGCCGCCGATCATGGATCCGCTGTACGGCTTCCAGACTGTCAACGTCGAGGCTCAGGCCCACGACCCGCATTCGCTGCTCAACTGGAACCGTCGCCTGTTGGCGGTGCGCAATCAGCAGAAGGCCTTCGGGCGTGGCACGCTGAAAATGCTCACCCCCAGCAATCGCCGCATTCTGGCCTACCTGCGCGAATACACCGGCGACGATGGGCATACCGAGATCGTGCTGTGCGTGGCTAATGTCTCGCGCGCCGCGCAGGCAGCAGAGCTGGATCTTACGCACTATGTCGACCGGGTGCCGGTGGAGATGCTGGGCGGCAGCGCGTTCCCGCCCATCGGGCAACTGCCGTTCCTGCTCACCCTGGCGCCCTACGGTTTCTACTGGTTCGTGCTGGCCAGCCGCGAACGCATGCCCAGCTGGCATGTCCAGCCTGCCGAGAGCCTGCCGGAGCTGACCACGTTGGTCCTGCGCAAGCGCATGGAAGAGCTGCTGGAAGCGCCGTCGCGCGATGTGCTGCAAGGCACCGTGTTGCCTCAGTACCTGCCAAAGCGGCGCTGGTTCGCGGGTAAGCAGGGGCCTATCGAGCAGGTCCGGCTGCGCTACGGCGTACGCATGGGCACCGCCACGTTTCCGGTTTTGCTGGCCGAAATCGAGGTGCGCAGCGATGGCCAGAGCAGTGCCTATCAACTGCCGTTCGGTTTATTGCCCGAGGAGCAGATCAATGCGGCGCTGCCTCAGCAACTGGCGCTGTCACGGGTACGCCGTGGCCGCCAAGTGGGGCTGATCACCGACGCTTTCGTGCTCGAATCGTTCGTGCGCAGTGTGCTGCGTGGCTGCCAGGATGGCGTGCGCCTACCGTGCGGCGAGCACCTGGGCGAGTTGCAGTTCCACAGTACCGAGGCCTTGGCGGCGCTGGGCTTGAACGAGCAGAGCGAGGTCCGCTACCTGGGGGCCGAGCAATCCAACAGCTCAGTGGTGGTGGGCGACAGGCTTGTCCTGAAGCTGATCCGCCGGGTCAACCCAGGCGTGCACCCTGAGCTTGAAATGAGCGCCTACCTCAGCGCGGCGGGCTTTGCCAACATCTCGCCGCTGCTGGCCTGGGTCAGCCGCGTCGATGCGCACGATCAGGCGCACCTATTGATGATTGCCCAAGGCTACTTGAGCAACCAGGGCGATGCCTGGGACTGGACCCAGAACACCTTGGAGCGGGCTGTGCGCGACGAGAGGGACGCCGACAGTGGCGAGCCCCAGGCCCACGCCGATGCCCTCGCCGAACTGGCAGGGTTCGCCGCCTTGCTCGGTCAGCGCCTGGGCGAGATGCACCTGCTGTTGGCGGCGCCGAGTCAAGACCCGGCATTCGAGCCGCGTGTCAGCGAGCAGGCCGACAGCCAACGCTGGAGCGGGCAGATTGGCGCTGAACTTGAGCATGCCCTGGACCTGCTGGTTCAGCACCGTGACACCCTCGATCCTGACAGCCAGGCTATGCTGGACGACCTCCAGCAACAGCGTGCTGGCCTGCGCGAGCAGGTCGCCAATCTGGCCGAGAAGGCGCGCGGCGGCCTGTTGATGCGAGTGCATGGCGACCTGCACCTGGGCCAGGTGCTGGTGGTGCAGGGTGATGCCTACCTGATCGATTTCGAAGGCGAACCGGCTCGGCCGCTTGAAGAACGTCGGGCCAAGCACAGCCCGTACAAGGATGTCAGCGGCGTACTGCGTTCGTTCGACTATGCTGCTGCGATGATCCTGCGTAGCGCCTCTACGGCGGACCTTTGCGAGGCTGAGCAGCAGGCGCGTAAGCGCGTCGCCCGGCAGTACCTGCACCAGTCGCGCCATGCGTTCGTCGAGGCCTATGGCCTGGCCAGTGCCGCGATGCCGCATGCCTGGCAGCACGCGGAGGGCGAGCGTGCCGCGCTGGAGCTGTTCTGCCTGGAAAAAGCCGCCTACGAAATCGCCTACGAAGCTGAAAACCGGCCCAGCTGGCTGGCCGTCCCTTTGCATGGACTGCATGGGTTGATCAGTACCTGGGGGGAAGCGTGAGCCTCTCGACAGACGATTGGCGTTGGCTGTGCGCGCGGCAGGCAATGCGTTGCATCACACTGGCTGTGCCGGTGTTCGCGGTGGGCTGGCGCTACGCCCAGCTCGCTCCCACAACGCTGCCTGAGGGCAGCGAAGCCGTTCATATATTCATGGAAGGGGCAGTAAGATGAATGCAACCACGCGTGACACTGGCGGCCTTCGGCAACGGGACCTGGATGCCCTGGCCCGCGCCGAGCACGCCGACCCGTTTGCCGTACTTGGGCCGCACCCTGATGGTGCAGGCGGCCTGTGGATTCGGTCATTCCTGCCCAACGCCCTGCATGTACGGATCTTGGCCCGTGACGACGGGCGCGTCCTGGCCGACATGCGTCAAGCGAGTGTCCCAGGTATGTTCACCGCGCACCTGGAATACGACCAGCCGTACCTGCTGCACATCGGCTGGGCCAGTGGCGAGCAGGTCACCGAGGACCCTTACAGCTTCGGTCCGCAATTGGGCGAGATGGACATGTACCTGTTCGCCGAGGGCAATCACCGCGATCTCTCCAGCCGCTTCGGCGCTCAGCCCATGCAGGTCGAGGGTGTCGACGGAGTGTGCTTCTCGGTCTGGGCGCCGAACGCACGGCGTGTCTCGGTGGTGGGCGACTTCAACAATTGGGACGGTCGCCGCCACCCCATGCGCCTGCGCCACGGTGCCGGGGTGTGGGAGCTGTTCATCCCCAGGCTCGGCGTCGGCGAAACCTACAAGTACGAAGTGCTCGGCCAGGCCGGCGTGCTGCCGCTCAAGGCCGATCCATTGGCGCGGGCCACCGAGCTGCCCCCCAGCACGGCCTCGAAGGTCGCTGGCTCCCTGGCCCACGAGTGGGGCGATCGGCAGTGGATGGCTGAGCGCGCACAACGTCATGCCTACAGCGCACCGCTGTCGATCTACGAGCTGCACGCCGGCTCCTGGCGCTGCGAGGTGGACGATGCCGGCGAGGTCGCGCGTTTCTACAACTGGCGTGAGCTGGCCGAGCGCCTGGTGCCGTACGTGCAGCAACTGGGCTTCACCCATATCGAGCTGATGCCGATCATGGAGCATCCCTTTGGCGGCTCCTGGGGCTACCAGCCACTGTCGATGTTCGCGCCCACCTCGCGCTATGGCAGCGCCGAGGACTTTGCCTACTTCATCGATGCCTGCCACCAAGGCGGCATCGGCGTGATCCTGGACTGGGTCCCGGCGCATTTCCCCACCGACGAACACGGCCTGGCGCGTTTCGATGGCACCGCCCTCTACGAGTATGAGAACCCCCTGGAAGGCTTCCACCAGGATTGGAACACGCTCATCTACAACCTGGGGCGCAACGAGGTGCGCGGCTTCATGCTGGCGTCGGCGCTGCACTGGCTCAAGCATTTCCACATCGATGGACTGCGCGTCGATGCCGTGGCGTCGATGCTCTACCGTGACTATTCGCGCAAGGCCGGCGAGTGGGTGCCCAACCGCCACGGCGGGCGTGAAAACCTCGAAGCCATCGACTTCATCCGTCACCTTAACGGTGTGGCAGCGGTCGAGGCACCCGGCGCGTTGATCATCGCCGAGGAGTCCACGGCCTGGCCCGGCGTCAGCCTGCCGACCCAGCAAGGTGGCCTGGGCTTTGCCTACAAGTGGAACATGGGTTGGATGCACGACACCCTGCACTACATCCAGAATGATCCGGTCCACCGTGGCTACCATCACAAAGAGATGAGTTTCGGGCTGATCTACGCGTATTCCGAGCACTTCATCCTGCCCATTTCTCACGATGAGGTAGTGCATGGCAAGCACTCGCTGATCGACAAGATGCCCGGCGATCGCTGGCAGAAGTTCGCCAATCTGCGCGCCTACCTCACGTTCATGTGGGCCTACCCCGGCAAGAAGCTGCTGTTCATGGGCTGCGAGTTCGGCCAGTGGCGCGAGTGGAACCATGATCACCAACTGGACTGGTACCTGTTGCAGTATTCCGAGCACCAGGGCGTGCGGCAGTTGGTGTCCGATCTGAACCGGTTGTACCGCGACCTGCCGGCCCTGCACGAGCAGGATTGCCAGCCCCAAGGTTTCCAGTGGCTCATCGGCGATGACACGCACAACAGCGTGTACGCCTGGCTGCGCTGGAGCCGTCAGGGCGAGCCGGTGTTGGTGGTAGCGAACTTCACCCCGGTGCCGCGCACCGGCTATCGCATTGGTGTGCCGTTCGGCGAGCAGTGGCAAGAGCTGCTCAACAGTGACGCCGAGCAGTATGCCGGGTCCAACGTGGGCAACCTGGGCGCGGTGGCCAGCGACCCTATCGCCAGCCACGGACAGCCGGTGTCGCTGTCGTTGAACCTGCCGCCGCTTGGGGTATTGCTGATGAAACCAGCCTGATGCCGCCGCGCGCAGGCAGTCGGCCTGGCAGCGAGAGGCCGGCGTGAAGGCGTTTGGCCGGCGCCCTTAGGCGCCGAGCCAGGCTCCGTTGGGCAGCACCCCAGGCAAGGTTGACGCTACCAACGCATCCTCACGCCCAGGCTGCCGATCAGCCCATTGAGGTCATTGTCATCCACGTCGCTGCTGTAGTCGGCACTCACGAACAGCGCCACGTTCGACGTCACCCGCGCCACCAGCCCCAGCCCGAGTTCCACGGTGGCCGAGCTGCGCGAGCTGGATATCTTGTCCACCTGATCGAGCTTGACCGTTTCGTAGTTGCTGAAGTCGTACCACAGGCTGGTGCGCACGTAGGGTTCGATCGGCATGCCGCGGACTTCGTAGCGCGTCGACAGCTTGGCGCCGACCCGGCCACTCCAGCTTGGCGCGTTGTCGAAGACGTGCAAGGTTTGCCGCTCGGTCTGGCTGCCAGGGAAGAACTGCTGGTTGATCAACTGCGCCTGAGGCTCGATCACCCAGTTGCCACCCAGCCCAATCGGAAAGCCGCCTTCGACTGAAAACGTCATGGCATGGCCACTGTCGTCGAGCCGCTGGCCGCTGTCGGAACGCCCGCTGATGTCGATGCGCGTGCCCATCGCCACGGCGTCCACGTGCCAGCCCTGGACATGGGTCATGCTCCAGTACAGTCCAAGGCTCTCGCCACTGAGGTTCACCGCGCTACGCGGCGGGTTGCCGAGCAGCGGGCGCAGGCGAGTGAATTGGCTTTGCAGGTTGCTGTGGCCGACGAAGATCCCCGCGCGGTGCACATTGCCTGCGGCGCTCTCCCGTACGAATAGGTCTGGGGCGATCATCAGTTGCGGGTCAAACGCCCCGTGTTGCGCAGGCTCCTGAGCGTCAGGGCGCGCCGCGCCCGGAGCGTACTGTGCCCATTGCTGGGCCACCAGGTCGGCTACGCCGAGGCCGTGGCGTTCGCTCATCTGCTCGCTGAACGCTGCCAGTGCGTCCTGACTGAGGCCGTTGGCATTCGATGGCGCTCGCCACAGCGACGTTAGGCGAGGGCTGACCAACACCTGCGTGAATGGGTCGTCCTCTCGCGGTTCGAAGGCGAAGACGTCCAATGGGCTGGCGAGCAGCAGTGACGTTGAAACCGCGCAGAACAGGGTATCGAAACGCGTGGGAGTGACGGCGGCTTTCATGGTGGATCTCCTGTCTTGTCGGCGCAACCCGACCTTGCTACAGCCTGGGGCCTGGCCTGATGTCACGGGCTGACGACAAAACAGAGGGCGACACACACCAGTGCGCCAGCCGCCGAGCGCAGGCACGAAGGTGAGCGCGAGGGGCTTGGCACGCATGTTTACGTCTGTTGGTTCTGTTCAGCTAAGGAGACGTCGGGGCTTGCGTCAAGAAGATGTGAAAACCCTGCGAAAAACGTATTGGAGTCGCTATATCACTGATATCAATGAGTTTATTTTCTGATATAGCGGTATTGGCGATTTGCCCGTAGAGCGCTATGCCGAATCGTTGCATCGCATACGCCGAGCTGGGTTCACAACAGCTGCACTTCCACCGTCAATGGCAGGTGATCCGACAGGTGCGTCCAGGGCTTGTGGCCGAGAATGCGTGGTGCATGGCTGTTGGCATTGCGCAGATAGATGCGGTCCAGGCGCAGCAGCGGCAAACGGGCCGGATAGGTGCGCGCCAGGCGCCCTTGATGGCGTTCGAACGCTTCATGCAGGTCGCGTTGCAGACCCAGGGTGCGGTTGCCATGCAGCTGCCAGTCGTTGAAATCGCCTGCGATGATCACAGGGTCTTCGGCGGGCAGGGCATCGAGCAGTGTGCGCAGCAGTTGCAGCTGTTTTTGCCGGTGGCTTTCCAGCAGCGACAGGTGCACGCAGATGGCATGCACATTGCGCTGACCGGGCAGCTCCAGTACGCAGTGCAACAGCCCCCGGCGTTCGGGGCCGGTGATCGACACGTCGAGGTTGCGGTGCTCGATGATCGGGTATTTGGACAACAGGGCATTGCCGTGATGGCCGTCGGGGTACACCGCGTTGCGCCCGTAGGCGAAGTCGCTCCACATGCTGTCGGCGAGGAACTCGTACTGCGACGTCTGCGGCCAGCCGGGATAGCGCGCCGCATGGCGATCGTGGCTGCCAAGCACCTCCTGGAGGAACACCAGGTCAGCTTGGGTGGTACGCACCGCCTCGCGCAGTTCCGGCAGGATGAAGCGCCGGTTGAAGGCGGTGAAGCCTTTGTGGGTATTAACCGTCAGAACCTTGACCCGGCGCACGGCAGGGGCTTGGTTGACGCGGTTGAAACTTGAATGCCCAGCTTCGGGGTTCACGGGGGCTCCTGGCGTGGTTCACGCGATCCTGGTGGGCGCGGGTAACCCCGCTTCCACAGGCGCGCGGGTGATCCTGGGTAATGCTTAGGACCGGCCCGCGCCAGCCAGGTTCAGTCTTCTTCGCGCTGCAAGGCCAGCAACAGCAACGAGCGTCCCTGCACCTCGAACACCGTGTCGAACGGCAAATGCTGGGCTTTGCGCAGCTGTGGCCGGTCGGTGTCGGCCAGGCAGTTCCAGTGGGTTCCTTCCGGCACCGTCGGCAGCGTGAACGGCACCTTGTCATGGTGAGCATTGACGATCAGCAACAAGGTCGATTCTGCGCCGGGGCGGGCGATGCCGCTTTCCTGGGCGCGGCCATCCATGAGCATGCCCAGGCAACGGCCATGGGGATCTTCCCATTGCTCAACGCTCATCTCGCGGCCATCCGGGGCCAGCCAGGTGACGTCCTTGACGCCGATCGCCTCGTTGTAGTCGCCCACCAGAAAGCGCGAACGGCGCAGGATCGGGTAGGACAGGCGCAGCTGGATCAGGCGCTTGACGAACGCCAGCAGCTGCTTGCCATCCTCGTCCAGGTCCCAGTTCACCCAACCGATCTCGCTGTCCTGGCAGTAGGCGTTGTTGTTGCCGTGCTGTGTGCGGCTGAATTCATCGCCGGCCACCATCATCGGCGTGCCTTGGGAGAACAGCAGGGTGGCGAAGAAATTGCGCATCTGGCGCATGCGCAGGGCGTTGATCTCAGGATCGTCCGTGGGGCCCTCGGCGCCGCAGTTCCACGACAGGTTGTTGTTGGTGCCGTCCTGGTTGTTCTCGTCGTTGTCTTCGTTGTGCTTGTCGTTGTACGAAACCAGGTCGCGCAGGGTGAAACCGTCGTGTGCAGTGACGAAGTTGACCGAGGCGTAGGGGCGTCGGCCGCGATTGTTGAACAGGTCGCCCGAGGCGGTGATGCGTGCGGCAAAATCGGCGAGCATGCCTTCGTCGCCTTTCCAGAAGCTGCGCACGGTGTCGCGGAAGCGGTCGTTCCACTCCGCCCAGCCGGGGGCGAAGTTGCCCACCTGGTAGCCGCCAGGGCCACAGTCCCAGGGTTCGGCGATCAGCTTGACCTGGCTGAGCATGGGGTCTTGCCGGCAGGCCACGAGAAAACCATGACGTTCGCTGTAGCCGTCGTGGTAACGACCCAGAATGGTCGCCAGGTCGAAGCGGAACCCGTCCACGTGCATCTCGCCTGCCCAGTAACGCAGCGAGTCGGTGACCAGTTGCAGCACGCAAGGGTGGCTCAGGTCGAGGGTGTTGCCGGTGCCGGAATCGTTGATGTAGTAACGTTTGTCATCGGGCATCAGGCGGTAGTAGGAGGCGTTGTCGATACCGCGCATCGACAGCGTCGGGCCGCGCTCGTTACCCTCGGCGGTGTGGTTGTAGACCACGTCCAGGATGACCTCCAGACCCGCGTCGTGCAGGTGCGCGACCATCTCCTTGAACTCGGCGATCTTGCCGCTGGCCAGGTAGCGCGGGTGCGGGGCGAAGAAGGCGATGCTGTTGTAGCCCCAATAGTTGTTCAGGCCTTTGTCCAGCAGGTGCTGATCGTTGACGAACGCATGGATCGGCAACAGCTCGATGCTCGACACCCCAAGCGCCTTGATATGCCCCAGCAGTTCATCGTTGGCCAGCCCTGCGAACGTGCCGCGCAGGTGCTCGGGCACCGCAGGGTGGCGCATGCTGATGCCACGGGTGTGGGCCTCGTAGAGGATAGTGCGCTCCCATGGGACCGAGACCCGCTGATCGCGGCCCCAGGTGAAGGCGGGGTCGATGACCTTGCACTTGGGCACGAATGGCGCACTGTCGCGCTCGTCGAACGACAGGTCGTCGTCCGGGTGGCCGATGGTGTAGCCGAACAGCGCCTCGGACCATTTCAGGCTGCCGACCAGTTGTTTGGCATACGGGTCGATCAACAGCTTGTTAGGGTTGAAACGATGGCCGTTACGCGGCTCGTACGGACCGTGCACGCGGTAACCATAGATCAGGCCAGGGTGGGCGTCGGGCAGGTAGCCGTGGTAGATCTCATCGGTGTACTCGGGCAGCTCGATACGTTCGAGTTCATGCTCGCCGGTGGAGTCGAACACGCACAGCTCAACCTTGGTGGCATTGGCCGAGAACAGGGCAAAGTTGACCCCCAGGCCGTCCCAGGTGGCGCCAAGCGGGAACGGCAGCCCTTCACGGATGCGCGATGGGGCGACGGATCGGGTTTTTTTCGGGGTGCGCGGGCTCATGGCAGTCCTCGTGTCGCCGTGGTTGAAGCGGAAGCTGGATGTGTGCTGCAACGGCCGCTTCGCGGGTCGATGCACGCCGCCAGCGCTAGCGCTGGTCGAACGCGGGCGACCCGCGAAAGGGCTTGGCCAGGGTCAGCCAGCGGCTGGCTTTTTCACGGCCCTGGGCTTTTTCAGTGCTGCGGGTTTTTCGGCAGGTGCTGCGGCCTTGGGTTTGGCGGCGGCCTTCTTGCGCGGGGGCGCCTTGGGCGCGAGCGCTTCGGCCTCGGCCAGCTTGCGGGCTTTGTCCCAGTGCTCGGCCTCACGCCCCTCGGGTTTACCCTCCGATTCCCAAATCTGATACGCGAACTCACGGATACGCTTTTCATCGACACTCATCACGACGCTCCTGAATGCAGTTAGGCATGATCGATCAACACATTGACCGGAAACTCCGCCAGCACGTTGCGGATTTTCAGCTCCCTTGAAGGGCTGACCGCAACGCCACCGAAAAGTCCCAGGCAGTTGGCAGGTGACAAGGCAAACGGCAATACCAGCCGCGTATCGTCCCAGTTCTGCGCTGGGATCAGCGGGGTGCTGGCCGAGCCCAGGAGGGCGCTGGCCAGCCGCGGTACAACGATGATGGCGCGTACGCCTTCGCTCACTCGGGCAAAGGCCAGCACCTGATTGGCGTAGCGCCCCAGCACCGGCAACGGCACGTAGTCGCCCTGCTGGAACAGCGCCGGGTGAGCCTGGCGCGCATCGAGCACCCGTGCGATCAGCGCCTGCTTGATACGCCCATCGCGCCAGTTGGCGAGCAACTCGGCCAGTGGCGCGCGGTCATCCAGGCTGGACCGCCTTGCAGCGTAGTCCACCGGCTGGCGGTTATCCGGGTCGACCAGGCTCAGGTCCCAGTACTCGTTGCCCTGGTACAGGTCGGGCACCCCAGGGGTGGTCAGGCGTAGCAGGCATTGGACCAGGCCATTGAGCGCACCGGGGCAGTCGAGCAACCGTGCAGACTGGTGCAGCGACTGACGTAACTGCTGGTTCTGCGCACCCAGCAGCAGGTTGTCGAGGTAATCGGCGCAGGCCTGTTCATAGGCCTCGTTCGGGGCTGCCCAGCTGCTGCGCAGCTTGGCTTCGCGCAGGGCCTTCTGTTGCCATTGGCCGATGCGTGCTGCGTACCGGCGCAGGGCGTCGGGATCATGCAGGTCGAGGTCCAGTGGCCAACTGCCGAGTAAGGTCTGGTAGAGCAGCAGCTCGTCGCCAGGGCTTGGTGCCGGGCCGTCGTCCAGCGTCTGGCGCAGCGGTGCTGCCAGCTCGCGCCAGTGCTCCACCCGGCTGGCCAGCCAGGGCGCGCGTTCACTCAGCGCGGCCAGGCGCGCGCGGCAGTCCTCGCCGCGCTTGTGGTCATGGGTCGCGGTGGCGAGCAGGTTGTCGGGGAAGTCGCGCAGGCGGCGTTGGGCTTGAGTGTGGAATTCGGCGGGTTCGGCGCTGAAACGCTCAGCTTCAAAGCCGACGTCGTTGCGTGACAGCAGCCGGGCCGAGCGATAGAACGCGGTGTCCTCCACCGCCTTGGCGGCGCTGGGTGCGGTCAGTTGCTGGAAGCGCACGCAGGCGTGGCGCAAGTGCTTGCGTGGCTTGCCCGGTGGCAGTTGACGCCAGGGCTGCCCGCCGAGCCAGCGTTGCAGGTGTTCGAGCATCGGCCAGTCGGCCTCGCCCAGGCTCTGCCGGGCGCCTTCCAGGGCTTGTTGGAAGAACCCTTCGTCTTCGGCCGGGCGCCCGCAGGCATTGAAATAGGTGCGGTATACCGGGTAATGCTGGACCAACGCTTGCAGCGCCCGGCGGATGGCGCCCAGGGTCAGGTCGCGGGTCATCAGGTCGTCGCGTGCGACCTGCAGCAGCGCTTGGGCCACTGATTCGCAGTCGCCGGCCAGGCTGGCATTGAGCACCAGGTGGCGAGCGATGCGCACCTCTTCGGCGAAGTCCGGGCGTTCGCTGAGGCTGCTCCACAGTTCGCTCAGTGGCGCCTCACCGGCTGGATCATGCTGGAGCAGCGACACCTGGTTCATGAACTCGTAGCCGGTGGTGCCGTCGGTGAGCCAGTCGCGGTGCAGGTGCTCGCCGGCCCCCAGGATCTTCTCGACGTAGATCGGGAAATGCGCCACCGCAGCATGCAGTGGTCGCCTTGCCAACAGGCCGTTGACCCGGCGGCGCAGGTTGCGGCAGTATCGGCGCGGGTCGGCCAGGCCATCGATGTGGTCGATGCGCAGGCCGTCCACCAAGCCGCGCTCGATCAGTTCGAACAGTTTGGCGTGGGTCGCCTCGAACACGGCCGCGCGCTCCACGCGCAGGCCGCCTAGCTCGTTGATGTCGAAAAAACGCCGCCAGTTGATGTCGTCGGCGGCGGTGCGCCAGCTGGCCAGGCGATAGCTCTGGCGTTCGAGCAACTGGTGCAGGCGCTGGAAACCGGCCTGCGTGCGACTGTCGAAGGCCGCCAGGGCCGTGTCCAGCGGTGCCCCTGCGCAGGCCAGGCGGGCCAGTTCGCGGTGCAGCGGGGCGGCCTCGGCCAGCGGCTCGGTGGCATCGCTCAGGGCCGCGAAGCGTTGGGCCAGGGCGTGCAGGCGCGGGTCGATGACCTGTTCGAGGATGCGCGGGTAGTCCAGCGGGCAAATGGGGAAGCGATGCGCGTGATGCGCCACCTCGAACACGCCGGTTTGAGCATCGAAGGTCAGCGGGATCTGCCCATCCTGCAAGGCCAAGCCATAGTCATTGCCCAGAAACGGCAGCAGCAATTGCCCGGCCAGCAGCGGGTCGCTGGAGTGCCACTGGATATCGAAGAACTCGGCATACGGGCTGCGCCGACCCCAGGCCAGCAGGCTTTGCCACCAGGGGTTGTCGGCGCCGCCCACGGCCATGTGGTTGGACACCGTGTCGAGGATCAAGCCCATGCCGTGCTGGCGCAAGGCTGTCACCAGGCGTTCGAGCGCAGCTTCACCGCCCAGTTCGGGGTTGACGCGGGTCGGATCGACTACATCGTACCCATGCCGGGAGCCGGCGCGGGCGGTGAGGATCGGCGAGGCATACACATGGCTGAGTCCCAGACGGGCGAAGTAAGGCACCAGGGGTACGGCATCGTCGAGGCTGAAATCGCTGTGCAGTTGCAGGCGCACGGTGGCGCTCAAGGGCTTCATCGGTCACGCTCCCAGGCTTGTTCGCGGGCCTGGGCCAGCAGTTCCAGGCGCCGTGCGGCGTCGGGGTCATCGAGCAACGTATCCACCGCGGCGCTGAAGCGCCGCTGCCAATTGGGATGGCCACTGGTGGTGCCCGGCAGGTTAGGTTGCTCCTGGCAGCCCAGCAGGTCCTCCAGCGGTATCAGCACCAGCGGTGCGCGGGTGTGGCCGACGTAGCGGATCGCGGCATCGATCAGCGCTGGGTCATCGCGCTGTGGGCCATAGTTGTGTTCCAGGGTGCGGCGCAGGCCCTCGCGCTCGCGTTGGCGCTGCTGGCGCCAGTGCAGCTCGCTGGCCGCATCGAGCAGGTGCAGGCGCTGGCTCCAGTCGATGTCGCGGCCTGACAGCCAGCCGGCCAATGGCGCCAGGTCGTGGGTGCCGGTGGTGGCCAGTGCGTTGTCAGGCCAGTCGAGGATCGCTGTGAACTGCCCGGGTGCGTTTTGCTCGAAAGGCAGCACACGCATGCCCAATACCGCCTTGTCGGCCAGCCGCTCGCGCAGGCCTTCAGGCACGGTGCCGAGGTCTTCACCGAGGATGATCGCCTCGTGGCGTGCCGACTCCAGTGCCAGCAAGCGCAGCAGGTCGTCCAGCGGGTAATCCACATAGGCACCTTCGCGGGGGGCCGCGCCGCGCGGGATCAGCCACAGCCGGCGCAGGCCCATGACGTGGTCGATACGCAGGCCCCCGGCGTGGGCCAGGTTGGCCCGCAGCATCTCGATGAACGCGCGGTAGCCATTACGCTTGAGGCCGTCGGGGGAAAATGCGCAGATGCCCCAGTCTTGCCCTGCGCGGTTGAGGATGTCCGGCGGTGCGCCCACCTTGAGGTCGGCCAACAGTTCGTCCTGACGGCTCCAGGCTTGGCTGCCGGCACCGTCGGCACCGACCGCCAAGTCGGCGATCAGCCCGACCTCCATGCCGTTGCCACGCGCAGCGGTCTGGGCACGTTGCAGGCTGCGTTCGGTGAGCCACTGGCAGAAGGCATGGAACTCGACCCGTGCCGGGTATGCGTTAGCGAAGGCGTGCACCTCAGGGTGCTCGGGATCCTGCCAGGCGGCTGGCCAGTTGCGCCAGTCGGCGCCCAGGCCGTTCTCGACCGCGTGTGCTTGCAGCACCTCGAAACGGCAATGGTGTTCCAGGCCTTCCCCCGCGCTGGCGCGGAAGCTGTCGAAGTCCTCGCGCAGTGGGTGGCTGGCGTGGATGAAGTCCTGGTAGAGAGCCTCGAGCAGTTGCTGGTGCGCATGGGCTGCACGCGGCCAGTCCACCAAAGGCTGCTGGCGCAAGTCGTCGAAGATCGGCTCCAGGGCGCAGGCCTCGATTGCCAGGCGCACGGCCCGTTCGCCGAGAATCGCGGCTGGGCTGGCATACAGGCTGTTGAGCAGCAGGCGACTGGAGGGCGAGTAGGGGCTGTAGTGCGCTTGATCGAAGCTCGACAGGGCATGGATCGGGCTGATCGCCAGGGCATCGGCACCGCGTTCGGCGGCGCTGCGTGCCAATTGTTCCAGGGCCTGACAATCGCCATAACCGCCATCGCCCGCACGGCGCAGGCTATACAGCTGAACCGCCAGCCCCCAGCAGCGTGGCGGTGGTTCGCTGACCCGGTCTTGCAGGGCATGGCAATGCGAGGGGGCCACGGCCAGGGTGAAGGGGCGTCCGTCTATGGCTAATTGGTGATAGCCGATCGGTAGCTCGCCCGGCAGGCATGCCTGAGCGTCGAGTTGCAGGCTGCGTTGGCTGCCGTCTTCCAGGTTGCAGCGCACCTGGGCGGCGGCGCTGAACCAGCGTTGCAGCGCCAGCGCCTGGCCAACTTCGACGGTAAGCAGCGGCGGCAGGTGGTCGCTGTCCTCGGCTTGCTCCACCGCGCGTAAGCTGGCCGCGATGGCGGCGTTGTCGTGGGCAGGGTGGCCGAGGCCTGCGAGCACCTGGCGCAGCACCTCGTCGCAGACCTGCTGCGGGCGGTTGTTCGCGTCGATCCAATCGCGTGCCACGCCAACCCGGGCGGCGAGGCGGTGCAAGGGGTGTTCGCTCATGGCGTCTCCTGTGCGGGGGGCAGCAGGCTGACCACGCAACTGTGCGCGGCCAGCGTCGAGTCGGGGTGGGCGTTGTTGCTGCTGTCGTACAGGCGGTGTTCCAAGGCCGGCAGTTGCACCGGCTGGGGGTGCGCGGCAAGGTTCAGGTCGATGCGCAGTCGCTGACCGTTGCCCAGTTCCCAGCGGGCGCTGAGCGCCTGGCTACCGAGCACGTCAGCGCCCAGGGCACGGGTGCCGGGCAGGTGTGGGATGACATGGCGGTGGCGCAGCTCGAGCAGTTGCTGGTAGAGGCCGTGCCAACCGGCCAGCACCGCCTGGTGGTTGGGGCGCGAGTGTTCGAAGGTGCTCACGGCATTCGGGTCGGGGATGCGCTGGCGTTGTTCGGGGTCGGCAAAAGCCTGGAAATGTTCAAACTCGCTGCGCCGACCTTCGCGCACCGCATCGGCTAGCTCATCGTGGAAGTCGGTGAAGAACAGGAACGGTGTGCGGCAGCCTTCGTCGTCGCCCATGAACAGCAGCGGGATCATGGGCGCCAGCAGCAACAGCGCGGTGGCGGCGCGCAATGCCTGCGGCGGGCACAGGCAGCTCAGGCGCTCGCCCAGAGCGCGGTTGCCGACCTGGTCGTGGTTCTGCAAGAACAGCACGAAGGCGCTTGGCGGTAGGTGCGCGCTGGGCTCGCCACGCGGCACGCCATGCCGGTTAGCCTGGCCCTGGAACACGAACCCCTCGGCTAGGCAGCGTGCCAGTTGCTCGATCGGCTGGGCCTTGTAGTCGGCGTAGTAGCCCTCGGTTTCGCCGGTCAGCAGCACGTGCAGGGCATTGTGGCCATCGTCGTTCCATTGGGCATCGAAGCTTTGTTCGAGCAGCCCGGCCTGGTTGTGTTCGTTCTCCAGCACCAGCCAGATCTGGCGCCCTGGCTCCACGGCGGCACGCACCCGGCCTGCCAGCTCGTGCAGAAAGTCCGGTTGGTCGATGGCATGCACCGCATCCAGGCGCAGGCCGTCGCAGCGGTAGTCGCAAAGCCACATCAGTGCGTTCTGGATGAAATACTCGCGCACTTCGGTGCGGCGAAAATCGATGGCCGCGCCCCACGGGGTCTGGCGGTCCTCGCGAAAGAACGGGCTGGCGTACTGGTGCAGGTAGTTGCCGTCGGGCCCGAAGTGGTTGTAGACCACATCCACCAGCACCATCAGGCGCTGGGCGTGGGCCTGGTCGATCAGCGCGCACAGCTGCTGCGGGGTGCCGTAGCTGTGCTGCGCGGCGAACGGCAGCACCCCGTCGTAGCCCCAGTTGCGTGCCCCCGGAAACTGCCCCAACGGCATCAGCTCGATGGCGCTGATGCCCAGTTGCGCGAGGCGCGGCAGCACCTGCGCGACCCCGTCGTAGCCACCGAGCAGGCCCACGTGCAGTTCCTGGATCACCGCCTCGTGCCAGGGCCGGCCCTGCCAGGCATGGCGCCAGGGGTAGGCGCCCAGGTCGACCAGCTCGCTGGGGCCGTGCACGCCTTCGGGCTGATAGCGCGAAGCCGGGTCGGCCACGTGCAGCTGTCCATCGACGACGAAGCGGTAGCGCTCGCCTGCCTGGGCCGCGACGACAGCGCTGAACCAACCGGCATCGGCCGACAGCTCGACCGGTGCGCGCTGTTCGACTAGCACGCTCACTCGCTGCGCATCCGGGGCCCATAGGGCGAACTGCGCCCTCCCGGCGTCCAATAGGTGTGCGCCATGCTTGTGCATTGTCGCCCCCGCCTTCAGTAGTGAGCCTGTTGTGTCTGCTTGACCAGTTCCTCGTACAGGCGTGCGTAAGGCTCCACCGCCTGGCACCAGTTGAACGGCTGGGTCATCGACAGGCAGCGCATGGCATTGAGCAGGTCTTTCTTGGCGTACACGTAGAACGCCCGGCTCAGGGCTTCGCGGTAGCTCTCGACGGTGGAATCGTCGAACAGAAAGCCCGTTACTCCATTTTCGATGGTGTCGGCCAGCCCGCCGGTGTTACGCGCCACCGGCAGCGAACCGAAGCGCTGCGCGTACATCTGGCTCAGCCCGCAGGGCTCGTAGCGCGATGGCATCAGCAGGAAGTCCGAACCTGCGAACATGCGCCGCGCATCGGTTTCGTTGAAGCCGATGCGTACGCCGATGCGGCCTGGGTGGCGCAGGGCCAACTCACGCATGGCTTGTTCTTCTTCCGGCTCACCCCGGCCGATGATCGCGATCTGGCCGCCTTGCTCGACGATGTAGTCGGCCACCCCTAAGGTCAGGTCCAGGCCTTTTTGGTAGACCAGGCGCGAGACCACCGCGAACAGCGGCCCAGTGCAAGGCTCCAGCTCGAACAGCTCACGCACCTGCTGGGTGTTGCGCGCCTTGCCGTCCCAGTCGTTGAGGCTGAAGTTGTGGTGTAGGTGCCGGTCGGTGGCCGAGTCCCAGCTTTCATCGATGCCATTGGGGATGCCGCCGAGCAGGCCTTGCTGGGCCTTGCTGGCAAGGAACCCATCCAGGCCGCAGCCGAACGCCGGAGTGGTGATCTCACGGGCATACGTAGCGCTGACCGTGGTGATGTGGCTGGAATAGGCAAGACCTGCCTTGAGGAACGACAGTTTGCCGTAGAACTCCATGCCTTCCTGCTGCATGGCGTGAT
This sequence comes from Pseudomonas mosselii, assembly GCF_005796105.1. Classification (GTDB taxonomy): domain Bacteria; phylum Pseudomonadota; class Gammaproteobacteria; order Pseudomonadales; family Pseudomonadaceae; genus Aquipseudomonas; species Aquipseudomonas mosselii_C. The sequence goes on along the minus strand of NZ_VAUO01000009.1, from coordinate 34,183 downwards.
CGGGGATCGCCAGCTCCGGGCTGCAAGCACGGCTGTACACCCCCTGGTAGGCCAGGTTATGAATGGTGAACAGGGTCGGAGTGCTCAGGCCGCGCCAGTGCATGTAGGCCGGCGCCAGCCCAGCCGGCCAATCGTGGGCGTGCACCAGATCCGGGCGCCAGTGGGCCATGCCTTCGCCGGCAGCGATCTCTGCGGCAGCGAGGCCCAGGCGGGCGAAACGGATGTGGTTGTCCGGCCAGTCGCGGCCATTGTTAGCGCCATAGGGCGTGCCATCGCGCTGGTACAGCTCGGGGCAGATCAGCACGTAGATCACCAGCCCATCGGCCAGGTCCATGCGCCCGATCTTGCACGCTGGCAGCGCCGCGTGACCGCCCAGCTCGCCAACGATATGAATGGGGTTGTCGCTTTCGAGCACCTGCGGGTAGCCCGGGATCAGCACGCGCACATCATGCAGGTGGGCCAGGGCCCTGGGCAGTGCGGCAGAAACGTCGCCCAGACCGCCAGTCTTGACCAGGTCGGCGATTTCCGAGGTGACGAACAATACCTTGCACTTGTTGGGGTTCTGCTGGCGCTGTACGCCGGGTGCCTTGGCTGTCGGTACGAGGCTCGGCGGCACCGGCTCGCGGTTATCCAGGTTGAATGACTCTACGTGAGGTTCGACAGCGGCACTGATCATACGTCTCTCCGTCCCTTGTTCATGCGGGATGCGTTTGTGTTGGCTCGTTCTGGTTAGGTCTCTCTTTTTTCGGTACTGCATCTTCGTAGTGCGGTCCTTGCCCCATTTCCGTGCGCACACACGGCACGTCTGGCACTCCGGCCTGAGACGTGTGGACTGGATGGGAGAGGTTGGCCGAGCGGGGAAGTCCCTTTGCATTGGCCTACTTACTTCCTGACCGGCCGCTATTTCGGAAAGTTCGACTTTTTTACGTCACTTTTTCCAGAGCAAATCGCGGGCCGAACCCGGAGTGTAGGCGACGAAACGACATGCTTGTGACCGATTGGTCAGAAAATGCTCGACCGTTCGTCCTCGCAAACGTTGGCGCTGTGCGGGTGGGGTAATCGACGAGGGGGAGAGGCAAAACGCGTTGAAGCAAACGCGACCTGCGCGAGGGCAGGGCAAGGGATAGAGCGGCGGCGCGGCCTCTTCGAGAAGCAGCGCCGGGAGAACCTGGCAGGGGGCTATTAGCGGTTGACGGCTTTGTCGGCCAGGTTGGCTTGTTCGAGCAACATGCTCAGTTGAGCGACCTGCAGGCGCAGTTGTTCGCGTTCGTCCTTCAGCTGGCGCAGCTCGTCACGGCGGATGGTGACGTAGAGGGTCTGGGTGGGGGTGGACGGCATCAGAGTACCCATGAGTACACCTCGCATTTCAGGCTGGTGACATTTCAAAGCGTAGTCGCTTCATGCGGCGCGCATTCTGAATTCTTTCCCTGTGCAATGGAACTTTTTTGTTTATGGTGGTCGCGCCGTTCGTCGGTGAACCCTCGGGCGGTCTGCTGGACTAATCTGAAATCCTCAACGGTTGTCATCCATTTCTATCGGGAGCGTCGGCACATGCAACTGGGAATCGTCGGGCTGGGCCGCATGGGCGGCAATATCGCAAGGCGCCTGATGCGCGCCGGCCATCGCACGGTGGTGCATGATCGCAGCCGCGATGCGATCAGTGCGCTGGAAGGCGAGGGTGCCCAAGGTGCCCATGACCTGGGCGCACTGGTGCACAAGCTCAAGGCGCCGCGCGCGGTGTGGGTGATGCTGCCGGCAGGCGAGGCGACCGAGCAGACCATTGCCCAACTGGCCGAATTACTGGAGCCGGGCGATGCCATCATCGATGGTGGCAACACCTTCTACAAAGACGACGTGCGCCGCGCCGCGCAGTTGGCCCAGCGCGGCCTGCACTATCTGGATGTGGGTACCTCGGGCGGTGTGTGGGGGCTGGAGCGCGGCTACTGCATGATGATCGGCGGTGAGCAGGAGGTGTTCGAGCGCCTGGAGCCGCTGTTCAAGTCCCTGGCCCCCGGCGTTGGCGACATTGCGCGTACCCAGGGCCGCAGCGGCGAGCACCAGCGGGCCGAACACGGCTACATCCACGCCGGACCGCCCGGTGCCGGGCATTACGTGAAAATGGTGCACAACGGCATCGAGTACGGCCTGATGCAGGCCTATGCCGAGGGCTTCGACCTGCTGCGCAGCAAGGGCGGTGATGAGTTGCCCGAAGACCAGCGTTTTGACCTCAACCTGGCCGAGATCGCTGAAGTCTGGCGGCGCGGCAGCGTGGTCACCTCCTGGCTGCTGGACCTGACCGCCGATGCCCTGGTAGCCGACCCGCAGCTCAGTCAGTTCAGCGGCTCGGTGTCCGACAGCGGCGAGGGGCGCTGGACCATCGATGCCGCGGTGGAGCAGGCCGTGCCAGTGCCGGTGCTATCTAGCGCGCTGTTCGCGCGCTTTCGCTCGCGTCAGCAGCAGGGCACCTACGGCGACAAGGTACTCTCGGCCATGCGCCTGGGCTTCGGTGGCCACGTGGAGAAAAAGGCCCAATGAGCGAACAGAAAATCCCGGCTGCACCGCCTTGCACCTTGTTCCTGTTCGGCGCCAACGGCGACCTGGTCAAGCGCCTGCTGATGCCGGCGCTGTACAACCTTAGCCGCGACGGCCTGCTTGACCGCAACCTGCGTATCGTTGGCGTCGACCACAACCCGGCCAGCGCCGAGCAATTCGCCGAGCGCCTGCACGCGTTCATGCAGACGCGCGACCAGGGCGGCGAGGGCGCGGCTAAGTGCCTGGACGAAAAACTCTGGGCACGCCTGGCCAAGCGCCTGGACTACCAGACTGGCGACTTTCTCGATCCCCAGACCTACCAGGCCTTGGCCAAGCGCATCGACAAGACCGCACACGGCAATGCGATCTTTTATCTTGCCACGTCCCCGCGCTTCTTCCCCGAAGTGGCCCAGCGCCTGGGCGAAGCAGGCTTGTTGGATGAGTCGGCAGGTGGCTTTCGTCGGGTGGTGGTGGAAAAGCCGTTCGGCACCGACCTTGCCAGCGCCGAGGCCCTCAACGCCTGCCTGCTCAACGTGATGAGCGAGCGGCAGATCTACCGCATCGATCATTACTTGGGCAAGGAGACGGTGCAGAACATCCTGGTCAGCCGCTTCTCCAATGGTTTGTTCGAGTCGTTCTGGAACAATCACTACATCGACCATGTACAGATCACCGCCGCCGAGACCGTGGGGGTGGAGACGCGCGGCGCGTTCTACGACAGCACTGGCGCGCTGCGCGACATGGTCCCCAATCACCTGTTCCAGCTCCTGGCGATGGTCGCGATGGAGCCGCCGGCGGCGTTCGGCGCCGATGCCGTGCGTGGCGAGAAAGCCAAGGTGATCGGTGCCATTCGCCCCTGGTCGCAAAAAATGGCCCTGAAGCACTCGGTACGTGGCCAGTACACCCGTGGCAAGCAGGGCCGCAAGGCGGTGGCAGGCTACCGTGAAGAGGCGAATGTCGCCCCGGCCAGCCAGACCGAAACCTACGTTGCTCTCAAGGTGATGATCGACAATTGGCGCTGGGCCGGGGTGCCGTTCTACCTGCGAACCGGCAAGCGTATGAGCGTACGCGACACTGAAATCGCTATCTGCTTCAAGCCCGCACCCTATGCGCAGTTTCGTGAAAGTGAGCTGGAACGGCCCAAGCCCAATTACCTGAAGATCCAGATCCAGCCCAACGAGGGCATGTGGTTCGACCTACAGGCCAAGCGCCCGGGGCCGGAGTTGGTGATGGAGAACGTTGAGCTGGGCTTTGCCTACAAGGACTTCTTCAAGATGACCCCGGCCACTGGCTATGAGACGTTGATCTATGACTGCCTGATCGGTGACCAGACGCTGTTCCAGCGCGCCGACAACATCGAGAATGGCTGGCGCGCGGTGCAGCCGTTCCTGGATGCCTGGGCCAACGGGGCGGGGGAGGTGCATGAGTATGCGGCGGGCGAGGATGGGCCCGAGGCCGGCAATGAATTGCTCAGCCGTGACAAGCGCGAGTGGCACCGCCTGGGCTGAACATTTGCACCTGCACTTGCACGTGCACTTGTAGGAGATCACCCAGCCCTTTGGGCTGCGCTGTCGCGCAGAGAACTGATTTCGCAAGCGCTCCGCGTACCCTGTGGGAGCGGCGGTTCGGCGCCCCGACTTGCCCGCGAAGCAGGCGACTCGGTGGATGGCACCGGCTTTGCCGGTGTTCGCGGTGGTCCGGCACTCCGGCAAGCCCGCTCCCACAGATTCCTTCTAAATCAACAAGTTATGTGTAGTTCTATGAGAGCAGTCTTTCCCATGGAACGACCACGCCCGCTGTGGCATCCAACCCTGCGAAGCCCACCTACCGCAGGAGCCCGGATGTCTGCCCCCATCGAAGACTATGCGCTGATCGGCAACTGCCGCAGCGCGGCGCTGGTCAACCGCGACGGTGCCATCGACTGGTTGTGCCTGCCGCGTTTCGACGCCCCTGCGGTGTTCGCCGCGCTATTGGGCAATGCTGGCAACGGCCGCTGGCGCATCGCCCCAAGCGATCCGGTCGAGCAGTGCACACGCCGCTATGTGGGCGACACCCTGGTGCTGGAAACCACTTGGAACACTGCCAGTGGCCGAGCGCGGATGCTCGACTGCATGCCGCTGGGCGAGCGCAACGAGGTGCTGCGTATCGTCGAAGGCCTGGACGGCGAAACCGCCTTCGAACTGGATCTGGTGCTGCGCTTTGACTACGGGCGTAGCGTGCCTTGGGTGGAAAAGCTCGACCCGCTGACCCTGAGCGCGGTCGCCGGCCCCGATCGGCTGATCCTGCGCAGCACCTGCGAGATCCATGGCGAGGATCACCACAGCGTTGCGCGTTTTCGCGTGCGCGCAGGCGAACGCCAGGTGTTCAGCTTGTGCCACCAACCTTCGCACCTGCCGGTGCAGCCTGGCACCGATGCCCAACAGGCCCTCGCCGACACGTTGGCGCAGTGGCAAGCCTTCGCTGATCGCTGCCCCGACGTCGGCCCCTACACGGTGCAGGTGCGCCGCTCGTTGCTCACCCTCAAGGCCATGACCTACCAGCCCACCGGTGGCATGGTGGCTGCCGTGACCACCTCGTTGCCGGAGCGGGTCGGCGGGGAGCGTAACTGGGATTACCGTTTCTGCTGGCTACGCGACGCCACCATGACCCTGCTGGCCCTTATGAACCTGGGTTACTTCGACGAGGCCCAGGCCTGGCGCGAGTGGCTGTTGCGCTCGGTGGCCGGCAACCCCGAGCAGATGCAGATCATGTATGGCCTGGCCGGCGAGCGTGACCTGACTGAATTCACCTTGCCGTGGCTGGCCGGCTACGAGCACTCGCAGCCAGTACGGGTAGGCAATGCGGCGGCCGATCAGTTGCAGTTGGACATATATGGCGAGCTTGCCGATGCCATGACCCAGGCCATCAGAGGTGGCCTGCCGCGCCACCCACGCAGCGCCGCGATTGCCCGTGCGATCTTGCCGTACTTGGAGCGCATCTGGCGTGAGCCGGACGAAGGCCTTTGGGAAGTGCGTGGCCCGCGCCAGCATTTCGTGCATTCCAAGGTCATGGCCTGGGTCGCCTTCGATCGTTCAGCGGGGCTGGCGGACACCACCGAACAAGGGCGTGAGCACGCGCGGCATTACCGCGAGGTGGCCGACCGGATCCATGAGCAAGTGTGCGCCCAGGGGCTCGATGCCAATGGCCAGCATTTCGTGCAGGCCTATGGCTCGGAAGCGCTCGACGCGAGCTTGTTGCAAATTGCCCTGACCGGGTTCCTGCCGGCGCACGATCCGCGTTTTTTGCGCACCCTTGAGCAGATCGAGAAACGCCTGCTGCGCAACGGCTTGCTGCTGCGCTATGACAGCGACAGCGCTGCCGACGGGCTGACGCCGGGGGAGGGGACGTTCCTGGTGTGTTCGTTCTGGCTGGCGGATGTGTATGTGCTGTTGGGGCGCCAGCAGGAGGCTCAGGCGCTGTATGAGCGGCTGAGCGGGCTGTGCAACGATGTCGGGCTTTTGGCTGAACAGTACGATCCGGCGGGTAGGCGCATGCTGGGGAATTTTCCGCAGGCGTTCAGTCATATCGGGATCATCAATACGGCATTGAATCTGTATCGGGCGCAGTGTCCGGTGCGCGATCGGGCGGGGAATAGGTAGCCTGCTTGGCGGCACTTGGGTCTTGTACAAGCGTTGAGTCAGCATGACTGGCAAATAGCCATTATCGACCTATCCTAGTGAGTGAAGCCGCAATCCGGCACCGGCCCGCGTGCCGGTTCGCTGAGAGAAGGAACCTGCCTATGTCCTACCCCGCCGATGTGCCCGCCGCACCCGACCTGCAACGTTTTCTCGACGAAGAAGGCACGTGCGAAGCCCTCGCGCACTTGCTCGAAAAAGCCCTGGCGGCCAGGCGCAACCGCCTGGTAGACGCCTACCGAGGCAACGCCTACACGGTTAGTTTCGAGGACGAGGATGTGATCATCGAGTGGTATAGCCAGCGCAAGATGCCGGCCCAGCACTTGCCGCTGGACCGCTTCATCGCCCTGTTGCGCGCCTGGCCTGGCGCCTGAGGGGCATCCTGGTCAGGCTGTTGGCAGCGGCTGCGAGGCGTACAGCAGATCGCCTCGCATCGCGGCCTGCGGGTGCTCAGCGGGCAGGCGTCACGCGCCATACCGTGTTGGCCAGGTCATCGGCAATGATCAGTGCGCCTTTCGGGTCCACCGTCACGCCCACTGGGCGGCCACGGGTCTTGCCATCTTCGCCGCGAAAACCGGTGGCGAAGTCCACCGGGTCACCGGCCGGCTTGCCCGCCTTGAACGGTACGAAGATCACTTTGTAGCCCACCGGGTTCGGCCGGTTCCAACTGCCGTGCTCGCCGACGAACACACCGTCGGCGAACGCTGACCCCATGGCCGCGTTGGAAAAATCGACCCCAAGCGCCGCCACGTGCGAGCCCAGGCTGTAGTCGGGTGCTATCGCGGTCTTGACCTTGTCCGGATTCTGCGGGCGCACGCGGTCGTCGACGTGCTGGCCCCAGTAGCTGTACGGCCAGCCGTAGAACGCCCCGTCCTGCACCGACGTTAGGTAGTCGGGGACCAGGTCCGGGCCCAGCTCGTCGCGCTCGTTGGCCACTGCCCACAGCTGCCCGCTGCCCGGTTGGATGGCCAGCGCGGTGGGGTTGCGAATGCCGGTGGCGTAGGGGCGGTGGGCGCCGGTCGCTGCGTCTACTTCCCAGACCATGGCGCGGTCCACCTCGGCCTCCATGCCGCGCTCGGTGATGTTGCTGTTCGAACCGATGCCCACGTACAGATAGCGCCCATCGGGACTAATCGCCAGCGACTTGGTCCAATGGTGATTGATCTGCGCGGGCAGGTCGGTGACCTTGGTCGGCGGGCCGCCTGCCTGGGTCTGGCCGTCCTGGTAGTCGAAGCGCACCAGCGCGTCCTGGTTGGCCACATACAGCTTGCCGGCGTAGAAGGCCAGGCCGTAGGGCGCGTTGAGGTTGTCGGCGAACACCGTCTGCAACTCGTAGGTGCCGTCACCGTCGGCATCGCGCAGCAGGGTCAGGCGGTTGCCGCCTTTGACTTGGGTATTGCCCTTGGCCTTGATCTGGCTGGCGATTACGTCCTTGGGCTTGAGTTTGGCAGCGTTGCCGCCACGGCCCTCGGCGACCAGGATGTCGCCGTTGGGCAGTACCAGAGTCTGGCGTGGGATCTTCAAATCCTTGGCGATGGCGCGGATACGGTAGCCCTCGGGCACTTTGGGCGTTGCGTCGCCCCAGGCAGCCGGTTCGGCGATCTTCATGCTCGGCAGCAGGCCGCGTTCGGGGGCGGGCAGTTTTGGCTCTGGGCCGCGGCTCTGGGTCGGCTCGCCGTCACCGCCGCAGGCGCTCAGCAGCAGGGCCATGCTCAGGGCGCTCAGTGCAATTTTCATGACGCGACCTCCGTGCGCAGGCCAACTCCGGTGGCCACGCAGGCCAGCACGCTGACGATCAGCGACAGCACCAGCCCCGACGGCATCACCGCCCAGGCGTCCTTGGCGTGTTCGAAGGCATTCACCAGGCCCAGCAACCAGGCCGCCAGCAGTACCACGAAGTACCGCTTGCGTGCGCCACGCAGCAGGCCAACGAGAGCGAACAGCAGCGCCAGGCCACTGAACAGCAGGCCGCCGGCAATCAGCCATGAGGCGAAGTTGCTCCACTGGATCTGGTAGCTCTGGTAGTAGGCGATGTCGCTGAGCAGCCCGCCAAGAAACAGCGGCACGCTGCCGGCCAGCAAGGTCGTGTGCAGCGTGCCGGGCAGGCTGCGGTAGAGGGGGGTGGTGGTGGTCACGGGCACTCCTTATCGTCGGCGATCCTTGGGTTCGGCGCTAGGCGCCTTGCAGAGGAGTGCCGCAGGAGCGGGTTGGTTCAGTTGGATGTGTTTCAGCCCAGCGGCGCTGCGATCGGCCCGATCAAGGCAGACGCACGCCGTTCAGGGCGCCGAGCCGTCGCCTCGATCTGCACGGTGCGTTTATCCGAGCACTGGCTTCAGGAAGTTGCGCTCGTAGCTCAGGATGAAGCGTTGCTCGGTGGCCAGTGCGAACGCGGCGATGCACTCAGGGTCGGTTTCTGAGGCCGTGCGGTACTGCTCGTAGGCCGCCAGGCTGGGGAAGCTGAACAGCGCATAGGCTACGTTGTTGGCCCCTTCGCTGGGCAGGAAGTAGCCGTGGTGATTACCGCCCATGCGGTTGACGATGGGTATCCACAGCCTGGCATAGGCCTCGAAGGCCGGGACTTGGTAGGGGTCGATGATGTACTTGAGGTGGCAGGTAACCATTGCACGCAATCCGTTGGGTGAGCCTGGGGAGGCTCACCTTACAGACGTGCAGGGCGAGCGTCACGGGGTATCGGCGTGGCGCCAGATCAGCTGCTCGGTGGGGTAACCCTGCTTGCGGGCGATCTCCAGGAGCTGGTCGCGGGTCTGCTGGCTTACGCTCGGGGTGCGCGACAGCATCCACAGGTATTCGCGGTTGGGGTGGCCGACCAACGCCACGCGGTAGTCCGGGTCGACATACAGGACCCAGTATTCACCCTTGGTCAGGCCTGGCGCCAGGCGACTGAACCAGTTGTCGAAGCGTACCCAGAGCTTGTCGGTGCGCCCCGGCACTTGCGGTTCGGCGATGCCTTGGGCCTGGTTGGATTGACCATCCTGCTCCTTGCAGCGGTTGGTCACATCGATGCGACCGTCCTCGCGCAGGGCGTAGTGTGCTTCGGATTGCACGCAGTTGCGCTGGAAGAACATCGGCAGCCGCGCCAGCTCGTACCAGGTGCCCTGGTAGCGTTGCAGGTCGACCTGCTGGGTGGTGGGGGCTGGCAGGTGCTCGGTGCTCGAGCTTGAGCAGCCGGCCAGGGCCAAGGTGAAGCACGATAACAGCAGGGCAGTGCGCATCGACATGGTGACCTCCTGGAAAAGGGCAGTTTACAGGGGCTTGGATGCGCGCGGCGGGCGAAAGTTGTATGCGACCGCGCCTGACGTGCCGGTGCCCACGGCACGTCAGGCGCGGACTGTGTCAGGGCAGGACTACGAACCCATGGGTGCCGTCACGCTCCAGTTGAGCGATCAGCCCGAATTCCCAATCCAGGTAGCCCTGCATGGCCGCTCGCGGATTGTCGGTGCCTTCGTACGGGCGCTTGTAGCGGTCGCTGCGCGCTACGGCCAGGTGGGTCTCGCCGCTTTGCAGTGGCAACCCGGCCGCGATCCAGCGCGCGGTGCCGCCTTCGAGCAGGTACACCGGAGTCCGCGTGAGCGCTTGCAGGTCGCGCGCGGCGAAGCGCGCCAGCAGGCTGCTGCCGCAGGTCAGTACATAGCGCTGGGCGACCGGCAGTTGCTCCAGCGCAGCGGCCAACTGCGCGCGGATCACCCAATGTGCGCCGGGGATATGCCGCTTGACGTAGTTGGCGCTGGTGGTGAAGTCCAGCACCACGGTGCCGTCCTCCTGCAACCAGTCTTGCAACTGCTCGACGCTGATCGCGTTGGCCGTGGGCAGCGCCGGCAGCGGCGGCTGCCAATCGCCCGTGGCGCTGAAATCGGCTGCCGACAGACCCTCCAGCACCGCCACCTCCCAGCCCATCTGCGCCAGCCACGATGCGCTCATGTTGGCGCGTACGCCATCGTCGTCCAGCAGCACGATACGCGCGCCGCGCACGCTGGCCACATGGTCAGTCTCCTGCACCAGCTGGCCACCGGGCACCGTGCGGCTGCCGGGCAGATGGCCTGCGGCGTACTCCTCGGGGGTGCGCACATCGAACAGGTAAGTGGTGCGGCTGGCGTCGGCCTGCCAGGCCTTGAGCCCGGCGTGGTCCAGGCGCTGCACGCCGGCGCGCTCGGCCACCGCACGGGCCTGGCGGGCAGCGTTGGCGCGGGTGCCGGCGCTCACCTGGGTGAAGGTCTTGTCCTGGCCGTGGGCCAGTTGTTGCCCGGCCAGGGTCCAGCCGATGGTGCCGTTGCGCAGGGCCGCCACCGGGTTGGGAATACCGGCGTTGAGCAGCGACTGGGTGCCGATGATGCTGCGGGTACGTCCGGCACAGTTGACGATCACCTGGGTGGCTGGGTCCGGTGCCAGTTCTGCTACGCGCAGTACCAGTTCGGCGCCGGGTACGCTGATGCCGCCGGGGATGCTCATGGTCTGGTATTCATCGAAGCGCCGCGCGTCGAGCACCACCACGTCAGCCTTTGCGTCGAGCAGCGCCTGTACCTGCTCGGCCGCCAGCGATGGAGTGTGGCGCACGCTTTCCACCAGCTCACCGAAGGCTTTGCTGGGGACGTTGACGTCGCGAAACAGCTCGCCGCCAGCGGCGCGCCAGCCGGCCAGGCCGCCTTCGAGCACGGCCACATCGCTGTAGCCCAGCGCCAGCAGCCGCTGCGCGGCGATTGCGGCGAGCCCCTCGCCATCGTCGTAGACGGTGATCGCGGTGTCACGTCGCGGCACTCGGGCGTAGATCTCCAGCTCCAGTTTCGACAGTGGGAGGTTGGCGGCGAACAGCGGATGGGCCTGTGCGAACGGGTCCTCTTCGCGCACATCGATCAGGGCCAGCTCCTCGCGGGCCAGCAGGGCGCGGCGGATGTCTTGGTAGCGTCGGGTGGTGACTGTGCTCATGGGGCAGGGTTCTCTTTGGACAGGTCCCAGATGTTGGGCAGGCGGCTGTTGGAATAGCCGGAAATGAACGGTTTTTCGCTGCCATCTTCGGCGTACACCGCGCGCTTGACTGCGCCGATATTGCCGCCATAGACGTGGATGCTGATCGATACCTGGTCGCTGAAGGCATTGCTGACCTGGTGGATGTCACCGATGCGCGGCGATACGGCCTCCACCTGACCCGGCGCCAGGCGCAGCGGTGCGCCACTCGGCTGCAACGCGCCCGCGGCGTCACGGCTAAAGCCCTGGGAGTATTCGGCGCCGCGGAGCATGCCGATCAGCCCCCAGACCCGATGGTCGTGAATGGGCGTGCGCTGGCCCGGCCCCCACACGAAGCTGACCACCGAAAAGCGCTGGCGCGAGTCGCAGTGCAGCAGGTACTGCTGATAGCGCTGCGCATCGGGTTGGGCGAGTTCTTCCGCCAGCCAGTCGTCATGCGCGACCAGGCTGGCCAGCAGGCCCTGGCCGCGGTCGAGGAGGGTGGCTTCGTCGGGCTGCTGGTCGAGCAGCCCGGCCAGGCTCTCGATGAAGTGGCGCAAGCGCGCCGGGTTTTGGCTCATGGTTCAGGCTCGGCGTTCGGGTTTGTTGTCACCCTAGCAAAGCCTTTTTCTATTCGTAAAATGCAAAATTATCATAAGCTAATATGCAAATAGTGCATTTACACAAAAGCGATTCTGCTTTCAAATCCAGCCAGCGCCAAAGGCATGAGGTTATGCCCAAAGCGCATTTCACAGCCGCATGATTGATCTATAGATTATAAAAATCAGCTAAGTAAGACCTAAAAGATATAAAACAATTGCCACGAGACCGCACGCGCGGATCGTCCCTGACATGCCCCAGGCGGGCATCTGGAGACCCCCGTGCGTTACTTCAAGCAACTGGCCGCCACTGTGCTGGCTACCACCTTCAGCCTCGCCGCCGCCGCCCAGACCTTGGTGGTCGGCGACCAAAGCTACAATGCCCGTGCGGTGATGGAAGCCGCCGGGGTACTCGATGGCCTGCCTTATACGCTTGAGTGGAAGCAGTTCACCGCAGGCTCCCCGGTGGCCGAGGCGCTTAACGTCGGCAGCCTCGACATCGGCCTGCTGGGGGATGCGCCGCCGTTGTTCCTGGGCGCCTTGGGCGCGCCGATCAAGGTGATTGCCGTCAGCCGGCAGAACCTCGAAGGGGTGGCCATCCTGGCCCGCAAGGACTCGTCAATCCATAGCCTGCAAGACCTGCGCGGCAAGCGTGCGGCAATCTGGAAGGGCTCCTGGAGCCAGCAGTTGCTGTTCAGTGCCCTGGACAAGGCCGGCGTACCGCGTGATGCGTTGGAGCTGCGCTACCTCAGCGCGTTGGACGCCTCCCACGCGCTGGACGGGGGCGCGGTGGACGTGATCGCCACCTGGGAACCCTATGTCACCCAGCAGGAGCGCCAGGGGGCCCGGGTGCTGGCGACCGCCGAAGGGATCATTCCTGCGCAAAGTTTCGTAGTCGCCAACAGCAAGGCGGTGCAGGCCAAGCGGGCGCAGATTGCCGACTTTCTACAACGCCTGAAGAAGGCCCGCGAGTGGACCCTGAGCGACCCGGCGCACACCGAGGCCTACGCCGATGCCTGGGCCAAGCGCACGCGCGCCGACCGTGACATTGCCCGCGCCTGGTTTGCGCGTGCGCGTACCGACCTTGCGCCGCTGAACCCGCAGGTCATCGTCGACGCGCAGAAGACCGTGGACTTCTTCGCCGGGCTCGGGCTGATCCAGGCCTACCCGGCCGCCGACCTGTTCGACACCTCGTTTGGCGCGGCCATCGAGCAGCCGACTGTCAGCCAGCACTGACGATTTCCGTCGACTCCTTCGCGGGCAAGCCCGCTCCTACAGGCCGAGCGTAAATCCCTGTGGGAGCGGGCTTGCCCGCGAAGGCCTCCCCTTGATTGCAAAGGACTCCCCCGTATGACCCAACGCAAAATCAAGCTCGGCGCCCTGACCATGGGCTGCGGCGGCCCCGGCCGACACAACCTGTGGCTGGACCCCGAACTGCCCGCCGATGCCAGCGTCAACATCGATTGGTACATCGACATCGCCCGTCAGGCCGAGGCCGCCCTGTTCGACCTGATGTTCATCGTCGACAGCCAGTTCATCACCGAGGGTTCGCCCTCGCACTACCTCAACCGCCTGGAGCCACTAACCCTGCTCTCGGCCCTGGCCGTGAGTACCCGCCATATCGGTCTGGTCGGCACCCTCACCACCTCGTACAACGCGCCTTACAATGTCGCCCGCCGGCTCGCCTCGCTGGACTTGATCAGCAAGGGCCGCGCCGGCTGGAACGTGGTCACCAGCGGCGATGCGGGCACCGCCGGTAACTACGGTCTGGACGAGCACTACGACTATGACACCCGCTATGCCCGTGCCCAGGAGCACGTGCAGGTGGTGCAAGGCCTGTGGCATTCGTACGAGGACGACGCCTTCCCCCGCGACCGCGCCAGCGGCCGCTTCCTCGACCCCGCCAAGCTGCATGGGTTGAACCACAAGGGCGAGCATTTTTCGGTGGTCGGGCCGCTGAACATCCAGCGCTCGCCCCAGGGCCAGCCGGTGATCTTCCAGGCCGGTGACTCCGAGCAAGGCCGCGACTTGGGTGCAGCCACCGCCGATGTGGTGTTCACGCATGCCGCGAGCATCGAGCAGGGCCAGGCGTTCTACCGTGACATCAAGGGCCGCGCGGCGCGCCTGGGCCGTGATCCTGAGCAGTTACTGGTGCTGCCGGGCGCTGAGATCTACGTGGGCGATACCGACGAGCACGCCCGTGAGATCGAGCGTCACTACCACCAGGCTGACCACAGCTTCGATCTGGCGCTCAAGGAGTTCGGGCGCAATTTCGGCTGGCACGATTTTAGCCAGTACGATCTGGATGCGCCGTTCCCGCAACAGAGCCTGGAGTTCGCCCGCAGCAGCTTCTTCACCAATGCCAAGCGCATCGCCGACCAGGCCCGCGACAAGGGCTTCAGCCTGCGCCAGGCAGTGGAGTTCGGGCGCCAGCTGCGTCCCGGCGCGTTCGTCGGCTCTGCGCAGACGGTGGCGGCGAAGATGGCCGAGTGGTTCGAGGCGCGGGCGTTGGACGGGTTCAATATCTATATCGGGCATCCTGGGCAGTTCCGTCGTTTCACCCAGGAAGTGGTGCCGCTGTTGCAGGAGCGCGGGGTGTACCGCACAGAGTACGAGGGCAGCACGTTGCGCGAGAGCCTGGGGCTTTCGATTCCGCGCTTCAGTCGCTAGGTACGCGCGAGGGAGGGTTGGCGCGAAGCACGCAACGCGGTGGATGGCACCGGCTAAGCCGGTGTTGATTTGGACATCGCACGACCCTGTAGGAGCGGCCTTGTGCCGCGAAAGGGTCGCGTAGCGGCCCCGACAATATGTGCCTTGGCCGAGATCCCGGGGCTGCTTTGCAGCCCTTTCCGGCCGGTCCGGCGCTCCGGCAAGGCCGCTCCTACAGGTACCGCGCTGTACGCGGTTCAGAAGCTGTACGTCATCCGCCCAAAGTAATACCCCCCGGTAAACCCGTACGGCGAGTACACGCCATACCCCTTGAGCATGGTCTTGCTGCTTGGCGCCTGGCGCTCGGGGTACACATCGAACAAGTTGCGCGCCCCCACCGCCAGTTCCAGGTCCTTGGTCAGCTGGTAGCCCACATCCAGGTCGGTGATCCAGCGGGCCTTGTACTCGCGGTCCAGCGAGCGGTCGTTGGCGGCGTTGACCTCGCGCCAGGAACCATAGCGGGTCAGCCCCAGGTTGACCCGGTAGCGATCCAACCGCCAGTTGGCACCCAGGATCAGCTTGGTGTGTGGTTGTACCTCGGTGAGCAGGTTGCGCGCCTGGCGGTTCATCAGCTCATAGGGGGTGCCGAGGATGTTCACGCTTTCCTTGTAGTCGAGGATCTCGGTGTCGTTCCAGTTGAACGCCGCAGTCCACTTAAGCGTGCCCGCGCGGCCCAGGTCGTGATCGTAGCTGCTCACCAGGTCCAAGCCCTTGGTGCGGGTGTCGGCGCCGTTGGTAAAGTACTGGCCGCCAGAGGTCGAGTCGATGCCGTTGTCCTGTAGCGCCTGGGTGACCTCTGGCCCAAGCAGGGTGCCGGTGAGGGTGATGCGGTCACGCACGTTGATCAGGTAGGCGTCGGCAGTGAAGCTCAGGCGCTCGCTGGGCTGCCAGGTCAGGCCCAGGCTGTAGTGGGTGGATTTCTCCGGTTTCAGCGCCTCGGCACCCAGCGCCTTGGCTGCCGCCGAATCCACCGGCAGCACGCCGTAGTTGATCGACTGGTATACGCCATTGACCACGCCGTAGGTGGTGGAGCGTGCGCTGAACAGGCTGTTGGCCAGTGACGGTGCGCGGAAACCGTTGCTTACCGTGGCCCGCAGCGCCAGTTCCGGGGTGAACTCGTAGCGGGTGGTGAGCTTGCCGCTGCGGGTGGCCCCGATGCCACGGTCGTAGTGCTCATAGCGTACCGCCGCGCCCCAGTACCACTGCGGCAACGGGTTGAAACCCACATCCAGGTATCCGGCATAGCTGTTGCGGCTGGCGCTGGTGGCGTCGTTCGGCGAGATGCCGTTGGTTACCTGGGCGCCGGAGGCGGCGCAGTTGCCGGGCGTAGGGCAGTAGCCGCCGTCGGCCCAACTGGCCCAGTCGCCGGCTTGCACCTGATAGGTGTCGCGGCGTTGCTCCAGGCCCCAGGAAAAATCCAGCGGCTTGCTCAGGCCCACCTCGAAGCTGCGCCGCAGGTCGAGGTTGCTGGTCAATTGCGAGCTGACCCAGGTGCCGGATTCGAAGTGGTTGGGCGTGGCGGCGCCCAGTGATGGGTTCTGGTTGTTCCAGGTGCCCTGGGCCGCTTGGTTGCGCCCGTAGGTACTCGACAGGTCCCAGTCCCAGGCACCGGCCAGGCCCTTGGCGCCGAACGCGGCTTGGTAGTCGTATTCCTCGATGTACCAAGTGGGGGTGTAGCCATAGGGGCGACCGTTGGGGCCGATGGTGACGGTGTTGGCGATGGTCGGCAGACGGAAGTTCTGGCCTTGCTCGGCCTTGCGGTACGACCAGGTGCTGAACGAGTACAGGCTCAGGTCATCTTGCAGCGGCAACTCGGCGTTGTAGCCCAGGGTCAGCAGGTTGATCTTCGGCGTGCCGTAGCCGCCGTAGGTGACCTTGCCCGCCTGCCCGAGCGCCTCGGCCTGACTGTAGCCGTTGGCGCTGGCCTTGTTGTCGTCGTTCTGGCTGCGCGCATCCAGGGCCAGTTGCAGGATGCCGTCGTGGCCGATCTCGAAGCCTTTATTCAGGCTTTGCTGCACGGTCTGTTTCTTGCCGTCGTAGCCTTGGCCGGCAGTGGTCACGGCAGTGCCACGGGTATCGGCCTTGAGGATCACGTTGATCACCCCGGCGATGGCGTCCGAGCCGTACTGGGCAGCAGCGCCGTCGCGCAGCACCTCGACGTGGTCGATGGCGCTGATCGGGATCAGGTCCAGGTCACTCGGCGCGGCACCGGCGTTGATGCCGCTGATGTTCAGCGTGGCACTGGTGTGGCGGCGCTTGCCGTTGACCAGCACCAGCACCTGGGCCGCATTGAGCCCGCGCAAGTTGGGCGCACGGGCCATACCGCTGGCGTCCCAGCCGGTCTTTTCCGGCAGGGTGAGCGACGGCACGCTGGCGCTCAGGGCCTCCATCAGGCCGGGCTTGCCGGTGTCCTGCAATTGCTTGGCGCTGATCACGTCGATCGGCACTGGGCTGGTGGTGACGGTGCGTTTTTCAGCGCCCCGGTTGCCGGTGACGATCACCGTGCCCAAAGCTTGGGCGCTAGGCTCGTCGGCCAGGGTCGGGGAGGTTTGCAACCCGGCGGCAAAGGCCACGGGGAGTAACGAGGCAGAGGTAAAGACTGGCTTCATGCACGCTGTTCCTTGTTGAGCGGGGTGGCGCGCTCAAGGCGCCTTGGCCGCGATCGCGTCGATTTCCACCAGCGCACCTGGCAGTGGCAAGGCCACCACCTGCAAGGCGGTGCGGGTCGGGGTGCGGGGTTGTTCGGCGGTGGCGAAGAATTCGGTGTACGCCGCTTGCAGCCCAGCAAAATCCAGTGCGCCACCGTTGGCGGGATCGCCCACCAGAAACACCCGCAGTTGGACGATGTCGCCCAGATCCAGCCCTTGGCTGTGCAACGCTGCGCGCAGTTTTTTCAGCACCGAGCGGGTTTGCGTCTCGGTGTTGCCCAGGGCTGCGACGCTGCCTTTGGGGGCCTTGGGGTCGGCCACATCCGGCAGGGTGCCGCTGATGAAGGTCAGCTGGCTGCCAGCCGGCAGCGTGACCAGTTGCGAGATCGGGAAGTTCGAGCCGGGTGGGGCGACACGCTTGATGGCGTCGGCCTGGGCGTTGAGGGAGAGGGACATGAGCACTCCGGCAAGCAGAAGAAGACGAGGCATGGGCAGGTTTCCTGAAGGGGTCAGGCGGCAGCGCCGCGGGTGGTCTGGCTGGCGTGCCGGGCGATCAGGCTGACCACGCGGCGTGCGGATTCGGCGGCGCTGTTCTGCCAGATGCCGACCCCGCCGTGGGCCAGCGCATCGCTGGCCAGCCAGGTGCGGCCCTGGGGCTGGTTGAGCCGGTCGTAGCCGGGCTGGGCGACCTCGTCGTGGACGATCCAGGGCGCTTCGCTGAAGGGGATCTTCGACCAGTTCACCACCACCGGCCGGCCAAGCTTCTGGCTGTGGCCAGGGTGCAGCGACTCAACGGCCTGGCGCGACGAGGCAATCTGCGCCTGCAGTGGTTTGGCGGCGAACTGCTCGGCCACGCTGCCGGTGTTGTAGGTGGCCACCAGGACGCCCTCGGCGCTGTTCAGGCGGTCGCTGGGATACCACAGGGTACGCGCCTCGTGGTTGATGTAGCTGAGGCCGCCGTAGATCTGGAAGTCGGTCTCCCAGAAGCGTGGTGATTGCCAGGCGACCTTGTTGGCCTTGTCGCCCTCGGCACTGGCGATGGCCTGCTTGAACGGCGCATCGAAGTTGTTCGGCAACTTGGCCAGCAGCGGTAGGGGCAGGGTGACGATGGCGTAGTCGGCGTGCTCGACGTGCTGCTGGCCGCTCTTGCGGTCACGCCACACCACCTTGCTGCCGTGCTCGCCGGTCTCCACGCCCAGCACCTCGGCGCCCAGGCGCACGCTGTCCTGGACCTTGCGGTAGAACGCCTTGGGAATCTGGTCCATGCCGCCCACCGGTTGGAACATGGTCGAGGAGAACTCGGGGATCTCGTCGAACACCAGTGGCAGCAGCAGGTTGCTGTCCAGCAACTGCTCCAGCGGCACCGGTTGACGCTGGATCGGCGTCTGGTCGCCGGCACCGGCGAAGCGGGTGTAGCCGGCGCGTACCGAGCCGCGGTACTGCTGTTGGCTGTCGAGGTCGCCGTAGACCTTGAGGAAGTCCAACAGCGCTTTGCGCTGGCCACTGTCGAGTTCAGCATCCAGGCTGTTGCGGTTGACGCTGCGCGCCAGCAGCTCGCTGAAGTGTCCACGGGTGTCATTGACCGCCTGGCGCAGCAGCAGCGGCGGGCGGGCAAGATCGGGTTGGGCCAGGGCGTTGCGGCTGCTGTTGACCAGCACCTGCAATTCGACGCCAAGCTCGCGGCAGTAGCCGAGAATGGTCAGGTGGTGGCTGGGCAGGCGCGCAGCGCCAGCATTGAAGAACTGGCCTTGGTCGAACTCGACGCGTTGGCTGCTGCCATCGTTGTGTTCGATACGGTCGCCTTGGCGCAAGGTCCAGACGCGGCCGCCGACCCGCTCGCGGGCCTCCAGCACGATGACCGAAAACCCCGCCTTGCGCAGCTCGTAGGCCGATACCAGCCCGGATATGCCTGCGCCGACAATCACCACGCGCTTGCCGTTGCCGCCGTTGGCAGCCAGTTGCAGGGGTTCGAAGGTGGCGGCCAGGGCGTTCTGCCCCAGCGCGCCGAGTGCCGCCGAATAGCCGCCAATGGCGGCGAGGCGGGCGATCAGATCTCTACGGGACAATCCCATGTCACGGTCTCCGAGAAGGTTGGTTCGGATGTGCGCAACAGGGCAGGCGGACGCATGGCGAGGCCCGACGACGGTTGGCACGAATCCATTTGCCTCCGCCATGTCGGGGTCGGTTTACAGAACTTAATGGTCTTTACGGGGGTTGTGAAAGGCTATTTTGTTCTAAGTTAATTATGTGTTTTTGTGATTTTATTTTTCTTATAAAATGTAATTAGTGCATTTAATGGTTTCGAGCCGAAAGCAACGGTTGTCTTAAGACATGTGCCAAGGCTGGCAACCATTGCCTGACAGGTTTGGTACGTTGCAACAGATGTGGGAGATCACCCAGCCCTTTGGGCTGCGCTGTCGCGCAGAGAACTGATTTCGCAAGCGCTCCGCGTACCCTGTGGGAGCGGCGGTTCGGCGCCCCGACTTGCCCGCGAAGCAGGCGACTCGGTGAATGGCACCGGCTTTGCCGGTGTTCGCGGGCAAGCCCGCTCCCACATCTGTACCTGTCAGGCCATGGTTGTCAGCCCTGGTACAAGTCAGGCTCTTCGCTGATCGCGCGCAGACTCCGTTTGCGCCACCAGCGCCTTGATTCGGGGAATCAGCTCCTGCCCGTACTCCACCGCATCGCGCAGTTGGTCGAAGCCTCGGAACAGGAAGGTGCTCACCCCCAGCTCATGGTAGGCATACGCCGCCTCGGCCACCTGGTCTGGCGTGCCCACCAGTGACGTGGAGTTGCCGGCGCCGCCGCCGAGCGCGGCGATTTCGGTCCACAAGCGGGTGTCGTGCACCTTGCCGGCCAACTGCACCAGCCGCTCGGAGCCGACGTTGCTCTTGCCGAAGTTCTTCTCGCGGCGGTTGCCCTGGCGGATCCCGATGCGCTGCTTGGCATCGGCCAGAATGCGTTCGGCACGGGCCCAGGCCTCGTCCTCGGTGGCGCCGAGGATCGGTCGCAGCGACAGGCTGAAGCGGATGTGCTTTTCGCGCCCGTAGCGGGCGGCAGCCTTGCGCACCTTGGCGATGCGCTCGTGCACCTGCTCCAGGGGCTCGCCCCACATCATGTACACGTCGGCGTGCTTGGCGGCGACCTCCACGGCGGCATCCGATGCGCCGGAAAAGTAGATCGGCAGCTTGTCCACCGGCTTGACCAGGGTCAGGTTGTCTTCGACGCGGTAATGCGCACCGTGGTGGTCGAACGGCGCGGTCTGGGTCCAGGTGTTGCGCAGCACGTCCAGGTACTCGTCGGTGCGCGCGTAGCGCGCGTCCTTGTCGAGGAAGTCACCGTCGCGCTGCAAGTCGCCGCTGTCGCCACCGGTGATCACGTTGATCGAGGCGCGGCCACGGCTGAGCTGATCGAGGGTGGCGAACTGACGGGCGGCAAAGGTCGGCGCCTGGAAGCCTGGGCGGTGCGCCACCAGCAGGCCGATGCGCTCGGTCAGCGCGGCCACATAGCTGGCCAGGATCATCGAGTCGGGCGCGCTGGTGTTGACCGCCAGCAGTGCCTTGTCGAAGCCGCCGTACTCCTGGGCCTGGGCGAACGCCTTGATGAATTCCAGGTCCACCAACGGACCGCGAGGTGCCTGTGATTCGCTGCCTTCCTGGGGCCCGATGAGGCCGATGAATTCGAGGGTCATGGAGCAAACTTCCTTTTATGGGTTCATGGGCAGGGGGCCGCCAGGCGGCCCCGGCGATCTCACGCCACCGCGCTGTGCTCGCGGCGCAGGGTGTTGCGGTTGGCCGGTACCGGCAGCTCGAAGTTGTCGCGCAGGGTGTTGCCGGTGTATTCGCTGCGCACCAGCCCGCGCGCCTGTAACAGCGGCACCACCAGCTCGGTGAAGTGCTGCAGGCCATCGGGCAGCAACTGGTTGATGATGAAACCGTCGGCGGCCTCGTGCTCGAACCAGTCCTGCAAGGCGTTGGCTACCTGCTCGGGAGTGCCGACGAAGTCACGACGCGGGCGTGAGAAGCGCAGCGCCAGTTCGCGCAGGGTCAGTTGCTCGTCACGGGCCAGTTGCTTGAGCTGGTCGGCGGTGCCCTTGTGGCTGTTGTCACCCAGGCTGCCCAGGTCAGGGAAGGGCGCATCCAGCGCGTGCTGGCTGAAGTCGTAGTCGTTGAAGGGCCGGCCCAGGGCAACGAGGGCATCCTCGATGCTCACCAGATCCACGGCCTGCTGGTAGCGGCGCTCCACCTCCTGCTCGTCGCGCCCGACGATGGGGCGGATACCCGGCAGGATGAACAGCTGCTGCGGATCGCGGCCATGCTTGGCGGCGCGTTGCTTGAGGTCCTGGTAGTAGGCGCGGGCATCGCTGAACGACTCGGGGCTGACGAAGATCGCATCGGCGTTTTGCGCGGCAAAGTTGCGCCCGTCCTCGGACACCCCGGCCTGGAAGATCAGCGGCTGGCCCTGGGGCGAGCGCTGGATGTTCAGCGGCCCCTTGACCTTGAAGAACTCGCCCTGGTGGCCGAGGGTGTGCAGCTTGTCGGGGGCGAAGAATTCACCGGACTGTTTATCGCGGGTGAACGCGTCGTCCTCCCACGAATCCCACAGGCCCTTGACCACTTCGACGTGCTCGCGGGCGATGCGGTAGCGCACGGCGTGTGGCGGGTGTTCGGCCTTACCGAAGTTGTCGGCGGTGCCCGACAACCATGAAGTCACCACGTTCCAGCCGGCGCGCCCGCCGCTGATCAGGTCCAGCGATGCGAACTGGCGGGCGACCTGGAAGGGCTCGGTGTAGCTGACCGTGACCGTGGCCACCAGGCCAATGTGCGAGGTGACGGCGGCCAATGCCGAGAGAATCGTCAGCGGCTCGAAACGGTTGAGGTAGTGGGGGCTGGAGCGGGCATGGATGTGCAGGCTGTCGGCGATGAAGGCGAAGTCGAACTTCGCCGCCTCGGCCAGTTGCGCCTGCTGTTTGTAGAAACTGAAGTTGACGCTCGCATCGGCGAGGGCGTCTGGGTGACGCCACTCGCCCCAGCCGTGGCCGACACCGTGAATCATCGCGCCGAGTTTGATGTGTCGCTTGCTCATGGGGAGTCCTTCTGCAATCAGGTGATGGAGGCCTCCGCCGGGTGTGGGGTCGGACTGGTAAGGGGGACGTTAGCGTGGGGGAGAGGGGCTTGTGAAAGGCTTTGTGGTTCTAAGCTAATTATGTGTGAGGCTGATATATATTTTTATTACTATGCAATTAATTGATTTTGATTGGCGTGGGAGCGGACCTGCGCCCACGCGCCCCGGCCATTCGGGCAATGGCTACACTGCCACCGGCAGCACACTGCGCGAATGCCCAGGTATCGCCGCGATCAACTCGCGGGTATAGGCACTGGCCGGTCGGCTGAGCACCTCCAGCGCCGGCCCTTGCTCAATCACCAGCCCACGCCGCAGCACCAGCACCTGGTCGGCCATGCTGGCCACCACCGCCAGATCGTGGGACACCAGCACATAGGCGATCCCCAACTCGCGTTGCAGCTCATCGAGCAGCGCCAGGATCTGCGCCTGCACCGACACATCCAGCGCGCTCACCGGTTCATCCAGCAGCAACACCTCCGGCTCCAGTGCCAGCGCCCGGGCGATGGCGACCCGCTGGCGCTGACCACCGGATAGCTCACGGGGCAGGCGGTCAAGAAAGTGCACCGGCAACTGCACCCGTGCGATCAGCTCGCGGGCCTTGCGCTCCAGTGCCTGGCCCTTGAGCACGCCAAACGCCACCAGCGGCTCGACGATACTGTCGAACACCGTGAAACGTGGGTCGAGCGCGGCGAAGGGGTTCTGCTGGACCAACTGGATCCGCCGACGCAGCGGCCTGAACTGCCGCCAGCTGTAGTGGGTGACGTCCTCGCCGGCAAACTCCACGCGCCCCTCGCTGGGCCTCTCCAGCCCCAAGGCGATACGCAGCGCGGTGCTTTTACCCGAGCCTGACTCGCCGACGATCGCCAAGGTTTGACCGGCCCTGACCTCCAGGCTCAGGTCGTGCAGGGCGGTGAACGGCTCGGCTTTGCCTGGCAGCGCAAAACGCTTGCCGACATTGCCCAGGCGCAACAGCGCTGTTGCGCCGTGGCCCGTGCTTGGTCGCTGGCGCGGCACGAATGCGGGCGCGGCGGCGAGCAGGTCGCGTGTGTAGGGATGCGGGGTGCCCCACAGCACCTGGCGCGGCGAGGCGTGCTCGATTTGCTCGCCGTGTTTCATCACCAGCAGGCGGTCGGCGCGATCACAGGCCATGCCCAGGTCGTGGGTGATGATCAGCAACGCGATGCCGCGCTCGGCCACCAGCTGTTGCAGGTGGTCGAGGATGCGGCGTTGCACCGTCACATCCAGGGCGCTGGTGGGTTCGTCGGCAATGATCAGGCGTGGCTCGCCGGCCAGTGCGATGGCGATCAGCACCCGCTGGCGCATGCCGCCGGACAGTTCGTGGGGGTACTGGCGGGCGCGCAACGCCGGGTCGTCCAGGCCCACTTGGGCCAGTAGTTCCAGCACATCGGCGTCCAGCCCCGGATAGCGCCGGCCACGCGCCAGCACCAAGGCTTCGGCAATTTGCTGGCCGATACGCAGGGTCGGATTGAGGCTGACCATCGGGTCCTGCGGTACCAGCCCGACGGTGCGCCCACGCAACTGGCGCCTGGCTTGTTCGCTGGCCTTGGCCACATCGACCCCGGCGACCAGCAACTGGCCCTGATCGATCTGCGCATTGCCTGGCAGCAGGCCGAGCAGTGCATTGGCCAGGGTCGACTTGCCCGAGCCGGACTCGCCGACGATGGCCAGTGTTTCGCCCTGCTTCAAGGTGAACGACAGCTGGCGCACCGCCTGGGTACGCTGCCCGGCGAAGTGGTAGCTGACGCTGAGGTCACGGACCTCGATCAACGCGGGTTGGCTCATCGGGCATGCTCCTCGACGCTGCGCGCCAGGTGATTGAGGCTGAACACCACGGCCACCACGAACAACCCCGGCAACAGGGACACCCACGGCGCGGTGATGAGGAAATGGCGACCATTAGCAATCAGCGTGCCCCACTCCGCTGCCGGTGGCGCGGCGCCAAAGCCCAGGAAACTCAGGCCCGCCGTGGCCAGGATGGCGGCGCCGACGTCGAGCGTGGCGAGTACCGCCACCGGCCCCCAGGCGTTGGGCAGCACATGGCGCAGCAGGGTGCGTACCCAACTGGCGCCGCCCAGGCGTGCGGCCTCGACATACGGCAAGGTCTTGATGCGTAGCACCTCGGCGCGGGTGGTGCGGGCAAAGCCCGGAATGATGCCGACGCCCACGGCGATGGCCACCGGCACCGTGCCGAAGCCGATGGCGGTGACGATGGCCAGGGCCAGCAGCAAGCCGGGCAAGGCCAGCAGCACGTCGATCAGGCGCATCAGCACCGCGTCCAGGCGGCCACCGGCGAAGCCGGCCAACACCCCCAGGCCCAGGCCGCCGACCAGGGCGATGGCCACTGCCAGCAGTGCGGCCTGCATGCTCAGGCGCGCGCCATACACCACCCGGGTGTAGAGGTCGCGGCCCAACTCGTCGGTGCCGAACCAGTGGGCCAGGCTCGGGGTGCTGAGCTTGTCGGCGGGGGAGGTGGCGTAGGGGTCGAAGCTGGTCAGCAGTTGCGGCGCCAGCGCCGCCAGCAGGGCGAACAGCACCACCAGCAGGGCCAGACTGAAACCGGGGCGGCGCAGCAGCGGGGCGGTAGCCTGTTTCAGGCGTTGCCAGCGGCTGCGGCGTTGCCAGGTGCCGGTGTCATGCGACGCCACGAAACCGGTTGAATTGGCAGGGCCCTGTGGGAGCGGGCTTGCCCGCGAATCAGGCGACTCGGTGCCTGGCACCGGCTTTGCCGGTGTTCGCGAGTGAACTCGCTCCCACAGGATACGTGTGGCATCGGAAGTGATGCCGGTGTCAGGGGGCGCTAAAGAGCCCGTTTTTTGTGGGAGCGGGTTTACCCGCGAAACAGGCGACTCGGTGTTTGGCACCGGCTTTGCCGGTGTTCGCGGGCTAGCCCGCTCCCACAGGGTACGCGTGGTATCGGAGGTCATGTCAGCTCACCTTGGCGGTATGGGTGATGCGTGGATCGAGCCACGGGTACAGCAGATCGACGATCAGGTTCACCACCACGAAGGCGGCGGCAGACACCGCGACGATGGCCAGGACCACCGGGATGTCCTGGCGCAACACCGCTTCCTGGGCCAGGCGGCCGACGCCGTTGCGCGAGAAGATGGTCTCCACCAGCACCGCGCCGGACACCGTGTTGCCGACTTGCAGGCCAACCAGCGTGAGCAACGGCAGCGCTGCATTGCGCAGGCCATGGCGGGCCTGCACCTGGGCCCGACTCAGGCCCTTGGCGAAGGCGGTGGCAATGTACGGCTCCTGCCACACGCCCTGAAAGCCGCGTTGCAGGACCTGGGCGTATACCGCGGCGCTGGGGATGGCGAGGGTGATCGCCGGCAGCACCAGGCTGGCCAGACCCTGGCTGCCGGTAGCCGGGAACCAGCCCAGGCCAAAGGCGAATACCTGGATCAACAGTAGCCCCATCCAGAACACCGGCACCGAGAAACCCAGCGACGGCAGGCGCGTCAGCGCGGTCTTGAGTGGGCGCCATTGCAGGTAGGCGGTCAGGTAGGCGAGGCCTACACCGCCGAGCAGCGACAAGCCTATCGCCAGGCCTGCCAGCGCCAGGGTCTGCGGCAGGCGCTCGGCCAGCAGCGCGGTGACTGGCCGGCCGAGCGACAGAGACTGGCCCAGGTCGCCGTGCAGGGCGCGCCAGAGCAGGTCGAAATACTGCTCGAACAGGCCTTTGTCCAGCCCGTAGTAGGCGCGGGCCTTGGCCAGGTCTTCAGGCGACAGGCCGTCGGCCTCCATGCCCGAGGCACTGAGCATGATCGCCAAGGTGTCGCCGGGCAGCAGGTAGAGGATGAAATAGCTGATGGTGTAGGCGCCCCACAGCACCAGCAGCGCCTGGCCGATGCGGCCGATCAGGTAGCGTTTCATGGCTGGCCGACCTGGATGTCGCTGAGGAAGGCAAAGCCTTCGGCGGTCCAGCGGAAGTCCTTGACGCGCGGCGCGGTGGCCGCCTGCCAGACCCGCTCGTACAGCGGGAAGGCTGCTGCTTCATCCACCAACAGGTCCTGCAATTGGCCGTAGGCGGCGGCGCGTTGTGTGTCGGCGGTGGCGGTGATACCGCTGTCGAACAGCGCCTGGACCTTGGGCAGGGTGTGCGGCTCGTAGCTGTTGGTGGCCAGGGTCGCGCTGTTGGCGGCGCGTGGGTCGAGGATGGTTTGCAGGATGATCGGATCGGCGCGGGTCATGTAGGTTGAGGTCAGGTCGTAGTTGCCCGAGGTGTTGCCGGCGACCCACTCGGCGCGGGTCAGCACATTGAGCTTGAGGTCGATGCCGACCTTGCGCAGCTGATCTTGCACCAGCACATCGCCTGCGCTTTCGGCGGGGGTGAGGTTGTAGCGCAGGGTCAGGCGCTGGCCGTTCTTGTGCCGGTAGCCGTCCTCGCCCTTGTGCCAGCCAGCGGCTTCGAGCAGTTGCTCGGCGCCCTTGGGGTCATAGGCGAGCTTGTCGGCCTGGGCCTTGAAGTACGGCGTGGTCACGTCGTACACGCCGCTCACCACCGGGAACTCGGCGTTGTAGACGGTGTGCGCGTAGCTGGTGCGGTCAATGGCCTTCTGCAAGGCCAGGCGCACCTGGCGATCGCCCAGCAAGCGGTCGTTGCGGGTGTTGGGGTAGAGGTTCAGTGCAGGCCCCGGCAGTGAGCGGCTCTGGATGGTCGCGCCCTTGGACTGGAACAGCTTGAGGTCGACCTCCGAGAACGGGTTGCGCGGCCACAGGATGTCGGCCTTGCCTTGCAGGAACAGGCCGTTGCGCACGCTTTCCTCGGGGATGTAGCTGACCTGCACCCTGTCCAGGTGGGCGGCGCCGCGGTTGCGCACGTTGGCCGAGGCCCAGGCGTAGTCGGCGCGCTTGACCAGCTTGGCGCCGACTTCCGGGGTGTAGTGTTCGAGCACGAACGGGCCGGTGCCGATGATCTTGCCCAGCGAGCGCTCCTGGGCTGTCAGCCGGTACGAGGCGGGCGCGAGGATTGCCAGGTTGGTGGTGGAGGTGGCTTGCAGGAAACCGGCGTTGGGCTTGGAAAGCACCAGGCGCACGGTAAAGTCGTCGACCACTTCGGCGTGATCGTAACCGGCCAGGTAGGTGGCGCCGAAGGTGGCTGGCAGCTGGGTGGCGAAGGCTTTGTTGCTGTCGAAGGCGGTCTTCACCGCGTGGGCATCGAAGCGCTCGCCGTTGCTGAAGGTGACGTCCTGTCGCAAGTGGAAGGTGTAGCTCAGCGCATCGCTGGCAACTTCCCAGCTGTTCGCCAGCCACGGGATGATGCGGCCGGTGTCCGGGTCCTGGTCGGTGAGCGATTCGGCAACGTTGCGCAGCAGAACGCGGTGCTCCAGCCAGTAGACCTGGAACGGGTCGACGCTGACCAAGGTGGTGTTGTCGCCCCAGAAGGCGATGTTGAGGGTCTTGCTGGCCGAGGTGTCGTCGGCGGGGGAGCAGGCATTGAGGGCCAAGGCCAGGGCGCCGATGGCGAACAGGCGGTGCAGTGGGGGCATGGGGTGGTCCTTCATTGGAGTTTGGGTTGCCTGTACCGGCCCTTTCGCGGGTAAACCCGCTCCCACAGGTACGGCGCTGCTGGCGAGAGCGGTGAGATCCCTGTGGGAGCGGGTTTACCCGCGAAGAGGCCAGTACAGGATCTCAGTCAATCCTGGTAATCGCGCCCCTCCCGTTCCAGCTGGCGAATCAGCGCATCCCAGTGCCGCTGGATACCCTCGCCCTGGCCATCGGAAAACCGCTTGGACTGCTCATGCACCTTGGCGATTGCCGCAGGCGTCGCATGCAGCAGCTGATCATTGCCCCCGGCCTGCGCTGCCACTTGGATGTTGCAGGCCCGCTCCAACCCATGCAGTTCACGGAACGCGTGCTCCACGCTGATGCCGCCGGTGAGCAGGCCATGGTTGCGCAGAATCAGGATGTTGCTTTGGCCCAGGTTGGCCACCAGCCGCTGCTGCTCGTCCAGGTCCAGCGCCACGCCTTCGTAGTCGTGGTAGGCCACCCGGCTGTAGTAGGCCAGGGCGTGCTGGGAGATCGGCAGCAGACCGTCGCGCTGAGCCGAGACCGCCGCGCCGTCACGTGTGTGGGTGTGCAGCACCGCTTTGAGGTCGGGGCGGGCACGGTGGATGGCGCTGTGGATCACGTAGCCGGCCTGGTTGATGCCCAGCCCCAGCGGGTCGTCGATGAGGGTGCCATCGACATCCACCTTGACCAGGTTGGAGGCGCTGATTTCATCGAACAACAAGCCAAAGGCGTTGATCAGGAAATGCTCCTCCGGGCCCGGTACACGGGCTGAGAAGTGCGTGTAGATATGGTCGGTCCAGCGCAGCTGGGCGGCCAGGCGGTAGGCGGCGGCCAGCTTGACGCGGACCTCCCATTCCTCGGCGCTGACCCGCTCGCGCACGCTGGGGGAGGGGCGAGTGGTGACGGCAGACAGTGAACTCATGGTGTGCTCTCCGGTGATCAGTAGCCGCGTGCAGTATCGACCAGGTTCGCCAAGGGCGCCTGCTCGCGGTAGCGGTGGAAGTTGGTGATGAACGCGTCGAGGAAGGCCGGGTAGCCTTCATCGGATATGGCCGAGGTATGCGGTGACAGGAACACCCGTGGGTGCTGGTACAGCCGATGGCCGGCCGGAAGTGGTTCAGGCTCGGTGACGTCCAGGCTGGCGCGGCCTATCAGGCCGCTGTCCAGGGCGTCGAGCAGCGCCTGCTGGTCGAGCAGGCCACCGCGGGCAATGTTGATCAGATGCAGACCGGGGCGGGCGTGGGCCAGTACCGCATGATCGATCAGCCCGCGCGTGGCGGGGGTCAGCGGGGCTGCCAGGACCAGATGATCGCTACCGGCAAACAGCTCGCGCAGATCGGCCGCGCGCGTCACCCCTGGAACCTCGGCGATGGGCTGGCCGGGGCGGCTCAGGGCCAGCACGCGCATGCCGAGAGCCAGTGCCTTGCGTGCCAGGCACTGGCCGATGCTGCCAAAGCCCAGAATGCCCAGGGTGCGCCCGCGCACTGGGGCCAGCGGGGTCAAGCGCCAGTCAGCGTCCTTGACCCACAGCCCAGGCAATTGCTTGGCCGCAGCGAACACCAAGGCCAGGGCGAACTCGGCTACGTGCTCGGCGTTGGCGCCTTTGCCGCTGGTCACTGGGGCGCCGTTGAACACCCAGTCTGGGTAGAAGTCGATGCCTGAAGACACCAGTTGCACCCACTTCAACCCCCACGGCCAGCCGGCTGGTGGCGTGTCGACGCGCGCCCCGCGCACGTTGATCGGGCGCAGGATGAACACGTCGGCAGGTACGTCCAGGGCCAGTTGGCCGGGGGCGATGTCGATGACCTGGTGATCGACCAACTGATCGCGCAAGATCTGGTTGGCCTGGGCGTCGAGCTGGCTGGCGATGATCGAATGGCTCATGCCGCCACCTCCGTCAGCGCGGCGCGGCCGACTTGGCCGAATACCACGTCGTCCTGAGGGGTGTGGATGCGGCTGCACAGCACGTCGCGGTAATGCCGCTCCAGGGGGTTGCGCCGTGACAGCCCCGGATTGCCGGCGGCCTCGACGGCCAGTTCCACGGCCTGGATGGCATTCGCGCTGACCAGGTGCTTGATCTGCCCGGCATGGCGCGGGTCGATGTGCCCGGCGGCGGCCGAATCGAGCAGGCTCTGGTTGGCGAACAGCAGGGTGTCGATGCGTCCGAGTACCTCCTGGAAGCGTGGCAGACTGGCCAGCGGCGCGCCGAGGTTGGATGGCGTGCGCGCGCTGAGAAAACCGGCCAGCCAGTCGCGCGCGGCACGCGCCACGCCGTCATACACCGCTGGCAGCAATACGCCCATCCACAGCAGCCCTTCGCCATCGAGTTCGGCGCGCGGCGCGCTGGCGGGGCTGACGCTGACGGCGTGGTCGAGGGGGATCAGCACGTCGTCGAAACGGACTTCGTGGCTGCACGTAGCGCGCATGCCGAGGTGATCCCAGTCCTCGACGATGCGGATGCCGGGGGTGTCGCGGTGTACCAGAAAACCACCCACCAGCGGATCGCTGTCGTCGCTGCGGCCCCACACCAGGTACCAGCTCAGGCCGTGGCTGCCGGTGGAGTAGATCTTGCGCCCGCTCAGGCGCCAGCCTTCGGCGCTGCGCCGTGCGACGGTGGCCGGCAGGCCGCCACGCGCGGGGGTGCCGAGTTCGGGTTCGACGCGCAGGGCGTTGATCAACGCGCCGTGGCGCACCGCCTCTTCGGCGACCCGCTGGCGCAGGTGGGCGGGCCAGCGTGCGTCGTCTTGCAGGCGAAAGTGTTGCAGGTACTGCATCACCAGGATCAGCGCGGTGGCCGGGTCGCCCTTGCCGACTGCGCCGATCACCCGGCGCGCGGTAACGAGGTCCGCACCGCCGCCGCCCAGGGCACGCGGTACGGTGAGGGCCAGCAAGCCGTGGCGCTGCAGCAGGTCGAAGTTGTCGTGTGGGAACTGCGCGCTGCGGTCGTAGCGCTCGGCATTGGCCGCAAGGGCCTCGGTAAGCTCGGCCAGGGCGCTGTCGGAAGGGTGACTCATGGGGGTTCATCCCTGAATGACGGTGTGTGGCTAAGACCGTATTCGTATGAATGAACCCTGTAAAAGTCTTTTTGGTTCTATGCTAATTATCAGTTTTGAGAATTTATTGGTTTTTTGTTATGCAAATTTTGCATTTATTGCCTGGGGCCACCAAGCGGCCCCAGTGCGCTCAACCCAGCAACCTGTGCCCCGCCACTTCGCCGAACAACTCCACCGGCTCTTGCAGATTCCCCAGGTAGCGCGGATGGAACAGCCACAGGTCCACCTGCGGCTTGAAGTCACTGACGTTCAGCACCTCCAGCGCATCCCGGTGGCGGCTGGCCAGCAGCAGCGGTTCGGGCACCAGCCCCAGGCCTTGGCCGTTGGCCACCAGCCCCAGGCCTTGGCCGTTGGCCACCAGCCCCAGTTGCAGCTCGGTGCCAAAGGTCTCCAGGTTGATCGAAAGGCTCAGCCCCTGTTCGCTCAGCGCCCGCTGCAAGCCGGCGCGGAAACCACAGCCATCAGGGTTGAGCACCCAACCACGGGTGTAGCAGTCGCGCAGCTTGTAGCTGCGCTTGCCGGCACTGCCCCTGGCCGCCACCACTTTGAGTGGCATGCGCGCGATGGACTGGCTGGCGATACCCTCGGGGAAGATCTTGCCGGGCGGAAACAGCGCGGCGGCGGCGTCCAGCTCGCCGTTCTGCATGCGTGCAATCAGGCTGCTGCCCCAGCCGCTGCTGACCTGGGTACGCAACTGCGGATAGACCTCGCGGATTTGTGCCAGGGCATCGAGCAGCACCACGTCGCCTAGGGTTTGCGGCACGCCCAGGCGCAGCGTGCCGGAGGGCGCGCCGTCATTGGCCACCAGTTCGCGCAACGAGTCGATCTCGCGCAGGATCGCCTTGCACTGCTCGTACACCCGCAGGCCCATTGGGGTGGGCTTGAGCGGTTTGGTGTTGCGGTCGAGCAGGGTCGCGCCGAGGTCTTGCTCGAAGTTCTGCACGCGGCGGGTGATGGCCGGCTGAGTCAGTTGCAGGGCCTCGGCGGCGAGGTTGGTCGACTGGCAACGAATGACCGCCACGAAGGCGTCCATGTCATCGATTTTCATGTTCGGCGCTCACGCAAGGGAACGAAAAAATAAGGTATTAGCATAATCTTGGTTGTATGTAATGCCATAGATTCCTGTGGGAGCGGCCTTGTGTCGCGAAAAGGCTGCGTAGCAGCCCCAGGATCTCGGCATCATGCGAAATTTCTGGGGCTGCTACGCAGCCCTTTCGCGACACAAGGCCGCTCCTATTGGGGGCTCTATGTTTTGCATATTAGGTTATTCCTAAAATCACTTTTTGTTATTAATCGCTTCTCGCTACAGTCGCAGCTTCTGGGCCGCAAGACGCCGCCCGCCACGACCCCGAGGAGCGCCATGTCCATCTATTCGAAGTTGCTGACCCTCGCCGCAGCCGTGCTGCTGGCCAGCCAGGCTGCCGCCAGCGAGCGCCTGACCCTGCGTATCGGCGACCAGAAGGGCAACATGCGCGCCCAGCTGGAAGCGGCCGACGCCCTGCGCGATCTGCCCTACGACATCCGCTGGGCCGAGTTTCCTGCCGCCGCCCCCCTGGCCGAGGCGCTCAATGCCGGTGCCATCGATGCTGGGATCATTGGCGATGCGCCGTTGCTGTTCGTGCTGGCCTCCGGGGCGCCGGTCAAGGCCATCGCGGTGGACAAGTCCGACCCTTACGGCACCGCATTGCTGGTCCGCCCGGAGGCACCCCTGCGCAGCGCAGCCGACCTCAAGGGCAAGCGCATTGCCACCGGACGCGGCTCGATTGGCCACCACTTGGCGCTCAAGGCACTGGACCAGGCCGGGCTGAGCGAACAGGACGTGGAGTTTCGCTTTCTCGGCCCTGTAGACGCCAAGATCGCCCTGGCCAACGGCTCGGTAGACGCCTGGTCGACCTGGGAGCCCTACACCGCATTGGCCGAGTTGAGCGGGCAGGGGCGGGTGCTGGTGAACGGTCGTGGCCTGTCCAGCGGCAACAGCTTCCTCGCCGCCACCGACAAGGCCCTGGGCGAGCCTGCCCGACGCGCCGCGTTGCAGGACTACCTCAACCGCCTGGCTGGCGCTCAGGTGTGGGCCAACCAGCACCTGGACAGCTACTCCAAGACCCTGGCCGCGATCATTGGCTTCCCCGAGGAAGCCGCACGCCTGCAATTCGAACGGCGCCAACTGCGTTGGCAAGTGATCGAGCCACGCACCGTGGCCGAGCAACAGGAAACCGCCGACTTCTACCACGCCCACGGCCTGATGAATCAACGCCTCGACGTAGCCCCGACCTTCGCCAGCGGCTTTAGCGTGCCGAGCAACGCCACGCTGGCCGCGCAACCCTGACCTGGAGACTCGCCCCCATGACGTTCAAACCCCTGCGCCGTGTCGCCCTGGCGCTGCTGGCCAGCGCCTTGCTGCCGAGCCTTGCCAGTGCCGAGCAGACCTTGCGCATCGGCTACCAGAAATCCTCGACCCTGCTGACCCTGCTCAAGGCCCGCGGCACCCTGGAGCAGCGCCTTCAGGCTGAAGGCATTCGCATCAGCTGGCACGAGTTTCCCAGCGGCCTGCCGCTGTTGGAGGCGTTGAACCTGGGCAATGTCGATGTCTCGGCCGATGTAGCCGATACCGTGCCGGTGTTCACTCAGGCCGCTGGCGCCAAGCTTACCTATTTTGCCCGCGAGACCCCGTCGCCCAGCGCCCAGGCGATCCTGGTGCCGGCGGACTCGCCGCTCAAGACCCTGGCGGATCTCAAGGGCAAGCGCGTGGCGGTGACCAAGGCAGCCGGCAGCCATTACTTGCTGATCCAGGCCCTGGCCAAGGCCGGACTCAGCTTCAAGGACATCACGCCGGCGTACCTGATCCCTGCTGACGGGCGTGCGGCCTTCGAGAACCACAAGGTCGATGCCTGGGTGACCTGGGACCCCTATGTTGCCAGTGCGCAGCGTCAGCAGAACGCACGGATTCTTGCCGATGGCCGGGAGCTGGCCAGCTACCAGCGCTACTACCTGGCCGGCAGCGACTACGCCAAGGCGCATCCCGAGGTGCTGGAGCAGGTCTACCAGGCTTTGCGCGAAGCAGGGGTTTGGGCCAAGGCCAACCCGGTGGCGGCGGCGCGCATCCTCGGTCCGCTGTGGGGCAACCTCGACAGCGCCACGGTGCAGCAGGCCAATGCGCGGCGCAGCTATGACGTGCAGCCGGTGAAGGCTGACAACCTGGCCGAGCAGCAGCGCATCGCTGATGCGTTCTATCGCGAAGGGCTGCTGCCCAAGGCGGTGGATGCGCGGGCGGTGACGTTGTTCGAGCCAAAATGATCGCCGACCAAATCCACCGCTGTACCTGTAGGAGATCACCCAGCCCTTTGGGCTGC
>NZ_VAUO01000008.1 GCF_005796105.1 Pseudomonas mosselii | reverse complement strand
TGTGTAGTTCTATGAGAGCGGCCTTGTGCCGCGAAAGGGGCGCAAAGCGCCCCCAAGAATCTCAGTACCAGCGCGCCTCGCCCGCCGGGCGCTTCTTGAAGCGCTTCATGCTCCACATGTACTGGCTCGGGTACTCACGCACATAGCGCTCGACCACCTTGCTCATGGCTGCTGCCGATTCATTTACATCGGTGCTGTACATGGCCTCGGGCGCCGCTTCCAGGAACACCTTGAAGCCCGAGCCATCCGGCAGGCGCAACGCATGCAGGAATACACCCACCGCCTTGCCACCGGCGAGCATGTTCGGCACGAACTTGCTGGTCAGCGCCTGGGTGCCGAGGAATGGCACGAACACCCCAGCCGACTCGGCCGGCTCTGGGTCGGCGGGAATCCCTACCTGGCCGCCACGGCGCACCTCCTTGATCACGCTCAGGATGCCCTCCTTGGTCGAAGGCGCCACGCGGTTACCCATCTGCACGCGCTGCTCACGCAGCAGGTCATCCACCGCCTTGAGCTTCGGCGGGCGGTAGAAGATGATCGGTTTGCACTGGTTGCAATAGAAGTGGTTGAGCACTTCCCAGTTGCCCAGATGGCTGGTGATGCCGACCACGCCCTTGCCCGAAGCCAGGGCCTGCTCCAGCACCTCCAGGCCGTGCACTTCCTTGACCAGCTCCAGCGAGCGCTGCGGCGGCCAGATCCAGGCGCAGGCACTTTCGACGAACGATTTGCCGATATCCTTCAGCGCACGGCCAACCAGTTGCTCACGCTCGCCAGCGTCCATTTCCGGGAAACACTTGGCCAGGTTGATGCGCACCACGTTGCGCGAGCCATTGGGGATTTTCCACATCAGCCAGCCGATGCCAGCGCCAACGCGCTGCACCGCACCCCAGGGCAGCTTGGCGAACAGACGCAGCACCCCGACCATCAGGGCGCCCTTGAACTTTTCCACAGGCGAATTCCTTATTTCAGCAATGCGCGCATTGTACCCTCTTAGCGCTACACGGCGGCCAGCAACAGCGGCACGTCAGTCTGGGTGATAGCAGAAAATTGACGTGAAAATACACCAGCGGCAGAATCCTGCGCTGTAACTTCCTCAGCCAGGCTGACCGGTCGTGCAGGTCGTGGTACTCAACGACACAGGTTCAACAACGCCTTACTTAATCGAGAGCAACCGAGCATGCTACCCAGCGATTTTTGTCCAGAAGAGTATTTGAGGATTCATCCCGATGTCAGGTTGGCCGGGATTGATCCCGCACAGCACTATCTTGCCTGGGGCATATCAGAAAACCGTAGCTACAAACGCGATCCTGCTGCCGTGACGCCGATTGTCGAACGTCTTTACCAGTTCGACGGCCTCGCCTCCAAACACAACCATGACTTCATGAGCGATCCGCGCTTCATCAAGGCCTATGCCCGGGGCGTCAAAGCCGCACGTGGCGCCGATTACAAATGGTACTGGCGGGTTCACATGGGATTGTGGGCAGCACGTACTGCTGCCAGACACGAAGGCGACTTCGTCGAGTGCGGGGTGAACTATGGCGTACTCAGCTCCGCCATCATGGAAGATCTCGACTGGAACAACTGCAGCAGGAAGTTCTACCTGCTCGACACTTATGCCGGCGTGGATGACCGCTATCTGTCAGACCAGGAAAAGATTTCCGGGGCTACCGAAAAGAACCGCAAACTCATCGCCAACGGCTTCTACACATCGAACATCGACTCGGTGCGGGAGAACTTCGCTGAATGGCCGAATGCGGTCATCGTGCAAGGCAGCATTCCTGACACCCTGGTCGAGATCAAATCCAGTCAGATCGCGTTCCTGCACATCGACCTCAATTGCACCCTGCCTGAAGTCGCGGCGATCGAACATCTTTGGGAGCGTCTGGTTCCGGGGGCTGTGGTATTGCTGGATGACTATGCCTACTACGGTTATCACCCGCAGAAGGAAGGCATGGATGAGTGGGCGAGCAGGGCAAACATTGCCATCGCGAGCCTTCCGACTGGCCAGGGGCTGCTGATAAAGCCATGACCTGCGGCGCTCAGCGTACCAGCGCGGCGTAGCGATCACAGTCGGTGGTGTGGTCCATGACCATGCCGGTGGCCTGCATGAAGGCGTAGCAGATGGTCGGGCCAACGAAGGTGAAACCGGCTTTCTGCAGGGCCTTGCTCATCGCCTTGGCTTCACCGGTAACCGCCGGCACGTCGCCGCGGCCCTGGAAGTGGTTGATCTTCGGCACGCCGCCGACGAACGACCACAACCACTCGGACGGGTTATCCACAGCCAGCCAGGCCTGCGCATTGCGCCGCACGGCCTTGAGCTTCAAGCGGTTGCGGATGATGCCGGCATCGAGCATCAGTTCCTCGATGCGCTCATCGCTGAGCTGCGCCAGCCTGACCGGGTCGAAGCCCTCCAGCACCTGGCGGTAGCGCTCGCGTTTACGCAACACGGTGATCCACGAGAGCCCCGCCTGGAACCCTTCGAGCAAAAGCATCTCGAAGAGCAACGCCGGGTCGCGCTGCGGCGTTCCCCACTCGTGGTCATGGTAAGCCTGGTACAACGGGTCGTCGGAACACCAAAAGCAGCGCGGCATAAGGCTCCAATGAGTAGAGGGCGAGGCGAATCGGGTTATACTCCCGCTCTTTACATCCGCATCCCCAGATACAGGTGAATTTCGTGAGCCAGCCTACGCCAGCCGTGCGTACCTTCCAAGACCTGATCCTCGCCCTGCAGAACTACTGGGCGGCTCAAGGTTGTGTGGTGCTTCAGCCCTACGATATGGAAGTAGGCGCCGGCACTTTCCATACCGCGACCTTCCTGCGCGCCGTCGGCCCCGAGACCTGGAACGCCGCCTACGTGCAGCCCAGCCGTCGCCCCGCCGACGGGCGGTATGGCGAAAACCCCAACCGCCTGCAGCACTACTATCAGTTCCAGGTCGTGCTCAAGCCGAACCCGGCCAACTTCCAGGAGCTCTACCTCGGCTCGCTGAAAGCCATCGGCCTGGACCCGCTGGTTCACGACATCCGCTTCGTCGAAGACAACTGGGAATCGCCGACCCTCGGCGCCTGGGGCCTGGGCTGGGAAATCTGGCTGAACGGCATGGAGGTGACGCAGTTCACCTACTTCCAGCAGGTCGGCGGTATCGAGTGCTATCCGGTCACCGGTGAAATCACCTACGGCCTGGAACGACTGGCCATGTACATCCAGGGTGTCGACTCGGTGTACGACCTGGTCTGGGCCGACGGCCCGTTCGGCAAGGTCACCTACGGCGATGTGTTCCACCAGAACGAAGTGGAGCAGTCGACCTACAACTTCGAGCACGCCAACGTCGAGAAGCTGTTCGAACTGTTCGACTTCTACGAAAGCGAAGCGAACCGCCTGATCAAGCTGGAGCTGCCGCTGCCGACCTACGAAATGGTCCTGAAGGCTTCGCACACCTTCAACCTGCTGGACGCCCGCCGCGCCATCTCGGTGACCGAGCGCCAGCGCTACATCCTGCGCGTACGTACGCTCGCCCGTGACGTCGCCCAGAGCTATCTGCAAGCCCGTGCACGCCTGGGCTTCCCGATGGCCACCCCTGAATTGCGTGACGAAGTGTTGGCTAAGCTGGAGGCTGCACAATGAGTGCTCAAGATTTCCTGGTTGAACTGGGCACCGAAGAGCTGCCACCGAAGGCCCTGGCAACCCTGGGCGAGGCGTTCCTCGCCGGCATCGAAAAAGGCCTGCAGGCGGCCGGCCTGAACTACACCGGCAAGCAGTTCTATGCCGCACCGCGTCGCCTGGCCGTGCTGATCCGTCAACTCGACGTGCAGCAGCCGGATCGCAGCATCAACATCGACGGCCCACCCCTGCAGGCCGCCTTCAACGCCGAAGGCCAGCCGACCCAAGCGGCCCTGGGCTTTGCCAAGAAATGCGGCGTCGAGCTGTCGGAGATCGACCAGAGCGGCCCGAAACTGCGCTTCTCGCAGCACATCCCCGGCAAGGCCACCACCAGCTTGCTGCCCACCATCGTCGAAGATTCGCTCAACGACCTGCCAATTCCCAAGCGCATGCGCTGGGCGGCCAGCCGTGAAGAGTTCGTGCGTCCGACCCAATGGCTGGTGATGTTGCTGGGCGAGCAGGTGGTCGACTGCACCCTGCTGTCGCAGAAAGCTGGCCGTGAATCCCGTGGCCATCGCTTCCATCATCCGCAAAGCGTGACTATCAGTGCCCCGGCCAATTACGTCGAAGACCTGCGCAAGGCCTACGTGCTGGCCGACTTCGCCGAGCGTCGCGAACTGATCAGCAAGCGCACAGCAGAGCTGGCCATGCAGCAGGAAGGCTCCGCCATCGTGCCACCGGCGTTGCTGGATGAAGTGACTGCCCTGGTCGAATGGCCAGTGCCACTGGTGTGCTCGTTCGAGGAGCGTTTCCTCGACGTACCGCAGGAAGCCCTGATCACCACCATGCAGGACAACCAGAAGTACTTCTGCCTGCTGGACAACGAAGGCAAGCTTCTGCCGCGCTTCATCACCGTGGCCAACGTCGAGAGCCGCGATCCGAAGCAGATCGTGCTGGGCAACGAGAAAGTCGTGCGCCCGCGCCTGACCGACGCTGAGTTCTTCTTCAAGCAGGACAAGAAGCAACCGCTGGAAAGCTTCAACGAGCGCCTGAAGAACGTGGTATTCCAGGCCCAACTCGGCACCGTGTTCGAAAAGGCCGAGCGCGTTGCCAAGCTGGCCGCGTTCATTGCCCCGTACATCGGCGGCAGCGCAGCCAACGCCGGCCGTGCCGGCCTGCTGTCCAAGTGCGACCTGGCCACCGAGATGGTCGGCGAGTTCCCTGAAATGCAGGGTGTGGCCGGCTACTACTACGCCCTCAACGACGGCGAGCAGGAAGACGTCGCCCTGGCCCTGAACGAGCAGTACATGCCGCGTGGCGCCGGTGCGGAGCTGCCGCAGACGCTGACCGGCGCTGCCGTGGCCATCGCCGACAAGCTCGACACCCTGGTCGGCATCTTCGGCATCGGCATGCTGCCCACCGGCAGCAAGGATCCGTACGCGCTGCGCCGCGCGGCCCTCGGCGTGCTGCGTATCCTGATCGACAAGCAACTGGACCTGGACCTGAGCACCACCGTCGAGTTCGCGGTCAAACAGTTCGGTGCCAAGGTCAAGGCCACGGGCCTGGCCGAGCAGGTGCTGGAGTTCATCTTCGACCGTCTGCGCGCGCGCTACGAAGACGAAGGCACCGATGTTGCCACCTACCTGTCCGTACGTGCCCTCAAGCCCGGCTCGCCGCTGGACTTCGACCAGCGTGTGCAGGCCGTTCAGGCGTTCCGCAAACTGCCCGAAGCCGAGGCCCTGGCGGCAGCCAACAAGCGCGTGTCGAACTTGTTGAGCAAGGCCGACGGCGCCATCTCCGAGCAGGTCGAGCCCAAGTACTTCGACAACGCCAACGAGTTCTCGCTGTACTCGGCCATCCAGCAGGCCGACCAGGCCGTGCAACCGATGGCCGCCGCGCGTCAGTACAACGAAGCGCTCACGCGCCTGGCCGCCCTGCGCGACCCGGTCGATGCCTTCTTCGAAGCGGTGCTGGTCAACGCCGAAGACGCCAAGGTGCGAGCCAACCGCTATGCCCTGCTCAGCCGCCTGCGCGGTCTGTTCCTGGGCGTGGCCGACATTTCGCTGCTGGGGTAAGCCTTGAAACTGCTGATTCTCGATCGAGACGGAGTGATCAACTTCGACTCCGACGCCTACATCAAGTCGCTGGAAGAGTGGATCCCCATCCCCGGCTCGATCGAGGCCATCGCGCAGTTGAGCAAAGCCGGCTGGACGGTGGCCGTGGCCACCAACCAGTCTGGCATTGCACGCGGCTATTACCCCCTCGCCACCCTGCAAGCCATGCACACGCGCCTGCGCGAGTTGGTGGCGGCACAGGGCGGGGAGGTCGGCTACATCGTGCATTGTCCGCACGGCCCGGACGAAGGTTGCGAATGCCGCAAACCCAAACCCGGCATGCTGCGGGCAATCGCCGAGCACTATCAGGTTGAGCTGGCTGGCGTATGGTTCGTAGGCGACAGCCAAGGTGACCTGAAGGCGGCGCTGGCCGTCGATGCACAACCTGTGTTGGTGAAAACCGGCAAGGGTGAGCGGACCCTGGAAAAAGGCGTCCCGGAAAACACACTGATTTTCGACGATCTGGCGGCTATCGCCAGAGCACTTATTTAAAAGAAGCGCGCCTGTGTGGCGCACTTTCCTTAGGCGGGCATTGCCCCGCAACGGTACTTGCCACTATGTCGATCCTGCAGGCGATCAGAATCTTTCTTTTTTACCTGCTGTTGGGCACCAGTTCGCTGCTGTGGTGCTCGCTGAGCTTCTTCGTCGCGCCTTTCCTGCCATTCCCCAAGCGCTACAAGTTCATCAACGTGTACTGGTGTCGCTGCGCCGTGTTCCTGGCCCGTACGGTGCTCGGTATCCACTATAAGGTGACCGGCGCCGAGAACGTGCCGCAGGAGCCTTGCGTGATCTTGTCGAATCACCAGAGCACTTGGGAGACGTTCTTCCTCTCGGCGTACTTCTCGCCACTGAGCCAGGTACTCAAGCGTGAGCTGCTGTACGTGCCATTCTTTGGCTGGGCCATGGCCATGCTGCGGCCGATCGCCATCGACCGTAACAACCCCAAAGAGGCTTTGCGTCAGGTGGCCAGCCAGGGCGACGAGTTGCTCAAGCAGGGCACCTGGGTGCTGATATTCCCCGAAGGCACCCGCGTGCCGCATGGCCAGATCGGCAAATTCTCGCGTGGCGGTACCGCGCTTGCCGTCAACGCCGGGCTGCCTGTGCTGCCGATTGCCCACAACGCCGGCAAATTCTGGCCGCGTGAAGGCTGGGGAAAACGTCCCGGTACCATCGAGGTGGTGATCGGTGCGCCGATGTACGCAGAGGGCACCGGTCCACGGGCCATCGCCGAGCTTAACGAACGTGCTCAGGCCTGGAACGAAGCCACCCAGCGAGCCATGGGTTCGCTGCCGCCAGTGGCAGAAAACCCGGCACAGCAGCCTGCCTGAGCATCTGTGGATAACGTGTTAGCAAGTTTTCGATAAATCGTTCCAAATACAGCCTAAGTGATTGAATTAGCTATTTATTTCTCTGTATGAAGTTTTTCCGAAAATCGTGCATAAGTTTTTTCGGGCTATAAAAAAACCGGCTTTTACGCCGGTTTTTTTGTGCCCGTGCAACAAGCTTGGGTTCATCGCGGGCAAGCCCGCTTTCACCGCATCACTGCCAGCCTGTTTCAGACCTTGTCGATATCCACATCCCGAGTCTCTTTCAGGCAGAAGATCCCCACCACCAGGCTCACCCCAGTGATCAGCACCGGATACCACAGGCCGTAGAAGATATCCCCGGTGTACACCACCAACGCGAACGAAACTGTCGGCAGGAAGCCTCCGAACCAGCCGTTGCCAATGTGGTAGGGCAGGGACATCGAGGTGTAGCGGATGCGGGTGGGGAACAGCTCGACCATCACCGCCGCCAATGGCCCATAGGTCATGGTTGCGATCAGGATCATGGCGACGATCAACACCACCACCATCACCTGGTTCACATTGGCCGGGTCCGCCTTGGAGGGGTAACCGGCGGCCTCGATGGCGCTGCGCATGGCGGCTTCGTCGAAGCCGTTGATGGTCGTCTCGCCAATGCTCACGGAGACATCGTTGCCGGCCACGCTCACCGAGCTGTAAGGCAGGCCCTGCTTGACCAGGAAGGTCTTGACCTTGTCGCAGGGGCTGTCGAAACGTGCCTTGCCGACCGGGTCGAACTGGAAGGTGCAGCCTTGTGGGTTGGCGCTGACCACGATCGGCGCCTGGCGGCTGGCCGCGTCGATCTGCGGATTGGCGTAATGGCTCAGAGCCTTGAACATTGGGAAGTAGCAGACCGTTGCCAACAGCAGGCCCAGCATCAGGATCGGCTTGCGCCCGATACGGTCAGACAGCCAGCCGAAGAACACGAAGAACGGCGCACCGATTACCACGCTGATGATCAGCAGCGTGTTGGCTTGGGCCGGGTCCATCTTGAGCATCTGGGTCATGAAGAACAGCACGTAGAACTGTGCGGTGTAAAAGGTCACCGCTTGCCCGGCATTGATGCTGAACAGCGCAGTGAGCACCACCTTGAGGTTCGGCCATGAGGTGAACGACTCACGGATCGGCGATTTGCTCACCTTGCCCTGGGCCTTCATTTTCACGAAGGCCGGTGACTCGTGCATGCTCATGCGGATCCAGGTGGAAATCGCCAGCAGCACGATCGACAGCAGGAAGGGCAGGCGCCAGCCCCACGTCTCGAACTGATCGCCACTGATGTAGCGGCTGCCCAGCACCACGGTCAGCGACAGCAGCAAACCGAGCGTAGCGGTAGACTGGATGAAGCCGGTGT
This sequence comes from Pseudomonas mosselii, assembly GCF_005796105.1. Lineage (GTDB taxonomy): Bacteria > Pseudomonadota > Gammaproteobacteria > Pseudomonadales > Pseudomonadaceae > Aquipseudomonas > Aquipseudomonas mosselii_C. The sequence goes on along the minus strand of NZ_VAUO01000008.1, from coordinate 271,621 downwards.
GGAAACCGCGCTTGCCGGGCGGTGCATGTTCGGCCACGTAGGTCGCAGCGCCGCCGTACTCGCCGCCCAGCGCCAGGCCCTGAAGCATGCGCAGCACCACCAGGATGATCGGTGCCGCGATCCCGATACTGGCGTAGGTGGGCAACAGGCCGACCGCAAAGGTCGACAAGCCCATCAGCACGATGGTCACCAGGAAGGTGTACTTGCGCCCGATCATATCCCCCAGCCGACCGAACACCAGTGCGCCGAACGGGCGCACCAGGAAGCCGGCAGCAAACGCCATCAGCGCGAAGATGAAGGCGGTGGTGTCGTTGACGCCCGCGAAGAACTGCTTGCTGATGACTGCAGCCAGTGCGCCATAGAGAAAAAAGTCATACCACTCGAACACTGTCCCGAGGGATGACGCGAAAATGATCTTACGTTCTTCACGGCGGCTGCTGCGAGTGGCGGCCGCACCTTGCTCTTGAATGTAATCCGACATCGTTGCTGTCCTCGGCCCGAAGGCCACAGTGATTATTCTTGTTGTTCCACTGTCGGCAGCTCTGACCTCGGGCCGCCGGTGTTGCACGCACCCGGGTCAGGGCGTCGGTATCGCGCTGCAATCGCTGAGGTTGGTCTGGGTATGTGCCCCCTTGAGGATCAGTTGCGCCGCCTTCTCGGCGATCATCAGCGTGGGTGAACAGGTATTGCCGGAGACGATCTGCGGCATTATCGAGGCGTCAGCCACGCGCAGCCCTGGAATGCCGTGCACACGCAGCTGGTTATCCACAACATCCAGCGCACCGTTGCCCATGCGGCAGGTGCCCACCGGATGGAAAATGGTGGTGCCGATCTGGCCAGCGGCCTGGTGCAGGTCTTCTTCACGTTGAAGGGCAGGGCCGGGCAGGTACTCCCGCGGATCGAACGCGGCCAGGGCAGGGGCCTGGACGATGCGCCGGGTCAGGCGAATGGCATCGGCAGCCACGCGCAAATCAGCCGGATCGCTCAGGTAGTTGGGGTCGATCAGAGGGGCCACGTTCATGTCTGCCGAACGTATGTCGATACGCCCACGGCTGGCCGGACGCAGGTTGCACACCGACGCGGTGAAAGCCGCAAAGCGATGCAGTGGCTCGCCGAAGCGCTCCAGCGACAGCGGCTGCACGTGATATTGCAGGTTGGCGGTGGCTTGCTCGGGGCTGGAGCGAACGAATGCGCCCAACTGACTCGGGGCCATGGCCAAGGGACCGCTGCGATCAAAGGCATAACGCAGGCCCATGCCCAGCTTGCCCCATAGGCTGTGGGCCATCTGGTTCAGTGTGCGGGTGTTGCGGACCTGGTAGATCAAGCGCAGTTGCAGGTGGTCCTGCAGGTTGCCACCCACCCCGGGCAGGTCGTGACGCACGGGGATTCCCACCTCTTCCAGCAGCTTGCGCGGGCCGATGCCGGAGCGCTGCAAAATACCGGGGGAGCCTACCGAACCTGCACAGAGGATGATCTCCCGGCGTGCGCCGAATTCGTGCCATGCGCCTTGCCAGAATGCCTTGACCGCTTGGGCGCGAGTGTTGCCGAGCAGCACCTTATCGACCTGAACGCCAGTCAGCACGGTCAGGTTGGCGCGGCTGCGAATGGGCCTGAGAAAGGCCTTGGATGCGTTCCAGCGTACACCGCTGCGCTGGTTGACCTGAAAGTATCCACAACCGGCGTTGTCACCGGTATTGAAGTCATCGACCTTGCCGATGCCGCTCTGCGCTGCGGCTTCTCGGAAGGCATCGAGTATCGGCCAACTGTAGCGCTGGCGCTCGACCCGCCACTCTCCCTGTGCACCGTGACTCTCGTTGGCACCTGCGAAATGATTTTCGCTGGCCTTGAACAGCGGCAGTACATCTTTCCACGCCCAGCCGGCATTGCCTTGTTCGGCCCAGCCGTCATAGTCGGCCGCCTGGCCACGCATGTAGATCATGCCGTTGATTGACGAGCAGCCGCCGAGCACCTTGCCCCGAGGGTAGCCCAAGGCACGGCCGTTGAGGCCGGGTTGCAGCTCGGTCTTGAAGCACCAGTCGGTACGTGGATTACCAATGCAGTAGAGGTAACCGACGGGAATGTGTATCCAGGGATAGTTGTCGCGCCCGCCTGCTTCGAGCAGCAATACCCGGCAAGCAGGGTCGGCGGACAACCGATTGGCCAGTAGGCAACCGGCGGGACCAGCGCCCACGACCACGTAGTCGTAGACAGGATCGGCTGATGGCATGTGCAACCTCGCGCCTGATTATTATTCTTGTCCCGATCCATCTTATTGATTAATTTCGCTGAGGAAACACGAGATTTCGCGCACCCGTTGTGCGTTTTAGCACAACGATAAGCCTCTCCTGGCCACTTCGCGGGCAAGCCAGCCGCCCCGGTAATCCGAGCCACTGCCGCGAAAAGGCCCGAACGAACAGCCAAAAGGATCAGCATGTTCGACTGGAACGATCTACGGTTTTTCCTGGAGTTGCAGCGCAGCGGTCGGCTGCTGACTGCTGCCAAGCGCCTCAACACCACCCACAGCACGGTGGCCCGGCACATCGAGAGCATCGAGCAGAGCCTGGGCACCGCACTGTTCGTTCAGCATGCGCAGGGCTACGAACTGACGCCCTCGGGCCAAGCCTTGCTCAAGCATGCCGAAGCCATGGAAAACGTCGCCCTGCTAGCGCAGGAAGAGATCACCCAGGCCATCACTCCCTTGGGCAAGATCCGCCTTGGGGTCACCGAAGGCATCGGCATCATGTTCTTCACCCCACGCATGAGTGCGTTGTTCCAACGTTACCCGGGGTTGGAAGTGGAGTTGGTGGCGGTGCCACGTTTCGTCAGCATCCTCAACCGTGAGGCGGAAATCAGTATCCACCTGGAACGCCCCAGCGCCGATCTGCTGATCACCCGCAAGCTCACGGACTATCGCCTGGCGCTATATGCAAGCCAGGATTACCTGGACCGTGCGCCTCCCTTGAACAGCCGCGAGGATTTGGCACGCCACAGCTGGATCGGCTACGTCGATGACTTACTGTTCAGCCAGGAGCTGCTGTTGCTCAACAGCTTCTGCCGGGCCCCCAACGTGGTGTTTCGCAGCACCAGCGTGATCGCCCAGCAGCAAGCGGCGCAGGCCGGGCTGGGTATCGCCGTGCTACCTAACTACATGGCCCGGCATGATCCGAAGCTGGTACGCGTGCTTCCCAGCGAAACCATCCAACGCAGCTATTGGATCTGCACCCGGCGCGAGCTGCACAAGTCGGTACGCTTGCGGGTAGTGTGGGACTATTTGCTGGCGCTGTGCGCCGCCGAACAAGACGAACTGTTAGCTGAGTAGCGCCTTGCCGGCCAGCAACACGGCAGCGCCACACCCCACCAGTGCGAACAGTTGCTGCAAGCGCGGGCCGGCAATTTTGTTGGCTAACGGCCGCGCCAGCAGCAAGCCGGCCACAGCCCCGACGGCGAACGGCGCGCCAATGCGCCAGTGCATCACACCCGCCAGACTGGCGCTGATCACGCTACCGGTGGCGACCAGCGCGATCACCGCCAGCGAGGTCGAGACGATGCTGGCCATGCGCAGGTTGGTGTAGCGGTTCAACGCCGGAATGATGACAAAGCCTCCCCCCACCCCCAGCAAGCCGGACAGCAAACCGGACATGAACCCGGTAAAGGCCAGCGCCCTGGCACACGGCAGCGTCCATCGCAGCCGCCCTTGCTGCGGATTGAGTACGCAAGGTTCGATGAAGCGATGAGCCAGGTTGTCTTCACCACGTAACTGCCGCGCCGCTTTACGCCAGATGCGCAGGCAGGCGTAAACCAGCACCCCGGCGAATCCCAGCGCCAGCGGCGTGTTGGGCAGACGATGTGCCAGCATCAGGCCCAATGGCGAGGCGACGATACCGATCGAGGCGATGAACAACGCCGCGCGGTAGCGCACCAGCCCCTCACGCAATCCCAACAGGGCCCCTACCGCAGCCGCCAACCCGACGGCGAGCAACCCAATAGGTGCGGCTTCAACCATCGACAAGCCAAGCCCGAACACCAATAACGGCACCGCCAGGATACCACCGCCAGCACCGGTGAGTGCCAACACGGCGCCGATGATTGCGCCCAGCGCGCCACCCAGCAATGACAGCTCAGTCACAACAGCACATCGCATAGGTGCCAGTGCCGATAGTCGGCACATAGCGGGGTAGGGCGCGGCAACGCATCGAGCATCAGTGTGTTCCTTAAGACTAGGATTAGCGGTGTTAGCTTTACAACGTGTTCAGCGGGATCTTCAGATAGCTGACGCCATTCTGTTCGGGTTCAGGGAAGCGTCCGCTACGCATATTTACCTGAACCGAGGGCAGCATCAGCACAGGCATGTCGAGGGTGGCATCGCGGGCTTCGCGCATGGCCACGAACTGCGCTTCGCTGACCCCGGCATGGATATGGATGTTGGATGCACGCTGCTCGCCTACCGTAGTGAAATAGCGCAATTCACGACCGCCAGGCAGGTAGTCGTGACACATGAACAGCAGGGTCTGGTCAGGGAAGGCCAGCAGACGCCGGATCGAACGGAACAGCGTCCGCGCGCTGGCGCCGGGGAAGTCGCAGCGCGCAGTCCCGTAGTCTGGCATGAACAAGGTGTCACCAACGAACAGGACCTGCTCACCAGCCTCTTCTACCAAGTAGCTCAGACAGGCGGGAGTGTGGCCTGGGGTGTGCAGGGCACGGGCATGCAGATTGCCGATACGAAAGCCTTCCTGATCCTCGAACAGAACGTCGAACTGGCTGCCGTCGCGGGCAAAGCCAGGCTCGGCATTGAACAAGGAACTGAAGGTTTTCTGCACCTGGGTGATCTGCGCACCGATACCAGTGTGTCCACCGAGCTTTTCCTTGAGGTACGCCGCTGCAGAAAGGTGATCGGCGTGTACATGGGTTTCGAGAATCCATTGAACCTTCGCACCCAGCTTTTCGACCCGCTCGATCAAACGGTCGGCAGAAGCGCTGCACGTGCGCCCGGACTTTGGGTCATAGTCCAGCACACTGTCGATCAACGCACATTGGCGGGTCTGCCCATCCATCACCAAGTAGCTGAGCGTCGAGGTCGCCTGGTCATACAGGGCCTCAATGTGAAGGTGGTTGCCGATAATCATTGAACTCTCCCGTGATCCGCCAAGCCTTTGCGGTACCCTGCCAAGCAAGCTCACCTTGCATTGAAGGCTGAAAACGCTCAACCAGCGAAGCTGAACTATAGCGTCAGCGTGCCGGCGATCAAACTGATGCTCAGCAAGGAAACCGGTATGGTCTAGGTGATCATCGCAGTCATGGCCGGTGCGTCAGCGCCCAACTCTGGGCGAAAAGGGATCGAGATATGAGACGCGTTGTTCCACGTGGAACAAAAAAAAGGCCAACTGGTGAGGTTGGCCTTTCGCTGGTGCGGGGTTGAATCAGAAGTCCAGATTAGACACCGACAGCGCATTGCTCTCGATGAAGTCACGGCGTGGCTCGACCGCATCTCCCATCAAGGTGTTGAACAGCTGGTCAGCGGCGATGGCATCTTCGATGGTCACCTTCAACATACGGCGCACCGTCGGATCCATCGTGGTTTCCCACAACTGGTCCGGGTTCATCTCACCCAGTCCTTTATATCGTTGGATGGTGTGGCGCTTGGTGCTTTCGTTCATCAGCCAGTCCAGGCCTTCCTTGAACTCAGTGACAGCTTTGCGACGCTCGCCACGCTGCACATAGGCACCTTCACCCAGCAGGGTAGCGAGCTTGGCACCCACTACGACCACCGAACGGTAATCGTTACTACCGAAGAACTCGCGATTGAAGGTCACATAACTGGCCAAGCCATGCGAGGTAACTTCAACCTCCGGCAACCAGATATTGCGTTCTTTGTCTTCGCGCAGGCTAGTAGCGTAGGTCAGCCCGGACTTCTGGCTGCTGTTCAGGCGCTCCTGGAACTTGCTCAGCCAGGCCTGCATGGCGGCGTTATCGGCCAACTGCTCCTGGGTGACTTCCGGCAGATAGATGAAGTGCTCGGTGAGTTCTTGAGGGTACAAGCGCGACAGACGCTTGAGCGTCTTCATCACACTGCGGAACTCATTCACCAGGGCTTCGAGCTGTACGCCGGAAACCGGAGGCGCCGACTCGTCCAGATGCAGGCTGGCGTCTTCGAGGGCCGACTGGGTCATGTACTCTTCCATGGCCTCGTCGTCCTTGATGTACTGCTCCTGCTTACCTTTCTTCACCTTGTACAGTGGCGGCTGGGCAATATAGATGTAGCCGCGCTCGACCAGCTCCGGCAACTGACGGAAGAAGAATGTCAGCAGCAGGGTACGGATGTGCGAACCGTCGACGTCAGCATCGGTCATGATGATGATGTTGTGATAGCGCAGCTTGTCGATGTTGTACTCTTCGCGACCAATACCGCAGCCCAGCGCAGTGATCAGCGTGCCGACCTCCTGCGAAGAGATCATCTTGTCGAAGCGAGCTTTCTCGACGTTGAGAATCTTCCCCTTGAGCGGCAGGATGGCCTGGGTACGACGGTTACGACCTTGCTTGGCCGAGCCACCTGCGGAGTCACCCTCCACCAGGTACAGTTCGGAAAGCGCAGGATCTTTCTCCTGGCAGTCGGCCAATTTGCCTGGCAAACCGGCAATGTCCAAGGCGCCTTTGCGGCGGGTCATCTCACGGGCCTTGCGCGCGGCTTCACGGGCACGGGCAGCGTCGATCATCTTGCCGACCACCGCCTTGGCTTCGTTGGGGTTCTCCAACAGGAAGTCAGCGAAGTACTTGTTCATCTCCTGTTCCACGGCGGTCTTCACCTCCGAGGAAACCAGCTTGTCCTTGGTCTGCGAGCTGAACTTCGGATCGGGTACCTTGACCGAAATGATCGCGGTCAAACCTTCACGGGCGTCATCACCGGTAGTGGCGACCTTGTTCTTCTTGGCCAAGCCTTCCTGTTCGATGTAGCTGTTCAGGCTGCGGGTCAGCGAGGAACGGAAACCGACCAGGTGGGTACCACCGTCGCGCTGTGGAATGTTGTTGGTAAAGCACAGCAGGTTTTCGTTGAAGCTGTCGTTCCATTGCAGCGCGACTTCAACACCTACACCATCGTCACGCTGGACGTTGAAGTGGAAGACCTGAGAGTTGACCGGGGTCTTGTTGGTGTTCAGGTATTCGACGAAGGCACGCAGACCGCCTTCATACTTGAAGAACTCTTCCTTGCCGGAGCGCTCATCCTTAAGCAGGATGCCTACACCGGAGTTCAGGAACGACAGCTCGCGGATACGCTTGGCAAGGATGTCCCAGCTGAAGTGGATGTTCTTGAAGGTTTCAGCCGATGGCTTGAAGTGAATGTGGGTACCGGTGGTTTCACTGTCCCCCACAATCGCCATGGGCGCTTGTGGAACACCGTGGACGTAGGTCTGCTCCCAGATCTTGCCGCTGCGGCGAACGGTCAGTACCAACTGTTCGGACAGGGCGTTCACCACCGACACACCAACACCGTGCAGACCGCCAGACACCTTATAGGAGTTGTCGTCGAACTTACCGCCAGCGTGCAGCACGGTCATGATGACCTCGGCCGCCGATACGCCTTCTTCTTTATGCACGTCGACCGGAATCCCGCGGCCGTTGTCACGCACGCTGATGGATTCGTCCGGGTGGATGATGACAGTGATGTCATCGCAGTGACCGGCCAGGGCCTCGTCGATGGAGTTGTCGACCACCTCGAATACCATGTGGTGCAGGCCGCTGCCGTCATCGGTGTCGCCAATGTACATGCCGGGACGTTTGCGTACGGCATCCAGCCCTTTCAGCACCTTGATGCTGGAGGAGTCGTACGTTTGATTTTCGCTCATGCCTTCACTCCCGATGGTCGTGGGTCTGGGTGATACGGCCCTGTTCCACGTGGAACAAAGCGACTGGCGTTTCCGTTTGCCAGCCTTCCCTCAGAAATTCGTGGTCTACGCAGGTGATGAACACCTGGCAGTTCAATTCTTCAAGCAAGCGGCACAGGGCGCGGCGATGCTGTTCGTCCAACTCTGACGGCAAGTCATCCACCAGATAAATACACTGCCCGCGACGAACTTGGCTCACCAGATGCCCCTGGGCAATGCGCAATGCGCACACCACCAGCTTCTGCTGCCCTCGCGAGAGGATGTCAGCGGCGTTATTCGCACCCAGTCGCAGGCGCAGATCCGCGCGCTGTGGTCCGGCTTGGGTGTGACCCATCTGCTGGTCGCGAAGAAGAGAAGTCGCGAGGACTTCGTTGAGTTCCCGGTCCTTGTCCCAGCCGCGGTAATAGCTCAGGGTCAACCCATCCAGTTCGACCAGCTCGCTCAGGGTTCGCTCGAAGACAGGCTTCAAGGCCTTGATGTAGTTGCGACGGTATTCATCTATTTCCGCACTGGCGAGACATAACTCCCGATCCCAGGCGGCTTGCGAAACAGCGTCAAGTGTACCATGCCGCAGCCATGAGTTCCGCTGCCGCAGGGCCTTCTGCAGGCGTTGCCAGGTTGCCATGAAGCGGGGTTCCACGTGGAACACACCCCAATCGAGGAACTGTCGGCGTACCTTGGGCGCTCCTTCCAACAAGCGAAAACTGTCCGGGTTGATCAACTGCAAAGGCAGCATCTCGGCTAACTGAGCAGCACTGCGCGCATTCTGTCCGTCGATGCGGATAGTGAAATCGCCCTGGCGCTCCCGTGAAACACCTAGGTTGCTGGTGCCGCCTTCTGCCAGTTCGACTTGGCCAAACACGGTGCAAGTGGGCTGCTCGTACTGAATAACCGGGTTCAGCCGGGTACTGCGAAACGAACGCGCAAGACCCAACAGATGCACTGCTTCCAGCACACTGGTTTTGCCACTGCCGTTGGCGCCGTAAAGGATATTGATGCGGGGAGAGGGGGAGAGGGTCACCGGATGCAGGTTACGCACCGCGGTGACCGAAAGCCGTAGAAGGGACATTGGGCCTGCTACGGTTTACAGACGCATCGGCATGACGACGTAAGAGGAGTCATCATTGCCAGCTTCCTGGAGCAACGCGCTGCTGTTAGAGTCCGAGAGAATCAGGCGAACCTGCTCGGTGGTCATCACGCCCAGCACATCCAGCAGGTAACTGACGTTGAAACCGATCTCCAGAGAGCTGCCGTTGTAGTCGACGCTTATCTCTTCTTCTGCCTCTTCCTGCTCAGGGTTGTTGGCCTGGATCTTCAGCTGGCCAGCGGCCAGTTGCAGGCGGATACCACGGTACTTCTCGTTGGACAGGATCGCCGTACGGCTGAACGCTTCACGCAGCGCCTGACGATCGCCGATCACCAGCTTGTCGCCCCCCTTGGGCAGTACGCGCTCGTAGTCTGGGAACTTGCCGTCCACCAGCTTGGAGGTGAAGGTGAACTCACCCGTGGTGGCGCGAATGTGATGCTGGCCCAGTACGATGCTGACCATGCCTTCCGGGTCAGTCAGCAGACGCGCCAGCTCCAGGATACCCTTGCGTGGCACGATGACTTGATGACGATCAGCCTGAGCGATCGGTGCCTGCATCGCGCACAGCGCCAGGCGGTGGCCATCGGTGGCGACTGCGCGCAAGGTGTCGGTGGACACCTCCAGCAGCATGCCGTTGAGGTAGTAGCGCACATCCTGTTGGGCCATGGCGAAGCTGGTGCGTTCGATCAGACGACGCAGCTTGCTCTGCTCCAGGTTGCAGGTCAGAGAACCTGGGCCTTCTTCCACGGTCGGGAAATCATTGGCGGGCAGCGTAGACAGGGTGAAGCGGCTGCGCCCAGCCTTGACCAGCAGTTTCTGCTCATCGAGCTTGATGTCGATCAGCACATCGCTGGGCAGGCTCTTGCAGATGTCCATCAGCTTGCGCGCAGGCACGGTGATCTCGCCCGGCTCGGCGGGCTCTTCCAGTTGAACGCGGCCAACCAGTTCGACTTCCAGGTCGGTACCGGTCAACGACAACTGCTGGCCTTGCACGACCAGCAGGACGTTGGACAGGACCGGCAAGGTCTGGCGGCGCTCGACGACACCTGCGACCAGTTGCAGGGGTTTCAACAGGGCTTCGCGTTGAATGGTGAAATGCATGGTCTAGTCCCTTGCCTTCAATAAGCTGCGCAGACGGCCATCAGGTCGTCAGCGTACGCAGCAGGTTCTTGTAGTCCTCGCGGATGTCCGCGTCGGATTCCTTAAGTTCGTTGATCTTGCGGCAGGCGTGCAGCACGGTGGTGTGGTCGCGGCCACCGAACATGTCGCCGATTTCCGGCAGGCTGTGGTTGGTCAGCTCTTTGGACAATGCCATGGCCACCTGACGCGGGCGCGCTACCGAGCGCGAACGGCGCTTGGACAGCAGGTCGGCAATCTTGATCTTGTAGTACTCAGCCACCGTGCGCTGAATGTTATCCACACTGACCAGCTTGTCCTGCAATGCCAGCAAGTCCTTCAGCGACTCGCGAATCAGCTCGATGGTGATGTCGCGGCCCATGAAGTGCGAGTGCGCGATGACCCGCTTCAGGGCCCCTTCGAGTTCACGAACGTTCGAGCGAATACGCTGGGCGATGAAGAACGCGGCATCGTGGGGCAGCTCGACCTTGGCCTGGTCGGCCTTCTTCATCAGGATCGCCACACGGGTTTCCAGCTCCGGCGGCTCGACAGCCACGGTCAGGCCCCAGCCGAAGCGCGACTTCAGGCGCTCTTCCAGGCCTTCGATCTCCTTCGGATAGCGGTCGCTGGTCAAGATGACCTGCTGGCCCCCCTCAAGCAACGCGTTGAAGGTGTGGAAAAACTCTTCTTGGGAGCGTTCCTTGCGGGCGAAGAACTGGATGTCATCGATCAACAGCGCATCCACCGAGCGATAGAAGCGTTTGAACTCGTTGATGGCGTTGAGCTGCAACGCCTTGACCATGTCCGCGACGAAGCGCTCCGAATGCAGGTACACCACCTTGGCGTTCGGGTTCTTCTTCAGCAGATGGTTACCCACGGCATGCATCAAGTGGGTCTTACCCAGGCCGACACCGCCATACAGGAACAACGGGTTGTAGCCATGCTTGGGATTATCGGCGACCTGCCACGCAGCAGCACGCGCCAGCTGGTTGGACTTACCCTCGACAAAGGTTTCGAAAGTGAACGTGCGGTTCAGGTAGCTGGTGTGTTTGAGTGCACCTTCAACCTGCACCGTACGCTGCTCGGTTCGACCTGAAGCGGCTGGCGCCGGAGCGGTATCGCTCATGCTGTCGAAGCTGTCCCGGCTGGAGGGTTCTTCGGCCTCCATGACCCGCTCGGCCAGCGGGGCCGCAACCGGTTCGCTTGCTACGACAACCTGGGCGGTTTGCTGGACAGTGGCTTGGGCCAAGGATGCGGCGACTGCGGCGCTGACCGGTGCATTAGGGGCAGCGCGCGGTGCTGAACTGCGACGGCTACCTATTAATAAGGAGAGTGCAGGCGCGATGCCGTTGCCATGTTCACCCAACAGCTCGAGCAGACGGCCCAGGTACTTTTCATTGACCCAGTCGAGTACGAACCGATTAGGCGCGTAGACGCGCAACTCGTCGCCTTCGGCTTCGACCTGTAGCGGACGGATCCAGGTGTTGAATTGCTGGGCAGGCAGTTCATCGCGCAGAAGCTCCACGCACTGCTGCCAAAGTTCCACTGACACGGATATCCCCTGAGTTGAAAGCCGGATGAGGCAAAAACAAACCGCCATTGTACCGGGCGGCGGGTCAGTTATCCACATATCGGGCGGCGCACGGCGGTGTTGAATACGCCAAAAATAGACAGAAATGGCATTTGTACGTATGAATAAGCCCTGTGGATAACCGTACATGAGGGCTATGCACAACCCTGAGGTCAGACCTGTGGATAATTCGGCTGTGGATAAATAGCCTATCGATACACAGCTTTTCCGCATGCGCAGCACAGCGATCACACCTGTTACCGACAAGGTTTTGAATCTCTGTACATAGCGTAAATTAAGGGCTTAGCGTGGTTATCCACAGAAGGTTATCCACTTAAACTCTTTAAGATCTTCAGAAAAGCTTTTTATATGCCTCTTTCTTTTTTCATGTTGAGTATCGGTACGCATGTCAGCAAGCGAAACCTTGAATGGCTCGCTCAACGCTTACTCAAGGAAAGGCTGGTTGGAAATTGACCTATTGGCTTGCTTTCTCTAGAATCGCCGATCTCTTAAAAAGGGGGCCCTTCCGGCCCGTTGTCGACCAACCCAGGTAACACGCCATGAAACGTACTTTCCAACCAAGCACCATCAAGCGCGCCCGCACCCACGGTTTCCGTGCCCGTATGGCTACCAAGAACGGCCGTGCTGTTCTGTCGCGTCGTCGTGCCAAAGGCCGTAAGCGTCTGGCCATTTGATTTTTCGGCACAGGTGGTGAGTCAGGACTTCAGTCGGGAAAAGCGACTGCTTACACCCCGGCATTTCAAAGCGGTCTTCGACTCCCCAACCGGCAAGGTTCCAGGGAAAAACCTGCTTATCCTTGCCCGCGAGAACGGGCTCGATCATCCACGCCTTGGCCTGGTGATCGGCAAGAAGAGCGTCAAGCTCGCCGTTCAACGCAATCGCCTGAAACGCCTGATGCGCGACTCGTTCCGCCTGAACCAGCAATTGTTGGCGGGGCTGGATATCGTGATCGTTGCACGCAAGGGGTTGGGCGAAGTGGAAAACCCAGAATTGCACCAACACTTTGGCAAGCTCTGGAAGCGACTGGTCCGCAGTCGGCCCTCTCCAGCGGTCAATGCCGATCCTGCAGGGGTAGACAGTCACAATGCGTAAACTGGCCCTCGTTCCGATCCAGTTCTACCGTTACGCCATCAGTCCACTGATGGCCAGTCACTGTCGTTTCTATCCCAGCTGCTCCTGTTACGCATACGAAGCCATCGAAAACCATGGCTTGTTGCGTGGTGGGTGGCTGGCCGTTCGTCGCCTGGGGCGTTGTCATCCGTGGAACGACGGCGGTTTCGATCCCGTTCCTCCCGCTCCTTCCTCCCGAACTTCTTCGATAGCCGAGTAATCATGGATATTAAACGCACGATCCTGATCGTCGCCCTGGCAATCGTGTCCTACGTCATGGTCCTCAAGTGGAACCAGGACTATGGCCAGGCTGCCCTGCCGACTCAGAATACTGCTGCCAGCAATGCTGCCCCGGCTCTGCCGGACACCGTGCCGGCCGGCAATTCCGGCGCCAGCGCCGATGTGCCGAGCGCCAATGCTGAATCCAGCCCTGCGGAACTTGCACCGGTTGCGGTCAGCAAGGACCTCATCCGGGTCAAGACCGATGTCCTGGACTTGGCTATCGACCCGGTCGGCGGTGACATCGTCCAGCTGACCCTGCCCAAGTACCCGCGTCGTCAGGACCACCCTGAGATTCCGTTCCAGCTCTTCGATAATGGCGGCGAACGTGTCTACCTGGCGCAGTCCGGCCTGACCGGCAGCAACGGCCCGGATGCCCGCAGCAGCGGCCGTCCGCTTTATGCCGCCGATGCCCGTAGCTTCCAACTGGCCGATGGCCAGGACCAACTGGTCGTCGACCTGAAGTTCAGCGAAAACGGCGTCAACTACATCAAGCGCTTCAGCTTCAAGCGCGGTGAGTACGACCTGACCGTCACCTACCTGATCGACAACCAGAGTGCTCAGGCCTGGAACGGCAACCTGTTTGCCCAACTCAAGCGTGACGCCAGCTCCGATCCTTCGTCGAGCACTGCCACCGGCACCGCCACCTACCTCGGTGCAGCCCTGTGGACAGCTTCCGAGCCGTACAAGAAAGTGTCGATGAAAGACATGGACAAGGGCGGTTTGAAAGAAAATGTGTCTGGCGGTTGGGTCGCGTGGTTGCAGCACTACTTCGTGACCGCATGGATTCCGGCCAAGTCGGACAACAACGCCGTCATGACCCGCAAGGACAGCCAGGGCAACTACATCATCGGCTACACCGGCCCGGCGCTCAGCGTGCCTGCCGGCGGCAAGGCCGAAACCAGCGCCATGCTGTACGCAGGTCCAAAGATCCAGTCCAAGCTCAAGGAGTTGTCCCCAGGCCTGGAACTGACCGTCGACTACGGCTTCCTGTGGTTCATCGCCCAGCCGATCTTCTGGCTGCTGCAACATATCCACAGCCTGCTGGGCAACTGGGGCTGGTCGATCATTGTGCTGACCATGCTCATCAAGGGCCTGTTCTTCCCGCTGTCGGCTGCCAGCTATCGCTCGATGGCGCGCATGCGTGCGGTGGCGCCGAAGCTGGCTCAGCTCAAGGAACGTTTCGGTGACGATCGCCAGAAACTGTCCCAGGCGATGATGGAGCTGTACAAGAAAGAGAAGATCAACCCACTGGGCGGCTGCCTGCCGATCCTGGTACAGATGCCCGTGTTCCTGGCCCTGTACTGGGTACTGCTGGAAAGCGTCGAGATGCGCCAGGCCCCGTGGATGCTGTGGATCACCGACCTGTCGATCAAGGATCCGTTCTTCATCCTGCCGATCATCATGGGCGCGACCATGTTCATCCAGCAGCGCCTGAACCCGACGCCGCCGGATCCGATGCAGGCGAAGGTCATGAAAATGATGCCGATCATCTTCACCTTCTTCTTCCTGTGGTTCCCGGCCGGTCTGGTGCTGTACTGGGTTGTGAACAACTGCCTGTCGATTTCGCAGCAGTGGTTCATCACTCGCCGCATCGAAGCAGCCAAGAAAAACGCTGCTGCTTGACGGGCTACTCGACTAGCCTGTGAATAAAACGCCCCCTCGGGGGCGTTTTTGCTATCTGTCGTATCTGTTTAGAGGCTTTGATCATGAGCACTGTGCGTGAAACCATCGCCGCCATCGCCACCGCCCAGGGCCGCGGGGGGGTGGGTATCGTCCGTCTGTCGGGGCCGCTGGCCAGCCAAGCCGGGCAGGCCATCACCGGACGCAGCCTGACACCGCGATACGCGCATTACGGCCCGTTGCGCGACGCCGACGGCCTGGTGCTCGATGAAGGGATCGTACTGTTCTTCCCTGGGCCGAACTCGTTCACCGGCGAAGATGTGCTCGAGCTGCAGGGCCACGGCGGTCCGGTGGTGATGGACATGCTGTTGCAACGCTGTTTGCAGCTCGGTTGCAGGTTGGCCCGTCCGGGTGAGTTCAGCGAACGCGCGTTCCTCAACGACAAGCTCGACCTGGCCCAGGCCGAAGCTATCGCCGACCTCATCGAAGCCAGCTCCACCCAGGCTGCGCGCAATGCCTTGCGCTCGCTGCAGGGGGCCTTCTCCAAGCGTGTACACGGGCTGACCGAGGCGCTGATCGCACTGCGCATCTACGTGGAGGCTGCCATCGACTTCCCCGAGGAGGAGATCGACTTCCTCGCCGATGGCCATGTCCTGGGGATGCTCGATGGGGTGCGCGAAGAGTTGTCCACAGTCCAGCGTGAGGCCGGGCAGGGCGCCTTGCTGCGTGATGGCATGAGCGTGGTGATCGCCGGTCGTCCGAATGCTGGCAAATCCAGCCTGCTCAACCAGTTGGCTGGCCGAGAAGCGGCGATCGTAACCGACATCGCCGGCACCACGCGGGACATCCTGCGTGAACATATCCACATCGATGGCATGCCGCTGCATGTGGTCGACACGGCCGGTCTGCGCGATACCAACGACCATGTGGAAAAAATCGGCGTGCAAAGGGCGCTCAAGGCGATCAGCGAAGCTGATCGTGTGCTGTTGGTGGTGGACTCCACTGCACCGGAGGCCGGTGATCCGTTTGCTTTGTGGCCTGAGTTTCTCGACCAACGGCCAGATCCTGCCAAAGTCACGCTGATTCGCAACAAAGCTGACCTCAGCGGTGAATCGGTAGGCCTGGAGCAGAACGACGATGGTCACGTCACCCTCACCCTCAGTGCGCAGAACAGCGACATGGGCCTGGACCTGCTACGCGATCACCTCAAGGCCTGCATGGGCTATGAACAAACCGCGGAAAGCAGCTTCAGCGCCCGGCGCCGGCATCTTGAGGCGTTACGTCTGGCCAGTGATCACCTGGAGCATGGCAGGGCACAACTGACCTTGGCCGGTGCCGGAGAGCTGTTGGCTGAGGATCTGCGTCAGGCTCAGCAAGCGCTTGGCGAAATTACCGGCGCATTCAGCTCGGACGACCTGCTTGGCCGGATTTTCTCGAGCTTCTGCATCGGCAAGTAGCACGCCTGGCAATTCCAGAAACCGCGCCAGCATGGCGCGGTTTTTTTTCGTCTGTGGAAAACCCAAACCGATACACAGGGCGCCTGCATGCCTGCGAGATCAAAATTCATTTCATCAACAGGAGGCAAATCAAGCTCGGGAGGTCTGTGGAAAACTCGCCCTCAGCTACGTTGATAACAGCGATTTTTTGCTGAGGAAAAACCTGCCTGTGGGTAAGCACTACTTTAATCCACAGGTTAAACGCCGTTATCCAGAGCCCTCAAGCCCCTTAGAGCACAGGGTTATGAATCCATGCAGGGTACATGAATACTGGGCTACACCTAGTTATCCACATGTGGATAGCCGCCTAAGAATAAACATAAAAACAAAGCTTTTATAAATTTTTCTCTTTTGTTTACTTTTGTTCGCCGCTCATCCACAGGCTGGTCAAATTTTGCTCAAAAGGTTTCTTTGAGAGGGGGTAAGTCCCTATACTTGTCCGCTTACCTTCTCTATTCGCAAAAACAGGCACGAGGTGCGTGGTGGATTTCCCTTCCCGTTTTGAAGTGATCGTCATCGGCGGCGGCCATGCCGGTACCGAGGCTGCGCTTGCGTCTGCACGCATGGGGGTTAAAACCCTGCTGCTGACCCATAACGTGGAAACCCTCGGTCACATGAGCTGCAACCCGGCCATCGGTGGCATCGGCAAGAGCCATCTGGTCAAGGAAATCGATGCGCTCGGCGGCGCCATGGCGTTGGCCACCGACAAGAGCGGTATCCAATTCCGTATCCTGAACAACCGTAAAGGGCCGGCCGTGCGCGCCACCCGTGCTCAGGCCGACCGCGCCATCTACAAGGCGGTGGTGCGCGAGATCCTGGAAAACCAGCCGAACCTGTGGATATTCCAGCAGTCCTGCGATGACCTGATCGTCGAGCAGGATCAGGTCAAAGGCGTTGTCACCCAGATGGGCCTGCGCTTCTTCGCCGATTCGGTGGTACTCACCAGCGGTACGTTCCTGGGCGGGCTTATCCACATCGGCCTGCAGAATTACTCCGGCGGTCGTGCCGGTGATCCTCCCGCCAATGCCTTGGCCAACCGCATGCGTGAACTACCGCTGCGCGTCGGCCGTTTGAAAACCGGTACCCCACCGCGCATCGATGGCCGCTCGGTAGATTTCTCGGTCATGTCCGAACAGCCCGGCGATACCCCGATCCCGGTGATGTCGTTCATGGGCAATGCGCAAATGCACCCGCGTCAGGTGAGCTGCTGGATAACTCACACCAACGCGCGCACGCACGAGATCATCGCGTCGAACCTGGATCGCTCGCCGATGTACTCCGGGGTGATCGAAGGCGTCGGTCCGCGTTACTGCCCGTCGATCGAAGACAAGATCCACCGCTTCGCCGACAAGGAAAGCCATCAGGTGTTCATCGAGCCGGAAGGCCTGACCACCCATGAGCTGTATCCCAATGGCATCTCCACTTCGCTGCCATTCGATGTGCAGTTGCAGATCGTCCGTTCGATCCGAGGCATGGAGAATGCGCATATCGTGCGTCCCGGCTACGCCATCGAATACGACTACTTCGACCCACGTGACCTGAAGTACAGCCTCGAAACCAAAGTCATCGCCGGCCTGTTCTTCGCCGGCCAGATCAACGGCACCACCGGCTACGAAGAAGCCGGTGCCCAGGGCCTGTTGGCCGGGACCAACGCTGCGCTGCGCGCGCAGGGTCGGGAAAGCTGGTGCCCACGCCGCGACGAGGCGTACATCGGTGTGCTGGTGGACGACTTGATCACCCTGGGTACCCAGGAGCCGTACCGCATGTTCACCTCGCGTGCCGAATACCGACTGATCCTGCGCGAAGACAACGCCGACCTGCGCCTGACCGAGAAAGGCCGCGAACTGGGCCTGATCGACGACGCGCGTTGGGCGGCCTTCTGCGCCAAGCGCGAAGGGATCGAGCGCGAAGAGCAGCGCCTGAAGAGCACTTGGGTACGCCCGGGCACCGATCTGGGACAAGCCATTGTGGATAAGTTCGGCACACCACTGGCCCACGAATACAGCCTGCTCAACCTGCTGGCCCGCCCGGAAATCGACTACGCAGGGCTGGTCGAGGCGACCGGCGCTGCGCAGGTCGATCCACAGGTCGCCGAGCAGGTCGAGATCAAGACCAAGTACGCCGGTTACATCGACCGTCAGCAGGAAGAGATTGCCCGCCTGCGTGCCAGCGAAGACACACGCCTGCCTGTGGATATCGACTACACCACGATCTCCGGCCTGTCCAAGGAGATCCAAGGCAAGCTCGAACAGACCCGCCCTGAAACACTGGGCCAGGCGTCGCGTATTCCCGGCGTAACCCCTGCGGCGATTTCGTTGTTGCTGATTCACTTGAAAAAACGCGGCGCAGGCCGCGAATTGGAGCAAAGCGCTTGAGTTCCCTGGTCACCCCGCAACACGCTGAAGAGTTGTCCACAGGTGCGCGCCAGCTCGGTGTCGAGCTGAGCGCGCAGCAGCACGCGCTGCTGCTGGGCTACCTGGCCCTGTTGATCAAATGGAACAAGGCTTACAACCTCACCGCCGTGCGCGATCCTGACGAGATGGTCTCGCGGCATTTGCTCGACAGCCTCAGCGTCATGCCGTTTATCCACAGCGACACTCAGCGTTGGCTGGATGTCGGCAGTGGCGGCGGCATGCCGGGTATTCCCCTGGCAATCCTGCACCCGCACAAACAGGTCACGGTGCTCGACAGCAATGGCAAGAAAACCCGCTTCCTCACGCAAGTGAAGATGGAACTGAAACTGGATAACCTCACGGTTATCCACAGTCGCGTCGAAGAGGTACAGCCCGAGCAGCCGTTTTGCGGAATCATTTCGCGTGCCTTCAGCAGCATGGAGAATTTCACCAACTGGACCCGCCACCTGGGTGACGCCCGCACGCAATGGCTTGCAATGAAGGGGCTGCATCCTGCCGACGAACTGGTAGCATTGCCCGCAGACTTCACAGTGGAAAGCGAGCAGGCCCTGACCGTTCCAGGTTGCCAGGGCCAGCGCCATCTGCTGATACTGCGCCGCAAGGCATGACTGGGAACACACGCAACAATGGCTAAGGTATTCGCAATCGCGAACCAGAAAGGTGGTGTAGGCAAGACCACCACCTGTATCAATCTCGCCGCATCGCTGGCCGCGACCAAGCGTCGCGTGCTGCTGATCGACCTCGATCCACAGGGCAACGCCACCATGGGTAGCGGTGTGGATAAACATGAGCTCGAGCATTCGGTGTACGACCTGCTTATCGGGGAATGCGACCTGGCCCAGGCCATGCAGTACTCCGAGCACGGCCATTTCCAGCTGCTGCCGGCCAACCGCGACCTGACGGCGGCCGAAGTGGTGCTGCTGGAAATGCAAATGAAGGAGAGCCGCCTGCGCAATGCTCTGGCGCCGATCCGCGACAACTACGACTACATCCTCATCGACTGTCCACCGTCGCTGTCGATGCTCACCCTCAACGCTTTGGTCGCATCCGACGGCGTGATCATCCCGATGCAGTGCGAGTACTACGCACTTGAAGGGTTGAGCGACCTTGTGGATAACATCAAGCGCATCGCAGCCCGGCTGAACCCGGAGTTGAAGATCGAAGGCCTGCTGCGGACCATGTACGACCCGCGCCTGAGCCTGAACAACGATGTTTCGGCACAGCTCAAGGAGCACTTCGGCGACCAGCTTTACGATACGGTCATCCCGCGCAACATTCGCCTGGCTGAGGCGCCAAGCTTCGGCATGCCGGCCCTGGCCTATGACAAGCAGTCGCGTGGCGCACTGGCGTATCTAGCCCTGGCCGGGGAACTGGTGCGTCGCCAGCGCCGCCCATCACGCACTGCACAAACAACTTAAGGAATCCGCATGGCCATCAAGAAACGCGGTCTCGGACGTGGGTTGGATGCTCTGCTCAGTGGTCCTTCCGTCAGCACTCTCGAAGCGCAGGCGGTCAAGATCGACCAGAAAGAACTGCAACAACTGCCGGTCGAGCTGATCCAGCGCGGCAAGTATCAACCACGTCGCGACATGGATCCACAGGCGCTCGAAGAGCTGGCTCACTCGATCCGCAGCCACGGCGTCATGCAGCCGATCGTGGTCCGCCCGATTGGCGACAACCGTTACGAGATCATCGCGGGTGAACGTCGCTGGCGCGCGACCCAGCAGGCCGGGCTGGACAGCATCCCGGCGATGGTTCGCGAAGTGCCCGATGAAGCAGCCATCGCGATGGCGCTGATCGAGAACATCCAGCGCGAGGACCTCAACCCACTCGAGGAAGCCCTCGCCCTGCAGCGCTTGCAACAGGAGTTCGAGCTGACCCAGCAGCAAGTGGCCGATGCCGTGGGCAAGTCGCGGGTGACCGTGGCCAACCTGCTGCGTCTGATCACGCTGCCCGAGGCGATCAAGACCATGCTCGCCCACGGCGATCTGGAGATGGGTCACGCACGTGCCTTGCTCGGCCTGGAGGAGGATCGCCAGGAAGAGGGGGCGCGTCATGTTGTCGCACGTGGGCTTACCGTGCGCCAAACTGAGGCACTGGTGCGCCAGTGGCTGAGTGGCAAACCTGAGCCGGTCGAGCCGAGCAAAACTGATCCGGATATCGCACGCCTCGAACAGCGTCTGGCAGAGCGCCTGGGCTCTGCGGTGCAAATCCGCCATGGCAACAAGGGTAAAGGCCAGCTGGTCATTCGCTACAACTCGCTGGACGAGTTACAGGGCGTGCTCGCTCACATCCGCTGAAACAATTCCCGTTGTAGCGCGCAGTCGGAAATCACTACCCAATAGTTGAATAGGGGTTAATCCACCCCTATACTCTGCGCGCATTTTGTCGGCACAAATTATGCCAAGTCGTTACTGACTAGGCGGTCGACTTTCGAGGAGCAGTTTTGATGGAAATACGCACGCCAAACCGCCTGCCTTTCCATCGCTGGGCGGTTTTTCCGGTACTGCTGGCTCAATTTGTCGTCCTGCTGCTGGCAACGTTGGTGTTGTGGCAGTGGAAAGGGGCGGTCATTGGATATTCAGGCCTCTGTGGAGGGCTGATCGCCTGGCTACCCAACGTGTATTTCGCCTGGAAGGCTTTTCGCTTCAGCGGAGCCCGGGCGGCGCAGGCCATCGTCAAGTCGTTCTACGCAGGCGAGGCAGGCAAGATGATTTTGACGGCAGTGCTGTTTGCACTGACCTTTGCAGGAGTGAAGCCATTGGCGCCGTTGGCAGTATTCGGCGTCTTCGTGCTGACCCTTTTGGTCAGCTGGTTCGCGCCCCTGCTGATGAATAAAAGACTTTCGAGACCTTAGGGCGTTTGAGGCAACCATGGCAGCAGAAACCGCTTCGGGCTATATCCAGCACCACTTGCAGAACCTGACCTACGGTCAACTACCAGACGGCAGCTGGGGCTTGGCCCATTCGGCTGCAGAAGCCAAGGCAATGGGCTTCTGGGCGTTCCACCTGGACACCCTGGGCTGGTCCGTTGCGATGGGTCTGATCTTCCTGTTCATCTTCCGCATGGTGGCCAAGAAGGCTACCTCCGGGCAGCCTGGCGCCCTGCAGAACTTCGTCGAAGTGCTGGTGGACTTCGTCCATGGCAGCGTGAAGGACTCCTTCCACGGCCGCAGCGCGGTGATCGCCCCGCTGGCGCTGACCATCTTCGCCTGGGTGTTCCTGATGAACGCCATCGACCTGGTACCGGTCGACTGGTTGCCGTGGGCTGCACAGAAGCTGTCGGGCAATGAGCACATCTTCTTCCGTGCCGTGCCGACCACTGATCCGAACGCGACCTTGGGCATGGCCCTGAGCGTGTTCGCACTGATCATCTTCTACAGCATCAAGATCAAGGGCCTCGGCGGCTTCATCGGCGAACTGACCCTGCACCCGTTTGGTAGCAAGAACCTGTTCGTTCAGGCGCTGCTGATCCCGGTGAACTTCCTGCTGGAATTCGTCACCCTGATCGCCAAGCCAATCTCCCTGGCACTGCGTCTGTTCGGCAACATGTATGCCGGCGAGCTGGTGTTCATCCTGATTGCCGTGATGTTCGGCGCCGGCATCCTGTGGCTCAGCGGCCTGGGTGTGGTGCTGCAGTGGGCGTGGGCGGTGTTCCACATCCTGATCATCACCCTGCAAGCCTTCATCTTCATGATGCTTACCATCGTCTACCTGTCGATGGCTCATGAAGATAACCATTAAGACCGCCTGGCGTGTCTGATAGCCTTCCCGCCAGTTGCGGGGGAAGGCTTTATAAAGTCCGCAAGGGCAAGCTGTACCAAACGATTTGTTTTACCGCTTCAAACTAAAAACCTAACCAATACGACGTAAAAGTCGGGAGGAAAGATGGAAACTGTAGTTGGTCTGACCGCTATCGCTGTTGCTCTGCTGATCGGCCTGGGTGCTCTGGGTACCGCCATTGGTTTCGGCCTGCTGGGCGGCAAGTTCCTGGAAGGCGCTGCTCGTCAGCCAGAAATGGTTCCGATGCTGCAGGTCAAAATGTTCATCGTTGCCGGTCTGCTCGACGCCGTAACCATGATCGGTGTTGGTATTGCTCTGTTCTTCACCTTCGCGAATCCCTTCGTTGGTCAGATCGCCGGCTAATCACTCGTTTCTACGAGTTGATTGGTGTGATGGACAAAGACCGAGCGAGGTGTTGGCGTGAACATTAATGCAACCCTGATTGGCCAAACCGTTGCTTTCGCTATTTTTGTGTTCTTCTGCATGAAGTATGTATGGCCTCCGGTCATCACTGCTCTGCAAGAGCGCCAAAAGAAGATTGCCGACGGCTTGGACGCTGCCAACCGCGCAGCTCGCGACCTGGAGCTGGCCCAAGAGAAAGCGGGTCAGCAACTGCGTGAAGCGAAGGCACAGGCAGCCGAAATCATTGAGCAAAGCAAGAAACGCGCTGCTCAGCTTGTCGAGGAAGCCCGTGAACAGGCTCGCGTCGAAGCTGACCGTGTGAAGGCTCAGGCTCAAGCCGAGATCGAACAGGAAATTAACAGCGTCAAAGACGCCCTGCGTGCCCAAGTGGGTGCCCTGGCCGTTGGCGGTGCTGAAAAGATCCTTGGCGCCACAATCGATCAAAACGCGCATGCGGAGCTGGTTAACAAACTGGCCGCTGAAATTTAAGCGAGGGCGATCATGGCAGAACTGACCACGTTGGCCCGACCTTACGCTAAGGCTGCCTTTGAGCATGCCCAGGCCCATCAGCAACTGGCCAATTGGTCAGCCATGCTCGGCCTGGCTGCTGCGGTGTCGCAAGACGGCACCATGCAGCGCCTGCTCAAGGCCCCGCAACTGACTAGCGCAGACAAGGCCGCCGCATTCATTGAAGTGTGCGGTGACAAGTTCGACGCTCAGGCACAGAATTTCATTCATGTTGCCGCGGAAAACGACCGTCTCCTGCTTCTGCCGGAGATTGCCGCTCTGTTCGACCTGTACAAGGCCGAGCAAGAGAAATCCGTGGACGTGGAAGTCACCAGTGCTTTTGCGTTGAACCAAGAACAGCAAGACAAACTCGCCAAGGTTCTCAGTGCACGGCTCAGCCGGGAAGTGCGCCTGCACGCGTCGGAGGATGCCAGCCTGATCGGCGGCGTCGTCATCCGCGCCGGCGACCTGGTAATCGATGGCTCGGTTCGCGGCAAAATCGCGAAACTGGCCGAAGCATTGAAATCTTGAGTTTGAAGGGGCAGCAGAGCAATGCAGCAACTCAATCCTTCCGAAATTAGTGAAATCATCAAGGGTCGCATCGAGAAACTCGATGTCGGCTCCCAAGCCCGCAACGAAGGTACCGTCGTAAGCGTTTCCGACGGTATCGTGCGGATCCACGGTCTGGCCGACGTCATGTACGGCGAAATGATCGAGTTCCCGGGCGGCGTCTACGGTATGGCACTGAACCTGGAGCAAGACTCCGTGGGTGCAGTTGTCCTGGGTGCCTACACCACCCTGGCCGAAGGCATGAGCGCCAAGTGCACCGGTCGTATCCTGGAAGTTCCAGTCGGCAAAGGCCTGCTGGGCCGCGTCGTCGACGCTCTGGGTAACCCGATCGATGGCAAGGGTCCTCTGGCCACTACCGAAACCGACGCGGTCGAAAAGGTCGCTCCGGGCGTCATCTGGCGTAAATCGGTAGACCAGCCTGTACAGACTGGCTACAAGTCGGTCGACGCCATGATTCCGGTTGGCCGTGGCCAGCGCGAGCTGATCATCGGTGACCGTCAGATCGGTAAGACCGCCATGGCGGTCGACGCGATCATCAACCAGAAAAACAGCGGCATCTTCTGCGTATACGTGGCCGTTGGCCAGAAGCAGTCGACCATCGCCAACGTTGTTCGCAAGCTGGAAGAAGCCGGCGCCCTGGCCAACACCATCGTGGTTGCCGCCAGCGCCTCGGAATCCGCCGCACTGCAGTTCCTGGCCCCGTACGCCGGCTGCACCATGGGCGAGTTCTTCCGTGACCGCGGTGAAGACGCACTGATCGTTTACGACGACCTGTCCAAGCAGGCTGTTGCCTACCGTCAGATCTCCCTGCTGCTGCGCCGTCCACCAGGACGCGAAGCGTACCCAGGCGACGTGTTCTATCTCCACTCCCGTCTGCTGGAGCGTGCATCGCGCGTTTCGGAAGAGTACGTCGAGAAGTTCACCAACGGTGCTGTTACCGGCAAGACTGGCTCGCTGACCGCGCTGCCGATCATCGAAACCCAGGCTGGCGACGTTTCTGCGTTCGTTCCGACCAACGTGATCTCGATCACCGACGGTCAGATCTTCCTGGAATCGGCCATGTTCAACTCGGGTATCCGTCCTGCAGTGAACGCCGGTGTTTCGGTATCCCGCGTTGGTGGTGCCGCTCAGACCAAGATCATCAAGAAGCTGTCCGGTGGTATTCGTACCGCTCTGGCTCAGTACCGTGAACTGGCTGCATTCGCCCAGTTCGCTTCCGATCTGGACGAAGCGACCCGCAAGCAGCTGGAGCATGGTCAGCGCGTTACCGAGCTGATGAAGCAGAAGCAGTACGCGCCAATGTCGATCGCTGACATGGCCCTGTCGCTGTACGCCGCTGAGCGTGGTTTCCTGACTGACGTAGAAGTCTCCAAGGTCGGCAGCTTCGAGCAAGCGCTGATCGCCTTCTTCAACCGTGATCACGCCGAACTGATGGCCAAGATCAACGTGAAGGGTGACTTCAACGACGAAATCGACGCTGGCATGAAAGCCGGTATCGAGAAGTTCAAGGCCACCCAGACCTGGTAAGCCGCAGCGGGGGCTGCGGCCCCCGCTTGCTAACCTGATAGGTGATACATGGCAGGCGCAAAAGAGATTCGCAGTAAGATTGCGAGCATCAAAAGCACGCAAAAAATTACCAGCGCCATGGAGAAAGTGGCGGTCAGCAAAATGCGCAAGGCACAACTGCGCATGGCTGCTAGCCGTCCTTACGCGGAGCGTATCCGCCAGGTGATCGGTCATCTGGCCAACGCCAACCCGGAATACCGCCACCCGTTCATGATCGAGCGCCCTGTAAAGCGCGCCGGTTATATCGTGGTGACGAGTGACCGTGGTCTGTGCGGTGGCTTGAACACCAACCTGTTCAAGGCCCTGGTCAAGGACATGAACGAAAACCGCGAACAGGGCGTGGAAATCGACCTGTGCGTGATCGGCAGCAAGGGTGCGACTTTCTTCCGCATCTTTGGCGGCAACGTCGTAGCCGCGATCAGCCACCTGGGCGAAGAGCCATCGATCAACGACTTGATCGGCTCCGTCAAAGTGATGCTGGACGCCTACCTGGACGGCCGTATCGATCGCCTCTCGGTGGTTTCGAACAAGTTCATCAACACCATGACCCAAAAACCGACGGTAGAGCAGTTGGTACCGTTGGTGGCAACCCCGGATCAGGAACTCAAGCACCACTGGGACTACCTGTACGAACCCGACGCAAAAGAGCTGCTGGACGGCTTGATGGTGCGTTACGTGGAGTCGCAGGTTTACCAGGCGGTGGTCGAGAACAACGCTGCTGAACAAGCAGCCCGGATGATCGCCATGAAGAACGCCACAGACAACGCCGGTGACCTGATCAGCGAACTCCAGCTGATCTACAACAAGGCGCGTCAGGCTGCGATCACCCAGGAGATCTCGGAAATCGTCGGCGGCGCTGCCGCGGTTTAACGGTTCAAATATTCAGAGGATCCAGCTATGAGTAGCGGACGTATCGTTCAAATCATCGGCGCCGTCATCGACGTGGAATTCCCACGTGACGTCGTGCCGAGTGTTTACAACGCGCTGAAAGTTCAAGGCGCGGAAACCACTCTCGAAGTTCAGCAGCAGCTGGGCGACGGCGTGGTTCGTACCATTGCGATGGGCTCGACCGAAGGTCTGAAGCGCGGTCTGGACGTTGTCGACACGGGCGCGGCCATCTCCGTTCCAGTCGGTAAGGCCACTCTGGGCCGTATCATGGACGTTCTGGGCAACCCAATCGACGAAGCCGGTCCGATCGGTGAAGAAGAGCGTCGTGGTATCCACCGCGCTGCCCCTTCGTTCGCTGACCAGGCAGGCGGCAACGACCTGCTGGAAACTGGCATCAAGGTTATCGACCTGGTCTGCCCGTTCGCCAAGGGCGGTAAGGTCGGTCTGTTCGGTGGTGCCGGTGTCGGCAAGACCGTTAACATGATGGAACTGATCCGTAACATCGCCATCGAGCACAGCGGTTACTCCGTGTTCGCCGGTGTGGGTGAGCGTACTCGTGAGGGTAACGACTTCTACCACGAGATGAAGGACTCCAACGTTCTCGACAAAGTAGCGCTGGTCTACGGTCAGATGAACGAGCCACCAGGAAACCGTCTGCGCGTAGCGCTGACCGGCCTGACCATGGCTGAGAAGTTCCGTGACGAAGGTAACGACGTTCTGCTGTTCGTCGACAACATCTATCGTTACACCCTGGCCGGTACCGAAGTATCCGCACTGCTGGGCCGTATGCCTTCGGCAGTAGGCTACCAGCCGACCCTGGCTGAAGAGATGGGCGTTCTGCAAGAGCGCATCACCTCCACCAAGGAAGGTTCGATCACCTCGATCCAGGCCGTATACGTACCTGCGGACGACCTGACCGACCCGTCGCCAGCCACCACCTTCGCCCACTTGGACGCCACCGTCGTTCTGTCCCGTGACATCGCATCCCTGGGTATCTACCCAGCGGTCGATCCACTGGACTCGACTTCCCGTCAGCTGGACCCGAACGTGATCGGTACCGAGCACTACGAAACTGCCCGTCAGGTTCAGTATGTTCTGCAGCGCTACAAAGAGCTGAAGGACATCATCGCGATCCTGGGTATGGACGAGCTGTCCGAGACCGACAAGCAACTGGTTGCCCGCGCTCGTAAGATCCAGCGCTTCCTGTCGCAGCCGTTCTTCGTGGCCGAAGTCTTCACCGGTTCGCCAGGCAAGTACGTTTCGCTCAAGGACACCATCGCTGGCTTCAGCGGCATCCTCAAAGGTGACTACGACCACCTGCCAGAACAAGCGTTCTACATGGTCGGCGGCATCGACGAAGCGATCGAGAAAGCCAAGAAACTGTAATCCCGGCGCCCCGCAAGGGGCGCTAATCAGGTTGAGGCAAGCAGATGGCTATGACAGTCCATTGCGACATCGTCAGCGCAGAAGGAGAGATCTTCTCCGGCCTGGTCGAGATGGTAGTAGCGCACGGCAACCTGGGCGATCTGGGTATCGCTCCAGGCCATGCGCCGCTGATCACCAATCTCAAGCCTGGTCCGATCACGCTGACCAAGCAGGGTGGCACTCAAGAGGTGTTCTACATCTCCGGTGGCTTCCTCGAAGTGCAGCCAAACATGGTCAAGGTTCTTGCCGACACCGTGCAGCGTGCTGCCGACCTGGACGAAGCTCAGGCTCAGGAAGCCCTCAAGGCTGCCGAGAACGCGCTGAACACTAAAGGCTCGGACTTCGACTACGGCGCTGCCGCCGCACGTCTGGCCGAGGCTGCAGCTCAGCTGCGTACTGTCCAGCAATTGCGCAAAGGCAAGTAATCTGGCTTTGGCCGGTCACCTGCATTGCGATTGAGTTAAAGGGTAGCCTCGGCTACCCTTTTTCTTTTTCTGAATTTCTTCTTCGGTCACATCGCTGACCGCCCCGGATCGGTAGCCAGTCAATGTCCCTCGATATCGTCATTCTCGCCGCAGGCCAAGGCACCCGCATGCGCTCCTCGCTGCCCAAGGTGCTGCACCCGGTAGCGGGCAATTCCATGCTCGGCCATGTTATCCACAGCGCACGCCAACTGCACCCCAACGGTATCCATGTGGTGATTGGCCATGGCGCCGAGCAGGTGCGCGAACGCCTGGCAGCAGACGACCTGAACTTCGTCATGCAGGACAAACAGCTTGGTACAGGGCATGCGGTGGCCCAGGCACTCCCGGCCATCACTGCCGACACCGTACTGGTGTTGTACGGCGATGTGCCGCTGATCGAAGTGGATACCTTGCAACGCCTGCTGGCCAAGGTCAGTGCCACGCAGCTGGGTTTGCTCACGGTAAACCTTGCTGACCCGACCGGCTATGGCCGTATCGTGCGTGATGAGCAAGGCCAGGTGCTGGCGATCGTCGAGCACAAGGACGCCAGCGAAGCGCAGAAGGCTATCACTGAAGGCAACACCGGTATTCTGGCCATGCCTGCCAAGCGTCTTGCCGACTGGATGGGTCGCCTGTCCAACAACAACGCCCAAGGCGAGTACTACCTGACCGATGTGATCGCCATGGCCGTGGCCGATGGCCTGGTGGTTGCCACCGAGCAGCCGCATGACGCTATGGAAGTGCAAGGCGCCAACGACCGCCGGCAGTTGTCCGAACTGGAGCGCCACTACCAGCTGCGCGAAGGCCGCCGCCTGATGGCTCAGGGAGTCACCCTGCGCGACCCGGCCCGTTTCGATGTCCGCGGCGAGGTCACGGTAGGTCGTGATGTGCTCATCGACATCAACGTGGTGCTGGAAGGCAAGGTGGTCATCGAGGATGACGTACAGATCGGCCCGAACTGCGTGATCAAGGACAGCATCCTGCGCAAGGGCGTGGTGATCAAGGCCAATAGCCACCTTGAAGGCGCCGTCATGGGGGAGGGCAGCGATGCCGGCCCATTCGCCCGCTTGCGCCCGGGCAGTGTGCTAGAAGCCAAGGCCCACGTGGGTAACTTCGTCGAGCTGAAGAACGCACGCCTGGGCGAAGGGGCCAAGGCTGGCCACCTGACCTACCTGGGTGATGCCGAGATCGGCGCCCGCAGCAACATCGGCGCCGGCACCATCACTTGCAACTACGACGGTGCCAACAAGTTCCGCACGGTCATGGGTGAGGACGTGTTCATCGGCTCGAACAACTCGCTGGTCGCCCCTGTGGAAATCCAGGCAGGCGCCACCACTGCGGCGGGCTCGACCATCACTCAGACGGTCGAGGCCGGCCAGCTGGGTGTGGCGCGTGCGCGCCAGCGCAACATCCAAGGCTGGAAGCGCCCGGAAAAGATCAAGCAGAGCTGACTTATCCACAGTGCTTTTTACACAGGCCGGCTTATGTGAATAAGCCGGCTTTTTCATTCTGTGGATAACCAGGCAGTGCGGTACTCGGCGATTGCGAGGCTGGTCTGGCAGGCACCTGTCTGCCTACGCTTGACTAACGAGGCGGCTTAGGTTTTGATTGCACCTCTTATCTTTCGAATCGAAACTTAACGCCAAAATGTCGAAACGAAATACACCGCAACGTCGTCACAACATTCTCGCCTTGCTCAACGAGCAGGGTGAGGTGAGTGTCGACGCCCTGGCCAAGCGTTTCGAAACCTCCGAAGTGACCATCCGCAAGGACCTGGCCGCCCTTGAAGCCAATGGCCTGCTGCTGCGTCGCTACGGCGGTGCTGTCACCATGCCCCAGGAACTGCTGGCCGAAACCGTGCAGCCGGTGTCGCTGTACAAGCAGGCCATCGCTAAGGCGGCAGTGCAGCGCATACGTGAGCATGCGCGCATCATCATCGACAGCGGCAGCACTACGGCTGCGATGATCCCGCAGCTCGGGCGCCAGCCGGGCCTGGTGGTGATGACCAACTCGCTTAACGTCGCCCGTGCCATCAGCGAGCAGGAGCACGAGCCCGTGCTGCTGATGACCGGTGGCACCTGGGACCCGCACTCAGAGTCGTTCCAGGGCCAGGTGGCCGAGCAAGTGCTGCGCTCGTATGATTTCGACCAGTTGTTCATCGGTGCCGATGGCATCGACCTGGAGCGCGGCACCACGACCTTCAACGAACTGCTGGGCTTGAGCCGTGTCATGGCCGAAGTGGCCCGCGAAGTGATCGTGATGGTCGAATCGGACAAGGTCGGTCGCAAGATCCCCAACCTCGAGCTGCCTTGGGGCAGCGTCAATACGCTAATTACCGATGATCGCCTGCCCGCCGAGGCACGCGAGCGCATTCAAGCCCGCGGCGTCAATCTGATCTGCGCCGCTATCAGCTAGGAGCAACAACTTATGTGTGGAATCGTGGGTGCCGTTGCCGAGCGCAACATCACAGCCATTCTGGTCGAAGGCCTCAAGCGTCTGGAATATCGCGGCTACGACAGCGCCGGCCTGGCCGTTTATACCGAGCAGGGCGAGCTGCAACGCCGTCGCCGCATCGGCAAGGTCAGCGAGCTGCAAAAAGCCGTCGAGGACGATCCGCTCAAGGGCCAGTTGGGTATCGCCCACACCCGCTGGGCGACCCACGGCGCACCGACCGAGCACAACGCCCACCCGCACTTCTCGGGTAACCAGGTGGCGGTGGTGCACAACGGCATCATCGAGAACCACGAAGCGCTGCGCGAAGAGCTCAAGGCCCTGGGTTACACCTTCGACTCGCAGACCGACACCGAAGTGATCGTCCACCTGATCCATCACCTGCTCAAGACCACCCCCGACCTGACCGATGCGCTCAAGGTGGCGGTCCAGCGTCTGCACGGCGCCTATGGCCTGGCCGTGATCAGCGTCAGCCAGCCGGATCGCCTGGTCGCCGCGCGCAGTGGCAGCCCGCTGGTGATTGGCCTGGGGCTCGGTGAAAACTTCCTCGCCTCCGACCAACTGGCACTGCGCCAGGTCACCGACCGCTTCATGTACCTCGAAGAGGGCGACATCGCCGAAATCCGTCGTGACGCGGTGCAGGTGTGGGACCAGGCTGGCCAGCCGGTGCAACGCGAGACCGTGCAGTACAGCGACGGCGCAGAGGCGGCCGACAAGGGCAAGTACCGCCACTTCATGCTCAAGGAGATCCACGAGCAGCCAGCGGTGGTGCAGCGCACGCTCGAAGGGCGCCTGGGCAAGGACCACGTGTTGGTCCAGGCCTTTGGTCCTCAGGCGGCGGAGCTGTTCGGCAAGGTCCGCAACGTCCAGATCGTCGCCTGCGGCACCAGCTACCACGCCGGCATGGTTGCCCGTTACTGGCTGGAAAGCCTGGCCGGCATTCCTTGCCAGGTCGAGGTGGCCAGCGAGTTCCGCTACCGCAAGGTGGTGGTGCAGCAGGACACGCTGTTCGTCTCGATCTCCCAGTCCGGTGAAACCGCCGACACCCTGGCGGCATTGCGCAACGCCAAGGAACTGGGTTTCCTTGGCAGCCTGGCGATCTGCAACAAGGGCATCAGCTCGCTGGTACGCGAATCCGACCTGACCCTGCTGACCTTGGCAGGCCCGGAAATCGGCGTGGCATCGACCAAGGCCTTCACCACCCAGCTGGTAGCCCTGCTGCTGCTGACCTTGGCCCTGGGCCAGGTGCGCGGCACCCTGGAAGCCGGTGTTGAGGCAGAGCTTGTGGATGAGCTGCGCCGCCTGCCAACTCGCCTGAGCGAGGCGCTGGCGATGGACGGCGTGGTCGAGAAGACCGCCGAACTGTTCGCCGACAAGCACCACACCCTGTTCCTTGGCCGTGGTGCGCAGTACCCGGTGGCGATGGAAGGCGCGCTGAAGCTCAAGGAGATCTCCTACATCCACGCTGAAGCCTATCCAGCCGGTGAACTTAAGCACGGCCCGCTGGCGCTTGTGGATAACGACATGCCAGTCGTCACGGTGGCGCCGAACAACGAACTGCTGGAAAAACTCAAGTCCAACCTGCAGGAAGTGCGCGCCCGTGGCGGTGAGCTGGTGGTGTTCGCCGACGAGCACGCCGGCATGAGCAACGGCGAAGGCACCCACGTGATCAACGTGCCGCACATCGCCGACGCCCTGGCGCCGATTCTCTATACCGTGCCGCTGCAATTGCTGTCGTACTACGTGGCGGTGCTCAAGGGTACCGACGTCGACCAGCCACGGAACCTGGCCAAGTCGGTGACGGTGGAGTGATGCTGTGGGCTGTTGTCCAGTCTTAGTTTTCGACAATTAAAGCGGTATTGAAACAATAAAAGCTGTCTCACGAGACCATGATCTTCCTTAGGGAGGCTCGTGGTCTCGGCCGATCATATCGGCAACGCTTGCTTTTTAATCATGCTCGATGGAAAAATATTTCTGTGAAAACCCCGAACAATTTTCCTTAAACGCGTAATGAGCGGCGCTTTGATGCTGCCGACCATTTTTCAGCCCTCAACCGGCTCAAAGCCAGGGCTCTTGCGCGCTACAGGCGCACCTCTCCTGCAGTGGTCAATCATTGCCGGTGTACCACTCGCAGATTATTGACCAGCAGCATCACTATCTGGTCCACCTGGGGCCTGAGCGCAATACTGAAGGCGAGGTAAGCAGTACGCGGGTAAGCGTAAGCAAACCCTTCGCGAGCGTTTCCTGACCGAGATGTAGCTCTGCGTTGGTCACATCCTATGCAAATTGAATCAATTGCCAAATATATAATTCTTATTTTCGGCCTTTTGTAAGACCTCATAAACACTTAGTTAAGCGCTGAACAGCGTCTCCATCTTTATTTTTGTCCTCTCGCCAGGCGAGTTGGTATTCCACCCATCCATTCGTGAAAAAGAGATTTTGTATACCGATTGGTATATGGAGCTTGATGCCTATTCGGGTCATGCTTCAGCGCACGGATCAGGTCGAGCCGTGACAAAACAAAAACTCACATTGCGAAAGCCGCGTTGTTCATCTGCGCTGCTCGGAGGCTACTCATGACGGGACGTTTGCAAGGAAAAGTAGCGTTGATCACTGGCGGTGCGGGTGGATGCGGTCTGGCCGCATCGGAGCTGTTCGCGGCAGAAGGGGCCAAGGTAGGCATCGTCGATCTTCCCTCCAGCAAAGGTGCCGAAGTGGCCGAGCGGCTTCGTAGCGAAGGGTATGACGTCGTGTTCTCGCCTGCGGATGTTTCGGATGCGACTCAGGTGCAGCTTGCCGTGGCAGCCGTAGAGGAAGCGTTCGGGCCGATCACGGTACTCATGAACCATGCCGGCATTCTTTCCGCGCTGCCTTTCCTTGAAACAAGCGAGGCGGAATGGGACCGCATCATGGCAGTTAACGTGAAGAGCATGTTCCTGGTCACCCGGGCGGTCTTGCCAGGCATGCTCGCAGCGGGTGGTGGCAGCATAGTGTCCACGTCCTCGATCTCTGCGGTGGTAGGCACGCCCATGGAGGTTTTGTACTGCACCAGTAAAGGCGCCACACACATGTTCGCCAGGGCGATTGCGGTGGAGTTCAGAGATCGCGGAATCCGTTCCAACGCGATTTGCCCAGGTTTCATTGCTACCGCACACGGCCTGCGCGAAATCGAAACGTTGCAAAAACATGGCGTGGATGTCACGGAAGAGGCCATTGCTGCTGCGCAGGGGCGTCTGTGCAAACCATCAGAAGTTGCGAGCGCAGCACTGTTCCTGGCCAGTGATGATGCAAGTTTCGTCAATGGTGCGCATTTGTTTGCCGACAATGGCTATACCGCAATCTAACCAGAAGAAAAATGCAGGAGATCCATCGTGACAACATCTTCGAACAATATGCACATCAACGAATTCGGACTCGAGCACGCTCACTGGCGTAATTGGGCAGGTAACCAATCCTGCATCCGTTCGGCACGTGGAGCACCTGCGAGCGAGGATGAGCTTTGCTCGATGGTAAACGATGCCTCCAGCAAGGGTATGAACGTTCGGGTTGCCGGCTCCGGTCACTCCTTCACCGCCGTCGCCCTCACCAATGGCCTTCACCTCACGCTGGGCAACATGACCGGCGTACGTCATATCGATTATGACAAGAAGCGAGTCACCGCTTCGGCGGGCACTACCATCAACGCGTTTGGTAAAGCCTTGCGTGAGGCTGGCCTGTCGATGGTCAACCAGGGCGATATCGACAGCCAGTCGATCGCGGGCGCGCTGACCACCGGCACTCATGGTACGGGCCTGACCCTCGGTAACCTGGCCTCTTCGATCGTGGGGATGAAGCTGGTTCAGCCTGACGGCCGCATCATCGTTGTCGATGAAAGTACCCCAGACCTGCTGCAAGCAGGGCGCGTGTCGATGGGCGTGCTGGGTATCGTCTCGGAGATCACCCTGCAGGTTACCGACAGCTTCAACCTGCACGAGCGAATCTGGCGTGAAGATTTCGAAAGCGTGATGGAAAAACACGACGAACTCGCGCGCAAACATCGGCACTTCAGCTTCTTCTGGTGCCCGTACGAGCAGAGCCGACACTGCTATTGTCTGCCGGATACAGCGGCAACTTCGAAAACCGGAAAGACGACCGATGTCTGTGAAGTGAAGGTAATGGATATTACCGATCGCGCCCCTTTCGACAGCCCTTTCGAAAAGGTCGCTTACAGCTCGGATGTATACCCAATCGAGTACCTGCCGAACTTCCACGAGCTGGAATATGCGGTACCGATCAAGCACAGCAAAGAGGCGCTGCGCGCCGTCCGCAAGCTGATGCTGGAAGACTTCCCGCAAGCCATCTACCCCATCGAGTACCGCTTCACTGCCGGGGATGGTGCGTGGATGAGCCCTTTCTTCGAGCAGGATAGCGTGACCATCTCGGTGTCAGGCGAGCCAGGTACTGACTATTGGGACTATCTACGTGCTGTCGATGCAATCCTGCGCGCCTATGGTGCCAGGCCACATTGGGGCAAGCTGCACTTCCTGACCGGTGATGATGTAACGAGTATTTATCCGCGTGCCACTGACTTCCGTCAGCTGCGACGCCAACTCGACCCGCAAGGTATCTTCCTCAGCGAACACCTCAGTCCCTATTTCAAATAGTTATCGGCACGGGAGCGACTCAGCGTGCTGGCAATCACCAGCTTGCTGAGTCGTACAGAGGGGCATCGTTGGCCTCTTGCGTTTCAACCTTTCGTCCTTCAGGTCAGGGAGGTCACGCGGGTGTGCCCGCTACACGGCTAGATGACCCAAAGCTCAGGCGAAAATGAGCGCCGGCAGATGTTGTAGCCGGTAGCAGTTGGGCGCGCCCTCCATGGGCCATCATGATCTTTTGCACCAGTTCCAGGCCTAGCCCTGCGCCTCGACCATCATTTTTCAGACGGTAGAAGGGCTCAAAAATCTTCTCGCAATCCGCTTCTGCTATTCCTGGGCCCTCGTCAATCACATCGATATTGCCGTTGCTACCGACCAGCACTGTGATCAGGCCGGATTGACCTGCATACGTGATAGCGTTCTGGATAAGGTTGCCCAGCGCGCGTTCAATGGACGCTGCCTCGACATTGACCCAGCAATGCGCGGTTTCGTGTTCGAGTGCTATGTCGTAGCCAGCAGCCACGGCCAGCGGAGCAATATCGGCGACCACAGTGCGTGCCAGTTCGACGAGGTCGATGCGCTCCAGTACCACTGCACCTTGTTCATAACGCTGCAGATCGAGTAGTTGCGAGGCCAGATTGGTAAGCCTTGCCAAATCCGCCTGAAGAAGGCCTTTATGCGCGCTTGGTGGCAGGTTCGAGAGTCGGGTCTGGAGGATTGCTATTGGTGTTCTCAGTTCATGCGCAGCATCTGCCAGAAAACGTTGCCGTGCTTTATAGCCTTCATCTAGGCGGTTGAATGCAGCATTTACCGCGTCGATGAACGGTTGAATTTCGAGGGGCGCAGAGCCCGCGTGCAGACGAATGCCCCGCTGCTTGAAGTTGATGGCTTTTGCATCCGCCGCAACTTTGTCCATGCCGGCCAATGTCCGCTTGACTACCCAGGGCGTGATGATTGGCAAAATCACCAATGTTATCAATGAAAGAAAAACTACCAGAACCAGGCTTTTTGCCGAAGCCAGTGAAAGCGCCTCTGTAAAGGTGACGGGTGAGCGCGCGGTTGTCATCACCTTGATCACACCCGCTCGCGATGTCGCCCACTGCACGGTTGCAATCGGTGTCTGAGACTTATCGATAGTCTGGCCTAGATCGGCATATGCAATCGCATCCAGAGCCTCTACTGCCGATGCAACATTGCCTGGTACCTGACCGTGCATGATCTGCTGCCCCGAGGCATCGCGCACGACATACCAGAACTCAGGATCTTGCAGGCGCTCGCGCAATTTAGCGCTCTCATCGATGGTCAGCACCCCATCGGGACTGCGGGTGACCGAGTCGGCGACGGTATTCACTGCCGTCCAGCCATTATTGCCATCGTACAGGTTACCGTTGGACCATAAATAAGCTTCAGCAATCAGCTGAATTGCCGCCAGTACGGTAATGATGCCAATTTGTGCTGCAATGATACGCAGTGTGAGGCGCCAGCGTAGGGAGCGGGGCTTCAAAGAGATCATTGTTTTTCCCTTATGAAGTAGCCAACGCCTCTGACTACCGTCACGTCTAGCCCACTGTCGGCTTCTAGAAGTTTTTTACGCAGCCTGGAGACATGCGTTTCCAAAGCATTTGGTTGCACCTCGTCATCAATGGAAAAGACGGCTTCCATCAATGCGCCTCGTGCAATGACACGGCCAAATCGGCGGAGTAGGAGCTCCAGAACCAAGGTTTCTCGGCGAGTAAGCAGCACGGTTTTGCCGCCCACCGTCGCCTCCCCACTTAAGTAGTCAAAGACCAAACGGCCAAAACTCACCAAGTCGTGCTGAATATTGAGAGGGCGTCGTACTAGCGCTCGGATCCTGGCGAAAAGCTCGCTAACTTCAAACGGTTTGGCGAGATAGTCGTCAGCACCTGCATCAAGGCCTGTTACACGGTCGGCCAAGTCGCCCCGTGCCGATAAGATAATCACAGGAATGGGATTTGCGTTTGTCCGCCACTGCTTCAGTAAAGACAGGGCGTCGCCATCCGAGAGCTGGCGATCCAATACCACGACGTCGTAAGGGTAATCGGCCAACGCGCCGGCAGCCTGCATGAGCGAGGTCACGTGATCAACGACCACATTATGACGGCCCAGCGCTTCTTTCAGCGATGATGCTAATTCAAGTTCGTCTTCAACAAGCAAAATTTTCAAGGTGCTACCTGTGGCCGTGGGCAGGTTTGAAAGTGTACCAGTCGAGCCCAGCGCACTGGCGCGACAGGTTAACGACAGGCAAGCACGGCAAGATCGCCGTGTTGTCTTCGACGGCCTATCCGTCCGTCTGGTTTATTGAAGGAGTGATAGATGATCAAATTGTTCGGTACCGGCCTCCTGGCGCTTGCTGCAGCAGCACTTTCTGGCTGTGCGGGTAGCTACACCAGTAAGGATTTCTACTCGGTTTACTTGGCACAGCCGAATAGCCAATTCTCCGCAAGCAACGGCACCCTTAGCCGCGGCGGTCAGTTAGATGTTACTTACAAGGGTGAACGTTTCACCGGCCAGAATGCCAATAACAAGATCACAGCTAAGGGCAGCAAAGGTAATTCGCTGACGTGCAGCTACACCATGCCAGGCAGTGTCGCGACCGGAACCTGCCAGTTGTCCGGCGGTACGACGCTCAATATGAAGTTTGACTGACTGAGTCAACCACTTCAGCGGATCGCCCCTTGGCATTCTTGATGCGCAGGGGGCGATTTGCTATTCGACAACACTAGGCCTATGGGCGTTTCCAGCGTACTCAAACGTCGTCTCGGAACGTTATGGCGCGTTTTCCCTTGGGTCGGATCGTTCGGCGTGGAATCGCGGCGTCCGGTACGCAGCAGAGGCTATGCAGCTAACGATTGCAATGTCGTTGCGCAAAGCGTGCTCAAGCCCCGGTAGCGTCTGCGCCCAGCGAGTCGAGGAAACGCCGCGCATGGCGGCTCGCTGTTCCTCCACTGCATGGCGTTGTCCAGTCATGCGCCATCTCCCCCGTCAACGCTGACATCCAAGGGCTGCCCATACCATTCAGCGCGAAGCGGCCGGAAGGTGCCATGGGCGCTGGTGATTGAGTCGAGCATAGTGGCGGCGGCGTTTTCCAGGTTTGCCGGTTGCTTGAAGGTTCGCTGTCGGACTGCCTGAATGCCTTCCGAGGGCGCATGATCGACGTCTTCACCGGCATACCGCGCTGGCGCTGGTCCTCCGTCGCCACGCCGAAATTACAAATTTTATTTATAAATCAATTAGTTAAATGAGCGTATACCGGTTGATATATGGACACGCTCGGCGGGCTGGCACTAGCCTGACCTCGGCGAACCTTCGTGGGCTCGCGAGCTTCACTCACAAAAACAACGACTAAATACCTTTCAGTCCTGCCATTGAACAACACATACAAGAATGAGGCAGCAAATGGAAAACATAGGCACCTATGTCATCTATGTGATCATGATATGCGCGGTTATCGGTGCCGTTGCGTCCATGATCAATCCAGAAAGCGAGTTGGGCCAGGAGTTCATTGCCGGGCTGCATAGCATCGGGCCGATCTTCATCCCCGTGGCCGGTATCATGGCCGCCATTCCCTTCATCTCCAGTGGCATCAGCCACGTGATCGCGCCGCTGTTCCAGCTCATCGGCGCTGATCCTGGCATAGCTGGCCCCATCTTCATTGCATCCGACATGGGCGGCTATCAGTTGGCCAAGGCGCTCGCACAGACGCCGGAAGGCTGGATTCTGGGTCTGATCACCGGCTTCCAGTCCGGCGCCACCCTGATTTTCGTGATCCCTGTCGGTCTGGCCATGCTGCGCAAAATCGACCACAAGTACATGGCCTTAGGCATCATGGCTGGGCTGCTCACCATTCCCATCAGCATCATGATCATCGCCATGATGATGCAGACATTGGGCCTGAATGTCCGGCCTGACATTGCGACCACCGGTGCTGCCACCGAGGCGTTGCACTTCACGCTGCCGATGCTGCTGCGCAACCTGATGCCACTGATTCTGTTCTGTATCGCGCTGGCTGCTGCACTTCGGTACTTCCCTAACGTGATGGTCTACCTGTTCCTCAAGCTTGGGCAGTTCATGTACATCTCGGTGGTGCTGGTGCTGGTTGCCTCGATAGTCCAGTACTTCACCGGCTTCTTCAGCTCGGTCTTTGGTGGCTGGGGGTTCGCTCCGATCATTGCCGACGCTGACGATCAGTTCCGTGCGCTCGAAATTGCCGGCTATATCGGGCTGATGTTGTGCGGTGCCTTTCCGATGGTCTATTTGCTCAAGCGCTTCTTGTCCAAACCCATCGAGAAGGTTGCCTCTCGCTTCGGTATGTCGGGGGTCGGTGCTGCCGGCGTGCTCGCCTCATCTGCCAACATTCTGGCGATGTTTCGCCTTGTCAGTGACATGCCGCCCAAGGACAAGGTCCTGGTCATCGCGTTCTCGGTCTGCGCCGCGTTCACCTTTGGCGACCATATGGCGTTCTCGGCAAACTTCCAGCCGTCGCTGATTCTGCCTTTGATCATCGGCAAGCTATCCGGCGGCCTGATTGCGATGGTGCTGGCCTATTGGCTCGCGGTGCCCAGAGCCAGGGAGATGGGACTGCAGGATGAGGCGGCAGCGGCCGGCACTTTCCGGGCCAGCGCCGAAGCGGCTTGATCCGACAACGGCATCGAGTTTATCCGCAGCGTCATCGGCGCTGCGGATTGTTCAGCTTCGGCGCTGCGGTGTCGCAATCATCTGGACGAGTCGATAAAGTGCCTTGAGCAAACCTTCAGGTTTTCTGCAAAAAACCAGATGACATCGGCAAGGGCTCAAGAACAGCTGCGTGGTGATCATGAAAATCGAAGAGGCGAGAGCGCTGTCCTCCGTCGTTTTGGCTTTGGGGACTGAGCAATTTGGGGCGTCCATGGATGCTCTGCTTCGTGAGAAAGTCTCGTTCGACATGAGCTGCGGTTATCTTTTCCAGTACAACCAAGGCGCTATCCTGGTACACAACGGTTATGGCCAGTCCGTCACTGAAAGGACGCTCAACGCCTATCTTCGCGGTGGCTATCTCCTCGATCCGTTCTATGTGGCGTGTGTGAACGGTCATCCAGCTGGCCTATGGCGCATGACGGATCTGGCCCCGGACAGTTTCTTTTCGTCGGGATTCTCGATATCCAAGGACATTCATCCTTGTGTGTCCTCCGAGCATGGCACGGCCATCGAAGAAGTAGGATTCATCATCCCGATACGTCCCCAGGTGGCGATCGTCTACTCGGTGATGAGGTACCTGCGTAACGGGCCGTTCACCGCGTCGCAAATGCAAGCGCTGACCGCACTTGGGCCGGTCATTACGGCACTGTTCGAAAAGCATTGCCAGTTGAGCTATTCAGGTAGCCTCAAAGAAGAACAACCTGGCGACGTGATGCTTGAAGATGCTTTCGTCGAAATTTTGCAGGGGCGACTGACGGGCACGCAACGCTACATTGCCAAGCTGCTGTTGCAGGGGCATAGCAATGCCTCGATTGCCACGCTGCTCAACATCTCGGATGGCACGGTGAAAGTGCACAAGCACAATATCTATCAACGCCTCGAGATATCGACCAACGCTGAATTGTTCCGTTTGTTCATCGATTACTTGGCGAAGCCTACGTGAGTCCGCTGGACCAGCACTTGCCGAGATCAGGGGATTGGCTATGAAGCCGTCAAGCTGCCTGAAAGCGCGTGCAATCAGCCGGATGAATCGTGAGAACCCCAGCGTTTCTAGTGTGGTGCTGCCCCAGCTCAGATGACTTTCACCGCGCGGCCGATGAACTTCACGGGTCCGGTGGGTGCGCCGGTAGGAGAGCCCCCGGCTTTTTCCAGGGTCAGCTCGAACAGCTGATTGGGCTCAAGCGCAGGCAGACGAGTGAGCGGCACACGGTAGGCTTCGCCTGGCCTGACCAACCCCAGCGAAACCGGTGCGCGCCACTGATCACCCTTGGTCCAGAACTGCAACGTCATGCCCTCTGGTACGTCGTCACGCGCAAGGGGGATCAGTTCGATCATGCGCGCATCGTTCGCCTGCACGACCCATCCCGGGGCCTGATTCGAAGGTGCTACCAGCACTACCATGTAGGTGGTCACAGGTGGCGCCTTGCTCAGCAGGGCCAAGCTCAGCACCAGGCTGGCGGCGAGCCCGGCAGCGGCCAGGCCCTGCCAGAGCCCAAGCCGGCGCCACCTGCTGATGGGGCGTTGCAGCGGGGCCTTGAGTTCGTCAAGGCTGCGTTCGATCCGGCTCCACAAGCGGCTGGTGGGGGTTACGGGCTCGACCAACGCGGTCAGGTTCAGCAGGCGAGCCTCCCAGCCGTCCACTGCGGCGCGTACAGCCGGCTCGGTGTTCATACGCGCGATCAGCGCGGTACGCTGCTCGCCGCTCAAGGTGCCCAGCACATATTCGGCCGCCAGCTCATCGAGTGCTTCGGGGCTTTCATCCTCAGGGGTAGGTTTCATCCCATGCACGCTCGCAGCAGTTTCAGGCTTCGCCTGATCCAGGCCTTTACCGTGCCCAAGGGCGCGTCGAGCAGGGCCGCGATCTGCGCGTTGCTACAGCCGTCCACATACGCATGCAGGATGCAGCGTTGTGCGGCGGGCTGTAGGCGCTCCAGACAGCGGTAGATCTTTGCCGAGCCGGACCAAAGGTGCAGCTCGTCAGTGTCTGCTGCCAGCGTCGCGATGGCGCTCATGTCGGCATCATCCATAGAGGCTTCCCAGTGGCTGTCACGCACCGCGTTCAGCGCCAGGTGACGTGTTAGGCTGTAGACCCAGCTCCGAGCGGAACCCCGTTGCGGATCAAAGCGGGCGGCGCGTGTCCATATACGTACGAAGGCATCGTGAACGATGTCCTCTGCACTGGCCTGATCGCGCACGATTCGCTTGGCCACGCCGAGCAAACGAGAACCCTCGTGTTCATAGAGTGCCTGCAACGCTCGGCGGTCTCCCTGAGCACAGGCGGCGAGGCAGCCTTCGAAGTCGAAAGGCGCAATGGGCGAATTCAATTAGGCAGCTTTCCGTGGCAGCGTAGGTCGGACGATACCCTGGCCTGTTGGCCAGGGGCTCGCCCAAGAGCGTAGATGATCAATCGCCGCACTGCCGCTAGGCCCCGGTCATTTGGCCGACCAGAACACGTAATCGGCCTGGTACTTGACGACCTGCTGCGTGCCTTTGTTCTGCGCCGTGCAGTCCATGGCCGGCGCCACCCCACCCCGGGTAGCGAGGCGCTGGATATAGCTGACCCCCTGCATGGCGCCTTTGCCTTCAGCGGGGTTGGCCTTGACCAGTTGGTACGGAATATCGCCTTTGGCCGCAGGTGCCACCGCAAGCTGCGTACCGGTCACTTTCGAACCGTCCTTGGCCTGCCAAGTGGCCGGCGGACCAAAGTAGTCCCCCACAGGCTTGCCGGTGCGGTCATTGAGCACCGCCTTGGGGCCGACGAAGAACCACTCGGTCTGGCCGGGCGAATTGGCCTTGTCGCGGCATTCATAGGTAATTTCGCCGACGCCGACGGTTTCGAGCATGACGCGGTGGCCATCGGGCACCTTGACTGCCTCGGGTAGCGCCGATTGCCCATGGGCGCTCGCAGCGCCCAGCATGCAGCAGGCGGCCAATACGGAGAAAGCGGGTTTTATGCGCATGTGATGAACTCCTGTGGGGTCATGGGCCAGCCAATTGTCGGCTGCCTGATAAGCACTACCCGCCAGGTTTCATTTTGGATGCATCTGCTTCAAGCAATTGTGCGCGTGGCGCCGAAAGCTGTATCACGGGGTCACGTTGCCTTCGGCAAGTGGCCCCCATGAAGGTGCCCGCTGATCCTCCGGCAAACGGCTGTCATGCGTTCGCCGGGTGAGGCACGGGTGGGTCAGACCACGAAACGCGTGACCAGTTGATTGAGGTTGACCGCCAATTGCGACATCTCGCTGCACGCGCTTGCGGTCTGGCTCGCGCCGGCGGCGCTTTGCGAGGCGAGATCGCGGATGCGCAAAAGGTTCTGGTCCACTTCACGCGCTACATGCGATTGCTCTTCAGACGCCGTCGCGATCTGCAGGTTACGCTCATTGATTTGCGTGATCGCGCTGGCGATCTCATCCAGGGAACTGCTGGCTTGCTGGGCGATACCCAAAGACTGGTTGGCCAAGTCACGGCTGGTGTTCATCGCCTGCACGGCATTCTCGGAGTCGGCTTGAATCGTCGCGATCATCTGCTCGATCTCTTGCGTCGACAGCTGGGTGCGATGCGCCAACGCCCTGACTTCGTCTGCGACCACTGCAAAGCCACGCCCCTGTTCACCCGCGCGTGCCGCTTCGATTGCCGCGTTGAGGGCCAGCAGGTTGGTTTGCTCGGCAATGCCACGGATGACTTCCACGACTTTGGAGATATCTTGCGCGCGCTCCGACAACCCTTGGATCTGTTCGCTGGTCTGCTCGACGTTACCGCTCAGGCGCTGGATCGACTTCAAGGTCTGCGCGACCCGCTCCTGGCCGCTTTGGGTAAAGCCTTGGGTACGTTTGGAGTCTTGAGAGGCGGATTCTGCATTGCGGGCGACCTCATCCACCGCTGCGCTCATCTCGGTCACTGCCGTCGCGGCTTGATTGACCTCGTCGTTTTGCGCGACCAGGCCGCGGCTCGACGCTTCCGTGACCGCTGTCATTTCCTCGGAGGCCGAGGCCAGCTGTGTCGAAGAGTCCGATATCTGGACAATCGTATTGCGCAGGTTTTGCTGCATCTGCGCCAATGCCTGGAGCAGTCTGCCGGCTTCATCGGTCCCGCTGGCCTGCACGTCCTTCGACAGGTCGCTGTTGGCGATGCGCTCGGCCACGGACAATGCAGCACTGATTGGCGAGGTAATGCTTCGGGTCAGCACCAAGGCCAGGCCGATCGTCAGCGCCACCACTGCGACAATGATGGCGATAACCAGCCAGCGACCTGATGAATAGATGTTGGTCGCAGTCTCGCCGGCTTGCGCGGCACCTTTGTTGTTGAAGTCGGTGAGTGCCTGGATCTGCTCTTCCATGCCGCTGGTCAACGGGCGAATACGTGTGGCGACCAGGTTGACCGCCCCGGGAATGTCGCCAGCCTGCATCATGGGCTCGAGCAGATCCAACTGCTGTTGATAGGCCTGCGCGCTGGTTTTCACGGCAGAGAACAAGGTGCGCTCCTGATCGCTGGCAATGAGCGGCTCGTAATTGGTGACGGCATTTGCCATCACCTGACGATAGTCAGGAAAGTTTGCGATGGTTTTCTGCAGGCTTTGCGGGTCCGCCAGCG
This sequence comes from Pseudomonas mosselii, assembly GCF_005796105.1. Taxonomy (GTDB): domain Bacteria; phylum Pseudomonadota; class Gammaproteobacteria; order Pseudomonadales; family Pseudomonadaceae; genus Aquipseudomonas; species Aquipseudomonas mosselii_C. The sequence continues at coordinate 227,054 of NZ_VAUO01000008.1, read as the reverse complement.
CGCGCTGCGTTTCCAAGCGCAGGCGAAGCATCGAAGCGTTCATTATCGCGGTTTGGCGAATACTGGCCATCCAGTTCTGCTCGACGTCTTTTTCGATGTCACGCAGCTTGCTCATCTGGACCACTGCGAAAATACCCAGCACAACCACGAGCGCTACGATCAGCGAGAAAAAAAGCGCAGCTCGGGGCGCCAAGTTGAGGTTTCTTACATTCACGGGCGGTCTCCAGAGGATGGGCGGTTCAGCACTTGGAAAGCTATCGGCTCGGCCCACAAAAAAATGAGATGCCGTCGTGGCTTTTCAGCAAGGGCCTGATGGGCGTCAAGACGTCGAGCTGTGCCCACAACCGTTTATGCGGGCTTAAGCCAAGGCGATCACCCATCACCGGTTAATCGACCTGTACGGGATGATGTGATCGTACAACCAATGTGGATTTATCCGATTTTCAGGCCGTAGCGTCGCGAACAAGATTATGTTGTACGACGACCTATCACTTGTTACTCTCCTTGTTGAAACAATTTGTCTCAATTGACCCTGCCGGTCCTTGAGCCAAATCACCACACCTCTAAAAACAAAAGCCAGGTGAACCATGAAGATCAAAGGCATCCGTTGGTGGATGGTCAGCCTTGTCACGGCTGGACTCGTCGTCAACTACCTCGCCCGCAACACGCTGTCGGTGGCCGCGCCCACCTTGATGAGCGACCTTTCCATCAGTACCGAGCAATACGCCAAGATCGTCGCCGCCTGGCAGGTTTGCTACGCGTTGATGCAGCCGATCGCCGGCTGGTTCATCGACTTCATCGGCACCAAGCTGGGTTTTGCCGTGTTCGCCCTGGCATGGTCGGTGGCCTGTGCGGGCGCGGCGTTGGCCTCGGGCTGGCAGAGCATGGCATTCATGCGTGGGTTGCTGGGCATGACCGAGGCGGCCGGGTTGCCGGCCGGGGTCAAGGCGACCACCGAATGGTTCCCGGCCAAGGAGCGCTCGGTGGCCATTGGTTGGTTCAACATCGGTTCTTCCCTCGGTGCATTGCTGGCGCCACCGCTGGTGGTGTGGGCGATCCTGCACAGTGGCTGGCAGTTGGCATTCGTGCTGGTGGGCGTTTCTGGCATCGTTTGGACCCTGCTGTGGATGCTGCTTTACAAGCACCCGCGGGACCAGAAGCGCTTGAGCAACGAGGAGCGCGACTACATCCTGTCTGGCCAGGAAGCGCACTTCAAACAAGAAGCCCGTGAGAAGGGCGCCTGGAAGCGGATTTTCAAGACCCGCAACTTCTACGCCATCGCCTCGGCACGCATCCTGTCGGAGCCGGCCTGGCAGACCTTCAACGCCTGGATTCCGCTGTACCTGATGACCGAGCGACACATGAACATCAAGGAAGTGGCGATGTTCGCCTGGTTGCCGTTCCTGGCGGCCGATATCGGCTGCGTGCTGGGCGGCTACCTCAGCCCGCTGTTCCATCGTTACTTCAAGGTCTCGCTGTTCACCTCGCGCAAGATGGTGCTGGTGTTCGGTGCCAGCTGCATGATCGGGCCGGCCTGCATCGGCCTGGTGGAAAGCCCCTACACTGCCATTCTTCTGCTGTGCATCGGTGGCTTCGCTCACCAGACGCTGTCTGGAGCACTGTATTCGATCACGTCGGACTCCTTCAGCAAGGACCAGGTGGCCACCGCCACCGGCATGGGTGGGATGTGCGGCTACCTGGGGGCGGCGGTGTTCACCCTGGTGTTCGGCGTGCTGGTCACGCAAATCGGCTACAGCCCGCTGTTCGTGGTGCTGGCAGTGTTCGACGTGATCGCCGCGTTGCTGGTGTGGAAGGTGGCGCGCGAGGTGTTGGCCGAACCGGCCAAGCCGGCTGTGCCGGTGAGCGCTGAGGCGTTGGCATAATCGCTGCGGCCCATCGTGGAACACCCCGCGATGGGCCGCACAGGCACCGTGTTCACTCAGGCTGGTACTGCACGTTGAACCCCAAGCTCATGTCTTGCCCTGGCTGCAACAGCCGCAAGCCTGGCCGCCCTGGCAAGTGATGGGCATTGACCGGGTGGCTGACCGGCTCGAAGCAGAAGAAATCCTTGCCCTCTGGGCAGAACAGCAGAAAGTGCTCGGTGCCGCTGGCGCTGCAACGCAGGCGATAGCCCGGTTGTTCGATGATGCAGTGTCCTGGCCAGCCCCCGAAGCCATGATCGACTGTTCTGGCAGGTAACGGGCCCATGGGCTCGAACTGCCAGTCATCGGGCAGCGAAGCCTGGCGCGACGGCAACTGATCCTGCTCAGCCAGCCATACATGCTGCGCCGCCGCTTGCAAGCGGGTCTGGGCGTGGCGCGGGAAGTAGGGGTGCAGCCCCAGGCCAAACCAATTCGCTACCTCGCCCAGCGCGGTCACCTCTAGCGCCAGGTTCAGGCAGCCCTCATGCAGCGTCACCTCCAGCGTCGCCCGGTAGGCGAACGGCACCTGGGTTTCGAGAGTCAGCCGCGCGCGTTGCTCGCTGTGGTGCTCGACGTGCCAGGCCTGCTGCCAGGCGCTACCGTGGATCGGATAGGGGTCGTGCTCGGTGTTGCGGGGCAGGGCCTGCCAGCCATCGGGGCGAGCAAAGCCCCCTTCGCCGATGCGGTTGGACCAAGGCACCAAGGGGTAGCAGCCCAGGCGGCGTGGGGTGCCGGCAGCCAGCGCTGCGGCATCGCTGTGGCGCAGCAGGGCCTGCCCTGTGCGCTTCGCCGTCCAGTTGACCAGGCTGGCGCCTATGTCGGGGGCCAGACTCAAGCGGGTCAGGCGGTCTTGCAGGTGCAGCAGGGGCACGGCCATCGAAGGCTCCTTGTCACACAGGGGTCAGTTGGCTCGGCGGTAGGTCAGCAGCACGATGCCGCACACCACCACGGCGCCGCCGATCAGTTGCAGGCTACCCAGCTGCTGGTCGAGCAACGCCCAGCCCAGTAGCAAGGTGGCGATGGGTTCGACGTTCATCACCGGTGCGTTCTGCGCCATGTTCAGCCGTGGCACGCAGACGAACAGCAACGTGAAGGCCACGCCGTACAGCACCACCAGGCTGGCCAGGGCCGCCCAGCCGGCAGGGTTGGTCGGAGGTGATAAGCCCGCAGGCATCACGCCGCTGGCGCCGGCCACCAGCATGCTGGTGAACACGATCAGCAAGGTCAGCAAGCTGCGCACCGGGCCGCGCACCTCGGCCAGTTTGTGGTCGGTTATCCACAGGCCGCAGGCGAACGCACAGGCCGCGCCAAAGGCCAGGCTCACGCCCAGCGCCCAGTGCGGGTTGGCCTCAGCGCCGTCGGCCAGACGTGCCGGCACATCCAGCGCCAGCACTAGGCCGCAGAGGATCAGGCCCATGAATAGCACGGTGCGGCCAGTGGGACGCGCACCACCCAGGGCCCAAGTGAGCAGCGCCAGCAGCATCGGGAAGGTATTGCCCACCAGCAGCGCCAGGGCCACCGGAATGCGTGCCACTGCCGAATACAGGCACAGGCTCTGGGTGGCGATCAGCAGGCCCAGTAGCAGTTGCCAGCGCCGTGTGCCACGCGGCAGGCCCAGCGCCTGGCGCTGCCACATCAGCAGGCAGGCCAGGACCAGGAAAGTGATGCCCGAGCGGCAGAGGATTGCCAGCAACACGCCGGTACCGTCATCGAAAGCGATGCGTGCGGCGATGTGGTTGGCGGCGAACGAGCAGGCCAGCAGTGCCAACAGCGCGATGGCCAGCTTGCGGGGCAATAGTGGTGGGGCAGAAGCGGTCACAGCCATGTGCAGGGTCCATTCGCAGAAAAGCTCGCCAGTGCTCCGCCGCCCCGTAGGCGCGAGCGAGGCCGCGCCTACCGGGCGTACGGGATTACAGGACGACGCTAGGCAGCCACAGCGAGATGGCTGGGATGTAGGTCACCGCCATCAGCACCAGGAACAGTGCCAGGTAGAACGGCAGCAGCGCCTTGACCGTCGATTCGATGCTCACCTTGCCGATGGCTGAGCCGACGAACAGCACCGCGCCTACTGGCGGAGTGATCAGCCCGATACCCAGGTTCACCAGCATGATCATGCCGAAGTGCACCGGGTCCACGCCGATGCCGGTGATCACCGGCAGCAGGATCGGGGTGAGAATCAGGATCAGCGGCGCCATGTCCATCACCGTGCCCAGCAGCAGCAACATGAAGTTGATGCACATGAGGATCACGTAGCGGTTGTCCGACAGGGTCAGGAACGCCGTGGTGATCTTCGAGGGGATCTGCATCAGCGTCATCACGTAGCCGAAGCTTGCGGCAAAGCCGATCAGGATCATCACGATGGAGATGGTACGTACCGTGCGGTGCATCAGCTTGGGCAGGTCGCGCCACTTGTAGTCGCGGTAGATGAACATGGTCACGAAGAACGACCACACCACTGCCACGGCTGCCGATTCGGTCGCGGTGAACACCCCGGAAAGAATACCGCCAAGGATGATCACCATGGCCATCAGGCCCCACAGCGCTTCACCCGCGATTTTCAACGCTTGGCGCAGTGGGATCACCTCGCCCTTGGGGTAGTTGCGTTTCTTGGCGAAGATCAGGCACAGGCCCATCATCACCGCGCTGAGCAGTAGCCCAGGCATCACCCCGGCCATGAACAGCGAAGCGATCGACACCGTACCGCCAGCAGCCAGCGAGTACAGCACCGAGTTGTGGCTGGGTGGGGTCAGCAGCGCCTGCACCGAACCGCTGACGGTTACCGCCGTGGAGAACTCGCGCGGGTAGCCCTTGCGTTCCATTTCCGGGATCAGCACCGACCCCACCGAGGCCGTGTCGGCCACCGATGAGCCGGAGATGGCCCCAAAGAACGTCGAGGCCATGATGTTGACCAGCGACAGCCCACCACGCACGAACCCCACCAGTACCCCGGCGAAGGCCACCAGCCGACGCGACATACCGCCCTCGGCCATGATCGCGCCGGCCAGCACGAAGAACGGGATGGCCAGCAGCGAGAATTTGTTAACCCCGCTGGCCACTTGGATCATCATCGCCTGCAACGGGATGTCGATGTACCAGGCGCCGATCAACGCGGACAGGCCCAGGGCATAGGCCACCGGCATGCCCACCAGAATCAACGCGATGAAGCTGCCCAACAGAATGACTGCGTCCATTTATGCCGTTCCTTCGCGTTCTTCGAGTTGGTCGAAACGCATCACTTTGCGTTCGCTCTGATCGCCCAGCAGGAGCCTTTCCAGCACGAACACCAAGGTCAGCAGGCCGCCCAGTGGAATCGGCGCGTAGGTCATGCCCACTCGCACGCCCGGCAGTGAGGCCAGCGACTGGTTCCAGGTGGTGATGCACAGCTGCGTGCCGTACCAGGTCATGAACACGCAGACCAGTACCATCAGCACTTGCACCAGCACCGAGCCCAGCCGGCGCTGTAGTGGTGGCAGGCGGTCGGTGATCATCGTCACTGCCATGTGTGCGCCAGCGCGGTAGCTGGCGGCGGCCCCGATGAAGGTGAACACCACCATCAACAGGATGGCCACCGGCTCTGGCCAGCTGGAGCCGGTACCCAGGACGTAGCGGGCGAAGATGCCCCAGGGAATGATCAGCGCCATGCTCAGGATCGACAGGCCTGCGATCCAGATGCAGCAGCGGTAAAGCGTGTCGTTCACGCTGAGGAGAAGCGATTTCATAGGCGTCACCTAAACGGCAGTGCGGCGTTCGCCGCACTGCCAGGGTCGTCTGGGAAGGGGCGAAGTTACTGTACGGCGTCGATACGCTTCATCAGGTCGGCGTACTGCGCGCCGTACTTCTCGCGTACCGGGGCGGTGGCGTCGTAGAACGGCTTGGTGTCGACACTGATGAACTCGACGCCGGCGGCCTTGAGCTTTTCTTCACTGGCTGCGGACTTGGCGTCCCACAGCACGCGCTCTTCCATCTGCGCCTCGCGGGCGACCTTTTTCACCAGCGCCTGCTGGTCGGGGGTGAGTTTGTTCCAGGTGGTCTTGGACATCACCACCGGCTCCGGCAGGATCAGGTGGTTGGTCAGGGTGAAGTACTTGGCGCTCTGGTAGTGGTTGTGTTCGAGCAGGGTCGGTGGGTTGTTCTCGGCGCCGTCGATCACCCCGGTCTGCAAGGCGCTGAAGATCTCGCCGGTGTCCATGGCGATACCGTTGCCGCCCATGGCGTTCATCATGTCGATGAACAGCGGGTTACCCTGCACGCGGATCTTCATGCCCTTGAGGTCTTCCAGGCTGCGCACGGGTTTTTTCGTGTAGAGGCTGCGCGAGCCGCCATCCATCCAGGCCAGGGCCACCAGGTTGAATGGGGAGTCGGTGATTTTGTCGAGGATTTCCTGGCCGATCTCGCCGTCGATGACCTTGCGCATGTGGGCGTGGTCGCGGAACACGAACGGCATGTTGAACACGTTCACATCCGGTACCACCGGGCCGACGATACCCAGGCTGACGCGGGTCATTTGCACGGCGCCGATCTGCGCTTGTTCGATCACTTCCTTTTCCGAGCCGAGTACGCCACCTGCGAACATCTTGAAGGTGATATCGCCATTGGTGGCCTGCTCGAGCTTCTTGCCCATGTTTTGTTCGGCGACCACGGTGGGATAGCCAGCGGGGTGGATCTCGGCGAATTTGATGTCCAGCGCCGAGGCCGGCATGGCCAGGCTGAAGGTCAGGGGGAGTACGGCAAGAAGCAGCTTGCGTTTGAAGGTCATGGTGAAACTCCGTGGTTTTTATTATCTGGTTTCGGTCGTGCAAGTGTGTGGGCCGCAGCGTTCAGCCTTGCCAGGCAGGCTCCTCCAGGCCCTTGGTGCCAGGATTGAGGGCAAATACCCCGCCCGCCAGCGGCTGGTCGCCGAGATCGGTGTTCGCAGGGCGGATAGAGGTGACGTACAGGGTGTCGAGGTCGGCGCCACCGAAGGCGCACATGGCCGGTTTTTTCACCGGCACTTCAAGCGAGCGGTCGAGGCGCCCCTGTGGGGTGAACCGGTGGATCAACCCAGCGTCGTTGCCGCAGATCCAGTAGCAGCCATCCTGGTCGATGGCAGCGCCATCCGGGCGGCCGGGGTAGTCGCGCATGTCGACGAACAACTGCTGGTTGTAGGGGGTGGCGCTGTCGGTGTCGTAATCGAACGCCCAGATCTGCTGCACGTCCGGGTGCGAGTCGGACAGGTACATGCGCCTGCCGTCTGGGCTGAAGGCCAGGCCATTGGGCACGATCATCCCGCCGTGCTGCACATGCAGTCGATGTTCGCCGTCATAGCGGTACAAGGCGCCGACGCTGGCGCCCTGCTGCATGTCCATTTGCATGGTGCCAGCCCAGAAACGGCCTTGGCGGTCACAGCGCCCGTCGTTGAAACGCATGCCGGGCTGGGCATGTTCGACGCTGGCCAACGGCGTCTGGGCGAGGCGCCCGTCGGCCTGCGCGTGCAGTTCGAAGATGCCGCTCTGCATGCCGGCAATCCAGCCCTGCGGGCCGCGGGCAATGCAGGCGAGCATTTCGTCGCCTTGCCACACCTGATGTGCGCCGTCTGCCGGGCGCCAGCGGTGCAGCTGGCGGGCGGGAATGTCGACCCAGTACAGGGCCTGTTCGCCGGCGTGCCACACCGGGCTCTCGCCGGTGCCGTTGCGGGCGTCGAGGATCAGTTCGCACGTCATGGGCAGCCCCTCTGGGGTCGATCAGTTGAAGGGGCCGGCCGCGACGAAGGCGCCGCCCTGGTAGACCATGCTCGGGTCGTCGGCGGCGGGCGCTGGCTGGGCTTGGACGGCGGCGCGGAACACCTCGGAGGTGTCCTTGGGCGCATAGCCCAAATGTTCGGCGTAACGGTTGTCCCACCACACCGTACGGTTGTTGGAGGCGCCGTAGACGATGGTGTGGCCGACGTTGGGGGTGAACAGTCCGCGCTCGATCAGTTGCACCAGGTCGTCATAGCTCAGCCAGGTGCAGAGCATGCGAGGGTTCTGTGGCTGCGGGAACGACGAGCCGATGCGGATGCTCACGGTCTCGATGCCGTAGCGGTCGAAGTAGAAGCTGGCCATGTCCTCGCCGTAGCACTTGGAAAGGCCGTAGTAGCTGTCCGGGCGGCGTGGCGAGTGCGCGTCGATGCGCTCGTCCTGGCGGTAGAAGCCGATGGTGTGGTTGGAGCTGGCGAAGATGATGCGCTTGACCCCATGCTGGCGCGCGGCCTCGTAGACATGGAATACCCCGCAGATGTTGGGGCCGAGGATGGTCTCGAAGGCGTGTTCGGTGGAGACCCCGCCAAAGTGGATGATGGCGTCCACGCCTTCGACCAGAGCATGTACGGCCGCCTTGTCGGCGAGGTCGCAGGTCACGACTTCTTCGTGCGGGCCGCGGGCGGGCTCCATGGGGCTGATGTCGGAAAGGCGCAGGACGTCGGCGTAGCCTTGCAGGCGTTCGCGAAGGACCTTGCCCAGGCCGCCTGCGGCTCCGGTGAGCAGCAGGCGCTTGAGGGGAGTGGTGGTCATGGCGGGCTCGTATTGTTTGTTGTTGTAAGTTGTCGTATGACTAAGATTATCGGCAGCGCTTTCAGGCGTTGTCAATGCTGCATTCGGGCCAGGCTGCTGTGTCTCGTCTGCCAAGCGGGCCGCGGCTTTTCCGCGCCCGCTTGGCCAAACGCCAGTTACAGCAACGACAGCGGGTAGTTGAAAATCAGTCGGTTCTCGTCGAACTCGTTGTTGCTGTAATCGCGACGAATCGACGAGTTGCGCCATTTCACGCTCAAGTCCTTGAACGCCCCGCTCTGGATCACGTAGGCCAGTTCGGTCTCGCGCACCCATTCCTTGCCGTCGGTTACCGCGCCGGTGTGCACGTTGTCGCCGCTGATGTAGCGGTTCATCAGCGTCAGCCCCGGCACCCCGACGGTGACGAAGTTGAAGTCATGGCGCAGCTGCCATGAACGTTCCTCGGCGTTGTCGAAGCTGGAGTTATAGCTGTCGTTGGCCAGGGTGCCGCCACTGGTGCCATTGACCCGCATCCAGGTGTTGCCATCTACCCGTTGCAGGCCAACCCAGAAGGTATGCCCGGCGTACTTGGCCGAGAACATGCCCGACCAGGTCTTGTTGTCCAGTTGTCCTGCGCGTGCTGCGCCGTCGTCGTCGCCGTGGAAATAACCGAGGTTCGCGCCCAAGGTCCAGGCGCCCAGCGGCTGGCTGTGGCTCAACTGCACGTATTGCTGCTGGTAGACGTCCTTGAGTTCGGCATTCCACAAGCCGATCAGGGTGCGCTTCTGGTTGAAGGTGTATTCGCCGCCGACGAAGTTGAAGCGATCAGACAGCGCGCCGCCGTAGCTCATGTCTTCCATGCTGGCGTCGTTGCGTGGGCTGTTACCACGGAACTGCCCGCCGTACAGGGTCAGGCCGGCGAATTCGTTGGAGGTTATCTGCCCGCCGCGGAAGGTCTGCGGCAGTGAGCGGCCATCATCCGAGCGCAGAATTGGCAGCACCGGCATCCACTCACCGATCTTCAGTTCAGTCTTGGAGATCCGCGCCTTGCCCGCTACTGCCAGGCGTCCGTAGTCATCGGCTGGGCGGCCATCGTCATGGCGTGGGAGAAGCCCGGTGCCATAGGTGCCGCCACCACCGTCGAGTTTCACCGACCACAGGCCCAGCACATCCACGCCGAAGCCGACCGGTCCTTGGGTGAACCCGGAGCGGGCGTCGAGGATGAAGCTTTGGGTCCATTCCTCGGCCTTGCTCTGCGGGTTGCTGGGGTTGGTGAAGTTACGGTTGATGTAGAAGTTGCGCAGCCCGAGCGTGGCTTTGGCGTCTTCGACAAAGCCCTCTGCCTGGCTGGTGGCAGGCAGGCTAGCGAAGACGCTGGCGCCGAGCAGTGCAAGGGGAAGGGGAAGGGTCTGGCCGATTTTCATTATTGTTGTGCTCCCTGAGGGTGTGGCAGCCCGTCCCGTTGCGCGCAGGCGCCAGGTTATGGGCGGTAGGTGTCCAGCCCGGAATGGGCCAGTCGATACGTGCTTGAGGAGCCGGGGTCAGCTGACCAGGGGGGGCGGCAACTTACCGTAGAGGTTTACCGGGCAAAGCAGCGGATGCAGGAAACGGACGTGTCGCGTGGCGGATGTCGACATGGTGGGGGCGCTCGTTGTTATTTTTGTTATCTGTTGTCGTACAACGTGCGGGATTATTATCAAGCGCTGCCGGGGCTGTCAATGCTTGTTCGATGCGCGTGCGTCGGGGGAGGTTTCGCGAGTGCCATCACGGCACAGGTCAATGGATCGCCATTACATTTGCCGTACTTTGCCAAGTCCGTGTATCACCAAGGATGAGAACGTCATGCAGAAAATGGAGCGTTTCCACGACATTCAGCCCCTTGAGCGCCCCGGTATCACCCTGCTGCTCAATGGCCACCCAGTAGTTGCCGCCGCAGGCGAGACCGTGCTCAGTGTGCTCAATGCCGTCGGCCTGCGGCAGGTCGCTCGTGATGACCACGGTCAGCGCAACGGTGCTTTTTGCGGTATGGGCGTGTGCCACTGCTGCCTGGTACAGATCGACGGTCGACCGAAGCGGCGTGCTTGCCAGACGCTTGTGCAGCCGGGCATGCAGGTCGAAACCCTGGTCAATCGCGTCTGCGGGGAGGTGCAGCCATGAGCCTGCGTCCCGTGATCGTCGGTGCCGGCGCTGCCGGCATGGGCGCGGCTATCGAACTGGCTGAGCACGGTGTTGGCAGCTTGCTGCTCGACGAGGCCTCGCGGCCTGGAGGTGTGGTGTATCGCGGCCCGCTGCGCGCCGGGGTCGACCTCGGCTACCTGGGCACCCGTTATGCCAAGGCCCTGAACGCACTGCACGGGGATTTCGCCGCCAGTGCCGAGCACATCGAGCTGCGCTTGAACCATCGCGTCGTCGGGGGGGACGGACAGCGGCTGATGGTGCTCGATGCCGATGAACAGCTGCATGCGATCGACTACGACGCCTTGCTGCTGGCGGCCGGTTGTCATGAACGTAACGTGCCGTTCCCCGGCTGGACCTTGCCGGGCGTGATGTTGCTCGGTGGGCTGCAACTGCAGGTCAAGAGCGGTGTGGTCAAGCCGCTTGGGCGCACCCTGATTGCTGGTACCGGCCCTTTGCTGGCGCTGGTGGCCTGTCAGCTTCACGCCGCTGGTGCCAAGGTGGCCGGGGTGTACGAGGCCTGCGCGTTCAATCGTATCGCGCGTGAAAGCCTGGCACTGATGAACAAGCCCCAATTGTTCCTCGACGGCCTGAGCATGCTGGCCTACCTGAAGCTCAACGGTATCCCCATGCACTACGGCTGGGGCGTGGTCGGCGCAGGCGGTTACAACGAGCTGCGCGAGGTCAGCGTGGCGCCGTATGGCACCGACTGGCAACCGGACATGAGCCGCGTGCAACGTGAGGTGGTGCAGACCCTCGCGGTGGGCTACGGCTTCATACCGCGTACCCAACTGAGCCAGCAACTGGGCCTTGCCCATGGGTTCAGCGAAGAGGGATACCTGCGCCCGGAGTGTTCGGTCTGGCAACAGAGCAGCCAGCCGAACATTCACCTGGCCGGCGACATGGCCGGTATCCGTGGCGGCGAGGCCGCCATGCTGACTGGGCGGATTGCCGCCGTATCGATGCTCCACCAGAGGGGCACGCTGGATGCCGAGCAGGCCCTCGACAAGCGTGAGCGCTACCTGGGCAAGCTGGCGGCGATCATGCGCTTTCGCTCGGGTGTCGAGCGCTACACCGCGCGCGGCACCGCACAGCTCGAACTGCCACAGCCTGACACGGTGATTTGCCGCTGCGAGCACGTCACCCGCCAGCAGATCGACCAGGCGCTGGAGCAGGGTGTGCAAGACATGGCTAGCTTGAAAATGCGCACACGGGTGAGCATGGGCGATTGCCAGGGGCGTATGTGCGTGGGCTATTGCAGCGATCGGTTGCGCAGCGCCACCGGGCGCCAGGACGTAGGCTGGCTGCGCCCGCGTTTCCCGGTCGACCCCATCCCGCTCTCGGCATTCGAAGCACTAGGCACGGAGGCCTGAACATGACCAGACACTATGACATCATCATCGCTGGCGGCGGTGTAATTGGCGCCTCTTGCGCCTACCAGCTGTCCAAGCGCGGCAATTTGCGTATCGCGCTGATCGACAGCAAGCGTCCAGGCAACGCGACCCGTGCGTCGGCGGGCGGATTGTGGGCCATTGGTGAATCAGTGGGGCTTGGCTGCGGGGTGATTTTCTTTCGCATGATGTCCTCGCTCAGCAAGCGCGAGGCCAACGGTGCAGCGGTGGTGGTCGATGCAAGCACGCCGCATATCCTGCCGGACTGTTTCTTCGATTTTGCGTTGCAGTCCAATGCGATGTATCCACAGCTGCATCGCGAACTGATCGAGCGTCACGGCATGGACTTCAAGTTCGAACGTACCGGGCTCAAGTACATCCTCCAGGACGAAGAGGATCAATGCTACGCCGAGCATATCGTGCGGCAAATTCCCCACCTGGCCGATCAGGTGCGCTGGCTCGACCGGGCGGCCCTGCGCGCGGCGGAACCTGCTGTCACGTTGCGGGCCAATGGCGCTCTGGAGTTCCTGTGCGATCACCAGGTCAGCCCATTTCGCCTGGGCGATGCGTTTCTCGAAGCGGCGCGGCAGAACGGTGTCGATCTATACCCCAACGTTGATGTCAGTGGCGTGCTGCATCAGGGCGGGCGTATCCAGGGCGTGTGCACCGAGCAGGCGGGCGAGTTTCACTGCGATACGCTGATCAATGCTGCTGGCGCCTGGGCGGCGCAACTCAGCGAATGGGCGACCGGGCAGAGCATTCCGGTCAAGCCGGTGAAAGGGCAGATCGTCCTGACCGAACGGCTGCCCAAGTTGCTTGAAGGCTGCATCACCACCAGTGACTGCTACATGGCGCAGAAGGACAACGGTGAAATCCTGATCGGCAGCACTACCGAGGAGAAGGGCTTCGATGTCAGCAACACCTTCCCCGAAATCAGTGCGTTGGTGCAGGGTGCCGTGCGCTGTGTGCCTCAGCTGGCGCAGGTGAACCTTAAACGCACCTGGGCCGGTTTGCGGCCGGGATCGCCGGACGAGCTGCCGATCCTCGGACCTGTGGATAATGTCGCGGGCTACTTCAATGCCTGTGGACACTTCCGTACCGGCATTCTGACCTCGGCGATCACTGGGGTCGTGCTGGACAAAGTTATCCACAATGAGGCGTTGCCGCTGGATATCACGCCGTTCCTGGCGTCGAGGTTCACCAGCGGGGCGGCGTGAAAGGCCAATAAGAACGCGGGCACGCCGGCAGTTTACACCGACGTGCCCATGTTGGCCGGCGTCAGAGGATCAGATCTGCATCGCCATCCTATCCACACCCATCGCCGCCTGGTGCAGGGCTTCTGAGCCGGTGGCGACTGGGATGTGAGACAGTGCAGTGGGCAAGGTCAGTCCGAGCGGGATAAGCTGCATACAATCTGCTGGCCAAGCGTTCCAGGCCCTGCGCAGCACGGTCGTGATGACCGGAAACTTCGTACGAATGAACTACCCTCATCCGATGGCGTCGCAACAGTAACGCTGCGATGTCCTGTCCAGAATGAAGGGAGGGTCATGAATGCTTGCGCAACTTCCACCTGCGTTGCAGAGCCTGCACTTGCCTTTGCGCGTGAAGCTATGGGATGGCAATCAGTTCGATCTTGGGCCAAGCCCGCAGGTCACCATACTGGTCAAGGAGCCCCAACTGATCAGCCAGCTCACGCACCCTAACCTGGACGAGCTTGGCTCGGCGTTCGTTGAAGGCAAGCTTGAGCTTGAGGGGGATATCGGCGAGGTCATTCGCGTCTGCGACGAACTCAGTGAAGCACTGCTCAAGGACGAACAGGACGTACTGCCGGTGCGCACCGCTCACGACAAGCGCACGGACGCTGAGGCGATTTCCTACCACTACGACCTTTCCAATGCGTTCTACCAGCTATGGCTGGACCCGGACATGGTCTATTCCTGCGCCTACTTCAAGGCGCCCGACAATACCCTGGCCCAAGCCCAACAGGACAAGTTCGACCACCTGTGCCGCAAGCTGCGCCTGCAAGACGGCGACTACCTGCTGGATGTCGGCTGCGGCTGGGGCGGCCTTTCGCGCTTCGCTGCCCGCGAGTACGGCGCCAAGGTGTTCGGCATCACCTTGAGCAAGGAGCAACTGAAACTAGCGCGGCAACGGGTGAAGGACGAAGGATTGGCCAACAAGGTCGACTTGCAGATCCTCGATTACCGCGACCTGCCGCAGGACGGCCGCTTCGATAAAGTCGTCAGCGTCGGGATGTTCGAGCACGTCGGCCATGCCAACCTGGCACTGTATTGCCAGCGCCTGTTCGGTGCGGTGCGCGAAGGGGGCTTGGTGATGAACCACGGCATCACTGCCAAGCACATCGATGGCCGTCCGGTGGGCCGTGGTGCGGGCGAGTTCATCGACCGTTACGTCTTCCCCCATGGGGAGTTGCCGCATCTGTCGATGATCACCGCGAGCATCTGCGAGACAGGCCTGGAGGTGGTGGATGTGGAGAGCCTGCGCCTGCACTACGCCAAGACGCTCAACCACTGGAGCGAGAACCTGGAGAACCAGTTGCAGCGCGCTGCTGCATTGGTGCCGGAAAAGACCTTGCGGATCTGGCGACTGTACCTGGCCGGTTGCGCCTATGCCTTTACCAAGGGCTGGATCAACCTGCATCAGATCCTCGCGGTGAAGCCGTTCGCTGACGGTCGGCATGACCTACCGTGGACCCGTGAGGACCTTTATCGCTGATCGCCTGGGCGCTGCCGGGCCCCTGCGCGGGGCCGGCGCAGGCTTACAGGATCGGTGAAATCAGCCGCGCGATACGCATGCCCAGTTGTTGCAAGCGATGGGTGTCGCGACTGTCTTCGGCGCTGATCTCCCTGGCGTGCTCGAAGTCATGCAGCAGCATCTGCTCGACCTGATCGGCGAAGGCGCGGTCGATGGTCAGCAGGGTGATCTCGAAATTCAGGCGGAAGGAGCGGTTATCCAGGTTGGCGCTGCCAATGGCGCTGACTTCGTCGTCCACCAGTACCACTTTCTGGTGCAGGAAACCCGGCTGATACCTGAACATCCGCACTCCCGCACGTACCGCCTCGAAGGCGAACAGGCTGGACGCGGCGTAGACGATGCGATGATCGGGCCGCGAGGGGATCAGGATGCGCACATCCACGCCGCGTAGCACTGCCAGGCGCAGGGCGGCGAAAACCGCCTCGTCGGGGATGAAGTAGGGACTGGTGATCCATACCCGGTGGGAGGCCGAGTGAATGGCTTCGAGGAAGAACAGCGCGCAGGTCTCCTGTGGGTCGGCCGGGCCGCTGGCCAGGGCCTGGCAGAGGACGCCATCCTCAGGGTATGTGTCGGGGAGGATCAGCGGTGGCAACTGACGCGTGGCCCAATACCAGTCTTCGGCGAACGACTCCTGCAAACAGGCCAGCACCGGACCGCTGATCTGAACATGCGTGTCGCGCCAAGGCGATAGCTGTGGGTGGCCCCCCAAGTACTCGTCACCCACATTATGCCCACCCAGAAATCCTGTCAGGCCATCTACCACCACGATCTTGCGATGGTTGCGGAAGTTGACCTGAAAGCGGTTGAACCAGCCTCGGCGCGTGGCGAACGCCTGGATCTGCACGCCGCCGTCGCGCAGGGTCTGGCTGTAGCGCGCGGGCAGGGCATGGCTGCCGACCCGGTCGTACAGCACGTACACCCGCACCCCTTCGGCGGCCTTGCGCAGCAACAGCTGCTGTAACTGCTGGCCAAGTACGTCGTCATGGATGATGAAAAACTGCACCAGTACCGTGTCGTGGGCATGCTCAATGGCGGCGAAGATCGCCTCGAAGGTGGCCTTGCCATCGATCAGCAGCTTGACCTGGTTGTTGGCCAGGCATGGCATGCGCCCCAGCTTGGGCATCGCGCGCAGCGCCGCATAGCTGTCCGACTCGCGAGCGGTCAGGGCCTCCTCGACCCAAGGCCGCCAGTTGAGGCTGGCCATAGCCACGTGCATTTCCTGGTTGGCCTGACGTCGCGCCTGGATATACGCATAGAACGAACGGGCGCCGAAGACCAGATATGGGATCAGCGCCAGATAGGGAATGAAGAACAGTGGCATTGCCCAGGCGATCGCGCCTTGGGCAGTACGCACGGTGAACACCGCGTGCAAGGCCGCGATGATGCCGATGAGATGGATCAGGCCGAGCACGTAACCGAAGAAGTAGGGGCTGTGGTAATCCATACGCATCCTGCTTGCCGAGAGTACTGCTGCCTAACAGATCACGTTCATGGGGGTGGCTGCAACCCGCGGGCTAAAATGACGTCTAACGGCACAGTCCGGCCAGTGCCGGTATTTCGAGGAGCGTTGATCCATGAAGAATCGTCTGCCACTGCTTGCCCTGATCCTGGGATTAGGTAGCCCGTTGGTGCACGCGCAGATGTTGCAACCCGGCTTGTGGGAGCTGACCACCAGCAACATGCAGGTCGATGGCAAGCCGCTGCCGGACATGGAGTTCATGCTAGGCCAGCTGAAGAACCTGCCGCCCGAGCAACGGGCGATGATGGAGGGTGTGCTGGCCAAGCAAGGCATCACCGTGGCCGGCAAGGGCGTGCGCTCGTGCCTGACACCGGAGCAGGTCAAGACCGATGACATCCCGCTGCAGGATCCCCAGTCCGGCTGCACTCAGAAGATTACCGAACGCACGGGTAATGTGTGGAAGTTCCAGTTCAGCTGCCCCAAGGCTCAGGGACAGGGGCAGGCGACCTTCCTCAGCGACCGTGAATTCCTGACCAAGGTGAACGGCACCTTCAATGCCTCTGGTGTGCAACAGCAGGGCAGCATGGACACCCGGGCGGTCTGGCTGGGCAGTGATTGCGGTAGCGTGAAGCCGCGCACCTGATTACCAGCGCCACTGACTGGTGGCCACCGCGTCGTGGGCATGCAGGCTCTCTGCATGCTCCACGCGCAGCCGGAATCCGCTGACCCCATCCGCCTGGCGCAAGGCCAGGTGCAGGCGCCGCGCCGCATCCTCACAGAACATCAGGTTTTGGCCGTTGGCCAAGGCGAATGCCTGCTCGTCCGCGCGTTTTACTGCCGTCTGCACCGCAGTGCCGAGAGCAGCTTCAGCCTGGTCAATCAGCTCGGTGAGCCGAAACTCATCGGCGTCGAGACGCACCTGTAGCTTGGCCAAGCTGCGCTGGCTGTGGGGTGTGGCGACGATGCCGGTGCTGCTGCCCAGCCATTGGTGTACGCGGTGCCGCTCCAGTGTGGTGGCCGTGAAGTCCCGCTCGAATTGCGCCTGAATCAGTTGCCGGGCGAGGGCCGCCGAACAGGGGCAGGTGGAGGAGTAGGGGATGTCTACGGATAGTTCCACGTGGAACATTTCGTGTTCCAGGCGTGCATCGAGGCTGACCGGATACTGCTTCCAGCCGGCCAGCGGGCTGACCAGTGCGGCGCGTTTGAGCATGTGAGCGAACCGCAGGCGCAGGTAGGCGCGTCTTGCAAGGCCTTCGTGGCTGGCCAGAAAACACTCCAGCACCTGATGTAGCAACGGCCTGCTCAAGGCTTGCTGTTCCAGCCGTTCCAGTGCCAGGTACAACCGCGACATATGAATGCCGCGGGCACTGCCCTCATCCAGGCTGACGCCGGCGTCGGCGTATGCGTTCAGGTGTCGTCCTTCGAACTGTACGGGCAGGGCGATACCGCACATCCCCACCCAATCCAGGGGCAGGGATTGCTCGCTGCTTTGTGCGGCGATATCAGGGAGGGTGAAGTGGGTCATGGCATACATCCTGGAAGGTAATTTCAGCGGCAACCGCCGATGAGGCTGCAATGAAGATCGAAGCGCTGGCCGCTGGAGCTGGATACACGGTTGAGCGTGGTCCAGCCGATGCGCCGGCTGTACCCGACCCAGGCCTCGCCGTCGCTGGCCAGGCCGGTGAAGAAGGTCAACGCGCCATAGCGGCTGTTGGTCTGTGCCCACAGGCGCTTGCTGGCCTGCTCGTAGCCGCGCAGGTAGAAGGTGCTGCCTTCGGTACGCACGCTGTAGTAATTGCCTTTGTGGTCCTGGCAGGCGAGTAGGGTCGCGCTGCGCGTGCACAGCGCCAGGTCGGTGCGGGGCATGGCGAATAAGGGCAGCGGCAGTGCGGCCAGCAGTGCCAAGGCACAGGACAATTTCATCGATGACGCTCTCCAGACAACCGTTCGGTGGGAACGGCTTGGCCAAAGTGTATTGTTATACTATAACATTGTGCAACGCATCGTTTCGAATGCACCTGCCCGATGAGGTCCGCCATGCCCAACCGCTTACCTGTCACCGTACTTTCCGGCTTCCTCGGTGCCGGCAAGAGCACATTGCTCAACCATGTCCTGCGTAACCGCGACGACTTGCGCGTCGCGGTGATCGTCAATGACATGAGCGAAATCAACATCGATGCCAGCGAGGTGCAGCGCAACGTCAGTTTGAACCGCGCTGAAGAGAAGCTGGTGGAGATGAGCAACGGCTGCATCTGCTGCACCTTGCGCGAAGACCTGCTGGAAGAGGTGGCACGCTTGGCACGCGAGGGCCGCTTCGATTACCTGCTGATCGAATCGACCGGTATTTCCGAGCCGCTGCCGGTGGCCGAGACGTTCACCTTCCGTGACGAGCAAGGTCGCAGCCTATCGGACATGGCGCGCTTGGACACGATGGTCACGGTGGTCGATGGCCTGAACTTCCTGAACGATTATCAGGCGGCCGACAGCTTGGCGAGCCGCGGTGAAACCTTGGGCGAGGAGGACGAGCGTTCGATCAGCGACTTGTTGATCGAGCAGGTAGAGTTCGCCGATGTGTTGTTGCTGAGCAAGATCGACTTGATCAGCCAAGCTGAGCGTGAAGAACTCATGGCTATCCTGCGTCGCCTCAACCCTCGAGCGCAGATCGTTCCGATGGTGATGGGTCAGGTGGCTTTGTCGCGCATCCTCGACACCGGTCTGTTCGACTTCGAGCAGGCTGCCCAGGCGCCGGGGTGGCTTCAGGAGTTGCGCGGCACGCACCTCCCGGAGACCGAGGAGTACGGCATTGCCGCTACCACCTGGCAGGCCCGTCGTCCCCTGCATCCGCAGCGCTTCTTCGACTTTATCCACAAGCCGTGGAGCAACGGTCGGCTGCTGCGCTCCAAGGGATTCTTCTGGCTGGCCAGCAAGTACCAGGAGGCTGGGAGTTGGTCGCAGGCTGGCGGCATGATGCGCCATGGCCTGGCCGGGCGTTGGTGGCGGTTCGTGCCACGGGAGCAGTGGCCACAGGATGAGGCCGACACCGTAGAAATCCTCAAGCACTGGTCCGCCGAGAGCGGTGATTGCCGGCAGGAGCTGGTGTTCATCGGGCAGAACATCGACTTCGAAAAATTATCCACAGCGCTGGAAGCCTGTTTGCTCAGCGACGAGGAAATGGCTCTCGGTCCGATGGCCTGGCGGGGCTTGGCGGACCCGTTCGGTCCCTGGATCGAGGAGATGGCAGCGTGAGGTTGGCGCCCAAGTCTGTGGATATCTGCCAGGTGATGGCGACTTCGGCGCAGGTGATGACCGATATTTTGCGCGACGACGTCAATTTGGCCATCTGGCAGCGGCAGTTGCCGGCCCAAGTCGAGGATTTCGCTGCGCTGGTGCTCAGCCTGGGCCAGGCGCTGGCCGACGAGCGAGAAATCGATGTGGACGAGCAACAGCCGCCTCGCCTTGAGGGCTTGCTGCGTGAGGCGGCCGACCTGCATGGCTATGCAGGATTCGTCGCCGACGTCGAGTGGCTGGTGGCGGCGTACACCTGCCTGCTGGGGGCCCGCCGCATTGGCTTGCGCCTGCGGGTGCTGGACGGCGCCATGTGCCCACGTTTTCACGTGGACCATGTGCCGCTGCGATTGTTGACCACCTACAGCGGTGCGGGGAGCGAATGGCTTGAAGAGGGCATGATCGATCGACGACGCCTGCTCAGCGCTCCGCCGCCTGTGGATAACATTCAGCGTCTGTTGACTGGCGAGGTGGCATTGCTCAAGGGTGAGAAGTGGCAAGGCAACGAGGGCCGGGGGCTTATCCACCGGTCCCCGCTGACCCCTGTTGGCCAACGCCGTTTGTTGTTGAGCTTGGATTGGTTGGGCTGAGGGGACAGCCGTGGCTTGCTCCGCGACGCGTTCAATGCTCCTATCGCGGGCACGCCGTCGCTCTTACAAGGTGCCACCTGACGATGTTGCAGAACATTCCCACCCACGTGATCGCCGGGCCCCTGGGCGCCGGCAAGACCAGCCTGATTCGCCACCTGTTGGCACAACGCCCGGCCAGCGAGCGCTGGGCGGTGCTGGTCAACGAGTTCGGCCAGGTTGGTCTGGATGCTGCCTTGCTGGCGTGCGATGACGACGGTATCGCCATCGGCGAGGTGGCCGGTGGTTGCCTGTGTTGTGTAAACGGCATGCCCTTTCAGGTCGGCTTGGGTCGACTACTGCGCAAAGCCCGACCGAACCGGGTGTTCATCGAGCCCTCGGGGCTCGGCCATCCGCTTCAACTGTTGCAGCAGCTGGGGCAGTCGCCTTGGGCGGGAGTGTTGGCTGTGCAGCCTCTGCTGATGGTGCTGGACGCTCAAGCGCTGGCGCGCGGTGAGCGTCTGGCGCAGGCTCAGCAAGCGGCATTGGCAATGACTGCGCTGCTGGTATTCAACAAGTCGGACTCTGTGGACGACGCGCATCGCCTGTTGATAACCAAGGCCTTGCCGGACATTCGGGCGTTTTGGACTACCCAAGGTACTTTGCCGCTGAATCTGCTGCCAGGTTTTTCCACCGTCGGCGAGCGTACAGCCGCGCTTTCCAGGCTGCCTGTGGACAACTCACCTATCGTCCCGGCTGCATTGTGGACAGACCCCACCCAGCCAATTTGCCAGGCGCAGGCAGGCGAGGGCGGCTGGAGTGTCGGTTGGCGCTGGCACCCGACGCAGCGCTTCGATCTGGCGCACCTACAACGCTTTCTGCATCACTGGGCGTGGCAGCGTGCCAAGGGGGTTATCCACAGTCCGGGCGGGTGGCAGTCGTTCAACACCCTCGCGGGTGCCGATGTGCAGTGGCAGCCGAGCGAATGGCGCAAGGATTCACGCCTGGAGCTGATCTTCGATGCGCCACAGCCTTTGGCAGACCTGCAAGCGGGGCTGGCAGCGTGCAGGCTGCACAGCTGATCAGTTGCGCCAGCGGTTATGTTCCTGGCGCCACTGCTGCATCTCGATCACATTGTCGGTACGTGGTGGGGTCTTGATCTCGAACGGGTAGGGAGCCAGCTCGATGTGCAGGGTGTGTGCCCCGAACTGGGTGACCGTGCCGGGGTGGCGCTGCTCGCCGGTGACCGTGAACTCGAAGTTGTAGATGCGCGCCAGGCGTTTCTTGCCGTTAGCGTCACGCACGAAGCCGATGCGCTTGAGCGCCACCGCGTCGTCGAGCAGTTCCAGGTCGAGCTTGGCGCAATGTTGCTTGACCCGCGCCAGGGCCTTTTCGCGCAGCCCATGGTTGTGCCACAGCCAGGCGCCTGCGGTCGCCACCAGCATCAGGACGAAAAGGTTTTCCAGGGTCAGCATTTGCGTTCGCTCCAGACAGGTCGATCCAGCTTAACTGCGTCTCTGGCCTGTCGTACAGATGGCATTCGGGTTCATACTGCGGGCCGCACATTTTTCACATGGTTTCGGAAACTTCCTGCATGAAACGTACGCCGCACCTGCTCGCCATCCAGTCCCACGTCGTCTTCGGGCACGCCGGCAACAGCGCCGCGGTGTTTCCCATGCAGCGGGTGGGGGTCAATGTCTGGCCGCTCAACACCGTACAGTTCTCCAACCACACTCAGTATGGACAGTGGGCCGGAGAAGTGCTCGCCCCAGCGCAAATTCCTGCGTTGGTGGAAGGCATTTGCAATATCGGCGAGTTGGGCAACTGTGACGCCGTGCTGTCGGGGTACCTGGGCAGTGCCGAGCAGGGCCGGGCGATCCTGGCTGGGGTGGCGCGGATCAAGGCCGCCAACCCCAAGGCGCTGTACCTGTGCGATCCGGTGATGGGGCATGCCGAGAAGGGTTGCGTGGTTCCGGCCGAGGTCAGCGACTTCCTGCTCTACGAGGCCGTGGCACAGGCCGATATCCTCTGCCCCAACCAACTGGAGCTGGACAGCTTTTGTGGCCGCCGCGCCGAGTCGCTGGCGGACTGCGTGGGTATGGCCCGCAGCCTACTGGCCCGTGGACCAAAGGTGGTGCTGGTCAAGCACCTGAACTACCCCGGTCGTGCGCAGGATGCGTTCGAGATGTTGCTGGTGAGCGCCCAAGGCAGCTGGCACCTGCGCAGGCCGCTGCTGGCCTTCCCGCGCCAGCCAGTGGGCGTTGGCGATCTGACCTCGGGCCTGTTCCTGGCCCGCGTGCTGCTGGGCGATGACTGGGTGCAGGCCTTCGAGTTCACGGCAGCTGCCGTGCATGAGGTGCTGCTCGAAACCCAGGCCTGCGCCAGCTACGAGTTGCAGCCGGTGCGGGCCCAGGACCGTATCGCCCATCCGCGGGTGCGCTTCGAGGCGCAGCGGATCAACCTCTGAGCCGAGGTGGCGCGCACTGTAGGAGCGGCCTTGCCGGGGCCTAGCCCATCGCGGCGCAAGGCCGCTCTCATAGAACTACACATAACTTTTTGATTTAGCAGGTACCTGTGGGAGCGGGCTTGCCCGCGAACACCGGCGAAGCCGGTGCCATACACCGAGTCGCCTGCTTCGCGGGCAAGCCCGCTCCCACAGGGTACGCGGCGCGCTTGCGAAATCAGTTCTCTGCACGACAGCGCAGCCCGGCAGGGCTGGGTGAACTCCTACAAAGACCGTGTTAAGCCAACGAGTGGTGTTGCCGATCAGATCGAATCGGCCTTCAGGTTCTGGTAGCGCTGCTCCAGTTCCTGGCGGATCTGGCGGCGCTGCTGGCCTTGCAGGAAGCGGCGCTTCTCTTCGGCGGTTTCGGGCTGGCGGGGAGGGACCTGCACCGGGCGGCGGTTATCGTCCACCGCGACCATGGTAAAGAAGCAACTGTTGGAATGGCGTACCGAGCGCTCGCGGATATTCTCGGTCACCACCTTGATGCCTACTTCCATCGACGTATTGCCGGTGTAGTTGACCGAGGCCAGGAATGTCACCAGCTCGCCCACGTGCACGGGCTCGCGGAAGATCACCTGGTCCACCGACAGGGTCACGCAGTAGCTGCCGGCATAGCGGCTCGCGCAAGCGTAGGCAACTTCATCGAGATACTTGAGCAGGGTGCCGCCATGTACGTTGCCAGAGAAGTTGGCCATGTCCGGGGTCATCAGGACAGTCATCGACAACTGGGCGTTTCCAGGTTCCATAGTGAGCTCACGGTGAGGTTGCGCTGAAACGGGGCGGGTATCTGCTGACACTTCTGTTCCCCTCTTTGAGGTTTCCCATCCTGTTACGGGACGTCGCCTGACGCGCCGTCGTCACGCCGATCTTGCCACCAGCGGCGCTGGATCTGCCGATCTGTTTCCGCATATTGCACAGGCAATGTGCAGCGAGACGCAATGTTAACCTGACAGCACCCATGCAACGTGGGCTTTTCCACCTATCACTACAGTATGTGTCTGCTTCCAGTTTCAGAGCGATCTGGCAGAGGAGTGGTCGGCCCGTGCATCGAGACAAGGAGTATTCACGCCATGCATGCCATCAGCTTCATCCAGGACCTGGCGGTGATCATGCTGGTCGCCGGGGTGGTGACCATTCTCTTCCATCGTCTCAAGCAGCCAGTGGTGCTGGGCTATATCGTCGCTGGCTTCATCATTGGCCCGCACACCCCACCTTTCGGGCTTATCCATGATGAGGACACGATCAAGACCCTCGCCGAACTGGGCGTGATCTTCCTGATGTTCTGCCTGGGCCTGGAATTCAGCCTGCGCAAGTTGTTCAAGGTGGGCGCCACGGCGTTCATCGCGGCGTTCCTGGAAATCGTCCTGATGATCTGGATCGGCTTCGAGATCGGCCGCTGGTTCGGCTGGAGCACCATGGACTCGCTGTTCCTCGGCGCGATCCTGGCGATCTCTTCGACCACCATCATCGTCAAGGCGCTCAATGACCTGAAGATGAAGAACGAGCGCTTCGCCCAGCTGATCTTCGGGGTATTGATCGTCGAGGACATCCTCGGCATTGGCATCATCGCGCTGCTGTCGGGTATCGCCGTCAGCGGCACGGTGAGTTCGGGTGAAGTGTTCTCCACCGTGGGCAAGCTATCGCTGTTCATGATCGTCGCGCTGGTGATCGGTATTCTGCTGGTGCCACGCTTGTTGGCCTATGTGGCCAAGTTCGAAAGCAACGAGATGCTGCTGATCACCGTGCTGGGGCTGTGCTTCGGTTTCTGCCTGCTGGTGGTCAAGCTCGAGTACAGCATGGTGCTGGGCGCCTTCCTGATCGGCGCGATCATGGCCGAATCGCGCGAGCTGCTGAAGATCGAACGTTTGATCGAGCCGGTTCGCGACCTGTTCAGTGCCATTTTCTTCGTCGCCATCGGCCTGATGATCGACCCTGCGATTCTGATCGAGTATGCCTGGCCGATCATGGTGATCACCCTGGCCGTGGTGCTAGGCAAGATGCTCTCGTGCGGCATGGGCGCGTTCATTGCCGGCAACGATGGACGCACCTCGCTGCGCGTCGGCATGGGGCTTTCACAGATTGGCGAATTTTCGTTCATCATCGCGGCGCTGGGCATGACCTTGCAGGTCACCAGCGACTTCCTCTACCCGGTTGCCGTCGCAGTGTCGGCCATCACCACCTTGTTGACGCCGTACCTGATCCGCGCGGCGGATCCGCTGTCGATTCGCCTAGGTAAGGTCGTCCCTAGTCGTCTGTCCCGGGTACTGTCGTTGTACGGCGAATGGCTGCGCAGCATCCAGCCCCAGGGTGAAGGTGCCATGCTGGCGGCGATGATCCGGCGCATCCTGTTGCAGGTGGGGGTCAATCTCGCGCTGGTGATCGCAATCTTCTTCAGCGGCGGCTACTTTGCCGGGCGCATCGCGGCTTGGCTGAGTGAATGGGTGGTCGACGTCGGCCAGCAGAAGGCGCTGATCTGGGGCGCGGCGCTGCTGCTGTCGCTGCCGTTCCTGATCGCGGCGTACCGCAAGCTCAAGGCACTGTCGATGCTGCTGGCGGAAATGGGCGTCAAGCCGGAGATGGCCGGGCGTCATACCCAGCGTGTGCGCCGGGTGATCGCCGAGGTGATTCCGCTGTTGTCGCTGTTGGTGATCTTCCTGCTGCTGGCGGCGCTGTCGGCGAGCATCTTGCCGACCAGCGAGCTGCTGCTGATCATCGTGGTGGTGGCGGCGGGGGTGGTAGCCCTGCTATGGCGCTGGTTCATCCGCGTGCATACACGCATGCAGATTGCCTTGCTGGAGACGCTGGAGAACCACCGCGATCATTCGCATTGAGCGTAACGAGCGCTTTCTGCGCAAGATTTCATCGTCGTCCGAGGGGATGGAGCGGTAGCGATGTCGCCAGGCGCAGAAAGCCTGGCGATTTTACGCAGTTGGTGGCCATGGGCTACTATTTTATGCGGATAATGCTCATTCAGCTTTCCAGCCAGACGTCCCGGGCCCAGTGCCAAACCGATTCCCAGCTCTCCTCGGTGACGATTTCTTCATCGCCGGACCACAGCACCACGGTGCCGTCTTCTTCCACGCAATAGTAGTCGTCGCCGTCCTGGCAGAGCGGGATGAGGTCGCGCGGTACGCCGGCATCCCAGGCGTTGGCGGCCACGTCTGGCAGGTAGGTATGCGATTGTGGGTCTGTAACGGTCACCGGCTCCAAGCTGCCATAGACGACATCGCTGACAGTGAGCAGGTATTCCTTGAATACGAAAGGAATGTTGATGAACAGCTGTTCTTCGATTTCGACCAGTTGATCTTCATCGGGAAGTTCGAGCGGTACCGGTACCGGCTCGCTTGCTTCTCGGAGTTGTTCGATCACTTCTTCCACGGTTCACGTCCTCTAGCCTTGATGACAACGCTGCGCGTTATACCCTAGTAGCCCGCTCTGGCAAAAGCAAAAACCCCGGGACAGGCCCGGGGTTTTGTGTGCAACGTGCGGCGGTTAACCGTTCTGGCGGATACCGGCCAGCATCCAGGGCTGGTTTTCGCCCTGGGCGCGTTCCATGTGCCAGCTTTCGTTGAACGCTTCGCCTTGGTCGAAACGCGAGGACTTCGACACGCCACGGAAGGTGAGGGTGGCGATGGTCTTGTCGGCGCGATCTTCGACGCCTTCCAGTTGCACATCAAGGTCGTCGATGTAGGTGGACTGGAAGCCATCGCCTTGCTCGGCACGCTCGCGCTTGAGGAACTCAAGCATCTGCGGAGTGACGAATTCGGCGATCTTGTCCATCTCGTTGGCGTCCCAGTGCTGCTGCAGCGACTGGAAGTGCGAACGGGCGGCGGCCAGGAAGCTGGCTTCGTTGAACCAGGCTGGCGCATTGATCACTGGGGCGGCAGCAGGGGCTGCGGAACCACCGAAGATCGACTGCGGTGCGGCCTGAGGCTGCACTTCACGCTGATACGGCGCGTGGCCGGCGGCAGCGACTTGCGGCTGCTGCTGACGACGACGCGCGGCAATGAAGCGGAACACCAGGAAGGCAACCAGGCCCATCAGCAGGAAGTCGAGGATCTGCATACCCTCGAAGCCGTCACCCATGAACATGGAGGCCAGCAGGCCACCGGCGGCGATACCGGCCAGAGGGCCCAACCAGCGCGAAGCGCCGCTGGCGGCGGCTGGGGCACGGCCCGGAGCGGTCGGGGCGGCAGCTGGCGTGGCCGGTGCGGCCTGGCGGGTTTGGTGGATCGGCGCGGAGCCCGAGCTCTTGCCGCCACCGAAGCGCTTGGCGGCGTTGGCGTCGAGGCTCAGCGTCAGGCTGACGCAGAGCGCCAGAGCGATGCTAAGAAAACGTTGCATAAGTTGGGGGTTCCCATTTTGTGGATTGCACGCGCGCCATGGTGCACATGAAGGGGCAGACATGACCAGCGACAAGATGTTTCGAGCTTTTGCCTAACAGTCGGAAAGTTGGACAGCGGCTGTATGAAGGTTCAACAAAGGCGGCGGGCCCGCTCCAACGGAGCGGGCGCACCTCAGAGGGCTTCGAGCTTGGCGTAACCCAGCATCAGCCACTTGCTGCCTTCGGCGAAGTTCACCTGCACGCGGGCCTGGGCGCCAGAACCCTCGAAGTTGAGGATCACGCCTTCGCCGAACACAGCATGCTGCACGCGCTGGCCGAGGTTGAAGGCCGTCTGCGGAATATTGGCATTGGCGAACAGATTGCTGGCCGGCGCCTTGGCACCGCCGAACGGACGGCTGACGCTATTGGACAGGCGCACTTCCTGCACCAGCCCCGGCGGAATCTCGCGCACGAAGCGCGACACCTTGTTATAGGTCTCGCTGCCATACAGACGGCGGGTTTCGGCATAGGTCATGATCAGCTGGCGCATGGCCCGGGTGATGCCGACGTAGGCCAGGCGACGCTCTTCTTCAAGGCGGCCCGGTTCTTCGAGGCTCATCTTGTGCGGGAACAGGCCCTCTTCCATGCCGACCAGGAATACATAGTGGAACTCGAGACCCTTGGCACTGTGCAGGGTCATGAGCTGGATGCTGTCTTCATGTTCGTCGGCCTGGGTGTCGCCGGCTTCGAGCGAGGCATGACCCAGGAAGGCCGACAACGGCGACAAGTCTTCGTCCTCGTCGGTGGTCTCGAAGTTGCGCGCTGCGCTGACCAGTTCCTCAAGGTTTTCTACGCGTGCCTGGCCTTTCTCGCCCTTTTCTTCCTGGTGATAGATGATCAGCCCGGACTGCTCGATGACCGTCTGGGTCATCAGGTGCAGCGGCATGTCCGCGACTTTCGCCGCGAGGCTCTCGATCAGTTCGATGAACGCGCCCAACGCGCTGGCGGCACGGCCCTTGAGGGCCTTGGCAGCGAGCAACTGGCACATGGCTTCCCACATCGATAGCTGGCTGTGGCGGGCGTGGTCGCGGATCGCCTCGACGGTCTTCTCGCCAATGCCACGAGGCGGCACGTTGATGACCCGTTCGAGCGCTGCGTCGTTGCCGCGGCCTTCGAGCAGGCGCAGGTAGGCCATGGCGTTCTTGATTTCGGCACGTTCGAAGAAGCGCTGGCCGCCATAGATGCGGTATGGAATGCGCTCGCGCAGCAGGGCCTCTTCGAGCACCCGCGACTGGGCGTTGGAGCGGTACAGGATGGCTACTTCGTTACGCGCGTTGCCTTGCTTGATCAGGCTTTCGATGGTCTCGACCACGTAGCGCGCTTCGTCGTGCTCGTTGTAGGCGGCGTAGAGCGTCAGCGGCTCGCCTTCGCCCATGTCGGTCCACAGCTCCTTGCCCAGGCGGCCACTGTTGTTGGCGATCAGGGCGTTGGCGGCCTTTAGGATGCCGCCGGTGGAGCGGTAGTTCTGCTCCAGGCGGATCATCTCTGCGTCGGGGAAGTCGGCGGTGTACTGATGGATGTTCTCGATCTTCGCCCCGCGCCAGCCGTAAATCGACTGGTCGTCGTCACCCACCGCCATGAGGCTGTCGCCCCCGGCGCCGAGCAGGCGCAGCCAGGCGTACTGCACGGCGTTGGTATCCTGGAACTCGTCCACCAGAATATGGCGGAAGCGGCGCTGGTAGTGCTGCAGCAGGCCAGGCTGGTCACGCCACAGGTCGAGTGCACGCAGCAGCAGCTCGGAGAAGTCGATCACCCCGGCGCGCTCGCAGGCCTGCTCGTAGGCGGCGTAGACATCGCGCATGGTGCTCAGGAACAGGTCGCCACTGGCTTGGATATGGCGCGGGCGCAGGCCCTCGTCCTTCTGCCCGTTGATGAACCACTGGGCCTGACGGGCCGGCCATTTCTGCTCATCCAGACCGAGCTCACGCATCACGCGCTTGATCAAGCGCTGTTGGTCGTCGCTGTCGAGAATCTGGAAATTCTGCGCCAGCCCCGCTTCCTGCCAGTGCGCGCGCAACAGGCGGTGCGCCAGGCCGTGGAACGTGCCTACCCACATGCCGGCCGGGTTGATGCCCAGCAGTTGCTCGATACGCTGGCGCATCTCGGCGGCGGCCTTGTTGGTGAAGGTCACCGACAAGATCGAGTGCGGCGAGGCCTGTTCGACCTGGATCAGCCAGGCGATACGGTGCACCAGCACGCGGGTCTTGCCCGAGCCAGCGCCGGCCAGCACGAGTTGGCGCCCCACCGGGGCCGCTACGGCCTGGCGTTGAGCGTCGTTGAGGGAGTTCAGCAGGAGGGAGAGGTCATCTGTGTGCATCCAGCCATTCTAGGGCCGTGCGGGGGGCAGGGGCAAACGCCCCCTGCGTAAATCATCCGGCGTCGGCTCGACCGTTCATCGGTGTGCCAGCGCGGGCCGCGTGGTTGAGCGGTCGCACTTAGACGGGCGAGACATTTTCGAGATCATGACGTACAGCAGTTTGGTCCGGCGCGACGCTTGTGTATGCTCCCTGCACATTTGCGGTCAGCCATATCAAGAACACAACAAGAAACCAGCCATATGACCCAGGATTGCATGGCGGTGGGAGTACCGCCGCAGACGACACGGAGCGTTCGCCGGCGATTCGCCACCGAGCTGTCGATCGAGCGCACCCGCCTGTTGTACCAAGGATCGCTCCTGCCCACGCTGTTCATGCTGCTCAACGGCCTGCTCTGTGCCTGGCTGTTATGGGCCCCTGAGCGCTACCTGCTGGTCAGCGTCTGGGTGGTCTGGTTGCTTGCGCTGGTGGCGCTGCGGGTGATCCAGGTGGCGGCGTTCGAGGCCGCTGCCCCGGCGCGCCAGGCCCAGCCTACTTGGTGGCGGATGTTCCTGGCCGGCTCTGCGTTCAGCGGCCTGACCCTGGCCTGTGCGGCGATCGCGCTGGTGCCTGTGGATAACTTCGTGCAGCAGGCCTGGGTGTTCGGTTTGCTGGGCGCTGCGGCGCTTTCGGCCAGCGTCGCCTATGCGGTCAGCCTGCCGGCGTTTCTCAGCTTTGCCATACCCTGCCTGCTGCCGCCGGTGGCGTACCTGTTCTTCTATGATGCTGGCCAGCAGCGTGGGTGGGGCTGGTTGGGCCTGTTCCTGCTGGGTGCGCTGGTGGTGGTCGCGTGGCAGGTCAATCGGCTGTTCGAGCGCAGCTTGCTGCGGCGTTTCCAGAATCAGTCGCTGATCGAGCACCTGCAGTCCGCCCAGCGTCACGCCGAGGACCTCAACCATCAGCTCAGCGCCGAGGTGCGCCAGCGTCGCCTGGCGGAAGAGGAACTGCGCAAGGCCCAGGCAGGCCTTGAACAGCGCGTGGCCCAGCGCAGTCATGAACTGGACTTGGCCAATCAGGCCCTGAGCAAGAGCGAGCAACGCCTGGCGCTCGCGCTCGATGCCAGCGAGCTGGGCTTGTGGGACTGGAACCTGGCCACCGACGAGGTGCACCACACTCAGCTGCATGCGCTGTTCGGCCTGGATGCCGAGCAGGTTCGCTCGGTACGTGCCGACCTCAAGCCGCGCTTGCACCCAGACGACCTGCCGGTGTTACGCCGGACCCTGGTCGAGCACCTCAAGGGGCGTACCGACGATTATCGGGTGGAGTACCGGGTACGCCATGCCCAGGGCCACTGGTGCTGGATTGAGGACCGCGGCCGGGCGGTGGAGCGTGATGCCGACGGCAAGGTGCTGCGCATGCTTGGCACCCGTTGCGACATCTCCGTGCGCAAGGCGCAGGAGGAGCAGCAACGCTTGGCGGCGACGGTGTTCGAGGCGGCCAGCGAAGGCATCGCGATTCTCGATCCGCAGTACAAGCTGTTGGCGGTCAACCAGACCTTCTGCGACGTGACCGGGTACGTACGCGCCGAGTTGATCGGGCGCAACGCGCTGGAGCTGTCGTGCAGCCGCGACGCGCGGCGCCACAGCCATGCCATCGACCAGGCGTTGGAGCAGCAGGGGCGTTGGCAGGGCGAGTTGGTGGAAGCGCGCAAGAACGGCGAGCTTTACCCGCAATGGTTGCAGCTCAACAGCGTGCGCGATGCGCGCGGCGCAATCGCCAGCATTGTCGGCTTCTACACCGACCTGTCGGCCCGCCGCGAGTCGGAGGAGCGGCTGCGCTACCTGGCCCATTACGACGACCTCACCGGCCTCGCCAACCGTGCGCTGTTCCGCCTGCGTCTGCACGAGGGCGCGCAGCGCATGCGTTCGAATGGCCGTAGCCTGGCCTTGCTGCACGTCGACCTGGATCGCTTCAAGTTGCTCAATGAAAGCCTCGGCCATGAGTTGGCCGACCAACTGCTGAAGAAAATGGCCCAGCGCATCGCCAATGCCGTGCCCGAGGCTGACACGGTGGCACGTCTGTCGGGCGATGAGTTCGCGATCCTGTTCGATGGCTACACCAACCTGTCCAGCCTGGTGCGCGTCACCACGCGCCTGCTCGACAAGCTACGTGTGCCGCAACGGCTAGGGGGGCATGAGCTGGTGGTCAGTGCGTCGGTGGGCATCAGTCTGTTGGCTGACGGCAATTTCGATCTCAACGCACTGGTCGGCCAGGCCGACATGGCCAAGCAGCACGCCAAGCATCTGGGGGGGGATAACTTCCAGTTCTACACTGAGAGCCTGCGCGCCAGCACGCTGGAGCGCCTGCAACTGGAAAACCAGTTGCGCAAGGCCATCGACGAGCGCCAGTTGCTGGTCTACTACCAACCCAAGCTGTGCCTGCGTACGGGCCAATTGCACGCCGCCGAGGCTCTGGTGCGTTGGCAGCATCCGACGTGGGGTATGGTGCCGCCCGGCGAGTTCATCGGTCTGGCCGAGGAGACCGGATTGATCGCACCGATGGGTGAGTTCGTCCTGCGCCAGGCGTGCTCGCAGGCCTGTGAATGGCGCCGCCAGGGCATGGAAATTCGGGTGTCGGTCAACCTGTCGGTGTATCAGTTGCGCCAGGGTAAATTGGTCAGTCTGGTCCGGCAGGTCCTGCAAGAGTCAGGGCTGGCGCCGCACCTGCTGGAATTGGAACTGACCGAGAGCCAGTTGCTGGACAGCGTTGAGCACATCATCGCGGCGTTCGAGCAGTTGCATGCCCTTGGCGTGAAGCTCGCCATCGATGATTTCGGTACGGGGTACTCGTCACTGAGCTATCTCAAGCGCTTCCCGGTGGACTACGTGAAGATCGATCAGGCATTCATTCGCGGCTTGCTCGAAGGCAGCCAGGATGCCGCCATCACCCGGGCGATCATCGCCATGGCCAAGAGCCTGGAACTCAAAGTGGTGGCCGAGGGTGTGGAAACCCCGGAACAACTGGCGTTCTTGCGCGAGCACGGCTGCGACGAGGTGCAAGGCTACCTCATCAGCCGGCCTGTCGACCCTGGTGCCTTCGAGGCGCTGCTCAACCGCCCGCGCACCGATTGGCTCTGAAAAGCCTAGGGGTGCCAGGTCAGGCCATGACGTGCCAGTAGGCTGTTGGCCTGCTCGGGGCCGTTGCTGCCGGCCGGGTAGGGGCGCGGGGCCTGGAAATGTGCTTCCCAGCCCTGCAGGATCGGGTCGATCCAGGCCCAGGCCGCCTCGACCTCGTCGCGGCGCATGAACAGCGTCGAGTCGCCCGCCAGTACATCCAGCAGCAGGCGCTCATAGGCCTCCCAACGACGGGTCTGGGCGAACGCCTGGGCAAGGTTCAGGTCCAGCTCCACCGGAGCCAGGCGCATGCCTTTGCCAGGGCTCTTGGTCATCATGCGCAGGCTGATGCGTTCGTCCGGTTGTAACTGGATGATCAACTGGTTGGCCTGGCCGCCATTGAACAGTTCGTGGGGCACTGGTTTGAACTGGATGACGATCTGTGATGAACGCCGAGCCATGCGCTTGCCGGTACGCAGGTAGAACGGCACGCCGGCCCAGCGCCAGTTGTCGATGTGCACCTGCATGGCCACGAACGTCTCGGTGTCGCTGTCGTTGTCCACGTCTTTTTCGAAGTAGTACGCCGGCACTTCCTGGCCGCCGATCTTGCCCGCGTGGTACTGGCCGCGCACGGTCGTGTCCTGCACGTCCTGGCCGGTGATGGGTTTGAGCGCCCGCAGAATCTTCACTTTTTCGTCGCGCACCGCCTCGGCCTCGAACTGCGCCGGAGGCTCCATCGCCACCAAGCACAGCAGTTGCAGCAGGTGGTTCTGCAACATGTCGCGCGTGGCGCCCGCACGGTCGTAGTAGGCGCCACGGTTTTCCACGCCGAGCGTCTCGCACACGCTGATCTGCACATGGTCTACCTGGCCGTTGCGCCAGACCGGCTCCAGCAGGGCGTTGGCAAAGCGCAGGGCCATGAGGTTCTGCACGGTTTCCTTGCCCAGGTAGTGGTCGATGCGAAACACCTGGGACTCCTCGAACACCGCGCCGATCGCCTGGTTGATGGCGGTGGCCGATTCCAGTGAGTGGCCGATGGGTTTCTCCAGCACGATGCGCGCTTCGGCGTCGGCCAGGCCGGCGATGCGCAGGTGGTTGGCGATTGGCACGAACAACTGCGGCGCGGTGGCCAGGTAGTAGATCCGGGTCAGCCCTCCAGGTTCGCCCAGGTAGCGTGCCAGGCGACCGAAGTCGGCGCTTTGCATCGCGTCCATCGGGAAGTAGTCGAGCCGCGCGCAAAAGCGCCGCCAGACGTCCTCGTCGAAATCCTGGCGCGCGATCTGAGCCCGGCAGTGGCGTTCGGCGAGTTTGACGTAGTCGTTGCGCGGCAAGGGCCGCCGAGCCAGGGCGATGATCCGCACGGCGTTGTGCAGACGAGCCTCACGATACAGGTGATAGAGCGCTGGCAGCAGTTTGTGTAGGGCAAGATCGCCCGTGCCGCCAAAGACCAGGATGTCGCAAGGAATAGTCAAACCGCCACTCTCCACGTTCGTTTAACTGGGCGGGTTGGCAAGCATGTAGTATAACTACAAGAAAGCTACATCCCGGCCAGCCGATCATAACCGAGTCCCGCCCGTGAATCTGTTGCAACATATCGCCCAATCGCGCCACCTGCTGCGCAAATCGGAACTCAAAGTGGCCGACCACGTGCTGCTCGATCCGGCTGCCGTCATGCACAGCTCGATGGCCGATCTGGCGCATAGCGTAGGCATTAGCGAGCCGACCATCGTGCGCTTCTGCCGGGCAATTGGGTGCTCGGGCTTCCAGGACCTCAAGCTCAAGCTGGCGCAAAGCCTGGCGGCGGGCGCCAGTTTTGGTCAGTTCGCGATCCATGAAGACGACTCGGTCGCCGACTACAGCCTGAAGATCTTCGATACGACCCTGCATACCCTGATGGAGGTGCGTGAGCACCTCGATCCGCTCGCGTTGCAGCAGGCGGTGACCGCCATGTCCCAGGCGCAGCGTGTTGAGTTCTACGGCTTTGGCGCTTCCGGTGCCGTGGCTGCCGATGCCCAGCACAAGTTCTTCCGCCTGCTGCTCAGTGCGGCCGCGTATTCCGACCCGCACATGCAGGCCATGTCGGCGGTGACCCTCAAGCCGGGTGACGTGGCCGTGTGCATCTCGCAATCGGGGCGTTCGAAGGACCTGCTGATCTCGGCCAACCTGGTACGCGAGAGCGGCGCTACGCTGATTACCCTGTGCCCGAGCCAGACCCCGCTGGCCGAGCTGTCGACGGTCAACTTGGCCATCGACGTGCATGAAGACACCGAAATCTACACCCCGCTGACCTCGCGTATTGCCCATCTGGTGGTGATCGACGTGCTGGCCATGGGCGTTGCCATGGCGCGCGGTCCGAGCCTGGTGAATCACCTCAAGAGCGTCAAGCGCAGCTTGCGCAGCCTGCGTTTGTCGCCTAAGTCGATCAAGGCTACAGACGACTGATTTCGGCCTGAACCGCTGCCCTAACGGCCCTGCAATCGTCGCGGGCGCGGGCTTGCCGGAGTGCCGCTAAGAGGCCGGCCCAGGCGAACGAAATTTCACCGTTCTGTCACCATTGCACCGTCAAACCGTAAACCCCCATTGCCATCCTGAACTCCCACATCCTATCTGGGAGACAGGCAATGGCACGCGATCAACAAGACGGTTCGTACCAACCCAACGCCAAGGCTCGCAAGCAGCAGGAAAAGGACCAGCGCCGTATGGAGTTCCGCCGCGCCATCGAAAGCTACTGCGACCAGCGCCAGCTGCTGCGCGAGATCGCCGACTACCCCGACCTGCAAGACATTACGGTGTGGCAGGTATCGGCGGCAACTTCCCCGAGAAACGTTCAACAAGCCCGCTGATCTGCGCACGTTCGCCGCGGATGAACGCCTGGAACGCCAACGCCACCGGCGATTGCCGCTTGCTCTTGGACTGCACCAGGCACCAGCTGCGGTAAAGCGGCAGCTCTTCGACCGGCAGCTCGCGCAGCACGCCTGTGGCCAGTTCCATGTTGACCGCATGGCGCGTCAGCAAGGCGATGCCCAGGCCCGCCACCACGCATTCGCGTTGGGCGTCGTTGGAGGCGACTTCGAGGGTCTGGGTGAAGTGCACGCGCTTGTCCTTGAAGAACTCCTCGCAGGCCTTGCGCGTGCCTGAACCCTGTTCG
Source organism: Pseudomonas mosselii (assembly GCF_005796105.1). Taxonomy (GTDB): domain Bacteria; phylum Pseudomonadota; class Gammaproteobacteria; order Pseudomonadales; family Pseudomonadaceae; genus Aquipseudomonas; species Aquipseudomonas mosselii_C. The sequence goes on along the minus strand of NZ_VAUO01000008.1, from coordinate 191,533 downwards.
CGAACCAACAGTGTATGAGGCTCCAGGTCCTGCAGGCGCAGGTGCTCGAGCGTGCACAACGGATGGTTCGGCGGTGCCACCGCAACGATTGGGTTATTCAGAAATGGGAGAAACTCCAGGCCCATGTCTTGAGGCACCATCGACATGATGATCAGGTCGTCACGGTTGTCCGAAAGGCGCCGTATCGCTTGGGCGCGGTTAACCACGGTGAGGGTCAGGTTGACCTCCGGGTGGCGTTGCTTGAAGGCGGCGAACAGGTGTGGCACGAAGTACTTGGCGCTGGATTCGATCGCCAGTTTGAGCTGTCCTTGCAGTGAGCCCTGCATGTCCGACAGCTGCATGTCGAGATTCTCCAGGCGCCCGAAGATGTCGCGGCTGGCGCGTTGCAAGGCTTCGGCGGCTTCGGTCAGGTAGAGCTTCTTGCCGACGTACTCGAACAGGGGCTGGCCCACCAGTTCTTCGAGCTGGCGGATCTGTAGACTAACGGCGGGTTGCGTCAGCGCCATCTCCTCGGCGGCACGGCTGTAGGAGCGCAAATCACACACTTCGTTGAAAATCTGAAGCTGACGTAAAGTCATACGCATCAAAGACTTACGCATATTTTTCCCGCCATTGGCAAAACCTTGTTACCTAACTATAAGCTTTTGCTAATACAGCCTCTAACAAATATTGATTTTTGTTTATCTTCCGTCAGCGCTAGGGTGAATGTGCGACTGGCCAGCAGCGTCTGGTCACGCGCCGACCGGTAGAACCGGGTCGACTGTTCCTACGGCTTTGGGAAGACTCCAGTGATAAAAAAAATCCTGATCGCCAACCGGGGTGAAATCGCAGTTCGCATCGTGCGGGCCTGCGCCGAGATGGGCATTCGCTCTGTCGCGATCTATTCCGACGCCGACCGTCATGCCTTGCACGTCAAGCGCGCCGACGAGGCCTACAGCATCGGTGCCGAGCCACTGGCCGGCTACCTGAACCCGCGCAAGCTGGTGAACCTCGCTGTGGAAACTGGCTGTGACGCCCTGCACCCGGGCTACGGTTTCCTGTCGGAAAACGCCGAACTGGCGGAAATCTGCGCCGAGCGCGGCATCAAGTTCATCGGCCCGGCCGCCGAGGTGATTCGCCGCATGGGCGACAAGACCGAAGCGCGCCGCACCATGATCGCGGCGGGGGTCCCGGTGACACCCGGTACCGAAGGCAACGTGGCCGATATCCATGAAGCCCTGCGCGAAGGCGACCGCATTGGTTACCCGGTCATGCTCAAGGCCACCTCTGGCGGTGGCGGGCGCGGTATCCGCCGTTGCAACAGCCGTGAGGAGCTAGAACAGAATTTCCCTCGCGTCATCTCCGAAGCCACCAAGGCCTTCGGCTCGGCCGAAGTGTTCCTGGAAAAATGTATCGTCAATCCCAAGCACATCGAGGCGCAGATCCTCGGTGACAGCTTTGGCAACGTGGTGCACCTGTTCGAGCGCGATTGTTCGATCCAGCGCCGCAACCAGAAACTCATCGAAATCGCCCCGAGCCCGCAGCTCACGCCCGAGCAGCGTGCCTACATCGGCGACCTGGCCGTGCGTGCGGCCAAGGCGGTGGACTACGAGAATGCCGGTACCGTGGAGTTCCTGCTCGCCGATGGCGAGGTGTACTTCATGGAAATGAACACCCGGGTGCAGGTGGAGCACACCATCACCGAGGAAATCACCGGTATCGACATCGTCCGTGAGCAGATCCGCATCGCCTCGGGCCTGCCGCTGTCGGTCAAGCAGGAAGACATTCAGCACCGTGGTTTCGCGTTGCAGTTTCGTATCAACGCCGAGGACCCGAAGAACAACTTCCTGCCCAGCTTCGGCAAGATCACCCGTTACTACGCCCCCGGCGGTCCGGGCGTGCGCACCGACACGGCCATCTATACCGGCTACACCATTCCACCGTTCTACGACTCCATGTGCCTGAAACTCGTGGTCTGGGCGCTGTCCTGGGAAGAAGCCATGGACCGTGGCCTGCGGGCCCTGGACGACATGCGCGTGCAAGGCGTGAAGACCACCGCCGCGTACTACCAGGAAATCCTGCGCAACCCGGAATTCCGTAGCGGCCAGTTCAACACCAGCTTCGTCGAAAGCCACCCTGAACTGACCAACTATTCGATCAAGCGCAAACCCGAAGAGCTGGCCCTGGCCATCGCCGCCGCCATCGCCGCCCACGCAGGCCTTTGAATGCAGCTGCAAGCGATAAGCGCCAAGCTGCAAGCAAAAGCGGATCGGCTTTTTCTTGCGGCTTGTAGCTTCAAGCTTGCCGCTACGAGGAGATAAGAATGTCCAAGAAAATCTTTGTTACCGACACGATCCTGCGTGACGCCCACCAGTCCCTGCTGGCCACCCGTATGCGCACCGAAGACATGCTGCCGATTTGCGACAAGCTCGACAAAGTCGGCTACTGGTCGCTGGAAGTCTGGGGTGGCGCGACGTTCGACGCCTGCGTGCGCTTCCTCAAGGAAGATCCGTGGGAGCGCCTGCGCAAGCTGCGTGCGGCGCTGCCTAATACCCGTCTGCAGATGCTCCTGCGTGGCCAGAACCTGCTGGGCTACCGTCACTACAGCGACGACGTGGTCAAGGCCTTCGTGGCCAAGGCTGCGGTCAACGGCATCGACGTGTTCCGCATCTTCGACGCCATGAACGACGTGCGTAACCTGCGCGTGGCCATCGAAGCAGTCAAGGCTGCGGGCAAGCATGCCCAGGGCACCATCGCCTACACCGTCAGCCCCGTGCACACCATCGATGCCTTCGTGAAACAGGCCCAGCAGATGGAAGCCATGGGTTGCGATTCGGTGGCGATCAAGGACATGGCCGGTCTGCTCACCCCGTTCGCCGCTGGCGAACTGGTCAAGGCGCTGAAGGCCGAGCAATCGCTGCCGGTGTTCATCCATTCCCACGACACCGCCGGCCTGGCTGCCATGTGCCAGCTCAAGGCCGTGGAAAACGGCGCCGACCACATCGACACCGCCATCTCCAGCTTCGCCTGGGGCACCAGCCACCCAGGCACCGAATCGATGGTTGCCGCGCTCAAGGGCAGCGAGTTCGATACCGGCCTGGACCTTGAACTGCTGCAAGAGATCGGCCTGTACTTCTATGCCGTGCGCAAGAAGTACCACCAGTTCGAGAGCGAGTTCACCGCCGTGGATACCCGCGTGCAGGTCAACCAGGTGCCGGGCGGGATGATTTCCAACCTGGCCAACCAGCTCAAGGAGCAGGGCGCGCTCAACCGCATGAACGAAGTGCTGGCGGAGATCCCACGGGTGCGTGAAGACCTCGGCTTCCCGCCGTTGGTGACGCCGACCTCGCAGATCGTCGGCACCCAGGCGTTCTTCAACGTGCTGGCTGGCGAGCGCTACAAGACCATCACCAACGAGGTGAAGCTGTATCTGCAAGGTGGTTACGGCAAGGCCCCAGGCGTGGTCAACGAGCAGCTGCGCCGCCAGGCCATCGGCAGCGAAGAGGTGATCGACGTACGCCCGGCCGACCTGCTCAAGCCGGAAATGGCCAAGCTGCGCGCCGACATCGGTGCCCTGGCCCGCAGTGAAGAAGATGTGCTGACGTTCGCCATGTTCCCGGACATCGGGCGTAAGTTCCTGGAGGAGCGCGAAGCCGGCACCCTGACCCCAGAAGCGCTGCTGCCGATCCCGGAAGCGGGCGCTGCGGCCACGGTCGGCGGTGAAGGCGTGCCGACCGAGTTCGTCATCGACGTACATGGTGAAACCTACCGCGTCGACATCACTGGTGTAGGCGTCAAGGCCGAGGGCAAGCGTCACTTCTACCTGTCGATCGACGGCATGCCGGAAGAAGTGGTGTTCGAGCCGCTCAACGACTTCGTTGGCGGCGGCGGCAGCAAGCGCAAGCAGGCCAGTGCGCCGGGCCACGTCAGCACCAGCATGCCGGGCAACATCGTCGATGTGCTGGTCAAGGAAGGCGACGTGGTCAAGGCCGGCCAGGCGGTGTTGATCACCGAAGCCATGAAGATGGAGACCGAAGTCCAGGCGGCTATCGCTGGCAAGGTCGTGGCCATCCACGTGGCCAAGGGCGACCGGGTCACCCCGGGCGAGATCCTGATCGAGATCGAGGGCTAAACAGCAAGCCCTCATCTGCAAGCGGTTAACCTCTGGGGAGCGAATGCTCCCCTTTTTTTAAGGAAGCTGCATCTTGAGCGGCAAGGCCGCACCTACCTGGACTTACGACAAGCCTCCAATGTTTGCGCCTGGCCCTCGGGGCGCTGGTTGTCCGCGCTCAGCCAGCGCTCGAAGCCTGCCGCCAGCGCTGGCCATTCAGCGTCGGTGATCGAATACCAGGCGGTATCCCGGTTGCGGTCCTTGACGACCATGTGCTGGCGAAACACCCCTTCGAAGACGAAGCCGAAGCGCTCGGCGGCGCGCTTGGAGCGGGCGTTGGCGTCATTGCATTTCCATTCCAGGCGGCGGTTGCCCAGTTCGAAACCGAGCTTGCCCAGCAAGTACACGGCCTCGGTGCCTTTGGCGGTGCGCTGCATGGCCGCGCCGAAGGCGATATGGCCAATTTCGAAACGGCCTTGCTCGGGCACGATGGACATGTAGCTGAGGATGCCCTGCACCTGGCCGCTGGTGCGGTCGATGACGCTGTAGAACAGCGGGTCACGGCTGGCGGCATTGCCCTGTAGCCAACGGTCGAAGCTGGCACGCTCGTGGAATGGGCCATAGGGCAGGTAGTCCCACAGCACTGGGTCCGAGCCTGGCCCCTGCAACACGTGCCAGAGATCGTCGGCATGCCGAGCGGGGTCGAGTTTTTCCAGGCGGATGAAGCGACCTTCGAGGGGCTCGGCGTTGGGCGTGGCGGCTGGTTTCCAGTTCAATACGTCGGTCATGATCGGCTTACAACCCTTTGCGGAATTGAATGAAGCCCGGCCGTTCGGCGACCTGCTCGTACAGGCCGATGGCGGTGGCGTTGGTTTCGTGGGTCAGCCAGTGCACCTTGATGCAGCCATCGGCCTTGGCCGTGGCGTACACCTGCTCAATCAATTGGCGACCGATGCCCAGCCCGCGTACTGCGGTGTCCACGTACAGGTCCTGCAAGTAGCAGGAATGCTCAATGCTCCAGTTGGAGCGATGGTAGATGAAGTTGACCATGCCCACCGCCTTGCCATCGACCCAGGCCAGGGTCGAGTGGGTCGGCTCGCTGGGGTCGAGCAGGCGTTTCCAGGTCGTGGCGCTGACCTCTTCAGCCAGTTCGGTCTGGTAGAAACGCAGATAGGCCTGCCAAAGGGGCAGCCAGGCGGCGTGGTCGTCGATGCTAACCGGGCGCAAGGTGACGCGGGTCATGGGCGGTTTCCTTCAGAGGTCGCGCATCTGCGCGGCGAGTTGGTTGTCCAGGTAGTCGGAGCTTGCGCCCAGGCCTTCACGCACGCCAGCGATGTCCTGCGCTGAGCGGTTCTGGCTGAGCTTGCGCGCGCCTTGCAGGCGCGCGATGGGCAGGCGGATGCCGACGATGGCGCGTAGCATGCCGTCGAGGTAGTCAGTGGGTGCATCAGCGACGCGCCAGGGGGGATCGCGGCCCTGCTCATGGCGCTCTGTCAGGCGGCTGACGATGTCCAGCAGCGGCGAGGCCGCGTGGATCACCTCGATGGGCCCATAGGCGTGCACGGCGGTGTAGTTCCAGGTCGGTACGACCTTGGGGTTGTCGGCCTTGCTTGGGTAGTAGCTGGGGCTGACGTAGGCGTCGGCGCCGGGGAACACCAACAGCGCCTGCGCCCCGCGCTCCAGGTCCTGCCACTGACGATTGGCCCGGGCGAGGTGTGCGTAGACGGTGCCGAATGCGCCTTCGTCGGTGACCACCAGCACCGGCAGATGGCTTGCCAGCAAACCCTGTTCGCCGTGGCTGACCAGCATTGCCAGGCGGGTGTCGAGCATGTGCTGATGCAGGCGATTCAGATCGTGTTCCTGATGAGGTTTGCTGTTGTACATGCCGCTGTTCCTTGTGCTGTAGCGGTATCCTAGGCAGGCTATTGGCTCTGTGTAAGAGCCATTAATGACTGTTTTGACAGGTCCAATGCCATGACCGAGCGATCCCATGCACTGCCTTTCGACCCGACCGGCCTGGTGCTCGACCGCCGCCGCGGCCTCAGCCAGCAGCTGTACCAGGCGTTGCGTGCGCGGGTACTGGACGGGCGCCTGGGCAGCGGTACGCGGTTACCCGCGACGCGGGACCTGGCCGCGATCCTGGCGTTGTCGCGCAACAGCGTGGTACGTGCCTATGACCAGTTGTACGCCGAGGGCTACATCGAAAGTCGGGTGGGCGACGGCACCTACGTGAGCCAGCTGCCGAAACTATCCACACAAGTATCCACAGGGTTATCCCTAGGCTTATCAACAGAGTTATCCACATTTCAGGCTTGTGATACTGAGGATTCATCCAGTTCGACACCCTCCAGCGAGCCCTTGCAACGCCTCAATAAACACCATCTACCGTTGCCACGAACGGGTGCGCCACGGGCTTTTCGGGTGGGCGTGCCGGCGTTCGACCTGTTCCCATTCGAGGCCTGGGCCAAGCTACAAGCGGGTTTCTGGCGAAATCCCGCGCCTTCGCTGCTCGGTTATGGCGACCCCGCCGGAGAGCCGCAACTGCGCGAACTGATCGCGACGTACCTACGGCGCTCGCGTGGCCTTTCCTGCACGGCTGAACAAATTGTGATCACCAGTGGCGCGCAACAGGCCATCAGCCTTTGTGCACAGCTGCTGTTGCAGCCAGGTGACGGCGTGGCTGTGGAAAACCCGGGGTATCGCGCCGCTGGCAACGCCTTTGCCTTGGCGGGGGCGCAAGTAAGGGGCGTGGCGGTGGATGGCGAGGGCATGGATTGCGCGCAGCTTGTCGGCTTGAGGGACTGCCGACTGGCCTACGTGACCCCTGCGCATCAATATCCGACTGGGGTGACCATGAGCCTGGCCCGGCGCTTGGCGCTGCTGGCCTGGGCCGAGCGCCAGGATGGCTGGATCATCGAAGATGACTACGACGGCGAGTACCGCTACAGCGGCGCGCCATTGGCGCCACTGGCCGCCCTCGATCGCCAGGGCCGTGTGCTGTACGTCGGCACATTCGGCAAGATCGCCTTTCCCGCGCTGCGCCTGGGTTACCTGGTGCTGCCGCAGCACCTTGCACAGGCGTTTGCCCGTGGCAAGGCGCTGGCGGTAAGGCATTCGGAGGTGAGTACGCAGTGCGTGATGGCGCAGTTCATGGCTCAGGGCCACTTTCAGCGGCATATTCGGCGGATGCGTCGTGCGGCACTGGCTCGGCGCAACGTCTTGCAGGCTGGCTGGCCGCAGGAGGTGGAGGGGCTTGGCAGCATGCCGCAGGTGGCGGCAGGGCTGCATGTGAAAGTGCCTGTGGATAACTTGGCGCGGGAGCAGGACCTGGTGGCGCGCGCCGAAGCGGTTGGCGTGGAGGTCAATCCGCTGAGCAGCTACTGGCTGGAGGACAGCGAAGTGCCTGTGGATGAGCGGGCAGGGCTGGTGCTGGGATTTGCGGCAGTGCCGGAGGGGGAGATCGCCGAGGCCTTGATGAAATTGCGCAAGGCCTGGCGTAACGGATGATGCAACTGGCCGCGCGCGGTGGCCGGCATCCCGAACCACCGCGCAGCAAGCGCCTCAGGTCCCGGACTTGATCTTGGTCCAGGCGCGGGTTCGCGCACGCTCGGCATCACGCGGCAAGGGCTTGAGGGTATACAGCTTGGCCATAGCCTCGGGCGTCGGGTACAGGTTGGGGTTGTTACGGATCGCCGGGCTGACCTTGTCGGTGGCGTCCTTGTTCGGGTTCGGGTAGCCGACGAAGTCGCTGATCGGGGCGATCACTTCAGGCCGCAGCAGGTAGTTGATGAAGGCGTGCGCATCCTCGGGGTTGGTGGCGTTCTTCGGAATCGCCAGCATGTCGAACCAGATCGGCGCGCCCTCCTTGGGCAGGCGCATGTCCACCACCACGCCATTGTTGGCCTCGCGTGCGCGGTTGGCCGCTTGGGAGAAGCTGCCCGAATAGCCGACTGCCACGCAGATATCGCCATTGGCAATGTCGGCCATGTACTTGGAGGAGTGGAAGTAGGTGACGTTGGGGCGAATCTTCAGCAACAGGTCCTGGGCCTTCTGGTAATCGGCCGGCTTGCCGCTGTTAGGGTCCAGGCCCAGGTATGCCAGCGCCAGCGGCAGGATCTCCGACGGTGAGTCGAGCAGTGCCACCCCGCATTGCTTGAGCTTGGCGATGTTCTCTTCCTTGAAGATCAGGTCCCAGCTGTCCACGGGGGCATCCTCGCCCAGCGCGGCCTTGACCTTGGCTGGGTTGAAACCGATCAGCACGGTGCCATACATGTAGGGCACGGCGAACTTGTTGCCTGGGTCGTTGGCTTCGATCAGCTTCATCAGCGCTGGATCCAGGTGCTGCCAGTTGGGCAGCTTGCTGCGGTCAAGCGGCTGGAACACCCCGGCTTCGATCTGCTTGGCCAGGAACACGTTGGACGGCACCACCACATCGTAGCCGGAGTTACCGGTCAGCAGCTTGGCCTCCAGTGCCTCGTTGGTGTCAAAGATGTCGTACACCAGCTTCACCCCACTGTCCTTCTGGAAGTCGGTGAGGGTCTGCGGGGTGATGTAGTCGAACCAGTTGTACACCCTCAGGGTGCGCTGGTCGGCATGGGCGTGCAGGGCGCCGGCCAGTAGGCTGGCGGTGACGAGCGGGGCGAGCAGACGCTTGAAGCGGACCATGATCAGGCTCCTGGCAGGGCGCGCTGGAAGCCTTCCAGCACATTGACGGCGTTGATGCCGATTTCTTCCACAGCGTAGCCGCCCTCCATCACGAACAAGGTTGGCTTGCCGAGTTGGGCGATGCGCTGGCCCATTTGTAGATAGTCTGGGCTGTCCAGCTTGAACTGCGAGATTGGATCGTCCTTGAACGTGTCGACCCCCAGCGACACCACCAGTACCTCGGCGTCGTAGTCGGCGATGCGTTGGCAGGCGTCCTCCAGGGCCGCGCTCCAGGCCGCCCAGTCGCTGCCAGCGGGCAGCGGGTAGTTGATGTTGCAGCCTTCGCCCTGGCCTTCGCCGGTTTCGTCGGCGTAACCCAGGAAGAACGGGAATTCGTCCTGCGGGTCGCCGTGGATCGAGGCGAAGAACACATCGTTGCGCGTGTAGAAGATGTCCTGGGTGCCGTTGCCGTGGTGGTAGTCGACATCCAGAATGGCCACCTTGCGCCGGCCTTGGTCGAGGAATGCCTGGGCCGCGATGGCGGCGTTGTTCAGGTAGCAATAGCCTCCCATCACTTCGGCGCCCGCGTGGTGCCCTGGGGGGCGGCACAGGGCGAACGCCGCATGGGCGCCTTGCTGGATCGCGGCCTGGGCGGTGAGGGCCACTTGCGCTGCGCTGTAGGCCGCTTGCCAGGTACCGGCAGTGATCGGGGCGCCGGCATCGAAGCTGTAGTAGCCCAGCTCGCCGTGCAGGCCGGTGGGCTTGATGTGGCGCAGGGTGCGGGCCGGCCAGGTGAACGGCAGCAGGTCGCCATCGTGGCCCAGGGAGGCCCAGCGGGCCCAGGCGCCTTCGAAGAAATTCAGGTAGTCGGCGCTGTGGATGCGCTGGATCGGCGCACGGCCGAAATCGGTCGGTCCCTGGACCGCACCGAGGTTGCGTCGCTTCACTTGCTCAAGTACATGGTCGGCGCGCGAGGGCATTTCGAAGCATGGCATCAACTGGCCGTCGATCAGCTCGCAGCGGCCGTGGTGCAGGCGATGGTCATCGGAATAGATCGTCAGCATTTGTTGTTCTCCAGTAGGGCTGGCGTGAAGCCAATTCTGCTGGGCGGGCGGCAAACCGGGGGACGGTCCAAACGGCCAAAAGGGGATCGATGTGGCCAAGTCATCCTCGCCGGCCTAGTTGCCGGCAAGTGCCGATCAACCCCGGAAATGACTAGGAGCGACACCGCTCCAGCGCTGAAACGCATGCCTGAAACTGGCGGTTTCGCTGAACCCCAGGGTCTCGGCAATCTGGTAGATCGGCATTTGGTCTTCGGCCAGCAATTGCTTGGCCCGCTCGAAGCGCAATTCGTCCAGCAACTGTTGATAACTGCTGCCCAGTGCCTGCAAGTGTCGGCGTAAGGTACGCGAGGAACAGTTCATCTGCCGCGCCAGCCCCTCCAGCCCCGGCGCTGCGTCCAACTGCTGTTGCAAGCGTTGGCGAATACGCCCCAGCCAAGCCTGGCGCCCGGTGAACTCAAGGTTCAGGCGACGGCAGCGTTCGCCCATTGCCTTGTGGGTGATCGGGTCGGCCAGCGGTAACGGCGTGTCCAGCCAGCGGCGTTCGAAGGCGAAGGCGTTGTCACGTGCCTCGAACCCCAGCGGGCACTGGAATGCACTGGCATAGAGCGTGTGGTAACTGGGGCGTGCATGTTCGAAGCGGGCCGCCAGCAGGGGCAGTGGGCGGCCGAGCAGGTCGTCGCAGATCACCTTGAGCGAGGTCAGGCAAAACTCGGCGTTGAATGCCGCCAGTCCTGGTGCATCGTAGTGTTCGCTGGCGCTGAGCCAGATACGCTGGCCATCATCGACCAGACGCAGTTGGAAGACGGTTCCCAACAGTGCCGGAAATTGCAGCGCCAGGCGCAGGGCGTCACCCAAAGTGGCACTGGAGAGCAGTGCGTAACCGAGCATCCCGTAGCACGACACGTGCATGCGTCGGCCTAACTCCAGGCCGATGTCCTCGCGGCGTGCCACGGCATTGGCGCACACCTGCAACTCTTGCTGGGTGGTGATACGGGCGTCGGCGTGGCCGAGGTCCGCCGCACCAATGCCGCTGCCGGCGAGCATCTGTTGCGGCGTCACGCCGTCCTCCTCGAACACCTTGAGGATCAGCGAAACGGCATTGAGTGTGGTCAGGTGGCTGTGCAGCATGCTCGGTATCCCGTTGGGCTGAGGGACATTATGGAGCAAGTTGTGTGCCGGGACGTGAGGCGCGCGCGACCATAAAAAAAGGGCCCGCAGCGTGCGCTCGGGCCCTTGAAAGGTTGAGAGGTGTCTAGTCCCTCGACCTGGTGAGACGGTGTGCAGCTATCGGGTTACGCCTTCAGCGGAACCAGACGTGGAGCGATCATGTTTTCCGGGCGCAGGATGTCGTTGAGCATCGCTTCGTCCAGCAGCTGTTCCTCGCGCACCAGTTCCAGCACGCCGCGACCGGTTTCCAGGGCGACGCGGGCGATACGGGTGGCGTTTTCGTAGCCGATGTACGGGTTCAGGGCGGTGACCAGGCCGATCGAGTGCTCGACCAGTTCACGGCAGCGCTGTTCGTTGGCAGTGATGCCGACGATGCAGTGCTCGCGCAGCATGTCCATGGCGCGCTGGAGCAGGCGGATCGAGTCGAAGATCTTGTAGGCGATCAGCGGCTCCATCACGTTCAGCTGCAGTTGGCCACCTTCGGCGGCGACGGTCAGGGCCAGGTCGTTGCCCATGATGGCGAAGGCCACTTGGTTGACGGCCTCCGGGATCACCGGGTTGACCTTGCCTGGCATGATCGAGCTGCCTGGCTGGCGTGCTGGCAGGTTGATCTCGTTGATGCCGGTACGTGGGCCGCTGGACAGCAGGCGCAAGTCGTTGCAGATCTTCGACAGCTTGACCGCAGTGCGCTTGAGCATGCCGGAGAACAGCACGAAGGCGCCCATGTCGGAGGTGGCTTCGATCAGGTCGGCGGCAGGCACCAGCGGCTGGCCGCTGATGGCAGCCAGGCGTTGCACGGCAAGGGTCTGGTAGCCAGGGTCGGCGTTGATGCCGGTGCCGATTGCGGTGCCGCCCAGGTTGATTTCGGTCAGCAGTTCCGGGGCCAGCGAGCGCAGGCGCTGCAGGTCTTCGGTCATGGTCGTGGCGAAGGCACGGAATTCCTGGCCCAGGGTCATCGGTACGGCGTCCTGCAGCTGGGTGCGGCCCATCTTCAGGACGTGGTCGAACTCCTTACCTTTGGCGGCGAAGGCCTGGATCAGGCTGTCGAGGCTGGCCAGCAGGGCGTCGTGGCCCAGCAGCAGACCCAGACGGATCGCGGTCGGGTAGGCGTCGTTGGTCGACTGCGCCATGTTCACGTCGTTGTTCGGGTGCAGGTGCTGGTATTCACCCTTCTGGTGACCCATGACCTCAAGCGCGACGTTGGCGATGACTTCGTTCGCGTTCATGTTGGTGGAGGTGCCGGCACCCCCTTGGATCATGTCCACCACGAACTGGTCATGGAAGTCGCCCTTGATCAGTCGGGCACAGGCGGCGCTGATGGCAGCGTGCTTGGCATCGCTCAGGTGGCCCAGCTCACGGTTGGCGTCGGCAGCAGCCTGCTTGACCATGGCCAGGGCCACGACCAGCTTGGGGTAGTGCGACAGCGGCACACCGGAGAGGTGGAAGTTGTTGGCAGCGCGCAGGGTCTGGATGCCGTAGTAGGCATCGGCAGGGACTTCGAGGGTGCCAAGCAGGTCTTTTTCGACGCGGAACGATGCAGCGGAGGACATGATAGATATCATCTCGATTTTGGCCCGGCACATGCCGGAATGGCGCCAATCCTAGGCCTGAAGCCGATTTTGCGGCCAATGCTGTTGCACGCTAACCTATGCACAAACGGCATACGGTTTGATGTGACGTCAATTGATAAACGAGCGTGTTCCATTTTGGTGCACGCGTTGCGGAGTAATCGATGAACCTCGAAAGCAAATGGCTGGAGGACTTCAGTGCCCTGGCCTCCACCCGCAGTTTTTCCCAGGCCGCCGAGCGCCGTTTCGTCACCCAGCCGGCTTTCAGCAGACGTATCCGCAGCCTGGAGGCAGCCTTGGGGCTGACCCTGGTGAATCGGTCCCGCACGCCCATCGAGCTGACCGAGGCTGGGCAGCTTTTTTTGGTCACTGCGCGTACCGTTGTCGACCAGTTGAGCGAAATTCTCCGCCATTTGCATCATCTTGAAGGTGGTCAAGGCGAGGTCATCCAGGTGGCTGCCGCGCATTCGCTGGCGTCGGGCTTTTTCCCCCGTTGGGTGGCGCAGTTGCGCAACGAGGGTTTGAACATTGCCACGCGCCTGGTGGCGACTAACGTCGGGGATGCCGTGCACGCGTTGCGCGAAGGGGGCTGCGACTTGATGCTGGCCTTCTACGACCCTGATGCGGCCTTGCAGATGGACGCCGAGATCTTCCCGTCGCTGCACATGGGAAACACCGAGATGTTGCCGGTATGCGCGGTGGACGCCGACGGCAAGCCGCTGTTCGACCTCGAAGGCGAGGGCAGTGTGCCGCTGCTAGCGTACAGTGCAGGGGCCTTCCTTGGCCGTTCGGTCAATCTGCTGCTGCGCCAGCGCAACCTGCGCTATACCACGGTGTATGAAACGGCCATGGCCGACAGTCTCAAGAGCATGGCGCTGGAAGGCATGGGTATCGCCTGGGTGCCAAGGCTGTCGATGCGCGGCGAGCTGGAGCGCGGCGAATTGGTGATCTGCGGTCCCAGCCAGTGGCATGTGCCACTGGAAATTCGCTTGTATCGCTGCGCGCTGGTGCGCAAAGCCAACGTCCGCGCGTTGTGGCGCAAGCTCGAATCGGCCGGTTCGTTTGGGGAGCCTTCAGTGTGAGTTGTATTTGAGGTATTCGCTGATGTTGGCGCGATTCTGATCGCTATACCGATAACAGTGGGAACGCGCCGGGATACGCGGATGGGTGTAGGTTTCGCAGATCCACCCGTTGAACTTCAGCTCCGCGTCCTCATGAGTGGCTGAGAGCATATGGCCTATTTCGTGAGCAGGGGCCGAGTAGGTGGCTATCGAGGCTATTGCAGTGGTTCCTTTCATGTAGGCCAGACCTGCCTTGTAGTTCAGGCCGCTGTGATCGTAACTGTCGCGCGTCATCAGCAAGTGCTTGTCCATGAACGAGAAGATCCGATTCGAGATCAAGTCGCCGATCTCGCGGGTGAATGCTTGAAGAATCTCGGTCGATGGAAGGCCGTGGTAGGCAATATCGGTGATTCCGGGTACGTTGCGCCGAAAGATCAGCTCGACTGGATGTTTGGTAAACGTATGCATTTCATCCAGCCAATGCTGGAAATAATCGTGGTGCAGTTGAGCATCGGCTATGTCACTGAGGTCATCGTGCAGGTAGACGGTCACCACCAGCGAACGGGCGGCACTGGCGCTAGGCAGTTGCAGGCACAGCGACAAACCGAACAGGATCGAGAGCAGGTAGTTTTTTTTCATGGTGCCTCCACAGGGCAGGAACAGGGAGGCTCGATATTCATGCGCAGGCCTGGTGCCCGGCAGTCGGAAAACTTGTCCCGCGAGACAGCTTGCCCTTTGATCTGACCTGTGCTTGCAGGGGTGGGCGACGTCGTTGCAAATACGCTACAATCCCCCGCCTTCGGTCGACCTGGCCGATTCAGAATCCGTATGACAAGCCACGCTGGCCCACCTGCGTGGCTTGTTGCTTTTAGCGCGCCAGAAGGCGCTTGCAAGAGAGGCTCGACGATGAGTGCACTGGTTGGCGTGATCATGGGCTCCAAGTCCGATTGGTCCACCCTTAGCCACACCGCCGATATGCTGGAAAAACTCGGCATCCCTTACGAAGTGAAGGTGGTTTCCGCTCACCGCACCCCGGACCTGCTGTTCCAGTACGCCGAGGAGGCCGAAGGCCGTGGCATCGAGGTGATCATCGCCGGTGCCGGTGGCGCTGCCCACCTGCCAGGCATGTGCGCCGCCAAGACCCACCTGCCGGTGCTGGGCGTACCGGTGCAATCGTCCATGCTGTCGGGTGTCGATTCGCTGCTGTCTATCGTGCAGATGCCCGCTGGCGTGCCGGTGGCTACCCTGGCCATTGGCCGTGCGGGTGCGGTCAATGCCGCGCTGCTGTCGGCCAGCATCCTGGGAGCCAAGCATCCACAGTTCCACGCGGCGCTCAAGCAGTTCCGCACGGAGCAGACCGACACCGTGCTGGACAACCCAGATCCGCGCCAGGCTTGAGGCTCACGACATGAAGATCGGTGTAATCGGTGGTGGCCAGCTGGGCCGCATGCTGGCCTTGGCGGGCACCCCGCTGGGCATGAACTTCGCCTTCCTCGACCCGGCCCCGGATGCCTGCGCCGCACCGCTGGGCGAGCACCTGCGCGCCGACTACGGCGACCAGGATCACCTGCGTCAGTTGGCCGACGAAGTCGACCTGGTCACCTTCGAGTTCGAGAGCGTGCCGGCAGAAACGGTCGCCTTCCTCTCGCAGTTCGTGCCGGTCTACCCGAGCGCCGAAGCCCTGCGCATTGCCCGCGACCGCCTGTTCGAAAAGAGCATGTTCCGTGACCTGGGCATTCCGACGCCGGCGTTCGCCGACATCCTTTCCCAGGCCGACCTAGACGCCGCAGTAGCCAGCATCGGTCTGCCGGCCGTCCTCAAGACCCGTACCCTGGGCTACGACGGCAAGGGCCAGAAAGTACTGCGCACGCCTGAAGACGTGGTCGGCACCTTCGCCGAACTGGGTAGCGTGCCGTGCTTGCTGGAAGGCTTCGTGCCGTTCACCGGCGAGGTCTCGCTGGTGGCCGTGCGCGCCCGCGATGGCGAAACCCGCTTCTACCCGCTGGTCCATAACACCCACGACAGCGGCATCCTGCGCCTGTCGGTGGCCAGTGACGCGCACCCGCTGCAAGGCCTGGCCGAAGACTACGTCGGTCGCGTGCTGCAGAAGCTGGACTATGTCGGCGTGATGGCGTTCGAGTTTTTCGAGGTGGACGGTGGCCTGAAGGCCAACGAGATTGCACCGCGTGTGCACAATTCCGGGCACTGGACCATCGAAGGTGCCGAGTGCAGCCAGTTCGAGAACCATCTGCGTGCCGTCGCCGGCCTGCCGCTGGGCTCGACGGCCAAGGTCGGCGAGAGCGCCATGCTCAACTTCATCGGCGAAGTGCCGGCAGTGGACAAGGTCGTGGCCATCGAGGGCTGCCACCTGCACCACTACGGCAAGGCCTTCAAGGCCGGGCGCAAGGTCGGGCATGCCACCCTGCGCTGTCAGGACATGGCCACGCTGAAGGCCAAGATCGTTGACGTAGAGGCGTTGATCGCCGGCTGATCGAACTTCCGGCGGGCTTTGCCCCTCTGAAATGGCAACACGCCAGAGCGCTGTCTAGGCTTTGGCGTGTTCCATCTTCACTTCAGAGGGATAGCCATGGGCATCATTGGAACCATCTTCATCGGCTTGATCGTCGGCCTGCTGGCGCGCTTCCTCAAACCAGGCGACGACAGCATGGGCTGGATCATGACCATCCTCCTCGGCATCGCTGGCTCCCTGGTCGCCACCTATGGCGGGCAAGCGCTGGGTATCTACCAGGCCGGACAGGCAGCAGGCTTTTTCGGGGCCTTGGTAGGCGCCATCGTGTTGCTGGTGATCTACGGCTTCATCAAGAAGAACTGAACACAGGCTAGAATGCCCGGCAATTCAATTGCGAGTTGCCGAGCACTGCCATGCGCGCGTTATTTCTGATCCCACTGTTGTTCGCCAGCACCCTGGCCCACGCCGAACTGCCTGAAACCGACTGGCTGGAACTGATGCCCAAGTCGGACCAGAAAGCCCTCGAGCAAATGCCCGAAATCGACCACAACTCCCCGGAAGCCATGGGTACCTTCACCGCAAAAGGCGGGATGAAGCAGGCCAAGGGCTTGCCTGCGGTGATGTATTCGACCAAGACCGTGGCGGCCATGAATGGCAAGCAGATTCGCCTGGGTGGCTACCCTGTGCCGCTGGAAAACGATGCCAAGGGCAACAGCACGCTGTTCTTCCTCGTACCGTATCCGGGGGCCTGTATCCACGTGCCGCCGCCGCCGCCGAACCAATTGGTGCTGGTGCGCTATCCGAAGGGACTGAAGCTTGACGATATCTACACGCCGCTGTGGGTCACCGGCACGCTGAAGATCGAGAAAGTCAGCAATGACCTGGCCGATGCGGCCTATGCGCTGGATGCGGGGCAGGTGAGGGTTGTTGAAGACGCCGATCTTTGACCGCCCGTACCGGCCTGTTCGCGGGCAAGCCCACGCACAGGCCGCTACCACGAGGCAAGATTCAGAGGGTTTCACAACCGATGCTGAGCCCCAGGGTATGGCTTGCCCCAGGTTTGAGTTCCACCACGTCGTCCCACACATTCGCGGTCTCGATGCACAGCATGCGCTGCCAGCCATCGTCGGCCATGTCCGGCAACGCCTTGGCGCGTTCGGTCCAAGGGTTCCAGATCACCGCCGAGCGTGAGCCGCTGCTGGTCAGGGTGATGCGCCGGTTCCAGTGTGGGTCGATGATGCTCAGGCGCTGCGGGGTGGCCCGGTAGATGCGGTCGGTTTCGCCGCTGAACGTCAGTGCGCCTGATTGCTGGCGCTGTTCCCAGTCGGCCAGGGTTTCGATGTACCCGAGGCCTTCGACCCCCTCGACCTGCGCCTGGCGTACGTCGCTCACCGCAAAGTAGCTGTGCAGAGCCTGGCTGATGGTGACTGGCTGCTGGCCGAGGTTGTGGCTGGTTAGGCTCAGCGCAAGTTCGTCACCCAGCACGATCGTGAGCTTCAGCTCGACGTTGTGCGGCCAGCCCGGCAGATCTCCCTGCGCGCTGGGCAAGGCGAATTCGATGTGCAGCTTCGCGTCCTGTTCCTCGGCCCTCAGCAACTGCCAGTCACGGTTACGCGCAAGGCCATGGGCTGGCGCCTGCTCGGCGTGGTACATGGCCTGTACGCTTTGCGGGTTGCGCTGCAGATTGCCAAACCAGGGCCAGCACACCGGTACACCGGCACGTACCGAGGTGCCCTGGCGGAAGATGGCCTGGTCGCTCAGCCATAACAGCGGTGGCTCGCCCACCCGCTGATAGCTGAGGATCTGCGCGCCCTGCTGGGCGATCAGGAGTTCGGCGTGCGCGCTGCTGATGCGCCAGCAGTTGAGTTCGCCATGTTGCTCGGATTCGACCTTGAAGTTAGCCATTGCGCTCGTCTCATTGAATGCCTGTGGGCCGTTGGACCCGATGACGTGCAATGAGTTTACCGCTCGCCTGGCTCAGCGACGAGGCACCGAGCGGGTGCGGCCGCTGCCGTCGATGGCAACGAATACGAATACCGCTTCGGTCACCTTGCGCCATTCGCTGGACAGCGGATCGTCGCTCCACACTTCTACCATCATCTGGATCGAGCTGCGGCCAATCTCCAGGGTCTGGGTGTAGAACGACAGCTGTGCGCCCACGGCCACCGGCACCAGGAAGGCCATGCGGTCGATGGCCACGGTGGCCACGCGTCCGCCAGCGACACGGCTGGCCATGGCGGTACCTGCCAGGTCCATCTGGGCGACCAGCCAACCGCCGAAGATGTCGCCAAAGCCGTTGGTTTCGCGCGGCAGCGCGGTGATCTGCAAGGCCAGGTCGCCCTGCGGGATAGGATCTTCTTGTTCGAGCTCAATCATGCCGAGGGGCCTCTGACCCGTGACGCTTCGTTGGTGGCGCAATGGTGGACGCCGTGAAAACCCGTCAGCCGGACACTGACAACGGTTTGGGCGGCCAAAGGGAGACTCTGCGAAACAGTCTGACAGTAACTGTCTTACGTTTTCGCACAACCTCCCGCAATAAAAGCAACCGTTTCCTACGAGCGGTCAGTATATAGACCCTCACAGCCAGCGACGACCGCGCATTCATGAATATCCGTACGGATTTGGTATGGCTATCGGCAGTGCTGGGCAATTTGTTATCTTCAGCGCCTCCTATATTCCAGAAGCCGCGCGCCAAGCGGCCTGTAGACCAACAAGAGAACGTCGATGACCTCCGTGCCGAGCAGTATCGAGCAGCCGCCCCGGCCGCTGACCCGCCGTGACTACAAGACCCTTTCACTGTCCGCCCTGGGTGGTGCGCTGGAGTTCTACGACTTCATCATCTTCGTGTTCTTCGCCACCGTGGTGGGCAAGCTGTTCTTCCCCGCCGATATGCCCGAATGGCTGCGCCTGATGCAGACCTTCGGCATCTTCGCCGCTGGCTACCTGGCGCGCCCCTTGGGCGGTATCGTCATGGCCCACTTCGGCGACCTGCTCGGACGCAAGAAAATGTTCACCCTGAGCATTTTCATGATGGCCCTGCCGACCCTGGTGATGGGCTTGCTGCCGACGTATGCGCAAATCGGCCTGTGGGCGCCGGTCCTGCTGCTGCTGATGCGTGTGATCCAGGGCGCGGCGATTGGCGGTGAGGTGCCAGGCGCCTGGGTGTTCGTCTCCGAGCACGTGCCGGCGCGCAACACCGGCTATGCCTGCGGCACCCTGACTGCTGGCCTGACCTCGGGCATCCTGCTCGGCTCGCTGGTGGCCACGCTGATCAATACGCTGTACACCCCCGAACAAGTCGCCGATTACGCCTGGCGTATTCCGTTCCTGATGGGCGGTATCTTCGGCCTGTTTTCGGTGTACCTGCGCCGCTGGCTGCACGAAACCCCGGTGTTCGCCGAAATGCAGGAGCGCAAGGCGTTGGCCGAAGAGCTGCCGCTGCGCGCGGTGCTGCGTGATCACCGTGGTGCGGTGATCCTGTCGATGCTGCTGACCTGGCTGCTGTCGGCCGGCATCGTGGTGGTCATCCTGATGACCCCGGCGCTGCTGCAGAGCCTCTACCACATCAGCCCCACCGACTCGCTCAAGGCCAACAGCCTGGCGATCGTGCTGCTGAGCGTGGGCTGCATCGGCGCCGGCAGCCTGGCCGACCGCTTCGGCGCAGGCCGGGTATTCGTGATCGGCAGCCTGATGCTGCTGGCCAGCTCCTGGGCCTTCTACCACAGCCTGCCGACTCGCCCGGACCTGCTGTTCCCGCTGTACGCCATCACCGGCTTGTGCGTTGGGGTGATCGGCGCAGTGCCGTATGTGATGGTCAAGGCCTTCCCGCCGGTGGTGCGTTTCAGCGGCCTGTCGTTCTCCTACAACCTGGCCTACGCGATCTTCGGCGGCCTGACCCCGATGGTGGTCACCGGCCTGCTCAAGGTCAGCCCGATGGCTCCGGCGTATTACGTGGCGTGCTTGTGTGCGGTGGGGCTGTTGATCGGCTGCTACCTGCTCGCCAAGAAGCGCTAGCGACATAGACGCGGGCTTGCCCCGCGACCTTCATCTTCCAGCCGCCGCCGGTTCTGCCTGCGGCGGCTTTTCATTTTCTGACCGACTCGGCCCGCTCTGATTTCCCTGATGTTCAGCACGCCACACCCGCCTGAAACATGCCGCAAAGGCCATCCCCGATCATCGGTGATGGCCTTTCATCCAATTGTCACATTGAAGTCATATGGTGTTCATGCGGCCTGCAGATACTTGGGCCCGATCCATCACAACCCCTACGATATTCCTGCTAGGAGCAAGGCATGAAACTGAAGCGTTTGATGGCGGCCCTGACCTTTGCCGCCGCTGGCGTCGCTGCCGCCAATGCGGTCGCCGCTGTCGACCCTGCCATCCCGACCTACACCAAGACCACTGGCGTATCGGGCAACCTCTCCAGCGTCGGTTCCGACACCCTCGCGAACCTGATGACTCTGTGGGCTGAGGCCTACAAGAAGGAATATCCGAACGTAAACATCCAGATTCAGGCTGCTGGCTCGTCCACCGCGCCACCCGCCCTGACCGAAGGCACCGCCAACCTGGGCCCGATGAGCCGCAAGATGAAGGACGTCGAGCTGCAGGCCTTCGAGCAGAAGTACGGCTACAAGCCGACCGCCATCCCGGTGGCCGTCGATGCCCTGGCAGTCTTCGTGCACAAGGACAACCCGATCAAAGGCCTGACCATGGCTCAGGTTGACGCCATCTTCTCCTCCACCCGCCTGTGCGGTGGCAAGGCTGACGTCAAGACCTGGGGTGATGTCGGCGTGAAGGGCGACCTGGCAAACAAGCCAATCCAGCTGTTTGGCCGTAACTCGGTATCGGGCACCTACGGCTACTTCAAGGAAGAAGCCCTGTGCAAAGGCGACTTCAAGCCTAACGTCAACGAACAGCCAGGTTCGGCTTCGGTCGTGCAGTCGATCAGCTCCTCGCTGAACGGCATCGGCTACTCGGGTATCGGCTACAAGACCGCTTCGGTCAAGACGGTCGCCCTGGCCAAGAAAGAAGGCGGCGAGTTCATCGAAGACAACGAAGCCAACGCCCTGAACGGCACCTACCCGCTGTCGCGCTTCCTGTACGTCTACGTCAACAAGGCGCCGAACAAGCCGCTGGCCCCGCTGGAAGCTGAGTTCGTCAAGCTGGTCCTGTCGCAAGCTGGCCAGCAGGTTGTCGTGAAAGACGGCTACATCCCGCTGCCTGCCAAAGTGGTCGACAAGACCCTGGCTGACCTGGGCCTGTCCCACGCTGGCAACGTTGCAAAGAAGTAACTAGGCAGTAATCGGAAGAGGCCGGCCGCACATGCACCGGCCTCTTTCCATGAATTCGTCAGTCCGAGGCCAGGGGTCCTGAGCGTCGGGCTTTGTTGCGTCACTGCACTGTCATGTTTTTGTCATACGGGACCGCTAGGGTGTGCGCATGAATGATCTGGCCAACTCCACAATGACCCAAAATTCTCCGCCGGTGCGTATTGATTTCAATACGCCAGAGTTGCAACGCAAGCGCCGCATGCGCGCCCTCAAGGATCGCCTGACCCGCTGGTATGTTCTGGTGGGCGGGCTGGCCGTGCTGGCTGCGATCACGCTGATCTTCTTCTACCTGGCCTACGTGGTGCTGCCGCTGTTCCAGGGCGCCGAATTGACCAGCAAGAAGGCCCTGGAGCCTGCCTGGCTGCAACAGGATGCCGGCAAGCCGCTGATGATCGCCCTTGAAGAGCAGAACCTGGTGGGCATGCGTGTCTCCGACAAGGGCCAGGCTCTGTTCTTCGACACCAAGACCGGCAACGCGCTTAAGCGCGTCGACCTGCCGCTGCCTGCCGGTACCCAGGTCAGTTCCATCAGCACCGACCAGCCGGGCAGCCCGCTGGTGGTTCTGGGGCTGTCCAACGGCCAGGCGATCGTGTTCCATCACACCTACAAGATCACCTACCCGGACAACAAGAAGACCATCGAGGCCGGTATCGACTACCCCTATGGTCAGGACCCGTTCACCCTCGACGATGAAGGCCGCGCGCTGGAGCACGTGAGCGTCAACGTCAATGGTGACACCCTGCTGCTGGCTGGCTCCACCGGTTCGCACCTGCAGGTGGTCCAACTGTCGCGCACCGAGAACATGATGACCGGTGAAGTGACCACCGAGCAGAATCGCATCGAGCTGCCGCAGATGACCGAGGCGGTGAAGAACATCTTCGTCGACCCACGCCAGCAGTGGTTGTACGTGGTCAACGGGCGTGCCACCGCTGACGTGTTCAGCTTGCGCGACAAGAGCCTCAACGGTCGCTACAAGCTGCTCGAAGACGGCAACGCCGAAATCACCGCCACCGCCCAGCTGGTTGGCGGCATCTCGCTGATCTTCGGTGACTCCAAGGGCGGCCTGAGCCAGTGGTTCATGGCGCGTGACCCGGATGGTGAGTCGCGCCTGAAGCTGATCCGCAGTTTCCAGCTGGGCAAGGCCCCGGTGGTGCAGATCGACGCCGAAGAGCGCCGCAAGGGCTTCATCGCCCTGGACAGCGAAGGCAAGCTGGGTGTGTTCCACAGCACCGCGCATCGCACCTTGCTGGTCGAGCCCGTCGCCGAAGGCGCCGGCGTGCTGGCCCTGTCGCCGCGCGCCAACCGCATCTTCATCGAGCAAGGCAGCAAGCTGCTGCCGCTGAGCCTGCGTAACCCGCACCCGGAAATCTCCTTCAGTGCGCTGTGGGGCAAGGTCTGGTACGAGAACTACGACGAGCCCAAGTACGTGTGGCAGTCAACCGCCTCGAACACCGACTTCGAACCCAAGCTGAGCCTTTCGCCGCTGACCTTCGGTACGCTCAAGGCCGCGTTCTACGCGATGATCCTGGCGGCCCCGCTGGCCATCGCCGCCGCCATCTACACCGCTTACTTCATGGCCCCGGGTATGCGCCGCAAGGTCAAGCCGGTGATCGAGCTGATGGAAGCGATGCCGACGGTGATCCTCGGCTTCTTCGCCGGCCTGTTCCTGGCGCCGTACCTTGAAGGCCACCTGCCCGGCGTATTCAGCCTGCTGCTGATCCTGCCGGTGGGCATCCTGGTGGCAGGCTTTGCCTGGAGCCGCCTGCCGGAGTCGATCCGCCTGCGTATTCCGGATGGCTGGGAAGCGGCGATCCTGATCCCGGTGATCCTGGCGATCGGTTGGTTCGCGCTGTCCATGAGCCCGTTCCTCGAAAGTTGGTTCTTCGGCGGCGACATGCGCTTGTGGATCACCAACGACTTAGGCATCACCTACGACCAGCGCAACGCCCTGGTAGTCGGTATCGCCATGGGCTTCGCGGTCATCCCGAACATCTACTCCATCGCCGAAGACGCCGTGTTCAGCGTGCCGCGCAGCCTCACCCTGGGCTCGCTGGCGCTGGGCGCCACGCCTTGGCAGACCCTGACCCGCGTGGTCATCCTCACCGCCAGCCCGGGTATCTTCTCGGCGCTGATGATCGGCATGGGCCGTGCGGTGGGCGAAACCATGATCGTGCTCATGGCCACCGGCAACACCCCGGTGATGGAACTGAACCTGTTCGAGGGCATGCGCACCCTGGCCGCCAACGTGGCCGTGGAAATGCCTGAATCGGAAGTCGGCGGTAGCCACTATCGTGTGCTGTTCCTCGCCGCCCTCGTGCTGCTGATGTTCACCTTCGTGATGAACACCTTGGCCGAGCTGATTCGCCAGCGCCTGCGCAAGAAATACTCGTCGCTTTGATAGAAAGGTAGAGATCCGTGAAAAAGGATTCCCTCAAAGGCTGGTTCAAGAGCGGCGCCCCTGGCGTCTGGATCAGCGGTGGCGCGGTGGCCATGGCGGTCATCATGACCGTTGGCCTGCTGGCGGTGATCGCCGTGCGCGGCCTGGGCCACTTCTGGCCCGCCGATCTGGTCCAGGCCACCTACAAGGTGCCGGGCCAGGCCGATCACATCGTCATCGGTGAAGTGGTACAGAAGGAAGAAGTCCCGCGCGAACGCCTCAAGGGTGCCGGTTTGCCGGTGCCTGACCAAGGCCCGGAGTTCATGACCCGTGAGCTGATCAAGGTGGGTAACCGCGACCTCAACGGCAGCGACTTCACCTGGGTGGTCGGCGAATGGCTGGTGGACCAGCAAAAGCCCGCCGAACTGATCGCCCTGGAGCGCCGCGAGTGGGGCAACTTCTACGGTTTCCTGGTGAGCGTGAAGGAAGACGGTCGTGTGGTCGCCCAGGGCCCTGAGGCCTGGAGCGAGCTGCAAGCCCGTCTCAAGCGCGCCAGCGAGCTTAACGATCAACTGGTCAAGCTTGAGAAGAAAGACATCGGCGCCATCAACCATGGCTTGGAGCGTCTGCGCCTGCACAGCCGCAAGCTGGAACTGGACGGCAAGTTGGACGCCGCCGCCCAGGCCGACATGGATGCCGAGCGCGCCGAGCTGAACAACCGCTACAAGGCCATCGAGGAGCGCCTGACGGGTCTGCACCAAGCCTTCGCCCGCGACAGCCTGGTAGCCCGCGATGCCAATGGCCGGGAAGTCGAGATCAACCTGAGCAAGGTGGTCCACGCGATCCAGCCGAATGCCATGTCCGGCCTGACCAAGATGGGCGCCTATTTCACCAAGGTGTGGGAATTCCTCAGCGATGACCCGCGTGAGGCCAACACCGAGGGCGGGATCTTCCCGGCGATCTTCGGCACCGTGATGATGACCCTGATCATGGCCGTGATCGTCACCCCGTTTGGCGTCCTGGCGGCAGTCTACCTGCGTGAATACGCCAAGCAGGGCCCGGTGACCCGCCTGATCCGTATCGCCGTGAACAACCTGGCCGGTGTTCCGGCGATCGTCTACGGCGTGTTCGGCCTGGGCTTCTTCGTCTATGTGCTGGGGGGCTCGATCGACCGCTTGTTCTTCCCCGAATCGCTGCCGGCACCGACCCTCGGTACGCCTGGCCTGCTGTGGGCCTCGCTGACCCTCGCACTGCTGGCGGTGCCGGTGGTGATCGTGGCCACCGAGGAAGGTCTGGCGCGGATTCCGCGTACCGTGCGCGAAGGCTCGCTTGCCCTGGGGGCGACCAAGGCCGAGACGCTGTGGAAGATCGTCCTGCCAATGGCCAGCCCGGCGATGATGACCGGCATGATCCTCGCCGTGGCTCGCGCCGCGGGCGAAGTGGCGCCGCTGATGCTGGTAGGTGTGGTGAAACTGGCGCCGTCGCTGCCGGTGGATGGCAACTACCCGTACCTGCACCTGGACCAGAAGATCATGCACCTGGGCTTCCACATCTACGACGTCGGCTTCCAGAGCCCCAACGTCGAGGCCGCGCGGCCGCTGGTGTACGCCACCGCGCTGCTGCTGGTGATGGTGATCGCCACCCTCAACCTCTCGGCGGTGTGGATCCGTAACCACCTGCGCGAGAAGTACAAGGCCCTCGACAGCTAATTTAAGCCTTAAGCCACAAGCGGCAAGCTTCAAGCAGATTGCCGCTTTGTCCAAACTTGCAGCTAGCAGCGTGAAGCTTGCAGCTTCAAATGGAGTGAGAACATGCAACACGAAGCTCATACCCACGGCATCGACATGTCGGCCCTGGGCCGCGACAAGCAGAGCCTGCGCCTGGCCGAAGAGACCGTGGCCATCGAAGTCCCTGGTCTGTCCCTGTTCTATGGCGACAAGCAAGCGCTGTTCGACGTCAGCATGAACATCCCCAAGCAGCGCGTGACCGCCTTCATCGGCCCGTCCGGCTGCGGTAAGTCCACGCTGCTGCGGACCTTCAACCGCATGAACGACTTGGTCGACGGCTGCCGTGTGGAAGGTGCCATCAACCTGTACGGCAATAACATCTACCGCAAGGGCGAGGATGTGGCCGAACTGCGTCGCCGGGTGGGCATGGTGTTCCAGAAGCCTAACCCGTTCCCCAAGACCATCTACGAGAACGTGGTCTACGGCCTGCGCATCCAGGGCATCAACAAGAAGCGCACCCTCGACGAAGCAGTGGAGTGGGCGCTCAAGGGCGCGGCGCTGTGGGACGAGGTCAAGGACCGTCTGCACGACTCGGCACTGGGTTTGTCCGGTGGTCAGCAGCAGCGTCTGGTCATCGCCCGTACCATCGCCGTGGAGCCTGAGGTACTGCTGCTCGACGAACCGTGCTCGGCACTGGACCCGATCTCGACCCTGAAGGTCGAGGAACTGATCTATGAGCTCAAGTCCAAGTACACCATCGTCATCGTGACCCACAACATGCAGCAGGCGGCCCGCGTTTCGGACTACACCGCGTTCATGTACATGGGCAAACTGATCGAGTTCGGGGACACCGATACTCTGTTCACCAACCCGGCGAAGAAGCAGACCGAAGACTACATCACCGGTCGCTATGGCTAGGGCGCGGTTGGCGCAGCTGCAAGCTGCAAGAAAGAGCGGTTAGCGAAAGCCAGGGAAAGACACGAATCACATGAAGCTTGCAGCTTTCAGCTCGTAGCTTCGCGGAGCGAACGCATGATTAATAAAGAAAGCCTTACCCACCACATTTCCCAGCAGTTCAACGCCGAGCTCGAAGAAGTCCGCAGCCACCTGCTGGCAATGGGCGGCCTGGTCGAGAAGCAGGTCAACGACGCGGTCACCGCGCTGATCGAGGCCGATTCGGGGCTGGCGCAGCAGGTGCGCGAGGTCGATGAGCAGATCAACCAGATGGAGCGCAACATCGACGAGGAATGCGTGCGCATCCTCGCCCGCCGTCAGCCGGCTGCCTCCGACCTGCGCCTGATCATCAGCATTTCCAAGTCGGTGATCGACCTTGAGCGCATCGGTGACGAGTCCACCAAGATCGCCCGCCGTGCCATCCAGCTGTGCGAAGAGGGTGAATCGCCGCGTGGCTACGTCGAGGTGCGTCACATCGGTGACCAGGTGCGCAACATGGTGCGCGACGCGTTGGACGCGTTTGCCCGCTTCGACGCTGACCTGGCCCTGTCGGTGGCCCAGTACGACAAGACTATCGACCGCGAGTACAAGACGGCCCTGCGTGAACTGGTCACCTACATGATGGAAGATCCGCGTTCGATCTCCCGTGTACTGAGCGTGATCTGGGCGCTGCGTTCGCTGGAGCGCATCGGCGACCATGCGCGTAACATCTCGGAGCTGGTGATCTACCTGGTGCGCGGCACCGACGTGCGGCACATGGGCCTCAAGCGCATGAAGGCCGAGGTTCAGGGCGAAGCCTTCGATGAAGGTGAAATCGCTAATGTTCCGGCTGAACCGGACGATAAATAAGATTGCTCCCGAGCATCACGCCCGGCTTTGGCCGGGCGTTTTCGTTTGTGGTCGAGCACCCAGCAGGCACCCGCGAACGATCGTAGAAGTCCCGGCGTGACCAGTGGTTTGGCAAATTGCCATCAGTCGGCGGTATGCTAGTCGGGATTCAAGAGGAGTATCGATGAGTAAAGTCAATGTGCTGGTCGTGGACGATGCGCCGTTCATCCGCGATCTGGTAAGGAAGTGCCTGCGAAATGCCTTCCCAGGCATGGTTATCGAGGATGCGGTCAACGGTCGCAAGGCCATGGCCATGCTCGTCAAGGAACGTTTCGACCTGGTCCTGTGCGACTGGGAGATGCCCGAGATGTCGGGCCTCGAACTGCTGACCTGGTGCCGTCAGCAGGAAGAAATGAAAGCCATGCAGTTCATCATGGTGACCAGCCGTGGTGACAAGGAGAACGTGATCCAGGCGATCCAGGCGGGTGTTTCCGATTTCGTCGGTAAGCCGTTCACCAACGAGCAACTGCTGACTAAGGTGAAGAAATCCCTGACCAAGATCGGCAAGCTCGACACCCTCATGGCCGGTGCGCCGAAGGCCAATTCGGCGTTCGCCAACGACTCGCTCAGTGCGCTGACCGGTGGCCGTACCGAGGCCGCCAAGGTGGCCGCGCCTGCCGCAGCGGCACCTGCGCCGGGCAAGCCACTGATCAATGCACCCACGCCGAAAAGCGCTGCCGCCGCTGCCCAGGCCGGTCGTGGCCAGGGTCAGTTGCGTCTGGCCAGTGGCCCGCAAGCCTGTGTGATCAAGGCCCTGAGCCTCAAAGAAGCCCTGCTGGTGGTGCGTCGTAGCGCCAACCTGCCACAGGTGCTCGAAGGTGCGGTACTGGACCTGGAGCAGGGTGAGAACGCCGAAGTCGCGCGCCTGAATGGTTACCTGCACGCGGTTGCCGCACTCGAGCCCAAGCCTGAAAGCGACTGGCTGCAACTGACCTTCAAGTTCGTCGACCAGGATGCCCAGAAGCTCGACTATCTGTCGCGCCTGATCGCCCGCGGCACTACCCAGAAACACTTCACGCCAGGCGCTTGATCTCGATCATGTGCACCTGGCCCTGTGGGAGCGGGTTCACCCGCGAATGCGATGTGAAGCCCATCGACGCATTCGCGGGTGAACCCGCTCCCACAGGGATGCAGTTCGCAGCGCCATCGGCTCTCCCGACCAACTGCAATTCCTCCTTCAAATCCGGCTGCTAGTCTACGACAGACCCAATCTGTCAAATGGCCATCATCATGCCCGCCGCCCGCCTGCTGCTGTTCTGCGCGTTGCTCACGGCTTCTGCCTCGAGCCTGGGCATCACCCTCTACAAGACCACCGACAACAATGGCGTGGTGTCTTACTCCGACTGGCCGAGTCCGGGGGCCAAGCCGTTCGTGCTCCAGGAGCCGATGGTCGAGCGCATCGACCGCCAAGTGGTGCTCAAGACTGAACCGTTCCCCGGTGGCGTGCGCTTCCTCGCCCGTAATGAGCTGTACGTCCCGATGGAGGTCGAGCTGCGTCTGGATGGTTTGGCCAATGCTTTTGGCGGTAATGCCCCGCGCCTCGTGCGGCGGGTGGTGCCGCCACGTTCGACGCAGGTCCTCAGCGCGATACTCGCCGGGCCAGGGGGAGCGCTGAAGTACAACAGCCGCTTCCAGTACGCCATGGGCGATCCGGTGCAACGCAGCCAGGGCTACCGCTATCCGTTTCCGTGGAAGGGGGGGCCGTTTCGTATCAGTCAGGGACCTAACGGGCGTGTCAGCCATTTCGGGCCCAAGGGCCGCTACGCCATCGATATCGCCATGCCCGAAGGTACGCCGATCATCGCCGCCAGGGGCGGGGTGGTGGTCAAGATCGAGAACGGCCAAAGCGGTCGGGGCTCCAACCCCTCGGGTAACTTCGTGCGTATCCTGCACCCAGACGGCACCATGGGGGTGTATTTGCATCTGATGCGTGGGTCGGTGGTGGTCAGGGAGGGGCAGCAGGTGGCGGTGGGCCAAGCGCTGGCCAAGTCAGGCAATACCGGCAACAGCACCGGGCCGCACCTGCATTTTGTGGTACAGCGCAACGTGGGGATGGGCTTGGAGTCGATCCCGTACCAATTCGATCGGCCGATTGGCGGGATGCCGGATTTCACCGCAGGTAACCCCTGAAGGTCGTTTCACGATCCACTGTAGGAGCGGGCTTGTGCCGCGATGGGCTGCGTAGCAGCCCCAAGTATTGGCAGCCTGCACAATCGCCGGGGCTGCTGCGCAGCCCATCGCGGCACAAGCCCGCTCCCACAGGGTACGCGGAGCGCTTGCGAAATCAGTTCTCTGCGCGACAGCGCAGCCCAAAGGGCTGGGTGATCTCCTACAGGGAAACGTGGCTTCTGACCGATCAATCCAGCTTGAGTACCTTGGCTAGCACGATCTTCGGTCCTTTCATCTTCTTGATGATGATGCGCAGGCCTTCGACTTCCAGCACTTCTTCTTCCTCAGGTACGCGTTTGAGCGTCTCGTAGACCAGCCCGGCGAGGGTTTCCGCCTCGATGTGGTCCAGGTCGATGCCCAGCAGGCGCTCGACCTTGAACAGCGGGGTGTCGCCGCGTACCAGCAGCTTGCCGGGCTGATAGGCGAGGATGCCGCGCTCGGTCTTGCGGTGCTCGTCCTGGATATCACCTACCAGCACTTCCAGCACATCTTCCATGGTCAGATAGCCGATGACCTTGCCGTCGGCTTCCTCCACCAGTACGAAGTGCGCGCCGCCCTTGCGGAACTGCTCCAGCAATTGGGACAGCGGCATGTGCCGGGACACTCGCTCCAGCGGGCGGGCCATGTCCTGCAGGTCGATGGTTTCGGGCAGGTGGTCCAGCTCGGCCAGCTCCAGCAGTAGGTCCTTGATGTGCAGCAGGCCGGTGAACTCCTCGCGCTCGGCGTCGTACACCGGGTAGCGGCTGAACTTGTGCCGGCGCAACAGCGCGAGGATCTGCTTGAGCGGCGCGTTGGCGTCGATGCACACCATGTCTTCGCGGGAGTTGGCCCAGTCGACCACTTCCAGCTCGCCCATCTCGACCGCCGAGGCCAGTACGCGCATGCCTTGATCGCTTGGGTCCTGGCCACGGCTGGAGTGCAGGATCAGCTTGAGTTCTTCACGGCTGTAGTGGTGCTCGTGGTGCGGGCCGGGCTCGCCTTGGCCGGCGATGCGCAGAATGGTGTTGGCGCTGGCATTGAGCAGGTAGATCGCCGGGTACATCGCCCAGTAGAACAGGTACAGCGGCACGGCGGTCCACAGCGACAGCAGCTCGGGTTTGCGGATTGCCCAGGATTTGGGCGCCAGCTCGCCGACAACGATGTGCAGGTAGGAGATCACGAAGAACGCGACGAAGAACGAGACAGCCTTGATCAGCTCGGGGCTGTCGACGCCGAAGTAGGCCAGCAGGGGTTCGAGCAGGTGGGCGAAAGCCGGTTCACCTACCCAGCCCAGGCCCAGCGAGGCCAGGGTGATGCCCAGCTGGCACGCCGACAGGTAGGCATCGAGTTGGTTGTGTACCTTGCGCAGGATGCTGCCGCGCCAGCCGTGCAACTCGGCGATGGCTTCGACGCGCGTGGCACGCAGCTTGACCATGGCGAACTCGGCGGCTACGAAGAAGCCGTTGAGCAGCACCAGGAACAAGGCGAAAAGAATCATGCCGAAGTCGGCGAACAACGAGGTGAGGCTGATACCAGGGGAAGGGTCCATGATGGAGTTTTTACAGGGTCCGTCGGTGAAATAAGGGGAAAAAAAGTGCCAGCGATTGCTGGCACAGGGGATCCAATGTAGCGGCTGGGGCCGTAAAAGCAAAGGGGGGCGTGCCCCCGAGGCGTCATACGCGGGTCGTGGCCAACTGTGCGGGCGCAAAATGACAGGTGAAGGTGCTGCCATGCCCGGGCACGCTGCTGATCTCGAGCTTGCCGCGATGGCGCATTAGCACGTGCTTGACGATCGCCAATCCCAGCCCGGTGCCGCCGGTATTGGACGCACGGCTGGAGTCGACCCGGTAGAAGCGCTCGGTCAGGCGTGGCAGATGCTTGGCATCGATGCCGACGCCAGAGTCCTGCACGCTCAGGTGGGCGCCCTGTTCATCCGCCCACCAGCGGATGCGGATATTGCCTTCGTCCTGGGTGTACTTGACCGCGTTGAACACCAGGTTGGAAAACGCGCTACGCAGCTCCGATTCGCTGCCTTTCAGGCGGATGCCGGGCATCGCCTCCAGGGTGATGCGCTGGTTGCGTGGGCCCGACAGCGCCTGGGCGTCGTTCGTGATGGCGCCAAGTAGCGTGTCGACCGCGACCGGTTGGTTATCCGAGGGATAGTCGGTGGCTTCGAGCTTGGCCAGCAGCAGCAGGTCGTTGAGCAGCGTCTGCATGCGCGAGCCTTGCGTGCTCATCTGTTGCAGGGCGCGGCTCCAGCGCGGGTTGACGTCCTCGACGTTGTCCAGCAGGGTTTCGAGGTAGCCGGTGATTACTGTCAGCGGTGTGCGCAGCTCGTGGGAGACGTTGGCGACGAAGTCCTTGCGCATCTGTTCGAGCTGATGAATGCGCGTGACATCGCGCACCAGCATCAAGTGCTCGTTGTTGCCGTAACGGGTCAGGTGCAGTTGGACGCGCAGGCGGTCGTTGATCGGCGATGGGATTTCCAGCGGCTCGGCGTAGTTCTCGGACTCGAAGTACTCCTTGAAGCGCGGGTGGCGCACCAGGTTGGTCACCGGCTGGCCGCCGTCCTGTGGGGTCTTGAAGCCCAGCAGCGTCTCGGCGGCGCGGTTCCACCATTCCAGGTTGCCTTCGCTGTCGAGCATGATCACCGCGTCGCGCAGTGCGGCGGTGGACTCCTGGACCCGGTCGATGACTGCCTGCAGACGGCCTCGCACGCGTTGGTCGCGGCGTTGCAGGTGGTAGATGCTGTCGAACACCTCGCCCCACAGGCCGTAGCCATCGGGGGGAGCTTCGTCGGGCTGGTGGTTGCGCAGCCAGTCGTGCAGACGCAGCAGTTGCTTGAGCGTCCAGCCCAGGTAGAACGCCAGGCCGATGGCCAGGCTCCAGCCATAGTAGCCGCTGATCAGGCCGCCGATCAGGCAGAGGGTGATCAGCAGCAGCATGTGGCGAATCAGGGTCGCGTGCCAGTTCTGGTTCAATTCACAGATCCTTCGGATCAGCTACAAGTCGCAAGCTAGAAGCTGCAAGAAGAAGCGAATCGGTAATGCTTTAAGTCCATTTTCCAGCCTGTCGCTGTCTGCTTCTTCTTGCAGCTTGAGGCCGAAAGTGCGCAGCTGCTTCTCCTAGCTCTTGGTCGAGAAGCGGTAGCCCGTGCCGCGGACGGTTTGTACCAGATTTTCATAGGCCTCACCCAACGCCTTGCGCAGGCGACGGATGTGCACATCGACGGTGCGCTCCTCGACGTAGACGTTGCCGCCCCAGACCTGGTCGAGCAATTGGCCGCGGGTGTAGGCGCGCTCCTGGTGGGTCATGAAGAATTGCAGCAGGCGGTACTCGGTGGGGCCCATCTCGGCTGGCTTGCCATCGATGGTCACGCGATGGCTGATCGGGTCGAGCAGCAGACCGCCCACTTCGATCGGTGCTTCGCTGTCGCTCGGCCCGGTACGGCGCAGCACAGCCTTGAGCCGCGCCACCAGCTCGCGCGGCGAGAACGGCTTGGTGATGTAGTCGTCGGCGCCGACTTCCAGGCCCTGGATCTTGTTGTCCTCTTCGCCCTTGGCGGTGAGCATGATGATCGGGATATCGCCGGTAAGCTCGTCGCGCTTGAGACGGCGGGCCAGCTCGATGCCGGAGGTGCCCGGCAGCATCCAGTCGAGCAGGATCAGGTCGGGTTTGCGGTCGACGATGATGGCGTGGGCCTGCTGAGAGTTTTCCGCCTCCAGGCAGTCATAGCCGGCCATTTCCAATGCAACGGCGATCATCTCGCGGATAGGCGCTTCGTCGTCGACGATCAGAATGTTCCTGCCAACCATGCTCAATTACCTCTCCCGGATACGGTGTCTTGGCCCGCATTAGATAACGGAATTATTGCAGCTGTGTGACAGAGTCGGGGCGGTTCTGGCGACATTGCATGACTCGACTAGGCTTCAAGGGGCCGCCGATGTGGCGTCGCAACCCCTAAAAAGCCGAGACAATGGTGATTCCAATGACACGACATACGCTGAGCTGGATGGCCCTTTTCGCAGCACTGGCACTGCCGGGGGTGGCGTCGGCGCATCACGCCATGGAGAAGAATGGGATGTGGGTCGATCACGCCGGCATGACCCTGTATACCTTCGACAAGGATGCCGCTGGCAAGTCCATGTGCAACGGTGAATGCGCCGCCAACTGGCCGCCGCTGATGGTCAAGGATGGTGAAAAGGCCGAAGGCAAGTGGTCGCAAATCAAGCGAGACGACGGCAAGATGCAGTGGGCCTATGACGGTAAGCCGCTGTACACCTTCGTCAAGGACAAGAAAGCCGGAGACATGACCGGCGACGGCATGAAGGACGTGTGGCACGTGGCCAAGCCATGAAAGGCTGAATGATTTGGCGCGGTCTTTGTAGGAGCGGCCTTGTGTCGCGAAAGGGCCGCGTAGCAGCCCCAGGATCTTGGCATCCTGCAGAATCGCCGGGGCTGCTTTGCAGCCCTTTCGCGACACAAGGCCGCTCTCATAGAACTACACATAACTTTTTGATTTAGCAGGGACCTGTGGGAGCGGGCTTGCCCGCGAACACCGGCGAAGCCGGTGCCATACACCGAGTCGCCTGCTTCGCGGGCAAGTCGGGGCGCCGAACCGCCGCTCCCACAGGGTACGCGGCGCGCTTGCGAAATCAGTTCTCTGCACGACAGCGCAGCCCGGCAGGGCTGGGTGAACTCCTACAGGCCCGTCGACACTCAACGCAGTGCGTAATCCAGCACCACCCCCACGAACACCAGCATCCCCGCCCAGTGGTTGTGCAGGAACGCCTTGAAGCACGATTCACGGTCCAGCTTGCGGGTCGACCAGAACTCCCAGGCGAAGCACGCCGCAGCCCCCAGTATCCCGAGGTAGAACCCACCACCCAGCTCGAAGCGGTTGCCCGCCAGCAGCAGGCAGCCCAGCGACAGCAGTTGCAGGGTAAGGATGATCACCCGGTCGGCCTCACCGAACAGGATGGCGGTGGACTTCACCCCGATCTTCAAGTCGTCGTCGCGGTCGACCATGGCGTAGTAGGTGTCATAGCCCACGGTCCACAGCAAGTTGGCGATGTACAGCAGCCACGCGGCGGCCGGCAGCGATTGCCCGGCCGCGGTGAAGGCCATGGGGATGCCCCACGAGTACGCCGCCCCCAGCACCACCTGCGGGTAATAGGTGTAGCGCTTCATGAACGGGTAGCAGGAGGCCAGGGCCAGCGCGCCGAAGGACAGCCAGACAGTGCTGGCATTGGTGCACAACACCAGCAGGAAGCTCAGCCCCACCAGCACGGCGAACAGTGCCAATGCTTCGCGCGGCTTGACCCGCCCGCTGGCCAAGGGGCGGTCGGCGGTGCGCTTGACGTGGCCGTCCACCTTGCGGTCGGCAAAATCGTTGACGCAGCATCCGGCGGCGCGCATCAGCACCACACCCAGGCCGAAGATCAACACATTGGCCAGGCTTGGCGAGCCGTTGCCGGCGATCCACACCGCCGTCAGCGTCGGCCATAGCAGCAGGTAGATGCCGATCGGGCGGTCCATACGGCTCAGCTGGACGAAGTCCCAGGCCCTTGGGTGCAGGCGATTCAGTGCCTTGAGCAGTTGCAGGTACATTAGCGGTGATCCTCCTTGTCCGCTTGCCACAGCGCTGGCAGGAACACCTCGGCTACCAAGAGGTCGAGCCCTGCGCGTTCGAAGCGCGAGCGGCGTCCCCACAGCCCGGCATGCGCGGCATCCGCCGGTAGCCAGGGCTGTGGATAGCGGCATGCCTCGATGGGATGGCGAATGAACGCCTGGTCGCAGAACAGCAACTCGCCCAGCGAGCGGCTGCCCAGGGTTTCCAGATCGAGGCCGCCACGTTGCAGCACGCTGCGCCCGGCCACGCTGCGGGCGAACACCCAGGGCTGGCCATGACCGCGTAGGTACACCTCACGCACCCAGCCTTCGGCGCCGGGCGCCAGGCCCAGGGCTGTGCATTCATCGTCGCGCAGCGCCTGCCAGCCCTCGAACAGTGGGGTGACGCTGAAATGATCGTGGGAAAGCCGGGTCAGGCGACGGGTGAGGGAGCCTTCGTCGAACAGCCAGTCGAGGGTGTGCGAGTCGAGGTCGTTGGCCAGTCGCGGATAGGCCAGCCACGCCACAGCGGCTGCTTGCGGGGATTCGTACGGCACGTCGGTATGCTTGTTACAGCCAGAGAGGCGGCGAGCTTAGCACGATTGCCCCAAGGGCCTGCATACAGTACAAAGCCCCAACGAGATTGCGCGATGGCCTCGAGTGTTCCTGGGGCCATCAGCTGCGACACCACGCCTGACCGAGGAAGAACCCCCATGAAACAATGGCAATGCGTTGTCTGCGGTTTGATCTACGACGAGGCCAAGGGCTGGCCGGATGACGGCATCGCGCCGGGCACTCGTTGGGAAGATGTACCTGAAGACTGGCTGTGCCCCGACTGCGGCGTGGGCAAGAGCGACTTCGAAATGATCGCGATCGGTTGATCGCACGGCGGCCTTGAACGAGGAAAGCACGACATGACGTCCCCTGTGGTGATCATCGGCACCGGCCTTGCCGGCTACAACCTGGCCCGCGAGTTTCGCAAGCTCGACAGCGAAACACCGCTGCTGCTGATTACCGCCGACGACGGTCGGTCGTATTCCAAGCCCATGCTCTCCACGGGGTTCGCCAAGCACAAGGACGCCGATGGCCTGTGCATGGCCGAACCCGGCGCGATGGCTGAACAGCTCAACGCCCAGATCCGCACCCATACCCGCATCAGCGGCATCGACCCAGGGCACAAGCGCCTATGGATCGGCGAGGAGGCGGTCGAGTACCGCGACTTGGTGCTGGCCTGGGGCGCGCAAAGCGTGCAGGTGCCGATCCAAGGCGATGCCGGTGAGCGTGTGTTCCCGATCAACGACCTCGAGGACTATGCCCGTTTTCGCGCCGCCGCGGCGGGCAAGCAGCGGGTACTGATACTGGGCGCTGGGCTGATCGGCTGCGAGTTCGCCAACGACATGTGCCTGGGCGGCTACCAGTGCGAGGTGGTTGCGCCTTGTGAGCAGGTGATGCCGACCTTGCTGCCCCCGGTGGCGGCCGCCGCTGTGCAGGCAGGCCTGGAGGCGTTGGGTGTGCGTTTTCACCTGGGCCCGGTGCTGACGCGCTTGCAGCAGGCTGGTGCCGCGCTTGAGGCGCATCTGTCCGACGGCCAGGTACTCAGCTGTGACCTGGTGGTGTCGGCCATCGGCTTGCGTCCACGCACGGACCTGGCCGCTGCTGCGGGTTTGCAAGTCAACCGTGGCGTGGTGGTCGACCGCCAGTTGCGCACCTCCCACGCGCACATCTTCGCCCTGGGCGATTGTGCTGAAGTCGAGGGTATCAACCTGCTGTACGTGATGCCGTTGATGGCCTGCGCCCGCGCCCTGGCGCAAACCCTGTGCGGCAAGCCGACCGCCGTGAGCTATGGGCCGATGCCGGTGACCGTGAAGACGCCGGCTTGCCCACTGGTGGTGTCGCCCCCACCACACGGGGTCGAGGGCACCTGGCAGGTGCAGGGCAGCGGTGCCGACCTGAAAGTGCTCTGCCACGGCGCTGACGGCCAATTGCTAGGCTATGCGCTGACAGGCGCAGCGGTGCTCGAAAAACTGGCGCTGAATCGCCAGTTACCCGCGCTAATGGCGTAAATAGCAGGCGTTCTGTCGGATTTATCCTGTTCTGACCGCGACAATGGCCGCAGAGGTACTGGCGCGCCCCTGGAGGGCGTGCCATTCTCACTGGCGTCTACCGCAGCCTAGAGCCTGCGGTGCCTTGAACGCTGCCCCCGGCAGCACGGCATAACAACAAGAAATCCCGTCAAAGAGGCTTCACTATGCGTAAACCAGAACTCGCCGCCGTTATCGCCGAAAAGGCTGATCTGACCAAGGAAAAGGCCAACCAGGTCCTGAACGCGATTCTCGACAGCATTACCGGCGCGCTCGACAAGGACACCGTGACCCTGGTGGGCTTCGGCACCTTCGAGAAGCGTCACCGTGGCGCTCGTACGGGCAAGAATCCGCAAACCGGCGAGCCCGTGAAGATCAAGGCCAGCAACACCGTTGCTTTCAAGCCCGGCAAGAACCTGCGTGACAGCGTCAACGCGCCGGCCAAGCCCGCCAAGAAGAAGTAACCGTCGGCCCCAACGGTCGGTTAAACGGGCGCCAGGAGGCGCCCGTTGCGTTTCTGGGGTGAAAATGAAGCGAACTTGCATAATTAGCCCGCTAAGCGGATAAACTGCGCCACTCAGTCATTTTTCAATCGAGGCGCGTTGATGAAGTTTCGCTTTCTTCTCTGGGCCATGGGGCTGCTGATGGCCAAGGCCAGCCGCAACAACCCGGCATTCCAGCAGCAACTGCAGGACAAGGATCTGGTGTTCCAGATGCAGACCTTGGACGGCAAGGTGGCCCGGCACTTCATCGTCAAGGATCAGCGCATCAGCAGCAAAGGCGGCGTGCATCCGCAGCCGGCGTTCGCCATCGCCTTCAAGGACGCGGCCTATGGCTTCGCCACCTTGCAAGCGCCGAACAAACAGCTGGCGTTCATGCAGGGTATTCAGGAGAAAAGCATCCAGATCAAGGGTAATCCGGCGCTGGTGATCTGGTTCCAGGGCCTGATGAAGTACCTGAAGCCGAAGAAGAAGTAGAAGCGACTCTATCTGAAAACCGGCTCGATCCCTGTAGGAGCGGCCTTGCCGGGGCGCCGGACCGGCCGGAAAGGGCTGCGCAGCAGCCCCAACAGGCTCAAGCCAGGCACAAAGGGATGCCCCTCAGTGCGGGCTCTGGAACTGCAAGGCCAGCTCACGCAGCAGCGCTTCGGCTTCCAGCACCTTGTTCACCACCTCTTCAGCCTTGTCTCGGGTCAGCCCCAGGCGGTCGAGCAGGGCGTCTGGAATCTCGTCCTGCGGGCCTGAGCCAATGCCGCGCGAGCGCAGCAGGCGTACCGACAGGCACACCAGGTTGGGATACGCCGCGTATTCGCCGTCGTAGGACGGATCGTGCTGGAAGCGCAAGGCCGTGGACAGCTCGTCCGGCATGTCCCACAGCTTCATCAGCCACGCGCCGATCTGCTCGCGGCTGATGCCCAGCAGGTGCTGTTCGATATAGCTGTGGCACAGGTGCGGGTTGACCTCCAGATGCCGGCAGATCAGCGAAAAATGCGGCGGGAACACGTGGGCCAACAGCAGATAGCCAAAATTGTGCAGCAGACCGGCCAGGTAGGTGAGGCCCGCCTCGGGGCGCTCGGCGCGCGGCATGGCGCGAGTCAGGCCTTCGATCACGGCAGCGGTGTAGATCGACTGCTGCCAGTAGGGCGTCACCTGTTGCGGGTGATCCTTGGGCAGGCTCAGGGTCTTGCCCAGGGCCAGGCCCAGGGCGAGGTTGATCACCAGGTCGAAGCCCAGCACACGAACGATGGCATCTTCCACCGAGCGGATCTTGCCGGGCGAGGCGTAGTAGGGCGAAGCCGCCCAGCTGACGACCTGTGCGGCCAGGGCCGGGTCGGTCTCCACCACGCCGGTGATGTCGTCGGTGCTGGCGTTGGGGTCGACGCGTAGCTTGATGATCTTCTGCGCCGTGTCTGCCAGTGGCGGAATTTCGATGGTTTCCTCAAGGCGCTTCTGGATGCGTCGGGCGGTGAAGGCCTGGACCGCCTGCGTGATCTCCTTGGAGTCGTCGCCGGGACGATCGAGGTTGGGACGGATGCTGGTAACCTCCAGCCCAAAGCTGCTGGCGCTGGCCTTGGCGAGCATTTTCTTGAACGCGGTGTGGCCGATTTCCAGCAGCACGCCGGTTTCCCCGGACTGGATCAGTACGGTTTCGTTGTCGAGCAGGCTCTTTTCGTACTGGCATGGCGAGCTGGTAAGCGCCGGAATGGCGGGCAGGGTCTTGAGGTGGTGCTTGTCGAGCATCTGTTTCAGGCGCGCCAGTGGCACGGCAGTGAGCGTGCGACCGGTGAGTTCTTCGAGGCGCTTGAGGTCCAGCAACTGGCTCTGCGGGAACAGCACCATCAGGGCACCGATCTCGTCGTCGAGCAGCACCGCCTGCACCCGTGAAGCCGCCGGCAGTGCGAGATGCTCGGGCACCTCGCGATAGGCGACGCCGATTTTTTCGAGCAACAGCCGGATGACAGACGGTGCGTGTGGGGTTGCGGTGTCCAGGGCAACTTCAGTCATGGTCTGTATCCACTAATTCTTTTAAACGCGAAGTATAACCAGCCTGACCGGCAAGCTGGATCCATAATGGGACGGACGTCACACCTGGCCATATTGCTGCCCATGGCGCAACCACCGGTCGAGTAACGGGCTGACGTGGTCTGGCCAGCGCGCCATCAGCGCCTGCGCGGCATCGCGTACGGCGGGTAGTAGATCAGCGTCGCGCATCAGGTCGGCAACCTTGAACTGTAGTAGGCCGGTCTGTCGGGTCCCGAGCATCTCGCCGGGGCCACGCAATTCGAGGTCTTTCTCGGCAATCACGAAGCCGTCGTTGGTTTCCCGCATGATGCCCAGCCGCTCGCGACCGATCTGCGACAGCGGTGGGTGATACAGCAGGACGCAGTGACTCACCGCGCTGCCCCGGCCAACCCGGCCGCGCAGCTGGTGCAACTGGGCCAGGCCCAGACGCTCGGGGTTCTCGATGATCATCAGGCTGGCGTTGGGTACGTCCACGCCAACTTCGATCACCGTGGTGGCCACCAGCAGTTGCAGGTCGCCGGCCTTGAATTCGGCCATCACCGCGGCCTTTTCAGCAGGCTTCATGCGCCCGTGGATCAGCCCCACGCGCAGCTCGCCCAAGGCGCTGCCCAGCTCCTCGAAGGTGCTTTCAGCCGCTTGGCAGGTGAGTTCTTCGGACTCTTCGATCAGCGTGCACACCCAGTAGGCCTGGCGCCCTTCGGCGCAGGCCGCACGCACCCGCTCGACCACCTCGAAACGGCGGCTGTCGGCCACCAGCACTGTGTTCACCGGGGTGCGGCCAGGGGGCAGTTCGTCGAGGATGGAGGTGTCGAGGTCGGCATAGGCGCTCATGGCCAGGGTACGCGGGATCGGCGTGGCGGTCATGATCAGCTGGTGCGGGCACAGCTGGCCCATCACGCCTTTCTTGCGCAGGGCCAGGCGTTGCTGTACGCCGAAACGGTGCTGTTCGTCGATGATCGCCAAGGCCAGGTGCTTGAACTGCACTTCATCCTGGAACAGCGCATGGGTGCCGACCACCATCGGTGCGCCGCCGGCGATGTGTTCCAGGGCGCTGGCGCGGGCCTTGCCCTTGAGCTTGCCGGCCAGCCAGGCGACTTCGATGCCCAGCGGTTCGAGCCAGCGCTTGAAAGTGAGGTAATGCTGCTCGGCGAGGATTTCTGTGGGCGCCATCAGCGCGACCTGATAGCCGGCCTCCAAGGCCTGTAGCGCGGCCAGCGCGGCGACCACGGTCTTGCCGGCGCCCACATCGCCTTGTACCAGGCGCATCATCGGCGCGGGCTGGCTGAGGTCGTAGGCGATCTCGTTGCCAACGCGCTGTTGGGCGCCGGTCGGGTTGAAGCCAAGGTTGGCCAGGTACTGGGCCGGCAGGCGCGTGGCCTTGGGCAGTACCGGCGCGCGCAGTGCGCGCTGGCTTTCGCGCAGGCGTTGCTGCGACAGCTGGTGGGTCAGCAGTTCCTCGAAGGCCAGGCGATGCTGGGCCCAGTGCTGGCCTTCGGCAAGCTCGTCGAGATCGGCGTCGGCAGGCGGGTTGTGCAGGTAGCGGATGGCATCGCTCAGTGGCGCCAGCTGGTAGTCGCGTGCCAGTTGGTCCGGCAGCCAGTCGGGCAGGCTGCGTGGGCCGAGCATGCCCAGGCTCTGCTGGCACAACAGGCGCAGGCGCTGCTGGGTGAGGCCTTCGGTGCTGGGGTAGATGGGCGTCAGGGTTTGCTCGACCGGCGGTGCTGGCTCATCGCCATTGAGCGCGCGGTACTCGGGGTGGTAGATCTCTAGCCCAGAGGCGCCGGGGCGCGCCTCGCCATAGCAGCGCAGGTGCGTGCCGCGCTTGAGGCCTTCCTTCTGCGCATTGCTGAAGTGGTAGAAGCGCAGGCTTAGCACGCCCGTGCCATCGCCCAGGCGCACCACCAGGCTGCGGCGCTTGCCCATGGTCACGTCAGCGCCGCTGACGACCCCTTCGATCACTGCGTCCTGCCCTGGGCGTAACTGACCGATGGGCACCACGCGGGTGCGGTCTTGATAGCGCAAGGGCAGGTGGAACAGCAGGTCTTGCAGGTTCTCCAGACCCACCTTGGCGAGTTTTTCCGCCATGGCGTCGCCAACGCCCTTGAGCGCGGTGACCGGGACGTTCGACAGCTCGGTCATGGCTCAGGCCGATTGTTCCACAGGCGGCTTGGCCACCGAGCAGAGGCGGATCGAGTCGGCAAGGATCTCGATGGCTTTCGGTCGTGGGAAGCTAGCACGCCAGGCGATGGCGACGGTGCGGAATGGCGCGGGTGCGGTCAGCGGACGCACTTCGATCACGCCCGGCGCATAGTGGTGGCTATGTACCGCCGACAGCGGCAGGATCGAAACCCCAAGCCCCGAGGCGACCATGTGGCGAATGGTTTCCAGCGAACTGGATTCGACCGTGGTGTGCTTGGCGCCTTCGCCCCCTTTGTTCAGGGTCGGGCAGGCTTCCAGGACCTGGTCGCGGAAGCAGTGGCCTTCACCGAGCAGCAGCAGGCTCTTGTCGTTGAGCAGGGCGGTGTCGATGGTCTGCTTCGCGGTCCAGGGGTGGTCGGCTGGCATCAGGGCGCAGAACGGCTCGTCGTACAGCGGCAGGGTCAGCACGTCGGCCTCGTTGAACGGCAAGGCGATGATCACGGCGTCCAGCTCGCCATTGCGCAGTTTTTCGCGCAGCACGTGAGTGAAGTTCTCTTCGATGTACAACGGCATCTGCGGCGCCACGCGGTGCAGTTGCGGAATCAGGTGCGGGAACAGGTAGGGGCCGACGGTGTAGATGGCCCCGACCTTGAGCGGCGCGGTGAGCTGGTTCTTGCCAGCCTGGGCCAATTCACGGATGCCTTGGGCTTGCTCCAGGACCTTTTGTGCCTGGGCGACGATGCTCTCGCCGACCGGGGTCAGGCGCACCGCGCTCTTGCTGCGCTCGAAAATCAATACGCCGAGTTCGTCCTCGAGCTTCTTCACCCCGACCGACAGGGTAGGCTGGCTGACGTGGCAGCGCTCGGCGGCGTGGCCGAAGTGCTGCTCCTGGGCGAGGGTGACGATGTAGCGAAGTTCGGTGAGGGTCATAACGTGCGTCCATGAAGTTGCGGCCCCAGCATAGCGGCTGCAATCGATAGACGCACGTTATCAGACTTGCCGTTGTGTGACAGAAACAAAAAATCTAGCGTCGGTCCAGCGAGTACACGAACGGCGCGACCACTTCGATGGTGCCGTTGTTCAGCAGCTCTGCTGGTGGCTTGGGTACCGTGCCTGCGCGACGGATCATCTCCAGCGTGGCGCGGTCCAGCGCGGCACTGCCCGAGCCCCCTGCCAGCGAGTACGAGACGACCTTGCCTTCGGCGTCGACCACGAAACGCAGGCGGTTGATGCCTTGCAGTCCGCGACGGCGTGCATCCTCGGGGTACTTCTTGTACTTGGCCAGGTGGCGCAACAGGTCGCTCTGCCAAGTGGGCAGGGCATTGCTGTTGGACGCGATGCTCGGCTGCGGCGCGGCCGATTTCTGCGGCGGCGTGGTGCTGGGCGGCGTGTCGGCCACGTCCTGCTCGACCGGCGGTTCATCCTTGGGCGGCTCAGGCTTTTTTTCAGGCTTGGGCGGCTGTGGCTTGGCCTTGGGCTTGGGCGGTTT
Source organism: Pseudomonas mosselii (assembly GCF_005796105.1). Lineage (GTDB taxonomy): Bacteria > Pseudomonadota > Gammaproteobacteria > Pseudomonadales > Pseudomonadaceae > Aquipseudomonas > Aquipseudomonas mosselii_C. Next base: position 148,204 of record NZ_VAUO01000008.1, on the reverse strand, counting down.
GGGGATGGCGATCTTCGGTTTCGGGGCTTCCACCAGTTTTGGCAGTGGCGGCTCCTCGACCGGGGTCGGCGGGCGCGGGGCGACCTTCGGCGGCGGCGGTGGTGCGGGCTCGGGCAACGGTGCCAGCTCGACCATCATCGCTGCTGGCGGCAGTTCGATGGCTTGCGGCACCGACCAGTTGAGCGTCAGCAGCACGGCGACCACGTGCACACCCAGCACGAGTGCCAGGCTGCCACCGTAGCGCGCCACGTTTGAGCGCGTTTTCGTCATTTCTTGGCTGCCGTCTCGAGTCCGACCAGACCGACTTTCAGGTAGCCGGCCGCACGCAGGGTGTTCATCACTTCCATCAGGTCGCCATAGTCGACGCCCTTGTCAGCCTGGAAGAAGATGGTGGTTTCCTTGTCACCCTTGGTCTTGGCGTCGAGCAAGGCGCCAATCTGTTCGGGCTGGGCCACTTCATCGTCACCGACGTAGAGCTTCTTGTCGGCTTTTACGCTGACGAACACCGGCTTTTCCGGTCTCGGCGCAGGTTTCGCGGTGGAGGCCGGCAGGTCGACCTTGATGTCGACCGTGGCCAGCGGCGCTGCGACCATGAAGATGATCAGCAGCACCAGCATGACGTCGATGAACGGCGTGACGTTGATTTCGTGGTTTTCGGCGAGGTCGTCGCCACCTTCGTTGAGATGCAGGCCCATGGTTTACCCCACTTTCACCATATGCGGGGCGGCGCGCTCGCTGCCTTGGTGGTCCAGGTCACGGCTGACCAGGAGCAGGACTTGTGCCGACGCATCGGAAACCTGCGCCTTGTAGCCTGCGATGGAGCGGGCGAAGACGTTGTAGATGACCACGGCCGGAATCGCGGCAACCAGGCCCAGTGCGGTGGCCAGCAGGGCTTCGGCGATACCTGGGGCGACTACGGCCAGGTTGGTGGTCTGGGTTTTGGCGATGCCGATGAAGCTGTTCATGATGCCCCATACGGTGCCGAACAGACCGACGAACGGCGCGGTGGAACCGATGGTGGCCAGCACCCCGGTGCCGCTGCTCATGGTCCGGCCGCTGGCGTGAACCAGGCGCTCCAGGCGGAAGCTGACGCGCTCCTTGATACCTTCTTTCTCGCGGGCGTTGGCCGACAGGCGCATCTCTTCGAGCGCGTCGTGCACCAAGGTATGGGCGAGGGTGCCTTGTTGTTGGGTAGCTTCGCTGGCTTCCTTGAGGTTTACCGAGCGCTTCAAGGCTACCAGCTCGCCGCGCAGGCGACGCTTGGCGCCCATCAGTTCGAAGCCTTTGGCGATCCAGATGGTCCAAGTGATGATCGACGCGATGGCCAGGCCGATCATCACGGCTTTCACCACGATGTCAGCGTTCTGGTACATGCCCCAGGGGGACAGGTCATGGGCCATGCCCAGCGAGGTGTCCTCGACCGTTGCCTGCGCAGCTTCGCCAGCAGTTGCCTGGCCCTGTACTGGAGCGGCTGCATCGGCTGGCGCTGCGAGCGGGGCCTGGCCTTCGGCAGGGGCTGCCGGGGCGCTGGCTGCGGCCGGGGCTGCGGCGTGGTTGGCGGGCTCATCGGCCATAGCCACAGGTGCCAGTACCAGGCTGAACATCAGCGCGGCGATGGCGCGCCAGGCGCGTGACGTGGTTGGCGAAGCGGAAGAGGGAGTACGTGTCATGCTGGCCGGACCTGATGAAGAAGTAGGTGGAGTTCTCCGCGGCCTCGATACAGGCCGAGAACAGACAAGGCCGCCATTATTGCAAGTAATTCTTGTTAACAAAAGTAATGAGATTGCTTTTTTTGTCATTGGTATGGCCGTTGATCGCTTGGCGCTATAGCCTGCGGCTATTAAGAAGAGGAGGAATCGCATGTCAGGTCTTTCAGCTTTGATCGTAGGCTGTGGGGATGTAGGTGGCCGTTTGGCGCGCCAGCTACTGGCCGAGGGATGGCAGGTCAGCGGCCTGCGGCGCTCCGTCCAGCATCTGCCCACAGGCGTGCGACCCATCGCAGCTGACTTGTCCGACCGGCGTATACCTGCCGACTGGCCTGAGCGGGCGCCTGACTACGTGGTGTACTGCGTGGCTGCCAGCCAGCATGACGAGGCCGGTTACCAGGCCGCCTACGTCGAGGGTTTGCGGCATGTGCTGGGTTGGCTCGAACGCAGTGGGCAGTCGCCGCGCCGGTTGTTGTTCGTCTCCAGCAGCAGCGTGTTTGGCCAGAAGCACGGCGAGTGGGTCGATGAGACTTCCGAGGCAACCCCCGAGGGCTATTCCGGCAGGATCATGCTGGCGGCTGAGCGTTTGGCGCTGGACAGTGGCCTGCCTGCGAGCATCGTGCGTCTGACCGGCATCTATGGTCCAGGGCGCGAATGGCTGCTGAGCCAAGTACGTCAGGGCTATCGTGTGGCTGAAGAGCCGCCGCTGTACGGTAATCGCATTCACGCCGAGGACGCTGCCGGCCTGTTGGCCTTTTTGCTCAAGGCCGATGCCGACGGCGTTGCCTTGCAAGAGTGCTACCTCGGTGTCGATGACGACCCGGCGCCGCTGGCGCAGGTGGTGGCGTGGCTACGCGAGTACCTGGGGGTTACCGAGTGGTCGGATGAGCAGCGCGTGCGGCGCACCGGCAGCAAGCGCTGCAGCAATGCGCGGATGCGTGGGCTGGGCTGGGTGCCGCAATACCCTAGTTATAAAGAAGGTTACGCTGCGATCCTGGAGGGGCGTAGCTGAGGTTGTCCGGCTTTGTCGCGGGGCCGGTCGCATCGGTTCATCCATACGACCGGCCGAGCGTCTTCAATCTTTCTCCAGCACCCACTGCCGCGCGCCGGCAGCCAGCTGTGGCATTTCATCGGGCTGCGCGCGGTTCACGGCCTGGAAGATCTCCAGGGTGTCGCCGTCGCGCTTGAAGATCCATGGCGCGCCCAGTTGGTTGCGCTCCAGCCATAGGCTGTCGTTGCCATCACCCATGCTCGCGCAGTCGCCGGCCAGGCACAGGGCGAAGCGGTCCGGGCCCGGCAGGCCGGTGACGACACCGTTGTCGCTGAAACGCACCCGTGCGCCTTTGCCTGGCCCTTCGGTGATTGTCCAGTCACCGCCCAGGTAGGCGTTGTACAGCGCCTTCTCGAAGCTGCTACCCAGTGCTGCGCTGGCGCTTGCCGGTAGCGTGGCGCGGGTGAAGGTCTGTTGGTGGCCCGAAGGATCGGTGGCTTGCAGTTGATCGCCATCGAGTTTGAGCTGTTCGCTCTGGCCACCTTCGAAGTCTACCTGCCAGTTCTGTTGGTTGGCGGTCAGGCGCCCGTCTACGGCTTCGAAGCCATTGCTGAAGCTGGCTTGCTGGTTCTTGACGTCGACCTTCCATTCGAACACCGGCCCGTGATCGCTCAAGGCCTGGCGCAGGCTGATGCCCTTGGCGGCGGCGTCGATGGCGTCCTGGTTGATCCAGGTGCCGTTGAAGTCTTCGGGTTTATGGCTGGCGCAGCCGCCCAGGAGCAGGGCTGCCAGCACGAGTGACAATGTATGGCGCATGGGAATGACCTTGGTGCGGGAGGCGGCGGGGAGGGGGTGACGGGCAGGCGCCCGTCACCGAAGGCGTCACTCGAGGACCAGGATAGCGTCCATTTCGACTTGAGCACCCTTGGGCAGCGCGGCCACACCGATGGCGGCGCGGGCTGGGTAAGGTTGCTCGAAATAGCGGCCCATCACTTCGTTGACTTTGGCGAAGTGGCTCAAGTCGGTGAGGAAGATGTTCAGCTTGACGATGTCCTTGAACGAGCCGCCAGCGGCTTCGGCTACCGATTTCAGGTTCTCGAACACCTGCACGGTCTGGGCTTCGAAGCCTTCGACCAGTTCCATGGTATTCGGGTCCAGCGGGATCTGGCCCGACATGTACACCGTATTGCCGGCCTTGATCGCTTGCGAGTAGGTGCCAATAGCGGCAGGGGCCTTGTCGCTGTTGATGACGGTCTTGCTCATGAATGACTCCTTGCGGTGGGCGGACTACGCACGCATCCGGGTGATGCGGACCACGCCGGTCAAGGTGCGCAGTTTCTTGATCACGCGAGCCAGGTGCACGCGGTCGTGCACGCTGACCACCAGTTGGACCACGCTGATACGGCCGTCGCGTTCGTCCATGCTGATCTTCTCGATGTTGCCGTCGGCGGCGTTCACGCTGCTGGCCAGCAGGGCGATCAGGCCGCGCTGGTGTTCCAGCTCGACCCGCAGTTCGACGTTGAACTCGCCAGTGACGTCCTTGGCCCAGGAAAGCTGTAGGCATTTTTCTGGGTTGTGGCGGATTTCACTGATGTTGCGGCAGTCTTCCAGGTGCACGACCATGCCCTTGCCCGCCGACAGGTGGCCGACGATGGGGTCGCCCGGGATCGGGGTGCAGCACTTGGCGTAGCTCAGTACCAGGCCTTCGGTGCCGCGAATCGCCAGCGGCCCTTCCGGCGCTGGCAGTTGCTCGCCTTCGGCTGACAGCAAGCGGCGGGCGACCACATAGGCCATGCGGTTGCCCAGGCCGATGTCTTCGAGCAGGTCCTCGATCAGTTCCAGGCGGTACTCGTCGAGAATCGGCTGGATGCGTTCCGGGGGGATCTTCTCCAGGCTGCTGTCGAAGCCGGTGAGCACTTTGTTCAGCAAGCGCTCGCCCAGGCTGATGGACTCGGATCGACGCTGCTGCTTGAGGGCGTGGCGGATATGCGTGCGCGCTTTGCCGGTGACCACGAAGTTGAGCCATGCCGGGTTTGGCCGGGCCCCGGGGGCGCTGACGATTTCGACCGTGGAGCCGCTTTGCAGCGGTTCGGACAGCGGTGCCAGGCGGCGGTTGATGCGGCAGGCGATGCAGCTGTTGCCGACGTCGGTGTGCACCGCGTAGGCGAAGTCGACAGCGGTGGAGCCTTTGGGCAGCTCCATGATCCGGCCTTTGGGGGTGAAGACGTAGACCTCGTCCGGGAACAGGTCGATCTTCACGCTCTCGATGAATTCCAGCGAGTTACCGGCGCGCTGTTGCAGTTCGAGGATGCCCTTGACCCACTGGCGTGCGCGGGCGTGGCTGCCCTTGGGCTGCTCTTGCTCGTTGGACTTGTACAGCCAGTGCGCGGCGATGCCGTTGTTGGCCATCTCTTCCATTTCGCGGGTGCGGATCTGGATTTCGATGGGTACCCCGTGCATGCCGAACAGCGTGGTGTGCAACGACTGATAGCCGTTGGCCTTGGGGATCGCGATGTAGTCCTTGAAGCGCCCCGGCAGCGGCTTGTACAGGTTGTGCACGGCGCCGAGCACGCGGTAGCAGGTGTCGACCTTGTCGACGACGATGCGGAAGGCGTACACGTCCATGATCTCGGTGAAAGCGCGGCGCTTGCCGCGCATCTTCTTGTAGATGCCATAGAGGTGTTTCTGCCGACCGCTGACCTCGCCTTCGATACCGTCGGCGGCCAGGCAATTAGCCAGCGAGGTCTCGATCTTGGCGACGATCTCCTTGCGGTTGCCGCGCGCGGCCTTGACGGCTCGATGGATCAGCGACGAACGCATCGGGTGCATGGCCTTGAAGCCCAGGTCCTCGAACTCCACGCGTACGGTGTGCATCCCCAGGCGATTGGCGATGGGGGCGTAGATTTCGAGGGTTTCCTTGGCGATGCGTCGGCGTTTTTCGCCAGACAGCACTTCAAGGGTGCGCATGTTGTGCAGGCGGTCGGCGAGCTTGACCAGGATCACGCGGATATCGCGTGCCATGGCCATGGCCATCTTCTGGAAGTTCTCGGCCTGCGCCTCGGCCTTGGTCTCGAAGTTCATCTGGGTCAGTTTGCTGACCCCGTCGACCAGCTCGGCGACGGTTTCGCCGAATTGCTGGCTCAAGGCTTCCTTGGCGATGCCGGTGTCTTCGATGACGTCGTGCAGCATGGCTGCCATCAGGCTCTGATGGTCCATGTGCATGTCGGCGAGGATGCAGGCAACGGCCAGCGGATGCGTGACGTACGGCTCGCCACTGCGGCGGCGTTGCCCGTCGTGCGCCTGTTCGGCGTAGAAGTAGGCGCGGCGGACCAGGTTGACCTGCTCCGGGCCCAGATAGGTCGACAGCCGTTCGGCGAGGGCTTCTATACCCGGCATGGTTTCACCTCTTGCCGTTGAAGAGGACCTTGCGCCGCGCGACGTCGACCGGGCATCAATCAGACCGCCTCGTTGTTCTCGTCCTCGAATGCGGCGAACACCGGATCCTCGGTGACGATCTCTTCGGCGGCGATGAATTCAGGGGTGACGATACCTTCGGCGATTTCGCGCAGGGCAACGACGGTTGGTTTGTCGTTTTCCCATGCAACGCGCGGTTCTTTGCCGCCGGTCGCCAGCTGACGGGCGCGCTTGGTCGAGAGCATGACCAGCTCGAAGCGGTTATCCACGTGTTCCAGGCAGTCTTCAACAGTTACGCGGGCCATGGTCTTCCTCAGTAGCAAATGCGGTGGGCGTGCAGCCCTGTACGGGCAGGCGGACTCGATAGTTTAAAAAATCACCAGCCAATAGGGAAGGACTGTTTTATCAAGTACGTCTCCAGGGTGTACGGCAACCTGCAACGTGAGCGTGGGCTTGCCGCGCAAAACGCCGGAACAGACAGCCTCAGTACATGGGCCTGACGATAACGCCTGGAACCCCGCAAACACAACCACCTCACAGCATCGCGTCACGCAATCGCGGCGTCAGTTCCTCGAACAGTGTCTGTACCGACCGCAAGGCTCGGCAATCGGGCCGGGTCAGCAGCCACAGCTGCGTGTCGCAACCCGGCAGCGGGCCGCTGAGCGCCTCGACGCCCGGCAGGGCGTGCACCATGTAGTCGGGCAGCGCCGCCACACCGAGGCCTGTGCTCACCAGCTGGGCGATGGTCGACATGCCGCTGCACTGGTAGCGCGGCACCAGCCCTGGGTGTTGCTGGTTGCGCCAGACTACGGTGGCGTGGTCCTGCATGGAGTCGTCCGGGGCGATCCACGGCACGCTGGTGGCCGAGGCGTCGAGGCGTTCGCGCAGTTCGGGGCGGCCGCAGATCACATAGCTGGTCGAGCCCAGGCAGCGGCCTACCAAGTGCTCCGGTGGCGTGTTGGTCAGGCGCAGGGCGATGTCTGCGTCGCGCCGGCTGAGGTTGGCGAAGGTGTTGGAGGTGCCCATTTCCAGCGACAGCGCCGGGTAGTTGGGCATGAACTGCGCCAGCGCGGGCAGCAGCAGGCTATGCAGTACGGCTTCGGTGCAGGTCAGGCGTACGGTGCCGCTGACCACTTGTTCGCCGCTGGTCAGGGCGATACGCGCGGCATCCAGGGCCTGCTCGGCGCGTTCGGCCTGCTCGGCCAGGGCCTGGGCGGTGTCGGTGGGCAGGTAGCCCTTGCGGCTCTTGACGAACAACGCGGTGCCCAGCGCCGATTCCAGGCGGCGGATCGAGCGGAACACCGTGGAAACGTCCACTTTGAGCAATTCGGCAGCCTTTGCCAGGGACCGGCCGCGTTCCAGGGCCAGGACCAGTGCAAGGTCCGTATGATTGATCTGATATTGCATCGATGCACGCTCTGCTTGCCGAAATGCCAATGTCTGTTGCGTTGGGGCCATTTTATAGTGAAACGGCCCCCGGGAATCAATCCAGCCGGTCGGCAACCAGCCCCCCACGATGGGCTCGTGAAAACAACAACAGCAGCACCATCGTCGCCTGCCAAGGCGTCATCCGCAGCTCCACATCGCCGCTCCGAATCAAAGGATGTACAGCCATGACGTCGGTCTCCCCGTGCGCCCGTTCTTCCCGCGAGATGAATCAATTCCTGGAAGCCCACCCGGACACGCAGTACGTTGACCTGCTGATCTCCGACATGAACGGTGTAGTGCGCGGCAAGCGCATCGAGCGTGCCAGCCTGCACAAGGTCTACGAGAAAGGCATCAACCTGCCGGCCTCGCTGTTCGCCCTGGACATCAACGGCTCCACCGTCGAGAGTACCGGGCTCGGCCTGGACATCGGCGATGCCGATCGCATCTGCTACCCGATCCCCGGCACCCTGGCCGACGAGCCGTGGCAGAAGCGCCCGACCGCGCAGTTGCTGATGACCATGCACGAGATCGAAGGCCAGCCGTTCTTCGCCGATCCGCGTGAGGTGCTGCGCCAGGTGGTGGACAAGTTCGATGCCCTGGGCCTGGATATCTGCGCCGCGTTCGAGCTGGAGTTCTACCTGATCGACCAGGACAACCTCAACGGCCGTCCGCAGCCGCCGCGCTCGCCGATCTCGGGCAAGCGCCCGCAGTCAACCCAGGTGTACCTGATCGACGACCTCGACGAATACGCCGACTGCCTGCAAGACATGCTCGAAGCCGCCAAGGAGCAAGGCATCCCGGCCGATGCCATCGTCAAGGAAAGCGCCCCGGCGCAGTTCGAGGTGAACCTGCACCATGTCGCCGATCCGCTCAAGGCCTGCGACTACGCCATCCTGCTCAAACGCCTGATCAAGAACATCGCCTACGACCATGAGATGGACACCACCTTCATGGCCAAGCCCTACCCGGGCCAGGCGGGTAACGGACTGCATGTGCACATATCGCTGCTGGACAAGAAAACCGGCAAGAACATCTTCGCCAGCGACGATCCGCTGGAAAGCGACACCCTGCGCCACGCCATCGGCGGTGTGCTGGAGACCATGCCGGCGTCCATGGCCTTCCTTTGTCCGAACATCAACTCCTACCGCCGCTTTGGCGCGCAGTTCTATGTGCCCAACGCGCCAAGCTGGGGTCTGGATAATCGCACCGTGGCCTTGCGCGTGCCGACCGACAGCCGCGAGAACGTGCGTATCGAGCATCGCGTGGCGGGCGCCGACGCCAACCCATACCTGATGCTCGCGGCGATCCTCGCCGGCATCCATCATGGCCTGACCCAGAAGATCGAGCCGGGTCAGCCGATCGAAGGCAACTCTTACGAGCAACTGGAGCAGAGCCTGCCGAACAACTTGCGCGACGCGCTGCGTGCGCTGGACGACAGCGAAGTGCTCAACCAATACATCAGCCCGGACTACATCGATATCTTCGTGGCCTGCAAAGAGAGCGAGCTGGCCGAGTTCGAAGTGTCGATCTCCGACCTCGAATACAACTGGTACCTGCACACGGTATAAGCCCATGAGCGCAATTGCGGTCCCCTTGATCGGTATTAGCGCCTGCCGTCAGCAGGTGGGCAAGAACGCGTCACATACGGTGGGCGACAAGTATGTCGAGGCCGCAGGCTTCGCCGGATTGCCACTGATCCTGCCGGCCCGCGACGGTGGCAGCGACAGCCAGGCGCTGCTGGCCCCGTTGGACGGTATCCTGTTCACCGGCTCGCCTTCCAATGTCGAGCCGCATCATTACAATGGCGCGCCCAGCGCCGAAGGCACCCGCCACGACTTGGCGCGTGACCGCCTGACCTTGCCGTTGCTGCGTGCGGCCATTGCCGCCGGCGTGCCGGTGTTGTGTATCTGCCGGGGCTTCCAGGAACTTAACGTGGCTCTGGGCGGTAGCCTGTACCCGCGTGTGCACGAGCTGCCTGGCTACCTGGACCACCGTGAACCGCCGGACGCCGCGCTTGAGGTGCAATACGGCCCACGGCACCCGGTAGCGGTGGCCTCGGGTGGGTTGTTCGAGCGCTTGGGCTTGCCTGCGCAGTTCGAGGTCAATTCCCTGCACGCGCAGGGCATCGACCGCCTGGCTCCGGGCCTGCGGGTCGAGGCGCGTGCCCCGGATGGTCTGATTGAGGCGGTGTCGATGCCGGATGCGCCGGGCTTCGTGCTTGGCGTGCAGTGGCACCCCGAATGGCGTTTCGCCGACAACCCGGTTTCGCTGCGCCTGTTCGAGGCGTTCCGCGAGGCCTGCATTGCCCATGCTGCACGGGAAGGTAAGCGTCGCAGATCCTGCTGACGTGCGCCGAAGGTCTGGGATGACCGTGCCCCCACCACGAGCTTTCAATGAGTGAAAGCGGGCCCTCTACGGCGGGCCTGTGAGAACAATTCCAATAGTGACGGCACAGACTCATGAACGATTACACAGACGCCGGCCGCCCACCCGATGCGGCCGACTCGGACACCACTCAGCGCAGCAAAGGTCTGGCCAAGGGCCGGCTGGGGCTGCTGGCCAGCGTGGTGCTTGGCATTTCCACTATCGCGCCGGTCTACACCCTGACCGGTGCACTCGGCCCGACCGTTCGCGAAGTCGGCGCCCATCTGCCTGCGGTATTCATCGTTGGCTTCCTGCCGATGCTGCTGGTGGCGCTGGGTTATCGCGAGTTGAACTCCGCGGAACCTGACAGCGGCACCTCCTTTACTTGGTCGGCCCGTGCCTTCGGTCCGATGATCGGTTGGATCGGCGGCTGGGGGCTGGTGGTCGCCACCACCATCGTGCTGTCGAATCTGGCGGGGGTGGCGGTCGACTTCTTCTACCTGTTCCTCGCCCAGATCACCGGCAACCACGAGCTGGCGGCCCTGGCCGACAACCTGATGGTCAACATCAGCACCTGTTGCGTGTTCATCGCCCTGGCGGTGTGGATCTGCTGCCGGGGCATGGCGACCACCATGACCGTACAGTACGGTCTGGTGGCGTTGCAGCTTCTGGTGTTGATCGGCTTTGCCTTCGCGGCTTTTCGCGAGACCACCGCACCGCCACCGTTGGCCTTCGATCTGGCCTGGTTCAACCCGTTCGGCGTCGAGTCGTTCTCGGCGTTCGCAGCCGGCCTTTCACTGTCGATCTTCATTTTCTGGGGATGGGATGTGTGCCTGACCGTCAGCGAAGAGTCGGTCGGCAGTGATGAGGTGCCAGGCAAGGCTGCCACCTGGACCGTGCTGCTGATTCTCGGCCTGTACCTGGTCACCGCTATTGCGACCTTGCAGTTCGCCGGAATCAGCGAAGAGGGCCTGGGCCTGAACAACCCGCGTATCCAGGAGAATGTCTTCGCCCACCTGGCCGGGCCGGTGATGGGGCCGCTGGCGATCCTGATGTCCATCGCGGTGCTGGCCAGCACGGCAGCGTCGTTGCAGTCGACCTTCGTCTCGCCGGCGCGCACGCTGCTGGCCATGGGGTATTACGGCGCCGTGCCGCAGCGCTTTGCCAAGGTTTGTCCGCGCTCGCAGACGCCGCGCTACGCGACCATTTGCGCCGGGGTTGCCGCAGGGTTGTTCTATGTGACCATGCGTACCCTGAGCGAGAACGTGCTGGCTGACACCATCACCGCGCTGGGGATGATGATCTGCTTCTACTATTCGCTGACCGCGTTCGCCTGCGTGTGGTACTTCCGCCACAGCCTGTTCGACAGCCTGCGCCACTTCTTCATGCGCGGCCTGTGCCCGTTGGTGGGTGGGCTGATCCTGTCGGTGATTTTCGTACGCACGGCCATCGACAGCGCCTCGCCGGACTTTGGCAGTGGCTCGCATGTGGCGGGGCTTGGGCTGGTGTTCGTGATCGCGGTGATCATCTCGGCGTTGGGCATCGTGCTGATGATGCTCTCGCGGCTGCGCTTGCCGGCGTATTTCCTGGGGGCAACGCTGCGTCAGCAGGCCACGATCCAGTTGCAGGAATAATGAGTGGGGCCGCTTTGCGGCCCTTTTCGACCGGTCCGGCGCCCCGGCAAGCCCGCTCCCACAGGGTACGCGGAGCGCTTGCGAAATCAGTTCTCTGCGCGACAGCGCAGCCCAAAGGGCTGGGTGATCTCCTACAGGTGCAGCGTTGGATTCAGGCTTTGCACAATCCTATGGGAGCGGAAAGGGCCTCTTCAGCCGATCAGCTGTTTGAGCAACTCACCATGCCGCGCCTGCTGCTGCTTCAGTCGCAGGCGATTCGAGGTGAACACCGCCTTCATCTCTTCCAGTGCCACGGCGAATTCATCGTTGATGATGAGGTAGTCGTACTCGTCGTAGTGCACCATCTCGCTGACGGCTTCCTTCATGCGTCCGGCGATGATCTCCTCGCTGTCCTGGCCTCGGCCGTCCAGGCGTTGGCGCAGGGCTTGCTGGCTCGGTGGCAGGATGAATACCGACACCGCTTCAGGCATCAGCTTGCGTACCTGCTGGGCGCCTTGCCAGTCGATTTCCAGGATCAGGTCATTGCCCTTGTCCAGCACTTGCTGGATCGAGCTGCGCGATGTCCCATAGAAGTTACCGAACACTTCGGCATGCTCCAGGAAGTCGTTCTTGGCGATCAGCGCCTTGAACGCGTCGTGGCTGACGAAGTGGTAGTTCACTCCGTTTTCTTCGCCCGGGCGCTTGTTGCGGGTGGTGTGCGAGACCGAGACGCTGACGCGTGGGTCGTCCTTGATCAGCGCTGTGACCAGGCTGGTCTTGCCAGCGCCAGAGGGGGCCGAGACGATGTAGAGGGTGCCGCTGCTGTGGTTCATGGTGGGGTGGCCTTACTCGATGTTCTGTACTTGTTCACGCATTTGCTCGATCAACACCTTCAGGTTGACCGCCGCTTGCGTGCTGCGTGGGTCGAAGGCCTTGGAGCCCAAGGTGTTGGCTTCGCGGTTGAGTTCCTGCATCAGGAAGTCCAGGCGCCGACCGGCAGCACCGCCGGACTTGAGTACCCGGCGTACTTCACCGACGTGGGTGCTAAGGCGGTCCAGTTCTTCGGCGACGTCGCTTTTCTGGGCCAGCAGCACCATCTCCTGCTCCAGACGTTGCGGGTCGAGTTCGGCCTGCATGTCGCCGAAGCGGTCGAGGATTTTCTGGCGCTGCGCGGCGAGCATCTGCGGCACCAGGGCGCGCAAGGTGGTGACCTCGTGGGCCATGCTGTCCAAGCGTTCGTTGATCAACCTGGCAAGCTCCGCGCCTTCGCGCTGGCGGCCGGCCTTGAGTTCGGTCAGGGCGTGGTCGAACAGGGCAAGGGCTTCGGCGTTGAGGGCCTGCGGGTCGCTGGCGTCGGCCACCAGTACGCCTGGCCAGGCCAGCACCTCCAGGGGGTTGAGCGGTGCTGGCTGCTTGATCAGGCTGGCCACGGTTTCGGCTGCGGCGACCAGCTGCGCGGCGCGCTCGCGATCGACCTGCAACGGCTTGCCGGTGCTGTCTTCGGACAGGCGCAGGGTGCACTCGACCTTGCCGCGTGACAGGCCTTGGCGCAGGCCCTCGCGCACCGCGCCTTCGAGGTCGCGCAGGGCCTCGGGCAGGCGCAGGTGAGGTTCCAGGTAGCGGTGGTTGACCGAGCGCAGTTCCCAGACCAGGGTGCCCTGGCTGCCGGCGCGTTCGGCGCGGGCGAAGGCGGTCATGCTGTGCACCATGGGGAGTACCTCGCGTAATCGGGTGAACGGGGGAGCCTGTCGGCTGCAAGGCGCAGGATTGTAGCGCAGTGCGGCCCGGGCGCCCAATCCGCCCATGCTACAGGTGCGGGTCTGTTGGATGGGAAAAGTCGACAGGCTGCGCCGCGCTCGACGATAGGCATGTCTTCGAGAGGCGTCGGGCTCTATAATGCTCGGCAGATTCAAAGTCCCGGTACAGGTATCCCAGATGAAACGTCCAAGTGGTCGCGCCGCCGATCAGCTCCGCTCGATCCGCATTACCCGCAACTACACCAAGCACGCCGAGGGGTCGGTACTGGTCGAGTTCGGTGACACCAAGGTCATCTGCACGGTCAGCGTCGAAAATGGTGTTCCCCGCTTCCTCAAGGGCCAGGGTCAAGGCTGGCTGACGGCTGAATACGGCATGCTGCCGCGCTCCACTGGCGAGCGTAACCAGCGTGAGGCCAGCCGTGGCAAGCAGGGTGGTCGCACCCTGGAAATCCAGCGCCTGATCGGCCGTTCGCTGCGTGCGGCACTCGACATGAGCAAGCTCGGCGATATCACCCTTTACGTCGACTGCGACGTGATCCAGGCCGACGGCGGTACGCGTACCGCGTCGATCACCGGTGCCATGGTCGCCCTGTGCGATGCGCTGACGGTCATCAAGAAGCGTGGCGGCCTGAAGGGCGGCAACCCACTCAAGCACATGATCGCCGCGGTATCGGTGGGCATGTACCAGGGCGAGGCGGTGCTGGACCTCGACTACCTCGAAGACTCCGCTGCCGAGACCGACCTCAACGTGGTCATGACCAGCGCCGGTGGTTTCATCGAAGTACAGGGCACCGCCGAAGGCGCGCCGTTCCAGCCTGAAGACTTCAACGCCATGCTGGCGCTGGCGCAGAAGGGCATGACCGAGATCTTCGAACTGCAACAGGCGGCACTGGCCGACTGATCGCTGTTTCGCAGCCACAAAAAAGCCGACCTTGGAAGGTCGGCTTTTTTGTGGCTGGTGTTCCTCAGATGGTGAGGGTCCAGTCGTAGTCCACGATCAGCGGCGCGTGGCGCGAGAAGCGTGGCTGGCGCGGCAGGCGGGCGTTGCGCACGAAACGGCGCAGGCCTGGCGTCAGGATCTGGTAGTCGAACCGGTAGCCCAGGTTGAGCATCTCGGCCTGTTCGTTATCCGGCCACCAGCTGTACTGGTCGCCCTCACGGCTGACTTCGCGCAGCGCATCGACGTAGCCCATGTCGCCGGTAATAGCGTCCATCCAGGCCCGCTCCGGTGGCAAGAAGCCCACCGACTGCTGGCTGTCGCGCCAGTTCTTGATGTCGAGCTTCTGCTGCGCCACGTAGAACGAGCCGCAATAGATGTACTCACGGCGCTTGCGACGTTGCTTGTCCAGGTACTTGGCGAAGTCGTCCATCAACTTGAATTTCTGGTTCAAGTCTTCATCGCCGTTCATGCCCGAGGGCAGGAGCAGCGTGGCAATACTTACCTTGTCGAAATCTGCTTGCAGGTAACGCCCGTAGCGGTCGGCTGTCTCGATGCCCAGGCCGGTGATGACTGCCTTGGGCTGCATGCGCGAGTAAAGTGCCACGCCACCTTGGGTGGGCACCTCCGCATCGCAGGCGTAAAGGAAATAGCCATCGAGCTGGAAAGCTGGGTCGTCGAGTTCAAAGGCCGAGGCGCGGGTATCCTGAAGACAGATGACGTCGGCATTCTGGGCTTGCAGCCAGCTGAGCAATCCACGCTCGGCCGCAGCCTGAATGCCATTCACGTTCACACTGATGATCCGCATAAATGGCCCCAAAAATCTCGTGCGTGTATGATACCCGAGCTCAACACATTTAGCTAAATCCGTGGTGTCCGGGACCTTTCATGCAGCCGTATCAGCGCGACTTCATCCGTTTTGCCATCGATCGCGGCGTTCTGCGCTTCGGTGAGTTCACCCTGAAATCGGGGCGTACCAGCCCGTACTTCTTCAATGCCGGCCTGTTCAATACAGGGTCTGCGTTGGCACAGCTGGGGCGTTGCTACGCTGCGGCCATCGTCGACAGCAAGATCCCGTTCGACGTGCTGTTCGGCCCAGCCTACAAGGGCATCCCGTTGGCGGCGGCTACCGCGGTGGCCCTGGCTGAGCAGCATCAGCTGGACGTGCCATGGTGCTTCAACCGCAAAGAGGCCAAGGCCCACGGCGAAGGTGGCAGCCTGGTCGGCGCCCCGCTGGCCGGTGACGTGCTGATCATCGACGACGTGATCACCGCCGGTACCGCCATCCGCGAAGTGATGCAGATCATCAATGCCCAGCAGGCCAAGGCCGCTGGCGTATTGATTGCGTTGAACCGCGAAGAGCGCGGCAATGGCGAGCTGTCTGCGATCCAGGAAGTCGAGCGCGACTTCGGTATCCCGGTGGTGAGCATCGTCTCGCTGACGCAAGTGCTGGAGTTCCTGGCCGACGATCCGCAGCTCAAGCAGCACCTGCCAGCGGTCGAGGCATATCGCGCCCAGTACGGGATCTGATGGCGCTTGTGCAATGAAAAAGGCGACCTTCAAGGTCGCCTTTTTCATTGCTGCTGTCTTACTCGGTGTAAGGGTCTTCTAACGCATCACCCTGGCCCGTCACGATCTTTCAGCCGCACAGGGTACGTGCTGCGTTCAAGGCAGACGCCGTACCCGTGGACGCACGATCAGTGACGCTTACGGTTGGTGATCAAGGTGCCCACGCCGCTGTCGGTGAAGATCTCCAGCAGCACGGCGTTCGGTACGCGACCGTCGATGATGTGCGAGCTGTTCACGCCGCCCTGGACTGCCTCCAGTGCGCATTTGATCTTCGGCAGCATGCCGCCGTAGATGGTGCCGTCAGCGATCAGGCTATTGACCTGCTCGGTGGTCAGGCCGGTCAGCACTTGGCCCTGCTTGTCCATCAGGCCGGCGATGTTGGTCAGCAGCATCAGCTTCTCGGCTTTCAGTGCTTCGGCTACCTTGCCTGCGACCAGGTCGGCGTTGATGTTGTACGACTCACCATTGGCGCCCACGCCGATTGGCGCGATCACCGGGATGAAGTCACCTTTGACCAGCATGTTCAGCAAGTCGGTATTGACGCTCTCGACCTCGCCGACATGGCCGATGTCGATGATTTCCGGCTGGGTCATCTCAGGGGTCTGGCGGCTGACGGTGAGCTTGCGCGCACGGATCAACTCGGCGTCCTTGCCGGTCAGGCCGATGGCGCTGCCGCCGTGGCGGTTGATCAGGTTGACGATATCCTTGTTTACCTGGCCGCCCAGGACCATCTCCACCACGTCCATGGTCGCCGAGTCGGTGACGCGCATGCCGTCGATGAAGTGGCTTTCGATCGACAGACGCTTGAGCAGGTCGCCGATCTGCGGGCCGCCACCGTGCACGACCACCGGGTTGATGCCCACGGCTTTCATCAGCACGATGTCACGGGCAAAGCCGGTCTTGAGCTCTTCGCTCTCCATCGCGTTGCCGCCGTACTTGATCACCAGGGTCTTGCCGACGAAACGGCGGATGTAAGGCAGTGCTTCGGACAAAACCTCGGCTACATGGGAAGCGGCATCGCGATCGAGGGTCATGCAGGGCTCCAGGTAAGGAACGGATAGTCGTCAGAACGGCAGTTGCAGGTCGGGTTGGACCTTGAGCAATTGCGTGCGGAATACAGCCTTGATACGGTCGAGTTCTGCCGCGCTGTCGGCCTCGAAACGCAGCACCAGCACCGGCGTGGTGTTGGAGGCGCGGACCAGGCCCCAGCCGTGTGGGTAGTCGACCCGCACACCGTCGATGGTGGTCAGGTTGGCTTCGCCCCAGTCGGCATCGCGTTGCAGAGCATCAATGATGCTGAATTTACCCTCGTCGGTCACATCAATGTTGATTTCCGGCGTGGAAATGTCGTTCGGGAACGCGGCGAACAGGCTTTCGGCGTCCTGGCTGGCCTTGCTGAGGATCTCCAGCAGACGTGCGGCGCTGTAGATACCGTCGTCGAAACCGTACCAGCGTTCCTTGATGAAGATGTGACCGCTCATCTCGCCGGCGAGCAGCGAGCCGGTCTGCTTCATCTTCTTCTTGATCAACGAGTGGCCGGTCTTCCACATTAGGGCACGACCACCGTGCTGTTCGATCAGCGGGGTCAGGCGGCGGGTGCACTTGACGTCGAAGATGATCTCGGCGCCCGGGTTGCGCGACAGCACGTCCTGGGCGAACAGCATCAGCAGGCGGTCAGGGTAGACGATGCTGCCGGTGTTGGTCACCACGCCCACGCGGTCGCCATCGCCGTCGAAGGCCAGACCAATGTCGGCGCCGGTCGCTTTTACCTGGGCGATCAGGTCCGCCAGGTTTTCGGGCTTACCGGGGTCAGGGTGGTGGTTGGGGAAGTTACCGTCGACCTCGCAGAACAGCGGAATCACGTCGCAGCCGAGGGCTTCTATCAGTTGTGGGGCGATTACCCCGGCGGCGCCGTTGCCGCAATCGACCACCACTTTCAGGCGTTTGCTCAGCTTCACGTCACTGACGATCTGCTTGAAGTAGCGATCGAGGATCTCGACCTTTTCCACGCGGCCTTCGCCACGGGTGAGGTCGTTGGTCTTGAGGCGGGTCAGCAGTGCCTGGATTTGCTCGTTGGCCAGGGTGTCGCCGGCAATGACGATCTTGAAGCCGTTGTAGTCCGACGGGTTATGGCTGCCAGTGAGCATTACCCCCGACTTGCCGGCCAATACGTTGGCGGCATAGTACAGCGCAGGGGTCGGCACCAGGCCGACGTCGCTGACCTGGCAACCGGCGTCGGCCAGCCCCTTGATCAGTTGCTCGACCAGCATCGGGCCGGACAGCCGGCCATCGCGGCCAACCGAAATCTGTGGCTCGCCTTGGGCGAGCGTTTGCGCGCCGATGGCGCGGCCAATCCAGTAGGCGGTCTCGGCGTGCAGGGTCTTGCCCACCACGCCACGGATGTCGTAGGCGCGGAAGATGCTGTCGGGCAGTGCGGGGACCAGTTGGGCCATGTCGTTCATCTCTGGGGACTCCAAGTATTCAAAGGCTTCTGGGCAGGCACAAACTGAACGCTTGGACGGTGGAATGCCCCGAGAGTTCGCCGTCCATGGCGGCAACGGTCGATGCAGGGGGCTCAGCGGGTGCCGGAGTGGCCGAAGCCGCCTGCGCCGCGCTGGGTTTCGTCGAACTGCTCGACGATGTCGAAATGCGCCTGCACCACCGGCACCAGGATCAGCTGCGCGATGCGCTCGCCAACGCTGATGGTGAACGGGGTATCGCCACGGTTCCAGCACGACACCATGAGTTCGCCCTGGTAGTCCGAGTCGATCAGGCCGACCAGGTTGCCCAGCACGATGCCGTGCTTATGGCCCAGGCCCGAGCGCGGCAAAATCATCGCCGCCAGGCCTGGATCGCCAATATAGACGGACAGACCGGTGGGGATCAGCAAGGTCTGGCCGGGCTCGAGGACGGTGTCCTGCTTGAGCAGCGCGCGCAGGTCCAGGCCGGCGGAGCCGGGGGTGGCGTACTGCGGCAAGGGGAATTCAGTGCCCAGGCGTGGGTCGAGGATCTTGGCTTGAAGAGCGTGCATGTAACTTATTGAACCTGATTGAGTCGTTCGGCGATGAAGGCAACCAGCTGGCGGGCGATCTTGCCCTTGCTGGTCTGCGCGAAGAGAGTCTGGTGTTGCTGACGGTCGATCACGGTGAGGGCATTTTCCTCGCTGTTGAAGCCGATGCTGGGGTTGGCCACATCATTGGCGACGATCAGGTCGAGGTTCTTGTCCTTGAGCTTGCGTGTGGCGTAGTCGAGCAGGTGCTCGGTTTCGGCGGCGAAACCTACGCTGAACGGGCGATCGGCCCGGCCGGCAATGGTCGCAAGGATATCGGGATTGCGCACCATCTGCAGCAGCATGCCGTCACCGGTGGTGGGATCTTTCTTGAGTTTTTGTGGGGCGACGACTTCCGGGCGGTAGTCCGCGACAGCGGCCGAGGCGATGAACAGGTCGCAGGGCATGGCGGCTTCGCAGGCTGCGAGCATGTCCCGTGCGCTTACCACGTCGATACGGCTGACCCGGTCGGGGGTTGGCAGGTGCACCGGGCCTGTGACCAGGGTTACCCGAGCCCCGGCTTCGGCGGCCGCTTCGGCCAGGGCGAAGCCCATCTTCCCTGAACTATGGTTGGTGATGTAGCGCACCGGGTCGATGTTTTCTTGCGTCGGGCCGGCGGTGATCAGGACGTGCTTGCCGGTCAGCGCTTCGCGTTTGAAGCTCTCGGCGGCGCACCAGGCAAGGTCGGTGGCTTCGAGCATGCGGCCCAGGCCCACGTCGCCACAGGCCTGGCTGCCCGAGGCAGGGCCGAATACCTGGATGCCACGACGCTTGAGCAGGTCGAGGTTGTCTTGGGTTGCCGGGTCGCGCCACATGGCCTGGTTCATGGCCGGTGCTACGGCGACGGTGGCGTCGGTGGCCAGTACCAGGGTGGTCAGCAAATCGTCGGCCATGCCTTGGGCCAGGCGCGCCATCAGGTCGGCAGTGGCTGGGGCGATGAGCACCAGGTCGGCCCATTTGGCCAGTTCGATATGGCCCATGGCTGCTTCGGCGGCGGGGTCGAGCAGGTCCATGTGGACCGGATGGCCGGACAGCGCCTGCAGCGTGAGCGGCGTGATGAACTCGGCGCCACCACGGGTCATGACCACGCGCACTTGTGCGCCGTGTTCCAGGAGTCGGCGAATCAGTTCGGCGCTCTTGTAGGCGGCAATGCCACCTCCGACGCCGAGAACGATGCGCTTGCGATACAGCCGCTGCATAGGCTTGCCTTTATCCAGTGAAAGCGGGCGGCGACGACCATGGCCTGCGGCAGATCGTCGCATTTTCGAAGCGAACTAGATTAACACAGCGGTCAAATACGCCGCAGTACCACGCAAGGAGTGGGGATGAACATCAGGGAGTGGCCGCGCGAAGAGCGGCCGAGGGAAAAGTTGCTGGCGCGTGGGGCGGGCAGCCTGACCGACGCCGAACTGCTGGCCGTGTTTCTTGGTTCAGGGATCAAAGGCCGTGGTGTGTTGGACTTGGCTCGCGGGCTGTTGCTGAAATTCGGCGGTTTGCGCCAGGTGCTGGAGGCTGACCGGCAGGCGTTCGTTGGCGAGTTGGGACTGGGTCCGGTTCGCTACAGCCAGGTGCAAGCGCTGCTGGAGATCGGCCGCAGGCACCTGGCGATGTCCATCGAGCGCGAGTCGGCCATGGACAGCCCCCATACGGTGCGGCGTTACCTGAAATCCATGTTGCGCCATGAGGCGAGCGAAGTGTTCGGCTGTCTGTTTCTGGATTCCAAGCACCGGCCGTTGGCGTTCGAAATCCTGTTTCGCGGCACGATCGACCGGGCGAGCATCTACCCGCGCGAAGTGGTCCGGCGGGCCTTGCTGCACAACGCGGCGGCGCTGATCCTGTGCCATAACCATCCGTCAGGCCATTGTGAGCCGAGCCAGGACGACGTGCACCTGACGCAGGTGCTCAAGCGCTCGCTGGCGCTGATCGACGTGCGAGTGGTGGATCACGTCATCGTGGGTGATGGTGAGCCTTTGTCGATGGTCGAGCATGGGTGGCTGGCAGGGTAGAACTTCATGGCCTGTGCCGCCCCCTTCGCGGGCAAGCCCGCTCCCACAGGTATTGCGCAACCTTCAGAAAAGCGCTGTACCTGTGGGAGCGGGCTTGCCCGCGAAAAGGCCGGTCCTGCGGTCTACCGACTCAACGGCCCACCGACACCTTGCTCAGATCCAGCCGCCCGAACGGGCTCACGTGATAGCCCTGGACATCCTCGCGCAGCAGCGTCGCGGCAGTCGGGTGCGCCAAAGGCAACCACAGTGCTTGTTGCTGGATCAGCGTCTGCGCCTGCTGGTACAGGCGGCTGCGCACGCTTTGGTCGTTGGTGGTGCGCCCAGCGTTGATCAGTTGATCCAGGCGACTGTCGCAAAAACGCGCGAAGTTGGTGCCCGAAGTCACCGCCGCGCAGGAAAACTGCGGGCTGAGGAAGTTGTCCGGGTCGCCGTTGTCGCCGGCCCAGCCCATGAACAGCAGGTCGTGCTCGCCGGCTTTGGCGCGGCGGATCAGCTCACCCCATTCCAGGGTACGGATTTCGGCCTTGATGCCGATCTTCGCGAGGTCGGCCTGGAGCATCTGCGCCCCCAGGGCCGGGTTGGGGTTGAGCAGGCTGCCCGATGGGCGGGTCCAGATCGTGGTCTGGAAGCCTTCTCCCAGACCGGCCTTGGTCAGTAGCGCCTTGGCTTTGTGCTGGTCCATCGGGTAGCCCGGCAGGTCCTTGGCGTAACTCCAGGTGTTGGGTGGGTAGGGACCGTTGGCGGCAGTCGCGGTATCTTCGAACACGGCCTTCAGGTAGGCCTGCTTGTCGAAGGCCAGATTGATCGCCTGGCGCACCTCGGGCTTGTCCAGCGGCGGGTGCTGGCTGTTGATGGCAACGAACGCGGTCATGAACGCGGGCGCGCTCGCCACCTTGAGGTTACCGTCCTTGCCGGCTTCGGCCACGTCCAGTGGCTTGGGCGACAGCGCCACCTGGCACTCGCCGCGCTTGAGTTTCTGCAAGCGCACGTTGGCGTCGGTGGTGATGGCGAAAATCAACGGATCGACCGAAGGCTTACCGGCGAAATACTCCGGGTTGGCGCGATAGCGCACCACCGCGTCCTTCTGGAAACGCTGGAACACGAACGGACCGGTGCCCACCGGCTGGCTGTTGAGCTTCTCTGGGGTGCCGGCCTTGAGCAGCTTGTCGGCATACTCGGCGGAATAGATCGAGGCGAAGCCCATGCTCAAGGTGGCCAGGAAGGTGGCGTCTGGGTGGGTCAAAGTAAAGCGCACGGTGTACGGCGTGGGTGCGTCGATCGACTTGATCAGGCTGCCCAGTTGCAGCGACTGGGCATGCGGATAACCGCCGGGTGCCGTCTTGTGCCAAGCGTGCGCGGGGTAGAGCATGCGCTGGAAGCTGAACAGCACGTCGTCGGCGTTCAGTTCGCGACTGGGCTTGAAGTAAGGCGTGGTGTGGAACTTCACGTCCTTGCGCAGTTGGAAGTCATAGATCAGTCCGTCGGGCGACACGCTCCAACGCTCGGCCAGGCTGGGCACCACCTTGCCTTGCTCTGCGTCGAACTCCACCAGACGGTTCATCAGCACGTCGGCCGAGGCGTTGGTGGTGGTCAGCGAATTGTACTGGACCACGTCGAAGCCTTCAGGGCTGGCTTCGGTGCAAACCGACAGCGGCGCGGCCTGGGCCAGGCCCGCAGCGCAGAGCGTGGAGAACAATAAAGAAAAGGCGGCAGCACGCATGGTGGCTCCTTGGCTGGTCAATGGCACCCTCTGCCGGTGCAGTCTGGAAATTTCCTACCCTAGTGCGGGTAAGGGCAAATGACCACACCCTTTCGCATTAATTCGGCGACGGGCGGTCGACAGCTCGGCAAGCGAGTCGTTATGCTGCCCCGACGCGCCTGGCCCGACCTGAAGACACATCTTCTGTTGTTGTGCCGGAGTCTTTCTGGTATAAAGCAGCGCTCTTTTCTAGGGGCTCGGCCTGTCGCGAAAGCGGATCCGGTCGATAAGACCCTCGGAAACACGGCGCCTGGCGCCATAGACTGAGAGATTAAGCGGCCAACCCATGCCGGGTTGGGCATGTGGTTTTAGAGGGCTGAGGCATGTCGAGAGTCTGTCAAGTTACTGGTAAGGGTCCAGTAACCGGGAACAACATTTCCCACGCAAACAACAAAACCCGTCGTCGTTTCCTGCCAAACCTGCAGCACCACCGTTTCTGGGTTGAATCCGAGAATCGTTTCGTGCGTCTGCGCGTTTCCGCCAAAGGCATGCGTATCATTGACAAGCGCGGCATCGATGCCGTTCTGGTCGACATCCGCAAAGCTGGCGCCAAGGTTTAAGGGAGAGCATCATGCGTGAATTGATCCGTCTGGTTTCGAGTGCCGGTACCGGCCACTTCTACACCACCGACAAGAACAAGCGCACCACTCCGGACAAGATCGAGATCAAGAAATACGATCCGGTCGTCCGCAAGCACGTGGTGTACAAGGAAGCCAAGATCAAGTAATTGGTCGGCAACCTGAAAAAAACCCGCTTCCTCACGGAAGCGGGTTTTTTTTTACCTGCCAACAGGGATTGGATCAGCTGAAGTGCAGGCCCAGGTGCCGGGAGCTACATAGTTACTTCTGCTCGAACAGCACGTAGATCTTGCGGCACGACTCCAGCACCTCCCAGGTGCCCTTGAAGCCCGCCGGGATGACGAAGCGGTCACCGGCGCGCAGGGTCTTGGCATGACCGTCCTGGTCACGCAGTACCGAGACGCCCTGAACGATTTCGCAGTATTCGTGTTCGGTGTAGTTCACCGTCCACTGACCCACTTCGCCTTCCCATACGCCTGCGGCGAACTGTCCGCAGGGGCTGGCGTAATGGTTGTAGACAGCCTGGTCCGGCTCACCTTTGAGGATTTTTTCGGCCGCAGGACGGTAGCGTTCGGCTTCGGTCAGAACCTGGGCGAAGTCGACGATGCTGGCGATGCTCATGGTGGATTTCCTGTTGTTGTTTAATAAAATGCACATCAGTAGGCTTTTAGGCCTTTTGTGTCAAATATATTGATAGTTTCACCGCCCTGGTTTAGGGTGTCGTGTGCCGGTGTACGTTCATCACCCGGCCAGAATTCCTGACAGCGCCCGTGAGTCCTCAGTGCGGTGCTGCACCTTAACAACAGAGGAGTTTCCGATGACCACCCTGACGCGTGCGGACTGGGAACAGCGTGCCCAGCAACTGAAGATCGAAGGCCGTGCCTTCATCAACGGCGAATACACCGATGCCGCATCCGGTGCAACCTTCGACTGCCTGAGCCCGGTGGACGGACGCTTCCTGGCCAAGGTTGCCAGCTGTGACCTGGCCGACGCCAACCGTGCGGTGGAAAATGCCCGTGCGGTGTTCGATTCCGGTGTTTGGTCGCGCCTGGCCCCGGCCAAGCGCAAGGCTACCCTGATTCGCTTTGCCGACCTGTTGCGCAAGCACGTCGAAGAGCTGGCCCTCCTGGAAACCCTGGACATGGGCAAGCCAATCGGCGACTCGTCGAGCATCGACGTGCCGGGTGCTGCCAACGCCATCCACTGGACTGCCGAAGCCATCGACAAGGTCTACGACGAAGTCGCCCCGACTCCGCACGACCAGCTCGGCCTGGTAACCCGCGAGCCGGTAGGCGTGGTGGGTGCCATCGTGCCGTGGAACTTCCCGTTGCTGATGGCCTGTTGGAAGCTCGGCCCGGCCCTGGCCACCGGTAACTCCGTCGTGCTCAAGCCGTCGGAAAAGTCGCCGCTGACCGCCATCCGTATCGCTCAACTGGCCGTCGAAGCCGGGCTGCCGAAAGGCGTGCTGAACGTGCTGCCGGGCTACGGCCATACCGTGGGCAAGGCCTTGGCCCTGCACATGGACGTCGACACCCTGGTGTTCACCGGCTCGACCAAGATCGCCAAGCAACTGATGGTCTATGCCGGTGAGTCGAACATGAAGCGTGTCTGGCTGGAGGCTGGCGGCAAGAGCCCGAACATCGTCTTCGCCGACGCCCCGGACCTGCAGGCCGCAGCCGAAGCCGCTGCCAGTGCCATCGCCTTCAACCAGGGGGAGGTCTGCACCGCAGGTTCGCGCCTGCTGGTGGAGCGTTCGATCAAGGATACCTTCCTGCCCATGGTGGTCGAGGCCCTGAAGGCCTGGAAGCCGGGCAACCCACTGGACCCGGCCACCAGCGTCGGCGCCTTGGTGGATACCCAGCAGATGAACACCGTGCTGTCGTACATCGACGCCGGCCATCAGGACGGCGCCAAGTTGTTGGCCGGTGGCAAGCGCATTCTTGAGGAGACCGGTGGCACCTACGTCGAGCCGACCATCTTCGACGGCGTAACCAACGCCATGAAGATCGCCCAGGAAGAAATCTTTGGGCCGGTGCTGTCGGTGATCACTTTCGACACCGCCGAAGAAGCCGTGGCGATTGCCAACGACACCCCTTACGGCCTGGCTGCCGGGATCTGGACTGCGGATATTTCCAAGGCCCACCAGACAGCCCGTGCCGTGCGTGCCGGCAGCGTCTGGGTCAACCAGTACGATGGCGGCGACATGACCGCACCGTTCGGTGGCTTCAAACAGTCGGGCAACGGCCGGGACAAGTCGCTGCATGCGCTGGAGAAGTACACCGAGCTGAAGGCGACCTGGATCAAGCTGTAATCCACTCGGTCTAGTTCGCGGGCAAGCCCGCTCTCACAGGATTGCGCAAAGTCTCAAGCTTGCGCTGAACCTGTGGGAGCGGGCTTGCCCGCGAATGGGCCAAAACAGTTTTTCCAGGAGGCATGTATGCGCTGGGGAACCTACTTTGCCGTACTGGCCTCGGTGCTCAGTGTCGGGCTTGCGCTCGGTGTGAGCATGCCGTTGGTGTCCTTGCGCCTGGAAGGCTGGGGCTACGGCGGGTTCGCCATCGGCGTGATGGCCGCGATGCCGGCGATTGGCGTACTGATCGGTGCCAGCCTGGCCAGCCGCCTGGCCGGCTGGGTCGGGGTGCCCATGGCCATGCGCCTGTGCCTGTGGGGTGGGGCGGTGTCGATCGGGTTGGTCGCGCTGCTGCCCAGCTATCCCCTGTGGTTGGCGTTGCGCCTGTTGATCGGCATGTCGCTGACCGTCGTGTTCATCCTCGGCGAAAGCTGGATCAACCAGCTGGTGGTCGAGCACTGGCGCGGTCGGCTGGTCGCCCTGTATGGCAGCAGTTACGCCCTCAGCCAATTGGCCGGACCGCTGGTGCTGGGCGTGCTGGGCTCGGACGATGATTTCGGTTTCTGGGCCGCCACCGGCTTGCTGCTGGTGGCGCCGCTGATTCTGTTGGGGCGGGGCGGGGCACCGATCACCGAGGCCTGCAGCGTGACCTTCGCTGATCTGTTCGGCTTCTGTCGGCGCCTACCGGTGATCGCCTGGGCTATTGCCTTGTTCGCGGCCTTCGAGGCGATGATCCTCACCCTGCTTCCGGTGTATTGCCTGCAACAAGGTTTCACCACGGAGCTTGCGCTGTTCATGGTCAGCACCGTGGTGGTGGGCGATGCGGTACTGCAATTGCCGATTGGTGCGCTGGCCGACCGTCTGTCGCGACGTGCGTTGTTCAGTGGCTGTGCGCTGACCCTGCTGGTGTCCAGCCTGGCGATTCCGCTGTTGCTGCACACCTGGGTGATCTGGCCACTGTGGGTGTTGTTCGGGGCCAGTGCGGGCGGCTTGTTTACCTTGTCGCTGGTGTTGATCGGCGAGCGCTATCGCGACGATGCGCTGGTGCGCGCCAATGCCCATGTGGCGCAGCTGTGGGGCATCGGTTGCCTGCTTGGGCCATTGCTGGCCGGGGCCGGTAGCCAGTGGATCAGCGGGCATGCGTTGCCATTGCTGATGGCGGCGGGGGCGGCCGGTTTGGTGTTGCTGACCCGGCGCAAGGGGGCGTTCGACCCGGCCGCTACGTGAGTCATGGCGAGCGCAGCATGACCGCTCAAGTGATGCAGGTGCGGGGCGCGCTACAACATTTTTTCCAGCCCCACCGCCTTGCTGATCCAGGCATTGAAGCGCCGCCACAGCCCGCCAGGCTCTGTCAGCAGCATGTGCCGTTGACCGTTGTCTTCGGTGACCCACACCATTTTTCCGTCCACCAGCTGCGGCTGGTAGCTCAGCGCTGGCGCCATGCCCTGCAAGGCCAGTTCGCGGGTGTATTCGGCCAGCTCCGGGCTGTCCACCAATACCCCGACTTCGGTATTCCACAGCACTGAACGCGGGTCGAAGTTGAACGAGCCGATGAACGTCTTGTGTCGGTCGAACACCATCGCCTTGCTGTGCAGGCTCGAATCGGAGCTGCCGTGGAAGGTTAGGCCACGTCGGCTGATGCGATCACCCGGCTGGCGTCGCAGTTCGTACAGCTGCACGCCATGCTCCAGCAGGGCACGCCGGTAGGGCGCATAGCCCCCATGCACGGCGGGTACATCGGTAGCCTCCAGCGAGTTGGTCAGCAGCTTGACCGAAGTGCCCGAGTCGGCGCGGCTGGTGAGGTAGAGCAAGCCAGGTTGGCCCGGCACGAAGTACGCCGAGACCAGGATCAGTTCGCGGTGCACGCCGTTGAGTTCCGGTGCCAACTGATGGCTCATCAGCAACTGCGGGTCGGGCTCGTTGTCGGCCAGTACCTTGCTCGGCGCGTCCCAGAGCGCCTGGCTGTGAGCCCAGATCAGCTCGTTGCGCCACACATCCAGACGCGGTTGGGTCTGGTAGGCCATCAACCGGTCGTACAGCGCCTTGCGCTCGATGCGCGCCTTGGCCAGCCAGGTTTCCAGACGCTGGCGGCTGGCGTGCAGGTCGGCGGCGTCCGGCTGACGCCACAGGAAGTCGCTGATCGGGCGGCTCAGGGCGCTGTTCCAGTATTGGTCGAAGCTATGTCCCAACTGCTCGGCTACCGGACCCACGCCAAGCAGGTCAATGTCGGTGAAGTTCAGGTTGGGCTCGGCGTCGAAGTACTCGTCGCCCAGGTTGCGACCGCCGACGATGGCCATGCTGTTGTCCACTAGGAACAACTTGTTGTGCATGCGTCGGTGCTGGCGTGACAGGTTGAACAGCCTGCCAGCGGCACGCGTGAAACCGGTGCTGCGGCCCAGGTGCAGCGGGTTGAACACACGGATCTGGATGTTCGGGTGGGCGGCCAAGGTGCCGATCAGTGTGTCCAGGCCATCGCTGGCGGTATCGTCCAGCAGCACCCGTACGCGCACGCCACGGTCGGCGGCGCGCAGCAGTTCGTGGACCAGCGCGCGGGTGCTGAGGCCGTCGTGGACGATGTAGTACTGCACGTCGATGCTGGCCTGGGCGTTGCGAATCAGTTCGGCACGCGCCCGGAACGCCTCGTTGCTGTTGGGTAGCAGACGAAAGCCCGAGCGACCCTCGTAGGGCGCGGCCTGGCGCAATACCGAGCGGCCAAAGGCCGACTCGCCTGCCGGCAGGGCCTGGCTGACGTCACGGGGCGTACCGACGCTGGCGCAGCCCGACAGGCCGAACAACAGCGCCAGCAGCACAGGCAGAGCGCGCTGGAGTCTCAAGGGTGGGGCATCCTGTGCAACAAGGGACTTATGGGGTTGGACCGTCGCAGGCGGGGCAAAGTTACCCGTCGGTGTGTTCGGCATCCAGTAGACGAAGTGCGGTTTCCCCCACCTTGCGCACGGCAGCCTCGATCTGCGGGGTGGACCGCGCGGCGAAGTTCATGCGCAGACAATTACGGTACTTGCCTGAGGCGGAAAAGATACTGCCGACAGCAATCTGTACACCCTGCTCCAGTAAAGCCCGGTTCAGGCGCAGCGTGTCGAAACTTTCCGGCAATTCCACCCACAGCATGAAGCCGCCCTGGGGCCGGCTGGCGCGCGTGCCGGGCGGAAAGTAGCGGGTTACCCAGTCGCTCATCTGGTCGCGGCTGCGCTGATATTGGCTGCGCATGCGCCGCAGGTGGGGCTGGTAGTGGCCGTCGGCGATGAAGTCGGCAATCGCCAGTTGCGGCTGGCAGGCCGTGCTGCCGGTACTGATGTACTTCATGTGCAGCACCCGCTCCAGATAGCGTCCCGGCGCGACCCAGCCGATCCGCAGGCCCGGAGCGAGGGTCTTGGAGAACGAACTGCACAGCAGCACGCGGCCATCGTCGTCGAATGACTTGACGGTGCGCGGGCGCGGGTAGGTGTAGGCCAGGTCGCCGTACACGTCGTCCTCCAGAATCGCCACGTCGTAGCGTTGGGCGAGGGTCAGCAGGGCCTTTTTGCGGGCCTCGGGCATGATGTAGCCGAGTGGGTTGTTGCAGTTGGGGGTGATCTGGATGAGCTTGATCGGCCACTGCTCCAGGGCCAACTCCAGGGCTTCCAGGCTGATACCGGTGATGGGGTCGGTGGGAATCTCCAACGCTTTCATGCCCAGGCCCTTGAGCGTCTGCATGGCGCCGTGGAAGCTCGGCGAGTCCACCGCGACGATATCGCCGGGGCCGCACACCGCGCGGATGCTGCACGACAATGCCTCGTGGCAGCCGGTGGTCACCACCAGATCAGCCGGCCCCAGGCGGCAGCCGGAGTCGAGCATCAGCCGGGCAATCTGTTCGCGCAACTGTGCGTTGCCGTGGATGTTGTCGTAATACAGGCCAGGCATGTCCATGCGTCGGCTGATCTGCGCCAGGCTGCGCAGCAGCGGCTTGAGGGTCGGGCTGTCGACATCGGGCATGCCTCGACCGAGTTGGATCACGTCAGGGCGCGGTGTACTGCGCACAAGCTCCAGCACTTGCTCCCACTGGGAGATATCCACAGGCCGCTGGGCCGGGCGGCTGATATCCGGCAGCGCCGGAAGGTGGCGGTCTTCGGCGACGAAATACCCGGATTTGGGGCGCGGCGAGACCAGGCCGTTGTCTTCCAGCAGACGATAAGCCTGCTGCACGGTACTCAGGCTGACGCCGTGTTCCACGCTCAAGGCGCGCACTGATGGCAGGCGCTGGCCGGGTCGATACAGGCCCTGCTCGATGCGCGAGCCGAGCAGTTCTGCCAGGTTGAGGTAAAGCGTCACGGCATACTCCGGCTTTTTTTGGGGGATGGACCAATACAGATCGTAGGAAAATACTCCATTCAGCCGTGGTATCGCCAATTCTGTATGAGAATAATAAACGGCTGTTGGATCTGTATCGTTCACTGCCTGCGCGGGCAAGCTATCCACACGCTATCGATTGAGTGGGAGAGCACGGTGATGGGGGGTATGAGCGATGTCCGCGTGCAGCTGCTGGCCAAAGAAATGGAGGCCGAGCAACGCACTCGGGTCTACGATCCGTTCGCAGACCTGGGGCGCTGGGGTCTGATGTTGCATCGCTGGCGGACCCGCCGGGCGCTGCTGGAGATGGACGCGCGGCAGTTGCGCGATATTGGCCTGAGCTGGGAGCAGGCGCGGGAGGAGGGCTGCAAGCCGTTCTGGCGGGAATGATTGTAGGAGCGCCCCGGCAAGGCCGCTCCTGCAGGGGTCAGACCAGCTCCTTGAGCCGATACCACAGCATTCCCAGTGCCAGCAGCGGCGAGCGCAGCAGCTTGCCGCCAGGGAAGGTGGTGTGCGGGACCTTGGCAAACAGGTCGAAGCGCCCACCGTGTTGCCCGCAGATAGCCTCGCCGAGTAGTCGCCCGGCGAGGTGCGTGGCGTTGAGGCCATGGCCGGAATAGGCCTGGGCGTAGTACACGTTCGGCTGGCTGGCCAGGCGGCCGATCTGTGGCAGGCGGTTGGCGCCAATACCGATCATGCCACCCCATTGGTAGTCGATGCGCACATCGGCCAGGTGCGGGAAGACCTTGAGCATCTTCGGCCGCATGTAGGCGGCAATGTCCTTCGGGTCGCGCCCGGAGTAGTGGCAGGCACCGCCGAACAGCAGGCGATGGTCTGCCGACAGCCGGTAGTAATCCAGCGCCACCCGCTGGTCGCAGACCGCCATGTTCTGCGGCAGCAACTGGCGCGCACGTTCTTCGCCCAACGGCTCGGTGGCGATGATGTAGCTGCCGGCGGGCAGCACCTTGCCGCCCAGTTCGCGGTTGAGATCGTTGTGGTAGGCGTTGCAGCACAGCACCAGGGTGTTGGCGCGTACCTGGCCCTGGGCGGTGTGCACTTTTACCTGCGGGCCATAGTCGATACGGGTGACTTGCGACTGTTCGAACAGGCGCACGCCCAGCCGGGCAGCTGCAGCGGCTTCGCCAAGGGCCAGGTTGAGCGGATGCAGGTGCCCCGAGCCCATGTCGATCAGACCGCCTGCGTAGCGGTCGGAGCCCACCACGCTGTAGATGTCGTCCTTGGCCACCAGGCGCAAGTCGTGCCGGTAACCGAGGCTGCGCAGGGTCTCTGCCTCCTCGGCGAAGCCTTGCAGTTGCTCCGGCTTGTTGGCCAGGTCGCAGTAACCCCACGTCAGGTCGCAGGCGATGGCATGCCGTGCGACCCGCTCACGCACGATTTCCACAGCTTCCAGCCCCATCAGCTTGAGGCTGCGCACGCCGTCCTCGCCGATCACTGGCAGGAACTGCTCCAGGCCATGGCCAACGCCGCGGATCAGTTGCCCACCGTTGCGCCCGCTGGCGCCCCAGCCCAGCTTGCGCGCTTCGAGCAGGATCACCGACAGGCCGCGTTCGGCCAGCTCGATGGCGGTATTGAGCCCCGAGTAGCCACCACCGACGATGCACACGTCAGCGCTGTGCTCGCCTTGCAGGAACGCGTGGTCCGGGTGTGGCGCGCTGCTGGCGGCGTAGTAGGAGGCGGCGTGCTGCGCGCTATGGATCATAGGACGGCCATGGAAAGTCAGAAGAGGAGCGAGGATAAGCTGTGCTCTTGCAGGGCGGCAACCCGCTTACCGGGGGCGTGTCCGCTCAGCGGGTTGAGCGGCGAATGAGACTATAATTCGGATCATTTCCTTGCCTTGTATCCCGCCATGTCCTGCAACCGCCACAAGATCCACTTCCTGCGCGAACTCATTCCCTCTTTCGAGTGCGTGCCTGGTTGCCACGACTGCTGCGGCCCGGTCACCACCTCGGCCGAGGAAATGGCGCGCTTGCCACGCAAGACCCAGCAGGAGCAGGAGGCGGCCCTGGAACGCCTGGACTGCGTGCATCTGGGGCCGAACGGCTGCACGGTCTACGAGGAGCGGCCGATGATCTGCCGCCTGTTCGGCACCACCCCGCGCCTGGCCTGCCCACGCGGCAAGGGCCCGGTGCAGCCGATCGACCCGGCGGCCGAGCAACTGGTGCATCAGTTCATCGCCAGCACCCGGCAGGTGCTGGTCTGAACAATCAGTCCGGGATCGGCAGGCAGAGGCTCTCCTTGACCTCTTCCATAACGATGTAGCTCTTCGATTCGCGCACGTGCGGCAGCTTGAGCAGGATGTCGCCCAAAAGCTTGCGGTACGAAGCCATCTCCGAAATGCGCGCTTTCACCAGGTAGTCGAAATCGCCCGATACCAGGTGGCACTCCAGCACATGCGGCAGCTTGAGCACGGCGCGGCGAAATTCCTCGAAGGTGTCGCCAGACTTGTAGTCCAGGCTGATCTCGACGAACACCAGCAGGCTGCCTTTGAGGTGCTGCGGATTCAGGCGGGCGTTATAGCCCATGATGATCCCTTCGCGCTCCAGACGACGTACACGCTCAGTGCATGGTGTGGTGGACAGCCCGACTTTCTCACCCAGTTCAGTGAACGAGATGCGGCCGTCATTCTGCAGGATCCGCAGGATATTGCGGTCGATCTTGTCCAGTTCACGCTTGCTCTGGTGCTGGGTTCTCATAGGGGATGCCGCTCCGTCAAAGGCGTTTTTGCCGAGAATTCTCGCCAAATATAGGCGTTTATATAGTGAATTGCACTGGCCTTGAATTTTTATACTGCGCGCATCCCTGCTCTATCAACAACACAACGCGGCGTGCTGCGTGCGAGGAATAAACGATGCGAGTTCTGGTACTTGGTAGCGGTGTGATTGGTACCGCCAGCGCCTACTACCTGGCCCGGCAAGGTTTCGATGTGACCGTGGTCGATCGTCAGCCGGCGGTAGCCATGGAAACCAGCTTTGCCAACGCCGGCCAGATCTCGCCTGGCTATGCTTCGCCGTGGGCCGCTCCAGGTGTGCCGCTCAAAGCCATCAAGTGGCTGCTCGAACGCCACGCCCCCTTGGCGATCAAGCTCACCGGCGACGTCGATCAATACCTGTGGATGGCGCAGATGCTGCGCAACTGCACCGCCAGCCGCTATGCGGTGAACAAGGAGCGCATGGTGCGTCTGTCCGAGTACAGCCGCGACTGCCTCGACGAGCTGCGCGCCGAAACCGGCATCGCCTACGAGGCTCGTACACTGGGCACCACCCAGCTGTTCCGCACCCAGGCCCAAGTGGATGCCGCAGCCAAGGATATCGCCGTGCTCGAGCAGTCCGGTGTGCCTTACGAGTTGCTCGACCGTGACGCCATTGCCCGTGTGGAGCCCGCCCTGGCCGGGGTCAAGGGTATTCTCGCCGGTGCCCTGCGCCTGCCTAACGACCAGACTGGCGACTGCCAGCTGTTCACCACCAAACTGGCAGAGCTGGCCCTCAAGGAAGGCGTTGAGTTTCGCTTTGGCCAGGACATCCAGCATCTGGAGTTCGCCGGTGATCGGATTAGTGGCGTGTGGATTGATGGCAAGCTGGAAACCGCCGACCGCTACGTACTGGCCTTGGGCAGCTATTCGCCACAAATGCTCAAGCCGCTGGGCATCAAGGCGCCGGTCTACCCGCTCAAGGGCTATTCGCTGACCGTGCCAATCACCAACGCCGACATGGCGCCGACCTCGACCATTCTCGATGAAACCTACAAGGTCGCGATCACCCGCTTCGACAACCGTATTCGTGTAGGCGGCATGGCGGAGATCGCCGGATTCGACCTGTCGTTGAACCCACGTCGGCGCGAAACGCTGGAGATGATCGTCAACGACCTTTATCCTCGCGGCGGCGACCTGAGCCAGGCCAGTTTCTGGACCGGCCTGCGACCGGCTACCCCGGACGGTACTCCGATCGTCGGTGCCACCCGCTACCGCAACCTGTTCCTCAACACCGGTCACGGCACCCTGGGCTGGACCATGGCGTGCGGCTCCGGTCGTCTGCTGGCTGACCTGATCGCGCGCAAGAAGCCGCAGATCAGTGCCGAAGGCCTGGATATTTCCCGCTACGGCAATCAACGGGAAGTGGCCAAGCCAGGTCATACGGCGCCTGCCCACCAGTAACCAGGCACCTGTACCGGCCTCTTCGCGGCTAAAGCTGCTCCCACAGGAAACGCGATCCCTGTGGAAGCGGCTTCAGCCGCGAAGAAGCAAACGCTGTTTTCACCCTGAACCACCAGAAGGCATGCCGTCATGCGCCCCGCCCGCGCCCTGATCGACCTCCAGGCCCTGCGCCACAACTACCGTCTCGCCCGTGAACTGACCGGTGCCAAAGCCCTCGCCGTGGTCAAGGCCGACGCCTATGGTCATGGTGCCGTGCGCTGCGCCCTGGCCCTGGAAACCGCAGCCGACGGTTTTGCGGTGGCCTGCATCGAAGAAGCGCTTGAGCTGCGCGCGGCCGGGATCAAAGCCCCGGTACTGTTGCTCGAAGGCTTCTTCGAGGCCAGCGAACTGGCGCTGATCGCCGAGCACGACCTGTGGTGCGTGGTGCATTCGCTGTGGCAACTCGAAGCCATCGAGAAGACCGCCGTGCACCAGCCACTGACGCTATGGCTGAAGATGGACACCGGTATGCACCGGGTCGGTATCCACCCCAAGGACTACCACGATGCGTATCAACGTCTGCTGGCCAGTGGCAAGGTCTCGCGTATCGTACTGATGAGCCACTTTGCGCGTGCCGACGAGCTTGACGCCGAGGCCACTGCCCAGCAGGTCGCGGTATTCGAGGCTGCGCGCCAGGGCCTGGCGGCCGA
Organism: Pseudomonas mosselii; assembly: GCF_005796105.1. Lineage (GTDB taxonomy): Bacteria > Pseudomonadota > Gammaproteobacteria > Pseudomonadales > Pseudomonadaceae > Aquipseudomonas > Aquipseudomonas mosselii_C. The sequence goes on along the minus strand of NZ_VAUO01000008.1, from coordinate 113,479 downwards.
GTGCAGCCTGCGCAACTCGCCGGCGGTGCTGGGTTGGCCGACCATCAAGAGCGACTGGGTGCGTCCGGGGATCATGCTGTACGGCGCCAGCCCCTTCGAGGTGGAGCAGGCTGCGGCTAGTCGCCTGCAACCGGTGATGACCCTGCAATCGCGCATCATCAGCGTGCGCGAACTGCCGGCCGGCGAGCCAGTGGGTTACGGCGCGACGTTCATCAGCCAACGCCCGACGCGGGTAGGCGTGGTCGCGATGGGTTACGCCGATGGCTACCCACGCCACGCCCCCACCGGCACCCCCATCGTGGTGGCCGGCAAGCGCACCCAACTGATCGGCAGGGTATCGATGGACATGCTCTGCGTCGATCTCACCGAAGTGCCCGAGGCCACCGTCGGCAGTCCGGTCGAGCTGTGGGGCAAACAGGTGCTGGCCAGTGATGTGGCGATGCAGGCCGGTACGATTGCGTACCAGATCTTCTGCAACCTCAAGCGCGTGCCACGGGACTATATCGGCGAATAACGGGCTGAAGCGGACAGGCTGTGGGGCAGTGTGTTGTAAATACTGAACGGCGTTGCCATCATATCGTTCACACTTTCCCCACCTCGACCGTTTCAGGAGGCTCCCGCTTTGGACGTCGGTGAACGACTGCAAGCCATCCGTAAGCTCAAGGGCCTGTCCCAGCGCGAACTCGCCAAGCGCGCCGGGGTGACCAACAGCACCATCTCGATGATCGAGAAGAACAGCGTGAGCCCTTCGATCAGCTCCCTGCGCAAGGTGCTCAGCGGCATCCCCATGTCCATGGTCGAGTTCTTCTCGGTGGAACTGGCGCCGGAAAGCCCCACGCAGATCGTCTACAAGGCCCACGAGTTGATCGACATTTCCGACGGCGCGGTGACCATGAAGCTGGTCGGCAAGTCGCATCCCAACCGCGCCATCGCCTTTCTCAACGAGGTGTATCCGCCCGGTGCCGATACCGGTGAAGAGATGCTCACCCACGACGGTGAAGAGACCGGCATCTTGCTCGAAGGCCGCCTTGAGCTGGTGGTGGGCACCGAGACGTTCCTGCTCGAAGCCGGCGACAGCTACTACTTCGAAAGTACCCGCCCGCATCGCTTTCGCAACCCTTTCGACGAGCCAGCACGGCTGATCAGCGCGGCGACACCGTCGAACTTTTGATCCAGCGCAGTGCAATGACGCGTCAATACCCATTCTCGAAGTGGGGTCGTTTCACGCCTTCCGGGTAGCCGCTATACTTTTCAACGCTCGCAATTCCGTGGCCGCGGGCGTGATTAGCCACCATGAGGGTGTTCGCGTGAACCAAATCAAGAAGATGCTGGCCGTACCAGCAGCCGTAGTCGCCCTATGGGCAATGAGCGCAACCGCAGCGACCAATGATGACATCGCCAAGCGCCTGGAACCGGTCGGCCAGGTGTGTGTCCAGGGCCAGGAATGCAAGGGCATGGAAGTGGCGGCCTCCGCAGGCGGCGGTGGCGCCAAGACGCCCGACGAAATCATTGCCAAGCACTGCAACGCCTGCCATGGCAGCGGCCTGCTGGGCGCGCCGAAGATCGGCGACACCGCAGCCTGGAAAGAACGCGCCGACCATCAGGGCGGCCTGGACGGTATCCTGGCCAAGGCCATTACCGGCATCAACGCCATGCCACCCAAGGGCACCTGCGCGGATTGCTCGGATGACGACCTCAAAGGCGCAATCAAGAAAATGTCGGGGCTGTGAGCCACGCCTGAATTACCCAGGGCCCGCCTTTGATGGCGGGCTTTGTTTTTGGGTAGCCTGTTCGGACCTCTTCGCGGGTAAATCGGGGCGCCGAAACGCCGCTCCCACAGGGTACGCGGCGCGCTTGCGAAATCAGTTCTCTGCGCGACAGCGCAGCCCAAAGGGCTGGGTAATCTCCCACAGGGACTTCGCAGGGCTGAAACCTGTGCTGAACCTGTGGGAGCGGCGGTTCGGCGCCCCGATTTACCCGCGAAAGGGCCGGCCCAGGCAACCAACCCGCCTGACCCCATGTCCAACCCCCTGAACCCACGGACGACTCAGGAGGTCCCCATGCACCTCTGCTCCATCGACTTGGCCGTCGAGCAGGCCTTGGCCCGCCTGCCTGCGCACATCCACATGGGCCTGCCCTTGGGCCTGGGCAAACCCAATGCGTTCGTCAACGCCCTCTACGCACGCATCCGCGAGTTGCCCGACCGCCGGTTGACGATCTATACCGCGTTGTCCCTCGGCCGCCCAGCTTTGGGCGATGGCTTGCAGCGGCGTTTCCTGGAGCCCTTCGTCGAGCGCGTGTACGCCGACTACGAAGAGCTCACCTACGTCACCGACCTGCTGCACGACCGCCTGCCGGCCAACGTCCGCGTCGAGCAGTTCTTCATGCAGCCCGGCAGCCTACTGCACAGCCACGCTGCGCAGCAGGACTACGTCAGCAGTAACTACAGCCACGCCGCGCGCGACATCAATGCCAAGGGCCTGAACCTGGTCGCCCAGCTGGTGGCCGCCGATCCGCAGCGCCCCAACCACCTGAGCCTGGCCTGCAACCCCGACATCACCCTCGACCTGCTGCCAATGATCGAAAAGCGCCGCGCGGCGGGCGAAACCATCTTGCTGCTTGGCCAGGTGCACAGCGAACTGCCCTACATGCCGGGGGATTCGGAGCTGGCGCTGGATGACTTCGACCTGTTGATCGATCAACCCGAACAGCGCCGGTTGTTTTCCACCCCGAACCTGCCGGTGTCGACCCAGGATCACTGCATCGGCCTGCACGCCAGCACCCTGGTACGCGACGGCGGCACTCTGCAGATCGGCATCGGCGCCATGGGCGATGCCGTGGCGGCGGCGCTGCTGGCGCGCCAGGCTGACAATGCCGGCTACCGGGCGCTGCTCGACGAACTGGACGTTGACCCGTGGCAGGCGCTGATCGAGCGCGAGGGCGGGCTGGATACGTTCGCTCAAGGGCTGTACGGCTGTAGCGAGATGTTCGTCAACGGCCTGCTGGCGCTGGCCGAAGCCGGCGTGGTGCGGCGCCCGGCAGACGAGCAGGGGGTGGTGGTGCATGGTGGCTTCTTCCTGGGCCCACGGGCGTTCTACCAGCGCCTGCGCGAGATGCCGTTCGAGCAGCGCGCGCAGTTCGCCATGACCCGCATCAGCTTCATCAACGAGCTGTACGGGCAGGAGGAATTGAAACGCCGCCAGCGCCGCGACGCGCGTTTCGTCAACACGGTATTTGGCATGACCCTGCTCGGTGCGGGTGTCGCAGACCAGCTGGAAGATGGCCGGGTGCTCAGCGGTGTGGGCGGGCAGTACAACTTCGTTGCCCAGGGGCATGCGCTGGAAGGCGGACGCTCGGTATTGCTGCTGCGCAGTTGGCGCGAGGCCGCAGGCCTGGTGACGTCCAACCTGTTCTGGCGCTACGGCCACTGCACCATCCCGCGTCATCTGCGCGATATCGTCATCACCGAATACGGCATCGCCGATCTGCGCGGGCAGACTGACAGCGAGTGCATCGCCCGCTTGCTGGCGATCTGCGATTCACGCTTTCAGGGCGAACTCATGGAAAAAGCCAAGGCGGCGGGCAAGCTGGCCGAGGATTTCGAGCTGGATGAGCGCTACACCGACAACACCCCAGAGCGGCTGGAGGCGATACGTGCGCGGCATGCCCGGTTGTTCCCGGAGTATCCGCTGGGCAGTGACTTCACGGTTGAGGAGCGCGACTTGCTGCGCGCGCTGAACTGGCTGAAGAGCAAGTTCAAGCTGAGCGAGGTGCTGGAGTTGGGCAAGGCGGCGTTGGACGCGCCGGCGCCCGAGGCCTATGCCGCGCAGTTGGCGCGCATGGGGCTGGGGCAGCCGCAGGGGCTGAAGGAAGAACTGTACCAGCGCTTGCTGCTGGCGGGGCTTGAGGCTACTCGGTGACACAGGGATTCACGGGACCCTGTGGGAGCGGGTTTACCCGCGAATGCGATGGTGAATTTGATATCGCATTCGCGGGCAAGCCCGCTCTCACAGGATAGGTGCGTGGCCTTACTCGATGAAGGTCACCACACCGCCTTCCAGCGACTTCACCCGGGCCAGCGACTCAACGCGATAGCCCTGGCTGTCCAGCTCGGCACGGCCGCCCTGGAACGACTTCTCGATGACGATACCCAGGCCTGCCACGGTGGCGCCGGCCTGCTTGATGATCGAGATCAGCGCCTGCGATGCCTTGCCGTTGGCCAGGAAGTCGTCGATCACCAGTACGCGGTCGCTGCTGTTGAGGTGACGCGGCGAGACCGCCACGGTGTTCTCGGTCTGCTTGGTGAAGGAATACACCGAAGCGCTCAGCAGATTCTCGGTCAGGGTCAGCGACTGGTGCTTGCGGGCGAAGATCACCGGCACACCGAGCTTCAGGCCGGTCATGACCGCCGGAGCGATACCGGAGGCTTCGATGGTGACGATCTTGGTCACGCCGGAGTCCGCGAACAGGCGGGCGAACTCGTCACCGATCAGCTGCATCAGCGCAGGGTCGATCTGATGGTTGAGAAACGCATCGACTTTGAGAACCTGATCGGAAAGCACGATGCCTTCTTCGCGAATCTTCTGCTGCAGTGCTTCCACTGTGTATCTCCGATGTAACAAGCATGGCCGCTGAATGCGGCAAGGTTAAAGAGTAAGGGTTGATCAGCGTTTGAGCATCGCCCGGATGTCGGCCAGCGCGTTGTTGCCACGGGCGGCCTTGACCTCCACTGGTGCGTCATCCAGGCCTTCCCAGGCGAGGTCGTCCGGCGGCAATTCGTCGAGGAAGCGGCTGGGGGTGCAGTCGATGATTTCGCCGTACTGCTTGCGCTTTGCGGCAAAGGTGAAGGCCAGGGTCTGGCGTGCGCGGGTGATGCCCACGTAGGCCAGGCGGCGTTCTTCCTCGATGGTGTCGGCCTCGATGCTCGAGCGGTGGGGGAGGATCTCCTCCTCCATGCCCATGATGAACACGTAGGGGAATTCCAGGCCCTTGGAGGCATGCAGGGTCATCATCTGCACGCCTTCGGCGTTCTCTTCCTCTTCCTGCTGGCGCTCGAGCATGTCGCGCAACACCAGCTTGCCGATGGCGTCCTCGATGGTCATGTCACCCTCTTCATCTTTTTCGAGGGTGTTCTTCAGCGCCTCGACCAGGAACCAGACGTTGCTGATGCGGAACTCCGCCGCCTTGTCGCTGGCGGTCTGCTGGCGGATCCAGTTCTCGTAGTCGATGTCGCGGATCATCTCGTGCAGCGCGGCGATCGGGTCTTCCAGGGCGACTTTGTGGCGCACCCCGTCCAGCCAGTGCTTGAAGCGTTGCAGGCGCTCGGTGTAGCGGGCGTCGAGGTGCTCGCCCAGGCCCAGCTCGTCGCTGGCGGCGTACATCGAGATACCGCGCTCGGTGGAATAGTTACCGAGCTTTTCCAGGGTGGTCGAGCCGATCTCGCGGCGCGGCACGTTGATCACCCGCAGGTAGGCGTTGTCGTCGTCCGGGTTCACCAACAGGCGCAGGTAGGCCATTAGGTCCTTGACCTCCTGGCGCCCGAAGAAGCTGTTGCCGCCCGACAGGCGATACGGCACCTGATGGTGTTGCAGCTTCAGCTCGATCAGTTTGGCCTGGTAGTTGCCCCGGTAGAGGATGGCGAAGTCGCTGTACGGCCGGTTGGTGCGCAGGTGCAGGGTGAGGATTTCCATGGCCACGCGTTCGGCTTCGGCTTCCTCGTTCTTGCAGCGGATCACGCGGATCTCGTCGCCCACGCCCATTTCGCTCCACAGTTGCTTTTCGAAGGCGTGGGGGTTGTTGGCGATCAGCACGTTGGCGCAGCGCAGGATGCGGCTGGTGGAGCGGTAGTTCTGCTCCAGCATGACGATTTTCAAGGACGGGTAGTCTTCCTTGAGCAGCATCAAGTTCTCGGGGCGCGCACCGCGCCAGGCGTAGATCGACTGGTCGTCGTCGCCCACCACGGTGAACTGGTTGCGCATGCCGATCAGCATCTTCACCAGCAGGTACTGGCTGGCGTTGGTGTCCTGGTATTCGTCCACCAGCAAATAGCGTACGCGGTTCTGCCAGCGTTCGAGCACGTCGGGGTGTTCCTGGAACAGCTTGACCGGTTGCAGGATCAGGTCGTCGAAGTCCACCGCGTTGAACGCCTTGAGCGTGCGCTGGTAGTGGGTGTAGACGATGGCAGCGGTCTGCTCGCGTGGGTTGCGGGCTTTTTCCAGGGCCTCGGGTGGCAGGATCAGGTCGTTCTTCCAGGCACCGATCATATTCTTGATCTCGTCGATGCCGTCGTCGCCGGAGTATTCCTTCTGCATGATGTCCGACAGCAACGCCTTGATATCGGACTCATCGAAGATCGAGAAACCTGGCTTGTAGCCCAGTCGCTCATGCTCCCGGCGGATGATGTTCAGCCCCAGGTTGTGGAAGGTACACACCGTCAGGCCGCGGCCTTCACCCGGACGCAGCAGGGTGGCGACCCGCTCCTTCATCTCGCGCGCCGCCTTGTTGGTGAAGGTCATGGCGACGATGTACTGGGCACGAATGCCGCAGTTCTGGATGAGGTGGGCAATCTTGCGCGTGATCACGCTGGTCTTGCCGGAGCCGGCACCGGCGAGCACCAAAAGAGGGCCGCCGACGTAGTCACGGGCTTCCTGTTGCCGGGGGTTGAGTCGAGACATGCTAGAAACCGGGGGTCACCAGAAAATAGCCGCGCATTCTAGCAGGCATGGGCCGGTTATGGCGTGACCGTCTGACGCGAGAGTCAACGTTTTGCACGAATCCTGCCTGACGCCTGGCAGGCTTGCGCCCAAACGCCGAAATCCCGTTTGCCGGTTGCGTCGGTTTCGCGCAGGATGCACGTCAAAATACGTCGGGTACAGGCCAGAGATGGGCCATGACTAAAAGTGAAAATCATTTTCACTTGTGCGGTAGGATAGACCGCGTCCCTCGTTCTACCGTCCATGTCTAAGGAGCCTGCTTGTCCACGCCCGCCGACCCCCTGCGTTTGCTGCTGTTGGCCGATGAGCCTGAGTGGGCCGCGAGCCTGCGCGAGTGCCTGCAGCCGATGGCTGGCAGCGTGGTGCTACTGACCGCGCCGAACTGGGCTGCGGTGGACAGCCTGTTCGCCAATGACCGCCAGGCCGTGGTGCTGTCCACGCCTGCACTGCAACCCGCGCCGGGGCGCTGCGAGTTGCCGACTATCCTGCTGCTGGAGCACGAGCCCGGCACCGCGCCGGTTGGTGTCAGCGACTGGCTGGTGCGGGCGCAACTGAGCAGCGACACCCTGCGCCGCTCCCTGCGCCATGTACGCGAGCGCGGTGTGCTGGTGGCCACGTTGCAGCGCCTGGCCGAGCAAGATCCGCTCACCGGCATCGCCAACCGCCAGGGTTTCCACGCTTTGCTGACGGCGCGCCTGGCCGAGAACGAAGGTCGCGGCCTGGCCCTCGGCCACCTCGATCTGGACAACTTCCGTCACGTCAATGACGCCCTCGGTCATCAGGGCGGCGATCGCCTGATCTTGCAAGTGGTGGCACGCTTGCAGAAGCAGCTGGAGGCTGGCGATCAGTTGGCGCGCCTGGGCAGCGACGAGTTCGCCTTGCTGATCGACACCCGGCGTGACGCCAATCGTGCCGAGTGGCTGGCCGAGCGCATCGTCGAGGCCCTGGCCGAACCCTACTGGATCGACGGCGAGAGCTTGCTGCTCGGTTGCAGCCTGGGGCTGGCCCACGCTCGCGCCCAGGCCGGTGCCGACCCACTGATGTGGCATGCGCACATTGCCATGCGCCAGGCCAAGGGTAGCCAGGGCTGCACCTTCCACGTGTTCAACGAGCGCATCAACCGTAACGCACGCAGCCTCGCCGACCTGGAAAGCGAGCTGCGCCGCGCCCTGCGCCGTGATGAGCTGGAACTGCACTACCAGCCACGCCTGAACCTCGCCGATGGCCAGATCGTCGGCCTGGAGGCGCTGGTGCGCTGGAACCACCCCGAACGTGGCTTGCTGCCGCCCAGCGAGTTCGTGCCGCTGGCCGAGCAGAGCGGGCTGATCGTGCCGTTGGGCTACTGGGTGATCTGCCGCGCGTTGCGCGACATGCAGTCGCTGCGCGAGCATGGCCTGGCCCCCCTGCACATGGCGGTGAACCTGAGCTTCCGCCAGTTCCAGGACAGCCAGTTGCTGGCCACCCTGAGCCGGTTGATCATCGAGCACGAGGTAGATGCGCGCTGGCTGGAGTTCGAACTGACCGAAACCGCCGTGATGCGCCGCAACGAAGTGGTGCGCCAGACCATGGACGCCCTGGGGCGGCTGGGCGTGCGCTTCTCGCTAGACGACTTCGGCACCGGATTTTCCTCGTTCGTGCACCTGAACAGCTTGCCGATCACCTTGCTCAAGGTCGACCGCAGCTTCGTCGCCGGCATGGAGCAGCGCGAAGAAAACCGCAAGCTGGTGCATGCGATGATCAACCTGGCCCACAACCTCAACCTGGAAGTGGTGGCAGAAGGGGTCGAGAGCGATGAGCAGATGGCTTTGCTGCATGCTTTCGGCTGTGACCAGGTGCAGGGCTTCCTAGTCAGCCGGCCGCTACCGGTGGCCGAGTTGATCGAGTACCTGTTGCAGGCCCCAAAGCCAAAGCTAGCGGACGTCCTGTAGGAGCGGCCTTGTGTCGCGAATGGGGCGCGTAGCGGCCCCAGGATCTCAGTCCCATGCACGATCGTCGGGGCCGCTTCGCAGCCCATTCGCGACACAAGGCCGCTCCTACAGGGTTACGTGGTGACGGCGGCTTCGATGCCGCCTGCCTTGCCGATCATGCGCTTCATCCGCCACTCGAAGGCAAAGGTCAGCGCTACCGATGCACACGCCAGCCCCAACGCCAGTCCCCACCAGATGCCCTGCGCCCCACCGCCTAGATTGAACGCGAACAGCCATGCAGCCGGCGCGCCCACCAGCCAATAGCACACCGCGCCGATCAGGAAGGTCGTGCGTGCATCCTTGAGCCCGCGGATCGAGCCCATGGCGATGGTCTGCACGCCATCGAACAGCTCGAACCAGGCCGCTACCATCAACAGTTGCACCGCCAGCTGGAAGATCGCCGCGAAGGCCGGATCATGCCGGTCCACCAGCAACGCCACCAGTGGCTCGGGCAGCAGTAGGAACAGCGCTGCGAAGCCCAGCATCAGCGTGGCGCCAAAGCTGATCCCCACCCGTCCGGCGCTGCGCGCTGCCAGCAGGTTGCCCGCGCCGTAGTACAGCCCGACGCGCATCGTCACCGCGTAGGAAAGCCCGGTCGGCACCATGAACGCAGTGGAGACGATCTGCAGGGCGATCTGGTGCGCGGCAAGCTCGGTGCTGCCCAGCACGCCCATGCACAGCGCGGCGAAGGCGAACAGGCCGACCTCGACCATATAGGTTCCGCCGATCGGTAGCCCCAGACGCCACAGTTCACGTAGCGCCGGCAGCGAGGGCCGCGACAGGCCCTTGCGCAGCGGGTAGTCGGTGTAGGCCGGGTGCCAGCGGATGTACAGCGCCAAGGCGATGGCCATGCCCATCGAGACCACGGCGGTGACCAGCCCGATGCCCAGCAGTCCCAGGCTGGGTAGGCCAAACAAGCCTTCGATCAGCGCATGGTTGAGCACGTAGTTGAGCACCGTACCCACCAGGCTGATGACCATTACTGGTGTCGAGCGCCCCAGGGCGCTGGTGAAGCCGCGCAGGGCCATGAAGGTCAGGTAGCCGGGCAGGGCCAGCGGCAGCAGGGTGAGGAACTGCATGGCCGAGTCGACGTTCTCGGGCTTTTGCCCGAACAGCAGCAAGGCGGGCTTGAGATTCCACAGCACCAGCGCTGCCGCCAAGGCCAGGCCCCAGGCCAGCCACAGGCCGTTCTGCGCCAGGCGCGTGGCGCCGACGGTGTCGTTGGCGCCCTTGCGGATCGCCACCAGCGTGCCGACCGCCGCGATGATACCCAGGCAGAAGATCGACACGAACGAATAGCTGGCCGCACCCAACCCACCCCCGGCCAGGGCCTGGGGGCTGATGCGGGCCATCATCAAGGTGTCGGTGAGCACCATCAGCATGTGCGCCAACTGCGAGGCGATCAGCGGCCCGGCCAGGCGCAGCAAAGCCTTGAGTTCGGTAGTAGGCGCAACGTGCATGGAGGCGATCCTTGTGCAGGGTACTGAGGGCGAGCGCTCGATTCTGAGGCCTCGGTCAACTTTGCACAAAAGGATAAAAGCGATCACTCACATGAGTTTGACTCATGCCTGTATGCTCTGATCTACCTCCTTGGCCCCCGCATCATAGGTAACTCATGTCTCGCCAGCTTCCCCCGCTCTATGCGTTGCGCGCATTCGAAGCCGCTGCCCGGCTGAGCTCTTTCACTCGCGCCGGTGACGAGCTGTCGATCACCCAGAGCGCGGTCAGCCGACATATCCGCACCCTGGAGGAGCACTTCGCCTGCAAGCTGTTCGTGCGCAACGGCCGTAGCCTGCAACTCACCGAGGCCGCACGTATGCTGTTGCCGGGTGTGCGCGACGGCTTCGCCGCGCTGGAGCGGGCGTGCGAAGCATTGCGCGGCGAAGACGACATCTTGCGTATGAAGGCGCCCTCGACGTTGACCATGCGCTGGCTGCTCGCCCGCCTGAGCCGCTTTCGGCATCTGCAGCCGGGCAACGAAGTGCAACTGACCAGCGCCTGGATGGACGTCGACCATGTCGACTTCAACCAGGAACCTTTCGATTGCGCGGTGTTACTCAGCGACGGCGTGTTTCCGGCTGATTGGGAGGTGCGTCGTTTGTTCGCCGAGTTGCTGATCCCGGTGGGCGCGCCTGACCTGCTGGACGATGCGCCTTGGGATGCGCGGCGCCTGGCGGCTGTCGAGCTGCTGCATCCTACCCCCGACAAGCGCGACTGGCGTGCCTGGCTGGCGCGCATGGGGCTGCTGGACGCCGTGTCGCTCAAGGGGGGGCAGGTGTTCGATACCTTGGAGCTGGGCATGATCGCCGCCGCTCGGGGATATGGCATTTCCATGGGCGACCTGCTGATGGTGGCCGAGGATGTTGCCCAGCGCCGGCTGAGCTTGCCCTGGCCAACGGCGGTGCCCAGTGGTCTGGACTACTACCTGGTCTGGCCGCGCACCCGACCTGGTGGGGAGCGGCTGGGACGCTTGAGTCTGTTCTTGCAGCAAGAGGCGGAGGCGGTGGATTTACCCGCTGTGCAGGTGTTGTCGGCGCAGGCCTGATAGCGTTGACGCTGCCGCACGTCGCAAAGGTTTGCGAATACCCTCGTCCGACGCTCAAGTATTCATTTGCGCCGCCGATTCACTAGCACAAGCATCCCCGAAGAGGATGCGATTTCCCGTCGATAATCCGCGGGCGGTCAGTGTGATCAGGATGATCCCGGCCTTCTGCCAGGAGCTTTCCATGTCTCAACCGCGTGCCCGAATCGCCTCGCAGCTCGGGATCGCCCTCGCCGTCGTGCTGGCGCTGGTGATTTCCGGCAGTACCTTGTTCGCCCTGCGTTCGCTGGATGACGCCAACCTCGCCACTCGCCAGAAACACCTGGGCAGTGAGGCGCGGTTGCTGGCCGACCAGCTCGACACCTTCCACGGTTCGCTCAAGGACAACACCCAGCGCCTGAGCGGCTTGTTCGAGCGCCGTTTCGCCACGGGCCTGTCCTTGCACGCGGACGAAACGGTCAATGTGGCCGGCACCGCGACGCCCGCGCTCTACCTGGGCGAGCACCTGCTGAACAACGATTTCCAGCAGGTCGACGAATTCCAGCAGATGACCGCCGGTGTCGCCACGGTGTTCGTGCGCAGCGGCGATGACTTCGTGCGCATCAGCACCAGCCTGACCAAGCAGGATGGCAGCCGCGCCATTGGCACCCAGCTCGATCGCCAGCACCCGGCCTACGGCAAGTTGATGGCCGGGCAGACCTACGTCGGTCGGGCCGTCTTGTTCGAACGCAACTACATGACCCGCTACGTACCGGTGCGTGATGCTGCGGGCCGCGTGATCGCGGTACTGTTTGTCGGTTTCGACTACACCGATGCGCAGAACACCCAGTTTGCCAACCTCAAACGTTTCCGCATCGGCCAGACCGGCTCTTTGGCGATCCGTGACGAAAAGGACCAATGGTTGGTGGCACCCGCCAATGCCGACCAGGACCTGTTCAGCGTCAGCGCGCCGTTCGCCGAGGGCCCGTGGACCGTGGTGGCCAGCATGCCGAAGGCGGAAATTCGCGAAGTGACTTGGAGCGTGGGCTTGCGCCTGGCCATCGGCAGCCTGCTGGCGATGCTGCTGGCCGTGGCCGCCACGCATTGGTTGCTGCGGCGCAAGCTGCGTCCGCTGGGCGACCTGGTGCGTCAGGCCGAGGCCTTGGGAGCTGGCGACCTGAACGCTCGCCTGAACGTCACCAGCCATGACGAGATCGGCCAACTGGCGCGCAGTTTCAACACGATGGGCGATGCGCTGTCGACCATGGTCGAGCACATTCGCAGCGCCTCCGAGCAGGTCAGCGGTCGTGCGCGCTCGTTGGCCGGATTGTCTTCGGGGGCGTGCGAAGGCATGGAGCAGCAGTCAGGCGAGATCACCAGCATGGCCGGCGCGGTGGAGGAGTTCAGCGCCACTTCGATGAACATCGCCGACAATATGGCCGGAACCGAGCGCATGGCTCGCGACAACGCCCAGCAGACCCGCATCGGGCGCAGCGCCATGGACGAGGCTTCGGCCTCGCTCAAGCAGATCGCCGAAGCGCTGGGCGGCACCGCCACGGTAATGGATACCCTCGGTGCACGTTCCCAGGAAATCGGCGGAATTGTCGGTACGATCACCGCCATTGCCGAGCAAACCAACTTATTGGCACTCAACGCGGCCATCGAGGCGGCGCGCGCCGGTGAGCAGGGGCGTGGGTTTGCCGTGGTTGCCGATGAGGTCCGTGGACTGGCGGCGCGCACCCGCCAGGCCACCGATGAAATCTCGGGCATGATCGCCAGCATTCAGCAGCAGACCGGCCATGCCATCAGCACCCTGGAGCAGGGCAACAAGCTGATGCAGGAAGGCTTGGTGCGTAACGACAAAGTGGCCGAGGCACTGGCGCGCATCGACGAGCAGAGCCGCACCGCAGGCGAGCAGTTCGCCGTCATCAGCACTGCCACCCAAGAGCAGAGCAGCACCGCGACGGTGCTCAGTCGCAACTTGCAGAGCATCGCCCACGCCAACAGTGAACAACGCGATGTGGCCAACGAGCTGGCCAATACCGCGCGTGAGCTGGAAGGGCTGGCGGGGCAGTTGCGCCAGGAAGTGGATCGGTTCCGGGTGGGGCGTTAAGGGCTGAGGCTGTTGTTAGTTGTACTGGTCTATTCGCGGGCAAGCCCGCTCCCACAGGGACCGCACATTCCTCAGGTTGGGCGAAATCCTGTGGGAGATCACCCAGCCCTTTGGGCTGCGCTGTCGCGCAGAGAACTGATTTCGCAAGCGCGCCGCGTACCCTGTGGGAGCGGGCTTGCCCGCGAATAGGCCGGCACAGCCCCCGTCGCTCATGAGCCTTAAATCGCCTCCAAACCCAGCGCCTGTGCACACGCCTGCTTCGAGCGCTGCTCGCTCTGCGCATACAACGCCAGCTCATCCTGCACCGTGAGCCCAAGCGCCGCTTCGAAAGCCTCGCGGTTGGCGTTGCTGCCGTACTCGGCCTGTCCCTCGTCGCCCAGGTTGGACTGGAAGATTCCCGCCGCGCTGACCGGCAGGAAGTCTTCGTACACCAACGCCTCGTAATGCACGTGTCCGGCATCGATCAGCCCTTGCAGGCTGCTGGGGCGATCTGCCTGGCCACGGGCGGCCAGGCCTTTTTCGGTGGCGAAGTAACGGAAGTAGGCCAGTTCTTGTTCGCGCATCTGCGCCAGGTCATCGGGGAATGCTTCGAATTGCGCGGCGAGCAGTGTGCTGTAGCGCTCGGCGTTCGCCTCCGTCGGCGCTCCACCCAAGGCTGCGCGGGTGGCATCGAGCAGGCGGTCGTACAGCAGGCGGCCCTTGGGCGTCAGCGCCGCCCCGCGTTGTTCGATTTCGCCGAAGCGTGCGGTGTGGCTGCCTTGCGCATCACTGAAGGCGACGTTCTCCTGCAACGCCTTGAAGCTGGTCTGGCGCAGCAAGATGGCGTGACGGCGGGTGGGCGGGCCTTCGACCACGGCCTTGGGCGGGATACCCTTGGCTGGCATCCCGCGCTGGATCGCATCGATGTCCAAGGTGCGCGGGGTGAGGTGGTTGATGTGCGGTCCCTTGAACGCGACCACGTCGGCGATCAGGCGATGCTGGTCGTGCAATTGCTGGTACTGCTCGGCGCTCACCGTGGCGTCCTGGTGCCAGCGGAAGGTGTGCAAGGCCTCCTGCACGAAGGTTGTCGCGTCGCTGGCGGTCAGGCCGCCGTCGCGCTCGCTCTGGGCGATCAGTTCCAGCACCCGTGGGGTGAAGATCTGGCGCTGCGCCAGAATGCCCTGGGCCAGTTCGCGCAGTTGGGGGTTGTCGATCAGTTCCAGGCGCAGCAACGAGGTGAACACGCGGAACGGGCTGATGTGCAGCGACTGCTCGTGCACCGCGCGGAACGCGGTGGAGTGCACCGGCACGCCAGCTGAGCTGAGGTCGTAATAGCCGACCGGCTGCATGCCCATCACCGCGAACAGGCGGGCGATGGTGGCCAGCTCCTGGGCCGTACCGACACGGATGGCGCCGTGGCGCTCATGGTCGAGGCGTTCGATCTCGCCGGTCCAGCGCAACGCCTGGGCAACCTCGGGCTGCTGCTGCATCACCTGCTGGTTGATTTCGCTCACCAGCTCAAGCAGCGTGCCGTACAGGGGCACTTCCTGTTTGTACATGAGCGACATGGCGGCAGAGAACTGCGCGCGGATGCTGTCGGGGCTGACGAAATCGAGGGCGGGCATCGCAAGCTTCCTGGTTGGTTTTGGATCGTTACATGAAAGCTGGGAATGCACTTTGCTCACAAGCGAAAAAAAGTGGGTCATTCATTCCTTTTTTGATCGATCTTGCCGGCCCTCACGCGGGCAGTTGTTCCTTGACCCAGTCCACCAACGCCCGCACCTTCGGCACTTCTGCCGCATGCTCGGCATAGGCCAGGTAATGCGCGCCACTGCTCGGCATCGCATGCTCCCAGGCCACTACCAGGCTGCCCTCGGCCAGTTCCTTGGCTACCAGGTAGCGTGGCACCAGCGCCACCCCGCAGCCGGTCTGCGCCGCACTCAGCGCCATATAAAACGTATCGAAGCGCGGCCCATGGTAGCTGTTGTCGGTGTGTAGCCCTTGGTCGAGGAACCACTCGTGCCAGGCTTCCGGCCGCGAGGTGCTTTGCAGCAGCACCTGTTCGGCCACCTCGGCGGCCCCGGTGAGACGGCGGCCTTGCAGCAGCTCCGGGGCGCACACCGGCAGCACCTCCTCACCGAACAGCGCCACGCAGGTAGCCCCCGGCCAGGTGCCCTGGCCGTAGAAGAACACCACGTCGGCCGAGCCTTGCAGCAAGGCGAATGGCTCCATTTCGTTGCGGATATCCAGGTGGATGTTCGGGTGGCGCTTGCCGAAGCCCTTGAGGTGCGGAATCAACCAGCGCACGCCGAAACTCGGTTGAGTGGCTACTTTCAAGACTTCGGTCTGGGCGCCGTAAGTGAGGACGTAGCGGCTCGACATGTCGACCTGGGTAAGGATCTTGTTGACCTCGGCCAGGTACAAGGCTCCGGCAGGCGTCAGTTGCAGGCGCCGGCGAATGCGCAGGAACAGGTGATGGCGCAGCATCTCCTCCAGCTGCGCCACCTGCTTGCTCACCGCGCTCTGGGTCAGGTGCAGCTCTTCAGCGGCACGGGTGAAGCTCAAATGGCGGGCTGCGGCCTCGAAGCACTGCAGGGCGGTCATGGAGGGCACCAGGCGTTTGGACATAAGAGATCTCTGTGAGCAAGTCATTACCTGGTGGAATGATATGCGGAATAAAGGTCGTTTGTTGCACCTGTGTAATCGGATTAATACTGACCCACGTCATTTTCCAACCCTTCACGCGATGAAAGGAGAAGCACAATGGTTGCTGCATTGCTCGAGCGCCTTGGCGTTGCCGCCGCGGCTCACACCCAGGGCGACTACCCTGTCCATACCCCGATCGACGGCAGCCAGATCGCCTCGGTGAAACTGCTCGGCAAGGCCGAGACCATTACCTGCATCGACCAGGCGCAGCAGGCCTTCGAGGCCTGGCGCAGCGTGCCGGCCCCGCGCCGTGGCGAATTGGTGCGTCTGTTCGGTGAAGTGCTGCGTGAACACAAGGCCGACCTCGGCGAGCTGGTGTCGATCGAAGCCGGCAAGATCACCCAGGAAGGTCTGGGCGAAGTGCAAGAAATGATCGACATCTGCGACTTCGCCGTCGGCCTGTCGCGCCAGCTATACGGCCTGACCATCGCCTCCGAGCGTCCAGGCCACCACATGCGTGAAACCTGGCATCCGCTGGGCGTGGTCGGGGTGATCAGTGCCTTCAACTTCCCGGTGGCGGTGTGGGCGTGGAACACTGCGCTGGCCCTGGTGGCGGGTAACTCGGTGGTGTGGAAGCCGTCCGAGAAGACGCCGCTTACCGCCCTGGCGTGTCAGGCACTGTTCGAGAAAGCCCTGAAAGCCTTCGGTGATGCACCTGCCGGGCTGAGCCAACTGGTCATCGGTGGCCGTGAAGCCGGTGAAGCCCTGGTGGATGATCCGCGCGTGCCGCTGGTCAGCGCCACTGGCAGCACCCGCATGGGCCGTGAAGTGGGTCCGCGTGTGGCCGCACGTTTCGGTCGCAGCATTTTGGAACTGGGCGGCAACAACGCCATGATCCTGGCTCCGAGCGCCGACCTGGACCTGGCCGTGCGCGGCATCCTGTTCTCGGCGGTCGGGACCGCTGGCCAGCGTTGCACCACCCTGCGTCGCCTGATCGTGCACCGCTCGATCAAGGATGAAGTGGTTGCCCGTGTCAAAGCCGCCTATGGCAAGGTGCGTATCGGCGATCCACGCAAGGACAACCTGGTTGGCCCGCTTATCGACAAGCTGTCGTTCGATGCCATGCAGGGTGCGCTGGCCAAGGCGCGTGACGAAGGCGGTCAGGTGTTCGGTGGCGAGCGTCAGTTGGTCGAGCAGTATCCGAACGCCTACTACGTGTCCCCGGCCATCGCCGAAATGCCAGCACAGAGCGACGTGGTGCGCCACGAAACCTTCGCCCCGATCCTCTACGTGCTGGCTTACGATGACTTCGAAGAGGCCCTGCGCCTGAACAACGAAGTGCCGCAAGGCCTGTCGTCGTGCATTTTCACCACCGACATCCGCGAGGCCGAGCGTTTCCAGAGCGCCTCGGGCAGCGACTGCGGCATCGCCAACGTCAACATTGGCACCAGCGGCGCCGAGATCGGCGGGGCGTTCGGTGGCGAGAAGGAAACGGGCGGTGGCCGTGAGTCGGGTTCGGACGCCTGGAAAGGCTACATGCGCCGGCAAACCAACACCGTGAACTACTCGCGCGAGTTGCCGCTGGCGCAGGGCATCGTGTTCGATTGATGGATCGCAGGCGGGGGCGTTGCCCCCGTTTCGCGGCACAAGGCCGCTCCTACAGATTGCTCGCAATTTCCTGTAGGCCTTGTGCCGCGATTGGGCCGCATAGCGGCCCCAACAAGAACAATCGCTGGAGCCGGGCCATGTCCGAACTGCGTCAAGAATGTCTGTGGGAACACGTCACCCAGCCGAGCGTCGCCGCCCAGGCCCTGGCCGGTGAGTACAAGGCCGATGTCTGCGTGATCGGCGGTGGTATCACCGGCCTTTCGGCGGCGATCCACCTGCTCGAACAGGGCAAGTCGGTGATTTTGTTGGAAGCCTGGAAGATCGGCCATGGTGGTTCGGGGCGCAACGTCGGCCTGGTCAACGCAGGCACCTGGATCCGCCCCGACGACGTCGAGGCCACCCTCGGCCAGCAGCAAGGCAGCCGCCTGAACAAGGTGCTTGGCCAAGCACCGGGCGAGGTGTTCGCGCTGATCGAACGGCTAGGCATCGACTGCCAGGCACAACACAAAGGCACCCTACACATGGCGCACAACGCCACGGGCATCGCCGACCTTGAAGCCCGCCACCAGCAATGGTCGCGCCGTGGCGCCGACGTCGAGCTGCTGACCGGTGCGCGCTGCCAGGAATACTGCGGTACCCAAAAGATTTCCGCCGCGCTGCTTGACCGCCGCGCGGGCACCATCAACCCCATGGGCTACACCCAAGGGCTGGCCGCTGCCGTGACCCGGCTAGGCGGCAAGCTGTTCCAGCAATCGGCGGTCGAAGGCCTCGAGCGTGACGGCGACGCCTGGCGGGTGAAGACCGCCGCTGGCGCGGTGCGTGCCGACAAGGTGGTGATCTCTACCGGGGCCTACACCGAAGGCGACTGGAGCAGTCTGCAAAAGCATTTCTTCCGCGGCTACTACTACCAGGTCGCCTCCAAACCCCTGCACGGCGCCGCTGCCGACAAAGTGCTCGCGCATGGCCAGGGTTCGTGGGACACCCGCACCGTGCTCAGCAGTATCCGCCGTGACGACCAGGGCCGCCTGTTGCTCGGCAGCCTCGGGCGGGTCGATAACAAGCCGGCGTGGTTCGTGCGCAGCTGGGCTGACCGTATCCAACGCCACTACTACCCCGAGTTGGGCAAGGTCGAGTGGGAGATGCACTGGACCGGCTGCATCGACTTCACCCCCGACCATCTGATGCGTCTGTTCGAGCCCGCCCCGGGGCTGGTGGCGGTGACCGGCTACAACGGCCGGGGCAATACCACTGGCACGGTGATTGGCCGGGCGTTTGCCGAGTTCTTGCTCAAGGACGACCCAGACAGCCTGCCGCTGCCGTTCTCGCCGATGAAGCCGGTGAGTGCACCGACCCTGCGCACGGCGTTCTACGAGTCGGGGTTCTCGCTGTATCACGCAGGGCAGTGCCTGCGCGTCGTTCTGTAACCGCATTGGCGCGGTCTGTGGAGCGGCCTTGCCGGTCCGGTGTCCCGGCAAGGCCGCTCACAGGGCGTTGGCTGGCTACTTGTGCAACCAGCTCAGGAAGCCACCCTTCTTCACTTGCGCGGGCTTTTGCAGCAATAGCGACGCGCGGCTTTGCTGGCGGAAGCGTTGCAGCTTCACCAACGCCGTCTGCACGTCGCCGCGTTGCTCCAGGCAACTGCGTACCTGCTCCTTCTCGATGCGGTACAGCAGGCAACTGGTGAGGGTACGAAACTCCACCAGAGATTGGTCTTCGTCCACCAGCCCCTCGATCCCCAGCACCTCGCCGGGCCCCATGCGCCCGGCCTCCAGCAGCGTGTCGCCGTTACGCACCGAGGCCTGGACCACACCGCTGCCGATCACCAGCAAGTGCTCGGCGTTGTCGCCGATACCGAGGATCACCTGGTCGGCCAGGTACTCCACTGCCGTCATGCGCTGGCTCAGGGCGTCGCGCTCTTCACTGCTGAGCGAGCGGAATACCCGCACGTCGTCGAGCAGCTCGCGCTGGCGGCTGCGTGGCGGCAGGCCAAGGTCGACGTTCCACATCACCCCACTGGCTTCCAGGTGACGGTGGGCCAGGTCGAACAGCTGGTTGCGCACCTCGGTCTTGCGCGCCGCATCGGCGACGAAGCCGCTGGCCTCGTACTCTACCGACTCCAGCGTCGAGGCCTTGACCGAGACCTTCGGTGCGGGTGAGGCGAGCAGCGCGCTGGTGCCTTGCAGGGCCTTTTCCAGGGCATCGAATACCCGCTTGGGCCGCACCTTGGCCGGCACCACCACGCTGATGGCCAGGCCGTGACGGTCAGCCGGGCGGCTGTGGTTGAGCAGGCGCGCCTTGGCTGCCACTGAGTTGGGGATCACCGCCAGGCTGCCGGTCCCGGTGATCAGGCGCGTGGCGCGCCAGTCGATATCCACCACCTTGCCTTCGGTGCCGTCGATGGAGATCGAGTCACCGATCTGATAGGGCCGTGTGGTGTTGAGCACGATGCCGCTAAACACATCGCTCAGGGTGCTTTGCAGCGCCAGGCCGATGACGATGGCCATCACCCCCGAGGTGGCCAGCAGGCCCTTGACCGGCAACTGCATCACATAGGCCGCTGCGGCGACTACGGCGGCAAGGAAAATCAGCGCGCCGAGCACATCTTGCAGCAGGCGTCCGCCGTGGCTGCCTCGAGCGACCAGCAGCAGGCCGAACACCACAGTCACCGTGCGCGCGGCAAACAGCCACCAGGCGATCTCCAGCACCGTGGCCATTAGGTTGCGCGCCACGTCGTCGGCCCACGGCGGTGGTTGCAATGGGCTCATGCCAGCAGCCAGCAGCACGGCGCTGAACAACAGGAAGATCACCAACCGTGTGGCGATGCGCCAGGCGCGCTTTTGGAGTGGGATCAGTTGCCACAGCAACAGGTCGAGCAGGAGCAGGAAGAAGCCGAGCAGCAACGGGTAGGACTGGATGAGCGCCAGCATGGAAGTCTCGGGGTGAGGGGAGGGCTGGTGGGTAGTAATAGAGCAGGTTGAGGGGGCAGGCAATCAGTTCGAGCGCTTTGCGCAGGATCCCACGCCCCCTGTGGGAGCGGGCTTGCCCGCGAAGAAGCCAGCACCGATCCAGCGTTCACAAAATAGAACGCTAAAGCCAATTTTCGCAGTCTACCGCTTCAAAGGTGATGAATCTAATCTTTGCTCATCAACGCGAAACACCGAACTCACAGCAAAGAACTTCAAAACCCTTTAGGAGCTACGACCATGACCCAATTCAAATACAACCGCCTGAACAAAGACGACGCCGCCGTTCTGCTGGTCGACCACCAGGCAGGCCTGCTGTCCCTGGTGCGCGACATCGAGCCGGATCGCTTCAAGAACAACGTGCTGGCCCTGGCTGACCTGGCCAAGTTCTTCAACCTGCCGACCATCCTCACCACCAGCTTCGAGCAAGGCCCGAACGGCCCGCTGGTGCCAGAGCTGAAGGCGCTGTTCCCGGACGCCCCGTACATCGCCCGCCCAGGCCAGATCAACGCCTGGGACAACGAAGACTTCGTCAAGGCAGTCAAGGCCACTGGCAAGAAGCAACTGATCATTGCCGGCGTGGTGACTGAAGTGTGCGTAGCCTTCCCGGCGCTGTCGGCCCTGGAAGAAGAGTTCGACGTGTTCGTGGTGACCGACGCCTCCGGCACCTTCAACGAAATGACCCGCAACGCCGCCCACGACCGCATGAGCCAGGCCGGTGCGCAACTGATGACCTGGTTCGGCGTGGCCTGCGAGCTGCACCGCGACTGGCGCAACGACATCGAAGGCCTGGCGGCGCTGTGCTCCAACCACATCCCCGACTACCGCAACCTGATGACCAGTTATAACGCGCTGACGGCTGGCAAGTAACGATCACCGCTTTGAATGAATTGGCCGATCCTGATGAAGGGTCGGCCTTTTTGTTTGGCTTGATTTGATCTATGTCAAATAAAGGCGTCCAAATGCTGGCCGGAGATACCTCAAGGCCGGTGTAACGCTGCCGATATAGGCATAGGTAATCAACTGAAACGCCAGGGAGGGCACGGATCATTTTGGCGGGAAGCTGAATAATGAAAAAGATAGTTAAGTTAACGACTTGGGCTGCCGCTGTTCTCCTGGCCCAAGCCTCTCTCGCGGCGACGACTGATAGCTGGACGTCAAATAAACTGGCGCCGAACGTCGTCATTGCACAGACCGAAAATTCGAATTTTTACACGACCCCTATATCGGTGCCCAAGGGCGCTTTGATCACGACAGTGTCTTGGGATGTGGGCCTCTACGATAATGGGGCTGCGGGACAGTTTTTCACGGTTTGCTATGCGCGCCGGTATACCACTAGTTATGATATCTGCTACGACCTCACGAATATGCGTGTCGGCTCGACGACGCTTTTTAAAGGATTGGACGCCAAGGGTCAATTCAAAATAACTGGGGTTCTCTCTGGTGGGACATATCCTGTTTATCCAAGGCATCGAAATACAATCACGGTTGAATATCAATATTGATTAACAGGTAACAGGAGTCTGCCTAATCCGTGCAGGCACCTTGGCTTTCTGGGGTATTTCTATGCTTAACATAAACTCGACAAGCGCTCACCAGCCCTCCACCGCCAGCATTACCTCGGTGAAAATAAAAGAGGGCAGTGCACGCGCGGAAAATACAGCAGCGACCGACCCTCTTACCCGTGACGACCTTCAGATTTCAGATGAGGCTAAAGTGCTTATGTCGCTCTATGAATCTGCTGGGGGCTATGTAAGGGGTCAGCATATGGAGAGGTACGCCGGTCCAGTCAACGGTATTTCGCCGCCCAGCGCATATGTGAATGTAGAGAGATACAATAGTTATTTATTTGATAAGGCTGCAGAAGATATGGTGTCTTCCGCAAAAAGTCTTGGTTTTACACTAGAGAAGTCTGACGTGCTGGCCCAGCTGAAAAAGGACAATTCGGATATCGCTAGCATCAAATATGACGACAAGGCTCGGCAAGAAAAACTAGGCTCGATGAATGTGATGTCAAGCTTGTCTCTGGCCGATGTCGATAGTTTTACGGACGTGTACATAACGGCCATGGAGAATGGGCTGGACCTGGAGAAAGTTGAGCTTCTAGCGTTTGAAAGAGCCGTTCAAAATCACTGGGGAGGCAGGCTGAAAGAGGGGGATGCGTTTCCCCTCGGCTGGGACTTTAGCGAGACCGATCCAGAAAAGATCGAGGCGGCGAAGTTTAAGGTGTCGGAATCCGTTACCCAACAGGTTGCTGAGATCAGGGCCAAGCTTCAAGGTAACCTGGGGTTGAGCAACGATTTCTTGCAGTACCTGCTGAATCCCAGGATTGGGGTAGCTAGCGGGGCAGGCTTCTCGCTGGATTTTCTATCGAAACTGGTCGATATCCATAACCAGCAAACCCTCGCCCCGGCTGCTGCAAGCGCCTCGCCAGCGGTAACGCGCGAAGGTCAATAATCCGCGCTGATACTGTCGAGGGCCGGTCGTTGTGAAGGTGACCCGCCCTCGATCGCGTGACTGTTTTTCAGCCCATCGCCCGATCTTCAATCCCATCGAGCATCGCCTCGACCAGCCCTTCGGCCAGTTCGATGCCCTGTAGATTGGCCCACTGCAAGCTCTTGCCCACGTCGTCCATATGCTCCAATGCTTTGTAGCCCACGTCATAGGCACTGCGCAGGTATTCGGCGGCATGCGTAAGGGCATCTTGTGCGTTGATGTTCGGGTTCACCGAGAACAGCGGCGGGTGGCCGGCGTCGCATTTGCCAAAGGGGCGGTGGGTGGTGTCGGGGACGGGTGGGGCGGGGACGATCTTTTTCATGGCCAAGCTCCGATAGAGATATTGGCCGGCACCGTTCGTTTCCACGCGAAGGGTGGCGGCTGTACGCGGGGTGGAAACCCAGGTCATCGGAAACCCCGGCAGGCCATATGGCCTCCCGCGTACAGCTGCCGTCACGACAGAACTTCCGATATTCCAACAGCCGGATTTCCACGTCCGATCGCTGAACCGACAGCGACCGCAAGAGCCTAGAGGGCATGGTTTCCCCGGACAATCAGACTGGAGTCGACAGGATTCGTAGGGTATTTCCCAGGCTGTAGGATGACCAGTGAGAAAGGTCTGAGGACAACGTAGGACTTTGCCGAATGGATGGTTTGCGCCTCAGTCCAGCCCGCACATCCAATCAAGCCAGCTCACAGCGAGGAGGGAGCTTTCTGACGTAAATCCCGGACCCATGGGACTGCCTTTCCACTGGACTTGGTCTTCAGGCTGCGCACTTTGAGTTGCGTGGAGGTTCAGCATGACCAGGACAGTCTTGAAGGGTGTAAGGTATAGCCTTACACTTACGCCACCATGATTCGCAGCTTCAGGCACAAGGGGCTGCGCTCCTTGTATCAGCGAGGAGATACGTCAGGGGTCAGGTTTGACCACGTTGCGCGTCTTAAGCGTCTACTCGCGTCGCTCGAAATTGCGCAATGCCCCTCTGACATGGAGCGACCAGGAAGCCGCCTGCATCATTTGCACGGGCATCTACATGGTTTTTGGGCGGTGAATGTATCGGGCAATTGGCGGTTGGTTTTCCGCTTTATTGGTACCGATGTCGAGCTGGTCGACTATCTGGATTATCACTAAGAGGCTGAACCTAATGCCCATGCACAACCCGCCCCACCCAGGCGAAGCCCTGCGCGAAGACGTCCTGCCCGCAATCGGCATGAACGTCTCCTCCCTCGCCCGTCATCTCGGCTATTCTCGTGGCCAGTTATCCACCGTGCTCAACGGCCGTGCGGCGATTTCCGCCGACCTGGCCTATCGCCTGGAACTGGCAGGTCTGGGCAGTGCTCGCCAGTACCTAGCCGAACAAGCCGCCTACGACCTTTGGCAAGCCGCGCACCGTGAGCATCCGCCCATCGCTCGGCTTGCCTTCGCCTGAGCGTCAGTCTGCATCTGACTCAAACAACCGCTCCAACTCCACCCGCGCCTCCTTGGCGGTCTGCATCACCTTCGCGCGATCATCACGCACCTGCCCCTGGGCTTCGAGCACCTGCTCGTCGTGCTCGGTAAAGCGTTCGATGCGATCGGCCGCCTGGGCCTCGCTCAAGCCCAGCCCCACCAGTGCGCGGCGGCTCATTTCCAGGCTCGAATAAAACGTCTCGCGGATTGGCTCGGCACCGACGTCCAGCAGTTTGTGCACATGTTGGCGGTTACGCGCCCGGGCGATGACCTTCAGGTGCGGGTAAAGGCGCTTGACCCGTTCGGCGGTGTGGGTGGCGACCTCGGGGTCGTCGACGGTAATGATGAAATATTCGGCCTCGCCGACCTTGGCCGCATGCAGCACCTCGGGGCGCGACGGGTCGCCGTAGAACACCGGCACCTGCTCGAACATGCGGGTCATCTCGATGGTATCCACCGAGGTTTCCAGGGCGATGAAGGGGATCTTCTGTGCCCGCAGGATACGCGCCACGATCTGCCCCATGCGCCCCATGCCGACGATCACCGCGCGCGGGGTGCCGGCGTCGATGGCCTTGTACTGCTCGGGCACTTCGCGTGTCGGTTGCGGGCGCTTGAGGGCGCGGGCGCAGCCGAGCATCAGCAGGGGGGTGATGGCCATCGACAGGGTGATGGTCATCATCAGCAGGTCGTAGGTCTGGGTGTCGAACAGGCCTTGATCCTTGCCCAGCTTGAACACCACGAAGGCGAACTCGCCACCGGCTGCCAGCACCATGCCCAGGCGCAACGCGCTGGCCTTGTTCAGGCCACCGGCTAGGCGCCCGACGCCGATCAGCAGCGCCAGTTTCACGGTGATCAGCAGCAGGGTCAGGCTCAGTAGCACCAGCGGCATTTCCAGCAGCAGGCGCAGGTTGGCGCCCATGCCGACACTGATGAAGAACAGCCCCAGCAGTAGGCCCTTGAACGGCTCGATCTGTGATTCCAGTTCATGCCGGTATTCCGAATCGGCCAGCAGCAGGCCGGCCAGGAAGGCCCCCAGGGCCATCGAGATACCGGCCTCTTCCATCAGCCAGGCGGTGCCGATCACTACCAACAGCGCGGTGGCGGTGGACACCTCCGGCAGGCCCGTGCGGGCCACGGTGCGAAACAGCGGGCGCAGCAGATAGCGCCCGCCGACAATCACCACGGCGATACTGGCGAATACCTTCAGGCCATGCTCCAGGCTGTCGCCGTGGCTGGTGTCGGGGCCGTTTGCGGCCAGTAACGGCACCAGGGCGATCAGCGGGATGGCGGCGATGTCCTGGAACAGCAGGATGGCGAAGGCCAGGCGGCCATGCGGGGCGTTGAGCTGCTTGCTCTCGGCCAGGCTTTGCAGACCCAAGGCGGTGGACGACAGCGCCAGGCCCAGGCCAAGCACGATGGCCGCTGGCAGTGTCTGGCTGAAGCCGAACAGGGCGATGGCGCCAATCACCGCGCCGGTCAGCAGCACCTGTGCGGTGCCAACACCGAACACCGATTTGCGCATCAGCCACAGGCGTCGTGGCGACAGTTCCAGGCCAATGATGAACAGCAGCAGGACCACGCCCAGTTCGGAAATGTGCGCGACGCTCTCGGTGTCGCGGATCAGGCCCAGTGCTTGCGGGCCGATGGCCACGCCCGCGAGCAGGTAGCCGATCACGGCGCCCAGCTTCAGGCGTTTGGCGAGGGGGACGGCGATGACGGCGGCGAACAGGAAGATCACCGCGGTTTGCAGCAGGCTGCCTTCGTGTGGCATGGGTTCTGGCTCCGTGAACTGCCGGGGCAGCGGTTATAGCGTTGAGTCGAGCATTTTGCGGAATGGGCTGTGTGGAGACAATCCGATTCTATGGAGACATATTGTCTCCTTGAAGGGGACAATATGAACCGCACGCACGCCTATGTAGGAGCGTGTGGTCCGGCTGTTGCGTCACCCGCCAAACTGCGCGCGGTACTGGTTCGGCGTCATGCCGATCCGCTCGCCGAACACCTTGCGCATGTGCCGGTCGCTGCCGAACCCACTGCGCGCGGCCACCACCTTGAGTGGCAAATCCGAGCCCTCGAGCAACTTGCGCGCATGGTCGATGCGCGCGTTCTGCAAGTATTGCAGTGGCGTGATCCCCACGTCGCGCTGGAACGCGCGGGCAAAATTACGCGCGCTCATGGCCGCCAACTCGGCCATTTTCTGCACGGTGAAGGCTTCGTCGATATGGTCGACGATATACGCCTGGACCCGGGCGATTGGGCCGCCGTCACGCGGCACCGCTGCCAGCAATGGACCGTAGGGCAACTGACCGCCTTGGCGGTGTCGCGCCACCAGCAGCACCTTGGCCACTTCCAGCGCCAAGTCCCGGCCATGATCCTCGGCCACCACGGCCAGGGCCAGGTCGATACCGGCGGTGATGCCGCCGGAGGTGATCAAGTTACGGTCGGTCACGTAGATCTGTTCGGTTTCCACTCGTGCTTCGGGAAACTGCCGCGCCAGGCGCTCGATGTAGTTCCAGTGGGTGGTGCAGCGATAGCCGCTGAGTAATCCAGCGCGCCCCAGCAGGAAAATACCGGTACAGATCGCACCGAAACGCTTAGCGCTGCGCGCTGCCTGCGCCAGCCAACGCTCTAGCGCCGGTGTCGGATGGTCGTAGGCGCCTGGGCCGCCAGGCACCAGCAGCAGGTCGACGTTCATCGGCAACGCCTCCAGGCGTGCGTCGGCCAGTACCTTCAGGCCGCAGGAGCTACGCAGCGGGGCGTTGTCTTCGGCAAGGGTGAGCAGGTGGTAGTGCTGGTCTGCCGGGAGGAACCGGTTGGCGATGGAAAAGACGTCCATAGGGCCGCTGACATCCAGCATCAGAACATCGTTGAACAGCACTATCACCACTGTTTTCAGCATCGTGACTCACCTTTGCGACTACCTGTGCAGATAGCCTGAAATCAAACATGCGAGCATTTTAAAGGATCGCTAGGGCGTGTAGGGCCAGCGCACCCGAGAGCGTCATGGGCCAGACGCGACCTGTGTGGTGACGGGCCGTCACGCTTAAGAACTTTTAAGGTTCGGCTCAGGACTTTGTCATCGGCCGCGCGCCAGACTTCCTGCATCGAAACAGGAGAGTCGACATGGCCCTTGAGTCCGCCCCAGAAGCCCGGCACACCCAGCCCGGCGCGCTGACCCCGCAGCGCTTGCGCCAGGCCAAGGAACTCATGCTCCACAGCCCACTGTCGATCATCCAGATCGCCAGCGTCTGCCATCTCACGCGCAGTCACTTCTCGCGCGCCTTCAAGGTGGCTACCGGACTGTCGCCGCAAGCCTGGCGCCTGCGAGCACGCATGGAAAAGGCCAAACGTCTGCTGGCCACCGAAGTGCCGATCACCCATGTCAGCCTGGAGTGCGGCTTCTGTGACCAAGCGCATTTCACGCGCGCCTTCAGCCGTTTGGTCGGTCAGCCTCCCAAGGCCTGGCGTCAGGCGGCGGGTCACCTTTAATGCCATGTTACCCAAAGGTATAGGCCCTAGGGCCAATGCCACCTTCATCCCACCCAAGGAGTCACCGTCGTGAGCCAACCTGACTACAAGCGCCTGAACAAAGATGATGCCGTCGTGCTGCTGGTCGATCACCAGACCGGCCTGATCTCGCTGGTGCAGGATTTCTCGCCCAACGAGTTCAAGAACAACGTGCTGGCTTTGGGTGACCTGGCCAAGTTCTTCGGCCTGCCGACCATCCTCACCACCAGCTTCGAGCAAGGCCCCAATGGCCCGCTGGTGCCGGAACTCAAGGAGATGTTCCCGGACGCGCCGTACATCGCCCGCCCTGGCCAGATCAACGCTTGGGACAACGAAGATTTCGTCAAGGCGATCAAGGCCACTGGGCGCAAGCAGCTGATCATTGCCGGCGTGGTGACTGATGTGTGCGTGGCGTTCCCGACCCTGTCGGCGCTGGCCGAGGGCTTCGACGTGTTCGTCGTCACCGACGCCTCGGGCACCTTCAACGAGACTGTGCAGCAGGCCGCGTGGGCGCGCATGACTCAAGCCGGGGCGCAGATGATGAACTGGTTCTCGGTGGCGTGTGAGTTGCACCGCGACTGGCGCAACGACATCGAAGGCCTGGGCAACCTGCTGTCCCAGCGCATCCCCAATTACCGCAACTTGATGAACAGTTATGCGGCGTTGACGGCGCGCTGATCTGGAGCGGCCTTGTGCCGCGAAAAGGCTGCGTAGCAGCCTCGGCGATTTTGCATCATGCATAAATCCCGGGGCGCGCTACGCGACCCTTTCCGACCGGCCCTGCACCCCGGCAAGGCCCTTGTTACAAGTACCTACACATCAGCCGGCTTGTGTGCCCGCCACCGGCACGCTGAAGCGAATGCAGCACCCGCCCAGCTCCGAGTCCAACGCCTGCAAGCGCCCGCCGTGGGCCTGCACCACCGACATGCAGATTGCCAGCCCCATGCCCAGTCCACCGGGCTTGGTGGTGTGGAACACCTCGAACACCTGTTCGCGGTCTTGAGCATCAATGCCGGGGCCGTTGTCGTCCACTTGCACCTGCACCTCGTCGCCACAGCGGCATGAGCTGATGCGCACCACGCCATCACCGCGATACCCGGCCAGCGCCTCCAGCGCGTTGGTGAGCAGGTTGAACACCAGTTGCTGGATTTGCACAGGGTCTGCCAGCACCGTCACCCCGGCATCCAGCTGCGCCTGGAGTTTCACCGCACTCTTGCGAGCATCGGCCGAGGCCAGGCGGATCACTTGCAAGATCAAGTCGTCGAGCTTCAGCGTCTTGAACTGCATCGGCGTCTGCTTGGCCAGCGAGCGCAGGGCGCGAACGATATTGGCTGCGCGCTCGCTGTCGGCGCGGATGTCTTCCAGACCCGCCATGGCTTCGTCGAGATCCGGCGTATCGCGGCGCAGCCAGCGCAGGCTAGCCGCTGCGTTGGAGGCGATGCCCAGCAGTGGCTGGCTGATCTCGTGGGCGATGGACGCCGACAGTTCGTTCATCACTTGCAAATGCGCACTGCGCGCCAGCTCTGCCCGTGAGCGCCGCAGCTCGGCTTCCATTTGAGCGCGGGTCTGGTGCTCTTCGGCCAGGCGGGTATAGAACTTGGCGGTCTGCAGCGACACCGCCGCTTGCGCTGCGAGGATTTCCAGCATGGCCAGGCGCTGGCCGCCGAACAGGTTGGGCACCAGGCAGTTTTCCAGATACACCAGACCGATCAGCACCCCCTGGATCACCAATGGCAGGCACAGCACCGAGCGTGCACCACGCGCGTGCAGGTCCTGGCGGAACGCTTCGGGGCAGTCCACTTGGGCGTCGTGCAGCAGCAGGGTTTTCTTGGTGCGCAGGGTCGCGTTGATGATCGAGCGCGGCGCCTGAGTCATGAACTTCTGGCACTGCTCCATGCTCACCCGCAGCCCGGCGTCGTCGATGTCGGCCAGCGCGGCCATCTGGTACTCCGCACCACTGACGATCAACAGCGCGCCATGGTCGGCACCGGCATGCTGGGTGAGCTGGCCCATCAGGGTTTCGATCAGGCCTTCGAGCAAGGTTTCTTCGGACAAGGCGCGCGCAGCCTCGATACCGGCTTCCAGGTCCAGGTTGGCTTGTGAGGTCGTGCAGAAGGTTTCTTGAATTGGCTGGGTGCGCAGGAATGGGTGCAGCGTCTCAAGCTGGCGCACCTTGCCCGTGGCGCCCCATAGATGAAAGCAATCGCGGGCGATGCGCAGGTGCAGGTTGGCGCCCGAGATCAGCCCACTGGGGATGCACACCTCGGCCAGTTGCTCGTGGGCGATGGCCTGCTCGTGGATAAAGCCGGCAGCGGTGGCGGCGATCTGCGCCTGGTCGAAGCAGCGAATGGCCGACAGCCCATCACCCTGAAGGCGGGCGATCAACCCTTCGATCAGCAGCACCTTGTTGCGGAACGTGACCGGATTGAACTGCGCCCACTGGCTGAACACCAGGCGTAACCGGGCCAGGCGTTCGAGCTTCGCTTCAAGCGTACCCGGTGCTTGCGGGCTGCCCAGGGTCAGTGCCTGGAACAGGTGGAAATCGGCCAGGTTGATGTGCGCCGGCACCGCCCAGACGTGGCCATCGGCCTGCTCCAAGTGCGCCGTGGCCTGGCCGATATCGCCCAGGTAGAACGCCGCCATGCCGGCGAACAGGCTCTGGAAGAAACGCGTGGTGCTGGAACTGATGCAGGCGCTCGGTGTGTCGTGCAGCCTCACGGCGTTGCGCTCATCGTGCGTAGCGGGAGCGCCGCACAGGTCGGCGACGAAGGCTTGTTGGGCGAGCAGAATGAATTCGACATCGCGGTAGCCATAGCGGCGCACGGTGGCCAGGCCGCGCTCCACTTCCTGGTTCACCGCATCCAGGTGCTTGCCCATCACCAGCGCGTCCGAGACAGCGTGGCAGCAGGCGTAGCAGGCCATGGCCAAGTCACCGGAAAGGTTGGCCGAGTCGATTGCCTCCAGCGCGGTACGGCGAGCGAACTCCATGGGTGAGGTCCAGGCGCTGACCTGATCCAGGGCCAGCAAGGTGCTGGTCAGGTCGCATTCGAATCCGTGCCGCTCGATCAGCTTGAGCGCCGCCAGGCAGTAAGCGTGGCCGTCGTGGTAGGCGGCGAAGCGCTCGGCGCACATCACCCCGAACCAGGCCAGGCCATAGGTGCTGCCGGGGGCCACGCCGTGGGCCAGGCTCAGTTCCAGGATGCGCGACAAGTGCAGGAAGCGGATTTCGTCGCGCACGAAGAATGACGAGGACAGCGTCGCGAGCAGTGCAATGGCCACCTCGACAGGCTCGGACGTGGCGCGTGGCAAAGCCTCCAGGCAGTGGCGACCGCGTTGCTCGATCAGTCTACGGACAGTGGCGTACTGGCGCTCGACGGGCTGTGGCTCGTCGCCGTGGTTCAGCTCGATTCCCAGCAGTTGCAGGCCACGCATGGCTTCGTCAATGGCGGCTGGGTAATCCGAGCGCAGGGTGTTCAGGCGTGCGGCCAAGCGGTGGGCCGTGGCGCGCTCCAGTGCTGTACGGGCGTGGCGATGGCACGCGGCGATACCGGCCTCGGCGCGCCCCGTGCGTGACAGCAGCATGTCGCATTCGGTGGCCATGCAGGCGAGGGTGAACGCCTGCCGTGCATCAATCGGGCAACGCTGTTGCAAGGCGTGCGCCGCTTGCAGGTAGCCGGCGGCCTGCTCGTGGGAGGCGGCGTCGCGGGCCTGGGTGGCGGCGCGCAGCAGCAGCGCCAGGAAGGTCGCGCATTGCTGCGCGGTGAAGCGATCGGTCGCGGCCCGCTGGAGCTGGTTGGCCAGTTCGAACAGGCCCTCACGGGGGCTGTCTGCCCAGGCCTGCCACATGGCTTGGGCGATACGCGCGTGCTGCGCGCTGCGTTCGTGCTCCGGGGTGAGTTGATAGGCGGCTTCCTGCACGCGGTCATGGGCGAAAGCCAGGCCATGCGCGGTGGACGCGAGGAAACCCGCCTCGCGCAAGGCTTTGAGCCGGCCGTCGAGGCGCTCGTCCGGCTGCCCCGCCAGGCGCCGCAGCAGCGCTACATCGAAGCGCCCGCCGGCGGCTGCCGCGAGCCTGAGCAACTCGCGCTGGCCCGAGGGCAGGCGGGTCAGGCGTTGCACCATCAGGTCGGCGACGTTGTCGGCATAGCGATGGTGGGCCACGGCGTCTATCGACCAGGACCAGCGCATGGCGTGGGTATCGAAGACGAACAACCGGTCTTCGACCATCGCCCGCAGAATTTGCCGGACGAAGAACGGATTGCCTGCGGTCTTGGCGTGCACCCGCTCGGCCACCGGGAGCGCCTCGGCGGCATTGACGTGATAGCGGGTCACGATCAGTTCGACGATCGCCGCGACCGGCAGCGGCTGTAGGGTGAGGCTCTGGCAGCGCAGGGCGGTGGGCGTGGCAGGCAGGTCGATCAGTGACATGGCGCTGCCATCGCTGCGGCTGGCGAGGATCAGCAACAGACCTCGCGGTGGCTTTGCCAGCAGCGCTTGCAGCAGGTAACGGCTGGCATCGTCGGCCCATTGCAGATCATCGAGGAAGATCGCCAGTGGTTGGCCGGGGCTGCTGAAGACTTCGAGCACCTCGACGATGGCGCGGTGCTCTTTTTCCAGCGTCAGGCGCGACGCTTGTATGGAGAAGTCGGCACTGGGGCCGAGGATCAATTGCAGATCGGGCGCCAGTTGGCTGAGCAATTGGCCGCGACCCTGGAGGCGCTGGCGAATATCGCGAGCGGTGGCGTCCAGGTCGCTGCTGTTCCTGGCCAGCAACTGCGTGGCCAACGTACCGAGGATCTCGATCCAGGGGGCATAGGGCACCGCTTGCTCAAGGCTGTTGCACTTGCCGCTGGCCCAATAACCGTTGGCGTGGACCTTGAGCGAGGTGTGCACCAGGCTCGACTTGCCCATGCCGGTGGCGCCGTTGACCAGCAGGCCTTGGGGGGTGTTGTCGCGGCGCAGGCTGTCGAGCAGGCGGGCGATGGTCTGTTGTTCACCGTCGCGTCCATACAGGCGCTCGCCGGCGGCGGGCACCAGGTCGGCGCAACCTGGGGTGAACGGCGCGATGTCGCCATGCGCAGCCCATTGCCGTTGGCAATGCGCCAGGTCGATGGCCAGTGCTTCGGCGCTCTGGTAGCGCGCATCGGGCTCCTTGGCCAAGGCCTTGCCGAGGATCTGGCTGATCACCCTTGGCAGGGTCGGGTCAAGCTCCCCGGCTGGCCGCGGTTGCACGCCTGCATGCAGCTGGCGCCAGTGCTGGATGTCGCGTCCGGCCAGTGGCAGTTGGCCGAGCAACAACTGGTAGAGGATGGCCGCCAACGCATAGATATCGCTGCGCCGGTCGGTGTGGGTGCCGTGCGGGCAGACCTGCTCGGGGGCCAGGTAGGTCCAGCTGTCGGGCTGGGTGCTCGGGATGTCGCTGGCATCGGCGCGAAAACCGCCAATGCGCACTTGTCCATCGTTGCCGATCAGCAACTGGCGCGGGCGCAGGGCGCCGTGCACGGCATTGCCCTGGTGGGCCTTGGCCAAGGTGGTGGCAGCGTTCACCGCGACGTGTAGGAAGCGCTCCAGAAAAAGCCGACCCTGGTCGATCAGGTCGGCTACCGACAGCCCGGTGGGATAGACCAGCAATGGCCCTTCGGCCGAGCGCACGTAGGCTGCGGGCAGCACTGCCCAGGCCGGGTCCAGCGCCAGTCGGTAGTCGCGCTCCAGGCGTTGGCAGGCGGCCGGCGACTCGACCGGTGCACGGATCGCGTGCCAGGACTGGCGGGTCTCGGTGTCGAACAGGCAGAAGTGGCACAGCTCGCCTTCCTGGCCCAGCGCTACCGTGGTGCAGCGGCTCAGCCAGTGTTCGTCGATCGCCGGATCGTTATCGACCGACACGAGAACGAGACATTCATCGAGCATCATGGCACCCCTGCAAACGACAGCCTGGCGAGGAGTATACGGAGCGCCTAGGCGACGCAATGCGGCGCGGGGCGCCTTGGCAGGAACGGGAACCATTCTGACCGTTATGGTCCGCTCGGGCGCCGGCAAGGTGCGCGGGGCTGTGTGATAGTTCTAAGACTGCTCGTTGTCCGCGTGCGCCGGCCTATCGTGCTCAAGCCCGCGCAATCGCCACAGCCCTGAGAGTCGAGGATGCGATGATCCGAATAGGCAAAGCCATGGTGTCGCTTGAGCGACGCGAGGCCTTCCGCGACGGCCAGCCGATCCCGCTGGGAGGCCGCGCGTTCGAGGTGCTGGCGACCTTGGCGCGGGCCAATGGCCGGGTGGTGAGCAAGGACGAATTGTTCAGCCAGGTCTGGTCAGGCACGGTGGTCGAGGACAACAACTTGCAGGTACAGGTCTCGCTGTTACGCAAGTGGCTGGGTGACAAGCAGGTCATCCAGACCGTACCGCGCCGGGGTTATCGCTTGCTCGCCGACCTTTCGCCGGATACCTCGGCGCTGGCACCGGCGCGTGCCTGCCATGCGCTCGACAGCCATGCCCTGGAGCCTGACGGCGCTGCGGTGCACGTGCTAGTGGTTGATGACGATCCGTCGGTGCGCAATGCGCTGGGGCGCTTGTTCCGGGCCGAAAACATCCCCCATCGCCTGTACGCCTCGGCTGAGGCGTTGCTCGAACAGCAGTGGGACACGCCCTACGCCTGCCTGTTGTTGGATATCAACCTGCCAGCCGCTTCGGGCCTTGAGTTGCAACACGCTTTGCGCCGCCTCGACCTGCCTTGGCCGATTGTCTTCATGACCGGCTACGGGACCATCCCGTTGACGGTGCAGGCCATGCGCGCCGGGGCGTTCGAGTTCCTCACCAAACCGTTCGACGAGCGCCAGTTGCTGGCGTTGCTGGAGGCCGTGCGTGCTCGCGCGGTGGCCGCCGGTCGCGACTGGCGACAGGCACGCCAAGTGCGCGACAAGTACCAGCATCTCACGCCCCGCGAGCGCGAAGTGTTCGCGCTGGTGGTCGAAGGCCTGTCGCACAAGCAGATCGCCGGTCAGTTGGGCACCAGTGAAGTGACCATCAAGGTCCACAAGAAGAACATCATGAACAAGATGCAGTCCCGCTCGCTGGTCGAGCTAGTGGCCATGCATCAGGTGATCGCGGGTGATGCCCAGGCCTTTGGCCAGGGCGTGGCATGACCGGTCGGGGCCGCCCGGTGAGGGTGTGCATCGTCGACGACGACGTCTCGGTGCGCAAGAGCCTGTCGAACCTGCTGCGTTCGGCGGGTTTCGAGGCGTATCCCTTCGCCGATGGCAAGGTGTTCCTGGCCTCGCGACTGTCGCGTGAGGCCGATTGCGCGTTGGTCGACCTGAAAATGCCCGGGTGCAGTGGTCATGAGGTGCAGCGTGAATTGGCACGGCGCGGGTATGCCTTGCCGGTGATTTGCATGTCGGCGCATTGGGACCCCATGGCGCGACAGGATTCGATGGGGCGGGGGGCGGTGATTTGCCTGGGCAAGCCGTTCAGCGAGGAAACCCTGCTCAGGGCCGTGGCGCAGGCACTGGCGGCACGGTAACCGGGGCCGAGCACATTGCTGGCGCCATCGATTGAGCACCGCGCTGACCGGCCCAGGCGCGTGGTCGGTGGCGGGGATAGCGGCACGCCGCAGGTTGAACTAAACGTTGTGCGGCTTCTCTTAGACGACCATTTCAGCGATTGTGCTGATTCGACGCGTTCAAGGGACTGAAAGTATGTGTGCTCGTATCCACGGCTTGGTCGCCCGCCTATGCGGTGGCATCTCGACCTGGTGCAAGGCTATTTTGCATGGATGATCAACACGCCTATCCAACCCCCCGTGTGCTGCTGGCGTTCATTGCAGCGCCTTCGTTGACCGGGTTGCTGCTGGTGCTGGCCGAGCTTGTGCATTCGCTCATGGGCGCAAGCGCTTTGACCAATGCGCTCGGCTACTTCGGCCTGGCCGTGGTGATGATGATCGGCGCCTTGATGTTCTATGGTATTCCCGCCGTGCTCGTGGGGCTGACTTGCGTGGTGTTGCGTCTTCAGCGTACCTGGCGGGCCGGTTCGCTGGTCGTGTCGTTGGCCGCCTTGTTGTCCCAGGGGTGGGCCGAATTCATGGCCAGCCAGACCATCAGCGGGGAGTTGTTCCTGACATTGCCGGGGCTTGGCAGACTGACCTCGGCAGCCTTGGGCGCTGGTGCCAGCCTGGTGGTGGTCTGGTGGGTGCTGCCCAAGCCCCGACGTGAGGGCTTGGGCGGCTAGTTGCCGAGCCCCGCTCAGCCTCAAGCCCCTGGCCGATACTGTAATGCTTCGGCCAGATGCGCCCTGTCGATAGCCTCGACCTGCGCCAGATCGGCCAGGGTCCGCGCAACCTTGAGCAAACGGTGCGCTGCGCGCAACGACAGGGTCAGCCGTTCGCAGGCGTTTTCCAGCCAGGTCTGGTCCGCTGGCGTCAGCGCGCAGTGACGGCGCAACCCCCGGAGATCGAGAAAGGCATTGGCGCAGCCCTGGCGGCGTTGTTGGTGTTCGCGCGCTTGGGCCACCACCTGGGCAACGCTGGCGCTGGTTTCGCCGCTAGGCTGGTTGTGCAGCACGGTGTTTTCGCGGGCCACGGTCAGGTGCAGGTCGATACGGTCGAGCAACGGGCCGGAGAGTTTGTTGCGATAGCGCTGGATCTGCTCGGGGCTGCAACGGCAGCGGCCCGTGGGGTCGCCGAAATAGCCGCAGGGGCAGGGATTCATTGCAGCCACGAGCTGGAAGCGTGCGGGAAAGCGCACCCGATCACGCGCCCTGGCCACCACGATTTCACCTGACTCCAAAGGCTCGCGCAGCACCTCCAGCACGCGGCGTTCGAACTCTGGCAACTCGTCGAGAAACAGCACGCCATGGTGGGCGAGGGTGATTTCGCCGGGTTGCGGGCGACTGCCACTGTAGGATTCTGAATAAAATGCGACAACTGTGTCCTGAACACCCTGAATTCTCAGTAGCGCGTCCAGTAATAGCTGCGACGTATTTCTTGAATAGCTGCGACGGACCTACGAATGGCTTCAAATAACCGCGACAAACCTAGGCCCAGTTCGGTCCGTGCCATCAAGCCCACCAAGCGCAGCGTATCGGGAGTCTTTCCGTTCCGTGGCGAGGGCGGGATTCCGTATGAATCCCTTCTTGAGCGGGACTTCATCCTTCGCACCGAATTTTCGATGGATGTCCTAGCGATCACGTCGCAGCCAGTGGCGATCCCGTTCAGTGTTAACGGGCGTACTTATACCTACACCCCTGATTTCCTGGTCCAATTCAGGCTCGGTGATCGTGGCCCCGAGAACTGGCCAAAGCCCTTGCTTGTTGAAGTGAAGCCTGAGGCGGAGTGGAGGAAAAATTGGCAGGCATGGCTCCCGAAATGGAAAGCCGCCTGGCGATACGCTCGGGACCAAGGGTGGATTTTCCACATCCATGACGAGTCGAGAATTCGGGATACAGCACTACAGAACATCAAGTTTCTGGAACGATACGAGCGAATGACCTTCGCTCCCGAAGACAGCGACTGGATCATCGGGACGGTGAAGAAAATGGGGGTAGCTCCCGTCCACTACCTGCTGGCGTTGCACTCCTGTGACTACTACCGAGCTGAGTGTATTAGTCACCTTTGGCATCTGATCGCTACTCGACGATTGACCTGCGACATTCGCCTTCCTCTGAACAATTTCCTCGAAGTTTGGGTGGTTTAACCATGGACAGTGAAAATCCAGATAGCCAGCTGGTCCCATATGAGCCTGACCGGAGCCAGGTGACTATTGAGGTAGGGGCGATTGTCGCTCATGGTGACTCTGCGTACCGGATTTCTCAGATCCTTGATTTTCGCACCGTGGTTGGCGTGGAGCTCGATTCAGGTAAAGCCGCTGCTCTACCCATTGGAAGCTTGAGAGCGATTAAGCGGGAGCGGGTTGATGGCCTTTACGCGAATTATGATATTTCGCTGATTGGTAGCGAGGATTGGGCGGAGGCTCAAAGGCGTTACGCTGCTATCCAGCCGCTGCTGGGTAGTACGGTTGTGGGGCGGAACGACGCTATCGCCAGGGCTAATGCGACCGGCGTAGATGTCGCTACCTTGTACCGCTGGATCAAGCGATACAAAGATTGGGGCGAAATGCTGGCGTTGGTTCCGCGTAGGAGAGGATGGCAAGAAGGTAGCTCGCGCCTCTCAGATGAAGTGGACCAGATCATCGAAAAGGTCATCACCAACTTCTACTTGAAGCCCCATCGCCCCACAATACCTGCCACGATTCAGGCCATCGTTGATGCCTGTGAAGAGGCGCAACTCCCAACGCCAGGTAAGACGGCTATCCGGGCAAGGCTAAAAGGTATCCCAGACAAAGCGTATCTCCGTGGGCGAGGCTTTGCAGAATTGGCGCGGAACAAATACACCCCCACTCCCGGCTCGTTCCCGGATGCAGACTACCCTCTGGCAGTCGTGCAGATTGACCACACGCCTATGGACATTCTGCTGGTCGACGATGTTCACAGGCGTTCAATCGGTAGGGTATGGATCACCTTCTCGATCGACGTTTTCAGCCGAATGATCACTGGCTACTACTTGTCGTTGGATGCTCCAGCAGGCATTTCGGTGGCGATGTGTGTCGCGCACGCCATTCTGCCTAAGGAGGAATGGCTTCTCGCACATGGCGTCGAGGGGGAATGGCCGGTTTGGGGCAAGCCCAAGATTCTGCACGCTGATAACGGTCCCGATTTTCAGAGCCAAGACGTTAAGAAATCATGCTCTAACTACGGGATCGAAAACCGGTTCAGGCCAGTTAAGCGCCCCCGCTACGGGGCGCATATTGAGCGTCTCATGGGCACCTTCGCTCAAACGCTGAAAGACATGCCAGGGAGAACCTACAGCAATAAAGCCGACCGCGACGGTTATGATTCTGAGAGGCATGCAGCGCTGACCTTCGATGAGTTCGAGACGTGGTTGATCAGGGAAATTCTGATCTACAACGAGTCCTACCATTCGAAGATTTTCATGAGCCCGCGCAGGAAGTGGCACATTGGCGTATTTGGCAATTCTGACCAAGACCCCCTGGTTGGAATTCCTCCCCGGCCGACTGACCCCTTCACGCTACAGAGAGATTTTTTGCCGTCTTTTGATCGGACTGTTCAGCACTACGGTGTGCAGATCGATCTCCTCTACTACTCCGAGGCGTTAAGACCTTGGATAAATGCCAAAGACCAGGATACGGGTAAAGCGCAGACATTCGTTTTCCGGCGTGACCCTCGTGATATCAGCTTCATCTGGTTTTTTGACCCACTACTCAAGCAATACTTCAAAGTCCCTGTCTCGAACCAGGCGTTTCCAGCTGCCAGCATCTGGGAGTACAAGGCAGCCAAGAAGCGTGCGGTCGACGAGGGCCGTGCCGATATCAACGAAATGCTGATCAAGCGTTACATCTTGGAGAATCGGGAGCTGGTCGCAAAGGCCGAAGCGCAGACGGCCAAGACCAGAAGACAAGCCCAGCGGCACCGGGTGCATTCGAAAGGTAAGACCCCTGCCGAGCCAAGCCCTCAGAAGGTCAAAATTGCTCCTGCGCCCGCGGGTACGTTCGTGAACATGGTTGATGGCGATCTTGACGACTTCGGTGATATCTCATGACTCATTACAAGCACATCCATCCCGAGTTCCGGGCTGTCATGCTCCAGTCGGATCAAGAACGTATCGACTTTCTCTACGAGCCACGTTGGATCGGCTACCCCGTAGCGCAAAAATTGATGGACCTCCTGCATCATCTGATGAGCGTTCCGAAGCGCCCCCGTATGCCCAATCTTCTCGTCGTGGGCAGCCCCAATAACGGTAAAACAACCATCCTAGCGAGGTTCGATTCGTTACATGGTCAGGGCTACACTGACTCTGAGGGGGAGCCTGTCAAACCCATCATCAGGATCGATGCTCCACCTTCTGCTGATGAGTGCGCGCTCTACTGTGCGATTCTGGAGCGGTTTTGGACACCCTATCGGACGACAGACTCAAAACTAAAACTGCGATATCAGGTGATACACCAGATGCGGCAGAATCAGGTGAGGTTACTCCTCATTGATGAGTTTCATTCCATGCTGGAGGGAACGCCCAGGCAGCAGCGAGGGATGATGAACGTTATCAAGTCGCTTTGTAACGAGCTCGCGATACCGGTCATCGGTGTGGGGACTGAAGATGCTGTTCGGGTGCTACATACTGATCCCCAGCATGCGAGCCGGTTCGACGTCTTTACCTTGCAGAACTGGAGGATGGATGTGGAGTTTCAGCGTTTTCTGAAAGG
This sequence comes from Pseudomonas mosselii, assembly GCF_005796105.1. Classification (GTDB taxonomy): domain Bacteria; phylum Pseudomonadota; class Gammaproteobacteria; order Pseudomonadales; family Pseudomonadaceae; genus Aquipseudomonas; species Aquipseudomonas mosselii_C. The sequence continues at coordinate 73,253 of NZ_VAUO01000008.1, read as the reverse complement.
CTTCGAATCCGTACTCCCGCTGCGTGAGGCTTCTGGGCTTTTCACGCCGCATTTGGCAGGCCTGCTGCATGGCATATCTGCAGGAAACACAGGTGACTTGCACAGGCTTTTGGTTGAGTGCGCGAAGGAAGCGATTGGTTCGGGTAGGGAGAAGATTGACGCTGACATAATCAAGAGCAAGTCATGGCTTCAACCTACTCGTGGCATTCGCGAATTGATGTAGTCAGTCCGCAGTGGCCGAACGCAAGGAGCTTGCTGGCGGATGAGCTCCTGTCCTCTTGGCTCATTCGCAATGCTTTTGCGCATGGCTGCTCACCGATGACGCTCACCGGAAGTCTATGGCCAGGCTGGCGATGCTGGATTGTTGATGTAGATAGAGGCATTGCGTCTGAGCATGCGTTGCCTTTGGCCAAAATGACCGGTGTCGGGACATCAGATATCTGTACGGCGACCCTACACCCCATCGCATCAGCCATTAATCCATCGCTGGACTCCAAAAAAGGCATCTGGCCATGGATCCTCGCTCTCGGGGCGCGTAATCGGCGCCATGCTGGTGGTTTGCAATGCTGTCCTGTTTGTATGTTGGAGGGCACGCCCTACTACCGGATCTCATGGCGCTTGGCTTGGCACACGTGCTGTGAAAAACACCTGGTGAGATTGATCGATCGCTGCCCAAGATGCGACTCACCGCTACAACCTCATAACCTGCAGCAGATCGACTCTAATTGCGCTCATTGCGACCGCTGTCATGCTCCGTTGAGCACTTCATCTCATGAGCTTGGATTTGCTCCTGGAGCTCTCGCTTTTCAGTGCGCAGGGGATGACGCCATTCATGGTGTAAACCACGATACGGGTGCACCTTGTGAGCCAGACGTGTGGTTTCAGCGGGCACGTTTTATTTTTGGGGTACTCAGGGTTTCAAGTACGAACAATTCAAAAACCTTCGCGTGCTTTAGGGACGCCTTCAACCTCGGTCACCTTGTTCGTCCTGACTCTGGGCTACCTATTGAGCTGCTTTCGGTGCGAGAAAGAATGGATTTCCTGTCGGCCGTTTGGAAGGTGCTTGAGATGGGTGAGCACCAGCTGATCGAGGTGATACAAGCCTGTTCTCTGCCTCGACACTCTGTTCCCATACCGGCCGGAAATATCTCGCCTGCGCTGCAGGAGATGCTCAAAAAACTTACGCCAGGTAGTGTGCGAGCGCCTACAGCCAAGCGCGCGCGATCTCCAGTATCACGGCAGACCGTTAAAAAGCTGTGGGCCCGGTTGAAACGAAAGGTGTATCGAGATGGTTGAGGGGCATTCAGTAGGGCGTGCCTATTGTTCGGTATGCGGCGAGGATATGCAGAAAGCTCACCGTACTTATTTCGGCCTGCGCTACTGTAAGGGTTGTTACGCCAATCTCGTCTCTGCTCCATGCGTTCGCTGCCGGCGTATCGGGAGGCCGCTGGGACGGATCACGCCCTATGGGCCTGCTTGTAACTCCTGCGCTCACTACTTCACTAACGCACGACGCTGCGATTTATGTAATGCGTCCTCGACGCGTCTCTCTAAAAAAAAACTTTGGGGATAGGGTACTGAGCTGCTGCCCGAGATGTGCGAGCAACGCGCAGACATGCCCAAGCTGCCGGCGATACCGAGTATTGATTGATGGCCGCTGCGGTGTCAGGGAGTGTCGGCTCTGTGCGCAGGTGGGTAGCATCCAATGCAAAACCTGCAGCGAGATGTCTCCAGCAGGCTATGGGGCTGAATGTCGAAATTGCTACAGCCGCCGTGTGTTCCAGAAGCGCCTGCAGATCAACATCGAGGCGCTCACTCATGATGGTTTCCGTGAGGCTTATACCGAGTATGGCGCGTGGCTTCTCGATCGGGCCGGCCCGGTGAGGGCGGCCCTGTTGATCAATCGCCATTTGGACAGTTTTCGGGAAATGAACGCCCTCTGGATGAGGTTACCTACGTATCAGGAATTGCTGAAAGCCAAAGGTGCGCTTTGGATAAGGCGCGCGAAACTACCGGTGCAGTGGATGATCGAGAAGCACGGAATGCAGGTAGATGCCGCTTTGAAGACTGAGCTCACAGAGAAGCGCCGTATCGAAGGCATCCTCGCTTCAGTGCCTTCGGAGATGGGTCGAAATCTGCTCGAAAATTACCGCCTACACCTTGAATCTAAACCCCATAGGCGAGCGAACTCCCTGAGGTCTGTTCGTATGGCACTTCGTAGTGGGGCAAATCTTGTTCTCGCCAGTGAGGCAGCTGGCAATTCGATGCCGACTTCGCATTCGTTGAGGTCATTGCTGGCAGAAACACCAGGGATAGTCGCGTCCCTGAGCAGCTTCGTCAGCTTTCTGAACAAATTTCATGGGGCTGCTATCGAGTTTCCTAAAGATAACCGCAATGCGATCATGTGTAGGCGCAGCCGTTTTGAAAGAGAACTCAGATTGCTCATGGGTGAGGCTGCTGCGGGTAAAAGTGTTCTTGATCGGTGGCATGTGGCTGCCTTGGGTTACTTCCATGGTGTGGCGAAGGTCCATAAGAAAGATATGCCGCTGATGACAATTCCTGATCAGGAAGGGCTGCTCGTCAAGCTGAGAGGCCAAGACTATTGGATCCCTTTACCAATCGGCGCAGGTGGTCAGGGGCACGGTTAACGTGTGTCTGTAGTCTTGAACTCGAAATTTCCACGCGCTCTTTAGTGTCCGATTAGCTTACTCAGATGCTTAAGAACTACCTTGCCAAAAGGCTGGCAGCCTTCCTCCTTGGGGCGATGAACAAAGGTGACATGGGGGTAGTTGGACATTTGCGATTTTTTGATTCGACAGTTATTTGCAATGATATTTTTAAAGATTACCGCTAACTCTATGTCAGCTACTTTTCCATTGGGTGGAAGCTCTACCATGAGACCTCTGTAGCTATCTTCGACGTGCTTGGTTATACCTTTCTCATCTTCGGATTTCCTGGGATTTCGGTGAATCTCCAAAATGTAGATGTGTCTGCCGCCCACCATCATTCGAATGATCAACACGGGCTTTGGTAGACGTATGGGAGCTCCCTTCTTCTTAGTGGGGAAACTCAAATACTCAAATCTTGGCACTCCCTCGGTTTGGAAGCCAAACGCTTTTGTATACCAGCCTAACTCACTGATGTACGTGGGAAGGCTTTGAGCCAGAGACAGGCAGGTCTGCCACATCAGCGCAACTATTCCTTCTGGCGTAGCTTCTGGCGACACGTGTTCGCTTTTCCCCCCACCTTCGCCATTACCCCGGGGGTCTCCAGGGGCAAGTCGATCTTTCTCACATCCTGGTACCGGTCGACCTGCTTGGCCAGGAATAGATTTCTTTCTATGGTGGAGTTTTCGCTTTGTTCCGAGGGTTCGGAAAGGCGGGTCATAAACGGTCTGTGACGTCTTGCTGTTGGGCGCTTCGGTGCCGGTGATGGATACTGCCACGGTAGAGGCGCCTAGCGGAAGCTTGCGGGAATAAGGGCGTCCAGCGCTCGTACCTTGTTCTGCCGCATCCTTTGTGTAGCGTTTATACTCAACTGTAATCGGTGGGCCATCAGGTTCGCTAAGCCCGTCGATCCTCAGCAAGAGAAAGGTTTTGTCATCGATCCAATAACCTTGCCCTTCTATCTGCCCCCAACCCTTGAACCAAGGTGGAACTTGGATGAATGCTTGGTTGCCAGGTTTAAATTCTGCTTGTAATTTATTGTGAAGGATTTGGCAAATGTCTCGGGTGTAATCGTCATACATTGCATGTGCAAGAAACGGAGCTTCACGAACCGATACTCCACGTTCTAGAGGTAGCAAAAGCCGCTCTGGGTTTGGATTAAATTCATAGAAGTACAAGTCTTGGATTGTTTTTAGCCCATAGGTTACAAGCAATCGCGCAGTTTCTGAGCTTCTCCCGTAGCATCGGGTTAGGAATTCTAGGCAAGGCACTAAGATTGTCTCGCCTGATGCTGTCGTTAGTTTGATTAGCCAGCTGGAACCGCAGCGCTTAGGGAATTGCTGCATGTAGCTCTCGAAAAGGCTGGCTGATTTAGCCGTTACTAATTGCCACGACCTAGGGTCGAAGTTGACTCTCTGGGGTCGCAGACGATCCATCCCAATTTCGCCGATCAAGTTACCTTGCTTCCAGACGGTTCCTACCCTGAGGCTTCCCAAGTGTGAGATCACCACATCGTGATGGACAAGGGAGCCAAAATTGTTGTCTGGATGCAGCGTCCTGAACGTGACTTCGGCAAGCGGGACGGTGTTCGGGCTATGATTTTTCTGCAGACCGCCATGCCAGCAGACCACTACTTGACCTCGAACTTTCGCAAGTTCTTCAACGTGAAGATTGCTCGATCCGATTCCTGGCTTTCGAATTGAGTAAGGGTCTAGCATCGGCGCCTCATGCTGGGGACAAGGGGGCTGAGCACACAGCTATATGAATTTGCCTTCTCATGTGTCGAAATCCATTTCGGCCTGATGGGGAGGCGCCTCCTTGGCATACAGTGGCTGCAGGGTGAGCTTTTTCATGATGATGTCGGCGAGCGGTATCGACTTGGCTTGTACCTCTGTCCCCGGCCAACTCCTTGGCTGGCCAGGTAGGCTTTCAAGCTTAGGGAGCCTTCCCCAGTTGTGGACGTCAGGCGCCTCAAATCCGGCCTTCAGCGCACGCTCAAGCCAATAACCTTCAAAGTAGGTTGCATTGCTTTGGGTGCCTGCGACCCAGGTCAACACGGCAGCGCGAACCTCCACCTGCTCATGTTTTGCCCATTCAAATAGCGCGTACGAGCTGTGCCCCACTCTGGCGTGATTGAAATGCTCTCGCAGACGTTTGCGCAGGTTAGCTGCTTGGCCGATGTAACAGGCTTTACGGATACCGTCATTGCTCTGTGCGGTCAGCGCGTAGATCCAGTAGCCGGCTGTCTCCGTTCGACGCAGGACTTTCTCAGGGCCTGGCGGCGGACGGTCTTTGAAGTCGAATCGGACTCTGAGCCGCTTTCCGCTCTTGCAGAGGAAGCCGGCATAGTCACGACCGTTTCGCGTCACGCTCAGGTCGTTGCTTGCGGCTACCGCTAGTAGCTGCTGTCGAGTCCGAATCAGCCCAGCATCAATCGCGGACTGCATAGTGCTCTTCAGCCGCCTGGCATGTTCGATCGCTTCCCGGTCCATTTGGGCTCCTGATGGCTCTTTGCAATTGGAGCCTACGGTCAACAGCGCGGCGATGGCAACTCGCGCGTTGAGCAAAGCAGCCCCCGAGAACGCGCCGGGCCCATTTCTCGACTACTGTTTGATGGCTATTGGCCTTGTCATCTAAGGCCTACACGGGATCGGGAGCGGACGGATATGCGGGTTGCACGGCTGCAGATTGAGAATTTTCGGGGTATTAAGCGTGCGGATGTCTTGTTGCCCAAGCATGCTGTCGTCGTCGGTGACAACAACATCGGAAAGTCAACGCTGCTGGAGGCGATTGATCTCGTCCTAGGCCCCGAGCGACTCTCGCGTCGGCCGGTGATTGATGAGCACGATTTCTATGCGGGGGAATATGTCGATCCACAGGGGCAGCCAGTCAACATCACTATTGAAGCAGTGATCACTGATCTGAACCAGGATCAGGAAATGCGCTTCCGGGATCACATCGAGTGGTGGGATAACGGTACGGGAGATCTGCTCGGAGGCCCGCCAACGGAGGGTACTGATGAGCAGATGGTACAGGCCTGTTTGCGCGTCGTTTTTGTCGGCAACTACGACGCCGATGAGGATGATTTTGCTGGCACCACATTCTTCTGCTCGCCGATGAAGCAGGATGGGTCCTACGACTTCTTCAGAACGGCCGATAAGCGTGTCTGTGGATTTCTGTACCTGCGCACGATCCGAACTGGCAGTCGTGCGTTGAGCCTTGAGCGTGGTTCGCTCCTGGACATTATTTTGCGGTTGCAGGACGACAAGAACTTCAAGATCTGGGAAGGACTCTTGGTCGAGCTTCGACAGTTGCAGGTTGCAGCTGATCCAGAGATTGGGATCAACGACATCCTGGCGAATGTGCAGTCATCAATCCGCGGCTACATGCCCAGCGATGACGGCAGCGATCCCCAAATGCGAGTTACACAGCTGACTCGTGAGTCTCTGCGAAAAGCGTTGACTGTCTTCATGGTAACCGGAGCTCAGCGCAGTGATGGCGAAGCGCATGCAGCACCATTCCAGAGCCAAGGCACCGGTACTATCAACATGATGGTACTGGCTCTTCTGTCACTGATCGCGGAGCTGAAGCAGAACGTGATTTTTGCGATGGAGGAGCCAGAGATAGCGATCCCGCCGCATATTCAAAAGCGCATCATCAACGGCGTGCGCAGCAAGTCAGCCCAGGCGCTGTTTACCTCGCATTCGCCCTACGTGCTCGAAGAATTCGAACCCGAGCAGGTCATCGTCATCAGCCGAAACGATGGGACACTGAGTGCCATGCCTGCAGGGCTGCCGCCGGGCATTAAAGCAAAAATGTACCGACAGGACATGCGGCTGCGTGTTTGTGAGGCCCTTCTGGCGCGTCGGGTGCTGATTGCCGAGGGCCGGACGGAATACGACGCTTGGCCCGCTGTAGCGCGACTGCTTCATCAGCAGGAACCAGAGTCTTTCATGCCGCTTGAGGCGTTGGGCATCCCAATCATTGATGCGACGACAGATTCCTTGATCGCGCCGATGGGGGCTTACTACCGCAGACTCGGAAAGAAGGTCTACGCCGTGTTTGACGAACAGTCACCCGAGCAGCTCGAAGCTATCAAGGCGTCGGTCGACTACCCCTATCAGGCGCCTGAAAAAGGTTTCGAGAATGTCGTTCTCAAAGGCACTAATGAGGATGTGTTGCGTGCCTGGGTGGTGTCTTTGATCGACAGTGGTGCTTGGCCTTCAGACTTACGGGACAAGGCCCCGGGTGTTGATGCCACCACAGATGAGGTAGTAGCGATTCTAGGGGTGCTGCTGAAGCGCTGGAAAGGCGATGGTGCTGCTGCCAGCTTGCTTTGTACCGCTATGACCCGACATCACCTCCCGGAATTCATTGTCAGCACGCTCGAGAGCATTACAGCCACAATTGTCCCCAAGAAGCCCGAGCCTGAACTTCCAGAGCTGAATGATGACCTTCTCGATTTGGTCGGGCCTTAACAGATGATGGTGCTTGATCAGTCTCGACGGGATGTTATCGACTCCCCCAGCCATCTGGTCGTGATGGGGGGCCCTGGCTCAGGGAAAACCACAGTCGCATTGCTTAAAGCTGAAGCATTTTTAGGCCGACTAGACCTCACAGAGTATCAGCAGGTGCTGTTCCTGAGCTTCGCCAGAGCAACGGTAGCAAGGGTTGCGGAACAAGCCGGGAAAATGTTGCCGAAACTCGAGCAGGCTCGGCTCGAGGTCAACACCTACCATGGCTTCACGTGGAATTTGCTGCGCAGCCATGGCTACTTGCTCCGCAACGGGCGGCCCTTATCGCTGCTTCCTCCGCCAGAGGCTGCTGCGCGATTGTCCACACTGAGCCAAGAGCAGATAGCGTTGGAGAAAGCCAGGCTGCTCGAGGAGGAGGGACTGTTGCACTTTGACCTGTTCGCCAGCAATGCTGCCATGTTGCTGGAGAGAAGCCAGTCGCTGCAGCGCATCTACGGCAACAGCTATCCACTAATCATACTCGACGAGTTCCAGGACACGAACGAGGATGAGTGGCGTTTCATTCGAGCGCTGACTCGACATAGCCAGGTACTGGCTTTGGCTGACCCGGAACAACGAATCTACGAATTCCGCGGTGCTAGTGCTAACAGGATTCAAGAATTCGAAGAAGCCTACCGTCCCGCCTCCTTTTCTTTTGGAATGGAAAATCACCGGAGCACGGGGACCGACATCGTGCAGTTCGGCAACGATTTGCTGACAGGAACCAATAGGAGCAGAGCCTACACCCATGTTTCGGTGACACCCTATGCCCCGCGCAAGGGGATGCTTCATCGGGCTTTCAAATTTGCCGTTCTGACCGCCATAGCACGGTTGAATAGAGACGGACGTGACTGGTCGCTAGCCATTCTGGTGCCTAGCAAGAGCTTCATGGCAGAGGTTTCCGCGTATCTGTCGAGTGACTCGGATAATTTGCCGAGACTTTCCCATGAGGTTGCGTTCGACCAAGAGGCTGCGGCGCTGTCTGCTACGGCTATCGCTGCGCTTCTCGAAGGCGGCGCGACTGCAGAGATCATTGCTGAAAGGCTGCTCAGAAATTTATGTGCTCACCTGCGTGGCAGGAAAGGCGAGAAGGCCCCCAGCAAGCCGCATTTGGAATTGGTGCTCGCCCTGGAGCAGTTGTTCGGTGGACAACCGCTCCGTCGAGTGCCGCACAAGCGGGTTCTTGCGGCTGCGCAGGTCATCGCGGCCCAGCGTCTTGATCTGCAATTGACTGGCGATCCCCAACTTGACTGGATTGCCGCGCGACATTTGCTGGATTCAAACACCGAGCAGGTCTTCAATCAGATAGGTATCGATGGCCGATATGTGCGCTTGCTGGGGAAGGGATCCCTACTTCGAAGCCGCTTGAGTGAGTTGTGGCGCTCAGCTGGAGGTTACCCAGGAGCAGAGAGGCTGGTGCGAGATGCTCTAATTCAGGATCACTTCCAAACTGTCACAAAGGACTGGAAGGGAATCCATCTCATGACCATGCATAAATCTAAGGGAAAGGAGTTCACGGAGGTCATTCTTTATGAGGGAGTCATGAAGGGGCGTTTTCTACCGACCGAGGCCACAGCGGATCGTGTCCTTCAGACCCGTTTAGCTATGCGTGTTGCGGTCACTCGTGCAATGAAGAAGGTCACCATTTTGACGCCGATTGGACGAAAGCGCAGCCCGTTGCTTTGAGAGCAAGGCTGAGCTAAGGCCTGAGCGTTTTACAGTCACACTGAGCACCTGTGGGATCGGGCCCCGAGTGTTTAGTTCAAGTGACGGATGATGTTGGGAGGGCTGATGAAACGGACACTGCAAGGCATGATCGAAGCAGGTGAGCCGCTCATGCCGCAGGCGATTGAGGCGTTACGCGTCTATCACGAAGCTGCAACTGCTGGGCTTGGCCGCGATGATATTGAGCGCCGCCGGCTGTTGGCAGAGTCTCTCTATCAAGCGGTTTCCGACTACCAGTTGCGCGCACTCGGGGGATTTTCCGCCACGCTCCATTGACGCGCTCGTATCCCTCAAAATCTGCCATCAGCGATGAGTAAATGCTTGCTTAATCGGGTGCACTGCTGCTTCAGTCCTCTCGTTTCAGGGATCAGAGCCATTTTTCGGTCGCCAATCATTAGTCATAGCTTTCAGTTTTGGGGCGCTGGGAAGTTGCACCTGACTTTACCAAGCGTTTGCATCCCTCTTGACCAGCCATTTGCATCGGATGTGACCGGCGCTCGGATACGTTTTGACCGGCAGCAATCGACCAAGAGCTGCCTGTCGCCACTGGCGGCTATCGGTCCTGGCTGTGTAAAACTTAGACTCCGTTTTAAAGTCTTGGCTTCTACGTTAAATCTGAAAGCGTTTCGGTTAGTCAGCAGATCAAGGTATTGCATAGGCGAGTGATTTTCGCGCCGATTTTGATTACTGCATCTGAACGAAAGTGTTTTTACACAGCCTTGGCCCAAAGCAGGCCCGTTAGGCAGTGCGCGCAAAAAACGAAATTGTGGGGAGCTCGCGATCGCTGACAACTGCCCCGTCATCTCAGGTGACTCGGCGATTGCGTCTATTGTGCCAATAAGAGCATATATAAGCTGGGGGCTGTCGTGATTCGAATTGCATGCTCCATGCAAGGTATGTGGTGATGCGATCCTCTACTTTGTCTCGCAGATTGTCGTCATCGATGAACTCGCGTAGATCAAGTCCCTCCATGCCAAGAGCCGTGATGGTCAGAACCAGCAAACGGTCATCTGAGCCCACACGCTCAATGTAAGTCAGAAGCGGCCTAGACCCATCTTCCCCTTCGAGTCTTTGGATGCGGGGAAAGCACCTAAACAAGTCTTCGATGACGGCGGCCCAGGTGCCAAAAGGGTCGGAGCAGACATGGGCGTGAAATGCAGCTTCAAAGACAGTCGACCATAACTCGGCCATCTGCGCCGCAAGGGCTGGTTGGGCGTCTGGACTTGTGCCCACTCGAATCATGGCGATGCCCACACCCGCGAGGAACAAGCTCGGCACACCCAGGTCCCTAACGGCCTGATCGAGCCGATCACGCCTGAGCATCGAGGCGAAACGGTCAAATGCGACTTGCCATCGGTGAGCAATAGACTCATTTTCACTCAGGTAGAGATTGGCCACCAACGTATGCTGCCAACCGTATTTGTACTGAGTTGAGGAGCCGAACTGAGTTCGAGCTGCAACCAGAAGACTTTCGAACGACTCACGTAAGTCCGCCGTGACGGGTGCCTTGCTCTGGAGTAACAGCGCAATGAAAAAGTGAAAGTACGCGCGTTTGCCATCCTTGTCGGGCAACGTGACGTCTTTTAGGTCCTGAAGTCCGATTTTCAGTTTTTGCATGGGGGGCAGAATTAGCGTTGCTGCCGGAAAAGCATTAATCGTCAGTTGAATGATGCATTCATCGATGAGAGTGTCCACAAACTGAGAAGCCCAGGTTCGGTGAAGTGGCGTTAGCAGATGTACCAGCCAGTTCACGCAGAGGTGACGACCATCGGTGCGCGTGAGCAGTACCGATACAATCGAACGGACCTTCGCTCTCGTTTCGTCCAGATCCGCTATAGGCTCTGCTGTTCCTGGCGGGTTGCCCAGATCCTGCAGATGCTGGAAGGCAACCTTGAGCAGCAGTGGAGCCATTATGTTTCGATTCCAGTTGCCCTTTTCATCCAAGACGGTCGGGGCACTTTCCAGCAATACAAGCAGGTGATCGAAATCGTAGCGAATGTCGTATGTGTAAAGCATGTCCGACGCAATCGTCGGAAAGGTGAGCTTTTCGGCCATTTGTAGGTAGCGTTTTGGATCGGCATGGCGGGCAGCCATCAAAAGCAAAAGTACCTCCGGGCCCAAGCAGCTCATTCCCCAAGCATGCATATGCCAAAGCTCGTGCATGTCCGTCTCTTGCTGCCAGCCTTTCAGCATGTCCATCCGATGTTTGTGCCGGAAGTGGCCCGGATCCTCATGGAGCTGATTCTCATAGGCGATGAGTGACTCAAAGGCGCCCCACAGTTGATGATCCGAAGACGCAAGGGAGGTTTGAGTCGCTTCGGTGAGACCGATGACGAGCAGATAGTTGTGCCTGGCCAGCAATGCAACCGGCACGATATCGATAGCGAATCGGGCGCGTTCAAGCAGTGCATCTCCCAGAGCAAGGCCGACGATTAGGGCTTCACCACCCTCTGCGTCATTGTGTATCAGGTCGCGCAGTAGGGCGTGAATAGCATGTTTCGACTGTTCAGGTAGGTCTAGATCATCTAGTGCGTGCCCGTACAGCAGACTGAGCTTCCGGAGCTTTTCAGGAATATCCTCAGTGGCACCATCGAGACTGGCGAGAAATCGGCCCAGCAGTTTAGCGATGGCTTCTCGTGCGCGGGGAACCCAGAGCTGTTCGCAGAGAGAGCGTGCCAAATCATCCTCTTGAACACACCGTTTGACGTAGTGATCCGCTTCAGCGATGCGTGGATCGATCATGGCTTTTTCTCCAGTTCGACGCTGATCTCATTTATTTTGTTATCAACCTTCAAAACAAGCGGTTGCAATGTCGAGGGCGGGTGGGGCCTGCTAAACGCTTGACCTTTGAGCTTACGGGCCCAGCGGAGCAGTTTGATGAACCTTGAGCATGGCGCAGACTCCCGTGTCTCTAGGCGGTGTTTTACCCAGTCCGCCAGGGTTTTCGTCCGATCCGGGTCATGCAGGACCTGGCTAATCTTGTCGATCACCGGCTCAGGCGCCGGAAGCTTGATCATCATTCCAGCGCGTTCACCGAGCGAGTTGAGTGAGTTACCGGTGAACCAAACATCGTTGTCGATCACCAGAAACCTGTCATGCACCGTTGGCATAGCCCCCGTCATCACTCGTATCTGAATGTGCTTCATGTCACTGTGGGAGGTGTTTAGCAACATGACCTCCCCAGCTTCCTTCTCCTTGTCGTTGACATCGGGTTTGGTGAGTGCAGTACTTGCGCCTGTGAGAATCGTCACTTCGGTGCTCAGATAGGCCGTAGCAGCGGCGAAACTGAAAAGCTCGGGCGTCGCAAAATATGGATCGATGATCCATACACGGTGTTTGCCCGCGCCGATAAGCTGCCGAACGAAGGCTGTCGCTTCTTCCTGGTTGCGATGCAGCCACTTTTGCCCGAGGCCCTCGGCGGCCAGTGTCCGCTGACGGTCGTATTGCCCCTGACGCAGTCTTGCCGGAATGCTGTTAGCGCGGCCAGGCTTGCCTATCACTTGCTCCGAAACCCGCTCGCGGACGTCAACGGTGAACGAAAGTCCGTCCTTGCCGGGGACCTGAATGACTTTTTGAGTACCTATGACCTCCAGACCCAAATGCCCCTCTGTGACATAGCTACGGTCTTTTTTCCACTCCAGCACGCCCCGCACCGGACAACGGATGAACAGTTCGAATTTCTCGGCTGTACCTGCATGCGGAATTTCGAGGTACGAACCCTCGGCAGTGACTGTCTGGATGGCGCTTATCCCCGTAGGTCGATGCTCTACCATCATCGCTTCGAGGCCACTGACCGAGTGATTGCGCCTCGGCGATAGTCGCAGCAGGGATTTTTCAGCGCCGTGTGCATCAATATGGAGTTTGATCTGCAGGTAGCGCAAGACGGGGTTCGGCAACAGCAAATGTACTGAGCCAAACTGTTCAGGATGACGCAGGAAGTCGATACCCAGTTCACTACACAGCCATGCGACTGCAGCCGGTGCGGCGTCGCAGAGCTGAGATAGCACGGACGGGCACTCACGAGGCATGAGGTGGTGCACGCGTAGTGCTCCCATCACGTCACTCACCGCGACGAAGTCTTCAGTGGTCGCCAAGTGTGGCCAAGAGGGCTCGGGAAATAGCTTCTCGTGCAGCGGTCGATAACTTTGCTCATCGCCCTTCAGCAACTGAACCTCACCTTTGAGGCAGTTGTGATACCAGGCTTGCGCCTGCTTGGCCGTCACGAGATACCGGCGACGCACCAATCGGCCTTTGCTCTTCAAAATCTTGACCGGATAGCTGGTTGGCTGTTCTTCGGCGGGGGCGTCAAGTTCGGCAGGGAACAGCTGTGCTGCTGCGAATACCAAGTAGCATGCATCGTTGTGAAACAGACACGCCATGTCGACCACGGCATGCACGTAATCGTCTTCGAGAATAGCCGCATTCTGGGCAGTGGTTAACATCTGATTCTTGCCTCCCTGGATGATGGGTCCTGCGCCCGATGAGCTCACGCGTTGCTATATGCTATCGACCCAGCAGAAGCAAGCGAATGTCGCATCCAGTCTCTGAAAAGGAGCAGCAGAAGGTTGTCGCGGGAAGTGAATCGACCTTATTTCCCTAGCCAAGTTTGAATATGAACAGCGCCAAATAGGCTCTCTGCCAATGGCAGCTTCTGGCCGTAAGCACGTCTTCATGCGAGGCTGCTTTGGGCCTTTAGCTGCCTGTCGTGGATGCGGCGCTTACCCTTCAGCCATGGGTACGACCGGTCACGTCGAACGCAATTGTGTGGTTAACAGCCATGATTTAGAGGCCGTGACGCAGAATAAGAAACTTTGTTAGATTTTCTTAATTGCTAAAAACTTTGTGATTTTTTAGTAGTCCGGAGTATACAAAAGAAAGGCTATCTATAAGCTGCGTTACTAGGGAGTCCAAGGTTGATGTGATTTTTTGAAACTCGCGAGTAGAATCAGTGATCACAAGGTTCTTTATGCTCTCATATGATATTATTTCTGTGATCTCGCGTATTGGAGTTGACGTTGGATCTGAGTTTTCGATTGCTTGCAGGATGCAAAGATTTTTATTTGAATACCCTGACTGATGGGCAACCTTATTCCTATGGCCTTTTAAGTGGCTGATGGTATCCTCCATCCGCTTTAAAATGGAAAAGGACTCAGGTGAGAACTCTGATATCTTATTGTGGACCAGTTTTTTACCTCCTAGCTTCTCAATTTTACTATTCTCTAAAAGCATCGTTGAGCCGGCCAGCAAGTATGAGCGGTCGACTACGCTGGTTAATCTAAGAAGGAAGTTTTCCACATGGAATGCATGGTGTTCGGAGAATTTAAAATTAGAATTTGTGTGTGTTTTCTTTGCTAGATATTCGAATGTAATATCTATGTTTTTAAATGCATTGTCAATCTCTGCAGTCCTTGCAAAGACTTCTTGAGAGTACCGCTCCATAGGCGATGGTTGATAAGTGCTTCTCCCGTCCGATAGAGCCGCTAGGCCTTTGGCGAGCGAGGAAGTAACTAGCTCAAAAAACTGCTTTATGTTCGGGTTTTGTGAGTGAATGGTGATGTTCCTTGCATAAGTTGTATAAAAATACCCGGCGAGATAGTGCGCAATGATGTAGCTTGCTGCTGAGTGTCAATTACGCTCTTGTGGGGCCGCAGAACGGTGGATTTGCCGCGACACTGGACTGAAGTGGTCGTACATCCTCACGTGCGTTGGAAGCGGTCGGCACAGAGCTTTGTGTGAGACCGGCACGTGGCTCAGCGCTTGCTGCTTGGGTGGGTCAAGCGCTGGCTCGCGGAAGCGTACAGCCCCTGACCACTCGTATTGCTGCCAGGCGCGATCAGACAGTAATGGCCGCTCTATTCACGATCTCAGTGGTTACCGCATTGTACAGGTCCACTTCGGTCTGCTGTGTTTTGATCGAGACGACCAGGCTGTATCGAACCTTATCGTGGAATCGCTTCTTCGATACCAAGGTCTTCCACCATCCTGGGGCGGGGTAGACACCGAGTATGCCCAGGCCTGCTAGATCTGAGGCTGGGCCTCGCCACACATCCGAATGGAGAGAGCCGCGGTGGCGCGCATTCACGCCAATCAACCAGCGGTCGTCCGACGCGCTGGAGACAATCGGAAGCCCCTCTTCTTCGTCGCGAGCCCGCTTGTTAATACGGTGGCGGAAATCAATCACGTCTTCGTTGGGGCGGCTTACCTGGAAGCGAAGCCCATGTGATTCGTAGCGATAGCGTCCTTTTAGACCACGCTCAGCTACCCCGGGGTTGGGCTCGATGAAGTACGACAGGGTCACACGCATTTCAACTTCGGCCTCGCCCAGGTCGATCAAAGCCTCCTTCGGCCATGGCAACTGGTGAAGATGCATGTCGAAGGCAGTGGGTGGTTTGGATTGCACGCGGGTATAGGGCTTCAATTCATCTTCGACGATGAGGGTCAGAGTGTTGGAAGCACTCCACAGCGCTCGCCCGATGTCGGGTACACCGAACCCGCAGGTACGCACGAGGTTTTCATATGCCCCTTTGGCGTTTCCTTTGAGGAAGTCCAGCTTCATGCGCTCAGTCCACTCGGCGGAGTGGACAATCAACGCACGGACGGTCTCGGGCCACAGCTCCGGGTAAGCCGCCGATATCTGGGCCGCCATTCGTGCGGCGAGCGCTGAGGCTGCGCTGGTTGCCCAAGTGGTGGAGAAGAGGCGCTCTTGAGGCCGATGAGAGGTGGTGAGCAGCGACAACGATGTGTGGCTAAACGCGCCAATCTCGTCCCGGATGAGATTTCCCCCTTCGAACACGACATCAGGCTTCAATGGCCATGGGGTGTTGAGCCAGAGTCTCGACGTCGTGCTGTACGGGCTCAAGCTGCCGTGGGCGGCCAATGCAGTTGAGTTTGGGTACGGTGGAACAATCCTGTCCTTGAGCGTGTAGGCTCCGACGCAAAGCGCATTCCAAGACTGACCAGGATCGTGGATACCGTCGGTGATGTTGCTATTGGGGTACTCCATCCAGCCAGATTCCTTGGCGTTGCCGGCGGAGACAATCATCAACCGAGGATTTGCGCGTTGGCCCAGGGAGTCAGAGGTAAGCATGTCCACCGCGGATGACCATGCTGAAGGCCGTCCCCTGTCTCGGTCATCGATACTGGTGACCGCCATGCTGAAGATGCGTTGTTTGAAGGGGTTGGATATTTCGGGATAGGCCACTGCTCGCAAGGTCAGTGCACCATAAGGCTCGCTGGAATCGCTCCGATCCGCTTGAAGTAGCTTCACAGATTCAAGCCGATGAGAAATAGTGACTGGGCTGTTGCCGTCGAGGGGTTCTATCAGATCGCCATACAGTGCGACGCCAGCGAGCCCTGTTCCATGCCCCTGACGGTCATCGATGCCCCATGCGGCATTAACGGTGTGCAGATCGGCGAGATCAATGTGCGCTGATAGCAAGGGATGGCCGGGGTTCACGCCGGTATCCAGCAGGCAAATTCTAAGATTGTCATCCGCAGCCGGCGTAGTTCTGCCGGTGAGATGAGTGACCCAGGCTTGCTGCTCGATGGGCGGTAGAGCATCGAAGAACTCGGCCGTTTCTTTCGCCCTCCGGATCTCCGCCACCTCGTTGAGCAAGTGAATCGATTCGACTATTGCTGCGCGCGACGCAAACACGTTGATGACCGTGCGCTCGGGGAACGTCAGCACGTGCTCTGACGTTCTGATACCTAGCACTGCAGCTATTGCCCTGAATCGTTGTTCAACGGCGGCCTGATTATCGCGCGCCGGAAGCCAGAATTCCCACCAGACAACCTGCTGGTCATCCTCGGGCAGCATATGGGGGGCATCTGTCCACAACGCTTCGAAGGTGGCTGAGCGGATTTCGGCAATGGGATTAAGCAGCGGAGTGTTGAGGGGAATGTCTTTCTTCGAGCTTTCGGTGAGGTATTTCGTCACCAGCTTTTCGAACGCAACCAGCTTTCCATCGGGGACGAAGACTGTTGCGAAGTGAGTGTCGGTTGCTTTATCAAACCGGACATTTAACAGCTCTATTCGCTGTGGTCCGCGGGCCAGCCCTTCAAAAACGAGGGGGAAGGAAGGTTCGCTTACGAACTCAATTTGAAGCCCGAGGCCTTTTTCTTGGCCGTTTGCCCGTTGGAGGTTCACGGCCTCGTCGAGCTGCTCTTGTACACGCTGCAGCTGGTGTCTCAGTAATTCCCCGTGAGTCCGGCGGTCTCGTTCAGGGTACCAAGGATCCCGCTTGGCGCTGATCGTCGACTGGAACCTTTCGGCTTTCCCTGTCTGCTTGAAGTGGAAGTGTCGTCGCTGTCCTGCGTTCGGTTCCGTCATCGAAAAGCTCTACCGACTCATATCCGTTGTCGTTGGTGGAAGGCCTTGCGCTCCCCAAGGTGCCTTTCCACGTCCCTAGCATCTACCTGGGCACGGTCATCTATGATCGCATCCTTGATAGCGTCATCTGCTGCCCGCGTCAGTTCCGCATAGCTAAGGCCGGCTGCAGCCTCGGCTAATGCATCCCACTTACCGAGTTTCTTCGAAAAGTTCGCCAGGCGGCTTTTGAGTACGGCCTGGATCTGTTCGATGTTGGGCAACCCATATTCGATAACATCATCGAAGCGGCGGAACAAGGCGTAGTCGAGAATTTCAGGGTGATTCGTGGCCGCGATAATCAGGCTGTTCGATTGGTCTTGCTCGATCATCTGCAGGAAGCTGTTGAGCACCCGGCGAATTTCCCCGACGTCATTTGCCAAACCACGTTGAGAGCCGATGGCATCGAACTCGTCGAAGAAGTAGATACCTCGAGTATCACGAATGGCATCGAACACTTGGCGCAGTTTGGCTGCTGTCTCGCCCATGAACTTGGTGATCAAGCTGTCCAGGCGGACGACGTACAGCGGAATCTTGAGTTCACCCGCGAGTGCCGACGCGGTCATGGTCTTGCCGGTACCTGGTGGCCCCACGAGGAGGAGCTTCCTGCGCGGAGATAGTCCGTGGGCACGGATCTTTTCGAAGTTGCGTTGCTCGCTGATAATCCGAGCCAGGCGGCCGTGCGTGCCCTCGTCGAGCACCATTTCCGAGAAGCGAGTGCTCGGCATGGCCACCGACAAAAGGTTGCTCAACTCGCCGCGCGGCTGACCAATAGGTACGGGTTGGTTGGGTGGCAGTTGATTTCGCTTGCTGACCGCCGCGTCGATGAGCGTACGCAGATCCTGGGCGAGTTTTCCATGACCTTGTTTGGCTTCATGGGCAGCCATCTGCATGGCGACGGAAAGGAAATGGCTATCGTCCCCTTTGATGTGGGAACGTAAAAGTGCCTTCAAGTGCTCGCCGCTAGCCATGGTTTTCCTGCCTTTTCGATATCGATAGTGTAAACGTTCTGACCCAATGCTTTCCGTGCTTACGCCCTCAAAATGAGGCCGTTGGTCACTCGCGGTCCTTTGCTGCTGACGCTCGGCCTACGGCGATTGCCATCCAGGAAGGAAGGCGACCGCGGATCGATGACAGTTCTTCCCACTCCACGCCAGACATCTTGGAACGAATCTGGCGAGCGTTCTCTTCGGCGTGCTTTGGCCCTAGCCACGCCAGCGCGCGAAGCGCATTCCCGGCTCTGGAGCTACCCAACGCCAGCATCCATTGGGGCGCATGCCGGACCAGCGCCAACTGACTCCCGACTTTCAGGTGCTGCGTGCGGCCAGAGGTTAAAAAGTCCTCATTGCCCTGTTGGGTGAAGGTCAGGCCGAGGCGCGCCGCTGCTTGCGCACCTGCCAAGACAATAGCCGCCTTACCCTTGTCTGCCATGGACTTCACCACCTTTTCCAGGGCAGGCACAGCTTCTTTGGCTCCTGAAACCGCCCGTACGTAGATGCCTCGCGCTACTCGGCAAAGCATTCCTCCCCTCGTCAGCCTGGAAAACGCCTGATCAATTGCGGCCCGACTCCCCAAGTGCAAAAACTCCTTGGGGGACAGAATGGTGCCCGCCGGCAAAGCGTGGGAGCGTTCCAGAATGATCGACGGTAAGGACATCGGTAGTTTCCAAGATTAGCTATGTCAGATATTAAACGCTTTATCTGACATTCCAAGCAAATGTTTGGCGGCGAGCGTGATTGTCAGCCGACACTGCCACGCATGGCCAAAGCTGGCGAGCCGCTGCTGCGCGAAGCTCTTGAGGCGATAAGGGCGCATCAAAATGCTCAAGATATTCCACCAGACCGAGCGACGATTCGAGAAGGTTCGTTTTTCGACTAGCTGGCAACCTTCCGCTGAGCATGGTGCTGATGCCCTGAACACTAGTAGTCTGCCCGGGCAGCGTCTGAATTGGCGTGCTAGTGTCTGTTAAGCGGAGAATCGAAGGATTCTTGCTTCGCGCTACAGGCGCCAGGCGGCTATCACCACTAGACCTGAGCCGAATACGCTTAACTCCTATCCAACCGAATCAGGGTTTTCACCATGGATCCATTGACGGTTGCTTCTGCAGTAGGAGGAGCACTGGGTGCGATATCCAATGCAAGCTTCCAACAGAATACCCAGGCATCCTTGAATGAATTGCGGCGGGAGTTGTATGTCATTCAGGAGCAGCTGAAGCAGGTTCTGCAGTCGATCGAAGACCTCAAGCCGTACATTCTTCGTACTGGCGAAGATCTTCTCCGGAGATTCATCGCGGGAGAGATAGATGCGCTGCGCCTCGGTCTACAAGACCGAATTAACCTTCTTGTAGATCCTCGCAACCCTACACCAGAACAAAAATCTGAATTTGAACACTTCGCCCTAGAGGCTGCAGAGAAGGCCTACACCATCTTCCCGTGGGGCGCAGTGTCTTGGGGGCCAGTAGGGTCGGCAGTGGTGACAGCCTTTACAGCGTTTCGTATCGCTCAGTCACCCGTTTCTGCAATCGAATCAGTGAAGTCCAACATCGTGAACTGGCTCTCTGAATCAGCAATAGTCGATTACCAAGCGGCTGCGGATGCTGGAAAAAAGGCCTATGGCGATAATCGGCCTCTCGTTGATCAATATCCCACGCGCTGCTTCATGGGGTCAGACTCATTTACTTGGGATGTTGTGCCAGATGATTGGGATTCTGACGTCGCGCATTACTTCGATATTTCGGCAGGTAACTATGATATAGGTTTTACCTACCACGATGGGATGCTGTCTGAGGATGAGCGTAAATACGCGCATCCTGGATCGTGGAATCCTAGACGTTGGCCTCTCGCACCCGGCTTTTCACCGAAGTGGCCACATCGTGCTGATCCTTCTCTGTCGCTCCGCCGAGTTCTCAACACGTTGAATAGCCAAATCGCGTTAGCGAAATCAGGCGCGCAACTGAATACTAATTCCGTCGCCAACATAAAGGCGATTCAGATACTGATAGACAAAATCCAAGCTTGGTGAGGCGATTCAGTGGAGCGCAACCATCAGCGCGTGAGCTGTTTAATGGCCCGGTTCGTAGGCGCTTACCGCGTCACTACAGTGGGGCGTACCTGCGGTAGCGGGACTGTTAGACTCGCTTAAGGAACATTTTTTCAGTGTTCAGCGATCACGCGCTCCTTGGGGCGCATCACACGAACATGTTATTGTAATTTAGGTGTTAAAGTGGTTGCTTGGTTTTTAGGGGGGGTTATGAAAGAAAGTGTGGCGAGGAATCATCACTTCATTTCACAGGCAGAGCAGCGCCTGAATGCGATTGATAAAACTGTTAAAAAGAAAAATCAGCGAATTTTCAAGTTTGAAGTTTTGTGTCGCGAACCTCCTAGCTTGAGGGCGGGCCCTCCGAGTGGCGTCAGAATTGAAGATAATCTCTCCAGGCTCGATCTCTATGCACTTAGCGTATTGGGTAATGGTCAACAGTACAATCTAGAAGATGCTTTTGGTCAGTATGAGAATGACAGTTCGAGTGTAGTGAGATCTATTTTCGAAAAGCTCGATTCCTCATGCACTGAGGCACTCGGCGAAGAGTTGCGTAGGCTTTACGCGTTAAAACTGTTGAATATGATACGAAACCCTTACGCTATAAAGCGTACGCTAAAAATGTTCAGTGAGCTGAATGGCGCTGTACCTCGCGATGAAAAGCTGCGCGCTCACTTTGAATCATTTCGTGGCGCCAGTCGCCCTCAGATAGTAAAAACGTGCGCTGAATTTGATGTCTCAGAGGGCGAATATATTGCCTGGCTTAATATACTCTATCTGGTTATCTTGCAGCCTGTTCAGGGGAAAATGAACCTGCTAGAGGCCTTGATGCATAGCCTGTTCAGTAATCCGGATGCCATAAAGAGCTTTACAGTGCATCGGTATACGGATCTCGATAAAGGTATTTTGCTTTGTGACCAAATGATTGATCTGGAATATGGAGAAGGTGTTAAGCAACAAATGTTCAACTTGGATTCAAGTTCTTTTGTCGTTGTGTTGCTCATCGAGGCAAAAAAACAGGGGTTCTTCCCGTTGGGTCCAGAGCTACAGGCGGTGAATCTTAGGCAGGATAACTTGATTCATGTCGGTCAAGAAATAAATAACATGGCTATGCTTGGTGCGTTTAATAGGCATTGCGTCTATTTGGCAAGCTCCAGTGTGTTCTGCGCTTTCGACACGCCCTACGGTATAGCGGTAGCGCCGCAGGACTTGCCAGACAAGAACTCTGATAGTTCGGCAGCCTCGAACTCAGCTTGAGTGATTACTGAATGTTAACTGGTTTCCTTATTTAGACGCCAGATACCCCCACACTTAAAGCTTTGTGAATCGACCCAGGCCTCGTAGATACCCCGAATGGCGGCTTTGGGGTAAAGCCGCCAGTGACTGCTGGAGTTGCCTTGCGCCAATACCATGCCTGAGATAGAACCTTTGGTAGTATAGGGTCGGCGTTGCTGAGTCGAAGAGTGTCGCCTGAAGAACTTCCAGTGGTCCTCGATTAAATTTGATTTGAAGTTGGATTGTTTTACTGCTCTGAAAATAATTTTCATGCTTGTGAAGCACCGTTTAGAGAGCTTGCAAGCTTCCGGCGATACCTATATTGCCCAGCGAGTGCTTGGCTCACTGTTTTTCAGCTAGATCTAGACAAAATCACGTAATTAGAGGGTGGTTGTTATGCAGATATATCTAAATTGTCCGGACTGTATTGACGAGCAGGCGCGTCACGAAAAGTCATCGGAGAAGCCCGACTGCCCAGGAACTAAAAAGCGGCTTTCTACTTATCCGGTACAGTTGACTAATGAGGTCTCCTATGAGGTGAAGTGTGTGTTTGGTCATTCGTCAGCCGTTTCGATTAATATGTCTAAGCACGATATCCTATTTGAGATTGGCGTTCACTCTATTATCGATGGCTATTATAGGGAGGCGATAACCTCTTTCGCTGCAAGTCTTGAACGATTTTACGAGTTCGCCAGTCGGGCGATAGCCTTACATTACGGACTTCCGGAGAAAGAAGAGGGTAGCTGTTGGAAGGAAATTTCCACCCAATCCGAACGGCAGTTAGGCGCGTACATCTATTTATATGCTATACATTTTAAGGGCCGGCCAAGAATTCTCACGCAGTCTCAGGTTAAGTTGAGGAACTCTTCTGTTCATAAAGGGCATATCCCAACAAGGGATGAAGCTATTTCATTTGGTGAAGAAGTTCTTTTGATAATATCGGAGGCTGCTCTGGAAATTGGTAAAACTATTTCTGACTCGGCGCACAAGGTGCTAAGTAGGCAGGCTGAAGTCTCAGTTAAGAAAATAACTGATTCAGGAGGAGTTCAATCTCGACATGCGAGCTGTGTAGACTCAGCAGTTCTTAACAAAACTTATCATGGGAGAAGCTTGGTGGAGCATCTTAAAATAGCAGCTTTACGGCATTCAAGGTCGATGGTGGATAAGCATAGTAAGATAATTGTCGAATTTGAATCTAGTCGATAGCTGCACTGTATTCAGCACTACTGATGATCGGATAGCCAACCAGGAGGTTTGGTCTCTGTCTAAAACTCTTGGAAGGGCGTTCAGCTTCGCATGCGCGCGGCTGGGTCTCAATGCGCCAGCGCACCTCACATCCCAAACGTAGCAAAAGATAGGGTCGAGTAGCGAAAAACACTATCAATGCCTACTTTTTGCTATGGATGAGGACGATTGTCCTGAAAGATTCGGACGCAGCCATTATTGTAAGCGTCCG
Organism: Pseudomonas mosselii; assembly: GCF_005796105.1. Lineage (GTDB taxonomy): Bacteria > Pseudomonadota > Gammaproteobacteria > Pseudomonadales > Pseudomonadaceae > Aquipseudomonas > Aquipseudomonas mosselii_C. Next base: position 50,216 of record NZ_VAUO01000008.1, on the reverse strand, counting down.
CTCAGGTCATCCTGCGTGGCGAGCGCGTGGATTTCCCAGTCCTGCATCCGCCTATCAATCTCTGCGGAATTTCGTCGCAATTATTTCAGAAGCGTCGCATCTATTTCAGAAACCTACAGCCACCGCCGACCAGTGCGGGGCCGGAGGCGGAGTGATGGGGGTGCCTGAATGGGCGCTGCGGCCAGCTGTCGAGCGGCGCGTGGCCGCTGACCGAACGAATCGCCGCCACTTCCAGGGCTTCGCGCTCGTCCAGCGGCGGCAGCAGGCCGGGCAGGCGGCTGGCGAGCAGGGTCTTGCCGGTGCCTGGAGGGCCGGTGAACAGCAGGTTGTAAGCATATGCACCTACAGCACAAGCTCCGTTCTCGGGCTGTACAATAGGGGACGTTACGATTCATACAGTCGCCAGCTCCGTGAATACTTACCCCGAAACGCCCGAAACTTTATTTTGCGATGAATGCCTGAAACCCCTTGACAGGATAGGAAATCGTGGGACTATCTCTTTCGGTTGGGCTTCTCACCAACTCTATCGCAACACATTTCTTACCAAATCTCTAAACTTCTGAGCACGAATAGTTTCGGCAAGTCTCTTCTCGCCTGCTCTATTTTCGTTCGTTTCAGCAATGCGTACTTGCCAGATAGTGTGCAGTGAAACATGACAGCAGAATAAAAAACCAAGGCTCGCAATGGACTTGGGCGTTCCCGTCTACTTATACGGTTATTGGGGGTGAGGTTAAACACATATTAAAAGGAAGTAAATTTGAATTACTTTGCAGTACAGAAAAAGTCCAACACTATCTTGCGTGTTATTCACTCGTCAGCGATGCCGAGCAATACTGATGACATTGAGTTTTACCCTGCAGGGAAATCTCGATTGACTCGGTATCTTGGACTAGCTAAACACGACGAGCCCATCAATATCTATTCTGTTCTCCCTAGGCCAGTAGTCCCTGAGATATTGCAACTGACGCCTGTAGAAGAGGTCGCACTAGTAGATTATGTGCTCAAGAATTGTCGGTATTACACAATTGAGCAGATGGCATTTGACTGGCGAGTTACCCAGCAAGCTGTTATGGATATCTTGGCCAAGGTGGATAATAGCTAAGGGTTCATGCGAGGTAGGTACGCATTTGTCGCAATATCTGGCTGCAGCCTTACTGCCACGCGGCCTCCCTCTCTTCAGTCTTACAAAACTCTTAATTTACGGAATTACGAATATGCGGATTTCACTGAATGAAACTGCTAGTGCGCGCCTGCTTGCCTTTATGGTATCGCGTGGCATTACCAACCCAACCCACGGCCTGAATGTTCTTATCACACTGGCCAGCCTTAACAACTTGATCCCTACAAGCGTGGACACCGATGGCAACAACCGAGAACAGCAAAAAGCAACTTGAGTACCCGTGCACTCATTGCGGCATGATGTTCAAGCGTAGGCCAGGCGGGCGAGTAACATGCACTCGAACTTGTGCAAAAGCAGCAGAGCGGAAGCAGAAAGCTCCAACCCTAACAGCCAGAGAGAAGAAGATTGAGCGCCGTACCGAACGAATGAAGGAGTGTGGCCTCGGTTACTTTCTTCTAAGCCATCCTAGACGAGCGGGAACAGTTCAAACCTATCAGGGGATGACTGCTGCAAAACTTCACGCTCTTCATGACTTGTACAACTACCGGGAGCGCCGATTCGGCTGGGCTGGCAGTGAGCACGGCAAAGATATATATCATCTTTGCCACGTTCAGCCTCTTGTTGGTCGTGATGGTAGTGTTGGCCTGACTACCCCGGAGAACTTATTCACTGGTATAGGCCGACTCAACCAGAAGCAAGGCAACAAGCCGGTAAACGCTTGGGCTGGCGCCTCAATTCCATTGTCAGAGCGTAAGCGGAAGTGGGACGTCACCAAGAGGATGACCCAAGATCAGGTGCTACAGAAGATTTGCGACTTCCTTGGTCCTGAGCTGGATATCTTTCTAGACGAACTGGATAAGATTCCGCCACGCACAAAGCGCCTGCGTCTGGCTAATAGCATATTCAGGCGGCAGGAGCAATTGCTCTCGGACGATAACGGCTACAATCCGCTGGGCCAGCTGTATACGCTGGCTGACCTCAAGCTTCTGACGTTTGAAGAGTTGCACATCCTGGATGCCACCCAGCAGGGGCGGACCAGTGTTAGAGCCCCCGACTATAGCAAGTGCCCCATAGATTCAGAGCTGGGCGTACTAGCCGACGAACTTGCACGTTTCGTTGAGGTGTTGTCGGATGGCCAGCACCGGGAAAACTGCCGATTCATGTTGACGCTGGTGCATGTGTTAGGCATCTACCTTGTTCAGATCAATGATAAACAAGGCACAGCACGCCCACGCTTCCTGAAGATTGGCAGTGCTGTCTGGTCGCCGCTGTCGTACTTGTATCAGGGCCAGCCGTGGCGTACACCGGCCCACCTGCTTTCAGAAGACTTGGATGGGTTGCTTAACGGTGTATATGACGTGAAGGGCCGAGAGCTGAAGCCGGGCATCGTCCCGATGGCTCAAGCTGTATTGCAGGGGCTGGACATTGATCGTGACCACATCCGTAACCGGGTGCTGAAGCGTCTTATCCTTAGGACATTGAATCCAGTAGTTGCCGCTCCGGACCAGTGGAGTTGGGAGGACAATGGTTCAGACTGGCTGACCTACATCGACAACTTGTACGCCTCGCTTGAACCAACATGGCAAGCCCTGCTGGACGTGGGGCTGTGCACTGAAGAGCAGGTACTTGATGCTCATAATGCCGTGCTGGACAGTCTTACCGATGCGGTGGAGCATGCCCGTCAGGCGTACCTAGAGCAGCCTTGCTATACAACTTGGCATGTGCCCTTCAAGCGCTTCCCCGCATGGCTAGAGTTCCCGCCAATTGCAGCAGAACGCTTTTCTCACGCCGCGTAGACCAAAGACTAGCCCTGCTCAGCCCAGCAGCACCGTCAAGCCAGCTCTTCGGGCTTCATCATCTGAAGGATGGACTTGTTAACGACGCATACAAGCGGACCACCCGGTTCGAAGCTCACCTCCACCAACTCGATCCAAGCGCCATCAACAAGATAGGCGAGGTCCTTAGAGAGCCTGCGTAGGGTGATGTCGCACTCATGGGCGATGGCTGCTTGTGTCACACGCACTGTCCCACCCTCTCCCACGTTCGACCAAAGAGCAATCAGGGTTGCAGCAGCAGAACGATCCGTGAGCACCAACCTGACTAAGTGCGCCATGGCTTCTGGCTTGAAGAACACCGCAGCGGGGGATGTAGGGGATTGTGTAGCCAATTCGGTCATAGCCTCGATCCTTTGGACATCAGCGGGGCCAACCCTCGGATGTCACGATTAGTGTGTTCACGATTACATCACATGAACCCAGCATTGGGGAATGCCTGCACCACCTCCCTCCCCAGCGCTTCAGCATCAATTCGGCATCCGAGTTCGGGAGCTGCGGCTTGCCATGGGCATGAGCCAGGAAGCGTTTGCAGATCGATGCGGCTTCGCCAGGACCTACATGTCCCGCATAGAGACGGGCGGTGCGAACCCGTCCATCAACGCCATCAAGGTACTGGCTGACGCCCTGGGCGTGTCCATCTCAGCTCTGTTCGAGGGAATGTGAGCGGGAAACTCTGGCTCGGCTATCTATTGCCTAAACCAATGCACAACTACTCTCCTGCTCGTCGTCATCGCAGTCCTTGAGCTACTGCACTCGTCCGGAGCCCAGGAAACATTGGGGTTCGCCGCACACGGGTTAAGCAGAGTGGGCCATCGCCGAAAAAAACCATACAAAATACATGGCTTATACAGCTTGAGGCATTGTTGGTGAGCTTTTACCCCGAGACACGGCGCAGGGTTCGCACCGCGACCGGCAGCTATCGACCCATTCGTGAAGGGCAGGAATCGGCCAGAAGCGGACAGTCTTGATGACCGGTGCATCTACGAAATAGGGGGCTATTCAGTGTATAACTCCCTCACACAGCTCTCGCTTCGCGGAGCGCATTGAAGTAGGCATCACATGGAATTGATAAAATGTGGCAGGAGCTTTTCGAAAGACACAGTGGCGCCATAACCACTAGCAGCGGCGCATCTGAAGAAGCCATTCAAACCGCTGAAAAGGCTATTGGCGTCAGATTCCCAAGTGACCTACAAAATCTTCTACTAGAGTCCGACGGCCTCGAAGGTGAGTATGGTCTCGGTCTTGTCTGGTCGCTCAACCGCATAATTGAAGATAACCTGAGTTTTAGAAAAAATACCGAGTTCAAAGAGTTGTACATGCCGTTTGATTGTCTTCTCTTCTTTGCTGATGCTGGAAACGGCGATCAATTCGCCTTTTCTATTCAAGCAGGAATCATACGTAGGAATGACGTGTTCGTTTGGAGCCATGAGGACGATAGCCGAACGTGGGCTGCTACGTCTCTGCCTGTCTACCTAGACTGGTGGCTCAGCGGAAAGCTCAAAGTCTAGGATTTTGAGAATTTGCGCTCCTAGCTAGGCAGGCTAAAGAGTGCTGCAAATAGGAGGAAGGCTCTTATTGTTATATGGGGAGGCTAGCACCGCTCTAACAATTTGTATATCAGCCACAGCATAGGCGGAGGCTGACTGCCATTGCGGGATAGCCCTGGGGCGGGAGGTCCCATGACTGGCAGCTTTTGGCCGATAGCTCTCGTTGATGAAGGCTGCTTTGTTCGATAGCAGCCACTGACATAACCCCGCTCGTGGCATGGTGCTTTGCTCGACAGGGCCCTATCAAATGAGTAGAGCTATCCGAGACGCTGATAACTCCACACCCGAACCTATCATTCAACAGTTGAAACATAGGCAACCGATAGATTATCATTAGTCCATAGGAATCTTGGACAAAGGATAATATCCATGATCAACGCCCATCTCTACCTCCGTGCATCCACCAAAGATCAAGATGCAGAACGAGCCAAGCAACTACTTCTGGACTTCGCCAAGAACAACAGCCTGGAAGTGGCTGGCATCTATGCAGAGAACGTGAGCGGTACAAAGCTGGAGCGCCCTGAACTATCTCGCCTGCTGGACACCGCCTCTGCTGGTGACGTATTGCTGGTCGAGTCGGTTGATCGCCTATCCCGCCTTTCACAGGAAGACTGGTCGCACCTGAAGGGCGTGATTGAATCCAAGCGCTTGCGACTGGTAGTGGCCGATCTGCCCACAAGCCATATGCTCGTCAACGACAAAGGGATCACGGGGCAGGTGATGCAGGTGATCAACAGCATGCTGATCGACTTGATGGCAACTATGGCACGCCTGGACCAGGAGAAGCGGGTTGAACGAATCAAGCAGGGACTAGACAAGAAACGTGCTCGTGGCGAAAAGGTAGGCGGCAAGGGGCGAGATCAGAAGATGTGGAACAAGGTGGCCGACCTGCTGAAGCGGGATGGCTTCAAGATTGAAGAGATTGCCAAGATTGCGGATGTAGGCGTAGCCACGGTATACCGTATCAAGCGAGAGCTTTTGCAGAACCCCACTACGTAGATAGGACGCTCGACATGGATGAGAAGGCCGCTACTACCGCCGACACGCTTGAACTTCTGATGCTAAACCAGATCGCCATAAGGGCGGCTCTGGAAGAAGTCTCGTTATGGATCAGCCAGCGTGGCTCGACACACATCCACCATAATGTGCTGGGAGCCCTTCAGACGCTCGATACGAACGCGGAAGCCATTGGGTCAGCCATCAAACGCTTACGCTCTTAGCCGCCATCAAGGCGGCTTTTTCGTGCCAGCGATATTCGGTAGAAGTGCTGGGTGGGCTGGCTGCAAGCAGACGCAGGGGTTAGGCACCGACCCACATTTGGTTCAATCTTCCCGCCCTAATGTATTGGTGATATTTGTCGGCCACCGAGCAGCGTTAGGGAAGGGCAAGCTCTGCCCTGTTGTGTGTTGGTACTTTCCTCTGCCCAAACCATTATCGTGTCAGTTTACCGCTAAACCACTGCCAGCCGACGCCATCTTCTTCCTGTTCGCGGATGGCTGCAATGGAGCTGATTACACCTTGCTCGACCTGTCTATTGAAGATATCAGGGTCTAGGGCTTGGGTGGTTACCTTTCCGTCTTCGTACAAGACACCGAACAGTATCTGCTGTATTTCGTCAGTGGTTGCTTCGTCAGACTTGTCCAGCACACGGCACTGGAAGCGGCTCGGGTTATCGCGTTTGAGCTGCACCTGAATACCCAGTCGCTTTAGCAGGCCGTTGGCAGCTGCCCTGCGTTCGTAGGTTACAAGATCAAGTTGCTCGAAATAGTCGTCCTTGTTGATAACTCGATGCGACGCCAGCTGCCCTCTCAGGTCATCTCGTGCAGCCAATATTTTGGTGTGTTCTTCTTCCAAGTCGTGAAGCAGCTTGGCGCCACTCAGCGAGGGGTAGGCAGTATGCGCTTCGATTGCTTGCTCAAGCTTGTTGGCTATCAACGCCAGCTTGCCTTCTTCGACCTCTAGGTTTTTGCGTACCTCGGCACTTCGTCCGTGAATCAGCGACATGCTGTCCACGTTGGTTAAGATTTCCTTGAAGACGGCTTCAGTCTGTTCGATTCGGATGCTGCCGTTACCGCACTTGCCCTTTTTGGTTGAGTAGCATTGCAGGTAGGTGTAACCCTTTGGTGGCCGTCCCTTGTTGATCAAGTGCATCGCATCGCCACAGAGCTGGCACTTGGCAATGCCCTGCCAAATGTTGAAGTTCCTCGACTGCTTGGTAGATCCGCTGGTTTGCCGTTGTGCTCGTGCAGCCTTCGCTTGCAAGAACACATCTTGGGTGATGACTTCCGGATAGTAGCCTTGGATGGGGTCGCCGTCGTTTTGCCGGACGCGCCCTATTAAGTGCGTCGGCTGGTACTCGCCCAGCAGCGCTCGGTTCTGTAGGATTTTTTGTACAGAGCTAGTGCCCCACAAGCCGCTCTTGTTCCTTGGTTTTTCCCTCGTCGAACGCGTGCTTCCGAAGACTGGAATCCCATCTTCGTTAAGTTTTCGAGAAATCGCTGTTTGGCCGTAACCCGCGATTGTCATATCGAAGATCCGGCGGATCACATCGACACGCTCTTGAACGGGCTGATGAGCTCCGTCAACGAGCTTCAACCAATAGGGGCACGCAGCCCCGTTTGGGGTCTTATCCGATCGTGCAAGCTCCCGCTTCTTTCGCCAAGCCTCTGCTACCCGGTTTCCTTTCTCGCTCGACTCATTGTGTGCCCGCATCATCACGGCAATGCTGACAATCAATTCGGTTGCCAGATCAGGAGAGTCGTTTGAATAGGTTCGTTTATCCGATAGGGTCACAACCTTGATACCAGTCCCCAGCAGATTGAGGAGCTGTCCCAGGGCAATGTTCACCTTGTCACGAGATAGCCGATCCAGTGACTCGACAAGCAGGAACGAGCCGGGCTTGATCCGGTCCTCTTTAACCAGACTCAGGAAACGGCCGAACTCGCCTTCGTCACTGATGTGTTTGCCCGTGTAAGCGGACCTTCCAGAATCAAAGAATCTGTACTCCTTGGTATCGGCCAGCTCTAGGCCATTTTCCGCACAGTACTTTAACGCCGCTGCTCGCTGGCGCCGGTAGCTATCCCCCTTCGCTTGCTCAGGGCTGCTGAAACGAATGTAGCTGTACGCCTTGGGCTTCATTGGGGATGCTCGTTGTGGTTTTGGTGCATTATTACACAATCTAAGCAGGTTGTGCGCTCCGGCCGCAGCCACCAACAGCGCGCGCTTGGCGGCCACCTGGCCTTGCACTTCGCTCAGGTCGGGGTAGGGGCGTTGCTCCAGCAACAGGCCATTGGCCGCATACGGCGCCAGCGGCAATTGCCCGCTCAGGTGCGCCACCAGTTCTTGCAGATGGCCCACGGCGTACACCACCAACCCGCTGGCCAAGCTGGCCTCCTCGGCGTTTTCCCGTGGCACCACCAGCGCCCGCCCGGCATCGCGCGCCGCCAGTGCGGCGGGTAGTACGCCCTGCACGGGGCGCAACGCACCGGACAACGCCAGCTCGCCCAGGCATTCGATGTCGTCTAGTGTGGCCACCGGCACCTGACCGTTAGCCGCGAGGATGCCCAAGGCAATCGCCAGGTCGTAGCGCCCACCGTCCTTGGGCAGGTCGGCGGGGGCGAGGTTCTGGGTGATGCGCCGGGCGGGGTAGTCCAGCCCGGCGTTGACGATGGCGCTGCGCACCCGGTCCTTGCTTTCCTTGACTGTGGCCTCGGGCAAGCCAACCAGGGTGAGTGAGGGCAGGCCGTTGGCCAGGTGGGTTTCGACGCTGACAGCGGGGGCCAGCACACCGACCTGGGCGCGGCTGTGAACGAGGGCAAGGGACATGGGCACTCCGGGGTTTGCCAGAAAAAAGCCGCATCCTGCGGCTTGGCGAAGCGTAGTTGGCCGGTGTGGCACGCCGCCTGAAAAAGTGCATCGAGGTTTTGCCGGTGATCGGATCGGCAGCGCGGCGGCATCCCTGCACGCCTGCTGCAACGAGCGCTAGGTCAGAACCACTGGCCGAACCGGCGGATGTACAGGCTCTTCATGCCTTGGGCCACCAGGCAGTACCCCAGCAAGGTGGCGGCCAGCCAAGGGAAGTAGTCCCACGGCAGTGGCACCAGTCCGACCATCGCCCCCAGCGGCGAGAACGGGATGTAGATGCCCAGGCACATCACCAGCCCCGTGGCGAGAATCACCGGCAGCGCGGCAGTGCTCTGGAAGAACGGTACCTTGCGGGTGCGCAGCATATGCACCACCAGCGTCTGCGACAGCAGCCCCTCGATGAACCAGCCAGACTGGAACAGCGCCTGCATTTCCACGCTGTTGGCAGCGAAGACGTACCACATCAGGGCGAAGGTGGTGATGTCGAAGATCGACGAGGTGGGCCCGATCCACAGCATGAAGCGGCCAATGTTGCGAGCGTCCCATTTGCGCGGTGCGCGCAGGAATTCCTTGTCCAGGCGGTCCCAGGGCAGCGACAGCTGGGAGAAGTCGTACATCAGGTTTTGCAGCAGCAGGTGGATCGCCAACATCGGCATGAACGGGATGAACGCGCTGGCCACCAGCACCGAGAACACGTTGCCGAAGTTCGAGCTGGCGGTCATGCACAGGTACTTCATGATGTTGCCGAAGGTTTCGCGGCCTTTGAGCACGCCTTCTTCGAGCACCATCAGGCTTTTTTCCAGCAGGATGATGTCGGCTGACTCCTTGGCGATGTCGGTGCCGCTGTCCACCGAAATACCCACGTCGGCATCACGCAGGGCCGGGGCGTCGTTGATGCCGTCGCCGAGGAAACCGACGGTATGACCATTGGCTTGCAGTGCTTTGAGCACCCGCGATTTTTGCAGCGGCGTGAGTTTGGCGAACACCGTGCGCTGTTCGACCTGCGCGCGCAGTTGGCTGTCGTCCAGGTGCTCGATGTCCTGGCCGAGCAAGGCCTCGCCGGGCTCCAGGCCCACCTCGCGGCAGACCTTGCAGGTGACCACCGGGTTGTCTCCGGTGAGCACTTTCACCGTCACGCCCATCTCGCGCAGGGCTGCGATGGCGGGGCCTGCGGTTTCCTTGGGCGGGTCGAGGAAGGTCAGCAGGCCACGGATCACCAGCTCACGTTCATCATCTGTGTGGTACTGCGTCTTGCGTTGCTGGGTGGGGATTTCCCGGGTGCCCACCAGCAACACGCGGAAACCATCCTGGTTGTAGCGGCTGGCGGTTGCCAGCAGCTGCTGGCGCCGGGCCTCGTCCAGTGGCAGGCGCTGGCCGTCCTGTTCGAGGTGCGTGGCGATGGCGAGCATTTCCTCGACCGCGCCCTTGCTCACCAACAGGTGCGTGCCCAGGGCATCCTTGACGATCACCGACAGGCGGCGGCGGACGAAGTCGAAGGGCAGCTCGTCCACCTTGGTGTAGGCATGTGGCGGCTGGAACTCGGGGTTTTCGCCGGCAAAGCGCAGCACGGCCTGGTCCATGAGGTTTTTCACGCCGCTCTGGTGGTGGCTGTTGAGCCAGGCCAGCGCCAGCAGGTGCGTAGAGCTGCGGCCACTGGGGTCGACATGGTGTTCGAGGATGATGCGGTCCTGGGTCAGGGTGCCGGTCTTGTCGGTGCACAGCACGTCCATCGAGCCGAAGTTCTGGATGGCATTCAGGCGCTTGACCACCACTTTACGCCGGGCCATGGCGATGGCGCCTTTGGCCAGGTTGGCGCTGACGATCATGGGCAACATCTCCGGGGTCAGGCCCACGGCCACCGCCAGGGCGAACAGGAAGGCATCGCCCCAATCACCTTTGACCACGCCATTGAGCACGAACACCACCGGCACCATCACCAGCATGAAGCGAATCAACAGGCTGCTGACACTGTTCACCCCTCGGTCGAAGGCTGTTTGGCTGCGCGAGCTGGCGAGGGCTTTGGCCAGCGTGCCGAAGTAGGTGCGCTTGCCGGTCGCCACCACCACGGCGCGGGCGCGCCCACTCACCACGTTGGTGCCCATGAAGCCGATGTTGGGTAGGTCCAGCAGGTTGCCGGAGTCGCTGGCCGGCTCGGCGGCGGACTTCTGCGCGACGTGGCCGAGGGTGTCGTACTTTTCCACCGGCAGCGCTTCGCCGGTAAGTACGGCCTGGCTGATGAACAGGTCGCGGGACTCGATCAGGCGGATGTCGGCGGGGATCATGTCGCCGGCAGCCAGTTGCACGATGTCACCGGCCACCAGTTCGCTCATCGGCACTTCACGCAGGCGGGCAGGTTGATCGTGGCTGTCGCGTCGCAGTACGGTCGCGGTGGTGCGGACCATCGCCTTGAGCGCTTCGGCGGCCTTGCCCGAGCGGTATTCCTGCCAGAAACGCAGCAGGCCGCTGAGGCTGACCATGCTCAGGATGATGATCACCTTGGTGAGGTCGAGATCGTCCCGTTGGCCCGCTTGCAAAGGTAGCCAGTAGTCGGTCACGAAACTGATGGCGGCGAGCGTCAGCAGTACATAGATGAAGGGATTGTGCAGCGCCAGCAGCAGTTGCACCCAGGCAGGCTTGGGTTTGTCGTGGGCGATCTGATTGGCACCGTCGCGTTGCAGGCGCTTGGCGGCTTCATACTCGGTCAGGCCGTGTTCGCTGGCGTCGAGGTTGGCGAAGGTGACGGCAAGTCCGTTACGTGCTTCGCGGGCAGCGTAGGTTTCGCGAGTTTGGGTGTTGCGGTCTTTTACGGTCATTGGCTGTGCTCCTGCCGCAGGAGGCGGCACGACACACAGCCGGCTCACGCGGGGGCGGGTGAGTACGCGAGTGTCGGGCCGCAATCGTTCGATCGGTGGTCTTGTCCAAATGTCCGGCGGTTTTCAGTTCGCTGGCGAGTGCCGGTCTTATTATCGGCAGCGAACGTTCTACTGGCTGATTCCATGATGTTTTCGAGCGCTCTGTAAATGCTTAGATAATAAGAGTCCGCGAACTTTATTGTTTAAAGTTCGGGGTTTGTTACATACGTCAGCAAGTTTCAGTAATGACCGCGCCTGTCAGCCAAAGCAGAGCAGGGCGCGCTATCGACTTGGAGGTTCCCGGCTGTCGTCGACCTGCCAGTGCAGGCGCAAGCGGCCGTGGCTGGAGGGCGCCAGCCAGGTGACGCGTAGTCGTGGGCCACGCGTAATAGGCTGATCTATGGGGCGCGAAGCCGCGTGGGCAGGCGCGTGCAGCGGACCCAAGTGAGTCTGCAGGCGATGGCGGATGAAGGTGATGAGGTTCATGAGCTTGCCTCCGACCGGGCTGGCACCCGGTGTGGCAAGCTACGGCGGAGCATCAGGCTCTGGCGCGGCTTGCCCGACCTGGGAGGCGGGCCCGGAGTTCCGGTTCAGATGCCTGGCAGCCAAGGGCGGCCAGGCAGCGACTAGATACTGTGTCCATTGAATTCTTCGTGAGTTGAAATAAGCGCCCGTTTTCGGGGCGGGTGAACTTTATTGAAAGCATAGCGGGTAAGTCAACCCATAATCGGGCATTAACAAAGTTTCATTTTTTATGGTGTAACTTATATGTAGGAAATTTCATGTAAGTCTTCTCCCCTAGACCGGGGGACTTGGCTATCAGCCTACGGCCCCGTCTTGGCTGCGCCGTGCTGACGGTGCATGTGAAGGCCGGGCGTGCCCCGGCGTTCATCGGGAACATGGTGTGTCGCGAGGGTTAATCCGCAGCGGGCGGTGCCATCCGTGCTTCCAGCTCGGCCACCTGCTTCTCCAACGCTTCGAGGCGCGCACGGGTACGGGCCAATACGACCATCTGGCTATCGAATTCGTCGCGGCTGACCAGGTCCAGCTTGCTGAAGGCGCCCTGCATCAACACCTTGAACTGGCTTTCGAGTTCGGCGCGGGGTTGTGCAGTGTCGCTGCTGAACAGGCGCGAGGCCTGGTCGCTCAGGGCATCGAGAAAGGCTTTGGGCGCGAGCATGTTGGCTATCCGCTGATCACTGAAAGGGCGGGAGTGTAGCACGGCCCCTGTATCCCCTTGTGTTGCACACTTTTTGCGCAGGGCTGCTGCCTGTAACGCACCGATTTTGTGCGTCGCGCGCCTGCTGGCGACTGGCCAATCCCGACTGTTTCGTGCAACTACCTGTTTTTAAGGGGTTTCTCGGACCTGGCAAGGTTTCTGCAACGACCTGATCGAGCCGTGCACTGATGCAGTCCGTTGAGAACATGCAGTGCGCAGGCCCAGCCATGAGGTCCTTCGTCACAGCCGCAACGTGTCTCGGCGGGGAGGATGGAGCCGACGATGCGTTACAAAGCCAGGCGCTGCGCTTAGACTTGAGACGGGTTTGTTTTCCTGGGGCAAGTCCACCAAATCGGGAGAGAGTTTCATGAAGCTAGTCACTGCCATCATCAAGCCGTTCAAGCTGGACGACGTGCGCGAATCGCTGTCGGAAATCGGCGTGCAGGGCATCACCGTGACCGAGGTCAAGGGCTTCGGCCGGCAAAAGGGTCACACCGAGCTGTACCGCGGCGCCGAATACGTGGTCGATTTCCTGCCCAAGGTGAAGATCGATGTCGCCATCGACGACAAGGACCTTGATCGGGTAATCGAAGCCATCACCAAGGCAGCCAACACCGGCAAGATTGGTGACGGCAAGATCTTCGTGGTCAATCTGGAGCAGGCGATCCGCATCCGTACCGGCGAAACCGATACCGACGCGATCTAAGCGCCAACAAAAAAGCCTCACCAAACCCAACGCCCCAGGAGAAAACAACATGACTCTGCGCAAGATCGCAGGGCTAGGAGCCCTATTGTCCCTCGTAATGCCAGGGTTGGCCCTGGCCGAGGAAGCTGCTGCCCCGGCGCTGAACTCCGGTGACACCGCATGGATGCTCACCGCCACGGCGCTGGTGCTGTTCATGACCATTCCCGGCCTTGCGCTGTTCTACGGCGGCATGGTGCGTTCGAAGAACGTCCTGTCGGTGATGATGCAGTGCTTCGCCATCACCGGCGTGATGAGCATCCTGTGGGTGGTGTTCGGCTACAGCCTGGCCTTCGATACCACCGGTATGGAAAAAGGCGTACTCAACTTCAATTCCTTCGTCGGCGGCCTGTCCAAGGCATTCCTGAGCGGCGTGACGCCCAGCAGCCTGACGTCGGCTACCGCGCTGTTCCCCGAGGCGGTATTCATCACCTTCCAGATGACCTTCGCGATCATCACCCCGGCGCTGATCGTCGGTGCCTTCGCCGAACGCATGAAGTTCTCGGCGATGCTGATCTTCATGACCGTGTGGTTCACCCTGGTCTATGCGCCCATCGCGCACATGGTCTGGAGCGGTGACGGCGCGCTGATGTGGGACTGGGGCGTACTGGACTTCGCGGGTGGCACTGTGGTGCACATCAACGCCGGTATCGCAGGTCTGATCTGCTGCCTGGTGCTGGGCAAGCGCAAAGGCTACCCAACCACCCCGATGGCCCCGCACAACCTGGGCTACACCCTGATCGGCGCGGCCATGCTGTGGATCGGCTGGTTCGGTTTCAACGCAGGTTCCGCCGCCGCAGCCAACGGCACCGCCGGCATGGCCATGCTGGTGACCCAGATCGCCACCGCCGCCGCCGCACTGGGCTGGATGTTCGCCGAGTGGATCGGCCACGGCAAACCGAGCGCACTGGGCATCGCCTCGGGTGTGGTCGCAGGTCTGGTGGCCATCACCCCTGCTGCCGGCACTGTGGGCCCGATGGGTGCGCTGGTGATCGGTCTGGCGTCGGGCGTGATCTGCTACTTCTGCGCCACCAGCCTCAAGCGCAAGCTGGGCTATGACGATTCTCTCGACGCCTTCGGCGTGCACGGCATCGGCGGTATCGTCGGCGCGCTGCTCACCGGCGTGTTCGCAGCACCGGCCCTGGGCGGCTTCGGTGCGGTCACCGACATCGGTGCGCAGTTCTGGATCCAGGCCAAGGGTGTGATCTTCACCGTGGTCTACACCGCCATCGTCACCTACGTGATCCTCAAGGTCCTGGACATGGTGATGGGGCTGCGTGTCAGCGAAGAAGAAGAGTCGGTCGGCCTCGACCTTGCTCAGCACAACGAGCGCGGCTACAACCTGTAACCGCCACGCAAAAAAACTTGCCCGGCTTGCCGGGCATTTTTTTGTCTGTAAATTGCCGCTTCAGGCCGGGCAAACGGTTTCGTGGTGGTGTTCGCGACGTGGGTACAAAACTTACAACCCCTAGTGCATTTCTGGTGCTTTGCTTTTTCTCCGAGCGCGCTAGAATGCGCGCCGAAGGGTGCTGCACGCGCAGCCCACACACTTTGTCACCCTTTGCTAGGCTTGCTAGTAGCCTGTGGCCAGCAAGGGTCAAAACGATTTCGTCAGGGCCTGCCAGGAGCAGGGCCTGCAGGGTGCCGGGCCTCCCATCAGGAGGCGGACACCCAAGGCAGTGGCCAACCCACGGCCAGTTGAATTTTCACCGATAGCCGCCGGTCTACGGCTGCACCGGTCTATAACTAACCTGCTTTTCGCAAGTCATGAGGTAGAACATGAGCGACGACGATCTGGAAAACGACGACCTGGAAGTAGGCGACGAAGACGAGGGCGATGAAGGCCTTGAAGCGGCAACTGATGACGTCGCGGAAGATTCCGGCGATGACGACAGCAGCCCGGCGCCTGCCGCCAAGGGCAAGTCCAAGGCGGCCGTCTCGGTAGACGAGATGCCGAGCATGGAAGCCAAGCAGAAGGAACGCGATGCCCTGGCCAAGGCCATGGAAGAGTTCCTGGCCCGCGGTGGCAAGGTTCAGGAAGTGGAGGCCAACGTGGTCGCCGATCCGCCCAAGAAGCCGGACAACAAGTACGGCAGCCGCCCTATCTGAGTGGTTGAGTGCAGAAAAGCCCGCCGTCGCTGCGGGCTTTTTTGTGCGTGCTGGTTACGCCGCGGTGGGCATGCCTCGGAGGCTTCAGCGCCAGCGCGCGAGGACCTCGGGCAACTGCGACAGTTGCTGGATCTCGGCATCAGGCGCCTGCTCGCCCGCCCAGGCCGCGCCGCGCGGGTTGAACCACACCGCGCGCAGCCCGGCGCGCTGGGCCCCGGCGATGTCGTCGCCCGGATGATCGCCAATGTGCACCGCCTCGCTGGCAGGCGCCTCTCCACGCTTCAACGCCTCCAGGAACGGCGCCGGGTCCGGCTTGCCGATGCCCAGGTCCTCGGCACACAGGGCGAAGCGGAAGTAGTCCGCCAGGCCAAGCCTGCGCACATCGGCATTGCCGTTGGTGACCACACCCAGGGTGTAGTGCTGGCGCAGGGCTTCCAGCATCGGTTGGACCTCGGGGAATACCTGCACCTGATGACGTGCATGCAGGAATACCTCGAAGCCCTCGTCGGCCAGCGCCAGTGCCTGTTTCTCACTGTATCCGACCTCTTCGAGGGCATGGAACAGCACCCGTCGGCGCAGCGCGCTGATACGGTGCTTGAGGGCGGGCTCGGCCTGTACCAGGCGCTCGCGGATGGCGAACAGGTGTTCGACCGGCACGCCACCCAACATTGGCGCGTTGGCGTGCAGCCAGTCACGCAGGACGACTTCGGCACTGGCGATCACCGGTGCGGTGTCCCACAGGGTATCGTCGAGGTCGAAGGTGATCAGCTTGATGCTCATGAGTCTGTGCCTTTGCTGCGTTTGGCCCTTGGGTGGGCGCTGTCGTACACGGCGGCCAGATGCTGGAAGTCCAGGTGGGTGTAGATTTGCGTAGTGCTGATGTCGGCATGCCCGAGCATCTCCTGCACTGCGCGCAGGTCCTGGGACGATTCCAGCAGGTGGCTGGCGAAGGAATGGCGGAGCATGTGTGGGTGAAGATGCTGGCCTAGCTCGCGCTCGCCGGCTGTCTTGACCCGTAACTGGATGGCCCGTGGGCTCAGGCGCTTGCCTTGGCGGGTGATGAACACTGCCGCATCCTGTGGGTTGCCGATACCGCGCAGGCGCAGCCAGGCGTGCAGGGCCTCGCGGGCTTTGCGCCCGACTGGCAGGACGCGGCTCTTGCCGCCCTTGCCGAGCACTTGTACCAGGCCTGCGGCAAGGTCCAGCTGTTCCAGGTCCAGCCCGGTAAGCTCCGACAGGCGCAGGCCCGAGGAATAGAACAGTTCGAGGATGGCCTGGTCGCGGCGGGCGATGAAGTCGTCATCCACGCCACCGTCCAGCAGTTGCAGGGCGCGGTCGGTGTCCAGCACCTTGGGCAGGCGCCGCTCGCCCTTGGGCGGCGACAGGCCATTGGCCGGATCGTGCTGGCACAGGCCTTCGCGGTTGAGGTAGCGGTACAGGCCGCGTACCGCCGAGAGCAGGCGTGCCAGGCTACGCGAGGACTGGCCGTGGTGATGCTGGCGGGCGACCAGTTGGCGCAACTGCTGGACCTGCAACGCGCCCCAGCCGGCGATGCCTTGGCTGTTGCAGTATTCGATAACCTTTTCCAGGTCGCGGCGGTAGCCTTGCAGCGTATGGTCGGACACCTGGCGCTCGTTGCGCAGGTGCGCGCAATAAGCCTCCAGCTGGCGCTCCATCAGCGAACCGGGCGCAGCGTGTGGGTGAAGCGCGGTACTACACGGCCGAGCACTTCGGCGATATAGCTGAGAAACAGGGTGCCGACGCTGCTCTTGTAATGCTGAGGGTCGCGGCTGCCGATCGCCAATACGCCGTGCAGGCCTTGGTATTCGAGGGTGGCCACGGCGCTGGAGCCGACCTCCTTGTGCTGCTCGCCCCCGAACAGGAACGCCAGTTCGTGTTCGCGCAGGCTGCCGCTGACAGTCTTGCCGCCGCCGATCAAGCCCCCGATGGCCTGCTGCGCCTCCGCCCCGGAGACCCAGCGCCCTACCGGTGCGGCATTGTCGCCAAACAGGATCAGGCTGACGAAGGGCACCTGGAACTCCTGGCGCAGGCTGTCTTCGACTGCCATGACCACTTCTTCCAGGCTGCTCGCGTCCAGCAGGTCGAGGATCAGCCGGCGGGTCTTGTCGAATAGCCGGTCGTTGTCGCGCGCCACATCCATCAGTTGCGACAGGCGATGGCGCATCTCGATATTGCGGTCACGCAGCAGCTTGAGCTGGCGCTCCACCAGCGACACGCTGTCGCCGCGCTGGTGGGGAATGCGCTGCTCGATCAGCAGCTCGTCATGCTCGGCGAAGAACGTGGGGTGGGCGCGCAGATAGGCAACCACCGCGTCGGCATCGAGCTGGGGTGCAACCTTGGGCTGATCGGTCATGACGGATACTCGCTTAGAGACGAACCTGTCCTTCGAAGACGCGTACGGCCGGGCCGGTCATCAGTACCGGTTGGCCAGGGCCACCCCACTCGATGTGCAGGCGTCCGCCTGGTAGGTCGAGGGTGACCGGCGAATCCATCCAGCCCTGGGCGATGGCCGCGACTGCGGCAGCGCAGGCGCCCGTACCGCAGGCCTGTGTTTCCCCTGCACCGCGTTCCCACACTCGCAGATTGGCGCGGTGGCGGTCGATGACCTGGATGAAGCCGGCATTGACCCGCTGTGGGAAGCGCGGATGGTGCTCGATCTTCGGCCCCAGTTCATGCACCGGCGCGCTGCGGATGTCGTCCACGCGCAGCACCGAATGCGGATTGCCCATGGACACCGCCGCGATCGGGTAGATCTTGCCGTCGACTTCGAGCGGGTAACTCGGCGCTTGCGCGTCGGCCACGAACGGGATGTCGGCCGGCTCGAAGCGCGGTGGGCCCATGTCGACGCAGATCTGCCCGTCGTTGCGCACGTCGAGTTCGATGATGCCGCCCTTGGTTTCGACGCGGATGCGCTTCTTGGCAGTCAGGCGTTTGTCCAGCACGAAGCGGGCGAAGCAGCGTGCCCCGTTGCCGCACTGCTCGACTTCCGAGCCATCGGCGTTGAAGATCCGGTAGCGGAAGTCCACGTCCGGGTTGCTCGGGGCCTCGACGATCAGCAACTGGTCGAAGCCGATGCCGGTATTGCGGTCACCCCATTGCTTGGCGTGCTTGGGTTGGATGTGGGCATGCTGGCTGACCAGGTCGAGGACCATGAAGTCGTTGCCCAGCCCGTGCATCTTGGTAAAGCGCAGCAGCATAAGTTCACTCCGGCAGCAGGCTTTCGCCGGCGAACAGTTCGGCAATTGTCTCGCGGCGGCGGACTTCGAAGGCCTGGTCGCCATCGACCAGCACTTCGGCGCAGCGGCCACGGGTGTTGTAGTTCGAACTCATGACGAAACCATAGGCGCCGGCGGACTGCACTGCCAGCAGATCGCCTTCGGCCAGGTTCAGCACGCGCTCCTTGCCCAGAAAGTCACCGGTCTCGCAGATTGGGCCGACCAGATCGTAGCTGCGGCCTTCGCCTTCGCGTGGCTTGACCGCGCTGACGCCCATCCAGGCCTGGTACAGGGCCGGGCGGATCAGGTCGTTCATCGCCGCATCGATGATGGCGAAATCCTTGTGTTCGGTGTGCTTGAGGTATTCGACGCGGGTCAGCAGCACGCCGCCGTTGGCGACGATGTAGCGGCCCGGTTCGAACACCAAGGCCAGGTCGCGCTCGCCCACGCGCGCGCGGATCGCCTCGATGTAGTCAGCCAGACGCGGTGGTTGCTCGTCGCGATAGCGCACGCCGACGCCGCCGCCCAGGTCGAGGTGACGCAGGTGGATGCCGCACTCGGCCAGGCGGTCGACCAGCACCAGCAGGCGATCCAGTGCATCGAGGAACGGCGCGACGGTGGTCAGTTGCGAGCCGATGTGGCAGTCGACACCGACCACGTCCAGGTTCGGCAGCTGTGCGGCACGCACGTAGATAGCTTCGGCGTCGGCAATGGCGATGCCGAACTTGTTCTCTTTGAGACCGGTGGAAATGTACGGGTGGGTACCGGCATCGACGTCGGGGTTCACCCGCAGCGAGACCGGGGCAACCTTGCCCATCTCGGCGGCCACCTGTTGCAGGCGTTCGAGTTCGTCGGTGGACTCGACATTGAAGCAGTGCACGCCGACTTCCAGCGCGCGGCGCATGTCCTCGCGAGTCTTGCCTACACCGGAGAACACCACGCGGTCGGCGCGCCCGCCGGCGGCCAGTACCCGCTCCAGCTCACCACCGGAGACGATGTCGAAACCTGCACCCAAGCGCGCCAGCAGGTTCAGTACGCCCAGGTTGGAGTTGGCCTTGACCGCGAAGCAGACCAGATGCTCGGTGCCTTGCAGGGCATCGGTGTAGCTGCGGTACTGGGCCTCGATATGGGCGCGCGAATACACATAGGTGGGCGTGCCGAAGCGTTCGGCAATGGCCGACAGCGACACCCCTTCGGCGAACAGTTCACCGTCGCGGTAGTTGAATGCGTCCATGGGATTTCCTTACTGCTCGGGCAGCGCTTGGTCCGCGTCGTCTTGCTGCTGGGCGGGATGCGCATGCTTGTGCTGGTGCGAGCTTTTCGAGGCTTTGCCGTCCTTGCCATCTTCAGGCAGGTACAGAGGGCCTTTCTGACCGCAGGCGGAAACGAGGCAGGCAACCGCGACCAGTGCCGCGAGTGAGGAAATCAGGCGTTTCATGGGTGAAATCCTTGGAAATATGCAGTATTGCGCCCGAGTATACCCAGCGACCACCCGATTGCCTATGCGAGGGCCGGAGGACCGGCTACAAGCCTCAGGTATCAAGCGACAAGCGCAAGTGGCCAGTGTCCGCTCGGCTTTTTCTTGCGGCTTGAAACTTGTAGCTTGGAGCTTTCGCCCTTATCGTGCCCGGCTTGCGTGTATGCAGCCATTTTTCGAGGTCCTTGCAATGAGTTTGAGCGAAGCGCGTTTCCACGACCTGGTCGACGCGACCCAACAGGCCCTGGAGGATCTGTTCGACGAGAGCGGCCTGGATCTGGACATGGAGAACTCCGCGGGTGTCCTGACCATCAAGTTCGACAACGGCAGCCAGCTGATCTTCAGCCGCCAGGAACCGCTGCGCCAACTGTGGCTGGCGGACCGCTCGGGCGGTTTCCACTTCGATTACGACGACGAGAGCGGCAAGTGGGTGTGCGAGAAGAGCGAAGAGCTGTTGGGCGAGATGCTTGAGCGCATCGTCTGGGAACGTGCCGGCGAAAAGCTGGACTTCGACGAGATCTGAGATGAGCGCGACGCCCAGGCCAGCCAAACCGCTGTACAGCAATGTCAGCCCTGCGGTGCCATCACCGTGCATCAGCGTGTGCCGCTTGGATGAGCAGCGGGTGTGCACGGGTTGCCACCGCCACGTCGAGCATATCCGCGAGTGGCGGGCCGCCGACGACGAACGGCGCCGGCAGATCTGCCGCGAGGCCCTGGCGCTCAAGGCACGCGCGCAGGCCTAGCCACAACCGGTGCGTGGGCTTGAGTATTTGC
The DNA here is from genome assembly GCF_005796105.1 of Pseudomonas mosselii. GTDB lineage: Bacteria > Pseudomonadota > Gammaproteobacteria > Pseudomonadales > Pseudomonadaceae > Aquipseudomonas > Aquipseudomonas mosselii_C. Next base: position 29,441 of record NZ_VAUO01000008.1, on the reverse strand, counting down.
CCCGCTGTGGTAGTGTCAGGCCTTGCGTCGATGACGCCAAAGCATTCACAAACCCCGCCCTTGGGCGGGGTTTTGCTTTATCTGCCTCAGGAAAATCGCCCGTTCAAAGGAGTCTGACTGGATCATGAGCACCAAGCCTTCCCTCACCCTCACCCGCCTGGATGTACAGCGCCTGGAGCGGTTGCTCGACAGCCTGGATGAGAGCACCCCCGGCGTGCTGGCCCTGCAGGACGAGCTGGACCGCGCCGAACAGGTGGTCGGCCATGACGAGGTGCCGGCTGGCGTGGTGACGATGAACTCGCGCGTGCACTGTCGGGAGAGCGCCAGTGGCAAGGACTACCACCTGACCCTGGTCTACCCGAAGGACGCTGGCCCCGAGGGTAACGTCTCGATCCTCGCGCCGATCGGTTGTGCGCTGTTGGGGTTGTCGGTAGGTGACCAGATCGACTGGCCGGCGCCAGGTGGCAAGACCCTCAAGCTCGAACTGCTGGCGGTCGAATACCAGCCCGAAGCGGCGGGTGATTTCGACCTCTAAGGCACCGACTCAGGGTTCCAACAGTGCCTGCACGTGTTCCAGCCCATCGTTGAGTGCCTGTTCAAGCTCACGCTTGTAGCGCAGGCACAAGCTGGTCGAGCCCTGTTCGTCGCCCAGCAGCTCGGAGAGATCCAGGTCGGTGATGTAGCAGCGGTAACTACCGGCGCTACGGCGCTGCTGCAGGATTTGCCGGGCGACCATGGTGTACAACTGGTCGCCGTGCTCAAGCTCCGAGAACTCCTGCTGGTCGCAGTACAGTGTCACATGCACCGCATCCCCCGCGCCCGCCTGGAGAATCGCCTGCACCTCGTAGTACGGCTGGTTCGGGCTGTCCTGGGGTGCCAGGCGTGGTTCCAGGCTGCGTGCCTTGCCAATGCCGCTGGGCAGCAATTGTTGGTAGGTGATGTCGAGCGAAGCTTGTTGCAGGGTGTCCAGCGGTAGCAGGGCGTCGCGGCGGACCACGGTCGATTGCAGGAAGCGTTGCAACGGCAGCAGCAGGTGTTGCTCGTCCTGCAAGGGCAGGCGCTGTTGCCACAGGGCGTTGTGCTCATCGAGCACGTAGAGGTCGGCCCAGCCATCAAGCAGGCGATAGAACACCTGGATACAGCCAGGCTGGCCTTGCCCCAGCACCAGCGGCAGGTCGTGGTCCTGCAGTGCGTTGCTGTCCAGGTGCAGTGGGCTGTAGACGCCGCGCTCCTCGCCCAGCGCTGCGAGCACGGCGTCATGCTGGTCGAAGGTGGCCAGGGTCACCTGGCCGGGCAGCAATTCAAGCACGTGGGTGTGCTGCGCCACCTGCAAGAGGTAGCGATGGTTTAGCTGCTGGTCCAGCAGCAACTGCAGTGTGTCCAAGATCTCTTCGACGCGCTGGGCGATCGCCTGGGCGCGGTTGTGGCAGTAGCAGCGCACCCGAACGCGCGGGCGGTGGCTGCGCTGACCAAGGCTGTTGAGGAAGTCGCGTAGGCAACGCACCAGTGCGTGCTCGCCGTCGTAGCGATGCACCAGCACTTCGTTCCAGCTGTTGAGGGTGATCTGGTCGAGTGTCAGCACCAGGTTCTCGCGCACCCCGGCATAACTGAGCGAATCGGTGCGCTCGGTGGTCATCAGGATGTTCAAGTCGCGGTGATGGCGCAGCGGATCGATGCCGACGTTGACCAGTAGCAGGATGTCATCGGCCACGCTCGGTTGCAGCAGGCGCACTTCGCTGACGGGCTCCAGCGGCAGCGGGATCGCCTGCTGCAGGCTGCCGAGCAGGTTGAACAGCTCGAACTCGCTGAGGTCGCTCGCGCCCGGATGCAGGGCGATGCGCGTGCTGCTGTCGATTACACCGTTGCGATGGGCCCAGGTCAGCAGTTCAAGCAACTCGCGACAGCGTTTGAGTGGGCTGAAATGCTCCCACTCGTTGACCCCCAGATTACCGTTGTACAGACCCCAGTGATGGGTGCCGGGCTCCTTACGGTTGGGCGATTGCACCAGGGTGAGGGTATCTTCGGCCAGGTCCGGTGCGATGCCAGGGTTGATCACCTCGATCTTGCCGGCACGCCGCTCGAAGGCGGCGTACAGGCGCCGGCCGAGGACGTTGAGGTCGCGCTGGTCGGCGCGACTGTTGGCGTTCTGGCGGCGGGCGAACTGGGTGAGGAAGCGGTAGCTGTGGTTCAGTTCGGCCACCAGCTCGCGACGTTCGACGGCTACCTGGCGCACTTTCCATTGGCTGCGGCTGTCCAGCAGCGCCAGTTGGCGCTCGTCCCAGCCCCACTCTTCGACCAGCCGCGCGAGCAGCCGGCGTTGCCAGCCACCGCTGCGCGAACGGGCCAGGCCGCTGAGCTTTTTGTTTACCTTCAGGTACAGCGCCCGGCGTACCCGTTCGAGGCGCGCGTGCTCGCCGCGCTGTTGCAGGTAATGCTCGATGCGCCTGTAGACCATCACGTAGGGGTCGAGCGCGTCCAGGTCCAGGCGGTTGGCGAAGACCGCTTGCTTGTAGGCCAGGCTCAGGCAGCGCACGTTGGGATGCTCGCTGGCGTAGGCCTCGGTCAGTAGCAGTTTGAGCAGCGCCTTGTAGGGCGAATCGATGCCCTTGTACAACTGCCACAGGCCAGCACCGACGTACTCCCCGGGCGGAATATGCGCCAGGTTGCCCAGGTCGAGGCTGTCGCGGGCGCGGATGAAACGCTTGGACAGCAAGGTCTGGGTGTAGGCGTGGTAGTCATGTTCCTGATACACCGGCACCAGCCACCACAGCGGGGTACGGCCGGCCAGCCACAGGGCGGTGCGGTAGAACTCGTCGAGTAGCAGGTAATGCTGGGTGGTGCCGCAATCATCGGAACTGAGTTGGCTGTCCCGTTCGCCCTGCACGAAATGCTGCGGCTCGATCAGGAATAAATGCGCCTCGGCGCCCTGGCTGGCAGCCCAGGCTTCGAGCAACTGGCATTTGCGCCGTAGCTCTGCCAGGGCGCGCTCGCCAAGGTCCGGTGCGTGGCACACCCACAGGTCCATGTCGCTCTGCTCGGCCTGGGCCAGGGTGCCGAGGCTGCCCATCAGGAACAGGCCGTGAATCGGCTGGGGTGAATTGCCGTGGCGCGCCCGGTAGGTGAACGAACGCGTCAGGCGCTGGGCCTCGGCCAGCAGGTCCGGGTCTGGCTCAAACCCCGACACCCCGGCCGGCGTACTGCCGGAGACATAGCCGGGCAGCAACGGGTGGTTGACGTGGAAGAACAGCGGCAGCAGCGTCAGCACCTGCTGCTGGCGCGTGGACAGGCCCTCCATCGCCCGCGCCAGCCGCCCCTGGTTGAGCTTCAGGAAGCGTGCGCGCAGGCGTGACAGCTCCTTGCGGTCGATGCCTTGGGCGATATCGGGGCGGATTTCGTGGGGGTGGTTCATGGGGCACTCAGGCGGGCCGGGGAAGCACTGGCGAGTTTAGCCTGAGCGCGCAACTCGGATAAGGGTTAAATGGTTTTTTGACGTCATTTATTCAGCGCTGCGTCGATTGCTTCGCGGACAGTGCCGCGAAGCGGTCGACAGGGATTCAGGCTGGCTGCGGGGTCTTGAGGATGGTCAGCAGTTGCTGGACGCTTTGCGCGGCATCCAGGCCGAGGCTGGTGAGGTAACCACCATCGGGTTGATCGGTCAGCTGTTTGTCGTGCAGGCGCTGGGCGGCGGCGATCAGGGCAGGGGAGGCATTGCTGTGAACCTTGATGCCTTCCTTGTGGCTGTCCAGGTTGAACAGGGCGAGGACTTCCAGTTCGGCGATCAGTTCGGGGGTGAAGGACATGGTTCGACTCCTGACTTCCAGACAAGGATGGAAGCCAGGAGTGTAGTCAGGCTTATTCGATCTCGCCTTGATCCGCCTCAGGTGGCAGCTCGGGCAGTGCGCGCAGGGCGCCTTCGTACCATTCGGTGTTGAACGGGCGGTCTTCGTCGAGCATGGCATCGATCTCGATGGCCAGCACGTGGGCCATCAGGTTGAGGATGTCTTCGCGTTCGTAGCCGACCAGGGTCAACTTGTTGAAGGTGGCCTTGGCCGCTGCCGGTTCGCCGCTCTCGATCTGGTTCTCGATGGCCTGGGTGAGGGTGGCCTCGGTGAAGGCCTCTTCATCGTTGTTGTCGATGTCGTTGCGCTCGCGCATGGCGATACTCCTGTGGTGAGGCGTACAGTGTGCCATGCCCGTCACGGCAATGCCCGATCATCGACGCCGGGTATGGCGCTGGCCAAGGCTTGGCAAGGCGGCTATAAAAGCCGGGCCATCCCCACACGGCCTGGAGGCTGTTCAATGCTCAAGCTTCATGGATTCGCGGTCAGCAACTACTACAACATGGTCAAGCTGGCCCTGCTGGAAAAAGGCCTGGCCTTCGAGGAGGTGCTGTTCTTCGGTGGTCAGTCGCCCCAGGCGCTGAAAGTCAGCCCGCGCGGCAAGATACCGGTGCTGGAGACCGAACATGGCTTCATCAGCGAGACCGGCGTGATCCTCGACTACATCGAGCAGACCCAGCCCGGCAAGGCGCTGCTGCCGGCCGATGCCTTCGGTCAGGCCAAGGTGCGCGAGCTGCTCAAGGAGATCGAGCTGTACATCGAGCTGCCTGCGCGGACCTGTTACGCCGAGGCGTTCTTCGGCACGGCAGTGGAGCCGTTGATCAAGGAGCGGGCGCGCGCCGACCTGTTGGCCGGGTTCGCCACCTTGAAGCGCAATGGACGCTTCGCGCCCTATGTGGCCGGTGAACAACTGAGCATCGCTGACCTGATGTTCTGCTTCTCGGTGGACCTGGCCTGCCTGGTGGGCAAGAAGGTGCTGAACCTCGATTTTCTGGCGGACTTCCCGCAGGCAGCGGCGCTGCTCGAGACGCTGCGCCAGAACCCGCATATGGCGCAGATCGTGGCGGACAAGGAAGCGACGATGCCAGCGTTCCTGGAGATGATCAAGAGCGGCAAGCGCTAGGCGCAAACGAGCGCGGGGCAAGCCGCATCGATGCACCGATGCGACTTGCCCCGCGCGGGGTGTTGCAGCTGCCGCTTAACGCGAAGCCAGCAGCGCTTTGCCGCGTACTACCGCCGCACGCACCTGCGCAGGTGCGGTACCGCCGATGTGATCACGGGCATTGACCGAGCCTTCCAGGGTCAGTACGGCGAACACGTCCTGCTCGATCTGGTCGCTGAACTGGCGCAGCTCGTCCAGGCTCATCTCGGCCAGGTCCTTGCCGGTGTCGACGCCGTACTTCACAGCATGGCCGACGATTTCGTGGCAGTCACGGAACGGCAGGCCACGACGTACCAGGTAGTCGGCCAGGTCGGTGGCGGTGGAGAACCCGCGCAGCGCCGCTTCGCGCATGATCGCGTGCTTGGGCTTGATCGCCGGAATCATGTCGGCGAAGGCGCGCAGCGAATCGCGCAGGGTGTCGGCGGCGTCGAACAGTGGCTCCTTGTCTTCCTGGTTGTCCTTGTTGTAGGCCAGCGGCTGGCCTTTCATCAGGGTCAACAGGCCGGTCAGGGCGCCGAACACGCGGCCGCTCTTGCCGCGTACCAGTTCCGGTACGTCAGGGTTTTTCTTTTGCGGCATGATCGAGCTGCCGGTGCAGAAGCGATCCGGCAGGTCGATGAACTGGAATTGCGCGCTGGTCCATAGCACCAGCTCTTCGGAGAAGCGCGACAGGTGCATCATCGCGACGCTGGCGGCGGCGCAGAATTCAATCGCGAAGTCACGGTCCGAGACGCCGTCCAACGAGTTGCCGGCCACCGCTTCGAAGCCCAGCAGCTTGCAGGTCAGCGCGCGGTCGATCGGGTAGGTGGTGCCGGCCAGCGCGGCGCTGCCCAGGGGCATGCGGTTGGCGCGCTTGCGGCAATCTACCAGGCGCTCGTAGTCGCGGCTGAGCATTTCGAACCAGGCCAGCAGGTGGTGGCCGAAGGTGACCGGCTGAGCGGTTTGCAGGTGGGTGAAGCCGGGCATGATGGTCTCGGCTTCGCGCTCGGCCTGCTCCAGCAGACCCTGCTGCAGGCGGGTGATCTCGGCCAGGATGACGTCGATCTCGTCGCGCAGCCACAGGCGGATGTCGGTGGCCACCTGGTCGTTACGGCTGCGACCGGTGTGCAGTTTCTTGCCGGTGATGCCGATGCGGTCGGTCAGGCGTGCCTCGATGTTCATGTGCACGTCTTCGAGGTCGACGCGCCAGTCGAAGCTGCCAGCCTCGATTTCGCCCTGGATGGTCTTCAGGCCATCGATGATCGCGTCGCGCTCGGCGTCGCTGAGTACGCCGACCTGCGCCAGCATGCTGGCGTGGGCGATCGAACCCATGATGTCGTGGCGATACAGGCGCTTGTCGAAATCGACCGAGGCGGTGAAGCGGGCGACGAAGGCGTCGACGGGCTCACTGAAGCGGCCGCCCCAGGACTGATTGGTCTTGTCGGTGCTCATGGATTCACTCGTTGAAGGCGTGAACGGAAAAAAGTGGCGCCGATCATAGCAGGATTGGGCCCGCCACCGCAGGGCGCCGGTCGCGAGAATCGTGCCAGAAGTGGGGGGTGAGGCTTATTCAACGAATGAACGGCAGTGTTCCACGGAGCGTCTACAGTTGGACAAAGGACTGGCGGTGATTCTGCCAGGCCAGTGAATCTTTGGCCTTCGCATCGGTCTGTAGCGTGACGCGTTAGGCTCTGCATGAAAAGTCATGAGACGCAGGTCAGGCAAGGCGAAAACAGGCGAGCAAGCGCCGTGTGCTGGAGTACACGAGCATTGCGAGGCTGTTTTCAACGCAGCATGAACAAGTATCAAGGCTTTTTGTGCAGAGGCTATGGTCACCCCACACCTGTCTACGCTATACCCGTGCGAGACTCACTCAGGAATCCAGCGCAATTATGAATGTCCTGATCGTTGATGACGAACCCCAAGCCCGCGAGCGCCTGAGCCGGGTGCTCGGCGAGCTGGAGGGTTACACCCTGATGGAGCCCAGCGCCACCAACGGCGAAGAGGCTCTGGCTCTGATCGAAAGCCTCAAGCCTGACGTGGTGTTGCTGGACATCGGCATGCCAGGTCTGGACGGCCTGCAGGTTGCTGCCCGGCTATGCGAGCGCGATGCACCGCCGGCGGTGGTGTTCTGCACTGGCGACGACGAATACGGCAGCCAGGCGTTTCGCGACAGCACCCTCAGCCATGTCGACAAGCCGATTCAGCCACAGTCGCTGCGCGATGCACTGCGTCGCGCCGAGAGACCCAACCGCGCCCAGCTGGCTGCCCTGACCCGTCCGGGCGGTGACACCGCGGGTGGCCCGCGCAGCCATATCAGCGCACGGACCCGCAAAGGCATCGAACTGATCCCGCTGCCGCAAGTGATTTACTTCATCGCTGACCACAAGTACGTCACCTTGCGCCATGAGGCCGGTGAGGTGCTGTTGGATGAGCCGCTCAAGGCGCTGGAGGACGAGTTCGGCGAGCGCTTCGTGCGCATCCACCGCAATGCACTGGTCGCCCGTGAGCGTATCGAACGCCTGCAACGCACGCCGCTTGGGCATTTCCAGCTGTATCTCAAAGGCCTGGACGGCGATGCCCTGACCGTCAGCCGGCGCCATGTTGCGGGTGTGCGCAAGATGATGCAGACCCTCTGAACGCAAGCGCGTGGGGTATTCGCACGCGTGGGGGAGGGGCCGCCCCTGCGATTGACCCACATCTGCTTGCCGGCCTGGCAGAGCTGTTATCATCGGCAGCATTTCTCTGCATCGGGGCGCTTCATGTCCACTCGCGAAATCCGCATTGCCACCCGTAAAAGTGCCTTGGCCCTGTGGCAGGCCGAGTATGTCAAAGCCCGCCTGGAGCAGGCGCACCCCGGCCTGCGGGTCACCCTGGTGCCGATGGTCAGCCGTGGCGACAAGTTGCTCGACGCGCCGCTGGCGAAGATCGGCGGCAAGGGTTTGTTCGTGAAGGAGCTGGAAACCGCCCTGCTGGAAAACCAAGCCGACATCGCCGTGCATTCGATGAAGGACGTGCCCATGGACTTCCCCGAGGGCCTGGGCCTGTACTGCATCTGCGAACGTGAAGACCCGCGCGATGCGTTCGTCTCCAATACCTTCGCCAGTCTCGACGCGCTGCCGGCTGGCAGCGTGGTCGGGACCTCCAGCCTGCGCCGCCAGGCCCAGTTGTTGGCGCGCCGTCCAGACCTGAAAATCCAGTTCCTGCGCGGCAACGTCAACACCCGTCTGGCCAAGCTCGACGCTGGCGAGTACGACGCCATCATCCTCGCCGCTGCCGGTTTGATCCGGCTGGGCTTCGAGGCGCGCATCGCCTCGACCCTCAGCGTCGAAGATAGCCTGCCTGCGGGCGGGCAGGGTGCGGTAGGCATCGAATGCCGCAGTACCGATACGCAGATTCACGCGCTGCTGGCACCTCTGCACCATGCCGACACTGCCGATCGGGTCGTGGCCGAACGTGCCCTGAACAAGCGCCTGAACGGTGGCTGCCAGGTACCGATCGCCTGTTACGCGGTGCTCGAAGGTGAGCAGTTGTGGCTGCGTGGGTTGGTCGGCCAGCCCTGCGGCAGCACCTTGCTGGTGGCCGACGCGCGAGCCCCGCGTGGCAGCGCCGAAGCCTTGGGCATGCAAGTGGCCGATGCCCTGCTGGGGCAGGGCGCCGAGGCGATCCTCAAGGCGGTCTACGGTGAGGCCGGCCATCCGTGAGCCGCTGGCGCCTGCTGCTGACCCGCCCTGAAGAGGAGTGTGCGGCACTGGCCCAGACCCTCGCCGAGGCGGGCATCACCAGTGCCAGCCTGCCGTTGTTGGCGATCGAGCCCCTGGCGCCGGACGCAGCGTTGCGCCAGGGCTTGGCCAAGGTTGCCCAGGCTCAGGCGATCATTGTGGTCAGCAAGCCTGCAGCGCGCCTGTTGCTCGAACAGCTCGACCAGGCCGGCAGCGCTTTGCCCGCCACCGGTTGGTTCACCGTCGGCGAAGCGACCGCGCGGATTCTCCAGGCGCGCGGGCTGACGGTAGCGTTTCCCTCGGCGGGCGATGACAGCGAAGCGCTGCTGGCGCTGGCGACCTTGCGCCAGGTGTTGGCGGCCCCGGCGTCACAGGTGCTGATCGTGCGGGGCCAGGGAGGTCGCGAACTGCTGGCCGAGCGTCTTGCAGAGCAAGGTGCTAGTGTCGATTATCTGGAACTGTATCGTCGCTGCCTGCCAACGTACCCGCCGGGCACGCTGGCGCGTCGGATCGATGGGGAACGCCTCAACGGCCTAGTGGTCAGCAGTGGGCAGGGTCTTGCACACTTGCAGCAGATAGCAGGTACGGATTGGCCAAGGCTTTCATGCCTGCCATTGTTCGTCCCCAGCCCGCGTGTTGCCGACCAGGCTCGCGAGCTGGGAGCCCTGCAGATTGTGGATTGCCGTGGCGCAGGTGCCGCGGCCTTGCTGGCAGCCGTGCAGCGTACCGCTGCGCCTGCCCTTTAAGGCACCACGCTCAAGAGCGCTGGGCCACCATGCAAAGGATGGATACGTGAGCGAAACTGTCTTGTCCCACACCGAACAACCTGCGGCGCCTGATGCGCCGGAAACATCCACTGCCACGCCAGCCCGTCGTTCCGGCACCGGCCTTGCGCTGCTGGCCCTGTTGGTCGGCGCTGCCGGCGTCGCGGTGGGCGGATGGGGCGTCTGGCAGGTGCGTCAGCTACAAGGCAGCGAACAAGGCCAGGGTGAGCACCTGCAAGCCCTCAACCAGCGCGCCGATGCGTTGCAGCAGCGTGAGCAACAACTCACTGCTCAATTGGCCAGCTTGCCGCCGGCCAGCGAGCTGGAGGACCGCCGCCGACTGGTGGCGCAGTTACAGGGCGACCAGCAGCGCCTGAGCCAGCGCCTGGAAACCGTACTGGGCGAGAGCCGCAAGGAGTGGCGCCTGGCCGAGGCCGAGCACTTGCTGCGCCTGGCCACGTTGCGCCTGTCGGCGTTGCAGGACATCACCAGCGCCAAGGCCCTGGTGGAAGGCGCCGACGAGATTCTGCGCGAGCAGAGTGACCCAGGCGCCTTCGCCGCCCGCGAACAACTGGCGCGCAGCCTGGCCACGCTGAACAGCACTCAGCAGCCCGACCGCACCGGGCTGTTCCTCAAGCTGGCCGCGCAGCGTGAATTGGTCCAGCAACTCAGCGCGCAGTCTCCCGAGTTCGCCAGCAACGCCGATGCGCTCGGTGCGCTGACGGGCGACGGTGACGGTGCAAGCCGCTGGTCACGCTGGTGGGCCGAGATTTCCAAGTACTTCCACATCGAATTCAACGCCGACGATAACGTGCGTCCGCTGCTCTCGGGCCAATCGCTCAATCAGTTGCGCCTGGCCCTGAGCTTGACCATCGAGCAGGCCCAATGGGCGGCGCTCAATGGCGAGGAAAAGGTCTACCGGCAGGCCCTGGACGATGCGCGCAGCGTGTTGCTGGCCAACTTCAATGCGGACAACCCGCAGAGCAAGGCGATGCTCGACAGTCTCAACCAGTTGGCCGACCAGCCGGTCTCGGTGGTCACGCCTGACCTGAGCGAGAGCCTGGCTGCGGTGCAGGCTTACATCCAGCGCCGCCACTTGCCGGCCGAAGCCGAGGGGACCAAGCCATGAAGCGCGTCTACCTGCTGGCGGTGCTGGCGATCGCGATCGCCGCGGCGCTGGGCATTGCCATCGCCAAGCATAGCGGCTACGTGCTGATCGCCTATGGCGGCTTCCGCTACCAGTCCGGCCTGTGGGCGGCGCTGGGCGCGCTGGTGGTGCTGGTCCTGCTGCTGTTGCTGCTGCGCTATCTGGTGAGGTTGGTGCTGACCTCGACCGGTGCGGTCAACCCGTGGTCGGGGCGCAACCGTCGCCGCCGCACCCGTATTGCTGTCGAGCAAGGCCAGCTGGATTTGGCCGAAGGCCGCTGGGCCAGTGCCCAGCGCCACCTGCAACGGGCCGCCGAGTCCGACCGCCAGCCGCTGCTGTACTACCTCGGCGCAGCCCGCGCCGCGAACGAGCTGGGCCGTGTCGAGGAGCGTGACAATTTGTTGGAGCGCGCCTTGGAGCGCCAGCCTCAGGCCGAGCTTGCCGTAGCCCTGACTCACGCTCAGTTGCAGATGGACCGCGGCGAGACCGAAGGCGCCCTTGAAGCCCTGCAGGCCATGCATGAGCGTCACCCGCACAACGCCCAGGTGCTGCGCCTGTTGCAACGCCTGCACCAGGAACGTGGCGACTGGCCGGCGCTGATCCGTCTGTTGCCTGAGCTGCGCAAGCATAAGGTGTTGCCGGCCAGCGAGCTGGCTATGCTCGAGCAACGCGCATGGGGCCAGAACCTCAACCTGGCCGCCACCCGTGGTGAAGACCAGCAGGCCGCGCGCCAAGCCCTGGAGCGTGCCTGGCAACAGCTGACCGCCGCGCAGCGCCAGGAGCCGCAGTTAGTTCTGGCCTACGCCGAGCAACTGCGTCAGCTGGGGGCTCAGGGTGAAGCCGAACAGGCGCTACGCGCCGCCCTCAAGCGTGGTTACGAAAGCCATCTGGCGCGGTTGTATGGCCTGGTACGTGGTGACGACCCGGCGCGTCAGTTGCAGACCGCCGAGGGCTGGCTCAAGGAGCATGCACAGGATCCAAGCCTGTTGTTGACGCTGGGCCGACTGAGCTTGCAGAACCGCTTGTGGGGCAAAGCCCGGGACTACTTCGAAAGCAGCCTGCGCATGGAGCGCAATCCTGAGGCCTGCGCAGAACTGGCCCGCTTGCTGGCAGGGTTGGGTGAGACCGAGCGCAGCAATCAGTTGTTCCAGGAAGGGCTGGGGTTGTTGGACGAGCGCCTGCTAGCCCTGCCGTTGCCTGAAGGCGTGCGCGCATAAGGCTGTGCTGGCCCACGCCAGGCGCGGGCCAGCGGGCAGTTCCACCTGCTCTTGCGGGTATAGGCTGATACTACTTACGGATCTCTCAGAAAGCTCCTACCCGCATCGGTGTCGATTCATTGCCAAATAGCGACGAATCCGCCTTGTAGCGCCTTGATACAAAGCGCGCGTTTCCTCTACCGTTCAGAACCCTTTCCCTATTCGCGGACACCCCATGTCGCTGGCCTGCCTGCGCAGCTTTTTCTTTCCCGGCTTGCTTGCCTCGTTGAGCGTGCTGGCGGGTTCGTATTGGCTCGAACCGATTGTTGGGCTGGCGCCGTGCGCGTTGTGCCTTAGCCAGCGGCTGATGCTCGCGCTGTATGCCTTGGTGTGCCTGTTGGCGTTGGTGCATGGGCCGCGCCGTCGTGGGCGGCGTAGATATGCCTGGCTGGCGGCGTTGTGTGCGTTGGCTGGGGTATGGCTGGCGGGTCGGCAAGTGTGGCTGCAAGGCGAGGTGCTGCCTCCGGCGGGCTGTCCTTTGCCACCTGGGCCGCTGCTCGACCAGCCCGTGGGCGACGTGCTGGGCCGGCTGCTGTTGGGTGGGCCGGACTGCGTGTCGATCAGTTGGAGCTTCCTGGACCTGACCCTGCCAGAGTGGAGTCTGTTGTCGTTCGTGCTGCTGGCCGTACCCCCGGTGTCCTGGTTGCTGACGTATCGCTTCCGCCAGCTTGTCACGGCTTGATCCAGAGCAATGTGCAAGTCATGGCTCGACCAGTGGGTTGTAGGAACGGTATTAAACGCTTGTATGAAACTTGTGTGCTGCGTACCTTGAAGGGCAAGACGTGCGGGAATAATCTCCCAGCACGCATACCGAAAACACACCTGTTCGATGCCGTTCTGCTGACGTCACTTTTGTGCCACGGACTTGTGTCATTAAGTGCAGCGGCATCTATCCAAAAGGGAAGAGATCGCCATGCTCGATAGTTGCCAGAACGCTCAGGAACGCTGGGGCGGTGTTCACAAGCTGATCGATCGTTGGCTCGAGGAGCGAGAGGAGCTGGTCCAGGCTTTTCGTACCTTGCGCGATGTCCGTCCGGCGTTCGCCGACAAGGACAAGAACCGCGACTTCTGCGCGGTGCTGGTCGACTATGTGTCGGCGTGGCATTTCGAGGTCAGCGAGCAGTTGGTGACCGAAGCCAAGGCTTTCGGTGATCAAAAGGCCCTCCAGCTGGCCGAAGAGATCAACCCGCGCATCAACGATATCACCCAGATCGCACTGGCATTCAATGACCACTGCGAAAAGGGCGAATGCACCGACACCGAACGCTTCGCAGAGAAGCTCGGCAAGCTCGGCAGCCTGCTGCACGAGCGCTTCGAACTCGAAGACTGCCTGATCGAAGTGCTGCACAACGCACACAAGCAGGAAGACGTCGTGCAGGCCTGATTCAGTTGGCGACTGCCAGCAACTCGATTTCGAATACCAGGGGGGTGTAGGGCGCTATAAGGTCGCCCGCGCCTTCCGCGCCATAGGCTTGCGCCGATGGGATCACTAGGCGCCATTTCGCCCCAGCCTTCATGTTCGGCAGTGCCACTTGCCAGCCTTCGATCACCGAGTCCAGCTTGAACCATTGGGGCTGCTGGTTCTGGTCGAACACCGTGCCGTCTGGCAGTTTCCCCACGTAACGCACCTGCACGCTACCGCTGGGTTCGGGCTGTGCGCCACTGCCGCTGGCCAGTTCGCTGTAGAGAATGCCTTCGGGCAGCTCGTGCACGCCGGCGCGGGCGCGCTCGTTGGCCATGAAGCGCTTCTCCGTGGCCAGTTGCTTGTCGACCTCGGCCTGCTCGGCGGCGGCGCTGGCTTGTTCGTCATGCTGCTGCAGGATGGCCTGCATACGCGACTTGTCGAGGCGTGGGGGCTGGCCCTGATAGGCCTGGCGCAGGCCTTCGACCAGTGCATCCAGCTCCAAGCCCGGCACCTCCTGGCGCAGCCGTTCGCCCACGCTGGCGCCGATGCTGTAGGACAGGTCGCTTTCGCTGGCGGGCGTGGTCTGTGGGCTGGCCTGTGACAGTGGGGCCACCAGGCACAGGCCGAGAATCAGGTAACGGGGCATGCTCGACTCCTGCTGCAATGACGGCAAAGTATGCCAGCGTTGTTGCGCAGGGAAGGTTAAATATCCGCATGCAAGTCACTGGCAACTACACTGGTTTTTTGCTGCAAGACAACAACTTTGCCCAGGCATGCAACGTGGCGCTACCGATACTGTCAACATGCCCTAGCGGCGGTAGCAGCAGAAGCATAGTATGAGCCGCACTCTCGTCAGCCAGGAGGTAAACCATGTCGGCCAAGAAGAAGCCCGTCAGTACGCCGTTGCACCTGCTTCAACAACTTTCGGGCAGCCTGCTCGAACATTTGGAAGACGCCTGCACTCAAGCGCTGGCGGATGCTGAGAAACTGCTCGCCAAGTTGGAAAAACAACGGGGCAAGGCGCAAGAAAAACTGCACAACGCCCGCCTGAAGTTGCAGGACGCGGCTAAGGCCGGTAAAGCCAAGGCACAGGGCAAGGCCCAGAAAGCTGCCGGTGAACTTGAGCAACTGCTCGATTCGCTCAAAGAGCGCCAGACCCAGACCCGTGCCTATATCCAGCAACTCAAGCGCGATGCCCAGCAAAGCCTGAAGTTGGCCCAAGGTGTTGGCAAGGTGCGTGAAGCGGCTGCCAAGGCACTGGACGCCCGCGCGGCGGCACCGAAGGCGAGCGCCAAGCCTGCCGCAGCCAAGGTTGCTGCTGCCAAGCCTGCGGTGGCCAAAGCCGCTACCAAGCCTGCTGCTGCCAAGGCGCCAGGCAAACCCGCCGCCAAGTCGGTGGCGGCCAAGGCACCGAGCAAAACCGCTGCGGCCAAACCCGCCGCAGCCAAGCCTGCCGCTGCCAAGCCTGCCGCTGCCAAGGCGTCAGCCAAGCCTGCGGCCGCCAAGCCTACGGTGGCAAAGGCACCTGCCAAGCCAGCAGCCGCCAAGCCAGCAGTGTCCAAGGCGCCAGCCAAGCCGGCGGCCAAGTCCGCAGCCAAGCCAGCCGCCGCTAAAGCGCCCACCAAGCCAGCGGCTGCAAAAGCCTCGACCAAGCCTGCGGCAAAACCCGCCACCCGGGCGACAAGATCGGCAGCTGCCAAGCCCGTGGCCAGCAAGCCTGCGGCGCCCGCTGCCGGCACCGCTGCGCCGGCACCTGCGGCCAGCCCGGCTGCGCCAGCCAATCCCTCCACTCAGGCGCCTTCCTCGGCCTCCTGAAGCGCGTGGGCCGCGACGCGCAAACGATGCAGCGCGTCGTGGTCCCGGGCTTGCACGGGCACCAGTCGGCTCAGCCAGTCCTCGCCGTTGCCTGCCTCGGCCGGCCATGCGTCGGTGATCGCTTCCAGGCGCTCCAACAAGGTGCGCTCAGCCTGCATTTCCAAGTCTTTGACCTGTTCACGCAGACGCGCCAACTGCGGCTCGGCCTGCGCCTGCGCGCGCCACTGTTGGCGCACGGTGCGCAGAGGTGTCACCACCTCCCGCTGCCAGGGTTCGGCCAGCGCCTGCAAGGCCGCGATGCGTTGCTCGTCGGCACGCACCTGACGCGCCTGTAGCCAGGTGCCACAGAGCAACAGGCAGACATCGGCGCCCAGTCCCTGAAGGGCCAGGCAGGCGGCTTCGACTCCCGGTCGTGCGTACAGGGTCAGGGCATGGTTCCACAGGTCGGTGTGCATGGTTTCGCTCGCGCCAGTGATCGGGGAAGCTGGTAGACTCCGCGACCATCATGATCAGACTATCGAACCTCACTTTACAGCGTGGTCCTCAGCGCCTGCTAGAAGGCGCTGAAATGACCCTGCACACCGGTCACAAGGCCGGCCTGATCGGTGCCAACGGCGCCGGTAAATCCAGCCTTTTCGCGCTGCTGCGCGGTGAGCTGTCGCCCGATGCCGGCGATTGCCAACTGCCTGGCGACTGGCGCATCGCCCATATGCGTCAGGAGGTCGATACCCTTGAGCGTATCGCCGTGGACTATGTGCTCGACGGCGACGTTCGCTTGCGCAAGGTGCAGGCCGAGCTTGCCGCCGCCGAGCAGGCGCACGACGGCGCGGCCCTGGCCCGTTTGCACAGCGAGCTGGACAGTGCCGACGGCTACACCGCCGATGCTCGCGCCCGCAAGCTGTTGGCTGGCCTTGGCTTCACCAACGAGCAGATGGACCGGCGTGTCGGCGACTTCTCCGGTGGCTGGCGGATGCGCTTGAACCTGGCCCAGGCCCTGATGTGCCCGTCCGACCTGCTGCTGCTCGACGAGCCCACCAACCACCTGGACCTCGACGCCATCCTGTGGCTCGAGGACTGGCTTAAAGGCTATCCGGGCACCCTGTTGCTGATCTCCCACGACCGCGACTTCCTCGACGCGGTGGTCGACCACGTGCTGCATGTCGAGCAGCGCAAGCTCAACCTCTACAAGGGCGGCTACACCGCCTTCGAGCGCACCCGCGCCGAACGCCTTGCGCAGCAGCAGCAGGCCTACGAGAAGCAGCAGGCGCAACGCGCCCATATGGAAAAGTACATTGCCCGCTTCAAGGCCCAGGCCACCAAGGCACGCCAGGCGCAGAGCCGGATCAAGGCCCTGGAGCGCATGGAGGAATTGTCGGCAGCCCACGTCGATTCTCCGTTCGACTTCGTCTTCCGCGAGTCGCAGAAGATCTCCAGCCCATTGCTGGACCTGTCCGAAGCGCGCCTGGGTTATGGCGACAAGGCCATTCTCGAGAAGGTCAAGTTGCAGCTCACCCCTGGTGCGCGAATCGGCCTGCTGGGCCCCAACGGGGCGGGCAAGTCGACGCTGATCAAGAACCTCGCTGGCGAGTTGCAGCCGTTGGGTGGGCGCCTGGTGCGCGGCGAGAACCTCGCCGTGGGCTACTTCGCCCAGCACCAGCTCGATTCGCTGGATGACAAGGCCAGCCCGCTGCTGCACCTGCAACGCATCGCTCCGGCCGAGCGTGAGCAGACGCTGCGCGATTTCCTTGGTGGCTTCGACTTCCACGGCGATCGGGTC
The DNA here is from genome assembly GCF_005796105.1 of Pseudomonas mosselii. Classification (GTDB taxonomy): domain Bacteria; phylum Pseudomonadota; class Gammaproteobacteria; order Pseudomonadales; family Pseudomonadaceae; genus Aquipseudomonas; species Aquipseudomonas mosselii_C. The sequence goes on along the minus strand of NZ_VAUO01000008.1, from coordinate 12,575 downwards.
GACGAGCCGGTGGTGAATTTCTCCGGTGGCGAGAAGGCCCGCCTGGCGCTGGCGTTGATTGCCTGGGAGCGGCCGAACCTGTTGCTGCTCGACGAGCCGACCAACCACCTCGATCTAGAAATGCGCCTGGCCCTGACCATGGCGTTGCAGGAGTTCGCCGGTGCCGTGGTGGTGGTCTCCCACGACCGCCACCTGCTCAAGAGCACCACCGACGATTTCCTGCTGGTGGCCGATGGCAAGGTCGAGACCTTCGATGGCGACCTGGACGACTACAGCCGTTGGCTGGTCGAGTACCGCCAGCGCAATGCACCGACCAGCAGTGCGTCGGCCAACCCGGACAAGACCGACAAGAAAGCCCAGCGCCAGGCCGCCGCCGCGCTGCGCCAGCAGTTGGCGCCGCACAAAAAAGCCGCCGACAAGTTGGAAAGCGAACTCAACCAGTTGCACAAGACGCTGGCCGAGGTCGAGGCTGCCTTGGGTGACAGCGGCGTGTACGAAGCGGCGCGCAAGGATGAATTGCGCGACCTTTTGGCCCGCCAGAGCACCCTCAAGCAACGCGAAGGCGAGCTGGAAGAGGCTTGGATGGAGGCGCTGGAAACCCTCGAGAGCATGCAGGCCGAGCTTGAGGCGCTGTCCTGATGGACGAGCTGCGCGCGCTGTTGCCGGGGCAGTGGATGGACACCTTATGGCTGGGCTTGCAGATCGTCTTGATCCTGGCCATCGCCTTCGTCTTGCAGCGCATGGTCGCCCGTGGCCTGCACAGCCTGGGCGAACGCTATCCGCTGCCCCACGAGCTGCTGGTGCCGGTACGGGGTGCACTGCGCTGGCTGATCATGGGCAGTGCGCTGTTGTTCGTGCTGGAGCGCCTGGGGGTGTCGGCAACGGTGTTGTGGACGGCGCTGTCGGGCTTTGTCGCCGTCGCAGCAGTGGCGTTTTTCGCCATCTGGAGCGTGCTGTCCAACTTGCTCTGCGCCGTGCTGATCTTCACGGTCGGGCCGTTTCGTATCGGCGATGTGGTCGAGCTGGTCGACACCACTGACAAGCCGGGCGTCAAGGGCCGGGTGATCGCCATCAACCTGCTGTATACCACCTTGATGGAAACCCCGGAGGCCGGCGGGGCGCTGGTGCAGGTGCCCAACAGCCAGTTCTTCCAGAAGGCCGTCCGGCGTTGGCGCGGGCCCGAGGCCAGCGTTGCCTTGCAGGAAACCCCGGTCGCCAACGACTGACCTGCGTGGTGCTCGCGGTGAGCCTTGCAAAAACCACTGGTTATTTTTTCATCAAGACCTTAGCTTAACGTTTTGCAACATCTGTGCGAGCGAGGTGTGTGATGTCGATGGAAACGTGGTTGGCGTTCTTTGCCGCGTGCTGGGTGATCAGCCTGTCGCCGGGCGCCGGGGCGATTGCCTCGATGTCCAGTGGCCTGCAATACGGTTTCTGGCGTGGCTACTGGAACGCCCTGGGCCTGCAACTGGGGTTGATCGTGCAGATCGCCATCATCGCCGCTGGCGTCGGCGCCATCCTGGCCGCCTCGGCCACGGCCTTCCTGATCATCAAGTGGTTCGGCGTTGCCTACCTCGTCTACTTGGCCTATCGGCAATGGCGCGCGCTGCCCATGGACATGAGCGATGACGCTGCCGTGCGTCCGATCGGTAAGCCGCTGAGCCTGGTATTTCGGGGTTTTCTGGTCAACGTCAGCAACCCCAAGGCGCTGGTGTTCATGCTCGCGGTACTGCCGCAGTTCATCAATCCACACCAGCCGCTGCTGGCGCAGTACGTCGCGATCACCGTGACCATGATCGGTGTCGACATGCTGGTGATGGCGGGGTACACCGGCCTTGCGTCGAAAGTGCTGCGCCTGTTGCGCACGCCTAAGCAGCAAAAGCGCATGAACCGCACCTTCGCCGGGCTGTTCCTCGGCGCGGCAACGTTCCTCGCCACGCTACGTCGCGCGCCGCTCTGATAAGCGCCTGAGCCTCACCGCTTGCTTGTCCCGTGGACAGCTTCCGGTGCTCGGTGCGCAGCATTTCCTGCTCAGGCGATGTCTATGGCCAGGCGGGTGACCACGATCACCTGCCTGGCATGCGCTTCGAGGAGCGCCTCACGCGCATGCGAACGCGCCCAGAGCTGATGCTCGCAACCCATGCCGGGCCGGCGTCGTGGAGGGCCTGCTCGGTTCGAGGAGGACACATGCAGGCTCCGATCCATCCATTCGCCGAACTGTTCAAGCAACTAGGGCTGGCAGACGATGCGACGAGCATCGATCAGTTCATCACCTCGCATTCTCCGCTCAAGAACGACATCAAGCTGGTGGACGCACCGTTCTGGAATGACGCACAGCGCGCCTTCCTGCGTGACAGTATCATCGAGGATGCCGACTGGGCGGTGGCCTTCGATCAACTCAATGAGGCGTTGCGACGCCCCCGAAAATAAAGCGCCGAGCGGCACCTGATGGTGGTCGGGCCGTTGCTATGCTCAGGAAAACAATAAGGGGATGGCGCGATGAAAGATCCCTACGCACCGGGTTTCTGGTGCACCGTGACGATCCTGGGCACCCTGACCACCGGTTACTTCTACGGTATCCGGCATACCCAGCAGATGAACCAGGCTGTGCAGTTCCTGTACGCCGCTGCCGCCATCACCGCAGCTGTGGCGTTGTGCGCGCTCGCCTGGATCGCCTGGGAGTACCTGCACCTGAACCGGCGCGAAGTGGCGCAGGGCCGAACGCTGCTGACCATCTGGAACACCAAGGTCGCGCTGCGCCGGGTCGAGACGGTGTTCGACCGGTACTTCTGGGGCAGCTACTGGCATTCCGGGCGTACCTTCGAAGAGGTCATGGGCGAACTCAGGGGCACACCGTTGGAGCAGAGCCTGGAGGCGCTCAAGCGCCAGTGCCGCGAACTCGACCGTGAGACCCACGATCACCATCACCACTGGCTGGCCAATGCCCGGGACCTGTCCAGCGTGGCCACGGCCATGGCCCGTGAGCGCTACCAGTTGGACCTGTGCGATGCCCCCGCCCGCGACGGTGGCAACACGGCAGTGCTCAACCGCGACCTGGAGGTGCTGGTGTACACCTGGTCGGCGCGGCTGCGCAGTTTCGATCATCAGCTCGATGAGCTGGAGCGCGGCTACCACTGAGCGCGGTCATTCGCCGCGAATGTACTGCTCCAGCTGGGCGATCAGGCTGGCCTGCTCGGCGATGGTTTCCTTGACCAGGTCGCCAATCGACAACAGCCCCAGCAGCTTGTCGTTGTCCACCACTGGCAGGTGGCGCAGGTGGCGGTTGGTCATGAGGTTCATGCAGTACTCAAGGTTCTGTTTCGGCTCCACGGTGACCACCGGCGCGCTCATGATTTCGCGCACCGGGGTTGCCGCCGAAGAGCGCCCCTTGAGCACCAGCTTGCGCGCATAGTCGCGCTCGCTGACGATCCCCACCACCTGTTGGTTTTCCACCACCGGCAATGCGCCGATGTTCTTCTCCGCCAGCAGCTTCAGGGCATCGAGTACCGAGTCATCGGGGCCGATGGTGTACACGGTGTTGTGCTGCGACTTGGCTTTGAGGATTTGCTCGACGTTCTTCATACAGGCCTCGGTGGGTGGAAAAAGCGATGTGTCGGAGTAAATAAAGCATCCGGCACCCGGCTCTGCACGGCAATGCAGGAAACGGCATGGAGGCGATTGAAAAACGTCATGGCCGCATGTTGCATCGGTCTTGGAAAACATCGGCCAGTCCGGTACGCCACATGCGGGCCAAACGCTTGTTGTCGGGTGTTCGTTCGGCAGTTTTTCCTTCGCGCGCGCTATCCAAACGGGTGCAAAAAGATACCGATTTTTACGTCCAGGCCAGGTAATCCGTGGCGCTCAGCGGTTTTGAGAATTGCTCCGCAATACGCAGATCAAAGATGGGCAGGGCCAGAACTAAATACGAAATGCGCTATCAGAGTTGCGGTTAATCACAGCCCGACTCAAGTGCCAGCAATGTGCGCTCTGCATTGATGTCGCCTTGATATTGCATGGAAGCAGAATGAAGTATCTCTTATTTGCCGCCGCCTGCCTGCTAGTCAGCCTCGGTGTGCACGCAGCCCCCACCCCGGGGGAGCAAGACCTGTTGCTGGAGCGCCAGCGGCGCTTGCTGGACGACCAGCAGCGGCGTATCGACGAGCTGCGCAACTTGCCCGGTCAGCAGCAGGCAACGCCCGAAGCCGCCGGTGCCGAGCCCAGCCGTTGTTTTCCCATCGAACATGTACAACTCGACGGCGTGACCTTGCTGCCCGAGAGAACCCGGCGCGAGCTGGTCGCCCCCTATGAAGGCCGTTGCGTGGGGGTGCAGCAACTCAATGCGCTGCTCAAGGCCATTACCGCCCAATACATTGCCCGGGGCTACGTGACCAGCCGCGCCTACCTGCCCGAGCAGGACCTGAGTAGCGGTAACCTGCGCGTTCAGGTGGTCGAAGGTCGTCTGGAGGGCCTGGCGCCGGGCGAGAGCAGTGGGCTGAGCCCGCGTGAGCTGGCCATGGCGTTTCCTGGCGAAGCTGGGCATGCCCTGAACCTGCGTGAACTGGAGCAGATGGTCGATCAGTTGAACCGCTTGCCGTCCAACCAAGTGCAGATGGACCTGATACCCGGCCAGCAGATCGGCGCCAGCCAGGTACAGGTCAACAACACCACCAGCAAGCCCTGGCGCGCGTCGCTGTCGCGACACAACAACGGCCAGCGCAGCACCGGCGAGCAGCAGTGGAGTGCGGCCCTGGAGTGGGACAGCCCGCTGGGCCTGGCCGACCAGTTGCGCGTGCGCGGCAGCCACGATGCGGTCAGCGACCACACCCGCGCCTCGAAGAGTGGCGGCATCGATTACAGCCTGCCGTGGGGGTGGTGGACCTTCGACTACCGCTACAGCCAAAGCGACTTCCGCTCGAAGTTCGACGCCCAGGGCCGCACGTTCGCTCAGACCGGCGACAGCCAGAACCACAGCGCCCGTGCCGAGCGGGTGATCCATCGCGATAGCGTGAGCAAGACCGCGCTCAGTGCCGGCCTGTCGGTGCTGCGCACCAACAACTACATCGACGACAACTGGCTGGAATTGAGCAGCAACCGCATCACCGAGGCGCAGTTTGGCTTCAACCACGGCCGGCGTATCGGCAATGCCTTCGTCAACCTCGACCTGGGCTGGCAGCGCGGCATCGGCGCCTTCGACGCCCAGGGCGATGACCACCCGGAACCGGGCGAGCCCACCGCCCGATACAACAAATACACCGGCACCCTGAGCTACCTGCAAGGCTTCGACCTGTTCGGCGAGCGCTTGCAGTTCACCAGCCTGGGCACCTGGCAGCACAGTGAAGATGCGCTGTACAGCCCGCAGCGCATGAGTCTGGGCGGGTTGGCCTCGATTCGCGGTCTGAAGAATCAGTTCCTGACCGGTGACAGCGGCGGCTATTGGCGCAATGACCTGCGTTGGGTGCGCCCGGTCACCCGACCTTCGTTGCAGCCGCTGTTCCAGCAGTACGGCGCAAGCGTGGGCTACGACGTCGGTGTGATCGAACATGGCCGCTACAACCAGGGCGGCAGTGGTCGGGTCACCGGCAACGCTTTCGAGCTGTTTGCCCGTGGCCAGCATATGGGCGTGAGCCTGACCCTGGCCCGCTCACTGGAGCGCCCCGAGGCGCTGCCCAAGCGCGAGCACCCGCTGTATTTCAGCGTCGATTTTTTCCTGTAAGTCATTTCACCGCTGTTTCGAGGACACGACATGGACGCCCTCCCACGCCCGGCCACCTTCTGCGGCCTGCCCAAGCGCGGCATCGTGCTGCTGCTGATCAACGCACTGTTCTGGCAACCCCTCTGGGCGCAGGCTGCCCCAGGCATCGTGGTGAGCAACGGCACCACCCAATTGACCCAGGCGGGCAACGGCGTGCCGGTGGTGAACATTGCTGCGCCCAACAGCAGCGGCCTGTCGCATAACAAGTTCCAGGCCTACAACGTCGGCAAGGAAGGCCTGATCCTCAACAATGCCACCGGCAACCTGCAATCGACGCAGCTGGGCGGCATCATCGTCGGTAACCCCAACCTCAAAGGGCACGCCGCCAGCACGATCCTCAACGAGGTCAAGGGCGGCAGCCCCAGCCAGCTCAACGGCTACACGGAAGTGGCCGGGCGTTCGGCACGGGTGATCGTCGCCAACCCTTACGGCATCACCTGCAACGGCTGCGGCTTCATCAACACCCCACGCGCCACGCTCACCACTGGCAAGCCGGTGCTCGACGACAACGGCCGATTGCAGCGCTTCGAGGTCGACAGTGGACAGGTCGGCATCGAGGGCGACGGGCTGGATGCCAGCAATATCGACCAGTTCGAGATCATCACCCGCTCGGCGAAGATCAACGGCGAGATCCACGCCCGCAAACTGACCATCATCGCCGGCCAGAACGACGTCGCCGCCGATACCCTGGCCACCACCGCGCGGGCCAGCGATGGTAATGCCCCCGAGCTTGCCATCGACGCCTCGGCGCTGGGTGGCATGTACGCCAACACGATTCGCCTGGTGGGCAACGAGGCGGGTGTCGGTGTGAAGCTGGACGGCAACCTGGCGGCCAGCGCCGGTGACATGCAGCTCGACGCCAATGGCCATTTGCGCGTGGCCCAGGCCGCTGCCAGTGGCAACATCGACGTGCATGGCCGCAGTGTCGAACTGACCGGCCCCACTTACGCGGCCGGCAAGGTGACGGTGCAGGCCGATACCACCCTGACAAACCGCGGCACGTTGGCGGCTGCCGGTGATGTGGCCTTGACCGCTGGTGGCACGCTGCGTAATAGCGCCATCGTCGAAGCGGGCGTCAACCGCGACAACACCCGCAACCAGAGCGCGGATGTGACCCTGCGCGGCGCGACGGTCGAAAACCACGGCCAAGTGATCGCCAGCCGCACGCTGGACGTCACTGCCAGCGCAACGGTGAACAACCAGGCCGGCGTGCTGTCCGGGCGGCAAGGGGTAACGCTGGCCGGCCAGCACTTGGACAACCGCGCCAGCGGCACCGTCGCCAGCCGCGACGGTGACCTCAAGGTTACCTTGAGCGGCACGCTGGACAACCGCGAGCAGGGCGCTCTGGTCGCCAAGGGCAAGGTCGAGGCCAGTGCCGCGCGAATCGACAACAGCAATGGTGTGCTGTCCAGTGGCGCGGCCCTGACCCTTGAGGCCAGCACCGCACTGCTCAATGCCAGCCTCGGCCTGATCGATGCCGGCACCACCCTGACCCTCAATGCCAGTGGTTTCGACAACCGTGGTGGCCAGGTTCAGGCCCAGGGCCTGGCCACGCTGACCCTCAGCGGCGCCAGCCAGAACGATGGCGGCAGCCTATACAGCGCCAGCGGCCTGAGCATCGACAACCAGGGCGCAGCCTTCAGCAACCGGGGCGGCAGCCTGACCAGCGTGGGGGCCTTGAGCCTGCTGGCAGGCAGCTTTGACAACAGTCAGAAAGGCAACACCGCCAGCGCCGGCCTGTTGCGCATCGTGGTCGGCGGCCGTCTGGACAACACCGATGGCGGCTTGCTTTACAGCCAGGCCGGTGGTGCGGACCTGAACGCCGGGCATTTCGACAACAGCGGTGGCCTCACCCAAGGCGAAACCCTGACCCTGACTGGTGCCCGTGCCAGCAACGACGGCGGTAGCCTGATCGCCAACAGCGGCGCTGCGCTGCTTGAGGTGGGCGCCTACGACAACGGCACCGGCACCCTGGTCGCGCAGGGCCTGCTCAAGGTCATCGGTGACAGCTTCGCCAACCACGGCCAGGTGGCGGCCAACAGCATCAGCACCGAACTCAGCGGCGTCCTGGACAACCAGCGCGGCATCATCGAAAGCAGCCAGAGCCTGACCCTGGAGGCGGCCAGCCTCGACAATCGCAGCGGGAGCCTGCGTGCGCTGGGCAGCAGCGACAGTACCCAGGTGAACCTGCAAGGTCTGCTCGACAACCAGAACGGCACCCTGGAAAGCGCCAACCAGGACCTCAGCCTGAGCGCCGCCCGCCTGAGCAACGGTGGCGGGCAGATCACCCATGCCGGCAGTGGCCAGTTGGGCGTCTCGCTGTCCCTGCTCAACGATGCCGGTGGCGCCCTGAGCACGCGAGGCGCGCTCGACCTGCGTGGCGACAGCTGGACCAACAGCACGGCCATTCTGGCCAGTGCGCTGAACGTCGAGGTCGGCCAACTGACCCAGACTGCCAGAGGCAAGTTGCTCGGCATCAACGGCTTCACCGGCCAAGGCAGCGACTGGGTCAACGACGGCGAGATCGCCACCGACGGCAACCTGTCGCTCACCCTTGGCGGCGCCTACAGCGGCGCCGGCCAGGCCGACGCAGCCGGCACCCTGGGCTTGAGCGCCGCCAGCGTCAACCTGGGGAACAGCGCCACGCTGCGCGCGGGAGGCGACAGTCAGCTGAACGTGACCGGTGCATTGACCAGTGCCGGGCGCGTCACCAGCAACGGTGATTTGCTGCTGCGTGCCAATGCCCTGCACAACCAGGGCACCCTGGGCAGCGCCGGTAGCCTCGAAGCCTGGGTCGACACCCTGCTCAACGACCATGGCCTGGTGTTCAGCGGCGAGCTTATGAGCCTGCACGCCCGCACCCTGACCAACCGCTACGGCGATCTCTACAGCTTCGCCGGCATGCAGGTCGATGGCGCCGATGGCAACAGCCGCGCCGAGAGCCTGGAGAACATTTCCGGCAGTCTGGAGTCAGGCAGCGGCATGTTGCTCAGGGCCGCGACGGTGACCAACCGCAAGGATGTCTTCAACAACGTCGACCAGCTCACGGCGGGGAACATTTCCGTCACCTGCTACGACTGCAGCGGCGACCACCACAACGTCGACTACGTGGCCCGGGAGACCTTCACCAGCCAGGTCACCGAGGACTCTCCGGCGGCCACGCTGCAAAGCGGCGGCAACCTGATCGTCGACGCGGCCAGCCTGGCCAACCACTACAGCACCATCGCCTCCAACGGCGACATCAGCATCACTGCCGACAACATCGTCAACCAAGGCGCTGCAAGCACCACCACCCAGCGCACGCGCATCTGGAACACCGGCCGGGTCACCGACGGCACCGACGAGCGCTTCCGCGCCGCCTACGTGTACCCCTACAACGTCCAGGGCTTGCCCAAGGAACTGCCTCTGGGGGCGCTGAACAGCTGGTCGCAGGTCAGCGACATCACCACCATCAGCGACACCGGTATTGCCGCCGCGGCGGTGATCCAGGCTGCCGGCAGCGTGCACCTGAGTGCCACGCAGAACATCAGCAACGTGGTCGAGTACAAGGCCTCCGACGCAGGTGCCAGCCAAGTGGGCGACACCCGCGCCACCGGCGTGGCCCAGCCATTGGTGGTACAGCTCAATGCGCAACTGCCGGCCGACCTTGCCCAGCAGCAGGTCAACCCCACCACGCTGCCCGGCTTCGACCTGCCCAGCGGTGAAAACGGCCTGTTCCGCCTCAGCGACCCCGATCTTGCCGATGCCGCAGGCGCGGTCACGCTGGCCAACAACCCCAGCATCGCGCACCGCTATTTGATCGAGACCAACCCGGCGCTGACCGACATGCGCCAATTCATGAGTTCCGACTATCTGCTCGGTTTGCTCGACTACAACCCCGACAGCAGTTGGAAACGCCTGGGCGATGGTTTCTACGAGCAGCGCCTGGTGCAGCAGGCGATCACCGCTCGCACCGGCCAAGCCTTGCTCGATGGCCAGACCAGCAACGAGGCGCAGTTCAAGTACCTGATGGACAACGCTCTGGTCAGCAAGCAGGCCTTGAACCTGAGCGTGGGCGTGGCCCTGAGCGCTGAGCAAGTGGCGGCGCTGACCCACGACATCGTGTGGATGGAAGACCAGGTGGTGCGCGGTGAGCATGTGCTGGTGCCGGTACTGTACCTGGCCAACGCCAACACCCGCCTGGCGCCGAGCGGCGCGCTGGTGCAAGGCACCGACGTCAGCCTGATCAGCGGCCAGGACCTGCTCAACAGCGGCACCCTGCGCGCCACGCGCAACCTCAGCGTGCAAGCGGCCCGAGACATCACCAACACGCGCCTGATGCAGGCTGGTGAGCGCCTCGACCTTACCGCTGGCGTCGACGTCAGCAACCGCGCCGGGGGAATCCTCAGCGGGCGTGACGTGAGCGTGACCGCGATCACCGGCAACCTCATCAACGAACGCACTGTCAGCAGCACCGAGAACAGCGGCACCGGCTTCAGCCAGCGCACCAGCGTGGTCGACAGTGCGGCGCGTATCGAAGCCGCCAACGACCTGACCATCACTGCCGGCAACAGCATCGCCAACGTGGGTGGCGTCATCCAGGCCGGCGCGCAGGCCACCCTTCAGGCAGCCAACGACGTGCTGATCGCCGCCGCCGAAGAAAGCAACGCCAGCAGTCGCCAGGACAAGCGCCACAACATCAGCCGCAGCGACACCACCCAGCACGCCAGCGAAGTGAGCGCCGGCACCAACCTGAACATCCTTGCCGGCAACGACCTGACAGTGATCGCCAGCCAGCTCAAGGCGGGCAACGACATTGCTTTGCAGGCGGGCAACGACCTGTCGTTGATCTCTGCGGCCAACGACAGCAGCTTCGCCTATCGCTACAAAGGCCACGGCAAGAAGCTCGAGCAGCGCGAGGAGCACAGCCAGCAGGTGGCAAGTGTCGTTCAGGCCGGCGGCTCGCTCAACGCCATTGCCGGGAACAACCTGACCTTGTCGGCCAGCCGTATCAGCGCAGGCGGCGAGGCGTACCTGTATGCCGGCGACCAGCTCAACCTGCTGGCCGCCCAGAACACCGACTACAGCCTGTACGACAAGAGCAGCAAAGGCAGCTGGGGCAGCAAGAAGACCCGCCGCGACGAAGTCACCGACGTGACCTACGTCGGCAGCCAGATCAAGGCTGGCGGCAACCTCACCCTGGCCAGCGCTGGCGACCAGACCTACCAGGGCGCGCGCCTTGAAACCGCGCGCGACCTGAGCATCGACAGTGGCGGCGCGATCACCTTTGCCGCAGTCAAGGACCTGCACCAGGAAAGCCACGAGAAGAGCAGCAACTCGCTGGTGTGGACCAGCATGAGCGGCAAGGGGCGCACCGACGAGACCGTGCGCCAGACCGAGATGGCGGTGCAGGGCGAGCTGATGATCCAGGCCGCGCAGCGCATCACCGTCGACGTCAGGGAGGTCAACCAGCAGACCGTGCAGCAGACCATCGACGCGATGGTCGAGGTGAACCCGGACCTGGCCTGGCTGAAGGACGCCGAAGCACGTGGCGATGTGGACTGGCGTCGGGTCAAGGAGGTGCACGACTCGTACAAGTACAGCCATTCCGGGCTGGGTGGCGCGGCGCAGCTGGTGATCGCCATCATCATCGCCTACTTCACTGCCGGTGCAGCCAGCGGACTGGTAGCAGGCGCGGCGGGTACTGCGGGGGCAACCACGACTGCCGGTGCGGCCTGGGCCAGCTCGGCGACCATGGTCTCGACCACCACCGTCGGCGCGGCGACCACCACGGTCACCACCACCGTCGCTGCCGGCTGGGCCAACGCCGCCATGACCGCCGTGCTGGTGGGCATGGAAACCAATGCCGCGATCGGCCTGATCAACAACGGTGGCAACCTCGGCGCGGCGCTCAAGCAGGCTACCTCCAAGGATGCGTTGAAGGGGTATGCGATCTCCGGTGTGACGGCCGGTTTGACCACGGGCCTCTACGATCAATGGACCAGCACCGAAACCGGCCCGAGCACCACGCAAGGCGCCACGCAAACTACGGCGCAGAACAGCGGCAGCAACAGCACCGCGCTGCTCAATAGCGGCCCGGTACAGACCCTCAGCCCGCTGTCCAGTTGGTCGGGCGTCGGCCAGTTCGCAGCCAACCAGGCCTTGCAGAACAGCACCTCGGCGTTGCTCAGCAAGGCACTGGGGCAGAAGGGCAGCCTGGGCGATGCGTTGCAGCAGAGCTTGGTCAACACCTTCATGGCTGCCGGCTTCAACCTGGTCGGCGATATCGGTCATGAGTACCACCTAGACGATGGCAGCGCCGCGAAGATCGGCCTGCACGCGCTGATGGGCGGGCTGGCGGCCGAAGCCATGGGCGGCGACTTCAAGACCGGCGCGTTGGCGGCCGGGGTCAACGAGGCGATGGTCAAGTCGCTGTCCGACGCCTACAAGAACATGGACCCGGACGACAAGCAGCGCCTGCTGGTGATGAACTCGCAACTGATCGGCGTGCTGTCGGCGTCGTTGCAGGGCGGTGACGACAAGAGCGTGCAGGTGGCAGCGGCGGTCAACGCCAGTGCTACCCAGTACAACTGGTTGCTGCATGGTGAGATCGAGGAGGCTGACCGCGCGCGTGAGGCCTGCAAGGCTCAAGGCGGGGACGTAGTTGCCTGCCAGGACAACGTGACCCGGGCGATCGATGCACTGGACAAGGCACGCGATCTTGATCAAAAGAACCACGCGCGCGAGATTCAGCTTCAGGCGTTGAAAGACCGCGATTGGACGGAGCAGGAATATCGCAAGGCGGTATTCGACGACTATTTCGCCGCCCAGCAAGTCGATCAGG
>NZ_VAUO01000007.1 GCF_005796105.1 Pseudomonas mosselii | reverse complement strand
GGCGGTCAAGTGGGTGTCGGGGCGCTGGGTGGCTTCGGGGGCAAAAGCGACAGGGACGGCTGGAGAAGTTGCAGGCACGGGCGCTAGAAATCCGTTGCTTGATGATGCGATACCGAGAGGCGGTGATCGTCTGGTCGTGAATCAAGGACCTGTGCCTACTTGCGGTCACAACTCTTGTGGGATGGTTCTGAATACGTTGGGCAAGGAAGTTGATGTAGGCACTCTTATCCAAAAGCTCCCGCCCTCTGAAAAAGGAATTTTTGCTCAGGATGTTGCTAGCCTGATGAAGTCTGAAGGTGTTCCTGCAAGTGCCTTTGGGAACAGAAATGTCGCTGATTTGACTAGGTATACCTCAAATGGAACTCCGGTAGTTGTTCGAGTTGTTGACAATGCGACAGGCTCTGGTTTTTCCCATTTTGTTGTGGTGGATGGGGTTACAACTAGAAATGGCATTTCTGTTGTAGCTATTCGTGACCCGCATGGTAAGCAGTATTTCAGTCCTGTTAGTACCTTCGAAAGAAATTTTTCGGGTGAGGTTGTTGTTCCTCGGAGTGCTTTGAAATGAAATTAAATATTAGCTTCCCAAAAAATATGCACACTGAGCAATTGCTCAGGCAGGCGCGAATTCCTTGCTTGTGCAAAATATCTAAAGAATTTGAGATTTCTTTTTCGGATACTGTTCCTGAGGCATCCGGACTCGTATCTGAATGGGATCGTAATGAGTTGGAGTTAAGAGCTGTTGCGGGTGGCGGAGGGCAATATACTCACTATGCGAACAGTCTGATTACCTTGAGGGAAATTGAGCCTGATGTTTATAAAATCATTGGGCTAGAAATGTTTTATACGAACTTCGGGTGGTGTGTTGTCTTGAAGGATGGTGAGTATGCGCCGCCAGGGAATTTTTGGGACGAAGAGTGACGGTTTTTGATGGGCTTTATTGACAGGTTGGTGTAAAGATGGTGCAAAAGAGGCATCCACGAAGAATCCGAACTCAACTAGCGCAATTACAGGTGCTGAGGCCGGTACTACCGGATTGCCCAAGATTGGCTCGTTGAAGGGCGAGCCAGAACTGCCGCCAAAGAATGCAAGTCCAGATAGGGCTCGATCAATTGAACGTCAAAATTAGGCCGCCAAAATTCTTGCTAACGCTGACTATGATGTAGAGCAACTAGCTAATACGGGTAAAAAGGTGCCAATCCAGATTTGCGGATCAATGGAGAACTGGCTGATGTTGCATCTCCGAGAACGGGCAGTGTTGGCTCTGTGTTGATGACCATTAATGACAAGGTCAAAAAACAAGCCAGCAGTGTAGTGATTAATCTGGCTGACTCTCCGCTGACTATCAATCAGGTAGGCGATGCCTTGAGTCTTAAACCCGTGGCAGATTTGAAGACGCTATATCTCATGAAAAATGGAGAGTTCAAGGTGATTGAGGTTTCGAAATGGCAATAACCATGAGCCTTGAAATCGCGACTGGCACTTCCATGCAGGAGATTGGGTCGGTTTTATCGGGGGTGGGGGCTGAGGTCTGCATCGATAATGATGATCTATCAGGGAACTTGGGTGCCTCCAACACGTATTTTGTATTTCGTAAGTGCCATGAGCTGGAGCAGGTTGTAACTGAGGGAGTAAGCGTAAGTTGGGCTGTGGGGGTCAGGGGGCATTCCATTGTCCGGTGGACTCTCTTGCGCAAGGATCGAGCGACATTAAGCGTTTTTTGACTGATTTGTCTGAAAAAAACCAATGTTATTTTATTTTTTCCTTTCAGTACGAAAGTGTCTATGCAGTTCGCGATGAAGATGGGCTTCGGTTCTTGAACGAAATGGTGGGCTAGCGGTGCAAACTGCCCGGGTCGAGGTGCCTTTACAGGCAGTGCGTTGGCAGTCTGCGCAACCGCTAGGCCTCATCCCGTGGTTAGAAATTGAGTTGCACCTTGCTAAAACTGGGCATCCACAGCAGTGCGACTGGTATAACGTCGGTGCCGAACGAAACGGATATTTCCCGCTTGTTGATTTCCAGAAGGGTAAGACGCTGGTGAGTCGATACGACAGGCAGTACGTGGTTAGGCCGTATGCAAGATCATATTATCGATTTGGGGACAACTGGCGCAAAAGTGGACGGTATGCCAGCAAGCATGGTGCTTGATCTGCACGTTCAGCCTGGTGATTCGGCCGCTGCCAAGTCACTTATCCAATTTGGCCGTGACTATGATGTCAAAGTGGTTATTAGAGAATTTAGGTGAGATTTTAGGAATTGAAACGATTCAAGTTTGTTTTTGATATCGATTCGATCAGTGGCTTGCAGATGCTGGTTTTGGTTGAGCAGGTTTTAAGTAAACTTTTCTCTCCTGTAGAATTTTTTTTGCAGGGAACCAAGATTGATGTCAAGAAACTTGAAAAGTAAATACTGAAGAAAAAGTCATGGCCTAGTGGCTTGGTGTCAGGTGGGTATGGTCTCCGATTCGGACTGCTGCCAGCAATGGGTTATTGCTTTTTGGTGCTGGAAGAATTAGAAGGTCATGATAATGCTGAGTTGCAAGAGGAATTAGCGCCTATTTTCGGTGTGCAAGGTTTTATTCAGGCATGGGTTTCTGATATCGACTATGATTTTTGGCAGAACGCCACAGACCCTCTAGAGTATGAATGCGCGGGTCGCTCGCTTTTCGGTCTTCCGATGAAATCGAATGGTTTACCTCCTCCCTTGGATCAAATGGAAATTGATACGTCAGGGAATCCTGGTCGTAACGTGCTAGGCAAGGGTATATTGAGGCGATTGGCAGCACGATGTGGCTGGGTAGTCTCTTCTGGGAGCGGGTGGGTGTAGATAAGCGCTCCTGCGTTTCATTGTTGGAAAGCCAAGGGTTTAAAGTGTATGAGGGCGTTAAATTTTTCAAGGTTGTAACATCTGACAAGATTTTTTCTGATGACTCAACCATGGAAGAACAACATGCGCTGAGGCAGATCTTGTTCGGACTGTGAGTTCAGTTATGAGGTCAGGGCAGGGCGAGGCGTAATTCTGGATAAGAGATCTGTCCCCTTTTTGCTTGTTTATGTGAATGAAAAAGGGCCTAAACGCTATGCCTGTTTTGGGCATGGTCAAAAAAAGAAGCACGTGCTGGAAGTGAGCTTGCTGCTGTTGCAGGAAGAGNTGGGCATGGTCAAAAAAAGAAGCACGTGCTGGAAGTGAGCTTGCTGCTGTTGCAGGAAGAGCCGGACGACGGGGTGGCGCTGGGTAATGTCGCCTGTCATCTGATGGACAGCATCTTCTCTGGTTGGCTGGTTGGCTGGTTGGCTGTTATGAACTCGTCCAGCCTTACATGCCGGGGTTGTTGGACAGAATTGACCTGGCCATCTCCAGGCAGGACGACTGTATGCGATCCACAAACACTACATACCCAGATATGGCGCTCAAGATAGACACGGAGCTTCTATTTTTGGGGCCGAATATCCACGACCTTCCCCGACACTACATTTTTGATCAGAGCCAATAAATGTGGCGAGACATTCCAGCGGCGCCCTGCATCGGTTACCACCGTCACGGTCTTGCGGTTGAACTTCATAACCGTTCCCACAATCCGTTCACCGGCAGGGGACTCGAAGCTGACCCGTGCTCCTGAATGGAGTTGCATCATTGATTTATGTGTTTCCAACGTCTCCAGCATCTTCAGACGCTCGATAATTTGATGGTTCAGTTCGACCAACTCATCAGCCGTCAGATGGGTGATATCAATACTCATGATGCTCTCCAATTCCACGGTAATAGTGCTTCATAGTCGGCAACCGACTGTGCATGCGGCAACCGCTCCAGTACGTGGCGCAGCCACGTATAGGGCTCCTGGCCGTTGACCTTGGCGGTCTCAACCAAGCTGTAGATATGCGCACTGGCCGTGGCGCCCTTGGGCGTGTCACTGAACAGCCATGCCTTTCGCCCAATGACAAACGGCTTGATCGCACGCTCTGCCAGGTTGTTGTCGATTGGTAAGTGGCCCGCTTCGACATACCGTTCCAACCGGCTCCAGTTGTTCGCCAGATAGTGCACGGCCTTGCCCAGCACACTTTGCGGTGTGGACGGGTGGGTTGTTTTGGCATGTTTTGACGGGGCGGATTTTTCAGGTGATCCGCCGGTGAGAATATATGACTACTCCAATCTCAAAGCGTTGCCTTGGGAGAATAGGTCTTATCAGATTTTCTCTGATTGGCTTGAGGCGGCTAAGAAGGAGTCGTCAGATTATAGGTCATCGATATGTTGACTTATGAATCTGGTTTCTACATGTGCGGTTAACCAAACCCCATTCTCTGCCTGAAAGAATTTGAAGCCCTGTTGGTGCATCCTTAGGGCTTCAATTTTTAGTACCACAGGCTTTCCATAGCGCTGCCCAACAGTAATAGCCGTAGTTATGTCCTGCGACAGGTGCACATGGTGGCGAGAGCCTGCGATCAATCCTTGCTGCCGGATCGATTCCAGGAAGCGTGTGGCGGTGCCGTGGTAGAGAAACTCTGGAGGCTCTTTCTCGACGTGCTGAAGGCTCACACTAGCAGTTGAGTGACCTTGTACGGCGCGGATGCGCAGGCCATCATCCGAGAGACTGAAACGCTTTTTATCGCTGCTGCTGACGACAGCCTGAATCAGGGCAATATCTAAAATTCGCCCATCTTTAGCGGCACCGGCTATCAAGGATTCGACATCTGCCCAGCCCTCGTTGTCTAGCTGCAAGCCGATGGCGTGTGGTTCATGCCTGAGAACATAGCTAAGAAATTTGCTGGTCTCGTTGAGTTGCTTGGTATTCATCCTGCTTAACGCCTCAAAATCATTCATTGATTGGCCGTGGTTTGTATCATCGGTGCATCATGTCTGCCACATATCTGCCGCATGCCTGCCTGCATCACTGCTGCATCAACTTGCATCGTGAGCTGCTTCCTTTGTGCTATCTGGCTGCTATCTACCGGCTATCTGTTGCCGGAGTCGGGCCACGCTTACGGACAGTGGTTTCCTGCTGCTGACCAAACAGCTCTTCGAGTTTGTTCGACAGCAGCCGGGCCAGCTCTGGCAACGCCGCTACCTGAATACGTGGCTGCGCCACGTACTGGAGCGGTTGCCGCATGCCTCGTCGGTAGAGGAGTACGAGGCGCTGCTGCCGTGGAACTGCTCGCCAGAGATGCCACGGTAACCTGTTGCCCCATCATGTGATAGGTGGGGTTCATGGATCGCACTTGATGCACTGGGCCGGGCACGCGAGCTTGATCAAAAAACCATGCGCGCGAGATTCAGCTTCAGGCGTTCAAAGACGGCGGTTGGCCGGAGGAGA
This sequence comes from Pseudomonas mosselii, assembly GCF_005796105.1. Classification (GTDB taxonomy): domain Bacteria; phylum Pseudomonadota; class Gammaproteobacteria; order Pseudomonadales; family Pseudomonadaceae; genus Aquipseudomonas; species Aquipseudomonas mosselii_C. Next base: position 302,855 of record NZ_VAUO01000007.1, on the reverse strand, counting down.
AATATCGCAAGGCAATATTCGACGACTATTTCGCCGCCCAGCAAGTCGATCAGGCCGATGTCACCTACGCCGGGTATGCGCCCGCCAGGGAGCTTGGCTTCGTCGCCTCGGAAATGGGCCTTGGTTACATGCGCGAGGCGGTTAGCTGGCCGGGCAAGGCAGTCGATACACTTTCGCAGGTCGCCCAGCATCCAATCGACACCGTGCAAGGGGTGTGGGCTGGCTTGCTGGACAGCGCCAGTGCAGGCTACGCTTGGGCCACCAGTGATATCCCAGCCCAAGGCATCGAGCGGGCCATTGACGAGGCTCAGGCCAAGGGGCCGCAGGGTACGGGCGAGTTCCTGTTTGACGCGACCACTGGCATTTTGACTGCTGAATTGGGTGGGGTGGCGGTCAAGTGGGTGTCGGGGCGCTGGGTGGCTTCGGGTGCAAAAGAAGCTGGGAAGGCAGTTAGCCCAATTGTTCCAGGTGGTGGACTTGCAGCTCATGAGGCAGCTGGTGGGCACTTGCTTGCAAAGCATGTCGGGCAATCAGAGGCACAGTTGTTAAGCCGTCTTTCGGCGGAGCCTAAAATTACTGGCTCGTCATCTTTTTATGATCGAACAGTTGCTGAAAAGGCCGTTTCACAAACCTTGGATATGAAGCGAACAGAAATTGCGAACTGGCTTTCTGGAAGCGCAAACCGCTTGAGACTTGACCATACGCTATCAAACCCTGTTGGAATATCTGTTGCTCGCGGCGCGTCCGGTGCAGTAGATGCAAATTCGGTCAGGGTAATACTTGTGCGTGATTCGAAAATTTCAACAGGATATAAAATTCTTACAGGATTCCCTACGGTGCCATGAGTATGAAAAATTACAGCGTTATCGGTCAGTTATTAGGTTGCTATTTTCATCAAGACTGGCCTGAAGAGTTCAGTAATAGCAGTGAGGTGATTCATGAAATTACTAATAGTGAATCTCGTGAGAGGTTGCTCGCGGGGGCTGGTGAGCTTGACCAATTGATTGCTCTTAATCTTCCTGAAGATGCTTGTCGCGAGATTATGATTGCTAAAGTTGGATGTTTCTTTGAGCCCGAATCCGAAGGCCTGACATACGCAAATTGGTTGTTGATGGTGCGGGCTGCTTTCTTAGAGAAATAATAAGTTGGTGCAAAAGCGACTAGAAAGGATTATGTCGATGTTCTTTCCCCTGAAGCAAAAAACATATTTTGTATGGCGATAAGCCTGAAAGTGGTGGCCATATGTGGCCAGGTCAACCAGGGAAGACAGTTTTCCCTCGGAGTTGGTCGGCAGATAAAATAGTTCACGAGGTTGGCGACATTGCGACGTCTCCTAATACCAAGTGGTACGCCCAAACAGGAACTGGCGGGATTTATACAAGCAAAGGCGATCCTGCCAAATGGGTTGCTTATGAAGTGCGTGACGGAGTTCGTATGCGTGTTGTTTACCAGCCAGCTACGGGCAAGGTGGTCACGGCCTTTCCCGACAATGCACCAATTCCAACCTATAAGCCCATAAAGTAGGTCTCTATGTACGCTGATCGTATTGTCAAATTTGGAGAGCGATTCCAGGGGCGGCTAGATTCTACGCTGCTTCAGGGAACATTAGATTATGTCGGATATAATGAAGAGAGTCTGGCTTTCGAGATTTTGTGTGACCATATTTGCGAATATGATGTATCTATAAGTGATGAGGAGTATACCGAGGCTATTCAATTGGCCTTGGGTATGGGGTTATCTTTAGAAGAAGGGCCATTCAAGCATCTGAAGGGCTTGAAGTCATAGATTTACTATTGGTGCAAAAGCAGCAGGAAATGCTACGTCTCATGCGGCTGGTGATATTCGTTTCTCACAGAACACAGTGTCGTTCAGTAAGGCGGATCGAGTTAGTGGCACTCAATATACCTACGACAACCTGGTTCAAAGTATGCGAGCCAATGGTTGGAAAGGTGATCCTTTCGATGTGGTGAAAATGCCCGATGGAAAGCTGACGAGTATGGATAACACCCGTATAGCAGCAGCTAGAGAGGCCGGAATTGACGTAAAAGCAACTGTGCGAGGTTTCGACGATCCTTTAAGAGGGTGTAGACAAAATAAAGTAAGCTGCTTGCCCCTTGCCTACACAGCATTGCACCATGCCTAAAACCGGACGCCCGCCCGTAATCGCTGCGCAGCATTACCCTCTGCTGACCAGACTCGCTCATACGCAGCCCTATTCCAGCCAAGCCGAACTGGCGAAAGCATTCCATGCCGAAACAGGCATCACCGCTCATCCCGACACCTTTGCCAAAGTGCTCAAGCTGGCCGGGATCGTTCGTATAAAGGAACGAGCCAAAGGTAGCTTCCAGCCATCCGAGCCTCGTAAGTCTTATGGTTACACCGAGGCCCACCGGCGCCAGTTGCCGGAACAGCGCTACCCCAGTTGTCTGACGGACGCAGAATGGACGCTGGTCGCTGATTTGTTTGAAGTCTCGGGAGGCCGTGGCGTGCCGCCTCGTCACTCCCGAAGGACGCTTTTGGAAGCGTGCTGTTATGTCGTGCGCACGGGATGCTCATGGCGAATGCTGCCTCACGAGTTTCCGCATTGGGACAACGTCTACAAGACCTTTCGACGGTGGAGCGCTCAGGGCAAGTTTGAGCAAATGCACGACCGGCTTCGTGCCCAGTGGCGAGAGCGGATGGATCGTGATGAAAAGCCGTCAGCCGCTGTTCTCGATTCCCAGTCAACTCGTAGCTCTCCCCAAGGCGGAGAAAGTGGGTACGACGCCGGCAAAAAGGTCAAAGGGCGCAAGCGAAGTCTGGTCGTTGATACCCTGGGCTTGCTCTTGGCAGTGAGTATCAGTGCAGCCAGCGTGCAGGATCGAGACGCGGCGGACGACGCGGTGACATCCTCGATGGGCAAGTACCCATCCGTGAATACTCTGTTCGTTGACAGTGCCTACGCCGGAAAGTGGGCACAGCGGACGCAGGACATTCATGCTGTCCAGGTACAGGTCATAAGAGGACCGAATAATCGCCGTACCGGGAAATGGCATTCAGAACAAGGCGACCTGTTCGCGCCAGCACCAGCAACGAGTGGTTTTGTGGTTATGCCCAAACGCTGGGTAGTGGAAAGAACTCACGCATGGAATGAGCGAGCCAGGCGGCTGATCATGCACCATGATCGTTTGCTCGATGTAAGTGCGGCATGGGTATGGCTGGCTGAGGCTCGTATGCTGGCTCGTCGGCTTACTACTTGATTTTGTCTACACCCTCTTAGAGAATCTTTGTTTATAGGGCCATCGGGTAAGGCTGCTAATTTTCAAAGTACATTCCAAGTTCTTGATGACGGAACTCGTAAACTCAGCGCAGTGATACCGCTTCACTGAGGAGGTTGTAATGAAGTTTCCAGATGCAAATGACTTTTTGGAGGAGTTTGGTATGGAACCTGTGGAGGTTGATCCTACCTTGGCTCTATGTCGGTATACAAAAAAATCAAAAAATAGTGAGATTGAAGTTGATGTGTCTTTTAGTGCTGTGATGAAGTCTTTCCAGATGGTACTGAGGCTTTCTATGCAAGAGCTGGCAGTTGTTTCTTCGGAAAATGTCAAATCGATTGAGCTGGTGCGGGATGGTTCTGGGGCTGGAGTTCATGTTGTATTTGATATTTGCGAGTCGATTTCGGAAGCCAGAGTGATATTTGAGCCAGAGGTCAGCTGCCGATGGTGGACGTTGCGTAACGTTTAAAATGGGGCAAAAGCGAGTACGACACCGCGTACTCCACTAGGGAAACTCCGAGCAAGTTACTATTGCCTGCTGCGGGAGAGGTGCGCCCGTGAGGGCAGAAAACCAAGGCTATGCCTTGGTTTTCCAATAATCAGCGGCTGAAAATCGGGGTTTTCGGCATCTCCAAGCCGTCCATTTCCGGCTGGTGGGTAACTTGCTCGGAGTTTCCCTAGACGCTATGCCTGTTTTGGACATGGTCAAAAAAAGAAGCATGTGCTGGAAGTGAGCTTGCTGCTGTTGCAGGAAGACCCGGACGACGGGGTGGCGCTGGGTAATGTCGCCTGTCATCTGATGGACAGCATCTTCTCTGGTTGGCTGGTTGGCTGTTATGAGCTCGTCCAGCCTTACATGCCGGGGTTGTTGGACAGAATTGACCTGGCCATCTCCAGGCAGGACGACTTTGGCAGCGATTTCGATCTGCATATGGCTCGCCTGCACAAGTACCGCAGCCTCGGTGCCTAGGCGATGCAGGAAGCGCAACAGACGCTGCGCTTTGCTCAAGCCTGTGACTGGATGCTCAAGTCCGCCACCCTCTCCAACTGGGGCAAGGCAGGTTTGCAGACCGCGTTTCTGGACGAATACCTGGCGCTGTGCGTGCTTGCCCAACGTTATGCCGAGGGTATCTCGGCGTATGAGCAGCATCAGGGTGTTCCGACTGACAAACGCCTCACTCAATCTCCGCGACGCTTTGCCTATGAACTGTGCAGGGCCAAGGCGCAGGGAGACGTCGATACCCAACCGTTCTACGCCCTGGGCCAGAAGGTGCTCGCTGCCAATCTGGAGCGTAACTGGCTTGGTAAAGGGCAGGTGGCGGTGTCGGTGATCTGGCTCAATCTCGTGCACGGCACCCTGGGTGGCAAACAGGCGCCTCTTGAGGCGGTGCTGGCGGCGCATGCCGACATGCCAGGGGGCGAGGCGCCTTTTTAGGCAGTGCCTGGGCAGTCTGCGCAACCGCTAGGCCTCATCGGTGCGCGTGACTCGCTGCTTGCAAAGGCGTTTGGAAACCGTCTGACGGCAGAAGATCAGAAATCGCGCAATAAACGTTTGCGAGTTTATATTGTGCGCAAAATATAGTGGCGCACATATATCAGCGATGCTGAGAAAGTGGCGCTTGCGTTCCATCTGACAGGCGCAGAAAAACCTGCGGCAGACGCGCTTGATCCAGACATTTGAAGGGCGGTGATACGAGGGGGGGAGGTGGCGCACTCGGCGGGATTCGAACCCACGACCCCTGCCTTCGGAGGGCAGTACTCTATCCAGCTGAGCTACGAGTGCACGGGGCGCATCATACCCATCTGTTCCTGTGGCGTCCATCGCCTTGATCTGTAGCCTTTTTCTCCCGTACAAGCCGGCTGATGGGGCAGGCCTGGGTGGCGGCGATGGGGTCTAAAGATAGGTGTGCTCTCGCGGTCTCCCGAGAGCGTGGCGCAAGATGAGGCTGAGCCAACGCAGGATCGAACGCAAGATTTGCCTCTGCGTCTAACCTCCTCATGCCTCCTGGCTGGCTTGCCCGCGAAGGGCCGAAGCGGGGATTTCAGACGGGGTGTTCAACCATTCGTTCTTTTTTTCGAACAGCCTATTGTCCAACCCCCCAGCAGCCGCTTAGCATTCCGTTTGAGATTTCAAACGCTCGGCACCCAGGCGTCGAACACCCTGGTGCACGAATTCCTGACGGCCGCCGCCTTTTGGCGGCGCCTTTTCAACAATCAATAATTCGCAGTAAAGGGAAGCCGACATGCAGCTCAAAGACGCTCAGTTGTTCCGCCAGCAAGCCTTCATCAACGGTGAGTGGCTGGATGCGGACAACGGTCAGACCATCAAGGTGACCAACCCGGCCACAGGTGAAGTCATCGGTACGGTGCCGAAGATGGGCGCCGCCGAAACCCGCCGCGCCATCGAAGCCGCCGACAAGGCCCTGCCGGCCTGGCGTGCACTGACCGCCAAAGAGCGTGCTGGCAAGCTGCGTCGCTGGTTCGAGCTGATGATCGAGCACCAGGACGACCTGGCCCGCCTGATGACCACCGAGCAAGGCAAGCCGCTGGCCGAAGCCAAGGGCGAGATCGCCTACGCCGCTTCGTTCATCGAGTGGTTCGCCGAAGAAGCCAAGCGCGTCTATGGCGATGTCATCCCAGGCCACCAGCCGGACAAGCGCCTGATCGTCATCAAGCAGCCGATCGGCGTTACGGCCGCCATCACCCCCTGGAACTTCCCAGCCGCGATGATCACCCGTAAAGCCGGCCCGGCCCTGGCTGCCGGTTGCACCATGGTGCTCAAGCCTGCTTCGCAGACCCCATACTCGGCCCTGGCCCTGGTCGAACTGGCCACCCGCGCCGGCATCCCGGCTGGCGTGCTGAGCGTGATCACCGGCAGCGCTGGCGAAGTCGGCTCCGAACTGACCGGCAACTCCCTGGTGCGCAAGCTGTCCTTCACCGGCTCCACCGAAATCGGCCGCCAGCTGATGGAAGAATGCGCCAAGGACATCAAGAAGGTTTCCCTGGAACTGGGCGGCAACGCGCCGTTCATCGTGTTCGACGACGCCGACCTGGACAAGGCTGTCGAAGGCGCGATCATCTCCAAGTACCGCAACAACGGCCAGACCTGCGTCTGCGCCAACCGTATCTACGTGCAGGACGGCGTCTACGACGCGTTCGCCGAGAAGCTCAAGGCTGCCGTGGCCAAGCTCAAGATCGGTAACGGCCTGGAAGAAGGCACCACCACTGGCCCGCTGATCGACGGCAAGGCTGTGGCCAAGGTTCAGGAACACATCGAAGACGCCGTCTCCAAAGGCGCCAAGGTGCTGTCCGGTGGCAAGCTGATCGAAGGCAACTTCTTCGAGCCGACCATTCTGGTCGATGTGCCAAAAACCGCCGCTGTCGCCAAGGAAGAGACCTTCGGCCCACTGGCGCCGCTGTTCCGCTTCAAGGACGAGGCCGAAGTCATCGCCATGTCCAACGACACCGAGTTCGGCCTGGCCTCGTACTTCTATGCCCGTGACATGAGCCGAGTGTTCCGTGTCGCCGAAGCCCTGGAATACGGCATGGTGGGTATCAACACCGGCCTGATCTCCAACGAAGTGGCGCCGTTCGGTGGTATCAAGGCGTCGGGCCTGGGCCGCGAAGGTTCCAAGTACGGCATCGAGGACTACCTCGAAATCAAATACCTGTGCCTGAGCATCTGATCCGGCACTGAACAGGTTTTACCTCTGCCAGCGGGGCGCGAGAGCGACGTCTCGCTGGTCTTTTTGACACCGCAGTACCTGGTGGCCAGGGCGTTCACGGCAGTCGATCAACGAATACTGTTCGCGAACCTTCCAGCCACCCCCGAATAAAAGCGCCGTCAGCGTCGGCGCGAATGAGGGCATTATGAGCAAGACCAACGAATCCTTGATGCAACGCCGTGTCGCCGCCGTCCCACGTGGTGTTGGCCAAATTCACCCGATCTTCGTTGAAAGCGCGAAGAACTCGACGGTGATCGACGTTGAAGGCCGCGAACTGATCGACTTCGCTGGCGGCATCGCAGTACTGAACACCGGCCACCTGCACCCGAAAGTGGTTGCTGCTGTTCAACAACAGCTGACCAAAGTCAGCCACACCTGCTTCCAGGTACTGGCCTACGAGCCTTACGTCGAGCTGTGCGAGAAGATCAACAAGCTGGTCCCAGGCGACTTCGACAAGAAGACCCTGCTGGTGTCCACCGGCTCCGAAGCCGTTGAAAACGCTGTGAAGATTGCCCGTGCCGCCACTGGCCGTGCCGGCGTGATCGCCTTCACTGGCGGCTACCACGGTCGCACCATGATGACCCTGGGCCTGACCGGCAAGGTCGTGCCGTACTCCGCGGGCATGGGCCTGATGCCAGGCGGCATCTTCCGCGCGCTGTTCCCGAGCGAGCTGCACGGTGTCAGCGTTGACGACGCCATCGCCTCGGTCGAGCGCATCTTCAAGAATGACGCCGAGCCACGCGACATCGCCGCGATCATCCTCGAGCCGGTACAGGGCGAAGGCGGCTTCCTGCCTGCGCCGAAAGAGCTGATGAAGCGCCTGCGCGCGCTGTGCGACCAGCACGGTATCCTGCTGATCGCCGACGAAGTGCAGACCGGTGCAGGTCGTACTGGCACCTTCTTCGCCATGGAGCAGATGGGTGTCGCGCCTGACCTGACCACCTTCGCCAAGTCCATCGCTGGCGGCTTCCCGCTGGCCGGTGTGTGCGGCAAGGCCGAGTACATGGACGCCATCGCCCCGGGCGGCCTGGGCGGCACTTACGCCGGTTCCCCGATCGCTTGCGCCGCGGCCCTGGCCGTCATCGACGTATTCGAGGAAGAGAAGCTGCTGGACCGCAGCAAGGCTGTTGGTGAGCACCTGACCGCTGGCCTGCGTGAAATCCAGAAGAAGCACCCGATCATCGGCGACGTCCGTGGTCTGGGCTCGATGATCGCCGTGGAAGTCTTCGAGAAAGGCACCCACACCCCGAACGCCGCTGCCGTTGCCCAAGTCGTGGCCAAGGCACGTGACAAGGGTCTGATCCTGCTGTCGTGCGGCACCTACGGCAACGTCCTGCGTATTCTGGTTCCGCTGACCGCCGAAGACGCACTGCTGGATAAGGGCCTGGCCATTATCGAAGAGTGCTTCGCTGAACTTGCTTGATGTGATGCGCTTCTGAAAAAAACCCGCCTCGGCGGGTTTTTTTTTAACTGTTTGAGGGCAACTGGCGCTAATGTTGTACGAGGAATCTGAGGAAGCTGCGACGGATCGCGCGTCATAACTGGAGAAACGCCATGAGCGCCGCCGACCCTGTACCCCCTTGCGTGCTGATCGCCGAAGGCGATCCGTGGGTGCGTGACATGCTCAGGGAAATGCTGCTGAGCGTACGTTGCGACGCTCGGCTACGGGTCTGTGCCGATGGCTCCGAGGCCGTTAGCGCGTTGGCTACCCAGCCTGATTTGATCATCGCTGCCCGTGAACTGTCCGGCGTCGATGGCCTGGACCTGCTGCGCAAGGTGCGCACCAGCGGTGAGCACGCTGCCTTGCCGTTCATCCTGCTCAGCAACCGTACCGACAGCGCCAGCGTACGTGAGGCATTGCCGCTGCACCCCACGGCGTATCTGAGCAAGCCGTTGGATATGGACAACCTGCGCAAGCGCCTGGAGGGCTTGCTGCTGGAGGTGGGCGAGTCTGTCGCCTGCCCGGTCCCGGCGTTGGCGCCGGGCGTGAAGCTATCGGGTTTTCTTGAGCAACGCCGCGCTACCGCCGACGGCGGCCCGTTGTTCGCCGATGTGCAGGTGGCGATCAAGCGTGCGCTCAATCCCCAGGGCCTGAACCTCAAGGTGCTTGAGCAAGAGATCAGCGGCGACCCGCAGATTACCGGCGTCTTGATCGCCGCAGCCAACAGCGCCGCGCTGCACCGCGAGGCCCCTGTGCAAACCCTGTTGCAGGCGTTGAACAAGCTAGGCAGTACCCAAAGCATGAATTTGATCCTGGGGTTGACCCTCAAGCGCAGCGCGCGCCTGAGCGACCCCTTGTTGTCGCAGCATGCCGCGCATTACTGGAACCTCTCGCTGCGCACGGCCGACTACAGCCGCACCTTGGCGCGCCAGCTGGAAGTGGACGAAGGGCGCTGTTATTGCGCGGGGCTGCTGCATTGCCTGGGCGACCTGGCGGTGTTGCGCACCCTGCAGGAATGGCGGCTGGCAGGTGGCGAGCTGGACGAGGATCAGGTCCAGCTGTCGCTCAACGAGTTCGGAGCACCATTTGGCTCGGCCTTGCGTACCCGCTGGCGCTTGCCGCTGAGCCTGCGTGAGCTGATCGCAGCGGTGTACCAGTTGGGTGGCGGGGTGTATTCCCGCGAGATCCTGGCAATGAACCTGGCCGGTCAGTTGGCGCGTCTGAAACCCAGCGAAGGGTTGGAGAAGGTGGCCAGTAGCAAGACGGCGCGGCTGCTCAAGATCGGTCTGCCGGAGCTGACACGCCTGCGCAAGGTCGACCCCCATGCGGTGGCCGAGGAAGAGGCGGCCAAGGCCAGGCTGGCCGTTGAAGAAGAGGCTGCGCGGTTGGCGCAGGCAGGAACGCCGGAGATGGCTGAGGTGCCGGTCGAGGCGGCGCCAGGGGAGGCTGAGGGCAAGCAGGTGTGAGCGTTGCAGCCCATCGCCCTCAGCCCAGGACGATCTGGTTCTTCCCCTGCCGCTTGGCTTGGTACATCGCCGCATCGGCGCGGGCGAACAAGCTGTCCAACGCCTCGTCCTGGTCATTGAGCCCGGTCAGGCCCTGGCTGACGGTTACCCCGTAGGTCTGCTGCCCGTGACTGAAACTCAGGCGCTGGATCTCGCGCTGTAGGCGTTCGGCGATCTGCTCGGCCACCTGCGCAGTGCAGCCAGGGAATACCGCAGCGAATTCCTCGCCGCCAATACGCCCGAACAGGTCGCCACGCCGCAGCACCGCCTTGCCGCTGTCGGCAATACGCTGCAGCACTTGGTCGCCTTCCTGGTGGCCGTAGCTGTCGTTGATCTGCTTGAAGTCATCGATGTCCAGCAGCAGGAAGGCCAGCGGCGTGCCGTCTTCGCGCGCATTGTCGAACGCTTGCTGGGCGCATTCGAAGAAGTGACGGCGGTTGCTGCTTTGTGTCAGTACGTCAGTGGTGGCCAAGCGTTGCAACTCGCCTTCAAGCTGCTTTTTCTCGGTGATGTCTTCAGCGATGCCGACGATGATCACCCGCGAGTCGCCTTCGCGTTGCTGGTTGATGTAGCACTTGTCGCTTAGCCAGCGCACCTCGCCGTTGGCGTTGAGAATACGGTACTCGCGGTCCTCGACCGTACCTTTGACCAGCACCTGGGCCAGGCTGCGCTCGGCGTACTCCAGATCGTCCGGGTAGATCGCGTCGCGCCACTCGTTGTAGTCGGCCAGCACCAGGCTGGCCGGGCGGCCGAAGATGCGCTCGAAGGCTGGGCTGACATACAGCACCTGGCGGGTCTCCCAGTCGAAGGCCCACAGTACGGCATTGACGCTGTCGAGCAGCGAGGAATACAGCTGTTCGCGCTCGCTCAGCCGCGCCACCTCACCTTGGGCGTGGAGCAAGGCGAGCAGGGTCTGGGCCGCTTCGGGGCGCGGACTGGCAGTGTGTGGGTGGTCTTTGGCCATGAGCACGGAGCGTTTCTCGACGAAGGGCGTGCGGCCACGGTCCGGCCCGCCACGCTAGGCGATATGCCGAGTTGGAGTCGTATCTCAGGCGGGAAGTTCCGAGCGGCATGCCCCGCAGCGGAGCATGCCGATCAACGGCGGTTACACCCCGGTGGGGCGCAGCGAGTAGGTTTTGAGCTGTGCGGCGAACTCGCGCAGAGACTGGATACCGCTGGCCTCGGCCTCGTGCACCCAGTCTTTCATGGCCGCGAGCATGTCGTGGCCGTTGGCGCTGGTGCGGGCCCAGATCTGTTGCAGGGCCAGGCGTTTCTCATAGATGGTCGTGAGCGCCTGGCTGTGGGCCAGGATCGACTCGATACGCACGTGATGACGGTCCTGCAGCAGGCTGGTCTCGCGCGACAGCAGGCGCTTGGCCCGGCGGAAACGGTGACGCACCGAGGCGTCTACCTTGCCCAGCTCCTGTTTCACCAGCGGGCCGATCACCAGCTTGCGGTATTGCGCCATGATCTGGAAACGGTTGTTGAGGATGGCCATGGCCGTGTCCATGTCCAACGACGCCTTGCCCTCGACGCGGTGGGCGATGGGCGCGACCCGTTGCACCTTGGCCAGGTGCAGCAGGCTCAACAGGCGGATCCACATCCAGCCCATGTCGAACTCCCAGCGGCGCACCGACAGCTTGGCCGAGTTGGGGTAGGTGTGGTGATTGTTGTGCAGCTCTTCACCACCGATGAGGATGCCCCAGGGCACCAGGTTGGTGGCGGCGTCGCGGCACTCGAAGTTGCGATAACCTACCGCGTGGCCCAGGCCGTTGACCACGCCTGCGGCCCAGAACGGGATCCAGGCCATCTGCACGGCCCAGATGGTGATGCCGATGGTGCCGAACAGCAGCAGGTCGATGACGGCCATCAGCGCGATCCCGCCGAGCTTGTAGCGCGAGTAGACATTGCGCTCGACCCAGTCGTCCGGGCAGTTCTTGCCGTAGATGCGCAGCGTCTCTGCGTTGCGGGCCTCTTCACGGTACAGCTCGGCGCCTTTGCGCAGTACGGTGCCCAGGCCCTTGTGCACAGGGCTGTGCGGGTCATCCGGGGTTTCACACTTGGCGTGGTGCTTGCGGTGTACGGCGGTCCACTCGCGGGTGTTCTGCGCCGTGGTGAGCCACAGCCAGAACCGGAAGAAATGCTTGAGGCCCGCGTTCAGCTCCAGCGCGCGGTGTGCCGAATAGCGGTGCAGATAGATGGTCACGCTGACGATGGTCAGGTGAGTCATCAGCAGGGTGACGCCGACCAGTTGCCAGGCCGACAGATCGAGCAGACCGTAGTACCACATGCTTATGAAGACCCTCGGAAACACAGGGGAAAATCGCCGGTTATTATCCCTTGGCAGGGAAATAAAACCAGTCGCGCTTTTTGCTAAGAAGTCACAGGATGATTCAGCCTTTATAATCCCCCTTCCTTTTCCATGGGCTCATCCACCCGACATGTCTGTTTCCGTTCGCGACGCCTTGCGCATGGCTGCGCTCTACGTGGTGCTTTCGATCCTCTGGCTGGGGCTGTCGGAGCTTGTGTTGCAGAGCATGTCCGAAGATCCACTGGCGCTGACCGTAGGGCGGCAGATCAACGTGGTGGTGTGGGTGCTGCTCAGTGCTGCGCTGATCTTCGTCTCGCGTGTGCGGCTGCTCACGTTCATCGGCATCGGTGCCCGCCTGCGCAGCGCGGACCGCGAGCGCCTGCGCATGGCCGCAGCGGTATTCGACAGTACCTTGGAAGGTGTCCTGGTGACCGACCGCCACGGTCTGATCGTGCACGTCAACCGGGCGTTCATGCGCATCACCGGCTACCAGCAGGACGAGGTCATCGGCCAGCGCCCGAGCAAATTCAAGTCTGGTCGTCACGGCGCGTCGTTCTATCAGCAGATCTACGCCACGCTCCACGCTACGGGCGAATGGAGCGGCGAGATCTGGAACCGCCGCAAAAGCGGCGAAATCTACCCCCAGTGGCAGACGATCCGCGCCATCCGCGACGACAATGGCGAGCTGAGCCATTACGTGGCGGTGTTCAGCGACATCAGTGCGATCAAGCACAGCGAGCAGGAACTGGCCTATCTGGCCCACCACGACCCGTTGACCGGGTTGCCCAATCGCCTGCTGTTCAGCGACCGCCTGGAGCAAGCCCTGGCGACGGCTCAGGCCAACAAGCGTGGCTGCGCCTTGCTGCTGCTGGATCTCGACCATTTCCAGAGCATCAACGATGGGCTCGGCCACCCCATCGGCGACCAGTTGCTCAAGCGGGTGGGCGAGCGCCTGCGCGAGGCGTTGGGTAACAGTGTGACGCTGGCGCGCCTGGGCGGCGACGAGTTCGGGGTGCTGGCCGAGAACTGCCAGCAGGTGGGCCAGGCCGGCAAGCTGGCGCAGAGCATCATCGAGCGCCTGCGCGAGCCATTCAACTGCGATGATCATCGACTGTTCATCAGTGTCAGCATCGGCATCAGCCTGTTCCCAAGCGATGCGCTCAGTGGCGAGCAACTGCTGCGCAATGCGGACTCGGCGTTGTTCAAGGCCAAGAGCAGTGGCCGCGCCTGCTATGCCTTGTACACCGAAGAGCTGACCGCGCACGCCCAGCAGCGCGTGGAAACCGCTGGCGAGTTGCGCCGGGCGCTGGAGCAGGATGAACTGCGGGTGTTCTTCCAGCCTGTGCATGACCTGTTCAATGCCCGCATGATCGGTGTCGAGGCACTGGTGCGCTGGCAGCATCCCCAGCGTGGGCTGGTGCCGCCGGGCGACTTCATTCCGGTCGCCGAGCGCACCGGGCTGATCGCCGAAATCGACGCGTGGGTGCTGCGCCAGGCGTGCCAGCAGATGGTCCAGTGGCAGGCCGAGGGCAAGCAGCTCGACTTCGTGGCGGTGAACATCTCCAGCCGCCTGTTCGGCCAGCACGAGCTGTACCGCCAGGTGGCCGACGTGTTGCACGAGACTGGCCTGGCCCCGGCGTTACTGGAAATTGAGGTGACCGAAAGCGCCGTGATGGAAGACCCGGAAGTGGCGCTGGAGCAACTTCACCGCCTGCGCGAGTTGGGCCTGAACCTGGCCATCGATGACTTCGGCACCGGCTATTCGTCGTTGCTACGCCTCAAGCGCATGCCGGTGCAGAAGCTCAAGATCGACCAGGGCTTCGTCGCCGGGCTGCCACATGACGAGGATGATGTGGCCATCGTCCGGGTGATCATCGCCCTGGCCCGCAGCATGGGCATGCAGGTACATGCCGAGGGCATCGAACAGGCCGAGCAGGCGCGTTTTCTGCTGGAGCAACAGTGCCAGCTGGGGCAGGGGTATTGGTTCGGACGGCCGGTGCCGGCGCAGGAGCTGCACTGGGGCTGAGGATCTCCCACAGAATTGCGCAAAGCCAGAATCCAGCGCTGCACCTGTAGGAGCGGCCTTGTGCCGCGAACACCGGCAAAGCCGGTGCCATCCACCGAGTCGCCTGCTTCGCGTTAGTCCGGCACTCCGGCAAGCCCGCTTCCACAAAGGCCGTGTTAAATCAGCGCTTGTTCAACCCCTTGGCCAACCGATCCCCCCCCAACTGGATCACCGCCACCAACGCCACCAGCATGACGATCACCGTCAGCATGATCTGGCTGTCGAAGCGCTGGTAGCCGTAGCGGTAGGCAATGTCCCCAAGCCCCCCGGCGCCGATCGCTCCGGCCATGGCCGAGGAGTTGATCAGGGTCACCAAGGTGATGGTGAAGCCGCCGACGATCCCCGGCAGGGCTTCGGGCAGCAGCACGTGCCAGACAATGTGCCAGCGTCGACAGCCCATGGCCTGGGCCGCTTCGATCAAACCGTGGTCGACCTCACGTAGGCTGACTTCGGCTATGCGCGCGAAGAACGGCGTGGCGGCGATGGTCAGCGGCACCACCGCCGCCCACACGCCGTAGGTGGTGCCAACCACCAGGCGTGTGAAGGGGATCAGCGCGACCATCAGGATCAGGAACGGGATCGAGCGGAACAGGTTGACGATGGCGCCCAGTACCCGGTTCAGCACCGGGGCTTCGAAGATGCCGCCCTTGCCACTGGTGACCAGCAGCACCGCCATCGGCACCCCGACCAGCAACGCGATCAGCGACGACACGCCGACCATCAGCAAGGTGTCGAGCAAGCCTTGCAGCAGTCGATCAATCCACATGGCCAAGTACCTCCACATCCGTGGCCCAGTGGCGGGCCCGTTGCAGCAGTTGATGGGTATCCAGCGGCGAGCCGCGTACCGATAGGATCAATTGCCCGAGGGCGTGGTCGCCGATGGTCTCGACGCCGCCCTGGAGCAGCCGTACTTGGCCGCCCAGCGCACTGAACAGACTGCTCAGTTCGGGTTCGCCGAGCACGCTCAGGCGCAGCACGAGCGCCGCATCCTGGCTGATCGGACTAGCCCGCAGGCTGGCCTGCAAACTCGCCGGAAGCTTGGCCCGCAGCGGCGCCAGCAAGGTCTGGGTGACCGCGTGGCGCGGTGCACCGAACACCTGCCAGACCTCGCCTTGCTCGACCACTTCGCCACGTTCGAGTACCACCACGCGCTGGCAGATGTCGCGGATCACCGCCATTTCGTGGGTGATCAGCACCACGGTCAGGCCCAGGCGCTGGTTGATGTCGCGCAGCAACTCGAGGATCGAGGCGGTGGTCTCCGGGTCGAGCGCCGAGGTGGCTTCATCGCACAGCAGGATCTCAGGATCATGGACCAAGGCCCGGGCGATGCCGACACGCTGCTTCTGCCCACCGGAAAGCTGCGCGGGGTAGACGTGATGCTTTTGTGCCAGGCCCACCAGCTCCAGCAACTCGCGGACCTTGCGCTGGCGTTCGGCCTTGGGCACGCCGGCCACCTTCAGCGGCAATTCGACGTTCTGCCACACGGTCTTGGCCGACATCAGGTTGAAGTGCTGGAAGATCATGCCGATGTGTCGGCGCAGGGCCACCAGGCGGTCCTCGTCGAACGGCGCGATGTCCACCTGGTCGATCAGCACCCGGCCCTGGCTGGGTTGCTCCAGGCGGTTGATGGTGCGCAGCAGCGACGACTTGCCAGCACCGCTGCGGCCGATGATGCCGAAGATCTCGCCACGGCGGATGTTCAGGTCGATGCCGTGCAAGGCCGGTTGCGTTTGACCTGGGTAGGTCTTGCCCAGGCCGATGAAGCGCACATGGGCTTCATTGACCTCCGGGCGCAGGGCCTGCCCGGTCGCTTTTGCCGGTGCGCTGTGCGGGGAGGGCGCCCGAAGGGCGCTGGCCTGGCTCATTTCAGCCTTCCCAGCCGGCCTGGTAGAGCTTGCCGTGGGCCTTGTCCAGGGCGGCGCGCACGACGGGAGAGTGCTGGTAGATATCGACGAACTTGGCCAGGCGCGGGTCGTTCTTTTCTTGCGGACGAATGACGAACTGGATCACGTATTCCTTGTTCTCCAGGCCATCGAACAGCAGTGCCGAGGTGGCGTCGAAGGTGTTGGCCAGGCGGATGTAGGCCGGGTAGCCCTGCACCAGGTCAGCGTCATCGTAGGCACGCACCAGCTGCACGGCCTCGACCTGGAGAATCTTGATCTTCTTCGGGTTGGCGACGATGTCGTCCTCGGTGGCCTTGTAGCCGACGCCGGGTTTGAGGCTGATCAGGCCCGCCTTGGCCAGCAGTTGCAGGCCGCGACCACTGTTGATCGGGTCGTTGGCGATGGCCACGCTGGCGCCCTCGGGCAGCTCGGCGAAGCGCTTGTACTTTTTCGAGTACAGGCCGACGTTGTTGATGATGCCTGGGGCATATGGCACGAGGTCGAATCCGGCAGCGGCCTTGGCGTTTTCCAGGAACGGGATGTGCTGGAAGTAGTTCACGTCGATATCGCCGCTGTTGAGGCTGACGTTGGGCGCGATCCAGTCGCTGAATTCGATCAGCTTTACCTCCAGGCCTTGCTTGTGGGCCTCTTCCACGGCTGCTTCCAGCGGGATGGCGAAAGCGGCGGTGGTGCCGATTTTCAGCGGCTCGGCGGCCAGCGCGGCGGCGGACAGGCCGAGGCCCAGGGCGATGGCCGCGACGGGCCGAAACAATTTCTCAAGCATGGTGCAGGGCTCCAGTCGGGGCAGTGTGGTCAGTGCGATAGGCCGAGCCGGGGTGTTCGGCAGGCAGGTACGGGTGGTCACTGGCGAAGAGTTTTTCGCGCAGCGTGCCTTGGCTGTAGGCGGTTTTGTAGCGGCCACGGCGTTGCAGTTGCGGTACCACCAGGTCGATGAAGGCTTCGAAGCTTTCCGGGGTGACGGTGCGGGTCAGGTTGAAGCCGTCCAGGCCGGTGTCGTCGATCCAGCCGATCAGTTGTTCGGCGACTTGCTCAGGTGAGCCGACCAGGGTCACGTAACGGCCGCCCAAGGCGTGCTGTTCGAGCAAGCGGCGGCGGGTCCAGGCGTTGTCCTGCAACTGGCGGGTGGCGGACTGGATCGCGTTGCCCTGGCTGAAGCCGATCGGCTCGTCGAGTTCGAAGGCGGCGAAATCGATGCCGGTGGAGGCGGCGAAGTGCGCCACGCCCGCTTCGGGGCTGGCGTGGCGCAGGTACTCTGCATGCAGTGCCTGGGCTTGCTGCTCGGTGGCGGCGACGATCACCGTGATGCCCATGAACACCTTGATCGCCTGCGGGTCACGGCCTGCGGCTGCGGCCGCGGCGCGCACCTTGTCGACCTGGGCGCGGGTGGCGGCCTTGTTCTGGCCGCTGATGAACACGCACTCGGCATGTGCGCCAGCGAAGCTCAGCCCGCGCGTCGAGCTGCCGGCCTGGAACAGCACCGGTGTGCGCTGGGGCGAAGGCTCGCACAGGTGGTAGCCCTCGACCGTGTAGAACGGGCCCTGGTGGGTGACCTTGCGCACTTTGTCTGGCCGGGCATACACCCGTTGGGTGCGGTCGGCGACCACGGCGTCATCGTCCCAACTGCCTTCGAGCAGCTTGTACAGCACTTGCAGGTACTCGTCGGCCTGGTCGTAGCGCCGGTCATGCTCGGGCTGTTCGCTCAGGCCCATGGCGCGGGCGGCGCTGTCGAGATAACCGGTGACGATGTTCCAGCCCACCCGGCCGTTGCTCAGGTGGTCGAGGGTCGAGAGGCGCCGGGCAAACAGGTAGGGCGCCTCGTAGGTGAGGTTGGCGGTGAGGCCGAAGCCCAGGTGTTCGGTGACGGCGGCCATGGCCGAGACCAGCAACAGTGGGTCGTTGACCGGCAGCTGGATCGACTCTTTCAGGGTCACGTCAAGCGACTGGCCATAGATGTCGTAGGTGCCGACGATGTCGGCGATGAACAAGCCGTCGAACAGCCCACGCTCCAGCAGGCGTGCCAGGTCGGTCCAGTAGGCGAGGGTCTTGTACTGGGTCGAGGTGTCGCGCGGGTGGGTCCACAGGCCGTGGTTGATATGCCCGATGCAATTCATGTTGAAGGCATTGAGCAGGATCTGCTTGGCCATCAGATCGTCCCCCGGCGTGGCGGCTTCTCGTCGTTGAGGTAGTAGTTGCCGATGGCGTGGTACTTCCAGCGCACCGGATCGTGCAGGGTATGTACCCGCGCATTGCGCCAGTGGCGGTCGAGGTTGTGCTCGGCCAGGGTGGCCTGGCTGCCGGCCAGTTCGAACAGCGTGGTGCCGGCGGCCAGGGAGATCTCGGTGCTGATCGCACGGGCCTCGGCCACGGCGATGGACGCGGCGGCAACGGTATCGGCATTACTGTCGCGCTGGGCGATGTCGAGGATTTCGCCAGCGCGTTCAAGCAGCGCCTCGGCGGCGTGCAGGCGGATGGCCAGGTGACCAAAGCTCTTGAGGGTCAGCGGATCGTCGCTGGCTTTATCAAGACCCGCGTCGACCCAAGGCCGGCTGCGGGTGCGCACGAAATGCAGGGCATCTTCGAAGGCCGCGCGGGCGATACCGGTGTCGATGGCGGCATGGAGGATCTGCGCCAGTGGGCCAACGGTGGTGGGGCGCTCGAACGCACTGGAGAACGGCACCACGTCCGCAGCGGCCACCGCCACGTTGTCGAACAGCACCGAGCCACTGCCAGTGGTGCGCTGGCCGAAGCCGCTCCAGTCGTCGATTACCTGCACGCCTTGGCTGTCGGCGGGTACGTAAGCCAGGTACTGGACCTCGTGCTCGCCAATCACCAGGGTGGGGATGCGCTGTGCATAGAGCGCGCCGGTGCAGTAGAACTTGCGGCCATTGATGCGAAAACCGTCGCCGTCGCGGGTCAGGCGCGTAGTGCGGTCGGCGGCGGTCTTGGTGCCGATCTCGGCCAGGGCGTTGCCGAAGCGTTTGCCTGCGAGCACCTCGGCGTACAGCCGGCGCTGCTGCTCGGCGCTGCCGTTCACTCGCAGCACTTCCAGGGCGTAGAAGTGGTTCTGCGGGATCTGCCCGATCGAGGCGTCGGCCTGGGCGATGCGGGCGACCACCTTGGCCAGAGTGGCGCTGGATACACCGGCGCCGCCGTGGGCCTTGGGCACGCTGATGCCCCATAGGCCGGTGTGCACGAAATGGTCCAGTTCGGCGTGGGGCAGGCGGCGCTCGCGGTCGCGGATGGCGCTGTCGCGGGACAGTTGTTGGGCGAGCTGATCAGCGACGTCAAGCGCTTGGTAGTCGCTGGTGATAAGGGTTGCTGTCATGGGGTTCTCCGGGGCCATGGGGCCGCGTTGCGGCCCTTTCGCGGCACTAGGCCGCTCCTACAAGGAATCGCGGTTGTAGGAGCGGTCTAGTGCCGCGAAAGGGCTGCAAAGCAGCCCCAGTGCCGAAATCAGATCCAGGAATGGCGAGCGGGCAGGGTGCCGTTGAGGTAATAGGCGCCGACCGCGTGATACTTCCAGCGCACCGGGTCGTGCAGGGTGTGCACCCGGGCATTGCGCCAGTGCCGGTCGAGATTGAACTCGGCCAGGCTGGCGCGGCTGCCGGCCAGCTCAAAGAGCTTTTCGCTCGCTTGCAGGGCGATTTCGGTGGTCAGTACCTTGGCTTCGGCCACGGCGATCGAGGCACGCGCCGCAGCGGCGGCATCGATGGGGCCGGCGTCGACCTCGTCGAGCACGCGTGCGGCCTTGCGCAGCAGCGCTTCGGCGGCGTGCAAGTCGAGCTTCAGGCGGCCGATATCGGCGATCACATAAGGGTCGTCGCTGGCGCGCTCGACATTGGCATCGATCCACGGCCTGGACTTTTCCCGCACGAAGCGGATCGTGTCGTTGATGGCCGCCTCAGCGATGCCTGCGTCGATGGCCGCTTGCACCAGTTGCGATGAGGCGCCCTGGATATTCGGCACATCGCGCTGGCGCCAGTTGTCGAGCACCAGTTCGGCGTCCACTGGCACCTGGTCCAGCAGCACCGTGCCGCTGGCGGTGGTGCGTTGGCCGAAGCCCGACCAGTCGTCGACGATGCGCAGCCCCGGGCTACCCCGACGTACGAACGCCAGGCGTTGGCGGCCGTCGTCGTCGAGGGCTTTGACGGCCACCCAATGGGCATAGAGGGCGCCGGTGGAGTAGAACTTCTCGCCGCTGATGCGGTAGCTGTCGCCCTCGCGGGTGATGCGTGCCTTGAGCGTCAGGGTGTCCTTGGTGCCGCGCTCGGGGCCGGCATTGCCGATGCGCCAGCCGTCGAGCACCGAGCCGAAGATGGCTTGCTTCTGCGCTTCGGTCGCGGTCAGGCGTACCAGTTGCAGGATGCCGAAATGGTTTTGCGGGATCTGCCCGAGCGCGGGGTCTGCGGCGCTGATCAGGCGGAACACTTCGGCGGTGGTCTCGAAGGAAACCTGTGGGCCCCCATAGGCTTTGGGAATACTGATGCTGCCCAGGCCACTGCGGGTGAACTGTTCGATCTCGGCCCACGGTAGCTTGCGTTGTTGATCGCGGCGGGCGGCCTGCTCGCGGGCCAGCTCGGCCAGCTCACGGGCGGCTTGCAGGGCCTCGGCGTCGCTGCGCAGCACCTTGGCCGGCAGCAGCAGGGGCGAGCTGTCGATATCGCTGTCGAGGGGGGTAGTTGGTTGGCTGGACATCAGTGCCGCTCCTTGGCTGCACTCAATGCCCTGGCGTTACGCACTGGGGTGATTGTGATCCTGACCATTCCTGAACCTCACAAAATAGTTGGCGTCGCTGGGGTGGTGGCGACGGACGATTGCTGGTCCGGTGGTCCGGTCTATATACCCTAATGGCTTATATAGATTTTATGAACTAACTCTTTGGAATATGAATAGAAGTCGGGTTGATCAGGTGCTGCGCTGGATTCTGGCTTTGCACGATCCTGTAGGAGCGCCCCCGACGATATGTGCCGTGGCCGAGATCCTGGGGCTGCTACGCAGCCCTTTCGCGACACAAGGCCGCTCCTACAGATACAGCGGGTTGTGCAGGAGGGTCAAAGCGCAGCGGTGCCCAGGAACTTGCTGAGGAATTGCCGCGTGCGCTCCTGCTGCGGGTTGGCGAACAACGCCTTGGCCTCGCCCTGTTCGACGATCACGCCCTTGTCGAAGAAGATCACCCGGTTGGCGACATCGCGGGCGAAGCTCATCTCGTGGGTGACGATGAGCATGGTGCGCTTCTCCTCAGCCAGCCCGCGGATGGTCGCCAGCACCTCACCGACCAACTCCGGGTCCAGCGCTGAGGTGGGCTCGTCGAACAAGATCACCTCCGGCTCCATGGCCAGCGCCCGGGCGATGGCCACCCGTTGCTGCTGGCCACCGGACAGGCGCCGTGGGTAGGCATCGTCACGGCCTGCCAGACCGACCTTGGCCAGCAGCCGACGACCCAGCGCCACTGCTTGGTCGCGAGGGGTCTTTTTGACGATCACCGGCCCCTCGATGATGTTCTCCAGGGCCGTGCGATGGGGGAACAGGTTGAAGTTCTGGAACACGAAACCGGCCTGCTGGCGCAGGCGGCGAATCGCCCCTTGCTGATTGCCCAGTGGGCGGTTGGCATCGATGCTGATATCGCCGATCTGGATCCGCCCGGCGTCAGGGGTTTCCAGCAGGTTCAGGCAGCGCAGGAACGTGGTCTTGCCCGAGCCGCTTGGGCCGATGATGGCCACTACTTCACCGGGCTGCACGGTCAGGTCGATGCCGTTGAGCACGGTCTGGCCCTTGAACTGCTTGGTCAGGCCTTCTACTACGATCATCTCAGTGCTCCTGGTCGTGCTGGTTGACTCGCGCTTCCATGCGGTTCTGGAAGTGCGCGAGGATGCTGCAGAGGATCCAGTAGACCACCGCAACCGCCACGTACATGGTGAACACCTCGAAGGTGCGCGCCGTGATCAATTGCGCCTGACGGAACAGCTCGGGCACCTGGATGGTGGCTGCCAGGGCGGTGTCCTTGACCAGTGAGATGAAGCTGTTGCCCAGCGGCGGCAGCGCGGTACGCAGGGCCTGGGGCAAGATCGCGCGGCGCATCGCCTGGGTGCGGGTCATGCCGATGCTGGCGGCGGCTTCCCATTGGCCACGGTCGATCGAGGCGATCGCGGCGCGCAGGATTTCGCAGATGTACGCGGCCATGTTCAATGACAGGCCAATCAGCGAGGCCGGGATCGGGTCGAGTTCGACACCGATCTGCGGTAGCCCGAAATAGATCACGAACAGCTGCACCAGCAGCGGCGTGCCACGGAAGAACGACACATAGATGCGCGCCAGCCAGTTCAGCGGCAGGATCTTCGACAAACGCATCAGCGCCAGGGCGAAGCCCAGCAGCAGGCCGAAGAACATGCCGCCGACACTGAGCAGCACCGTGTAGCCCGCGCCCTTGAGCAGGAAGGGCGCGGAGTCGACAACAAGTTGCAGGGTTTCAGGAATCATTTGGTGACATCGGCACCGAAGTATTTCTCGGACAGCTTGGCCAGGCTGCCGTCAGCCTTGAGCTTGTCCAGCGCCGTGTCGATGGCCGCCAGCAGTTCAGGTTCGCCCTTGCGCAGGGCTACGCCGCTTTCCAGGCGCGAGAAGGCGTCGCCGGCCAGCTGGGTGTCCTTGGCTTTCTGGGCGTATTCCAGCGCGGCCAGGCGGTCGATCAGGATGGCGTCGATGCGGCCGTTGCGCAGGTCGGCGAATTTGCTCGGGTCGTCTTCATAGGTGCGCACCTCGGCTTGCGGGACGTCCTTCTTCACCCATTGCTCGTAGTTGGTGCCCAAGCCCACGCCGACCTTCTTGCCCGCCAGGTCCGCGGCCTTCTGGATATTCAGCTGGTCGGCCTTTTTCTTCAGGATCAGCGCCTGGATGCCGGAGATGGTATAGGGCGTGGAGAAGTCGTACTTCTTCTTGCGCTCCTCGGAGATGGTGACCTGGTTGATCACCACGTCCAGGCGCTTGGAGTCGAGTGCGGCGAGGATACCGTCCCACTTGGTCGGCTGAATCTTGGCCTTGACCCCCAGTTCCTTGGCCAGCAGTTCCGATAGCTCGACTTCGAAGCCGGCCAGCTTGCCGTTTTCGTCCTGGTAGCTGAACGGTGGGTAGGTGCCTTCGAGGCCGACGTTGATCACGCCCTTTTCCTGGATAGTCTTGAGCTGCTCGCCGGCAGACGCCTGGCTCAGCAGGCCGGCGCTCAGCAGCAGTGCGAGGCTGGCGTTGAGAAGAGGTTTGGCGAATCTGGTCATGTGTGGCCCCGCGCTTGTGGTGAAAGTGGTGGGTGGCAACTATAAGACTGAGCCGTATAGGCCTGGAAATAATAAAAAATCCGGTGGTTATTCCGTGGCTGCTCATTGCCATCCCGTGGCAGGGTTGAGGGTAGTCAGGAATCGACGACCCGTCAGCGTGGCTTATGCCTGACTTAGTGCAGGATGGAATAAAGCGTTGTTTTTTCCAAGAGGGGGATTTGGCGTATCGTGCAAGGCATGTAGCCAGTGCTGGCCCGCGAAAGGGCCGGTCCAGGCGAAAACAATAGGCCAGGAGAACACCGTGAGCGAACAACCATCAACCGGGCACTGGCAGTTGCCCAGCATCGTCAGTGGCCTGCGCAGTGCTCGCGAACAGTGGCGCACCCGTAATGGGCGCAGCACTGGCGAGCAGGGCGGGCGCGAGTTGCCCTCGCGCGAGGCGCTGCGTCAGATTCTCGAACAACTGTGCGGTGCGCTGTTTCCGATGCGCCTGGGCCCGGTGGACCTGCGCGAGGAAAGTGAGGACTTCTACGTCGGGCACACCCTCGACGCGGCGCTCACCGCGTTGCTGGGCCAGGCGCGCCTGGAGCTGCGCTACGCTGCCCGCCACGGCAAGACCGACGTCGTGGATGTCGACGCCCACGCCCTGCGCTTGATCCAGGACTTCGCCGCTGCCCTGCCGGGCCTGCGCGTGCTGCTGGACACCGACGTGCTCGCCGCCTACCACGGCGACCCCGCCGCGCGCAGCGTCGACGAAGTGCTGCTGTGCTACCCCGGTATCCTGGCGATCATCCATCACCGCCTGGCTCATCACTTGTATCGCGCCGGCTTGCCGCTGCTGGCGCGGATCAGCTCGGAGCTGGCGCACTCGGCCACCGGTATCGACATTCACCCTGGCGCGCAGATTGGTCAGAGCTTCTTCATCGACCATGGCACGGGTGTGGTCATCGGCGAGACGGCGATCATCGGCGAGCGGGTACGCATCTATCAGGCGGTGACGTTAGGCGCCAAGCGCTTCCCCAGCGACGAGTCGGGCACGCTGCACAAGGGCCTGGCGCGGCATCCGATCGTCGAGGACGACGTGGTGATCTATGCCGGCGCCACTATCCTGGGGCGGATCACCATCGGGCAGGGCTCGACCATCGGCGGCAACGTGTGGCTGACCCGTAGCGTGCCGGCCCAGAGCAACATTACCCAGGCCAATCTGCAATTGGATTGCCAGGACAAGCAGTGACCTGAATCATGGGGCGCCAGTACCGCCAAGAGGCTGGTACTGGCGGGTGCCGATCAGCGCCCCGGTTCGCATTGAAATCCATTCCATGTTTAACTTGAACGCTTGTTCAACGAAAAACGCTGGTCCATTGCCGGTGTTCAAAAGGAGGAATCGCCTTTGCTGAACCCGTTCAATCCGAACCTCACGTCCTTCGACGAGGTGCGCCGCCGATGAGTGCACCGACCCCTGTCCTTGCCAATGGCAAGATCCGCATGAACCCTCCGGTGTTCTACTTCGCGGCAACCTTCATCCTGCTGTTCGGCCTAGTGGTCATCGCCTTCCCGCAAGCCTCCGGCGAGTGGCTGCTGGCGGCGCAGAACTGGGCGGCCAACACGGTCGGCTGGTACTACATGCTGGCCATGACCTTGTACCTGGTGTTCGTGGTGGTCACCGCGCTGTCGGGCTACGGCAAGATCAAACTCGGCGCCGATCATGACGAACCCGAGTTCAGCTACCTGTCCTGGGCCGGCATGCTGTTCGCCGCTGGCATCAGCATCACGTTGTTCTTCTTCTGTGTTTCCGAGCCGCTCACCCATATGCTCCAGCCGCCCCAGGGCGAGGCGGGCACGGCTGAGGCCGGGCGTCAGGCGATGCAGATCCTGTTTCTGCATTGGGGCCTGCATGGCTGGGGCGTGTTCGCCTTCGTCGGCATGGCGCTGGCCTACTTCGCCTATCGCCACAACCTGCCACTGGCGCTGCGCTCGGCGCTGTATCCGCTGATCGGCAAGCGCATCAACGGGCCGATTGGCTACGCGGTGGATGGCTTCGGCATCATCGCCACGGTGTTCGGGCTGGGCGCGGACATGGGCTTTGGTGTGCTGCACCTGAACGCCGGCCTGGATTACCTTTTCGGCATTAGCCACAGCCAGTGGGTGCAGGTGATTCTGATCACCTTGATGATGGGCGCGGCGGTGGCCGTGGCAGTGGCCGGGGTCGAGAAGGGCGTGCGGGTGATGAGCGACATCAACCTGTTTCTGGCCTGCGCGTTGCTGCTGTTCGTGCTGTTCGCGGGGCCCACCCAGCACCTGTTCAACACCCTGATCCAGAACCTTGGCGACTACCTCGGCGCGCTGCCACGCAAGAGCTTCGACGTGTACGCCTATGGCGAGAACCGCGACTGGCTGGGCGGCTGGACGGTGTTCTACTGGGCTTGGTGGATTGCCTGGGCGCCGTTCGTGGGGCTATTCATCGCGCGTATCTCGCGTGGGCGCACCATCCGCGAGTTCGTCTTCGGCGTGCTGCTGATTCCGTTGGGCTTCACCCTGGCGTGGATGTCGATCTTCGGTAACAGCGCCCTGGACCAGGTGATCAACCATGGCATGGCGGCGCTGGGCCAGTCGGCTCTGGATAACCCGTCGATGAGCCTGTACCTGCTGCTGGAAACCTACCCGTGGAGCAAGACGGTGATTGCTGTGACGGTGTTCATCAGCTTCGTGTTCTTCGTCACCTCCGCCGACTCCGGCACGGTGGTGCTGTCGACGCTCTCGGCCAAAGGCGGTGGGGCCGATGAAGACGGGCCGAACTGGCTGCGCATCTTCTGGGGCGCGATGACCGCGCTGATCACCAGCGGCTTACTGTTCGCCGGCAGTATCGACTCGCTCAAGTCGGCGGTGGTGCTGACTTCGCTGCCGTTCTCGCTGATCCTGCTGTGCATGATGTGGGGGCTGCACAAGGCCTTCTACCTGGAGGGCCAGCGGCAGATTGCGCAGATGCACTCGCTGGCACCGTTCGCCCAGTCGCGCCGTGGTCGTGGCGGCTGGCGCCAGCGCCTGAGCCAGGCGGTGCACTTCCCGTCACGCGACGAGGTGTACCGTTTCATGGACGACGTGGTGCGCCCGGCGATTGCCGATGTGCGTGAGGTGTTCGAGCAGAAGGGGCTGGTGCTGGTGACCCAGGACGACCCGAGCCATGACAATGTCAGTCTCAAGGTCGGGCATGGCGAAGAGCAGCCGTTCATCTACCAGGTGCAGATGCGTGGGTACTTCACCCCGTCATTCGCCTTGGGTGGATTGGGCACCCAGGAGCTGAAGAACCGGCGCTATTACCGGGCCGAGGTGCATCTGTCTGAAGGCAGCCAGAACTACGACCTGGTGGGCTACAGCAAGGAGCAGATCATCAATGACATCCTCGACCAGTACGAGCGGCACATGCAGTTCCTGCATCTGGTCAGGTAGATAGTCGTTGGATTCTTCGCGGGCAAGCCCGCGAAGAGGCCAGTGCAGGAAAGCACTTTAGAAAGGTGCATCTCCCAGAATGGTCGCCCGGTGCATCACGCGCCGGTTCGGCCGATAGTCATCCACCGCGAAATGCTGGGTCACGCGGTTGTCCCAGAACGCCACGTCGTTCTCCTGCCAACGCCAGCGGATACTGAACTCCGGCCGAGTGGCATGGGCGAACAGCAGTTTGAGCAAGGCCTCGCCTTCCAGCTCGCTCAGTTCATTGATGCGCGTGGTGAACCCTTCGTTGACGAACAGCGCCTTGCGCCCGCTGACCGGATGGGTGCGCACTACCGGGTGTGACAGTGGCGGATTGTTGCGTCGGGTGGCCTCCCAGCGCGCGAGGTCTTCGGGAGTGCTGCCGAAGCGCTCCAGCGGGAACGACTTGGTGAAGTCGTGGGTAGCGGTGAGCCCGTCGAGCAGCCCGCGCAACGGCGCCGACAACGCCTCGAACGCTGCGATGCCGCTGGCCCACAGGGTATCGCCGCCATACGCCGGCAGTTGCTTGGCGCTCAGCACCGCGCCCAGCGCCGGGGTCGGCAGGAAGGTCACATCGGTATGCCAGACGGCGTTGTCGCGCACGTCGGTGACTGCGGTGTCGAGGATCAGCACCTGTGGCGTGTCCGGCACGTTGGGGTAGATCGGGTGGATATGCAGGTCACCGAAGCGGGCGGCGAAACGGGCCTGCTGCTCGGGGGTGATCGGCTGGTCGCGCAAGAACAGTACCTGATGCTGGAGCAACGCCTGCTCGATGGCGTCACGCTGCTCGGCGGTGATCTGGCGGCTGAGGTCCACGCCGCTGATCTGCGCGCCGAGGGCCGGGCTGAGGGGGGTGATGGTCAGGCTCATGGTCGGTCTCGTATGAAGTTGTGCAGATCCGTGTAGGAGCGGCACGAGGCCGCTCCTACATTGGTCGTGAAAAGGCTCAGTGGCTTTGCCCGTGCCAGGGCACCAGCTTGCGTTGCAGCGCGCGCAGGCCCATTTCCAGGGCAAAGGCGATCAAGGCGATGAGCAGGATCCCCAGCACCACCACGTCGGTGACCAGAAACTGCGCCGCCGACTGCACCATGAAGCCCAGGCCGCTGGTGGCGGCGATCAATTCGGCGGCCACCAGCGTCGACCAACCCACCCCCAGGCCGATGCGGATGCCCGTGAGGATGTCGGGCAGGGCGCTGGGCAGGATCACGTGGCGAATCAACTGGGCCTTGCTTGCCCCCAGCGACTGCGCCGCGCGCAGCTTGGCCGGGTCGACGGTGCGCACGCCGGTGGCGGTGGCGATGGCGACCGGGGCGAAGATCGCGAGATAAATCAGCAGTACCTTCGACAGCTCGCCGATGCCGCACCAGATCACGATCAGCGGCAGGTAGGCCAGCGGCGGGATCGGCCGGTAGAACTCGATCAGCGGGTCGAGAATGCCGCGCGCCACGCGGTTGTAGCCGATGGCGATGCCCACCGGGATGGCGCTGAGGGTCGCGGCCACCAACGCTAGGCCGATGCGGCCCAGGCTTGCGCCAAGGTGCTGCCAGAGGCTGGCGTCCATGTAGCCTTGGGTCAGCAGGGTCCAGCCCTTGCTGGCGATGTCGGCGGGCGAGGGTAGAAACAGCGGTTCGATCCAGCCGGCAGCGGTCACCAGCCACCAAGCCGACACTAGCGCGGCCAGGGTCAGTGCGCTGATCCACCGCGTAGGCAGGTGGCGGCGCACCTTCAGGGTGGGGCGGGAATGGGTATCGCGCTTGCCGGCGACCGGCAGGTCCAGGCTGCTCATGCGGGCTCCTGCTGGCTTTGCCGTTGGGAAAACACGCGGGCCAGCACGTGCTCGCGGGTTTCGATGAAACGCGGGTCGGACTTGATCGCCCGGGCGGGCTCGCCAGCGGCGTAGCGCTGGCCGAAGTCCAGTTGCAGACGCTCGACCACGCGCCCGGGGTTAGGTGCCAGCAACACCAGTTCGCTGGCCAGGAACACCGCTTCTTCGATGTCGTGGGTGATCAGGAACACAGGCTTGGCCGTACGCTGCCAGACTTGCAGCAGCAATTGCTGCATCTGCTCGCGGGTAAAGGCGTCGAGGGCGCCGAACGGTTCGTCCATCAGCAGCACACGCGGGTCGGCGGCCAGCGCCCGGGCCAGGCCCACGCGCTGTTTCTGCCCACCCGAGAGCTGCCAGATGTGCCGCGTGGCGAAGCCTTCGAGGTCGACCAGCGCGAGCATCTCGCGGGCCTTGGCCTCACGCTGGGCGCGCGGCACGCCGGCCAGTGCCAGGCCGAAGGCGACGTTGCCCAGCACGTCTTGCCAGGGCAGCAAGGCATCGTCCTGGAACACCACGCCACGCTCGGCGCCCGGCCCTTGCACTGGTACGCCGTCGAGGGTGATGCGTCCGCCGCTGGGGGCGACGAAACCGGCGATCAGGTTGAGCAACGAGGTCTTGCCGCTGCCGGAAGGCCCGAGGGCCACCAGCAGTTGGCGTGGTCCCAACGAAAGGTTGATGTCGGCCAGCACTGGGGTACTGGCGCCGGGGTACTGTGCGCTGATGCGCTCCAGTTCGAGCAAGGCCATGACGGGCTCCGGTCGCTGCGAGGCTTAGTTGGGCAGGTATTGCTTGCTGACGTAGGGCGAGTAGTCCGGCAGGACCGAATCGACCTTGCCCTGTTGCTTGAGGAAGGTGGCGGTGTCGGTCAGCGCCTGGGTGGTCGGGGCGCCGAGGGCGCTGGCCTGATCGGCGGCCAGTGGGTACACGTTGCCTTGCAGCAGTACCGGAATGTCAGCCGGCTTGGCGCCGGACAGCTTGGCCAGCTTGGCGACGTTGTCTGGGTTGGCCAGCCAGGCGTTCGGGTCCTTGCGGTAGTCGGCGTAGGCGTCCAGGGTCACCTTGGCGAAGGCCTTGACCACGTCGGGGTGCTTGGCGGCGAAGTCCTTGCGCACGATCCAGGCATCGAAGGTAGGGGCGCCTTTCTTGGCCAGCTCGCCGGAGGTGATCAGCACCTTGCCGTTTTCCTTGGCCACGCCCAGGGCGGGGTCCCAAACGTAGGTGGCGTCGATGTCGCCGCGCTTCCAGGCGGCAATGATCGCTGGTGGCGCCAGGTTGAGGATCTGCACCTTGGCGGGGTCGATGTTCCATGCCTTGAGCGCGGCCAGCAGGCTGTAGTGGCCGGTGGAAACGAAGGGCACGGCGACTTTCTTGCCGATCAGGTCCTGCGGGGTCTTGATGCTGTCACGCGCCACCAGCGCCTCGCCGGCCCCGATCTGGGTGGCAATGAGGAAGGTCTCGACGGGCAGCTTGCGGGTAGCGGCGGCGGCCAGGGGGCTGGAGCCTAGGTAGCC
The DNA here is from genome assembly GCF_005796105.1 of Pseudomonas mosselii. Lineage (GTDB taxonomy): Bacteria > Pseudomonadota > Gammaproteobacteria > Pseudomonadales > Pseudomonadaceae > Aquipseudomonas > Aquipseudomonas mosselii_C. The sequence goes on along the minus strand of NZ_VAUO01000007.1, from coordinate 272,575 downwards.
GATCTGTACGTCGCCGCTGGCAACGGCGGTGATCACGTCGGCGCCGTTGTCGAACTTGCGCCAGTCGATGCTGGCCTTGCTGGCTTTCTCGTAGTCACCGTCCACCTGGGCAACCTTGGCGGGGTCGACGGTGGTCTGGTAAGCGACGGTCAAATCGGCGGCCTGGGCGAACCAGCTGGTGCTGGCGAGGGTCAGGGCGGCGAACAGGCGCAGCGGAGCGTGCGGGATCATGGTGAACCTCTCGTCAGGCACTAGGGGTGGGTTGACGAGAAGGCTAAATGATCTAAGAAATCTAAAATAAATAACTTTTTTGCATTAGCTTAAAGCCAATCGGTGCGCGTGTCGGGCGCGCGGTTGCCGGTGGGCTTTGTCGGTCATCCGATCTCTTGCGGTGGCATATCCCGGCGAACCTGCTAGTCTCTCGCGCCCTGCTCAAGGCCGAGCGCGGGGCGTTGACGGGAGGCAAACGTTTTTACATAACCTAAAGGTATGATTGGCCACGTCGATACAACTTTAGGCAGTAAAGGTTCCAAAGTTATTCCGTAATAGTCTTACAGATTCATAAAACGGTCATTTTGGATTTATAGGATTGTCATTATCCTGTAGCGCAGGTGGCGGCTTAGACCAAGGTCGTGTTTCGACCGTCAGCGGTTGACTAACAAGTCACGCTTTGGTCCAAATCGCCAATCCGGGTGAGTGGGGCTCAGATCCTGCCGCTTGAGACGCACAAAAATTAGAACGTAGAGGAGCAAAGCATGTACAAGTCCAGCCTGGCCCTGGCCGTGGCACTGGGGGTTCTCGCCCAACAAGCAGGCGCTGCCGGTTTCATCGAGGACAGCAAGCTGTCCCTGAGCTCGCGCACCATGTATTTCGACAACAACGTCCGTGAAAGCCCGGCGACCCCGCGTCGTGACCAGCGCGAAAGCGGTCAAGGCTTCAAAGTCGACTACATCTCCGGCTTCACTCAAGGCACTGTAGGCTTTGGCGTTGACGCGCAGGCGCTGTGGGGTATTCATCTGGATGGTGGCCAGGGTTACCACAAAGGTGGTTTCTTCCCGGATGACGGCAAAGGCTCGGCCAATCAGTGGGCTCGCTTCGGTGCCAATGCCAAGGCTCGCTTCTCGAAGACCGAGGCTCACTTCGGTAGCGCACTCGCGCCGAACCTGCCAATTCTGGTTTCCAACGATGGTCGCCTGCTGCCGCAGACCTTCGAAGGCGGCACCATCAGCTCGAAAGAAATCGACAACCTGACCATCAACGCCGGTCAGCTGACCCACGCAATGGGTCGCGCTTCGAGCAACCGTACCGGCCTGTCGGTGAACGGTGCTACTGCCGAAAGTAACAAGTTCCGCTACGGCGGCCTGGACTACAAGCTCACTCCAGACCTGACCCTGCAGTACTACTACTCGAACCTGGAAGACTTCTACAAGCAGCACTTCCTGGGTGCGACCCATGTCTTCAAGATCGCTGACAACCAGTCGTTCAAGACCGACCTGCGCTACTTCGATAGCAGCAGCGATGGCAAGAATGGCAATGACGCGACCTATAACTTCAACAACAACAATGGCTACGCGAAGAACACTGGCGAGGTCGACAACAAGACCTGGTCCGCCATGTTCACCTACACCCTGGGCGGTCACTCGTTCCTGGTTGGGCGTCAGCAAGTTGGCGATGACGGCGGTTTCGTCTGGCTGAACCAAGGTAGCCTGGTCAACGGTAGCGGCACCTCCGAAGGTGCAGGTGGTGCCAGCTTCTACCTGTTCACCGACAGCATGATCAACCAGTTTGCCCGTGCTGGTGAGAACACCAACTTCGGCCAGTATGCGTATGACTTCGCGGGTCTGGGTATTCCAGGCCTGAAAGCGTCGATTTCCTACCTGCGTGGTGACGACATTCGTTATCGCTCCGGTCAAGGCACCTACAATGAATGGGAGCGCGACGCTCGTGTCGACTACACCATTCAGGAAGGTACTCTGAAGGGCTTGGGCTTCAGTCTGCGTCAAGGTGTCTATCGCGGGAGCGGTGGTTCGGGTAACGAGTTCACTCGCGACCAGGACCAAACCCGCTTCATCGTGAACTACACTTACAGCTTCCTGTAAGTCGTAGCCGCACACAAAGAGCCTCGCCTAGTGCGAGGCTTTTTTGTGTCTGCGATTTTGTATGTCTTTCAGTTATAAATAAATCGATATTTATTCTTTTTGTTCCAATGCAAAAGCAGGCACATTGAACCCACACAGGCCAGACACAGCACAGGAGCCGCTTCCATGAGCCTCAAACTCGGCGACATCGCCCCCGATTTCGAACAGGATTCCAGCGTCGGCAAGATCCGCTTCCACGAATGGCTGGGCAACAGCTGGGGCGTGCTGTTCTCTCACCCGGCCGACTTCACCCCGGTGTGCACCACCGAGCTGGGCCTGACCGCCAAGCTCAAGGACGACTTCGCCAAGCGCGGCGTGAAAGCCATCGCCCTGTCGGTGGACCCGGTGGATTCGCACCACAAGTGGATCGATGACATCAACGAGACCCAGAACACCGTGGTCAACTTCCCGATCATCGCCGACGCCGATCGCAAGGTGTCCGACCTGTACGATCTGATCCACCCCAATGCCAGCGACACCCTGACCGTGCGCTCGCTGTTCGTCATCGACCCGAACAAGAAGGTACGCCTGACGATCACCTATCCGGCCAGCACCGGGCGCAACTTCAATGAAATCCTGCGGGTGATCGACTCGCTGCAACTGACCGACAACTACAAGGTCGCCACGCCAGGCAACTGGCAGGACGGCGACGAGGTGGTGATCGTGCCGTCGCTCAAGGATGAAGACGAAATCAAGCAGCGCTTCCCGAAAGGCTACCGGGCAGTGAAACCGTATCTGCGGCTGACCCCGCAACCGAACCGTTGATGTATTCCTCGTTGTAGTGCTCTTAGCCATAGCAGGGATTTTCGGGCCGTTTCGACGGCCTTTTTTTTGAGCGGTAAGTGTTGAGCGGCAAGCGGCAAGCTGCCCTGCTTTTTCTTGCAGCTTACAGCTTGCAGCTAATAGCTCAAAAAAGAATAAACAAATGAAAAAATATGATTTCTAGATATATGTGATGAGCTGTTAATGTCAGTTCCATCCAGCGGGGCCAACCCCTCGCGGCCCTGCAAACGAATCGAAGGAAGCGCTTTCAATGTTGGTTGTTTCTGTCGGTGGTAGCCCCAGCCTTCGTTCACGCTCCGGCGTGTTGCTCGAACATTCGCGCGACTGGCTGCAAGAGCGTGGCGTGGAGGTGGTGACCTTCCAGGTGCGCGAGTTCAGTGCCGAAGATTTGCTCCACGCGCGCTTCGACAGCCCGCAGGTGCGCCATTTCAATGAACTGGTCGCCCAGGCCGATGGCCTGCTGGTCGCAACGCCCGTGTACAAGGCATCGTTCGCCGGTGCCCTGAAGACCCTGCTTGACCTGCTGCCTGAGCGCGCCCTGGAGCACAAGGTCGTGCTGCCCATCGCCACTGGCGGCAGCATCGCCCACATGCTCGCCGTGGATTACGCCCTCAAGCCGGTGCTGTCGGCACTCAAGGCGCAGGAGACCCTGCAAGGGATCTTCGCCGACGACAGCCAGATCGCCTATGGCGAAGGGCGCACGCCCGCGCAACTTGCCCCGGCGCTGGAGCAGCGCCTGCTGGATTCGCTGGAAACCTTCCACAGCGCGCTGGCCCGCCGACCCAAACCGGTCGCACCGGGCGTGCTCAACGAACGCCTGCTCAGTGCCCGCTGGAGCATCTGAGCCACCCGCTTCACTGTTTTTCCACCTTACTCGCCCGTCAACGAGGCAAGCAGGTGCTACCCGAACCCACTCGCACAGGAGAGCGCCATGCGCACAGTCTTCTTGCGTCGCGGTCTGGTCGCCCTGTTTGCGGCGGCTGTGTCCTTCGGCGCCATCACCCAAGCCCAGGCCGAGAGCCTGCGCATCGGTTACCAGAAATACGGCACCCTAGTGCTGCTCAAGGCCAAAGGCTCGCTGGAACAGCGCCTCAAAGCCCAGGGCATCGACGTGCAATGGACCGAGTTCCCCGGTGGCCCGCAACTGCTCGAAGGCCTCAACGTCGGTTCCATCGACTTCGGCGTAACCGGTGAGACGCCACCGGTATTCGCCCAGGCTGCTGGCGCCGATCTGCTCTACGTCGCCTATGAGCCGCCTGCCCCGCACAGCGAGGCGATTCTGTTGCCGAAGGGCTCGAGCATCCAGTCGGTAAAAGAACTCAAGGGCAAGAAAGTCGCCCTGAACAAAGGCTCCAACGTGCACTACCTGCTGGTGCGCGCCCTGGAGGACGCGGGCCTGAAGTACAGCGATATCCAGCCTGTGTACCTGCCGCCGGCCGACGCTCGCGCCGCCTTTGAGCGTGGCAGTGTCGACGCCTGGGTGATCTGGGACCCGTATCAGGCTGCCGCCGAACAGCAACTCCAGGCGCGCACCCTGCGTGACGGCAAGGGCCTGGTGGATAACCACCAGTTCTACCTGGCCACGCGCAGCTACGCGACCCAGCACCCGGCGGTGGTCAGTGCGCTGATCGATGAAGTGCGCGCCGTGGGCCAGTGGTCCCAGGCCAACCCGCAGCAGGTCACCGCGCAGGTCGCGCCACTGTTGGGCCTGCCCGCTGACATCACCCTCACGTCGGTGAAGCGCCAAGGCTACGGTGCCGCTCCACTGACCCCCGAGGTCATCGCTGCGCAGCAGAAGATCGCCGACACCTTCCAGGCCCTAAAGCTGATTCCCAAGCCCTTGAGCATCAAGGACGTGATCTGGACACCCCCGGCCAAGGTCGCCAGCGCGCCTTGAACCCTTCGCCAGCGCCGGGGCGCGGCCCCGGCCTTGAGCCACCCTTGAGGAGACAACTCCAATGAGCCTGAACATCTTCTGGTTTCTTCCCACCCACGGTGACGGCAAGTACCTGGGCACCAACGAAGGCGCCCGCGCCGTCGACCACGGCTACTTGTCGCAGATCGCACAAGCCGCTGACCGCCTCGGTTTCGGTGGCGTGCTGATCCCCACTGGACGTTCCTGCGAGGACTCCTGGCTGGTCGCCGCCTCACTGATCCCGGTGACCGAACGCCTGAAATTCCTGGTGGCGTTGCGCCCCGGCATCATTTCGCCGACCGTGGCTGCGCGCCAGGCCGCTACCCTGGACCGGCTGTCCAACGGTCGTGCACTGTTCAATCTGGTGACCGGTGGCGACCCGGACGAGCTGGCCGGTGACGGTCTGCACCTGAACCATCAGGAACGCTACGAAGCCTCCGTCGAGTTCACCCGCATCTGGCGCAAGGTGCTGGAAGGCGAAGTGGTCGACTACGATGGCAAGCATATCCAGGTGAAGGGCGCCAAACTGCTCTACCCGCCGATCCAGCAACCGCGCCCGCCGCTGTACTTCGGCGGCTCGTCTGACGCCGCGCAGGACCTGGCCGCCGAACAGGTCGAGCTGTACCTGACCTGGGGCGAGCCGCCAGCGGCCGTGGCCGAAAAAATCGCCCAGGTGCGTGAGAAAGCCGCCGCCCAAGGCCGCGAAGTGCGCTTCGGCATCCGCCTGCATGTGATCGTGCGCGAAACCAACGAAGAGGCCTGGGCCGCCGCCGACAAGCTGATCTCGCACCTGGACGACGACACCATCGCGCGTGCCCAGGCATCGCTGGCGCGCTTCGACTCGGTGGGCCAGCAGCGCATGGCCGCATTGCACAACGGCAATCGCGACAAACTCGAAGTCAGCCCCAACCTGTGGGCCGGCGTCGGTCTGGTGCGCGGTGGTGCCGGTACCGCGCTGGTTGGCGATGGCCCGACCGTCGCCGCGCGGGTCAAGGAATACGCAGCCCTGGGCATCGATACCTTCATCTTCTCCGGCTACCCGCACCTGGAAGAGTCGTACCGCGTGGCCGAGCTGCTGTTCCCGCACCTGGACGTCAATCGTCCCGAGCAACCCAAGACAGGCGGTTATGTGAGCCCGTTCGGCGAGATGGTCGCCAACGATATTTTGCCTAAAGCCGTGTCGCAGAGCTGAGGACCGGGTCATGAGTCGTGCAACTTCAACCACCTGGCCCAAGCGCCTGGCGCCGTGGGCCCTGCCACTGCTGTTGCTGGCGGTATGGCAACTGGCGGTCAGCGTGGGCTGGCTATCGACCCGCATCCTGCCAGCGCCGAGCGCGGTGGTCAGCGCCGGCATCGAGCTGGTGCGCAGCGGCGATATCTGGACCCACTTGGCCATCAGCGGCTGGCGGGCCGGTGTGGGCTTTCTGATCGGCGGCAGCATCGGCCTGTTGCTGGGCTTCATCACCGGGTTGTCGAACTGGGGCGAACGCCTGCTCGACAGCTCGGTGCAGATGATTCGCAACGTGCCGCACCTGGCGCTGATCCCGCTGGTGATCCTGTGGTTCGGTATCGATGAGTCAGCGAAGATCTTCCTGGTGGCGCTGGGGACCCTGTTCCCGATCTACCTCAACACCTACCACGGCATTCGCAACGTCGATCCGGCGCTGGTGGAGATGGCGCGCAGCTATGGGCTGTCGGGCTTCTCGCTGTTCCGCCAGGTGATCCTGCCGGGGGCGCTGCCTTCGATCCTGGTGGGCGTGCGCTTTGCCCTGGGCTTCATGTGGCTGACCCTGATCGTCGCCGAGACCATTTCGGCCAGCGCCGGCATTGGCTACCTGGCCATGAACGCCCGTGAGTTCCTGCAAACCGATGTGGTGGTACTGGCCATCGTGCTGTACGCCGTGCTCGGCAAACTGGCCGACCTGGCCGCCCGTGGCCTGGAACGTGTGTGGCTGCGCTGGCACCCGGCGTACCAGGTGGCGAAGAAGGAGGGCGCATGATGACCGTGCTCAAGGAACAGCCGCCGCGCCTGCTGCGAGGCATCCCGTTGGCCGCCAACGGCCTGCGCAAGACCTTCGGTCAGCGTGACGTGTTGCGTGGTATCGACCTGCACATCCCGGCCGGGCAGTTCGTGGCCATCGTCGGGCGCAGTGGCTGCGGCAAGAGCACCTTGCTGCGTCTGTTGGCTGGCCTCGACCAGCCCAGCGCCGGCGAGCTGTTGGCCGGTGCAGCGGCGCTGGCCGATGCCCGCGAGGAAACCCGCCTGATGTTCCAGGACGCCCGCCTGCTGCCTTGGAAGAAGGTGATCGATAACGTCGGCCTGGGCTTGTCCGGCGACTGGCGCAAGCGTGCGCTGGATGCTCTGGAAGCCGTCGGCCTGGCGGATCGCGCCGACGAATGGCCGGCCGCGTTGTCGGGTGGCCAGAAGCAGCGCGTGGCCCTGGCCCGTGCGCTGATCCATCAGCCGCGCCTGCTGCTGCTGGACGAACCGCTGGGTGCGCTGGATGCCCTGACCCGTATCGAGATGCAGCAACTGATCGAGCGCCTGTGGCGCCAGCATGGCTTCACCGTGCTGCTGGTCACCCACGATGTCAGTGAGGCTGTCGCCGTGGCCGACCGGGTGATTTTGATCGAGGACGGCGCCGTTGGCCTGGACCTCTCGGTCGACCTGCCCCGACCCCGGGCGCGTGGTTCGCACCGCCTGGCCGCGCTGGAAAGCGAAGTGCTCAACCGTGTTCTGTCCGCGCCGGGCACCCCGCCCGAGCCGGAACCTGTAGCCCCTTTGCCCACGCAATTGCGTTGGGCCCACTGAACCCCCGAAGCCAATAGAGAAGGAACCACACCATGACCATCAAAGCCATCAACGTGCGCAACCAGTTCAAAGGCACCGTGAAGGAAATCCTCGAAGGTCCGGTACTGTCGGAAATCGACGTACAGACCGCCTCCGGTATCGTCACTTCGGTGATCACCACCCGCTCGGTGAAAGAGCTGGAGTTGCAGGTGGGCAGCGAAGTCATCGCCTTCGTCAAATCCACCGAAGTGTCGATTGCCAAGCTGTAAGACTGATTCCCCTGGGCTGCTCAGCCGCCCAGGGGAATGTCACCTTACGCCGGCGGACGCAGGTTGCCGAACAGCTGGTTAGCTTGCGTTTCGCTCATGCTGCCACGCCACGCGCCTGCACCCAGGTCGCGCTCGCTTGCAAGCTTCAGATGACCGGCTTCGAGCCGGTTGAAGCCTTGTGTGGGCCGTTTGCGGAAGTGGAAGTGCGCGTACCACAGGGGCGATTGGGTCGCGCGATCACGAACCAGGTACTCCTCCAGGTACTCGGCAGGATTGCCCTGGCGGTCGAGCTTTGGCTTCAAGATACGCGACCAGGCCACCTCCACCGCCTGTTGCTCCAGCAGATAATGCAGGTGTCCGACCGTTGGCTTGCCAGTTGCCTTGGTCTGCGCGGTGCGCAACTGACGGCCCAGCGTCTGCATGTGCCCGGCGGCAGCGTCCAGTCGCTGTGTGAGTGCGTGCTGTTCGGCTGTGATCGCGCTACCGGCTTTGCGCCGGACTTGGCCGGCGATGAAGCGCAGTTGTTCGGCGTGCCCCTGAGCGATGTCCTCCAAGTCGACGGGAATGGCTTCAGGCGTCTGGTATTGACGTAACTTGGCCTGCTGCTTTGGAAGATCGTCCAGCCGCGCAGTCGCGGAGTCGACGAGTTGCTGCAGTGTCTCGGTCGGGGCTGCGCGTTCTGGCGTGGAGGGCTGCCACAGGTTTGCCTCGTTCCTGACGTAGATGCGATGTGGTCGATCGGAGTGCGGCTGGTTGATACGCATGCTGAGCTGTCCGCCCTCGACGTGCTCGCGGCCGATCATCGGCCCTTCCACCGTTTCGAACAGACGTGGCCGGCTGACAGCGGGACCGGGCCGAGTGGCTGGGCGTTGGCGTGCGGCGGTGGCTGCTGCCCTGTCGAGTGTGGCCTCGATTTCCTCTCCAATCTTGCGCAGTAGCTGGCGTAACGCCAGAACTTCATTGGGCGCCAGCAAGTCATGGAAGTTGTCCTCCCAAGCTGTGAGGTGGCTCAGGAAGCGCGCATATTGGCGTTGCGCACTGCTGAGGAAGTTGCGCTCCTGGGGCCGACTGAGATTGGCTTTAGGCAGAGCAAGGTGACTGTAGAGCGTATTTTGCAATACGGCGCCGTGCTCTATGAAATGCGTCAGGAATGCACTTGCCTGGAAATGCTCAACGGCATTTGCATGGAGCAATGTCATCGACAGGAATGACGCCCTGAGCAATTGGGCATTGGTGATATCCAGCGTCAACCCAGTTTTCGAGACCCTCTGGAGGTATTCAGTCAGGGCTTTACCCTGCAAGGTCTTGCACCTCGCGTGATGGCGGATTGCCAAGCGTTCTATTTCCGTGAGGGTTGCGATCACCTCCTGATTCGCAAGCAGGCTGTCCTGTGTCACGCGCTTGCGCGTGGTCGCCGACGGTATAGTGTCTTGCAGGGCCTGTAATGCGTTGCTTGCGAGCTCGCTCTGCCGCGTGCTGAGGACCAGGCGGTCCGATGCAATATGCATCTGTGCCTCGCTCATCTCACTGATATTCGCCTCGCACAATGATTTGAAGGTGGCGTAATCCGTTCTTTTCAGGGTCGCGCGTTGCTCTTGCAGCCGAGCAATGCTGCGCGAGTTGAATTCGATGCTACGTTCGAACTCATCACTCAACTGCTGGCGGGCCCCGGCAAGCGCCACCCGCTGTGCATCGTCCGGATGTGCGCCCTCGACCACCGCTTGAAGCGCGGAGCGGTAGTTCGCGTGCTTGGTTTTCAAGCGCGCTCTGATGCGTACCAACTCGTCATTGATGTCGTGCGCCAGTTCAATTCCGGTCAGTTGCCGGGGCTGGCGGCGCAGTAGCTGGCGCCAGTAGGCGATGCCCTGGTCGTATAGTGTGGTCAGCACGCCGCCCCCTCCTTGCAGACCGTTATCGACCAGCAGCCCGTTGAGCCTGCCCGGCGTCTCCCACGCACCTTGCTCACTCAGCCGCACCGGTTGGCGATAGGTGCGTAGGCCCTGGGGCTTGAGCCGCCAGGTGGCGTAGGTAGGGTCCCAATCGACGGCATACCAGGTATTGCTGCGTAGGATGTAGTGTTGTTGGGTGGCGGTGTGTTCGAACACGCCTGCCCCTTGTGCCAGTGTGGAGCGCAGCATCGGGCCGGCTGGCAGTTCGGCTTCATAGCCGATGAACGGGCTGGGGGGTGTCTTGCGCACCTCGCTCACTGGCGTGAGCAGCGTCTGGCGTTGGCGTTGGCGTGTCAGCAGGTGCGCCGTGCTTGCAGGCTGGCCAGGGTTGCTCGCCAAGGGGGCGAGGGTGAGGATGGCGTCGCTCAGCGACTGCAACAGGCTGACCAGGTGTTGCAGGCCTGCTTCAGTACTGCCATTGCCGAACGCCTTGACTGCCGCGGTCGCCGCCTGCCAGCCGTCGTAGAGCGATAAGGCCGTACCTGCGCCGGGCACCATGCCGAGCGCCAACCTCAGGCCGAGGAAGAAGTAATGGTCGAATACCTCCGGCGCCGCCAAGGCCATATCGGCCTGGCTGCGCGATGAGTCGCGATGACTGCGCAGCAGCTCACCCATCTCCAGGCGAGACTCATAGGTTGGCAAGCTTTCAGTGCGGGTTGAGCCCAGCGCGATGAACGACCTGAAGCCATTTGCCAAGGCCATCTCGATGTACTTTTCGTTCTCGCCAGGAGTGCCGGACTGGGTCTTGTCCGCCAGATAGCGGGCCATCTGCGGATCCAGCGCCATGTCTTGCAGTGCCTCGCATGCCTCGCCAGGGCTGGGGTACTGGCTGATCACCTGGCCATTGGGTGCCTCTGGCAGGTACAACAGCACTGGGGTGTGCTCTTCATTGATGACCGTGATGCCAGACAACCCCACTCGATCGGTGGAGCCGTCGGCGGCAATGCCCGGCCTTAGTTCAAGGGTGTGGTAGGTGATTGTTCTGGCCACGCTGGCATCGACCTGCTCGCGGCAGAATGTTTCCAGCAGTCGCTGGCCATCGGCGTCGAGAGTGCTCGGCCTGCTCAGAGCCAACAGCCGCAGGCGATGCTCGTAAGGCCTGCGCAAGGTTTCCTGGCGCCATTGCGCCTGCCAGGCCGTCTCTTGCGCGAAGCCCAGGTAGGCATTGACGATGCGCGTCTCATAGCGGCCGGCGGTATCCAGCTCGGTGATCAGCGATGCCAAGTAGGCTGACGTGAGCTCGCGCTCCAGGACGGGATTCGCTGGGTCCAACTTGACCTTGGCATTGGCCAGCCTCAAGCGGCGGCTGTCATCCAGCGCCGTCAGCATGAAAGCCTCCAGGGCAATATCATGGCGCGTCTCACTGAAGACTGGTACATCTCTGGACGCTGCACCCATTCCCGACTGGCCGCTCACCACTTTCTTCAGCGTGACGCTGTCAGCAATGTCCAAGGTGATCCGTGGTATAGCCGGTACGCCGAACGCTTTGCGTAAATGGTCATTCAACAAGTGCAGGGTGAACTGACTGCGCGATGGCAGGCTCCAAGTGAGCAAGTCGGCAGAGGCATGCAGCGCGCTTCGTAGCGAGTCGACCTCGGTCGCCAGCTCCGCGAGTTGCTCGGTGCCGAGGTGCTGCAACGGCGCGAGTTGTTCCTGAATATGGCTGCTGCGGTTGGCTTGCGCCAAGCGCGCGAAGGCAACGGCCCTGGCGCGGTTTTCGCTGACACACAGGCGCTGTCGGGCGAGTTCCCGGGACGTCTCGGCAGGCAACGCGGTGACGATGGCCCCTACGCAATGCTCCATGAAGTCCGAGACGATGACCGGATGATTGAAGGCCAGCGGTGTATCTTGGGTGAGTAGCGCCTGCAGCTGTGTGTCGTCGAGCGTGGCTGTTTCCAACAGCGCATCGGGCCAGGCACCGTGCAAGGTCAGTTGCAGGCTGTGGACAAGGGCCGCTTCGTCTTCGAAGGCCATCAGCCCGCCGCGTTGCCCTGGACGGTATAGCAGCACCGATTGCAGCGGATCTTCCTCGTCTTCCTCAGGCAATGCACGGAATGTCATGTAGCCGTTCAGTGGCCATGTACGGTCGCCGCTGACCAGTTCCAGGGCGCAGGCTTGCACAGAGCGTTGCAGGCTTTGCCCAGGTCTCTCGACGAGCTGTTCGACCCACTCCAGATGAGCGTCGGACAGCTCGCCCAGTGCATGCTGTATACGGGCTTCGAGCAGTAAGGCCTGAACCAGGCGCTGGTTGATCGGCGCAAGGTGCGCTTGCAGGCTATCAGCGGTCACTGGCTCGGCCAGTTCGAGCAGGTCGATGTCCTGTGCGTCCTGCAGTTGGTCCAGCGCGGTCTGATGCTCACGCAGCGCGCTGAGCTTGGTCGACGAAGGATCACTTTCCCCGTCGAGATGCGCCTCCAGCAGGGCCTCCTGGCGCTCGACCTGCTGCTCGCGCCATCCGACGGGCAGGTGCGTGGGCAGACAGGCAAAATGGATCTCTTCCTCCGCCAGTGCGCTATCGTTGGCCATCACCTCTTCGATGCTGGTCTCAAGCGTGGCAGATATGTTCTGGCGAACGATTTCCTGGCGTTGCGCTTCCCAGGCTTGCAGCGTTGACCAGTCCAGCGGGCCGGTTTCGCTTTGCAGGCAGATCTGGTGCAGATGATGGTCGGCGATCTCCTGCTGCTGGCGCTGGGTTTCTTCTATCAGGGCCGCGAAGCCGTCGGTTTGCAGTTCGGTGATCAGCACATCGTCCAGGCTGCCATCGGTGAGGGGCGAGCGCGGGTCTGACCAGAACGTGAAGCGGTTTTCGAACACCCAACTGCGCAAGCGCTTTAGGTCATCGAATGCCAGCACATGGGTGGACAGCGACGGTAGGTAGGCCAGCCAGCCCGTTTGCCCTGTCTGCGGGGCGATCAGCAGGGCGAACGTACTGGTCAGCTTGGTGCCTGCTGGGAGTCGCCACTGCAACTGCGCATAGTTCGGCGCAGCTTCTCGGCCTTGCAGCCAGCGCTGGGTATCCAAGCTACCCAGTCCGTAGGCCAGGTTCAGGCTGTTGCTGAAATGCTGGCGCAACAGCTCGCAGGCGTGGGCGTGGCGTGAAACGAAAGTGCCCGGCATGCGTGCTTCCCAGTAATCGCGCTGGGCCTGCAAGTTCGTGCCAGTCACCCGCGGGCCAAGCTCTCTTGCCCAGTCCGCGGCGCTCATGCGAGCTTGTGCTTGGGTGTCGGCGAAACCCCAGGTCGACCAGCCCATGAAGGCATTGGCCGCCACTGGACTGGCCATGAGGCGGGCGGCGAACGTCAGCAGGGTCACTTGGCTGTCCGCGTGGCGCAGGCCGCAATGGGTCGGGTCCATCTGCAGATGGGTTTGCAGCTTGTCGTGCAGCGTCTGGCGCAGGCTGGGCGCTAGATTGAACAGGCGACGCAGTTGACTGGCGCTGTCCTGCAAGGGTTGGCGAACGGCGGCGAGCAGGTTGCCCTTGCCGGCCAGTTGCGGGCGCAGGACGGTGTCGTCGTTGATGGCGAGTGTCTTGAGGTCGAGCGGGTTGGATTCTGCCGAGGGCATGGATGATGATCCCTTCAAGGACGGTGGGTGGAGCCACCATTGAAGAGATTCGGGCGCGCCAGAAGGCGGTAGAAATATATGCTCAGTTGTTACGGCGCAGGGGTAGGAAGGGCGGTAGGTAAAGTGACAGGTAGGCTTCGAACACGCGCATGCCTTCTTCTGCCATGCGCGGCGTGATCTGCTCGAACAGCTGCATGGAGCGGGCGTAGACGCGGTCGCTCAGTTCCATGGCCAGGGCGAACACATCGACGTCACGCGGCATCGTGGGCAAGTCGAAGTGCTGTGCGAACAGGCTGTGCATCAGCTCACCGAGTTCCATGTCGTGCTGGCGGTCGGCCTGCACCACCTCGCTCAGTCCATGCTGGGCAAGGATCAACTGCCGTGCGGCGGCGTCTTCGTTGTAGATGGCCAGCATGCGCTGTTCGATCAGCCGCGACAGGCCGTGCCAGGTATCGAACGCTGTGTTGTCGATCGGCGCACTCAAAGCCTCGCGGAAGGCCCGGTGCACATCGGCAGTCAGTGCCTCCAGCAGGGCGGGTACGCTCGCAAAGAAGTGATACACCGACGACGGTGGAATCTGTGCTCGCTCGGCGACGCTGTAGATCGACAAGCCTGCCACCCCTTGCCCGGCCAGTAGCTCGCGCGCCGCCGCCAGGATCGCATCGATCCTGGCCTGGCTGCTGGCGCGCGGTTTGCGCGAGGTGACGGGACGGTTCATCAGTTGCTGATGGCCAGGATACTGGCCTGATAGGCACCGACGAACAGGTCGAAATCACCGACTTCCTCCTGCTCCAGCTCCGTTTGCTTGGCCAGCGACTCGCGGGCCAGGGTCTCGAAGGCCTGTTGCTGCTCGACGCTCAGCGGTTGCTCACGGAAGGTCTCGGCGTGCAGACGGCTCTGGCGCAGCGAGAACTGCACGAAGGTCTCGTCGTGTTCGGTCATGCGTGCCAACACCTGGGCGGAGGGCGTGAGCGCGGCGTCATCGACCTTGGCCTGTTGCGCTGCCAGGGCCCTGGCGTGGGCGTCGCTGCCTTGGGCACGGTCGAGCAGTTCGGCCAGCTGGCCGATACGCCCGATCAGTTCGCTGGCCCACTGCTTGAGTGCGACTGGCTGGCCATCACGCTGTAGCTCAAGGCCTGGGCGCCGGCCTTCCTTGACCACGGTGAGGAAGTTGTGGGTGCACTGGCCGCATTCACCGTTTTCCAGCGCGGGGCTTTGCTCCAGGGCGCAGAACAGCAGAAACGCGTCGAGGAAGCGCGCCTCGGTGAGGTCGATGCCCACCGGCAGGAACGGGTTGATGTCCAGGCAGCGTACCTCGACGTACTGCACGCCACGGGCGGTCAGCGCCTGGATTGGTCGCTCGCCGGTGTAGGTGACCCGCTTGGGGCGGATGTTCGAGTAGTACTCGTTCTCGATCTGCAGGATGTTGGTGTTCAGCTGTACCCACTCGCCATCCTTGTGCGTGCCGACCTCCACGTAAGGCGGGTAGGGCGTGCCCACGGCCTTGCGCAGGCTGTCGGTGTAGCTGGCGAGGTCGTTGTAGCAGGGCGTGAGGCCCGCCTGGGCGTTGCTCTGGTAGCCCAGGTCGCTCATGCGCAGGCTGGTGGCGTAGGGCAGGTAGAGCGTCTCGGCGTCCAGCTCCTCGAGCTGGTGCGCACGCCCGCGCAGGAAGCCTTTGTCCAGGGCGGGCGATGCGCCGAACAGGTACATCAGAAGCCAGCTGTAGCGGCGGAAGTTGCGGATCAGCGCGATGTAGGCCGAGGACTGGTAGTCGCGCACGTCCTGCTCGCTGCCCTCGGCTTGGCGCAGCAGGGGCCATAGCGCTTCGGGCAGCGAGAAGTTGTAATGGATGCCGGCGATGCACTGCATGGTGCGGCCGTAGCGCAGGGCCAGGCCCTTGCGGTACACGTGCTTGAGCTTGCCGATGTTCGATGTGCCGTACTCGGCGATCGGGATGTCCTCTTCGGCCGGCAGCGCGCAGGGCATCGACGGGCTCCACAGGTATTCGTCGCCAAGCTTGGTGTAGACGAAGCGGTGGATCTGTTCGAGGTTCTCGAGCACCTGGGCCGGGTCTGCCAGTGCTGGAGTGATGAACTCCAGCAGCGACTCGGAATAGTCGGTGGTGATCTGCTCGTTGGTCAGCGCCGAACCCAGGGCTTCGGGGTGCGGGGTCTGGGCCAGGCGACCTTCGTCGGTCACGCGTAGGCATTCGCGCTCAATGCCGTGCAGGCACTGCTTGAGCAGGTCGATATTGTCGCCGAGCAGGCTCAGGCGGCGGTTGAGGAGGTCGCTCAAGATGGATTCCTTCACGCGTCAGTCGCCCCAATATGGGGGTGGAGGTGACGGTCTACAAGGGTAGTTGGAAAAGGAACTGGCGTTGTCGCCTGGTTTACGCGGTTCCGTCGCATCCGATCGAGGGCAAGCCAGTTAAGGTTCATTGGGGCCGCGTTGCGCCCCTTCGCGGGTAAACCCGCCCCCTCAGGGACCGCGCCGCACTTGAGTTGAGCGCAGAACCTGTGGGAGCGGGTTTACCCGCGAAGGGCTGCAAAGCAGCCCCAATTGGCTTAACTGACTGGCTTTAGGGCTTGCCCTGTGATCAGGCGTGCAGCATGGCGTCGAAAATACCGCAGATGGGCCTCTGGCAGCTAGAGAACCGCGAAGGTTCCCTGCGCCTTGGCCACCCGCTTGTCGCCCTGAAACACGTCAGCGTCGACTACCAGTGTGCGGCGCCCGGCGTGCAGCACCTGGGCGATGCAGGTCACTTCGCCTTCGCTGACCGCGCGCAGGTAGTTGATCTTGCACTCGATGGTCACGCTTTGCTGGTCGAAACCATGGCTGGCCGAGCAGGCCAGGCCCATGGTGATGTCGACCAGGCTGAAGATCGCCCCGCCATGTAGCTTTTGCCCGCGGTTGCGCAACTGCGGCGTCAGCGCCAGGGCAACCTCGGCCACGCCGCTGTCCAGGCGTTGCAGGCGGCAGCCCAGCAACTGGCTGAAGGCGCTCTCGACGTATTCCTTCGGAACGTCCATTACTTCTTCTTCAACTGCTTGGCATTGGCGAACAGCGCGGCCATGGCATTGTTGGCCGGCGCGGCGGTGGCGGTTTCACGCGGGCGTTGCGCCTGTGGTTGGCGATTGCCAGCGTTGCCACCGCGAGTGCCGCCACGGTTACCCTCGACCTTCTCGCCGGGAGTGTCGCTCATGCGCATCGACAGACCCACGCGCTTGCGCGGGATATCCACTTCCATGACCTTGACCTTGACCACGTCGCCGGCCTTGACCGCTTCACGCGGGTCTTTGACGAACTTCTCCGACAGCGCCGAGATGTGCACCAAGCCGTCCTGATGCACGCCGATGTCGACGAAAGCGCCGAAATTGGTGACGTTGGTCACCACGCCTTCGAGGATCATGCCCGGCTCCAGGTCCTTGAGGTCTTCGACGCCGTCCTGGAAGGTCGCGGTCTTGAACTCCGGGCGCGGGTCGCGGCCTGGCTTGTCGAGTTCCTGCAGGATGTCGGTAACGGTCGGCAGGCCGAACGTCTCGTCGGTGAACGTTTTCGGGTCCAGGCGCTTGAGGAAGCTGCTGTCGCCGATCAGCGAGCGGATGTCGCGCTGGGTATCGGCGGCGATGCGCTGTACCAGCGGGTAGGCCTCGGGGTGCACGGCCGAGGCATCGAGCGGGTTGTCGCCGTTCATCACGCGCAGGAATCCTGCGGCCTGCTCGAAGGTCTTCTCGCCCAGGCGGCTGACTTTTTTCAGTGCTGCGCGGGTGGCGAACGGACCGTTGGCGTCACGGTGCGCGACGATATTCTGCGCCAGGGTGGCGTTCAGGCCCGAGATGCGCGTCAGCAGCGCCACCGAGGCTGTGTTGACGTCCACGCCCACGGCGTTCACACAGTCCTCGACTACAGCGTCCAGGCCTCGCGCCAGCTTCACCTGAGACACATCATGCTGGTATTGGCCCACGCCGATGGATTTTGGGTCGATCTTCACCAACTCGGCCAGCGGGTCCTGCAAACGACGGGCAATCGACACCGCGCCACGGATCGATACGTCCAGGTCGGGGAATTCACGGGCAGCCAGCTCGGATGCCGAATACACCGAGGCGCCGGCCTCGGAGACCATGACCTTGGTGACTTTCAGCGCTGGATATTTTTTGACCAGTTCGCCGATCAGCTTGTCGCTTTCACGGCTGGCGGTGCCGTTGCCGATGGCGATCAGTTCGACCGAGTGCTTGGCGCACAGCGCGGCGAGGATCGAAAGGGTGCGGTCCCAGTCGTTCTTGGGCGCGTGCGGGTAGACCGTGGCATGGTCCAGCAGCTTGCCGGTGGCATCGACCACCGCCACCTTGCAGCCGGTCCGCAGGCCTGGGTCGAAGCCCAGCGTTGCGCGGGGGCCGGCGGGCGCGGCGAGCAGCAGGTCGTGCAGGTTGTGGGCGAAGACGTTGATCGCCTCGCCTTCGGCGTTGTCGCGCAGTTCGCCGAACAGGTCGGTCTCAAGGTGGGTGTACAGCTTGACCTTCCAGGTCCAGCGGACCACCTCGCCTAGCCACTTGTCGGCCGCACGGTTGCGGTTCTCGATCCCCACATGGTTGGCGATCATCAGCTCGCAGGGGTGCAGTGTGCCGGGCAACTCTTCGCCGACTTTGAGCGAGGCGCTCAGCACGCCTTCGTTGCGCCCACGGAAGATCGCCAGGGCGCGGTGTGACGGGGCGTTGCGCAGCAGTTCGTCATGCGCGAAGTAGTCGCGGAACTTGGCGCCTTCCTCTTCCTTGCCGGCTACCACACGGGCGCTGAGCACCGCTTCCTGCTTGAGGAAACCACGCAGCTTGTCGAGCAGGGCGGCGTCTTCGGCGAAGCGCTCCATGAGGATGTACTTGGCGCCTTCGAGGGCGGCTTTAACGTCAGCTATGCCTTTTTCGGCATCGACGAAACGCGCAGCTTCACTTTCCGGGGTCAGTTGCGGATCGTTGAACAGGCCGTCGGCCAACTCGCCAAGGCCCGCTTCCAGGGCGATCTGGCCCTTGGTGCGGCGTTTTTGCTTGTAGGGCAGGTAAAGGTCTTCGAGGCGGGTCTTGGTGTCGGCAAGCTTGATCTCGCGGGCCAGCTCCGGGGTGAGCTTGCCCTGTTCGTCGATGCTGGCCAGGATACTGGCGCGGCGCTCGTCGAGTTCGCGCAGGTAGCGCAGGCGCTCTTCCAGGTGGCGCAGCTGCGTGTCGTCCAGGCTGCCGGTCACTTCCTTGCGGTAACGGGCGATGAAGGGCACGGTCGAGCCTTCGTCCAACAGGCCCACGGCCGCCTCGACCTGCTGTGGGCGTACACCCAGTTCCTCGGCGATACGGCTGTTGATGCTGTCCATGTAAACCACCTGACAATTGTGAATACGAAGGTGCGCAGCGGGCTCGGGCGCCGGCGGCGCTGGATCAAAGCGGCGCATTATACCCATCGTGCCGGGGTTGCGGTGATGGCGCTGCGCCAGCCCTTTGCGGCGTGGAAGTGGCACCGCGGGAAAAATCTGCTAACAATGCACACGGCACGCGCAGCAGTGGCTACGCCATAATGCGCGGCGATCCTAGAGGAGTGATTCATGACCAGCACTGCAAACAACGCTGAAGGCGAAAAGATTCTCATCGTCGACGATGATCCGGGCTTGAGCAGCCTGCTGGACCGTTTCTTCACCAGCAAAGGCTACCGCGTGCGCACGGTGCCCAACGTCGAGCAGATGGACCGTCTGCTGGCCCGTGAAGTCTTCAACCTGGTGGTGCTCGACCTGATGTTGCCGGGCGAAGACGGCCTGTCTGCGTGCAAGCGCCTGCGCGCCTCGAACAACCAGATCCCGATCATCATGCTCACCGCCAAGGGCGATGAACTCAGCCGTATCAAAGGGCTTGAGCTGGGGGCGGACGACTATCTCGCCAAACCGTTCAACCCCGACGAGTTGGTGGCCCGGGTCAAGGCCGTGCTCCGCCGCCAGGCGCCGAGCGTACCGGGCGCCCCGGGCAGCGAGGAAGAAACCGTCACCTTCGGCGACTACGCGCTGTCGCTGGCCACCCGCGAACTGAAGCGTGGCGACGAAGTGCACATGCTGACCACCGGCGAGTTCGCCGTGCTCAAGGCGCTGGTGATGCACGCCCGCGAGCCGCTGACCCGCGACAAGCTGATGAACCTGGCCCGTGGCCGCGAGTGGGACGCCCTGGAGCGCTCCATCGACGTGCAGATCTCGCGCCTGCGCCGGATGATCGAGCCTGACCCCTCCAAGCCGCGCTACATCCAGACCGTTTGGGGCGTGGGCTATGTCTTCGTGCCGGATGGAAACGCCAGCAAGTAAGCCCGTCGGCTCGCTACGGTGTGGCAGGGCGGCTCCAGTGGGTCGCCCTGTTTGCATGTGTGGCGGTCGGTACATTTCGGTGGGCGACTCCACCTTCGCAGCGCAGTAGTTGGCAACGATGAAAACCCCTCTCTGGTTCCCGCAAAGCTTCTTCGCCCGCACCTTATGGCTGGTGCTCATCGTCGTGTTGTTCTCCAAGGCGCTGACGCTGGTGTACCTGCTGATGAACGAGGACGTGCTGGTCGATCGGCAGTACAGCCACGGCGTCGCGTTGACGCTGCGTGCCTACTGGGCGGCGGATGAAAGCAACCGCGACCAGATTGCCGAGGCGGCGGGGCTGATTCGGGTGACCGGCTCGGGAGTGCCCGAAGGTGAACAGCACTGGCCGTACAGCGAGATCTACCAGCGCCAGATGCAGGCCGAGCTTGGCGAAGACACCGAGGTGCGTTTGCGTATTCATGCGCCACCGGCTTTGTGGGTCAACGCCCCAAGCCTGGGGCCGGGTTGGCTGAAAGTGCCGCTGTACCCACATCCGCTGCGTGGGCAGAAAATCTGGAACGTGCTGGGCTGGTTCCTGGCCATTGGCCTGTTGTCCACCGCGTCGGCCTGGATTTTCGTGCGCCAACTCAACCAACCGCTCAAGCGCCTGGTATTTGCCGCCCGCCAACTGGGCCAGGGGCGCAGCGTTCGCCTGCCGATCAGCGACACCCCCAGCGAAATGACAGAGGTGTACCGTGCGTTCAACCAGATGGCCGAGGACGTCGAGCAGGCTGGGCGCGAGCGTGAATTGATGCTGGCGGGAGTGTCCCACGACTTGCGCACACCGTTGACCCGCTTGCGCCTGTCGCTGTCGTTGATGGGCAACGACAGCGACCTCAGCGACGACATGGTGCGCGACATCGAGGACATGGATGCGATCCTTGACCAGTTCCTGGCGTTCATCCGCGATGGACGCGACGAACCGGTGGAAGAGGTCGATCTTAACGAACTGATCCGCGACGTGGTCGCCCCGTATAACCAGCCCGAGGAGCGGGTACGCCTGTGCCTGGAGCCGATTCCGCCCTTCCCGCTGCGCAGGGTGTCGCTCAAGCGTATGCTCGGCAACCTGATTGGCAACGCCCTGCACCATGCCGGTAAGGGGGTTGAGGTGGCGGCCTATGTGTCTGGCGAGCAGGGTGCGCCGTACGTGGTGCTCAGCGTGCTGGACCGTGGCACCGGGATCGATGAGTCGGAGTTGGAGACCATCTTCAACCCGTTCATCCGTGGTGATCGGGCCCGTGGCGGCAAGGGTACCGGGCTGGGGCTGGCAATCGTCAAGCGCATTGCCGCGCAGCATGGCGGCAATGTTGAGTTGCGCAACCGTTCCGGTGGAGGGATCGAGGCGCGGGTGCGCTTGCCGTTGGGGCTGTTGTTACCGCGCGATGCCGTCTAGGGCCGAGCACGCGGGGCGTCGATACGACTTGCCCCGCGAGCGCCGTCAGCCTTTACCCTTGGTACGGGTCTGATTCGGTCCACCGTTCTTTTCCAAGTGTTCGATGATCATGCCGGCAACATCCTTGCCGGTGGTCACTTCGATTCCCTCGAGTCCCGGTGACGAGTTCACCTCCATCACCAGCGGCCCGTGGTTGGAGCGCAGGATATCCACGCCGGCAACGCTCAGCCCCATGACCTTGGCGGCGCGGATGGCGGTCATGCGCTCTTCGGGGGTTATCTTGATCAGGCTGGCCACGCCACCGCGGTGCAGGTTGGAGCGAAACTCGCCCGGCTTGGCCTGGCGCTTCATCGAGGCGATGACCTTGTCGCCGACCACGAAGCAGCGAATGTCGGCGCCGCCGGCCTCCTGGATGTATTCCTGCACCATGATGTTCTGCTTCAGGCCCATGAAGGCCTCGATCACCGATTCGGCCGCCTTGGTGGTTTCGCACAGCACCACGCCGATGCCCTGGGTGCCTTCGAGCACCTTGATCACCAGCGGTGCGCCGTTGACCATTTGAATCAGGTCGGGAATGTCGTCCGGCGAGTGTGCGAAGCCTGTGATCGGCAGGCCGATACCGCGCCGTGACAGCAATTGCAGTGAGCGCAGTTTGTCGCGGGAGCGGGCGATGGCCACCGACTCATTGAGTGGATAGACGCCCATCATCTCGAACTGGCGTAGAACTGCACAGCCGTAGAACGTGACCGAAGCACCGATGCGCGGGATGACGGCATCGAAGCCTTCCAGCGGTTTGCCACGGTAGTGGATCTGTGGCTTGTGGCTGGCGATGTTCATGTAGGCCCGGAGCGTATCGATCACCACCATTTCGTGGCCCCGTTGGGTGCCTGCCTCGACCAGGCGGCGGGTGGAATACAGACGCGGATTGCGCGAAAGCACAGCGATCTTCATGCAGCACCTGTGACAGGGGAAAGGGTGGCCGGGAAGGCCGGTTTGTCCTGGACGTACTTCACGCCTGGGTTGACTACCAGTTGACCGTGGACCAAGGCCTTCGATCCAAGCAACAGGCGGTAGCGCATGCTCTTGCGGCAGGCCAGGGTGAACTCCACCTCCCAGACCCGGTTGCCCAGCGCCAGCGGAGTGCGGATCACGTAGCGGGTCTGGGCGTGGCCATTGGAGCTTTTGATGGTTTTCATGGTCACCAGCGGGGCTTCGCAACGGCGATGGCGCAACTGCACCACCGTGCCCAGGTGCGCAGTGAAACGCACCCAGCGCTCGCCATCGCGCATGAACGGTTCGATCTCGGTGGCGTGCAGGCTGGAAGTACTGGCCCCGGTGTCGATCTTGGCGCGCAGGCCGGCGACACCGAGGTCTGGCAAGGCGACCCACTCGCGCAGGCCGATCACAGTCAGGTGGTCAAATGTCTTCACGAAGCGCGCCCTGCGGATGAGGAGGTGAACTGTAATCACGGCCTGGATTTTTTGCATCCGTCAGTGACGGTAGTACAGTTCTGTGACAGACAGCATTCGAGGAAAAACCATGGCACAAAAGTCTGACGATGACGACAAGGTCCGCCTGGACAAATGGCTATGGGCGGCGCGCTTCTACAAGACCCGTGCTTTGGCCAAGGCCGCCATCGAGAGCGGTAAGGTGCACTGGCGTGGTGAACGCTGCAAGCCTGGCAAGGAGCCGCGGGTAGGGGACGAGTACGTGCTGCGCACTGGGTTCGACGAGCGTACCGTG
Organism: Pseudomonas mosselii; assembly: GCF_005796105.1. Classification (GTDB taxonomy): domain Bacteria; phylum Pseudomonadota; class Gammaproteobacteria; order Pseudomonadales; family Pseudomonadaceae; genus Aquipseudomonas; species Aquipseudomonas mosselii_C. The sequence goes on along the minus strand of NZ_VAUO01000007.1, from coordinate 249,666 downwards.
GTGGTCAAGGCGTTGTCGGTAGTGCGTCGCGGTGCGCCCGAGGCGCAGGCGCTATACGAGGAAACGCCGGAAAGCGTGAAGCGCCGTGAGCAGGCAGCAGAGTTGCGCAAGGCTGGGGCCTTGGGGATGACCACCGATGGGCGGCCGAACAAGAAGCAGCGGCGCCAGATTCACCAACTGCACGGCAGTTTCGAGTGATGCCATGGCGGTATATGGAATACCTCACAACGCTTTGATTGGGCGAGCAGGTGTAGGAGCGGCCTAGTGCCGCGAAGGGGTGCGAAGCAGCCCCAGGATTTCAGCTTCATGCAAACATAGAGGGGGGCGCTGCGCGCCCCTTCGCGGCACAAGGCCGCTCCTACAGGGGGCGCGTGATGCTGAAATCTGTGGGCTTACCCCGCGATCAGGGGATCAAGCTGCGCGCATGACGCTCATGCGCCCGATCAACGGCAACTTGCCGAGCAAGCGGAACAACGGCGCGGTCCAGCGTATCAAGGCCCGGCTGGCATTGGCCGCCAGCGGTGTATGGCAGCTCCAGCCCAAGGCCAGGATGGCCATCAGCAGGCCGCCGATGTAGTCGTCCTGGCCCCAGTGGGCGCCGGCCACCAGGCGCGGCATCATGAACACGAACGCCAGTGCCCAGGTAACCAGGTGTTGCACCAGACGGCGACTGAACAGGCTCATGTACAGCGCCCAGATCAGCAGGACCGAGGCGTGGTCACCGGGGAAACTCTGCCCGGAACGGTCCTTGAGTTCCCACTTGGCTTCCAGGTTGGGGTAGTAGTCGCTCAGGTGCACGGCGTCATCGAAATTCATCGATGGGCTCTGGTGTTGCCAGCCCATTGCCCCGACCCACTTGGAAAACAGCGCGCGAATCACCACTAAGAGCAGTAGCGTGACCAGGAAACCGAAAAACGCCTGACGCACCTGCACCGCCTTGAACACCCAGTCGCCGCGAACCAGCAGCGACAGCATCAGCAAACCGACCAGGATGTCGAACGGACGCAGGCTGCCGATCGCCCAGATGCTGCGCCAGACCACGTTGTCGGCCAGCGGCGCATTGAGCGTGCGGAACAGCCATTCGTCGAATGTCAGGCACAGGATCTGGCCAATGGGCCATAACCAGAAACACAGTAACGCGATGGGTAGCAGCGTGCAGGCTGCCAGGGGTCCCCAGGACCACTTCGCTTGGAACAGTGGTCGATTGTCCATAAGATACCTCGATGTCCTAAAGGGTTTGGGCGCCTAAAAAGCGCTCTGCAGGGGGCTTCTTAGCCACCTGTAATTATTTTGTCATTATTTTCAGATAGCCAGACAACCATGAGCGACTTGCCAGATACTGATTTCACCCAACGTTTCATCTTCGACGACCGCGATGTTCGCGGCGAGATGGTCGCGCTGGAAAGCAGCTACGCCGAGGTACTGGCCAAGCACGACTACCCACAGGCCGTGCGCCAGTTGCTCGGCGAGTTGATGGCTGCCGCTGCACTGTTGGTCGGCACCTTGAAGTTCGATGGCCTGCTGATCCTGCAGGCTCAATCCCAGGGGCCGGTGCCGCTGCTGGCGATCGAATGCACCAGTGAGCACGACATTCGCGGCCTGGCGCGTTATGAAGCCGAGCAGATCAAGGCCGATGCAACCCTTGCCGACCTGATGCCAGGTGGGCATTTGGTGCTGACTATCATCCCGGTCAATGGCCAGCGTTATCAGGGCACTGTCGAACTCGACGGCAAGGACCTGTCGGAGTGCTTCACCAATTACTTCGTCATGTCGCAGCAGGTCAATACCTGCATCGCCCTGGCCGCCGATGGCGCACGCGCACGCGGCCTACTGGTGCAGCAACTGCCCGCTGACCGTCAGCGCGACAGTGAGGAGCGCGATGAAAGCTGGGCCCACGTCAAAGCCCTGGCCAACACGGTGAAGACCGAAGAATTGCTCGGCCTGGACAACGAAACGGTGTTGCACCGCCTCTATCACGAAGACGCCGTTCGCCTGTTTGATATTCAGCCGCTGCGCTTCAAGTGCAGTTGCTCGCGCGAACGTTCCGGCAATGCCCTGGTCAGTCTTGGCGAGCCCGACGCCAAGGCGTTGGTCGAGGAGTGCGGCGGCACGGTCGAGATCGACTGCCAGTTCTGCAACGAGCGCTATATGTTCGATGCGAGCGATGTCGCGCAACTGTTTGCCGGTGGTGGCACGGACTCGGCGTCAGAAACTCGTCACTGAAACGTTAAAGCACAGGGGAATCTCCTGTCGAATTGCGCAAAAACGCAGTTCTGACAGGAGGGGCCTACTTTTTTTGGGCGTTTCTGGCATAATCCGGCCACTTTTTTCGCTGTAGTAGTTTTTTCAAAGCTACTACAAAACGTTTGGAGCACTCGGCCTCGGGCCGGATGGGGTATCTCATGACGCAAGCCAACAACACCGTGTACACCGACCTGAGCGTCGATGAGCTGGTAAAAGAAGCGCTGTCCCGCGGTGAAGGCGTGCTGGCCGATACTGGCGCACTGGTAGTCGAAACCGGTCACCGTACGGGCCGTTCACCGGCCGACCGTTTCATCGTCGAAGAACCGTCCACCCAGGACGCCATTGCCTGGGGCCCGATCAACCGCAAGTTCCCGGCTGACAAGTTCGATGCCCTGTGGAACCGCGTCGAGGCGTTCAACAACGCCCAGGATCACTTCGTTTCCTACGTTCACGTAGGGGCTGCCGCCGAGCACTACCTGCCGGTGAAGATGACCACCCAGACTGCCTGGCAGAACCTGTTCGGTCGTTGCCTGTTCATCAACCCGGAGCAAGGCCAGTTCAACCCGGCCGGTCGCGACCAGTGGCAGATCCTCAACGTCGCCAACTTCGTGTGCGAGCCTGAGCGTGACGGTACCAACTCCGATGGCTGCGTCATCATCAACTTCGCTCAGAAGAAGGTGCTGATCGCCGGCATGCGTTATGCCGGTGAAATGAAGAAAGCCATGTTCTCGGTGCAGAACTTCCTGCTGCCGTCCGCCGACGTGCTGCCGATGCACTGCGCTGCCAACATCGGCGAAGAGGGCGATGTGACCCTGTTCTTCGGCCTGTCGGGCACCGGCAAGACCACCCTTTCGGCCGACGAAAGCCGTTACCTGATCGGTGACGACGAGCACGGTTGGGGCGAAGGCGTCGTCTTCAACATGGAAGGTGGCTGCTACGCCAAGTGCATCGACCTGTCCGAGAAGAACGAGCCGGTCATCTGGAAAGCCATCAAGCACGGTGCCGTGCTGGAAAACGTCGTACTCGATGCGGACAAGCACGCCGACTACGCCGATGTCAGCCTGACCCAGAACAGCCGCGCCGCCTACCCACTGGAGCACGTCGCCAAGCGCGCCGAAGCCAACCTGGGTGGCGAGCCGAACGCAGTGATCTTCCTGACCTGCGACCTGACCGGTGTACTGCCTCCGGTGTCGATCCTGAACAACGAGCAGGCGGCTTACCACTTCCTGTCCGGCTACACCGCGCTGGTCGGTTCCACCGAAATGGGTTCGGGCGGCGGCATCAAGTCGACCTTCTCCACCTGCTTCGGCGCACCGTTCTTCCCGCGCCCAGCCGGCGAGTACGCTGAGCTGCTGATCAAGCGTATCAACGCGTTCGGCTCCAAGGTCTACCTGGTCAACACTGGCTGGACCGGCGGTGGCTACGGCGTTGGCAAGCGCTTCAGCATCCCGACCACCCGTGGCGTGATCGCTGCCATCCAGAGCGGTGCGCTGGTCGGTGCCGAGACCGAGCACCTGGACATCATCAACCTGGACGTGCCAAAAGCCGTGCCGGGCGTCGAGACCGAGCTGCTCAACCCACGTAACACCTGGGCGGACAAAGCAGCCTACGACGAGGCCGCCAAAGGCCTGGCCAAGCTGTTCACCGAGAACTTCAAGAAGTTCGACGTCTCCGACGCGATCAAGGCCGCTGGCCCGCAGCTGTAATCGGTCACCGGTTCGGATCGAAAGCCGCCCCTCGGGGCGGCTTTTTGGTTTTTCAGGGGAGTAGGCGTGCTGCGAGCAGTATGGGATGCTGCTCGGACATGCTCAGGACCGATCAGGTAGGCCCCATGACCGAATCCCCGCAACGCTCTGCCTTCTCGCATTTCCACCCGATCCTCACGCGTCCCCAGGACAACGGCCTCAACGGTCATCTGGCAGGCTCCACGGTGCACGGCTTCTTCGAAACCGCGATCCAGGCATTTCTCGTCGAGCAGGCCGAACTGGACCTGCGTGACGGTGAGCTGGCGGCGTTCGTGGTCAGTTCGACAGCCGACTTCTTTGCGCTACCCGGCTTTCCCGACGTGCTCGAAGTGGGCTTGGGCGTGACCCGCCTGGTGGGCAGTACCGTAGAGTTTCGCCTGGCCCTATACCGTCCTGGAGACGCCGAGGCTTGCGCGGCGGGGACGGTGGTTCAGGTTTTCATCGAGCGCAGCAGTGCAAGGCCGGTGGTGTTGCCTGAAACCTTGCGCCTGATCCTGGCGGGGCTGTCACTCAATCGTTGAGGCAGATGATGCCTTCGCGCACGGCGAACAGCACCAGGCCGGGCACGTCACGGATTTGCAGGCGGTGCATGATCTGCGAACGGTGCGCCTCTACCGTCTTGATGCTCAGGCCAAGGCCTTCGGCGATGGAGCGCGTGGTTTCGCCGCGTGCGATCAAGCGCAGGATCTCCAGCTGGCGGGCGGTCAGCTGCATGGTCTGATTGTTGATCTTGCGGTGGCGGCTCTGTTTGACGGCCTGGCCGATGACCAGCGGCAGCACGGCTGAGCACAGGTACTGCCCGCCGGCTTGCAAGGATTGCAGGGCCAGCTCCAGCTCGAGCACCGTTGCGCTCTTGAGTAGAAAGCCTTGGGCGCCTTGGCGCAGGCATTTCATCACGAAATCCAGTTCCGAGCGCGAGGACAGCATCAGCACCGCGCTTTCTGGCGCGCGCAGGGCGAGTTCATGCAGGGTCTGTTCATTCGCCGAGGCAAGCTCGACATCGAGCAGGATCAACTCCGGCTTGAACTGCTCGGCCAGTGCGACCGTACCCAGGCTGTCACCCGCTTCGCCGACGACGACATATTCTTTTTTTTGTTCGAGCAACGCTCGCAGGCCTGCTCTGAACAGCGGCGAGTCGTCAGCAAGGAGTACACGGCAACGCATAGGCTGTAACCTGTCTTGCAAAATTGTGGAAGCGTAATGACAGCGGGTAGCGCCATACGCTGCGGACATCCACCTGCTGTCCGCGTGCTTACTTGCGAAATCGACGAATGCATGTGGCACGAATCGGTTGCTCGAACCGCACTGCACGATCTCCCTCATCGCGAGTCTTCTGGTTCGGCGAATTGGCTGATCAGCACAGGCAAGCGCTGCAACGGTTCGACCCGCTGCGCAGCCCCCAACCTGATAGCTTCCTTGGGCATGCCGAATACCACGCAGCTTGCCTCGTCCTGCGCCACGGTACTGGCACCTTGTTCGCGCATGGCGAGCAAGCCGCGCGCACCGTCATCCCCCATGCCGGTCATGATGATCCCTAGCGCATGGCTCCCTGCATGACGTGCGACAGAGCGAAACAGAACGTCTACGGATGGCTTGTGGCGGTTGACCGCCGGGCCGTCGAGCACCTCGACCACAAAATGTGCGCCACTGCGCTTGAGCTGCATGTGCAGGCCGCCTGGCGCGAGTAGTGCCAACCCGCTGTGCACGCGGTCCAGATGCCTGGCTTCGCGTACCTCGATCTGGCACAGGCTGTTGAGCCTGCGTGCGAAATCGGCGGTGAATTTTTCCGGCATGTGCTGAACGATCACAATGCCTGGGCAGTTTTCCGGCAAGCGTTTGAGGATGTGCTCCAGCGCCAGGGTACCGCCCGTAGAACAGCCAAGTGTAACGATTCGCTCTGGATTTTTGAGACCGCACGTCGTAGTGAGGGGAGTTTTTTTTTCATCGACTGGCTTGCTCGCAGGCACGCGCGCAGGGGCTTGTCGTGCGGCGTGCTCGACACTGCGCACCAGTTCGTTTTCAAGGTCTTCCAGGCCCTTGCGCAGCCCCAGCTTGGCCTTGGTGAACACGCCGGCGGCACCGGCCTTCAGGGCCTGCTCCAACATTGCCGTGCCGGGCTCGGTGAGGCTTGAGCAAATCAGCGTCGGGGTCGCGCGTTCTGCCATGACTTGACGCAGGAAGGTCAGCCCGTCCATGCGCGGCATTTCCAAGTCGAGGATCAGAACGTCGGGCCATTCCTTGCGCATTTTCTCGATGGCGTACAACGGGTCGGCGGCCATGCCAATGACGCGAAGGTGCGCATGCTTTTCCAGCAACTGGGTCAGCACCTGGCGGACCAGTGCCGAGTCGTCGACGATGAATACGCGGATCGGTTCTTTGTTGTGGTTGTTCATACCCGCTCGAACACCGACGGTTGTGCCAGGCGCAGCGGCAGGTCGAAGCCGTGGATGCTTTCGGCGTGCCCGATGAACAACAGGCCGCCGACGCGCAGCTGGCCAACCATGCGCCGCACGATGTCCTGTTTTTGCGCAGGCTCGAAGTAGATCAGCAAGTTGCGCAGGAAGATCACGTCGAAGGTACCCAAGTCATCGGGCAACGGCCGGATCACGTTGACTTCGCGAAAATGCACGCGCGAGCGCAGATTGGCCTGGATGCGCATGCGCCCCTGCATCTCGCCCACACCGCATTGACAGTGCCGACGTAGCCAGCCCGGTGGGAAATAGCGGCTCTGGTCCATGCTGTAGATCGCGCGCTCGGCCTGGGCGAGCATGCTCTGGCTCAGGTCGCTGGCCACGATCGACCAATCGACGCGGGCATGCTCGGCGGCGACCATGGCCAGGCTATAGGGTTCTTCGCCTGACGAGCAGGCGGCGCTCCACAAGCGCTGCGGGGTGCGCTGGCGCTCCAGCCACTGGCCGAGGAATTCGAAGTGCGGGTGCTCGCGGAAAAAGTACGTTTCGTTGGTGGTCAACAGGTCCACCACCAAGCGCCGTTCGCGCTGATGCGCGGGGTCGGCGATCAACGCCAGGTACTGGTCGTAGTGGGTGAACTGGAAGTGCCGTAGCCGACGCATGAGGCGCCCAGCCACCAGGGTGCGCTTGTTGTCCGCCAGGTGAATGCCCGACGCGTCGTGCATCAGGCGTTGCAATTGTTGGAACTGGGCCTCGCCCAGCTTGGGGAGCTGCAGCATGAGCTTCAGTCGCCCCCCCTGGCTTGGGCGAGGTTGAGCAGGTCCTGTGTGGACAACACTTGCAGCAGGTTCAGGATGATCAGGAAGCGCTGGTCCTGCTGTGCCATGCCGGCGATGAAGTCGGCACGGATCTGTGCCCCGAACGGCGGTGGCGGCAGGACCTCGCGTGGGTCGATGTCGTGCACGGCGTCCACGGCATCGACCACCAGCCCCAGCCGCTGGCTGGCTTCCTCCAGGTGCAGTTCGGTGATCACGATGCAGGTCCGGTTGCCCGGCTCGGTGCGCGTCAGGCCAAAACGTGCCGCCAGGTCGAGGACCGGCACGACATTGCCACGCAGGTTGATCACACCATGTATGTAGTCGGGCATCATCGGTACCCGAGTGACTTCGGCGTACTCGATGATTTCGCGCACCAGATCGATCGGCAGGGCATAGCCTGCCTGGCGCACGCGAAAACTCAGGTGCTGGATGCTTTGCGCTTCGGGCAGGCTGGCGAGAGGAGCTGACATAGCGGTCATGGCGGTGCCTCGGTCAGCTGAAGTTGACGAACTGGCTGTCGTCGAGGCTGACCTTGCGCACCGCCGGCAGGTGCTCGCTCGGTGAGCTGTCGAGCGGCCGTTGGAGGCGCACCGAACCATCCTGTTCGAAGCGGAAGAACGCGATCAGCTCCTGCAACTGACCGGCTTGGGCATTCATCTCTTCAGCTGTGGCGGCCAGCTCTTCGGAAGCCGATGCGTTCTGCTGGGTGATCTGGTTCATCTGGCCCATGGCAATGTTGATCTGGCCGGCGGCGCTGCTCTGCTCCTGCGAGGCAGCGGTGATTTCCTGGACCAGGTCAGAAGTACGCTGGATGTTGGGCACGATTTCGCCCAGCAGGACGCCGGCCTTCTCGGCCAGTTGCACGCTGCTTGAGGCCACCTGGCCAATCTCCTGCGCGGCGACCTGGCTGCGCTCGGCGAGCTTGCGCACTTCCGCAGCGACCACCGCGAAGCCTTTGCCATGCTCGCCGGCACGTGCCGCTTCGATGGCGGCATTGAGGGCCAGCAGGTTGGTCTGGTAGGCGATGTCGTCGATGATGCCGATCTTGTCTGCGATCTGCTTCATCGCCAGCACCGTGTCGCCGACCGCGTTGCCGCCTTGGCCGGCGTCGCTGGACGCCTTGCCGGCGATGCTGTCGGTCAGCTTGGCGCTTTCGGTGTTCTGGGCAATGGACGCGGACATCTGCTCGATCGAGGCGCTGGTCTGCTCGACGCTGGCGGCCTGCTCTACGGCGGCCTGGCTGAGCGACTGGGAGGTCGAGCTGACTTCGGCAGAGGCCGACGACAATGCGTCTGCAGCGCTGCGCACGTCACCGAGGATGCTGCGCAGGCGCACTGTCATGTTCTGCATCGCGCCCAGCAGTTGCCCGGTTTCGTCGCGGCGGTTGACCACCAGGTCCTGGCTCAGGTCGCCACCGGCCATGCGGTTGGCGGCCTCTACCGCGCCGCTGAGCGGGCGGGTGATGCTGCGTGTGACGAGGATGCCGATCAGCAAGCCTGTCAGCGTGGAGACTAGCACCAGCACGATCATCTGCGTCTTCGAGCGGTCGGCGATGGCCGTGATTTCGTCGTTGGCCTGACTCGAGCGCGCTTGCTTGTTCTGGCTGGCGGTGCCCATCAGTTTGTCTAGCTCGTTGGCCCCAGCAATGATGCGTGGCAGCAGCTCAAGTGCCGAGGTCGGGGTTTGCAACTGGTCCGATTGCTGGTGGGTGGCCAGCACCAGGTTGGCGGTATTGGCGTAATCCTGCAGGCGCGCGGCGATGTGCTCAATATCGGCTTTGCCTTGTCCCGTGATGTGATAACCCTTGGCTTGTTCGAGCAAGTCGCGAGTCTTTTCCAGGGCGTTGCGTGCATCGGCGGCGGCCAGGTCACGCCCCTCGCGGGTGACCGCCAGCAAGCTCTGACGCACCGCACGTCCAGCGGTGACCAGCTGGATATTGGCGTTTTGCAGAGCGCTCAGGCCTTGGATGTCGACGTCGTACATGCGGTCCGAGAGCTGGTCGACCTGATCGAGGTTGCGGATGCCGATGACACCGATCACGGCTGTCAGCGCCACGACCACGATGAAGCCCAAGGTCAGGCGGGCTCCGATCTTCATGTTGCTGATCAACTGCATAGCTTGTCTCCGGAAAGGGAAGGTATTGTCGCTGAGGGCCGATGCTTGGGTTCGCTACGTTGTTGCAGGTCGCGGAACAGGCTGGCGATATCCAGAATCAGGGCGACCTGCCCTGAGCCGAGAATGGTCGAGCCACTGATGCCGTTGAGATGGCGGAACAATTGCCCCAGCGGCTTGATCACGGTTTGCAGCTCGCCGAACAAGTGGTCGACGATCAGCCCGACCTGCTGTCGGCCTTGGCTGACCACCACGATGTTGCGGCGACTGAGCGCAGGTGGGCCCAGCGCGAAATGGGTGGCCAGGTCGATACACGGCAGCGGCTTGCCGCGCAGGTTCAGAGGGCCGCTGCTATCAGCCGGCGCCTCCATGCATTCAGTGATCATGTCCAGCGGGATGACGAAACGCTCGGCCCCGGCACCGACGAGGAAGCCGTCGATGATCGCCAAGGTCAGCGGCAGGCGTATGCGGAACAGGCAGCCCTGGCCTGCCTGCGACTCGATTTCGATGGTCCCGCGTAGCTCGTCGATGGCGCTGCGCACCACGTCCATGCCGACCCCGCGCCCCGACAGGTTGGAAACCTGCTCGGCGGTGGAAAAGCCCGGCTCGAAGATGAGCATGTGGATATCGCTGTCGGACAGGTTGCTGTCGGCATCGAGCATGCCACGGGCAATGGCTTTGTCGCGGATCCGCGCGGTGTCCAGCCCGCGCCCGTCATCCTGGATTTCCAGTACGATCATTCCGGAATCGTGACCGGCGGTCAGGCTCAGGGTGCCTTGCGCGGGCTTGCCAGCGGCCAGGCGCTGATCGGCCGCTTCGATCCCGTGGTCGATGGCATTGCGTACCAGGTGGATCAGCGGGTCGGCAATGCGGTCGATCAGGGTCTTGTCCAGCTCGGTGTCGCCGCCGCGCAAATGCAGCTGGATCTGCTTGTTGAGTGTCAGGCTGACGTCGCGCACGACGCGGTGGAAGCGGTTGAAGGTTTCGCCGATCTCGACCATGCGCAGCTTCAGGGCGCGTTCACGGATCTGCTCGACGTGCTGGTGCACCGCCTGTACCCGCTCGATGCAGTCGCTGTCGCCGCTGCGCATGGCCTGCATGTGCGCACCGGCGGTGCTGATGACCAACTCGCCGACCAGGTTGATCAGCTCGTCGAGCTTGTGCGCGGCGACCTTGACCAGGGTCGTGCCGCCTTGCACGGCGCGCGGTTCGTCCGCCTTGGCGGTGGGCGCTAACGTTTGCGCTGTCGGGCGAGGTATGGCCGGTGACGTGTCCGAGGACGGCGTGCAGCTGAGTTCCAGGCTGTAGAACCCGTCAGCGAGGCTGAAGACATCCTCTAACGTTTCGCGGCTGGCCGGGCTGCTCAAGGTGATCTCGAAGCCCAGGTAGCAGTGCTCGGGGTCCATCTCTTGCAGCGTCGGCAACGCGTGGGTCAGGGTCTGCAAGGCCTGCACCTCGCCCAACCGCGTCAGGTAGCGAATGAAGGCACAGGGGTCGAAGCCGTTGCGCAGCAGGTCGCCATCCAGGCGCAGCGACAGCTGCCAGGTACTGCACGTGCTGCTTGAGGTTGCCGGGCTTTCGCCAGCGGCTTGCAACGCGTTCAGCAGTTCTGCCTGGCGAGGGTTATGCGCGGCCAGGGTGGCTGATTGCAGGTCGATGCTGCGCAACATGACGTTCAGTTCGTCCATGCACTGCAGCATCAGTGAGGTCAGCTGGTCATCCAGGCTACGCTGGCCATCGCGGACCTGCATCAGCAGGTTCTCCAGATGGTGGGCCAGCGCTACTAGGGGTTCGAGCGAGAAGATCCCCGCCGAGCCCTTCAGGGTGTGGACCGCGCGAAACAGCGCGTTGATCGCTTCGCTGTCAGCGGGGCTGCGTTCGAGCACCAGCAAGCAGTCCTCGGCCTCCTTGAGCAGGTCGTCGGCCTCGTCTAGAAAGCCCTGGAGCAACTGCTGCCACTGTTCGGCATCGAGCATGGGGTCATCCTGCGCAGGCGGAGCGTTGAGAGGGGATCAGCAGCTCGTGGGGCCGCAGCAACTCCAGCAGCGCGCCGACCTCGGGTGTCAGCGCAACGACCGGCAGTGGCTGGGATTCGCCGCCCAGGCTTTTGGCCAGCGCCAACAGCAGTTGCAGGCCAGCGCTGTCGACCTCGCCCAAGGCACTCAGGTCGAGGCTCCACGGCCCTTGTTGTTCGGCCAGCAGCGCCAGCAGGGCCGCGTGGGTGTCGCGCGCCTCGAAGATGGTCAGGTCGCCCTCCAGGCACAGCCGCGCTGGCGCATCGGTGTCGGCGGGGTGCAGCGTGAGGTGGGCCATCAGCCGACCAGCTTTTCTACGGCAGCCAACAACTGCTGGGGTTGGAAGGGCTTGACCATCCAGGCCTTGGCACCGGCTGCCTGGCCTTGTGCCTTCTTGCTCTGCTCGCTTTCGGTGGTGAGCATCATGATCGGCGTGAAGCGGTATTCGTTGCGCGCCTTGAGCGCCTTGACCAAGCCGATACCGTCGAGGTTGGGCATGTTCACGTCGCTGATGATCAGGTTGACCTTCTGGCCGGTGAGCTTGGCCAGTGCGTCCTGGCCGTCGCAGGCCTCGATGACCGTGTGGCCTGCCGCTGCGAGGCTGATGCGCACCAATTGGCGCATGGAAGCTGAGTCGTCGACGATCAGAATGGTCTTGGCCATGGTGCAGAGTCCTGGGGTAAGTTAGAAAAAGGTGAGTTCGGCGGCTTGTGCCTGGCCGTTCTGGCCATTGCGTTCTTCGGCAGTGGTGAAGCGCTCGCGTTGACGGCGCAGCCAGGCCTGAATGTCGTCGAGCTGGCGCGGGTCTTGATCGATGGCCTGGAGCAGTTCGTGCAGATCGATGCGCACGTGGTCGAGCATCTGGTCGACGCGGTCCTGGAATTGCAGGTTGACCATGATCGCCTGAATGTCCTGTTGGGTCGTGCGGGCGTCCTGCTGTAGGGCGCGGGAGGTGTGATCCAAGGCCGAGAGGTTGCCGCCAAGCCCGTCGATCACACCGTCTAGCAGCGCTTGAAGGCGCGTCAGGTCGGCCTGATCCTGTTGGTTGAGGGTTTGCGCCGACTCGATACTGGCCTGGATGGCGTGGTTGATTTCGCCGACTTTCAGGTCCATCGATTGCCCAGTCGTTGCCGACAGTTGCGAAAGCTTGCGCACCTCGTCGGCCACCACTGAGAAGCCACGGCCGTTCTCGCCGGCACGGGCGGCTTCGATGGCGGCGTTGAGGGCGAGCAGGTTGGTTTGGCTGGCAATTTCCTGCACATGCCGGGCCATGGCTTGCAGTTGACCGGTGTAGCTGCCCAGGTGGCTGATGCTCTCGAGCACCGCGTTCTGGCGTTGGCCGCGTTGGCTGAAGGCGTCGGTGACCTGGTGCAATTGTTCGGTGCTTTGGCGTAGACCTTCGCCGACGCCATCCTGAGCGACCACCCGTTCGGCAGCTTCCAACGAAGCGCCGACGCGTTGGTGGATGGCTGCGAAACGCTCCAGCAGCCCGCCGATGTTGCTGGCGACCAAGGCTCGGCTCTGCTCGAGGCCGTCGAGCCAAGCGGGGGCAGCCTCGGGCAACAGGCGCGAAAGCGCTTGATCTGGCTGCTCCGGGGCCGCGTCTTGAGGCGCGGCAAGGGGCACGCTGGGCTGGCGGCGTGGGCGCAGTGTCAGGGTCGCGAGCAAGATGCCGACGGTCGCAATCAGGCCCAACTCGGTAAGCCCTGTCAGCAGTGCGGTCGCGCAGACTGCTGTGCCAATCCATATGACGAGATACATCCCCATTGCCCTGCGCGCCTTTTTCAGGTTACGAGCGCAGATGGTACGGCCTGAGTTTTGACGTCAAAATCGGGACGGCCCCTAATCCGACTTGTCGGTCACGTGAGGGTGTCGCGCCGAGCCGACGAAGATTGTTGATTGAGCGGTCAGGCTTGAGCGCGCGGGACGCCATTGGCCGTGGAGTGTGGCGAATGTCGCCTGGGCCGGGAAAGGCTGAGGAGGGTGCTTAGGGGTTAGGAGTATGGATTAAGGTAACGGTGTAGTGGCTATTTGCCTTGCAGGGTCTACGCCCGCCTGCGCTAAGTGCCGCAGGCGGGCGGGACTATCAGTCGCGCCAGTGACGTTTGTGCTTGCGATGGCCGTAGTGATGGCCACGGTCATAGTGACGGCGATCATCGTAGCCGCGACGGTAGCGGCGATCATCGTGGCGCTCATCTTCGTCGGCTTTGTTGCCCATGTAGTTACCCAATGCGCCGCCAGCGCCACCGCCAGCTGCTGCACCGATGTAGCTACCGGTGGTGCCGCCCACCGAGCGGCCGACCACGTTGCCGCCCGCCGCGCCCAAGGCGCCACCCAGGGCGGCCTCGCCACGCTGGCGCTTGTCGGCGCCCAAGGCACCGCCTGCCGCGCCACCCAGGCCGGCACCGATGGCACCGCCGGTGCTGCCACCGATCGAGTTACCCACTACCGAACCGAGTACCCCACCCAGTGCGCCGCCAATGCCGGCCTCGGTGGTGCCGCCTGCCATGGCAACGCCGCTGAGCAAGCTGAAAGACAACAACAGAATCGAGGAGTACTTCTTCATCGAGAGAGCCTCATAGGGATGACGAAGCGGAATTTGAGGCCGCCCGAGGCGCCTGGCAATGGAAATCCGACGAGTAGCACGAGTTGTACACAATTCTCTAAGTTATTGAATTATGTATGAAACTTTCGCGATTTTCGGCTGTCTGAGGTATTTATGACAAAGCCCTGAACCATTGCGGAACAGGGCTTTTTTTTTGCGCAAGGCTCAGGCCTGCTGCGTCGTAACGGCAGATCAGATGATCCGGCCGTCGTCCTGCGCTCGTTCGAGCTTGATGGCGATGAACTTCGAGGTCGGTGTGTGGCTGCCATCGCCGACGCTTTCCAGCGGCACCAGCGGGTTGACCTCGGGGTAGTAGGCCGCTGCCTGGCCGGCCGGAATATCAAATGCCAGCAACGTGAAACCGTATACCCGACGCACGTGCTCATCGCCCCACAGCGAGACGATATCGACCTTCTGCCCCGGCTGGAAGCCCAGGCGGATGATGTCGGCTTCGTTGGCGAACAACACGTTGCGTTGCCCGCGTACGCCCCGGTAGCGGTCGTCCATGCCATAGATGGTGGTGTTGTACTGATCGTGCGAGCGCATCGACTGCATGATCAGGTCCGGCAGCTGGCCGCTGGCGCGTACGCGCGCGTCGAGCAGGCTGTCCGGCAGCAGGTTGGCCTTGAAATTGGCGCGGCCAGTGGTGGTCTTCCATTGGCGGCTGCCGGCGCTGTTACCCAGGTAGAAACCACCCGGCAGGTTCAGGCGCTGATTGAAATCGGCGAAACCTGGGATGGTGTCGGCGATCAGGTCGCGGATGCGGTCGTAGTCGGCCACCAGCCAGTGCCAGTCCACCGGGCGCTTGCCCAGAGTGGCAGCGGCGATCCCAGCCACCACGGCAGGCTCGGAGCGCATCTGGCGCGACAGTGGCTTGAGTTGCCCGTTGGAGGCGTGGACCATGCTGAACGAGTCTTCCACGGTCACGGCCTGCGGGCCGTCGTCCTGCAGGTCGATATCGGTACGCCCCAGGCACGGCAGGATCAGCGCTTGCTTGCCGTGGATCAGGTGGCTGCGGTTGAGCTTGGTGCTGATGTGTACGGTCAGCGCGCAGTTGCGCAGTGCCTGGGCGGTGCGTTCGGTATCGGGGGTGGCTTGGGCGAAGTTACCGCCCAGCCCGATGAACACCTTGGCCCTGCCTTCGAGCATGGCGTGGATCGCCTCGACCGTGTTGTGGCCGTTGTGGCGCGGCACCTGGAAGCCAAAGCGTTTCTCGATGGCGTCGAGCAGCAGCGCCGGTGGGCGTTCGTTGATGCCCATGGTGCGGTCGCCCTGCACGTTGCTGTGGCCGCGCACAGGGCAAAGGCCTGCGCCAGGCACGCCAATGTTGCCGCGCAACATTTGCAGGTTGACGATTTCCTGAATGGTGGGGACCGAGTGGCGGTGCTGGGTGATACCCATGGCCCAGCACATGATGACGCGCTTGCCTTTGCAGTACATGCGCGCCGCCAGCTCGATGTCGGCCAGGGGCAGGCCCGATTGCGCCTGGATCTGTTCCCACGGAGTCGCATCGACCACCGCCAGGTACTCGTTCACCCCATGGCCGTGCTCGGCGATGAACACGTGGTCGAAAATCGCGGGCTCGCCCTTGGCCTGGGCGTCACGCTCCCAGCGCAGCAGGAACTTGGCCATGCCACGCAGCAGCGCCATGTCGCCGCCCAGCGCCGGGCGCAGGAACGCGGTATTGGTCGGCCGGTCGGTGTTGGTAAGCATCTCCAGCGGGTTCTGCGGATGCTGGAAACGCTCCAAGCCGCGTTCCTTGAGCGGGTTGACGCACACCACCTGGGCACCGCGTTTCACCGCATCGCGCAGTGGGTCGAGCATGCGCGGGTGGTTGGTGCCAGGGTTCTGGCCCCACACGAAGATCGTGTCGGCATGCTCGAAGTCATCATAGGTGACCGTGCCCTTGCCTACGCCGATGCTCTGGCCCAAGGCCACACCGCTGGCCTCGTGGCACATGTTCGAGCAATCGGGGAAGTTGTTGGTGCCATAGGCGCGCACGAACAATTGGTAGAGATAGGCGGCCTCGTTGCTGGCCCGGCCAGAGGTGTAGAACTCGGCCTGGTCTGGGCTCGACAGGTCGTTCAGGTGCCGGGCGATCAGGGCGAAGGCGGCGTCCCAGTCGATGGGCTGGTAGCGGTCTGTGGTGGGGTCGTAGACCATCGGCTCGGTCAGGCGGCCCTGGTATTCGAGCCAGTAGTCGCTCTGTTCGCGCAGTGCGCTGACGCTGTAGCGAGCGAAGAACGCCGCGTCCACCCGACGCTTGGTAGCTTCCCAGTTGACCGCCTTGGCACCGTTCTCGCAGAACTTGACCATGCCGCTTTCGGGCGAGTCGCCCCAGGCGCAGCCGGGGCAGTCGAAGCCACCGTTCTGGTTGGTTTTGAGCAGGGCGCGGATGTTCTTCAGCGCGTTATCGCTGCCGACCCAGGCCTTGGCCACGCTGCGCAGCGCGCCCCAGCCACCGGCAGGGCCAGCGTAGGGCTTGTAGCGAGGTGGGGAGGCGGGGGCATTGTCTGGAAGTTTTGCGTAGGAGGTCACGGGGGTCTTTACTCCGCTGCGGGGCTGAAGACCCGCGGTGCACTGTGTTTGGGCAGATGGATGAGGTTGAGGTTGTGTTTGCGTGCCCATTGCAAGGCAAGCCCGGTGGGCGCCGAGAGGCTGACCAGGGTCTGGATGCCGGCGCGCAGCACTTTCTGGATCAGTTCCAGGCTGCAACGGCTGGTGACGATCGCCAGGCCGCCTGTGGTGTCGATGCGTTGGCGCAGCAGGGCACCGATCAGCTTGTCCAGGGCGTTGTGCCGGCCAATGTCTTCGCGACCCAGCTGTAACTGTCCGTCGCGGTCCATGAACAGCGCCGCATGCACGGCGCCGCAATGCTGGCCGAGCGGCTGGAAGGCATCGATGCGCTGGCGCAAGTCGTCGAGCCAGTGCGCCGGGGGCAAGGGCCCGCCGGGTAGCGCGGCAAGCGCCGGCAGGGCTTGCTCGATGGCTTGGACCCCACACAGGCCGCAGCCGCTGGTGCCAGCCAACTGGCGGCGCTGGTCCTTGAGGTTCCAGAACGCACGGCTGGAGATCTCGAGGTCGGCGTACAGCGCAGCACCGCTGCCGGACAGTTTTACGTCATAGATTTCGTCGGTGCCGCTGACGATGCCGCTGCCGACACTAAAGCCCACCGCGAAGTCTTCGAGATCGGTGGGGCTGACCAGCATCACCGCCTGGTTCAGGCCGTTGTAGACGATGGCCAGGGCCACTTCTTCGGCCAGGGGCGTGCTGTCACCCGCCGCGTCGCTGAGTTGGGCGTAGGCGTAGGTATTGCTGGCAGCGGGCAGGGCGCTTGGCGAGGCTGTCGCGCCAGCCTGTGGCTTGCTGTTCATCGGGGCGCATACCGGCGGCTTTTCAACCTCCCAAGCCTAGGCGGGCAGGCCGATGGCGTCTAATCGCTAGCATCTATGCCGTGATAGACCGCGTCGATGGGTCGCAGTGCGGCGGGCCGAACGCAGCTGGCCTAGACGTTCGCCCCCCTCGAATTCCGTCTGCGGCGCGCTACAGGCCTGCCAGCAGCGCGCGGTAATCGTCCACCGCTGCGAACTCCTGGGTGTCGCGCAGTGCCCCTCGGCTATCGGGTTGTTTCACCGCCAGCAGATGCGCGACCCCGTAGCGCCGTGCGCTGCGCAGGATCGCCAAGGTGTCGTCGATGAACAGGCTGCGTGCCGGGTCGAAGCCGATGTCCGCTTGCAGGGCGTCCCAGAACGCTGGGCTCTCTTTCGGATAGCCGTAGTCGTGCGAGCTGATCAACCGCTCGAAATATGGCGCTAATTCCACCCGCTCCAGCTTCAGCGAGAGCGAATCACGGTGTGCGTTGGTGATCATCACCACCCGCTTGCCGGCCTGGGCGATGGCGGCCAGGAAGGTGTCGGCGTCGGGGCGCAGGGCGATCAGGTCGGCGATCTCTTGCTTGAGTTCGCGGATCGGCAAGCGCAGCTCACGGCTCCAGAAATCCAGGCAGTACCAGTTGAGGGTGCCGGCATGCTGCTCGAACAGCGGTTGCAGCTCGAGTTCGGCCATGGCCCGGCTGACGCCGTGCAGCTCGGCGTAGCGCTGGGGCAGGTGTTCCAGCCAGAAGCGGTTGTCGTAGTGCAGGTCGAGCAGGGTGCCGTCCATGTCCAGCAGGACGGTGTCGATGGCAGACCAGGGAAGAACGGGCATGGGAAACTCTCGATCAGTCGGCAAGCCACGGTATAGTAACCCGTTCACGCCAAGGAGCTGTCCCATGCGCCAGAAACCCACCGTCCTCAGTCGAGAGATCGTCGCCAGCAGTCGCCTGTTCCGGGTCGAGGCCGTGCAGTTGCGCTTTGCCAATGGCAACGAGCGCACCTACGAGCGCTTGGTCGGTAGTGGCACCGGTTATGGCGCGGTGATGGTGGTGGCGATGCTCGATGCCGAGCATGCGGTGCTGGTCGAGGAGTATTGCGGGGGTACAGACGCCTATGAACTGTCGCTGCCCAAGGGCTTGATCGAGCCGGGCGAGGACGTATTGGCCGCTGCCGATCGCGAACTCAAGGAAGAGGCCGGTTTCGGTGCGCGTCAGCTGGAGCACCTGACCGAGCTGTCGCTGTCGCCTGGTTACATGAGCCAGAAGATCCAGGTGGTGTTGGCCACCGACTTGTACGAAGCGCGCCTGGAGGGTGACGAGCCTGAGCCGATGCGCGTCGACAAGGTCAACCTGCGCGAGCTGTCTGCCCTGGCCATGCACCCGCAGTTCAGCGAAGGCCGGGCATTGGCGGCGTTGTACCTGGCCCGCGACTTACTGATCCTGCGTGGGGTGTTGAGCGTATGAATGATCTGCAACTGATGCACGAAGTGGTGAAGCTTGCCCAATCGGCGGGCGATGCGATCCTGCCGTTCTGGCGCGCCGACGTGGCGGTGACCAACAAGGCCGACGAGTCGCCGGTGACCGCCGCCGATCTGGCTGCCCACCGCGTTATCGCCGACGGGTTGCAGGCCATGGCGCCGCAGATTCCAGTGCTGTCGGAGGAGGATTGCGATATCCCGCTCAGCGTGCGCGAGGGTTGGCAACGCTGGTGGTTGGTCGACCCACTGGACGGCACCAAGGAGTTCATCGCGGGGAGCGAGGAGTTCACCGTGAATATCGCGCTGGTCGAGCGCGGCGAGGTGGTGTTTGGTGTGGTGGCGATGCCCACCAACGGGCGCTGCTACTTCGGCGGCCGTACGCTTGGGGCCTGGCGTGCCGAGCGCGATGCGGGTATGCAGCCGATCCAGGTGCGTAATGTGCCCCCCAGCGGTGAGCGCTTCACCGTGGTTGCCAGCCGTCGCCATTCCAGCCCACAGCAAGAAGCCTTGCTGGAGGGGTTGAGTGGTGCAGTGGGCGAACTGGAACTGGCCAATATCGGCAGTTCGCTGAAGTTCTGCTGGTTGGCTGAAGGGGCCGCCGATTGCTATCCGCGCTTGGCGCCGACGTCGCAGTGGGACACCGCGGCGGCACAAGGGGTGCTGGAAGGGGCCGGCGGCGAAGTGATCGGCCTGGATGGCCAGGCGTTTCGTTATCCACCGCGCGAATCGTTGCTCAATCCGTTCTTCCTGGCGCTGCCCGCAGCGGCCGCTTGGCGGCAGGCATTGGTGGCGCTCAGCGTGCGGATGTGCGACAGGGCGTGATGCCTGTAGAAACAGCTTGAGCAGCGAAGCACCCAACGCGGTGGCTGGCAGCGGCGGCACTGCCTTGCTCAGCGGTGCAGCACGTACTGCCCGATGAACTTCACCGCCGCCTGGTCACTGCCTTCGTTACTCACCAGCGTTTCCAGTGTCAGTCGCGCCCGACCACGGCGCTGGTACATCGCCAGGAACCGTTCCCAGGCGTTCTGGTCCGGTGCCGGGCAGCGTGCTACTGCGGTGCCGGTGACTGGCAGCGGGTAGCTGATCTGCCCCTCCTGAATGACGATATGCCCGTCATCGATCCCCAGCTCGCGCAGGCGCAGGTGCAGCCAGCCCCAACCCACCAGCACCGCGCCACAATACAGGCTGCCACCGAACATGGTGCACTTGTGGTTGACGTTGGGTGCCAGCGGCAGTTGCAGGCGCAGGCACTGGTCGTGCCAGTCGAGTACTTGCAGGCCCATCTCGCGGGTCAGGGGAATGTCGTGGTGCAGCACCGATTGCAGGTATTGGCTGTCGCGGCTCATGGGCGCGGCTCCTCGTGGTCATCATGCCCGCCGCTGGCGCCGTCGAAGCTCAGGCCGTGCTTGCGTAGCTTGTCGTGCAAGGTCTTGCGTGGGATGCCCAGCGCTTCGGCCAGGCTGCGCATCGAGCCATGCGGCTGGGCCAACTCGGCGGCGATCAGCGAGCGCTCGAAACGTTCGACTTGTTCGCTGAGGTTACCGCTAGAGATCGGCGTGGAGACTTCGACGCTGGCTGCTGGCGCCTGGCCATCCAGGGCCAGTTCCAGGCCCAGGGCGAAGCGCTCGGCGGCATTTTGCAGTTCCCGCACGTTGCCCGGCCAGGCGTGGCGCATCAGCATCGCGCGTTGGGCCGGTTGCAGGCTGTGGGGGGGCAGGCAGTGGCGCTGGCTGGCGGCGTCAGCGAAGTGCTGGAACAGCACCAGAATGTCGTCGCCGCGCTCGCGCAGGGCCGGAATACGCAGCGGAGCCACGTTCAGGCGGTAGTAGAGGTCGGCACGGAAGCGCCCTTGATCGGCGGCCTGGCGCAGGTCTTCCTTGGTCGCGGCGACAATGCGGATATCCAGCGGGATCAGCTGATTGCCACCCAGGCGCTCGACCACGCGTTCCTGCAACAGGCGCAGCAGCTTGACCTGCACGTCCAGGCTCATGCTCTCAATTTCGTCGAGGAACAAGGTGCCGCCATTGGCGAACTCGAACTTGCCGATGCGGCGTTTCTGCGCCCCGGTGAAGGCCCCCGGCTCATGCCCGAACAGCTCGCTTTCGACCACCGACTCTGCCAGGGCGCCAGCATTGATTGCCACGAACGGGCCGTCGCGTCGGCTCGACAAATCGTGCAGTGCGCGGGCCACCACTTCCTTGCCGGCGCCGGTTTCGCCCAGGATCAGCACATCGGCGCGGGTACCGGCCAGGGCACCGATCTGCTCGCGCAGGCGCTGCATCGATGGCGACTGGCCCACCAGCCGGGTCGACAGTTGCTGGCGGTCGCTCAGGGCCAGGCGCAAGCTGCGGTTGTCCAGCACCAGGCGGCGCAAGGCCAGGGCGCGGCGCACGCTGTCGAGCAAGGCGTCGGTGGCGAAGGGTTTTTCCAGGAAATCGTAGGCACCGGCGCGCATCGCCTGCACCGCCAGCGGCACGTCGCCGTGACCGGTGATCAGCAGCACCGGCAACTCGTTGTCGCGGGCGTGCAGTTGTTCGAGCAATTGCAGGCCATCGATACCGGGCATGCGGATATCGCTGACCACCACGCCTGGCCAATCGCTCTCGATGCGTTCGGCCAGGCCCTGGGCGTCGGCCAGCGTCACTACCTTGAGGCCAGCCAGGTCCAGGGTCTGGCTCAGGGCCTGGCGCAGGTGCGGGTCGTCATCGACCAGGATCACCTGGGCGCGGCTGTCGATCTGTGTCTCGGTTGTCATGCCGAGGTGTCCTCCGAAGATTGCAGGTTGGCACCGGGCTTGGCCACGCGCAGTTGCAGGGTCAATAGGGCGCCGCCTTCCGGGTGGTTGGCCAGCAGCAGCTCACCGCCCAAGGCGCGCATCAGGCTTTCGCAGATGGCCAGCCCGAGGCCCAAGCCCTGGGTGCGGGTCTTGGTGGTGAAAAATGGCTCTTTGGCATGCTCGAGGGCCTGGCGACTGAAACCTGGGCCGTTGTCGCGTATGTACAGGTAGACGCAGTCTTCGTGGCGTTCGGCACTGAGCCACAGCTTGCGTGGGTTGGCTTTCTCGGTGAGCGCATCGAGGGCATTGGCCAGCAGGTTGCCCAGCACCTGGCGTAGCCGCGTTTCGCCGGCCTGGACCCATAGGGTGGCTTCGGGCAGGTCGCGGACCAACTCCACCGCCATCGCCCGACGGCGCTTGGCCAGCAGTGCCAGGGCATCTTCCAGCGCTGGCTGCAGGGCGACGCTTTCCGGTGCATGCCGGTCGCGGCGGGCGAAGGCGCGCAGATGGGCAATGATCGAGGCCATGCGACCGGTCAGTTCACCGATCAGCTTGAGGTTGCCGCGCACATCCTCGGTCCGCTGATGGTCGAGTAGGATCTCGGCGTTCTCGGCGTAGCTGCGGATCGCCGCCAGTGGCTGGTTGAGTTCGTGGCTGATGCTTGCCGACATGGTGCCCAGCACCGACAGCTTGCCGGCCTGGACCAACTCGTCTTGGGCACGTACCAGCTCCTGCTGGGCATTCTCGCGCTCCAGCACGGCGCTCTTGAGGCGTGTGTTGAGGCCTTCGAGGTCGGCGGTACGCTCGATCACGCGCTTTTCCAGCTCGTGTCGGGCGCGTGCTTCGAAGTCGATACGGTCGATGTAGTGGCGCCTGCGCTGCATCACCAGGCCTGCCAGCAGCATGCTGACCAGGAGCGCGCCAGCACCGATGGCCATGACCGTCTGCACCGAGCGGTCCACCAGGATGCGCGGGGCAAGGATACTCACCTGCCAGCCGGTCTCCTTGATGTCGCGGGTCTGCGAGATCCACGCATCAGGGGGGAGGCTCAGCGGTTGCGGGGCTTGGGTCGGGTAGGGCTGGATGGCAATGATTGCCTGGCGCTCGGCTTCGGTCAGCGCGCGGGTGGCGCGGAATCGCCAGTCCGGGCGTGAGGTGAGCACTACCACGCCGTTCTGGTCGGTCAGCAGCAGTTGCTCGGGGGTGCGCCCCCAGAGGGTTTCGGTATGGTCCAGGTCGACCTTGACCACCAGAACGCCAATCACCCGCTCGCGGTCGCGCACTGCGGCAGCGAAGAAATAGCCGCGCTTGGCCGAGGTGGTGCCCTGGCCGAAGAAACGCCCCAGATGGCCGGCCATGGCTTCGTTGAAGTACGGGCGGAAGGCGAAGTTGCGACCGACGAAGCTGTCTTGCTTGTCCCAGTTCGAGGCCGCCAGGGTGTTGCCGCTGACGTCCATCAGGTACATCACTTCGGCACCGGTCTGGTGGGTGATGTCCTTGAGCAGACGGTTGGCGTTGGTCACCGCTTCGAGCTTGAACGGATCGGCCAGGGCGCCACGTAGGGCCGGTAGGTCGCCGAGAATCTGCGGCAGTGTCTCGTAGCGGTGCAGCGTGCCCAGCAGGTTGGCGACGTAGAGGTCGAGAGTCTGGCGGTTCTGCGAGGCCAGTTCGTCCTGGTAGTAGCGCTCGGCCAGATGGTGCAGGGGCCACAGTAGCGGGGCCAGGCACAGGGCCAGCAGCGCGAGGCTGCGCCAGCGGGGACGGCGGGGAGGCGTTGGTTTTGGGATCATCGCGTAGGCTGCGCCAGAAAAGTCTGGCGCAATTATGCGCTACTTGAGGCAGTCGATCAGCGCCTGTTGCCAGTGCGGCTGGCTGACTTGCCAGTGCCGGGCCAGCTTGGCGCAGTCCAGGCGTGAGTCGAGTGGGCGCCGGGCTGGGGTCGGGTAGTCGCTGGAGGGGATTGGCAGTAGTTCCGCGCAGGGCAGGCCGCGGGCCTTGAGTTGCTCGCCGATGGCCTGGGCGAAGCCGAACCAGGAGGTCTGGCCTTGCGCACACAGATGGTAGGTGCCCCATTCGCCCGGATCGCCGGCCTGCCAACGTTGCACCAGCGCGCGGGTGCTGGTGGCGAGGGTGCCAGCCCAGGTCGGCGCGCCGATCTGGTCATTCACCACGCGCAGTTGCGCACGCTCTTGCAGCAGGCGCTGCATGGTCAGCAGGAAGTTGCGTCCGTACCGCGAATAGACCCAGCTGGTACGCAGGATCAAGTGCTCGCCGGCCACGCCCCGGATCGCCTGTTCGCCGGCCAGCTTGCTCTGGCCATAGACTCCCAGCGGATTGGGCGTGTCGTCTTCGACGTAAGGCGCGCCTTTGGCGCCGTCGAACACGTAGTCGGTGGAGTAGTGGATCAGCGGCACGCCCAGCCGCGCAGCCTCTTCGGCGAGGACCCGAGGGGCCTCGGCATTCACCGCGAAGGCCTGCGCGGGTTCGCTTTCGGCCTGATCCACTGCGGTATAGGCGGCGGCGTTGATGATCAGGTCCGGGGCCAGGTCGCGCAGGGGGCTGCGCAACCGCTCCGGTTGCGCTAGGTCCAGTTGCTCGCGGCCGTGCAGCAGCACTTCACCTAGCCCCGAGAGCCCGCCGCCCAGGGCCTGGGCGAGCTGGCCGTGATGGCCGCAGACCAGGATTCTCATGGGAACAGCTCCGCGTCGGCGAGCAGCACGGCGGCCTGGTCCTTGGCTGACAGTTGCGGTTGCAGCCCGCCCAGTTGCCAGTCGATGGCCAGTTGCGGGTCGTCCCAGCGAATGCTGCGCTCCGCCGTGGGGTTGTAGTAGTCGGTGGTTTTGTAGAGGAACTCGGCCGACTCGCTGAGCACCACGAAACCGTGGGCGAACCCGGCGGGGATCCACAGTTGGCGATGGTTGTCGGCGGACAGGCGCTCGGCCACCCACTGACCGAACGTCGGTGAGTGGCGGCGAATGTCCACGGCCACGTCCAGCACTTCACCTTGCACCACGCGCACCAACTTGCCTTGCGGGTTTTGCAATTGGTAGTGCAGGCCGCGCAACACCCCGCGCTGCGAGCGCGAGTGGTTGTCCTGGACGAACTCGACTTTCACGTCGGTGTGTTCGGCGAATGCACGTGCATTGAAGCTTTCGTAGAAGAACCCACGGCTGTCGCCGAACACTTTGGGTTCGATGATCAGTACGTCGGGAATAGCGGTGCTTACGATGTTCATGGAGTCTCTTCAGCCAACTTGCGCAAATATTGGCCGTATCCTGTCTTTTTCAGTCCCTCGGCCTTGGCCAACAGGCTAGCGCGATCGATCCAGCCCTTCTGGAACGCGATCTCTTCCAGGCAGGCGACTTTCAGCCCCTGGCGGTTCTCGATCGTTTGCACGTATTGCGAGGCTTCCAGCAAGCTCTCGTGGGTGCCAGTGTCGAGCCAGGCGAAGCCACGGCCAAAACGTTCGACACGTAGGTCGCCACGCTTGAGGTAGGCATTGTTGACGTCGGTGATTTCCAGTTCGCCGCGTGCCGAAGGGCGGATTCCCTTGGCGATTTGCACCACGTCGTTGTCGTAGAAGTACAGACCGGTCACGGCATAACTGGACTTCGGCACTTGCGGTTTCTCCTCGATCGACAGTGCGCGGCCCTCGGCGTCGTATTCGATCACCCCAAAGCGCTCAGGATCCTTGACCCAGTAGCCAAACACCGTGGCGCCGCTTGGCTGTCTGGCGGCGCGTTGCAATTGCTCGGTAAAACCTTGGCCGTGGAAGATGTTGTCGCCCAGTATTAGGCACACGTCGTCATCGCCGATGAACGCTTCACCGATCAGGAACGCTTGCGCCAAGCCATCAGGCGACGGCTGCTCGGCATAGCTGACGCGGATACCAAACTGGCTACCGTCGCCGAACAGCTGGCGATACTGCGGCAGGTCCTGGGGGGTGGAAATCAGCAGGATGTCGCGGATGCCGGCCAGCATCAGCACCGAGATCGGGTAGTAGATCATCGGCTTGTCGTAGATCGGCAGCAGTTGCTTGGAGACCCCGAGGGTGATCGGGTGCAGCCGGGTGCCGGAGCCGCCGGCCAGAACGATACCTTTTGTCATGCAATCAGGTCCTTGAAGTCGGAGTTGCCCAGCCGTTCGCCCTGGTAGCTGCCATCCTGGACGTGCTTGCACCAGTCTAGATTGGCCAGGTACCACTCGACGGTCTTGCGCAGTCCTGTGAAGAAAGTTTCATGGGGCGTCCAGCCCAACTCGCGCTCGATCTTGCTGGCATCGATAGCGTATCGCAGGTCATGCCCGGGCCGGTCCTGCACATAGGTGATCAGGTCGCGGTAGTGCACGACGCCTGGCGGGTGAGCAGGGGCCAGCTCTTCGAGCAGTTCGCACAGCGTATGCACCACATCGAGGTTTTTCTGCTCGTTGTGGCCGCCGATGTTGTATGTCTCGCCGACCTTGCCTTCGCTGACCACCTTGAGCAGGGCGCGGGCGTGGTCCTCTACGTACAGCCAGTCACGCACTTGCTGGCCATTGCCGTAGACGGGCAGCGGCTTGCCGGCCAGGGCGTTGAGGATCATCAGCGGGATGAGCTTCTCTGGGAAGTGGTAGGGGCCGTAGTTGTTCGAGCAGTTGGTGATCAGCACCGGCAGGCCATAGGTACGATGCCAGGCGCGGACCAGGTGGTCAGAGGCCGCTTTGCTGGCCGAATAGGGCGAGCTGGGGGCGTAAGGAGTGGTTTCGGTGAACAAGTCGTCGACACCGTGCAGGTCGCCGTAGACCTCGTCGGTCGAAATGTGATGGAAGCGGAAAGCCTCGCGCCGCTCTGGCGGCAACGCGCTCCACCACTGACGGGTACTCTCGAGCAGCGCATAGGTGCCGACGATGTTGGTCTGGATGAACGCTGCCGGGCCGTCGATGGAGCGGTCTACATGGGACTCGGCGGCCAGGTGCATGATCGCGTCGGGCTGGAAACGTTGCAGCACGGCACTGACCACTGACTGATCGGCGATGTCGGCTTGTACGAATTCATAGCGGTTGTTGCTGGCGATAGGCAGCAGCGACTGCAGGTTGCCCGCGTAGGTCAGTTTGTCGAGGTTGAGGACCTCATGCTCGGTATTTTCGATGACGTGACGGACCACCGCAGAGCCGATGAATCCGGCGCCGCCGGTAACGAGAATGCGCATGTGCGGGTGCCTTTACGAAAGAAGTGATCGCTATAGCGTAGCTTGCCGACAGGGGTCAACGCCTGTCAGCACGGCAGGGTACTTGTTTATCGGCCGCAGTAATGGCGATATAAGCAAAAAAACCGAGGTCCCCTGCAATGCCCCTAAGTACCCTGATCCAGCGCTCCAGCCAGCCCCGTCCTTCGCTCGGCGAAGCTCAGGCCCATGCCTTGCTGCGATCGCATTACGATTTGCAAGGGCGTTTGCAGGCGCTGGGCAGCCAGCAGGACCTGAACTTCCTGGTCGACAGTGAACAGGGGCGCTATGTGCTCAAGGCCTGCCACGGCAGTTATGCCGAGGTCGAACTTCAGGCCCAGCATGCGGCGTTGGCCTACCTGCGCGAGCGTGCAGTGCCGGCTCCGGCCGTGCGCCCTGCACGCGATGGCGCTGCCCTGCTGGCGCTGGAGATCGACGGCCAGCCTCTGCGGATTCGCCTGCTCGACTACATCGAAGGCGAGCCGCTGACCCGCCTGGGGCATATGCCGACGGCGGTGATGGCCGAGTTCGGCGCATTGTGCGCACGCATCGGCAAAGCGCTGTCAGGTTTCGATCACCCGGGCCTGGAGCGCACCCTGCAATGGGATCCACGGCACGCGTTGGCGCTGGTCCAGCACTTGCTGCCGGTGCTGCGCGACCCTACGCGCCAGCAGCAGGTCACGCGGCTCGCCGAGCAAGCCGCGCAGCGTCTGGAGCCGTTGATCGCAGCGCTGCCCAGCCAGGCGGTGCACCTGGATATCACCGATGACAACGTGGTTTGGGCACGCGATGCCCAACGCGAGTGGCAGGTGCGTGGGGTGATCGACTTCGGTGATCTGGTACGTACCTGGCGCATCGCCGATCTCTCCGTCACCTGCTCGGCCTTGCTGCACCATGCCGAAGGCGATCCACTGCGGATCCTGCCGACGGTCGCGGCATACCAGGCCGTCAACCCGTTGCACGAAGCCGAACTGCTCGCGCTCTGGCCGCTGGTGCAACTGCGCGCGGCGGTGTTGGTGCTCAGCAGCGAGCAGCAACTGGCGATCGACCCGCACAATCAGTACACCCGCGACAACCTCGCGCATGAGTGGGACATTTTCGACACCGCCTGCGCGGTGCCCGCCGCACTGATGGAGACGGCGATCCTTCAGGCGGCGGGCCAGACACCGGCGCAAGCCGATTTCAGCGCTTGCCAACCGTTGTTGCCGACGCTGCTGGGGCAGCCTGTCAGGCGCGTCGACCTTGGCGTACTCAGCCCGCTGTGCGAGGCCGGCAACTGGGAGCAACCGGGCTTCGACCAACGCCAGCTGGCCGCACAGCCGGCTCCGTCCAGCAGCCTGTATGCTCAGTATCGTCTGTCGCAGACCCATATCGATCGTCCCGAAGAGCCCGCCACCTGCGCCTTGGGCGTCGAACTGCAACTGCTGCCCGGCACGCGTTTGCAGGCGCCGCAGGCCGGGGTCTGGCAGCGTGTGGATGATCGGCGCGGCTGCCTGCGCACCGCGTCCTGGAGCCTGTGGCTCGATGGTCTGGAAGAGGCGCCGGCCGATGATCAGGCGCTCGCGCCTGGTCAAGCCCTGGGCGCTGCCTGTGGCTTGCTGCGCGTGCAGCTATGCCTGAGCGCCGATGCACGGCCGCCGTTCTTCGCCAAACCGTCGCATGCCCAGGCGTGGCTGGCGCTGTGCCCATCGCCCGCGCCGTTGCTGGGGTTTGATTGCGATGCTGAGCCGCTGGCCGATGCACAAGCCTTGCTGGCGCGTCGCGAGGCAAGCTTTGCTCGTTCGCAGAAGCACTATTACGCCCAGCCACCGCATATCGAGCGCGGTTGGCGTAACTACCTGATCGACATGCAGGGACGTTCATACTTGGACATGCTCAACAACGTGGCCGTACTCGGTCACGGTCATCCACGCATGGTTGCTGAGTCTGCGCGCCAGTGGTCGTTGCTCAACACCAACTCGCGCTTTCACTATGCCGCCATCGCCGAGTTCTCCGAGCGCCTGCTGGAGGTCGCGCCAGACGGTTTCGACCGCGTGTTCCTGGTAAACAGTGGCACTGAGGCCAATGACCTGGCGATCCGCCTGGCGTGGGCCTACAGCGGCGGACGTGACCTGCTCAGCGTGCTGGAGGCCTATCACGGTTGGTCGGTGGCCACTGATGCGATCTCCACCTCCATCGCCGACAACCCCCAGGCCTTGGAGACGCGCCCGGACTGGGTGCACCCGGTGGAGGCGCCGAACACCTTCCGTGGTCGATTCCGGGGCGCCGAGAGCGCCGCGGACTACTTGCGCGATGTCGACGCCAAGCTGGCCGACCTCGATGCCCGTGGCCGTCAGTTGGCTGGCATGATCTGCGAGCCGGTGTATGGCAATGCCGGTGGCATTTCGTTGCCGGCCGGCTACCTGCGCCAGGCGTACGCCAAGGTGCGTGAACGCGGCGGCGTGTGCATCGCCGATGAAGTGCAGGTGGGCTATGGACGTCTGGGTGAGTATTTCTGGGGTTTCGAAGAGCAGGGCGTAGTGCCTGACATCATTACCATGGCCAAGGGCATGGGCAACGGCCAGCCCTTGGGCGCGGTGATTACCCGCCGCGAGATCGCCGAGGCACTGGAGGCCGAGGGCTACTTCTTCTCGTCGGCCGGCGGCAGCCCGGTGAGCTGCCGAATCGGTATGGCGGTGCTGGATGTGATGCGCGACGAAGGACTGTGGGACAACGCCCGCGACGTGGGACGCTATTTCAAGGCGCGCCTGCAAGCGCTGGTCGATACCTATCCGTTGGCGGGTGCCGCGCATGGTTCGGGTTTCTACCTTGGCCTGGAACTGGTGCGCGACCGGCAGACCCTGGAGCCTGCCACCGAGGAAACCACCGCGCTGTGCAACCGCCTGCGTGAGCTGGGTATTTTCATGCAGCCGACGGGTGATTACCTGAACATCCTCAAGATCAAACCGCCGATGTGCACCACGCGGGCCAGCGTGGACTACTTCGTCGACAGTGTGGAGCGGATCCTGGCAGAAGGGCTTTGACCTAGCGTATGAAGCCGAGATATCGATTGTTATCGATATCTCGGCTTTTTTATAAGCAAATATTTTTCTATTACGGGTTTAAAGTCGATATTTATCGATTGTAATATCATGTCAACGCCACGCCACCTATACTGGCGGGCCTGCCCCCATTCGTTCAACGACCTGGCGCCGCTGGCCCCGGGCCTTTGCAGAGGTTACCCATGAAGACCCTCCACTCGACCCCGCGCGCCGATGGCTTCCACATGCCGGCCGAATGGGCGCCCCAGACCCAAGTGTGGATGGTCTGGCCTGAGCGCCCGGACAACTGGCGCTTGGGTGGCAAGCCGGCGCAGGCCGCCCATGTGACCCTGGCCAAGGCAATCGCGCGCTTCGAGCCGGTCACCGTGGCGGTGTCGGCTGGCCAATACGAGAATGCCCGTCGTCAGCTCGACCTACCGAACATCCGTGTGGTCGAGATCAGCAGCGAT
This sequence comes from Pseudomonas mosselii, assembly GCF_005796105.1. Classification (GTDB taxonomy): domain Bacteria; phylum Pseudomonadota; class Gammaproteobacteria; order Pseudomonadales; family Pseudomonadaceae; genus Aquipseudomonas; species Aquipseudomonas mosselii_C. The sequence goes on along the minus strand of NZ_VAUO01000007.1, from coordinate 219,398 downwards.
GACGCGTGGGTGCGCGACACCGGCCCGACCTTCGTGATCAACGACCACGGCGAAGTGCGTGGCGTGGACTGGGGCTTCAACGCCTGGGGCGGTTTCGACGGAGGCCTCTACGCACCGTGGAACCGTGACGCAGAGCTGGCCGCCAAGGTCATGGAAATGGAACGCGTGCCGCGCTACCAGACCGAAGGCTTCGTCCTGGAGGGTGGCTCGATCCACGTCGACGGCGAAGGCACGCTGATCACCACCGAAGAGTGCTTGCTCAACCGCAACCGCAACCCGCACCTGACCCGCGAGCAGATCGAGGATGTGCTGCGCGAGCACCTGGCGGTGGAAACCATCGTCTGGCTGCCCGATGGCTTGTACAACGACGAAACCGACGGTCACGTCGACAACTTCTGCTGTTACGTGAGCCCTGGAGAAGTGTTACTGGCCTGGACCGATGATTCCAACGACCCCAACTACGCACGCTGCCATGCTGCGTACGAAGTGCTGAAAAACAGCCGGGACGCCAAGGGCCGCGAGTTCGTGGTGCACAAGATGCCGATTCCGGGCCCTCTGTTCGCGACCGAAGCCGAATGTGCCGGTGTCGACCACGTGGTCGGCAGCCAGGCGCGCGACCCCTCGGTGCGTCTGGCGGGCTCCTACGTCAACTTCCTGATCGTCAATGGCGGGATCATCGCGCCGAGCTTCGACGACCCAGCAGACGCAGAGGCCAGAGCGATCCTGGCGAAGGTTTTCCCGGATCATGAGGTGGTGATGATTCCGGGGCGTGAACTGTTGCTCGGTGGCGGCAACATTCATTGCCTGACGCAGCAGCAACCGGCGCCGATCACGCGTTAAGCCCTTAAATAGCTGAGCAGCCCGTCCTTGTGACGGGCTTTTTTGTGGGCGACGACGGCTGACGCGCGAGGTGGCACATCTCTTGTATTGTTTTTTCATTGTGTTTCAGAGGGATAGGTCTACGCCGTTCTGTAACAAACCTTACGTAAGTTAGCCGCTCACGGGCCTAGGGAGTGCGTGTGGAAATGAATGCAGCAAGTGAGTCGGCGACCCCCCCCTCCGCGGTGAACCAAGAATCGCTCGACGTTTTGGCGCAGTGGCTGAAACATCATGGAAGCATCCGGGTCAGGACGACCGACCCACGACGTCTGCTCAACGGGCGATACCCCCAAGGCCTGATCAGCGATGCCGAGCTTGAAGCTCTGCTGGCTGTGTGGCACTGACCGGGACACCGTCGTTGTCATGAAAAGCGCCACCGCATCTGCGGTGGCGTTTTCGTTTGCGGCCTCTGGCCGCCCTGTTCGCGGTACTTCCCTATACCGCCTGCCTGATGGGATCTGTCAGGTGTCTATGATCGTTGTGCGGTTTTTTCCGAGAAACGCGAAAGAGAAAAATTGCGCTGACTCCCGGCACTCACAGGTTGAATTGCACTGCGATGCCCCTCGTTTTTGGTTATATCAACCTGCATTTCACGATTTTTTGACATGAATGATCACGCGCGGATAGGATTCGGCCTTCGCGCCTGCTGGCCATGACCTGGCCATGCGGCTGTAAGGCCCGTCACAGACAGTCTGCGGCCCTGCAGCCCGGATCCGCATAGCGTCGAACCTACGAAGGGGCGTTGGTTCCTGGCGTTATTAGGCAGTGCGTTTTTGATCAAGTAATAAGGAAAACAAACAATGTTGAAAACCAGGATCAGCCTGGTCGCCCTGGCGATGATCGCCGCGACCCAGGCACAGGCCAATGAGCAGGCCCAGAGCAATGGCTTCGTCGAGGACAGCCATGCCAGCGTCCTGTTGCGCAATGCGTACATCAACCGTGACAAGAAGCACCGGACCGACGATCAGATCGAATGGGGTCAGGGCTTCATCGGGACCTTCTCCTCCGGCTTCACCCAAGGCACCGTCGGTGTGGGCGTCGACGCCTTCGGCCTGTACGCCGTGCGCCTGGACGGCGGCAAGGGCCACAACGGTGGCGCGGGTGTGGACTTCTTCAAGCCATACAACACCACCAACGCCGACAGCAACGCCAGCAGCCCGCATGACCTGGCGCGCGCCGGTGCAGCGGTGAAGTTCCGCATCTCCAACACCGTGCTCAAGTACGGTGACCAGATGCCAGCCCTGCCGGTGCTGAACTACGACGACGGCCGCCTGCTGCCAGAAAGCTTCACCGGTACCCTGATCACCTCCAAGGAGATCAAGGGCCTTGAGCTGAACGCCGGTCGTTTCACCCAGGAAGCACGCAAGAGCGCCGAAGGCCGTGACAGTGGCCACCTGAAGGCGATCAGCGTGTTCGGCGGTAGCTACAAAGTCACCGACAACTTCACCGCTTCGCTGTACACCGCGAACAACGAAGACGTGATGAAGAAGCACTACCTGGGCCTGAACTACGTGTTCCCGATCGCCAGCGATCAGTCCCTGACCTTGGACTTCAACGGTTACAAGACCGACATCAACAAGAAGTTCGTCGAGAAGGCCAGCCTGACCGGTGACCACAACACCATCTGGAGCCTGGCGGCCACCTACGCCTTCGGCCCGCACTCGCTGACCCTGGCGCACCAGCGCAGCACCGGCAGCACCGGCTACAACTACGGCGGCTACCAGAACCAGCCATGGGGCACCAGCGACGGTGGTTCGACCATCTACCTGGCCAACTCCTACTGGTCTGACTTCAACGCCGAGGACGAGCGTTCCTGGCAGCTGGGCTACGGTCTGGACTTCGGCGCCTTCGGCCTGCCGGGCCTGACCTACAAAGTGGCCTACGTCGTGGGTGACAACATCAACACCCACGGTTTTGGCGAAGGCAAGGAGCGCGAGATCTTCAACCAACTGCGCTACGTCGTCCAGGAAGGCCCGGCCAAGGACCTGTCGGTCAAGCTGCGTAGCTCGTTCGTGCGCACCAACAATGCCGTCCAGCAGAATGGCTACTTCGATGACGGCAACGAAGTCCGCGTGTTCGTCGAGTACCCGATCAGCATCTTCTGATTCTGACCTGGCGTCTGCAACAGCCCCGGCATAGTCCGGGGCTGTTCATTTAGGGCAGGGCGTTCAGAGGACCGGTGCAGGCCGATCAGGCCTTGCCGGTGATCCGGCGGTACTTGGCCATCAGTTCGTCTTCGGTTTCCGGGTGCGCCTCATCCAGAGGGATGCAGTCGACCGGGCAGACCTGCTGGCACTGGGGTTCGTCGTAGTGGCCCACGCATTGGGTGCAGAGATTGGGGTCGATCACATAGATCTCTTCGCCTTGCGAGATGGCGGCGTTCGGGCACTCGGGTTCGCAGACGTCGCAGTTGATGCAATCGTCGGTGATGATCAGGGACATGGAGACTCCGGCCGGGGCATCGGGCCCGGGCATGTTTCAAAGCGATGGGCGCAATTGTGCCGTATTCGCGCCCGCAGTGCACGCGGGCGCGACAGCCTGGCCACCAACGCTACTTGTGAAAGCGCTCGGTCAGCGCGTCGGCCACGGCCGGGTGGACGAACTTGGTGATGTCACCGCCCAGTGCCGCGATCTCACGCACTAGGGTCGAGGAAATGAACGAATAGCGCTCCGATGGGGTGAGGAACAGGCTCTCCACATCCGGGGCGAGCTGGCGGTTCATGTTGGCCAGTTGGAATTCGTACTCGAAGTCGGACACCGCGCGCAGGCCGCGCAGGAATACGTTGGCACCCTGTTCCTTGGCGAAATGCGCCAGCAGGGTGGAGAAGCCGATGACTTCGACATTGGGCAGGTGCTTGGTGACCTCGCGGGCCAGTGCGACCCGTTGTTCCAGTGGGAACAGCGGATTCTTCTTAGGGCTGGCCGCCACGGCGATGATCACATGATCGAACAGCCGCGAGGCGCGTTCTACCAGGTCGCCATGACCTTTGGTAATGGGGTCGAAAGTACCCGGGTACAACACTCGGTTCATCGCGTCATCCTGGCTGGAGTGCGTTGGGGACTCGGATGGTAGCGCAGCGCCTGCGCCCGGCCAAGCCATCCGGCCGGCTGATGGCACTATAGACAGGGCCTGCGCCGGCTGTCATGCCCCCGGTGCCAGGCGGTTGGCCAGCGCGTCGCTGAGCCGTGCGGCCAACGCGTACACCGATAACTGGGGATTGGCGCCGATGCTGGTGGGGAACAGCGAGCCATCGTGAATCGACAGATTGGCCAACTGGTGGTGCCGGCCCAGACTGTCGCACACGGCCTGGCGCGGGTCTTCGCCGAGGGCGCAGCCGCCCATCACATGGGCGCTGCCCAGGCGCATGCGAAACGTTTCCAGAACCAGGCTGTCGATCATCGTCCGGGCCTGGCCAGGGTCGCCGGTGAAGCGGGCATCGCCATGCAGTGGCAGTACCTGGCGGGCACCGGCGGCGAACTGGATCTGCGCCATGCTGTGCCAGGCCCGGCGCAGGCCATCGCGCAGGTAGTCGGTGATCGGATAGTCGAGCACTGGCGAGCCGTCGTCACGCAGTTCTACCTGGCCGCCCTGGCTGTGTGGGTGAAAGCCATCGCGCAGTAGTGCCAGCATCACATGGGTATGCGGCAGTTCGCTCATGCGCAGGGCATTGTCCTGACCATGGCCGCCCAGCAACGTACTGGCCAGGGCGGGGTGCAGTGGCGGCACCTCAAGCTTGTAGCCGACTGCGCCGGTGACCCCGTCTTGCCACTGGAACTGGTCGCTGTAGATCGATTGCGGTGCGCCATAGTACGGGTCGATCCGCATGTCGAACTGTGCAGCGCTGAAGTTTACCAAGTGCAGGAACGTGCGCTTGCCCACGCGTTGGTGCGGGTCCGGCGCCTGTGAGCGCAGCAGCAGGGCGGGGCTGTTGATGCCCCCGCCGGCCAGTACATAGTGGCGGGCGCGGACATTTATCTGCCGTCCAGTGGGGTGCACGCCACGGGCGTCCAGGGCTTGGCAGTGCAGCTGCGCGATGCGCTCGCCGTCATGGCTGAAACGCACCGCGCGCGCCAGGTAGAGCAATTCGCCACCTTGATCGAGGGTGGCTGGAATACTGGTGACCAGCATCGATTGCTTGGCGTTCACCGGGCAGCCCATGCCGCAATAGCCCAAGTTCCAGCAACCCCGTACGTTGCGCGGAATCACCGCCCAACGATGGCCGAGGGCTTCGCAACCGCGGCGCAGTACCTCGTTGTTGGCGTTCGGTGGCACGGCCCAGGGGCTGATGCCCAGGCGCTGTTCCAGGCGCTCGAACCACGGGGCCATGCTCGCGGTGTCCAGCCCTTTGACGCTGTGTTCGCGCGCCCAGTGCTCAAGGGTTTGTGGGGGCGTGCGAAAGCTCGAAGTCCAGTTGACCAGGGTGGTGCCACCCACGGCCCGGCCTTGCAGGATGGTGATGGCGCCGTCCTTGCTCAGCCGGCCAAGCCCTTCCTGGTACAGCGCGGCGTAGGCGTGGCTTTCCTGCAGGTCGAAGTCGCTGCTGGTTTTCAGCGGGCCTTCTTCGATCAGCAGCACCTTCAGGCCGGCGGCGCTGAGGGTTTCAGCCGTGGTGGCGCCGCCTGCGCCGCTGCCGATGACTGCGACGTCGGTTTCCAGGATTAGGTCGTGTTCCAGGCGTGAGCCATCATGGGTGGTCCAGCCTCGTTCGAGGCCTTGGCGAAACGGGTCTGGGACGGGCATCGGTTTCCTCGTGCAGTGGACGTCGTGCGTGGGCTCAGATCTTCGGCGGGCCGGGGTAGCCGCAGGCCGCCCAGGACTCGGGGCGTTCATACCAGGCCATCTGCAGCAGTTGCAGCAGCGAGGCATGGCCTTGGCGCAACAGGCTCAGCGAGCTGCTGCGCCAGCGCGCCAGAAACGCTTCGATATCGGCATGGCTGGCTGCACTCCAGCGACCCCATACGCCGGTCAGCGGACCGCGGGTCAACGGCAGGCTGAGCACGTCGAACAACTGCCGGGTGAGCCTGAGCATCGCTGGCGACAGTGCCGCGAGTTTGCCGTCCAGGCTTTCCAATACCGTGTGTGGTGTCGCCTGGGTGCCGGCCAGCAGCACCGGGATCAGCGCCTGCAACAGCGGCAGGTCATCGTCGCGCAGGACGTGATAGCCGTTGGCAGGCGTCTGCCGGGTGCAGCCGGCCAGGCTGGCTGTGCCAAGGAACAGGCTTGCGCCGAGGCCGAACTTGAGTAATTCGCGTCGTTGCATGAAGTCCCCCCGCTCAACGGATGAACAGCTTGTGCACCAGGCGCTGCAAGGCTCGGCCGTAGGGGGGGTAGATCAGCCGTGCAGCGTTCAGGCGCTGCTTGGCCAGGACCGCCTTGGCGTTGCTGAAGGTCTGGAAGCCTTCGCGTCCGTGGTAGTGGCCCATGCCGGAAGGGCCGATGCCGCCGAACGGCAAGTCGTCCTGGGCCACGTGCAGCAGGGTATCGTTGAGGCAGACACCGCCAGAATGGGTGTCGCGTAGCACCCGCGCTTGCTCGCTGCGGTCGTAGCCAAAGTAGTACAGCGCCAAGGGGCGAGGGCGTTGGTTGATGTAGTCCAGCGCCTGGTCGAGGTGGTCATAGGGCACCAGCGGCAACAGCGGGCCGAAGATTTCTTCCTGCATGACCTGCATACGGGGGTGGACGTCCAGCAACAGGTGCGGGGGCAGGCGCCTTCCCTGGCGGACTTCGTGTGGGTACAGATCGAGCACCTCGGCGCCCTGCTCACGGGCATCGTCCAGCAGGCGTTGCAGGCGCTCGTGCTGGCGCGGGTTGATGATCGCGCTGTAGTCGGGATTGTCGGCGATGCGCGGGTAAAGCCGCTGCACGGCCTGGCGGTAGGCCTCGGCAAACGCGCCCAGGCGCTCACGGGGCACTAGTACATAATCTGGGGCGACGCAGGTCTGCCCGGCATTGAGGGTCTTGCCGAAGGCGATACGCTCGGCGACCGTGGCCAGTGGGACATCCTGCGAGACGATGGCCGGGGACTTGCCACCCAATTCAAGGGTGACCGGGGTAAGGTTCTGCGCCGCTGCCAGCATCACCTGTCGACCAATGCCGGTGGCGCCGGTGAACAGCAGGTGATCGAACGGCAGGCGAGCGAAGGCCTGGCCCACCGCCACGTCTCCGAGGACCACGCTGACCAGGTCTTGCGGGAATACCGTCCCCAGCAGTGCCTTGAGCGCTTCGCCGGTGGCCGGCGTGGCTTCGCTGAGTTTGAGCATCACCCGATTACCAGCCGCCAGGGCGCAGGTGAGTGGGCCGATGGCCAGGAACAACGGGTAGTTCCACGGCACGATGATCCCCACCACACCCAGCGGCTGGTACTCCACCCGCGCACGGGCGGGCTGGAAGGCCAGCCCTGCGCGGCGCCGGGCTGGGCGCATCCAGCGTTGCAGATGGCGTTCGGCGTGGCGTAGCCCTTGCACCGACGGCAGTAGCTCGGCCAGTAGGGTTTCGTCGCGGCTGCGCCCCTGAAAATCAGCATCGATGGCCTCGATTAGGGCCTGCTGCCCGTCCAGCAGCGCCTCGCGCAGGCTTTTCAGCCACTGCCGACGCTGCGCGGCGGGTGGCATGGGGTGGCGGGCGAAAGCCTGGCGCTGTTCGGCGAACACCGTTTCAACGGCGAGGTCCGAAGAGCGTACAGGCAGGTGGGCAGTCGAGGTCATGGCGTGGGCACCGGGGTGAAGAATGAATAGAGCCTATACTCTAATTCGTCATCCCGTGAGCGCTTTTTGTGCCAGATCAGCGGACATTTGCGCAGCTTTGACCTGACGCCCCCGGCCGCAGATCGTATGATGCGCCCATCTTTATGAAGCCCGGAGACTGGAGCTGAGCATGGCCCCGCGCATGAAGACCCAAGAGCGCATCGTGCAGAGCAGCCTGGAGCTGTTCAACCAGCAGGGCGAGCGAAGCGTCAGCACCAATCACATTGCCGCGCACCTGGAAATCTCGCCCGGCAACCTGTACTACCACTTCCCCAACAAGCAGGCGATCATCGCCGTGCTGTTCAGTCAGTACGAGGCGTTGGTCGACAGCTTTCTGCGCCCGCCCCAGGGCCGCCCGATCACCGTCGAGGACAAGCGCTTCTACTTGAAGGCGTTGCTGGCGGCGATGTGGAACTACCGTTTCCTGCACCGCGACCTGGAGCACTTGCTGGACAGCGACCCCGAACTCGCAGGGCGTTACCGGCGCTTCTCGCAGCGCTGCTTGCAGCAGGGCCAGGCGATATACCGGGGGTTCGTCGAGGCCGGCATCCTGGCGATGGACGCTGCGCAGATCGAATCGCTGACCATCAACGCCTGGATCGTACTGACCTCCTGGGTGCGTTTTCTCAGCACCACCCGCGAGCACTCGGCGCACTTGGGGGAAGAAGCGTTCAAGCGTGGCGTCTATCAAGTACTGGTGCTGGAGCAGGGTTTCGTCACCCCCACCTCGCGTGCGGCGGTAGACGCCTTGTGTGGCGAGTTCCACGTACCGTTCAACCAGGCGTTGGAGCGTTAAGCCTGCGCCTTCGCAAGCAACCATCAGGAGATTGTCATGCCCCTTGCGCAACTGATCACCCCGCAACAGCTGGCCGAGCGTCTGGACGCGCCGGGTCTGGTGGTCCTCGATTGTCGCTTTGCCCTGGAGGATGTCGACTACGGCCAGCGCAGCTATGCCTTGGGGCATATTGCCGGTGCGCATTTCGCCGACCTGGAACGTGACCTGAGTGGGCCCGTGATCAAGGGGCACACTGGTCGGCACCCGCTGCCGGAGCCCAAGCGGTTGGTTGAGCGCCTGCGCGAGTGGGGCGTGGATAACGACAGTGAAGTGGTGCTGTACGACGATGGACCCGGCGCTTTCGCGGCCCGCGCCTGGTGGCTGCTGATGTGGCTGGGCAAGCGCAGCGCAGTGTCTATTCTGGACGGTGGCCTCAAGGCCTGGCACGCGGCGCACCTGCCGCTGAGCCTGGACCCGCCGCCCAAGCGCGAGGGCAATTTCAGCGGCGCGCCAGACATGACGATGTTGATCGATGCCCGGCATCTGGCCAAGCGCTTGGACGATCCGGCACTGACCCTGCTCGATGCCCGGGCCCTGCCGCGTTTTCGTGGTGAGGTCGAGCCAATCGACCCGGTAGCCGGGCATATCCCCGGGGCGCAGTGTGCGGCGTTCACCGACAACCTGGGCGTGGATGGCCGCTTCTTGCCGGTTGCCCAGTTGCAGCAGCGTTTCGCGGCAACGCTTGCCGGTCGTGCGCCGGAGCAATTGGTGGCGTACTGCGGTTCCGGGGTGACTGCCTGTCACAACCTGTTCGCCCTGGCGTTGGCCGGGTATCCGTTGGGGCGCTTGTATGCGGGGTCCTGGAGTGAGTGGATCAATGATCCGGCGCATACGGTGGCGACCGGCGACTGAGCGGTAGCGCCCGGCGCGTGGCTAGAGCCCTTGCACCAGCCACTGTGGGATGCGCCGCTCCAGGTAATACCCTGGATTGCGCAGGCTGCCCTCGACGAACCCGACATGCCCGCCGCGACGGTGCAACTCGAACTGGGTCTGTGGCGCCAGTTCATCGGCTGTGGGCAGGCTATGGTCGAACACGAACGGGTCATCGCTGGACTGAATGATCAGCGTCGGCGTGCGGTTCTCGCCCAGGTAATAACGACTTGAGGCGCGCCGGTAATAATCGTGAGCATCGCTGAAACCATTGAGCGGGGCCGTGACCTTGCCGTCGAAGTCCCAGAACGTGCGCAGGTTGCGCAGCGGGCCCAGGCGTTCGAGTTCGGCCAGCCGCTCGTGTTGGCCCTGGGCGCGCAAGTGGCGTTGCTTGACCTGGACATAAGTGAGCATCTCGCGCATGAAATGCGCCTGATAGACCTTCGAGAAACCCTGTCCGATGCGGTCGGCGCACTGATCCAGGCGAAACGGCACCGACACTGCCACGGCAGCTTGCAGCTGGCTGGCCGAACCACTTTCTCCCAGGTACTTGAGCAGTACATTGCCCCCCAGCGAATAGCCGACCGCGTACAGCGGTGCCAGCGGCCGCTGGGCGCGCAGGTGGGTGAGGATTTCGGCCAGGTCGTCGCTGGCGCCGGAGTGGTAGCTACGCGCCAACCTGTTCGGCTCGCCCGAGCAGCCGCGCCAGTTCACCGCGACGCTCGCCCAACCCTGGCTGTGCAGCGCCTGTTGCAGACCTTTGACGTAAGGCGAGTTGGACGAGCCGGTCAACCCATGCAGCACCACGACCAAGGGCGCGTCGGGTTGATGAGGTCCGTGCCAGTCGAGGTCGATAAAGTCGCCGTCGCCCAGCCACAGGCGTTCACGGGTACGTTCGAGCGCGGGTAACTTGCGCCACAGCGGCCCCCATAAGGTCTGCAGATGCGGGTTGGACAGGCCGATGGCCGGGCGGAACGTGGCGGTGAGGCTGGGCATGCTGGGCGACTCTTGATGTGCACGCCTAGAGTGCCATGAAACACCGCCACTGTACCTGCGTATTAGTCGGTCGATGGCAGGGGCATTTGCGCAACGGCCGGGCCAACGCTGGCTACGACCTGGCGGGTCAGGTCGACGTTGAATTGGGTCAGCTCGCGCACCTCCCGGGTATCGATTGCGCCCAGGCATGGCAGGTAGGTGTTCAGGTAGTCATCGGCCAGGCCCAATTGAGCCTGTTCAGCCAGTATGCTGGCCAGGCGTTGGTTCTGCGCGACACCGCGTACCCACTGGCCGGCGATTTGCTGGCGGGCGAAGTGCAGCTCGGCCAGCGTGGGACCTTGCTGGTAGAAGGCTTCCAAGGTCTGGCGTACCAGCGCGAGCGAGGCATCGACGTGTGCCGAGGCCACCTCCCACTGGATCAGCAGCAGCCCACCGGTCTGCAATGGGACCAGATGTGACGAGATATTGTAGGTCAGGCCATGGCGCTGTCGCAGCACCTGCATCAGGCGACTTTCCGGGCCGCTGCCGAGTACCTCGTTGGCCAGCACCAGCCTCAGGTAATCCGGTGTATTCACCGGTATCGAAAGTGGCAGGGCCATCGCCAACGTGTTGCCCGCGCCGCTCTGTTCAATGTGAATTCTGGCCGGCTGTGCGGGTGGCGGAGCGGGCAACTCGATCGCCGCCCAGTTCTGTGGCAGGGCTTGGCTGATCTGTTCGGCGATCGCCTCGGCTTGCGCGCGCGACAGGTCGCCGACCATGACCATTTCCAGGTTGTTGGCCGAAAAAGCTTTTCGATGGAAGGCCCGAAGGTTGTCGGTATCGATGGCGGCAACGCTCTCTGGGGTGCTGCCTTCGGGAATGCCGTAGGGGTGCCCCTTGAACAGATGCCGGTAGATTTCGCTGCTCACCCTGGATTGCGTGTGGGTCCGGAGGCTGGCGTGATTGGCGAGCAACTGGCTTTTGACGGTTTCCAGCGCCAGGGCCGGGAAGTCGGGGCGGGCAGCCAGGTCCGTGAACAAGGCCATTGCGGGGACCAGCAGGTCCGGGCTGCTTAGGCTGCGTAGGCTCAACTGTGCGTAATCCAGGCGCACGCGCTTATCGACTACTGCTCCAAGCCGTTCAAGGCGCAGGGCATGCTCGTCGGCGCTCAGGCCGGCGCTGCCTTTGTCGAGGTTGTAAAGCGTCAGTGCTGCCAGACCGCTCTGGGGACCATCCTGGACGCTGCCGGCGCGAAAGCGCAGGACCAGATCGACCATCGGCAGCCCATGCGACTCGACGAACCGGACGCGGGTATTGGCCTGGGTCTTCCATGACTGGACCTGGGTGGCGATCTGCAGGGGCTCATCCAGGTCCAGGCCCTGGGCGCTCAGCAGGCGGCTTGGGACGTTGAGGTCATTCATCGGCGTCGTTCTCGTCGTGCATGAAGGTGATGGTGACGCGCTGGGCGGTGAGGTACAGCGCTGCCGCCTGGCGCACCTGTTCGGCGCTTACGGCCTCCACGGCTTGCTGTTCGTGGTCCATCAGGGCAGGGGCCAGGCCGATGGCGGCGCGCTGGCCGATGGCGTGCGCCTGGTCGGCGATATCGTCCCTGGCAAATACCTGTCTTGCGCGCAGGCGAGCCTTGGCGCGCTCCAGCTCTTCGGGCAACGGCGCGCTTCGCCCCAGTGCCTCGATCTCGTCGAGAAGGCGCTCGGCAGCCGCCTCTGGCGTGGTGGTGTCGGCAGTGAAGGCGTAGACATGCAGCAACGTGTCACCCCGCTTGAGAGGGTCGTATTGGCACGACAAGGCTTGCAGCAACGGTGTTTGATAGATCAGCCGGCGTTTGAGGCGAGCACTGCGGCCTTCGCCGAGCAGGTCCGGTATCAGGCTTAGCGCGAGGGTTAGCTCCGCACTGGCGGCCGTGCAGTGGCTGGGTACGTTGAAACTCATCAGCACGCCACTGCGCAGGCCTGCTTGGCGCAGGGTCTGGCTGCGTCGAGCAAGGTCGATGTCCGCTCGTGGCGCACGGGTTGGCGGTAAGGGCGCTGCTGCAATCGCTGCGAAGTGGCGCTGCACCAGGCTACGTAAATGACCCAGGTCGATGGCGCCGGCCACCGCCAGGCTCGCGTTGTTGGGGCGGTACCAGGCCTGATACCAGGCGCGGGCGTTGGCTTCGGTGAACTGTTGCAGGTCGGCCAGATGACCGATGACCGGATTGGCGTAACGGCTGCTGCCATGGGCCAGGATGGTGTGCTGTTCCAAGGCCCGCGCCAGCGGGTAGTTGTCGATGTCGCTGCGCCGTTCGGCGATCACCACGTTGCGTTCGCGGCCGAATGGCGCGGGGTCCAGCTTCGCGCTAGCCATCGCGTCGGCCATGGCTTCGAGGCCGATTTCAAGGCGATTGGCGGGCAGTGTCAGCGGGTAGACGGTCGCGTCATGGGTGGTGAACGCGTTCGGTTCGGCGCCGATGCGGGTCATCAAGGTCGAGTACTCGCCCGGTGCGAGTTTACTGCTGCCCTCGAACATCAAGTGTTCGAGCAGGTGCGAAATGCCCGTCTGGCCGGGTGTTTCATGGCTGGCGCCAACGTGGTACCACAGTTGTGCGCTGATCAGCGGGGCGCGGTGGTCCTCGCGCAGGTAGACCCGTAGGCCATTGCTCAGGGTGAAGCACTGCACCGAAGGAGGGAGGGTGGGCATGACTGGAGCGCTCCGATTGGAAACCGGAAGGCAGTCTCAGTCATGCAGGGGGATAGCCTGCGGTAACTATCTATCCGCAGGCTGTGCGCGAGATGTTAGCCGCGCTGCCACAGTGCGTAGTGCACTTGGCCGGTCTTTTTCTCGCGGTGCAGGCGCCAGTTGCCGGGCATCGCCAGCGACGAAGGGGCGGCCTCGCTCTCGGTGTAGATCCACGCCTGTTCGCGTAGCCACAGCCCCTGCTCCAACAGGTTGCAGGTGTTGGCCAGCAGGTCCTGGTGGAACGGCGGGTCGAGGAACACCACGTCGAACTGCTGCTTGGTCGGGCCTTGCAGGTAGCGCAGTGCATCGGTCTGCAGAATTTGCCCGCGCGGGCAGCGCAGCAATTCGAGGTTGTGCTTGAGGTTGGCGATGGCTGCGGGATTGCTGTCCAAGGCCACGGCATTCTCTGCCCCGCGCGACAGGGCTTCGAGTACCAGTGCACCGCTGCCGCTGAAGGCGTCGAGTACCTGGGCGCCTTCGATGTAGGGCGCCAGCCAGTTGAACAGGGTTTCGCGCACGCGGTCGGGGGTCGGGCGCAGGCCTTCGCCCTCGGGCACCGCCAGGCGGCGGCTGCGCCATTCGCCGGCGATGATGCGCAGGTGCCCGGCCCCTTTGCTAGGGGCGTGGGTGGGTGTGGACGGTCTGGCCATCAGTGCTCCGGAACGCCGAGGGGTTGCTCGGCGGGTTTGTCAGTGGGGGCTGGCAGCGGCTTTTGCTCGACCTTCGGGCCAACGGTGACGATCACCAGCTTGTCGGCCGCCAGGTGTTTGTTCATGGCCGCTTTCACCTGCTCGACGGTCAGCGCCTGGGATTGCTGCATGAAGTCTTCCAGCCAGCTCAGGGGCAGGTTGTAGAAACCGATGGCGCCGAGCTGACCGACGATGCTCGAGTTGCTGGCGTTAGAAAGCGGGAAGCTACCGGCCAGTTCGCGCTTGGCGTCATCCAGCTCCTGTTGCGTCGGGCCGGTCTTCAGGTAGTCGGTGAGGATGTCCTTGACCAGCGTGAGGGTGCCTTCGCTCAACTCGGCGCGGGTCTGCAGGTTGATCATGAACGGGCCGCGTACCTGCATCGGGCTGAATACCGAGTACACACCGTAGGTGAGGCCGCGTTTTTCGCGGACTTCGCTCATAAGGCGTGTGCCGAAGGCGCCGCCGCCGAGGATCTGGTTGCCCAGCGAAAGGGCCGCCCAGTCTGGATCGTTACGGTCGATGCCCAGCTCGGCCAGCATCAGGTGGGTCTGCTTGCTCGGGAAGTCGATGTGGGTGGCGCCCGGTTTGGGCTCGACTGGCTGCACGGGCTTGGCAAGGGCCTGGCCTTTGGGCAGGCCGGCGGACACCTGGGCGGCGATGGCCTCGGCTTCGTCGCGGCTGAGGTCGCCGACCAGGGCAATCACCGTGTTGCCGGCGGCGTAGGCCTTGGCGTGGAAGGCGCGCAGCTGCTCCAGGGTGATGCCGGGGAGGCTTTGTGCGGTGCCATCGCTGGGGTGGGCGTAGGGGTGCTCGCCGTACAGCTTGGCGAACAGCGCCTTGCTACCGATCTTGCCCGGGTTCTGCTTCTCGTACTCGAAGCCAGCCAGCAACTGGTTCTTGATGCGGGCCAGCGCCTCTTGCGGGAAGGTCGGCTTGCCGACCACGTCGGTGAACAGTTTGAGCGCCGGCTCGCGCTTGTCGGCGGCGCTGAGGCTGCGCAGCGAGGCGACGGCCATGTCGCGGTAGGAGCCGTTGCCAAAGTCCGCGCCCAAGCCCTCGAACCCTTCGGCGATGGCGGTGACATCCTTGCCGGCCACGCCTTCGTTGAGCATGGCGTTGGTCAGGGTCGCCAGGCCGGGGCTTCCGCCGTCCTGGCTGCTGCCGGCAGCGAAGGTCAGGCGCAGGTCGAACATCGGCAATTCGTGGGCTTCGACGAACAGTACGCGGGCGCCTTCGGCAGTGGTCCAGTGCTGAATGTTCAACTGGCGCCGGCTGGGGGCCTTGCCGTCCAGCTCAGCCAGCGATTGCAGCGAATTGGCCGGGCGTGCGGCGGTTTCGGATTGGGCCGGACGTGCGAGCAGCACGGCGATGGCCACCACCAGCGCGATGATCGCAAGGCCGAACAGGGTGTAGCGCGGTGCGCTGCGATCACTCATCAGCGGACTCCTCGGGCAGTACGTGGGCAACGCTCAGGCGTTCGCGGGTGAAGTAGGTGCGGGCGGCATCCTGGATGTCCTGTGGGGTGACGCGCTTGAGGTCGTCAAGTTCGTTGTCGATGAGCTTCCACGACAGGCCCACGGTCTCCAACTGGCCGATGGTGGTGGCCTGGCTGCTGATGGAGTCACGGTCGTAGACCAGGCCGGCGATGACCTGGGCGCGCACGCGCTCCAACTCTTCGGCGGTCGGTGGGGTGGTCTTGAGTTCGTCGAGCAACTGCCACACGCCTTTTTCGACGTCGACGAGGGTTTTGTGTTTCTGCACGTTGGGGGTGGCGGAGATCAGGAAGAGGCTGTCGCCACGGGTGAACGCGTTATAGCTGGACGACGCCCCGGCCACCAACTCCTGGCCACGCTCCAGGCGTGCCGGCATGCGTGCGCTGTAGCCGCCGTCGAGCAACGCCGAGATCAGACGCAGGGCATTGACGGTGCGCGGATCCTTGGCGGTGGCCATGGCCGGAACGTTGAAACCGTAGATCAGGCTCGGCAGTTGCGTGCGCACGTGCAGGGTGAGCTGGCGCTGACCGGGCTCGGCCAGTTCCAGCGGCAGCTTGCTGGGGGCAAGGGTACGTCGTGCGATAGCGCCGAAATACTTCTGCGCCAGGGTTTTCACCTCGTCGGGGGTGACATCGCCGACCACCACGAGCGTCGCGTTGTTCGGGGCGTACCAGGTTTCATACCAGTGGCGCAGCTCCTCGACTTTCATGCGTTCGAGATCAGCCATCCAGCCGATGGTCGGGGTGTGGTAGCCGCTGGCCGGATAGGCCATGGCGCGGAACAGCTCGAAAGCCTTGGCGCTGGGCTGATCATCAGTGCGCAGGCGGCGTTCTTCCTTGATGACCTCGATTTCGCGACTGAACTCGTCGGCAGGCAGGCGCAGGCTGGCCATGCGGTCGGCTTCGAGTTCGAAAGCCACCGGCAGGCGGTCGCGGGCCAGCACTTGGTAGTAGGCGGTGTAGTCGTCGCTGGTGAACGCGTTTTCCTCGGCACCGAGGTCGCGCAGGATGCGCGAGGCTTCGCCGGGGCCGACCTTGTCGCTGCCCTTGAACATCATGTGCTCAAGGGCATGGGACAAGCCGGTCTGGCCCGGCGTCTCGTAGCTGGAGCCGACCTTGTACCAGATCTGCGAAACCACCACCGGGGCACGGTGGTCCTCGCGCACGATCACTTTAAGGCCGTTGTCGAGCATGAATTCGTGGGTGGGTTGCACATCGGCGGCGAAGGCCGCCAGTGGCAGGCACAACGAGCCGAGCAACAGGCCAGCGGCGCGGCGGGCTAGAGCATTCATACAGTGTTCAACCTGTTCGGCGGCCCGCTTGGGTTTAGCGTCGGCGGGCCAGGAGGTGCTAGGATACTGATCCGGTTGCCTGGCGACCATGCCTGTCGCCGTTCTGGCCTGCAGGCTCTTAACGACAAAACGTTGCGCATGAACCAGCCGGTTACACAGTAGTCTGTTCTGCGTAAGTGAGAATTCCCGATGCGCCGCTAATGGCTCATCGCCACCCTGAGATAGCCGTCTTCCATGTTTGGTTCCAACGACGACAAGAAAGCGCCGGCCCCGGCCGGTGAAAAGAAAGGCCTGTTCAGCTGGTTTCGCAAGAAACCGGAGCAACCTGTCGCCGAACAGCCGCAACCCCCTGAAGCCCAGGCCCTAGAACAGGCTGCGCCGCAGGCTCCCGTCGAGCCGCCCGCTTCGGCCCAAGCGCCGCTCGAGGCGCCGGTCCAGGTGTCGCCCGAGCCGGTAGCGCCAGCAATGCCGGCAGCTGAACCTGCGCCTGAACCGGTGGTAGCGCCGATTGCCGAGGTTCCGGCCGTACCGGTGAGCAATCTGGTTCTGCCAGTGGCCGAGGAACCGGTCGCCTTGGTGCCGGACCTGGAGCCCAAGGCCCCGCCAGTGATTCCCGAGCGCTCGGCCCCTGAGGCCGTGCTCGCACCTGTCCCTGAACCGGTGGTCGCGCCAGTGGCCGAGCCAAAGCCGGCTCAGGAACCGCCCGTCGCAGCGCCCGCGCAGGTCGCACCAGTGCCTGTGGCGAGCGCGGTAGAGCCGGCCAAGCCGGGCTTCTTCGCGCGCCTCAAGCAGGGGCTGTCGAAGACCAGCGCCAGTATCGGCGAAGGCATGGCCAGCCTGTTCCTGGGCAAGAAGACCATCGACGACGACCTGCTGGATGAAATCGAGACCCGTCTGCTGACCGCCGACGTGGGCGTCGAGGCCACCTCAGCCATCGTCCAGAACCTCACGCAGAAGGTCGCCCGCAAGCAGCTGGCCGATGCCGGTGCGCTGTACCAGTCGTTGCAGGATGAGTTGGCCGCGCTGCTGCGCCCGGTGGAGCAGCCGTTGAAGATCGAGGCGCAGAGCAAGCCCTACGTGATTCTGGTGGTGGGCGTGAATGGCGCCGGCAAGACCACCACCATCGGCAAGATGGCCAAAAAGCTTCAGCTTGAAGGCAAGAAGGTCATGCTGGCCGCAGGTGACACCTTCCGCGCGGCGGCGGTGGAGCAGTTGCAGGTGTGGGGCGAGCGCAACCAGATCCCGGTGATCGCCCAGCACACTGGCGCCGATTCGGCCTCGGTGATCTTCGATGCCGTGCAGGCCGCCAAGGCCCGCAACATCGATGTGCTGATCGCCGATACCGCCGGTCGCCTGCACACCAAGGACAACCTGATGGAAGAGCTGAAAAAGGTCCGCCGAGTGATCGGCAAGCTCGATGCCGACGCACCCCACGAAGTACTGCTGGTGCTTGATGCCGGTACCGGCCAGAACGCCATCAGCCAGGCCAAGTATTTCAACCAGAGCGTGGAGTTGACCGGCCTTGCCTTGACCAAGCTCGATGGTACGGCCAAGGGCGGGGTGATCTTCGCCCTGGCCAAGCAGTTCAATATCCCGATCCGCTTCATTGGTGTCGGCGAGGGTATCGATGACCTGCGCACCTTCGAGGCCGAACCCTTCGTCAAGGCGTTGTTCGCCGAGCGGGAGCCTGCATGATCCGATTCGAACAGGTCGCCAAGCGTTACCCCAACGGGCACGTCGGCCTGCACGAGCTGAGTTTCCGAGCGCGCCGTGGCGAGTTCCTGTTCGTCACCGGTCACTCGGGTGCCGGCAAGAGCACCCTGTTGCGCCTGCTGCTGGCCATGGAACGTCCGACCAGCGGCAAGTTGCTGCTGGCAGGCCAGGACCTGGGTCAGATCAGCAACGCGCAGATCCCGTTCCTGCGGCGGCAGATCGGCGTGGTGTTCCAGAACCACCAGTTACTGTTCGACCGCACGGTGTTCAACAATATTGCCTTGCCGTTGCAGATTCTCGGCCTGTCCAAGGCCGAAATCGCCAAGCGCGTGGACTCGGCGCTCGAGCGTGTATCGCTGAGCGACAAGGGCGAGCTGTTCCCGGCCGACCTGTCCACGGGCCAGCAACAGCGCGTGGGCATCGCCCGTGCCATCGTGCACCAGCCGGCCTTGCTGTTGGCCGATGAACCCACCGGTAACCTCGACCCGCGTCTGGCTGCCGAGATCATGGGCGTGTTCGAGGACATCAACCGGCTGGGTACCACCGTATTGATCGCCAGTCATGACCTGGCGCTGATCGCGCGCATGCGCCACCGCATGCTGACGCTGCAACGCGGCCGCTTGATCGGCGATGGGGAGGCCGGGCAATGAGCACCACACGTACACCCAAGGTTTCCGAGCGCGTAGCGCCCAAGGCCGCCGAAGCTGCGCCAGCAAAGAAAAAACGCGGCGATCACGACGACGATGGCCCGGATTTTCGTACCCTGCTGCACGCCTGGCTGGAAAGCCATCGCGCCAGCCTGGCCGACAGCTTGCGGCGCCTGGGCAAGCAACCGATCGGCAGTTTCTTCACCTGTCTGGTCATGGCAGTGGCGCTGAGCATGCCCATGGGCCTGTCGCTGCTGCTCAAGAATGTCGAGAAGCTCGGCGGCTCCTGGCAGCGCGCCGCGCAGATCTCGCTGTACCTCAAACTCGACGCCAGTGGCCGCGATGGCCAGGCCCTGCGCGACGAGATCAAGGGCATGCCGGGGGTGGCCGACGCTCAGTACATCAGCCGCGAGCAGGCACTCGAAGCATTCCAGCAGCAATCTGGCCTGGGTGAGGCGTTGCGCGAGCTGCCGGACAATCCGCTGCCTGGCGTGGTGGTGGTGACGCCGACCGAGGTCGACAAACCTGCCCTGGAAGCCTTGCGTCAGCGCCTGGCGGAGTTGCCAAAGGTCGATGCGGCGCAGCTCGACTTGCTGTGGGTCGAGCGTCTGGCGGCGATCCTCAAGCTGGGTGACCGCTTTGTGTTCGGTCTGGCGGTGATGCTGATTTCGGCATTGCTGTTGGTCATTGGTAACACCATTCGCCTGCACATCGAGAACCGCCGCGTCGAGATCGAAGTGATCAAGCTGGTGGGCGGCACCGACAGCTATGTGCGCAGGCCATTCCTTTACATGGGCGCCCTGTATGGTCTGGGGGCTGGCATTTTGGCATGGGGCATTCTCGCGTTCGGCCTGAACTGGCTCAACGACGCGGTAATCGGGCTTTCGGGGCTGTATGGCAGCGACTTCGCCTTGGGCGGGGTGCCGGGCTCCGATGGTCTGTCGCTCTTGATCGGGGCGGTGTTGTTGGGGTATATCGGTGCATGGATCGCAGTGGCTCGCCACCTGAACGAGCTGGCCCCGCGATAATGTTTTTTTGCCAGCATTGACTTTTTTCATGCAGGAACTTAATTCACGGTTCCGGGTCTATGTTGGCAGTGCCCACAAGGCACGAGTCTGTAAGCCGGAGGTACTTGAATGACCACATCGTTGCAGCCTGCCTATGCCCTGGTTCCCGGTGCAAACCTGGAAGCCTATGTGCACACGGTCAACAGCATTCCGTTGCTGTCGCCCGAGCAGGAGCGTGATCTGGCCGAGCGTCTCTATTACGAGCAGGACCTTGAAGCCGCTCGGCAAATGGTGATGGCTCACCTGCGTTTTGTCGTACACATCGCCCGTAGCTATGCGGGTTACGGGCTGGCTCAGGCCGACCTGATCCAGGAAGGCAACGTTGGCCTGATGAAGGCGGTCAAACGTTTCAACCCGGAAATGGGTGTGCGTCTGGTGTCCTTCGCGGTGCACTGGATCAAGGCCGAGATCCACGAATTTATTCTGCGCAACTGGCGCATCGTCAAGGTGGCGACCACCAAGGCCCAGCGCAAGCTGTTCTTCAACCTGCGCAGCCAGAAGAAGCGTCTGGCCTGGCTGAACAACGACGAAGTGCATCGTGTGGCGGAAAGCCTGGGCGTGGAGCCCCGCGAAGTGCGTGAGATGGAAAGCCGCCTGAGTGGCCAGGACATGGCCTTTGACCCGGCCGCCGAAGCGGACGACGACAGTGCCTTCCAGTCTCCTGCGCACTACCTGGAGGACCACCGTTACGACCCGGCGCTGCAGTTGGAAGATGCTGATTGGAGCGACAACTCCACCAGCAACCTGCATGAAGCCCTGCAAGGTCTGGATGAGCGCAGCCGCGACATTCTTTACCAGCGCTGGTTGGCTGAAGAGAAGGCGACGTTGCACGAGTTGGCCGAGAAATACAGCGTTTCTGCCGAGCGTATTCGCCAGCTTGAGAAAAACGCGATGAACAAGGTCAAGGCGCTGATCACGATCTGATCGACCCCGCCTGGCTGGAACAAAAAAGCCGCTGTTCTCGCAAGAGACGGCGGCTTTTGTGTTGCTGGAGGGCTAAGGCGTTGGCCGGCTCGCACCGGTTCAGCGGTGTTATGCATCCCAGCCTAGGGCCTGCGCGAGGTGTCCAATTGCATCAGGTAGCTCGGCCCACCCAACTGGCTCATCTGCCGCCGGATCCAGCCTGCGCGGCTGGCCACGTACGCACTAGGCCGGCTTGCGCTCCACTTGATCGGGCTGGGCAGCACCGCCGCCAGTTGGGCGGCCTGCTGGCGTGTCAGGCGGCTGGCATCCACACCAAAGTGATAACGTGCCGCTGCTTGGGCGCCGAACACACCTTTGCCCCATTCGGCGCTATTGAGGTAGACCTCAAGTATCCGCTCTTTGGACCAGAGCAGTTCCAGCAAGGCCGTAAACCAAGCCTCCAGTCCTTTGCGCAGCCAACTGCGGCCCGACCACAGGAACAGGTTCTTGGCCACTTGTTGGGTCAGCGTGCTGGCGCCGCGAATCTTCCCGCCACGCTCGTTGTAGGCCAGCGCCGCCTGGATCGCAGGAATATCGAACCCCCAGTGGCTGGCGAATTTCTGGTCTTCGCCGGCGATCACCGCCACTTTCAATTCGTCGGAGATAGCATCCCACGGGGTCCAGTCGCGTTGCAGGTCGATTGGCTCGCCGCTGACCCATGATTGAACCTTGCGCTCGACCATCAAGGCCGTGCCCGGCGGCGGCACCCAGCGTAGCACCAGGACCACGGCAATGCTGCCGGCAGCGAACCAGAGCAGGGCGCGGGTTAAGCGACGCAGGATAGATGACAGCATGGTGATGGCTTGGCCCGACGGATGGAACGGGCCATTATACAGACCCCTCTCGAGGAGTCGTCCCATGCTTCGTAGCTTCCTGATGCTTGCCGCGTTCTTCGGCTTTACCGGTGTGGCCCTGGGCGCGTTCGCTGCCCATGGCTTGAAAAACCGTCTGACGGCCGACTACCTGGCGATCTTCCATACCGGCGTCACCTACCAACTGGTGCACGCCCTGGCCATCTTCGGGGTGGCCGTACTCGCCGCGCATTTGCCCGGTCGGCTGGTCGGTTGGGCCGGCGGGCTGTTCGCCGTGGGCATTCTGCTGTTCTCGGGCAGCCTGTACCTGCTTACGCTCACCGGCATCAGCAAGCTGGGCATCATCACGCCCCTGGGCGGCCTGTGTTTTCTCGCGGGCTGGTTGTGCTTGGGCCTGGCCGCCTGGCGGCTGGGCTGACTTAGCGGTCCACAATCGCGACTAATGGCGTGGATCGCCCTTGGGTTGCAAGGCGGATCGGGGCTAGAATGCGGGCCCCCAAAGAACAATGGTGGCCGTGCGCATGCGCATTCAACTGAACGGTGAACCTTACGAGCTGCCTGCGGGCGAAAGCGTCGCGGCCTTGCTGGCCCGGCTTGAGCTGGCTGGTCGCCGCGTGGCGGTGGAACTGAATCTGGACATCGTGCCGCGTAGCCAGCACGAGAGCACGCCGTTGCGCGAAGGCGACCAGGTCGAAGTGGTCCACGCCATTGGCGGCGGTTGAGCGCGCCCCGGCAAGTCCCCCGCAAGCCCCGTAACCTTTCCAGAGGAACATCGATGAGCAACGTTCGCAGCGACAAGCCTTTCGTCCTGGCCGGGCGCACTTTCCAGTCGCGTCTGCTGGTGGGCACCGGTAAATACCGTGACATGGAAGAAACTCGTCTGGCCACCGAGGCTTCGGGTGCCGAGATCGTCACCGTCGCCGTGCGCCGTACCAACCTCGGTCAGAATGCGGGCGAGCCGAACCTGCTCGATGTGCTCTCGCCCGACAAGTACACCATCCTGCCGAACACCGCAGGTTGCTTCGATGCCGTTGAGGCGGTACGTACCTGTCGCCTGGCCCGTGAGCTGCTCGATGGGCACAAGTCCCATGAAACCCGCACCCTGGTGAAGCTGGAAGTGCTGGCTGACCAGAAAACTCTGTTCCCCAACGTGATCGAAACCCTCAAGGCCGCCGAAGTGCTGGTCAAAGATGGCTTCGACGTGATGGTCTACACCAGCGACGATCCGATCATCGCCCGTCAGCTGGCCGAAGCTGGCTGTATCGCGGTGATGCCGTTGGCCGGCCTGATCGGCACGGGCCTCGGGATCTGCAACCCGTATAACCTGCAGATCATCCTTGAAGAATCGAAAGTTCCGGTGCTGGTCGATGCCGGCGTGGGTACCGCCTCCGATGCGACCATCGCCATGGAGATGGGCTGCGAAGCGGTGCTGATGAACTCGGCGATCGCCCATGCACAGCAACCGGTGCTGATGGCCGAGGCCATGAAGCACGCGATTCTCGCCGGCCGCATGGCGTACCTCGCCGGGCGTATGCCGAAGAAACTCTATGCCAGCGCGTCTTCGCCGCTGGAAGGTCTGATCAAGTAAGAGCCCCCGATGACTGAATCGCAAGAAACGCCGATCACCGCCGACGGCGAAGAGCGCCCGCACCGCCGCATCAAGAGTTTCGTCATGCGTGCCGGGCGCATGACCGAAGGCCAGCAGCGCGGCCTGGAGCAGGGCGGCCCGCTGTTCATCCTGCCACTGGCCGACAGCCCAGTCGACTACGACCAGGTGTTCGGTCGTTCGGCGCCGCGCACTCTTGAAATTGGCTTTGGCATGGGGCACTCGCTGCTGGAAATGGCGGCGGCCTCGCCTGAGCTGGACTTCATCGGTGTGGAAGTGCACCGCCCTGGTGTCGGCGCACTGCTCAATGGTGTGCTCACCCAGGGGCTGCAGAACCTGCGAGTGTACGACTGTGACGCCATCGAAGTGCTCAACCGCTGCGTGGCCGACAACAGCCTTGATCGGCTGATGCTGTTCTTCCCTGATCCTTGGCACAAGGCGCGTCACCATAAGCGCCGTATCGTCCAGCCGGCGTTCGCCGAACTGGTGCGCAGCAAGCTCAAGGTTGGCGGCGTGTTCCACATGGCCACCGACTGGGAGCCGTATGCCGAGCACATGCTGGAAGTGATGAAGGTGGCCCCGGGCTACCGCAATCAGGCGGCAGATGGCGCCTATGTGCCACGTCCGCAAGAGCGCCCGATCACTAAGTTCGAACGCCGTGGCGAGCGCCTTGGGCATGGCGTATGGGACCTGAAGTTTGAGAAGGTGGACTAAGACCGCTCTCGTTTGCCGGGCCTGCGAAACTGCGGGCGAAAAAAACCGCCTGAAAGGGCGGTTTTTTATGCAGGCTTCGGGTTACGAGTCCTTGGCCTGCGGTCTTCAGCTTTACTGGAGAGCCTTCGCGACTGGAATGCTAGAACCGCCCTGCCGCTACGTCAAAGTGAAATATCCCGCATCAACTTTGACGCCCACTAGGGCTCGATAAAGTGAGGGCCGCCCTGGTTCGCCGGGGCGGCTTTTGGCGAGTGCTCAGCCGCGCCGATCTGCCACCACGCCAATCAATACCAGCACCACCAACAACACCGGTGCCAACGCATAGTTATTGAACTGGCTGAGTCCACGTATCACCCAGGGCGTGGCATAGATCAGTGCCGCACCACTGCCAATCATCACCAGCAGGGCCATGAACGGTACGCGCAAGGCCCCGGCCAAGCCGCCCAGGCGCGCTTCGACCCAGCTTTTGATGTCGGTGCCGAACAGCACCAGCAGGCAGCCTACCAGGGCCAGCGAGATTTCCGACAGGTTGCTGCGGCTCCAGCGGGAAACGGTCGAGAGCAGGTCAAGTACCAGGTCCATGGGTCATCCTTAATTCAAGAAATACTGCAGCAAATCGTTGAGGAACAGCTGGCCGCGAGGCGTGGCCGCCAGACGATCCGGTTCGACCTGCAAAAGGCCCTTTTGTTCGGCAGCGCGGCGTGCCTGGGCCAGTTGCGCCAGTGGCAGGCCGGTGCGTCGGGTGAACAGCTCGGCCTCTGCGCCGTCGGTCAGGCGCAGCACGTTCATTAGAAATTCGAACGGCAATTCGTCGGTAGGCAGCAGCTTTTCGCCCGCTTTGAACGGTTTGGCCGGGTTCAGGTAATCCTTGGGTAGGCGGGTTTTCCAGGTGCGCAGGATGCGCCCATCCGGGAACGACAGCTTGCCATGGGCCCCGGCGCCGATACCGATGAAGTCGCCGAAGCGCCAGTAGTTGAGGTTGTGGCGTGCGGCGCGCCCGGACTGGGCGTAGGCCGACACCTCGTACTGGCGATAGCCTTGCGCGGCCATCAGCGCCTGGCCCGCCTCCTGGATGTCCCAGAGGATGTCATCCTCGGGCAGTTCCGGTGGCTGGCTCCAGAACACGGTATTAGGCTCCAGGGTCAGCTGGTACCACGACAAGTGGGTCGGCCCCAGGTCGATGGCTTGACGCAGGTCGCCCAGGGCGTCGTCCAGCGACTGCTCGGGCAGGCCGTGCATCAGGTCGAGGTTGAAATTGTCGAAACCGGCTGCGCGGGCCATGCCTGCCGCGCGCACCGCTTCGTCGCCGTTGTGGATGCGTCCGAGCTTTTGCAGCTTGGCGGGTTGGAAACTCTGCACGCCAATGGACAGGCGATTGATGCCGGTCTGCCGGTAGGCTTTGAATTTCTCCTGCTCGAACGTGCCAGGGTTGGCTTCGAGGGTGATCTCGATGTCGGTTGCGAATCGGATACGCCGCTCGACACCCTGCAATAGGCGGCCAAGGGCTGCGGCGCTGAACAGGCTTGGGGTGCCGCCGCCGAAGAAGATCGTGCTGATCGCACGCCCCTGGACCGCAGGCAGCTCCTGGTCCAGGTCGGCGAGCAGAGCGTCGACGTATTCGTCTTCCGGCAGGTTCGGCCCGGCCTGGTGCGAGTTGAAGTCGCAATACGGGCATTTGCGCACGCACCAGGGAATATGGATGTACAGCGACAGCGGTGGAAGCTCGGGCAAGATCACGCCCGTGGTGTGCGAGGGCTTTACGGTCATGCCATGCCCAGGCGTTGACGCAGCAGGGCCATGGCGCGGGCGCGGTGGCTGAGCTGGTTCTTGTCGGCCGGGGCCAGGTCGGCGCTGGAGCAGTTACGCTCTGGGACCCAGAACAGCGGGTCGTAGCCGAAGCCGTGCTCACCGCTGGCCTCGAACAGGATACTGCCGTGCCACAGACCTTCGCAGAGGATTGGCAGCGGATCGTCGGCATGGCGTACCAGTGCCAGGACACACACGAACTGGGCACCACGTTGTGCAGGCGGTACGTCTTTGAGCGCCTCGAGCAGCTTGGCGTTGTTCGCCGCGTCGCCCTTGCCGTCAGCGTAGCGCGCCGAGTAGATGCCGGGTGCGCCACCCAGCGCGTCCACCGCCAGGCCCGAATCGTCGGCCAGCGCTGGCAGGCCGGAGATGCGCGCGGCATTGCGGGCCTTGAGGATGGCGTTCTCGACGAACGACAGGCCGGTTTCTTCCGGCTCGACCTGGCTGAATTCACCGATCGAACGCAGTTGCACGGACTGGCCGAGCATGGCCTGTAGTTCCTTGAGTTTGCCGGCGTTATGGCTGGCCAGCACGAGTTGCGTAAGGTTCATCATTCGCCTGGGAACACTTCCTGGTTGAAGCTGAGTTTATGGCTGACCCCGCCGGTCTCGACATTCAGGTCGAAGATCAGCGTCTGGGCCTGTTCGATCTTGAACTGGGCTACGTAGTACACCGAGCCCTGCTCGGTGATCTGCCTGAACGACAGCGGGCTGCTGCGCCCGGTGAGGTCCTTGACGATGCCGCTGACCACCGCCACGCCCGGCTTGCCGGCTTTGAGCACGGCAATATTGAGGACGCCCTGGTTCTTGCTGCGGGTCAGGCCCGTGGTGGCGGCGATATCCGGCTGGAGCATGCTTGAGGTGAAGGCGCTGTAGTGGACCGTCACATCGCCGAACACGGCCTTGCGTTCGGGCCTTGCGGCGTCGGTGGCCAGTACCGGCAGGGCCAGGCACAGGCTGATCAGAAACAGGGCGAGACGACGCATGATGCCTTTCCTCCGTTGCGGGTGGTCAGACCGCGAGCTGGTGCTCCTGCAGGCCCGGGCTGCTGACCCGATAGATACCGATTTCCCCTAGAAGATTAGGCCAAAGCCGGCCGCCCAATCCATTGCGGTGCAAGTGGTCCACAGCCAGGCGGTCGAGGACCTTGGCGTTGCGTGCGTGGCACAGGTTCTCGAAGTCTTCGAAGGTGCAGAAGTGGATGTTCGGCGTGTTGTACCAAGTGTACGGCATGAAGTCGGAGACCGGCATGCGCCCCTTGGTCGCCAGGTACCAGCGGCAGCGCCAGTGCCCGAAATTGGGGAAGGTGATGATGCACTGGCGGCCTACGCGCAGCATTTCGTCGAGAATGCGGTCAGGGTATTCCACCGCTTGCAGGGCCTGCGTCATCACCACCACATCGAAGCTGTTGCTGGCGAAGTTGCCCAGGCCTTTGTCGAGGTCCTGCTCGATCACGTTGACGCCCTTGGCCACGCATTCTGCGATGTTGTCGGCGTCGATCTCCAGGCCATAGCCGGTGACGTTCTTGCGATCTCGCAGCGAGGCGAGCAATTCGCCGTTACCGCAGCCCAGGTCGAGTACCCGGCTGCCGGCGGGGATCCAGTCGTGGATGATTTCCAGGTCGGCTCTCATGGGGTCCTCAGACGCTGATGCGGTTCATGTAGTTCGCGAAACCCTGCATGTAGCGCGGGGTCGGGATGAGGAAGGCGTCGTGGCCGTAAGGGGAGTCGATTTCCAGGTAGCAGACATTCTTGCGTGCCGCCATCAGCGCATCGACGATCTCCCGCGAACGGGCCGGCGAGAAGCGCCAGTCGGTGGTGAACGACATGATGCAGTAATCCGCCTTGACGTGGGCCAGGGTCGCCGCCAGGTCGCCGGCGTGGGCGGCGGCCGGATCGAAGTAGTCCAGCGCCTTGGTCATCAGCAGGTAGGTGTTGGCATCGAAGCGGCCGGAAAACTCCTCGCCCTGGTAGCGCAGATAGCTCTCGACCTGGAATTCGACGCTGTGGAAGTCGTAGTTGAGCTTGTCGCTCTTGAGTTCGCGACCGAATTTTTCACCCATCGAGTCATCCGACAGGTAGGTGATGTGGCCGACCATCCGTGCCAGCATCAGGCCGCGCTTGGGGATCACGCCCTGATCCTGGAACGAGCCGCCGTGGAATTCGGGGTCGGTGAGGATGGCCTGGCGCGCCACTTCGTTGAAGGCGATGTTCTGTGCCGACAGCTTGGGGGCCGAGGCGATGTCCACGCAGTAGCGCACCCGGTCAGGGTAGGTGATGGTCCACTGCAATGCCTGCATGCCGCCGAGGCTTCCGCCAACGATGGCGGCCCAGGTGTGGATGCCCAGGCGATCGGCCAGGCGTGCCTGGCTATGGACCCAGTCTTCGACCGTGAGCACCGGGAAATCGGCTCCGTAGGGCTTGCCGGTAGCCGGGTTGAGGCTGCTCGGGCCGGTACTGCCGTTGCAGCCGCCGAGGTTGTTCAGGCTGACCACGAAGAAGCGGTTGGTGTCGATCGGCTTGCCCGGGCCGATGCAGCTGTCCCACCAGCCCGGCTTGCGGTCGGTGGGGGCATGGTAGCCGGCGGCATGGTGATGGCCGGACAGCGCATGGCAGATCAGCACGGCGTTGCTGGCGTTGGCGTTCAGCTGGCCATAGGTTTCGTAGATGAGTTCGTACGAGGCCAGCGAGCGGCCACAGGCCAGGGCCAACGGTTCATCGAACCGGGCGATCTGGGGGGTTACCAGACCGACGGAATCTTCGGGAAAGACAGTGGACATCGACCCTGCTCACGCTTGACGGAGGCGTAAGTCTAAAGAGCGCTACCCCCTGCGGCAAGCAATGGCTTGCCGCAGGGAAGCGGTGGGTCAGATCATCCGCCACAGCTCTTGTGGCATGCCGGCGTAGGCGGCCAGTTGCGGCATCAGGAACGACTGGATCACCTGGATGGCGATGAAGGCGAAGATCGGCGAAATATCCATGCCGCCCAAGTTCGGCACCAGGCGGCGGAACGGTGCCAGCACCGGTTCGCTGATCTGGTAGGCCAGCTCGGCGGCGGGGTTGTGGCTATTGGGCGCGACCCACGAGACGATCACCATCACGATCATCGCGACCCAGAAGATCTTCAGGAACAGCGAGGTGATGCCCAGGATCGCCCACATCAGCAAATGCAGGATATCGCCGAAGGTGCCGTAGGTGACCATCAGGACGAAGGCCATCAGCAGTGCCTGGATGATGATCGACAGCAACAGCGAGGAGGTATCCAGCCCTGCGATGCTCGGAATGACCCGCCGCAGCGGCTTGAGCAGCGGCTGGGTGGCGCGCACGGCGAACTGGCTGAGCGGGTTGTAGAAGTCGGCCTTGACCAGTTGCAGCACGAAGCGCAACAGGACGATCACCAGGTACAGACTGACCAGGGTTTGCACCACGAAAATCGCGGCGCCAGACAGTGCATTCATTCAGCGGCTCCTTATTTGCCCAGTTGTTCGGCCAGCTCCGCCGAGCGGCGGGCAGCGGCTTGCAGTGCCTGCTCGACGATTGCCTCGAAGCCGTTGGCCTGGAACGAGGTGATCGCCGCTTCCGTGGTGCCAGCTGGCGAGGTGACGCGGCGGCGCAGCTCCGCAGCCTCGACATCGCTGGCTACGGCCATGCGGGCAGCGCCCAGGGCGGTTTGCAGGGTGAGTTGCGAAGCGGTTTCACGCGGCAGACCGAGTTTTTCGCCAGCGGCAGTCATGGCTTCGATGAGCAGGAAGAAGTAAGCCGGGCCACTGCCGGAGACGGCGGTGACAGCGTCCAGTTGTGGTTCTGCATCCAGCCACAGCGCCGTGCCGACGGCCGAGAGCAGCTCACTGGCCTGTTCGCGCTGCGGGGCAGACACTTCGCCGGTGGCGTACAGCCCGCTCACGCCTTGGCGCAGCAGCGCCGGGGTATTGGGCATGCAGCGCACCACCGGTACTGCGCCCAGCCAGGCCTGTAGGCTCGCGCAGGTGATCCCGGCAGCGATGGACACCACCAGTTGGCTGGCCTTGAGGCTAGGCTGCAGCGCTTGGCAGACCGCCTTCATTACCTGTGGCTTGACCGCCAGCACGATCACGTCGGCGCCCTCGATGGCCTGTGCATTGTTGTCGAAGGTTTCGATGCCGTGTTCGGCCTGAATGCGAGCGCGGGTTTCGGCACCTGGATCGCTGGCGCGGATCTGCGAGGCATCCAGGCCCTGGGCGCGCAGGCCGCCGATCAGGCTGGCGGCCATGTTGCCGGCGCCGATAAAGGCAATACGAGTCTTGCTCATGTCAGGTCCTTGAGGGGAAAGGTGGAGTTAAGCATGGATCAGCGTGGGCCGTAATCGCGGGCCCCGAACAAGGCGGTGCCGATACGTACCCAGGTCGCACCTTGGGCGATGGCGGCCTCCAGGTCGTGGCTCATGCCCATCGACAGCGTGTCCAGGCCGAGGTCGAGTTGTGCTTGCAGGTGGCGCAGGGTGGCGAACGCCGCTTCCTGTGCGGCGCGGTCCTCGGTCGGTTCAGGGATGGCCATCAGCCCGCGCAGGCGCAGGCCCGGCAGGGCGTTGACGGCCTGCGCCAATGAAGGCAGGTCGGCGGGTGCGCAGCCGGACTTGCTGTCTTCGCCGCTGACGTTCACCTGCAAGCAGATGTTCAGAGGCGCCAGGCCGGCGGGGCGCTGCTCGGAGAGGCGTTGGGCGATCTTCAGGCGGTCCACGGAATGTACCCAATCGAAATGCTCGGCGATGGCCTTGGTCTTGTTCGACTGGATGGGGCCGATGAAGTGCCAGATCAAGGGTAGGTCGCGCAGCGCCTGCTGTTTTGTCAGCGCTTCTTGTAGGTAATTTTCCCCGAAGTCACGCACGCCAGCGGCATGGACCTCGCGAATGGCGCTGGCGGGCTTGGTCTTGCTCACGGCCAGCAACTGAATGCTGGCCGGGTCGCGCCCGGCAACCTCGGCTGCCCTTTGGATACGGGCGGAAATGGCGCAAATGTTGTCTGCTAGGGTGGACATGGATCATCGCCGGCGGCTTTGGAGTCTGCGGCATTCTACCTGCTTGCTAGCGCTTGGGGAGTCTCATGGATGTGACCGACTTGCTGGCCCGAGCCCTGACGGCCGGCGCCAGCGACCTGCACTTGGCGGCTGGTGAGCCGCCACTGCTACGTGTGGACGGAGAGCTACACCGCCTGGAGCTGCCGGCGCTCACCGCCCATGCCTTGGAGCACGGGCTGGGCGCGCTGCTCGATGGCGCGCAGCGTGAGCAATGGGCGAGGGGCGATGAGTTGGACTTGGCGCTGGATTTGCCTGGGGTGGGGCGTTCGCGCCTGAACCTGTTTCGCCAACGCAATGGTCCAGGCGCTTGCCTGCGGTTGATCCCGGCAGGTATTCCAAGTGTCGAGGCGTTGGGCCTGGAGCAAGTGTCCGACGCTCTTGCGAGGTGTCAGGACGGCTTGGTCCTGGTGGGCGGCCCGACGGGCAGTGGCAAGTCCAGTACCCTGGCCGCGCTCCTCGACCGCCTTAACGAGCGCTGCGCGCAACACATCGTCACCCTGGAAGACCCGGTCGAGTTCCTCCACGCGGGGCGGCGCAGCCTGCTCAACCAGCGCGAGATCGGCCGTGACTGCCGTAGCTTTGCCCACGGCCTGCGCAGCGCTCTGCGTCAGGACCCGGATGTGATCATGATCGGTGAGTTACGTGATCTGCCGAGCATTCGCCTGGCGCTGCGCGCGGCTGAAACCGGCCACCTGGTACTGGCGACCGTGCACACACGCTCGGCGGTGAGCTGCGTGGATCGTTTGGTGGACGTGTTCGCTGCCGAGGAGAAACCGCTGGTGCGCGCGATGCTCGCCGAGGCGCTGCGCCTGGTGGTGGCGCAAGTGTTGTTGAAGCGCAAGGGCGGCGGGCGTGTGGCGGCACGCGAAGTGTTGGTAGCGACGCCTGCTGTGCGCAATCTGATCCGCGAAGGGCGCATGGCCCAGGTTCCTTCGCTGATGCAGACAGGGGCGGGGCAGGGGATGATAACGCTGCAGGCCGCGATGCAGGCGCTGCGGGAACAAGGGGTGATCGAGTAGCGCGATGCAGGCGCCCCTGCTGCGTCAGCGCTTGGCCAGGTTCAGCGCCTGTTGGTCTTTGGGCAGTACACGTTTGGCAACTACGTAGTGCTTCTGCCAGTACGGTTTCTCCAGGCTGTCGATGCTCACTCGCTTGCCGGTACGCGGCGCATGGATAAAGCGGTCGTTGCCTAGGTAGATGGCGACGTGGTTCACCCGGCGGCTCTTGATGTTGAAGAAGATCAGGTCGCCTGGTTTGAGGTCGCCACGGGCCACTTTGACGCCTTGGCCTTGAGCCATGGCGTTGGAAGTGCGCGGCAGGTCGACATTGGCCACGTCATTGAAGGCGTACTTGACCAGCCCGCTACAGTCGAAACCCTTCTTCGGGCTGCTGCCACCCCAACGGTAAGGGGTGCCGAGTACGTTCACCGCGCGGCTGAGCACTTGGCTGCTCTGCTTGGGTGACATGGCCACAGCCTGCTGCGCCTGCTGGCGGGCAGCGTTGCTAGGGCGCGCCTGCACGGTGGTGTTGCGGTAATGGAGCGGGGAGCGTTTCACCGAGGCATCGGCATTGCTGGTGTAGCCGGTGAAACCGCTGGGAAGACGTTGCTCACGGTTGGTGGCGTGGGCGGCCAGGGGCAAAAGTAGGCAGAGGGTCAGCCATGTCTTGAAGAAAGGCGGCATAGTTGAAGCTCTTATAAGTGTTGGCGCGCAACTTTATAACAGCTTTTTGATCAATTTCTGATCCGTTGGTCGTGTGGGCGCGTACCATATGTCGGGTGGAAACGGAAAAGTCACATTTTCCGTTAGAAAATTTTCAGCTATCCCACGAGGGCTTCGAATGAATGGTTATCAAAAGGGTGGGGCAGTCAATGACACGCACAGCAAGGTACTAGGGTACTTGCTGTGGATTTTCGGCTTCACCGGAGCGCACCGCTTCTACTACGGCAAGCCCATCACTGGGACGATCTGGTTCTTCACCCTCGGGCTGTTGGGGATTGGCTGGCTGATCGACCTGTTCCTGATCCCGTCGATGGACCGCGAGGCGGACATGCGTTTCCAGTCTGGCAGTGTCGACTACAGCCTGGCATGGGTGCTGCTGACGTTCCTGGGGGTGTTCGGCGTGCATCGCCTGTACCAGGGCAAGTGGATCAGCGCGCTGATTTACCTGTGTACCGGTGGTGTGTTCCTGCTGGGGGTGCTGTACGACTTCTGGACCCTGAACAGCCAGGTGTCTCTGGTCAACGCCGAGCGGCGTAGGGCCTAAGGCAAGCGGCAAGCTTCAAGAAAAAGCGGGTCGCGTAGGCCTAATGCGAGTCCGTTAAGCCAATGGGGGCCGCTTTGCGGCCCCAACTACTGCAACACAGGCTTAACTGACGGGAATTAGTCGCGAACGCCCACTGCTTTTTCTGGCAGCTTGCAGCTTACGACTTGCTGCTTAGGGTTTGCAGCTTGCCGCCCGTCAGGGGCGGCGCTGTTGCAGCAGCAGGTTGCTGAAGCCTGCACCGGCCAGTTGTTTTTGCGCCACGGTCAGCTGTTCGCGATTGCTGAACGGGCCGACCATCACGCGGTACCAGGTCTCTTCCTTGACCGTCCCCGACTCGACCTTGACGGCTTGGCCGAGCAGGATGATCTGCGCGCGGACCTTGTCGGCGTCGGCCTGCTTGCGGAACGAGCCGGCCTGCAGGAAGAACTGGGTGGTGGCTGCCGGCTTGATCACCGGGGGCGCCGGTGGTGGCGTTTCACCCATCAGCGCAGCCTGGGCGCGGGCGGTGTCGATCTTGGCCGCCTCTGCCGGGGTGACAGGCGTGGTTGGCACCGCCGGCACCGGTGGGGTCTTCTCCGGTACGGCCTCTGGCGGCACGATCACTTCCGACTCGGGCAGCAGGGTATAGAAGTCATACTTCGGCTTCACCGGCTGCTGCGGTGTCGGGGTGGTGTTCTTGCTCGCCTCGGCGACTTTCTCCGGCTTCTGTTGCTCGGGCTTGGTGCGCTTGATATCACCGCCACCGGGTTCGAGCTTCATCAGGAAGACGATGAAGGCGCCGACGGTCAGGCCGACCGCCAGCCACACCCAGCCGGGGATCGGCTGCTTGGCGGGCGGCTGGTGGCGGCTGGCGCCGCGCTTGGGTGCGGGCTTTTTCTTCGCAGCCAACTTACATGCGCTCCAGGGTTTCCAGGCCCAGCAGCTCCAGGCCCTGCTTGAGGGTCCGGCCGGTCAGGGCGGCCAGGCGCAGGCGGCTCTGCTGCTGTTGCGGGGTTTCGGCGGACAGGATCGGGCAGTTCTCGTAGAAGCTGGAGAACAGACCGGCGAGGTCGTACAGGTAGCTGCACAGGACGTGCGGGGTGCCTTTTTCGGCGACGTTGTTCAGGATTTCGCCGAACTGCGCCAGACGCGCGGCCAAATCCTGTTCGTGGGCGGCTTGCAGCACGATGCTGCCGTCGACCTCGTCGAAGCCCTTGCCGAGCTTGCGGAATACACCCGCCACACGGGTGTAGGCATACAGCAGGTACGGCGCGGTGTTGCCTTCGAAGTTGAGCATCAGCTCGAAGTTGAAGCTGTAATCGCTGGTACGGTGCTTGGACAGGTCGGCGTACTTGACCGCGCCGATGCCTACCACTTCGCCGATGCGGCGCAGCTCTTGCTCGGCCAAGCCTGGGTTCTTCTCCTTGACCAGCGCGTAGGCGCGATCCTTGGCCTCATTGAGCAGGTCGATCAGCTTCACGGTGCCGCCGTCACGGGTCTTGAACGGACGGCCATCGGCGCCGTTCATGGTGCCGAAGCCCATGTGCTCCATCTGCATTGGATGGCCGACGAAGCCTGCGCGGCGCGCGACTTCGAACACCTGGTTGAAGTGCAATGCCTGGCGCTGGTCGACGAAGTACAGGGCGCGGTCGGCCTTTAGCGTGTTGCTACGGTAGCGCACCGCCGCCAGGTCGGTGGTGGCGTACAGGTAGCCGCCGTCGGCCTTCTGCACGATCACCGGCAGGGGCTCGCCTTCGCTGTTCTTGAATTCCTCGAGGAACACGCATTGTGCGCCCTGATCTTCGACCAGCAGGCCCTTGGCCTTGAGGTCGGCGACCACGTTGGCCAGGTCGTCGTTGTAGGCGCTCTCGCCCATCACGTCGGCCATGCTCAGCTTGACGTTGAGCAGTTCGTAGGTCTTTTGGCAGTGGGACAGCGAGATGTCCTTGAAGCGCGTCCACAGCGCCATGCACTCCGGGTCGCCGGCTTGCAGCTTGACCACTAGGCCACGGGCGCGGGTAGCGAAGGCTTCTGACTCGTCGAAGCGTTTCTTGGCGGCGCGGTAGAAGTTCTCCAGGTCCGACAGCTCATCGCTGGTGATCGGGTTTTCTTCGAGGTAGGCCAGCAGCATGCCGAACTGGGTGCCCCAGTCGCCTACGTGGTTCTGGCGGATGACGTCATCGCCGAGGAACTCCAGCACACGGGCGACGCTGTCGCCGATGATGGTCGAGCGCAGGTGGCCGACGTGCATCTCCTTGGCCAGGTTCGGTGCCGACATATCGATCACCACTTTTTGCGCAGGGCCGGCCTTGCGCACACCCAGGTGGCCGTCTGCCAGGGCAGCGTCCAGGCGGTTGGCCAGGGCGTCGGTGTTCTGGAAGAAGTTCAGGAAGCCGGGGCCGGCGATCTCGACCTTGCTCACGTCGGCGCTGGCCGGCAGGGCGTTGATGAGCTTTTCCGCCAGCTCGCGCGGCTTCATGCCGGCCGGCTTGGCCAGCATCATGGCGATGTTGCTGGCGAAGTCGCCGTGGGTCTTGTCCCGGGCGTTTTCCACCTGGATCGCCGGCGCCAGCCCTTCAGGCAGTACGCCGTCGTTGACGAGTTGGGTGAGGGCTTGCTGGATCAGCTGGCGAATGGTGTCTTTCATGGGGATCTCTTTTCGACCGCAAGCGCGGTGGGGCGCTTCGATGCGCAGGTGGAAAAACTGGGCATTATCCGTTGCCGGGGACGGGTTGCCAACCTTTCAGCGAGCTACAAGCTACGAGCTGCAAGCGACAAGTAGTCGATCCAGCGCAGGGCCGCTGTGGCTTGATGCTTGGAGCTTGCGGCTTGCAGCTCAATAAAGGTCCACCGGGTCGACATCCAGCGACCAGCGCACCTGTCGTCCGGATGGCATTTGCTCCAACACTAGCAACCATGCACTGATCAGTCGATGCAGCTGCGCCCGGGCATTGGCCTGGAGCAATAGTTGTGCGCGAAACCGCCCTGCTCGGCGTTCCATGGGGGCTGGCACTGGGCCCAGCAGTTCGATGCCGTGCAGCGCCTGTTCGTTCAGCAGGCGCTCAGCTGCCGCGCAGGCTTCGTCGAGGAAGCCTTCGGCCTGGTCCGGTTTGTGCGCATCGGCACGGAGTAGGGCCAGATGGGCGAATGGCGGCAGGCCGGCTGCACGGCGCTCGCTCAGCGCTTGCTCGGCGAAGGCGAAGTAGCCTTGTTCGGTCAACTGAACCAGCAGGGGATGGTCCGCCAGATGGGTCTGTACGATCACCTTGCCTGGTTCTTCGGCCCGCCCAGCGCGGCCTGCGACCTGGACGATGAGTTGGGCCATGCGCTCGCCTGCACGAAAATCGCCGGAGAACAGCCCGCCGTCGGCATCGAGGATGGCCACCAGGGTGACTCGGGGGAAGTGGTGACCCTTGGCCAGCATCTGCGTGCCCACCAGGATGCTCGGCTGGCCGCGCTGAATGGTGGTGAACAGGTTGTGCATGGCGTCCTTGCGCGAGGTGCTGTCGCGATCGACACGCAGGATCGGGTAGTCGGGAAACAGTACCTTGAGCCGCTCTTCGGCGCGTTCGGTGCCGGCGCCCACTGGGCGCAGGTCGACGTGGGCGCATTGCGGGCATTGCAGCGGCAGGTGTTCGTCGTAGCCACAGTGGTGGCAGCGCAGCACCGCCGAGCGTTGGTGTACCGTCATGCGTGCGTCGCAGCGTGGGCATTCGGACAGCCAGCCGCAATCATGGCATAGCAGGGTCGGGGCGAAGCCGCGGCGGTTAA
This sequence comes from Pseudomonas mosselii, assembly GCF_005796105.1. Lineage (GTDB taxonomy): Bacteria > Pseudomonadota > Gammaproteobacteria > Pseudomonadales > Pseudomonadaceae > Aquipseudomonas > Aquipseudomonas mosselii_C. The sequence goes on along the minus strand of NZ_VAUO01000007.1, from coordinate 182,493 downwards.
GGAACACCAGCACTTGCTGGCCGGCCTCGAGGGTCTGGCGAATGGCCTGTTGCAGCGGGCCGCTGATACCGCTGTCCAGCGGCAGGCTGCGCACGTCCAGACGCAGGAAGCGCGGCGCTCGGGCGCCACCGGCACGTTGGTTCATGCGCAGCAGGCCGTAGCGGCCAGTGTGGGCGTTGTGCAGGCTTTCCAGCGAAGGGGTGGCCGAGCCCAGCAGGATCGGGATGCCTTCCTGGTGCGCGCGCACCACCGCCAGGTCACGGGCGTGGTAGCGCAGACCTTCCTGCTGTTTATAAGAGCCGTCGTGTTCTTCGTCGATGATGATCAGGCCGGGGTTCTTCATTGGCGTGAACAAGGCCGAGCGAGTGCCGATGATGATGTCCGCCTCGCCGTCACGGGCCGCGAGCCAGGCATCCAGGCGCTCGCGGTCGGCGACCGCCGAGTGCAGCAAGGCGATGCGTGCGTTGAAGCGCTGCTCGAAACGTTGCAGGGTCTGCGGGCCGAGGTTGATCTCCGGGATTAGGATCAGCGCCTGCTTGCCGGCCTCCAGGGTTTCGCGGATCAGTTGCAGGTAGACCTCGGTCTTACCGCTGCCGGTGACGCCCGCGAGCAGGAACGCGTGAAAAGCGCCAAAGCCTGAGCGCACGGCCTCGAATGCCGCGCGCTGCTCTTCATTGAGCGGCAATTCCGGCTGTGCCAGCCAATGCTCGTGGCGCGCCGCCGGCAAATGACGGCGCACTTCGATGTTGACCAGCTCCTTGGCCAACAGCAGGTCGAGGCTGTCCTTGTTCAGGCCCAGTTTGCCCAGCAGGCTGTGGGCCACCCCATGCGGGTGCTGCGACAGGGTCTTGAGGGCTTCGCGCTGGCGCGGGGCACGGGCGATGCGCGGGTCTTCCAGGCGTGCGCCTGGGGTCACGTGCCAGAAACGCTCCTGCCGGGCTTCGGCCGCCTCGCCCTGGCGCAGCAGGGTTGGCAGGGCCCAGTTCAGTGTGTCGCCAAGGCTGTGCTGGTAATACTGGGCGGTCCACAGGCACAGCTTGAACAGCGCTGGCGGGATCGGCGAGACCGGGTCGAGCAGGGCAATGGCCGGCTTGAGCTTGTCGGCGGGCACTTCACTTTGTTGCGCCACTTCCACCAGCACGCCGATCATCTCGCGGCGCCCGAACGGCACGCGAATGCGCATGCCGGGCGTCAGGGGCTGGCGCGCCAGGCTTGCCGGCGCCCGGTAGTCGAACAGGCGACGCAGGGGCGAGGGTAGGGCAAGGCGCAGGATGACGTCGGACACGCGGAAGGTCTCTGGAGGGCATTTCGGCAATCCGGCGAGCCTAGCAGACGACGGTCGGTGCAAGCGACAACTTGCGCTGCGGCTGTGCTCTGGTATTATTCGCCGCCTAATTACGTGCGGTATTCAACAATGGTGTTGGGTGGCGGCACGCAGCTCGAGGAAGTGACCATGAAAGCAGATATTCATCCGAACTACGAAGTAGTTGCAGTCACCTGCAGCTGCGGCAACAAATTCGAAACCCGTTCGACCTTGGCCAAGCCGCTGGCGATCGACGTTTGCTCCCAGTGCCACCCGTTCTACACTGGCAAGCAAAAAGTCCTGGACACCGGTGGTCGCGTACAGAAGTTCGCCGATCGCTTCGGTATGTTCGGTACCAAGAAGTAATCATGCGCATGGCGAATCTCTTGAGGTTCGCACTGTTGCAAGAAAAGGCGCTCCTTGTGGGCGCCTTTTTTATGGGCGCGATCTGGCAGGCACAGGCGCAGGCCTTCTGTCCGCTCCCCGAGCGCGCCCAGCCGGTGGCGGTGCGACAGGTGGTCGATGGCGATACCATTCGGCTGGTCGATGGGCGCAGCGTGCGCCTGATCGGCATCAATGCCCCGGAGCTTGGTCGCAATGGGCGTGTTGCAGAGCCTTACGCCGAGGCCGCCAGGCAACGCTTGCAAGCCTTGGTCAAGGCCAGTGACGGCAAGTTAGGCCTGGTGCCCGGAGCGCAGTCCAAGGACAAGTATGGCCGGACCCTGGCGCATATCTACAGCCGGACTGGCAACAATCTCGAAGCACAACTGCTCAGCGAGGGGCTGGGCTACCGGGTTGCGGTCGCGCCAAATGTGCGTTTGTCCGCCTGCCAGCAGCAGGCCGAGCGACAGGCCCGGCAAGCCCGCAAAGGGCTGTGGCGCCAATCACCGGTGCGCTCCGCGCGGCGCCTCGATCAAGCCGGCTTTGCAGTGATAAGCGGCAAAATAAGCAAGGTCGAGGCTAATCGTGGCGGTATCTGGCTTGAACTGGATGGCGCTGTGGTGCTGAACATCCCCGCTCGTCTGCGTCGCCACTTTCCTCCAGGCTTTGTGGATAACCTCAAGGGACGCCAGGTCGAGGCGCGTGGTTGGGTGGTGGACCGTTCCCGAAAAGGTGGCCTCACGCCTGGGCAGCGACGCTGGCTGTTGCCATTGACCGATCCGAGCATGTTGACGCCGGTTTCTGGTTAAATAGTTGTAGACATTTAGCTTCCTAATTGTACACACTTGCCTTTCCAAAACCCCGTGGGTTTTAGCGTAAAGTCGTAGGCCAAAGGCCTTGACACTCGTGACCGGGCAGTCTTGTCGCCCTCCGGCACTTTGCGTATCCTCGGCGGTCCGTCAGAACAGTAAACAGCGGAATGCCCATCATGTCAGACCTGAAAACCGCCGCTCTCGAATACCATGCTCAGCCCCGTCCAGGGAAACTGAGCGTCGAGCTCACCAAGCCCACCGCCACCGCCCGCGACCTCGCCCTGGCCTACAGCCCAGGCGTCGCCGAGCCTGTGCGCGAAATTGGCCGTGATGCAGAGTTGGCCTACAAATACACCGGCAAAGGCAACCTGGTTGCGGTGATCTCCGACGGTACCGCGATTCTGGGTCTGGGTGACCTGGGCCCGCTGGCCTCGAAGCCGGTCATGGAAGGCAAGGGTGTTCTGTTCAAGCGTTTCGCCGGCATCGATGTTTTTGATATCGAAGTCGAATCGGAAAGCCCGCAAGCCTTCATCGACACCGTGCGTCGCATCTCCATCACCTTCGGTGGCATCAACCTCGAAGACATCAAAGCACCTGAGTGCTTCGAGATCGAGCGCACCCTGATCGAGCAGTGTGACATCCCGGTCTTCCACGATGACCAGCACGGTACCGCCATCGTTACCGCAGCCGGCATGATCAACGCCCTGGAAATCGCCGGCAAGACACTCGAAGACGCCAAGATCGTCTGCCTGGGTGCTGGCGCTGCGGCCATCTCCTGCATGAAGCTGCTGGTCAGCATGGGCGCCAAGGTCGAGAACATCTTCATGATCGACCGCAGCGGTGTGATCCACGCTGGCCGTGACGACCTGAACCAATACAAGGCCCAGTTCGCCCACGCCACCGATAAGCGCACCCTGGCTGACGCCCTCGACGGCGCCGATGTGTTCGTTGGCCTGTCCGGCCCGAACCTGCTGAGCGCAGAAGGCCTTAAGTCGATGGCTGCCAACCCGATCGTGTTCGCCTGCTCGAACCCGGACCCGGAAATCGCTCCTGAGCTGGCCCACGCCACTCGCAGCGACGTGATCATGGCTACCGGTCGTTCGGACTACCCGAACCAGGTCAACAACGTACTCGGCTTCCCATTCATCTTCCGCGGTGCTCTGGACGTTCGCGCCAAGCGCATCAACGAAGAAATGAAGATCGCCGCGGCCATCGCTCTGAAAGACCTAGCCAAGCTGCCGGTTCCGAAGGAAGTTTGCGAAGCGTATGGCGTCGAAGGTCTGGAATTTGGCCGTGAGTACATCATTCCGAAGCCGCTGGACGCTCGCCTGATCACCGTCGTTTCCGACGCTGTGGCCAAGGCCGCCATCGAATCCGGCGTGGCTACCCTGCCGTATCCGAAGCACTACCCGCTCAAGAGCGTGGATGACGTGTTCAACGGCTAATACAGCACGCAAAAAAGAACCGGCTCATATGAGCCGGTTTTTTTTTGCTTCAGTTTCGAGCTTCAAGCGACAAGCCGTTCGATGTCTGCCGTTGCACCTGCGCAAGGCCGGACGCAGATCCGCTTGCCGCTCGAAACTTGCTGCTATCAGAACAGATCCATAGGCGCGGATTCATCTGCCGGCAGAGGGCTGCCCGGTGCTGCGCCATTGCCCAGCTCGTCCACCGACGGCGGCGAGTCTTCGGCCTTGAACAGCTCGAAGTAGGCGTTCGGCGTGCTCGGGGTGGCGGCGCGGCCACTGACCGGGTCGACTCGCAGGCTGAGAATGCCTTCTGGCTCAGCCGGGGCATGCTCAGGCTTGCCCTTGAGCGCCGCGCCCATGAAGTTCATCCAGATCGGCAGCGCCACGGTGCCGCCATATTCGCGGCGACCGAGGCTTTCCGGCTGGTCGAAGCCTACCCATACGGTAGTCATGTAGTCGGCGTTGTAACCGGAGAACCAGGCATCCTTGGACTCGTTGGTGGTGCCGGTCTTGCCGGCTAGGTCGCTGCGGCCCAGCGCCATGGCGCGGCGGCCGGTGCCGCGCTTGATCACGTCCTGCAGCATGCTGGTGAGGATATAAGTGGTGCGGCCATCGATGATGCGCTCGGCCACCGCTGGTGCCTGTGCTGCTGGGGCGACCTGACCCAGGGCCGAAGGCGCTTCGCCTGGCATGGGGGCAACGCTGATGGACTGTTCCGGGGCGGCAAGGCCGGCCTGGTCCTGAGCGCCTTGCGGGACGCGTGGCGGGTTGGCGGTGAACAGTGTCTCGCCGCTACGGCTCTCCACGCGCTGGATCAGGTACGGGTTGATCTTGTAGCCACCGTTGGCGAAGGTGCTCCAGCCAGTGGCGATTTCCATCGGCGTCAGCGTGGCGGTGCCCAGTGCTAGCGACAGGTTGCGCGGCAGGTCCTGCTTGTTGAAGCCGAACTTGGCGATGTAGTCGATCGTGCTATCTACGCCCATGGCCTGCAACAGGCGGATCGAAACCAGGTTGCGTGATTTGTACAGCGCTTCGCGCATGCGAATCGGGCCGAGGAAGGTGTTGGTGTCGTTCTTCGGACGCCAGACTTTGTCCAGGTACTCATCGACGAACACGATCGGTGCATCGTTGACCAGGCTGGCGGCGGTGTAGCCGTTATCCAGTGCGGCGCTGTAGACGAAAGGTTTGAAGCTCGAGCCTGGCTGGCGCTTGGCCTGGGTGGCGCGGTTGTAGTTGCTTTGCTCGAACGAGAACCCACCAACCAGCGCGCGGATCGCACCGTCGTAAGGATCGAGAGTGACCAGCGCACTCTGCGCCGCAGGTACCTGGCTGAACTTCAGCGTGCCCTCAGGTAAGCGTTGCAGGCGCACCAAGTCACCCACTTGGGCGACGTCGGCCGGTGACTGCGGCGTGCGGCCCTGTGCATTGGTGTTCAGGTACGGGCGAGCCCACTTCATGGTGTCCCAGGCGACGCTTTCTTCCTGGCCGGTGCGGGTCATGACCTTCAGGCCGGTCTTGTCGACCTGGGTGACGATGGCCGGCTCCAGGCCGCCCAGTGGGCGCTGCTTGCCCAGCTCTTGCAGCCAGGCAGCGCGGGTCTTGCCTGGGAAGCGCGCCTCCGGGCCACGGTAGCCATGCCGCTCGTCGTATTCGGAGAGGCCGTTGAGCACCGCGTCGTTGGCCATCTGCTGCATGTCGCTCGGCACCGTGGTGGTGACGCGCAAGCCTTCGGTGTAAGCCTCGCTGCCGTAGCGGCCGACCATTTCGGCACGCGCCATCTCGGCGACGTAGGGGGCATTCACTTCTGGCGTGGGCACGTGGTAGCTGGCGTTCAGCGGTTCGGCGAGGGCTGCTTGGTAGCTGGCCTCATCAATCTTGCCCAGCTTGTACATGCGCCCCAGGATCCAGTCGCGACGCTCCTTGGCGCGAATGGGGTTGGCCAACGGGTTGAAGCGCGAAGGAGCCTTGGGCAGGCCTGCGATCATCGCCATCTGCGCCAGGCTGACGTCGCGGATCGACTTGCCGTAGTACACCTGCGCCGCCGCGTCGATACCGTAGGCACGGTTGCCCAGGTAGATCTTGTTGACGTAGAGCTCGAGGATCTCGTCCTTGGTCAGCTCGCGTTCGATCTGCAGGGCCAGCAGGATTTCGTTGGTCTTGCGCGAGAAGCTGCGTTCGCTGGTCAGGAAGAAGTTCTTCGCCACCTGCATGGTGATGGTGCTGCCGCCGGTCTGGATGTGCCCGGACTTGAGCAACTGCGAGGCCGCCCGCATCAGGCTGCTGGGGTCGACACCGTAGTGATTGAGGAAATTATCGTCCTCGGCTGACAGAAGCGCCTGTATGAACTGTGGGGGAATTTCCTGGAATTTGATTGGAGAGCGGCGCATTTCGCCGAACTCGGCAATCAGCTTGCCGTCGCTGCTATAGACCCTCAAGGGGATTTGCAACTGGACGCTTCTGAGCGAATCGACCGACGGGAGGTTGGGGCTAAGATACAGAAACGCACCGCTCACACCGAGTACGAGCGCGCAGATAACTGCGACGAAAGACCACCAGAAGAACTTCAGCAGGCGTATCAAGGCTTTTGGGTGTCCAGGTTGAGGAGTGGATTGCACGCGAGGCCAGCGGACAGGAAAAAACGCTGGGCATTATAAGCATTTTTCGCTCCTCCGGGTGACCGGCCGGGGCGACGCCCCGACCGCTCGTGGGGTAATTGCACAGGCTCGGATGGCCAGGAAGGGAACGTCATGATTGGACGATTTGGCAGGGATGTCGGTTCACTGCTGGGGGTAGATATTGCCTGCGGCGCGGTAAGAATGCTTCATATGCGCCGTCAGCGCGGGCAGGCGCGTGTCGTCGGCTGGGCCTGCGAGCCGTTGCCCGATGGCGCCTTGCGCTTCGACGACAACCCTTCGCTGGTGCGCGCGTTAGGTGAGGCTCGGCGGCGCTGCGGATCGCGCCAGCGCCGGGTCGCACTGGCACTGCCTGCGGCGCAGGTAATCTGCAAGGTCGCGCAGTTGCCACGCGGCATCAGCGAGCAAGACCTGGAAGGGCAACTGCTGACCGAGGCGGAGCAATTGTTTCCATTTCCCCTTGATGACCTTGCCCTGGACTTTCAATTGATCGGGCCTGCACCGCGGGCCGCGGACAAGGTCGAGGTGTTGATTGCCGCGTGTCGGCAGAGTCAGCTCGACCCGCTGGAGCAGCTGTTTGCCCAGGCCGGGCTCGAGGTAGTCGCCGTGGAAGTGGACAGCTTCGCCTTGCGCCGAGTCATGGCGCGGCGCTCGCCACGTACGGCCTTGCTGCATATCGAAAGCGACCGGTTGGCGCTGCACTGTTGGTCGCAGGGGCCGGTTGCGCAATGCCGGCAGTGGTCGCAGGCTGATTCCAGCGGCTGGTTTGACGAGGTGGCGGCGTTGCTGGCGCCTGGCCAGGACCTGATCGGGGTCGATGCGCTGATGCTGGCTGGAGGTGCTGCCAATGCTGAATACGCTGCGCAGTTGAGCCGGCGGCTGAGTCTGCCATGCCACCTGGCGTGCTTGCCGGGGGTTGGCGCGGCGGGTCCTGAGCCTGCACTGCACGCCTCGATGGCGCTGGCGTGCGGGCTGGCGCTGGGAGGTTTGCGATGAACCTGCGCATGAACCTGATGCCTTGGCGCGAACGTCGCCGGGCAAGTGCGTTGCGCCGCTTTCATTTGAGCTTGGTCGCTACGCTGGTCCTGGCGCTGGCGTGCATGGTGGTGCTCGATCAGTGGGCGCGTGAGCGACTGGCGCGGCAATCCACGCTTACGGCCGGTTATCAGGCTCAATCGCAGGCTCTTGGCGATGTGCCTGAGGCCACGCAGCGGTTGCGCCGCGCACATGCCGAGGTGTTCGCGCAGTTGCAGCAACTGTCGCGCTTGCGCAAGGGGCAGAGCGTGCTTTGGCAATTGTTGTCAGGTGTAGAACGGGCCATGCCGGGCGGTGCCCGGCTCGGTGAAATCAGTGTGAAGGACGATCGCCTGCGTATCGCAGGCCTTGCGGCATCGGCCTCGAGTGTGGCGCAGCTGATGCGCGACCTGGAAGCGTTGGGTGTGGCGCGTGATCTTGAGCTGGTTTTCCTGCGTCGCCAGGCGAGTGGCGATGAGTTCCTGTTACTGGCTCGCTTGCCGGTCGACTGGTCATGAGCGGCTTGCCCAATATCAATTGGGGCGGGCTGTTCGCCTGTTCGCGGGCCTTGCGCGTGGCGGCCTTGCTGAGTGTCGTCATGGCGGTGGCAGGGCTGGCTTGGGGGGTGAGCCTGCGCGGTCTGGAGCAGGGCTATCGAGCGGCGCTGTTGCAGGCAGATCAGGCGCAGACGGCGTTGACGGCCCTTGAGCTGCAGGTTGCGGCGCTTGATGTTGAGCGCGCCACCCTGATCGATGTCCGGCAACAGTTGCAGGAGGGGCTTTGGCGTTTGGATGCCGGGGAAGGCATGAGTGAGCTGCTCGATCAGTTGGCCATCTCCGGGCATGAGCATGGGCTGGTCTTCGAGGCTGTCGACGTGCTGGACGTGCAGAGGCCGGCCGACAGCTACTGGCAGATGCCGTTGGCATTGCAGGTAGGCGGGCGTTATCCATCGCTACGCGCCTGGTTGCAGACGTGGACGGGGCAACTGCGATTGCTGGAGATCGCCGATTTGAAGTTGACCGCCAGGGGCGATGGCAGCGACTGGGTCAGCGCACAGATCCGGGTACATGCCTACGGTGCCAGCCAGGCGCTGGCGCCGCCGGCCTCGCTGGCCGATGAGCCTGCACGGGCGGCGGTCGAGGTTTCGTCATTCGACCCGTTCAGGCCTTGGTCGGTGGCGGGGGCCGAGGCGGGGCTCTCAGGCATCGCCCTGGAGCAGTTGCAGATGGTCGGCAGCCTTTCCCGTGGCGGGATTCACCAGGCGTTGGTGCTCGCCGGTGGGCGTTTGCATCGGATTCGGCAAGGGCAGCGCCTGGGCCGCGACGAAGGGCGGGTAGTACATGTCGATGCACAGCGCATGGAGGTACGTGAACGCGTGTACCTCGCCGGTGCTTGGCAGGAACGTTCGAGGTTTTTGGCGCTCGACGAGCGAGCGCCTGCGGAGGTCATGGATGAGGGTGAAGCAGTGTTTGATCGGGGGCGCGATAGCGGTGTGGATGAGCGCGTGTCTGGCTTCGGCAGGGCCCATTCAGGATGAGCCCATATCGCTGAATTTTCAGGACGTCGAGGTCCGTTCGGTGCTACAGGTATTGGCCGACTTTGGCGGCATCAATTTGGTGGCCAGCGACGCGGTGCAGGGGCGTATCACATTGCGCCTGGACGCGGTGCCTTGGGTGCAGGCGCTCGACCTGGTTCTCGGTAGCAAAGGGCTTGGGCGTCGTGTGGAGGGCAGCGTGATGGTGGTGGCGCCACTTGCCGAACTTGTTGAGCAGGGCGATCAACTGGCGCATGAGCCATTGCAGCGTGAATTGATCGCCATCCACCACGCCAAGGCCGCAGAGCTGGCGGAGCTGCTCCTGGCGAACCTGGCCGATGACGGCATTCTGTCCGGCCGTGGCAGTGTCGGTGTGGACGTCCGGACCAACACCCTGGTGCTCGCGCAGCCCGCGAGGCGGCTTGCCCAGATACGCGCCCTGGTGACGCAACTGGACATGCCCGTTCGTCAGGTCATGATCGAGGCGCGGATCGTCGAGGCGAGTATCGATTACGAACGGGTGCTGGGCGTGCGCTGGGGGCCTGAGCTGTACAAGGAGGGCGCCCGCCTGGGCGAGGATGTATTCGTTGACCTGGGTGTTGAGCGTGCCACGTCCAGCCTGGGGGTGGGGCTTTTGCGCAGCGACATCTTGCTCGACCTTGAACTCAGTGCCATGGAAAAGAGTGGTCATGGCGAAATCATCTCGCAGCCCAAGGTGGTCACCGCCGACAAGGAAACCGCACGGATCCTCAAAGGCACCGAGGTGCCTTACCAGGAAACCAGCAAGAGCGGCGCCACCTCCATCTCCTTTCGCGAGGCTTCGTTGTCGCTGGAAGTGACCCCGCAGATCACGCCGGATGGCAAGGTGGTGATGCAGGTGCGGGTGACCAAGGATGAGCCCGATTTCGTCAATGCACTGAACAACGTCCCGCCGATTCGCAAGAACGAGGTCAATGCCAAGGTGCGAGTCACCGATGGGCAGACCATTGTGATTGGTGGCGTGTACTCGACGTCGCAGAACAAAGTGATCGACAAGGTGCCATTTTTCGGCGATCTGCCGTATGTTGGGCGGCTGTTTCGACGCGATGCATTACAAGAGAAAAAATCTGAGCTGCTGGTCTTCCTGACTCCGCGTATCATGAATGACCAGGCGATTGCTGTGAGTCGTTGATTCTGTGCGAAATTTGATACTTGTAGGGCCCATGGGCGCTGGAAAGAGCACCATCGGGCGCCTGTTGGCCAAAGAGCTGCGCCTGCTGTTCAAGGATTCCGACAAGGAAATCGAGCTGCGAACCGGCGCCAATATCCCGTGGATCTTCGACAGAGAGGGCGAGCCGGGCTTTCGCGACCGCGAGCAGGCGATGATCGCCGAACTTTGTGCGTTGGATGGCGTTGTGCTGGCCACCGGAGGTGGCGCCGTCATGCGCGAGGCGAACCGCGCTGCATTGCACGCGGGTGGGCGGGTGATCTACCTGCACGCCTCGGTCGAGCAGCAGGTCGGGCGTACGGCCCGCGACCGCAACCGGCCTTTGCTGCGCACTGCAAATCCAGAGGCCACCCTGCGTGCCCTGCTGGAGGCGCGCGACCCGCTTTATCGGGAGATTGCCGACCTGGTGGTGGAAACCGACGAACGGCCGCCACGCATGGTCGTACTCGACATTCTCGAGCGTTTGCAGCAGTTGCCGCCCCGCTAAGCCGGGGTCTATCCTCGGCGACCAATGCCGAGCTGGGTTGAACGTCACCGCGCAGTGCTGCAGCGTCAGCACTGTGCCCAAGTACATTGTGGGGATACATGCAGACACTAAAGGTCGACCTGGGCGAGCGCAGCTACCCGATCTATATTGGCGAAGGGCTGCTGGACCAACCTGAGCTGCTCAAGCCGCATATCGCCGGTCGGCAGGTCGCCATTGTCTCCAACGAGACCGTCGCCCCCCTGTACCTGGAGCGCCTTGCCAAGACCCTGGGTGCTTATAACGTGCTGCCTGTGGTGCTGCCCGACGGCGAGGCGCACAAGAACTGGGAAACCCTTCAACTGATCTTCGATGCGCTGCTGACCGCTCGTCACGACCGGCGTACCACCGTTGTCGCCCTCGGGGGAGGGGTCATCGGTGACATGGCCGGTTTCGCCGCCGCGTGCTATCAGCGCGGTGTCGATTTCATCCAGGTGCCGACCACGTTGCTGTCGCAGGTCGATTCGTCGGTGGGCGGCAAGACCGGTATCAACCACCCATTGGGCAAGAACATGGTCGGTGCTTTCTACCAGCCCAATGCGGTGCTGATCGACACCGCCAGCCTCAAGACCCTGCCCGAGCGCGAGCTGTCTGCGGGTCTTGCCGAGGTCATCAAGTACGGGCTGATTTGCGACAAACCGTTCCTCGGCTGGCTCGAAGACAATATGCGTGCCCTGCGTACCTTGGAGCCTGTCGCGCTGACCGAGGCGATCCGCCGCTCTTGCGCAGCCAAGGCCGCAGTGGTCGGCGCCGATGAGCGCGAGTCGGGCGTACGTGCCACGCTCAACCTTGGTCATACCTTTGGCCATGCCATCGAGACCCACATGGGCTATGGCGTCTGGCTGCACGGCGAAGCCGTAGCGGCTGGCACGGTGATGGCCTTGGAGATGTCCATGCGTCTGGGCTGGATCGACCAGCCGGCGCGTGATCGCGGAATTCGCCTGCTGCAGGACGCAGGATTGCCGGTGGTGCCACCACAGGAAATGACCCCGGCGCATTTCATGGAGCACATGGCGGTCGACAAGAAAGTGCTCGACGGGCGTCTGCGTCTGGTGCTGTTACGCCAGATGGGTGAGGCCGTCGTCACCGACGACTATCCGAAAGAGATTCTTCAGGCCACGCTGACGGCGGACTACCGCGCGATCGTGGCCCAGCTTTGAGGTTGTGACAACGCAATGAGCACTCTGCATGCCGATGAGGCGTTCCTCGAACACTATCAACTGACCCACGATCCGTTCGCCCCCCGGGTGCCCGGTTTCAAGTTCTTCCCCGCCCAGCGCAAGCCCGTGTTGGGGCAGTTGCATCACCTGGCGCGCTACAGTCAGCTGATGCTGGTGGTCACCGGTCCCGTTGGCAGCGGCAAGACCCTGCTGCGCCAGGCCTTGGTGGCCAGTACCAACAAGCAGTCGGTGCAGAGCGTGGTGGTATCGGCCCGCGGCGCTTCGGATGCTGCCAGTGTACTGGGCCAGGTGGCGCAGTCACTGAACGTGGCTGAGCCCGAGGTACAGGCGATCCTTTCGCAGGTGGTGCAACTGGCGCTGACCGGCCAAGAAGTCTATTTGCTGGTGGACGATGCGGAACAACTCGACGAGTCGGCACTCCAAGCGTTGCTGGAGTTGGCGGCTGGCGTCGCCGAGGGGCGTCCGCATGTGTTCCTGTTCGGCGAGCCATCGCTGATCGCAGGGCTGGAGGAGATCAACATCGATGAGGAGCGTTTCCACATCATCGAGCTGGCCCCCTACAGCGAGGAAGAAACCCGCGAGTACCTGGAGCAGCGTCTGGATGGCGCGGGCCGGGGCATCGAGGTGTTCACTCGCGAGCAGATCGTCGATATCCACGAAAACTCCGACGGGTGGCCTGGGACCATCAACCAGGTCGCTCGCGACACTTTGATCGAAGCCATGATCGCCAGCCGTACCACGGCCAAGCGACCATCCATGGGGTTCAAAATGCCTAAGAAACACGTGCTTGCGTTGTCCGCTGTGGTCGTGGTCGCCGTTGGTGCAGCGGTTCTGATGCCCAAGAAGGGTGACAAGGCGCCGACCGAGGCGCCAGCCGCCCAGGCCCAACTGCCGCTCGGGCAGCAGGGCAGCGGCGCTCCAGCCATCGAATTTTCTGGCTCGTCGCAGCCGATGCCGCTGCCGTTGGTCGGTCAGTCGCAGCCGGTCATGCGCGAACCGCTGGCCCAGGCCGCAGGCATGGGTGAGGGTGAGGAAAGCAGCCCGGCAGGCAACACTGCCCTGCAACCGGCTGCGCCCTCGGCAGCCGTTCCGCCGACCGTGACCACCATCGCACCGCCCGAGGGTGCCTCGGCTAGCGCGGCCCCTGCTCCGGCGCAGCCCGTGACGGTGGCGCCTGCTCAGAAAAACGTCGCCACTCAGCCAGCCAAGCCGGTTGCACCTGCCAAGCCCGTTGCCGTGCCGACCCAAGTCGCCAGTGCGAAACCTGCGGCCAAATCGGTTGAGAGTGCCAGCGCTGGCGGGGCGGGCAACAGCAGCTGGTATGCCGGCCAGAAAGCCGGCAACTATGTGGTTCAGGTATTCGGTACCAGCTCCGAGGCGTCGGCTCAGGCGTTCGTCAAGGCGCAGGGTGGCGACTATCGCTACTTCCGCAAGAACCTGCAGGGCAAGCCCCTGTATGTGGTCACTTATGGTAATTTCGCCAACCGCGATGCAGCCGCTGCGGCAATCAAGAACTTGCCAGCCAAGGTCCAGGCTGGTAAACCTTGGCCACGTACCGTCGGCAGCGTCCAACAAGAGCTGGCCACGGCCCGCTGATACCTTCCGGGCGGCATTACCCCCGCCGCCCAGTTGCTGAGCGACTTCTAGCTTTCAACTAGCCTGCTGCGCCTGAGCGCGGCAGGCTTTTCTGTCCCAGACTGCCGGCCACAAGCCTTCCATTGCAGTCATGGCTGAAACGCTTCAGACTCATGCCAAGCCGCTATCACGGCGCATGGCGCAAAAACATTCAAAATTGCGACATAAATTTTCAGTAATGAGACATGAAAATTTGTGGGCATCACTGTCGCTGTGCAACAATGGTTTTCCATGGCCACCGCAAAAAAGCTGGCGTTTGATCGGCGTGGATGGTAAGTGGTTGTTAAAAAAGAGATTTGCCTCCGGTTGAGAGGTGAACCTGGTGAGAAAGTGTCTATGAAAACAGGTCTGTACCATCCCGAAGAATTCAAGGACAACTGTGGTTTCGGCCTGATCGCCCACATGGCGGGCGAGCCGAGTCACCACCTTCTGCAAACCGCCATGCAGGCACTGACCTGCATGACCCACCGTGGTGGCATCAACGCCGACGGCAAGACCGGCGACGGTTGCGGTCTGCTCATGCAGAAGCCCGATCAATTCCTGCGTGCCGTGGCCCAGGAGCATTTTGCCGTCGAACTGCCTAAGCAGTACGCCGTTGGCATGGTGTTCTTCAACCAGGACCCGGTCAAAGCCGAAGCCGCCCGCGCCAACATGGACCGCGAGATCGTCAATGCTGGCCTGAAGCTGGTCGGCTGGCGCAAGGTCCCGATCGACACCAGCGTCCTCGGTCGCCTGGCGCTGGAGCGCCTGCCGCAGATCGAGCAGGTGTTCATCGGCGGTGAAGGGCTGAGCGATCAGGAATTCGCGATCAAGCTGTTCAGTGCCCGTCGCCGCTCGTCCGTGGCCAACGCCCACGACGCCGACCACTACATCTGCAGCTTCTCGCACAAGACCATCATCTACAAAGGCCTGATGATGCCGCGCGATCTCGCGGCCTTCTATCCAGACCTCGGTGACGAGCGCCTGCAAACCGCGATTTGCGTGTTCCACCAGCGCTTCTCTACCAACACCCTGCCGAAGTGGCCGCTGGCGCAGCCGTTCCGCTTCCTCGCCCACAACGGCGAGATCAACACCATCACTGGCAACCGCAACTGGGCCATGGCCCGTCGCACCAAGTTCGCCAACGACCTGATCCCCGACCTCGAAGAGCTTGGCCCGTTGGTCAACCGCGTCGGCTCCGACTCTTCGAGCATGGACAACATGCTCGAGTTGATGGTCACCGGCGGCATCGACCTGTTCCGTGGCGTGCGCATGTTGGTTCCGCCTGCCTGGCAGAACGTCGAGACCATGGACGCCGACCTGCGCGCCTTCTACGAATACAACTCCATGCACATGGAACCGTGGGATGGCCCGGCCGGTATCGTCATGACCGAAGGTCGCCATGCGGTATGCCTGCTTGACCGCAATGGCCTGCGCCCGGCGCGTTGGGTCACCACCAAGAACGGCTACATCACCCTGGCGTCGGAAATCGGCGTGTGGGACTACAAGCCTGAAGACGTCATTGCCAAAGGCCGTGTTGGTCCAGGCCAGATCTTTGCGGTCGACACCGAGACCGGCCAGATCCTCGACACCGATGCCATCGACAACCGCCTGAAGTCGCGCCACCCGTACAAGCGCTGGCTGCGTCAGCACGCCACGCGTATCCAGGCGAGCCTGACCGACGACCAGGGCGTGGCCAGCTACGACGCTGACCAGCTCAAGCAGTACATGAAGATGTTCCAGGTCACCTTCGAGGAGCGTGACCAGGTGTTGCGCCCGTTGGGTGAGCAGGGCCAGGAAGCAGTCGGCTCGATGGGTGACGACACGCCGATGGCTGTGCTGTCGCAGCGCGTACGTTCGCCGTACGACTTCTTCCGCCAGCAGTTCGCCCAGGTGACCAACCCACCGATCGACCCGCTGCGCGAAGCGATCGTGATGTCGCTGGAAATCTGCCTGGGGGCTGAGCGCAATATCTTCCAGGAGTCTCCCGAGCATGCTTCGCGGGTAATCCTCAGCTCGCCGGTCATCTCGCCCGCCAAGTGGCGTTCGCTGATGAACCTGGAGCGCGAAGGCTTCGACCGTCAACTGATCGACCTCAACTACGATGAGAGCGTCGGCCTGGAAGCGGCCATCCGCAACATCGCCGATCAGGCCGAAGAGGCTGTGCGCAGCGGCAAGACCCAACTGGTACTGAGCGACCGCTACATCGCCCCTGGCAAGCTGCCGGTACACGCCTCGCTGGCCGTCGGTGCAGTGCACCACCGCCTGACCGAGCAGGGCCTGCGTTGCGACAGCAACATCCTGGTCGAGACCGCCACCGCACGCGACCCGCACCACTTCGCGGTGTTGCTGGGCTTCGGTGCTTCGGCGGTTTACCCGTATTTGGCCTACGAAGTGCTGGCCGATCTGATCCGCACTGGCGAAGTGCTGGGTGACCTGGACGAGGTCTTCAAGTACTACCGCAAAGGTATTTCCAAAGGCCTGCTGAAGATCCTGTCGAAGATGGGTATCTCCACCATCGCCTCGTACCGTGGCGCGCAGCTGTTCGAAGCCATCGGCCTGTCCGAAGAAGTGGTCGCGCTGAGCTTCCGTGGCGTTCCGAGCCGCATCAAGGGCGCGCGTTTCGTCGACCTGGAAAGCGATCAGAAGCTGCTGGCAGCTGAAGCCTGGAGCGCGCGCAAGCCGATCCAGCAAGGCGGGCTGCTGAAGTTCGTCCACGGTGGCGAATACCACGCCTACAACCCGGATGTGGTCAATACCCTGCAAGCCGCCGTGCAGCAGGGCGACTACGCCAAGTTCAAGGAATACACCACGCTGGTTGACCAGCGCCCGGTGTCGATGATCCGCGACCTGCTCAAGGTCAAGGTCGCCGACCAGCCGCTGGCCCTGGATCAAGTCGAGCCGCTGGAGGCGATCCTCAAGCGCTTCGACTCCGCCGGTATCTCGCTGGGCGCGTTGTCTCCCGAGGCTCACGAAGCACTGGCCGAGGCGATGAACCGCATCGGCGCGCGCTCGAACTCCGGTGAGGGCGGTGAAGACCCATCGCGCTACGGCACCATCCGCAGCTCGAAAATCAAGCAAGTCGCGACCGGCCGCTTCGGTGTGACCCCGGAATACCTGGTCAACGCTGAGGTGTTGCAGATCAAGGTCGCCCAGGGTGCCAAGCCCGGTGAAGGCGGCCAGCTGCCAGGCGGCAAGGTCAACGGCCTGATCGCCAAGCTGCGCTACGCGGTGCCGGGCGTGACCCTGATCTCGCCACCGCCGCACCACGACATCTACTCGATCGAAGACCTGTCCCAGCTGATCTTCGACCTCAAGCAGGTCAACCCGCAGGCGCTGGTTTCGGTCAAGCTGGTCGCTGAAGCTGGCGTAGGCACCATCGCCGCTGGCGTGGCCAAGGCCTACGCCGACCTGATCACCATCTCCGGCTACGACGGTGGCACTGGCGCTTCGCCACTGACCTCGATCAAGTACGCGGGCGCACCGTGGGAGCTGGGCCTGGCCGAGACCCACCAGACCCTGCGCGGCAACGACCTGCGCGGCAAGGTGCGGGTACAGACCGACGGCGGACTGAAAACCGGCCTGGACGTGATCAAGGCGGCCATCCTCGGCGCCGAGAGCTTCGGCTTCGGCACCGCGCCAATGATCGCCCTGGGCTGCAAGTACCTGCGTATCTGTCACCTGAACAACTGCGCCACCGGCGTCGCTACCCAGAACGACAAGCTGCGCAAGGACCACTACATCGGCACTGTCGACATGGTGATCAACTTCTTCACCTTCGTCGCCGAAGAGACCCGTGAGTGGCTGGCCAAGCTGGGTGTACGCAGCCTCGGCGAGCTGATCGGTCGCACCGACCTGCTCGACGTGCTGCCGGGCGACACCGAGCGTCAGCAGTACCTGGACCTCAGCCCGCTGCTGGGCAGCGCGCACATTCCGGCTGACAAGCCGCAGTTCTGCGAGGTGGACAAGAACCCGCCGTTCGACCAGGGCGAGCTGGCCGAGAAAATGGTCGAGATGGCGCTGCCAGCCATCCGTGACATGGCCGGTGGCGAGTTCAACCTCGACATCTGCAACTGCGACCGTTCCATCGGTGCGCGCATCTCGGGCGAAATCGCCAAGCTGCACGGCAACCAGGGCATGGCCGCTGCGCCGATCACCTTCCGCTTCAAGGGCACCGCGGGCCAGAGCTTCGGCGTGTGGAACGCCGGTGGCCTGAACCTGCACCTGGAAGGCGACGCCAACGACTACGTCGGCAAGGGCATGACCGGTGGCAAGCTGACCATCGTGCCACCTGCCGGTAGCCCGTTCGAAACCCAGCACAGCGCCATCGTCGGCAACACCTGCCTGTACGGTGCCACCGGTGGCAAGCTGTTCGCCGCCGGCACCGCTGGCGAGCGCTTCGCTGTGCGTAACTCCGGCGCCCACGCTGTAGTCGAGGGCACCGGCGATCACTGCTGCGAATACATGACCGGCGGCTTTGTCTGCGTCCTGGGCAAGACCGGTTACAACTTCGGTTCTGGCATGACGGGCGGTTTCGCCTACGTGCTCGATATGGACAACACCTTCGTCGACAAACTCAACCATGAGCTGGTGGAAATCCAGCGCATCAGTGGTGAGGCGATGGAAGCCTACCGCAGCCACCTGGCGCGGGTCCTGGGCGAGTATGTGGAAGAGACTGGCAGCGCGTGGGGGCGTGAGCTCTTCGAGAACCTGGACGACTACGTGCGACGTTTCTGGCTGGTCAAGCCCAAGGCGGCCAATCTGAAGCAACTGCTGTCCAGCACCCGTGCCAACCCGCAGTAAAAGCAGCTGCAAGTGGCAAGCCCCGTGCGCGGGGCCTGCCCGGCTTAAGTGATCGTCTTGCGGCTTGCAGCTTGTAGCTCGCAGCTGCTGTTAAGAGGTTTTGAAAAAATGGCTGAACGTCTGAGTAACGACTTCCAGTTCATCGAAGTGGGCCGTAAGGACCCGAAGAAAAAGCTGCTGCGCCAGCGTAAGAAAGAGTTCGTCGAGATCTACGAACCGTTCAAGCCGCAGCAGTCCGCCGAGCAGGCGCACCGTTGCCTGGGCTGCGGTAACCCGTATTGCGAATGGAAGTGTCCGGTCCACAACTTCATCCCCAACTGGTTGAAGCTGGTCTCCGAAGGCAACATCCTGGCAGCGGCCGAGCTGTCCCATCAGACCAACACCCTGCCGGAAGTCTGTGGTCGCGTGTGCCCGCAAGACCGCCTGTGCGAGGGGGCTTGTACGCTGAACGATGGTTTCGGTGCGGTGACCATCGGCTCGGTCGAGAAGTACATCACCGACACCGCGTTCGCCATGGGCTGGCGCCCGGACATGTCCAAGGTCAAGCCGACCGGCAAGCGTGTCGCGATCATCGGTGCCGGCCCTGCGGGCCTGGGCTGCGCCGATGTGCTGGTGCGTGCCGGGGTGACCCCGGTGGTGTTCGACAAGAACCCCGAGATCGGTGGCCTGCTGACCTTCGGCATCCCCGAGTTCAAGCTGGAAAAGACCGTGCTGAGCAATCGCCGCGAAGTCTTCACCGGCATGGGCATCGAGTTCCGCCTGAACACCGAGGTGGGCAAGGACATCAGCATGGAGCAACTGCTCGCTGAATACGATGCCGTGTTCATGGGCATGGGCACCTACACCTACATGAAAGGTGGCTTCCCAGGTGAGGACCTGCCGGGTGTGCACGACGCACTGGACTTCCTGATCGCCAACGTCAACCGCAACCTCGGTTTCGAGAAGTCGCCGGAAGATTTCGTCGACATGCAGGGCAAGAAGGTCGTGGTACTGGGCGGCGGCGACACCGCCATGGACTGCAACCGCACCTCAATCCGTCAGGGCGCCAAGTCGGTGACCTGTGCTTATCGCCGCGACGAAGCCAACATGCCGGGCTCGCGCAAAGAGGTGAAGAACGCCAAGGAAGAAGGCGTTAAGTTCCTCTACAACCGCCAGCCCATCGCCATCGTCGGTGAAGACAAGGTCGAAGGCGTCAAGGTGGTCGAAACGCGCCTGGGCGAGCCGGATGCCCGTGGCCGTCGCAGCCCCGAGCCGATCCCAGGCTCCGAGGAGATCCTGCCGGCCGACGCCGTGGTCATCGCCTTCGGTTTCCGTCCAAGCCCGGCGCCATGGTTCGAGCAGCACGGTATCCAGCTGGACAGCCAAGGCCGCGTGGTGGCGCCGGAGAAGGGCAAGTTCAAGCACCAGACCAGCAACCCGAAAATCTTCGCGGGTGGCGACATGGTGCGCGGTTCGGACCTGGTGGTGACGGCGATCTTCGAAGGGCGTAACGCTGCCGAAGGCATCCTGGATTACCTCGAAGTCTGATCCATCCTGCGGGCTGCCTTGCAGCCCTTTCGGGCCGGTCCTACCCCTGTAGGAGCGGCCTGGTGCCGCGAAAGGGCTGCGAAGCGGCCCCCAAAGCCATTTTTTGTATACAAGATCGTTTGATCTACGGCACCCAATAGACAAAACGCATGGCCTTGGCCGTGCCTTTTGCGTCTGCGTCTGAGAAAATGCCCGCACTTTTTTTCCGGATGCCGACATGACTGCCCTGAAGAACGATCGTTTCCTGCGCGCGCTGCTCAAGCAACCCGTAGACGTCACCCCAGTCTGGATGATGCGCCAGGCCGGCCGCTACTTGCCGGAGTACCGCGCCAGCCGTGCCAAGGCGGGTGACTTCATGAGCCTGTGCATGAACCCGCAGTTCGCCTGCGAGGTCACCTTGCAGCCGCTGGAGCGCTACCCGCTGGATGCGGCGATTCTGTTCTCGGACATCCTCACCATCCCCGATGCCATGGGTCAGGGCCTGTATTTTGAAACCGGCGAAGGCCCGCGTTTCAAGAAGGTCGTCAGCACCCTGGCGGATATCGAGGCACTGCCGATCCCCGATCCGCAGAAGGACTTGGGCTACGTCATGGACGCGGTCAGCACCATCCGCCGCGAACTCAATGGCCGCGTGCCGCTGATTGGCTTCTCCGGCAGCCCCTGGACCCTGGCCACCTATATGGTCGAGGGCGGTTCGTCGAAGGACTTCCGCAAGACCAAGGCCATGGCCTACGACAACCCCGAAGCCCTGCACTTGCTGCTGGATAAGCTGGCCCAGTCGGTCACCAGCTACCTCAACGGCCAGATCCTGGCGGGCGCGCAGGCGGTGCAGATCTTCGACACCTGGGGTGGCAACCTGTCGGCGGCGGCTTATCAGGAGTTCTCGCTTAACTATATGCGCAAGATCGTCAGCGGCCTGATCCGCGAGCACGAAGGGCGCAAGGTGCCAGTCATCCTGTTCACCAAGAACGGTGGCCTGTGGCTGGAAAGCATCGCCGAAGCCGGCGCCGACGCCTTGGGCCTGGACTGGACCTGCGAGATCGGCGATGCGCGCCGCCGCGTCGGTGACAAGGTGGCCTTGCAGGGCAACATGGACCCGACCGTGTTGTACGCCAAGCCCGAGGCTATCCGCAAGGAAGTGGCGCGTATCCTGGCCAGCTACGGCAACGGCAGCGGCCATGTGTTCAACCTCGGCCACGGCATCACGCCGGAAGTCGACCCTGAGCACGCTGGCGTGTTCATCAACGCCGTGCACGAGCTGTCGGCGCAGTACCACGGGTAAACCGCTTACCTATCGCGGGACCAGCCCGCTTCCACGTACAGGCGTGGAAGCGGGCTGGTCCCGCGTTTGTTTGGATTAAGTTTGAATTCAGCGATCGTCGGTAATCTGGGCGCATCAAAACGCAAACAGGACCCGATCATCATGAAAGCCCGTTACCTGCCCCTGATCCTCGCCCCGCTGTTCAGCACGGCCGCCCTGGCTGCCGGCTACACCGGCCCTGGCGCCCAGGCCGTGACCACCGTCGCTGCGGCCAACGACGCTGCCGACGATACCCCGGTCGTGCTGCAAGGCTTCGTCACCAAGAAGATCAACAACGACGACAAGTACGAGTTCAAGGACAACACCGGCACCATCACCGTCGAGATCGACGATGAAGACTTGCCACCCACGCCGTTTAACGAGAAGACCCGCGTCAAGCTGACCGGTGAGGTGGAGAAGCACTTGATGAGCCGTGAAGTGGATGTGGATATTGTCGAGATCATCAACTGATCCGAGGGCCTAGTCGCGGTGGTCGCAATGCCGGAGCACCGCGAATGCCTTATGCCGACTTCGGCGCCAATCGACTCAGATGCACGGCTACTGCCAACGCCACGGCCAGCAAGCTGCCGATGAACAGCCCGATACCGTTCCAGCCCCACTGGTGCCAGAACATCCCGCCGGCGGTCCCCGCCACGCTAGATCCTGCGTAATAGCAGAACAGGTAGAGCGATGAGGCCTGCCCCTTGGCCTTGAAGGCCCGGCGTCCGATCCAGCTACTGGCTACCGAATGCGCGCCGAAGAAGCCGAAGGTGAACACCAGCATGCCAAGGATGATCAGCGTTAGCGGGTTGGTCATTGTCATCAGCAGGCCGCCAGCCATTACCACGATACTGGCCCAGAACACCTTGCGCCGACCCAGCTTATCGGCCAGTGCGCCGACCTGGGCCGAGCTGTAGATACCCGACAGGTAGACCACCGACAGCAGCCCGACCAGCGCCTGGTTCATGTGGTAAGGGCCAGCCAACAGGCGGTAGCCGATGTAGTTGAACAGCGTGACGAAGGCGCCCATCAGCAGGAATGCTTCGAGGAACAGCCATGGGAGCCCGGCATCCTTGAAGTGCATCACGAAGCCATCCAGCAGGCTGCGTGGGTTCATGGCCTGGGCGCGGAAATTGCGCGATTCGGGCAGCACCTTCCAGAACACCAGCGCGGCTACCAGCGCCAGGCCGCCAATCACCAGCATCGCGGTGTGCCAGCTGACGAAGTCGATCAGCACGCCGCTGATCAGCCGTCCGCTCATCCCGCCGATGGCATTGCCGCCAATGTACAAGCCCATGGCCAGGCCGATGTGCTGTGGGTGGATCTCTTCGCTCAGGTAGGTCATCGCGACTGCCGCCAGGCCGCTCAGCGAAAGGCCTACCAAGGCGCGCGTGGCCAGCACCAGTTCCCAGCTTGGCATCACCGCGCTGGCCAGGGTCGACAACGCCGCGCACAGCAGCGCGAAGACCATCACCGGCTTGCGCCCGATACGGTCGGAAATAGGCCCGGTGATCAGCAGACCGATGGCGAGCATGGCGGTGGATACCGACAGCACCAGGCTGCTCTGGGCTGCGTTGATGGCGAACTCCTGCGACAGCAGCGGCATCATCGGCTGTACGCAGTAGAGCAGGGCAAAGGTGGCGAAACCGCCGCTGAACAGCGCCAGTACGGTCTTCATGAAGGCGGGGGTGCCTTTTTCGATCCAGCTGTCGTTCACGGCAGGTTCGGGTTCGGGGGCAAAGGGGGCTGCGGCGGTTCTCACGAAAGGGTACCTCGGGCGCGGGGCCGGTGCTGCGATGAAAAAAGCATATAGCTGGCTAATGATTAGATCCAATATATTGTTCGACCTGTTTAAGACGTTATACGACTTGTTCGGAGCCAATCATGGAGCTGCGTCACCTGCGTTACTTCATTGCCGTGGCCGAGGAGCTGCACTTTGGCCGCGCGGCCCAGCAACTGGGCATCTCACAACCACCGTTGAGTCAGCAGATCCAGGCCCTGGAGCAGGAGCTGGGTGCCCGCTTGTTCGAGCGTACCAACCGTCGCGTCGAACTCAGCGAGGCCGGGCGGCTGTTCCTTGAGGAAGCCCGCCAGGTGCTGGCGCAGGTAGAGAAGGCGGCCGACGTGGCGCGCCGCGCGCAATTGGGTGAGCTGGGTGAGATGAAGATCGGCTTCACCTCGTCGGCGCCGTTCACCTCGCGTATTCCCCGGGCGATTCACGCGTTCCGCCAGCGCTACCCTTCGGTGCACCTGAACCTCAAGGAAATGAGCAGCCGTGAGGTGGTGGAGGCGGTGTTCGACGAATCCATCGAAGTCGGTTTGATGCGTCCGATGCCTTTGCCGGCTGGCATCCGTTGTACCGAACTGTTCCGCGAGCCGCTGGTAGCAGTGCTGAACGCCTCGCATCCGTTGGCAGCTGGTAGCGCGCAAGGGCTGTACATGCAGGCACTGGCACATGAGCCGTTCGTGTTCTTCCCGCGTAGCTACGGCAGTGGTCTGCATGCGCAATTGCTGCATTTGGCGCGCCAGGCAGGCTTCAGCCCGCACTTCGCCCAGGAGGCCGGTGAGGCAATGACGATTATCGGCCTGGTGTCGGCAGGGCTTGGGGTGTCGGTGCTACCGGCGTCGTTCCAGCGCATGCGCATCGAGGGCGTGGTGTACCGCACGCTGTTGGACGAGGAGGCAATGACGGCGGTCTGGCTGGTGCGCCGTGAGGCGTCGGCATCGGCTATGGCCCGTGCGTTCGTCGAGCTGCTGGCGGCTCTGGAAATGCCCGAAGGTGCTGGCTAAACCGCAGCACTGGTCACATACTCGGGCATTCGTTGAAACACGGAGGTCAATCATGCGGCGCGTGGTATTCAATCAGAAAGGTGGCGTGGGCAAGTCGAGCATTGCCTGCAACCTGGCCGCGGTGAGTGCCAGCGAAGGCTATCGGACCCTGCTGATCGACCTGGATGCCCAGGCCAACTCGACCCAGTACCTGACGGGGCTCACTGGCGACGATATCCCCATGGGCATCGCCGATTTCTTCAAGCAGTCGTTGTCCAGCGGGCCGTTCGCCAAGAAGAACACGGTCGATATCTACGAAACCCCGTTCGACAATCTGCATGTCGTCACCGCCACACCGGAGCTGGCTGACCTACAGCCCAAGCTTGAGGCCAAGCATAAGATCAACAAGCTGCGCAAACTGCTCGAAGCGCTCGACGACGATTACGATCGGATCTACATCGACACGCCACCTGCGCTGAATTTCTATGCGGTTTCTGCGCTGATTGCCGCTGATCGCGTGCTAATTCCCTTCGATTGCGACAGTTTTTCCCGTCAGGCACTGTATGGCCTGCTGGCTGAGATCGACGAGCTCAAGGAAGATCACAACGACGAGTTGGTCGTCGAAGGCATCGTGGTCAACCAGTTCCAGTCGCGGGCTAGCCTGCCGCAACAAATGCTCGACGAACTGCTGGCCGAAGGCTTGCCGGTACTGCCGGTGTACCTGGGGAGTTCGGTGAAGATGCGCGAATCCCACCATGCCAGCCTGCCGCTGATCCACCTGGAACCCCGGCACAAGCTGACGCAGCAGTTCGTTGAACTGCACGATCTGCTCGAACGTAGCGCCTAGACTCCCTGCCCGAGCAGCCACTCCAGCAATGACGGGAGTGGCAACGCGCCGGCCTGGCGGCTCACTTCGCGGCCATTTTTAAACAGGATCAGACTGGGGATCGAGCGGATGCCCAGTTCTCCTGCCAGGTTGCGGTTGGCTTCGCTGTCGAGCTTGGCCAGGCGGCAGCGGCCGGTGAGTTGGCGGGCGGCTTGCTCGAACACCGGCGCGAAGCTCTTGCATGGGCCGCACCAGTCGGCCCAGACATCCAGCAGCAGTGGCAGGTCGCCCTTGATCTGGGCGCTGTAGTTGCCTTGGCTAAGGTCGAACGGGCGGGTTAGCAGCATGTCTTGCTTGCAGCGACCGCACTTTGGGCTGTCACCCAGGCGGTCGGCGGGCAGTCGGCTCAGGCCGTTGCAGTGGGGGCAGGGGATTACCAGGGGGTTGGACATTTTATCTCCTTGATAATGTTGGGGTTGTTGCGCAGCCCCAGGATTCAGGATGAACAGCTGATCTCCAGGTGCTTGCCCCACTCAGGCGGCCGCTCGGCATACGCCTGCATGCCGTCCTGCTCTTCGAACGGCTTGCTCAACACCTGATGCAGTCGCCGTACCTCGCTGTAGTCACCACCTTCTGCGGCCTCGATGGCTTTTTGGGCCAGGTAGTTGCGCAGGATGTACAGCGGGTTGACCGCATGCATGCGCGCGCGCCGGCCTTCGGCGTTACCCGGCTCGCGCTGGCAACGGGCCAGGTATTCGGCGCCCCAGGCATCGAAGCCGGCCAAGTCGATAAAGTCATTGCGCACCTGCTGCAACGCCTCCGCCACCGGCTGATCGCCCAGACGACGGAAGAACAAGGTGTAGTCCACGCCGCCGCTCTGCATGCGTTGCAACAGGCGCTCGACCAGCGCCATGTCGTCGTCCTCGGCGCAGGTCAAACCCAGGCGACGGCGCATCAGGTCAAGGTAGTGGGCCTGGTACAGCGGCAGGAACAGCTCCAGCGTGCGCTTGAGTGGCTCCACCTCGATCACTGTGGTCAGCGCCTGGGCCAGGGCGCTGAGGTTCCAGTGGGCAATCGGCACCTGGTTGGCGTAGCTGTAGCGGCCACGGTCGTCGGAGTGGTTGCAGATGAAGTTAGCGTCGAAGTCGTCGAGGAAGGCGTAGGGACCGAAGTCGAAGGTGATGCCAAGGATCGACATGTTGTCGGTATTCATCACCCCATGGCAGAAACCATAGGCCTGCCAACGCGCGACCAACTCGGCGTTGCGCTCGACGATGGTGCGGAACATGGCCAGGAACGGCTGCTCGGCATCCAGGCATTCGGGGTAATGCTGTTGCAGCACATGCTCGAGCAGCACGCGCTGCTGCTCGGGCTGCTTGGTGTAGTAGAAGTATTCGAAGTGGCCGAAGCGCACGTGGCTCTGGGCCAGGCGCAGCAGCATGGCGGCGCTTTCACGGGTTTCGCGCCACACCGGGGTGCTTGAGCCGATCACGCACAGGGCGCGGCTGCTGGGGATGCCCAGGGCGTGCAGCGCCTCGCTGGCGAGAAATTCGCGGATTGAGGAGCGCAGCACCGCACGGCCGTCACCCATACGCGAGTAAGGCGTCTGGCCTGCGCCCTTGAGGTGCAGGTCCCAGTGCTCGCCCAGGTCATTGACCACCTCGCCCAGCAACAGGCCGCGGCCATCGCCCAGGCGTGGGTTGTACGCGCCGAACTGATGGCCGGAATAGACCATTGCCCGAGGCTCGGCCTCGGCCCACAGCTTGTGGCCGCTGAACAGCTCGGCGAAGACCGGTAGTTCGGCTTCGGCTGGGTCGAGGTCGAGCAGCCGCATGGCGGCCTCGCTGGCGACCACTAGTCGCGGTTCGGCGATGGGGTCGGGCAGAACCTCGGTGGAGAACGTATCGCCCAGGCGGGCGAAGCGGTTGTCGAAGGTCAGGTGGTCGAGGGTCGTCACGGGCTGCTCCTGGAAATCGATGCCAAGGGCTGGCGGTAAGGCCCCTCGCGCGGAATGACCACAGAATAAAGTATTCGAGGCGTTTCAGGCCCCAGGTGTGCTATCAGGCTTGCCGTCCATGGGGATCAACTGCTGCTTGCCGTTCTTGGTATCCATCAGGAATACCTCCACCTGGCGCACTGAGATCTTGATGTCGTGGGCCTTGAACTCGCGATTGATGTAGCGGTTCAGCTCATCCAGGGTCGGGTTGCGGTCGCCCAGGTCGCGCACATGCATGCGCAGCTCATGGTCCAGTGAGCTTTCGCCGAAGTTCAGGAAGTACACGATCGGCTCCGGGTCCTTGAGTACCCGTGGATTTTCGTGGGCGCCCTTGAGCAGCAGGTCGCGGACCAGGTCCAGGTCCGAGCCGTAGTCGATGCCCAGCTTCAGCGTGACCCGGGTGACTGTGTCGGTCAGCGACCAGTTGATCAATTGGCCGGTGATGAAGGTCTTGTTGGGGACGATGATGTCCTTGCGGTCGAAGTCGGTAATGGTGGTGGCGCGGATGCGGATACGGCTCACCGTGCCGGACAAATTGCCGATAGTGATGGTGTCGCCGATGCGTACCGGGCGCTCGAACAGGATCATGATGCCGGAAATGAAGTTGGCGAAGATCTCCTGCATGCCGAAGCCCAGGCCCAGTGACAATGCCGCCACCAGCCATTGCAGCTTGTCCCAGCTGACGCCGAGGGTGGCCAGGGTGCTGACGATGCCCACCCCGGCGATCACATAGGACAACAACGTGGTGATCGCGTAGGCGCTGCCCTGGGCCAGGTTCAGGCGCGACAGCACCAGCACCTCGAGCAGGCCCGGCAGGTTGCTGGCCAAGGCCATGGTGATGCCGGCGATCACCAGTGCGCCGAGCAGGTCGCCCAGGCTGATCGGCACCATGCTGGCCGCCGCGCCTGTACCGCTGGTGTATTCGTAGAGGGTGATGTTGTTCAGGTAGGCGAACACCGTGATCAGGTCTGCCCACACCCAGTACAGCCCGCCGATGAAGCCACCCAGCAAGGCCAGGCGGATCAGGCGTAGCGACTGCTGGTTGACTTGTTCGATGTCCAGCGTCGGCTCTTCGACCACCACTTCGCCATCGAGCCCTTCCTTGGCCGCCTGACGCTTGCTCAGGGCGCGTTGGTAGGCCAGGCGCCGCGCTGCGACCGACAGGCCGCGCACGAAGGCCGCCTCGATCACCAGCCAGAACAGCAGCAGGTACAGGGTGTAGATGAGCCGGTCGGTGAGCTTGAGCGCGGTGTAGTAGTAGCCGAAGCACACCGCCACGAACAGCGCGATGGGCAATGCGGTAAAGGCCACCCCGACCGCCTTGCGGAACAGCGAGGTATTGCGGTGCGCCGGGCTGCTCAGCAGCAGGCGGCTCAGCAACCAGGCCATCAGGGCGTAGCAAGCGAGTACTACGCCGATGCCCAGCACGTCGTCGGCCAGCGCCGAAGGCTGATGTTCGGCCACGGCCACCACGCCCACCAGGGCCATGACCACGGTCCCCAACCGGCGCACCCAGGCACGTAGGAATTCGACCTGCGGCTTGTGCCAGCGGAAGTGGATCTCGGCGACCCCGCCGGGGGCGAGGATGCGGTAGGCGGTGTAGAACACCAGCCAGGCTTGGGCCAGTTGCCACAGCGCCGCACCGAGGTTGGCGTTTTGTCCGCGGGCGTCGATTTGCAGGGCGTAGCTGCCCAGGGCCAGGGCCAGGGCCAGCGGCATGGCCAGCAGGATGTTGATGAGAATCGCCTGGGGCGTGTGCCACTGGCTGTCGCGCTTGAAGTGGCCGATGTCCTGGTGGACCTTGCCCAGGCGCCGGTACAGCGCCTTGCGCCGCCAAAGCAGTGCGCCGATCACTAGCAGCAGCGGCAGGAACAGCAGCGGCCGCTGAATCAGTCCATCGGCTACTTCGCTGACTCCCGAGCCCCACGGCAGACTGGCGACCTGATCAGCCAGGCGTTGCGGCACGTAGCTGAGCCATTCCCAGTCCAGTGGCTTGTTGCTGGGAATCCAGAACATCTGCTCTTCAAGCGTGGTGCGCAGGTTCTGCGCTGTGCCGAGCAGTTGTTTCTGGTTCAGTTGCAGGGTGATCGACTCGTTGAGCAGGGCCGACAGCTCGCGGTTCAGCCGTTCGAGCAGGTCGCTGCGGGTGATCGCCACTTCCAGCAGGGCTTTGCGCAACGCTGGCGTGGCATCTTCCTGGGGCTGGGCGGCCAGCAGCTTGTCGACATAGCTGGACGGGCTGCTCATTTGTTCGCGCTGTTGGTTGATCTCGAACTGGTACAGGCGGATGTCGGCGATCTGGTCGGCCAGGTCACGGTCCAGTTTCAGGTGCGGAAGGGCCTGTTTCTGCTTGTAGAGGATCTTGGATAGCAGCAGGCTGCCCTTGAGCACGTTGATCTGCTCATCCAGCGCCTGGTCGGCCTGGCTCAGGCTGTCGAGTTGCTGCTTGGCCTTGAGGTTCTGTTGGGTCAGTTCGTTGAGGCGGTCGGTGCTTTTGAGCAAGTAGTCGGAGAGCTTGAGGTTGGCCGCGCTTTCATTGGCCAGCAGGGTGCTGCCGCCAGCCTTTTGCGCTTCCAGCGATTGCTGTGTGACGGTCTGTTGCGACTGGGCCAGGCGCTTGTCGTTGATCAGCGTCTGCAAGTCCTGGATTTCTTGTTCCAGACGCGCGGCACGCTCAATCAGCAGGTCGTGCTGGGCGTTGCCTAGGTCTTGCAGCAGGCTGTTGCCGGCCAACTCCTGGCGGCGCAGCAGGGTCAGGGCGTTGAGCGAGGCTTGCTCGGCGTTGAGCTGGTTGCGCAGGTCGCTGGTCAGCGGCTTGCCATTGTCCTTGCCGGACTTGAGGCTGTTGTTGATTTGCTGGATGCGCGTCTGGTTAGCGCTGATCTCGGCCTGGGCGCGCTCTGGGCGGGTCTGGGCGTTGATGATCAGGCTGTTGGCATCGGTCAGGGCTTTTTGCAGCTCGCCTTGCTGGGTGCTGCGCTCGCTGAGCATCTGCTCCAGTTGCGGCACGTTGAGGCTGGCGTAGCGCTGGGTCACCGGTACGCTGACCGCGCCCTTGAGCTTGATCAGCTCGCGCTGGCTTTCGCGGATCTGTTGTGGCGCACCGGCCAACTGCTGCTTGAGGTCGGCGAGCTTCTGCTCGCTGTCTTCCTTGCTCGACAGCAGTGCCAGGGTCTGTTCCAGCACCTGCTGCACGGCTTTCTGTTCGGCTTCAGGGAGTTTGCGCTCGGCGATCTTGTCGAGGCTGTTCTGGATGCCAGGGGTAGTCGGGACCTGCGCCGCGGTGGCGGCGAACGACAGGGTCAGGCACAGCCCAAGCAGGGCTGCGTGGCAATAAACGCGCAGGGACATAGGCAGCATTCTTGTACGACAAGGCCAATCGGAGTTTAGAGGAACAACCCAGGGCTTGGCCGGGTTCCTTCGGGGAATCTGACGCCGACTTTCTGGATCTTGTTCCCGTCCATGACCGCGACCGTCCAGATCGTGCCGTGCCATTCGATCTGATCGCCTACCACTGGAGCGCCTCCGACCTTTTGTCGGATGAACTGCGCAAGCGGCATTTTCGCGTCCAGGCCATCGAGTTTCAGGCCATACAGGGTGGCCACCGCACCCAACTCGGCATCGCCTTCGAGCACGAAGTCGCCGAAGAAGCGCAGGTCCAGGC
Organism: Pseudomonas mosselii; assembly: GCF_005796105.1. Classification (GTDB taxonomy): domain Bacteria; phylum Pseudomonadota; class Gammaproteobacteria; order Pseudomonadales; family Pseudomonadaceae; genus Aquipseudomonas; species Aquipseudomonas mosselii_C. Next base: position 151,940 of record NZ_VAUO01000007.1, on the reverse strand, counting down.
CGCGCTGTGGCGCCTGGCTGAACAGCTTGCCCAGTGCCGGCAGGTTGTGTTCGTGGCCGATCACGCAGAGCATGTCGCCGACCTCCAGCACCGTGCTGCCCGAAGGGTGCAACAGCTGCTCACCGCGAAACAGCGCGGCAATCCGCGTGCCTTCGGGCATTTTCAGCTCGCGCAGGGCGGCGCCGATGCACCACTTTTCGGCGCCCAGGCGATAGACGAACAGCTCCCACTCGCTGGTGATGTGCACCTCCAGTGCGGAGCGCGAGATCGGCGCCGGGTCCGGCGGTACGGTGACCTTCAGCAGCTTGGCCATCCACGGCAGGCTGGTGCCTTGCACCAGCAGCGAGATCAGCACGATGAAGAACGCCAGGTTGAAGAACAGCTGCGCGTCCGGTAGGCCGGCCATCAACGGGAACACTGCGAGAATGATCGGCACCGCGCCGCGCAGGCCTACCCAACTGATGAAGGCTTTCTCGCGGCCATGGAACGCTTTGAACGGCAACAGCGCCGCGACCACCGAAAGTGGGCGCGCCACCAGAATCATCCACAGGGCCAGGCACAGCGCGGGGACAGCGATGGGCAGCAGGTCATGGGGCGTGACCAGCAGGCCCAGCACCAGGAACATGCCGATCTGCGCCAGCCAGGCCATGCCATCGAGCATATGCAGGATGCCGTGACGGCTGCGGATCGGCTTGTTGCCCAGCACCAGGCCGCATAGGTACACGGCCAGGAAGCCGCTGCCGTGCAGGGCGTTGGTCAGCGAAAACACCACCAGCCCGCCCGCCACGACCAGGATCGGGTACAGCCCGCCCGCCAGGTTGATACGGTTGACCAGTTGCAGCATCAGCCAGCCGCCGCCCAGGCCCAGCAGGCTGCCGATGCCGAACTCGCGAACCAGGTGGGTGAGCAAACTCCAGTGCAGGCCGGTCTGGCCGCTGGCGATCATGTCGATCAGGGTGACGGTGAGAAATACCGCCATTGGGTCGTTGCTGCCCGATTCGATCTCAAGCGTCGCGGTGACCCGCTCGTTCAGGCCCTTGCCGCCGAGCAGCGAGAACACTGCCGCCGCGTCGGTGGAACCGACGATGGCGCCGATCAGCAGGCCTTGGATCAGGCTCAGGTTGAACAGCCAGGCGGCGATCATGCCCGTCAGCCCGGTGGTGATCAGCACGCCAACCGTGGCCAGCGACAGGGCTGGCCACAGGGCGACGCGAAAGCTCGCTACCCGGGTGCGCAGGCCGCCGTCCAGCAGGATTACGGCCAAGGCCAAGTTACCCACCAAGTAGGCGGTCGGGTAGTTGTTGAAGATGATGCCGCCACCGTCCACCCCGGCGACCATGCCGACGGCGAGGATGATGACGAGAATGGGGATGCCCAGGCGCGATGACAGCGAGCTGACCAGAATACTTGCTCCGACCAGCAGTGCGCCGATCAGGAACAGGCTGTTGATGGTGCTCGCATCCAAGGGCAATTACTCCGATACATCGCGGGGGGTGACGACCTGCAAAGATGAACTAGCAGGTCGCGTGCCAATCGATTCTAACCTGATGAATTGGCAGGCTGTAAAGCGTTTCTGCATATGAAAAAAGGCACCCCGAAGGGTGCCTTTTCTTGTGTTGCCGGAGTGGGCCCTTTCGCGGGCAAGCCCGCTCCCACCGGAATACCACTGGCCTCAAGGGCAGTGCAGTCCCTGTGGGAGCGGGCTTGCCCGCGAAGAGGCCAGTACAGGCTTACGCCTGCTTCACCTCACGCATCGGCTTGCCCTTCACCGGTGCATCACCTGCCACGTAGTACTTGGCCGTGCTGCGTGGCAGCGGCTTGCGGCCACGAATCTTGTCCGAAATCTTCTCGGCGATCATGATCGTGGTGGCGTTGAGGTTACCGGTGATGATCAGCGGCATGATCGAGGCATCGACGACACGCAGACCCTGCATGCCATGCACGCGACCTTCACCATCGACCACGGCCATGTCGTCGGTGCCCATCTTGCACGAGCAGGATGGGTGGAAAGCGGTTTCGGCATGCTCGCGGATGAACTTGTCCAGTTCTTCGTCCGTTTGCACGTGCTCGCCTGGGCTGATCTCGCGGCCACGGTACGGATCCAGCGCCGGCTGGGCCATGATCTCGCGGGTCAGACGGATGCCGTCACGGAATTCCTGCCAGTCCTGTTCGGTGGACATGTAGTTGAACAGGATGCTTGGGTGCTGGCGCGGATCCTTCGACTTGGCCTGGATACGCCCACGGGCAGGCGAGCGCATCGAACCCATGTGCGCCTGGAAGCCGTGCTCCTTCACGCCGTTGGAGCCGTTGTAGTTAATCGCGACCGGCAGGAAGTGGTACTGGATGTTTGGCCACTTGAACTCGGGGCGAGTACGGATGAAGCCGCCTGCCTCGAACTGGTTGCTGGCGCCGATACCGGTGCCGTTGAACAGCCACTCGGCGCCGATGGCCGGCTGGTTCCACCACAGCAGCGAAGGATACAGCGACACCGGCTGGGTGCAGGCGTACTGCAGGTACAGCTCCAGATGGTCCTGCAGGTTCTCGCCAACACCGGGCAGGTCGTGGACCACCGGGATGTCGAGGCTTTCGAGCAGGGCGCGCGGACCAACGCCGGAGCGTTGCAGCAACTGCGGCGACGCGATGGCCCCGGAGCTGACGATGACTTCCTTGCGCGCGCGGGCTTCGATGCGCTCCTCGCTGTCACCGACCAGATAGGTCACGCCAACGGCGCGTTTGCCGTCGAACAGGATACGGTCGGTCAGGGCGTGGGTGACGATGGTCAGGTTCGGGCGTTTCTTGGCCTGATCCAGGTAGCCTCGGGCGGTGCTGGAGCGGCGGCCGTTCTTGGTCACCGAACGGTCCATCGGGCCGAAACCTTCCTGCTGGTAGCCGTTGAGGTCTTCGGTGCGCGGGTAGCCGGCCTGTACACCAGCTTCGACCATGGCGTGGAACAGCGGGTTGTTGCCGGCTTTCGGCGTGGCCACGCTGACTGGGCCGTCGCCGCCGTGATAGTCGTTCGGGCCGATGTCTCGGGTTTCCGCTTTGCGGAAGTACGGCAGGCAGTCCAGGTAGGTCCAGTCTTCCAGGCCTGGCAGCTCTGCCCAGCCGTCGAAGTCCATGGCGTTGCCGCGGATGTAGCACATGCCGTTGATCAGCGAGGAGCCGCCCAGGCCCTTGCCACGGCCACATTCCATGCGGCGGCCGTCCATGAACGGCTCAGGGTCGGTCTCGTAGGCCCAGTTGTAGCGCCGGCCTTGCAGCGGGAAGGCCAGCGCGGCTGGCATCTGGGTGCGGAAGTCGAAGCGGTAGTCGGGGCCACCGGCTTCCAGCAGCAGGACCTTGACGCCTGCGTCTTCGGTCAGGCGGGTGGCCAGGGTGTTACCGGCGGAACCGGCACCGACGATGATGTAATCGTATTCCATGAGGCTTCCTCCGGAAGCAGCGGCGAGTTTCGGGCGACAAGCTGCAAGAAAAAGCAGCCAGGTGAAGCTCGCGATGGATTGGAGCTGCAAGGGCCGGTGGCCTGACGCCGACCGGCTCTTTCTTGCAGCTTGAAGCTAGCGGCTTGCAGCGGTCTGTCAGAAGACCGACGAGTAGCCGCCCAGTTCGACCTGGACCGATTTGATGCGCGTGTACTGAGCCAGCGAGCTGATGCCGTTCTCGCGACCGACGCCGGACTGCTTGTAGCCACCGACCGGCATTTCTGCCGGCGATTCACCCCAGGCGTTGATCCAGCAGATGCCGGCTTCGAGCTTGTGGATGATGCGGTGGGCGCGGGTGATGTCGTTGGTGCACACACCCGCGGCCAGGCCGTATTCGGTGTCATTGGCACGGCGGATGACTTCTTCCTCGGTCTCGTAGCTGAGGATGCTCATCACCGGCCCGAAAATCTCTTCCTTGACGATGGTCATGTCGTCGGTGCAGTCGGTGAACACGGTCGGGGCCACGAAGGCGCCCTTGGCGAAGTCACCTTCGCTCAGGCGCTCGCCGCCGCACAGCACGCGGGCACCTTCTGCCTTGCCCTTGGCGATGTAGCCCAGCACGTTTTCCATGTGGGCGAAGCTGACCAGCGGGCCGAAGTTGGTGTTCTCGTCTTCCGGGTTGCCCGCGCGGATACGCGCTACACGCTCGGCGATCTTGGCTTCGAATGCCGCTTTCATGGTCGCCGGTACGAACACGCGGGTGCCGTTGGTGCAGACCTGGCCGGAGCTGTAGAAGTTGGCCATCATGGCGATGTCGGCGGCCTTGTCCAGGTCGGCGTCGTCGCAGATGATCAGCGGCGACTTGCCGCCCAGTTCCATGGTGACTTCCTTGAGCGACGAGCTCGAGGCGCTGGCCATGACTTTCTTGCCGGTGGTGGTGCCGCCGGTGAAGGAAACCTTCTCGATGCGTGGGTGCTCGGTCAGCCAGGTGCCGACTTCACGGCCGCTGCCGGTCAGGACGTTGAATACGCCGTTCGGCAGGCCAGCTTCGGTGTAGATCTCGGCCAGTTTCAGGGTGGTCAGCGAGGTGACTTCCGACGGCTTGAAGATCATCGCGTTGCCGGCGGCAAGCGCCGGGGCGGACTTCCACAGGGCGATCTGGATCGGGTAGTTCCAGGCGCCGATACCCACGGTCACGCCCAGCGGCTCGCGGCGGGTGTAGACGAAGGAGGATTCGCGCAGCGGGATCTGCTCGCCTTCGATGGCCGGCACCAGGCCTGCGTAGTACTCAAGCACATCGGCGCCGGTGACGATGTCGACATAACGGGTTTCGGAGTACGCCTTGCCGGTGTCCAGGGTTTCCAGCATGGCCAGCTCGTCGTTGCGCTCACGCAGGATGTCGACGGCGCGGCGCAGAATGCGCGAACGCTGCATGGCGGTCATCGCTGCCCAGACTTTTTGGCCGCGCTCGGCGCTTTCGACGGCCTTCTCGACGTCGGCTTGGGTCGCACGCTGCACATGGGCGAGGACTTCGCCGGTGGCCGGGTTGATGGCTTCGAAGGTGGCGTCGCTGCCAGCGTCGACGTAAGCACCATCAATGTAGAGTTTTTGCGTTCCGAAACGGGCCATAGTGTCCTCGCAAGTGCAGTGAGTGGTTGGCTGGCGCGTCAGGCTCCTGCCGGGTTGGCGTTCGCCGTGCGCGTTGAATCAGCGGCCTGGCCATGAGTGCCCAGGGTGTGCTGTTTAGCCAGTTGTAGATCCATGTATTCGTAAGCGATGCGTATCGCCTGATCGGTGTCGAACTCATCACCCGACAAGGCGCCACGCAACCAGAGTCCGTCGATCAAGGCTGCCAGGCCGCGGGCGGCCTTGCGCGCATGGTAGAGCGGCAAGGCGCGGCGGAACTGGCAGCACAGGTTGGAGTACAAGCGGTGATCGTTGATCCGCTGCAACCTGTGCAAAGCCGGCTGGTGCATGCTGGAGGCCCAGAAGGCCAGCCAGGTTTTCATCGCCGGGCCATTCACCTGGCTGGCATCGAAGTTGCCCTCGATGATCACTTTCAGGTGGGCGCGCGGGCTGTCGTCCGTCAGGGCCTGGCGGCGTGCGGCCACGCCCTCGTTGAGCATGCTCATGATGTAGCCCATCGTCGCTGCGATCAGGCCGTTCTTGTCCTGAAAGTAGTGACTGATGATGCCGTTCGACACACCGGCCAAACGGGCAATCAGCGCAATGCTGGCATCTCCCAGTCCGACCTGATCGACCGCCTGCAGGGTGGCTTCGATCAACTGCTGGCGGCGGATGGGTTGCATACCGACCTTGGGCATCTTGCTTTCTCCTCAGGCCTGCGAGCAGACGACCAGCGGCTGACTCGGCGAAGACCAGTCTATTTTGTTTTGATTGAACGTTCAATCAATAAAGAATAAGCTCTGCGACAATTTGTGCCATTGACAGTTTTTCAGGCGGTCAAAGGGACACGGATTGGCACCCCGGAAAATCGCGTAACCCCCGGAATACAAGGCGTTGACGGGCACGGGCGCTGCGAATGACAGATTCTGCCGAGCGGTCATCGACTGCGCGGTCGGCCCTTGGAGCGGGCCAGGTGGCTGTGGCGAATGCGCGCACTGTTGATGCAGGGTGCGGCATCGCGGCAGTCCTCCGGTCTGGTTTTTTTGCAGCGTTCTATTCGGGATCACGGTTTTCAGGGTGCTTTTATAACACCTGTAGCAGTGGGGCTATGGCACCAATTGCTCGGGAAAAGACTGATTAGCCTCCACTGCCGCACTCCCCGGAGCATTCGTGCAATGAGTTCTGCCTCCCTGACTAAGCCCCCCGCCGAGCGGGTACGGGTCAATCGCGTGGTGTTCTTCACCTCGGCGATGATGATCCTTGTTCTGACTGCCTTGCTGATCGCTGTACCCGAAACCGCAGGCCAAGTGCTTGGCGTTGCCCAGAAGTGGCTGACGCGCACGTTCGGCTGGTACTACATGCTGGTGATCTGCGGTTACCTGCTGTTCGTCATCTACTTGGCCTTCTCCGATTTCGGCAAGCTCAAGCTTGGCGGCAAGGACGACACCCCCGATTTCAGCTACGGCGCCTGGGCCGGCATGCTGTTCTCTTCCGGTATTGGTATCTCGCTGCTGTACTTCGGTGCATCCGAACCGCTGGATCACTACTTCAATCCGCCCGAGGGCACGCCCGCCAGCCTCGAAGCTGCGCGTCAGGGCCTGCAACTGACCTTCCTGCACTGGGGTCTGCACGGCTGGGCGATCTACGCCCTGGTAGGCCTGGCCGTGGGCTACTTCGCTTATCGCCATAACCAGCCGCTGGCATTGCGTTCGGCGCTGTATCCGCTGGTCGGTGAGCGTTGGGTCAAAGGCGGTGCCGGGCATGCCGTGGACATCTTCGGCATGTTCGTGACCCTGCTGGGCCTGGTGACCAACCTGGGTATTGGTTCGATGCAGGTGGCCTCAGGCCTGGAATACCTGTTCGGTATGGACCACAGCAAGACCAACCTGCTGGTGGTGATCCTGATGATGGCCGGCGTTGCCACCGTGGCGGCGGTGTCGGGTGTGGAGAACGGCATTCGTCGCCTGTCCAACCTGAATATCCTGCTCTTCAGCGGTCTGCTGATCTTCGTCCTGCTAGCCGGCAACACCCTGCACCTGTTCAATGGTTTCGTGCAGAACATCGGCGATTACCTCAACGGCCTGGTGCTCAAGACCTTCGACCTCTACGTATACGAAGGCTCGGGCGACAAGTCCGAGCGCTGGCTGGGTCTGTGGACCGTGTTCTACTGGGCCTGGTGGATTTCCTGGGGCCCGTTCGTGGGCATGTTCATCGCGCGTATCTCCAAGGGTCGTACCGTGCGCCAGCTGGTTAGCGGCGTGCTGTTGATCCCGCTGGGCTTCACCCTGGCGTGGCTGTCGATCTTCGGCAACACCGCGCTGGACCTGGTGATCAACCAAGGGGCGGTGGAGTTGGGCAAGACCGCGCTCGAACAGCCGTCGATGTCGATCTACCAATTGCTGGAGTACTTCCCAGCCGCCAAGATCGTGATTGGTGTGGCGGTATTCGTGGGCTTCGTGCTGTTCCTCACCCCAGCCGATTCCGGCGCTGTGATGATGGCCAACTTGTCGTGCAAAGGCGGCCAGGTGGACGAAGACGCCCCGCACTGGATGGTGGTGTTCTGGTCGGTGGTGATCACTTTGGTGACCATTGGCCTGCTGTTCGCCGGCAACTTCGAGGCCATGCAGACCATGGTGGTGCTGGCCGGCTTGCCGTTCTCGGTGGTGCTGGTGCTGTTCATGTTCGGCCTGATGAAGGCCATGAAGCAGGACGTCGCCGTCGAAAGCGAGCGCGCCGAGTTGGCCGCGCGTGGCCGGCGCGGTTTCAGCGAGCGCCTGAGCCAGCTCGACTTGCAGCCGACCCAGGCAGTGGTACAGCGCTTCATGGACAAGCAGGTCAGCCCTGCGCTCAAGGAGGCGGCGGAACAGTTGCGCACCCTGGGCTTCGAAGTGGAAACCCGGGTTGGTCAGGCGCGCAGCATGATGGGCCTGCGGGTGCTGATGGAGGAGGGCAACCCGTTCGTCTATGAAGCCAGCCTAGACGGTTACCTGGCTGCGCCGAGCGAGGCGCCGGTCGAAGGCGAGCCTGAAGTGCGCCAGCGCTTCTACCGCGCCGAGGTGTACCTGCACGATGGCAGTCAGGAGTACGACCTGATGGGCTTTACCCGCGAGCAGATCGTGCGCGATGTGTTGGATCAGTTCGAAAGCCACCGACAGTTGCTGGGGCGCGTGTACAGCTGAGGATGCACCTTTCACCTGCCAGGTAGCGTGCCTGGCAGGTGAAGACTTATGTAGCACCTGTTCGGTGGCAGGGTTGCACAAGGTACTGGCTTCTTTATCTGGCTGGAGCCAAGCGCATGACCCTTCCCACCGAAAACCCTGCCACCCTCACGCTCAGAGACGCTATCGCCCTGCAGTTCGCAACTCGCCCGACGTTGCGCCAGGTGCTCGATGCCAAACTATTCCAGGCGCTCGTCGAGCGCTATCCGCAGTTACCCACGTATTTTCCCGAGATCGACTCAGTCGCAGGCTTCAGCGTGGCCTTCATCCGTGATGACAAGATCGAGCTCCAGGGCTTGGGCTCTGTGCTACTTGACGGGCTGGTGCAAGGCCGGGCTACGGCATTCACTGAGTCGCAATACCTGAGTACCGGGGCACCCGCCAAGGGCCTCGACGAAGTGGTCGAGCACAGTGGCTTGCAGGCCTTGAACATGCGCTTGTCTGAAATGAATGCGGTTTTCGATGACATCCTGGCGTCGCTGATCGAGGCTTTTCAGCGAGCGCAACTCGACTATTGGAACGCCGAGGCCCGCCCGAACCCCGATGAGCATGGCGTTGGCCGGCACCGCTGGATGCAGCAGGCGCTGCGCATGACCTTGGCCGATAGCGTCAAGCGGGCCAGGCTGGAGGATGACGAGCGCTCTTACTTGAACGAGGTGCTGCTCGGCAGGACCGGGATTGAAGTCAGTGCGCTGACGTTTTCCTGGGACGCTGACGACAGCGAGCAGGTGTTCATGCCGGGGGACTTGCTGATCGAGGCCGAGCGCGACGAACGCAAGCTGATCCTGTGGTGTACGCCTGCTGGCGCGATCAGCGTCTTCGGCGATCTGGCTGCGTTGAGCGCGGCCCTGCATGAGTCTCTTGCACGGGGTTGCCGGTTCGACAAGCTCACGTGGCGCCGTTGTGCCTTGGACGGTGATGTCTTCATGCAGCAATCAGGCATGTTGCTGAACCTGCTACTTGAAGATATCGAGGGTGTTCAGTTGTCGGCATTGGCCGACGGTGCCGAGCTGGAAGCGGTGATGGGGATGTTGAGTGACCCCTCGCGACTGTTCCTCAACGAGGACCGCTCTGCCCCCATCGGCGCAGCCGCAGCCTTGCCCGAGTGGCTGCTCACCGCCAGCAGTCGTGACCGCTTCGAGTATCAGCAGGCTTTACTGGATGCGTCGATCGAGCAGGCGCTGAGCAAGGGGCAGAGCTCCCTGGGTGATCTGGAAGATCTGCATGCCTATGCGGCGCGTCGGCTGCGTGAACAGCTGCTTGCCGACTACCCGGTCGAAGCCAACTACTTCCCGGACGACCTGATTCTCTCGGTGTCCATCCCTGATCCCTCTGTGGACCCAGAATTGCCTGTCACGCTCAAGGATGCGGGCAGCATGACCCTTACCGAGCTTGCCATCGGCCATCTGGACGCCCTCTCTGGCGGTGTCGTCAGTGGCATCAGGCACCGGCAGGAACAGGAAATCATGGACTGGATGAACCCGGTCTACATCACGCGGCTGATCGAACAGGTGGATATTGGCGGTACCTATCCGCAACACGCTGCCGAAGTGCTCAATGAGCCCAGCACACTCCTCTTGCGCGCTCAGCTGTTTGGTCGCGAATGGCGCTCGGGCTTGTTGTTCGATGCCCTGAAGGCGAAGGTCGAGGGCCAATTGAGCGAAAGTGCCTGGTCTGCGCTGGCGGAGTTTTGCCGCAGCGCAAGGGACTTGAAGGAGAATGTGGATATCGCCCCACTGGCCTTTCAGGCGCAGTCAGACCGCCCGCAACTGGACACGGTGGCCTGCATGTACGCAATCGTGCTGAAACAACCGTCGGTGGTGTTGCTGTATCGGCCGCTGTATGCGCAACGCACACTGTTGCAGTTCAACGATCAAGCGGGACTGATGGCTGCCGTAAGCCAGCCTGGAGAGTTGCAGGACAGCGTGCTGGCCTGGTTACCTGAAGACGCGCGCGCCATCTATGCCAATGGCGGTTTTCTCGAACCACACTTGCATCGACCGATTTTCGACACGTCGATCCTGCCTGGGCGCGTTGAGCCACCAAGGTTGAGGCTCAACCCTTATTTGGCCGATATCGACGTGCGCATGTTCGCCAGCAAGCGGGCTGCGGTGGTCGAACTGGCGGATCGGCAGTCGGTGTCCAACGCAGAGCATCGCTGGGCAGTGCTGAAGCAGTTCGGCTGGCTGTGCTTCGACTTGGCCGCACCCGTGTTGCCGGGGCTGTTAGGGCGCGTGGCCGCTTTGGTGGGCTTGCTCTCGCCATTTCTCGAAAGAACCTCCGATGCCGAGCGTGGTGTTTCCGATACGCTGCTGGGCGCGAACGTCGCCGTGGCCGTGGCAATGGCGTTGTTGCACGAACGCCAGCCTGAGGTTGCCGCCCCCAGTCGGGTATTGCATGGCGAGTCGGTCTACAGGGCCATCCCGCGTGGTGACCTGGCCACTCTACCCTTGACCCAGGCTGAATTCGCTTTGAGTCAGACCATTGGCTCGCTCTACGAGCAGGTAGGTCCTGTTTCGCAAGGCCATGGCTGGGGGCAGGGGCCTGCCGCACAAAGCAAGACTCTGGAGCCCTACGTGGCGAACGTTGATTTGACGAATGCTATTCGGGCCAACGGTCTTGCGCGTGTGGGCGATCGGTTTTATGTCGTGATCGGCGGTAAGTCCTACCAGGTGTTGCATGACGATCATGGGCGACGCATCGTTGGTCCGCACGGAGAACCAGGCCCGCTGCTGGTGGATGATGGCGTTTGGCGTGTCAGGGCCGATGGCTTCCTGTTTGGTGGTTCTGGGCGGCGCGTACGGGGTGCGCCGCAAGGGCAATTTGACCGCGTGCTGAGTGATTGCTATGCGCAGATCAAGGATTTGCAGGCGCGCCATCCGGTAACCCAGGGGCTGCAACTCAAGATCCAGCAGTTGACAACTGAGCTCGATAGGCTCGCCGCCCTGCTGGACAGGTTCAGTCAGTTGCCGGATGAGAAAGCCGAGCAACGTGCTCAGTTGGTAGCAGATGTCCAGGGACGTATCGCCGGCAAGCAGGCTGAATACCGAGAGGCAACACTGAATTACGTGAAAGCGCTAAGGGAGTTGATCGACCAGAACAAGCAATTGATCACGCGGCTTGATAGCGCGATCGAGTTGAAAACCCGGCATCCTGCGCTTGTTTCTCGTCACTCGAAAGAGATGCTGGCGGCGTTGCGACTGGATTCGTGCGTCGAGATCGTCAGATACGGCAACAATATAATCGCGCGGCTGGCGACGATTGCCGATTCCCCTGAGCTACTTCGCCTCGAAAAAGCGATCCACGGCCATCGGATCAGCGAGGTGCGGGATCTCTACATGGAGTACAAGCGGCATTTGCCCTTAGCCGCCGAGTTTAGCCAGCAAATGGTCGAAGCCAGTGCCGTGTTGGATGAGTACATCGTGCAGGTGCCTGAAAATCATGTAATGGTCCCGGCCGCCGAGGGTAATGGTCAGGCCGTTACCCTCGGCGATTGGATCGCGAACCGTACGATCACGACGCAAGACATGATCTTCGAACTGGCTGCTTACCACATGGAACTGTCCCTAGGGCTTGAGCAGGAAGGGGCATACGAGACGCTGCTGGGCTATCGCGAGCGGCTGATGAGCCCAGCGCTGAGTGTCGCCTCCAATGCCCACGCGCAACTGCCGTTGAGCAATCTGTCGGCAGCCGACCGGATCGAAGTGTTGCAGGTGGCGTGGGATGAGTACAGCACCGCGATCATCAACGCCATCGACATCAAGCGTGAGGGGGGTGCGTTCGTTGACCTGGCAATGCTGGAGGCCTTCGAGCGGGATATGAAGGCGTTGAAGCAGTCGGCCAATGCCATGCTGATCGACGCGACACGGGCGTTGGAAAGCCGAGTCCCCTTGGCGCCCCAGCGTCGTCCTTATCCCATCGAACAGTCCCAGCAACGCGTGGTGTATGGCCGCGATGGCCAGATTGCCATAGGTCGCGAGGTCGATGTCGATGGTGTCCCTGTTGTCGAGGTAGCCGGTCGAACGTTTGAGCATGCCGTGCTCAAACGCTTCGACCTGGTGGAGGGGGTCTGGATCGAGCGTGTGCCGGTCCCCGTGGTTCCCGACGGTGCTCGGGCGGAATTGGTCAAGCAAGCGCTCGATGAGCTTGCCCTGGATAAACCGCTGGAGCAGAGACTGGAGGCACTCACCCGCCAAGGCCTGAACATTCGCGACCTGAAAAACACGGTTGACGATCATATTGATCGTCTCGAAAGGCTTGCTGGTGCCTTGGCCGAAGAAGGCGGTTTCTCCCACAAAAAACTGGTCGAGGTTCTGGGCAGTTGGCCGCAGCGGCGTCAGGACCTGTTGGTCAAGGCTTATGCCAACACGCCTTACCCTGAAGCGGACGGCTTGCTCTACTTGCACGAACAAAAACGGTTGCTGATCAAGAGCAAAGGTAATCGCCAACTGCTCAAGGACGGTTCAGCCATGGACGAATATTCGATCCAACTGCGCGGCGCTCCGGGCGGTAAGCCCGGCAAGATCATCTGGGCTGCGCACTTTCATTTTGCAACTCACGATGCGCTGCCGGCGGCGTTCACCGCAGGTCATCTGAAAACGTGGGAGCAGCGTTTCATGGGTTGGCAGGATGCTCAGGCACTGGCTGAGCGTGGCGAGCGGTTGCATCGAGGCCGTTTGACGCAGGCGCAGGCTGTGTTCGCTGAGCTGTGGAACAGCCCAGCCTGATTCAGCCAGTTGTTTGGGCGTGTGTACACGTGATAAGCCCTGGAAGAAGGCCCTGCCACAAGCAGGGCCTTTTCGATTCTGCATGCAATATGTAACACCTGAAGCGCGAACTGGAGCGTGATGCTGGCTGTTCATCAATCAGGAGCATACGCATGCCTACTTCCAGCGCCCCTACATTTGATTTCAACCGAGCAGTTGCGTTGCATTTCAGCGCTCGCCCCACGCTGCGCCAAGTCGCCAGCGAACAGTTGCTCAAGGCCTTGCAGGCGGAACTGCCATGGCTCGCTTTCGCGCAGCCGACCCTGCCCTCTGCCGATGTGTTCATGTTAGACAGTCCCGACCCTTCGACGCCCTACTGGACCACACAGCCAATCGTCGACTGGCTACTCCAAGGCTTTCTACAGAGCTACAGCGTTGACCTGCAGCCTGTGCAAGGGCGTCATCACAACCTCGGCTTAGTCGAGCCCTACCGCTTCTACGGTTCCACACATGCTCTGGATACGCGCCAGCTCCCTGACCTGAGCGCATCGCTCAATGCGTTGATCGAGCAATTGCCGCAACACTTCTGCAACGCGCAACTCGATTACTGGAAAGGAATCGGTGAAGCGGGTGTCAGCCGAGACCGTTGGATCCAGCTGTTGTTGAGGACGTCTCTGTTGCGTGGTTTGTCTTTGCAGGGCCTGGATGCGCAGGAGCAGGCTTGTATCCGTGGCGTGCTGCGTGGCGGCAGCGATCAGCCGCCGGTGAGTTTCGTGCAGGCCAGCCTCAAGGCGGGTGATGAGCGTTGGGACCACATGCTCTGCCATTTGCTGGTAACCGGTGAGTGGGACGAGCGTCAGGTGGTGTTGTGGTGCGCTCCCTCGGGAACGGTGCGCAGGTTTGAGTCGATGAGCGCCTTCGCCGTGGCCCTGCGCAACGAATTGGCTCTCAACTACCGGTTCGATGAAATGGCTTGGCAGGCGTTCCCGGTCGAGGGTGATGTGTTCGCACAGCAAGCCGCGTTGTTGCTGGAGACTATGTTCACCCAGGTCGAGCAGGTGTGCTACGGGCGCTTGGTCGACGTTGCCGCACTTGAGCGGCTGTTCGCCCAATTGAGCGACCCGGCGCAGTGGTTCGCGGCTTACCCCGACGATACTCCAGCGGTCCATGTGCCCCCGGGGATAAGTGCCGGCTCAAGCCGTGACAGCTTCGCTTACCAGTACGCATTGCATCAGCTGGCAATCGCTAATCTGGACGCTGACGGCGTTGCTGCGTTGGATGGGGTGCATAGCTTGCAGCACTACGCCAGGCAGCGTTTGGTCGACCGGATGCGTCTTGACTACAACGAAGAAACGTCGCCCGATGACCTGATGCTCGAGTTCTTCGTGGCGCACGGTATGCCTGGCGGATCCGGGGGGGGGAGCGGTGGTGGTGAGCCCATCGAAATCGTGGGCGAAAAAAGCCTGACCGAGTTCGCCATCGGCAATCTTGGCGCGCTAAAAAATGCTTCGATTTCACGTATTCGTCATGCCAACGGCGAGGCCGGGCCTGCATGGCTGGATGCCGATGCCGCCAGGCGCTTGGTAAGTCAGGTCGATATTGGCGGTACTTACCCGGTGTATGTCGCCGAACACTTGGATGACCCGCAGCATCGTCCGCTGCGGCTACAGCGCTTTGCCAGGGAGTGGCGCAGCAGCTTGTGGTTCAGCGCCCTTACAGCCAAGCTCAACGGCAAAATCACCGATGATGGTCTGCAGGCGGTGGTTGATTTCTGCAACGGTCATCAGGACTCGTTATCGCCGCGTGTGGTCCTAATACCCCTGGCGTTCAAGCGTCAGCCGCAGTCCACGCGGCATGAGCAGGTGCGTGGCATGTATTTGCTGTACTGCGCTGAGCCTCGTCTGGTGCTGCTGTATCGACCGCTGTACAAGCAGGACACGCTTCGCCAGTACGCAAGTTTGGGCGCATTGCTCGAGCACATTCAGCAGTCTCCGCTGTTGCAGGACAGCATCCTGGATTGGATGGATCCGCAGGTTCGCCATATTTATGACCGCGGCGGCTTCAGCGAGCCGCACCTGAGCAGCATTGGCATCGATCCTTACGCATTGCCCGAGCGCCCCGAGCCACCCGTGATTCACGTGCAGTACTGGATCCGCGACCTTGACGCAAGACTCTACGACGCTAACCGCGACTTGCTGGTGGAGATCGCGGACATGCAGTCCACGTCCAACGCAGAACGGCGCTGGGAGACACTTACCGAAGGGGCCTGGCTGCTGTTTGATGTCGTGACCCAGGTGCTGAGCGGCCCGGTGGCCAGCGTGGCGTGGCTGGCGCAGTTGCTGGGCTCGCTGCAAAGTGACCTACAAGCGCTTGAGCGACAAAACGAATTCAATCGATCGGCGGCGGTGGTGGATTTGCTCTTAAACCTGGGCATGAGTTTGCTGCACCTCCGACAACCCAACATCCCCGTCGAGGGTGGCGCCAGACCTGTGGAGGCCTCTGCGTTCGAGGGGCGAGCCGCCCAGCGCGGTGCCTTCGCCGAAATGTCGGTGTTGCCGCGCACTGAGCCTGCCGCCACCGTTGGCGCGCTGATGGAATTGCCGGGGCGCCAGCTCGATCTTTCTTGGCGTGGCAACCAAGGGCTCAACTGGATACCCCCTGCGCAGCGACAGGCCCTGCTGGCCATGCGCTCGGGGGTTGAGCTGTCCCAATCGGCATTGCTGACCACCGGTGATAACGCGGGCTTGTACCTGATCGACGGTCAGTTGTATGCAACCATGACAGGGTATGCCTATCCCGTCGAGGTGTCTGATGAGGGCGTGCGCGTGCAGGATGGTAAAGGCGGATACGGGCCGTGGTTGACCTCGACGACGGGTGTCTGGCGAGTGGATGGTTCGCTGCGTCTCGCGGGAGGCATGCCGCCAAGACGCGATGCGCGTGCGAGACTTAAAGAGCGTTATGAGAATCTGATACAAGAAACCGACCGGCTCGCTGATCAAATCCGGAGCAACGCGGACCAGTTCGACGCGCTATCCCCTGCAGTACTCAAGTTGCAAGGGCAAGTCTCCAATCTAAAAGCGTTGCGGAGCAGAGAGCAGGCCAAGCAAGCGTCGCTAGGTCAGGGGCAGGCGCTGGATAATTCGGTGGCGATGGTGGCCCTCTACGATGAGCGTCTCGCCCAAGACAGTGCTCAGCTGCTTGCCAAGCGCGATCAGGCAGTTCATCTGATCGAGGGGAATGTATCTCTTGATGCACAACTGCTGACGAGTTATGAGCGGCTAAAAGAGCCCAAGTTCACACGTTTTCGAGTCGGCCTGGATGAGCAGTTGGTGGCGCGGAAAAAGGACAGTCAGAGCCGGCAAATTGCCAACAACCATTTAATTTTCAATGAGCTGACCGAGCTGATTGACTACCAGGAGTATTTTGATCTACAGCAGCGCCTGGAGGGGCAGCCGATAGGCGAGGTGCGTGAGGCCTATGGCCTTTATCGCCAGAAACTAGAGAACATGAGGGCCTTCCAGGATCGCATGCTTAAAGCGTCCGAGAACCTGGATGTGCTATTGAGCGACACGCCTGCTGATCTACAGATCAAGTTGGGCAATACGAAGATCGTGACTGCGGCAGAGCTGACCAAGGAGCGCAGAGTCAGCACTGTGCAGTTGCGCTATCATCAGGCAACGGTGATTGCAGACTTGGCCCTGCACCTCGATGCACCTATGGGCCAGCGCCGTATCGCCCAACTCCGTGATGAACTGATCGGAACTGCCCTGCGTAATGCGGCAGGTGCGCATGGCGAACTTGATTTCACCAACTTGTCGGTCGAAGACCGCATTTCCATCCTTCAGGAGGCCTGGGACGAATACACCGCAGCCCTGCTCAACTACAGCGGTATTGTCAACGAAGACGCTGAGCTCGTTGACTTTCAAATTCTGGAAGGTTATTTCATCGAGCTGGAAAAGCTCAAACTCGATGCGGGCACGCGTTTGGTCGATGCGATCCAGGAGCAAGAGGGTGGTGTAGTTACGCCTAGGCGGGTTGCCTACGCTGTCACGCATGAGCACCAGCAGATAGTGCGCAACGCCGAAGGGCAGCTTCTGATCGGTACCGAGCGGGAGGTAGAGGGGGAGCGCCTGCTTGAAGTGCTTGATCCGGTCGATCGGAGCGTATCTGCCATCTTCGATTGGCGTGATGGCGAGTGGCAGGAGCGTCAGGAACCGGCAGTCCCGCTTGAGCCTGAAGGTCTATCCGACGATACGGCCATGCAAGTGCAACGCTTGCTGGATGAAAATGACGCACTCGTGCTCAAGGCGGCTGATTATGTCAATAACGATATCAAGGCCTCGCTGATCATCAAGCTTTTCGACCAGCAGATGAAAAAGCTCAACCGTGAGTCGGTTAGGCTCAATGAGGAAAACGCCAATCCTGCGTTGATCAAAAGCCTGGAGGCCGCAGCAGATAAGCTGAACGCTGAGAAACAGTTGAAGCTGATCACGTTGTACACCAATACCAAATACCCGACTGCCGAAGCCCTGCGTTTTCTGCATGACCAGAAACTGCTCAAGGTGCGTTACGTAGAGCGTCGGTCCATGGCTAACCACACGAAGTTCGACGAGTATGAAATCCAGCGTTTGATGCAGCCTGGAGACACCAAAGGGCGAAGTATCTGGGCAGCGCACTTCCATGTGGCTACGGATGATGCCCTGGCACGGGAATTTACCGTTGGCCATTTGAAAACCTGGGGTCAGCGACGCCATAGCAGCCAACCCGGCAGTGGCGTAAGGGTGCACCGAGGCAAGCTCACCCTGGAGCAGGCCGAAGGCATCATCCCGTTCGACTGAGGTGCCTAGCGATTGCTATAGCGGCCATGCTTGCCATGGGCAGGCATGGCCTGATTGGCACGCTCGGCAATCATTTGCGCAATACTCACCAGTTCGATCCCTTCAGCCTTCAGCCGAGGCAGCGCACGCTCCAGTACTTGCAGCGTCTGGGGGTAGGGGTGGCCGATCAGTACGGCCGAGCCCTGCTGCCGCGCCAGTTCGACGCCTAGACGCAACTGGCGGTCGATGGCCTCGACCGTACGTTCGTCGTCCAGGAAGACATCGCGGGAGACGTGCGCCAGGCCCACAGCTTGGGCCTGGGCGCCGGCCACCGTGGAGGCACTGGTACGACTGTCGACGAAGAACAGCTTGCGGCGTTGCAGCTCACTCATCAACCACGCCATGGCCTCGCGTTGTGAGGTCATGCGGCTGCCCATGTGGTTGTTGATGCCGGCGGCATAGGGCACCTTGGCCAATGCTGCGTCCAGTCGGCTCGCCAGTTCCGGCAAGGGTAACTCGGGGTGCCAGGCGTAGGGGCCGGTGGCCGGATCCATGGGCATGTGCAGGATCACCGTCTTGCCGGCCTTGTGGGCCTGGCGAGCGAAATCCGTGGCATGCGGGGTATCGGGCATGATTGCCAGGGTAACCGGCCCCGGCAGTGCCAGGGTGCGTGCGTCGCGCTCGGTATTCTGGCCTAGGTCGTCAATGATGATGCTCATGTAGGCCTTGCTGGCCGGGGCCGCTTGCGCGACGCCGGCCAACAGGCAGCACAGCAGACACAACAGATAACGCATGGGGAGTATCAGTCGCCCTTGGTGATGTTCAAGCCCTTGAGCAGGCTCAGGGCCTGGCTGAGCTGGAAGTCGTTGTCCTGTGGGCGTTCCTTGCGCTTGGTGCTGCCGGTCGGGCGGTCGGCGCCGCCATTGCCGTTGCCCAAGTGCCCTTGCAGGTCGGCTTCCTTGAAGTTCTCGGTGTCGGCCTCGGCGGTGAGCTTGGCTGGGCGCACCTCGATGTCCGGCACGATGCCCTGGGCCTGGATCGAGCGGCCGTTAGGGGTGAAGTACAGGGCGGTGGTGAGTTTAAGCGCACGGTCATTGGCTAGTGGCAGCACGGTTTGCACCGAGCCCTTGCCGAAGCTGTCGGTACCCATGAGCACCGCGCGCTTCTGGTCTTGCAGGGCGCCGGCGACGATTTCCGAGGCCGAGGCGCTACCGCCGTTGATCAGCACCACCAGCGGCACGCCTTCGCTGGCGTCGGCCGGATCGGCCGAGAAGCGCAGTTCGGAGTTGGCGATACGGCCCTTGGTGTAGACGATCAGGCCCTTGGTGAGGAAGTGGTCAGCCACTTCTACCGCCGCCTGCAACACGCCGCCGGGGTTGTTGCGCAGGTCCAGCACCACGCCGCGCAGTTTCTTGCCGTTGTCCTTGCGCAGCTTGGCCAGGGCCTTGCCTACTTCGTCGCCGGTCTTGACCTGGAACTGGGTGATACGGATATAGCCGTAGTCGTTCTCCAGCAGTTGGCTCTTCACGCTCTTGACCTGGATCACCGCGCGGGCGAGGGTCACATCGAACGGGGTGCCGCCGTCACGTACCAGGGTCAGGGTGATCTTCTCGCCGATCTTGCCGCGCATCTTGTCGACCGCTTCGGTCATGGTCTGGCCGCGTGTCGGGGCACCGTTGATCTTGACGATCAGGTCGCCGGCCTCGATGCCGGCGCGCGACGCGGGAGTGTCGTCGATCGGCGAAACGACCTTGACGAAGCCGTCTTCCATGCCCACTTCGATGCCCAGGCCGCCGAATTCGCCACTGGTGCTTTCCTGCAACTCTTGGAAGTCTTCTGGGCCCAGGTAGGCCGAGTGCGGGTCAAGGTTGCTGAGCATGCCCTTGATGGCGTTTTCCAGCAGGGTCTTGTCATCCACAGGCTCGACGTACGCCGCCTTGATGCGGTCCATGACCTCGGCGAAAGTGCGCAGCTCTTCGAGCGGCAGCGGCGCCTTGGCGGTCACCTCGGTGGCCGGGACCGCCGCCGGCTTGGCGGCAACGGCTGGCTTGGCCGGCTCGGCGGCAGTGGCCAGGGGCGCGCCGATGACCAGGGCGATGGTCAGGGCCAGCTGGGTAAGGCGGGGCGAGTGCAGCATGTCGAACGAACTCCTGATCCTGTTGGCGCTCCTTGCCGGAGCATCGGCGCGGTGTGTGACGGCGCGCCGTAAAAGTAGTCGGTGCCTAACCCCGGCACCATTGCGCAGGGTCGGTAGGCCGGCCTTGCTGGCGAATCGCGAAGTACAGGCCAGCGGAATCCTGGCCGCCGCTGTCACCGACGGTGGAGATGGCCTCGCCGGCCTTGACCACGTCGCCGGCACGCTTGAGCAGGCTTTGGTTGTGCCCGTACAGGCTCAGGTAACCGTTGCCATGGTCGAGAATGACCAGAAGTCCGGCGCCACGCAACCAGTCGGCGAATACCACGCGCCCACCGTGTACGGCGTGTACTTGAGTGCCGGCGCTGGCGCTGATCATCACGCCATCCCATTTGGCCCGTGCATCGCTACCGCGCGCATCACCGAAACGTGCCAGTAGTCGACCATTGACGGGCCATGGAAGTTTTCCGCGGGCCGCAGAAAATGCACCGCCGTAGCTGGCGCCGTCGCTGGAAACCACTGGGCCGAGCGTGGAGCGGGCCTTTTTCGGGGCCTCTTCGGGCGCATCGTCGCGGGCGGCGGCCAGGGCTTGGGCCTTGCGCCGCTGTTCTTCTTCCTGCTTGGCCAGCAGCGCGCGTTGGCGTGCTTGCTCGGCCTCGCGCGCCTGGCGGGCGAGGGTTTCCTCGATGGTCTTGAGCACCTGGGCAAGCTCGGCCTGGTCCTGCTCGCGGGCCTGCAACTTCTGGTCGCGCGCCTGCAAATCGCTGTTGAGCTTGGCCAGTACCTGCTGGCGTTTCGCGCGTTCGGCTTCGAGCGCCTGACGGCGGCTGTCGAGGTCGGCACGCTGGGTGAGCAATTGCGTCTGCTGCTGGCCAATGTCCTGCTCGACGTTGGCCAACTGGCGCAGGGTTTCGTTGAACGTGCGTAGTTGCTCGGTACGGGCTTTGCTCAGGTAGTCGTAGTAGGTCAGGGTGCGGGCGAACTTCTCGGGGTTCTGCTGGTTGAGCAGCAGCTTGAGGTATTCCTCGCGTCCATTGTTCTGGTAGGCCGCGCGTGCCTGGATGGCGATCAGGCGTTGTTGTTCAACGCGGGCGCTCTGGAGTTTTTTTTTCTCGTGATCAAGGCGCTCCAGCTCGCCCTCGGTCTTTTTTAGTTCTTGTTGCAGTACCTCCACCTGTTTCTCGAGGTTGCCGATATCGGTCTCGGTGGTCTTGAGGTCTTTTTGTACGCCAGACTTTTCCTCCTGGAGCTTGCCCAGCATTTTTTTCAGCTCGGCGATGTCCTGGCGGGTGGCGTCCAGCTGTTGCTGGGTCTGTGCGCGCTCGTCGGCAGCGAAGGCCGGGGCGAGCAGGCATGACAAGGCGAGTAGGAAGAGGGCGCGAAGCATGGGGTTGGGCGTACCAGGGATGGAGACTGGCCTAGTATGCCCGCCCGTCGCGGCAAAAAAAACGCTTAGTAGTACAAGCGGCAAGCTGCGAGCGGCAAGCTGCAAGAAAAAGCCGGGTGCGCTTCACTCGCAGCTTGCAGCTTGCCGCTTAAAGATCGACCAGAATCGAGGTGCCGGTCATTTCGGCCGGTTTCTCCAGGCCCAGCAACTTGAGCATGGTCGGGGCGACATCGGCCAGCACACCGCCTTCGCGGACCTTGAGCGGGCGCTTGCCGACGTAGATGAACGGCACCGGCTCGGTGGTGTGGGCGGTGTGTGCCTGGCCGGTGCACTCGTCTTCCATCTGCTCGACGTTGCCGTGGTCTGCGGTGATCAGTGCCTCGCCATCGACCTTGGCCAATGCTTCGACGATGCGCCCGACGCAGGTGTCGAGGGCCTCGACCGCCTTGACGGCCGCTTCGAACACGCCAGTGTGGCCGACCATGTCGCCGTTGGCGTAGTTGACCACGATCACGTCGAAGCGCTGCTGCTCGATGGCCTCGACGATGCGGTCAGTGACCTCGGGTGCGTTCATCTGCGGTTGCAGGTCGTAGGTGGCGACTTTCGGCGATGGGATCAGAATGCGCTCCTCGCCGGGGAACGGCTCTTCGCGACCACCCGAGAAAAAGAACGTCACGTGGGCGTACTTCTCGGTCTCGGCGATGCGCAGCTGGGTCTTGCCGTGCTTGGCCAGGTATTCGCCGAGCACGTTGTCCAGGCTGGCCGGGGCGAAGGCGGCGGGCGCCGGGATCTTGGCTGAGTACTGGGTCAGACCGATGTAGGCGGCGAGCTTGGGCAGACGCGCACGCGGGAATTCGTTGAAATCGGCCTCGACGAACACGCGCGAAAGCTCGCGGGCACGGTCGGCGCGGAAGTTCATGAAGACCACGGCGTCACCGTCCTCGACCTTCACCGCCTCGCCAATGCGCGTGGCTTTGACGAATTCGTCGCTCTCATCACGCGCGTAGGCGGCTTCGAGGCCCGCCAGGGCGCTGTCTGCGGTGTACTCGGCAGCGCTGTCGACGATCAGGTCGTAGGCGGCCTGCACGCGGTCCCAGCGGTTGTCGCGGTCCATGGCGTAGTAGCGGCCGATGAGGCTGGCGATGCGGCCCTTGCCAAGCTTGGCGAAGGTCGCGTCGAGCAGCTCGATCGACGACTGGGCGCTGCGTGGTGGCGTGTCGCGGCCATCCAGGAAGGCGTGCAGGTAGATTTTCTCGGCGCCACGTTGCGCAGCCAGTTCGGCCATGGCGACCAGGTGGTCCTGGTGGCTGTGCACGCCGCCTTCGGAGAGCAGACCCAGGATGTGCACGGCCTTGCCGGCACCCACGGCCTTGTCCACAGCGTCAGTGAGCACGGGATTTTCGAAGAACTCGCCGTCGCGGATGGCCTTGGTGACGCGGGTGAAGTCCTGGTATACCACGCGCCCGGCGCCGAGGTTCATGTGACCGACTTCTGAGTTGCCCATCTGCCCGTCTGGCAGGCCGACATCCATGCCGGAACCGGAGATCAGCCCATGCGGCTGGGTCGCGCGCAGGCGGTCGTAGACCGGTGTGTTGGCGGCATAGATGGCGTTGTATTCGGGTTTTTCGCTGTGACCGAAGCCATCCAGGATGATCAGGACCAGAGGTTTAGGCGTGCTCGTCATCAATCAAACTCACGGTTGTTCAAAGATGATAAAGACACGCATTTTAGGGCAAATACGCCACCTGCGGCGAATATTCCTCCCCATTGCCCGACCGGCGCACTCGGACTTGCGCCATGCAGCCGGGTTCATGGGCGCCCTGGCGGGCTTTGGTGGTCATAAGGGGCTGTGTATACTGGCCGCCATTTTCAATCGCCTGGAACACCGCCGATGGTTGCTCACCTGATTCAATTCGCGACAGATCACTTCATTCTGGTGGCGATCTTCGTCGTTCTTCTGGTCCTGTTGCTGGTCAACGAAGTGCGTCGTGGCGGCCAGAGCCTGAGCACCGGCCAGCTGACCGCGCTGGTCAACGCCGACAAGGCCGTGGTGATCGATGTCCGCCCGTCCAAGGAATTCTCTGCTGGGCACATCGTCGGCGCGCTGAACATCCCGCAGGACAAGCTGGTCAGCCGCATGGCTGAGCTGGAAAAACACAAGGAAAAGACCCTGATCGTCGTCGACGCAATGGGCCAGCAGTCCGGCACCCTTTGTCGCGAACTGCTCAAGGCTGGCTACACCGCTGCCAAGCTCAGCGGTGGCGTGTCCAGCTGGAAAGCCGATAACCTGCCCCTGGTGAAGTGATATGAAGCCCGTCATCGTCTACTCCAGCGACTACTGCCCCTACTGCATGCGCGCCAAACACCTGCTCCAGAGCAAAGGCGTGGCGTTCGAAGAGATCAAGGTCGACGGTAAACCCCAGGTGCGCGCCGAAATGAGCCAGAAGGCCGGCCGCACTTCGGTACCGCAGATCTGGATCGGCAGTACGCACGTCGGTGGTTGCGATGACCTCTATGCCCTGGAGCGCGCGGGTAAGCTCGACGCGCTGCTGGCGGCCTGAATTCGCTCTGCATTCAAGAACATTAGGAAAAGGATCTGCCATGACTGATCAACAGAACAACGGCGCAGCCGACGCGAACGCTCCTCAATTTTCCCTGCAGCGCATCTACGTGCGCGACCTGTCGTTCGAGGCTCCGAAAAGCCCGCAGATCTTCCGCCAGCAGTGGGAACCGAGCGTTTCGCTGGACCTGAACACCCGCCAGAAAGCCCTGGAAGGCGACTTCCATGAAGTGGTGCTGACCCTGTCGGTGACCGTCAAGAACGGTGACGAAGTGGCGTTCATCGCCGAAGTGCAACAGGCTGGCATCTTCCTGATCGCAGGCCTGGACGCAGCTTCGATGAGCCACACCCTGGGTGCGTTCTGCCCGAACATCCTGTTCCCTTACGCCCGCGAGACCCTGGACAGCCTGGTGACCCGTGGTTCGTTCCCGGCCCTGATGCTGTCGCCGGTCAACTTCGACGCCCTGTACGCGCAAGAGATGCAGCGCATGCAGGAGGCTGGCGAAGCGCCAACCGTGCAGTAACGTTTGCCGGACACGAAAAAGCGCCCCTCGAGGCGCTTTTTTGTTGTTCGGTGGTTAACCCTCAGCTCCCGGCAAAGCCGTTCTGTCGCCAGGCTTCGTAAACGGTCACCGCCACGGTATTGGACAGGTTCAGGCTCCGGCAGCCTGGCCGCATTGGCAGGCGCAGGCGCTGTTCGGCTGGCAGGCTGTCCAGGACCTCGGCCGGCAGGCCGCGGCTTTCAGGGCCGAACAGGAACGCGTCGCCCGGCTTGTAGGCCGCCTCGTTGAATGGGTGCGAGCCCTTTGTGGTGAATGCGAACAGGCGCGGGTTGCCCAGGCTTTCCAGGCATCCGGCCAGGCTTTCGTGGCGCTTGAGCGTGGCATACTCGTGGTAGTCCAGGCCCGCACGGCGCAGGCGCTTGTCGTCCAGCTCGAAACTGATCGGTTCGATCAGGTGCAGGGCGCAGCCGCTGTTGGCGCAGAGGCGAATGATGTTGCCGGTATTCGGCGGAATTTCAGGTTGAAAGAGGATGACGTGAAACATGCACGGCTCCAAGCGTGAAGATGACGAGCATTCTACCCCCGAAGCGGACGTGCGATCGAAGGCCTTCCCGCGGATGATCCTGTCGCTGGCTATCGTCGGGGTGATGGTCGGCCTGATGATAGGTCGCCTGACCGTGCCACAGGAACGTGCGCTCGAACAGGTGGCGGTGGTGCAGGACGGCTTGGACCTGTGGTTCAACGAACAGCCGCAACTGCATGGTGAGAATGTCGAGGGTAGCGTGGCTGTGCTGTTCCAGGCCTCAGGCAAGCCCCAGCGTGGGCAACTGATGTTGCAGGGCAAACCGGTGGGATGGCGCTTGCAGAAGAGTGAGAAGGGCTTGCTGCTGACCCTGGTGGCCGCGCGTCCCCTGCGTGGCGAGTGGGCCGGTGCAGAGGACGCGGGGCGTTGGAAGGTGCAGGTGCGCCTGCACGAATAAAAGAGGGGAGTCCCGGCCTGCCTGTACCGAGGTCCCCAAAGGCGGATACCGCTGGGAATAAAAGGGGGATCACCCGGCCTGCCTGTACCAGGGTCCCCGAAGCTGCTGCATGGCTGCGAATAAAAAGGGGATTTCCTGGCCTGCCTGTACCAAGGTCCCCGAAGCGGGTGTCGCTACGAATTAAAGAGGGGGATATCCCGGCCTGCCTGTACCGAGGCCCCCGAAACTGGAGATACAATACCTATTGCAGGGGGCGTGCCAGTTTTGAAAAACCCGGAAACACAGGGCTTTGAGGGGGATTTGGCCGGGTTTCGAGGGGATTTATGCCTTCGCAAGGTGCAGAAGGCACAGGATCGGTGCATCGGAGGGTGAATCAAGGGCCCTTTAAACGCATCGCGGGTAAACCCGCTCCCACAGATGCTGCGCAGTCTTGTGGAAGCGGGTTTACCCGCGAATGGCCAGTTCAGGCAGCTGAACGCTGAGAA
The DNA here is from genome assembly GCF_005796105.1 of Pseudomonas mosselii. Taxonomy (GTDB): domain Bacteria; phylum Pseudomonadota; class Gammaproteobacteria; order Pseudomonadales; family Pseudomonadaceae; genus Aquipseudomonas; species Aquipseudomonas mosselii_C. The sequence goes on along the minus strand of NZ_VAUO01000007.1, from coordinate 126,102 downwards.
TCAGTGCTCGTCGCCCTCATCGTCATCGGCGCCATCGACCTTCATCCCCAGCTCCTTGATCTTGCGCGTCAGGGTATTGCGCCCCCAACCCAGCAGCACGGCGGCGTCGCGACGCCGGCCTGCGGTGTGCTTGAGCGCGGTCTCGATCATGATGCGTTCGAAGCTGGGTACGGCGCTGTCGAGCAGGCTCGACTGGCCGCGTGCCAGGGCCTGGTCAGCCCACTGGCGCAGGGCCTGTTCCCAGTTGGTCACAGGCGCGGCATCCGACGGCAGGTTGAGCAGTTCCGGTGGCAGGTCGCCCACCAACACTTCACGGCTGGAGGCCATCACGGTGATCCAGCGGCAGGTGTTCTCCAACTGGCGTACGTTGCCAGGCCACGGCAGGTTGCGGATGAACTCTTCGGTTTCCGGCTTGAGCAGCTTGGGCTCGACGGCCAGTTCCTGGGCGGCGCGGCCCAGGAAATGACGGGCGAGGGCCGGGATGTCCTCGCGGCGATCAGCCAGGCGCGGGATATGGATGCGGATCACGTTCAGACGGTGGAACAAGTCTTCACGGAACTTGCCGGCCTGCACCAGTGATTCGAGGTTCTGATGGGTCGCGGCGATGATGCGCACATCCACCTTGACCGGCACATGGCCGCCTACGCGGTAGAACTCGCCGTCAGCCAATACCCGCAGCAGGCGGGTCTGGGTGTCGGCTGGCATGTCGCCGATCTCGTCGAGGAACAACGTACCGCCGTCGGCCTGCTCGAATCGACCGCGACGCAGGTTGGCCGCGCCGGTGAAGGCGCCTTTTTCATGGCCGAACAGCTCGGACTCCATTAGGTCCTTGGGGATCGCCGCCATGTTCAAGGCGATGAACGGCGAGGCCGCACGGGGACTGTGGCGGTGCAGGGCGTGAGCCACCAGCTCCTTACCGGTGCCCGACTCGCCGTTGATCAGCACGGTGATGTTGGAGTGGCTCAGGCGGCCGATGGCACGGAACACCTCCTGCATCGCCGGCGCCTCGCCGATGATCTCGGGGGTGCGGGTCAACGCCTGGGGTACTTCCAGGGCCTGTTGTTCCTGGGCGTGCTGGTTGGCGCGCTTGACCAGCGATACTGCCTCATCCACGTCGAACGGCTTGGGCAGGTACTCGAAGGCGCCGCCTTGGTACGACGCCACGGCGCTATCCAGATCCGAGTGGGCGGTCATGATGATGACCGGCAGACGCGGGTGATGCTCGCGGATCTGCGCCAGCAGGTCGAGCCCGCTGGCACCGGGCATGCGGATGTCAGAGATGATCACATCCGGCTGCTGGCGAGCCAGGCGGCCCATGACGCCATCGGCACTGTCGAAGCTCTGGGTGTTCATGCCCTCTTGTTGCAGGGCTTTTTCCAGCACCCAGCGGATAGAGCGATCATCATCGACGATCCAGACGGTTTCACTGCGGCTCATGAGGCGTTGGCTCCTTGTTCCAGCGGCAGGAAGATCGAGAAGGTGGTGTGGCCGGGGTGGCTTTCACACTCGATCAACCCCTGGTGCTGGCTGATGATGTTCTGGGTGATGGCCAGGCCCAGCCCGGTACCGTCCGGGCGACCACTGACCATGGGATAGAAGAGGGTGTCTTGCAGTTCCGGCGCGATTCCTGGCCCGTTGTCGATCAGCTCGACGCGGGCGACCAGGCGATGGCGCACATGGCCGATGGTGAACTGGCGCACCGCGCGGCTGCGCAGGGTGATGCGGCCCAGGCGCAGTTCGTTCTGCCCGCTGATCGCCTGCATGGCGTTACGCACGATGTTGAGCACCGCCTGGATCATCTGCTCGCGGTCGATCAGCACGTCGGGCAGGCTTGGGTCGTAATCACGCACCAAGGTGATGCCGCCCTGGGTTTCGGCCTCGACCAGGCTGCACACACGCTCCAGCACCTCATGGATGTTGGTCATGGCCAGCGAGGGGAGTTTGTTGGAGCCGAGCATGCGGTCGACCAGGTTACGCAGGCGGTCGGCCTCCTCGATGATCACGTTGGTGTAGTCGCGCAGGCCGTCGTTGGGCAATTCCCGCGATAGCAGTTGCGCCGCGCCGCGAATGCCGCCCAGCGGGTTCTTTATTTCGTGGGCCAGGCCGCGCACCAGCATCTTGGTGGTTTCCTGCTTGCTCAGCTGTGCCTCTTCCTTGGTGATGCGCAGCAGGCGATCACGCGGGTGGACTTCCAGCAACAACAGGGTCTGGCCTTGATGCAGGATCGGCGTGACGGCGTAGTCGACGGTGATCGACTGGCCGGTGAGCGAGGTCAACTGGGCTTCGCGCTTGGTGAACGGGTGAGCCTGCTCGACCGCCTGGCGCAGTGAATTGAGCGCCTCGGCAGACTCGGTGAACAGTTCACTGATGAACTGCCCGTGGCTGCGCTGGCCGCTCACGGCCAGCAGCATCTCGGCCGCCGGGTTCATGTATTCCAGGCGTAGCTCGGCGTTGAGCAGGAGCGTGGCCGTGGTCAGGTTGTCCAGAAGCAGACGGTGCTGTGCATCGCTGATGGTCATAAGGCGTCGTTGACCTCTTTTGGCGCTTGCTAGGCAATGGCGCGGCCAATGCCGCGCATGCGGTGAATCCGCTGATGCCAGTCTCTTCACAGAAAAAATGCAAGAAACAAACCAAGGCTCCGAAAAGAAGCGGAATTTCCTGATAAACCCCTCGAAATGCGCAAATTCGGACCAAGATTCATGGGTTTATCGTTTCATGCGACCCTTTTTGGTGTGCACCCTGAGTGCTTGGTGATTTTCATGCACCAATATAGAGCATTGCCGGCCTCAATGTTTTTTGCACAGCTGTCCGGTGGCGCGGATCAGGGCCAGGTGGCGCAGCGGGTCCTGGGTGCGCCGAATCAGTGCGTTGGCGAGTGCGCGCGGGCAGTCCGCTGGCGGCTGGCGGTCCAATGCTGCCAGCTCGTTGAGCAGGGTGAACTGCAAACTGTCCAGTCGCGGGCGCAGTTCATGGGTCAGGTCGCGTGTGCTCGACAGGCTGTTCTGACCGCGCGCTGCCCAGCGATCGAGCAGGGCGTATTGCACGAGCTTGTTGGCTTCGATCTGGTCGGCGAAGAAGGTTTCGGCGCGTTCGGGACTCAGGCCGTAGTCGGGGGCGGCGCGGCGAACCTGTGCGAGCACCTGTTGTTCGCGCGCTGGAGCATCCACGGCTAAGGCGTGTTCCCATTTGTGGTGGGCGACCGAGCGTGCCAGTTCCAGACGTTGCTCGATGGCGACGAGCAGTGGCAGCAGTTCATTGTGCGGTGCTGTCGAGGCGCTGCAACTGCCCAGTAGCAGGGGCAGGCAAAGCGCGCGTAGGGCGTGGCAGGCAGACATGCAGATCTCCTTGTGCTGGGAGGTCTGAGTGTGGGCGCTGGTGTGGGAACTGCTTGTAGGCAGTTTCTGAAACGCGGGTAGGTACAAATAAAAACGGCCTTCCGAAGAAGGCCGTCTTTCTGATGTCACCGGCGCCAGGCGCCGATGGGATCAGCAGCTGTAGTACAGCTCGTATTCCAGCGGGTGCACGAAGGTGCGGACCTTGATTTCTTCTTCGCTCTTCAGCTCGATGAAGGCATCGATGAAGTCGTCGGAGAACACGCCGCCTTTGGTCAGGAACGCACGGCCTTTGTCCAGCTCTTCCAGGGCCTCTTTCAGGCTGCCGCAAACCTGCGGGATGTCCTTGGCCTCTTCAGGCGGCAGGTCGTACAGGTTCTTGTCGGCAGCATCGCCTGGGTGGATCTTGTTCTGGATACCGTCCAGACCAGCCATCAGCAGGGCTGCGAAGGCCAGGTACGGGTTGGCCGATGGGTCCGGGAAGCGGGCTTCGATACGACGCGCTTTCGGGCTGCCGACGTATGGAATACGGATCGAGGCGGAACGGTTGCGGGCCGAGTAGGCCAGCATGACCGGGGCTTCGAAGCCTGGGACCAGACGCTTGTAGGAGTTGGTCGACGGGTTGGTGAAGCCGTTCAGGGCCTTACCGTGCTTGATGATACCGCCGATGAAGTACAGGGCGGTGTCGGACAGGCCGGCGTAGCCTTCGCCTGCGAAGGTGTTCTTGCCGTCTTTCCAGATCGACATGTGCACGTGCATGCCCGAGCCGTTGTCGCCGTACAGCGGCTTCGGCATGAAGGTAGCGGTGCGGCCGTAGGCGTCGGCAACGTTGTGCACGACGTATTTCAGGGCCTGTACTTCGTCAGCTTTCTTCACCAGGGTGTTGAACTTGACGCCGATTTCGTTCTGGCCGGCAGTTGCCACTTCGTGGTGGTGAACTTCGACGGTCTGACCCATTTCTTCCAGTGCGTTGCACATGGCAGTACGGATTTCGTGGTCGTGGTCGAACGGCGGAACCGGGAAGTAGCCGCCTTTGACGCCTGGGCGGTGGCCTTTGTTGCCGCCTTCTACGTCAGCGCCAGTCATCCACGAGCCTTGCTCGGAGAAGATCTTGAACATCGAGCCGGAGATGTCGGATTGGAACTTCACTTCGTCGAAGATGAAGAACTCTGGCTCTGGACCTGCGAATACGGTGTCACCGATGCCGGTGCTCTTGAGGTACTCTTCGGCGCGCTTGGCGATCGCACGTGGGTCGCGATCGTAGCCCTGCATGCTCGACGGGTCGACGATGTCGCAGGTGATGATCAGGGTAGGTTCTTCGGTGAACGGGTCCAGTACGGCAGTTTCGTCGACCGGCATCAGGATCATGTCCGATGCTTCGATGCCTTTCCAGCCAGCGATGGAGGAACCGTCGAACATTTTGCCGACTTCGAAGAAGTCTTCGTCCAGGCCATCACGCGCCGGCATGGTCACGTGATGCTGAGTGCCTTTGGTGTCCGTGAAACGCAGATCAATCCACTTGACGTCATGATCTTTGATGAGTTGAACCGACTTCGACATGTTGTCCTCCGGATGGTCTAGGGTGCGACAGAACGCTGCCCTGGAAAAAGGGTGTCGCCGGGCGCGGATAGTCGGCCAAGCTTACCTGCCTCACAAGGGAGCAAATTGCATGCCAGTGCCCGAAAATGGCGAGTGCGGGATAAAAGGGGGCGTTTACGGGCATCTATGCGGAGGGTGCGTGGAGAAAACGCACACTTAAGAGGCGTTATTTTGGCTATGCGCACTTAAATGGTGCGCCTTGTGCGTGGCGTGTTTTGTTTGAGGGCACAGCGCTGGGTAACACCGCGCGCAGCGCGCTGCTTGCCACCTTTGTCGAATCCCCCTGAAAATCCAGCTTTGCTCCTGCAAGGCCGGATGCCATGCCCCATATCCTCATCGTCGAAGACGAATCTTCCATCGCCGACACCCTGGTCTACGCCCTGCAGGCCGACGGTCACAGCACCGATTGGGTGAGCCTGGGCAGTGCTGCCGTCGAACAGCAGCGCCTGCGCCCCGCAGATCTGGTGATTCTGGATATCGGTCTGCCGGATATCAGCGGCTTCGAGACCTGCCGCCAACTGCGCCGTTTCAGCGAGGTGCCGGTGATGTTCCTCAGTGCTCGGGACGCTGAGATCGACCGCGTCCTGGGACTTGAGATCGGTGCCGATGACTATGTGGTCAAGCCGTTCAGTCCGCGCGAGGTGGCTGCGCGGGTGCGCGCCATCCTCAAGCGCATGGCGCCACGCCCCGAGCCGGCTGGTGAGTCATCGCCGTTCCAGCTCGACACCCTGGCGATGCGCATCCGCTACCAAGGCCAGGCGCTGACCCTCACCCGGCACGAGTTCCGCCTGCTGCAATGCCTGCTGGAGCAACCGCGCCGGGTGTTCAGCCGCGAGCAACTGCTCGATGGCCTGGGCGTGGCCTCGGATGTGGGCTACGAGCGTACCATCGACAGCCACATCAAGAGCCTGCGCGCCAAGCTGCGCCAGGTCGCTGCTGACGCCGAGCCGATCCAGACTCATCGCGGCCTGGGCTACAGCTACAGCCCGGAACACGCCTGATGCGCCTGGGCATCCGTATCTTTCTGGTGTACTTCCTGTTCGTCGGGCTGGCCGGTTACTTCTTGCTCAACACCGTGCGCGAGCAAATCCGCCCGGTGGTGCGTCAGTCCTCGGAAGAGACCCTGGTGGACACCGCCAACCTGCTGGCTGAAATCCTCCACGATGACGTCAAGCACGGCACGCTGGGGCAAAGCCGCTTGCCCGAGGTGCTCAAGGCCTACGGCCTGCGCAGCCCTGGTGCACAGATCTGGGGCCTGGCCAAAACCGAGGTCAGCCACCGTATCTACGTCACCGATGCCCACGGCATCGTGCTGCTGGACTCCAGCGGGCAGGACCTGGGCCAGGACTATTCGAAGTGGAACGACGTCTACCTGACCCTGCGTGGCCAGTACGGCGCGCGTTCCACTCGCAGCGTGGCGGATGACGAGAGCACCTCGGTGATGCACGTGGCGGCGCCGATCCTCGACGATGGGCAGATCATCGGTGTGGTGACGGTGGCCAAGCCCAACCGCTCGTTGCAGCCCTACATCGACCGCTCCGAACAGCGTCTGCTGACGCTTGGTCTGGGCTTGATCGGCCTGGGTCTGTTGGTCGGTGCCGGGTTGTCGTGGTGGCTGGTGCGCTCGCTGCGCCGGCTGGCGCGCTATGCCCAGGCGGTCAGCGAGGGTGAGCGGGCTGCGGTGCCCTACTACAAGGGAGGTGAACTGGCGCACTTGGCCAAGGCGGTGGAGCGCATGCGCACGCAACTGGAGGGCAAGGCCTACGTTGAGCGATACGTGCATACCCTCACCCATGAGCTGAAGAGCCCGTTGGCGGCCATTCGCGGGGCCAGCGAGCTGCTTCAAGGCGAGATGCCGACCGAGCAGCGGGCGCGTTTCGCCGGCAATATCGAGCGCGAGAGCGAGCGCTTGCAGCAGATGATCGAGCGCCTGCTGGACCTTGCCCGGGTCGAGCAGATGCAGGCGCTGGAGGACGAGCAGCAGGTGGCGCTGGCGGGGCTGGTGGATGAGTTGCTGCTGGCTCAGGCCGCGCGCATCCACGGCGCTGGATTGCAGGTAAACCAGCGCATCGCGGCGGGTACCTCGTTGCGCTGCGACCCCTTCCTGATGCGCCAGGCGCTGGCCAATCTGCTGGACAACGCGCTGGATTTCACCCCGCCCGGAGGGAAGCTGCTGTTCGAGCTGGAGCGCGAGGGCGAGCGGGTGGCGCTGAGCCTGTTCAACCAGGGCCAGGCGATCCCCGGGTACGCCCTTGGGCGGCTCAGCGAGCGGTTCTATTCGCTGCCAAGGCCCGGCACTGGGCGCAAGAGTACGGGGCTTGGACTGAATTTTGTCGCCGAGGTGATGCAGCTGCATGGCGGGACGCTGGCGGTGGATAACGTCGAGGGTGGGGTGCGCGTCAGGTTGTGGCTGCCGGCACGGCGGTTAGGCTCATGAGCATATGGGCGCGCCTGCGCGGCTGATTCTCCACACAAATCCCACACACCCACCTCGAAGGCTCCATGCAGCGGGCAGACACTGCCCTCATCGCAAACGGAGCCTTACCCATGAACAAAACCCTCGGATTCAAGCTCGGCATCATCGCCGTGCTCATCCTGCTGCTACTCATTCCACTCTTGATGATCGGCGGCCTGATCGATGAGCGTCAGCGCCTGCGTGACGTAGTCCTGCAAGATATCGCGCGCAGTTCGGCCTTCGCCCAGCAGATCAGTGGCCCGCTGGTGGTGGTGCCGTATCGCAAGTACGAGCGCCGCTGGATCGACAAGGACGGGCACAGCACCCAGGAAACCACCACGGTCACCGGTAACCTGTACTTTCTCCCAGAAACCTTCCAGGCCGATGTCGGCGTCGAAACCGAACTGCGCGCACGCGGCATCTACCAAGCCCGCTTGTTCCACGCCAAGAGCCGTATCAGTGGCCGCTTCACGCTGCCTGAGCGCTGGGGAATCGACAAGGATTACGACGACTACCGTTTCGACAAGCCGTACCTGGTGGTCGGCATCAGCGACATCCGCGGTATCGAGAACAACCTGGAGCTGAGCCTGAACGAGCAGCGCTTGGCCTTCGAGGCCGGCACGGGCCTGGACTGGATGCCAGGCGGAGTCCGCGTGGCGCTGGCCTCGCTCGATGTTCAGCAGGCCCGCGCGTTCAGCTACAGCTTCGACCTCGCGTTGCAAGGCACCGGCCAGTTGTACGTGTTGCCGGTGGGGCGCACCAGCACCGTGGACATGCGCGCCAACTGGCCGCACCCAAGCTTCGTCGGCAACTTCCTGCCCACGCGTCGGGCCATCGACGACAAGGGCTTCAGTGCCCACTGGCAGACCTCGTTCTTCGCCACCAACCTGGAGGAGGCCCTGCGCAAGTGCACGACGGTCGAGCGTTGCGCGGCGTTCACCGATCCGAGTTTTGGCGTGAGCTTCGTCGACCCGGTGGACCAGTACCTCAAGAGCGAGCGGGCGATCAAGTACGCGCTGCTGTTCATCGCCCTGACCTTCGCTGGCTTCTTCCTGTTCGAGGTATTGAAGCACCTGTGCGTGCATCCGGTGCAGTACATCCTGGTGGGCGTGGCCCTGGCGTTTTTCTACCTGCTGTTGCTGTCGTTGTCCGAGCACCTGGGCTTTGGCCTGGCGTATGGCATATCGGCTTCGGCCTGCGTGCTGTTGATCGGCTTCTACCTGTGTCACGTGCTGCGCAGTCTGGGGCGCGGGGTGGGTTTCGCGGCGGGGCTGGCGGCGCTGTACGGCATGCTCTACGGATTGCTCAGCGCTGAGGATTACGCGCTGCTGATGGGCTCGCTGCTGTGCTTCGGGCTGCTCGGTGTGTTCATGGTGCTGACCCGCCGGCTGGACTGGTCGCGGGTGGGGAGAGGGGTATGAGGGAGGATCGTGAGATCGGGCGATGGTTGGCCCTGAGAATCGGCCAGTTGTTTCCGGCAAGACCGAGGTGAGGCTTTTGTAGGAGCGGCCTTGCGCCGCGAAAGGGCCGCGCAGCGGCCCCAGGTTTTTAGCGCAAAAGCTGAAACAGCTGGGGCCGCTATGCGGCCCTTTCGCGGCACGAGGCCGCTCCTACAGGAAGGCGTGGCGCGGTCAGGTGGCCGGGTTGGTTGCCAGCATCGACGGCCGCTGGCTCACCTCGGCATACCACGCTGCCAGCCCCGGCTGGCGTTCACGCCATCCAAACGCCGGCTGGCGCAGGTCCAGGTAGCCCAGCGCGCAGGCCACACCGATGGCGGCAAGGTCGAAGCCCGAGGCCAGCTCTGCCAGGTGCTCCTGCTCCAGGTTGGCCAGGCTACGGCGGATCTTTTCGCTCTGTGCCTGAACCCAGTCGTCCCATTGCTTGTCAGCCGGGCGCAGGAAGGTTTCGTAGCGGGTGCCGACGGCGGCATCCATGATCGCATCGGCCTGGGAGGCCAGGGTCAGCCGACGCCAGCGCGCCGAGCCTTCGCGCGGCAGCAGCGGGTTGCCGACGTGCTGGCTGTCGAGGTACTCGCAGATCACTCGGCTATCGTGCAGCACAACGCCGTCGTCGAGGCGCAGGGCCGGGATCTTGCCGATCGGGTTGCCGTGGTTGAGCTGCTCGTCGCCGCTGACCGGGCTGATATTCACCGGCTGCAACGTGACCCGCTCAAGCTGGCCAGTCTCGTGCAACACCACCATCACCTTGCGCACGAACGGCGACAAGGGCGAATGGAACAGGATCATCGCTCAGTTACCTTGCAGGCTAGGTGGCAGGCAAACACCGGTGCCGCCGATGCCGCAGTAACCGTTCGGGTTCTTGGCCAGGTACTGCTGGTGATAGGCCTCGGCGAAGTACACGGTCGGCGCCTGGTCGATCTCGGTGGTGATCTGGCCGAAACCGGCCTTGTTCAACTCGGCCTGGAAGGCGTCGCGGCTGGCCTTGGCCTCTTCCAGTTGCTGCGGCGAGGTGCAGTAGATTGCCGAGCGGTACTGGGTGCCGATGTCGTTGCCCTGGCGCATGCCCTGGGTCGGGTTGTGCAGCTCCCAGAACATCGTCAGCAGCTCGTGATAGCTGACCCGGTCCTTGTCGAATACCACCAGGACCACTTCGGTGTGACCGGTCAGGCCCGAGCAGACCTCTTCGTAAGTGGGATTCGGGGTGAAGCCACCGGCATAGCCGACCGCGGTGCTGACCACGCCTTCGCGCTGCCAGAAGCGGCGCTCGGCGCCCCAGAAGCAGCCCAGGCCGAAAATGGCGAAGTCGATGTTGCCTTCGAAGAAGGGGCCGAGCAGCGGCGTGCCTTCGAATACGTAGTGGAACTCAGGCAGGCTCATCGGGGTTTCGCGGCCAGGCAGGGCCTGCTCCGCAGTGGGCATGACGTTTTTGTTCACCAGGATTTCCGAACGCAGGACCATGGCCGCTTCCTCTGTGTTTTTCAGTGCGATAGGTGTGGACTTCTTCGCGGGCAAGCCCGCTCCCACAGGGTCATCGCTGCCCTCAAGTGCAGTGCTTCTTCCTGTGGGCGCGGGCTTGCCCGCGAAGGGGCCCGAATGGCCTCTATAGTGCCCGAGCTTTACGCCGCTGTCAGGCCAGTGGGCCACGTGGGTAGCGGCGCAGCTTTTCGCTCAGTTCGCGCCCGGGAATGGGACGGTCGAACAGGTAGCCCTGGCCGACGTCGCAGCGGTGGCGGCGCAGGAAGGCCAATTGCGCGGGGGTCTCGATACCTTCGGCGACCACCTTGAGCTTGAGGTTGTGGGCCATGGCCACCACCGCCGAGGTGATTTCCATGTCGTCCTGGTTGTCGGGGATCTCGTTGATGAAGCTGCGGTCGATCTTGATGATGTCGATCGGAAACTTCTTCAGGTAGCTCAGCGATGAGTAACCGGTGCCGAAGTCGTCCATCGCCAGGGTCAGGCCCAGGGCCTTGAGTTCGTCGAGCTGGCGATGGGTGTCCTCGCGGGCTTCGAGTAGCAGGCCCTCGGTCAGCTCCAGTTCCAGCAGGTGTGGCGGCAGCGCTTCCTCCTTGAGGATGCTGCCGATCGAGCCAACCAGCTCGGGGTCGGAGAACTGCTTGGGCGACAGGTTGATGGCCACGTGCAGGTTGCCCAGGCCGTCCTCGCGCAGCTGTTGGCTCATGCGGCAGGCTTGGCGCACCACCCACTTGCCGATGGGGATGATCAGGCCGGTCTCTTCGGCCACGCTGATGAACTGGTCGGGGCGGATCATGCCGCGCTCGGGGTGGTTCCAGCGCAGCAGCGCTTCAAGGCCCAGCAGGCGACCGCTGCGCAGGCACAGCTTGGGCTGGTAGAAGACTTCCAGTTCGTTCTGGGTCAGGGCGCGGCGCAGGTTGTTCTCGACGAACAGCTTGTAGCTGGCTTCGGCGTTGAGCACCTCGGTGAACACCTGTACCTGATGCTTGCCATTGGCCTTGGCCTTGTGCAGGGCCAGGCCTGCGTTCTTCATCAGGGTGGCCGGGTCGCTGCCGTGCAGCGGCGCGTAGGCCAGGCCCACGGAGGCGGTGACGTTGATCAGCTGGTTGTCGACGAACATGGGTTTGTCGAGGGTGCGCAACAACTGGTGGGCGATGTCCTGGCCGTCTTCGAGGTGGGTGTCATCCAGCAGCACGGCGAACTCGTTGCTGGCAAAGCGTGCCAGGCTACCGCTGCTGTTGAGGCTGTTGCGCAGGCGCCGGGCCAAGCTGATCAACAGCTTGTCACCGGTTTGGTGGCCGAGGCTGTCGTTGATCCGCTTGAAGTTGTCGATGTCCACCAGCAGCAGGCAAATCGGGCTTGCGTCATCGCGGGCGAAGCGTTCGTCGAGGCTGCGGATGAACGCAGGGCGGTTGCCCAGGTTGGTCAGGTTGTCGGTGTAGGCCAGGCGTTCGATGCGCTGTTGTGCGAGCTTGGTCTGGGTGATGTCTTCGTAGATGCCGATGTAATGCGTCAGCTCGCGGTTATCGCCGTACACCTTGGAGATCGACAGCTGCCCCCAATAGGGTTCGAGGTTCTTGCGTCGGCTCTTGAACTCGCCTTGCCAGCTGTTGCCCATGGCCAGGCTCGACGGCGAGTCGAACAGCAGCTCGCTGAGGTTCGCCAGCGCTGGCAGCTCGGCCAAGTGATGGCCTTGGACTTCGTCGGTGCTGTATTGGGTGATCGCGGTGAAGCTTGGGTTGACGTACTCCACCACGCCGTCGCGATTTACCAGCAAAAAGGCGCTGGCACTCTGCTCCACGGCACGTTGGAACAGGTGCAGGGCGCTGGCTGCGGTGCGCCGGTTGTGGTTGTTGATGACCTGGGCGAACTGGTCGGCCAACTCGCCGGCAAAGGCGATCTCGTCGGACTGCCAGGCCCGTGGCATGCCGTTTTGTTCCAGGCACAGCACGCCGACGACCTGGCCGTCGATGCGGATACTGGCGTCGAGCATGGCGCTTTCGTTGTCGCCGTGCAGCAGCTCGGCCATTTCGCGGGTGCGCGGATCGTGGCTGGCGTTGTGGGCGTCGATGGCGCGGCTGGCGTGCAGGGCTTCGAGATAGCTGGGGAAGCGGCTGGCGTCGATGGCCTGGGGCAAGCGGTGCTGCTGTTCGAGGCGATACCAGGCGCTGATCGGTTCGAGCCGCTGGTCGTGCAGGTACCAGATGCTGGCGCAGTCGACGCTGTAGATCTCACAAGCGCTCTGGGTGATCAGTTCGGCGGCTTCGAGCAGCGAGTTGTTCACGCTGTAGCGTTGGCGAGCCAGGCGCAGAATCAGGTCCTGCTGGGCACGTACGCGCTCGAGGTGCTCGAACTGTTCCTGCTGGGCGCGCTGGTTCAGTTGCAGGGCCAGTTGCAGGCGATTGTTGCGCGACTCCAGATCGTTGGCGTCGGGGTCGTTGCTGTCCAGGGGCTGGTCGTCCAGCACCGTCAGGTAGCCGCGCAGCAGTTGGCGGTTGTGCTGCTTGTAGCTTTCGCCGACTTCGAGCAGGCGGACTGGCTCCGGGCCGCAGTGCAGGGTATAGCGCACCCGGTAATGACTGCGTTGGGCGAGTTGCTGCTGGATTTCGTCGTGCAGCCGATAGCGTGCCTCGGGTTCCATCAGGCTGGCGAAGGGTGCGTCGATCAGGGCGCACAGGTCGGCAGCGGGCAGGCCGAATTGGCGCTCGCAGGCCGGGTCCAGGTAGAGCAGGGTCCAGCAGGCTTCGTTCAGCCGTTCGAAGCGCAGCATGCCGAGCCGCGAAGGCACGGGGAGCTGCGTGACGACCTCGGCCGCCACACGGCTGGCGGCATCGGGTTGGCTTTTCATCGAAGACTCGCTTGAACAAGGCAGGTGCGCGGCGGATCGCGGCGCGTTGGGCAAGGTTGCATCATGTCCCGAAGGCTGGCAAGCGGCCATGAAGGATGCTGTGAACAGGTTGTCGGCTCGCAGGGTGAAATCTGTAGGTCCTGCATAGGATTACGCGCCTTTTGTAGGAGCGGCCTTGCCGGGGCGCCGGACCGGCCGGAAAGGGGCGCGCAGCGGCCCCAGGACCATAGCCTCATGCAGCATCGTTGGGGCTGCTTCGCAGCCCTTTCGCGGCACAAGGCCGCTCTCATAGAGATACACATAACTTGTTGATTTATAAGGAATTTGTGGGGGCGGGCTTGCCGGAGTGCCGGACCACCGCGAACACCGGCAAAGCCGGTGCCATCCACCGAGTCGCCTGCTTCGCGGGCAAGTCGGGGCGCCGAACCGCCGCTCCCACAGGGTACGCGGAGCGCTTGCGAAATCAGTTCTCTGCGCGACAGCGCAGCCCAAAGGGCTGGGTGATCTCCTACAAGGACACATAAAACCTTGAGGCAAAAAAAGCCCCGCCAAGGGGCGGGGTTGAGGTACGAGCGTGGCAGCTCGAAAACAGTGCCGCCCCTGCTGGTAGGGGCGGCTTGTGCTGCGTTACAGCAGCATGGTGCGGATGTCGCCCAGCACGTCGCCCAGGCGCTTGGTGAAGCGCGCGGCGGCAGCACCGTTGATGACACGGTGATCGTAGGACAGCGACAGCGGCAGCATCAGCTTGGGCTGGAAGGCCTTGCCATCCCAGACCGGCTGCATGGTCGCCTTGGAGACGCCCAGGATAGCCACCTCAGGCGCGTTGACGATCGGCGTGAAGCCGGTGCCGCCAATGTGGCCGAGGCTGGAGATGGTGAAGCAAGCGCCCTGCATGTCGTCTGCCGAGAGCTTCTTGGTGCGGGCTTTTTCGGCCAGCGCCGCAGCTTCGGCAGCCAGTTGCAGCAGGCTCTTCTGGTCGACGTTCTTGATCACAGGGACCAGCAGGCCGTCCGGGGTGTCTACGGCGAAGCCGATGTGCACGTACTTCTTGCGGATCACAGCCTTGCCGCTTGGCGCCAGCGAGCTGTTGAAGTCCGGCAGTTCCTTGAGCAGGAATGCGCAGGCCTTGAGCAGCAGTGGCAGCACGGTCAGCTTGACGCCAGCCTTTTCCGCCACCGCCTTCTGCGCGACGCGGAAGGCTTCCAGCTCGGTGATGTCGGCGGAGTCGAACTGGGTCACGTGCGGCACGTTCAGCCAGCTGCGGTGCAGGTTGGCGGCACCGACCTGCATCAGGCGGGTCAGGGCGACTTCTTCGACTTCACCGAACTTGCTGAAGTCCACGGCAGGGATCGGCGGAATACCGGCGCCGCCGGTCGCACCGGCAGCTGCCGGGGCTTCCTTGGCCTTCTGCATCATGGCCTTGACGTAAACCTGCACGTCTTCCTTCAGGATACGGCCGTGCGGGCCAGTGGCCGCGACCGCGCCCAGGTCGACACCGAATTCACGGGCCAGCTGACGCACGGCTGGGCCTGCGTGAACCTTGGCGTTGCTGCCGGCTGCCGGTGCGGTAGCGACCGGCGCAGCGGCTGCAGGAGCCGGGGCAGCGGCTGGCGCGGCAGCCGGAGCAGGTGCAGCAGCTGGGGCAGCAGCGGCCGGAGCCGGTGCGGCAGCCGGCGCGGCGCCAGCGACTTTCAGCTTGAAGATCAGGTCGCCAGTGCCGACTTCGTCTTCGAGCTTGCACAGCACTTCCTCGACTACGCCAGCAGCCGGCGACGGGATCTCCATGGAGGCCTTGTCGGACTCCAGGGTGATCAGCGACTGGTCGGCTTCGACGGTATCGCCGACCTTGACCAGCACTTCGATGATCTTGGCCTTGCCCGACGAGCCGATGTCCGGCACGTGGATGTCTTGCACGGCGGCGGCAGCTGGGGCGGCGGCCGGCGCAGGAGCCGCGGCGGCTTCAGCGGCGGGTGCCGGTGCAGCAGCCGGGGCAGGGGCAGCGGCCGGAGCCTCGGGGGCCGCAGCAGCGGCGCCCTCGGCTTCCAGGACCAGCAGCTCGTCGCCTTCTTTCAGGCGGTCGCCCAGCTTGACCTTCAGTTCCTTGATGACGCCGGCCTTCGGAGCCGGGATCTCCATGGAGGCCTTGTCGGACTCCAGGGTCAGCAGGCTTTGGTCAGCCTCGATACGGTCACCGACCTTGACGAACAGCTCGATGATTTCACCTTCACCGCTGCCGATGTCAGGTACGCGAATGAGTTCGCTCACTTAAAAATACTCCTCAGCAGTCCAGTGGGTTGCGCTTGTCCGGGTCGATGCCGAACTTGACGATGGCGTCAGCCACAACCTTGGGTTCGATCTCGCCACGGTCAGCCAGGGCTTCCAGGGCAGCCAGCACGACGAAGTGGCGGTCGACTTCGAAGAAGTGACGCAGCTTCTTGCGGCTGTCGCTGCGACCGTAACCGTCGGTACCCAGGACTTTGAACTCTTTGCTCGGCACCCACTGGCGAATCTGCTCGGCGAACAGCTTCATGTAGTCGGTGGAGGCGATGACCGGGCCTTTGCGACCGTTCAGGCACTGCTCGACGTAGGTCTGCTGTGGCTTCTGGCCAGGCTTGAGGCGGTTGGCGCGTTCCACGGCCAGGCCGTCGCGACGCAGTTCGTTGAAGCTGGTGACGCTCCACACGTCGGCACCGACGTTGAACTCTTCACGCAGGATCTTCGCCGCTTCGCGGACTTCACGCAGGATGGTGCCCGAGCCCATCAGCTGAACGTGGTGCGCGGCATCGCGGGTGTCTTCTTCGAGCAGGTACATGCCCTTGATGATGCCTTCCTCGACACCGGCAGGCATGGCTGGCTGCTGGTAGGATTCGTTCATCACGGTGATGTAGTAGAAGATGTCCTGTTGCTCTTCGGTCATCTTCTTCATGCCGTCCTGAATGATCACCGCCAGCTCGTAGCCGTAGGTCGGATCGTAGGTGCGGCAGTTCGGGATGGTGCCCGCCATCATGTGGCTGTGACCGTCTTCGTGCTGCAGGCCTTCACCGTTCAGGGTGGTACGGCCGGCGGTACCGCCGATCAGGAAACCACGGGTGCGGCTGTCGCCAGCGGCCCAGGCCAGGTCGCCGATACGCTGGAAGCCGAACATCGAGTAGAAGATGTAGAACGGCAACATCGGCTGGTTGTGGCAGCTGTACGAAGTACCGGCAGCGATGAACGACGACATGGCGCCGGCTTCGTTGATGCCTTCTTCGAGGATCTGGCCCTTCTTGTCTTCGCGGTAGAACATCACCTGGTCTTTATCGACTGGCTCGTAGAGCTGGCCGACCGAGGAGTAGATGCCCAGCTGACGGAACATGCCTTCCATACCGAAGGTACGTGCTTCGTCCGGGATGATCGGCACGATGCGCTGGCCGATTTCCTTGTCCTTGACCAGTTGCGCCAGGATGCGCACGAAGGCCATGGTGGTGGAAATTTCGCGGTCGCCCGAGCCGTCGAGGATCGCCTTGAGGGTTTCCAGCGGCGGGGTCGGCACGCTGAAGCTCTTGGCACGGCGCTGAGGCACGAAACCGCCCAGGGCAGCGCGGCGCTCGGCCAGGTACTTGGCCTCGGCGGAGCCTTCTTCTGGTTTGAAGAACGGCAGGTTCTCGAGGTCGGCATCCTTGACCGGGATATCGAAGCGGTCACGGAAGTGACGCAGGCTGTCGACGTCGACCTTCTTGGTGTTGTGCGCGGTGTTCTTGGCTTCGCCAGCACCGGTGCCGTAACCCTTGATGGTCTTGGCCAGGATGACGGTAGGCTGCTCTTTGTGGTTCACCGCCTGGTGGTACGCCGCGTACACCTTGTACGGGTCGTGACCGCCACGGTTGAGCTTCCAGATCTCGTCGTCGGACAGGTCTTCGACCATGGCCTTGAGTTCTGGGGTGTTGAAGAAGTGTTCACGCACGTACGCGCCGTCTTTGGCTTTGTAGTTCTGGTACTCGCCGTCGATGACTTCGTCCATGCGGCGCTGCAGGGCACCGTTGGTGTCCTTGGCCAGCAGTGGGTCCCAGAAGCGGCCCCAGACGACTTTGTTGACGTTCCAGCCACCGCCACGGAACACGCCTTCGAGTTCCTGGATGATCTTGCCGTTGCCGCGAACCGGGCCGTCCAGGCGCTGCAGGTTGCAGTTGATGACGAAGATCAGGTTGTCCAGCTTCTCGCGGCCGGCCAGGGCGATTGCGCCCAGGGATTCCGGCTCGTCGCACTCGCCGTCGCCCATGAAGCACCAGACCTTCTGCTTGCCGGCCGGGATGAAGCCGCGAGCTTCCAGGTACTTCATGAAGCGTGCCTGGTAGATGGCCTGGATCGGACCCAGACCCATCGAAACGGTCGGGAACTGCCAGAAGTCAGGCATCAGCCATGGATGCGGGTACGAGGACAGGCCATTGCCGTCCACTTCCTGACGGAAGTTGTTCATCTGCTCTTCGTTGATGCGGCCTTCCATGAAGGCGCGGGCGTAGACGCCTGGCGAGGCGTGGCCCTGGAAGAAGATCAGATCGCCGCCGTGCTCTTCGGTCGGGGCCTGGAAGAAGTAGTTGAAGCCGATGTCGTACAGCGTGGCGCTGGAGGCGAAGCTCGAGATGTGGCCACCCAGGTCCGAGTCTTTCAGGTTGGTACGCATGACCATGGCCAGGGCGTTCCAACGCACCATCGAGCGAATGCGGCGTTCCATGAACAGGTCGCCAGGCATGCGTGCTTCGTGGGTGACAGGGATCGTGTTGCGGTATGGCGTGGTGATGGCGTAGGGCAGCTGAGAGCCACTGCGGGTGGCCAGCTCGCCCATGCGGGTCATCAGGTAATGAGCGCGGTCTTCGCCTTCTTTGTCGAGGACCGACTCCAGGGCATCCAGCCATTCCTGGGTTTCGATTGGATCGAGGTCTTGCATGGCTTGCTCCAGGGCGGAAAGGCCACCAGAATCGGTGGCCTGAGTTTGCGACTGGCCTTATGGGCAGACGTCGTGAATTCTTGGATTACCGGACAGTCATCCGGCGCGGTGTAGTTTTACTACAAATGGATTCGCATTTCATGCTTTTACACGCCATGGGTAGTAGTAAAACTACACAAATGCGACGTTTGGTCGCACTCCGGGTTGTGGAGAAAAACGTTCATGTTGGTTGGTGCTGTGTCGTGATCGGGTGATTCTTGATGGTTTCAGCCAATGATTCGACTTTTTCAGCTATTTACAACTTTTGTATGACAGTCCAACCGTCATTCGGCGGTGTTTTACCCCATTCAACCCCTCACTTTCACGCCGATCAAGGATAGACCATGCGCCTGCCTTTGCCGCTCGATCTGCCTGCCGCCCTCCAACCGCTGGTCGCTCGTAACCGTCAGTTCCTGCGCGAGGCCGTCGCCGCGCAACCTGCACTGAACCCGGACACGTGGAGCGCCGCCCATCAACAGCAGTTCGACCAGGTGTGCGCCGCCAGCGATTTCGTGCTCGGCCAGCTCCAGCGTGAGCCTGCGGTGCTGTTCGAGCTGCTGGCAAGCGGCCAGATGGACCGCCCGTTCGCCCCCGGCGAGCTGCGCGGGCAGGTCAATGCCGTGGCCCAGGCTGCGCAGAGCGAGGATGAACTGGCGCGCAACCTGCGCCGCGAACGCAACCGCCAGCAGTTGCGCATCATCTGGCGTGACATTACCCGCCAGGCGGCGCTGGGCGAGACCTGTCGCGACCTGTCGGACCTGGCCGATGCCGCTATCGACGAAGCGTATCTGTGGCTGTACCCGCGCCACTGCCAGCAGTTCGGCACGCCCATTGGCCGGCGCAGTGGCCAGCCGCAGGCGATGGTGGTGCTGGGCATGGGCAAGCTGGGCGCAGGGGAGCTGAACCTGTCCTCGGACATCGACCTGATCTTCGCCTTCCCCGAGGGCGGCGAGACCGAAGGGGTCAAGCGCTCGCTGGACAACCAGGAATTCTTCACCCGCCTCGGCCAGCGCCTGATCAAGGCGCTGGACCCGGTGACCGTCGACGGCTTCGTGTTCCGCGTTGACATGCGCCTGCGCCCTTACGGCTCGGCGGGTGCGTTGGTGCTGAGCTTCAACGCGCTGGAGCAGTATTACCAGGATCAGGGCCGTGACTGGGAACGCTACGCGATGATCAAGGCGCGAGTGGTGGCGGGCGATCAGGTCGCGGGTGCGCAGTTGCAGGAAATGCTGCGTCCGTTCGTCTATCGGCGTTACCTGGACTTTTCGGCGATCGAAGCGCTGCGCAGCATGAAGCAGCTGATCCAGCAGGAGGTGCGGCGCAAGGGCATGGCCGACAACATCAAGCTCGGCGCTGGCGGCATCCGCGAAGTGGAGTTCATCGCCCAGGCCTTCCAGCTGATTCACGGCGGGCGCGACCTGAGCCTGCAACAGCGCCCGCTGCTCAAGGTGCTCGCCACCCTCGAAGGCCAGGGCTACCTGCCGCCAGCGGTGGTCGCCGAGCTGCACGAGGGCTACGCGTTCCTGCGCTATACCGAGCACGCCATCCAGGCCATTGCCGACCGTCAGACCCAGATGCTGCCAGACGACAGTCAGGATCGTGAGCGCATCGCCTACATGCTCGGTTTTAGCGACTGGAGCTGCTTCCATGAGCAGTTGATGCACTGGCGCAGACGTATTGACTGGCACTTCCGCCAAGTGATCGCCGACCCCGATGAAGATGAGGTCGAAGGCGAACTGGTGGTCGGCGGCGAGTGGTCGCCGCTGTGGGAGCAGGCCCAGGACGAAGAGGCCGCTTGCCGTCAGCTGGAAGAGGCCGGGTTCAAGGTGCCCGCCGAAGCGTTGCGGCGTCTTGCTGCCCTACGCGCAAGCCCCGCGCTGCGTTCGATGCAGCGCATTGGTCGTGAGCGCCTGGATGCCTTTATTCCACGCTTGCTGGCCCAGGCCGTCGAGCACGACAACCCGGACTTGGTGCTGGAGCGGGTATTGCCGCTGGTTGAGGCCGTGGCCCGCCGCTCCGCGTACCTGGTGCTGCTCACCGAAAACCCCGGCGCCCTGCGGCGCCTGCTGACCCTGTGCGCCGCCAGCCCGTGGATCGCCGAGCAGATCGCACGATACCCGTTGCTGCTCGACGAGTTGCTCAACGAAGGCCGTCTGTTCAGCCCGCCCCTGGCGCCGGAACTGGCCGCCGAGCTGCGCGAGCGTCTGACGCGGATTCCCGAGGATGATCTGGAGCAGCAGATGGAGGCGCTGCGCCACTTCAAGCTGGCCCACAGCCTGCGGGTGGCGGCCTCGGAGATCACCGGCAACTTGCCGTTGATGAAGGTCAGCGACTACCTGACCTGGCTGGCCGAGGCGATCCTCGACCAGGTCCTGGCCCTGGCCTGGCGGCACACCGTAGCCCGCTACGGCCAGCCGCAGCGTAGCGACGGCAGCCTGTGCGACCCAGGCTTCATCATCGTCGGCTATGGCAAGGTCGGTGGGATCGAGCTGGGCCATGGCTCGGACCTGGACCTGGTGTTCATCCATGACGGCGACCCGAATGCCGAGACCGATGGCGCCAAACCCATCGATGGCGCGCAGTTCTTCACCCGCCTGGGCCAGCGCATCATTCACCTGCTGACCACCCAGACCAACTCCGGCCAACTCTACGACGTGGACATGCGCCTGCGCCCCTCGGGTGCATCGGGGTTGTTGGTCAGCTCGCTGGGCGCTTTCGAGCGCTACCAGCAAGCCGAGGCCTGGACCTGGGAGCATCAGGCGCTGGTACGGGCGCGGGTGCTGGTGGGCTGCGGGCAGGTGGCACAGGCCTTCGAGGGCGTACGCGCGCGGGTACTGGGCAAGCCCCGCGAACTCGACACGCTGCGCGTCGAAGTGAGCGAAATGCGCGCCAAGATGCGCGACAACCTGGGATCTAAGGGGACTGCCGCAGGCACTGCTGGCAATGCCTTCGAGGCCGGTCAGCCGTTCGACATCAAGCAGGATGCGGGCGGTATCGTCGATATCGAATTTATGGTGCAATACGCCGCTTTGGCCTGGTCCCATGACCACCCGAGCCTGCTGCGCTGGACCGATAACATCCGCCTGCTCGAAGAGCTTGAGCAGGCCGGACTGATGCCCGCCGCCGATGCCGTGCTGCTGCGCGAGGTGTACAAGGCGTTCCGTTCGGCCTCGCACCGCCAGGCGTTGCAGAAACAGGCGGGGGTGATCGATGCCGCGCAGTTCGTCGATGAACGCCGCCAGGTGCGGCGGATCTGGGGTCAGTTGGGGTTGACGTGAGCGTTTTTGGGGCCGCTTTGCGGCCCTTTCGCGGCACAAGGCCGCTCCTACAGGGGGAACGCCTTTGCTGTAGGAGCGGCCTTGCGCCGCGAAAGGGCTGCGCAGCAGCCCCAGAAAACCTCTCTCAGCCCGCAGTGGTACACTGTGCGCCACATAGCCTGAATATAAAGAGGGGAGGCCAGGTTGCAGATCAGCCTGCAGCCTCCCCGAATGTTTCTGGATAACCCATGAGAATACTGATCATTGGCCCCAGCTGGGTCGGCGACATGGTGATGGCGCAAACTTTGTTCCAGTGCCTGAAACAACAGCACCCCGACAGCGTGATTGACGTGCTGGCCCCCGAATGGAGCCGGCCAATCCTCGAACGCATGCCCGAAGTGCGCCAGGCCTTGAGCTTCCCGCTCGGCCATGGTGCGCTGGCGTTGGCCACGCGTCGGCGCATCGGCAAGTCGCTGGCGGGTCAGTATGACCAGGCCATTTTGTTGCCCAACTCGCTCAAGTCGGCGCTGGTGCCGTACTTCGCCGACATCCCCGTGCGCACCGGCTGGCGCGGCGAAATGCGTTACTTGCTGCTTAACGACGTGCGCAAGCTGGACAAGGCGCGCTACCCGCTGATGATCGAGCGTTTCATGGCCCTGGCCTATGCGCCTGATGCGCCGCTGCCGCAACCCTACCCACGCCCGAGCTTGCGCATTGAGGCCGCCAGCCGCGATGCCGCACTGGCCAAATTCGGTCTGGCGCTGGACCGCCCGCTGCTGGTGTTGTGCCCCGGCGCCGAGTTCGGCGAGGCCAAGCGTTGGCCGAGCGAGCATTACGCTGCCGTGGCCGAGGCGATGATCCGCCAGGGCTGGCAAGTGTGGTTGTTCGGCTCGAAGAAGGACCACCCTGTCGGCGAGCAGATCCGCGACCGACTGATTCCGGGCCTGCGCGAAGAGTCCTACAACCTGGCGGGCGAGACCTCACTGGCCGAGGCTATCGATCTGATGTCCTGCGCCGATGCTGTGGTGTCCAACGATTCCGGCCTGATGCACGTGGCGGCGGCACTGAACCGCCCGTTGGTGGCCGTGTACGGCTCGACCTCGCCGGGCTTCACGCCGCCGCTGGCCGACCAGGTCGAGGTGGTGCGTACCGGCATCGAATGCAGCCCGTGCTTCGAGCGCACCTGCCGTTTCGGCCATTACAATTGCCTGCGTCTGCTGGAGCCTGGAAAAGTCATTGCTGCCCTGCACAGCCTGGGTGGTCCGAACCTGATCGATAGCTTGGCCGAGGTCGACTGAGTGCGGGTACTGATCATCAAGACGTCGTCGCTGGGCGACGTCATTCACACCCTCCCGGCGCTCACCGATGCGGCCCATGCGATTCCCGGCATCCGCTTCGACTGGGTGGTCGAGGAAGGCTTCGCCGAGATCCCCACCTGGCATCCGGCGGTCGACCAGGTGATCCCGGTGGCGATTCGCCGCTGGCGCAAGAACCTCTGGCAGACCCTCAAGAGTGGCGAGTGGAAGGCGTTCAAACAGCGCCTGCGGGCGCGTAAGTACGACCTGGTGATCGATGCCCAGGGGCTGCTCAAGTCGGCTTGGCTGACACGCTACGTCAAGGCTCCGGTGGCCGGGCTCGACCGCTATTCGGCACGCGAAGGTCTGGCCAGCAGGTTCTATGACCGGCGTCTGTCGGTCGCCCTCGGCCAGCACGCGGTCGAACGGGTACGCCAGCTGTTCGCCCTGGCCCTGGCCTACGACATTCCCGAAGGCGTCGGCGATTACGGCCTTGACCTGAACCGTCTGCAACTGCCACCGGTCGCACCCTACGTGGTGTTCCTGCACGGCACCACCTGGGCCACCAAACACTGGCCCGAAGCCTATTGGCGCGAGCTGGCCGAGCGTATGGGCCGGCGCAAGTTGCAGGTGCTGCTGCCTTGGGGCAACCCTGCGGAAAAGGCCAGGGCCGAGCGGATTGCGCAAGGCTTGAACAACTGCCAGGTGCTCCCCAAATTGAACCTTGCAGGGGTTGCCCGCGTGTTGGCCGCTGCCAAGGCCTGCGTGGCCGTGGACACCGGACTTGGCCACCTGGCGGCCGCGCTGGATGTGCCGACCATCTCGCTGTTCGGCCCCACCAACCCTGGTCTGACCGGTGCCTACGGACGCGCCCAGATCCACCAGGCGAGCAACTTTGCCTGCGCCCCGTGCCTGCAGAAGAAGTGCACCTACAAGCCGAGCGCAGAGGATCTGCGCCGGTTCGATCTCAAACGCGAGTGGCCGTTGTGCTTCACTCGCCTGAATCCCGAGCATGTGGCGGGCCGCTTGAGCGCGCTGCTGCTGGCTGAGGATGTTCGTTGATGCAACTGGCTTTCGTGCTCTACAAATACTTCCCTTTCGGCGGGCTGCAACGCGATTTCATGCGCATCGCACTCGAATGCCAGAAGCGTGGTCACCAGATCCGCGTCTACACGCTGATCTGGGAAGGTGACATTCCGCCTGGCTTCGAGGTGCTGGTGGCGCCGGTCAAGGCGTTGTTCAACCACCGCCGCAACGAGAAGCTCAGCGCCTGGATGGACGCCGACCTGGCCAAGCGCCCAGTGGACCGGCTGATCGGCTTCAACAAAATGCCCGGCCTGGACGTTTACTACGCCGCCGATGGCTGCTTCGAGGACAAGGCCCAGACCCTGCGCGGCGGCCTGTACCGTCGCTGGGGTCGCTACCGGCATTTCGCCGAGTACGAGCGTGCGGTGTTCGCCCAGGATGCGCGTACCGAGATCCTGATGATCTCCGAGGTGCAGCAACCGCTGTTCATCAAGCACTACGGCACGCCGCAGGCGCGTTTCCACCTGCTGCCACCGGGGATTTCCCAGGACCGCCGGCGCCCGGCTGACGCCGATGCGATTCGTGCCGAGTTCCGTCGTGAATTCGGCTTGTCAGACGACCAACTGCTGCTGGTGCAGATCGGCTCGGGCTTCAAGACCAAGGGCGTAGACCGCAGCCTCAAGGCCCTGGCCGCGCTGCCTGCAAGCTTGCGCAAGCGTACCCGGTTGATGGTCATCGGCCAGGACGACCCCAAGCTGTTCCAGGTGCAGAGCACCGCGCTGGGCTTGGGTGAGCAGGTGCAGTTTCTCAAGGGGCGCAGCGATATCCCGCGCTTCCTGCTGGGCGCCGACCTGCTGATCCACCCGGCCTACAACGAGAACACCGGCACCGTGCTGCTCGAAGCACTGGTCGCCGGGTTGCCGGTGCTGGTCTCGAAAGTCTGCGGCTATGCCCACTACATCGCCGAGGCCGACAGTGGCCTGGTGCTGGACGATCCGTTCGCGCAGGAGCAGCTCAACCAGTACCTGCAACGCATGCTTGAAGACGGCCCGGCGCGTGCCGCCTGGTCGCGCAATGGCGTGACCTTCGCCGGCAGCGCCGATCTGTACAGCATGCCGCAGCATGCCGCCGATGTGATCCTGGGCGAGGGACAGGCATGAAACTGATGCTGGCCGAACCCTTCAAGCGCCTGTGGGCCGGGCGCGACGCGTTCGATGCGGTCGAGCAATTGCAGGGCGAGGTGTACCGCGAGCTGGAAGGCCGGCGGACGCTGCGTACCGAAGTCGACGGCGAGGGGTTCTTCGTCAAGATCCACCGCGGCATTGGCTGGGGCGAGATCTTCAAGAACCTGTTCAGCGCCAAGCTGCCGGTGCTCGGCGCAGGCCAGGAGTGGAAAGCCATCCAGCGCCTGCATGAGGTCGGCGTACCGACCATGACTGCCGTGGCCTACGGCGAGCGCGGCAGCAACCCGGCGACCCAGCACTCGTTCATCGTCACCGAAGAACTGGCGCCCACCGTGAGCCTGGAAGACTTCAGCCTCGACTGGGTCAAGCAGCCGCCTGAGCCGCGCCTCAAGCGCGCGCTGATCGCTGAAGTGGCGAAAATGACCGGTGGCATGCACCGCGCAGGGGTCAACCATCGTGACTGCTACATCTGTCACTTTTTGCTGCACACCGACCGTCCGGTGACGGCGGATGACTTCAAACTGTCGGTGATCGACCTGCATCGCGCGCAGACCCGCGCGACAATCACCCGGCGCTGGCGTGACAAGGACCTGGCTGCGCTGTACTTCTCGGCGCTGGACATCGGCCTGACCCGGCGCGACAAGCTGCGCTTTCTACGCGGATACTTCCAGCGTCCGCTGCGCCAGGTACTCAAGGAAGAAGCCGCGCTGCTCGCCTGGCTCGAACGCAAGGCGCAAAAACTCTACGATCGCAAGCAACGCTATGGGGATGCACTCTGATGGCGGGTTGGACACTGGCGCCAGGCTATCAGCCGCTGGCGGCGGACTTTGGCAGTCTCGAAGCGGTGTTCGCCTTGCAGGGCGAACACCTGACCCGTGACCCGTTGAGCGAGGTCATTCGTATCGAGCGTGACGGGGTCAACTACTACGTCAAGCGCTACACCGGCGCCGGTAAACACATGCGCCGCTTCCTCGGACGCCCGCGGATCAAGGCCGAGTGGCAGAACCTCAAGCAGTTCGCCAAGTGGGGTATTCCCACCGCTGACGTGGTGGCCTGGGGGCTCGAGCGCAACGGGCTGTCGTTTGGCCGTGGGGCGATGGTCACCCGCGAGTTGCCGCGCACCGAAGACCTCTCGGTATTGGCCGAGCGTAACGACCCGCGCCTGCACGACCGCGCCTGGGTCGATCACGTGAGCCGGCAACTGGCGCGGCACACCCGCCAGATGCACGACCACCACTTTGCCCACAACGACCTGAAGTGGCGCAACCTGCTGGTGGACGATCAGGGTACGGTGTTCTTCATCGACTGTCCGACGGGGGACTTCTGGCGCGGTTTCATGTTGCGCCATCGCCTGATCAAGGACCTGGCCTGCCTGGACAAGGTCGCCAAGTATCACTTGTCGGCGACCCAGCGCCTGCGTTTCTACTTGCAGTACCGTCGCCATGATCGCCTGACCCCCCGTGACAAGCGGCGTGTGCGTCAGGTGTTGAGCTTTTTCGAGGGAAGGGAATGACCGATTACCTGGCCAGCACCGACCAGGCGCTGCTCAAACGCCACGGCCTGAGCGATTTCGAGACGCTGTGGGCATTGCAGCTCGACGCGGTGGACGAACCCAATA
Organism: Pseudomonas mosselii; assembly: GCF_005796105.1. Lineage (GTDB taxonomy): Bacteria > Pseudomonadota > Gammaproteobacteria > Pseudomonadales > Pseudomonadaceae > Aquipseudomonas > Aquipseudomonas mosselii_C. Next base: position 99,592 of record NZ_VAUO01000007.1, on the reverse strand, counting down.
CCGGGCGCGGCGGTTGGAGCAGCGTGTTCCGCCTGGAGCTGGAGGGCAAGGGCTACTACCTCAAGCGCCAGAGCGATTACCTCACGCGGACCCTGCACCGTCCCTTCGGCGAGCCGACCCTGGCCCGCGAGTTTCGCAACATCAGCCGCTACCAAAAGCTAGGCATCCCGGCGTTGCAGGCGGTGTTCTACGGCGAGCGCAAGCAAGGCGGACAGCACCGCGCCATGCTCATGACCCGCGCCCTGGACGACTGGCGCGACCTGGATCAGTTGCTCGGCCAATGGCCACAACTGGCCGAGCCGCAGCGCGATGGCATCCTGCGCGCCTGTGGCCAGTTGGCCCGGACGCTGCACCGGGCCGGCCAGGTACACGGCTGCTTCTACCCTAAGCACATCTTCCTGCGTGAGCGCCGCGAAGACTGGCAGGCGCAGTTGATCGACTTGGAGAAGACCCGCCCGCTGCTGTTCGGCATGCGTGATCGGCTCAAGGATCTGGAGCCGCTGTTGCGCCGCGCCGATACCTGGACCGAGGCCGACGTGCGCGTCCTGTTGTCTGCCTACCTTGAACAGCCGCTCGACAGCGCGTTGGTCGGCACCTGGATGCAACGCCTGACACAACGCCGTCGCCACAAAGAGGGCCGCTGATGCGCCTGTCCGAACTCAAGGCCGCCGGGCGCAGCCCGACCCTGCCGCTGACCATCACCCTCGCCGATGCGGCAGGGCCTGCCGACCTGCAACTGCTCAGCCTGCTGCGGGTGCTGCCTGGCCAGCGTTATGTGGGCGCAGGTATCTGGCGCGGCACCAAGGTGCTGGCCAAGCTGTTGGTCGGCGGCAGTGCCGCACGGCACTTCCAGCGCGAACGGGACGGTGCCCGGCTGATGGCCGATCAGGGTCTGAGCACGCCCCGCCTGTTAGCTGACGGCCTGCAGGACGGCGAGGGTGGCTGGTTGCTGTTCGAGTTCCTCGACCACGCCCAGAGCCTGGGGGATGCGTGGGCCGAGGTGGAACACTTGCCGATGCTGGCCGACGCGCAGCATGAGGTGCTCGGTGAGGCGTTGACGGCTGTGGCGCAGATGCACGCCAAGGGGCTGTGGCAAGACGACCTGCACCTGGACAACCTGCTGCGCCAGGACGGTCGGCTGTACCTGATCGATGGTGCCGGGATCAAGGCCGAGACCCCAGGCCAGCAGCTTTCGCGTCAGCGGGTGCTGGAAAACCTCGGGGTGTTCTTCGCGCAATTGCCCAAGCGTCTGGAGCCGTTCATCGAAGAGGCGCTGGTGCACTATCTGTTGGCCAACGCCGAACACGCATTGCCCCTTGAAGCCTTGCTCAAGCAGGTGGACAAGGTGCGCGCCTGGCGCCTGAAGGACTATCTGGAGAAAGCCGGGCGCGAATGCACGCTGTTCAGCGTCGAGCGCAGTCTGTCGGGGTTGCGTGCGATCCGCCGTGAAGAGCGTGAGGCATTGCTACCGGTGCTGGAGCAGGCCGATGCGCTGATCGACCGGGGGCAGTTGTACAAGACTGGCGGCGCCGCCAGCGTGGCGCGGGTCGAAGTGAACGGGCGTGCGCTGTTGCTCAAACGCTACAACATCAAAAGTACCGCCCATTGGTTCAAGCGCTTCTGGCGTCCGAGCCGGGCCTGGCATGCGTGGATCGAAGGCAATCGCCTGGCATTCCTCGATATCGCCACCCCGCGCCCGTTGGCGGTGCTGGAAACCCGCACCTTGGGGCTGCGTAGCCGTGCCTACCTGGTGACCGAGCATATCGATGGCCCCGACCTGGTCGCGTGCTTCGCTCCGTTCGTGGACACTGGCGAGGCCCCAGACGAACAGGTCGAGGCCTTGGTCCACCTGATGCAGCAGCTGATTCGCGAGCGTATCAGCCACGGTGACTTCAAGGGCCACAACCTGTTCTGGGTCGACGGCCAGTGGTCGCTGATCGACCTCGACGCTACGTGCCAGCACGCGACCCAGCTCAGCTTCGCCCCGGCCTTCGCCCGCGACCGGGCGCGCTTGCTGCGCAACTGGCCGAGCAGCAGCGCGTTGCACCAGCGGTTGGATCAAGTGCTGCCGCGTCTGCCTGAGTAGCCAGGGGCTGGTCTTGCCGAGCGTCAGGTGGGCATCGCCAGCCAGTCACTGCTGCGGCCGGCCTGGCGCACGCGGATGCGCCATTGCCCGTCCACGTTGCGCAGCACCGCCCACACCGGCACGCGACTGGTCGGTACTTGCAGGTGCAGGTGCCCCGGCAGCAGGTGGCGACGCACTGGCAGTTGCCAGTTCGCGATACGCAGGTACAACTGCCCATCGGCGTCGAAAAGGCTGTCGTCGAGCGCAGTGCCGGGGGCGGCGAGTCCCAGGTGACAGTCGTCGAACAACTGCCCCAGGTCCGGCAGACCGTCGTGCCAGTGCAGCGCTGAGTCCAGTACCCACTGGCCTTGGGTGTCACGGCGCACGGGCAGTTGCAGATACGCCTCGGGGTACCCCGGTTCGACTGCACGCCAGCGGTAGCCATCGAAACTCACGTTGTAATGGCGGCCCTGCTCGTCGCGAATGAAGTAGCGGGTTGGGCCTGGCTCCCCGGATACCCACTCGTAGATCCCCTCGCCGTGTATACCGTCGGTACGATAGCGCAGCTTCGCCACGTCCGGCTTGGCAACGTAGTGATCGGGGATGGGGATCGGTGGGCGCGGCGGCAGGCCACGCAGCGCCCGGCGCATCACGGCGGAGCCGGCGAAACCGTGGATCGCGTCGATCGTATGACTGAAAGCACCCAGCGCGTGGTGCAGCGCGGCCTCACGGTCCGTGCGTTCGAGCGCTTCGAGGCCTTCTATGACCGATACGGCAGCACGCGCGAATGCCAAGGCTGACAACGCCGGATACGGCAGCACCAAGCTGACCAGATCGAGCAGCAGGTGCAAGCTGTCGATCGCGACGTGCCCCAGCAGTTCGCGATTGCTGCGGGTTTGTGCATCGGCTCGGGCGAGCAGGTCCTGCACTTCGGCGCGGTAGCAGGCGCGCAGCAGGTCACCTTTGATCGTTGGGCGCTGCACGTGTGGCCCGAGTCGGCCCTTGCTCAGCAGCTTCTCGAGCTGTTGCGCGTTGGCCAAGGGCGTACGTGCAATCACATAGGCGCGCAGTGCCGGGTTCTCGCGCAGGTCGCGCAGCAGGGCACGGGCATTGCGGTACTCGCGCCATGGGCGGCGGTCTGGTGCATCCGGTGCGTAGACCAGCAGCGAGGTCAGGTGCGAGGCTTCGGCGTTGATCAACAGCACCCCGGTAACGGTATGCGTGAGGATCAGCAGCTGCCGCACGCTCAGCCGAGGCAGGCCGGGCGCGCTGCGGGTTTCGCTGTTGGGCTGTTCGAGCACCGCCCGGGCCCAGTGGTAGCCGCGTTGGAACGGGTCTTCGAGCAAGTGCCGGGCATAGTGCGCCTTGACCAGCTCGGCGTGCATGCGTGCCTTGTTGATCCGGCCGTGGGCGCGCTCGCGCCAGCCCCCCTCCAACGAATCAAGCAGGTGTTTGCGTACGAAGCGTGTATAGCCGGTGCCCACGTCCAGCTCGCGCACCATGTCCTTGACCCTGGCGGCGCTGAGACTGGGCAGCGCGTTACCTTCAGCGTCGTGCACGCGGGCGGTTAGCCAGTAGTCGGTGTCGAACCATGCGATGTTCATCAAGGCCAGCTCGTCCAGTGGGTAGGTGCGCTTGACCAACTCGATGCTGCCACCATGGCGTTGAGTATTGGCCACGGCTACGTAGCTTGAGGGTTGCAGCGGATTGAGCAGCGCACCGACCTGTCGCGCCAGGGTGACGCTGATCTGAATGCGCTCGGGCGCCAGGTCCAGACCAGGGTCGCGCCGCAGCCGTTCGCGCAAGCGGCTACGGGTCCAGGAAATCAGGTTTTCGCGCTGGTTGAATTGCTGGAGGTCGAGAATTCCCGGCGCTGCGCCTTGCTCGATCGCCACCGCCAGTTCCTGAAGGGTTTGCATGACGTGGCTGAGGGCTTGCGGCGGTGCCTGGCGCAGCCAGCTCGGGAGATGTTTTTCGAGTAGCAGACTGTAGCGCGTGGCCAAGGCGTGACGGCTACCCATCGGACCGAGCAGGTCCATGGCGTTACGCAGTGTGTGCTCCAAGGTTGGCAGTGGCGGGGGGCTGACGCCTTGCCAGGCCGTTTGCCAGGCATGCAGGGTGCACGCGTGCTGGCGTTCGATCAGGCTGTCGGTTTGCTGTTCTGTCAGGGCCTCGGCACACCATTCGTAGCGCAATCGGTCCGCTAGCAAGATCCCTTCGACCGGGTGATGAGGACTGAGCAGGCTAAGCAGCGGCAGGCTTTGCCACGGGTCGTCGAGGCGCTCGCATAATTCGGTGTGCAACAGCGCTAGGCTGTCGAAGGCCTCGATCCCATGGCTGATACTGCACAGCACGGCTGCGCCGTTGGTGGCCTGCGGCAGTGCCTCGGCACCTTGGACGGCGCCTGCGACGAGCACCAGTACGCCGGGCAGAGGCACCCGGCGATTGGGGCTGAGGGTACTGAACACTGGGCGATACAGTTGAGGCTGCTGTTCGACGGGCAAATGCTGGCGTTGCCAAGGCAGCGGCAGGTCGAGACAGGTGCGCACCTGCGCGGCGTGCTCGACGGACAAGGTGTGGTCAGCCACGCGCAGGTCTAGTTCGGCTCGCAGTTGCTCGAGGCGGATGCGCTGTAGTTGTTGTCGACGCGAGCTACCGGTAGGGCTGACTTCGGCCCAGAAGTGACTCAGGTCGCCGAACAGCTGCTGGCGCATGTGCGCCAGGGGTAACTCGGTTTGCAGAGATGGCAACTGCGCCTGTAGCTCGCGGATACGACCGTCGAGGTGTTCCAGATGTTGTAGCGGGGTCATGGGCAGGGCTCCTTGGGCGGGAATGCAAGCCTGCCCCTTGCCCGCTGGCGCCACGCGGTAGCCGGTTAGCCCCTACGGCAAAATCCGCTCAGGCCAAGGCCTGTCGTCAGCCCCAGGCCTAGCCAGGCCAACGCGTCCCAAGCCCCGTCGCCCAGCAGGGCAGCGAACAGTCCGGTCAGCGTCAATGCTGCCACCAAGGCGGGCCAAGCGAGGATCCGCCCGGTACTTTGCGGCCTGCGGTTCACACCGATACCTCTCTGGTTTTGCGCTGCTTGCCCCACCATAGATACAGCCCACTGCCGAGCACGACGATGCTCAGCACGTCGAGCAGCGCCCAGAGGATCTGCATCGGGCGTGCGCCGTAGTCGCCGAAATGCAGTGGCTGCGACAGGCCCATGGCGTCCATGTACCAGGGGCGCTCGCCCACGGCGGTCACCGCCAGCGAGCGGGCGTCGATCAGCACCGGGGTGAGCAGGTGCGAGGTCAGGTGGCTGGCGCCTTTCATGAACACCGCATAGTGGTGCTCGCTGGAAAAGCGCGTGCCGGGGAAGGCGATGAAATCCGGGCGCATGCCGGGGGCGGCGCGCTCGGCGATGTCCAGCAGTTGCGTGGCCGGTGCGCGTTCGGTGAGCGGCGGGGCATCGCGGTAGGGCGCGACCATCGCGGCCAGGCTGTCGTTGCGCCAAGCCGCGATGACCAGGTCGGACAGCGCGCTGATCACCCCGGTGACGCCCACCACCAGCGCCCAGCTGAGGGTGACCACGCCGATCAGGTTGTGCCGGTCGAGCCAGCGCAGCCGGCGCGACTTGTCGTGGCGTACCGTGGCGAACCGCAGCCGGCGCATGAAAGGCGCATACAGCACGCTGCCCGAGACGATCGCCACGACGAACAGCACGCCCATGAAGGCCAGCAGCAGCTTGCCGGGCAGTCCTGCGAACAGGTCCACGTGCAGGCGCAGCATGACCATCATGAAGCCGCCATTGGCTGCCGGCATGGCCAGCGCCTCGCCGGTGCGGGCATCGAGCATGAACGTGTGGGAGGCGTTGGGTTCGGTGCCCGCGCTGGCGGCCATGATCGCCACCACGCCGTTGGGGGCGTCTTCGTCGTAGCCGAAGTATTGCAGCACTTCGCCCGGGCGATGCTGCTCGGCCTTGAGCACCAGCTGCTGCAGGTCCAGATGCGGGGTATCTGCCGGCAACGCGCGCAACTGCGGGGCATCGCCCAGCAGGTGCTCGAGTTCGTGGTGGAAGATCAGCGGCAGGCCTGTGAGCGCGAGCAGCAGCAGGAATACGGTGCAGACCAGGCTGCTCCAGGTATGGACGAAGGACCAGCGGCGGAGGGTTTGGCTTTTCATCGGGTCTTGATCTGACTGTTTTCATGGGGCCATTGCATGGCAGTCAGAATTCCAACTGAGCGGAGAACTGCACGGTACGCGGATCGCCCAAGTAGGAACTGTTCAGCCAATACGCCTTATCGGCCAGGTTGGCTACGTTGAGGCGCAGGGTTACGTCGTTAGCGTCTGCCAGGTGGATTTTGTAGCGGGCGCCGGCATCGAAGGTGGTGAACGATGGCAGGCTGACGGTATTGGCTTCATCAGCGTACTGCTTGCCGGTGTAGTAGGCGCCACCGGTCAGGGCTAGGCCGGGTATGGCATTGATGTCGTACTCGGCGTAGACCTTGGCCATCTGTTTGGCAACGTTGACGGGGGCGTTGCCGTCGTTGGCGGCAGTGGCGCCTTTCTTGATTTTTGGGTCGAGCACGGTGATGCCACCGACTACGGTCAGCTCCGGCGCGAGCTTGCCGGTGACGCTGAATTCCATGCCGTTGTTTTCCTGGCGGCCATCCTGAACGTAGACCCTTTGGCCATTGGTGTAGTTGTTCGGCTTGTCGATGTTGAACAGCGCCAGGGTGAACAACGTTTCGCCCACGGTCGCCTTGACGCCGATCTCGTACTGCTCGCTGACCTGTGGCGCCATTGCCTGGCCTGCGTTCACGGCATTGCTGGGCGCGGTACTGCCCGATTGCAGGCCTTCAATGTAGGTGGCGTAGGTGGTCAGCCATGGCACTGGCTTATAGATGATCGAGACGTTCGGCGAGGTTTTGCTCTTGTCGTAGCGCGTCTTCTTCTCCGGGTTGGAGTAGATGAAGTCGTTGCTGTAGCTCTTGATCTGGGTCTGGGTTACGCCAAGGATGGTGGACCACTGCTCGTTGATCGTGATGATGTCGCCGAGCAGGAAATTGTTGTTGGTGGCTGTGCTGGCCAGGCGTTTGTTGCCATGGCCGATAGACCAGTCCGGCTTGTCGACCTGTGGCTGCTCGCCGATCGGCAGTGTGCCGACAGGCGATTGGTACTGCCAGGCCGTGGGGAAGTTGTCGTCGTACTTCTTGATCCGGCTGGTATTGCCCTGATAGCCAAGGGTCAGCTTGTGCCCGAGCGACCCGGTACTGAAGGCGGCGTCGAGGAACAACGAGGCGGATTGCTCCTTGGTTTGCATCGGCGCAAAGGCGTAAATCGGCTGGCTATAGGTGGTCGCGCTGGTCAGCGTCGGTCCAGTGTAGGTGTATTCGTCGGTGTACTGTTGCGCCGCGACTGCCGCGCGCAGGGTGAAGGTGTCGTTCATGCGCCAGTTGGCGCGCACGCCGGCCTTGTCGGTTTCGTTGTCCGAGAACGACCATTTCTGGCTGTAGAGTTTGTCGTTCTTTAGCGACGAGGCGTCCGGGCGCTCGATGCCGGCAGGGACGTACCAGTAGCTGCTCAGGCCGCGCATCTGGGTTTTGCGGTGGGACGCGTCGAACTGGATTTGCAGGTCGTCGCTGACGTTCCAGTCCAGCGCTGCGCTGATCATCTGGCGGCGGCGTTTTTGCAGGTCGATGGCGGTCTCGCCATCCTGCGTCAGCAGGTTCAGCCGATAGGCAAATACCCCGGCGTCGTCGATCTTGCCGCCAAAGTCGCCATGCAGGTAGTAGTTCTCACCGCCAGCATTGCCCAGTGTGACGCTGTTGTAGCGATGGTAGGTCGGGCGCTTGAGCACATAGTTGACCAGCCCGCCTGGGGTCGCCGGGCCATAGAGAAAGCCGGTTAGGCCGGTGATGATTTCCAGCTGTTCGGTGTCTTCGATGAAGTTGCCGGCATCGGCACCATTGCTGAAGCGCAGGCCGTCGTTGGCGATATTCATGTTGCCTGAGCCGCTAAAGCCACGAATCGCCACGGCGCTGGCATACCCGGCAGCGCGTGGGCTGGAGATCTGCGTGGCTGGATTGCGCTTGAATACGTCGTCCAGGCTGGTGGTGAGGGTGTTCTTCAGATAGTCCTGGGACGCCACGCTCATCGAGTAGGGTGTGTCCTGCAACGTCATGGCGCCGAGGGCGCCGACGTTCCTCACGGTCTCGGCGCGATAGCCGGAAGCGGCGCTACCGTCGGCGTTGGCCAGCGTCGCGTTGATGTCGGTAGTGGGCAGGGCGATGGCATTTTCTTCGACCAACACCAGGCTGTAGCTGCCGGCACTGCTTTGCTGCAGCTGCAACCCGGTCCCCCGCAGCGCCGCTTGAAGTGCCCCGACTGCGTTGTACTGACCTTGTACCGGCGCTGACGTGCGTCCGCTGGCCAGCGCCGGATCCAGTGCCAGGGTAACTCCGGCCTGGCTGGCGATGTGGTTCAGGGTGCTGGCCAGCGGTGCGCTGGGCAGGTCATAGCTGTGTAGCGCCGATGGTTCGGCGGCGAACAGGGCGGGGCTGGCCAACGGGGTGGACAGGCCGATGGCCAAGGCCAACAGGCTGGGGCGAAGCAAGGCATCAACAGCGCGGGACATGCAGCGGCTCCTCGACGGATAAGTGCTAACTGCTTCCTTGCCGAGCGAGATTCAAAAAGTGACAGGGGGAGGAGGGGGAAAGCTGCAAGTTGCGAGCTGCAAGCTGCAAGCTGCAAGCGGAGCGGTGATCTGCTTTAGCTTCAAGCTTGCCGCTTGCCCGCCTTCAGCGGGCGCTCACGGTCACCCACCACGGCGTATGCCGCTCGATCTTCACCGGCAGCGCCGGTAGCAGCGAGGCCAGGGCCAGGTCGGAATCATGCAGCGGGAAGCTGCCGCTGACCCGCAGGTCGGCGACCTCGTCGGCCACGCCCAAGTAGCCGCTGCGGTACTCACCCAGGGTGGCGATCAAGTCGGCCAGGCGTACGTTGTCCACCACCAGCATGCCCCGGGTCCAGGCATCTGCCCCCACCGGCACGGCTTGTACCGGGCCCAGGCCGTCGGCGTTCATCAGCACTTGCCGGCCTTCGCCGAGCACCTGCTCGTCGCCGCTGTTGAGCGGTTTGGCCGCCACCTGCGATTGCAGCACTTCCAGGCGGGTGCCGGCGTCTTCGCGCTTGACCAAAAAGCGCGTGCCCAGCGGACGCAGACGACCGTCGTCGGTGCGTACCAGCAACGGACGGCTGTCCTCGTGACCGGTCTCGACCGAAATCTCGCCCTGGTGCAACACGATCACCCGTGCGCTGCCCTGGAAGTCGATATCCACTGCGGTCTGGGTGTTCAGGCTGAGCAACGTACCGTCTTCCAGGCGCAGGGTGCGTACTTCACCGGTGCGGGTGCGCTGGTCGGCCAGCCAGTAGCTGGCCGACAGGCTCGGTAGCCCGGCCCAGGCCAGCAAACCGCCGAGCACCAGCATGCCGGCCAGTCCACCCAGGCGCTGGCGCATACCCGCGCGCGACTGCAACAGCGCCTGGCGGGCGGGGCCGGCAGCGGCGTTGAAGCGTTGGTCGAGCAGGCCCAGTTGCAGCCAGGCACGTGCGTGTTCTTCGCTGGCGGCATGCCAACGCATGAACGCGTTGCGCTCGTCAGGTGTGCCGCTGTTCTGGTCCAGGCACAGCTTCCAGGCGATGGCCGCTTCCAGCACCTGGCTGGAAACCGGGGCGTCGTTCATGTCGGCTGGCCGTACAGGGCGATGTAGCACTGGCGCATGCCCTGGGCGATGTACTGGCGCACGCGAGACACCGACACGCCCAGTTTCTCGGCGATCTCGGTGTGCCCCATGCCATCCAGGCGGTTGTGCAGAAATGCGGCGCGGGCTTTGCTCGACAGCTTGCCGAGCAGGCGATCAATGGCTTTGAGGTCTTCGAGGATCAGGAGCAGCACTTCTGGCGAGGGGTGTTCGGCCTCGGGCAGTCGTGCCAGCTCCGACAGGTAGGCCTGTTCCAGGGCGGCGCGGCGAAAGTGATCGAACAACAGGCCCTTGGCCACGGCGACCAGAAAGGCCCGGGGCTCACGCGGGGTGTCCAGGTGAGCGCGGCCTAGCAGGCGCACGAAGGTGTCCTGGCTCAGATCCTCGGCACGCTGGCGGCAGGCAGTGCTGCGCTGCAACCAGGCTAGCAGCCAGCCGCGATGGTCGCGATAGAGCGCGCCGACCAGATCGGTGTGTGGGCTTTGCGCTGACGTCAAGGAACGGTCCCCAAGAAAGAATGCGTTAACTAACGATAATTATTCGCGATTCTGGCAGAGGCGGGGATGGGGTTGCAATTGACGCTTATCGGATTGCCACTATGTAAGTTGCATGTCGCAGTTGTGTGTGGACCGGCCGGGAAGGGCTGCACAGCAGCCCCGGCGATTGCGCAGGGTGCTCAGACCTGGGGCTGCTGCGCGCTTGTGAAATCGGCTGTCTGCCCAAGGGCTGGGTGACCCTTACAAACCATGGCTCTGGATCTTGCGTCGGCGCCACTGTTTGAGCCGCTGCTCCAACTGCAAGGGGCTGTCCATTTGCTGGCGACGTGCCTGGCTGAACAGGATCAGGGCCAGCTCGGCGGTGACCTGGGCGTCGGCGCTGGCATGGTGGCGTGCCTGCACTTGCAGGCCGAAACGCGCGATCCAGTCATCCAGCCCGGCTTCGCGCAGCACCGTGTCGGGGTTGAGCAGCGGGGCTAGCTCGGCCACGTCGATGAACGTGTGTTGCAGGCGCAGGCCCAGGCTGTCCTTGAGCGCGCGGGCCAGCATGCGCTGGTCGAAGGGCGCGTGGAAGGCCAGTACCGGACTGTCGCCGATGAACGCCATCAGGTCCAGCAGCGCTTCGGCTGGCTCGACGCCAGCGGCCAGGGCGCTGGGGCCCAGGCCGTGAATCAGTACGCTGGGGTTGGTCTTCTGTTCCGGGCGGTGCAGGGTACGTTCGAAGGGCCGGCCCAGGTCGATGGCGCCGTCTTCGATGGCCACCGCGCCGATCGACAGCACTTGGTCGCGGTTCAGGTTCAGGCCGCTGGTTTCCAGGTCCAGGACCACCCAGCGCTGCTCACGCAGCGAGCACACGCCCAGCGGTGCTGGCGCGGGCAGGTGGGCCAGGCGTTGGCGCAGGGCATCGTCCAGCATCGGGGCGGTTGGGCGCAGCCAGGCGAACAAACTCATAGTTGGTACCGCAAGGCCAGGCTTGCTTGCAGGCGCTGGGCCTGGCGCAGCGATTCGCGCAGGATGCGCCGGTCCAGGTGGTTGAGGCTGTCCGGGTCCAGGCGGTTGGTGTAGGCCAGGTTGTCGCGGCTCTGGCGTTGGTGCTGCTGCATGCGGGTCTGCTGGATGAAGTGGTAGGCCTCTTCATAGGCCGCCCCGTCGAGGGTATCGATAACCCCTTTGGCGATCAGCTCGCGCAGCCGTTCCACGGTGTTGCAGGCCTTCACGCCATTGGCCAGGGCCAGCAGCCGCGCGCCATCGACGAATGGTGTCAGGCCTTGGACCTTGAGGTCGAGGGTGGCGGCCTTGTCATCGCCCTGGCGGGTCAGCACGAATTCGCGCAGGCGCCCGACTGGCGGGCGCTGGCGCAGGGCATTGTCGGCCAGCATGCGCTGGAACAAGCGATTGTCGGCCACCTGGTCGAGCAGCCCCTGGCGCAGTTGCTCGCAGCCGCGTTCATCGCCCCAGACCACCCGCAAGTCGAAGTAGATGCTTGAACCCAGCAGGTTCTCGGGGCTGGCTTCACGCACGAAGCCTGCGAAGCGTCGCGCCCACTCGCTGCGCGACAGGCACAACTCGGGGTTGCCCGCCATCACGTTGCCCTTGCACAGGGTAAAGCCGCACTGGGCGAGCTGGTGGTTGATGTGCTGGGCCAGTGGCAGCAACTTGGCGCGGATGGCCTCAGCCTCGGCGTGGCTTTGCGCTTCGAAGAGGATGCCGTTGTCCTGGTCGGTGTGCAGGGTTTGCTCGCGACGGCCTTCGCTGCCGAAACACAGCCAACTGAACGGCACGCCCGGATCGCCGCGCTCGGCGATGGCCAGTTCGATCACCCGGCATACGGTATGGTCGTTGAGCAGGGTGATGATCTGGGTGATCTGGGTCGAGGAGGCGCCGTGGGCGAGCATGCGTTCGACCAACTGGCCGATCTCGCCGCGCAGCGACACCAGGCTGTCGAGCCTGGGGGCATGGCGGATGGTGCGGGCCAGGTGCACCAGGTCGACCCGTTGCAAGGAGAACAGGTCGCGTTCGGAAATCACCCCGCACAGGCGCTGGTTGTCGACCAGGCAGACGTGGGCGATGTGGCGCTCGGTCATCGCCATGGCCGCGTCGAAGGCGCTGGCGCTGGGGCTCAGGTGGAACGGCCTGGCGGTCATGTAGCGTTCGATCGGCGCGGTCAGCTCGGCGCTGGCGTCGGCCACTACCTGGCGCAGGTCACGCAGGGTGAAGATGCCCAACGGCGTGCGCTGGGCATCGACGATGACGATGCTGCCGACTTGCTGCTCGTGCATCAGGCGCACGGCTTCGCGCAGGGCGGTGTCTGGGTTGCAGACGACCGGGTGGCGTAACGCCAGCTCTCCGAGCGGGGTATTGAGCGAATACTGGGTGCCGAGGGTCTGCACTGCCTTCTGGCGTACCTGCTGGTTGACCTGCTCAAGCAGGCTGCTCACCCCGCGCAGGGCAAAGTCGCGGAACACCTCGGACATGGAAAACACGCGGATGAACGCAGCCTTGTCCAGTTGCAGGCAGAACGTATCCTCGCCAGCCAGGTGCTCGGTGCGGGTAGCACGCTCGCCCAGCAGTGCGGCCAGGGGGAAGCACTCGCCGCCGGCGATCTCGAAGGTGGTCTCGGTGCCGGCACGGGTGACGTGCTGGCGCTCGCCGACCACTCGGCCTTGCTTGACGATGTAGAAGTGTTCCACAGGGCCGTCAGCAGGCTTGATGATGCTTTCGCCGGTTGCATAAAAGCGCAGCTGGCACTGTTCCACCAGATACGCCAGGTGACCCTGCTCCATCTGGTTGAACGGCGGGAAACGCTGCAGGAACTGCAACGTACCCTGGATGTTTTGCAGCACCGCAGTCCTGCCGGCCTGGGTGTAGGCGTCCTTTTTGCTCATGAAGCTGACCGTATCGCTACGCCGAACTATATATATCTATGTATAGGGCTCGGCTTTGTTGTTCTTGACCTTCATGGTCGGCTGGTGGCCTTGTGGTGCCCATTGGACGTAAGTCTAGAGCGTGGGCTGTCGACGATCCGACGAAAGGTTGGCTGGGTGACCGGCCGTTGCGGTCCAACCGCGTGAGCTAGAGATTCCTGACGAGATGGCCATGGCTGAGCATGACGAAATCCTGAGTGACGCCGAGCGCGAGGCGTTGGCCGTATTGAGTGCGCCCGTGGCACCCAGGCCGGTGGTGCTGGTGGTGGATGACAACCCAGTGAACAGGGATGCGTTGTGCCTCTACCTGAAAAGCCGGGGTATCGAGAGTATGCAGGCCGATGGCGCCCAGGAGGCGATGCTCAAGCTGTATTACGAGCCGCGCATAGCCTTGATGATTACCGACCTGCGCATGCAGCCTGCTGATGGGCTGGAGCTTATTCGGCAGATTCGCGAGTCCGAGCGCGCGGCGCTGTCGATCATCGTGGTGTCGGGCGACACCGATGTGAAGGAGGCGGTGGACGTGATGCACCTGGGGGTGGTGGATTTTCTGCTTAAACCGGTGGATCTGGGGAAACTGCTGGAGTTGGTGAAACGAGAGTTACGCATCGAATAGCGGTGCTGGAGGCGTCGCGGTGGTCCGGCGTACCGGACCCCGCGACTGGCTCTTACAGCCCGTTGCGCGCCTTGAACTCGCGGCGGCGACGGTGCAGCACCGGCTCGGTGTAGCCGTTCGGTTGTTTGGCGCCTTCGATTACCAACTCTACGGCCGCCTGGAACGCGATGTTGTCATCGAAGTTCGGCGCCATCGGGCGGTACTGGGCGTCGCCGGCATTCTGCTTGTCGACCACAGCGGCCATGCGCTTGAGGCTTTCCAGCACCTGTTCCTGGCTGACCACGCCATGGCGCAGCCAGTTGGCCAGCAACTGGGCCGAGATGCGCAGGGTGGCGCGGTCTTCCATCAGGCCGACATCGTTGATGTCTGGCACCTTCGAGCAACCTACGCCCTGGTCGATCCAGCGCACCACATAGCCGAGGATGCCCTGGGCGTTGTTGTCCAGCTCGTTGCGCAGCTCGTCAGCCGACCAATTGGTATTGGCCGCCAGCGGGATGCTCAGGATGTCGTCCACCGACGCTGGGGTGCGCGAAGCCAGCTCGCGCTGGCGGGCCTGCACGTCGACCTTGTGGTAGTGCAGGGCATGCAGGGTGGCGGCGGTCGGCGACGGTACCCAGGCGGTGTTGGCGCCGGCCAGTGGGTGGGCGATCTTCTGTTCGAGCATCGCGGCCATCAGGTCGGGCATGGCCCACATGCCTTTGCCGATCTGCGCACGGCCTTGCAGGCCGGTGGCCAAGCCCACGTCGACGTTGTTGTTCTCGTAGGCGCCGATCCACTTTTCGTTCTTCATGGCGCCCTTGCGCACAACGGCGCCGGCTTCCATGGAGGTGTGGATTTCGTCGCCGGTACGGTCGAGGAAACCGGTGTTGATGAACGCCACACGCTCGGCGGCGGCCTTGATGCATGACTTGAGGTTCACCGTGGTACGACGCTCCTCGTCCATGATGCCGACCTTGACGGTGTTGCGCGGCATGCCCAGCAGGTCTTCGACGCGGCTGAAGATTTCGGCGGCGAACGCCACTTCTTCAGGGCCGTGCATCTTCGGTTTGACGATGTACACGCTGCCGGTACGGGTGTTCTTGCGCTGGGTGTTGCCGTTGAGATTGTGCAGGGCGATCAGGTTGGTGAACAGACCGTCCTGGATGCCCTCGGGGATTTCGTTGCCCTGGGCGTCGAGAATCGCCGGGTTGGTCATCAGGTGACCGACGTTGCGCACGAACAGCAGCGAACGGCCGTGCAGGGTGACGCTGCCACCGTTCGGGGCGATGTACTCGCGGTCCGGGTTCATGGTGCGGGTGAAGGTCTTGCCGCCTTTACTCACCTCTTCGGCCAGGTCGCCTTTCATCAGGCCCAGCCAGTTGCGGTAGACGATGACCTTGTCGTCGGCATCGACGGCAGCGACGGAGTCTTCGCAGTCCATGATGGTGGTCAGTGCCGACTCCATCAGGATGTCTTTCACGCCGGCGGCGTCGGTGCTGCCGACCGGTGTGCTGGCGTCGACCTGGATCTCGAAGTGCAGGCCGTGGTGCTTGAGCAGCACGGCAGTCGGTGCGCTGGCGTCGCCCTGGAAGCCGATCAGTTGCGCATCGTCACGCAGGCCGCTGTTACTGCCGCCTTTGAGCGAAACCACCAGCTTGCCGTTTTCGATACGGTAGCCGGTGGAGTCGACGTGAGAACCTGCGGCCAAGGGCGCGGCTTCGTCGAGGAAGGCACGCGCGAAGGCGATGACCTTGTCGCCACGGACCTTGTTGTAGCCCTGGCCTTTTTCGGCGCCGCCTGCCTCGCTGATCGCATCAGTGCCGTACAACGCGTCATACAGCGAGCCCCAGCGGGCGTTGGCAGCGTTCAGGGCGAAGCGCGCGTTCATCACCGGGACGACCAACTGTGGCCCGGCCATGCGTGCGATTTCTTCGTCGACGTTTTGCGTCGTGGCCTGGAAATCGTCCGCTTGTGGCAGCAGGTAGCCGATTTCCTGGAGGAAAGCTTTATAGGTTGCGGCGTCGTGGGCCTGGCCTTTGCGCGCCTGGTGCCAGGCATCGATCTTGGCTTGCAGCTCGTCGCGCTTGGCGAGCAGGGCTTTGTTCTTGGGAGCGAGGTCGTCGATGATTTTTTCTGCCCCGGCCCAGAATGCAGCGGCGTCGATGCCGGTTCCAGGGATCGCTTCGTGATTGACGAAGTCATACAGGGCCTTGGCGACCTGAAGGCCACCGACTTGAACGTATCCAGTCATTGCTTGCCTCACCTCTGCTCAGCTATTTCGCTTTCGCGCATCGTATTAAGCCTGTAGCGCTTCTTTAAACACGGCACCAGTACATACCCGCAAGGGCGGCTGGGTGCGGCCTGGCAGACATGCTGACGGGCAGTTGGCGTATTTTCACAGGCGCCTTGGCAGACATCCAAACGACATTTTGTAGTCCGCGCCGACGCATACTACATGAAGCAGCAGGCCAGTGAACATCAGACTAAAAGCGTCGTTCTGCGACCGTTCGGTCGCATGGGGTCACGCTGGGAGAGAGTATGTTCGCAAAAAACAGGTGGATTGTTCCAGATAAATCTTGAAACGGTACACGATTGATTGGCTGGACTGTCCTGCGGCAGGTTGCCGCGGCTTGCCTATACTGACTCGGTTGCCGATTTTCGACTTGCAGGAGGAGTGGCTTGTGGACCATCTGGTACTCACCGTGATTGCCCCCGACAAAGCCGGGCAGGTCGAGCGTATCGCACAGTGCATCGCCGATCACAACGGCAATTGGCTGGAGAGCCGTATGTCGCGCATGGCCGGGCAGTTCGCCGGGATCTTGCGCGTGGCGGTGCCGGCGGAGCATTACGACGATCTGGTGATCGCACTGCAAACCCTGTCGAGCCATGACATCCGCGTGTTGATCGCCGAGAGCGGCAGCGAACCCGCATGCACCAGCAAGCCCATCGCCATGGAGCTGGTGGGCAATGATCGGCCTGGCATCGTGCGTGATATTACCCGGCTGCTGGCTGAGCAAGGGGTGAACCTTGAGCGTTTTACCACCGAGGTACGTCCGGCGCCGATGAGTAGTGAGCCGCTGTTCCATGCCGATGCGTTGCTGGCGCTGCCATTGACCTTGGCGCTGGAGGACTTGCAACAGCGCTTGGAGAGTCTGGCGGACGACTTGATGGTGGAACTGAGGTTACGGCCTGAGGATTGATCGCTAGCCGTTGGGGCGCGAAGCGCCCCCGACGGTTATCCCGATTTAACGGGGAAGCCCCTGTGGATAACCTGGGGGTTCAGCGCTACAGGCCAGTGGTTCTGAGGGCTACAGAGATTCGATCAAAAAACGTCCATCAATCAATGGCTTGTGCACAAACGGCGGGGACGAGGGTGTGGATAACCTTTGGAGACATTGCTGCAGGCCACGCAGTACGCGGCCTGCAAAGGTTTGATCAATAAATGATCAGGCACGCTTGCGCAGCGATAGCCAGGCATCGACGCTGTAAACCGCCAATCCTGCCCAGATACACGCGAACGCCAGCACGTTGCTCGCCGTCAGGTGCTCGTCGAACAACAGCACCGCTTGCAGCAGCACCAAGGTCGGCGCCAGGTACTGCAAGAAGCCCAGCGTGGTATAGGGCAGGTGCCGGGCAGCGGCGTTGAAGCACACCAGCGGCACCAGGGTCACTGGGCCTGCCGCCATTAACCACAGCGCCTCGCTGCTGCTGAAGAACGCCAGGTTGGCGCTGTTGGAGGCGGGGTGCAGCAGCAACCAGCCGATGGCCAGCGGCACCAGCATCCAGGTTTCCACCACCAGCCCCGGCAGCGCTGCCACCGGCGCTTGCTTGCGAATCAGCCCGTAGAAGCCGAACGTCACCGCCAGGGCCAGCGATACCCAAGGCAGGCTGCCCACCTGCCACACCTGCTGGGCCACGCCCAGGGCTGCCAGCGCCACTGCCAGCCATTGCAGGCGGCGCAAGCGTTCGCCAAGCAGCAACATGCCCAGTAGTACGTTGATCAGTGGGTTGATGTAGTAACCCAGGCTGGCCTCGAGCATGCGCCCGTTATTCACCGCCCACACATAGGTCAGCCAGTTAGCGGCGATCAGTGCGCCGCTGAGCGCCAGAATCGCCAGGCGCTTGGGGTTGTCGCGCAGTTCGCGCCACCAGCCGGGGTGTTTCCACACCAGCAGCAGGAGCGAGCCGAACAGCGCCGACCAGAGCACCCGATGGACGATGATTTCCAACGCCGGGACGCTCTGGAGCGCTTTGAAGTACAGAGGGAATAGCCCCCAGATGATGTAGGCGCCGAGGCCCAGTAAGTACCCGCGGCGCGGGTTTGCGGCGTGCATGCAGAATCCTTGCGTGATGGTGCTGAAAAGCGCGATGCGTAGTGTAGCCAGCCCCTAGAACAATTTGAGCGGTTCCTCGTCCAGCGCCGCGATTTGCTCACGCAGGGCAAGGATCTGGTCGCCCCAGTAGCGTGGTTGGCCGAACCACGGGAAGCTCGGAGGAAATGCCGGGTCGTCCCAGCGCCGCGCCAGCCAGGCGCTGTAGTGCAACTGACGCAACGCGCGCAGGGGTTCGATCAGCGCCAGCTCGCGGGGGTCGAAATCGTGGAATTCGTTGTAGCCGTCGATCAGCTCGGCCAGTTGGCCCAGGCGTTCTTCGCGGTTGCCGGCGAGCATCATCCACAGGTCTTGCACGGCCGGACCCATGCGGCAGTCGTCGAGGTCGACCACGTGATAGACCTCGTCGCGGTGCATCAGGTTGCCAGGGTGCAGGTCGCCATGCAGGCGGATCGTTTGGTATGGGGTGCGCGCATAGATGTCCTCGACGCGCTTGAGCAGGTCGCGGGCGACCGACTCGTAGGCGGGCAGCAGTTCACGGGGCACGAAATTGCCGTCGAGCAGGGTGCGCAGCGAGGCGTGGCCGAAGTTGTCCACCGCCAGCGCTTCGCGATGCGCGAAGGCACGGGTGGCGCTGACGGCATGCAGGCGACCGAGCAATTGGCCAAGGCGATAGAGCTGATCGAGGTTACCTGGCTCCGGTGCATGACCACCTCGGCGCGGGAACAAGGCAAAGCGATAGCCCTGATGCTCGAAAAGCGAGCGCCCTTCATGTTGCAACGGCGCCACCACCGGCACCTCGCAGTCGGCCAATTCGGCGCTGAAGGCGTGCTCTTCGAGGATCGCGGCATCGCTCCAGCGTCCAGGGCGGTAGAACTTGGCGACCAGCGGTTGGGCGTCCTCGATGCCCACCTGGTAGACCCGGTTCTCGTAGCTATTGAGCGCCAGGACGCGGGCATCGCTCAAAAAGCCGAGGCTTTCCACGGCATCTAGGACGAGGTCAGGGGTGAGGGCGTCGAACGGGTGGGACATGCGGACTCCGGTGAACAGCGGCATCGCGGCGGCAGGTGCGCGATGCTCAGGTGCGGCAGCGTTACCCAATCCCCCTCATCGCGCAAGCCTCGGCTAGGCTGGCACGCCAAGCAGCACCAACGAGGGGTGGAACTGCACCCGCACCGTGCTGCCGGCTTGCAGGCCTTGCGCGTGCAGCCAGTCGGCCTCGGCGAAGGCGCAGAGGGTCTGACGATTGCCCAACAGCAGCTTCACTTCGGTGGGGCCTTGGCTGGCTGCCAGAAGCGCCTCGATCGTCGCCTCCAGGCAATTGCTCTGAGGGTCTGGCGCAGCGTCTGCGGCAAGCAGTTGGACCCAGCCTGCCTTGAGCAGGGCCACCACCGTGGCGCCCAAGGTCAATCCCAGGCGCTCGGTGCTGTCCTCGGTGATCAGTGCGGCGATCTCCAGCCCGCCGCTCAGTGTCAGGCTGATGCGGTCATAGCGGCCCTCTCGGCGCAGGCCGCAGATCTGTCCCTGCAACTGGTTGCGCGCACTGGTGCGCAACATCAGGCGGCCCAACAGGTCGAGGTCGCCGCTGTGCTCGGCGGCCTCAAGAAATTCTGCCTGCAAAGCGTGCAGGCGCTGGTAAAGCCGCAGGACCCGTTCGCCGGCCTCCGACAACCGTGCACCGCCGCCACCACGCCCCCCGGTGCTGCGCACGACCAGCGGCAGCTCGGCCAGGTTGTTGAGTTCGTCGATGGCATCCCAGGCCGCTTTGTAACTGATACCGGCGGCCTTGGCGGCGCGCGTGATTGAGCCTTGCTCGGCGACATGCTGCAACAGGGCGATGCGCTGCGGGCGGCGGGCGATGTGTTGGGTGAGCAGGACGGGCAAAGACATGGGCGAGCATCGGGCAGTGAGCGTCGTGCGACGGTGCCGCCCGTACCGGCTCAAGTCAAGCCTGGCCGGGCCGCGGTGTGCGGGCCAGGCAATACACATCGACCCGGCGCGCGCCGTGTTGGCGCAGCAGCTGCGCGATGGCTTGGGCAGTGGCGCCAGTGGTCAATACATCATCCACCACTGCCAGGTGCAGGCCTTTGAGGCTATCGGCATTGCGCACGGCGAAGGCCTGGCGCAGGTTGCCTTGCCGGGCCCTGGCATCCAAGGCCTGCTGCGCGCGGGTGTCGCGGGTGCGTTCGAGCAGCCGCTCGTCGCACGGCAGGCGCAGCGGCTTGGCCAGCCAGCGGGCGAGCATCGCGGCCTGGTTGTAGCCGCGCTGGCGCAGTCGAGCCTTTGCCAGGGGGACAGGCAACAACAGGTCTGGGCGTGGCAAACCTTCCCCGTAGCGGTGTTCCAGCGCCTGGACGAGCAGTTCGGCCAGCAGGCAACCCAGCGGCCACTGACGGTTGTGCTTGAAACGGCTGACCAAGGTGTCGACCGGGAAGCGGTAGTGCCAGGCGGCGATCACCCGGCTGAACGCCGGTTTGCGCCGCGTGCACGGCGCGCACAGGAGGCCGTCAAGGGCAAGCGGCAGGGCGCAGCAACGGCATTGCTCGGTCAGCCAGGGTAGTTCGCGTTCGCAGGCGGCGCACAGCGGCCAGGGCTGCGCGGCAGGGTCGTCGCAGAGTAAACAGGTGTGGTTATTATTTATACAGATGTTGACTAGGGCTTTTGCATTCAGTTGACAGTTCATGGGCCTTCCGTGAGTATTCGTGCTATCCGTGATGCGCGCGTGGACGGTTGTTGTCCAGGCGTCAGTCAGACCCTAGATAAGGAAACGCCGATGAGCGCCAGCCCAATTGCAACCACACGTCACGACTGGTCCCTGGCCGAGGTCAAGGCGCTGTTCCAGCAACCGTTCAACGACCTGCTGTTCCAGGCCCAGACCGTCCACCGCGCGCACTTCGACCCCAACCGCGTACAGGTCTCGACCCTGCTGTCGATCAAGACCGGCGCCTGCCCGGAAGATTGCAAATATTGTCCGCAGTCCGGCCACTACAACACCGGGCTGGAAAAGCAGAAACTGATGGAAGTGCAGAAAGTGCTGGAGGAGGCGGCCCGGGCCAAGGCCATCGGCTCGACCCGCTTCTGCATGGGGGCTGCCTGGAAGCACCCCTCGGCCAAAGACATGCCCTACGTGCTGGAGATGGTCAAAGGGGTCAAGGCCATGGGCCTGGAAACCTGCATGACCCTCGGCAAGCTCGACCAGGAGCAGACCGAGGCCCTGGCCAAGGCCGGCCTGGACTACTACAACCACAACCTCGACACCTCGCCGGAGTTCTACGGCAGCATCATCACTACCCGCACCTACAGCGAGCGCTTGCAGACCCTGGCTTACGTGCGCGAGGCCGGCATGAAGATCTGCTCCGGCGGTATTCTCGGCATGGGCGAATCGCTGGACGACCGCGCAGGCCTGTTGATCCAGCTGGCCAACCTGCCCGAACACCCGGAGTCGGTGCCCATCAACATGCTGGTCAAAGTCGCCGGCACCCCGTTGGCCGAAGAAGAAGACGTCGACCCGTTCGACTTCATCCGCATGTTGGCCGTGGCCCGTGTGCTCATGCCCAAGTCCCACGTGCGCCTGTCCGCTGGCCGTGAGCAGATGAACGAACAGATGCAGGCCCTGGCGTTCATGGCCGGTGCCAACTCGATCTTCTATGGCGAGAAACTGCTGACCACCGCCAACCCGCAGGCCGATAAGGACATGCAGCTGTTCGCGCGCCTTGGCATCCAGCCCGAGGCCCGTGAAGAACACGCCGACGAAGTGCACCAGGCGGCCATCGAGCAGGCGCTGGTCGAGCAGCGCAGCAGCGAGCTGTTCTACGACGCAGCCACGGCCTGAGCATGGCCTTCGACCTCGCCGCGCGGCTGGCCGAACGGCGCGCCGCAGACCTGTACCGCCAACGCCCCCTGCTGCAAAGCCCGCAGGGGCCGCAGGTGGTGGTCGACGGCCAGCCGCTGCTGGCCTTTTGCAGCAACGATTACCTGGGCCTGGCCAATCACCCCGAGGTGATCGAGGCGTGGCGCGACGGGGCCGCGCGCTGGGGCGTCGGCGGTGGGGCCTCGCATCTGGTGATTGGCCACAGCACCCCGCATCACCAGGTAGAAGAGGCGCTTGCCGAACTGACCGGGCGCCCGCGCGCGTTGCTGTTTTCTACCGGCTACATGGCCAACCTCGGGGCGATCACCGCGCTGGTGGGGCAGGGCGATACCGTGCTGCAAGACCGCCTCAACCATGCCTCGTTGCTCGACGGCGGGTTGCTCAGCGGTGCGCGCTTCAGTCGCTACTTGCACAACGATCCTGCCAGCCTGGCCAGCCGTCTGGACAAGGCCTCTGGTAACACCCTGGTGGTCACTGACGGTGTGTTCAGCATGGACGGCGACTGCGCCGACCTACCGGCCCTGGCCAAGGTGGCGAAGGCGCGCGGCGCCTGGCTGATGGTCGATGATGCCCACGGGTTCGGCACCCTTGGCGCCAACGGCGGTGGTCTGGTGGAGCAGCATGGCCTGGGTATCGAGGATGTACCGGTGCTGATTGGCACCCTGGGCAAGGCCTGTGGCACCTCCGGTGCGTTCGTCGCCGGTAGCGAAGAACTGATCGAAGCGTTGGTACAGTTCGCCCGCCCCTACATCTACACCACTAGCCAGCCTCCGGCGCTCGCGTGCGCCACGTTGAAGGCGCTGACACTGCTGCGTGAGCAAGTCTGGCGGCGTGAGCACCTGGCCGGGTTGATTCGCCAGTTCCGCGAGGGCGCTGAGCAGATTGGCCTGACCTTGATGGATAGCCACACCGCGATCCAGCCGATCCTGATCGGTGATGCCGCGCGCGCCATGGCGCTGTCGCAGCGCCTGCGCGAACGTGGCCTGTTGGTGACTGCCATTCGCCCACCGACGGTGCCAGCGGGCAGCGCGCGCCTGAGGGTCACGTTGAGCGCGGCGCACAGCGAGGCTCAGGTACAGCTATTGTTGAACGCATTGGCCGAGTGCTATTCACCGTTGGAGTCCGCCGATGCGTAACCGACTCATCCTATTGCCTGGCTGGGGCCTGGGCTGCGCCGCGCTGGAGCCTTTGGCCGCCAGCCTGCGCGCCCAGGACCTGCGCCTGCACGTCGAACTGATGCCGCTGCCGGAGTTGGCCGACAGCGACCCCGAGGCGTGGCTCGCGCACCTGGACCGTACCTTGCCCACCGATGTGTGGCTGGGGGGATGGTCATTGGGGGGCATGCTCGCCAGTGCCCTGGCGCACCGGCGTGGCGATCATTGCTGTGGTCTGTTGACCTTGGGCAGCAACCCCAGCTTCGTGGCCCGGGCGGACTGGCCGCATGGCATGCCAGCGGACACCTTCGGCACCTTCTTGGATGGCTGTCGCAGCCACACCCAGGTCACCCTCAAGCGTTTTCGTACGCTATGCAGCGACGGTGCCCAGCAACCGCGCACGTTGCTGCGCCAGTTAGGGGTTGGCGTGCCAGATACCGATCCGCTGTACCTGGCCACTGGCCTTGAGGTGCTGGAGAAACTCGACACCCGTCATGCTCTGGAGCACTACAGCGGCCCGCAGTTGCACGTGTTCGCCGGTAGCGATGCGCTGGTCCCGGCGAGTGCGGCCAAGGCCCTCAGCGACCTGTTGCCTGACGTCGAAGTCGGGCTGGTCGAAGACAGTTCCCACGCCTTCTTGCTGGAGTATCCACAGGAGTTGGCCGCGGGCATCAAGAGTTTCCTGCATGAGAGTGGCGATGACTGACCTTTCCCAGCCCAACCTGCCCGGCCACCTCCCGGACAAGCGCCAGGTGGCGGCTTCCTTCTCCCGCGCAGCGGCCAGCTACGACAGCGTGGCCGCCTTGCAGCGTGCGGTGGGGGTGGCGTTGCTGGGCAGGCTCGACGAAGGGCTGACGCCGCAGCGCTGGCTTGACCTGGGCAGCGGCACTGGGCATTTCAGCCGGTTGCTGGCCGAGCGTTTCAGCGATGCGCAAGGCCTGGCTGTGGATATCGCCGAGGGCATGTTGCGCCATGCCCGTGAACGCGGCGGGGCATGCCATCACGTGGCGGGCGATGCAGAGCGCCTACCGCTGGGCGATGGGACGATCGACCTGCTGTTCAGTAGCCTGGCGCTGCAATGGTGCGATGGCTTCGCTGGCGTGCTCGAGGAGGCCCGACGGGTGCTGCGACCTGGTGGCGTCATGGCGTTCAGCAGCCTGTGCGTGGGCACCCTGGACGAGCTGCGCGCCAGTTGGCAGGCGGTGGATGGCATGGTGCACGTCAACCGTTTTCGCCGCTTCGAGGACTACCAGCGATTGTGCGATGACAGCCCCCTGGAGGTGATCGAACTGCAACGCCGCCCCCAGGTGTTGTATTACCCCGATGTGCGTAGCCTCACCCATGAACTCAAGGCCCTCGGCGCGCACAACCTCAACCCCGGGCGGCCCTCCGGGTTGACCGGCCGCGCGCGCATGCAGGCGCTGTTGCAAGCCTACGAACGGTTCCGCCAGCCCCAGGGCCTGCCGACCACCTACCAGGTGGTCTATGGGGTATTGCGTAAATCCAGGCAGCAGGGGCAATAAGATGAGCCAGGCGTATTTCATTGCCGGAACCGATACCGACGTGGGCAAGACCACCATCGCAGCCGGCTTGCTGCGTGCGGCGCGTGCGCAAAACCTCAGTACCTTGGCCGCCAAGCCGGTGGCCTCGGGGTGCGTGGTGACCCCTAAAGGGTTGCGCAACAGCGATGCGCTGGCGCTGATCGACGAAAGCTCGATCAAGCTGCCATACCGACAGGTCAATCCGTTCGCTTTCGAACCTGCCATCGCGCCGCATGTCGCAGCACGTGAGGCGGGTGTGGCGCTCGAGGTGCCGACCTTGCTCAAGGCCATGCGTCAGGTGCTCGACCAGCAGGCTGATTTCACCCTGGTCGAGGGCGCCGGTGGCTGGCGCGTGCCGTTGTCGGATCATGCCAACTTGTCGGACCTAGCGATTGCCTTGAATCTGCCGGTGATCCTGGTGGTGGGCGTGCGCCTGGGGTGTATCAACCATGCGCTGCTCAGTGCCGAGGCCATTGCCGCCGACGGGTTGCAGTTGGCCGGGTGGGTCGCCAACATCGTCGAACCGAAGACCTCGCGGCTCGAAGAAAACCTGGCCAGCCTCGCCGAGCGCCTGCCGGCCCCCTGCCTGGGGCGCGTACCCTGGCTGAAGCAGGCCAGCGCCGAGGCGGTGGCGGCGCATTTGCACCTGGATTTGCTGGATGAGTGCTGACGTCACGGGCGCAGCATCATTCATCTCTATGGGCTGGCACTAGGCTATTAGGGATTTAAACGGGCCTTTTCGTGCCAGGCCTGCTTTAATTGCAGCAGATCCATTCATTCAGCGTCCACGGAGTACTGACATGGACATCAACACCGGTTCCGCCTTCTATGCGGGCCTTGGTGCCATTCAGACCGGGCAGACCCGCGTCGACCAAGCCGCTCAACAGATTGCCAGCAACACCAGCCAGTCCAGCGACTACCAGGCCGAGCGCCTGCGCGGCGTGGACCGCAGCCAGCAGATGGACCTTGCTACCAGCACCGTGCAGTTGGCGCTGGGCAAGCAGGAAGTCGAGCTGGGCGTGAAGGTGGCCAAGGCCTCCGACGAAATGCTCGGTCGATTGATCGACACCTACGCCTGATCGCTCGGTTCATCCGGCATTCCTCGCGGGGCAAGCCCGCTCCTGCGCCTGAGCGCGTGGGGGCGGGCTTGCCCCGTGATGTTTTGGGGAGGTGTGGCGTAAATGTCATGTTCGGCGGCGTAAATGTCGCTATTGCGTCTCCTTGACAATGGCCCCACCTAAACGTAAGTTTCAAACAACTGTTTGACCGAAAGCCACCAAGAGCTGGTCGGTATCCGCGGTCACCCCACCGAACTCATCACAGAGGTTCATCGCAATGCCTGATTACAAAGCCCCCTTGCGTGATATCCGCTTCGTCCGCGACGAGCTGCTCGGCTATGAGGCGCATTATCAGAGCCTGCCGGGTTGCCAGGACGCCACGCCCGACATGGTCGACGCGATCCTCGAAGAAGGCGCGAAATTCTGTGAGCAGGTGCTGGCCCCGCTGAACCGTGTCGGTGACCAGGAAGGCTGCACCTGGAGTGAGTCGGGTGTTAAGACCCCGACCGGCTTCAAGGAAGCCTATGCGCAGTTCGTCGAAGGTGGCTGGCCGAGTCTGGCGCACGACGTCGCCCACGGCGGCCAAGGCTTGCCTGAGTCGCTGGGCCTGGCCCTGAGCGAGATGGTCGGTGAGGCCAACTGGTCGTGGGGCATGTACCCAGGCCTGTCGCATGGTGCTATGAATACCATTTCCGCGCATGGCACCCCCGAACAGCAGCACACCTACCTGACTAAGCTGGTATCTGGTGAGTGGACCGGGACTATGTGTCTGACCGAGCCGCACTGCGGTACCGATCTGGGCATGCTGCGCACCAAGGCCGAACCCCAGGCCGACGGCAGCTACAAAGTGACCGGCACCAAGATTTTCATCTCGGCCGGTGAACACGACATGGCCGCCAACATCGTCCATATCGTCCTGGCTCGCCTGCCCGATGCGCCGGCTGGCACCAAGGGTATCTCGCTGTTCATCGTGCCGAAGTTCCTGCCCGACGCCCAAGGTGGTGTGGGTGAACGCAACGGCGTGAGCTGCGGCTCCCTCGAGCACAAGATGGGTATCCACGGCAACGCTACCTGCGTGATGAACTTCGATGGCGCTACCGGCTACCTGATCGGCCCGGCCAACAAAGGCCTGAACTGCATGTTCACCTTCATGAACACCGCTCGCCTGGGCACCGCGCTGCAAGGCCTGGCGCACGCCGAGGTGGCGTTCCAGGGCGGCCTGAAGTACGCCCGTGACCGCCTGCAAATGCGTTCGCTGACCGGCCCGAAAGCGCCTGATAAGGCGGCTGACCCGATCATCGTCCACCCCGACGTGCGGCGCATGCTGCTGACCATGAAAGCCTTCGCCGAAGGCAACCGTGCGATGGTCTACTTCACCGCCAAGCAAGTGGATATCGCCAAGTACAGCCAGGACGAAGAAGCGCGCAAGCAGGCCGATGCGCTGCTGGCGTTCCTCACCCCGATCGCCAAGGCGTTCATGACCGAAGTCGGCTTCGAGGCTGCCAACCACGGCGTTCAGATCTACGGTGGCCACGGTTTCATCGCCGAGTGGGGCATGGAGCAGAACGTGCGCGACAGCCGCATCTCGATGCTGTACGAAGGCACCACCGGCATTCAGGCCCTCGACCTGCTCGGGCGTAAGGTCTTGATGACCCAAGGTGAAGCGCTCAAAGGCTTCACCAAGATCGTCCACAAATTCTGCCAGGGCCAGGAAGGCAACGACGCGACTCGCGAATTCGTCGAGCCGCTGGCGGCCCTCAATAAGGAGTGGGGCGAGCTGACCATGAAGATCGGCATGGCCGCGATGAAGGACCGCGAGGAGGTGGGCGCGGCTAGCGTGGACTACCTGATGTACTCCGGCTACGCGTGCCTGGCCTACTTCTGGGCTGACATCGCGCGCCTGGCGGCCGAAAAACTGGCTGCCGGTACCCACGAAGAGGCGTTCTACACCGCTAAGCTGCAAACTGCGCGCTTCTATTTCCAGCGCATCTTGCCGCGCACCCGTAGCCACGTGGCGGCGATCCTGTCCGGCGCCAACAACCTGATGGCCATGAAGGAAGAAGACTTCGGTCTGTCCTGCTGAACCTGAAGGCTGTTCGAAAAACGCCTGCCCTTACCGGCAGGCGTTTTTTTTTGCAAAGCTTGGACGGTACAGCACAGGCGGTTTCCGACAAATCGACGCATCCAGTTACGAACACCCCTCAAGCATCCCAGCCAACCGCCGTTAAACCGACGTCAATCTTTATCTATTCATGTGCACTGCCGATGAACTAAAGGCACAATGCCATTATCGATCTGCCGGGTCGGAGATTACCCTTGTTTCGTTTATCCGCTGTACGCGCAAGTCATTTCCTGCCGTCGCTGGTGCTGTTGTTGGCGGGGCTGGCGGCAGCTTATGTCAGGGACCTGAGCGTCTTCTTCACTTCGTTGTTCAACGTGCTGCCAACCTTGGTGCTGCTGCTCGGCGGTGCCTACTGCGCGGTGTACCGTCGTCAGCGCGAGTTGTTCCTGATGGTCACGGTATACATCGCCTATTTCCTCCTCGACACCCAGACCGACTACTACCGAGACAACGGCCGGGTCCGTGAAGACGCTGCGGTGATCTTCCACCTGGTCTGCCTGTTGCTACCAGCATTGTTCGGCTTGTACGCCGCGTGGCAGGAGCGTACCCACCTGGCCCAGGATATGCTCGCGCGCTTTGCCGTGTTGTTCGCGGTAGGGAGTGTGGCGGTGGCGCTGGAGCAGAGTTTCCCGCAGGCGCTGCTCAGTTGGCTGGCGGAGATCCGCTGGCCTTCGCTGCATGGCCAGTGGATGAGCTTGATCCAGTTGGCCTACCCACTGTTCCTGGGGGTATTCATCCTGCTGGTGGTGCAGTACCTGCGTGAGCCGCGCCCGCTGCATGCGGCGCAGATCATTGGGCTGCTGGGTATTTTCTGGATGCTGCCCAAGACTTTCATCCTGCCGTTCACGCTCAACATCATGTGCAGCCAGGTGATGCTGATGATCGCCGCAGCGGTGTCCCACGAGGCCTACCAGATGGCCTTCCGCGACGAGCTGACCGGGCTGCCGGGGCGCCGCGCGCTGAACGAGCGCATGCAGCGCCTGGGGCGCAACTATGTGATCGCCATGACCGACGTCGATCACTTCAAAAAATTCAACGATACCCATGGTCACGATGTTGGCGACCAGGTCCTGCGCCTGGTCGCCAGTCGCCTGTCCAAGGTTACCGGTGGCGGGCGTGCCTACCGTTATGGGGGCGAGGAGTTCGCCCTGGTGTTCGCCGGCAAGACCGCCGAGGAGTGCCTGCCGCACCTGGAGGCGGTACGCGAGATGATCGCCAACTACGCGATCCAGCTGCGTGACCAGAGCAACCGCCCGCAGGACGACTCTGCGGGTCGCCAACGCCGCAGCGGCAATGGCAGCCAGACGGTTTCGGTGACCATCAGTATCGGTGTGGCCGAGCGCCAGGTGGAGCACCGCAACCCCGAGGAAGTGCTCAAGTCTGCCGACCAGGCGCTGTATAGCGCCAAAGGTGCCGGGCGTAACTGTGTGATGACGTTCGGTCAGCAATCACGGCGAGGCGCCATTCGCATGGCGTGACCGTGGCTGACTATACAGTCGCATGATGACCCTATGTCTCGTAAAAGTTGTTCGGTTACACTGCTTCCAACCCAGTGCCGCGGTCCCATAGGACCGCTCCGACCCTTATAGCGAGAGGTTGTCATGGCTGACTATAAAGCGCCCCTGCGCGATATGCGCTTCGTTCTCAATGAAGTCTTCGACGTGGCCACGCTCTGGTCGCAACTCCCTGGCCTGGCCGATGTGGTCGATGCCGACACGGCCATGGCCGTGCTGGAGGAGGCCGGCAAGGTTACCAGCAAGACCATCGCCCCGCTCAGCCGCGCCGCTGACGAAGAGGGCTGCCACTGGGATAACGGCGCGGTCAGAACCCCCGCAGGCTTCATTCAGGCTTATGCCACCTACGCCGAAGGTGGCTGGGTAGGCGTGGGTGGTGATCCGCTGTTTGGTGGCATGGGCATGCCCAAGGCCATTTCGGCCCAGGTCGAGGAGATGATCAACGCCTCCAGCCTGGCCTTTGGTTTGTACCCGATGCTGACCGCTGGCGCCTGCCTGTCGATCAATGCCCATGCCAGCGAGGCGTTGAAGGCAAAGTACCTGCCGAACATGTACGCCGGCGTCTGGGCCGGTTCCATGTGCCTGACCGAGCCCCACGCCGGTACTGACCTGGGCATCATCCGCACCAAGGCCGACCCCCAGGCCGATGGCAGCTATAGGATCAGTGGCACCAAGATCTTCATCACCGGGGGGGAGCACGACCTGACTGAGAACATCATTCATCTGGTGCTGGCCAAGCTGCCGGACGCCCCGGCGGGGCCCAAGGGCATTTCGCTGTTCCTGGTGCCTAAGTTCATGGTCAACGATGACGGTAGCCTGGGTGCACGCAACCCGGTCACCTGCGGCTCGATCGAGCACAAGATGGGCATTCAGGCCTCGGCCACCTGTGTGATGAACTTCGACCAAGCCGTCGGTTATCTCGTGGGCGAGCCGAACAAAGGCCTGGCGGCGATGTTCACCATGATGAACTACGAGCGCCTCGGGGTCGGCATCCAGGGCCTGGCCTCGGCTGAGCGTTCCTATCAGAATGCCGTCGAGTACGCCCGTGATCGCCTGCAAAGCCGCGCCCCGACCGGCCCGCAGGCCAAGGACAAGGTCGCCGACCCGATCATCGTGCACCCGGATGTGCGGCGCATGCTGCTGACCATGAAGGCGCTGATCGAGGGCGGCCGGGCGTTTTCTACCTACGTGGCAATGCAGCTGGACAGCGCCAAGTTCAGTGAGGACAAGGCCACCCGCGAGCGCAGCGACGCCCTGGTCGCGTTGCTGACCCCGGTGGCCAAGGCCTTCCTCACCGACCTGGGCCTGGAGTGCACCGTGCATGGCCAGCAGGTATTCGGTGGGCACGGCTATATCCGCGAGTGGGGCCAGGAACAGTTGGTTCGCGACGTGCGCATTACCCAGATCTACGAAGGCACCAACGGTATCCAGGCCCTCGACCTGATGGGGCGCAAGGTGGTGGGCAGCGGCGGCGCCTACTACACGCTGTTCGCCGACGAAATCCGCCAGTTCATCGCCAGCGCCGAGGGCGAGCACGGCGAGTTCACCCGCCCACTGGCGGCCGCTCTGGGCCAGCTCGACGAACTGACCGCCTGGGTACTCGACAAGGCCAAGGGCAACCCTGACGAGATCGGCGCGGCCTCGGTGGAGTACCTGCACGCGTTCGGCTATGTGGCCTACGCCTATATGTGGGCCTTGATGGCTCGTGCGGCCAAGGCTGGGCAAGGCGATGCGGACTTCTATGCAGCCAAGCTGGGAACCGCACGATTCTACTTCGCGCGTCTGTTGCCACGGGTGCAGTCGCTGGTGGCGTCGGTCAAGGCGGGCAGTGAGTCGCTTTACCTGCTCGACGCGGCACAGTTCTGATTCAGCCTGGCCGCCTTCGCGGCACACGCTGAGCCGTGTGCCGACGGGGCGCGGTGGGTGCCATAGGCGAATGTAGGGCGCTTGTAAGCTTTCTCTTACGTGACGTGGCGGCTTTTCTCCACTTTCCTAAAATTGGATCCACAGTTAATCTTTCTTACATGGACGGAGCGCAGGAAGCGCAATGGACAGAACAGGGACACACGAAGGATGTCTCGCCAGGACGGCGGGAAGAAAAGGAAGTCAAAAAGGGAAACAGTCTGGAAAACCCCGCTTCGGCGGGGTTTTCTTTGTGCGCGTGATTTAGCCCAGAACGTCCAGGGGCGATCCACTCAAGTGGCGCGCGTCGGTTTCTTCTTCGAGCAAGGTACGTAGCAGCTCCACTGACGCCTGCTGACGTTGTGCATCGCGAAACACCAGCCCTACCTTCAGCGGCACCCGTGGCTCGCTCAACGGTTTCCACAGCAACGCCTGGTCGTCTTCGGCGGCATCCTTGGCCCGGCCTGGCAGAATGGTCGCCAGTGAGGTGTGGGCCAGGCTGTCGAGAATCCCCGCCATGTTGTTCATCTCGGCCTGCACCTGCGGCCTGCGTCCCTGATTGGCCAACTGCGCTTTCCAGATCTGACGGACCTGGAACTCCTCGCCGAGCATCAGCATCGGCAGTTCCGCTGCCTGGCGAATGGACACCTTCTTGAAATCTTTCAGCGGGTGGGTGTTGGGGATGACCAGTTGCAACTCATCTTCGTACAGCAGCAAACCATGCAGGCCCGGTTGGCGTGGCGGCAGGTAGCTGATGCCGATGTCCAGGTGGCCGTTGAGCAGGCGCCGTTCGATCTCCAGGCCAGACAATTCATAGATCTGCACCACCAGATGCGGCTGAGCCTTGCGTACCCGTTCCAGCAATTGGGGTACCAGGCTTGGGCGTACGGTTTGCAGCACGCCGATGGCCAGGGTCCGCAGTGATTGGCCCTTGAAGTTGCGCATCGCCTCGTGCGCCCGTTGCAGCCCGTCGAGCAGCGGCAGGGCGTGGTTGTACAGCGTATGGGCAGCCAAGGTGGGCAGCAGGCGCTTGTTGCTGCGCTCGAACAGGTTCAGGTCGAGGCTGTGCTCAAGTTGGCGGATCTGCTGCGACAGGGCCGGCTGCGAGAGGGACAGGCGCTCGGCGGCGCGCCCCACGTGGCCCTCTTCATACACCGCGACGAAATAACGCAGTTGGCGAAAATCCATAAGTATTACTTATTGAAAAAGCTGCTAAAACGAAATGGCCGAGCGGCCTGCTGACACTTAGTCTATCGCCGTATTACAGCGGGTTACAGCGATCAAGAGCGTGATTGTTACCCCGAATGAAAAACATTTTTGATAGGCAAGGCAAAATATCTATCCGGCGCTCGACCGGCTGCCTTGACCGCTGATTACCGTGACTGGCTGGAGCCCTGATGAACCTGTTCAAGCTGCGCCGTCCGGCGCCCGCCGCTGCCGAGCCCATCCGTGCCCTGGCGGTTGCTGCCGTGCAGCCTGGCGCTGAGCGCCTGATGCCTGGCAGCAAGCGCGCGCCCCAGGTGTTCGTACGCGGCCAGGGCTCCTGGCTGTGGGACAACGCCGGGGTCGCCTATCTGGATTTCACCCAAGGCGGTGCGGTCAACAGCCTAGGGCATAGCCCGAGCGTGCTGGTGAAGGCGTTGGGTAACCAGGCCCAAGCGCTGATCACGCCGGGGGCTGGTTTTCATAGCCACAGCTTGCTGAGCTTGGCCGAGCAGCTATGCCAGAGCACCGGCAGTGACCAGGCCTATCTGCTCAACAGTGGTGCCGAGGCCTGCGAAGGCGCGATCAAGCTGGCGCGCAAGTGGGGCCAACGGCATCGCAACGGGGCTTATCACATCATCACCGCCAGCCAGGCCTGCCACGGTCGCAGCCTGGGGGCACTGTCGGCATCCGATCCACTGCCGTGCAACCGCTGCGAGCCGGGCTTGCCCGGTTTCAGCAAAGTGCCGTTCAACGACCTTGCCGCGCTGCATGCCGAGGTCGACTCGCGCACGGTGGCGATCATGCTCGAACCGATCCAGGGCGAAGCAGGCGTGATCCCGGCCACGCGTGAATACCTGCAAGGGGTCGAGCGGTTGTGCCGTGAGCTAGGCATTTTGCTGATCCTCGATGAGGTGCAAACCGGCGCAGGACGCTGTGGCGCCCTGTTGGCAGAGCAGACCTATGGCGTTCGGGCCGACATCATCACCCTGGGCAAGGGGCTGGGTGGCGGCGTGCCGCTAGCCGCGCTGCTGGCGCGGGGCAGCGCTTGCTGCGCCGAGCCTGGCGAACTGCAGGGCAGCCACCACGGTAATGCGCTGATGTGCGCAGCGGGTTTAGCGGTGTTGGAGACGCTGCTGGCCCCGGGTTTCTTCGAGCAGGTCCAGGACACCGGCCGTCACCTGCGCGAGGGCTTGAGTCGCCTGGCAGGCCGTTATGCCCAGGGCGAGGTACGTGGCCAGGGCTTGCTGTGGGCCTTGCAGTTGCGTGAGGACGATGCTCAGGCGTTGGTCGCGGCGGCCTTGGAGGAAGGGCTGCTGCTCGATGCGCCGCAGGCCGACGTGGTGCGCTTCTCCCCGGCGCTGACGGTGAGCAAGGGCAACATCGACGAAATGCTGCTGCGCCTGGCGCGTGCATTCGCACGCCTACATGCCCACCCGCGCAAACACCGCGAAAGACTAGCCTGATCAACGAATTTCAACGAACCGTCTCGCGTTTCTGCGCATCGCCCTTGGCCTGTAGTGGTTGGCCCGGGGCGTTTTTTTTGCGCGTTGTGCAAGGGTGGAACCTCTGGGCTGTACGGCGGGTCTGTGAAGTAACCCTTCAAGGAGCGTAACGCATGGACTTCATTCGCATCATCATCGCCATCCTCTTGCCGCCGCTGGGTGTGTTTCTCCAGGTCGGCTTCGGCGGGGCCTTCTGGCTGAACATTCTGCTGACCTTGCTGGGATACATCCCGGGGATCGTGCATGCGGTGTACATCATCGCCAAACGGTGACTTGACACATCACGTGTGGAGCGGCCTTGCCGGACCGATCGGAAAGAGGGTCGCAGCAGCCCTAGGACTTAAGCATCATGTGACATCGCCGGGGCTGCTTCGCAGCCCTTCGCGACACAAGGCCGCTCATGGAGCTGCACATAACTTGTCGATTTAGCAAGGCTCTGTGGGAGCGGGCTTGCCCGCGAAGCAGGCGACTCAGTGTATGGCACCGGCTTCGCCGGTGTTCGCGGGCAAGTCGGGGCGCCGAACCGCCGCTCCCACAGGGGGCGCGGCGCGCTTGCGAAGTCAGTTCTCTGCGCGACAGCGCAGCCCAAAGGGCTGGGTAATCTCCTACACGGGGTCAGCCAGCACCTTGCAATAGAACTTCCACTCCTCTTCCAGCGCATGGGCCAGGTTGGCCGCCTGGCGAAAGCCATGGCGCTCGTGCGCGTAGAAATGTCCCTCGGCGCGGATGCCATTGGCTTTGAGCGCCGCCAGCATGCTGCGGGTCTGTTCGGGCACCACCACCGCATCCAGTTCCCCCTGAAAGAAGATCACCGGCGCGCTGATGCGCTGAGCATGCAGCAGCGGCGTGCGCTGGCGGTAGCGCGCAGCGTCGTGCTCGGGGTCGCCGATCAGCCAGTCCAGATAGTCGCCTTCGAACTTGTGCGTGGTACGGTTCAGTGCCAACGGGTCACTGACCCCATACAGGCTGGCGCCGGCGCGGAACACCGTATGGAAGGCCAGGGCGCAGAGGGTGGTGTAGCCGCCTGCGCTACCGCCACGGATGAAGGCTTGCTGCGGATCGATCAGGCCAAGGCCTGCCAGGTGCGTGACTGCCGCGCAGGCATCCTGCACATCGGCTTCGCCCCAGCGCAGGTGCAGGGCCTGGCGATAGGCTCGACCATAGCCACTGCTGCCGCGGTAATTGAGGTCGGCCACGGCGAAGCCGCGCTGGGTCCAGTACTGGATGCGCGGGTCGAGGACCGGGTAGCAGGCCGACGTGGGCCCGCCGTGTATGAACAGTACCAGCGGCGATGGTCCCTGGCCGGTCATTGCCGGATAGAAGAACCCGTGGGCCTGGCTATCGCCGCTGGGGTAGTGGATCGGCTGTGGTTGGCTGATACGTGAGGCTGGCAGCACTTCGGCGCCGCCAGCCAGGATGCTCACCGCATGGCTGCGCCGGTCGATGGCGATCACCGCAGGTGGACTGATCGGGGAGGCGGCGATGGCGTAGAGCTGCTCGCCATCCATGGCCAGGCTACGGAAACGGGTGTAGGCGCTGGCATAGCGCTGGGTGTGGCCATCGGGCTGGCGCAGGCCGAGTTGCCCGAAGCCCGCCTCGAACCAACTGGCCAGGTAGTGCTCTGGCCCCAAAGCGATCCAAGTGCTGGCGCCCAGTTGCCACGGCGCGCCCGCATGGTCGGCAGCGGCGGCAGGTAGCGCTTGCCAGTGCCCATCGACTTCACCCCAGGGTTGCCAGAAACCGTTGCGATCAGACAGACAATACAGCCGTCCAGCGGCATCGAAGCGGGGCTGTTGCAGTGACTCTTGGTGCCCGGCAACGCAGCGCGCAGGGCCCCAGTGGCCAGCGCTATCGCGCGTGCTGCACATCAGGCGGGTGAAGGTCCAGGGTTGGGCGGGGCGGTCCCATTCGATCCAGGCCAGCCGGCTGCCATCCTCGCTCAGCGTGGGGGCTGCATAGAAGTCGGCCCCTTCGGCTACGATCACGCGCGTGCCCTCGGCCAGTGCTACCAGGCGGTGTTCCACCTGTTCGGCATGCCGTTCCTCGACTGCCAGCACTTGTCCGGCGTGCCACTGTACATCGCCGTAGCGGCAGTCGCTGGCGGCGGTTAGTGCACGTGGCGCCGAGCCGTCCAGGTTCTGGGTGTAGAGCTGCTGGTCCTTCTCGTTGACGAACACCAGTCCGTCAGCGCCCAGGCAGAAGCTGCCGCCGCCATATTCATACACCCGGCTGCGCACGCTGAAGCCGTCCGGGGTCAGGCAGCGGGCCTGGTGGTAGAGCCAGTGCCAGACGCGGCAAGCGCCGTCGGCGGGGCGGAATTCGAGCCAGAACAACCCGTCGATGCTGACCTTGAGTTCAGCGAAATCGGTGCCGGCAGCCACCGCCTGGGCGGCACTGAATTCAGCCTCGGGCGATGACATTGGCGTTTCGTTCATTACGGAAAATCATCTGTTCGATCTCCAAGGTGGCGTGCTCGGCTTCTTCGCGGGCCTTGAGGATGATGCCATGGTCTGGCGACTTGCCGCACACCGGGTCCGCCTTGCTGGCATCGTCGGTGAGCATGAATGCCTGGCAGCGGCAGCCGCCGAAGTCCTTCTCTTTCTCGTCGCACGAGCGGCACGGTTCGGGCATCCAATCGTAGCCACGGAAGCGGTTGAAACCGAACGAGTCGTACCAGATGTGCTGCAAGTCATGCTCACGTACGTTGGGGAACTGCACTGGTAGCTGACGCGCGCCGTGACAGGGCAGGGCGGTGCCGTCGGGGGTGATGGTCAGGAACAGGCTGCCCCAGCCGTTCATGCACGCCTTGGGGCGTTCTTCGTAGTAGTCCGGGGTGACGAAGATCAGCTTGCACGGATGACCGTCTGCCTTGAGCTTCTCGCGGTACTCGTTGGTGATGCGTTCGGCACGTTGCAGTTGCTCGCGGGTCGGCAGCAGCCCGAGGCGGTTGAGGTGCGCCCAGCCGTAGAACTGGCAGGTGGCCAACTCGACGAAGTCCGCCTCCAGTGCGATGCACAGCTCGATGATGCGGTCGATCTTGTCGATGTTGTGCCGGTGGGTGACGAAGTTGAGCACCATCGGATAGCCGTGGGCTTTCACCGCCCGGGCCATCTCCAGCTTTTGCGCGAAGGCTTTCTTCGAGCCTGCCAGCAGGTTGTTCACCTGCTCATCACTGGCCTGGAAGCTGATCTGGATGTGGTCCAGCCCGGCCTCTTTGAAGGCGCCGATCTTCTGTTCGGTCAGGCCGATGCCCGAGGTGATCAGGTTGGTGTAGTAGCCCAGGCGCCGCGCTTCGCCGATCAGCTCGACAAGGTCCTGGCGCACCAACGGCTCGCCGCCGGAGAAACCGATCTGCGCCGCGCCCATCTCGCGGGCTTCGGCCATGACCTTGAACCACTGCTCGGTGCTCAGCTCCTGGCCCTGCTGGGCGAAGTCCAGCGGGTTGGAGCAGTACGGGCACTGCAGTGGGCAGCGGTAGGTAAGCTCGGCCAGCAACCACAACGGCAGGCCGATCTGATCGCGGGGCACGCTGGCCTCAGGCGAGGGTGATCCAGTGTTCGGCACGCGCCACCTCCATGAATTGCTCGATATCGTCAGCGACTTCGGGCACACCGGGGAATTGCTGTTCCAGCTCGCTGATGATTGCCGCGACGCTGCGCTGGCCATCGATCAGGCCGCCGATCAATCCGGCGCTGTCGTTGAGCTTGATCATGCCTTCGGGGTACAGCAGCACGTGGCCTTTCTGCGCCGGTTCGTACTGGAAACGATAGCCCGGGCGCCAGCTAGGCACTTGTTGACGGTCAAGACTCATAGGGCGATTCCCTTGTGCCAGACCCGCTCGTGGGTGACGCTGTGGTACGGCGGGCGGTTCAGTTCATAGGCCATGCTCATGGCATCGAGCATGCTCCACAGGATATCCAGCTTGAATTGCAGGATCTCCAGCATGCGCTGCTGGCCTGCATAAGTGGTGTAGTGCTGCAGGGTGATTGCCAGGCCATGCTCCACGTCGCGTCGGGCTTGGCCCAGGCGGGTACGGAAGTAGGCGTAGCCGGCCGGGTCGATCCAGGGGTAGTGCTGCGGCCAGCTGTCCAGGCGCGACTGATGGATCTGCGGGGCGAACAGCTCGGTAAGCGAGCTGCTGGCGGCCTCTTGCCAGCTGGCGCGGCGGGCGAAGTTGACGTAGGCATCGACCGCGAAGCGCACGCCGGGCAGCACCAGTTCCTGGCTGCGCAACTGGTCTGGGTCCAGACCCACGGCCTGCCCCAGGCGTAGCCATGCCTCGATGCCGCCGTCCTCGCCAGGGGCGCCGTCGTGGTCGAGCAGGCGCTGGATCCACTCCCGGCGTACTTCGCGGTCCGGGCAGTTAGCCAGGATCGCCGCGTCCTTCATGGGAATGTTGACTTGGTAATAGAAGCGGTTGGCCACCCAGCCCTGAATTTGCTCACGGGTGGCGCGGCCTTGGTACATCGCCACATGGTACGGGTGGTGGATGTGGTAGTAGGCGCCCTTGGCGCGCAGGGCCTGCTCGAACTCGGCCGGGGACATCGGTGTTGCGTCGCTCACAGGGCCTCCTTATAGCGCGATGCTCATGCCGTCGAACGCGACTTCCACGCCACGGCGCTCGACTTCGGCGCGCTCTGGCGAGTCTTCATCGAGGATCGGGTTGGTGTTGTTGATGTGAATGAGCACCTTGCGCTGGCGCGGGAAACCGTCCAGCACTTCGAGCATGCCGCCCGGGCCGTTCTGCGCCAGGTGGCCCATCTCGCGGCCGGTGCGGGTGCCCACGCCTCGCCGCTGCATTTCATCATCCTCCCAGAGCGTACCGTCCACCAGCAGGCAGTCGGCGCCGTGCATCATTTGCAGCAGCGAGTCGTCGACCTGGCCCAGGCCCGGCGCATAGAACAGCTTGCCGCCTGTGCGGGTGTCCTCGACCAGCAGGCCAAGGTTGTCGCCTGGGTGCGGGTCGAAGCGGTGCGGCGAGTAGGGCGGTGCGGCACTGCGCAGCGGGAAGGGCGTGAAGCGCAGGTTCGGACAGGCGTCGATGACGAAGCTGCCGTGCAGCTCGATGCGGTTCCATTGCAGGCCACCGTTCCAGTGGCTGAGCATGTTGAACAGGGGGAAACCGGTGGTCAGGTCCTGGTGGACCATGTCGGTGCACCAGACCTTGTGTGGGCAGCCCTCGCGCAGGCTGAGCAGGCCAGTGGTGTGGTCGATCTGGCTGTCCAGCAGGACGATGGCGTCGATGCCGGTATCGCGCAGCGCACGGGCCGGCTGCAGCGGAGCGAAGGCCTGGAGCTGGGCGCGGATATCGGGGGAGGCGTTGCACAGGATCCAATGCTCGCCATCATCGGACAGGGCGATGGACGATTGGGTGCGCGCCGTGGCGCGCAAGCTGCCCTCGCGGTAACCCTTGCAGTTGACGCAGTTGCAGTTCCACTGCGGGAACCCACCACCGGCTGCTGAGCCGAGAATCTGGATGTACATGGCCACTCTCTATCCGAAAAACCCAATCCGAAAACGAAAACGCCCCGGCAGGCCGAGGCGTCGAACCGCAGCGCTGCTTAGCGGTTGGCGAAGTACATGGTGACTTCGAAGCCGATACGCAGGTCGGTGTACGCAGGTTTGGTCCACATGGGATGTCTCCTTCGGGATGGGTTTGGGTTGAATGACTGTCTATGGACACCGCGTTTAGCAGAAGGGTCCAAAAAACAAGATTGCGCTATCTTACAAGAATTGAATGTACTGAAAGGTTAATTCTTCGAAAAGCGCCGTTACATTTCAGGTAACAATCCGTGAGGCTCTTACTGCCAGCGAGCGTCCGGTGCGTGGGCATTGGCTAGACAGAGCCAGCCGTGGCGGGCACTGATCAGTTGCTGCAACAACGCGTCCAGCGAGGGCTGCTCAAGCTTCAGGATAGACGTGCTGATGCAGGAGAGGTCTGAATTGTGTTTCCCAATGTGCGCTTGCCAGGCCCATTGCGCCACCTCCGCGTTAGGCATGGCGGCCTCGTCGAATTGCTTGGCCAGTTGCTCGCGGGCCGCAGCGTTCAGGTGGATGCCCTCACCCAGCAGCGTCAACAGGTGATCGAGGATTTGCGCGTGACTGCCGCGGGGCGACTGCACCCCGAACAGCAACCCGCCGACGCCGTCGATCTGACGAAAGGTGCTGAACACCGCATAGCCCAATTGCAACTCAACCCGTAGACGTTGGTAAACCGGGCCTTGCAGCAACTGCGCGAGCAGGCGTCCGGCGGCTTGGAGTGCCTCTGGCAACGGACAGAACAGCAACAGCGCCGCTTCACTGCCCGGCACGTGCACTTGCTGCCAGCGCCGACCTGCAGGCGAACGAACCGCGCAGGGCTCGCCCGGCTGGCCCATGACGCCTTTCAGTGCGGCCCCCAGGGCGCCGAGCTGGGCGTTGTCGAAGCCTATGGCCAGGCCGTGCCAGCGGGCCTGCTGCCAGAGGCCGTCCAGCGATGCTTGTGTCGGCTGGCAGGCTGGCGGTGTGGGTGGATCGTAGGCATGTAGTGCATCGGGCAAGGCTTTGAGCAGCGCCCGCAGTGGAATCAGCGCAGGTTCGGCCGCCGCTTCGCGGTGCCAGTGCTCGGCAGCCGGAGCGCGCAACAGCGCCAGTGCTTCAGCCGTCGCCCGGATCACAGACAGCGGATCCCCAGCGATGCGTAACTCCCAGTGCTCGCCAGCGGCGCTCAGGTTCAGTTGCAGTGAGGCACGCTCGGCACGCGTCTGCAGCGGTCGTAGGGCGCTTTGCAGGATCAACAGCAGGCGCGCGCGCAGCGGCGAGGGGATCTGCCAACGCAGGTACAGCGCTGCGAACTGACGCGTACACGGCAAACCGTCACTGAGGCTCAGGCTCGCCGGGAGTGGCGCGCTGGCAGCCAGGTGGGCGGTGTCCAGCAACGGTTCTTCGCCTGGCAGCCGCCAGTGGCCGTCAGTGCCTTGGGGCAGGTCGCTTAGCAGGGCTTCGAGGGCCTTCAGGCCATGCGCATCCAATCCGGCGAACGGCCGCCCTTCACTGTCTCTGCGCGCCAGCTCCAGGGCCTCGGCGGCCTGGGCACGGCGCTGTTGCACTTGTGCGTAGGCGTGATTGAGGTGTAGGAGATCCTGTCGCTGGAGAAAGCCCAGCCAGCCGTGTAGCAGGGCTTGTGCCTGGGTATGCGAGGCCTGCTCGGTCAGTTGCAGCGCGATGTGCCACAGCAGTTGCCCAGCATGCGCATGCAGTGTGTGCGCCGTGCACTCGCGCAGCCAGCCACGCAGGTCCAGTTCGGCCAGCCAGCCGCCGGCGCGGGTGTCGGTGAGGTGGCTCAGCAGCAGGTCGAGTGCGTGCTGTGCGCCGGGTGGCAGGTGATCGTGGGCGAACAGCAGCGCGTCGCTGCGCAGCGGCCCGTCGAGCAGCGGCGGCGGGCTTTTTTGCACAGCCCGTCGCCCTGCTCTGAAGAGCACTGCGTACTGTCTGCCAAGTTGTTCCAATTCATCCAGGGCTTGCGGGCCGGCCAGGCTGAGGACGAGTTGCCCGCCTTGGTAGAAGTCGTGATGGAACCGCGCCAGCGCCTGCTGAAAGGCGGCGTCACCCAACGCCAGGGTGTAGCGGTTGCCAGCGTGGAAGGCGCATAGCGGATGACGGGGCGAGACTGCCTGCAACAGGGCGAACTGGCGCTGCGCTTCGGGGTTGCGCGACCAGGCGATGAATTCGGCGTGAATCACCTCGCGCTCGCGACGCTGGCGGGCGAGCGACAGGTCCGGCTCGGCAAGCATTTGGCACAGACGCTCCAGCCCGCCGCCCAGGGCGTTGGGTGGAACTTCGAAAAAGTAGTCGGTGGTGCGCTCGCGGGTGCTGGCGTTCACCTGGCCGCCCAGGCCTTGGACGTAACGCATCAAGCCGTCTTCCAGTGGAAAGCGTGGCGTGCCTAGAAAGAACAGGTGTTCGAGAAAGTGCGCCAGGCCCGGCCAGCGACGCGGGGCGTCATGGCTGCCCGCGTGGACCCGCAACGCCGCGGCCGCGCGCTTGAGGCGCGGGGCATGCCGCAGGGTGAGCTGCAAGCCGTTGGGCAGAGTGATGTGGCGAATGGCATCGGGCATGGGCGAATGCTAGCGCGCGGCCGTGTCTGGAACCAGTGCGCAGCGTATCCGGCGACGAGCTTTTCAGCGCTGGCGCCAATGCAGATCCTGGCGCAGGTCAGCCAGATACGGGAATGCCTCGCGCCCACGTGCCACGCGCTCACGCTCAATGTCTGCCAGCAGCAGGCCTGGTTCTTGCGCGGCCAGCGCCAGCTGACTGCCGTCTGGGCCGACGATGCTGCTCTGGCCGCAATAGTGGATGTCGCCCTCTGCGCCGCAATAGTTGGCGTACACCAGGTAGCACTGGTTTTCCTGCGCCCGCGAGCGCACGGTCACCTGGCAGACGAAATCGTAAGGCGCCATGTTCGCCGTTGGGACCAAGATCAGCTCGGCACCGGCCAAGGCCAGGCGCCGGGCGTTCTCCGGGAACTCGATGTCGTAGCAGATCAGCATGCCGACCTTCCAGCCGTCTAGCTCGACCACTGGGAAGTGATCGGCGCCAGGACTGAACATGGCCCGGTCGAGCGTGCCGAACAGGTGGGTCTTGCGGTAGTTGCACAGGCTGCGCCCCTGGGCGTCGATCAGTTGCACGCTGTTGTACAGCGCGCCGTCGCCGGCTTGCTCGGGGTAGCCGTAAACGATGGCGATGCGCTGGGCCTGGGCGATCTCCGCCACCGCCAGTGCCGACCGACCGTCGGCAGGCTCAGCCAGGCGGCTCACCTGTGCCAGGCCGATGTTGTAGCCGCTCAGGAACATCTCCGGGCACACCAGCAACTGGGCACCACGCGCGGCGGCATATTCGGCCTGCTGGCGCAGGCGTACGAGGTTGCCGGGAACGTCCAGCGGGCCGGGGTGGCCCTGGTACAGGGCGATGCGCATGCGACGACTCCTTGGGTTCAGTCGGCCAGAGCGATTGGCCCGATGTCGTCGAACACATCGCCCGGTCCTGGGTTGTCCGGGTGGGTCCGGCCACCGAAGTGGGTCATGATACCCCACACCGCATTCAACGATGTCTGCACTGCGCCTTCCACCCAAGCCGGTGTCCATGACACATCGTCACCAGCGATGAACATGCCACGCTGCTCGGCCGGCATGTCCTGCTGCATGAAGTGCGCATACATGCGCTGGTTGTAGCGGTAGTGGCCCGGCAGTGCACCCTTGAAAGCGCCCAGGAAGTAGGGGTCGGCCTCCCACGAGATGGTGATCGGGTCACCGATGATATGCCCGGCGATGTCGGTCTTGGGGTAGATCTTTTTCAGTGCATCGAGGGCCAGTTGCACGCGCTTTTCGGTGGGGTGCGGCAGCATCTTCAGGGCATCGCTCATCCAGGCGTAGGACAGGCAGATCACCCCCGGTTTGTCGTCGCCGTTGTCGAACAGGTAGGTGCCGCGGGTGAGGCGATCGGTGAGGGTCATGCTCATCAGGTCGCGCCCGGTCTGCGGGTCCTTGTCCTTCCAGAATGGCCGATCCACCATCACGAAGGTCTTCGACGCCTGCATGTAGCGGGTACGGTCCAGGGCCATCCACATCTTCTGCGAGAACAGCGACTCCTCGCAGTCGATCTGTGTGGTCAGCAACCAGCTCTGGCAGGTGATGAGCACGGCGGCGTAGTGACGCACGTCGCCATAGTTGTCGGTGACCGCCAGGCGACCGTCACTGGCGCGTGCGATGCGCTTGACCCCGGTACGCGGCGCGCCGCCGTGCAGCCCGCTGAGGCTGGTGCCGGCCGGCCAGTGAGCGCAGCGCTGTGGCACATGGCGCCAGATGCCTTGGGGCACTTGCTCGACCCCGCCCACCACCAGATGCTGGTGATCGTCGCAGTTGGTCATGACCACGCGGAAGATCTCCAGCATCGAGTTGGGGAAATCCGAATCCCAGCCCCCGGTGCCAAAGCCGACCTGGCCGAACACCTCGCGGTGCTGGAAGCTCA
The DNA here is from genome assembly GCF_005796105.1 of Pseudomonas mosselii. Taxonomy (GTDB): domain Bacteria; phylum Pseudomonadota; class Gammaproteobacteria; order Pseudomonadales; family Pseudomonadaceae; genus Aquipseudomonas; species Aquipseudomonas mosselii_C. The sequence goes on along the minus strand of NZ_VAUO01000007.1, from coordinate 55,560 downwards.
GCTTGGCGAACGAACGCGAGGTGGCGACGAAGTCATAGAAGGTGCGGTCGTCCCACAGCGGCACCAGTGTGTTCCACAGGGCCTTGAGGCGCGGTACGTCGCGCTCGCGGATGGCCTGCTGGATCTCGCTGAACTGCGCGCCGCTCTCCAGTGCGTCGGCCCAGGCATCGGCCACTTCATGGAACAGCGCCGGCAGGTCGGCGGCTTTTTCGGCGTAATAGGTCTGGCCTTCCAGGTCGATCACCGTGCTGCCCGAGGCGGGGGTGAGCGGGTTGGGGAATGGCTTGGTCTCAAGCCCCAGTTTGTCGACGTAGTGATAGAAGGCCGTCGAAGACACCGGGAAACGCATGCCCCCCAACTCGGCGACGATGCCATCGGTGCCGTTGAATACTTGCGAGCGCAGCCGGCCACCGAGTTTCGAGGCCTCGTACACCACAGGCTTGAGGCCCAGCTTCATCAATTCGTAAGCCGCCACCAGCCCAGCAATCCCGCCGCCAACGATCGCCACCTCTTCCCCGTGCCGCTCGGGCGGGATGCTGCCCAGCCCGACCGGGTGTTCCAGCCAGTCGTCGAAGGCGAACGGAAAGTCCGGGCCGAAGATCGTGATGGGCTTCTTACCGTCGGCGGGGTGGCGGTTGTTCTTGTTCATGAAATGACCTTGCCAGAGGGCTGCGCAGGGGGGGCGGAGCCTGAGTATAGAAAATGCCTGGAGGTCATTTTAGGCAGCGGGGTGTTCGTAAATAAGAGGCAGAGTGCTGTCGATATGTTGATTGTTTCGTCGTTATGAATGACTTTTATGGCAAATCGTCAGCTCGGCTGCCCACGGTCCACCTTGCTGCTGAGGATGATCGACGTGGTGGTTTTCTCCACGCCGTCGAGGCTGCCGATCTGATCGAGCAATTGGTCCAGTTGCTCGGGCGAATCGCTGTGCAGCCAGGCCACGTAGTCGAACTCGCCACTGACCGCGCAGAGCTGCTGGACTTGGCCCATGGCGCTGAGGTGGCGGACGATGTCCTTGCCCGAGCGCGGTTGCACCTTGATGCCGACGTAGGCTTGCAGCCCACCCCCGACCAGGCGCTGGCCCAGGCGCACGCCATAACCGGTGATGACCTTGTGCCGTTCGAGGCGCTCCAGTCGCGAGTTCACCGTGGTGCGTGCGATACCGAGGTGACGGGCGAGGGTAGCGACGCTTTCGCGTGCGTTGATTTGCAGCAGCGCGATCAGCTGACGGTCGATCTCGTCGAGGGTGATGGTGGAAGTGGCCGGCATGGTAGGTCCCTGAATTCGGACCGCTAGCCTATCGCAATCGACGGCTGTCGCCAGCACTCGCTGTTGTCGTGGGGGCTGGCGGTAGTCAGCGGGCGCTGTCAGTTGAGCAAGGTGTCCTGTTCAACGTGCGGCGCTGGTCGGCGCGGCAGTTGCGGAGCAGGGCGAATAGCTGCTCCCGGTCAGGCCCTCGATCCAGTACCCAAGCGCTGCACGGGATTCTGTAGCGGGGTATCGAGGGAGAAAATAGAACGAGTGTGCTAAAGGCACATTGCCTTAGGTGGCTGTCGAGGCAGCTTCAGAAACGCAAAAGCCGCGCAGTAGCGCGGCTTCGGTCGTTTGGTGGGCCCACACGGACTCGAACCGTGGACCAAAGGATTATGAGTCCTCTGCTCTAACCGACTGAGCTATAGGCCCTCAGTAGGAGCGCCGGATTATAACGACGGTTTCGATCGTGTGCCATCTGAAAGATCCGATAGTGCTATGCGCAGGAAGGTCGCGGCAAACTCCTCGGGGGGGAGCGGCAAGCTGACGATGTAGCCCTGGATCTGTGCGCAGCCTTCGGCGGCGAGGAAACGTTGCTGGGCCTGGTTCTCCACGCCCTCGGCGATGATGGTCAGCTGCATGCTGCGGCCCAGGGCAATGATCGCGCGGGCGATGGCGGCGTCGTGGGGGTCGTCGGGTAGGCCGCGAATGAACGATTGGTCGATCTTCAGGATATCCAGCGGCAGGCGCTTGAGGTAACTGAGCGAAGAATAACCAGTGCCGAAATCGTCGATGGCCAGCTGTACGCCAAGCTGCTTGAGCTGATACAGCACGCTCAGCGCTTCCTCGGCCTGGCTCATGATGAAGTTTTCGGTGATCTCCAGTTGCAGGTCGCCGGCCTTGAGTTGATAGGTCTTGAGCAACTGTTCTATGCGCTTGGCCAGGTTGGGTTGGCGCAACTGGGCACCGGCCAGGTTAATCGACAGCGGGCCGAAGGGGCAGTAGGTGCGTTTCCAGGTGTGCATCTGCCGGCCGGCCTGCTCGAGCACCCAGTCGCCGAGTTGCAGGATGGTGCCGTTCTCTTCGGCCAGGTGAATGAACTGCTCGGGTGGCACTTCGCCGAAGGTCGGGTGGGTCCAGCGCACGAGCGCTTCGGCGCCGACCAGGGATTGGGTCTTGAGGCTGAACTTGGGCTGGAAGCTCAGGCTCATCTCGTTGCGCTCGATGGCGCGGCGCAGTTCGTGTTCCAGGGCTATGCGCTCGCTGGCCTGGGCGGTGAGGTCGCGGGTGTAGGCCTCGACTCGGTTGCGGCCCTTAGCTTTGGAGCGGTACATCGCGGCATCGGCATTGCGGATCAGCTCGGCGGTGTCGGCGCCGTCCTGTGGATACAGGCTGATCCCGATACTGGCGCTGGTGAAGAACTCGTGCTCGCCTGCCTGGAACGGGGCGTGGAAGCAGGCCAGCAGCTTGTTGGCGATGGCGCTGGCGTCACTGGGCTTGTGCAGGCCGGGCAGCAGGATGATGAACTCGTCGCCGCCCAGACGGGCCACGGTGTCGACGTCGCGCACCTGTTCCTTGAGGCGCTGGGCGATGCCCTTGAGCAGCAGGTCGCCGACCGGATGGCCGAGGCTGTCGTTGATGTGCTTGAAACGGTCGAGGTCGAGGAACAGCACCGCGCCCTGACGGTTGGACGCCTGCGCACAGGCCAAGGCGGCCTGTAGGCGGTTTTCGAACAAGGTGCGGTTGGGCAGGCCGGTCAGTGGGTCGTGGTGGGCCTGGTAGTCGAGCTTGGCCTGGGCGTGCTTGAGGCTGGAGATATCCGCGAACACGGCAACGAAGTGGGTGGTCTCGCGCTCGTGATTGCGCACCGCGCTGATGGTCAGCCAGCCGGGGTACAGCTCACCGTTCTTGCGCTTGTTGTAGATCTCGCCTTGCCAGTGACCTTCGGCATTCAGCTGATGCCACATGGCGGCGTAGAATGCGCTGTCGTGCTGGCCGGAGGCGAGCAGGCGCGGGGTCTGGCCGAGGGCTTCGATCTCGCTGTAGCCGGTGATTTCGCTGAACGCGCGGTTGACCGCGCTGATGCGTTGGTCGGGGTCTGTGATCAGCACGCCTTCGGCGGTGTTTTCGAACACCGTGGCGGCCAGTTGCAGTTTCTCCTGCATCAGGTGGCGCTCGGTAATGTCGCGGGCGATGGTCAGCATGCAGTCGACGCCGCCAATTGGCAGGGGGCGGGCGGACAGCTCGCACAGGCGGATCTGGCCGTCGCTGCGGCGAATGTGGCAACTGAAGTCGCGCACGAAGCCCTCGCGCTGAAGGCCGTCGACTAAGCGCTGGCGTTCGTTCAGGTCGACCCAGATCCCAAGGTCGAGCGAGGTCTGGTCGACCGTGGGTGTGATGTTGTAGCCGGTCAGGCGGCAGAAGCCTTCGTTCACCTCCAGCAGCAAGCCGTCGCTCTGGCGCGACAACAGCAAGCCGTCTGGAGAGGCGTGGAAGGCCTTGGCGAATTTTTCTTCGGAAATCTGCAACTGCTCCTGGGTTTCCTTGAGCTGGCTGATGTCGCGCACCGCGACCACGAAGGCCTGGTTGCCATCCAAGTCGAAGGTTTCGGCCGAGGTCAGGCCGGTGAACAGTTGCCCATTGCTGCGCCGGAAGGTCATTTCCATGTTGCGGATACCACCGCGTTGCAGGCGTTCGAGCAACAGTGGGCCAGTACCGTTCTCGCCCCACAGGTCCAGCTCGGTGGCCGTGCGCCCGAGAACCTGACCGGGGCTCAGGCCGATTTGCTCCTCGAAGGCTTCGTTCACTTCGAGCAGACAGCCGTCGCTGTGCCGGGCAATCACCAGGATGTCGGGGCATTGCTGGAATACCGAGGCGAACTTCTGTTCCGACAGGCGCAGGGCATCCTCGGTCTTCTTGGTTTCGCTGATGTCGATCATCAGGCCGCGCATCAGCGGTTTGGGGCCGTGCTGGATCATGCTGACGATGTTTCGTACCCACAGGGCGTGGCCATCGGCGCGGATCACCCGATAGTCAAGGCTGTGGTCGCGGCCAGCGGCGGTCTCGCTGTCGCAGAACGCCTGGGCCCACAACGCATCTTCAGGGTGCAGGATGCTGCGCCAGAAACCGGGCTTGAGCCATTCGGCCAGCGGGTAGCCGAGCAGGTCCTCGGCATGCGGCGAGACATAGCTGTAGGTGAAGTCGTTGGCGTCGGCTTCCCAGGCGATGGCGGAGAGGCTTTCGATCAGGCCCCGGTAGTGATACTCGCTGCTGCGCAGCTCCTGCTCCAGAGCGATGCGCCGTGAAATCTCGGAGCTGAGCCTGCGGTTGATGCGGATCACCACGATCAGCACGCTCATCAACAGCACGGCCGTTGGTAGGCCGTATATCAGCATGTCGTTCCAGAAGCTGCGCTGGTCGACCACATTGCCCACCCAGCGTTGCTGGATCTGGCTGACCTCGGCACTGCTCATGTCGGCCATGACTTTGTCGAGGATGCCCACCAGGATCTTTTGCTCGCGTGGTGCGGCCATGGCCAGCTGGTAGCGGTAGGGCGTCTCGCCGCTGACATACAGGCCGTCGAGCTTGAGCTGGCGCAGGCTCCAGATGCTCGAGGCCAGGTCGCCCACCACTGCGTCCACTTCATCGGTGGCCAAGGCTTGCAGCGCGGAGCTGACGTTGGGCATGGCCACTAGGTTGAGGTCGGGGTGGTGGGTGCGCAGCAGCTCGTGGGGTGCGTAGTTCTCGACCACCGCGATCTTCAAGCCATACAGGTCCTTGAGGTTGCGTGGCTGGGCTGCGCCGGAGTGGGCGAGAATGACGATCGGAAAGTCCAGGTAGGGGCGCGTGAAGGCCAGGTAATTCTGCCTCTCAGGCGTGGACATGATGCCGGGCAGCAGGTCGATCTGGTTGCTGCGCGCCTGTTCGAGCACTTCTGTCCAACTGCTCGGCTCGACAGGCTTGAGCGTGATGCCCAAACGCTCCTGAATCAATGCGATGTAATCGGCGGCCAATCCCTGGTAGCGACCTTCCTGGTCGCGAAACTCGAACGGTGGCCAGGACGCATCTACGCCAAGGCGCAGCTGCGGATGGGCACCGAGCCAGGCTTTTTCCTCGTCAGTCAGGGCAAGCGCGCCGGCCGTTGTGTTCCACAGGCACAGGAACACCAACAGAAGGGCCGGCATCAGGGGCATAACGGCCTCTCGAATCAGGGGGTCTGACGTCGAGTGTAGACGGGCAGGCGGGCCGGGTAGGCCCTGTACGCGACCTTTTTGCGGATAAAAAAACCCCGGCGTGTGCCGGGGTTGTTCATCACTCGTCGAGGAACGAGCGTAGGTGCTCGCTTCGCGTCGGGTGGCGCAGCTTGCGCAGCGCCTTGGCTTCGATCTGACGGATCCGCTCGCGGGTCACGTCGAACTGCTTGCCGACCTCTTCGAGGGTGTGGTCGGTGTTCATGTCGATACCGAAACGCATGCGCAGCACTTTGGCTTCGCGTGCGGTCAGGCCCGAGAGCACGTCACGGGTCGCTTCCTTGAGGCTTTCGACCGTGGCCACATCGATAGGGGACTGCATGGTGGAGTCCTCGATGAAGTCGCCCAGGTGCGAATCTTCGTCGTCACCGATCGGGGTTTCCATGGAGATCGGCTCTTTGGCGATCTTCAGGACCTTGCGGATCTTGTCCTCAGGCATCTCCATGCGCTCACCCAGCTCTTCCGGGGTCGGTTCACGACCCATTTCCTGCAACATCTGGCGGGAAATGCGGTTGAGCTTGTTGATGGTCTCGATCATGTGCACCGGAATTCGGATGGTGCGCGCCTGGTCGGCAATCGAGCGGGTTATCGCCTGGCGAATCCACCAGGTAGCGTAGGTCGAGAACTTGTAGCCACGACGGTATTCGAACTTGTCCACCGCCTTCATCAGACCGATGTTGCCTTCCTGAATCAGGTCGAGGAACTGCAGGCCACGGTTGGTGTACTTCTTGGCGATGGAAATCACCAGACGCAGGTTCGCCTCGACCATTTCTTTCTTGGCGCGGCGGGCCTTGGCCTCGCCGATCGACATGCGACGGTTGATTTCCTTGATCTCGGCGACGGTCAGGCCGGTTTCGGTCTCAAGGTCGATCAGTTTCTGCTGGCATGCGACGATCGCGGCGTCTTTCTCACCCAGGGCGGCAGCCCATTTGGTGTTGCGCTTGGCGAGGTCGCCGGACCAGGTCTGGTCGGTCTCGTTGCTCGGGAACAGGCGCAGGAAGTCGGCACGCGGCATACGCGCGTCACGCACGCACAGCTGCATGATCGCACGCTCTTGCTGGCGCAGGCGGTCCAGAGCACCGCGCACGCGCTCTACCAGCGCATCGAACTGCTTGGGTACCAGCTTGATCGGCATGAACAGGTCGGCCAGTGCCTGCATCGCTGCGATGCTGTCGGCGTGGCTGCGACCGTGCTTCTTCAATACCTTGAGGGTAATCGCGAGCTGGTCGGCGACGGCGCCGAAGCGCTGACGGGCAACTTCCGGGTCCGGACCGCTCTCGGTCTCTTCCTCGTCGTCGCTGCTCTCTTCGCTCTCTTCTTCCTCGTCCTCTTCTTCCTTCGCGGCAGCGGCCTTGGCGCCTGGGATCGGCACCTCTTCGGTCGGCGCGGCGATGTTGTCGTCAGGATCGATGTAACCGCTGAGGACGTCGGAGAGGCGGCCACCTTCGGTGGTGACGCGGTCGTATTCGCCGAGGATGTGGTCGACGGTGCCCGGGAAGTGGGCGATAGCGCCCATGACTTCACGAATGCCTTCCTCGATACGCTTGGCGATTTCGATTTCGCCTTCGCGGGTCAGCAGCTCGACGGTACCCATTTCGCGCATGTACATGCGCACAGGGTCGGTCGTGCGGCCGATATCGGTTTCGACTGCAGCCAACGCGGCTGCGGCTTCTTCGGCTGCGGCTTCGTCGGTGTCGGCTTCCGCCAACAACAGGGCATCCGCATCCGGAGCACTCTCGAATACGTTGATCCCCATGTCGTTGATCATGCGGATGATGTCTTCCACCTGTTCCGGATCTGAAATATCCTCAGGCAGGTGGTCGTTGACCTCCGCGTAAGTCAGGTAGCCCTGCTCACGACCGCGGGTGATCAACTCTTTGATACGAGATTGCTGTTGCGCTTTTCCGGACATAACACCCTATCCACTGAAGGTCTTGGCGGGCAAAAAACAAGCCGAGGATTATACCCGAGCATGGACCTCACGCGCCAGATGAGGTCGGGTTTTGTGCGGGAACATTCCGACTGAGTAGGGCGAGCAGCTGGGATTTTTCCTCTGTGCTCAACTCGCTTTGACGCGATTTCCTCAGCAATTGTTCCAGGCTTCGCTCGCGCTGGCGGGCGGTCAAGCTAGTTATAGTGTCGAAAAACTGTTGTTCAAGGTTGTCGGCATCGATCAGCCATTCCTTTTCGGCCAGCGCCCGCAGCAAGCGGCCTTGCTCGGTTCCGTGCCAGCGTGCGATCAGCTGCATTGAGCTTAGCTTAGGATTCTTCTGTGCGGCCTCGATCAGGGCCACCAGCAACTGGCTGTAGAGCTGCTCTTCGTCGGCAAAATGACTTGCGTCGTCGACCTTGCCGGCCAGCAGCGGGTGGTGCAGCAGGGTGCGCAGCGCTGACAGGGTCGGCGGCTCCACCGGCGCCGGCACCCGCGGTGGGACTTCGTCGCGCTGGCCATCGCGGCGCCAGGGCTTACCGCCTTTCTTGTCCCACGGCTTGCCATCCCACGACTTCTTGCCGCCGCCTTTGTGGGGTGTCCAGGCCGGTTGCTCCTGGCTCGCCGGGGCGTAGTCGGGCATGTGCTGCATATCGCCGTAGTCTGGCGCGTAGCTGGCCATGGCGTCATAGTCGTAGCCAGGGTCGTAGTTCGGTACGCTGTTGCTGGCTGGCGCCTTTTGCGCCAGTTGCTCCACCTGCTGTGGATCGAGCCCGGTAATTTCTCGCAGGCGGTTGCGCATCAACTGGCGCAGATTGGCGCCAGGTACTTGCTCGATCAGCGGCGCCGCGAGGGTTGCCATGTGTGCCTTGCCTTCGAGCGAGCGCGGATCGGCCTCGCTGCTCAGTTGCTCGAAGAAGTAGTCCGCCAGGGGCTGTGCGTGCTGGTTGATGCGTGCCAGGAAGGCGTCGGTGCCTTCGGCGCGTACGAGGCTGTCCGGGTCCTCGCCTTCGGGCAGGAACAGAAAGCGCGCGCGGCGTCCGTCTTGCAGGCTCGACAGCGTCGATTCCAGGGCGCGCCAGGCGGCCTTGCGGCCGGCCTGGTCGCCGTCGAAACAGAACAGCACGCTGGGCACCACGCGAAACAGTCGCTTGAGGTGCTCCTCGCTGGTGGCCGTGCCGAGGGTGGCCACGGCATTGCGCAGGCCCTGTTGGGCCAGGGCGATCACGTCCATGTAGCCCTCGACCACGATGATCTCGTCGAGGTTGCGGTTGTGCTTGCGCGCCTCGTACAGGCCGTACAGCTCCTGGCCTTTGTGGAATACCGGGGTTTCCGGGGAGTTCAGGTACTTGGGCTTGTCGTCGCCCAGTACCCGACCGCCGAAGGCGATCACCCGGCCGCGGCTGTCGCGGATAGGGAACATCACCCGGTCGCGGAAGCGGTCATAGCGCTTGCCGCTTTCGGCGTTCTCGATCAGCAGTCCGGCGTCGATCATCACCTTCTGTTGCAGGCTATCGGCGCCCAGGTGCTTGAGCAGGTTGTCCCAGCCGGGTGGGGCGAAACCCAGGCTGAAGTCGCGGGCGATTTCCCCCGACAGCCCGCGGCCCTTGAGGTACGCCACCGCGGCTTTGCGGGTCGGATGGCTGCGCAGGGCCTGGCGGTAGAACTCAGTGGCGGCTTCGAGCAGCGGGTATAGGGGCGAATCGACCGGCTGTCGGGGCTTTTGTCCACGCCTGCCCTCCTCGCGGGGCACTTCCATGCCGGCGGCTCGGGCCAGTTCCTCGACGGCCTGGGGAAAATCCAGGTTGTCGTGGTCCATGATGAAGCCGAGTGCGTTGCCACCGGCACCGCAACCGAAGCAGTAGTAGAACTGCTTGTCGGGGCTGACGGTGAAGGAAGGGGATTTTTCCTTGTGGAACGGGCAGCAGGCGGAGAGATTCTTGCCGGTCTTCTTGAGTTGGACGCGCGAACTCACCACATCGACGATGTCGGTGCGGTTCAGAAGATCATCGATGAAACTTTGGGGAATCAGCCCGGCCATGGCAGCCTCGTCATCTGGCAACTGGCAAGTCTAAACGCTTGTGCGCGGGTTTGGCGTGGGGTTTTGCAGGAGAGGGTGTGTGCTCGTCACCAGCCACGAATGGCTCGTCAGAAAGGACGTGCACGCCTGGTCAAAGACCAGTTCTGACGCGTTGTTGCAGATTGCCCATGGCTTTTGCCGGGGCACCCAAGGCGCATGGCCTAGGGCTTGAAGCAACCGCTACCATCAACCCGGCACGAGGCCGGGCTTGGCAGAAGCTTTGCGAAGAACGTCTGTATTAGTACAGACGAACGGCGCGGCGCTGTTCGCGCTGAACTTTCTTGGCGTGACGCTTAACAGCGGCAGCGGCTTTGCGCTTACGCTCGGCGGTCGGCTTCTCGTAAAACTCGCGGCTACGAACTTCAGCCAGTACACCGGCTTTTTCGCAGGAGCGCTTGAAACGACGCAGAGCTACGTCGAAGGGTTCGTTCTCTTTAACTTTGACGGCTGGCATCCAGGGCTACCTTAATTCATTACCGGGGTAGACGTGCTCCTGGCAAAACATAAGGTGTGCTGGAGAACGTCGGTTTTCAAGGGTTGCGGATGTTAACCCTTAGCTGGCCGGAATGCAAAGCCTCTGATCGAAAACCGCTGGTCGGCACAGGGTACGGGGACTATCATGCGCGCCTTCGAATTCAGCCTCCACAAGGCACGGACCCATGCTAGTACTGGGATTAGAAACATCCTGCGACGAAACCGGTGTCGCATTATACGACAGTGAACGCGGCCTGTTGGCCGATGCGCTGTTCAGTCAAATCGACCTGCACCGCGTCTATGGCGGCGTGGTGCCGGAGCTTGCCTCGCGCGATCACGTCAAGCGCATGCTGCCGCTGATCCGCCAGGTGTTGCAGGAGGCCGACCGCGTCGCTGCCGATATCGACGCCATCGCCTACACCGCAGGTCCTGGCCTGGTCGGTGCGCTGCTGGTGGGGGCCTCGTGCGCCCAGGCCCTGGCGTTCGCCTGGGATATTCCGGCCATTGGCGTGCACCATATGGAAGGCCATTTGCTGGCACCGATGCTCGAAGAGCAGCCGCCAGCGTTTCCGTTCGTCGCTTTGTTGGTCTCCGGTGGGCACACCCAGCTGGTGCGTGTCGATGGTATCGGTCGCTATGAGTTGCTCGGCGAGAGCCTGGACGATGCCGCTGGCGAGGCCTTCGACAAGACCGCCAAGCTGATCGGGCTCAATTATCCGGGCGGCCCCGAGATCGCCCGTTTGGCCGAGCAGGGTACGCCGGGGCGCTTCGTGTTCCCACGTCCGATGTGCGACCGTCCAGGTTTGCAGTTCAGCTTCAGTGGTCTCAAGACCTTTGCCTTGAACACCTGGCAGCAGTGCCGCGATGCCGGAGACGACAACGAACAAACCCGTTGCGACGTGTCGCTGGCCTTCCAACAGGCCGTGGTGGAGACTCTCACCTTCAAGTGCAAGCGCGCCCTCAAGCAGACCGGCCTCAAGCGCTTGGTCATTGCCGGTGGGGTGAGTGCCAATCAGGCCCTGCGTACCTCGCTCGAGGCGATGCTGGACAGTATCAAGGGCAATGTTTATTACGCCCGCCCGCGTTTTTGCACCGACAACGGCGCGATGATCGCTTATGCCGGCTGCCAGCGCCTGTTGGCCGGACAGCAACAAGACTTGGCAATCAGCGTGCAGGCACGCTGGCCGATGGAGCAGTTGCCGCCGGTCTGAAAGTCAGTGGGTGCAGGCGCGGCGTGTCAGAAATGCCGTTCGCGCCCGGCGAACAGGTCACGTAGGTTGCTGCGGTGACGCCAGACGATCATGACCGTCAGTACGCTCATCGGCAGCAGGGCCGCAGGCTCGCGCCAGGCCAGCAGAGGCAGGATCAGGGGCGTGGCGATCAGCGCCGCCAGCGAGCTGGTGCGGGTCAGCCAGAAGGTCAGCAGCCATGCGCCGATGGCCAGCAGCGCTGCCGGGAAATACAACGCCATGAGCATGCCGGCGGCGGTGGCGACGCCCTTGCCGCCCTGGAAGCGGAAGTACAGCGGGAACAGGTGGCCCAGTACCGCGCAAACCCCGACCCAGGCTTGCGCTTGCAGGTCGAGCCCGGCCAGGCGTGCCAGCAGCACGGGCAACAGGCCCTTGCACAGATCGCCGAGCAGGGTGAGGATCGCCAGTTTGCGGCCTGCCAGACGCAGCATGTTGGTCGCGCCCGCGTTGCCCGAGCCACAGGAGCGTGGGTCGGGGCTGCCATTGAGGCGGCTCAGGACGATGGCGAAGGACACAGAGCCAAGCAGGTAGGCAAGCAGCGCCAGTGACCAAAACATGCTAACTATTCCGGGCGAGGACGCCCTGATTCTAACGGCGCCCGTCGCCCTTGTCGTGCTGTGGAGAGAAGTGCTTGGACAGAGTGTTCATCGAAGGCCTGGAAGTCGATACCGTCATCGGTGCCTATGACTGGGAGCGGGATATTCGCCAGTGCCTGCGCCTGGACCTGAGTTTCGCCTGGGACAACCGCCCGGCAGCGGCCGGTGACGACCTGGCCCTGGCGCTGGACTATGCCAGCGTGTCGGCGCGGATCCAGGCCTTTGCCGAGCAGGCCCGCTTCGAGTTGGTCGAGACCTTCGCCGAGCGTTTGGTGGCCGTGCTGATGGCCGAGTTCGACATTCCTTGGGTGCGCTTGAAGCTGACCAAGCCGGGCGCTGTGCCGGCGGCCCGTGGTGGTGTAGGCGTGGAGATCGAGCGCGGATGTCTCTGAGTACGGTTTACCTCGGGCTGGGCAGCAATATCGACCGCGAGCGGCACCTGTGCGCGGGCCTCGATGCCCTGGCGGGCATGTTGAGCGACATGCACTGTTCCACGGTATTCGAAAGCCAGCCGGTGGGGATCAAGAGTGGGCCGTTCCTCAACCTGGTGGTGTGTGGCAAGACCGACTTGCCCTTGCTGGAACTCGATCGCCGGCTCAAGTTCATCGAGGCTGACAATGGTCGCTATGCGCCTGAGCGCAAAGGCTTGCCATTGGATATCGACGTGCTGATGTATGACGAGCTACATGGCACATTCAACGGGCTGGTGTTGCCACGCGCCGAGATACTGAAGAACGCCTTCGTACTCTGGCCGCTGTCGCTGCTGGCGCCCGAGCTGGTGCACCCGGAGGTGGGCAAGTCGATGGCGCAGTTGTGGCAAGAGGCGCGCATCGAGCAGGTGCTGGCGCCGGTGCCGTTCGAATGGCGTGGGTTGCAACTGACCCCGATGTGAGCCTGTACCAGCCTATTCGCGGGCAAGCCCGCGAAGAGGCTGGTAGCGTCAGCCTATTCTGTAAGCCTTGAGCGCGCTCAGTCGCTCACCTTTGAGCGCCTCACCCAGGGCTTGGCCGGTGAGCCCGGCCCGTACCAACGGCTGCACATCCACGTTGCGCGCCGCTGCCGAAGCCCCGCGCAGGTACTCAGCCTGTGGATAACCGGGTTGGCCATGCCCCAGCGCTGCCGCCTCGCATGCGGCGATAAAGTCCTCAAAGCGCTGCGGCCGCCGATACACATCGAATTTCTGCAGCATCTCCAGTAGCTCAACAGGTGTCAGTGACAGTGCACTGTCAGCCTTCTCGGCAAACTCACCCACCAGCACCGCCAGCTCCTGGCATTCGCGCGGCGCCTTGAAACGCTGGTTGAGCGCCTTGATCGCCGCAGGTTCCAGCTCGCGCAGCAAGCACGCCCAGCGTACTGCCAGCGGCTGCTGTTGCTGGGCGGCCTGTTGTAGCGTCGCCAGTGATTCGAGGCTGTGCTCCAGTTCGGGCATGAGTTCGTGCAAGGCGCCGCAGCGCTCCAGCACCTCGAAAAAGACCTGGGGCTCGCTTTCCAGCAGTGCCCGCTCGATCTCCTTCCAACTGCGTTCGGCGGTCAGTGCCTGCAACTCGCCTGATTCACTGATCTGGCGCATGAGGGCGAGGGTGTCGTCAGCCACGTGGAAACCCAGCGGGGCGTAGCGTGCGGCGAAGCGGGCGACGCGCAGTACACGCAAGGGATCTTCGGCGAACGCCGGTGAAACGTGGCGCAGAATGCGGCTTTCCAGGTCGGCCTTGCCCTGATAGGGATCGTACAGCTGGCCGTGCTCGTCCTCGGCCATGGCATTGATGGTCAGGTCGCGGCGGATAAGGTCTTGTTCGAGGGTGACATCAGGGCTGGCATGGAACGTGAAACCGCCGTACCCGCGCCCGCTTTTGCGTTCGGTACGGGCGAGGGCGTATTCCTCGCCCGTACGCGGGTGGAGAAAAACCGGAAAATCAGCGCCCACCGGGCGAAAGCCCTTGGCCTGCATCTGCTCGACGGTGGCGCCGACCACTAGCCAGTCGATATCGCTGACCGCGCGGCCGAGCAGGCGGTCGCGCACGGCGCCGCCAACCTTGTAGATCTGCATGTTGAACCTCCATTACTGCCGACAGGATACCTTGTCGGCAGTAATGGAGAAGGCTTGCCCTAGAGGTGATGCACTACGGCCAAGTCCATACGCCCGTAGTCGCTGGCCTCGCCATGCTCGCTGCGCGGTGGCATGTGATGGGTCTTGACCACCTGATCGCCTTGTACGGTTTCCAGGTGGATGTCGAAGCCCCACAGACGGTGCAGGTGCTTGAGCACCTCCTCGGTCGAGTCGCCCAGCGGCTTGCGGTTGTGCTGTTGGTGGCGAAGGGTGAGGGAGCGGTCGCCGCGCCGGTCGATGCTCCAGATCTGTACGTTGGGTTCACGGTTGCCCAGGTTGTACTGGGCGGCCAGTTGTTCGCGAATGGTACGGTAGCCATCTTCGTCGTGGATCGCGGGCACCAGCAGGTCGTCGCGCTGATCGTCGTCTAGGATGCTGAACAGCTTCAGGTCGCGCATCACCTTGGGCGACAGGTACTGCAGGATGAAACTCTCGTCCTTGAAGCTACTCATGGCGAACTTGATGGTAGAAAGCCAATCGCTGCCAGCAATCTCGGGGAACCAGTGGCGATCCTCATCGGTTGGGTTTTCGCACATGCGGCGGATGTCGGTATACATGGCGAACCCCAGCGCATAGGGGTTGATGCCGCTGTAGTAAGGGCTGTCGAAGCCCGGCTGGAACACCACGCTGGTGTGTGACTGGAGAAACTCCATCATGAAGCCGTCGGTGATCAGGCCTTCGTCATACAGGTCGTTCATCAGGGTGTAGTGCCAGAAGGTGGCCCAGCCTTCGTTCATGACCTGGGTCTGGCGCTGTGGATAGAAGTACTGCGCAATCTTGCGCACGATACGCACCACCTCGCGCTGCCAGGGTTCCAGAAGCGGAGCGTGCTTTTCGATGAAGTACAGGATGTTTTCCTGTGGTTCGGCCGGGAAGCGCGCGTCGTCTTTCTCGCCGGCCTTTTCCGCACCCTTGGGGATGGTGCGCCACAGGTCGTTGATCTGCCGTTGCAGGTGTTCCTCGCGTTCTTTCTGGCGCCGGCGTTCCTCCTCGGCGGAAATCGGGTAAGGACGCTTGTAGCGGTCCACGCCGTAGTTCATCAGGGCGTGGCAGGAGTCGATCAGATCCTCGACGGCGTCGATGCCGTGGCGTTCCTCGCACTGGGCGATGTACTGCTTGGCGAACACCAGGTAGTCGATGATCGAGCTGGCGTCGGTCCAGGTGCGGAACAGGTAGTTGCCCTTGAAAAAGCTGTTGTGGCCATAGCAGGCGTGGGCAATCACCAGTGCCTGCATGCACATGGTATTTTCTTCCATCAGGTAGGCGATGCACGGATCGGAGTTGATCACGATCTCGTAGGCCAGGCCCATCTGGCCGCGGCTGTAGGATTTCTCGGTGCTGAGGAACTGCTTGCCGTAGGACCAGTGGTGATAGCCCAGCGGCATGCCCACCGAGGCATATGCGTCCATCATTTGCTCGGCGGTGATCACCTCGATCTGGTTGGGATAGGTATCCAGCGCGTAGCGCGCAGCCAGCCGGCTGATTTCGCGGTCGTAGGTCTGGATCAGCTCGAACGTCCATTCCGAGCCCACGGAAATAGGTTGGCGTCTCTGTGTCCTGGCGGTCATGTGGCTAACCTGCGCTGGAAGAGTTCACGGAAGACCGGATAGATATCACCGGCCGATACCAACTGCTGCTGGGCGAAGGTGTCGGGGAAGGCTTCGCCGATGCGTTCGTACTCGTACCACAGCGCCTGGTGTTCGCGCGGGGTGATCTCGACGTAAGTGTAGTACTGCACGTGCGGCATGATCTGCTTGGCGAGGATGTCGCGGCAGATGGGCGAGTCGTCGTTCCAGTTGTCGCCGTCGGAAGCCTGGGCGGCGTAGATGTTCCAGTCGCTGGCCGGGTAGCGCTCGGCCATGATCTCCTGCATCAGCTTGAGCGCGCTGGAGACGATGGTGCCGCCGGTTTCGCGGGAGTAGAAGAACTCCTCCTCGTCCACTTCGCGGGCGCTGGTGTGGTGGCGAATGAACACCACCTCGATGCGGTCGTAGTTCCGCTTGAGGAACAGGTACAGCAGGATGAAAAAGCGCTTGGCGATGTCCTTGGTGGCCTGGGTCATCGAGCCAGACACGTCCATCAGGCAGAACATCACCGCCTTGGAACTGGGGTTGGGCTGCTTGACCAGCAGGTTGTACTTGAGGTCGAAGGTGTCGAGGAACGGCAGGCGATTGATGCGCGCCTTGAGACGTTCGATCTCGGCTTCGGTGTCCTGGATATCGGTGAAGTTGTCCGGCTCTTCGACGCGCAGGCGCTCCAGTTCCTTTTGCGCTTCGCGCAGCAGGGCGCGGCTGCTGCCGGTCAGGGCAATGCGCCGGGCATGGGCTGAGCGCAGCGTGCGCACGATGTTGATGCGCGAGGGGTTGCCCTCGTTGGCGATGCCGGCACGAACGGTCTTGAAGGTGTCGGCGCCGGTCAGGTGGCGCTTGACCAGGTTGGGCAGCTCCAGGTCCTCGAACATGAACTCGAGGAATTCTTCCTGGGTGATCTGGAACACGAAGTCGTCCATGCCTTCGCCGGAGTTGCCGGCTTTGCCGCGTCCGCCACCTCCGCCGCCGCCTTGTGGGCGGGCGATGTGTTCGCCGGCAGTGAACTCCTTGTTGCCGGGGTGCACGATGGTCTGCTTGCCGCCACGGCCATGGTGCAGCACCGGCTCGTCGATGTCGCGACCCGGAATGCTGATCTGTTCGCCGTGCTCCATGTCCATGATCGAGCGCCGGCTCACGGCTTCTTCGACAGCTTTCTTGATGTGCTCACGGTACCGCCGCAGGAAGCGCTGGCGATTGACCGTGCTCTTGTTCTTGCCGTTCAGGCGTCGGTCGATAACGTAGCTCATGGGCCCTCCGGTAGCTGGGTACAGCTGCAAGCCACAAGCTTCAAGCTGCAAGAAAGAGCAACCAGCGCCGCTGCAAGCTGTGGCGCCGGGCTCGCGCGCGGCGCTGTGCAGCTTGCAGCGTGCGGCTTGTCGCTTGCCGCTTTATTGCGATTTCCTGACTCGCAGGTACCATTCCGAGAGCAGGCGCACCTGCTTGTCGGTGTAGCCACGCTCGACCATCCGGGTGACGAAGTCGTTGTGCTTCTGTTGATCCTCCTTGCTGGCCTTGGCGTTGAAGCTGATGACCGGCAGCAGGTCCTCGGTGTTGGAGAACATTTTCTTCTCGATCACCACCCGCAGCTTCTCGTAACTCAGCCAGCTGGGGTTCTTGCCGTTGTTGTTGGCCCGGGCGCGCAGCACGAAGTTGACGATCTCGTTGCGGAAATCCTTCGGATTGCTGATGCCGGCCGGTTTCTCGATCTTCTCCAGCTCCTCGTTGAGGGCGATGCGGTTGAGGATTTCGCCGGTTTCCGGGTCGCGGTATTCCTGGTCCTGGATCCAGAAGTCGGCGTACAGCACGTAGCGGTCGAAGATGTTCTGGCCGTACTCGCTGTAGGACTCCAGGTACGCGGTCTGAATCTCCTTGCCGATGAACTCGATGTAACGCGGTGCCAGGTACTCTTTCAGGTAGCGCAGGTAACGCTCGCGCACCTCGGCGGGGAACTGCTCCTGCTCGATCTGCTGCTCCAGCACGTACAGCAGGTGCACCGGGTTGGCCGCTACTTCGTGCGGGTCGAAGTTGAACACCTTGGAGAGGATCTTGAAGGCGAAGCGAGTCGACAGGCCATTCATGCCTTCGTCGACGCCAGCCGCATCGCGGTACTCCTGGATCGACTTGGCTTTCGGGTCGGTGTCCTTGAGGTTCTCGCCGTCATACACCCGCATCTTCGAGTAGATGTTCGAGTTGTCCGGCTCTTTCAAGCGCGACAGTACGGTGAACTGGGCGAGCATCTTGAGGGTGTCAGGGGCGCAATGGGCCTTGGCCAGGGAGCTGTTGATCAGCAGCTTGTCGTAAATCTTGATCTCGTCGCTGACACGCAGGCAGTACGGTACCTTGACGATGTAGATCCGATCGATGAACGCTTCGTTGTTCTTGTTGTTGCGGAAGGTGTGCCATTCCGATTCGTTGGAGTGGGCCAGCAGAATGCCTGAATAAGGAATCGCGCCCAGGCCTTCGGTGCTGTTGTAGTTGCCTTCCTGCGTGGCGGTGAGCAGCGGGTGCAGTACCTTGATCGGTGCCTTGAACATCTCGACGAATTCCATCAGGCCCTGGTTGGCCCGGCACAGTGCGCCCGAATAGCTGTAGGCATCGGCGTCGTTCTGTGGGAACTCCTCGAGCTTGCGGATATCCACCTTGCCCACCAGGGCCGAGATGTCTTGGTTGTTCTCATCGCCCGGCTCGGTCTTGGCAATGGCGATCTGGTTGAGGATGGAGGGGTAGAGCTTGACCACCCGGAACTTGCTGATATCGCCGCCGAACTCTTGCAGACGCTTGGTCGCCCAGGGCGACATGATGGTGTTGAGGTAGCGCCGCGAGATGCCGTATTCCTCTTCGAGGATCGCCCCGTCTTCAGTGGCGTTGAACAGCCCGAGTGGTGATTCGAAGACTGGGGAGCCCTTGATGGCGTAGAAGGGCACCCTTTCCATCAATTGCTTGAGTTTTTCGGCCAACGACGACTTGCCGCCGCCGACCGGGCCCAGCAGATAGAGGATCTGTTTCTTTTCTTCCAGGCCTTGGGCTGCATGGCGGAAGTAGGACACGATTTGGTCGATGCACTCTTCCATCCCGTGGAAGTCGGCAAAGGCCGGGTAGCGACGAATCACCTTGTTGGAGAAGATTCGCGACAGCCTGGAGTTGGTAGAGGTGTCGATCAGCTCTGGTTCGCCGATGGCCAGCAACAGCCGTTCGGCCGCCGAGGCATAGGCACTGCGATCCTCTTTGCACAGCTCGAGGTACTCCTGCAGCGAAAGTTCTTCCTGACGCGTGGACTCGAAGCGTTGTTGGAAGTGGCTAAAAATGCTCATGACGTCACCTCGCTCGATACGTGGAGACGACGCCGGATCAGTCAGCTGATGCTGGCATGCAAGCGGGATGGCCCGATTGCTGTATACCCCCCAGAACACCCTGAAGCGCTACCGATGACCCGCACGCCGGTGTACCGGCTCTCCCCTTTTTGGATGGCCTGAACTTAAGAGTAGTTGGTTCTGAGCAAGGTCAAGGGTAGGGAGGGAAAGAAGACCCTTGCGACCGTTCGTCTGGTTGGTCGCGAGCCCGCGCGGAACGCGGGCTGCAGTGAAAATGAAAAATTTATTCGGCTTGGCCTTGGGCGGTTTCGGCCGGGTAGGTGGCGCGCCACAGCTCGAAGCCGCCATCGACGCTGTAGACGTCGGAGAAGCCCTGGCCGGCGAGGTAGGCCGCTGCGCTCTGGCTGGAATTGCCGTGGTAACAGACCACCAGCGTCGGCGCATCGAGGTCCGCGCCGCGGATGAAGTCGGCTACCGAGTGGTTGTCCAGGTGAGTGGAGCCGGTGATGTGGCCGGCGGCATAGGCTTGCGGGTCGCGAATATCGACCACCACCGCGCCTTTTGCACGCAGGTCCAGGGCCTGCTCGGGGGAAATGCGCTTGAATTCGCTCATGGTGCGGTTCCTTCAGGGCTGGTCAGTGGGCCAGTCGGTTGTGCCGGGGGGCGAGGGGTGCCCTCGCGGGTGCAGTCGCAGCGGTGGTATTGGCCGCTGTCGACGTTGTACAGGGTCATCGCACCGCCCCACACGCAGCCGGTGTCGAGGGCGATCACCCCGGGCACCTGGACGCGGCCTTCGAGGGCGGCCCAGTGGCCGAAGATGATCTTCACATGCCGCGAGCGGCGCTCGGGGTGTTCGAACCAGGGCTTGTAGCCTTTCGGTGCGCTGTCCAGGCCTTCCTTACTCTTGAGGTCGAGCTTGCCGGTGGCAGTGCAGAAGCGCATGCGGGTGAAGTAGTTGGTGATCACCCGCAGGCGTTCCACGCCGGTAAGGTCCTTGCTCCACTTGTTTGGCTCGTTGCCATACATGCCGTCGAGGTAGGGCTTGAGGCGGTTGTCGTCGCGCAGCACCTGCTCGACTTCCGCCGCCAGCTCCAAGGCTTTGCCGAGGGTCCATTGCGGCGGAATGCCGGCATGCGCCATGGCGATTCCACGGGTCTCGTCGTAATGCAGCAGCTTTTGCTGGCGCAGCCAATCGAACAGCTGGTCGGCATCCGGGGCTTCGATGATCTCGCGCAGGGTGTCGCTTTTCTTAAGGCGCTCGATATTGTGCCAGGCCGCCAGCAGGTGCAGGTCGTGGTTGCCCAGTACGCACACCAAGGACTGGCGAATGGAATACAGGTAACGCAGGGTTTCGAGCGACTCGGGGCCCCGGTTGACCAAGTCGCCCACCAGCCACAGGCGATCGACGGCGGGGTCGAAGCGCACGCGTTCGAGCAGGCACTTGAGCGGCTGCAGGCAGCCTTGCAGGTCGCCGACCGCGTAGGTAGCCATCAGTGCAGCGCCCCAGGCACGGCTAGACGAAACGGTGCGATGGTCGCGTCGAAGCGCTTGCCGTCCTCGGCGAACATTTGGTAACTGCCCTGCATGGTGCCGACGCGGGTACTGATGACCGCGCCGCTGCTGTAGGTGTGGCTTTGGCCAGGCTCGATCAGCGGCTGCTGGCCGATCACGCCGGCCCCACGCACCTCTTCGACCTCACCGTCGCCATTGGTGATGCGCCAGTGGCGCGACATCAGTTTGGCTTTGAGGGTGCCATTGTTCTGCACCGTGATGGTGTAGGCGAAGGCGAAACGGTTGCTTTCGGGGTCGGACTGGTCTTTGAGATAACGGGTCACGACGCTGACGTCGATTTGGTAGCGGGGGTCGGACATGCAAGGGCCTTGGGCGAACTGACGCAATAACGCAGTCTAGGCCATTGGCGGGGGGGAGGGCCAGTCATGGCTGATCGCAGGGCAACCCACCCACGGCGGTGGGCTTGCGCTGCGCGGTGCGGGTCAGGCTTGCTGATCGGCCAGTTGGTCGGCCAGGCGCACGAAGGCGGCCAGGTCGAGCTGTTCGGGGCGCAGGCTGCCGTCGACTCCAGCTGCTTCGATAGCCTGGCTGTCGAGCAGGCCTTTGAGGGTGTTGCGCAGGGTCTTGCGACGCTGGTTGAACGCTTCGCGTACCACATGCTCGAGCAGCTTCGGGTTTTTCGCCGGGTACGGCAGCACCTCATGCGGCACCAGACGCACGATGGCCGAGTCGACCTTCGGCGGTGGGTTGAAGGCTCCCGGGCCGACATTGAACAGGTGCTCCACGCGGCAGTGGTACTGGACCATGATCGACAGGCGACCCCAGTCGCCGCCGCCTGGGCCTGCGGCCATGCGCTCGACCACTTCCTTTTGCAGCATGAAGTGCATGTCGCGGATCAGGTTGGCGTGATCGAGCAGGTGGAAGATCAGCGGCGTGGAGATGTTGTAAGGCAGGTTGCCGACCACCTTGAGGCTGCGCTGCGGCACGCCCAACTGGTTGAAGTCGAACTTCAGGGCGTCGCCCTGGTGCAGGCGGAAGTTATCGCGCCCGGCGAACTTGTGCTGCAGGATCGGCACCAGGTCTTTGTCCAGCTCTACCACGTCCAATTGTGCGCCACTGCCTAACAGGCCTTCGGTCAGGGCGCCTTGGCCCGGACCGATTTCCAGCAGGTGTTCGCCGGCCTTGGCGTGGATGGCCCGCAGGATGCGGTCGATGATCCCGGCGTCGTGCAGGAAGTTCTGGCCGAAGCGCTTGCGCGCCCGGTGTTGGTAGTGCTCGGTCATGGTCGGTTCTCGGCCATCTGGTAGGCGGTTTCCAGGGCGACGCGCAGGCTGCCTGTATCGACCTTGCCGGTCCCGGCCAGGTCCAGGGCGGTGCCGTGGTCGACCGAGGTGCGGATGATCGGCAGGCCCAGCGTCACGTTGACCGCAGCGCCAAAGCCCTTGTACTTGAGGACGGGCAGACCTTGGTCATGGTACATCGCCAGCACCGCGTCGCAGTGCTCCAGATATTTGGGGGTAAACAAGGTATCGGCCGGCAATGGGCCGCGCAGGTCCATGCCTTCGGCGCGCAAGCGTTGCAGTGCTGGCTCGATGATGTCGATTTCTTCGCGGCCCAGGTGGCCGCCTTCTCCGGCATGCGGGTTGAGCCCGCAGACCAGGATGCGAGGGTGTGCGATGCCGAACTTGTCGCGCATGTCGGCGTGCAGGATACGGGTGACCCGTTCCAGGCGCTCCGGCGTGATGGCGTCGGCGATATCGCGCAGTGGCAGGTGAGTGGTGACCAAGGCCACGCGCAGGCCGCGGGTGGCCAGCATCATCACCACCTGCGCGGTGTGGGTGAGGTCGGCGAGAAACTCGGTATGCCCGGAGAAGGCGATACCGCTCTCGTTGATCACACCCTTGTGCACGGGGGCGGTGATCATCCCGGCGAAGTCGCCGTTCAGGCAGCCGTTGCCCGCGCGGGTGAGCGTCTCGAGGACGAACGCGGCGTTGGCCTTGTCCAGCTGCCCGGCCTGCACTGGGGTTGCCAGCGGGGTATCCCAGACATACAGCTGTCCGGCCTGTGCCGGCTGCGTGGGTAGGGTATCCGGGGTGACGCTGAGCAGCTCGACAGCCAGCCCCAGCTGGGTGGCCCGCTCGGCGAGCAGGTCACGGCTGGTGATGGCGATCAAGGGGTGGGGCTGGGCCTCGGCGGCGAGCAGCAGGCACAGGTCAGGGCCTATGCCGGCCGGTTCGCCGGGTGTGACGGCGAAGCGCAGGGGCTTCACTGGGCGGCCTGGGCGGCGCCAGGCAGCTTGATTTCAACGTACGCTTCGTCACGGATCTGGCGCAGCCAGGTCTGTAGCTCTTCGTCGTACTTGCGGTTGCGCAGCACGCTCATGGCTTGCTGTTCACGCGCTTGCTCGGTGCTGTCGGTGGCGCGGCGGCCCAGCACTTCGAGCACGTGCCAGCCGTACTGGGTCTGGAACGGCTTGGTCACCACGCCTTGCTGGGCGTTGGCCATCTGCTCGCGGAACTCCGGTACCAGGCTGTTCGGGTCGACCCAGTTGAGATCGCCACCGTTGAGGGCCGAGCCTGGATCTTCGGAGAAACTTTTCGCCAAGGTGGCAAAGTCTTCGCCGTCGTTGATCCGCTCGTAGATCTTCTCGGCCAGTTGCCGGGTGGCGGCTTCGCTGCGCACTTCGCTGGGTTTGATCAGGATGTGGCGCACGTGTACTTCGTCGCGCAGTACGCTCTCGCTGCCACCGCGCTTCTCCTCGAGCTTGAGGATGATGAAGCCGTTGGGGATGCGAATTGGCTGGGTGATGTCGCCGACGGCCATGCTGCTGAGCATCTTGGCGAAGTCAGGTGGCAGTTGGCCGGCTTTACGCCAGCCCATCTCGCCGCCTTCCAGGGCGTTCTCGCTGGCCGAGCGGGCAATGGCCAATTGGCCGAAGTCCGCACCCTGCTTGAGCTGCTGGTAGACGTCGCCGACCTGGCGGGCTGCCTTCTGAATGTCGTCCGAGCTGGCTGCTTCCGGGGTCGGGATGAGAATGTTGGCCAAGCGGTACTCTTCCGACATCTGCATCTTGCCCAGGTCGGAGTTGAGGAAGTTCTTCACTTCCTGTTCCGACACCTGGATGCGCTCGGCCACGCGGCGCTGGCGCACGCGGCTGATGATCATCTCGCGCTTGACCTGTTCACGGGCGTCGTTGAACGACAGGCCGTCATGGGCCAAGGCCGCGCGGAACTGCTCAAGCGACATGCCATTGCGCTGGGCGATGGTGCCGATGGCCTGGTTCAGCTCTTCGTCGGTGATGCGAATACCGGAACGTTCGCCGATCTGCAATTGCAGGTTCTCGACGATCAGGCGCTCGAGCACTTGTTGCTCGAGCGCGCTGGCCGGAGGTACGCCACCACCGCGCTTGGCGATGGTCTGCTGGACTTCGCGGATACGCTGGTCCAGTTGGCTTTGCATGACCACGTCGTTGTCGACGATGGCCGCGACGCGGTCCAGGGGTTGTACCGCAGCATGCGCCGCGCCACTCAGGAGTACAGCGCCCAGCATCAGCGGGCGCAGACGATCAATAAGCTTGGTCTTCACGTGTACGATAACCTTGAATGCCTTGGTCCAGGAACGACTCGACCTTGTTGCCCACAACGCCGCCGAGGCCTTTGAGCACGATTTGCAGGAAGATGCCGTGGTCGCCTTTTTCGTTGGCGGCGGCGGACTGGCTGAAGTCGTCGTAGTCGATCCAATAGCGGTTGATCAGGCGCAGCTTCCAGCAGCAGTTGTCGTACTCGAAGCCACCGAAGGCTTCCAGGGTACGGTTGCGGTTGTAGTCGTGCTGCCAGCGGGCGATGGCGTTCCATTGTGGGACGATCGGCCAGATGACCGAGAAGTCATGCTGCTGGATCTTGTAGTAGTCCTTGATGTAGTTGGCGCTGCCCGGCGTGCCATAGTCGCCGCCGCCTACACGCCAGGTACCGGTCAACGAGTCATAGTTGATGGTGTCGTTGCGGTAGCGATAACCGAGGTTGACCACCTTGTTCGGGTTGTCTTCAGGCTGGTAGTGGAACATCGCGCTCGCCGAGCGCGTGCTGCTGCTGTCCGGGTCCCAGTTGAAGTCCGAATTGAAGCGCCAGTCGCGGTTGAAGGCGTACTCGTATTCCATCGCATACGGCGAGACATCCGACTGACTGTCCGACCGGTCGCGATAATTGATGCCTGGCAGTTGGACCTTGCGATCCTTGAAGTAGTAGGCCTGGCCGATGCTGAAGCGCTGGCGCTGGAAACCGTCATCTTCAAGCCAGCGGGTGGTTACGCCCAGCGACAGCTTGTTTTCGTCGCCAATCCGGTCGGAGCCGCTGAAGCGGTTGTCGCGGAACAGCGAGTTGTAGTTGAACAGCGATTCGCCGGTGTCGAACACCGGGATGTCCTTCTGGTCCTCGTACGGGACATAGAGGTAGAACAGTCGCGGTTCGAGGGTCTGGCGCATGTTCTTGCCGAACAGCTGGGTGTTGCGGTCGAAATACAGGCCGCTGTCGACGCTGAAGATCGGGATGTCGCGGTTGATCGAACCGTTGTAGTTGCCATAGGCAGGGTTGGCCGATTGCACCAGTGCCTGGGCCTTGCCCTGGCTGTCCAGGTCGAGGTCGTAGTGGGTGTAGGCGTACTTCAGTTTGGGGGTAACGTAGCCATAACTGGCCTGCATTGGCAGGCTGATGGCCGGTTCGAAGTTCAAGCGGGTGCCGTTGGCGCGTGCCAGGCCCCTGACGTTTTCATCGAGGCGGCGACCGGCAGCACCAGCGGTGGTGTCGGGTAGGCCGTCCTCATTGAGAACGAAGTCGTTCTTAAGGTTACGCTCGAAACGCACGGCCTCAGTTTCATAGTCGAATTTGAAACCGTTCGGGTTATAGGGCAGCGTACCGTTGAAGGTAATCTGCGGCAGTCGATCGTACGGTGTGATCTGCGACAGGGTCGCCATTTCGTACGCGTGTACGTTCAGGCGAGCGGTGTAGCTGTCGCCACGGTAGGTGAGCGCGCCCTGTTGGTTGACCACGGTGGTCGACTCTACGCCGATCTGGTCGGTTTCGAGGTCCTGGAAGTAGAACGGGTCGCTGATGTCGGTGTAGTCGACCTCAGTCGTCAGGCGCTCGTCCAGGCCGCCTTTGTGCTGCCAGTTGATCATCCAGCGGTCTTTCTTGTAGTCCGTCTGGAGTTCACGATCCTTGTTTTCGTCGTTGAGGAACGCGCCGCCGAACTGACCTTCACTGGACTTGGTCAGGTAGCGGAACTCGCCTTCCATCAACATGCCGCGCTTGGCCATGTAGCGGGGATACAACGTGGCATCGTAGTTCGGTGCCAGGTTGAAGTAGTACGGGGTGACCAGCATGAAGCCGGTGTCGCTGCTGGAGCTGAACGACGGCGGCAGGAAGCCGGACTGGCGACGATCGTCGATGGGGAAGTAGATATACGGCGTGTACAGCACCGGAATATCCTTGACCCGCAGGGTGACGTTGGTCGCCGTGCCGAACCCGGTGGCCGGGTTCAGGGTGATGTTGTTGCCCTTGAGCTGCCATGCGTTGCTGCCCGGCTCACAGGTGGTATAGGTACCGTCCTTGAGGCGGATGATGGCGTTTTCGCTACGTTTGGCGTACAGCGCGTTGCCGCGGATGTGCGACTTGTGCATCACGTATTCGGCGTTGTCGACTCGGGCTTCGCCGGTGTCGAGCTGCAGCTGTGCCTGGTCACCGACCACCAGCGTGCCGTTGTCGCGGATCTTGACGTTGCCCTTGAGCTCACCGCGGTTTTCGGTCTGGTAGAGGTTCGCCTCGTCGGCTTCGGCCTGCAGGCTGCCCTGGCGCATGACCACGTCACCGGCGAGCGTAGCGATCTGCTGCTCTTGCTGGTACTTGGACACCTTGGCGTTGATGTAGGTCGGCGACTCGTCCTTGGGGGTGGAGTCGTTCATGCCTGGGCGCGCCGGCTCGATGTAGGCACCGCCGCAGTACGGGCCCGTCTCGGCCAGCTGTGCAGGGGTGAGCTTGTCGCGCGGGACCCAGTCGAGGTGGCTGTAGTCTTCGCTGCGCGACTTCAGGCCACGGCCTTTGCTCTCGGTGACCAGCACCGGCTTGTCGGCTGTAGCCTCGGCGGCCTCGCCCTGCGCCACTGGCGCATCGGCGCTGGGCGCGGCTGCACCGGCGTGCACCGGGCGTGGCGGCAGGTTGTTGGCGGTCTTGGGCTTGCAGTCCCAGCCGCCGGCGGCGGACACTTGGCAGTCGAACTGCTCGGCTGCGACCACATACGACGAGGCCAGCGGTTGCAGCGCCAGCAGGCCGCCAGTCACCAGCAATGGAAACTTTCTACGAAACGCGGGGGAATTCAATGCCATCTTATTAGTCCGGGCTTCCTGCGTGCCATCTGCCCGCGTGTGGGGGCCGCACGCCTCTCGATGGTCTGAAAAAGATGCTGGATAATAAAGCATGACCCGCTTGACGGCTAGGGCCGTCGGAGACCCTTGTAATGCCTGACCACGATGTACGTCTGCAACAACTGACCGCCTGGCTCGCCGAGCAGCTCGCGAACCTGTTCCGCACCCACGGCTGGGGCGAAGTGCCAGAGGGCAGCCTGACCGCCGCCAGCAGCGATGCCAGTTTCCGCCGCTACTTCCGCTGGGAGGGCGCCGGCCATAGCTTCGTGATCATGGACGCGCCACCGCCGCAGGAAAACTGCCGTCCGTTCGTCGAGATCGATCATCTGCTGGCTGGGGCCGCGGTGCACGTACCGTTGATCCATGCCCAAGACCTGGAGCGCGGCTTCCTGTTGCTGAGCGACATGGGGCGCCAGACCTACCTCGATGTGATCGACGTAGGCAACGCCGATGGGCTGTTCGCCGATGCCATCGACGCCTTGATCAAGTTCCAGCGCCTGCCCATGCGCGCACCGCTGCCGAGCTACGATGACGCGTTGCTGCGCCGCGAGGTCGAGCTGTTCCCGGAGTGGTATGTGGGGCGCGAGCTGGGGCTGAGCCTGAGCGAGGCGCAGAAGGCCAGCTGGCAGCGCGTCAGCCAAGTGCTGATCGACAGCGCCCTGGCTCAGCCCAAGGTCCTGGTGCACCGCGACTACATGCCACGCAACCTGATGCAGAGCGCGCCCAACCCAGGCGTACTGGATTTCCAGGATGCGGTCTATGGTCCGGTCACCTACGACATCACCTGCCTGTTCAAGGACGCGTTCCTTAGCTGGCCGCAACCCCGGGTGGAGGGCTGGTTGCGCGACTATTGGCACAAGGCCAAGGCTGCCGGCATCCCGGTGCAGGCTGACTTCGAGGCATTCCACCGCGCTAGCGACCTGATGGGTGTGCAGCGTCACTTGAAGGTGATCGGTATCTTCGCGCGGATTTGCCATCGCGATGGCAAGCCGCGCTACCTGGCCGATGTGCCGCGTTTCTTCGCCTATATAGATGAAGTGATCGGTCGGCGCCCCGAGCTTGCCGAACTGGGCGAGCTGATCGCCCAGCTCACTGCCGAGGCGCGCCCATGAAGGCGATGATTCTGGCTGCCGGCAAGGGCGAGCGCATGCGTCCGCTGACGCTGCATACGCCTAAACCACTGGTGCCTGCTGCCGGCAAACCGTTGATCGAGTACCACCTGCAGGCCCTGGCCAAGGCCGGCTTCACCGAGGTGGTGATCAACCACGCCTGGCTCGGGCAGCAGATCGAGGCGCACCTGGGCGATGGCCAGCGCTTTGGCCTGAGCATCTGCTATTCGCCGGAAGGCGAGCCTTTGGAAACCGGCGGCGGCATCTTCAAGGCGTTGCCGTTGCTGGGCGATGCACCTTTCTTGTTGGTCAACGGCGATATCTGGACCGACTACGATTTCGCGGCCCTGCGCAAGCCGCTGCAAGGCCTGGCGCATGTGGTGCTGGTGGACAATCCTGGCCACCACGGCCGGGGTGACTTCCGCCTGCTGGGCGAGCGCGTGGTGGATGGCGATGATGCACCGGGCACCCTGACGTTCAGTGGTATCTCCGTGCTGCATCCGGCGCTGTTCGAAGGCTGCGAGGCTGGCGCCTTCAAGCTGGCGCCGCTGTTGCGCAAGGCCATGGCCGAAGGCCGGGTCAGTGGCGAGCGCTTTGCTGGCCAGTGGGTCGATGTCGGTACGCTGGAGCGTCTGGCGGATGTCGAGCGCCTGATCGGCGAGCGTGCCTGATATGTGGTGGCCGAGCACAGTGATTGGCGCCGGTGCCGGTTTCGCGGTGGCCAGCATCCCCGGCGCGTTGCTCGGGGCGTTGCTGGGCCAGGCGATGGACCGGCGCTTGCGTTTGCAGGGCTGGGATGACCTGCGCGAGCGTCTGGGTGGGCGCCCGGCGTTGCGTGACGATGAATTGCTGTTCGTGCTGCTTGGGCGTCTGGCCAAGAGCGATGGCCGGGTGCTCGAGGGGCACATTCAGCAGGCGCGTCTTGAAATGACGCGTCTGGACCTGACCGAGCCTGCGCGTCGGCGGGCGATTGCGGCGTTCAACCGTGGCAAGGCGGGCAAGGACCGCTTGGGTTCGCACCTGCGGCGTATCAGCCAACAGCCGCATGCCGCCGAGGGCACCTTGCGTGCTTGCTGGCGGATGGTCTGGGCCGATGGCAAGGCCGGGCGGCATGAGCGTGACCTGCTGTTGGGATGGGGCGAGCAGTTGGGGCTCAGTCGCAACCAGGTACAAGCCTTGTCGTTGGAGTATGAGCCGCGCAAGGCTGCGTCCGAGGGCGGCAACATGACCTACGCCGCGGCACTACGGTTGTTGGGGCTGGAGCCGGACAGCGAAGCCGGCCAGGTCAAGCAAGCCTATCGGCGGCTTATCAGCAAGCACCATCCAGACAAGCTGGTGGGCAGCGGCGCCAGCGAGGCAAGGGTGCGCGAGGCGACCGAGCTGACCCGCGAGTTGCACCAGGCCTATGCGATGGTGCGTAAACGGCGCGGGCTTTGATCGCCATCGCGGGTTTCGCACGCCCACTGGCGTGCGCCCCGGCACACTGATCGACAAACGCGCCAGCGTTGCGGTGGCCGGGGTTTACTCTGGCTGCGGCGACAACCACCCGCGCACCCGGCGCAGCAACTGTTCCTGCTCGGCTGGCTTGTTGCCCGGCATGGCAATCAGCGCCACTTGGCGATACTGGCTGTCCTTCTGCCGCTTGCTGGCCTGCAGGCGCTGTTGGGCGGCCTGGCTGTCCTGTACACGGCTGGCGTAGTAGAAGTCGGCGGTGGGGACTTTCAGGGTCGGGGTCAGGCTTAGCAGGTCATGTTCTACCCGCGCCGGGGTCTGGGCGGCGACCATCACCAGCTTTTGTACTTGCGGTGGCCGCTTGTCGCTGAGGTAGCGAGCGGCCCAGTAGGCGCCACTGCCGTTGCCCAGCAGCACGATGCTGCGCGCTTTCTGTTGCTGGGCGTACGCCACCGCCGCATCCAGGCGGGCGAAGATGCGCTCGGCGTCGGCTTCGTCGTTGTGCGCGTCAGCCTCGACCGCGTCGGTGGCCTCGGCGGCGTCGGCGTCGGGCGCGGTGGCCTGGGCGACATTCGCGTTGGCGTCTGCTGGCGTATCCTTGGCCGGGGCCGACTCGCCCTTCGGCGCTTCAGCGGCAGCGGCGGGTGTGGCGTCGACTCGCGCCTGTGGGCGCTCGGCCAGCAGATCCGGCAGGCTCACGCTCAGGGTGTGCCAGCCAGCATCCGGGAAGCCGCGGCGCAACGGGCCGACGGTGGTCGGCCAGTCGGCATTCTCGCCGGCGCCGGGGACGATAATCACAGCGCCCTTGGGGTCGCTGTCATTGGCCGGCTTCCACAAGGCCAGGAAAGCTTCGCCAGCAGCTTCGAGCATTTGCTGTTCGGCCTTTGGCACGCGCCGCTCCAGGGCCGCAGCATCGTCCTGGCTGCGCTCGGGCAGCGGCGCACGAGCGACCGGCGCTGGTGCCTGGGTGGCGGCATCGGGGGCTGAGGCGTCGGCTGCCTGGGAGGCCAGGGGTAGGAGCGAGGCGAGGCAGATCATTGCCAGCGTCGTGCGATAAAGTGTGAACATGGATCGGTCCAGGGCCATAGAGATACCGGCAGCCTAATAGTATTTGTCCGCGACGGCCACGCCACGCGGCCATCCTTGCCAAGACGAGGGTCGAGATGAAGCGAGTGCGTTGCCTGTGGGTTATCGGCTGGTTGTGCCTGCCCTTGATCGCCTTGGCGAGTGCGCAGGTACCGGTCGGCGTGGTGCTGGAGCCGGCGCAGCAGCAGTGGCTTGATGGCCACCGCAACCTGCGTGTGGGGCTGGTTTTGCAGGCGCCGTATGCCCAGTTCGACCGCCGCCTGCAGCAGTTCTACGGCGCCAACGTGGAGTTGGTCAATGACTTGGCCCAACGCCTGCGGCTCGACCTGACCTGGCGCGGTTTTGCCGACGAGGCCGCCCTTGAGCAGGCGCTGCAAGCCGGCCAGATCGACTTTGCCCCAGGCCTTGCGCAGACCCCGGCCAGCCTGCGCTACTGGCTGTTCAGCGACCCGTACATGCGGGTTCCGCAGTTGGTGGTGGGGATGCGCAGCGGGGCGGTGGCGGTCGAGCTGGAAAAGCTCACCGCTGCTGACCGCGTAGCCGTGCGCATGCCGTCCCGATTGGCCGAATACCTGCTCGGTAACTACAGCAACCTGAATGTGCAGGGGGTGCCGAACGAGCGTGAGGCACTGCAACTGGTGCTCGGCGGCCAGGCCAGCTTTGCCGTGCTGGATGAGGCGCAGCTCGGCCGCCTGTCCCGCGAAAGCGAGTTCGGCGATCTGGCGGTGGTGGGCGACATTGGCTTGCCGCAGTTGCTGCGGGTCGGCTCACGCCGCGATTGGCCGCAACTGGCCGAGGTCCTCGAGCGCGGGTTGCAAGCGATGCCGGCGAAAACCCTGGAGCAGTTGCACCACCGCTGGTTGCAGCCCAAGTACCCACGGTTTTCCGAGTCGCCCGGGTTCTGGCAGAACCTGGCCCTGCTGTTCGGCTTGCTGCTGCTCTGCGCCTTGGCCGCCTGGGTGTGGCAGCGCCGCCAGCAGCGTGTACTCGAGCGCGCGCTACTGGCGGCGCGCGAGAGTCTGGTCGAGCGGCAGGTGCGTGAAGAGGCGCTGCGCTTGAGCCAATTTTCCATCGACCAGAGCACTGTCGGTATTCTCTGGGTCAATTGGGACAGCCATGTGCGCTACGCCAACCATGCGGCCGAACGCATGCTTGGGTTCGCCGACCGCGCCTTGCTCGAACGGCCGCTGATCGACATCGAACCGAGCCTGAGCATGGACCGCTGGCTTGAGCTGTGGAAGCGCGCCCGCTCCGGTGAAGGGGGAGATCTACAGTTTGAAAGCCAGTGCCGCTGCGCCGATGGCAGCGTGTTGCCGGTGGACCTGTCGCTGTCGTTCCTGCGCTTTCGCGATGCCGAGTACCTGGTGGTGTTCCTCACCGATGTCACCGAACGCCGCCGCGCCTTGGCTGCGCTGCGCGAGAGCGAGGCGCGGCTCAAAGGGATTGCCGGCAACGTGCCGGGATTGGTGTTCCGCCTGGAGCGCGATCCCCGTGCGGGTGAGCTGGAATTTCCCTATATCAGCGAAGGCAGCGAAGCGCTGGTAGGGTATAGCCCGGCGGCGTTGCAACACCCGGACATGGGCCTGCGTAACGTGGTTCACCCGCAGGATCGCGCCGATTACCATCGGGTGCAGGACATCGCTCTGGCCGCTGAGCAGGACTGGGCGTGGCAAGGGCGCATCCTCACCCGCGAAGGCGAGCAGCGCTGGGCCGACATCAAGGCGACCACCCGCCGCTTGGCCGATGGCCGCGTGGTGTGGGACGGTGTGGTGTGGGACATCACCCAAGGCAAGCAGGCCGAGTTGGCTCTGGCTGCTTCCCAAGAGCAGTTGCGCGAGCTGTCGGCGCACCTTGAAAGCGTGCGCGAGGAAGAAAAGGCGCGCATTGCCCGTGAAGTGCACGATGAGTTGGGGCAGATGCTGACCGTGCTCAAGCTTGAAGTGTCGATGTGCGAGCTGGCCTATGCCGAACTCGATGTCGGGCTCAACGAACGCCTGGCCAGCATGAAGCGCCTGATTGGCCAACTGTTCCAACTGGTGCGCGATGTGGCCACGGCGTTGCGTCCGCCTATCCTCGACGCGGGTATCGCCTCGGCTATCGAGTGGCAGGCACGGCGTTTCGAGGCGCGTACGCAGATTCCGTGTCTGGTGCAGGTGCCCGAGAATCTGCCACCCTTGAGCGATGCCAAGGCCACGGGGCTGTTCCGCATTCTTCAGGAGGCACTGACCAACGTCATGCGCCACGCCCAGGCGCATACGGTGCAAATCGAGCTGGTGCATGAGGGCCGGCAATTGCGCATGACGGTTATTGACGATGGCGCAGGTTTTGCTGTCGATGCAGCGCGGCCTGCATCCTTCGGCCTGGTGGGCATGCGCGAGCGGGTATTGATGCTGGGTGGCTGCATGACGTTGGACAGCGAGCCGGGCGAGGGCACGAGTTTGAGCGTGGCGATTCCATTGACCCAGGAGAGACAAGCGTGATTCGAGTGTTGGTGGCCGAAGACCACACCATCGTCCGTGAAGGTATCAAGCAATTGATCGGCCTGGCCAAGGACATGCAGGTGGCGGGGGAGGCCGGCAATGGTGAGCAGTTGCTCGATACATTGCGCCATACCCCGTGCGAAGTGGTGCTGCTGGATATCTCCATGCCGGGGGTCAATGGCCTGGAGGCGATCCCCCGTATTCGTGCGCTGAGCAACCCGCCGGCGATCCTGATGCTGTCGATGCACGACGAGGCGCAGATGGCCGCACGGGCGCTGAAGGCCGGCGCGGCAGGCTATGCCACCAAGGACAGCGACCCTGCGCTGCTGCTCACGGCTATCCGTCGGGTGGCCGGGGGCGGGCGCTACATCGATCCGGCCCTGGCCGATCGCATGGTCTTCGAGGTGGGCCTGACCGAGACCCGCCCTCTGCACACCCTGCTGTCGGAGCGGGAGTTTTCGGTGTTCGAGCGCCTGGCCCAGGGCGCTAATGTCAACGACATCGCCCAGCAATTGGCGCTGTCGAACAAGACCATCAGCACCCACAAGGCGCGGCTGATGCAGAAGCTCAAGGTGAACTCGCTGGCCGAGCTGGTGAAGTACGCCATGGAGCACAAGCTGGTGTGAGTGTTCTGGTTGCGACCATGCACTGCGAGGCCCCTGTGGGAGCGGGCTTGCCCGCGAAAGGGCCTGACCTGCTGATCTCGGTGGCTGCACCGGCCTATTCGCGGGCAAGCCCGCTCCCACAGGAATCGGCGTCCGTTCTGAAAACGCCACTCGTATAGGGATTGCCCTACAGCGACTCTTCCAACCGGATGATGGCATTCTCTCAGTACCGCCGATTTCCGTTCCCTTGCCACTCTTCTACGCTGTTGCCTACGCAGTCATTCCAACAAGAAGGTGCAGGGCATGAGCGAGGCGAATTCGAACGAGACGCTGGTCAGCTTCCGTGGTGTGCAGAAGAGCTACGACGGCGAATCGCTGATCGTCAAAGACCTCAACCTGGACATTCGCAAGGGCGAGTTTCTCACCCTGCTCGGCCCCTCCGGCTCGGGCAAGACCACCAGCCTGATGATGCTGGCCGGCTTCGAAACCCCCACCGCCGGCGAAATCCAGCTGGCTGGGCGCTCGATCAACAACGTGCCGCCGCACAAGCGCGACATCGGCATGGTGTTCCAGAACTATGCGTTGTTCCCGCACATGACCGTTGCCGAGAACCTCGCCTTTCCCTTGACCGTGCGTAACCTGAGCAAGACCGACATCAGCGAGCGGGTCAAGCGCGTGCTCAACATGGTCCAGCTCGACAGCTTCGCCAAGCGCTACCCCGGCCAGCTCTCCGGTGGCCAGCAACAGCGCGTGGCGCTGGCGCGGGCACTGGTGTTCGAGCCGCAACTGGTGCTGATGGACGAGCCGCTCGGTGCGCTCGACAAGCAACTGCGCGAACACATGCAGATGGAGATCAAGCACATCCACCAGCGCCTCGGGGTGACCGTGGTGTACGTGACCCACGATCAGGGTGAGGCGCTGACCATGTCCGACCGGGTGGCGGTGTTCCACCAAGGCCAGATCCAGCAGATCGCCGATCCGCGCACCCTCTACGAAGAGCCCTGCAACACCTTCGTCGCCAACTTCATCGGTGAGAACAACCGCCTCAATGGCACCCTGCTGGCCAGCGACGGCAAGCGTTGCCAGGTGCAACTGGCGCGTGGCGAGCGGGTCGAGGCGCTGGCGGTGAACGTCGGTCAGGCCGGCGAGGCGGTGACCCTGTCGATTCGCCCTGAGCGGGTACGCCTGAACGGGCACAGCGAAAATTGCGTCAATCGTTTCTCGGGCCGGGTGGCCGAATTCATTTACCTGGGCGACCACGTGCGGGTGCGCCTGGAAGTCTGCGGCAAGGCTGATTTCTTCGTGAAACAGCCGATCGCCGAGCTCGACCCGGCCCTGGCCGTGGGCGATGTGGTACCGCTGGGCTGGGAGGTGGAGCACGCCCGCGCGCTCGATCCGATTGCCGAAGCCCATTGATCGATTGCTTCACCAACCCTGTACTGTGGAGAGAATAATAATGCGCAAGCAGTTGAAACTGACCGCCCTGGCCCTCGGCATCTTCGCCGCAGGCCAGACCCTGGCAGCAGACCTCACCGTGGTGTCGTTCGGTGGTGCCAACAAGGCAGCCCAGGTCAAGGCGTTCTACGAGCCATGGGAGAAGGCCGGCAAAGGCAAGATCGTGGCCGGTGAGTACAACGGTGAAATGGCCAAGGTCAAGGCCATGGTCGACACCAACAGCGTGTCCTGGAACCTGGTGGAAGTCGAATCGCCAGAGCTGGCACGCGGCTGTGACGAGGGCATGTTCGAGGAGCTTGACCCGGCCCAGTTCGGCAATCCGGGCGACTACGTCAAGGGCGCCATCCAGCCGTGCGGCGTGGGCTTCTTCGTGTGGTCCACGGTGCTGGCCTACAACGCCGACAAGCTCAAGACCGCGCCTACCAGCTGGGCTGATTTCTGGGACACCAAGAAATTCCCAGGCAAGCGCGGCCTGCGCAAGGGCGCCAAGTACACCCTGGAATTCGCCCTGATGGCCGACGGCGTGGCGCCGAAGGATGTGTACCAGGTGCTGAGTACCAAGAAAGGTGTGGACCGCGCCTTCAAGAAGCTCGACGAACTCAAGCCGAACATCCAGTGGTGGGAAGCCGGCGCCCAGCCGCCGCAGTACCTGGCCTCGGGTGACGTGGTCATGAGTTCGGCCTACAACGGCCGCATCGCCGCAGTGCAGAAAGAGAGCAACCTCAAGGTGGTGTGGAACGGTGGCATCTACGACTTCGACGCCTGGGCCATCCCGAAAGGCGCGAAGAATGCCGATGAGGCGAAGAAGTTCATCGCCTACACCGTGCAGCCCGAGCAGCAGAAGATCTACTCCGAGAACATCGCTTACGGTCCGGCCAACTCCAAGGCTATCTCGCTGCTGTCCGATGCTGTGAAGAAGGACATGCCGACCACGCCTGAAAACATCGCCAACCAGGTGCAGATCGACGTGGCCTTCTGGTCCGATAACAGCGAACAGCTGGAGCAACGCTTCAACGCCTGGGCGGCGAAGAAGTAAGCGGTTTGCGGCGGACCATGCGCTGGCACGCCAGCGCGGGTTGGTCGCGTGTCATGTAGGAGCGGCCTTGTGCCGCGTTCGGGGCGCGCAGCGGCCCCAGGATTTCGGCTTCATGCAAGATCCCCGGGGCCGCCATGCGGCCCTATCGCGGCACAAGGCCGCTCCTACACGTCCGAGTTGTATCCAAGCGTTGTGATCTGTTCCACGAAAGCCGGCTTGCCGGCGACCGCCCCACCCCTGTTTTCCCGGAGTACGCCATGGCTATCGCAGTGCCCCTCAACGACGGCGCAGGTAAAAGCCTCAAGCAGCGCCTCAAGCATGCCGAGCGGGTCAACCGCTGGAAGGCCCAGGCGTTGATCGCGCCGTTGGCGCTGTTCCTGTTGCTGGTGTTCCTGGTGCCGATCGCGGCGCTGCTGTACAAGAGCGTCGGCAACCCCGAGGTGGTCGCCGGCCTGCCGCGCACTGTCGAGGCGGTGACACAGTGGGATGGCAAGAGCCTGCCTGGCGAGGAGGTCTACAAGGCCTTGAGCGAGGACCTGGCCGAATCGCGCAAGAACCAGACCCTGGGCGACCTGTCCAAGCGCCTGAACATGGAGCTGGCCGGCTATCGCAGCCTGCTGGCCAAGACCGCGCGGGCACTGCCATTCAAAGAGCAGCCCGCTTCTTATAAAGATGCCTTGCAGACCCTCGATGAGCGTTGGGGCGATCCGGCCTACTGGCAGGCGATTCGCCGCAACACCAGCAGCGTCACGCCGTTCTACCTGTTGGCGGCCGTCGATCACCGCATCGACGATCTCGGTGAGCTGGCCAAGACTACGCCCGACCAGGCCATCTACCTTGACATCTTCGCCCGTACCTTGTGGATGGGGGTGGTGATTACCGTGATCTGCCTGGTGCTGGCCTACCCCCTGGCGTACCTGCTGGCCAACCTGCCGACCCGGCAGAGCAACCTGCTGATGATCCTGGTGCTGTTGCCGTTCTGGACCTCGATCCTGGTGCGGGTGGCGGCGTGGATCGTGCTGTTGCAGTCTGGCGGGCTGATCAACAGCGCACTGCTGGCGATGGGCATCATCGATCAGCCTCTGGAGTTGGTGTTCAACCGCACCGGGGTGTACATCTCGATGGTGCACATCCTGCTGCCATTCATGATCCTGCCGCTGTACAGCGTGATGAAGGGGATCTCGCCCAGCTACATGCGTGCGGCGATCTCCCTGGGCTGCCACCCGTTCGCGAGCTTCTGGCGGGTGTACTTCCCGCAGACATACGCAGGCGTGGGCGCCGGCTGCCTGCTGGTGTTCATCCTGGCCATCGGCTACTACATCACCCCAGCACTGCTGGGCAGCCCGAACGACCAGATGGTCAGCTACTTCGTTGCCTTCTACACCAATACCAGCATCAACTGGGGCATGGCCACCGCACTGGGCGGGCTGTTGCTGCTGGCGACCGTGCTGTTGTACCTGATCTATAGCTGGCTGGTCGGCGCCAGCCGCCTGCGCCTGAGCTGAGGAGCCTTGTCATGCTGAGCCCCTACATGTCGCCCGTAGAACGGGTGTGGTTCTACACCCTGCGCATCCTCTGCGGCCTGATCCTGCTGTTCCTGGTGCTGCCGGTGCTGGTGATCGTGCCGCTCTCCTTCAACAGCGGGAGTTTCCTGGTATACCCGCTGCAAGGCTTCTCGTTGCAGTGGTACCACGATTTCTTCGCCTCGGCCGAGTGGATGCGAGCGCTGAAGAACAGCATCATCGTCGCCCCGGCGGCCACGGTGCTGGCCATGGTGTTTGGCACCTTGGCCTCGATTGGCCTGACCCGGGGCGATTTCCCCGGCAAGTCGCTGGTGATGGCGCTGGTGATTTCGCCCATGGTGGTGCCGGTGGTGATCATTGGCGTGGCCAGCTACCTGTTCTTCGCTCCGCTGGGGCTGGGCAATAGCTTCCTGTCGCTGATCCTGGTGCATGCGGTGCTTGGTGTGCCATTTGTCATCATCACGGTGTCGGCCACCTTGCAGGGTTTCAACCACAATCTGGTGCGCGCTGCCGCCAGCCTGGGCGCGTCGCCGTTGCTGACCTTCCGTCGGGTGACCCTGCCGTTGATTGCGCCTGGGGTGATCTCCGGGGCGCTGTTCGCCTTCGCCACGTCGTTCGATGAAGTGGTCGTGACCCTGTTCCTCGCCGGCCCCGAGCAAGCCACGCTGCCACGCCAGATGTTCAGTGGTATCCGCGAGAACCTGAGCCCGACCATCGCGGCGGCGGCTACCTTGCTGATCGCATTCTCGGTGGTGCTGCTGCTGACCCTGGAGTGGCTGCGTGGGCGCAGCGAGAAACTGCGCACCCAGCAGCCCGCCTGATCTTCGGTTGTCTACGCTGGCCTCTTCGCGGGCAAGCCCGCTCCCACAGGATCTGCGAGCGCTGTACCTGTGGGAGCGGGCTTGCCCGCGAAGAGGCAAACACCGGTCGAACATAAAGATTCTGGGCGCTGCCGCACAGCCTTGATACCAATCAGCCCCGATCCGCTTCCCTGAGTTACAATGCGCGCCACCGTGATTCTGCCAACAGGTGCGCCATGCAGCCCTACGCTATTGCCCCCTCCATTCTCTCCGCCGATTTCGCTCGCCTGGGCGAGGACGTCGACAAGGTTCTGGCCGCCGGGGCCGACATCGTCCACTTCGATGTCATGGACAACCATTACGTGCCCAACCTGACCATCGGCCCGATGGTTTGCAGCGCGCTGCGCAAGTACGGCGTGACCGCCGCGATCGACGTGCACCTGATGGTCAGCCCGGTCGACCGCATCATCGGCGACTTCATCGAAGCCGGCGCCACCTACATCACCTTCCACCCGGAAGCGTCGCAGCACATCGACCGCTCGCTGCAACTGATCAAGGACGGCGGCTGCAAGGCCGGCCTAGTGTTCAACCCGGCCACCAGCCTGGACGCACTGAAGTATGTGATGGACAAGATCGACATGGTGCTGTTGATGAGCGTCAACCCAGGCTTTGGCGGCCAGAAATTCATCCCTGGCACCCTCGACAAGCTGCGCGAAGCCCGCGCGCTGATCGATGCCAGCGGCCGTGACATCCGTCTGGAAATCGACGGCGGGGTCAACGTCAACAACATCCGCGAGATCGCTGCCGCCGGTGCCGATACCTTCGTGGCCGGCTCGGCGATCTTCAACGCCCCGGACTACAAGCAGGTGATCGACAAGATGCGTGCCGAATTGGCCCTGGCACGCCCATGAGCGGCTTCGAGCAGCTGTTCCCGGGGACGCTGCCCAAGTTGGTGATGTTCGATCTGGATGGCACGTTGATCGACTCTGTTCCCGACCTGGCTGCTGCTGTCGACCGCATGCTGCTCGAACTCGGGCGCCCGCCTGCCGGGCTCGAAGCCGTGCGCCAATGGGTCGGTAATGGCGCCCAGGTGCTTGTGCGCCGGGCGCTGGCTGGCGGCATCGAGCACGAAGCGGTGGATGACGCGCTGGCGGAACACGCGCTGGCGCTGTTCATGGAGGCCTACGCCGAAAGCCATGAGCTGACGGTGGTCTACCCAGGTGTACGCGACACCCTGCGCTGGCTGAGCAAGCAGGGCGTGGAGATGGCGTTGATCACCAACAAGCCCGAGCGCTTCGTGGCGCCATTGCTCGACCAGATGAAAATCGGCCGTTACTTCCGCTGGATCATCGGCGGCGACACCCTTCCACAGAAAAAGCCCGACCCAGCCGCGCTGCTGTTCGTGATGAAGATGGCAGGCGTTTTGCCCTCGCAGGCGCTGTTTGTTGGCGACTCGCGCAGCGATGTGCTGGCGGCCAAGGCTGCCGGGGTGCAGTGCGTTGGCCTGAGCTATGGCTACAACCATGGCCGTCCGATCGATGAAGAAGATCCTAACCTCGTGCTCAGTGACCTGCGCCTGCTGCTGCCTGGTTGCTTAGTCACCGACACTGGGATAACGTTGGCGGACCTTCAAGCCCCGCACAGCAGAGACAACGACGTGGTGGTTACCGGCAAATTCTGGATGAAAGTCATCAAGGCTCTGGCCCGTTGGCGCTGGCGCGCCTGACTTTTGCTCGCCGGCGCCTGCCGGACCGTCCGCTTGCCCGACCCCATTGCTGCTTGCCACGAGGCTACCCATGACCCGCGAAGAATTCCTGCGCCTGGCCGCTGCCGGCTATAACCGCATTCCCCTGGCCTGTGAAACCCTGGCCGACTTCGACACGCCGTTGTCGATCTACCTCAAGCTTGCCGACCAGCCCAACTCGTACCTGCTTGAATCCGTGCAGGGCGGCGAGAAGTGGGGCCGTTATTCGATGATCGGCCTACCGTCGCGCACCGTGCTGCGGGTGCACGGTTACCACGTCAGCATTCTGCAAGACGGCGTCGAGGTGGAAAGCCTCGAGGTCGAGGATCCGCTGGCTTTCGTCGAGGCGTTCAAGGATCGCTACAAGGTCGCCGATATTCCGGGGCTGCCGCGTTTCAACGGTGGCCTGGTCGGCTACTTCGGCTATGACTGCGTGCGGTATGTGGAAAAGCGCCTGGGCGCGAGCCCCAACCCGGATCCGCTGGGGGTGCCTGACATCCTGCTGATGGTGTCTGATGCGGTGGTGGTGTTCGACAACCTGGCCGGCAAGATGCACGCCATCGTGCTGGTCGACCCGAGCGACGCGCAGGCCTTCGAGCAGGGGCAGGCGCAGTTGCAGGGGCTGCTGGAGAAACTGCGCCAGCCGATCACCCCACGTCGCGGCCTGGACCTCGGCGGCCCGCCAGCGGCTGAGCCTGCGTTCCGCTCCAGCTACACCCGCGAGGATTACGAAAACGCCGTCGGGCGCATCAAGGAATACATCCTGGCCGGCGACTGCATGCAGGTCGTGCCGTCGCAGCGTATGTCCATCGACTTCTCGGCGGCGCCCATCGACCTGTACCGCGCCTTGCGCTGCTTCAATCCGACGCCTTACATGTACTTCTTCAACTTCGGTGACTTCCACGTGGTCGGCAGCTCGCCGGAAGTGCTGGTGCGGGTCGAGGACAATCTGGTCACCGTGCGCCCCATTGCCGGTACCCGTCCACGCGGAGCCAGCGAAGAGGCCGACCGCGCCTTGGAAGACGACCTGCTGTCCGATGACAAGGAAATCGCCGAGCACCTGATGCTGATCGACCTGGGCCGCAACGACGTTGGCCGGGTCTCGGCTACCGGCAGCGTACGCCTGACTGAGAAGATGGTGATCGAACGCTATTCCAACGTGATGCACATCGTCTCCAACGTTACCGGCCAGCTACGCGAAGGGCTGACCGCGATGGACGCTTTGCGGGCGATCCTGCCGGCCGGGACCCTGTCGGGGGCGCCGAAGATCCGCGCGATGGAAATCATCGATGAACTGGAACCGGTAAAGCGTGGTGTCTACGGCGGGGCCGTTGGGTACTTCGCCTGGAACGGCAACATGGATACGGCCATTGCCATTCGCACCGCCGTGATCAAGGACGGCGAGCTGCATGTGCAGGCGGGCGGTGGCATCGTTGCCGACTCGGTGCCGGCACTGGAGTGGGAAGAAACCATCAACAAGCGCCGTGCGATGTTCCGCGCGGTGGCCCTTGCCGAGCAGACGTCCAAGGGCTGATCAGGCTGTGGTCAATGAGCCCGGGAGCCAAGACGCCCCCGGAGTCCCCCGTATTCAAGAGGTTCGTTCCACATGCTACTGATGATCGACAACTACGATTCCTTCACCTACAACGTCGTGCAGTACCTCGGCGAGCTGGGTGCAGAGGTCAAGGTCATCCGCAACGACGAGATGACCATCGCCCAGATCGAAGCTCTCAACCCCGAGCGCATCGTGGTCTCCCCTGGCCCTTGCACACCCAGCGAAGCCGGTGTGTCCATCGAGGCGATTCTGCACTTTGCCGGCAAGCTGCCGATTCTTGGCGTGTGCCTGGGGCATCAGTCCATCGGCCAGGCTTTCGGCGGTGATGTGGTGCGAGCCCGCCAGGTGATGCACGGCAAGACCAGTCCGGTCGTGCATCGCGACCTGGGCGTGTTCGAAGGCCTGAACAATCCGCTGACCGTGACCCGCTACCACTCGCTGGTGGTCAAGCGCGACACCCTTCCAGACTGCCTGGAAGTGACCGCCTGGACCGCGCATGCCGATGGCTCGGTCGACGAGATCATGGGCCTGCGTCACAAGACCCTGAACATCGAAGGGGTGCAGTTCCACCCCGAGTCCATCCTTACCGAGCAGGGCCACGAGCTGTTCGCCAATTTCCTCAAGCAGACCGGCGGCCGCCGTTAAGGAATGATCATGGATATCAAAACTGCGTTAAGCCGTATCGTCGGCCACTTGGACCTGACCACCGAGGAAATGCGCGATGTGATGCGCCAGATCATGACCGGCCAATGCAGCGAAGCGCAGATCGGCGCTTTCCTCATGGGCATGCGCATGAAGAGCGAGAGCATCGATGAGATTGTCGGTGCGGTGTCGGTGATGCGTGAGCTGGCTGACAAGGTCGAACTCAAGAGCCTGGATGGTGTGGTCGACATCGTCGGCACTGGTGGTGATGGCGCCAACATCTTCAACGTCTCCACCGCCTCGTCCTTCGTGCTGGCCGCTGCGGGCTGCACCGTGGCCAAGCATGGCAACCGCGCGGTGTCGGGCAAGAGTGGCAGCGCCGATCTGTTGGAAGCGGCCGGTATCTACCTGAACCTGACTCCGGTGCAAGTGGCTCGCTGCATCGACAGCCTGGGAATCGGTTTCATGTTCGCCCAGACCCACCACAGTGCCATGAAGCATGCCGCAGGCCCCCGTCGCGACCTGAGCTTGCGTACCTTGTTCAACATGCTCGGCCCGCTTACGAATCCGGCAGGCGTGAAACACCAGGTCGTCGGCGTTTTCACCCAGGCTCTGTGCCGTCCGTTGGCCGAGGTGCTGCAACGCCTGGGCAGCAAGCATGTGCTGGTGGTGCATTCCAAGGATGGCCTGGACGAATTCAGCCTGGCGGCGCCGACCTTCGTCGCCGAGCTGAAGAATGACCAGATCACTGAATACTGGGTCGAGCCCGAAGACCTCGGTATGAAGAGCCAGAGCCTGCATGGCCTGGCGGTGGAAGGTCCACAGGCTTCGCTGGAGTTGATCCGCGATGCCTTGGGCCGGCGCAAGACCGAGAATGGTCAGAAGGCCGCCGAAATGATCGTGCTCAATGCCGGCGCGGCGCTTTATGCTGCTGACCATGCCATGACCCTGGCCCAGGGTGTAGAACTGGCCCATGATGTGCTGCACACCGGGCTCGCCTGGGAAAAACTGCAGGAGCTTGGCGCCTTTACTGCGGTATTCAAGGTGGAGAACGAAGCATGAGTGTCCCGACGGTGCTGGAAAGGATCATTGCCCGCAAGTTCCAGGAAGTGGCCGAGCGAAGCGCGCGTGTCAGCCTCGCCGAACTCGAGGGTCTGGCCAAGGCCGCCGACGCCCCGCGTGGTTTTGCCAACGCGCTGATCGAGCAGGCCAAGCGCAAGAAACCGGCGGTGATCGCTGAAATCAAGAAGGCCTCGCCGAGCAAGGGCGTGATCCGTGAGAACTTCGTGCCGGCCGAGATCGCGGTCAGCTACGAGAAAGGCGGTGCCACGTGCCTGTCGGTGCTCACCGATGTCGACTACTTCCAGGGTGCCGACGAGTACTTGCAGCAGGCTCGCAGTGCGGTCTCGTTGCCGGTGATCCGCAAGGACTTTATGGTCGACCCCTACCAAATCGTCGAGGCCCGTGCCTTGGGCGCCGACTGTGTGTTGCTGATCGTCTCGGCGCTGGATGACGTGAAAATGGCCGAACTGGCCGCTACTGCCAAGGACGTCGGCCTCGACGTGCTGGTGGAAGTACACGACGGCGACGAGCTGGAGCGTGCGCTCAAGACCCTCGATACGCCGTTGGTCGGTGTCAACAACCGCAACCTGCACACGTTCGACGTCAGTCTGGAAACCACCCTCGACCTGCTGCCGCGCATCCCTCGCGATCGGTTGGCGATTACGGAGAGTGGCATCCTCAACCGTGCCGACGTCGAGCTGATGGAAATCAACGAGGTCTACTCGTTCCTGGTCGGCGAGGCGTTCATGCGTGCCGAGCAACCGGGCCTGGAGTTGCAGCGGTTGTTCTTTCCTGAACAGGTGAAGAAGACTGTTCAGGCACTGGACTGATCGAACCGAAGCCGGCGTTGCCGGCTTTTTCATGTCTGCGCGGCCTCTGTGGGAGCGGGCTTGCCCGCGAACGGGCCGTCAAGCATTACATCAAAGGTGGATCAATGACCGATCAACCCCTGTCCCTGACCGTCGAACAGGGCCTGCATGCCGAACAGGAACTGCTGGCTGCCGTGTGTCGCGGCGAGCGCGAAGCCGGCGTGTTGTTCTGGCGGCCCACCGACCATGCGCTGGTCATGCCCCGGCGCATGA
This sequence comes from Pseudomonas mosselii, assembly GCF_005796105.1. Classification (GTDB taxonomy): domain Bacteria; phylum Pseudomonadota; class Gammaproteobacteria; order Pseudomonadales; family Pseudomonadaceae; genus Aquipseudomonas; species Aquipseudomonas mosselii_C. The sequence goes on along the minus strand of NZ_VAUO01000007.1, from coordinate 11,164 downwards.
GCCGGTTGGAGAACTTCGAGGCCGCTTGCGCGGAACTGGCCATCGCCGGTTGGCCGGTGCTGTTGCGCGAAACTGGCGGTGAGCCGGTGCCACAATCGCATTCGACGGTGAACGTGGCGCTGGTGTATGTCGCACCGCGCAGCGAGGGCGATCACGGGCGTATCGAGAATGCCTACGAGCGGCTGTGCCTACCTTTGTGCGACGTGCTGCGCGAGTGGGGCGGGGTGGCGTCGGTGGGGGAAATCGACGGCGCCTTCTGCGATGGTCGCTACAACGTCAACCTCAATGGCCGCAAGCTGGTCGGCACGGCCCAGCGCTGGCGCCAAGGTCTGGGGGGCAAGCGTCCGGTCGTGTTGGTGCATGGCGCGCTGCTGTTGGACAACGAACGCGAGTCAATGGTGGCAGCGGTTAATCATTTCAACGTGTGCTGTGGGCTGGAGCAACGCTGCCGGGCCGACAGCCATATCGCGCTGCATGAAGTGGCCCCTGAGGTACCTTGGTTCGAGCGCCTGTCGCAGGCGTATGCACAGGTGATCGCGGCTCTGCCGAGCGATTAACGGGTACCGTAGACCACCATGGTCTTGCCCTTGACGTGCACCAGGCTGCGTTCTTCGAGGTCCTTGAGGACGCGGCCGACCATCTCGCGTGAACAACCGACGATGCGCCCGATCTCTTGGCGGGTGATCTTGATCTGCATGCCGTCAGGGTGGGTCATGGCATCCGGCTGCTTGCACAGGTCGAGCAGGCAGCGAGCGACACGCCCGGTCACATCGAAAAAGGCCAAGTCGCCTACCTTGCGGGTAGTATTGCGCAGGCGCTGGGCCATCTGGCTGCCCAGGGCGTATAGGATGTCTGGGTCCTGGCGGCTGAGTTCGCGGAACTTGTCGTAGCTGATCTCGGCCACTTCGCATTCGGTTTTGGCACGCACCCAGGCGCTGCGCTGATTGTCCTGGCCTGCCGGCTCGAACAGGGCCAGTTCGCCGAAGAAGTCGCCGCTGTTGAGGTAGGCGATGATCATTTCATGGCCTTCGTCGTCTTCGATCAGGATGGTTACCGAGCCCTTGAGGATGAACGACAACGTCTCCGCCCGGTCGCCGGCGCAGATGATGTTGTGTTTGGCGGCATAGCGACGGCGTTGGCAGTGGGCCAAGAGCTTGTCGATGTTCTTGATCTTGGCGGGGAGAAGGACTGGGGACACCATCACGAAATCCTGTTCGATGCCACGCATGGGCTTGATTGAGGCTGTCTGGCGACATGTGCCAGTCGTTTGGCGCCAGCTTATCAGACAGTTCCCACGGTATCGGCATAAAAGCGCATCCTCTTGAGCTTTTCCGACGGCCTCGCAAGGTCTAAGCTGACACCCTTTTACGAAATTTGGAGTCCAGATAGATGAAGGCACGCATCCAGTGGGCCGGTGAAGCGATGTTCCTCGGCGAGTCGGGGAGCGGCCACGTGGTGGTCATGGATGGGCCGCCCGAAGCCGGGGGCCGCAACCTTGGCGTGCGTCCGATGGAAATGCTCCTGCTCGGCCTGGGTGGCTGCAGCAGCTTCGACGTGGTCAGCATCCTGAAGAAGTCCCGCCAAGCGGTGGAAAGCTGCGAAGCGTTCCTGGAGGCTGAGCGCGCCAGTGAAGACCCCAAGGTGTTCACCAAGATCCACATGAATTTCGTGGTCAAAGGCCGCGCCTTGAAAGAGGCTCAGGTGAAGCGGGCGGTGGAGCTATCGGCCGAGAAGTACTGCTCGGCGTCGATCATGCTCGAGCGCGCCGGGGTTGAAATCACCCACGGTTACGAGATCGTCGAGCTGAGTTGAGACAGCATCCGTCAGCGCGGGCCCGCCCCGCGCTGACGTGAGGGCGGCCTTAATGGCGCAATGCCGGCAAGGCTTGCTGCAACCATTGCGGCAACTTCCTACGCATTGACTGGCTGAACTGCTCACGTCGTTTCTGGTACAGCAACCCCAGCCCGATCACTCCCAGCCCGCTCAGCGTCACTAGCAGTGGGAACAGTAGGGAGTCGGCGAATACCTCGTAGGACAGATACCCTAGGTAGGCGGCTACCCCCATGGCGCCGAACACCATGAACAGCGGTCGGCGCAAGAGCACGGCCAAGGCCATCAGGCCCAGGTTGATCAGGCAGTAGAACAACTTGTTCCATTGGCTGGCGCTGTCTATCAGGGTCAGCCCGCCCCAAAAGGCGGCCAGTCCGGCGACGTAGCCCCAGAATGCATAGTCGCGTTCGGTTCGGCCATCCACGGCTATGAACACCAGCAGCAGGCCCAGGCCGAACCACAGCGATACCGTGCGTCGCTGCGTCCAACTGAGCAGGTCTCCGTAGATCCATTCGCTGAGGTCCATGGACATGAACCACAGGGCCACGGCAATGGGCATCACGATGAACGGGAAGGGGATCAGGCGCAGCATCAGCAAGCCGGCCACCACGGTGGCAGCTTCCATGAGCAGCCAGCCGCCCTGCACATAAGTGTAGTACCGGTGATAATCGTTTTGAGCATCTTCCTGCGGCCACCAGCCGACCAGGCGTTGCACGGCGAACACTGCCAGCGGAACGATGCTTACCGCCACAGCGGCCAGTACACCGGCGGCAACCGGCTGCTGGCGCCGGTGCAGGGACTTGGCGTAGAGGGTTATACCTACGATGTAGAGCAGGGCAACGGCCAGCAAGGCGATATCGCCGATGCTCATCCAGGCCAGGGTCAGCAGCCAGCCCATGGCGCCCATGATCAGCAGAGCACCGAAGTAAAAGGCCACATGGGCAAGCTGGAAGCTGCCGCCTGCTTGCGGTTGCTGGCCCAGGAACTCCAGTAGTGCGCGGTCTTGGCCCGGTTGCAGTACACCGGCGCTTACCGCGCGTGCCAGGTCCTTGGCATCGAAGCGTTGCATGCCGGGCGCCTCAGATACGGTAGGTGCTCTTGGTCATGACCTTGGCCAGCAGGCTCATGCCGAAGCGTACTGGGGCGGGGAAGCGGTAGCCGCCAGCTTCGAGGGCGGATTCGGCGTGGTGTTCTTCGTCCACGCGCATCTGTTCGAGAATTGCCCGCGACTTGCTGTCGTTCTCGGGGATCTGCTCCAGGTGTTCGTCCAGGTGCTTGCACACCTGATGCTCAGTGGCGGCGACGAAGCCCAGGCTGACCTTGTCGCTGACCAGGCCGGCGAGCGCGCCAATGCCGAACGACATGCCGTAGAACAGCGGGTTGAGTACGCTGGGGTGGCTGTTGAGTTGGCGAATGCGCTGCTCGCACCAGGCGAGGTGGTCGATTTCTTCTTCGGCCGCGTGCTCCATGGCCTTGCGCACCTGGGGCAACTTGGCGGTCAGGGCTTGACCTTGGTACAGCGCCTGAGCACAGACTTCACCGGTATGGTTGATGCGCATCAGGCCGGCAATATGGCGGGTCTGCTGTTCGTCGAGCGCGGCTTCGGGCTGGATGATCGCCGGCGACGGGCGAGACGGTTGGCCGCTGAAAGGCAGCAAGGTGCGCATGGCGGTATCGGCCTGCAGCAACAAGCGGTCGAGCGGCGAGTAGTGACGTTCGGTAGCCATCGGGCACCTCCGCTGAAGTGATGCCCGACAGTCTACCTCAAAGCCCAGGGGAGGGCTTGCCTTGGGTCAGCCCGGTGGCCAGTTCATCTGGCGTTGGCCAAGCACGTGCATATGGATGTGGTAGACGGTCTGGCCGCCCTTGGGGTTGCAGTTCATGACCACGCGGAAGCCTTCTTCGCAGCCCTGTTCCACGGCCAGGCGCTGTGCGGTGAACAAGATGTGGCCGGCCAGGGCCTTGTCGGCTTCGGTCAAGTCGTTGAGGGTCGGGATGTGCTTCTTGGGGATGACCAGGAAATGAACCGGCGCCGCTGGGGCGATATCCTTGAAGGCCAGGATCTGGTCGTCTTCGTAGAGGATATCCGCCGGGATTTCCCGGTTGATGATTTTCAGGAATAGATCGTCCACAGCACGTGCTCCAGGGTGAGTGTGGCCCCGAGTGTACTGAGCCGGGTGCCGCTCGCCCAGTGCTATTGCACGTCAACCGGGCAGTAGCGGCGGTGGATTACACCCGCCAGTTTGCGCGCGAGCCAGCGCGGCAACAGGCGCGGCGCGAAGGCCAGCCAGCGGTTGCGGCGACCGGGCAGGATCAGTGTCTGGTTCTTGTCCAGCGCGCGCACGGTATACAGCGCGATCTCTTCGGGGCTTGGGCTGCTGTTGTCCAGGCGTGGGATGCGACGGCGCGAGGAGCGTACCGGTCCTGGGCACAGTACCGAGACCTTGATCCCAGTGCGTCGCAGCTCTTCGCGCAGGGCCTCGCTGAAGCTGAGCACGTATGCCTTGCTGGCGGCGTAGGCTGCCATCCACGGACCTGGCGCGACCCCCGCGAGGCCTGCGACATTGAGGATTTGCCCACCGCCTTGCACGGCCATCAGGTTGCCGATGGCGTGGCACAGCCGGCTCATTGCCAGGATGTTGACCTCAAGCAGGTCCTGCTCGTCGGCCCACTCGTGGGCCAGGAAAGGGCCGTAGGTGCGTTGACCGGCGCAGTTGACCAGCAGGTCGATGCGCCGCTCGCCCTCTTCGAGTTCGAGTACGAAGCCTGACAGACGTAGCGGCTGGCTGAGGTCGCAGGCACGCAACAGCACCTCAACGCCAAAGCGCTGGGTGAGTTCGATGGCCACTGGCTCCAGCGTCTCCCGCTGGCGTGCCACCAGGATCAGGTTGCGCCCGCGCCGTGCCAGGGCTTCCGCCAGGGCCAGGCCCAGGCCGCTGGAAGCTCCAGTGATCATGGCGTAACGGGTCATGCAGGGCTCCAGGCTGCGAGAGGGGCGCCTAGTGTACAGGCTGGCGGTTTTGCTACAAGGCGTTACAGCGCAGCGGGCTGGCGTCATTCAGCGCGTTTCGTACGCCAGGCCATGGCGTTCGAACAGCCCGGCCTGCGACGTTGCTTGAACGCGGCAGGCAAGGGCATGGCGTAACGCCTCTGAGTGGCCGGGCGACCTCAGAATGGTTTGACCACCACCAGAATCGCAATGCCCAGCAACAAAAGTACCGGTACTTCGTTGAACCAGCGGTAGTAGACGTGGCTGCGGGTATTGGTGCCAGCGGCGAAGCGCTTGCGCTGGGCGCCGCAGATGTGATGGTAACCGGTCAGCAGCACCACCAGGGTGAGCTTGGCGTGCAGCCAGCCTTGGCTCAACCAGCCGGGATTGAGGTAGAGCATCCAGCCGCCGAACACGTAGGTGGCGATCATCGCCGGGTTCATGATGCCGCGGTAGAGCTTGCGCTCCATGGTGATGAAGCGCTCCTGGCTGATGCTGTCCTGGCTCTGGGCGTGATAAACGAACAGGCGAGGCAAGTAGAAGAGGCCGGCGAACCAGCACACCACGCTGACGATGTGCAGCGCCTTGATCCATAGATAAAGCATGAACGGTTCCTTCAGGTTTTCACGGTCGTCCGAATAGTAGTGGCCAAGCGCCGAAGGGTCATGCGAAGAGTTGTTACAGGCGTCTCGCGCCCCTATTATCGTGCGCTTTCCAGTCGGCTCGTTGATAAGGGGCAAGCGTTATGATCAAGGTCGGTATCGTCGGCGGCACGGGGTACACCGGTGTCGAACTGTTGCGTCTGTTGGCGCAGCACCCACAGGCCGAAGTGGCGGTCATCACCTCGCGTTCTGAAGCGGGCGTGGCGGTTGCCGACATGTACCCGAACCTGCGCGGCCACTATGACGGCCTGTGCTTCAGCGTGCCGGACAGCAAGACCCTGGGCGCCTGTGACGTGGTGTTCTTTGCCACTCCGCACGGTGTCGCCCATGCCTTGGCCGGAGAGCTGCTGGCCGCCGGTACCAAGGTTATCGACTTGTCTGCCGACTTCCGCTTGCAGGACGCGGTGGAGTGGGGCAAGTGGTACGGTCAGCCGCATGGTGCGCCGGAGCTGCTGGCCGATGCAGTCTATGGCTTGCCCGAAGTGAACCGCGAGAAAATTCGCCAGGCGCGTCTGATCGCCGTGCCGGGTTGCTATCCGACCGCGACTCAACTGGGCTTCCTGCCTCTGCTGGAGGCTGGGCTGGCCGACCCAGCGCGCCTGATCGCCGACTGCAAGTCAGGTGTGAGCGGCGCAGGCCGTGGCGCTGCGGTGGGGTCGCTGTTCTGTGAAGCGGGAGAAAGCATGAAGGCCTATGCGGTCAAAGGCCACCGCCACCTGCCGGAGATCAGCCAAGGCCTGCGCCAGGCTGCCGGCAAGGATGTTGGCCTGACTTTCGTGCCGCACCTCACGCCGATGATCCGTGGCATCCACGCCACGCTGTACGCCACCGTCGCCGATACATCGGTCGACCTACAGGCGCTGTTCGAGAAGCGCTACGCCAATGAACCGTTCGTCGACGTGATGCCAGCTGGTAGTCACCCGGAAACCCGTAGCGTGCGTGGCGCCAACGTTTGCCGTATCGCCGTTCACCGGCCACAGGGCGGTGACTTGGTGGTGGTGCTGTCGGTTATCGACAACCTGGTCAAGGGCGCGTCGGGCCAGGCAGTACAGAACCTGAACATCCTGTTTGGTCTGGACGAACGCATGGGGCTGAGCCACGCCGGCCTTCTGCCCTGAAGCAGCGACTCGCTGCACGCTACAAGCGGCAAGCAAGCATGACGCGTTTGGCTTGCAGCTTGTAGCTGGTCACTTGCCGCTTTCATATTGTTGACCGATTTTCTCGGACAAGCGGATAATACGCCCCATCGAGTTTTATGGCGGCAGTGCGCCGGGAGAGTCAACATGAGCGTCGAAACCTTCACCCCCACGGCTTTGGAGTTCACACCTGGCGCTGCAAACAAGGTGAAGACCCTGGTCAGCGAAGAGGGTAACGATCGTCTGAAGCTGCGTGTATTCGTGACCGGCGGCGGTTGCTCGGGCTTTCAGTACGGCTTCACTTTCGATGAAGACGTCGCTGAAGACGACACCATCGTCGAGCGCGAAGGCGTGGCGCTGGTGGTCGATCCGATGAGCTTCCAGTACTTGGCCGGTGCCGAGGTGGACTACCAGGAAGGCTTGGAAGGCTCGCGCTTCGTGATCAAGAACCCGAACGCCACCACCACCTGCGGGTGCGGCTCTTCGTTCTCGATCTGATCGCTGTCGGGCAATGCAAAACGCCGCGCTATTGCGCGGCGTTTTGCATTCTGTGGATTGACTACGCCGGGTAGATGGCGCCCAGCACGCGCAGGCCTTTGGCGGCAGTCACGCTCGGACGGTTGGCGGGTACCCCCTCAAGGCAGCAGTGCGCCAGCCACGCGAAGGCCATGGCTTCCACCCAGTCTGGATCAATGCCGTGGGCGGCAGTGCTGGCGACCTTGGCAGTTGGTAGCAGCTGCCCAAGGCGATTCATCAGCGCACCGTTGCGCGCGCCGCCACCGCATACCAGTAGTGCTTCGGTGTCACGCTGGGCCTGACACAACGACTCGACGATGCTGCGTGCGGTCAGTTCCAGCAGGGTGGCTTGCACATCTTCGTCGCGGTAGCACGGCAGGCGGGTGAGGTGAGCGTCCAGCCAGGTCAGGTTGAACACTTCACGGCCTGTGCTTTTGGGGCCTGAGCCTGCGAAGAATGGGTCGCTCAGCAGTGCGCTGAGCAGCGGTGCTTGCACCGAGCCGCTGGCCGCCCAGGCGCCGTCGGCATCGTATACCTGGCCGCGCTTGCGCTCGATCCAGGCGTCGAGCAGCACGTTGCCTGGCCCACAGTCGAAGCCGTGTACCGGGCGATGGCGTTCGATCAGGCTGAGGTTGCTGAAACCGCCCACGTTCAAGATCGCCAGGCGTTGCCCTAGATGCCCGAACAACGCTTCGTGGAAGGCCGGGACCAAAGGGGCGCCCTGGCCGCCGGCAGCCACGTCGCGGCGGCGAAAATCAGCCACCACGCTAATCCCGGTCAGCTCTGCCAGCAGGGCCGGGTTGCCGATCTGTACCGTGAAGCCGCGAGCCGGTTCGTGGCGAATGGTCTGGCCATGGCTGCCGATGGCACGCACCGCGTCTGCCGCGAGGCCGTGGTTTGTCAACAGGTGATGGATACCTTGCGCCGCAAGGCTGGCCCAGCGGTTCTCGGCCAAGGCTGCGCGGGCGATCTCGTCAGGGCCACTGGCGCACAGGGCGAGCAGGTCCTGGCGCAGGTCGGCGGGCATGGGGATGTAGTGGGTGGCGAGCAGGTGGGGCTGCTCGCGTTGTTCGATCAGGGCGATGTCCAGGCCGTCGAGGCTGGTACCGGACATCACCCCCAGGTAGTACGCCATGGGGTCAGCGCTTGTTCGCGGCGAGCAGGCTGGCCTTTTCCTGATCCATGCGTGCGATCAGTGGTTGGCTCTGCTGGTTGAAGCGTACGCGCTCGGCCTTGGCGATTGGATCTGCCATCGGCACCTTCTGGCTCAGGGGGTCGACATGCACGCCATTGACCTGGAACTCGTAGTGCAGGTGTGGCCCGGTAGACAGGCCGGTGGTGCCGATATAGCCGATCACCTGGCCCTGCTTGACCATGCTGCCGGTCTTGATGCCCTTGGCGAAGCCCTGCATGTGGCCGTAGAGGGTCTTGTATGAGTTGCCGTGGGCAATGATCACGGTATTACCGTAGCCACCGCGACGGCCGGCCAGTTCGATTCGGCCATCGCCTGCTGCCTTGATGGGCGTGCCGCGTGGGGCGGCGTAGTCGACGCCTTTATGGGCGCGGATCTTGTTGAGGATCGGGTGCTTGCGGCCAGCCGAGAAGCGCGAGCTGATGCGGGCAAAGTCCACCGGGGTGCGGATGAAGGCCTTGCGCAGGCTGTTGCCGTCTGCGGTGTAGTAATTGGTGTTGCCTTGCTTGTTGGTGTAACGCACGGCGGTGTAAGTCTTGCCGCGATTGGTAAAGCGTGCGGAGAGAATGCTGCCGGTGCCGACCACCTTGCCGTCCATGATCTTCTGCTCGTACACCACATCGAATTCATCGCCTGGGCGGATGTCCTGGGCGAAGTCGATGTCGTAGCCCAGGATGCGTGCCATCTCCATGGTCATGCTATGGGACAGGCCAGCGCGCTGGGCGGAGGCCGACAGCGAGCTCTTGATGACGCCGTGTGCGTATGCAGTACGCACCACCGGCTTACTGACTTCGCGATCGAAGTTGTAGCCTTTGTCGGTGCGGGTCAGGCGGATGGTTTCGAGGTTGCTGACTTTGCTGTGCAGGCTGGCCAGTTGGCCGTCCTTGTCCAGCTCGAACTGAAGGACCTGGCCATGCTTGAGCTGGCTGAACTGCTTGGCTTGCTTGTTACTAGCCAGGACGTCGTGAACGACGTTGGCCGGCAGCCCGACCTTATTGAACAGGGTCGAGAGCGTATCACCCCGGGCCACGACGACCTCGCGGTGGCCGGGGGCTTTGTCGTCCTGCTTGGCGACGGCGGTAGGCTGGTTGTCGGATCCGGCTGCCTCGGATGGATCGCCTTCGATCTGGGCGAAGGGGGAATCGTTGTCCTGGCCGGATTGCACCAAGGGTGCCGTGCGAGATTCGTCCTTGAGCTGGTCGGCCGGGCTTTCCAGTTCGAGGCTCAGGGTGGTTTTCTTGGCTTCCACTTCGCTGGAAGGGAACACCAGCAAGGCCAGGCTGAGAAGCGCGGCGATTCCGCTGGCGGCCAACAGATGGCTTTTCGGATAAAGCGGCGGCGCTTTAGGCGTTTCGTTGGTCATAGGTGAGGTGACTTTGAAAAAGGTGAAATGGAAAAGATGAATGACATGATGAAGATGAAATAACTGTATAAAATATAACCAAATCCAATCTCACGCAAGGGCGCGTAGACGTTGCGTCACGCCGTTCGGGTCACATTCCGTTGCGAAACTTGTATTTGATGGCCGATCTTGTATGGTTGGCTCCCCTTGAATCTGAGCCTTGCGGGTCTGTCTATGAAGTCGGTTGAAGAGCAGCTGGCGCTTATCAAGCGCGGTGCGGAAGAGGTATTGGTCGAGTCTGAACTGGTGGAGAAGCTCAAGCGCGGCCAACCACTGCGCATCAAGGCGGGCTTCGACCCTACCGCGCCTGACCTGCACCTGGGGCATACGGTGCTGATCAACAAGCTGCGCCAGTTCCAGGAGCTGGGTCACCAGGTTATCTTCTTGATCGGTGACTTCACCGGCATGATCGGTGATCCGAGCGGCAAAAGCGCCACGCGTCCGCCGCTGACCCGCGAGCAGGTGTTGGAGAACGCCGAGACTTATAAACAGCAGGTGTTCAAGATTCTCGACCCGGCCAAGACCGAGGTCGCGTTCAACTCCACCTGGATGGACTCGCTATCTCCGGCCGACTTCATTCGCCTGGCTTCGCAGTATACGGTTGCGCGCATGCTCGAGCGCGACGACTTCGATAAGCGCTACACCACCAATCAGCCAATCGCCATCCATGAGTTCCTGTACCCGCTGGTGCAGGGGTATGACTCCGTGGCGCTGAAAGCGGATGTCGAGCTCGGCGGTACCGATCAGAAGTTCAACCTGCTGATGGGGCGCGAGCTGCAGCGTGCTTACGGCCAAGAAGCGCAGAACATCGTCACCATGCCGTTGCTCGAAGGGCTCGATGGCGTGAAGAAGATGTCGAAGTCGCTGGGCAATTATGTCGGTATCCAGGAAGCTCCTGGTGTGATGTACAGCAAGTTGGTGTCGATTCCGGACACGCTGATGTGGCGCTACTTCGAGCTGCTGAGCTTCCGTTCGATGGAGGAGATCGAGCAGTTCCGTGCTGATGTAGCCAATGGCGCGAATCCGCGTGACATCAAGATCAAGCTAGCCGAAGAGATCGTGGCGCGCTTCCATGGTCAGGAGGCGGCAGCCAATGCCCATCGTGCTGCGGGTAACCGCATGAAGGATGGCGAGCTGCCTGAGGATTTGCCGGAGGTTGAGGTTGTTGCGGCTGAAGACTTGCCGATTGCTGCCGTGTTGAACCGGGCAGGCCTGGTAAAAAACTCGGCGCAGGCGCGTGATTTGCTCGCCGGTGGTGCGGTCAAGGTTGATGGTGCTGTGGTCGAGCGTGACTTCATGTTTGTCGTGGGGGCCACTCATGTGTGCCAGGCGGGCAAAAAGTCCTTCGCGCGGGTTACCCTTAAAGCAGAGTGACGGTTTAGCGTTCTCTATATAAGGAAGCGGGGAGGCCGACAGGCCTCCCCGCTTTGTTTTTCG
>NZ_VAUO01000064.1 GCF_005796105.1 Pseudomonas mosselii | reverse complement strand
TCGAGAGCGTGAGCCTGAATGGCGCTACAGCCACTGCGACCGTTGCTGACACTATCGACACCACCACTGTCACCGTGACGGCAGACCCAGCGAAAGAAGGCGACGCAAACGTCACCTTCAACTTCCAGCTGAGCAATCCGCCGCAAACTGGCAGCGCCACTACGTTGACCGTCAACGTTGGTGGCACCGAATATCAGGTCAATGTCGATGCTTCCGGTAAGGGCACTCTGCAAGTGCCAAACACCAACGTCGAAGACGTTTACAAAGACGAAAGCACC
>NZ_VAUO01000063.1 GCF_005796105.1 Pseudomonas mosselii | reverse complement strand
CTTCACCTACACGATCAAGGACGCCGACGGCGATACCAGCACGGCCACCTTGACGCTCGACATCAAGAACCTCGACGACCCGGTCAAGCTCTGTGGCCTGGATGTCGAGGGCGGTGAAGTGACGGTGTACGAAAAACACCTGGGCGACGGCAGTGCACCGAACACCGGCGCGCTGACCCAAGGCGGCACCTTCACCGTCAGTGCCCCGGATGGCTTGCAGACCCTGACCGTGGGCGGCATTGCGGTAGTCAGCGGTGGGGTAGCGGCGGGCTTCCCGCAGTCGGTCACCACGCCTTTGGGCAACACT
>NZ_VAUO01000062.1 GCF_005796105.1 Pseudomonas mosselii | reverse complement strand
TCGCGGGCAAGCCCGCTCCCACAGAGGGAGCGGGTGGAGGCGGCATCAGGTTTTGCGCTGCAAACCGATTTCCATGTCATCAATCAGTGCCTTGGCCAGGGCGCTGAGAATCCGGGCTGAGCTGCCGGCGATCAGGTCGCTTTCCATTTCGGCTTCGCGGGTGAGGTGGCGGACGCAGCCGAGCAGGACCGACAACTCGCTGAAAGCATGCTCGAAAGGGATACCGGGCTGGATGCGGCAAAACTCCAGACAGGCGGTGACGCCTGCGGTTTGCCAATGTTGGGGTTGCTGGGTCATGGCTGGGCTCCTGCTGCATGGCGGGT
>NZ_VAUO01000061.1 GCF_005796105.1 Pseudomonas mosselii | reverse complement strand
TGGCAAAGGTCCGGTGCGCCACGTGCACGGGCTGGTCAGTCGTTTCAGTCAGGGTGAAAGTGGCTTCCACCGAACCTACTACCACGCCGTGATCGAGCCGATCCTGGCCCGCGCCGGGCTGCGCTCAAACTGGCGCATCTTCCAACAAAAGACCGTCCCGCAGATTCTCGAGCTGATGCTCCAGCGCCAGGGCATCGATCAATACGAGCTTCGCGCAAGCATGGATCACCCAGCGCGCGAGTTCTGTGTACAAGCGGGTGAGACCGACCTTGACTTCATCGCCCGCCTGGCGGCTGAAGAGGGCTTCGTCTATCGCTTCGAGCACA
>NZ_VAUO01000060.1 GCF_005796105.1 Pseudomonas mosselii | reverse complement strand
GATCTGGGATGGCAAAGGTCCGGTGCGCCACGTGCACGGTCTGGTCAGTCGTTTCAGTCAGGGTGAAAGCGGCTTCTACCGAACCTACTACCACGCCCTGGTGGAACCCATCCTGGCCCGCGCCGGACTGCGCTCGAACTGGCGCATCTTTCAGCAAAAGACCGTCCCGCAGATTCTTGAGCTGATGCTCAAGCGTCAGGGCATCGATCAATACGAGCTTCGCGCAAGCATGGACCATCAGGTGCGCGAGTTCTGTGTGCAAGCGGGCGAGACTGACCTCGACTTCATCGCCCGCTTGGCGGCTGAAGAGGGCTTCGTCTATCGCTTCGAGCACA
>NZ_VAUO01000006.1 GCF_005796105.1 Pseudomonas mosselii | reverse complement strand
GAGTGCCTTACCACTGCGAAATACATCCATCACTTCAAATGAATAATTCTGCTGTTCTTGCTCTTGCTCTTGCTTCTAAGTGCGCAATACCCCAGGCGCCGCCAATTGCGACTTCAGGAGGCCGAGTGTAGGCGTCTGTAGGGCCAGGTGCGCAGCACCCTTCGGCGTAGCCGAAGGCGCGAGATGTAGACTTGCGCAGCAAGTCGTAGGCCGCGCGGGCCCGAAAGGCGCCGGAGCGAGGGAACCCCTGCGCTCAGCGCAGGGGCCGGATGATGGAGCGAGCGGTTTTTGCCTACTTTTGCCCAAGAGCAAAAGTAGGTCGCCGTAAAGGCGAAAAGGTGACTAAAAGTCGACATCGTCGATGAATGCCCATACATCTGCCAAAACCAACACGCTGTTCATCGACCCCGCCCCGTCCACCCCAAAAAAACCCAGGTCAAAAAAGTTGGAAAGCTTCTTGCACAGCCAGCGCCAAGCGCCACACAGGCGTCAAAGTTTTTGCTTGAAGAGGACTCGCGGTGGATCGCACTCAGTTAATCAGCAACGCCCGTAACAACCTGGCCGGTCTCGGCCGGGGCAACCTCGGCGTGCCGTTGCTGTTGCTGGTGATGTTGGCAATGATGATGTTGCCGATACCGCCGTTCCTGCTCGACGTGTTCTTCACCTTCAACATCGCCCTGTCGATCGTTGTCCTGCTGGTCTGCGTGTACGCCCTGCGCCCGCTGGACTTCGCCGCGTTCCCCACCATCCTGCTGGTGGCAACCCTGCTGCGTCTGGCCCTGAACGTCGCCTCCACCCGCGTCGTAATGCTCCATGGTCAGGAAGGCCACGGCGCCGCCGGTAAAGTGATCCAGGCCTTCGGTGAAGTGGTGATCGGCGGCAACTATGTCGTCGGTGCGGTGGTGTTCGCGATCCTCATGATCATCAACTTCGTGGTCGTCACCAAAGGCGCGGGGCGCATCTCCGAGGTCAGTGCACGCTTTACCCTCGACGCCATGCCCGGCAAACAGATGGCCATCGACGCCGACCTCAATGCCGGCCTTATCGATCAAGCCCAGGCCAAGGCCCGCCGCGCCGAAGTCGCCCAGGAAGCCGAGTTCTACGGCTCCATGGACGGCGCCAGCAAGTTCGTGCGGGGTGATGCCATCGCCGGCCTGTTGATCCTCTTCATCAACCTGATCGGCGGCATGCTCATCGGCATGCTGCAGCACGGCATGACGTTCAGCGACGCTGGCAAGGTCTACGCCCTGCTGACCATTGGTGACGGTTTGGTGGCGCAATTGCCATCACTGCTGTTGTCCACGGCGGCGGCGATCATGGTGACCCGCGCTTCGGGCTCCGAAGACATGGGCAAGCTGATCAACCGGCAGATGTTCGATTCACCCAAGGCGCTGGCTGTATCGGCAGCGTTGATGGTGATCATGGGGCTGGTGCCCGGCATGCCGCATATTGCCTTCATCAGCCTTGGCGTATTGGCCGGTGGTGGCGCCTACCTGGTCTGGAAGAAGCAGCAGAAGGCCAAGGTCGCAGCCCTACAAGAAGCGCAACGCCAGCAGGACTTATTGCCCTCGCCGCAGCGCGCCATGGAGACCAAGGAGCTGGGCTGGGACGATGTCACCCCGATCGACATGATCGGCCTCGAGGTCGGCTACCGGCTGATCCCCTTGGTAGACCGTAACCAGGGCGGCCAACTGCTCGCGCGGATCAAGGGCGTGCGCAAGAAGCTGTCCCAGGATCTGGGCTTCCTCATGCCCACTGTGCACATTCGCGACAACCTCGATCTGCAGCCCAGCGCCTATCGCCTGACGCTAATGGGGGTGATCCTGGCCGAGGCCGAGATCTATCCAGATCGGGAGCTGGCAATCAACCCAGGTCAGGTGTTCGGTACGCTCAATGGCATCGCAGCGCGAGACCCAGCGTTTGGCCTGGAGGCCGTGTGGATCGACATCGCCCAGCGCGCCCAGGCGCAGTCGTTGGGTTACACCGTGGTAGATGCCAGCACCGTGGTCGCCACCCACCTCAACCAGATATTGCAAAAGCACTGTCACGAGCTGATCGGTCACGAAGAAGTCCAGCAACTATTGCAGGTGCTGGCCAAGGCTTCGCCAAAGCTCGCCGAAGAGCTGGTGCCAGGCGTCATTTCCTTGTCGGGGCTGCTGAAGGTTCTGCAGGCATTGCTCAGCGAGCAAGTGCCCGTGCGTGACATCCGCAGTATTGCCGAAGCCATCGCCAACAATGCCAGCAAGAGTCAAGATACCGCCGCGCTCGTGGCGGCAGTGCGTGTCGGATTGTGTCGCGCCATCGTGCAAAGCATTGTCGGCATTGAGTCCGAGCTACCTGTCATTACGCTTGAACCAAGGTTGGAACAAATCTTGCTCAATAGTCTGCAAAGGGCCGGGCAGGGTCAGGAAGATGGTGTTCTTCTTGAGCCAAGCATGGCCGAAAAGCTTCAGCGTTCGCTGATCGAGGCAGCCCAGCGTCAGGAAATGCAGGGCCAGCCCGCCATCTTGCTGGTGGCCGGGCCGATTCGCGCGATGCTGTCACGTTTCGGTCGCCTGGCTGTACCGAATTTGCATGTTTTGGCGTATCAGGAAATACCTGACAACAAGCAAGTCACCATCGTTGCCACCGTGGGCCCAAATGGCTGAGGTAGTGGGTTATGCAAGTTAAGCGTTTTTTCGCCGCTGATATGCGTCAGGCCATGAAGCTGGTCCGTGATGAGCTGGGCTCCGATGCCGCCATCATCGGTAACCGGCGCATCGCTGGCGGTGTCGAGCTGACGGCCGCGCTGGACTACAAGCTGTCTGCCCTGGCCCCGCGCGTGCCCAACGCCGAGCTGGAGGATGAGCTGCGCAAGACCCAGTCGCGCATCGTCACCGCCCAGGCCGAAATCGAAAATCGCAGCGAGGCGCTCGAGGGCAACCGCCAGTTATTCGCCGGGCTGTCGCTGACGGCTTCGGAGCCCTTGGTGGAGCCACACGTCGAGGCGCCGGCAGCGGTCGCGCCGACTGCGCCTGCGCCAGTCGATCCACGCTTGTTCGATGCCATGCGCTCTGAGTTGTCTGGCCTGCGCGAGTTGCTCGAAGTACAGCTCGGCTCGCTGGCCTGGAGCCAGCTACAAGGCAGCAAGCCGCAGCAGGCCAACCTGTGGCGTCGTCTGCAGCGCCTGGGCCTGTCGGGTGGGCTGGCCCGCGAGTTGCTCGAACTCACGGCTGAAATCGACGAGCCACGCCAGGCCTGGCGTATGGTCCTGGCGCACCTGGCGCGCATGATCGAGGTGCCTGAGATCGAGCCTATCGAAGAAGGTGGCGTCATCGCCATGGTCGGTCCGGCCGGCATGGGCAAGACCACCACCCTGGCCAAGCTCGCCGCGCGTTACGTGCTCAAGTACGGCGCGAACAACCTGGCGCTGGTGAGCATGGACAGCTTCCGTATCGGTGCGCAAGAGCAGCTCAAGACCTTGGGTCGAATCCTCAATGTGCCGGTGACCTACGTTGACCCGGGCGAGTCCCTGGCACAGGCACTCGAGCCGCTGCTGCGCAAGCGCGTGGTGCTGATCGACACCGCTGGCTTGCAGGCCAGTGACCCGGCACTGCGCATGCAGCTCGAAACCCTGGCCGGGCGTGGTATCGCTTCGAAGAATTACCTGGTGCTGGCCACTACCAGTCAAAAACAGGTGCTCACCGCCGCTTACCATAGCTACAAGCGCTGCGGCCTGGCCGGGTGCATCCTGACCAAACTTGATGAGACGGCTTGTCTTGGCGAAGTGCTGAGCCTGGCCATTAGTCACGAACTGCCCGTTGCCTATCTCACCGATGGGCCGCGCATTCCTGACGACCTGCAACTCCCTCGCAAGCACCAACTGGTCAGTCGTGCAGTGAGCGTGCAGATGCAGGACGAGCCCAGCGAGGAGGCCATGGCTGACATGTTCGCTGATCTCTACCAGAACCCTGGCAAACGGGCGGGTTGAGGGTGAATACTGTGCAAAGTACCTACATCCTGGGGTCGAGCGTAAAGCCCCTCATGTGGCTTGGGTCCAAGCGAGACAAGGTAAACAACAGACATGGGTAGCATGCATCCCGTACAGGTGATCGCCGTGACTGGCGGCAAAGGTGGCGTCGGCAAGACCAACGTTTCAGTGAACCTGTCCCTGGCGTTGGCCGAGCTGGGGCGCAGGGTCATGCTGCTCGACGCCGACCTGGGCCTGGCTAACGTCGACGTGCTGCTCGGACTCACCCCCAAGCGTACCCTGGCTGACGTCATCGAAGGACGTTGTGAGCTGCGTGATGTGCTCTTGCAAGGGCCGGGCGGGGTGCGCATCGTGCCGGCTGCCTCTGGCACGCAAAGCATGGTGCACCTGGCGCCGGCGCAGCACGCGGGGTTGATCCAGGCGTTCAGCGAGATCGGCGACAATCTCGACGTGCTGGTCATCGACACTGCTGCAGGTATTGGTGACTCGGTAGTCAGTTTCGTGCGTGCGGCGCAGGAAGTGTTGTTGGTAGTGTGCGATGAACCCACTTCGATCACCGACGCCTATGCGTTGATCAAGCTGCTCAACCGCGACTACGGCATGAACCGTTTCCGCGTGCTGGCCAACATGGCCCAGAGCCCCCAGGAAGGGCGCAACCTGTTCGCCAAATTGACCAAGGTCACGGACCGTTTCCTGGACGTCGCCCTACAATACGTCGGTGCCGTGCCTTACGACGAATGCGTTCGCAAGGCGGTACAGAAGCAGCGGGCGGTCTACGAGGCCTTCCCTCGGTCCAAGTGTGCGCTGGCCTTCAAGGCCATCGCGCAGAAGGTCGATAGCTGGCCGCTGCCTGCCAACCCGCGTGGACATCTTGAATTCTTCGTCGAGCGTCTAGTGCAACCGACCAGTGCGGGGCCAGTTCTATGAATGCGAGCGGTTTCAAGATGTACAGCAAGGCTGCCAAGGATGCGCAGTACGAGCTGGTGGAGCGCTACGCGCCGCTGGTCAAGCGTATCGCCTACCACCTGCTGGCGCGTTTGCCGGCCAACGTGCAGGTCGAGGATCTTATCCAGGCAGGCATGATTGGCCTGCTGGAAGTCGCCAATAAATACGATGCCAGCAAAGGTGCCAGTTTCGAGACCTATGCCGGTATTCGTATCCGTGGCGCGATGCTCGACGAGGTGCGCAAGGGGGATTGGGCACCGCGTTCGGTACACCGCAACACGCGCATGGTCAGCGACGCGATTCGCTGTGTCGAGGCAAGAACAGGCCGCGACGCTAAAGATCACGAGGTTGCTGCCGAACTCCAATTGAGTCTCGACGATTACTACGGGATTCTGAACGACACCTTGGGCAGCCGCCTATTCAGTTTCGACGATCTTTTGCAGGACGGCGAACACGAAGGGTTGCACGAGGACGGAGCGAGTGGGCAGTTGGAGCCGTTGCGCGATCTGGAGGACGAACGTTTCCAGTCAGCGCTGGCCGATGCGATCGCCAACCTGCCGGAGCGTGAACGCCTGGTCCTGGCGCTGTACTACGACGAAGAGCTGAACCTCAAGGAAATCGGTGAGGTCCTGGGGGTCAGCGAGTCGCGGGTCAGCCAGCTGCATAGCCAGTGTGCCGCGCGCTTGCGCAGCCGCCTGGGGGAATGGCGGGCGCGTTGAACGCAGGTTCGATGCAGTCGTTTTTTGTGGTGCCGAATTGATTGAGCGCGCGCTCGGCGCCGAGCGCGTTTAAGACTGCTTGGAGGTCTAATTGAACAAAGAAATGAAAATCCTCATCGTTGACGACTTTTCGACGATGCGGCGGATCATCAAGAACCTGTTGCGTGACCTGGGCTTCACCAACACCGACGAGGCCGATGATGGCGTCACGGCTCTGCCGATGCTCGAGGCCGGTCACTATGACTTCCTGGTGACCGACTGGAACATGCCTGGCATGTCCGGCATCGACCTGCTGCGCAAGGTCCGCGCTCACGAGCGCCTCAAGGGTATGCCAGTGCTGATGGTGACCGCCGAGGCCAAGCGCGACCAGATCATCGAAGCGGCCCAGGCTGGCGTCAATGGCTATGTGGTCAAGCCTTTTACCGCCCAGGTGCTCAAAGAAAAGATCGAAAAGATCTTCGAACGCGTCAACGGCTGAGTCACGTCAGGGGGCGCCATGGAGTCAACCAACAACTCTCTGGGTGAGTTCGAATCAACCCTGAAAAAGCATGCCCAGGAACTGGTCGAGAGCCTTGAGCGCGGCCGGTTCGGCGAGGCGGTACAGCTGATACACCAGCTGAACCAGACCCGCGACCGTGGGCTGTATCAGGAGGTCGGCAAGCTCACCCGTGAACTGCACAGTGCAATCGTCAGCTTCCAGATCGACCCGGCCATGCCGCAGGCCGAGGAAGTCTCGCAGATAACCGATGCCACCGAGCGCCTCTCCTACGTGGTGCGCCTTACCGAAGGCGCAGCCAACCGCACCATGGACTTGGTGGAGGAGAGCACGCCGGTGCTCAACGACTTGTCTGCCGAGGCGCAGGCACTGTCGGTCGACTGGCAGCGATTCATGCGTCGCGAAGTGGCTGCGCCGGAATTCCGTGAGCTGGTCAAGCGCGTCGACAGTTTCCTGGCGCAGAGCGCGGAAGGTAACCGTAAGGTTGCCGGCCACCTCAACGACATTCTGCTTGCGCAGGATTATCAGGATCTCACCGGCCAGGTGATCAAGCGAGTGACCTCGCTGGTCACCGAAGTCGAAAGCAATCTGCTCAAGCTCGTGCTGATGGCGAGTCAAGTCGATCGGTTTGCCGGTATCGAACATGACCACCAGCAGCTTCGCGCTGAAAAAGATGAAGAAAAACATCCGACTCGGGGTGAAGGTCCGCAGATTCATGCCGATAAGCGTGAAGACGTGGTGTCCGGTCAGGACGACGTCGACGATCTGCTGTCCAGCCTGGGTTTTTAAGGAGCACGTTTAATGAGCTTCGGCGCCGATGAAGAAATCCTCCAGGATTTCCTGGTAGAAGCCGGCGAAATCCTCGAGCAACTGTCCGAGCAACTGGTCGAGCTGGAAAGCCGGCCTGATGATGCGGACCTGCTCAATGCGATTTTCCGCGGTTTCCACACTGTAAAAGGGGGCGCCGGCTTCCTTCAGCTGCATGAGCTGGTGGAGTGCTGTCACATCGCCGAGAACGTGTTCGACATCCTGCGTAAAGGTGAGCGCCGGGTCGATGCGGAATTGATGGATGTGGTGCTTGAGGCACTCGACACGGTCAACAGCATGTTCAGCCAGGTACGCGAGCGTACCGATGTCACGCCGGCGACGCCGGAGCTGCTGGCAGCGCTGTCGCGCCTGGCCGAGCCGGGTGGCGCTGAGGCACCGGCTGAAGTGCTCGAAACGCCACCTGTGGTCGAGGCCGCGGCCGAGCCCGATGGCGAACCGGACATTACCGACACCGAGTTCGAGCAGTTGCTCGATTCGCTCGATGCGGTCAAGGCCGAGGCTGCCGTACACGAGCAATTGCAGGGCGAAGCGCTCAGCGGCGGCGGTGACGAGATCACCGATTCGGAGTTCGAGTCTCTGCTCGACCAACTGCATGGCAAGGGCCAGTTCAGCGCGCCTGCGCCGGCCAGTGCGCCGGAGGCTGCGTCTGCGCCGGCCAGCGATGAAATTACCGACGACGAGTTCGAGTCGCTGCTCGACCAGTTGCACGGCAAGGGTACGTTCGCCGTCGATGCGCTGCCTGGCGCAGGCGCATCTGAAGCACCGGCGGCGGCCGGCGGCGACCACATCAGCGAGCACGAGTTTGAAGCGCTGCTCGACGAGCTGCATGGCAAGGGCAAGTTCAGCGGTGATGCGGTCGCTGCCGAGGCGCCTGCTGCTGCGGTGGCCGCAGCGCCCAAGGCCGACAGCAAGCCGGTTGCCAAACCTGCGCCGGCACCTGCCGCAGCCGCGGCTCCTGCGACCAAGCCGGCAGCGGCGCCTGCGCCGGCACGAGCCCCAGCGCCTGCTGGCGAGAAGCCGACTGCCAGCGAAGCGGAAACCACCGTGCGCGTCGATACTGCGCGCCTGGACGAGATCATGAACATGGTCGGCGAACTGGTGCTGGTGCGTAACCGTCTGGTGCGCCTGGGCCTGAACAGCGGCGATGAAGCCATGTCCAAGGCCGTGTCCAACCTCGATGTGGTCACCGCCGACCTGCAGACTGCGGTCATGAAGACCCGCATGCAGCCGATCAAGAAGGTCTTCGGGCGCTTCCCGCGCCTGGTTCGTGACCTGGCGCGTCAGCTCAAGAAAGAGATCAACCTGGAGCTGGTGGGCGAAGAGACCGACCTGGACAAGAACCTCGTCGAGGCCCTCGCCGACCCACTGGTGCACTTGGTGCGCAACGCGGTCGACCACGGTGTCGAGATGCCGGAAGAGCGCGAAGCCTCCGGTAAAGCACGTACCGGTCGTGTGGTGCTGTCGGCCGAGCAGGAAGGCGACCACATCCTGCTGTCGATCTCCGATGACGGCAAGGGCATGGACCCGAGCGTGCTGCGTGCCAAAGCGGTCGAGAAGGGCCTGATGGACAAGGACGCAGCTGATCGCCTGAGCGAGTCGGACTGCTACAACCTGATCTTCGCCCCAGGCTTCTCGACCAAGACCGAGATCTCCGACGTGTCCGGTCGCGGTGTGGGTATGGACGTGGTGAAGACCAAGATCTCCCAGCTCAACGGCTCGATCAACATCTTCTCGGCCAAGGGCCAGGGTTCGAAGATCGTCATCAAGGTGCCGCTGACCTTGGCGATCATGCCGACCCTGATGGTGATGCTGGCCAACCAGGCATTCGCTTTCCCGTTGGTCAACGTCAACGAGATCTTCCACCTGGACCTGTCGCGCACCAACGTGGTCGATGGTCAGGAAGTGGTGATCGTGCGGGACAAGGCCTTGCCGCTGTTCTACCTCAAACGCTGGCTGGTCCAGGACCAGGAGCACGAGGAGCAGCACGAGGGCCATGTGGTGATCCTGTCGGTCGGCACCCAGCGTATCGGCTTCGTGGTCGATCAGCTGGTGGGTCAGGAAGAGGTGGTGATCAAGCCGCTGGGCAAGATGTTGCAGGGCACCCCGGGCATGTCCGGCGCCACCATTACCGGTGACGGCCGTATTGCCTTGATCCTCGATGTTCCGAGCATGCTCAAGCGTTACGCCGCCCGGCGTATTTGATTCTGGTGGCGCGCCCTATCGGGGGCGCCACCTAATGGAGTGTTTATGGCAGTCAAGGTCCTGGTGGTGGATGATTCCGGTTTCTTCCGCCGCCGTGTCTCGGAAATTCTCTCGGCCGACCCGACGATCCAGGTCGTGGGTACCGCGACAAATGGCAAGGAAGCGATCGACCAGGCGCTGTCGCTCAAGCCCGATGTCATCACCATGGACTATGAAATGCCCATGATGGACGGCATCACGGCAGTACGGCACATCATGCAGCGTTGCCCGACGCCGGTGCTGATGTTCTCCTCGCTCACCCACGAAGGCGCCCGGGTCACCCTGGATGCCTTGGATGCCGGCGCGGTCGACTACCTGCCGAAGAATTTCGAAGACATCTCGCGCAACCCCGAGAAGGTCAAGCAACTGCTGTGCGAGAAAGTCCACACCATCTCGCGCAGCAATCGTCGTTTCAGTGGCTATGCAAGCCCGGCCCCGGCAGCGGCGCCGACAGCCAGTCCCACTCCGACCAGCAGCTTTGCCGCCAGCACACCGGCGTCACGGCCTGTGGCGCCTGCGCCAGTGCGCGCTGCTGCGCCGGCTGCCAGTCACTCGCCAGCCCCCAAGCGCAAGCCTTACAAGTTGGTGGCCATCGGCACCTCCACCGGGGGGCCGGTCGCGCTGCAGCGTGTACTCACCCAACTGCCCGCCAGCTTCCCGGCGCCGATCGTGCTGATTCAGCATATGCCCGCTGCGTTCACCAAGGCCTTCGCCGAACGCTTGGACAAACTGTGCAAGATCAGCGTGAAGGAGGCCGAGGACGGCGATGTACTGCGTCCGGGCCTGGCGCTGCTGGCGCCTGGTGGCAAGCAGATGATGATCGACGGCCGTGGCACGGTGAAGATCCTGCCGGGCGATGAGCGTCTGAACTACAAGCCATGCGTCGATATCACCTTCGGTTCGGCGGCCAAGTCCTACGGCGACAAGGTGCTGTCCGTGGTGCTCACTGGCATGGGCGCCGATGGCCGCGAAGGCGCACGTCTGCTCAAGCAGAACGGCAGTACCGTCTGGGCCCAGGACGAGGCCAGCTGCGTGATCTACGGGATGCCGATGGCGATTGTCAAAGCCAACCTCGCCGACGCCGTCTATAGCCTGGACGATATCGGCAAACACCTGGTCGAGGCCTGCGTCTGATGGATGTCCTGAGCCTTATCGGTCTGATCCTGGCTTTCATTGCCATCGTCGGTGGCAACTTCATCGAAGGCGGCCATGTTGGCGCTTTGGTCAACGGTCCGGCGGCGCTGATCGTGCTCGGCGGTACGTTGGCTGCTGCGTTGTTGCAGTCGCCGCTGCCTGCGTTCAAGCGTGCCTTGCAGATCGTGGGCTGGATCTTCTTCCCGCCACGCGTGGACCTGGCCGGTGGTATCGACCGTGTGGTGAATTGGAGCCTGACTGCGCGCAAGGAAGGCCTGCTGGGTTTGGAAGGGGTCGCCGATGCCGAACCCGACCCCTACGCGCGCAAAGGTTTGCAGTTGCTAGTCGACGGCGCCGAGCCTGAATCCATTCGCAGCATCCTCGAGGTCGATTTCCTGACCCAGGAGAATCGCGACATCCAGGCCGCCAAGGTGTTCGAGAGCATGGGCGGTTATGCGCCGACCATCGGCATCATCGGTGCGGTAATGGGCTTGATCCATGTAATGGGCAACCTGGCCGACCCGACGCAACTGGGCAGTGGTATCGCCGTGGCCTTCGTCGCCACCATCTACGGTGTCGCCAGCGCCAACCTGATCCTGCTCCCGGTCGCCAACAAGCTCAAGGCCATTACCCTGCGCCAGTCGCGCTACCGCGAGATGCTTCTCGAAGGTCTGCTGTCGATCGCCGAGGGCGAGAACCCACGCTCGATCGAGTTGAAGCTGCAAGGCTTCATGGAGTAACCCATGGCCCGTCGTCGTCGCGTAGAGGAGCATGAAAACCACGAGCGCTGGCTGGTGTCGTACGCTGACTTCATCACCTTGCTGTTCGCCTTCTTCGTGGTCATGTACTCCATTTCCTCGATCAACGAGGGCAAGTACAAGCAGATCTCGCAGGCGTTGATCGGGGTGTTCAACGATCCTGAGCGCAGTGTCAGGCCGATTCCGATTGGTGACGAGCGCCCGTTGACGGTCAAGCCGGCCGAACCGCTGATCAAGGACAGCGAGCAGACCGATGCAGGCCTGGCCCAGACCAGCGTCGACCCGCTCAAGACCATCACAGATGATGTGCGCGACGCCTTTGGCGACCTGATCAAGTCCAACCAGATGACCGTGCGCGGCAACGAACTGTGGGTGGAGATCGAACTCAACTCGGCATTGTTGTTCGGCAGTGGCGATGCCATGCCCAGTGACGTTGCCTTCGAGATCATCGAGAAGGTGGCCAACATACTCAAGCCGTTCGCCAACCCGGTGCATGTCGAGGGCTTCACCGACAACCTGCCGATCCGTACCGCGCAGTACCCGACCAACTGGGAGCTGTCTTCGGCGCGTGCGGCAAGCATCGTGCGCCTGCTGGCGATGGAAGGGGTGAATCCCGCGCGCATGGCCTCGGTGGGTTACGGCGAGTATCAGCCGGTGACCAGCAACGACACTGCCGAAGGCCGTGCGCGCAACCGGCGCGTGGTGCTGGTGATTTCGCGCAACCTCGAAGTGCGCCGTAGCCTGACCGGCAGTGGCAGTGCAAATGCGACGCCGGATGCGGCATTGCGCCGGGCTGGCACACAAAGTGCACCAGCCTCGCCAGCACCGCTGGTGAGGCAATGATTCGTCAATTCACCGACGCCGATGGCAGCGCAGTGCAGTGATGTTGCACCGGCATTGCCGGTATTCGCGGGAACCGCCCGCGCCTACAGAGTCTCGCGCCAAATCAATGAGATAGAAGTTGTCCTATGAGAGTCTGGGCAGTAGCCAATCAAAAAGGTGGCGTCGGCAAGACCACCACCACCATCGCCTTGGCCGGCCTGCTAGCCGAGGCGGGTAAGCGCGTGGTCGTGGTCGACCTCGATCCGCACGGCTCGATGACCAGCTATTTCGGGCATAACCCTGACGCGCTCGAACACAGCTGCTACGACCTGTTCCTGCACAAGGGCAGCGTGCCCGAGGGCTTGCCCGGACAACTGCTGCTGCCGACCAGTGACGAGCGCATCTCACTGCTACCTTCCAGCACCGCGTTGGCGGTACTCGAGCGTCAGTCGCCGGGGCAGAGCGGTTTGGGCCTGGTGATCGCCAAGAGTCTGGCGCAGCTGTGGCAGGATTTCGACTTCGCCCTGATCGATAGTCCGCCGCTGCTCGGCGTGTTGATGGTCAACGCCCTGGCCGCCAGCCAACAGCTGGTGATCCCGGTGCAGACCGAGTTCCTCGCGGTCAAGGGCTTGGAGCGCATGGTGGGCACCCTGGCCATGGTCAACCGCTCGCGCAAGCAAGCGCTGCCGTACCAGATCGTCCCGACCCTGTTCGATCGCCGCACCCAGGCCTCCCTCGGCACCTTGAAAGTGCTGCGCGATACCTATGGCGAGCAGGTCTGGCAAGGCTACATTCCGGTGGACACGCGCCTGCGTGACGCCAGCCGCAATGGCGTCACCCCTTCGCAATTCGACGGCAAGAGCCGGGGCGTGGTCGCTTATCGCGCACTGCTCAAGCACCTGCTCACCTACCGCACCGCACTGCAGGTGGCCTGATGAACCCAGCCCCGCACATCACCAGCAAGCCGCAGTTGGCCTTGCAGTCCTACCTCGATGGCCTGCTGCAAGAAGCCACCGAGGTGTTCGAGGAGCCGCAGCCCGAGGCGCTTGCCGCCCCTGCGAGCAGCGTTTCCAGCGATGAATTCGAAGCCGCCGTGCGCGCAGAACAGGCCGCCGATGCTCGGCGCCAGGCCGCGCCGGTACAAGCCGCACCGCGGCCATTCGCCGAGCCGCAAGCCAAGGTACTGCCCACCGTGTTGCCCCCGAGCCGGCCGCTGCCGGAGCCGGTCGTCAGCCTGGTGGACACCGAAGTCGTGGCCGAGGCCAGCATTCCGGTGTTGACCCAGGTCCAGGTGGCCGAGCCTGTGGCCCCGCTGGTGGAGGTGCATTTGCCCGCTCCGGCGGCGCCCGTGCCGCCGGCCACGGTCGATGGCCGCCCGGCGTGGGCCGCCGAGCCGTTCGAGTGCCTGTTGTTCGATGTGGCGGGGCTGACCCTGGCGGTACCCTTGGTTTGCCTGGGCTCGATCTACAGCCTGGCCGGCCAGGAGCTGACCCCGCTGTTCGGCCAGCCAGATTGGTTCCTCGGTATCCTGACCTGCCAGGCCGGCAACCTCAAAGTACTGGACACCGCCCGCTGGGTGATGCCCGACCGCTACCGTGAGGATTTCCGCCAGGGCCTGCAATACGTCATTTCGGTACAGGGTTACGAGTGGGGGCTGGCGGTGCATCAAGTCAGCCGCTCGCTGCGCCTGGACCCCAACGAGATCAAGTGGCGCAGCCAGCGTGGCCAGCGCCCGTGGCTGGCCGGTACGGTGATCGAGCACATGTGCGCGTTGCTCGATGTGGCCGAGCTTGCCGAGTTGATCGCCAGTGGCGCGGTCAAGCAGATGAACACCCAACACAACTGAATCAACGCCGCTTCTGCCGCGGTTATCGAAGATCACACCGCCAAGGGCGGTTTTAGAGGGCTAGGGGAATGAAAAAGTCGTCTGCACAAGGTTCTGAAGATCCGATCCTGCAATGGGTAACCTTCCGCCTGGACAATGAGTCCTACGGGATCAACGTCATGCAGGTGCAGGAAGTGCTGCGCTACACCGAAATCGCGCCAGTACCGGGCGCGCCCAGCTATGTCCTGGGTATCATCAACCTGCGTGGCAATGTGGTGACGGTGATCGACACCCGCCAGCGCTTCGGCCTGATGCCCACTGAGGTGACCGACAATACCCGCATCGTGATCATTGAGGCGGACAAGCAGGTGGTTGGTATTCTGGTCGACAGCGTCGCCGAGGTCGTGTACCTGCGTCAGTCGGAGATCGAGACTGCGCCGAACGTCGGCAACGAAGAGTCGGCCAAGTTCATCCAGGGCGTGTGCAACAAGAACGGCGAACTGCTGATTCTGGTCGAGCTGGACAAGATGATGACCGAGGAAGAGTGGTCCGAGCTGGAGAACATCTGAGTTGATTTTCGAGGTTGCTGTCATCTTCCTGGCGCTGCTGTGGGCGCTGAGCCTGTGGTTCTTCCTCAACTACAGCAAGCGCCAGCGCGAGCTGGCCGCCCAGCAGGCCGAAGGCGATGCCGTGCGCGACCAGCGTATCAAGGATCTGGCCAAGCGCCTGGACGACTACCAGAACGGCACTGTGCGCATGGGCGAGGCTATCCACGAACTGCGCGCAGTGGTGGCGCCTTTGCCAGACAGGCTCCAGCAACTGGAGCAACGTGATCCCAACAACGTGACCTTCGCCCAGGCCGCCAAGCTGGTGGGCATGGGCGCAAGCGTCGAGGAGCTGACCCAGACCTGCGGGCTGACCCAGGCCGAGGCACAGCTGATGAGCAAGCTGCACCGCGCCGATTGATCGTTGGCAGGCTGTCTATCCGTCACTGGTCGGCCTGAAACAGGCGGCCAGTGACACCGCCCCGTGTCTGCTGTGGCTCAGTCAGGGGCAGGCAGTTGGGCCAAGTGCGGGGTGATATCGCGCGCCTGTGGGCCACTGTCGTCAAAGCCTGCTGGCATCTTGCCGCGTAGTTGCCAGGCGAAGGCGATGATTTCGGCGATGGTCAGGTATAGCGCCTCGGGGATCTGCTCGCCCAACTCCAGGCGCGCGAGCAGACGCACCAGCTCGGGGTTCTCGTAGATCGGTACTTCGTGCTCGCGGGCGAGGGCGAGGATCGCCTCGGCCAACTCATCATCGCCCTTGGCGCTCAGGGTCGGTGCCTGCTGGCCGTCGTAGCTCAAGGCGATGGCTTGGCGCGGTTGCTGGTGCTTCATGCGGTTTCGTCCACCCAACGTTGTTCCAGGCGTGTGCGCGGGCCTTGCGGCGGTGTGCCGGGGTGGCACTGTAGATCTCCGACATCCAGTCCCCGAGCCAGCAGGCGCTCGCGCAGGCTGCCGAGCTGGCTATCGATCCATTGCGCGGTGTGCGGTTGTTCGGCCCACAGTTGGCCGGACAGCCGACCTTGGGCCAGTTGCGCCTGGACGTGCAGTGGGCCCAGCGGCGCCAGGTCGAATGCCAGTTCGATGCGCCACAGCGCCTCTGCCGGCTCACGCGGTTCGCGCTCGCGTTCACGATTGGCTTGTTGTTCGGGGGTTTCCTCCCGTTGCAACTTGACCTGAAGCGGGATGAACTCCTGGCCGTGGCGGATCGGCACTTCGGTCTGCCAGCTGGTTTGCAGGTTGCCGTTTTCCAGCGTGCCGCTCTGTTGCAGACTGGACAGTGCATGGCTCTGCAAACGTGAGACGGCGGCAGCTGCCAGGCGCAGCAATTGCTGCAGGTCGCCTGCATTTTCCAGGCTTTGCAGCAGCCGTGAGGGCAGCGGGAAGGTGCCCGGCAACTGGCGAGGGGTGACTTGGCCGAGCATGCCCAGCGCACTGCGCGCGAAACCGGGCAACGCCTGGGCCAGGGTGCTGGCGGCCAGCGCCGGGTTTACGCCGGCGCCGGGAGGCGGCGTGGGTAACTGAGCGACCAGGCGGATCAGTTGCGCCTTGAGGTCGGGTGCCAGGTTCCCCGCCTGGCCGCCTTGCAGCAGTTTGGCTTCGAGAAACGTGCCGCTGTTGTTCAAGGATTGGGCCAGGGTTTTCGGGTCGCTCAACTGGCGCGCGTCGGGCAGGCTGGCGAGCAGCCGCTCGGCGCTGGCACGCAGCTCGGCGCCGGTATCGGCGTTGCGAATGATTTGCTGCAGGGCATCGAGCAAGCCCGGCAGGGAGGCTTGCTGGCTCTGTTGGTTCAGCAACTGCTGCGCCACCGCCAACTGGTCCTGACGGCCGCTGAGCGGCACGAAACGCAGGGATTGGTCGCCCTGCACCACGGCGCTGAGCAAGCTGCCTACAGGCAGTGGTCGAGGGCTGTCGATGGTCAAGGTCGCGCCGGCCTGACTGCTGCTGAGCAGGGTCACCAGCGAGCGGTAGCTGGCCGTCTGTGCAGGGTTCTGCATCAAGGCCTGGGTGGTCACCACCTTGCCTTGTAGCAGGGTGCCAACCGGCGTCTGGAGGGTGTCCAGGCGGGTCAGGGTGGCGACGTTGTTGGCCTTGTTATTCTGTATCACCACCGCCAGTTCGTTGCTCTGGGTCTGGGTGACGCTGACTTGGCTGCCCTGGGGCAGGGGAGCGCTTGCACTGGCCTGAACCTGGGCCTGCACGCCACCGCTTAGGGTAATGCGCAGCACCATCTGGTAGTCCTGGCCGACCTGGCGCAGCGACAACACTTCGGCGCGTGCCGTCTCGCCGTCTGCCACCAGACCCGGCTGTGGCTGCATTAGGCGCAACAGTTCACCGGTCATGTTGGCCTTGGCTGCCTGTGGGCTTAGCGCAGATTGTGCGCCGAGACTATTGATTTCAGTCATGATTGTATACAACCTGTCGAACCAGCCCTCGTTGCGGCGCGGCGCGCGTGCAATAATGCTGCCCGCCCGCCTGCCAGTATAACGGCAGGGCTTGGGGCGACTTGAGACAACGGCTACACGGCGGCATTGCCTTGTTCGCGGCTTCTCCCGCGAAGAGCACAGCGCCGCTCATGGGCCGACACAGCATAAGGCGATATCGTGACCCTTCATCTCCAAGCCGTGGGCCTGGCCTGCGAGCGCGACTGGCGACTGCTGTTCGAACACCTGGACTTCGACCTGCAACCTGGCGACATGTTGCAGATCGCAGGGCCAAATGGTAGTGGCAAGACCAGCCTACTGCGCCTGCTGGCCGGGCTGATGCAGCCAACGGCCGGGCAGATCCTGTTCAACGGCAGGCCCTTGGCCGAGCAGCGGCATGCGCTGGCCAGCATCCTGCTGTGGATCGGCCATGCCGCCGGGATCAAGGATTTGCTCAGCGCCGAAGAGAACCTGGCCTGGCTCTGCGCGCTGCATCAGCCGGCCTCTCGCAGCGCCCTTTGGGAGGCATTGGCGGCGGTCGGGCTGCGCGGTTTCGAGGATGTGCCTTGTCATACGCTGTCTGCCGGGCAGCAGCGCCGCGTGGCATTGGCCCGGCTTTACCTGGACAGCCCGCCGCTGTGGATTCTCGATGAGCCTTTCACCGCTTTGGACAAGCAAGGCGTCGCACAACTCGAAGCGCATCTGGCCGCCCATTGCGAGCGAGGCGGTACGGTCGTGCTGACGACTCACCACAGCCTGGGTCTCAAGCCATCCGGTTACCGTGAACTGAACCTGGGGCAATGGTCGGCATGAGCGTGTTTGTTCTTTTACTGCGCCGCGAGGCGCGTCTGTTGTTCCGCCGTCCGGCAGAGCTTGCCAATCCGCTTGTGTTCTTCGCCATCGTGGTGGCGCTGTTTCCGTTGGCGGTCGGTCCCGAAACTCAATTGTTGCAAACCTTGTCGCCCGGACTGGTCTGGGTGGCTGCGCTGTTGGCTGTACTGCTCTCACTGG
The DNA here is from genome assembly GCF_005796105.1 of Pseudomonas mosselii. Taxonomy (GTDB): domain Bacteria; phylum Pseudomonadota; class Gammaproteobacteria; order Pseudomonadales; family Pseudomonadaceae; genus Aquipseudomonas; species Aquipseudomonas mosselii_C. The sequence goes on along the minus strand of NZ_VAUO01000006.1, from coordinate 306,999 downwards.
ACGGGCTGTTTCGCAGCGATTTCGAGGATGGCTCGCTCGAACAGTGGGTACTGTCGCCGCATCCGCTGGCTATGCTGGTGCTGGCCAAGGTACTGGCGCACTGGACGTTTTCGGGGCTTGCGCTGGTACTGCTGTCGCCATTGCTGGCACTGATGCTGGGCTTGCCCGCCAGTTGCCTGCCGGTGCTGTTGGCTTCGCTCGTGTTGGGGACTCCGGTGTTGAGCTTGCTCGGTGCGGTCGGCGCGGCCCTGACGGTCGGCCTCAAGCGCGGCGGACTGCTGCTGGCGCTGCTGATATTGCCGTTGTATATCCCTGTATTGATCCTGGGCAGTGGTGCGCTGCAGGCGGCGTTGCAGAATATGCCAGCCACCGGCCACCTGCTCTGGCTCGCCAGCCTCGCGGCCCTGGCCGTGACCCTGGCACCCTTTGCGATCGCCGCCGGGCTGAAAATCAGCGTCGGCGAATAACGAGTCCCGGGCACCGCAGCCCGGCCAATACCCTGGATGTACCCTGATGAAAATTAGCTGGACGTGGTTCCACAAACTCGGCTCACCCAAATGGTTCTACGCCATCAGCGGGCGCCTGCTGCCCTGGCTGGCGCTGGCCGCTGCTGTGCTGCTGCTGGTGGGGATCGTCTGGGGCCTGGCCTTCGCCCCACAGGATTACCAGCAGGGCAACAGCTTCCGCATCATTTATATCCACGTGCCGGCGGCGATGCTGGCGCAGTCCTGCTACGTGCTCTTGGCCGTGGCGGGCGTGGTGGGCTTGGTATGGAAGATGAAAATCGCCGATGTGGCCTTGCAGTGCGCGGCCCCTATCGGTGCCTGGATGACCGCCTTGGCGCTGGTGACGGGCGCGATCTGGGGCAAGCCTACTTGGGGCAGTTGGTGGGTGTGGGACGCGCGGCTCACTTCGATGCTGATTCTGCTGTTCCTGTACTTTGGCATCATCGCCCTGGGCCAGGCGATCAGTAACCGTGACAGCGCCGCCAAGGCCTGCGCGGTGCTGGCTATCGTCGGGGTGGTGAACATCCCGATCATCAAGTACTCGGTCGAGTGGTGGAACACCTTGCACCAAGGCGCCACCTTCACCCTGACCGAAAAGCCTGCGATGCCTGCCGAGATGTGGCTGCCGCTACTGTGCACGGTACTGGGCTTCTATTGCTTCTTCGGTGCGGTGCTGCTGCTGCGCATGCGCCTTGAAGTGCTCAAGCGCGAAGCCCGTGCCAGTTGGGTCAGGGATGCGGTGTTGAACAGCCTGGGGCGGGAGGGCGTGCGATGAGCTTCGCGTCGTTCAGTGATTTTCTGGCCATGGGGCACCATGGTCTGTATGTCTGGTCGGCCTATGGGATTTGTCTGGCGGTGCTGGCGCTCAATGTCGCTGCGCCGTTGCTGGCCCGTCGTCGCTACCTGCAAGAAGAGGCGCGACGACTGCGCCGGGAGAACAAACCGTGAATCCGCAGCGCAAGAAACGCCTGTTTATCATTCTCGGCCTGCTGGCCGGTGTCGGTGTGGCCTTGGCTTTTGCCCTGAGTGCCCTGCAGCAGAACATCAACCTGTTCTACACCCCGACCCAGATCGCTAACGGCGAAGCACCGCTGGACACTCGCATTCGCGCTGGCGGCATGGTCGAGAAAGGTTCTGTACAGCGCTCCTCGGACTCGCTCGATGTACGTTTCGTGGTCACCGATTTCAGCAAGTCAGTGCCGATCACCTACCGTGGCATTCTTCCCGACCTGTTCCGCGAGGGGCAGGGCATCGTCGCCCTGGGCAAGCTCAACGCCGACGGCGTGGTCGTGGCCGATGAGGTGCTGGCCAAGCACGACGAGAAGTACATGCCGCCCGAGGTCACCAAGGCCCTGAAGGAGAGCGGTCAAGCGGAGGCCAAGCCATGAACGCTGCGCTGCTGATCCCCGAGCTTGGGCAACTGTCGATGATCCTGGCGATCTGCTTCGCCGCTGTGCAGGCCAGCGTGCCACTGCTCGGTGCCTGGCGCGGCGACCGCTTGTGGATGGGGCTGGCGCGACCGGCGGCATGGGGCCAGTTCGCCTTCCTGGCGTTCGCCTTCGCCTGCCTGATCCATGCCTTCATGACCGACAATTTCTCGGTGGCCTACGTAGCCGGCAACTCCAACAGCGCCTTACCCTGGTACTACAAGTTCAGCGCCGTGTGGGGTGCCCACGAAGGCTCGTTGCTGCTTTGGGCATTGATCCTCGGCGGCTGGACCTTCGCCGTGTCGATCTTCTCGCGTCAATTGCCGCAGGTGATGCTGGCGCGGGTGCTGGCGGTCATGGGGATGATCAGCGTGGGCTTTCTGAGTTTCCTGATCATCACCTCCAACCCGTTCTCGCGGTTGCTGCCGCAGGTGCCGGTCAATGGGCGCGACCTCAACCCCTTGCTGCAGGATTTCGGCCTGATCGTCCACCCGCCGATGCTGTACATGGGCTACGTGGGTTTCTCGGTGGCCTTCGCCTTCGCCATCGCCGCGCTGCTCGGGGGGCGCCTGGACGCGGCCTGGGCGCGCTGGTCACGGCCTTGGACTATCGTCGCCTGGGCGTTCCTGGGGGTAGGCATCACCCTGGGGTCGTGGTGGGCCTACTACGAATTGGGCTGGGGCGGCTGGTGGTTCTGGGACCCGGTGGAAAACGCCTCGTTCATGCCGTGGCTGGTGGGCACGGCGTTGATCCACTCGCTGGCGGTGACTGAAAAACGCGGGGTGTTCAAGAGCTGGACCGTGCTGCTGGCCATCGCGGCATTCTCGCTGAGCCTGCTGGGCACCTTCCTGGTCCGCTCCGGGGTGCTGACCTCGGTACATGCGTTTGCTGCGGATCCGTCGCGCGGGGTGTTCATCCTGATCTTCCTGTTGGTGGTGGTCGGCGGCTCGCTCACGCTGTTCGCCGTGCGCGCGCCGGTGGTCAAGAGCCAGGTGGGCTTCGCTCTGTGGTCGCGCGAGACCTTGCTGCTGGCCAACAACCTGGTGCTGGTGGTGGCCGCCTCAATGATTTTGCTGGGCACCCTCTACCCACTGGTGCTGGACGCCTTGACCGGCGCCAAGCTGTCGGTGGGCCCACCGTATTTCGATGCGTTGTTCCTGCCGCTGATGGCCTTGCTGATGGTGATCATGAGTGTGGGCGTGCTGGTGCGTTGGAAAGATACCCCCGGCAAGTGGCTGGCCAGCATGCTCACCCCGGTGCTGATTGGTAGCGCGGTGCTGGCCCCGGTGGCGGGGCTGATCGTCGATGACTTCGACTGGCCGGCCCTGAGTGTCTTCGCCCTGGCGGCCTGGGTGGTGCTCGGTGGGCTGCGTGACATCCTCGACAAGACCCGTCACAAGGGGCTGTTTAAAGGGCTGGGTGGGCTCAGCCGCAGTTACTGGGGGATGCACCTGGCCCACCTGGGGCTGGCGGTGTGCGCCCTGGGTGTGGTTCTGTCGAGTAACAACAGCGCCGAGCGCGACCTGCGCATGGCCCCGGGCGAGAGCGTCGAGTTGGGCGGCTATCATTTCTTGTTCGAAGGCGCCAAGCACTTCGAAGGGCCGAACTTCATCTCCGACAAGGGCACCATCCGGGTATCGCGCGAGGGCCGTGAAGTGAGCGAGCTGCACCCCGAGAAGCGCCTGTACACGGTACAGCAGTCGATGATGACCGAGGCCGGTATCGATGCAGGTTTCACCCGCGACCTCTACGTGGCCCTGGGTGAGCCGCTGGAAAACGGCGCTTGGGCGGTGCGGGTGCATATCAAACCGTATGTCCGCTGGATTTGGCTGGGCGGTCTGCTGACCGGTCTGGGCGGCTTGCTGGCGGCTTTCGACCGACGCTATCGCGTCAAGGTCAAGACCCGTGTGCGTGAGGCCTTGGGTGTGTCTGGAGCGACGGTATGAAGCGTTGGATCATGATGGTGCCCCTGGTGGTGTTCCTGCTGGTGGCGGTATTTTTGTACAAGGGGTTGTTCCTCAAACCAGACGAACTGCCCTCGGCGATGATCGGCAAGCCTTTCCCGGCCTTTTCGCTGGCGACGGTGCAGGGCGATCGAAGCCTCACCCAGGCCGACCTGCTGGGGCGTCCGGCGTTGGTCAACGTGTGGGGGACCTGGTGCCCGTCGTGCAAGGTCGAGCATCCGTACCTCAACCAGCTGGCTGAACAGGGCGTGGTGATCCATGGGGTCAACTACAAGGACGACAGCGCAGCTGCCTTGAAGTGGCTGGCCGAGTTCCACAATCCCTATCAACTGAACATCGCCGATCCGCAGGGCTCGCTGGGCCTGGATCTAGGTGTATACGGCGCCCCGGAAACCTTCCTGGTCGATGCCAAGGGCATCATCCGCTACAAGCACGTCGGCGTAGTCGACGCCACAGTATGGCGCGAACAGTTGGCGCCGCTGTACCAAGACCTGGTCGACGAGGCTCGCCCATGAAGCGCTGGCTTGCAGCTGTCGTACTGGGCTTGAGCCTGGCCGGCGCGGCCCGTGCGGCCATCGACACCTATCAGTTTCGCGACGAGGCCGAACGCGAGCGCTATCAGCAACTGACCAAGGAACTGCGCTGCCCCAAGTGTCAGAACCAGGACATCGCGGACTCCAATGCGCCTATCGCTGCTGACCTGCGCCGCGAGATCTTTCGCATGCTCGGCGAGGACAAGAGCAACCAGCAGATCATCGACTTCATGGTCGAGCGCTATGGCGACTTCGTGCGCTACAAGCCGGCCCTGAGTGCACGGACCTGGCTGCTGTGGTTCGGCCCAGGGTTGCTGTTGGCCGGTGGTTTCGTGGTGCTGGCGGTGATCGTCCGCCGTCGCCGCAGTAGCGCCGTAAGTGGCGTTACCGAACTGTCCGCCGAGGAACGCGAACGCCTCGCCAAACTGCTGGAAAAAGAACCTACCCATGACTGAATTCTGGCTTAGCGCGGGCCTGTTGCTGCTCGCCGCCCTGTCTTTCCTGCTGATCCCGATCCTGCGTGGCCAGCGCCGCGAGCAGGCCGAGCAGGACCGCACCGCGATGAACGTTGCGCTGTACGAAGAACGCGTGGCCGAGTTGGCTGCCCAGCAAGCGGCTGGGGTCCTCGACGATGCTCAGTTGGCCAACGGGCGCGATGAGGCTGCCCGTGAGTTGCTGGCCGACACCGAGCGTGCCGAGGCTGCGCGCCAGGGCCAACTGGGCAAGGCCCTCCCATTGCTGGCAGCGGTCCTGGTGCCAGCCATGGCATTGGGCTTGTACCTGCATTTCGGCGCAGCCGACAAGGTCGAGCTGACCCGCGAGTTCGCCCGTGCACCGCAATCGTTGCAGGAGATGACCGCACGCCTGGAGCGCGCGGTGCAGGCCCAGCCGGATTCGGCTGAAGGCTTGTACTTCCTGGGCCGTGCCTACATGGCTGAGCAGCGCCCTGCGGATGCCGCCAAGGCCTTCGAGCGTGCCGTTGCCCTGGCAGGGCGCCAGCCGGAGTTGCTCGGGCAATGGGCCCAGGCGTTGTACTTTGCTGCCGACAAGCGCTGGTCGGCGTCGTTGCAGGCCCTCACCGACGAAGCGCTCAAGGCTGATCCACAGGAGGTCACCAGCCTGGGCCTGCGTGGGATTGCCGCCTTCGAGGGGGAACGTTACCAAGACGCCATCGACTACTGGCAGCGCCTGTTGGCACAACTGCCCGAGGGCGATGCTTCGCGTGTTGCCCTGCAAGGAGGCATCGACCGCGCTGCCGATAAACTCAAGGCTGGCGGTGGCCAGGTGGCACCCAGCGCACGTCTGAAAGTGCGGGTGGCGCTGGCCGCAGCGCTCAAGGACAAGGTGCGCCCGGACGACAGCGTGTTCATCTTCGCGCGTGCCAGTAACGGGCCGCCCATGCCGTTGGCGGCCAAGCGGGTGACGGTGGCGCAGTTGCCGATCGAAGTGGAGTTGTCGGACGCCGATGCGATGATGGCGCAGATGAAACTGTCGGACTTCGCCGAAGTCCAACTGGTAGCCCGTGTCTCTCGTGCCGGCCAACCGACCCGTGGCGAATGGAAAGCCCAGAGCGCGCCGCTGGCCACCGGCACCCAGGCCACCCAGCACCTGACCATCGACAGCCCCGACTCCTGAGAGAACGCCGCCATGCACAGCATCGTCCGCCTGACCCTGATCACCTTGGCCGTGGGTCTGTCCGCGTGTACGGTGCATGAGCCGCGTGAACGCGAGCCATTGCCGCCGATCGAGAGCGTTCCGCCCCAGGGACCGGTGGTCAAGCCCCTGCCTGGCAGTAAGCCGAGCGCGCCGGCTGCGATCCCCAAACCCATGCCGCGCACCTCGGCAAGCTTTGCCCCCCCGCCTGGGGGGGGCAGCCACTGGGATCCGAAGCTTGGGGTGTATGTGCTGGAGAAACAGCCCAACACCTTTTACCGTCAGCGTACCTACTACCGCTGGGACAGCGGCTGGAGCTGGTCGCTGAGCCCCAATGGCCCTTGGCAGGAAACCGACAGCAGTGGCGTGCCCGGTGGTTTGGGCAGGGCGTTTGCGCAATGACCTGCTTGCCTTCCGTGCGCGCACGGCTAGCCGCGTGATGACGTGATACCGTTGGTCACCGCATAATGCCGCTTCGCATAGATCCGGAGGTGGCATGAGCAAGACCGTTCTGGTGTTGGTTGAAACCGTCGACGATTACCTGCCGCTGCTGGAACAGGCCGGCTATCGGCTGATCCGCGCGCCGTCCCCGAAACTGCGCGCCGACGCCATTGCCCGGCATGCCGGGAAGATCGACGCGGTGCTCACCCGTGGCCCGCTAGGCTTGAGCGCAGCCGAGATCGACGCGCTGCCCCAGTTGAAGATCATTTGTGTGATTGGCGCAGGCTACGAGCAGGTCGACTTGGCCGCGGCTGTCGCACGCGGCATTCCCGTGACCAACGGCGCTGGCGCCAATGCCGGCCCGGTCGCCGACCATGCCCTGGCTATTCTGCTGGCGTTGCTGCGTGACATCCCTCGCGCCGATACCAGCACCCGACGCGGTGAGTGGAACCGCGTGATCAGCCCTTCGGTCAGTGGCAAGCGCATCGGCATCCTCGGCTTTGGCGCAGTCGGCCAAGCCATCGCCCGGCGTGCAAACCTGGGGTTCGACATGCACGTCAGCTACCACAGCCGCACCCCGCGTCCAGACGTGCCCTACACCTGGTATGACAGCCCGCTGCACCTGGCCGAGGCAGTAGACATCCTGGTAGTTGCCACGCCAGGTGGCGCCGGCACGCGCCACTTGGTTGATGCCCAGGTGCTTGCGGCGCTGGGCGCCGAGGGCTACCTGGTGAATATCGCGCGGGCCAGCGTGGTCGACACCCAGGCGTTGGTAGCGGCCTTGCAGCAGGGCCTGATCGCCGGCGCCGCGCTGGATGTGTTCGATGACGAACCCGCCGTGCCTGATGCGCTGAAGGCGCTGGGTAACACTGTGCTGACCCCGCATGTGGCGGGCCAGTCGCCGGAGGCGGCACGCGACACCGTGAACTTGGTGTTGCGCAACCTGCAAGCCTTCTTTGCCGGCGAACCTGTACTGACCCCCGTTCGCGGCTGATTCTTTTCTGTTGTTCGCCCGGCGTCCTGCTGGGCGTGTCGTGGGGCCAGCAGGGCCCCACCTGGTTGCAGTGCGAGATGACCGGCCAGCAGGTTTGCGACGAATTCAGCTGATCGCGCACGCAACCTTTGCCCGGCGACGCGCGCAGCGGTAGCCTGCGCCATCGCTACAGAGGAGCGCGCAGGTGAAGCGTGGGGTGATGTATGCCGGCCTGGCCGGCGCGTTGTGGGGCATGGTGCTGATGGTTCCGCAGCTTTTGCCGGAGTTCAATCCGATGCTGCTGGCCAGTGTGCGCTACGTGATGGTCGGGGTGATCTCGCTGTTGCTGGCCGTGCCCATGGCCCGCCAGCTACGCCAACTGAGCGCGGCGGATGGGTGGATGCTGCTGCGCCTGGCGGTGGTGGGCAACCTGTTGTACTTCATTTGCCTGGCGGCGGCGATCCAGCGCCTGGGCGTGGCACCGGCCTCTCTGATTGTCGGTGTGCTACCGCTGACCATCACCCTATACGGTCGCAACGACACTGGCGCGGTGCCGCTGGCGCGCCTGGTCGGCCCGCTGGCGCTGATCCTCGGCGGTATGCTGTGCATCAACCTGCAAACCTTCGCCTTCGCCGACGGTGACTTGGGCGACAAGCTGCTGGGCCTGCTGTTCGCCTTGGCCGCGCTGGCCTGCTGGACTTGGTACGGCGTGCAGAACAGCCGCTACCTCAAGCAGTGCGGGCATTTCGACAGCCATCAGTGGTCGGTGTTGTGCGGGGTGCTGACCGGGCTTGCCAGCCTGGTGATGGTGGCGGTGCTGGCGCTGTGGCAACCGCAGCAGTTGCAGGTGCAGGCGGCGCCGGCGCGCTGGGTGCTGTTCTGGCTGGCGAGCCTGGGCTGTGCGGTGCTTGGCTCGTGGCTGGCAATGACGCTGTGGAACGCGGCGTCCAAGCGCCTGCCACTGACCCTCACTGGGCAGTTGATTGTGTTCGAGACGCTGTTTGCGCTGTTGTATGCCTTCCTCTGGCGCCAGCGTGGCCCGAGTTTGCTGGAGGCCGCGGCGATCGTGCTGGTGATGGGCGGCGTGCTGTGGTCGCTACGCCTGCATGGGCCGCGCGATGCGCTTGCCAAAACCGTGCATACCTGAGAAAACGGCCGCCGTTCGCAATTGTTTCGAGGAACCTGCCATGAGCAGTGAGCTGCACATCACCGATCTTCAGGAAGGCGACGGCAAGGCCGTGGTCAAGGGCGCATTGATTACCACCCAGTACACCGGCTGGCTGGCCGACGGCAGCGAGTTCGACTCGTCCTGGTCGCGCGGCAAGCCGTTCCAGTGCGTGATCGGCACCGGTCGGGTGATCAAGGGCTGGGACCAGGGCCTGATGGGCATGCGTGTCGGCGGCAAGCGCCGGTTGCAGGTACCGGCGCAATTGGGCTATGGCGAGCGTAGCGTGGGTTCGATCCCACCGAATTCGGACCTGACGTTCGAGATCGAACTGCTCGAAGTGCTGACCCGCGACGACTAGGCGGCGCCTTCATCCCATGCTGCGCCGCCGCAGGTCGTCACCCCATCAACGCCCGAAGCGCATCGGCCAGCCGACCACCTGCTTGGCCCTGGGCGTTGCATAGGTGCGCACCTTGGAGGTGCTCAAACCCAGGCGAACCAGTGATTCGGCAATGGTCACCGCCGCGCTCACGCCATCGACCACGGGCACGCCGGTACGCTGGCGGATCTGCTCGTCGAGCCCGGCCATGCCGCCGCAGCCCAGGCAGATCACCTCGGCCTTGTCCTCGCGCACGGCCCGCTCGGCCTGTTCGACGATCGCCTCCACGGCGCGCTGCGGGTCTTGCTCCAGCTCCAGCACCGCCAGGCCGCTGGCGCGTACCGAGGCGCAGCGGTCGTACAGGCCCGACAGCTTCAGGCGGTCTTCGATCAAGGGCACGGTGCGGTCCAGAGTGGTGACCACCGAGTACGCATGGCCCAGGTACATGGCGGTGCTGGCGGCGGCGTCGGTGATGTCCACCACCGGCACATTCAGCAGCTCTTGCAGGCCCTCGCGGCCGTGCTCGCCGTAGCCGGCCTGGATCACCGCGTCATACGGTTGGTCGTAGGCCAGTACGCGGTCCATTACGGCGATGGCGGCCAGATAGCTTTCGAAGTTGCCTTCCACGGATTCGGCGCCGAACCAGGGGGTCAGGCCGACGATTTCGGTGCCGGGCGCCGCGACGCTGCGGGCCTGCTCGGCAATCGCCTCGGTGATGGCTTCGGTGGTGTTGACGTTGACGATCAGAATACGCATTGCAGAACTCCAGGAATCAATGGCTGCTGTGGTCGACGGCGATGCACTCACCACTCACGTCGAGATACTGACGATTGCGTGGGGCGATCAGCAGGTAGACAGCGGCGGCGATACCCGCTCCGATCAGCCACGAGAACGGCGCGATGTGCTGGAAGTGCGGCACCAAGGCCAGGACGATGGCGAGCAACGCTGCCGGCAAGAAGGCCGCTACCGCACGCAGGTTGATGCCGCGGCTGTAGTGGTAGGCGCCGGCAGGGTGCTCGCTGTACAGCTGCGGCACGTTGATGCAGCCCTTACGCAGCAGCCAGTAGTCGGCCATGATCACACCGTATAGCGGGCCGAGCAGCGCGCCGAGGCCGGACAGGAAGTACACGATCACCAGCGGGCTGTTGTAGAGGTTCCACGGCAGGATCACTACCGCCAGCGTTGCACTGATCAGCCCGGCACGACGGAAGTTCAGGTGGCGTGGCGCCAGATTGCTGAGCACGAACGCAGGGGCGACGAAGTTGGCCATGATGTTCACCGCCACGGTGACGATCAGGAACGCCAGGCAGCCCAGTACCAGGAACGCGGTATCGGGGATGCTGGCGACGATCTGCGTTGGGCTGTCGATGACCTGGCCGTTGATCTGGAACTGTGCGCCGCACAGCACAACAGTAATGGCGGCAAATACCAGAATGTTCACTGGCAGGCCCCAGAAGTTGCCCACGCGAATGGTCTTGCGGCAGGGCGCGCTGCGCGCGAAGTCGCAGAAGTTCAGCACCAGGGTGCCGTAGATCGCCAGCCACAGTGCGCCACCGGCGAAGATGTTGCGCCACATGTCCATGCCGGTGAGGGGCTCTGCCACCGACCAGGCGATCCGCGCGTCGGCCTTGAAGTACATGAACACTGCAAGGCTGGCTACGGTCAGCAGGATCACCGGGCCGGCGAAGCCTTCGTAACGGCGCACCATCTCCATGCCGTAGGCCAGGATCACCAGTTGCACCAGCCAGATCGACACGAAGCACAGCCAGCCCAGGCTCGAAAGCCCCAGGATGCTGTCCTGGTCGTAGGCGGCCACCTGCGGCCATACCGCCGTCAGCAGCACCCGCAGTACCACCGAGGCCAGGTAGGTCTGGATGCCGAACCAGGCGATGGCGATCACCGCGCGGATCAGTGCCGGGATTTGTGCGCCGTGGATACCGAAGGCAATGCGACTGATGACCGGGAACGGTACGCCGGTCTTCTGCCCCATGTAGCCGGACAGGTTCATGAAGAAGTAAACCAGCGCCGCGCCGATCGCCAGCGACAGCAGGATCTGCCAGCCACCCAGGCCGAGTGCGAACAGCCCCATGGCAAAGGAATAGTTGGCGATGTTGTGCACATCGTTGGTCCACAGCGCAAAAATGCTGTAGCCACCCCAGCGACGACCTTCGATGCGGGTCGGGGCGAGGTCTCGATTGTGCAGGCGCGGGCTTAGGCCAAGATCGGCCGGATGGCCTTCAAGCGGCGTGGACGTGGGATGGGTGCTGGCAACGGTCAGTTCAGGGGCAAGGCTGCTACTCATTCCGGCGGCTCCTGATGCGTTTGACTGCGATGAGCGGGCGCTGGCGCACGGGCTCGCCATCTCGTCGGTGCAGGCGTTGGCATCACTGGGTTCTGGGCGCAGCGGTCGCTGTCGGGCGACGCTGCGGGTTCTTGTGTATTTATGTTTTGCTTTGTTTGTATACAAAAAATGAGCACATGAAAGCCATTTCCATGCCAGGATGAATCCAGTTTATAGGCGACTAATAGTTTTAGTTTTTCTTATTTTTCATTAACTCAATGAATTAAATGAATTATAAATTGACCGATTGGGCAGATTTATTTTTATGAATGGCTTATTAGTTGATCATTTGGTCAACATTATGAGTGGAGAGTGTGTAACTTAATGGGGCGTCATACGCATAAAGTGCACACAAAGATGGCACCTAAGGTGACGTTTATGTGTACAAAAAATAGGCACTAAACCGCTATTGCTACGCCATCGGCGGTAGGCGGCGCTTCACTGGGGTTTTCTTGATGATCGCCGTGTTGGTTTCGGCTAGCACATTGAGGCGGTCGAGCAGGGTGTCGAGCTGTTCCATCGAACGCACATGCAGACGGGCAATGAAGCAGTCCTCGCCGGTCACCTTGTCGCATTCGGTGAATTCGGCAATGCCGATGATCTGCCGCTCCACTTCCTGCAACTGCCCGGGCAACGGACGAATGCGCACGATGGCCTGCAATTGATAGCCAAAGCAGCGCGGATCGACGTCCACGGTATAGCCGCGCAGTACACCGCGCTCTTCGAGCCGACGTAGGCGTTCGCTGACGCTGGGCGCCGATAGCCCGCTGACTTGAGCGAGGGCTTTTAGCGAGCGGCGCGAGTCCTCCATCAGGGCGTTGATCAACAGTTGGTCGATGGCGTCAGGCATGGCTACCTCGTTAGGCAATGAGTGGGATTTGCCTTGATAGTAAAGGCAAGAACGCAGCTGTGCCTTGGATATCCGCTGGAGGGGGCTTTGGCCCCCGCGCATACTGTGCCCATCGTGTACAGGAGTTGTGAGATGGACGATTCATTGCGCCGTGGTTCGCTGGAAATGCTCGCGGCCATGCTGATTTCCGGGAGCATTGGCTGGTTCGTGCTGGTGTCTGGGCAGCCTGTGGCAGAGGTGGTGTTCTGGCGCTGCGTGTTCGGTGCCGGCACGCTGCTGCTGATCTGTGCGGCGATGGGGTTTCTCAAGCCGGGTGTGCTGACCCGCGCCACGTTTCTGCTGGCAGTGGCCAGCGGTTTGGCCATCGTCGGTAACTGGGTGCTGCTGTTCGCCTCGTACTCACGGGCGTCGATCGCCATCGGGACGGCGGTCTACAACGTTCAGCCATTCATGCTGGTGGGCCTGGCAGCGGTGTTCCTCGGTGAGAAGATCACTGCGCCCAAGCTGGCCTGGCTGAGCGTGGCCTTCGTGGGCATGTTGGCGATCGTCAGTGCCCACGGTGCCGGGCAGGCCAGTGGCGACGACTACCTGGCGGGCATTGCCCTGGCACTCGGGGCTGCGTTGCTGTATGCGATTGCGGCGCTGATCATCAAGCGTCTCAAGGGTACGCCGCCGCACCTGATCGCCTTGATCCAGGTAGCCACCGGGGTGCTGCTGTTGGCGCCACTCGTACGCCCGAGCGGGTTGCCCGGCGAGACATCGGCCCTGGTCAGTCTGGTCACCCTCGGAGTCGTGCACACGGGGCTGATGTACGTGCTGCTGTACAGCGCCATTCAGCGCCTGCCCACGGCGTTGACCGGCGCGTTGTCGTTCATTTACCCGATTGCCGCGATCCTGGTCGACTGGGTGGCCTTCGGGCACCACCTGGCAGCGTTGCAGTGGCTGGGGGTGGGGCTGATCCTGCTGGCGGCGGCCGGCATGCAGCAGGGGTGGTGGTTCCGCTCGGCGCCATTGGCCGTTCAGAAGTGAAGGCCCACAGGGTAGAATGCCGCCTTTTCCAGCCTGCGACCCGCCATGACTTCGCCGATCCACACCCTTGAACAGCACCTGCTCGCGGCCCTTGAGCCTGCGCCCGAAGAGACCCGCCGCCTGTTCCACGGCCGTGGCCGTTGCTGGCCGGGGCTGGAGCAGATCACGGTCGACTGGCTGCAGGGCGTGCTCTCGGTGGCGTTGTTCCGTGAGCTGGACACCGACCTGCTGGCCGAACTCGAAGCGATGCTGCGCAACCTGGCGATGCGTGCACAGTGGACCGGCCAGGCCATTCTCATCCAGCACCGCTACTTGCCGGACAGCCCGGGGCAGTGGCTGGTGGGTGAGCCTTGCCAGCAGCGCGAGGTGATCGAGGATGGCCTGACCTACTTGCTCGACCTTGGCGTGCGCCAGAACACCGGCCTGTTCCTCGACATGCGCTATGGCCGGCGTTGGGTGCGCGAGCAGGCCGACGGCAAGCGGGTGCTCAACCTGTTTGCGTACACTTGTGGGTTCTCGGTCGCGGCGATTGCGGGGGGGGCCGAGCAGGTGGTCAACCTCGACATGGCCAAGTCGGCGCTGTCGCGTGGCCGCGACAACCACCGGCTCAATGGCCACGATGCCTCGCGTGTCGCGTACCTGGGGCATGAGCTGTTCAAGTCGTGGGGCAAGGTGCGCAAGTACGGGCCATACGACCTGATCATCATCGACCCGCCGACCTTCCAGCGCGGCAGCTTCGTGCTGACCCAGGACTACGGCAAGATCTTGCGGCGCTTGCCGGAATTGCTGACGGATGCGGGAACCGTGCTGGCCTGCGTGAATGATCCAGGGATCGGGCCGCAGTTCTTGATCGACGGCATGGCCGAGCATGCGCCAGGCTTGCAGTTCGTCGAGCGGCTGGAGAATCCGCCGGAGTTTCCCGATGCGGACCCTGAGGGTGGCTTGAAGGCCTTGGTGTTCCGTCAGGCTTGATGTGGCCAGCACCGGCCTCTTCAGCGCGAAGAGGCCGGTGCTGCGCACATCTGTTATTGCTTGTCAGTGTAGATCTGATCGAACACGCCGCCGTCATTGAAGTGAGTCTTCTGCACGCTGCGCCAGTCGCCGAAGGTCTTTTCTACCGACAGGAAATCGACTTTCGGGAAGCGGTCGGTGTACTTGGCCAGCACCGTAGCGTCACGCGGGCGCAAGTAGTTCTGCGCGGCGATCTCCTGGGCCGCTGGCGACCACAGGTACTTCAGGTATTCCTCGGCCACGGCCTGGGTGTTTTTCTTGGCCACCACTTTGTCGACCACGCTGACCGGCGGCTCCGCTTCGGCCGACACGCTTGGGTAGACCACCTCGAATTGATCGCGGCCGAACTCTCGAGCGATCATCTCGGCCTCGTTCTCGAAGGTTACCAGCACATCGCCGATCTGGTTGGTCATGAACGTGGTGGTGGCGGCGCGGCCACCGGTGTCGAGGACCGGCGCCTGCTTGAACAGCTTGCCGACGAAGGCGCGGGCCTTGGTTTCGTCACCGCCTTGCTTGAGCACGTAGCCCCAGGCCGAGAGATAGGTGTAGCGGCCGTTGCCCGAGGTCTTGGGGTTGGGCACGATGACCTGTACACCGTCCTTGAGTAGATCCGGCCAGTCTTTCAGTGCCTTGGGGTTGCCCTTGCGCACGATGAACACGGTGGCCGAGGTGAACGGCGCGCTGTTGTTCGGCAGGCGGGTCACCCAGTTGTCCGGCACCAGCTTGCCGTTGTCGGCCAGGGCGTTGATGTCGGTTGCCATGTTCATGGTGATGACATCGGCTGGCAGGCCGTCGATCACGGCGCGTGCCTGTTTGCTCGAACCGCCGAAGGACATCTGCACATTGACCTTCTCGTTGTGCTCGGCTTCCCAGTGTTTCTGGAAGGCTGGGTTGTAGTCCTTGTAGAAGTCGCGCATCACGTCGTAGGAAACGTTGAGCAGGGTCGGGGCAGCCTGGGCCAGGTTGCCAAGGGCAAGGCCTGCGGCGAGCAGCGAGGCGCTGAAGAGTTTTTTCACGTTGCGTCCTTGTTGTTCAAAGGTTCTTGGGCAGAGTGCCAGCGACTATAGCGGTTGGCCCTGTGCTGGCTAAAGAACAAAAACAACTTTGGTTATGCCGCTGTCGGTACCGGCCCTTTCGCGGGCAAGCCCGCTCTCACAGGTAAGGCGCAGCCTGTAGAAGCTGCGCGGTCCCTGTGGGAGCGGGCTTGCCCGCGAAGGGGCCATCGAATGCAACCTCAATGCTTGGCGAACAGCGCATTACCACAGCGCGAACAAAACGCCGCCCCATGTTCATGGCTCTTCTTGGCACACACCGGGCAATCATGCTGCAACTGTTCCCCGCGCATGGCATTGGCCAGCTCTGCCGTGAAGATGCCGGTGGGCACGGCAATGATCGAATAACCGGTAATCATCACCAGCGACGACAGCACTTGCCCCAGAGGGGTCTTCGGCACGATATCGCCAAAGCCGACGGTGGTGAGGGTGACGATGGCCCAGTAGATGCCTTTAGGGATGCTGGTGAACCCATGTTCAGGCCCCTCGACCACGTACATCAAAGTGCCAAACACTGTTACCAGGGTCGATACGCTGACCAGGAACACGATGATCTTCTGCTTGCTGCCCTGCAGCGCCGCGAGCAGGTAGTGGGCCTGCTTGAGGTACGGGCTGAGCTTGAGCACACGGAATATTCGTAGCATGCGCACCACGCGGACGATCAGCAGGTACTGCGCGTCGCTGTAGTACAGGGCGATGATCCCCGGCACGATCGCCAGCAGGTCGACCAGCCCGTAGAAGCTGAAGGCATAGCGCAGTGGCTTGGGCGAGCAGTACAGGCGGGTCAGGTACTCGGCCAGGAAGACCGCCGTGAAGCCCCATTCGATGGCGGCCAGCAGGCCGGCGTAGCCTTGGTGTACCTCGTCGATGCTGTCGAGGATCACTGTGACCAGGCTGGCCAGGATGATCAGCAGCAGGACTTTGTCGAAGCGTCTTCCAGCGACGGTGTCGGTCTGGAAGACGATCACGTAGAGCCGCTCGCGCAGGCTCGCAGGGTTGTTCATGGGCACTGTCCGTCAGGTACGAAGGGCAGAGCCTAGGGGGTGGATTTCAGCTGTGCAAGCGATGCACGCCGCTGCGCTGGTTAGGCTGTGTCAGATGCGTACCCAGGTGCATCAACCAGCAGGCGACCACGAACGGCGCCGTCAGCCCGGCAACCGGCAACAGGTTGAACAGAGGCTGCAACAGCAGCGCGATGACAATGGCCAGCAACGTCACCCACGCTCGTTCGCCTTGGCGACTGAAGGCCAATGCTGCCAGCGCCGCATTGAACCCATATAACCCCATCCACACCGCCTGTCCTTCACCGGCCAGCAGCGCCACGGCGCCGCCGAGCATCGAGCCGATCACCGCCCAGGTGGCGGCGTAGGGATTGGCGAAGTACATGCCGATGACGATCAGCAACCCGCCCATTGGCTTGTCGAGCAGGAAGATCTGCCCCACGCCGCGCAGCAGGGCGTACAGCGGGTCGGCTTCGACGTAGGTGGCAGCGCCAGGCTCGGCCAGCATCAGCGTGGCCCAGCCCAGCAGCACGAAGGGTGCGGTATACGCCGTGAGCAGCTTGCCGCCGCGCTTGCGCCACTGGTGGGTGAGCATGCTCGACAGCCCGCCTGCGGCGATGATCAGCGGCGGCAGGATGGCCGACCACGGCAGCACGGCGCTGATCAGGATGCCGATCAGCACGCCGTTGTAGCTGTACAGCCCGGCCTGGCGGTCGGCGCGCTCGTAACCGCGGCGCTGGGCTGTGAGCAGGCCGGCCAAGGCGCCGAGCAGGGCGCCGCCGACCAGCGACGGCGCAGTCATCAGGATGGCCAGCAGGCAGCACAGGCCGCACAGGGGATTGCGCAGCAGCAGCACCTGGCTGAAACCGTTGAGTAACGCCGTGGCCCAGTCCGGGCACGGGTTGACGAAATTTTTCGTGTACATGGGCAGTCAGTAAGGTGGAAGGGTAAGCGCTGGGCCTCTTCGGGCCTCGTTTTTGCGCAGGTTCGGCGTAACGGGGAGGGCTTTGCCCTCCGTTCGCGGCACAAGACCGCTCCTACCGGAAACGCATGCTCTAGTAGGAGCGGCCTGGTGCCGCGAAAGGGGCGCAAAGCGCCCCCAGCGATCTCAGACCAGTGTCTCGATGCGCAGCGTATTGGTCGTGCCCGGCTTTCCGAACGGGACACCGGCGGTGATCAGCAGGGTGTCACCCCGGCTGGCCATGCCTTGGGCTTGGGCAATCTCCAATGCGGTGGACACCACCTCATCGACCTGGCGCAGACGGTCGTTGACCACCGAATGCACGCCCCAGGTCACGCTCAGGCGGCGCGCGGTCTTGAGGTTGGGGGTCAGGTTGAGGATCGGCGCACGCGGACGCTCGCGGGCGGCGCGCAGGGTCGATGCGCCCGACTCGCTGTAGTTGACCAGCACCGCTACCGGCAGAATGCCGCTGATCCGGCGAATCGCGCAGCTGATGGCGTCCGACACCGTGGCCTCGGCCTTGGGCCTGCCGACCTCCAACTGGGCCTGGTAGTCGGGGCCGTTTTCTACCTGGCGGATGATCTTGCTCATCATCTGCACCGCCTCCAGTGGGTAGTCGCCCGATGCCGTTTCGGCCGACAGCATCACCGCATCGGCGCCTTCGGCCACGGCATTGGCCACGTCGGTGACCTCGGCGCGGGTCGGGGCTGGTGAGAAACGCATGGATTCGAGCATTTGCGTGGCTACCACCACCGGCTTGCCCAGTTGGCGGCAGGTGTCGATGATGCGCTTCTGGATCTGCGGCACGCTTTCGGCGGGCACCTCCACGCCCAGGTCGCCACGCGCCACCATGATCGCGTCGGACAGCTCGGCGATGGCGCCGAGTTGCTCGACTGCCGAGGGCTTCTCGATCTTGGCCATCAGGTAGGCACGATCACCAATCAGCTGGCGGGCCTCGACGATGTCTTCAGGACGCTGCACGAACGATAGCGCCACCCAATCGACTCCCAGCTCCAGGCCGAAGGTCAGGTCGCGGCGGTCCTTTTCGGTGAGTGGTGACAGGTCCAGCACCGCCTGGGGCACGTTCACGCCCTTGCGGTCGGACAGCTCGCCACCGTTGAGCACTTCGGTGTCGATGGCATCGCTGTGCTTGGCGGTTACCCGCAGGCGCAGCTTGCCGTCGTCCAGCAGCAGGTGCATGCCCGGTTGCAGCGCCGCGATGATTTCCGGGTGCGGCAGGTTGACCCGGCGGCTGTCGCCTGGGGTCTTGTCCAGGTCCAGACGCAGGGCCTGACCGCGTTGCAGTTGGACCTTGCCTTCGGCGAAGCGGCCTACGCGCAGCTTGGGCCCTTGCAGGTCCATGAGGATACCCAAGGGGTAGTTCAGTTGCTGCTCGACTTCGCGGATCCACTGGTAGCGCAGGGCGTGGTCGGCATGTTCGCCGTGGCTGAAGTTCAGGCGGAAGATGTTCACCCCGGCTTCGACCAGCTGGCGGATGTCGTCGATGCCTTTGATCGCAGGGCCGAGGGTGGCGAGGATCTTCACTTTTTTATCAGGCGTCATGATTGGGCAGTCTCGAGGATCAGGATGGCGCGGAAGTCGTTGACGTTGGTGCGGGTCGGCTCGGTGACGATCAGTGCATCGAGCGCGGCGAAGTAGCCGTAGCCGTTGTTGTTGTCCAGCTCGTCGCTGGCCGACAGGCCCAGGGCCTCGGCGCGGGCGTAGCTGTCTGGGGTCATGCAGGCGCCGGCGTTTTCTTCCGAGCCGTCGATGCCGTCGGTGTCACCGGCCAGGGCGTACACGCCCGACAGGCCCTTGAGGCTTTCGGTGAGGCTGAGCAGGAACTCGGCGTTGCGCCCGCCACGGCCATTGCCGCGTACGGTGACCGTGGTCTCGCCGCCGGAGAGGATCACGCAGGGAGCCTTGAGCGGTTGGCCATGCTGGACGATCTGCCGGGTGATACCGGCATGCACCTTGGCCACCTCACGCGACTCGCCTTCCAGGTCGCCAAGGATCAGCGGGCTGAAGCCGGCGTGGCGAGCTTTCACGGCAGCGGCTTCCAGCGACTGCTGGGGCTTGGCGATCAGTTGGAAATGGCTGCGCGCTAGGGCCGGGTCATCGGCCTTGACGGTTTCCGAGGCGGGGTTTTTGAGCCAGTCGATGACCGCTTGCGGGGCGGCGATGTCGTAGCGCTTTAGAATCGCCAGGGCATCGGCCGAGGTGCTCGGATCGGCCACGGTGGGGCCGGAGGCGATGACCGTGGCCAGGTCTCCAGGCACATCGGAAATCGCATAGGTGTACACCGTGGCCGGCCAGCAGGCCTTGGCCAGGCGGCCGCCCTTGATCGCCGAGAGGTGCTTGCGCACGCAGTTCATCTCACCGATTGTGGCGCCGGATTTGAGCAGCGCCTTGTTGATCTGCTGTTTGTCGGCGAGGGTCAGGCCGTCGGCGGGCAGGGCCAGCAGGGCTGAGCCACCGCCGGAGAGCAGGAAGATGACGCGGTCGTCTTCTGTAAGGTTGCTGACCAGTTCCAGCACCCGCTTGGCTACGGCTAGCCCAGCGGCGTCGGGGACCGGGTGTGCGGCTTCGACCACCTCGATCTTTTGGCAGTTGGCGCCGTGGCCATAGCGCGTCACGACCAGGCCCGAGACCTCGCCTTGCCAGCATTTTTCGACCACTTCAGCCATGGCGGCGGCGGCCTTGCCGGCGCCGATGACGATCACCCGGCCGCTGCGGTCGGCGGGCAGGTAGGGTTCGAGGACCTGGCGGGGGTGGGCGGCGGCGATGGCTGTGTCGAACAGGTCGCGGAGAATTTTTTGCGGATCGACCGACATGGCAGGCTCCCTTTATTGTTGTTCTGCGCAATTGAAAACGCCCCTGGAACTGCCTCCGTGCAGGCCGAACCAGGGGCGGTCCCCAGAGCTGCAAGCTTCAAGCTACAAGCCGCAAGCAAAAGCAGATGGGCTTTCACTGGCTGCTTGAGGCTTACAGCTTGAAGCTTATTTCTCGTCGCGAATCGAGAAGTTGGCCATGTGCTCCAGGCCTTTGATCAGCGCCGAGTGGTCCCAGTTGCCGCCGCCCAGCGCTACGCAGGTGCTGAACACTTGCTGGGCGTTGGAGGTGTTGGGCAGGTTGATGCCCAGCTCCTTGGCGCCTTGCAGGGCCAGGTTCAGGTCCTTCTGGTGCAGGTTGATGCGGAAGCCTGGGTCGAAGGTGCCCTTGATCATGCGCTCGGCGTGTACTTCGAGGATCTTCGAGGAGGCGAAGCCGCCCATCAGCGCCTCACGTACCTTGGCCGGGTCGGCGCCGTTCTTGGCAGCGAACAGCAGGGCTTCGCTGACGGCCTGGATGTTCAGCGCGACGATGATCTGGTTGGCTACCTTGGCGGTCTGGCCATCGCCGTTGCCGCCGACGCGGGTGATGTTCTTGCCCATGGCTTCGAACAGCGGCAGCGCGCGCTCGAAGGCTTTCGGGCAGCCGCCGACCATGATGCTCAGGGTGCCGGCCTTGGCGCCGACTTCACCGCCGGATACCGGGGCGTCCAGGTAGGCGGCGCCGGTGGCCTTGATCTTCTCGGCGAAGGCTTTGGTGGCGGTGGGGGAGATCGAACTCATGTCGATCACCACCTTGTTCGGGCCCACGCCTTCGGCAACGCCGTTGTCACCGAACAGGACGCTCTCGACCTGCGGGGTATCGGGGACCATGACGATAATGAATTCAGCTTCCTGGGCCACCTCTTTCGGGTTGGCCAGGGCCACCGCGCCGGCGGCGATCAGGTCAGCTGGCGCTGCGTCGTGGTGGGTGGAGACGAAGAGACTGTGACCTGCTTTTTGCAGGTTCTGAGCCATGGGCTTGCCCATGATGCCGGTGCCGATGAAACCGATTTTAGCCATGAGAGATTACCTCGTTGTATTTGTTGAATCTCGATGGAGCAGGCAACGCAGGCCCTCTGGTTGGACGCGGAACACTGAGGAGCGGGTTTACCCGCGAATGCGATGGTGGCTTCTCTGACGCGTTCGCGGGTGAACCCGCTCCCACAGGGCCTTGTGTTATCCCATAGGGGCCTGTGCTCAGCCCTTAGATTGCGTTGTGCGTCTTCAGCCAGCCCAAACCTGCCTCGGTGGTGGTCTTGGGCTTGTATTCCGCGCCCACCCAGCCCTGGTAGCCGATGCGGTCAAGGTGCTCGAACAGGAAGCGGTAGTTGATCTCGCCGGTGCCCGGTTCGTGGCGACCCGGGTTGTCGGCCAGTTGCACGTGGTTGATCTGCGCCAGGTTGGCTTCCAGGGTGCGCGCCAGGTCACCTTCCATGATCTGCATGTGGTAGATGTCGTACTGCAGGAACAGGTTGTCGCTGCCCACCTCGGCCTGGATGTCCAGTGCTTGTTTTGTGGTGTTCAGGTAGAAGCCTGGAATATCGCGGGTGTTGATCATTTCCATGACCAGGCGAATCCCTGCGCCCTTGAGCTTGTCGGCGGCGTAGCGCAGGTTGTCGACGAAGGTCTTGCGCACGCTCGCGCAGTCCGGGCCTTGCGGGCGGATGCCGGCCAGGGCGTTGACCTGGGTGTTGCCCAGCACCTTGGCGTACTCGATGGCCTTGTCGACCCCGGCGCGGAACTCTTCGACGCGGTCAGGGTGGCAGGTGATACCGCGCTCACCGTTGGCCCAGTCGCCTGCTGGCAGGTTGAACAGCACCTGGGTCAGGCCGTGGGCGTCGAGCTGCTGCTTGATTTCGGTTGCGCTGAAATCGTAGGGAAAGAGGTATTCGACGCCGCTGAAGCCAGCATCGGCGGCCGCTTTGAAGCGGGCCAGGAAATCCTGTTCGGTGAACAGCATGGACAGGTTGGCAGCGAAGCGAGGCATGCTTGTCTCCTTGCGTTGAAGGCCCCCGCGCAAGGTGCGGGGGCGTCGGGCGATCAGTCCAGCAGCGAGATGGCGGTCGGCGCGTCGTTGCCGACCAGGGCGAGGTCTTCGAACTCGTTGACTGCGTTGATCTCGGTGCCCATGGAAATGTTGGTGACGCGCTCGAGAATCACCTCGACCACCACCGGTACGCGGAACTCTTCGGCCATCTTCTGCGCCTTGAGCAGGGCAGGGCCGATCTCGGCGGGTTCGAACACGCGGATGGCCTTGCAGCCCAGACCTTCGACCACGGCGACGTGGTCGACGCCATAGGTGGCCGCGTCGGTGGCGTTGATGTTCTCGAACGCCAGTTGTACACAGTAATCCATGTCGAAGCCACGCTGGGCCTGACGGATAAGCCCCAGGTAGGCGTTGTTCACCAACACGTGGACGTACGGCAGGTTGAACTGCGCACCCACTGCCAGCTCTTCGATCATGAACTGGAAATCGTAGTCACCGGACAGCGCGACCACCTTGCGTTTCGGGTCGGCCTTGACCACGCCCAGCGCTGCCGGGATGGTCCAGCCCAGTGGGCCGGCCTGGCCGCAGTTGATCCAGTGGCGGGGCTTGTACACATGCAGGAATTGCGCACCGGCGATCTGCGAAAGGCCAATGGTGCTGACGTAGCAGGTGTCCTTGCCGAACACCTGGTTCATTTCTTCGTACACGCGCTGCGGCTTGACCGGCACGTTGTCGAAGTGGGTCTTGCGCTGCAGAGTGGCTTTGCGCTGCTGGCAGTCTTCCAGCCAGGCTTTGCGGCACTTGAGCTTGCCTGCGGCCTTCCATTCGCGGGCCACTTCAAGGAACACCTCCAGCGCCTTACCAGCGTCGGAAACGATACCCAGGTCAGGGGTGAACACACGGCCGATCTGGGTTGGCTCGATGTCCACGTGCACGAACTTGCGGCCTTCGGTGTAGACGTCGACGGAGCCGGTATGGCGGTTGGCCCAGCGGTTGCCGATGCCGAACACCAGGTCGGACTTGAGCAGGGTAGCGTTACCGTAGCGGTGCGAGGTCTGCAAGCCGACCATGCCGACCATCTGCGCGTGGTCGTCCGGGATGGTGCCCCAGCCCATCAGGGTCGGGATCACCGGCACGCCGGTCAGCTCGGCGAACTCGACCAGTTGATCGCTGGCGTCGGCGTTGATGATGCCGCCACCGGCCACCAGCAGTGGGCGCTCGGCGTCATTGAGCAGCGCCAGGGCCTTTTCGGCTTGCACGCGGGTGGCGGACGGCTTGTGCACCGGCAGTGGCGCGTAGGCGTCGATGTCGAACTCGATCTCGGCCATCTGCACGTCGAACGGCAGGTCGATCAGCACAGGGCCTGGGCGACCGTTGCGCATTTCATAGAAGGCTTTCTGGAACGCATAAGGCACTTGGCCTGGTTCCAGTACGGTGGTGGCCCACTTGGTCACCGGCTTGACGATGCTGGTGATGTCGACGGCCTGGAAGTCTTCTTTGTGCAGGCGCGCACGGGGTGCCTGGCCGGTGATGCAGAGGATCGGGATCGAGTCGGCCGAGGCGCTGTACAGACCTGTGACCATGTCGGTGCCGGCAGGGCCGGAGGTGCCGATACACACGCCGATATTGCCTGGATTGGCGCGGGTGTACCCCTCGGCCATGTGCGAGGCACCTTCGACGTGGCGAGCGAGGACGTGATCGATGCCACCGACTTTTTTCAGGGCCGAGTACAGCGGGTTGATGGCGGCGCCCGGAATGCCGAACGCAGTCTCTACACCTTCACGGCGCATGACCAGAACGGCTGCATCGATTGCTCTCATTTTGCTCATGATTTGTGCCTCATCGATTTTGTAATTGTATACAACTTTCGTTGCGACAGAGTGTATTCATGCTTTGTGGTAAAGGTCAATCCATTTTCGTCGGCGGGCTGGACTGGGCAGTCGCGCCCCTAAAGGGCGGCATTTCGTCGCAGTTGGTGGGTTTGATTTAAAAAATTGTATACAAGAATGTGTTTTTTTGTGTTCTATTTGTTGATCGGTTTTCAACTGCCCTCAGGGCTTCTCACAACAAGAAGAGGACCTTTTCATGAACGCATTGACCCTTGATGTCGCCGTTGCTGTGGTGAACGCTGCACTGGCTGCCGGTCGCACGATCAACGCTGCCCCGTTGACCGTGGCGGTACTGGATGCTGGTGGGCATTTGCTGGCCTTACAGCGCGAGGATGGCGCCAGCCTGCTGCGTCCGCAGGTGGCCATCGGCAAGGCCTGGGGCGCGGTGGCCCTGGGCAAGGGTTCGCGCCTGCTGGCGCTGGACGCGCAACAGCGCCCGGCGTTCTTCGCCGCGTTGAACGGATTGGGCGAGCGGCCGGTGGTGCCGGCGCCGGGTGGGGTGCTGATTCGCGATCAGGCGGGCAAGGTGCTGGGAGCGGTAGGGATCAGCGGGGATACGTCGGATATCGACGAGCAGTGTGCGATCAGTGCGATCGAGGAGGCAGGGCTGACGGCGGATGCCGGTGCAGCGGCCTAAGCCCTGCGCGCTTCTAAAGGCAATTGCAAACCCCTGTAGGAGCGGCCCCGTGCCGCGATGGGCTGCAACGCAGCCCTATTGGTCCTGTCAGGCCGCCTCAGGTTCGCAGCCCTTCAACACCAGCCGAATGATGGTTTCGGCAGCGGCTTCATAATCGCTGTCGGCCAGTTTGGCCTTGCCGGTGATCACCGAAATCTGCCAGTCGAAATCAGCGTAGGTCTGGGTCGCCGCCCAGATGCTGAACATCAGGTGGTGTGGGTCCACAGGCGCGATTTGCCCGCGTTCGATCCAGCGCTGGATGCAGGCGATGTTGTGGTGTGCCTGTGCGTTGAGCTGCTCCACTTGGCTTGGCGAAAGGTGCGGGGCGCCGTGCATGATTTCGCTGGCGAAGACTTTCGAGGCGTGCGGCAGGTCGCGGGAGATCCGTACCTTGGAGCGGATGTAAGCGCTCAGCACTTCCTTGGGGTCGCCTTCGGCGTTGAACGGCGTGGAGGCCTGCATGATCGGCGCGATGATGCTTTCGAGCACCTCGCGGTACAGGTTGTCCTTGGACTTGAAGTAGTAATACACGTTCGGCTTGGGCAGGCCCGCCTTGGCCGCGATGTCGCTGGTTTTGGTGGCGGCGAAGCCCTTGTCGGCGAATTCTTCACTGGCCGCGCGCAGGATCAGCTCCTTGTTGCGCTCGCGAATGGTGCTCATTGTCAGGGGTCTTCCTCGTGTCTGGCCCCCTGCAAACGGGGTCTGGCATGGTAGCACCGGCCCTGATCGCCGCTCAAGGCAGGGTCTTTGGGCTAGAATCGCGACCATCCGAACACACTGGAAACATTTCGACATGGCAGGCAGCAACTTACTGGTACTGATCGACGATATCGCAACGCTACTCGACGATGTTTCGCTGATGACCAAGGTGGCGGCGAAGAAAACCGCTGGCGTGCTGGGCGACGACCTGGCCCTCAATGCCCAGCAGGTCACCGGTGTACGTGCCGAGCGGGAGATCCCGGTGGTGTGGGCGGTGGCCAAGGGCTCGCTGTTGAACAAGGCGATCCTGGTTCCGGCCGCACTGCTGATCAGTGCGTTCATTCCCTGGGCAGTGACCCCATTGCTGATGGTGGGCGGCGCCTACTTGTGCTTCGAAGGTTTCGAGAAGCTGGCGCACAAGTTCCTGCACAGCAAGGACGACGACGATGCCCAGCACTCGGCGCGCAAGCAAGCCCTGGCCGATGCCAGCGTCGATCTGGTCGCGTTCGAGAAAGACAAGATCAAAGGCGCGGTGCGCACCGACTTCATCCTGTCCGCCGAGATCATCGCGATTACCCTGGGCACCGTGGCCGATGCGCCGCTCACCCAGCAAATCATCGTACTCTCGGGTATCGCCGTGGTCATGACCCTGGGGGTCTACGGCCTGGTGGCGGGCATCGTCAAACTTGACGATCTGGGGTTGTGGATGACGCAGAAGGCGTCGAAGCTCAGCCGTCGTATCGGCAATGGCATCCTGCGCGCGGCGCCGTACATGATGAAGAGCCTGTCGGTGATCGGCACGGCAGCGATGTTCCTGGTCGGCGGCGGCATCCTGGTACATGGCATCGCGCCGTTGCACCACGCCATCGAAGTGTTTGCCGACGGGCGCGGTGGCGCGTTGACGGGGGCGTTGCTCAACGCGGTGGCCGGCGTGGTCGCGGGTGCCGTGGTGCTGGCAGTGGTCAGCGTTGTCGGCAAGCTGTGGAAGGCGATTCGCCCGGCACAGTGACCGGGCGAATCGCGTGGGGCGACTGGCCTGCCTTCAGGGGGTGAGCGCCACCCCTTTATCCTGCGGCTTCCACGCCAGCAGCCCCTGGCTGAAGCCGTGGGCTGCACTCTGGTAATAAGCGATTGCCCGGCGTACTAGCGCATTATCGTTCCCGACACTGCGCTCGTGGCTGTTGCCCAGCGCATCTTCATGCACGCGCAGCTCGCCCCGTGGGCTGAGGATGGCCAGGTCCTTGCCGTCGAACAGCCCCAGATGCTGGTAGTTGCCGATCAGCACCCGTGGCGGCAGGTTATCGCCCTTGAGCAGGTCACGGCCGAAGAAGGTCGAGGTGTAGCTCAGGTTCAGCAGGCCTAGCAGGGTTGGGGCCAGGTCGATCTGGCTGGCCAGGGTCGGGTTCTCGCCCGGCTCGACCAGCTTCGGTGCGTAGATCCACAGCGGAATCTGGTAGTTGCGCACCGGCAGGTCTTCCTTGCCGGCGCTGCCGGCGGTGTGGTCGGCGACGAACACGAACAGGGTGTCGTCGAACCACGGCTTGCCCTTGGCCTCTTGCAGGAACTGGGCGATGGCGTAGTCGGTGTATTTCACCGCGCCCTCGCGACCGTCACCAGAGGGGATGTCGATGCGTCCGTCCGGGTAGGTGTAGGGGCGGTGGTTGGAGGTGGTCATCAACTGCAGGAAGAACGGCTTGCTGGCAGCATGATCGAGGTCGGCCAGCTTGAGCGCCTGGCGGTACAGGTCCTCGTCGGCCATGCCCCAGGCGTTCTTGAAGCTGATCTCGCTTTCGTCGATGCTGCTCTGGTCGACGATGCGGTAGCCATTGCCGCTGAAGAACGCGTTCATGTTGTCGAAGTAGCCACGCCCGCCATACACGAATACCGGGTCGTAACCCACCGCCGCCAGTTGCTGCCCGAGGCTCGCATAGCCGCTTTCACGGCCGATGCGTTTGACGATCGAGCGTCCAGGGGTGGGCGGGATCGACAGGGTGATAGCCTCCAGGCCACGGTCGGTGCGGGTGCCGGTGGCGTAGAAGTTGTTGAAGTACAGGCTTTTCTGGCGCAGCGCGTCGAGGTTGGGGGTGAGGTTGCCTGGCCCGCCGTTGCTGCCCATGTACTTGGCACTGAAGCTCTCGATGGTCACCAGGATGATGTTGGGCGTGCGCTGCGGGCCGTTGGCGCTGATGTGGTGGCGGATGTCCTGGGGCTCGCGGCGGTCGAAGCGGGCGTTGGCGGCGGCGAGTTCGCGCTGCATCTGCGCGCCGACCTCCTCGGCACCGAGCGTGGCGTAGAACTGGCCATAGTCCAGCTCGTTGTTACGGAAGGCGGCGAAGAACTGGTACGGGCCATTGCTGGCCAGTTCGCGCTGATAGGCATTGCCGTCGGTGCTGCGTGGGAACTGTTGGTCGACCAGTACCAGCAGCACGGCGCACAGCGCAGCCAGTGCGCTGGCCCCGGCCAGGCGCTGGCGTGGTGTGGCGAGTGGCGCGGACAGGGCCTTGAGCAGCGGTTTGCGCAGCAACAGGCTAAGCAGTGCGGCGGCCACGGCCAGGCCGCCGAGCAGTGTCGGCAGCGGATAGGACTCGCGAATGTTGTCCAGCACTTCCTTGGAATACACCAGGTAGTCCACGGCGATGAAGTTGAAGCGCACGCCGAACTCGTCCCAGAACAGCCATTCGGCCGCGGCGACGAATAGCATCAGGAACAGACTCGCGGTCAGCACACCTTGCAGCAGCGCACGGTGCACGCGCGAGTGCCACAGCGAGGCTGGACACAAGGCCAAGTACAGTCCAAGTGGCAGGGCGGCATAGGCGAGGAAGGTCAGGTCATATAGGGCGCCGGTAAAGAACACGGCCAAGTAGTTGCCGCTGAATTCTTCGGCGTGGGCAATGAGTAACGCGCCACGGGTAAGTAGGAAAATGCTGAACCAGACAGAGCAAAGTAACAGCAGAAAGCGCCAGGGGGCGTGCAGAGGTGCGCGCATTGAGATTCGCCTATGTCCTTATTGGGGTAAGAAAAGGCAAGCAGAATAACGGCGAGTTCGCAAAAATTTTGTCAAAATTTTGCTGTCGGCAGACAGAAAGTTCCTGTTTATAGTGCCGGATTTTTCGGGTGGCGAAGAGGCGCTGCTCATGTTCGGTGCTTTATTGACTTACGATGTCTATCACCTGGCGTTGTACGTGCTGTCGGCGCTGGGTTGGGGTGCCCTGGGGGCTGCGCCATCTCTTGCACGGCAGTGGGCGCGGGGCGCTGCTGCGTTGCTGTGGCCTGTTCGGGGTGGCCTTGTTGTTCAACGGCGTGATGTTGTTGCTGGATATTCAGCGGGTGTTGGAACACGGCCAAGTCGTGAGCGTGTTGCTGATCGGTGGGGGACTGGTGCTGGGCGTGTTATTGCTGATGGGCAGGGCGGGGGTTCTTGTGGGTAAGAAAAGTCTAAATTCGCTGTAAGTAAATTCTTACGATATTGAAAGAAACAGCGCCTTTCATAAAAAGGCGCTGTTTCGTTAGACCGATCAGAAGTGCACTTTGACCAGGAAACTCATGGTGTTCTGGTCGGTGGTGAAACCGTCACTGTCCTTGATCCCGTACTTGTTTTTCCAGTAGTCGTACTCGACACCCACATACAACTGCTTCTCGCCCAGGTGCAGGGCCTTGCCCAGGTCGTACTTGATCTGCGGGTTGAAGTGCAGGTTGGCCTGGTAGGTGCCGTGGCGGTTTTCGTCGTTGTCCACCACCCAGTCCATGAAGCCGTCGATCAGGATATCGGACGAGCCGACCGGCAGGGTGTAGGACCATACCGGGGTGATCTGCCAGACGTTGTCGCCGGCGCGGCTGCCGTCGGTGGTGCGTTGATAGAAGTTCAGCTGGAAGTAGTCGAAGCCTGGGAGGTCCAGGTCGAAGCCTGGGCCGATCAGGTAGGATTCGGTGTCACCCTCGCCGAACTCGTAGGTCATGGCCAACAGCACGTCCTTGACCGGGCCGAACTCCAGCTTCTGGTCGAAGATCTTGCCGAACGAAAGGCGTGGGCTGATCTCGCCGTAGTAGGTGTTCGGGCCGTTGCCCTCGTCTTTCTTGCCTT
The DNA here is from genome assembly GCF_005796105.1 of Pseudomonas mosselii. GTDB lineage: Bacteria > Pseudomonadota > Gammaproteobacteria > Pseudomonadales > Pseudomonadaceae > Aquipseudomonas > Aquipseudomonas mosselii_C. The sequence goes on along the minus strand of NZ_VAUO01000006.1, from coordinate 277,508 downwards.
GGTAGAAGATCTTGTCGACGAAGAGGAAGTTGTCGCCGTACTTCCACGCATCGGCGTGTTCGAAGGTGACGGTCTGCTGGATCTGCGGGTTGACCTTGAAGCCCTTGCCCCACAGGTAGGTGAGGCTGTTGTTCTGCCACTGCAGCAGGTCGTCGGCTTGGCTGGCGCCGCAGGCCAGCAGGCCGCCGGCGAGGATCAGGCTATTGATGATGCGCATTGCGTGTGTCGCTCCCTTGATGTGGATCTGTTGTCAGCGCTCGGGCGCTGTTTTTGTCTTTTGAGTCAGCTTTTTTCGATTGGCCACAGCTGTTTGGCAAGAGCTGCGCCAACTTTTCCGGGTTGGGCGCAACCATCCTGCTCGACGGCTTTCTGAACGGATGAAATGGGTGTTTCAGGCTGGCAACACGTTGGCCAACCGCCCGAATTCATTGACTGAGCGGTCAGCAAACGCGGGCAGGATCCGTCCTGCCCCGATCGAGGGGGCGCGCAGATTACTGGCTTGCGCGCCGGTCCTCAAGTGCTCCTTCCTGGAGCGTCATGCTACAAACTTGTGCGACTGGTCAGGTTGTTAAAAATGAACCTTGACCAGCGCGCTGGCCACGCTTTGGTTGCTTTGCAGGTTGCCACGGCTGTCGATGCCGTATTTGTCCTTCCAGTAGCTGTATTCGAAGCCGACGTAGAGCTGCTTGGCGCCGATGTTCAGGGCCTTGCCCAGGTCGTACTTGACCTGTGGGTTGAAGTGCAGGTTGGCATGGTAGGTGCCGCGGCTGTTCTGGTCGTTGTCCGGTACCCAGTCCATGTAGCCGTCGATCAGGATGTCGGACTTGCCCACCGGGAGGGTGTAGGACCAGCCGGGGGTGATCTGCCACACGTTGTCGCCGGGGCGTGGCCCTTCGGTGTTGCGCACGTAGAAGTTCAGGGTGAAGTAGTTGAAGCCGGGGATGTCGAGGTCCAGGCCTGGGCCAATCAGGTAGGCTTGGTTGTCGCCCTCGCCACGCTCGTAGGTCATGGCCAGCAGCACGTCCTTGACCGGGCCGAGGGCCAACTTGCGGTCGAGGATCTTGCCGAACGACAGGCGTGGGCTGAACTCGCCGTAGTAGGTGGTGACGCCTTTGCCTGGGTCGGCCTTGCCGTTGTAGAAGATCTTGTCGATGAACAGGAACGTGTCGCCGTACTTCCACTTGTTGGCGTGTTCGAAGGTGATGGTCTGCTGGATATCGGGGTTGACCTTGAAGTCCTTGCCGTACAGGTAGGTCAGGCTTTCGCCGTGCCACTGCAGCCATTCGCCTGCATGCGAGGGGAGAGTGGCCAGCAGGCTGCTGCCCAGCAACAGCGATGTGGTGATGCGCTTCATGTGGTGATTCCCGGACTTATTGTTTTTGTTAGCGGTTTTTTCGGCGCGCAGGCGCCCCGGGCGGCCCATTCCGGCGGGCCGACGGTGTCGTTTGCGTGGCTTGAGCGGGGCGGCAGGTGTCGCCCCTTACAGGCTCAATGCGGGTGGCAGGCGTCGTTGTGCACGGCGCGCTCGGCTCCCCCAAGGATGTTGAACAGCAGGTTCAACACCAAGGCGCTGAGGGTGGCCATGGCGATGCCGCTGTGGGTGATGGGCTCCATCCATTGCGGCATCTGCGCGAAGAACTCAGGGCGCACCACCGGGATCAGCCCGAAACCGACGCTGACCGCGACCAGCAACTGGTTGCGCCGATCGCTGATGTCCGCTTCCTGGAGAATCTTGATCCCGGTGGCGGTGACCATGCCGAACATGGCGATGGACGCACCGCCCAGTACCGCAGGCGGAATCGAGGCGATCAGGAAGGCGGCCTTGGGCAGCAGGCTGAGCAGGATCAGCAGTCCCCCGGCCATTACCGTGACGTAGCGGCAGCGTACCCCGGTCATCTGTACCAGGCCGATGTTCTGCGCGAACGAGGAGTGGGTGAAGGTGTTGAAGAACCCGGCGATGAACGACGCACCGGCATCGCACAGCAGGCCGCGCCGCAGCATCCCCGGGGTCACTTCGCGATGGGTCACCTTGCCCAGGGCCAGGAACATGCCAGTGGACTCGACGAAGATGATCACCACCACCAGGCACATCGACAGAATCGGCGCCAGGCTAAAGGTCGGCATGCCGAAGTGCAGCGGCGTGACCACTTGCAGCCATGGCGTCTGGTCCAGGCCCGAGAGGTCGACCATACCGATGGAGCCGGCCAGCACATAACCCAGGCCCATGCCCACCAGCACCGACACGTTGACCCAGAAGCCGCGCATGAAACGGTTGATCAGCAGGATCACTGCCAGCACCAGGCCTGCGACCATCAGGTAGATTGGCGAGCCGAAGGTCTCGGCCTGTTGACCGCCACCGGCCCAGTTGACTGCCACCGGGAACAGCGACAGGCCAATCGAGGTGATGACCGTGCCGGTCACCAGAGGCGGGAAGAAACGCACGACCTTGGACATGAACGGCGCGATCAGCATGCCGAAGAACCCGGCGGCGATGGTCGCGCCGAAGATCCCCTGCAAGCCGACACCGGGCATGCCGGCCATGGCCACCATGCTACCGACCGCCGCGAAGCTGGCGCCCATCATTACCGGCATGCGGATGCCGACCGGGCCGATACCGAAGGATTGAATGATCGTGGCAACGCCGGCGACCAGCAGGTCGGCGTTGATCAGGAAGGCGATTTCCTCGCGGGACAAGCCCGCTGCTTGGCCGATGATCAGCGGCACGGCGATGGCGCCGCCGTACATCAGCAGAACATGTTGCAGACCTACCAGGATCAGCTGGAACAGGGGCAGGGGCTGTCGCGGCGGCGCAACCGGAATGTACGCCTTGGGTGACTCGGACATGCAGCACCTCGAGTTTTGTTTTTATTCTCGGAGCCAAGCGGCAAGCCCCAAGCGGCAAGCTTCAGGAAAAAGCTTGGATTCCCGCCTTGGAGCCTGACACTCGATGCTTGCTTGTTGCTGACTACTCGCAGCGTGAGACTTGCAGCTCGATCAATTGACCTGGGCGCCCTTGGCGATCCAGTCGCCGACCAGCTTGCGTTCCTCGGCGGTCATCTGGGTGATGTTGCCCAGCGGCATGATCTGGCTGGCAACCGCTTGCGCCTGGATGCGCGCGGCTTGGGCCTGGATCTGCTGCGGGGTGTCGAACATCACGCCGGCAGGCGCTGCGCTGAACAGTGGGCTGGTCGGCTTGGCCGAGTGGCATACGGTGCAACGCTCCTGAATGACGTTGTGGATCTTGTCAAAACCAGCGCCCGACGCCTGGGCGCTGGCCTGGGCAGGTGCCTCGGCGGTAGCGGCAGGGGCCTGGGCGGCCTTGGCAGCTTCCTCGGCGCGCAGTTCGGCGGCGCTCTTGCCACCCACGGCGGTGGCTGGCAGTGGCTGGTACTCGATCTTCGCGGCGGCCTGCTCTGGGGCGGTCGGCAGCGGCTTGGGGCCGGTGACGTAGGCCAGGCAGATCATCGCCAGGGCGCCGACCGGTAGGGTCCAGGCGTACTTGTTGCTGTCGTGGCGGGTGTTGAAGTAGTGGCGGATCAGCACCGCAGCCACTGCGATCCCGGCCAGGATCAGCCAGTTGTACTGGCTGCCGTAGGTGCTCGGGAAGTGGTTGCTGATCATGATGAACAGCACCGGCAAGGTGAAGTAGTTGTTATGGCGCGAACGCAGCAGGCCCTTGGCCGGCAGGACCGGATCGGGGGTGGTGTTGTTCGCGATTGCCGCTACCAACTGGCGCTGGGCCGGCATGATGATGCGGAACACGTTGCCGACCATGATGGTGCCGATGATCGCACCGGTGTGCAGGTAGGCGCCGCGGCCGCTGAACACCAGGCTGAAGCCGAAGCACGCCGCGATGATCAGTACGAACAGTACGCCACCGAGCAGGGCCGGTTGCTTGCCCAGGGGCGAGTCGCACAGGAAGTCGTAGATGAACCAGCCGGCGACCAGCGAGCCAATACCGATGGCCACGCCTTCGGCACCGCTCAGGCTGCTGCCAGGGGCCAGCAGGTAGAGCGTCGGGTTCCAGTAGAACACCACGCACAGCAGGGCGATCCCGGACATCCAGGTGAAGTAGGCTTCCCATTTGAACCAGTGCAGGTTCTCGGGCATCTTCGGCGGCGCCAGCTTGTATTTTTCAAGGTGGTAGATACCACCGCCGTGGATGGCCCAGAGGTCACCCGACAGGCCGTCGCGCGGATTGCTCCGGTTCAGGTTGTTTTCAAGCCAGACGAAGTAGAACGATGCGCCGATCCAGGCGACACCGGTGATCATGTGAACCCAGCGAATGCTCAGGTTCAGCCATTCGTGAAGGTGTGCTTCCACAGTATGTACCTCTCGCCAGTCACCGCGCGGGGATTGCACGGACGACGCCTATGCTGCGATCAAACCAGGTCGAAAACCGGCGTCGAATGCGCATCTGCAACCTGCAAATGGCGCGTTCTCGCGTGTTTTCGCCTTGCCCGATCGCGGCTCGAGGCCTGTCGTACAGCCCCTTGGATGACCGACCTTTCTTATTGGTGGGGATTGAGGATCAACATCTGTTCCTCGGGGAAGTAATGCTCATCGCAGTTGTTACCGGAACCACTGCGATCAACCACCAGGAAGTCATCCCGCTTTTCGATCGTCAGCACCGGATGGTGCCAGACGCCGCGATGGTAATTAACGCCCTGCCTGCCATTACTGCGGAAGGCTCGGACCAAGCCTGATACAGGTGCATCGCCAACCGGCGCGACCACGATCAGAAAGGGGTTGCCGAGCAGCGGGATGAAAGCCTGGCTGCCCAGCGGATGGCGTTCCAGCATGCGCACGGTCAGCGGCATGTCCAGCGCGTCGGCGCGGAAGATGCTGATGATCGCCTTGTCTTCAGGCTCGGCGGTTTCGACCGTGGCGAGCTTGTGAAAGCGCATGGTCGAGCCGTTGTTGATCATGAAGTGGTCGCTGCCATCGGTTTCGATCACGTCACCGAACGGGGCGAAGGCTTCTTTGGTCAGGGGCTCGATCATCAGGGTGCGCATGCGGTTATCTCTTCTGTATGTTCGTTTTTATCGATGTTGGGTGGACCGGCCAGCCAGGCCCTGGGTGCGCTCGCGTCACGCACTCGGGCCAGGCTTGCCTTGAGTCCTCAAAGCTGCAAAAGGCGGAACAGGGCGATCAGGTTGATCTGCGCCAAGGCTTCCTTGAACTCGGCATCCTGGTCGTTGTGGATGCGCTTTTCGAAGGCGGCCAGGATCTGGTGCCGGTTGCTGCCCTTGACAGCCATGATGAACGGGAACTGGAACTTGGCCTTGTAGGCGTCGTTGAGTTCGGTAAAACGGGCAAACTCTTCGGCGGTGCACTGGTGGATGCCGGCACCGGCTTGCTCGTTGGTGCTCGATTCGGTCAACTCGCCCTGGATGGCGGCTTTACCGGCCAGGTCCGGGTGCGCATTGATCAAGGCCAGTTGCTCGGTTTGGCTGGCGCTGAGCAGGATATCGCTCATGCGCTGGTGCAACGCCTCGACCTCGTCCAGCTCGGCCAGCTGGCCCAGGTCATAGGCTTTTTCGGCGACCCACGGCGAATGCTCGTAGATGTCGGCGAACGCCTCGACGAAGGCCGCGCGGCTTAGGGTGGAGGGCTTGAGGGTCTTGAAGGCGGTCATCAGGCGTTCTCTTTCTTGTACGGGTGGGTGGCGTGCCAGTGGCGTGCGATGTCCACGCGACGGGCGAACCAGACCTGTTCATGGCTCTTGGCATAGTCGACGAAGCGCTTGAGCGCGGCCAGGCGCGCGGGGCGGCCGACCAGGCGGCAGTGCAGGCCGATCGAGAGCATTTTCGGCGCCTCGGCACCTTCGGCGTAGAGCACGTCGAAGGCATCCTTGAGGTACTGGAAGAACTGCTCGCCGCAGTTGAAACCCTGTACCTGGGTGAAGCGCATGTCGTTGGTATCCAGGGTGTAGGGGATCACCAGATGCGGCTTGCCGGTGGGGTTGTTCGGCTCCCAGTAGGGCAGGTCGTCGTCGTAGGTGTCGCTGTCGTACAGGAAACCGCCTTCTTCCATCACCAGGCGACGGGTGTTCGGCCCGGTGCGGCCGGTGTACCAGCCCAGCGGGCGTTCGCCGGTGAGGTCGGTGAGGATGCGGATGGCTTCGAGCATGTGCTCGCGCTCTTGCGCCTCGTCCATGTACTGGTAGTCGATCCAGCGGTAACCGTGGCTGCAGATCTCGTGGCCGGCCTGGGCCATGGCGCGGATCACATCAGGATGGCGCTGGGCGGCCATGGCTACGGCGAAGATGGTCAGTGGCACACCGCTGTCCTTGAACAGCTTGAGCAGGCGCCAGACGCCGGCGCGGCTGCCGTATTCGTAGAGCGATTCCATGCTCATGTTACGCACGCCCTGCAAGGGCTGGGCAGCGACCATTTCGGAGAGGAAGGCTTCGGATTCCTTGTCGCCGTGCAGGATGTTGCGTTCGCCACCTTCTTCATAGTTGAGCACGAAGGACAGTGCAATGCGGGCATTCCCCGGCCATTGCGGATGGGGGGGATTGTTGCCGTAACCGATCAGGTCGCGAGGATAGTCAGCGCTCACTGCAGTCTTCCTTCTTGTGCGTTAGTGCGGGGTGGGTGCGCCGCGTCGGGATGTCGCACCACCAGATGGGATGATTGTATACAACTTCTTAAATCTTTTGTAAGCCTGTTTTTCTGCATTTCTTCCCATCCGTCGTGCCGAAAAGCCCTGCAAGAAACCTGCCTGAATGGTCAGTTAATGCTGTTGGCACCGGCATGGGGCCTTGTTCAGCGATGGCTGGCCCCGTTTTGGGGCGGCTGCGCGAAGCGGCGCGGAAGGGTTCAAAAAATTGTGTACAATTTATTGATAAACTGTCTTAATGGCTGCATTCGCGCTCACCGCAGGCTCGGCGCCGGTTGGCTGGCGTGTATTTTCTGCCCACGCATATGACAAGAGGCGACAAGCACATGGGACGTTTGACCACACACGTACTGGATGCCGCGCACGGCTGCCCGGGCAGCTCGATCAAGGTCGAGTTGTACCGTGTCGAAGGCCAGCAGTTGGAACTGGTGCACACCGCCCTGACCAACAGCGACGGCCGCGTCGATGCGCCGCTACTGCAGGGCGACGACTACCGGACGGGCGTCTACCAATTGCAGTTCAGCGCCGGTGACTACTACCGCGCGCGCGGTGTGAAACTGCCGGATACCGCGTTCCTCGACGTGGTGGTACTGCGCTTTGGCATCGATCAGCAACAGGAGCACTACCACGTGCCGCTGCTGATCTCGCCGTACAGTTACTCGACCTACCGTGGAAGCTAGTTGGTCGCTAGAAGAATCTTCGTAGGTCCTTGGCCCGCTCTCACACTGGCGGGCTTTTTTTCGTTTGCTGTTTCTCCGACTTCAAATGGCATCATCGAGGTGACTGACATTTCTGTCAGTAGCCACGTTTGGGTGCATTGGTCATCATCGGGTCTCCTGTGGCAAGTGAAGAGCACGGCCAATGAACACTGCGTATTCACCCTATGGTTACAGGCGCACTCAACCAGCGCCGATCACGGTATTGGGTTTCACAGGCCAGTTTCTTGACGGTGTGCTGCAATGCCACGCACTCGGAAATGGGCGCCGTCTGTACAGCCCTTGTTTAATGCGGTTCATCAGCCCAGACGTTTTGAGTCCGTTTCTCAAGGGGGGGATCAATGCCTACGCTTACTGCCTGAATGACCCTGTCAATGGGCTGGACCCCACTGGCAATTGGCCCATTTTCAGGAACGGTGCCCGACCAGTGGGTCGTTTGGTTCAGCGGGTCGCCAGTCTTTATAAGTCGCTCACCGAGGACAGGGGGCTCACGAATAATCAATACTGGAACATGGCCGAGGAGATGGCTCATGCGAAAGCACAAGTTAAAAAAGCCTCGACCCAGTACAGGGTGGTCACGAGCAAAAGCGGCTTTGAGCAACTGGATCCAGGGCTGAATCACAAGTTTGTATTCACCCAAGAGGAAAAGTTTGTCGTGTTCAGCAGCCGGGATGATCCCACGATGCCTAGCCACGGCAGCCTTGCCGAATTTTCGGGGCTGGGTTATGGCACGAAAGGCCTTGGGGAGAGCGTAATCAGCGCCGGGTATGTCTTTATCGGTGATGGAGGTAAGATATCCCTCAATAATCATTCTGGTCACTTTCAGCCCCCCTTCGAGAATCTATATAAATTAAGCGGTTTCTTGGAGGGCATCGGTGTTGAGGTCAATTACATCCGAGCTTTCGGGTCTTGATATTTAGTGAATTCGCCGGCTGTTTTAATAGCTGGCTCGCGCATTGCCTGTAATGGAGGCACGCGCCAGTTGACAAAGGGGCGCGCAAGCGCCCTTTGCTGAAGCGAGGGCCTCAGAGAAACACGAACTTGGCAATGAAGATCACGCACAGCACCCACAGGCTGGCGGAGATTTCCTTGTACTTGCCCGTGCCCGCCTTCAGCGCCACGTAGCTGATGAAGCCCAGCGCGATACCGTCGGCAACCGAGAATGTCAGCGGCATCATGATCACCGTGACGATTGCCGGAATGCTGTCGGTGGCCTCGTCCCAATGGATGTGCGCCATGCTGCCCATCATCAGCATCGCCACGTAGATCAGCGCACCTGCTGTTGCATAGGCCGGAATCATTCCGGCCAGCGGGGCGAAGAACATTGCCGCGACGAACAGCAGGCCGACCACCACGGCCGTCAGGCCGGTACGCCCACCGGCCGCGACACCGGCAGCGCTTTCCACATAGCTGGTCACCGGCGGTACGCCCACCGCGGCGCCGAACACGCTCGACGCGCTATCGGCCTTGAGCGCCCGTGACAGGTTTTCGATGCGCCCATCCGCGGCCACCAGCCCTGCGCGCTGGGCCACGCCCATCAATGTGCCGGCGGTGTCGAACATGTGCACGAAGAGAAACGCCAGCACCACGCTGATCATGCTCACGTTGAACACCCCGGCCACGTCCATGGCCATCCAGGTCGGCGCCAGGCTTGGCGGCATCGACAGCACCCCTGCGAACTGCACCAGCCCCAGGCCCCAGCCGGCCAGGGTCACGCTGATGATGCTGATCAGAATGGCGCCGAACACCCGCTTGTAGCTGAGGATCGCGATCATCAGGAAGCACAGCGCCGCCAGCAGCGGCGCGGGCTCGTGCAGCGAGCCGAGCTTGATCAGCGTGGCCGGGCTGTCGACGACGATACCGGCGGTCTTCAGGCCGATCAGCCCGAGAAACAGCCCCACGCCTGCGCCCATGGCGTGGCGCAGGCTGACCGGAATGCTGTTGAGCAGCCATTCACGCACCCGCGAAAGGGTCAGGAACATGAACAGCACGCCCGAGATGAACACCGCCCCCAGCGCGGCCTGCCAGGTGTAGCCCATGGTGCCGACCACGGTGTAGGTGAAGAACGCATTGAGCCCCATGCCCGGCGCCAGCCCTACCGGCCAGTTGGCGTACAGGCCCATCAGCAGGCAGCCCAGGGCGGCAGCGATGCAGGTGGCGACGAACGCTGCGCCGTGGTCGATACCAGCGTCGGCCATGATGTTGGGGTTGACGAAGATGATATAGGCCATGGTGATGAAGGTGGTCACCCCGGCGATCAGTTCGGTCTTCACGGTGCTGCCGTGTCGCTTGAGTTTGAAAATCCGTTCCAGCCAGCCCGTTTCGAGCGGTGGGGCGAGATCCAGCGTAGGTGCTTCGGATTTGCGGCTTTCCACAGCGAGTACTCCTCAATCTTTCTTGTTGTTCGAAGCCGGATCCTGAGCGATGCACTTGGGGGCTTCGTGGGAGAGGTGTGGCAGACGTCCGACCATTTTGTTGACTGCCGGGTCAGGAAGTTGCTCGCAGGATTATGCTTTTGTGTACAAAGAATGCAAATAATGTTTTATCTTTCCTGCGCAGAAACTGCCGTACAACGGCTATATAGGTAAAAGGCCACCTGCAGAAACGGGGCAGCCTGTGTACAATGGCGCCATACCTTGGCCTACCAACAACTCCCGGACTTGCCATATACCCGCTGACAGGCGTTACAGTCACGGTTCGACTGGCAGATCCTTCGTGCTCGAGAGCCCATGAACGAACAGCTGCAACCTCTGAAAAAACCTGCGCGCACCGGCAAGGCCGGCCGCAGCGGTACCCAGGACGATATCGTCTACGCGCACATCTTCGAGGCCATTCTCGAACAGCGCCTCGCGCCGGGCACCAAGTTGAGCGAGGAAGCGCTGGGTGAGATCTTCGGTGTCAGCCGCACCATCATCCGTCGCGCACTGTCGCGCCTGGCCCACGAGAGCGTGGTGCTGCTGCGGCCCAACCGCGGCGCGGTGGTGGCCAGCCCAACGGTCGAAGAGGCCCGCCAGGTATTTTTCTCGCGACGTATGGTCGAGCGCGCCATCACCGAGCTTGCGGTGCAGCACGCCACTCACGAGCAACTCAACGAGCTGCGCCAGATGGTGCGCGAGGAGCGCGACAGTTTCTCGCGTGGCGACCGTGGCGCTGGCATTCGCCTGTCCGGCGAGTTCCATCTCAAACTTGCTGAAGCCGCTGGCAATGCACCGCTGGTGAGCTTCCAGCGCAGCCTGGTGTCGCAGACTTCGCTGATCATCGCCCAGTACGAAAGCGGCAACCGCTCGCACTGCTCCTATGACGAGCACATGCAGCTGATCGATGCCATCGAGGCACGCGACGCGCAGCAGGCAGTGAACCTGATGATGCACCACATGGACCACATCGACAGCAAGTTGAACCTGGACGAAGACAGCGCCTCGGACGACCTGCACGCGGTGTTCTCGCACCTGCTGAAGAAGCCCAAGGCTGCCGCCAAGGGTTGATCGTTTGCCTGGTTGACTGAAATGGGGCCGCATAGCGGCCCCTTCGCGTTTTTAGCGCTGGTGCACGCAGCGACCGGCGGCATAGGTTTCGCGCACCGTGCGGTCATCGCCCAGAGTGGTCAGCACGAACAAGGTTTCCTCGATGCTCTTCGATTGCTGAATGCGGTAGTCCAGCAGCGGCGTTGCCTGGTAGTCGAGCACCACGAAGTCGGCGTCGTTGCCGGGACGCAGGCTGCCGATACGCTCGTCCAGGCGCAGTGCCCGGGCCCCCCCCAAGGTGGCCAGGTACAGTGACTTGTACGGGTGCAGGCGCGCGCCTTGCAGCTGCATCACCTTGTAGGCCTCGTTCAGGGTATTGAGCAGCGAGAAGCTGGTGCCTGCGCCAACGTCGGTGCCTAAGCCGACATTGACCTTGAAACGCTCGGCCTGGGGCAGGTTGAACAGCCCACTGCCCAGGAACAGGTTGGAGGTAGGGCAGAACGCCACCGCCGAACCGGTCTCGGCCAGGCGCTGGCACTCCTCGTCGCACAGGTGTACCCCGTGGGCGAACACCGAGCGTTCGCCGAGCAGCTCGAAGTGGTCGTAGACGTCCAGGTAGCCATTCTGCTCGGGGAACAGTGCCTTTACCCAGTCGATCTCCTTGAGGTTCTCCGACAGGTGGGTGTGCAGGTACACGCCAGGGTGCTCCTTGAGCAACTGGCCGGCCGCGCGCAGTTGCTCGGGGGTGCTGGTCGGCGCGAAACGTGGCGTCACGGCGTAGTGCAGGCGGCCCTTGCCGTGCCAGCGCTGGATCAGCGCCTTGCTGTCGCGGTAGCTCGACTCGGGGGTGTCGGTCAGGTAGTCAGGGGCGTTGCGGTCCATCATCACCTTGCCGGCGATCATCCGCAGGTCCAGGCGCTCGGCCTCCTCGAACAAGGCATTGACCGATTCGGGGTGTACGCTACCGAACACCAGCGCGGTGGTGGTGCCGTTGCGCAGCAGCTCCTTGAGGAAGATCTTCGCCACCTGGTCGGCATGCGCCTTGTCGGCAAATTGCTTTTCGCAGGGGAAGGTGTAGGTGTTCAGCCAGTCCAGCAGTTGCTCGCCATACGAGCCGATCATGCCGGTCTGCGGAAAGTGGATGTGGGTGTCGATGAAGCCGGGGGTGATCAGGGCGTGCTGATGGTGCACCACCTCGATGTCGGCATCCAGCGTCGGCAGCAGCTCACTGGCATGGCCGAGTGCGCTGATGCGACCGTCGTCAACCACCAGCAGACCGTCTTCATAGTACTCGCAGGACGCTTCCAGGCCGACCTCGGCAGGGTCGGCAACGCTGTGCAGGATGGCGGCTCGGTAGGCTTTGCGGGTTGCGCTCATAAGGCTCTCGTCAAACGGCTTGGCTGCGCCGCGAGGCGGGCAGCAGTTGGGCAATCGGGCCTGAGTTGGCGCCAGCGTCGTGCTGGCCGAAACAGGCGTTGTAGGTGGCAATGATTTCTGCGGCGATGGACACAGCGATCTCGATCGGCAGCTTGCCCTTGACCTCGGCCAGGCCCATTGGGCAGCGCATGCGCGCCATCAGGGCGTCGTCGAAGCCGCGTTCGCGCAAGCGGTGTTCGAACTTGACGCGTTTGGTCTTCGAACCGATCAGGCCGAACCAGGCAAAATCGTTGCGCCTGAGGATGGCGGCGGTCAGTTCCAGGTCGAGCGCATGGTTGTGGGTCATGACGATGCAGTAGCAGCCCGCAGGCAGCTCGGCCACTTCGTCGACCGGCTCCTCGCTCACCACCTGGGTCACACCGGCGGGGATGTGTTCAGGGAATTCCTGCTCGCGCGAATCGATCCAGCGCACCCGGCAGGGCAGGGCCGCGAGCAAGGGTACCAGAGCACGGCCCACATGGCCTGCGCCGAACACGGCGATCTCAGCCTGCACGCCGGTCATCGGCTCGAACAGCAGCACCGTGGCGCCGCCGCAGCACTGGCCAAGGCTCGCGCCCAGGCTGAAGCGCTCCAGGTGCGGAGTCATGCGGTGTTCTTCGAGCATCTGCCGGGCGATGTGCAGCGCCTTGAACTCCAGGTGGCCGCCGCCGATGGTGTCGTACAGCGCGCTGGCGCTGACCACCATTTTCGAGCCGGCATTGCGCGGGGTCGAGCCGCGCTCCTCGATGATGGTCACCAGTACGCAGGGTTCGCCGCGCGATTGATGGTCGGCGAGGGCGTTGATCCATTGGTGCATGATACTGCCTCTCTCAAATGCGGCGCGGTCCCTTGTAGGAGCGGCCTCGTGCCGCGAAAGGGCTGCACAGCAGCTCTAATCGTCATGACTGCACAGGCCCTGGGGCCGCTCCTACAGTGGCCAGCGGTGTCAGTGGTTAACGGGTTCCAGTTGCTGCTCTGCAGGTTGCGCGGCAGCCACTGCCTTGCGCATCTGCTCGCAGCCCCAGAGCACCCGCTCCGGGGTCGAGGGGGCGTCGATGTTAGGCTGCACGCGATAGTCGGCGATGCTTGCCACGGCATCCTTGATCGCGCACCAGGCGGCGATGCCGAGCATGAACGGCGGCTCGCCCACGGCCTTGGAATGGAACACCGTGTCCTCAGGGTTCTTGCGGTTCTCCACCAGTTTCACGCGCATGTCGATCGGCATGTCGGCCACTGCCGGGATCTTGTAGCTGGCCGGGCCGTTGGTCATCAGCTTGCCCTTGGCGTTCCAGACCAGTTCCTCGGTGGTCAGCCAGCCCATGCCCTGGATGAAGCCGCCCTCCACCTGGCCAATATCGATGGCCGGGTTCAGCGAATCGCCCACATCATGCAGGATGTCGGCACGCAGCATCTTGTACTCGCCGGTCAAAGTATCGACGATCACCTCCACGCAGGCGGCGCCGAAGGCGTAGTAGTAGAACGGCCGGCCACGGGCCTGGGTACGGTCGTAGAAGATTTTCGGCGTGCGATAGAAACCGGTGGTCGACAGCGACACCTGGGCAAAGTACGCCAGCTGCACCAGCTGTTCGAAACTGACGATCTGGTCGCGCACGCGCACATGTCCGTTGCGAAACTCGACGTCTTCCTCGGTCACGTTGTAGTGCCGGGCGGCGAACTCGGTCAGGCGTTTCTTGAGGATTTCGGCGGCGTTCTGCGCGGCCTTGCCGTTCAGGTCGGCGCCACTGGATGCGGCGGTCGGCGAGGTGTTGGGCACCTTGTCGGTGTTGGTGGCGGTGATCTGGATGCGGCTGATATCCACTTGGAACACCTCGGCCACCACCTGCGCGACCTTGGTATTGAGGCCCTGGCCCATCTCGGTACCGCCGTGGTTGAGGTGGATGCTGCCGTCGGTATAGATGTGGATCAAGGCGCCAGCCTGGTTGAGGAAGGTGGCGGTGAACGAGATGCCGAACTTCACCGGGGTCAGCGCTAGGCCTTTTTTCAGCACCGGGCTGTTGGCATTGAAGCGGCGGATCGACTCGCGGCGCTCAGGATAGTCGCTGCTGGCTTCGAGTTCGGCCGTCATCTCTTCGAGCATGTTGTGCTCGACGGTTTGGTAGTAGTGGGTGACGTTGCGCTCGGTCTTGCCGTAGTAGTTGGCCTTGCGCACCGCCAGTGGGTCCAGCGCCAAGTGGCGGGCGATGTGGTCCATCACCTGCTCGATGGCGACCATCCCCTGCGGGCCGCCGAAACCGCGATAGGCGGTGTTGGAGGCGGTGTTGGTCTTGCAGCGGTGGCCGTGCACCGTGGCGTCGCCCAGGTAGTAGGCGTTGTCAGCGTGGAACATGGCGCGGTCGACGATCGAGCCGGACAAGTCTGGCGAGTAGCCGCAGTTGCCGGCCAGGTCGAAGTTGATCCCGTGCAGGCGACCGCTGTCGTCGAAGCCCACGTCGTATTCGACGTAGAACGGGTGACGCTTGCCGGTCATCATCATGTCTTCGACACGCGGCAGGCGCATCTTGGTGGGCTGGCCAGTCAGGTGCGCGATCACTGCGCACAGGCACGCCGGGCTGGCCGCCTGGGTTTCCTTGCCGCCGAAACCGCCGCCCATGCGGCGCATGTCCACCACGACCTTGTGCATCGGCACATCCAGGACCTCGGCTACCAGCTTCTGCACCTCGGTGGGGTTCTGGGTGGAGCAGTACACGATCATGCCGCCGTCTTCGCCAGGCATTACCGAGCTGATCTGGGTTTCCAGGTAAAAGTGCTCCTGGCCGCCGATATGCAGGCTGCCCTGGATACGGTGCGGCGCGCTGGCCAAGGCGGCCGCTGCGTCGCCGCGCTGGTGGGTATGGCTGTCGAGTACGAAGTGCTTGTTACGCAGGGCCTGGACTACATCCAGCACAGGCTCCAGGTCTTCATATTCGATGATTGCCGCCATGGCCGCACGGCGCGCGGTATCCAAGTCACGTGCCGCTACCGCGAGCACCGGCTGGCCGAAGAATTCGACCTTGTCGATGGCCAGCAGCGGGTCGCCTGCCACCACCGGTCCGATGTCTTTGAGGCCCGGGATATCTTCATGGGTGATGGCGATGCGCACCCCCTCGAACTGGTAGCAGGGGCGTGTGTCGATACGCAGGATGCGTGCGTGGGCACGGTCTGCGGTGCGCGCGAACACGTGCAATTGATTGGGGAATTCCAGGCGGTCGTCGATGTACACCGCTTCACCGGCCACGTGCTTGTCGGCGCTTTCGTGCTTGAGGCTGCGGCCGACCCCGGTGGTCAGGTCCTGGCTGAACAATGCGGCCATTTCGGCCTGGCTCTTGACGGCATGATGGTTAGACATAGGCGGTCACCCGGGTTTCGATGTGCGGCGATTGCAGTTCGATGAAGTACTTGCGCAGCAGGTTTTGCGCGGTCAACAGGCGGTATTCGCAGCTGGCGCGGAAATCGCTGAGCGGGGTGAAGTCCTCGGCCAGGGCCTGGCAGGCGCGCTCCAGCGTGGCCGGGTTCCAGGCTTTTCCGCGTAGCGCGGCCTCACAGGCGCGGGCGCGCTTGGGAATCGCGGCCATGCCGCCGAAGGCAATGCGCACACCGCTGACCATGCCATTTTCCAGGCTCAGGTTGAACGCCGCACACACCGCAGAAATATCATCGTCCAGGCGTTTGGACACTTTGTAGGCGCGGAACGTCCAGTCGTTGCTGGCGCGCGGCACGATGATCTTCTCGATGAACTCGCTGTCCTGGCGCGCGGTGATGCGGTAGTCGATGAAGTAGTCTTCCAGCGCCAAGGTGCGCTGGCGTTCGCCCTGGCGCAGGACGATCTGCGCATCCAATGCAATCAGCAGGGGCGGTGAGTCACCAATCGGCGAAGCATTGCCGATGTTGCCGCCCAGGGTACCCTGATTGCGGATTTGCAGTGACGCGAAGCGGTGCAGCAGCTCGCCGAAGTCGGGATATTCCGCGTTGAGTGCCGCGTAGCAGTCGGTCAACGGGGTGGCTGCGCCGATTTCCAGGTGCGTGGCGCTGCGTTCAATGCGCTTGAGTTCGGCGACGTGACCGACGTAGATCATCACCGGCAAGCTGCGATGAAACTGGGTGACTTCCAGCGCAAGATCGGTGCCGCCCGCCAGCAGGCGCGCTTCGGGGTGCGAGCTGTACAGCTCGGCAAGGTCAGCCACGGTCAGCGGCACCAGGCAGCGTTTGTCGCCGCTGTTGAGCTCGCCGGTCTGCTGCGGGGCAATGGCCTTGAGGCGGGCGATGGTCTGGGCCTGCTGGGCGTCGAACGGGTCGCGACAAGGCTGGGCGCAGGCCTGTTCGGCGGCCGCGAGGATCGGCCGGTAGCCGGTGCAGCGGCACAGGTTGCCGGCCAGTGCTTCCTGGGCTTGGTGCAGGTCGTGACCGGTGCTGTTCTTTTGCAGGGCGAACAGCGACATGACGAAGCCTGGGGTACAGAAGCCGCATTGCGAACCATGGCAATCAGCCATGGCTTTCTGCACGCTATGCAGCTCGCCTTGGTGCTTGAGGCCTTCGACACTGATCAACTGCTTGCCATGCAGGGACGAGACGAATGTCAGGCAGGAATTGAGGCTGCGGTAGCGCAGGCTGTCCCGGCCTTGGTCGTCTTCGACCAGCTCGCCGACCACCACGGTGCAGGCACCGCAGTCGCCGCTGGCGCAGCCTTCCTTGGTGCCGGTTTTGCCCAGGTGCTCGCGCAGGTATTGCAGCACCGTCATGTTCGGGTCCAGGGCGTGCTCGCTGTGCAGCGCCTGGTTGACGAGAAACTGGATCACGGGGAAGGCCTCGCAATGGTTTTATTGTTGTTCGGGCGGACTCTAAGCAACCGCTGAGCACAAGGTCAATGATTTTCTGACTCAAAGGTCAAGATTTTGCTCGAGCACTACCCGAATCGCGACAATGCACTGTTTTCCCAAGCATAGTTCGCGCCGCACGGAAGAGTTGACCTGGCGGTCACACAAAGCACATCGCGCAGGATGCAAGTGCGCTACAATCGCGCGCTTGTGCACAGCCTCCCGATTACGAAGGAAAACCATGACGTTCAAGGCGCCGGACAGCCTCTCCGAGCAAATTGCCCACTACCTGGCCGAGCGGATCATCCGCGGCGAACTCGCGCCCGGTGAGCGCATCCAGGAGCAGAAGGTCACCCAGGCCCTCAACGTCAGTCGAGGCTCGGTGCGTGAGGCGTTGCTGATCCTCGAACGGCGCCATTTGGTGGCGATCCTGCCGCGCCGTGGCGCGCATGTGACCGAATTGGACGAACACAACATCCGCAGCCTGTGCACCTTGATGGGCGAGCTGTACATCCTGCTGGGCAATGCGGTTGCACAACATTGGCGCCTGGAGGCTGACCTGCGCCCGTTTCTGGACATCCAGCAGCGTCTGCAAGCGGCCCACGCATGCCAGGACATCGAGGCATTCGTCGCCGACAGTTTCGCAGTGATGCGCGCGG
The DNA here is from genome assembly GCF_005796105.1 of Pseudomonas mosselii. GTDB lineage: Bacteria > Pseudomonadota > Gammaproteobacteria > Pseudomonadales > Pseudomonadaceae > Aquipseudomonas > Aquipseudomonas mosselii_C. The sequence goes on along the minus strand of NZ_VAUO01000006.1, from coordinate 259,818 downwards.
CGTATCCGTTCGCCAACAACCCGTACCTGCAAGAAACCGTCGAGAACCTGCACCCGGCCATGAGCCGCGCCTACTTCCTGGCGCTGGACCAGCGCCAGGCCAACATGGCCGATTACCTCGACCTGTTCGCGCGCCTGTTGCAGGCAGTGGTCGCGCGTGACCTGCCGGCCATCCGCGAAGTGCTGGCAGCCTATTGCCAGCGCAGTTGCGAGTTGGTGCTGGCGGCCATGGCGCGGGTCTGACCGATGCGCCTCAAGTGCATCCGCCTGGCCGGGTTCAAGTCGTTCGTCGACCCCACCACGGTCAACTTCCCCAGCAACATGGCGGCCGTGGTAGGCCCCAACGGCTGCGGCAAGTCCAATATCATCGACGCGGTGCGCTGGGTGATGGGCGAAAGCTCGGCGAAGAACCTGCGCGGCGAATCGATGACCGATGTCATCTTCAACGGCTCCACCAGCCGCAAACCGGTCAGCCAGGCCAGCATCGAACTGGTGTTCGACAACAGCGACAACACCTTGGTCGGTGAATACGCCGCCTACGCCGAGATCTCGATCCGCCGCAAGGTCACCCGCGACGCGCAGAACACTTACTACCTCAACGGGACCAAGTGCCGGCGCCGCGATATCACCGACATTTTCCTCGGCACAGGCCTGGGCCCGCGCAGCTACTCGATCATCGAGCAGGGCATGATCAGCAAGTTGATCGAGGCCAAGCCCGAGGAATTGCGTAACTTCATCGAAGAAGCCGCTGGCATTTCCAAGTACAAGGAGCGCCGCCGCGAAACCGAGAACCGCATCCGTCGTACCCAGGAAAACCTCGCGCGCCTGACTGACCTGCGCGACGAACTCGAACGTCAGCTCGAACGCCTGCATCGTCAGGCCCAGGCCGCTGAAAAATACCGCGAGTACAAGGCCCAGGAGCGCCAGCTCAAGGCGCGCCTGTCGGCATTGCGCTGGCGCGAGCTGGACGAACGCGTGCGCCAGCGCGAGACGGTGATTGGTGACCAGTCGATCGCCTTCGAGGCCCTGGTGGCCGAGCAGCGTAACGCCGACGCCAGCATCGAACGCCTGCGTGATGGCCACCACGAATTGTCCGAGCGTTTCAACCAGGTGCAAGGGCGGTTCTACTCGGTGGCTGGCGACATCGCCCGTGTCGAGCAGAGCATTCAGCACGGCCAGCAGCGCCTGCGCCAGTTGCAGGATGATCTCCAGGAAGCCGAGCGCACGCGTCTTGAAACCGAATCCCACTTGGGCCATGACCGCACCTTGCTGGCCACCCTGGGTGAAGAGCTGGGCATGCTTGAACCCGAGCAGGAATTGATCCTGGCCGCTGCCGAAGAAGCTGCCGCGACCCTGGAAGAAGCCGAGCTGGGCATGCACGGCTGGCAAGAGCAGTGGGACAGCTTCAACACCCGCTCCGCCGAGCCGCGTCGTCAGGCCGAGGTGCAACAGGCGCGGGCGGCGCAGTTGGAGGCCAGCCTTGAACGTCTGGCCGAACGCCAGCGCAAGTTGGGCGAAGAACACGCGCAACTGGGTGCGGATCCACAGGACGCTGAGACTGACGCGTTATCCGAGCAGGTGGCCAGCTGCGAGCTGTTGCTGGAAGACTTGCAGTTGCAGGAGCAGCAGGTCGTCGAACAGCTCGAAGGCGTGCGCGAACAGTTGCAGCAAGCCGCGCAGGCTCAGCAGCAACAGCAGGGTGAGCTGCAACGCCTGGGCGGGCGCCTGGCGTCCCTAGAGGCGCTGCAGCAAGCTGCCCTGGAACCTGGTGCGGGCGCGGCTGACTGGCTGCGCAGCCAGGGCCTCGAGCACCGCCCACGCCTGGCCGAAGGGCTGCGGGTCGAGCCAGGGTGGGAGCTGGCGGTGGAAACCGTACTAGGCGCGGACCTGCAAGCGGTGCTGCTCGACGACTTCGCCGGGCTCGCTTTCAACGACCTGGAGCAGGGCGAGTTGCGCCTGTTGCTGGAGGGCAGTGAAGGCGTGCCAGTGCCTGGCAGCTTGCTGGATAAAGTCCAGGGGCGCACCGACCTGTCGCCCTGGTTGGGCCAGGTGCGGCCGGTGGAAACCCTCGAGCAAGCCCTGGCCCAGCGCGGGTCGCTGGCCCAGGGTCAGAGCCTGGTGAGTCGCGACGGCTACTGGGTCGGCCAGCATTTTCTGCGGGTCAGCCGTGGCGGTGACGCCCAGGGCGGGGTGCTCGCCCGTGGCCAGGAAATCGAACGCCTGGGCCATGCGCAAGCCGAACAGCAGGCACAGCTTGAACAGTGCGATGAGCAGTTGCAGCGCCTGCGTGAACAACAGCTCGACCAGGAACAACAGCGCGAGCAATTGCGCCGCCGCAGCCAGGATGAAAGCCGTCGGCACGCTGAACTCAAGGCGCGCCTGTCGGCCGGCCGCGCCCGTGCCGAACAGTTGGCGCTGCGCCATCGCCGCCTGGAAGAAGAACTGGCCGAGTTGCAGGAACAGCGCGCCGTCGAGCACGAACAGCTGGGTGAAGCCCGCCTGCTGCTGCAAGAGGCCCTGGAGTTGATGGCCCAGCACACCGAGCAGCGCGAGCAGTTGATGGCCCGCCGCGATACCTTGCGCGAAGGCCTCGACCGCGTTCGCCAGGAGGCACGCCAGCACAAGGATCACGCCCATCAACTGGCCGTGCGCCTGGGCTCGCTGCGGGCCCAGCACGACTCGACCCGCCAGGCGCTGGAGCGTCTCGAGCAACAGGCCGCGCGCTTGAGCGAGCGCCAGGAACAACTGAACCTGAACCTCGAAGAAGGCCAGGCGCCGCTCGAAGAACTTCGTCTGAAGCTCGAAGAGCTGCTTGAGCGGCGCATGCGCGTGGATGAAGAAATGCGCGAGGCTCGCCTGCATATGGACGAAGCCGACCGCGCGCTGCGCGAGGCCGAGCGTCGGCGCACCCAGGCTGAGCAGCAAGCTCAGGTGCTGCGCGGTCAACTGGAACAGCAGCGCCTGGAGTCGCAAGGCCTGGACGTACGGCGCAAAACGTTGCAGGAACAACTGCTGGTAGACGGCTACGATCTTCAGGGCGTGTTGGCCACGCTCGAGGCCGATGCCAGTGAACAGGGCACCGAACAGGAGCTGGAACAGGTCGAGTCGCGTATCCAGCGCCTGGGTGCGATCAATCTGGCGGCCATCGAGGAGTACGAGCAGCAGTCCGAGCGCAAGCGTTACCTGGATGCCCAGGACGCCGATCTGGTAGAGGCGCTGGAGACCCTGGAAAACGTCATTCGCAAGATCGACAAGGAAACCCGTAACCGTTTCAAGGATACCTTTGATCAGATAAATGCCGGATTACAGGCACTTTTCCCAAAAGTTTTCGGTGGCGGCAGCGCCTATCTGGAACTGACGGGCGAAGATCTACTCGATACAGGGGTGACAATCATGGCGCGCCCGCCCGGCAAGAAGAACAGCACGATCCATTTGCTGTCTGGCGGCGAGAAAGCACTGACCGCCCTGGCGCTGGTGTTTGCCATCTTCAAGTTGAACCCCGCGCCGTTCTGCATGCTCGACGAAGTCGATGCACCGTTGGACGACGCCAACGTCGGGCGGTATGCCCGCCTGGTCAAGGAAATGAGTGAAACCGTTCAATTCATCTACATCACGCATAACAAGATTGCCATGGAAATGGCCGATCAATTGATGGGCGTGACCATGCACGAGCCTGGTTGTTCACGCCTTGTTGCAGTTGATGTGGAGCAAGCGATGTCCATGGTCGACGCCTAACGGCATGATCATGCGGGTATTTCCCCTGGCAGGAGCGACAGACGGTGTAAAGTTGCCTTTGGTCGTGCTAGCTTTATGGCACTTGTTTCTAGCGTGGGTAAAACGCCTGTCAGAACATAGAGTTGGCGCCACGTGTTAAAGGCCTTTGAAGCCTTTGTTTTCAAGCATATTTTTTATAGAGGCACGGGATTACATGGAAATCGGTCTGCGCGAGTGGCTGATCGTCATCGGCATCATTGTCATCGCCGGTATTCTTTTCGACGGCTGGCGCCGCATGCGCGGCGGCAAGGGCAAGTTGAAGTTCCGTCTGGACCGCAGCTATGCCAACGCCCCTGACGACGAGGGCAGCGCCGAGGTGCTGGGCCCGGCCCGTGTGCTGGAAACCCAAAAAGAGCCCGAACTGGACGAAACCGACCTGCCGTCGGTGAGCGCCCCGGCCCGTGAGCGCGAGCGTGAGCCAAGGCCGAGCAAACCCAAGCGTGGCAAGCGCCAGCACAACGAGGTTCAGCAGGGTGACTTGAGTCTGGCTGCCGAGCCGCGTGAGCCTGACTTGTTCGACGAAGGCGATGAAGAACTGGCCGCCGACAACAGCCGTAACAGCGGCTTTGCCACCTCCAGCAACGCCGCCAAGGAGCTGCCGCCGGTGGAAGAGGTGCTGGTGATCAGCGTCATCTCCCGCGACGAAGCCGGCTTCAAGGGGCCAGCGCTGCTGCAGAACATCCTTGAAAGCGGCCTGCGCTTCGGCGAAATGGACATCTTCCATCGCCACGAAAGCATGGCCGGTCACGGCGAAGTGCTGTTCTCCATGGCCAACGCCGTCAAGCCCGGCGTGTTCGACCTGGACGACATCGACCACTTCAGCACCCGTGCGGTGAGCTTCTTCCTCGGTCTGCCGGGGCCGCGCCATCCCAAGCAGGCCTTCGACGTGATGGTGGCTGCCGCGCGCAAGCTCGCCCACGAACTCAACGGTGAACTCAAGGACGACCAACGCAGCGTGTTGACTGCCCAGACCATCGAGCACTACCGCCAGCGCATCGTCGAGTTCGAGCGCCGCGCACTGACCCAGAAGCGCTGAACACCCGAGCAGGCGAGCCCAGCCTCGGTTCGTACTGCGATGATTCAAGCTAGAGGGCTGTCGGGGCTGGTGCTGGTTACTCATTTGATTGGGGCTGCTTTGCAGCCCTTCGCGGGCAAGCCCGCTCCCACAGGATTTGCGCAGCTGTCATGGCGAGCGCGGTCCCTATGGGGGCGGGCTTGCCTGTGAAGGGGCGCAACGCGGCCCCTCTTGTTTGAGTGTTCAGCCTGAATGCCGCTGGCTGCCTGCCTTGCAAGAGAACACGAAAATGACCGCCGAATCCCGAATCCACGCATTGCGCGCCGAACTCGACCAGCACAACTATCGCTACTACGTGCTCGACGAGCCCAGTGTGCCGGACGCCGAATACGACCGGCTGTTCAATGAGCTCAAGGCCCTGGAGGCCGAGCACCCGCACCTGGTCACGCCTGATTCGCCTACCCAGCGCGTGGGTGGCGCTGCGCTGTCGGCGTTCAGCCAGGTTCGCCACGAGATCCCCATGCTCAGCCTGGGCAACGCTTTTGAGGAAGACGATCTGCGCGACTTCGACCGTCGTGTGGTCGAGGGGCTGGACCTGCCTGCAGGTGACCTGTTCGGTGCGGGCGCGGCGGTGGACTATAGCTGCGAACCGAAGCTCGACGGCCTGGCGGTAAGCCTGCTGTACCGCGACGGCCAGTTGGTGCAGGGCGCCACCCGTGGCGACGGCACCACCGGTGAGGACATCAGCGCCAACGTGCGCACCGTGCGCAACATCCCCCTCAAGCTGCAAGGCGAAGGCTGGCCGGCGGTGCTCGAAGTGCGCGGCGAGGTGTACATGAGCAAGGCCGGGTTCGAGCGCCTCAACGCCGCCCAGGCCGAGGCGGGCGGCAAGACATTCGCCAACCCGCGCAATGCGGCTGCCGGCAGCCTGCGCCAGCTGGACTCAAAGATCACCGCCAGCCGTCCGCTGGAGTTCTGCTGCTACGGTGTGGGCCAGGTGTCCGAAGCATTCGGTGACAGCCATATCGGCATCCTCGAAAAGCTCAAGACCTGGGGCCTGCCGATCAGCCGCGAGCTGCGCCATGCGGCGGGCATCGAGCAGTGCCTTGAGTACTACCGTGACATCGGCGCGCGCCGCAACGACCTGCCTTACGAGATCGACGGCGTGGTGTTCAAGGTCAACAGCCTGGCCTCCCAGCGCGAGCTGGGCTTTCGGGCCCGCGAGCCGCGTTGGGCGATTGCTCACAAGTTCCCGGCCATGGAAGAACTCACCGAAGTGCTCGATGTCGAGTTCCAGGTCGGGCGTACCGGTGCGGTGACCCCGGTGGCGCGGCTCAAGCCGGTCAAGGTCGCTGGCGTGACCGTGTCCAACGCCACCCTGCACAACATGGACGAAATCGCCCGGCTGGGCCTGCGGATCGGCGATACGGTGATCATCCGCCGCGCCGGTGATGTGATTCCGCAGGTGATGCAGGTTGTCCTCGACCGGCGCCCGGACGATGCCCGCCCGGTGCAGGTTCCGACGCACTGCCCGGTGTGCGGCTCGCACGTCGAACGCACCCAACTGGTCAAGCGCAGCAAGGGCAAGGCAACCACCAGCGAAGGCGCGGTGTACCGCTGCGTCGGCCGCCTGAGCTGCGCGGCGCAGCTCAAGCAGGCGATTATCCATTACGTGTCGCGCCGCGCCATGGACATCGACGGCCTGGGCGAGAAGAGCGTCGAGCAGTTGGTGGACGAAGGGCTGATTCGTTCGCCAGCCGATCTGTACAGCTTGCAGTTCGAGCAGATCGTTGGCCTGGAAGGTTTCGCCGAGGTGTCCAGCAACAAGCTGCTGGCTGCCATCGACGCCAGCAAGCGCCCGACCCTAGCCCGCTTCATCTATGCCCTGGGCATCCCCGATGTGGGCGAGGAGACCGCCAAGGTGCTGGCGCGTTCGCTGGGCCGTCTGTCGCGGGTACAGGGGGCCTTGCCGCAAGTGCTCACGTACCTGCCCGACATCGGCCTGGAAGTGGCCTTTGAAATCCACAACTTCTTCGAGGATGCACACAACCGCGCGGTCATCGACGCGCTGCTGGCAGCCGGTATGCAGTTGCAGGACGAAGGCGAGCTGGGCGCGGAGTTCGCCGCCAGCACCACGCTGGCTGGCCTGCTCGCCAAGCTGGACATTCCCTCGGTCGGCCCGACCGGGGCCGAGAAGCTGGTGGACAAGCTTGGCACCCTGGACAAGATCATCGCGGCCGACGGCATCGACCTGCGCCAGGCGCTCAATACCAAGCAGGCCGAAGGCGTGCGCGAGTTCTTCAAGGTCGAGGCCAACCAGCAATTGGCCCGTGCAATCGAGGCGCAGTTGCTGGAGTTTGGCATGCACTGGTCGTGCGAGAAGCAATCCGCCGAAGGCCTGCCCCTGGCCGGGCAAACCTGGGTGCTGACCGGCACGCTCGAGCGCATGAGCCGGGATGTGGCCAAGGAGAAGCTGGAAAGCCTGGGTGCGAAAGTGGCCGGCTCGGTGTCAGGCAAGACCCATTGCGTGGTCGCCGGCCCCGGTGCGGGCTCCAAGCTGACCAAGGCCAACGAGCTGGGGGTGAAGGTGCTGGATGAAGAGCAGTTCGTGGCCTTCATGGCGGGGCAGGGCATCACCCTCTGATCTCGCAAGCACGCCGCGTCCGGTTCAAACCCGCTTGCACAGGATTGTGCAACGCCTGAGTCCAGCGTTGCATCTGTAGGCGCGGCCTTGTGCCGCGATGTGCTGCGCAGCAGCCCCGGCGATCTTGCATGAGGCTCAAATCCTGGGGCCGCTACGCAGCCCATCGCGACACAAGGCCGCTCCTACAGACTCCCTGTAGAGCCAGTGTCTGCACAAGTCCTTGAGAAACGATGCTTTTTTCTCTCGCAACGGTTGTATCTTGGCCACGGAACGGTACAATGGCGCGGCTCGTCGCCTGACGAGCTGCGTGATGGTGACCCCACCGGTCCCCCCGCATCGATTACCCGTCAACCTGGTCAGGCCCGGAAGGGAGCAGCCATAGCGGGAACATCGAGTGCCGGGGTGTGGCTGGTGGGGTTGCCTCCATTATGTAAGTCCTTAATTCTAAAGGACCTTTCTCGCTAAAAATCTCGAAGTGGACCAGTGCCTTAGTACACCTAAGTTGCTCACTGCGCTCTAGTCAACCTTCTCATGGGCTTCCTGCCCAAACTCCAAATCGTAATCGCTCACACCTCGCAATTGACCTGCAAAAATTTATGTGGCAATAAGCTACTATCCGGGTCGCGGCGTCGGTGCTGAAGTCCGATCAGCTGGCTGCGATTGCGTTATCGCTTTGTTGATTTTCCGTTGCTGGCGGCATGCACTTGCTGTCCGGTGGGTCTCAACCCAGCGAGCATAATCCCCGAATGCAAAGGAATGTATGTCGCAGATATCGATCCCTTACCTTGCTTTTCATCCCTCGACCAGCAGCCAGGATCTGTAGATTCTGCGGACCTTAAAGCCTCACCTAAGTCGACGATGCCTTGGAGATGGCAGATCAGACGGAGGTCTGAGCATCTAAAGCGACGGTCGAGGGTAGACCGTCGCTAACCGACCCATTGCTGCCCTTCGCGACAGGCAGCTATCGGTCAAAAGCAGACGACTAAACGATTGCAAAGGATGCTGCATGTTAAATCAGACAGTCTTCTACCTTGTAGACCCTCACGAGCGACCGCCTTACGGTAGGGTTGCCGATAATCTCTGGGGAACTGAAGCAAATATCGACTCAGACGGCGACAGTCGCACGCCTGACGACACACAATGGACGGAGCTTTCCTTGATCCTCAGAGACGGTGTAGACGAGGCGCAGATACACATCGACCCCATTTCAGATCGCCCCCTCATTCTTAAAATCAGATCGTTTGATGCTGACCTGGTGGAGCGAACAGCTCGTTTTCTAAGCGAGTACACAAAGGGAAAGATAGAGCTGATTGAGCCGAACTTGCGGTTCTGAATGTCTGTTTCGGGTCCAGAGTGTGTCAAAACCGCTTGTTAGGGAGATGCCGAAAACCCCGATTTTCAGCCGCTGATTATTGGAAAACCAAGGCATAGCCTTGGTTTTCTGCCCTCACGGGCGCACCTCTCCCGCAGCAGGCAATAATTGCCGGCGTACCATCCACAGATTCGACAGTGCGAACAGGGTGGTCAATTGCGCCGTATTCTTGGCCAGGCCACGGAAGCGGGTCTTCACATAACCGAACTGACGCTTGATCACCCGAAACGAATGCTCGATCTTGCGCCTGGCCTTGTACAGCGCACTGCGTTTGCTCAAATGCTTGTAGGTGCTACGTCGCGCAGCGATCTGCCAGATCACTGGCCGGCCCTCATGCTCTGGCCGTTTCTCTACGCCGGTGTAACCCGCGTCAGCACAGACAACGTTCTCGCCACCGTGCAACAGATGGGCAACTTCCGTCACATCGGCCACGTTGGCGGCGGTGCCATGGACATGATGTACCAGGCCCGATTCTGCGTCGGCTTCGATGTGCGCTTTCATACCGAAGAAGTACTGGTTGCCTTTCTTCGTCTGGTGCATTTCAGGATCGCGTTTGCCTTCCTTGTTCTTGGTCGAACTGGGTGCGTGGATGATAGTGGCGTCGACGATGGTGCCCTGGCGCAACGACAGGCCCTTGCCTCGCAGGTAATTGTTGATGGTTTCCAAAATGCCCGCCGCCAACTGATGCTTCTCCAGTAGGTGCCGGAAGTTCATGATCGTGGTGTCTTCGGGGATCGGAGCGCTGAGCGTCAGTCGAGCGAATTGGCGTATCGAGGTGATTTCGTAGAGCGCCTCTTCCGTGGCTCGATCACTCAACGAGAACCAGTTCTGCAGCAGGTGAATGCGCAGCATGGTTTCCAGTGGGTACGGCTTGCGGCCGCCGCCCGCCTTCGGGTAATGCGGCTCTATCAATGCCACCAAACCGCTCCACGGCACCACCTGTTCCATCTCAGCCAGGAAACGCTCGCGACGGGTTTGCTTGCGCTTACCGGCATACTCGAAATCGGAAAAGCTCATCTGGCTCATGGAATGGCGGGCTTGTAGAAGGCAGTTGGACGGAGGGCTATTTCAGCACAGGTCAGATGGCCTGTGCTGACTTGATCGGAGAATCCCTAGGTGTCGCAGGACTTGCTCTGTCAGCGAAGCTGCCAGAAACATTGCGGTTTGGCGCTCTCGGATGTTCAGGCAAAGACGAAGAGTGGACCGTTTCGGGAATAGGTGCTTGGGTAGCCGCAAGTTCAGGTAATAGGCAGCTTGGCGGCGGATGATGTAGGCCATGAGTGGAACACCAGAGTGGAACAAGCGAGTGGACCAATTCCAGCCACACCTCTGGTGTCACCTTGCCCGAGCCTCGTGTTCACACGGTAGAACTATCGGAACTCCATCAGCCTGAAACCATTGCCCCATAAGGCCTGCAACGATTACCCTGCATCCGTGGATGCCACCTGGTCAGGCCCGGAAGGGAGCAGCCATAGCGGGAACATCGAGTGCCAGGGTGTGGCTGGTGGGGTTGCCTCCATCTCTCCCTCGCTTCACCTCTCCTTAATACCCACTCAAAGCCATTGCCAGCCTCTGTGCCTGTCACCCTGCGCACATCCCGAATTTTCGCCCCACACCCTTGCATCACATCACACTGCTCGACGTCCCCTCTGGACAACTCAAAACCGCCTTGTTAGTTTCCGCCAGCCACATGTTTCAAAGTATGAATGTGGCAATGGAATGATATTAAAGTGATATCAACTTCGCTGACGAACAAGGACGTATACAATGAAAAGCCTGCAAGGTTTGCCCAGTCTCATCACGGCTTCGGTAGGCACGCCGGGTAAAGCGCGCAACTTGCCGGCCGATGTTCAATGTATTCAATACTTGTTCAACTTGGTCAATCCCAGGTTGGGTTTTCCGATGGCTGAAAATGGCCGCTGCGACAGCCAGTTAGTGCAGTGCATCAGCCAATATCAGTTCCGTCAGCTCAAGTATGCCCACCCTGACGGCGTGGTAGACCCGGCCGGGCGGACCTTCAACAGCCTGATCGAGCAGGCCGTGCGGGTGCCGGTCAAGCTCAACCCCAGCTTGCGCCTGCCGACCTTCGCCAATGTGTTCGGCAACAGCACTGGCGACATGGTCCAGGCCACGGTCAACCACTACCTGGCGCGGGCGCGGGCGATGATCGAGGCCGAGCGGCGCAACCGCGATATGATCCTGCAGGCCACCTGCGACGGTGGCACGACCCTGAGCGATACGGATTTCCAGAACGCTGCCGCGCAGCTGGGCAATGGCATTAGCGCCAACCTGGTCAAGGCGTTCGCCACGGTGGAGTCGGGCGGGCGCTCGGGGTTTGGGCCGGCGAAATTGCCGGTGATTGCCTTCGAAGGGCATATCTTCCGGCGCTATACCAAGCACAAGTACGACCAGACCCACCCGCTGCTGTCGTATATCTACAAGAAGAAGGCCGGCCCGCAGTGGCAGACCAACAACAAGGACCAGACCAAGGCCTGGGAAACCATGGCAACGGCATTTGGTCTGGATCAGGAAGCGGCGTTGATGTCGGCCTCCTGGGGCATGTTTCAGATCATGGGTTTCAACTTTGCTTCGTGTGGCTATAAAACCGTATTCGAGTTTGCCGCCGCGATGAAAATCAATGCGGGGCAGCAACTCAAGGCGTTCCTGGGGTTTTGCGCGAAGAACCCGGCCTTTATCAAGGCGGCGAAGAACAAAGACTATGCCGGCATGGCGCGCAGTTATAACGGCGAGGATTTCGGCGATTACGATGTGCGTATCAAGAAAGCCTTTGAAGCACTTGAAGGGAAGAAGTGAAATGAACACAGGGATCACCCGTTTGCTGGCCGCCAGCGTACTGTCGCTGGGCCTTGCCGCTCCGCTAATGGCCGATACGGCCACGCTTGAGCCTGGGCGCTACGAGGCGCTGATGCTCGCAGTCACCCCGGATCATCAGGTCGAGGGTTTCTATGCCGAGGAATTGGGCGAGGGCGTGAGCCGGCGCTGCGCGTTCTACTTCAAGGGGCAGCCTGGTGGTTCGATCACCACCTGGAGCCGCGCGGCGTATCCCGGCCAGGTGGCGGCAACGGCCGATGGCGTGACGCTGACGGTGCAGAAGGGGCGTCAGCACCCCGGCTGCATGAGTGTACTGGCGCCGGAGATTGCCACGGGGCTTGAGCTTGGGCGTATCGACAGCCGAGCATGGATCGGGCTGGTGAGCGTTTCCAGCGACAAGGCCTACCTGCTCAAGGCGCCGGGCAGCAAGGCCACCAAGCGCCCGTACATCGTCAAGAACGATGTGGTCGGGGTGCTTGAGTACAAGGATGGCTGGGCCAAGGTCGAGTACGTCAATGCCAATGACCGCTCCTTCACCGGCTGGATCCGTGCCGATCAGTACAGCCCTTTGGTCGCGCCGAAAAGCTGATCCTGCCAGTTCGCGGGGCCCGAGGCTGGCCCCGTGGGCTGCTTCGAATACCACCTGCCTCTTCCCCTCGTATCCTCCCGGCGTTTTAATTCCAGCACGATGCCGCGTGGCGCCTTATCATGCGCACCCGTCCGTTCGGCCAGGAGACAGCGACCGTGGAACACGTCGACGCGCTAACCCGTCAGAAAATCCGTGAGTGGCAAGTGCGCCGCCTGGAGATCAAGGACCAGATGGCCAACGAGCCTGAGCGGGTGCTTGAGCTGTCCAAGGTCCTCGACCAGATGGAAGAGGAGCACGAGCGTATTCTTGCTGAAGCGACGCCCCCGGCCCCGGCACCTGCGGCGGCCTTTGCGCTACGGCTTGAGGTGTCCGCGTCCAATCGACGCGACCTGCGCAAGTTGCTGGAACTGGCCCTGCACGAACTCGACAGCGTGCTCGATGCGCCTGGGACCAACCCTGGCCATACTGGCAACATGAGCGGGTCGCTGGGCGATTACCAGCTGCAACTGACCCTGGGCGAGCCGTCGGCAACGCCTGAATGAACCCCTGTACCCCGAGCCCCCATGCAGCCTGAACACTTCGATTTTTCCCGCCCGGTCTATCTGCCGATCACTTTCGAGCAATGCCAGGCGCTGTTGCAGGCCGAAGGCGCGCCGGCGCTCGAGGCGCTGAGCGAGCCGGAGCTGGCGGCGTTGCTGGTGATCCAGAACCTGGCGCACAACCCAGGCCAGGTGGATGCGCGCGCGGCGGAAAAAGTGCTCGGCAGGCTGCTGGCCTGGGCCGTCGAGGGCGCTCATTCGCCGGGTGTTGGGCTGCTGTCGGAGGCGCGTCGGCTGTTCGATGCGCGCAAGCTGTACTTTGGCCTGGAGGTGATCAAGGCCTCCAAGCTGCGCCTGATGGACGAAGAAACCGTCCAGGCGCGCGAGTACCTGCTGGCCAACGGCACGTGGGATTTCGAGTTCAGGATCCGCCGTCAGCACGGCGATAACCCGTTCAGCCAACAAGTGGTCACCGGCTTCGACAAGGAGCGCTGGCTCACGGTCGAGCAGGACAAGCTGCTCAAGGTGATCCGCGCCAACCTCGACGAAGACATCCATGTGCAAGGCTACGCCGGCATCGGTAAGAGCTACCTGCTCGGCGCGCTGATGGACTGCCTGCCGGGCGGTCGGGTGCTGGCCCTGGCGCGTACCTCCGGCAAGCTCGGCGCGTTGCGCCAGCGCATGGGGCTGGATCCGCAGGCCAAGGTCGGCGCGACCTTCGCCCAGTTCGCCCGTGCCCTGCTCAAGGATGCCCGTGCGCCCAACAGCCGCCAGGCGCTGCCGGGTAAGCGCCGGGTCGCCGAAGAGCTGGGGATTCTCGGGCTGCGCCAGTACGATGCCGAGCACACCCTGGATATCTGCCTGGAGGTGTTGCAACGCTATTGCGAATCCCGCGACTACAGCCTGTCTAGCCGCCACCTGCCGTTCTTCCGGCAGGCCCTGACTGGGGTCGATGCCCAGGCGCTGCTGGAGTACGCCAGCCGCCTGTGGCGCTACCTGGAGGCCAACCCGGCATGGGGCGCGCAGACCGGTTTCGAGGCGCTGCTGCTGATCAAGCGTGCGGGCCTGGCCGGTTGCAGCGTGCCGGGGCGTTTCAGCCACGTGATCATCGACGAAAGCCAGGACGTACCCGCTGCGCTGTTGCAGATCATCGAGCGTGGCCGCCAGGTGCTGATCACCCTGGGCGATGAGTATCAGAAGGCCAGCGGCGAAGTGGTTCGCCGCGAGCGCCAGGTGCGGCACAAGGACATGACTTTCGCCGTGCGTTCCGGGCCACGGGTCGAGCGCCTGATTAACCCGCTGATCAGCCTGCATTCGCGTAAATCCAAGGTGGCGTTCGAAGCCGCGCGCAGTGTCGATGTGGGCATCGAGCACTATCCCCAGGGTTTCGTGCCGCCCGAGGGCTGCGTGGTGCTCACCGCTTCGCGTTGGGACAGCATGCGCTGGGCCATGGAGCTGGCTGAGTGTAATTGTCTGCTGGCGTTCCCTGATTGGCCTGAGCTGCGCCGTTTCATGGCCACGGCCGTGGGGCTGTTTCGCGCCGCGTTCTATGCCGCAGGGCCGGATGCGGCGGGTGCGCATCCGTATTTCGCGCACCTGCCGGATTGGCGCCAGGTACGCGAGAGCGAGCGCTTCGACGCCTCCTTCCTATGGGTTGAGGCGCGTCTTGAGGCGGGCTACAAGTTTGCCGACCTGACCTCGCTCGATGCCCGGGTCAGCGACCAGCGCGCCAGCCTGACGCTGATGCTGGCGCAGGATGCGGGGGGGCTTGAATTCGACCAGGTGCTGCTGACCCCGGAGCTGATGAGTACCCAGCCGTTTCGCGATGCCTACGCCTTCGACGAGCGTATCTGTGCGGTATACATCGCCCTGTCGCGGGCGCGTCGGCAGTTGTACCTGCCGTATGACGTGCAGGAGTGGATCGACTACCACAAGGGGCAGTCCTTCCGCGAGCTGCACGGTTACTGAGGGCGCAGGCTGTGCATGCGCGCCCTGTACCCTGTGGGAGCGGCTTTAGCCGCGAAGCAGGCGACGCGGAGGATGGCACCGGCTGTGCCGGTGTTCGCGGCTAAAGCCGCTCCCACAGGATGGCGCAACACCCGAATCAAGCGCAGTCCTTTCCGGCACGCTCGGCATTCCAGCAAGCCCATTCCCACAGGGGCGCGTCGGTTTTAGCTATTGAGCAAGACAGTTGCTGCAACGGCCACGACAAGCCAAGCGCTTCGCTCGTATGGACTACGGCGCATCCGTATACCGCCCGATAATCCGCTCGATCTCGCCTGACTGCTTCAACCTGACCAGTGCCCTGAGCACCGCCTGGGTCGGCAGGGCTGGGTCGTTGCGCACCATGCAGCCAAGCGCTTGCTCTTGCAGTACGGCTTGGACCGGCAAGCGCTGCTCGGCGGGCAACTGACGGTTGAACCACTGCAATGACAGCTGGTTGCTGACTGCATGCTGGTAGCGTCCAGCTTGCAGCTTGCGCAAGGCGAGCAACTGGCTGCGGCTGTCTTCGCGGTGCAACTGGCCGCGCTGGAACAGCGGCTCCAGGGTAGGGTAGACGTACCCCAGGACGGTGCCGATCGCTTGCGCTGGCAGCGCTTGCGGCGTGCTGACGGTGGTCTGGCCGGCGCGGCCGACCAGCAGGTCGCGCTGTTCGAACAGTGGGATGCTCCAGATATAGTCGCCTGGACGGTCCGTCAGCCATTGGGTGGACACGTTGCAGCGGACATCTATGTCGCCGCTGGCCATGGCTTCTTCCAGGCGTAGGCGTGCCATGACGTGATAGTGCGGTTGTACGCCGGTTTCCCGGGCGATGGCCTGGATCAGGTCGAACACGATGCCCTCCACGGGCTGTTCGTGCTCGATGCGTACCAACGGCATGCTCCAGCTTTCGGCGATGGAGAAGCGCATTGCCGCAGGCTCGGCCAGGCTGTGGCAGCTCCAGAGTAACAGGATGGCCAGGACTCGCCGCACGTCACCTCCTCCCTGGTTTGGTCTGACGGCTTTGCGCTAGATAGCTTAGACGAGAACGCCGGGGTGCAATTTCCCCCTCGCTCCGCTAGCATTAGCGCTCTTTCCGCCCGCTCCGGTCACGATGGTTTTTTGATGAGTTATCAGGTTCTTGCACGTAAATGGCGTCCGCGCTCGTTCCGCGAAATGGTCGGCCAAACCCATGTGCTCAAGGCTTTGATCAACGCCCTGGACAACCAGCGCCTGCACCACGCCTACCTGTTTACCGGTACTCGGGGGGTAGGTAAGACTACCATTGCGCGGATCATTGCCAAGTGCCTGAACTGCGAGACCGGCATCACCTCCAGCCCGTGTGGGACCTGCTCGGTGTGCCGGGAGATCGACGAGGGGCGTTTCGTCGACCTGATCGAGATCGACGCCGCCAGCCGCACCAAGGTGGAAGATACCCGCGAGCTGCTGGATAACGTGCAATATGCTCCGAGCCGTGGACGCTTCAAGGTCTACCTGATCGACGAAGTGCACATGCTCTCGACGCACTCGTTCAACGCCTTGCTCAAGACCCTCGAAGAGCCGCCGCCCTACGTCAAGTTCATCCTCGCCACCACCGATCCGCAGAAGCTGCCGGCCACGATCCTGTCGCGGTGCTTGCAGTTCTCGCTGAAGAATATGAGCCCGGAGCGGGTGGTCGAGCACCTGAGCCACGTGCTGGGTGCCGAGAAGGTGCCCTTCGAGGACGACGCCCTGTGGCTGCTTGGTCGCGCCGCCGATGGCTCGATGCGCGACGCCATGAGCCTGACCGACCAGGCGATTGCCTTCGGTGAAGGCAAGGTGTTGGCCGCCGATGTAAGGGCAATGCTCGGCACCCTCGATCATGGCCAGGTGTACGGCGTGCTCCAGGCATTGCTGGAGGGGGATGCGCGGGCGTTGCTCGAAGCGGTGCGCGACCTTGCCGAGCAGGGGCCGGACTGGAACGGCGTGCTCTCGGAGATGCTCAACGTGCTGCACCGGGTAGCCATCGCCCAGGCCCTGCCGGAGGCGGTGGACAACGGCCAGGGCGACCGTGATCGGGTGTTGGCGTTGGCCCAGGCCCTCCCGGCCGAAGATGTGCAGTTCTATTACCAGATGGGGCTGATTGGCCGCCGCGACTTGCCGCTGGCGCCGGATCCGCGCGGCGGCTTCGAGATGGTCCTGCTGCGCATGTTGGCGTTTCGCCCGGCCGACAGCGACGACGCCCCTCGGGCAGTGCTAAAGACAACGGGGATCAGCCAGGCCACAGCTGATCCGGCAACACCGGTGGCAGCCGCGGCGCCCATCGCGCCGGTCGTACACGTCGCCCCGGTCGAGCCTGTCAGCGAGCCTGAGGCGGCCGCTGTTGAGGCAGAGCCGGTGGCGGAACCTGAGCCGGTGGCGACCATCGAGCCCGAGCCTGAGGTGCAACCTGAACCTGAGCCTGAGGCTTGTGCGCCAGAGCCAGAACGGGTGGAGGAAGTCGTCGACCTGCCGTGGGACGAGCCTGCTGCCCCCGTGCAGCCGCAGCCGCAGCCACAGCCAGCACCTGCGCCGAGTTACAGTCCGCCAGATGACGACGCTCCGCCATTCGACCCGTCGGCGTACAGTCCGGCCAGCCTGGAGCGTGACGACGAGCCGCCGGCTGACGACGACTATTACATGCCAGAGGGCGATGCCTCGAGCTTCAGTTACCTGGACGAATTGGCCGAGCACGTGCAGGAAGACGTGGTGGCCAAGCCTGTCGAACCGCTGCCTGCGGCCAAACCCGCCACTGGCCTGGCCCTGCAATGGTTGGAATTGTTCCCACAGTTGCCTGTCTCCGGGATGACGGGCAACATCGCCGCGAACTGTACGCTGATCAGCGCCAACGGCGACGATTGGCTGCTGCACCTGGACCCTGGGCAGGGCGCGTTGTTCAACGCCACCCAGCAGCGCCGGCTGAACGAAGCGCTCAACCAGGCCCTGGGGCGCGAAATCCGGCTACAGATCGAGCTGATTCGCCCCGAGCAGGAAACCCCAGCCCAGGCCGCTGCGCGCAAGCGCGCCGAACGTCAGCATGAGGCTGTGGTCTCCATCGAACAGGACCCGCTCATCCAGCAGATGATTCGGCAGTTCGGCGCGACGGTCAGGCACGATACTATTGAGCCTGTAGAGCCCCTGGCCAGCCAGGGGCAATGAACGGATAACCATGTGGCCGGCGTGAGCCTGGCTGCATCACATGACCCAGATCGAGGTACTTTCCCATGATGAAAGGTGGCATGGCCGGCCTGATGAAGCAGGCCCAGCAAATGCAGGAAAAGATGCAGAAGATGCAGGAAGAGCTGGCCAACGCCGAAGTCACCGGCCAGTCCGGTGGCGGCCTGGTGAGCGTGGTGATGACCGGTCGCCATGACGTCAAGCGCGTAAGCATCGACCAGAGCCTGATGTCGACCGACGAGGACGACAAGGAAGTGCTGGAAGACCTGATCGCCGCCGCGCTGAACGACGCCGTGCGCAAGATCGAGCAGAGCAGCCAGGAGAAGATGGGTGGCATGACCGCTGGTATGCAGCTGCCGCCGGGCTTCAAGATGCCGTTCTAAGGCATCCAGCCTGTTCAAGGAAACCGCCGTTGGGTAACCATCGGCGGTTTTTTGTCTTTTAGGCGCGCACATCATTTTGAGTGCGGGCTTCATTCCTTGTGGGGGCGGGTTATTTACCAAGCAGGCGGTGCGCAGGTAATGCGAGCGCTGCGATGGTGGATTTGACGCCACTACCCCACGCCGGTATAAACCGCGTCTTACCGATTTATCAGGCCTTTCCCATGAGCTTCAGTCCCCTCATCCGCCAACTGATCGACGCCCTGCGCATCCTACCTGGCGTTGGCCAGAAAACCGCCCAGCGCATGGCCTTGCAGTTGCTCGAGCGCGACCGTAGTGGCGGCACCCGCCTGGCCCAGGCCCTGAGCCAGGCCATGGAAGGTGTTGGCCACTGCCGCCAGTGCCGCACCCTGACCGAGGAGGTGCTGTGCCCGCAATGCGCCGACACGCGCCGGGACGATACCCAGCTGTGCGTAGTGGAGGGGCCGATGGATGTGTATGCGGTGGAGCAGACCGGCTACCGCGGGCGTTACTTCGTGCTCAAGGGGCATCTGTCGCCGCTCGATGGCCTGGGCCCGGATGCCATTGGCATTCCGCAGTTGATGGCGCGCATTGACGAGCAGGGCACTTTCAATGAGGTGATCCTGGCCACCAACCCGACGGTGGAAGGGGAGGCGACTGCCCATTACATCGCCCAGCTATTGGCCGAGAAGGGCCTGGCCGCCACGCGCATTGCCCATGGCGTGCCATTGGGCGGCGAGCTGGAGTTGGTGGATGGCGGGACGCTGGCGCATGCCTTTGCCGGGCGCAAGCCGATTTCTCTGTGAGCGGCAAGCTGCGAGCTGCAAGTAAAAGCGGTTCTGCGCCAACCTGCTGTTAGCTTGCAGCTTGCAGCTTGCAGCTTGCAGCTTATAGCTGCCTTCAATATTCGCTCAGCGAGAACTCGGTCAGGCAGAACGTCGGTACTCCTGCCGCTTGCAGGCGGCGCGAGCCTTCCAGCTCTGGCAGATCGATGATCGCCGCAGCTTCGAACACCTGGGCGCCGGTGCGACGCACCAGGTTAGCCGCCGCCAGCAGTGTGCCGCCGGTGGCGATCAGATCATCGAAGATCAGTACCGAGTCGCCGTCGCACAGGCTGTCGGCATGCACCTCAAGGAATGCCTCGCCGTACTCGGTCTGGTAGCCCTCCGACAACACATCAGCCGGCAGCTTGCCCTGTTTGCGGAACAGGATCAGCGGCTTGTTCAACTGGTGGGCGATGATCGAGCCGATCAAAAAGCCTCGCGCGTCCATGGCGCCGATGTGGCTAAACTCGGCTTCGACGTACCGTTCGATGAACTGGTCGGCTACGTAGCGCAGCCCGCGCGGCGACTGGAACAGCGGGGTGATATCGCGAAAGATCACGCCCGGCTTGGGGAAATCTACCACCGGGCGGATCAGGGCTTTGAGGTCGAAGGTGTCGCTGTGCATGGGGCGGTATCCTGGAAAAACCAAGACCGCAGTATACCCTGTTAACGCCGCGGTCAGGATTCCATCGCACCACCGGCCAGCGCGCACAGCTGGATCGGATCGAGGATGTGGATCTCTTTGCCTTCGGCCTTGATCAGACCGTTCTGCTGAAAGCGCGTGAACACCCGCGACACGGTTTCCACCGCCAGGCCCAAGTAGTTGCCGATCTCGTTGCGCGACATGCTCAGGCGGAACTGGTTGGCCGAGTAGCCACGGGCGCGGAAGCGCGCCGAGAGGTTGACCAGGAAGGTGGCGATGCGCTCGTCGGCAGTTTTCTTGGACAGCAGCAGCATCATCTGCTGATCGTCGCGGATCTCGCGGCTCATCACCCGCATCAACTGTCGACGCAGCTGCGGCAGTTGCACCGACAGCTCGTCCAGGCGCTCGAAGGGGATTTCGCACACCGAGGTGGTTTCCTGAGCCTGGGCCGACACCGGATAGGCCTCGGTGTCCATGCCTGACAGGCCGACCAGCTCACTGGGCAGATGGAAGCCGGTGATCTGCTCCTCGCCGCCGTCACTCAGGCTGAAGGTCTTGAGTGCGCCGGAACGTACCGCGTAGACCGAGCCGAAATTGTCACCCTGGCGGAACAGGAACTCGCCTTTTTTCAGCGGGCGTCCGCGCTTGACGATTTCATCCAGTGCGTCCATGTCCTCGAGGTTGAGCGACAGGGGCAGGCACAGGGGGGCCAGGCTGCAATCCTTGCAGTGGGCCTGGTTGTGTGGGCGCAGTTTTACTGGCTCGGACATTTCTTCGATCCTTGTGGGAAAGCACACATAAGCCGTAAGGGTAACCCACGGCGAGGGCTGTAGGCCAGCGTGTGCATTCTTGGTGCGTGCTGGCGCTGCCCCGACGCGCCTGCGCCGGGGCTCTCTCACTGTCCATAGTGTGCCTGACAAGGCTGGCCGTCCATGCGCTAAATCGTATTGCGCGCCTCAAATGACCCGCGAGAACCGCTGGCGGTTCTGTTGTGCGAGATAAGCGTCGAAGACCATGCACACCGAACGCACCAACAGGCGCCCGGCGGGCAGTACGCGAATACCCTTGGCGTCGAGACTGATCAGGCCATCGCGCTGCATGGCCAGCAGTTCCGGCCACTGATCGTTGAAATAGCCGCGAAAGTCGATCACGAAGGCCCGCTCGATCGCGTCGAAATCCAGTTCGAAATGGCAGATGAGCTGTTGGATCACTGCCCGGCGCACGCGGTCGTCCGGGTTGCACAACAGGCCACGCTGAGTCGCCAGCTGGGCGTCGGAGAGGGCGTTCTGGTAAGTGTTCAGGTCACTGCTGTTCTGGCAGTACAAGTCGCCGATCTGGCTGATTGCCGATACCCCCAGGCCGATCAGGTCGCAATGGCCGTGGGTGGTGTAGCCCTGGAAGTTGCGCTGTAAGGTGCCTTCTTCCTGGGCAATCGCCAGCTCGTCATCGGGCAGGGCGAAGTGGTCCATGCCGATGTAGCGGTAGCCGGCGGCGGTCAGTTGCTCGATGGTGGCCTGGAGCATGTCGAGCTTGGCCGAAGGGGTAGGTAGCTCGCTGGTATCGATGCGCCGCTGGGGCATGAAGCGCTCAGGCAGGTGGGCGTAGTTGAACACCGACAGGCGGTCGGGTTGCAGGCGGATCACTTCCTCGACGGTACGCGCGAAGCCTTCCGGGGTCTGGCGCGGCAGGCCGTAGATCAGGTCGAGGTTGACCGAGCGAAATTGCAGCGTGCGCGCGGCCTCGATCAGCGTACGGGTCTGCTCCAGGCTTTGCAGGCGATTGACAGCGCGCTGCACGGCTGGGTCCAGGTCCTGCACGCCGAGGCTGACCCGGTTGAAGCCCAGTTCGCGCAGCAGGCCCATGGTCGACCAGTCGGCCTCGCGTGGGTCCAGCTCGATGCCGTAGTCGCCGGAGTCATCGTCCAGCAGGTTGAAATGCTGGCGCAGGCTGGCCATGAGTTGGCGCAGTTCAACGTGGCTGAGGAAGGTCGGCGTACCGCCGCCGAAGTGCAGTTGCTCGACTTTCTGCCTGGGGTCCAGGTGGCAGGCGATCAGTTGGATCTCCTGTTCCAGGCGTTGCAGGTAGGGTGCGGCGCGAGCGCGGTCCTTGGTAATGACCTTGTTGCACGCGCAGTAGTAGCAAATGTTGGCGCAGAACGGCACATGCAGGTATAGCGACAGCGGGCGCACGGCACGGCGGCTCTCGCGCAGGGCGTGGAGCAGGTCGAACGAACCCACTTCGGCATGCAGCTGCATGGCGGTCGGGTAAGAGGTGTAGCGAGGCCCGGCCAGGTCATAGCGACGGATCAGGGCGGCGTCCCAGCGTAGGTCGTCGAGCATGTGGGTAATCCCCGGATAGCACTGCAGTGCCCGGAGTCTAGGGGGGGTTGTAAGTTTGTATGTTGATTTGTATCAAGCTGCAAGCGGCGAGCTTCAAGCTGCAAGAAGAAGCAAGTTCGGTACACCCCTCCCGCTCTCTCTTGCAGCTCGCCGCTGCTTCAATGCCCCATCAACCAATGCTGATGGGGGCCGGGCAGGGTCCACAGCCCGAACAGGATCACCAGCAGCCCGCCAGCCGTGCGTATCCCGCGATTGCGCAGCAGCTTACCTACCTGCTGCGCCGCCAGCCCCGTGGCCAGCAGCACCGGCCAGGTGCCCACGCCGAACGCCAGCATCAGCGCCGCACTGTGCAGTGCATCCCCCTGGCTCGCAGCCCATAGCAGGGTGCTGTATACCAGCCCGCATGGCAGCCAGCCCCACAGTGCGCCGAGCAGCAAGGCGCGCGGCAGGCTGGACACTGGCAACAGGCGCGTGGCCAGAGGTTGTACATGGCGCCACAGGCCACGGCCCAGTGCCTCGACACGCGTCAGCCCGCTCCACCAGCCGGCCAGGTATAGGCCCATGGCAATCAGCAGCAGTGCAGCGATCACCCGTAGCCCGGTCGCCAGCGGGCTACTGGCCAAGGCCACGCCAGCCAGACCCAGCAGCAGGCCGGCAATCGCGTAGCTAAGCACGCGCCCCAGGTTGTAGGCCAGCAGCAGGCGCAGGCGGCGGCCGCGTTGTTCGGGGGGGATGGCCAGGGTCAGGGCGCCCATCAGGCCGCCGCACATTCCCAGGCAATGGCCGCCACCGAGCAGGCCAAGCACCAGCGCCGAGCCGAGCAGGGGAATCAGGTCAGGCACGCGGGCTCGGGTCCTTGTCTTCGGGCGCTTGTGCCTCGGGCCTGGCGGCGGCCTGATGGCGTGGATCCTGGTCGTCGAACAGGATGCTGTGGGCCGGGCCTTCTAGGTCGTCGTACTGGCCGCTGTCCACCGCCCAGAAAAAGATGTACACGGCAACGCCGACCAGCAGCAGGGCGGCGGGAATCATCACGTAGAGGGCGGGCATAGGGTCTTCCTTCCCAGCGCGACGGGCGCGGGGGGCGGTGGGGTCAGCGCGCTGGGTTGGCGGGTCAGGCGCAGCGCATTGAGCACGACGATCAGCGAGCTGAGCGACATGCCGACCGCAGCCCACGCTGGCGTGACCCAGCCCAGTGCGGCGAACGGCAACATGAGGCCATTGTACAGGGTCGCCCAGAGCAGGTTCTCGACGATGTTGCGGCGCGTACGCCGGGCGAGGCTGAAGGCCTGCACCAGCGCGTGCAGGTTGTTCGACAGCAGCACCGCGTCGGCACTGGTCTTGGCAAGGTCCGTGGCGCTGCCCATGGCGATGCTGATGTCGGCAGCCGCCAGCACCGGCACGTCGTTGACCCCGTCGCCGAGCATCAGAACTTTGCGTCCTGCCGCTTGCAACTGCTTCAAGCGCGCCAGCTTGTCGTCCGGGCGCAGCCCGCCGACGGCCTGGTCGATACCCAGTTGCGCGGCCACTTCGCCGACCATTGGCGAGCTGTCGCCGGACAGCAGCAGGGTCTGCCAGCCGCGGGCCTTGCAGGCAGACACCAGGTCGGCGGCGGTGTCGCGCAGGCGGTCGTCCAGGCCGAACCAGGCCAGTGGTCCTTGGCGATCGCCCAGCAGCAGCCATTGGCCGCGGGGTTCGGGCACGCCAGGGACTTCGGCGCCGCTCAGCGCACAGACGAAGGTGGCTTGGCCGATGCGCAGGCGCTGGCCGTCCAGTTCGCCTTCAAGGCCCAGCCCTGGCACGGCGTTGACGGCGTCCGCTGTGCGCGTGGCGCGGCCGAACGCGCGGGCGATGGGGTGCTCGGATTGGTTTTCCAGGGCGGCGGCCAGGGCCAGGCACTGGTCGGCGTCGCGCGGCCCGAGCGGGCGGATGCTGCGCAGCGCCAGGCGGCCCTCGGTGAGTGTGCCGGTCTTGTCGAAAATCACCGTGTCGATTTGGTTCAGGCCTTCCAGTACATGGCCGCGGGTCACCAGCAGGCCGAGCTTGTGCAACGTACCGGTGGCGGCGGTCAGAGCCGTCGGGGTGGCCAGCGACAGCGCGCAAGGGCAGGTGGCCACCAACATCGCCAGGACGATCCAGAACGCCCGCCCGGCATCCAGTTGCCACCAAACCAGGCCGATGGCCACAGCAGCCAGCAGGGTGAACAGCAGGAACCATTGCGAGGCACGGTCGGCGATTTCGGCCAGTCGGGGTTTTTCCGACTGGGCACGCTCCAGCAGCCGCACGATGGCCGACAGGCGCGAGTCCTGGCCTACCGCCTGGACCTCGACGGTGAGGGCGCTTTCGACGTTGAGGGTGCCACCTGTGACAGGGTCGCCCCGGCGCCGGGGTTGCGGCAGGTACTCGCCAGTGAGCAGCGACTCGTCGATGCTGGAGCGCCCGTCGACGATGCGCCCGTCCGCTGGGATCACCGCGCCAGGCAGCACCTGCACATGGTCGCCGGGTTGCAGCTCGCCCAGCAGGATACGTTCGGCCTGGCCGTCGACGCCCAGCCGCAGGCATGAGGCCGGCAGCAGGTTGACCAACTGTGCGGTGGCGGCCGCCGTACGCTCGCGGGCGCGACGTTCGAGGTAGCGGCCGGTGAGCAGGAACAGCGCGAACATGCCCACGGTGTCGAAATACAGCTCGCCGCTACCGCTGATGGCGGTCCAGATGCCCGCGCCGAAAGCCAGGCCGATGGCCAGCGACACTGATACGTCCATGGTCAGGTGGCGGGTGCGCAGGTCGCGGGCAGCGCCCTTGAAGAACGGCGCGCAGCTGTAGAACACGATGGGGATGGTGAGAAACAGTGCGACCCAGCGCAGGATGGCGTGCAGTTCAGGCGACAGGTCGATGTTGAATTCCGGCCAGGTGGCCATGGTTGCCATCATGGCCTGGAACCACAGCAGCCCAGCCACGCCGAGACGGCGCAGTGCGCTACGGTTTTCCTGGGCCAGTCGTTCGGCGGCCTGGTCGGGTTGATAGGGGTGGGCGGCATAGCCGATATGGCGCAATTCGGCGAGTAATGTCGAGAGCGGCAGCGCCGCGTCCGACCAACTGACCAGCAGGCGGTGGTTGGACAGGTTCAGACGTGCTTCGCTGACCCCAGGTAGGCTGCGCAGGTGCTTTTCGATCAGCCAGCCGCAGGCAGCGCAACTGATGCCTTCGACCAACAGGGTGGCTTCGGCCAGTTCGCCTGCGTGGCGCACGAAGTTGCGCTGCACGTCGTCGCGGTCGAACAGCGCCAGTTCGTCTTGCAGTTGCCGAGGCAGGGTTTCGGGGTTGGCGCTGCTGTCGCTGCGGTGCTGGTAGTAGTGCTCAAGGCCGCCTGCGACGATGGATTCTGCCACCGCCTGGCAGCCTGGGCAGCAGAAGGCCCGCGGCTGGCCGAGGACCACGGTGTTGAAGCGGCTGCCGTTGGGTACGGGCAGGGCGCAGTGGTAGCAGGGGGTGGGTTGGGTCATCTTGAGTCTGTCTTTTGGCTTGGGATTGCCGGGGGTGCTTTGCACCCCTTTCGCGGCACAAGGCCGCTCTTACAGGAATGCCCGAGCGGCCATGTGTCGCGAATCATTGCTGGTGCTCGGCACCTTGTAGCGCCTCGTCGCCCAGCTGCAAGGCTACGCCATGCTCGACCTTTTCTTCCTCGAACAACCGCCACACATGTTCATCCTGGCTGCCCAGCAACTCGACGAAACGCCGCCCTTCGACCTTGTCCTCCAACTGACCGACATAGCGGCCCGGTTCGCTGCGTGCCAGTTGCACCTTACGGTCGCGGTCCGGCTGGGTCGGCGAAATCAGGTTCAGTTCGAGGGTTTGCGGGTTGCTGTTGCCGCTCAGGCGCACGTCCACCTCGCCGGTCAGCTCGTCGAGGTGGATGCTGGCCTTGAGGTTGAGGGTCTGGGCCAGTAGCTCGCGGTCCAACGAGCGGTTGATGCCCTTGCCCGCCTCGTAATAGTTATCGTTGACCAGGTTGTCCGGGTTGCGCACGGCAATGCTGACCATGGTCAGGCTCAGGCATACCGAGGTGGTCAGGATGCCGATGATGATCCAGGGCCAGAGGTGCTTGTACCAAGGGCTGGCGGCGGTGGCAGGCATGCGTTCGATTCTCTCTGTCAGCGGATCTGTGGGCCGATGAAGCGGCTCTTGGCTTCGACCTGGCTGGCGCCGTCATCGGCGTCCTTGAGGATGAAGGTGATTTCGTTGGTGGTCGAGGGCAGCTTTTCCGGGGCCACCGACAGCTGCACCGGCAGGCTGACGATGTCGCCGGCGCTCACATGGATTTCGCGTTGGCCTTCAAGCTTGAGGTCGGGCAGGCCAGCGGCGTCGAGCACATAGACGTGGTCACGCTGGTCCTTGTTCATGACTTTCAGGCTGTAGACGTTCTCGATCCGCCCCTGGGCGTTTTCGCGGTACAGCACGCGGTCCTTGGCTACGTCGAAGCCGACCAGCGAGCGGGTCGCGAATGCCGTGGCCAGGGCGCCGATCATCACCAGCAGGACCAGGGCGTAGCCGATCAGGCGCGGGCGCAGCATGTGGGTCTTCTGGCCGGACAGGTTGTGCTCGGTGGTGTAGCTGATCAGGCCTTTTGGGTAATTCATCTTGTCCATGATGCTGTCGCAGGCGTCGATGCACGCGGCGCAGCCGATGCACTCGATCTGTAGGCCGTCGCGGATGTCGATGCCGGTCGGGCAGACCTGCACGCACATCGTACAGTCGATGCAGTCGCCCAGGCCCTTGGCCTTGTAGTCGGTGTCTTTCTTGCGCGGCCCGCGGGTCTCGCCGCGACGCGGGTCGTAGGAGACGATCAGGGTGTCCTTGTCGAACATCACGCTCTGGAAACGTGCGTATGGGCACATGTACACGCACACCTGCTCGCGCAGCCAGCCGGCGTTGCCGTAGGTGGCCAGGGTGAAGAAACCGACCCAGAAGTAGGCCCAGCCGTCGGACTGGCCGGTGAAAAACTCGATGACCAGCTCGCGCACCGGGGTGAAGTAGCCGACGAAGGTCATGCCGGTGACGAAGCCGATCAGCAGCCACAGGCTGTGCTTGGCGAGCTTGCGCAGGAACTTGTTGGCACTCATCGGCGCCTTGTCCAGCTTCATGCGTTGGTTGCGATCACCCTCGGTGACTTTCTCGCACCACATGAACACCCAGGTCCAGACGCTTTGCGGGCAGGTGTAGCCGCACCACACCCGGCCGGCATACACGGTGATGAAGAACAGGCCGAAGGCGGCGACGATCAGGATGCCTGACAGCAGGATGAAGTCCTGCGGCCAGATGGTGGCGCCGAAGATATAGAACTTGCGCTCCGGCAGGTCCCACCAGACGGCCTGGCGGCCGCCCCAGTTCAACCATACGGTGCCGAAGTACAGCAAAAACAGTAGCGCGCCGCCGACCATCCGCAGGCGGCGGAACAGGCCAGTAAAGGCACGGGTATAGATTTTTTCGCGCGAGGCGTAGAGGTCGACGGAATCCTTCCCTTTGCTGGCAGGCGGGGTGACGTCATGTACCGGAATATGCTTGCTCATCATCAAGTCCCACGGCAGTGGAGAAACGCCGCGGCCAGTGCTTGCCGGCCGTGGTCTGGCGCGTGCTGCTGGCGCTCTGTGACCCATGATACGCCGGTGATAGCGTGGCGGGGCCTTGCTGCGACACTTAGTCGCGTTGGGTTGGTGGTATGAATCGTGATATAGCGAGTGTCAATTGATCCAGGTCATCTGACCTCGAGATAGGCGGTGCCTGCGCCGGCCTCTTCGCGGGCAAGCCCGCTCCCACAAGTTTTCCGATTGCCTAGGGATCTGTGCGATCCCTGTGGGAGCGGGCTTGCCCGCGAAAGGCCAGGCCTACTTACTCGGTTTTCTCAGCCGCCTCCGGCTGATGCGACAGGCTGTACACATAGGCTGCCAGCAGGTGCACCTTGTCGTTGCCTTGCAGTTGCTCCTGCGCCGGCATCTGGCCTTGACGGCCATAGCGGATGGTCTGCTGCAACTGGGCGAAGCTGGAACCGTAGATGAACGCTTGCGGGTGCGTCAGGTTCGGCGCGCCCATGGCCGGGGTGCCCTTGCCTTCAGGTCCGTGGCAGGCCACGCAGTTGGTGGCGAAGATCTGCTGGCCTTTGACCGGGTCGGCCTTGGCATTTTCGGGCAGTTTGCGCCCATCCAGGTTGGTCAATACGAAAGCAGCCACATCTGCCACACCCTGCTCGCCGATCACCGTGCCCCACGCCGGCATTACACCGTGACGCCCACCCATGATGGTGGTCTTGATGGTTTCTGGCTCGCCGCCCCAACGCCAGTCGTTGTCGGTGAGATTGGGGAATCCATAGGCGCCCTTGGCGTCGGAGCCGTGGCACACCGAGCAGTTGGAGGCAAACAGCCGTGCGCCCATTTTCAGAGCCTGCGGGTCCTTGGCCACCTCCTCCAGGGGCATGGCCGCGAACTTGGCGAAGATCGGCCCGAAGCGGGCATCGGCCTTGGCCATTTCCTTTTCCCATTCATGCACGCCGGTCCAGCCCGACTGGCCGTTGGAAAACTCGGTCTGCTTGTCGTTGTCCAGGTAGCTATAGCCCGGCAGCACGCCTTTCCAGTTACCCAGGCCGGGGTAAAGCACCAGGTAGCCCAAGGCAAATACGATGGTGCCGACGAACAGCCAGAACCACCACTTGGGCAGTGGGTTGTCGTATTCCTCGATGCCGTCGAAGGCGTGGCCCACGGTCTGCTCGGTGATCTCCTCGCGCTGGCCCCTGCGGGTCGACAGCAGCAGCCAGGTCAGCGAGAAGATCGTGCCCAGGGTGAGTACGGTGACGTACAGACTCCAGAAGGTTGTCATTGTTGTTTGCTCCCAGAAGCGTTTTTCGCGTGCTCGACGTGGCGGATGGCCTCGGGGTCGTCCGCGAACGGCAGTTGCGTCGCCTCATCGAAGTCCTGCTTGCGCCGTGGGCTGAACACCCACAGCGCCAGGCCCACGAAAGCCACCAGCACCACCACGGTGCCCAGGCCGCGAATCATCCCGATATCCATCGACGTCACCGTTTGCTCTTGATGATGGTGCCAAGGCCTTGCAGGTACGCCACCAGGGCGTCCATTTCGGTCTTGCCCTTGACCGCGTCACGCGCTCCGGCGATGTCTTCGTCGGTGTAGGGCGTGCCGAGGGTGCGCAGCACTTCGAGCTTCTTGGCAGTGTCCTTGCCATCGAGGGTGTTCTCGACCAGCCACGGGTAGGCCGGCATCTTCGACTCAGGCACTACGTTGCGCGGGTTGTACAGGTGCGCGCGGTGCCAGTCGTCGGAGTAGCGTCCACCGACCCGGGCCAGGTCAGGGCCGGTACGCTTGGAGCCCCACAGGAACGGATGGTCCCAGACGCTCTCGCCAGCCACCGAGTAGTGGCCGTAGCGCTCGGTTTCGGCACGGAACGGGCGGATCATCTGCGAGTGGCAGCCCACACAACCTTCGCGGATGTAGATGTCGCGGCCTTCCACCTCCAGCGCGGTGCGTGGCTTCATGCCCTCGACCGGTTTGTTGGTGACGTCCTGGAAGAACAGCGGGACGATCTGCGTCAGGCCACCCACGCTCACCGCGATGACCATGAAGAAAGCCAGCAGGCCAATGTTCTTTTCGACGGCTTCATGCTTCATCAGTGCGCTCCCACGACGACGATCTTGGCGGCTTGCTCAGCCTCTGCCGGGTTAGCGGCGCGCACCGTGCGCAGCACGTTGTAGGCCATCAGCAGCATGCCCGAAGCGAAGAACGCGCCGCCCAGGGCGCGAACGATGTAGCCCGGATGGCTGGCTTGCAGCGCTTCGACGAACGAGTAGGTAAGGGTGCCGTCGTCGTTGATGGCGCGCCACATCAGGCCCTGGGTGATGCCATTGACCCACATCGAGGCGATGTACAGCACGGTGCCGATGGTCGCCAGCCAGAAGTGCGCGTTGATC
Source organism: Pseudomonas mosselii (assembly GCF_005796105.1). Classification (GTDB taxonomy): domain Bacteria; phylum Pseudomonadota; class Gammaproteobacteria; order Pseudomonadales; family Pseudomonadaceae; genus Aquipseudomonas; species Aquipseudomonas mosselii_C. Next base: position 229,703 of record NZ_VAUO01000006.1, on the reverse strand, counting down.
AGGCCGATGCTGTGCATCTGCTCGCGGCCATAGAGTTTCGGGATCATGTGGTACACCGCGCCGATCGAGATCATCGCCACCCAGCCGAGGGCGCCGGCATGCACGTGGCCGATGGTCCAGTCGGTGTAATGCGACAGTGAGTTGACCGTCTTGATGGCCATCATCGGGCCTTCGAAGGTGGACATGCCGTAGAACGCCAGCGACACCACCAAAAAGCGCAGGATCGGGTCGGTGCGCAACTTATGCCAGGCACCCGAGAGGGTCATCATGCCGTTGATCATGCCGCCCCAACTGGGGGCCAGGAGGATGATCGACATCACCATGCCCAGCGACTGGGCCCAGTCGGGCAGGGCGGTGTAGTGCAGGTGGTGGGGGCCTGCCCAGATGTACAGGGTGATCAACGCCCAGAAATGCACGATCGACAGGCGATAGGAGTAGATTGGCCGCTCGGCCTGCTTGGGTACGAAGTAGTACATCATCCCCAGGAAGCCCGTGGTCAGGAAGAAGCCCACGGCGTTGTGGCCGTACCACCACTGGATCATCGCGTCGGTGGCGCCGGAATAGGCTGAATAGGACTTAAACAGGCTGACCGGCAGCGACATGTGATTGACGATGTGCAGCATCGCGGTGACCACGATGAAGGCGCCGTAGAACCAGTTACCGACATAGATGTGCTTGGTCTTGCGCTTGACGATGGTGCCGAAGAACACCAGGCCATAGGTGATCCAGACGATGGCCAGCAGAATCGCCAGCGGCCATTCGAGTTCGGCGTATTCCTTGGTGGTGGTGTAGCCCATCGGCAAGGTGATCAGCGCGCCGAGGATCACCGCCTGCCAGCCCCAGAAGGTGAAGGCGGCCATACCGTCGGAGATCAAGCGTGTCTGGCAGGTGCGCTGCACCACGTAGTAGCTGGTGCCGAACAGGGCGCAGCCACCGAAGGCGAAGATCACCAGGTTGGTGTGCAGCGGGCGCAGGCGACCGAAGCTCGTCCAGGGCAGGTCCAGGTTGAGCTGGGGCCAGACCAGTTGCGAGGCGATGAAGACGCCGAGCCCCATGCCAAGGATCCCCCAGACCACCGTCATGATGGCGAACTGGCGGACGACCTTATAGTTATAAGCAGTCGGGCTGATTGCTGTGCTCATGCTAAGGTTCCACGGTTTGGGTCATTCTTGTTGGTTGAAATCGGCGCAGTATCGATAACCTCTGGGGTTACGACAACGCACGCAATACTGCGCCGACCCGTGTCCAGGCCCTCTACAACCCCGTCTCGGGCGCATTGGGCTGAACGATTGTACACAAATAAATATTTGTTATGTGTACCGTTTTTCGTCTTTTTCTGATCGTTTGGTCAAGCTTTTTTTGTGCATGGCGTCAGGCTGTGCGCCATGTGGCCGCGCGCTCGACATAGCGCAGCCGCTGTGGCAACAAGCTTAGTTGTGTTCGGAGGGGGTGCAAGGGAGGGGGGTAGTGCGCGGGCTGCTTCTGGGCCCAATCGGGGGCGGTTCGGCGTTGGCTGGCGCCACCGCCCCCTGGAGGGTATTACTTGGCTGTCACGGTTTCGGGCGTCTGATCCTGCGACAAGCTGTACACGTACGCTGCCAGCAGGTGCACCTTGTCATTGCCTTGGATCTCGGCCTGGGCCGGCATCTGCCCCTGGCGACCATAGCGGATGGTCTGCTGCAACTGGGCGAAGCTCGAACCGTAGATGAACGCCTGCGGGTGCGTCAGGTTAGGCGCGCCCATCGCTGGGGTGCCCTTGCCTTCGGGGCCGTGGCAGGCCACGCAGTTGCTGGCGAAGATCTCCTTGCCCTTGGCTGGGTCGGCCTTGGCGCCTTCGGGCAGGCTACGGCCATCGAGGCCGGTCAGCACGAACGCGGCCACATCCGCCACGCCCTGTTCACCGATCACCGTGGCCCAACCCGGCATCACGCCATGACGGCCGTTCATGATGCTGGCCTTGATGGTCTCGGGCTCGCCACCCCAGCGCCAGTCCTTGTCGGTCAGGTTCGGGAAGCCGTAGGCGCCCTTGGCATCGGAGCCGTGGCACACCGAACAGTTCGAGGCGAACAGCCGGCTACCCATCTTCAGCGCCTGAGGATCCTTGGCCACTTCTTCGACCGGCATGGCCGCGTACTTGGCGAAGATCGGTCCGAACTTGGCGTCGGCCTTGTCCATTTCGCGCTGCCATTCGTTGACCTGGGTCCAGCCGTTCTCGTAGCCAGGCAGGATGCCTTTCCAGTTGCCCAGGCCCGGATAGAGAATCAGGTAGCCAACGCCGAACGCCAGGGTGCCGACGAACAGCCAGAACCACCATTTAGGCAGTGGGTTGTCGTACTCCTCGATGCCGTCGAAGCTATGGCCCATGGTCTGGTCGGTGGTGTTGCTGCTCTGGCCCTTGCGGGTGCCAAGCAGCAGCCAGGTCAGGCCGATCAGGCTGCCGAGGGTCAGTACGCTGATGTACGTACTCCAGAAGGTGGTCATTGCCCGTTACTCCTAATGGCAGGTTCCTGCCCGCTCGGGGGCAGGCGGTCGTCGTCGAAGGGCAGCAGGCGCGCTTCGGCGAAATCACGGTCGCGGCGACGGTTGAAGACCCAGAGCGAGAGGCCGATGAAGGCGATCATCACCACCAGGGTGCCCAGGCCACGGATCATGCCGATATCCATTTCCATGCCGTTCACCGTTTGTTCTTGATGGCGGTGCCGAGCACCTGCAGGTACGCCACCAAAGCGTCCATCTCGGTCTTGCCCTTGACCGCGTCGCGGGCACCGGCGATGTCGTCGTCGGTGTAAGGCACGCCGAGGGTGCGCAGGGTGCGCATCTTGGTGTCGGTGTGGCTGTTGTCCACTGCCGCTGCGACCAGCCACGGGTAGGCCGGCATCTTCGACTCAGGCACTACGTTGCGCGGGTTGTACAGGTGCGCGCGGTGCCAGTCGTCGGAGTAGCGTCCACCGACCCGGGCCAGGTCCGGGCCGGTACGCTTGGAGCCCCACAGGAACGGATGGTCCCAGACGCTCTCGCCAGCCACCGAGTAGTGGCCGTAGCGCTCGGTTTCGGCACGGAACGGGCGGATCATCTGCGAGTGGCAGCCCACGCAGCCTTCGCGGATGTAGATGTCGCGGCCTTCCAGTTGCAGCGCGGTGTAGGGCTTCATGCCTTCGACCGGCTTGTTGGTGACGTCCTGGAAGAACAGCGGGACGATCTGCGTCAGCCCGCCGATGCTCACGGCGAACACCATCAGCAGGGCCAGCAGGCCGACGTTTTTCTCAATGACTTCATGTTTCATCGGGCAGTCTCCTCAAGCCAGCTGGGCGTTCGCGGGGGTGGCTTCGAGTGCCGGCGAACGCACGGTGCGCCAGGTATTCCAGGCCATCAGGAACATCCCGCTGAGGAAGATCGCACCGCCGACGAAGCGCACCACGAAGCCTGGGTGGCTGGCCACCAGGGTCTCCACGAACGAGTAGGTGAGCGTGCCGTCGCTGTTGACCGCGCGCCACATCAGGCCCTGGGCGATGCCGTTGACCCACATCGAGGCGATGTACAGCACGGTACCGATGGTGGCCAGCCAGAAGTGCGCGTTGATCAGCCCCAGGCTGTACATGCGCTCCTTGCCGAACACTTTCGGAATGGTGTGGTACAGGGCGCCGATGGAGATCATCGCCACCCAGCCGAGGGCGCCGGCATGCACGTGGCCGATGGTCCAGTCGGTGTAGTGGGAGAGGGCGTTGACGGTCTTGATGGCCATCATCGGGCCTTCGAAGGTGGACATGCCGTAGAACGCCAGCGAGACCACCAAGAAACGCAGGATCGGGTCGCTGCGCAGCTTATGCCAGGCGCCCGAGAGGGTCATCATGCCGTTGATCATGCCGCCCCAGCTCGGTGCCAGGAGGATCAGCGACATCACCATGCCCAGCGACTGGGCCCAGTCGGGCAGGGCGGTGTAGTGCAGGTGGTGAGGACCTGCCCAGATGTACAGGGTGATCAGCGCCCAGAAGTGCACGATCGACAGGCGATAGGAGTACACCGGACGCTCGGCCTGCTTGGGCACGTAGTAGTACATCATCCCCAGGAAGCCCGCAGTCAGGAAGAAGCCCACCGCGTTATGCCCGTACCACCACTGCACCATGGCATCGGTGGCGCCGGCGTAGACCGAGTACGACTTGGTCAGGCTGACCGGCAGCTCGAGGTTGTTGACGATGTGCAACAGTGCCACGGTCAGGATGAAGCCGCCGAAGAACCAGTTGCCTACGTAGATATGCTTAGTGGTGCGCTTGATCAGCGTGCCGAAGAACACCACCGCGTAGGCCACCCAGACGATGGTGATCAGGATGTCGATCGGCCATTCGAGTTCGGCGTATTCCTTGGAACTGGTGTAGCCCAGCGGCAGGGTGATGGCTGCGAGCAGGATCACCAGTTGCCAGCCCCAGAACGTGAACGCGGCCAGGCCCGGTGCGAACAGGGTGGTCTGGCAGGTGCGTTGCACCGAATAATAAGAGGTGGCGAACAGGGCACAGCCACCGAAGGCGAAGATCACGGCGTTGGTGTGCAGGGGGCGCAGACGGCCGAAGCTGGTCCACGGCAGGTCGAAGTTCAGTGAGGGCCAGGCGAGCTGGGCGGCGATGAAGACGCCGAGCCCCATCCCGACGATGCCCCACACCACCGTCATGATGGCGAATTGGCGGACCACCTTGTAGTTGTAGGCGGTACTGCTGGTTGTGTTCATGTATGGGTTCCCATCCACGGTTATTGGCAGGCTATACAGCGAGGCAAGCATGATTAATGGGCAATGTGCCGGTATTGACGGGGATCAATGGGCCAAGATCGGAAATATCCCAGGCTTGCGCTGCGATCGGCCTCGAGTCGACGCAGCGCAGGGGGATGGCGCATGCCTGATCCTGGCGCATGGCGCGGGCGCGCCGATGGACAGCGAGTTCATGCAGGACATGGCGCAAAAGCTCGCAGCGCTTGGGGTTGGGGTGGTTCGCTTCGAGTTTCCCTATATGGCCCAGCGCAGGCTTGACGGCGGCAAGCGCCCGCCGAATGTGCAGCAGGTGTTGCTGCATACCTGGCGCGAGGTCTTTGCCCAGGTGCGACCATTGGTCGCGGGCAGGTTGGCGATGGGTGGCAAGTCCATGGGCGGGCGCATGGCCAGTTTGTTGGCGGACGAACTGGGGGCCGATGCACTGGTGTGCCTGGGGTATCCGTTCTATGCCGCAGGTAAGCCGGAGAAGCCCCGGGTCGAGCATCTGGCGGATTTGCGAACGCCGACGTTGATCGTGCAAGGCGAGCGGGATGCCCTGGGCAATCGGCAGGCGGTGGAGGGGTATGCGTTAGCGCCGGCGATAGAGATCAGCTGGCTGGTGGCGGGGGACCATGACTTGAAACCGCTCAAGGCGTCGGGGTTCAGCCATGAGCAGCACTTGCAGGCGGCTGCGCAGAAGGTGGCGGGGTTCTTGTTGAACTGATGTGCGCTTCTTCGCGGGCAAGCCCGCTCCCACAGGAGCACCGCAGGTCATGAAACAGCGGTGCACCTGTAGGGATTACCCAGCCCTTTGGGCTGCGCTGTCGCGCAGAGAGCTGATTTCGCAAGCGTGCCGCGTACCCTGTGGGAGCGGCGGTTCGGCGCCCCGACTTGCCCGCGAAGGGGCCGGTGCAGGGGAACGCTTAGTCGCGGTACTCGCACAGGTAGGCGGTGTCTACGGCGACCTTGAGCTGGAACTTGCTGTCGGCGGCGACGTTGAACTTGCTGCCGGCGTTGAAGGTTTCCCAGTTGTCGCTACCCGGCAGCTTGACGGTCAGGGCACCGGATACCACGTGCATGATCTCGCGCTTGGCGGTGCCGAACTCGTATTCGCCCGGGGCCATGACGCCGACCGTGGCCGGACCTTCCGGGCTGTTGAAAGCGATCGACTTGACCGTGCCATCGAAGTATTCGTTGACCTTGAACATGCGCGACTCCTGAAAAAAGGCTGGAAAAAAGGCTGGCCAGTATGCCCAAGGCCAACCCCTGCGTCATCTGTTTCAGGTGCTCCCCGGCGGCAGGCTGAAAGGCAGCAGGCGCGCGGTGTTGCGCGCATCTTCCAAGGCCCGGTGCTGCTGGCCGCTAAACTGCAGACCGGCCAGGTGCAGGGCGCTGTTTAGGCCGGTGGGGCGTGGCAGGTGACGGGCCTTGGCGAAGCGCTGCTTGAGATTGATGTGGCGCAGTTGTTCCAGCAGGCTGCGCCTATGATGCCGCTGCCACTCCTGCAGCAACTGCTGGCGGTCGTAGTCGCCCCAGCTGACCCAGGCCTGCAATTGCGCCTGGTGGTGCTCCAGCCAGCGCTCGAACTGCGTCCAGACCTCGGTGAACGGCTCTGCGCTGTCGACACAGGCCTGGCTGATGTGCGTCAGCTCCCGGCAGAACGGCGTCAATTGCGGCCGCAAGCGGGGCCGAACGAAGCGCTGGAAATGGTCGACCTCACGGCCTTCGCGGGTGACCAGGCTTGCGCCGATTTCTATGATTTCCATCTCCGCGACTGGCCAGCCGCCGTCATCGGTGGTGGCTTCCAGGTCGATCACCAACCAGTGGCCCATGCCAGGCTCCCTCTCAAAATACCGGGTGTGCGGTTGCTCGACCGCGCAGCCCGTAGAGCGTAGCCAATGTCGCGGCGTGCGGCATCCCATGGCACTTTGGCATATCCGTCGGTTGTGCGACCGTGGGAAAACGCCTAGCTTAAGCGTACCCAGGCTATTACCCGTGATGAGTGTCTTGTCTTGAGCCCACTGTCCAGCGCTATGCTGTCGCCCTCCTTGCTGTTGACCGTCTTGGTGGCCACGATCATGCCAGGGGCGCAGGCCGCGGTCGAAGTGAAGATCGGCGCGGCGCACTTCCCACCCTACACGGTGCGACCCGAGCAGGGCGCCGATACCGGCTTGTTGCCGCAGTTGGCCGAGGCCCTCAACCAGATCCAGTCGCAATACCATTTCACCCTGGTGCCCACCTCCATTCCGCGCCGGTTCGGCGATTTTCAGCAGGGGCGCACCGACATGGCGATCTTCGAGAATCCCCTGTGGGGGTGGCAGCAGATCCCGCACCGGGCGGTGGACATGGGCCTTGAGGATGCCGAGGTGTTCGTCGCACGCCCCCAGCCCGGGCGCGACCAGCACTATTTCGACGACCTGGACGGCAAGCGCCTGGCGTTGTTCAACGGCTACCATTACGCCTTCGCCGAGTTTAATCCCGACCCTGCCTACCTCAGGAAGCGTTACCGGGCGACGCTTACCTATTCCCACGACAGCAACCTGAACATGGTCGAGCGTGGTCGTGCCGATATCGCGCTGGTCACTCGCTCGTACCTGAGCGACTTTCTCAAGCGTAACCCTGGCAGCGCCCCACAGTTGATGGCCTCGGCACGGGTCGACCAGGTCTATCACCATTACGCGTTGCTGCGTCCTGGGGCACCGATCAGCGCCGAGGCTTTTGCCGCACTGATGCGCCAGTTGCGCGAAGGTGGCGAGCTGGTGCGTATCTTCCAGCCCTATCAGATCACGGTCCAGGCACCGCGCGACTAAATTCCGCGGTGCCGGTCACGTATTGCGAAGTGAGCCATTTCTTTTTCATTTCGTGAGCACTGAGCATGCCGTTCGATGTCGCTTCGCCGCCCCATTACACGCCCCGCTGGCGCAGTTTGCAGGCTGATGAGGGCGGTTGCCGCCTGAGCCTGACCCTGGAGGGTCGCCCGTTGATCACGGTCCGCCTGGTAGCGGCCGAGCCATTGGCTGTGCACCTTGAGCAGCTCTGCGCCGAGCAGCCGGAGCAGGCGCTGTGGGCCGCTTGCTACTGGTTGCTGTCGCGTGACGCGGCCTGTCAGCGCCTGGCCTGGCACATGCCGCAACCGGTGCTGGGTGCACTGGCCAGCGGCCTGCTGGTGCCCGCTGACGAGCCCGGACAGTACCTGTGCGAGCGTGCGATGTTCTGGCAGTTGCCCCAGCCGTGGCTGGGCGAGACGCCAAGTGGTGCCTACCCGCAGCATTTGCAGATCCGTGATGGCAAGCGCCATCCGCGCCGAGCGCCCAAGCCGCGTGGTGAGGTGTACCGGCGTTTCGACGCACGTCTGGGGGCCTGGGTGTCGCTGCGTACGCTGGAGATCGAGCAAGACCTGGAGCGTTTCAATCGCTGGCAGAACAATCCGCGGGTGGCGCAGTTCTGGCAGGAGACCGGGAGTCTGGCGCAGCATCGCGAATACCTCGACAAGCTTGAAGCCGACCCGCATACGCTGACCCTGATCGGCTGCTTCGACGACGAGCCGTTCGCCTACTTCGAGGCGTACTGGGCCAAGGAAGATCGCATCGCGCCGTTCTACCCGGCCGACGACTACGACCGTGGCATCCATATGTTGGTGGGTGAGCAGGCGCACCGTGGTCCGCACAAGGTTGCCAGCTGGATGTCGGCGCTGGTGCACTATCTGTTCCTCGACGATCCGCGCACCCAGCGCGTGGTGGCCGAGCCGCGCGCCGACAATGCCAGGATGATCGGCTACATGCAGGACCAGTGCTTCCACTGCGAGAAAGAGTTCGATTTTCCGCACAAGCGTGCGGCGCTGATGATTCTGGGGCGCGAGCGCTTTTTCGATCGTTGCGGGCTGGCCTAGCGGCTTGAGCTGCAAGCCGCCTGCGGCTCAAGCTTCAAGCTGCAAGAAAAGAGCAGGTCGGCGTTCGGCTTCTTCTTGCAGCTTGCAGCTCGCAGCTTTCAGCTGCTTCTGAGGCTGCTCTTGCGGCAGTGAATCAGCGCATCGCGGATCATGAAGTTGACCAGCGTGGGCGAGACCCCCAGTTCCTTGGCGATATCCTTCTGCGGCACGCCATGCAGGCGGTACATCTCGAAGGCGTAGCGGGTGCGCTGGGGCAGTTCGTTGAGGGCCTCGGCAATGCCTTCGAGGGTGGCCAGGTTGATATGCGTGGCTTCCGGCGACGCGTTCTGGATGACCACGTTCAAACCTTCCTCCTCGCTGCCGGAGTACTTCAACTCCATGGCCTGCTTGCGGTAGTGATCGATGGCCAGGTTACGCACGATCTGGAACAGGTAGCTGAGCTGGGCCTTGAACGAGGACGTGATCTGCGGGGCGCCGCTGAGCCGGAAGAACGCATCCTGCACTACGTCCTCGGCGCGGGAGCGGCAGCCCGTGATGCGCGCGGCGATCTTCACCAGAATGCTGCGATTGTCGACGAAGGCCTGGAGCAATGGTGAATCGCACTTACTTGTGGTCAGTTGTTCCGCCATGGAAATTTCACCTGGTCTCGGAGAAGAAAGGGAGCGCGTCCCGGAGGAAGGCTGCCTGCGACGTGCGACAAACTATTCAAGATGATAATGATTGTCAAATGCAGAAGTTAATGATTCTTCATTTGTTTGTTTGCCGCCGAAATGCCGGGACCCTCGCAATTGCGCTGTCCAGGTCCCGCGTTTGACCTGCCCGGCGGGTCTAATTTCTTCCCCGCGCCATCCGTTCCCTTGTGTACATCCGGCTGCCGAACGCTGCCCGCCGCAACGGCGAAGCACAGCCTTGGCACGACTCACCCAGACACTGGCAGGAACATTCCATGACGGACGCCTTCGAACTCCCGCACTCGCTGGTCCAGGCCTTGGCGCAGCGCGCCGCGCGCACCCCGGAGCGCATCGCCTTGCGCTTTCTGGCGGATGCGCCTGGCGAGCAGGCCGTGCTCAGCTACCGGGACCTGGACCTGCGGGCGCGCACCATCGCTGCCGCGTTGCAGGCCCGCGCCGGCTTCGGTGAGCGTGCCGTGCTGCTGTTCCCCAGCGGGCCCGACTACGTCGCAGCGTTCTTCGGTTGCCTGTATGCCGGGGTGATCGCGGTGCCGGCCTATCCACCGGAGTCTGCTCGTCAGCACCATCAGCAGCGTCTGCTGTCGATCATCGATGACGCCGAACCGCGGCTGTTGCTGACGGTGGAGGCGCTGCGCGAAACCTTGCAGGGGCTCGACGCCCTGGCCGGCGACGACGCCCCGGCACTGCTGGCGGTGGACCGCCTGGAGCCAGCGCTGGCCGAGCAGTGGCAGGCACCCACCTTGACTGGCGATGACATCGCCTTCTTGCAGTACACCTCCGGGTCCACGGCGTTGCCCAAGGGCGTGCAGGTCAGTCACGGCAACCTGGTGGCCAACGAGCAACTGATTCGCCACGGCTTCGGCATCGATCTGAACCCGGACGATGTCATCGTCAGCTGGCTGCCGCTGTACCATGACATGGGCCTGATCGGCGGCCTCTTGCAACCCATCTTCAGCGGCGTGCCGTGCGTGCTGATGTCGCCGGGCTACTTCCTCGCCCGCCCGCAGCGTTGGTTGCAGGCCATCAGCGATTACCGCGGCACGATCAGCGGCGGCCCGGACTTCGCCTATCGCCTTTGCAGCGAGCGGGTCAGCGAGGCGGCCATGGCCGGGCTCGACCTCAGCCACTGGCGCGTGGCGTACTCAGGCTCCGAGCCGATTCGCCAGGACAGCCTTGACACCTTCGCCGACAAATTCGCCGCCTGTGGCTTCGATGCCGGCAGCTTCTTCGCCAGCTACGGCTTGGCCGAAGCCACCTTGTTCGTCAGTGGCAGCCGCCGTGGCCAGGGCATTGCTGCGCTTGAACTGGATGCCGCGGCGTTCGCCGCCAACCGCGCAGAACCGGGCCAGGGCAGTGTGCTGATGAGTTGCGGCTATCCGCAGCCGGACCACCCGGTACGTATCGTCGAGCCGCAGCAATTGGTCGTGCTGGGCGACAATCAGGTGGGCGAGATCTGGTCCGCAGGCCCGAGTGTGGCGCGCGGCTACTGGCGCAACCCCGAGGCCAGCGCACGCACGTTCGTCCAGATGGACGGCCAGACTTGGCTGCGCACTGGCGACCTGGGCTTCATGCGCGATGGCGAAGTGTTCGTGACCGGACGCCTGAAGGACATGCTGATCGTGCGTGGCCAGAACCTCTACCCGCAGGACCTGGAAAAGACCTTAGAGCGCGAAGTGGATCTGCTACGCAAGGGCCGGGTGGCGGTGTTCGCGGTCGATGACCAAGGCGAGGAGGGCATTGGTATTGCGGTCGAGATCAGCCGCAACGTGCAGAAGGCGCATGCGCCCAACGCGCTGATCGACACCCTGCGCCGGGTGATCGCCGACGCCTGCCGCCAGGCCCCGGCGGTGGTGCTGTTGCTCAACCCGGGCGCCTTGCCCAAGACCTCCAGCGGCAAGCTGCAACGCTCGGCGTGCCGCCTGCGTATGGATGACGGCAGCCTGGACTGCTATGCGCGCTTCGCGGCCAAGCCGGTCGCGCAAGCCGAGCACACTCAGGGCGATCAGTTGCAGGCGCGGATCGCCGGCCTCTGGTGTGAACTGCTCAAGGTCCAGGCGGTGGCAGCCGATGACCATTTCCTGCTGCTGGGCGGCAACTCGATCGTCGCCACCCAGGTAACGGCGCGCCTGGCCGATGAGCTGGGTATCCCGCTCAGCCTGCGCACCCTGTTCGAAGCCCCGACCTTGGCCGAGTACAGCGCCGCCGTTGCGGCCATTCTTGCCGAGGGCAGCAGCGCTGTAGGTGTCATTGCGCATCAGGCGCGTGACCAGGCCTTGCCACAGTCGCTGGCACAAAACCGCCTGTGGCTGCTGTGGCAACTGGAGCCACAGTCGGCTGCCTACAACATCCCAGCTGGCCTGCACCTGCGCGGCGAGCTGGACGAAGCGGCGCTGCAAGCCTGCTTCCAGGCTCTGGTCGAGCGCCACGAATCGCTGCGCACGCTGTTCGACGAGATCGACGGCCAGGCCGTGCAGCGCATTCTGCCGAATCTGTCGTTCAGCCTGCGTCACCTGGACCTCGAAGGCCACTCGCCCGCCGAGGTCAGTGCACGCCGGGAAGATGAAGCCCAGCAGCCGTTCGACCTGCGTCAAGGCCCTCTGTTGCGGGTGACCCTGGTGCGCCTGGACGATGAAGAACACCAACTGTGGGTGACCCTGCACCACATCATCGCTGACGGTTGGTCGCTGAATATCCTGCTGGACGAGTTCGCCCGCCTGTATGCCGCGCCAGGCCAGGTTGTACAACTGCCGGAACTGCCGTTGGGCTACGCCGACCATGGTCAGTGGCAGCGCCAGTGGCTGGCCGACGGCCAGAGCGCCCGCCAGCTCGCGTACTGGAAAGACAAGCTCGGTGACACGTTGCCGGTGCTCGACCTGTGCACCGATCAGCCGCGTGCCAGCCAGCAGCACACCCGCGCCGCGCGTCACCACGTCAGGGTGCCGAGTGCACTCAGCACGGCGCTCAACGGCCTGGCCCGCGACCAACAGGCCACACTGTTCATGGTGCTGTTGGCCGGCTGGCAGGCGCTGCTGCATCGCTACACCGGGCAGGGCGATATCCGTGTCGGCGTACCCAACGCCAACCGCCCGCGCCTGGAAACTCAGGGCATGGTCGGTTTCTTCATCAACACCCAGGTGCTGCGTGCCGAGCTTGACGGGCGGCTGCCGTTCGAGCAGTTGCTGGCGCAGGTCCGCCAGACCACCCTCGAGGCCCAGGCGCATCAGGACCTGCCATTCGAGCAACTGCTCGAAGCGTTGCCCCAGGCCCGGGAGCAGGGGCTGTTCCAGGTCATGTTCAACCACCAGCAGCGTGACCTCTCGGCCCTGCGCCGCTTGCCCGGCCTGCTCGCCGAAGAGCTGCCGTGGCACAGCCGTGAAGCCAAGTTCGACCTGCAACTGCACAGCGAGGAAGATCACCAAGGCCGTCTGACCCTGGCCTTCGACTACGCTGCCGGCCTGTTCGAAGCCAGCACCGTCAAGCGCCTGGCCGCTCATCTGCTGGCATTGCTCGAGCAGGTCTGCGCCCAGCCGCAATTGCCCCTGGGCCAAGTACGCTTGCTCGAGGCGCAGGAACAGGCGCAACTGTTGGCCTGGGGTCAGGCGCCTGCGCCGGCACCGACGCGTCTGCTGGTGGAGCAACTCAACGAACAAGCGCGCCTGACCCCCGAGCGCATCGCGCTGGTGTGGGAAGGTGGCCAGCTCGACTACGCAAGCCTGCACCAGCAGGCCAACCGCCTGGCTCACTACCTGCGCGACAAGGGCGTTGGCCCGGACACTTGCGTGGCCATCGCCCTGCAACGCTCGCCGCAACTGCTGGTGGGCCTGTTGGCGATCCTCAAGGCCGGCGGCGCCTACGTGCCGCTGGATGTCGACTACCCGACCGAGCGCCTGGCCTACATGCTCAGTGACTGCCGTGCGAGCCTGCTGCTCAGCGACAGCGCGTTGCTCGACGGATTGCCCCAGGTCGAAGGGGTTGGCGCCATCGCCCTCGATCAACTGCACTTGGACAGCTGGCCAAGCCAGGCGCCAGGCCTGCACCTGCACGGCGACAACCTCGCCTATGTGATCTACACCTCAGGGTCCACCGGCCAACCTAAAGGGGTCGGCAACACCCACGCCGCCCTGGCCGAGCGCTTGCAGTGGATGCAGGCGACCTACGCGCTGAACGACAGCGATGTGCTGATGCAGAAGGCCCCGATCAGTTTCGATGTGTCGGTGTGGGAGTGCTTCTGGCCGCTGCTGACCGGCTGCAAGCTGGTGCTGGCCGGCCCCGGCGAGCACCGCGACCCGCAGCGTATCGCTCAGCTGGTGCAACAGCATCAGGTGACCACACTGCACTTCGTACCGCCGCTGTTGCAGGTGTTCGCCCAGGAGCCATTGGCTGCCGCCTGCACCAGCCTGCGCCGGCTGTTCTCCGGGGGCGAGGCGCTGAGCGCCGCGCTGCGTGACCGGGTGCTGCAACTGCTGCCGCAAGTGCAATTGCACAACCGCTATGGCCCGACCGAAACCGCCATCAACGTCACCCACTGGCACTGCCAGGTAAGCGACGGCGCCCGCTCGCCCATTGGCCAGCCGCTGGGCAACGTGCTGTGCCGGGTGCTGGACGATGAATTCGAACTCACCGCGCCAGGCGTACCCGGTGAGCTGTGCCTGGGTGGGGCGGGCCTGGCGCGTGGCTACCTTGGCCGCCCAGGCCTGACCGCCGAGCGTTTCGTGCCCCAGCCTGACGGCGACGGCACGCGCCTGTACCGCAGCGGCGATCGTGCCCGCTGGCATGTGCGCAGCGGGTCGCTGGATTACCTCGGGCGCCTCGACCAGCAGGTCAAGGTGCGCGGTTTCCGCGTCGAGCCAGAAGAGGTACAGGCCGTGCTGCTGGCCCAGGCCAACGTCGAGCAGGCGCTGGTGCTGATCCACGAGAGCGCCGTGGGCGCCCAGCTGGTCGGCTATTACAGCGGTGTCGAACAGACCGCCGCGCTGCTCGCGGCCCTGGCCGAGCGCCTGCCGGCCTACATGGTGCCGGCCCAGCTGATCCATCTCGCACAGATGCCGTTGGGCCCGAGTGGCAAGGTCGAGCGCAGGGCGCTGCCGGCGCCGGTCTGGCAGCAGCGCGAGCACCTCGCCCCGCAAACCGCGCTGCAACAACAGGTCGCGGCGATCTGGTGCGAGGTGCTGAACCTGCCGCAGGTTGGCCTGCACGATGACTTCTTCGCCTTGGGTGGCCACTCGCTGCTGGCCACCCAGATCGTCTCGCGCACCCGGCAGGCGCTGGATGTCGAATTGCCGCTCAAGGCCTTGTTCGATGCCAGCGTGCTGGGCGCCTTCTGCGCTGAAGTCGAACACCTGCAACGCAGCGGCGCGCGCAACCTGCAAGGCCAGATCGCACGCATCGACCGCCGCCAGGCCGTACCGCTGTCGTACTCCCAGCAGCGCATGTGGTTCCTCTGGCAAATGGAACCTGACAGCCCCGCCTACAACGTCGGCGGCATGGCACGGCTGCGCGGCGCGCTACATGTGGATGCGTTCGAGCGCGCCCTGCAAGCGCTGATCGTGCGTCACGAGACCCTGCGCACGACGTTCCCGAGCATCGGCGGCAAGCCTTACCAGTGCGTGGCCGATGACACTCATCTGCAACTGCAATGGCACGATTTCAGCGCCGACCCAGCCGCCGTGCGGCAACAGCGCCTGCAAGCACTTGCCGACGATCAGGCGCACCAGCCGTTCGACCTGGAACACGGGCCGCTGCTCCGTGCGTGCCTGGTCAAGGCCGATGAGCGCGAACACTACTTCGTGCTGACCCTGCACCACATCGTCACCGAAGGCTGGGCCATGGACATCTTCGCCCGCGAGCTGGGCGAACTCTACGAAGCCTTCGTCGATGAGCGCGAGTCGCCCCTGGCGCCGCTGCCGGTGCAGTACCTGGACTACAGCGTGTGGCAACGCCAGTGGCTGGAAGGCGGGGAAGGCGAGCGTCAGTTGGCCTACTGGAAACAGCGCCTGGGCGATGAGCATCCGGTGTTGGCGCTGCCGGCCGACCGTCCGCGTCCGGCAGTGCAGAGCCACCGTGGCGCACTGTATCGCTTCGATCTGGATCCGGCGCTGGTCAAGCGCGTGCACGCCTTCAACAGTCAGCGCGGCCTGACCCTGTTCATGACCATGACCGCCACCCTGGCAGCGCTGTTGCACCGCTACAGCGGCCAGCGCGACCTGCGCATCGGGGCGCCGGTGGCCGGGCGTATCCGCCCGGAAAGCGAAGGGCTGATCGGGGCCTTCCTCAATACCCAGGTGCTGCGTTGCGAGTTGGACGGGCAGATGCGCGTCAGCGCGCTGCTCGAACAGGTACGCCAGACCCTCATCGACGCTCAGTCGCACCAGGACCTGCCGTTCGATCAACTGGTCGAGGCCTTGCAGCCACCACGCTCCAGCGCCTACAACCCGCTGTTCCAGGTGATGTGCAACGTACAGCGCTGGGCCTTCCAGCAGAGCCGCACACTGGCGGGCATGCAGGTGGACTACCTGGTCAACGACGCCAGTGCCACCAAGTTCGACCTGTACCTGGAAGTGACCGACCTCGACGGGCGCCTGGGCTGCTGCTTCACCTACAGCCGCGACCTGTTCGACGAGCCGCGCATCGCGCGCATGGCCGAACACTGGCAACAGTTGCTGGTCGCGCTGCTGGAAGATCCGCAGCAGCGTCTGTGCGAACTGCCGATGCTGGACCCGGCCGAGCAGCAGGTGCTGATCGGCCAGTTGCAGGGCGAGCAGGATTTGGCCCTCGATCAGACGCTGCATGGCCTGTTCGCGGCCCAGGTTGAACGCACCCCGCAGGCCTTGGCGCTGACCTTCGCAGGTCGCCACTTGAGCTACGCCGAGCTGGACCAGCAGGCCAATCGCCTGGCCCGTGCCCTGCGCGAGCGCGGTGTCGGCCCGCAGGTGCGGGTTGGCTTGGCGCTGGAACGTTCGCTGGAGATGGTGGTGGGCCTTCTGGCGATCCTCAAGGCCGGTGGCGCCTACGTGCCGCTCGACCCCGAGTACCCGCTGGACCGCCTGCGCTACATGATCGAGGACAGCCGCCTGGGCCTGCTGATCGGCCAGCGCAGGCTGCTCGATGCCCTTGGCGCATTGCCTGAAGGCACCGCCCGCTGGTGCCTGGAAGACGATGCCGCTGCGCTTGCGGCTTACAGCCATGCGCCGCTGGACAACCTCAACGTACCGCAGCACCAGGCTTATCTGATCTACACCTCCGGTTCCACCGGCAAGCCCAAAGGGGTGGTGGTCAGTCATGGCGAGATCGCCATGCACTGCCAGGCGGTGATCGCCGAGTTCGGCATGCGCAGCGACGATTGTGAGCTGCACTTCTATTCGATCAACTTCGACGCTGCCAGCGAACGCCTGCTCACGCCGCTGCTGTGCGGTGCCCGCGTGGTGCTGCGTGCCCAGGGCCAATGGGGCGCCGAAGAGATCTGCGAGCTGGTGCGCGAGCAGCAGGTGAGCATCTTAGGCTTCACCCCAAGCTACGGCAGCCAGCTGGCCCAGTACCTGGCTGGCCAAGGCGCGCAACTGCCGGTGCGCTTGGTGATCACGGGGGGAGAGGCGCTGACCGGCGAGCACCTGCAACGCATCCGCCAGGCCTTTGCCCCGCAGCAGTTCTTCAATGCCTATGGTCCCACCGAAACCGTGGTGATGCCGCTGGCGTGCCTGGCGCCGGACGAGCTACCTGCCGACGCCGGCAGCGTGCCGATCGGCCGGCTGATCGGTGCGCGTACCGGCTACATCCTCGACGAGGACCTGGCGCTGCTGCCGCAGGGCGGCATTGGCGAGTTGTATGTGGGCGGCGCGGGCCTGGCCCAGGGGTATCACGACCGTCCAGGTCTGAGCGCCGAGCGCTTCGTCGCCGACCCATTCAGCCACGACGGCGGGCGTCTGTACCGCACCGGGGACTTGGTGCGGCTGCGCGCCGATGGTTTGGTGGAATACATCGGCCGTGCTGACCAGCAGGTGAAGATTCGCGGCTTCCGCATCGAGTTGGGCGAGATCGAGAGCCGCCTGCACGCGCATGCCGATGTCGAGGAGGCCGTGGTGCTGGCCCTGGATCTGCCCGGCGGCAAGCAACTGGTGGGTTACCTGGTGTGCCAACAGGCCAGCGCCGACAGCCAGGCCCAGGCCGCACTGCGCGAGGCGGTCAAGGCCGAGGCTCGCCAGCACCTGCCGGACTACATGGTGCCGGCGCACCTGATGCTGCTCGAACGCCTGCCGCTGATGGGCAATGGCAAGCTCGACCGCCGCGCGTTGCCAGCCCCGGACCTCGACCAGGCGCGCCAGCATTACCAGGCACCGGCCAATGTGCTGCAAGAGCAGCTGGCGCAGATCTGGCGCGAGGTGCTCAACCTGCCGCGTATCGGTGTGCAGGACAACTTCTTCGAACTCGGGGGCGACTCGATCCTGTCGATCCAGGTGGTCAGCCGCGCGCGCCAACTGGGGCTGCAATTCACTCCGCGCGATCTGTTCCAGCACCAGACCATTCAGACCCTGGCTGCGGTGGTCACCCACAGCGAGGCGCCGAGCCTGATCGAGCAGGGCGCGCGCCAGGGCCGCACAGGGCTGACACCGATCCAGCATTGGTTCTTCGACAGCGAAGTGCCGCAGCCGCAACACTGGAACCAGGCGGTGCTGTTACAGGTACGTCAGCCACTGAATGCCGACATACTGGAACAGGCGTTGGGCGCGCTGGTGCAACATCACGACAGCCTGCGCCTGCGCTTCAGCCAGACCCAGGGATACTGGCAGGCCGAATATGCCCAGCCATTGCCGCACGCGTTGTTGTGGCGCGCCAACGTCAGCGACTTCGACGACTGCCAGGCGTTATACACCGATGTGCAGCGCAGCCTCGACCTTGCCGAAGGCCCGCTGTTGCGTGCGTTGCTGGTAAGCGACGCACAGGGCGCCCAGCGCCTGTTGCTGGCGATCCACCATTTGGTGGTGGACGGTGTGTCGTGGCGGGTGCTGCTGGAAGACTTGCAGGCCCTGTACCGTGGCCACACGCTCGCCGCCAAGACCCACGCCATGGGCGATTGGGCCGCGCGTCTGGCGACCTATGCTGGCAGCGATTCGCTGCGTGACGAGCTGGGCTGGTGGGAAGGGCAACTGAGCCACGTGCGCCACGAACTGCCGTGCGATCACCCGCAAGGTGGCAACCTGCATCGGCATGCCCACACGCTGGCCATCGGTCTTGATGTGGAGCAGACCCGTCAGTTGCTGCAACAGGCGCCGGCGGCCTACCACACTCAGGTCAACGATTTGCTGCTGACCGCCCTGGCCCGTACCCTGTGCCGCTGGAGTGGGGATCAGCAGGTCCTGGTACAGCTGGAAGGGCATGGTCGCGATGGGCTGTTCGAGGACATGGACCTGACCCGCAGCGTCGGTTGGTTCACCAATGCCTATCCGCTGAGCCTGAGCCCGCAGATGGGCGATGCTGACGCTGACCGCGCAGCATCCATCAAGCGCATCAAGGAGCAGCTGCGCCAGGTGCCGCACAAAGGCCAGGGCTATGGCGTGCTGCGCTACCTGGCCGATGCGGCCGCGCGCGAGCGCATGGCGGCGCTGCCGCAGGCGCGTATCACCTTCAACTACCTGGGGCAGTTCGACCAACAGTTCGACAGCGCAGCGTTGTTCCAGCCGCTGGATGTCGCGTCGGGGCTGGCCCACGACCTGGATGCACCGTTACCCAACTGGCTCAGCGTCGATGGCCAGGTGTACCGCGGCGCCCTGCAACTGCGTTTGAGCTTCAGCCGCGAACGCTATGAAGAAGCGACCATCGCCGCGCTGGCCGAGGCTTATCGCCAAGAGTTGTTGGCCTTGGTCGCGCACTGCTTGGTTGAGGGCAATGGCAGCTTCACCCCATCGGACTTCCCGTTGGCCCAACTGACCCAGGAGCAGATCGACGCGCTGCCAGTACCGGCTGCGCAGATCGAGGATGTCTACCCGCTGACGCCGATGCAGGAGGGCCTGCTGCTGCACACGCTGCTCGAGCCCGGCACCGGCCTGTACTACATGCAGGACCGCTACCGGATCAACAGCGCGCTCGACCCTGAACGCTTCGCCCAGGCCTGGCAGGCCGTGGTGGCGCGGCATGAGGCCTTGCGCGCGTCGTTCAGCTGGAACGCGGGCGAAGCGATGTTGCAGATCATCCACAAGCCGGGCAACTTGCCGCTGGACTACCAGGATTGGCGCGGCGTCGACGAGACAGCCCAGGAAGCGCGCCTGCAAGCGCTGCACAAGCAGGAGCGCGAGGCGGGCTTCGAGCTGCTGCGCGAAGCCCCGTTCCACCTGCGCCTGGTGCGCGTGGATGAGGCGCGCTACTGGTTCATGATGAGCAACCACCACATCCTCATCGATGCCTGGTGCCGTTCGCTGCTGATGAACGACTTCTTCGAGATCTACCAGGCTCTCGGCGAGGGGCGTCAGGCCCAGTTGCCGGTGCCGCCGCGCTACCGCGACTACATTGGCTGGCTGCAACGCCAGGACCTCAACGAGGCGCGCCAGTGGTGGCAGGACAACCTCGCCGGTTTCGAGCGGGCCACGGCGATTCCAAGCGACCGCCCGCTGCGCCATGACCACGCTGGCGACGGGATGCGGGTGGGGGACTGCTACACCCGCCTGGACAGTCGCGACGGTGCCCGTCTGCGCGAGCTGGCCCAGGCCCACCAGTTGACCGTCAACACCTTTGCCCAGGCGGCATGGGCCCTGACCCTGGCGCGCTACAGCGGCGAGCGCGACGTGGTGTTCGGCGTAACCGTGGCCGGGCGCCCGGTCAGCCTGCCGCAGATGCAGCGTACCGTGGGCCTGTTCATCAACAGTATCGCCTTGCGCGTGCAACTGCCGCAGCCGGGCGAGCGCAGCAGCGTGCGCCAATGGCTGCAAGGCTTGCTGGAGCGCAACATGCAGCTGCGCGAGTACGAATACCTGCCGCTGGTGGCGATCCAGGCATGCAGCGAGCTGCCCAAGGGCCAGCCGTTGTTCGACAGCCTGTTCGTGTTCGAGAACGCCCCGGTGGAAACCGCCGTGCTCGACCACGCCCAGCACCTGAATGCCAGCTCCGACTCGGGCCGTACCCACACCAACTTCCCGCTGACCGCCGTCTGCTACCCAGGCGATGACCTGGGCCTGCACCTGTCGTTCGACCAACGCTACTTCGACTACCCGACCGTCGAGCGTCTGCTCGGCGAATTCAAACGCTTGCTGCTGGCGCTGGTGGAAGGCTTCGACGGGCAGCTGGATGCCTTGCCGCTGCTGGGCGCCGACGAGCAGCGCTTTCTGCTCGAAGACTGCAACCGCAGCGAACATGCCTATCCGCTTGAAAGCAGCTACGTCGAGCTGTTCGAGGCGCAGGTGGCCGCGCACCCTGAACGTACCGTCGCGCGCTGCCTGGACGCCTCGTTCGACTACGCCGGGCTGAACCTGGCCGCCAACCGCCTGGGGCATGCCTTGGTGACCGCAGGGGTGGCCATCGACCAGCCAGTAGCGCTACTGGCAGAGCGTGGCCTGGCGCTGCTCGGCATGATCGTCGGCAGCTTCAAGGCCGGCGCCGGCTACCTGCCGCTTGACCCTGGCTTGCCAGCGGCACGCCTGCAACGCATCGTCGAGCTTAGCCGCACGCCGGTGCTGGTGTGCAGCGCGGCCTGCGCCGAACAGGCGCGGCAGTTGCTGGATGAAGTGGCGGGTGCGGTGCGGCCGAAACTGCTGGTTTGGGAGCAGGTGCAGGCCAGCAACGTGGCCAGCACCAATCCAGGCATCTACAGCACGGCGGACAACCTCGCCTACGTGATCTACACCTCCGGCTCCACCGGCCTGCCCAAGGGCGTGATGGTCGAGCAGCGCGGCATGCTCAACAATCAGCTGAGCAAGGTGCCGTACCTGGCCCTGAGCGAGCGCGACGTGATCGCCCAGACCGCGTCGCAGAGCTTCGATATCTCGGTCTGGCAGTTCCTCGCCGCGCCGTTGTTCGGCGCCACCGTTGAGATCGTACCGAACGCCATCGCGCATGATCCGCAAGGCCTGCTGGCGCATGTACAGGCAACCGGCATCAGCGTGCTGGAGAGCGTGCCGTCGTTGATCCAGGGCATGCTGGCGGGCGACCACCAGGCGCTGGACGGCCTGCGCTGGATGCTGCCGACTGGCGAGGCGATGCCGCCTGAGCTGGCGGCGCAGTGGCTGCAACGTTACCCGGCAATCGGCCTGGTCAACGCCTACGGCCCGGCAGAATGCTCCGACGACGTGGCCTTCTTCCGCGTCGATCCAGCCTCGACCCAGGGCAGCTACCTGCCGATCGGCACGCCGACCGACAACAACCGCCTGTACCTGCTGGGTGAAGACCAGGCGCTGGTGCCGCTGGGCGCGGTCGGTGAGTTGTGCGTCGCCGGCACGGGTGTTGGCCGCGGCTATGTGGGCGATCCGCTGCGCACAGCGCAAGCGTTCATCCCACACCCGTTCGGCGCGCCGGGCGAACGTCTGTACCGCACCGGCGACCTGGCACGCCGGCGTACGGACGGGGTGTTGGAGTACGTCGGGCGTATCGACCATCAAGTGAAGATCCGTGGTTATCGCATCGAACTGGGCGAGATCGAGGCCCGCCTGCACGAGCAGCCTG
The DNA here is from genome assembly GCF_005796105.1 of Pseudomonas mosselii. Classification (GTDB taxonomy): domain Bacteria; phylum Pseudomonadota; class Gammaproteobacteria; order Pseudomonadales; family Pseudomonadaceae; genus Aquipseudomonas; species Aquipseudomonas mosselii_C. Next base: position 207,742 of record NZ_VAUO01000006.1, on the reverse strand, counting down.
AGTTGCGCGATGCGGCGGTCGGGGTGCAGGAAGGCGCCAACGGCAAGCACTTGGTCGGCTACCTGGTCGCGCATCACGGCGTTGCCGCCGACGCTGCGCTGCTCGATCGGCTCAAGCAGCGTCTGCGCGCCGAGCTACCGGAGTACATGGTGCCGCTGCACTGGGGCTGGTTCGACAGCCTGCCGCACAACGCTAATGGCAAGCTTGACCGCAAGGCCCTGCCAGCCATCGACATCGGTGGTCAGCACAGCCAGGACTACCTAGCGCCGCGTGACGAGCTGGAGCAAACCCTGGCCGGTATCTGGGCCGATGTGCTCAAGCGCGAGCGGGTCGGGGTACGCGACAACTTCTTCGAACTCGGCGGGCATTCGCTGCTGGCCACGCAGATCGCCTCGCGGGTGCAGAAGGCGTTGCAACTGAACGTGCCGCTGCGGGCGATGTTCGAGTGCAGCACGGTGGAGGCGCTGGCGGACTACGTGCGCGGGCTGCAAGACAGTGCGCTGGATGAGGACAAGGTGGATCGGTTGAGTGATCTGATGGCGGAGTTGGAGGCGCTGTAACGATCCTAGGTTGGCTACTTGAGACGGCCTGCTTACGGTGTTATCCGCAAGCAGGCCGTTTCATTTGGTGCAAGACGCTCTCATAAAACTTCACATAACTTGTTGGTTTAGCAGAGATCTGTGGGAGCGGGCTTGCCCGCGAACACCGGCGTAGCCGGTGCCATCCACCGAGTCGCTTGCTTCGCGGGCAAGTCGGGGCGCCGAACCGCCGCTCCCACAGGGCGGTGGTGCGTTTGCCAATCCGAGATTGGCATTTCGCCAGCATGTGACGCTTTCGCCCACAGTGCTACCCTGCGCGCCTTCACAGTCGCCCTGCGCAAGGACTCCCGCTGTCATGGACGATAGCCTGCACGCCGCCCGTGAGGGCGATCTCATTCTGCATCCGCCATTGGCCGCCGAACTGGTCAGTGGCCTGGTGGAGGCAGCGGTGTATGCGGTTGCTGTCGCTGCCGTCGGTGCTGCCATCGGCGGTGCGGTGGTGGCGGTGGTCGGTACCGGCGGCGCGGCTACTGTGCTCACGCCGTTGGTCGCCGGGGCCCTGGTCAGCGCCGCAGCCATGCTGCCGGCAGGCGAAGACAAGCACATTGGCGATCACATCAGCGACTTTAGCAACTGGGTCGGCAATTCGATGTTCCCGCCCGAGCCCTACGGCAAGATCAGCAGCGGCTCACCTGACACCTACATCAATGGCATCGCAGCGGCCCGCGCCGCAGGCATACCAGGGGTGCCCGAAGCTGAACCTGCGCAGGCCGAAGAACCCTCCATCCTGGAAAACATCGGCAGCTATGCCATGCTCGCCGCAGGCATGGTGCTGCCGGTGGTGGGCCTGGCCCAGGAAATCCACGGCATCTTCAACCCGCCAGTGACCACGCCAGCAGCACCGGGCTCGGTGGAGGCGCCTGGGGACACGGCCAAGTGCAGCAAGCACCCGCCCAGCCCCGAACAGTTCGTTGCCCAGGGCTCGGACAAAGTCTTCATCAACGGCCAACCCGCCGCTCGGGTGGGGGACAAGACCACCTGCGATGGCCCCATCGGCATGCAGTTCTCGCCCAACGTGCGTATCGGCGGCGGCACGCTCACGGTGCGTGACATCCATGACGGCAAGAGTGCGGCGGCGAAGATCATTGGCTTGATCGCCGGCATGCTGCTGACTCGCCGTGGCGGTAAGGCTCGGCCCAAGCCACGCAAGGCACCGAAGCCGAAATCGACGATCATCAAGTGCGTGGGGCGACCCGTGGTGGTGTCCAGTGGCGCCAAGCTGCTCGATGGCGCGGTGTTCGGCAAGGGCTGGAGCCTGCCCTATGAGGTGCGCCTGGAGCGTGTCGCCCATCCCGAAGGCGGGGAACTCTGGGTGTACGTCGATGAGGAGGGCATCCGCATCGAGCTGGGCCGGTTGCAGGTCGGCAGCGCCTTCGTCAGCAGCCTCGACGGGCTGGCGTTCTTTCATCAGGACCATGACGTGACCGTGGTCGAGGACATCTACAGCGGCCTGTATCAGGTGTTCCGGCCCGATCCCCACGATGGCCGGCGTTCGCGCCTAGTGCAATTGGGCGACCGCAACCTCAACCGGCTGGAGGTGTTGTACGACGCTGAGGGGCGCTTGCAGCGGCTGGTTGACCACTTCGCCGGCAACGGAGTCGAATTGTGTTACGCGGCGCAGCATCGGCGTCGGGTCAGCGAAGTCCGTCGGCTGTACCTGCGGCCTGGCGATGGCTTGGAGGTACTGCGTCACGAAACACTCGCTCGCTACGCCCACACACCGGCTGGGCAGTTGCGCGAGGTGCGCGGCCCTGGGGGTGAGGTACTGCGCCGCTTCAGCTATACCGACGACGGCCTTATGGCCAGCCAGACGCTTGCCAATGGCGCGGTGTTCCACTACCAGTGGCAGCGTTTCGATACCTGCCCAAGGCCTGTTCCGGGCTTGCCGCCGTTGCTGGAGCCGCAACCCGAGCATGAATGGCGGGTAGTCCGGCACTGGAGTGAAGACGGCGAGGACTACCGCTTCAGCTATGACCTGGCCTTGGGACATACCGATGTGGTCGACAGCCTGGGGCGGCGCAATCATTACCAGTGGGGACCGCTGCATGAGGTGCTGCTGCATGTCGATCCGCTCGGTCAGCACTGGCGCGAGGAAGTGGTCAACGGGCAACTGCTGGCCAGCATTGATCCGCAGGGCGCGCAATGGCGCTATGGCTATGACGCGCTCGGGCGCTTGGTCAGTGTTCAGGATCCGCTAGGGCGCAGCGAACTGATTCGCTATACCGAGCACTGGGCCTTGCCTATCCACATCACCGACTTGGGCGGGCGCACCCGGCGCCTCACCTACGACCGCCAAGGCAACTTGACCCGCGATACCGACCCGCTCGGGCGTAGTACGCACCTGGCTTACGATGAGCGTGGCCGGCTGCAATCGATCATCGACCCGCATGGCAAGGTCAAGCGCCTGCAATGGAACGCGTGCGGCCAGTTGTGCCGCTATCAGGACTGCTCCGAGCGCAGCACCCGTTATCTCTATGATGAGCGCGGGCACCTGAGCGAGCTTCACGATGCCAAGGGCGCGCGCACGCGCTATCGCTTCGATGCCCGTGGGCACCTGCTGGAATGCCTACGCCCGGATGGACGGGTGGACCGCTACGAGGTCGATGCGGGCGGGCAGTTGCTGCGTTATGCCGACCCTGCGCAGCACGTCACCCACTGGCAGTACGACGCCCGTGGACGACTGGTCCAGCGCACCGATGCCATGGGCCTGACGCTGCGCTTCACTTGGGATGCGTACGACCGCTTGTTGCAACTGGAGAACGAGAACGGCGAGCACTACCGCTTCCAGTGGGACGCACTCGACCGGCTGAGCGCCCAGCGCAACCTCGATGGCGGTGGCCAACGCTATCACTACGACGCCAGCGGCAACCAGATCCGCGTAGACCTGTATCCCGCCAGCGAGGCTGAAGCGCCGTTCGCCGGCAGCCCGGCAGAGCCTGAGGCCGACATTCAGACCCGCTGGTTCGAGCATGACCAGGTGGGTCGTGTGTGCCGCAAACGCACCGCTGATGGCGTCACGGCGTATGCCTACGATACGGCCGACAACCTGTTGTCGGTCAGCTTTACCGACGCGCAGGGCGCGCAGCAGCGGCTTGCATTCCGTTACGACCTGCTTGGCCAGAGAATCAGCGAAACCTGTGGGGCGGGGGCGCTTGGCTATGGGCATGACGAGTTGGGCAACCTGCAAACCCTGACCCTGCCCGACCAACGTCGCCTCAATTACCTGCACTACGGCAGTGGGCACTTGCACCAGATCAACCTCGACGGCCGGCTGATCTGCGATTTCGAGCGTGATGAACTGCACGCCGAAGTGCTGCGTACCCAAGGCCGCTTGCACACGCGAACCCGTTATGACAGCAGCGGGCGCCTGGTACAAAAAGCCTTGCAGTACCACGACGCGAGCTTGGCGACCCTGGCGTTGCTACAGAAGGACTACCAGTATGACGCCGCCGACAACTTGATCGGCGAAGTCGTGACCCAGACTCAGCGTGCGGGGCGGGGTGCAAGTCGTGATGCCGAGCAAGTCATCGGCCGGTTGCAGGCTGCCGCGCGAGGCGATGGCAGCTTGCAGGCCAGGATTCGCTATGACCATGGCCCGACCGAGCGCATCCATGGCCTGACCCAACACATGCCGGGCGCGCAGGTGGTCGAGCAGTATGGCTACGACAGGGCAGGCAACCTGCTCGACGGCCACGGGCTGGGTGGTGCGGTCAGGCACAACCGGGTCAAGGTGTACCAGGACAAGCGCTATCGCTACGACCGCTTCGGGCGCTTGAGTGAAAAGCGCAGTGGTAGCCGGCTGATCCAGCGCTTCGAATATGACGCTGAACACCGTCTGGTGCGGGTGCATCAACAACGGGGGCAGATCAGCGAGCGGGTCGAGTTCAGCTATGACCCTCTTGGGCGACGCACGCACAAACGCCTTTACCGCGAGGGCTATGACCAGCCGCTGAGTCAGACCGAATTCTTCTGGCAAGGGTTGCGCTTGCTGCAAGAGGTGCAGGACGGCAAGCAGAGCCTGTATGTGTATGTCGACGCCGATAGCTATGAACCCTTGGCGCGTGTTGATGGAGCGCCGGGGCAGGAAGTTGTGCATTACTTCCACACCAACCTCGCCGGGCTACCCGAACAACTGACCGACGAGCAGGGGCTGAGTGTCTGGCACAGCGACTACCAGGCGTGGGGCAGCAGCCGTGAAGAGTGGCACGCGCCGGGACAGAACCGGCAGCAGAACCTGAGGTTCCAAGGGCAGTACCTGGATCGGGAGACGGGGCTGCATTACAACACGTTCCGGTTTTATGATCCGGATGTGGGGCGGTTTACGCAGGCTGACCCGGTCGGATTGGCCGGGGGTATCAACGCGTATCTCTACGGGCCTAATTCCCTGGCCTGGGTCGATCCGCTTGGGCTTACAGCGGAAGATATCTTCATCCACTACACCAACAAGGCAGGGTTTGAGGGCGTGATGAACAGCGGGGTGCTCAAGGCCAACTCCAGCGGCAAAGTCTACGTCACCGATCTGTTGATGACGCCGGATGATGTCTATCGGGATATCCTCATCAACAATCCAATCCATAAAGGACGGGGCGACTATGCCATTGTTTTTAAAGTTGACTCGGTGCAGAAAACCAATATTAGCCTGTCGAGCAGGCTTGAATATATACATGCCGGAAATTTGCGGTTGAAGGATGTCTTGTTTGCTGGCAAGAATCCCTATTCGACCTTCTCCGGGTTGGATTATGATACACGGCTGAAAATGACTGATGTCCAAGTGGCTTCTAGAGGATGTGACCTATGAGTGAGGGGCGTGTTGAGGTGTTGACGAGGGAAGAGGCTAATGCCTTGATCAAAGCGATCTTGTATTTGAAATTTGACTGTCGTGAGCATGAGTCATTGCTGTATGCCGGCAGCCCGTTGATCAATACTTCTCTGGATAAACTCGTGGCTATGCACGGCTATGAGTCTGATTGGGGTAAGGTGTTCGCGACATTGCCGGCAGCGTATGAACAGTTGGTGGAACGTAAAATTGAAAGTTCTGAGAAAGAGAGCGGTGGCGTCTATGATGATGATGTCAGGCAGTTGGTGAAGGCGTACTGCCTTCACCCTTATCTGTATTGATGCATCATGAGGGAACATGGTCGGAAGTAAGTTGCGTTTGGGTGCGAAGTAGTGTTTCTTTTGGAAGTTGTTCAGAGGAATGTATGCAGCTAGAACGTTCAAGTCAGATTAAAAACATGGCTGGATTGAGATGCCCTTTATGCTTGTGGAGTTCGAGCATTACCTGGATTCTCTAGCCAATCGTCCAGTCCGGCTTTCGAAACAAGGTGCCAACAGCATGGTTGTTGAGGTTGCCGACGAGCGATTCATAGCCAGATTTACCGTATGGGAAGACGGTAGCTTTGTGGCCGAGGTTATAAATTTGGAGACTGAGCGTTTTGTGCTTAATGAACGTGTCGAATGTGATGATATCTCCCAGTTGAAAGCCGGTTTTGGAGGGTTTCTTGAAGCAATGGGTAGGCCTTGATATATGGCAGGGCCGTTAATGAAAAATTGGTTCACGGTGCCGCAAGCGCGGATGGATGTGATTGAAGACTACGATATGGCTGAGCAGGTCGTGTATACCGCATTCATCGACGCCGTGGCATTTCTGCAATCCAGCGGCGCCGATCTTTCAAGGTTCAAGGCGTTCAAAGCCAGTTGCCCGATCTGAGTCTGGAGTGTCAACGCTTACCGAGAATCTTCCCCAGCATTTCCGGCCGTGGTGCACCTTGCTGGCTCTGCAACTGCCCCTGCTCGTCCTGATAGAAGATCGCCGGCGTGGCGGACAGCCCCAGTTCGTCCATCAAGGCCAGGTTGGCGTCGAGTTTGTTCTGCACCGCCTCCGGGATCTTGTCCAGCGCCTTGAGGGTGCTGGCCTTGCCGGCCTTCTCATGCTCCAGCAGGGCCTTGGCTGGGTCCTTGGCCGCCAGTAGCGCGGCGGATTTGCCTGGGCTGTCCTCGCGGATGATGCCGACCATGATATGACGCAACTGCACCTTGCCCGATTCCACCCAAGGCCGCGCCTGCTGCCAGAACATCGAGCAGTACGGGCAATTGGGGTCGCTGAACAAGTACACGATGCGCGGTGCATCGGGCTTGCCGTCGGCAATCCAGTTGGTGTTTTCCATCTTTGCCCAGATGGCCTTGGTCATGGGGGCGTACACCAGCTTCTGCAAAGGCTCGGCGCTCAGGTCCTGGCCCTGCTCGTCGAACAGGCTGCCGACCAGCACATGCTTGCCATCGGGCGTAAGGTACAGGGCGATGCCGTTGTTCTGGTATTCGGCGGCGTAGCCGCGCAAGCCGTTGGGGGCGTCGAAGCTGCCTTTGATCACCGCGCCCTTGGCCTGCAATTGCTGGATCGCCTTGGGCAGATCCTCGGCGTGTAGCGCGGGGCTTGCGAGCAGCGCGAGGGTGAGGGGCAGCAGGGCGTTCAGGCGCATGTCAGTGTCCTTGTGGGGCAGGGGTTTCGAGCGGGTCGAAAGGTTCCAGGGCATGGCGCAGGCTGGCCCGCGACAGCTCGCCCAGGTGGCTGCCGACCAGTCGGCCGTCGGCGTCGTAGAACAGCGTGGTGGGCAGCGCCATGGAGCCGACTTGGCGGGCCAGTTCACCGGCGCTGTCGAACAGCACATGGGAGAGCATCAGGCCGGTGGTGGCCATGAAGGTACTGACGTTCTCTGGGGTTTCCCCCTGGTTGACGAACAGGAAGGTCACACCGGGGTAGTCGTGCTGGGCCTGTTGCAATACTGGCATTTCGCGCCGGCAGGGCGGGCACCAGGTTGCCCACAGGTTGATGACCAGGGGTTTGCCTTTGTAGTCGTGCAGCGCCACGGCCTGGCCGCGATTGTCGCGCAGGCTCAGTTGCGGCAGCTGCGTGCCTTGGCTGTAGAGGTGGCTGGCGAAGCTGCCAAGCACCCAGAACAACGCGCCGCTGCACAGCGCCCAGCCCAGTGGCCGGCGCAGGCCCGGGCGGCGCCAGCCTTGCCAGAGGGTGCCTAGCACTACGCCGAACAGGCCGCCGCTGAGCAGGAAGCCACCGTCGCGAATGTCGATCATTTGCAGCGGCTCGTCGCGGTACATCGGCCAGTAAGCCAGCACGAAGCCCAGGCGGGCGCACAGCAGGCCCAGCAGGAACAGGTTGAACAGCGCCGACTCGGGGTTTTCGCCGCCGCGCCGGGCCACGCGCCAGCCGACCAGGCTGGCGATGCCCAGCGCGGCGAGCAGCAGCAGGTGGTTCAGGGCCATGGTCAGGGGGCCGAGGGTGACGGTCAGCATCAGCCTTGGCTCCTGGTCTGCGCCCAGTGTTGCAGGAAGGCGGCGGCGTCGATTTCGCCGGTGATACGGCGGGCGCGGCGTTCTTCACCCTCTGGGCCGATCCACACCAAGCTGGGCGGGCCTGGGACCTGGTAGCGTTGCAGCAGCTCGCGACTGGCCGGGGTGTCGGCGGTCACATCCAGGCGCAGCAGGTGCACGTCTTGCAGGCTGGCTTGCACGTCGGGACGGGCGAACACCTGTTTTTCCATGACCTTGCAGGCCACGCACCAGTCGGCGTAGTAGTCCACCAGGACCCACTGGCCACGCACCTTGGCCGTGTCCAGCTGGCGTTGCAGCTCGGCGGGGGTGCTGACGGTGGTGAAGGCGTCATGCCCGGTGGCGACGCTGCCGCCCTTGGCGGTGAACGGTTGCAGCGGCTGCCACAGGTCGTTGCCACCCGCCGCGGCGCCCACCAGCAACAGGCCGCCCCACAGCGCGCCGAGCAGCGGCAACGCGCGCAGCGCCGGCAAGCGTTGCAGGGCTGGCCAGGCGGCCCAGCCCAGGGCGATCAGCCAAGCCCCGGCCAGGGCCAGCAGCAGGGGCGCGGGCAGCAGGCTGCGCACGGTGTACAAGGCCATGCTCAGGAACACGAAGCCGAACACCCCCTTGACCCGGTTCATCCAGGCGCCGGGGCGCGGCAGGTAGCGATTGCCCACGGTCACCAGCAACAACAGCGGCATGCCCATGCCCAGCCCGAGGCTGAACAGTACCAGCGCACCTTGCAGCACGTCGCCGCTCTGCGCGATGTACAGCAGGGCACCGGCCAGTGGCGCGGTCATGCACGGCCCGAGCAGCAACCCCGACAGCGCGCCGAGCAACGCCGCGCCATACAGGTTGCCACCACGCGTGCCTTGGCCGGCGCGGTCAAGACGATCGCGCAGCGCGCTGGGCAGTTGCAGCTCGAAGGCGCCGAACATCGGCAGGGCCAGCAGCACGAACAACGCCGCCAGGCTACCCAGTAGCCAGGGCTGTTGCAGCCAGGCCTGAAGGCTTGCGCCCAGCAGCGCGGCGACCACGCCCAGACCGGCATACACCAGGGCCATGCTCAGCACGTAGACCCCGGCCAACAGCCAGCCACGGCGGGCGCTGGCGCCGTTGCCCAGTACCAGGCCGGCGAGGATCGGCAGCATTGGCAGCGAACACGGGGTAAACGCCAGCAGCAGCCCCAGGCCAAAGAATGCCAGCAGGCTCCAGGCCAGGCTGGCCTGTTGCAGGTCGCGGGCCAAGGCCTGGTCGCTGGCCTGTTGCAGGTCGCGGGCCAAGGCCTGGTCGCTGGCCTGCCCGGAGCTTGGCGCCTGGGCGTCGCCAAGGGCGATGCGGGTGGTCTGCGGCGGGTAGCACAGGCCGGCGTCGGCGCAGCCCTGCCAGCCCAGGCGCAACTCGCCGCTGGCGTTGGCCGGGATCAGCAGTTCCAGTTGCTGGCGATACACGGTGCTGTCGCCAAAGAACTCGTCGTGGTGGTTCTCGCCCTGGGGCAGGGTGGGGTGCTGGTCGGTGGGCAGCCCATCGAACTTCAGGCGTTTCTGGTAGAGGTAGTAGCCGTCCTGGATTTGGAAATACAGGCGCAACTGGCCGTCTGGCAGGCGGTCCTGGGTCAGCACGAAGGCCTGCTCCACCGGCAGGAAGTCCGGTTTGACGGCGAAAGGGTTGGCCTGGAGTGGGCCGGCGAGCAGGAATGTCAGCAGAATCAGGAGAACACGCATGTCGACGCCTTGGCAGAGCTTGATAGGGGCCATGCTGGCCGGGGCTTATTAACTCAAGGTTAAACCCTGTTGCTACTGCGCGAGAGCGGTATGCGCAGCGATTGACTGGGCCCATAATCTCCCCTTAATCACTGCCCTGTGCAATCTCACCTCCCAACCCAGAGGAAGCCCCCATGCACGTTCTGCTCTGCGAGGATGACGACCTGATCGCCAGCGGCATCTGCGCCGGACTGTGCGCCCAGGGCCTGACCGTGGACCGGGTGGCCAGTGCTTCGCAGGCCCGGCAAATGCTCCAGGCGGCGCAGTTCGACGTGATGATCCTCGACTTGGGCCTGCCTGACGAAGATGGCTTGAAACTGCTGCGTCGCCTGCGTCAGCAGGGCGAGACCTTGCCGGTGTTGGTGCTCACCGCACGCGATGCGGTCACCGACCGTGTCGATGGCTTGCAGGCTGGCGCCGACGACTACTTGCTCAAGCCGTTCGACCTGCGCGAACTGGCCGCGCGCCTGCACACCTTGTTGAGGCGGATGGCGGGGCGTGCCGTGAATGTCATCGAGCACGGTCCGCTGTGCTACGACCCGAGCAGTTGCGCGGCCACTCTGGCTGGCCAGCCAGTGGACCTTTCGCGGCGCGAGCAGGCCTTGTTGCAAGCGTTGTTGCAGAACCCCGGCCGGGTGCTGTCCAGCGAGCAGCTCAAAGATTGCGTCTACGGCTTCAGCGATGAAGTTGAGAGCAACGCCCTCAACGTGCATATTCACCACCTGCGGCGCAAGCTCGGCAACGGCATCGTCGAGACCGTGCGCGGGCTGGGTTATCGCCTGGGGCCTGCACAGGCCCCGGAGGTTTCGCCATGAGCCTGCGGGTACGCCTGTCGCTGATCCTCGGCAGCGCGTTCATCGTGATCTGGGCCTTGGCTGCGGCCTGGATGCTGCGCGACCTGCGCCAGCAGATGATGTTCTCCCTCGACCAGCGCCTGGTGGCGTCGGCGCGCATGGTTGCAGGGTTGGTCGACCAATTGCCGCAACCGCTGGCAGCCAAGGGCGAGGATGCGCATTTCTCAGCTGATCAACTCAGCGTGCCGGATGGCATGGCGTGCCAGGTCAGTTCGCTGCGTGGCGAGATCCTCGCCAGCAATCACAAGCACGATGGCGCGATGGATGACCAGCGTAGCGGTTTCCGCGACCAGACCATCGACGGCGCCTCTTGGCGTACCTTCACCTACAGCCATGGTGATATCCGTATCACCACCGCCGACCGGCACTTGGAGCGCGAGGCGCTCAACCAGTCGATTCTGCTGGCCGCCTCGGCGCCAGTGCTGATGGCCTTGCTCGGTAGCCTCGGGCTGTTGTGGATCGGCTTGGGCAAGGGCTTGGCGCCGCTCAACCGCATGCGTGATGCCCTGCGAAAGCGGCGTGCCGACAGCGTCGAGCCCTTGCAGGTGGATAATCTGCCCAGCGAGTTACAGCCGCTGCTCGACACGCAGAACCAGTTGTTTCTGCGCATTGCCCAGACCATCGAGCGCGAGCGCCGACTGACCGACGATGCTGCCCACGAACTGCGCAGCCCACTCACGGCGATCAAGACCCACTTGCAGGTAGCGCGCATGACCGAAGGGGCTGTGCGCGAGCAGGCCCTGGAGCACGCCGAACAAGGCACCGACCGCATGCACCGGACCCTGGAGCAATTGCTCATGCTGGCGCGGGTCGAGGGCAGCTTGTCATTCGACGACGGCGTGCAATGCAGCGCCGAGCAGGTGGCATTGCAGGCGGTCCAGGATGCCGGTGGCGGCGATAACCGGCGTATTCTGCTGCGCCTGCCCGAGGAGGCGGCCAAGGTTTACCTGGGCATGCCGGCACCACTGGCGGTAGCGGCCTTGCGCAATCTGCTGGACAACGCCCTGCGCCATGGTGGGGAGGCCGCAGTGGAGCTGGACGTGCTGGCTGTGGAGGGGCAGGTGGACTTCGTGGTGCGCGACCACGGGCCTGGCATTGCGCAGGAAGACTTGGCACACCTGACCGAACGTTTCTGGCGCAACGGTCAGAGCGGTGGTTGTGGCTTGGGCCTGGCCATCGTCCAGGCCATCGTGCAGCGCTGCGCCGGTAGCCTGCGCTTTGACAATCAGGGCGATGGCTTGCGGGTGAGTCTGCAAGTGCCGGCGCGCCCGGCAGGTTGAGCTGATCGCGGGGCAGGCCCCGCGATCAGGCCATTGCGCCCGTAAATCCTGCATCGACCTCTAAATCCTGGGCGCACCCAAGCGTTTTTCAAGCGACAACTACCCGACACACATCCGCTTACAGGAAGCGTGGCGGGCACATCCGCTTGCTTGCGAGGGTTTTTCCGATGTCGACCGCTTCCAGCCTTGTCCGGGCCCTGCCGGCCAATGAGCCCCAGGCCCTGTATGAATTCAAGGACTCGCCGCTGCTGCTGCGCCAGCAGCAACAGGAGTCCAACGCCCGCAGCTACCCACGGCGCATCCCGCTGGCGCTCAAGCGCGCCCGTGGGCTTTACGTGGAAGATGTCGAAGGGCGTCAGTTCATCGACTGCCTGGCCGGCGCTGGCACCCTGGCCTTGGGGCATAACCATCCGGTGGTGGTCGAGGCGATCCAGCGTGTGCTGGCCGATGAGCTGCCGTTGCACACCTTGGACCTGACCACGCCGGTCAAGGACCAGTTCGTCCAGGACCTGTTCGGCCTGCTGCCTGAGGCGCTGCGCCTTGAGGCGAAGATCCAGTTCTGCGGCCCGACCGGCACCGACGCGGTGGAAGCGGCGCTCAAGCTGGTGCGCACGGCCACCGGGCGCAGTACTGTGCTGGCGTTCCAGGGCGGCTACCACGGCATGAGCCAGGGCGCCCTGAGCCTGATGGGCAGCCTGGGGCCGAAAAAGCCCCTCGGGGCCCTGCTGAGCAGTGGCGTACAGTTCCTGCCATACCCCTATGACTACCGCTGCCCATTTGGCCTTGGCGGTGAGGCTGGGGTGCGCGCCAACCTGCACTACCTGGAAAACCTGCTGAACGACCCGGAAGCCGGCGTTGCGCTGCCTGCGGCAGTGATCGTCGAAGTGGTGCAGGGTGAAGGCGGGGTGATTCCGGCTGACATCGAGTGGTTGCGTGGCCTGCGTCGCATCACCGAGCAGGCTGGCGTGGCGCTGATCGTCGACGAGATCCAGAGTGGCTTTGGCCGTACCGGCAAGATGTTCGCCTTTGAGCATGCCGGTATCGTGCCGGATGTGGTGACCCTGTCCAAGGCCATCGGCGGCAGCCTGCCGTTGGCGGTGATGGTCTACCGCGACTGGCTCGACCAGTGGTCGCCCGGCGCACACGCCGGGACCTTCCGGGGTAATCAGATGGCCATGGCGACAGGCTCGGCGGTGATGCGCTACCTGGTCGAGCATCGCCTGTGCGAACACGCCGAGGCCATGGGGCAGCGCTTGCGTGGGCACTTGCAGCGCCTGCAGCAGGATTACCCGCAACTGGGCGATATTCGCGGGCGTGGCCTGATGCTCGGGGTCGAGCTGGTCGACCCTGCGGGGCAGCTCGATGCCCTGGGGCATCCGCCGGCCTGTTCGTGTCTGGCTCCGAAGGTGCAGCGTGAGTGCCTGCGCCGTGGGCTGATCCTCGAACTGGGTGGTCGTCATGGCGCGGTGGTGCGTTTCCTGCCGCCGCTGATCATCAGTGCCGAGCAAATCGATGAGGTGGCCGGGCGTTTTGCCGAGGCGCTGCGCGCCGCTGTCGGGGCGGGCGCCTGAGACGACCGGGGCCGCGTAGCGGCCCTGGTGCAAGGCGCTGAATTCAGTCGAGCGCGCGTCCCGCCCGCCAGTACCCCATCAGGGTCAGGCTGGTGCGGGACAGCCCGCGTTCCTTGATCAGGTAACGGCGAATCTCCATCACCGTGCCGGACTCACCAGCGATCCAGGCGTAGAACTCGCCCTTGGCGTCGCTGGCCAGTTCCCACAGGAGGCTTGCGTCGATGTCGACGTCTTCAAGCTCCACGGACTTGCCAACCTGGAGACCGGGCAAGCGCGCCAGCTCATGCACGGCATGCAGCATGCCTTGGCCGTGATCGCAGCGCAGTACGTCCCGGGGCAGCCAGTGCAGGCGGGTAGCGGGGCTATGCCGAAGTGGCAGGCAGTCGCTTTCGTGGGGGACTTCGATGAACGCTTGCACCGCCTGTTCCGGCGCCTGCTCGGCCAGTTGCTCGAGAATCCCGGCGATGGCCGGTAGAGCCGTTTCGTCACCCACCAGCAGGATATTCCGGGCGCTGCTTGGCGGCTTCCATTCATAGCCGCCTGGGTCGTCACGGTAGGCCAGGTTGGGCGCGACCATCTGCAAGCGATCACCCGCTTGCGCGTGGGTCGCCCAGGCTGAGGCAGGGCCGTTGACGCCGTGCAGCACGAAGTCTACGTCCACTTCCTGCGCCTCGCGGCGCAGGGCGCGGAGGGTGTAAGTGCGCATCGGCGGCGTGTGCTGCGCTGCGAGCCCCCGACGGGCCAGCTGCCACTGGCCATCCTTGGGTAGCGTTGGCGCGGCCCCGGCCGGTGTCGGGAAGCACAGCTTGATGCGCTGGTCGGGCGCCAGGGTGGTCATCTGCGCGACGTCCTCGCCGCCGAAGACGCAGCGGCATAGCGATGGACTGAGGTGCTCGATGGACTTGAGCTGGACGTCGAACAACCGGTAGGCGGTGGGCTTGGAGGTGCGGATCAGGCGCGAAATCAGGGAGGTCATGGGCTACCTCTGGCAATGGGAATACCTGACAGACGAGCACCTTGCCCGGTGAATTAGCCAAGGCGCGCGCCGCGCTAAATTTCCTTCTCCAGCGTACGTCCTAGCTTGGATAGCAGCCGCAGCACGCGGAGACGGATTGAGGCGCAATGACAATTTCTCGACGAGGATTCATCGCAGGCCTGGCAGTGGCCGGCGCTGCGGGCAGCGCGGCTTACTACGCGCACAAGGAGCTGACCCACGACCCCGAGGACGACATCGTCACCCCTGGTGAGGCGAGCGTGGAGTTGGCCGACTATCGCGGGCAAGTGTTGGCAGACCTGCTGCGCGGGGTCTGGGATATCCGTTTCGAAGGTGCTGAAGCTGGCCTGGACGGGCTGGCGCGCGATGGCCTGGAGATGTTCCTGGACGTGGCCACCAAGGGCCGTGGCCTGCGTGGCTTCGTCGACACCGGCGCGGCTTTGCGTGGGGACGCGCAACCGGCCTACCGGGTGTTGGGTGATCTGGTAGGCGCCAGCACCGGTGAGGTGCGCTGGCGCCTGATGGCACGTGATACAGGGCCGAGCTACGAGTGCGTGGCCAGTCTCGATGAAGTCTGGGGCGAGTTTGCCAATGCTGGCAGCGGCACCTTGAGCGTGCGAATCCAGCGCTTGGACCGGCCGTTGATGTTACCCGTGCAGGACAACCGCCTGGTGGCCGTCAAGCGCCGCTTCCCCGAAGCCCGCGAGCGCCTGCCTTACACGGCGCAGATGCAGGCTTGGGTGATCGCCCCTGAACACCGCTTGTTTCACCAGCTCTGGCATGCGACCCGCGATAAATGGCATACCTTGGCGCCGACCAAACAGAACGCATTGCGTGGCCTGGGCTGGCAGCCTGGCCCACGCGAGCGTGAGCGCGATGCACGCGGGCCGCGCAAGCACCGCAACGGCTCGGGGGTGGATTTCCTCTACATGCACCGGCACATGCTGATACAGGCCCGGACCTTGCAGTCGTTACCGTCCTGGCAACGCTTTCCGCTGCCCCAGCCAAGCGTCGAGGCCGACCGCCAAGGCTTTGCCCGTTATCACGACAACCATGACGGCTACCGTGTGCCGCCAGCCTGGCAGGCGCCCGGCGATCAGGCCTACGGGCAGTGGGTGGGGGCGATCAAGGCTGGTGAGACCTTCTGCAGCAACTTCCAGGTGTGGGAGTCGCAGTACCAGGACCCGGTGTACCTGTCGAGGTTGTCGCTGGGGGCGTTCGGTTCGGAGCTGGAGATGAACCTGCACGACTGGTTGCACATGTGCTGGGCAACGGTGCCTCGCGACCCGAGCAATGGCGCGCCGGTACCGTTCGCCCGTGATCCATCTGACTTTGCCGCACGCTGGTTCGCGCGCGAGAACGATTTTCTTGGCGATCCGTTTTCCTCCCACGTCAACCCGGTGTTCTGGGGCTTCCACGGTTGGATCGACGACCGTATCGACGACTGGTTCCGGGCCCACGAGCGGCATCATCCTGGCCAGGTACGGCGCCAGGTGGTCAATGGTGTGCCGTGGTTCGCACCGGGGCGCTGGGTGGAGGTCGATGACCCTTGGTTGGGGCCGGACACCCACGGTTGCAGCACCGAGCCGGGCATGCGGCCGGGCAAGTCGGTAGAGATGGATGTGGAGGTGATGAAGCTGGCGTTGCGCATCACCTTCGGTGAGGACGACAAGATCGACGGCTTCCTGCGCAAGGTGCCACAGCGGCCGTGGTATGCACGCCACCTGTCGATGAAGAACATCGTGTCTTGAGCGGGGCGCCTGGGAGACTTTCTCAGGAAGGCCCGCAGCTATTTGCAACAGATCACAATTGGTTGATGTGGCACCGTCCCTGTGGGAGATCACCCAGCCCTTGGGGCTGCGCTGTCGCGCAGAGAACTGATTTGGCGAGCGCGCCGCGTACCCTGTGGGAGCGGCTTTAGCCGCGAACACCGGCGAAGCCGGTGCCATGCACCGCGTTGTCTGCTTCGCGGCTGAAGCCGCTCCCACAGGGTATGCGGCGTTTGCGAAGTCGTAGTCCTTTGCGTGATAGTGCAGTCCGAAGGGCGCAAAGCCCCCCGACTGCCCTCAGGGCAGGTTCGCCGTTATCTGCTGCACCTGCCACCCCCCACCCAATGCCTTGTACAGCGCCACGCTGGCCTGCAAGCGCGCCAGGCGTAGTTGCGCCTGCTCATCTTCGGCCAGGTACAGGGTGCGCTGGGTTTCCAGCACGTTGAGCAGGGTCTCGGCGCCGGCGGCGTAGCGCTGCTGGGCAAGGTTGAAGGCGATGCGCGCCTGGGCCACTTCCTCGTCCTGCCACTGGCGCTGGCGGTCCACGCCACTGATCGCATTGAGCGCTTTCTCGACATCGGCAAAGCCGTTGACGATGCTGGCGCGGTAGTCGGCCAGCAGCTCTTGCTGTTCGGCACGGGCCAGGTCGCGTTCGGCGCGCAGTCGACCGTTGTTGAAGATCGGCGCGGTCAGGCCGGCGGTGAGGGTGTAATAGGGGCTGTCGAGCACGTTGGCGAAAGTGCGTGCGCCACTGCCCAGATCCGCCCCCAGGATCAGGCGTGGAAGCATCGCGGCGCGTGCGACCTGCACGTTGGCGCTGGCTGCCGCCAGGCGCGCCTCGGCGGCGGCGATATCCGGGCGGCGCCCGAGCAGTTCGCTCGGCAGGCCGCTGCCGATACCGGGCCAGCGCAGGCCATCGAGGGTTTCGGTGCTGCTTGGCAGTTGTTGTACCGGTTCGCCGAGCAAGGTCGCCAGGGTTACGCGGTTGTCTTGGCGGCGTTGCTCCAGCAGCGGCAGTTGGCGCTCTTGAGCGGCCACCACGCGGCGTTGCTGGGCCAGTTCCAGGCGCGTCGCTGAGCCCGAGCGCTCGCGGGCTTCGACCAGGCCGAGTACATCGCGGGCGTTGTTCAGGTTGAGGCGGGCAATACGCAGTTGCTCCTCCAGCGCCAGGCCTTGCAGGTAACTGTCGGCCACGGCGCTGAGCAGGGTCAGCTCCACGGTTTGGCGGTCGAAGCGGCTGGCGTCGAGGCTGCTCAGGGCGCTGTCACGCGTGGCCCGCAGCCCGCCCCAGAAGTCGATTTCGTAGCTGGCGCTCAACTGTGCACCGAATGAAGTGCTGGTGCGCTCGCTGCTGCTGGCGTCGAGCTGGTCGTTGCCCTCGCCACGCAACAGGCGCTGACGGCTGCCGTCGACTCCCAGTTGCAGCTCCGGCAGCAGCGGGGCGCCTGCGATCACCGCGCTGGCCTGGGCCTGGCGTACGCGTGCGGCGGCGGCGGCCAGGTCGTGGCTGTTGCTGCGGGCGCGTTCGATCAGGCGGTCCAGTTCGGCACTGGCGAAGGTCTGCCACCACTGCTGGTCCGGCACGGCGCGCGTGCTGTCGGTGGGGCCTTGCCAGGCTTGCGGTGGCGTGATCGCACTGGCCGGTGGTGGTGGTGTGCTACAGGCGGCCAGGCACAGGCTCAGGGTCAACAGACTGATACGGCTTGGAATTGGCATGGGCTATTCGCTGGTAAGGGCTTTGACCGGGTCGAGTCGGGCGGCCTTGCGGGCCGGCATGAAGCCGAACAGCACGCCGGTGATGGCTGCGCAGGCGAAGGCGCCGATAATCGCAGGCAAGGCGAAGGCCACGGCGATACCGGCCAGTAACAAGCCCCCGCCGATGCCTAGGGCCAGGACGATACCGGTCAGCCCGCCGACCATCGACAACATCACCGCCTCGGTCAGGAATTGGCGCAGGATGTCGCGCTGGCGCGCGCCGGTGGCCATGCGGATGCCGATCTCGCGGGTGCGTTCGCGTACGGTCATGAGCATGATGTTCATCACCCCGATGCCGCCCACCAGCAGCGAGATCGCGGCAATCGCACCGAGCATCAGCGACAGGCTGTTCTGGGTGCGCGCCTCGGCCTGGATCAGTGCAGCGTCGTTGGTCAGTTCGAAGTCGTGGCGACCTTGGTGGCGCTGGCGCAGCAGGCGGTCGATGGCCTGCTCGGTCTCGCCGACGCGGCGCGAGTCCTGCGCGGCGATGGCGATGTACTCGGGATCGCGGCTGCCGAACAAGCGGATGGCGGCGGCAGAGTAGGGCACCGCGATGCGCTCGTCGGCGTTCTCGCTGCCGGAGCTTGCGCCCTTGCCCTGGAGAATGCCGATGACCTGGAACGGCACGTTACCGATCAGCAGGTATTGCCCGAGCGGGTCGCTACCTTCGCCGAACATCTTGTCACGCACCTTTTGCCCGATCACGGCCACTGCTGCGCCGCTGGCCTCGTCGGCTTCGGTGTAGAAGCTGCCTTCTACTACCGGCCAGTTGAAGATCTGCGTAAACCAGGTGTTGTTGCCGCCGACGTAGAACGCCTGGCTGTTGTTGCCCTGGCGCACCATCAGCTTGTCGCCGATCACTGGCATGGCGTGTATCACCTGGGGCAGTTCGGCGATGGCGGCGACATCGTCGAGGGTGATGATGCCGGCCGGCTCACGCTCGGTGGCGTGCTTGCCGTTGAGGTAGAGGATGTTCGAGCCGAACGCGGCCATCTGCGCCATCACCTGGCGCTTGCTGCCTTCGCCCACGGCCAGCATGACCACTACCGAGGCCACGCCGATGACGATACCGAGCAGGGTCAGGGCGGTGCGGAAGCGATTGATCCACATCACCCGCCAGGCGGCTTGCAGGGCTTCGATCAGCTCGCCTTTCCAGGCGCCGGTGAGCGTTGCGCCGCGGTCCAGGCGCTGACGCAGGTCGTCGGCCTGCAGCGGTTTCGAGGGGGTGGGGGCGGGCTGCTCGGCTGCCGAGTCGCTGACCATCTGGCCATCGCGGATTTCGATGACCCGTTGCGCGCGGGCGGCCACCTCTCGGTCGTGGGTGATGAGAATGATCACATGGCCCTGGCTGGCCAGCTCGTCGAGCAGGGCCATGACTTCGGTGCCGCTGTGGCTGTCCAGGGCGCCGGTCGGTTCGTCGGCGAGAATGATGTGGCCGCCGTTCATCAATGCCCGGGCAATCGATACACGCTGCTGCTGGCCCCCGGACAACTGGTGCGGACGGTTGCCGGTACGGTTGCCCAAGCCCAGGCGTTCGAGCAGGGCGCGGGCGCGAGCGTGGCGCTCGGCAGGTGCAATCCCTGCGTAGATGGCTGGCATTTCGACGTTTTCCTGGGCTGAGCCTGAGGGAATCAGGTGGTAGCCCTGGAACACGAAACCGAAGGCCTCGCGGCGCAGCCAGGCCAACTCGTCGCCGTCCAGTTCGGCTACGTCGCGGCCGGCGAAGCGATAGCTGCCCGAGCTGGGGCGGTCGAGGCAGCCGAGGATGTTCATCAACGTCGACTTGCCCGAGCCAGACGCGCCGACGATGGCGACGAATTCGCCCGGGTGGATGCTCAGGCTGATCCCGCGCAGCACCTCGACAGTAGGTGAATCGACGCCGCCATAGACCTTGCGGATGTCACGCAGCTCAATCAGGGGTGTGCTCATGTCAGCTCCCGCTGGCG
This sequence comes from Pseudomonas mosselii, assembly GCF_005796105.1. GTDB lineage: Bacteria > Pseudomonadota > Gammaproteobacteria > Pseudomonadales > Pseudomonadaceae > Aquipseudomonas > Aquipseudomonas mosselii_C. Next base: position 187,882 of record NZ_VAUO01000006.1, on the reverse strand, counting down.
GCAGGTGCGCCGATCACCAGGCGCTCGCCCTCGCGCAGGCCATCGAGCACCTGTACGCGCAGGCGATCGCTCAGGCCGATGCGGACCTGGCGTGCCTCGATCTTGCCGTCGGCGTTGAGCACGTGCGCCAAGCGCAGGCCGTCCTCTGGGGTTTCGTTCAGTGCGGCCAGCGGCACGCTGAGGACTTGGCTGGCTTGGCCGGCGACGAAGAAGACCTGGGTGGTCATTTCCGCCATCAGGGCGCCGTCAGGGTTATCGACGTCCAGCAGCACGGTGTATTGCACCACCTTGCTGCCGGTGGTGCCGGCGCTGGCGCTGGCTGGGCTGCCGCCGCCCTGGCTGGCTTGTTCCAGCGGCTTGGGCGGGATCGGCAGAATTTGCCGTACGCTGCTGGTCCAGCGGCGCTTGCCGCCGGCCAGTGTGGTGAAGTAGGCGGTCATGCCTGGCTTGACCTTGCCGATGTCGGCTTCGGAGACCTGGGCCCAGACGGTCATTGGCGACAGCTTGGCGATGCGCAGGATCAGCGGCGTCTGCTGCTGGGCGTTGAGGGTCTGGCCTTCGCGTGCGTCCACCGCCACCACGGTGCCGCTCATCGGCGCATAGATGCGGGTATAGCCCAGCTCAGCCTCGGCGCTGCGTAAGCTGGCCTGGGCCTGGCTGATCTGTGCCTGGTACATGGCGATGCGCGCTTGCGTCACCTTGAGCTGGGCTTCGGCGCTTTGCAGATCTTCCTGGCGGGTGGCGCCGCTGCTGGTCAGCTCACGCTGGCGCTGGAACTGCTGGCGGGCCAATTGGTATTGGGCACGTTGCTCGGCCAACTGAGCCTTGAGGTTTTCGATCGAGTAGCGCCCGGCATCGAGGTTGGCCTGTTGTGTGGACGGGTCGATTTCCACCAGCAGTTGGCCCTCGCGCACGGGGTCGCCGGCTTCCACATGCAGCTTGCGGATCTGCCCGGAAGCCTGCGCGCCAACGTCCACGTAGCGGCGCGGTTGCAGGGTGCCGAGGGCGGTGACGCTGCTTTCGATATCGCTGCGCGTCACTGCCACCGTGCTGACTGGCGCGCCGCTCAGTGGCAGGGTTTTCCAGGCCAGCAGGCTGCCCAGGCCAAGCAGGCCCAAGGCTGTGAGCAGCAGTCGACGGCGGGGGGTGGATGTGCGAGTCATGCGGGCTTCCAGCCAGAGAAAGGGGGGGCGTGCGGTCTTCGACGGCGCGCTCGGAGGCCCCAGTTAAACGAAGGCCGCCGTTGCCGATTTAGCTGGCAGGCAGTTTTGCTTCGAGTTGCTGAGAATAATTATAATTTGTAAGATCGCACGTTGATATCATCCAACCCGCTGCCCGTGCCTGTGTGCGTGTGTGCAGGGGGACGCTAGGTGCCGTCGTGGAACACTACTATCGCGAATTGGTGAGTTTTCTTTGCGCCCGGCTGGGTAATCGCCAGGCGGCCGAAGACGTTGCCCATGATGCTTACCTGCGCGTGCTGGAGCGCACCGAGGGCCAGCAGATCGAGCACCCGCGAGCGTTCCTCTACCGTACCGCGCTGAACCTGGTGGTCGACCGCCACCGTCGCCATCAGGTACGCCAGGCCGAGCCGCTGGACGTGCTCGACAGCGACGAGCGCTGGCACAGCCCGGCGCCATCGCAGAGCATGCAGCTGGACCAGCGCCTGGCCTTGATGCGCCAGGCCCTGGACGAGCTGAGCGCCACCTGTCGCGAGTGCTTCTTGCTGCGCAAGCTCGAGGGGCTGTCGCACCAGCAAATCGCCGAGCGCCTGGAAATCTCGCGCGCGCTGGTGGAAAAACACATCGTCAATGCCATGAAGCACTGCCGTCAGCGCATGCGTCAGTGGGAAGGCTGAACGTTGCGTGAAGGGCGTGTGAAAATTTCCTGGGGTGGCGACTTGATTTCCTGCCGTTTCCCGACAACTATCAAATAAGACCCGCCCAGGCTGTTTGCCTGAGGCTTGCCTGTACCGGCGCAGTTATGGTCATGGAGCCCTTACCTCAACTGCCCAGGTCTGGACGATGCCGAACAAATCCCTGCGCATCCTGATCGCCGACGAGCATCCCGAACAGCGCCTGCTGCTGGAAAAGCTGCTCAATGGCCTGGGGTATTTTCGAATCGCTCCGGTGCACAGCTTCGACGAGCTGCAACGCCTGGTCCTGAGTGCCTTGCAGCCGTTCAACCTGCTGTTGGGCAATATCGAGTTGGCCAGCCACGCCGGCGTGGATCTTGCGCGCTTCTGCCAGGGCTGCGGGCAAATCCAACACGCCTTGCTGTACCACGCCAAGCCGTTGCGGGTGCCCACATTGCCGTCCGGTGAGCGCCAGGCGGTCAATCTCAGTCTGCCACGCGCGCCTGATCACCAGGCGTTAGAGTCATTCATGGCGATCATCGACCTGCCAGTGGTGCTGGGACAGCTGGCGGTGCCTGCGGCGTTCTACCCGGCAGCGGGGCACCACCTGCGCCGCGCGAACTTCGGCCACACCGTATTCAGCCGTCGTTCCTGATACACATCCGGCCCTGGCAGCCAGCATTTGCTATCCTCTTGCCCCTTTGCCGATCTGCGGAACTGCCATGACTGCCTCTGAAATCGACCGCACGCCTGGGTTCACCCGTGGCGACCACCGGACCTTGGGCCTGGCCGCGCTGGGCGGCGCTTTGGAAATCTACGATTTCATCATCTTCGTGTTCTTCGCGCTGACCCTGAGCCAGCTGTTCTTCCCGCCTGAGATGCCCGAGTGGCTGCGGTTGCTGCAAAGCTTCGGGATCTTCGTCACCGGTTACCTGGCACGCCCGTTGGGCGGCATCCTGATGGCGCATTTTGCCGATCACCTGGGGCGCAAGCGGGTGTTCAGCCTGAGTATCCTGATGATGGCGCTGCCGTGCCTGTTGATCGGGCTGATGCCTACCTACGCCGATATTGGCTATGCCGCACCGCTGATCTTGCTCGCCCTGCGCATCTTGCAAGGGGCCGCGGTGGGCGGTGAAGTGCCGAGTGCCTGGACCTTCGTCGCCGAGCACGCACCGGCCGGGCGACGGGGCTATGCCCTGGGCTTTTTGCAGGCTGGGCTGACCTTCGGCTACCTGCTGGGTGCACTGACCGCCACGTTGCTCGCGCAGCTGTTCAGCCCCCAGGAGATCCTCGATTACGCCTGGCGTTACCCGTTCCTGTTGGGCGGCGTGTTCGGCGTCATCGGTGTGTGGTTGCGGCGCTGGTTGAGTGAGACCCCGGTGTTCCTCGCCCTGCGTGAGCGCCGTGACCCACCGGTGCGTTTCCCGCTGCGCAGTGTGCTGGGCGAGCATCGTCGGGCGCTGGTCCCGGCGGCGCTGCTGACATGCGTGCTGACATCGGCGGTGGTGGTGCTGGTCGTGATCACCCCGACTGTGATGCAGCAGCGCTTCGGCATGACGGCTGGGCACACGTTCGCCCTGAGCAGTGTGGGCATCGTCTTCCTCAACATTGGCTGTGTGCTGGCGGGGTTGCTGGTGGACCGCATCGGGGCGTGGCGCGCGCTGATGCTCTACAGCCTGCTGCTGCCGCTGGGCATCGGTGCGCTCTACGCGAGCCTGGTGTGGCAGTGGGGCGCAATTTGGCTGGCTTATGCCTTGGCAGGCTTGTGCTGTGGTGTGGTGGGCGTGGTGCCATCGGTGATGGTCGGGTTGTTCCCGGCGCAGATCCGGGTGTCGGGGATCTCCTTCACCTACAACGTGGCTTACGCGTTGTGGGCCAGCACCACGCCGTTGGCATTGATTGCGCTGATGCCGTGGAGCCCGTGGGTGTGTGTCGGCTTTTGTCTGATCATGGGGGTGCTGGGGCTGCTGACGGCGCTGTATTTCGGACGTCGCGAGCCGCTGGCGTTCACTGCCGAGCCCGTGCCGGTGCTGTGTGGAGATAAATGACGCGTGGGTAGCGGGCCGCTGCCAAGGCGGTTGAAGGTCTTGCACCGGCATTCTCGACCAGGCCGCACCAGCGGTCATGAAAAAGCCCCCTGAGCTTGCGCTCAGGGGGCTTTTGGTTACTGCCAGGGCACGCCTTACATGTTCGGGTAGGTCGGTCCACCGGCACCTTCAGGGGTGACCCAGGTGATGTTCTGGGCCGGGTCCTTGATGTCGCAGGTCTTGCAGTGCACGCAGTTTTGCGCGTTGATCTGGAAGCGTTTGCTGCCGTCTTCCTGGGCCACCACTTCGTAAACCCCGGCCGGGCAGTAACGCTGCGCCGGTTCGTCGTACAGCGGCAGGTTGCTGGCGATCGGGATGTTCGGGTCGGCCAGCTTCAGGTGGCAAGGTTGTTCTTCTTCGTGGTTGGTGCTGGAGAGGAATACCGAGCTGAGCTTGTCGAAGCTGAGCTTGCCGTCCGGTTTCGGGTAGTCGATTTTCTTCGAGTCCGCGGCAAGCTTCAGGCAGGCGTAGTCTGGCTTGGTGTCGTGCAGGGTGAACGGCAGTTTGCCGCCGAACCAGTTCTGGTCGATGTAGTTGAATGCAGCGCCGAGCATCGGGCCGAACTTGTGCATGGCCGGGCCGAAGTTGCGGCTGGCGAACAGCTCTTCATGCAGCCAGCTGGCCTTGAACGCGCTGACGTAGCCGTCGAGCAGGTCGCCACCTTCGCTGCCGGCGATCAGCGCGTCGGCCACCGCTTCGGCGGCGAGCATGCCGGACTTCATGGCGGTGTGGCTGCCCTTGATCTTGGCCACGTTCATGGTGCCCAGGTCGCAACCGATCAGGGCGCCACCCTTGAAGACCATCTTCGGCAGCGAGTTGATACCACCCTTGGCCAGGGCGCGTGCGCCGTAGCTGATGCGTTTACCGCCTTCGAGGTACTGGGCCATTACCGGGTGGTGCTTGAGGCGTTGGAATTCGTCGAACGGCGACAGGTACGGGTTGGCGTAGGACAAGTCGACGATCAGGCCGACCACCACCTGGTTGTTTTCCAGGTGGTAGAGGAACGAGCCGCCGGTGTTGTCCTTGGCCATCACATCCAGCGGCCAGCCAGCGGTATGCACCACCAGGCCTTGCTCGTGCTTGGCCGGGTCGATTTCCCAGATTTCCTTGAGGCCGATGCCGTAGTGCTGCACGTCGCAGGCGTTGTCCAGGTCGAAGCGCTTGATCAGTTGCTTGCCAATGTGGCCACGGCAGCCTTCGGCGAACAGGGTGTATTTGGCGCGCAGCTCCATGCCCGGGGTATACAGGCCATCTTTCGGATTGCCTTCACGGTCGACGCCCAGGTCGCCGGTGATGATGCCGCGGACCACGCCGTTTTCGTCGAACAGCGCCTCCTGGGCTGCGAAGCCTGGGTAGATCTCCACGCCCAGGTTCTCGGCCTGCTGGGCCAGCCAGCGGCACAGGTTACCCAGCGAGATGATGTAGTTGCCGTGGTTGTGCATGGTCTTGGGCACGAACAGGTCAGGCACCTTGGTCGAGCTGCCAGCGTCCTTGAGCACGTAGATGTCGTCGCGCTTGACCTCGGTGTTCAGCGGCGCGCCGAGTTCTTTCCAGTCGGGGAACAGTTCGTTCAGGGCGCGCGGCTCGAACACGGCACCGGAGAGGATGTGGGCACCGACTTCGGAGCCTTTCTCGACCACGCAGACGCTGATCTCGCTACCGGCTTCGGCGGCCTTCTGCTTCAGGCGGCAGGCGGCCGACAGGCCCGCCGGGCCTGCGCCGACGATGACCACGTCGAATTCCATGTATTCGCGTTCCACTGGTTCTCTCCTACTCATCAAGGCTCGTGCTGTTGCTTTGTCTTTTTAGGGTGCGGGGACGGTCAGGTGCGGCAGGCTGAGCTGTAGCTGCACGAATGACGGACTACACCGTTTTGTCTTGGCCGCGCATTATATCTACACCACTTGGCGGGTCCAATACAAACGTTTGTTTGAATTTGCCGGAGCCCAGTAAAATCACAGGCGTGCGGCTGGAGGCTGGCCAATTTGCCGTATTGACCGGATTGGGTGTTACGGTCAAGATACGAGCGCTTTTACGCTCGCCGTAGGCTGTCCGTCGGGCGCAGGTGCACCCCTAAAGACCAGGCGTGGAGCAGGGTTTACGGGCCGAATCAGGTTTTGTAGTGGAGTCTACACGCCACGACAGAAAATGACCCGCGTGTTTTGGCCGCATGGGTCGAAACAAGACTGATCGGTCATGTGAAGATTCCCCGCGACGCTACGTTTTCAGAGGTGCCCTTGTACCCACGCGCATTCGCCGGGCAGTCCCCAGGCGATCTTCTTTTCACCGGAGAGTAACGAGGAATCCATGAAGGTTCTTGTAGCTGTCAAACGAGTGGTCGACTACAACGTCAAGGTTCGCGTCAAGGCGGACAACTCCGGCGTCGACCTTGCAAACGTCAAGATGTCCATGAACCCCTTCTGCGAAATCGCCGTGGAAGAAGCCGTCCGCCTGAAGGAAAAGGGCGTGGCGAGCGAAATCGTCGTCGTCAGCATCGGCCCGACCGCTGCCCAGGAGCAACTGCGTACCGCCCTGGCGCTGGGCGCTGACCGCGCCATTCTGGTAGAAGCCGCTGACGAACTGAACTCCCTGGCCGTGGCCAAGGCGCTCAAGGCCGTTGTCGACAAAGAGCAGCCGCAGTTGGTGATCCTTGGCAAGCAAGCCATCGACAGCGACAACAACCAGACCGGCCAGATGCTGGCAGCGTTGACTGGCTACGCCCAGGGCACCTTCGCTTCGAAGGTCGAACTGGCTGGCGACAAGCTCAACGTCACCCGTGAAATCGACGGCGGCCTGCAGACCGTCGCGCTCAACCTGCCGGCGATCGTCACCACCGACCTGCGCCTGAACGAGCCGCGCTACGCGTCGCTGCCGAACATCATGAAGGCCAAGAAGAAGCCGCTGGAGACTGTTACTCCAGATGCGCTGGGCGTATCGCTCGCCTCCACCAACACGACCATCAAGGTTGAAGCCCCTGCTGCGCGCAGCGCGGGTATCAAGGTCAAGTCGGTGGCCGAACTGGTCGAGAAGCTGAAGAACGAAGCGAAGGTAATCTAAATGACTATCCTGGTTGTCGCTGAATACGAGAACGGTGCCGTAGCTCCGGCCACCCTGAACACTGTTGCCGCTGCCGCCAAGATTGGTGGTGATATTCACGTGTTGGTCGCAGGCCAGAACGTGGGCGGTGTCGCTGAATCCGCCGCCAAGATCGCTGGCGTTGCCAAGGTGCTGGTCGCCGATAACGCGGCTTACGCCCACGCGCTGCCGGAAAACCTCGCGCCACTGATCGTCGAGCTGGCCAACGGCTACAGCCACGTGCTGGCCCCGGCCACCACCAACGGCAAGAACATCCTGCCACGCGTCGCGGCGTTGCTGGATGTCGACCAGATTTCCGAGATCATCTCGGTGGAGTCGGCCGACACCTTCAAGCGTCCGATCTACGCCGGTAACGCCATTGCCACCGTGCAATCGAGCGCTGCGGTCAAGGTCATCACCGTGCGTACCACCGGCTTTGATGCCGTGGCCGCCGAAGGCGGCTCGGCTGCCGTCGAGGCTGTCGGCGCTGCACACAATGCCGGTATCTCCGCCTTCGTTGGTGAAGAGCTGGCCAAGTCCGACCGCCCAGAACTGACCGCTGCCAAGATCGTCGTATCCGGCGGCCGTGGCATGGGCAATGGGGATAACTTCAAGCACCTGTACAGCCTGGCCGATAAGCTCGGTGCGGCCGTCGGTGCCTCGCGCGCCGCCGTCGACGCGGGCTTCGTGCCTAACGACATGCAGGTTGGTCAGACCGGCAAGATCGTCGCGCCGCAGCTGTACATCGCCGTCGGTATTTCCGGCGCGATCCAGCATCTGGCGGGCATGAAGGACTCCAAAGTGATCGTTGCGATCAACAAGGATGAAGAGGCGCCGATCTTCCAGGTCGCCGACTACGGCCTGGTCGCCGACCTGTTCGAAGCCGTACCGGAGCTGGAAAAGCTGGTCTGATCCAGCGGCTTCACTTATAAAGAACCCGGCTCGCCCTCGGCGAGCCGGGTTTTTTTATGGTTAGGCTTTTTACGCGGGGAGGGACTGCATGGCATCGGGATGGAGCATCAAGGGGCTGGCTTGCGCGCTGGCGCTGCTGTCGACCCAGGTCGGGGCGGCGGGCAAGTGCGAGCGCCTGGTGGTCACCGGCAGCCCGGATGCGCCGCCGTACTCCTGGCAGGATCCGCAGGATCCCAAGCGCCTGATCGGCGCCAACGTCGACCTGTTTCGCCAGGTGGCAGCGGAACTGGGGGTGAAGGTCGAGGTGCTCTACGCGGGCAAGCGCGAGCAGGCTTTGGAAGAAGTGCGCAGTGGGCGTATGGACCTGCTGCTCGACACGCCCATGCAGGTGGCCCAGCTGACCGCGCTGGACTACATCCACCCGCCGCTGCAACTCAACGAGTACCTGGTGTGGACTCGCCACGATGCGGCGTTGAACGTCGAAGGTCCGGCAGACTTGGCCCACTACCAGGGCAGCCTCTCGGAGAAAGCCCGCCTGACGCCAGCGTTCGAGGCGTTCGCCAAGAGCCAGCTCAAGCTTGTACCCGCGCAGAACCTCACCCAGGCGTTTCAGAAACTGGTGCTTGGGCAGGTGGATTACGTGCTGGCCGGCCGTTACTCCGGCATGGCCCTGACCCAGAGCCTGGGGGTAGGTAATGACCTGATCGCCCGTGGCCTGCCGGTAGACCGGCCGGGGCTGTACCTGGCGGTCTCGCACAACTCGGCGTGCAACGACAGTTGGTTACGCGGGCAGTTGGCCAGGAAGTTGGCCGAGCTGCCGATGTCCGGGGCGCCGGAGGCGATATTGCAGCGCAACGTCGAGCGCTGGAAGGCGCAGATGCAGCCGGTCGCGCGCTAGGTTTCTTCACTCGGCCCCGGCGCGCCATTCGCGCAAGCTCAGGCTGGCCGCCTAGAAACGTCTGCGGTGGCAGTTGCCAGGGCCTCGTGACATTGGCTGCGATGCCTCCACAGGCTATGCAGCGTCAGGTTCTGGCGGGCGAAGAGGGCTGGTTCGGGGGCATCATCTGCTCACGGAGTTGCTGATTCTCTGGATAGAGGCTTCGTATAGCGAGCTGCACCGCTGCTGTTCTGACGGAGTTCGGCACCTTCTGCGCCGACCTCATCGCAGTTAAGCCCATTCCCACAACCGCGCTGCGTGGGAGCGCGCCCTGCGATGGGGTCGGCAAAGAAAACACTTCCCTTGCGCCCAGATACTCAAATCCGACCCAACAAGGTTACTATTGCCGCTTTGCGCGCGAGCCCTCTGTCCTGAGCGTTCGTGGCTCTCACCCAGTCATCAAGCGTAAGAGGCTCAATCGGCTTGAATACATGTTCCCCTACAGCGAACGGCCCGCGCGCTGTGCTGCTGGCCATGGCCATGCTGGGCCTGGCAGGCTGCGCCAGCGATCCGGCACCCCTTGAACAGATGCGTCTGTCCGAACAGGCCCTGGATCAGGCCAAGGCGGTCGGCGCCACCGAGCAAGTGCCGGAATTCAAGTTGTCCGAAGACAAACTTGCCCGGGCCAAGATCAACATGGCCAGTGAAAGCTACCGCGATGCACGCATGCGTGCCGAGCAGGCCGAGCTTGACGCGCGTCTGGCCGAGGCTCGGGTCCTGACGTACAAGAGCGAGGAGCAGTTGCAGGTGTTGCAGTCGCGCATCAAGCGCCTGCGCAAGCAACTGGAGGTGCAGCCATGAAGTGCTTCAAGCCAATGGCCGCGCTGACCTTGCTGGCAGTGGTCGGGTTGCAGGGGTGCGCCAGCCAGCGCAGTGAATCGGCGCTGGAGGATGCGACCCTGGCGTTTCAAAAGGTCAAGGACGATTCCGATGTGCTGCGCAGTGCGCCGCGCGATGTGATTCGTGCTGGCGAATCGCTTGGTCGTGCTGAGCGCCTGGCCGGCTATATCGGCACCGGCAGCGATGTGCGCCACTACGCCTATCTGAGTCAGCGCTACAGCGAGATTGCAGCCGAACACGCCAAGCTTGCCGCCAACCAGGACCGCCTGGCCAAGCTCGACCTGGAGCGCCAGCGCCTGCAATTGGCGCTGCGTGAAGCCAAGCTCGTCAGCGTCCAGCAACAGGGCAAGTTCATCGAGTCGCAGATTGCCGCGCTGGCTTCCGAGCAGAGTGATCGTGGCCTGGTGATGACCTTGGGCGATGTGCTGTTCGACACCGGTCAAGCCGACCTCAAGAACTCAGCCAGTCGCACCGTGCTCAAGTTGGTCCAGTTCCTCCAGCTCAACCCGCGGCGCATCGTGCGTATCGAGGGTTACACCGACAGTACTGGTACGCCGGAAGACAACCTGCGTCTGTCGCGTGATCGCGCCCAGTCGGTGGCTGACATGCTGGTCGACCTAGGCGTCAAGGAGCAGCGCATCGAAGTGCTCGGCTATGGTGACCAGTACCCGGTGGAGGCGAATGCCTCCGAGCGGGGGCGCGCGCAGAATCGCCGGGTCGAGATCGTGTTCTCCGATGACAAGGGCAAGCTCTCTCCGGCGCGCTGAGTTCGCGGGGGCGTGGGGGCGCACGGGGCAACTCGGTGCACTCCCGGCGTTCAAGTGCGTCGGTCAGTTGCTGACCGTTTGACTGTGACGCAACGTTATTGTTGGCTAATCTGCGATCTGTCCCCGTACACTTTGCAACTGTTACGGTATCCTGACGCTGCTGTAGGCCGCACAAGAACAACGATCCGTCCGCGCTTCGAGAACACGCCATGACCAACCTGCTGCTGTACCAGCGCATTGCCCAGCAACTGGCCGATGACATCCGTCGAGGTGTCTACCAGCCAGGCGAGCGCGTGCCCTCGGTACGCAAGATGAGCGCGCAGCTCAATGTCAGCCATGCCACTGTGTTGCAGGCCTACGCCAATCTCGAGGATCAGGGGCTGATTCGTGCGCGCCCGCAGTCGGGTTACTACGTGCACCAGACTCCGGCGCTGACGGCATTGACCCCGGACATCGCCCGTGTCGAGCGTCCAGGGCTGGTCACCCGCGCGAGCATCATCCAGCAGGTGCTCACCGAGGCCAGGCGTGACGGTGTATTTGCCTTTGGTGCGGCAGTGCCGCATGTCGATTACCTGCCGGTGCGCGCCTTGCATCAACAGTTGGCCAAGGTCACCCGCTTCCACAGCCCGCGCGCCTTCAGTTACATGTTCAGCCCTGGGTTCGAGCCGCTTCGCCGGCAGATCGCCATTCGCATGCGCGATGCCGGCGTGTTGGTCGATCCGCGCGAAGTGGTGGTCACCCACGGATGTGTGGATGCACTGCAGATGTCGCTGCGCGTGCTCACCCGCCCAGGCGACCTGATTGCCGCCGAGTCGCCGACCTACTACGGGTTGTTGCAGTTGGCCGATCTGCTGGGGCTCAAGGTCATCGAGATCCCCAGCGACCCGTCCACCGGGATCAGTCTGGAAGCACTGCAACTGGCGGCCAACCAATGGTCGATCAAGGCTTTGGTGCTCACCTCGCGCTTGAGCAATCCGCTCGGTGGCACTATTCCCGAAGACCGTCAGAAGCAGTTGTTGCGCCTGGCCTCCGACTACGATATCCAGATCGTCGAGGACGATATTTACGGCGAACTGATGTTCGAACAGGGGCGTACCAAGGCGCTCAAGGCCTTCGACCGGTTGGACCGGGTGATCTACTGTTCGAGCTTCTCCAAGACTCTGTCGCCGGGTGTGCGGGTCGGCTGGATGATTGCCGGTCGCTACCAGGACGAGATCCAGCGCCTGCAGACGTTTACCACGCATTCTGCGTGCAGCGTCACCCAGATGGGCGTGGCGGCGTATCTGGAGAATGGCGGGTACGACCGCCACCTGCGTTTCATTCGCCAGGAGTACCGCAAGAACCTCAGTGCCTACCAGCTGGCGGTGCAGCAGCATTTCCCAGAAGGAACTCAAATGACCCGCCCGACTGGCGGTTTCATTCTGTGGGTCAGCCTGCCTGGTCGGGTAAACACCCAAGAACTGCATGTGCGTGCGTTGGAGCAGGGCATCAGCATTGCGCCAGGGCTGATATTCAGCAATACCGAGCAGTTCAACCACTGTATCCGCCTGAACTGCGGCATTCCCTGGAACAAGGAGGCCGAGCGCGCCGTGATTACGCTCGGGCTTTTGTCCCATCAATTGTGCAGAGAGTCGACGGGTGCACTTTTATAGGCTTGTCAGAACGCCAGGGAACGGGGAGCATACATCCGTTGAGATTCTGCCTACGGTTACCATGAAAGTGCTTCGTCCTCTTCTCCTTGCCTTGTGCTGCGTGCTGCCCGGACTCCATTTGGGGGTGGCTTGGGCTACAGAGCCTGCGGTAAAGGTCCAGGGCAAGGTGCTTGCCAAGCCTGTCACCAAGCCTGCGGCCAAACCTGTCACCAAGGCGCCGGCCAAGCCCCAGTCCAAGCCCCATGCCAAAGCCAGGGCCAAGGTCAGCAAGGCGGTGGCCAAGCCGCTGCCTGCGGCCAAGTTGGACCTGAGCCTGCCCAAGAGCATGGTCAACACCCTCGAGCCCGAGGTGGGTGATGCGCCAATGGTGCGCAAGCCGCTGTTGCCGTCGATGTTTCCTAGCAAGCCCGAGTCCGACGATAGCCCGTTCCAGCTCAATGGGCGCTTGATCAGCAATGAAATGCAGCTGCAATTGCGCAATGACAGCCGCCGGGAAGTGGATGGGGCGGCTATCGATTTCCAATTCCGAAACTGACTGCTAAGTCATCGGTTATTTCATCTGTCCGGTAATTTCAAACGTCTGTTTGAGCGGTTAGTATCCAGGGACGTTCGTCCCGTCTTGCTTCAGGGAGTCCTGTTTTCATGAATTGCCGCGAGGGCTGTGGTGCCTGCTGCATCGCCCCATCCATCAGTTCGCCGATCCCGGGCATGCCTGACGGCAAGCCGGCGGGCGAGCGCTGCCTGCACCTTGATGCGCGCAACCTGTGTGAACTGTTCGGCAAGCCTGAGCGTCCCAAGGTCTGCGGTGGCTTCAAGGCTGAGGTCGAGGTGTGTGGCAATGACCGGGACGAGGCCATTCGCATCATCGGTTGGCTGGAGCAGATGACGGCGGCGTGACAGGTTGGATCTTCGACAACAAGGAACAAGATGATGAGATCGATCAAGCGTATTGCTCTGCTGTGTGGCCTGAGTGTGGTGCTGGCGCCAAGCGCCTGGGCCGAGAATTGGCAGGTGGCCAAAGACGAGGACGGCATCAAGGTGTCGCTCAGCGAGGTGCCGGGCTCCAAGTACAAGGCCTATCAAGGCGTAACCCTGATCAAGGCGCCGCTGGCCCGGATCCAGGCGTTGCAGGAAGACGTAGTCGGCGCTTGCGCGTGGATTCACGAGTGCAGGTCGCAGAAACTGCTCAAGCAGGAAGGCGACCAGAGCTGGACCTACACACAGTTCAATACGCCGTGGCCGGTGACGCCCCGTGACTCGGTGCTGCGCGTGACCACGCTCAAAGGCGCGGATGGCAGCTTGACGCGAAACCTGGTCGAAGAGCCGAGCTATATCCCAGAAGAAAAGGGCTTTGTGCGGGTGACGAAGGTGGAGGGTTTCTGGAAGCTGGTGCCCAAGGGCGACAGCACCGAGGTGACCTACCAGGTGCATACCGAGCCTGGCGGGAGTGTGCCGGCCATGGTGGCTAACAAGTTCGTGGTGGATGCGCCGTTCAATACCCTGAAGGCGCTGCGCGAGAAGGCCGAGAAATAGTCGACGGCGGGTGTGCTTGACTACGCGGTCGTAGTCAGGCCCATAAACGAAAAGGCTGCCCGAGGGCAGCCTTTTTGCGTTCGGCCCGAAGGCTTACTTGCGGTCTTTCAGCTCGACGATGTCGCGCTGCGGTTCGCCGGTGTACAGCTGGCGCGGACGGCCGATCTTGTACGGGCCGGAGAGCATTTCTTTCCAGTGCGAGATCCAGCCCACGGTACGTGCCAGGGCGAAGATCACGGTGAACATGCTGGTTGGAATGCCGATCGCCTTCAGGATGATGCCCGAGTAGAAGTCGACGTTCGGGTAAAGCGAGCGCTCGATGAAGTACGGGTCGGTCAGGGCGATCTCTTCCAGGCGCATGGCCAGTTCCAGCTGCGGATCGTTCTTGATGCCCAGCTCGCCCAGGACTTCGTCGCAGGTCTGCTTCATCACGGTGGCGCGCGGGTCGCGGTTCTTGTACACGCGGTGACCGAAGCCCATGAGCTTGAACGGATCGTTCTTGTCCTTGGCCTTGGCGATGTACTTGTCGATGTTCGACACGTCGCCAATTTCATCGAGCATGGTCAGCACGGCTTCGTTCGCGCCGCCGTGAGCCGGGCCCCAGAGTGCGGCGATACCCGCTGCGATACAGGCGAACGGGTTGGCGCCCGAGGAGCCCGCCAGGCGCACGGTGGAGGTCGAGGCGTTCTGCTCGTGGTCGGCATGGAGGATGAAAATCCGGTCCATGGCCTTGGCCAGAGTAGGGCTGATCGGTTTGATCTCGCACGGGGTGTTGAACATCATGTGCAGGAAGTTCTCCGCGTACGACAGGTCGTTGCGCGGGTACATCATGGGTTGGCCCATGGAGTACTTGTAGACCATCGCTGCCAGGGTCGGCATTTTCGCGACCAGGCGGACCGCGGAGATTTCGCGGTGCTGCGGGTTATTGATGTCCAGCGAGTCGTGGTAGAACGCCGACAGGGCACCGACCACACCGCACATCACCGCCATCGGGTGAGCGTCGCGGCGGAAACCGTTGAAGAAGGACTTCAGCTGTTCGTGAACCATGGTGTGGTTCTTCACGGTGCTGACGAACTGGGCCTTCTGCTCGGCGTTCGGCAGTTCGCCGTTGAGCAGCAGGTAGCAGGTTTCGAGGTAGTCCGATTGCTCGGCGAGTTGTTCGATTGGGTAGCCGCGGTGCAGCAGCACGCCCTTGTCGCCGTCGATGTAGGTGATCTTCGACTCGCACGAGGCGGTCGCCATGAAGCCGGGGTCGAAGGTGAAGTGACCGGATGCCCCCAACCCGCGGACGTCGATAACATCGGGACCAACGGTGCCGGTTAAAATGGGCAGCTCGACGGGGGCATTGCCCTCGATGACCAACTGCGCTTTTTTGTCAGCCATGTGGCCTCCTATTAATGCTTGAAATCATCAGACAGACCCCCCACGCAGGGCCCGCACCACTATAGAGGGATAAATTCGAATGTCAATTTGCCTAAAGGCTGGTTGAAACGCCCACTCAGGCCTGATTTTCCAAGAAATTCTCGCCCGTTTACGCCTTTTGTGCACTAAAGGCAATGCGCTATTCGGGCGAGTCCGTCGCGTTGTCATAAGCAGCCTAACTGTCTATACTCGGCAGCCGACTCCCAGAGGCTTTCTTGCCTGATCCGCTGGGTGTCGTCGCTCTCCTGGGTGGTGGGTACCTGACCAGTACACTAACCAACAACCTTGCCCTGTTCGCTAGGGCTCTTCAGTGTGAAAAAAGCCGTGAAAAGCCAACGACCTGTAAACCTAGACCTAAGGACCATCAAAGTCCCAATTACCGCTGTTACGTCATTTCTTCACCGCGTCTCCGGCATCATCGTCTTCCTTGGCCTGGGCATCATGCTGTTTGCGCTGAGCAAGTCGCTGGGCTCCGAGGAAGGCTTCGCCGACGTGAAGGATTACCTGACCAGCCCGCTGGCCAAGTTCGTAGCATGGGGCCTCCTGTCTGCCTTGCTGTACCACATGATCGCCGGTGTCCGTCACCTGATCATGGATATGGGTGTCGGTGAAACGCTTGAAGGCGGCCGACTGGGCTCGAAAATCATCGTCGCCCTTTCCCTGGTGGCGTTCGTCTTGGCAGGAGTCTGGATATGGTAACTAACGTCACAAACTTTTCCCGTTCGGGTCTTTATGACTGGATGGCGCAGCGCGTTTCGGCTGTCGTGCTCGCGGCTTATTTTATCTTCCTGATCGGCTACCTTGCGCTGCACCCTGGCATCGATTACGCCCAGTGGCAT
The DNA here is from genome assembly GCF_005796105.1 of Pseudomonas mosselii. Lineage (GTDB taxonomy): Bacteria > Pseudomonadota > Gammaproteobacteria > Pseudomonadales > Pseudomonadaceae > Aquipseudomonas > Aquipseudomonas mosselii_C. The sequence continues at coordinate 171,966 of NZ_VAUO01000006.1, read as the reverse complement.
GCCCTGTTCTCCAACAATGCGATGCGTGTCTTCAGTCTGCTTGCCTTCGTTGCCCTGGGTGCTCACGCCTGGGTCGGCATGTGGACCGTCACCACTGACTACCTGACGCCTATGGCGATCGGCAAGTCGGCGACGGCGATTCGTTTCCTGTTCCAGGCGGTATGCGGTGTCGCGATGTTTGCGTACTTCGTCTGGGGTGTACAGATTCTCTGGGGTATCTGATCCATGGCTAGCATTCCAACCATTTCCTTCGACGCCATCATCATCGGTGGCGGCGGCGCCGGCATGCGTGCTGCCCTGCAACTGGCTCAAGGCGGCCACAAGACTGCCGTAGTCACCAAGGTCTTCCCGACCCGTTCGCACACCGTATCGGCCCAGGGTGGCATCACCTGCGCCATCGCTTCGGCTGACCCGAACGACGACTGGCGCTGGCACATGTACGATACCGTCAAGGGTTCCGACTACATCGGTGACCAGGACGCTATCGAATACATGTGTCAGGAAGGCCCGGCTGCGGTCTTCGAGCTGGATCACATGGGTCTGCCGTTCTCGCGTACCGAAACCGGTCGTATCTACCAGCGTCCGTTCGGCGGTCAGTCCAAAGACTTCGGTAAAGGTGGCCAGGCTGCCCGTACCTGCGCTGCGTCCGACCGTACCGGTCACGCGCTGCTGCACACCCTTTACCAGGGTAACCTGAAGGCTGGCACCACCTTCCTCAACGAGTACTACGCCGTTGACCTGGTGAAGAACCAGGACGGCGCGTTCGTCGGTGTGATCGCGATCTGCATCGAAACTGGCGAAACCCTGTACATCAAGTCCAAGGCCACTGTTCTGGCTACCGGTGGTGCCGGTCGTATCTACGCCTCCACCACCAACGCCCTGATCAACACCGGTGACGGTGTCGGCATGGCCCTGCGTGCCGGCGTGCCGGTGCAGGACATCGAAATGTGGCAGTTCCACCCGACCGGCATCGCCGGCGCCGGTGTACTGGTCACCGAGGGTTGCCGCGGTGAGGGTGGCTACCTGATCAACGCCCACGGCGAGCGCTTCATGGAGCGTTATGCGCCGAACGCCAAGGACCTGGCTGGCCGCGACGTGGTTGCCCGTTCCATGGTCAAAGAGATCATCGCCGGCAATGGCGTGGGCCCGAACAAGGACCACGTGCTGCTGAAGCTGGACCACCTGGGTGAGGAAGTGCTGCACAGCCGCCTGCCAGGCATCTGCGAGCTGTCCAAGACCTTCGCCCACGTCGACCCTGTGGTCGCGCCGGTGCCGGTCATCCCGACCTGCCACTACATGATGGGTGGCGTTGCCACCAACATTCATGGCCAGGCCATCACCATGGACGCCGAAGGCAACGACCACATCATCCCGGGCCTGTTCGCCGTGGGCGAAGTGGCTTGCGTATCGGTCCACGGCGCCAACCGCTTGGGCGGCAACTCGCTGCTCGACCTGGTGGTCTTCGGTCGTGCGGCTGGTCTGCACCTGGAAAAAGCGCTGAGCGAAGGCGTCGAGTACCGCGATGCCAGCGACACCGATGTCGACGTCGCGCTGAACCGCCTGAACAAGCTCAACGAGCGCACCACCGGCGAAGACGTTGCTACCCTCAAGCGCGAACTGCAAAGCTGCATGCAGAACTACTTCGGTGTATTCCGTACTGGCGAATACATGCAGAAGGGTATCGAGCAGCTCGCTGGCCTGCGTGACCGCATTGCCAACGTGAAGATCAACGACAAGTCCCAGGCCTTCAACACCGCGCGTATCGAAGCGCTGGAGCTGCAGAACCTGCTGGAAGTTGCCGAAGCGACCGCCATCGCGGCCGAAGCCCGTAAAGAGTCGCGCGGCGCTCACGCCCGTGAAGACTTCGAAGACCGTGACGACGAGAACTGGCTGTGCCACACCCTGTACTACCCGGGTGAGAAGCGCGTTGCCAAGCGTGGCGTCAACTTTGCGCCGAAGACAGTTCCTGCCTTCGAACCAAAAGTCCGGACTTACTAAGGGTGGCTGCTATGTTGAAAGTCGAAGTTTATCGTTACAACCCGGATACCGATTCGGCGCCCAAGATGGAGTCGTTCGACATCGATACCGGTGGCAAGGACCTGATGGTGCTGGACGTCCTGGCACTGATCAAGGAAAAGGACGAGGGTTTCTCGTACCGTCGCTCCTGCCGTGAAGGTGTCTGCGGTTCCGATGGCATGAACATGAACGGCAAGAACGGCCTGGCCTGCATCACCCCGCTGTCGGGTGTGGTGAAGAACGGCAAGCTGGTTCTGCGTCCGCTGCCAGGTCTGCCGGTCATTCGTGACTTGGTCGTCGACATGAGCATCTTCTACAAGCAGTACGAGAAGGTGAAGCCGTTCCTGCAGAACGACACCCCGGCGCCTGCTATCGAGCGCCTGCAATCGCCGGAAGATCGCGACAAGCTGGACGGTCTGTACGAGTGCATCCTGTGCGCCTGCTGCTCGACCTCCTGCCCATCGTTCTGGTGGAACCCGGACAAGTTCCTGGGCCCAGCCGCGCTGTTGCAAGCCTACCGCTTCCTGGCTGACAGCCGTGACACCAAGACCCAGGAGCGCCTGGCGTCCCTGGATGATCCGTTCAGCGTATTCCGCTGCCGCGGGATCATGAACTGCGTGAACGTTTGTCCGAAGGGTCTGAACCCGACCAAGGCGATTGGCCACGTACGTAACATGCTGCTGCAAAGCGGCACCTGATTCAAAGCGTTGTAACTGCAGCAAGCCGAGGTGCGGGTGGTGAGCCCGCACTGAGGTAAAACTCGGGCAGGGCCCACAAAGCCCGCGCCCATACCTATGAAGATATGAGACCAGCAGGGGCTTTCCGGGCTGGTACCCGGAAAATCAGCAGGATCCAGGTGGCGTGGTTCAGTCGCTGTATTCGGACTTTCCCAGGTTTTCTTTGGCTCTCGCCGATCAGTCCCCTAACCGAGGGTGACCAAGCATGCAAGAAAGCGTGATGCAGCGCATGTGGGAAAGCGCCCACCTTTCAGGTGGTAACGCTGCATATGTGGAAGAGCTCTACGAGCTCTACCTGCACGACCCTAACGCTGTGCCAGAAGAGTGGCGCACTTACTTCCAGAAGTTGCCCGCCGACGGCAGCACCGCTACCGACGTATCGCACTCGACGATCCGCGATCATTTCGTACTGCTGGCAAAGAACCAGCGCCGCGCCCAACCGGTTTCCGCCGGGAGCGTGAGCACAGAACACGAGAAGAAGCAGGTTGAAGTTCTGCGACTGATCCAGGCCTATCGTATGCGCGGCCATCAGGCTGCCAAGCTTGACCCGTTGGGGTTGTGGCAGCGCCCTGCGCCTGTAGACCTGTCGATCAATCACTACGGCTTGACCAATGCCGATCTTGATACGACCTTCCGTGCCGGCGACCTGTTCATCGGCAAAGAGGAGGCGAGCCTACGCGAAATTTTCGAGGCGCTCGAGAAGACATATTGTCGCACCATTGGCGCCGAGTTCACCCACATCGTCGATTCCGAGCAGCGCAGCTGGTTCCAGCAGCGCCTGGAAAGCGTACGTGGCCGCCCTGAGTTCTCCGCCGACGTGCAGTCGCACCTGCTTGAGCGTGTCACCGCCGGTGAGGGCCTGGAGAAGTACTTGGGCACCAAGTACCCAGGTACCAAGCGCTTCGGTCTGGAAGGCGGCGAAAGCCTGATTCCGATGCTGGACGAAATGATCCAGCGTTCCGGCTCCTACGGCACTAAGGAAGTCGTCATCGGCATGGCCCACCGTGGCCGCCTGAACGTGCTCGTCAACACCTTCGGCAAGAACCCGCGCGAGTTGTTCGACGAGTTCGAAGGCAAGAAGATGAACGAGCTGGGTTCCGGTGACGTGAAATATCACCAGGGCTTCTCGTCCAACGTGATGACGCCCGGTGGCGAAGTGCACCTGGCCATGGCATTCAACCCCTCCCACCTGGAAATCGTCTCGCCAGTCGTGGAAGGCTCGGTTCGCGCCCGTCAGGATCGCCGCAACGACACCGTTGGCGACAAGGTTCTGCCGATCTCGATCCACGGCGACGCAGCGTTCGCCGGCCAGGGCGTGGTCATGGAAACCTTCCAGATGTCGCAGACCCGCGGTTTCAAGACCGGCGGCACTGTGCATATCGTGATCAACAACCAGGTCGGCTTCACCATCAGCAACCCATTGGATGCGCGCTCCACCGAGTACGCTACCGACGTTGCCAAGATGATCCAGGCACCGATCCTGCACGTGAACGGCGATGACCCGGAAGCCGTGCTGTTCGTCACTCAGCTGGCCATCGACTATCGCATGCAGTTCAAGCGTGACGTGGTCATCGACCTGGTCTGCTACCGTCGCCGCGGCCACAACGAGGCCGACGAGCCGAACGGCACCCAGCCGCTGATGTACCAGCAGATCAGCAAGCAGCGCACCACCCGTGAGCTGTACGCCGAGGCCCTGATCCAGGCCGGTCGCATCGATGCTGAGCGTGCTCAGGCCAAGATCGACGAATACCGCAACGCGCTGGATAACGGTCTGCACGTGGTCAAGAGCCTGGTCAAGGAGCCGAACCGCGAACTGTTCGTCGACTGGCGTCCGTACCTGGGCCATGCCTGGACCGCGCGTCACGACACCCGCTTCGACCTCAAGACCCTGCAGGAACTGTCGGCCAAGCTGCTGGAACTGCCAGAAGGTTTCGTCGTCCAGCGTCAGGTCGCGAAGATCTACGAAGACCGTCAGAAGATGCAGGCCGGTGGCTTGCCGATCAACTGGGGTTATGCAGAGACCATGGCGTACGCCACCCTGCAGTTCGAAGGTCACCCGATCCGCATGACCGGCCAGGACATTGGCCGTGGCACCTTCTCGCACCGCCACGCGGTGCTGCACAACCAGAAGGACGCCAGCACCTACGTACCGCTGAAGAACCTGTTCCCAGGCCAGCCACGTTTCGAGCTGTATGACTCGTTCCTGTCCGAAGAAGCCGTCCTGGCGTTCGAATACGGTTACTCGACCACCACGCCGAACGCGCTGGTGATCTGGGAAGCCCAGTTCGGCGACTTCGCCAACGGTGCGCAAGTGGTGATCGACCAGTTCATCACCAGTGGCGAGCACAAGTGGGGCCGTCTGTGCGGTCTGACCATGCTGCTGCCGCACGGCTATGAAGGGCAGGGCCCGGAGCACTCCTCCGCGCGTCTGGAGCGTTACCTGCAGCTGTGCGCCGAGCACAACATCCAGGTCTGCGTACCGACCACGCCAGCCCAGATCTACCACCTGCTGCGTCGTCAGGTCATCCGTCCGCTGCGCAAGCCGCTGATCGTGCTGACGCCCAAGTCGCTGCTGCGCCACAAGCTGGCCATCTCGACCCTGGAAGACCTGGCAGAAGGCTCGTTCCAGACCGTCATCCCGGAAATCGACAGCCTGGATCCGGCCAAGGTCGAGCGCCTGGTGCTGTGCGGTGGCAAGGTGTACTACGACCTGCTGGAAAAACGCCGTGCCGAAGGCCGCGAAGACATCGCCATCGTGCGTATCGAGCAGCTGTATCCGTTCCCAGAGGACGACCTGGTCGACATCCTGGCGCCTTACACCAACCTCAAGCATGCAGTGTGGTGTCAGGAAGAGCCGATGAACCAGGGTGCCTGGTACAGCAGCCAGCACCACATGCGCCGTATCCTGGGCCGCCACAACAAAGCGCTGGTCCTGGAATACGCCGGTCGCGACGCTTCTGCCGCGCCAGCCTGTGGTTACGCATCGAAGCACGCCGAGCAGCAGGAAAAACTGCTGCAAGACGCGTTCACTGTCTAATGCCTTCGCGCACCTGAAACCGAATTTAAGGAAACACTGATAATGGCTATCGAGATCAAAGCCCCAACCTTCCCGGAATCGGTCGCCGACGGCACCGTTGCCACCTGGCACAAGCAGCCAGGTGACGCCGTCAAGCGTGACGAACTGATTGTCGACATCGAAACCGACAAAGTCGTCCTGGAAGTCCTGGCAACCGCTGATGGCGTGCTGGGTGCCATCGTCAAGGGCGAGGGCGACACCGTCCTGTCCGACGAAGTCCTGGGCTCGATCGTTGAAGGCGGCGCTGCTGCCGCCCCGGCTGCTGCCGCACCCGCCGCTGCACCAGCCGCCGCCGCTGCTGCCGACGCTGGCGAAGACGACCCGGTCGCCGCTCCAGCTGCGCGCAAGCTGGCTGAAGAGAACGGCCTCGACCTGGCCACCGTTGCCGGTACTGGCAAAGGCGGTCGTATCACCAAGGAAGACGTCGTCGCTGCTGTCGCCAATAAGAAGTCGGCGCCTGCCGCGGCTCCGGCTGCCAAGCCTGCTGCCGCTGCTGCTGCGGTGGTCGTCGCTGCTGGCGATCGCACCGAGAAGCGTGTGCCGATGACCCGTCTGCGTGCCAAGATCGCCGAGCGTCTGGTCGAAGCCCAGTCGAGCATGGCCATGCTGACCACCTTCAACGAAGTCGACATGACTGAAGTCATGGCCCTGCGTTCGAAGTACAAGGACCTGTTCGAGAAGACCCACAACGGCGTACGTCTGGGCTTCATGTCGTTCTTCGTCAAGGCCGCCACCGAAGCCCTGAAGCGCTTCCCGGCTGTCAACGCCTCGATCGACGGCAACGACATCGTCTACCACGGCTATGCTGACGTCGGCGTCGCTGTTTCCAGCGACCGTGGCCTGGTGGTTCCAGTGCTGCGTAACGCCGAATCGATGTCGCTGGCCGAGATCGAGAACGGCATCGCCACCTTCGGCAAGAAGGCGCGTGACGGTAAGCTGTCGATCGAAGAAATGACCGGTGGTACTTTCACCATCACCAACGGTGGCACCTTCGGTTCGATGATGTCGACCCCGATCGTCAACCCGCCGCAGGCCGCTATTCTCGGCATGCACAACATCATCCAGCGCCCGATGGCCGTGAATGGCCAAGTGGTGATTCGCCCGATGATGTATCTGGCGCTGTCGTACGATCACCGCCTGATCGACGGCAAGGAAGCGGTAACCTTCCTGGTGACCATCAAGAACCTGCTGGAAGATCCGTCTCGCCTGCTGCTGGACATCTAATCGAGCAGCTGTAAGCTGCGAGCGGCGAGCTTCTAGTAGAAGCGCTCTGACTTGCGGCTTGCAGCTTGCCGCTTGACGTTAACAAGGAATCTTTTATGACCCAGAAATTCGACGTAGTGGTGATTGGTGCAGGTCCTGGCGGCTATGTGGCTGCCATCAAGGCCGCCCAACTCGGTCTGAAGACTGCCTGTATCGAGAAGTACACCGACGCTGAGGGTAAACTGGCCCTGGGCGGCACCTGCCTGAACGTAGGCTGCATTCCCTCCAAGGCGCTGCTGGACAGCTCCTGGAAGTACAAGGAAGCCAAAGAGAGCTTCAACGTACACGGCATCTCCACCGGTGAGGTGAAGATGGACGTGGCCGCGATGGTTGGCCGCAAGGCTGGCATCGTCAAGAACCTGACCGGTGGCGTTGCCACCCTGTTCAAGGCCAACGGCGTCACTTCGATCCAGGGCCACGGCAAGCTGCTGGCTGGCAAGAAAGTCGAAGTCACCAAGGCTGACGGCACCACCGAAGTCATCGAAGCTGAAAACGTGATCCTGGCTTCCGGCTCGCGTCCGATCGACATTCCGCCGGCCCCGGTCGACCAGAATGTCATCGTCGACTCCACCGGCGCCCTGGAATTCCAGACCGTACCGAAGCGCCTGGGCGTGATCGGTGCCGGCGTGATCGGCCTGGAGCTGGGCTCGGTATGGGCTCGCCTGGGTGCTGAAGTCACCGTGCTCGAAGCCCTGGACACCTTCCTGATGGCTGCCGACACCGCCGTCTCGAAAGAAGCCCAGAAGACCCTGACCAAGCAAGGCCTGGACATCAAGCTGGGCGCTCGCGTCACCGGCTCGAAAGTCAATGGCAACGAAGTCGAAGTCACCTACACCAACGCCGAAGGCGAGCAGAAGATCACCTTCGACAAGCTGATCGTCGCGGTCGGCCGTCGTCCGGTGACCACCGACCTGCTGGCTGCCGACAGCGGTGTGACCATCGATGAGCGCGGCTACATCTTCGTCGACGATCACTGCGCTACCAGCGTTCCGGGCGTGTTCGCCATCGGTGACGTGGTACGTGGCATGATGCTGGCGCACAAGGCCTCGGAAGAGGGCATCATGGTCGTCGAGCGCATCAAGGGTCACAAAGCCCAGATGAACTACGACCTGATCCCATCGGTCATCTACACCCACCCGGAAATCGCATGGGTCGGCAAGACCGAACAGGCGTTGAAAGCCGAAGGCGTTGAGGTTAACGTGGGCACCTTCCCGTTCGCGGCCAGCGGCCGTGCGATGGCTGCCAACGACACCGGCGGCTTCGTCAAGGTCATCGCCGACGCGAAGACCGACCGCGTACTGGGCGTACACGTGATCGGCCCGTCGGCTGCCGAACTGGTACAGCAGGGCGCAATCGCAATGGAATTCGGCACCAGTGCCGAGGACCTGGGCATGATGGTCTTCAGCCATCCGACCCTGTCCGAAGCGCTGCATGAAGCAGCGCTGGCAGTGAATGGCGGTGCCATTCACGTCGCCAACCGTAAGAAGCGTTAATTATAAGAAACCACGGCGGGCTGCCCGTCGTGGGTCTTGCGTGCAAGACTCACCGCGGAACGTCCGCCGGACCGGATCACATGGGATAACCCGGGGTCAACGGTCACAGGTGGTGCGGCGCCAGTGATGGCGCAGCGCCGAAGCGCAGTACCTAACGAAGACGGTAAAAAGCATGAATCTTCACGAGTATCAGGGTAAGCAGCTGTTCGCTGAGTACGGCCTGCCAGTTTCCAAGGGTTTCGCAGTCGATACCCCTGAGCAAGCTGCAGAAGCCTGCGACAAGATCGGCGGTTCCGAGTGGGTTGTTAAGGCCCAGGTCCACGCTGGTGGTCGCGGTAAAGCGGGCGGCGTCAAGCTGGTTCGCAGCAAGGAAGACGCCAAGGCGTTCGCTGCTCAGTGGCTGGGCAAGAACCTGGTCACCTACCAGACCGATGCCAATGGTCAGCCAGTCTCCAAGATCCTGGTCGAGTCCTGCACTGACATCGCCAAAGAGCTGTATCTGGGCGCTGTAGTCGATCGTTCGAGCCGTCGCATCGTGTTCATGGCTTCCACCGAAGGTGGCGTGGACATCGAGAAAGTCGCTCACGAAACTCCTGAGAAGATCCTCAAGGCCACCATCGATCCGCTGGTCGGTGCTCAGCCGTTCCAGGGCCGCGAGCTGGCGTTCCAGCTGGGTCTGGAAGGCAAGCAGGTTCAACAGTTCGCCAAGATCTTCGTGGGTCTGGCCAAGCTGTTCAAGGATCACGATCTGGCCCTGCTGGAAGTGAACCCGCTGGTGATCAAGGCCGACGGCGACCTGCACTGTCTCGATGCCAAGATCAACATCGACGCCAACGCCATGTACCGTCAGCCTAAGCTGAAGACCTTCCACGACCCGTCGCAAGACGACGCTCGTGAAGCCCACGCTGCCAAGTTCGAACTGAACTACGTTGCCCTCGAAGGCAACATCGGCTGCATGGTCAACGGTGCCGGTCTGGCCATGGGTACCATGGACATCGTCAACCTGCACGGCGGCAAGCCGGCCAACTTCCTCGACGTTGGCGGCGGTGCTACCAAAGAGCGCGTTACCGAAGCGTTCAAGATCATTCTGTCCGACAGCAATGTCGCGGCCGTTCTGGTCAACATCTTCGGCGGCATCGTTCGCTGCGACATGATTGCCGAAGGCATCATCGGTGCAGTGAAAGAAGTCGGCGTCAAGGTTCCGGTCGTCGTTCGCCTCGAAGGCAACAACGCCGAACTGGGCGCTAAAGTACTGGCAGAAAGCGGTTTGAACATCATTGCGGCAACCAGCCTGACCGACGCTGCTCAACAAGTTGTCAAAGCTGCGGAGGGCAAGTAATGAGCGTCCTGATCAATAAAGACACCAAAGTCATCTGCCAAGGCTTCACCGGCTCGCAGGGTACTTTCCACTCCGAACAAGCCATCGCCTACGGCACCAAGATGGTCGGCGGCGTGACCCCAGGCAAGGGTGGCACCACCCACCTGGGCCTGCCGGTGTTCAACACCGTGAAAGAAGCTGTAGAAGCTACCGGCGCTGACGCTTCGGTGATCTACGTTCCGGCGCCTTTCTGCAAGGACTCCATCCTGGAAGCTGCCTTCGGTGGCATCAAGCTGATCGTCTGCATCACCGAAGGTATTCCTACCCTCGACATGCTGGACGCCAAGGTCAAGTGCGACGAGCTGGGCGTGACCCTGATCGGCCCTAACTGCCCAGGCGTGATCACTCCGGGCGAGTGCAAGATCGGCATCATGCCAGGTCACATTCACCTGCCAGGCAAGGTCGGCATCGTTTCGCGTTCCGGCACCCTGACCTACGAAGCTGTCAAGCAGACCACCGACGCCGGCTTCGGCCAGTCGACCTGCGTCGGCATCGGCGGTGACCCGATCCCAGGCTCCAACTTCATCGATATCCTGAAGCTGTTCCAGGAAGATCCGAAGACCGAAGCGATCGTCATGATCGGTGAGATCGGCGGTTCGGCTGAAGAAGAAGCTGCGGCCTACATCAAGGCCAACGTGACCAAGCCAGTGGTTTCCTACATCGCTGGTGTGACCGCTCCTGCGGGCAAGCGTATGGGCCACGCTGGCGCCATCATCTCCGGCGGCAAGGGCACTGCGGACGAGAAGTTCGCTGCGCTGCAAGACGCAGGTGTGAAAACCGTGCGTTCCCTGGCAGACATCGGCAAGGCCCTGGCCGAGCTGACTGGCTGGGAAGCCAAGAAGTAAGTAACACGCAGTACCCCCACGCGCACAGAGGCCACCTTCGGGTGGCCTTTGTCGTTGTGGCTGCGACGATTTGTCGGCGTTCGGAAATGTCGATCCGAATGACCAGGGATTTCAACCAGGCAAATCAGAATTTGCGCAATAAATGGTCGCCCGACAGCGTCATCGAGACGACAAATACATACGTACATCGGACAAACTGCACCCTTGCAGTGCGTTTGTTCGGTAAAACGGTTAATCTACGCCCTCACATTTGTGCCCGTACCCCAAAAGGGAACGACACGCTAAACGGGTCTGGCTCATCAAGCCGGGCAACATTTCCCTCATTCATGGGGAAATCTCTTCTCGAATCCCGATTTCAGCAGTGTGGTACTACCCTAAATGAAAGTGTTGAAAGGCCAGGACATCCTGGCGCTTGGCTTCATGACGTTTGCGCTTTTTGTCGGCGCCGGCAACATCATCTTCCCACCGATCGTCGGCTTGCAATCCGGTCCGCACGTGTGGATGGCAGCCCTGGGCTTTCTGGTTACCGCGGTTGGCCTTCCGGTCATCACCGTTGTGGCGCTGGCCAAGGTCGGTGGCGGCATGGACGCGTTGAGCAGCCCTATCGGCAAGTTCTTCGGCGGCCTGTTGGCGGCTGTGTGCTACCTGTCGGTCGGCCCGTTGTTCGCCACTCCGCGTACCGCGACCGTCTCGTTCGAGGTGGGCGTGGCGCCGTTGACCGGTGAGAGCCCGACCGCGTTGTTCATCTACAGCCTGGTGTACTTCGCCGTGGTGCTGGCTGTCTCGATGTATCCGGGCAAGCTGCTCGACACCGTCGGCCGCTTCCTCGCGCCGCTCAAGATCATTGCCCTGGCGGTACTCGGTATCGCGGCGTTCGCGCTGCCGGCCGGAACCATTGGCCAGGCGCAGCCGCAGTACGTGGCCGCGCCGTTCTCGCAGGGCTTCATCAACGGCTACCTGACCATGGACACTCTGGGTGCGCTGGTATTCGGTATCGTCATCGTCAATGCCATCCGTTCTCGCGGTGTGGAGTCGCCGAAGCTGATCACCCGCTACGCCATCATTGCCGGCCTCATCGCCGGGGTCGGGCTGGCCTTGGTGTATGTCAGCCTGTTCCGCCTGGGGGCGGGCAGTCATGATATTGCCGCCGACGCCACTAACGGTGCCGCTGTTCTGCATGCCTATGTGCAGCACACCTTCGGCTCGCTCGGCAGTGGCTTCCTCGCCGTGCTGATCGCCCTGGCATGCCTGGTCACTGCGGTTGGCCTGACCTGCGCTTGCGCCGAATACTTCAGCCAGATCCTGCCGCTGTCGTACCGCGTGCTGGTGGTGCTGCTGGCGGGCTTCTCGCTGCTGGTGTCGAACCTGGGCCTGACCAAGTTGATCGCCTTCTCGATCCCGGTGCTCACGGCGATTTACCCGCCGTGCATCGTGGTGGTGGCACTGAGCTTCGTCAAAGAGCTGTGGCACTCCCCGACGCGTATCCTGGCCCCGGTGATGCTGGTGTCACTGCTGTTCGGTCTGGTCGATGCGATCAAGGGCACCAGCTTTGCCCATCTGCTGCCGGACGCTGCTGCACACCTGCCGCTGAGCGAGCAGGGGCTGGCCTGGTTGGTGCCTTCGGTAATCGCCCTGGCCGTTGCCGTGGCTTGCGATCGCATGCTCGGCAAGCCGCGCGAGGCGCTGGCCTGAGACGTTGAAGCCTGAGGGCAGGCGCTGGCCACAAGCCAAATGGCCCCTGCCGACGGTGAAAACCGGAACCCCGCTTCTACGTGAAGGAGCGGGGTTTTTTTATAGCTGTGCCCGCGAGGAGGCCGGTGCAGGAAAGCAAATGCATCAGCCTACGTGTCTTTTATGGAGTCCAGGCGTCGAAAGCCGGTCTGTCTCTCTTTTGCGAGTTACTTGAATGAGCTTCATCCAAAACAACTTCGCCAACATCCTCGCCGTGTGCTGGTTTGCCATCTGCTGGGGCGGCTATACCCGCTATGCCATCTGGAAGGGGCGTGACACCGCCTGCCTGGCCAGTGTGCTGCACCTGTACCGTGAAGACTGGATGCGCCGCATGCTGCTGCGCGACAACCGTATCGCCGATGCCAGCGTGATCGGTAATCTAGAGCGCAACGCCTCGTTCTTCGCTTCCAGTACCTTGATTATCCTGGCCGGCATTCTGACCGTGCTCGGTGCTTCTGACCGTGCGCTGTCGTTGCTGGCTGATTTGCCGCTGGTACAGCAAGCTTCCCAGGGCATGTCGGAGATCAAGCTGCTGTGCCTGGCGATGGTCTTTGTCTATGCCTTCTTTACCTTCAGTTGGTGCATGCGCCAGTACAACTTCGCGGCTGTGCTGGTGGGCTCTGCGCCGATGATCGGCGAGCGTCAGGTCAACGAGCAGGAACGCAATGGCTTCGCTTCGCGTGCCGCACGGGTGCTGTCGCTGGCGGCTAACCAGTTCAACCTGGGATTGCGTTCGTATTACTTTGGCATGGCCATGTTGACTTGGTTTATCAGCCCCTGGTTGTTCATGGTCACCAGTGTAGCGGTGGTCTTTATCCTGTATCGCCGTGAGTTCCATTCCCATGTATTGGAAGTGATGGTATTCACACCCACGCCACAGGCCACGGGCGAGGTCGGCAAGGAAACTTCGGTCGCTGCTAACTGAAGCGTTTCAGTATTGAATTGCAGGCACAAAAAAACCCGACAATGTCGGGTTTTTTTGTGCCTGAAAATTACTGTTTGGCAGGTTCGCTCGGCGTAGCCGGAGCTGTTTCGGGCGCCGGAGTAGCAGGGGCGGCTTCTTCAGCGGCTTTCTGCTGCGCTTCGGCCTGATCTTTGGCGGCTTCGGCGTTTTCCTTGGCGGCTTCGTTCATCTTATCCTGAGCTTCGCCCATTTTTTCCTGGGCTTGCTCAGCGTGTTGCTGTGCGTCTTGGGCCTTGTCTTCGCTCGCTTTGTCGCAAGCGGCCAGGCCCATGGTAGCGGCCAGCATCAGAGCAAAAGCAAAAGGTTTACGCATGGGGGTGTATCTCCTGGGTGGAATAACTTGACTTGTAACCTTCGAGTTCGCCGGTGCGGGATAAGTTCCACAAACTTTTCAGATATATAAGACTCTGCCCTATATAGACTTTTTTGCGATTTTATGCAGCGAGGGATAATGTCCGAGACGTCATTGATGGCCATGGCCGAGCGTTTTCTCTCTGCCCTGAAACATTGCCAGCTACTGCAGATGCGCGTGGTGCATGCCGATGCCGATGGCATGACCCTGGTGTTGCCCTGGTCGCCAGCCATCGTCGGTAACCCGCAGACTGGCGCAGTGCACGGCGGTGCGTTGACCACCTTGCTGGATACCACCTGTGGCATGGCGACGCTGTGCGCCTTGCCGCGTTTCGAGGTGTGCCCGACCCTGGATCTGCGCATCGACTACATGCACCCGACGCGGGCTGATCTGCCCATCTACGGGCATGCCCAGTGCTACAGGGTCACCCGCGACGTGATCTTCACGCGCGGCTCGGCTTACCAGGACGATCCGGGGCAACCGATTTGCCAAGTCGTGGGCACGTTCATGCGCCTGGGGCAGCAGATCAAGGGTGGCCTGAACTTCGGCAACAGCCTCAAGGCGCCACGCCCATGATCCCCCTCGACGTGCGCCAGCAGTTGAACGAAGCCCATGCCCGCGGTGACTATGCGCCGCTCTTGACGCTGATCCCCTATGCGCAACTGATCGGCATCGAGTGCCAGCGCCACGGCGATGATCTGTTGTTCTGCCTGCCGGCTAACCCGCAGAACATCGGCAACCCCTTGCTGCCGGCCATTCATGGCGGGGTCATCGCCGGCTTCATGGAGCTATCTGCCGCGCTCTATCTGCTGATCTACAGCGACAGCGTGAGCATTCCCAAGATCATCGACTTCTCCATCGACTACCTGCGCGCCGCTCATGACCGCGACACTTACGCCCAGTGTCAACTGTGGCGCCAGGGCCGTCGGGTGACCAACGTGGCCATCACTGCCTGGCAGGGTGATCGGGACGTGCCCATCGCCACCGCACGGGCGCATTTCAAGATAGAACCGCAAATGCCCTTGAAATAGCCTGGCATGCCCCCATCTGCTGGTCATCCGCCGCAATAAGTCGGCCCATTGGGTCGCCAGGCGCCGCCAACCAACAGATCGGAGTTTGAAGACGATGAGTGTGGAGACTCAAAAAGAAACCCTGGGCTTCCAGACCGAGGTCAAGCAACTGCTGCACCTCATGATTCATTCCCTGTATTCCAACAAGGAGATCTTCCTGCGTGAGCTGATCTCCAACGCCTCCGACGCTGCCGATAAGCTGCGTTTCGAGGCCCTGGCCAAGCCCGAGTTGCTCGAAGGCGATGCCGACCTGAAGATCCGTGTCAGCTTCGACAAGGCCGCCAATACCGTAACGTTGGAAGACAACGGTATCGGCATGAGCCGGGAAGACGTCATTGCGCATCTGGGCACCATCGCCAAGTCCGGCACCGCCGACTTCATGAAGAACCTCACCGGCGACCAGAAGAAGGACTCGCACCTGATCGGTCAGTTCGGGGTGGGCTTCTACTCGGCGTTCATCGTCGCCGACAAGGTCGACGTATACAGCCGTCGTGCCGGTTTGCCGGCCGCCGAAGGTGTGCACTGGTCATCCAAGGGCGAAGGCGAATTCGAAGTCGCCACCGTCGACAAGCCACAGCGCGGTACCCGTATCGTCCTGCACCTGAAGGCGGGTGAAGACGAATTCGCCGATGGCTGGCGCCTGCGTAACATCGTCAAGAAGTACTCCGACCATATCGCCCTGCCAATCGAATTGCCCAAGGAGCAGGCCGCCGCCGAAGGCGAGGAGCAGCCTGCGCAGGAATGGGAAACTGTCAACCGCGCCAGCGCCCTGTGGACCCGCTCGCGTACCGAGGTCAAGGACGAGGAGTACCAGGAGTTCTACAAGCACATCGGCCACGATTTTGAGAACCCGCTGGCCTGGAGCCATAACAAGGTCGAAGGTAAGCTCGAGTACAACTCGTTGCTGTACGTGCCGGCTCGTGCACCGTTCGACCTGTACCAGCGTGAAGCACCGCGCGGCCTGAAACTGTACGTGCAGCG
The DNA here is from genome assembly GCF_005796105.1 of Pseudomonas mosselii. Taxonomy (GTDB): domain Bacteria; phylum Pseudomonadota; class Gammaproteobacteria; order Pseudomonadales; family Pseudomonadaceae; genus Aquipseudomonas; species Aquipseudomonas mosselii_C. Next base: position 156,060 of record NZ_VAUO01000006.1, on the reverse strand, counting down.
CGTGTTCATCATGGACCAGGCCGAGTCGTTCCTGCCGCTGTACCTGCGCTTCATCAAAGGTGTGGTGGACTCCAACGATCTGTCGCTGAACGTCTCGCGCGAGATCCTGCAGAAAGATCCGATCATCGATTCGATGAAGACTGCGCTGACCAAGCGCGTGCTGGACATGCTGGAGAAACTGGCCAAGAACGAACCTGAGCAGTACAAGAGCTTCTGGAAGAACTTTGGCCAGGTCCTCAAGGAAGGTCCGGCCGAGGACTTCGCCAACAAAGAGAAGATCGCCGGTCTGCTGCGCTTCGCCTCGACCCAGGACGACAGCGGCGAGCAGAGCGTTGCGCTGGCTGACTACCTGGCGCGCGCCAAGGAAGGCCAGGACAAGATCTATTACCTCACTGGCGAATCCTACGCCCAGGTCAAGAACAGCCCGCACCTCGAAGTCTTCCGCAAGAAGGGTATCGAAGTGTTGCTGCTGACCGACCGTATCGACGAGTGGCTGATGAGCTACCTCAACGAGTTCGATGGCAAGGCTTTCGTCGACGTCGCCCGTGGCGACCTGGACCTGGGCAAGCTGGATTCCGAGGAAGACAAGAAAGCCCAGGAAGAAGTGGCCAAGGACAAGGAGGGTCTGGTCGAGCGCCTGAAGGCCGCGCTGGGTGATAGCGTTGCCGAAGTGCGCGTTTCGCATCGCCTGACTGACTCTCCGGCAATCCTGGCTATTGGTGAGCAGGACCTGGGCTTGCAGATGCGCCAGATCCTCGAGGCCAGTGGGCAGAAAGTGCCGGACTCCAAGCCGATCTTCGAATTCAACCCGACCCACCCGCTGATCGAGAAGCTGGACAACGAACAGAGTGAGGACCGCTTCGGTGAACTGTCGCACATCCTGTTCGACCAGGCTGCTCTGGCGGCGGGTGACAGCTTGAAAGATCCGGCGGCCTACGTTCGTCGCCTGAACAAGCTGCTGGTCGAACTGTCTGCTTGAGTTGATGCAATGCAAAGCCCGCTTCGGCGGGCTTTTTTCATGGTGAGCCTAAGGAGTGCTTGATGAGCAAGGTAATCGTCGAATCGCTGGTCTACCACCTGTCCGGCAAGACCTACGAAAGCCGGCTGGTGTACGAGCCTGGGGCGTTGGGTCGACCTGGCCTGGTGATGGCTCCGAACTGGATGGGTATCAGTGAAGGCGCCGAGCGCATCGCCAAGGAAGTGGCCGAGCAGGGTTATGTGGTGTTGATCGCTGACCTGTATGGCCAGTCGCTGCGCCCATCCAATGCTGACGAGGCGGGGGCGGCGATGATGCCGTTGAAAAACGATCGTACCGAGCTACGCAAGCGCATGCAGGAAGCGCTGTCGCAACTGCTGGGCCAGTCCAAAGCATTGCTGGAGCCTGGCAAGGTGGCCGCCTTCGGTTTCTGTTTCGGTGGCTGCTGTGCGCTGGAGCTGGCCCGCAGCGGGGCTGACCTGCGGGCGACGGTGTCGTTCCATGGCACCTTGGATACGCCAAACCCCGAAGACGCCAAGCGGATCAAGGGTTCGGTGCTGGTGCTGCATGGTGCTTCGGATCCGTTGGTGCCCAAGGAGCAACTGCCAGCTTTCGAAAACGAGATGAACGCCGCCAAGGTGGATTGGCAGTTGCTCAGCTACGGCGGCGCCGTGCATTCGTTCACCGATCCGAACGCCAACGTACCGGGCAAGATGCAGTACGACCGGCGTACTTCCGAGCGTGCCTTCCGCGCGATGCACAACCTCCTTAAGGACGCGTTCCGAGGCTGACCGCGCAGGCATGAGGCGCGGGCTCAGCGAGCCCCGCCAGGGCAGCCCCTATCGCGTGGGCTGCCCCTGCATCGGCCTCAGCGTGGCAGTTCAATCCTGGAGTGTTCCCCGGGGACCTGCGGCCAGTCGCCTGCGGCCCATCGTTCCCGCGCCCGTTCTATCAGCGCCGGATCACTGGCAACGAAATTCCAATTCATCCGCCTCGGCCCATCCAGCGGGGCACCGCCAATCAGTACCAGCTGGCAGGCATGCTCGGCAAACAACACCACCTCTTCGGCCTCTGGCAGCACCACCAGGCTGCACGGCTCGACCGGCTCGCCATTGAGCAGCAACTCGCCATCGAGCAGGTACAGTGCCCGTTGGGCATGCTCGGTGGGCACCGCCAGTGTGGTTGCGGCCTGCATCTGCACATGGGCATAGAGGGTAGGGGAGAGCACCGGCACGGGTGAGGTCAGGCAGAATCCGCTGCCGGCGATCAGGCAGATGCGCACCCCCAGGCTGTCACTGACCGGCAAGCTGGACGCCGGATGGTGACTGTAGCTGGCAGGGCCTTGTTCGGCGCTTTTGGGGCAGGCCAGCCAGACTTGCAATCCATGCAGCCGCGAGCCCTGGTCGAGTGCTTCAAGCGGGGTGCGCTCGATATGCGCGACCCCCGCCCCTGCGGTCATCCAGCTGACTTCGCCGGGCCCTACACGTTGGTCTGAGCCAAGGCTGTCCTTGTGCTGAATCTGGCCTTCGAACAGGTAGGTAAGGGTCGACAGGCCGATATGCGGGTGCTGGCGGATATCCATGCCTTGGCCGGCCGAATAGTCGGTTTCCAGCAGGTGGTCGAAGAACACGAATGGACCGACGCTTCGGCATTGGGCCGATGGCAGCGGGCGCAGGATCGGCTGACCCTCCACCGATTCGGCGCGCGGGCGGATGACCAGCGGGGTGTTCATGGATGGGCTCCAGGCGGGCGTTGAGTGCCCCAGCATAACGCTTCGCGCGACGAGGCTGAACCGTGGCCAAGCGAGGCGGGTCTATGCTTGCTCTACCTGATCGAGGAGCTGGCGATGATCGCCCGGACGCTGACCGGCCTGCTGCTGTGGAGTTGCTTATATCCGGCGGCGCAGGCCCGCGAGTATCAATACAGTGACGCCCATCTGCATTACGTGGACTTTTTCCAGGAAACCGAAGGCATGCCGGCGTTGCTCAAGGCCATGGATACGGCTGGGGTAGAGCAGTCGATGATCTCGGGTATTCCGGTGGCCAAGAAATGGCACGAAGATGAGCCCAAGCGCCCGCGCTACTACGCTGGCGACGATGCCGATGCCTACTGGTACAGCGCCACTGACGTCTACGTGGCGGCTGCGTTGATGTCATTGCCACTTGAGCAGCGCCGGCGCTTTCATCCTTTTCTGAGCGGCTTCAATCCGGTGGACAAGAATGCCGTGAGCCACATCGAACGGATGCTGGCGCTTTACCCTGGGCTGTGGCAAGGCATTGGCGAGGTATTCACCCGGCATGACGACCTGACGGCCTTGACCAGTGGTGACACGCCGCGGGCCAACAATGAGGCGATGGCGCGCGTTTATCACCTGGCCGCCGAGCATGACCTGCCGGTGCTGTTGCACACCAACATCACGTCCAAGCGCGAACGCAATCCGTTGTATCTGGCGGAGATCGAGGAGCCCCTGCGCAACCATCCGCACACCCGTTTCATCTGGGCGCATGCGGGCAGCAGCGCGGAAATCCACCGGCACCAGACGCACATGGAGTTCCTGCTACCGGTGCTCACGCGGTTGTTGGAGGACTACCCCAACCTGTACGTCGACCTGTCGTGGAGCGTGCTGCACCCCTATCTGTTGGACGCACAAGGCCGTCCGCGCAAGGACTGGCTGGTGCTGGTCGAGCGCTTTCCAACGCGGTTCATGCTGGGTTCGGATGTGGTCGGCCGTTTCGACAGTGTCGCTGAGCAGTTGCAGGGTTTCGTGCCGTTTCTCGATGCACTGCCGGCGCAGGTTGCGCAGCAGGTCGCGCGGGACAATTTCCTTGCGGTGCTGCCCAAGGCCGCAAATGCGGTGAAGTAGCTTTTTGATATCGCGTTTTCGTCTTACGCAAATTTCGAATGTCCCGATACCTTTTTTATGCGATGGACGTATCACTTTTGGGAGGGAACCCGAATGAGCCTCAGACGCTTGAATATCGCCCCTCGGGCAAGCTTGGGCTTCGGCCTGATGGGCTTGCTGGTGGTGGTGCTGGGTAGCATGGCACTGGTACAGATGACCAGCATGCGTCAGCAAGCCGAGCAGGTCGATAACAACTGGTTGCCCAGCGTCATCTCGGTGGGCAGCATGGCTCAGGACATGCTGCGCATCCGCGCGCTGACGCTGCGCTTGCTCGTCAACACCGATGCCGCCGCGCAGCAGCAGAACAGTGCCCGCATTGAGCAGGTCAAAACCGGCCTGGACAAGGCGCGCGAGCAGTACGAAGGGTTGATCGTGCTGCCCGAAGAGCGTCGTCTGTTCGATCAGTATCAGGGGCTTGAGCGCCAGTATATGGGCCTACAGGGGCAGGTGACGCAATTGGCCACCCAAGGGCAGATTCCAGCGGCCGCTGCTGTGGTCAATGGCGAGATGAACCAGATCGCCGACCAGATGACCGCTACGCTCAACCAGCTGATTGAACTGAACAACCACCAGGCCGGGCTGGCCACGCTGCTGGCCGAGGGCGTCTTCAGCAATGCGCGGGTGTGGGTAATAGGGCTGTTGGTGGTGGCGCTGGCGCTCACCGTGGTGCTGGCCCTGGCTCTGACGCGCAGCATCGTGGGGCCGTTGGGGCAATCGTTGCAGGTGGCCGAGACGGTCGCGACCGGCGATCTCACGCCGCAGATCACCGTACAGGGCTGCGACGAACCGGCGCGCTTGCTGGCGGCGCTCAAGCGCATGCAGCAAAGCTTGCGCCAGACCATCGGGCGTATCTCCGACTCGGCCGGTCAGTTGGCATCGGCCTCCGAGCAGCTCAGTGCCGTGACCGAGGACGCTACCCGTGGCTTGCAGCAGCAGAGCCTGGAGATCGAACAGGCGGCCACGGCGGTCAACCAGATGACCGCAGCGGTGGAGGAGGTGGCGCGCAACGCTGCGGCCACCTCCGAGGCCTCGAGCGAGTCTGATCGCATCGCTCGCCAGGGGCGTGAACAGGTGCATGACACGGTGACAGCGATCCAGGCTCTGGCCAGTGGTGTGGCCGGCAACGCCGAGGAAGTGGGGCAGTTGGCGCAGCAGGTGCGCGATATCAGCAAGGTCCTGGATGTGATCGGTGCGATCGCCGAGCAGACCAACTTGCTGGCGCTCAATGCCGCGATCGAGGCGGCGCGTGCCGGTGAGGCCGGACGTGGTTTCGCGGTGGTTGCGGACGAAGTGCGGGCATTGGCCCATCGCACCCAGACCTCCACCCGTGAGATCGAGCAGATGATCGTCGCGATCCAGGGCGGCGCCGAGCGGGCGGTGCAAGGTATGCAACTGAGCGACTCGCGAGCCCGCGCGACCCTTGACGGTGCTCACGCCGCAGGGGCTGCGCTGGAGGCGATAGCCACGGCCATCGGTCAGATCAATGAGCGTAACCTGGTGATCGCCAGCGCGTCGGAGCAGCAGGCGCAGGTGGCGCGGGAGGTCGATCGTAACCTCACCACGATCCGCGATTTGGCGCAGCAGTCGTCGGCGGGCGCCGAGCAAACTTCGGCGGCCAGCCAGGCGCTGTCGCAACTGGCAGTGGACCTCAACGGTTTGGTGCAGCGGTTCTCGGTCTAGCCTGATGCACGGCCTTGTGTCGCGCAAGGGGGCAAACAAAAACGCCCCGACCTAGGCCGGGGCGTTCTGGTTCAGCAGGTCAAGCGATCACTTGCCAGTCCAGCGCTTGAGCACCAGGGTGGCGTTGGTGCCGCCGAAGCCGAAGCTGTTGCTCATGATGGTGTCGAGCTTGGCGTTCTCTTCGGTTTTGCGCACGATCGGCAGGTCGGCCACTTCCGGGTCCAGCTCGTCGATGTTGGCGGAGCCGGCGATGAAGTTGTTTTCCATCATCAGCAGGCAGTAGATCGCCTCGTGCACACCTGCGGCGCCCAGCGAGTGACCCGACAGGCTCTTGGTCGAGCTGATTTTCGGGGCGTTGGCGCCGAACACTTCACGCACGCCCTTCATCTCGGCAACGTCGCCGACTGGGGTGGAGGTACCGTGGGTGTTGAGGTAATCGATCGGGCCTTCGACGGTGGACAGCGCCTGCTGCATGCAGCGGATTGCGCCTTCGCCGCTTGGGGCGACCATGTCGTAGCCGTCGGAGGTCGCGCCGTAGCCGACGATTTCGGCGTAGATCTTGGCGCCACGGGCCAGGGCGTGTTCCAGCTCCTCGACCACGACCATGCCGCCACCACCGGCGATGACGAAGCCGTCACGGTCGGCGTCGTAGGCGCGCGAGGCCAGCTCAGGGGTTTCGTTGCGCTTGGTCGACAGCGCGCCCATGGCGTCGAACAGGAACGATTGGCTCCAGTGCTCTTCTTCACCGCCACCGGCGAAGACGATGTCCTGCTTGCCCCACTGGATCTGCTCCAGGGCAGTACCAATGCAGTGCGCGGAGGTGGCACAGGCCGAGGAGATCGAGTAGTTGATGCCCTTGATCTTGAATGGGGTCGCCAGGCACGCCGACACGGTGCTGCCCATGGTGCGGGTGACGCGGTACGGGCCAACCCGCTTGACGCCTTTTTCGCGCAGGGTATCCAGGGCTTCCATCTGGTTCAGCGTCGAGGCGCCGCCGGAACCTGCCACCAGGCCGGTGCGCGGGTTGGAAACTTGCTCTTCGGTCAGGCCCGAGTCCTTGATCGCATCCTGCATCGCCAGGTAGGCGTAGGCGGCGGCGTGACCCACGAAGCGATAGACCTTGCGGTCGATCAGCTCTTCGAGGTTCAGGTCGATGGAGCCGGAAACCTGGCTACGCAGCCCCATTTCCTTGTATTCCGGGTTGTAACGAATGCCCGGACGGCTGTTGCGCAGGTTTTCGGTGACAGTAGCTTTGTCATTGCCCAGGCACGAAACGATGCCCAGACCAGTGATCACGACGCGGCGCATGCGAATAACCCTTAGAAATTGTCAGTGGAGGTGAACACGCCGACCCGCAGGCCTTCGGCGGTGTAGATCTCGCGGCCGTCGACGCTGACCGAGCCATCGGCGATGGCCATGTTCAGCTTGCCCTTCAGGACGCGCTTGATGTGAATGTTGTAGGTGACTTTCTTGGCGGTCGGCAGGACCTGGCCGAAGAATTTCACTTCGCCCGAACCCAGGGCGCGGCCACGGCCTGGCAGGCCCTGCCAGCCGAGGAAGAAGCCAACCAGCTGCCACATCGCATCCAGGCCCAGGCAGCCTGGCATGACGGGGTCGCCTTCGAAGTGGCAGGCGAAGAACCACAGGTCTGGAGTGATATCCAGCTCAGCGACCAATTCACCCTTGCCGAACTTGCCGCCTTCTTCGCTGATATGCGTGATGCGATCCACCATTAGCATGTTCGGGGCGGGTAGTTGCGCATTACCGGGGCCGAACAGCTCACCGCGACTGCAGCGCAGCAGGTCTTCCCGGGTAAAGGCGTTTTGTTTGGTCATGCGAGCTCCTCAATAACCCCCTGCGGCAGGGGACGAATCTTCCCGGCCGGCCCGATTCGCTTTGCGTACGGGGCGGCAGCCTACAGGTAGACTATTGCGTTGTGGTGAAAGTCACAGCGCACCTGGCAAATGAAGTACAGGTGTGCACTGAAATGTTATTTTCAGGGCCGACGAAGGTCCTGTCCAGTCTTTAAGACTGCCGCACTTTAGCATTTATCGCCAGTCGCAACTGTCCGACCGGGTAACCAGCGGCCCAATGTGCGCTGCAGGTCGATGCGTTTGAACGGTTTGCTCAGGTAATCGTCCATGCCAGCGGCCAGGCAACGTTCGCGGTCGCCCTCCAGCGCGTTGGCGGTCAGGGCGATGATCGGCAACGCTGCGCACTGCGGCAGCAGGCGGATGCGCCGGGTAGCTTCGTAGCCGTCTAGCAGCGGCAGGCGGCAGTCCATCAGTACCGCGGCGAATGACTGTTGGCTGACCAGTTCCACCGCTTTGGCACCATCCATGGCCAAGCCGACTTCGAAGCCCAGGCTGCGTAGCATGGCCTCGATGACGCTTTGGTTGACGGGATTGTCTTCTACCAGCAGGACTCGCTCACCGTTGCTGGCCAGTCCCGTGCTCGGCGTTGCGCCCGGGCGCTGGGCCGGCTGGCTGGACAGCGCCAGGGGCATTTCCAGGGTGAACGTCGAGCCCAGGCCCTCGCGGCTTTCGCCACGCAGTTGGCCGCCCATGCGCTCGGCCAGGGTGCGTGCAATCGACAGGCCAAGGCCGGTACCGCCGTAACGCCGCGAGATCGAGCTGTCGGCCTGCTGGAAGGCCATGAACATCATTTCCAGGCGATTGCTGTCGATGCCGATGCCGGTGTCGCGCACGGCGCAGGTGAACCACAGCACCTGGCGGTCGACCACCTGCCAGCGTGCTTCCACGGCCACCTCGCCGCGCTCGGTGAACTTCAGGGCGTTGCCCACCAGGTTGAGCAGAATCTGGCGGATACGTGTCGGGTCGCCCATCACCTGCGGTGGCGCGAGGTCGGCGGGTAATTGCAGGGTCAGTTGCAGGCCGCGCTGTTGGGCGCTGTGCTGGAATGACTGCACGCTACTGCTGATCAACTCGCCGAGGTTGAAGTCGATGTGCTCCAGTTCAAGCGTGGTGCGCTCGATGCGCGAGAAGTCGAGGATATCGTTGATCACCTTGAGCAGGTGGCCGGTGGACTCGCTGGCCACGGCGGTGTATTCGGCCTGCTCGCGGGTCAGGCGGGTGGTTTCGAGCAGTTGCAGCATGCCCAGCACGCCGTTCATGGGGGTGCGCAGCTCGTGGCTCATCATCGCCAGGAAGTCCGACTTGGCGCGGTTGGCCTGCTCGGCTTCCTCACGGGCCTGGATCAACTGCCCCATGGCCTGTTGCTGTTCATGGGCAGCATGTTCCAGCGCGCTGGCCAGGTTGTTGATATGGCGTGCCAGGTGGCCCAGCTCGCTGTCATCGACCACCGGCAGCGGCGCATGGAATTCGCCCTGCTGGATCGCCTCGACCGCATGGCCCATGTCGCTGATCGGCTTGGACAGGCTCATGGCCAGGCGTCGGGCCAGCAGGAAGGTGAACAGCAAGGCGAACAGGGCCAGGATCGCGGCCTTGATCACGATCTCCTGCTGCCGCTGACTGAAGGCATCGTCGGACATGCCCACGATCACCCGTCCCAGGTAATCGTCACCGATGCTTGGCAATTGCGGCTTGCCTTGCAGGAAATCGGTATCCAGGCGGATCCGTTGCAGGCGGATCGGTGCCTGGAACACCTCGACCCGCTGCGCGCGGCTTTGGCTCTCATCGGGTTGTTCGACGTACACCAGAATGTGGTTACGGCTGTCCTGAACCTCGAGAAAGCGCACGTGTGGGATGCTCAAGGTGGCACGCATCAGGCTGTCGAGCACTTCGTTGTTGCCTGAGATCACGCCGTATTCGGAGGCTGGTGCCAACTGGTTGGCGATCAGTTGTCCGGTGTGATTGAGTTCCTGACGCAAGTCCTGGATGCGCACGAAGGTGAAGAAGCTGATCAGCAACAACGTGAGCAGCAGGGCAGGGCCCAGGCTGATGATCTGCGTGCGGGTATGGATGTCCCAGCTCAGGCGTTTGCTCATGGGGTGGGTTCCTCTGCGGCCAGGGCCGCGGCTGCGGCTTGTGGCTCGATGGCTTCAAGTCCCAGGGCGCGCGCAACCTGCTGGTTGCCGCTGACGCTGAAGCGCGCGGGGTAAAGACTGCGTGGCCAATGTGCGGGTGGTTGGTCGAGCAGCTGGTCGAGTACCGCCAGCCAGTCTTCCTGGTCGCTGTAGGTGCTGGCCAGGGCGCCGGCGCGAACGAAGCCGGCATTCGGTCCGATCAGTGCCATCTGCCGGCCATAGCTGCTCAGCAGCACGTTCTTGGCGGACTTGGAGTTGTACAGGTCGGGGTCATCGAGCCCCAGCAGCACGTCGCTATTGGCCAGCAGGTGCTGCAACGGGCGACTGTCGCGCAGGTCCGGCCAGTCCTGGGCAATGATTTCCAGCCCCAGTGGCTTGGCAGCCTGGCGCAGTTCGTCGAGCAGAAAGCGGCTGTGTTCAGCGTATAGCACGCCGATTCGCCGCGCTTGTGGCAGTAGATAGCGGGTCAGGCGCAGTTGCCGGTCCAGTGGCGGGTCGCTCCACAGCAGGCTGAGAAATGCCGGGCGTTCCTTTCCAAGACGCTGTTGGGCTTGTACCCGGCTAACCCGCAGGGCCAGCGCCGGCGGGCCGGGTGTTTCGCCAAGGCGCCAGTCCAGCGCTGGTGTGTCGAGCAGGATCAGGCGGGTGTCGGCTTTCAACTGTCCAGGCCGGGGCAGTTGGGTGACGTTCTCGAAACGCACCTTGTCGTGCGGTCGGCGTTGTTCGAGCGCGTTGACGAAGCTGCGGATGCCGGGTTGCTCCTCGGCGCCCACCAGCAGGATTTCGCCGGCAGACAGCGATCCCAATGGCAGCAGGCAGAGCAGCAGCAAGCGCAGCAGCGCGCCCATCAGAACTCCAGCTCCGCACTCACGCTCAGGCGGTGACGGCTGTCGTAGCGGTTCTGCACGAGCGTGATGGGCTCGTCATCCAGCCGCTGTTGCCACAGGGCTGCCAGTTCCAGATTGCTGCCATGCAGCTTGAAGCGCTTGGCCAGGCGCAGGTCCATGCGCTCATAGCGATAGGTATTGAGGGCATCGTCGCCGTAATAGAAAAGCGCGCTCGACCAACCGTCACCCCACTCGCGCAGCCAGCCTGCCGAGCCACTGTTACGAGCGGTCAGGCGTCGGTCGGCCGGGTTGCTGGCCCAGGCATCGACATAGGCATAGGTAAAGCGCAGCCGATCACGACGGGTAATGCGCCAGTCGAGTTGTGTCTCGCTGCCGCTGAAGCGCGACCTGTTGGTGTTGCTGGCGATGTACTGGTTGTTCTTCAACGGCTCGCTGATCATGCCGGTGATCTCGTCGTAGAACAGTTTTACGTCCACGCTCAGGTCGAGGTCGCTGAAATAGCCGTTGTAGCCCAGCTCGCGCGAGCGCATGCGCTCCTGGTCAAGGTTGCCGGGGCCACGGGTCTTGACGAAGTATTCGCCGTTTTGCAGGCCGTACAGGTTGGGCGTCAGGTTCTTGACCGTGTAGCTCCAGTTGACGTTGTTCTCGAACATGTCCGGGGAGCGGATCGCTTCGGAATACACCGCGCGCAGGCCATGACGCGGGGTGATCAGGTAGTTCACGGCCACGCGTGGGGTGAGTGAATTGCCAGAGAGCTGCGAGCGCTCGTACATGGCCCCGCCCTGAATGATCCAGTGTTCGTCGGCGCGCCATTCGAGCTGGCCGAACAAGCGCCAGGTCTGGTCGTCCAATCGGCCGTTGAAGTAAGTTTGCGAATCCGCTTGATCGTAGCGATAGTTCATGCCGCTGACCAGGCGCAGGCTGTCGGTCAGGCTCAGGGTGTCCTGGACTTCAAGGTCGTAGCGGGTTTCGCGGGTGCTCTGGTCCACATCGCCACAGACCATCTGCTTGCCGTTGGCGGGGCCGGGCTGGTTCCACTGGCTGGCAATCGCATCGATCAGCGCCTGCTCGGTAGGGTTGCCGCCCACATGGATGCCGCCTGCGTTGCGCGCCACTTGCTCGGCGAGGTTGGGGTTCAACTGCCAGAGCCGGGTGAGTTCGGGGCTGAAGGCCAGCGCGGCATCGCATGCACCCCACACCACCTGGCGGTCGAAGTGCTGCGCCGAACCCTGTACGTACAGGCTGTGATCAGGGTTGAAATCGATGTTCCAGCGCACCGAGCCTGCGTAATCCTTGGCATTGACGTCGGCATCGCTGCCGCCCGGGTACTTGCCGAACACCGGCTGGTAGGTATAGGGGCGCTGGTTGCTGCCTTCCTTGGCCGCCAGTTGCCACTCCAGGGTCTGGTCTGGTGTCAGTGCATGGGTGGCACTGAGGTTGATTCGGTTGAGTCGGCGGCTGTCGCGATAGTCGGCGCCGACCTGGTCGTGGTCGAAACCGTCGTCCTGCTGGCCCGAGACCGACAGGCGCAGGTCGCCGCTGTCCCAGCCCAGCCCCTGGCTGATGTAGTAGTCATTGATGCCATCCTGGCCACGGGTGAGCTTCAGTCGCGTTCCGTGGCTGTCGGCGGGGTTGCGCGTGAGGATGTTGACCACAGCCATCAGTGCGTTGGCGCCATAACTGACGGTGTTGGGGCCGCGGAATACCTCAATGCGCTCGATATCCTCCAGTGCCACCGGGATGTCGCTCCAATCCACCGTGGCCAGGCCTGCGCGGTACACCGAGCGGCCGTCGATCAGGACCTGCATGCGTCGGGCGTCACTGACGTTGCTGCCGTGGTAGTTGACCGTGGCCTGGTTGCCGGCGCTGTAGCCGATCATCATGCCTGGCACTAGGCGCAGCAGTTCGGGGATGTCGCGCGCGCCGCTGGCACGGATCAGCTCGCTGTCGAGCACGGTCATGCTGCCTGGCACGGCCGCTGGGGATTGTTTGAGGCGCGTGGCGGTCAGTACCTGGGGCAAGTCCTGATTGTCGATGAACAGGTCGTCGGCAAGGGCTGGGCCGCCGATCAGGGCGGTGAGCAGCATCAGGCGCGGAAAAGGGGGCGTGCCAGCGAACACGGTACGGCCTTGTTTCAGAAATGAATCAGGCATGTTAACTGACCTTCTTCAAGCTGCAAGCTACAAGCGTCAAGCTGCAAGCAAAAGCTGCGCTCAAGTACGGATTTCTTGTCGCTTGTAGCTTGACGCTCGCGGCTTGCCTTTATAATGCGCCGGTCGCCACTTACTTATTGGTTAACGGATTGGATATGACCGAACAGCAACCTGTTGCAGTTCTTGGAGGCGGAAGCTTCGGCACCGCCGTGGCGAACCTGCTGGCGGAAAACGGCCACGCCGTGCGCCAGTGGATGCGCGACCCGGCTCAGGCCGAGGCGATGCGTAACCACCGCGAGAATCCGCGCTACCTCAAGGGTATTCGCCTGCATGATCGGGTCGAGCCGGTCAACGACTTGCTGGGCACCCTGCAAGGCAGCGAGCTGGTGTTCGTCGCCCTGCCGTCGAGCGCCCTGCGTAGCGTGTTGGCGCCGCATGCCGAGCTGCTGGAGGGCAAGGGGCTGGTGAGCCTCACCAAAGGCATCGAGGCGCACAGCTTCAAACTGATGAGCCAAATCCTCGAAGAAATCGCCCCCAAGGCGCGTATCGGCGTGCTGTCCGGCCCCAACCTGGCCCGCGAGATCGCCGAGCACGCCCTGACCGCCACCGTGGTCGCCAGCGAAGACGAATCCCTGTGCCAACAGGTGCAAGCCGTGCTTCATGGGCGCACCTTCCGCGTCTACGCCAGTGCCGACCGCTTTGGTGTCGAGCTGGGCGGTGCGTTGAAGAACGTCTACGCGATCATTTCGGGCATGGCGGTGGCGCTGGACATGGGGGAAAACACCAAGAGCATGCTGATAACCCGTGCCCTGGCCGAAATGACCCGTTTCGCCGTGAGCCAAGGGGCCAACCCCATGACGTTCCTGGGCCTGGCCGGGGTGGGCGACCTGATCGTGACCTGCTCCTCGCCCAAAAGCCGCAACTATCAAGTCGGGCATGCCCTGGGGCAGGGCCTGTCGCTGGAGGAGGCCGTCAACCGCCTGGGCGAGGTGGCCGAAGGAGTCAACACCCTCAAGGTACTCAAGGCCAAGGCCCAGGAAGTGAACGTCTACATGCCGCTGGTGGCCGGACTGCATGCGATTCTCTTCGAGGGTCGCACCTTGGGCCAGGTGATCGAACACCTCATGCGTGCCGAGCCCAAGACCGACGTCGATTTCATTTCTACCAGCGGTTTCAATTGAACCTAAGGAGTGACACATGAACGATACGCCGCAACGCGCCCAGCGCGAGTCGATCATCCTGCGGGTGCTGTGGATGCTGGTGTTCCTGGTGGTCTGGCAGCTCGCTGAATTGCTGCTGGGGGGGCTGGTGCTGGTGCAGTTGATTTACCGTCTGGTTTATGGGGCGCCCAGCGCCAGCCTGATGAATTTCGGTGACAGCCTCAGCCAGTACCTGTCACAGATCGGTCGTTTCGGCAGCTTCCACAGCGACCAGAAGCCCTGGCCGTTCGCTGACTGGCCGACGCCCCGCGCCGCAGAAGGCGAGGCCCCCCATGTCGTCGCCCCAGCGCCACATCCGGTGCGCGACGAGGAGCCAAAACTGTGAAACTGTGGGTGTTGCGCCACGGTGAGGCGCAGCCGCGCGCCAACACTGACGCCGAGCGCAAGCTGACCGCCCACGGCCGCGAACAAGTTCTGCACAGTGCAGCGCGTCTGCTGGGTCAACCGTTGCAGGCCATCGTCGCCAGCCCATACATACGCGCTCAACAGACTGCCGCATTGGTACACGCCGCGCTCGGGCTTGCCGAGCCGGTATACACGGTGCCGTGGCTCACGCCCGAGAGCGATCCACAGCAGGTGTGCACTGAGCTCGGGCACCTGGGGCTTTCGCACGTACTGCTGGTCAGCCACCAACCCTTGGTCGGTTCCCTGGTTTGCCTGCTGGCGCACGGCCATTCCCAGCATCCGGCGCCGTTGAGTACCGCCAGCCTTGCTGAACTCGAAGGCGATTGGCCGCTAGCGGGTTTGATGACCTTGCGTGCGCTTCATCATCCAGAATGAGCCTGGCAACTGGTATTTTTGTCAGTTGTAGCGCCGTCCGTCAGCTTGATAGCGTTTCACCAGTACAGGTGTGCGTAGCGAGCTGACGGAGACCGGCATGAGTGGCCGATGGGTGGATCTGATGTGTTCGGTTGACTTGCAGCCGACCCTTGTAAAGGTGCAAGGCGCGCAGATGCTCGACTTTGCCGAGTACAGCCTGTTGCGTGAATCCGCCGAGGCCAAGCTGTACCAATTGATGGGAACGGTGCGTCGGCGTGATGGCACCGCCCAAGGTGCGCAGTTCGATGGCGAGCAGGAGCTGCGTCACCTGCAGGAAGCCAGCGTGCGCATGGCGCATCTGTTGCAGAGCAGTTGCCTGGCGCTGCGCCGGCTTAACCTGGAGTACAACGACCAGCGCCTGGCACGTGAGGCGCTGGAGCACCAACTGGCGTATATCCAGGCTTGCCTGCACCGCTCCATGAACAGCTTCTCATGACCTGAACGCCCTTGGCGATGACCTTTCCGGACGTTGCCGCCTCCCTTGCCATTGCCGAAAATGGGTCATCATTTTCGTACATAGCAGGCGGCCATGTCGCAGCAGATCTTCTTCGCCCATGCCAACGGTTTCCCCTCGGCGACCTACGGCAAACTGTTCGATGCCCTGGCGCCGGACTACGCGGTGCGGCACCTGGGGCAGCACGCCCATGACCCACGCTTTCCGGTGAACGACAATTGGCAGAACCTGGTGGATGAACTGCTGCATCACCTGGCCCAGCAGGACGCGCCGGTATGGGGTGTCGGTCACTCGCTGGGGGGTGTGCTGCATCTGCATGCGGCATTGCGCTGCCCGCAGTACTACCGAGGTGTAGTCATGCTCGACTCGCCTGTGCTGACCCGTGTCGACCAATGGCTGATCCAGGCGGCCAAGCGCTGGGGCTTCATCGACCGTATCACACCGGCCGGACGCACCTTGGGTCGGCGCGAGGCATTTCCCGATCGTGACAGCGCGCGGCGTTATTTCGCCGGCAAGACGCTGTTTCGTCACTTCGACCCAGAATGCCTGGAGGCCTACCTGCAACACGGACTGGAGGAGGCCGACGGTGGATTGCGCCTGCGTTTCGATCCGGCCATCGAAATCAGTATCTACCGCAGCATCCCGCATGTCAGTCCCGTGCCGCCGCGTCAGTTGCAGGTGCCTCTTGCCGTGGTACGTGGCGCTCAGAGTCGGGTGATCCGTCGTCACCATGCCCTGAGCGTGCGCGGCATTGACCGTGGCGAATACCACAGTCTGCCGGGCGGGCACATGTTTCCGCTGGAGCGCCCCGTCGATACCGCGAGCCTTATCAAGGGCCTGTTCGACCGCTGGGGGCAGGCATGATCCCGAACGTGGAGGAGGTCCGCCTGTCATTGGGCCACATCGAGCTGGCCGCGCACCTGTTCGGGCCTGCCGATGGCTTGCCAGTGATCGCCCTGCACGGCTGGTTGGACAATGCCAACAGCTTCGCGCGCCTAGCGCCGCAGCTCAAAGGCCTACGCATTGTTGCCCTGGACCTGGCCGGGCATGGCTACTCCGAGCATCGTCCTGCGGGCGCGGGCTACGCCCTGGCCGATTATGCTCACGATGTCCTGCGGGTAGCCGAGCAGATGGGCTGGGCGCGCTTCGGCCTGCTTGGTCACTCGCTGGGTGCGATCATCTCGGTGCAGTTGGCCGGTGCCTTGCCTGATCGGGTAAGCCACCTGGCATTGATCGACGGCGTGGTGCCGCCCACCGGCACCGAGCAGGACGCCGCCGAACGCCTGGGCATGGCCTTGCAGGCGCAGATGCGCCTTGAGGGTAAGCGCAAGACGGTATACGCCTCGTTGCAGGATGGCGTGCAGGCGCGCATGAAGGGCATGGTGGCGGTCAGTCGCGAGGCGGCCGAGTTGTTGGCTCAGCGCGGTCTCATGCCGGTGCCCGGAGGCTACAGCTGGCGCAGCGACAGCCGCCTGACCTTGCCATCGCCGCAGCGTCTGAGTCAGGCCCAGGCCATGGCCTTCGTGCGCCGCGTGAGCTGCCCGAGCTGCCTGGTGGTGGCGGCCGATGGCATGCTGGCGCGCCACGCGCAGTTGCTGGAGCAGCTACCCTTCGAGCAGGTGCTGCTTCCAGGGGGCCATCACCTGCACCTGAACGACCTTCAGGGGGCGTCCCTTGTTGCAGACTGTTTCAATCGCTTCTTTGGCTTTCCTTGACTTGCTCCGGGCAAGTGTCGAGGCTTGGCGGCTTGAAAGGAGACAGCCATGTACATGCCAGACCGCCACCACACCCCGTCCCGCAGCCATGAGGGCTGCCGATGAGCACATTGTTTTTCATCCGTAGCGCCGCCGTCTGCCTGGCCTTGGCCAGCCCACTGCTGTCGGCCTCAGCGTTACCCGTTCCGCAAGATGCCAAGGTCGTCGATCAACGTCCGGCCGTGGCGCAGGAGCGGGTCTACCCCCTTGGCCCACTGCGCAAGATCAGTGGCCGCCTGCGTGTCGAGGATAAGGTCGAGAGCCGAGGCCAAGTCAGTTCGATCACCTATGAGTTACCGGTAGAGCGCAGCGCCCGCGAAGCCTTTACCAGCGCCCGTGAAGCGTTGCAGAAGGACGGCGGCTACCCGCTGTTCTGGTGCCAGGGCCGCGACTGCGGCGAAGCCAGCCTGTGGGCCAACGATGTATTTGCCAATGCCCGCCTCAATGGCGGCGATGAGCAGCAGGCGTTCATCCTGCTACGCCGCTCCGCCGACGAGGCTGACACCCTCGTGGCGTTATACAGCGTGACGCGCGGCAACCGCCGCGCCTACCTGCATGTGGAAGAGTTCGTTGCCGAACGCCCACTGGGCGACATACTGCCCACCGCGGCAACTGTGCTGCGCGAATTGCGCGACACCGGCAAGCTGGATTACCCGGACCTCGCCGAGCCGCAGGACAGCTGGGCGGCGTTGCTGGCTCGCAGCCTGAACCTCGACAGTACCTTGCGCGCTAGCCTCAGCGGCGAGCGTGCCGAGGCCTGGCGCGAGCAACTGGTCAAGGCCGGGGTACGTAACGCCCGGCTCGAGGTGGGTACCGCGCCTACCGATGGGCTGCACGTTGAGTTGATCCGTTGAACGAGGGCCCTATGCTCAACAACGATCGTCTGCTGGTTCAGATTCTGCTGTTGACGCTGTTGGGGGCTGCCCTGTGGGTGATGGCACCGTTCATTTCGGCCTTGCTGTGGGGGGCTATCCTGGCGTTTGCCAGTTGGCCGCTGATGCGTTTGCTCACGCGTTGGCTGGGAGGGCGCGAGACCCTCGCGGCCAGCCTGCTGACCATGGCCTGGATCCTGATCGTGGCTCTGCCGCTGGTGTGGCTGGGGTTCAACCTGGCTGACCATATTCGCGATGCCACCGTTTTCGTGCGTGACATACAAGTCGACGGCCTGCCAGATGCACCGGCCTGGGTCGCCGGCATTCCCTTTGTCGGTGACCGCGTGGTGGGCTGGTGGCAGTCCCTTGACCAGCAGGGCGCGGCGATACTGGCGTCGGCCAAGCCTTATTTTGGGCAGGTCGGCAACTGGTTACTGGCGCGTAGCGCACAGATCGGCAGCGGCGTGCTGGAGCTGACCCTGAGTCTGGTGTTCGTGTTCTTCTTCTACCGCGACGGCCCGCGTCTGGCCGCGTTCGTGCAACGCCTGCTGCAACGGCTGGTGGGCGAGCGCGCGGAGTACTACGTGGAATTGGTGGCCGGCACCGTACAGCGTGTGGTCAACGGTGTGATCGGCACCGCCGCTGCCCAGGGACTGTTGGCGCTGATCGGCTTTCTGATCGCTGGAGTGCCTGGCGCCATCGTGCTGGGCCTGGTGACTTTCATGCTCAGCCTGATTCCGATGGGCCCGCCGCTGGCCTGGATACCTGCCACCGGCTGGCTGGTGTGGAAGGGCGACTACGGCATGGCGGTGTTCCTGGGGATCTGGGGCACGTTCATCATCAGCGGGGTAGACAACGTGCTCAAACCCTACCTGATCAGCCGTGGCGGCAACCTGCCGCTGGTGATCGTATTGCTGGGAGTGTTCGGCGGTCTGCTCGCCTTCGGCTTCATCGGGTTGTTCATCGGGCCGACGCTGCTGGCGGTGGGCTACAGCCTGCTGCTGGACTGGAGCCGGCATTCCGGGCAGGACGTGGCGCAGCGCTGACCCGCAGGGTCCTGTCGTGACCTGATTTGCCGGAGGCACTGGCAAGAATCATCTCAGCACGTAGGCATGCTTCCTGAGCGCCTCTGCCGAGCTTGGCCCGAGGCAGTGGCCAAGCATGTGCAGTTTGAGAAAGGGTAATCTGGGTACTGGCGCTGTCGGTATGTCGACTTAACTGGCGCAAGAGGTTTTCGTTCAGACACAAAAAAGCCCGCGCAAGGCGGGCTTTTTTGAATGTTTGGTCGGAGAGACAGGATTCGAACCTGCGGCCTTCTCGTCCCGAACGAGACGCGCTACCTGGCTGCGCTACACTCCGATGTGCAAAATGCTACTGCATCGTTTTTTTCAACGCAACCCCTTGTTGCAAAAAGGAGTTGCGCTCAAATGCAGGGTCTGGATTACAGCTCTTTGACGGTACGAATCTGGTCCTTGTTGATGCGCGTACGCTTGCCGTCGAGCTGTTCGAATTCGTAGAAGCCGGAGTCTTCGTCGTAGCTTGGGGTATCCACCGCCTGGATCTCGCGGCCATCGTTCAGGGTGATGACGGCAGGCGAGGCGCAGCCGGCGAGCGTGCCAAGGCCCAGGGCGAGCAGGAAGGCGCAAAGGGGACGTGGGATCATCGTGATTCTCCATTACGGGGGTGCTGTATGACTGGTAAGACGCAGTGCGTCCACGCAAGTTCCTTGCCCAGTGCAGCATAGACCTTCAGTTGCGACATTGACCCGCAACAACGGCCGGGTCGGGGCAGGTGGCCTGTGATATAAAAGCCGTCACTTCAAGACATCCTGCGACGGACCCCATGAAAGCCAAGGCAGACACTCCCTTCGTAGCGCTGAACATCGCCGTGCTTACGGTCAGCGACACCCGTACTTTCGACACCGACACCTCTGGCCAGTTGTTCGTCGACCGCCTCACCGCCGCCGGCCATCAGCTTGCAGCTCGGGTGCTGCTCAAGGACGACCTGTACAAGATCCGCGCACAGGTTGCCAACTGGATCGCCGACGAGCAGGTACAAGTTGTGTTGATCACCGGTGGTACCGGCTTTACTGGCCGTGACAGCACCCCAGAAGCGGTGACCTGCCTGCTGGACAAGCAAGTCGAGGGTTTCGGCGAGCTGTTCCGACAGATCTCGGTGGCCGACATCGGCACCTCCACCGTGCAATCCCGTGCCTTGGCTGGCTTGGCCAACGGAACGTTGGTGTGCTGCCTGCCGGGGTCGACCAATGCGGTACGTACGGGTTGGGACGGGATCCTTGCCGAGCAGTTGGACAGCCGTCATCGTCCGTGCAATTTCGTGCCGCACCTGAAGCAGGCAGCGGCCTGTGAAAGCCGTGGCTGAGGCCGTGCCGGGCCGGTCGTTGATGCCGGTGGAAGAAGCTCTGGAGCGCCTGCTGGCGCTGGCCGAGGCGACGCCGATCAGAGGCACCGAAAGCATCGCGCTGGCCGATGCCGAAGGTCGGGTGCTGGCCCGTGAGCTGGTGGCCGCACTCGATCTGCCGCCTTGGCCCAACAGTGCCATGGATGGCTATGCCTTGCGCCTGGCTGATTGTCACGGCGAGCCGTTGCCGGTCAGCCAGCGCATCTTCGCAGGGCATGCGCCGCAGCCTCTGCAAGCTGGCACCTGCGCCCGGATCTTCACCGGTGCTCCGTTGCCCGAAGGCGCCGACTGCGTCGAGATGCAGGAAAACACCGAGGTGCTCGAAGATGGCCGGGTGCGCTTGCTCGAACCGTTGGCTTTGGGCGCCAACGTGCGCCCCAAGGGCCAGGAAACCCGTACTGGCGAGGTGGTGATGCACGCCGGCACGCGGTTAGGGCCTATCGAGTTGGGGCTGGCAGCCACGCTGGGCGTCGCCGAGCTGGAGGTGGTGCGTCGGCCACGCGTAGCGGTGCTGTCGACCGGCGACGAGCTGGTCGAGCCTGGGCGGGCGCTTGGGCCTGGGCAGATCTACAACAGCAACCGACGTCTGTTGGTCAGTTGGTTGCAGCGCTTGGGTTGCGAGGTGATCGATGCCGGTATCCTCGCCGATGATCTTGCGCTGACCCGCCAATGCCTGGCAGGGCTGGGCGATGTCGACCTGATTCTGTCCACTGGCGGCGTTTCGGTCGGTGAGGCCGACTACCTGGGACTGGCCTTGCGCGAGGCGGGCGAGCTGGCCCTGTGGAAGCTGGCGATCAAACCGGGCAAGCCACTGACATTCGGGCACTACCAAGGGGTGCCGGTCATTGGCTTGCCGGGTAATCCAGCCTCGACCCTGGTCACCTTCGGACTGCTTGCCCGGCCTTACCTGCTGCGTCGCCACGGCGTGACCGACGTCACACCGCTGCGTTTCCAGGTGCCTGCCGGGTTCGACTGGCCCAAGGCGGGCAATCGACGTGAATACCTGCGCGCGCGGATCGAAGACGGTCGGGTGCGCATCTACAAGAACCAAAGCTCGGGCGTACTGCGCAGTGCAGCCTGGGCCGAGGGCCTGGTGGAAGTGCGCGAGGGCAGCATGCCAGGCCAGGGTGAGCTGGTGCCGTTCATTCCGTTCAGCGAGCTACTTGGCTAGCACGCTACGCAGCGGTACGGCGCTGGCCGGTGCCAGTTGCGACAAGCGCATGTGCACGTTTTCCAACTGCTGGGCGGCCACGCTCCAGTCGTGACGTTGACGGGCGAACTGGCGTCCGGCCTCGCCCAGTTGCGCCATGCGCAGCGGTTGATTGAGCAGTTGGGTGATCATCAGGGCCAACTGGTCGCTGTCGTCGCAGCTCATATAGTGTTCACCCGGATTGCCCGCAAGGCCGGAAACGCCCTTGCCGGTGGTAATAACCGGCAGGCCGGCAGCCATGGCTTCGAGGATTTTCACTTTGGAGCCTCCGGCGTAGCGCAGCGGTGCGAAGAACAGCGCCGAGCGCCGTTGCAGCTCGCGCAGGTCGGGTCGATAGCCCACCCACTCGATACGCGGATCATTCCAGTGCAGCTTCCAGCTGGCGGGCAGGGCGTGTCCGGCAATCGCCAGGCGCACCGCCGGATTGCTCATCCACACCTGAGGCAGGATCTCTTCGAGCGCCCACTCGATGGCCTCCAGGTTGGCACCGTACTCGAAGTTGCCAACGAACAGCAGCCGCTGGCTGTGCAGGGCGGGGCGCACGTCCTGGTAGTGCTGGGAGTCGACGCCATTGACCACCACACTCACCAAGCGCCCGCTGATCTGCCCGATCAGATCGGCGTCGTGGCCGCTCACGGCCACCACTTCGCTGGGTTGGCGCAGCACGCGTTGTTCCCAGCGCCGATAGCGCCAGCGGTCGAAGGCGTTGAGTGGGCGCAGCCACAGTGGCAGGCGGTCGTGTACAGCGCTGCCCATCACCGATTCGAGGGTATGTTCGCTGAGCATGTACGGTAGGCCACGCGCCTGCAGGGCTTTCTCGAAGGGCTGAAAGCTGTAGCTGTGTTCGATCTGGATCACATCCCATGGCTCATCCAGCAATTGCTCGAAGCGATGCCGCAGGCACGGCGCCAAGCCATTGATGATCGCGCGCATGGGATAGTCGATGATCGGAGAGGCCAGCAGGTTCAGAGGACTGTGGACGGCCCTGCGAGGCAGCACGATCAAGCGTTCGAGTAGCGGTTGCAGTGCTTGCTGCGCAGTCTCCGACAACGGCACCTTGGACTGCACCAGCAGTGTGATGCGATGGCCACGTGCGGCCAGTGCGCGTAGCAGGTGGTATTGCCGGGTCTTGCAGCCACTGGTGGTGGGCCAAGGCAGATAAGGCAGGGTCCAGAGGATGCGCATGAATCCGAAGCCTCGTCGTCGGCTGGGTAGCAGGTTAGGTATCAATACAGCGTAGGTGGTCTTGATTGCGGGTTGGGCACAGAGGCGGTTTGCGCGACAGGTGGTCAACAAAATGACTTCTACCGTCAGGGGAGCGCACGTTGGCCAAATAGTTGTCACTGCTCGGGCGTCTGGTGTCTGGGGCGTCGCTAGCGATTTATCGCGAGGGCGGGAGCATTTCTTTCATCGAGATGGTCGAGATTGCAATAGGTTCATTCAGGGAGAACGACGATGGCTGAACGCACTGCGCTGCTGATCCTGCATGGCAAGCAGGCCGCTAACGATGAGGTGCGCGCCGCCGTGGGCGAACTGCGCGAGCGTGGCTGGCAACTGGATGTGCGCGTGACCTGGGAGGGCGGTGACGCGAAACGGATGGTGGGCGAGGCGCTGGCAGCCGGTTATCGCCATATCGTGGCTGGGGGTGGGGATGGCACCTTGCGTGATGTGGCTGAGGCGATGGGGCTGGCACGTACCGACACCGGTCTGGCCTTGCTGCCGTTGGGTACTGCCAACGACTTCGCCCGTGCTGCCGGCGTACCACTGGAGCCCGCGGCGGCCCTGGCGCTGCTGGAACAGCCCGCGCGGCTGATCGACCTGGGGCGGGTGGGGGATCAGTTGTTCCTCAACATGGCCACGGGCGGCTTTGGCAGCCAAGTCACCGCCAATACCTCCGAAGACCTCAAGAAGGTCTTGGGCGCGGCGGCCTATCTGTTTACCGGGCTATCGCGCTTCAGCGAACTGCAAAGCGCTTCGGTGACGCTACAGGGGCCAGATTTTCACTGGCAGGGCGACTTGCTGGCACTGGGCATCGGCAATGGCCGGCAGGCCGGAGGGGGGCATGTCCTGTGTCCCGATGCCAAGGCGGACGACGGCCTGTTGGACATCGGCATCCTGCCCGCGCCGCAGGAGGTGGTGGGGGCGCTGCGCGACCTATTGGCCGGTGACGAGCTGTTCGTGCGGGCGCGTCTGCCGTGGGTGGAGATCAAGGGTTCGCAAGGGCTCGACATCAACCTCGATGGCGAGCCGCTGCGAGCCGAAAGCTTGCGCTTCGAGGCCGTGCCTCAGGCACTGCGTGTACATCTGCCTGTCGACTCGGCGTTGCTCAGTCGTCCAGACTGATGATTTTTTCGCGGACTGCGAACAGCACCAAGCCGGCCACATCGTAGATTTGCAGGCGTTTCATGATCTGCGAACGATGGGTTTCGATGGTCTTGACCGACAGGCCCAGCCCATTGGCGATTTCGCGGGTGGACTTGCCGCGTACGATCAAGCGCAAGATTTCCAGCTGGCGAGCGGTCAGGTTATGTCGTTCGTCGGGTTGCGCCTTGGTGCGCTGTGCGCGCTGCAAGGCCTGATTGATCACGGTATGGGCGATTGCCGGGCTCAGGTAGCGCTCGTCATTGCGCAGGGCGCTCAGGGCCTGTTCCAGCTCGGTGGCGGTGGTGTCCTTGAGCAGGTAACCATGAGCGCCGCCTTCCAGGGCGCGCATGATCAGCTCTGGGTCGGAGTGCATGGACAGCATCAGAACTTTGCAGGTAAAGCCGTTCGCCCGTAGTTGCGTCAGTGCGTCCAGGCCGCTGGTCGAGCGCATGGAGATATCCAGCAGGACAATGTCCGGGGCCAGGCGTGTGACCTGCTCAAGCAGTTGGGCGCCGTCTTCTGCTTCGCCAACCACGGTGTATCCGGGGATGTCCGATACCAATGCCTTGACGCCTGCGCGTATCAGGGAGTGGTCGTCAACCAGCAACAATCTACATGTCATAGGGTGAGAGGGTCCTGGCGCGTTCCTGGCTGCGAGGCGGCCATGGGAATAGGGCGTCGATCTGGGTGCCTTGCCCAGGCTGGCTGACCACGGTCAGCCAGCCTTGCAGTGCAGTGGCGCGTTCGTGCATGCCTGCCATGCCTCTCTGGCCGGCCTCGGCCGGGGAGTGGGCGGGGGTGAAGCCACGGCCGTCGTCGTGGATCGTCAGTGCAAGGCCAGCCGAGGTGCGTTGCAGGCGGACCAGTACGTTGCTGGCTTGAGCATGGCGCAGCACGTTGGTGACGGCTTCCTGAGTGATACGAAAGGCTGCCATGGCGACTTCTTCGCTGATGCCCCCCAGGCGTTGCTTGCATTCCAGGCTCCACAGAATATCGCTGTTCTCGAACGTGCGCAGCAGGTGCGCGCGCAAGCTCGCCTCGAGCCCCAAACTGGCCAGCTGTCGTGGGTTAAGCAGGGCCGACACGTCACGTACGCTGCCCAGCGTATGCTCCAAGGTACTGCGCAGGTTGCTGCACTGGGCCTGTAGCTCTGGGGGGACGCGGCGTTGCAGCCAGTCGAGTTGGAGTTTGGCGGCGGTCAAGAGCTGCCCGATGTCGTCGTGCAGCTCACGGCTCAGATGCTGGCGCTCGCTCTCTTGCACCTTGAGCATGCGATGGGCCAGTTCGGCTGGGTGCAGGTTGATCGAACGCGCCCGGTGGCGCAGGTGCCAGACCACGCAGAGCAGGGCTGCCAGTTGCAAGAGCAACAGGCTGGTCGACAGCGGCTGGGTGTTCAGGTAGAGCATCAGGTTGGCTGCCATTGAAGCCATGCTCAACAGCAAGGCTGCCCAACGGAGCAGCGCTGCTCTGGAGAGGCAACGCTGGAGAATCTTCAAGCGTGCGAGCATAGATAGTGGAGCCACTGAAGGGTTGCTATTGAAGGCAAGGCACACGATTAGAGGGGCCTTTTCGCGCCGTATGAACTCCAACGGACGGATAGCCAATCACCTGCATCATTTACGGTGCGTAAGTTCGAATGGGGCGCATCTTAACACTTCGCACTGGTTTGGTCGCGGCAGTATAACTGCTTGAAACATCGGATTTTCCTAGGTTTCGCGGAGCCAGCGGGTGACGGTGATAAATAGCACTGTGCCATTAGCTTGGGTGACTAATTTCAGGTCGTTGCAACTTGAGAAACAGGTATGTAAAAAGTTGTCCAACTTTACAAGTTCTAACAAGACTTAGTTTGAAGTAACCCAGCCTTGAGCGTTAGTTTCCGTTGCCGGGCGATGGTGCAGGCCTTTGCGCGTCGGCCCTTATCGCCTGATGGCCATCGGTGTCGAGTTGCACGCCTTGCGCACACGTTTGCGCACTCGGTTGATCCAACAGGCTGGCAAGCTCATCCAGTAACTGCTGTTGTTCGTCGGTGTCCATGCCCAGACGCCCGGTATATGGGTCGAGCAATTCCAGTTGCCAGGCCAGCAAGGTCAGGCAGGCCCCCAGTGCCGGCAGCGCGACGCCGTCCAGATGCTGGCGGTTGCACGCCGGTGCTAACAACTGCTGCAAGGTGCGGCTGAAGTGCGCAACCTCGTTCAGGCCAAGTGTGTTGGAACGCTGGGCCAGCGTGTCGAGGGTTTCGTCAAGGCACAGGTACGCATCGGGATCGTTACCGATCAGCTCCAAGTGCTGCAAGCATTCGTGGGCCCCGCTGAGCAGGACCTGTGCATCCAGCAGGAAATCCTGAAGGTGGCCGTTGGGCACGGGCGTGCTGTCCATCATGTCGCTCCAACGTGCAGAGCCGGAGCAGGGGTGCGGCGCACCGAGGCGATCACTGACAAAAGCCTGACTCCATTCATGCATTGAGAATGGCGTCACATTAATGGCTAATGGATATTGCGAACATCAGGTTGCGCCTGATTGCCTCTAGGGGTTTCCCTGATGGCATTCGGGGTCGCGTTGGTTCCTGGAGCAGGGCGAGCGGGGGATGTGGCAGCAGTAAAGCATGATGGTAAAGTGATATCAATCGCTGCGGAAAGCTTTTTCCATCAGGGGTCAAGCTGCACAAGTATCCGCCGATACAAGGGGGATGCAATCCATTTTCCGACTAAAGCCTGGGGGTTGACCTAATGGCCGGTATTCTCGATACGGTAGACCAACGCACGCAACTGGTGGGTGAGAACCGCCTGGAAATCCTCATGTTCCGCCTGGCAGGTCGACAGCTGTTCGCGATCAACGTGTTCAAGGTCCAAGAGGTGCTGCAACTGCCCAAGCTGACCTTGATGCCGCAGCGTCACTCCTACGTATGCGGTGTGGTCAACCTGCGCGGTCAGACCTTGCCCGTGATTGACCTGTCCCAGGCGATCGGCATGCGTGCGCTGCAACCGGGACCGGACAGCACGATCATCGTCACCGAGTACAACCGATCCGTGCAGGCCTTCCTGGTCGGCGGCGTGGACCGTATCGTCAACATGAATTGGGAAGCCATCATGCCGCCGCCGACCAGCGCGGGTCGCCAGCATTACCTCACGGCGATTACCAAGGTCGACGAGAAGTTGGTCGAGATCATCGACGTCGAGAAGGTGCTGGCCGAAATCGTGCCTTACAACGCCAAGGTTTCTCGCGACAAGCTCGAAGATCCGGTGCTGGCGCGCGCTCGCGGACGCGAGGTGCTGCTGGTGGACGACTCCACCGTGGCGCTGGCTCAGCTGCGTGACACCCTCTCGCAATTGGGCGTGAAGCTGCACGTGGCCAGCGATGGCCTCAAGGCGCTGCGCATGCTCAAGGGCTGGGCCGATGCCGGTGAAGATGTCTGCGAGAAGCTGTTGATGGTCTTCACTGACGCCGAAATGCCTGAGATGGACGGTTACCGGCTGACCACCGAGATTCGCAATGACCCGCGCCTGCGGGGGCTGTACGTGGTGTTGCACACATCGCTTTCGGGCAGTTTCAACGAATCGATGGTCAAGAAGGTCGGTTGCGACAACTTCCTCTCCAAGTTCCAGCCTGACCGGCTGGTGGATGTGGTGCGCCAGCGCCTGAGTCTTGATCTCGCGTCAGCCTGATTCCTGACAGCCTGATCCCGGTATAAGCTTGGGCTTTAACGGGGTAGGGTGACAGAGATGATCCTGAGTGCGTTGTATCGTTACCCGGTGAAGTCCGGCCAGGCGCAAAGCCTGGAGGCTTCGGCGGTAGGCAATCTTGGGTTGGCGGGTGATCGGCGCTGGATGGTGGTGGAGCAAGATACTGGCCGCTTTCTCACCCAGCGTGCCTGGCCCCAACTGGGGTTGATCCACGCGCACCACCAGCCGGATGGTTCGCTGATACTGGAAGCGGCCGGGTTCGAGGCTTTGCCAGTGGCTGTTCCAGGTGACGATGACGCCCTGCGTGGCGTGACGATCTGGCGTGACAGCTTGCGTGCACCCGATGCCGGCGAGCGCGCAGCCGACTGGCTCAGTGCGTTGCTGGGCAAGCCGGTGCGGCTGGTGTACTGCCCGGAACCCCGGGCGCGTTTTTTGCCCAGTGGCTATGGGCTCGCCAGCGACCGCGCAGCGTTCTCGGACGGTTTCCCGTTGCTGCTGATCGGACAGGCGTCGCTGGATGAGCTGAGCCGCCGCGTTGGGCGCTCGATGGAGATGTTGCGCTTTCGCCCCAACTTGGTGGTCGAAGGCGCCCCTGCGTTCGCCGAGGATAGCTGGAGACGTATCCGCATCGGCGATACCACGTTGCGTGTACTCAAACCTAGCGTGCGCTGCATTCTCACTACCTTGGATCCTGTCACGGGTGAGCGCAGCCTGGACCGTGAGCCGCTGACGACCCTCAAGACCTTCCGTGAGCGCGAGGGAGACGTGCTGTTCGGTCAGAACCTGGCGGTGGACGGTGAAGGGGAGTTGCGCGTGGGAATGGATGTACAAGTGCTTGAATGAAGCGCCAGCGCGGGGCGGGTTCAGTCCTCCTGGCCTGCCCCGTGCTGGTGTAGCTTACATGTCGTCGAAATAGCGTTCGTGCCAGTCCACCAGCGGCTGCGGCGCATTGAGTTTTTGCCCGTAGATCACCGAGTACGACAGCACGTTCTGCACATACTGGCGCGTTTCATCGAACGGGATCGACTCGACCCAGACATCGAAGCTCAGGTGCTTGGCGCCCTTGAGCCATTGGCGCACGCGGCCGGGGCCGGCGTTATACGCCGCTGAGGCCAGGACCCGGTTGCCGTTGAACTGACTGTGCACCTGGCTCAGGTAGGCGGCGCCGAGCTGGATGTTCTTGTCCGGGTTGAGCACCTGCGCGGGCGAGGCCAGTGGGATGCTGAACTTGCGCGCGGTCTCCTTGGCGGTGGCCGGCATCAGCTGCATCAGGCCGCTGGCACCGACGCTGGAGCGGGCGTCTTCCATGAAGGCGCTTTCCTGGCGGGTGATGGCGAACACCCAGCTTGAGTGCAGGCCGCGAACCTTGGCTTCGCGCACCAGGGTGTCGCGGTGGGCCATGGGGAAACGGATATCCAGATCGTCCCAGTACTGGGCCTGGCTGATGGTGCGGATGGCAGGGAAGTACCAGCGCATTTCGTAGGCCAGGCGTGCCTGGGCGACCATCTCGTCGCGGGTGAAATGGCGGCTGACGTGGTACCACTCGCGGCGGCCCTCGACGATCTGGCCGCGGGCATGGAATTCCAGGGCCCGGCGTACGCCTGGGGTGTTGCGCACCTTGTTGATCAGTGCCTGGCTCAACGGCAGCGGCTTGTTGTTGAGCTGGTAAGGCGTCTGCGCCCGGTCGGCGGCGAGGAAGCCATAGAAGTCGCGCTCGCGGGCGACATTCTTGTACAGCAGCGGAATTTGCGGGTTGCTCGGCTGGGCCAGCTCCAGGGAGCGGGCCTGCCAGTACTTCCAGCGGCTGCTACCGGCCAGGTCCTGAGGCAAGCGCTTGCTCAGGTCGTAGGCCTCTTGCCAGCGGCCCAGGCGCAGTAGCAGGCGCATGCGCCACTCGCTGACGGTGTTGTCGCGCAGCTCAGGGTCGTAGCGGGTCATCAGGTCGAGGGCGCGAGGATCGTAGCGGCGTGCCAGGGTCAGGCCAATTTCACGGGCGATGGCGACCTTCTCGTCCCGCGAGAAGTGCATGCGCTGGGCGTAGTCGTCGAGCAGCGCCATGGCTTGGTCCGGGTCCTGACGCGCCAGGCGGCGCAAGCCGAGGCTGACCACATCGGACATCGCCTCGCTGGCCGGGGTGAAGCGCGACGGCTGGTTGAGCAGTTCGGGCTTTTGCGCCACATCCAGCAGCAGCTTGCCCTGCGGGGCAAGCGTAGTGAGGGTGTTAACCAGATTGCCGGCCAGGCCGTAGTTGCGTGCCTGGGCCGCCAGCTTGGCACGCTCCCAGCGCTTGGCCTCGGTGAGCTGGCCTTCAGCGGCCCACAGGGCGAACAGCGTATCGCATGCCGTTGGTTGCGATTTACCGACATTCCACAGCTTCTGCGCGGTGGCGAAGCCTTCGGCGCGCAGGCCGTGGGTCAGTTGGTATTGACCGTTGAGGCAGTCCAGTTCGGTAAAGTTGAGCTTGGGGTCGTAGTACTTGACGAAGGTGTTCCATTCGCCGCGCTCGGCCAGCCAGCGCAGCCAGCGCAGTTTCATCCAGTTGGCCTGGGGCAGGTCGCCGTGGGCGGCGAGAAAACCTTCGATTTCTTCGTTGCTGGCGCTTTTCAGTCGCGCGGTCAGCTCGTCGTAGGTGAGGTAGGGCGTCAGCGGATAGTCGCGCAGCGCCTGGGCATAGCGCAGGTATGGGCCCTTGTCGCCCTTGGCCAGGGCGCGCTTGGCCTCATCGTAATATTGGCGTTGCTGGTTGATGTCGACGGCCTGTGCCGCACTCGCGGCAGTGGCGGTGAGTAGCAGGCAGGAAGCAAGTTGTAACAGGCGGCTGCGCATGATACGTCCGGGCAGTTGAACCATTGAGAGTGACGGCGAAGCCAGCACTGTTGGGTGTTACTGCCTAGCTTAGCCGTTTGCCGGGGACCGTTGAAAGCACTGTGCTTGTATCGAGGTGTGAGTCGTCGCCTGCGCCCGGGCGCTCTGCGGATGCCGTGGGCGTACAAGTCAGGTAGAATGCGCGCCCAGTTTTTGGAGACGATCATGACCCTGCTCAAATTCAGCGATGTGTCCCTCGCATTCGGCGCCATGCCGCTGCTGGACAAGGTTTCCTGGCAGATCGCCCGTGGCGAGCGGGTGTGCATCATCGGCCGCAATGGCACCGGTAAGTCGAGCATGCTACGTCTGGTCAAGGGCGAGCAAAAGGCCGACGACGGCGATATCTGGCGCGCCCCGGGCCTCAAGATCGGTGAACTGCCGCAGGAGTTGCCGGTCGCTGACGAGCGCAGCGTGTTCGACGTGGTGGCCGCTGGTCTGGATGGCGTCGGTGAACTGCTGGCGCAGTTCCACCATCTGAGCCAGAACATCCAGGGTGACGAAGACCTGGAAAAGCTCATGCACGTGCAGCACGAGCTGGAAGCCCGCGACGGCTGGCGCCTGCAGCAGGTGGTCGAGAGTACCCTGAGTCGCCTGCAACTGCCGGCCGACAAGACCCTGGCCGAGCTGTCCGGTGGCTGGCGCCGTCGCGTGCTGCTGGCCCAGGCATTGGTGTCCGAGCCTGATCTGCTGCTGCTGGATGAGCCGACCAACCACCTGGACATCGGTGCCATCGCCTGGCTGGAAGAGGCGCTCAAGGGCTTTGGTGGCGCAGTGCTGTTCATCACCCACGACCGCTCCTTCTTGCAGAACCTGGCGACCCGCATCCTTGAACTGGACCGCGGCGGGCTGATCGACTGGAACGGCGACTACGCCAGTTTCCTGGTGCACAAGGAAGCCGAACTGGCTGCCGAGGCCACCGCCAACGCGCTGTTCGACAAACGTCTGGCGCAAGAGGAGGTATGGATTCGTCAGGGCATCAAGGCCCGGCGTACCCGCAACGAAGGGCGCGTGCGTGCACTCAAGGCGCTGCGGGTTGAGCGCGGTGAGCGTCGCGAGCGCCAAGGCAAGGCCAACATCCAGATCGAAGTGGCTGACAAGTCCGGCAAGCAAGTGATGGTGCTCGAAGACGTAAGCTTTGCGCATGCCGGTGGCCCCAAGCTGGTCAAGGACTTCTCGATGGTGCTGCAGCGTCAGGATCGCATTGGCCTGCTGGGGGCCAACGGCACCGGCAAGACCACGCTGCTCAAGCTGATGCTCGGCGACCTGGAGCCAACCAGTGGCAAGGTCGAGCGCGGCACCAAGCTGGAAGTCGCATACTTCGACCAGATGCGCCACCAGCTCGACCTCGAAAAAACGGTGATCGATAACCTCGCCGAAGGCCGCGACTTCATCGAGATCGACGGGCAGAACCGACACGTACTCAGCTACCTGGGTGATTTCCTGTTCAGCCCGCAGCGTGCGCGTACGCCGGTCAAGGCGTTGTCCGGGGGCGAGCGTGCGCGCCTGCTGCTGGCCAAGCTGTTCAGCAAGCCGGCCAACCTGCTGGTGCTGGACGAACCGACCAACGACCTAGACGTCGAAACCCTCGAACTGCTCGAAGAAGTGCTGTCGAACTACAAGGGCACGGTGCTAATGGTCAGCCACGACCGGGCCTTCCTCGACAACGTGGTGACCAGCACCCTGGTGTTCGAGGGCGAGGGGCGCGTGCGCGAGTACGTCGGTGGCTATGAGGACTGGATTCGCCAGGGCGGCTCGCCGAAGCTGCTCGGCGTGACCGAGAGCAAGGGGGGCAAGTCCGAGCTCAACAGCGCCGTGGTAGAAAAAGTGGTCGAAGAGGCCGCACCGGTTGCCGCTGCTGCACCGCAGGCTGACGCGAGCAAGAAGAAACTCAGCTACAAGCTACAACGCGAGCTGGAGATGCTTCCTGGGCAGATCGACGCGCTGGAGCAGCGTATGGCCGAGGCGCAGGAAGAAGTCAATGCTGCGGGCTTCTACCAGCGGCCGATTGCCGAGACCTCGGCCGTCTTGGCCAAGATCGAGAAGCTGCAAGGCGAGCTGGATGCGCTGGTGGAGCGCTGGGCTGAGCTCGAAGGCTGATAAGGTCTCGCCGGCCTCTTCGCGGGCAAGCCCGCTCCCACAGGTAACTCACTGGTCTCAAGAACGGTGGGAGTCCTGTGGGAGTGGGCTTGCCCGCGAACCGGGCCTGGCAGGTTAAATCATTCTTTCTTTTGCAGTCGCACTGCCAGTACATCGCACGGTGCGCCGTGCAGCACGTCATTGGCAGTGGAACCCAGCAGCAGTGCAAGGCCGTGACGACCGTGGCTGCCGACCACGATCAGGTCGCACTGCTGATCCTTGGCCAGTTGGTGGATTTCCTGGCGCGGCTGGCCGTAGACCAGGTGTGAGTCGCCTTTGTTGATGTCCGGGTATTTGTCGAACAACCGCTGCATGCGTTCTCTGGCTTGGTCGAACTGTTGCTGTTGCAGTTGCGACAGGTCCATCGGCACGTCGCCGCCAAAGGCCATGGCCATGGGCTCGACGATATGCACCAGGGAGACTTTGGCGCCGGTGCCCAAGGCGATTGCCTTGGCCCGCTTGATCACCGGGTCGCATTCTTCGGTCAGGTCGACGGCGACCAGAAGATGTTCATAAGACATGTGCAGTACTCCTGACAATCGCGATGGTAGCAGTATGGTCGCTTTCGCTCGGGCTTGGCGTGAAACCGAGTAACCCGCTCATGTGCAACGCTTTATAAGGTCTACAGATATGACGGTATGGCTGGTGGTGTCAATCCTTGCGCTGATTCTCAGCCCGTTGGCCTGGTTGCGCCCCTCGCGCAAGCAGAGCCAGCAGATGAACCTACGCCTGGAAGGGCGGCGCAGGGGCCTGGCCATGCAGCTGGCGCCACAGCAGTGGCCGCACTGGCTGGAAAAAGAGCCGCCCAGCCCTTGCCCGCAGTACCATCGCGCCCGCCGCAAGGGGCATGAGGATAGCTGGTGCTATTGGCAGGTAAGTCCGGGTGTGTGGTGCAACCAATGGCGTGAGCCGTGCACCGAGCAACGCTTGAGCGAGGTATTCGCGCGCCTGCCCGAGAGTGTCCACAAGGTCGAGGCCGACACCCGTATGATCGCCCTGTACTGGAGCGAACGGGGTGAAGTGGCCGTGTTGCAGGATATTGCCTACGCCTTGGAGGCCCTTGCCTGAGTGTTGAGTCCGGCGTCGTCCTTCGCGGGTAACTCCCCGCGGGTGCGGCGCTCACGCCGAGCCTTGCGCAACTGAAGCGCAATACCAACCCCACAACGACACAGCGGCGCGCAAGAGCCCTAAAGCTCCTGCGCGCCGCTGTGTCGTTCTGCGGCGCAGAAAAGGCCAGGCAGGCCGGAAATCGCATTCAATGAATGTCAGTGTAGTCGGTGCTGGCGATCGTGTTTGAAAACATGCAGCGCCCTGTGCAAAGGGCGTGGCCAATCGCTCACATGAATGATCGGCAATCACTGTCATCGGTTTTCATACTCAAGGCGTACAACATGACTGGAAAGTCGCGTTTTCAGGGTATTCGCGAGCATTTGACAACGCCGTTCTTTTCGGAGAATGTGTGCACACCCAAATCAAACGGGCGTATGAATTGAGCGTTTGTATGTCAGACCGCTCTTACAGAATCCCGACTAGCCCGCCGACGGGTGTGCCTGCGGCAAGCGACCGGCAGTCCGGTGCTTGCGCCAGCGATCGGCGTGTACAGTTCAGCTTCCATATCGTGGAGATCAGTTGATGATTTACGAAGGTAAAGCCATCACGGTTAAGGCTCTTGAAAGCGGCATCGTCGAACTGAAGTTCGACCTCAAGGGTGAGTCCGTCAACAAGTTCAACCGCCTCACGCTCAACGAACTGCGTGAAGCCGTCGCTGCCATCCAGGCCGACGCTTCGGTCAAGGGCGTGATCGTCAGCAGCGGCAAGGACGTGTTCATCGTCGGCGCCGACATCACCGAGTTCGTCGACAACTTCAAGCTGCCCGAAGCCGAACTGGTTGCCGGCAACCTGGAAGCCAACCGTATCTTCAGCGCCTTCGAAGACCTTGAAGTGCCGACTGTCGCGGCCATCAACGGAATTGCCCTGGGCGGTGGCCTGGAGATGTGCCTGGCCGCTGACTACCGCATCATGTCCAGCAATGCCAAGATTGGCCTGCCTGAGGTCAAGCTGGGTATCTACCCAGGTTTCGGCGGGACCGTGCGCCTGCCACGCCTGATCGGCTC
This sequence comes from Pseudomonas mosselii, assembly GCF_005796105.1. Lineage (GTDB taxonomy): Bacteria > Pseudomonadota > Gammaproteobacteria > Pseudomonadales > Pseudomonadaceae > Aquipseudomonas > Aquipseudomonas mosselii_C. The sequence goes on along the minus strand of NZ_VAUO01000006.1, from coordinate 121,586 downwards.
GGACAACGCCATCGAGTGGATTGCCTCGGGCAAGGAAAACCGTGCCGAAGACGCGCTGAAAGTCGGCGCTGTCGATGCCGTGGTGGCCCCTGAGTTGCTCCAGGCCGGTGCCCTGGACCTGATCAAGCGCGCCATCAGCGGCGAGCTGGACTTCAAGGCCAAGCGCCAGCCCAAGCTTGAAAAACTCAAGCTCAACGCCATCGAGCAGATGATGGCCTTCGAGACTGCCAAGGGCTTCGTCGCAGGCCAGGCCGGGCCGAACTACCCAGCGCCGGTCGAAGCCATCAAGACCATCCAGAAAGCGGCCAACTTCGGTCGCGACAAAGCCCTGGAAGTCGAGGCCGCAGGCTTCGCCAAGCTTGCACGTACCTCTGTGGCCGAAAGCCTGGTGGGGCTGTTCCTGAACGATCAGGAGCTCAAGCGCAAAGCCAAGGCCCACGACGAGATCGCCCACGACGTCAAGCAGGCAGCCGTGCTCGGCGCCGGCATCATGGGCGGTGGCATCGCCTACCAGTCGGCCGTCAAGGGCACTCCGATCCTGATGAAGGACATCCGCGAGGAAGCCATCCAGCTGGGCCTGAACGAGGCCTCCAAGCTGCTGGGCAATCGTGTCGAGAAAGGCCGCCTGACCCCGGCGAAAATGGCCGAGGCGCTCAACGCGATTCGCCCGACCCTGTCCTATGGCGATTTCGCCAACGTCGACATCGTCGTCGAGGCCGTGGTCGAAAACCCGAAGGTCAAGCAAGCGGTGCTGGCGGAGGTGGAAGGCCAGGTCAAGGAAGATGCGATCCTCGCTTCCAACACTTCGACCATCTCCATCAACCTGTTGGCCAAGGCCCTAAAGCGCCCCGAGAACTTCGTCGGCATGCACTTCTTCAACCCCGTGCACATGATGCCGCTGGTGGAAGTGATCCGTGGCGAGAAGTCCAGCGATGTGGCCGTCGCCACCACCGTGGCCTACGCCAAGAAGATGGGCAAGAACCCGATCGTGGTCAACGACTGCCCGGGCTTCCTGGTCAACCGCGTGCTGTTCCCGTACTTCGGCGGCTTCGCCAAGCTGGTTAGCGCCGGTGTGGACTTCGTGCGTATCGACAAGGTCATGGAGAAATTCGGCTGGCCGATGGGCCCGGCGTACCTGATGGACGTGGTCGGCATCGACACCGGTCACCATGGGCGCGACGTCATGGCCGAGGGCTTCCCGGACCGTATGAAAGACGAACGCCGCTCCGCCGTCGACGCCCTCTACGAGGCCAACCGCCTGGGCCAGAAGAACGGCAAGGGCTTCTACGCCTATGAAACCGACAAGCGCGGCAAGCCGAAGAAAGTCGCCGACGCCAGCGTGCTCGACGTGCTCAAGCCGATTGTGTTCGAGCAGCGTGAAGTGAGCGATGAAGACATCATCAACTGGATGATGGTCCCACTGTGCCTGGAGACCGTGCGCTGCCTGGAGGACGGCATCGTCGAAACCGCCGCCGAAGCGGACATGGGCCTGGTCTATGGCATTGGTTTCCCTCCCTTCCGCGGTGGCGCGCTGCGCTACATCGATTCGATCGGGGTCGCTGAATTCGTCGCACTGGCCGACCAGTACGCCGACCTGGGGCCGCTGTACCACCCCACTGCGAAGCTGCGCGAGATGGCCAAGAACGGCCAGCGCTTCTTCAACTGAGCGCCCAACGAGCTAGAGCGAGAATATTGATATGAGCCTGAATCCAAGAGACGTGGTGATTGTCGACTTCGGTCGCACGCCGATGGGCCGCTCCAAGGGTGGCATGCACCGCAACACCCGCGCTGAAGACATGTCGGCGCACCTGATCAGCAAACTGCTGGAGCGCAACGACAAGGTCGACCCGAAAGAAGTCGAAGACGTGATCTGGGGCTGCGTCAACCAGACCCTGGAGCAGGGCTGGAACATCGCCCGTATGGCGTCGCTGATGACCCAGATCCCGCACACTTCGGCCGCCCAGACCGTCAGCCGCCTGTGCGGTTCGTCGATGAGCGCGCTGCACACTGCTGCCCAGGCGATCATGACTGGTAATGGTGACGTGTTCGTGGTCGGTGGTGTCGAGCACATGGGGCACGTCAGCATGATGCACGGCGTCGACCCCAACCCACACCTGTCGCTGCATGCGGCCAAGGCCTCGGGCATGATGGGCCTGACTGCCGAAATGCTTGGCAAGATGCACGGCATCACCCGTGAGCAGCAGGATCTGTTCGGCCTGCGTTCGCACCAGCTCGCCCACAAGGCGACGGTCGAAGGCAAGTTCAAGGACGAGATCATCCCGATGCAGGGTTATGACGAGAACGGCTTCCTCAAGGTCTTCGACTACGACGAAACCATTCGCCCGGAAACCACCCTGGAAGGCCTGGCCTCGCTCAAGCCTGCGTTCAACCCCAAAGGTGGCACCGTGACTGCCGGTACTTCGTCGCAGATCACCGACGGCGCCTCGTGCATGATTGTCATGTCCGGCCAGCGCGCCATGGACCTGGGCATCCAGCCCTTGGCGGTGATCCGTTCCATGGCCGTGGCGGGGGTGGATCCGGCGATCATGGGCTACGGCCCGGTGCCATCGACCCAGAAAGCCCTCAAGCGCGCGGGTCTGAGCATTGCCGATATCGACTTCTTCGAGCTTAACGAAGCCTTCGCTGCGCAGGCCCTGCCGGTGCTCAAAGATCTGAAAGTGCTCGACAAGATGGATGAGAAGGTTAACCTGCACGGCGGTGCTATCGCTTTGGGCCACCCGTTCGGTTGCTCCGGTGCACGGATTTCCGGCACTCTGCTCAACGTCATGAAGCAAAATGGCGGCACGCTGGGCGTGGCGACCATGTGCGTCGGCCTGGGCCAAGGCATCACCACGGTCTTCGAACGCGTCTGATCGCGTTGCTAGGCAGTAGCCGGGGCCCAGTGCCCCGGTTTTTGTTTTTTACAGGTTTTGTTTCAAGAGGGTCAGCGACATGCAGATACAGCCAGGCGTATACCGGCACTACAAAGGGCCTGAGTACCGTGTCTTCAGTGCCGCGCGGCATTCCGAGAGCGAAGAGTGGATGGTCTTCTACCAATGCCTGTATGGTGATTACAGCTTTTGGGTGAGGCCGTTGTCGATGTTCCAGGAGTCTGTCGAGGTTGACGGCGAGCAGGTGCCACGCTTTGCTTTGGTCAAGGCCGAGGAAGGCTTGTCTGAGCGGCATGACAAGGCGCACGACTGAGCGACCGCGCTTGACCTCACCCTGTTGCCACTATATATAGCGGTGCCGCGTCCGGCACCTGACGCGTTTTTCATCTTCAGATTCAGGAATACTCCGATCCATGGGCAAATCGCTGGTCATTGTGGAATCCCCGGCCAAGGCCAAGACCATCAACAAGTACTTGGGCAGCCAGTACGTGGTGAAGTCGAGTATCGGCCATATCCGAGACCTTCCCACCAGCGGTTCGGCCAGCGCGGGCAAGGAACCGGCGGCCAAGCGCGGCAAGACCGCGGCCGAGGCTCCGGCCCTGACGCCCAAGGAAAAGGCCCGTCGCACCCTGGTGGCGCGTATGGGTGTCGACCCTGAGGCAGGCTGGAAAGCCAAGTACGAGATCCTTCCCGGCAAGGAGAAGGTGATCGACGAGCTGCGCCGCCTGGCCAAGGATGCCGACACCATCTATCTCGCAACCGACTTGGACCGCGAAGGGGAAGCCATTGCCTGGCACCTGCGCGAAGCCATCGGCGGTGACGACAGCCGCTACAAACGCGTTGTGTTCAACGAAATCACCAAAAAAGCCATCCAGGAAGCGTTTTCCCAGCCTGGTGAGCTGGATATCGACCGAGTCAACGCCCAGCAGGCGCGTCGCTTCCTCGACCGGGTGGTTGGCTACATGGTTTCGCCGCTGCTGTGGGCCAAGATCGCCCGTGGCCTGTCGGCGGGCCGTGTGCAATCGGTGGCGGTGAAGCTGGTGGTCGAGCGTGAGCGCGAGATCCGTGCGTTCAACCCCGAAGAATACTGGGAAGTCCACGCCGATCTGGGCACCGCCAAGAACGCCAAGGTGCGTTTCGAAGTGGCGCGCGAGAATGGCGAGGCATTCAAGCCGCTCAATCAGGCCCAGGCCATGGCGGCCCTGGAGCAGCTCAAGTCGTCCAGCTACAGCGTGAGCAAGCGTGAGGACCGGCCGACCAGCAGCAAGCCGTCGGCGCCGTTCATCACCTCGACGCTGCAGCAGGCTGCGAGCAACCGCCTGGGCTTCGGTGTGAAGAAGACCATGATGATGGCCCAGCGCTTGTACGAAGCGGGCTACATCACCTACATGCGTACCGACTCGACCAACCTGTCGCAAGATGCCGTGGAAATGGCGCGCAGCTACATCGAGAAGGAGTTCGGCAAGCAGTACTTGCCTGCGGCGCCCATCGTGTACGGCAGCAAAGAGGGGGCCCAGGAGGCGCACGAGGCGATTCGTCCCTCCGACGTCAACACGCACCCGACCAAGCTCAGCGGCATGGAACGTGATGCCGAGCGCCTGTACGAGCTGATCTGGCGCCAGTTCCTGGCCTGCCAGATGCCGCCAGCACAGTACCTGTCCACCAGCGTTACCGTGGTGGCCGGTAACTACGAGCTGCGCGCCAAGGGCCGCATCCTCAAGTTCGACGGTTACACCCGCGTCCTGGCGCAGCAGAGCAAGCCGGGCGAGGACGACGTGCTCCCGGACATGGCCCAGGGCGAGGTGCTCAAGCTGATCCAGCTCGATCCGAGCCAGCACTTCACCAAGCCGCCGGCACGTTTCACCGAGGCGAGCCTGGTCAAGGAGATGGAAAAGCGTGGCATTGGCCGTCCGTCCACCTATGCGGCGATTATTTCCACTATCCAGGATCGCGGCTACGTCACCCTGCACAACCGCAGATTCTACTCCGAGAAAATGGGCGACATCGTCACCGAGCGCCTGTCGGAGAGCTTCGCCAACCTCATGGACTATGGCTTCACCGCCGGCATGGAGGAGAACCTCGACGACGTTGCCCAGGGCGAGCGTGACTGGAAGAACGTGCTCGACGAGTTCTACGGCGACTTCAGCAAAAAACTGCTGACGGCCGAATCCGCCGAAAACGGCATGCGCGCCAACCAGCCGACCCTGACCAACATCGCGTGCAAGGAGTGTGGTCGTCCGATGATGATACGCACCGCCTCCACCGGTGTGTTCCTGGGTTGCTCGGGCTACAGCCTGCCACCGAAAGAGCGCTGCAAAGCGACCGTGAACCTGGTGCCGGGCGATGAGATCGCTGCGGACGACGAGGGCGAATCCGAGTCGCTGGTGCTGCGCGGCAAACACCGTTGCCCGATCTGCGCAACTGCGATGGACGCTTACCTGCTGGACGAGAAGCACAAGCTGCACATCTGTGGTAACAACCCAGATTGCGCCGGCTACGAGATCGAAGAGGGCAGCTACCGCATCAAAGGCTACGAAGGGCCGAGCCTTGAGTGCGACAAGTGCGGTAGCGAGATGCAGCTCAAGACAGGGCGTTTCGGTAAGTTCTTCGGGTGCACCAACCCTGCGTGCAAGAACACCCGCAAGCTGCTCAAGAGTGGTGAAGCTGCTCCTCCGAAAATGGACAAGGTGGACATGCCCGAGCTTAAGTGCGAAAAGGTCGATGACACCTACGTGCTGCGTGACGGTGCCTCGGGGCTGTTCCTGGCTGCCAGCCAGTTCCCGAAAAACCGTGAGACCCGTGCACCGCTGGTGCTGGAAATTCTGCCGCACAAGCACGAGATCGATCCGAAGTACCACTTCCTGTGCGATGCGCCGCCGAAGGACCCGGAGGGCCGTCCAGCGGTGATCCGCTATAGCCGCAAAACCAAGGAGCAGTACGTGCAGTCTGAGGTCGATGGTAAGCCGACGGGCTGGAAGGCGTTCTACGACGGTGGTAAGTGGAAGGTTGAAGACAAGCGCTGATTGATTGGCGCTATCGTGCGGGGCCGCTGCGCGCCCGTTCGCTGACGTGTTCGCGAACGGGTGCAAAGCGGCCCCAATCATTTATGATGCAGCCATCCGCTTCGTAGCCTAATGGAGGGCATTCGACATGGCCCAGGAACTGTATACCCGCACCAACCAGAAACTGTTCTTCGCAGGCCTTGCGTTGGAGTCCATGGCCAAGGCAGGCACCAGTGGCGCCATGAATGCACAGGGCCTGATCCAGGCTGAGCGCGAGTCGGCGTTGTTCCACTTGTACGGTGCACTGCTGGGGCTGTGCCACGAGATCGGGGGCTTCTATCGCCTGCCGCAAGCCTCGGCGCCACGCGCGGAACTGCTGCTCAACGATGAGGTGCTCAAAAGCGTTGCCATCCCGGAAATGGCCGAGATGCTCGAGCTTGCGCGTCAGCCGGAAACCTGGCTTGCGCAGTTGCTCAAGGCTTATAACGATTTATTCCTGCCACCGGTCGCCCGCAAAGTGGCCAAGACCGATGTCACCCAGCCACTGATTCAGGCGGTCAATCTTGATGAAGTCGAGCCGCTAGAGCTGTCACGCGAATCGCTCGAGCAATGGCGGAACAATCTGAAAGGTTTGGTGAGACGATTCCGTGACGCGTTGAGTGAGTGCTGACAGCATTCATGGCTGGTACACTAGTGGCCTTTCGTGAAAAGCAGGCCCTATATGTCAACGTCCTTTCTAGAAATTGTCGAGTTGCCGGATGGCCGAATAGAGCTGCGCCGTGCCGAGGATGAAGGGTCACTGGTGACCCTGGATTTCTCCGAGGACGCCAAGGCGTTCCTGCAAGGGCAGCACGTTGAAGTGGCCAAGGCAATGCTCAGCGTGGGCGTGCAGATGGCAGGTAAGCTGGTCGAGGGTGATTTCGAGCGTGAAGAAGGGCCGCGAGTCCTTCACTAAGCGCCGGCCCAGGGGCATCAGGCGGTTTGACAGGCAAAGCCTGAACATCAGCCGAGGCGGATGTTCAGGCTTTGTGCGTTTCCGGTGGCAGCCGCACGTTGTAGTTGCTGGCGTGTACTTTGATTGACGCTGCCCAGCCAACTGACCACGGTATGGCTGCGGCCCAGGCGAAGTGCCTCACAGGCCAGTTGCAGTGCACTCTGGTTGACTCCAGGGTGCAGCAGCAGGATACGCTCACGGTTCAGGCCGGCCTCACGCAGCCAGGCTTGCGTAAGGCTGCCCGGTGGGGCAATGAGCGTCAGCCAACGGTTGTCGTCTTCCTCGCTCAGTTCGCGCAGAATCGGCGCCAGCAAGCTCTGGCAATGCCCTGGGGCACCCCGTAGGGAAAGCTCGCTGAACAGTTCGGGCTGGGTGTTCTTGCGGGTAGCTTCCTTGGCCTTGAGGCCAGGCAGCACCGGCTGGGCGAGGAAGGCCTCGAACAGCGGAAGCTGGGTTTGCTGGGGAGCATGGATGAACGGCTGCATGGCGCCTCCTGATTCAGCGGCGAAGAACGCCGACGCTCAAGCCCTCGATCACCAGTTCCTGTTCCTTCAGGTCGACTTCGATGGGGGCGAATTCTGGGTTTTCGGCGATCAGCCAGACCTTGTTGCCTTCGCGCTTGAAGCGCTTGACGGTCACTTCATCGCCGATGCGGGCAACCACCACTTGGCCATTGCGGGCTTCGCGGGTGGTGTGCACGGCGAGCAGGTCGCCGTCGAAGATGCCGATGTCCTTCATGCTCATGCCGTGCACGCGCAGCAAGTAGTCGGCGCGCGGATGGAAGAAGGCGGGGTTGATGTTGCAGGATTCCTCAATGTGCTGTTCGGCGAGGATTGGTGCACCGGCTGCGACCCGGCCGATGATCGGCAGGCCGCTGTCGTCGGCCTTGGCTTCAAGGCCCGGGATACGGATGCCGCGCGAGGCGCCGGGGGTCATCTCGATAGCGCCCTTGCGAGCCAGGGCCTTGAGATGTTCTTCAGCTGCGTTGGGCGACTTGAAGCCCAGTTCCTGTGCGATTTCGGCGCGGGTCGGCGGGAAACCGTTCTCTTCGAGGCAGCGTTTGATGAAAGCCAGAATCTCGGCTTGGCGTGGCGTCAGTTTCAGCATGGGCGAGGGCTCTGTCTTTTTATACAGTGACTGGGATTATATACAGTGGCTGACAAGCTGCAAGCGACATGCGTCAAGAAAAGCGTCCGGCCCCCCGAAATCGGGAGGGCAAACGCAGCGCGGTGGAGGTTCGCAGTGACGCACATCTTGCCGCTTGCAGCTTGTCGCGTGCGGCTTTTAAATGTCGACCGCCCGGTCATGGAGCCTTGACAGACGCAGGGCTGAAACGTATGTTTCAAACAACTGTTTGTCAGGCGGAGTAGTCATGGCCCAATCGGAAACCGTTGAACGCATCCTCGATGCGGCGGAGCAGCTGTTCGCGGAACGCGGATTCGCGGAAACCTCGTTGCGGCTGATCACCAGCAAGGCCGGGGTCAACCTGGCGGCGGTGAACTATCACTTCGGTTCGAAAAAGGCCCTGATCCAGGCGGTGTTCTCACGCTTCCTGGGCCCATTCTGCGCCAGCCTCGAACGCGAGTTGGAGCGCCGCCAGGGGCGCCCCGAGCAGAAAGCTTCACTTGAAGAACTGCTGGAAATGCTGGTCGAACAGGCGCTGGCGGTGCAGCCGCGCAGCAACAACGACCTGTCGATCTTCATGCGCCTGTTGGGCCTGGCCTTCAGCCAGAGCCAAGGCCACCTGCGCCGCTACCTCGAAGATATGTACGGCAAGGTGTTCCGCCGCTACATGATGCTGGTCAACGAGGCCGCTCCACGCATTCCGCCGCTGGAGCTGTTCTGGCGCGTGCACTTCATGCTGGGTGCCGCCGCCTTTAGCATGTCGGGCATCAAGGCCCTGCGCGCCATCGCTGAAACCGACTTTGGCATCAACACGTCCATCGAGCAGGTGATGCGTCTTATGGTGCCGTTCCTGGCCGCTGGCATGCGCGCCGACAGTGGCGTCACCGACGTCGCCATGGCTGCCGCGCAGTTGCGTCCGCGCAGCAAGAGCAGCGCGACCGCCAAGGCCTGAGCACTGTCCGGGGTGGGGCGCATCCGCTAAAGTAGCGCTCATGCCCGACCTCGATTGCCTGCACGCCCCCTTCGTCGCTCAATGCCTCTCTGGGCTTAACCCAGGGATGAGGTGCGTGCCGGCGTCCGCCGTACGCAACGACGACCTGCGGTGGCTGCTTGGTCGCGTACCTGCGCATTGCCCGGTACGGGGTGACTACGCTGCCTGCCCGCGCTGGGCTTTCTCGCACATTCAATGAAGGATTCACTATGACCGCCAGCCTGCAAGGCTCCCTGATGGTGGATATCGCCGGCCAATGGCTGACTGCCGAGGACCGCCATCTGCTGCGCCAGCCCGAAGTGGCTGGCCTGATCATCTTCGCCCGTAACATCGACAGCCCGCGCCAGGTACGCGAGCTGTGCACCGCGATCCGTGCCATTCGCCCGGACCTGATCCTGGCCGTGGACCAGGAAGGGGGGCGCGTCCAGCGCTTGCGCCAGGGTTTTGTGCGCCTGCCGGCCATGCGCGCGATTGCCGACAATCCGAATGCCGAATACCTGGCCGAGCAGTGCGGTTGGCTGATGGCTACCGAAGTGCTCGCGGTTGGCCTGGACTTGAGTTTCGCGCCCGTACTCGACCTGGATCATCAGCGCAGTGCCGTGGTCGGCAGCCGCGCCTTCGAAGGCCATCCTGAGCGCGCCACGCAACTGGCCGGTGCGTTCATCTGCGGCATGAATGCGGCCGGCATGGCGGCTTGCGGCAAGCACTTCCCAGGGCACGGCTGGGCCGAAGCCGACTCGCATGTCGCCATACCGGTGGACGAGCGCAGCCTGGAGCAACTGCGCGCGGCGGACCTTGTGCCGTTCACCCGCTTGAGCGGTCAACTGGCGGCAGTAATGCCGGCGCATGTCATCTATCCGCAGATCGACAACCAGCCTGCCGGCTTCTCGCGTCGCTGGTTGCAGGAGATCCTGCGTGGCGAGCTGGGCTTTGATGGCGTGATCTTCAGTGACGACCTGTCGATGGCCGGGGCGCACGTGGTCGGCGATGCCGCCAGCCGCATCGAAGCGGCGCTTAGCGCCGGTTGTGACATGGGCCTGGTGTGCAACGACCGGGCTGCGGCGGAACTGGCCCTGAGCGCAGCGCAGCGCATGCGGGTCAAGCCTTCGCCGCGCATCGCACGGATGCGCGGGCAAGGCTTCGCGCGCACAGACTACCGCCAGCAGCCGCGTTGGCTGGCCGCGCTGGGTGCGCTAAAGGACGCGCAGTTGGTCGATTGAGGGCTTGCGGCAATTTGAGGCGGCCAGCCGGTCGCGCAGTTGCCGGCGTGTGAGCAGTGGGGTAATCGCAGTTGCTACTAAAAGGCCATTAACGTTTTTGCTGACGCGTTCGATAACTTAGGAACCCCTCAGCTTGGACCGCCAGGCACTAATGGACTGCTGCCCCATGTTCTTCTCCAGTTTTCGTTTGCAAAGCAAGTTGCTGCTCGCCCTGACCGTGGTCAACCTGATCAGCATCGGGTCGTTCATCGCGTACGCTCAGTACGCCAAGGCACAGGATATCCGCCAGCAGATCGACAATCGCCTGAGCACTGCCGCTTATGCGATACCGCGTTTGCTCGGGGAGGATTACCTGGCGCGCGCGCCCCGCGCCGACGGCCTGAAGGACGGCGAGTACCAGGCGCAGTTGCGTAACTTGGGCGAATACGCGCGGGACGTTCAGCTCAAGTACGCGTATGTCATGCAGGTCGATGGTAATGGGCAGGTCAGCTACCTGGCTGATGGTGCCAGTGCCCAGGACATCGCCTCAGGCAACTACTCCAAGCACCTGGAGCATTATGCCGACGCAAGCCCTGCCGTGCTCGAAGCCGCCCGCAGCGCGCAGGTGCAGTTCGACGAATACACCGACAGTTATGGCACCTTTCGCTCGATCTTCGTGCCGCTGCGCGGTGCCGATGGTCAGCGTTACGTCGTGGGTGTGGATGTCACCCTCGAATCACTGGAGCAGGCCATCAGCGCCAGCCTGAAAAGCTTGCTGCTGATCGGGGCGGCTACATTCGCCGTGGGCTTGCTGTTGTCGTGGCTGGCTGCCCGCATGTTGGTGTTCGGCATTCATCACCTCACCGGGCAGCTGAGCCGTATTTCCGAGCAGCGCGACCTGTCCACCACCGTGACTGTGGTCACCGAGGATGAGATGGGGCAAATGGGGCGACACCTTGCCAGCCTGCTTCAGGACCTGCGCCAGACCCTTGGCAACGCCTCCGGCATGGCCGACAGCAACCAGCAGTTGGCCGACACGTTCCTGCAACTGGCCGACGACACTACCCAGCGCATTGAGCGGGCAGGCGGGCAGTTGGCGGATATCAATCAACATGGCCAGACCATCCGCTTGTCTGCGGAACAAGCCTCCGGGTTGGCGGGCGAGGTACGTGGTGACTTGCAGTGCGCCGTTGGCGCGCTCAGCCGGACCCACGATCAGTTGCGCAGCCTGATCAGCGATGTGCATGCCAGCACTTCGGTGAGTATCGAGCTGGCACGTGATCTGGGGCGATTGAGTGGCGAGGCAGAGCAGATTGGCCAGGTCATGAAGATGGTCGCGGGGATTTCCGACCAGACCAACCTGCTGGCACTCAACGCGGCCATCGAGGCGGCGCGCGCCGGTGAGGCAGGGCGCGGCTTTGCGGTCGTGGCTGATGAAGTGCGCCAGTTGGCGGCGCAGACCCAGGGGGTGTTGGCCGAGGCCAATCAGGTGCTGCATGGCGTGACCGAAGGCATCGGTCAGATTGCCCAGCGCATGGGGGGCAGCGCTGAGCAGTCACGCAAGCTTGCGCAAGACTCCGATGGTACCTTGGGCGTGATCAATACCTTGGTCGTGCAGATGGGGCAGCTCAGCGCGACCATGGACCGTGCGTTGGCCAGCAGTGAAGAGATCCAGCATGCGGTGACGGATATTTCCGGACGCCTTGGGGGTATGCACGAAACCTTCGAGCACACCCACCAAGGCATTGCGCAGATCCACACCTCGGCCACGGCACTGGGGACCACGGCCCGCGCGTTGAAAGGCAGGCTGAGCGTGTTCCGTACCTGAAGTCGGCATGGCGCGCTTGGGCGTACGTCGACCTCAGCGCGCCCGCTTGCCCGGCAGCGGGGCGAACAATGCCTCGATTTCCTCATCGCCCAAGCGCCATTGCCCGGCCTGGCCGCCATCGAGCAGGCCGGCCGCCAGGGCTGCCTTTTCCTGTTGTAGCTGCTGGATTTTCTCTTCTACCGTGCCCCGGGTAATCAGTTTGAAGACGAATACCGGCTTGTTCTGGCCGATGCGATAGGCGCGGTCGGTCGCCTGGTTTTCGCTGGCCGGGTTCCACCACGGATCATAGTGGATCACGGTGTCGGCGGCGGTGAGGTTCAGGCCGGTGCCGCCAGCCTTGAGGCTGATCAGAAATACCTGGCTGTCACCGTGCTGGAAATGCTGCACGGGCGCGCGGCGGTCGCGGGTGTCGCCGGTCAGCAGGCTGTAGCGAATGCCGCGCTTGATCAGCTCTGCCTCGATCAACGCCAGCATCGACGTGAACTGCGAGAACAGCAGCACCTTGCGTCGTTCGCTGAGCAGTTCGTCGAGCATCTCCAACAGGCTGGCGAGTTTGCCCTTGTCAGCGAAATTGCCCTTGGTCTCTTCGCCTTTGACCAGACGTAGATCGCAGCACACCTGGCGCAGCTTGAGCAGTGCGTCGAGGATCACGATCTGGCTGCGCGAGGCGCCATTGCGAGCGATCTCGTCGCGGACTTTCTTGTCCATCGCCACCCTTACCGCTTCGTAGGTGTCACGCTGGGCATCACTGAGTTCGACCCAGTGAATCATCTCGGTCTTGGCCGGTAGCTCGGTGGCGACTTGCTCTTTGGTGCGGCGCAGCAGGAAGGGGCGGATGCGGCTGGCCAGGTGCTGAAGACGCTCGCTGTCGCCGTGGCGTTCGATCGGGGTGCGGTAGTCCTGGCTGAACCGCTTGCTGTCGCCCAGCCAGCCGGGCATGAGGAAGTGGAAGATCGACCACAGCTCGCCCAGGTTGTTCTCCATGGGGGTGCCGGTCAGACACAGCCGTTGGTGCGCTTCAAGCGCGCGCAGGGCCGTGGCCGCCTTGCTGGTAGCGCTCTTGATGTTCTGCGCCTCGTCCAGCACCAGCAGGTGCCAGGGCTGGGCCTTGAGGTGATCCAGATCGCGTGGGGCCAGTGCGTAGGTGGTCAGCACCAGATCGTATTCGGCGAGCCTTGCGAAATGCTTGCTGCGGCCTGGGCCGTGCAGGGCCAGCACGCGCAGGTCAGGGGCGAAGCGCTGGGCCTCGTCGAGCCAGTTGGGCACCAGGCTCGTGGGCATCACCGCCAGTGCCGGATGGGTGAGACGGCCGGCTTCTTTTTCCAGCAGCAGGTGGGCGAGGGTTTGCAGTGTCTTGCCCAGGCCCATGTCGTCGCCGAGGATGCCGCCAGTGCCCATTTCGCGCAGGGCCTGCAACCAGTTCAGGCCCTGCTGCTGGTAGGGGCGCAGGGTGGCATTCAGGCCTTTGGGCGGCGTCACCTGTATATCGCGGGCATCGCGCAGGCGTCGGCCCAGGTCGCGCACGTGGGCGCCGCCTTCCCAGAGCAGCGGCAGGCCGTCGATTTCGTTCAGGCGTGCCGCGTCGGCGCGTTCCAGGCGCAGGCTCGGGCCCACGGCGTCTTCGTGCAGGTACAGCTCGCCAAGGGTGCCCATCACCGCCTTGATGCGGCCATAGGGCAGGGCGACGCGTAGCGCCGGGGCCTCGTGGCGGGTGCGGTTCAGATCCAGCAGCAGGTGTTCGTCGTCACTGCGCCGGGCCAGCTCGCTGGGTCGCAGCAGCTCGGGGCTGGTACGCAGCAGTTGCAGCACGATGGGCAACAGGCTGTGGCGCTGGCCTTCAACCACGATGCCCAGTTCCAGGTCGAACCATTCGTGGCTGGGAGCCTCGGTGATGTTGGCGTACCAGTCGTCTACCTCGTGCAGGTTGAACGCGAAGTCGCGGTGCACCTCCACCACCCAGCCGGCCTCGCGCAGGGCAGGCAGACCTTCACGGGCAAAGCGCAGCCAGGCCTCGTCATCGGGCAACTGGTGCATCTCGCCGGCGCTGTCGGGCAATGCCTTGCTCTGGCGAGTGGCAGGCTTGAAGCCGTGTTCGCGCAGTACCTTGCGCAGCGCCTGTTCGGCCTGGGGCTGGCGGCGGATGCGCTGGCTGGTACTGCCTGCCAAACGGGTCAAGGGCTTGTCGTCGTTGCTGCTGGCGCGCAGGCCGTCGTAATCGAACGCCAGCGCGGCGCGGTGCTGCATCTGCCGTTGCATGCGCCCGGTCTTGGGCATGTAGGCGCTGAATTCGACGCTACCCAGGGTGAGGTGGGCAACGGGCAGGACGCCGTCGATGAACTGCTCGTCCAGGGTGGTCGGGGTCGGGAGGTGGTGATTCAAAGCATTGAGCTTGTGGCTGAGGGGCACGATCAGGTGTTCGGGAACAACCGGCGCCAAGGTCAGTTGCTGGGCGATGTGCGGGTCGAGGTCGTGGCCGACCTTGCCCACTTCGTTGGTGAGCACGTCGAAGTAGTACAGCGGCAGCAACGCCAGTACGCAGGGCAACGGCTCTTTTGCGCTGTACCAGAGGCCCCGGTAGCTGCCGTTATCCAGACGCACCCAGCGAAAGTCGGCCGCGCGTAGCGCACCCTGGCGTATCAGTGGCAGGTCTTCGTCGAAGAACAGGCGTCCGGTATCCAGTGCGCGTTGCAGCAGCTCACCGCCTTCCTGGCCCTTGAGCGGGTAGCCGCGCTCGGCGCCGCTGGGCAGGTTGAGCGCCGATAGCAGGCGCAAGATGCGGGTGTCTTCTTCCTGTACGAAACGTGGCGGTTCGTAGAGCAGTTCGTAGAGCGACTGCACGCGACTGTAGCGTATGCGGTCTTCTTGCTGGGTGCCCTTGCGCACACGCAGGGCGTAGCCGTCGTCGGTGAAGCACAGCTGGTAGCAGACCATCCGTCCGCGTTTTTCTTCGCGCCCGCTCGGCGGCGCTGCCGGTTGTTCGAGGCCGTTGAGCCAGCGCTGCAGGTCAGCCGGAAGGGCGTCGCCTTGGCTGGCCTCGGGCGTCGCGCCTGCGCTCAGGCAATAGAGCACCGCCGCACAATGCTTGCAGTTGTAGCCAACCGGACAACTGCAACGCCCGTTGACCTGGCAGTGGCGCCCCTGAATGCGTAACTCGATGTGCTGCTGGTAGTGCTGGCCTTCGCTGCCACGGCAGTGCGCTTCGATATGGGTGACACCGCAGGCGTTCAGTTCGACGCGGTCCTGCTGCGCGTAACGCTCGCCGCGTTGCAGGGCGGGCCCGGCGAACGAACGGGTCCAGCCAGGATGCTCGCCCAGCAGCTTATGCACCTCGGCCTGACTCACTTCACTGCTCCATCATCTCCGGATCCATTACCGGCACCTTGCGCATGCCGGCAGGGGTTACCTTGAGCAACACGGCCAAGTGGCCACCGTCGAGGAAGGTCAGTTGCCCGGCCTTCATGTTGCTGTTGCTCTGCCTGAACTGCTCGCTTTGCAGCACGCTGCCGTTGCCGTCGAGCTGGTTGACCCAGAAATTGGCTTCGACGCTGATGAAGCGGCCTTCGGTAATGCTCAGGTTACCTTCGATCGGGAAGTGGCCGAACTGTTCCTCGCCGCTGCCTAGGGCGATGCGGCTTGGCTCGCTGCCGACCTGCTGCTGCCAGGCCTTGTGCAGCAGTACGGTGTAGCTGGGCGTGGCCTGCAGGCGGGTGATTTCATCGTCCAGCATCGGCGGGCGCTCGGCGGCCTTTTCCAGGCGCGGCGCGCCTGCGCTCCAGTTTTCCGGTGCGAACGGGCTGGTGACGGCCTGCACGGCGTTCTGCCGGACCAGGATCATTTCCACCTGATACGGGCCCTCGGCGAAGGCGGCTGGCGCGAAAAGCGCCAGCAACAGGGTCAGATTACGGATGGCACGCATGCAGCTTCCTTAGTTCGTTTGGGGGGTCAGGCGCTCGAACAGCGCCTCCAGAGTATTGAAGCGTTCTTCGGGGCGTTCCATCGGCACCAGGAAACGGAACTGGGTCGCGCCTTCGAACTTGTAGCGTTTGGGTTGGCCCTGGATCAGCTTGATCAGGGTCAGTGGATCGACCGGGGTCTCGGCTTCGAACTCCAGCTTGCCGCCGTTGGGGCCGGCATCGACCTTCTTGATGCCGAGCTTTTCTGCTTGCAGCTTGAGCTGCGTCAGGCGCATCAGGTTCTTGGACGGCTCAGGCAGCAGGCCGAAGCGGTCGATCATCTCCACTTGCAGGTCCTTGAGGCCTTCTTCGTCGGTGGCTGAGGCGATGCGCTTGTACAGGATCAGTCGCGCATGCACATCGGGCAGGTAGTCTTCGGGGATCAACGCCGGCAGGCGCAGGTTGATCTCCGGGCCGCCACCCAGCGGCTGCTCCAGGTTGGGCTGAGTGCCTTTGCGGATTGCCTTGACCGCGCGTTCGAGCATTTCCATGTAGAGGGTGAAACCCACGGCCTGGATCTGCCCGCTCTGGCCTTCGCCGAGCAACTCGCCGGCGCCCCGGATCTCCAGGTCGTTGGTCGCTAGCACGAAGCCTGCGCCGAGGTCCTGGGTGTTGGCGATGGCTTCCAGGCGTTTCTCGGCGTCGCTGCTGATCTGTTGGCGCGGTGGCGTCAGCAGGTAGGCATAGGCCTGGTGATGGCTGCGCCCGACCCGGCCGCGCAGCTGGTGCAACTGGGCCAGGCCGAACTTGTCGGCGCGCTCGATGACGATGGTATTGGCGCTGGGTACATCGATGCCGGTCTCGATGATGGTCGAGGCGATCAGCACGTTGAAGCGCTTGTGGTAGAAGTCGCTCATGACCTGTTCGAGTTCACGCTCGCGCATCTGCCCGTGGCCGATGCCGATGCGCGCTTCGGGGACCAGTTCGGCCAGGTCGGCGGCGCATTTCTCGATGGTCTTGACGTCGTTGTGCAGGTAGTACACCTGGCCGCCGCGCAGCAGTTCGCGCAGCAGCGCTTCCTTGATGGTGCTCTTGTTCTGCTCCATGACGAAGGTGCGCACCGACAGGCGGCGAGCCGGTGGGGTGGCGATGATCGACAGGTCGCGCATGCCTGCGACGGCCATATTCAGTGTGCGCGGGATCGGCGTTGCGGTCAGGGTGAGGATGTCCACCTCGCTGCGCAGGGCCTTGAGCTGCTCTTTCTGACGCACACCAAAACGGTGCTCTTCGTCGATGATCGCCAGGCCCAGGTCCTTGAAGCGCACATCGTCCTGCAGCAGCTTGTGGGTGCCGATGAGGATATCGATCTTGCCTTCGGCCAGCTCGGCGGCGGCATTGGCGACCTCCTTGGCGGACTTGAAGCGGCTCATCACCTCGACCTTGACCGGCCACTCGGCGAAGCGGTCGCGGAAGCTGTTGTAGTGCTGCTGCGCGAGCAGCGTGGTGGGCACCAGTACCGCCACCTGGCGGCCGCTGTGTACGGCAATGAAGGCTGCGCGCATGGCCACTTCGGTCTTGCCGAAGCCGACATCGCCGCACACCAGGCGATCCATTGGCTTGGCCGCCAGCATGTCGAGCCGGACCGCCTCGATGGCGGCCTGCTGGTCGGGGGTTTCTTCGAACGGGAAGCCGGCGCTGAAGGTGGCGTAGTCGGCGGCCGGATCGGCGAACGCATAGCCTTTGCGTGCGGCGCGCCGGGCATAGATGTCGAGCAGTTCGGCAGCGACGTCGCGCACCTGTTCGGCGGCTTTGCGTTTAGCCTTCTGCCAGGTTTCAGAGCCCAGTCGGTGCAGCGGTGCCAGGGCATCGTCGCTGCCGGTGTAACGCGCGATCAGGTGCAGGTTGGCCACCGGCACGTAGAGCTTGGCGCCCTCGGCGTATTCCAGGGTGAGGAACTCGGCGACCTGGCTGTCGATTTCCAGCGTGGCCAGGCCCAGGTAGCGGCCCACGCCGTGGTCGATGTGCACCACCGGCGCGCCTTCGCGCAGTTCGGTGAGGTTCTTGATGACCGCATCGTTGGCCGCCTCGCCGCGCTTCTCGCGGCGTCGGCGCTGCATCACACGTTGGCCGAACAGCGGGCTTTCGGCGATCAGTGCGAGGGCCGGATCGTCCAGCAGCAGGCCGTCGTCCAATGGCGCGATGGTGATCGCCAGGCGCTCCTTGCCGGTGATGAAGTCGGCCCAGCTGTCGACGCTTTTCGGGCGCAGCTTGAGGCGTTCGAGCAACTCCAGCAGCACCTCGCGACGGCCAGCGGATTCGGCGGTGAACAGCACTCGGCCGCCGAACTGATCGAGGAAACTCGACAGCTCTGCCAGCGGTTGGTTGGCCTTGGCCTCGATCGCCAGGTTCGGCAAGGCGCGCGCCGGAAAACGCTCGCGCCCCGCGCCAGGCTCGAGGTCTTCGGCACTGACCACCACACGCGGCCACTGCTTGAGGCGGGCAAAACAGTCCTCGACCGGCATGAACAACTCTGCCGGTGGTAGCAGGGGGCGGCTGAGGTCGCCACGGCGCTCCTCGTAGCGCCCGCGCACGTCGTTCCAGAAGTGCTCGGCGGCTTGCTCGACGCCTGGCAGCGAAAACACCTGGGTGTCGGCGGGCAGGTAGTCGAACAAGGTGGCGGTTTCTTCGAAGAACAGCGGCAGGTAGTACTCGATGCCGGCAGGGATGATGCCGCTGGTCAGGTCCTGGAAGATCGCGCTGCGGCGGAAGTCGACGTCGAAGCGTTCGCGAAAACGCGCCTTGAAGCGCGTCACTTCGTCCTTGTGCATCGGGAACTCGCGCGCCGGCAGCAGGCGTACCGAGTCGACTTTGTCGATCGAACGTTGAGTTTCCGGGTCGAAGGTGCGCAGGGTCTCGATCTCGTCGTCGAACAGATCGATGCGGTAGGGGGCCTTGCTGCCCATCGGGAACAGGTCGATCAGCGCCCCGCGCACGGCGAACTCGCCATGCTCGTAGACCGTATCGACGCAGCGATAGCCGCTGGCTTCCAGGCGCGTGCGCATCTGTTCGACGTCGATTTTCTGGCCAACGTCCAGTACCAGGCTACTGCCCAGCAGGAAGCGCGTCGGGGCCAGGCGGTGCAGGGCGGTGGTCACCGGCACCACGAGAATGCCGTGGTCCAGTTCCGGCAGCCGGTAAAGGCTGGCGATGCGCTGCGAGATGATGTCCTGGTGCGGCGAGAACAAGTCGTAGGGCAGGGTTTCCCAGTCGGGGAAGGGCAGCACCGGAAGCTCGGGTGCGAAGAAGCGCAGCTCCTGTTCCAGGCGATCGGCGGACTGACTGTCGGCCGTCAGCAGCAGGGTGAAACGCCCGGCGCTGTTGGCGGCCTCGGCGATGGCCAGGCTCAAGGCGGCCCCAGGCAGGTTGCCCCAGGTTTGTTTGCCGGCCGTGGCCGACATTTGCGGTAGGCGCAGAACTGACACGGGAGATTGGACTCCAAGCGTTGCGGCAAAGAGACCGATTGTACCGGTGACGGCGCGCGCTGTCAGGCTAGAAAGGGCCTGATGGCGGGGGTTGTGGCCGACGACAGGCGCTCATTGCCCGATACGCCGCGGGGCGTCATAATGTAGCCCCTTTTTTGTTCCCCTACATGTGGAAGGTTACCGTGACTCAGAAGCCCGACCAGTGTCTTGGTGAGTGGATCGATCGTGAAGCCCTGGCTGAAGCGATGATCCCGCTTATCGGTCAGCTCTACCGCAACAATAACGTGGTGAGCTCGATCTATGGCCGCAGCCTGATCAACCGTTCGGTTATCTCGATCCTCAAAGCGCACCGCTTTGCCCGTCACCGTCAGGCTGACGAAACCGAACTGTCCGTCCACGAGACATTCCCGCTGCTCAAGGCCATGAGCGAGCTGAAACTGGGCGCCGCTTCGGTCGACCTGGGCAAGTTGGCCAACAAGTTCAAGGCCGAAGGCAATGGCCGCAGCGCCGAGCAGTTCGTGCGTGACGAACTGGTCGATGTCGTGGGTCAGCAAAACGTTTCCGCACGCAAGGGCACCGACGTCGTGCTGTACGGCTTCGGCCGCATCGGCCGCCTGCTGGCGCGCATCCTGATCGAAAAAACCGGTGGTGGCGACGGCCTGCGCCTGCGCGCCATCGTCGTGCGCAAGGGCGCCGAGAACGACCTGACCAAGCGCGCCAGCCTGCTGCGCCGCGACTCGGTACACGGTCCGTTCGATGGCACCATCGTCATCGACGAAGCCAACAACACCATCACCGCCAACGGCAACCTGATCCAGGTCATCTACGCCAAGAGCCCGAGCGAAGTCGACTACACCCAGTACGGTATCAACGATGCCCTGATCGTCGACAACACCGGTGTATGGCGTGACGCCGACGGCCTGGGCCAGCACCTGGCCTGCCCGGGCGCTGCCCGCGTGATCCTCACCGCACCTGGCAAGGGCGCGCTGAAGAACATCGTGCACGGCATCAACCACGGCGACATCACTGCCGATGACAAGATCATCTCGGCGGCGTCCTGCACCACCAACGCCATCGTGCCGGTGCTCAAGGCGATCAACGACCAGTACGGCATCATCAACGGCCACGTCGAAACCGTTCACTCGTTCACCAACGACCAGAACCTGATCGACAACTTCCACAAGGGCAGCCGTCGTGGCCGCGCCGCGCCGCTGAACATGGTCATCACCGAGACCGGTGCTGCCACCGCCGCTGCCAAGGCGCTGCCAGTGCTCAAGGGCAAGCTGACCGGTAACGCGATCCGTGTTCCAACGCCGAACGTGTCGATGGCCATCCTGAACCTGAACCTGGAAAAGGCCACCAACCGCGAAGAGCTGAACGAGTACCTGCGCCAGACCGCCATGCACTCGGACCTGCACAAGCAGATCGACTACGTAAGCTCCCAGGAAGTCGTCTCCACCGACTTCGTCGGCTCGCGCCACGCCGGTGTGGTGGACGCCGAGGCGACCATCTGCAACGACAACCGTGTTGTGCTCTATGTCTGGTACGACAACGAGTTCGGCTACAGCTGCCAGGTCGTGCGCGTGATGGAAGACATGGCGGGTGTGAACCCACCAGCGTTTCCACGCTGATCCGCTGCTGATACGTTGAGCAAACGGGAACCTTCGGGTTCCCGTTTTTTTTGCGCGCACCGCTGTGACGTCGGTGCCTGCCGTTATTGATTGCAGCCGCTGGCGGGTGTCGACCTCGGATGACTATCGGCAGTATTTCAAGGACAATGGCCGGCGCTTTTCTTGCGCCGTCGGAGCCTGACGGATTGTTGTGGCAGGGGTGACCCGCAGCGGGGGTGGCTTCGTCTCCCGTAGCACGCCTGCATTCGAACGGGCGGTGAAAGGCGAGTGAAAGGCAACCCACGGATGATCGCCGCCAGGGAATCGGTGGAACCATATGTAGTGCAGGCAACATTGGCCTACGACGCGACCAAGGGTTAATGTGCGCGGCGTTCACGCTTGATTAGACTGCACCCGAATTTTTTCATGGCGCCCCGGCGGCATGATCGCGCACCGCGAGCCACCGTGACTCGCGGGCCAGTTCTGAAGGAGTACGCATGGCTGTCTATAACTACGACGTAGTGGTGCTGGGTTCCGGCCCGGCCGGAGAAGGCGCGGCAATGAACGCCGCCAAAGCAGGGCGCAAGGTGGCGATGGTCGACAGCCGTCGCCAGGTCGGCGGCAACTGCACCCACCTTGGCACCATTCCGTCCAAGGCGCTGCGTCACTCCGTGCGGCAGATCATGCAGTTCAACACCAATCCGATGTTCCGAGCCATCGGCGAGCCGCGCTGGTTCTCCTTCCCGGACGTGCTCAAGAGCGCCGAGAAGGTGATCAGCAAGCAGGTTGCCTCGCGGACCGGTTACTACGCCCGCAACCGCGTCGATGTGTTCGTTGGCACCGGCAGCTTCGCCGACGAGCAGACCGTCGAAGTGGTCTGCTCCAACGGGGTGGTGGAAAAGCTCAATGCCAAGCACATCATCATCGCGACCGGTTCGCGCCCTTACCGTCCGGCCGACATCGACTTCAACCACCCGCGTGTCTATGACAGCGACACCATCCTCAGCCTGAGCCACACCCCGCGCAAGCTGATTGTCTACGGCGCTGGAGTGATCGGTTGCGAATACGCCTCGATCTTCAGTGGCCTGGGCGTGTTGGTGGAACTGGTGGACAACCGTGGCCAGTTGCTGAGCTTCTTGGACTCGGAAATTTCCCAGGCCCTGAGCTATCACTTCAGCAACAACAACATCACCGTTCGCCACAACGAAGATTACGAGCGGGTCGAAGGCCTGGACAATGGCGTGATCCTGCACCTGAAATCGGGCAAGAAGATCAAGGCCGACGCCTTGCTGTGGTGCAACGGCCGTACCGGAAATACCGACAAGCTGGGTCTGGAGAACATCGGCATCAAGGTCAACAGCCGTGGCCAGATCGAAGTGGACGAGGCCTACCGTACCAGCGTGCCGAACATCTACGGTGCTGGCGATGTGATCGGCTGGCCGAGCCTGGCCAGTGCTGCCCACGACCAGGGCCGTTCGGCGGCCGGCAGCATCGTCGACAACGGCAGCTGGCGCTTCGTCGATGACGTGCCGACGGGGATCTACACCATCCCGGAAATCAGCTCGATCGGCAAGAACGAGCAGGAGCTGACCCAGGCCAAAGTGCCGTACGAAGTCGGCAAGGCGTTCTTCAAGAGCATGGCCCGGGCGCAGATCGCCGGCGAGCCGCAAGGCATGCTGAAGATTCTGTTCCACCGCGAGACCTTGCAGATCCTCGGCGTGCACTGCTTCGGCTACCAGGCATCGGAGATCGTGCACATTGGTCAGGCGATCATGAATCAGCCGGGCGAGCTGAATAACCTGAAGTACTTCGTCAACACCACCTTCAACTACCCGACCATGGCCGAAGCCTATCGGGTAGCTGCCTATGACGGTCTGAACCGGCTTTTTTGAGCGGCTCCGGCCGGTGGCCTGAGCCGGTCGGGGAGACCGATTTCAGCCCTACCCGAGGGTGGTCTTGGCCAAACCGGGAAAGTCTGTAATCAGGCTGTCCACGCCAAAATCAGCGAGCCGGCGCATCAGTGCCGGTTCGTTGACCGTCCACACCGACACGTGCAACCCCTGTTTCTGTGCCTTGATCAGGCGTTCGGGGGTACACAGCGTCCAGTTCAGTGCCAGCATTTCGCACTGATAGTTCTGCGCGACCTTCAGTGGGTCGAGCCAGGCGTATTCAGCCACCAGTCCACGTTTCACATCCGGCACCAGTTCGAGCGCGGCACCCAGCACCTCGCGGGAGCTGGAGGTGATGGTGATCTTGTCGAGCAGGCCATGCTGCTGGGCCAGTTCACGAATCGCCAGCACTGTGCTGGCCGCGCGTGTGCGTGAGGCGCTCTTGACTTCCAGTTGCCAGTGCTCGAAGGGGCATTTTTCGAACAGTTCTTCCAGCCGTGGAATCGGGCAGGGTTGGACATGCCCCGGCCCGCCTTTGCGCGCGTCATAGCTGGCCAGGTCGGCGGCGGTGTGCTCGACCACCTTGCCGCGTCGTCCGGTGGTGCGCTTGAGGGTCGGGTCGTGGATCACCATCAGCTCGTTGTCGGCTGACAGGTGCAGGTCCAGTTCGCAGCGGGTCACGCCATGGGCGAGGCACTGGCGGAAGCTGGTCAGGGTGTTCTCGGGGGCTTCGCCCTTGGCGCCGCGGTGGCCGTAGATCAGGGTCACGTTCGTTCCTTCAAGTTCAGGTAATGAGGCTCAGGGGGCCGGGTCGTTCTGTTCCAGGGCCTGGCGTCGCTGTTGCTGCTGGCGCTGGAGGATGTAGCGGGCCAGCAACTGGCGCTGGGCGTCGGTCATGTCGATGAATTCGGTGCCCACCTCGAAACGTCCGTCGGCGCGCGCGTCGCAGTGCGTGACCTTGCCGCGCAGCAACAGGCCGTGTGCCCGAGGCATCAGTACCATCTTCACTTTGACTCGGGTGCCGGGGGCGATCGAGCGCGCCTGGGCGAATTCAATGCCACCTTCGGAGATGATCACCGGCACCGGTGCGCCGATCTCGCCGATCAGCGTGTGGGCCACTACCGAGCTGAGCAGGTCGAGGCGTTTGTTCTGAGCGCGCAGGAAGGCGGCCAGGGTGCGGTCTTTTTCGCTCAGCTGGCGCAACAGGTGCTGCGATTCGAAGTCCGACAGGTGCAGCTCGCTGAGCAGGTTGAACAGCGGGGAATCATCCTGCAACAGTTCTGTTTCAAGGGCTTCGGCCGCGCTCAGAGGGCTGATTTGAAGTGCGATCCGATCTTCGATGCGGTAGTATTCGCGGCGATCTTCTTCGTCTAATGTCGTCATGGCGAACCCTAGGTTACGGCGGTGGTCCGAGTGTAAAGCCGCCGTAAGCGCCTCGCCACAAGGACGTTCCCTTTCATCCGAACAAGCCCCGACATGTTCAGACCTCTTTTCGTATTCATTGGTACGCGTTACACCCGTGCCAAGCGTCGCAACCATTTCGTATCGTTCATTTCGCTCACCTCGATGATCGGCCTCGCCTTGGGCGTGGTGGTGATGATCGTGGTGCTGTCGGTGATGAACGGCTTCGACCACGAACTGCGTACCCGCGTGCTGGGCATGGTCCCTCACGCCACGTTGGAGACCGGCCAGCCGATCGACGACTGGCAATCCCTTGCCTCTCAAGTAAAGCAGAATCAGCAGGTGCTGGCGGTGGCGCCGTTCACCCAGATGCAGGGCCTGCTCACGCACGATGGCAAGGTGCAGAAGGTGCTGCTCAATGGTGTCGATCCTGTACGTGAGCGCGATGTGTCGATCATCGACAACTTCGTGCTCAAGGGCGGGCTCGAGGCGCTGGCGCCGGGCGAGTGGGGCATCATGATTGGCGACAAGGCGGCGCAGAAGCTGGGCGTGACCGTGGGCGACAAACTGACCTTCATCGCCCCCGAGGTGAGCGTCACTCCGGCCGGGATCTTCCCGCGCATGAAGCGCTTTACCGTGGTCGGTCTGTTCCATGTCGGGGCCGGTGAAATCGACGGCTTCCTGGGCTTGACCAATATCTCCGACCTGTCCCGCCTGCACCGCTGGAAGCCCGACCAGGTGCAGGGCCTGCGCCTGAAGTTCGAGGACCTGTTCGAAGCCCCGCGTGTGGCCTATGCGATCGCCCAGCGGTTGGGCGAGCAGCAGTTCTACCCACGTGACTGGACCCGCACCCAAGGCAACTTGTACCAGGCCATTCGCATGGAAAAATCCATGATCGCCCTGTTGCTGCTGATGATCGTGGCCGTTGCCGCGTTCAACATCATTTCCACCCTGGTCATGGTGGTCAACGACAAGCGTGGCGACATCGCCATCCTGCGCACCCTGGGTGCGACTCCGCGGCAGATCATGGCCATCTTCATGGTTCAGGGCACGGTGATCGGCGTGGTCGGCACGGCCATCGGCGCGGTGCTGGGCATTCTCGGCGCGCTGAACGTCAGCGCCGCGATTGCCGGTATCGAGACCCTGATCGGGCACAAGTTCCTCAATGCCGATGTGTACTTCATCGATTACCTGCCGTCGCAGCTTCAGGCCCAGGACGTGTACATGATCTGTGGGGCGGCATTTGCCCTGAGTTTCTTCGCAACCCTCTATCCGGCCTGGCGCGCTTCGCGCACCCAGCCTGCGGAGGCGCTACGTTATGAGTGAGTCGCGCATGAGTGATAAAGCCGTGTTGAGCTGCCGCAACCTGGGCAAGAGCTACGACGAAGGCCCGGAGTCGGTGCAGGTGCTGTCTGGCCTGAACCTTGAGCTGCATCCCGGTGAGCGGGTCGCTATCGTCGGCAGTTCGGGGTCGGGCAAAAGCACCTTGCTCAACCTGCTGGGCGGGCTGGACACCCCGAGTACCGGCAGTGTCTGGCTGGCCGGTGAAGAGCTGTCGGCGCTGGGCGAACGTGCCCGTGGCCTGCTGCGCAACCGAGCGTTGGGCTTCGTCTACCAGTTCCACCACTTGTTGCCTGAGTTCACCGCCCTGGAGAACGCCTGCATGCCGCTGCTGATCGGCAAGACGTCGATCAGCGAGGCGCGCGAACGTGCCGAGGGACTGCTCAAGCGCGTGGGGCTCGGGCACCGCTTGCACCATAAACCAGCCGAGCTGTCGGGCGGTGAGCGCCAGCGCGTGGCCATCGCCCGTGCCCTGGTCAATCGTCCGGGCCTGGTGATGCTCGACGAACCCACCGGCAACCTTGACCATCACACCGCCCAGGGCATCCAGGAACTGATGCAGGAGCTGTCGAATCGTTCGCAGACCGCTTTCCTGGTGGTGACCCACGACCTCAACCTGGCGCGCCAGATGGACCGCGTGCTGCGCCTGGAAGACGGTCGCCTGATCGCGATCTGAGCCGCTTGCGCGGGGTGCGCTGAGCGCGCCCCGTTTCACTATTTCATTGGGTGTTCCTGTTCATGTTCAGACCCTTGCCCTTGTTCATCGGTGCTCGCTACACCCGTGCCAGGCGCCGCAACCACTTCATCTCGTTCATCTCCTTGACCTCGATGATCGGCCTGTCGCTCGGCGTCGTGGCGATGATCACGGTGCTGTCGGTGATGAACGGCTTCCAGCGCGAGATGAGTTCACGGGTGCTGGGGTTGGTGCCGCACGCTGCGATCCTCGGCGTGCAGCCGCTGGATGACTGGCGCAAGGTGGCTGCCGCCGCCGAGGCCAATCCGGCGGTGATCGCCACCGCGCCCATCACCGAAATGGAAGGCATGCTTTCCTACAGGGGGGCGATGCAGCCGATCCAGGTGGCTGGCATCGATCCCAGCGAAGAGCCCAAGGTGTCCATCGTCGCTCAGCACATCGTCCAGGGCAGCCTGCAGAACCTGGTGGCAGGCGAGTACGGGGTGGTGATCGGCGAGTTGACTGCACGGCGCTTTCGCTTGAATACCGGCGACAAGCTGACCCTGATCGTACCCGAACTCAGCAGCGAGCCGGGCGGCATCACCCCGCGCATGCAGCGCCTTACGGTGGCGGGCATCTTCAAGGTCGGTGCGGAACTCGATGGCTCGCAAGCCTACATCCATATCGCCGATGCCGCGGCGATGCAGCGCTGGGCAGCGGGCCAGGTGCAAGGTGTGCGCCTGAAGCTGCAGGACCTGTACGCCGCGCCACAGGTGTCCAAGGCGATTGCCGCTGGGTTGGGCGAGGGCTACCGCGCCGATGACTGGTCGCATACCCAAGGCAGCCTGTTCAGCGCGATGAAAATGGAAAAAACCATGATCGGCCTGTTGCTGCTGATGATCATCGCGGTCGCCGCGTTCAACATCATCGCCACCTTGGTGATGGTAGTGAACGACAAGGGCGCGGACATTGCGATCCTGCGTACCCTCGGTGCCACGCCGGCGCAGATCATGGGCACGTTCATGGTACAAGGCAGTCTGATCGGCATTGTCGGTACGTTGATCGGTGGAGTGCTGGGGGTGCTGTTGGCAATCAATGTGAGCGAGGTGGTCGGCTGGCTGGAGCGGGTCAGTGGCCGGCACATCTTTACCTCCGACCTCTACTTCATCAGCAGCTTGCCGTCGGACCTGCAAGTGGGCGATGTACTGCTGATTTGCACGGCTGGTCTGATCATGAGCTTCCTGGCGACGATTTACCCCGCCTACCGTGCTTCGCAGATCGAGCCGGCGATGGCGTTGCGTTACGAGTAACCCGCTCACGTCCCTGTTGGCGCGGGCTTGCCGGAATATTGGAGCACGGCGAAGGGCTGCAAAGCAGCCCTGGTCATACGGCTCCAGGTAGTTCGATCACGAACCGCGTCCACCCCTGTGCACACGTCGCGCGAATGCTCCCTCCGTGCGCCTGCACGATCGAGCGGGTGATCGCCAGCCCCAATCCTGCATGCTCGCTGTTGCTCACCTGGCGCGACGGGTCTACCCGGTAGAAACGGTCGAACAGGCGCTCCAGCAGCGCAGGCTCGATGGCCGGCCCGGTGTTGGCTACGCAGATGCGCACCCCATCGTCCAGTGTCACGCGGATCTCGCCACCCTCGGGGGTGAAACGCAGGGCATTGTCCAGCAGGTTGGACAGCGCGCGGCGCAGCATATGACGGTCGCCCTGCACGTGCGCCGTACCTTCGCGGCGCAGCCGCACCGCGGCCTCCTCTGCCAGCGGCGCGTAGAACTCCAACAGCGCATCGGCCTCGCTCGCCAGGTCCAGCGGCTGGCGGGTAGGGGTGATCAGTCCGTGGTCGGCCTTGGCCAGGTAGAGCATGTCGTTGACCAGTTGCGCCATCCATTGCAGCTCTTCGAGGTTACTGTGCAGGGCTTCGCGGTAATCTTCCAGGCTGCGCGGGCGGGTGAGGGTGACCTGGGTGTGGGTGAGCAGGTTGGACAACGGTGTACGCAGCTCATGGGCGATATCGGCGCTGAACGCCGATAGGCGCTGGAAGGCGTCGTCCAGGCGTTGCAGCATGGCATTCACCGTGCCTGCCAATGCCGCGAGTTCTTCGGGCATTTGTGCCTGCGGCAGGCGTGTGGTCAGCGAGCGGGCGTTGACGCTGGCCGCTACCTTGCCCATCTGGCGCAGCGGCTTGAGTCCGCGACGTGCGGCCCAGGCCCCGAGCAAGGCGGTGGCCAGGGCAGACAGCCCGACGGTCAGCCAGATCAGGCGCTGCATGCCCTGTAAGAAATGCTGGTGATGGGTGATGTCGAGCAACAAGGTCAACTGCGGTGTGCCGGGTTGGCTCAGGCTGCGGTAGTCGGTGTCGAGCGCATGCAGCGTGGCAAGGCCTGTGGGGCTGGGCGCGTCGGGCAGGCCGGGGCGGCTGGCGAACCATAGCGTGCCATCGCTGCCGCGCACTTGCAGCGCCAGGTCGGACTGATGGCTCAGCTCGCCCAGCACTGCTGGCAGGCGGGCGGACAACTGCGATGGGGTGTGGACACCGTCGAGCAGGCTGCGCATCACTGACAGGCGTGCACTGAGCAACTGTTGATCGAGTTCGATGAAGTGTTGGGCGCTGGCATGGCTGAACAGCAAGCCGGCACCCAGCGACACCGTGGCGGTGCAGGCTGCGAACAACAGGGCCAGGCGGCTGGCGAGCGACAGGCGCGGCATCAGTCCTGGCGCTCTTCGAGGACATAGCCCATGCCGCGTACGGTGTGGATGAGCTTGAGCGGGTGCGGATCGTCGATCTTCAGGCGTAGGCGGCGGATAGCCACTTCGATCACATTGGTGTCGCTGTCGAAGTTCATGTCCCACACCTGCGAGGCAATCAGCGACTTGGGCAGCACCTCGCCCTGACGGCGCAGCAGCAGTTCGAGCAAGGCGAATTCCTTGGCGGTCAGGTCGATGCGCGTGCCGTTGCGTTCGGCACGGCGGCGGATCAGGTCCAGGCGCAGGTCTGCCAGGCTCAGGCAACTGTCCTGGGTGTTGCTGGCGCCGCGCCGTAGCAAGGTGCGTACCCGGGCCAGCAACTCGGCGAAGGCAAAGGGTTTGACCAGGTAGTCGTCGGCGCCCAGCTCCAGGCCGTGGACGCGGTCTTCGATGGCGTCGCGGGCAGTGAGAAATAGCACCGGGGTGCCTCGTCCGGCCTGGCGCACGGCTTGCAGGATCTGCCAGCCGTCGCGCCCTGGCAGCATCACATCGAGTATCAGCAAGTCATGGTCGCCGGTCAGCGCCAGGTGCTGGCCGGTGTCGCCGTCGGCGGCAAGTTCGATGGCAAAACCTGCTTCGCTCAGGCCTTGGGCAAGGTACTGGCCGGTCTTGGCCTGGTCTTCGACGATCAGTAGTTTCATCAGGGCTCCAACGGTGCCAGCCTGCGCGAGCGCATCGTGCCAGGGATGATACGCGACGATCTGCCTGCTCAGCCAAGCTGACAACGTTGTAATCTGCCTGTCAGCCAGTTGCCAGCCAGCCCCCGTGAAAATGGCGGTATTCCCTGCATGATTCGGAGCCTGCGATGAAACACCTGTTCTTCACTACCGCCCTCGCGCTGGTCAGCCTGCCGAGCCTGGCCGACACCTTCGCCTTCGGCGAGCCTGCGCCTGCGGCCAAGGCTACCCGCACCGTCGAGGTGGTGCTCAAGGATATCGCCTTCGAGCCCAAGGCGCTGACGGTGAAGGCGGGTGAAACCGTACGCTTCGTGCTGATCAACCAAGGCCAGTTGCCGCATGAGTTCAACCTGGGTGACAAGGCCATGCATGCCGAACATCAGAAAGAGATGCTGGCCATGCAGGGCAAAGTGTTCAGTGCTGGTATGAACCATGAGGGCATGGACCACGGCACTATGGACCATGGCCAGATGAAAGCGGGCGATGGGCATGCTCATGGTGCTGGCAATACCGTGCTGGTGCAGCCCGGCCAGCGTGCAGAGCTGACCTGGACCTTCCGCAAGTCCGCGCCCATCGAGTTCGCCTGCAATGTGCCCGGACATTACCAAGCCGGCATGGTCGGGCCACTGAGCATCGAGTGAGCAGCGCTCCAAGGCGGGGCGCAAAACCGGTAGACTAGGGGTTATTTCGAACCTTCAGGTCAGTTTCCATGCATCCCGCCGCCGAACATTCCCCGCTGGGCAAGTCCAGCGAGTACATCGCCACCTACTCCCCCGAACTGCTGTTCCCCATCCCGCGCCTGGCCAAGTGGGCGGAATTGGGTGTCAGCGGTGATGCGCTGCCGTGGCAGGGTGTGGATTTCTGGAACTGCTTCGAGCTGTCTTGGCTGTTGCCCTCGGGTAAGCCCGTGGTGGCCATCGGTGAGTTCGCCATTCCCTGCGATTCGCCGAATATCATCGAGTCGAAGTCGTTCAAGCTCTACCTCAATTCGCTGAACCAGACGGTGTTCGCCACCGTCGACGCGCTCCAGGCATGCCTTGTCGAAGATCTGTCCAAGGCGGCGGGCAAGGCGGTGGCGGTCAAGCTCAGCAGCCTGGCCGAGGTCCAGGCCCAGGGTGTAACGGCCTTGCCCGGCCTGTGCATCGATGCGTTGGATGTGAGCATCAGCAACTATACCCACCCGCAACCGGAGCTACTGCGCTGTGCTCCCGATCGGCTGGTGGAGGAAACCGTTCACAGCCACCTGCTCAAGTCCAACTGCCCGGTCACCGGCCAACCGGACTGGGGCAGCGTGGTGGTCGAGTACAAGGGGCGGGCACTTGAGCATGCTAGCTTGCTGACCTACCTGATCAGCTTCCGCCAGCATGCCGATTTTCACGAGCAGTGCGTCGAGCGCATCTACCTGGACTTGAAGAACCTGCTGCAACCGGAGCACCTGACGGTGTATGCGCGGTATGTGCGCCGCGGTGGCTTGGACATCAACCCGTACCGCAGCACCGCGCCGATCAGTCCGCAGAACCTGCGTCTGGTGCGTCAGTAAATAGAAGGGTGGGGGCGCGTGCGGCCCCCTGTGAGGTCGGTAGGTCAGATCCCCATGCTGTGCAGCGAGTTGGCGATGCTGCGCAAGGTGGCGGTGAGGTCGGGGTGATCGGCCTCGAAGCGTTCGATGGCCAGGTTGACGCCATCCACCAGGTTGTTATCTGGCGTGGCTTCTTCGAGCTTGAGCTGGGCCTCTATCTGCCGGGCTTCTTCGTGCAGGCTGGCCAGCTCCGCGTCCGTCAGCGGCACGTTGCGGTCCAGTTGCTCGCGCAGGCTGTTGAGGCGTTCTTGCAGTTCGCGGGCAGGCATTTGTTCTTACTCCATCAATGGCTTGGCAAGGCATGGACCTCAGCGAAGCGGTAAAGGTTCTTGCCTGTCTTGTAGCGTAATCCACCTGCCGCGGCTTTGCATGACCGGTATCAATGCCCCCTGTATCAGGGTTTTTCGCCTTTGTGCCAACGTAGGGCGATGTCCGCCAGGCAACTGTCGAGTGCCTCCAGATGGTCGATAACCGAATGCACACCGAGGCTGTACAGCGCCAGGGTGGCTTTGCCGCGCGCAAGCTCCTGTGCCTGTGCCGTCATGGCTTGCGCTGGGGTGCAGGCCGCCAGGCCCACCGTCCACAGCCCGGCATTCAGGGCTGATTGCAACATCAAAGGATCGCCACTGACCAGTACACTGCCTGCCACGCGTGGGCTGTCCAGGGTCATCAGCGCGTGCCAGCAGGCATTCGGGGCGGGCCCGGCAGGGGCGCTTTGGCCGGGCAACCAGTCGGGCAGTACTCGGGCCAGGCGTTTGCCTTGGGCCGGGCTGAGGTCGTCGAGCCATATGCAGGGCACCTGGCGCGCGCGCAGGCTGGCCAGCGATGCCAAGGCGCCGGGCAGCGGGTTGCCATGCGTGGCGTGGACCAAGCAGCCGCGCAGGCTGAATAACACAGCGGTGAAGGCGGGTGCGTCGTGCATGGTCACTTCCCTGAAATACATCCCAGGCTAGCCAGGGATTGTGACTGGGCGATGACGCAACGGTCGTTCACAAAATGTTGAGCAACGCTGTGGGAAGCTATCAAACGGCGAGCAAGCCATTATACTGGCGGCTTGACCTGCAGTAGCGAAAGGCCGCTGCACACGTGAATCCCGATGGAGAGACATCTATGCGTAGGATCGGCGCCGGCGTGATCGATCGAATCACCCAGGCCTGTGTCTGCGCCAGCCTGCTGCTGGCCCCGATGACCGCGACCCAGGCGGCCACTGAAGACGACCCTTGGGAGGCGGTGAACCGTCCGATCTTCAGGTTCAACGATACCGTGGACACCTATGCCCTCAAGCCGTTGGCCCAAGGCTACCAGGCTGTCACACCGCAGTTTCTCGAAGATGGCATCCACAACATCTTCCGCAACCTCGGCGATGTCACCAACCTCGCCAACGACGTGTTGCAACTCAAGCCACGCGCGGCAGGTATCGACACCGCGCGGCTGATCGTCAACACCACGTTCGGCCTGGGCGGTTTCTTCGATGTGGGCACCAAGATGGGCCTGCAGCGCAATGACGAGGACTTCGGCCAGACCCTCGGTTACTGGGGCGTGCCCAGTGGCCCTTACGTGGTCATTCCGCTGCTCGGGCCAAGCACCGTGCGTGACGGCCTGGCCAAGTACCCAGACAGCTACACCGAACCCTACCGCTACATCGATCACGTGCCTACGCGCAACTCGATCTTCGCCCTGGACGTGATCGACACGCGTGCCAGCCTGCTCTCGGCCGAGAAGCTGATGCAGGGTGACAAGTACATCTTCATCCGCAACGCCTACTTGCAGAACCGCGAGTTCAAGGTCAAGGATGGCGAGGTCGAAGACGACTTCTAAGCGTTGCGCTCATGCACAGGGGCCTGTCGGTTAAGTCTTTGTTGCTGTAGTTGGGGTCGCGCAGCGGCCCCATTGGCTTAACAGACTGGCACTAACCCTTTCGTCTGCGTGGCGCTCAGTGCATCGCCAGGATGCGCAGGCCGAACTTCTGCGCACCGTCCGGCTGATCGGCGATCCACACCACCTCGGTGCTGGCGTGCAGGCCGCTCAAGGCCTGGATGTCGGAACTGATGTGCACATCGAGCTGATCACCCACCTGAAAACGCTGTGGTGCACTGACCTGCATGCCGCTGCTTGAGAGGTCGATGCAGGTGGCGCTGATCACCTGGCCGGCATGCACCAGGTTGATCTCGGTATCGATGCGCATGCGGATAAAATCGCGCTTTTCGCTGTAGTCACGTTGGGACATGCCGGTATCCTTTCCTCAGGTCGCGCTGGTCGGCTTTGTTATAACGCTGTGTGATTTGCCCTGTAAAGTGCAGGGAAGTCTACCTTCTCGCGCTTGAAACGCCAGGCGGATGGGAGTACCGTCAGCGCCTTACAGGGCACCTCCCTATTTGCCGGACCCGTCTTCATGTCCTACAACTCAAATAGAGAGTGGCTAGAGAGCATTTCCAGTAGCCGTCTGTCGGCCCGCCCACAGTCGCTACGCCAACCAAATCTGGCGCCGTTCGCCCACATGCAGAAAACCAGTGCAACGCTGCTGATTATCGATGACGACGACGTGGTACGTGCCAGCCTCGCCGCCTATCTGGAAGACAGCGGCTTCAGCGTCCTCCAGGCCGGCAATGGCCAGCAGGGGCTCCAGGTCTTCGAAGAACACCAGCCCGACCTCGTGATCTGCGATCTGCGCATGCCGCAGATGGGTGGCCTCGAATTGATTCGTCGCATCAGCGAACGCGCGCCGCAGTTGCCGGTGATCGTGGTGTCGGGTGCCGGGGTCATGAGCGATGCAGTCGAGGCCTTGCGCCTGGGCGCTGCCGATTACCTGATCAAACCCCTGGAAGACCTGGCGGTGCTCGAGCATTCGGTGCGGCGTGCCTTGGATCGCTCGCACCTGGTCCTGGAAAACCAGCGCTACCGCGACAAGCTCGAGGCGGCCAACCGCGAACTCGAAGCCAGCCTGCACCTGCTACAGGAAGACCAGAACGCCGGGCGCCAGGTGCAAATGAACATGCTCCCGGAGAGCCCGTGGGTGGCCGGGGAGTTCGCCTTCGAGCACCAGATCATCCCGTCGTTGTATCTGTCGGGTGATTTTGCCGATTACTTCCGGGTCGATGAGCGGCGCATCGCCTTTTACCTGGCGGACGTATCCGGGCATGGCGCGTCGTCGGCATTCGTCACCGTGCTGCTCAAGTTCATGACCACGCGGCTGTTGTTCGAATTCAAGCGCAGCGGCAAGATGCGCGACTTCAAGCCCTCGGAAGTGCTCGGGCACATCAACCGTGGGCTGATCAACTGCAAGCTGGGCAAGCATGTGACCATGGTCGGCGGCGTCATCGACGAAGACACCGGCCTGCTCACCTACAGTGTCGGTGGCCACTTGCCATTGCCGGTGCTGTATACCCCGAACGGCGTGCGCTACCTTGAAGGTCGTGGCCTGCCGGTGGGGTTGTTCGATGAGGCCAGTTATCAGGATCAGGTGCTGGAGCTGCCGCCGCAGTTCAGCCTTACCCTGATGTCTGATGGCATCTTGGACCTTTTGCCGGGGCCCACACTCAAAGATAAGGAAGCTGCCTTGCCGGAGATCGTCAAGGCGGCGGGGGGTAGCCTGGAGGGGCTGCGCCAACGATTCGAATTGGCTACGCTTGGGGAGATGCCGGATGATATCGCCCTATTGGTGTTGAGCAGGAACCTTGAATGACTACCGGTAGAATCCAGTTCGCCGAACAGAGCGGCACCTTCGTTCTGAAATTTGTCGGTGAAGTGCGCCTGACCCTGTGCTCGGCGCTGGATGCGACGATCGAGAAGATCTTCACAGCGCTGAACTTCTCGGCCATCGTCATCGATCTGACCGAGACCGAAAGCATCGACAGCACTACCTTGGGCCTGCTGGCGAAGCTGTCGATCCTGTCGCGGCAGAAAGTCGGCTTGTTGCCAACCGTGGTGACCACCAACCCGGACATCTCGCGCCTGCTGCAATCGATGGGCTTCGATCAGGTGTTCAACATCGTCGATCGCCCAGTGCCTTGCCCCGAGTGCCTGACCGACTTGCCGTCGCAGGACCAGGACGAGAGCGTGGTGCGCTCCAAGGTGCTGGAGGCGCACAAGATCCTCATGGGCTTGAACGACTCCAACCGCGAAGCCTTCCATGACCTGGTCAGCGCGCTAGAACGCTCCTGATTCAATCCCTGTGCTGGTTGCCTGCTCCCAGGCACCGCATAGCCTGTGGGAGCGGCGGTTCGGCGCCCCGATTTACCCGCGAAGCAGCCAGCACGCTATCAAGCGTCTACTCACGCCCGTCTGACGAATTCCGTCGCCGGTTCTCCATCGGCATTGAGCTGCAACACCCGCTCCGGTCGTCCCTGCGCATCGAAGAACACTTGCCCCAACCCTGCGCTGTTCCATAACCGCTCGCCCGCCTTGCTGTGGCTGGGGACGCGCGGGACCACCTCCATTTGCCGGCGCTGGGTGAACCAGTTGAGCGGCGAGCGCGGCGAGTAGAGCCAGCGGTTGAGGCGGTCCAGCACATCCAGCAGGCGCCGTGGAAATTCGTTCTTGATGCCGCTGCTGGTCACCTGCCACAGGTGCGGGCTGTGCTGGCGGTGGCGGATCAGCACTTCGTAGACGAACGAATAGTGCACATCGCCCGACAGCACAACATAGTGCCCCGGTGTGCGCGAGTGGCGGAATATGTTCAGCACCACCTGGGCGGCGCCGCGGTGGGCCATCCAGTTCTCGGCGTCCACCAGCAGCGGGTAGCCCAGCGCACTGAACACCCGCTGCACCGCCTCAATCAACTTGACCCCGAAAATCGGCGCCGGTGACACGATGATCGCCGAAGGGTGGTCGAGCAGAGCCTGTTGCAGCTCGCACAGCGCCTCCCAATCCAGCAGCCCGGAGGGCTTGTCCAGGCTGCGCTCGCTACGCCAGCGGCGAGTGCGGGTGTCCAGCACCAATAGCGGCGGATTGCTTGGCAGTTGGTACTGCCAGCCCTGAAAGCGCAGCAGTTCGCCGATCAGGGCATCCTGGGCGTTGCCCTGTTGCAGGTCGTGGCACTGCCCGATCAGTGGGGCGCAGGCGTCAGGATCGTTGCCCCACCCTTGGCACAGCAGATACCCCAACAGCGCATTGCCGATGATCCGCCGTGAGAACGGATGGCCGTAGGCGGTCTGCTCCCACTGTGCCGACAGGTTCCAGTCGTCGGTGATGTCGTGGTCGTCGAAAATCATCAGGCAGGGCAGGTGGGCCATCGCTCGGGCCACCTGGCCGAGGCCGTCGCGAAACGCCTCGATCAGCGGCAGCTCGCGTAGGTAGCGGGCTTGGTGCTCGGCTGCGAGCCCAGCAGGCATGTCCATGTCCACCAATGTCCACGGCAGCGGCGACCATGCCAGCAGGTACATGGCCATGACCTCGGCGAACGTCACCAAATGATTGTCGGCGTTGCTGGACGAGAAGATCGGCTTGCGCTTGCCACCGAAGAAGCGCTCGCGCAGCGACGCGTTGGCCTCTTGTGCCGGCAGCAGGTCGGGGCGGCGGTAATAGCAGGCCGGGTGGCGGTACAGCGCCTTGGCACTGTCCACCAGGGCGCCGTCCAACGCCTCGTCGAACAAGCCCAGGCGCGCGATCAGGGTGTGGATGGCCCGCAGCATGGGGCCGGCGACATCGTCGGCGTAGACCTGATCGCCGGTCATCAGCAACACCGCAGGCCGCTCTGCTGGCAATGGATTGGCCGCCAGCAGGCGGTCGGCGCAGAGCAGCCCGTCCGCTACCGGGTGGTGTGGCTTGCGGCAGGAGCCGTGGAGCAACTGGTCCATCTGTGTGCGCAGCACCAGGTTGGGCCGGCTGGCGCCTGGGTAAAGCAGGTGCGGCGCCCAGTCGGCGATACTCTGGCCATTGCCCAGGAGCACGTCGTAGCTCAGCGCCACATCGCAGGGCAGTGGGTGGTCGAAGCGGATGTCCAGCAAGTGCACGAAGGCTTGCTCGCCCACGGCGATGGTGTCGCAAGAAAGGCGCGGCGTGATGCCGGGGAAGTCGAGCAAAAACGCGGGCTGCAAGGGCTGCGAGCCAACCAGCCAGATCGCCAGGCGCTGGGGTTCGAGGCGGCGCAGGACCGGGCCTGCGAGGACGAGGGGGAGTGGGGCGGCAGGGGACATCTGAGGCTCGGCTTGGTGGGCGGTCGAAAGCGTTATCGCGGGGCAGACCCGCATTCACAGCGGTTGAGCCGTAGGGCCGGGCGTGCCCCGCGATCCGCGTTACTCGCCACCCCAACGAAAAACGGGCGAAGAATGCTCGGCATTCCCCACCCGTCGATCAACCGGAATATGTTTCAGGCCTTGTCAGCCATCAGATTCTCCAGTTTTTCCTGGTCGCGCGCGAATTGGCGGATACCTTCGGCCAGTTTCTCGGTGCCCATGGCATCCTCGTTCATCGCCCAGCGGAACTGGCTCTCGCTCAGGTGCTGCTTGGCTTCGCCAGTATTGCCTGGCTTGAGGATACGCGGCAGCTCGCCCTGATCGTCGGACAGTTGTTGCAGCAGCTCAGGGCTGATGGTCAGGCGGTCGCAGCCGGCCAGTTGCTCGATCTGGCCGATGTTGCGGAAACTCGCGCCCATGACCACGGTGTCGTAACCGTTGGTCTTGTAGTAGTCGTAGATGCGGGTCACCGACTGCACGCCCGGATCCTCGGCGCCGACATACTCTTTGCCGGTGCTTTTCTTGTACCAGTCGTAGATGCGCCCTACGAACGGCGAGATCAGGAACACCCCGGCATCGGCGCAGGCCTGGGCCTGGGCGAAGGAGAACAGCAGGGTCAGGTTGGTCTGGATGCCTTGCTTTTCGAGTTTCTCGGCGGCGCGGATGCCTTCCCAGGTGGAGGCCAGCTTGATCAGTACGCGATCGCGCTGTATGCCCGCCGCTTCGTACAGCGCAATCAGCTGTTGGGCCTTTTTCAGCAGCGCCGGCTCATCGAACGACAACCGGGCATCCACTTCGGTGGAGATCCGCCCTGGAATCACCTTGAGAATGCCCGCCCCCACGGCCACCGCGAACTTGTCGCAGGCCAGGTCGATATTGCCCTTGGCATCGCTTTTGACCTGCTTGAGCAAATCGGCGTAACCGGGGATGGCGGCAGCCTTGAGCAGCAGCGACGGGTTGGTGGTGGCGTCCACCGGCTTGAGCCGGGTGATGGCGTCCAGGTCCCCGGTGTCGGCGACCACGGTGGTGAACTGTTTGAGTTGTTCCAGCTTGGAGGTCATGGGCGTGCTCTGTCCTGTGCAATGGCTCGACATTACCCGAGCCCCGGCGGCCACTCAAGGGCCGGCCTGGTGCCGGGTTGCGCAGCCGCCCCGGACGCCGGGGCCACTGCACGACAAGCCTTCGAGTCGCAACCCTGGCGCAGGTTCCCTCAGCGCCCTTGCAGCAGCTCGGCGGCCTGGTCCAGCACCGCCAGCGGCGCGTCGGTCTTGTGAATGTCGGCCGAGAGCAACTGGCGGAATTTGCGCGCGCCCGGGAAGCCTTGGCCAAGGCCCAGGATATGCCGGGTGATGTGATGGATCGCGCCCCCGCTCTGCATGTGCGCAACGATATACGGACGCAGTTTTTCCATCGCCTCGCTGCGGCTCACCACCGGCGCCTGGCTGCCGAACAGCTGCTGGTCCACCTGCGCCAGCAGGTACGGGTTGTGGTACGCCTCGCGCCCCAGCATCACCCCGTCGAAGGTTTGCAGGTGGGTGTGGCATTCTTCGAGGGTCTTGATCCCGCCGTTGAGCACCAGTTCCAGCGCCGGGAAATCGGCCTTGAGCTGCGCGGCTATGTCGTAGCGCAGCGGCGGAATCTCGCGGTTTTCCTTGGGCGACAACCCTTCGAGGATGGCGATGCGCGCATGCACGGTGAAGCTGCGGCACCCCGCGTCGCGCACCTGACCGACGAAATCGCACAGCTCGGCATAGCTGTCGCGGCCATT
The DNA here is from genome assembly GCF_005796105.1 of Pseudomonas mosselii. GTDB lineage: Bacteria > Pseudomonadota > Gammaproteobacteria > Pseudomonadales > Pseudomonadaceae > Aquipseudomonas > Aquipseudomonas mosselii_C. The sequence continues at coordinate 82,316 of NZ_VAUO01000006.1, read as the reverse complement.
GATGCCGATGCGGTGCTTGACCGTCACCGGAATGCTCACCGCATCCTGCATGGCCTTGACGCAATCGGCCACCAGCGCCGGATGGCCCATCAGGCAGGCGCCGATCATGTTGTTCTGCACCCGGTCGCTGGGGCAGCCGACGTTGAGGTTGACCTCGTCATAGCCCGCCTGCTCGGCCAGTTTGGCGCAGGCCGCCAGGTCCGCCGGCACACTGCCGCCCAGTTGCAGGGCCAGCGGGTGCTCGGATATGTCGTGGCGCAGGAAACGGTTGGCGTCGTTGTGCAGCAGGGCACCGGTGGTGACCATTTCGGTGTAGAGCAGGGCGTTTTTGGATAGCAGGCGTAGGAAGAAGCGGCAATGACGATCGGTCCAGTCCATCATCGGTGCAACACTGAACCGGCGGGAGGGCTCAGGGCGCATGTTTTCTGGCTTAGAGCCTGATTTGGCAGTCATTTCGTTCAACGTGTTCTGTACCGATTTTCGGGGGTTATGGGGCGTTTTTACCAAGCGCTTGGTACAATGTACCAACCGAATCAGGACGTGTACCAATTCTCATGGCAACGATCAGACCCCGTAAGAAGGCAGACGGCACCATCAGCTACACAGCTCAGATCCGCATCAACCGCGATAAGGTGACAGTCTACCAAGAGAGCCAGACGTTCGCCCGTAAACAGGCCGCCGTGGCCTGGGCGAAGCGACGGGAGACGGAGCTGGCTGAACCTGGTGCGATCGAGCGGGCCAGTCGAGTAGGGCAGACGGTCAAGCAGATGATCGAGCGCTATCTGGTCGAGGCTGAGAAAGCCCGGCCGCTGGGCGAGACGAAGCGACGCACGTTGAACGCCATCAAGAAAAGCTACTTGGGCGAGAAGGTTGACTCCGACATTACCCAGCAGGTGCTGGTGGACTTTGCGCTATGGCGCATGAGCCCAGAAGGGGGAGAAGTCAAGCCGCAAACGGCCGGCAATGATCTGGCACACCTGGGCTCGGTGTTGTCACTGGCGAGGGCAGCGTGGGGGTATGAGATTGATCCGCAGGCAATGCCAGATGCCCGCTTGGTGCTGAAGAAGTTCGGCTACAACATGAGAAGCCGTGAGCGCGATCGGCGTCCGACACTGGATGAAATCGACAAAGTGCTGGAGCACTTCTTCGAGATGCTGCGGCGGCGCCCAAGCGTCATCCACATGCCCAAGGTAATGGCGTTCGCAATCTTCTCGACACGTCGAATGGACGAGATTAGTCGCATCCTTTGGGAAGACCTGGATGAGCACCGGCAGGCTGTGAAGGTGCGGGATATGAAGAACCCTGGCCAGAAGATTGGCAACGATGTCTGGTGTTACTTGCCAGATGAGGCCTGGATAATCGTGCAGAGCATGCCCCGAGAGTGTCGCGAGATATTCCCGTACAACACCGATTCAATCGGTACGGCATGGTCTAAAGCATGCAAGATGAAGGGTATCGAGGATCTGCACTTTCATGACTTGCGTCACGAAGGGGTGAGCCGGCTGTTCGAAATGGACTGGGATATACCGAGGGTTTCGAGTGTGTCCGGTCATCGTGATTGGAATTCCTTGCGTCGATATGCTCATTTGCGAGGCAGGGGAGATAAGTATAACGACTGGAAATGGATGGGCAGAATTTTAGGCTCTGAAGTGAAGTTAGGTTCTCGAGTTAAAGGAAAATAAGAGATGGGTATGCGGGAAATTAAGATTAGTGGGCTTAAGATGCGATGGTTTATTTACGCGGTGTTGTTTGGGATGGCTCCGATTTTCTTGCGTCTCCTTGTAGGTTCATTGACGCAGGGTGAGAAGGCGATTTCCTTGCTCGCGCCTTCTGATTTTATTGCATTTGGCATAGTGCTGCAGGTTTCGATATTCAATGAAATTAAATATCATGACCTCGATGATGCAGAGTGGAAGCATAGTATGATGGGTTTTTCTGCTCTGCTAATGTTGATCTATTCTGGACTTTATGTTCTGCTGTTGATGTCGGAAATAGTTGATAGTGTAAATGTTAAGGCTATTTTGAATTCTTCACTCATATTCTCGCTGATCTCTCTTTTGCTTTGCTGGGTATCTTATGATAGAATGTCAAAATCGTCCGAATTCGGGTCGAGGGAGTAACGACATGACAGTCACAATATATATTTTCACAGCTGTGTTTGCAGTTGCTGGAATAGCTTTTGCGGCTTGGACATTCATTGATACTCGCAAAAGATATTATCACGACTTTATGAAAAGGAAGTCCGAGCGTGAAAAACTTCATTTACCTTGATCGCTTCAAGGTGTACTCCCTCTCTTCGCAGTTGATGTCAGGCGTTACGGAGTACATCCTGGAAGAAAAGCAGCAAAGCCTACAGGAAAATGAAGAGCAAAAAGGACCTGTTGGGAGTGGGCGGATTATTGCCGAGATTATTGAAAAAACGGCATCTAGTGTTGAAAAGAAATTCCTGCATGATTATGCCTATTCGCTTTTTGAGAGTCGACTCAAAGAGGATAATAAACTTTTAGATTTGACTGGGCTTACTTATAGTGATGTGCTTGGGAGTGTGTCTCATGGTCAGCTCGTTAAAGTAAAAGGTAAAGCAAAAATCGTCGACTACCTGGAGGTCGTAAGGTCTTTAAAAGCGATGGAGTCAATCATGCCATCCCTCGGGGTAGTGACGTCTAATGACGAGCGAACATTGTTGGCTGAAAACCTAGACTCGCTTTCAGGTGCTGCTAAATCCGAAGCTATTGGCCGTTTAAAAAAACTTAACGATATAAAAAATTTCCGTCAGTCAGAGCATACCAACTTCTTTCAGAAGCATCTCTCGGAAGTCATGGAGTATGCCTTTGATGGGGCTCTTGAGTTGGAGGTTGGATTTGATGGCTACAAGGTTTCCGCGGATCTCAATCGTGATCATTTGAGAGAACCAATTAATACGGTCGTTAAGAAGTATTCGAGATTTACGGAAGTTGAATTCTGTATGGTCGGTGTGGTGACACAGGTTGGTGCTGTTGAGCCGGTTCCAGAAGCTGATGAAGTTACAGAGGAACACAACATGCGTGAGGCCATATCCATTACCACCGCTGCAATTGCGGGGTTGGAACGATCATTTCGCTGCCGTCCTGACAATGAAATCATAGTGGATCCTATCGCGATTTTTACTGAGTTGTAATGCTGGGAAAGGGGCTGACGGCGCTTTTCCAGTATTATGTTTGGTTGCGTTATGGATTAGATTAGCAAGGCGCCGATAAAACTCGGCGCCGCGGTTTATAGTTAACTGGCGCGGTAGGCTCTGTTTAATTGCGCGCATTCTTTGCGCGCAGCATCCCGTTGATGATCCAAGTATAGGGCCAGATCAGAAATATGGATCCCCCGGGCACTCTTTTGGCTCGGTTCGAGTCGGGTAATGGGGATCTTGATCTGGCCGGCGAGCACCTTGCGCTGGAACATCTCGGGCGTGAGGTGTGTGAAGTAGTCGGTGCAGAGCTGCTCCAGCGAGATAATTGCCTTCCCGTTGTACTGCGCCATGAGTACGAAAGCTGTATTCATGCTCGTCCCCTTAATGCTCGTTTTGCAGCAACATTCGCCATATAGGTTGCCCATTTGCTGCTCTGGCGCTGCTGGCGGATCCGGCTGCGGCTGGAGTGTCGTCGGGTTGACCTGCCTTTGCCGCAGACATCGCAGATAGCGTGCAGGTCGAGGCTGTGGGAGGCCATAGGTGGGCGTATGCGTTCGCTCATGGCAGCACCTCCAGGACATGTCTATCGCGGGCAAGCCCGCTCCCACGGTCCGTTGTGAATCAGTTGGCTGCTGACCAAGCCAGCAAAGCGCCAAACACCGCCAGCCAACCCCTCAACGCCGCATCCCCAGCTCCGCATCATCCATCAGCGCCTTAGCCATCGCTGTCAGATAATGCGCAGCCCAAACCAGTTGCTCGTTCTTATCCAGCACCCCGGCCAACGTCATCTCGCGCACGCACCCCATCAGTTCCGAAGCTTGCTCGCGCGCATGCTGGCAAGGAATGCCCGGCTCAATGCAGAACAGTGGTTCGCTATGGCCTTCTCCCTGATAGAACTTGGTCTTGCCAACCGTGGTTTTCGGCATGGTGTCATCGGTGGTCATTGTTCAATCTCCCTGAACGGCTGGATGCCTCAATGCTGCGTCTGTGGCGCCTTGAAGAACTGCAACTGAATCAGCGCCGACTCAAGCAATGAGCGCAGCGCACCTAGCTCATGGGCCGAGGTCAGCATCAGTGCCGTAGCGGGAGACTTGGGAGCTATCTGGACAGCCTGATGTACCACGGCTTGTGCGCACATGGCGTACTCGGTGGCCTGGATGAGAGTGTCTTCCAGGGAGTGGCAGTTATGCGGTGGGTCGGGGACGATCTTCAACATCACGATTTTCCTCCTTGGCGCCGCCACCTGCCTGCTGTCAAACAGAAGGGTGGCAGCTGTACGTGGGTTGACAGACCGGCGAAAATCGTAAAATTCCGGCGCACGCAAGCGTGCCCGCACGTACAGCCGCCATAGAGGTGAGCCGTATACGATTTTTTCGTCGCAGCCTGTCAAAGCTGTGTCGTTGATATGCAACGACACGCCGAGACTAGATACCGACCCAGGCGGCTGCAACGGAAAAACGGCGGTAGGAGGATATTTGGGAAACGGACTACAAGAAAGGGCTTAAATCTGATTGTTGCCGCACCTCACTACCCAAACACCCCCGCCTGAATCTTTACGCTTTCTTTATCCCCCACCCACCGCCCTGATCTCGCCCCTTTACGCCCACCCCTCGGACAATCCTCCCAAAGCGGCCAGCAAGCCGCATTACGGGAGACTTCCTCATGTACATGCTCGACGAACTGTCACTGCTGTTGGCAGTGGCATTGGCGATTTACCTGCTGGTCGCGCTGCTGCGCGCCGATCGCAGCTAAGGGGCCGCCATGCACAGTTACGACTACCTGTTGCTGCTGGCGTTCTTCGCACTCGTGCTGTTGCCAGCGCCGTGGCTTGGGCGCTTCTACTACAAGGTGATGGAGGGCCAGCGCACCTGGCTGTCGCCGGTCCTTGGCCCGGTCGAGCGCACCTGCTACCGCGTGGCGGGTGTGCGCGCTGACCGGCAACACAACTGGAAGCAATACGCCCTGGCGCTGCTGGCCTTCAACTTGGCCGGTTTCGGGCTGCTGTTCGCCGTGCTGTTGCTGCAAGGCAGCCTGCCGCTCAACCCGCAACACCTGCCGGGCCAGGAATGGTCGCTGGCGCTCAACACCGCTGTCAGCTTCGTGACCAACACCAACTGGCAGGCCTACAGCGGCGAAGCCTCGCTCAGCTACCTGAGCCAGATGCTCGGGCTGACCGTGCAGAACTTCGTCAGCGCCGCCACTGGCTTGGCGGTGCTGGTGGCGCTGTGCCGGGGCATCACCCGGCGCTCGACCGGCAACCTTGGCAACTTCTGGGTCGACCTGACGCGCGCCACCCTCTATGGCCTGCTGCCGCTGTGCCTGCTGCTGGCGCTGCTGCTGGTGTGGCAGGGCGTGCCGCAGACCTTCAGCGACTACGCCCACGCGGTCACCCTGCAAGGCACTGAGCAGACCATCCCCCTGGGCCCAGCCGCCAGCCAGATCGCCATCAAGCAGCTCGGCACCAATGGCGGTGGCTTCTTCGGCGTCAACTCGGCGCACCCGTTCGAGAACCCTACGGCCTGGAGCAACCTGTTCGAAGTGGTCTCGATCATCCTGATCCCGGTGGCCCTGGTGTTCACCTTCGGCCACTACGTCAAGGACTTGCGCCAGAGCCGCGCGATCATCGCCTGCATGCTGGCGCTGTTCCTGATCGGCGCCAGCGTCGCGCTGTGGTCGGAATACCAGCCCAACCCGGCGCTTGAAAGCGCCCAGGTGCAGCAGGACGCACCGCTCGAAGGCAAGGAAAGCCGCTTCGGCACTACCGCCTCGGTGCTGTGGGCGGTGACCACCACGGCGGCCTCCAACGGCTCGGTCAATGCCATGCACGACAGCCTCAACCCCCTGACCGGCATGGTGGCGATGGTCAACATGATGGTTGGCGAGGTGATTTTTGGCGGCGTCGGTGCCGGGCTCTACGGCATGTTGCTGTTCGTGCTGATCGCGGTGTTCCTGGCCGGGCTGATGATTGGCCGCACCCCCGAATACCTGGGCAAGAAACTCCAGGCCCGCGAGGTGCAGTTGCTGGTGGCGACGCTGCTGGTGATGCCGGTGGGCGTGCTGGTGCTCGGCGCGATTGCCGCCAGCCTGCCGGGCCCGGCGGGGGCGGTCAGCAATCCGGGGGCGCATGGCTTCAGCCAGTTGCTGTACGCCTACACCTCGGGCGCTGCCAACAACGGCTCGGCCTTCGCGGGCTTCGGCGCCAACACGGTGTTCCATAACCTGATGATCGCCCTGGCCATGCTCATCGGCCGCTTCGGCTACATCCTGCCGGTGCTGGCCCTGGCCGGCAGTCTCGCGGCGAAGAACAGCGCGCCGCAGGGCTCGAACAGCTTCCCCACCCACGGCCCGCTGTTCACCACCTTGCTGCTGGTGACCATCGTGCTGGTGGGCGGCCTGACCTTCCTGCCGAGCCTGGCCCTTGGGCCGATTGCCGAACACCTGAGCCTGGGTTTCTGAGGAATACACCATGAACATGCCGATTCCCGATGTGAAAGCGCCCCACGGTGCCAAGGACCAAACCCGTTTCAGCGCGCTGTGGCGCCCGGCGCTATGGCAGGCGGTGGTCAAGCTCGACCCGCGCCAGCTCAAGCGCTCGCCGGTAATGCTGGTGGTGGCCCTGACTGCCATGCTCACCACTGCGCTGTGTTTTGCCCCCGGTAACGGTGTAAGCACCGGCGTTGCCATGCAAATCGCCGTGTGGCTGTGGTTCACCGTCCTGTTCGCCAACTTTGCCGAAGCCTTGGCCGAAGGGCGCGGCAAGGCCCGTGCCGACAGCCTCAAGGCGGGCAGCCAGGGCTTGATGGCCCAGCGCCGTAAGGGTGATGGCAGCTTCGAGGCGGTCGCCGCCGCCCAACTGCGCAAGGGCGACGTAGTGCGGGTCGTGGCCGGTGAGATGATCCCTGGCGATGGCGAGGTGCTCGAAGGTATCGCTGCGGTCAACGAAGCTGCCATTACCGGCGAATCTGCGCCAGTGATCCGTGAGTCTGGCGGTGATCGTTCGGCGGTCACCGGCAATACCCGGCTGGTGTCTGACTGGCTGCTGATCCGCATCACCAGCAACCCCGGCGAATCCACCCTGGACCGCATGATCGCCCTGGTGGAAGGCGCCAAGCGCCAGAAGACGCCCAACGAGATCGCCCTGGATATCCTGCTGATCGGGCTGACCCTGATCTTTCTGATCGTGGTGGTCACGCTACAGCCATTCGCCCACTTCGCCGGAGGCAGCCTGCCGCTGATCTTCCTCGCCGCGCTACTGGTGACGTTGATCCCCACCACCATCGGTGGGCTGCTCTCGGCCATCGGCATTGCCGGCATGGACCGCCTGGTGCGACTCAACGTGATCGCCCGTTCGGGCCGCGCGGTGGAGGCCGCAGGCGATGTGCACACGCTGATGCTCGACAAGACCGGCACCATCACTTTTGGCAACCGCCGTTGCAGTGCCTTGCACGCCGCCTCCGGCGTGACCGCCAAGGAGTTGGGGGAGGGCGCCTTGCTCGCCTCGCTGGCCGATGACACCGCCGAGGGCAAGTCGATCGTCGAGTACCTGCGCCAACTGCATGATTTCGCCGAGCCTTCGGCCAGCCAGTACGAGGCGATTGCCTTCAGTGCCGAGACGCGGCTGTCGGGTATCGACTTCCAGCAGCGCCGCTACCGCAAGGGCGCGGTCGATGCGGTGCTGGCCTTCGTCGGCATGCCGCGCCTGGAAATGCCAGCGCCCTTGGCGCGCGAAGTGGAGCGCATCGCGCAGAGCGGCGGCACGCCGCTGCTGGTGTGTGTCGACAAGCGCCTGCTTGGGGTAATCCACCTCAAGGACGTGGTCAAGCCCGGCATCCGCGAGCGCTTTGCCGAACTGCGCAAGCTGGGCATCCGCACCGTGATGGTCACTGGCGACAACCCGTTGACCGCTGCTGCCATCGCAGCCGAGGCTGGGGTCGACGACGTGCTGGCCGAAGCCACGCCTGAGAAGAAACTGGCGCGCATCCGCCAGGAGCAAAACGACGGCCGCCTGGTGGCCATGTGCGGTGACGGCGCCAACGACGCCCCGGCCCTGGCCCAGGCCGATGTGGGCATGGCCATGAACGACGGCACCCAGGCCGCCCGCGAGGCCGCCAACATGGTCGATCTGGACAGTGACCCGACCAAGCTGCTGGATGTGGTGCAGGTGGGCAAGGAGCTGCTGGTGACGCGTGGCGCCCTGACCACCTTTTCCATCGCTAACGACGTGGCCAAGTACTTCGCCATCCTGCCGGCGCTGTTCGCGGCCATCTACCCGCAACTGGGCGTGCTCAACCTGATGGGGCTGGCCAGCCCGCAGAGTGCGATCTTGTCGGCCATCGTGTTCAACGCGCTGATCATCATCGTGCTGATCCCGCTGGCCTTGCGTGGGGTGCGCGTGCAGGCCGCCAGCGCCGCGCAACTACTGCGGCGCAACCTGCTGATCTACGGGGTTGGCGGTCTCATCGTGCCGTTTGCCGGGATCAAGCTGATCGACGTTGTGCTCAATGCCCTGCACCTGGTTTGAAGGAGAGACTGACATGACCGCTTATGTACGCCCGGCCCTGAGCCTGGTGCTGCTGATGACCTTGGTCACCGGCGTGCTGTATCCCCTGGCCGTCACCGGCATCGCCCAGGTGGCCTTCCCCGAGCAGGCCAACGGCAGTCTGGTGCGTGATGCGCGAGGCGTGGTGCGCGGCTCGGCGTTGATTGCCCAGGCATTCGAAGGCGACGCGTGGTTCCAGCCGCGCCCCTCTGCTGGCGCCTACGCCACCGTGGCTAGCGGTGCGAGCAACCTGGCGCCGAGCAATCCGGTGCTGGCCGAGCGGGTGCAAAGCGCGGCCAGCACGCAGTATCAGGCTGCGCAGGGGCCGGTGCCCCAGGCCCTGCTGACCACCTCGGCCAGCGGCCTGGATCCGCACTTGCCGCCCGAGGCCATCGCCTACCAACTGCCGCGCGTGGCGGCGGCGCGGCAGGTGGCGCCAGAGCGCTTGCAAGTGCTGGTCGATGACGCCACGCTGCGCCCATTGATCGGGCCGCCGGTGGTGAATGTGCTGGCGCTGAACCAAGCACTGGAGCGCCTGGCGCCGCTCACCGAACGTTAACGCCACACCCATGTAGGAGCGGCCTTGTGTCGCGATGGGGCGCGCAGCGGCCCCGGCGATTTTGCGTGATGCCGAGATCCTGGGGCCGCTGCGCGCCCCATCGCGACACAAGGCCGCTCCTACACCAAGCCATTGCATCATTACAGGACCTGACATGAGCAACCCCACCCGCGCCGATGCCTTGCTCGCCGGCCTGCCCCGCGAAGGTCGCGGCAGGCTAAAGGTATTTCTTGGCGCCGCCCCGGGGGTCGGCAAGACCTTCGCCATGCTTCAGGCCGCCCACGCTCAGTTGCGCCAGGGTGTGGCGCTGGTGGCGGGGGTGGTCGAAACCCATGGCCGCAGTGAAACCGAGGCGCTGCTCGCCGGGCTCCCCCAGCAACCGTTGCTGCGCAGCGAGTACCGTGGCGTCACCCTCGAGGAAATGGACCTCGACGGCCTGCTCAAGGCCGCACCGCCCCTGGTGCTGGTGGATGAGCTGGCGCACAGCAATGCCCCCGGCAGCCGCCACGCCAAGCGCTGGCAAGATGTGCAGGAACTGTTGGCCGCTGGCATCGACGTGTACACCACGGTCAACGTCCAGCACCTGGAAAGCCTCAACGACAAGGTCCGCGACATCACCGGGGTGCAGGTGCGCGAAACCCTGCCCGACTGGGTGCTGCACGAGGCCTTCGAACTGGTGCTGATCGACCTGCCGCCGCGTGAGCTGCTCGAACGCCTGCGCGAGGGCAAGGTGTATGTCCCCGAGCAGGCTCGCGCCGCCATCGATGCGTTTTTCTCGCAGACCAACCTGACCGCCCTGCGCGAGCTGGCCATGCAGACCGCCGCCGCTCAGGTCGACGCCGACCTGGCCAGCGGCTACCGCCAGCGTGGCCAAGAGGCCCCGGCCTTGCGCGGGCGTTTGCTGGTTGGCATCGATGGCGACGAGCAGGCCGAGCGCCTAGTGCGCCATGCCAGCCGCGTCGCCCAGCGCCGGCATCTGCCCTGGAGCGTGGTGTACGTGGACAACGGCCGGCTGCGCGACGAATCGGCCCGCCATCGCTTGCAGGCTGCCCAGCAGTTGGCCGAGCGATTGGGCGGCGAGGTGGTGCTGCTGCGCGCAGGCGAGGTGGCGCGCACGCTGATCCAGCATGCCGCCGAGCGCCGCGCCAGCCTGGTACTGGTGGGTCAGTCCCGCGACCGCCTGCGCCGGCGGCTGTTCGGCGCAGGCGTGGCGGCGCGCCTGCTGCGCGAAAGCCATGGCCTGGAAATCAACGTGCTCGACCGCGACGCCCAGCCGCCCCCGGCACGCGCGGCGGTACGGCAGGTGTGGGTGTGGCGTCACTACCTGCTGGCGCTGTTGGCCACGGCACTGGCCGCTGGGCTGGCGTGGGGCGTGTCGCGCGTCCTGGCGCTGCCTAACATTTCCCTGGTGTTTCTCGCCGCAGTGTTGCTGGTAGCGGTACGCAGCAGCCTCGGCCCGGCGCTGGCCTGTGCGGTGTTGTCGTTCCTGGCCTATGACTTTTTGTTCATTCCGCCGAATTTCTCGTTCAGCATCCAGCGCGAAGAAGACGTACTCACCCTGGTGTTCTTCCTGCTGATGGCGGCGCTGACCGGCAACCTGGCCGCCCGCCAGCGCCGCCAGTTACAGGCGCTGCGCGAAACCCAGGCGCAGACCAGTCAACTGCTCGACCTGTCGCGCCGACTCACCGTGGCCACCGATCGTCAGGCGGTGTTCAATGCCGCTGGCCAGCATCTGGATGGCTGGCATGATGTGCAGGTGTGCTTGCTCGAACGTGACGCAGAAGGGCTTTTGCACGTGGTCGGCGGTACTGCTGCGGCGTTCACCGACATCGAACGCGCGGCGGCCGAGTGGGCCTGGCAACAGGGCCAGGCGGCCGGCTTTGGCAGCGATACCTTGCCGCACGGCCGCTGGTGGTGGTGGCCGCTGGCGGTAGAAGAGCAGCCCCTGGCGCTGCTCGGCGTGCGCCCGCGCAACGCTGAGCCGCTCGCTGCGCAGCGGCGGCGCTTGCTGATGGCGCTGGCTCAGCCCCTGGCTCAGGCACTGGCGCGCGCGCGCCTGGGCGAGCAACTGGAGGCGGCGCGCCTGCACGGGGAGACTGAGCAACTGCGCAGTGCCTTGCTCGCCTCGGTGTCGCACGACCTGCGTAGTCCGTTGACCGCCATGCGCGGCAGCATCGACAGCCTGCTGGCGCTGGGCGAGGCGATCCCGATCCAAGATCGGCGCGAGCTGCTCGAAGGCACTCGCGATGAAGCCGAGCGCCTGGACCGTTACATTCAGAACCTGCTGGACATGACCCGGCTGGGCCACGGCGCTTTGAAGCTGGCACGTGACTGGGTGGCCCCGGCCGATATCGTCGGCAGCGCCCTCAACCGCTTGCGGGTGGTGCTGGCACCGCTGCGGGTGCATACCGAGGTGCCGGCTGAATTGCCCTTGCTGTTCGTGCATGCGGCGCTGATCGAGCAGGCGCTGGTTAACGTGCTGGAGAACGCTGCGCGTTTCTCGCCGCCGCAGGGCCGCTTGCTGTTGCAGGTGACGGTGCAGGGCGCGCAACTGTGCCTGGCCGTCAGCGACCAGGGCCCCGGTATTGCAGCAGAGGAGCGCGAGAAGATTTTCGACATGTTCTATACCGCTGCGCGCGGTGACCGGGGCGGGCAGGGTACGGGTCTGGGGCTGGCCATCTGCCAAGGCATGATCGGCGCCCACGGCGGGCATATCCTGGTGGGCGACGGCATCGATGGCCAGGGCACGTGCATCACACTATGCTTGCCGCTGCCCAACCAACCCGAGCCTGAAAGTGAAGCCCCATGAGCCAAGCCGCCACCCTGTTGGTGATTGACGACGAGCCGCAGATTCGCAAGTTCCTGCGCATTAGCCTGGCGTCTCAGGGCTACAAAGTGCTCGAAGCCGGCAGCGGCGCCGAGGGGCTGGCCCAGGCGGCATTGGGCAAGCCGGACTTGGTGGTGCTCGACCTGGGCCTGCCGGACATGGACGGCCAACAGGTGCTGCGCGAGTTGCGTGAATGGAGCACGGTGCCGGTGATGGTGCTGTCGGTGCGTGCCAGCGAGGTGCAGAAAGTCGATGCGCTCGATGGCGGGGCCAACGACTATGTGACCAAGCCATTCGGTATTCAGGAATTTCTCGCCCGCGTACGTGCCTTGTTGCGCCAGGCGCCACAGCTGGGCGCGGGTGTGGCGACGGCGAATTTTGGTCCTTTGCAGGTGGATTTCGCCTTTCGCCGGGTGACTCTCGACGGCGTCGAAGTGGCGCTGACGCGCAAGGAGTACGCGTTGTTGGCGCAACTGGCCGGGCACCCAGGGCGGGTGATCACCCAGCAGCAGTTGCTCAAGGATATCTGGGGGCCGACCCATGTGGACGACACCCACTACCTGCGCATTGTGGTGGGGCATCTGCGGCAGAAGCTGGGGGATGACCCGACTGCGCCGAGGTTCATCATTACCGAGGCGGGGGTGGGTTACCGGTTGGTGGCGCCGGTGTGAAGCCGCTTATGTGCGGCGTCTCCCCCGCGATCTTGCCTTGGGCTCAGATCCTGGGGTCGCTGCGCGCCCTGTTCGCGGCACAAGGCCGCTCTTAATAGATCTGATCTGCACACAACGTGTTGACTTAGCAGGGATCTGGAGGGAGCGGCGTGCTTGCGAAATCAGTTCTCTGCGCGACAGCGCAGTCCAAAGGGCTGGGTGATCTCCGCCGTTAGATATCCAGCTCCAACGCTAGCAATTCCTGCACGGTCTGGCGTCGGCGAATCAGGCGCAGGCTGTCGTTTTCGATCAGTAACTCCGGCAGCAGCGGGCGGCTGTTGTAGTTCGACGACATCGACGCGCCGTACGCGCCGGCATCGTGGATCACCAACAGGTCGCCTACCTTGGCAGGTGGCAGCAACTGCGGGGTCAGCTCTTCGTCGTTCTGGGTGAATACATCGCCGGATTCGCACAGCGGTCCTGCCACCACGGTCGCTTGCAGCACGCCGTCCAGCGGCTGGCCATCGGCGCTGTACAGGCTCATGCGGTGGTAGGCGCCGTACATGGCCGGGCGCATCAGGTCGTTGAAACCGGCGTCTACCAGGATGTAGTGCTTGGCGCCCATCTGCTTGACCGCACGCACTTCGGCCACCAAGTAGCCCGACTCCGCCACTAGGTAACGGCCTGGTTCGATTTCCATGCGTACCGGGTGGCCGAGCATGGCTTCGACTTCGGCGCGAGCCACGGCCCAGGTCCTGGCGTAGCGTTGCAGGTCTACTGGCTGGTCGCCCTCGCGGTAGGGCGTGGACAGCCCGCCGCCGATGGAGAATGCCTCGATGTCCATGCCCGGGCGGCCGATCAGCTCGACCATCGAGCCTGCGACTTGCTCCAGGTGCTGGTAATCCACCCCAGAGCCAATGTGCATGTGCACACCGACCAGGTGCAGGCCATGCTGTTTCACGCACGCCAGGGCCTCGGGCAGTTGCGCGTGCCAGATGCCGTGCTTGCTGTTTTCGCCACCTGTGTTTGTCTTGCGGCTATGGCCATGGCCGAAGCCTGGATTGATGCGCAACCATACTCGATGCCCGGGCGAGCGTTCGCCCAGTTGGCGCAGCATGTCGATGGAGCCGGCGTTCACTTCGATACCGGTTTGCACCACACGCTCCAGTGTGGGCTGGTCGAGCACGTCGCAGGTCAGCACCACGCCGGCCGGCTCGCCGCCGACTTGCGCACCGGCGGCGAAGGCACGCTCCATTTCGCCCAGTGACACGGCATCAAGTACCAGACCGCGTTCGCGGATCAGACGCAGCACGTGCAGGTTGGGGTTGGCCTTCTGGGCGAAACGCACGGTGTCGAAGTGCTGCAGCAACTGTTCGATGCGCTGGTGGATGGTGTGGCTGTCGTAGGCCCAAAGGGGCGAGCCGTGTTGGCGGATGGCGCTGGCCAGCAGGGGGAAGGTCATGGGGCGTTCCTTGGAGTGGATGTACGCATGGTGACTGAGTTGTTCGATTCAGAAAAATAGCTATTTTTCTCTGATTGATTCATATCTGATATGGGTTGAGTCGAACCGCCGCTCCCTCATTTAGCGTGACCACCCATGAATCTCACCATCCGCCACATCGAAGTATTCCGCGCCATCATGGTCGCCGGCAGTGTCACGGGCGCTGCCCGCCTGCTATTCACCTCGCAGCCCACCGTCAGCCGCGAGCTGGCGCGCATGGAGCAGGTTAGCGGCCTGAACCTGTTTGAGCGCGAGGCCGGACGTCTGCTGCCCACAGCCCAAGCCTTGCTGCTGATTGATGAAGTCGAGCGTGCATTCGTCGGCCTTGAGCGTATCGAGCGCTTTGCCCAGGCCATCCGCAATTTCGAACAGGGTCGCCTGGCCATCACCTGCCTGCCGCTGTTTTCCCAAACCCTGCTGCCTGGAGCCTGCAAGCGCTTGCATCGCGCCCATCCAGGGGTGAGCGTGAGCATCACCGCGCAGGAGTCGCCGCTGCTGGAGGAGTCATTGGTCGCCCAGCAGCATGACCTGGGCCTGACTGAGGTGGAGCAGGTGCCGCGTGGCGCGGTGGGCGAGCTGCTGTTCAGTGCCGACATGGTCTGCGTGCTGCCGCCCGGCCACCCGTTACAGGCCAAGCCGGTGTTGGCACTGGAGGACTTCCACGATATCGACTTCATCAACTTGGCCAGCCTGGACACCTACCGGCAGCAGCTCGACCAGCACTTTCGCGCCGCAGGGGTGAACCGCCGTACGGTGATCGAGACCACCAGCGCCGCCTCGGTATGCGCGATGGTTCGCCAGGGGCTGGGTGTCGCGATCATCAACCCGTTGAGCGGGCTGGAGGCGGGGCAGGGCGGTTTGATCATGCGCAGGCTGAGCGTGTCGGTGCCGTATCGGGTGATGCTGATCCTGCCAGAGCACCGACCCGCGTCGGCGGTGGTCGGGCCATTGTGCGATGCGCTGCGTGAACAAGCGCGAGCGATGGCGGCTCAGTTGGCAGGCAATGGGGTTTGACTGCGGCAACTTTTGTACAAGTTTATGAAGCGGCGGCAGGCGAGGAAGTGTTTTATCCCGCCTGATTTTGGCGCGTATGCCGTTTATTTTTTGACTTTTGATGGAATTTTCTCTGCGGGCCAGCATCGTACAGCGCACACCCTGAGCTTGGTTCCATGTGGATTGAGGTGAATTTTCACAATACCTGTACAAAAATGTGGAGTTGTACAAGTATTCGCGCTACCGTGCACTTAAATCGCTGCCGTGTGTGAACCGTTCATCTGCGCGCCAGTCTCATAGATATCAAAGTGCTATATCTTCGTGCTTAACACCTCTTTCTGGGCAGGGAACATCATATGCAAACCGCTCCCATGCCACTCAAGGAAAAGGAACGCCTGGCCAAGGTCGTCGAATGGTGCGTTGCGCAGCAGGACCAGAACGGCGAATTGCGCGCGTTGGTGCAGTTGGCCGCGAGCTACTTTGCAGTGCCTATCTGCCTGGTCTCGATCGTCAGCGAGTGCCAGCAGTGGTTCATGGCCAGGACGGGCCTGGACAGCGCCAGCACCCCGCGCGACGTTTCGTTCTGCGCCCATACCATTCTGCAGGCTGAACCGTTGGAGGTGCCCGACGCCCTCCTTGATCCGCGTTTCGCCGACAATCCGCTGGTCACTGGAGCACCTGCGATCCGCTACTACTGCGGTGCACCCCTGATGGTCGAGCAAGGCATCGCCATCGGTAGCCTGTGCATCATCGACACCGTGCCGCGCCCACCCATGGCGGCTGAGCAGCGGGCGATGCTGGTAGCGTTCGCCAACATGGCCATGAGCATTCTGGCCAGCATCCGACGCAGCAATTTTTTCGACCAGCCCACGGGGTTGTTCAACCGCCTCAAGCTCGAGTGCGACGTGCAGGCTCACTTTGACCGTGGCCAGGACATGACCTTGCTGGCGATCGATATTCTGCCGGCCGCCGTGCTGAACGACATCACCCAGGCGTTGGGTTACAACTTTGCTCACGACCTGACCTTGCAGGTCAAGGCGCGCATCGCCGCTCAACTGCACCCCGGTGTGCCGCTGTACAAGATCAGCCCGACCCGCTTCGCCACCATTGTCGACGAGCCCGAGCAGGTGCGCCCGTTGTGCATCGGCATCGTCGAGGCGTTGCAGGCGCCGGTGCAGTGCCATCAGATTCCGGTGTTGCTGGATGCGGGTATCGGTGTCGCCCCCTTGAGCGCCGCCAGCGACGAGCGCGAGGGCTTGGAGTGGCTGCGCCGGTTGGTCAGTGCCGCCGATGCCGCGCGGCGCAGTGTGGGGCGCTGCGCGTTGTTCCAAGCCGACGTCGATGCCGCCCAGCGCCGCGCGTTCACTTTGCTCGCCGCGCTGGTCGAGGCGTTGCAGCGCGATGACCAACTCAGCCTGCACCTGCAGCCGCGCGTGCACCTGCCGCAGGGCGAGTGCCGTTCGGCCGAGGCGCTGCTGCGCTGGCGACACCCGCAACTGGGCGAGATTTCCCCGGCCGAGTTCATCCCCCTGGCGGAGAAGACCGCACTGATGGGGACGCTCAGTCTTTGGGTGCAGCGTGCGGTGCTGCGCCTGCTGCAACAGACCCGCGCGTTGGGTCTGCAAATCAGCATGAACGTTACCGCGCGCGACCTGGAAAGCCCGTTGTTCATGGATACGTTGCTCATCGAGATGCGTAGCCTGGGCATCGAGCCGTCAAAGTTACAACTGGAGTTCACCGAAAGCGCGTTGATCGAGCAACTGGAAGAAGTGCAGCAGCAGTTGCAGCGGGCTCGCCTGGCCGGTATCGAAATCGCTATCGATGACTTTGGTACTGGCTACAGCAATTGGGATTACCTCAGCCGAATCCCCGCCAGCCTGGTCAAGCTCGACCGTTCGCTGGTGCACAGAGGCTGTATGGATGCCAGGGATGGTCAGTTGGTGCGTTCGTTGGTGGCACTGGCTACGCAGTTGGGCTACCGAGTAGGCGCCGAAGGCATTGAGACCGCAGCGCAGCTGGAGCAGGCCAGCGCCTGGGGCTGCGCCGAGGTTCAGGGCTACTACTTGGGTCGGCCCATGCCGCTAGAAGCCTTCCAGCAGTGGTTCGGCGTCACGCAGCTTGCAGGCTGGGTGGCTTGACCGGCGTTTCCTGATCTTTCCCTTTCCCACAGGTGAGTCATGTTCAATCGGCAATTGAAAGCCACGCTCGCGGCTCGCGAAGCGGAGCTGGTGGTATTGCGTCAGCGTTTGGCCCAGCAGGAGCAGGCCGGTATTTTTCTGCGGCTCGATGAGGCACTGCGATTGCTTGAAGGCAATGCGTCGGCTGCCGAGCTGTTGGGTACGCCTGGTCAGGCACTGGCCGGCAAGGCCTTGGGACAATGGCTGGCGCAGCCGCGCCTGGAAGCATTGGTCAAGGCCCTGGGCAGGGGCGAGGTGCAGCAGGGTGAGTACCCGCTGCGGCATGCCGACGGCCGTGAAGTGTGGGCGTGCATGAGCTGGTATCCGCAGCTCGATGCCCAGGGACGTCTGTACCAGGTGATCGGCCAGGGCCGCGAGGTGACCAAGGCGCTGGACACTGCCCAGCAGAACCAGTTCGTGCTCGCTGCACTAATGCGTTCCACGGCGGTGATCCAGTTCGACCTGAGCGGCAAGGTGCTGGAGGCCAACGACACGTTCCTGAGGGCCATGGGCTATCGCCTGGATCAAGTCCTGGGCCAGCACCATCGGCTGTTCTGCACCGCCGAGTTCTGTGCCAGCCCTGACTACGACGAGCTGTGGCGCGCCCTCAACGCCGGCCAGTACGTGACCGGACGCTTTTTGCGCCTCGACAGCCAGGGCCGCGAAGTCTGGCTGGAGGCCAGCTACAACCCGGTCATCGATACACAAGGCCGGCTGCTGCGGGTGGTGAAGTTCGCCTCGGTGGTGACCGATCAGGTGCAGCGTGAAGAGGCGGTCAAGCAAGCCGCGCAGATGGCCCTGGAGGTCTCGCAAGGGACTGACAGCGGCGCGACCGAAGGGGTGGCGGTGGTCAGGCAGGTGGAGCAGACCATGCAGGAGGTCAGTGCCCAGCTGCATTCGGCCGGGGCCACCATCGATGCGTTGGGGAAGCAGTCGCTGGTCATCAGTTCGATCGTGCAGACGATTGGCGGGATTGCCGCACAGACCAACCTGCTGGCGCTCAATGCCGCCATCGAGGCGGCCCGTGCCGGTGAGCAGGGGCGTGGCTTCGCAGTGGTCGCCGATGAGGTGCGGCAACTGGCGGCGCGCACCAGCAGCGCCACCGAAGAGATCGTAGCCGTGGTCGCACGCAACCAGACCTTGGCCAGCCAGGCGGTGATCGAGATCGAAACCAGCCGTGGGCAGGCTGACCAGGGCTTGCACCTGGCGACCCAGGCCGGCAGTACCATCGGCGCGATCCAGGCCGGTGCGCGGCGCGTGGTGGAGGCGGTCGGGCGGGTGAGCCAGGACTTAGGCTAAGTGTTTGCCGGGTGCATAGGCCAAAGGTGCGAAAGCGACTGGAACGATCGGAAAAAAAACCGGGTCAACACCTCAACGGACGCTTGAAGCGTCTTACTTCCCAGAGGATTGGCCATGAGTACCCTGACGATCGAAGGTTGGTGCAAAGGCAACGGTGAGCAGCGTTCCACCCCGGTGGGCGAGATTCATTTCGATATCCAAGGTGCGACCCACACGCTGCTGGAGCAGGCCGAAGAGCGCTTGCAACAGAGCCATGAGCGCGAGGCGATGGTGGACGTCGACATGCAGACCCTCAACCTGGTGCTGCCCGAGGGCTATGGGCCGCTATCCGACTGCCGCTTGCGGGTCTACTTGAGCGAGGATGAGCGCGGGCAGTTCCACTTGGTTGGCCACCGCGCCAGTGACGGCAGCCTGATCTACACCAACGCGGTGCTGATTGCCCAACTGAGCTGAGCGCGTTGGCGGGTGGGTCAGGTGTACCCGTGCATTCCGTCAGCGACATGCACATGTTGCTGTTTTTCCGGAGTGAATGGGGTGTCCAGCGTAGCCAGCGCAATGCAGATCCAATCCCTGAATTGGCCCTGGGACCTTGACCAGAACAACGACGAGCCGCAGCGCGAGCAGAACGAACGCAGTACCGATTCGGAGGAGGGGTATGCCGTCAGCGCATCCTCACCCTGGACGATCCGCAGCGCCCGGCGCGGCACGCTGCCAAAGGAGGCGAATAGCGCGCCGTGTGCCTTGCGGCATTGGCTGCAATGACAATGGCTGACGGCCTTGGGCGTGGCCAGCAACTCGTACCTGATGGACGCGCACAGGCAACTGCCTTGGTAGAGGTTGCTCACTCGCTGTCATTCCTTCCCTGAAAAACGCGCAGCTTAATCGCCTGCGTGCAGACCGTCGACCGTTGCATGGGCGGCTGTCATCACCTGCCAGGTTCGCGCATCGGCAGGTATCAGATGCTCGATGCGCAACGACGCGACGGTAATGTCCAGCGGCATGCCGAAGGTGGTGAAGGTGGACAGGAACGTCAGTTCGCCGTCCTGGGTCCGAATACGGGTGAGGATCACCGGTGAGGGCCGGTGCTCTGTCGGCACGCTGGGCGGCGTTTGCAACTGTTGCAGGCGCCGCCCCAGCTCAGGATTGCCCAGCGCCTCCCTGGCTGCGCGTTGCCAGGTGATCGCGCGAATCTCGTCGGCATTGACCAGATGATCCCCCAGCCCGCCTGGGCGCAACAAGGTATCGAGCAGATTGAGGCCCGCGGTTTCGCGCACCTGCACGCCTGCCAGGGCGAACAGCACTCCAACACTGGTGTTGGCCGCCGTGACGTTCCAGTTGCCATCGATGACGATGGCAGGCGCGGGGTTGTTGGCCTGGAGCAGATGCGCCAGGGCCTCGTGCACCATGCCCAGGGTCGGAGCGTCCGGTGGCGAGGCGGTGTAGCGCGGTGCGAAGCCTGCGGCGAGGAACACCTCGTTGCACTGATCGAGCGGCACCTCCAGTGCGCTGAGCAAGGCATGCAGGGTGGCCGGGCTGGCCTTGGCGCGGCCAGTCTCCACACAGCTCAGATGGCGTTGCGAGACGCCGGCCAGTAGCGCCAGATCGAGCTGGCTGAGCCCTGCCTGACGCCGCAGACGGCGCAACTGTGCACCGGCGCCGGGGTGGGCGGGATGAAATGGAAGAGGGCTCATGCTTCGACTCTGCCTGTCCTTGGTTGAAGCGTCCATGACCTGAGAGGTCATTGAGGCGCGGGTGACTCTATCACTAGTGTGCTCAGACCGATCACTCAGGGAGATGACGATGAAGGCGCAGTGGATGGCGTTGCCTGTATTACTGGCGTTTGCGTTGTATACCGGCTGGACAATGTATGGCGCGCAGCAGTCGCTGTTGGCGTTCGGCCTGGAGTTGCTGTCACGGCCAGGTACAGCGCAAGTGGTCATCGACCTGTATCTGATGGCGGGACTTGCCTGCATCTGGATGGTGAGCGACCACCAGGGGCGCGGAGGGCGTTGGCCGGGTGTACTGCCCTACCTGCTGTTGACGGTGGTGTTCATCTCGATGGGGCCGCTGCTGTACATCGTGCTCCGGGGCATTGTCGGGAGACGCAAGCATGAGTAGCGCGTTGTCGGTGTATGCGATTTGCGTGGTGCTGCTGTTCTTCAAGATGCTGGCGCTCTCTTGCTACCAGGGATATTTCCGCTTGCGCTACCTGGCGTTCACCCATGCGGAGGACGCCGCTGTGTTCAAGCGCCCGGCACAGCCAGCCGAGCGGCCTGAAGTGGTGCGGGCCATGCACGCTTGGCGCAATGATCTGGAGAACATACCGATGTTCGTCGCCTTGGGTGGGTTGGCGATCGCGCTTGAAGCTTCGGCGGTCAGCACCGCCTGGCTGTGTGCAGTGTTCACCGCGGCGCGCGTGTTGCACACGATGCTGTATCTGGCCTGCGCTCAGCCATGGAGAACCATCAGTTATGGCGTGGCAGTGTTGTGCTTGATTGGTCTGGCCGTTGAGGTGTTGGTCTACCTGTAAACTCGCTCCTACAGGGGGCGTGTGAGCGGGGCCTTCAGTGCTCGATTTCCAGGAACGCCGCTTCCAGCAACTGTCGGGTGTACCCATGCTGCGGCGCATGGAAGATCGCCTGCGCATCCCCCTGCTCGACCACCTGCCCATGCTTGATCACCATCAACTGATGACTCAAGGCTTTTACCACTGCCAGGTCATGGCTGATGAACAGGTAGGTCAGGTTGTACTTCACCTGCAAGTTGCGCAAAAGCTCTACCACTTGGCGCTGCACCGTCCGATCCAGTGCCGAGGTCGGTTCATCCAGCAGAATCAGCGCAGGTTTGAGGACCAACGCTCGGGCAATCGCGATCCGCTGGCGCTGTCCGCCAGAAAACTCATGTGGATAGCGATGTCGGGTACGTGGGTCCAAGCCGACTTCTTCCAAGGCCGCGATAATCGCCGCTTCCTGCTCGGCCGGTGTGCCAATGTGATGAATCCGTAGCCCTTCACCCACGATATCCGCTACGCACATGCGCGGGCTCAAGCTACCGAAGGGGTCCTGGAATACCACCTGCATCTGCCGCCGCAAAGGCCTCACTTGCTTTTGGGTCAGACCTTCCAGTGCCTGTCCATGGAAGCGAATACCACCCTGGCTTGCGATCAGGCGCAAGATCGCCAGGCCCAAGGTGGACTTGCCCGAGCCGCTCTCGCCGACGATGCCCAGCGTCTGCCCCTGGGGCAAGCTGAAGTTCACACCGTCCACCGCCTTGACATGGTCCACGGTGCGGCGCAGCAAGCCTTTCTTGATCGGGAACCACACTTTCAGGTCCTGCACCTCCAGTAGTGGCGGACCCTCGGCGTTGGCTGCCGGAGCGCCGCTTGGCTCGGCGTTGATGAGCATCTGGGTGTAGGGGTGCTGCGGCGCACTGAACAGCGTGGCGCAGTCGGCCTGCTCGACGATCTTGCCGCACTGCATCACGCATACCCGGTGGGCGATGCGGCGGACCAGGTTGAGGTCGTGGCTGATCAGCAGCAACGCCATGCCCAAGCGGGCTTGCAGCGACTTGAGCAGGTCGAGGATCTTCAACTGCACGGTCACATCGAGCGCGGTGGTGGGCTCGTCGGCAATCAGCAGCTCGGGCTCGTTGGCCAGGGCCATGGCGATCATCACGCGTTGGCGCTGGCCGCCGGACAGTTCGTGGGGCAGGGCTTTCAAGCGTTTGTGCGGCTCGGGGATGCCGACCAGTTCCAGCAGCTCCAAGGTCCGCGCAGTGGCGGCCTTGCCGGTCAGGCCCTTGTGCAACAGGAGGATTTCGTTGATCTGCTTCTCGATGCTGTGCAGCGGGTTGAGCGAGGTCATCGGTTCTTGGAAGATCATCGCGATGCGGTTGCCGCGAATCCGCTGCATGGGCTTTTCTCCCAGTTGCAGCAGGTCCTTGCCCTCGTAGTGAATGCTCCCGGATGGGTGGCGGGCCAGCGGGTAGGGTAGCAGGCGCAGGATCGAGTGTGCGGTCACCGACTTGCCCGAGCCGCTTTCGCCCACCAAGGCCAGTGTCTCGCCCTTGCGGATGTCGAAGCTGATGCCGTCGACCACGCGGTTGACCTGCTCGCCAGTGACGAACTCCACCGCCAGGTCGCGGACTTCGATCAGGGTGTCTTGGCTCATGTCATTTCCTCGGGTCGAATGCATCGCGGGCGGACTCGCCGATGAACACCAGCAGGCTCAGCATCACCGCCAGCACGGCGAAGGCGCTGATGCCCAGCCACGGGGCCTGCAGGTTGGATTTGCCCTGGGCGACCAACTCGCCCAGCGATGGTGAACCGGCGGGCAGGCCGAAGCCCAGGAAGTCCAATGCGGTCAGTGTGCCGATTGCGCCGGTGAGGATGAACGGCATGAACGTCATGGTCGAAATCATCGCGTTGGGCAGGATGTGGCGGAACATGATCGGGCCGTTGCGCATGCCCAGGGCGCGGGCTGCGCGCACATACTCAAGGTTCCGCCCGCGCAGGAACTCGGCGCGTACCACATCCACCAGGCTCATCCACGAGAACAGCAGCATGATGCCCAGCAGCCACCAGAAGTTGGGCTGCACGAAGCTGGCGAGGATGATCAGCAGGTACAGCACCGGCAGGCCCGACCAGATTTCCAGGAAGCGCTGGCCGGCCAGGTCCACCCAGCCGCCGTAGAAGCCCTGCAAGGCGCCGGCGATCACCCCGATGACCGAGCTTGCGAGGGTCAGCGTGAGGGCGAACAACACCGAAATACGGAAGCCGTAGATCACCCGGGCCAGCACGTCGCGGCCCTGGTCATCGGTGCCTAGCAGGTTGTCCAGCGACGGCGGTGCGGGGGCGGGAACCTTGAGGTCGTAGTTGATGCTCTGGTAGCTGAACGGGATCGGCGCCCACAGCACGAAGGCGTCTTTGTTCTGTAGCAACTCGCGGATGTAAGGGCTCTTGTAGTTCGCCTCCAGCGGGAACTCGCCACCGAAGGTGGTTTCGGGGTAGCGCTTGAAGGCGGGGAAGTACCATTGGCCTTCGTAGCGCACGGCAATCGGCTTGTCGTTGGCAAGGAACTCGGCGCCCAGGCTCAGCCCGAATAGCACCAGGAAGATCCACAGCGACCACCAGCCACGGCGGTTGGCCTTGAAACGCTCGAAGCGCCGGCGGTTGAGGGGAGAGAGGGCCATATCAGTGCTCCCGGCTGGCGAAGTCGATGCGCGGATCGACCAAGGTGTAGGTGAGGTCGCCGATCAGTTTCACCACCAACCCCAGCAGGGTGAAGATGAACAGGGTGCCGAACACCACTGGGTAGTCGCGGTTGATCGCCGCTTCGAAACTCATCAGCCCCAGCCCGTCGAGGGAGAAGATCACCTCGATCAACAGCGAGCCTGTGAAGAAGATGCCGATGAACGCCGACGGAAAGCCCGCGATCACCAGGAGCATCGCGTTGCGGAACACGTGGCCGTAGAGCACACGGCTGCGGCTCAGGCCCTTGGCCTTTGCGGTGATCACGTACTGCTTGTTGATCTCGTCGAGGAAGCTGTTCTTGGTCAGCAGGGTCATGGTGGCGAAGTTGCCGATCACCAGTGCGGTGATCGGCAGTACCAGGTGCCAGAAGTAGTCGAGTACCTTGCCGGTACTGGACAACTCGTCGAAGTTGTTGGAGGTCAGCCCGCGCAATGGGAACCAGTCGAAATAGCTGCCCCCGGCAAACAGCACGATGAGCAGGATCGCGAACAGGAATGCGGGGATGGCGTAGCCGACGATGATTGCCGAACTGGTCCACACATCGAAGTGGCTGCCGTGGCGTACGGCCTTGGCGATACCCAGCGGGATCGACACCAGGTACATGATCAGCGTACTCCACAACCCCAGGGAAATGGACACGGGCATCTTCTCGGCGATCAGGTCGACCACTTTGGCGTCGCGAAAGAAACTGTCGCCAAAGTCGAAGGTGGCGTAGTTCTTGATCATGATCCACAGCCGTTCGGGCGCCGACTTGTCGAAACCGTACATGCGCTCGATCTCGGCGATCAGCGCCGGATCCAGCCCTTGCGCGCCGCGGTAGTTGGCGCCGGCTACCGACACTTCGGCGCCGCCGCCTGCGATGCGGCTGGTGGCGCCCTCGAAGCCTTCGAGCTTGGCGATCATCTGCTCCACGGGCCCGCCGGGGGCGGCTTGGACGATGATGAAGTTGATGATCAGGATGCCGAACAGCGTCGGGATGATCAGCAGCAGACGACGCAGAATGTAAGCCAGCATGTCAGTGGCCCTCGCCAGCCGTTTCGGTCACCGCCGGGGTGACGTTGGGCTTGATCCACCAGGTATCGATGCCCACGTCGTACTTGGGTGATTTCTCCGGGTGGCCGATGTGGTTCCAGTAGGCCACGCGGTTGGTCTTGATGTGCCAGTTGGGAATCACGTAGTAGCCCGCCAGCAGTACCCGGTCCAGGGCGCGGCAATGCTCGACCAGGCTCTGGCGCGAATCGGCGTTGATCAACTGTTCGACCAACTGGTCGATGGCCGGGTCGCGCAGGCCGATGAAGTTGCGGCTGCCGGGGTTGTCGGCCGAGGTGCTGGACCAGAACTCGCGCTGCTCGTTACCCGGTGAGTTGGATTGCGGGAACCCACTGACGATCATGTCGTAGTCCCGCGAGCGCAGGCGGGTGATGTACTGCGACACGTCCACCCGGCGAATGTCGAGGTTGATACCAAGGTCGGCGAGGTTGCGCTTGAACGGCAGCAGCACCCGCTCGAACTGGGTCTGGGCGAGCAGGAACTCGATGCTCACGGGTTTGCCGGTGCTGTCGACCATCTTGTCGTCGACGATTTTCCAGCCGGCTTCCTGTAGCAGCTTGTAGGCCTCACGCTGTTGTTCACGGATCATGCCGCTGCCGTCGGTGACCGGGTTATGGAAGGCCTGGCTGAAGACCTGCTCGGGGATCTTGCCGCGCAGCGGTTCGAGAATTTTCAGCTCTTGTGGAGAGGGCAGGCCGCTGGCGGCCATCTCGGAGTTCTCGAAAAAGCTGTCGGTACGGATGTAGGCACCGTTGAACAGCTGCTTGTTGGTCCATTCGAAGTCGAACAGCAGGCTCAGCGCCTTGCGCACCCGCACGTCCTGGAACATGGGTTTGCGCAGGTTGTAGATGAAGCCCTGCATGCCCACCGGGTTGCCGTTGGGGATTTCTTCCTTGATCAGGCGACCTTCGCGCACTGCCGGGATGTCGTAGGCGGTGGCCCAGTTCTTGGCGCTGACTTCCAGTTCGTAGTCGAACGCGCCAGCCTTGAGGGCTTCGAGGGCGACCGTGTTGTCGCGGTAGACATCGAAGGTCATGGCGTCGAAGTTATAGAAACCTCGGTTGATCGGCAGGTCCTTGCCCCAATAGTCCTTGACCCGCTCGTAGCGGATCGAGCGTCCGGCCTTGACCTCGGCGACTTTGTACGGGCCGCTGCCCAGCGGAATCTCCAGGTTGCCACGGTTGAAGTCGCGGCCTGCGTACCAATGCTTGGGCAGCACCGGCAACTGGCCGAGGATCAGCGGTAGCTCGCGGTTGTTCTTGTGCTTGAACGTGAACAGTACCTTGAGCGGGTCTTCGGCGACCACCTCGGCGACGTCGGCGTAGTACTGGCGGTACAGCGGGGCGCCGTCCTTGATCAAGGTGTTGAAGGTGAACACCACATCGTCGGCCCGCATCGGGTGGCCGTCGTGGAAGCGCGCTTCAGGGCGCAGGTAGAAACGCACCCAGCTGTTGTCGGGGGCCTTTTCGATCTTGCCGGCCACCAGGCCGTACTCGGTGAACGGCTCATCCAGGCTCTGACGCATCAGGGTGTCGTAGATCAGACCGAGGCTGTCGGCCGGCACGCCCTTGTTGATGAACGGGTTGAGGCTGTCGAAACCGCCGAAGCTGGACTGGCGGAAGGTGCCACCCTTTGGTGCGTTGGGGTTGACGAAGTCGAAGTGCTTGAAGGTCGCCGGATACTTGGGCGGCTCGTCGTACAGGGTCAGGGCATGTTGCGGGGCGGCCAGCGTCGGCAGGCTGGTAAAGGCCAGTAAAAGGCTGGCGGCAAGCGTGCGCAGCGTCGGGGTCATTGGGCTTTCTCCGAAGGCTTGATCCACCAGGTATTCAGCCCGAGGGTGTAGGGCGGCGTGGTGACGAAGGCGAGGCGGTTGCGGTAGGCCAGGCGATGGTTGTCCAGGTACCAGTTGGGGATCATGTAGTACTGCCACGACAGCACCCGGTCCAGGGCGCGGGCAGCGGCCACCTGGTCATCGCGGCTGCGGGCGGCCAGCAGGGTGTCTAGCAGGTGATCGACCACCGCATCCTTGACCCCCGCGTAGTTCTTGCTGCCGTGGATCGCGGCCTGGCTTGAGTGGAAATACTGCCACTGCTCAAGGCCCGGGCTCAGGGTCTGGTTGAGGGTCATCAGAATCATGTCGAAATCGAACTGGTCCAGGCGTTGCTTGTACTGGGCGCGGTCTACGGTGCGCAGGTGCGCGTCGATGCCCATGCTGGCGAGGTTTTCGACATAAGGCTGGAGGATGCGTTCAAGGTTGGGGTTGACCAGCAGCAACTCCAGGCGGAACTGGCGGCCTTTGCTGTCCAACAGGCGTTGGCCATTGAGCTTCCAGCCTGCCTGCGCGAACAAGCCCAGGGCCTGGCGCAGGTTCTGCCGGCCAACGCCGTTGCCGTCGGTGTGGCTGACCTGGTAAGGCTCGGTGAACAGCGCTGGCGGCAACTGGTCGCGCAACGGCTTGAGCAGCAGCCACTCCTTGCCGGTGGGCAAGCCTGAGGCGGCGAACTCGCTGTTGGGGTAGTAACTGGTGGCGCGGCGGTAGGCGCCATTGAACAGCGCGCGGTTGGTCCACTCGAAGTCCAGCATCAGGCCCAGCGCCTGGCGTACGCGTGGGTCGCTGAAGGCCGCGCGGCGGCTGTTCATGAACAGGCCCTGGGTTTGCGTGGGGATCTGGTGCGGGATCTGTGCCTTGATCACCTCGCCACGGCGCACCGCAGGGAAGGTATAGCCGTTAGCCCAGTTCTTGGCCTGGTGCTCGATATAGATGTCGAACTCGCCGGCCTTGAAGGCTTCGAATGCCACGGTGGCGTCACGGTAGAACTCGTATTCGACGCGGTCGAAATTGTACTTGCCGCGGTTCACGGCCAGGTCCTTGCCCCAGTAGTTCTTGACTCGCTCGAACACCAGGCTGCGCCCTGGTTGCACCTCGCTGATGCGATACGGGCCACTGCCCAGCGGCGGCTCGAAGGTGGTCGCCTTGAAGTCGCGGCCTTGCCAGTAATGCTTGGGCAGCACCGGCATTTCGCCCAGGCGCAGGATCAGCAGTGGGTTGCCTGCGCGCTTGAAAACAAAGCGGATGCGCAGCGGACCGAGTACGTCGACGCGCTGCACTTCCTGCAGGTTGGTGCGGTACAGCGGATGGCCATCCTTGAGCAGGGTGCGGTAGCTGAAGGCCACATCGGCCGAGGTGATCGGCGTACCGTCGTGGAAGCGCGCTTCAGGGCGTAGATTGAACACCACCCAGCTGCGGTCTTCGCTGTACTCGACCGAGCGCGCGATCAGACCATAGCTGGAGGTGGGCTCATCGCCTGAGGGGTCGTACATGCCGGTGCCGACCATCAGCGTTTCGTTCAGCTCGCTGACGCCGTACTGCAGGAAATTGGGCGTGGTGACCGGACTCGATCCCTTGAAGGTGTAGGGATTGAGCGTGTCGAACGTGCCGAACGCCATGGCTCGCAAGGTGCCGCCCTTGGGCGCTTGCGGGTTGACCCAGTCGAAGTGGGTAAAGGTGGCTGGGTACTTGAGCATGCCGAACTGCGCGTATCCGTGGCTTTCGCTCACCATCGCGACGGCGGGGAAGCTCAAGGCCAGGCTGAGAGACAGCAGGAGGGGACGTATCAAGTCGGCATCCGATCCAGAGGCGTTGGGCTTGGGTCGGGCTACAGTAACAGCTTGTCTTGGTTGGAAAAAGAGTGTGGCGCGGGGGTTTGTACGGGGGTGAACGCATCGCGGGGTAAGTCGTATCAACGCAGCGTCGATACGACTTACCCCGCGCCAGGCTTATCCAGGCCGCATCAGCGTGCCAGGTAAACGGTCAGCGTCTGCCCAGGCTTGAGGGCATGCCCGCTGCGCGGGTTCCAACGCTTGAGGTGTTTCATTTCGACGTTGAAACGTTTTGCAACGAGGTAGTAGGAATCGCCCTTGCGCACCTTGTACTGGGTGGCGCGTTGCTGCGCCTCAGCCACGCGGTTGGCCGAGGCACTGCTGCCGCCACGCAGGGCCAGCACCTGGCCGACCTTGAGGTTGTGGTTACGCAGGCCGTTCCAGCTTTGCAATTGCTTGACCGAGACGCGGTTGGCCTTGGCGATGCTGCCCAGATTGTCGCCGCGCTTGACCCGGTAGCTGCGTGCCGCAGGAGCCTTGGCTTCGGCAAGCGCCGCTTGGAACACGGCCTTGTTCGGTTGCAGGCTGACCAGCTCTTCGGGCTTGAGGTTGGACATGCGGTCCGAGAGCAATTGCGCCTTGGCTGTTGGCACCAACAGTTGCTGTGGGCCGTCCACGGTCATGCGTTTCTTGAACGCCGGGTTGAGCTGGATCAGCTCGTCCTCGTCGATGTCGGCGAAGGCGGCGACACGCGACAGGTCGAGGCGATCGTTGATGGCGACGGCTTCGAAATACGGCTCGTTGGCGATCGGGTTGAGGTTCACGCCATACGCTTGCGGGGTGTTGATCACCTGCGACAGGGCCAGCAGCTTGGGCACGTAGTCGCGGGTTTCCTGCGGCAGCGGCAGGTTCCAGTAGTCGGTGGGCAGCCCGAGTTTCTCGTTGCGCTCGATGGCGCGGCTGACCGTGCCTTCGCCGGCGTTGTAGGCGGCCAGCGCCAGCAGCCAGTCGCCATTGAACATGTCGTGCAGGCGGCTGAGGTAGTCCAGGGCGGCGTTGGTCGAGGCGGTGACGTCACGCCGACCGTCGTAGAAGTTGGTCTGGCGCAGGTTGAAGTGGCGGCCGGTGGACGGGATGAACTGCCACATGCCAGCGGCGTGTGCACGGGAGTAGGCCATCGGGTTGTAGGCGCTCTCGATGGCTGGCAGCAGCGCCAGTTCCAGTGGCATGTCGCGTTCTTCGAGGCGCTCTACGATGTAGTGCAGGTAGAGACTGCCGCGCTCGCCAGCGGTCTCGACGAACGAGGGGTTGCTGGCGAACCACAGGCGTTGTTGCTCGATGCGCGGGTTGACGTCAATGCCGTCCTGCAAGGCGAAGCCCTGGCGCATGCGTACCCACACGTCCTGGGGCGGCTGTTCCTGTGCCTTCACCACCAAGGGCGCCGGCTTGTGCTTGATCCGAGCCTGGTAATTGTGCGCGCGAACGCTGTCGGATTCGTCGAGCTGACGGGTGCTCTGGCAGCCCACCAGTGTGGCGGCCAGCGCCAGTGCACTGATCTGTGCCAGTCGCGTCAGGGCGACCGAATGAGCGGTTCTGCGGCTACGGGAAGACATCGGCTGGAAGGGTTATCCGGGCAAAAAAGTTGGGCGATTCTAGGAACCGCTCCCCGGTCGGTCAACCTTTGAGCCAGCCTCGCGATATATCTTGGGGTTATCAGAACTGGTCCTTCCAAGACCTCAGCGCAGCAAAAACAGTGGCTTGAGTGGGGTTGGAATGCCCCCTCCATTCGTCTGCTTTTTGTTTAACGAATGTTTCTGCTGTGCGAAGAAATGGGTTGGTGAGGCGCTCCAGGCCGATGCTGGAGGGCAAGCTGATGCGATGCTCGGCGCGCAGCCGCGTCACCTCCTCGAAGCGCTGCATGACATGGGGATTCTGCGGCTCCACGGCGCAGGCAAAGCGCAGGTTGCTCAAGGTGTATTCGTGGGCGCAGTAGACCTCGGTTTCGGCAGGCAGGGCGGCCAGGCGTTGCAGCGAATGGTGCATCTGTTCGGGGCTGCCCTCGAACAGGCGGCCGCAGCCGGCGGCGAACAGCGTATCGCCGCTGAACAGCAGGGGTGTAGTGGCTTGCGCGGTGTAGTAGGCGATGTGGCCCAAGGTGTGGCCGGGCATGGCCAGTACCTGGAAACGCAGCCCCAGAACCTGCACGGTGTCGTTGTCCTCTAGCGCCAGGTCGCGTGCCGGGATGCGCTCGTGGGCCGGGCCGCTGACCCGTGCGCCGGTGGCGGCCTTGAGCGCCTCGACGCCCCCAACGTGGTCAGCGTGGTGGTGGGTCAC
The DNA here is from genome assembly GCF_005796105.1 of Pseudomonas mosselii. Taxonomy (GTDB): domain Bacteria; phylum Pseudomonadota; class Gammaproteobacteria; order Pseudomonadales; family Pseudomonadaceae; genus Aquipseudomonas; species Aquipseudomonas mosselii_C. The sequence goes on along the minus strand of NZ_VAUO01000006.1, from coordinate 51,373 downwards.
CAGAATATCCTGCAAGGCCCAGCCGGGGTGTTCGCCTAGCCAGGCGAGCACTGGCGCGGCGTCGCCGGGGTCGACCACCGCGCAGCGTCGATTGGCAGTATCCTGTAACAACCAGATGTAGTTGTCGGAGAAAGCGGGTAGGGCAACGATCTGTATCATGGTGCGGATCCGTAATTCGCCAAGCTTCGGGGTTAGCAGCATCTTAGCCGCGATAGCCCGGCCGTAGAACCTTCGAGGGAGCATGCAATGACCGACCAAGCCTTCGCTCAGGCCGACCCCGAGTGGGTCGAGCTGATCCGCCTGGCCCGCGACTGGTTCGATGGGCCGCTGGGCCAATTGATGCTTAAAGAGGAAGAGCGGCTGCTGGGCGAAGAGCTCGGGCGCTTTTTTGGGGGTTACCTGGTGCACTATGGCCCCGGTGCCGAACCGCCACCCCACGCCCCGCAGGTGCAGCGTAACGTACGCTTGGGTGCGCCGTTGCCCGGCGTCGAGATCGTCTGCGAAGAACAGGCCTGGCCGCTGTCCGAACACGCCGCCGACGTGGTGGTGTTGCAGCATGGCCTGGACTTCAGCCTGTCGCCCCATGGCCTGCTGCGTGAAGCCGCCAGCGCAGTACGCCCTGGCGGGCATTTGCTGATCGTCGGGATCAACCCCTGGAGCAGTTGGGGCATGCGCCATGTCTTCAGTCGCGGGGCGTTGCGCAAGGCTCGCTGCATCTCGGCGTCGCGGGTTGGCGACTGGCTCAACCTGCTGGGTTTCGCGCTGGAGAAACGCCGGTATGGGTGCTATCGTCCGCCGCTCGCTTCACCCGCCTGGCAGCAGCGTCTGGCGGGCTGGGAGCGGGTCGCCGGGGGCTGGCAGAGCGCCGGTGGCGGCGTTTACCTGTTGGTGGCGCGCAAGATGGTGGTCGGCCTGCGCCCGCTGCGCCCGGCGCGTCGCGAGCCGATGGGCAAGCTGTTGCCGCTGCCGTTGGCCAAGGTCAATCGCAATGTCGCCACCGCGGATACCGAAAAGCACTGAACATGAGTGGTACATGAGCGATAACGTCGAGATCTACACCGATGGTGCCTGTAAGGGTAATCCTGGTCCGGGCGGCTGGGGTGTACTGATGGTTTTCAAGGGCGTCGAGAAGGAACTGTGGGGCGGCGAGCGTGAAACCACCAACAACCGCATGGAACTGATGGCCGCGATCGAGGGCCTCAAGGCACTCAAGCGCGAGTGCGAGGTGGTGCTGACCACCGACTCCCAGTACGTCATGAAAGGCATCAACGAGTGGATGACCAACTGGAAGAAACGCGGTTGGAAGACGGCCAGCAAGGAGCCGGTGAAGAACGCCGACCTATGGATGGCGCTCGATGAGCAGGTCAATCGGCATAAGGTGACCTGGAAGTGGGTGCGCGGGCATATCGGCCACCCTGGCAACGAGCGCGCCGACCAGTTGGCCAACCGTGGCGTGGACGAGGTGCGCAAGGCGCGTTGAAGCCGCGAAGGGCCGCAACCTGGTCCTAACCCCAAGCGGTGGTTGGGTTATACTCGCGCCCCGAATTCAGGCACTGCAAGTTGGAGTCCGCCGTGGAGCAGCAGCAAGACAAACGCTTCGTCGTACTGGACTCCAATGTCAACCCACTTGCAAAAATCAATTTGTTAGCTAATAACTTGATTTCATTGGATTTTTCTATGTTTACGAAGTTTTAGGCTGGAAAATCGTAAAAATAGATCAGATTTCCTTTCTTCGAGGCACTGCGCGTCTTCGTCTGGTGAGGAGAGTGGGGGAGGATTGATGGTGGTGAGGCTATAATGCTGCCTCACATCTTAAGGTGGGTAGGGTGACCCACCTTTTCTAGGAGGCACGCGTCTGCATTGTGTGCCTGTGCTCGCATCACTCAGGCCTCACCTTGATTTCTTTGATGGCCGGTCGATCAGGTACGACCTTTCACATTCCTCTTGGCTTCGTCCAGCAGGTCTTCGAGGCTTCTTTCAGGGTCACGCTTCTGGTAGCACTGGACGATGAGTGCAAGTGGTGGAATGCCAAGCACCTTCGCCAGCGAATCTATCGTTTCAAGCGTGGGAGATCGTAAGCCTCTCTCAAGCAGGCTCACGTACTCGCGGCTGACATCAGGTGGAAAATCGTTTTGCGTCTTATTGGCATGGATTCGTAGATCTCTCAAAGCCAGCGCAAAAGCTTGTTTCAGGTCACGCACGGGCTCTCTCCACAAAAGAGAGTATGTAGCCACATTGAGCTTCAGCTTTCAGCGTACTATAGTACGCATATCGAGAGAGCGAGGCATATAATATGTTTGAAACTAACGATTCGGGCCGACTCGAAGACAGTCCTTTCTTCGCTCCCCAGCCGGGGGGGCATCGTTGGGCCTATGTCGCACTGACGTCTAATCACGAATGGTTTTTTGTGACTTACGACGTCATTCAAGACGAAGAGGTGCATACCCAGCAGTTGATGATCCCCGGTCCCCAATACCTGCTCGGTTTGACTTCTAGGTCCAGTCCAGAAGAAGCAGTCAGGGAGGTCCAGCTCGTATCTCCTCCATGGTTGAATGAATGTGGGGTGTGGAGGATGGAGCCACTAACTGGCCTTAGCATAGTTGGGCAGCGCTTCTGCTACGAAGTGGCAGATGGCAAATTCTATCCAGCGGAGCTTCTCGGAAAGCCGTCGAAGGTCATGTGGCGAAGCGAGGTTAGTAGTGGTGGATAGTTTTAATGAAAAAAACCTTTTGGACCGCCATCGGAAGCTTCTGTTCGGTTTGGCCGGGTCCGAGGTTTTGTTTAGCTTCGAATGCAATGGCGGATGGGCATCGCTGATCGATGGGATATTGTGCCTGATCGATAAATATTGCGCTAAGCATAACTTGGATATAAGGGTCGTTCAGATTAAAGAAAAGTTTGGTTTACTTAGAGTCTACGTCGATGGTGGAGATGTAGTGATTGATCGGATTCTGGATGTTGCCGAATTGGTATCCAGTTGCACTTGCGAAATTTGCGGTGAGCTTGGTAGGTATTATGAAATCAATGGGTGGCTTCAGGTTCGCTGCCTTCGACATCAGCTACAGATGTCATCCGAAGCTACCCCTGTTTTTAGCGAGGATTATTCGATGAATGTTGCAAAAACGATTTCCTTGATATTGTGGTTCTTTGGGGGCGATTATGCTTGCTGGCTGAGTCAAGAGTGCTTGGCACTAGGTCGAGTGCGTCCTGTGGAGGCTCTCACAAGTATTCAGGGCTGCCAAGCAGTTCATGATTTTCTAAGAAGGCAGGAGCATGGGGTGGTTAGTTGAAATGAAGAGTTTTAAAAACTTTGAGTTGACTATGGTTGATCAGCCTGATCTGGAAGGTTTACTTCGGAAGAAGCTGTATGAGGATTTTTCCAAAGGGTTGGTTGATCTATGCGTTGTCCGCGAATTAGTGTCATCGCCTAGATTAATGTCGTACGGGGTGCAGGCATTTTCCCATCCTGGATTGGTTCTGGCAGGTGATTCCTTTCTGGATGCGAATACTATGTTGGCTGATGGCGGGCAAAAAACATACGCCATTTCGCTCGATGAATGGAGACAAATTGAGGGGGGTGTGGAGAGAATAGATTTTTATGATTTCCGTGATCGCTCCCTAATGAAGGTGCAGATCTGGTCTGTGAATCCACTTGCCCTCAGTTCATTTGCAATGGGCGTGGCAGTGGCGCTGAGTTATAAGCGATCAGAGCTTCAGGCCGAGTCTAGAATATCCTCAGCCTTGAATGAGCTAATGATGCCGTGGGGTTATTATGCTGAAGAATTCTAATTATGGTTTTGTGATGTTAAGTTTATATAAGGTGAGCGTGATTGTGGTGAATTTAGGGTGTCTTGTAAGTCAGGCCGAACCTCGTGCGGGTCTTAGCATGAGGTTCGCTACTTCCTGCGCTGTGCTTTAGATTTCTGAAATCTGTTAGTCAATGGGGCTGATGCATTTGTCGCCCAGCCGAATATATTTGAATGGCACTCCGCTAGTGGACTCTTTGAATGCTGCGTCGGAGTCATCAAACGAAGCTGCTACGATTGCTTGTAAACTCGATTCAGCGGAGAGCATTTTGAATAGCGCCAATTGGCTTTTTGTAGCCATTGAGTGCTGGCCAGGTTCGTCGAAAATTATAATGCCTGGATGGTTGCCTTTGACCAGATTGTGTGCGGAGGCCTGGTATAGGGCGATGATATAGCTCCAGATCAGGCGCACAAAGTCACTCGCACTAGAGTTTTGAGCCATGTCGCCATCCTTAGGTGCTTGCTCTTTTTCTTTCTTTTCGGCTGATGTGTCTAGAATTTCTCTCAGCTCAATTTTAGCCAGATATGGCAGCAGTGTGTGCCTATCGAACTCGATATCCTTTATGGGCGCGCTTTGGTAATCAAATGATCCAGCATTGGATCTGAATAGTTTAAAGAATAGATCGATTTTGAAAAGGTCGTCACTGGAGTAATGCTCTGAGCCGAGACCCTTTCTGCGTTTTTGATTGTCTTTCAGGCTAGCTGCGAGGGCAGTAAAACCTTCAATGAAATAGTCAAGTTTGCCATTGAATTTCTCGATTTTCTCAAGCTCCACTTCTACAAAAAGCTGCTGCTTTAACAGTGCCCTGGAGACTGTGGCCCCTTTGGTAACGTCGCTCCTTAGAGCTGCCAGTAAAGATCGAGCCCTCTCTAGCCTGGAGCTGTAGTCCTTAACAGATAACTCAGACTCCTCAATTTTTATCTTTATCCCTGCTTCTTGCCTAGAAAGCATTTTTGCCTGGCTGTCTAGGTAGCGGATATTTGTTTCAATATCCATTTTGCTGCCTGGATCATTTAAGCTGGAAAGTGAGTCTTCAATGTGCTGGTGGCATGTTGGGCATGAATCATTTGCGGTGTCCAGACCAAGTTCGGCGCCATATTTTTTAAGCTTTAAGGCGACTTGGTTTTTTGCTAGTTCTTCGGCAGCTTGTTTGGCTATTTGGGAGTGGTTAGCAAGTGTTGCCTTGTGTATGGCGAGATTACTTAGCGCATTCTCGTAGTTGGCTGTTAGATGGTTGATCTCTCTGGTCTTTGCCTCGATGTCTGCTATGGCATTTTTATTGGCATCCTCCGGTGTCCCGTTGGCTTTTTTTTCAAGATCTGCATGCCTGCGATGCAGGCTTGCTACAATTTCAGTGAGTTTGTATTTTTTGCCTTCAACTAATTTTTCGACGCCTATGTTTGCGGGGTCCAGTTCGGCATCAATTTTAGATGAGAGGCCTTCCAGCTTTAGACCGAGTTCGCGTGCTTCAATGCTTACCTTTTTGTGCAAATTATTCCAATCAGAGTTTAGTTTCTCTGACTCAAAATCTAATTCGGATCGCAGTGCTTGTTGCTCAAAGACTTGTGTTCCTAATAGGAATTCTACGACTTTTATCCTTGCGTCTTTCACACTGTAGAAGGGGATGTTGGCGATGTAGTCCGTCCAACCTCTCTTTTGCTCTACAGCAAATGCCGCAAATACTGCCTGGAGATAAAGCTTAACCCGTTTGCCTGATGAGTCATAGACCTCTGGCAGGTTAAGCTTTAAAAACTCTTCTAGGAACTTAAAAAAGCCATCAGTGGAAACTGCACTATATCCATCGTGGATGAACTTGTATGTAATCGGGCCGGTGTAATTTCGAGTAAGAGCAGGGCCTTCTACGACACGTGCTAGCTTTGGGTTGAAATGCTCGCTTCTGATTGAGCGAGTTATCGTGGCAATTTCTCCCTCACGATTTTCAATTTCAATCGATACACTAGACTCTGTTATTAAGAAGGTTTCTCCTTCAAACTCTACGCGATTTCGTACGGCATATTGAAGTGCACCGTCATTTTTACCGCCAACTAGTTCTTCCATGCCTAAGCTGTATAGCATGCAGTTTACTAGAGTGCTTTTGCCGGAGGAGTTTGATCCTCGAATTATGTTTAAGCCTTTGTTAAAGGTCTCCTGAAATCCAAATTTTTTCTCAGAGCATCGAATGTCTATTTTAAAGGCTCTTATCAGCATTTTTACTCCCATCCCTTGGCTGCGCTGGAAACCATGGCCTCAGTGATTCCTTTGCCAATAGTTTTAAGTGCTTCTTTTTCTGATTCTAGTGCGCTCTTGTCTTTGTTTATTTCTAAAAGAAGTGCACTTCCCTTGTCAGTTATTCCAATGCTACTGCCGTCAATTGCTAGTAGTCCTTCTTCAATTGCTAGTTGCAAGGCAATTGCAAGAGCTGGATCAAATCCCCAAATGGGTGAGAAAAGATTTTTACTTGTAACTGATCTATGCAGGAGATCCATTCGTGATTGGGTCTTTAACGCCCAGTTCAGTAGATGGAGCTTGATCAGACTACATTTTTTTCCCCATCCACAGATGTCGATAATTAATAGCGCTTGAGCGATCTTATACATTGGGCGATGCTCGGCAAGCACAGGAGAGGGCCTTTTTGTAAATTTGATTTTTGCCATCCCAATTACTCGTAGTCTAGTTGGCAGAGTCCCAGCCAGTTGGCTACTGCATGATTAACTATTCTGGTGGTAAGGATGTAGTCTACATGTGACTTGAGTTCGTTCTCAAGGCGGTTCTTGAGATCGCTTTTTATCTTCTCTGTAAGCTCGTCCGGTGTTGCGCGAAGAGTGTCCGACCACTCGTAGACTTCGCCTTCAAATGTACCTAGAATTCGGTCCACCTTATGGAATAGCAAGGGGGAGATTGTGTCTAGTTCAGCGCGAAATTGACTGAAGCTGAGAAAATTGTTCAGTGTTGAGGTGTAGATTCGCTCGACTTTTGCAGCATGTCTTTGTTCCAACCTATCTACACAGGTTAGCCCTTGGCTAGCGGCTACGCGAATCTTTGATTTTCGAAGAATATGCTCTTCGTATTCAGTAAGATCACCAGTGAGATCCGGTAGAGTAAGTGATGTGCCTTCTATGTAAAACGCTTCACCCTGTAGAGACTTCTGTTCTTGAATCTCTTTTCTATAGAAATCACCATCATGAAGCAATATTCCGAAGTCAGGGCTCAGAATGCTCAGCTTCCATGCTTTTGCCTCTTCGGCTTTTTCTTGAGCGTGGGCAAGCAGCTTATTTTTATCAATTTCTGGCGTGATGAATATCCATCTTCGAATCAAGGAGTTGCCGATTCGTTTCTTGATTTGAGTTTCGTATTTTTGCAGTTTTGCGATGTCTTCGGTAATCTTGTCTCGCTGTTTTCCGTATAAGGTAATAGGATCATATAGTTTTTTGGGGCAGTAACATTGAAAAGCTACACCGGTTCTCCCAACAAATCCTTCAATGCCGTAATCACCAGGTGACGCTGGCATCTCTTGATAGTCGTCTTCAGCGTGTTTGGTTTTGAAGATATTCTGAAACAAATTCTCCCAGCTATTCCCATCGAATAGCCCATGTTTTGTAAGATGCATGTGTGCTCCCGTCCTCAGCACGTGATGCCTCCTCGAACAGGAGGGCAGTTTGATTTTGATTACAATTGTTAAGAAATCTAAGGTCCTTCAATGCTGCTTGTGATGTCCAAATGTACGTGTTGATAGATGGTTTTTTGTAGATCCACTGCTTGTGAGCAAGGCTGTGCTAGATTTCATATTCACTGCCGTCACTCAGCTGGTCAGACTATAGCTAATTGCTGGCCATTGGCCAATAGAGTACATCTGTACTCCTTCGTCTTTGGTTTAGGGGTTCGAGTGGTGACTGTGTACTGGGCGCGTCAGTGAACGTGGGATAGACTGCCGATCTCGAAGCATCAGATTTGCCCTAGACCCGTCACTAGGATTCTCCGAAGAAGCTCTAGTGAGTTCAGGCGCTAGGCGTGCTCTAGATTCTTCCGGCTAACGCAGGTCGGTTATTTCTTTTAGCAATTTAAGGAGCGCTTATGCGCACCACCATAAAGGACTAGTCGCTGACTCAAGAAGTTGTATCCCAGATGAGATTAGGTACTCGGTCAGAGAAAAATAAAACTCCAGTATTGCTGTTTTTATATCCATGCGTACACCAGTCGGTGCTCTGTTGCGTCTAGCATCGTTCGTATGCAGCACGACACCATGCTTGATCTTGCTATTTTAGCGTGGTATAGTATATCTGATTCCGCATTTTTCAGCCTAATTGCTGTTAAGGTCCGGAAGGCTGAGTAAAGATCAGCGTAGCGAAGCATTAGCAGCTCCCACAAGGCTCTATTAGCTTGGCTACTTTAAGGTTGATGTAAGGATAAGTTTATAGATTTTATAATCTTTAGCTTGTTTGAACATGTCCGCTCATCTTTCTCGTGTGGGTATACGTATGAAATAAGGGGTCCCTAGGACCCCTTTTTTCTGACCAAGGGAAAAGGACTTTATGGATTACGAAGAAATCCTAGATCTGGCACTAGATCAGGTTTCGAAAAGCGGTGCGGCAGTTCCAGGCGCTAAATTCAGATCTTTTGTCTCAAAAATTGCGGCCGATAATCACGTCCAGTTTCCACCTGATGGAATGTCGAGCTTTGCAAAGTTTTTGGAAAACTTTCCTCATAAAGTCATCATTCAGCGAACGCCCGGTCGTGATATTCAAATTGCACCGATAGGTCGTGGAGAACTTTTAGCTGAGCCGACAGTTTCCAGCCCATTTACACGAATTCGCGAAGATTTTTTCAGCGCGTTGACTGCTCTGCCAAATCCTAAAGAGCCGGTCACTCATTACTATTCTATCGAAACTGATGAGGTTTTTTGTCAGTCAAGTGCGGTTGAGATGCCTGTCGACGGTATTCCACTTCCACCCGGTGGGCTCGAACAGGAAGTTGAGGTCCGGAGAGCCTTTATTGATGGCGTTAAGCTTGATTCCACCATCAAAGGTAAGCTGAGTGAAGCACTGGATGGTGCTAAACCTCTCGCAAGTTTTACTCACGCTGCTCGGGCATATGGTGTTGCTCAGAAATGGCATAAATTTAGGTTAAAGGCTCTCGCTCAAAAGCTAAAGGATTGGTCTGATGAGCGAGGACTAATCTGGCAGCCTACTTGGGTTACAGGTAGTCCTGGGAAGTCTCCGACGGTAATCGCCGAGGTTGCGGAGCCATTGGTGGATGAAGAGCTGGAAAATGGTTTGCAAAGCTTCTTAGCTCGTTTGAGCCGTGAAGATGTTTCTCGTATTTCAGTGCCTTTAGATGTGGTTTTAAAGCTTCTCTCTCATAAGTGATGCTTCATGAATCACAATATCATTATTGCGGGAGTTGCAGGCTCACGAGTAAAGAGACTCCAATCTGTGTTCGTTGAGATTGGTTGCGAATTTGATCCCTGGGTCTTTACTGTATTTGCTGGCTCGGATAGTAAGGAAGACGGGCTTAGAAAGGTTCAGGTTGAAGCTCTTTTGGATAAGGTGGTGAGTCAAGGTGGCGCTACCGTTGTGGGTGTCGCGAGCGGCACTGCGGCCGACCGCGAGTTGCTGGCTATCGAGCCTATGATCAGGCCTTTTTTTCGCTATCGGCGTATAGACGCTTGTCACCTTAAACTTGCTTATTCGGCTCCAAGTTTGGCGGATTTCAAAAGATTTTTAGCGGATGTCCTAGAGGAAGAGTGCTTCTGGCAAGAGCATATTAAACCTAAAGACCAGTATTCTCCGTTAATTCTGCCTGAGATGTTTTTGTCCAAGAAACATCATGGGCTCTGGCGTATGGCCGAGAGCTATAATGGCTTGGATAATCTAAAGGGTGTTAAAAAAAGCTTGGCAAGGTTCTCAGATGACCATAGTCGCCAAGCTAGATCTAATAATTACCCAGTCTGGGTTGATAGTAAAGAGAGGGCCTGGGATGTTCGAGGGCCGCGCCACGGTAAAGCAACTTTCCCTGAGACGTGGAAGTATTCTCATCAGCTAATAGAGGGCCTTCATTTTGATGTGAGTTCGGTGAATCAAAGAAGTTTTGAGTTCGTCGATAGGTACAAGAAAACTCACTTTAAGAAAAATGGACCTACGGAGTATCTTAATGTCACCCCGTTCGGAGCTGTGAGAGGTAAGAAATAGCCTGACGCAATTTTTTGCTCTCAGCCTACCATAGATAATTAATCTGACTGCTCCCCTAGCTGCGTTACATCGCGACGGTATTATTTGGAAACGATCAGGAAAGCCTAAGAGAGGAAAAGTGCTGTCTACATCCGAGATATTTGCCTCAGAAGAGGTACGCGACCTCTGCCTGCGAGAGCGTTATGTCCGGGGACATAGCACGAAGACGCGGACGTTCGTGGTTTTGCAAGACGGTGTAGAGGTAGGTTTGCTTATCTACGAAGACTGGGGGCTTCCGCAGGGCTTCATTTACGAAATTTTTGTGCTTCGCGAAGTGAGGGGGGCAGGAATAGGAGCGTGGATGCTTGGGCAGGCCGAGAGTATTGCATCTGAGATTGGCTGTATGAGCGTCAAGCTTACCGCAAGGTCCTTGGACCGAGAGCATTATTCCGATGAGGCTCTGATCCATTGGTACGAGCGCAAGGGGTACGTTCGGTGCGATCCAGACAGCTCAGATTTGACCAAGTGCTTTTCGCCCCCCGTTGAGTGATCGCGCTGTTGACCAAGGGCATTGAAGCGACACTGGCTTCGGCCAGGTCGAAGCCAGTGACGGTCCCCATTACAACCACATCCAGCATGGCATGCGTCTTGACGGACTTATTTGTCTTCCGCAGCGTTCGTACCCCGGTTCGAGTGGATTGCTGCCCGCGCTATCCTTACCTCTAGTGGCTTTGCCGTTTCCGTCTGATTAGCTGCTCCAATGTACAAGCGCCTGGTCGTCCTCCACTGGGGAGTAAAGCCCTTGCGGATTGTCGTCATATAGCCTTTCGAATAGAACGTACCCATGACGCTCGCGTCGTATCGTATATGCCAGGCGTTGTTGGCTTGCCTGCAAAATCGAAGTCGTGGAAAACTCCGATATGGGTCGGGCGAAACGCGCTGGTCGCGCGGGTATCTAACCAAGCGGCCAGCCATAGCCCACCTTGTAGGTTGATAGGTTGGGTGTGGCATTCGCTCGGACTACCTGGTGAGGGGGGACACATCGCCTGATTTGATTTTCCACGCTCCTCAGAAGTGCTACGTAGCAGAACTGTTTTTTCGTTTTACTGAAGCCAGAAGCTTTGATTTGTAGTCAACCTCCATGTTGCAAAGATATATCGTTATGTTTCTAGACTTGTTTAAGAAGCCATATGTCTCTCTAGGTTCGATGTATGTGAATGCTAAGTGGTTTTCACTGCTTTCGTGTTTTTGGCATGTAATATTTTTCTCCAATGAGTATTTGTTAACGGCGGCTTCGATGTGCTGCGCTATTGCATCAAATTCTCTGTCGAACGAGAAAATCACTAGATAGAGGTCTATCGGGGAGCCTTCGTTTATAATGTCGTTTTCGCTATATCGCTTAAATAATTGATGAAGGCCTTCATATATTTTCTGATAAAAGTTTTCTGTTGCGAGTTTGGATTCAACTAGTCCTATGGTTTTCCCGTTGTTTGTTATTTTTATATCTGCGCGGCCTGAACCTATGTAAGCTTCACGTTGAATTGATATTCTGCTGTTTTTAAAATAGGCTGCTCTTAGCAGGCTGGCAAGAACTGCGGTTAGGTTTTCCTCTTTAAACTTATTTTGAGAGGAGCTGTCGGAGTTTTTTAACCTGTACAAGCCGTCATTTCTTTTTATTTCAAGTAACGAAGCGCGTATATTTTCGCTGAGATTAAGCTCGTTTACCCATGAATCCCACATTCCAGACAACAAGGTGTGGACTGTTCTAAGGGGGTTATCTTGGTTTTTAAAAGGGTCGGCATGAAAATTGAGTATGCGGTCGTTGGAAATTTCAATATGTTTCCTGGTGAGCTTCAGTTCTTCTAGGAAAAGATGGCCTTGGGGCCGGTTGTATCTTTGAAATTCCTCTCTGAGCTTAAAGAGTTTTGCAAGGCACGCATTGTATTCGCTAAGTGTCTTTGCTGCCGTGGGATGGTCGGATTTGAGTTTTGCCGATGCCGCCTGTATTAGGTCGATACAGTTTTGTAATGGGTTGGATAATGTGATTTCGTTGAAGTAACCATTTTCGTTTCTGATGGCTAGCGAGCACACATTGCCTTGAGTTGCTATTTCAGATGGTATGCTGAGTTTGTCATCTGCTGTTACTATAAGATGAAAAGAGCCTCTGCCAGTTTTTATAGAGTAGTCGGCCCAGCGTCTCACGACATATAGTGTAATTGTAGGGTGGTAAAATGAAACTGCAAGGTTCTCTCCTTGGCTAAAAAGCGTGTAATAAAAAGTTGAGTAGGATTTTAGTGAGTCCTCTATGAGGTTTTTTATCTGGTCATTTGTCAGGTTTTTTAAAGATATTTGGCGTTGGATGTTTAGTGCAGTGTTTCTGATAATGTCGAGGGTAGTGCCGTGTGACATGTAAAGCTCTTCCCTTATGCCTTGCAGGTAAAGCTGGAAAGCAAGCAGGTAATCATGTTCTGCTTTGCTCAAGATGTTTTCTATATTGCGTTGGTCATGAATGTCGCCTTTGTATCTTAAAAAGTTTTGTATTCTAAGTAGCTTGTGCCGTTCAGGCGCGTTGTTAAAGATGATTATAAGGTCATCAAGTACGTCTAGGAAGACGCCTATGCTTTTTAGACTTCCGTTATGAAGTGCGACTCTCGTGTCAATGGTTTTTTCAAGATTTTTATTTCTGGATAAATGGCTGAGTTTCGAGATCATTTTATTTTTCCGTATTTTAAAATTTGTGCTGGCTCTGTGTTGATAAACTTGTGGTCGAGGTTTTTCGGTACTTGAATCGTTCGTTTGAATTGAGCCGGGTAGTTATTGTAATTGTAATTTCAATGCGAGTGGGAGTACATGCTGCTTAACCCATGCTTTCATGACTGTCCGAAAACTCTCATCCAGTCGAAAAAGTCCTCGGAGGCGTACCCGACGCTACAGTTGGCGTCGAACCGTTCGTTGATTCTGATGAGGGGCATCCGCTGAGCTTCGTGGGGAGAGGTTGGAAAAAACGCTCCACCAGGCTCGCTGTGCAGGAAGAAATCGCCGAGCTTTGCCCCGCAGTGCTCGCAGTGATTCATCCAGTATCGGGTGCCAGCTGTTTTGCTGTGGGCCAGTTTGAACTTGCTGCTAAAGCGGTAGATCTGCTTCGTGACCTGGGAGGAGAGACTGCCGACATTGGAGACAGTCCCCCGATATCCATGGCACTGCCATTCGCCCAGGTTGCTGGCGAGCGCGAAATCCTCGTTCTCGTCCTCGTAGTAATCGAATTCTTCGTGTGTCTCCGGCAACTTGAACGAATACACACGAGTCAAGCTGGGGCAGGCCCAGCAGCCGGAGACCGACTCCAGGATGTAGTAGTAGGGCGCCCTGACGCAAAATTCTGGTCCGTGCTCCAGGCCGTCGTGCTGCGTTACCGGCAGCCACTGAGCCAAGGGACCCATCTCGATTCCCTCTGGAATGTACCAGGTCTTCTGGCTAGGGTCCCATTTGGCACCGAGGGATTTTGCTTTCATCTTTCTCAGCGAAGGAGACTTTCAGGTCAATCCTTGCCATTCCTGTTTCCTTATTTCTGGCGCACCATGAAGTGCCCGAGCCCAAGCTAGAGCCTTATGGTGTTGCTTGGAGGCGCAGTATCCCAGAAAGTTGGCGCATCTGGAGAAGGTTCCTAACCAGAAATTGATTGCCAAAAAACGCGCTTCTGTGGCCTGCGAAGAATGCGGGTGACCTGTCGCACTTGTGGAAGGGGGCACCGCATTTGCTGACCAATACTTGAGGGTACTGACTCCCTTGAGCCGCTCTCTGAGGCACTTCAGCTCAGTCGAGTAGGCCCGGCGAATCCATAGAGTCCCTGTAGACCAAGATGGTTGCGCTTATATGGTAAGCCGCGTGCCATCCGTTGGCATTTCTGCCTCCAGAGATTGCTGAGTCTGGGTGATTCGGTAGAGGAGTTGTGGCAGAATCCTAGCTTCTATTGGGCATCAACCCTTGGTTTTCAAAAAACACAAGGGCTCCGAGTTAATTAGGATAGTTCTGATATAAGGAATTCGCAAATGCGGTTTGTTAATCTCATTTCTCTCATCCAAGCAAGTGAATCATTGGGTGAAGAGGTCTTCCAAAAATTTTTGCAGTTTCATGGTATAAAACTAAGGAAAGGGGAGCTTGAGGATTTATCTGGTTTGGTTGAAGAGCTTGATTATTCCCCAGGTGAAATGAAAGTTTTTGATGGTTTCTATTTGGGTTATAGAATACCTCAGATTGGTAAGGAATTTGATCTGCTCAGGTTTTCTGATGATGCCATAGTTAATATTGAGCTAAAAAGCACATGTACGAAAGAAAAGGCGAGAGAGCAGCTAAGAAGAAATCGATATTACCTAGCGTTCACCAAGAAAAAAGTCCGCGCTTTTACGTATATTTCTGGTAGTAAAAAACTGTACGAGCTTGATGAGGACTCTAATTTAGTAGAAGCTAAGGCTAGTGCCCTTAAAGCATTGCTTAAACGGAAAGTTCCTGTTTGGAATGAGAGGGTTGATGCGCTATTTGACCCCTCGAATTATTTGGTTTCTCCTTTTAATGCTACGGATAGATTTTTGAATAATGAATATTTTTTGACGCATCAGCAGGAAGAATATAAAAATAAAATTATGGAGTCAATTGAAGTTTCCAAAAGCTATCGTTTTATATCTGTGACAGGCAGCGCAGGTACTGGTAAAACGTTGCTAGTCTATGATATCGCTAAGGGTCTTCAGGTTTCAGGTTATAAACTTGCAGTCATCCATTGTGGAATTATAAATGATGGCCAGTCAAAGTTAAAGGATCACGGGTGGGATATTTCGGAAATAAAAGAATACAAAAAATTCAAGATTGAGCGCTACGATGTGGTGGTTGTCGATGAAGCGCAGCGTATTAGAAAGGCGCAGCTCGACATACTTGTTAAGTGGGTTGAGGATTCGGGGAGGATATGTATTTTTTCCTACGATAAGGCCCAAACGCTGTCTAGGGAAGAGGAGGCGATGGATGTTGCTAGCGATATAAATAAGGTCGTTCAGGATAGTTACAGTCTTTCGGAAAAAATAAGAACGAACAAAGAGATTTCTGATTTTATTAAGGCCCTGTTTAATAATAAAAGAAATCATCCTTTGTCAAGGAGGGATAATATTGAGATTAGCTATTTTGACAATGTTGATGATGCTAAGTCGTACCTTTCTTCGCTGGATGGAAATGACTGGGAGGTTATTCGTTTTACACCATCCTTATATAATGTTGAGCACCATGAGAAATATTTTTCCCAAGTGGGAAATACTTCGCATCAAGTGATTGGTCAGGAGTTTGATGGTGTTGCAATTCCGATTGATCACTATTTTAGCTATCGTGATAATGGTGAGCTGTATTATAAGGGGCGGGCTCATTATCATGTTTCCAAGATGCTATTTCAGAATATCACGCGTGCTAGAAAAAGACTTAAGCTGGTGATCATTAAAAATAATGAAATATTGACCCGGTGCGCATCCATTCTTCAGTAGGTTTCATGTATGCAGTGAAGGTTAAGTTTCTTGTTAGTAAAGGTGTTTGCTGATGCCGGGGTCGGAGTTTCCATTGTCTAGGGTTATTGCCGGCATCAGATGGTTAGAAATTAGTGCGCTCATTGAAGCTGATATACGATGGGGGTGAAGTGCGCGCTGTGGGGATTTCCCCGCGACGGATTGTTTAAGAAATGTTTTTCTTAGTTATGAGCAGTCTCTGCTTTATTTGCATAGGCCGAGCTATAGATACATCATTGAGCTTTACGGTAATTATTCGGTCTTTCTCGTAACTTCTCCTGATGGCTGAGAGTTTTTTGTGGAGAGTCGCCTGCACCGTTCGACGCGTCCCAGTCTCACATCGCTGAGAAATTCTCTCTCTAGGAGTTACTGCGTAAGGCTCTCGGCCAACTTCGGGTTTGGATTCTTGCTGAGGCAACAGCAGATGCTCGGACAGGTAAGATGATTCAGTGGTTTCTTATTTTGTGGTCAGGGTGCGCTGATGTTGATAGTGTGTATTGATCGGTTGCTGGCGTTATTTTTTTGATCTATTTGGGGTTGGCAGTGCTTTCATTAACTCCTCTTTAGATATCTTGTGTTGAGCAGAGTTGTAAATCATTCGGTGGAGCATGTCGTGCAGCATGCCATTTTGATATTCGAGTGATGCGACGCTTTTCTCAAGAGTCTGAATTTTTTGCATGGCCACGGTCATGTTTTTTGGGCGGTTTGGTGCTTTCTGGGTTTTGGCGATTAGCTCTTCTTTTTTCGCCTTGTATTCAAAGACCAGAATACTTTTTGTCGAGAGTGCTTGTCTCGTTGGGATGTAGTCCAGGTGCAGCTTGGCCGCTTGGCATATCGCGTCCCATGTGAGTTTCATGTCGGCTGGCCATGAACGAATGTCTTTGGCGATTTTTTTGATAATTTTGTCAGGAATGGGGGCTGGCATTGTTTTCGTCCATCATAAATTTCATGTATTCCAGGACTTCATTGCTCAGGTTAGACGTGTCCAGTTGCTCTGGGCGCGAATTAGGAGTGCTGGAGACTTTCTCCACAATCCGCTGCTCAAGACTGAAGTCCAAGCCGATGTTCTTAATCACCGCCCCGTCTGCGATTGCGGGGTCAGTCATGACGTTGAGCAATGCAAGATACCCTTGATAGCGCATAAAATGCGTATCATACCAGCGATCCGCTGGGCGGTTCCCTTTTTTCATGTCAGCCAACGCAGCATCGAGATTTTCTTTAATCGCATCTCGCTCGAATTCAATGGCTTCGATTGAGCGTTTGTGGCCTTTGCACAGCAGTAGTTCCGAACAGTTCAAGCAGTCTTTGAATTTGTTGCAGTAGCTGACGGTGTAATCGTGGGAGCATATGCCGAAAGCGGTGACAATGTTAGGGCCTTTGGGGCGTGAATTGCGATACTCCTCATGGGTGATCGGGTTGTGTGCAATTTGAATGGCAGGAATTCGATTTTCCGCAATTTTCTTTGCTGTTCGTGCAGGGTCCTCGTGCATGTAGGTGACGGTTTGTTGTTGCGAGGCGCGTGCGCTCCACTCTGTGATCATTTTGATTGAAATGCCCGCCTCTTTAGCAATTGTATTTAGTAGATGGCGGAATTGGTGCGAATTTACCGAAATATCTCCAAAGTTATGCTTGTGAAAAAAGCTCATGCTAATTTCTTTGTTTCCACGCATGATGCGCTTGCTAGTCATTCTTTTTGAGTAGTAGTCTCTGTTATAGGGCACCAAAAACACTGGGCTACTTGATAAGGTGCTCGACAGTTGGTTGTATCGAAGGCACATCAAGGCCTCCGACATCTTCAGGCGGTGAGCGCCTTTTTCATAAGGCAGCTGGTAGGGGAAGTCAGGGTTTAACTTCATATTGTGTCTTTTTACAACTTGCCATAGTGAGTTTAGCGTGTATCCCGTGACGCTGTAGCTCCCTGTGTTGTTAAGCATAAATGTCTCTGTGGAGCCGATAGACTTGAAGCCTAAAGCATCAGTCACTTGTTGAGGTGTTAATGGCGCATCGTCGTCGACATCCGGACAGGAGGTGTGGCGATAAAATTTGTCGCTGCCGCTTTCGAGGTGGCGGGCAAGTTTTCTTCCCTCAGCGGTAATGGATTGAAGTCGCTTGACGGCCTCTTCTGTGATCGGGGCGATAGTCTCTACGACGGCTTTTGCCATAAATTTATTAGTCTTAGGGGCGAAGCCCTTTAAAATCAGTTCGGGCTCACCGTTCTTGTTATTTTCATACGCATAGGGGACCGTTCTGAAATATCCCAGTTCGCTAATGCGGCAAGGAAATGACAGTAGCAATGCCGTGGTCGAGGTAATGAAGATGTCCTCATCGTCCTGTGGGACAGAGTAACCATTGGCGAAGATTTCAGCCGTGGCCCAAATCGCGTCCGAGCACGGCAGCTTTGCTTCATGCTGCTCGCGGCTAAGATTTTGAGGTGCTCCAGGGTTGGCATTCTTGCCAACAAACGAATGTGTCCAAAGAATCTGATGGGTTGTTAGTTTGTTGACGGAGATGTGTTTTCCAAGTGCCTCCAAGGCATTGCCCACGCCACTTCGATCCATGATGCTCTTCTCTAACAGAAGTTCGCTGGCAGCCACAAAGTGCCTATCTTGGGCATCACAGATTAAGGCATGGCCGTCTAAGCGGATCATCGCCGTTTCCAGTAGTTGAAGTGCGAGCACGCTTCGGGAGACTGTTTGCGTTGGCTTAATGTGCTGGGTATAGCGTATGTAGGCTTTAGCGAAATCTCCAAACGGGTTAGACATTAGATCACTGAGCTGCGGCGCTCGGGTCTTATGAAGCTGACGGCTCTCAAGATTAAGAAAACGAATTCTTCGGAACGGTGTTTCCCACGTGTGATTGTCCCAGGCAAAGCTGTCGAAATTCGACCACAGTGTGATTTTTGATTTTGCCTGGTCGATATAGTGTGCCAGATTGTTCCCAGCGGTTAGCGTAGCCTTGGGCTTGAATAAGACGATGTTATCCATTTTTCTGGTCCTCCAGCATCAGCTTCCGCATTTCACACCGACGAATCACCTCGATGACCGCTTCCTTTTCACGCTCGTAGTCGATGGTCATGAGTACATTGCGTCCGCTACCAACTGTGGGAATCAGGTTGTGCCTTTTTTCTTTCTCTATGAGCATGTCCAGCACTTGATGGTGAGGTCCGTCGAGCCACGGTTCGAAATGGGGGCAGTGGTAGCAGGCGACAGGAATACCGGCTGCACAGAAGGTGCGTTCACCACAGCCCCCAAGGTTGGTCGATTCACGTCCATTTAACGAGATACGACTGATCTTTCCCTCATTGCCATATGTTCGATCCTGAACTTCGTCTCGAATCGGCCCTGTGAAAGCTCGCACGATAGGGTTCATGTAGGGGGCTATCGGGCGAAGCATTCTGGCCGTTTCGGCATCATCCTTATAATACACATGCAAGGCCCTGGATGTTTTGTGGCCCAACCAAAACTGAAGCTGAGCCATCGGTACGCCCGCTCGTGCAAGTTGCCATGTACGTGTGTAGCGATTCCGGTAAGCATTCTCTAGCAGAATCTCACCCGTTCTCTCCGAGGTGATCTTGGTTCCAAATCCTTCTCGGCGAATAGCTTGTGTTGTAGATGATCCTAAACAATGAAGCAGTCGGCTGGCATAAATGAAGTCGAGTGTGCGCTCGTATTTTTTAACCATAGCCACACGACGCCTCAGATTACCGTAGCTGAAGAGAGGGAGTTCCAGTTCCTGTTCTTTGGTGAAATAAATGCCTGTCAGGGCTGTAAGCTCTGCAATTGTTCTCTTTGCTACTTGCTGGCAAAGGTCCCACAACTCGTCGGCGATTGGATGCACCTCAGGTGCACCCTGGCGGAATGCAACGGCCCTCTCTTTGGCGGCTGGAAATGCAATTCGCCGTCCTTTCACGCCCTGGGTTTCACCAAGCTCTTGCAGGTCTTTAATTTTTAGGCGTGCGAATTGAACGGGGCGCCTGCCATATTGGGCGGACAGTAAACACAGCGTAGATTTATCTAATGGGGTGATGCCTTTTTCGAGGTCTTGCCAAAGAGTGCGAATCAGCAGGTCATGCTCTTCATTGGTGTACCAGCCTTCATTTGGATCATCTGATTGGACCTTGCTGCCAGCTGGCCTAGGTGGAGCAGGAGGGTGCAACAGCCGGAGAAGCTCTATGGCTTCGGGGTCAACGCCAGGGAGGGCTAAGTCATGCCATTGTGTCAGAATGCGTTTAATGCTGTGAAAAAAGTTACAATGCGCGTAGTGCGCGTATGATTGGAAGCTATGTACGAAGTCTTCAGTAATCCGTGGGCAGGGAAAATTCGTGAGTAATTTATTTAAGTCGCTGATAGACGCCCAGATGACCGACGGTGAAAATTTGAACCTTGTGCACATTTTGGTCAGTGTTTGACTAAAGCCACTGAACGCCTCTGCGGACAAATTTTCATATATCGCCATGGCGGGCGCGTGCCCAACACCGACTACCTCGATGGACTCATCATGGTAGTTGATGAAGACTGTATTGTTGGTGTTGATAAACGGATTGTACTTCGGTTGGGTAGGCTGGACTGCTTCAGTTGTCGCGATAAGATTGTGCGAAGGAATCATGAGCGCGGCGTTCTCCGGTCGGTAACATAGCTGGCAGCTTTAAGGCCGGTTTCGGCAGCGCCTTCGATTATATGGCGTTCATTGTAGAGAGTTGCCATAGCTGAACCGGGAATCCAGCCCATCAGATAGCAGCGCTGCGACGCTTCTTCAGTCTCATTCAAACCCAGCTCTTGCGCGGATTTTGAGAATCGATAATTCCAATCGTGCCTGAGCAGGTGCGGATGAAGTTCACGCAGTGCAGGATACTTATCACGAATCAGCTGTAGTGCATTGTAAAAAGCGCTCGCCTCTAAGGGTTTGCCTTGTGTAGCGTTTGCTCGGTGGTTGATGAAGATAAAATGTTCGTCACCAAACTCCACATAGGGAACCAGGGCTCTGTCTAGCCGCAGATAGTCTTGAATTTTCTTGGAGAGTTGCTCCGTGATCGGAACAAGGCGGCCTAGCGTCTTGGCTACAGGCTGGCGCACGCGTCGGTCCAGCTCATCATCATGGTTGATATCAATTTGCAAGGTGGCACAGTCCCCACCGCGAGCGGGTGTGAAATTCTTCAGTTTTAGGCTGAGCAGCTCGCCAAATCGCATCCCTGTTTCATAGAGAATTTCAAGCATTACCGCGTTACGCGTAGCAGCGTGCCGATTTGCGGGTCGCAGGACATGGGCATGAGGGTTCTGGAATAGCAGGCATAGCGCGTCCTGCGCGGCTTCAGAAAGGTGCTTGGCAAGGGTGTCGCGCTTACGCTGGTGCTCGGAGCCGGTGGGTAGCTGCAACCCGGATAAGGCCTTGATCATGTCGCTGATCGACCGAGCGATATCGCCATTTGCATGGTTAATCAGATAGCCTGCCAGCCATTCCAGATAATGTTGGATATGTCCGCAGCGGCTGTTGAATTTGCCTGAGCAGATGGCTTGGGTGGTGGATTTTCGATTGATCATCAGAAAGCCCCCCAGTCTGCCAATTTCTGCTGTGGTCAAGGGCAAGCGGCTTACAAAGCGCTGATCCAGGTCGATGCCTTCCATATGCGCCCACTCGTACACGCGCTGGATCGATGTCAGGGTGTCTCGCTGGGTGGAGTGCCTGCGTTGCCATAGGCTTTGTCCGGCATACAAGGTGGGGTAGTACAACGGCACACCGCCTTGTTCTCGATCACAGAGCTGAGAGAAATGCACGTTCTGCGTTGAGATGTAGTCAAGCACGGCTAGCTGCATGGTTTTTACGTTTTCTTGAGTGAGCAAATGTGTAAGCAGGTTTTTACATTTTCTCGGCGCGATGAGCAAGTGGAAATCTCCGTAAGGACCTGTTATACTTGGTCTTATGGGTGGTTTTGGTAGAGAGGTTTTTACAAATGTTGGATAACAGGATAGTCATCCTCGACACCGAAACCACCGGCATGCCGGTGACCGAAGGTCACCGCATCATCGAGATCGGTTGCGTCGAGGTGGTTGGCCGGCGTCTGACCGGGCGGCACTTCCACGTCTACTTGCAGCCCGACCGCGAGAGCGACGAAGGCGCGATCAACGTGCACGGCATCACCGACGCCTTCCTGATCGACAAGCCGCGTTTTGGCGATGTGGCCGAGGAATTCTTCGCGTTCATCCAGGGCGCCACCCTGGTCATCCATAACGCGGCGTTCGACGTCGGCTTCATCAATAATGAGTTCGCCCTGCTGGGGCAGCATGAGCGCGCCGATATCTCGCAGCACTGCGCGATTCTCGACACCCTGATGATGGCGCGTTCGCGCCACCCTGGGCAGCGCAACAGCCTCGATGCCCTGTGCAAACGCTACGGTATCGACAACTCCGGTCGTGAACTGCACGGCGCGTTGCTCGACTCGGAACTGCTGGCCGACGTCTATCTGGCGATGACCGGTGGGCAGACCAGCCTATCGCTGGCCGGCGAGGGCGCTGCTGGGGAAGACGGACAGGCCGGCACTGGTAGCGAGATCCGTCGCATCGTTGGACGCGCGCCGGGGCGGGTGATCATGGCGACTGGTGAAGAACTCGACGCGCATGCCGAGCGCTTGGCAGCGGTGGCCAAGTCTGCCGGCGGGCCTTCGATGTGGCAGGCGTTGAGTGAGCCGGCAGCAGGCTGAGTCACCCAGCCCCTCCAGGCGTGGCTAAAGCCGTCTATCCATCCGGCAGTTAGCGATGCAGCCCCACCGATTCTCGATTACCTGTTTTCGCACAGGCCTTCGACGAAGGTTTCCCGGGCTTCGTCGCCGACGTGCATGGCCTGCAGCGCGAACGGCAGGCCTACACGGTGACTGCATCAAGGAATACGGATGATTTCGACGCCGGTTTGCGCCAGTTCGAAGCGATCTTCGCCCAGGTGGTTGACCCGGTCACCGATGGCCAGGCGATAGGTGGTGATTGGCGCACCTTGGATGCTGCCATCGGCCTGGAGCGTGGACTCCTGGAATTCGTGTACCGGGTAGATACGGCCTTCGGCGTCGCGGGCGTGGAACTGGCCGACCATTACTGCTGCCATTTTGGGTGGAACCCTCTGAAACGTTTGGGAAATGTCTGAGGTGATAGACCTGCGTTGGCACCGGGAAGTTTTCCGCTGGATGGAAAAAAACCTTGGGGCTGAGCAGGGGTCATCTATAACTACTGGCCTGTGCTGGCGAATCCGCCATCCAGGTCATTTCCCTACCGCAGCAGAGGATGCAAAGTGCCATGAGCCAGGTCTATTCGGTCGCTGTCGTCGTCGGCAGCCTGCGCAAGGACTCCTTGAACCGCAAGGTGGCACGCGCCTTGTCGGAGCTTGCGCCGTCCAGCATCGCCCTGCAGGTCGTCGAAATTGGCGACTTGCCGTTGTACAACGAAGATGTCGAGGCTGAGGCGCTGCCGCAGAGCTGGCAGCGTTTTCGCGACGAAATTCGGCGCAGCGATGCGGTGTTGTTCGTCACCCCGGAGTACAACCGCTCGGTGCCGGGCTGCCTGAAGAACGCCATCGATGTGGGATCGCGCCCCTATGGACAGAGCGCCTGGAGCGGCAAGCCGACGGCGGTGGTGAGCGTGTCTCCAGGGGCGATTGGCGGGTTTGGCGCCAATCACGCGGTTCGCCAGTCGCTGGTGTTTCTCGACATGCCCTGCATGCAAATGCCCGAGGCCTACATCGGTGGAGCGGCGGCCTTGTTCGACGAGTCAGGCCAGCTGAATGAAAAGACCCGGCCGTTCTTGCAGGCTTTCATCGACAAGTTCGCCTCGTGGGTGAAGCTCAACCGTTCGGTCTGAGGGCCTGCGCAGGCCAACGCGTGCCCGCAGCCTCGCCTGTCGGTGCGCTCGGCCTGCGAAAACTTTGCCTGATCAAGACGTTCCTTGGCTTGGCCGCGCTGGCCTGATGGGCCTAACATGCGGCCTTGCCGCCTGCGCCTGAACCCGCCAAGGACCGTCGATGAGCGAGAAAGACACCATCTCCATGCAACTGGTGCGCGAGGCGCTGTTACAGACCTGCCCAGCCGGCGAGCCGGACGCCAGCCTGCTGGCCAGCGCCGGGATTGATGCGCAGCAGCTCGATCTTGCGGCGGCGCGGGTCAGTGCCAAGTCTTACGCACGCCTGTGGCGGCTGCTGGCGCGGCGCTGCGATGACGAGTTTTTCGGCATGGACCCGCGAGGTTTGCGCAGCGGCAGCTTGGCGTTCCTGTGCCGCGCGGCGATGGCCCAGCCGACCCTGGGCGATGGGCTACAGGCGGTGCTGGATTTTCTCGGGTTGATGCTTCAGGACCTGCGGCCGGGCCTGGTGCGTCAGCAGAGCCTGGCGGAAATCATCATTGACGAGCCGCGCGCTGCGCCGCGACGGGCCTTCACCTATTTCACCTTCTGGATGATCGTGCATGGTGTGACGTGTTGGTTGGCCGGGCGACGCATCCCGATCCTGACCATCGACCTGCGCTGCGCCGAGCCGCCGTTCTGCGATGACTACCGTGTGATGTTCTCCGAGAGCCTGCAGTTCGAGCGGCCACGCACGCGCATGATCATCCCCGCTGACTGCCTGGATGTGCCCTTACGGCGCAGCAACGAGGAGTTGCAGCGTTTCCTTGCCGAGGCTCCGGGCAACATTCTGGTGAAGTACCGTGATCCGGCCAGTCTCGCCCGGCGTATCCGTACCGACTTGCTGGCCCAGGCACCAGCGCTGTGGCCCGATGCCCAAGCCGTGGCTTGCCAATTGTGCCTGTCGCTGTCGACCTTGCGCCGGCGCCTGGCCGAGGAAGGCCAGACCTACCAGGGCATCAAGGACAGCGTGCGTCGCGAGCTGGCGATTGCCTGGTTGGCCGATGCCGAGCCGAGCCTGGCCGACATCGCCCAGCGGCTGGGGTTTGCCGACAGCAGTTCGTTTTACAAGGCGTTTCGCAAATGGTTCGGCTGCAATCCGGGGCACTATCGCAACCTGATGATTTAGCGCCTTGCCCAGGACACGGCCACAGGTGAACCGCATATTGCCGCGGACGCCTGTACGTTTTCCCTCTGCCTCGCAAGCGCTCGGCGCCTGAAGCTCGCGGTTTTGAGCCCAGCGAGGTGCTTGTCATGCCGTCCGAAGTTGTTCCGTCTTCCGTGCCCGCCAAGATCGAACGCGCTACCGATGCGTTCATCGGGGCTCGCCTTGCGCAATGGCTGGTCCAAGCGTCGCCGGGCCAGATCAATACCTTGCGTGACCGCTTCAAGGCCCACCGCGACAGCGAGCAACGATTGCGCGAGGCGACCGTTGACTTGCTGTCCGTGCAGCACTTCGCCGAGCAGCAGTTCGACGCGCTGCTGACTGAGCGGTTGGCGCCAGGGGTAAACGTCAAGCACCTCGAATGGCTGGAGATCACCCCTGAGTTCGGGCGATACCTGGGCAGCGGCTGGCCATACGTCGTGCCGCGTTATACCCGCAAGCCGGGCCTGTTGACGCTGATGCAGAACTTTCATGAGGGGGCATCGTTCTATGAGGGCTCGGGCTTAGTGATGCCAGGCACCAACCGGGTAGTCTCGGGCGATACCACGACCCTGGTTAGGGCTTGCCGCGAGCGCGATATCGGTGCTTTGTACCAGGGGTTGCTGACACGTACCTTCACCCCGGCGACCGAAGCGCTGCTCAGCGACAATAAGCGTGCGGGCCTTCGGCTTGCGGTGGAGGTTGCGACCTTGCAAGGGCTGCTCGATGCCCACGAGCAACTCGCCCTGAGGGCCGTGGCAAATGGCAGTGACGACCTGTTGACGACTTACTTGCAGGCCTCACCGGCGCTGTTGACGATACTCGGCCAAACGGTGGCTGACGCAGTGGTGCTGCGACTGCGTGACAATCAAGGGCAGGGCGCTGGCGTCATACTCTATCTGCCCAGCGATCCACAGCGGGCGCTGCGCAAGTTCAGCTCGTGGGAGGTGATGGCCAGCGAACTGCTCGATGACCTCAAGCGCCCTGAGTATCGTAGCTACTTCAGTCAGTTGATCGGTCTGGGTGAACGCCCTGCCTGGTTGGGCACACTGGCGCTGCGCTTGAAGGACAGTTCGCCAGACCTGCAATTGCAGGCCCACGAAGTTGCCTCGGACATCTTTACGCGGCTTGTAGCCGTGCAAGTCAGCCACGCCAAGGAGAATGCGCGGTTGTTGCTGGTGCCCACGGCCGATGCTGATCGTGCTGCGGCACGCGCACGCCTGGAGGCTTGGAAAAGCGTGGGCATGAGCCTGGCCAATCTGGCCGGGCTGTTCATTCCTGTGGTCGGAGAGCTGCTACTGGGCCAGTTCGTCGTGCAGACACTCTCGCAGGTCTACGAAGGTGCGGTGGATTGGCACCGTGGGCACCAGCACGAGGCGCTCGAACACATGCTCGGCGTGGCCGAAAGCCTGGCGGTTGCTGCGGCGGTAGCTGGTGGCGCGAGTATCGTCGCCAAGGGGTTCGCCCGCAGTGCCTTCGTCGATGCGCTGGAACCTGTGCAAACGGCGGCTTCGCAGCAGCGACTGTGGGCGCCTGATCTGCGCCAATACGCCAGTGAGCCAGAGGACGCCACGTTGCAAGCTGACGGCCTTTACGGACAGGGGCCGCGACGCTGGATCAAGGTGGGTGGGCATTTCCATGAAGTTCATCGTCCCGATCCGCTGGGGCCGTGGCGCTTGCGGCATCCGCGCGGCGATGATGCGTTCGGACCGGTGTTGTGCAGCAATGGCGAGCGTGGCTGGTGGTTGCGCGGCGAGCGACCGCTGGAGTGGAATGACAGCGCTCGACTGCTCGACACCCTATGGCCTCACCAGCCTGCACTACAGGCCGCGCGGGCGGAGCAGATCATGCAGGTGGCTGGCATCGACCAGGACGAATTACGCGGGCTGCTGGTCGAGCAACGACCGGTTCCGGTCAACCTGCGCTACACCGTGCGGCGTTTCGCGGCTGACCAGCGCATCGACGCGTTTTTTGCCGGGCTGCACGACACTGCGCTGATCACCGATGACCTCGAACGTACGACTACGGCCAGCGGCGACCGGCAGATCCTCGATTGGTGTCTGGCCCGGCCTGCTGTTCAAGGCCTGCGAGGGCCCGCGCTACAGCAGGCATTGATCGATGATGAACCGATGTTCAGGGGCGAGCTGCTTGAACACCTGACGTCGGTGGCGTCGTCCGACGAGCCGCTGTTCGTGTTGCTCAAGCGCGACTTTCAAGGCTTGCCGGATGATTACGTGTTGAATGTGGTCGAACGCGCCGATGCGGTTCAGCTGGCGGTGGCGCGGGTCGAGGCGCGTGTGCCGCTGCCGCTCGCACAGCAGGCCCGCACGCTGTTGCAGATGGCTAGGCTCAACCGGGCACTGGAAGGCCTCTATCTCAGTAGCTCCAACAGCGATGAAACCGGCGAGCTGGTGCTGTCGCTCCTTGGGCGCGTGCCGAATTGGCCCAGTGCGGTGAGTATTGAGTTGCGTCAAGGTTCGGACAGCGGACGACTGATTACTCGGACCGATCCCCAGGGCGATCCTCGCACGCTGACGACGCTGGTCCTCAAGCACGGGCGCTACTGGCTGTACGACAATCGGGGGGTCGAGCTTGAGGTTCTGGTCGAGGAACCTGCCGGATTGTTCGAGGCCATCGTCGCGCTGTTGTCGCCGCAGCAGTTGCAGCGCATGGGCATCAGCACCGAAGGTGCCGCCGCTCAGTTGCGCCTGAAGGTGCTCGAACAGGTCCCGGCGCAGCGGACGCGGCTTCTGCAAGTCATGGGCTGGCGTGCGCAGCAGCCGTGGTTCAATCCGGGTCAGCGCCTGCCCGACGGGCGCGTAGGTTACCTCCTAAGTGGCCGCGGGCAGGGGCCTGCCAACGCCCGTGAAACCTTGCGCACGCGCGTTCGCAGCTTGTACCCCGGCTTTTCCGATACCCAAGTCGAGGGCTACTTGAACCTGCTTCTCAGACGCCCGGGTGAGGCGTTCGACATCTTGCTTGAGCAAGAGGAGAACTATGTACGACTAGACCGCAGCCTCAACCGCTGGGAGCAGGCGCACACCCAACCCGCGACCCGCAGTGCCTGTGCGCAGGTCGCCGCGCGTCTGCGTCAAGCGTGGCGCTTGCAGGGCGAGCGTGTGGTGAATGCCCAGGGCGCCATCGAAGGTATGCGCCTGGACTTGAGCGGCTTACCGGTACAGGACTTACCCGCCGTGCCCCATGACACCGACTTCGGACACGTTACCGTATTGGTGATGGCCAACATGCGCTTGGAGCAGGTGCCCGCTGACTTCCTGCGGGCGTTCTCTGGCCTGCGCCGGCTGAACCTGGTCAGCAACCGCCTGACCCAGGTGCCCGAAGGTATCGCGTACCTCACCGAGCTGCGCACAGTGCGCCTGAGTCACAACCAGATTCGTATGAGCCATGACGGTTTCGCCAGGCTGACGGGGTTGCCGAGGCTCGTCGACCTCGACCTGAGCTACAACCCGCTGGGTAGGTTGCAACTGCGCTTCAACCACCTGCCGTTGTTGGCGAGCCTGAACCTGCGTTATTGCCGACTGAGCGAGTGGCCTGGCGGCCTCGAGCTGCTGGGTAATCTGCAGAGCTGTGATCTGCGTGACAACCAGCTCACCGATATCCCACAAGACATCCTGCGCATGCCGCTGTATTACCGGCAGGCACTGTTGGTCCAACGCAATCCGATACCGGCACAGGCCTTTGTGAACCTGCATATGCTTGAAGTTCACTCGATGCAGCACGAGGGTGTGGGTGAAGGGAGTCTGGGGGGCGATTATGCCGACGCCAGGCGGGTATGGCTGGACAGGATGCCGGACACTCAACAGGATGTGCTCGCCCAACGCTGGGACACGCTCGTGGCGTTGCCGCACAGCAGTGCGGTATTCGACGTCCTGCGAGAGCTGCCGCGTACGGCAGACTTTCGTTCGGGCCAGGCGTACATGACCGATCACGTGTGGACGCTGTTGCACACTTTGGAAAGCGACAGCGAACTGCGTGATCAGGTGTTCACCGTTGCCAGCCAGCCTTTGACCTGTGAAGACAGTGTCATCGACCGCTTCGCGGCCCTGCAGGTGCAGGTCAGGGTCGCTGTGGCCGAGCGTGAGGGCAGCCTGCATGAACGCCGTGCGCAATTTCTCGAACTCGGGCGCGGGCTGTTCCGCCTGGAGCGCTTGGAGCAGTATGCGCGTGAGGATATCCGCGCCCGTGCGCTGCAAGAGCGCGGCGTCGATGAAATCGAAGTGAGCTTGTTCTACCGCGTGCACCTGGCCGATCAGCTCGAACTGCCTTTTCAGCCACGCAGCATGCGCTTCGGTGACGTTGCGCGGGTGTCCTCGGCGCAGTTGCAGGACGCCAGGCGCGCCGTACTGGCGGCGCAGACACCGCAGGCACTGGCCGAAAGCCTGGCCGCCCGGCTGTTCTGGCAACGCTATCTGCGTGAGCGGCATGCGGCGCTGTTCGGTGAAGTGGAGCTGTCGTTCGATCAGCGCGGCACGGCAATCGACGAGCAAGAAGAGACGTTGACCAGCGAGCAGTACGTGCAGCGCTGGGATGCGCTTCGGGTGGAGCGCCAGGCCGCGATGAACGCATTGAGCGTGCGACTGACCTTGGAGGTGCTGGCCGAAGAGCAGGGCTGACCGGGCAAAACCAGTCATCCAGATTGACAGCTTTGGCCATTGCCGGGCTCGCCAGGCGGCGCGAACATCTTCAGACCGATGGTGCACTCCAACAATAAGAAGCTAGGAGTCTGACGATGCGCGATTACGCCGGGGCGGCCCGTTCGTTCAATTACGCCGAGGCCGCCGCAGCGGCCCTGCACGGTAGCTTGCAGGCCCTCAACGCCTGTGTCGAATGCTGCGACCGGCATGTCGGTCGCGGCAAGCTGGCGTTGATCCATGAAGACCGCGACGGTAACGGTGGGCGCTACAGTTTCGATCAGTTGCAAGCCCAGGCCGCGCGCTTTGCCAACGTGCTCAGGGCGCAGGGTGTCGGCGTCGGCGACCGGGTTGCCGGCCTGTTACCTCGCACCCCCGAGTTGCTGGTCACCCTTCTGGCTACCTGGCGCTTGGGCGCCGTCTACCAGCCACTGTTTACCGCGTTCGGGCCGAAGGCCATCGAACACCGTCTGGAGCAGTCCGGTGCGCGTGTACTGGTTACTGACCGCACCAACCGTGCAAAACTCACCCAGCTGCCCCAGTGCCCGACGCTCATTACGGTCGGCGCCGCGTCCGGTGAGCTGGACTTTCATGCGTTGCTGCAGGCCGCTGAAAGTGCCTGCGAGCCGGTAATGCGAACGGGTGACGATCCATTCCTGCTGATGTTCACCTCTGGCACCACCGGCCCGGCCAAACCGCTGGAGGTGCCGCTTCGGGCAATCATCGCGTTCCAGGGCTATATGCGCGATGCCATCGATTTACGCCCCGACGACCGTTTCTGGAACCTGGCCGATCCCGGCTGGGCCTATGGCCTGTACTACGCGGTGATCGGACCGTTGTCCATGGGGCATGCCACGACGTTCTACGACGGGCCGTTCAGTGTCGAGAGCTGCGCGCGGATCATCGATAAATTGGCGATCAACAACCTGACCGGGTCTCCCACCGCATACCGCTTGCTGATCGCGGCCGGGGATGCCTTCGCGGCGCCGGTAAAAGGCCGCTTGAGGGTGCTGAGCAGCGCAGGCGAGCCGCTCAATCCCGAGGTTATTCGCTGGTTCGCCGAAGCGCTTGGCGTGACCATCCATGACCACTATGGCCAGACCGAACTGGGCATGGTGCTGTGCAATCACCATGCGCTGGCGCATCCGGTGCGTCCAGGCTCAGCCGGTTTCGCTATCCCTGGTCATCGCATCGTCGTGGTCGACGAGCAGGGTCGCGAGCTACCGGCTGGGCAGCCGGGCATCCTGGCCGTTGACCGCGAGCAGTCGCCACTGTGTTGGTTCGGTGGCTATCAGGGTGTATCGACCAAGGCGTTCGTGGGCAAATACTACTTGTCCGGCGACACCGTCGAGCTGAACGCGGACGGCAGCATCAGTTTCGTGGGACGTAGCGACGATGTGATCACCACCTCCGGCTACCGTGTGGGGCCGTTCGATGTGGAAAGCGCATTGATCGAGCACCCGGCGGTGATCGAAGCCGCCGTGATCGGCAAGCCCGACCCGGAGCGCACCGAGCTGATCAAGGCGTTCGTGGTGCTGGCCCAGGGTGTGGAGGGCGATCCGACACTTGCCGACGCGCTGCGTCAGCACGTGCGCCAACGTCTGTACGCCCACGCTTACCCGCGTGAAATCGAATTTGTCAGCGAACTGCCCAAGACCCCCAGCGGCAAGCTGCAGCGCTTTATCCTGCGCAATCAGGAAATTGCCCGACAACAAGCCGCGCAGCCGACTGCTGCGGGCGCCTGAAGGAAGACTCCCATGCACATCACCGAAAAACACTTCATCGTCAGTGGCGGCGCGTCAGGTCTGGGCGCGGCCACTGCGCAGATGCTCATCGAAGCCGGTGCCAAGGTCATGCTGGTAGACCTGAACGCCGACGCGGTCCAGGCCAAGGCTGCTGAACTGGGTGGCAATGCCCACTTCGCGGTGGCGGACATCAGTGACGAGCAAGCCGCACAGACAGCGGTTGATGCCGCCGTCAGTACCTTCGGCAGCCTACATGGGTTGGTCAACTGCGCCGGCATCGTCGGTGCCGAAAAAGTCCTGGGCAAGCACGGCCCGCATGGGCTAGCCAGCTTCGCCAAGGTGATCAACGTCAACCTGGTGGGCAGCTTCAACCTGCTGCGCCTGGCCGCCGCCGCCATCGCAGAAGGACAGCCTGATGCAGGCGGCGAGCGCGGGGTAATCATCAACACGGCCTCGATCGCCGCCTACGACGGTCAGATCGGCCAGGCCGCCTACGCCGCTTCCAAGGGGGCTATCGCCAGCCTGACCCTGCCGGTCGCAAGGGAACTGGCGCGTTTCGGCATCCGTGTGATGACCATCGCGCCCGGTATCTTCGAGACGCCGATGATGGCCGGCATGACCGACGAGGTGCGTGCCTCGCTGTCCGCTGGCGTGCCATTCCCACCTCGGCTGGGTCGCCCGCAGGAGTATGCGGCACTGGCCCGTCACATTATCGAGAACAGCATGCTCAACGGCGAAGTCATTCGCCTCGACGGCGCGCTGCGCATGGCTGCCAAGTAAGGAGTTCGCCACATGACTCTCACCCACGACCCCATCGTCATCGTCAGCGCGGTACGCACGCCCATGGGCGGCTTGCAGGGCGATCTCAAGAGCCTGACCGCGCCGCAGTTGGGCAGCGCAGCAATCCGCGCTGCGGTCGAGCGTGCCGGCATCGATGCCGCCAGCGTCGACCAGGTGCTGTTCGGCTGCGTACTGCCGGCAGGGCAGGGCCAGGCACCGGCGCGCCAGGCAGCACTCGGCGCCGGGCTTGGCAAGCACACCACCTGCACCACCCTCAACAAAATGTGCGGCTCGGGGATGCAGGCGGCAATCATGGCTCACGATCAGTTGCTGGTCGGCAGCGCCGAGGTGATCGTCGCCGGCGGCATGGAAAGCATGAGCAACGCGCCGTACCTGCTGGACAAGGCCCGTGGTGGCTATCGCATGGGCCACGGCAAGATCATCGACCATATGTTCATGGATGGCCTGGAAGATGCTTACGACAAAGGCCGGCTGATGGGCACCTTCGCTGAAGACTGCGCGCAGCAGCGCGGCTTCAGCCGCGAGGCCCAGGACGCTTTCGCCATTGCCTCCCTGACCCGTGCCCAGCAAGCGATCGCCAGCGGTCGCTTCGCTGCCGAGATCGTTCCGGTGGAGGTCACCGAGGGCAAGCAGAGTCGACTCGTCAGTGATGACGAGCAGCCACCCAAGGCACGCCTGGACAAGATCGCGCAACTCAGGCCGGCGTTTCGTGAAGGCGGTACGGTCACTGCTGCCAACGCCAGCTCGATCTCCGATGGCGCCGCCGCCCTGGTGCTGATGCGCCGCAGCGAAGCGCAAAAGCGCGGGCTTACGCCCTTGGCGGTGATCCACGGACATGCCGCGTTTGCCGACACTCCGGCATTGTTCCCCACCGCGCCAATCGGGGCGATCGACAAGCTGATGCAGCGCACGGGTTGGAACCTGGGCGAGGTCGACTTGTTCGAGATCAACGAAGCGTTCGCGGTGGTCACCCTGGCGACCATGCAGCAGCTCGACCTGCCCCATGACAAGGTCAACATCCACGGCGGCGCCTGTGCCCTGGGTCACCCGATTGGCGCCTCGGGTGCGCGCATTCTGGTGACCCTGCTGTCGGCACTGCGCCAGAACAACTTGCGCCGTGGCGTGGCCGCCATCTGCATTGGCGGTGGCGAGGCCACGGCCATGGCGCTCGAATGCGTGTATTGAGGTGGAACCATGCTGGTAACTGATGAGCAACAACAGATCGCCGATGCCGTGCGCGATTTTGCCCAAGAGCGCCTGAAACCCTTCGCCGAACAGTGGGACAAGGAACACCGCTTTCCCAAGCAGGCCATCGCAGAAATGGCCGCGCTGGGGCTGTTCGGTATGCTGGTGCCTGAGGCTTACGGGGGCAGTGATACCGGTTACGTGGCCTATGCGATGGCCCTCGAAGAGATCGCCGCCGGTGACGGCGCCTGCTCGACCATCATGAGCGTGCACAACTCGGTAGGTTGCGTACCGATCCTCAAGTTCGGCAACGAGGCGCAAAAGCAGCAGTTTCTTGCGCCGCTGGCCAGCGGCGCGATGCTCGGCGCGTTTGCCCTCACCGAGCCCCAGGCCGGCTCCGACGCCAGCAGCCTGAAGACCCGCGCACGCCTTGACGGCGATCATTATGTGCTCAATGGCAGCAAGCAGTTCATCACCTCCGGTCAGAACGCCGGGGTGGTGATCGTCTTTGCCGTCACCGATCCTGACGCCGGCAAGCGTGGCATCAGCGCGTTCATCGTGCCGACCGACTCTCCCGGCTATCAGGTCGCGCGGGTCGAGAACAAGCTCGGCCAGCATGCCTCCGACACCTGCCAAATCGTCTTCGACAATGTGCGCGTGCCGGTGGCCAACCGCCTGGGCGAGGAAGGGCAGGGTTACAAGATTGCCCTGGCCAACCTTGAGGGTGGGCGTATCGGCATCGCATCGCAGGCAGTGGGCATGGCCCGTGCGGCATTCGAGGTTGCTCGCGACTACGCCCAAGAGCGCCAGAGTTTCGGTAAGGTGTTGATCGAGCACCAGGCGGTGGCCTTCCGTCTGGCCGATATGGCTACTCGCATCGCCGTGGCCCGGCAGATGGTGCTGCATGCTGCGGCACTGCGCGACGCAGGGCGTCCAGCCTTGGTAGAGGCTTCGATGGCTAAGCTGTTTGCCTCGGAAATGGCCGAAAAGGTCTGTTCGGATGCCTTGCAGACCCTTGGGGGTTATGGCTATCTGAGCGACTTCCCGTTGGCTCGCATCTATCGCGACGTGCGGGTTTGCCAGATTTACGAAGGCACCAGCGATATTCAGCGCATGGTTATTGCGCGCAACCTTTGAAGGAGCAGCCTGCATGGCATTCGAAAGCATCCTGTTGGACATTCACGGCAAGGTCGGTTTGATCACGCTCAACCGCCCCCAGGCGCTCAATGCCCTGAATGCGCAGATCGTGCGCGAGATCAACCTGGCCCTGGATCAGCTCGAACGTGATCCAAACATCGGTTGCGTTGTGCTGACTGGCTCGGCCAAAGCGTTCGCCGCCGGTGCCGACATCAAGGAAATGGCCGAGCTGCAATACCCGCAGATCTACGTCGACGACCTGTTCAGCGACGCCGACCGCATCGCCAACCGGCGCAAGCCGATCATTGCCGCCGTGGCAGGTTTCGCCTTGGGCGGTGGCTGTGAGCTGGCGATGATGTGCGACTTCATTCTCGCCGCCGACAACGCCAAGTTCGGCCAACCGGAGATCAACCTTGGCGTACTGCCGGGCATGGGCGGCACCCAACGGTTGACCCGTGCGGTGGGCAAGGCCAAAGCCATGGAGTTATGCCTGAGCGGCCGTTTGATGGGCGCCGAGGAGGCCGAGCGCTCCGGCCTGGTGGCCCGCGTGGTGCCGCAGGCCGATTTGCTGGAGGAGGCGCTGAAGGTGGCCGCGAGCATCGCGAGCAAGTCGATCCCGGTCAGCATGATGGTCAAGGAGAGCGTCAACCGTGCCTTTGAAGTCACCCTGAGCGAGGGGGTGCGCTTCGAGCGGCGAGTGTTCCACGCCGCGTTCGCCACCGAAGACCAGAAAGAAGGCATGGCGGCCTTCATTGCCAAGCGCGAAGCGCAATTCAAGGATCGTTGAAGGGCCACGTCGGCTATGCCGACGGCCCACAGCAGACCCCTGGCCGCAGGGCGCTGTGCGCCTGCGGCACCCTCCTTGGGCTGCTGCACCCGCTCGACCAGCGAGCAGATTCCTGGCTATTTCGGTCAAATCGACCTTCATTTCTGTTGCCCGTCGCGGCTTGGCACCTTAGACTTCGGCCCCCTGTAAAAGAGTGCCGGTTGGCGCTTGACGTATTCCGCTGCTGGCGAGTGAATCGACGGCGGCACCTGAATCGCCCCAATGCACATTTTTTCATAGAGAAATCGATGACCAAGGAACAGTTGCTGGCCATGTCGGCCGATGACTACATGAACGCCGAGCAGCTCGCGTTCTTCACCGCGCTGCTGCAAGCGATGAAAGTCGAGACGCATGAGCGCATCGAACTCAACCGCACAGCCATCGAAGGCCTGGATACCCCGTCGGATCCGGCTGACGTCGCCTCGGTCGAGGAAGAGCGCACTTGGCTGGTCAATGCCATCGACCGCGATCAGCGCCTGCTGCCGCAACTGGAGATGGCTCTGGACCGTATCGGTGACGAAAGCTTCGGCTGGTGCGACGACAGCGGTGAGCCGATTGGCCTGAAGCGCCTGCTGATCAGCCCGACTACCAAGTACTGCATCGAAGCCCAGGAGCGCCACGAGCAACTCGACCGCCACCAGCGGCAAGTCTGACTCGGCACCCCTTGCGAAGGCCCCATGGAGCGATCCCTGGGGCCTTCGTGCTTTATTGCCTTGCATCAAGCGACGGAGTCGTCCATCCAGTCGGCTATGGATAGTGGCTTTATAGTGGCGTTTAATGGCGTCACAATAACGACACACAGATGGATGATCACGATGATGCGAGAAGGAACTCTGCCGCCTGTCGAATTCGCCCAGCCGGCGCGTGGCGTTGCCCTGCTGCAGGGCCTGGCCCTGTGCGCGCTGCTCTGCCTGACGGCGCTCGTCGAGCAGGCACTGTACCTGGCTGTCCCCCTGGCGTTGATCGTGCTGTGGTTGCCCCGGTGGCGAAAGACGCCTGCGTCTGCGGCGCAGGTCGAGGTTGCCGGACACGACGACCTGATCCGCCAGTTGGCTCGGGGTACTAGCCACAATGCCCTGTCGGCCGCCGCCGTGGCGCACGCTGCTCAGCAATTGGCTGCCCGGGTGCAGTCGCAGTTGGGGGCGGCCCAGGAGATCGTCGGCAGTGCCGAGGCCATGATCACCACCGAGAAAGCCAGTGCTCAACTCAGCCAGCAGGCGCTGGCCGCAGCGCGTTCGGCCCACGGCAGCAGCCTGACCGGAAGCGCAGTGCTGGGCGAGTCGATCCAGCGCATGCACCAACTTAGCCAGCGTGCCACGGCCAGCCGAGAGCTGATCGAGGCCCTGCACCAGCGCAGTGAGGATATCGCCCGGGTCACCTTGGTGATCCAGGCGATCGCCAGTCAGACCAACCTGCTGGCCCTTAACGCGGCCATCGAGGCCGCGCGTGCGGGCGAGCATGGCCGGGGTTTTGCCGTCGTCGCTGACGAGGTGAGGGGCTTGGCTGGGCGCACTGCCAGCGCTACCGAAGAGGTGGGGCAGATGGTCGCGGATATTCAGACGCGCACCGCGCAGGTCGTGGCGCAGATCCGTGAACTGGCGGACGACCTGGGCAGTGGTGTCGAGCAGGTAGAGCATACGGGCGGCCAGCTGACGCAGATCGCCGAGCTGGTCGCCTCGGTCGAGTGTCAGGTCAGCGAGATTGCCGGCGGCACCGAAACCAATCGTGACCAACTCGATACGTTGTTTCAGGCGGTGGCTCAGGTGCGCGGCGACCTGGCGGTGAGCGAGCAGCAGACCCAGCGGCTGGCCAAGGCTGCCGTGCAAATGGAAGGACAGGTGGAGCGCCTCAGCGAACGCTTGGCCGAGGTTGGCCTGGATGCCTATCACCAGCGTGTGTTCGAGCTGGCCCAGGCCGGTGCCCGGCAGATCGGCGAACGCTTCGAAGCTGACATCGAGCAGGGCGTCGTGAGTTTGGCGGATCTGTTCGATCGTCAGTACCGCCCCATTCCCCAGATGCAGCCGCCGCGCTTCACGACGCGTTTCGATCGCTATACCGATGGGGTGTTACCGGACATTCAGGAGCCGTTGCTGCAGCAGCATGAGGGGCTGGTGTATGCCATTGCCTGCACGCCGCAGGGTTATGTGCCGACCCACAACAATGCGTTCAACCAACCGCTGACCGGGGAGCTGCAGCACGACACGGCCTACAATCGCAGCAAGCGCTGTTTCGACGACCGTACCGGCATTCGCTGTGGTAGCCATCAGCAGCGGGTGTTGTTGCAGACCTACACCCGCGATACTGGGGAACTGATGCACGATCTGTCGGTGCCGATCTTCGTCCAGGGCCAGCACTGGGGCGGCCTGCGTCTGGGCTATCGCCCCGAGCCTGGATTGGACTGAAGGGCGCGATCAGCGCTCCAATTGGCGGGCCAATGCGCAGGCATCGACGTGATGTCTGCGAAAACCTTTGACCCGGCCGGTGATGCGGTCGGTGATGTGATAGAAGGCGACTCCGGCGGGGACAACGGTAAAACGAGGCGCGCGAGCGCAGGAAATGCTCCGCGCCTCTCGACGGGTTTCGGTGTTTTCGTGCATATTCATCTCCCTGTAATGCGTATCTGAAGATCGCGGCCCCGTTCTGTCGACGGAGCTGAGGTTGTCTGCCGCTTTTTTCCTGGCGTTTGGCCGTCAGGCATTACGTATCCTTGTTACCGAATCCTGTCGAAGCGTACCGCGTGCACTGGGGAGATGGACGGGAGAAGTACTTCCGGGTTGTCCCCTGGGTCGTACCGCATGGATGCTCCGTCGGCAGGTCCCGGGGCCTACCCGGCTTTGAATTGAAGTGACGACCACCTTGCGCGATCAGGCGCAGGACGGTGGCCGGTTGCAATTGATGTGAGGAGCTTTTCATTGGCAGTCAGTACTCTCGACACACATGCCCTGTTCGCCTTGGGCGACCTGCGCGCCAAGTTGGTCAAGTTGTTCCAGGGACGTTTCGTCTACGTCACCGAGCAGAATCCCGACGGCCTTTACATGGCCGAAATCGACACCGATGAGGCGATGGTGGTCGATGATAAGCAACGTCTGGAGCTGAAAGTGGGCGACCACTTCCGCGCCGCCGTGTTGCCCAGCCGCGAAGGTGGGAAACTGGAGCTGCGTTTTCGCGATATCAAGTTCAATGTCTACGGCCAGGGCGACTACGCGTTTGTATCTGTCGCGGAAGGTGACGGCATCGTGTTCCGCGAAGGGCAGGGTGTGATGCTGGTGTTCGCAGCGCAGCAGCAAGTGCCGGAAGGTCTGGGCAAACTGCTCAAGGCCGTCACGGGCAAGGTCGCGAAATGGCGCAAGGGTGAGCTGACTACGTTCAAGGCCAGCGAATGAGTGCGCCTTCGCTGGCGCATTCGCGGGCCGCATTTCACCGCGAGCATCAGGCCGCGGCCCGCGAGTTGGCCCAGTACTTGTTGTCGCGCCGTGAAGCGCTGCAGGGCGGGTGGTTGACCTGGGTGGCTGGGCAGCTCTATGCGCTCAGCCCTGCGCCGTTCGCGGCGATGGTGCGCCGTGAACTGGAGCAGTTGAACCAGGGCTGAGCATCAGTTGCCGCGGTCGCGACCGCTGCTGACCTCATCGGGTACGTCTTCGCCACTGGTGCGCTTGCGAAACAGCGCTGCCCGTGCGAGTAGCAGCGTGGTCACCGGGACGGTGATCGACAGCAGGATCGGGATCAGCCAGGCGTGCAGCACGGGGCTTTGCTTGAGGGCCGAGAAGTACAGGATCGACGCCAGCGCGACGCACCACGCACCGATGGTCGAGGCCAGTGCCGGTGGATGCATGCGCTGGAAGTAGTCCTTCAGCCGCACCAGACCGATGGCGCCGATCAGCGCGAACAGGCTGCCGAACAGCAGCAAGGCGGCTACAGACAGCTCCAGCCAGAACGGCAGTTGCACGGATTCGTTCATTCGATCACCTCGCCACGCAGCAGGAACTTGGCCAGGGCGAACGAGCCGACGAAGCCGAACAGGGCGATCAGCAACGCCCCTTCGAAGTAGGTGTCACTGGCGTAGCGGATCCCTAGCACCAGCATCATCAACATGCCCAGGATATACAGATAGTCCAGTGCCAGTACCCGGTCCTGGGCCGACGGGCCGCGGAATAGCCGGATCAGGGCCAGCCCCATCGCCAGGGCGAAGATGAACAGGCTGGCGAGGACGGCGTTGGTCAACAGGCCGCTCATTCGAATATCTCCATCAGCGGGCGTTCGTAGGTGTGCTTGAAGTGCTCGATGAAAGCGGCTTCGTCTTGCAGGTCGAACACGTGCAGGAGCAGGACGCTGCGGTCCAGTGCCAGCTCCGACCAGACAGTACCCGGCACCACTGTGGTAATCATCGACAGTGCGGCCAAGCCGTGGGCGTCGCGCAGTTGCAGTGGGATGTGGATGAAGGCCGAGCGTGGTGGGTGGCGGTGGGCACGCAGCACGCCGCGCGCTACCTGCAGGTTCGACACGATCACGTCCAGGCCCACCCGGCCAATTAGCTTGGCGATGACCCATGGGCGGCGTACGTGGGCATGCTGCGGACGCAGCGGCGCCATCAGGACCGGCGCCAGAACGCCCAGGGCTGTGCCCAGCAGCAGGTTACCGGGGCTCACCGAGAGATTTAGCAGCAGCCACAGCGCGAACAGCGAAAGCGACAGCAGCGGAGCCGGAAACAGGCGATTCATGGCTGGACCTCGGCATTGGCGGTGGTCGGGCCGGGCAGGGGGCGGGTGG
Source organism: Pseudomonas mosselii (assembly GCF_005796105.1). Classification (GTDB taxonomy): domain Bacteria; phylum Pseudomonadota; class Gammaproteobacteria; order Pseudomonadales; family Pseudomonadaceae; genus Aquipseudomonas; species Aquipseudomonas mosselii_C. Next base: position 11,737 of record NZ_VAUO01000006.1, on the reverse strand, counting down.
CCATGACAGCGTTGATATAGGCGTCCGGTGCCTGCAGGCCGGCTGCGGTGTCTTGGGTATAGCGCAGCAGTGGTTCGGCTTTGAGGCTGAGGAAGACGCACAGGCTCAGCAGAATGACGATGGGAAGGCACTCGTAGCGGCGCAGCAGGGGCGAGGGGCGTTCTTCGGGCTTCCAGAAGCGCTGGATGCCGACCCGGCCAAAAGCGATCAGCGCTGCCATGCCTGACAACAGCAGCAGGGTCACCAGGACCCAGCCTGCGGCGCCGAGCGATTGCGTCGGGGCCATGCCCAGGCCCTGCGGGTTGAACAGTGCACTGATCAGGTTGAGCTTGCCGATGAAACCCGACAGCGGCGGCATGCCGATGATCAGCAGTGCGCAGGCGATGAAGCTCAAGCCGAGAAACGCCATGGTCCAGGGAATGATCTGGCCGATCACGGCTTTCTGCTCGTCGTCCAGGTTGATGCCTTTGGGCGGGTGCAGCGATTCGAGCGGTGACGGCATCGCGCCTTCTTCGTCCTCCAGCGGTGCTTCGTTGGCTGAGCGCGAACGCTCCACCAGCTCGGCCAGCAGGAATAGCGCGCACAGCGCCAGGGTCGAGCTTGCCAGGTAGAACAGTGCCGCGCCTGTGAGCAGCGGCTGGCCGAAGCCCACCGCCGCCAGCAGGGTGCCGGCCGACACCAGGATGCTCAGCGCGGCCAGACGCTCCAGGCGTTGGGCCGCGAGGATCGATACCGCTGCGATGGCCAGTGTCGCCAAGCCGCCGTACACCAGCCAGTCGCCACCAAAGTGCGCCGACGCACCTGCTTGCCCGGAGAACAGCAGGCTCCACAGACGCAGCACGGCGTACAGCCCAACCTTGGTCATGATCGCGAATAGGGCCGCCACCGGCGCACTGGCCGAGGAGTATGCCGGTACCAGCCAGAAGTTCAGCGGCCAGATACCGGCCTTGGCCAGGAATGCCATGGCCAGGATCGCTGCACCGGCGTGCAGCAGGCCACGGTCGGCTTCCGGCACCAGCGGGATCTTCAAGGCGAGGTCGGCCATGTTGAGGGTGCCGGTCACCCCATAGAGCATTGCCGCGCCCACTAGGAATAACGATGAGGCAAACAGATTGACAGCGATGTAGTGCAGACCGGCCTTGACCCGCGCGCGGCCCGAGCCGTGCAGTAGCAAACCGTAGGAGGCCGCCAGCAGCACTTCGAAGAACACGAACAGGTTGAACAAGTCGGCGGTGAGGAAGGCGCCGTACAGGCCCATCAACTGGATCTGGAACAGTGCATGGAAACTGGCGCCGGCGCCATCCCAGCGGGCGCGGGCGAACAGCAGGGCACAACTGCCGACAATGCCGGTCAGCACCAGCAGCAGCGCCGAGAGGTGGTCGACCACTAGCACGATGCCAAAGGGTGCAGCCCAGTTGCCGGGCAGGTAGACCCCAATCGACTCGGCCTGGCCCTGGTTGCGCACCCAGATCAGCAGCGATACGGCAATCGCCAGGCCGGCGAACGTGGACAGCAAATTCAGGCGGGCCTTCATCCAGCGGTGCTTTTCGCCGATCAGCAGCATCAAGGCAGCGGTGAGCAGCGGCAGCAGAATTGGTGCGATGATCAGTTGGTTCAGGCCACTCATTCCTCACGCTCCCGGCCATCGACATGGTCGGTGCCCGTGAGGCCGCGCGAGGCCAGCAGCACGACCAGGAACAACGCGGTCATCGCAAAACTGATGACAATGGCGGTGAGCACCAGGGCCTGGGGCAGTGGGTCGGTGTAATGCAGAAGATCCTGGGTGACGCCTTCCTTGATGATCGGTTCCTTGCCGATGAACAGGCTGCCCATGCTGAAGATGAACAGGTTGACCCCGTACGACAGCAGGCACAGACCCATGATCACCTGGTAGGTGCGTGGGCGCAGGATCAACCAGACCCCGGAGGCGGCGAGTACACCGATGGCGACTGCGATGACTTCTTCCATCAGGCGGCTCCTGCTTGGCTGGACTTGGCGGGGTTACCGGGCCGATAGGCACGTACCGACTGGTGAGCCAGTGCGGTGAGGATGAGCAGGGTCGAGCCGACCACCACGCTGAACACGCCGATGTCGAAGAACAGTGCGCTGGCGACGTGCACGTCACCGAGCAGCGGTAGTTGCAAATGGGCGGTGTGGGTGGTCAGGAACGGGTAGCCGAGCAGCATCGCACCGGCGCCGGTGAGCGTTGCGCAGAGCAAGCCGGTACCCATCCAGCGCAGCGGGCGCAGGCTCATCTGTGCCTCGACCCATTGGGTGCCCGCGACCATGTACTGGAGGATGAACGCCACCGACATCACCAGGCCTGCGACGAAGCCGCCGCCGGGTTGGTTGTGGCCACGCATGAACAGGTACATCGAAACCAGTAGGGCGATCGGCAGCAGCAGGCGTACCAGCGCGGCCGGAACCATCATGAAGCCCAACGCGGTGTCGGTGGCATGACGCGGGTTGACCAGGTCGGTGACCACGTCTGGCGCCAACTGGCGTTGCTGGGCCGGTAACTGCATGCTCTCCTTCGGTGGGCGGAAGCGGCGTAGCAGGGCGAACACGGTCAGCGCTACGGCCACCAGCACCGTGACTTCGCCCAGGGTGTCGAAGCCACGGAAGTCCACCAGCATGACGTTGACCACGTTGGTGCCACCGCCTTGGGGCAGGGCGCGGCTGAGGTAGAACGAGGAGATGTCGTTGGGGGTCTGTCGGGTCAGCATCGCATATGACAGCAACGCCATGCCGCCGCCGACCAGTACCGCCAGCACCAAGTCACGCAAGCGGCGCAGGCGGGCGCGGTCCTGGCTGCCTGGCAGTGGCGAGACGCCTTCGATACGCCGGGGCAGCCAGCGTAGCCCGAGCAGCAGCAAGACGGTGGTCACCACCTCCACGGCCAGTTGCGTGAGGGCCAGGTCAGGGGCCGAGAACCAGACGAAGGTGATGCAGGTCATCAGGCCGCACACGCTGACCATGATCAGCGCCGCGAGACGGTGGTACTTGGCCTGGTAGGCCGCGCCGATGGCACAGGCAATGGCGATCAGCCAGAGCGCGACGAACACCCCGGAACCCGGGATCTTAGGTCGCTCGCCCCAGCTCAGGCCGGTGTACAGCAACGGGGTGAGGCCGGCGATGAAGGCCGCCAGCACCAGCATGAACAGTTGCTTTTGCAGGCGGCGAGTGGTCAACACCCGCTCGATGTGCCGCGCGAGCAGCATCAGGCGTACCAGGCCGTGTTCGAACAAGCGCTTGCCGTTGAAACGCTCGATCAGTGGCGGGTAGGCGAAGCGACCGCGCTGGAACTGCTTGCGCAACACCAGGTAGAGCGCAATGCCACCGCTCATGGCGATCAAGCTCATGATCAGCGGTGCGTTCCAGCCATGCCAGATGGCCAGGCTGTATTCAGGTAGGGTGCCACCGACCACTGGTAATGCGGCGGCGGCTAGTAGAGGGCCTACCGATTGCGCGGGGAAGATACCGACCACCAGGCAAGTGAGAACCAGCAGTTCAACCGGAGCACGCATCCAGCGCGGCGGCTCGTGGGGGATGTGAGGCAAGTCTTGAGCGGTGGGCCCGAAGAACACATCGACCGTGAAGCGCAGCGCGTACGCCACGCTGAAGGTGCCGGCCAGGGTGGCAATGACTGGCAGTGCGGCTTCGACCCAGGCGGTGGAGCTGATGAACACGGTTTCGGCGAAGAACATCTCCTTGGAGAGGAAACCGTTCATCAATGGCACCCCGGCCATCGAGGCGCTGGCCACCATGGCCAGGGTGGCGGTGAACGGCACCAGTCGGAACAGGCCGCTGAGACGGCGGATGTCACGGGTACCGCTCTCGTGGTCGATGATGCCCGCGGCCATGAACAGCGAGGCCTTGAACGTGGCGTGGTTGAGAATGTGGAATACCGCCGCGACTGCGGCCAGTGGGCTATTGAGGCCCAGCAGCAGGGTAATCAGGCCCAGGTGGCTGATGGTCGAGTAGGCCAGCAGGCCCTTGAGGTCGTTCTGGAACATCGCCGCGAAGGCGCCCAGCAACAACGTGGCGGCACCGGCGCCACCGACGATCCAGAACCACTCCTCGCTCCCCGACAGCACCGGCCATAGGCGTGCGAGCAGGAACACCCCGGCTTTGACCATGGTTGCCGAGTGCAGGTAAGCAGAAACCGGGGTCGGCGCGGCCATGGCGTGGGGCAGCCAGAACTGGAACGGGAACTGCGCGCTCTTGCTCAGTGCACCGACCAGGATCAGAGGCAGCAAGACCGGGTACAGGGCGTGCTGGCGAATCAGGTCGCCGGCGGCCAGCACCTTGTCCAGGTCATAGCTTCCGACTACATGGCCGAGCAGCAGTGCGCCGACCAGCAGGCACAGTCCACCCGCGCCGGTGACCATCAATGCCATGTAGGCGCCGCGGCGCGCGTCGGCACGGTGATGCCAGTAACCGATCAGCAAGAATGAGAACAGGCTGGTGAGTTCCCAGAAGAACACCAGTTGGATCAGGTTGCCCGAGATCACCAGCCCGAGCATGGCGCCCATGAATGCCAGGAAAAAGGCGAAGAAGCGTGGTACTGGGTCTTGTGGCGACATGTAGTAGCGCGCGTAGAGCGACACCAATGTGCCGATGCCCATGATCAGCAGGCTGAACAGCCAGGCGAAGCCGTCCATGCGCAGGACCAGGTTCATGCCCAGGCTCGGCAGCCAGAGGAACTCTTCACGGATGACGCCACCATGGGCGACCTGTGGGTACATCAACGCCACCTGCACGGTACCCACCAGCGCGACGAGCCCGGCCAGGATGGATTCGGCGTTACGTGCGTTGTGCGGCAGGACGGCCGCCAGGCAACTGCCCACGAAGGGAAGAAGCAATAGCACAATCAATGACATAGCGTTCTGATCTGAAAAGTTTGTCAAGGATCATACGTGCCGGGTGGGGGATCACCAACACGCAAGCGGTTGCGAAATCCTACAAATGCGCTGTGACAAGGTGTTTTTTTATAACAGCTTTTTACAAAGCATAGCGGGAACCGAGGGATTCACCGACCCGCTTCGCGCTCAGGGGCATCGCCCTCGACACGCGTGCTGGCCTTGCTTGCGCGCCGCACTTTCAGTTCGCTGATCACCACCGCCATGACGATCAGTACGCCGCCGAGCAGCGCCACGCCGGGCAGTCGCTCACCGGCGAGGCGCCCGACCACTCCGGCCCAGACCGGCTCGCCGGCGTAGATCAAGGTGGCGCGGGTCGGCGAAACGGACTGCTGCGCCCAGTTCATCGCCACTTGGATCACCGCGCTCATCGCACCTAGGCCGATGGCGCTGCCCATAAGCAGCCAGGAAAACTCGGGCAGGCGCTCCTGAGTCGGCACGATCATCAGGAAGGCCAGCGCCGACGCGGTGGTCAGTTGGACCACGGTGACCCGACGGACATCTACGTGGCCTGCGTAGCGACTGATCAGAATGATCTCGGCAGCGATGGCCACGGCGCTGACCAAGGTCACCAGTTCACCTTCGCTGAAGTGCAAGGTCCCACCTTCGGGGCCTGCCAGCAGCATCAGGCCGACGAAGGCCAGGCAGATACCCAGGCTCGGCATCAACCCCGGGCGACGCCCCAGCACTAGCCACTGTAGCAACGGTACGAACGGCACGTAGAGTGCGGTGATGAACGCCGACTGGCTGCTGTTGATGGTTTGCAGGCCCATCGTCTGCAAGCCGTAGCCGAGCATGATGGTGACGCCGATCAGCAGGCCTGCCTTGAGTTCGGTAAAGGTCAAGCCCGGCAACGCCCGCGCCGATACCAGGCCGACGAACAGTGCGGCGGCGGCGAAGCGCAGGCCGACGAAGAACATCGGGCCGCTGACGCTCATGACGTTGTGCACGATGAGGAACGTGCCGCCCCACAGCATGGTGATGAACACCAGCACCAGTTCAGCCTTGCTCAGGCGGAAGGTGACGGCGGGCTTGCCTGGGGCGGTGTAATTCATGGCCTTGCGTACTCGACAGGGGCGGCGCACAATTCGCCGCAAAGTGTGCAGTATACTGCGCAACCCTAGCAAGTGAGCAATATAGTGCACAAAGACTCCCTACACCGGGCCTCGGTGCTGCAACATGTCAGTCAGAATGTCCGTCGCCTGCGCGGTGATGCCGGGCTGAGCCAGGCTGCCCTGGCTGAGCGCTCTGGTGTCAGCAGAAGGATGCTGGTGGCGATCGAGGCGGGCGAAAAGAATGTCAGCCTCACCACCCTCGACCTGATTGCCGATGCCCTCGGCGTTGCATTCAGCACCCTGATCCAGGCGCCTGATCAGCGCGATCCGAGTCGCATCGACGAGCTGGCCTGGGCCGGCGAGCACCCAGGTAGCCGCGCGGTACTGCTGGGCAGCAGCATCGCACGGCGCGAGGTGGAGCTGTGGGAATGGACCCTGGCTCCTGGCGAGCACTATGCCAGTGAGGCGGATGCTGCCGGCTGGAGCGAACAGATCTACGTCGCCGAAGGGCAGTTGACTCTCTTGGTGGAGGACACCGAGCATCGTCTATGTAGCGGCCAATTCCATGTGTTCCCTAGCAATTGCCGCTACGCCTACCGTAACGATGGCGTGCTGCCGGTGCGCTTCGTGCGCAACGTCGTGATCTGAGCCTTCAGTCGTCGAGCAATTCGTCGGTGCTGGCCACCCTGGCGTAAGCAAAGGCCAGCGCGGCCATGGCCGAGGCGTGTACGTCGCCAGCCGCCACCTGTTTATTATCAAAATCCAGTGCGAGGGTGGCGCAGGCGTCATGCGCCACGCTTACCTGGTAGCCGAAATCGGCCGCAGCACGGGCAGCGGCATCGATGCACATGTGGCTCATGCTGCCGGCAAGGGTCAATGCGGTGACGTCGTGTTGGTCGAGCAGTTGCTTGAGGTTGGTGTCGCGAAAACTGTTGACCTGATGCTTGAGTACCACTGCTTCGCCGTCGGTGGGGGTTACCTTGGGATGTATTTGTGCGCCGTGGGAACCGGGGGCGAAGAACGGCGCATCGGCGCTGTCGAACTCATGGCGTACGTGGATCACCAAATCGCCCCGCTCGCGGGCAGCGGCCAGCAGCCGCACGGCGTTGTCAGCGGCGGCGTCGGCACCGTGCAGGGCCCATTTGCCACCTGGGAAGTAGTCATTCTGGATATCGATCAGGATTAGCGCCTGCTTGCTCATGTTTGTCTCCTATTGCGGTCGTGGTGAACGGTTACCGGTCTACGCCTAGTCATTTCGTCTTGGCGGTGCGTGAGTGTCAGCCGGGGTGGGGGCCAGGCCCTTCCTCGGCCAAGTGATCCTGATGGTTGCGCAGCGGGCACTCCTTGAGCGACAGGCAGCCGCAGCCGATGCAGCCATCGAGTTGTTCGCGCAGCATGCTCAGTGCCTCGATACGCTGGTTCAGGTCTTCACGCCAGTGCTGCGACAGGCGCTGCCAGTCCTCGGCAGTGGGGGTGTGGTCGCGGGGCAGGGCCGCCAGTGCCTGGGCGATATCGGCCAAGGGAATGCCCAGGCGTTGGGCCATCTTGATCACCGCTACGCGGCGCAATGCCGCGCGTGGATAGCGGCGTTGGTTGCCGCTGTTGCGGGTACTGTGGATCAGCCCCTTGGTTTCATAGAAGTGCAGTGCCGTCACCGCTACGCCGCTGCGTGCGGCCAGTTGGCCGACACTGAGCAGGCGCTCGGCGCTGGGTATGAGCTGCATGTGAGAAAATCCTTGACCTTGAGTTAACTCAAGGTTTTAACCTGCGCGGCACTAGGCTGCAACTGCCACGAGCGAGGAGACGTACCATGACGGCGAATGCCCATTCCCTGTGGTTTACCCAAATGATCGAGTACGACGTGCCACCTGCCCGCCAGGCCGAGTTGGCCAACGCTCTGGCGGCGCGCAGCGAGCAACTGGCGCGGCGTTGCGAGGGCTTGGAGAGCGTGAGCATTCAGGCCAGCGATGATGGTTGCCGGGTGCTCCAGTCGTTGCAGTGGCGTTCGCGCCGGGCGTGGACGAGCGCTTGTGCGCTGTTCGCCGATGAGCCGTTCCTGGCGCTGCTGAGCCAGCACCAGGCGCGGGGCATAAATTTTTCGGCGTACCAGGCCTTGCGCAATTGGGTGCGGGGCGCCGATGGTGGCTTGCACTGTGAGGTCGCTGGCGCTCGGGCATAGCCGTGTATCGATCAACTTCTTCCACTCATTGCCGCTTCAGGCTTGTGGCCAGTTGCAGGCGCATGGCTCAGTCATAACGGCAAAGAAGTGTTCAGCCCCCGTTAATTGGAATTGATTGGCAGTAGGTGACGTTGATGCAGCAAACCCCGCTTGTATGTCGCCTGCGTGATTGCGAGCGCTGGCCGGGTGTTTCATTATCGATGGCCTGGATCCGTCGAGATGAGCCCGCAGGAGTGCGCATGAACAGTCAGTCCCCCCTTCTGGAAAGTGTGCCGGCGCGCCTGGCGCGTTTGCGCGAGGTGATGGCTCGGGAGGGTGTCGATGCCCTGCTGGTGCCGTCGGCCGACCCGCATCTCTCCGAGTACTTGCCCGGTTACTGGCAGGGGCGTCAGTGGTTGTCTGGCTTCCACGGTTCGGTTGGAACCTTGGTGGTGACTGCGCAGTTCGCCGGGCTTTGGGTCGACAGCCGCTACTGGGAACAAGCCGAGCAGGAGTTGCAGGGCAGTGGCATCGAGCTGATGAAGCAGCGGCCAGGTCAGCCGGGCGCGTTGGAGTGGTTGGGCGAGCAGGCGCCAGCCCATGGTGTCGTGGCGGTGGATGGTGCGGTGCTGGCCTTGGCAGCCGCGCGCCAGTTGGGCGAGCGTTTGAAGGCGCGCGATGTGCGGCTGCTGACGCATCTCGATCTGCTCGGTCAGGTATGGACGGATCGTCCTTCGTTGCCTGCCAACCCGGTGTATCAGCATCTGAGCCCTCATGCCACGGTCAATCGTGCGGAAAAGCTCGCCATACTGCGCCAGACCCTGCGTGAGAAGGGCGCTGACTGGCACTTCATCGCGACCCTCGATGACATCGCCTGGTTGTTTAACCTGCGCGGTAGCGATGTTTCCTACAATCCGGTGTTTGTCGCCTTTGCTTTGATCAGCCAGGATGCGGCGTTGTTGTTCGTCGGAGCCGATAAAGTCGATGATCATCTGCGCCAAGTATTGGCCGCTGACGGTATCGAGGTGCGCCGTTACGAAGAGATTGGCAAGGCCCTGGCCGCCATCGAATCAGGTCGTAGCCTGTTGCTGGATCCGGCGCGGGTCACGTGTGGGTTGTTGGACGGTGTCGATGAAGGCGTGCGATGGGTGGAGGGCATCAACCCCACCACGTTGAGCAAGTCGCGCAAGGGGGAGGAGGATTTGCTGCACATCCGTCAGGTGATGGAGCAGGATGGCGCGGCGCTTTGCGAGTTTTTTGCCTGGTTCGAGGCGCATCAGGGGCAGGAGCGCATTACCGAATTGACGATCGACGAGCGCCTGAGCGCTGCGCGTGCGCGCCGGCCGGGCTTTGTATCCCTGAGTTTTTCGACCATTGCTGCTTTTAATGCCAATGGCGCGATGCCGCATTATCGTGCGACCGAACAGTCCCACGCGGTCATCGAAGGCGACGGCCTTTTGTTGATCGATTCGGGCGGTCAGTACCTGGGTGGCACCACCGATATCACGCGAATGGTGCCGATCGGCGAACCTTCGAAGGCCCAGAAGGCCGATTGCACCCGAGTGCTCAAAGGCATGATCGCGCTGTCGCGGGCGCGTTTTCCGCGGGGTATCCTATCGCCCTTGCTCGATGCGATTGCCCGAGCGCCGATCTGGGCGGATCAAGTTGACTACGGACATGGTACCGGGCACGGCGTGGGGTACTTCATGAACGTGCACGAGGGGCCGCAGGTCATCGCTTTCCAGGCCGCAGCCACGCCCCAGACGGCAATGCAGCCGGGGATGATCAGTTCCATCGAGCCGGGAACCTATCGGCCTGGAGAGTGGGGCGTGCGGATCGAGAACCTAGTGGTCAATCGGGAGGCAGGTAGCAGTGCCTTTGGGGATTTCCTTGAGTTCGAGACGCTGACTCTGTGCCCCATCGATACCCGTTGCTTGCTCCCTGAGCTGCTCGGGCGCGAGGATACTGCTTGGTTGAATCGGTATCACTGGACCGTGCGTGAGCGGCTCTCGCCATTGTTGTCCGGTGACGCGCTGCAATGGCTGGAGCAGCGCACTGCGGCGATCTGATAGTGGCGGGTGGACGAATGAGGGCAGCCGCTGGCTGCCCTTTGTGCGTTCTACTTGCAGATCACGATCATGCTACGACTGGTGTAGCCAGCCGGGTTGATGCCGAAAATATAGTCCCCTGGCTCTTCGTCGCTGTCGCCTGAGCGGGCAATGACCTTATAGCCCTTGCTGCAGGCGCTGTCAGCCTTGGCATAGCATTTGTCCCAGGATGAAGAGAGCCCCGAGCAATTGATATGCAGGCCCTTTTTCCCGCGCTTGACCTCGGTCTTGGCTGTCGCGGCACATCCAGCTATGGCCAAGATGGCCAGGATGAGCAAAATACGTTTCATTCCTGTCCTTATGGGCCCGACTGCTTGATCGGACCTGTCGTCAGCGCTTCGGCTCTTCCCTGATTTTCCCCTGCATCCCTTTGCAGCCAAGTAGATAGCGTCTTGATTATGATTTTGTGACAGCTTAAGGCAGCGTTGTGCGCGGGTACAAGACCATAAGCGCGCAGATGAAAGTATTTCTCAAGTCAGTCCGCCGCCATCGGCGGCACTGCATCGCGCTTCATCGACAGTGTTGCGCCCACGGACGCGGTGATGATGGCGAGGATGGCTAGCCATTGCCACAGGGTTAGCTGCTCGCCGAGGAATAACAGGCCAGAAAGGGCGCCGAAGGCCGGTTCTATACTCATTAATGTACCGAAGGTGCGGGCGGGCATGCGTGTCAGGGCGACCATTTCCAGGCTGTAGGGCAGTGCAGTGGAGAGGACCGCGACTGCCAGTGCCACCGGTAGCAATGCGGGAGTCAGCAGGGCGCTGCCGGCATGCAGCATGCCGATCGGGGCCACGAACAACGCCGCGATCACCACACCCAGGGCTGCGGTCTGGATACCGTTCTCGGCACCGGCACGTTGCCCGTAAAGAATGTAAAGCGCCCAGCACACGCCCGCGCCCAGTGCATAGAGTGCGCCTAGCGGATCGATGCCGCCTCCGGCTTGGCCCACGGGAATCAACAGCAGCAGCCCGGCCACGGCCAAGGCGATCCACACGAAGTCAAGCGCCCGTCGAGACGCCAACAGCGCGACGGTCAATGGGCCGGTAAATTCCAGGGCGACGGCAATGCCCAGAGGTACGCTGCGCAGTGACATATAGAAGAGGAAGTTCATGCCGCCCAAGGCCATGCCGTAGATAATCACGCTGCGCAATGTGCTGGCATCCAGGCGGGCGCGCCAAGGGCGCAGTAGCAAGAGCATGATGATGCTGGCAAAGATCAGTCGCAACGTAGTTGTGCCTTGAGCGCCCACTATCGGAAACATGCTCTTGGCCAGCGAAGCCCCCGACTGGATGGATGCCATGGCGATCAGCAGCAGCCCGATGGGGAAGAGTGTGGCGGTCAGGCTGCGCGTTTGCGTGTTCATTATAAAGAAGGGGTCCGTGGTTGTTCGTGCGATTGAGCAATATAGTGCGCAATTTGCCCCATGATTCGCAAGGAGCGGTATTAATGCGCTTATTTTGAAAATAAGGGTTGACGGGGTTTCAGATCCCCTTA
>NZ_VAUO01000059.1 GCF_005796105.1 Pseudomonas mosselii | reverse complement strand
CATTCGTCACTACGCTCACGTTGACTGCCCAGGTCACGCTGACTACGTGAAGAACATGATCACCGGTGCTGCCCAGATGGACGGCGCGATCCTGGTTTGCTCGGCCGCCGATGGTCCGATGCCACAAACCCGTGAGCACATCCTGCTGTCCCGTCAGGTAGGCGTTCCGTACATCGTGGTCTTCCTGAACAAGGCTGACCTGGTAGACGACGCTGAGCTGCTGGAACTGGTCGAGATGGAAGTTCGCGACCTGCTGTCCACCTACGACTTCCCGGGCGACGACACCCCGATCATCATCGGTTCGGCTCGTATGGCGCTGGAAGGCAAAGACGACAACGAAATGGG
>NZ_VAUO01000058.1 GCF_005796105.1 Pseudomonas mosselii | reverse complement strand
CAGCGGTAATGTGCTGGCCAACGATGTGATTGGCGCCGATGTGCTCGCAGATGGCCAGTACGTGGTCGGTGTACGCGCAGGCCACGATACCTCCACCTCGGCCATCGGCCACGTGGGTGAGCAGATCACTGGCTTGTACGGTTACCTGACCCTCGATGCCCAAGGCAACGCCACTTACCATGCCAACGCCAACAGCGTGTTGCCGCCGTGGGCCTACGACAGCTTCGTCTACACCATCCGCGACGCCGATGGCGATGAAAGCACCACGGTCGTCCAGATCAATGTGCAGGACTGCAAGTTGGTGGCTGGCGTCGACAGTGACGTGACGGTGTATGAGAAAGCCCTGGACCTGTGCAA
>NZ_VAUO01000057.1 GCF_005796105.1 Pseudomonas mosselii | reverse complement strand
TGACTGCTATCGACGGCATCCAGGAAGCCGCCGTGCTGGCACCCGAAGTACAGGGTGAGCGCCGGCTGGTGGCGTACTACACCGGGCGTGCCCAAGCGGTGGAGGCATTGCGCGGCGAACTGCTGCGCCACTTGCCGGAATTCATGGTGCCGGCGCTGTACGTGCACCTCGCGGCGCTGCCGTTGAGCCCGAACGGCAAGCTCGAGCGCAAGGCATTGCCGCTACCGGGCGCCGAGGCCTTGGCCAGTCGGCCATTCGAGGCCCCGCAAGGCGCCACCGAGCAACTGCTGGCCGAAGTCTGGGCCGAGCTGCTGGGGCTTGAGCGGGTCGGGCGGCACGACAACTTCTTCGAACTGGGCGGCCACTCGCTGTTGGCG
>NZ_VAUO01000056.1 GCF_005796105.1 Pseudomonas mosselii | reverse complement strand
TTGCTCAGCTGGAAGTTGAAGGTGACGTTAGCGTCGCCCTCTTTCGCTGGGTCTGCTGTTACGGTGACGGTGGTGGTGTCGAGAGTGTCAGCAACGGTTGCAGTGGCTGTAGCGCCATCCAGGCTAACGTTCTCGAAGTTACCACCCTCGACCTTGGTGACGGTCGCGGTAACGGTGCTCTCGTCTTTGTAGACGTCATCGACGTTGGTATTCGGCACTTGCAGCGTGCCTTTACCGCTGGCGTCGACGTTGACCTGGTACTCAGTACCACCGACGTTCACGGTGAGCGTAGTAGCGCTGCCAGTCTGCGGTGGGTTGCTCAGTTGGAAGTTGAAGGTGACGTTCGCGTCGCCTTCTTTAGCCGGATCTGCCGTCACGGTGACGGTAGTGGTGTCGAGAGTG
>NZ_VAUO01000055.1 GCF_005796105.1 Pseudomonas mosselii | reverse complement strand
GTCGAAGTACAGGTCGAGGATCTGATGCAGGCAGATCATTAGGGCTTCGGCTTCGGTGCTCGCATCTTCGGGGGAGAAGTCGGAGGACAGCGTGAAGTAACGAAGCAGGTATGGTGGGTCTGGAACGATCTTCTTCATGGTCAACACTTCCGCAGAGTTTGTGGAAGCTGCCGCTCATGCCTTTCTCACGGGACGAAGGGTGGCAGCCGTACACGGGGTGAGAAACCGAGGCGGAAGTAAAGCTCGGCCAGACCGAAGTCTGCCCGGGCACGGCTGCCATAACAGGGATGCCGAAAACTTTCGCTACGGGTTCTCACGCCCGGTCACCTTTCGTGGCGACCCGGTGAAGTTATTCCTGAGGTTCTTGCCCGGCAACGTAGCTGCTTCCGACAGTTGCGTAGGATAGGTCTG
>NZ_VAUO01000054.1 GCF_005796105.1 Pseudomonas mosselii | reverse complement strand
TATTCGACGACTATTTCGCCGCCCAGCAAGTCGATCAGGCCGATGTCACCTACGCCGGGTATGCGCCCGCCAGGGAGCTTGGCTTCGTCGCCTCGGAAATGGGCCTTGGTTACATGCGCGAGGCGGTTAGCTGGCCGGGCAAGGCAGTCGATACACTTTCGCAGGTCGCCCAGCATCCAATCGACACCGTGCAAGGGGTGTGGGCTGGCTTGCTGGACAGCGCCAGTGCAGGCTACGCTTGGGCCACCAGTGATATCCCAGCCCAAGGCATCGAGCGGGCCATTGACGAGGCTCAGGCCAAGGGGCCGCAGGGTACGGGCGAGTTCCTGTTTGACGCGACCACTGGCATTTTGACTGCTGAATTGGGTGGGGTGGCGGTCAAGTGGGTGTCGGGGCGCTGGGTGGCTTCGGG
>NZ_VAUO01000053.1 GCF_005796105.1 Pseudomonas mosselii | reverse complement strand
CAGGTCCGGCGCAGCCCCGACGCGCTGGCTGTGCGCGGGGAAGACGGCGAGCTGAGTTTCGCCCAGCTCAACGCCCAGGCCAACCGCCTGGCCCACCACCTGATCGCCCTTGGGGTAAAACCCGACGATCGTGTAGCGATCTGCGTGGAACGTGGCGTGGCGATGGTGGTCGGCCTACTGGCCATCCTCAAGGCCGGCGGCGCCTATGTGCCGGTGGACCCGGATTACCCGGCCGAACGCATCAGCCATATGCTCACCGACAGCGCACCGGTGGCCGTGCTGGTCCATGCCGCGACCCGGCACGTGCCGCAAGGCCTGCCGGTGGTAGACCTGGACCACGCCAGCTGGACTCAACAGCCGGACAGCAACCCGGTGGTGCAGGGCCTGACGCCAAACCACCTGGCCTACGTGATCTACACCTCCGGCTCCACCGGCCTGCCC
>NZ_VAUO01000052.1 GCF_005796105.1 Pseudomonas mosselii | reverse complement strand
GTCGAACTCAATCTCAGCATCACGGCCTTCTGCGTAGCCCGCACGCTGACCAATGTCGCCGCGGCTGCTCCAATCACACCGAATATCGACGCTGCAAACCCCAACGTATATTCCGGCGCACTGCTTTTTTGCAGGCTGTTGTAAGCCGTCTTCATCGAGATCACGTTGAACCACAGCATTCCGGCGTTCGCACCACCGCCCACGCCCGAGGTAAGCAACCCGAGAAAGTTCGGTTTAGCCCGCGCTGTGGTGGTCAACTCAACCGCCACTGTCCGATTGCCCGTAATACGCAGTTGCTTCATTTCCTCAACCTGCGCCATGCCGCTCTTCAAGTACCGCTCCACCTCCTGGCTGAACGGGTTTTCCCGGATGGCCTGGTCGGTGATCTGGTAACGCGCGGCCAACAGCCCCAGCGCTTTCTCGGCATTGGCCTCACGCGCTGCCAGCAGTACTTGCTGACGCAGGGTATGG
>NZ_VAUO01000051.1 GCF_005796105.1 Pseudomonas mosselii | reverse complement strand
TGATCAGGCGGTAATCCAGTTCTTTTTTCCACTTGCGCGTCAGCAACGCCTGGGCTTCTTCGCGATTTGTCGCGAACTCGGTACGGTTACGCCATTGGGTGTCTCGGGTATAGGCCAGCGCAATTTTTTCAGGGGTGCGGGTATTCCAGCCGTCTTCTGCGAGGCGGACCTTTTCAATGGCCGATTCGCGAGTAAAAGGAGGAAGTGGCGGGCGAGCGGGTTCGTTGGACATGGGAACACCTCCAAATAAGTGGACAAATAAATAATGTTAGGCGACAGCGGTATCGAACAACTTTAAACAGCGACTGAAGAAAGCCAGCCAACTGCCAGACAACAAGAAAGACGTAATACTTTTAAACGAGTGGCACTGCCTGCAGCGAGACCGGGGTTAACGCTCACAGTCCCAGTTCAGTCAAGCCTGGGTGGTCATCCGGGCGACGCCCCAGCGGCCAGTGGAACTTACGCTCGCTTTCCTTGATG
>NZ_VAUO01000050.1 GCF_005796105.1 Pseudomonas mosselii | reverse complement strand
GCCAGTCGTCGGAGCCTTCGGTGCCTGCGACTACATGGGTCCAGGAGATCTTGCGGTAGGACATTGCCACCTCGATCAGCTGGGTGTAGTTCGCATTCTTCTGGTTCTGCGCATGAGGCAGCACCGTGTTGATATCGACGATGGTGGCGTCCTCTAGCTTGGTGGTGAAGAAGTGCTCTTGCTTGCCCTCCACGGAAGTGCGGTACCAGTTGACTTCAACGGTCGGCAGCATTTCGCCGCTGGCCAGCGCCTGATACATCAAGGGCGTTGCCTTGTTCAGTGCGCTGGTAAAGATGAAGGGTTTGTGGACCCGCTGGCCGGCCGGTTGGCCGCTCTGCGGATCGGTAGGTGTCGTCACCTGGTGCTTGATCTCCTGCACCAGAATCTCGTCTTCGTGGCCCTCGACAAACACGTTGCCGACCGAATCGGAGGTAAAGGCGCCCGCAGTGATGTTGCCTTGGGTCTGACCTTCGATCTTGATGTAA
>NZ_VAUO01000005.1 GCF_005796105.1 Pseudomonas mosselii | reverse complement strand
GAACCTTAACCGGTGTCCAAAATTGCTTGACCAGTTCAAGGCCGCTCCTACACGACTGTGCAAGCCGACACACTTCCCAGGCTTACGCGGACATTGTAGGAGCGGCCTAGTGCAGCGAAAGGGCCGCAAAGCGGCCCCAACTACTGCAAAGACTTAACTGACAGGCTTAATTTTCCTACCCCGATACCGGCTTATTCAGCCAGCTTGAAGGTAATGAAGCTCGCACGCCCCTGACGCAGCACACGCATGGACACCGAACGGTTCTTCGGCAACTCCTTGGCAATCTCGGTGAACTCCTTGGCCGAGCCGATCGCCTGGTTGTTCAGGTGACTGATCACATCGCCCGGACGCAGGCCGATGAGCGCTGCCGGACCATCCTGAACTTCCTTGATGACCACGCCACCCTTGAGCTCCAGGGATTTTTTCTGCTCGGCGGTCAAGTCGGACACCGCAACCCCCAGGCGATTGCTGCTGCGCTCGGTGCTGCCTTCGGCACTGGCGGCAATCTCGGCATCGTCGTCCGGCAGTGCGCCTACGGTCACATCGAGGTTCTGACGCTTACCGTTACGAATGATTTCCAGCTTGGCTTTCTCACCGTCTTTCAGGCTACCGACCAGGTGCGGCAGGTCAGCCGACATGACGATCGGCTGGCCGTTCATGCTCAGGATAACGTCACCCACCTGCAGCCCCCCCTTGGCGGCAGGACCGCTCTCCAGCACCTGGGCAACCAGCGCACCGGCCGGCTTATCCAAGCCGAAGGATTCAGCCAGGTCCTTGTTGACCTCCTGAATCACCACGCCCAGCCAGCCACGGCTGACCTTGCCGTCTTTCTTGAGCTGATTGGAGACATCGATGGCGACGTCGATCGGAATGGCGAACGACAGACCCATGAAGCCACCGGAGCGGGTGAAGATCTGCGAGTTGATCCCCACCACTTCGCCCTTCATGTTGAACAGCGGGCCGCCAGAGTTACCTGGGTTGATCGCCACGTCGGTCTGAATGAATGGCACATAGGTGTCGTTAGGCAGGGTGCGTCCCTTGGCGCTGACGATACCCTTGGTCACCGAATGGTCGAAGCCAAACGGCGAACCG
Source organism: Pseudomonas mosselii (assembly GCF_005796105.1). Taxonomy (GTDB): domain Bacteria; phylum Pseudomonadota; class Gammaproteobacteria; order Pseudomonadales; family Pseudomonadaceae; genus Aquipseudomonas; species Aquipseudomonas mosselii_C. Next base: position 330,385 of record NZ_VAUO01000005.1, on the reverse strand, counting down.
ATGGCCAGCACCCACTCACCCACCTTGAGCTTCTCGGAATCGCCCAATTTGACGGTCGGCAGGTTCTTGCCATCGACCTTGAGCAGGGCTACGTCGGTGCGTGGATCGGTGCCCACCAGCTTGGCTTGCAGCTCGCTGCGGTCGGACAGGCGGACGATGATCTCGTCGGCGTCGGCGACCACGTGGTTGTTGGTCAGCACGTAACCATCGCTGGAGATGATGAAACCTGAGCCCAGCGACTGCGCTTCACGCTGACGGTCGCCACGGGGCGTGCGCGGCTGCTGCGGCATGTTGCGCTCGAAGAACTCGCGGAACATCGGCGGCAAGCCTTCGAGGTCGGGCATCTGCCCAGCCGCGACGCGGCGATCCGGCAGTTTCTGCTTGGTGCTGATGTTGACTACCGCAGGCGAGGCCTGCTCGACCAGCGTGGTGAAGTCCGGCAGCGATTCTTCGGCCTGGGCGGTGAGCACCTGACCGAGCATCAGCACGGCGGCGAACATCGATAGGTAGGATTTCAAGCGTGGTATTGACATACGGCTCCCGTCACAACGAGCGTAGTTAGCAGTTAGACCCCTGCACACACAGCAAAGGCCAGACTCCGAGAAGCCTGACCTATAGAAAATTTGCCGCTGGATTGCAAATGACAATGCTTTAATTTCATGTCAGCTCTGTGTAACAGAAGCTGTCAGAAGGCGCGCCGTCATTGACGTGCCTGCGCATCTTGCGCGCGCATCGACAACGCCACGCGCTCGGCAGTACCCAATGGAATCTCACCCACCACGGTCACCATCATCTTGCCCTTGGGGGTAGTGAGATGGCGCGAAACCGCCACGGTCGGCCCCAATTGCGCGCGCGTGTCCGCACCCGCACCGTCGGCGACCGGCTCAAGGAACACCGAGAAGCGCGCCAAGCCATCGTCGTACATCAGGCTGCTGACCGTGCTCTTGCGCGCCGGATCACGACGCACACTGCTGTTGATCAGTTCGAAACCAGGGGGCAGCCAGTCCGATCGCCATCCCGCGACAGCTTGAGCGGTCGTAGCGGGCACCGCTTCGACAGGCTTGCAGGCAGCACTGCCGGTCAGGTCGGCATCGCTTAGCGCATCCTCGGTGTCCAGGCGCGTCATCTGGAAACGCTCAAGCAACTGCCCCTTGTCGTTGATCATCAACGAGCGCAGCGGCAGGCCGGTCTGGCGATCCAGGTGCATTTCGAACGCGTAGCGATGCTGGTCGCGCGGGGTGAGCGTGACGATCACCGCATCGCGCCCGGCGACGCGGGATTTACCCGCGACACTCAGGTCGTACCAACTCATCAGCTTCAGGGGATCGAGCACACGCGCAGCCGAATCGGGAGGAATACCCACGCCGCTGGCCAGTGCACCGCTCACGCATTGCACCTTACCATCGACGCGTACGATCTCCTGCGCCGAGCCGTCGAGCTGCAATAGCCGCTCGCTGACCTTGCCATTCTGGACGCGGTGCCAGATATCGTGGCTGGAGAAGCTGCCATTGCGCTCATAGACGAACGAACCCTGGTAGCTCTGCGTCTGTTCTGCCCGCGCCAGCTTGTTCAACCATTCGCTGGCCTCGGGCGAGGAATTGGCCGCCAGGGCCTGCACCGTCAGACTGCTGCCGAGCAGCAGCGACAGGAGAGGGAGCGCGCGCATGATCCTCCTTAATTAGCGATTTTCCAGGCTAGCGGCGCGTGCGTAAGGCAGAGCGGTCTCGGTGCCCTTGAGCGCAGACTCCTGGGCATGCTGGCGCAGGTAGCCTGGCAGACGCTGATCCCAGCCGGCTTGGTTCTGCAATACACCGTTAGCCATCGGGCCGGTCGGTTGTTCGCTGCTTTCACTGTAACCTGCCAGCACGGCCGGTCCTTGCGCCTGTGGCATGCTCAGACCTTGCTGGGCAGGCTGCTGCGCGGCCAGTTCGGCGCCGCTGATCTCATCTTGGTTGTAGAAACGTACGCCTGCCAGTACGGCAACCGTGACCGAGGCTGCAACGGCCAGACGGCCGAGGCTGCGCCATGGGCCCTGCTTGACCTTGGCCGGCACGGCCTCATCGGCCAACGCTGCGCTAACCGCCGAGGCGATATCCAGCTTAGGCAGCAGCAATTCCTTGTGCATCGCCGCACGCGCTACCTGGTAACGCGACCAGGTGGCACGGGTTTCGGCATCGTCGGCGGCATTCAGCACGCGACGCAGTTCCAGTTCGTCCGCTTCGTTATCCATTACCGCGGACAGCGATTCCTGCAAAGCTTCACGACTCATGGCGGTTCCTCTCTTGGCTGTCGCCGCTGTCTCAGGTGTCCTGCAACAGGGGTTGCAGGGCTTTGTCTATGGCCTCCCGAGCGCGGAAGATTCGAGAGCGCACGGTACCCACTGGACATTGCATGACGCTGGCAATGTCTTCGTAACTCAGACCATCGAACTCGCGCAGCGTCAGGGCCGTACGCAAATCTTCCGGCAGTTGCTGGATGGTGCGATGGACAGTGCCTTCGATTTCATCCCGCAACAACGAGCGCTCTGGGGACTCGAGATCCTTGAGACCATGATCGCCGTCGTAAAACTCCGCATCCTCGGAGCTAACATCACTGTCTGGCGGCCGTCTTCCACGGGACACCAGATAGTTCTTCGCCGTGTTGATGGCGATGCGGTACAACCACGTATAGAACGCGCTGTCACCACGGAAATTCCCCAGCGCCCGGTAGGCCTTGATGAAGGCCTCCTGCGCCACGTCTTGCGCTTCATGGGTGTCGTGTACGAAACGCACGATCAACCCGAGAATCTTGTGCTGGTACTTCAGCACCAACAGATCGAACGCTCGCCTGTCGCCACGCTGCACGCGCTCGACAAGCTGCTGATCCTCTTCCTGGGTTAGCATGAACACTCCTCAATGAGCTCGAAGGAGCGTTGCAGCAGCCATCGCTCAGGCTTGCAACCATAGACTCGGGCTTTACGCAAAAGTTCTCCCCTCCAAGCAAGTTTCCTGCGGCCCTTGGTCGGCTCACACGAAAGTCGCAGAACGGTCAGCGCCGACTGCGTCGATAATCTGGTTTCATTACACAGGTGCCAGCCCAAGATAGAGCTGCCGCCCTGCGTCGCCGCGGCAAACTGTGGCGTGCGGGCAGCCTTCTTAGGATTTCCAGGGCTGTAGGAAAGTTCCCAAAAAGATCGCCCGAGCCTCGCAGGTGCCATTGGAAATCAGGCACCCAGGGCTGCTATAAAGGCATCCCGGCAAGGCTTCACGATAGTTTCACAATGCCATCTGCGCGCGACTATTGTGCCGTGCCCCCTTCGAAGATTACTAGTGTCCCGACATGAGCCAACAATTCCAACATGATGTCCTGGTGATCGGCAGTGGTGCCGCCGGTCTCAGCCTGGCACTGAACCTCCCGGATCACCTGCGTATTGCCGTACTGAGCAAGGGTGACCTGGCCAATGGCTCGACCTTCTGGGCACAGGGCGGCGTAGCCGCGGTGCTGGACGACACCGATACGGTGCAGTCGCATGTCGAGGACACCCTCAACGCAGGCGGCGGCCTGTGCCATGAAGACGCGGTTCGCTTCACCGTCGAGAACAGCCGCCAGGCCATCGAATGGTTGATCGAACAAGGCGTGCCGTTCACCCGCGACGAACACGCCAGTGTCGACGACGGCGGTTTCGAATTTCACTTAACCCGTGAAGGCGGCCACAGCCATCGGCGCATCATCCATGCCGCCGACGCGACCGGGGCAGCCATTTTCACCACGTTGCTCGAGCAAGCTCGCCGGCGCCCGAACATCGAGCTGCTGGAGCAGCGCGTGGCAGTCGACCTGATCACCGAGCGCCGCCTCGGCCTGCCAGGCGAACGCTGCCTGGGGGCCTACGTGCTCAACCGCAACAGTGGCGAAGTGGACACCTTCGGCGCGCGCTTCACCGTACTGGCCACCGGCGGCGCAGCCAAGGTCTACCTGTATACCAGCAACCCAGACGGCGCCTGTGGCGACGGCATCGCCATGGCCTGGCGTGCAGGCTGCCGGGTAGCGAACCTTGAGTTCAATCAGTTCCACCCCACCTGCCTGTACCACCCGCAAGCCAAAAGCTTCCTGATCACCGAAGCCTTGCGTGGCGAAGGCGCCCTGCTGCGCCTGCCCAATGGCGAGCGCTTCATGCCGCGCTTCGACCCCCGTGAAGAACTGGCCCCACGCGACATCGTCGCCCGCGCCATCGACCACGAGATGAAGCGCCTGGGTGTGGATTGCGTGTACCTGGACATTACCCACAAGCCGGCCGACTTCATCAAGAGCCACTTCCCCACCGTCTACGAGCGCTGCCTGACCTTTGGCATCGATATCACCCGTCAACCCATCCCGGTAGTACCTGCGGCGCATTACACCTGTGGCGGCGTGATGGTGGACGATCGCGGCCACACCGACGTGCCGGGGCTCTACGCGATTGGCGAGACCAGTTTCACCGGCCTGCATGGCGCTAATCGCATGGCCAGCAACTCATTGCTCGAATGCTTCGTGTATGGCCGCGCCGCCGCGACGGACATCCAGGCGCACCTGGAAACGGTCGGCATGCCACGCGCCCTGCCCTGCTGGGACGCAAGCCAAGTCACCGATTCTGACGAGGATGTGATCATCGCCCACAACTGGGACGAGCTGCGGCGATTCATGTGGGACTACGTGGGCATCGTGCGCACCAGCAAGCGCTTGCAACGCGCCGAGCACCGGGTACGCATGCTGCTTGCCGAGATCGACGAGTTCTACAGCAACTACAAGGTCAGCCGCGACCTGATCGAACTGCGCAACCTGGCCCAGGTGGCCGAGCTGATGATCCGCTCGGCGATGCAGCGCAAGGAAAGCCGTGGACTGCATTACACCCTGGATTATCCAGGCATGCTGCCAAAGGCGGTGGATACGGTTCTCAGCCCGACCTGAATCAGGCGCCGCATGCCCAGCGGCGCCGACCGAACTTGAGCCTGACCCGTAAACGGCGGTGCTGCTCAAGGTCCAGTGCATCCTGCGCGATGCACTGGGATTCAGTCCACCAGCGCCCTTCACGGGCGAAACGCAGCACCACGCAGCGTGGCACCGCAACACTGTCGCGGCGCAAGCGCACCGACTGCCACCCCTGCGAACGGCTGAACACCCACCAGCCAAGCGCGTCGCGGCGTAGCCCCGTGATGGCGTGCGGGTGACTCAACAGGATACGACGGGGAATGGCCCAGCCCGCGTGGGCAATGCAGGCACCCAGTACAGCCAGGCATACCCACCCAGGCAGAGCACTCAGCCACAATGCCGCCAGCGCCAGAGCCTGGCATGCGAGGTAGAGCACCAACAGCCGGCGCGAGCCGTGCCAGTGGCACTCGAAACCATCACTTGGGCTGAACACGGTCCAGAATGATCCGCACCATACGCTGAAGCTCGGGGTCTTCGGACTCGGTGCGCTCCATGAACCAGCCAAACATGTCCTGATCCTCGCAGCTCAACAGGCGCACATACAGCTCGCGGTCGGTCTCGCTCAGGGTGGGGTAGACCTCCTGGGTGAAAGGCACCAGCAGCACGTCCAGTTCCAGCATGCCACGACGGCTGTGCCAGAAAAGCCGATTGAGTTCAGTTTGTTCGACCATGGGGCCCTCCTCGAATGGTCGCGCAGTATACCGCGACGCAGACGAAGCGACACCGGGCGTTGGTCTAGTCACCTACCTATTTTGTTACCGCCGTTCTATGATGACCGCCAGTCTTTAAGCCACCGCGATGACCCATGGCCGATTCCGCTTTCTTCTGTACGCTCGCCCACGAGGGCGTCCTCGCCGTCCGCGGCTCCGATGCCGGCAAATTCCTGCAAGGCCAGCTGACCTGCAACATCAACTACCTCAGCGACGCGTATGCCAGCTTGGGCGCACGCTGCATGGTCAAGGGGCGCATGCAGTCCAGCTTCCGCATCGTGCCTGAGGGCAACGGCTACCTCCTGGCAATGGCCAGCGAGCTGCTCGAAGCGCAACTGGCCGACCTCAAGAAGTACGCCGTGTTCTCCAAAGCCACCCTCACCGACGAGAGCGCCGCCTGGGTACGCTTCGGCCTGCAACACGGCGATAGCGCGTTGCAGGCACTGGGCCTGGCCCTGCCGGACAGCCCGGGGGCGACGGTTCGCCATGAACGCCTGTTCGCCATCCGCGCCAGCGCCCAGCGCGCCGAGCTGTGGGTGGCGGCCGAACAGGCCACGCAGGTGCGTGAACAGCTCGCCCCCACACTGCCCAAAGGCACGCTCAACGACTGGCTGCTCGGCCAGGTGCGCGCAGGCATTGGCCAGGTAATGGGCCCGACCCGCGAGCTGTTCATCCCGCAAATGATCAACCTGCAAGCAGTCGATGGCGTGAGCTTCAAGAAAGGCTGCTACACCGGGCAGGAAATCGTCGCGCGTATGCAGTACCTGGGCAAGCTCAAGCGTCGCCAGTACCGCCTGGCCCTAGAGCAGACCGAGCTGCCGGCACCGGGCGCCGAGATCTTCTCGCCTACTCACGGTTCATCGGTCGGCGAGGTGGTGATCGCCGCGTCCACCGGTCATGGCATCGAGCTGCTGGCGGTGCTCAGCGCCGAGGCGGTGGCCGACGACAACCTGCACCTGGGCGACCTTCAAGGCCCACGCCTGACACTGCTCGACCTGCCTTACGAACTGGACCGCGACCGGGAAATCCAGCGCTGACCAGCCCGCCCCGCCTGCCTGCGGGGCCGCACCACCTTTGCGGTAGAGAAGTCCCATGAACAAGCTGGCCGAGATGGTCCAAGCACAATTGCTGGCAGCCATCGACAACGACGACCTGGTCCTGCCGACCCTACCAGAGGTCGCCCTGAGCATCCGCGAGGCGGCCGAGGACAGCGAGATCAGTGTCTCGGCCCTTAGCAAAGTGATCGGCCGCGACGCCGCCTTGTCGGCGCGCCTGATCAAGGTGGTCAACAGCCCGCTGCTGCGCGCCGCCGTCGAGGTCACCGACCTGCATACCGCCATCACACGGCTGGGCATCAACTACAGCAGCAACCTGGCCATCGGTCTGGTGATCGAGCAGATCTTCCACGCCCGAGCGCCGGCAGTCGAAACGAAGTTACGCGATATATGGACCAATAGCCTTGAAGTTGCAGGCATCAGCTACGAAGTATGCCGACGCCACACCACACTCAAACCCGACCAGGCGGCCTTGGGCGGGCTGGTTCACCAGATCGGCGCCCTGCCGGTACTGATCTACGCCGAGGAGCACAACGAGCTGCTCTCGGACCCGGTCTGCCTGCATTATGTGATCGAGCAGATCCAGCCGGCGCTGGGTGACAAGATCCTCAGCGCCTGGGAGTTCCCCGAGCAACTGGTGAACCTGCCCAGCCAGGTCCAGGACCTCGATCGGCGCACCGACCAGATCGACTACATCGACGTGGTCCAGATCGCCCGCTGCATCAGCCAGCGCGGGCGCAGCCGTCCGCTCGCCGCCCTGCCCGCCTACCGACACCTTGGGCTGCCCTTCGGCACCGAGCTGGAGATGGACGAGTTGCTGGACGCGCGCAGCATGTTGCGCTGAAAGCGCTGTCCGACCTGGGCGCCGCGCACTACAACGCAGGCCCGCCGCTCAATCGGCGATGAAACTCACCCGTACCTTCAACCCGCCTCGCTCACCATCGTGCAGGCTGATCTGCGCCAGATGCGCCCGGCAGATCTCCCCGACAATCGCCAGGCCCAAGCCGCTGCCTTGGGCACTGCGCCGGTAGAAACGCTCGAACACCCGCTCGCGCTCGCCCTCAGGGATACCAGGGCCATCATCTTCGACCTCCAGCACCGCTGGCGCCAACACGCGCAGGATCACATCGCCTCCGGCAGGGGTGTGGGCCAAGGCGTTGTCCACCAGGTTGCTCAGCAGTTCGTTGAGCAGGGTCGGCTCGCCCTTGAGCCATACAGGTGCCTGCGCCTCCAGCGCCAAGGCCACGCCACGGGCATGGGCCAACGGCGCCATGGCCATCCCCAGCTCGCGCGCCAGTTGGCTCAGATCAAGACGCTGGGCGCCGCCTTCGGCGATGGCCCGAGCGCCGTTCTCGACCCGCGCCAGCGACAGCAACTGATTAGCCAGGTGGGTGAGCCGATCGGTCCCTTGTACCGCGGACTCCAAGGTCTGACGCCACTCCTCGGGCGCCTTGGAACGTAACCCAAGCTCCACCCGCGCCTTGAGCGCCGCCAACGGCGTACGCAGCTCGTGGGCGGCATCGGCGATGAACTGCGCTTGACGCTCGAACTGGCCTCGCAGGCGCTCGGTAAAGTGATTGAGCGCACGCACCAACGGCCCCAGCTCGCGTTGCACCTGCACCACCGGCAAGGCCCGCAGGTCGTCAGGCTGGCGCTCCTCAACGGCACTGCGCAGGCGCTCCAACGGCCGCAGGGCGGCGCTCACGGCGAACCACACCAGCCCCAGCGCACCCAGCGCCAGCATGCCCAGACGCAGCAGGGTATCGGCCATCAGGCTGCGGGCCATGCGCACCCGCGCCTCTTCGGTTTCGGCGACGCGGATCTCGGCCATGCCGTTCATGTTCGGCTCGCTGACCGCCTTGAGCAAGCTCACCACCCGCACGTCCTGACCCAGATAGGTGGCATTGTAGAAACGCGCCAAGGCCGGATAGTCGTCAGTGCGCGGTGTGCCCGGCGGTGGCGGTGGCAGGCGCTCGTAACCGGAGATCAGTTTCTGGTTGATGTCCAGCACCTGGTAGTAGATACGCCCGGCGCTGTCGTAGGCGAAGGTATCCAGGGCCACGTACGGCACGTCGGCACTGAGGGTGCCGTCACGTTGCGAAAGGCCGGCGGCGATGGTCCGCGCCGAGGCCAGCAGGGTGCGGTCGTAGGCGGTATCGGCCGCTTCGCGGCCGTTCCAGTAGGCGCTCAAGCCGCTGGCCAGCATCAGCACCACCAGCAACAGCGCCAGGTTGCCCAGCAAACGACCGCGCAGGCTTCCGTTGTCACGCATCGCGGTGCTCGAGCAGGTAACCCAGGCCGCGGAACGTGACGATGGCCACCGGCTGGCCATCGAGCTTCTTGCGCAGGCGATGGATGTAAATCTCGATGGCGTCAGGGCTGGCCTCTTCGTCCAGGCCAAATACCTGGGCGGCCAGTTGCTCCTTGCTCATCACCCGCCCCGGTCGGGCGATCAAAGCTTCGAGCACACTCTGCTCGCGCTGGGTCAAGGTCAGGGGGTCGTTTTCCAGGCTAAAGCGCCGGGTATCCAGGTCGTAGACCAACGGGCCGCAGCGCTGCTGGCGCTCGCCACCGAGCACGCTGCGCCGCAGCAGGGCCTTGACCCGCGCTTCGAACTCGGCCAATTCGAACGGTTTGGCCAGGTAGTCGTCGGCGCCAAGGTTGAGCCCGTGGACCCGATCCTTGACATCGCTGCGCGCGGTCAGCATCAGCACCGGCAAGGTCTTGCCACGCCCACGCAGACGCGCCAGCACCTCGAAGCCGTCCATGCGTGGCAGGCCGACATCCAGTACAGCCACGGCGTAATCCTCACTGGCCAGGGCCAGGTCGGCGGCCACGCCATCGTGCAGGACGTCCACGGTCAGGCCTTGGCTCTTGAGGGCCTGGGCCACGCTTTCGGCCAGTTGCAGGTGGTCTTCGACCAGCAGCACACGCATCGGATTCTCCCTGCTCGGGTGGGTCGGTGGCGCGGAGTTTACCGCTGTCCAGGGGCCTGTGAAGCCCCTTGTAACAAACCTTTCACGCTGAAAGGTTAGCGAAAGGTTCGTTACCTAGCATCGCACCACGGTCGCCCTACGCGCCGAAAAAAGCACCAGCAAGGTGCAACGAATAAGAACAATAAACGGAGTCATCCCGATGCTGTCATCGCAGCCTAAGGCGTTCGCGCCTAGCCGTTCCCTGTCCGCACGTCCATCGGCGATTGCCAGCGCCCTTGCGCTTGCAGGCGTCGCCCCGCTGAGCCAGGCCGCCTTCTTCGAAGACAGCACGGCCACCTTCGAAACCCGCAACATGTACTTCAATCGCGACTTCCGCGATGGCACCAGCGCGCAACAATCCAAACGCGACGAATGGGCCCAGGGGTTCATGCTCAACTTCGAGTCCGGCTACACCGAAGGCCCTGTAGGCTTTGGCCTGGACGCACTGGGCATGCTGGGGGTCAAGCTCGACTCCAGCCCTGACCGTACCAACTCCGGCCTGCTGCCGACCCACGACGATGGCCGCGCCGCCGACGAATACTCCAAGCTTGGCCTGACCGGCAAGGTGAAGATTTCCAAGACCGAACTGAAGATCGGCACCCTGATCCCGGAACTGCCGACCCTGCAGCCCAACGACGGGCGCATCCTGCCGCAGACCTTCGAGGGCGGCCTGCTCACCTCCCAGGAGATCAAGGGCCTGACCTTCACCGGTGGGCGCCTGGACCACGCCAAGGACCGCAACGACACCAACTGGGAAGCACTGGCCCTCAACAACAAGAACGGTCGCTTTGGCGGCACCTTCAGCTCCGACCACCTGAACTTGGCGGGCCTGGACTACAAGTTCACCGACCGTATCACCGGCAGCTACCACTTCGCCCAGCTCGACGACATCTACCGCCAGCACTTTATCGGCATGGTCGCCACCCAGCCTTGGGGACCGGGCACCTTCGGCGCCGACCTGCGCCTGGCGATCAGTGACGAGGCAGGCTCGGCCAAGGCCGGGCGCATCGACAACACGACCTTCAGCAGCATGTTCAGCTATGGCCTGGGCGGGCATAAGCTCAGCGCCGGCTGGCAGCAGCTGTCCGGCGACAGCGCCTTCCCCTACGTCGACGGTGCCGACCCCTACTTGGTCAACTTCGTCCAGATCAACGACTTCGCAGATGCCGACGAGCGCTCCTGGCAGGCGCGCTACGACTACAACTTCGCAGCCCTGGGCATCCCCGGCCTGACCTTCATGACCCGCTATATCAATGGCGACAACGTCAGCCGCGCCGCCGCTGGCGAAGGCAAGGAATGGGAACGCAACACCGAGCTGAAGTACGTGGTACAAACCGGCCCGTTGAAGAACGTCGCCGTGCGCCTGCGCAACGCCACCTTCCGCTCCAACTTCGCCCGCGATGCCGACGAAGTGCGGCTGCTGGTGAGCTACAGCGTGGCCCTGTGGTAACCCATAACAACAATGCTCACGGAGATAGACGATGACCTTTTCACTGCGCCGCCTCGCCCTCGTCACTGGCTGCCTGCTGCTGGCCGGCAACGCCCTGGCCGCCGAGCCCAAACGTCCTGAATGCATCGCCCCGGCCTCGCCCGGTGGTGGTTTCGACCTGACCTGCAAGCTGGTGCAAAGCGCCCTGGTGCAGGAGAAGATCCTCAGCAAACCGATGCGCGTCACCTACATGCCCGGTGGCGTGGGTGCGGTGGCCTACAACGCGGTCGTCGCCCAGCGTCCGGCAGATGCCGGCACCTTGATCGCCTGGTCCAGCGGCTCGCTGCTCAACCTGGCGCAAGGCAAATTCGGCCGTTTCGACGAGAACGCCGTGAAATGGCTGGCCGCCGTGGGCACCAGCTACGGCGCCATCGCGGTGAAGAGCGACTCGCCCTACAAGACCCTCGACGATCTGGTCGCGGCCTTGAAGAAAGACCCAAGCAAGGTGGTGATCGGCTCAGGCGGCACCGTCGGTAGCCAGGACTGGATGCAGACCGCCCTGATCGCCAAGGCCGCTGGTATCAATCCACGCGACCTGCGCTACGTGGCCCTGGAAGGCGGCGGCGAGATCGCCACCGCACTGCTCGGCGGACACATCCAGGTCGGCTCCACGGATATTTCCGACTCCATGCCGCATATCCAGAGCGGCAACATGCGCATCCTCGCGGTGTTCTCCGAAAAGCGCCTGGACGAGCCAGAAATGAAAGACATCCCGACCGCCAAGGAACAAGGCTACGACATCGTCTGGCCGGTGGTACGTGGTTTCTACCTAGGGCCAAAAGTCAGCGACGAGGACTACGCCTGGTGGAAGCAGTCGTTCGACAAGATGCTCGCATCGGAAGACTTCGCCAAGCTGCGTGACCAGCGCGAGCTGTTCCCGTTCGCCATGACCGGCGAGGAGCTGGATGGCTACGTGAAGAAGCAGGTGGCGGACTACAAGACCCTGGCCAAGGAATTCGGGTTGATTCAGTAATCGAGCCCCCTGTGGGAGCGGGCTTGCCCGCTCCCACAGGGAAGTGTGAAAGCCGCTTCAATCGAGGATTCCCCGATGATCCTGCAACGCCTCTTCGCCCTGGTCCTGCTCGCCGTGTGCGCAGCCCTGGCCGTAATGGCCTGGCCCTACCAGGCCGCGTTTTCCTATGAGCCGGTGGGCCCGCGCGCTTACCCGTTGCTGATGCTCGGGCTGATGAGCCTGGGCCTGTTGTACCTGGCCATCCGCCCCACCCCCATCGTACGCAAGGATGACGAACCGGAGCTGGACCGCGAAACCCTGATCAAGATCGCCATCTGCGTGGGCCTGCTGATCGTCTTCGCCGGCACCTTCGAGCCGCTGGGCTTCATCCTCAGCGCGATCCTGGTCGGCCTGCCGATGGCACGCCTGTATGGCGGCCGCTGGCTGCCCAGCGCCGTCGTGGTAGTGGGCATGAGCCTCTTCCTCTACTGGCTGTTCGACCGGGTCATGGACGTCCCCCTGCCCCTTGGCCTGCTGAGCGTACTGGAGAACTGATACATGGATACCTTGAGCTACCTCGGCCAGGGCTTCGGCGTCGCCCTGAGCCCGTATAACCTGGTCACCGCCCTGAGTGGCACCCTGATCGGCACCGTGGTCGGCCTGTTGCCAGGCCTGGGCCCGATCAACGGCGTGGCCCTGCTGATCCCTATCGCCTTCGCCTTGGGGCTACCGCCGGAGTCGGCGCTGATCCTGCTGGCGGCGGTGTACCTGGGCTGCGAATACGGCGGGCGCATCAGCTCGATCCTTTTGAACATCCCCGGTGAAGCCTCCACTGTGATGACCACCCTGGACGGCTACCCGATGGCGCGCCAAGGGCTGGCAGGTGTGGCCCTGTCGCTGTCGGCCTGGAGTTCGTTCATCGGTGCCTTCATCGCCACCTGCGGCATGGTGCTGTTCGCCCCGCTGCTGGCCAAGTGGGCAATCGCCTTCGGACCAGCGGAATACTTCGTGTTGATGGTCTTCGCCATCGTTGCCCTGGGTGGCATGGCCGGCGACAAGCCTTTGAAGACCTTCATCGCCGCGTTGATCGGGCTGTTCCTGTCGGCAGTCGGCATCGATGCCAACAGCGGTGTGTACCGCTTCACCGGTGACAGCGTGCACCTGGCCGACGGCATTCAATTCGTGGTGCTGGTACTGGGCCTGTTCTCCATCAGCGAAATCCTGTTGCTGCTGGAAAAGACCCACCACGGACACGCAGCAGTCAAGGCCACCGGCCGCATGCTGTTCAACTTCAAGGAAGCCGCCTCGGTCTTCGTGGTCAACATCCGCTGCGGTCTGCTCGGTTTCGTCATGGGCGTACTGCCTGGAGCAGGCGCCACCCTGGCCAGCGCCGTGGCCTACATGACCGAGAAACGCATCGCGGGTGACAGCGGCAAGTTCGGCAAGGGCGATGCCCGCGGCCTGGCCGCCCCGGAAACCGCCATCGGCGCCTCGTGCTGCGGCGCCCTGGTGCCGATGCTGACCCTCGGCGTTCCAGGCTCGGGCACCACGGCGGTGATGATCGGCGCCCTGACCCTGTACAACATCACCCCAGGCCCGCTGCTGTTCGAACAGCAACCGGACATCGTCTGGGGCCTGATCGCCTCGCTGTTCATCGCCAATATCATGCTGGTGATCCTGAACATCCCGATGATCCGCATCTTCACCCGCATCCTGGCCGTGCCGAACTGGGCGCTGGTGCCGGTGATCGCAATCATCACTGCGATTGGTGTGTACGCCGTGCACGCCACCACCTTCGACCTGTTCCTGATGGTCGGCATCGGCATCATGGGCTATATCCTGCGCAAGCTGGACTTCCCACTGTCGCCGATCCTGCTGGGCTTCATCCTCGGCGGGTTGATGGAGCAGAACCTGCGCCGCGCGCTGTCGATTTCCAACGGTGAGCTGGGCATTCTCTGGTCGAGCCCGATCAGCCTGTCGGTGTGGGTGCTGACCGCCTGCATGCTCTCCCTGCCGCTGCTGCGTATCTGGCGCAAACGCACCTTGCAGCGCCGAGCCATGGCCGGTGCCTGATCGCAGCGTGCCTGTGTTTTGGGCAACCGGGCTGGTTGGCCTGGCAGGCGGCTTTGCCGCCAGCCAGGTCGGCTGGCCTTTGCCGTGGATGGTCGGCTCGTTGCTGGCGATCATCCTGGTGCGCTGCCTGACGCCCTGGCAACTCAGCGAAATCCCCAACGGGCGCAAATGCGGACAGTGGATCATCGGGATCGGGATCGGCCTGCACTTCACCCCGCAGGTGATCGAACAAGTCGCCAACCACTTCGCCTTGATCGTGTTCGGCGCGCTGTTCACCACACTCTCCAGCGTCATCAGTATCTGGCTGTTGCGGCGTACCGGCGAGGACCGCGCCACGGCGTTCTTCGCCAGCATGCCGGGCGGTTCGGGCGAGATGGTCAACCTGGGGGCACGCAATGGCGCAGTCCTCAGCCAGGTGGCCGCCGCGCAGAGCCTGCGGGTGCTGACGGTGGTGCTCTGCGTGCCGGCACTGTTCAAGCTACTGCTCGGTGATGGCGTGGCGCTGGACCATGCTGGGAGTGTCAATTGGGCCTGGCTGGCGCTGATCGCGCCGCTGGGCGTGGCAGTGGCGTTGCTCTGGCAGCGCCTGCGCCAGCCCAACCCATGGTTGTTCGGCCCGCTGCTGGTGGCCGCCAGCGTGAGCCTGGCGGGTAACCTGCAAATCGGCTTGCCCAACGGCGCCAGCCAGGTTGGCCAGTGGCTGATCGGCAGCGGCTTGGCGTGTCACTTCAACCGGGCCTTCTTCCGCCGCGCTCCTGCGTTCCTCGGCCGCACCCTGCTGGCCACCGCCTTGTGCATGCTGATCGCGGCAGCGGCGGCCTGGGGCTTGAGCCTGCTCACCCAACTGGACCTGCGCTCGCTGACCCTGGGCATGATGCCTGGCGGCATCGCCGAGATGAGCCTGACGGCCGAGACCTTGCAGTTGTCAGTGCCGCTGGTGACCGCGCTGCAGGTGATGCGCTTGTTGCTCGTGCTGTTTTTGGCCGAGCCGTTGTTCAGGCGCTGGAACGCCAGCCAGGAATAATGTGCTGGCCTCTTCGCGGGTAAACCCGCTACCACAGGTACGGCGCAGGCTCTGAGGGCGGCGCATTTGCTGTGGGAGCGGGTTTACCCGCGAAGAAGCCAGCACCACGCGTCAGCCGATCACAGTGGCGGCACCGCCCAGTCGATTGGCGTCATCCCGCGCTGCTCGAGAAAACCATTGGCCCGGCTGAAATGCCCGCACCCAAAGAACCCACGGTACGCCGACAATGGCGAGGGGTGCACCGACTTGAGCACCAGATGCTTGCTGGCATCGATCAGCTTCTGCTTGCTCTGGGCATGTGCGCCCCACAGCAGGAACACCACGCTCGGGCATTGTTCGCTGACCACCTGGATGATCCGGTCGGTGAAGAACTCCCAGCCTTTCTTGGCGTGGGAAGCAGCGTTGGCGCGCTCCACGGTCATAGTGGTGTTAAGCAACAACACGCCCTGCTCGGCCCAGCTCTGCAAATACCCATGGGACGGAATCGGCAGGTTCAGGTCGCGCTGCAGCTCCTTGTAGATGTTGACCAGCGAAGGCGGCGTGGCAACGCCCGGTTGCACCGAGAAGCACAGGCCGTGGGCCTGGCCTGGGCCGTGGTACGGGTCCTGGCCGAGAATCACCACCTTGACCTGGTCCAACGGCGTGGAGTTCAAGGCATTGAAGATCATCGGCCCCGGCGGATAGATCTGCTTGCCAGCAGCATACTCGGCACGCAGGAACTCGCGCAGTTGGTGCATGTACGGCTGGTCGAACTCGGCGCGCAGGGCGGCCTTCCAGCTGGGTTCGAGCTTGATGCGATCGTCGTCGGTCATGGGCCTGTCCAGAAGCAAAGTGGCGCGACACTAGGAAAGCTGCGCCGGGTTGTCAATCGAAGCGACCGGCGACCTGCAGCTTCGCCTCGACGAGCCATACTGATGGGATGACTTGCGCGAGGTAGCTCATGTCCATTCAATGCGAAGTACTCACTGGCGCCGACGGCGCCCGAATCGGCATCGCCAGCCTGGATGCTGCCAAGACCCTCAATGCCCTGACACTGCCAATGATCGAGATGCTCCACACGCAGTTGCAGGCCTGGGCCCGCGACCCAAGGGTGGTTTGCGTGCTCTTGCGCGGCAACGGCCCCAAGGCGTTCTGTGCCGGGGGCGATGTACGCGCGTTGGCCCAGGCCTGCCGTGAAGCTCCCGGCAGCGTGCCTGAACTGGCCGCCACCTTCTTCGCCAGCGAGTACCGCCTCGATCACTGCTTGCACACTTACCCCAAGCCCCTGCTGTGCTGGGGGCACGGCCATGTGCTAGGCGGCGGCATGGGCTTGTTGCAAGGGGCTGCGGTGCGCATCGTCACCCCCAGCAGCCAGTTGGCGATGCCAGAGATCAGCATCGGCCTGTACCCCGATGTGGGCGCCAGCTGGTTCCTCTCGCGCCTGCCCGGCAAACTCGGCCTGTTCCTCGCCTTGACCGGCGCCCCCCTCAACGCCCGCGACGCCCTGGACCTCGGCCTGGCCGACCGTTTCCTCAGCGAGGGGCAACAAGACGTTCTGATCGAGGAACTGCTGCAACTGAACTGGCAGGAGCAAACGGCGCTTCAGCTCAACAGCCTGCTCAAGGCCGAACAACACCGCGCCTGGGCCGAGCTGCCCGAAGGTCAGTGGCTGGCACGCCGGACACAGATTGACGCAATGCTCGATGTGGCTGATCCGGTTGCCGCCTGGCGCGCCTTGAGCAGCCTGTCAGGGCACGCCGACCCTTTGCTGGCCGAGGCCGGCCAGCGCTTGCAGAAAGGCTGCCCGCTGACCGCGCACCTGGTTTGGGAACAACTGCGCCGAGCCCGGCATCTGTCACTGGCGCAGGCGTTGCAAATGGAGTACGGCCTGAGCCTGAACTGTTGTCGCCATCCCGAATTCAGCGAAGGCGTACGCGCCAGGCTGCTGGACAAGGACCACGCACCCCATTGGCATTGGCCGGATGTGGCGCAGGTTCCCAACAGTGTGGTGCAGGCGCACTTCTCGAAGGTGTGGGAGGGACGTCATCCGCTGGCCGAGCTGGATTGAACGCATCGCCGTGCGCAGCGGACGATCCGACACGCACGGCGATGGCTTCAACGCTGCCAGTTGCGGTCCCCGCCGCGTCCGTTGCCGCTGTCGTTACCGCCGCCAGCGTTCGGCCTGCGGTCGCGGTTACCCTGGCCTTGCGAATGCCAACGATCACCGCCATTACCGCGGTTGTCGTTGCGGTAGTCTTGCCGGTCACGGTCGCGCCCATAGTCATAGCGCTGCCGGTTGCCGTAGTCATGGCGCGGGTTGCCTTGCCACTGCGTTGGCCTGCCAGGAGGCGGGCCAGGGCGGTAGTGAGGCGCAGGCTCAGGCCGGTAATAACGCGGAGCCGGTTGGTAGTAACGCGGCGCAGGCTGGTAGTAGTAGCGCGGCTGTGGCGTCACGTAATAGCGATCCTGGCGGTAATAACCGGGGTAGACGTAACGATCGCTGCTGTAATAGTCGCTACGGTAATAGCCGTCGCTCTCGTAGTACGGCGCGCAGGCGGATGTCAGCAGTCCCAACAGGACAATGATGAGGATTCGTGGGTACATGGCGGCCTCCTGGACCGCAGGGGTGCCCGGTTCAGCGGCGCTGACGGGCGTCGGCGATAGGCGGATCACCGACACCTGATAAGACCGCGAGACCGGTAAACAGTGCCATTTCGGCAACAAATTGAAACAGCTCGTATAACCCTGAAAAACATGCAGTCATTTATCGGCCATCTCACTAGAATGTGAACTCTGGCACATATCACGGGACGATCATGCCTTCGCCTTCCGCCCTGTTTTCGCAACGCTCGCTGATCTTCACGCTCCTGCTGTTGCTGGCCTGCGGCTTTTTGGCTACGTCGCTGCTGAGCTACTACGCCTCGCGCGGGGCGATCCGTGATGGCATCGTCAACACCGAGTTGCCGCTGACCTCCGATACGGTCTACTCCGAGATCCAGAAAGACCTGATCCGTCCCGTGCAGATGTCGGCGATGATGGCCCAGGACACCTTCCTGCGCGACTGGGTGCTGGCCGGCGAACAGGACAGCGAACGCATGACCCGCTACCTGAGCGAGGTGATGGATACCCAGAACACCTGCACCAGCTTCTTCGTCTCCGACCGCAGCCTCACCTACTACCAGGCCAAGGGCGTGCTCAAGCGAGTCAAGCCCGAAGCCTGGCGCGATGCCTGGTATTTTCGCCTACGCGAGTCGACCGAACCCTACGCGATCAACGTCGACCTGGACATGGCTAACCAGGACACGCTCACCGTGTTCATCAACTACCGCGTGCTCGACTATCAGCAGCGCTTCCTCGGTGCGGTCGGCGTGGGCCTGAGCGTGGAGTCGGTGGTGAAACTGATCGACGATTACCAACGCCGCTACCAACGCTCGGTCATTTTCACCGATGCCAAGGGCAAGATCATGCTCACCGGCTCCGACGGCGGCCCCCATGGCTTGCGCGCAGGTCAGCAACTGGCTGACAGCGACCAGTGGGAGGAACTGCTCACGCGCATGCCCACCCCTTCTGCGGGCAGTCACGAGTACCGCGACAGCAATGGCCACAGCCATTTCCTGAATATACGCCTGCTGCCCGAGCTGGATTGGTACCTGCTGGTGGACAAGCGCGAGACCGACGCACTGGACCGCATCCGCCAGTCGCTGTATCTGAACCTGGCCATCTGCACGATGATCACGTTGGTGGTGTTGTCGCTGCTCAACGCCATGATCAAGCGCCACCAAGCCAACGCCGACGCCCTGGCCACCCTCGACAGCCTCACCGGGCTGCCCAACCGACGCAGCTTCGACCTGCTGGCCGGCCAAGCGCTGATCGAGGCCCAGCGCGACAACGCGCCCTTGGTCGCCTTGCTGATCGACCTTGACCACTTCAAGGTGCTCAACGATACACACGGCCACCTGGCAGGCGACGAAGTGCTGCGCCAATTCGCCCACGTGCTGCAAAGCAGCCTGCGTCAGTCCGATATACTGTGCCGCTGGGGCGGCGAGGAGTTCATCGTGCTGCTGCGCGAAGCCGAGGGCCGCCAGGCCATCGAGGTGGCCGAAAAGATCCGGCGGCGCACCGAGCAACTGACCTTCAGCTACGCCGACCAGCCGCTGCGCCTGACCACCAGCATCGGCCTGTCGGGCTTGCAGCGCGGCGACTCGCTGCACACCCTGCTCAGCCGCGCCGACCACGCGCTTTATCGTGCCAAACAAGGCGGACGCAACCGTGTCTGCAGCGAGATGCTCGGAACCGACCATGACTGACGCCAGCCACTGTCCCGCTTGCGGCGCCGCCAACCGCTGCGGCCTCGCCGCCCCACGCAGCGCCGCGCGTGGCTGCTGGTGCTTCGAGGTGAGCATCGACCCGGCAATCCTCCAGGCCCTGCCCGCCGAATTGCGCAACAAGGCCTGCCTGTGCCCGCGCTGCGCGGCGGTAGACGACCAGCTCAAGGCAGCGCCAGCACCTGGGATCGGTTAGACTGCGCGCCGATCCCCGGCCACCGTCAGCCCATGCGCCTCGACCGATTTCTCGCCAACCTGCCCACCTACAACCGCCAGCACGTGCGCCTGCTGCTGGCCCAGCGGCGTGTGCGGGTGGATGGCCAGGCAACCGCCGACCCGCTGCATGAGGTGCGTGAGTTCAGCCGGGTAGAAGTGGATGACCAGTTGCTGCAAGCAGGCCGAGCGGCCCGTTACCTGATGCTGCACAAACCCACCGGCTGCGTCAGCGCCACCCGCGACCCGCAGCACCGCACCGTGCTCGACTTACTGCCGCGCGAACTGCACGAGGACCTGCACATTGCCGGGCGCCTGGACTACAACACCACCGGCCTGATGCTGCTGACCAACGATGGCCAATGGTCACGGCGTCTGACTCAACCGCGCACGCGGCTGGAGAAAATCTATCGGGTGCGCACCGAAGCCCCGATCGGCGAGCATTACATCGACAAGTTCCACGAAGGTTTCTACTTTGCCTTCGAAGACCTCACCACCCTACCCGCCCGGCTGGAGATCATTGGCCCGCACGAGGCGCGCCTGGCCATCGTCGAGGGGCGCTACCATCAGGTCAAACGCATGTTCGGCTATTTCCAGAACAAGGTGGTGGCGCTGCATCGCGAACGCATGGGCCCGATCGCGCTCGACCCGGCCCTGGCGCCTGGTCAGTTCAGGGCGCTGACGGCACAGGAAATCGCCCTGATCTGAGGGGCTGGCGCGGCTGTCTGCGCGCAAACGATTGGGTAGCCGGGCACGCGGCGCACTACATATACCGCCCGGCGGTTTGCCTTGAAAAATCCCTTGAATGGCACTTGCGCGAGCCGCGCCCCACTGCTTGACTCATCACTTGTCGGTCTGCATGTGACCCAACAGTCACAGGTGCAGTCCAAGACACCTTTTTGCCGGCCACCCGGGGTCTCGATGCCTTGGGGCACGGCAAATCGCCCGCCACAACAATACCGTCGACGCTGCGTCAAGGATCGACACAAGGGCCCACCGGTTGTACTTCCAGGCGAATGCCTACCTGTCATAAAGCACGTGCACCCTAGGTGACGCGAATACCCTTTTGGCGCCAGGAGTCGATGACATGAGGCCAGAAATCGCTGTACTTGATATCCAAGGGCAGTACCGGGTTTACACGGAGTTCCATCGCGCCGAAGGCGCCGAAAAAACGATCATCCTGATCAACGGCTCATTGGCCACCACGGCTTCCTTCGCCCAGACGGTGCGCAACCTGCACCCGCAATTCAACGTGGTGCTTTACGATCAGCCGTACGCTGGCAAGTCCAAGCCCCACAACCACCAGGAACGCCTGATCACCAAGGAGACCGAGGCGCACATCCTGCTGGAGCTGATCGAGCACTTCGCTGCCGACCACGTGATGTCGTTCTCCTGGGGCGGCGCCTGCGGGCTGCTGGCCTTGGCGCACCAGCCGCGGCGCGTGAAGAAGGCCATCGTCAGTTCGTTCTCGCCCGTGATCAACGAACCGATGCGCGACTACCTGGAGCGGGGTTGCCAGTACCTGGCTGCCTGCGACCGCTACCAGGTGGGCAACCTGGTCAACGACACCATCGGCAAGTACCTGCCGTCGCTGTTCAAACGCTTCAACTACCGCCACGTCAGCAGCCTGGACAGCCACGAATACGCGCAGATGCACTTCCACATCAACCAGGTGCTCGAACACGACCTGGAGCGGGCCCTGAAGGCTGCACGCAACATTGACATCCCGGTGCTGTTCATCAACGGTGACCGTGACGAGTACACCACGGTCGAGGACGCCCGGCAGTTCAGTCGCCATGTAGGTCAGAGCCACTTCAGCGTGATCCGCGATGCTGGGCACTTCCTCGACATCGAGCACAAGGGCGCTTGCGAAGACACCCGTAGCGCGATGCTCGGCTTCCTCAAGCCGACCACCCGCCAGCCCCGTCAACGCTTCGCACCCGTACAGGGGCAACATGCACTGGCCATCTGAGCACATCGGCGCCCTGTAGCGCTTCATCTACCCGCAGGCTACAGGTCGCCGACAGGCTTTTTTATAACGTGGGCTTCTATTTCGCGGAGGTTTCTGGTAAAAAAGTCGGGCGCCGACGCGGGTATAGTTTAGTGGCAAAACGAAAGCTTCCCAAGCTTTAGTTGAGGGTTCGATTCCCTCTACCCGCTCCAAAAAATCGCATTACCCCGCATGGCGTTCCAGTAACGTCATCGCTGTCAAAAGGAGCCTCGGCTCCTTTTTTCGTTTCTGCGCCTTCGTTGACCTGGCCCATGGCCGCTGACCTGCCAATCCGCTTGAATGCCCGACTTTCGCGCACTTGCCTGCCACACCGGTTGCGGCGATAAATGCCTGTATTCATCGAAACATCATCAAGGACTGCGCATGTTTCTCTCCCGCTGGCTACCGGGCCTGGCCAACCTGTTGCACTACCGCCGCGAATGGTTTCACGCCGACCTGCAGGCCGGACTTTCGGTGGCCGCGATCCAGATCCCGATTGCCATCGCCTATGCCCAGATCGTCGGCCTGCCACCGCAGTACGGGTTGTACGCCTGCGTGCTGCCGATGATCGTCTACGCCCTGATCGGCAGCTCGCGCCAGCTGATGGTCGGCCCCGACGCAGCCACCTGCGCCATGATCGCCGGCGCCGTGGCCCCGCTGGCCATGGGCGATACCCACCGCATCGCCGAATTGTCGGTGATCGTCACGGTACTGGTGGGGGTGATGCTGATCGCCGCAGGCCTGGCCCGCGCAGGTTTCATCGCCAGCTTCTTCTCGCGGCCGATCCTGATCGGTTACCTCAACGGTATCGGCTTGAGCCTGATCGCCGGGCAACTGTCCAAAGTGGTGGGTTTCACCATCGAGGGCGATGGGTTCATCCTCAGCCTGATCAACTTCCTCCAGCGCCTGGGCGAAATTCACTGGCTCACGCTGGTCATCGGCCTCACCGCACTGGGCCTGCTGATCTGGCTGCCGCGCCGCCGCCCACAGTGGCCGGCGGCGTTGGTGACGGTGGTGGCGTTCACTGCGCTAACCGGCTTGTTCGGCCTGGACCGCTTCGGTGTGGCGATCCTCGGCCCGGTGCCAGCAGGCATCCCGGAGCTGGCCTGGCCACAGAGCAGCCTGGCCGAAGCCAAGAGCCTGCTGCGCGACGCCTTGGGGATCGCCACCATCAGTTTCTGTAGCGCCATGCTCACGGCGCGCAGCTTCGCCGCGCGCCACGGCTATGCGATCAACGCCAACCACGAATTCGTCGCGCTGGGCGTCAGCAACCTGGCCGCCGGTCTTTCCCAAGGTTTTGCCATCAGCGGGGCCGACTCGCGCACCGCCGTCAACGACATGGTCGGAGGCAAGAGCCAACTGGTGGGCATCATCGCGGCGCTGGTAATCGCGTTGATCCTGCTGCTGTTCACCGCGCCCATGGCCTGGATCCCACAGGCGGCGCTTGGCGCCGTGCTACTGATGGCCGGCTGGGGGCTGATCGATGTTAAATCGCTCAAGGGCATTCGCCAGCTCAGCCGCTTCGAGTTCTGGCTGTGCCTGCTGACCACCGTCGGCGTGCTCGGCCTGGGCGTACTGCCGGGCATCGTGTTCGCCGTGACCCTGGCGATCCTGCGTCTGCTGTACAGCATCTATCAACCCACCGATGCCGTACTGGGCTGGGTGCCGGGCATCGAAGGCCAGGTGGACGTGCGCCAACACAAGGACGCGCGCACCGTACCCGGGCTGCTGGTGTACCGCTTCGACGACGCGATCCTGTTCTTCAACGCCGACTACTTCAAGATGCGCCTGCTCGAAGCCGTGCAGCGCGAACACACGATCCAGGTGGTGCTGTTCGACGCCGAGGCCGTGAGCAGTATCGACGTCACCGGCATCAGTGCCCTGCGCGAAGTACGCGACACCCTCCGCGCCCGAGGTATTCACTTCGCCATCGCCCGCGCCCGCGGCACGTTCCTGCGCATGTTGGTACGCTCGGGGATGGCCCGTGAGATGGAAGACAAACTGCTGTTCGGCTCGGTACGGGCGGGGATTCGGGCCTACCGGGTGTGGCGCAATCGCGAGCGCAGGACGGCTTCGAACAGCGCCCCTAGCGTACCTGCGACGATCACCAGCGAGCCGCCCAAGACACTGGATGAGCCCGCGCCATGACTTGAAGCGTCGCAACCCGCGCCTGGCGAGCGGTAAACACCGCACGACATGCTAAAGTCGCGGCGTTTTCCGCCACGCCAACGGACCTGCCGATGCCTGCCCTCGACGCCCATTTGCCCACCTGGGCCGATCTCAACCAGCGCCACCCAAGCCACGCATTGTTGCTCGGCAATGGCGCCAGCCGCGCCCTGTGGAAACGCTTCGGCTATTTCTCGCTGTACGAGCAAGCCCAAAGTGCCGGGCGCAAGAAAGGCCTGGCAGTCAGCGACCAGGCGCTGTTCAAGTCATTCGCAACAGAGCTGTTCGAACCACTGCTGAGCACCCTCAACCAGGCGGTGCGGGCCAACGCTGCATTGGCCATCAGCTCAACTGCGCCGCTCAACCGCTACTACTCGATCAAGGAAGCGCTGATCCACGCCGTTCGCAGCGTACACCTGCCTTGGGCGCTGCTGCCGCAGACCACCCTGGCGACGATCAACCAGGCCTTGCGCAGCTACCGCAGCGTCTACACCAGCAACTACGACCTGATACTGCCCTGGGCGGTACACGCCGCACCACATGGATTCGCCGAACTGTTCGATGAGCAGGGCTTCTTCGATGTACGCCGCACAGCCAGTTCAGGCACGCGGGTGCTGCACCTGCATGGCGGCCTGCACCTGCTCAAACTACCGGACGGCACGACCCGCCAGCGCAGCGCCGAAGGCTCCGAACTGTTCGACGGCTTCGCGGTGAACATACCCGGCGAAGTGCCGCTGTTCATCAACGAAGGGCGCAGCGACGAAAAGCTGGCAGCCATTCGCCACAGCGATTACCTGTCCTGGTGCCTGGGCGAACTGGCCAGCGAGCGCGAAGGGCTGTGCCTGTTCGGCCAGCACCTGGACAGCAGCGACCAGCACCTGGTCGAAGCGATTCGCCAGGCGCAACCCAAGCACCTCGCCATTGCCATCCGGCCATTGAACGATGCGTCGGTGATCAACCAGAAGCAGCATTTCGTCAATCGCTTCGGCGACCTCAACGCAACCGCACTGTACTTCTTCGATGCCAGCAGCCACCCGCTGGGGGATGCCAGGCTGATGATCGAAGATACCCAGCACAGTTATTGAGCGATAGCGTTGGTGTTCATTTGGGCTGCTTTGCAGCGCATCGCGTAGGCCTCTCGTTGCAGGCTTACGCGCCCTCTGAGCGGCCTCGTGCCGCGAAGGGCCGCACAGCGGCCCCGACAATTCAAAGTACAACCAGGATTTCAAACTGCCGGGGCAACACAGCGTTACTCGAACAATTGAACGATCTCGTTAGGCAAGGCACTGCGCTGCTGCGACCACGAGCCGGTGAAATGATAAATGTCATTCACCTTGAGGAAATGTTTCACGAAATGGAAGTGATAGTCAGCGGCAATCTGGAACAAATACAGATCACTCAGAACATTCACGAAGCTGGTGCCGAAACGGTCAAGGGATTTGCTCCGTTCGACCATGCCACTCAACACGGCATTGTCATCCGGTTCGAGGTCGACATTGATCGGCGTGGTCGGCTGTTCGGTAAAGAAGCGGCGCCAGGCGTTTTCCGAACTGTGTCTGCCGGTCTGACTCTTGGACAAATCGCAAGGAAACTCGATCGCCTGCCGGGCCTTGCCCATATCTCCCTGGATGCGCTCATCGAGCACCAACTTCTGGCCGGTTTTTGCCTGGCAGAACAGGCTAGTCAATTCAAGCCAGGCGGCCGCGTACTCTTTCGGGTTATCGCGCTCGACAGTCTGTTTGGGGTCAGACCAGCAAGGCTTGTATCGGTAACGGACAAAACTGTAATCCGGGAAATGCCCAAGCCAGCCGTGCCCCAAGTAACTGGTGCTGTTCGGCGCCGCCTCGAAGTTACTGCTCGCCAGTGAACTCAACACCGTATTGGTCCACGGCTTCGATGGGCCGTCGGTGTAATAGATGGATTGGCGCCCATAGCCCATTTTGGCCGGATTCCAGGAGTCCGGGTCGTAATCCGCATCCCAGTATGTGTTCATCACGTTGTCCAGGCCGCAGTGGTCCTGATGCGCCCAGGTATCGGCAATCACATGGGCCCTGATGCCCAGCAGGATCAAGCGGAACCGGCGCAACACGTCGGCGCGCTCGGCCTTGAGGATCGTCTCGCCACCGATGGCCAGGCTGAGGATCTTCTCCAGGCGCGAGTCATCCTTGGCACACAGCACGGCATCTTCGAACAGTCGCCGGGAAAGCGCGCTTTGCGGACGATTGAGCATTCGCCCGTACTGCAACTCGGCGACCTTGCCCGGGTTGTACTTTCTTAGAATGTATTCACCGCCATGGGTATCTCGTTTGCTGAACGCAGGCAAATGGCTGACCACTTCGGCGCCATGGATTTGCTCGCGCGTTGGCGTTCCCGCCGGATCATTGTAGTTACCCGGAATGAAGTGGTAGGAACACCACAAACCATCCTCAGGGCTCAACAAGTCACCCAGATGTCCATGTTGGAACGTATACCGAGGATTATCCATGTGCGCGACAACTGTGTAATTGCTCGACGACGCGGTTTCGCTGACCAGGCGCCAATAGGAGGCGTAGGTATTCTCACTGAAGAAATCGATGAAGTTTGCTGCTTTGGCAATCAGCGTTGCGTCGTCCTTGTCGAATCCGCCGGACATGGCCGAATGGAAAGTACCGTAAAAGTGAAAATCCTGATCCATCGTGCCTTCCCCTATACAGTGTTCGGTCAAAGTGACCGAGTACGCTTATAACGGCGGCAGCAGAACGATGTCAAATAGCCATCAGTTAATGAGAATTACCCTGAATATCAATACACACAAGCGCCGTTAAATAACCTGCGCGGTCATTCAAAAGCAGGGTAGTTACACTCAACACGCCTGACTCAAACGGCAGTTATACGCTGCGATATTCGCAAAACCGCCGAGATCTTCATGAGCGTGTACAAGGTGTCGGTACACGTGAACGCCACCTCGCCCGTTTGTCGCAAAGTGCATGTTTAACCTTGGCAAGCACCGTAGCGGGGTTGTGCACAATGCACAGCGCCCCACAGCCCGCATCAAATCAAACCATCGCCTTGCAACAACGTTTCCAGGCAATGCGCTTTCACGCCGTAGAACGCTTTGAGTTCGACAATCTTGCCGAGCAGCGCGCGGTTGTCCTGAGCCTGCCGGCGCTTGACTGCCAGAATCATCTTGTTCTTGTTGGTGTGTTCCAGCGAAATGAACTCGAACACCTTGGTCTCGTAACCACAGGCCTCAAGGTACAGTGCGCGCAGGCTATCGGTGAGCATCTCGGCCTGTTGGCCCAGGTGCAAGCCATATTGCAACATCGGTTGCAGCAGTTCAGGGCTGTGCAGTTGCGGGCGGATCTGCTTGTGGCAGCACGGCGAGCACATGATGATCGCGGCGTTGCAACGAATGCCGGTGTGGATGGCGTAGTCGGTGGCCACGTCGCAGGCATGCAGGGCAATCATCACCTCGATGGCCTCGGGTACCACACTGCGCACATCGCCACACTCGAATACCAGCCCCGAGTGCTCAAGGCGCGCCGCAGCGCGGTTGCACAACTCGACCATGTCCGGGCGCAACTCCACGCCGGTCACCTGTGCGTCGCGCTCCAAACTGTTGCGCAGGTAATCGTGCATGGCGAAGGTCAGGTAACCCTTGCCCGAACCAAAGTCGGCGACCCGCAAAGGCTGCTCCTTCGCCACCGGCGCACCCGCAAGGGCGTGATCGAAGACCTCGATGAACTTGTTGATCTGCTTCCACTTGCGCGACATCGATGGAATCAACGCACCCTGGGCATCGGTCACGCCCAGGTCACGCAGAAACGGCCGCGACAGCTCCAGGTAACGTTTCTTTTCCCGGTCATGCCCGGCCGGGGCCGCTTCGCGCGGGGCCTGCTGGGCCAGGTGGCGCTGCAACATCGGTTTGCCCTTCTTGCTGAAGGCCAGCTGCACCTCGCCAGCCGCCGTGAACAGGTGCGCATTACGAAACTGCTCTGGCAACTGCTCAGCCACGAACGCCTCGACCTCGGTCAGCGGCAGATTGCGCGTAAGGTCACGGGTCTGATGGCGGTACACCAGTTGCAGGCAGGCTTGCTCCTTGATCTGCACGGGCTTGGCGATGATTCGTTGCAGGCTGGCGTCGGCGCCGACATGCCGGGCCAGGACCAGCTTGATCAGGCTGGCGTCAGCCAGGGCTTCGGCCAGCAGGCTCAGGAATTGGGCGCGCGGATCTGGCGCAGAAGTCGTGCAGGACATGGACAAAGGTGCCTCGGGAATGCGGGGAGCGCTCGGCGCAATGGCGCGCATTCTACGTGGCTGAATGCCCATCGCGAAGGTTTTCACGATAGGCGCGGTTCAATCGAGGATCACCAGACGGTTAGGCAGCTCGTTGCGCGCGTGGGTGGGCGGCACATACTCGCTGAGCAGTTCGCCACAGGCTTCGATGCACTCGACGAAGCCTTCCAACGTGCGCCCCTGGCCCACCTGCTCGGTGAACCGCGCAACGATCGCCTCACGCGCACGGCTTGGCAGGTGCTGGGCAATACCGTCATCGACCAGGATCTCGACGTGCCGCTCGGCCTCGCTGACGAAGATCAACACCCCGGTGGCGCCTGCGGTGCGTTGCAGGTTGAGTTCGAGAAATTGCTGCCGGGCCAGGCCCGAGGCGCGCCGACGGCGCAAGATCGACGGCACCACCCATGCCGCCAGGCGTGGGTGACGCAGTAAGAGGCACAAGGCAATGAAGGTCAGCATCTGCGCGAGCAGCAGGCCATGCAGGCCGATACCGTTCTGCCAGCGGTGCAACAGCAAAGGGATCGCCAGGGCCAGCAGCGCAGCCCACAGCAGCGGTAGATAAGGGTAGTCGTCGGCGCGGCGGGCCAACACCGTGACCAGTTCTGCGTCAGTGCGCCGCTCGGCGCGAGCGATCGCCTCGGCGATCTGGCGCTGTTCGTATTCGGTCATGCCATCGTCTCTTGAGCATTCTTATCGTTGTTATCCCGGCATCGGGCTGGCAAGAGTGTATCTCATCGCAGGCCATATATAAGGCATAATCGCCTGCTGCCACGGGATCGAAACGGCACGTCCTGGCCAACAGGGATACCGGGACATGCCGAACAAAAACAGCCGCCTGAACCACTTCGGCCACACGCGTATCCCCGTGGATACGGCGCAGGCCTTCATAAAACGGAATCAACGATGAAACTGTCTTTGCTGGGCCTGGCCATGGGCCTTGCCAGCCAGGCGGCCCTAGCCGCCAACACCGCCCCGCCCCTGCAGGACAAGCAGGCCTTCATCGACCACCTGGTCGGGCAAATGACCGAGGCCGAGAAAATCGGCCAGTTACGCCTGATCAGCATCAGCCCGGAGATGCCCCGCGAGAAAATCCGTGAGGAAATCGCCGCTGGTCGCATCGGTGGCACCTTCAATTCACGTACCGCCCCCGAGAACCGGCCGATGCAGGACGCCGCCATGCGCAGCCGCCTGAAGATCCCGATGTTCTTCGCCTACGACACCCTCCATGGCGAGCGCACCATCTTCCCGATCAGCCTGGGCCTGGCCGCCACCTGGGACATGGACGCCATCGCCAAGGTCGGCCGCACCTCGGCCATCGAGGCGTCCGCCGACGCCCTGGACATGACCTTCGCGCCCATGGTCGACATCGCCCGCGACCCACGCTGGGGTCGCACCAGTGAAGGCTTTGGCGAAGACACCTACCTAACCTCGAAGATCGGCCAGGTAATGGTCCGCTCGTTCCAGGGCTCGAGCCCGGCCAACCCCGACAGCATCATGGCCATCGTCAAGCACTTCGCCCTTTATGGCGCGGTAGAAGGCGGGCGCGACTACAACACGGTCGATATGAGCCCGGTGAAGATGTACAACGACTACCTGCCGCCCTACCGCGCCGCAATCGACGCGGGTGCTGGCGGGGTAATGGTGGCGCTGAACTCGATCAACGGCGTGCCTGCCACCTCCAACACCTGGCTGATGAACGACCTGTTGCGCAAGGAGTGGGGCTTCAAGGGCGTGACCATCAGCGACCATGGCGCCATCCAGGAACTGATCCGCCACGGCGTCGCCCGCGATGGGCGCGAGGCCGCCAAGCTGGCGATCAAGGCCGGCATCGACATGAGCATGAACGACACCCTCTACGGACAGGAGCTGCCAGGCCTGCTCAAGTCAGGCGAGGTGAGCCAGGCCGAGTTGGACCAGGCGGTACGCGAAGTGCTCGGCGCCAAGTACGACATGGGCCTGTTCAAGGATCCGTACGTGCGCATCGGCAAAGCCGAAAGCGACCTCAAGGACTACTACGGCAACGACCGCCTGCACCGCGACGCTGCCCGTGACGTGGCCCGCCGCAGCCTGGTGCTGCTGGAAAACCGCAACCAGACCCTGCCACTGAAAAAGGCCGGCAGCATCGCTCTGGTCGGCCCGCTGGCCGACGCGCCCATCGACATGATGGGCAGTTGGGCCGCCGACGGACGCCCGGAGCACTCGGTTACCGTACGTGAGGGCCTGGCCGCGGCCCTTGCTGGCAAGGCCAAGGTGGTCTACGCCAAAGGCTCGAACGTCACGGGCGACAAGGCGATGTTCGACTACCTGAACTTCCTCAACTTCGCCGCCCCCGAGATCATCAACGACCCGCGCCCGGCTTCGGTAATGATCGACGAAGCGGTCAAGGCCGCGCAGCAGTCGGACGTGGTAGTGGCCGTGGTCGGCGAGTCGCGGGGCATGTCCCACGAGTCCTCCAGCCGCACGACCCTGGAAATCCCGGCCGTGCAGCGCGACCTGATCAAAGCCCTCAAGGCCACGGGTAAACCGCTGGTACTGGTGCTGATGAACGGCCGCCCACTGTCGATCGCCTGGGAGCGCGAACAGGCCGATGCCATTCTGGAAACGTGGTTCAGCGGCACCGAAGGCGGCAACGCCATCGCCGATGTGCTGTTCGGCGACTACAACCCGTCCGGTCGCCTGGCCATCACCTTCCCGCGCTCGGTCGGGCAGATCCCGATGTACTACAACCACATGCGTATCGGTCGCCCGTTTACCCCAGGTAAGCCCGGCAACTACACCTCGCAGTATTTCGAGGAGCCAAACGGCCCGTTGTATCCATTCGGCTATGGCCTGAGCTACACCGACTTCGAGCTGTCGGGGCTGAAGCTTTCGCAACAGGCACTCAAGCGCGGCGCGACCCTGCACGCACAGGTCACGGTGAAAAACACCGGCAAGCGTGACGGCGAGACCGTGGTGCAGTTGTACGTGCAGGACGAAAGCGCCTCGATGAGCCGCCCAGTGAAGGAACTGAAACACTTCCAGAAGCTGATGCTCAAGGCCGGGGAAAGCCGTACCTTGACCTTCGACATCAGCGAACAGGACCTGAAGTTCTACAATAGCCAGCTGCAGCATGTGGCCGAGCCTGGGCAGTTCAATATCCAGGTCGGACTCAACTCGCAGGATGTCCAGCAGCAGAGCTTCGAACTGCTCTGAAACCTGCGCAGGCCTCTTTGCGGATAACCCCGCCCCCACAGGTTTTCCGATTACTGTGAGAGCGGGTTTACCCGCGAAAGGGCCAGACCTGAAACCGCCCTACCGGATCCGGCCCATGCCCACATCCTTTCGCGCCCTGCGTCTGGGGCTGATCATCCTGCTGATCGTGGTCGGCACCGCGCTCAGCGCCGGCTGGGCCATGCACAAAGCCAAGCGCGAAGCCATGCAGCTCGACGCACGCCGAGCCAATCAACAGCTAGGCCTGTACGCCAACGCCCTGCACACCCTGATTGAACGCTACCGCGCCCTGCCTGCGGTGCTGGCCCTGGATCCGCAACTGATCGACGCCCTGCGCGGCCCGGTCAGCGAGCCGCTGCAGGACGCGTTGAATCGCAAACTCGAACGCATCAACGGCGCGGCCAACTCCTCCACCCTGGAACTGCTCGACCGCACCGGCCTTGCCATCGCCGCGAGCAACTGGCGCCTGCCGACGACGTACGTCGGCTCCAACTATGGCTTTCGGCCTTATTTCAAACAGACCCGCAGCCAAGGCAGCGGGCGCTTCTACGCGGTCGGCGTGACCAGTGGCGTGCCGGGCTACTTCCTGTCCAGCGCGGTGAGCGATGAACACGGACGCTTTCTCGGTGCCATGGTAGTCAAGCTGGAGTTTCCCGAGCTTGAGCGCGAATGGCGCCAAGGCAACGACATCCTGCTGGTCAGCGATGCCCGCGGGATTACCTTCATTGCCAACCAGGACGGCTGGCGCTACCGCGAGCTGCATCCGCTAAGCCTCGCCGACCGTGCCGAACTGGCCGAAACCCGCCAGTACGACAAGCAGCCACTGGTGCCTTTGCAGCGCCAGTTACTGACCCGTTTTACCGACAACAGCCATCTGACCCGGGTCCAAGGCCCGGATGGCCAGGCCGAGTACCTGTGGGAAAGCCTGCCACTGGATGCAGAAGGCTGGACCTTGCATCTGCTGCGCAAGCCGCAGGTGGCCGAAGACGGGCGCAACGCAGCCCTGGGCGCAGCCGCCGTGTGGTTGACCCTGGTGTTCGCCGTGTTGTTCGTCAGCCAGCGCCTGCGCCTGGCACGCCTGCGCCAACGCAGCCGCGATGAACTCAAGCGCCAGGTAGAAGAACGCACCCGCGAACTGCGCACCGCTCAGGAAGGCTTGGTGCAATCGGCGAAACTGGCGGCATTGGGACAGATGTCCGCCGCCCTGGCCCATGAGATCAACCAGCCGTTGACCACCCAGCGCATGCAGTTGGAGACCCTGCGCCTGCTGCTCGACAGCGGTCGCTTCGAGCAGGCGCGTCAGGCCCTGGAACCACTGGAGCAGATGCTCACGCGCATGGCGGCGCTCACCGGCCATCTCAAAACCTTCGCCCGTAACAGTCCTGGCGGCCTGCGCGAGCGCCTGGACCTGGCCTGCGTGGTCGACCAGGCGCTGCACCTGCTCGAAGCGCGGATCCGCGCCGAACAAGTCGAGCTGGCGCTGTACCTGGCGCGCCCAGCGTGGGTGCGCGGCGATGCGATTCGCCTGGAGCAAGTGCTGATAAATTTGCTGCACAATGCCCTCGACGCGATGGCCGACAAACGCTACAAACGCCTGGAAGTGCGCATCGAGAACATCGGCACACAATGGCAACTGAGTGTGCTCGACTCCGGCGGGGGCATCGAGCCCGCGAACCTGGCCAAGGTATTCGATCCGTTCTTCACCACCAAACCGGTGGGTGAGGGGCTGGGGTTGGGCTTGGCGATCTCCTATGGCATCGTCGTCGAAGCAGGCGGTAGCCTGCTGGCTGAAAACCTGGCCGGTGGCGCACGCTTGAGCCTCACCATGCCCCGTGACCTGGAGCCTGTATGTTGAACTCAGTGATCGTCGTCGATGACGAAGCCAGTATCCGCACGGCAATAGAACAGTGGCTGAGCCTGTCGGGCTTCAAGGTGCAGTTGTTCGCCCGCGCCGAGGACTGCCTTGCGCAGGTGCCGCGCGACTTTCCTGGGGTGATCCTGAGCGATGTGCGCATGCCGGGGCTCGGCGGCCTGCAACTGCTCGAGCGCCTGCACCAGCAAGACCCGGACCTGCCGGTGATCCTGCTGACCGGCCATGGCGACGTGCCAATGGCCGTTGAAGCCATGCGCAACGGCGCCTACGACTTCCTGGAAAAACCCTTTACCCCACAGCACCTGATGAGCAGTCTTGGCCGCGCCCTGGACAAGCGCCATCTGGTGCTGGAGAACCGTCGGCTGCATGAACAGGCCGATCTCAAGGCCCAGCTCGAAGGCACGCTGTTGGGCATGTCCCAAGGCTTGCAAAAGCTGCGCCGCCAGGTGCTGGACCTCGCCAGCCTGCCGGTCAACGTGCTGATTCGCGGTGAGACAGGCAGCGGCAAGGAGCGCGTGGCGCGCTGCCTGCACGATTTCGGCCCGCGCGCCGACAAGCCCTTCGTCGCCCTTAACTGCGCGGCCATCCCCGAGGCGCTGTTCGAGGCCGAGCTGTTCGGCCACGAGAGCGGCGCGT
Source organism: Pseudomonas mosselii (assembly GCF_005796105.1). Classification (GTDB taxonomy): domain Bacteria; phylum Pseudomonadota; class Gammaproteobacteria; order Pseudomonadales; family Pseudomonadaceae; genus Aquipseudomonas; species Aquipseudomonas mosselii_C. The sequence goes on along the minus strand of NZ_VAUO01000005.1, from coordinate 296,496 downwards.
TCACCGGCGCCCAGGGCAAGCGCATCGGCAAGCTGGAGTACGCCAACGGCGGCACGTTGTTCCTCGACGAAATCGAAAGCATGCCACTGGCCCAGCAGGCCAAGCTACTGCGGGTGATCCAGGAACACACGCTGGAGCGGCTGGGGGCCAACCAGAGCATCGAAGTGGACTTGCGCATCATTGCGGCGACCAAGCCTGATCTGCTCGAGGAGTCCCGCGCCGGACGTTTTCGTGAAGACCTGGCCTACCGCCTGAACGTTGCCGAACTGCGCCTGGCGCCACTGCGCGAGCGACGTGAAGACATCCCGCTGCTGTTCGAGCACTTCGCCCGCCACGCCGCCGAACGCCTGGGCCGCACAGCGCCTGCGCTGAGTGGGGCGCAGTTGGCGCGCCTGCTGGCGCATGACTGGCCAGGCAATGTGCGCGAGTTGGCCAATGCCGCCGAGCGCCATGCGCTGGGGCTGGACTCACCGAACCTGGCATCGGCGCCCGCAGGTCAGTCACTGGTCGAGCAGATGGAGGCGTTCGAAGCCCAGTGCCTGCGCGCAGCGTTGCGCCAGCATCAGGGTGAGATCAAGGGGGTCATGGAAACGCTGCAAGTGCCACGACGTACGCTGAATGAAAAGATGCAGCGCCACGGGTTGGTGCGGGAAGATTTTCTGCTGCGCGAGTGAGCGGATTTCCGCCTACGCATTCACGGCAATAAGCGAAAAACCGCCTATTAGTGCCTGAAATAGCCCCCCCGCTGGGTGCGCTGAGCGCAGCCGGACGGGCGCTGCGTATCCCTTACGGGGCAGGGGCTGCAAGGGTGCGCGATGCACCCAGACGGATCACCCTGCCCCAGTTTGGCACACCTTCTGCAAAAGCCTTCTCAAGCTGCGCCATCGAGCGCGCTCCACAAAAACAACGAGAAGGTATCCCTGATGGATAACGCCAGCACTCTGCCCGCCGGAGCAGCCGCCGCGCCTGCCGTGGAGAAAACCACCGCCAGCCGCCTCAAATCGATCTTCAGTGGCTCGGTCGGCAACATGGTCGAATGGTACGACTGGTACGTCTACGCCGCATTCTCCCTGTATTTCGCCAAGGCCTTCTTCCCCGCCGGCGACACCACTGCCCAACTGCTCAACACCGCCGCGATCTTTGCCGTGGGCTTCCTCATGCGCCCGATCGGTGGCTGGCTGATGGGCCTGTACGCCGACCGCAAGGGCCGCAAGGCGGCACTGATGGCCTCGGTGCTGCTGATGTGCGCAGGCTCGCTGGTCATCGCGCTCACCCCCGGCTACGAGACCATCGGTGTCGCGGCGCCGATCCTGCTGGTCATCGCGCGCCTGATGCAAGGCCTGTCGGTGGGCGGTGAATACGGCACCTCGGCCACCTACCTCAGCGAGATGGCCAGCAAGGAGCGTCGTGGCTTCTTCTCCAGCTTCCAGTACGTGACCCTGATCTCCGGTCAGCTCATCGCCCTGGCGGTACTGATCATCCTGCAGAACACCCTGACCACCGAGCAGCTGTATGCCTGGGGCTGGCGTGTACCCTTCGTGATCGGCGCGCTGTGCGCGGTGGTTGCGCTGTACCTGCGTCGCGGCATGGAAGAGACCGCCTCCTTCACCAAGAAGGAAAAGTCCAAAAAGAGCCTGATGCGTACCCTGATGCGCCACCCCAAGGAGCTGCTGACCGTGGTCGGTCTGACCATGGGCGGCACGCTGGCCTTCTACACCTACACAACCTACATGCAGAAGTACCTGGTCAACACTGTGGGCATGAGCATCAGCGACTCGACCACCATTTCGGCGGCGACCTTGTTCCTGTTCATGTGCCTGCAACCGGTGATTGGCGGTCTGTCCGACAAAATCGGCCGACGCCCGATCCTGATCGCGTTCGGCGTGCTGGGTACGCTGTTCACCGTGCCGATCCTGAGCACCCTGCACACCATCCAGACCTGGTGGGGCGCGTTCTTCCTGATCATGGCCGCGCTGATCATCGTCAGCGGCTACACCTCGATCAACGCGGTGGTCAAAGCCGAGCTGTTCCCCACCGAAATCCGCGCTCTGGGCGTAGGGCTGCCGTACGCGTTGACCGTGTCGATCTTCGGCGGCACCGCCGAGTACGTGGCCCTGTGGTTCAAGAGCGCAGGCATGGAAACCGGCTTCTACTGGTACGTCACCGGCTGCATCGCCTGCTCGCTGCTGGTATACGCGACCATGAAAGACACCAAGCAGCACTCGCGCATCACCACTGACTGATCTGCGCCGCAACCCGCAAAAAGGGGCACTCCGCTTGGCGGAGCGCCCCTTTTCTGTTGAACGAGCGGAATAGTGAGATTATTTGGCTCACAAAATGAGCAGAATACGCCGCCCCGGGCAGGGCTCTAAGCGCAACTGGGGCAGTTCCTTGATGGTTCTAAGGCAGCCGTAGCGACAATCAGCTCGACCCACTGTTGCGGGCCGGCATCGCCCCATTTCTGGTTCGCCACCTTGCACCCATTCGCCGATGGCAACGGTCGGCTGACCCGGGCGCTGACCGACCTGGCGCTGGTCCAGGGCAAACAACAGGCCATTCGCTTCTACGCCATGTCAGCCAACATCCTCGACGACCGCACGGGTTACTACCAGGTGCTGGAGCGCAGCCAGAAAGGCGCCCTGGACATCACTGAATGGCTCACTTGGTTCCTCAGCACACTGCTGCGCAGCCTTGAACAGGCGCTGCTGCGCATCGACCGAGTGCTGATCAAGGCACGCTTCTGGCAAATCACCGAGGTGATGGCCTGACACCTGAATAGACCAAGGTACTCAATCGCCTGCTGGACGGCGGCCCGAAAGGGTTTGAGGACGGTATCAGCGCCAGCCAGTACCAGGCAGTGGCCAAGGTATCCAAGGCCACCGCCACTCGCCACCTGGCCGGTCTGCTGGCCCAGGGTTGCGTGGTACGCATGCCCGGCGGAAGACGCAGTACGCGATATGCCATCCACCCAGACTGAGCCTTACACGCGTTCAAGCCCCCGTACAGGCTCACGACGCTGGTAATAGGTCGCCATCAGGACCAACACCACCAGCACTGCGCCCAGCACTGCAGATGACCCCACGGTGCCAAAATCCAGCCCGCCCTTTTCGTGGGACTTGGTCAGCACATCGCCCAAGGTCGCACCGAACGGTCGGGTGAGGACGAAGGCGATCCAGAACAACACCACGCCAGAGATACGTGTCCAGTAGCGCGCGGCCGCCACCACGGCAATGGCTGAGCCGATCAGCAGCGCGCCACCGGCAAAGCCCAACCCCGAATCATCGGCCAGGTAGTCGCCCAGCGCAGTGCCGAGGGTGTTGGAGAACAGGATCGCTACCCAGTAGAACAGCTCACCGCCACGGTTACGGATGCGCGAGACATCCAGAGGGTTACCACTGAGCCGCCACAGCGCGAAGGTCAGCAGCAAGATACCGATCAACAGCGCGGAACCGGCGGCATAACCCAAACCCAAGGTGCGGTCCATGAAGTCGGACATGGTGGTGCCGGCGGTGCTGGTTGACAGGATCACCAGCCAGTACAGCAACGGGTGGTAACGCCGCGAGTAGAGCTGGGTGACCAAGGTGGCCAGGAACACGCTGATCAACAACAGCGAACTCATGGCGTAACCGATGTTCAGGGTCATCGACAGCAGATCGCCGGCTGTCTCGCCAAGAGTGGTGGCGCAGATCTTCATGACCCAGAAGGCCAGGGTGATTTGCGGAAGTTTATTCATTGTGATGCCGCTCCAAGGGTTGGGTGCGGCGATGGTGAAGAGCCAGGGCTGAAAAATTGGTTGATGCCGAATGAAAAAGGCATTGATCGGTGAGCAGCAGCGGGCGTTGAGGCTTAATTGGCCATTAACGGTCGGCGTTTAGTCTGATCGCAGGATTCGAGCTGCAAGAGCACATCGGCGCATTCCTAAACGCTCACGCTGAGGGTGTGAAGGCATTCGCGCAACCTTAAATATCGAATAAATCGATTTTTAGGTGCTATTTTTTGCGCTTTTTAATCACATTAATCGGCGTAACATCAAGTCCATAGAAACAAACAACCCCTAGCGAACCCCGGAGCAACCACCATGAAAAACAAACTGATCCTCACCTTGGCCCTCTCGGTTCTGGCCACTGGCGCCTTCGCCGAAGACGGCTTCGACCGTACCAATGCCCACACCTTCGCCGCCGTACAGTCCCAGTCGGCCACTTATGCCGAAGATGGTTTCGACCGCACCAACGGCCAACGCTTTGCTGAAGACGGCTCCGACCGCACCAACGGCCAGCGCTTTGCCGAAGATGGCTTCGACCGCACCAACGGCCAACGCTTCGCCGAAGACGGCTCCAACCGCACCAACGGCCAACGCTTTGCCGAAGATGGCTTCGACCGCACCAACGGCCAACGCTTCGCCGAAGACGGCTCCGACCGCACCAACGGCCAACGCTTTGCCGAAGACGGCTTCGACCGCACCAATGGCCAACGCTTTGCCGAAGACGGCTTCGACCGCACCAATGGCCAACGCTTTGCCGAAAATGGCTTCGACCGCACCAACGGCCACCGCTTCAGCTAATCGCTGACAGCGTGCAACCAGCCCGGCTTCGGCCGGGCTTGATCATTCCCAGCCAGGCAAAGCCTTGGCACACTATGCGCTTCGTCCCCTGACAGGAAGGGCCTTGCGGCCTCGCGCAGATGTACTACTACGAACCCGCCAAAGGCCACGGCCTGCCCCACGACCCCTTCAACGCCATCGTCGGCCCGCGCCCCATAGGCTGGATCTCCAGCCACGACCGCGAAGGCCACCTGAACCTGGCGCCGTACAGTTTCTTCAACGCCTTCAACTACATTCCACCGATCATCGGTTTCTGTAGCGTCGGGCGCAAAGACAGCCTGAACAACATCGAGCAGACCGGCGAGTTCGTCTGGAACCTGGCAACCCGTCCGCTGGCCGAGCAGATGAATCAGAGCTGCGCGGCTGTCGCAGCCGATGTCGACGAGTTCGTGCTCAGCGGCCTCACCCCGGCCGCCTCGAACGTAGTCAAGGTGCCGCGAGTCGGCGAAAGCCCTGTGAGCTTCGAATGCAAGGTGAGCCAGATCGTCCAGCTCACCCGCGCCGACCAGGCGCCGGTGCCGAGCTGGTTGATCCTGGGTGAGGTGGTAGCGGTGCACATTGCCGAACACCTGCTCAAGGACGGCATCTACGACACCGCTGCCGCCGAGCCGATCCTGCGTGGCGGTGGCCCGGCCGACTACTTCGCCCTAGGCGAGCTGTTCAAGATGAGCCGCCCACAGGCCTGATCAGAAGATCAGCTCACCTTCCTCGCCAACGCCTTGCAGGCGTTCGAGTTCGGCGCAGGCGGCCTCGTCGGCCGCCAGTGCGCTTTTGAACACCTGCCCGTCAAGAACCTTGTGAAAGCGCGGTGCACCGCCCAGGTGCAGGGCTTTCACGGCGATTGCCGCGTTATAGCCACCCCCCTCGACGGGGACCATCGCCGAAACGGCTTCGAACTGGGGAAACTCTCTACGTGCCATGCTCAACTACGCCTGTATGAACGAGGGCGGCATTCTACACCCTAGGCGAAGGTGTGCAGGTCCAGGCTACTGACCACCTGCTCCTGCACCAGCTCGCCGAACATCGAAAGGGTTGGCGAGGCGAAGTACCCACTCATCGCCTGCTGGTCGCGCCAGCTGCCACTGAGCAGCCACAGGTCAGCGTCGACCTGTGAACGCTGCACACTGAAACTCAGGCAGCCTGGCGTTTGCAACGAGGGTTCGAGCAGATCGCGCAAGCGCATGCCAAGCTCTGCCGAACGACCATTGCTGGCGCGAATGAAAGCCAGGTGTGTGACCGGTTGCTGCGGGGTCATGGACGATCTCCTTGAAGCGCTACGAACGGGAAAACCAGGCTGCCAAGGTTAGGACCCTGCCCGCGCGCGGCGTTAGGTCATTACTGCCTGTCGATTGCCTGATCCTGCCGCACGGCAGGATCAGGCAATCGACAGGCAGCATTCGACTAGCGCCTAGCATTGCCCAAACCTATGCTGGCCCGGTCTGCAGAGGAAACCCGTCATGACCACGTCCGCCGATCTCTCGCTCGAACCCCAGCGCCAGGAACTGGCCGGGCTGATCCTGCGCCACGCCCACGGCCCACATGGCCCGATGTCGGCAGTGCCGGACCTGTACCTGTCAGCCTACCGCGAGAACGTGCGCTCCGTACCGAGCCTGGCGCAACCGGCGCTGTGCATCTTGGCCCAAGGCAGCAAAGCGCTGTTTCTGGGCGATGAACAGTACACCTACGACCCACTGCACTACATGGTGGTGTCGGTCACCCTGCCGATCAGCGGCGTGCGCCTGGACGCCAGCCCCGAACACCCAAGCCTGGGTCTGCGCCTTGACCTCGATGCAGCCGAGATCAGTCAACTGATCGCCGAGAGTGGGCCGATGCTGGTGCCCAACCTGCCCTCTGGACGTGGCCTGTATGTAGAGCGCAGCGATCCGCAGTTGCTCGATGCACTGCTGCGACTGGTGCGCCTGCTGGACAGCCCGCGGGATATCCCGATGCTGGCGCCGCTGATCCGCCGTGAACTGCTCTACCGCCTGCTGCGCGGGCCGCAGGGCCATCGCCTGTATGAAATCGCCCTGGCCAATAGCCAGACTCACCGCGTCTGCCAGGCCATCGCCTGGCTCAACCGGCACTTCCAACAGCCACTGCGCATCGAGGACCTGGCGCGGGAGGTGAATCTGAGCACCTCTACCCTGCACCACCGATTCAAGGCGGTGACCTCCATGAGTCCATTGCAATATCAAAAGCAGCTACGCCTGCAAGAGGCGCGGCGGCTGATGCTCAACGACGGACTGGAGGCCGCGGTGGCGGCGTATCGGGTGGGCTATGAAAGCCCATCGCAATTCAGCCGCGAGTACAGCCGCTTGTATGGTGCTCCACCGATCCGCGACGTGGCACGCTTGCGCGCCACCACGGCCTAAGGCGAGGTCCCTGTAGGAGCGGGTTTGCGAAATCAGTTCTCTGCGCGACAGCGCAGCCCAAAGGGATGGGTAATCTCCCACAGGATTGTGCAAAGCCTGAATCCAGCGCTGTACCTGTAGGAGCGGGTTTACCCGCGAACACCGGCAAAGCCGGTGCCATCCCTCGGTGCTTCAACCCCGCACGTGCATCTGCCACTGCTGCTGATCGACCTGGATCAAGGTCGGCCCACGCCGCTCCACCGCCCGCAACAACGCCGCCTGCAACTGCTCGACATCGCCGACATCCTCGGCCTGAGCGCCCAGCGCCCGTGCCACACCGATGAAGTCCGGGGTATGAATATCCACACCCACCGGCTCGATGGCGCGGTTGACCATGTACTTCTTGATTTCCTCGTAGCCGTGGTTGTTCCAAAGCAGCACGATCAAAGGCACCTGCGCCTCTACCGCGCTGGCCAGCTCCGGCAGTGTGAACTGCAAGCCCCCATCACCGATCAGGCACACCGCCGGCGCTCGCTCAGCCGCGGCTTCGGCACTGCCCAGCCAGGCGCCCATGGCTGCCGGCAAGGCGTAACCCAGGGTGCCGTAGCCGGTCGACGCGTTGAACCAACGGCGCGGCCGGGGCATGTCCAGGGTCAGGTTGCCGGTATACACCGGTTGGGTCGAGTCCCCCACCAGAATGGCTTGCGGCAGCGTCTCCAGGATGCTGGTCAACAGGCGCGTCTGGCTCAGGGTCGGGGCATCCCAGGTCGCAGCGTTGTCCTGGCGCAGGCGCGCGGCGCGCACACAGCCCCAACCGGCATCGCAAACCGGGCTCGGCAGTGCACGCAGGGCGCTCAGCAAGGCTTGCGCGGCCTCCTCGGCGTCGGCCACCAGCGCCAACGCCGGCAGATAGTTGCGCACGGTCTGGTCAGGATCGATATCGATACGCAGCAGGCTGCCGGGGATCTCGAAACCACCCTTGAAGGTCACGTCGTAGTCGGTCTCGGCCAGTTCCGTCCCGATCGCCAGCACCACATCCGCCTCGGCGACCAGAGCACGGGTGGCGGGCAAGGTCTGGGTCGAGCCGATCTGCAACGGGTGGCTGGCCGGTAGCAAGCCCTTGGCGTTGATGGTCAGCGCAACCGGGGCCTGCAAATGCTCGGCCAAGGCCGCTAACGCAGGACCTGCGCCCAACGCCCCGCCACCGGCCAGGATCAAGGGGCGCTGCGCGTTCGCCAAGCGCTCGGCCATCGGCGCCACCGCCGCAGGCGCAGCACCGGCACGAGCTGTGCGAACCGGGCGACCGGGCAGCAGGTGGTCGGCAGGCTCCACCAGCACATCCAGCGGGATTTCAATGTGCACTGGGCGCGGACGGGCGCCATCGAACACGGCAAAGGCACGCGCCAGCACGTGCGGCAGGTCGTCGGCGCTCATCAGGGTGTGGGAAAACGCCGCGACCCCAGCCACCAGGCCAGCCTGATTGGGCAACTCGTGCAGCTTGCCGCGCCCGCCGCCCAGCTGGCTGCGCGACTGCACGCTGGAAATCACCAGCATTGGAATGGAATCGGCATACGCCTGGCCCATGGCGGTAGTGATATTGGTCATGCCGGGGCCGGTAATGATGAAGCACACACCGGGTTTGCCACGGGTACGCGAGTAGCCGTCAGCCATGAATCCTGCGCCCTGCTCGTGACGCGGTGTGACATGCCGAATACCGGAAGCCGCAAGCCCACGGTAAAGCTCGACGGTATGTACGCCGGGAATACCAAAGACATGATCCACATCATAGTCTTCAAGGAGTTTGACCAATATTTCGCCACAGGTTGCCATTATCGTGTGCCCGATTCTTGTTGAAATCAGGGGTATGGAACCAAGCCGCCGCTATCCCCACAATCCAAAAAAACACATACTAGCCATGACCTAGCATCATGGCTCAAGACAATGAACCGCTTACCGCCCCTGCCCGCCCTGCACACGTTCCTGATCACCGCCCAGCACTGCAACTTCACCCGCGCCGCGCAGCAGTTGCACATTACCCAAGGAGCTGTCAGCCGACAGATCGCCGGGCTGGAAGCGCACCTGGGCTACCCGCTGTTCCAGCGCCAGGCACGCGGGCTGGCCCTGACCCGCGAAGGTCAGGACTGGTTACCCCGGGTGCAACAGGTCTTCGCGCTGATCCAGGAGGGGGTACGCGAGGTGGGTGGTCGCAGCGCCACGCTTCAGCTCAAGGCCCCCACCTGCGTGATGCGCTGGCTGCTGCCACGGCTGATGGAATGGCAGGCATTGCGCCCGGATGTGCCGGTGGAACTCACCACCACGGTGCAACATGGCGTGGACTTTCGCCGCGAAGGCTTCGATGCGGCGGTGGTCTATGGCGAGGCGCCGAACCACGGTCTGCAAGTGCGCAAGCTGTTCGATGAACAACTCACCCCGGTCTGCGCGCCAGCCCTGCTCGAAGGCCCACTGCCACTGCGCCAGTTGCAGGACCTGGACCGGCACATGTTGCTGCACCCTTCGCGTGACGAGCATGACTGGCGCCTGTGGTTGCAGGCAGCCGGGGCCAACTTCGAGCCGCGTGGCCCGCGACAGCACTTCGAGACCCTGGACATGGCCATGGCCATGGCCTCGCAAGGCACCGGCGTGGCAATCGGCGACTGGGCATTGATCGGCGATGACCTACGCAGCGGCAGGTTGTGCATGCCATTCGGGCTGAAAGTCATGACGGGCAAGCGTTATGACCTGGTGAGCCCAGGCAAGACGATGCCGGCGGGGTTGGCACAGTTGATCGATTGGCTTGAAGAGCGCGCAAAGCTCTAGATCGCAGGGGAGCAACGCCCCCGCGAGCGCCAGGCGACTCAGTAACCGACGGTGAACCGCTGCCGCGAATGCGCAGGTTTCTCCAACTCGTCGATCATGGCGATCGCGTAGTCGGCGAAGGTGATCCAGCTGCGGCCATCAGCGCCAAACAACAGGTGATCCTTGCCCTGCGTGTAGCGCCCGCTACGCTCGCCTTCGACGAACTCCGCCGAGGGCGAGAGGAACGTCCAGTCGAGCGCCGACTCCTGACGCAACGCGTCGAGAAAACGCACGCCGCCATTGGCCTCGGCTTTATAGGCCTCGGGGAAATCCGGGCTGTCGATCACCCGCTGCCCCGACGGCAGCAACAAGCTGCCCGCCCCGCCCACCACGAGCAGGCGCTTGACCCCGGCGGCCTTGACCGGACCGATGATCGCCTGCGGTTCAAGGGTCGAGAAATGCGCAGCACTCAGCACCGCATCGCTGCCGGCGACTGCCGCCTGCAGGGCGACGCTGTCGTTGGCGTCCAACGCCTTGACGGTCACCCCGTCACGACCTTGCAGGTGCGACGGGTCACGGGCAATGGCGACCACGCTATGCCCTCGACGCAGGGCCTCTTCCAGCAACTGGCTGCCGGCGCGGCCGGTGGCGCCGATGATTGCAATCTTGCTCATGGGAAACACTCCATCAGGTTGAAAGGAATTACCACTTCATCTCGCCCTTGGCGACCTTGGCACCCAGTTCCAGGGAGCTCTCGTCGGCCAGGTTCGGGTAACGCTGCTTCATCGTGGCGATCAGTGCATCGGCATTGGCTGCCTTGACAGAGGCCGCGTCGAAGTCACGGATGTAGCCGGCAGTAAAGCGCACCGCCTGCAACGAACGGCTGCTGTCCCCCAGGTAGTGACCGGGGATCACCGTACGCGGCTCAAGCTGTTCGATATGCGCCAGGGTGGCGAGCCAGTCGGCGTGGGATTGTGCTGTCTGGGTGTCGGCCATCCACACGTGGATATGCTCGGAGACCACCACACCGCCGACCACCGCCTTGATCGACGGGATCCACACAAAACTGCGATCAGGCTGCGGGCCGTCGAGGCCGATGACCTCCAACGCTTGCCCTTCCAATTCAAGCCGGTTGCCTTTGAGCACCTGCGGCACCACCAGCTTGCCCGGCTTATCAGCCCCCATCTGCGGGCCCCAGTAGGCCAGCTTGGCGTCCATGGTCTTGCGGATATGCGCAACCGTCGCGGCGGAAGCCACGACACGCGCCTCAGGGAAGGCCTGGGTGAGCGTATCGAGGCCAAAGTAGTAGTCTGGATCACCGTGACTGACATAAATGGTGGTCAACCGCTTGCCCCCCTGGCGCAGGCGTTCGACCACGTGCTCGGCCTGGGCCTTGCCGAACTGGGCATCGACTAAAATGGCGTCGTGCTGACCACTGACGATCACCGAGCTGACCGGAAAAATAGCGTCATGCCCTGGGTTGTAGACATCCAACGTCAGCGGTTCGGCAGCCATGGCAGGGCCGGCCAGGGTCAAGCAGGCGAGCAGCAGGTGACGCAAAGGGGCGAAGAGCGGCATCGGGCATTCCTGTGTACGGGACGATGACGCTAAGCTTAGTTGCCCTATCCGATACAAAAAATGCGATGCTGCAACATAGTTTGTTTCTAATATCGAGCAGATCATGGACCGCCTGAACGCCATGCGCGTATTCGTCACCGTCGTCGACCTGGGCAGCCAGTCGGCGGCGGCGGATCACCTACAACTTTCACGCCCGGTGGTGTCGCGTTACCTGGCAGAGCTGGAAGACTGGGTCGGTGCGCGGCTGATGCAGCGCACCACGCGCAAGCTCAGCCTGACGGCAGCCGGCCAGGAAACCCTGCCACGCTGCCGCCAGTTGCTGGAGCTGACCGACGAGTTGCACAACGCCGTACGCCAGCCCGACGACACACCACGCGGCGAACTGCGCATCAGCGTCAGCACCTCGTTCGGTCAGGCGCAGTTGGTGGACGCACTGGCCGCCTATGTCGAACGCTACCCTGGGGTGAAAATCGAGCTGCAGATGCTCGATCGCACCGTCAACCTGGTAGACGAGCGCATCGACCTGGCGATTCGGACCAGCAACGATGTGGACCCCAACCTCATCGCCCGCCGCCTGAGCGTGTGCCGTTCGGTGATCTGCGCCAGCCCCGCCTACCTGCGCATCCATGGCGCACCGCATCAGGTGCAAGCGCTGAGCAAGCACAATTGCCTGACCCACGCCTATTTCGGCCACAGTCTGTGGCATTTCGAAGTCGACGGCGAGGAACTGGCCGTACCGGTGCAAGGCAACATCAGCGCCAATGAGGCCATGACCTTGCAGAAGGCAGCGGTAGCCGGCGTGGGTATCGCCATGCTGCCCACTTACCAAGCCTGTGCGGCGATCAACAGCGGCGAATTGGTACGCCTGCTGCCTGAAGCCAAACCACGCGAGCTGACACTGAACGCCGTGTACACCTCACGCAAGCACATGCCTGCGACCTTGCGCAGCATGCTGGATTTTCTGGTGGAACGCTTCGCTGATGAACCGACGTGGGATCGGGGATTGGTGTAGAGCAGATTCCCGGTGCAGATCGATCAATCCAGCCTATGCTTAGGAAGGATCACCTGTTGCATCAGCAGGAGGTAGGCACCATGAGCATCAAGTTCAGGCGTTGCGCCCTCGTCTTCGCCATTGTCGCCGTTGCCGGACTCTACGCCTCGGCCTGCTGGCGGGTCGAGCTGCTACGCAGCCAACCCAACAGCGCTGCCAGCTGCGCGCTGGAGCATTGCGTACCGCACACCGCCACCTTGAGCGCCGTCAGGTAAACCGCCAGGTCACTCCTCGACGCTCATGTACTCCTTGGCCCAACGGATGTAGTCCTCAGGCTGGGTGTAGGTGTGCGAAAGTTCGGTGGCGCTGAGGTTTTCCGACTTGTTCTGCTGACCACGTTGCAGGCGCAGGCAGTCGTAGGTGGCCTTGATCGCAGCAAAGTAGGCGGCGTGCCCATCAACCACGATGCGCACACCCAGGCGCGCGAGGCGCTCGTCGTCACGCAGGTTCGGATTGCCGTAGGTGACCAGCATCAGCGGCACGCTGAGGTGTTCGGCGATCTGCTCCAGTTGATCGAAGTCCTTCACCCCCACCATGCAGATACCATCGGCGCCAGCCTTCTGGTAGCTCTGGGTCCGCACGATGATCTCCTCGGTGCTCAGCACGCCGGCGTTGGTCCGGGCGATGATCGCCAAGGCTGGGTCGACGCGTGCCTCAAGGGCCGCGCGGATCTTGCCCACGCCCTCTTCCACGGAAATCAGGTCGGTGGACTTGCGGCCGAACTGGGCCGGCAGCAGGGTATCTTCGAGGGTAAGCCCGGCGACGCCAGCGCGTTCAAGTTCGATCACCGTGCGCATCACGTTGAGCGCATTGCCATAGCCATGGTCGGCATCGGCAAGCACCGGCAGTTGGGCAACGCGGCCGATGCGGGTGGCCTGCTCGACGAATTCACTGAGGGTGATCAGGGCGAAGTCCGGTGCAGCAAGCACCTGCAACGAGGCGACCGAGCCCCCGAGAATACCGACTTCAAAGCCCAAGTCGGCGGCGATGCGCGCAGACATGGGGTCAAACACCGAAGCGGTGTGATAGCACGAACCGGAATCGAACAGTTCGCGCAAGGCATTGCGCAGATCGTGGTGGGAAGCCTTGGGCATGATCACTCCGCTTTATATAGAAAATGTTGAACGGCTGAAAACCGACCCCTGTATCGGGTCTACCTGACTGTTACAACCGTCGCCATCTGGGCGGTCATGCTCGACATGCAGGCAGAGGAATAGAAGGTGTGGACATACAGCGACGCGAAACCCTGCGGCAAATGGCTGCACCACGCTGGTGCAGGCCCCGGATTTCAGCCTCTGCGGCCCTATCACGATATCACGCGGCCATGCTTTGAACGATGAATGGGCCAATGCCGATCTTGCATAGGGGATGCACGTAGTACATAGGAAGCTACGTAACTCAGGTTACAATCGGTCCATTACAAATTGGCTGATCGCCGTTCAGGCCGCCTCCCCGCACACTGTCGGCGCGGACAAGCTCTGCGCTGACCGCCCACCACAAGGTAATCCCGTGACTGCCGCCCTGCCCCCTAGCGTTCTGCGCAGCGTTCTGACCGCACTGATGCTGGCGATCTTCCTCGGTGCCCTGGACCAGACCATCGTCGCCGTGTCGATGCCGGCAATCAGCGCCCAGTTCAACGACGTCGCCCTGCTGGCCTGGGTCATCTCCGGGTATATGGTGGCCATGACCATCGCCGTGCCGATCTACGGCAAGCTCGGCGATTTGTATGGGCGCCGGCGCATGATCCTCACCGGCACGGCGCTGTTCACCCTGGCCTCGATGGCCTGCGGCCTAGCCCAGGACATGCCGCAACTGGTGCTGGCGCGGGTGATCCAGGGGATCGGCGCTGGCGGCATGGTCTCGGTGAGCCAGGCGATCATCGGCGACTTCGTGCCGCCGCGCGAACGCGGGCGCTATCAGGGTTATTTCAGCAGTATGTACGCCCTGGCCAGTGTCGCAGGGCCGGTGCTGGGCGGCTGGCTGACCGAGTACCTGTCGTGGCGCTGGGTGTTCTGGATCAACCTGCCACTGGGGCTGATCGCGCTGTGGGCGATCCACCGCGCCCTGGACGGCCTGTCGGTGAAACGCCGCGAGGCACAGGTCGATTATCTGGGCGCGTTGCTGATGATCATCGGCCTGGGCAGCCTGCTGCTGGGCATCACATTGGTCGGCCAGGGGCATGCCTGGCTGTCCGCACACGTGCTGGCGCTACTGGGGTGCGCGATGCTCGGGCTGCTCGTATTGATTGCCCACGAGCGCCGCTGCCGCGAACCGTTGCTGCCGATGAGCCTGTTCGCTAACCGCACAGCGGTGTTGTGCTGGTGCGTGATTTTCTTCGCCAGCTTCCAGTCGATCTCGCTGACCATGCTGATGCCATTGCGATACCAAGGCATCACCGGTGCCGGTGCCGACAGCGCCGCCCTGCATTTGCTGCCCCTGGCCATGGGGCTGCCGCTAGGCGCCTTCACTGGCGGGCGCATGACCAGCCGCACCGGCCGCTACAAACCACAGATCCTGGCCGGCGCACTGCTGATGCCACTGGCGATCGCCGCCATGGCCCTGACGCCTGTGCAGGCAGGCGGATGGAGTACCCTGTTCATGCTGCTAAGCGGAATCGCCTGCGGCTTGCAGTTCCCCACTTCGCTGGTGGGCACCCAGAGCGCCGTGGAAGCCAAGGATATCGGCGTTGCGACCAGCACCACCAACCTGTTCCGCTCGCTCGGCGGTGCGCTGGGGGTAGCGTGCATGTCGAGCCTGTTGCTGGCGCTGCTGCACCTCGAAGGGTTCGAAATGAGCGGCAACCCGCTGCTGGGCAGCTTGCAAACCGGAGAAACGGACGCGGCAACCCAAGCCCGACTGGTGGAGACCTTCCGCCACCTGTTGCTCGGCAGTGCCAGTGTGGCACTACTGGGATTGATGGCGGCGCTGGCACTGCCGGACCGGCAATTACGCGGGCGCTGAGGCCGTCAGCGTCTGCGCCGCCATGCTGCGCGCGCGGGCGCGACAAGCCTTAATCACCGCTTAATGAAAAGCGGGCAACACTTCCTCACAATCATTCACAAAGTCTCATTTGCGCAGCCCCGGGCTCAAGCGCAGCATATCCAGCCCGGTGTCGACCCATTTCTCGGCATCGCGCAGCAGGTCGAAACTCTCCGGCAACAGCAGCCAGCGCCCGATCAAACCATCGACATACGCGAACAGGGCCACTGCGGCACGCTCGCAATCGAGGTCTGCCGGCAACTGTTGCCGGCGCACCGCGTTACTGAGGGCCAGGGCGATGCCCTCATGGCAATCGATCACGGCGCTCTGGCGCTGCTGGCGGATTTCACACATGTCATCGGTGAACTCGCACTTGTGATGCAGGATTTCGTTGATACGCCGGGTCCGGGCGTCGAGCACCAGCTCGTTGAACACTTGCAGCAGCAGCTTGCGCATGCAGCCAAGCGGGTCAAGCTCGTCCTCGCTCTCGCTGGCACGTGCAAGGTGGTCATGGGTTTCGCGCAAGCTGTCGAGCAACGCCTGGACAAGGTCGGCTTTGTTACTGAAATGCCAGTAGATCGCGCCACGGGTCACGCCCGCGCGTTCGGCGATATCGGCCAGGGTGGTACGCGCAACCCCGCGCTTATAGAAGGCCTTTTCCGCAGCCTCGATGATCTGGGCGCGCGTTTCCTGGGCTTCTTCTTTGGTTCGACGGACCATGGCAGTACAACCTCATCAGGCCCCGCACAGGCAATAGCCGCACGGGAATCAGGCCGGGGTCGCCTCTTGCAGGGCGATACCCGGGAAAATGGATCACTTCGCGGTGGTAATCGAGTACCTGCCGGCGCTATTTACAAACAACCATGAATGTAAGTATATTCCTTAGCAAGCTATTTATCCACCCGATAGCATTCTTCTGACAGAACTCTTCCACTATTCTTGAGCTTCCCTGCTCCTGCGACCCGAGGATCCTCATGCAATTCAAGCCAGCTGTTACCGCTCTGGTTTCCGCCGTCGCCCTGGCAACACTGCTCAGCGGCTGTAAGAAAGAAGAAGCCCCGCCCGCAGCGCAGGCGCCTCAGGTCGGCGTCGTTACCCTACAGCCGCAGGCCTTCACCCTGACCTCGGAACTGCCGGGGCGCACCAGCGCCTACCGGGTCGCCGAGGTTCGCCCTCAGGTCAACGGCATCATCCTCAAGCGCCTGTTCAAGGAAGGCAGCGACGTCAAGGAAGGGCAGCAGCTCTACCAGATCGACCCGGCCGTCTATGAGGCCACGCTGGCCAACGCACAGGCCAACCTGCAGGCTACCCGCTCGCTGGCCGATCGCTACAAGCAACTGATCGACGAGCAAGCCGTCTCCAAGCAGGAGTACGACGATGCCAATGCCAAACGATTGCAGGCCGAGGCCTCGCTCAAGAGCGCCCAGATCGATTTGCGCTACACCAAGGTGCTGGCCCCGATCAGCGGCCGCATCGGTCGCTCCTCGTTCACCGAAGGCGCCCTGGTGAGCAACGGCCAGGCCAACGCCATGGCCACCATCCAGCAGCTCGACCCGATCTACGTCGACGTCACCCAGTCCACCGCCGAGCTGCTCAAGCTGCGCCGTGACCTGGAAAGCGGCCAACTGCAAAAGGCCGGTGACAACGCCGCGCAAGTGCAGTTGGTGCTCGAAGACGGCAGCCTGTACAAGCAACAAGGTCGCCTGGAGTTCTCTGAAGTGGCCGTCGATGAGACCACAGGTTCCGTCACCCTGCGCGCCATCTTCCCCAATCCCGACCATACCCTGCTGCCGGGCATGTTCGTGCACGCGCGCCTGCAAGCCGGTGTCAATGCCAACGCCATCCTGGCCCCGCAACAAGGCGTGACACGCGACCTGAAGGGCGCGCCGACCGCGATGGTGGTCAACCAGGAGAATAAAGTCGAACTGCGCCAGCTCAAGGCCAGCCGTACCCTGGGCCACGACTGGCTGATCGAGGAAGGCCTGAACCCAGGTGACCGCCTGATCACTGAAGGCCTGCAATACGTGCGCCCAGGCGTCGAGGTCAAGGTCAGCGAAGCCACCAACGTCAACAAGCCGGGCAGCTCTGATCAGTCCAGCGCAGCGAAAGCAGACGCCAAAGCGGAGTAAACCATGTCGAAGTTCTTTATCGATCGCCCGATCTTCGCTTGGGTGATCGCCTTGGTGATCATGCTGGTCGGCGCCCTGTCGATCCTGAAGCTGCCGATCAACCAGTACCCCAGCATCGCGCCGCCGGCCATCGCCATCGCCGTGACCTACCCCGGCGCCTCGGCGCAAACGGTGCAGGACACCGTGGTACAGGTCATCGAGCAGCAGCTCAACGGCATCGACAACCTGCGTTATGTGTCGTCCGAAAGTAACTCCGACGGCAGCATGACCATCACCGCCACCTTCGAGCAGGGCACCAACGCGGACACCGCGCAGGTGCAGGTGCAGAACAAGCTCAACCTGGCCACCCCGCTGCTGCCGCAAGAAGTGCAGCAGCAGGGTATCCGCGTCACCAAGGCGGTGAAGAACTTCCTGCTGGTGATCGGCCTGGTGTCCGAAGACGGCAGCATGACCAAGGACGACCTGGCCAACTACATCGTCTCGAACATGCAGGACCCGATCTCGCGTACCGCAGGGGTCGGTGATTTCCAGGTGTTCGGCGCCCAGTACGCCATGCGTATCTGGCTCGATCCGGCCAAGCTGAACAAGTTCCAGCTGACCCCGGTCGACGTCAAGACCGCCGTGGCCGCGCAGAACGTGCAGGTGTCCTCCGGCCAGCTCGGCGGCCTGCCGGCAGTGCCGGGCACGCAACTGAACGCCACCATCATCGGCAAGACCCGTCTGCAGACCGCCGAACAGTTCGGCAACATTCTGCTCAAGGTCAACGCCGACGGATCGCAGGTGCGCGTCAAAGACGTTGCCACGGTCGGCCTGGGTGGTGAGAACTATTCGGTCAGCGCACAGTTCAACGGCAAGCCGGCCTCGGGCCTGGCGGTTAAGCTGGCGACCGGCGCCAACGCCCTGGATACCGCCAAGGCGCTGCGCAAGACCATCAGCGACCTGGAGCCGTTCTTCCCGCCAGGCGTGAAGGCCGTGTTCCCGTATGACACCACCCCAGTGGTCACCGAATCGATCAGCGGCGTGATCCACACCCTGATCGAGGCCGTGGTGCTGGTGTTCCTGGTGATGTACCTGTTCCTGCAGAACTTCCGTGCCACCATCATCACCACCATGACCGTGCCGGTGGTACTGCTGGGCACCTTCGGCATCCTGGCCGCAGCGGGTTTCAGCATCAACACCTTGACCATGTTCGCGATGGTCCTGGCGATCGGCCTGCTGGTGGACGACGCCATCGTCGTGGTGGAAAACGTCGAGCGGGTGATGTCCGAAGAGGGGTTGCCGCCCAAGGAGGCGACTAAGCGCTCCATGGAGCAGATCCAGGGGGCGCTGGTGGGTATCGCCCTAGTGCTGTCGGCGGTATTGCTGCCGATGGCGTTCTTCGGCGGCTCCACCGGCGTGATCTACCGTCAGTTCTCGATCACCATCGTCTCAGCCATGGGCCTGTCGGTACTGGTTGCGCTGATCTTCACCCCAGCACTGTGCGCCACCATGCTCAAGCCCCTGAAAAAGGGCGAGCACCACACCGCCAAGGGTGGTTTCTTCGGCTGGTTCAACCGTAACTTCGACAAGAGCGTGCAAGGCTACGAGCGCAGCGTCGGCACCATTCTGCGCAACAAGGTGCCGTTCCTGCTGGCCTATGCGCTGATCGTGGTCGGCATGATCTGGCTGTTCGCGCGCATTCCTACCGCGTTCCTGCCCGAGGAAGACCAAGGCGTGCTGTTCGCCCAGGTGCAGACTCCGGCCGGCTCCAGTGCCGAGCGCACCCAGGCGGTGGTCGACCAGATGCGCGAATACCTGCTCAAGGACGAAGCCGACACCGTGTCGTCGGTATTTACCGTCAACGGTTTCAACTTCGCCGGTCGCGGTCAAAGCTCGGGCATGGCCTTCATCATGCTCAAGCCATGGGGCGAGCGCTCCGCCGAGAACAGTGTGTTCAACCTGGCACAACGCGCCCAGCAACACTTCTTCAGCTTCCGCGACGCAATGGTGTTCGCCTTCGCCCCGCCTGCGGTACTGGAGCTGGGTAACGCCACCGGCTTTGACGTGTACCTCCAGGATCGCGGCGGTGTCGGCCACGCCAAGTTGATGGAAGCGCGCAACCAGTTCCTGGGCATGGCCGCGCAGAGCAAGATCCTCAGTGCCGTGCGCCCGAACGGCCTGAACGATGAGCCGCAGTACCAGCTGAGCATCGATGACGAGCGTGCCAGCGCCCTGGGCGTGACCATCTCGGACATCAACAACACCCTGTCGATTGCCCTGGGGGCCAGCTACGTCAACGACTTCATCGACCGTGGCAGGGTCAAGAAGGTGTACATCCAGGGGCAACCCAACGCGCGGATGAACCCGGAAGACCTGCAGAAGTGGTACGTGCGCAACAGCGCCGGTGAAATGGTGCCATTCTCCTCGTTCGCCAAGGGTGAATGGACCTACGGCTCGCCGAAGCTGTCGCGCTACAACGGCGTCGAGGCGATGGAAATCCTCGGTGCGCCAGCCCCTGGCTACAGTACCGGTGAAGCCATGGCCGAGGTCGAGCGCATCGCCGGCCAACTGCCAGCGGGCATCGGCTACTCCTGGACCGGCATGTCCTACGAGGAAAAACTCTCCGGCTCGCAGATGCCGGCACTGTTCGCCCTCTCGGTACTGTTCGTGTTCCTCTGCCTGGCAGCCCTGTACGAAAGCTGGTCGATCCCGATCGCCGTGGTACTGGTAGTACCGCTGGGGATCATCGGTGCGCTGCTGGCCACCAGCCTGCGCGGGCTGTCCAACGACGTGTACTTCCTGGTCGGCCTGCTGACCACCATCGGCCTGGCGGCGAAGAACGCCATCCTGATCGTCGAATTCGCCAAGGAACTGCACGAGCAAGGCCGCAGCCTGTACGATTCGGCCATCGAGGCGTGCCGCATGCGTCTGCGTCCGATCATCATGACCTCGCTGGCGTTCATCCTCGGCGTGGTACCGTTGACCATCGCCAGCGGCGCCGGTGCCGGCAGCCAACACGCCATCGGTACCGGTGTGATCGGCGGCATGATCAGCGCCACGGTACTTGCGATCTTCTGGGTACCTCTGTTCTTCGTCGCGGTGTCGTCGCTGTTCGGCAAAAAAGAACACGACAAACACGCCACCCCTGAAACTCCACGTTATGAGGCTGGGCAATGACCAAGTCTTTGTTGTCCCTGGCGGTCACCGCCTTCATCCTCGGCGGCTGTTCGCTGATTCCCGACTACCAGACCCCCGAGTCGCCGGTAGCTGTGCAGTGGCCGCAAGGCCCTGCGTACTCGCCGACCGAGTCGGCCGACGTGGCAGCCGCCGAGCAAGGCTGGCGCCAGTTCTTCCACGACCCGGCGCTGCAGCAACTGATCCAGGCCTCGTTGGAAAACAACCGAGACTTGCGCGTCGCGGCGTTGAACATCGACGCCTACCGCGCGCAGTACCGCATCCAGCGCGCCGACCTGTACCCGGCAGTGTCGGCAACTGGCAGCGGCAGCCGCCAGCGTGTCCCGGCCGACATGTCGCAGACCGGCGAGGCCAATATCACCAGCCAGTACTCCGCGACCTTGGGCGTCAGCGCCTACGAACTGGACCTGTTCGGCCGTGTGCGCAGCCTTACGCAACAAGCCCTGGAAACCTACCTGTCCAGCGAACAGGCACGCCGCTCCACGCAGATCAGCCTGGTGGCCAGCGTGGCCAACGCCTACTACACCTGGCAAGCTGACCAGGCGCTGCTGAAGCTGACCGAAGAAACGCTGAAGACCTACGAAGAAAGCTACAGCCTCACCCGCCGCAGCAACGAAGTCGGCGTGGCATCGGCGTTGGACCTGAGCCAGGCGCGCACCGCCGTCGAAGGCGCGCGGGTCAAGCTGTCGCAGTACCAGCGCCTGGTCGCACAGGACCTCAACAGCCTGACCGTGCTGGTCGGTACCGGCGTGGGCAACCTGCCTGCACCGCTGACTCTGGACGCCAACCAGCTGGCTGAAGTCCCGGCAGGCCTTCCCTCCGAGCTGCTGCAACGCCGCCCGGACATCCAGGAAGCCGAGCACCTGCTCAAGGCCGCCAATGCCAACATCGGCGCCGCCCGCGCAGCGTTCTTCCCAAGCATCAGCCTGACCGCCAATGCTGGCACCCTGAGCCCGACCATGGGCGGGCTGTTCAAGGGCGGCTCGGGCACCTGGCTGTTCCAGCCGCAGATCAACCTGCCGATCTTCAACGCCGGCAGCCTGAAAGCGAGCCTGGACTATTCGAAGATCCAGAAGGACATCAACGTCGCCAAGTACGAAAAAACCATCCAGACCGCCTTCCAGGAAGTCGCCGATGGCCTGGCCGCACGCAAGACGTTCGAAGAGCAGTTGCAGGCCCAGCGCGATCTGGTGCAAGCCAACCAGGACTACTACCGCCTGGCCGAGCGTCGCTACCGTATCGGTATCGACAGCAACCTGACCTTCCTCGATGCCCAGCGCAACCTGTTCAGCGCCCAGCAGTCGCTGATCAGCGATCGCCTGTCGCAGTTGGTCAGCGAGGTCAACCTGTACAAGGCCCTCGGTGGTGGCTGGTACGAGCAGACCCAGCAGCAGGCCTCGATCGACAAGCCCAAGGGCTGATCGATCTGGCTACGGCAAAAAGCCCACCCTCGCGGTGGGCTTTTTGTTACCCGTCGTTCACCTCCCCTGTAGGAGCGGCCTTGTGTCGCGAAAGGGCCGCAAAGCGGCCCCGACAATGTGTGCCTTGGCTGGAATCCTGGGGCCGCTGCGCAGCCCTTTCGCGACACAAGGCCGCTCCTACAAGTGCAGAATTAACTAACTGGAACATTTCGTTCGATAATCGCCCGTTTCCGTTTGCGACGAATTGCCTCGCCCCCACCCTGCCGCGCACCATCCTCCTCGCAACGTTGCACACGCTCTTACAAAAAGACGCCCAGACCCTGTGGTCCGCACCCGCAACGCCACGGCTCGCCCAATAAAAACAAGAGATTCACGACAGATGAGCACTTTGCACCCCGCACGCCAGCTGCTGCCCGGCCTGTTGGCCATGTCCTGCGCCCTGCCCGCCCTGGCCGCCCTGGCCGCCGACGGCGGTTTTTTGGAGGACGCCAAGGCCAACCTCAACCTGCGCAACTTCTACATCAACCGCAATTTCGTCGATCCGGCCAACGCACAAGGCAAGGCCGAAGAATGGACCCAAAGCTTCATCCTCGACGCCCGTTCAGGCTTCACCCAAGGCACCGTCGGCTTCGGCGTCGATGTACTGGGGATGTATTCGATCAAGCTCGATGGCGGCAAGGGTACTGCCGGCACTCAACTGTTGCCGGTGCACGACGATGGCCGTCCTGCCGACGACTTCGGCCGTTTGGGCGTGGCCTTCAAGGCACGCCTGTCGCAGACTGAACTGAAGGTCGGCGAATGGATGCCCGTGCTGCCAATCCTGCGCTCGGACGATGGCCGCTCGCTGCCGCAGACCTTCCGCGGCGGCCAGCTCACCTCGAAGGAGATCGACGGCCTGACGGTGTATGCCGGCCAGTTCCGCGGCAACAGGCCGCGCAACGACGCGAGCATGGAAGACATGTTCATGCAGGGCCGCGCCGCCGTGACTTCGGACCGCTTCAACTTCGCAGGCGGCGAATACACCTTCAACGACAAACGCACCATGCTTGGCCTGTGGGACGCCCAACTCAAGGATATCTACCGCCAGCAGTACCTGAACCTGGTACACAGCCAGCCGCTGGGCGACTGGACACTGGGCGCGAACCTTGGCTACTTCATCGGCAAGGAAGACGGCAGCGAACGCGCAGGCGAGCTGGACAACCGCACAGCCTCGGCCCTGCTCTCGGCGCGCTACAAGGGCCACACGCTGTATGTCGGCTTACAGAAGGTCAGCGGCGACGACGCCTGGATGCGGGTCAACGGCACCAGCGGCGGCACCCTGGCCAACGACAGCTACAACTCAAGTTTCGACAACGCCAAGGAACGCTCCTGGCAGATCCGCCACGACTTCAACTTCGCCACCGTCGGCATTCCGGGGCTGACCCTGATGAACCGCTACATCAAAGGCGACAACGTGCACACCAGCGTGGTGGACGATGGCAAGGAATGGGCACGCGAAACCGAACTGGCCTATGTGGTGCAGTCAGGGACGTTCAAGGACCTATCGCTGAAGTGGCGCAACTCGACCATGCGCCGGGACTACAGCACCAATGCGTTCGACGAGAACCGGGTGATCGTGAGTTACCCGCTGAACCTGCTTTAACAGGCCCGGCCTATTCGCAGGCAAGCCCGCCCCCAGCATCAGCCTGTGGGAGCGGGCTAGCCCGCGCAAAAGCCAGCAGCCCAAAAAGAACAAAAAGACATATATAAATCAAATAACATTCTTTGACGCTATATGTAACAAAAGCTAAAACCGAGTCCTGCCCCTCGTACCAGAGCCCGAGCATGGACCTCCGCCAACTGCGCTACTTCATCGCCCTCACTGAATACCGCAGTTTCGTCCGCGCCGCCGAAGCCATGGGCATCACCCAGCCGGCCTTCAGCCGGGCTATCCAAAGCCTCGAACACACCCTCGGCTGCACCTTGGTCGATCGCGGCAACAAGGCCCTGCCACCAACCCCCGAAGGCCAGGTGGTCCTGCAACACGCCCGCCGCCTGGTACAAGGCGCCGCGCAGTTGAACAACGATGTTCTGCAAATGACCAAACTTGACGCCGGCGAGCTGCATTTTGGCAGCGGCCCGGCCCTGGCCGCGCGCCTGGTGCCCGAGGCCCTGCAACGCTTCATGGCCAGCCACCCAGGCATCCGTAGCGCGCTGCTGGTGGATAACGCCGAACGCCTGGGCCAGGCGTTGCGCCGCGAGCAGATCGAATTCTTCGTCGACGACATCCGCCCCTTCGAGGCTGACCCTAACTTCCACACCGAACCGCTCAGCCCGCGCCCCGGCTTGTTCTTCTGCCGCCCCGAGCATCCGCTGCTGGCCAAGGAAAGCCTGTCGACCAACGACCTGTTCAACTACCCCTTGGCGTGCTCCCTGCTCGCCCCCGGCGTGCGCAAGCGCCTGGCCAACCTCAGCGGGCGCGACGACTTCACCCCGCACCTGCAAACCGAGCACCTGGCCGTGCTGCGCAGCGTGGTGCTGGCCAGCGACGCCATCGGCAGCGCCAGCGAGGAGGCTGTGGCCGATGACCTGGCAGGCGGTAGGCTGGTGCGCCTGCATTGGCGCAACCTGCCACCGGGGCTGGAAGTGCTGAGCGTGCGTTGCGGGATCGTCAGCCGCAGCGGCTACCGGCTGTCACCGGCAGCCCGGGCGATGATCGATACGCTGGTCAGCCTGGATGCTGAGCCAGCGCGCGCAGACGTTGCGCATCGACAATCTCCACCTCACCGTAGCCCAGGCGCAGCACGCCGGACTGCTCGAAGCTCCTGAGTATCTGGTTGATGGTCTGGCGCGACAACGACAGCATCAGCGCCAGTTGCTCCTGGGACAACTGCAAGCGCCACTGCGCGACATCACGCTCGCCATAGCCTTCGGCAATCTGCAGCAATCGATGCGCCACCCGCGGCGCGGCGCCCAGCAGGCTCTGCTGTTCCAAGGCGACGAACACCCAGCGCAGCTTGTGGCTCATCAGCAGGGCCAGTTCACGCCAGTGTTGCGGCTGTCGCTCCAGCCAGTTCAGCAATGCCGCCTGGGGAATCCACAGCAGTCGCGTCGGGCCCTCGGCAAACGCGTCATGGGTTCGCGGCTGGCCGTCGAACAGGCTGATTTCACCGAACCAGTGCGGCGCCTCGACCAAGGTCAACAACGCCTCCTTACCTTCGCTGCTGACCGCCCCTACGCGCATGGCGCCAGCCAGCACCGCATACAGCCCGCAAGGCACGTCGCCGCGCTGGAACAGGCACTGCCCCGCCGCCAGCTCCCGCACCCGCGCCAAGGCGAGCAGGCTATCCTGAACCGGGTCGGGTAATTGCCGAAACCACTGGCCGTGCAGCAGTTGGGAACGCAGCTCGTGCATGACACCTCGCAAACGCACTCTGTCGGCCAGGCGACAGACGACGACGACAGGACGGGGCACGCTGGGCTACCCCTGATGGAGGAACAACAATGAAAAACCTCGTCGAGCACCTGAGTCAATATGCGGCCTACCACCGCGATCCACGCAACATCGCCACGCATTTCGTCGGCATCCCGCTGATCGTGCTGGCGGTGAGTATCCTGCTGTCGCGTCCCGGCTGGGAAGTCGCGGGTATCTGGTTGTCACCGGCGCTGCTGCTGGCGGGTTGGTCGGTGTGGTTCTACCTGCGCCTGGACCTGCGTTTCGGCGTGCTGATGGGATTACTGCTGGGCCTGTGCCTGTGGGCCGGTCAGGCGCTGGCGGTGCAGGCCACCGGGGTGTGGCTGAGTGCAGGGCTGGGCGCGTTCGTGGTCGGCTGGATCATCCAGTTCGTCGGGCACTGGTACGAAGGACGCAAGCCCGCCTTCGTCGATGATCTCAGCGGGTTGATCATCGGGCCATTGTTCGTGGTGGCGGAGCTGGCGTTCATGGCCGGGCTGTGCAGCGAGCTTAAGAAAGCCGTGGAGGCGAATGCCGGCCCGGTGGCGGTGCGCCAGAAGAAGGCGGTCGTGTAGCCTGATACGGGCAATGTGTAGAAGCGGCCTGGTGCCGCGAACGGGGCGCGTAGCGGCCCCAGGATTCCAGTCACATGCACGATCGCCGGGAGGGCTGCGCCCTCCTTTCGCGGCACAAGGCCGCTCCTACAGGGGTAACGCTGGATTCAGGCATTGCACTATCTTGTGGGAGCACCTACACGACCAGTTCTTTGCGCGACAGCGCAGCCCAAAGGGCTGGGGGATCGCCTACACAGGTCCGGCGTTTGATTCGATCAGGTGACCTGCTGACGCGACTCGACCCCCAGCTCATCCCAGACGGCCTCGGCCATGTGGAAGGTGGCATTGGCGGCCGGGATGCCGCAATAGATCGCGCTCTGCATCAGCACTTCCTTGATCTCGTCGCGGGTTACGCCGTTGTTGGCCGCGGCGCGCAAATGCAGCCTGAGTTCATCGTTGCGGTTCATGCCGATCAGCATGGCGATGGTGATCAGGCTACGGGTGTGGCGTGGCAGCCCCGGACGGGTCCAGATATCACCCCAAGCATGCCGGGTGATCATCTCCTGGAACTCGCCATTGAAATCGTTGAGCTTCTCCAGGCTCCGGTCTACATGGGCATCGCCAAGCACCGCGCGGCGTACCTGCATGCCTGCGTCGTAACGTTGTTTCTCATCCATCGGGCAATCCTCAGCGGGCCAGCAGGAAATCGAGCACGCGGGCGGTGAACGCCTCGCCGACCTCGACGTTGGACAGGTGCGCTGCCGGGAATTCGGCATATGTGGCATTGACGATGGCGCTCTGCATGAAACGCGCATGTTCGGGCGTGGTCACCACATCCTCGGTCCCCGCCACGATCAAGGTCGGCACCTGGATGCGCGCGATCTGCGTGCGATAATCGGCATCACGCACCGCGGCGCAGTTGGCCGCGTAACCTTGCGCGCTGGTTTGTGCGAGCATCTGGCAGATGCGCTGGGCCTCAGTCGGCTGCTGCTGTGCGAAAGCCGGGGTGAACCAGCGAGCGATAGAGGCATCGCGTAGGTCGCGCATGGCCTGCTGGCCGCCCTTGAGCACAGTGTCGATACGGGTGTTCCACACCTCGTCGTTGGCGATCTTCGCGGCGGTGTTGCACAGCGTCAGGCTGTGCAGACGATCACCGGCGTTGATCCCCAGCCACTGGCCGATCAGGCCACCCATCGACAGACCAACGAAGTGCGCATGCGCGATATCCAGCGCATCAAGCAGCGCCAGGACATCGCGGCCCAGCTGTTCGATGCTGTAAGGGCCTTCGCTGACCTGCGAGCCACCATGCCCACGGGTGTCATAGCGCAGCACGCGAAAGTGCTCGCTCCAGGCGGGAATCTGCGCGTCCCACATGCCCAGGTCGGTGCCCAGGGAATTGGAAAGCACCAGTACCTGCGCATCGGCCGGGCCATCTATTTGGTAGTTCAATACGCCATCGGCCAATTGCAAAAGCGCCACAGC
The DNA here is from genome assembly GCF_005796105.1 of Pseudomonas mosselii. Classification (GTDB taxonomy): domain Bacteria; phylum Pseudomonadota; class Gammaproteobacteria; order Pseudomonadales; family Pseudomonadaceae; genus Aquipseudomonas; species Aquipseudomonas mosselii_C. The sequence goes on along the minus strand of NZ_VAUO01000005.1, from coordinate 268,948 downwards.
GGTCTCCTTCAGGCAGTCAAACGTTGATGTTCAGACACGGCCCGCGCCACCCAGACGCGGGCCTGACCGAGGTAATGAGCGGGGTCGAGCAAGCGGTCGAGTTCTTCGGCACTGAGTTCTGCGCTGACCTGCGCGTCATCGCCCAACACCGCGCGCAAATGGCGTTGTTCAGCCACCGCGCGCTGGCAACATTGCTCCAGCAGGTGGTGCGCACGATCACGCCCCAGACGCTGGGCCAGCACGATACTGACCGCTTCGGCCAGCACCAGGCCTTGGGTCAGATCGAGGTTGCGGCGCATGCGCGCAGCGTCCACCTCCATGCCCTCGGCAATCTGCTGCGCCTGTTGCAACGCGCCGGACACCAGACAGCAGATCTCCGGCAAGGTCTCCCATTCGGCATGCCACAGGCCCAGGCTGCGCTCATGCTCTTGGGGCATGGCCGCGAACAGCGTCGAGATCAGCCCAGGCACACGGGTGGCGGCGCCGATCAACACCGCCGCCCCCACTGGGTTGCGCTTGTGCGGCATGGTCGAGGAGCCGCCCTTGCCCGGTGCCGACGGCTCGAACAGCTCGCCGGCCTCGGTTTGCATCAGCAAGCTGACATCGCGGCCGAACTTGCCTAGGCTGCCGGCGATCAAGCCCAGCACCGAGGCGAATTCCACCAACCGGTCACGCTGGGTGTGCCAGGGTTGCTCGGGCAGCTTGAGCTTGAGCTGCTCGGCCAACGCCTCGGCTACCGGCAGCGCCTTGCTGCCTAACGCCGCAAGGCTGCCGGAAGCACCGCCGAACTGCAGCACCAGCAGGCGCGGGCGCAACTCGCTGAGGCGCTGGCGATGACGGGTCAGCGCGCCCAGCACACCGGCCAGCTTCATTCCCAAGGTAACGGGGGTGGCATGCTGCAGCCAGGTGCGCCCCACCAGTGGCGTGTCGGCGTGCAGCAAGGCTTGGCGCGCGAGGGTATCGGCCAGCTTGGCCAGGGCGCCCTCAATCAGCCCCAAAGCATCGCGCAGTTGCAGGATCAGCCCAGTGTCCATGGCGTCCTGGCTGGTGGCGCCCAGGTGCACGTAGCGTTCGGCCTCGGGCACGCCGCTGGCGATCACCTTGCCCAGCGCCTTGACCAGCGGGATCGCCGAGTTGCCCGCCGTGGCGATGGCCTCGGCCAGGGCACGGGTATCGTAGCGCTCGGCCTTGCACCCCGCCTCGATGGCCGCCACGGCACTTTGCGGCACCAGCCCTGCGGCCGCTTCGGCGCGGGCCAGGGCTGCTTCGAAGTCGAGCATGCCCTGTAGCCGGCCACGGTCGCAGAACACCTCGCGCATGGCGGGCGCGGTGAAGTAGGCGTCGAACAGTTGGTTGCTCATGCAACGTCCTTAATGGTCATGGTGCAGGTACTCGGCCTGTTTCGGCAGGCGCAGGCTGAACAGGAAGGCGATGGCCATCATGGCCGTCACGTACCAGTAGAAGGTGTTCTCCATGCCCAGGGTCTTCAAGCCCAGGGCCACGTACTCGGCCGAACCGCCGAAGGCCGCGTTGGCCACCGCATAGGCCAGACCCACCCCCAGCGCACGCACCTGCGGCGGGAACATCTCCGCCTTCACCAGGCCGCTGATCGAGGTGTAGAAGCTGACGATGCACAGCGCCAGGCTGACCAGCAAGAAGGCCATGAACGGGCTGCTAACGGTCTTCAGCGCCATCAGCAACGGTACGGTGAAAAGCGTGCCCAGCGCGCCGAACAGCAGCATCGAGTTACGTCGGCCGATCCGGTCGGAGAGCATGCCGAACACCGGCTGCAAGATCATGAACAGGAACAGCGCCCCGGTCATCACGAAACTGGCGCTCTTGGCGTTCATCCCAGCAGTGTTCACCAGGTACTTCTGCATGTAGGTGGTGAAGGTGTAGAAGATCAACGAGCCGCCAGCGGTGTACCCCAGCACGGTAACGAACGCCGCTGCGTGGTTGCGGAACAACCCCTTGATGGACCCGGCCTCTTTGTCCTGGCGGGTTTCGGCGCTGCTGGTCTCGTGCAGCGAGCGGCGCAGCATCAGCGAGATCAGCGCCGCGATGGCGCCGACCACGAACGGGATGCGCCAGCCCCACGCGCGCAGCTCCTCTTCACTCAGCAATTGCTGCAGGATCACCACCACCAGCACTGCCAGCAACTGGCCGCCGATCAGGGTGACGTACTGGAACGAAGCGAAGAAACCGCGCTGGCCACGAAGCGCCACTTCACTCATGTAGGTGGCGGTGGTGCCGTACTCGCCACCCACCGACAACCCCTGGATCAGCCGCGCCAGCAACAGCAGCACCGGGGCCAGGGTGCCGATGCTCGAATAGGTCGGCAGACAGGCGATCATCAGGGAGCCGAAGCACATCATCAGCACCGAGATCATCAGGGAATTCTTACGCCCATGACGGTCGGCCAGACGGCCGAAAATCCAGCCGCCGATGGGCCGCATCAGGAAACCTGCGGCGAACACCCCAGCGGTATTGAGCAACTGCACGGTGGGATCGTCTGAGGGGAAGAACGCCGGGGCGAAGTAAATCGCGCAGAAGGCATAGACATAGAAGTCGAACCATTCCACCAGGTTGCCCGATGAGGCACCGACGATGGCGAAGATGCGTTTGCTGCGTTCTTCGCCGGTGTAATAGCTTGAAGTCATGGGGGTTGCTCCTGGAGGGTACTAGGTAAGTCTAGACATACCTAGTAACACACTCGTTCCGCTTGGGGGCTGGCCATTAGCCTTGGGTCTAACGAGTCCGGCCTCATCGCGTGCAAGGCGCATCAGTGCGCCTTGCACGCGATGAGGCCGATACGGGTCAAACCCGTTCGATGGCCAGCGCCAAGCCTTGGCCAACGCCCACGCACATGGTCGCCAGGCCTTTACGCCCACCGCTCTTCTCCAACTGGTGCAGCGCCGTCAGTACCAGGCGCGCCCCACTCATGCCCAGCGGATGGCCAAGCGCGATGGCGCCGCCGTTGGGGTTCACTTGCGGCGCATCGTCAGCTACCCCCAGCTCGCGCAGTACCGCCAGGCCCTGGCTGGCGAAGGCTTCATTGAGTTCGATCACGTCGAAGTCGCTCACCGCAACGCCCAGGCGCTCGGTCAGCTTGCGCACCGCCGGGACCGGGCCGATGCCCATCACCCGAGGCGCCACACCGGCACTGGCCATGCCCAGCACGCGGGCACGCGGGGTCAGGCCGTGCAGCTTCACCGCTTCGGCCGATGCCAAGATCAGCGCGGCGGCACCGTCGTTGACGCCCGAGGCATTGCCAGCGGTGACGGTCTTGTCAGAGCCATTGACCGGCTTGAGTTTGCTCAGCGCCTCCAGGGTCGTATCTGCGCGTAGGTGTTCGTCACGCTCAACGACGGTCTCGCCTTTCTTGTGGGCGATACGCACCGGCACGATTTCCTCGGCGAAGAACCCCGCAGCCTGTGCAGCGGCAGCCTTCTGCTGGCTGCGCAGGGCGAAAGCGTCCTGGTCGGCGCGCGAGACCTGATAGTCGTCGGCGACGTTGTCAGCGGTCTCGGGCATCGAGTCCACGCCGTACTGGGCTTTCATCAGGGGGTTGATGAAACGCCAGCCGATGGTCGTGTCTTCGAGCTTCATGTTGCGCGAATAGCCGCTTTCGGCCTTGCCCATGACGAACGGCGCGCGCGACATCGACTCGACGCCGCCGGCAATGGCCAACTCCATCTCGCCGCTGGCGATGGCGCGAAAGGCCGTGCCGATGGCATCCATGCCCGAGGCGCACAGGCGGTTGAGGGTCACCCCGGGAATGCTCTCGGGCAGGCCGGCCAGCAGCAGCGCCATGCGCGCGACGTTGCGGTTGTCTTCGCCAGCCTGGTTGGCGCAGCCGAAGAACACCTCGTCGAGCTGCGCCCATTGCACGCCTGGGTTACGTTCGATCAGCGCCTTGAGCGGCACCGCCGCCAGATCGTCGGCGCGCACGCCGGCCAGCGCACCGCCAAAGCGGCCAATCGGTGTACGGATGGCATCGCAGATGAATACGTCACGCATCAGGCTTCTCCTGCCACTTGCCCATGGGCAGCGGCGGTGCGGGCTTCGAGGTCGCGCAAGGCGGTCAGCTCGACATCGCTCGGGGCAGTGGTTTCTTGCACGTCATCGGCAAAGCGTATCGCCCAGCCGGTGGCGTTAATGATCTGCTCACGGGTCACGCCAGGGTGAATCGAGGTCACCACGAACTCGTGGGTGTCGGCTTCCGGCTCCATGATGCACAGGTCGGTGATGATGCCGACCGGCCCATCGCCCGGCAGGCCCAGGCGCTTGCGCGAATCGCCGCCCTCGCCGTGGCCAACCGAGGTGATGAAGTCGAGTTTGTCGACGAACGCACGCGGCGACTGCTTGAGGATGATCAGCACTTGCTTGGCGGAACCGGCGATCTCAGGCGCGCCACCGGCACCGGGCAAGCGGGTTTTCGGTGCGAAGTAGTCGCCCACCACGGTGGTGTTGATGTTGCCGAAGCGGTCGACCTGGGCAGCGCCAAGGAAGCCGACATCGATACGTCCACCCTGCAACCAATAACGGAAGATCTCGCCGGTAGGCACCACGGTATCGGCGGTCTCGGCAAGCTCGCCGTCACCGATCGACAGCGGCAACACGCTCGGCTTGGCGCCAATCGGGCCGGACTCGTAGATCAGCACCACGTCGGGCGAGGACGTCAGGCGCGCCAGGTTGGCAGCCTTGGACGGCAGTCCGATACCGACGAAGCACACAGCGCCATTGCGCAAGCGACGGGCCGCCGCGACGGTCATCATTTCGGAAGTGGAGTAGCTCATTGCGCGGCCTCCGCGGTGCTGGCCAGCTTGGCCTGGAATTCGGTGAAGTCTTGGGTGCCACGGATGTAGGTATCGATCCAGGCGCTGAACGTCTCGCGGTTGCGGGCGATCGGGTCCCAGGCCTGGTAGAAGCGGTTGTCACGCTCGTAGTATCCATGGGCGTACGAGGGGTGAGCACCACCAGGCACCAGGCACACCGCGCTCAGGGCCCAGGTCGGCAACACGCAGGCATTCATTGGCGCGTTCAGGTCATCGACGATTTCCTCGACGGTGACGATGCAGCGCTTGGCCGCCAGGGCCGCTTCCTTCTGCACGCCCAGGATGCCCCACAGCAGCACGTTGCCCTTGCGGTCGGCTTTCTGCGCGTGGATCACGGTCACGTCCGGGCGCACCGACGGCACTGCCGCGAGCACCTCGCCGGTGAACGGGCAGGTGACGCTCTTGATCAGCGGGTTGACCTTGGGCAGGTCGGAACCTGCATAGGCGCGCAGCACCGCGAATGGCAGGCCCGAGGCGCCAGCCACATAGGCGTTGGCGAGGTCGGCGTGGCTGTGTTCTTCGATCTCGATGGCATGCGGCCAGTGTTTCTCGACCGCATCGCGCAGGCGATGCAGCGAGCCCACGCCAGGGTTGCCGCCCCAAGAGAAGATCAGCTTGCTCGCGCAGCCAGCACCGATCAGTTGGTCGTAGATCAGGTCCGGGGTCATGCGCACCAGCGTGAGGTCGCGCTTGTCCTGGCGGATGATCTCGTGGCCGGCTGCGGTCGGGATCAAGTGCGTGAAGCCTTCGAGAGCGACGCAGTCGCCATCCTGGATGAACTGCTTCACAGCCTCGTGAAGCGAGAGAATTGCTGCCATTGGAGACTCCTGGTCAGAACGAGTCGGGTCGATGAGCAGCGGGCCGATGCGTCGCTGCGATGCGTTCAGATTAAGGAGGCTGGCGGGACTCCGACAATCCGATAATCGCACTTTTGTGCGATTATCGAACCATTTGTTACCCTGTTAACCACCCTCCCGCAGGGTCAGGTCGCGTCGGCGTGACTGACCAGCCCCTTGACCACAACCCCGACCGCAGCCAGCGCAGCCGGCACCAGCAGCGCGGTCAACACCTGCTCGAAGTTCCAGCCGAGGCCCAGCAGAGTCGCCCCGCTCCAGGCCCCGAGGATCGCACCGAAGCGTCCGATGCCGAGCATCCACGACACACCGGTGGCGCGGCCCTGGGTGGGATAGAAACGTGCCGCCAGCGAAGGCATGGCCGATTGCGCGCCGTTGACGCACATCCCTGCGACCAGCACCAAGGTTGCCAGCAGGGTGATGTTGCCCAGGCTCTGGCCTACCGCGTAGGCGAACACCCCAGCCAGCAGGTAGAACACGCCAATGACTTTGTGTGGGCTGAAGCGGTCCATCGCCCAGCCCACTGCCACCGCACTGAGCACGCCGCCAAACTGGAACAGCGCGCCGATGAACGCAGCTTGCTCCATGCTCGCGCCACTGTCGCGCATCAAGGTCGGCAGCCAGCTGGTCAGCAAATAGACGATCACCAGCCCCATGAAGTACGTCAGCCACAGCAGCAAGGTGCCCACGCCATAGGTGCCCGAGAAAATCACCGCGAACACGTTGCGCGTTGCCACCGCCTTTTGCTCGGGTACACAGAAACCCGAAGCCTGCGCCACCAGCGCTGGAGCGATCGGCGCCAGGGTCTTGCGCACTTTGTCGGTACCGCGGTTACGCACCACCAGAAAGCGCGCCGATTCCGGCAGCCAGACCAGCAGTACCACCGCCAGCAGCAACGGCAGCACACCGCCGATCACCAGCAGGCTGTGCCAGCCATAGGCCGGAATCAACTTGGCCGAAATGAAGCCACCGCCAGCCATGCCCAGGTTAAAGCCGCAGAACATGCTGGTCACCAGCAGCGACTTCAGGCGCTCAGGGGTGTATTCGGAAAGCAAGGTGGTGGCATTGGGCATACCCGCACCCAACCCCAGGCCGGTCAGAAAGCGCAACACCAGCAACTGGTCAACGTTGCTGGCGTACGCCGATGCCAGGCTGAAACCGCCAAACACCAGCACCGCGCCCACCAACACGCCTTTGCGTCCGAAACGGTCAGCCAGCGGCCCCGAGCCCAAGGCGCCGAACACCATGCCGATCAGCGCGGCGCTCATCACCGGGCCCAGACTTGCGCGATCGATACCCCACTCCTGGGACAACGCCGGCGCGATGAAGCCCATGGCAGCGGTATCCAGGCCATCGAGGAAAACGATCAGGAAACACAGGATCACCACCCGCCACTGGTAGCGGGAAAGCGGTTGGTCGTTGATCAATGACTGGACGTCGAGGTAATTACCGACAGTGGATTGCGGTTTGTTCATTGTTGTTATCCGGATGAAGGGCACAGGCAGGCAACTGCGTGCTACCGACACGCAGAAACGAGAAGTGATCAGGAATGCTTGGCCGTCGCTCAGCCGTCGTGCAGCGCGACTGTTCGCGGGTGCGGCCGCGACAGCGAATGATGTGTGCTCATCGAGAAGCCCTTGGGTGGCCTGTTGTTATTGTCGGGTCGGCAAAGCCGACACGTGACAAGACATTAATCAGCAGACCGAGGCTGTGCAATTCGTTGCAAACGAGATTGTGCGTTTATCGAACAGCAATGCTGCGCGGCGTTCGATTTCGGTGCAGGGCAACGGGGGATTCGGGCGTTGCGCGGACCTGTAGGTTTTCCTGAGTGCCGGGCCACCGCGAAGCGGTCTACGCGGTGGGTGGCACCGGCCTTGCCGGTGTTCGCGGCTAAAGCCGCTCCCACAAGGTACGCGGCGCGCTTACGAAATCAGTTTTCTGCGCGACAGCGCAGCCCAAAGGGCTGGGTAATCTCACACAGGGATTGGGCCCATTTCTAAAAATGTGGCAAGACAATAATCAATGCGATCAGCCAAACAACTGATGGCAGAGGTCGCGGCTGGCCGCCAAAAGGATCGGCAAGAAGCGCTGCTCCAATTCGGTGCGGCTGACCCGGCCAACGTGAGTGCTGACGTTCAAGGCTGCCAGTACCTGCCCGGAGGCATCGTAGATCGGCACGGCAATCGAGCGCAGCCCCTGCTCCAGCTCCTGGTCCACCACGCACCAGCCCTGCTCGCGGACCTGCTGGATGCAGGCGAACAACGATGCGTGATCGTGCAAGGTACGACTGGTACGCGCCTTGAGGTCAGCGCGCTCCAGGTACTCGTGCAAGCTCGCGTCGTCCAGCGCTGCCAGCAGGATGCGGCCCATGGACGTGCAATAGGCCGGCAAGCGCCCGCCTACCGACAGGTCAACCGATATCAGCCGCTCGACCGTGGCCGAACGGGCTATATAAAGGATGTCGTCGCCTTCGAGGGTGGCCATGTTGGCAGCTTCGTGCAGTTGGTCGCTGATGCGGTCCAGGTAAGGCTGCGCCGACACCGCCAGTGGCGTGGACGATAGGTAGGCGTGCCCCAGGGTCAGCACCTTGGGCAGCAGCGAATAGGTGCGGCCATCGGTGGTGGCGTAACCCAACTTGATCAGCGTGTGCAGGCAGCGACGCACGGCAGCCCGAGGGATCTCGGTGCGGTGGCTGATCTGGGCGATGGTCAGGTGGCGTTTGCGCTCCTGGAAGGCCTGAATCACCGCCAGGCCCCGGGCCAGGGAAGTCATGAAATCCGGGTCACCGGTAAACGCCTGGATGCGCTTGGCCGGCGATGCCACGATCGGCGGGGCCAACGCAAGACTGGTGCTGCGCACCGGCTCGTTCGCCATTGGGCCAGTGGTTTCTTCGTTCATGGGCACGCCTCAAGAAATCGGGTCACTTGTGCGATTATCGAACGAACGGCCGATAATCGCAATTGACCGCCGACACTTTTACTTATACCTTTCCTCTGCCACATGTGGCTTCTTTGGAGAGACTGGTCAGGTACCCACCGTAGAAGTCCCAGGCAACGGCCTCGCCCAACCGCGAGGCCGTTTTCATTTGCATCTTCGCAACTGTAACTTTCGATCCCGCAGTTTGAACTTGTGCGTGCCCCACCGACTCTTTCAACGTATCGGGCCCGTACAACTTCACCGGCGCGCAGTTTGATGGTTTCAAGCGCATGGCCTTCGACGCGGCCATTGTTATAATCGCACACGCTGTTTGCCCCAGGCACACCACTGGCCTGGCGGCAATCAACCCTGATTCATCGCGGCACGGCCCGCGCCCGAATGTCCAGCGCCTGTTGGCGCAACGATGAGTAATCTGTCCTGGCGTCTATCGGCACACCGACGCGGTGCACCTACGCCAGTTATCAACAACAACCTGTTCAGGTATTACTGTGACGAAAGAAGAACTGCGCGCAGAACTCGAGCGCCAGGCTGAACGTTACAAGGAAGTTTACGGTGGTGAAGTCACCACCTATGCCGCACAACCCGATCCAGAGCGTAAGCCCTGGCGCAAGCGAGCGACGGTTCACGACCAGGCGTTCGCCCAAGAACTCGAGAAGATGGAAAAGGAACTGCGCCAGGACGGCGATTGAAGCAGCCCGACATCACCGTGCCATCGACCCTGGGGCCGTTGGCGCGGACCTCTCTGGTTCCTTTAACCGTGCGGATGAAATGGAATTACACAAATTTCATACATTCGTTTGAATTCCGTCAATCCTGCAAAAACCGCAATAAATCCTTGATTTAGCTGCATTTTATAGATTTTTATCGACATTTTGAGCGCATCGCCCGGCACCGACGCGCCCTCCTGCGCACCTCATCGAGCAGCCATCGGTCTGCGGCAGGTGCATCGATTGCCATGGTTTTCTGGCATAATCTCGCCCCCCTAAGACCGCCAGAAAACCCTTCATGATCGATTTATTCAGCGGACTGGATGCCTGGGTTGTCGTGAGCCTGATGCTCGCTCTAACCTTCGTGCTCGCATTCGAGTTCATCAATGGCTTTCATGACACCGCCAACGCGGTAGCCACTGTCATCTATACCAAAGCCATGCCACCGCACCTGGCCGTGTTCTTCTCCGGCGTGTTCAATTTCCTCGGTGTCCTGCTCGGCGGTGTCGGGGTGGCCTATGCCATCGTCCACCTGCTGCCAGTCGAACTGCTGATCAATGTGAACACCGGGCACGGCCTGGCCATGGTCTTCTCGCTGCTGGCCGCGGCCATCACCTGGAACCTCGGCACCTGGTACTTCGGCATCCCGGCCTCCAGCTCGCATACCCTGATCGGCTCGATCCTCGGGGTGGGCCTGGCCAATGCCCTGATCAACGACATCCCACTGGGCGATGGCGTCAACTGGCAGAAGGCGATCGACATCGCCATGTCGCTGGTGGTCTCGCCGATGGCCGGTTTCGCCGTCGCCGCGCTGGTGCTGATCGCCCTGAAATGGTGGCGCCCACTGTCGAAGATGCACAAGACGCCAGACCAGCGCCGCAAGCTCGACGACAAGAAGCACCCGCCGTTCTGGAACCGCCTGGTCCTGGTGATTTCGGCCATGGGCGTGAGCTTCGTGCACGGTTCCAACGACGGCCAGAAAGGTATCGGCCTGATCATGCTGGTGCTGATCGGTATCGTGCCGGCCAAGTTCGTGCTGGACCTGAACAGCACTACTTACCAGATCGAACGAACCCGCGACGCCACCTTGCACATGAGCCAGTTCTACCAGCGCAACGCCGCCACCCTCGGCGAGTTCCTGGCACTGGGCAAGGCTGCGCCGACCGATTTGCCGGAGCAGTTCAGCTGCAACCCGCAGCAGACCGAGCCGACCATCGCTGCGCTGCAATCGTCGCTGCAAGGCGTGACCGACTACCGCGACCTGAGCGCCGACAAGCGCGTCGAAGTTCGCCGCTACCTGCTGTGCCTGGACGACACCGCCAAGAAAGTCGGTAAGCTGCCTGGCCTGGAAGCGCGTGAAAAGGCTGACCTCGAGAAGCTGCGCAAAGACCTCACCGCCACCACCGAATACGCCCCGTTCTGGGTAATCGTGGCCGTTGCCCTGGCCTTGGGCCTGGGCACCATGGTCGGCTGGAAGCGCGTGGTACTGACCGTTGGCGAGAAGATCGGCAAGCAAGGCATGACCTATGCCCAAGGTATGTCGGCGCAGATCACCGCCGCCTGCGCCATCGGCATGGCCAACGTGTTCAGCCTGCCCGTGTCCACCACCCACGTACTGTCTTCGGGTGTGGCTGGCACCATGGTCGCCAACAAGAGCGGCCTGCAAGGCGGTACGGTGAAGACCATCCTGTTGGCCTGGGTACTGACCCTGCCGGCCTCGATGGGTCTGGCGGCTGGCCTGTTCTGGCTGGCGTCCAAGGCGATCGGCTGAGTACAGTCGCTCAGTTGATGCGGGTCAATTGGGGTTGCAGAGCAGCCCCAATTGACTTAACAGACTGGCATTAGGTACAGCCTACTTTTTCCTCCCCCCCAACAACGACCCCATCAGCCCACGCACCAACTGGCGCCCCAACTGATTGGCCGCCTGGCGTACCGCCGACTTGATCGCCTGCCCTGCCGCACTTTGCAAAAACTCCCCTGCCTTATCGGCAAAGCTATCCTCCTCAGCCTTGGGCTGTGGCGCGGGCTCTACCGGCTCACCCTTGCGCTGGGTAAGCATTTCATAAGCCGACTCACGGTCAATGGGTTTGTCATAGCGCCCCGCCAAGGGCGATGCGCCAATCAAAGCGCTGCGTTCGGTGGCGCTCAACGGCCCAATCCGCGACTGCGGGGGCGCAATCAGCACCCGCTGGACCATCGCCGGCGTCCCCTTGTCTTCCAGCGTGCCGACCAGCGCTTCGCCGATCCCCAGCTCAGTCAGCACCGCCAGGCTGTCGAACGCCGGGTTGGGACGAAAACCATCGGCCACTGCGCGCAGCGATTTCTGCTCCTTGGCGGTGAATGCGCGCAATCCGTGCTGAACGCGCAAGCCCAGTTGCGCCAGTACCGCATCAGGCAGATCACCGGGCGATTGGGTGACGAAATACACCCCTACCCCCTTGGAGCGAATCAACCGGACCACCTGCTCCAGCCGGTCCTGCAACGCCTTCGGCGTGCCGTTGAACAATAAGTGGGCCTCGTCGAAGAACAGCGCCAGCACCGGCTTATCGGCGTCACCGCGCTCAGGCAACTGCTCGAACAGCTCAGCCAACAGCCACAGCAAGAAGGTCGCATAGACCTTAGGGGCCTCGTGCACCAGGCGACTGGCGTCGAGCAGATGGATCCGCCCACGCCCATCACTGGCCGGCTGCAGCAGGTCTTCAAGTTGCAGGGCCGGTTCGCCGAACAGCGCTTCGGCGCCCTGCTGCTCCAGCGTGGCCAAGCGCCGCAGAAGAGCCTGGGTCGAAGCGCTGGTCATCAGCGCGCTGTCCTCGCCCAACAGTTGCGGATTGTCCTTGAGGTGCGCGAGCAGGGCCTTGAGGTCCTTGAGGTCGAGCAGCAACAACCCTTCGCGGTCGGCCACCTTGAATGCGGCATACAGCGCCGCCTGCTGGCTGTCGGTGAGTTCCAGCAAATTGCCCAAAAGCAGCGGCCCCATTTCGCTCAACGTGGTGCGCAAGGGGTGCCCGGACAGCCCGGCGATATCCCACAACACCAATGGGTAAGCCTGCGGCCGATGCGTCAGCCACGGCATGCTGGCGATTCGCTCGGCCACCTTACCCTGGGGCGCTCCAGCGACGCCCAGACCGCACAAGTCGCCTTTGACGTCGGCAGCAAACACCGCCACACCCGCATCGCTGAACTGCTCGGCCAAATGCTGCAACGTGACGGTCTTGCCTGTGCCGGTGGCCCCCGCCACCAGGCCGTGACGGTTGGCCAAGCGCAGGCGCTGGACAGCGGGCTGGCCGTCTGAGCACATACCTACAATCATTTCTGAATTTTCTGACATGACATTACCTCGTTCCGCTCAAGTTCTGCCCTACGACGGCCGATAGTTAGTAATGATTAATTCCTGAATTCGGTAAATACCCGTAAAGGATCGGCGGGAGCTGTTGCACGGATTATTACCCCCTGTTTGTGCGAACGACCCGATAAAAAACCTTAGCGGACGCGATCACGTCATGAATAAAAGCCTTCGTTTCAGCCACAAGATCCTTCTGGCCGCCTCACTGATCGTGATATTGGCCTTTAGCCTGTTCACCCTATACAACGACTACCTTCAGCGTAATGCGATTCGCGCCAACCTGGAGAACTACCTCGCCGAAATGGGCGACTCGACCGCCACCAACATTCGCAACCTCTTCGAAGGGCGCATCAAGCTGGTCGAGAGCGTCGCCCAGAACCTGGCGCAAAACCCACAGAACATTGGCGCCCAGTTGAACCAGAACGCCTTGACCTCAAGCTTTCTGACCATCTACCTGGGCCAGCCTGATGGCACCTTCACCGTCCGCCCTGACACCAAGATGCCCGACGGCTACGACCCGCGCGTACGCCCGTGGTACAAGGACGGCCTGAACGCCAACGGCCCGATGCTCACCGAGCCGTATATCGACATGGCCACCAACAAAATGGTGATCTCGATCATCAGCACCGCCTCGCGTTCGGTCGGTGTGGTCGGCGGCGACCTGGCCCTGGACGGCCTGGCGCAGATCGTCAACTCGCTGAACTTCGGCGGTATGGGCTACGCCTTCCTAGTCAACGACCAAGGCAAGATCCTGGTACACCCGGACCAGAACCTGGTGATGAAGTCACTGCCGGACCTGTTCCCGCAAAACACCCCGAAACTGTCCGGCAACTTGACCGAAGTCGAAGTCGACGGCCAGCCACGCCTGGTCACCTTCACCCCGGTCAAAGGGCTGCCCTCGGCCAACTGGTACATCGGCCTGTCGGTGGACAAAGACAAGGCGTTCAGCATGCTCACGGCCCTGCGCACCTCGGCGGTGATCGCCACTTTGGTGGCGGTGGTGATCATCCTCGTACTGCTCGGCCTACTAATTCGCGTGCTGCTGCAACCGCTGCACACCATGACCCGGGCCATGGAGAACATCGCCGAGGGCGAAGGCGACCTGACCCGCCGCCTGGATATCCACACCCAGGATGAATTCGGCACCTTGGGCACGGCCTTCAACCGCTTCGTCGAGCGTATCCATGGTTCGATCCGCGAAGTGTCCTCGGCCACCGAGCAGGTCAACGAAGTGGCCCAGCGGGTGATCAGCGCCTCGAACTCTTCGATGAGCAACTCCGACGAGCAGTCCAACCGCACCAACAGCGTCGCCGCTGCCATCAACCAGTTGGGGGCTGCGGCCCAGGAAATTGCCGGCAACGCAGCCCAGGCCTCGCAGCATGCCAGCTCTGCCCGTCTGCTAGCTGAAGAAGGCCAGCAGGTAGTGCAACGCAATATCGAGGCGATGAACCGCCTGTCGGATTTGATCGTCACCTCCAGCGGGCATATCGAGACCCTCAATGGCAAGACCGTGAATATCGGTCAGATCCTTGAGGTGATTACCAGCATCTCCCAGCAGACCAACCTGCTCGCGCTCAACGCCGCGATTGAGGCCGCGCGTGCCGGTGAGGCCGGGCGTGGGTTCGCGGTGGTGGCCGACGAAGTGCGCAACCTGGCCCACCGCACCCAGGAGTCGGCGCAGCAAGTGCAGAGCATGATCGAAGAATTGCAGGTCGGTGCACGCGAATCGGTCGACACCATGGGTCAAAGCCAGCGCCACAGCCAAGACAGCATGCAGATCGCCAACCAGGCCGGCGAACGACTGGGCAGCGTGACCCAGCGTATCGGCGAGATAGACGGCATGAACCAGTCGGTGGCAACCGCCACCGAGGAACAGACCGCCGTGGTCGATTCGATCAACATGGACATCAGCGAAATCAACCTGCTCAACCAGCAAGGCGTGCAGAACCTGCAAGCCACCCTGAGCGCCTGTTCAGACCTGGAGCAACAGGCCGGACGCCTGAAACACCTGGTCGGCAGCTTCCGTATCTGAGTTGCAAGCTTCAAGCTACAAGAAAAAGCGGATCGTGCGCGGTCTCGCTTCTTCTTGTAGCTTGTAGCTCGCAGCTGCTTCTTCCCGATCGAACAAACTATCCTTCCTCAAGGTCAACCTTCAGGCGAGTCATACCAGCCCCGTGCCGGATGACAGACCCCGAAGACGATCCCGGAGGGATGCTGATCGTGCACATTGCCGACATCACCATGTTCTACGCCCCAGCCAGCGGCGGCGTGCGAACCTACCTTGATGCCAAACACCGCCGCCTCGACGCCATACCCGAGGTGCGCCACAGTTTGCTGGTCCCCGGCGCCAGCGCCGGCCACACCGATGGCGTCTACCAGGTCCCCGCCCCACCCCTGCCCTTTGGCAACGGCTACCGCTTCCCGGTACGCCTGGCGCCCTGGTGCAACGAGCTGCGCCGCCTGCAACCGGACCTGATCGAAGTAGGCGACCCCTACCTCACCGCCTGGGCCGCCCTGGAAGCACGGCGTAAACTCGATGTCCCGGTGATCGGCTTCTACCACTCCGACCTGCCCCTTTTGGTGAGCAACCGCATGGGCAATTGGTTCACCCCGAACGTCGAAGCCTATGTCAGCAAGCTCTACGGTAACTTCGACAGGGTACTGGCGCCGAGCCAAGTGATGGCCGACAAGCTCCGACGCCTCGGAGTCAGAGCCGTGCACGTACAACGCCTGGGCGTGGACCTGGCCCTGTTCAACCCCGAGCAGCGCGACCCCGGCCTGCGCGCCGAACTCGGTATCCCCGAAAATCGCCACTTGCTGGTGTTCGCCGGGCGTGGCTCGCGCGAAAAGAACCTGCCCGTGCTGATTGAGTGCATGCGCACCCTGGGCCCGAATTACCACCTGTTGCTGGTCGGTTCGAACATGCCACTGAGCACGGCGGACAACGTCAGCGTGATCGATCACTTCTGCCCGCCTGCACAGGTAGCCCGAATACTGGCCAGCGCCGACTTGCTGGTGCATGCCGGCGATCAGGAAACCTTCGGTCTGGTGATCCTCGAAGCCATGGCCAGCGCCACACCAGTGGTGGCCGTGCGCGCCGGGGCGTTCGGCGAGATCGTGCCCCCAGACTGCGGCCGCCTGTGCCCACCCAACGACGCCCAGGCCATGGCCGATGCAGTGCGCGAAACCTTCGAAGCAGGCGTGCAGCAACTCGGTGCCCAGGCCCGCCAGCATGTCGAGCGCCATTACAGTTGGGACAACGTGGTCAACGGATTGCTCAGCCATTACCAAGCAGTGCTCGGCACATCGCCGCTGGCCCGCGCCCATGGCTGAACGACGCCCCAGCCTGATGCTGGTGCTGCACGACGTAGCACCGCAAACCTGGCCGGACTACCAACCTTTCGTGCAAGCCATCGATGCACTCGGCGGCGTGCGCATGACGTGGCTGGTGGTGCCAGACTTTCACCAGCGTAACGCGCTGGCACACTTTCCTGCCTTCTGCCGCCTGCTCGACCAGCGCTTGGCCTGCGGTGACGAACTAGCCTTGCACGGCTACTACCACGCCGACGACGGCCCGCCGCCACGCGGCCCGGTCGAGTTTTTCATGCGCCGGCTCTACACCCACGAAGGCGAGTTCTACGCCCTCGATCACGCAGCCGCCTTGCAACGCCTGCAAGCCGGGCTGGCGCTGTTCGAGCGCCAGGGATGGCCCGTGGCTGGCTTCGTCGCCCCCGCCTGGCTGATGAGCGAAGGCACCCGCCAAGCCTTGCGCCAACTGCCGCTGCGCTATACCAGCACACCCCAGCACCTGTACCGCCTGCCAGACTTCACCCCGATCGAGGCCCCAGGACTGGTATGGAGCGCGCGCAGCGCCTGGCGCCGCAGCGTCTCGAAAGTGCTCAGCGACTGGCAACGTCGGCGCTGGCAACACGCCGACACCTTGCGCCTAGGCCTGCATCCGGTGGACATGCGCCACCCCTGTGCACGTACTTACTGGCTCGACACCGTGCAAGCCTTGCTCGCCGAAGGCCGCGAGCCGCTGACCAAGTCCGCCTGGCTAGACCGCCAGATCGGTCCATGAAGCGTCTCGGCTGGCTTGGCCTGGCCCTGCTGCTGGCGCTACTGGTCCCGGCATTGCTGGGTGGCAGCGACCTGCTGGCGCGCCTGAGCAGGTTCCCGCTACGCCTGCTGCTGCTGTTGCTTGGGATGATCCTGTTGTGCTGGCTGATCAACACCGCCCGCCTGCGCCTGCTGCTCGGCCAGCAAGGCACAGCACTGGGCTGGAGACGCGGCCTAGGCGTGGTCATGGCCACCGAGTTCGCCATCTGCACCACACCTGGCGGCAGTGGCGGGCCACTGACGCTGATGGCGCTGCTCGGCCGCCAACGCATCACGGCCTCGCACAGCGGGGCGGTGTTCGCCCTGGACCAGCTCAACGATCTGCTGTTCTTCTTCTGCGCCACGCTGGCAATCGCGGGCTACGCGCTGTTCCACCACCTGGGCCACAGCCAGCAAAGCCTGCTACTGGGTAGCGCCGCGCTACTATGCACAGCCCTGGCGGGCGTGTTGCTGTCGTTGCGCCATCAGGCCCTGCTGATCCGCGCCAGCGGCCACTTGTTGCGGCGCCTGGGCGTGCCAGCGCAACGTCGTCGACGCTGGGCGCGCGCACTGCTGCGTTTCTGCCATGCCCTGGCCGAGACCTCGCGCCTCCCCAAACATACGCTTGCGCTGGTGTTCGGCCTCACCTGCGCGCACTGGGGGCTGCGCTACAGCGTGCTGTACCTGGTGTTGCAGGGCTTGGGGGGCGTGCTGGGATGGGGAGCGAGCTTTCTGGTGCAAATGCTTGCACTCAGCGCCGGCCAGTTCAGCCTGCTGCCCGGTGGCGCGGGGGCAGCGGAGCTGACTTCAGCAACCTTGCTCACGCCAATGGTAGGCAGTTCGACAGCCGCTGCCGCGATCCTGATCTGGCGCGCGGTTACCTACTACTTTTATCTGCTGGCAGGCGGGCCGGTGTTCGTGTGCCTGCTGGCGCGTCCTCTGCTGGAGCGCTGGCGGCGTCAGGCCGGTTGAGCGCCTGCCACAACGCGGCGGCACCGGGAAACTCGGTGCCATCCTCGTCGCTGAGCGCATCCGGGTCGAAACGCGCCAGGCAGCCCTCGCCCAAGGTAGGTGGCACCGAGGCGCCGGCCTTGTCACGAGGGTTGGCCATGCTCAGTCGAAAACCACGGTCTTGTTGCCGTGTACCAGCACGCGATCCTCAAGGTGGTAGCGCAGGCCACGAGCCAGCACCATCTTCTCGACATCACGGCCGAAACGCACCATGTCTTCGATGCTATCGGCATGGCTGACACGCACCACGTCCTGCTCGATGATCGGGCCGGCGTCCAGTTCTTCGGTCACGTAATGGCAGGTGGCGCCGATCAGCTTCACACCACGCAACGCGGCCTGGTGATACGGCTTGGCGCCGACGAACGACGGCAGGAAGCTGTGGTGGATGTTGATGACCTTCTCGGCGTAGTCGCGGCACAGCTGCGGCGGGAGGATCTGCATGTAGCGGGCCAGCACCACGACGTCGGCAGCGTGCGCTTCGACCAGGCGCGACACCTCGGCGAAGGCCGGGGCCTTGTCCTTGGGATCGACCGGTACATGGAAGAACGGAATGCCATGCCACTCGACCATGCTGCGCAGGTCGTCATGGTTGGAGATCACGCACGGGATCTCGCAATCCAGCTCGTCGGTGTGCCAGCGGTGCAGCAGGTCGGCCAGGCAGTGAGACTCGCGGCTGGCCATCAGCACCACGCGCTTCTTCTGCGCCGAGTCGGTGATGCGCCAGGTCATCGAGAACTCTTCGGCGATCGGCGCGAACGCTTCACGGAAGGCCTCGATACCGAACGGCAGCGACTCGGCGCGAATCTCATGGCGCATGAAGAACCAGCCGCTCTGCTCATCGGAGTGGTGGCTGGCTTCATTGATCCAGCCATTGTAGAGGGCCAGGAAATTACTGACTTTTGCCACGATGCCGACGCGGTCGGGGCAGGCAATCACCAGTCGATAGGTGCGCATGAAAAAAGGCTCCAGAACTTCGCAAAGGGGCATATTCTAACGGTCTGTCGGAAAAAACGCAGTAATGTTCGAAGCCCGGACACACGCGCCCATCGCGCGCACTCCCCCTGCACATGCCCCTGCGTCCTACAGGGACATGGCCATTGGCCGTAACACTAAGTAAATTTTTCTTAACCTAACAGCGATACGGCCATTCATTGCTATTAATTGATTCACGACTTTTTAATTGTTTACTTGAGTGTGAGGCGTGTCTATTATTGTCGGCACTGCCCCTTTTACACACGCTTTCAAGGAACTCTCCATGTCCCTGATCAACGAATACCGCGCCACCGAAGAAGCCATCAAAGAACTTCAGGCTCGCCTGACCAACCTGCAGCAAGATGGCAAACTGCAAAAAGAACTCGAGTTCGAAAAGAAGCTGCGCGAGCTGATGGCCGAAAATGGCAAGTCGCTGCGTGACGTTATCGCCCTGCTCGACCCGGAAAGCAAACTGAGCAAAGCCCCGCGCGGCGTCGCCAAGCCAGTTACTACCAAGCGTGCGCGCAAGGTCAAGCAATACAAGAACCCGCACAATGGCGAGGTTATTGAAACCAAGGGTGGCAACCACAAGACCCTGAAAGAATGGAAAGCCAAGTGGGGCGGCGACGTCGTCGAAAGCTGGGCTACCCTGCTGGACTGATCCAGGCGACTGCCGTTTCAGTTTCAACATGAAAAAACGCCGGCACTTGCCGGCGTTTTTTCATGGGTCTGCTCGCCTCACACGGCAAAGCGCGTCTTCAAATGCGCAACGTGCTCAAGCCAGGCTTGCAGCACCTGTCGTCCGGCCTCGTCGGCCTCGCCCCAGCGGCTCTGACAGGCCTGTTCGAAGTCGCCCACGGTATTCGGTGCACCCATCTGCCGATTGCTCAGGCGCTGTTCACAAAACACCTGCCAGCGTGCCTGCTCCTGTTCATTCAAGGTGTCTGCGAAGTTACGCGCGCGGTAGCGGAACAACAGTTCAGGCAAGCGCGGATCGTCGAACATCCAGTGCCCCTGACCCAATTGGGCAGGATCGGCCATACGCACTTGTTCGCACAAACGCCGGTCACGGTCCCCGATAAAACCATCATACAGCTGTTGTTCGGGGTCTTCGCTCGCGGCGCCCCCCTCTTCCTGGTAGATGATTTCCAGCTTGTCACGCCAGATGTCCTGTTGATTGGCCAATTGCTCGGCCCGTCGCTGCAGCTCGGACATATCCAGCCCCAAACGCTGCTCGTCTGCAGGACGCACCACCGATAAAGGTGCCACCACTGGGCAACGGTTGATGTGTACCAACTTCAATGGGACAGGTAATTGCCCGTCAGACATTTCCTCACGGCGCATGTACAAACGTTGACGCAGCGTTTGCGCACTTTCCTGCAACAGCGGTGAATTGTCCTGCCCAAGATCACAAACAATCAGTGCATTGCGATTACGCGGATGCCAGGCCAGCGGCAACACCACGCCGATGTACTTGCGATCCGCCGAAAAGCGCCCGGTGATATGCACCAGCGGCTGCAAAAGACGGATCTGCTCCTGCACTTTATGTTTGCTGCGCAGCTGGAACAGCCAGTCATACAACTTCGGTTGTTTGCTGCGGATCAGCCGGGCCAGGCCGATGGTCGCCCGTACGTCGGAAAGCGCCTCATGGGCATGGCCATGTTCCAGGCCATTGGCCTTGCTGAGCAGTTCCAGGCGCAGGCTGGTGCGGCCCTCCTGCTGCGGCCAGACGATACCTTCGGGGCGCAGCGCATAGGCCGTGCGTACCACATCGATCAGGTCCCAGCGGCTGTTGCCGCCCTGCCACTCGCGGGCGTAGGGGTCGAAGAAGTTGCGGTACAGGCTGTAGCGGGTGACTTCATCGTCGAAGCGCAGGGTGTTGTAACCGGCCCCGCACGTCCCCGGACGCGCCAGCTCGCTGTGCACGCGGGTCATGAACTCGGCTTCGCACAGGCCGCGCTCGACCAGTTGCTGCGGGGTGATCCCCGTCACCAGGCACGCTGCCGGGTGCGGCAGGATGTCGTCGCTGGGGCGGCAATAGAGATTGATCGGCGCCTCGATCTCATTGAGATCCAAGTCGGTGCGCACACCGGCCATTTGCAGCGGTCGGTCGCTGCGCGGATTGATGCCAGTGGTTTCGTAGTCGTGCCAGAAGATGCTGGAGCTCACGGGGTCTTCCTGTAACAAGGTCGACCAGAGTCTAGCGGCCTACCCCGGCCAGGGGCCAGCGTTCAGGCAGAGGCGTTGAGCGAATGGAAGCTGAAGAACTCGCGTAGCGAACGCACGAAGGCATCGTACTCATCAGGCGCCTGCAGCAGCATGAAGCCTGCATCGAAATGCCCAGGGTTCTCGTCTTCGCGGCACCACAGGCAACTGGCCGTCAGATTGATGAACTGCAACCCGCCACCGGCCAGCGGCACGCGCAATTGCAGCTCGAAATCCGGCCCCACCAGCACCGGCAGGTGGCTGATGATCATCAGGCCGTCTTCGGAGGCATTGCCCAAGTAACCGATCTCCTGACCGGTAAACCGGTTGAAGACCCGCAACGCGCAAGGCAATTGATGACGTTCTATTCGGCGTTCGACAAACATGGTCGTATGCACGGTCCTGTACCTGAGGCCAGGAAGACACGGTACTGGCAATGAGGATGACAACACAATCAAAGATTAGCCCACTGAAGCGGGCTGCCTACATGAAATCAATGACACCTTGGAATTAACGCCAAGGTGTAGCCTTGACCGGACTGGCGACCGCCGCCTCGCTGCCGCGCAAGTGGCCAAGCTTATCCAGGGTCTCCAGGCGCGCCTGGGCGCGGTAGGCGTATTCGTTGCCGGGGTACTGGCGGATCATGAATTGGTAGGTCTGCGCCGCGTCCACGTAGAGTTTCTGCCGCTCAAGGCACTGACCACGCAGCAACGACACTTCCGGATGGATGAATGGCCGCGAACGGCTGGCGCGGTCGACCTGCGACAACTCCAGCATCACCCGCGCGCAGTCACCACGGTCGTAGGCACGGTAGGCGTTGTTGAGGTGGTGGTCCATGGACCAGCGAGTACAGCCGACGACACTGGCCGCCATGGTCAAAACGATCAGGGTGCGCATGGGAATTCTCCTTTGATGGGCAGTGTATCGGCCTTTTGCGTCAAATCTTCACAGCCTTTTGCAAGCATACGCCTGCCGTTCAAACGCTACCTTGGTTCGACAACAGGTAGTGCAACGGAACAATGACTACAGCGAGATTCAGGAGTAGCCTTTCGCTGCGCTTCACTATAGGAGTCTGTGCATGACCATCCGCCGTACCAAAATCGTCGCCACCCTTGGCCCCGCCAGCAACTCGCCGCAAGTGATCGAACAGCTGATCCTCGCCGGCCTGGACGTAGCACGCCTGAACTTCTCCCACGGCACCCCGGACGAGCACAAGGCCCGCGCCCGCCTGATCCGCGACATCGCCGCCAAGAACGGCCGCCACGTCGCGCTGCTGGGCGACCTGCAGGGTCCGAAGATCCGCATCGCCAAGTTCGCCAACAAGCGCATCGAACTAAAAGTCGGTGACAGGTTCACCTTCTCCACCGCGCACCCGCTGACCGAAGGCAACCAGGATATCGTCGGCATCGACTATCCCGACCTGGTCAAGGATTGCGGCGTCGGTGACGAACTGCTGCTCGACGATGGCCGCGTGGTCATGCGCGTCGAAACCGCGACCAGCGACGCCCTGCACTGCGTAGTGATCATCGGCGGCCCGCTGTCCGACCACAAAGGCATCAACCGCAAAGGTGGCGGCCTGACCGCGCCGGCGCTGACCGAAAAAGACAAGGCCGACATCAAGCTGGCTGCGGAAATGGACCTGGACTATCTGGCCGTGTCGTTCCCGCGTGACGCCAGCGACATGGAATACGCGCGCAAGCTGCGTGACGAAGCTGGCGGCAGTGCCTGGCTGGTGGCCAAGATCGAACGCGCCGAAGCGGTCGCCGACGACGAGACCCTCGACCAGTTGATCCTCGCCTCCGACGCCGTCATGGTGGCCCGTGGCGACCTGGGTGTGGAAATCGGTGACGCCGAGCTGATTGCCATCCAGAAGAAGATCATCCAGCACGCCCGCCGCAACAACAAGGCGGTGATCGTGGCGACCCAGATGATGGAGTCGATGATCCAGAACCCCATGCCGACCCGCGCCGAAGTCTCCGACGTGGCTAACGCCGTGCTGGACAACACCGATGCGGTGATGCTGTCGGCCGAAAGCGCCGCCGGCAGCTACCCAATCGAAGCTGTGCAGGCCATGGCCCGCATCTGCTCGGGCGCCGAGAAGCACCCGACCAGCCAAAAATCCAGCCACCGCCTGCACACCACTTTCGAGCGCTGCGACGAATCCATCGCCCTGGCGGCGATGTACACCGCCAACCACTTCCCCGGCGTCAAGGCGATCATCGCCCTCACCGAAAGTGGCTACACCCCGCTGATCATGTCGCGCCTGCGCTCGCACGTACCGATCTTCGCGCTGTCGCCGCACCGTGCCACCCAGGCCCGTGCCAATATGTTCCGCGGCGTCTACCCGATTGCCTTCGACCCGGCCTCGCTGCCGGCCGACAAGGTCAGCCAGGCAGCCGTCGACGAGCTGCTCAAGCGCGGTCTGGTGGAGCAAGGTGACTGGGTGATCCTGACCAAGGGCGACAGCTATCACACCATCGGTGGCACCAACGGCATGAAGATCCTGCACGTAGGTGATCCGCTGATCGGTTGATCCGCCAATCGTCACCTTCGCGGTGGTGCGGACTTGGAATGCCGCACCACCGCGATCGCTTCAGGCTTCAAACGTGCTCGGTGAACACATCCGCCAACACTTGGTTACGCGGAACCCCGGCGATGAACAGCCGCCGGGCAAAACGTTCGACACTTCCCGGTGCCCCGCACAGCAAGGCCATGGTCTGACGCGAGGTCAGGCGCAATGCGGCCAGCGCTTCATCCATCTGCTCGGCCAGCACCTGTTCCACACTCACCCCCGCCATCGACTGCAACGCTTCGGCCAGGTAGTGCCCAGCTGGCGTGCGCGCCACATGCAGCAAACGAATCTCCCCTTGGTGCCCCTGGCGCAACGCCTCGCGCAGGATGCCCCACAACGGTGCCAGCCCGGTACCGGCTGCCAGCAGCCACAGCGGCCGCGTCTGCCAATCGGGGTCATAGTGCAAGGCGCCGCCACGCAGCTCGCCAAGGCTGACCACATCCCCCAGTTGCCAATGCCGGGCCCGGTCGCAGAAAGCACCAGGACGGCTGCAATCGATGTGAAACACCAGGCAATCGTCCTCGCCCGGCAGGCTTGCCAGTGAGTACGGGCGCGCGACATCGCCACACCACAGCACCAGATGTTGGCCGGCCTGATAGCGCAACGGCCGTTGCGGCCTGAGCTGCAAGCGCAGTACGTCGCCGAACCAGTCCAAGGCGCTGACCGTGGCCGGCAGGCCATCGCGCTGCGGATCGAACACCGCCACCCGCAGGTCGCCGGCCAGTGTGCACTGGCAAGCCAGCCGCCAGCCTTCGTCGCGCTTGTCGGCGCTCAGTGCTTCGGGCTTGGCGTCCACGGGCAGGCCGTCCAGACAGCGCACCAAACAGGCGTGACAGCTGCCGGCACGGCAACTGTAGGGCACGGCGCAACCGGCATCGTTGAGCGCATCGAGCAGGTTGCTCGCGGCCGGCACCGTAAAGCGGCGCTCGCCCACGCAGAGTTCAGGCATGTTCGGGGGTTCTCCAATTTCGATTGGGGGCGCTTTGCGCCCGTTTCGCGGCACGCCGCTCCTACAGACGAACGCGATTCCCTGTAGGAGCGGCCTCTTGCCGCGAAAGGGCTGCATCGCAGCCCCAACCAGTCTAAGGGGAGTCAGGCCACCAGACAGCAAAAAGGATGCCCACCCGGCAGCCGACCATGGTCCAGACCGCCCGCAGGTGTTTCCCGCAGCGGGCCTGCGGTATACTGCCGCGCCTTTTTGCGCCGGCCGACCACCGACGCCTTGCCAGGCATGCCTGACCTAGCGGTGTGCTGCGTCGGAGTGCCTTTATACATGTTCCCGTCTTTAAGAGGAGCGCGCTGCATGACCGTGATCAAGCAAGACGACCTGATTCAGAGCGTTGCCGACGCCCTGCAATTCATCTCGTACTACCACCCCGTCGACTTCATCCAGGCGATGCACGAGGCCTACCTGCGTGAAGAGTCGCCTGCCGCGCGTGACTCGATCGCCCAGATCCTGATCAACTCGCGCATGTGCGCCACCGGCCACCGCCCGATCTGCCAGGACACTGGTATCGTCACCGTGTTCATCCGCGTCGGCATGGATGTGCGCTGGGACGGCGCGACCATGAGCGTCGACGACATGATCAACGAAGGTGTACGCCGCGCCTACAACCTGCCCGAGAACGTCCTGCGCGCCTCGATCCTGGCTGACCCGGCCGGTGCACGCAAGAACACCAAGGACAACACCCCGGCGGTGATCCACTACTCCATCGTGCCCGGCGACAAGGTCGAAGTCGACGTTGCAGCCAAGGGCGGCGGTTCGGAGAATAAGTCGAAGATGGCCATGCTCAACCCGTCCGACTCGATCGTCGACTGGGTGCTCAAGACCGTGCCGACCATGGGCGCTGGCTGGTGCCCGCCTGGCATGCTCGGCATCGGCATCGGCGGTACCGCCGAGAAAGCCGCCGTCATGGCCAAGGAAGTGTTGATGGAGTCCATCGACATCCATGAACTCAAGGCCCGCGGCCCACAGAACCGCCTCGAAGAGATCCGCCTGGAGCTGTTCGACAAGGTCAACCAACTGGGCATCGGCGCACAAGGCCTGGGCGGCCTGACCACCGTGCTCGACGTCAAGATCATGGATTACCCGACCCACGCCGCCTCGCTGCCGGTGTGCATGATCCCCAACTGCGCCGCCACCCGTCACGCCCACTTCGTACTCGATGGCAACGGCCCGGCCGAACTGGAAGCGCCGTCGCTGGACGCCTACCCGGAAATCGTCTGGGAAGCTGGCCCGAGCGCACGCCGCGTGAACCTGGACGACATCACCCCAGAAGAAGTGGCCAGCTGGAAACCGGGCGAGACCATCCTGCTCAACGGCAAGATGCTCACCGGCCGCGACGCTGCGCACAAGCGCATGGTCGAAATGCTCAACCGTGGCGAACAGCTGCCGGTGGATCTGAAAGGCCGCTTCATCTACTACGTCGGCCCGGTCGATCCGGTCGGTGACGAAGTGGTAGGCCCAGCCGGCCCGACCACTGCCACCCGCATGGACAAGTTCACCCGCCAGATCCTCGAACAAACCGGCCTGCTGGGCATGATCGGCAAGTCCGAGCGCGGCCCGACCGCCATCGAGGCGATCAAGGACAACAAGGCCGTCTACCTGATGGCTGTCGGCGGCGCGGCGTACCTGGTGGCCCAGGCCATCCGCAAGTCGAAGGTCCTGGCCTTCGCCGAGCTGGGCATGGAAGCGATCTACGAGTTCGAAGTCAAGGACATGCCGGTCACCGTCGCGGTGGACAGCCAAGGTGAGTCGGTGCACATCACCGGCCCCGCCCTGTGGCAAGGCAAGATCGCCGAGAGCCTGGCGGTCGAAGTGAAGTAACGGCGAAAAAGCTGTACGTCTTCGCGGGCTTGCCGGTGAAGACGTACAGCTGCCTACACCACTCGGTCGAACTGCTCCGGCCAGTCCCTGCGGGTGAATACCTGCCCTTGCTGTCGCACCCGCCGCACTTGCTCCAGGTCGATATCACAGACCAGCCAGCGGCTGCCCTCCGGCATCATTGACGCACTTTGCGCGATCACCCCATCCTCCGGCATGCCGTGGTCGGGCGGTACGAACAAACCTGCCTTGCCTATATTCTCATCCAACGCCGGTGACCATGCCGCCAGTCCCACGGTCGGGCTTTGCAGCACCGCGACCTGGTTCTCCAGCGCCCGCGCCTGGGCGCCGATGCGTACCCGGTGGTATCCGGCCACGGTATCGGTGCAACTGGGCGCCAGGATCAGGTCAGCGCCGCCTTCGGCCAAGGTGCGGGCCAGCAGCGGGAACTCGTTGTCGTAGCAGATCAGAATACCCAGCCGTCCCAGCGCGGTGTCGAACACTCGCACCCCCTGACCGGCACTGATGCCCCACTGCTCACGCTCGAAGCGCGTCATCATCAGCTTGTCCTGATGCCCCAGCCGCCCTTCAGGGCCAAACAGCCAGGCGCGATTGCGGTAGTAACCGTCGGCGTCCAGTACCGGTACGCTGCCCGGCTGCAGGTAGACCCCCAGACGCCGGGCAATCCCCTCGCACAGGGCCAGCCAGGGCGCGATCAACGGCTGGATGCCGGCGATGCACGCTTTGAGATCGCCGCGCTCGGCGACCGGCAACTGACCACTGAGTACCAAGCCTGCGTACTCGGGCAGCAACAGCAATTGTCCGCCCTGCTGCGCCGCCTCGGCACACAAGCCTTCCAGGTGCGCTGCATAGACGTCCCAGTGCTCATGCAGCTCGATGGCGTACTGGCAGGCCGCGACGCGGATCATACCGGCAGGGCCTTGAGCCAGAACGACATGATCTTGGGCGACTGCTCAGGCTCATCCAGATCACGCCAACTGTAGGCGGTACGCAGCGAGGGCTCATGCAGAAAGCCGCGGTTACGCCAGAAACCGTGCAGCGGCTTGTAGTCTTCGGGCCGTCGCGGATGCCCCGCCGGGCGCTCCACCGCGCAAAAGGCGCAGTAGTCGAATTCGGCGAGCTTGTGGGCATAGGATTCACGTTCGATGAAAAACCGCACCCCAAGTCCACGCCCCCGGTAGGCCGGCAGCAACACTGACTCACCGAAGTAGTAAACCGTCGCAGGGTCGCGGCCTTGGGCCAGGAACGGCTGCTGAAACTCAGGGCTTTCGTCGGCCAGCGGCAAGCCGGTGGACGCGCCGACCACCTGCTCGCCGTCCAGCGCCAGCACCACCAGGCTGCGCCCGGAGCGCGCATAGGTAGACAAGTACTCGGCCTCGTAGGCTTCGTCACCGTCGTAGAGATAGGGAAACTCGCGGAACACCGTCAGGCGCAAACGAGCGAGGTCATCGATGTAAGGCGCGATGGCAGCGCCATGCAGCAGGCGTATTTGCATGCGGGGCGGTCGTTTTGTCGATGTGGATGACGCGCTCGGCTAAGCCGGGCCTGAGGGGAAACCCTATCATCGGCTCCACATCACTCCCTTTCCCCTGCGCGACAGGTATTTCTCCATGACCGCTACCGAACTCGTCACTGCCTACTACAACGCCTTCAACGCTGGCGACATGCCCGCCTTCCTCGCGCTGCTCAGCGAAGACGTGATCCACGACATCAACCAGGGCGAACGGCAAATGGGCAAGGCCGCCTTCGCCGCCTTCATGGACAAGATGAACCGCTGCTATCGCGAACGCCTGGCCGATATCGTGGTAATGCAGAACGCCGAGGGCAACCGCGCTGCCGCCGAGTTCACCGTGCACGGCGAGTACCTGGCCGACGACGAAGGCCTGCCGCCAGCCAACGGGCAAAAGTACGTGCTGCCGGCCGGCGCATTTTTTTACATCCACTGCGGCAAGATCGCCCGGGTGAGCAACTACTACAACCTCAACGACTGGGTCGAACAGGTAGGCTGAGGCATATCGCGGGGCGCCATTGCGGCTTGCCCCGCGAAGGCGGTGTCAATGGATACGCGTCCCCAGCACCTTGAGAAACGCCGCCAGCCACGCCGGATGCGCAGGCCACGCCGGCGCAGTCACCAGGTTGCCATCGACATGCGCCTGATCCACGGCAATGTCGATGAAGCGCCCGCCTGCCAGCTTCACTTCTGGCGCACACGCCGGATACGCGCTGCACTCACGCCCCTCCAACACCCCCGCTGCGGCCAGCAACTGCGCGCCATGGCATACGGCAGCAATCGGCTTGCCGGCCTGGTCGAAGGCGCGCACCAAGTCCAGCACCTTTTCGTTCAGACGCAGGTACTCCGGCGCCCGGCCACCGGGAATCAACAGTGCGTCGTAGCTTTCGGCGCGTACCTGGACGAAGTCGTAGTTCAGGGCGAAGTTGTGACCGGGCTTCTCGCTGTAGGTCTGCTCCCCCTCGAAATCGTGAATCGCCGTGCGCACCGTTTGCCCGGCGACCTTTTCAGGACACACCGCATGCACGGTATGCCCGACCATGCTCAGCGCCTGGAACGGCACCATCGCCTCGTAGTCCTCGACGTAATCACCCACCAGCATGAGAATCTTCTTAGCCGTCATCGCATCCACTCCTTGCGTTGCAGGGGAACAATCCGAGCACAATAGTCCGCTTTGCCGGCGAGCGATATACGCCGCTAGTGCCCTGTCTCGGAAATACGTGCTCTTTTGGGGAGTGGCTTGGATGTTCGGCCAAGGCGCCGCGACGAGTCATAGCAGGGCTATGGCGAGGAGTGGCAACGCAGGCCGGGCATTCAAGACGCCGCCAAAAGTGAACAGCTTATTTCCGGGACAGGACACTAATCGCGTCGGTCCAACAGATTGGCCACCAGCCGGTCGAGCCAACCCCACACACGCTGCTTGACCCGCCGCCACAAGGGGCGTGCCTGCCACTGGAGCAGGTCGACTTCCTCGCTCAAGGCGAAGTCGCGCTCGAAGCTCGCGGCCACCGCGGCGGTCAGCGTTGGGTCGAGGGCCTCGACATTGGCTTCGAGGTTGAAACGCAGGTTCCAGTGGTCGAAGTTGCACGAGCCCACACTCACCCAATCGTCCACCAGCACCATCTTCAGGTGCAGGAAACACGGCTGGTACTCGAAAATTCGAACCCCGGCGCGCAGCAGCCTCGGGTAGTAGCGATGGCCGGCATAGCGCACTGCGGGGTGATCGGTGCGCGGGCCGGTTAGCAGCAGGCGCACGTCCAGGCCCTTTTGCGCAGCCCGGCGCAGCGAGCGGCGCACGCTGAAGGTAGGCAAGAAGTACGGCGTGGCCAGCCAGATACGCCGCTGCCCGCTGTTCAGCGCGCGCACCAGCGCATGCAGGATGTCCTTGTGCTGGCGGGCATCGGCGTAGGCTACGCGGCCCATGCCCTGCCCTTCGAGCGGGACCCGGGGCAGGCGTGGCAGGCCGAAATTCTCCGGCGGGCGCCAGGCGGTACGGCGCTGGTTGGCGTGCCACTGGCGGTCGAACAGCAACTGCCAGTCGCCGACGATCGGCCCCTCCATGCGCACCATCACCTCATGCCACTCGCTGAGCACCTCGTTCGGCTTCCAGAATTCGTCGGTTACCCCGGTGCCGCCGACCACCGCCCAGCGCTCGTCCACCAACAGCAGCTTGCGATGATCGCGGTACAGGTTGCGCAAACCCCGACGCCAACGCAGGCGGTTGTACCAGCGCAGCTCCACGCCGGCTGCCAGCAAGCGTTCGCGCAAGGCCGCAGGAAACCCCAGCGAGCCGTAGTCGTCGAACAGGCAACGCACCCGCACGCCCCGCCGCGCGGCCTGTTCCAAGGCCTCGACCACCGCCTGCGCACAGGCCCCGCCCTCGACCAGGTACAGCTCCAGGTCCACCTGGAACTCGGCACGCACGATGGCCAGGAGCATGCACGGGAAAAACTCGGGGCCGTCGATCAGCAGCTCGAACTGGTTGCCGCCGCGCCAGGGGAAGACCGGCCCCGGCATGTCAGCGGGCGTTGAAGATCAGCACCGCGCTCACCGGCACCGACGGGTTGATCGACTTGAGCCCGGCCAGCTTGCGCAGGCTTTCCAGGCCCGGCATCAAGCCAAAGTCCTCGGCACGCAGCACCAACGGTTCCAGGGTCACCACCTGGAAACGTCGCTCGTCCAGCCGAGTGGCCAGCAGCAGGGTGTTGTAGTTGTGAGTCTGCCCATGCAGGGTGACGCTCACCGGCAAGCGCAGTTCCAGTTGCGCACCGTTGGCCAGGTCGTTGATCGGGCGTAAGTCGATCTGGGCTTGCACCTTGCCCTCGGCGAAGCGCTCCACCTCGAACAGGCTATCGCGCAGGCGCTCATCACGCAGGGCGATGCCACTGCTGATCGAGTCCATCTCGATACTGACCTCGGCCGCCCCCTTGCGATCGACCGTGCCGTGCAGGACCAGGAAACGGTTGACCTCGGCGATGTTGCCGTTCTTGCCGGTGACGAAGGACAGGCGCGACGACTCGCCATCCAGGTGCCAGTTAGCCTGGGCTGGCAGGCCCACGCTGACGAGAAGGGGAAGCAGCAATGCAGGAAGCAGACGGGACGGCTTGAACATGGGAAATCCTGTAAAACAAGGCCGTCAACATTACCCGCCCGATTTCATGGCAGCAAGCGGCAGCCCTCGCGCGCACTTTGCCAGGCCGCCTCGCTGCGTCGGCCCAGGCCTTCAGCGCGAACCCGGCGCTGCGTGCTGTCCTCCTCCAGCAAGCCCAGCGGCAGGTATTGTTTTACGTAGCCACGGCAGTAGCCTTGCTCGAAGCCCATGACAAACCGGCAGGAGCAGTATTCCTTGGCCGAGTATGCCGACAGGATGCCGGGAAAGTCCGCCAGCGCCTGGCGCTCGTGCCAGGCCCAGGCCAGCAGCGCCAGCACCAGCAACAGCCCGATGCGTTTCATCGCCCCTCCTTGGCCAGCGCAGCAAGCACCTGCTTGAGCAGTGCGTTGTGGCTGAAACTGGCGTCACGGTCATCGGCATAGCGCACGATCACCAGTTTCTGCGCAGGCAGCACGTACAGCGCCTGACCCCAGTGGCCCAAAGCGGCAAAGGTGTCCGCCGGGGCATCGGGCCACGGGCGCGGCTGGCCGGGCAGCGGCTGGTTGAGCCACCAATGCCCGCCGGGATTGGCCTCCCCTGGGATGGCTTCGGCGCGTGCGAACAGGGTGCGGTTGAAGGCCACCCACGCGGCGGGGACGAGCTGGCGATCACCCCAACGCCCGTCACGCTGCATCAGCAGGCCGATACGTGCCAGGTCACGGGCGCGCAGGTAAAGATAAGAAGACGCGACGTAGTTGCCGGCGCCATCGCGCTCCCAGACTGCGCCGTCGATCCCCAGCGGCGTGAACAGCGCCTGCCAGGGATAATCGGCGTACTGCTGCGGCGCAAGCATGCCGCGCAGGGCTGCACCGAGCAGGTTGCTGTCGCCGCTGGAGTAGACGAAACGTTCGCCAGGCACACGCTCGGCGGGCATGCCGGCAGCGTATGCCGCCATATCGTCACGACCACGGGTGTAGAGCATGGCCACCACCGACGACTTGAGCGGTGCGTACTCATAGTCTTCCTGCCAGACCAGGCCACTGGCCCAGTGCAGCAGGTCACGCAGGCGCAGCGCCGGGTGCGCCCGCAATGCCGGGTAAAAGCGCGAGGCAGGGTCGTCCAGCTCGAAGCGCCCTTCGCCCTGGGCCACACCCAGCAACGTGGCCAGCACACTCTTGCTCACCGACCAGGTCAGGTGCGGTGTGTCGGCGCGGGTTGGCGCGGCGTAGCGCTCGTGAACGATGCGGCCATCGCGGATGATCAGCAGTGCGTCGGTGCGAACACCGCTGCGCTCGGCGTTGCGTTCAGGGAAGGCGTAGGCGTCCACGGCTCGCCAGTCGATGGCGACGCCGTCGATTGGCCAATCCGGGGTAGGCCACTCTTCGGCGCGAACCGCGACAACTGCCAGTGCAAGCAGCAGCAACAGTATCTTCATGGTGATCGCAGGGCCCCAGGATGGGTGGTCAAATGCGCCCAATTTCTCAGGCTTTCATGACAATCCCGCTGCCGCCCAGGCCTTGGCCAGGCGTTTATCCCGCGCGGCACTGGCCAGCGCCAGCACCCCCTGGTCACGCGCCCACAACTGCCCCCACGACGCAGGGCCGGCAGCCATCGCTTTGTCGATCTCACCGCGCAGGCTATCGAA
This sequence comes from Pseudomonas mosselii, assembly GCF_005796105.1. Classification (GTDB taxonomy): domain Bacteria; phylum Pseudomonadota; class Gammaproteobacteria; order Pseudomonadales; family Pseudomonadaceae; genus Aquipseudomonas; species Aquipseudomonas mosselii_C. Next base: position 236,320 of record NZ_VAUO01000005.1, on the reverse strand, counting down.
CTGGGCGAACAATCCTGCCATCAACAAATGCCCCGTGGTGCTGTCGGCACACTGCCGGCTGCCCTCGGCACAGCCGGCCAGCAGGCTGATCAAACGCAGGCGCAAGGGCTGCGGCCAAGCACACTCCTGGGCAACCCCATGCAGCCACGCCACCAGGGCGGCCAGCACGTAAAGGTCTTCAAGGGTGCGGAAGGGTTTGACGTAAGCATCCCAGCCATCGCCGGCCAGCAGCTCGCAGGCTGCGCTTTCCAGTTGAACCCGCGCATGCCCGATCTCTGGCATCAGCGGCAGGATCGGCAACGCTTCAAGGGCCACACCAGGTTCGCCCGGATAGACCACCGCCAACTGCAACTGCGGCGCTTGCCCCTGCGCCTCGCTACGCGCCGCCACCAGCAACCACTCGGCCTCAAGTCCGGCGGTGACGAAATCCTTGCTGCCGGTCAGGCGCAATTGATCGAGCCGGGTGTGCATATCGGCCGGGCGCACGCTGCGCCGTTCGGTGGCGCACAGGGCGCCGAGGCTGGCCGGCGCGCTGGGCCACAGCACCCGCAACGCGGCCTGGTAGCCGACCAGGAAAGCCAGCCCAGGCGTGGCCATGGCGCGAGCCCCCAGCACGGCCAGTTCGAACGGCGAACCGGCGCCGAAGCGCTCAAGCACCGCTGCATAGGCCTCCCCCAGGCTGGCCTGGGGCGCATACCGCAAGGGGTCGTTGAGTCGTTGCAACCAGGCCATCGAGGGTCCTCCCATGGGGGCTGTCACGCAAGCATCACCAAAGATTCACGGGGGTGACACCGCACGTACCTAGGCTGACTTTGCACAACAAAGCCGACCGGCCGCAACCCTTTGGCTGGCTCATGGAGACTCGCAATGACTCGGATCGCTCGCTCTGGCGACAACAGCCCTGAACGCCGTCTGCAAGCCGAACGCCTGGTCGGCGCTGACGCCTTGCACGAAGCTCAGGCGCTGCGCTTCAAGGTGTTCAGTGGTGAATTCAAGGCCAGGCTCAAGGGCGCCGAACAGGGCCTGGACATGGACGACTACGACGTCCACTGCCGCCACATCGGCGTGCGTGACCTGGCCACCGGGCAACTGGTCGCCACCACCCGCCTGCTCGATCACCAGGCGGCCAGCAGCCTGGGGCGCTTCTACAGCGAAGAAGAATTCCGCCTGCACGGTCTGCTGCAACTGCAAGGGCCGATTCTGGAGCTGGGCCGCACCTGTGTGCACCCTGACTACCGCAATGGCGGCACCATCGCGGTACTTTGGGCAGAGCTGGCCGAGGTGCTCAACGAAGGCCGCTACCACTACCTGATGGGCTGCGCCAGCATCCCCATGCAGGATGGTGGCGTACAAGCCCACGCCATCATGCAGCGCCTGCGCGAGCGGCACCTGTGCACCGATCACCTGCGTGCCGAGCCAAAGAACCCGCTGCCCAACCTGGCCTTGCCCGGCAACGTCATCGCCCAGATGCCGCCACTGCTCAAAGCTTACATGCGCCTGGGCGCGAAGATCTGCGGTGAGCCGTGCTGGGACGAGGACTTCCAGGTCGCCGACGTGTTCATCCTGCTCAAGCGCGACGACCTTTGCCCTCGCTACGCCCGCCACTTCAAGGCGGCGGTCTGATGCTGCGGCTGCGGGCATACGCCCGCCTGTTGCGCCTTGTGCTGGTTCTGCTACTGGGCGTGGCGCTGGCCGCCAGCATCGCCCTGGCCGAACGCCTGGGCCTGCCTACCCCGCTTGAACGCCGTCAGCGCTGGACCCGCCTGTTCATGGGCCGGCTGGTGGCGGCCTTGCCGTTCGAGGTGAAGGTGATCGGCGAGGTGCCACGCCAGCCGATGCTGTGGCTGAGCAACCATGTGTCCTGGACCGACATCCCACTGCTGGGCATGCTCACCCCACTGTCGTTTCTGTCCAAGGCCGAAGTGCGCCACTGGCCGCTGGCCGGCTGGCTGGCAGAGAAAGCCGGCACCTTGTTCATCCGACGTGGCGGTGGTGATGGACAACGGCTGCGCGAGCAGATCAGCGGCCAGCTCGCCCAACAGCGCCCGCTGCTGATATTCCCCGAAGGCACCACGACCGATGGCCGCACACTGCGCACCTTCCATGGCCGCCTGTTGGCTGGGGCGATCGACCATGGCGTACCGATTCAACCGGTTGCGATCCATTACCTGCGTGACGGCCAAACTGATCCCATCGCACCGTTCATCGGCGACGACGACGTGCTCTCGCACCTGATGCGGCTGTTTGCGCAACCGCGTGGCGAGGTGCAGATCCAGCTCTTGCCGGCCATCGCCAGCCAGGGCAAAGAGCGCGCCATACTTGCCTTGCAGGCCCAACAGGCCGTGCATCTGGCGCTCTTCGGGATCGAGCACAGCGCACCGTCGGCGCAGCGCCAGGCACGTGCTGCATGAAACGGCTCACACCGCGCGGCCAGGCGAGAGTCCCACGACAGGCCGGCTGGCCTATCCGCGCTGCGCCGCCGCGAACCTCTGTAACTGCGGATAGAACGCCCGAAAATCCGCCATCAGCGGCTCGTACAAGCGCTCAAGCTCATCCATTACCCCTGCCATGCCTTCGGGCCGCGACAAACGCCGGGCGATGCCGTTGAACACCTGTTCAAGCGTGGCGAAATCACCATAGGCGCCCAACCAATCATCCGCCGCCATGAACGGCGCGATGCGCGCCAGACGCCCAGGCAGCTCAGGTTCAGCCAACAGCACCTGGTAAAAGCGCCCGGTGAACACCGCCAGCGGTTGCTCGGCGTAATCCCCCCAATGCCGCGCCAGGCAATGGTCGAAGAACACATCAAGGACGATCCCGGCAAAACGTCGGCGCGCCTGTGGGAACCGCGCCAGCGCAGCCAGCACCAACGGGTGGCTGTCGGTGTAGCTGTCGATCTGCCGGTGCAGCCGGATAGCAGCCGCCAGCTCAGGCGCAAAACGCCCCTCCAGCGATCCTTTGACGAAATCGCCATACAGGCTGCCGAGTAGTTGTTGCGGCGCCGGGCCGCCCAGGTGCAGGTGCGCGAGGTAGTTCATGGGCGCAGTCTAGCACCGGTAAGCCCTATATCGTTATAACGCGATATAGCGATTCGCACTCAGCTCATAACGCGTTCATATTTGTATATCGCGAAATATCGATTTAAATTTCGCCCTATCGCGATACACAACGAGCCTCACCGCATGCCACTCGATCTCGACGAAATCATCAAAGCACTGGCCCACCCGGTCAGGCGAGAAATTCTCAGCTGGCTGAAAGATCCCGCCGTGCAGTTTCCCGACCAGTACCACAGCACCGAAAACGGCGTGTGTGCCGGGCAGATCGACCAACGCTGCGGCCTCTCGCAGTCGACCGTCTCCGCCCACCTGGCCACCTTGCAGCGCGCGGGGTTGATCAACAGCCAGAAAATCGGCCAATGGCATTTCTTCAAACGCGACGAAGCCACCATCCAGGCGTTCCTCGAACAACTGCGCCAAGCGCTTTGACAAGGCAGGTAACCGCTATGACCACGCTTTTCGATCCGATCAAACTGGGCGACCTCGAATTGCCCAACCGCATCATCATGGCCCCGCTGACCCGTTGCCGCGCCGACGAAGGTCGCGTGCCCAACGCGCTGATGGCCGAGTACTACGTACAGCGCGCCAGCGCGGGACTGATCCTGAGCGAGGCGACCTCGGTCAGCCCGATGGGCGTCGGCTACCCCGATACCCCGGGCATCTGGAACGACGAACAGATGCGCGGCTGGCACAACGTCACCAAGGCCGTGCACGCCGCTGGCGGGCGGATTTTCCTGCAACTGTGGCACGTGGGGCGCATCTCTCACCCCTCCTACCTGAACGGTGAACTGCCGGTGGCGCCCAGCGCGATCCAGCCCAAAGGGCATGTGAGCCTGGTGCGTCCATTGAGTGACTACCCGACCCCACGCGCCCTCGAAACCGAAGAAATCGCCGACATCGTCGAGGCCTACCGCAGTGGCGCCGAGAACGCCAAGGCCGCAGGTTTCGACGGCGTGGAGATCCACGGCGCCAACGGCTACCTGCTCGACCAGTTCCTGCAAAGCAGCACCAACCAGCGCACCGACCGCTACGGCGGCTCGTTGGAAAACCGCGCACGGCTGCTGCTGGAAGTGACTGACGCGGCCATCGAGGTGTGGGGCGCCGGCCGGGTCGGCGTGCACTTGGCCCCCCGCGCCGACGCCCACGACATGGGCGACGCCGACCGCACTGAGACCTTTACCTATGTCGCGCGGGAGCTGGGCAAACGCGGCATCGCGTTCATCTGCTCGCGGGAGAAAGAAGCCGACGACAGCCTCGGGCCGCAAATCAAGGCCGCCTTCGGTGGGCCGTACATCGTCAACGAAGGCTTCGACAAGGCCAGTGCCAATGCCGCGCTGGCGGCGGGTTGGGCCGATGCCGTGGCGTTCGGCGTGCCGTTCATTGCCAACCCTGACCTGCCGGCGCGGCTGGCGGCCGATACCCCGCTAAACCCGGCGCATCCAGAGACCTTCTATGGGCGTGGCCCGGTGGGCTACATCGACTATCCGCGCCTGTGAGCGAACTCGCCGGGGCCGCGCTGCGGCCCTTCGCGAGTGAACCCGCTCCCACAGGTTTTGCGTTGACCGGTGGACGTGGGTTTAACCACGCCCGCGCCTAGTTCAGGGCCGGGCGTTGATCTGCTGTTGCAGGTTCTGGATCTGGCTTTGCAGGGTGCTGATGTTACGCGTGGTCTGCCCACGGAAGGCATCGAACTCCTGCACCGAAGCGCCCCCGGAGGCTGCCGCCGGGCGGTTGTCGATCTGAGTCTTGAGCACCAGTACATCCTGCTCCAGGCTCTCGATGGCCGCGTTGGGGTTGCTCTTCTTGAGCGCCGCGACTTCCGTGCTGAGGCTCTTGAGCTCAGCCTCAAGCTTACCGCCGTCGAGCTGGCCAGACTTCAACGCCGCCAACTCACTGTTCACCGCTTTCAATTGCGCCTGCAACTGAACCTGCAATGCATTGACCGCCTGCTGCTGGGCGCGGGTATCGGCCAGCACCTGCTCCAGGCGCTTGCCCAGGTCGCCCGCCTGACCGGCGACGCCCTGTTGCTGCTTGCCCTGCTCGGCCAGGCTGGCCTGCAACTGGCGAATCTGCAACTTCAACGCTTCGCTGCCGGTATTGCTGGACGACTCGCTCGCCTCGACCTTGCCGCTGATCGCCTGCAAGCGCCCGGCGGCTTCCTCGCTGATACGCGCGAAGCTTTCCTGGGTCGCCACCAGTTGCTGCTCCATCAGCGAGATCTGCTGGAAACTCCACCAGCCAAGCCCGCCAAGGGCTATGAACGAAGCCCCCAGCAGGGCCCACAACGGGCCATTGCTGCGCGGCCGTGCAACCTTCTGCCGACTACGCGCCACATGGGCGGGCAGTAGCTCGTCATCATCAGGGGTACCGGCGCGCAGGGGGGGCACGTCGTCGAAATCGTCGTGAGCGTCGTTACGCATGGGCATTCAACCACGGTGATAGCAAAGAGGAATGATTATAAACCGTCGAAGCGGCGCACTGGTGACCATCAGCGCCGCGTGCAGTTCAGTGATTGCCCGGTTGGGCCTGCCACCAGGCGCAAAATTCATCCAGCGCACTCCACACCTGCACACGTGGACGGTAATCCAGATACTGGCGGGCACGACTGATGTCGAGGGTGAAATCGCGACTCATCACCTGCATCGCCGTACGGCTCAGGGTCGGCTGCGGACGTCCGGGCCACAGCAGGCAGGCAGCCTCGTTGAGCGCCGCCAGGCTATAGGCCAGGCCGTAGCTGCGGTAGCGGGTCACCTGGGGCAGGTCCATGCGGCGCATCACATAGTTCACCACATCCCACAACGGCAGCGGATGGCCATTGCTGATGTTGTAGGCCTGGCCCAACGCCGCGTCATCGGCGAACAACGCATTGAACAGTGCATCATTGAGGTTGTGCACACTGGTGAAATCGACCTTGTTCAGGCCGTTGCCGATGATCGCCACACGGCCTTTGCGCTGCATTTGCATCAGGCGAGGGAAGAGGCTTGCATCGCCTGCTCCGGTGACGAAGCGCGGGCGCAGCGCCAGCACTTCGAGGCCGAACTCCTGGGCACCAAAGACCTTCTGCTCAGCCAGGTGCTTGGTCAGCGCGTAGTGATCGTGAAAACGCCGGGGCAGTTGCTCTTCGCGAATGTCCAGGCGCGAGCGGCCATTGAAGTAGACCGATGGCGAGGACAGGTGCACCAGACGGCGCACATGCTCCTTGATGCAGCCTTCGACCACGTTCTCGGTCAGCACCACGTTGCCGTGATGAAAGTCCTGGTAGCGCCCCCAGGTCCCTACGGCGCCCGCACAATGCACCACCGCCTCGACGCCTTGGCACAGACGCCGCGCCAGTTCCGCGTCGCCCAAATCGCCCGGAATGAACTGCGCACCCCGCTTGACCAGATGCTCCACACCCTCGGCCCGGCGACCATTGACCCGTACTTCGAGGCCCTGCTCCAGGGCAAAGCGCGCAAAGCGCCCGCCGATGAAGCCGCTCGCGCCGGTGACCAGAATTCGCATGTGACACTCCGCCTTGCCAGATTTCAGATGCAACTGACGCTGCCCGCGCCTACAAGGGCACCAGCCAGTCGCGCGCCGCGTGGCGCAGGTGATCGGTCAGTTGGGCAAGCAGTTGCCCGCCATTGCGCCAATGATGCCAGTACAGCGGTACATCGATGGGGGTATCGGTGCAGATTTCCACCAACTGACCGCTGGCGATCTGCTCACGGGCCTGCAATTCAGGCACCAGGCCCCAGCCCAACCCGGCCTCGGTCATACGCAGGAAGCCCTCTGACGAGGGGCACAGGTGGTGCAGGAAACCGTCCTCGATGCCCAACGAAGCCAGGTAGCGATGCTGCAGGAAGTCGTCCGGGCCGTAGACGATCCCGGGAGTACGGGCCAACCGCGCCGCCTCGAAACCCTGGGGAAAATGCCGCGCCATGAATGCAGGGCTGGCGAGGGCCCGGTAGCGCATGGCCCCCAGCGCCAGGCTGCGCGCGCCGGCTACCGGCCGCTCGCTGCCGCACAGGCACGCCGCTACTTCACCGGCACGCATACGCTTGAGGCCGACCTCCTGGTCTTCGACCACCAGGTCGGTCAGCAGTCGGTGCTCGGCGCAGAATGCGCCGACCGCGCCGGCCCACCAGGTCGCCAGGCTGTCGGCGTTCAAGGCGATGCGCAAGCGTTCGGGAATGCCTTGTTCGTCCAAAGCGGGCACCTGGCGTTGCAAGTCACGCTCCAGCAGGCGCACCTGCTGCACGTGGTTGAGCAACTGACGGCCCACATCGGTGGGACTTGGCGGCGTGGCACGCACCAGCACGGGCTGGCCGACCCGCGCTTCGAGCAGTTTGATGCGCTGCGAGATCGCCGACTGCGACAGCCCCAGTACCTGAGCTGCGCGCTCGAAGCCACCCTGCTCGACCACCGCAGCCAAGGCAGCGAGCAATTTATAGTCGAACATCGATTTAACTAATGCCTGATCAGCTTTATTTGTTTTTCTTATACAGCGCGACGCCCCACACTGGCCAGCATCTTTTCGGGAGTATCGGCCATGTGGCAAAGCTATTTGAACGGCATGCTGGTCGCCTTTGGCCTGATCATGGCCATCGGTGCGCAGAACGCCTTCGTCCTGGCGCAGAGCCTGCGCCGCGAGCATCACCTGCCGGTGGCTGCGCTGTGCATTGTCTGCGACGCCATCCTGGTCGCCGCTGGGGTGTTCGGCCTGGCCACGGTGCTGGCGCACAACCCAATGTTGCTGGCGATCGCTCGCTGGGGCGGTGCGGTGTTCCTGATCTGGTACGGGGCCAAGGCGCTACGCAGTGCCTGCTCCAAACAGAGCCTGCAACACCAACAAGACCAGGGCGCGCGCTCGCGCCGCGCAGTACTGCTGAGCGCCCTGGCGGTGACCCTGCTCAATCCCCACGTGTACCTGGACACCGTGCTGCTGATCGGCTCGCTCGGCGCTCAGCAGGCTGCGCCTGGCGCCTACGTGGCCGGTGCGGCGAGTGCATCGTTGTTGTGGTTCTCGACCCTGGCACTGGGCGCGGCGTGGTTGGCGCCGTGGCTGGCGCGGCCAGCGACCTGGCGGATGCTCGACCTGATGGTGGCGGTGATGATGTTCGCGGTGGCAGCGCAGTTGATCTTTTCTTGAGCGGCAAGTGGCGAGCTTCAAGCTGCAAGCAAAGGCGGGGGCAGCGGACACGCTTCAAACTTGCCGCTTGCAGCTCGCCGCTTGCGACTATTCCCTATAGTTGTTGCGTGGTTATGCGGCAGACCCGGTGCTATGATCGGGCCCTTGCGTCGCAAAGAGTACAAACTCGTCGACGCTTTCATACAGGCCACCCGTGAGGCCTGGCGTACACCGCAAACAGACCTGAATCAGGAGATCCACCATGGCTTTTGAATTGCCGCCGCTGCCGTATGCCCACGATGCCCTGCAGCCGCACATCTCCAAGGAAACCCTGGAGTTCCACCACGACAAGCACCACAACACCTACGTCGTGAACCTGAACAACCTGGTCCCAGGCACCGAATTCGAAGGCAAGACCCTGGAAGAGATCGTCAAGACCTCTTCGGGTGGCATCTTCAACAACGCCGCTCAAGTCTGGAACCACACCTTCTACTGGAACTGCCTGGCACCGAACGCTGGTGGCCAACCGACCGGCGCCCTGGCTGATGCCATCAACGCCGCCTTCGGTTCCTTCGACAAGTTCAAGGAAGAGTTCACCAAGACTTCGGTCGGCACCTTCGGCTCCGGCTGGGGCTGGCTGGTCAAGAAAGCCGACGGCTCCCTGGCACTGGCCAGCACCATTGGCGCCGGCTGCCCGCTGACCAGCGGCGACACCCCGCTGCTGACCTGCGACGTCTGGGAACACGCCTACTACATCGACTACCGCAACCTGCGTCCGAAGTACGTCGAGGCGTTCTGGAACCTGGTCAACTGGGCCTTCGTCGCCGAGCAGTTCGAAGGCAAGACCTTCAAGGCCTGATTTTCGCGCCTTGCAAAGAACCCGGCCTCGGCCGGGTTTTTTTTCGCCACAGATCGGTCATCCGGTGCTTGCTCAGGACGCACAGCGCGCTAACATCAATTGCTTGGAAAGCTGACGCAACGCACTCAAGTCGCATGCTCGTCCAACCGATATAGAGCCAAGGGCAACGTCGTCGACAAGCGAGTTGCCCACCACGGCAATCGGTGGATATTCTGTTGTCAAAGTTGATGGCAAAATAGTGGCATGCGCATGGATTAAGGAAACCCCATTGAAGCTGGAATTTCGCAACAGCTTGTCGGTGAAGTTGCTCAGGGTAGTGCTGCTCTCGGCGCTGGCTGTGGGCGTAGTGCTCAGCTGCGCGCAGATTGTCTACGACGTCTACAAGACCCGCCAGGCCATCAACAACGATGCCCAGCGCATCCTCGACATGTTCCGCGACCCTTCCACCCAGGCGGTGTATAGCCTCGACCGGGAAATGGGCATGCAGGTGATGGAAGGCCTGTTCCAGGACGAATCGGTGCGCATGGCCTCCATTGGCCACCCCAACGAAACCATGCTGGCGGAAAAATCCAGGCCGCTGCAGGACATGTCCATGCGCTGGCTGACCGATCCGATTCTCGGCCAGGAACGCACCTACACCACACAGCTGGTTGGCCGCGGTCCATATAGCGAGTACTACGGCGACCTCAGCATCACACTGGACACCTCCAGCTACGGCGAAGGCTTCCTGATCAATGCAGTGATCATCTTCATTTCCGGCGTGTTGCGCGCCCTGGCCATGGGCCTGGTGCTGTACCTGGTGTACCACTGGCTGCTGACCAAACCGCTGTCGAAGATCATCGAGCACCTCACCCAGATCAACCCCGACCGCCCCAGCCAACACCAGATCCCGCAGCTCAAGGGGCACGAGCGCAATGAGCTGGGGCTGTGGGTCAACACTGCCAACCAGTTGCTGGCCTCGATCGAGCGCAACACGCACCTGCGTCACGAGGCCGAGAACAGCCTGCAACGCATGGCCCAGTACGACTTCCTCACCGGCTTGCCCAACCGTCAGCAGCTGCAGCAACAACTGGACAAGATCCTGGTCGACGGTGGCCGACTGCAACATCGCGTAGCGGTACTGTGCGTCGGGCTGGACGACTTCAAGGGCGTGAACGAGCAGTTCAGCTATCAAGTCGGCGACCAACTGCTACTGGCCCTGGCCGACCGCCTGCGCGCCCACAGTGGGCGCCTGGGTGTCCTGGCACGTCTGGGCGGTGATCAGTTCGCACTGGTACAAGCCAATATCGAGCAACCTTACGAGGCCGCCGAGCTTGCCCAGAGCATCCTCGACGACCTCGAAGCACCCTTCGACCTCGACCATCAGCAGATCCGCCTACGCGCCACCATCGGCATCACCCTGTTCCCCGAGGACGGTGACAGCACCGAGAAGCTGCTGCAAAAGGCCGAGCAGACCATGACCCTGGCCAAGGCGCGCTCGCGCAATCGCTACCAGTTCTATATCGCCAGCGTCGACAGCGAGATGCGTCGTCGCCGGGAGCTGGAAAAGGATCTGCGCGAGGCGCTGCCGCGCAACCAGCTGTATCTGGTGTACCAACCGCAGATCAGCTACCGCGACCACCGCGTAGTGGGCGTCGAGGCTCTGCTGCGTTGGCAGCACCCGGAGCTGGGCATGGTTCCACCGGACCAGTTCATCCCCCTGGCCGAGCAGAATGGCAACATCATCAGCATCGGCGAATGGGTCCTGGACCAGGCCTGTCGCCAACTGCGCGAATGGCACGACCAAGGTTTCAGCGAGCTGCGCATGGCAGTCAACCTGTCCACCGTGCAACTGCACCACAGCGAGTTGCCACGTGTGGTCAACAACCTGCTGCAAGCTTACCGCCTGCCGCCGCGCAGCCTGGAACTGGAAGTGACCGAGACCGGCCTGATGGAAGACATCAGCACCGCAGCCCAGCACTTGCTGAGCCTACGCCGCTCAGGGGCATTGATCGCCATCGACGACTTCGGCACCGGCTACTCCTCGCTGAGCTACCTGAAATCGCTGCCGCTGGACAAGATCAAGATCGACAAAAGCTTTGTCCAGGACCTGCTCGACGATGACGACGATGCCACCATCGTGCGTGCCATCATCCAGCTGGGCAAGAGCCTCGGAATGCAGGTAATCGCCGAAGGTGTCGAGACCAGCGAGCAGGAAAGCTACATCATCGCCCAGGGCTGCCACGAAGGTCAGGGCTACCACTACAGCAAACCGCTGCCGGCACGCGAGCTGACCGCGTTCCTCAAGCAAGCGCAACGCAATCAGGTCTCGGCGTTGTAACGGCGGCCAGCCCATCCCCCGCATCAGGAACGGGCGTTTGCATGAAATGCACGCCCTACCCCTTTACAGCAAATGCAAATCTTTCGCATGATGTGTCGTTTTCGCGTGCCACGGCGCACGGCTCAACCATTGGTCCAACCAACACGACGCAGGAAATCCACAATGATTCGAATGCCTCTGGCCTCCGCCAGTCTGCTGGCCATTGCCATTGCCCTTGCCGGTTGCGGCGAGAAGGACGACAAGGCGAGCGCACCTCAAGCCCAGGCCCCTGCTGCCGCCAGCACCACGGCCGCCGCGCCCGGCGCTGTCGACGAAGCGGCCGGCAAGGCCGTGGTCAAGCATTACGCCGAGATGGTCTACGCCGTGTACAGCGATGCGTTGAGCACCGCCAAGCAGTTGCAGACTGCGGTCGATGCATTCCTCGCCACGCCGAACGAGCAGACCCTCGCGGCCGCCAAGCAAGCCTGGGCCGCAGCCCGCGTTCCGTACCTGCAAAGCGAGGCATTCCGCTTCGGTAACACCATCATCGACGACTGGGAAGGCCAAGTGAACGCCTGGCCACTGGACGAAGGCCTGATCGACTACGTCGACCAGAGCTACGAACACGCCTTGGGCAACCCCGCCGCCAGCGCCAACATCATCGCCAATACCGAGATCCAGGTGGGCGAAGAAAAAGTCGACGTCAAGGACATCACCCCTGAGAAACTGGCCAGCTTGAACGAGCTGGGCGGTTCCGAAGCCAACGTCGCCACCGGCTACCACGCCATCGAATTCCTGCTCTGGGGCCAGGACCTCAACGGCACTGGCCCAGGCGCAGGCGCGCGTCCGGTCTCCGACTACCTGGAAGGCAAAGGTGCCACTGGCGGTCATAACGACCGTCGCCGCGCCTACCTCAAGGCGGTTACCGAGCTGCTGGTCAAGGACCTCGAAGAGATGGTCGGCAACTGGGCGCCGAACGTCGCCGACAACTATCGCGCAACGCTTGAGAACGAGCCGGTCAACGACGGCCTGCGCAAAATGCTGTTCGGCATGGGCAGCCTGTCGCTGGGCGAACTGGCTGGCGAGCGCATGAAGGTTTCGCTGGAAGCCAACTCGCCTGAAGACGAACAGGACTGCTTCAGCGACAACACCCACTACTCGCACTTCTACGATGCCAAGGGCATCCGCAACGTCTACCTGGGCGAGTACACCCGTGTCGACGGCACCAAGATGACCGGCCCGAGCCTGTCTTCGCTGGTGGCCAAGGCCGATCCTGCAACCGACGCTACGCTCAAGGCCGACCTCGAAGCCACCGAAGCCAAGATTCAGGTCATGGTCGATCACGCCCTCAAGGGTGAGCACTACGACCAACTGATCGCCGCCGACAACGCGGCCGGCAACCAGATCGTGCGCGACGCCATCGCATCGCTGGTCAAGCAGACCGGTGCAATCGAGCAAGCCGCTGGCAAGCTGGGGATCGACAACCTGAACCCGGACACCGCCGATCACGAGTTCTGATCGTTGCGGCAGAAAACAGGCGGCCATGGCCGCCTGTTTTTTTAGCTGCAAGCTAGAAGCTAGAGCTGCGACTGGCGCGGGTTTTCTTGAGGCTTGCAGCTTGAAGCTTGCAGCTGTTTTCCCCTCCCCGGCCTGCTAAGCTTGCACGCCGGTTTTTCGCCTACGTCCAGGATTATCGATGTCCTTGCTCCGCCTAAGCCCCCTGCTACTGGCCCTCACCCTCACCGCCTGCGACGACGCACCGCGCTTCACCCAGGCCGAGCCCGGTGAAGCCCTCTCGGGAGGCAACACAACGGTGCAACGCAACGACCGTGGTGCTTATTCGCTGCCCTCGGCCAACCTTTCGCCCGAACGACGCCTGGATTTTTCGGTGGGCAACAGCTTCTTTCGCAGCCCCTGGGTAATCGCCCCGAGCACCACCACGGCCCGCGACGGCCTCGGCCCGCTGTTCAACACCAACGCCTGCCAGAACTGCCACGTGCGCGACGGACGCGGCCACCCGCCCGCGCCAGACGACAGCAACGCGGTGTCCATGCTGGTGCGCCTGTCGATCCCCGATCAACCCTATCTCGCCGGTGAGATCGAGCGCCTCGGCGTGGTCCCGGAACCGACCTACGGCACCCAGTTACAGGACATGGCGATCCCTGGCGTTGCGCCAGAAGGCAAGGTCCGCGTGCGCTATGACAGCCACACCGTAACCTTCAAAGACGGTCATCAGGTCGAACTGCAACGCCCGACGCTGCACATCACCCAATTAGGCTATGGCCCGATGCACCCGGACACCCGCTTCTCGGCCCGGGTCGCCCCGCCGATGATCGGCCTGGGCCTGCTCGAAGCCATCCCCGAGGCCGACCTGCTGGCCCACGAAGACCCGGACGACCGCAACCGTGACGGTATCCGTGGCCGCGCCAACCGTGTCTGGGACGACGCCCAAGGCAAGACCGTGATCGGCCGCTTCGGCTGGAAAGCCGGCCAGCCCAACGTCAACCAGCAGAACGTACACGCCTTCGCCGGCGACATGGGCCTGACCAGCACGTTGCAACCGAAGGACGACTGCACCCCGGCACAAGTCGATTGCCTGGCAGCGCCCAACGGCGACGGCGTGGATGGCGAAAAGGAAGTCAGCGACAACATCCTGCGCCTGATCACCTTTTACACCCGCAACCTGGCGGTCCCGGCCCGCCGCGACGTCGACGCCCCGCAGGTCCTGGCCGGCAAGAACCTGTTCTTCCAGGCTGGCTGCCAGGCCTGCCACACCCCCCAGTTCACCACCGCCAAGGACGCCGCCGAGCCAGAACTGGCCGGCCAGGTGATCCGCCCCTACAGCGACCTGTTGCTGCACGACATGGGGCCGGGCCTGAGCGATGAACGCACCGAGTTCGCCGCCAATGGCCAGGACTGGCGCACCCCGCCGCTGTGGGGCATTGGCTTGAGCGAGACCGTCAGCGGCCACAGCCGTTTCCTGCATGACGGCCGTGCCCGCAACCTGCTCGAAGCCGTGCTTTGGCACGGCGGCGAAGCTCAAGCGGCGCGCGACCAGGTACTGACCTTCAACGCCGAGCAGCGCGACGCGCTGCTGGCGTTCCTGAACTCCCTTTAAACCGCACAAGGAGCCGGGCATGTTCCGACCCAAACTGTTGTTCACCAGCCTTGCCGCCCTCGCCCTCGGCGCCTGCTCGCCGCAAGACCCGCAAGCGGTAACCTCTGCGGCGATCGCCAAGCAAGTGATCCTGCCCACTTACAGCCGCTGGGTCGAAGCCGACCGCAACCTGGCCGCCAGTGCATTGGCCTACTGCGAAGGCAAGACCTCGCTGGACACCGCCCGCGCCGACTTCCTCAACGCGCAGAAAGCCTGGGCAGAACTGCAACCGCTGCTGGTCGGCCCGCTGGCCGAAGGCAACCGCGCCTGGCAGGTACAGTTCTGGCCTGACAAGAAGAACCTGGTCGGGCGTCAGGTCGAGCAACTGCTCAACGGCGACAAACCGGTGGACAAGGACTCGCTGGGCAAGGCCAGCGTCGTGGTGCGTGGCCTGTCCGCCTACGAATACATCCTCTTCGACAGCAAGCCTGACGTCGCCACGGCCGAACAAAAAGCCCGCTACTGCCCGCTGCTGGTAGCCATCGCCGAGCATCAGCAAGCCCTGGCCGAGGAAATCCTCAAGAGCTGGAACAGCACCGACGGCATGCTCTCGCAGATGACCAAGTTCCCCAACCAGCGCTACGCCGACTCCCACGAGGCGATCGCCGACCTGCTGCGTGCCCAGGTCACCGCCCTGGACACCCTGAAGAAGAAGCTCGGCGCACCGATGGGCCGCCAAAGCAAAGGCATCGCGCAACCGCTGCAGGCCGAAGCCTGGCGCAGCCATTCCTCGCTCAAGAGCCTGGAGGCCTCGCTCAAGGCCGCCGAAACCGTGTGGCAGGGCGTCGACAACCAGGGCCTGCGCGCCCTGCTGGGCAAAGACCAGGCCGCCCTGGCGCAGAAGATCGACGACGCCTACGCGACCTCGCTCAAGCTGCTGGCCGACAACCAGCAGAGCCTGGGCGAGCTGTTGGCCGACCCAGCCGGCCAGCAGAAACTCAACCAGATCTACGACAGCCTCAACGTCCTCCACCGCCTGCACGAAGGCGAGTTGGCCAAAGCGTTGAACATCCAGCTGGGCTTCAATGCCAACGACGGTGACTGATCATGCTGCGACGCCAGGCCCTCAAACTCGGTAGCGTATTGCTCAGCGCCCTGACCCTAGGCGGCTGGAGCCTGTTTCGCAGCAAAGGCAGCCAACCTCTGCTGCTCTCGGCGCGCGATGATGGCAACGGCAAACACTATGCCGTCGGGTTTCGCCTGGACGGCACCGAGGTGTTCAGCACCGAGGTGGCGCAGCGTTGCCACGCGATCATCAACCATCCTGAGCGGCCCATCGCCCTGTTCGTGGCACGCCGGCCAGGCACCGAAAGCTACCTGATCGACCTGCGCGACGGGCGCTTGTTGCAGACCCTTGTCTCGCAGCCTGATCGGCACTTCTACGGCCATGCCGTGATCCACAAGGGCGGCGAGTGGCTGTACGCCACCGAGAACGATACCACCGACCCCGGGCGCGGGGTGCTGGGCGTATACCGTTTCGACGGTGAGCGCCTGGTGCACACCGGCGAAATCCCGACCCACGGCATTGGCCCCCACGAAGTTGCCTGGCTACCCGACGGCGAAACACTGGTGGTGGCCAACGGCGGCATCCGTACCGAGGCCGAAAGCCGGGTCGAGATGAACCTCGACGCCATGCAGCCGAGCCTGGTGCTGATGCAGCGTGACGGCACATTGCTGAGCAAGGAAACCCTGGCCCAGCAGATGAACAGCGTGCGTCACCTGGCCATAGGCGAGGATGGCACGATTGCCGCCTGCCAGCAGTTCATGGGTGGCGCAGAGGAAACCGCCGAGCTACTGGCGATCAAGCGTCCGGGCGAGCCGTTCAAGGCCTTTCCGGTGCCGGAATACCAGTTGCAGTCGATGGCCCAGTACACCGCCAGCGTCGCCATCCACAGCGACCTGCGCCTGGTCGCACTGACGGCGCCACGTGCCAACCGGTTGTTCATCTGGGACCTGGACAGCGGCGCGGTGAAGCTCGATGCGCCGATGCCTGACTGTGCAGGTGTAGGTGCGGTAAAAGACGGCTTCGTGGTCACCTCCGGCCAGGGGCGCTGCCGCTTCTATGACTGCCGCAAGCCGGCACTGATCGGGCAACCGATGAACTTGCCTTCCGGGTTCTGGGATAACCACCTGCATCTGGCCTGATCGCTCACGCACCTGTAGCGGCCGTGTCGCGGGGTAAGCCCGCGATACGTACGCCGGGTTTCCCTCCCCTTTTCGCAAATCTCGACAATACTTCTCCCATCGCCCATGGGCAGGATGCTCGCGCGCGTACAACCCCACCCTCACCTCGCCTCCAGGGAACCGGACCATGTTGCGCCGCCGCATGCTGATCATGTTGGCCGTCGTCCTGCTGATCGTGCTGATTCTGGGAGGCATCAAAGGCCTCTCCATCTACCGGCAGGTACAGATGTTCTCGCAGCCCAAGCCGCCGGTCAGCGTCGCCGCGGCCCACGCCGAGCTGCGCCAGTGGCAGGAACGCCTGCCAACGGTCGGCAGCCTCAAGGCCTACCAGGGCGTGGAGCTGAGCCTGGAAGTGGCCGGCACCGTCAAGGCGCTCTATTTCGAGTCCGGGCAGCCAGTCAAGGCCGGGCAGTTGCTGCTGCAACTGGACAACGACCAGGAAACCGCACAACTGGCGACCGCCGAGGCCGACCTGGGCCTGGCCAAGGTGGACTTCGGGCGCGGCAGCCAGCTGGTCGGTGACTCGGCCATCTCGCGCGGCGAATTCGACCGCCTCAGTGCACAGTACCGGCGCAATCAGGCCGTGGTCAGTCAACTCAAGGCGACCCTTGCGAAAAAGCGCATCAACGCGCCGTTCAGCGGCACCATCGGCATCCGCCAGGTGGACGTCGGGGCCTACCTGCCCAGCGGTACGGTGCTTGCGACCCTGCAAGACCTTTCCAGTCTCTACGTCGACTTCAACGTGCCCGAGCAAGCCCTGCCGCAGCTTGCCTTGGGCCAGCAAGTGCAGGTACAGGTGGCGGCCTATCCGGGCCAGACCTTCCCTGCCAACATCAGCGCGATCAACCCCAAAATCGAGGAAAGCACCCGCAACCTGCTGGTACGCGCGACCCTGGCCAATCCTGATGGCAAGCTTCTGCCGGGCATGTTCGCAAGCCTGCAAGTGCTGCTGCCCGGCCCCAGCCCACAGGTGGTGGTGCCCGAAAATGCCATCACCTACACCCTCTACGGCAATTCGGTGTACGTGATCACATCGAACAAGGACGCCGGGCAAAACGCCGAAGCGCCGCTGATCGCCGAGCAGCGTACGGTGCAGACCGGCGAGCGGCGTGACGGCTGGGTCGTGGTGAGCAAAGGCCTGCATCCGGGCGACCAGGTGGTGACCGCTGGTCAGCTCAAGCTCACCCCGGGCGCCACGGTGCATATCAGCACTGACACAGCCCTCAAGCCCACTGCCTCCGGCACCGACTGAGGGACCCGGCATGGCCTTCACCGACCCGTTCATCCGTCGTCCCGTGCTCGCGTGCGTGGTCAGCCTACTGATCCTGCTACTGGGGCTGCAAGCCTGGAGCAAGTTGCAGATCCGCCAGTACCCGCAGATGGAAAACGCCCTGATCACCGTGACCACCGCCTACCCAGGAGCCAACGCCGAGACCATTCAGGGCTACATCACCCAGCCTCTGCAACAGAGCCTGGCCAGCGCCGACGGTATCGACTACATGACCTCGGTGAGCCGGCAGAACTTCTCGGTCATTTCGATCTACGCCCGCGTGGGCGCCGACAGCGACCGGCTGTTCACCCAATTGCTGGCCAAGGCCAACGAAGTGCGCAACAAGCTGCCACAGGATGCGCAAGACCCGGTGCTGAGCAAGGAAGCAGCCGATGCTTCAGCACTGATGTACGTGAGCTTCTACAGCAGCGAAATGAGCAACCCGCAAATCACCGACTACTTGTCGCGGGTGATCCAGCCCAAGCTTGCGACCCTGCCAGGCATGGCCGAGGCCGAGATCCTCGGCAATCAGGTGTTCGCCATGCGCTTGTGGCTGGACCCGGTGAAACTGGCCGGGTTCGGCCTGTCGGCCGCGGATGTGACCAGCGCGGTCCGCCGCTACAACTTCCTGTCGGCCGCCGGCGAGGTGAAAGGTGAGTATGTCGTCACCAGCGTCAATGCGCGTACCGAGCTTAAGTCCGTCGAAGACTTCGCTGCACTGCCGGTCAAGACTCGCGGTGACAGCCGGGTGCTGCTGGGCGACGTCGCACGCATCGAAATGGGCGCGGAGAACTACGACACCGTCAGCTCCTTCGACGGCACGCCGTCGGTGTACATCGGTATCAAGGCAACACCTGCGGCCAACCCGCTGGAGGTGATCAAGGAGGTGCGGCGGATCATGCCGCAGTTGGAAGAACAACTGCCCTCGACCCTCAAGGTGTCGATCGCCTACGACGCCACGCTGTTCATCCAGGCCTCCATCGACGAAGTGATCAAAACCCTCGGCGAGGCAGTGCTGATCGTTATCGTGGTGGTATTCCTGTTCCTCGGCGCGTTGCGCTCGGTGCTGATCCCGGTGGTGACCATCCCGCTGTCGATGATCGGGGTACTGTTCTTCATGCAGATGATGGGCTATTCGCTCAACCTGCTGACCCTGCTGGCGATGGTGCTGGCCATCGGCCTGGTGGTCGACGACGCCATCGTCGTGGTGGAAAACATCCACCGGCATATCGAAGAAGGCCAGTCGCCGTTCGACGCAGCGCTTGAGGGGGCCCGGGAAATCGCCCTGCCGGTGGTGTCGATGACCATCACCCTGGCCGCAGTTTATGCGCCCATCGGCTTTCTGACCGGGCTGACCGGCGCACTGTTCAAGGAGTTCGCCCTGACCCTGGCAGGGGCGGTGATCATCTCCGGTATCGTCGCCCTGACCCTGTCGCCAATGATGTGCGCCCTGCTGCTGCGCCGCGAGCAAAGCGACGGCGGCCTGGCCCAGCGCCTGGACCGCGTGTTCGACCGGCTCAAACAGCGCTACCAGCGTCTGTTGCACGCCACCTTGGACAGCCGCCCGGTAGTGATGGTGCTCGCCGTGCTGATCTTGTGCCTGATCCCGGTGTTGCTGATGTTCACCCGCAACGAGCTTGCCCCGGACGAGGATCAAGGGGTGATTTTCATGATAAGCAGCTCACCGCAGACCGCCAACCTGGACTACCTGAACGCCTACACCGACCAGTTCACGCCGATCTTCAAGCGCTTCCCCGAGTACTACTCGTCGTTCCAGATCAATGGCTTCAACGGGGTGCAGAGTGGCATTGGCGGTTTCCTGCTCAAGCCCTGGAACGAGCGGGAACGCACGCAGATGCAGCTGCTGCCGCTGGTACAGGCCGAGCTTGGGAAAATCGGCGGGTTGCAGATTTTCGGCTTCAACCTGCCGTCGCTGCCGGGCACGGGTGAAGGTTTGCCGTTCCAATTCGTGATCAACACCGCAGGCGATTACCCTGCCCTGCTCGACGTGGCCCAGCGCGTCAAGACGCGCGCCCTGGCTTCGGGCAAGTTCGCCTTTCTGGACATCGACCTGGCCTTCGACAAGCCTGAGGTGATGGTCGATATCGATAGGGCCAAGGCTGCGCAGATGGGGGTTGCGATGGATACCCTGGGGAGCACGCTGGCGACCTTGCTGGGCGAGGCCGAGATCAACCGTTTTACCCTCGAAGGCCGCAGCTACAAGGTGATTGCCCAGGTCGAGCGCCCTTACCGCGCCGAACCCGGTTGGCTGAACCGCTACTACGTGAAGAACGAGCAAGGCCAGCTGCTACCGTTGTCGACCCTGGTCACCCTCACTGATCGTGCCCGGCCGCGCCAGTTGAACCAGTTCCAGCAGTTGAACTCGGCGATCATTCAGGGCTTTCCACTGGTGAGCATGGGCGAGGCCCTGGACACGGTACGCAGCATCGCCCGCGAAGAGGCGCCCGAGGGGTTCTCCATCGATTACGCAGGGACCGCCCGGCAATTCGTGCAGGAGGGCAGCGCGCTATGGGTGACCTTTGGCTTGGCGCTGGCGATTATCTTCCTGGTGCTGGCGGCGCAGTTCGAAAGTTTCCGCGATCCGTTGGTGATCCTGGTGACCGTGCCGCTGTCGATCTGTGGGGCGCTGTTGCCGCTGTTCCTGGGGGTGTCGAGCATGAACATCTATACCCAGGTGGGGCTGGTGACCTTGATTGGGCTGATTACCAAGCATGGAATCCTGATCGTCGAATTCGCCAACCAGCTACGTGAGGAAAAGGGCCTCGGGGCACGTGCAGCTATCGAAGAAGCGGCGGCGATTCGCTTGCGTCCGGTGCTGATGACCACGGCGGCCATGGTGTTCGGCATGGTGCCGTTGATACTGGCCAGTGGCGCCGGGGCGGTGAGCCGGTTCGATATCGGCGTGGTCATTGCCACAGGGATGTCAGTGGGGACGCTGTTTACGCTGTTTGTGTTGCCTTGTGTTTATACGGTTTTGGGGCATCGGGGAGGGGCCGGTTTATAAGGGTTTGTTTTTGGAAATGTATGCACATTTATTGACGATGTCGACTTTTCGGCACCTTTCCGCCCTTACGGCGGGTCCCTTTTTGAAGCATCAAAAAGGAACCAAAAAATGCTCGCTCCATCATCCGGCCCCTGCGCTGCGCTCCGGGGTTCCCTCGCTCCGGCGCCTTTCGGGCCCGCGGGCCTGCGACTTGCTACGCAAGTCTACATCTCGCGCCTTCGGCTACGCCGAAGGGTGCTGCGCACCTGGCCCTACAGACGCCTACACTCGGCCTACTGAAGTCGCAATTGGCGGCGCCTGGGCTATTGCGCGCTTAGAAGCAAGAGCAAGAGCAAGAGCAAGGTCTGAAGTTTTGAGCAATTCAGGTTTTGCACAATCCTGTAGGAGCGGGCTTGTCCCGCGAAGCAGGCAACGCGGTGGATGGCACCGGCTACGCCGGTGTGCGCGGCACAAGTCCGCTCCTACAGGTGCAGCGCTGGACTCAGGCTTGGCGCAGTCCTGTAACCCAGAGTTCCCACATCTGTAACTAGCGGTTAGCTGCGCAAGCCCAGGCGCCACCCGTAACTTCGCGACTTCAGTAGGCCGAGCGAAGGTGACTGGAGGGCCCAAGGTGCGCAGCACCCTTCGGCGTAGCCGAAGGCGCGAGATGTAGACTTGCGCAGCAAGTCGGAGGCCGCGCGGGCCCGCAAGTCACCGCAGCGAGGGAACCCCGGAGCGAAGCGCAGGGGCCGGATGATGGAGCGAGCATTTTTTGGTTCCTTTTTGATGCTTCAAAAAGGGACCCGCCGTAAAGGCGGAAAGGTGACTCAAAGTCGACATCACTAATGAATGCGCATACAACTTTCAAACCAACCCAACCCTAGCCTAACCAGCCATCACCCAAACGGCCGCAACCCCTGCCGCATCCCAAACAAAAACAACAAGAAATCATGATCGGGCTCGACCCGACTCTGCTCGACCTTGGCCACCCGCGGCAGCGACGCTACCCCGGGCACCTGTGCCTGACTCAACACCATCATTCTCGGCTCTTCCCAAGCCGCAAATGCGAGGGTCGTGACACCAAGCGCCGCGACCAGGAACAAACCTCGAGCGATTTCTAGTTTCATTACTCCAACCCTTTGACAGCGCTGCCAAACGCCCTCTGGTAAAAGTAGAGCAAGGTTTTCCAGTGCGCCTCGTCCAACGACGAGTGGCGACGCAACTGACGCAAATCGTTGTAGGCCGCCCGCTGACAACTGATCCGCCGACGGCACTTTTCCAAGTCCAGCAATGCCACCTCTGCCTGGGCCTGCTCACCCTCACCGATCACTTTCACGAACACGTGCTTGCCGTACAGGCAACCATGTTGCCAATGCCCCAGGTGCATGCGCGCCAGGTTATCCGCCAGATCCTTGAGCATGCGCTCGTGAACCACCGGCGCATAACGCTCGCGGGCCCCTTCGGCGAGCCAGGTTTCCAGGTCGACGAACCCATCGAGGGCTTCGCTGATCAACAGCGCATGCCACTGCTGATCGTCACTGCGCTCGGCGCCCGCGTAAACGATGCGTGGTACACGTACCCCCAATTGCTCGAAGCTGTTCAGCGCATCAAGCTCACGCAGTACCGTCGGCCGCCCGAACGGATGCCTCAGGCTGCGGTAGATATGGCCCACCTGACGCTTGGCATACAGCACTTGGCCGCTGGCGTCGCACAAGCGCTGCACGCCGCTCTCGCCGCCACGTCGCTGATTGGGCTCCTCGACCCATTCACCCTGCTGCTGCCAGTAAAACTCGAACTGCTCGGATCGTCTCTGGGCCACTGCCATCGGTTTCCTTATCCCTTGCGCAATACATAAACTCGCCACATCGCATAGAGCGGCAGAAAGTCCAGGCGCTCCTGAATTCTGAAACCTGCGGATGCGAACTCTTGCTCGACTGTGTGCGCAGGTAACACGAAGCGATTCTGGTAGCTGCCTGGCTCGCTTTTAGCGCTACGGCGCGCCTCCAGCTTACGGCGTCGCCAGGCCTTGAAGTTACCATCGACCCACAGCGACAGTATCACGCTGTCGCGGCTAACCCGTTGAAACTCCGACAAAATTTGCTTGCGGTGCTCTGCTTCGCCGATGTGGTGGAACAAGCGCATGCAGAAAATGCTGTCCACGGCGTTATCGGGCAGATCAATGGCAAAGGCTGAAGTCTGCAAAGGGCGTACCCGCGCGACCACTTCTGGCGGTTGTGCCGCGCAGGCCGTCTCGATCATCGCAGCAGAGTTGTCCGCACCGATGATCACGCGGTTAGGTTTTTCCGCCAGCAGCGGCCAGAAGCGGCCAGCGCCGCAGGGCAGGTCGAGCACTAGACCGGGCTCGCCAGCCAGCGCCAGGGCACGCCGGGCCAGCTGTTCATCACGCTTGTGCGAAAGGCGTCGGGCCAGGCCGTCCTGGTGCTTCAGAAAATACTCCTGAGCATGCTCTTGGTCGTATTTGTCTGAAAATTCAAGTTTGGTGGGGGTGCGCATAGGTATCTCCTGACTCCAGTGCGCACACCTTATTCAGGCAAGCGTTGGAATCAGGTCATGCCGATGTGAAAAAACTGTCATCCGCGCACCTTGAGTTTTACAAAAAACTACGTCAGATCCGAGGCTTGCCTGCCCCCTACGTCGCTGTGCAGCGCAGCGCGGCCCTGGCTCAAATCCACGTGGAACCGGCAGCCATGGGGCAAGGTGGTGGTCAAGGTGACCCGCCAACCCTGGTCGTCGCAGATCCGCTGTACCAATGACAGGCCCAACCCCAAACCCTCGCCACGGCGCTCGTCACCCCGTACAAAAGGCCGGAACATCGCCTCGCGCTGTTCTTCGGGGATGCCAACACCACTGTCCTCGACACTGAAACCGTCACCTTGCAAACTCAGGCGGATATAACCGCTATCGGTGTAATGCGCCGCGTTACGTAACAGGTTGCCCATGACCGACTGCAAGAACGTGGCGTTGTACAACACAGGGCTTGCACCGACCTGGCCATCGTAGTGCAGGGTCAGGCCTTTCTGCTCGATGGTGTCGCGCCACACCCCGGTCAGATCGTCGGCCACCTCGCGCAGGGTCGCCTGAGAGGCCACGGCTCCCTCGTCACGCTGCGCACGGGCCAGCATCAGGAAGGTCTTGACCAGTTCGCGCATCTCCTCGGTCGCCCGCGCGATGCGCTCCACCTGGCTGCGTGAACGGCTATCGAGGTTGGGGTTCTCGATCAGCAGTTCGCAGGAAGTGGCCAAGACCATCAGCGGCGTACGCAGCTCGTGGCTGACATCACTGGTGAACAGACGCTCACGGGTCAAGGCATCGCGCAACCGGCCCAACGTGTCGTCGAACGCCACCGCCAACTGGCCCACCTCGTCCGCCGCGTAGTCCGGCGCCAACGGAGGTGCCAAACCCAGCAACTGGTCGCGGTGGCGTACCTGTCGGGCCAGGCGAATGACCGGTGCCATGACCCGGCGCGCCAACAGCCAACCGAGAATCACCGCCAGCGCTAGGCTGAGCACGAAGCCGACCACGACCACCGCGAACAGCACCCGCTCGCGCTCTTCGAAATCGCTTTGGTCCTGCAACAGCACGTAACGGCGACCGTCGACGATCTCGACCATGGCGTGGTACGAGAGCTGGTCACGGAACACCTCATGGAAGCCCGGATTCAGGTGACGCAGGTCCTTGGGCATTTCGAACTCATCACGCCCGCCACTGAAGTAGAACAACTGGTCCGGCCGCGGACGGTGGCTCCAGTCGCTGACGCTGTCCATGCGTAGCAGACGCTGTAGGTCACCGCCGAGCACCGAGGAAATCAGGCGCTCCTCGACCAGGTGCACCGTGGCGACGATACCGAACGCGAAGGCGCCGGCTACCAGCGCGCTCATCAGCGCGAAAGCGATGATGATGCGCTGGGCAAGGCTTTGCTTAAACTCCATCGCGACCCTCGGCGAGGCGATAGCCAACGCCATGGACCGTATGCAGCAACGGTTTTTCGAACGGCTTGTCGATCACTTGGCGAAGCTGGTGGACGTGGCTGCGCAGGCTGTCGCTGTCAGGGCAGTCGTCGCCCCACAGGGCTTCCTCCAGCACCTCGCGACGCAGCACGTGGGGACTTTTCTGCATCAGGACCGCCAACAGTTTCAGGCCAACCGGGTTGAGCTTGAGCAGGCGGCCCTGACGGGTGACTTCGAGGGTGTCGAGGTCGTAGCTCAGGTCAGCGACCTGCAAGGTACGCCGTCCGCCACCCTGGGCGCGGCGCAGTACCGCCTCGATGCGCGCCGCCAACTCCGACAGCGCGAACGGCTTGAGCAGGTAGTCGTCAGCCCCGGAACGGAAGCCCTGCAGGCGATCGTCGAGTTGGTCGCGGGCGGTGAGCATGATCACTGGCGTGTCGCGCCGGGCATCTTCGCGCAGGCGCTTGCACAGCGTATAGCCATCGATGCCTGGGAGCATGATGTCGAGCACGATCAAGTCGTAGTGTTCGGTGGCAGCCAGGTGCAGGCCCGACAGGCCGTCCTGGGCGCAATCGACGGTGTAGCCTTTCATGCCGAGGTAGTCGGCAAGGTTGGCTAGAATATCGCGGTTGTCTTCAACCAAAAGAATACGCATCGAGGTCTCCTGGGCGTCGCTTCGCGCGGCGCGGCTGGCGGCAGCTTAAGGCCATCGCGCGCACTGTGCCAGTGCTGTGGAAATATCGCCGAAGTTGACAGTTTTTTCACTCATCCTTCACGGACACAGGATAGCGGCCAGACCACAATGCCCGGTCTTTTTCTGTCCCTTGGAGTCGCCATGCAGGAAACCATCCGCCCTCGCCCGCTCAACCCATGGCTGTACCTGGGCATTCCGATCGCCACCATCCTCGCCTTGATCCTGCTTGAGTCGACCTCGATCGACATGAACATCGCCGACCTGTTCTTCGACCAGCAAGCCGGAGAGTTCATCGGACGCCACAGCTACCTGCTGGAAAACATCCTGCATGACCGGGTCAAGCAAGGTGTGATCGTGTTCGGCCTGCTGGCCGTGGTGGGCTTTATCGCCAGCTTCTTCGTTCAGCGCCTGTATGGCTGGCGTCGCGAACTGGGCTGCCTGGTACTGGCGCTGGGCCTGTCGACCGCATTCGTCACCCCGCTCAAGCAACTGACCCAGGTGCAATGCCCATGGAGCCTGACTCAGTTTGGCGGCAAGGAAACCTACAGCAAGCTGCTCGAACCGCGTCCGCCCACCGACAAGCCCGGCCTGTGCTGGCCAGGCGGCCATGCGGCCACCGGTTTCTGCCTGTTCGCATTGTTCTTCGTGCTGCGTGATCGCAAGCCACGCCTGGCCAAGGCCGCGCTGGGGCTGGCGTTCGTCGCGGGCTCGCTGCTCTCGGTGGGGCGGATGATGCAGGGCGCGCATTTCTTGTCGCACAACATCTGGACGGCGGTGTTCTGTTGGCTGATCGGGCTGGGCTGCTACTACCTGGTGCTGTATCGCCGAGGGATCGCCAAGGTGCCGGTGACCGAGCGCGGCGTGGCCTGAATACCCACGTCCCTGTAGGAGCGGCCTCGCCGGTCC
The DNA here is from genome assembly GCF_005796105.1 of Pseudomonas mosselii. Lineage (GTDB taxonomy): Bacteria > Pseudomonadota > Gammaproteobacteria > Pseudomonadales > Pseudomonadaceae > Aquipseudomonas > Aquipseudomonas mosselii_C. The sequence goes on along the minus strand of NZ_VAUO01000005.1, from coordinate 209,813 downwards.
GGCGCCCCGGCGAGGCCGCACCTACAGGGGGACGTGCAGCCACCGCGATTGACGGGTTGGCGCACATGAAAAAGCCCCGGCTATCACTAGCCGGGGCTTTGCTTACAACAGGGGGTAAGGCTGGCTTACATCATGCCGCCCATGCCACCCATGCCGCCCATGTCAGGCATGCCAGCAGCTGGCTTGTCTTCCGGCAGGTCGGCAACCATGGCTTCGGTGGTGATCATCAGACCACCGATCGAGGCAGCGGCTTGCAGCGCCGAACGGGTGACCTTGGCTGGGTCCAGGATACCCATCTCGATCATGTCGCCGTATTCGCCGGTAGCGGCGTTGTAGCCGTAGTTGCCCGAACCTTGCTTGACCTTGTCAGCGACAACGCTTGGCTCGTCGCCGGCGTTGGCAGTGATCTGGCGCAGCGGCGCTTCGACAGCGCGACGCAGCAGAGCGATACCGACGTTCTGGTCTTCGTTGTCGCCTTTGAGGTCAACGATAGCAGCCAGGGAGCGAACCAGGGCAACACCACCGCCAGGCACCACGCCTTCTTCAACGGCTGCACGGGTAGCGTGCAGGGCGTCTTCAACGCGGGCTTTCTTCTCTTTCATCTCGACTTCGGTGCCAGCACCGACCTTGATCACGGCAACACCGCCAGCCAGCTTGGCCAGGCGCTCTTGCAGCTTCTCACGGTCGTAGTCCGAGGAAGTCTCTTCGATCTGGGCACGGATCTGCTTGACGCGTGCTTCGATGTCGGCGTCAACGCCAGCACCGTCGATGATGGTGGTGTTTTCCTTGGACAGGATGACGCGCTTGGCGTTACCCAGGTGCTCCAGGGTGGTGGTTTCCAGGGTCAGGCCGATTTCTTCGGAGATGACCTGGCCGCCGGTCAGGACGGCGATGTCCTGCAGCATGGCCTTGCGGCGATCGCCGAAGCCCGGAGCCTTGACCGCAGCGACCTTGACGATGCCGCGCATGTTATTGACGACCAGGGTAGCCAGGGCTTCGCCTTCGACGTCTTCAGCGACGATCAGCAGCGGACGACCGGCCTTGGCAACAGCTTCCAGCACCGGCAGCAGCTCACGGATGTTGGAGATCTTCTTGTCGACCAGCAGCAGCAGCGGGCCTTCCAGCTCAGCGACCATGGTGTCTGGCTTGTTGACGAAGTACGGCGACAGGTAGCCACGGTCGAACTGCATGCCTTCGACGACGGACAGTTCGTTTTCCAGGCCCGAGCCTTCTTCAACAGTGATCACGCCTTCTTTACCGACTTTTTCCATGGCTTCGGCGATGATTTCACCGATGGAGCTGTCGGAGTTGGCGGAGATGGTGCCGACCTGGGCGATGGCCTTGGAATCGGCGCATGGCTTGGACAGGTTCTTCAGTTCGGCGACGACAGCCGCGGTGGCCTTGTCGATACCGCGCTTGAGGTCCATCGGGTTCATGCCGGCGGCAACGGCCTTGAGGCCTTCGTTGACGATGGCTTGAGCCAGAACGGTGGCGGTGGTGGTGCCGTCACCAGCAGCATCGTTGGCCTTGGAAGCAACTTCCTTGACCAGCTGGGCGCCCATGTTCTCGAAAGCGTCTTTGAGTTCGATCTCTTTGGCGACGGAAACGCCGTCCTTGGTGATGGTCGGTGCGCCGAAGCTCTTGGCCAGAACCACGTTGCGGCCTTTCGGGCCGAGGGTCGCTTTGACGGCGTCAGCCAGTACGTTGACACCAACCAGCATTTTCTTACGAGCGGAATCGCCGAATTTTACGTCTTTAGCAGCCATGATCGTTTAATCCTTGAAAATCTTTGGAGTAACGGGAAGTCGGGGAAATCAGCCTTCGATGACGGCGAGAATCTCGTTCTCGGCCATGACCAGCAGGTCTTCACCATCGACTTTCACGGTGTTGCTGCCCGAGTAAGGGCCGAAAACCACTTTGTCACCCACTTTCACGGCCAGCGCACGTACTTCGCCGTTGTCCAGGATGCGACCGGTGCCGACGGCGACGACTTCACCGCGGTTTGGTTTTTCAGCGGCCGAACCTGGCAGAACGATACCGCCAGCGGTTTTCGATTCTTCTTCGCTGCGACGGATGACGACGCGGTCATGCAGAGGACGAAGCTTCATTGTCGATCTCTCCCAAATTGTGGTTTTCATCGGCCGGTATAGACACCGGCGGGTTGATGCAATCCGGCGTTGCCGGGGGTGGCCCGCGTTGGGCGAACCACCTGAGTCATGTCTGGTGCAACCACCAGAAACCTTGCGGTGACCACTACATGAGGCCGCCTGATTCGATTACAAGGCTTGCTGCAGAAATTTTTTACTCAAGTGGGTGTCCGTGATCCAAAACCCAGACTGCCTGGCGCCCGCCAGCAATCACTGGTCGCGGCGCTCGTACTCGCCTTCGATCACGTTCGGACGCTGAGCGCCCTCGCGCGGCTGGGCCTGGAAGGGATCGTCCTGGAAGGCACGCTGGCGCATCGCTTGCGCCTCGGCACGCTGACGCAGCTTGCCGGCCACCAGGCGGCGGGTGAACGGCAGCAGGCACAACAAGCCCAGTACATCGCTGATAAAGCCCGGCACCACCAGTAGGCCGCCACCGACAGCCAACATCAGCCCTTGGAACATGTCCTCGGCAGGCAGCTCGCCACGTTGCAGGCTTTCACGCGCCCGCAGGGCCGTCGCCAGGCCGGCAAAACGCATCACCAGCACGCCCAGGGCGGAACCGGCGATGATCAGCAACAGCGCCGGGAAGAAACCGATCGCCCCTGCAACCTTGACGAAGACGAACAGCTCGAGCACAGGGAAAATCAGAAACAGCAATAGAAAGGCACGCATCAAGAATTCCTCGACGGAAGAGAATCTTCCTGTAAGACCTTCAGATGGATGCGTCGTCCTGGGTTTTCAACCCTCGGTCGTCGCCGCAACCGGCCACTGTTGCGCGCGGGCCAACAAGACCAAGGCTTCGCGGACTTGTGTCGGCGTATTGCACGTTTCCGGGAAGGCCAGCCAGTAAACGGCCTGGCCGATGCGCAGGTGCATGCCTTCGCTGTCGATGCCGACCAGTTCGGCCGGCGCCGTGCGCGGCAGGCCGGTGAGTTCGACGTAGTGAGCGATGGCATTGGCATGGTCGCTGTTCATGTGCTCGACCATGCTGGCCTCAGCCTTGCCGGCGAAGGGGTTGGCCAGTGTGACCTGATCGAGCCAGTGGATTGCGCCAAAGCCACCGATATAACGGTGGCGCACCGGCTGTAGTACCCAGAAATCGAAGTCGTGGGCCTTGTGGTAGTTGGCCGACTCAGGGAAATACCGGTAGTAACGTGCGGCAGCCGCTTCGATGGCGGCGTCCTCGGTCAGCTTGTGGGCTTCGGCCATCACGGTCAGGCGCCCCACCGCCTGAACGTCCTCGGCCTCACGCTCGCCGACCAGCAGCGAACACTTGGGGTCTTTGAGCAGGTTATGGGTGTGCTGGGCGATGCGGCTGATGAGGATCAGCGGATGGCCTTCAGCATCCAGGCAGTACGGGACCACCGAGCCGAACGGAAAACCAGGCATGGACTTGGAATGCGTCGACAGCACCCCGCGGTACTCCTTGAGCAGCAGTTCCCGGGCAGGGCGAAGGGCGTTGATACTCACGGCAAGAACCTCGAACAAGAATCAGTTGCAAGCTATAAGCTACAAGCTGCAAGAAAAAGCAAGGGCTGCGGCCCTGCAACCACCGTGCTTTTTCTTGCAGCTTGCGACTTGCAGCTCGCAGCTGCCCTTACCAGGTAACGCCGAAGCCTGCGGTGTAGCGCGTCTTGCTCAGGTCGCTGTCGTCAGTGCCCTTGATCAGGTCTTTTTCGGCCTTGAGGTTGAGCGACGCCCACTCGGTCACCTTGTAGCGCAGGCCCATTTCCGCATCCAGGGTGTAGTCGGCGACACCGCCAAATGGCTTGCCCACCTCACCGGTGGTGAAGAACTCGACACGCTTGCCGATCAGGTAACGGTTGTAATCCCACTTCAAAGACGCGGCATAGAAGTTGTCCTTGTCACCGTCGCGATATTCGAAGTCGCTGCGGTTGATCAGCGAACTCAAGGAAAATGCGCCCAACTCGTCATCCCAGAACTGGTAGCCCGGACCGGTACCGACAGTGCGTTGGCGGGCTAGGTCTTCGATCTGATCGCGCTTGTACTCCGCCCTTCCCTGCCAGAACCACTGCTCGGTAATGAAGCGGTCCAGCGCGTACTCGGCGCTCCAGTTGTTGGTGGTGGTGACATCGTCCTTGCTCTCGCGGTTGTATTCGCCTTCGGCGTTATGCCGCCAGCGCCCGTGACGCGCGGTGGTCTTGAAGCTGACGTCGTAGTCGTCGGTGTCGTTCTCGGCGCGTTTGTAGTCCATGGCCACATCGACGTTGCCCTTCCACATCAGGTCCTCGACGACCGGACGCGGCTTCATGATCTGCTGGATACTGGCCAGTTCCACGGTTTTGGGGGCCTCGCCATTGGCCAGGGTGACCTTGCCGGGCTCGGCGGCCTTGAGCGACTTGGCCTTCTCGCCGCTGTAGGCGTCCTGCTTGACCAGCAACTCCTGATCGCTTTCCAGGGTCTGCACCTGCTTCCAGTCCAGTGCGATCGAGCCGCCATACGGCGTCTGCAACACCAGCTTGCCGCCATCGAAGACCGTGATCGTGCCGGTCAGACGGTCGCCGTTCTTCATCCAGACGGTGTCGGCGAAAGCTGGGGTGCACAGGGAGGCAGCGATGAGGCACAGCAGGGTTCTGGAAGGCATAGGCGCACTACGGGTTCGATTCGGCGAAAAAAGCGGGCATTATTCGAATGCCCGGGCACTGAACATGCACAGACCCGGCCCTACCCGATGAGTTCCATTCCCATTCACTGCCACCGCCTGTCCGGTTTCATCCGCAGGCCAGGAATCGCGCCGATGCCAGCCCTCACGTCTGCGCCCACGGACAATGCCCAAGCCCGACGGATGGCACTGTATAGCGTTTTGGGCCAAGTACCCGCAGGTAAAGTGGTCAGCTATGGCCAACTCGCCGAACTGGCAGGCCTGGGCCGCGCGGCACGCTGGGTTGGGCGAACCCTGGGGCAACTGCCAGGCGACACACGCCTGCCCTGGCACCGGGTACTGGGCGCTGGTGGGCGGCTGAGCCTGGCCGCAGGCACCCCGTCCGGCGACGAACAGCGTGCCAGGCTGCGCGCCGAAGGCGTGAATGTGTCCAATAATCGTGTGGATATAGCACGCCATGGCTGGCGTCCAATGGAGCACAGCGGTTAGAGTGCGCGCTTTGTTTTCGAAAACTTGAGGCAGATGTTGGCCCATGCCCCGTAAAACCTGGCGCGCTGCGCTCGCTGCCTATGCCAGCCCGTCAACCCTGGTGCTCTTGCTGCTTGGCTTCGCCGCCGGCCTGCCTTACATGCTGGTGTTTTCGACCCTCTCGGTATGGCTGCGCGAAGCGGGTGTGGCCCGCGAGACCATTGGCTACGCCAGCCTGATCGGTCTGGCCTATGCCTTCAAATGGGTATGGTCGCCACTGCTCGATCAATGGCGCTTGCCGCTGCTCGGCGGCATGGGCCGACGCCGCTCCTGGCTGCTGCTGTCACAGGTGTTGGTGGTGCTGGGCCTGATAGGCATGGGCTTTTGCGACCCACAGAAACACTTGTCCTGGTTGATCGCCCTGGCGGTACTGGTGGCCTTCGCCTCGGCCACCCAGGACATCGCCGTCGACGCCTACCGCCTCGAAATCGCCGACGACCAGCGCCAAGCCGCACTGGCAGCCAGTTATATGGCCGGTTACCGCGTCGCCGCACTGCTGGCCACGGCTGGCGCACTGTTCTTCGCCGAGTGGTTCGGCTCGACCGGTTTCAGCTACCTGCACAAGGCCTGGACAGGCACCTACGTGCTGTTCGGCGTGCTCATGCTGCCTGCGGTCTTCACCACCTTGGTGATGCGCGAACCGCCAGTGCCGCTGCGCACCCAGCTATCTGCGGCTCGCTACGGCCTGATGCACCAGTTGGTGTCGGTGTTCGTACTGATCATCCTACTGGTGTCGGTACCGGCCAGCTTCACCCAAATGTTCAACACCGACTGGGCCAGCGTGCTGTTCGGCGATGCCACCGTGCTCGATCTGCTGCTGGAAGACCGCGCGTTCCTGCGCCTGCTGCTGTACGCCCTGTTGACCTGGGCGTGCCTGTCGTCGCTGGGCCGCCGTGGCCTGGCCCCAGTGCTGACCCCGGTCAACGACTTCATCGTGCGCTACCGCTGGCAAGCCCTGCTGTTACTAGGCTTGATCGCCACCTACAGGATGTCGGACACCGTGATGGGGGTCATGGCTAACGTCTTCTACATCGACATGGGCTTCACCAAGGATCAGATCGCCAGCGTGAGCAAGATCTTCGGCCTGATCATGACCCTGCTCGGTGCCGGTGTCGGCGGCTTGCTAATCGTGCGCTTCGGCATCCTGCCAATCCTGTTCATCGGCGGTGCGGCCTCGGCAGCCACCAACATCCTGTTCGTAATGCTCGCCGACATGGGCCCGAACCTGCAGATGCTGGTGGTGACCATTTCGCTGGACAACCTCAGCTCAGGCCTGGCCACCTCGGCCTTCGTCGCCTACCTATCGAGCCTGACCAACTTGAAGTTCTCGGCGACGCAATACGCGCTGCTGAGTTCGATCATGCTCTTGCTGCCGCGCCTGATCGGCGGCTACTCCGGGGTGATGGTAGAGAAATTCGGCTACCACAATTTCTTCCTGATCACCGCCCTGCTAGGTGTGCCGACACTGATCCTGATCGCACTGCACTGGCGCCAGCAGAGCGGTCGGGGCAAGCCGGCAGCCGCCCCGACAGCCGAGAAAAACTGACGCTGCAACCAGCGCCGCCCCTGTAGGAGCGGCCTTGTGCCGCGAAACGAGGGCGCAGCCCTCCCGGCAATCGTGCATGAGGCCGAATTCCTATGGCCGCTACGCGCCCGGTTTGCGGCGCAAGGCAGCGCCTACAGCCCGTTGCCTACCGACGACGAACCACAATGGCCAGAGTGCCAGAGCCCCGGCAAGCCCCGCAGCCACGGCGAAGTGCAGCAAGCTCGCGCCCGCCCCCACCATCGCCAGCAGCGCACCGCCCAGGCCCAGCAAGGCAATGGTGATCATCCCCAACATCGCCGAAACCAGGCCCTTGCTCTGCTCGCTGGCAAACAGTGTCATGCGGTACAGCACCGCATTGGCCACCCCCAGCCCCAGGGCATACAACGACATGCCCGCCACCACGCTGACCACCGTCTGCCAGTACCAGGTAGCCACGACCATCAGGCACAGGCCCGCCAGGTAGGGCCACAGGGCACCGCGCACCAACGCCGGCAGCGGATAGCGCTCGGCAATACGGTTGATGATCAGGTTGCCGGCAATCAGCCCAGCGAACACCGGCAGTTGCCACAGCGCGTAGTCCATCGTGCTCAGGCCTTCGTCATGAATCAGCAGCACCGGCGACAGACCGATCCAGCCGATCAGCGGCAGGCCCACTAGCCCCAGCGCCGCGCTGCCAGCGACGAACTTGCGGTTGCCCAGCAACTGGCCGTAACCGGCCAGCAGCGGCAGCAGGTGGATCGGCGTGAATGCCAGGCGTGAACCATCCCGGCGCTCCACCCCCAAGGTCTCGGGCATCAGGCGCCACAACAGGAGCCAGCACAGCACCGCGCCCACCGCAAAGGCCACGAACAGCCAGCGCCAGTCGAGCCACTGCAACATCAAGGTGCCGACCAGCGGCCCAAGCAGCGGTGAAAGCAGCGCGATATTGGCCAACAGCGCCATCATGCGCACCGCATCGGCCTCGCTGAACGCCTCGTTGAGTGCTGGGTAGCTGACCGTCACCACGAAACCCAGGCCAATGCCCTGCAATAGGCGCAGCAGGTTGAACAGGCCGATATCGTGTACCCAGTAGGTCGCCAGGCAGGCGATGCCGAAGCACAGGCAACCAGCCAGCAACAGTGGACGACGCCCATAGCGGTCGGCCAGCGGGCCGATCAGCCACTGCAATACCACCCCGCCCAGCAGGTACAGGTTGAGGGCATGGGGGATGTACTCGGGGCTGGCCTGAAGGTCGCCGACCACCACCGGCATGGCAGGCATGACCGCATCGCTGGCCAGGTAGGTGAGCAGCTCGAACAAAGCCAGGGTCAGGCCGAACAGCAGGGCTCGAAGGGGGGTGATGTACAGCAGTGGTTTCATGGTGGGTATCGGGTACAGGCAGGTAGGGGCAGGTTATATGCCAGAAACAGCCGGGGTTGGCTGTGAACAAGTGTAAGGCGTGCAAATGCACGCGGGGCAAGCCTGCCTCCACGCAGCCTGTACAAGGCCTTGTGAGGGCGGGCTTGCCCCGCGATGAGCGCTACGCCGATGTTACTGCGCGGCCGTCTCCTGCACCACGCGAATCACTCGCTGCGGAAAAGGAATGTCGATGCCCTGGGCCTTGAGCCGGTCACGGGCATGCTCGTTGAGCATGAACATCACATCCCAGTAATCCGAGGTCTTGGTCCACAGGCGCAGCGACACGGTGATCGAACTGTCGCCCAGGGTGGAAATCACTGCCTGGGGCGCCGGATCCGACAGCACACGTGGGTCCTGCGCCAGTTCCAGCAGGACCTGGCGCGCCTTCTGCAGGTCGGCTTCGTAATCGACACCAACGTCGAACACCACCTTGCGCGTTGGCTGACGGTTGGTGTTGGTGATGATGCCGTTGGACAGGCTGCCGTTGGGCATGATCACGGTCTTGTTGTCGCCGGTACGCAACACGGTATGGAAGATCTGGATGCTGTCTACCGTACCGGAAACCCCCTGCGCCTCGATCCAGTCACCGATGCGAAACGGTCGGAACATCAGGATCAGCACGCCGCCAGCGAAGTTCGCCAGGCTGCCCTGCAACGCCAGGCCAATGGCAAGGCCCGCGGCACCGATGGCCGCGACGAACGAGGTGGTCTCGATGCCGATCATCGACGCCACGCTGACCAGCAGCAGTACCTTCAGCACGATGTTGGCCAGGGTGCTGATGAACCCCTGCAAGGCCGCGTCGGCACGCAGGCCGACCAGTTTGCCCAGGCGCGCACTGACCTTGTTGACGATCCACCAACCAATGGCCAGGGTGAGCAACGCCAACAGCAGCCGGCTGCCGTACTGCATGATCAAAGGGATCCAAGTCTGCGACTGGCGGACCAGCTGATCGACCTCTGCGTTCAAATCCATATTCATCTCCTGAGCCCTGCGGCACCTACACAGTGAAGCAAGCCGCCAGTCTCGCCGGGCGGCCTCGAACCCACATGGACATCACTGCGCCATCAAGGTTCAAGGTCCACGGCCGATCAATCGCGGAAGTTGTTGAACTGCAGCGGCATATCGAATTCCTTGGTGCGCAGCAGGGCAATGGCTTCCTGCAGGTCGTCACGCTTCTTGCCGGTAACACGCACCTGCTCGCCCTGGATCGCGGCCTGGACCTTCAACTTGCCGTCCTTGATGGTGGCGACGATCTTCTTGGCCAGGTCCTTGTCGATGCCTTCACGGAACTTGGCTTCCTGCTTCTTTTCCTTGCCCGAGGGGTACGGGTCCTTGGTTTCCAGGCACTTGACGTCGATCTTGCGCTTGACCAGCGCCAGGCGCAGGATTTCGAGCATGGCTTCGAGCTGGAACTCCTCCTCGGCGGTCATGAGCACGGTCTGCTCCTTGTCCTTGAACTCGAACGTGCCCTTGCCCTTGAGGTCGTAGCGACGGTCGAGGTCTTTGATGGCGTTGTCCACAGCGTTCTGCACTTCGTGCTTGTCCAGTTCCGATACCACGTCGAACGAAGGCATTAGGTAATCTCCATAAATGAAACGCGCGCTCGGTCTGAAGATGGAGCACGCGGTATTAGATAGTTAAAATGCGGGCTCATTATAACGGGTTGCGAAACGCAGATGAGCAGCACCTGGCATATTCTCGGCGCCGGCAGCCTCGGTACCCTCTGGGCCTGTCGCCTGGCCCGCGCCGGCAAGGCGGTTCGCCTGATCCTGCGCGATGCTGCACGCCTGGCCGACTATCAAGCGGCCGGCGGGCTGACGTTGGTCGAACAGGACCTGCGCAGCCACTACGCGATTCCTGCCGAAACCTGCGCGGCAGCTGGCCCTATCCACCGCCTGCTGGTGGCCTGCAAAGCCTACGATGCCGCCCTCGCCGTGGCACGCCTGGCACCACGCCTGGGCGCCGGTGCCGAGCTGGTACTGCTGCAAAACGGCCTGGGCAGCCAGGACGAAGTCGCCGAACAGGTGCCGCATGCGCGTTGCGTGTTTGCCTCCAGCACCGAAGGCGCGTTCCGTGAGGCCGACTGGCAGGTGCGCTTCGCCGGCCACGGCTTCAACTGGCTGGGCGACCCCGCCAATCCCAGCGTGCCGACTTGGTTCGACGATTTGCAGCAAGCCGGTATCCCGGCACAGTGGAGCCTCGACATCCTTGGCCGGCTGTGGCGCAAGCTGGCGCTAAACTGCGCGATCAACCCACTGACGGTGTTGCACGACTGCCCGAACGGCGGCCTGCTGGGTCACCTGGCCGAAGTCAATGCCCTGTGCGACGAGCTGGCCGAGCTGCTGCGCCGCTGCGGCCAGCCGGATGCCGCCAGCGGCCTGCACGAAGACGTACAACGGGTGATTCTTGCCACCGCGGCCAACTACTCTTCGATGTACCAGGACGTACGCCATGCGCGGCGCACCGAAATCCACTACCTGCTCGGCCACGCGTGCCGCGCCGGCAGACGTCATGGGCTGGCACTGCCAAAACTGGAACGTCTGCACCAGCACCTGGTCGACAGCCTGACGGCGCGCGGCTTGCCCAGCGCCTGAACCCACGCTCAACGGATACGGAAGCGGCCTTGCCCATGACCTTGCGCCAACGCCTGGAAAACCTCCCAGTCGGGCAAAAACTGCTGGCGGCCCTGCTGGTACTGCTGGTGACCATCCTGCTGGTGGCCAACCTGGCCTTCATCAGCGCCGCCTACTGGATTACCCAGGAGAGCATGGCGCCTCAAGCCTTGCAAACACTCGGCAAGCTGGTGTCCAACCCGCAGCTGTCGGCCCGCGCCGGCGACAGCCCCGAGCGCGCCGAAGCACTACTCAAGGCGCTCGACAGCTACACCCCACTGCGCGCCGCCGCAGTCTACGGCAGCGACGGACGCCAGCTCGCCCAACTCCAACATGGCGATGCACTGAGCCTGCCCAAGCGCTTTCGCAACGTCGACGCCTGGCGGCTCATGGAGTTTCGCAGCACCCAGCTGATCCGCCTGCCGCGCGACGGCAGCGCGCCGGCATACCTGCTGTTGGTGGCCAGCAGCGAACTGCCCAGTGCCTTCTACACCGGCACACTTTCCGCCAGCCTGGCAATCCTGGTGTTCAGCGTGGTGCTGTGGATCCTTATCGCCCGCCAGATCAAGCGCCTGATCACCGTGCCGATCAACCGCCTCGAAGAACTCACCCGCCAGGTCACTCGCGAAGAGAGCTACGCCCTGCGTGCCCAGCGTGGCAACGATGACGAGATCGGCAGTCTGGCCCAGGCGTTCAACACCATGCTCTCGCGCATCGAGGCGCGCGAGCAGCAACTCAAGAGCGCCCGCGACGAATTCCAGAGCGCGTACGACCAGGCCCAGGGCCTGGCCGAGGAAACTCGCCACACCAACCGCAAGCTGGAACTGGAAGTCCAGGTACGCAGCAAGATCGAGAAAAAACTCACAGGTTTTCAGAACTACCTCAACAGCATCATCGACTCGATGCCTTCGGCGCTGATCGCATTGGACGAGCAGCTCTACGTCACCCAATGGAATCAGGAGGCCACGGCACTCTCCGGCACGCCGTTGGACCAAGCCTTGAATCAGCCTATCTTCCTCGCCTTCGAGCCGCTCAAACCGTTCCTGCCGCAGCTCAAGGAGAGCGTCGAGAAGCATCGGGTGGCGAAGATCGAGCGGGTGACCTGGCCCAAAGGCGACGAAGCGCGCCACTATGCCCTGACGTTCTACCCGCTGACCGGCGGCGGTGGGCGTGGCGTGGTGATCCGCATCGACGACATCACCCAGCGTCTATCCCTGGAAGAAATGATGGTGCAGTCCGAGAAGATGCTGTCGGTGGGCGGCCTGGCGGCCGGCATGGCGCATGAGATCAACAACCCGCTGGGCGCGATCCTACACAACGTACAGAACATTCGCCGGCGCCTGTCACCGGAGCTACCGCGTAACCAGGAGCAAGCTGACGAGCAAGGCATCGATCTACTCAGCGTCAACCGCTACCTGGAAAGCCGCGAAGTACCGCAGCTGCTCGACGGTATCCAGCAGGCCGGGGCACGCGCCGCGAAAATCGTCACGCACATGCTCAGCTTCAGTCGCCGCAGCAATCGCCAGCTGGCCCCCTGTGACCTGCCCGCACTGATCGACCAGGCAGTGGACATCGCCGGTAACGACTTTGACCTGACCATCGGCTTCGACTTCAAGGGCCAGGCCATCGTGCGTCAGTTCGACCCAGAGCTGGGCCCGGTGCCCTGTACCGCCAACGAGCTGGAACAAGTGCTGCTGAACCTGTTGAAGAACGCCGCCCAGGCCATTCACCAGCGCCCGCAGCCAAGTGAGCCTGGGCGCATCACCCTGCGCACCCGGCTCAACCCACCGTGGGCGGAAATCCAGATCGAGGACAATGGCATCGGCATGCCCGAGGCCGTGCGCAAGCGCACCTTCGAGCCGTTCTTCACCACCAAGGAGATCGGCCAGGGCACCGGGCTTGGGCTGTCCGTGTCGTACTTCATCATCACCAACAACCACAAAGGGCAGATGGAGGTGCACTCCACGCCCGGCCAGGGCACCTGCTTCACCCTGCGCCTGCCCCTGGGCCCAGCCCAGCCGAACAAGACGGAGACCTGACATGGGCAATCGCCTGACCAAGATCTACACCCGCACCGGAGACCAGGGCCAGACCGGCCTGGGCGACGGCCGCCGGGTACCCAAGGACCACCCGCGCATCGAGGCAATCGGCGAAGTGGACAGCCTCAACAGCCAACTGGGGGTGTTACTGGCGGGGCTGGCGCAGGCCGGCATCGACGAGGTACTGGAGGTGCTTGCCCCCTGCCAGCATCGGCTGTTCGACTTGGGCGGCGAACTGGCAATGCCCAGTTACCAGGCACTCGATGCGCGCGAGGTGGAACGCCTGGAGCAGGCAATCGATGTGTGGAATGACGAGTTGGGGCCGCTGAAGAACTTCATCCTGCCCGGCGGTTCGGCGCTGGTCGCCCAAGCCCATGTGTGCCGCAGCGTGGCGCGGGCGGCAGAACGGCGCTGCCAGCAATTGAATGCGCTCGAGCCGTTGGCCGGGGTTGGGTTGGCTTACATCAACCGGGTGTCGGATTTGCTGTTCGTCGCGGCGCGGATCATCGGGCGACGCCAAGGCGTGGACGAGGTGCTGTGGCAGCCGGCAGCGAAGCCTGACTGAGCCGCTCGCAGGGCAAGTCGCCTCGGTACGCCGAGTCGACTTGCCCTGCGAGCGGGGCGACTCAAGCGTCTGGCCAGAACGCCCGAATACCCGCCACCCCCTGTGCCCCAACCTGCCAGGCACGCTCACGCTCATCCGGCCCGACGCCACCGAGCAGATACACAGGATGCTTGAACGCGCCGATCAGCCGCTGCGCCGCCTCCCACCCCAGCGGCGTGGCATCAGGATGGGTCTGGGTCGCCTGCACCGGCGACAGGGTGACGAAATCCACTCCCATCTGCTCGGCCAACGCCAGCTCTTCGGCACTGTGGCACGAAGCTGCCAACCAGCGCGAAACCGGGAATGGCCGACCGTTAGCTGCATATTTACGCAACTGCGCAGCCGTCAGGTGCCAGCCTGCCGAAGGGAAGTCGCCCAGCCATTCCAACGGCCCCTTGAGCATCAACTGCGCCTTGCCAGCGCACAGGCCCACCGCATCCACTGCCACGTCGCGGTACTTGGGATCGTACATGTCCGGGGCGCGCAGCTGGATCAGGCGAACACCACTGGCCACGGCCTTCTGAATGCCCTTGAGCAGCGCAGGGACCTCAAGCCCGTCCGGCGTGATCAGGTACTGATCCGGCAAGCGCGCGGCGGCGACGATAGGCTTGTTGGCCTCGGGAAACGCGTACTGGTCTAGCTCCCGCGCGGCCACCCAGGCCAGCGGCTGGCCTTCGGCGCCGTGGGGTTCGCCGGTAAAGGCGTCGACTTCGCGCACCTCCAGCAGTACCTGCTTGTCCGGGTAATCGTGACTGACCGTGATCAGCGGGCGCGAGCGCGTGACCTCGATGCCAAGCTCCTCGCGCAGTTCACGGGCCAGCGCCGCCTCGACGCCTTCGCCCTGCTCCACCTTGCCGCCGGGGAACTCCCACAGGCCACCCTGGTGCTGCGTGTCGGCGCGCCGTGCGATCAGGATGCGTGCTTCTGCACCGCGGATCACCGCAGCCACTACATGAATCCGCTTCACCCTTCACGCTCCGCCAAGCCCGCTTTCTGCCAGGCCTGGAAGGCCGGCCACTGATAGATTGCCTCAATGTAAGCGGCCGCCTCTGCCGGCACTTCGACGCGATAGGTGCGCAGACGCACCGCTACCGGGGCGAAGAACGCATCGGCAAGGGTCGGCCTGCCGAACAGGAACGGGCCGCTGTCCTTGGCGACCAGGCGGCATTCGGCCCACAGCGCGAGGATCCGGTCGATGTCCACCTGCACCTCCAGGGGAATGCTCTCCAGCGCCTGGTCACGCGACAGATCGAACGGCATGTTGCTGCGCAGGGCGAGAAAACCGCTGTGCATCTGCGCGCAGGCCGAACGCGCCTGGGCCCGGGCAGCCACGTCCTCGGGCCACAAACGGGCCTCTGGATGCTGTTCGGCGAGGTACTCGGCGATGGCCAGGGAATCGGCGATCAGACCGTGCGGGGACTTGAGCAGCGGGACTTTACCACTGGGAGAGAACGCCAGGATGCGCTGACGCGTGTCAGGCTGCTTGAGCTTGACCAGGGTTTCATCGTAGGAAGCACCGGCCAGTTCCAAGGCCAAGGCGCCGCGTAGAGACCAGGAAGACAGCAACTTGTCGCCGATGATCAAGTGATAATTCATGGGTCGGCTCCATTGAATGGGCAATTCAGGCCCTGCTGGCTGTCCAGCAGCCAATCGCGGGCAAGCCCGCGACAAGGCCTTTGGATCAATACATCAAGTACGGTACTCGGCGTTGATCTTCACGTACTCGTGGGACAGGTCGGTGGTCCAGATGGTTTCGCTGCACTGGCCGCGGCCCAGCTCGATACGGATGGTGATCTCTTCCTGGGCCATGACCTTGGAGCCCTGCTCTTCGGTGTAGCTGGGGCTACGACCGCCCTGACTGGCAATGCACACGTCGTCGAGATAGACGTCGATCAGGCTGACATCCAACTCGGGTACGCCCGCACGGCCAACGGCAGCCAGAATGCGGCCCCAGTTGGGATCGGAGGCGAACAGCGCGGTCTTGATCAGTGGCGAGTGGGCCACGGCGTAGCCGACGTCCAGGCACTCCTGGTGGTTGCCGCCGCCGTTCACCTGCACGGTGACGAACTTGGTGGCGCCTTCGCCGTCACGGACGATGGCTTGGGCCACTTCCATGCACACTTCGAACACCGCCTTCTTCAGCGCTTCGAACAGCTCGCCGCGCGCTTCGGTCACTTCAGGCACGTCGGCCTTGCCAGTGGCGATCAGCATGCAGCAGTCGTTGGTCGAGGTGTCGCCGTCGATGGTGATGCGGTTGAACGACTTGTTGGCGCCGTCGAGCATCAGGTCCTTGAGCACGGCCGGGGCGACCTTGGCATCGGTGGCGATGTAGCCGAGCATGGTCGCCATGTTCGGACGGATCATGCCCGCGCCCTTGCTGATACCGGTGACGGTGATGGTCTTGCCGGCGAACTGGAACTGGCGGCTGGCACCCTTGGGCAGGGTGTCGGTGGTCATGATGCCGGTAGCGGCTTCGGCCCAGTTGTTCTCGGAGAGGTTGTCCAGGGCGGCTTGCAGGGCGCCTTCGATCTTCTCGACCGGCAGCGGCTCACCGATCACGCCGGTGGAGAACGGCAGAACGGACTCGGGCGCAACACCCGTCAGCTCGGCCAGCTTGGCGCAGGTGCGCTCGGCAGCGGCCAGGCCCGGAGCGCCGGTGCCGGCGTTGGCGTTACCAGTGTTGGTCAGCAGGTAGCGCACAGTGCCTTGCACACGCTGCTTGGAGAGGATCACCGGGGCTGCACAGAAGGCGTTGAGGGTAAACACCCCTGCCACGCTGGAGCCTTCGGCGCAGCGCATCACGACCACGTCCTTGCGCCCTGGGCGCTTGATGCCGGCCGAAGCGATGCCAAGTTCGAAACCGGGAACCGGGTGCAGGGTAGGCAGGGGACCAAGACCAACAGCCATTAGAGCGCTCCTAGAAAAATCGGTTGATATCAAAAAGCGGGGCCGCTTCGCGCCCCATCGCGACACAAGGCCGCTCCTACAAGGTGGTTGCGATACCTGTAGGAGCGGCCTTGCGTCGCGAAAGGGCCGCAAAGCGGCCCCCGGTTGTCTCCGTCTGCACAGCCTGCTCAGATCACTCGATCTGACCGTGGCAATGCTTGAATTTCTTGCCCGAACCACACCAGCACGGCTCGTTGCGGCCCAGCTTCAGGTCGTTGCGTACAGGGGCGGAGGCGACGGCGACTTCAGCGCCCTCATCGGCCAACTGCTCGCCTTCAAGGCCCGGCGCTGCGGCGTGCTGGAACTGCATGCGGCTGGCCAGTTCCTCGGCTTCGCGGCGCAGGCGCGCCTCTTCTTCTGCCGGGTCTTCGCGACGTACCTGAACGTGCGAAAGCACACGGATGGTGTCGCGCTTGATCGACTCCAGCAACTCCTGGAACAGGGTGAACGACTCGCGCTTGTACTCCTGCTTCGGGTTCTTCTGCGCATAGCCACGCAGGTGGATACCATGGCGCAGGTGATCCATGGTCGACAGGTGGTCTTTCCACAGGTCGTCCAGCACGCGCAGCAGGATCTGTTTCTCGAAGGTACGCAGGGCGTCGAGACCGGCCTGGTCTTCCTTCTCGTTGTAGGCGTCGGTGATTTCCTTGAGCAGCTTCTCGCGCAGGGTCTCTTCGTAGAGGTGATCGTCCTCGTCGAGCCACTGCTGGATCGGCAGCTTCATGGCGAAGTCGCTGGCCAGGGAAGCTTCCAGGCCGGCCACGTCCCACTGCTCGGGCAGCGATTGCGGCGGAATGTGCTGGCTGATGGTGGCATCGAGCACTTCCTGACGGAACTCGGCGATGGTATCGCCGATGTTTTCTGCGGCCAGCAGGCTGTTGCGCATGTGGTAGATCACCTTGCGCTGTTCGTTGGCCACGTCGTCGTATTCGAGCAGTTGCTTGCGGATGTCGAAGTTGCGGCCTTCGACCTTGCGCTGGGCTTTCTCGATGGCATTGGTGACCATGCGGTGCTCGATGGCCTCGCCGGACTGCATGCCCAAGGCCTTCATGAAGTTCTTCACCCGATCAGAGGCGAAGATGCGCATCAGGCTGTCTTCCAGCGACAGGTAGAAGCGGCTGGAGCCGGCGTCGCCCTGACGGCCGGCACGGCCGCGCAACTGGTTGTCGATACGACGGGACTCGTGGCGCTCGGAGGCGATCACGTGCAGGCCACCGGCCTCCAGCACTTGCTGGTGACGCTTCTGCCAGTCGGCCTTGATCTGGGCGATCTGCTCGGGGGTCGGGTTGTCTAGGGCGGCCACTTCGGCCTCCCAGTTACCACCCAACAGGATGTCGGTACCACGGCCAGCCATGTTGGTGGCGATGGTCAGCGCACCCGGCGCACCGGCCTGGGCGATGATCTCGGCTTCTTTTTCGTGGTACTTGGCGTTCAGGACCTTGTGATCGATGCCTTCCTTCTTGAGCAGGTTGGACATGTGCTCGGAGGTTTCGATGGTCGCGGTACCGACCAGCACCGGACGACCCTGGGCCATGCTTTCCTTGATGTCGGCGATGATCGCGGCGTACTTCTCGTCGGCGGTCAGGTACACCAGGTCGTTGAAGTCCTTGCGCGCCAACGGCTTGTTTGGCGGGATGACCATCACGTTGAGGTTGTAGATCTGGGCGAACTCGAACGCTTCGGTGTCAGCGGTACCGGTCATGCCGGACAGCTTGGTGTAGAGACGGAAGTAGTTCTGGAAGGTGGTCGAGGCCAGGGTCTGGCTCTCGGCCTGGATGTTCAGGTTTTCCTTCGCTTCGATGGCCTGGTGCAGACCCTCGGAGAGACGGCGGCCCGGCATGGTCCGACCGGTGTGTTCGTCGATCAGCAGGATCTGGCCGTCCTGCACGATGTATTCGACGTTACGGTGGAACAGCTTGTGCGCACGCAGCCCGGCATAGACATGCGTCAGCAGGCCAAGGTTGTGCGCCGAGTACAGGCTTTCACCTTCGGCCAGCAGGCCCGCCTGGGTCAGCATGTCCTCGATGAACTGGTGCCCAGCTTCGTTCAGCTCGACCTGACGGCTCTTCTCGTCGATGGTGTAGTGACCCTCTTGAGTCACCTGGCCTTCGACTTCCTCGATGTGCTGGGTCAGACGCGGGATCAGGCGGTTGATCTCGATGTACAGCTTGGAGCTGTCCTCGGCCTGGCCGGAGATGATCAACGGGGTACGCGCTTCGTCGATGAGGATGGAGTCGACTTCGTCGATCACCGCGAAGTTCAGCTCACGCTGGAACTTCTCGTCCTGGCTGAACGCCATGTTGTCGCGCAGGTAGTCGAAACCGAACTCGTTGTTGGTGCCGTAGGTGATGTCGGCGGCGTAGGCCGCACGTTTTTCTTCCGGCGGCTGGAAGGCCGAGACGATGCCCACGTTCAGGCCAAGGAACTCGTACAGCGGGCGCATCCAGTTGGCGTCGCGACGGGCCAGGTAGTCGTTGACCGTGACCACATGCACGCCCTTGCCGGACAGCGCGTTGAGGTAGACGGCCAGGGTACCGACCAAGGTCTTGCCTTCACCGGTACGCATTTCTGCGATCATGCCTTCGTGCAGGGTCATGCCGCCGATCAGCTGGACGTCGAAGTGGCGCATGCCCATGACACGCTTGCCGGCCTCACGGGCCACGGCAAACGCTTCAGGCAACAGTTGGTCGAGCGTTTCGCCTTTGGCCAGACGCTCCTTGAACTCTGCGGTCTTGCCACGCAGTTGCTCGTCGGAGAGGGCGACCATCTTCTCTTCGAAGGCATTGACGGTGTTCACCGTCTTGAGCATGCGCTTGATTTCACGCTCGTTCTTGCTTCCAAAAAGTTTCTTTAACAAAGGCGCAAACATATCGGCAGGATCTTCCACACGTAGGGATGGAGGGCGGCCCCGTGAGTCGCCCGTGCAGCCCTAAGGCCGCATGCGAACGAGCATTCTACCCGGAAACGATGGTGAGGAAAGTGGTGGATTTCCACGATGCTGGCACAGCGCTTTTAGGGGGCTTGAATAACATAGGGGCTTTTTCCGCAAGTTCAAGGTGCGTAAAGATGAAACGTGCCGAGCATGACGTGCATCAAAAGCCCGCTTAGCGCAGACCGAGCACGATGCCCGCCCATACCCGGGGCTCAACTGATAGACTGCCGATCTTGTAACCGTCTGCGTACATTCATGGCCTACAAACCCTCCTCCGCCCATCAGCCTTCGGCGCTGTTGCGCAAGGCCCGCCCACTGCGCCTGCTGCTCAATCAGGCCGAACGCCTGGAACACCTACAGCGCCTGCTGGAAAGCCAGCTGCAACCGGCTGCACGCGAGCACTGCCATGTGGCATCGTGGAAAGACGGCACGTTGCTGCTGGTGGTTACCGACGGCCACTGGGCCACGCGCCTGCGCTATCAGCAAAAGCGCCTGCAACGCCAACTGCAAGGCATGGAGGCGTTCGCCAACCTGAGCCGTATCATCTTCAAGGTCCAGCCACCTTTGGTGCCCACCAAACGTGAAGGGCACGCTCCTGTCCTGTCGCAACAAGCGGCCAACAGTATTCACGCCTCTGCCGAAGGCATCAGCGATCCGAAGCTCAAGGCCGCGCTGGAACGCTTGGCAGCCCACGCCCAGGACAAGCCCTGAGCGAGCGCCCATAAAAAAGGCCACCCGAAGGTGGCCTCAATGAACTAGAGAGTGTTCGAACTTACACGGCCGCAACAGGGCGCATGTACGAGATCGGTGCCGTGCTGGCATCTTCGAAGGTGACCACTTCCCAGGCGTCAGTTTCTGCGATCAGCTTGCGCAGCAGCTGGTTGTTCAGCGCGTGCCCGGACTTGTAGCCCTTGAACTCGCCGATCAGGCTGTTGCCCAGCAGATAGAGGTCGCCGATGGCGTCGAGGATCTTGTGCTTGACGAACTCGTCATCGGAACGAAGGCCGTCTTCGTTGAGCACACCGGTCTCGTCCACCACGATGGCGTTCTCGACACTGCCACCCAACGCAAGGTTGTGCTTGCGCAGGTACTCGATGTCACGCATGAAGCCAAACGTACGGGCGCGGCTGACTTCCTTGACGAACGAGGTGCTCGAGAAGTCAACGACCGCACTTTGGGTCTGGCCCTTGAGGACCGGGTGATCGAAGTCGATCTCGAAGCTCACCTTGAACCCGTCGAACGGCAGGAAAGTGGCGCGCTTGTCGCCCTCTTCCACAGTCACTTCGCGCAGGATACGGATGAACTTCTTCGCGGCGTCCTGTTCTTCCAGGCCAGCCGATTGAATCAGGAATACGAAGGGACCGGCGCTGCCATCCATGATCGGCACTTCCGAGGCGGAGAGCTCGACGTAGGCGTTATCGATGCCCAGGCCCGCCATGGCGGAGAGCAAGTGCTCGACCGTATCGACTTTGACGTCACCGTTGACCAGTGTCGTGGACATGGTGGTCTCGCCGACATTGGCTGCGCGCGCCGGAATCTCCACGACAGGAGAAAGGTCGGCGCGACGGAAGACGATGCCGGTGTCGACAGGCGCAGGCTTGAGGGTCAGATAGACCTTCTCCCCGGAGTGCAGGCCGACACCTGTGGCACGGATGGTATTCTTCAGGGTGCGTTGTCTAATCATGGCATTGGCCGCTTCAGCGCAAATTGCGAACAGGTATCAACAAAGGCTGGGGATAATAACAGACCCGGCCTTTGCTGAACACCAATCACCCTTATACCCCTGATAAATTCCATCAATCGGCCTGGCGACGCAGGAAGGCTGGGATATCGAGGTAGTCCAGATCGTCCTGAGGGTTGAGTTTAGCGGCTGCGGCGGCACCGGCGTGAGCCTGGTTGCGCATCACGGTCGGACGCTCCAGGTCGCGGTAGTTGACCGCTGGCTGCTCTTGGCGAACCGGGGCCGGGTTAGAGGCCTCGTAAGCCTGCTGGGCAGTTTGCAGGGTATTGTCGACGACTTTGACCGGCTTCTCGATGCGTGCACCCAGACCGGTGGCCACGACGGTGACGTGCAGCTCGTCGCGCATGTCCGGGTCGATCACAGTACCGACCTTGACCATGGCGTGGTCGGAGGCGAAGGCCTCGATGATGCTACCCACGTCGGAGTACTCACCCAGCGACAGGTCCGGTCCGGCGGTGATGTTCACCAGGATGCCACGGGCGCCCTGCAGGTTGACGTCTTCGAGCAGTGGATTGCGAATCGCCGCCTCGGTAGCTTCACGCGCACGGTTCGGACCGCTGGCGCAGCCGGTACCCATCATCGCCATACCCATCTCGCCCATTACGGTACGCACGTCGGCAAAGTCGACGTTGATCATGCCCGGACGCTTGATGATGTCGGAGATGCCGCGCACGGCGCCGGCCAGCACGTCGTCAGCCTTGGCGAAAGCGGACAGCAGGCTTGCATCCTTGCCCAGGATGGTCAGCAGCTTCTCGTTGGGGATGGTGATCAGCGAGTCGACGCTCTCGGCGAGCATACGGATGCCTTCATCGGCGATCTGCATGCGCTTGCGGCCTTCGAACGGGAACGGACGGGTCACTACCGCAACAGTAAGGATACCCATCTCTTTCGCGACTTCGGCGATGATCGGCGCAGCACCGGTACCGGTACCGCCGCCCATGCCGGTGGTGATGAACACCATGTTGGTGCCTTGCAGCACTTCGGCGATGCGCTCACGGTCTTCCAGCGCGGCTTGACGGCCGACCTCTGGATTGGCCCCCGCACCCAGGCCCTTGGTCACGCCGGTGCCCAGTTGCAGGATGGTGCGTGCGCCAATGTTTTTCAGCGCTTGAGCATCGGTGTTGGCGCAGATGAACTCGACGCCTTCGATGCTGCTTTTGACCATGTGGTTGACGGCGTTGCCGCCGCCACCGCCGACGCCGATCACCTTGATGACCGGGCTTTGCGGGACGTTGTCTACGAGCTCGAACATTTTCCCTCTCCTTACAGTTCTCTAGTTGTCGCGCCTACCACTACTGCTTTGAAACTCAGAAGTTGCTCTGGACCCAACGCTTGAGTCGTTCAAGCACTGGCCCCTTGGGTTCATCGCCATAGCTGTTATTGCTGTTGCTGCTGTTGCTGATACCGGTCATGACCAGGTCTTCGGACTGCTTCTGCAAGCCGTAGGTGAGCAGGCCCACGCCGGTGGAATAGATCGGGTTGCGCACCACGTCGCTCAGGCCCCGAACGCTGTGCGGCACGCCAAGGCGTACCGGCATGTGGAAGATTTCCTCGGCCAGTTCCACGGCGCCTTCCATCTTCGCGGTGCCGCCGGTGAGGACGATACCGGCGGGCACCAGGTCCTCGTAGCCGCTGCGGCGCAGCTCGGCCTGGATCAGGGTGAACAGCTCGTCGTAACGAGGCTCGACCACTTCTGCCAGGGCCTGGCGCGACAGCTCGCGCGGTGGACGATCGCCCACGCTCGGCACCTTGATGGTCTCGCCAGCGCCAGCCAGCTTGGCCAGGGCACAGGCGTAGCGGATCTTGATCTCCTCGGCGTACTGCGTCGGTGTACGCAGAGCCATGGCGATGTCGTTGGTGACCTGGTCGCCCGCGATAGGGATCACCGCGGTGTGGCGAATCGCGCCTTCGGTAAAGATCGCGATGTCGGTGGTGCCACCCCCGATGTCCACCAGGCACACGCCGAGTTCTTTCTCATCGTCGGTCAGCACCGAATAGGCCGAAGCCAACTGTTCGAGGATGATGTCGTCGATTTCCAGGCCACAGCGGCGTACGCACTTCTCGATATTCTGTGCGGCATTGACGGCGCAGGTGACCACGTGGACCTTGGCTTCCAGGCGCACGCCCGACATGCCCAGCGGCTCGCGAACGCCTTCCTGGTTGTCGATCACGTAGTCCTGCGGCAGGGTGTGCAGCACACGCTGGTCGGCCGGAATGGCCACAGCCTGGGCAGCGTCGAGCACACGTTCGAGGTCGGCCATGCTCACTTCACGGTCGCGGATGGCGACGATGCCGTGGGAGTTCAGGCTGCGGATGTGGTTGCCAGCCACGCCAACGAACGCCGAGTGGATGCGGCAGCCGGCCATCAGTTGGGCCTCTTCCACAGCGCGCTGGATCGACTGCACGGTCGACTCGATGTTCACCACCACGCCTTTCTTCAGGCCGCGCGATGGGTGGGTGCCGATGCCCACGATCTCCAGGGTGCCGTCTTCGCCGACCTCGCCCACCAGCGCCACCACCTTGGAGGTGCCGATGTCCAGCCCGACGATCATTTTGCCGCTATGCGCGTTTGCCATGGTCCTGCCTCTCTCTAATTCTTCGCAACGGCGGGTTGGGCCGTCGTCGGTGCATTCGGTTCCCGCCAACCAACGGCAAGTCCGTTGGAATAACGCAGATCGATGCGGGCGATATTGGTGATCTGGTCTTTAAGCGATTTGTCGTAAATGGCAATGAAACGGCGCATCTTCTCCACCAGATGATCACGCCCCAGCAGCAATTCGATACCTGGCCCTGCGCTGCCGGCGCCAGTGGTCAGGAACCAGCTGCCGCGCTCGCGCAGCTCCAGGCGCGCGATGGAAAAGCCCATGGGGCGCAACATCTGGCTCAATACCTGATACTGCTGCATGACCTGTTGCTGAGCGCGCTGCGGCCCGAACAACTGCGGCAGGTGCTCGTAGTTGGCCAGCTCGCGCGGGGTGAAAGCCTGGCCCTGGTTGTTCAGCAGGGCCTCATCGCCCCAGCGCGCCACCGGCAGTTGCTCTTCGAGGCGCACCACGACCTCGTCCGGCCACACCCGACGCACTTCGGCATGGGCGATCCAAGGCATCTGCTCAAGCTCCATGCGCATCGCCGCCAGGTCCACGGTGAAGAAGCTCGCGGCCACGTAGGGGGCGATTCGCTGCTGTACCGCCTGCTGGCTGATGTAGCTCAGGTCGCCCTGCACAGCGATCTTGGTGATCGGACGGTCGGCATACGGCATCAGGCGAACCGCGCCTTCGTAGGCGCCAAAGCCTGCGGCCACCAGCAGCACCGGCCACAGCAGGCGCTTGAGGCCGCCGAAGCTCGGCCGTGGCAGGCGCGCCGATACGGGCTCGTCGGCCACCAGTCGGCTGGCACCACGCGGCACCGGCTTGCTTCGGCCGGTAACGGGTTGCTGCTGACGTATCATCGCGCCCTGCATGGCTGCTTAACCTCGCGTCGCTACGCTGTCGGCCAGGATCGCCAGCACCAGTTGCTGGAAGTCCAGGCCGGCCGCGCGGGCCGCCATGGGCACCAGGCTATGATCAGTCATGCCCGGTGCGGTGTTGACTTCGAGCAGCCAGAACCGGCCCTGCTCGTCCTGCATCACGTCCAGACGCCCCCAGCCCTCGATGCCAACGGCATCGCAGGCGCGCGCGGTCAGGTCGATCAGCTCTTGCTCCTTGACGCTGTCCAGGCCGCACGGAATGCGGTACTGGGTGTCATTGGCGATGTACTTGGCGTCGTAGTCGTAGAACACGTGAGGCGTGCCCAGGGCAATCGGCGGCAGCACCTGGCCACGCAGCACGGCGATGGTGAATTCCGGGCCGTGAATCCATTGTTCGACCAGGACTTGCGAATCGTAGTGGGCGGCATCTTTCCAGGCAGCGATCAATTCCTGTTCGCTATTCACCTTGGCCATGCCGATGCTGGAACCTTCATGGGCAGGTTTGACGATCAACGGGAAGCCCAGTTCCGTACTGGCCTTCACACAATCGTGCTCGCTGGCCAGCACCGCATGACGCGGCGTGGGAATGCCCAGACTCTGCCACACCTGCTTGGTGCGCAGCTTGTCCATGGCCAGCGCCGAGGCAAGAATGCCGCTGCCGGTGTAAGGAATACCCAGGCACTCCAACAGGCCCTGCATGCTGCCGTCCTCACCGCCACGGCCGTGCAGGATAATGAAGGCGCGATCGATCTTTTCGCTCTGCAGGCGCGCCAGCAGGTCGTCGCCCACATCGATGCCGACCACGTCGACACCGGCAGCCGTCAGCGCCTCGATCACCGCCGCGCCGGACTTGAGCGACACCTCACGCTCGGCGCTTTTGCCACCGTACAGCACGGCGACGCGGCCGAAGGCCTTTATGTCGAGGGTGGAATGCAGCTTGTCATAGGCGCGGGTCATTTCGACTTCTCCTGCTTGGCGCCTGCGAACAGCGGGCTTTTCATCAGTTGCGGGGCCAACCCACCGACATCACCGGCACCCTGGCAGATCAGGATGTCGCCAGCGCGCAGCAGCGGCTTGACCAACGGCGCGAGTTCGGCGCCACGTTCGATGTAGATCGGGTCCAGCTTGCCGCGCTGGCGAATGCTGTGGCACAGCTGGCGGCTGTCGGCGCCGGGGATCGGCTCTTCGCCAGCCGGGTAGACTTCCATCAGCAGCAATACGTTGGCATCGCCCAGCACCTGCACGAAATCGTCGTACAGGTCGCGGGTACGGCTGTAGCGGTGCGGCTGGTAGACGATCACCAGGCGCCGGCTCGGCCAGCCGCCACGCACGGCCTTGATCACCGCGGCGACTTCGGTCGGGTGGTGGCCGTAGTCGTCCACCAGCATCACGCTGCCGCCATCGACGGGTAGCTCGCCGTAGACCTGGAAGCGTCGACCGACCCCTTGGAAGCCCGACAGGCCCTGGATGATGGCCTCGTCGCTGATGCCCTCGTCGGTGGCGATGGCGATGGTGGCCAAGGCGTTGAGTACGTTGTGGTTGCCCGGCATGTTGACCGACACCTCCAGCGGCGCGCAGTCGCGGCGCAGTACGGTGAAGTGGGTCTGCATGCCCTGTTGACGCACGTTGATCGCGCGCACGTCGGCTTCTTCGCTAAAGCCATAGGTGACGGTCGGACGCTTGACCTGCGGCAGGATCTCGCGCACCACCGGATCGTCCAGGCACATCACGGCCAGCCCATAGAACGGCAGGTTGTGCAGGAACTCGACGAAAGTCTTCTTCAGCTTGTTGAAGTCACCTTCGTAGGTGGCCATGTGGTCGGCGTCGATGTTGGTGACCACCGCGACCATAGGTTGCAAGTGCAGGAAGCTGGCGTCGCTTTCATCGGCTTCGGCGATCAGGTAACGGCTGGTGCCCAACTGCGCGTTGGTGCCGGCTGCGGTCAGGCGGCCACCGATGACGAAGGTGGGGTCCAGGCCGCCGGCAGCGAATACCGAGGCCAGCAGGCTGGTGGTAGTGGTCTTGCCGTGAGTGCCGGCCACCGCTACGCCGTGGCGATAGCGCATCAGCTCAGCGAGCATCTCGGCGCGCGGCACCACAGGAATGCGACGTTCCAGGGCGGTGGCGACTTCCGGGTTGGCCGGGTTGATCGCACTGGATACCACCAGCACATCGGCGGTGGCGGCGTTCTCGGCGCGGTGACCGACGAAGATCTCGGCGCCGAACGACTCCAGGCGTTCGGTGACCGGCGATGCCTTGAGGTCAGAACCGGACACTTCATAGCCCAGATTCAGCAACACCTCGGCAATCCCGCACATGCCCACTCCGCCGATCCCGACGAAGTGAATACGGCGGATACGGCCCATCTTCGGTTGCGGCATGGCTTTCTGGCTTTCAACCATGGGCCACCTCCAGGCAGATATCGACCACGGTGCTGGTTGCAGCAGGTTTGGCCAGGCGGCGGGCAGTACCAGCCATGGCGTTGAGTTTCTCGGGTTGCATCAGCACCTCGTTCAGGCGTTCAGCGAGTTGCGCTGCGCCAGTTGTCGCTTGTGGCATGAGGAAGGCAGCACCTTCACCAGCCAGGTATTGGGCGTTGTGGGTCTGGTGGTCGTCGATGGCGTGCGGCAACGGCACCAGCATCGACGGCAGGCCTGCGGCGGCCAGCTCGCTGACGGTCAGCGCACCGGCACGGCAGACGACCAGATCGGCCCAGCCATAGGCATGGGCCATGTCCTTGATGAACGGCTCGACCTGGGCCTTGACCCCGGCCTCCTGGTAACGCTCGGCGGTGACCGGCGCATGATGCTTGCCAGCCTGGTGGAATACCTCGGGGCGCAGGCTGGCCGGCACTTCGGACAGGGCCTTAGGCAACAATTTGTTCAAGGGTTCCGCACCCAGGCTGCCACCCATGACCAAAAGCCGTGCACGGCGCTCGGCCAGCGGTGCGCGCTGCGCGTCCATGAACAGCTCAGGGCGCACCGGATTGCCGGTGGTACGCAGCTTGTCGCTCGCGCTGAACGTGCCCGGGAAGGCTTCGCACACCCGCGCGGCCAACGGCAGCAAGAGGCGGTTGGTGGTGCCGGCACGCGCATTCTGTTCGTGTATCACCAGCGGCACGCCGCACAGGCGCGCGGCCACACCGCCGGGGCCAGTCACATAGCCGCCGAAGCCGACCACACAGACAGGCTTGAGCGCACGCACGATACGCCGCGCCTGAAGCACGGCCTTGACCAGGGTGAACGGCGCCTTGAGCAGCGACAGCTTACCCTTGCCACGCAGACCGCCAACCTGGATCAGGTGCAACTCAAGACCCGCCTGGGGCACCAGCTCATTCTCGATACCGCGCGCAGTGCCGAGCCAGTGCACGGTGTAGCCGCGGGCCTGGAACTCACGGGCGCAGGCCAGTGCCGGGAACACATGGCCACCGGTACCACCGGCCATGATCAGTACGTTCTTGCCGTCAGCGGCCATGATTGGTCTCCTCGGCAAAATCGCTTTCGTTGAATTCGTGCTCTTCGCTGCCGAAGTGCGTTCGACTTTCCCACTCGATGCGTAGCAACAACCCTACGCAGGCGCAGCAGATCACCAGTGAGCTGCCCCCGTAGCTGAGGAACGGCAGTGTCAGGCCTTTGGTCGGCAACAGCCCGACGTTCACGCCAATGTTGATCAGGAACTGGCCGATCCACAGGAACGCTAGACCAAACGCCATGTAGGCCGCGAAGAACTGCTTGGCCTTCTCGGCCCACAGGCCGATGTACAACGCACGTACAGTGACGAACACGAACAGCGCGATGGTCAGCAATGAGCCGACCACGCCAAGCTCCTCGGCCAGCACCGAAAACACGAAGTCGGTGTGTGCCTCGGGCAGGTAGAATTGTTTCTGTACGCTGTTGCCCAGTCCCACGCCCAGCCACTCGCCGCGCCCGAACGCGATCAGGGCCTGGGTCAGCTGGTAGCCCGAGCCGAACTGATCCGACCACGGGTCGGTGAAGGTGATCAAACGCGCCATCCGGTAAGGCTGAGCCTGAACCAGGATCACCACCGAGACCACTGCGAGCACCACCATCAACGAGAACCGGAACAATCCCACCCCGCCCAGGAACAGCATGGCGGCGGCGGCGCCCATCATCACCACGGTGGCGCCGAAGTCCGGCTCCATCAGCAGCAGGCCGGCCATCGGCAGCAGCACGATGAAAGGCTTGAAGAAGCCCATCCAGCTTTCGCGCACCTCGGTTTGGCGGCGCACCAGATAACCGGCGAGATAGATCACCACGAAGACCTTGGCGATCTCCGAAGGCTGAACGTTGAAGAAACTGAAGCCGATCCAGCGCATCGAGCCGTTTACTTCGCGGCCAATACCAGGGATCAGCACCATGACCAGCAACCCGAACGCCCCCACCAGCATCATGAAGCCCATGCGCTGCCAGGTGGCGATCGGCACAAGCATGGTCATGCCACAGGCCCCCAGGCCAAGGGCCACGTAAACCAGGTGGCGGAACATGTGGTAGAGCGGGTTGCCTGACTGCACCGCAGCCACTTCCGAGGACGCCGAGGTGATCATCACCAGCCCCAGGCCCAACAGCGCCAGACAACCGGCCAGCAGCGGGAAATCGAGGTCGATGCCTCGGCCGCTGATCAGCGGCGATGGGTAAGGCTTGAGGATGCCGAAGATCATGCCAGCCCCTCCGCCGCCTGGGCGAACAGACGCCCGCGTTCTTCGAAGTTCTTAAACATGTCCAGGCTGGCGCAAGCAGGCGACAGCAGCACGGCGTCGCCGGGCTGGGCCAGTTCGGCGCAGCGTTGCACGGCCTCGTCTAGGGTCTGCACGCGCACCAGTTGCACGCCATCCTTGAGTGTTTCGGCCAGCCGCTCGGCGTCACGCCCCAGCAGCACCACGGCGCGGCAATGCTGGGCGACCGGTGCACGCAGCGCGGCAAAGTCCGCGCCCTTGCCATCGCCACCGGCGATCAGCACCAGTTGACCGTCGATATCGGCGCCCAGGCCTTCGATGGCGGCCAGTGCGGCGCCAACATTGGTAGCCTTGGAATCGTCGTACCAGTTCACCCCGTTGCGCTCGCGGATCCACTGGCAGCGATGAGCCAGGCCCTTGAATTCGCGCAGCGCTTCGAGCATCGGCTCGAATGGCAGACCTGCGGCGTGACCCAGGGCGAGCGCGGCCAAGGCGTTGCTCTGGTTGTGCGCACCGCGAATCTTCAGCTCACGTACCGGCATAAGCGTCTGGAATTCGAACGCCAGGTATTTTTCACCGTCCACTTCACGCAGGCCGAAAGCCTTGAAGTCCGGTTGATTGAGACCAAAAGTCCAGCATGGACGACCTTCGACCGGCAGCGGACGGCTCAAGGCGTCCTGGCGGTTGACCACTACCTGGCGCGCACCACGGAAGATCCGGTGCTTGGCCAAGTGGTAGGCCGGCAGGCCGCTGTAGCGGTCCATATGGTCTTCGCTGATGTTCAGCACCGTCGCCACTTCGGCATTGAGCTGGTCTGTGGTTTCGAGCTGGAAGCTCGACAACTCCAGCACGTACAGCTCGACGTTGTCATCGAGCAGGTCCAGCGCCGGGGTCCCCAGGTTGCCGCCCACCGCCACACGCTTGCCAGCCTTGGCGGCCATTTCGCCAACCAGGGTGGTGACCGTGCTCTTGGCGTTGGAGCCGCTGATGGCCACGATCGGCGCCTTGGCGTGGCGGGCGAACAGTTCGATGTCGCCGGACAGCGTCACGCCACGCGCCGCAGCCTGCTGCAGGGCCGGGGTGGCCAAGGCCAGGCCTGGGCTCACATACAGCTCGTTGGCACGGCACAGGAAGTCCACGTCCAGTTCGCCACAGCGCACTTCCACCTGCGGGTAATCACGGCGCAGGGTGTCCAGTTCCGGCGGTTGCTCGCGGGTGTCGGCGACCGCAAAGGCAATGCCCCGGTTCGCCAGGAAGCGAACCAGGGACATGCCGCTCTTGCCGAGGCCGACAACGATGCGGAATTGGTCGGAAGCGATCAGTGACACGCTCGTTTACCTCAGTTTCAGGGTGGCAAGGCCGATCAGCACCAGGATCACCGTGATGATCCAGAAGCGCACGATCACGCGTGGCTCGGGCCAGCCCTTGAGTTCGAAGTGGTGGTGAATCGGCGCCATACGGAACACGCGCTTGCCGGTGAGCTTGAACGAAGCCACCTGGATCACCACCGACAGGGTTTCCATCACAAACACACCGCCCATGATGAACAACACGATTTCCTGGCGCACGATCACGGCGATGGTGCCGAGGGCTGCGCCCAGCGCCAGCGCACCGACGTCACCCATGAACACCTGGGCCGGGTAGGTGTTGAACCACAGGAAACCAAGGCCTGCGCCAATCAGTGCGCCACAGAACACGATCAACTCGCCCGAGCCTGGCACGTAAGGGATCAGCAGATACTCGGCGAACTTCACGTTGCCCGACAGGTAGCAGAAGATGCCCAGGGCACCACCGACCATCACGGTTGGCATGATCGCCAGACCGTCGAGGCCGTCAGTCAGGTTGACCGCGTTGCTCGAACCGACGATCACGAAGTAGGTCAGCACCACGAAGCCCACGCCCAGCGGGATGGTGAAATCCTTGAGCATCGGCACGATCAGCGTGGTCTCGACGCTGGTGGGGGCGGTCTTGTAGAGGAAGATCGCGGCACCCAGGCCGAACACCGACTGCCAGAAATACTTCCAGCGGCTCGGCAGGCCGCGGGAGTTTTTCTCGATCACCTTGCGGTAGTCGTCGACCCAGCCGATGGCACCGAACAGCAGCGTGACGATCAGTACCACCCACACATAGCGGTTGCTCAGGTCGGCCCACAGCAGCGTGCTGATGGCGATGGCGGAAAGAATCAGCGCACCGCCCATGGTTGGAGTACCCGATTTGGACAGGTGCGATTGCGGGCCGTCGTTACGCACGGCCTGACCGATCTGGCGGATCTGCAGGGTACGGATCATCCACGGGCCCAGCCACAGGGCCAGGGACAACGCGGTCAGCACCCCCAGAATCCCGCGCAGCGACAGGTACTGGAAGACCGCGAAGCCCTTGTAGAACTGTTGCAGATACTCAGCCAACAGCAGCAGCATTAATGTTTCTCCCCGCTAGGCCCGCACAATGCCGCCACGACGTTTTCCATCGCAGCGCTGCGCGAGCCCTTGATCAAGATAGTGGTGTCGCTGCCTGTCTCGGCGCCAACGGCGTCGATCAGCTCAGCTTGAGTAGTGAAATGGCGGCCATTGGCGCCGAACGCTTGGACCGCGTGAGCCATGTTGGTTCCCACTGCGTACACTGCGTCGACCTTGCCACGGGCGTAATCACCCACTTGGCGGTGGCCTTCCTCGGCCCATTGCCCCAACTCGCCGATATCCCCGAGCACCAGAACGGTGCGCCCGGAAAAGCCGGCGAGTATATCAATGGCCGCACACATCGAGGTGGGATTTGCGTTGTAGCTGTCGTCGATCACGCGCACGCCGTTCGGAGCGATCTGCGCCACGCTACGGCCCTTGACCGGTTGCACGGCTTCGAGGCCTGCGGCAATGCCACTCAGGCTCAGACCAACGGCATCTGCTGCGGCAGCGGCGGCCAGGGCGTTGCTAACGTTGTGCGTGCCCAGCAGGTTCAATTGGACCTTCACGCTGCCATCTCGGCCGTGCAGGATGAACGAGGGGCAACCACGCACATCGCGATCGATATCGCTGGCATGGAAATCAGCCTGCGGATTGTCCAAGGCGAAGCTGACGATCCGGTGATTGCCGGCGCGCTTGCGCCACACATCAAAGGCTTTGTCGGCCAGGTTGAGAATGGCGGTGCCCCCCTCGCCCAGGCCTTCGAGAATTTCACCCTTGGCCTCGACGATCTTCTCTGGCCCACCGAACTCGCCCACATGGGCGGTGCCGGCATTGTTGATGATCACCACCTGGGGTTGGGTGAGGCCGACGGTATAGCGGATCTCGCCAATGCGCGAAGCGCCCAGTTCAATCACTGCGGCGCTGTGCTCGGGGGCGATTTCCAGCAAGGTGAGCGGCGCGCCGAGGTCGTTGTTGAGGTTGCCACGGGTCGCGTGCACCGGGCCACGCGTACGCAGGATGCAGGCGAGCATCTCCTTGACCGTGGTCTTGCCGCTGGAACCGGTGATGGCAATCACGGGCTTGTCGAAAGCGGCGCGGTTCAACGCACCAAGCTGCCCAAGGGCCAGGCGGCAGTCGGCGACCACCAGTTGCGGCAACTCGACGCCTTCGATTTCGCGCTCGACCAGCGCAGCGACTGCTCCCTTGGCCTTCACGTCGGCCAGGTAGTCATGCCCATCGAAACGCGGGCCAGCCAGCGCGACGAACAGTTGGCCTTCACTGACGCTTCGGCTGTCGATGCTGACGCCGGTAAAGCAGGCATCAGGACCGACCAGACGCCCGGACAGGCCTGCACTCAGTTGGCTGAGTGTCATGGGCTTAAGCATGTGGAGCCTCCCAGGCTGCAAGTGCCTTATCGGCTTCGATCAGGTCGGAGAAGGCGTGCCGCTGGCCGTCGATCTCCTGATAATCCTCATGCCCCTTGCCAGCCAGCACGATCACATCGTCGGCAGCAGCGGTGGCGATCAGGTGTGCGATGGCCTCGCCGCGCCCAGCGACGAACTCGACACCGGCCGGGTTGGCGAAACCGGGACGAATGTCGTCGAAGATACGCAGCGGGTCTTCAGTACGTGGATTGTCGTCGGTGACCAGCACACGGTCGGCCAGACGCTCAGCCACTTCGGCCATCAGCGGGCGCTTGCCGCGATCACGGTCGCCGCCACAGCCGAACAGGCACAGCAGCTTGCCGTGAGCGTGAGGACGCAGGGCGCCCAGCACCTTCTCCAGGGCGTCCGGGGTGTGCGCGTAATCGACCACCACCAACGGCTTGGCACCGCCACCTAAGCGCTGCATGCGGCCAACCGGGCCCTGCAACTGCGCGGTGACCTTGAGAATTTCATCCAGTGGGTAGTCCAGCGCCAGCAGCGTGGCCACCGCAGCCAGCAGGTTGCTCAGGTTGAAACGCCCGAGCAGTTGGCTGCGCAGGGTGCGCTCACCCTGGGCGGTGACGAGGATGGCGCGCACGCCATCGTCATCGAAGTGGGCTTCTCGGCAGTACAGCGACGCGTCCGGGTTTTCCAGGCTATAGCTGAGCAGCCGGGTCTCGATATGATCGGCAACAGGGCGGCGGGCGAAGTCGTCCGCCAGGCGGCAACCGAATGCGTCGTCCAGGTTCACCACCTGGCAGCGCAGGCTCGGCCAGGCAAACAGCTTGGCCTTCGCGGCCTCATAGGCCTGCATGCTGCCGTGGTAGTCGAGATGGTCGCGGGACAGGTTGGTCATCACCGCGATGTCGAACTCCAACGCCGCCACCCGTCCCTGCTCCAGTGCATGCGAGGACACCTCCATGGCCACAGCCTTGGCGCCGGCCTTTTTCAGGTCGTTCAGGGTCGCCTGCACGGCAATCGGATCCGGGGTAGTCAGCCGCCCGCTTTGCAGCTCGCCGTAGAAACCTGTGCCCAGTGTGCCGATCAGCCCGCAACGCTGTCCCAGCACATCGAGCGCCTGGGCCACCAGTTGCGTGACACTGGTCTTGCCATTGGTGCCGGTAACGCCGACCAGATTCAATTGGCGGCTCGGCTCACCATAAAAACGCCCCGCGATCTGCGACAGCTGGCCGATCAGGCCCTTGACTGGAATCAACGGCACGTCGGTGAGCGGCAGTACGGTCGCGCCCTGTTCTTCATAGGCGACCGCGGCGGCACCACGGGCCAGCGCGTCGGCGATGTGCGCACGGCCATCGACCTTGGCACCAGGCACGGCAAGGAACAAGTCGCCCTGGCGTACCTGACGGCTGTCCAGGGTGAGTTCACGAATCAACGGGTCGCGGCTGGCCTGGGCGAACAGCTTGCTCAATGGCATCGTCATTATCCACGCCCTCCGTTGGCGGGTACTGCTGCGGCTTGCTGGGTCGATGGCGGCGGCAGATTGTCTGGCGGCACATTCATCAGGCGCAGGGTGCCCGACATCACTTTGCTGAATACCGGAGCCGAGACCAGGCCGCCGAAGTAACCGCCCTTGCCCGGCTCATCGATGACCACGACGATCGCGTAGCGCGGATCGCTCATCGGGCCGAAGCCTGCGAACAGCGAGCGGTAGGCGTTCTCGGTGTAGCCCTTGGAGCCCACGGTGGCCTTACGCGCCGTACCGGACTTGCCAGCGACGTGGTAGAACGGCACCTGCGCGCGGTATACGCCTCGCGGTGCCTCGATCACTTGCTGCAACATGCC
Organism: Pseudomonas mosselii; assembly: GCF_005796105.1. GTDB lineage: Bacteria > Pseudomonadota > Gammaproteobacteria > Pseudomonadales > Pseudomonadaceae > Aquipseudomonas > Aquipseudomonas mosselii_C. The sequence continues at coordinate 174,912 of NZ_VAUO01000005.1, read as the reverse complement.
CTGGATGGTTTCGGCGGTCTCCTTCGGGATCGCCTGCACGGCCTCCGGCGCCTTGTCGACCTTGAGGATCGACAGCGGCACCATCTTGCCGTCGTTGGCCAGCGCCGCGTAGGCATGCACCAGTTGCAGGGCGGTCACCGACACGCCGTAGCCGTACGACAGCGTTGCCGTCTCGGCCTTGCGCCATTCGCGGTGATTGGGCAAGTTGCCGACCCGCTCACCCGGGAAACCGAGGCCGGTGTACTGGCCCAGGCCCAGCTGGGACATGACCCGATAGATCGCCTCGCCGCCGATGTCGAAGGCGACCTTGCTCATCCCCACGTTACTGGAGTTGATCAGGATGCCGGTCAGGTCGAGGATCGGACCTTCGCTCTTGGAAACGTCCTTGATCGTGTAGCGACCGATCTGCAGGCTGCCGGGATACACCTCGACCTTGTCGGTCGGCTTCCAACGACCGCTCTGCAATGCCGCACTCATGGAAATCGGCTTGACCGTGGAACCCGGCTCGAACACGTCGATGATCGCCCGGTTGCGCATGGCCGCCGGGAACATGCTGCGACGGTTGTTGGGGTTGTAGGTCGGCTGGTTGACCATGGCCAGGACCTCGCCGGTCTTGACGTCCATGATCACCAGGCTACCGGCCTTGGCATCCTGTTCAGCGATGGCGTTGCGCAGCTCGCGGGTCGCCAGGTATTGCAGGCGCAGGTCTATCGACAACGCCAAGGTCTTTCCGGCCTTGGCGTTCTTGGTTACCTGAATGTCCTTGATCAGCCGACCGCGCCGGTCCTTGATCACCTGGCGCTTGCCCGGCACACCGGCGAGCCATTCGTCATACGCCAGCTCGACGCCTTCACGACCATGATCGTCAAGGTCGGTGAAACCGACCATATGGGCGGTGACGTCGCCGGCCGGATAAAACCGACGGAACTCTTCCAGGCCGTAAACGCCCGGTACTTTCAGCCCGAGCACATGCTGCCCCTGCTCCGGGGTCAGGCCACGGACCAGGTAGATGAACTCTTTGCTGGCCTGCTGGGTGAGGCGCTCGGTCAATTGCTGCGGGTTCTGCCCAAGCGCTGCGGCCAACTGTGGCCAACGGTCCTTGGAGGCCTGCATTTCCTTGGGGTTGGCCCACAGCGTAGTGACCGGCGTACTGACCGCCAGTGGCTCGCCGTTGCGGTCGGTGATCAACCCACGGTGCGCGGGAATGGGAATATGTCGCAAGCTGCGGGCGTCACCCTGCCCCTTGAGGAAGTCGCGGTCGACCACCTGCAAGTCGATGATGCGCCAGCAGATCGCACCGACCATCAGGGCCAGCAAGCCGATCACCACCCGGAAGCGCCAGGGGTAGAGTGCGCCTTCGAGCTTCATCATGGCGCGACCATCCGCACTTCGTCAGCCGCCGGCACACGCATTTTCAGCTGCTCGGAGGCCAGGTTCTCGATACGGCTGGAGGCTGTCCAGGTGCTTTGTTCGAGAATCAAACGGCCCCATTCGGCCTGGGCCTTGTCGCGCTCGTTCAATTCGCCATACAGGGTGTTCAGCAATTGGCGATTCCAGTGCGCGCTGTACGACACCGCAATCGCCGAAACGAGCACGCCGACGAACAGCAGAAGCATCAGGAAGCTTCCGCCTGGCAGAGGTTTGGCGAACAGCCGGCTCACCGAAGCTTCTCCGCCACCCGCATGACGGCGCTGCGCGACCGCGGGTTGGCCTTGAGTTCTTCATCGGAGGCGAACTGCGCCTTGCCGATCAGCTTGATCCTCGGCTCGAATACCTTGTGCTGCACGGGCAGGTTGCGCGGCAGGTTATCGGCCTCGCCTTTGGCGAGCTTGCGCATGAACAACTTGACGATGCGGTCTTCGAGGGAGTGGAAGCTGATCACCGCCAGGCGACCGCCCACTTCAAGGGCGTCGATAGCAGCCTCAAGGCCAGCTTCGAGATCGCCCAGTTCATTGTTGACGTGGATACGCAGGCCCTGGAAAGCACGGGTAGCGGGGTTCTTACCCTTTTCCCAGGCCGGGTTGGCGACCTTGAGCACTTCCGCCAAGTCGGCGGTGCGGGTGAAAGGCTGCTGCTCGCGGCGCAACACCACGGCGCGGGCCATGCGCTTGGCGAAGCGCTCTTCACCGTACTCTTTAAAGACGCGGGCGATTTCTTCTTCCGCGGCGGTCGCGATGAACTCGGCGGCACTGATGCCTTGGTCCGGGTTCATGCGCATGTCCAACGGGCCGTCGTTGAGGAAGCTGAAACCACGCTCGGGATCATCCAACTGCGGCGAGGACACGCCCAGGTCGAGCAAGATCCCGCTGACCTTACCGTCCAGCCCGCGCGCCGCGACTTCCTGGCCCAGCTCGGCAAAGCTGCGCTGCACAATGACAAAGCGGCCGTCTTCGGCCGCCAGCGCTTGCCCCGTGGCAATCGCCTGTGGGTCCTTGTCGAACCCCAGCAGCCGACCTTGCGGCCCGAGCTTGCTGAGGATCAGGCGACTGTGGCCACCCCGCCCGAAGGTGCCATCCAGATAGCAACCGTCGGCGCGCAGGGCCAGTGCCTCGACAGCTTCGTCGAGCAGGACGGTGATGTGGTTGAAGCCGCTATCTATGGTCACAGGATCAGGTCACGCAATTCATCGGGCATGGCACCCGGTTGTTGGATAGCTGCAAGGTCGGCTGCCGAAACCGCGTTCCAGGCATCCTCATCCCACAGCTGGAATTTGTTCAGTTGCCCCACCAGCATCGCCTTCTTGTCGAGCTTGGCGTATTCGCGCAAACGGGGCGGCACCAGAAAACGCCCACTGCCATCAAGCTCCAGGTCAACCGCGTTACCGATCAGCAAGCGCTGCAGGCGACGGTTTTCCTCACGCAAGGATGGCAAGGCGCGCAACTTGGCTTCTATCTGCTCCCACTCATCGAGGGGATAAACACACAAGCAGGGATCCACCGCGTCGATGGTCACGATCAGCTGACCGTTGCAACGCGAATCGAGCTCGTCACGGTACCGGCTCGGCATGGCGAGACGGCCCTTGGCATCGAGACTGACGGCATTGGCTCCGCGGAACACGGCTGCGATTCCCCACAATGGTAGCTTTTTTGTGTCAGAAAACCCACTTCATCCCACTTTCTGCCACTTGCGCACACTATAGGAATCCGTCCGCCACACCGTCAAGGCGCGTTCATAAGGAAAACCCTTACAGGACGGAGATTTAGCGCAACAAACGAAGACGGAACGAGTAACCGACAAGAAAAAGAGAGGGAAAAATCAAATGCACTCAAGCGGATAGAGTGTGAAGTTAAAGTGAATTATTAAGAGTAAGATTTTTTCGGTATTACGAAGGGGCCTCTGCTATCGATTCCAGCAGGGCAGGAAGAGGTGGAGAGTCGATCTGTAAGCCGGGTTTTGTCGAGGACAGTCATTCCTCTACGACGGCCATCACTGGACGCCTCTAGCAACCTACCCGGTTCCGACGCGGGCCACGCCGTATGGAACCCTATTTGGTCTTGCTCCGAGTGGGGTTTACCTAGCCACGGACTGTTGCCAGCCGTGCGGTGCGCTCTTACCGCACCTTTTCACCCTTACCGGCACCGAAGTGCTTAGGCGGTTATTTTCTGTGGCACTTTCCGTAGGCTCGCGCCTCCCAGGCGTTACCTGGCACTCTGCCCTATGGAGCCCGGACTTTCCTCCCCCGTTTTTTGCGGAACAAAAGACGGCAGCGACTGTCCGATCGACTCTCCGCCGCCAAGGTTACCGGCAGGCGCGGCCAAGAACAAGCGATGTGACAAAAGATGTCGCAATGCCATCATTCGGACTTGTGTTTTTCCAGTGCCAGTTGATACAGCAGGTTCTTGCGCACTCCGGTGATCTGCGCCGCCAACGCAGCCGCACGCTTGAGCGGCATTTCCGCCAATAGCAGGTCGAGCACGCGCTGTGCCTCGACACTGACCGCCTGCTCGCCTTCTGGCGCACTCCAGCCGGCGACCAACACCACGCACTCGCCACGCTGCTGGTTACTGTCGCCCTGGACGAACGCACGCAATTGCGCAAGCGGCAACCCCTTGAGCGTCTCGAAGGTCTTGGTCAGCTCGCGAGCCAATAGCGCCGGGCGCTCAGCCCCGAATACCGCCTCCATGTCCTCGAGGCATTCCAGGATACGGTGCGGGGCCTCATAGAAGATCAACGTGCGCGGCTCTTCCCGCACCTGCTCCAGGCGCGCCCTGCGCCCGGCCGTCTTGGCCGGCAGGAAGCCTTCGAAGATGAAGCGATCCGACGGCAGCCCGGCCGCCGACAATGCCGCGATCAGCGCACAGGGCCCCGGCACTGGGACTACCTGGACCCCGGCCGCGCGCGCCTGACGTACCAAGTGATAGCCAGGATCGGAAATCAGTGGCGTACCGGCATCGGACACCAGCGCAACATCGTCGCCGGCCAGCAGGCGAGTGATGAAGCGCCCGCCCTCGTCGCGTTCGTTATGTTCATGACACGCCGCCAACGGAGTATCGATGCCGAAATGCTGAAGCAGGCGCACCGAATGGCGAGTGTCTTCGGCGGCGATCAGGCTGACACTGGCGAGTACCTTGAGCGCCCGAGCGCTCATGTCGTCGAGATTGCCGATGGGCGTTGCGACGACATAAAGCGTACCCAAGGTGGATTTCGAAGCCCCTGCAACATCTGTCACTGCGCGCACCTGCATCGTGGATCAAAAGGCGCCATTGTAGCCCGGCCACCGGCAACAGGTCGCAAAGAACTTTGCCGCCCACCACGCCCAGGCCACCTATAGTGAACCCTCAACGTAACCGCTCGCCCGGACAACCCTTCGCGTGGCGCGAATTAGCCACACAGGCCACTGGTGCTTGGGTACAATTGGCGGCCAACTTGATCGAGTAACAGGACTATTACATGATCGCTTGCCTGCGGCTGATCTCAGCCCTCTGCCTCGCTGCCCTGCTGGCAGCCTGCGCCAGCTCGCCCTCATCCAGCCTTGGCGAGCTGCCACGCACCCCGGACGCCAGTATCGAGCAACTGCTCGACAAAGCGGCCTCCAGCAAGTCTGCCGAGGATGCAGCCCTGCTGCGCCTGAGCGCCGCCGACATGGCCTATAAACAGAAGGACTTCCCACGCTCGGCGCGGATCCTCGAACAGGTCCCGCTGGACGCGCTCAAACCGGCCCAGCAAGTCTTCGCGTCCACGCTGGCCGCCGAGCTTGCCATGAGCCGCAACCAGCCCAAAGCCGCGCTGACCGCCCTGTCGCATCCAAGCCTGCAACGCATCGGCGAATTGCCCGCCGAGCAGCAAGTACGTACCTATAGCGTCCACGCTGCTGCCCTCGAAGCCGACGGCCAGGCCCTGGCCGCCGCCCAGCAACGCGTACTGCTTGGGGCTCTGCTCAGCGACCAGGCCGCGAGCACCAACAACGATGCCATCTGGACGCTGGTCGCTGCACTGCCGGCCGAGCAACTCCAGCAGCCCTCGAATGACGCCACCCTGGCCGGCTGGACTGGCCTTGCCTTCGCCGTCAAGAGCGCCGGCACGCTGGAGCAACAGCAGGCAGCCATCGATACCTGGCGCAACCAGCACCCCAATCATCCAGCCGCCAAGCAACTGCCTACCGCGCTGATCAAGCTAAAGGAGCTGGCCAGCCAGCCGCTGACCAAGATCGCCCTGCTGCTGCCCCAGGAAGGTCCCCTGGCAGGCGTTGCCCGTGCGCTGCGCGATGGTTTCATGGCTGCCCACTTCCAGGCCCAGAAAGCTGGCCAGCCGGCTCCGGCCGTGCAGGTGTTCGACAGCTCGCGCATCACCTCGCTGGATGAGTTCTACCGCCAGGCCCAGGCCGCTGGCGTGCAACTGGTAGTTGGCCCGCTGGAAAAACCGCTGGTCAAGAAACTCGCTGCCTACCCGCAACTGCCGATTACCACCCTGGCCCTGAACTACGCCGACGCCGGCCAGAAAGCGCCGCCGCAGCTGTTCCAGTTCGGCCTTGCCGCCGAGGACGAGGCGCGTGAAGTCGCCCGCCGTGCCCGCGCCGATGGCATGGTCCGCGCCGTGGCGCTGGTGCCGAGCGGCGAATGGGGCGATCGCGTACTGGCCGCGTTCCGCCAGGACTGGCAAGCCAATGGCGGCACCCTGCTCGCCGCCGAGCGCATCGCCCAACCGGTCGCCCTGGCTCAACAGATCGCCGAGCTGTTCCAATTGCGCCAAAGCGAAGGCCGCGCCAAGAGCCTGCAAAGCACCGTCGGCGGGAATATCGCGGCGCAGCCGTCGCGCCGCCAGGACATCGACTTCCTGTTCCTCGCCGCCACCCCGCAGCAGGCTCAACAGATCAAGCCGACCCTGAACTTCCAGTACGCCGGTGACGTGCCGGTCTACGCTACCTCCAACCTGTACAGCGCCAGCGGTGACGTGAACCAGTACAACGACATGAACGGCATCCGCTTCTGCGAAACGCCGTGGCTGCTGGACAACACCAACAGCCTGCGCCAGCAGGTGGTGCAGCAGTGGCCACAGGCCGCTGGCAGCCTGGGTCGCCTGTACGCGATGGGCGTCGACGCGTATAGCCTCGCGCCACGCCTGGGCCAGCTCAAGGCACTGCCGGACAACCGTGTCGAGGGCCTGTCGGGTAGCCTGACCGTCAACGCCAACCAGCGTGTCGAGCGCCAACTGCCATGGGCCGAGTTCTCCGGCGGCCAGATCAAACGTCTGCCGGACACTGCGCGCTGATGCCACACCCCTCGCCAACCCGCGCGGGCGCAGCAGCCGAAGACCAGGCCCTGGACTTCCTCCAGGGCCAAGGTATGAAACTGCTCACGCGCAACTGGCGATGCAAGGGCGGCGAGCTTGATCTGGTCATGCTCGACGTCGATACAGTAGTATTCGCCGAGGTCCGCTACCGGCTGCACGCGGACTTCGGCGGCGCGCTCGGCAGTATCGATGGGCGCAAGCAGAAGCGTCTGGTGCTTGCCGCCAACCTTTTCCTGCAACATGAACCCCGCTGGGCCGCCCACCCCTGCCGCTTCGACGTTGTCGCCCTGCAGGGCCAAGGGCATGCTGGGCAACCGCTCCTTTGGCTCAAAAACGCCTTCGAGTGCTGAACCCATACCGATTTTTTTGCTCTATGTTTCGCGGGCTGGTCCTTGTTGCGCGTAGCAAAGGCCACCGCCCCTCTTAAGGTCACACCAGATGGACATGCAATCCCGAATTCGCCGGCTATTCCAGGCCAGCATCGACACCAAGCAACAGGCAATGGACATCCTGGCACCTCACATCGAGCAGGCCAGCCTGGTCATGGTCAACGCCCTGCTCAGCGAGGGCAAGATCCTCACCTGTGGCAACGGCGGCTCTGCCGGCGACGCTCAGCACTTTTCCTCGGAGTTGCTCAACCGCTTCGAGCGCGAGCGTCCGAGCCTGCCAGCCATCGCCCTGACCACCGACAGCGCCACCCTCACCTCGATCGCCAACGACTACAGCTACAACGAAGTCTTCTCCAAGCAGATCCGCGCCCTGGGCCAACCCGGCGACGTTCTGCTGGCGATCTCCACTAGCGGCAACTCGGCCAACGTGATTCAGGCGATCCAGGCCGCACATGACCGCGAAATGATTGTCGTAGCATTGACCGGACGTGACGGCGGCGGTATGGCTTCGCTGCTGCTGCCCGAGGACGTGGAGATTCGCGTGCCCTCTTCGGTCACTGCACGTATTCAGGAAGTCCACCTGCTGGCGATCCACTGTCTGTGCGACTTGATCGACAGCCAACTGTTCGGGAGTGAAGAATGATCCCCAAGCACCTCGGCCTGATAACCCTGACCCTATGCCTGAGCATTTCTGGCTGCAGTTCGGTACTGACGTCGGCCCGCGACTCACCCATCGAGGATGACCGTGGCACCCGCACCATCGGCAGCAAGATCGACGACTCGCTGATCGAAACCAAGGCGGCGGTCAACATCGCCAAGGCCAACCCGGACCTGGACACCGGCTCGCACATCGTTGTCAGCAGCTACAACGGCGTCGTGCTACTGGCCGGCCAAACCCCGCGCGCCGACCTCAAGGCCCTCGCCGAGCAGACAGCCAGCCAGGTTCAACGGGTCAAGAAAGTCCACAACGAACTGCAAGTCATGCAGCCCTCCTCGATCCTGGCGCGTAACAACGACGCCTGGCTGACCACCAAGATCAAGACCCAGATGCTGGCTGACGCCAATGTCCCTGGCTCGCGCGTCAAAGTGATTACCGAGAATGGCATCGTCTACCTGCTGGGCCTCGTGACCCAGCGCGAAGGCAACGCCGCCACCAGCGTGGTACAGGGTGTTTCCGGCGTGCAGAAGATCGTCCGTCTGTTCGAGTACATCGACTGATTTCATCATTGCCGTACAGGCCCGCCCTTACAATCTGTCGCAAGGGCGGGCCCACCCGCACTGATCCCGAAACACACCTTGAAACCCCAGGATACCCACCATGAACAAGCTCCTGCCTGCCCTGCTGATCGGCGCATTCGCCACCCTGGCCGGCTGCTCCACCCCGAGCATCATCACCCTCAACGATGGCCGCGAACTGCAGACCACCGACACCCCCGAGTTCGACCGCCATTCGGGCTTTTACGAGTTCAAGCAACTCGACGGCAAGCTGAACCGCGTCAACAAGGACCAGGTGCAGAGCATCAAGGACCTGTAAGCCCAAACGGCAGACACAAAAAAGGCGATCCAACTGGATCGCCTTTTTTGTTACTTGACCACCTTCAGGCTGGGTCGGCCACTTGGGCGCGGCGGCTCTGGCGGAACATCGTCACCTGGCTGCACATCATCGCCTGGCAGATCGCCTTCATCATCGGCAGGCTCAAGTTCGAAGACCATGCCCTGACCGTTCTCCCGAGCATAGATGCCCATGATCGCGCCGACAGGCACGAAGAGCGAGTGGGAAACCCCACCAAAACGCCCCTCGAAACTCACGGCGTCATTGTCCATGTGCAAGCTGCGCACGGCGCTAGGGGAGATGTTCAGGACGATCTGACCATCACTGGCGAAACCTTGGGGCACCTGGACTGCCGGAAAATCGGCATTGACCAGCATATGCGGCGTGCAATCGTTGTCGACGATCCACTCGTACAGTGCTCGAACCAGATAGGGGCGACTGGAGTTCATCAACGGGTCCTCTATACCTTGCGCATTTCGCGTTCTGTAGCGGACAGGCTCGCCTGGAAAGGCTCGCGGGCGAACTGTCGCTCCATGTAATCCAGCAGCGGCTTGGCCTGCCGCGGCAATTCGATCCCCATCAGCGGCAATCGCCAGAGGATGGGCAGTAGACAGCAATCGACCAGGCTTTGCTCCTCGCTCATGAAACACGCCATCTCGCCAAACAAGGGCGCCACGCCGGTCAGGCTTTCGCGCAGCTCCTTGCGCGCCTGGACGCGCGCCGCTTCGCTGCTGCGCGCATCGAGCAGGGTATCGACCAGCCTGCACCAGTCACGCTGGATACGGTGAATCAGCAGGCGAGTGTTACCCCGCGCCACCGGGTACACCGGCATCAGGGGCGGATGTGGGTAGCGTTCTTCGAGGTACTCCATCACCACGGTCGACTCGTACAGCGCCAGGTCACGGTCGACCAGTGTCGGCACACTGCCGTAGGGGTTCACTTCCACCAGTTTGGGCGGCAGACGATTGGCGTCGACATCGATGATCTGTACTGCCACGCCCTTCTCGGCGAGCACCAGGCGTACCCGGTGGGAGTAGTGATCAGCGGGATCGGAATAGCAGGCTAACCTGTTGGTTGCGCCCATGTAGCGCCTCCTCGCACGGGATGCTTTGTAAAACTCTAAATGAAAACGCGCCCGGCTTCCCCTAGCAATGCTGCTTGGGGGAAGCCGGGCGCGTTCAACTACCAGAAACTACTGCGTGATCAGTGCACGTCCTTCCAGTATTCGCGCTTGAGCAAGTAGGCGAACACGAAGAAGAAAGCCAGGAACAGCAAGACATAGGTGCCGATGCGCTGACTTTCCAGTTTGACCGGGTTGGCCGAATAGGCCAGGAAGGTCACCAGGTTCTTGACCTTCTCGTCGAACTGCTCGGTGGTCAGGGTACCGGATTTCTCTTCCACGGTCAGCTGGTCACACGCTTCATGGGTCAGCGGGCTGCCCGTCAGCGGATCGAACTGCTTCTTGCCATCGATCACCGTCTGCACCTGCTTGCAACCGATCACCTGGTTACCCTGCAGCCCCACCAACACGTTCGGCATGCCCACGTTCGGGAATACCTTGTTGTTCACCCCCCAGGGGCGCGATTTGTCCTCGTAGAAACTGCGCAGGTAGCTGTACAGCCAGTCGTTGCCACGCACACGGGCAACCAGCGTCAGATCCGGCGGTGCAGCGCCGAACCAGGTCTTGGCATCGTTGGGCTGCATGCCAATCTGCATGTGATCGCCGATCTTGGCGCCGGTGAACACCAGCTTCTCCAGCATCAGTTCATGAGGAATGCCGAGGTCATCGGCAACCCGCTCGTAACGCTGGAACTTGGCGCTGTGGCAGCCCATGCAATAGTTGGCGAAGGTGCGCGCACCGTCTTGCAGGGCGGCTTTGTCAGTCAGGTCGATATCGACCTTGTCCAGCTCCAGGCCATGCTCGGCAGCGAAGGAAAGGCCAGGCATCAGTGCCAGCAACAGTACTGCAATCAACTTTTTCATCAGCCAGTCACCCTTTCCGGAACCGGTTTGGTCTTCTCAAGCCTTGTGTAGAACGGCATCAGCAGGAAGTAGGCGAAGTACAGCACCGTGCACACCTGCGACAGCAAGGTACGCCCAGGCGTCGGCGCCAGTACCCCCAAAATACCCAGGATGACGAAGGCCACGCAGAACACCAACAGCCAGACCTTGCTCAGCCAGCCCTTGTAGCGCATGGAGCGCACGGGGCTACGGTCGAGCCAGGGCAACACGAACAGTACGGCGATAGCGGCCCCCATGGCGATCACGCCGAACAGCTTGTCAGGCACTGCACGCAAGATCGCGTAGAACGGTGTGAAGTACCAGACCGGCGCGATGTGCTCAGGCGTCTTGAAGGCGTTGGCCTGCTCGAAGTTCGGTTTTTCCAGGAAATAACCCCCCATTTCCGGGAAGAAGAACACCACGGCACAGAACACGAAGAGGAACACCACCACACCCACGATGTCTTTTACGGTGTAGTACGGGTGGAACGGGATACCGTCGAGCGGAATGCCGTTTTCGTCCTTTTTCTTCTTGATGTCGACACCATCGGGGTTGTTCGACCCCACTTCATGCAGCGCCAGGATATGCAGGACCACCAGGCCAAGGATCACGATAGGTAGAGCAACCACGTGCAAGGCGAAGAAGCGGTTCAAGGTGATCCCCGAGATCAGGTAGTCACCGCGAATCCATTGGGTGAGGTCACCGCCAATCACCGGAATCGCACCGAACAGCGAGATGATCACCTGGGCCCCCCAGTACGACATCTGGCCCCAAGGCAGCAGGTAACCCATGAACGCCTCGGCCATCAGCGCCAGATAGATCAGCATGCCGAACAGCCACACCAACTCACGGGGCTTCTGGTAGGAGCCGTACAGCAGCCCACGGAACATGTGCAGATAGACCACGATGAAGAACGCCGAAGCACCAGTGGAGTGCAGGTAACGCAAGATCCAGCCGTATTCAACGTCACGCATGATGTACTCGACCGAGGCGAACGCCTCTTCGGCCGAAGGGGTGAAACTCATGGTCAGCCACACACCGGTGACGATCTGATTGACCAGCACCAGAAGCGCCAGAGAGCCAAAGAAGTACAGGAAGTTGAAGTTCTTGGGCGCGTAGTACTTACTCAGGTGGTCTTCCCACATCTTGGTGGCGGGGAAGCGCGCATCGATCCACTCCATGAACTTGCTCATCATGCTTTCTCCTGGTCGACGCCGATGACGATGACATCGTCCGACTCGTACGAGTGCGGCGGCACAGGCAGGTTCAGCGGTGCCGGCTGGGACTTGTAGACGCGCCCGGCCAAGTCGTAGTGCGAGCCATGGCAAGGGCAGAAGTAGCCCCCGACCCATTTCGGGCCAAGGTCGGCCGGAGCGACTTCAGGACGGAAGGTGGGCGAGCAGCCCAGGTGGGTGCACAGGCCGACGAGGATGAGGATCTCGGGTTTGATCGAACGCACTTCGGGATCGACATAGGCCGGTTGCACCGAGGCCTTGGACTGTGGATCGGAAAGATCGCCCTCGATCTTCTTGAGATTCCCGAGGATCTCCTGCGTTCGCCGCACGATGAATACAGGCTGGCCACGCCATTCGGCGACCATCTGTTGTCCCGCTTCGACCTTGGCAATGTTGACCTTCACCGGTGCACCGGCCGCCTTGGCCTTGGCACTGGGAAACCATGACCCCACGAACGGTACCGCTGCCCCCACTGCCCCCGCCGCCCCGACCACGGATGTCGCGGCTACGAGGAAGCGGCGCCGGCCTGCGTTGACGCCGTCATTGCTCATTCAGTCCTCTCCCATCAGCTTGCTTGGCCTGTTGAAACAGGCATCTCTTTAGGTACGTCTGTGGCACTAAAAATTGGCCGCCATGGTAAGAAACAAAACCACACACTGACAAGGTGATTACCCGCCAGACGAGCTACAACCCTCGCTTTGCTTGATCTGCGTCTATGTGGCAACGTGTCACGGACATGCTGACAGGTTAGTCGAAGCCATAAAAAAAGCCCGGTTCCAAGGAACCGGGCTTTTTTTGACTGCCGAAGCGGTATTAACGCTTGGAGTACTGAGGACGCTTACGCGCTTTACGCAGACCCACTTTCTTACGCTCGACTTCACGAGCGTCGCGGGTGACGTAACCAGCACGACGCAGAGCGCCACGCAGGGTTTCGTCGTATTCCATCAGAGCGCGGGTGATACCGTGACGGATCGCACCAGCTTGACCGCTAACACCACCACCGGAAACGGTGACGTAGATGTCGAACTTCTCAACGGTCTCGGTCAGTTCCAGCGGCTGGCGAACAACCATGCGAGCAGTTTCGCGGCCGAAGAACACGTCCAGAGAACGGTTGTTGATGGAGATGTTACCGGTGCCCGGACGCAGGAAAACGCGTGCGGTTGCGGTCTTGCGACGGCCAGTGCCGTAGTTTTGAGTCGCCGACATAATGAACTATCCCGTTAGATCTTCAGTTCTTGAGGCTGCTGAGCAGTGTGTGGGTGAGCTGCACCCGCGTACACTTTCAGCTTGCGGTACATGTCGCGACCCAGCGGGTTCTTCGGCAGCATGCCTTTGACCGCGGTTTCGATGACACGCTCAGGGGCCTTGGCGATCAGCTTCTCGAAGCTGATTTCCTTGATACCGCCCGGGAAGCCGGAGTGGGAGTAGTACATTTTGTCCGAGGACTTTGCACCAGTTACACGAACCTGCTCGGCGTTGATAACGACGATGTAGTCGCCGGTGTCAACGTGAGGGGTGTATTCTGCTTTGTGCTTGCCGCGCAGACGCAGAGCGATTTCGGTAGCCAGACGACCCAGGGTCTGACCAGCGGCGTCGACTACGTACCAGTCGCGCTTTACTGTTTCTGGTTTAGCAGTAAAAGTTTTCATTCTCTAAAGCCTCAGAGGCCGCCCAGCGAAAATAGACGGCGAATCTTACTGGATAGTGCACAGCTTGCCAAGGGCAGGCGCGCAGCCTCACACGGACGCAAGTTGGGGGCTCGGGTCGGAGCGTCCAGTGTTCGACAAAGGTTTCCTCATTCGTGGTGGTGCATCACTTCCGCCACGCGAAGAGCTGCAGAATTATCCAGATTGCACGAAAAATATCAACCTGCTTTTATGGGCATCTTTGCCAAGGAGAGTCCTCCCCGATGCAAACCCGCAAGCTCGGCCGTACCGACCTCAACGTCAGCGCCCTGTGCCTCGGCACCATGACCTGGGGCGAGCAGAACACTCAAGCAGAGGCTTTCGAGCAAATCGCCCTGGCCAAGGGCCACGGCATCAATTTCATCGACACCGCCGAAATGTACCCGGTGCCGCCGCGCCCCGAGACCTATGCCGCCACCGAGCGCATCATAGGCAACTGGTTCACCGCCAACCGCGACCGTGACGACTGGATCCTAGCCAGCAAAGTCGCTGGCCCTGGCAACGGCATCAGCCACATCCGCGACGGCCAGCTCAAGCACAACCGCCAGCACATCGTCGCAGCGCTCGACGCAAGCCTCGAGCGCCTGCAGACCGACCGCATCGACCTGTACCAGTTGCACTGGCCCGAACGCAGCACCAATTTCTTCGGCAAGCTCGGCTACCAGCACCTGCCCAACGACCTGTTCACCCCCCTGGAAGAAACCCTCGAGGTGCTCGACGAACAGGTCCGTGCCGGCAAGATCCGTCACATCGGCCTGTCCAACGAAACGCCCTGGGGCACGATGAAGTTCCTGCAACTGGCCGAGGCGCGCGGCTGGCCAAGGGCGGTGTCGATCCAGAACCCCTACAACCTGCTCAACCGGAGCTTCGAAGTAGGCCTGGCGGAGGTCGCGATCCGCGAACAATGCGGATTGCTGGCCTACTCGCCGCTGGCGTTCGGCATGCTCTCGGGCAAGTACGAAGATGGTGCCCGCCCAGAGAACGCACGACTGACCCTGTTCAGCCGCTTCGCCCGCTACTCCAACCCGCAAACGGTGGCGGCGTGCAGCCGCTACGTGCAGGTGGCCCGCGAGCATGGCCTGGACCCGGCACAGATGGCCCTGGCCTTCGTCACTCGCCAGCCGTTCGTGACCAGCAACATCATTGGCGCCACCACGCTTGCGCAGCTGCAAAGCAACCTCGACAGCCAAGCGCTGAACCTCAGCGACGAGCTACTGGCGGCGATCGAGGCGATTCATCAGGCGCAACCGAATCCGGCGCCCTGAAGGCAGGCCAAGCTTCAAGCTGCAAGTGCCAAGACAGAGCGGTCGTACCACGGCCAGCTTTTTTCTTCTCGCTTACCGCTTGAAGCTTGCAGCTCGCGCCAAAACATAAGACGATCCAGCCGGTGTTTGACCACTATCCCTTATAAGAACAATGACAATGATGTTTACCCAACCCCCCGCGTCGCTGCGGCGCGTCAGCATCCTGGCCATTGATAACGTGTTCGCTTCGACACTGATGCAGGCCAAGGACTTCTTCCACCTGGCCAGCCTGCGCTACAGCAAGCAACTGGGCCTGGGCCTGCAACCGATGTTCGAAATCGGCCTGGTGAGCCCGGACGGCCTGCCGGTGGACAGTTTCAGTCGTGTGCAGTTACCGGTGGACGGTGGCCTGGACGATGCCGATGTGATCATTCTCCCGGCGTTCTGGGACGACTTCGACAACCTGCTGCAACGCTACCCGCAGGTGCTGCCTTGGCTGCGCGCCCAGCACGCGCGTGGCGCTGTGCTGTGCGCCGAGGCCAGCGGGGTGTTCTGGCTGGCTGAGTCCGGTCTGCTCGATGGCAAGGAAGCGACCACCTACTGGCGCTTCTTCGCCAGTTTCCAGGAGCGCTTTCCCAAGGTCCGGCTGAATCAGGACAAGCACCTGACCGACGCCGACAACCTGTACTGCGCCGGTGGAACCACCTCAGCGTGCGACCTGTATATCTATTTGATCGAGCGCTTCTGTGGCGCCAACGTGGCCCGTGCCGTGGCCCGCGATATCCTCTACGAGGTGCAGCGCAGCTATACGCCGGGGCGCATGGGTTTTGGCGGGCAAAAGCTGCACCAGGACCTGATCATCCTGCAGATCCAGCATTGGCTCGAAGAGCATTTCGCCGACAAGTTCCGTTTCGAGGACGTGGCGCGCAACCACGGCATGAGCATTCGCAACTTCATGCGCCGCTTCCAGAGTGCCACCGGCGACAAGCCGCTGCACTACCTGCAACGGCTGCGGATCGAGACTGCCAAGGGCCTGCTGTCGAGCACGCGCAAGAGCATCAAGACGATCAGCTATGAGGTGGGCTACGACGACGCGAGTTTCTTCGCCCGCTTGTTCCGTCAGCATACGGAGCTGTCGCCGAACCAATATCGGCAGCAGTTCATGCAGGAGGCCTAGGGCCTCCTGAAGCTGCAAGTTGTGAGCTGCAAGCTGCAAGAAAAAGCGAAAAGCCAGAGCAGATCGCGGTCTGCTCTGGCTTTTTCTTGTAGCTTGCAGCTTCGAGCCGCCCTCAGGGCTTGTGCGCCCGCGCCAGGAACTCGTGGGACTGCATCTCCAACAAGCGGCTCAGCGTGCGCTGGAACTCGAAGCTCAGGCGCCCACCGGTATACAGGTCCTTCAACTCCACCTCGGCCGAGATGATCAGCTTGACGTTGCGGTCATAGAACTCGTCGACCATGTTGATGAAGCGGCGCGCGATATCATCGGTGGCTACGCCCATCTGTTCCACGTTGCTCAACAATACAGCATGGAAAATCTTACCCAGCTCGATGTAGTCGTTCTGGCTACGCGGCCCATCGCACAGGGCACGGAAGTCGAACCAGGCCACGTCGTCGCATGTGCGTAGGGCTTGGATCGGGCGGTTTTCGATCATCAGCACGTCGTTCTCGACCGCCTGGGTGCACTCCGGCGTCAACGCCTTGAAGCTCGCGCGCAAGCTCTGGTGCGCGGCATCGTCGAGCGGGAAATGGAACAGCTCAGCCTGCTCCAGGTGGCGCAGACGGTAATCCACGCCACTGTCCACGTTCACCACATCGGTGTACTGCTTGATCATCGCGATCGCTGGCAGGAAGCGCGCACGCTGCAGGCCATCCTTGTACAGGCCATCCGGCACGATGTTGGAAGTAGCCACCAGCGATACGCCGTTCTTGAACAGCTCTTCCATCAACGTACCGAGGATCATCGCATCGGTGATGTCCGAGACGAAGAACTCATCGAAACAGATCACCTTGGCTTCCTGGGAGAAGCGCTTGGCGATGAGGGTCAAAGGATTCTTCTCGCCCTTGAGGGTCTTCATCTCTTCGTGCACACGCTTCATGAAGCGGTGGAAGTGCGTACGCATCTTCTCTTTGAACGGCAGCGCTTCGAAGAAGGTATCGACCAGGTAGGTCTTGCCTCGCCCTACCCCACCCCAGAAGTACAAGCCCTTGACCGGGACCTGCTCTTTCTTGCCGAACAGCTTGCCGAACACGCCCGGCTTGTTGTTCTGCGCCGCGACCAGGTCGTCGTACAGGCGCTGCAAGTGACGCACCGCAGTTTCCTGCGCCGCGTCATGGAAAAAGTCGGGACGTTTCAGATCTGCTTGATAGCGTTCTAAGGGAGTCATGATTCGTTAGCGAGGCAACAAAAAACGGGCCGTCACTGTAGCGACCGGCCCGCCTTATAGCAATGATACATGCGGCCATTTGACTCATCGGCCGCAATACGCCTGCCCTGTAGGAGCGGCCTCGTGCCGCGAAAGGGCCGCAAAGCGGCCCGAGCACCTACCGCAGATGCGTCACTCCTGGGCCGGCTGCAGCGCGTCGCGCAGGCTCTGCACCGCCGCATCACGCGCATCGCTGCTGGCGAACTGCGGCCCCTCGGCCACTTGCTCGCCGCCCAGCCACAGGCTGAAGCCCAGGCCGTCGACGCGCACATCGACCTCACCGCCCTGCTGCAATTGCTTGCTCACCGCACCTGCGCTCTTGCCGTCGGCAAAACTGCGCGACAGCAGCAACTGTTCGCCGTCGGCGGCCAGCAGGCGGAAGCGGAAGCTGCCGTCGTCATCGCGGAAGCTCACGAAACGGGCGCTCTTGGCAGCCTTCTTCTTCACCTCAGCATTGGCCTGCACGCTACTGCGGAACGAGCGCAGGCCCACCGCTTCACGCAGTTGCTCGAGGAACGGGGTAGCGGTCTTGCGCGCCTTGGCGGCACCGGCCAGGAGGATGTCTTCCAGATCCGACGGGCGGGCAATCAACTGATGGTAGTGCTCGCGTTTTTCGGCGAGCTGCCCATCGAGCAGTTGGAACAGGCGCTGCTTGGCTTCACCCCAGCCCAAGCCTTGCAACAGCTCTTCGCGGAACTCCGCGCACTGCGCCGGGGTGGAGAAGGCTTGGAACAGGGTGAACAGGTGGGCGTTATCTGGATCTTTCGCCTCACCCGGGGCACGCGAATCGGTGACGATGCGCGAGATGGCGTCCTTCATGTCCTTGGCGCTGGTGAACAACGGGATCGTGTTGTCATAGCTCTTGGACATCTTGCGACCGTCCAGGCCCGGCAGCGTCGCCACGCTCTCCTCGATCACCGCCTCTGGCAGGGCGAAGAAGTCCTTGCCCTGGCCGAACAAGTGGTTGAAGCGCTGGCCGATGTCGCGGGCCATTTCCACGTGCTGGATCTGGTCGCGGCCCACCGGCACCTTGTTGGCGTTGAACATCAGGATATCGGCGGCCATCAGCACCGGGTAGCTGAACAGGCCCATGGTCACGCCCGCATCCGGGTCTTCACCGGCCTCGACGTTCTTGTCCACCGACGCCTTGTAGGCGTGGGCGCGGTTGAGCAAGCCCTTGGCGGCGACGCAGGTCAGCAGCCAGGTAAGCTCGGGGATTTCCGGGATGTCGGACTGGCGGTAGAACGTGACCTTGTCAGGATCCAGGCCGCCAGCCAGCCAGGTAGCGGCGATTTCCAGACGCGACCGCTGGATCCGCAGCGGGTCGTCGCACTTGATCAGCGCATGGTAGTCGGCCAGGAAGTAGAACGAGTCGGCACCGGGCTGCTGGCTGGCGAGAATCGCCGGACGGATGGCCCCGGCGTAGTTGCCCAGGTGCGGAGTGCCGGTGGTGGTGATACCGGTGAGGATGCGCGTGGTCATGGTGTTCGCTTATTCAGGCTTGGCTCAATTCGAAAGGCGCGGCAGCAGCAGATCCTTCAGATCGGTCAGCTTGCCATGGAAGAAGTGTCCGCATTCTGCCACTTTCAGCAGCTCGTGGGGGCGCGACAGGGCGTCAGACCAATCGTATACCAGCTGTGGATCGACGACCTCGTCGGTGTCAGGCTGAACCACGGTCAGGGTCACGCCCTCAGGCAGCGGGAACTGCTCGGTCAGGCGCATCACCGCCGGCGCGATCATGAACAACTGCTGTAGCGCGACACCCTCGGCCTCCAACTGGCCGGCCAGGCTCGCGGCGACGAAACCACCGAACGAGAAGCCCATCAGCACCAGTGGCAACTGCGGATGCTGCTCACGCAGCCAAGCCGCAGCCGCTTGGGCGTCGGCCACTTCACCGGCGCCCATGTCGTGGCTGCCAGCGCTCTGGCCAACACCGCGATAATTGAAGCGTAGCGTCACGTAGCCAGCATCGCGGGCGGTGCGTTGCAGGGTCGAGACTACCTTGTTGAGCATGGTGCCGCCCTGGACCGGGTTGGGATGGCAGATCAGCACCGCGCCACGGGCGTCGGCCACGTCCAGGTACAAGGCTTCCAGCGGGCCGCTCGGGCCATCGATGAACAAGGGTGTTTCGCGGATAAGCAAGGCACTACTCCGTGACCTCGGGAAGGGTCGACTCGTCTAGCTGAGGAATTCTGTTCTGATTTGCGATCGCTCGCGGTATACAGCGCAGGTCTGAGCCGTTAACGTAAAGCAAAGCCGTTTATAGAGGAAGGACTCGTGGAACACTCGCTCCTTGTTTGGTTGCTGCCGACCCTGGCACTGGTCGTCGGTGTCGTCGTTGGTTTCGCGCTGGCCCGCCTGCTGCCCAATGCGGCCCCCAGCAATACACAGCGCCAGCTGGATGACATCCAGCAGCGTTTCGACACGTATCAGAACGAAGTGGTCACCCACTTCAACAGCACTGCCTCGCTGGTGCGCAAACTGACCCAAAGCTATCAGGACGTTCAGGATCATCTGGCCGATGGTGCAAACCGCCTGGCCCTGGACGAACTGACTCGTCAGCGCCTGCTGGCCTCCTTGCATTCCGAAGCCGCCCAGGGTCAGCGCGACCGCCTGACGCCGCCGAAGGACACTGCCGAAGTGCCGCGCGACTACGCACCTAAGGTGCCAAACTCGCCGGGCATGCTCGACGAGAGCTACGGCCTCAAGCGTTGATGCAGCGATAGACCAAAAGGCCGCGCAAGCGGCCTTTTTCATGGGTCAAATTCACGATCAACCCGCACAACACCGCTCAACACACCTTCAGCGCCTGCCCCACATCCGCCAGCAAGTCCTCGATATCCTCCAACCCCACGGACAAGCGCACCAGCCCCTCCGAAATCCCGTGCTCAGCCCGCTGATCGGGCGTGTAACTGGAGTGGGTCATGCTCGCCGGATGCTGTGCCAGCGACTCGGCATCACCCAGGCTCACCGCCCGACTGAACAGTTGCAGCGCATTCATGAAGCGCCGCCCCGCCGCAATGCCACCCTTGAGCTCGAACGCGATCATCCCGCCTGGCAGACGCATCTGCCGCTGGGCCAGCGCATGCTGGGGGAAAGACGGCAGGCCTGGATAGCGAATCAGCTCGACCTGCGCTTGGCGTGCCAGGTAATCAGCCATCTGCTCGGCATTCTCGCAGTGGCGATCCATGCGCAGGGCGAGGGTCTTGATACCGCGCATCAACAGCGACGCATCGTGCGGCGACAGCACCGCGCCGGTCATGTCCTTGAGCCCCTCCAGGCGGATCCGGTCGATCAACGCCTTGCGCCCGACCACCAGCCCTGCGGTGATATCACCGTGGCCAGACAGGTACTTGGTCGCCGAATGCACCACCAAGTCTGCCCCAAGCTCCAGCGGCCGCTGCAGGTAAGGCGTGCAGTAGGTATTGTCGACCACCAGGGTCAGATCACAACCATGCACCGCCTCGGCCACGGCAGCGATATCCACCATCTGCATGTTGGGGTTGGCTGGCGTTTCGAAGTAGATCACCCGTGTTTTAGGGGTAATGGCTGCCTTGAGTGACTGTACATCGTTCAAGTCGACATGCCGGATCGTCACGCCGAACGCGCCGATACCGTGGTGCATGAAAGCGAAGGTGCAGCCATACAGTGTACGCCCGACGATCAACTCATCCCCGGGACGCAGCAAGGTCCACAGGGTCGCGGTGATCGCGCCCATCCCCGAAGCCAGGGCCAGGGCAGCCTCCCCGCCTTCGAGCGAGGCCATGCGCTGCTCCAGCAGGGCCAAGGTGGGGTTGGAGATGCGGCTGTAGAAATGCCCACCCTCCTCACCAGCAAAGCACGCCGCGCCGTACTCGACACTGGGAAAGGCATAAGTCGCGGTCTGGTACACCGGCGGCACCAGAGCACCGCCGTGCGAAAGCGGGTCGTAGCCGTGGTGGATGGCCCGCGTGGAAAAACCAGTGGAGTGGGAGTCGTCCATGCCAACAGCCTCTGAGGGTTTGTTATAAGCTTATGCCACTAACCCGCCGCGATTTTTCCAATTTTGCCCCGTGAATCGCGGCTGCTCGGCAATCAAAACAATAAAAAACCCGACTGGAGGGCAAGACATGCCTTCGACCCTCGACCGTACCGACCGCGCTTTGCTCGCTGCCCTGCAAGACAACGCGCGCCTGACCATCGCCGAACTCGCCGACCAGGTCGCCCTGACCACATCGCCGTGCTGGCGGCGGGTCAAGCTGCTGGAGGACAACGGCTACATCACCGGCTACCAAGCCGTGCTCTCGCCCAAGTCGCTGGGCTTCGGCATCACGGCGTTCGTCAGCATCATGATGGAGTCGCACACCAAGGACATGGCCCTGGCGTTCGAGCAGCGGCTCATGGAAATTCCCGAAATCGTCGCCTGCCACAACATTTCAGGCCGCTATGACTTCCTGCTGGAGATCCTGGCGCGGGATCTGGAGTCGTTTGGCGAATTCACCCGGGAGGTGCTGCAGCGACTGCCGGGGGTGAAGGAGATCTATTCGAGCTTTTCGTACAAGGCGGTGAAGGAGCGGCGAGTGATTCCGGTATCGGAAAAGCATATTTGAGAAACCGATGCTTCGGACCTGATCCATCACCCGGTATCCGACACGCAACGTTGCGCCCAGGTAAGGCATTGCACAAGACCGGAGCCTCCCTACACTGGGAGTGGACACAAAACAAAAACCCCGCCGAAGCGGGGTTTTCATTACGACCCTAGCGGTTAGATCGCGCCGCGCTGACGCAGCACATCCAGCACCAGCTTCACGCCTTCATCAACGCTGACCGACTGGGTGTCGATCACCAGGTCCGCATCCAGCGGCACGTCGAACGGGAAGCTTTCGCCCGGAATGTTGTCGCCACCGGCAGCGTACAGGCCTTGCGGATCGCGCTCGCGGCAGGCCAGCGGGGAGGCCTGGACGTAAACGGTCACCAGGCGCTCCTTGCCAATCAGCGCCTTGGCCTGTTCGCGGCCTTCGGCATCCGGGGCGACGAACGCTGCCAAGGTCAGCAGGCCGGCTTCGTTGAACTGGCGCGCCACATGGGCGGCGCGGCGCCAGTTCTCGGTGCGACCAGCGCGGTCTTGCGGCAGGCCTTTGTTCAGGTCGTGGCGCAGGTTCTGGCCATCGAGCACGTAGACCGCACGGCCCATGTCGAACAGCTTGCGCTCCACGGCGTAGGCCAGGGTGCTCTTGCCCGCGCCGGACAGGCCGCTGAACAGCACGGTGGCTGGCTGCTGGCCGAAACGCAGGGCGCGCTCTTCGGTGGAGACGTGGGCCAGCTTGCCGTGCTGACCGCTGCTACCGTGCGGCAGCACCGGAGGCGCGATGATCATGCCGGCGCCGACGGTGCCGTTGGTCAGGCGGTCGATAACGATGAACGCGCCCGTGGTGCGGTTGCTCTCGTAGCCGTCCAGGGCGATGGCGCTGTCCAGCGAAACCTTCACCCGGCCAATCTCGTTCAGTTGCAGGGCACTGGCAGCGCCCTGCTCCAGGGTGTTCACATCGACCTTGTGGGTGATGCT
This sequence comes from Pseudomonas mosselii, assembly GCF_005796105.1. Taxonomy (GTDB): domain Bacteria; phylum Pseudomonadota; class Gammaproteobacteria; order Pseudomonadales; family Pseudomonadaceae; genus Aquipseudomonas; species Aquipseudomonas mosselii_C. The sequence continues at coordinate 152,109 of NZ_VAUO01000005.1, read as the reverse complement.
GGCGATCGAGCCTGGCACGTAGCTGGTGGCGCGCTTGATGTCGTACTTCTTGCCTGGGAGCATCGGCTCCTCGGCCATCCACACCAGCATGGCGTCGAACTGGTCGGCCACCTGCGGCACGTTGTCGGCATGCACCAGCAGGTCGCCACGGGAGATGTCGATCTCGTCTTCCATGGTCAGGGTGACCGCCTGGCCTGGGCCTGCGTTCTCCAGCTCACCTTCGTAGGTGACGATCGACTTGACCCGGCTGCTCTTGCCCGACGGCAGCACGACGATTTCATCGCCCTTGTGCACCACGCCACCGGCGATGGTACCGGCGAAGCCACGGAAGTTCAGGTTCGGGCGGTTGACGTACTGCACCGGGAAACGCAGGTCGGTGACGTTGCGGTCGGCGGCGATCTCGACGGTCTCGAGGATTTCCATCAGCGCCGGCCCGGTGTACCACGGCGAACGCTCGCTGCGGTTGACCACGTTGTCGCCCTTGAGCGCCGACATCGGTACGAAGTGCAGGCTCGAAGGCTTGAGGTTGATGCCCTCGGCAAACTTCAGGTAGTCGGCCTTGATGGACTCGAACACCTGCTCGTCGAAGTTCTTCAGGTCCATCTTGTTGATGGCCACGACGATGTGCTTGATGCCCAGCAGGGACGCGATGTAGCTGTGGCGGCGGGTCTGGGTCTGCACGCCGTAGCGGGCATCAACCAGGATGATCGCCAGGTCACAAGTGGACGCACCGGTGGCCATGTTGCGGGTGTACTGCTCGTGGCCCGGGGTGTCGGCGATGATGAACTTGCGCTTGGCGGTGGAGAAGTAGCGGTACGCGACATCGATGGTGATGCCCTGCTCGCGCTCGGCCTGCAGGCCATCCACCAGCAATGCCAGGTCGACTTCCTCGCCCGTGGTGCCGGATTTCTTGGAGTCGCGGGTGATGGCCTCGAGGTGGTCCTCGTAGATCATCTTGGAGTCGTGCAGCAGGCGCCCAATCAGGGTGCTCTTGCCGTCATCCACGTTGCCGCAGGTCAGGAAGCGCAGCAGTTCTTTGCGCTCGTGCTGGGCCAGGTAGGCGAGGATATCCTCGCTGATCAGATCAGATTGGTGCGACATGGAGTAACCCTGAAATTAGAAGTAGCCCTGACGTTTCTTGTCTTCCATGGAGCCTGCGCCATCGTGATCGATGACCCGGCCCTGACGCTCGGAAGTACGCGTCAGCAGCATTTCCTGAATGATGTCGGTCAGCGTTTCGGCCTCGGACTCGACAGCGCCCGTCAACGGGTAGCAGCCAAGGGTACGGAAACGCACCTTCTTCTTGACGATGCGGGCTTTCTCTTCCTCGGACAGGTGCTCGAGGATACGTTCGTCGTCGATCATGATCAGGGTGCCGTTCTTCTCGATGACTTCACGCTCGGCAGCGAAGTACAGCGGTACGATCGGGATGCCTTCGAGGTAGATGTACTGCCAGATGTCCAGCTCGGTCCAGTTCGACAGCGGGAAGACGCGAATCGATTCGCCCTTGTTGACCTTGCCGTTGTAGATGTTCCACAGCTCCGGGCGCTGGTTCTTTGGGTCCCAGCGGTGCTTGCTGTCGCGGAACGAGTAGACGCGCTCCTTGGCGCGGGACTTCTCTTCATCGCGACGCGCACCACCGAAGGCGGCATCGAAGCCATGCTTGTCCAGCGCCTGCTTCAGGCCCTGGGTCTTCATGATGTCAGTGTGCTTGGAACTGCCATGGGTGAACGGGTTGATGCCCTGCGCCACACCCTCAGGGTTGACGTGAGTGATCAGATCCAGGCCCATGTCCTCGACCATCTTGTCGCGGAAACGGTACATCTCCTGGAATTTCCACTGGGTATCGACGTGCATCACCGGGAACGGCAGCTTGCCTGGGAAGAAGGCCTTGCGCGCCAGGTGCAGCATGACCGCGGAATCCTTGCCGATCGAGTACAGCATCACCGGGTTATCGAACTCGGCGGCCACCTCGCGGATGATGTGGATGCTCTCCGCCTCCAGCTGTTTCAAGTGCGTCAGATTGTCGACCATGGCTACTCACGTAAAACGATCTTATGGACGGCCTGCGGGCCGTGTTCGAGCGAGCCACTTTATCACAGCGCCTGATTCTATTTAGACGGCGAGCTAGATCGAAACAATCTAACCATATGACTGGGGGTTTGGCTCAAGCCCACGGAGGGCTTAGATAGGATTGGGACAGTCGATGAACAGATGCTCCAGGGCGAATCGGCGCGCTAGGTATTCGCCCAGCGCCTGCACGCCATAGCGCTCGGTAGCGTGGTGCCCGGCGGCGATGAAACTGATACCGTTCTCACGCGCGCTGTGGAAGGTCTGCTCGGAGGCCTCGCCGCTGATGAACAGGTCAACGCCAGCGGCGATGGCCGTATCGATATAGCCCTGCCCACCGCCTGTGCACCAGCCGACCCTGCGGATCATCTGCTCGCCTTCGATGAGCAGCGGCTCACGCCCCATCGCCTCCTGCACCCGACGGGCGAAGTCGCGCGCCGAGAGCGGTTCGGCCAGCGACCCTACCAGGCCGACGACCTTGGGATTGGCAGGATCCAACGGTCCTTCGACGGTAATCTCCAACTGCCGCGCCAGTTGCACGTTGTTACCGACGTCCGGGTGTACGTCCAGCGGCAGGTGGTAGGCCAGCAGGCTGATATCGTGCTTGAGCAGGGTTTTCAGGCGGCGCTGCTTCATGCCGGTGATGCAAGGGTTTTCGCCCTTCCAGAAATACCCGTGATGGACCAATACCAGGTCTGCATCCGCCTCGACCGCGGCATCCAGCAGTGCCTGGCTGGCGGTGACGCCGCTGACGATACGGCTGACCTGCGGACGGCCCTCGACCTGCAAGCCATTGGGGCAGTAGTCCTGGATCTTCGCGCTGCCCAGGTAGCGCTCGGCTTCCTCGACCAGGGTATTGAGGGCGACGGCCATGAAAATCTCCTCGAAATCTGCGTTTTTGCGGGTTTCAACACCCGTATAATGGCCGCCATTATGGGCCGTCGCCGACCTCGGGGGAACCGCTGCCAGGTTCTCCGTACACCGCGTACACTCGCCCCCATGCCACGCTTGCGGGCGCCGTGGGCCGGGCTTGCGCGATGATATCGCAAGCCGTCGCCGCCCGACTTTTTCAGGTGTATCATCGCGCGCGCTTGCGCCCTGGGCCGCACTGAAGCGGCCCGCGCCCTACTTCCAGGACTCGTTCATGTTCAAGGCTCTGCGTTACTTCGGCTGGCCCCTGCTTACCGGCGTACTGATCGCCATCCTGATCATCCAGCGTTTCCCGCAATGGGTCGGCCTGCCGAGCCAGGACGTCAACCTGCAGCAGGCGCCACAGACCACTCGCATCATGCAGGGCCCGGTGTCCTACGCCGATGCCGTGACACTTGCCGCCCCAGCGGTGGTCAACCTGTACACCACCAAGGTGGTGAACAAGAGCACCCATCCACTGTTCGAAGACCCCCAGTTCCGCCGCTTCTTCGGTGACAACCTGCCTAAGCAGAAACGCTGGGAGTCGAGCCTGGGTTCGGCGGTGATCATGAGCCCCGAAGGCTACCTGTTGACCAACAACCACGTTACCAGCGGCGCCGATCAGATCGTCGTTGCCCTGAAGGATGGCCGCGAAACCCTGGCTCGGGTCATCGGCAGCGACCCGGAAACCGACCTGGCGGTACTGAAGATCGACCTGAAGAACCTGCCAGCGATCACCATCGGCCGCTCCGACACTATTCATATCGGCGACGTCACCCTGGCCATCGGCAACCCATTCGGGGTTGGCCAGACCGTGACCATGGGCATCATCAGTGCCACAGGCCGCAACCAACTGGGCCTTAACAACTACGAAGACTTCATACAGACCGACGCGGCAATCAACCCGGGCAACTCGGGCGGCGCGCTGGTCGACGCCAATGGCAATCTGGTGGGCATCAACACGGCGATCTTCTCCAAGTCTGGCGGCTCCCAGGGCATCGGCTTCGCCATCCCGGTCAAGCTGGCACTGGAGGTGATGAAGTCGATCGTCGAGCATGGCCAGGTGATCCGTGGCTGGCTCGGCATCGAGGTGCAGCCGCTGAGCCAGGAACTGGCCGAGTCGTTCGGCATGCAGGGGCGTCCGGGCATCGTGGTGGCAGGGATCTTCCGCGACGGGCCGGCTGCGCATGCGGGCCTACAGCTAGGCGATGTGATTTTGAGCATCAACGGCGAACCGGCTGGCGACGGACGCAAGTCGATGAACCAGGTGGCACGGATCAAGCCGACCGACAAAATCACCATCGAGGTGATGCGCAACGGCAAGCAGATCAAGTTGATCGCCGAGGTGGGGCTGCGTCCGCCACCGGCGCCGGTGACTGCGCAGGAAGAGAAGTAAGCACATTGCCTGGGGCTGCTGTGCAGCCCTGTAGGAGCGGCCTTGTGCCGCAATGGGGCGCGTAGCGGCCCCAAGGATTCAGCTTCGCAGCCAATACCCCCGGGGCCGCTTTGCGGCCCTTTCCGGCCGGTCCGGCGCCCCGGCAAGGCCGCTCCTACAGTTGATCGTGTCAGCTACCCATTCGCATCAATGCAGGATCTGGCTCAGGAACAGCTTGGTCCGATCACTGCGCGGCCGGTCGAAGAAATCATCCGGCGCGGCCTGCTCGACGATCTCGCCTTTGTCCATGAAGATCACCCGGTTCGCTACGGTGCGGGCAAAGCCCATCTCATGGGTCACGCAGAGCATGGTCATGCCGTCTTCGGCCAGGCTGACCATGGTGTCGAGCACCTCCTTCACCATCTCCGGGTCCAGCGCCGAGGTCGGCTCGTCGAACAGCATGATCTTCGGCTTCATGCACAGTGCCCGGGCAATCGCCACGCGCTGCTGCTGACCACCGGACAACTGCCCCGGATACTTGTTTGCCTGCTCTGGAATGCGCACGCGCTCAAGGAAGTGCATGGCGATTTCCTCGGCCTTGCGCCGCGGCATCTTGCGCACCCACATCGGCGCCAGGGTGCAGTTTTCCAGGATGGTCAGGTGCGGGAACAGGTTGAAGTGCTGGAACACCATGCCCACCTCGCGGCGGATGGCCTCGATCTGCTTGAGGTCGTTGGTCAGCTCCACGCCATCGACGACGATGCGCCCTTGTTGATGCTCCTCCAGCCGATTGAGGCAACGGATGGTGGTGGACTTGCCCGAGCCCGATGGCCCGCACAGCACGATGCGCTCGCCCTGACGCACGTTCAGGTTGATGTCCTTGAGCACGTGGAACTGGCCATACCACTTGTTCACGCCCTGCATCTGGATGATGCCTTCGGGGCCGGCAGGCTGCTTGATCGCTTCACTCATTTCGAAACTCCTAACGCTTGTGGCCAGTGTCCAGCTTGCGCTCCAGGTGCATGGAGTAGCGGGACATACCGAAACAGAAAATCCAGAACACCAGGGCCGCGAACACGTAGCCCTCGGTAGCCATGCCCAGCCAGGCCGGGTCTGCGGCGGCTTGCTTGACGCTGTTGAGCAGGTCGAACAGGCCGATGATGATCACAAGGCTGGTGTCCTTGAACAGGGCGATGAAGGTGTTGACGATACCGGGGATCACCAGCTTGAGCGCCTGGGGCAGGATGACCAGGCCCATCGCCCGCCAGTAGCCCAGCCCCATGGCAGCGGCTGCTTCGTACTGGCCCTTGGGGATGGCCTGCAAGCCACCGCGCACCACTTCGGCGATGTACGCCGACTGGAACAGGATCACGCCGATCATCGCCCGCAGCAGCTTGTCGAAGCTCATGCCTTCTGGCAGGAACAGCGGCAGCATCACCGAGGACATGAACAGCACGGTGATCAACGGCACGCCGCGCCAGAACTCGATGAAGGTCACGCAGACCACCTTCACCGCCGGCAGGTTGGAGCGCCGCCCCAGCGCCAGCAGGATACCCAGCGGCAAGGCGCCGACGATGCCCACAGTGGCGATCACCAAGGTCAGCATCAAGCCGCCCCATTGGCTGGTGGACACGTTGTCGAGCCCCAGCGCACCGCCGTGCAGCAGGGTGTAGGCGATGATCGGGTACAGCACCAGGAAACCCAGGCCGTATACCGCCTTGCGCGGGAAGCGCTTGATGAACAACGGCGCAGCACCGAGCACCGCCAGCCAGACGGTCAGATCGACCCGCCAGCGCAACTCTGCCGGGTAGTAGCCGTACATGAACTGACCGAAGCGTTGTTGCACGAACACCCAGCAGGCGCCTTCCTTGGTGCAATCGGCACGGGTGGTGCCCACCCAGTTGGCGTCGATGAACGCCCATTGCACCAGCGGCGGCACGATCAGCCACACCAGGTACAGCGCGAACAACGTCAGCAGTGTGTTGAGCCAGTTGGAGAACAGGTTCGCCCGCATCCAGGCGAGCACGCCCACGGTTTTCACCGGTGGCGGCATATCAGGTTTGAAAACATGGGCTGTCACGGTTGGACCCTCACCGCTCGATCAGCGCGATGCGCTTGTTGTACCAGTTCATCAGCAGCGAAATGCTGATGCTGATGGCGAGATAGACGCTCATGGTGATGGCGATCACCTCGATGGCCTGGCCGGTCTGGTTGAGCACGGTACCGGCGAACAGCGAGACCATCTCGGGGTAGCCGATACCGGCGGCCAGCGAGGAGTTCTTCGCCAGGTTCAGGTACTGGCTGGTCAGCGGCGGAATGATCACCCGCAGCGCCTGCGGGATGATCACCTTGCGCAGCGTCGGGCCTTCGCGCAGCCCCAGCGAGCGGGCAGCCTCGGTCTGGCCGTGACTGACCGAGCGGATGCCCGAGCGCACGATCTCAGCGATGAACGCGGCGGTATAGATGGTCAGCGCCAGGGTCAGGGCCAACAACTCGGGGATCAGCACCCAGCCGCCAACGAAGTTGAAGCCCTTGAGTTCAGGCATTTCCCAATGCACCGGGCTGCCGAACAGCGCAGCACACACCCCGGGGATACCCATGAACATCAGCAGGCCGACCCAGAACTTGTGGAATGGCTCGCCGGTCTGCTCGAAGCGTTGGTTGGCATAACGCACCATCACCGCGATGGCGACGATCGCCAGCAGCAGCGCCACCACGAACGGCCAGAAGCCCTCGGCCATCGAGGCGCCGGGCATGTTCAGGCCACGGTTGCTGATGAAGAAGGTGTCGTCGATATTGATGCTGCCGCGCGGCCCCGGCAGGGTGAGGAACACCGCGAAGTACCAGAACAGGATCTGCAGCAGTGGCGGGATGTTGCGGAAGGTCTCCACGTACACCGTGGCCAGCTTGTTGATCATCCAGTTCGGGGACAGGCGTGCCACGCCGATGATGAAGCCCAGCAAAGTGGCCAGGATGATGCCGATGAAGGTGACCAGCAGCGTGTTGAGCAGGCCGATCAGGAACACCCGGGCGTAGCTGTCCGATTCCACGTAGGGGATCAGGTGCTGGGCGATGCCGAAGCCCGCGCTGCGCTCGAGGAAGTCGAAGCCGGAGGTGATGCCCCGGTGTTGCAGGTTGGTTTGCGTGTTATGGAACAGGTACCAGCCCAGGCCGACCACGAAGACCACCGTGACGATCTGGAACAGCCACGCGCGCACCCGTGGATCGCTCAGGGAAAAACCCTTTTGTGCGCCGATTCGATTTTGCATGAAGTGCCCCGGAAAGAAGGGATTCGAACGACCCGCGGCGGCAGGGTGCCGCCGCGGGGAGCAGCCATCAGCGCACAGGAGGCGCGTACTGGATGCCGCCGTTGTTCCACAGGGCGTTCAGACCACGGTCGATCTTCAGGTCGGTGCTCTGGCCCAGGTTCTTCTCGAACACTTCGCCGTAGTTGCCGACTTGCTTGACGATCTGCACGACCCAGTCCTTCGGCAGCTTCAAGTCCTTGCCATACTCGCCGTCACCACCCAGCAGACGGGCGACATCCGGGTTCTTGGTGGACTTGGCTTCAGCCTCGACGTTCTTCGAGGTGACGCCAGCCTCTTCAGCGTTGAGCATGGCGAAGAGGGTCCACTTGACGATGCTGAACCACTCCTCGTCGCCCTTGCGCACGACCGGGCCCAAAGGCTCCTTGGAGATGGTTTCCGGCAGCACGACGTACTCGGTCGGGGCGGCGAGCTTGGAGCGCTGGGCGAACAGCTGCGACTTGTCCGAGGTCAGCACGTCGCAACGGCCCGACTCCAGCGACTTGGCGCTCTCGTCGGAGGTGTCGAAGGTGATCGGGGTGTACTTGAGGTTATTGGCACGGAAGAAGTCCGAGACGTTCAGCTCGGTGGTGGTACCGGCCTGGATACAGATGGTCGCGCCGTCGAGTTCCTTGGCGCTGGAGACGCCGAGCTTCTTGTTGACCAGGAAGCCTACGCCGTCGTAGTAGGTGACGCCGGCGAACATCAGGCCCATGCCGGCATCGCGCGAGCTGGTCCAGGTGGTGTTACGCGACAGCACGTCGACTTCGCCGGACTGCAACGCAGTGAAGCGCTCCTTGGCGTTGAGCTGGCTGAACTTGACCTTGGTGGCATCCCCGAAAACGGCGGCGGCCACGGCGCGGCACACGTCGGCGTCGATGCCGACGATCTTGCCTTGGGCGTCAGGTACCGAGAAGCCCGGCAGACCATCGCTCACGCCACACTGGACGAAGCCCTTCTTCTTCACCGCATCGAGTGTGGCGCCGGCCTGGGCGAAGCTGGTGGCGCCCAGCGCGGCGGCAGCGGTCAGGACTGCCAGGGTGGTTTTCAACATCTTCATTCACAACCTCCAAATCGCTCTTGTTGTACGAGCCGGAATTGCACCGCACCCTTATGAGGCGCATCCGACCCCTTGTTGGCTTGTTCTTGGGTCAATTGGCGCAATGAGCTGTTCTGTGACAGCCTTCGAATCATACGAAGAGGTGTTACCTATACAGGTCCACCCATTCGCATGAGTCAAGACATAGCAAAGCGCGTACCACAGTCGAAGGCTTAAGCGATTAAGCGGGAGTCAAGTAGGAAAAGTTGTAGAGTTGCGACATCTTTTTCTGGCATTAACCCTCCCTGCCTTCTTTTTACGCACTTAATGTGAACGCACGCACTTTTTCGGAGCAGTGATGACCCAACCGTTGATTCTCGAACCCCAGCAAACCGCAGACGCATGTGTGATCTGGTTGCACGGCCTGGGCGCCGACCGTTACGACTTCCTACCGGTCGCCGAATTCATGCAGGAACGCTTGCCCAGCACCCGGTTCATCATGCCCCAGGCCCCTACCCGCGCAGTGACTATCAACGGCGGCTATGCCATGCCCAGTTGGTACGACATCAAGGCCATGACCCCGGCCCGGGCAATCGATGAAGCGCAACTGGACGAGTCGGCCGAGCAGGTCATCGCGCTCATCAAGGACGAGCAAGCCAAGGGCATCAGCCTGTCGCGGATCTTCCTGGCGGGCTTCTCCCAAGGCGGGGCCGTGGTCCTGCACACTGCTTATATAAAGTGGCAAGAGGCGCTGGGCGGGGTGATTGCCTTGTCGACCTACGCGCCGACCTTCAACGATGCCCAGCAACTGAGCGCCTGTCAGCAGCGCACCCCGGCGCTGTGCCTGCATGGCGTGCATGACCCGGTGGTGATTCCGTCGATGGGCCGCACTGCGTTCGAATACCTCAACACCTGGGGCGTGGCCGCGCGTTGGCACGAGTACCCGATGGAGCACGAAGTGGTGGTCGAAGAACTCAGCGACATCCACGCCTGGCTGAGCAAGCAGTTGCAGTGAGCCTGTAGTCCGTCGCGCCTGCCACTACGCCGCGCCCGTTTCTTGCATTACACTGCCCGGCGTACATTCCTTAATCAGTTGACGAGACGACCGTGCTCAAGGCACTCAAGAAAATATTCGCCAAGGGTGACGCCGCCGAGCCTGTCCCCGTGACCGCACCCACACCCGCTGCGCAACCGGCGCCAGCTGCCGCGCGCACGCCCGCCAAGCCGAAGCCACCGAGCAAGCCACGCGGCGAGGCAAAACCCACGCAGGCCGCGCCCAGCGAGCCGGCCGCCGCGCCCAAGCCGCGCCGTGAGCGCAAGCCCAAACCCCAAGCCAGCCTGTGGAAGCCCGAGGACTTCGTGGTCGAGCCTCAGGAAGGTAAGACCCGTTTCCACGACTTCAAGCTCTCCAACGAGCTGATGCACGCCATCCACGACCTGGGTTTCCCCTACTGCACGCCTATCCAGGCACAGGTGCTCGGCTATACCCTGCGTGGCCAGGACGCCATTGGCCGTGCCCAGACCGGCACCGGCAAGACCGCTGCGTTCCTGATCTCGATCATTTCGCAACTGCAGCAGGTGCCACCGCCCAAGGAACGCTACATGGGTGAACCGCGGGCGCTGATCATCGCCCCGACCCGCGAGCTGGTGGTACAGATCGCCAAGGATGCCGCCGCACTGACCAAGTACAGCGGCCTGAACGTGATGAGCTTTGTCGGCGGCATGGACTTCGACAAGCAGCTCAAGGCCCTGGAGGCGCGTCACTGCGACATCCTGGTGGCCACACCGGGCCGCCTGCTGGACTTCAACCAGCGCGGCGAGGTGCACCTGGACATGGTCGAGGTGATGGTACTGGACGAAGCCGACCGCATGCTCGACATGGGCTTTATCCCCCAAGTCCGGCAAATCATCCGCCAGACCCCACCCAAGAGCGAACGCCAGACCCTGCTGTTCTCGGCCACTTTCACCGACGATGTGATGAACCTGGCCAAGCAGTGGACCACCAACCCGGCCATCGTCGAGATCGAGCCGGAAAACGTGGCCAGCGAGACGGTCGAGCAGCACGTCTACGCCGTGGCCGGCAGCGACAAATACAAGCTGCTGTACAACCTGGTGACGCAGCACAAGTGGGAACGGGTGATGGTCTTCGCCAACCGCAAGGACGAGGTGCGCCGCATCGAAGAGAAACTGGTGCGCGACGGCATAAACGCCGCTCAGCTGTCGGGCGATGTGCCGCAACACAAACGCATCCGCACCCTGGAAAACTTCCGCGAAGGGCGCATCACCGTGCTGGTGGCCACCGATGTCGCTGGCCGGGGTATCCACATCGATGGCATCAGCCACGTGATCAACTTCACCCTGCCGGAAGACCCGGACGACTACGTGCACCGCATCGGTCGTACCGGCCGGGCCGGCACCAGTGGGGTGTCGATCAGCTTTGCCGGCGAAGATGATTCCTACCAGTTGCCGGCAATCGAAGAGCTGCTGGGGCGCAAGATCAAATGCGAAATGCCACCGGATGAGTTGCTCACGCCGGTCCCGCGCAAACACCACTGATCGGCGCTCCGATTTACCCGCGAACCGGGGCTCAGCCCCGGCCATCGCTCAACAATCTACCACCGCTGCGCCGCATCTTGGTCACTCTGCTTGCCTTCGACCCACCGGGGCCCTTCCTGGGTATTTTCTTTCTTCCAGAACGGCGCCCGGGTCTTGAGGTAATCCATGATGAAGTTGCAGGCATCGAACGCCGCCTGCCGGTGCGCGCTGGCGACCCCGACGAAGACGATCGGCTCGCCCGGCTCCAGCGCCCCGATCCGGTGCAGCACCTCGACCTTGAGCAGCGGCCAGCGCCCTTCGGCTTCGACCACGATCTTGGCCAACGCCTTCTCGGTCATGCCCGGATAGTGCTCGAGGAACATCCCTGCCACCTCGCGACCGTCGTTGAAGTCACGCACATAGCCGACAAAACCCACCACCGCCCCGACGCCGACGTTGGCGGCGTGCATGGTATTGACCTCCAACCCCGGATCGAAGGCAGATTGCTGAACCCGTACGCCCATGTTCAGCCTCCGGTCACCGGTGGGAAGAAGGCCACCTCATCGCCGTCCTCAAGCGGTTCGTCGAGCCTGCACAGCTCTTCGTTGCGCGCACACATGAGGTTCTGCTCGGCCAGCAGTGCATAGTGCCCGCCCTTGGCTACCAAGGTCTGGCGCACATCGTCGAGCACCGCGAATTCACCGTCGAGGCGTTCACCATCGAGCCCGAGTAGTTCGCGGTAGCGCGCGAAATACAGCACCTTGATCTTCATCAGCCCTGCACCTTGTAGTGGCCGCTCTTGCCGCCCGTCTTCTCCAGCAGGCGCACCTGTTCGATGACCATGCCCTTGTCCACCGCCTTGCACATGTCGTAGAGAGTCAACGCGGCAACGCTGGCGGCGGTCAGCGCTTCCATCTCCACGCCAGTCTGCCCGGCCAGCTTGCAGCGCGCGGTGATATGCACCGTCTGCTCATCTTCGGCGACCAGCTCGACCTTGACGCTGGTGAGCATCAGCGGGTGACACAGCGGGATCAGGTCGCTGGTCTTCTTCGCCGCCTGGATGCCGGCGATACGCGCCACGGCGAACACATCGCCCTTGGGGTGTTGGCCATCGACGATCATACGCAGCGTGCTGGGCAACATGCGCACACGCGCCTCGGCGATCGCCTCGCGGGCGGTCACGGCCTTTTCGGTGACGTCGACCATGTTGGCGCGCCCCTGGGAATCAAGATGGGTCAGCACTGCTTTGCTCCTGGGAAGGGAGCCTGAAGTTTAAACCCGCCGGTCAAGTTCCCGCATAAAAATATTGCCGCCAGGCTGGGCCGGCACAGCGACACATAAAATGCAAAAATATAATTTCAAACTAACAATAAAATTACTATTTTCGATAATTAGCTTATTCTAAAAAAACACTTCCAAAGATTTTTTTATAGGATTAAGTTCGCTTAACCAGCCGGTCCCACCTGCCGTCCCTTCCCTCGAACACGCTTTTCAGCTGCACCCTCGCCACGGGCCAGTGCCAGGCTTAATGAATGAGTTCTGACATGCCAGCAACCGCCTCTTCGATACATCGCCACACACTCACCCTGTCACTGCTACTCGCAGCCATCCCCACCGCCAGCCACGCCGCGAGCGAAGACACCCAGCTCGGCACGGTCACGGTGATTTCCACCGGCGTGCGCGGCCAGGAGCGCACACTGGCCGACAGCCCGGCGCCGATTGACGTGATCAACAGCGAACAACTGCTCAAGACCGGGCGCGCCGAGCTGTCTGAGGCGATTTCCAAACTGCTGCCGTCGTTCAACTTCGGCACCAACATCGCCGGCTACAACTCGGTGACCCGGCCCTTGAGCAACCGCAGCCTGGGTCCTGCCTACACCCTGGTGCTGGTCAACGGCAAACGCCGCCACAATGGCGCCACCGGCCAACGCGGGTCGATCGACAACAGTGGCGCCAATGCCGTGGATATCGACCTGATACCGGTCAGCGCGGTCGACCATATCGAAGTGCTCAAGGACAGCGCCGCCGCGCAGTATGGGTCCGATGCCGTGGCCGGGGTGATCAACATCATCCTCAAGTCCAGCAGCGCCGGCGGGCATGTCGAGAGCAGCTACGGCAAGCTGTTCTCCGGCCAGGGCGAAACCCTCAAGCTGGCAGGCGACCAAGGCTTCAGCCTCGGCGAGGGCGGTTTCCTGCATCTATCGGCCGATGCCCGCAAACGCGGCAACGCCTCGTGGAACGACAAGGCCGACGGCAGCGTACGGGCCTTCCAGGACCCCGCCAAGGAAGCGGCCTGGAACCGCGAGGCCATCAAGAACGGCGACCCCGACCTCAAGGCGTTCAACGTCGCCTACAACGCCGAGCTGCCGCTGGACGACCTGACCCTGTACTCGTTCTCCACCTATGGCGAGCGTGATGCCGAGGCGGCCAACTATTTCCGCCTGCCTACCGGCAGGGCAGCAGTCCCCGAGGTGTTTCCCGACGGCTACTATCCGCTGAACAACATCAAGGACCGGGACTACCAGTTCCTGTTCGGCGCCAAGGGCCTGGCAGCAGAGTGGAACTGGGACCTGAGCACCACCTACGGGCGCAACAACGTCCACCACTCCAGCGACCTGAACATCAACCCCTCGCTGGGCACTGCCTCGCCCACCCGCTTCGACAACCTGGCCACGTTCCGCTTCGAACAGTGGGTAAACAACCTGGACATCACTCGCCACTACGACAGCCTGTTCGACCTCACCTCGCCGGTACAGGTGTCGGCAGGCCTGGAGCATCGCTGGGAGCGCTTCAGCACCTTCGCTGGCGACCCAGCGGCCTACCTGACCGGCACCTACCCTGCCGCCTCCGGCGCGCAGGCGGCGGTGACCATCCGCCCGGAGGATGAAGTCAGCCTGATCCGCAACAACTATGCGGGCTACCTGGACCTGGGCTTCGACCTTACCGAACGCTGGTTCCTCGATGTTGCCGGGCGCGTGGAACACTACGATGACGACTCGGGCAATACCTTCGGCCTCAAAGTCAACTCGCGCTACGAACTGACCGACACGGTGGCTGTACGCGGTACCGTCGGCACAGGCTTTCGCGCCCCCTCGCTGACCCAGATCGGCTACACCGTGGCAGACAACCGAGTCGCCACTGACGTCAACGGCAACGTGGTGCCTGCGGTCACCCGCCTGACCCCCTCCGGCAGCGCACTGGCCAAGGCGCTGGGCGGCGATGACCTCAAGCCCGAAAAATCCCGCAACCTGGGCCTGGGCCTGACCTGGCAACCGGCGCCACGTACCAGCATCACCGCCGACGCTTACCTGATCGACATCGATGACCGCATCGCCCTGACCACCAATATCTACGACCAGGGCAACGGCGTCATCAATGCCATCCTTGCCGCCCAGGGCGTGGCGCCGGGGACCTGGGTCAACTACTACACCAATGCCTTCGATACCCGCACCCGTGGCCTGGACATCGTCGCCGACCACACCACCGCGCTCGGTGCCTGGGGCGATGTGCGCTGGAACCTGGCGTTCAACTGGAACAAGACCACCATCGAAGGCACCCGCGACACCCCAGCCGCACTGGCCAACTCCGGGGTGAACGTGGTGGGTCGAGACCGTGAAGGCGACTTGACCGAAGCCTCGCCCAAGACCAAGTGGATCATCGGCGCCAACTGGAAGATCGCCGACCTCGCCGTCAACCTGCAAACCACCCGCTATGGCGCGGTCAAGACCCTGGCCGTCAATCCCAGCGGCGACCGCAGCTTTGGCGCGAAATGGATCACCGACCTGGATGTGAGCTACACCTTCGGCGAGCACCTGACCGTCAGCCTGGGCGGCACCAACATCTTCAACGAGCGCCCGGACGATCATGCGGTGTACAGCGCCCTGGGCCTGGCGCCTTATGGCAACCCGCCCTTCTACCCAGGTGGGGGCTATTGGTACACCAAGCTTGCGTATGACTTCTGAGCAAACAGGGGCCGCGTTGCGGCCCCAGTTGGCTCAGGCCAGGCCGGGCGGGAACCGTCCGGCCTGGAAGGTCTACAGGTGCGACTCGGCGTACTCGGCCAGGACCGAGCGCGGCACACCCTGTAGGGTAATGTGCACGCCGTGGGGGAAGTCCTTGAAGCGCTCGGTCAGGTAGGTCAGGCCCGAGCTGGTCGCGGACAGGTAGGGGGTGTCGATCTGCGCCAGGTTGCCCAGACAGACCACTTTCGAGCCGGATCCTGCACGGGTGATGATGGTCTTCATCTGGTGAGGCGTGAGGTTCTGGCACTCGTCGATCAGGATCAGGCTCTGCTGGAAGCTACGTCCACGGATGTAGTTCAACGACTTGAACTGTAGTGGCACCCGTTCGAGGATGTACTCGACACTGCCGTGGGTGCTCTCGTCATCCATATGCAGCGCTTCGAGGTTATCGGTGATAGCGCCCAGCCAAGGCTCCATCTTCTCAGCCTCCGTGCCCGGCAGGAAGCCGATCTCCTGGTCCAGCCCCTGCACGCTACGAGTGGCGATGATACGGCGGTAACGCTTGCTGACCATGGTCTGCTCGATGGCCGCAGCCAGCGCCAGGATGGTCTTGCCGGAACCGGCGGCGCCGGTCAGGTTGACCAGGTGGATATCCGGGTCGAGCAAGGCGAACAGCGCCAGGCTCTGGTGGATATCACGCGGCTTGAGGCCCCAGGCCTCCTGGTGCAGCAGCGGCTCCTGGTGCAGGTCGAGCAGCAGCAGTTCGTTCTCGCGTACGCCCTTGATCCAGCCAACGAAGCCTTGTTCGTCGATGATGAACTCGTTGATGTGCACCGCCGGCAGGCTCTCGAGCAACTGCACGCGATGCCAGGTACGACCCCGTTCCTGGCGGGTGTCGACCTTGCTGACGCGGTCCCAGAACGAACCGCTGACCGAGTGGTAGCCCTTGGACAGCAAGGACACGTCGTCGACCAACTGGTCGGTGCTGTAGTCCTCGGCAGCGATCCCGCAGGCGCGCGCCTTCAGGCGCATGTTGATGTCCTTGGTGACCAGGATCACGTCCAGGTCGGCACGCTTGGCGCGCAAGTCCAGCAGCTGGTTGATGATGATGTTGTCGGCGAGGTTTTCCGGGAGCAGGCGATTGGGCTCGTTGCGCGTGCTCATGAGAATGGACAGGAAACCCTTGGGCCCGCTCTTGCCACGCTGGATCGGCACGCCCTGCTCGACATCGCTGGGCGACGCATCACCGAGGGTCTGGTCGATCAGGCGGATGGCCTGGCGGCAGTCGGCGGCGATGGTGTGTTTACCGGTCTTGAGCTTGTCGAGTTCCTCCAGCACCGTCATCGGGATGGCGACGTGGTGCTCCTCGAAGTTGAGCAAGGCGTTAGGGTCGTGAATCAGGACGTTGGTATCGAGCACATACAGGATTGGCTGGGTGGAGGAAGGGTTGCGTCCTTGGTCATCCATACTCGGTCACCTTATGTGATAGCGACACGGCGCGAACTGCTGCACCGCAGAGTGACCGCCGTTCTCCCCGTATCCGCGTCGTTACGGGCGGGGAGCGCACCTGACAGGAGGGCCTGGATGACGCCACCTGTCTGCAGGATTCGGCTGTCTGACTCCTTGATACCGCAAAAAGCATGACCGAAAAAAGTCTTTTTACGCATTGGTGAAGTTTATTTTTCGGAATGACGAACAGGGCTTGGCGCGGGCGCCGGGCAGGAATAAAGTCAGAGGTCAGGCGATGGCGATGCGTATTTTCCAAATCCGATTACCAGGCCCTTGCGTGTGATGCACGTGAAGTGACCGAGGCTCGACACCCGCCGCCCGCGCTACTCCCGCTCCCCGTACGCCTTGCACTCCTCCCAGCCGATCCCGCTCTGCGCCGTGTGCTGCAACAGCCATTGCAGCGCAGGCTGCGCCTTGGGCAGGCCATCACGGAACTGGATCACCCCCTTGCGCCACAGCAGCATCAAAGTCAGCACCCGCTGCGCCGACGCCTGCGCGCTCAGCGGCCCGTCATCCTGTGCATCGATATCCCACAGCGACACACGCAGATCCTGGCTGGCCATGAACGCCTCGCCATCCGCGCGGCGTTGGCCATAGGGTGGGCGGAACAGCGGCACGTACTGTTCAGGCAGCTCGGCCTGCACCTGGGCCTGGCTGCGCCGCAGCGAATCCTGCCAGCCCTGCCACTGGGCATGCGAACGGTACTCCCAGCCCTGGATGCCTACGCAGTGCTCGGCATACAACTGCGTCACGGGCCCTGTATCGCGGCGTTGCTGCAAGCGCTTGCCGAGCACGAAGAAAATGCCGTCGAGCTTCTGCCGACGCAGGTAGTCAGTCAGCACGTCGGTGCTACCCCCCTCGGCGCTCGGCCCGCCCACGAACGTCAGCAGGAACATGCGGTCGTTGAGCGCTTCACCATTGCGCTCGCGGCTGGAGAGCTTTTCCACCTCGCTGCTGGTCTGCGGGAACACCGCCGCCTTGCGCAGTTGCTCGTTCAAATAGCGCACATGGAACTGATGGCTGGGTTCGACCCAACCTGTATAGAACGTGCCGACATCGCTGGCGAACGTAGCCGATTGCGTGCGCAGGTCGGCCATCGACGTTACTGGATAGCAGAACGATGCATCCTGCTCGCAACTGCGCTGGGCCTGCTGGTAGCTGGTCCACAAGCGCTGCCACATGCGCGCGCGCAGCGCGCGGATCACCGTCAGGTTGACCTGCTTCAAGCCGAGCCGGGTGGCCAGCGCCTGTTCGTCGAGCATCTCGCTTTCGTGCAATACCCGCGCGAACGACAGGATCTCGGCCCGCGAGGCCACGTCGAACAACGCCGGGCTGTCGAGCTTTTCCGGCCACAGCTCGCGGTCGAAGCTGACGAAGTCCGCCGGGGCGGCCTGCGCGCCGACGCTGAGCAGCCCGGCCAGCAAGGCAATAGCGATACGCACGATGAACGATCTCCCTGAGAGGCATGGCGCGCACTATAGCGCGCCACTGCTTGATGGTCCGTGACTATCGTCGGCATAGTTTGGCGTTGCTCGGCCAGCCCCGTAGAATCGCCCTTACGATTACAGGAGCCGAACCGATGCTGACGGTGATTTCCCCCGCCAAGACCCTCGACTACGACACCCCGCCAGTCACCCAACGCCACACCCTGCCGCAATACCTGGACGATTCCCAGGCACTGATCGCGCAGCTGCGCGAGCTGTCGCCGGCGCAGATCGCCGAACTCATGCACCTGTCCGACAAGCTCGCCGGCCTGAATGCCGCGCGCTTTGGCAGCTGGACCCCGGACTTCACCCCGGCCAACGCCAAGCAGGCGTTGCTGGCGTTCAAGGGGGACGTGTACACCGGGCTCGATGCCCAGACCCTGAGCGAAGACGACTTCAGCTACGCCCAGGACCACCTGCGCATGCTCTCGGGCCTGTATGGCCTGCTGCGCCCGCTGGACCTGATGCAGCCTTACCGCCTGGAAATGGGCACCAAGCTGGCCAACGCCCGTGGCAAGGACTTGTACGCGTTCTGGGGCACGCGCATCAGCGAATGGCTGAACCAGGCGCTGGCCGAACAAGGTGACGATGTGCTGCTGAACCTGGCCAGCAACGAATACTTCAGTGCCGTGAAAAAGAACGTATTGAAGGCCCGGGTGATCGACGTCGACTTCAAGGACCTGAAGAACGGCCAGTACAAGATCATCAGCTTCTACGCCAAGAAGGCGCGCGGCATGATGAGCCGCTTCGTGATCGAGCAACGCATTAACGATCCCGAGCAGCTCAAGGGCTTCGACGTGCAGGGCTACTACTACAGCGCCGAGCAGTCCAAGCCGGATCATCTGGTGTTCCTGCGCGACCACCCGGCCGAGTGACCTGCCCTGGGGCGGATTCACTGCCCCTCCGGCAACAGCACTTCACCCGCCGTCAGCCCGCTGACCTCGACGCCCTGCGCGACGCTTTGCCCCAGTTGCACGGGCACCGGCCTCGGCGCCTCGCCGGGGTGCGCACGAAACAGCACGTAGGCGCCACCGGCTGCGTCGCTGCGCAGCACCTGGGCGGGCAAGGCGATGCCCTGTTCGTTGCGATACAGCAGCACGCTCACCTGCGCACTCATGCCCGGTCGAACGCCCTGCGCCGACAAGTCGGGCTGCGCCGGTAGCGTCACCAGCAGGTCGAACCATGCGCCCTGCCCTTCATCCTCGCGGGCCTGTAGCCCGAGGGACGCTACCTGGCCCGGCAACACCTGGCCGGCAAACCCTTCACCTGTGACCTGTACCGACATCCCTTCATGCAGCAGGCCCAAGTCGCCCTCCTGCACCGTAGCAGCCACTTGCAAGCGCTCAAGTTCCACCAACGCCAACAGCGGCATGCCCTGACTGAGCAACTGCCCCGCCTGCGCCAACTGCCCCGGTTGCTGGCCGTCGCCGACGGGCCTTGCCACCAGGCTGGCAAACGGCGCCACCAGCGTCGCGCGAGCGCGCAAGGCAAGCAGTGCAGCGTGGCGAGCCTGGGCGTTGGCCAGCTCCATTTCAGCGATCTGCAAGGCCTCACCTTGCCCGCGCGCGCGGGTCAGGCGCAGTTCATCGTCGGCGCTGGCCAGCTCCTGGGCTTGGGCACTGACCTGCTGCTCCAGGTTTTCCACCTCCAAGCGTGCGACGATGCCTTGCTCGTACAGCCTGCGCGTGGCCGCCAGGGTCGCCTGGTTGGCGCTCAAGGTGCGCCGCGCGGCCACCTGCGCACGCAGCGCCCGGGTGACCTCCGGGCCGGACGCCCAGGCCTGCAAGCTGCGTACCGCGCTACGCGCCTTGAGCCGCTCGGCCTCGGCCTGGCGCAGTTGGATGTCAAGTTGCGCGGTATCGAGCACCGCCAGCGTCTGCCCGGCCTGCACCCGCTCCCCCACCTGCACCGGCAACGCTTGCACCACGCCCTCGAACGGCGCCGCGACGGTAACCCGCTGCGCCGCCTCGATACGCCCGACCAACCCCAGCCGCCGCTCGAGCAGTTGCGGGGCGACCGGCAACCAACGCTGCTCCACCTGCCCCTGGCGTGGCGCAGGCCATGCCCACCACAAGCACAGCCCGGCCAACAGCACCAGCATCACGGCGACGATCCGGTATCTAGTCATCGAGCGTCACATCCCAGCTGTCCAACGTGGTGCCCAGCGTGAGGTCGAGGTCGGCCTGGGCGTCAAGATACGCAATCAACGCTTCAAGCCGTGCGTTCTGCGCATTGCGTAAGTCGCTTTCGAAGCTCAGCACCTGGAAATTACTCGACCTGCCGCTCTCCAGCTTTTGCTGCTCGATCTGCAACTTGCGCTGCGACAACGCTTCGGCACGCCTGGCAATCTCCAGCTGGCGCCAGCGCACCTGAAGGCTGCGCAGCGCATCGAGCACCTGGCGTTGCAGTTCCTGGCGCGCGGCATCGAGCTGCAACTGCTGACGGGCCTGGTTGACCTCGGCGCGCACCAGCTCCTGGCGGCGGGTCAAATCACCAATCGGGATGACCAGCTCTAGCCCCAGGTAGTGCTCCCAGGCCTTTTGCTCGCCGGGGCGCTCGCGCGACTGGCTGGTACCGGCCACCAGCGCCAGGTCCCAGCGCTGCGCATCGCGGGCCAGGTGCAGGTCGAGTGCGGCCTGCTGCCCGGCGATCAACTGCATCAGGTAGGCCGGTTGCAACGCCTCGGCCCGGGCCTGGGCCTGCTGCGGATCGATGTGTACCGGTTGCGCCTGCGTCGCCTCGGTGGCGCGCAGCGGCGTGCCCAGGTCCAGGGCCAGTGCCTGCAACAGCGCCAGGCGGCTGGCTTGCAGTTGGTTGCGGCTGTCTTCCAGGGCCAGTTCCTGGCTGGCCACCTCGGCCTCGGTCTGCACGATATCGAAAGCGGCCATGCGTCCGGCCTCGATCATCGCGCGGTTGACCTCCAGCAAGCGGTTCGAACGCCCCAAGGCGTCGCTGGCAATGCGCAACTGTTCCTGGGCACGCAACAACTGGCGGTACAACGCGATGACGCCGGTAATGGTCCGCGCCACGCTGTCCTTGAGCGCAAGGCGGTTGCCTTGTTCGGCCAATTGCGCCTGGCGCAAGGGGGCCTCGGCAACCTGGGGGCCAGCGCCACGCAGCAGGGGCTGAATGAGCGTGAGGTTGGCGCCATCGCGATAGCGCGGACCGAGACGGTCGGCGCGATGCTGGCCGTACGCCCAGTCCAGGCTCAGGCGCGTGCCATAGCGCGTCAGCAGGCTGGCGGTAGGCGCAACTTCTGCGTCGCGATAGCGGTCCTGATGGTTACGATTGGCCAGGTAACGCGCCTTGAGTGCCAACTGCGGGGCGAAGCGGTCACGGGCGACTTTCAGGTCGAACTTCTGCGCGATGCGTTCGAGGTAATCGCTGCGAATCGTACGATTGTCACGCAACGCCAGGGCGATGGCATCGTCCAGGCCAAGCGCCACCTCCTCGCCCTGCGCCCTGGCATGGGCAAGCGCCGATACCGGGCCGGCCTGTCCCGGCGGCTCTTGAGCCAGCACCGCGACCGACACCCACAACAGCCACAGGCAGCCGCGCCGCTCAATCATCACGCAGCGCCGCCACCGGTTGCAGGCGCGCCGCCGCCAACGCGGGCTGCAAACCGAAGAACACACCGATGGCCAGCGCGCTGCCGACGCCCAACGGCAGCGCTTGCGGGTCACTCACAAAGCGCCAACCCGATCCATGCGCGAAGCCCCACGCCGCCAGCACCCCAAGCAGCGCGCCGAGCACCGCGCCCAGCAACGCCAGGCAAATCGCCTCCAGCAGAAACAGCCAGGCGATATCCACAGGCCGTGCGCCCAATGCCATGCGCACGCCAATTTCGCGGCGGCGCTCGGCAACGCTCATCAGCATCACGTTCATCACACCGACACCGCCCACCAGCAAGGCGATAGCGCCCAACCCGGCCAACAGCCAGGTGAATACCTGCGACTGGCGCGCCATGCCCTCGAGCAATTGGCGCGGCAACAACATTTCGACCTGCATCGACTCAAGCCCCGCGCGCAACGCCTGCTCCAACGCGGCAGCGGCGGCCTGTACCTGGGTCGCGTCTTGCGCCAAGGCAATCACCACGCTGGGCTGGGCCTGTGCGACCAGGCGGCGCAGGCCAGGCAAGGGCATCAGCAGCGCATCGTCCACCGCCACCGGCAGCATCGGGTTGTAACCACGGGGCGCCAGGCGCCCCACCACCTCGAACACGTAGCGACCCAGCCGCAAGTGATCGCCGACCTGCGCGCCGAGGCGCGTCGCCAGATCCGCCCCGAGCACGACGTAAGTGCTGCCATCGTCATGCGCCGACAGCAGACGCCCGTCGGCCACCTCGAACCCCAGTACCTCGGCCAACGCCGGTGTGCTCCCCGCCACCATCACCGACGCGTCCTGCCCGCGCAGGCGGGCGTCGGCCACGCTCATCGCCAGCGGCGCGGCGATGCGTATATACGGCACGCGGTCCAGTGCCGGCATCGCCTGCGCAGACCGGGTGCCGGCCTCGGCCGGGATCAGGTTGGCGACCATCAACTCGCTACCCATGCCCTGGAACAACTGCCTGGCGTGGGCCGCCGCGCTGTGGCCAACGTTGAGCAGCGCCACTACCGCCGCACAACCGACGGCGATGCCGAGCAGCGCCAACCAGGCCCGGCGCCCGGACAGGCGCAAGCTGGCCAGGCTCTCGCCGATCCGTCGCGACCAGCTCGGGCCGTAGCGCTCAGGCCGCATGCAGCTCACGCACCCGCCCATCGCGCACCTCGAGGCGACGGGCCATCTGCTGCGCCATGCACGGGTCGTGGGTGACCATCAGCAAGGTGACGCCGCGCTCACGGTTGAGCGCCTTGAGCAGGCACAAGATATCGTTGGCGGTTTCGCCGTCGAGGTTGCCGGTAGGCTCGTCGGCCAGCAGCAGGCGCGGTTCGGTCACCAAGGCGCGGGCAATCGCCACCCGTTGGCGCTGCCCGCCAGACAGCTGCGCCGGTCGATGCGCCAGCCGCGCCTGCAAACCCACCGCCTGCAATTGCAGACGCGCCGCCGCCTGCGCCTGGAGCAGCCCGATGCCGCGATAGCACAGCGGCAGGGCCACGTTGTCCAGCGCCGTCAGGCGTGGCAGCAGGTTGAAGCTCTGGAACACGAAGCCCAGCAAGCGATTACGCAAGATCGCCCGCTGCGCAGCCGAGGCCGAGGTCGTGTCGTGCCCGTCGAGGACCACGCGCCCAGCGCAGGGTTGGTCCAGCAGGCCAATGAGATTGAGCAACGTGCTCTTGCCCGAGCCGGAAGGGCCGACGATCGCGCAACTTTGCCCGGCAGGGATGACCAGCGAGATATCCTCGAGCACGGCCTGATCGCCCAGGTAACGGCTGACGCCCTCCAGGGTGACGCTGTCGGCCATCAGTTAGGAGCCTTGCCGGGGTGATCGGCGACAGGATCGGGTTGTTCAGGGGTGACCGGGGGCTCAGCGGGTTTCCATTCGTTGGCGAGCATGTCGATCAGGGAGGTGTTGAAGGTGGGCCAGTCAATTTCCTGTGCTTCCATCTGCATCATGATGCTGGTTTCATAACCCGCCAGTAACTGAGCTTCCTCGATAGCTGGCAGAGCTTTGTAGTACGAGAGAATTTCCTTTAACCCCTCGTCATTTCGGCCGGTCAATTGGCGCTCAACTTCCATTTTTTGAGTAATGTAGACCGACCATTTTTCGTAGCGTCCGCTAAGTTCCGTCGCTGCGGCGTGCCGTTCGTTGACAGTAAATTCACCACCTTCGTCATAGGTGATAAAAGTCAGCTGCTCGTGGGTCAGGTCGGCGAATGGGTTCTTTGCTTTTCCATTCGCAAAGTCTGTCGCCTGTTGCGCACGCGCCAACAACTCAGGGTCATCGGTATTCGGCCGGTAGTTGTCATAAGACAATTTATTGAATACGTAACTGCTGCCGAAAACCTTATCCAGAATTTTTTTCGCCAACACTGAAAGCTCATCTCGAGTGAGGTTTTGATCACGTTCAGCGGCACGCTGCGCAGCTGCACTCAGCTGCTGCGAGAGCGCTGAAAGTTTTAACTCGTCTGCACTCTCCTCAGGGCGAGGTTTCTCTGCCTGTGCCGACTCCAACACCTCGGCACTCCGACGCACTACAGTTGCGCCCTGTACATGGCTTTGCGTTGCTGTGTTCAGATTGATACCGCTCATTCGTTCACACTCCTGCCACACCGGCGTCTGAAGCCGTTATTTATCCAGCACGTGCTCAGGCTGGCCGTTTTTCTCTTTGATATCAGTAGGCTGGGGGCCGAAGAGGTCTTTTTCCGCGCCCCATTCATTGGCGAGCATATCGATCAAGGAGGTGTTGAATTCAGGCCACTCGACCTCATGCATGGCAAGCTGCATCTTGATATTGGCTTCGTAATTTCCGTACTGCGCCACTTCGATACGCGGGAGCGAGTTATAAAAATCAAGAATTTCATGCAGACCTTGGTCGTTGCGCCCTGTTTGCCGGTACTCAGCGCCCATTTTGTCGATGATGTATCTCGCCCATTCATTGTGCTGATCGGTTCGTTCGGCGCGCGCCGCCCTGCGCTCATTAATGGTAAATGCGCCGCTTTCGTCATAAATGATCAAGCTTAGCTGCTCACGGCTTAACCCTTTGAAGGGGTTGTCCCCTCGACCTGTTGCAAAGGCATTGGCCTGGCGCGCACGCTCAAGCAACTCGGGGTCATCCGTATCCGGCAAGAAGTTATCGAAAAAGTCCTTCGCGAGCAGATAAGCATCCCCTCCAATCTTATCGAGAACCTTCGACGCAAAATCCGCCAGTTCCTTGCGCGATAGCGAAGCATCCCTGGCCGCAGCGCGCTCCGCAGCAGCAGCCAATTGCTTGGCGAAGCTCGAAAGTTCAACCTCCGGCTGCGCACTTTCATCAAGTTCTTTGCTCTCAACCACGGCGCTGCTTTCTGGCGATCGCCTAACACCGGAAACGGAAGAAAATTGACTGCGCACATTAATATTTCCGATGTTTTCCAAAACCGAACCTCCTTGAAAGCAGAGTATGTAATGACTGCACTTCGCCACTCAGCAGCGAAGTGCAGGAGGTGCTACTTCAATACGGCGTATTACTTCATAGTGAACTCAACAGCCCACGAGCGATCAGCGTTGGTCCGGGTGATGTTCGCGGTACACGTTGCGCCGCCACTGGGCGTGGCGGTTTTGGTCCACTGCGGTTGAGTGATACCGCCGGGCAGCATTCGCATCTGGAAAGTCGTACCGAAAGCGCAGGTTTTACTGCCGATGGTGTAGCGCACCATTGCAGCGTTTACATCAGGACTGATTACCCGTTGAACCTTTGCATAGGTCATCGCGCCAGCATCCACTTTTTGATCCGGCTTTGGGTCTGCAATCTGATACGTACTGCTTTCGTTGGATGTCACCATTTTCAGGTTGGCTGGCTGACTCCCCAGGTTCTTGAACGTCACCTCCACCAACGGTCCAGCCTGAACCGCCCCAGCTACCAGCAGCGAAACCGCTGCAAAAACACTCTTCACGCTTGTCTTCATTTTTTGACTCTCATGATTGTCCCTGTTCATGGATCGAGACACCCGGCACCAAACCCAATCCGCCCACTTCGCTCCCTCTCCCTGGACGAACCTGCCCGGCCTCTCAAACGGCTCGCTGGCATTCGGCGCGAGCCCGTTCGCATCCGGCGCCCCGTATGGGTGCACATCGCCCCCCATCCCGAACCCCGAACGCCACCAAAATAGCCAATTTTCAGGCGTCAAAAAACAAACATTGCGTTCCTTATAGCCAGCCGCCATAAGACCGTTCGTACGTTTTTTGACGAATTTTGAAAAATTTTTTCACATGATGGCGCGAAGCCATCTCGGCAGGGTTTTGCCCTTTATATACGGGGGTGAAACTAAGCAGTGCCATCAAAGTGAAAGTATTTCTCACTGAAAAAATATTTAGAAATCTTTCATGTGTGCGCAACCCAGTTCGGAACTTCTGCCTGGGCGCATCGCTCATAGCACCCGTAACGAGTTTCAAGCGTGCAACGTGAGAGATGACTTACAGATGACAAACGGCCGGTATCCACGACCGGTCCAGAAACTCAGGCAGGCACAACGGGACCCCCCGAAGACCGTGCCAAACAAGGAGAAACGCGCCCCTTACTAATCGTCCTAGTGGTTGATTTCAAAAGGTTTTTTACGTTTGAAAGAACAAGCACAGCAGGTCGCCAAGTGCCTCCTGCAATAAAGACGGCTGCATAATAGGGCACGCCTTTTTAATACTGGCCTTTAACTGCCAACTTAGAGTGCATAACGTTTTGCGCTCCAGATTTATTCATGCCTGCGCTCGGTGAAGTGTGTGTTCGCACTGGCACCGTGCGCCCGAAAACTGCTGGTCAATCAACCCGGTCGGCTCTTGCGAGCAAGGGCTGGCGTGATTAAACACACGAGGTGAATGCGATGCGAATCAGCATCTTTGGTTTGGGTTATGTGGGTGCAGTCTGTGCAGGTTGCCTGTCGGCACGTGGCCATGACGTGATCGGTGTGGATGTGTCGCGCACCAAGATCGACCTGATCAACCAGGGCAAGTCGCCCATCGTCGAACCCGGCCTGGAAGCACTGCTGCAACAAGGCCTGGCCAACGGCCGCCTGCGCGGCACCACCGACTTCGCCGAAGCCATCCGCGCCAGCGACGTCTCGATGATCTGCGTCGGCACCCCGAGCAAGAAGAACGGCGACCTGGGCCTGGAGTACATCGAATCGGTGTGCCGCGAAATCGGCTACGTGCTGCGCGACGCCACCCGCCGCCACACCATCGTGGTACGCAGCACCGTGCTGCCAGGCACCGTGAAGAACGTGGTCATCCCAATCCTGGAAGATTGCTCGGGCAAGAAGGCCGGCGTCGACTTCGGCGTGGCGGTGAACCCTGAGTTCCTGCGTGAAAGCACCGCGATCAAGGACTACGACCACCCGCCAATGACTGTCATCGGCGAGCTGGACAGCGCCAGCGGCGACGTACTGCAAAGCCTCTACGAAGAACTCGACGCTCCGGTGATCCGCAAGCCGATCGAAGTCGCCGAGATGATCAAGTACACCTGCAACGTGTGGCACGCCACCAAAGTCACCTTCGCCAACGAGATCGGCAACATCGCCAAGGCGGTCGGCGTCGATGGCCGCGACGTGATGGACGTGGTCTGCCAGGACAAGGTGCTGAACCTGTCGCAGTACTACATGCGCCCTGGCTTTGCCTTCGGCGGCTCGTGCCTGCCCAAGGACGTGCGCGCTCTCACCTACCGCGCCGCCAGCCTCGACGTGAAAGCGCCGCTGCTCGACTCGCTGATGCGCAGCAACGAGTCCCAGGTGCAGAACGCCTTCGACATCATCGAAAGCCACGACAAACGCAAGGTCGCGCTGCTCGGCCTGTCGTTCAAGGCCGGCACCGACGATTTGCGCGAAAGCCCGCTGGTCGAGCTGGCCGAGCGCCTGATCGGCAAAGGCTACGAGCTGAACATCTACGACCAGAACGTGGAATACGCCCGCGTGCATGGCGCCAACAAGGAGTACATCGAGTCGAAGATCCCGCACGTCTCGTCCTTGCTCAACGCCGACTTCGAACAGGTCGTGGGCGACGCCGACATCATCGTGCTCGGCAACCGTGACGAGAAATTCCGTGCCCTCGCCCAGCAGGCGCCGGCCGGCAAGCAAGTGATCGACCTGGTCGGCTTCATGACCAAGCCGACCTGCACCACCAGCCGTACCGAAGGCATCTGCTGGTAACCCCGGTCGGGCGGCGCGTCCCTCCCCAGCGCGCCGCCCTCCCTACCCTGAATTCTCGACGGATGCCGAACATGCAAAGGTTCCAGACCCTGCTGCTGCAGTGCGCCGGGTGGCTGCTCTACATGAGCCTGCTCATGCTGATCGCCCTGGCTCTGCCCAGCGATATCTTCGACTCGCAGTCCAAGCACTTCATCTTCCTGGTCGGCGCTGTCGGCATCTGGCGCTACTCCATGGGCGCCACGCATTTCATCCGCGGCATGATCTTCCTGTACATCGTCTACCCCTACCTGCGCCGCAAGGTACAGAAGCTGGGCAAGGACGCCGATCCGTCACACGTGTTCCTGATGGTCACCAGTTTTCGGATCGACGCCTTGACCACCGCGCAGGTATACAGCTCGGTGATCCGCGAGGCGATCAACTGCGGCTACCCGACCACCGTGGTCTGCTCGCTGGTGGAGATGAGCGACGAACTGCTGATCAAAAGCCTGTGGGCCAAGTACAACCCGCCCGAGCACGTCACCCTGGACTTCGTACGCATCGCCGGCACCGGCAAGCGCGACGGCCTGGCCTACGGATTCCGCGCCATCTCGCGGATGATGCCGGACGATAACGCGGTTGCAGCGGTGATCGACGGCGACACCGTGCTGGAGCCGGGCGTGGTACGCAAGACCGTGCCGTGGTTCAAGCTCTACCCCAACGTCGGTGGCCTGACCACCAACGAATTCTGCGAAGTGCGCGGCGGCTACATCATGAGCGAGTGGCACAAGCTGCGCTTCGCCCAGCGCCACATCAACATGTGCTCGATGGCCCTGTCCAAGCGCGTGCTGACCATGACCGGGCGCATGTCGATGTTCCGCGCCACCGTGGTGACCAACCCCGAGTTCATCGCCGACGTCGAAAGCGACTCGCTGATGCACTGGCGCCTGGGCCGCTTCAAGTTCCTCACCGGCGACGACAAGTCCAGCTGGTTCAGCCTGATGCGCCTGGGCTACGACACCTTCTACGTGCCAGACGCGGCCATCAATACCGTAGAGCACCCGCCGGAGAAGAGCTTCATCAAGGCCAGTCGCAAGCTCATGTACCGCTGGTACGGCAACAACCTGCGGCAGAACTCCCGCGCCCTGGGCCTGGGCCTCAAGCGCCTGGGGCTGTTCACCAGCATCGTGCTGCTCGACCAGCGCGTGTCGATGTGGACCAGCCTGCTGGGGCTGACCGTGGCGGTGATCGCCAGCTTCAAGTTCGGCCTGCAGTTCTTGCTGGTGTACCTGCTGTGGATCGGCATCACCCGCCTGATCCTCACAGTCATGTTGCTGTGCTCGGGCCACAACATAGGCCCAGCCTACCCGCTGATTCTCTATTACAACCAGATCGTCGGCGCGCTGATGAAGATCTACGTGTTCTTCCGTCTCGACAAGCAGTCCTGGACCCGCCAGCCAACTGCCCTCAAGCGTGACCTCGCCAGCTTTCAACAATGGTTCAACACCTGGTCCTCGCGGACCATGACCTTCTCGGCCGCGAGCATCTTCGTCGCCGTGCTGTTCATGGTCGTGTGAGCCACCCCGGATCGGATAACAGGAACGAAATCGCCATGAATACCGCCGTGAACGTCAATGTCGTGCATGAGTCCGAAGCGCAGCGTCAGCACGCCCGGGTCCGTATCCCCGCCAAGCTGCGCTACCGCGACGCGAATAACGAGGCGCAAGAAGTAAAGGTCGACGACCTGTCCGCTGGCGGCCTGTCGTTCCACGCCAAGAGCGCCCTGCCGGTGGACCACGTGATGCGCGGTCGCTTGCAGTTCGTGGTGGACAACCTGGGCCTGTCGATGGACGTGGAGTTCCTGGTGCGTACCAGCAACCCACAAACCGGCCGTACCGGTGCCGAGTTCCAGAACCTCGAACCGCGCGACATCGCCACCTTGCGCCACATCATCACCACCCACCTGTCCGGTGAGCTGATCAGCGTGGGCGATGTGCTCAGCACCCTGCAACGCGACAACTTCACCAAGGCGCGCAAGCAGCGCGATTCCGGTTCGGGCCTGTCGGCGTTCGGCCGTCTGCGGGCGGTCACCGTGACTGCTGGGGTGTTCGCCCTGGGCCTGGTCGCCTTCGGGTTCGTCGCCAAATCGCTGTACGGCCTGTACTTCGTCAGCCACGCCGAAGCCGGCGTGGTAGCGGTGCCGACCACCCAAGTCACCATGCCCCGTGACGGCAGCGTGCAGAGCCTGGTGGAAAGCGGCGCGAGCGTGGCCAAAGGCGCACCGCTGGCCACCTTCAACACCAGCATGCTCGACCTGCTCAAAGGCCACCTGGACGATTCGC
The DNA here is from genome assembly GCF_005796105.1 of Pseudomonas mosselii. GTDB lineage: Bacteria > Pseudomonadota > Gammaproteobacteria > Pseudomonadales > Pseudomonadaceae > Aquipseudomonas > Aquipseudomonas mosselii_C. The sequence goes on along the minus strand of NZ_VAUO01000005.1, from coordinate 121,833 downwards.
AGCTCGAGCCTGCGAAAGTCGAGGAACTGTTCGGCAAGCAACTCTCCGGCACCCTCACCAGCCCGTGCGATTGCGTGGTGTCGCGCCAACTGGTGGATGACGGCCAGTACGCCAGCAAAGGCCAGCCGGTGTTCGCCCTGGTGCCTCGCACCACCACCCCGACCATCGAGGCACGGTTCAGCTATCGCCAGTTCGACGAAGTCAAGCCAGGTACTCGGGTCAACTTCCAGATCGCCGGCGACGACGAAGTGCGCAGCGGCCACATCGTCGGCAGCCAGAGCCTGGACACTGAAAACCTGGCGTCCGACATCCGCGTGCAGATCAAGCCTGACGAAGGCCTGCCAGCCGAACTCGCCGGTCGCCCGGTTTCGGTCAACAGCGACCGTGGCCCTTCGCTGAACTGGCTGATCGACAAGGCCGTGGCCCGCGGGCTGTAAGAGGACCGATCGATGAAACCTTTCAACCGTGTTCCTGCTGTGGGGGCAGTGTCGCCTGGATCGCGGCACAAGACCGCGCCTGCCCTTATCGACTCGGTCCCTGTAGGAGCGGCCTTGGGCCTCGATCGAGCGCGCAGCGCTCGCCCGATGACATGGTGCGCCCTGGCCGCCGCCATCACCCTGGCCGGCTGCGCCGGCTTGCCCGACCAGCGCCTGGCCAATGAAGCGCTCAAGCGTGGCGATACCGCCACCGCCGAGCGCAACTACAAGGCCCTGGCCGACCTGGGCTACAGCGACGCGCAAGTGGGCCTGGCCGATATCAAGGTCGCCACCCGCGACCCGGCCAAGCTCAAGGAAGCCGAAGCCACCTACCGCGCCGCCGCCGCCACCTCACCGCGAGCCCAGGCACGCCTTGGGCGCCTGCTGGTGGCCAAGCCTGACAGCACCCAGGCCGAGCGCGAGGAAGCCGAAACCCTGCTCAAGCTGGCCGCCCAGCGTGGCGAGGGCAATACCTTGATCCCGCTGGCAATGCTCTACCTGCAATATCCGCAGAGCTTCCCCAACGTCAATGCCCAGCAGCAGATCGACCAGTGGCGCGCCGCCGGCAATCCCGAGGCAGGCCTGGCCCAGGTGCTGCTGTACCGCACGCAAGGCACCTACGACCAGAACCTGGCCGAGGTGGAGAGGATCTGCAAGGCAGCGCTCACCAGCACCGACATCTGCTACGTCGAGCTTGCCACCGTCTACCAGAAGCGCGCCCAGCCCGACCAGCAGGCCGCCCTGCTCGCCCAGCTCAAGTCGGCCTATGCACGAGGCACCGTACCGGCCAGCCGGGTCGACAGCGTCGCCCGCGTCCTGGCCGACCGCAGCCTTGGCCAGACCGACGAAAAAACCGCCAAGGACCTGCTCGAGCAGGTGGCCCCGGCCAACCCGGCGTCCTGGGTCAGCCTGGCGCAGTTGCTCTACGACTTCCCCGAGCTGGGTGACACCGACCAGCTGATGGCCTACATCGACAAAGGCCGCGAGGCCCAACAGCCACGCGCCGAGCTACTGCTGGGGCGGCTGTACTACGAAGGCCGCAGCGTGCCTGCCGACGCCGCCAAGGCCGAGCAGCACCTGCAAGCCGCCGCCCAGGCTGGCGAAGTGAGCGCCGATTACTACCTCGGCCAGCTCTACCGGCGTGGCTACCTGGGCAACGTCGAGCCGCAGAAAGCCGTCGACCACCTGCTGGCCGCTGCCCGTGGCGGGCAGAACAGCGCCGACTATGCGCTGGCCCAGCTGTTCAGCGAAGGCCACGGGATTCGCCCGATGCCCACCAACGCCTGGGTGTTCGCCCAGTTGTCGCAGACCAACCCGACGCCGCAGTCGACCGAGCTTGCCCAGCAGCTCGACCAGCAACTGACGCCTGAGCAACGCAACCAGGCCCAGCAGTTGCTGATGCAGGAACAGAAAGCCCGCGTGAGCCTGTTCCAGGGCGCCAACAGCACCCTGGCCCTGGAAGCCCTGCAAGACGATGAAACAGCGGTAGATGCCGAGGACTCGCTATGACGCTCAACCCCTTCGTGAAGGCCGGCATCGGCCTGAGTTTCGCCTTGTTGTGGTCGCTGCCGACCCTGGCTGCTGAAACCGCAGCGAAGAACTTCGGCCTGGAAGTGAAGATCACTGGCCAGTCCGAGGACGACCGTGACCTGGGCACCCGCTCCGGCGGCGACGTCAATGGCCTGGGCCTGGACCTGCGCCCGTGGGTGTACGGCGAGCGCGGCAACTGGAGCGCCTATGCCATGGGCCAGGCGGTCGCCGCCAGCGACATCATCGAGACCGACACCCTGCGCCAGAACGACGACGGCACCACCACCGACAGCGGCGACGACAGCCGCAAGCCGGACAAGAGCTACCTGGCCATGCGCGAGTTCTGGATCGGCTACAGCGGTCTGACCGCCTACCCCGGCGAGCAACTGCGCCTGGGCCGCCAGCGGCTGCGCAGCGACGATGGCATGTGGCGCGACACCAACATCGAGGCGCTCAACTGGACCTTCGACACCACACTGCTCAAGGCCGACCTGGGCGTGGCCCAGCGCTTTAGCGAGTACCGTACCGACCTCACCGAGCTGGCCCCGGAAGACAAGGACCGCACCCACCTCTACGGCAACGTCGCCGCGCAGTGGACTCCCGGCCACTGGGTCGGCCTGCGCGCACACCACACGCATGACAGCGGCAGCCTCAAGTCCCCTGGGGAAACCGTCGACGCCCTGGACAAGACGCGCACCGGCGACCTCACCTGGCTGGGCCTGGAGGCCAACAGCGACGCCTACAACTGGCGCAACGACCACACCGTCAACTACTGGGGCAGCGTGACCTGGCTGACCGGTGATCGCGACCGCCTCAGCACCACCCAGGTCGGCAACGACCAGGTGGCCACCGGCAAGCAGAGCGGCGACGTCAACGCCTGGGCCACCGACCTGGGTCTGCGCCTGCGCCTGAATCCCAATTGGCAGGTCGGTGCAGCCTATGCCCGAGGCAGCGGTGGTGGCGGCGACGACGGCTCGAACAACTTCGAGCAGACCGGCCTTGAAAGCAACCGCTCCAACTTCACCGGCACCCGCTCACGCGTGCACCGCTTCGGCGAGGCTTTCCGTGGCGAGCTGGGCAACTTGCAGGCAGCCACCCTGTTCGCCAGCTGGCAGTTGCGCGAGGACTACGACGCCAGCTTCATCTACCACAAGTTCTGGCGTGTCGACGGCAAGCAGAACATCGGCTCCAGCGGCATCAACGCAGTGGTCGACGACGGCGGCGTGAACCGTCCGCTGATCCAGGGCGAAAAAGACCTGGGCCAGGAAATGGACGTGGTCGTCACCAAGTACTTCAAGCAAGGCCTGTTGCCGGCTTCGCTGAGCCAGTCGATCGACGAGCCGTCCGCGCTGGTGCGCCTGCGCGCCGGTGTGTTCAAGCCCGGCGATGCCTATGGCAAAGAGGCCGACTCGTACATGCACCGCGCCTTCGTCGACGTGATCTGGCGCTTCTGAAGCCGGGAGAGGACCGTTATGAACCTGCACCCGAACCTTCGCCACAGCCTGCTGGCCAGCGCCTTGCTGCTGGCCAGCGGCCTGGCCGTCGCTGCCGAGCCGGCGGTGATCGCCAAAGAGCTGCAACAGGCCAAGACCTACACGGTCGCCAGCGCGCCCATCGAGCCGCTGCAAATGGATCCGCCCAAGCTGCCTGACCTGTCCGGCTACACCGCCGAGGCGGTGCAGCAGAAGATCGACCGCAGCCACAAGGCCAAGGTCAGCGTGCGCCGCATGCTCCAGGAGGACACCCTCAAGGAGTTCATCGGCGGCGACAACAAAGGCGCCGAATGGGTACGCCGCCAGCACGGTATTCCCCAGGCGATTTTCGTCGACGACGGGCATATCGACCTGGTGGAACTGAGCAAGAAAGTGCCCAGCCAGTACCTGCGCGAAACCGCGCCGGGCGTGTACCTGGCGCGCCTGCCGATCGTGGTAGGACGCAAGGGCGTGCTGGAGATCGACGGCAAGGTCAAGGAGCTGCGCCTGTCCCAGGAAGGCGGATCGTTCATCGTCAACGACGGCAAGCTGTTCGTACGCGACACCCAGGTCACTGGCTGGCGCGAGCAGGCCAACGGCCCGGCGACCTTCCGCTCGCCTGACGAATTCCGCCCGTTCCTGCTCAGCTGGGGCGGTACCGAGACGTACATCGTCAACAGCAAGATGGCCAGCTTTGGTTACAACAAGTCCAAGTCGTACGGTGTGAGTATTTCCCAGTACACCCCGAACATGGCCAAGCAGATGGGCCGCAGCGAGCCCACCGGCTGGATCGTCGGCTCTGAATTCAGCGACATGTGGTATGGCTTCTACTGCTACGAGACCCGCGATTTCGTGGTCAAGGACAGTACCTACCGCGACAACATCGTCTACGGCATCGACCCCCACGACCGTTCGCACCGCCTGATCATCGCCGGCAACACGGTGTACGGCACCAAGAAGAAGCACGGGATCATCGTCTCGCGCGAGGTCAACGACAGCTGGATCATCAACAACAAGAGCTTCGACAACAAGCTCTCGGGCGTGGTGATCGACCGTAACAGCGTCAACAACCTGATCGCCTACAACGAGATCTACCGCAACCACACCGACGGCATCACCCTGTACGAAAGCGGCGACAACCTGATCTGGGGCAACAAGCTGATCAACAACCGTCGTCACGGCATTCGCGTGCGCAACAGCGTGAACATTCGCCTGTACGAGAACATCGCCATGGCCAACGGCCTGGTCGGCGTGTACGGGCACATCAAGGACCTTTCCGACACCGACCGCGACATCGCCCTCGACCCGTTCGACACCAAGGTGTCGCTGATCGTGGTTGGCGGCGAGCTGGCCGCCAATGGTTCCGGCCCGCTGTCGATCGACTCGCCGCTGTCGGTGGAACTGTACAAGGTGTCGATGCTGATGCCACGCAAATCCAGCGGTATCAGCCTCAATGGCGTGCTGGGCGAGCGCCAGGACGAAATCCTCGACCTGCTGGTGCGCCAGCAAAAGGCTGTGCTGATCGACCCGGTCGAACGCCAGACCGAAATGATCGACTAAGGAAGCCCAGACCATGACCATGAACATGAACATGATGAAACTGCTGGGCCTGTCCGCCGCCCTCCTGGCCATCAGCCAGGGCGTGCGTGCCGAGGACGTCAAGGCCCCGACCTTCAGCGCCGAGCCATGCTGCCAGCTGTGCCCTGAAGCACACGATGCCAGCCGCTACACCACCCGCTACCAGCAGAACTTCACCACCCTGGTGCAAGCCCAGGGCGACTGGCTGTTCCGCACCCGCGAAGACCTGCGCACCGAATTCGACACCACGGCGCTGGGCTACAAGCGCCTGCAGCAGGTACACGACGCATTCAAGAAGCGCGGCGTGGAACTGGTGGTGGTGTACCAGCCAACTCGCGGCCTGGTGAACCGCAACATGCTCAAGCCCGAAGAAAAAGCCGCCTTCAACTACCAGAAGGCACTGCACAACTACCAGGCCATGCTGCAGCGTTTCGCCAAGATGGGCTACAACGTCCCCGACCTCTCGCCGCTGACCAACGAGCAATTGGCCGCCGCCGACCAAGGCAAAGATTTCTACTTCCGCGGCGACCAACACTGGACCCCCTACGGCGCCGAGCGTGCGGCGAAGATCGTGGCCGATACGGTACACCGGATGCCGGCCTTCGAAGGCATTCCACGCAAGGAATTCGAGACCCACAGGTCTGGGCGCATGGGCAAGACAGGCACCCTGCACAACGTTGCCGGGCAACTGTGCGGCACCAGCTACGCGGTGCAGTACATGGACCAGTTCGCCACCGAACCTAAAGGCGGCGCCAGCGGCGGTGACGACCTGTTCGGCGACGCCGGCAATGCCCAGATCACCCTGGTGGGCACCAGTCACAGCGGCAAGAACTACAACTTCTCGGGCTTCCTGGAGCAGTACATCGGCGCCGATGTGCTCAACGTCGCCTTCCCCGGCGGCGGTCTGGAAGGCTCGATGATCCAGTACCTGGGCAGCGAGGAGTTCCAGAAGAACCCACCGAAGATCCTCATTTGGGAATTCTCGCCGCTGTACCGCCTGGACCAGGAAACCATCTGGCGGCAGATCCTCGCGCTGCTCGACGACGGCTGCGACGACCGCCCGGCGCAATTGAGCGCCAGCGCCACCCTCAAGCCTGGCAAGAACGAGCTGATGGTCAACGGCAAGGGCGGCGTGATCAAGGACCTGGTCAACCGCAACCACCAGATCGACATCCGCTTCGAGGACACCTCGGTGAAAGTCCTGCAGGCCACCCTCTGGTACCTCAATGGTCGTCACGAGGACATCAAGATCGAGAAGCCCGAGACCTCCGACACCGACGGGCGCTTCGTCTTCCAGATGCGCGAAGACGAGGACTGGGCAGGCCAGAACCTGCTTGCCCTGGAGGTCCAAGGGCCGGAAAGCGGCACCCAGAAAGTCGAAGCGAAACTGTGCAAACGCAACAACTTCGCCAGCCCCGCGCAGCACACCGCGCAAGCTGGCCAGTGAGGCGATCATGAACCGTTCAATCCGCTCGTTCGCACCCGCCCTGCTCGCCCTCGCCCTGTTCGGCGGAGCCGCGCAGGCCGCGCTGGTGCCCCCCCAGGGCTACTACGCCGGGATCGAAAAACCCAAGACCGGCGATGGCAATTTCAGCTGCGAGGCCGCGCCCAAGCCGTTCACCGGCCCCCTGCAATTTCGCAGCAAGTACGAGGGCTCCGACAAAGCCCGCGCCACCCTCAACGTCGCGTCGGAAAAGGCCTTTCACAATGCCACCGCCGACATCACGACCCTCGAACGGGGCGTCAGCAAGATGGTCGGCCAGTACATGCGAGACGGCCGTGCCGCGCAGCTCGACTGCGTGCTGACCTGGCTCGACACCTGGGCGCAGGCCGATGCGCTGGAGTCCACCGACTTCAACCACACCGGCAAGTCCATGCGCAAATGGGCGCTGGGCAGCATGAGTGGTTCGTGGCTGCGCCTGAAGTTCTCCAACGCCAGGCCACTGGCCGCGCACCAGGCCCAGGCCAAGGAGATCGAACAGTGGTTGGCGCGCCTGGCCGAGCAAACCGTGCGCGACTGGAGCGACCTGCCGCTGGAGAAGATCAACAACCATAGCTATTGGGCTGCATGGTCGGTGATGGCCACCGCCGTGGCCACCGACCGACGCGACCTGTTCGACTGGGCGGTGAAGGAATACAAGATCGGCGCCAACCAGGTCGATGAACAAGGCTTCCTGCCCAACGAAATCAAGCGCAAGCAGCGTGCCCTGGCCTACCACAACTACGCCCTGCCGCCGCTGGCGATGATCGCCACCTTCGCCCAGGCCAACGGCGTGGACCTGCGCGCCGAAAACAACTTCGCCCTGCAACGCCTGGGCGAAGGTGTGCTGGCCGGGGCTCGCGATCCTGTGCATTTCAGCACCCGCGCTGGCGCCAGGCAGGACCTGAAGGACCTCAAGGTCCAGAGCAAGTACGCCTGGCTGGAGCCGTGGTGCGCGCTGTACCACTGCGTTGGCGATACCGCTGAACGCAAGCACGAGATGCAGCCGTTCAACAGCTTCAGGCTCGGCGGCGACATGACCCGGGTCTACGACCCGAGCGCGGAGCAAAAGAAGTAACGCAAGACCTGATGACCAGAGCAACTCTGTGGGAGCGGGCTTGCCCGCGAATGCGATCGATCTGACAACGCTGCTGCGGCGACTGACGCATTCGCGGGCAAGCCCGCTCCCACAGGGGATCGCCTGGCCATGTACTAACTAGGTGACCTTCCACGTTTTCGTGGGGGGTTTGGGGGGCGCTGTGCCCCGGATGCTGTGCACAACAAGGAGAACCGGGATGGTCTTCTCGTCCAACGTGTTCCTGTTCCTGTTCCTGCCGGTTTTCCTCGGCTTGTACTACGTGAGCGGAAACCGCTATCGCAACCTGCTGTTGCTGGTTGCCAGCTACATCTTCTACGCCTGGTGGCGGGTGGACTTCCTCGCCCTGTTCGCCGGGGTGACCCTGTGGAACTACTGGATCGGCCTGAAAGTCGGCGCCGCCGGGGTACGCACCAAACCCGCACAACGCTGGCTGCTGCTGGGGGTGGGGGTCGACCTGTGCATCCTCGGCTACTTCAAGTACGCCAACTTCGGGGTCGACAGCCTCAACGCGATCATGACCTCGATGGGCCTTGAGCCCTTCATCCTGACCCACGTGCTGCTACCGATCGGTATCTCGTTCTACATCTTCGAGTCGATCAGCTACATCATCGACGTGTACCGCGGCGATACCCCGGCCACACGCAATCTGATCGACTTCGCGGCGTTCGTGGCGATCTTCCCGCACCTGATCGCAGGCCCCGTGCTGCGCTTCAAGGACCTGGTCGACCAGTTCAACAACCGCACCCACACCCTGGACAAGTTCTCCGAAGGCTGCACCCGCTTCATGCAGGGTTTCATCAAGAAAGTCTTCATCGCCGACACCCTGGCGGTGGTGGCCGACCACTGCTTCGCCCTGGAAAACCCCACTACTGGCGACGCCTGGCTGGGTGCGCTGGCGTACACCGCACAGCTGTACTTCGATTTTTCCGGCTACAGCGACATGGCCATCGGCCTGGGCTTGATGATGGGCTTCCGCTTCATGGAAAACTTCAAGCAGCCGTACATCAGCCAGTCGATCACCGAATTCTGGCGGCGCTGGCACATCAGCCTGTCGACCTGGCTGCGCGACTACCTGTACATCACCCTGGGCGGTAACCGCAAAGGCACCTTCAACACCTACCGCAACCTGTTCCTGACCATGCTGCTGGGCGGGCTGTGGCACGGCGCCAACTTCACCTACATCATCTGGGGCGCCTGGCACGGCCTGTGGCTGGCCATCGAACGCGCACTGGGCATCGACACCAACCCGCAGCGCTTCAACCCGATCAAGTGGGCCTTCACCTTCCTGTTGGTGGTGGTCGGCTGGGTGATCTTCCGCGCCGAGAACCTGCACGTGGCCGCCCGTATGTACGGCGCGATGTTCAGCTTCGGTGAATGGCAATTGTCGGAACTCAACCGCGCCAACCTCACCGGGTTGCAAGTGGCCACGCTGATCGTTGCCTACCTCACCCTGGCGTTCTTCGGACTGCGCGATTTCTACCGCAATGCCACCCCGGCCCCCAAGGCCACCCCGGTGCAGGTCAACGCCGATGGCTCGGTGGGCCTGGACTGGACGCGGATCATGACCCGCGCCCTGGTCCTGCTGCTGTTCATCGCCTCGGTGCTCAAGCTCTCGGCGCAGAGCTACTCACCGTTCCTCTACTTCCAGTTCTGAGGCCCCGATCATGAACCGGACACTTCGTATCACCTATTCGCTGTCGTTCATGGGCCTGCTGGTGGGCCTGGGCGTGTGGTCGCTCGGCGGGCTGGAAAGCTTCAACCGCACCACGCAGATGACCCTGCTCGACGGCAAGCTGGCCAAGGCCGCCGAAACCCACTACGACGCAGAGTTCCCGATCAAGCGCCTGGGCACCAACCTGTGGGCAGCACTGGACTACAAACTGTTCAACGAAGGCCGCCCAGGCGTGGTCCTGGGCCGTGAGCAGTGGCTGTTCAGCGACGAGGAGTTCAAGCCCAGCGTGGCTGCCGAGCAACAGATGCGCGACAACCTGGCGCTGGTGCGCGGGGTGCGCGACACCTTGCAACGCCAAGGCGTGCAACTGGTGCTGGCGATCATTCCGGCCAAGGCGCGGGTCTATGCCGAGTACCTGGGCAAGGAAACGCCGGCCAGCCTGCACGACGACTTGTTCAACCAGTTCCACGCCCAGGTGCGCCAGGCCAACGTGCTGGCCCCCGACCTGCTGGCACCGCTGGAGCAGGCCAAGGCGCGTGGCCAAGTATTCCTGCGCACCGACACGCATTGGACGCCGATGGGCGCCGAGGTCGTCGCCCAGGCCCTGGCCGACACCGTGCAGCGTCAGCAGCTGCTCACTGGCGAACCCCAGGCCTACGTCACCCAAGCGGGCGCCAGCGCGCCGTACAAAGGCGACCTGACCAACTTCCTGCCGCTCGACCCACTGTTCAGCGACCTGCTGCCGCCCCCGGACACCCTGCAGCAACGCTCGACACAGCCGGCACAGGCCGAGGGCGACGGCGACGACGCGCTGTTCGCCGACAACCAGATCCCGGTAGCGCTGGTCGGCACCAGCTACAGCGCCAACCCGCACTGGAACTTCCTCGGCGCGTTGCAGCAGGCGCTGCACAGCGACGTCGCCAACTATGCCGAGGACGGCCACGGCCCGCTGCTGCCGATGCTCAAGTACCTGCAAAGCGACGCCTTCAAGAACGCCCCGCCACAGGTCGTGGTATGGGAGTTCCCCGAACGTTATCTGCCAATGAAAAGCGACCTCAGCCGCTTCGATCCCCAGTGGATCGCGCAGCTGAAGAACACCCGTAAATCCGAAGAAAACCTGGCCCTGTCGTCCAATCGGACGGACCACTGAAGATAGAGAGGAACACGCACATGACCACCAAGACTTCCATTGCCAAAGCCCTCACCCTCGCCGCCGGCCTGTCACTGGCCTCGATGCAGGCCTTCGCCGGTGCCGATGCCGCACTGTACGGGCCGAGCGCACCGAAAGGCTCGACCTTCGTGCGCCTGTACAACGCCACTAACGCGCCGACCGCCGCCTCGGTCGGCAACACCCAGATCAAGCAGGTCGGCGCCCAGGCCAGCAGCGACTTCAGCTTCCTGCCAAGCGGTGACTACACCGCCCAGGTCGGTGGCAAGAGCGTCCCGGTGAAGCTCGCGTCCGACAAGTACTACACCCTGGTCAACAACGCAGGCTCCAATCCGCAACTGATCGAAGAGCCGCCGTTCAAGAACAAGCAGAAAGCCCTGGTGCGCGTACAGAACCTCAGCGACCAGCCGCTGACCCTCAAGACCGCCGACGGCAAGACCGAAGTGGTCAAGGCCGTGGCTGCCAAGGGCCGTGGCGAACGTGAAATCAATCCGGTCAAGGTCAACCTTGCCCTGTATGCAGGCGACAAGAAAGTCGGCGACGTCAAACCCGTCGCCCTGGAGCGCGGCGAAGCGGCCGTGCTGTATGTCACCGGTTCCGGCAACAGCCTGTCGCCGGTGTGGGTAACTCGCCCCGTGGCTAGCAACTGATCCCCCTGCCTCTTAACGACTATTGGAGAAACATGATGATCCCGGTAATTCTTTCTGGTGGTAGCGGTTCGCGTCTGTGGCCTCTGTCGCGCAAGCAGTTCCCTAAGCAGTTCCTGGCCCTGACCGGCGAGCACACTTTGTTCCAGCAGACCATCGAGCGTCTGGTATTCGAAGGCATGGACACCCCTATCGTGGTATGCAACAAGGACCACAAGTTCATCGTCCAGGAACAACTGGCGGCGTTGCAGCTCGACACCCAGTCGATCCTGATGGAGCCGTTCGGCCGCAACACGGCCCCTGCGGTGGCCATGGCCGCCATGAAACTGGTCAACGAAGGCCGTGACGAGCTGATGCTGGTACTGCCAGCCGACCACGTGATCGAGGACCAAAAGGCCCTGCAACGCGCCTTGGCCCTGGCCACTGTGGCTGCCGAGCGCGGCGAGATGGTGCTGTTCGGCGTACCGGCCACCAAGCCTGAGACCGGCTATGGCTATATCCGCTCCAGCCAGGACGCCCTGCTGCCCGAAGGCGTGGCACGGGTAGCGCAGTTCGTCGAGAAGCCCGATGAAAAACGCGCCAACGAGTTCGTGCGCGCCGGCGGTTACTTCTGGAACAGCGGCATGTTCCTGTTCCGTGCCAGCCGCTTCCTCGAAGAGCTGAAAAAGCACGACCCGGACATCTACGACACCTGCCTGCTGGCCCTGGAGCGCAGCACCGAAGAGGCCGACGTGCTGAGCATCGACGAAGCCACCTTCGCCTGCTGCCCGGACAACTCCATCGACTACGCGGTGATGGAAAAGACCCAGCGCGCCTGCGTGGTACCGCTGTCGGCCGGCTGGAGCGACGTAGGCTGCTGGTCGTCGCTGTGGGATGTGCACGAGAAAGACGACAACGGCAACGTCACCAAAGGCGATGTGGTGGTGCAGGACAGCCACAACTGCATGATCCACGGCAACGGCAAGCTGGTGTCGGTGATCGGCCTTGAGAACATCGTGGTGGTCGAGACCAAGGACGCCATGATGATCGCCCACAAGGACAAGGTCCAAGGCGTCAAGCAACTGGTCAACACACTCGATGCGCAAGGTCGCAGCGAGACCCAGAACCACCTTGAGGTGTACCGCCCGTGGGGCTCGTACGACTCGGTGGACATGGGCGGACGTTTCCAGGTCAAGCACATCACCGTCAAGCCAGGCGCGGCACTGTCGTTGCAGATGCACCACCACCGCGCCGAGCACTGGATCGTGGTCAGCGGCACGGCCGAGGTGACCTGCGACGAGAACGTGTTCCTGCTGACCGAAAACCAGTCCACCTACATCCCGATCGCCTCGGTGCACCGCCTGCGCAACCCCGGCAAGATCCCGCTGGAGATCATTGAGGTGCAGTCCGGCAGCTACCTGGGTGAAGACGACATCGAGCGCTTCGAGGATGTCTATGGCCGCACGTCCACGCCAGTCGAGCGCGGGGTATCGGTGAAGACCATCGCGCAGTAAAAGCTGCGAGCTGCAAGCTGCAAGAAAAAGCGGGGCGCCGGGGGATCGAAATGCTCGATTCACCGCCGCTGCGCTTCTTCTTGTGGCTTGAAGCTTGAAGCTTGCAGCTTCAAGATGATGGAACACCCGCCACCAAGGCATGCCCCACCATGATCATCGGCGCCCTGCTCATCCTCACCTGGCTGGTTCTGCTGCTGCGCTATCCGGCCAAGGCCGTGCCGATTTCCCTCGCGGGCGTCTGTGGCCTGGGGCTGGTGGCGTTGTACGTGGTCTGGCAGGACAACCGCGAAGCCTCGCAACTGGCACGTTTGGATATCCGCCTAAGCTATGCCCCCGACCAGTGCCCTGCAGACCGTGCGCTGCATGTACGCATGAAGAATGGCAACCAGGTCCCGCTCACCGAACTGCGCTGGCGCGTGGCGGCCTATGCCCCCGGCGACACGGCCAACCTCGCCGAGAACACCTACAATGCACCGCGCTATCGTGGTCCTGGCGAATTGCAGCCGGGCAGCGAATGGACCGACTGCCTGCCGCTGCCGCCACTGCGCGCGGGGTATCGACCGCAGACCCTGGAGTTTCGGGCTGAGCATCTGCAAGGTACATTCGCCAACTGATGTGTCGGCTGTACCGGCCTCTTCGCGGGTGAACCCGCTCCCACAGGTACTGCACGCGCCTCAACGCCGGTGTAATGGCACAGGCAACCTCAACCACAGCTGACAACAGGACACCCCCATGCCCACCGTCCTCATCACCGGTTGTTCCAGCGGCATTGGCCGCGCCCTGGCCGACGCCTTCCGCGATGCCGGATACAGCGTCTGGGCCACTGCCCGCAAACGACAGGATGTCGAGCAACTGGCGGCGGCTGGCTTCACCGCGCGGCAACTGGACGTCAACGACGCCCCCGCCCTCGCCCTGCTGGCCGATGAACTGGAGCACCTGGATATCCTCATCAACAATGCCGGCTACGGCGCCATGGGCCCGCTGCTCGACGGTGGCGTCGAGGCCATGCGCCAGCAGTTCGAAACCAACGTGTTCGCCTTGGTCGGCGTGACCCGCGCACTGTTCCCGCTGTTGCGGCGCAGTCGTGGGTTGGTGGTGAACATCGGCAGCGTGTCGGGCGTGCTGGTCACCCCGTTCGCCGGCGCCTACTGCGCCTCCAAGGCCGCCGTGCACGGGCTGAGCGACGCCCTGCGCCTGGAACTGGCGCCGTTCGGTATCCGCGTGATGGAAGTGCAACCGGGGGCGATTGCCTCGCAGTTCGCCAGCAATGCCCAGCAGCAAGCCGAGCAGGTGCTGGCTACCGACTCGCCCTGGTGGCCGCTGCGCGAGCAGATTCAAGCCCGCGCACGGGCCTCGCAGGACCGACCTACGCCCGCTGCGGCGTTCGCCCAGCAATTGCTCGCTGCTACCGGCAAGTCGCCCGTGCCGGCCTTGGTGCGTATCGGCAATGGCAGCACGGCGCTGCCGTTGCTGGCGCGCCTGCTGCCCCAGCGTTTGCTCGACTGGGTACTACGCAAGAGGTTCGGCTTGCTTCGGCCGCTCTGACCTGGCGCTCCTACACAGGCTCATCCGACTTTGTCGAACGCCTGCCAGCCGCCACCGAGCGCCTTGTATAGCCCGACCAACGCCTGCGATACCGCCGCCGAGCTGTCGATCCACTGCGCTTCGCTGGCCAGCAGCGCCGACTGCACCGTCAGCACGTTGAGAAAGTCCACCGCGCCTTCCACGTATTGGCGCTGAGCGGCCTCCAAGGCGATGCGATTCTGCCGCACCGCCTCGGCCAGGTGGTCGCGGCGCAGTTGGCTGGCGTTGTACAGGCGCAGCACATCGTCGATCTCGTGCCAGGCGCCGAGTACCACCTTGCGATAATTCAGCGCCGCTTCCTGCTGCTGCGCCTCGCGCAATTGCAGCGTGCCCTTGAGCCGTCCGCCCTCGAAAATCGGCAGCGACAGCTGCGGGCCGAAGGCGAAGCGACGCGAATCCCAAGCGCCAAAATCGGACAGTTGCAGGGCCTGGAAACCGACGCTGCCGGACAGCCGAATGCGCGGATAGAAGTCGGCCTTGGCCACGCCGATACTGGCGGTGGCCGCATGCAGACGGGCTTCGGCCTGGCGGATGTCGGGGCGGCGCTCGGCGAGTTCCGAGGGCACGCCAATGCCGAAGCGTTGCTGCGGCGCGGGCAGTTCGCCTGGCGCGCGCAACGAGTCCTGCAAGGCACGCGGCGGCTCTGCGGCGAGCAGGCTCAAGGCATTGATCAGGTCGTCGCGGCGGGCTTGCAGGGTGGGCAGGCGCGCCTCGATGGAGGCCACCTGCGCGCTGGCCTGGGCCACGTCGAGCTGGGTGGCGACGCCTTCGGCCTGGCGATCCTCGGAGAGCTTGAGGCTGTGCCGGGCCAGCTTGAGGTTGTCCTCGGTCACCTGCAAGGTGTGCTGCACGGCGCGCAGTTGGATGTAGTTGCCAGCAGTCTCCGAAAGCAGTGCCAGCAACACCGCGCGGCGGTCGTTCTCGGCCACCTCGACGCTGGCGTCGGCGGCTTCGACCTGGCGCCGCACACGGCCCCACAGGTCCAGCTCCCAGCCGGCGACCAAATCGCCCTGCCACAGGTTGTAGGCTTTTTTACCGGCGTTACCCGACGGGTCATTCAGGCCTTCGGCGCTGTTGCGTGCGCGGCTGTAGCCGGCGTTCGCATCCACCGACGGTGCTTGATCTGCCGCTAGCGTGCCGCGCAGGGCGCGGCTTTGCAGCAAGCGCGCACTGGCCATCTGCAAGTCGAGGTTACGCTCGGCGACCTGCTTGATCAGCGCACTGAGCTGGGCGTCGTGGAAACTGTCCCACCAGCGCAGCTCCAGCGGTTCGGCCAGCGGCTGGCTGACTGCGGCCTCGCCTTGAAGCGCGGCCCAGTCTTGCGGCGCATCGGTAGCCGGGCGCTGGAAATCCGGGCCGAGGGTGCAACCAGCCAGAAGCATAGCCAGCAACACCGGGGCCGCTGCGCGCCCCTTTCGCGCCCCAAGGCCGCTCGCGATCCCTTGTAGGAGCGGCCTTGTGCCGCGAAAGGGCTGCGCAGTAGCCCCATTGGCCTCGACTTTTTCATCCCGCCCACTCATCGCGCAGTCACCTCTTTGCCGGCCAGCGTATCGCCGTGGGTATCGATGGTCGCCTCCACCGACATGCCCACCCGCAGCCGTGCGAGCAGCGGCTGGCCGTCATCGAAGACGATCTTCACTGGAATGCGCTGCACCACCTTGGTGAAGTTGCCGGTGGCGTTGTCCGGCTTGACCGCCGCGAAGGTCACGCCGGTGGCCGGGGCGATGCTCTGGACATGGCCGTGGAGCGTTTCGCCCGAGAAGGTATCGACGCTGATGCTCACCGGCTGGCCCGGCTGCACATGGGTCAGCTGGGTTTCCTGGAAATTGCCGACGATGTAGGCCCGCGCCAACGGCACCACCGACAGCAGGCGCGCGCCGGGGTTGACGTAGGCGCCCACGCGCAGCGCACGCTCGCCAACCATGCCGTCCACCGGTGCGCTGATGCGCGTGTAGGACAGGTCGAGTTGAGCCTTTTCCAGCCCTGCTTCGGCACGTTTGAGCTGGCCGTCGGCACTGGCCACCTGGGCCGTGAGGATATCCACCTGCTTGCGTGTGGCCACCAGCGCTGCCTGGGTATTGGCCAGCCGCGCGCGGGCCTGATCAACCCGGCTGCGCGCCTGCTGGGCGTTCTGCACGGTGCCGGCGCCCTGCTCGGCCAGGCGGCTGTAGCGTCCCACTTCATGATCGGCGAACGCCGCCTCGGCCTGCGCCGCCTTCACCGCGGCCTCAGCCTGGGCGATCAGCGCCGCCTGGCGCTCCAGGGTGGCGCGGGCGTCCAGGCTCTGGGCCTTGGCCACCAGCAACTGCGCCTGGGCCGCATCAAGGGCTGCCTGATAGTCGCGATCATCGAGAATGGCCAGCAGTTGGCCTGCGCTGACCTGCTGGTTGTCCTCCACCAGCACGTCCTTGATAAAACCGGCCACCTTGGGCGCCACCACGGTGTAGTCGGCCGTGACGTAGGCGTCGTTGGTGCTCTGGCGCTGATCGCTGCCAAACATCCAGGGGCCGACGATGGCGGCCAGTACGGCCACGGCGAGCACCGAGCCGATGAAAAGCGTTTTGCGGTTGGGGGTCATTTGGCGTTTCTCGAATTCATCCACAGGCTCAAGCCACCGCACGCGGCGGATAGACCCGGGTAGGCACGAAGGGAATCAGGCAGATCAGGGCGACAGCGATGCACGCCATCACCAGGTAAAGGTCGGCACTGGTCAGCACCAGCGCCTGGTCGTGAAGACGCTTGGCAAGGCCCGCGGTGTTGTCGTCCACCAGCGGCGCGTTGCCCAGGCTGTCGACCAGGTGGTTGGAATGAAAATGCCGGCGCAGGGTGCCCAGGGCATCAAGCAGGCCCGTGGCAATCACCGCAGCCAGGCCTTTGACGGTGTTGAACCAGCTCGACGCGAACGGGCCCTCCTGCGGGCTCATGCCGTTGGTCGAGAGCATCAGCAACGGCAGCACCGCCATCGGCTGGCCGAATACCTGGAGCAGATAGAACGGGTAGAAGTCGCCGCGAATCCACTGCGAGGTGAGCAAGCTGCTGCCCACGCACGAGGCGGCCAGCATTGCCAGGCCGAGCGCCAGCACCCAGCGACAGTCCACCGCGCGGACGTTGCAAAGCGCGGCGGTGAGCGGCAGTGCGAGCAATTGCGGCATGGCCACCAGCAGCATCAGCGGGCTGATCTGCGCCGGGCGATAGCCCTGAATTTGCGCCAGATACGCCGACGGAATGCTGCCCACGCCCGAGAGCACGACCAGTACGCCGGCTAGGGTCACCAGGGCAAAGCTCAGGTTACGCCGGCCGAGCATGCGCAGTTGGAAAAACGGCAGCGGTTCGGACCACTCGTTGTACATGAACAGCGCCAGCAACAGCGCGCCGCCGCCCAACAGCCAGCAGATCAGCGGCGAGTCGAACCAGCCCCAGCGATCGCCCAGCGACAGGCCCAGCACGATGCAACTGATGGCCGGCAAGCCCAGCACCACGCCGCGCCAGTCGAACTGCTTGAAGCGCTCCAGGCGCAGCGGATCTTGCGGCAGACCCCAACCGACACAGGCGATGGCCACCAGCGACGGCAGGATGATCTGCCAGAACGCCCATTGCCAGCCGACGTATTCCGTCCACAGGCCCGCCAGCGGCGTACCCAGGTTGGGCCCGAAGGTGGCGGTCAGGGCGTAGCAGGCCAGGCCATAGACCTTGATACCCGGCGGCAAAAAGCGCAGCGCCACGCTCATCAGCATCGGCGGCAAGGCGCCCGAGGCGAAGCCTTGCAGCACACGCAGCAGCATCAGGCTGTGCAGGTTGGGGGCGAAGGGTTGCAGCAGGCCGAGCACGGCGAACACGCCGACGGCGGTCATGGTGAAGCGGCGCAGCGAGAAGGTGGTGGCCAGCCACGGCGCGAAGGCCATGGCCGAGACCGAGGCGGCGCTGTACACCGCCAGCAGCCAGGCGCCCTCGTCGGCACCGATGCCCATAGCGCCACGAATGTCATTCAGCGAGATCTTGGTTACCGCTTCGTTGAGCCCGGCGCACAGCACCGCCAGCAACACGCCGAACAACCCTACCACCACCTGCAGGCCGAACGCCGTCTGCGCCGGGGCCGCCGGCGCAGGGGCGGCGGCCAGTGCGGCCACGGGGGCAGTCAGGGAACTCATGGGGTAGACATCTCCAGCAACAATTTTCAGCTGGAGCAAGTCTATGAAGGTCCAATGATGACGGAAAGCGACTTATTGGAAGGTTTATGTTGCGTCAGACGCAATCGGCAAAAACTCATGCGCCGTTCAAGGCTTCGCATCGCAACAGGCTTTCAAGGTCCGGCGCAACCAGCGGTGCGCCGGGTCGTTGTCAAAGCGCGGATGCCACGCCTGCATCACCCGCACCTTTTCCAGCGGCACCGGGATTTCGAACGAGCGCAGGGGCAAACCGAACTTGTTCACGCTGCCGAGGATGTTCGCTGGCATCGGTAAGATCAGGTCCGACTCAGGCAGCGAGAACATCGCCGAATGGAAGCTCGGGGTAATCAGCGCCACGCGCCGCTGGATCCCGTGGCTGCCTAGCTCCACATCGATCGGCCCATTGGCCCGCCCGCGCCGCGACACACTGATCTGCGGATACACGGCAAAGCGCTCCGGGGTGATCACATCGTCGAAGATCGGGTGCTCGGCCCGCGCCAGCCCGACGAACCAGGTGTCGAACAGGCTCTGTACCTTGATCTCCGGCCCCAGTTCGATGCTCGAACTGACCACCAGATCGATCTGCCCGTGGCGCAGCACCAAGTCGTCATCGCCCTGATGCTCGGGCACGAAGCGCAACACCGTATTGGGCGCCTCGGCCATCATCATGTGCAGCAACCGCGCGCCGTACAGGGCAATGAACAGGTCATTGGTGCGGATGTTGAAGGCGCGGTCGAGGTTGGCCAGGTCGACCTCGTCGCCACTGCGAAACACCACCCCGGCCTGCTCCACCAGCCCGCGCACCTGATCTCGCAGCGCCAGCGCCCGAGGCGTGGGCACCAGGCCACGGCCGGCGCGCACCAGGATCGGGTCGCCCATGGCCTCGCGAATGCGCCCCAAGGTGCGGCTCATGGCTGCCGGACTCAGGTTCATGCGCTGGGCGGCGCCGACCACGCTGCCCTCGTCGAGCAGGGCATCGAGGGCGACAAGCAGGTTCATGTCCGGGAGTTGCATGGCCGTTTTCCGTGACAGCTGTAGGAAACGCGATGGTATCAGGTTGGTGGATTGCGTCAGACGCAACGACGTCGTGCGCGGTAGGCCATTTATTCCCTAGCGTAAAAGATTCGAGAATGAGGCCTGGCGCTTCGCGGGCAAGCCCGCTCCCACAGGTTACGCGCATCCCTGCGAGAGCGGGCTTGCCCGTGAGGCGGCCAGCACTGCCCCCATCTTCTCAAAGGATTGCGCATGCCCTCCCCGGTCCTGATCGCCATCGACGCCTCCCCCGCCGCCACCTGCCTGCTCGACCTCGCACGCCGCTACTGCCGCCCCGGCGAGCACAACCTGCACGTGCTGCTGGCCATCGACACGACCTTCGCCGTGCACGACCAACCCAAGGCCTACACCCTTGAGGAGTTGCAGGAGTACCCCGCCGCCTGCGACGAACAGCAACTGGCCGAACGCGCCGTCGCCACCGCCGTGCGCGCCCTGCGCGAAGCCGGCTTCGACAGCCTCGGCTGCATGGTCGGCGGGCAACCGGTGGACGCCATCGTCGCCAAGGCCCACGAGCTTGAGTGCGAACTGATCATCATGGGCCACCGGCACCTGTCACGGCTTGGCAGGCTGCTGGATCCCTCGATCAGCGCGAAAGTGATCGATCGCGTGCAGGTGCCGGTATTGGTAGGGGCAACCGCTGAGGTCTGACCTGGCAACGGTGCGGGACGTGCTTGAACTTAACGAATCTTAATCCCAGCCGTTTGCGCCAACTCACGATAATGCGAGGCGCCTGCAAACCTGGAGAGCCCACGGTGAGATTGCTCGCTACACGCCGATTGATCGCAGCAGTCTCCTGCCTGGCGCTGGCCGCACCAGGGCTCAGCCGCGCCGACTGCGCCAAGGCCTACTCGATCCCGTTCGACGTCGAACTCTATGTGCCTGAGCGCGAATCGACCATCGAACTGAGGGCATTCGAAAAGCGCAGCATCTCCATTGCGGCAGCCGAAGCACTCAACCCGAGTCGGTTTCCCAGCCCTGACGCCCCCCAGTACCGCCAAGGCGACACCCGGGCACTGGTTCGCGTGCGCGGTGAAGATATCTACATCGACCGCTCTGGCTGGATTCGCCAGGGCACCCGCTACGGCAAGGCTGCGCTGGCCGAGATCGAACGACAGCTGTCGACCCCCTGCTCCGAACCCAAAGTGCCCGCTCCCAACACGCTAGACATGGGAGCGGGCTTGCCCTGCGATGGCGCCCATGCTGCTAATTGCCTATGGCTGATCAGCCAGGTAGGACTGCCTCACGATCTTCACATTCGGAGCCAACTGCTCAATATGCATCTTCACCGACCATAACCTGTCGTAGGGTGTCTTGTAATGGCCGCTATAGTTGGTCATCACAATTTTCCCTCTCTTCATCAGGAACTCCCCGGCGGCAACAACGACCGGACTAGTCCCATGCTCCTGGGCTGCAATGGCGGAAAAGCTCGCGTGAGTGGAGTAAACATTGGCATGTTGGAAACTGCCGACAATCAGTTCACCCTTGCCGGTGATCAGCCACTTGTGGGTCATCGGGAAGGATGTGCTAAGGATCCCGTCCAGGGTCCCTGCATCCTTTACGACATAGAGCTTCGCCTGCTGCCGATCCAAGTTCCTTTCGGTGGTCGCGACCTCTTCCTTGACTCGGCCAGCCTTGGTGTTCGTCAGCGCCCCCAAGGATTCGACCCGCTTCGGCCCTCCTGTCAATTTCTGCCAGGTACGCTTAAAAGAAAACTGCCCCGACGGGTCAACCTGATTCACAGGATCGCCCATGCAGTAGGCATAGGCATTCAGGCCTCCACGCCCGAAGGGGCTCAGCCTGTCCGGACCCTGAAAGCGCATCAGCCTGACGTTGTAAACCCTGTAACCATTCCCCAGCGCGTAGTTGCCAGTGAATGCATCAGCATGAATACCATTGAATCCAAGCAGCCCCTGAGTCTCGCCATGGAAGCTGGCATAGCCATAGGGCCCATAGGCCCGCCGGTCGCGTGACCTGATTGCACCTTCGTTCATCTTTGCGCCCTCCATCGACCTTCCCCGATGAAACAACCACTATCCTCGGGGTGAGCCGGCCAGGATAGCTGGCAGAATTGTCAGTTCTCCTGAGCGCCCGGCTTGACCACCACCGTACAGGTCGTCCCCGCCGCCAGCAGGTACCCCTCCGGCACCTCATCGATATGAATCCGCACCGGCACCCGCTGCGCCAGGCGCACCCAATTGAAGGTCGGGTTCACATCGGCGACCAGTTCGCGGCTCTGCGGGTTGTCGCGGTCGTAGATGCCGCGCGCGATGCTCTCCACATGCCCGCTCAGGCGCTCGCCGCTCATCATTTGCAGCTCGGCAACATCGCCCACCTTCACATGCGGCAGCTTGGTTTCCTCGAAGAAGCCATACACCCAGAACGAATGCTCATCGACCACCGCCATCACCGCTTCGCCGGTGCGCGCGTAGTCGCCCTTGTGGATGTTCAGGTTGGTCACGTAGCCATCGACCGTGGCGACGATCTCGGTACGTTTGAGGTTCAGCTCAGCGGCAGCCAGTTCGGCCTGGGCCTGTTGATAATCGGCCAGCGCGGAACTTGCGATGTTGCTGGCGTCGTCACGGTTCTCCTTGGAGATGACCAGGTTGTCCAGGTCGGCACGGCGCTTGGCGTTGACCTTGCGCATCTCCCAAGTGGCCTTGCGCGAGGCCACCAGCGCCTTGGCCTGCTCCACCGCCAGTTGGTAATGCTCGGGGTCGATGCGGATCAGCACATCGCCCTTCTTCACCGGCTGGTTATCCTTGACCGGCACGTCCACCACATAACCCGGCACGTCGGCAGCGACGTTGATGATATCGGCGCGTACCCGGCCATCACGGGTCCAGGGCGTGGTCATGTAGTGCAGCCACAACTGGCGGCCGATCACCACGGCAGCGGTCAGCACCAACAGGGTGGCGATCAGGCTGAAAAACTTTTTCATCGAGGGGTTCTCACCAGTAGAGCGACAGCGCCAAAGCGCCGAACAGGCAAACGAACAGGCTCAGGCGCAGCAGCGCCGGGTGCCAGAAAAAACGGTAGCCATCGTGGCTGGCGATGAACCGGTCCAGCCCCCAGGCCAGGCCTAGGGCGAACAGGAACATCAACGTCATGGTGGGCATGTACACGCCATGGAAGGCGATTTCACGGGGCATCGTGCAGTCCTTTTGCCGGTGTCAGCGGCGACTGTGGATCGAGCAGGGAGGTACGGATGAAATGCAGGTAACTCTGCGCGCGGCGCAGCACCGAGGTGTCGAAATGCCGGGCGAACGGTTCGTCGGTTGCCTGCACGCGACTGATGGCATGGTCCACCGCCACCAGCGCGCGCTCGTGGTTGCTGGCGCTCGGTTGCAGGAACAAGCGCGCCAGCGCGCGGCCCATCACACGGATGGCCTGGCGCCAGGGCTGGCTCTCGGCGTAGGCTGGGTGCACCGGGGCGCGGGCCTGCTCCTTGCGCAGCTCGATGACCGCGTGGCCAATCTCCAGCACCGTGAACATCCAGCCCATCAGTTCGCTCTGCACCTTCGGCTGGCCGGCCGCCAGGCCATAGGCCTGGTGCAGCAGGTCGCGGGTGCGGCTCTCGAAAGCCGAGCCCAGCCCGCGCAGGCGCCCGCTGATGGCGAACAGCACCTGCTCACGCAGTTCCTGCTCCAGGCGACTCCACAACCAGCGGCTGTTGGGCGGCAGGATGATCGCCCCGGCAGCGGCGCAGACGAACATGCCGATGACCATGCCGATGTAGTCATTAATGAAGGTATAAGGGTCGTACAGCGTCAGGTTGTTCGGCACCGAGCCGATGGCGAAGAACACCAGCAGCCCCAGCCCGTAGCCGGCGTAGGCCGGGCGTGAGGCCAGGAAGGCACCGAGCACGAACACCGGCGCCAGGACCATGCACAGCAGCGCGAAGCCGTCGATCCACGGGAACACGAAAAAGGTCTCGAAAAACCCGATGAATGCGCCGACGGCAGTGCCGACGGCCATCTGGAACGACATGCGCTTGGGGTTGGGCGAGGCGGCCGACAGGCCCACGGTGACGCTGGCGATCAGGGTCATCATGGCGCCGCTGGGCCAGTCGCTCATCAGCCAATAGCTGCCCAGCAGCAACAGCACCGCCGAGGCGCGTACCCCCGCGGCCAACGACACCAGCCAGCTGGTCTGCGCCACATAGGGTTCGTCCCACTGTTCGCGCTCGTGCTTGTGCACCGCCAGCGAGGCATGGGTTTCGGCGTAGCTGTACATCTCGTCGACGAAGCGATACAGCAGCTCGAAGGCCGTGTGGAAGTCGAGCAGGTCGGCTTCGCTGGGCGCAGTTGCCAGGTAATCGGCACGCAGGCTACGCACCTGGGCCTGCAAGCCTTCCTTGTACGTCCCCAACTCCAGCGCCAGACGCAGCGCATCGGCGTCGGTCAGGGCGCGGCCCACGTAGGGTTCGAGCAACTCGGCAAGGGTCGCAAGGCCCGGTTCGATGGCGCCGACGATCTGCAACGGGCCGCGCGCGCGCAACCGTTCGAGCAGCCGGTGCAGGGCGTTGAAGCGGGTGGTGATGGCCATGAACTCGCTGTTCATGCGCACCAGCCGGCCAGAGCGCCGACGCATGTGTGGGTCTTCGAAGGCGGTGACACTGCGCAGGCTCTCCAAGCCCACCGCTTCGGCGACGAAGCGCACGTTGCTGCTCTCGTAGCGATCACGCTGGCTGTCGCCGCGCAGGGCTTCGACCACCACGCCGGCGAAGGTGCCGAAGCGCAGGTACAGGGCATTACGCATGGCCGCACTGGCCGACTGCGGCAAAATCGCTGCACTGACGAAGGTCGAGACCAGAATCCCCAGGCCGATCTCCAGCACCCGCCACACTGCCGCCATGAACGCCTGCTCAGGGTGTTGCAGTACCGGCAAGCCGATCATCGCCGCGGTGTAGCCGGCCAGCACGAAGCCATAGGCGCGGAAGGTCCGGTAGCGCATGGCACCGGCCGAGCACAGGCCCACCCACACCGCCAGGCTGGGCAGGAACAGCTCGGTGTTCTGCGGGAACAGCGCGATCAGCGCCACCATCATCGCCGAGCCGGCCAGGGTGCCGAGCACCCGGTAGAAGCTCTTGGCGAACACATGGCCGCTTTGCGGCTGCATGACGATGAACACGGTGATCATCGCCGTGCGCGGCTGTGGCAGCTCAAGGCGCATGGCCAACCAAAGGGTGATGAACGCGGCGGCCAGTACCTTGAAGATGTACACCCAGGTCACGCCATCGGTACGTGCCCAGGCAAAGAACCCCCGGCGCCACTCAAGACCCTGCAGCCAGCGCAGGGGCAAGCTCGATGCACTCATTTGGCGTGGCCCGGTGTGTCGAAGATGGCCAGGGCCGGCGGGGTTTTCGGCGCGGCCTGGCGCTGCGCGTCGGGCACGTCCTGGCCAGCGTCCAGGCCGCCGCCGAGGGCGGTGACCAGCTCGGCATGGGCCATCAGGCGGGCGGCCTGGACCTGCTGCTGGACCTGCTGCTGACGCAGTAGCAGGGTCTGGGCGTTGAGCACGTTGAGGTAATCGGTCAGGCCGCGCTGGAAGGCCACGCTGGCGATGTCGTAGGTCTTTTGCGCAGCCTGCACCGACTCGGCCGCCAAGTGCGCCTGCTGCTTCATCGACGCGCGGCGGATCAGTTGGTCGCCGATGTGCTTCAAGGCATCGATCACTGTCTGGTTGTAGCGCGCCACGGCCATGTCATAGCCGGCCGAGGCCGCGCCCAGTTGAGAGCGCAGGCGGCCGCCGTCGAAGATCGGCAAGCTGATCGCAGGGCCGACGTTGTAGTTGAACTTGCGCCCGGTCAGGAACTCGAGCGGGCCGCCACCGGTCGCCATGAAGCCGAGGCTGCCCACCAGGTCGACGTTGGGGAAGAAACCGGCGTGGGCGACATCGATGCCGCGCGCCTGGGCCGCCACCTGCCAGCGGCTGGCGACCACGTCCGGGCGCTGGCCGACCAGCTCGGCCGGCAGGTTCGACGGCAAGGCCAGGGGCGCGCCCAGACGCAGGCTTGGGCGTTGCAGTTTCGCGCCCTCCCCCGGCCCTTTGCCGGCGAGTGCGGCCAACTGGTTACGCGTCAAGGCGATGGCCTCGTTGAGGCTGTCGATCTGGCGATGGGTCTCGGGCAACGGCGCTTCGGCCTGGCTCACTTCCAGATGCGTGCCGATGCCGCCGTCCAAGCGACGCTTGGCGAGGGCGAGGATCTGCTCCTGTTGGGCAAGCTCGGCCTGGACGATATCGCGCTGGGCATAGTGCAGGCTCAGCTGGATGTAACTGCGCACCACGTTGTTCTCAAGCTCCAGTTGCGCCTGGCGCGCCTCGGCGACGCGCATGTGCGCCTGATCCAGGGCCTGCTCGCTGGCATTGCGCTCGCGGCCCCACAAATCGAGCGCATAACTGAAGCCGATGGCCGCGTTGTTGTCCCAGGTATTGGCACCGGAAAGCGCGCCGGGGCCATAGAACTGATCCTCGGGCCAATTGTGGCGTTTGAGGGAGGCGCTGGCGTTGGCCTGGAGTTGCTCCGCCGACTGCACCACCCCGGCCAGGGCCTTGGCTTGGCGTACGCGCGCCGCCGCCATGGCCAGGCTCGGGCTGCCCGCCAGGGCCTGGGCCATCCAGGCATCCAATTGCGGATCGGCATAGGCACGCCACCACTGCTGGGCAGGCCAATGGGCATCCCGCGCGGCCTCGTCGATGGCATCGCCTGTGGCCAATTGGTTGGCCTCAAGGGTCTTGGTTTGCGGGGCAATGCCCCAGGTTCCGATACAGCCGCTCAAGGTAAAGCTAAGGGCACAGGCACTGAGCGCTCGAAGCGCTCCGATGTTGCGACGCGGCACAGCTGCGATTTCCCGAGGAAGAGGTGGAGGGGCGCGGCCATTCTAGGGTCGGGTTCGATTGGCGATAAGCGTGGATTCCTGCGAATCTTTGTTACCAAAACAGCGATAATCCGGCTTTAGTCGGACGTGATTTTTCGTCACTTCATGTCACAATTTTGTCCTCTAAACCGAGAGTGACCCATGGACACCCTGCAAAACATGCGTGCTTTCAGTTGCGTCGCCCAGCTCGGCAGCTTCACCGCTGCCGCCGCGCAACTGGACACGACCACCGCGAACGTGTCGCGGGCGGTCTCCAACCTGGAAGCCCATCTGCAAACCCGCCTGCTCAACCGCACCACCCGGCGCATTGCGCTGACCGAGGCAGGCAAGCGCTACCTGATGCGCTGCGAACAGATCCTGACCTTCGTCGAAGAAGCCGAAGCCGAGGCCAGCGATGCCCACGCCCGCCCTGCCGGGCAGTTGAAGGTGCATTCGATGACCGGGGTGGGCCAGCATTTCGTGGTCGATGCGATCACCCGCTACCGTGAATCGCACCCGGACGTGACGTTCGACCTGACCATGGCCAACCGCGTGCCCGACCTGCTCGAAGAGGGTTACGACGTGTCCATCGTGCTGGCCACCGAGCTGCCGGACTCGGGCTTCGTTTCGCAGCGCCTGGGCATCACCTACAGCATCGTGTGCGCCTCGCCTGCTTATGTGGCGCGCCAGGGCTTCGCGTACAAGCCGGCGGATTTGCTCAAGCACGCCTGCCTGCGCATGGTCAGCCCGGTGATTCCATTGGAGAAGTGGCTGTTCGACGGGCCGGAGGGCCAGGAGATGGTCAACATCACCAGCTCGCCCTTCCAGGTGAACTCGGCCGATGCGATGAAGACGGCGATTCGCGCCGGCATGGGCGTGGGTGTGCTGCCGATCTACTCGGCCATCGACGGGCTGCGCGATGGCAGCCTAGTGCGGATCCTGCCGGAGTATCGCTTGCAGGAGCTGAACCTGTACGCGATCTACCCCTCCCGCCAGTACCTGGACGCCAAGATCAAGACCTGGGTCGAGTACCTGCGCAACTCGCTGCCGGAGATTCTTGCCGCGCACGAGGCGGACCTCAAGACCCACGAGTTGCACATCGCCAACTGACGGCAAGCGGCAAGAATGGGAAATTGCACCTGACTTGACCAAGCGTTTGTATCCCAGTTGACCAGCCATTTGCATAGGATGTGACCGGCGCACGGATACGTTTTGACCGACAGGAATCGACCCAAAGCGGCCCTTCGGGGAGGTCGGCTAACGGCCAATAGCGGTCATTCGAATTCAGCTAGCCGATTAGGGAGGGGGCTAGCCCAGTGCTTTCGTTGTGTCATCATTGCCAAACTAGGGGACACTACTAATTTACTTGGAGGAAGTTTGTGTCGAGAAACTACTGGGGTTACCGTATCGATAAACGCAATATCGAGTTTTTCCGGAAAAAACTTGATCAAGGTCGCTTGCATCAGGGGTGGGGGAAAATACCAGAACAGGATCTGACTAATCCGGACCTGAGCGGTGGAGCTAAACGCAATCTGCCAATCTATAATAAGGTGAAAAAAGGCGACATCCTACTGGTTCCAAGACTACCCAACCACCATGAGGTGGCCATCGTGGAGGCAGCGGAAGACTTCAACCTTGGCTATACCTATTTACCCGATCCGGTGCTCAAGGACTATGGGCATAGTTTCCCGGTCAGGCGGCTCAAGCAGTTTACTCGCAAAAATACTAATGTATCTGGCAAGATTCGTGCAGCACTGGGCTCTAGGTCAAGGTTCTGGAACTTGAATTCATGCGCCGATGAAATTGAAGCACTGATCGCAATAGATGACGAAGCAATGCGTTCCAGTCAGAGCTTCATCGACCGCTTTTCAGAAGCGGTCCAAGACAGTTTTGCAGATTCTTTTGATGAGCATAAATTCACCACTTTGTTATACCAAAAAGTAGTGCGCGGGTTCTCTAGCGCAGAGTGGGAGTTCGCATTGATTGAAGGGCTCAAGCGCCTGTTTCCTTCTCCTTGCAAGGTAGCGCGTCGCGGAGGTCGTGAAGAGATCCATCACGGCACTGATATTTCCATAACTATTCCGGGCTTGGCTGATTACAGTTACTTGATCGCTATCCAAGTAAAGGACTACATCGGAGAAGTATCAGAGGCCCCGCTAATTCAAATCAATAAGGCAGGCACTTACTGGGGCAACGATCCAAAGATTCGCTTGATTGATAAGGTCTTGATAGTGACCAAAGCTCATGCAGAGCAGAATCGTCACCTGATCGATAACCAAGACGGCATCACGGTCTTATTTGGTCACGATGTTCAGAACCTGCTGCTAAAAATAGGAAAGGCTTATAAAGGCTTGCAAAGCTAGGCTTCAGTTTTTCGGCTAGCGATAGTCGCTGGTGGCCCGGTCTACGTATAACAGTTTTGTCTGTCGAGGACATATCGTCTGATGATCAATTTCGGCGCTTCCCCCAATGACCTCTCGAGCCGATCAGCAACCATTCCAATTTCTGATCCACTCTTGTCCTCCCTCATGTGGAGGACTAAGTGTCCCTGATCTATCGCAGGACTAAGAACCTTGGGGCAGTCCAACTCCTTCGCGGCCACACGAAGCTTGAAAGCACCATTCGATACTTGGAAATTGAGGTCGATGACGCGCTGGAAATGGCGGAGCAGACCGAGGTCTGACCATGCATAGCGACGGTTGAGACCAGACCATCGCTTTTCGGCCAGAAGTGGCAATTAATAGTCAGCGAAACCATTCAGCTCGACACCACCCCGCGCACTAAGGCTGAGGAGTTATGGGATGTGATGCAGGCCGGCATTACCATCCGTATGATTCATTTGCAGTCAGCCTAGGCTGAGGTGGACATCAGCGCTACCGGGATGTTAAAGATCTTTCGTCCGGAGCAGCACGGCAACGACTGCTAGGTGCTAGGCTTTCCCCTCGCAGCCTTAAGAATGCTGGCGGGGTGAGTTTCCATTTTCGCCGTGCAGAATATTGCGGCGCAGGTCACGTTATTAGGGAAGGATATGGAGCGGCTTCATACCGAAAATGATCTTGAGAAATTCCTACTCAACCAACGCGGACGAAGCATTACAATCGTATCCGCCTTTGCCTCCGGTACCGCCAAACTCCTGAAATCTATAGCCACTCAGAATGACGTCGAAGTAATTGTGGGTACGATCAACGCGTTTACCTCTCCGACATTTATCGACGATGCACGAGAGCTGCTTCACCGTAGACTTTGGGTGGATTTCCGGGGTAACACTAGCACCCACTGGAAGCTCTATCTTGTCTCGCCAGATATTGTGGTTATCGGAAGTTCAAATTTCACTAACCAAGGCATTGGGATGGGCCGCGACACTTGTGTGGTGATTCAGGACTGTCATCTTTACGAGGAATATCAGCAACAATTGACACTCCTTAAAAGTGAGGGCGAGGTATTGGATGGGGGGGCTCGCGGCTTTGATGACGCCCTTGAGCGTCATCGAGAGCAACACAATCGCAACCAGGCGGCTCTACAAATAGCTCAGCAAGGAGCTCAGTCTGCTTCGCGAAGCCGTACTCGCAAAGTGCCCCCCTTCGATGAATGGGTAAAACAGGGTTTCCTTACGATCCCATTGTTTGTATGGGATGAGAACCATACCGAGGAGATAAAGGCGGAGGCAGTTCGAATCGTGAATGACCAGGAAAATGTGGCGGAGCACGCCGCGGGAAATGCAACCAAAACTGTCGATTTCCAGCGGAAACCGTATCGGGACTTCCTTACTGAGGCGAGCGACGCCTCAAAACCTTCATTTGAGCCGAATACGGTGGTACTCGCCACAAAGGCGAATGGTGCGTACATGCGCTTTATGCAGCTTGACCTTGTCGTCAGGAAGGCTGACCGCGGACTTGACTTCATGATAGAGCGCAGGAAAAGTCGATACCCTCAGCCTTTCGAGATTACTCCGGAAATAAAGGTTTCCATCGTGCGACTCATCGAAAAAGGAATGTGTAACCACTACGCTATTCCAGTCGATGCGCTTCAGGAAGAGTTGCTCATGTCTTGAGCAACGCACATGAGCGTCAGCTTTCGGTTGACTTCCGCCCGCGCTCTCTGAGCGTGAGATCAACTCTGAAAGTTGACGAGATCCGCTTTGAGTCAACTTTAGCTGGCAGCTATTGGCCGATAGCTGTCCTCCAACGAAGGGCAGCTATGGGTCGATTGCGTTTGTTCGCGAGCGGTCGCTTTCGACCCATAGCCGCCGGTGACCAATAGCACCAACTGGCTACCCCCCCTGCCAGTAATCACTCAATTACTCTTTATTGGACTGTTCCGCCTAATAGCTTCCTGACTGTCCTTTTACTCCCGCGCCCTTTGCTGCGACCATTTTTGCACTGACCCAGCCCTGCGGATTTTTTATGATGGACCTTGCTATCGGGTTTCCCGAGTTCTTCCTGCCCAGTTGCACGCTGCGGCGGATTAATCGCAATGACGCCGAGGCGATTTTTGCCGGGCTTTCTAACCCGCAGGTTGTTGCCCACTACGGCGTGTCTTACGACAGCCTCGAAGCGACGGACGAGCAGATGCGCTGGTATGACGCTCTGCTGGAAGAGCACCGGGGCATTTGGTGGGGCATTACCTTCCCGGGACGGGACGAACTGATAGGCGCTTGTGGTTTCAACGATTGGTCACACTCCGATCGTAGCTTGGATATCGGCTATTGGCTGATGCCGGAACACTGGGGCCGAGGGCTGATGCAAGACTGCCTGCCCACCATCCTCCGCTTCGCCCTGGGCACCCTCGGCGTACATCGCATTCACGCAGATGTTGAGCCGGAGAACCCCGCCAGCATTCGTTTGCTGGAGCGGGTCGGCTTCGTGTTTGAGGGAACCCTGCGGGATGTGGAATACAAGAACGGGCGCTTCCTCAGCCTGCACCAGTACAGCCTGCTGGCCTCTGACCCGGCGGGGCGAGCTCTGCTGGAGGACGACACACCGATCCTTCGCCCATCCCGCGGTTCTGATGCGCAGGCACTCAGTGCTTTGGCTCAGCGCAGCAAGGCCCATTGGGGATACCCCGAGACTTGGATGAAGGCATGGCAGGCAGCGCTGACTTTCCGCCCCGAGCAAATGACCTTCCACTACGCAGTGCTGGTCGCAGCGGGTGGCCAACTACTGGGCTTTTATGGGCTTGAGAGCGGCGAGGATGGCTGGCAGTTGGAGCATTGCTGGGTCGACCCACAGTCGATGGGAAGCGGTTACGGACGGCGCCTGGTGGGGCATGCTCTGGCTGTGGCGCGTGGACTGGGCGTGAATACGCTAGCGGTGGAATCGGACCCATCGGCACGGGGCTTCTACGAGCTGCTCGGTGCACAGCATGTGCGCGATGTACCGCGTCCAGTATGTGGCGAGCTCCGGCATCTCCCAATACTTAAGTGGGAGTTCAGTGACTAGACCTGATTGGAGAGTAACGTGCAGATCGATTGGCTGCTGGCAGTCTACTCGCCGTTTGCTGCACCTTTACAAGTCAGCCATGTATCGTTAACCGGCCTGCGCCAAGGACTGCTATGGGTCGAAAGCTGCCAGTCGTAGATGGCTGCTTTCGACCCAAAGCGGACGTAGTCAACCGTGATAAATTGCCGTTCGGCGAGCGACGCCTTCACTTATGGAGGAGCAAGCTCTTTTACCCTAACGCGGCAGCGAATGCTTCTGGCGTGGGGCTCTCCTCCCATTAACGAGCGCAAAGTGTGTTCGTGATTCGCTTACCGTGGTCTGCCCCCCTGATTTACTGAGGGGGCAGGCCCTTTCAAACATCTCTTACCTGTTTGAGCCAGTTCCAGAAAGGGTCACTGGATTCATGCGCGTTCATGCTTGCTGTGCTTGAGATGAGATCTGATGCGCGTGCTGGGACGCTGAGTCCAAGAGTACGTTCCACGTAGCCACGCAATGCCTTGGGTGGTGCTGGGTAATCATCAACAATGTATTGCTGCTCCCGCAGCTCGGTCGGTGTTCTCGTAAACTCCTCCGGCCAGCAGTGCTCGTTGTAACCGATGGCCAGTAAGCGAATCAGGTCTTCCGTATCATTGGTCAACACGCAGAGCATGTCTGATCCCGAGCCCGAGCCAAGATGGACGATTCTCTGCTGATCGTAGTCGTCCAGCCACAACCCTGCCCACGATCCATCGCCACCAGTTCTGAGGAATATTGATAGCCGCTCGTTTACTCTGGGATCTTCGCAGGCCGTCCATCGTGCAGTATCGGCGGAGTCCGGAACGTGAAAGGCGGTGATCGCGCTGTTGGTGTATTCAGGTTCGGGATGCAAGCTCATGTAGCGCCCCCCGCTCCTATAGTGACGGACGCAGCCTAGTGCTTCCAGAAACTCCATGGTCTGTCGTAATACCGGAGGTACTGGATTCCTTGCTGGGAAGGCGGCTACATATTCATCGATGAAGCTCATGTCTTTCCTGTTCATTGTCCTTGGCGAGCCCCCTAAATGACGCTGGATTGCTAAGCCCGGAATATATCGCCGTGTGCGAACAAGCGTCTACTTTTGGCCGTCTGCCGCCCGTCCTGAACGACCACCATGGGTCATTCGCTGCCATTTGCGAGGGACCGTTTTCGACCCAAACTGCCGCTCGCGAGCATCACGAAAACCTGCATTCGCTTGATGAGATGACGCATGGCAACTGTAGAAATATCAGAACTCGCTGACTGGAAGCTGCTCAGGAGCTTGAACGCGGGCTGGGCGGTTAATGAAATGAAAAATCGACAAACTTGACCAGCGCTACTGGGATTTGATGGTGGGTGAGCAGGCGCTTATCCTACACTTTGCGACTATCAGGGTATTTCAAGATGAGCGAAAATTTCACCTATGTGTGGTTGCTGCCGCTGCTGGAAAAACCGTTAGAAGAAGCTGCGCAACAGTTGCCCCATGCGGTAAAAGCCCTTTCAGAAAAATGCACACTGCCGGCCAACATAGCGTTGCAGCCATTAGTCGTTACAGCGCTGACGTCACATTCCGACTACTGGGCGGGGTTAGCGCTCAAATGGTTGGAGGATGGATTCCCTATGGATCCCGAGTTGATCACGCTTTTGACTCATGGCGCCGAGGATCGGACGCTGTCTCAATCCAGACGCCACAGGGCACGTAAGCTTGCCTGTCGACAGAGATCAAGAGACTGAGGCCCTGGCATCTCCGTGCTACTTGCAAGGCCGCTATGGGTCGACTCCTGCCGGTCAAGACGTAACCGTGCGCTGGTCACATCCGATGCAAATAGCTGGTCAAGTCGAATGCAAACAGGTGGTCAAATCAGTGCAATTAACCAGCAAGAGGGAGCAAACCGGCGCACGCCCTGCTTTTTCTTGTGGCTTGTAGCTTGTAGCTTGTAGCTTCTTCCAAGGAGTAGCCCGATGAAAAAGACCGTCCTGGCCTTCAGCCGCATCACTCCGGCCATGGCCGAACGCCTGCAGCACGACTTCAACGTGATCCTGCCCAACCCCAAACTCGGCGACATCAACGCCCAGTTCAACGAAGCTTTGCCCGAGGCCCATGGCCTGATCGGCGTGGGCCGCAAGCTTGGCCGTGCGCAACTCGAAGGCGCAGGCAAGCTCGAGGTGGTGTCCAGCGTCTCGGTCGGCTACGACAACTACGACCTGGACTACTTCAACGAGCGCGGCATCGCCCTGACCAACACTCCCGACGTGCTCACCGAAAGCACCGCCGACCTGGGCTTCTCGCTGATCATGGGCTGTGCCCGACGCACCGCCGAGCTGGACGCCTGGACCAAGGCCGGCCAGTGGCAAGCCACCGTGGGCCCGGCGCACTTCGGCAGCGACGTGCACGGCAAGACCCTGGGCATCGTCGGCCTGGGCAACATCGGCGCGGCCGTGGCCCGCCGTGGGCGCCTGGGTTTCAACATGAACATCCTGTATGCCGGCAACAGCCGCAAGGCCGCGCTCGAGCAGGAACTGGGGGCGCAGTACCGCAGCCTTGAGCAGTTGCTGGCCGAGTCCGATTTCGTCTGCATCGTGGTCCCACTGTCGGACGCCACGCGCAAGCTGATCGGCGCCCGCGAACTGAAGCTGATGAAACCCAGCGCATTCCTGATCAACATCGCCCGTGGCCCGGTGGTGGACGAGGCCGCGCTGGTCGAAGCACTGCAAGCCGGCACCATTCGCGGCGCAGGCCTGGATGTGTACGAGAAAGAGCCGCTGAGCGACTCGCCACTGTTCAAGCTGCCCAACGCCCTGACCCTGCCGCACATCGGCTCGGCCACTGCCGAAACCCGCGAGGCCATGGCCAAGCGGGCCCTGGAAAACCTACGCGCGGCGCTGCTCGGCGAGCGCCCGCGTGACTTGGTCAACCCACAGGTGTGGAAACACTGAAGGCCGCCACTGGCCAGCGCACTACCTGGGCTGGCGTCGCCGGCCCAGCACCTTGCGCACCACATAGCGAGGTCGGTGCTTGGTCTCCTGGTAGATGCGCCCGACGTACTCGCCCAGGATGCCAATGCCGATCAGCTGCACGCCGCCCAGGAACAGGATCGCGGCCATCAGCGACGGATACCCTGGCAAGTCGTTGCCGAACGCCAGCTTGTCGATCACCAAAAACGCCGCATACAGCAGCGCTAGCAACGACACGCCTGTGCCGATATAGGTCCATAAGCGCAGCGGCACGGTACTGAACGAAGTGATGCCGTCCAGTGCCAGGTTCCACAACCGCCAGAAGCCGAACTTGCTGTTGCCAGCCGTGCGTGGCGGGCGGTCGTACTCGATGATCTCGGTACGAAAACCCACCCACGACAGTACCCCCTTCATGAACAGCTGCTGCTCAGGCAACTGGCGGATCGCCGCGACCACCTTGCGGTCGAGCAAACGGAAGTCACCGACGTTCTCCTCAATATGGGTGGAGGCGATGCGGTTGTGCAGGCGGTAGTACAAGCGCGCAGTGAAGCGCTTGAACGGGGTGTCGGTGGCGCGGCTGCGGCGCTTGGCCAGCACTACGTCGGCACCGTCCTGCCAGCGCTCGACCATCTGCGCTATGAGTTCGATGGGGTCTTGCAGGTCCACATCGATGGGCACCACGGCATCGCCGTCGGCGTATTCGAGCCCGGCGAACAGCGCCGACTCCTTGCCAAAATTGCGCGAAAAGTTGATCACCGTGACCCACTCGTCACGCTGCGCCAGTGAAGCGCAAATGGCCTCGCTGTCATCATCGCTGCCATCGTTGACGAACAGGATCTCCACGGTCATGCCTTGTAAGCTGGGCTCCTCGCGCACCGCGCGATAGAACGCCTCGACGGTGGCCTGTTCGTTGAACAGCGGCACGATCAGGGTAATGTTCATGGCAGCCTCCGTTTGAACACGACAGTGTGTGAGTAGGCGTAGCCCAACACCAGGCTCAACCCCGAGAAGCTCAGCAAGGTCAGCCAGGGCGACAGCCCGGTACGGTCGGCCACTGCGCCGACGCCCAGGCTCAAGGCCCCCATGCCGAGCACGAACGCCAGGTAACGCCAGCGGTTGGGGGGCACGAGGAAGGTGTAGCGCGCATTCAGGTAGTAAGACAGGCTGGCCGCCAGCATGAACGCCAGCAAGTTGCTCGGCGCCTGGTTCAGGCCCAGCTCCAGGTGCGCCGCCAGGAACGCCAGCCAGTGGACCAGGGTGTTGGCGATACCGACCGTCGCGAACCGGGTAAACCGCTTGAAACTCACCATCCGACATCAACCCCAGCCTGCGGCACCTTCATCAGCACGTAGGCCTTGCCATGCGCCTGGTAGATCGAGAAGAACCGGCTCGAAACCACCGGTTCATCCTTCACTCCCAGCGCCTGCCACTGCTCGAACGCGAAGTCATGCGCGTGCACCACGCCAAACCGGGCGAGCAATTCAGGCTGCATCAGGTAATTGATGTTGAGCACATAACGCAACGCCGGCATGGCACGAAACGCGCCCTCGGCGGCCGGCAGCCACTGGTCGCGCGAGCGGGCTTTGCTCCCGACCACATAAATGGCCTGCGCGCTGGCCAATGCCGGCACGCGCATGAACTGTTCAGCGACAGAAGCCGCAAGCGACTGGTGCAGTTCTTTCTGCAAGACCAGTACCCGCCCATAAGCGAAGGCAAACGACAGCAGGAACAGGCAAGGCAGCGCCAACAGCCAGGTTGGGCGCGCGGGCAGCTGCACCAGCGCCCGGTGCGCCAGCACGCCGATCATGACCGCGAAGGGCCCGAACCCCATCAACATACGGGCGCCGTCATCGAACAAGGCGAACAGGAACATCAAGCCGTACACCAGCAGCCCGCACCCCACCACCGCCAGCAACAGCACGCTGATCAGCCCAACCCTGTGCCACCCTGGCAGCGCTCTGCAGGCAAGCCAATGCACGTCCCTGCCAAGGGCCAGCGCCGCCAGGCCCAACAGCGGCAGGAAAACCCAAAGGGTGCCGGGAGTCGCCAGCAGTTGCACATGGCCGGCGATCACCTCCAGCCGATGCAGCATCTCTGGCAGCCAGTGGCGATCGAACGCCAGCAAGTCCGTGCGCGGCAGACTGATCAACGGATAGGCCGTGAGGCGGTAGAGCAGCGCCCCCGCGAGCAACTGCGCCAGCCGCCAGCCCAGTAGCCGCAAGCTCTGCCCAAGGCTCGCCCCGCCCTGGATCGCACGGATCACCTCGACGCAGCACAACCCTGCGAAGACGTTGATGCTCAGTTGGTAGAAGCCCGCGGCGACTGCCACCCACACCGCGCCAACCAGCAATTGCCGCACGCTTCCGACCCGCTGGGTGACGGCCCAGATGCTGCAAGCCAGCGCAAGCGCCATGGCGGCGCCATCATATTGGTAGGACAGGTTCTGCAAGAAGAAAGGGTTGAGCCACAGCGGCAAGACCACCAGAACGCCCGCCAGTGTGGGGCGCTCGAAATAATGCTTGGCAAGGTCTGCCAGGGCGCGCGCCGCCAGCAGCGTGGCCAACAGCAAGGGCAATGGGAACAGATTGACGGCGCCAGCGCTGAAGC
The DNA here is from genome assembly GCF_005796105.1 of Pseudomonas mosselii. Taxonomy (GTDB): domain Bacteria; phylum Pseudomonadota; class Gammaproteobacteria; order Pseudomonadales; family Pseudomonadaceae; genus Aquipseudomonas; species Aquipseudomonas mosselii_C. The sequence continues at coordinate 84,564 of NZ_VAUO01000005.1, read as the reverse complement.
CAAGCCCCGAATACAGCCAGTCCGTCAGCACCCGGCCTTGCGCCGACCAGGCACTACCGGCCTGCTCGGCGCGCCACAGGTCATCCATGTACGGATAATCGGCCAGGATCAACGGCAGGACGTAAAGCCCCATCACCAGCAGGCAGACACACCAAGTCTGGCGTGGCGCAAGGGGTTTGTTGCAACGATACCAACGCAGCATGAGATCAACCTGGCAGGCCCAACACCTGGCCAAGTCTAGTCAGCCGCGCGGCATCGTCACCTCTCACTTTTACCAGTGCCAGGTGACGCAACGCCGTCAGCGGGTGAGCGCAGGCCGGCCCAAGACAGCCGCCTTGGGTTTGCGAAACACCAGCACATTGCCCGCCATCACGGCCACCAGACCGAGCAGGGCCGGTGCCGTCCACTGATAGCCTTCGGCAAACGCCGAGACGTTCAGCGCAACCAGCGGGAACAGTACCGTGCAATAGGCAGCCCGCTCCGGGCCCATGCGCCCGACCAGGGTCAGGTACGCGGTGAAGCCGATCACCGAGCCTGGGATCACCAGGTACAGCAGCGAGCCGATGTAGCGGGTGTTCCACTCCATGGCGAACGGAATCCCGCTGAGCAGGCAGTACAACGCCAGCATCGCGGCGCCGTAGGCCATGCCCCAGGCGTTGGTGGTCATCGGCTTGAGCCCGGCCTTTTGCTGCACGCTGGAGAGCATGTTACCGGCCGAGAAACACAACGTCCCGAGCAGCGCCAGCCCCAGGCCGTAGAGGGTTTCGCGGCTGGCGGCGTGGTGGCTGAGTTCGGGCCAGAACAGCAGCCCCAGCCCAAGCAGGCCCATGGCGCCGCCGCCGAGTACGTTGGCAGCAATCTTCTGGCCGAAGAAAATCCGTGCGTTCAGCGCGTTCCACAGGGTTGCGGTGGAGAACACCACGGCGATCAGGCCGGTGGCGACCCACTGGCTGGCAGTCAGAAAACACATGAAATTCACGCAGAACAGGCACAACCCCTGGGCCAGGCATACCAGATGGCCACGCCGGTTCATCGGCTGCAAGCGCCGGGTGAGCAGCAGGATGGCGAACAGGATCAGCGCCGCCAGGGCAAAGCGGTAGGCGATCGACACAGGGATGGCGACCACGCCCAGTTGCAGCTTGAGGGCGATCCAGGTGGTGCCCCAGATAAGTACGGTGAGCAGGTAGAGCGACAGGTTCATGGGGGGGCTCCTCGGGACGTTCAGAATCGGTGCCCGGCGCTTCGCGGGTAAACCCGCTCCCACAGGGGGCAGCACTCGCCAGGGCCTGCATTGTTCTTACTGGCGACGGTCACGCGCTTGCACAAACTTGCGCTTTTGCGCACCCGGCAGCTGTCACCCGGGCAACGGCGCAGTAGGATAGGCACCAGAGGACCTGCCCATGCCCGCACTCGACCACCTGCACGTTTTCAATGCCATGCACGCCTCACCCAACGCCCGGCTGGAGCTGAGCGCGCACCTGGGCGACGGGCTGGCGGCGGCGTTGTGGAACAATCGCGACGATGCGCGCGACTACCAGGCGCCCAGCCACCACACCTTGTCGTGTTATATCGCCGATGGCACCGGCACCTTCCGCCGCCAGAAACCTGCGGACAAGGGCGCCCCGGACAAGTTGTGCATCATGCCCGCGGGCCATGAATCGAATTGGGTGATCAACGGGTCGATCCGCCTCGCCCACCTGTACGTGGGCGAGGCGCAGTTCGCCTTGGGTTGCACGCGCCTGCTGGATCGCGAACCACGCGAGATGCAGTTGCACGAGGCGACCTTCATCGACGACCCGCGCCAGGCCGTGCGCTTTCGCCAGTTGATCGCCCTGGATTGGGCCGAGCCCGGCGAACGCCTGCTGGCCAGCAGCCTGGCCCACGCGATCATCGATCATGCCGTGCTGCACCAGGCCGGACTGCGTCAGGGGCTCAAGCTCAAGGGCGGGCTGGCGCCACACCAGCGCCGGCAACTGGTGGATTACCTCGAAGCCAACCTCGACCAACCGCTGACCCTCGGCGAGCTGGCGCTGCGCTGCAACCTGTCCGAGTACCACTTTGCGCGGATGTTCCGCACCAGCTTCGGCCTGCCGCCGCACCAATACCTGCTGGCGCGTCGTCTGCATAGGGCCTGCCAGCTGTTGCGCCTGGGCCAGCTACCGCTGGGGCAGGTGGCACTGCTGTGCGGGTTCGCCAGTGCCAGCCATTTCAGCAACCGTTTCCGCCAGGCGATGGGAGCGACGCCTGGGGAATACCGCGCCGCCTTCGTCGACAGCTGAACACGCGCCACCTGGAGCAGCCTCGTGCCGCGAAAGCGCCGCGCAGCGGCCCCAGGATTTCAGCCACGGCACATACCGTTGGGGCTGCCGTGCAGCCCTTTCGCGGCACAAGGCCGCGCCTACACAGGTAGCGTTAGAACTCGACGGTGCTCGACAGGCTCACCTGCCGCGCATCGCCCACCGCCACGAAGTAGCGGTTCACCGCCGAGGTGTAATACACCTTGTCGAACAGGTTCTTTACGTTCAACTGAAAGCGTACCTTGTGCGCGTCGAACTTGGTTTCATAGCTAGCGAACGCATCGGCCACGGTGTACCCCGGCAGGTCGAAATCGTTCGTGGCGTTGCCCGCGCGCGTGCCTGCATAGCGGGCTCCGGCGCCCAGGCGCAGGTTGTCGCCACCGAACAGGCTGCCGTAGTCGTAGACCGCCGACAGCGAGGCGCTGTGCTTGGCCACGTTCTGCAGACGATTGCCTTGGTAGGTGGGGTCTTCGGTCACGTGGGCGTCGGTGTAGGCATAGGCGCCGATCAGGCTCCAGCGTTCGCTGAGCTGGCCGCTCAGGTCCAGCTCCAGCCCCCGCGAACGCACCTTGCCGGCAGCACTGTAGATGATGGTGCCCGCCGAGTTGTCGCCGTCGGCCACCAGCACATTGCGCTTCTCGATATCGAACAATGCCAAGGTGCCGGTGATCGCGCCTGGCATGTCGAGCTTGGCGCCCACCTCCCAGGCCTTGCCTTGTTCCGGGGCGATGGCCGAGTCGAGGGTGAGGGTCTGGTTCATGCCGATGCTGATCGGCGCGATGGTCGAGTTGGGCTTGAACGACTCGCTGTAGCTGCCATAGAACGACAACTGCTCGTCCACCTTGTACACCAGGCCCGCATGCGGAACCCAGGCCTGATCGCTGGTATCGGTGTTGGCCTTGAACGGCCGGTCGCGCCCGGCGTACTGGTCGTACTTCTGCAAGCGCGCACCGGCGACCAGGATCCAGTGGTCATCCAGGTGCCAGGCGTCTTGCAGGAACAACGAGTCGGTCCGTAGCTTGTCGGTCTGGTCGCTGTCACTGGCACGCACATTGGTGCCTTCGACTTCCTGGCCGTACACCGGGTTCTCGTAGCTGAAGATCGAGCGTGCAGTCTGGCGGATCAGGTCGCCCCGAAACACCTTGCGGTCCTCGTGATCGACACCCATCAATAGCTCATGGCGCATGCCGGCCAGTTCCACGTTGCCGGCCAGGCTGAAGGTGGCGAACTGGTCGCGGCTCATGGCATTGTGGGTGCCGTCCATGCTCCGGCTGAGGGTGCCGGCCACCTCGTTCACGCCTGTGATCCGCACCTGGCTGGCGTCATAGGTTTCGCGGTTGAAGCTGTAGCCGAAGTGCGCTTTCCAGTCGTCGCTCAGTGTGTGGTCGACTTCCAGGCGGTACAGGTCCGAGCGCCCTTCCATGTTATTGAACGGCTCATCCAAGCGCCGGGTGGCCGGGATATGCAGTGGATGGCCGGTGGCACCAAAAGCGGTACCCCGGTCGAACGGAGAGAGGAACTCTCGGTGCTCGTAGGCCAGCACCACCTGGGTGTCCTCGCCGAGCCAGGCCAGCGACGGCGCCAGCAGCGATTCACGCTGGGTGCCGAAGTTACGCCAGTAGTCTTCGTCTTCGTGATCGACAATCAGGCGATAAGCCAAGTTGCTGTCACCCAGCGCGCCGGTACTGTCCAGGCCACCGCCGCTGCCGTTCTTGCCGCTGCCGTAGGTCGAGCCGCGCACGGTCAGGGCGTTGTATTGCTCCAGTTGCGGGCGCTTGCTGACCACGTTGATCACCCCGCCCGGGTCCTGGATGCCATACAGCAGCGAAGCCGGGCCCTTGAGCACCTCCACGCGCTCGGTACTGGCGTTCAGCGCGCGCCCCTGCACGATAGGCATACCATCGCGCATGATCGAGCCGTCACGGTTATCGCCAAAGCCGCGCTTCATCACGGTATCGGCGGTGCCGCCGAAGTTGTTGCCCTGGGTGATGCCACTGACGTTGTACAGCGCATCGTCCAGGTGACGCGGGGCTTGGTCGCGGATGACCTGGGCCGGCACCACGTTGATCGCATGGGGAATTTCCAGGGTCGGGCCTTGGCCGCGCATGATCGAGGCACTGGCCGGGGGCTGGTAGCTGTAGTCATCGAGCTGCGAGGTGACGGTAATGGCTTGCAGGCTCAGGGCGCCTTGGCTGTCGGCCTGCTCCAGGGTCAGGGTGCGGGCGTCGAGGCGGCGCCAGAGCAAACCGGAACCGCCCAGCAGCTGTTGCAGTGCCTGCTCGGCGCTGAAGGTGCCATTGAGCGCCGGGGCTTGCAGGTCTGGCAGCGCCAGGGTGTAGACCACACTTTGCCCGGTGCTGCGGCTGAAGGCGTTGAGCGCCTGGGCCAGCGGCTGGCTCGGCTGGGCGAACGCATAGGCCTGGCTCTGCTGCGCGGCGACCGCCTGGGGGGCCATGGGCAAGACAGACAGGGTGCTGAGGCCGAACCAGAGCGGGACGCAACGCGGGGTGAAGTTCATGGACGCTGACCTGTGAGAGAGACCGATATTTGCGAATGAATCGCACTTCCACTCACTACACGGATGCCGCGCGAAAGTACCTCACTGTTTTTTGAAATTTTTTTTGCAGCCCTGCCGATCCATACGTCAGCGCAATACCGTCAGCCGCCCCAGCAGCGTCTGGCGCTCGAAGCCCAGCACCTGGCCCAGCGAGTCCAGCGCCGCCAGGGGCTCGTCCACCGGGAAGCTGCCGCTGACCGTGCGCTGCGCCAGGGCGGCGTCGAGCAGCACGATGCGTCCTGGGTAGTAACGACGCAGATCCTCGACCACCTGAGCCAACGGCACCTGGTAGTAGTTCAACCACCCCTGACGCCAAGCCAGACGGCTTTCGCTGTCGACCTTGCCGATGCCACTCGCCACGCCATCGGCGTACAGCACCTGCTGGTCGGCGGTGAGTTCGCACGGCGCCGCGCCTTTCACCGGCGTGACCGCCACACGCCCGCTGCGCACGGTAACCTGGGTGCTGGGGCCTTGTTCGCGCACCTCGAACTGGGTGCCAAGCACGCGTACCTCGCCATCGTTGGCCTGGACCACGAACGGCTCGCCGGTATGCGTCACCTCGAAAAACACCGCGCCGCGCAACAGGCGCACGCGGCGCTGGCCATGCTCGAAATCCACGGCAATCGCCGTACCCGCATCCAGGGTCAACTGCGATTGATCGGCCAGGGTCACCCGGCGCGGCTGCTCACTGCTGGTGTAGTCGGCGCGCAAGTCCTGCAACCAGAACTGCGGCTGCCAACCTGCCGCCGTGCCCAAGGCCAGCACTAGGCAGGCGGCCACTGCGAAGCGCCGCCAGTGCGCCGGGCGGGCCGGACGCTGGAGCGCATCGAGGTAGCGCTGCAGGCTGGCCTGTTCTTCGACGGCCAGGCGCGCGGCGGGGGCTTCGCTCAACTGCCACAGGGCTTGAGCCTCGGCATACGCGCGTCGATGCGCCGGGTCCTGCAACAGCCAGCGCTTGAAGGCCGCCGGCTCGGCCTGGCCGACCTGTTGCTGGTTCAGGCTTAGCCAGCGCAGGGCGGCCCGGGACTGTTCGGCAGTGATCGCAGGCTCATGGCTCATCGGCGGGTACTCCCTGACTGGCGCGATGCAGAGGCGGGCTCGGCGACGCTCGCCTTGCACGCTTCGAGGGCGCGCATCATATGCTTTTCCACGGCACTCTGGGACACCTGCATGGCCTTGGCGATCTCGGCGTAGGTGCAGCCGTGGATGCGGCTGAGCAGGAAGATCTGCCGGGTGCGTTCGGGCAGGGCACGCAGCGCGGCTTCGATGCGTAGCAGGTCGTGGTCCACCTCCAGGGCCTGTTCGGGTGCCTGTCCCGTAGGCGCCTCATCGGTGTTGTGGAGGCCTTCGGCAACCCGATCGCGGCTGCCTTCGCTGCGCAAGTAATCGATGGCCAGGTTGCTGGCACTGCGCAGCAGGTAGGTGTCGAGGGCTTCGACCTTGACCTCGGGCCTGCGCCAAAAACGCAGGAACAGGTCCTGCACCAGGTCCGAGGCCGTGGCGCGACAGCCGATGCGCCGGCTGACCAGCGCTTCCATGCGCGCCCGCTGGGCCAGGAACACCTGCACGAAACGCGCCCGCCCGGCGTCGCTGTCGCTCACATCCCCCGGCTCGCTCACCGCCTACCCCCACACCGCCAGCAACGGCCCGAGCAGCAAGCTGACAGCCGCCAGCCTGAGCAACAGGCGCGGCTGATAAGGCAGGCCGAACACCCACAGGATGACGCCAGCCATCAGCACGGCGGTCCATTCCACCAATCCCGATGCCCAGCCACGCACCTGCACCGCCAGCACCAGCGACAACACCAGCAACGCCCAACCGGCCAGGCGCAGCCCATGCCGTTGAACAGCCGTGGGCTTGCGTGCGAGCAACGCGCTGAAGTGCTTTTCCATGGCCAGGCACAGGCCGACGAAACCGGCATACCCCATCAGGGCGACCCCCAGCATCAGTGCACCTCCACGCAATCAGCGCCAGCCTTGGTCGCCCGAGGTGCGCATTTGGCCACAACCTTCGCGGCGCGCAGCATCTTGCTGGCCGCCCAGGCCAGCAATAGACCGACGCCCAATGCAGTCAGGTCGAAACCGGCCATCACCCAGTCGCCCACGGCGATGGCGTGATTCAGGCCATGTGCGGTGGTGACCGCGTTGAGCAACGGCAACCCGCCGAACGCCAGCGCGCCCAGCGCCAACTGCTCGCCCCAGGCCCGCCGCCCCGGGCGCAACATCGCGTGCAGCAATGCCAGCGCCCAAACGCAGAAGAAGCTGTTGATTTCCCAGTCGGCGCGCCCCTCCAGCGTCACCGGCAACAGTCGGTTGGCCCAGAAGAACGCCGCCACGCCCAGCAGCAGGCCGCTCATGCTGGCGATGTTGAGCACCTCGACCAGGCGCAGTTCGCCGGGCATGTGCCCGCTCTTGGCGTGCTTGAGCTGGCGCTTGCCCAGCCACATCACCAGGCCCGTGCCGATCAGCGCAGTACCGGCAATGCCAAAGGCGAAGTACAGCCAGCGCAGCCAGGGGCCGGCGAAGTTGCCCATGTGCAAGCCGGCAAAGGTGAACGAGGTCATCATCGCCGCGCTCTCTGGCGCGCCCTGCTGCAACAGCGCCCCCGTGCGGCCGTCGAAGGTCCAGTTGGCGCTGCGCCGGTAGGCGACATCGTCGGCGCTGGCGCGCACCAGCGTGACCCGGGCGTTGCTGTCGCCGGGATTGTGCACCTGGATCGAGCCAATCCGCGCCCCCGGCGCCATGGCCTGCACCTTGGCGTAAAGCTCAGGCAGTGGCACCAGCGGCGCCGCCACACCGGCCATCGCGGGGGCTTGGTCACGCCCGAACAGATCGCTGAAGTAACGCTCATTGTCGCCGTAGCTGGCCAGGATGCCGGCCGGCATCACCAGGTACATGAACAGCACCAGGCTGCTGTAGCTGATCATCAGGTGAAACGGCAGCACCAGAACGCCGATGGCGTTGTGGCCGTCGAGCCAGGAGCGCTGGCCCTTGCCTGGGCGGAAAGTGAAGAACTCCTTGAAGATCTTCTTGTGGGTGATGATCCCGGTAACCAAGCCCAGCAGCATGACGAAGGCGCACAGGGTCGCCAGCCAGCGGCCCCAGGGATAGGGCATTTGCAGTTCGAAGTGAAAGCGATAGAAGAACTCGCCGCCACGGCTGTCGCGGGCCACCACTTCCTGGCCGCTGGCGGCATCCAGCTGCTTGTTGACGAACCCGCGCCGGCCACCGGCATTCGGGTCGCGCCAGCCGACACGCAGGGCCGCCTCGCGTTCGTTGGGCAGGCGGATGAACCAGTTGCGCGAATGCCCGGCGTTGTCTTGCAGGTAGCGCTGGGCCAGGCCCAGGCTGGCCACGGGATCGAGCGGGTGGGCCTGGATTTCCGGCTGGCTCCAATGGCTGATCTCTTCCTTGAAGTAGGTCAGCGTCCCGGTCAGGAAGATGGCGAACAGCAGCCAGCCGAAGAGCAGGCCGGTCCAGGTGTGCAGCCAGGCCATGGCCTGGCGGAAGCCTTCTTTCATCCGTTGTTCATCCAGTAGGCCACGGCGTTGATCGCCCCCAGCACCACACTCGGCAGCAGCACTCCCAGCCAAGCCCGCCAGGCGCTGCGGCAGGCGAAGCACCAGAGGAAGGCCAACACCCAGAACACGAACGACAGCAGCATGCCGGTCAGCGCGGCATCGACCTGGGCCATGGGTAACAGCAGCGCGCCGGCCACGCTGACCAGCGCAGCCAACAGGTAGCCGCCCAGCGAGGCAGCCAGGCAGCGCGAAGCCACCGCCAGGCGATAGCTCAGGGAAAGTCCGGCGGCGTTGCGGGTCATGGCGCAGGTCCGGGGAAAGGGGTTGCAATAGTAATGATTTGGATTCTCATAAGCAAAGTTTGGCGGATGTGCGGGAGCGGTATCGAAGCGTGGAGCGCCTCCGGCACTTGACGACCAGGGGCTGCACCCGTGGGGCCCGGCATGCGAAAGGTCGATTGCCGGAGGTCGAGCGCCTGAATATAATGCGAACAATTCTTAATTCCAGTTGCGCCAGGCGGCGCTGGAGTGGCATCGGTGTCAAGCGCCCTTTCTTCCACTGTCGAAGGCCTCTATCTGGCCCATCACACCTGGCTCACCGGCTGGCTGCGGCGGCGTCTGGACTGCCCGCAGAGCGCCGCCGATCTGGCCCAGGACACTTACGTGCGCCTGCTCCAGGCCCGCGAGGCACCGCAACTGGTCGAACCCCGCGCGTTCCTCACCACGGTGGCCAAGCGGGTGCTGTGCAATCACTTTCGCCGCCAGGCGCTCGAACGCGCCTACCTCGAGGCCCTGGCCCAAGTCCCGGAGCACCTGGCCCCGAGCGAAGAAGACAAGGCCCTGATTCTCGAAACCCTGTTCGAACTGGATCGCCTGCTCGATGGCCTGGCGCCACGGGTCAAGCGCGCCTTCCTGCTGGCCCAGATCGACGGTCTGGGCCATACCGAGATCGCGCGGGAACTGGGCATCTCGCTGGCCACGGTCAAGCGCTATCTGCACAAAGCGGCTCTACGCTGCTACTTCGCCCTATGAACACCACCTTTTCCCCTCAGATCGCCCAACAAGCCGTGCACTGGCTGATCGAATCGCAAGGCGATGACTTCGACCAGCAGCAACGCCAAGCTCTGGAGCATTGGCTACAAGCCGACAGCGAACATCAACGCGCCTGGGCCCACATCCAGCACGTCAACCAACGCCTGCACAGCGTCGCCGCGCCAGTGCTGCATGCCGCCTTGCAGGCCCCGCCCTCCCCGGCTCGACGCCAGGCGCTCAAAGCGCTGCTATTGGTGGGCATCGCCAGCGCCACCGGGCTTGGCCTGCAACCGCACAACCCGCTGCCGGGGCTGATGGCCGACTACCGCAGCCCGGTCGGCCAGCGCCGTCGCCTGAGCCTGGAAGACGGCAGCCAGTTGTATCTGAATACCCGTAGCGCTGCTGACGTGCGCTTCGATGCTAGCCAGCGCCTAGTGCGGCTGGAGGAAGGCGAACTGCTGTTGGATGCGCTCAACGATACGCGTCAACTGCACCTGCGCACGGCCGAAGGCGAACTGCGTCTGGGCAGCGGGCGGGTCAACGTGCGCCAGTTCGACGGTTTCAGCCTGGTCTCGGTGTTCAGTGGCAGTGTCAGCGTGGCCGGGCAATCGCTGTTGGCCGGCCACCAGGCGCGCTTCGCCCGCGGCAGTTGGCAGGCTATCGCCCCCCTGGACCCGAACCGCGCGGCGTGGGTGGATGGCATGCTGGTGGTCTCGCAGATGCGCCTGGGCGACTTCATCGCCGAGCTGTCGCGCTATCGCCTGGGCCAATTGGGATGCAGCGAGCGCGTTGCCGACCTGCGGATTTCCGGCTCCTACCCCCTGGACGACAGCGAACGCATCCTGGCGATGCTCGAAGTGGCGCTGCCGGTCAAAGTGCGCCGCTTCACGCGTTACTGGGTATCGGTCGACTCGGCTACCGGGTGACCTTGGGCCAGGGCCGGAATTATTTTTTCAAAAGCCTGAGCCATTTTCCAAACCTCGCGTGACAGAGAAGGCAGAACCCCTTCTCACAGGACCTTCGTCACATGCTTCTGCGCCCCAGCAGCCTCGCCTGCGCCCTGCTGTTCGTCGCCCCCTTCGCCCTGGCGGGCGAAGCCCGCGACTACCACATCGCCCCTGGCAACCTGGAACAGGCCCTCAACCAGTTCGGCCGCGAGAGTGGCGCATTGATTTCCTTCGGCTCGGCCGTGACCCAGGGCCTGAACAGCCCAGGCATCGAAGGCCAGTACGACACTGCCCAAGGCCTTGAGGCACTGCTGCGCGGCAGCGGCCTGCAAGCTCGCCAGGAAGCCGATAACGCCTACAGCCTGCAACCGATGCAGGCGTCGACGCCAGGTGCTGCCGTAGAGCTGGGCGCATCCAGCGTGGTCGGCGACTGGCTGGCCGAAGCACGCCAGGACAACGTTTTCGAGCACCCCGGCGCACGCGATGTGGTACGCCGGGAGGAGTTCGAGCGCAGCGGCGCAAGCTCGGCGCGCGAGGTGCTCAACCGCATCCCTGGGGTAAACGCCCCGGAAAACAATGGCACCGGCAGCCACGACTTGGCGCTGAACTTTGGCATCCGCGGTCTCAACCCACGCCTGGCCTCGCGCTCCACGGTGCTGATGGACGGCATCCCGGTGCCCTTCGCCCCGTATGGTCAGCCGCAGCTATCGCTAGCGCCGATCAGCCTGGGCAACATGGATGCGGTGGATGTGGTGCGTGGCGGCGGCGCGGTACGCTACGGCCCGCAGAACGTCGGCGGTATCGTCAACTTCGTGACTCGCGCCATCCCCGAGGAGGCGACGCTCAGGGCGGCGATGCAGAACCAGATCAGCCCCTCGTCCAGCCACGACGGCTTCAAGAACAGCGCCAACCTGCTGGTGGGCGGCACCAACGACAACGGCCTGGGCGGCGCGCTGCTGTACTCCGGCACCCGTGGCGGTGACTGGCGCGAACACAGCGACACGCAGATCGACGACTTGATTCTCAAGGGCAAGCTGCAACTCGACGAGGCCAACAGCCTGCACGCCATGGCCCAGTACTACGAGGGCGAGGCCGAAATGCCTGGTGGCCTGAGCCGCGCCGACTTCGACGCCGACCCGTACCAGTCGACCCGCCTCAAGGACAAGTTCTGGGGCCGCCGCACGCTGTTCAACTTCGGCTACGACTACAAACAGGATGACCGCCAGTTCAGCGTCAACAGCTTCTTCACCAAAACCCTGCGCAGCGGCTACCTCGACCAAGGCAGTTTCGTCTCGCTGTCGCCGCGCGAATACTGGGTACGCGGTATCGAAACCCGCTTCTCGCAAGGCCTGGCCCTGGGCGAGAGCTGGCACGAGTTTGGGGTGGGCTACCGCTACGTCAACGAGGCCGGCCACGAACTGCGCTACCGCGAACCCACTACCGCCAACCAACTGCCCACCACCGACAGTCGCAACGACCGCGACACCCGCGGCAGCACCGAGGCCCATGCGATCTACCTGGACGACCGCATCGATATCGGCCGCTGGACGATCACCCCAGGTATTCGCTACGAGATGATCGACACCGCGCAGAACAACGCCCTCAACGGCCAGCGCTACCAAGGCAGCTACAACACCGCGCTGCCGGCACTGAACGTGATGTACCACCTGACCGACACCTGGAACCTGTATGCCAACACCGAAGGCTCGTTCGGCAGCGTGCAGTACAGCCAGATGCCCAATCGGGTCAGCAGTGGCGAGGTGAAACCAGAAAAAGCGCGCACCTGGGAAATCGGCACGCGCTATGACAATGGCGACTTGCAGGCGGAGATCGGCGCGTTTCTCATTAATTTCGATAACCAGTACGAAAGCAACCAAACCAATGATTCGGTGATCGCGCGCGGCGAAACCCGTCATCAGGGTATCGAGACCAGCGTGCGCTACGCACTCGACGGTTTGAGCCCGGCGCTGACAGGTTTCGATGTGCACGCCAGCTACGCCTTCGTCGACGCCAGCATCCGCGAGGACGGGCCGAACAAAGGCAATCAGGTGCCATTCTCATCGCGCCACAAGGGCACACTGGGGGTCGGCTACACCGAGGGCCCGTGGCAGTTGAACCTGGACACCAGCTTCCAGAGCAGCCAGTACGCCGACAACGCCAACACCGCAGCCGAAAGCGCCGACGGCAGCACCGGGCGCATCCCTGGCTACCTGCTGGTCAGCACCCGCGCCGGCTACGACTTCGGCCCAGAGCTTTCCAACCTGAAGGTTGCGGTGGGGGTGAAAAACCTGTTCAACCGCGAGTACTACACCCGCTCGTTCGACGACAACAACAAGGGCAAGTACGTGGGTGAGCCACGTACGCTCTACGTGCAGACCTCGGTGGCGTTCTGACCGATCGTGGGGCTGCCTGGCAGCCCCACTGCCCATTACATATTTATTTTCAAATTGGACTTGAAATCCGTCTCCAGTTGCCTGACCTTAGAGTCAAGAGGCGCAGAAAGACCAACGCCCTCAGTGGCTTGGAAGCGTCTCCTGCGAGCAAGCTGAATAAGGATTGAAGTCATGCAAATCCAGGTCAACAGCAGCAACCAGATCCAGGGCAACGTCCGCTTGAACGAGTGGGTCAGCAGCATCCTGCACAGCAACCTCGAACGCTACGAGGACGACCTTACCCGCATCGAAGTCCACTTGCGCGACGACAACGGCGCCAAACCCGGCCCGCACGACAAACGCTGCCAGATGGAGGCTCGCCCCAAAGGCCACCAGCCGATTTCCGTGACCCACACCGCCACGTCGCTGGATCAGGCAGTGGACGGTGCCGCCAGCAAGCTCAACCATGCGCTAGAACATTTCTACGGCAAACTGCGCAGCAAGCGCGGTGCACTGGAGCTTAGCGACCCCGAGGCCTGAGCTTCGCCAACCCGCCCAACGCCCGGCCTTGTGCCGGGCGTTTTCGTTTTCACCGATCAACGGGGCTGAACCAACCCGGCCTGCCCCCGGTCAATCGCTGCAGTCATTCATTGCAGAGCTTGCGTATGAACAACCCTTTCGACCGCATCAGCGAAGCCTTCGCGCCCGAATACCGGGTCAACCTGAGCATCGAGCGCCTGGATGGCAGCATCATGCTGACCCTATCCGATGACAGTGGCGTGGTGGCCAAGCGTCTGATCAGTCAGGCCCAGCGCAACGATCCGGTGCGCCTGCAACGGGTCATCGACAGTATCCGCCTGGGCCTGGCCATCGAGCTAGGCCAGAACCCGCTGCAAGTGCTTGCCGCGCTGACACGCGACCCGCAGCACAGCCCACGCTTGGCGGTCTAACGGCAAACCGGCGCAGCGCTCAGCGGCGCGCCCGCAACATCTGCCCCACAAAACGCTCGACATCGGGCAAGCGTAGACCGCCTACCCGCAAGGCCGGGTCGAACGTTCCGGGTTCGTGGAACACGCCGTACAGGCCTTGATCATAGGTAGGCTCCACACCCTGATCGAGGTGATGCAGCGCCTCATCGAGCAGCGAGCGAGACATCACCACCGCTTCGTCGATCACATTGTCGATTTGATTGATGTATACCGCCTCGGGGTCGATACCCAGCGGCTGGAAGGTTTCGTTCAGATGCGCGAGGACCATTTCGGGATGGGGATACATAGTGTCTCCTGGCCGCAGCAGGGCTCACGACACCTGTCGCGATGAAACCCCGCTGCCAGCGGCCATTGAACAGCCACCCTCGCCTGCAAGTGCACTACCTATTCACCACCTCACTTGCTCTCATCGACTTGCTTGCCGTTGGCGTCCAGCACCTTGGTCGAGGGGTAGCGGTACGAGGCATAGCGCACCACCAAGATGGCGAACGCCAGCAACAGAATACCGCCACACACGTACAGAAGGCCCACGTCAGGGGCCTTGTGGTGCGAGACATCGCCGATCAGCAGGCGGGTCAGCGCGGTGATGGCCACATACAGCAGAAAGCGGATCGGCATATGGTTGGTCTTGAAGTAGATCCCCACCATCGCCCCAAGCTCCAGGTAGATGAACAGCAGCAGGATGTCATCGACACTGATCCCGCCCTTGCTCAGCATGTCGATGAAGGTCGCCACGGCCGCATAGGCAGTGATCGCGCCAATCCCGAACAACGCCAGGTAGTGGAAGGCCTCCACGCACAGATTACCCAGCGAGTCGGCCGAGCCGTGCAGGCCCTTGCGCAGTTTGTCTGCCCATTTTGTGTTCACGATGTTCGATTCCCCGATACGACAGAAGGATGATGAATGGCGTACATGACGCTTGTGCCATGCAGTTAAAGGGCCAAGCCCCCTGCCTTGGAAGATGGCCGATTGCCGCAGGACACCTGTGTGCCAGGCTGTTTTTCTGCACAGATGGCCATCATGGTGGTTGCACTGCGATGGCTTGCCCATGTACTGTATAAAAACACAGTCAAAGACCCCAACCAGCAAAAAGGCACAGAGGTGATGAATGGCCGTCGAAGTGGTGTACCGCAGCAGCCGCGACCCGGAGCGCTTGTTCATGGATAAGGCCGAAGCAGACCGTCACGACAAGATGCTCGAACTGGCCGAACGCCTGGCCGAAGTGCTGCATAAGGCCGTGCCGTCGTTGAGCGAGCAACAGGTCGAGGAAGCGGGGATCTACATGGCCAAGAACCGCGATGTGTTCGCGCGGGCGTTCAAGAGCCAGCCGGATGCACTGGCAGAACTGCTCGAAGGTGACGCGGCGCAGTGATTACCCTGGGCAGGCCAGGCCTGCCATCAAGGCAGCAGGCCGCTCACCCGTACAGCAAGCGCTCGGCTAGCATTTGCGCCACCCGTGCCGGTGAACGCTTTTCAGCCTGCGCATGCGCGAACACTTCGGTCAAACGGCTGGGGATACGCGCGAGGTGGGCGGTTATGGTGCCAAGGTCCGCGCCACGGTGGGTCAGCGCCACATAAATCAACCCACCGGCATTGATCACATAGTCCGGCGCATACAAGATGCCGCGCTTCTCCAACTGATCAGCCACCTGCAACTGAGTCAATTGATGATTCGCCGCACCGGCTACCGCCGCACAACGTAGCTGCATCACGCTCTGGCCATTGAGTACCGGTCCCACGCCGCAAGGCGCGAAAATATCGCATGGGGTACTGGTCAGCGCCTCATTGGCCACCGGTTGAGCGCCAAATTGCTCCACGGCAAGGCGCACCTTGCCAGCGTCCAGATCACTCACCAGCAGCTCGGCCCCCGCCGCATGCAGCTGTTCGGCCAGGGCATATCCCACATTGCCCAAGCCCTGGACCGCGACCCGCAAACCTTCGAGATTGTCGCTGCCCAGGCGGGCCATCGAGGTTGCGCGTATGCCGGCGAACACGCCCATTGCCGCATGCGGTGAAGGATCGCCCGAGGCCGTGGTGCTGGTGACATGCGGAGTCGATTGGGCGATGCAGTCCATGTCCTGCGTCGAGGTGCCGCTGTCCACTGCCGTGATGAAACGCCCTTGCAAGCTGTCGACGAAACGCCCGAAGGCTTCGAACAACGCGGCGCGGTTCTCGACATGCGCATTGCGCATGATCACCGCCTTGCCACCGCCCAGCGCCAACCCGGCCAACGCGGCCTTGTAGCTCATGCCCTGGGCGAGATGGATGGCATCGTTTACCGCGCTTTCATCATCGGCATACGGCAGGTAGCGGCAACCACCCAGCGCAGGTCCCAGCTGGTCACTGTGGATCGCCACTACGGCCTTCAACCCGGTCGGCGGGTCGATGAACAGGTGCAGCGACTGGGTGCGGGTACTTTGCATGAGCGCGAACATCGACGTGCTCCCCGGAAGGTGCTGCATCCAGTATAGGCACGCGCCGGTCGAGCGCGGCCTGGGCAGACCACTGGACGAAAACCTGCACTGGGGCTAAAAGTACAAGCGTGACGGAGAGTCCCCATGAACCCACGCCAAGCCTGCCTGGCCTGCCTGGATCGCGAGCCGGTCGCCCTGCTGGAAGCGGCGCTGTGCATCGCCACCGAGCATGACCGCAGCGTCGACCTCAGCGCCTGCCTCAACCAAGTGCACGCCTTGCAACGCGAGATCAGTACCCGCCTGCCCATGCTGCCGCTGAGCGAGCTGGCCCAACCATTGCTGCGCCAGCTCAATGCCTTGGGCTTCCAGCAGGACGAGTACCTGCCACTGCGCCCGCAAGCGGCATTGATGGACAAAGTGCTGCAACGCCGCCGTGGCCAACCGCTGGTGCTGGCCATCCTGGCGATGGAGTTGGCGCAACGCCTATCGATTCCACTGGAAGGGGTCAACTTCCCAGGACACTTCCTGCTGCGCGTGCCCGGCGCCGATCACTTGCTCGATCCCTGTGGCGGGCGCCGCCTATACCCTGCCGACTGCCGTGAACTGCTGGCCCGCCAGTACGGCGCAAAGATGCAGCTGAGCGCCGAGCACATGCGCAGCGCCAGCGCGCGGCAGATGCTCCAACGCCTGTCACGTAACCTGCGCCAGTTGCACAGCAGTAACGACAACGCCCTGGCCGCGCTGGTGGACGCCGAGCGGGTCATGCAGTTGGGGCCGGTGCAGGTCAGCGACTACCTGGCCCGCGCCACCCTGTACCAGCAGCTCGAATGCCCCCAGGCCGAACGTTTCGACCTGGAGCATGCGTTACTGCTCACTGACGACCCAGCGCAGCGGGTGAAACTGAGCGAGCGCCTCGGACAACTGCCGTCGGACAAGCGCTCGCTTCACTGAACCGGTGCATCCGCCTGGCGTGCAGGATGCGCTTGGGCGAAGGCCGGATGCACCTCGGCCAGGGCCACGACCCGGCGAATACGCGGGTAGTCGCTCATGTCGACGTTGAAGCGCTGAGCCGCATACACCTGCGGAATCAGATAGACATCCGCCAGCCCCGGCGCGTCGCCAAAGCAGAAGCCCTGGTCACCGATCAACTGCTCCACCGCCGCCAGTCCCAGGCCAATCCAGTGGCTGATCCACTGGTTGACCTGCCCCTCAGCATGCCCCCACTGACGCAGTTGGTTGAGCACGCTGACGTTGTGCAGTGGGTGCACGTCGCAACCGATGATCGCCGCCACACCGCGTACCTTGGCCCGTGCCTCGCTGCGGCTTGGCAGCAGCGCAGGCTGGGGATACACCTCTTCGAGGTACTCGATGATCGCCGGCGATTGCAGCAGCCGCTCACCGCTGTCCAGACGCAACGCCGGCACGCGCCCCTGGGGGTTGAACGCCACGTAGTCGGCCGCGTGCTGCTCGCCTTTGAGCAGGTTCACCGGCACTGCCTGGTAATCCAGGCCTTTGAGCGCCAGGGCGATGCGCACCCGGTACGATGAGGTGGAACGGTAATAGCCGAACAGCTCCATCGCCCTGCCCTCCTCAGTTCGCCGCGACGACCGTGCCGCGACACTCGCCAAAGCCGATGCTGGCCACCCCTTCACGCACGCAACGGGCGCGCAGGATGATCTCGTCGCCGTCTTCGAGGAACCTGCGTACCTCGCCACTGGCCAGCTCGACCGGATGCTTGCCGCCTTCGGTGATCTCCAGCAGGCTGCCGAACGAATCGGCGCTGGCACCGGACAAGGTGCCGGAACCGAACAAGTCGCCCGGCTGCAACGCGCAGCCATTGACACTGTGGTGGGCGATCAACTGCGCCACGGTCCAGTACATGTTCAAGGTATTGCTCAATCCCAGGCGGTGCGCGGGCAGTTGCTGCTCGCGCATGCGCGCGGTCAGCAGCAGCACCTCCAACTCGATGTCGAAGGCGCCGTTGGCCTGATCACGGGCATCGAGCAGGTAGGGCAACGGCTGCGGGTCCCCGTCGGGACGCGGTGGCTGGGCGCAACGGAACGGCGCCAGCGCCTCGGCAGTCACCACCCAGGGGGACAGGCTAGTGATGAAGCTCTTAGACAGAAACGGGCCGAGCGGCTGGTATTCCCACGCCTGGATATCCCGCGCCGACCAATCGTTGAGCAGGCACAGGCCAGCCAGGTGCGTGTCAGCCTCGCCAATCGGGATGGCCTGACCCATCTCATTGCCCTGGCCAATCCAGATCCCCAGTTCCAGTTCATAGTCCAGCCGCGCGCACGGGCCGAAGCTTGGCTCGCTCTGCCCGGCAGGCAAGGTCTGGCCCTTGGGACGGCGTACGTCGGTGCCTGACGGACGCAAGGTGGAAGCGCGGCCATGGTAGCCGATGGGCACGTACTTGTAGTTGGGCAACAAGGGGTTGTCCGGGCGGAACAGCTTGCCGACGTTGGTCGCGTGCTGGATGCCCACGTAGAAATCGGTGTAGTCGCCGACCTTGGCCGGCAGGTGCATGTGGCATTCGCTGGCCGGGTACAACAGCGGCGCCAGCACCTGCTGGTGCTCGCTGTCCTCGCCAAGCAACGCCAGCAGACGTTCGCGCAACGCGACGCGGGCCGGACGGCCGAGCGCGAAGAAGGCATTCAGCGCACCGCCTCGGGTGGCTTCGGCGGCGGCCTTGGCGGCACCGTCGAACAGGCCAGCGGCCAGCACGGCCTCGATATCCAGGGTGGCCTCACCAATGGCCACGCCACAACGCGGTGCCTGCCCCGGACGGCTGAAGATGCCGAGCGGCAGGTTCTGCAGCGGAAAGTCGCGGTGCCCGTTGGCGTGCGTAACCCAGCTAAGGGCAAGGGGTGTGGGGGTCATCGGTCATCTCCAGTTCGGGTTGAAGGTGCTCGGCAGGCTCGCCCAGCAACTGTCGTAATCGGCTTGCAACTGTGGGCTGTCCAAAGCCTGCTGACTCGCACGCAACACCTGGCTGGTCTCGAACATGAAGGCCATGGTGTTGTCGATCTTGTGCGGTGCGAGGTCGGCGGCGATGGCCTTGTCGCACGTTTCGGCGTCCGGGCCGTGGGCACTCATCACGCCATGCAACGAGGCGCCGCCCGGCAGGAAACCTTCGGCCTTGGCATCGTAGGCGCCCTGGATCAGGCCCATGAACTCGTTCATCAGGTTGCGGTGGAACCACGGTGGCCGGAACGTGTTCTCGGCCACCATCCAGCGCGGCGGGAAGATCACGAAATCCATGTTGGCCAGGCCATGCACACTGCTGGGTGAGGTCAACACGGTGAAAATCGACGGATCGGGATGGTCGAAGCTGACCGTGCCAAGGGTGTTGAAACGGCGCAGGTCGTACTTGTACGGCACGTTGCTGCCATGCCAGGCGACCACGTCCAAGGGCGAGTGCGACAACTCGCAAGCCCAGTGCTCGCCCAAAAACTTCTGCACCAGTTGCACAGGGCCGCTGGCCTCTTCGTAGTGGGCGACAGGGGTGAGGAAATCGCGCGGGTTGGCCAGGCCGTTGCTGCCGATCGGGCCCAGGTCTGGCAGGCGCAGCGGCGCGCCGTGGTTCTCGGCGAGGTAGCCACGCGCCTGGCTGTCGAGCAACTCCACGCGAAACTTCATGCCCCGAGGGATTACCGCAATCTCCAGCGGCTCGACCTGCAGCACCCCCAGTTCGGTCGCGATGCGCAGGCGACCGTGCTCCGGCACCAGCAGCAACTCGCCATCGGCGTTGAAGAACACCCGCTGCATCGAACGATTGGCCCGGTAGATGTACACGCTTACGCCGGCCGGCTTGTCCGCCGGGGCGTTGGCCACCATCGGCACCCAGCCTTCGATGAAGTCGGTGGGCTCGGCCGGCATGGGTTGCGGATTCCAGCGCAGGCGATTGGGGTTGGCAGGCCCCAGGGCGCCGCTCAGGGGCTGATGGGCCAGGCGCTCGAAACGCGGGTGCAGCGCCGAGGGGCGAATGCGGTACAGCCAGGTGCGTCGCAATTCGCTGCGGGCCATGGTGAATGCGGTGCCCGAGAGCAGTTCGGCGTACAGGCCGTAGGGCGCCTTTTGTGGCGAGTTCTGCCCCACCGGCAGGGCGCCGGGCAGGGCTTCGCTGGCAAATTCGTTGCCAAAGCCGCTCAGGTAGGCGAGTTCACAAGGGGTACTGCGGGTCATCGGTGCCTCCGGGCTGCGGGGAGCCTCTGCGGGCAGCTGGCTGCAAAGCCCAACCCTGTACAACCCCGAATGGGCCCAGGCTGGCAGCGCGTCTGCATTGTTTTTATCGTAATCAGATTACGAATAACGTAATTTGCTCCCACGTGGGCGTCAAGCTATAAAGGCGCCAACCCGAAATATCCCACACAGAAGTTCACCATGAGCAAAGCCAGCAGCAGCGCCGACAACGGCAAACAGAAGGTCCGCTCGGCGGAAGTCGGCACCGACATCCTCAAGGCCCTGGCCGAACTCTCGCCGTCCACTTCGCTGTCGCGTCTGGCCGAGCACGTCGACATGCCGGCCAGCAAGGTGCACCGCTACCTGCAAGCGTTGATCGCCAGCGGCTTCGCTGAACAGGATCCGGCCACCAACCATTACGGCCTGGGCCGAGAGGCGCTGCGCGTGGGCATGGCGGCGCTGGGCAGCATCGATGTGCTGAAAGTCGCCGCGCTGCCGCTGTCGGCGTTGCGCGACGCCCTCAACGAAAGCTGCTTCATCGCCGTGTGGGGTAACCAGGGCGCAACCGTGGTGAGCATCGAGCCTGCGGTGCGCGCGGTGACGGTGGTGACGCAGATTGGCTCGGTACTGCCACTGCTGAGTTCGTCCACCGGCCTGGTGTTCGCAGCGCACCTGCCGGAGCGCGAAACCGCCGAGCTGAAAGCGCGCGAGTTGGCGGCCATGGCTCAGCGTGCCGAGCACTATGCACCGCTGCTGGCCGAGATCCGCGCACGCGGCCTGCACCATGTACATGGCTTGCTGATGCCAGGGGTCGATGCCCTGTCGGCGCCGGTATTCAATGCCATGGGGCAGATTGCCGCGGTGATGACCGTGGTCGGGCCAACCTCGATCTTCCATGCCGACGCACACGGCCCGGCAGCCGAGCGCCTGCTGGCCGCAGCCCAGGCGGTCAGTTGGCGGATGGGATTTAGCGGCAACCCTTAGAAACCCTTACAAAGCATTACGCCTGTTGCGCAGCTGGAATGGCTATAGTCGCCGCCGCACTTTTACCCGAAACGTAAAGGTGAATGTCATGAGTAGGTATTTTTCCTACAGGATCAAGCGCTTATTCTGATCTCACTGGCCGGCACGAAGGGCATCTCCCCCTCGCCCTTCACGCCCGCCCAGGTTCACCGACGTTGATTTTGAAGCTCCTTGATCTAACGTCTCGATTGGCCGCTGCGTTTGCAGCGGCCTTTTTTATGCCTGTCGGCACACCTACGCATGGCGCTGTAGGTTCTCCATCATCTGCTGCAATGCCTGCACGCTGTCATCGGGGTGCACGGCGCCGTCGAAATCACCGATACGCGCCCAGTTCTGCGCCACCTGCTCCGGCGTGAAGCCTTCACGCGGATCGAACCCGACCCCCAGGCTGCGCTCCCAGCGCACCTTGCCCACCCAGCCGCCGCCGACCTCGAACAACGCGCCGCTGTCCTGGCACTGCTCGCTGCCCAGGTAGACCACCAGCGGGCTGACCAATTCGGGCTTAAGCCGCTCGAACACCTGTGCAGGAATCAAGCCCTCGGTCATGCGCGTACCGCCAGTCGGGGCAATGGCGTTGACCAAAATGCCGTTCCGGCGACCTTCGATGGCCAAGGTGCGGGTCAGCCCATAGAGGCCGAGCTTGGCCATGCTGTAGTTGGCCTGGCCGAAGTTGCCGTAGATACCCGAGGTCGAGGCGGTGAAAATCACCCGCCCCCAGTTCTGCGCACGCAGGTGTGGCCAAGCGGCATGGGTGACTTTGTAGGCGCCTTCGACATGCACCTGGTAGACCTGCTCCCAGTCGCTGTCGTCCATCTTGTGGAAGGTCTTGTCGCGCAGGATGCCAGCGTTGTTCACCAGCACATCGACACGCCCAAAGCTGTCCAGCGCCTGCTCGACGATACGCGCGCCATCGGTGACCGAGTCGTGGTTGGCCACGGCGGTGCCACCGGCCGCGCGGATCTCTTGTACCACCCGGTCGGCGGCCGATACGCTGGCGCCCTCGCCAAAGGTCGAGCCACCCAGGTCGTTGACTACCACCTGCGCGCCGTGCGCGGCGAACAGCAGCGCATGGGCCCGCCCCAGGCCACCACCGGCACCGGTGACCACCACCACTCGATCTTCAAGACGTACCGGTTCGCTCATCGACTGTGCTCCAGGCAAGGAAAGGATGCCTGGCAGTGTCCGCCAGCGACCACAAGCGGACAATCAAGCGCCACCCTGGCGAATGCCGGGTGATAACGCAGCGCGATGATCGCCGGGTCAGGACCAGGCGATTTTCTGCGGGATGTAGGCCAACGGCTGCTCGCGAAATGCCAGGTAGTGGCGCAGCACCTGCACCGGCGCCTCGGTGTGCGGGTAGTGGCCGATACCCTGCAACGCCACCGTATCCGCGCCCGGCACCGCCTGTTGGTAATGTTCGAGCATGTGCGCCCCTGACAGCGGATCGACCACGCCATTGATCAGGCGCAGCGGCACGCCATCGCGTTGCAGTGCACCGACCCAGCGCTCGCGCAGGGCAAAGCGCTCGTGCATGAAGTTGATCAGCTTGTGCATGATGCGAGAGCCGCGGTTGGCGGTGATCAGGCTCCACATGTCGTCCAGCGCACTCTCGCTGGGGTGGGTACAGGGCCCATACACCTGGCTGACATTGCGCACCAGATCGTCACGGCTGAACGAGCGCCCGACCAGCCAGCCTACGCGGCTGAGCAGCAGTTTCTGGATCAGCAACACCCGGCACAGTTCGGGAAACAGCCCACTGTTGAGGAACACGCAGCTGGCGATCTCCAGGCGCTGCTCGTGGTGCCGCGCGAGCAGTTCCTGGGCGACACTGGCGCCATAATCATGGGCCAGTAGGTGCACCGGCGCCTCGATGTTCAGGTGCGCCAGCAACGCCTGCTGCAGGTCGGCCTGCTCCAGCAGGCTGTAGTCGTGGTCTGCCGGCTTGGCCGAATCGCCAAAGCCGAGCATGTCGCAGGCCACCACGCGAAAGCGTTGGGTGAGCGGCCCCCACAGGTAGTGCCAATCCCAGCTGGCGGTGGGGAAACCGTGAAGCAATAGCAGTGGCTCTCCTTGCCCTGCTGTCCAGTATCGAATGCTCTGGCCCCGGAAGGTGAAACCCTGGCTCCGGGTGCGCCAGACGCACAGTGGAATTTCAGCCAGTGGCATCAGCGGTGTCCCGGTGTGTAAGTGTCGGAATAGGGCAAGGCTGCGTTCATTGCACGTTACCTCGGCACATGCGTGTGCTCTCTATGTCGAGGATCAGTCTAGAAGGCAATACAAAGGTATTAAGTTGCCTTGGCAGCCAGCCTAGTGACCGTGCGAGCCGGTGGCACGAACGGTCACAGCAGCTTCACCAACAGGGGCGCGGCGAACAGATTGAGCAGGCCGGTCAGGACCATGACCAGGCCGGCCACCGAGCCTTCTTCACCCCCGACTTCCCGAGCGCGGCTCACCCCGGCACCGTGGGCGCCCACGCCAAACAGCGCGCCACGGGCCAACGGGGTACGCAACGGTAGCCAGCGCAGCAGGATGCCGCCGAACAGCGCGCCGAGCACGCCTGTGACCATCACGAAGACCGCCGTCAATTCTGGCACCCCGCCCAGGTCCTGGGCTACCGGCATGGCGAACGGGGTGGTGATCGAACGCGGCAGCAGCGACACACTCACCGCCTCATCCAGTGCCAACCCATGGGCCAGCGCCCAGGAGCTGCCGATCGAAGCCACGCTGCCGGCCAGCATGCCCAGCAGCAGCGCAGGCCAGTGCCGGGCGAGCAATGCACGCTGTTGCCAGATCGGCACGGCAAAGGCCACGGTCACAGGCCCCAGCACCCCCATCAGCCAATGGGTGTTGCGCGCGTACTCGGCATACGCGGTATGCAGCGGTACGGCCACGGCCAGCAACAGCGCAGGCACCAGGATCAACGGCGACAGCAGGTAACGCCCGGTACGCCGGTACAACCAACGGCTCCCCAGGTAGGCAAGCAGGGTGAAGACAAGCCAGAACAGCGACATCGGTTCAAGGTTCATGACGCAGCCTCCAACGGCACACCGCCTCGACCGTGAGCGCGGTGACCAGCATCACCAGCAGGGTGCTCAGGGCGATCACCAGCAGGATGCGCCCGCCCTCGTTGCGCAGTAGCGTGCCGTAGTCCAGCAGGCTCATCAGCGCGGGAATGAAAAACAGCAGCATCTCGGCCATCAGCCAAGCGGCGCCCAATTGCAGGGCCGCAGGCTTGAGCACGCCGCTGGCGAACAGCATCAGCAACAGCGCCAGGCCCATCACGCCACCAGGGATTGGCCAGCCGAGCCAAGCGGCGAGCTGGCCGCCGATCAGAAACAGCGCGAGCAGCACCGCCAGCTCCAGCAGCAGGCGCAGGGTCTTGTTCAGTAATGTACGGTTCATGGGCGGGGCTTCCTCGGCAACGTCGCCATTGTAAAAGTCGCCCACCCACGCCAGAAGCGAATTGTTAGACTTGAAGCCATTCCACAATGGAATCGAAGCCATGGATTTCAAGCAACTGCGCAGCTTTATCGAAGTGGTCCATCGAGGCGGCTTCACCCAAGCGGCCAGCACCCTGCACATCAGCCAATCGGCAGTGAGCAAGCAGGTTGCCCAGCTCGAACACAGCATCGGCCAGCCGCTGCTGGAGCGCCACGGCTCGCAACTGCACCTGACCGCTGCCGGGCGCATCGTGCTGGAACGCGGTGAGCTGATGCTGCGCCAGCGCCAAGAGTTGCTGAACGAGCTTGACGACCTGGGCCAGATGGCCCGTGGCGAGCTGCGCCTGGGCCTGCCGCTGCTGGGCAGCGATGCGCTGTTCGCCGGGCTGTTCGCCGAGTACCGTCGGCGCTACCCCAACATCGCCATCCAGTTGCTCGAAGGCGGCAGTCGCATGGTCGAGCAGGCGGTGAACAGTGGCGAGTTGGAACTGGGCGGCAGCCTGACGCCCAGCGACCCGACCTTTGACTACCAACCGTTCTGCAACGAGCCGCTCGATGCCCTGTTGCCGGTCGATCACCCGCTGGCCGGCCTGCCCGAGGTGGCACTGGCACAGTTGGCCGACACGCCGTTCCTGCTTTATCAGCGCAGCTTCGTGCTCAATGACCGCTTGCTCAGCGCCTGTCAGCGCGAGGGCTTCACGCCCAAGGAAGGCGGCCGCAGCGGCCAGGCGGACTTTCTCGTCGCGCTGGTGGCAGCCGGCCAAGGGGTGGTGCTGTTGCCGGCTATCGTCGCGCGGGCACTGGAGCGCCCGGGGGTCGTGCGCTTGCCGTTGCGCGCGCCAGATGACCTGCGTTGGGACATCGCCTTCATCTGGCGCCGAGGGGCGTATCTGTCACGGGCGGCGCAGGCCTGGTTGGCCCTGTTGCAAGAAGCACGCTGAGGCGATGGCGCAGGGCAAGTCGGCGCGGCGCCTTGCCCTGCCACCGGCATCAGCCCTTGAGGGCTGCGGCGAACTCGGCCAACCAGGGTTCGGCATCGGTTTCCGGGGTGACGGTCTCGCTGGCGTCCAGGCGCAGCATCGGCAGCACTTCCCGCACGCCCAGTTCAGCGAACAGCTCACGCAGTTGCTCGCCGCCCGCGCAGTAGGTGTCGCCGTAGCTCGCATCGCCCAGGGCGATCACCGCCCCCGGCAAGCCGCGCCAGGCGGCAGGCAGGGTGTCGCGTAGCGTGCTGTACAGCGGCATCAGGCTGTCGGGTAGCTCGCCCATGCCAGTGGTCGAGGTTACCGCCAGCAGCGCTTGCGGGGCGAAACCTTCCAGGTCCTGCTGGGTAGCACGGGCCGCGTGCCAGGCGTGCAAGCCGGCGGCGTTGAGCAGCGATTCGGCATGGCGGGCGACTTCTTCGGCGGTGCCGTACACCGAACCGGAAATAATGGCGACTTTCATCGGGAGAGCATTCCGAAACTGAGTGAAAACGTAGGATACTAGCACTCAGCAGTGGCAAAAGGCCGCATTCCTCGAGCGCACCCGCGCCGAAAGCCTGCCGTCAGCGGCGCGCGCCGCACCCGACCAATGACGGGAACCAATCGCGTTCGCCGCGGTCAATCGCCGTGCCTCCATCGCCCTTTTCGATTGCCCATCGAGTTCGACCATGCAAGCAGACGCCCTTCTCTCTCAGGACGAGCTGGACTTCATCCAGGATATGCAGCACACCCCGCAGTTGAACCTGGCCGACCCAATGTCGAGCCTGTTGGTCAACGGCGACCGCCGCCTGAAAGATCTGCTCACCCGCCTGGTGGCCAACGAACACGTGACGTTGCAGGCCAACTTCAACAACCAACAAATCAGCTTCCCACTGCAATTGGTGGAAGATGAATTCCATGCCGTGCACCTGCAACTGGGCGCGCCCGATATCTACGAAGACGGCCCGATGCTGCGGCCCTGGCGCCTGTCGCTGGCGCAACCGTCGGCGCTGCTCGACGCGCATGGCCAGCCTAGCGCGCTGTGGGTGCGCGACATTTCGTTCAAAGGCGTGCGCCTGGAGCTGCGCGGTTTGTCCCAGGCGCCTTCGCGCTTCGACCTGCGCTTCGCCCCAGAAGGCATCCCGCCGATTGGCTTGAGTGGCACCCTGCGCCGACGTATCAGCAAAGACCTGGCCGCCTACGACCTGACCCCCAGCCCGGCCGAAGAGATCGAGCGCCTGCGCGACTATATCCTCCAGGCCCATCGCCAGGCCCACCCCGAGCTGCACGCGCAAGCCAACGTCTGACCCCCCACGCCGACGAACAGCTACTGCAGCGCCGCCGAATCAGCGATAATCCTTGCCCGATTCTTGCAAGCAAGCTTGCGCCGCCCACCACCCCGGGCCGCACGCCAAAGGGGCCGGCTACCCGCCAGCCCCGTCGCCAGGAGATACACGATGTCTACCCATCCCGTCACCTTGATGGTGTCGCGCCGCGCTGCCCATGGCCGCTACCAGGACCTGCTGGCCTGGCTGCACGAAGGCGAGCAGCTGGCCACCGACTTCCCCGGCTACCTCGGCTCGGGCATCCTCGCCCCTCCCGCAGGCAGCGACGAATTCCAGATCATCTTCCGCTTTACCAGCGACCAGAGCATGCACACGTGGGAGCACTCAGCCTCGCGCCGGGCTTGGCTCAAGCGCGGTGACGGCTTGTTCGAAGGCCCCAAGACGCAGCGCGTCAGCGGTATCGACGACTGGTTCGGCACCGCTACGGTGCAAAAACCGCCACGCTGGAAGCAAGCCACGGCCATCTGGCTGGCGTTCTTCCCGGTCTCGCTGTTGTTCAACCTGCTGTTCGGCCATTGGCTGGGTGCCCTCGAACTAGTGCCACGGGTGCTGCTGAGTACGCTGGCGCTGACGCCGCTCATGGTGTACCTGTTCATCCCGCTGTCGACGTGGCTGCTGGCCGGCTGGCTGAATGCCGCACCCAAGCCACGCACGGCGCAGGCCCGCAAGGCTATCTAGTTCGGGTATGCTGGGGCATCCGCAAAAACGACAGACCGCCCCGAACATGAATAGCCCAATCCTCATCACCGGAGCCAGCCAGCGTGTCGGGCTGGCTCTGGCGCTGGAACTGGCAAACGCCGGCCATACGGTGGTCAGCGCCAGCCGTCACGTTCACGCCGACGCGGCGCACCCGAACATCCGGCAATTCCGGACCGACCTGACCGTCGCCGCAGACCGCCAGGCCCTGATCGATCACCTGCACAGCCAGTACGACGGCCTGCGCGCGGTGATCCACAACGCCTCGCTGTGGCTCGACGATGGCTTGGACAACCTGCAAACCATGTTCAGCCTGCACGTCGAAGCGCCCTACCACCTCAACCTCGCCCTGGGCGAATTGTTGAACCGCGTGGACAAGGCCGACATCATCCACATCTGCGACGAGACCTCTTCGCGCGGCAGCAAGAGCCACATCGGCTACGCCGCCACCAAGGCGGCGCTACAGAACATGGTGCTGTCGTTCGCCGAAAAGTACGCGCCGAAGGTCCGGGTCAACGGTATCCTGCCTGGCCTGCTGATCCTCAAGGAAGGCGGTGACGAGCACTACCGCCGCCAGACCTTGCAAAAAGCCCTGCTGGAATTCGAACCCGGCGCCCGCCCCCTGATCGACGCCGTGCTGTTCCTGCTCGACAGTCAGTACAGCACCGGCAGCCAGGTGGTCATCAACGGTGGCCGCCACCTGAAGAACCGCATGACCTGAGAGACGCCCCATGACTCCACAACAACAGCTCGAACTCGAAGCCGCCGCGTTCCGGCGCCTGGTCGACCACCTGCAAAAGCGCACCGACGTGCAGAACATCGACCTGATGAACCTCTCCGGCTTTTGCCGCAACTGCCTGTCCAAGTGGTACAAGGCTGCCGCCGACGAGCGCCAGCTCGAGCTGAGCCTGGATGACGCCCGTGAAGCGGTGTACGGCATGCCTTACGCCGAGTGGAAAGCCCAATACCAGAAAGAAGCCAGCGCCGAGCAACAGGCGGCGTTCGAAAAAGGAAAACCTCAGTGACCGATCTGAACACCCTGCGCCGCAGCCTCGCCAGTGGCGAACACGTCTTCGCCGACACCCTGGCGTTCGTGGCCGCGCACTACAGCTACCAACCCCAGGCCTTCGACAACGGCGAAGTACACAACGCCGCCGGCCAGAACGAAGGGTCGTGCAAGACCCTGGGCCTGGCCCTGCTGGAAGGCCTGAGCGACCAGGAAGC
Organism: Pseudomonas mosselii; assembly: GCF_005796105.1. GTDB lineage: Bacteria > Pseudomonadota > Gammaproteobacteria > Pseudomonadales > Pseudomonadaceae > Aquipseudomonas > Aquipseudomonas mosselii_C. The sequence goes on along the minus strand of NZ_VAUO01000005.1, from coordinate 55,561 downwards.
CCTGCTGGCGTTCGGCGAGCACTACCGCAGCGTGCTGGCCACGCCCGAGGGTAGCGACCACGGCAACATTCGTGCGCTGATCAAGCATGGGCTGGCGGGCGTGAAGTTCGCCGCGCAGCCATTGACGCGTCTGGCATAAGACGGCTGGGGCCGCTTTGCGGCCCTTTCAGCTAATCACCGTACCCGGCACATCTGCCGCCAACCTCCCCTCCCGCAACCAGCCCAGCGCAATCGGCCACAAACGGTCGCGAAAGCGATCGTGGAAAAACGCGAAGTGCCCGATCTCGCTGACCGAGATATCCACAGGCGCCACGCGCAAATGCCTGCGCTGAGCCCCGTGCACATAGGCCAGCAGACGCTCGGTCGCCGCCACCGTACCGAAGGGATCGTCAGTCAGGCTAAGCGCCAGGGTTGCCGCGCGCACCTGTGAAAACGGCAAGTGCTCAAGCTGCCGCCCGCTGGGCCGGTGTTCGTAGCGCGGCGTGGGCGTGCTCCAGTCGCGCACAACGCCCGCAGGCGTGTCCTCCAGCCAGCCCAGGCGCTTGCCGGGGAAATACCCGAACACGCGGGTCAGCAACGGCATCAGCACGTGCCATTTGCCAACCAGGCGCCAACGCTGGTTCGCCGCGTAGTCGCGCCAGTAAGCGAACTGCGCCCCCACCAGCACCGCATGCTCGACCCGCGCCGCCGACGGCGCCAGCCCCAGCGCCCAGCCACCGAAGCTGTGCCCCACCACATGCACGGGCTGGCCTGGGTATTGGGCAGCGGCCAGTTGCAGCATGGCTTCGAAATCCAGCCGGCCCCAGTCGCTCCAGGACGCCTGGAAACCGCGCAACGACGCCGGACGCGACTCGCCGATGCCACGGTAGTCGTAGGTCAGCACATCGAAGCCTTGGGCGAACAGGTAGTCGGCGAAACGCGCGTAGTAACGGCAGCGCACCGAGGTGGCGGCGTTGATGATCACCAGCGGGCGCTGGGGCGCGGGGGCAGTATGGCGCCAACGGAAACCGGCGAGGCTGTAGCCGTCGGCGGCGGTGTGGCGAAAGGGGGTGGCAGGCTGGGTATGGCTGCTCATGGCGCGCTCCCTGCGGGTATGCGCCTACGCTAGCAAAATTACTCTTGGCTGTACCGGCCAGACCGGCCAATGCTGTACCTGTAGGAGATCACCCAGCCCTTTGGGCTGCGCTGTCGCGCAGAGAACTGATTTCGCAAGCGCGCCGCGTACCCTGTGGGAGCGGCGGTTCGGCGCCCCGACTTGCCCGCGAAGAAGGTGACTCGGTGTATGGCACCGGCTTCGCCGGTGTTCGCGGGCAAGCCCGCTCCCACGCCCCCTGCTAAATCAAAAAGTTATGTGTAGTTCTATGAGAGCGGCCTTGTGCCGCGAAAGGGCTGCGAAGCGGCCCCGAGATCCCTGCCATGGCGTAGATCCTGGGCCTGCTGCGCAGCCCTTTCGCGGCACAAGGCCGCTCCTACATGGCCCGCGTTGCCTGGGAGGCAGCGGGCCGGTACAGGCCTCGGGGCTTACAGCTCGATGCAGTCGAACTTCACGTCGGTGGCCACGTCTTCGTCGTAGTTGACGTCAGCGCGCTCGAAGCCGAACAGGTTGAGGAACTGCTTCTTGTAACCGGCGTAGTCGGTCAGCTCGAACAGGTTCTCGGTGGTCACCTGTGGCCACATGGCCTTGCAGGCGTCCTGTACGTCGTCACGCAGTTCCCAGTCGTCCAGGCGCAGGCGCGCCTTCTCGTCGACTTCGGCCGGGGCGCCGTCGGCGCGGTACATGCGGTCGCGGAACATGCGGTCGAGCTGGTCCTGGGTGCCTTCGTGGACGCCCTTCTCCTGCATGATCTTGAACACCATCGACAGGTACAGCGGCATCACCGGAATGGCCGAGCTGGCCTGGGTGACCACCGACTTGAGCACCGCTACGTTGGCGCCACCTTTGATTTCGCCGGCCAGTTTCCGGTCCAGGCGCAGGGCGGTTTCGTCCAGGTCCTGCTTGGCCTGACCCAGGGCGCCGTGCCAGTAGATCGGCCAGGTGATTTCAGTGCCGATGTAGCTGAAGGCCACGGTGCGGGCGCCTTCGGCCAGCACGTCGGCGCCGGCCAGGGCATCGATCCACAGCTGCCAGTCCTGACCACCCATGACGGTGACGGTGTCGGCGATTTCCTGCTCGGTGGCCGGCTCGATGCTGGCCTCGATGATGGTGTCCTTGTTGGTGTCGATGGCGGTCGACTTGTACGGCTGACCGATCGGCTTGAGCGAGGAACGGATCAGTTCACCGGTCTGCGGCAGCTTGCGCACCGGCGAGGCCAGCGAGTAGATGACCAGGTCGACCTTGCCGCCCATTTCGTTCTTGATCAGCTCGATGACCTTGGCGCGGGCTTCGTCGGAGAACGCGTCGCCGTTGATCGACTTGCTGTACAGGCCTTCAGCCTTGGCGAACTTGTCGAAAGCTGCGGCGTTGTACCAGCCGGCGGTACCGGCTTTGGTCTCGGTGCCCGGCTTTTCGAAGAACACGCCCAGGGTGTCGGCCTTGAAGCCGAACGCGGCGGTGATACGTGCAGCCAGGCCGTAGCCGCTGGAAGCACCGATCACCAGGACTTTCTTCGGACCATCTTCGCGCACGCCCAGCTTGCGGGTGGCTTCGATCTGGTCACGGACGTTGAGCTCGCAGCCCTTCGGGTGAGTCGTGGTGCAGATGAAACCGCGAACCTTGGGATGAATGATGGCCAATGTCTGTACCTCGTCAGGTTTAGGCTGAGCAAGCGCCCGCATAAGGGGCGTTTGCGTTTGATCTGGAGGGTGAGACTACCCCCGGACGTTATCCGACACATATTACGGGGTGAGGCCTGCGATGCAAAACCGCCCTGCGCTATGCGCCTGCTGGGCGGCGTACCCCAGGCGCCCGACTCAACCGCCACAGCCGGCAGGTCTCTCCCCGCCCAGCCACGCGCTCAACTGCACCGGCGCCAGGTGCACCAAGCCCGTGGCGGTCTCGCACACCGGCTGAATGAAGTTGTCACTGAACAACAGCTTGCCCTGGACGAAGTGCTCATCCTTGCGCAGGTTGGGGTTGTCGATGCGCGTGCCCAGGCGCGCCGCCAGCCACTTGCCAATTTCGTAATGGCTGACCCAGCGCTCGGCGCTCAGCGCCGCCATTGCCTGGCCCGGAGCGTCACGGCTGAGGACGATCACCGGCACGTCGCTGACCTCAGGCACCAGGTCGTTGTGGCCCCACTTGCCGTCCTCGCCCAGGCGCTGACCGTGGTCACCGGTGATCACCAGGTAGCGCTCGCCTTCGAGCCGGTCGAAACGCGCGATCACCTCCTCCAGCAGGCCGTCCAGGTAGTGGATCGAATTGTCGTAGGCATTGGCCTGCCCTTCAGGGCCTTGGTCAGGCCAAGGCGCCTGGCCCGGCTGGTGGGTGTAGTTCTGCGCGTAGGGCAAGTGCGCGGTACGCAGGTTGAGCACCACGAAATTGCGCGCGGCAAATCGCTGCTGGTCGAGGATATCCAGCAAGGCGTGGTCCTGGCGCTTGAGAAAGCGCAGCGGATGATCCTCGCGGGTAATCGACACATCCAGGTAGCGGCTGCCCAGGTGCGCCAGCAGGCGCGATTCCTGGGACGAAATCCAGTAAGTGCGCAGGCCGGCCTGACGGGCGAAGCGGAACAGGTTGACGTGACCGTCGCGCAACAGATGGTCCTGACCCGGCTCACGGATCGGGTTCAGCAGGTACGGCAGGCTCACGTCAGTCGCCACCCCGGCCGCCACGCCAGGGCGCACCAAGGCGCTGGGGTGACGGCTCAGGTACTGCGACAGGCGTGGCGTGGTCTGCCGGGCATAGCCATACACCCCCATGCGCTCGCTGCGCAGCGAATCGGCCACCACCAGCCAGACATGCCGCGCACTGCTGGGGATGGCGTTGAGCCGGTAGGCGGCGAACGGCGCTGCGGGCAACGCTGGCGGCGCACGCCAGGCCAGGCGCACGGCCCAGGCCGAGAAGGCGTTGAGGCTGTTGTGCAGCCCGCTACGGCTGGGGCCGGGGGTGAAGGAATCCAGATTGCGATACGTGGCGCGGTAGGGCTTGGCCAACAGCACCACGGCGATCAGCACCAACGCCCAGCGGCTGGCCGGCAGCACCACCCGCCCAGGCAAGTGCCAGTGCAGCCCGATCAGCAGGGTGTAGGGCAGCAACACGCTCAGGGCTGCGTGCCAGTGCATGCCCAGGCTGTGTCGGGCGGTCTGCATCACCTCGCCCGGCTCGCGCAGCAGGCTGTGGATATCGAGGGCGCTGAGCGGCTCACCGAAGAAGCTGATATTGCCCAACTGCAACAACTGCATGCCGGCGAACCCCAGCAGCACAGCCACGACCACGCCGCGCAGGTTGCACAGCCACAGGGCCAGGCAAAATGCCCACAGCCCGGCGACCCAACCGGCCTCCAACTCGGCGCGGTTGTTGCCGCCGAACAGTTGCTGGATGAAGTCGTCGGCCAGCAGCAACACGCAGCTCAGGCTGGCCAGCGCGCACAGGCGCAACCAGGCCGCGCCGCGCGCAGGGGCCGGGCGCGAGATGAGGGACAGCAACATGGGGATTTCTCGCAGGTCAGGGGTCGTCGCGGTGGCGGCGCCGGCCAGTCATCATCGACAGCGGTAGGTTCTCGCGCAGGCGCAGGCTCTCTACCACGGCTGCCAGCAGGTGCACGCCGGCCAGCGCCAGCAAGCTATTGGCCAGCAGGCTGTGCAGGTCCATCGGCCAGTCGGCGCCCCACAGGGCATCGACTTCTTCAGCCAAAAAGCCGGTCAGTCCCAGGCCTGCGATGCAGACGAGCATCAGCACCATCACCAGGGCGCCCAGGGGCGAATGGCCTAGCCGATGATAAGGCTGGTTATGCAGCAACGCCTTGCAGTGAGCCGCCAGCCGCGCAGGGGTGGGCCAGAAGTCGGACCAGCGCGCACTGCGCGGCCCGACGAAACCCCAGACCACCCGCACCAGCAGGCAGCCCACGGCGTAGTAACCCAGCCACTGGTGCCAGTCCTCGCCTTCTTCATTGATGAAGTAGTTGGCGATGAACACACCGGCGAACGACCAGTGGCACACCCGCACCAGCGGGTCCCACAGGCGTACCGTGGCGGGCTGCATCAGTCTTCGATCTCAGTCTTCACGGCCTTGCCGCTGACCGGGTCGTGGTAGATCTCGACCTTGCGGCCATCCTTGTCCAAGCCGTAGATCTCGTAGCAGTTGCCCTTCGTGACCTTGAACTTTTTGATCTCGTAGCCTTGCTCCTTGAGCTTGGCCTGGAAGGCCTGCGAGTCTTGCCAGGTGCTTTTGTCAGCCGTGGTGCACTGGGTCGCGGCGAAGGCGCCCGTGCTGCCCAGCAGCAGGGCCAAAGCGAGGAATGTACGCATAGCGATGAACTCCGATTCAAACAGGTGGACCTGCACGATGCGTGGCCAGGCTTAATGGCAGCTTAGTAGGTCATGCCTGGTTACATTTCCCTTGGCGACAGGCTGCAAACTGGCCCCATCATGGCGCCTTCGACTGGAGGCCCCGAGGCATGCGCGTACTGTTGGTGGAAGATGACAAGGCCCTGGCGCAGGGTATCCGCACGGCCCTGCGCGGCGAGGGCTACACCCTGGACTGGCTGGTCGACGGCCTGGACGCACAGCGCGCCCTGAACGACGAGAACTTCGACCTGGTACTGCTTGACCTCGGCCTGCCCCGGCGCGACGGCCTCGACCTGTTGCGAACCCTGCGCGCCAGCCCCAGGCCCGATGTGCCAGTGCTGGTCCTGACAGCCCGCGACGCCACCCAGGACCGTATCCAGGGGCTGGATGCCGGCGCCGACGATTACCTGGTGAAACCCTTCGATGTGGACGAGTTGAAGGCGCGCATCCGCGCCCTTCTGCGGCGCAGCCAGGGCCGCGCGCAACCGCTGCTGGAGCATGCCGGGGTGAGCCTGGATCCGGCGCGTTTCGAAGTGCGCCACCATGGCCAGCCGGTGGCCCTGACGCCCATGGAATTCCAATTGCTGCACCAACTGCTGGCACGCCCCGGCACGGTGCTGACCCGCGAACGGCTGGGCGAGATGCTCTACGGCTGGCACGAGAGCGGCCCCGGCAACACCCTCGAGGTGCTGGTACACAACCTGCGGCGCAAGCTGCACAGCGGGCTGATTCGCACCGTACGAGGCGTCGGCTATCTGGTCGAGGACACCCCATGAGCGCCATCCGCACGCGCATCCTGCTGCCGACCCTGCTGCTGGTGCTGGTGGGGAGCCTGGGTTTGGTGCTGAGCGTGCTGCGCGACAGCCACCGCGACATCGAGAACGTCTACGACGCCCAATTGGTGCAAGCGGCACGTGTGCTACAGGGGCTGTTCCGGGAGCTGCCCGCCACGCAGGACTGGCAGACCGTGCGCCAGGCGCTGGAGCAGGCCCTGGATCTGTCCAGCGGCGAGCTGCTCAGCCACCCCTACGAGATCAACCTGGCATTCCAGGTGTGGCGCAGCGACGGCCAGTTGCTGATGCGCTCAGCCGACGCACCACCACTGGAGACGCCGCCTGCCGCCGGTGTGCACGACTTGATGTACCAGGGCCAGGACTGGTGCGGCGTGCTGCTCGAAGACCGCCAGCGCGGCCTGCTGATTTGGGTGGGCGAGCGCGACGATCTGCGCCAGGACCTGATCCAGCGCATCGCCGAGCAGGCCTTGACCCCAGCGCTGGTGGGCATCCCGCTGCTGGCGCTGGCCATCTGGCTGCTGCTGGGATGGGGCCTGCGGCCCCTGCGGCGCCTGGCCCGGCACCTGCGCGCACGGCCGGTGGACAGCCTGGAGCCGCTGGCCTGCAGCGACCTGCCAGCGGAACTGGCGCCCATGGCCCAGGCCCTGAACCATCAATTGCTGCAATTGACCCGCCTGCTGGAGCGCGAGCGGCGTTTCATCGCCGATGCCGCGCATGAGCTGCGCACACCGCTGGCGGTACTGGCGATCCACGCCGGCAATGCGCGCCACGCCGCCAGCGATGCCGAGCGCGACGAAGCGCTGGGGTTTCTCGAACAGGGCGTGGCGCGCGCCACCCGTCTGGCCAGCCAGTTGCTGACCATGGCCCGCTTGGAGCCCCAGGCCCTGACCCGCCAACGCGTATGCCTGGATGCCCTGGCCCGCGAGGAACTGGCGCAACTGACGCCGCTGGCGCTGCGCCGCGAGGTCGAGCTGGTGTTGGACGCGCCCGGCCCCTGCCCGCTGGATGCCGACCCCACAGCCGTGACCGTGATGCTGCAAAACCTGGTGGGCAATGCCTTGCAGTTCAGCCCGGCCGGCAGCGAGGTGAGCGTGGTGCTGCGCCGCCACGCGCAGTGGTTACACGTGCAGGTGCTGGACCAAGGTCCCGGGGTCGAAGCCGAACGCCTGGCGCGCCTGAGCGATCGTTTCTACAGCGCCAACAACCCACAGGGCGCCGGGCTGGGGCTGGCGATCGTGGCGCTGGTGGTGGAGCAACTGGGCGGTGGGCTGGAATGCTTCAACCGCCGTGAAGGGGGCTTTGGCGTGCAGGTTCGCCTGCCGACCCGTGGCTGAGCGCGGCCCGTCCACAGGCCGGGATTGATTTGCAAATCCGATCAATCGCAAAGAAAAACAAACTTCTCAAATGAGCGCGGCACAGCGATGCTGTGCCGATCACGCTCGTATCCCGGAGAACAACCATGCACGAAGTCGTCATCGTCGCCGCCACCCGCACCGCCATCGGCAGCTTCCAAGGGGCCCTGGCCAACGTGTCGGCGGTAGACCTGGGCGCTGCGGTCATACGCCAACTGCTGGCCCAGACCCAACTGGACCCCGCCCAGGTTGACGAGGTGATCCTCGGCCAGGTGCTGACCGCCGGTGCCGGCCAGAACCCCGCGCGCCAGGCCGCCGTGAAGGCTGGCCTGCCGTTCGCAGTACCCGCACTGACCCTGAACAAGGTTTGCGGTTCGGGCCTCAAGGCCCTGCACCTGGCGGCCCAGGCGATTCGCTGCGGTGACGCCGAGGTGGTGATTGCTGGCGGCCAGGAGAACATGAGCCTGGCCCCCTACGTGATGCCCTCGGCGCGCAGCGGCCAGCGCATGGGCCACGGCCAGTTGGTCGACAGCATGATCAGCGATGGCCTGTGGGACGCGTTCAACGACTACCACATGGGCATCACCGCCGAAAACCTGGTAGACCAGTACCAGCTCACCCGCGAGCAGCAGGACGCCTTCGCCGCCGAGTCGCAACGCAAGGCGCTGGCGGCCATCGAGGGCGGGCGATTCAAAGCCGAGATCACCCCGATTCACATTGCGCAGAAAAAAGGCCAGACGCTGGTGTTCGACACCGACGAACAGCCACGCCCCGGCACCACCACAGAGTCCCTCGGCAAGCTGCGCGCCGCCTTCAAGCAAGACGGCAGCGTCACCGCTGGCAACGCTTCCAGCCTCAACGATGGCGCCGCCGCCGTGCTGCTGATGAGCGCCAGCAAGGCCAAGGCCCTGGGCCTGCCGGTACTGGCGAAGATCGCCGCCTACGCCAGCGCCGGGGTGGACCCGGCGATCATGGGCATCGGCCCGGTCTCGGCGACCCAGCGTTGCCTGGCCAAGGCGGGCTGGCAACTCGACGAGCTGGACCTGATCGAAGCCAACGAAGCCTTCGCCGCCCAGGCCCTGGCCGTGGGCAAGGCACTGCAATGGGATCCGAGCAAGGTCAACGTCAACGGCGGCGCGATTGCCCTGGGGCATCCGATTGGCGCGTCGGGCTGCCGGGTACTGGTGACCTTGCTGCACGAGATGATTCAGCGTGACGCGAAAAAAGGCCTGGCGACGCTGTGCATCGGTGGCGGTCAAGGGGTGGCGTTGGCAATCGAGCGCTGACCACTGCGGCCCTGTCGTGCGCCAACGACAGGGCCGATGCAGTGAAACGTCCAAGGTAGTACCCTGCCCGGCCTTGCCAGCTGCACTATCAGGCCTTGCCGTGGACAGAACGCAACTCGAACACCAGCAGATCCCCGTGTACTTCGCCGCCGTGGCCCTGGCCGCCGCCGTCGGCCTGCTAGCCCCAGCGGTGGCACAACCACTGGAGCGGCTGGTGACACCGGCAATCGCGGTACTGATGTACGCGATGTTCTTGCAGATCCCCTTCCTCGACCTGCGCGCAGGGCTGGGCAATCGGCGCTTCATGGGCGCGTTGCTGCTGGCCAACTTCGTGCTGGTGCCCGTGCTGGTCTGGGCAGGCACCCGCGTGCTGGTGGAGCACCCGGCGATCCTGCTGGGCGCGCTGCTGGTGCTGCTGACGCCGTGCATCGACTACGTGGTGGTGTTCACCCATATCGGCAAAGGCGCATCGCACCTGACCCTGGCGGCGACCCCGGTGTTGCTGCTTATGCAGCTGGCCCTGCTGCCGCTGTACCTGGCATGGATGCTCGGTGACGCTGGCCAGGTCGAGCTCTCGGTGGCGCCGTTCGTGGAAGCCTTCGTGCTGCTGATCGTGCTGCCGCTGCTGTTGGCCGTCGCCAGCAGCGCCGGGGCACGGCGCTCGACATGGGTAGCGCGGTGGAACGATGCCTGGGCCTGGCTGCCGGTGCCGGCCATGGCGCTGGTGCTGATGCTGGTGATCGGTTCACAGATCGGCGTGGTCGCCAGCCGCCTGGACGCGTTGCTGCCGGTGTTGCCGGTGTATGTGGGCTTCGCGTTGCTGGCACCATGGCTCGGGCTACTGGCGGCGCGGCTATTCGGGTTATCCACAGGCGAGGCGCGGGCCGTGACCTTCAGCGCTGCCACGCGTAATTCGCTGGTGGTGCTGCCATTGGCCTTGGCGCTACCGGAGTCGGTTCGCGCGCTGGCGGCGGCGGCGGTCATTACCCAGACGCTGGTGGAGTTGGTGAGCGAGCTGGTCTACATCCGCGCGGTGCCGAGGTTGATTCGGCGCTAGGCGCTGCGCTCTCTGGGGTGGGCGTGGTGCATAAGCAGGCGACGCGGTGTTTGCGGGACAAGCCCGCTCTCATAGAACTACACATAACTTGTTGATTTAGAAGGAATCTGTGGGAGCGGGCTTGCCGGAGTGCCGGACCACCGCGAACACCGGCAAAGCCGGTGCCATACACCGAGTCGCCTGCTTCGCGGGCAAGTCGGGGCGCCGAACCGCCGCTCCCACAGGGTACGCGGAGCGCTTGCGAAATCAGTTCTCTGCGCGACAGCGCAGCCCAAAGGGCTGGGTGATCTCCTACAGGGGTGGTGTTGGATTTGGGCTTTGCTCGGCGGGTTCAGTGGCGCAGAGTTGCACGCGCCACTGGCCGTAATGGCTGAAACGCACCTGCGCCAGCGGCCTGACATCAATGCGATGAAAGCTCTCCAGCGCTGCGCCGAGGGCATGCAGCATGGCCGCGCGCATGACCATCGGGTGGGTCACCGCAATCCACTCACCCGGCACCAACGCGCTATCCATCCAATGCGCAACCCGCACGCATAACGCAGCCACGGACTCTCCACCATGGGGCGCAGCATGCGGGTCGCTCATCCAAGCCTGCAACGCCGCCTGCGGCAACTGCTTGAGCGCCAGCCCTCGCCAACGCCCCAGGTCACAATCACGCAGCCGCTCATCGACACTCGCCTGGAGCTGCAAGCCCTGGGCCGTGGCCTGGGTGCGCAGCTCCGGGGCACACAGCCCCTGCGCCCTGGTGGATAACCCAGGCAACGGCATGACCGCTTCGTGCAACGGCTCAGCGTCAAGGGCAAAACGCCCAAGCCGCTGCGCCTCGGTCATGCCATGGCAGACGAGCGTCAGCTGGATCGCTTTCACGGTCGCGGCGGCTTAGCCCAGATGCCGCTTGAGTTCGGCGATGTGCTCCGGGCCAATGCCGCAGCAACCGCCAACCAAACTCGCACCACGCTGCTGCCAGTCACGCGCCCACGACAGGTAGCCCGGTGGGTCGAGGTCTTCGCGCAGGGCATCCAAGCCATCGTTGGCGGTGGCTTCCTTGGGCTGCGGCGGGAAAGCGTTGGCGTAGGCGCCAATGGCGATATCGGCCGAGTGCTGTTCGATCACCGCGCGGGCAACCTCCACCGCGCCGCCGATCACCTCCGGTTGGCTACAGTTGAACAGCACGGCATCAACACCCAGCTCGACCACCGCGGCGATGGCCTCGGCCACCGGCTCACCGGAGCGCAGGCGCGGCGTGGCATCGACTTCTTCGTCTTGCAGGGTGAACGAGACCCAGAACGGCTTACCGTCCGCCGGCAGATGGGCGTGAATCGCACGCACCTCGGCAATCGAACTTTGCGTCTCGGCCAGCCACAGGTCGACGCTTGGCGCCAAGCCCTGCACCAGCGGCGTCACAACCTCGGTGACCCGCTCCGGCTCGAATAGATCGGGGCGATATGAGCCGAACAGCGGCGGCAACGACCCGGCAACCCGTACCGGCTGCGCGGCAGCATCGGCGGCTTTACGCGCCAGCTTGCCAGCCACATCCGCCAGTTGCCGCCCGTCGCGGGCAAAGCGCTCTTCGCCAATGTGAAACGGCACCACTGCGTAACTGTTGCTGGTAATGACCTCGGCACCGGCTGCGATAAACGCCGAATGCACGCCCACCACCGCCTCAGGCGCCTCGCTCAGGGCAAGCGCCGACCACTCGGGCTGGCGGAAAGGCGCACCGCTGCGTTGCAGCTCGCGCCCCATGCCGCCGTCTAGAATTACCATCGCTTGCTTTTCCATATAACCACTCTGAAGGGACTTATAACTAATATTTACTATCTGCAAAACAGTTATAACTATTAAATACTCTTATTCTACGTTGGCCAACTTTTCAGGTATTTAAATGCGTTTACCCTCCTTGCTGGGCGCGGGTCTGGTTGTTCTCGCCACTGCCACTCAGGCGTTTGCCGGTGCCACCCTGGAGCGCGTCGAATCGCGCAAGGAGCTGGTCAACGTGCTGATGGAAAGCTATCCGCCGTTCTCGTTCCTCAACGCGCAGAACCAGCTCGACGGCTTCGACGTCGACGTGGCCAAGGCCGTCGCGGAAAAACTCGGCGTCAAGCTACGCCTGGAAACCCCCTCGTGGGATGTGATCGCCGCCGGCCGCTGGAGCGGGCGCTACGACATCTGCATCTGCTCGATGACCCCGAGCAAGGCCCGCGCCGAGGTGTTCGACTTCCCGGTGGAATATTACGCCTCGCCTGCGGTGATCGTGGTCAACGCCGCCGACGACCGCATCCATTCGGCCAAGGACCTGGACGGGCGCAAAGTCGGCCTGACAGCCGCCTCCAGCTACGAAAGCTACCTGAACAAGAACCTGGTGATCGAAGGTGCCGAAGACACGCGCATCGACTACCCGTTCGACTTCGTGCAAATCGCCCCGTACGACACCGACAACGTCGCCTTCCAGGACCTGGGGCTAGGCGCTGGCAAGCGCCTGGACGCCATCCTCACCAACCTGGTGACCGCCCAGCCACGCCTGGACCAGGACAAACGCTTCAAGCTGGTAGGCGCGCCGCTGTACGAAGAGCCTAACTCGGTGGCCATCGAAAAAGGCGACCCCGAATGGGATGCCAAGGTGCGCCAGGTGTTCGCCGAACTCAAGGCTGACGGCACGCTGGCGAAGCTGTCGCAAAAATGGATCGGCGCCGACATCAGCAAATGAGTGCTTTCCCTCCTTCGCACAAACCCGCCGCCGCAACGGCGGGCGCGCGGCTGTTCGGCTTTCGTACCCGGCTGTACCTGACCTGGTTGGTGATGTTCACGCTGTTCGTGGCGTTCTTCCTGAGCTTTGACCTGAAGTTCGCCATCATCCTGGAGAAGTTCCCCAACCTGGCCGGCTTCAAGCTAGGCCCGAATGGCTTCTTGCAAGGCGCGGCGCTGACCTTGTTCCTGTGCCTGTGCTCGATGGTGGTGTCGGTGGCGTTCGGCTTTGCCGCCGCCCTGGCGCGGCTGTCGGGCAGCGCGGTGCTGGTGGGCATCGCCAGCTTCTATACGTCGTTCTTTCGCGGCACACCGCTGCTGATCCAGATCCTGCTGATTTACCTGGGCCTGCCGCAACTGGGGCTGGTGCCGGGGGCGATCAGCGCCGGGATCATCGCGCTGTCGCTGAACTACGGTGCGTACCTGAGCGAGATTTTCCGCGCCGGCATTCTGGGCGTCGCCCGGGGTCAGCGCGAGGCCGCCCTGGCGCTGGGCATGCGGCCTGCGCAGATCTTCTGGAGCATCACCCTGCCCCAGGCGATGCGCGTGATCATCCCGCCGACCGCCAACCAGTTCATCTCGATGCTCAAGGACTCGTCGCTGATCTCGGTGATGGGGGTGTGGGAAGTGATGTTCCTGGCCCAGTCCTATGGGCGCTCCAGCTATCGCTACCTGGAGATGCTGACCACGGCGGCGGTGATCTACTGGGTACTGTCGATTCTGCTGGAATTGGTACAGGCACGGCTTGAGCGGCATTTTGGTAAGGCTTATCAGCGGTGATCTAGGGCCGCACAGCGGCCCCAAACTCTCACACCGCCATGCGCAATTCCTGCACGATTTCAGCCTGCTTCAGTGCCTCGGCCAGCAACACCACTTCCTGGCAAGTCTGCTCCGTAAAGGCCTCATCGACCGGGCTCGCAGGCGCCACCCACAGGCGCTCGCCCAGGCGCTCATGGGCGTGGCGCAGGATGTTCAGGTTTGCTTCCAGGTCGCCGCGCTGCACAGCACTGGCGTTGACCACACCCAGCGACAGCACCTTGTAGGCCGGCAGGCGGTCAAGGATGGTCGGGTACTGCGCCGGGGCGCGGACCAGGTCGATGTGCAGGCCATCGACCGGCAGGTTGGCGGCCAGGCCCAGGTTGGCGTCGAGGCCGCCGAAGTAGGTGGCCACCAGCTTTTTCAGCGGCGCACGCTGGAGGATGTTGTAGGCCCGCTCGTAAGCATTCTTCCAGGCCTGCGGCAGCTCCAGGGCAAGAATCGGCTCGTCGATCTGCACCCACTCCACGCCCTGGCTGGCCAGGCGATTGAGGATCTGGTCGTAGAGCGGCAACAGGCGCTCGAGCAGGTCGAGCTTGTCGAACCCATCGGCCTTGGCTTTGCCCAGCCACAGGTAGGTCAGCGGGCCGATCAGCACCGGCTTGACCGCGTGGCCCAGGGCCTGGGCTTCGTCGACCTCTTCGAACAACTGCTCCCAGCTCAAGCTGAACGACTGGTCGGCGCTGAACTCAGGCACCCGGTAGCGGTGAGGGGTATCGAACCACGGCGCCGTTTCCTCGCTCAGGCTGTCGGCCAGGGCGAACAGCGTGTGCAGGGTTGGCTTGGCGCCGTCGAGGCTGCGCAGGTGCTCAGGGATCACGCCGAGGGTCAGCGAGTGGCTCAGCAACGGGTCGCTCCAGGCGAAGTCGCCGACCGCCAGCAGCTCGATACCGGCAGCCTGCTGCGTCTGCCAGTGCGCGGCGCGCAAGGCACGGCCAACGGCACGCAGCCCGGCTTCGTCCAACTCGCCGTTGCAGAACGCCTGCTGGGCTTGCTTGAGCTGATGCTCATGGCCGATAAGCGACGCGCCCAGGTTGTGTGCCAGTGCCATGGGGTGATTCCTCAATCCTGAAAATGAATGAGGGCATTTTGTGGGGTAGCCTGGCGTGAGACAAACTCATTAAATTTGAGATGAACTCAAGGTTTGTTCATGATGGTGCCCAGCCAATGCCTGGCGTGATGCCCCATGTCTTATCCAGCACAATCCCCCGCGCAATCAGACATGCGCCACACCCCCGACGCGCGCCACACTGCCACCCTGCCCCAACCCGGTAGCCCGACCATGAGTCTGCTGAAACAGGCCCTCGACGAGGGGACCTTCGCCTGCATCCTGGAGTTCGTCCCCAAGCCCTCCGCCGCGCGCTTCGCCACGCTCGAAACGCTCATGGATCGCACCCGGCTGGGCGACTGGCCGCTGACCGTGGCCATTGGCGACCGGGTCGGCAGTGCCCTGGACCTGTCGCCGCTGGACGCCTACACCAGCCTGTCCACGCCGCGGCCGGCGCTGCTGCACTTTTCTGGCAAGGACCGCGAGCGCCGCGACCTGCTGGCCCAGTTGCAACGCATGGACGCCGCCGGGCTGGACCAGTTGCTGCTGCTCACCGGCGACCGCCTGCCCGGCCACACCCCCGGTGAGCGCCCGGTGCGCTACCTCGAATCGGTGGCCGCGTTGCAGATCGTGCGCCAGGCCCGCCCGCACTGGTTGCTGGCCGCCGCGCTGAACCCGTTCAAGTACCAGGAAGCCGAAGGCGGCGCGCAGTACCTCAAGGCCGAAAAGAAACTCAGCGCCGGCGCCGACCTGCTGATCCTGCAACTGGGTTTCGACATGCACAAGCATCAGGAAGCGCTGGACTGGATGCGCCGCCAGGCCCAGCCGAAACCGCTGATCGCCTGCATCATGGCGCTGACCGAAGGCCGCGCGGCGATGCTCGACCACGTCGCCGGGGTCACCGTCACGCCCTCGATGCACGCACTGCTCAAGGCCGAAAGCAGCGTGTCGAAGGCCTACGCCAAACAACGCGCCAACCAGCGCCTGGCGCTGCAAGTGATCGGCCTGCGCCTGATGGGTTACGCCGGGGTGCACCTGTCGGGCATCCATGAGATCGAGCAGTTCGAGGCGCTGGAGCAGGCCATCAGCGAGCTGCAACCAAACTTGCGCCAACTCGACCAGTGGGCAGCAGCGTGGCAAGCCGCCTGGCAGGCGCCCAACCTCGCCCCCGTGACCTTCCACCCAACGGGCCATGCGTGGCGACTGGGGCAGCGGCAGATCGACGCCTCGCGCCGAGAAAAAGCCCGCTACCACCTGCTCTCGGCCCTGCACCATCAACTGTTCAGCCGCACCACGACGCTGAGCAAAGCGTTTGGCTGGGCCGTGACTCGCCCCCTGTGGCGCGGCCCCGCCGCAGCCAGTTGGCTGCACACGCTCGAGCGCCGGATCAAACGCCCGCTGGTTGGCTGCGACACCTGCGGCAGTTGCCGCCTGGAAGACACGCTCTACATCTGCCCGGAAACCTGCCCCAAGGGCCTGGCCAACGGCCCGTGCGGCGGCACGCGGCTGGACCGCTGCGAGTTCGGCGACCGCGAATGCGTGCACAGTGCCAAGTACCGGCTGGCAGTCGGTGTGGGCCGCACCGAGGTGCTGGCCGAGCGCTTGATCCCATGCGTGCAGGTGGAGAACCGCCAGCGCAGTTCGTGGCCGGTATGGTTTACCCCACCGCCCGCCCACGAGCACCCGGCGCACAAGGCGTGCAGCGCGCCGCCTGAAGTGTCCGGCTGAGCCGCACAGCGAGGGGCCGCCGCAAAGCGGCCCTCGCGGCATCGCGCTCAGTTGCCCTCCATCCCCTCCAACTTGCCTACCTGTTCACTGGCCAAACGGCTGATGATGCGGATCGCCTGATGGATGCCAGCGGTGTTGCGAAAGCTCAGTTGCGGGTTGTGTTCGCACTCCAGGAACTCGTCGTGCTGGACCAAGGCTTCGCCTAGTAGCTCGAGGGTGCGGACTTGGTTTTGGATGAGGGACAGGCGTTCGAGGTCAGTCATGGTTGGCCTCCTGGCTTGCGTGGACGGCAAGGGATGGCAGGAGGGGAGCGGATGCGGGGATCCTGTACAGACGTTCGGTGGTCATGCATGAGTTCCTTTCGTTGTGGAACTGCCACCGCTCGCGGCCAAGCAAGTTGGGGTGGCAGCAGTACGCGGGTTGGCCGACCGGGACGAAAGGGGCCCGGCACACCCGAAGGTGTCCCGCGCACCACCGCCATAACGCGACATCGCGGGCACAAAAAAGCGCCTGCGATGAAGACTGGGCGCTGATGCGCCTTTCGATTCCGACCGGCCAAGGTCGCGTCGCCGATGCTTCGACGACTCAGGAAATTTATCCATTCGCGCTAACGAGCGCAACCTTGGGCTGTGGGGAAAGGTTCGACGCGTTGTGTAGGAAACAGGATCAGCGATGCTTTGGTCTCGTGTCAGGCTGAGCCGACAGAGCGATGGGGGGCAGCTGCACGCAGGTTGGCGAACCGGGAACTTGGAACCCGGCAGACCCGAAGGTCTCCCGCGCACAGCCGCCATTGGGACAGCGGACGCAAAAAAGCGCCTGCAATCGTGGTCGGGGCGCCGAGGCGCCTTTTACGTTCGGGTCGCCAAACCCGGTCGCGGAATTGGCCGCGACGAGGGAAATCTATCCAGTCATGCCAGTGAGCGTAACCTTGGGCTGTGGGGGAAGGTTCGACGGGTGGTGTAGGAAAACGGGATTAGCGATGCTTTTGCCTAGTCTCAGACTGAGTCGGAAGAGCGATGGGCCGCAACGCGGCCCTCGCGGCATCGCGCTCAGTTGCCCTGCATCCCCTCCAGCTTGCCTACCTGTTCACTGGCCAAACGGCTGATGATGCGGATCGCCTGATGGATGCCAGCGGTGTTGCGAAAGCTCAGTTGCGGGTTGTGTTCGCACTCCAGGAACTCGTCGTGCTGGACCAGGGCTTCGCCTAGCAGCTCGAGGGTGCGGACCTGGTTTTGTATGAGGGACAGGCGTTCGAGGTCAGTCATGGGGGGCCTCCTGGCTTGCTTGGGCGGCCAGGGATGGCAGGAGGGGAGCGGATGCGGGGATCCTGTACAGATTTACGATAAGCATGCATGAGGTCCTTTTCGATTGAAGCACCACACCCATCGTCGCCAAACGAATAGGGTGGCAGCTGTGCGCAGGTTGGCGAACCGAGGAAAAGGAACCCGGCAGACCCGAAGGTCTCCCACACACAGCCGCCATTACACGAAACTGCGGGCACAAAAAAAGCGCCTGCAATCGTGGTCGGGGCGCCGATGCGCCTTTTACGTTCGGGTCGCCAAACCCGGTCGCGGAATTGGCCGCGACGAGGGGAAATCTATCCAGTCATGGCAGTGAGCGCAACCTTGGGATGTGGGGGAAGATTCGACGAGGGGTGTAGGAAAACGGGATTAGCGATGTTTTTTGCGTATCAGGGGGCGCAGTACGGTATGCACGATGGCCAGCAAAGCCACTCTCGACGCGACCAGCCGGACGGGCGAGATCATCGCCTGTTGGCGAGGGACGGGCAGAGCCATGGCATCAAACTCGCTGGCTGGCTCATTGCTTGCGCACAACTCGCGAATGCACCGATGCAGACAACAGACACTGTTGGGAGCCACACCGAACGTGCAAGATCACAGTGCTAACGCGTGAAGAGCGGACCATCTTCCGAGCATCTTTAAACACAGGAGTGGCGATGAAAGAACACAATTACGCTGTCACCATCAATTGGACAGGCAACACAGGTCAGGGTACTGCCGGTTATACGGCTTACCAGAGAGACTTCACCGTCGAGGCGCCAGGGAAAGCGCCTATCCTTGGTTCAGCCGACCCGGCTTTTCGCGGTAAACCCGAATGCTGGAACCCTGAAGACATGTTGCTGGCCTCGATCTCCGCCTGCCACAAGCTCTGGTATCTCCACCTGTGCGCCGTCAATAACGTGTGCGTGCTGGAATACGTCGATTATCCGGTGGGCCGAATGGTCGAAGGCGATGGCGAACGCAAAGGCCATTTCAAGGAAGCAGAGCTGAGGCCTCAAATCATCATCAGTAGCCAATCGGATAGGGATCTTGCAATGCGCTTGCATGACGATGCTCACCATGAGTGTTTCATTGCCAACTCGGTTAACTTTCCTGTTACATGTCGGGCTGTTGTCAGCTATCGGAATTAATACTTCCGAGGCTCTGGGGTTGGCATTCGCCTGGGTATCTAAATGGCTGCATATTGCCCTCAATTGCGCAGCCCCCAGGGTCCAGGGTCCAATGTATGGGACAAGACCTTGAACTGGAAGAAAACATGCGGTGGCGTGTGGCTCTCCAGTTTTAGCTTGCGGTCATGAGGAGCTGAGCTTTGTGACGTTTGCCGTGTGGGCTGCATAATGCGCTGCCATTCCAGCCAGGGGATTGGCAGCTAGGTTTTATGGTGTGGCGGGGTTTTGATTTTGGTGCGGAGACAGGAATCGTATCAACACGGAAGAGGCTGAATTCAATGGGTATTGTTCTTCAGGGTATGACTCACTATCTCTAAAATTATCCTCAGCCTATTTCCTAACTCCCTACCACTTCGAAAAAACCATGACAGGATGATGGAAGGCGCTGGAACGTTCTGCTAACCATTCGCCAAAGCCAGGCTCAGACTCTTTTGATCGATGGGAGCTATCGACCCCTACCCGTCGTTCGAGACGGGCAACAAACGGCCACAAGCGGTCGTTCCACCCGTCCACCAGGCTAGAGGCGATTCACCGCTCTAACATTATCAATTCACACAGCCCGCCGGTCAGAGACGTTTCTCGGTCAAAGCAGTCCATGACGACGCGCATAGTCAGCCAGCCTGCGGTACTCTGCACTGTGTCGCGCTGCGCTCATGGCGCCGGGCGGTATACTCAGAGCACAACCTAGGCAAGGAAGCAATTGATGGAAGATCAGCCAGTCGAGCGCCATGTCAGCGATATTCAGGTAAGTGCCTACGTCTCTGATCGAAAGCGCCTTACGAGGTTGCATCACGTATTGGGATACGCCGCGGCAATGATGGATGTTAATGGTATCGGCCGCTTAGCGAGCCGCGTTGCTGGAGTGCATGATCACAAAGGTATCCTTCAGGTGCACTGGTTTAGCGTACCTGCTGATGTTGAGAGGCACGTATTCAGGCAGGCCTGGGGTAGCCAGGTCGGAGACGGCACCGACCAGGTAGAGCACTTTAGGGATGATGTTCAACTGCCGTAAATCTAGCGGGCGTGGGGGAAGCTCAAGGCACCGGTCGAAGCAGCCTACGACCTGCTTGATATTAAAGAGGCTGTCCTGAAAGCATCCCAGGGTGAACGTACCGGTAAGATTTTACTCACCCCAAAGTACTCCTAAAACTTTCTCTTTGTGAAAATCGTCTTCTGACCTGCACGGCCGGCGGGGCAGGTAGCGCCTAGCAAGCACCGCCCACTGGCTTCATGCATGCTCTCCAGAGCTTGCTCAACCTCCCCCAGAGGTTTACGCGCGCATGACCTTGTTCCAATCGACTGGATGTCCTGCCGCCTGTAGTTCGCGCCCTAAAGCCTGCTTCCAGCCGCCAGCTTCATCCATTCGCTCCCACACTACACCGGCAAAATCACTAGGTATGTCCAGCTGGCCCCGTTTAAGAGCGCATACCCTGCTGCGCCCAAGTCGCCCGATAAAGTAGCCCAACTCTAGCAACACATTCTGCCGCGCCCGAGGCTCTAAATCGCCTCCTTTAACACGACCTTCGTCGTCAGGCGTCAACAGCACAACTGCGAAGCCGACATCCCCGTGGGCCTCAACCTTTTCGATCACCGTACGACCTTGATTGGCCTGCTCATGAAGGATGATAGCTTCGAACCCTATCTTTTCGAGAAAGCGAGCAACCGACTCGCGCGCGCCGTCGTCATGACCGTGGACAATGAATACTTTATTCGACATAGGTGACCTCAATACTGGTTCTGATCTTCCTTTTGTCTCGACGTACAACTTGTAATCCCTGATGAAGGGGATTATCAATTGCCTCGTTAGCTCTCGAATGCCAGCAATGATTTTGCTGCCCGAGTAAAAGAAGTGATGCCCAAAATCTATTGCAAAATGTGGGTCGGCTGCAAGTTTATCAACCAATAGTAGCGTTAGACCCAGCGTCTGCTGTTGATCATCGGGCCATAGGAGCGTTGCACTCCCAACCATGCTTCCCGCAGTATCTTCGCTGGTCTTTATAAAGTCATCTAAGTCCAGTCCGCTTTTTAGAGCGCTATTGATTTCTTCAAGGGCAGGGCTATTGAGGAGTGCTGAGATTCTTTTCAGGGGGCGTTCAAACGTCTGCGGAGTCGCTCCTTGCAGGTCTAATAAAGCGTTATTGAGCTGCGAGAAAAGGTCAACATACGTCATTCATCGGTCTCCAGCCTCGCGGCCGCAGCGCGGTCCAAAATTTCTGAGCGATAGCGCTCTTTCATTTCAGCTGCTAGCGGCTGGATGATCGGATTTGATCCGTGTCGACCAACAGCCTCATCAATGACGGCCTCTACCTGCTGGACTGCCTGCTCAATACTCGCAGGATCATGAGGATCGAAATTTACGGTACACAAATCACCATCGAGCCGCTGTAGCACTTCCTGCGCATCCTTGAGCTGACGTTGTAGCTTGTCGAGTCCTTTTAGCATGGTCCTGACCTCTTCCTATAGTTGCAGAACGATATCACTAATTTTGTGCATGTGGAGAGACGCCCGTGGCAGTGCCGGATCTTGATGGCAAGGCCCATGAGCTCACGCTAGAGAGCAGCATGGAGAGCCTGGCTTGGAAGACCGAAGTTAATGTCGGCTTCGGGCTGTGCCTCACTTCTGCTTGCGGTGCCACCACCTCGGTTTCTTAATGGCTTCACTGAAATCCGGCTCCCAGCCGGCCATCCACTCGGCATAGTCTGCGTCAGTGGGGATCAAGCCCTCGTTGCCTTTGGCGGTGTTGGCCTTGCGGACCAAATACTTTTCGCCGGACAGTTTTTCGTACCGGTCACGGACCTTCACGCCTTGGTTTGTCAGGCAGTCAACCAGCTTATCAGCGAAAAACAGCACATCATCGGTGTAGCGCGCTATACCTCGAACCGATGTGCCGTATTGAGTGTTGACCACACCACCTACTGGAATTTCTAGGTAGTAATCTTCGGGAGTGAACCCCGGTGGCAAGCCCCCGTGGAGGAACTTTTCTACGAGAGAGTTATAGCCTCCAATGATCCAGTTGAGATTCCCGACAGCGTCGACCAAAGCAACTAGGGATTTCACACCGTTGGGGGACAGGCGGATACTTTTTAGGACCAGCTCCTGTAGCTCCGATACAGGCGGCGCGAAGGTCTGGAGATTCATCTGGTCAATCCGCAGCGAGAATGGGGCTTTTGGGAAAGGGCCGGCCTTGTACGCTTCATACCTCCTACGGTCTGATTCGTACTTTTGCAGGAAACCCGACACGTATTGCTTTTTCATGCCGCCAGCCACGTCCGATACTGAGATGCACAGCGTGATGGCTACGTCGATGCTTCGGAACTCGGCCAACAGCTCGTCCCTTAGCTTGGCATTGCGAGCGATGCGTCCGGCCATCCAGGCACCGACACCAGCACCAATCCCGGCACTGATCAGCGCGCTCCCCCAGACACCAGCGTCAAAGCTGGGAAAGCTAGCGACCCAGGGAAACAGGGGTGCTGTAGCCGTATACACGCCGTTGATTGGTGTCCACGCATCCGCCATTGCATTCCCTCGCGGTCATCGCCCCGACCATTCGTGGCACAGGTGCGGCATGATACCGGGTTTGGCACCAAGCCGAATAAGCGCAAGTGACGGGATGAAGGGCACGGATGCCCCCTTAATCGGTGAACTCGGTGCGGCTGTTTACGACCCTGTACTTGAAACTCTCGACCCTCGGACTCTCGTCAACGTCGTCATAACGTAAAATAAGTTTGCCCTCTACGGGGCCTTGGGTTATGGGCAGATACACATTCTGGGACGCTTCGCCATCCGCGCCAATCTCTCCGAGCACAATTGAATGTGGGTCCAGGAAAGGCTCGCCAAAGCTGACTTCAACGTTCAACGCTTTGTTGCCCTTGTTACGGATTCTGATCTCGTTCATGGCCTCGCCTGCACGCCTGCCATTTCCACTACTCCCGGTGCTAACCAAAAATTTCGCGGAAATTTCCCGTTCCCTACGCTTACGCGCTTCCTCCATGGCCACGCGTTGTGCTTCTGCCTGCTCCATAGCTATCTTGGCCATGATTTCTTCCCGGATTTCGGCTTTCTTGGTATCCAGGGCCTGCATTCTCAGTTCCTCGCCCTGTTGCACGAAACCGAGGACCACCCAGAAGAACGCTACCGGCCCAAATGCACCGGCCAAGAAATCACCCACTTCGTTCAGGGGCATAGTACCTAGTGTGCCAATACGCCCCCAGATCAATGGAAAGATTACCGCAAAGTAAGCCAAGGTCAGAATGAACCCGATCAAGCCCAGATGCTTGCGCAGATCCAGGCCCTCAGGGCGTATCATTGTCGAAATATGCCTGATTGTAAGTGGGATGATCACGGCCAACAGCAAGCCACAATAGATAGCTGTCGACACAGGTAGCGGCGTCGCCACCTCCGGCGTAACGACTGGTGCAGGCGGTGTGCTCCAGAACACCCCCGATACAGGTTCCCACATCTTCACCTTCTCAATCCCTCGCGTTCGCCGCCCGATTATTCGTGGCACGGGGCAGCATATTACCGAGCAAGCGGCGTCGATGTGAATTCACCAGCCAGACGCTGTATTGATCGACTCATTTGCTGCCAACCTATTCAGCTTGCTGAAGTAGAATGTCGGCGAGTTCCGAGGTGATGACGAAAGCTACAACACCGTTCGCCGACTAGGTGAGGCAGTCGACTTAGATCGTCGAGAGGAAGCTGTGGAGTCTGCTCAGTCCTTGCATGACAAGATGGCATCCGCTGGGCCACGATTGGTGAGAAACATGCTTATCAGCACTTGCGGCCCTGCGTAGCTCAATTGCCTGCCGTAGCCGAAATTACGGCCATCGCGTCTACCCACCAATGCCATGTCGGTCACCTCATCTTCCAATCTCCGATCCTCGTCCCACGTCATCCCGCCAAGAATGTTGAGTGTTATCAGGGATCAAGGCCCCTGCGACCTGTGGGAGTTTCCTCTAACGCGGGACTGGCGGCTCCTTACGACCGGGAGCAAGGGCATCTCATGATCTGGCCCCCTGAGCACCGTTGCCGGTGGGCGGGTGGAGGCTGCATTGGCTGACGAGACCAGTGCCTGAAGATCCTGAGCCAGGTGAACACAGCGATGCGATGACCGGGGCATGCCTGACTGTCAGTCAGGTGCAGTCCATTCCTTGGTCTGCGGCACCATCATCTACAGCGCTGTTGCTGGTGACATCGGCGGTTGTCACGCCGATTGTCACGAGTGAAGTTGCCGCAAAGCCAAATGCGATGAGGGCTGCAGCAGTGTCAGGAGCGCCCGTCTCTTTCCTGGAGAAAGAGACGGGCCTAGGTTGGCGCAAGATTCGGCCAAGCGGAAAGGTTGCTGCAGGGCAGCGAAGTAGAAAGTGTTGTCTGGCGCACGAGGGCCATGATCTGAAGTAGGCATCCATCACCGGGGAGGTGACCGGGCGAGCTGCCGGACGCGAATCGCCATTTGGGGGGAGAACCACCGCAGGAGCGGCGTGACCTTGAAGGTTCGGGTCACCTGGGGGTGCTGTCAACGACAGCCTTTGCACTGTCTTTTCTACGCCCGCAATCCGAGAGGGTCAAGCGACTTGCCCGCTGGATTTTCCGATTAAAAATGGCATTGGGCGCGTACGGAACACTGTGGTTTCCAGTGGCCGATTTGGTGCTTCTGATTTTTAGGTGAGGTCCATCCAAACAGGGCGGCTTTGCAGCCCTGTTTGGATGGACCCGCATGGAAAACAGATCACCGAAATTTCAAAGCCGTGCGCTCACTCGACTGCGCCACGCCTTGCTCTTAGGCGAGAAACGTTTGCCCCGGTCTGATTCGCGAACTCATGCGGCGAAATATGCTCCTGCCGGTTCGCGTCGAGGTAGCGGCTCCACCAACTCATGATCATTCGCCGTTCCTCCAGAAACTCCGCCTTGTGGATATACGCCGCCCGAACATTGTTGCGCTCCCTGTGGCTCATCTGCCGCTCGATAGCCGTCTCTGACCACAGCCCGGATTCGACCAAGGCACTGCACGCCATGGACCGAAAGCCATGCCCGCAAATTTCAGTCTTGGTGTCGTAGCCCATGTTCCGCAAAGCGCTGTTGACCGTGTTCTCAGACATTGGCTTCCACGAGCGAGCGTCACTGGTGAACACCAAATCGAAGTACCCCGTGATCGCATGAATCTGTTCGAGCAGCGCCACCGCTTGCGGTGACAGAGGGACAAGATGGATGTCGCCCGCCATCTTCGTTCCTCTGGTCGAATACGGAACACCATCCAACGCGGGCCGCGTGTCAGGTATCTCCCATATTCCGCGCTTCAGATCGAACTCACTCCAACGTGCGAAGCGCAACTCGCTGGACCGGACAAACACATGCAGCGACAGCATGACTGTCAGCCGAGTAAGCGTGCGTCCCTTGTAGTTCTCGATGCGGTCCATCAGCTCAGGCAGACGAGACAGCGGGAGTGCAGGCCGATGCGTAACCCGTGGCGCGCTGATGAAGCCCTCAAGATCATATGCAGGGTTCACTGTGATCAGCCGCAGCCGCTTCGCCTCACGCATGATGCTTTGCAGGTAGTTTTGTACCCTCAACGCCACATCAATAGTGCCGCGTTTCTTGATCTCTTCCAGCGGCTGCATGAGGTCGAAGGTATCCAGATCAACGATGGCGCGTGCGCCGAGCAGCGGGAGTACGTGAGTCTTTAAACGACTGAGCACAGTCCGCGAATGGCCAGGCGCCCACTTCACGGACATTTCCTTATGCCAGTCCAAGGCAACGCGTTCGAATGTGTGGCCTCTGACAACCGCCTCGGCTTTGGCCTGCTGCTTGGACGCAATCGGATCAATACCTTCAGCCAGCATCCGCTTAGTTTCCAGACGTTTCTGCCGAGCATCTGCGAGACCGATGACTGGATAGTTGCCAAACGAGGTCAGCCCCTCGCGCCCATCCGGTTTCACATACCGGAGGCGCCAGCCTTTGCGGCCATTGGGGTAAACAAGGAGGTAAAGACCGTCACCGTCGAAAAGCTTGTATGGGCGGTCAGTTGGTTTGGCCGAGCGGCATGCGGTGTCGGTCAGGGGAGCAGTAGTACGAGCCATAAGGGTAAACCCCTTTATCGAATCGACTTTATCCCAAACGTTACCCCTAAATCGGCTGGTAGCTGTCGGAATCCGACGGAACGCCATAACGAAAAAACCCGCCAGAAGGCGGGTTTTACGGGGGTTCCAGAGATTTTGGTAGCCTTCGCTGGAACCTGAACTGGTGCCGGAGACAGGAATCGAACCTGCGACCTTCGCGTTACGAGTGCGCTGCTCTACCGACTGAGCTACACCGGCGTGTTGCGCAACGTACCACTGCCGTGTCCGTTACGCAAACCTCTGTTTCAATTCACTTTCACTGCGCTGTGCAGCCGCTCGGCGCGAGGTCTGGGTCCACCGTGGTCACGCATCGCCAGCCGGCCTGGGTGCGGGTCAGGGTGAGGGTCTTGCCGAGCACATTGGCCGGGGCGTCGGCCAGGGTGCAGGCGATGCTCGCCGCGCCGCTGGAAGCGGTGCCGCTGGCGGTGATGGCGCAATGGCTGGTGCTGGCTTGACCGCCCAGGCTGGCGACATCGGCGACGTCCTTGCCGTCGTTCAGGCGCAGCTCCATCGGGGTCTTGAGCGCGGTGACTTCCAACAGCGCGGCGCCGGCTTTGGCACGGGCCTGGTGGTCGGTGTACATCGGGACGGCGATGGTCGCCAGAATGCCAATGATCGCTACGACGATCATCAGTTCGATCAGGGTGATACCACGTTGCCCTTTCATGAGCGGTGTTCCTTTGCAATGCGTGAACGCCAGTCGGCGAAATGCGACGCGCCGCCGGCAGCGGCGCAGTAGGCCTGAACCGACACCTTTTGTCACCCCTGGGCGGCGGTGCGTCATCGTCGCTGGACTACTCTAGTGAGCGTCAGTAAAACGCGCCCGGGAATGGGCCCGGCAAGCTGTTACCAGGCTTGTCGCTTTAGCGAAAAGGACTCTCGCATGCCAGCTTCTACTCGTCTCTACGCCTGGGAGGGCGTCACTGCCACGGGGGTTTCTCAACACGGCCAACAGGCTGGGCGCAGCCCGGCGTTCGTGCAGGCGTGGTTGCGCCAGCAGGGGATCCGCGTCACCTCGGTGCGGCCCGCGGGCAGACCGCGCTGGCGGTGGCCACAGCGCGAGGGCAAGGTGGATGCGGCGGGGTTCAGCCGGCAATTGGCAACCTTGCTCACCGCTGGGGTGCCGCTGTTGCAAGCGTTCGAGGTGATGGCGCGCAGCAACGCGGATGCGCCAATGCGTACGCTGGTAGAGCGCTTGAGCCGGGATGTGGCGCAGGGGTTGGCGCTGGCGCAAGCCTTGCGGCGCTATGCGCACGTGTTCGATACGCTTTACTGCGACCTGGTGCGGGTGGGTGAGCAGTCCGGCACGCTCGACCGGCAACTGGAGCAGTTGGCGTCGATGCTCGAAACACGCCAGGCGCTGCGGCGTAAGGTGCGCAAGGCAATGCTCTACCCTGCCCTGCTGCTGCTGACCGGCTTGGGGGTGGCTGCGCTGCTGTTGCTGGAAGTGGTGCCACGCTTCGAAGGAATGTTCGCCAGTGCCGAGCAGGCGCTGCCGGCGTTTACCCAGTGGGTGATCGACATGTCCACAGGGCTGGGCCTGCACGCGTGGTGGCTGGCGCTGCTGGGGGTGGTGGCGGGTGTGACGGGGCGTGAGGTGTATCGGCGCTATCTGCCGGGGCGGCTGTGGATGTTGCGCCAGATACTGCGGCTACCGGTGCTGGGGCGTCTGCTCGGGCAGGCAGCCATGGCGCGCTTTGCGCGTAGCCTGGGCACGGCCTATGGCGCGGGGGTGGCGCTGCTGGATGCGCTGGAAACGGTGGCGCCGGTAAGTGGCGATGCGTTGCACGAGCAGGCGATTATCGGGCTACGCCAGCGGGTCGCGCATGGCCTAGGGCTGGAGCGGGCGATGGCGGCTGACGGGCTGTTTCCGCCGTTGCTGCGCCAGTTGGTGGCTGTTGGGGAATCCAGCGGCACCCTCGATCAGATGCTGTGCAAGGCCGCGCAGCACTACGAAGAGCAGGTCGGCGAAGCGCTGGGGCAGTTGACCACGCTGCTCGAGCCCGCCATCGTGCTGATCCTCGGGCTGCTGGTAGGTGGCCTGGTGGTGGCGATGTACTTGCCGATCTTCCAGTTGGGTAGCCTGATGTGATGGCTGGCTCGCGGCAGATCCCCACACCTTGTATGCGATGGACCTGAACATGAGTGCCTGGAGCGTTATCCTCGACCACCCGCCTTTCTTTTATTGCCTGGCCGCGTTGCTGGGGCTGCTGGTCGGCAGTTTTCTGAATGTGTTGGCGCACCGCTTGCCGGTGATGCTCGAACGCCAATGGCAGCGCGAGGCGCAGGCGATGCTGGGCTTGCCGGAAACGCCGCAGCCGCGCTACGACCTGTGCCAGCCGGCCTCGCACTGCCCGCATTGCCAGCACCGAATCCGCGCCTGGGAAAACATCCCGCTGCTCAGCTACCTGGCCTTGGGTGGGCGTTGCGCAGGGTGCAAGGGGCGGATCAGCCCACGCTATCCGCTGGTGGAGCTGGCTTGCGCGCTGCTGTCGCTGCTGGTGGCCTGGCATTTCGGGCCGGGGGTGCCGGCGCTGGCGGTACTGTTGCTGAGCTGGGGGCTGCTGGGCTTGAGCCTGATCGATGCCGACCATCAACTGTTGCCCGATGTGTTGGTGCTGCCGTTGCTGTGGCTGGGGATGGTGGTCAATGCCTTTGGCCTGCTCGTGCCGCTGGCCGATGCGCTGTGGGGCGCGGTGCTCGGGTATCTGAGCCTGTGGTCGGTGTACTGGCTGTTCCGCTTGCTCACCGGCAAAGAGGGCATGGGCTATGGCGACTTCAAGCTGCTGGCGATGCTCGGTGCCTGGGGCGGCTGGCAGATCTTGCCGCTGACGGTACTCGGCGCGTCGCTGGCCGGGGCGCTGATCGGCGTGGTGTTGCTGCGTTTGCGGCGTGCGCAGCGCGGTGCGCCGATCCCCTTTGGGCCGTATCTGGCGATTGCGGGGTGGATCGCGCTGCTCTGGGGTGATGAAATAGTCGCCTCTTACCTGCAACTGCTTGGAACCTGATGAGCACAGCGCCTTTCACCCCCTGGATTCTCGGCCTGACCGGCGGCATCGGCAGCGGCAAGAGCGCCGCCGCCGAGCGTTTCGTCGAACTCGGCGTGCACCTGGTCGATGCCGACCAGGCTGCACGCTGGGTGGTCGAACCCGGCCGCCCGGCCCTGGCGAGCATTGTCGAGCGCTTTGGCCCCACTGTGCTGCATGCCGACGGCCAGCTCGACCGCGCCGCGTTGCGCCAGCTGATCTTCGCCGATCCGGCCCAGCGCCAATGGCTGGAGCAGTTGCTGCATCCACTGATCGGTCAGGAGATTTTCAACTACCTGGCCAAGGCCGAATCGCCGTATGCGGTGTATGTGTCGCCGTTGTTGATCGAGTCGGGCCAGCACCAGAAGACCCAACGCATCCTGGTGATCGACGCCCCTACCGCGTTGCAGGTGCAGCGCACCTTGCAGCGCGACAACACCAGCCCTGAACAGGTGCAGGCGATCCTCGGGGCCCAGTTGGCCCGCGAAGAGCGGCTGCGCCATGCCGATGACGTGGTGGTCAATGACAGCGACCTGCTCGCGCTGCATGCGCAGATTGACCGCCTGCACCACTTTTACCTGACTTTGCGAGGAGGCCAGCCATGAGCCAGCCAATGACCGTTGATTGCCCAACCTGCGGGGCGCCTGTGGAATGGGGCGACAAGAGCCCGTTCCGGCCGTTTTGCTCGGACCGCTGCAAGCTGATCGACCTGGGCGCGTGGGCGGCCGAAGAGCACAAGATCGCAGGGGCGCATGAATCGGAGGATGAGCTGTATTCGGGGGACCTGGAGCCGCGCCACTGAGTCGGCCCAGGTAGCGCGATCACGGGGCGGACTTGCCCCGTGGTGTTTTCAGCGTTCCTCATCCTTCCAAGGCGCTTGCAGGTAGCGGGTGCGGTTGAACGTCTCCAGCCACTCCGGGCAGAACACCACCAGGGCGCTGATCAGCGTGCCGTTGATGAATGCCTCGGGGAACATCATCAGCCACAGGTAACCGACGAAGTCGCTCAGCCACTCCGGCAGGGCGAAGCGCTCGTCCAGCCACAGCAGCCCAAGCGCGGCGCCCAGGCACAGCAATACCGTGAGTGCGGCGGGGAAGAATCCGCAACAGAAGATGTACACGAACAGGTTACGTGGCTGCGCGCGCTCGACCAGAATCGCGCAGGCCTCGGTGACCAACACTGGCAGGCCCACGATCAACAGGCCATTGACACCAATGGCCGCGAGGTCCTGGCGGCCCAGCAGCAACAGGCCCAATTGCGCCAGAAAGCCGCCGAGCACCGCCAGCGGCCAGTCCAGCAACAGGGTGACGGCGGTCATGCCGATGAAGTGGTACGACACCCCGGTGTCGAAGTCGCGGCGCACCAGCCACAGCGCGAACAGCCCGAACACCGTGCCGAACAGCAGGTGCTGGCGGCGGCTGTCGGTGCACAGTTCTATCCAGCGCGTACGGCTGATGGCCCAGAGCAACAAGGGTACATAGCCGAGCCAGCCCAGGGTGAGGCTGGTGGCGGACAACACCTGTGCACTGATCACCGCGCATACCCCTTCGTATCTTGTGGATAAGCCTGAGTCTACACCGATTCCAGGTTTTACCTGTCTCGCCGATTCCCACGCACAAACAGCATCTTACCGTCATGATTTAGCGACTAAGCTTGAGGGCATGGATGACTCAGACTATCTGCGCCTGCTTACCATCCAGGCCGAACAAGCCAATGCGTTCCTGTCCAATGCCCGCAAATGGGAGCGCGAGCGTTGGGTCTGCCAGCGCCTGCTGCAAGGGCTGAACATTGCCTACCGCAGCGAGGACTTCACCCCCGCCGGGCAAGAGCCACCGGATGTGCTGTTTCGCGATGCCGCGTTCGAGGTGTTCTTCGTGCTCGACGAAGGGCGGCGCCTCAACGATGAGTGGCGCGAGGAGCTGCAACGTCGGCGCAGCGCGTTTTCATTGAGCCAACTGGTGCGCCGCGAGGTACGCCCCCGGCGCATCAGCGCGCACGAACTGCTCGCGCGCCTGGGCCCGACCCTGCGTAAAAAGGCGCACAACTACCGCGAACGTGGGCTCGACCTTGGGGAGCTGGACATCATCGCCTTCGCCAGCCTCAAGCGCGAAGTGCTTGACCTCAACAGCCACTTCCCGCCGCCAACCGAGTACCTGCGCCAGGGTTGGCGTTCACTGTCGCTGGTCGGGCCAACCTTCGCCCGGGTGATCTTCGCCCACCCGGACGCGCCGGACTTTCTGCGTGCCAACCTGGGGCGCAGCATCGTGTTCGATGTGGGCATCAGTCTTTGATCCACTGCCGAGTGGGTGTGCGATGGCGTACACTCGGCGCCAGCGATAGAACGCATTATCATTGGCTTCAAGCGCTTGCGTGAACGCTGTGGCGTATACGCAGTCACAAACGTCTATCTGACGAGGCCCACATGACCAGCCGTCTGAATCCAGAAGATCAGCGTCGCGTCGATGAGTATCTGAGCGCCCCCCAGCACCGTGTAGAGCGCAGGCCATTCCGGCCTTGGCTGCTCCTGCTGCTGGTGGTGGCCGTGACCATCGGTCTGGGCCTCTTGAGCCGCCTGCTGAGTGGACTGGTGCTATGAGCTGCCTTGCGCTCGCCCGCCCCTCGTGCCGGACACGGCCGGGCCTTGTGCCCACGCATTCCGTAAAACTTGTGAGATATCCCCATGACTCATCGCATCGTGATTGTCGGCGGCGGCGCCGGCGGCCTGGAACTGGCGACCCGCCTGGGTAAGACCCTGGGCAAGCGCAAGCGCGCCGAAATCACCCTGGTTGATGCCAACCTGACCCACATCTGGAAGCCGCTGCTGCATGAAGTGGCTGCCGGCTCGCTCAACTCTTCGGAAGACGAACTGAACTACGTGGCCCAGGCCAAGTGGAACCACTTCAACTTCCAGCTCGGCCGCATGAGTGGCCTGGACCGTGAGAGCAAGCAGATCCAGCTGGCGGCGACCCTCGACGAAGAAGGCCGCGAGTTGCTACCTGCGCGAACCTTGGGCTACGACAGCCTGGTGATCGCCGTGGGCAGCAACACCAACGACTTCGGTACCCTGGGCGCGGCCCAGCACTGCATTTTCCTGGACAGCCGCAAGCAGGCCGAGCGCTTCCACCAGCAGTTGCTCAACCACTACCTGCGTGCTCACGCCGGTGCGCCGCAAAGCGAGAAGATCAGCGTGGCCATCGTCGGTGCTGGCGCCACCGGCGTGGAACTGGCGGCTGAACTGCACAACGCTGCGCATGAATTGGCGGCCTACGGCCTGGACCGCATCCAGCCCAAGGACATGCACATCACCCTGATCGAGGCTGGGCCGCGCGTGCTGCCCGCGCTGCCAGAACGCATCAGCGTGCCAGTGCACAAGACCTTGGAAAAACTCGGCGTCACCGTGATGACCAATGCGGCGGTCAGCGAGGTGACTGAGGGCGGCTTGAAGACGGCCGACGGTGAAGTGATCCAGGCCAGCCTGAAAGTCTGGGCGGCGGGCATTCGTGCACCGAGCTTCCTGAAAGACATCGACGGGCTGGAAACCAACCGCATCAACCAGCTCGTGGTGCGCCCGACCCTGCAGACTACCCTGGACGACGATATCTTCGCCTTCGGCGATTGCGCCGCCTGCCCGCAGCCGGGCAGCGACCGCAACGTGCCGCCACGGGCCCAGGCCGCACACCAACAGGCTTCGACCCTGGCCAAGAGTCTCGTCGCGCGCCTTGAAGGCAAGCCACTGCTGACCTATGCGTACAAAGACTACGGCTCGCTGGTGTCGCTGTCGCGCTTCTCGGCGGTGGGCAACCTGATGGGTAACTTGATGGGCAGCGTGAAGCTGGAAGGC
The DNA here is from genome assembly GCF_005796105.1 of Pseudomonas mosselii. Taxonomy (GTDB): domain Bacteria; phylum Pseudomonadota; class Gammaproteobacteria; order Pseudomonadales; family Pseudomonadaceae; genus Aquipseudomonas; species Aquipseudomonas mosselii_C. The sequence continues at coordinate 22,841 of NZ_VAUO01000005.1, read as the reverse complement.
TGGCTGGCGCGGATGTTCTACGTGTCGCTGTACCGCATGCACCAGATGGCGCTGTACGGGTTCTTCCGCACGGCGATGCTGATGCTGGGCAGCAAGATTGGTCGCGGCACCGAGCCACGCCTGAAGTTGCACTAAGCCACGAAGAAGGTGGTGCAGCGCTGGATTCAGGCGTTGCACCATCCTGTGGTAGCGGGTTTACCGGACTCCCGCGAAGCAGACCACGCGGAGGATGGCACCGGCTGCGCCGGTGTTCGCGGCTCAAGCCGCTCCTACGGGATGGTGCAAAGCGCTGAATACAGCACTGCACCTGTGGGAGATTACCCAGCCCTTTGGGCTACGCTGTCGCGCAGAGAACTGATTTCGCAAGCGCGCCGCATACCCTGTGGGAGCGGCTTCAGCCGCGAACACCGGCTGCGCCGGTGCCACCATCGCTCAGCGCTCGACACGATACGTGCTCTGCACGAACCCACTCTCATAACTGGTCGTACGCAGGTGCCGCAACGGCACGTCCTTGGCCTGCCCGCCGAACAACGCAACCCCCTGCCCCCTCGAACGCCATGACTTTTTCGAGCGTTGCGCACCCCATCACCAGCGTATCGATACCGGCCATGAAGCCTGCATAACCGTGTTCGTCGGTGGAGGTGGTGACGCTCAGCAACCAAGCTAGGCCGCCGTCTTCGCGAGCGATGAAGCCATCCGGGCTGGTGGCGATGAATACACAGGCGGTCACTGCCATGAAGCGCTGCTCCTGCGCGGCACGCCACAGGCTAGTAGAGCAGCGGGAAAAAACGCAGACAAAAGAAAAAGGGCATCTCATTCGAGATGCCCTTTTTACATGGTGGGTCGTGTAGGATTCGAACCTACGACCAATTGGTTAAAAGCCAACTGCTCTACCAACTGAGCTAACGACCCTAAAAATGGTCGGGGTGAGGGGATTCGAACTCCTGACATCCTGCTCCCAAAGCAGGCGCGCTACCGGACTGCGCTACACCCCGAGATTGGCTCCGCGACCTGGACTCGAACCAGGGACCCAATGATTAACAGTCATTTGCTCTACCGACTGAGCTATCGCGGAACTGAACTTCGGTACAACTCTTACCACTTCGAAGCCTGTGTTAGCTTCGAACTCTTTAGCGTTGTCGCTGCTGAGGCCGGCTATTCTACATTCTTCGTTTTGCTTGTCAACCACTTTTTTTCATTCAACTTACTGATTTGTAAGTTGTTTTGCGGTCACCGATGTTGCTGGTGATTCGCTTAGTGCCTGACAGCGGGGCGAATATTAGGGGTACTCTGAATTTTGTGCAAGCATTTTTTTCAAAATTTTCAGCAGGTTATGCCAGAGGCCCGAAATACCGGAGGAGCGGCGGGGTCTGGGGCCGCTGCGCGGCCCTTTCGCGGCATAAGGCCGCTCCTACAGTGACAGCGAAAACCATTCTCGAAAGGCTGCAAAGCAGCCCCAGCAAGGTTGATTAGCGGCGGGGATCAGGCGAAGACGATCTCGTCCCCCTCCACCTTCGCGGTGATCGCAGCCCCGGGCACGAACTGGCCACCGAGGATCAACTGCGCCAGCGGGTTTTCGATCCAGCGCTGGATTGCACGCTTGAGCGGCCGCGCGCCATACACCGGGTCGTATCCGACGGCGATCAGCTTGTCCAACGCCTCCGGGCTCAAGCTCAACGACAACTCGCGCTCTGCCAGACGGCTGCGCAGGCGGCCGAGCTGGATCTCGGTGATGCCGGCGATCTGCTCGCGGCCCAGTGGCTCGAACACCACCACCTCGTCGATGCGGTTGATGAACTCTGGACGGAAGTGAGAGCCCACGGCGTCCATCACTGCCGCACGCTGCGCCTCGCGATCACCCGCCAGCTCCTGGATCTGCGCCGAGCCCAGGTTGGAGGTCATCACGATCACCGTGTTGCGAAAATCCACGGTACGCCCATGGCTGTCGGTCAGGCGGCCGTCTTCGAGCACTTGCAGCAACACGTTGAACACATCCGGGTGGGCTTTCTCCACCTCGTCCAGCAGCACCACGGAGTACGGTTTGCGCCGCACGGCTTCGGTCAGGTAACCGCCCTCTTCATAACCGACATAACCTGGCGGCGCCCCGATCAGACGCGCAACCGAGTGTTTCTCCATGAATTCGGACATGTCGATGCGCACCATGGCCTCTTCGGTGTCGAAGAGGAACTCTGCCAGCGCCTTGCACAGCTCGGTCTTACCCACACCGGTCGGGCCGAGGAAGAGGAACGAACCGCTGGGGCGATTGGGGTCGGACAGCCCGGCGCGCGAACGGCGTACGGCGTTGGCCACGGCGGTCACCGCCTCGTCCTGGCCGATCACGCGCTGGTGCAGCAGGCCTTCCATCTTCAGCAGTTTTTCGCGCTCGCCTTCGAGCATTTTCGAGACCGGGATACCGGTCCACTTGGAGACCACTTCGGCGATTTCTTCCTCGGTCACTTTGTTGCGCAGCAACTGGTTCTCGGTCTTGCCGTGCTGGTCGACCATCTGCAGGCTGCGTTCCAGGTCCGGGATGACCCCATACTGCAACTCGGCCATGCGGCTCAGGTCGCCTTTACGGCGCGCAGCTTCCAGTTCCTGGCGGGCTTGCTCGATCTTCTGCTGGATCTGTGCAGAACCTTGCACCTCGGCCTTTTCCGAGGCCCAGATTTCTTCGAGGTCGGAGTATTCCCGTTCCAGGCGCTCGATTTCTTCGGTGAGTTTCTCCAAGCGCTTCTTGGCCGCTTCGTCTTGTTCTTTCTTCAGCGCCTGGGATTCCACCTTCAGCTGAATCAGGCGACGGTCGAGACGGTCTAGCACTTCGGGCTTGGAGTCGATTTCCATGCGGATGCGGCTGGCGGCTTCGTCGATCAGGTCGATGGCCTTGTCCGGCAGTTGGCGGTCGGTGATGTAGCGATGGCTGAGCTTGGCGGCGGCAATGATCGCGCCGTCAGTGATGGCTACCTTGTGGTGCACTTCATAACGTTCTTTGAGGCCGCGCAGGATGGCGATGGTGTCTTCCTCGCTCGGCTCTTCGACCAGCACTTTCTGGAAGCGGCGCTCGAGCGCGGCGTCCTTCTCGATGAACTGGCGGTATTCGTTGAGCGTGGTGGCGCCGACGCAGTGCAGCTCACCACGCGCCAGGGCGGGCTTGAGCATGTTGCCCGCGTCCATGGCGCCCTCGCCTTTGCCGGCACCGACCATGGTGTGCAACTCGTCGATGAACAGGATGATCTGGCCTTCCTGCTTGGACAGCTCGTTGAGCAGGCCTTTGAGGCGCTCTTCGAACTCACCGCGATATTTGGCACCGGCAATCAGCGCACCCATGTCCAGCGCCAGCAGACGCTTGCCTTTGAGGCCGTCGGGCACTTCGCCGTTGATGATGCGCTGGGCCAAGCCCTCGGCGATGGCGGTCTTGCCCACGCCGGGCTCGCCAATCAGCACCGGGTTGTTCTTGGTGCGGCGTTGCAGCACCTGCACGGTACGGCGGATTTCGTCGTCACGGCCAATCACCGGGTCGAGCTTGCCTTCTTCGGCACGCTTGGTCAGGTCGACGGTGTACTTATCCAGGGCCTGGCGGGACTCTTCGGCATTGGCGTCGTTGACCGCCGCACCGCCGCGCAGGTTGTTGATGGCGTTTTCCAGGGCCTTCTTGCTCACGCCCTGGCCCAGCAGCAACTTGCCGACCTTGCTGTTCTCGTCCATGGCGGCGAGTAGCACCAGTTCGCTGGAGATGAACTGGTCGCCCTTCTGCTGGGCCAGACGGTCGGCCTGGTTGAGCAGGCGCGCCAGATCCTGGGACATGTTCACGTCGCCAGTGGGGTTCTGGATTTTCGGCAGTTGATCGAGTTCTTTGGTCAACGCCTTGCGCAGGCTGTTGATGTCGAAGCCAACCTGCATCAGCAGCGGCTTGATCGAGCCGCCCTGCTGGTCGATCAGCGCCTGCAACAGGTGCAGGGGCTCGATGGCTGGGTGGTCCATGCCCACAGCCAGGGATTGGGAGTCGGATAACGCCAGTTGCAGCTTGCTGGTCAATCGATCTATTCGCATGGGGATACCTTCCTTTAAAGGGCAGGCGGAGCGATGGACAGCACCTTGATGATGAACCTGCCTGAGATGACCAATAGATAAGGGTGATTCTGGAAGATTCAAGCGTAGCGGGGTTGACAGAGATCAGCCTGGAGGATGGGCGCTGGGGCATTCGGGGGTAAACCCGCTCCCACGGGGTATCCACTGCACGTAATAGCGGTGCAGTCCCTGTGGGAGCGGTTTACCCGCGAAGATAGAAGCGCACGCTAGCTAGCGCGTATTCAGCCAGACCAACGAGGCGAAGCGCCCACCCTGCGGGGTGCGGCGATAGGAGAAGAAGCGCGGGTCGCTGACCGTGCAAAAGCCGCCGCCATACACCGCGGTAACGCCACGCGCGGCCAGGCGGATACGCGCCAGTGCATAGATGTCGGCCATCAGCTTGCCAGGGCGCTCGCCCGGCACGAAGGCGTCGAAGGCTTCGGGGTGTTGCGCGGTGAACGCATCGCGCACTTCCATGCCGACCTCGAACGCCTGCGGACCAATCGCCGGGCCCAGCCACACCAGCACGTCATCGGCAGGTAAGGCGAGACGTTCGAGGGTCGCCTCCAGCACCCCACCGGCCAGCCCGCGCCAGCCGGCATGGGCGGCCGCCACGCGCGTGCCGGCGCGGTCGCAGAACAGCGCAGGCAGGCAATCGGCAGTCATCACGGTGCAGGCGATACCGGGCTGGTCGGTCCAGCTGGCATCGGCCTCGGCGACCAGCGCGGGGTCGGCGTCAGCGACGACCACACCATGCACCTGCTTGAGCCAGGCGGGCTTGATGGCGAACTCATCGCGCAGGCGGCGGCGATTCTCGGCGACCGCCTGCGGGTCGTCGCCCACATGATCACCGAGGTTGAAGGTTTCATAGGGCGGCAGGCTAACCCCGCCCTGGCGAGTGGTGACGCAGGCGCGGACCGTGGCCGGAGCCGGCCAATCAGGCAAGATCAGCGACGGCGCCAGGCCACTCATCCGATAAAGCTCTCGCGGTCCTGGCTGAGCAGCGACAGCAACCAGGTGAAGTCGTCCGGCAGCGGCGAAGCCCACTCCATGCGCTCACCAGTGGTTGGGTGGTCGAGTGCCAGGAAGCGCGCGTGCAGAGCCTGACGCGGGAAGTGCTTGACCGCCTCGACCATCGCCACGCTGGCGGCCGGTGGAATGCGGAAGCGTACGCCGTAGGTCTGGTCGCCTACCAGCGGGTAGCCGACATGCGCCATGTGCACACGGATCTGGTGGGTACGGCCGGTTTCCAGCTTGACCCGCACATGGGTGTGCGAACGGAAACGCTTGAGCACGCGGTAGTGGCTGACCGCAGGCTTGCCGCCTTCGGTCACCGCCATGCGCTGGCGCTCGCCACCGTGACGGCCGATCGGGGCATCGATCTTGCCTCCGGCAATCACCACGCCGACCACGATGCACTCGTAGATACGACTGACCGAGCGTTTTTGCAGCTGGTCGACCAGGTTGGTCTGCGCCTGCAGGGTCTTGGCCACCACCATCAGGCCGGTGGTGTCCTTGTCCAGACGATGCACAATGCCGGCACGCGGCACGTTGACGATGTCGGGAACATGATGCAGCAAGGCGTTGAGCAGGGTTCCGTCTGGATGGCCAGCCGCAGGGTGGACCACCAGCCCGGCGGGCTTGTTGATCACCAGGATCTGGTCGTCTTCATAGACGATGTCCAGCTCGATGTCCTGAGCCACCCATTCGCCCTGGGCTTCCTGCTCGGCCTCAAGGGCCAGGATGGAACCGCCATGGACGGTGTCGCGCGGTCGCAGCACCGCGCCATCGACGGTCAGACGGCCATCTTTGATCCACGAAGACAGGCGCGAGCGCGAGTACTCGGAGAAGAGTTGGGCGGCGACTTGGTCGAGGCGTTGGCCGCCCAGTTCGGACGGGACCTCTGCGCTAAGTTGAATGATCTCGGACATGCTCGAATCGACGGGCGTTCAGCCTTTGGTTTCGGCTGCGCGCTTGTGGTTAAATACGGCTTCTTTTGCCCCGGGGTTTGGCCGGGGGCGCTCATCATAACAGGACGGCACCGCCCAAGACAGCGGCCGTCAAAGGGACGCAAGCCGCCATGCAAGTGAAACACCTGCTGCTGATCGCCATCCTCGGGCTCACCGCTGCCTGTTCCTCGAACAAGGAAGTCATTGACGAGAACCTCAGCGAGGCCGAGCTGTACCAGCAGGCGCAGGCCGACCTGGACAGCCACAGCTACACCAGCGCCGTGAACAAGCTCAAGGCCCTGGAGTCGCGCTACCCGTTCGGTCGCTACGCCGACCAGGCCCAGCTCGAGCTGATCTACGCCAACTACAAGAACTCCGAGCCCGAGGCTGCCAAGTCGGCTGCCGAGCGCTTCATCCGCCTGCACCCGCAGCACCCGAACGTCGACTACGCCTACTACCTCAAGGGCCTGACCTCGTTCGACCAGGACCGTGGCCTGGTGGCGCGCTTCCTGCCGCTGGACATGACCAAGCGTGACCCGGGTGCAGCGCGCGACTCGTACAACGAGTTCGCCCAGCTGACCAGCCGCTTCCCGAACAGCCGCTACTCGCCGGACGCCAAGCAGCGCATGATCTACCTGCGCAACCTGCTGGCCTCCTACGAGATCCATGTGGCCAACTACTACCTGAGCCGCGAAGCCTATGTGGCCGCTGCCAACCGTGGCCGCTACGTGGTCGAGAACTTCCAGGAAACCCCATCGGTCGGCGACGGCCTGGCGGTGATGGTCGAAGCCTACCAGCGCATGCACCTGGACGAACTGGCCGCCACCAGCCTGGAAACCCTCAAGCTCAACTACCCAGAGCACCCGAGCCTGGTCGATGGCCAGTTCGTTGCCAAGGAAGACGAAAACGGCAACCGCTCCTGGCTGTCCAAGGCCACCCTGGGCCTGATCGAGACCGAAACCCCGCTGCCGCCGGGTGAAACTCGCGCCAACCAGGACGTGGTCCGTCAGTTCCAGGACGCCCGTGCCGAGATGCCACAGGACCTGCTGCCAAAAGACGAGAACGGCGACCCGATCCTGCCGGAAGGCCCGAAAGAAGCCGAGAAAGACCGCTCGTGGTTCAGCTACATGACCTTTGGTCTGTTCGACTGACACAGCCGTCAACGCGAAAGGGAGGCCTTGGGCCTCCCTTTTTTTATGCCTGCGTCCTAGACTGTCGGCTTCTGACATCGACAAGCTGGACACCATGGTTCGCCTACTCTTCTGGATCGCCCTGATCGCCGCCGTCTACTGGCTGTGGCGCAAGTTCAAGATCAGCCAGCAATCGCCCGCCGAGCCGCGCCTCGACGACCCGCTGAAGATGGTGCGTTGCGCCCATTGCGGCGTGCACCTGCCCAATGATCGTGCATTGCAGCAGGGCAAGCAGTGGTATTGCAGCCAGCAGCATCTGCAACAAGGGCCGGGGCGCCAGGGCTAAGCCGAGCGCCGCGCACCCTGCGTGGCGTGCTAGCCCAGACGCCCTGCCGGCGCATAGGGCGCCGGATCGATGATCGGCTGGCGTTCCAGCAGCAGGTCGGTAAGCAACTGGCACGAAGCCGGCGCCAGCACCAGACCATTGCGATAATGCCCGCAGTTCAGCCACAGCCCCGCATGGCCGGGCAACTCGCCAATGTAGGGAATGCCCTCCGGGGAGCCGGGTCGCAAGCCCGCCCAATGCCCGACCACTTCGGCCTCGGCCAGTGCAGGCAGCAGGTCGATGGCCGAGGCTTTCAAGCTTTCGAGCGCCTCACGGGTTGGGGTCTTGTCGTACCCGGCATGTTCCAGGGTGCTGCCGACCAAGATATGCCCATCGCGGCGCGGGATCGCGTAGCGCCCCTTGGCCAGCACCATGCTCGGCAAGAAGTCCTCGGCGCACTTGAACAAGATCATCTGACCTTTCACCGGCTCCACCGGCAGAACCAGCCCGAGCGCGTGTAACAACTCGCCGCTCCAGGCGCCAGCGCTAAGCACCACCTCGTCGGCCTTGAGTACACCGTCCTGGGTCTGCACACCGATCACGCGCTCGCCTTCCCGCTCGAAGCCGGCGATCTGGCAATGTTCGCGCAAGGTCACGTTTGGCAAGGCTTGCAAGGCCGCCTTGAGCGACTTCACTAGGCGCGGGTTGCGCACGTTGGCCACACCGGCCATGTACACCGCATGCTTGAAGCCCGGACCGAGCACCGGCACTGCGTCGTAGGCGGCCGAGATGTCCACTGCGCTAAGCGGACGCTGCTGGCGGGCAGCCCAGGCCAGGGCCTCGGCCTCGTCTTCCAAGTCCAGCCAATACAACCCGGTGGTATGCACTTCGGGGTCGATGCCGGTATCGGCATGCAGGCGCTCGCCCAACTGCGGGTAGAAATCCTGCGACCAATGCGCCAGCGCCGTGACCGCCGCGCTGTAGCGCCAGGGGTAGAGCGGCGAGACGATGCCGCCGCCAGCCCAGGACGACTCGCGACCGACCTCGCCCTGGTCACACACCACCACCTGGCCAACCTCTGCGGCCAGGTTGAACGCTGTCAGCAGGCCGATGACTCCACCGCCGACAATCACTACTTGCTTGCTCATCGCTCGATCCAACACCTGAAGTAATTCCACAGTGCACGGGCACCTTCCGACCTTCAGCTTCCCCAGCACGCGACAAAACCCTCGCTGCCGCCCGGATTGTCGCGTACACCAGCCTGGTCGAGCTGGAAATCGCCACAGGGGTCGTGCGCCATCAACGTGCCCGACAGGCGCGTAGCGAGCAGCGTGAAGCTGTCTTCGTCACGCAGGGCCTGCAAGCGGTAGTAGCGGCTGCCCACGGGTAGAGGGGTCGACAACTGCTGGCTGTCGGCATAACCGCCAACGCGGGCATGATGACGCTCCAGGCGCAGAGCCGCGTCATGCAGCACACCGACCACTTCGCTGCGCGCGGCACGGCGCAGCGCATCGTTGTAACTGGGGTAGGCAATGGCTGCCAGCATGCCGATCAGCGCCACGACAATCAATGATTCGATCAGACCAAACCCTTGCTGCACGTCAACCCTCCCGCAGGCGTTGGCGCCAGCTGACGCGAAAAGGGACTGTATCGCTGCCCAGCGCGTACACCGCTTCGAGCACCTGGCGATTGCGCGAGGCCCGACTGATGGCGGTCACACGTACCAGGGTCACTGATGTCGCCGGGGGCAGGCCAGCCGCCAGCTCGGTGTTGCCCAACGTTTGCAGCAGCACGAAACCGCTGGCGGTCGGGCGCCACGGTGCAACCGGCGCTCCGCGCGGGATCGGCGGCGGCAAACACCCACCGCACGGCGACGCAAGCGCTGCCGGCAACAACGCCAAGCCTTCGCGCAGCCCCGCCTCAGCCTGCTCGAACGCTCGCACCCCGGCCACCTGTTCGCTGACCAACCGTTGTTGGGCCTGCGCCTCGTACAGCACCTGCGCCGCCAGTAGCCCAAGCAACAGGCTCAAGCCGAGTGCCAACAGCAACGCCACCCCGCGCTGGCGCCTCATGTCTGACCTGCTGTGTTACGCAAGGCAACGCTGATCCGATGGCGCTGGGTCAACAGATAGCGTGGGTCATGCAGGGTGAGTTCAATGTCCAGGCGCTCGCCCTGCTCGACCTCGACGTGGGTCACCTGTAGCCCGCGGACCTGGTCGATCAAGGTGGCCCGCTGGCTGGCGCTGGTGAACATCAGGCCACCATTGCGCACCTCGTACAGTATCTGACGCACGGGCAAGGCGAGTACGCCCGCAGCGCCCATCTGCTGGCCAAGCTCCACCTTGGCCCAGGTCAGGCAGTCGGTAAGGACGGTCCAGTCCGCAGGACCCGGCAACCCAGACAGATCGGCTGTGACCAGCGTCAGGCTGTCGCCGGTGATCGTGATAGGCCGGGCGAACGCCTCGGCACTGCCCGCGTTGGGGAACTGCGCGGGCTCCAGGCGTAGGCAGCCGAACATGCCCGCCATGCGCACCTCCTCGGCAATGCGCTGCAACGCCAGACGCGCGTCATCGTGCATGCGAGCAGCCACGCCTTGCACCGCCCACGCCTGGTGCGCCGACAGCAGCAAACGGCTCGCCCCGGTCAGCAGCAGCACAGCCAAGGCCAGTGCCAGCAGGGTTTCGAGCAATCCCAGGCCAGTCTGTCGACACCTCATGGCAGCACCCTGCCCTGCACGTTGAGTGACGCATCGCTGCCAGACCACTGCACCTCGACTTTCATCGCATCACCGACGACGCTGACGTGCCCCTGCGCAGAGGCGCCAAACGCAGCAATGACCTGCGCGCGCCACGCGGCCTCATCGGAGTCGGTCAGCCGCCCTGCCCCTCTGACACGCTCCAGCAGGCCCTGGGCCAGGTGCAACGCCTGGCCCTCTCGCTGGGCCCTGTCGAACGCCTGCGTCCCGCGTACTTGCAACGCCGCAGCCGCCATCAGACCGAGTGCCAGTACCGTCATCGCCACCAGCACTTCCAGCAGTGCCATGCCCCCCATCTTCATCACCATCGCCACCCCTCCTGGGAACTTTCCGCGTTTGTCCGTCGAGCCAGCCCACTGGCCTTCGCCGTAGCCGGCCGCGAAGCTATAGCCAAGCACTTCCAGGGAGGAATGCACGATGAGGCAACAAGGGGTAACACTGATACAAATGATGTTCGCGCTTGGCGTTGCGGGCCTTCTCACACAACTGAGCGTAACGGCCTACAAAGCGATGAGCGATGACCTGCACCAGGCTAACGTGGCGCGCAGTTTGGCGCTGGCCCTGCGCGAGGCACGCAACCAGGCAACGCTGCGCCATCAGGCGACGCTTGTACGCCCGCTGCGCGGAGATTGGGGTCAGGGATGGCGCATTTCACTGGAGGACGGCGAGCAGTTGCTTCGGGAATACCGACCGGCACGGCCGGTGCGGATCATTGCCAGTAGCCGCCGGGTGGTGAGATTCAGTGCACGTGGGGCACCGTTGGGGGCAGGTTTTGGTGCTGTCACGTTGTTCATCTGCGAGCGCAACCCACCCTTGAGCCAGCATCGCGTGGTGCTCAGCTCAAGCGGGCGGGTAAGCCTGCGCAGCACTCAAACCAACGGCTGCGCAGGACGCTGATCAGATCAGCGAGCGTACCCGCAGTTCCTTGGGCATCGAGAACGTAATGTTTTCCTCACGCCCCTCCAGCTCTTCGGCAGCGCTCGCGCCCCAGGCCTTGAGCTGCTCGATCACGCCACGCACCAGCACTTCAGGCGCCGAGGCGCCGGCGGTGATGCCGATGCGCGCGACGCCATCGAACCAGCTGCGTTGCAGGTCTTCGGCGCCATCGATCAGGTAGGCCGGCGTGCTCATGCGCTCGGCCAACTCGCGCAGGCGGTTGGAATTGGAGCTGTTGGGGCTGCCGACCACCAGTACCACGTCGCACTCGTCAGCCAGTTGCTTAACGGCATCCTGGCGGTTCTGGGTGGCGTAGCAGATGTCGTCCTTGCGTGGCCCACCAATGTTGGGAAAGCGTGCGCGCAGGGCATCGATGACCCGACTGGTGTCATCCATCGACAGCGTAGTCTGGGTGACGAACGCCAGATGGTTAGGATCGCGCACCTGCAACGCGGCAACGTCTTTCTCGTCTTCGACGAGGTAGATGCTGCCGCCGTTGGTGACGTCGTACTGACCCATGGTGCCTTCGACTTCCGGGTGCCCGGCATGGCCGATGAGAATGCACTCACGCCCATCGCGGCTGTACTTGGCAACCTCGATGTGCACCTTGGTCACCAGCGGGCAGGTGGCGTCGAACACTTTCAGACCACGACCGGCCGCTTCCTGGCGCACGGCCTGGGAGACGCCGTGGGCGCTGAAGATGACGATGACGTCGTCCGGCACCTGGTCCAGCTCTTCGACGAAGACCGCACCGCGATTGCGTAGATCCTCGACCACGAACTTGTTGTGCACCACTTCATGACGCACGTAAATCGGCGGGCCGAAAACCTCGAGCGCACGGTTGACGATCTCGATCGCCCGGTCGACCCCCGCGCAGAAGCCGCGCGGGTTGGCGAGTTTGATTTGCATGCTTGGCTCCAGGCTCACACGGCCTTCACGTCGAGGATCTGCACCTCGAAGCTCAGGGTCTTGCCAGCCAGCGGATGGTTGAAATCGATGGTCACTTGATGATCATCGAAGGCCTTTACCACGCCTGGCAGCTCGGTGTTGGCCGCATCGTTGAAGATCACCAGCAACCCGTCGGACAGCTCCATGCCTTCGAACTGCGTACGTGGCATCACCTGCACGTTCTGTGGATTGTGCTGGCCGAAGGCGTTCTCCGGGGCCAGGCTGACGGTGCGCTTGTCGCCGGCCTTGAAGCCGAACAGCGCGGCCTCGAAACCTGGCAGCAGATTGCCGTCACCGACCTTGAACACCGCCGGCGCCTTGTCGAACGTGCTGTCGACGGTGTCGCCGTTTTCCAGGTGCAGCGCGAAGTGCAGGGTGACTTCGGTGTTCTGGCCAATACGGGTCTCAGTCATGGACAGGCTCCTCGGACTTCTTGCTCTTGAACATATCCAGCGCCAGCATCACCGCGCCTACGGTAATGGCGCTGTCGGCCAGGTTGAAGGCCGGGAAGTAATGGCGGTTCTGCCAGTGCACCAGGATGAAGTCGACCACATGGCCCAGCACGACGCGGTCGTACAGGTTGCCCAGTGCGCCGCCCAGCACCAGGGCCAACGCCACCGCCAGCCAGGTCTCGTTGCGCCCCAGGCGCTTGAGCCAGACCACCAGCACGCCGCTGACCACAATGGCGATCAAGGCGAACAGCCAGCGCTGCCAGCCGGAACTTTCGGCCAGGAAGCTGAACGCTGCCCCGGTGTTGTAGGCCAAGGTCCAGCTGAAGTAGTCGGGGATGACCACGATCTGCTGGTACAGGCTCAACTTGCCTTCGAAGTACACCTTGGTGACCTGGTCGAGGACCAGGACCACCAGGCTGAGCCAGAGCCAGGCAAGACGCCCGAAGCGCCCCGCGCCAGTGTTAGGCATAGTGGCGCACCTCACCGGAGCCGCTGATGTTGTCTGCGCAGCGAGCGCAGATTTCCGGATGCTCCGGGTGGCTGCCGACGTCGGCGCGGAAGTGCCAGCAACGGCCGCACTTGGCGTGACCGGACTTGACGATCTTCAGCTTGAGACCTTCGACTTCGGTTGTCACGGCATCCGCCGGCGCCTGGACGAACGGCACCACGCTGGCGGCCGAGGTGATCAGCACGAAGCGCAGCTCGTCGCCCAGTTTGTTCAGGTCAGCGGTCAGGCCGTCCTCGGCGAACAGGGTGACTTCGGCTTGCAGGTTACCGCCAATGACCTTGGCGGTACGCTGGTTCTCCAGCTCCTTGTTGACCGCTGCCTTGACCGCCATGACGCGGTCCCAGTACGCACGGTCCAGCTCGGTGCCTTGCGGCAGCTCGCTCAGGCCTTGGTACCAGCCATTGAGCATCACCGACTCGTTGCGCTCGCCCGGCAGGTACTGCCAGATCTCGTCGGCGGTGAATGCCAGGATCGGCGCGATCCAGCGCACCAGCGCCTCGCTGATGTGGTACAGCGCGGTCTGGCAGGAACGACGGGCGACACTGTTGGCGCCCGTGGTGTACTGGCGGTCCTTGATGATGTCGAGGTAGAAGCCACCGAGTTCCTGCACGCAGAAGTTGTGGATCTTCGAGTAGACGTTCCAGAAGCGGTATTCGCTGTAGTGCTCTTCGAGTTCACGCTGCAGCAGCAGGGTGCGGTCAACGGCCCAGCGGTCCAGCGCCAGCATGTCCTCAGGGGCCAGCAGGTCGCGCGCCGGGTCGAAGCCGGACAGGTTGGAGAGCAGGAAACGCGCGGTGTTGCGGATACGCCGGTAGGCGTCGGCGCTGCGCTGCAGGATCTGCTCGGAGACGGCCATCTCGCCGGAGTAGTCAGTGGCAGCAACCCACAGGCGCAGGATATCGGCGCCCAGGGTGTTGTTGACCTTCTCAGGCTCGATGGTGTTGCCCAGCGACTTGGACATCTTGCGGCCGCTCTCGTCCACAGTGAAACCGTGGGTCAGCAGCTCGCGGTACGGCGCGTGGCCGTCGATGGCGCAACCGGTCAGCAAGGAGGAGTGGAACCAGCCGCGATGCTGGTCGGAACCTTCCAGGTACAGGTCGGCGCGAGGGCCGGTGGCGTGGCCGATGTCGTGGGAGCCACGCAGCACGTGCCAGTGGGTGGTGCCAGAGTCGAACCACACGTCCAGGGTGTCGCTGATCTTGTCGTATTGGGCGGCTTCTTCACCCAGCAGCTCGGCGGCATCGAGCTTGAACCAGGCCTCGATACCCTCCTGCTCGACGCGCTTGGCCACTGCTTCCATCAGCTCGACAGTGCGCGGGTGCAACTCGCCGGTCTGCTTGTCGAGGAAGAAGGGAATCGGCACACCCCAGTTGCGCTGACGCGAGATACACCAGTCCGGGCGGTTGGCGATCATCGAGTGCAGGCGCGCCTGGCCCCAGGACGGCACGAACTTGGTGTCTTCGATAGCCTTGAGGGCACGCTCGCGCAGCGGCTCGCCAGTGCTTGGCTGCTTGTCCATGCCCACGAACCACTGCGCGGTGGCGCGGTAGATCAGCGGGGTCTTGTGGCGCCAGCAGTGCATGTAGCTGTGGGAGATGGTTTCGCTGTGCATCAGCGCACCGACTTCGGTCAGCTTTTCGACGATGGCCGGGTTGGCTTTCCAGATGAACTGGCCGCCAAAGAAAGGCAGCGACTCGACGTACACGCCGTTGCTTTGCACCGGAGTGAGGATGTCGTCGTTGACCATGCCATAGCGCTTGCAGCTAATGAAGTCATCTTCACCATAGGCCGGCGCGGAGTGGACCACGCCCGTGCCAGCCCCCAGCTCGACGTAGTCGGCCAGGTACAGCGGCGACAGGCGGTCGTAGAACGGATGACGGAAGTTGATCAGCTCCAGGTCCGAACCCAGCGCCGTCGCGATGATCGAGCCTTCCAGGCTGTAGCGCTTGAGACATGCCTCGACCAACTCTTCGGCCAGCACCAACAGGCGCTCACCCGTGTCGACCAGGGCGTACTTGAAGTCCGGGTTGACGTTGAGCGCCTGGTTGGCCGGGATGGTCCAGGGGGTGGTGGTCCAGATCACGATCGCCGTCGGCTTGCTCAGCGAGGCGAGACCGAAGGCTGCGGCGAGCTTGTCGTTATCCGCGACCGGGAACGCCACGTCGATGGCCAGGGATTTCTTGTCGGCGTACTCGACCTCGGCTTCGGCCAGGGCCGAACCGCAATCGAAGCACCAGTTCACAGGCTTGAGCCCTTTGAACACGAAGCCTTGCTTGACCATCTCGGCCAGGGCACGGATCTCACCGGCCTCGTTGGCGAAGTTCATGGTCTTGTAGGGGTTGCTCCAATCGCCCAACACGCCCAGACGAATGAACTCGGTCTTCTGCCCTTCGATCTGCTCGGCAGCGTACTCGCGGCACAGCTCACGGGTGCGGTCGGCGGTCAGGTGCTTGCCATGGGTGACCTCGACCTTGTGTTCGATCGGCAGTCCATGGCAGTCCCAGCCCGGCACGTAGGGGGCATCGAAGCCGGACAGGGTCTTGGAGCGGACGATCATGTCCTTGAGAATCTTGTTCAGCGCATGACCGATGTGGATCTTGCCGTTGGCATAGGGCGGGCCGTCGTGCAGGACGAACTTCGGACGATCCTTGCCAATTTCGCGCAGCTTCTGGTACAGGCCAATGCTGTCCCAGCGCTGCAGGATCTGCGGTTCGCGCTGAGGCAGGCCGGCCTTCATCGGGAAGGCGGTGTCCGGAAGGTTTAGCGTGGCTTTGTAGTCGGTCATTTCAGGCTCTTCGTTAGCGGTTGAGCGTGCCAGTGGGCACGTGCGGCGGCGATATCCGCGTCGATCGCCGACTTCAGCGCCTCCAGGGAGGCGAAACGCTGCTCTTCGCGCAGCTTGTGGTGGAACTCCACCGTCAGGCGCCGGCCGTAGAGGTCGCCGGCGAAGTCCAGAAGATGAATCTCCAGGTGAGGACGCCCGTCACCAGCAACGGTGGGGCGTACTCCGATGTTGCCGACACCCGGCCAGCGCTTGCCGTCGATCTCGATGCTGGCCAGATAGACCCCGGACAGTGGCACGCGGCGGCGCTTGAGCTGGATGTTGGCGGTGGGGGTACCGAGCTGACGGGCCAGTTTCTGGCCGTGCAGCACGCGACCGGTAATGCGGTAGGGACGCCCCAGCAAATGCTCGGCGAGTTCGAAATCAGCGCGGCCCAAGGCATTGCGCACCTCGGTGCTGCTGACCCGCAGGCCGTCCTGGATCACTGTGTTGGCGGCCTCGACGCTGAAGCCGAACTGCTTGCCGGCCTGCAACAGGTAATCAAAGTCGCCCGCACGGTCGCAGCCGAAGCGGAAGTCGTCGCCGACTTCAAGGTGGCGTACACCCAGACCATCAACCAGCACCGCCTTGACGAACTGCTCGGCACTGAGCTGGCTCAGGCGCTGGTTGAACGGCAGGCACAACACCCGATCGATCCCCTCGCCCGCCAGTAGCTCGACCTTGTCACGCAGGCGTGCCAGCCGGGCCGGCGCGCTATCGGGGGCGAAATATTCGCGCGGCTGTGGCTCGAAGACTACCACACAGGTCGCCAGCCCGAGTTCCTGACCGCGTTCACGCAGGCGTGCGAGGATCGCCTGGTGGCCACGGTGGACCCCGTCGAAGTTGCCAATGGTGGCGACACATCCCCGGTGCTCGGGGCGCAGGTTGTGAAGACCTCGAACCAGCTGCATAACGCGCTTCTTGCTCATAAAGTGGCCGATTATAACCACACCCGGGCGCTGGCGACAGGCAGCACCACCACCGGTGGGCGTGGAACGTGAAAAACCGATGCCTGACCGCTGCTACGTCTCAATGCAACGCCTTGCGGGCGAAATGCCGCGCCCGGAAACCGCACAGGTACAGGCAGCCAAAGTAAGTGACCACACCCGCCACGATCAACGCCCCCAGGCGCAGGAAGCGCTCGAGCATGCCTCCCTCGGCCCAGTCCGGCAGGTAATGCATGCCCAACAGCAGTACGCCAGACATCAGCACAACCGCCAATACCAGCTTGAGCAGGAACATCACCCAACCCGGCTGCGGTTGGAACAACTGCTGGCTGCGCAGCTTCCAGTACAGCAGGGCGGCATTCAGGCAGGCGCCCAGGCTGATCGCCAGGGCCAGGCCGGCGTGGGCTAGCGGGCCGATCAGGGCCAGGTTCAGCAACTGCGTGCAGACCAGGGTGAACACCGCGATCTTCACCGGAGTACGGATATTCTGCTGGGCATAGAAGCCCGGTGCCAGCACCTTGACCAGGATGATCGCCAACAGCCCTACCGAATAGGCGATCAGCGCACGCTGGGTCATGGCCGCGTCGAAAGCGGTGAACTTGCCGTATTGGAACAGCGCCACGGTCAACGGCTCGGCCAGGATCGCCATGGCTAGGGTGCACGGCAGCACTAGCAAGAAGCACAGCCGCAAGCCCCAGTCGAGAATCCGCGAATATTCTTCGCGGTCCTTGTTGGCGTAGGTCTTGGCCAGGGTGGGCAGCAGGATGGTGCCCAGGGCCACCCCCAGCACACCGGAAGGCAGTTCCATCAGACGGTCGGCGTAGTACATCCAAGACACCGAGCCTGCCACCAGGAACGAGGCGAAGATGGTGTTGATGATCAGCGAGATCTGGCTCACCGAAACACCGAGAATGGCCGGCAGCATCTGCTTGAGCACCCGCCAGACCCCGGTATCGCGAAGGTTCAGACGCGGTAGCACGAGCATGCCGATCTTCTTCAGTGCCGGCAGTTGGTAGAGCAGTTGCGCCAGGCCACCGGCCAGCACCCCCCAGCCCAGGGCCATGATCGGTGGATCGAAGTACGGGGTGAGCAGCACGGCGAAGGCGATCATCGCCACGTTGAGCAGCGTCGGGGTGAAGGCCGGGACAGTGAAGCGGTTCCAGGTATTGAGGATGGCCCCGACCAGGGATGACAGGGAGATCAGCAATATATAAGGAAAGGTCACCCGCAATAGCGAGGTGGTCAGCTCGTATTTTTCGGCGCTGTCGACGAAGCCCGGAGCAGTGGCCCAGACCACCCACGGCGCAGCGAGGATGCCTATGACCGTGACCAGCGCCAGGACCAACGTCAGCAGGCCACTGATATAGGCAATGAAGGTGCGGGTTGCTTGCTCGCCCTGCTGGGTCTTGTACTCGGCCAGGATCGGCACGAAGGCCTGCGAGAACGCGCCCTCGGCAAAGATCCGCCGCAGCAGGTTGGGCAGTTTGAAGGCGATGAAGAAGGCGTCGGTGGCGATGCCGGCACCGAATATCCGCGCCAGGATGGTATCGCGCACGAAGCCGAGCACCCGCGAAATCATGGTGATGGAGCTGACTGCGGCAAGGGATTTGAGCAGGTTCATCGAAAAGTTTCACGCCAAGGGCAGAGGGCGCTGCCAGTCGGCGCCCGAATGTGCGATACTCCCGCGCCTTCGCAGGGGAGCCAAAAATTCCCGAGTTTACAGATCACGCGACAGAAAGGAATCTTTCCGCCGTTTGATCCTGCCGCTCGGCGGAACCCTGCAGGTGGCCTTGACATCCGTTCGACTCATCGGCATGATTCGCGGCCTATTTTGTTTGCTATTTACCTAAAGTCTTTCGAGGAGCTCGACGGTGGCCAACACACCTTCCGCCAAGAAACGTGCAAAACAGGCTGAGAAGCGTCGCAGCCACAACGCCAGCCTGCGTTCCATGGTCCGCACCTACATCAAGAATGTAGTTAAAGCCATTGACGCAAAAGACGCCGAAAAAGCGCAAGCCGCTTACGTTCTGGCAGTGCCTGTCATCGACCGTATGGCCGATAAAGGCATCATCCACAAGAACAAAGCTGCTCGCCACAAAGGCCGTCTGAATGGCCACATCAAGGCACTGAAAGAAGCTGCAGCTGCCTAAGCGACGTTCTTGTCGAAAAAACCGACCTCAGGGTCGGTTTTTTTATGCCTGCGTTTCTTGTTGAAGCGCAACCCGCCATATCGGGTGCCGCTACCCTAGCAGCGCTGTCCACGGGTGTGCACAGCGCTGCTGGGGCGGCTACACAGAACCACTCATTTCCCGATCGGAATCTTCGGCGCCCACTGCAGCCAGGCTTCGTCCGGCTTGTCGAACAGCGCGAAGGTCTGCTGCGGGCGCGCAGGATTGCCCATTTGCTCACCCTCTGGCGTAGCAAAGGCGATACCGCCCTCGACCAGTGTTTCCAGCGACTCGGTACGCACCGAAGCCCCTTTCAACAGCCCCCAATCGAAACCAAAACCGCTGGTGTTCCAGAAGCGGCTCCCACCACGCACCAGGCCGGCGTAACGCGGCTCGATGAGGATGTGGATCAACACGCGGTCCGCGCTCTGTCCCAGCTCGAAACCGGTCACCTTGCCCACCGCCACTTCACGGTAGGTGACCGGCACGCCTGGCTTGATCGAGCCGCGCCGCGAGGCACTCAAGGTCAACGGCAAGCCGACCTCTTCGCCCTTCACCTCCGGCGCATCGGCCAAGGCGATGAAATCGCGCTGTGGGCCCTTGTCCCTGAGAGCAGGCTGCACTTCCAGATACTGGCCACCAATCACGGTGTCGAGGTTCTCCGTACGCATCAGGCCAAACGCTGGCTTGACCACCCAGAACTGCGTGCCCTGGCGCGCGATACGTTCCGCCGCTTGGGTGATGCGCGCGCGCAGCACGACCGCCTGCAGGTCTGCGGTCAGATCGACGCTTTCGACACTGCCCACGTCAATGCCACGAAAGCGAATGGGCGTGCCGGATTTCAGGCCATCGGCACGCTCCACGCGAATGGTCACCAAGGTGCCTGCGCGATTGGCCGCCTCCTGGCTTTCATGCAGGCGGAAACGTGGGATGCGCCGTTTCAGCGGCACATCCGACCTTGGCGTGTCGAAGGCAATACCGCCCGACATCAAGGTCTGCAACGACTCGCTCTTGACCTGGATGCCAGACAGCCCGCCGGTAAGGGTGATACCACTGGCATTCCAGAAGCGGGTCGAGCCATTGACCAGATTGGCGTACTCCTTCTCGATGTGCACGCCGATGAGGATGCGCTTGCTGTTGCGGGCAAATTGATAGCTCTGCACGCTACCCACCCGCACCTGGCGATACATCACCGGACTGCCCACCTCGAGCGAGCCGAGTGTATCGGCAAACAGGACCATGTGCAGACCTGGAGCCTTGAGGTCGAGCGGCGGGGCCTTCGCCCGCGCCTCGAATTCACGCTGCGGCTTGGCATTGCGCTCACCCGGACGGATAGCGATGTAGTTGCCCTTCACCAAGGCCTCCAGCCCGGTGATACCCGCCAGAGAAATGGACGGCTTGACCACCCAGAACTGCGTGCCCTCGACCAGGTAATCCTCGGCCAGCGGATCCAGGGTCAGCTCGCCGGTGGCACTGGACAGGTCGCCTTCGACCTTGAGGTCTTTGAGCGTACCGACCTGGATGCCCTTATAGAGCACCGGCGTACGCCCCTTCTGCAAGCCATCGAAGTCGTTGAACTTGACCTTGACGCGTATCCCGGCCTGCGCGGCATCGAAGTCTTCATACAAGCGGAAAGGCAAGCTAGGGTCGGTGGGAGGGCTATCCTTGCGATTCTCCGGCGTAGCGAAGGCGATGCCGCCGGCCACGATGCTGGACAGCGACTCGGTGCGCACCTTGACCCCGGAAAGGTCGGCATCGATGCTCACACCGCTGGCATTCCAGAAGCGCGTGTGCTTGCGCACCAGGCTCGCGTAGGCTGGCGCGATGAAGACCTTGATCTCCACCGTGCTCTGATCGTCGGACAAACGATAGCTCTTAACACGCCCCACCTGGATCTGCTTGTAGAACACCGGGCTATCGCGGTTCAGCGAGCCCAGGCGCTCGGCCTTGAGCGTCAGGTGCAAGCCCGGTTCGTTGTCAGAAAGCGGCGGAGCCTCCTTCAAGGCAGTGAATCGCTTGGTGGGCTCACCTTCACCGGGGTCGACGGCAATGTAGTTACCTGAGACCAAGGTTTCCAGGCCCGAGATGCCAGCCAGGCTCACACTCGGCTTCACCAGCCAGAAACGCGTCCCTTTGGTCAGGTGTGGCTCGGCATCCTTGCGCATCTCAATGGTGGCGATGACACCGCGATTTTCACCTTGGTTATCCAGGACCAGGCCGGTCACCTTGCCCACCGACATGCCTTTGAAGATGACTTCCGTCTTGTTGGCGACAATGCCCTCACCGGTCTCGAAGCGCACCTGGATCTCGATACCGGCATCCCGGTAGGCCTGCCAGGCCAGCCAGCCACCGATCATCAGGGCGATCAGTGGCAAGATCCAGATGGCCGACCAATTGGAAGCTGGGCGGGTTTTAGCCGTAGGCATGTCACTCATGGTCGTCATCCGACTCCGTGTTATCCCAGATCAGTCGGGGATCGAAAGTTAAAGCGGCAAGCATCGTCAGGATCACCACACTGGCAAAAGCGATAGCCCCCAAGTTGGCTTCGACACTGGCGATACGCCCGAAATTCACCACCGCCACCAGAATGGCAATGACGAAGATATCCAACATCGACCAGCGCCCAATGAACTCGATAAAGCGGTACATCCAGATCCGCTGCCGAGCCGATAGCGGTTGGTGGCGCTGCACGGAGTACAGCAGCAGGCCGATACCGACCAGCTTGAACGTGGGCACAAGAATACTCGCGACGAACACCACGCCTGCAATTGGCAGCATGCCATGCTTCATCAGCGTAATGACGCCGGACATGATGGTGTCTGGACTGCCCTGGCCGAGGGTGCTGACGGTCATGATTGGCAAGACGTTAGCCGGGATATAAAGCACCATCGCGGTGATCAGCAAAGCCCAGGTACGCACGATGCTGTTAGGTCGACGTTCATGCACCACCGCTCCACAGCGCGTACAGCGCTGCGAGTGGGCACCTTCCTCCCGGCGGTTGAGTTCATGACATTCGTTACAGACCAGAATGCCCGCATCAATCGCCCGCATGAACATCCTCCCCAGATAACGCCACCCAGATCTGGTGCGGTGACATCACCACCTCCAACCACACCTGCACCAGCAGCAGGCTAATAAAGCAGAACAGGCCGAGACCAATACTGAGCTGAGCCAGATCGACCAGTTTGACGATTGCTACCAGCACACCCATGAAGTACACCTCGAGCATGCCCCACTCTCGCAGGTGGTGATAGATACGGTAGATCAACAGGCCGTAGCTGCGGCCAATGTCCAGACGGATGCTTAGCAGCACAGCGAGCTGGCACAACAACTTGAGCAGGGGAATGGCCATGCTGCACAAGAACACCACCACAGCAATGCCGCGCATGTCGGAGTTGTACAAACCAAGTACGCCACTCCAGACCGTGTCATCGGAGGTCTGACCGAGCAAGTGCAGCTGCATGATGGGCAGGAAATTCGCAGGGATGTACAGCAGCAAGGCGGTCAGCACCAGGGCCAAGCTACGGCTGACGAGGTTATGCCGATGGGCATAGAGTTCGTAGCCGCAACGAGGGCAAATGGCTTTCTCGTCATTTTGCAGGCTCGTCTTGCGCATCAGCAGGTCGCATTCGTGGCAGGCGATGAGTTCGTCCAGCGGCAGCTGCGCCAGTGCTTCGGGATCGACTGGGTTAGGCATAGAGAGGTTCTGAATGAAGGCGTCGGCTCTATTCTAGTGTTCTCACTCGAAATGTGGGAGCCGGTGTAGCCGTGATCTGGATCCCGCGGTGTAGACGCCAGAAAGACAAAACCCCTACCTGCTTACGCAGATAGGGGTTT
>NZ_VAUO01000049.1 GCF_005796105.1 Pseudomonas mosselii | reverse complement strand
AGGCTCAGCTCGCCGCCATACACGCGGCCATTGATCGTCAGCCAGTTGCCCAGCGGCGCGTCGGCGCTTTGTTCTGCGCCACGTGCCTCGCCACTGGGGGTGAACAGGGTGTCGTCCTGCTCGGCGAAGCTGCCGTCGAACTGACCCAGGTAGTTGAACGTCAGGCGCGGTTGCGCCAGGCCTGCCAACGCGGCGCGGCTGGCCTCATCGCCCAGGTAGCGCAAGGTCGCGTAGCCCAGCCCCTTGTCGGGAATCCCACGCAGTTGTTCCTTGACCTGCTTGATGCTCGCCGCGAGATCGTCCTGCACGTCCAGCCGTGCCGGGAACAGGCTGGTGAACCAACCCACGCTGCGCACCAGGTCGGTGTCTTCGAACAACTCCTCGCGACCATGCCCTTCGAGCTGCACCAGCACCGACGACTCACCGGTCCAGCGTGCGATCACCCGCGCCAGTGCCGTCAGCAGCAGGTCGTTGACCTGGGTCCGATAGGCACTCGGCGCTTCCTGCAACAACTGCCGCGTCAACCCCGAATCAAGGCGGG
>NZ_VAUO01000048.1 GCF_005796105.1 Pseudomonas mosselii | reverse complement strand
GCTACGACGCCGGCGCCGACGGTACGACCGCCTTCACGGATGGCGAAACGCAGGCCATCTTCCATTGCGATGGTCTTGATCAGAGTGACAGTCATCTGGATGTTGTCACCTGGCATTACCATTTCAACGCCTTCCGGCAGTTCGCAGTTACCGGTCACGTCAGTGGTACGGAAGTAGAACTGAGGACGGTAGCCTTTGAAGAACGGAGTGTGACGGCCGCCTTCTTCCTTCGACAGGACGTAGACTTCTGCGGTGAACTTGGTGTGCGGCTTGACCGAACCTGGCTTGACCAGAACCTGGCCACGCTCAACGTCGTCACGCTTGGTACCACGCAGCAGAACGCCGCAGTTCTCGCCAGCACGACCTTCGTCCAGCAGCTTGCGGAACATCTCAACGCCGGTGCAGGTGGTGGTGGTGGTGTCACGCAGACCAACGATTTCCAGCGGATCCTGAACGCGGACGATACCACGCTCGATACGGCCGGTAACAACGGTACCACGACCCGAGATCGAGAACACGTCTTCGATCGGCATCAGGAACGGCTG
>NZ_VAUO01000047.1 GCF_005796105.1 Pseudomonas mosselii | reverse complement strand
ATGGTGTCGGTCACGGTCGCGGTGGCCGACGCGCCATTCAGACTGACGTTCTCGAAGTTACCGCCTTCAACTTTGGTAACGGTCGCAGTGACGGTGCTTTCGTCCTTGTAGACGTCTTCGACGTTGGTATTCGGGACTTGCAGCGTGCCCTTACCGGAAGCATCGACGTTGACCTGGTACTCAGTACCACCGACGTTCACAGTCAAAGTGGTAGCGCTGCCAGTCTGCGGTGGATTGCTCAGCTGGAAGTTGAAGGTGACGTTTGCGTCGCCTTCTTTCGCTGGGTCTGCTGTGACGGTGACGGTGGTCGTGTCGAGAGTGTCGGCCACAGTCGCGGTCGCCGAAGCGCCATTCAGGCTGACGTTCTCGAAGTTGCCGCCTTCGACCTTGGTGACGGTCGCGGTAACGGTGCTCTCGTCTTTGTAGACGTCATCGACGTTGGTGTTCGGCACTTGCAGCGTGCCCTTACCGGAAGCATCGACGTTGACCTGGTACTCAGTGCCACCGACGCTCACGGTCAGCGTAGCAGCGCTGCCAGTCTGCGGCGGATTGCTCAACTGGAAGTT
>NZ_VAUO01000046.1 GCF_005796105.1 Pseudomonas mosselii | reverse complement strand
TGTTCTGGTCCTTCTGCGCATGGATAAACACTTCCTGACGACCCAGCTCGTCCTCGAACCGCAGCTCGTTGAAGCCATCGCCCTTGTGCGTCTGGCTCTTGATGGTCATGCGGGTCTTGTGGTCGGGCAGGTCGTAGGGCGGTAACTGGTCGCCGCAATAAGTGCGCCCGGTGATCATCGGCTGATCAGGGTCGCCATTGACGTACTGGATGACCACGTCCTGGCCGATACGCGGGATGGCCATAGAGCCCCAGCTACCACCTGCCCAGCCTTGGGATACCCGCACCCAGCAGGAGCTGAACTCGTTGTTATTGCTCTCCCGGTCCCAGGGGAAGCTGACTTTGACCCGTCCCCATTCGTCGCAATAAATCTCCTCACCAGGCGGTCCGACGACGGTGGCCATGTGAGGGCCGTCGACGCGGGGCTTTGCCAGCGGAGCAGGGCGCCATTCGGTCCTGCCGGGAACAAGTTGAGCGGTTTGCTCATAGCGTGTGCTTTGATCGACGCCCGCGGCTTCTTCTTGCAGGCTGGTGAATTGGCTACCTTTGTGAACGACACTGTTCACGCGCCAATGCACATTCAGGTCGTCACGTGGGTGGCCTGTGAGCGTGAAGCTGAGGCCAGGCTGCAGCCTGACGTCATCTCCTTGCACTTCTGCGATGCGCGCATCATGGCGCAGGGCAGTGATAAGGTTTTCAGTGAACGGCTTGCCCACGGCATCGCGCTTGTAGCGGCCGGGGTAATCGAAGCGCTCGTAGTCACTGGATTGGTGTTCCAGAAAGGGGCCTGAAGCACGGTGTTCCTGGCGATACGCCGGATGGGTGAAGGTGTAGTCGCGCTGGACCTG
>NZ_VAUO01000045.1 GCF_005796105.1 Pseudomonas mosselii | reverse complement strand
TGATGCTGGATGCGGCGGCACCGTTGTTTGGCCTCGTCATACGCCTACGCACGCTCGATACGCTGCCCAACATCGAGGAAGTGCACCGGCAGGTGCGCAACCAGATTGAAAACATCCAGCAAGAGATGCGCCAGCATGGCTACGAGACCACGCAACTTCTGGCGTACTCGTACGGCTTGTGCCTGTTCATCGATGAAGCCGTGATGGAGCGGCCATGGGGCCAGGCCAGTTGCTGGAGCCAGGAGCCCCTGCTCAGCATTTTCCACAGCGAAACGTTCGGCGGCGAAAAGATCTTCACCGTGATCTCACGCCTGATGCAGGAGCCCCAGCGCTACAAGGACGTGCTGGAGTTCATGTACTTCAGCCTGTGCCTGGGGCTCAAAGGCAAGTACGCCCTCGCGCCCAAAGGCGAAGAGACGCTGAACACCCTCATTCACCAGCTCCACGGAATCATCCGCGAACTACGAGGGCCCACGCCGACAGCGGTCTGTGACCCTTACACCAACGTTGCCCCGCGCAATTTCCGCATGAATCGGCAGTGGCCCTGGTGGAGCCCATTGGTGATTTCCGCCATGGCCATGGCCACCGCCTACGGCATCTACAGCTACCGCCTGCACCTGATCACCAGCGAGGTGCTGCAGTCGCTCAACGGCATTTTGCAGCAGTAAACAGCCGGCACTCGGCACAGCCGAATTGAACGAATTGACGCGGCGTTTGCCGCGTTGAAAAAGTCCATCGCTCCCGATGGCCACGCTGCCCATTGCGCGCGTGTTTTATCCACATGGACGCAGGAGAAACTGCCATGCCAACACCCGCTTACATCAAGATCGAAGGTCAGACCCAAGGCAACATCAC
>NZ_VAUO01000044.1 GCF_005796105.1 Pseudomonas mosselii | reverse complement strand
AGCATCGACGTTGACCTGATATTCGGTGCCGCCGACGTTGACGGTGAGCGTAGTGGCGCTGCCAGCCTGTGGCGCATTGCTCAGCTGGAAGTTGAAGGTGACGTTCGCGTCGCCCTCTTTCGCTGGGTCTGCCGTCACGGTGACGGTAGTGGTGTCGAGGGTGTCGGCCACGGTCGCGGTCGCCGACGCGCCAGTCAGACTGACATTCTCGAAGTTGCCGCCCTCGACCTTGGTGACGGTCGCGGTAACGGTGCTCTCGTCTTTATAGACGTCATCGACGTTGGTGTTTGGCACTTGCAGCGTGCCCTTGCCGGAAGCATCGACGTTGACCTGATATTCGGTGCCGCCGACGTTGACGGTGAGCGTAGTGGCGCTGCCAGCCTGTGGCGCATTGCTCAGCTGGAAGTTGAAGGTGACGTTCGCGTCGCCCTCTTTCGCTGGGTCTGCCGTCACGGTGACGGTAGTGGTGTCGAGGGTGTCGGCCACGGTCGCGGTCGCCGACGCGCCAGTCAGACTGACATTCTCGAAGTTGCCGCCCTCGACCTTGGTGACGGTCGCGGTAACGGTGCTCTCGTCTTTATAGACGTCATCGACGTTGGTGTTTGGCACTTGCAGCGTGCCCTTGCCGGAAGCATCGACGTTGACCTGATATTCGGTGCCGCCGACGTTCACCGTCAGCGTCGTAGCGCTGCCGGTCTGCGGTGGATTGCTCAACTGGAAGTTGAAGGTGACGTTGGCGTCGCCCTCTTTCGCCGGGTCCGCCGTCACGGTGACTGTGGTGGTATCGATAGTGTCTTCGATGTTGGCCGTGACACTGGATTTGCTCAGATCCACGGCTTCGAAGTTGCCGCCGTCTACTTTAGTGACAGTCGCGGTCAGGGTCGAACCGTCTTTGTAGACG
>NZ_VAUO01000043.1 GCF_005796105.1 Pseudomonas mosselii | reverse complement strand
GTCGCGGTCAGGGTCGACGGGTCTTTGTAGACATCATCGACGTTGGTGTTCGGCACTTGCAGCGTGCCCTTGCCGGAAGCATCGACGTTGACCTGATATTCGGTGCCGCCGACGTTCACGGTCAGGGTAGTAGCGCTGCCAGTCTGCGGTGGATTGCTCAACTGGAAGTTGAAGGTGACGTTTGCGTCGCCTTCTTTCGCCGGATCTGCGGTGACAGTGACGGTGGTGGTATCGAGGGTGTCGGCCACAGTCGCGGTCGCCGAAGCGCCGGTCAGGCTAACGTTTTCGAAGTTGCCGCCCTCGACCTTGGTGACGGTCGCAGTGACGGTGCTTTCGTCTTTATAAACGTCATCGACGTTGGTATTCGGCACTTGTAGCGTGCCTTTGCCGCTGGCATCGACGTTGACCTGATATTCGGTGCCACCGACGCTCACGGTCAGCGTAGTAGCGCTGCCAGTCTGCGGCGGATTGCTCAACTGGAAGTTGAAGGTGACGTTAGCGTCGCCTTCTTTCGCCGGATCTGCCGTCACGGTGACGGTGGTGGTGTCGAGGGTGTCTTCGATGTTGGCCGTGACACTGGATTTGCTCAGGTCGACGGCTTCGAAGTTGCCGCCATCCACTTTGGTGACGGTCGCGGTCAGGGTCGACGGGTCTTTGTAGACATCATCGGTGTTGGTGTTCGGGACTTGCAGAGTGCCTTTACCGCTGGCGTCGACGTTGACCTGGTACTCAGTGCCGCCGACGTTCACGGTCAGGGTGGTTGCACTGCCAGTCTGCGGCGGGTTGCTCAGCTGGAAGTTGAAGGTGACGTTCGCGTCGCCTTCTTTCGCTGGGTCTGCCGTCACGGTGACGGTAGTCGTACCTTCCGGCGTAATGGTGTCGGTCACGGTCGCAGTGGCCGACGCGCCATTCAGGCTGACGTTCTCGAAGTTGCCGCCTTCG
>NZ_VAUO01000042.1 GCF_005796105.1 Pseudomonas mosselii | reverse complement strand
TGAACTGGTCAAGCAATTTTGGACACCGGTTAAGGTTCATGCCGCTACTTTGAGCTTTTCCTCCATGGCTACCGGTGTTTCATAGCCGTTGTAGCTGTGGAGGCGCTTGAGGTTGTAGCGCATCAAATAAGCCTGGATATCCACTCGTGCCTGCGCTTCGGTCTCGTAGCCCTCTGCGGGCATCCACTCTGACTTCAACGCCCCGAAGAACCGCTCCATGGCAGCGTTATCCCAGCATTGGCCTCGATGGCTCATGCTCTGCTTCAAGTTAAACTCATCGAGCGTGGCTCTGAATTTATGGCTGGCGTACTGACAGCCCTGGTCTGAATGGAAAATTACACCCGCTGGTCTACCTCGCGATTCAGCTGCCATGCGCAGGGCGTTACAAGCCAAATTGGCATCTGCAATCATCGAGAACGCCCAACCCACTACTCGGCGGGCATAGAGGTCAATCACGGCGGCCAGGTACAACCAGCGCCTGCCAACCTGGATGTAGGTCACATCGCCACACCAAACCTCATTGATCGTCGAAACCTTGAAGTTGCGCTTCAGCTGATTCTCCGCGATCAATGCCTCTGCCCCCGATGACCGATACCGGTGCGGCCTGCGCTGCTTGCACTTCAGGTCAGCTTCACGCATTAACGCGCGCACCTTGTATCGCCCGATTGCATGGTTTTCACGCCGCAGTTCCTGCACCAGCGTTCGCGAGCCAGAGGCACTTCGTGACGCGTTGAAGTGCTTAACCACCAGCAGACGCAGAGCATCCCTAGCCGGGTTTTCACGCCCTTGCCGTTTGCGCCACGCGTAAAAGCTGCTGCGCTTGACCCCAAGCACGCGGCAGCAGTCGATAACAGGGTATTGCTCACTCAGCTCGTTGATCAGCGAGAACGATCTTTGGAGTCCCGAAGCAGGAGAGCACTGGCCTTTTTTAGGATTTCAATATCCCGATCCTTTTGCCGAACCAGCGCTTCGAGTTCTTCAATTCGTTGTTGCTCCGGCGTGATTGCTTTGGCTCCAGCCGGAACCTTGCCCGCTCTCTCTTCACGCACCTGTTCAACCCAACGACGAAGGGCCGTAGGCCCCAGCCCAAGGGCCGCGCAGACCTCAGGAACTGACTGGCCGTCGTCCAGCACCATTTCAGCGGCTTGGACTTTGTATTCTCTTGAGTAAGATTTACGCACTGATTTTGCCTCCAATTGGGCGCCATCATAGCGCCCGATGAAGGTGTCCAAAATCATTAGGCCAGTTCA
>NZ_VAUO01000041.1 GCF_005796105.1 Pseudomonas mosselii | reverse complement strand
TTCGCGGTGTACGACCGGGGACATCCTTTACATCGTAAACCGGGGACATGGTTTACACATTTGAGGCTTGGACGCGGTTTTCACCCCGTCCAAGTCTTCCCAGGAGATGGTCACACAGGAAAACATCCCAAACATCATCTTCCACTTCTTTTAGGCCGATCCTCTCGCCAGAAAGGGCTTCGCTGATGAACAACAGCTTGCCCTTCCATTTGATCGACCCATTCTGCCTGACACTGCGGACCGCCATTTCGGCGGGGTACTCCACGATAGGCAGGCATCCTGGGTAAATTCGATCAGAGGGTACGTATAGTTCGGATGGGCGCTTCATTCCCAACGCCTCGTGGGGCCGAACATAGTTGAACTCGTGCCGAAAGTGCTCGAGCAATAGCTGCTGATCGATCAGGTTTTGTCCTATCGGCAGTTCAAGCTTCATGCTTCGATGCATTCGTTCATGACGGCCGTTCTGATCAGGTCGCGCGGGTGCGGTCCGCTCAGGAATGATACCGAGGCGGATCAACCAAACCGCGATTGTAGACATCCTTGCCAAGCCAACTGAGGCAAATGGGCTGCCGTTATCGGAACGGATGACCTCCGGCATGCCATGCTCTTGAAAAAGCCACTCAAGTGTCTGTATCACCGGCTGCGTCATGATGTTCTTGTGGGCTTTGCAGGCCAGGATGAGGCGGGAGGCGTGGTCAGTGACCGTCAAGGGATAGCACCATTGGCCATCGAGCATTTTAAACTGGCCCTTGTAGTCGATACACCAGGTTTTATTCGGCTCGTTGGCCTCCCGCATCTTTGTGGGGCTCTTTGCGTATCGCCGTCTAGGGCCACGCTTGTGAACCATGCCCATCCGGTCTAGCCACTGACCTGCCGTGCTTGGAGAAGGCCAATCAATAGAGGGATCTTCAAGACGCAGCAACTCAATAAGCTTCTTGGGACCCCATTTGTCGTGCACTTCTTTCATCGCAACAATGCGGCTCAGTAGCTCATCGCTGGTCTTGTTAGGGCTGTTGTTAGGGCGCCGTGAAGCGTCGGACAGCGCCGCAAACCCACCCGCATCATATCGGGCTATCCACTTGTCGATCGTCGGGCGGCTGACGCTGTACCGGCATGCCAGCTGGCTCTTGGTGCAATCACCGGAAAGCCATTCACTGACCAGTCTGATTCGTTGATCCATGGGGGACTCTTGGTTCCAGGGCATGATCAGATACCTCCTGATCATGCGTATTAGCCTGTAAACCATGTCCCCGGTTTGAAATGTAAACGATGTCTCCGGTTTGTACCGCGGG
>NZ_VAUO01000040.1 GCF_005796105.1 Pseudomonas mosselii | reverse complement strand
AGGCTCAGCTCGCCGCCATACACGCGGCCATTGATCGTCAGCCAGTTGCCCAGCGGCGCGTCGGCGCTTTGTTCTGCGCCACGTGCCTCGCCACTGGGGGTGAACAGGGTGTCGTCCTGCTCGGCGAAGCTGCCGTCGAACTGACCCAGGTAGTTGAACGTCAGGCGCGGTTGCGCCAGGCCTGCCAACGCGGCGCGGCTGGCCTCATCGCCCAGGTAGCGCAAGGTCGCGTAGCCCAGCCCCTTGTCGGGAATCCCACGCAGTTGTTCCTTGACCTGCTTGATGCTCGCCGCGAGATCGTCCTGCACGTCCAGCCGTGCCGGGAACAGGCTGGTGAACCAACCCACGCTGCGCACCAGGTCGGTGTCTTCGAACAACTCCTCGCGACCATGCCCTTCGAGCTGCACCAGCACCGACGACTCACCGGTCCAGCGTGCGATCACCCGCGCCAGTGCCGTCAGCAGCAGGTCGTTGACCTGGGTCCGATAGGCACTCGGCGCTTCCTGCAACAACTGCCGCGTCAACCCCGAATCAAGGCGGGNTCAGCAGCAGGTCGTTGACCTGGGTCCGATAGGCACTCGGCGCTTCCTGCAACAACTGCCGCGTCAACCCCGAATCAAGGCGGGTATGCACGGTATGCGCCTGGCGGCTATTGGCCGACGCTAGCGCACGGTCGCGCGGCAGTTCGGCATTCACACCTTGCAACTGCGCCTGCCAGTAACCCAGCTCTTCGCGCAGTTGCGCGCTGCCCGCATGGGCCTGCAAGCGCTCGGCCCAGGCCTGCACCGAGCAGGTCTTGGCCGGCAGGGCCGGCACTTGGCCTGCGGCCAGCTGGCGGTACAGCGTCTGGAGGTCTTCGAGCAAAATCCGCCACGACACCCCATCCACCGCCAGGTGGTGAATCACCAGCAGCACGCGCTGCTCCTCGCCCATGCGCGCCAGCACCGCCCGCAGCAGCGGCCCCGCGCCCAGGTCCAGGCTGGTCTGGGCACGCTGGTAATGGGCCTGCAACTCGGCCGCATCCGCGCCCTCTACCTGCCACAGCAAGTGCTCGGCGCAGCCCGCCTCTGGCGCCGCGAGGGTCGCCCGCCACTGGCCGTCTTCGGCCACAAAGCGTGTGCGCAAGGCATCGTGCTGCTCCAGCAGGCGCTCCAGCGCCTGGGCCAGTAGCCCGGCCTGCAACGGTTCACGCGGCTTGAGCAGCACCGATTGGTTCCAGTGATGGCGCTGCGGGATCTGAGTGTCGAAGAACACCTGCTGGAACGGCAGCAGCGGCGTTGGCCCCGTCACCGGCCCCTGGGCCTGCAACGGGCTCTCGACCTCGCTGCGTGCCACACCCGCCAGCCCTTGCACCGTCTGGTGCTGGAACAGTTGCTTGGGGGTGAA
>NZ_VAUO01000004.1 GCF_005796105.1 Pseudomonas mosselii | reverse complement strand
AAACCCCTATCTGCGTGAGCAGGTAGGGGTTTTGTCTTTCTGGCGTCTCTAAGAAATCTCGAAAACGCCCTGCTTCAATATCCCGTCCCGAGGCAAAGGTCTTTTGCCCGTTCCGTACCTCTTCAACCGTTCGGAAGGGTGCGACAATTATTACCTTCAATTAACGTGACTTACCCGTACCTACCCTGCGTCAAGGCTTAGGTTCGGGGCAATCCTCGCGCCTGAACAGAGCGATGCCAGCGTACCGTGCTGCGCATGTCTGGACTTTCAACGTCCTATATAACTGAGGTAGATAGCAAGATGGCCAAGGCCGCCGATGTCGTTGTGCAATGCTTGGAAAACGAAGGTGTCGAGTATGTGTTCGGCATCCCAGGCGAGGAAAACCTCGATCTGCTCGAGTCCCTGCGCAAGTCGAAGATCAAGCTGGTACTGACCCGCCACGAGCAATCCGCAGGCTTCATGGCTGCAACCTACGGCCGCCTGACCGGCAAAACCGGCGTCAGCCTGTCGACCCTGGGCCCTGGCGCCACCAACTTGGTAACTGCCAGCGCCTACGCCTACCTCGGCGGCATGCCGATGATGATGATCACTGGCCAAAAGCCGATCAAGAAGTCCAAACAGGGCCGCTTCCAGATCATCGATGTGTGCGGCATGATGGACCCCATCACCAAGTACACCCACCAGTTCGCCTCTGCCGACAACATCCCGGCGCGTATGCGTGAAGCCTTCCGCCTGGCTGAAGAAGAAAAGCCAGGTGCCGTGCACCTGGAACTGCCTGAAGACATCGCCGCTGAGCAGACCGACGCCTTGCCGATCCCGCGCAGCTTGCACCGTCGTCCCCTGGCCGAGCACGTGGCCATCGAGGCCGCTGTTCAGAAGCTGAAGAATGCCCGTAACCCGATTCTGGTGATTGGTGCCGGCGCGAACCGCAAGATGACCGCCAAGGTTCTCAAGCAACTGATCGACAAAACTGGCATTCCGTTCATCACCACTCAGATGGGTAAAGGTGTGGTCGACGAGCGCCACCCGCGCTTCCTGGGCAACGCTGCGTTGTCGTCCGGTGATTTCGTGCACCGCGCTGTCGAGGCGGCTGACCTGATCGTCAATATCGGCCACGACGTTATCGAGAAGCCACCGTTCTTCATGGTTCGTGGTGGTACCGAGGTGATCCACGTGAGCTTCCGTTCGGCTGAGGTGGATGCCGTTTACTTCCCGCAGGTCGAAGTGATCGGTGACATCGCCAACGCCGTCTGGCAGATCAGCGAAGCCCTGACCGACACCAGCCACTGGGACTTCACCCGCCTGATGGCCATCCGCGAAGCCAACGAAGCGCAGATCATCGAAGGCGCCGACGACAACCGCTTCCCGGTCTACCCGCAGCGTATGGTTGCCGACATCCGTCGTGCCTTGCCTTCCGAAGGCATCGTTGCCCTGGACAACGGCATCTACAAGATTTGGTTTGCGCGTAACTACAAGGCGCACAGACCAAACACCGTGCTGCTGGACAACGCCCTGGCAACCATGGGGGCCGGCCTTCCATCGGCCATGGCTTCGCATCTGGTGTACCCGGACCGTCCAGTGATCTCCGTGTGTGGGGACGGCGGCTTCATGATGAACAGCCAAGAGCTGGAAACCGCAGTACGTCTGGGCATGCACATCACCGTGGTGATCCTGCGTGACGACGGCTACGGCATGATCCGCTGGAAGCAGGCCAACATGGGCTTCACCGATTTCGGCCTGGACTACGGCAACCCGGACTTCGTCAAATACGCCGAAGCCTACGGAGCCAACGGTCACCGCGTAGAAAGCGCCGAAGCGTTCCTGCCGTTGCTTGAGCACTGCATCAAGACTCCAGGCGTGCACGTGATCGACTGCCCGGTCGATTACAGCGAAAACGACCGCATCCTCAACAGCGAGCTGCGTGAGCGCGCGCTGGCCGTTTAAGCTGTAGCCGTAAAAATCGCGGGGCAAGCCCGCTCCCACACGTTGCGCAGCATGACGTTGCCTGGTGTGGGAGTGGTCTTGCCCCGCTTTGCTTTGCCGCCAGCTTTAATTACCGCTGCTCAAATACCTAGATTGACCATGCTTCGCGTCCGTTCTTTCATTGAAGGCGCACCACTGCCATGACAATCGGGTCGTCTCACAATCATCCCGCCGATCTGGCGATCGAGCCAGTCTCTGAGCTCGAGCCCTGGGCTGCTCGTTTTCCCAACCCGCCAGATCTGTGTTTTGACTATCGCCGACTGCTTGAGCAAGACGGCGGAGTAGCGCGAGCCACAGCCCCTGAACATCGTATCTGTATCGTCGGGGCCGGCGTGGCAGGCCTAACAGCTGCACGTGAACTGCTGCGCTGCGGTTTTACCCGGGTCACACTCATCGAGCAGTCCCAGCGCGTTGGTGGTCGACACCTGACGGTGGCGAACAAGTCGTGGAGTGCCCAGCACCGCTCCACGCCCTTCGAGATGGGTGCCATGCGTATGCCATTCTTCAACCGTACCGGCGAGCCTCCCAAGGCCGGCCACTCACTGATGGCCTATTACGCCGAGTTGTTCGATCTGACCCTTTCGGACTTTCCAAAGCCGGTACCCCGTGGGTCAATGCCACCGGAATCTACTTGCGTGAAGGACAGTTGGAGGAGGACGACGATCCTACGTTGCTGATCTGGAAGAATCCGCACGGCGACGCCACGGTAAATGGCAGCGTTTCGCCACACGCTTTGCTGAACAGGTTGCGGCGGTCTACGGCAGCGCAGGATGGCAGGCGATGTGGTCGGCTATAGTCGAGCGCTATCATCATCTATCGTTCCGCGACTTGGTTCGCCTGCCTGAACTGAAAGGGTGGCGCGCCGATAACCCCGGTGAGTTCGGCGGTTTGGGGATGACGAGCGATGAGTCAGCGATTTTCTATGCTATTGGTATTGGCGATGGTAGTTGGGGAGCGTTTTACGATGTCTGCTGCCTCTATCCTTTGCGTACGGCTATTTTCGGTTTCAGCAACCATTTGCAACTGGTGCACGGCAGGGTGGACGATCAGGGCCAGCCCCTTGCCGTGCCAGGGCTGGGCTCGCAAGCGTGCCCGATCGCAGAGGGTTACCGTTTCAGGCTCCGGCTTATCTGGGGATAGCAGCCCTGGATGAAAGTCTGTTGTTTATGCCGATTGAGACGCAGGGGATTTCACTCTACGAACAGTTCCGGGCGCGTGAAGACGGCCTGAGGTGGCGCTTGGAGAAGGCAGTCGAGGGCGAGGGGTGCTGGTGGTGATCAACGACCAGATTCACTGCGCCAGGCACGTACGCAAGGTCGCCAGCCTGGCGATGGCGGCCTTCGCGTCGCCAGGTCACGGGCCGGCAGGGGAGGTGGTAGAGGGGCAGCCAATCTACCTGCACTCAGCGTCGCCCCGGCGAACGCTGCCGGTGCCCTCGCGCACCCATCAACGCGTCGCATTGCTGGAGGCGTGTCTCGATGGCGACACTGCGCTGCTGCAAGCCCTGCCTGATCTTGACTACGAAGGCGTGGTCATCGCCGGTTTCGGCGCTGGTCACGTTTCGCTCGACTGGGCTACGCACATGGCGGCCATCGCCCGAAGCATGCCGGTGATCGTGGCTACGCGCACCGGCAGCGGCGCAACGGCCCGCAGTACCTGCGGCTTTGCCGGTGGTGAAATCGACCTGCTGAGCAAAGGCATGCGCATGGCCGGGGCGCTGTGCCCGCGCAAGTGCCGCATCCTGCTCTGGCTGTTGCTCGGTACGGCGCAAACGGCCGAGCTGGATACCTGGCTGGCGGGTTGATCCGCAGGCAGGCCGGCATATGCCTGTGCTAGGGTGCAGGCATATTCAATCCAGGACACCCCGCCCATGCTCCCTGCGCTCAGCGAAAAAGAACTTGATCGCCTTGAAGACCTGCTGATGACCTACGGCAACGACTATTCGGTGCTCAATCTGGCCGAACTCGATGGCCTGTTCACCGCCCTGGCCAGTTCCCCCAACCCCGTCACCCCGGAAAAATGGCTGCCCAGCGTGGCCGGCGGCAAGGTGCCCAAGTTCAAGAAACCCGCCCACGAGGAAGCCTACGTCGCTTTGCTGCTGCGTTACGCCAATCAGGTTGCCGAAGCGCTCAGCGAGGACCTGCAACACTTCGAGCCGGTGTTCGAAGAAGGCCACGGTGAACATGGGCCGACGATCATTCTCGAGGAATGGTGCTTTGGCTACATGCGTGGCACCCAGGTCGCCGAGTGGGACGAGTTGCCACCAGAGCAAGACCGTTTGCTCAAGGCGATTTCCCTGCATGGTCTGGAAGATAACTTCGAGCTGCTCGACTCGATGAGTTTCGACGAACACCAGGCGTGCGTGCCCTTGGTGGTCGAGGCCGCCCGGGGTCTGTACCACTACCAGAAACAGCAACGCCACTGACCCTTGATTGAGGCCAGCGTTGAGCCTGGCCACCTGCCGGGCTGGCTCCGCGCCGAGTGAAAGGCGCGCGGTAATCGTCAGGGGTGAGTGCTGATTCCGGCACCTGCTCCAGACTGCTCGCTGCGCGCCAAGCACGGCAGCTCCCCCAGCCTGGATGACCTCCCCCGGTGTACGCCTTCAGGGCGCTGCCAAGTCCATTATTGCGCCTTGCGAAATTATGGATTGCGCAGTGTACGGATTCTGCTGCCCAGCGAATCAGCGCAGCATAGCCCGCAGCAACCCACCCCCGGAGCCAGCGCCATGACCACCGCGATCAAGTTTTATAACTTTCCCAAATCCGGCCACGCCCACCGCATCGAGTTGATGCTGTCGTTGCTGAACCTGCCCACCGAGCAAGTGTTCGTTGACCTGGCCAAGGGCGCCCACAAGCTGCCAGCGTTTCTTGCCCTCAACCCCTTCGGCCAAGTGCCGGTGATCGATGACAACGGCACCGTGGTCGCCGATTCCAACGCCATTCTGGTCTACCTGGCCAAGGCCTACGGCGGCGAGCGCTGGCTCCCCGAGGACCCGCTCGGCGCCGCGCGGGTACAGCGTTGGCTGTCGGTCGCTGCCGGCCCCCTGGCCTTCGGCCCGGCCGCAGCACGCCTGGTGACGGTATTCGGCGCCTCGTTCAACGCCGACGAAGTGATCGGCCGCGCCCACACCCTGCTCAAGGTGATCGAGGCCGAACTGGGCAAGGCCCCGTTCCTGGTGGGTGAGCAGGCCACCATCGCCGATATCGCCAATTACTCGTACATCGCCCATGCGCCGGAAGGCAATGTGTCGCTGCAGCCATACCCCAATGTGCGCGCCTGGCTCGCGCGTATCGAAGCCCTGCCAGGTTTCGTGCCGATGCCGCGTACCGTGATCGGCCTGCAAACCACCCTGTAACAGCCTACTCAAACGAGGCATGCCGCCATGCGTTCTCCCTGGCACGAAGGTGAAAGACGGTTGCAGGCACACGTCGGCGTTGCCGAACGCATGGCGGTGTTCGGGCCGAAGGTCATCCGCGACTACATGCCCGACCAGCACCGCGCGTTCTACCAGCAATTGCCGTTCATGGTGGCAGGCGCGGTGGACGCGCAAGGCAAACCGTGGGCGACGCTGCTCGAAGGCCCAGAAGGCTTCGTCAGCTCGCCGGACCCCAGGCAACTGCTGATTGGCACCACGCCGTCGGCCGACGACCCAGCCACTGCCGGCTGGGTGGCGGGGGCGGCCATCGGCCTGCTTGGCATCGAGTTGCACACCCGTCGGCGTAACCGCATCAATGGCCTGATCAGCGCCGCCACTGCCAGCCAGTTGCAGGTGCAAGTCGAGCAGGCCTTCGGCAACTGCCCGCAGTACATCCAGTTGCGCCAGTACACGCGGGTCGATGAACCGGCGCAGGGACGCATCGACGCCTCCACGCTGGATGCTCGCGCGCTCGACATCATCGAGCAGGCCGATACGTTCTTCGTCGCCAGCTACATCACCCACGCCGATGGCCAGCGCTCGGTGGATGTCTCGCACCGTGGTGGCCGCCCCGGCTTCGTCAAGGTCGAAGGTAATTGCCTGAGCATCCCCGACTATGCTGGCAACCTGCATTTCAACACGCTGGGTAACCTGCTGGCGAACCCAGTTGCCGGCCTGCTATTCGTCGACTTCAACAGTGGCGATGTGCTGCAACTGTCCGGTCGCGCCGAGGTGCTGCTCGACAGCCCGCTAACGGCTGCCTTCGAGGGCGCCGAGCGGCTGTGGACGTTGCAGGTCGAGCACGTGGTCCTGCGCCCGGCTGGCGTTTCGCTGCGTTGGGCATTCCATGAGTACGCACCCAGCAGCCTGACGACCGGCACCTGGGCCGAGGCCGAGCAGCGTTTGCAAGCGCGTGAAGGCCAGCGCCAGTGGTTGGGCTGGCGCGTGGCTCGTATCGAGCAGGAGAGCCGCGATATCCGCTCGTTCTACCTCCAGCCCGAAGATGGCCTGCCGGTGAGTTTCACCCCTGGCCAACACATTCCGCTGCGTGTGCTGCTCGATGGCCAGGCGCCGTTGATCCGCACCTACAGCCTGTCCAGCGCCCCGTCCGATGATTTCCTGCGGATCAGCGTCAAGGCCCAGGGGCCGGCATCACGGCATCTGCATGCGCAGCTCAAGGTCGGCGACCGGCTGGACGTGCGCCTGCCCATGGGCAACTTCACCCTGGCCCCGCCGAGCGAGCGCCCGATCGTGCTGATCGGCGCCGGGGTTGGCATCACCCCGTTGATCGCCATGCTCCGCGAGCAGTTGAACAGCGCTCAGCGCCGGCCTGTGTACCTGTTCCATGGCGGCCGCTCGCTGGCCGAACTGCCATTCCAGCAGGAGCTTGCGGCACTGGAGCGCGGTGCCGGTGGCCTGCTGCGCATTCACCGTGCGCTGAGCCAGCCTGAAGCCGATGCCGTGCAGGGGCGTGACTATACGTTTGCCGGGCGCCTGGGTATCGACCAGGTCAAGGCGGCGCTGGCGCTGGATGACTACGACTTCTACCTGTGCGGCCCGGCCAGCTTCACCCAGGACCTCTACGAAGGTCTGCGCGGCGTGCATGTGCCCGATGCGCGTATTCACGCCGAAGCCTTCGGCCCCTCGACCCTGCGCCGTCATACCGATAACAGCCAACCCGTGCTGCAACAGCCTCCTGCCGCCACCGACGCGGTGCCCGTGTACTTCGCAGGCTCCGCGAAAGGCGCTCGTTGGGTGCCGGAGAGCGGCACGCTGCTCGCGCTGGCCGAAAGCCACGGGTTAACCCCAGACTTCAGTTGCCGAGGTGGGTCGTGCGGTACCTGCAAGACCAAGGTGCTGAGCGGGCAGGTGCATTACCCGAAGCCGCCTGCCGAGTTGCCTGAGCAAGGCACAGCGCTGATCTGCTGCGCGGTGCCAGCCCAGGTCGAGGAAGGGGTTCAGGCGCTGGTACTGGATCTCTGAGCGGTGCCGGCTCCGCCTGCGTTCACACCGATGCGCCAGGATGTCGGATAATCCGCCGACCACTGTGGCTCAGGACTCGACATGGACCAGATTCACCTGATGAAGGTGTTCGTCGCCGTTGGCGAGCTGGAAAGCTTCGCTGCGGCCGCCCGTCGCCTGGCGATTTCGCCAGCGGCGGTCACCCGCGCCATCACAGCCCTTGAAGAACAGCTTGGGGTCAAGCTGCTGCAACGCACCACCCGCAGCGTGCGCCTGACTGAGGCCGGTGGGCGCTACCTTGAGGACACCCGGCATATCCTCGCCAGCATCCTCGAAGCCAACGAAGCCGCCGCCGGCATCAACGCGGCGCCCAGGGGCGACCTGTCCGTCACGGCGCCGATCCTGTTCGGCAAGAAGTTCGTCATGCCGTGCATCGTTCGCTACCTGAAGCAGTATCCCGAGGTGGATGTATCGGCGTTCTTCCTCGACCGCGTGGTGAACTTGGTGGAGGAGGGCATGGACGTCGCCGTGCGCATCGGCCAGCTTCCCGACTCAGGCCTCAAGGCGCTGCGCGTGGGCACGATGCGCCGCCTGCTGTGCGCCTCGCCCGAGTACCTGGCGCAACACGGCACCCCGCGCCACCCCAGCGAGCTGCAAGGCCACAGCGTAATCGCCACGGGCACCCTGTCGCCGCGCACCGACTGGCGCTTCGGCGCTATCGACGATCCCACCCTGATCCGCATGAAGCCGCGCCTGACCGTCACCAGCAATGACGCCGCCATCGCCGCCGCGTGCGCCGGGTTGGGCATTGCCCGCTTGCTGTCCTACCAGGTCGCCGACGAACTCGCCGCAGGCAGCTTGCAAGTGATCTTGGCCGAATACGAAGAAGCCCCCTGGCCGATCCATATCCTGCACCGCGAGAGCAAGTACGGCTCGACCAAGGTGCGCACCTTCATCGACATGCTCGCCGAGCATTTGCGTAGTCATGAGCACCTGAGCTGACCTGAGAGCGTTGCGGTCATTGAATGTGGCTCTCATAGCGCCTGGAATTCTTGGCTTAACAGGTTTTTTCTAGCCTATTTGCCTAGAGTTCCAGGCTTTGAGTTTCCATCGTTGAAGTGACTATGAGAATTTCCAAAGGGCTAGATTTATTTGCCCTGCGGCGACGGCGCGGTAGTAGGCAAGGCGGGTTGCCTTGGCTGCCATGTCGGGAATTTGGTGTTCCAGGCGCTCGATTACGGCACCGCTGAGCTGTTTTTTCTGTTCGGTTACCATCGGTTCTCCTGAGCCTGCCTGCATTAGATGACGAGCTCATCTGGCACGGCTCACGCCCCGTCATATACCCACCAACGGTCTTGCCCTCGACCACCTGACTGGCATATTCCAGTCCGGCACATCGATGCTCTTTGTGGCGAGGGCAAGCCCTCCTTCTGCAATCACCGCTTTCTGTATGAGATCACCCAGCCCTTTGGGCTGCGCTGCCGCGCAGAGAACTGATTTTNCTTTCTGTATGAGATCACCCAGCCCTTTGGGCTGCGCTGCCGCGCAGAGAACTGATTTTGCAAGCGCGCCGCGTACCCTGTGGGAGCGGGCTTGCCCGCGAAGCAGAAGACGCGGTGCATGGCACCGGCTTCGCCGGTGTTCGCGGCTAAAGCCGCTCCTACAGGTCCCTGCTAAACCAACAAGTTATGTGCAGTTCTATGAGGGCGGGCTTGCCCCGCGATGGGCCGCAAAGCGGCCCCAGTACGCCACTGGGATCTTCAATCCCCAACCCCGTGCAAGCGCAACGCCCGCTGCGCACATTCCTTCCAGCTCAGCTTGCGCTTCACCGCCACGGCCAAAGGCGCTTCCCCCGCCATCACCACCGGCATGTCTCGCATCCGTACCCAAGCCTCGCTTTGCCAGTACAACAAACTCGCCGTATGCCCACCGGGCCAGCACATCCTGCCGAGGCGCGGCAGGTCATCCACCCCCGAGCCTTGCTCATCGCGTAGTACCGCCACCACCTCATGGGTCAGCCAGTGCCGCAGGTGGCGGTTCTCGGGAACATGGTGATGCGCCAGCAAGGTATAGGCCCCAGACTCGCTGACCATGTTGGTGTCCTGGTACTGGCCGTAGCGCAGTAGGCGCACGGTGCGATGTTGGTCCGGGTCGAGCTTGCGCAGGCAGTGTGCGTCGAAGAAGTGCCCGGTCATCCGGCCGAGTTCGTGGGCGCTGAACCAAGCTTGAGATTCGAGCCAGAGGGTGTGGAGAGGGCGGTTGTGGCGGGTGAACAGGGTGGGAGCGTGGAGGTCAGTCATGGCTGGCCTCCCTGGATCCTGAGGGATTGGAACAGGCGGGACGCGTGTGCGAAAGGCCTGTGAACGCTAGTTTCGGTAGGCATTTCCTTTACCTCTGTCTGTGGACAGCTTTCTTAGGGCTGGGTGTCGGGAGCTAAGAAACCTTACACAGCAGGCCGGACGTATTTCCCTCGCGGGTCTTGTATTAGCCCACTCCCGACGTAACAGAGTGTTTCATGCGCGCAGTAGTAAACCACAGGCATGAAAATGCCGCATCTATCGGGAGCAGTTTGACCGCTGTGTGGTGCGTTTCTTAGGCGCACTGAGAAAATAACGAATGGTGAAGGCTAGAGCTAGCAAATCCTACGTAGGACCTTTCTGAAAATGATCTGTTTTGGGTAGACTAGGCTTGGTTAGCTAAAATGTGTGCTGAAAAATAATAAAAATGTTCCACGGGTTTCGCGACGATCTAGGACGAAGGGAGTACAGCATGGAAGATTTCATGGAGGGGAAAGGAATAGAGTTTTATGAAAATGTATTGATTTCAACAAAAACTCTTATAAGTTCCAGTCTATGGAAAGATGTTAACCTGAAGTCTCTAGAGACGTGGGTTTCATATTTCGAAACGTATGATGAGAAAGTTTTGTGCGGTTTTTTGTTGGATTCTCTAATTTATAGAACTAATCTACAGACAAGTTCATTGTTATTCCACGCTCTCGATAGAGCTGTCAGTCAGGCAGTTAATGTTGAGAAGTTAGCGCTGAGTGGACCTCTTCGAAAGGTGCTTATTAAAAAATATCCAGGGGTGGATAAAGACAAAATAAAGATAATACCTGTAATACGAGATGTGGATCCACCAACAAAAAGCGGTCCCCTTGTAGCACGACTCTACAAAAAAGAGGTTGGCGTTAACGATAAGTTTATGGCTTGGCCGTGGTTGATGAATGATTTCAGCGATAAGGTCAAATTGGTCGTATTTATTGATGATTTCGTTGGTACTGGCGAGCAATTTCTAGAGTTTCTTGAACGTTTCACTCCAGCGGGTGGGCTGCGGAGTGATATCGAATATGTATACGCTCCATTGGGGGCTTGCACCAAAGGTATCGAGAAAATTTCGTCTGAGGCCCCGAGCATAAAGCTTTGTTACTCGGAGCTTATCGAGGATGGAAGTAAGTTTTTTTCAGGATTTAGATTGAGACATAAAAAAGCATCCCCAGAGTTTGTGGCGGATCTTAAAGCTACGTATTTGGCATTTATGGATAAAGTAGGTCACCAAAAACTTCAGAATAAATTCGGATACGGTGATCTTGAGCTTTCCTATGTCTTTTCTCACGGGGCACCAAATGCGACGCTGCCAATATTTTGGGCGGCAAACGAAAAATACTTCCCTTTATTCTCGAGGTAAATCATGGGGCTTGATTATAAAGATAGCTTGAGCGCAGTGCTTGCGAATAATAGGAGCGAGCATATTGGAATGGATGTATGGGATGACTTCGTTATTCCATATTTTTATCCTAAAATTGACTTTGCAAGTAGTTTTCCGTTACGTCTAGAGGGAGGGCGAGGGTCAGGTAAGACTATGCTTTTGAGATACCTGTCCTATCATAGTCGGTTTTCGGAAAAGAGGAAGTGCGTAGAAAAACAAGAGCTTGCAGCAGTAGGCTTGTACATGAGGGCTGATACGCAATTTTTGAGGCAACTTCAAAAGCGCGGGGTTGAAGATGAAAAGTGGCAGTCAGTGTTTTCTCATTATGTTAATGTGTATCTCTTGGTGGAGCTGGCAAACGCTTTCGTTAAGATTTCAAATGTAGAGTATTCTGATGGTAGTAGAGTATGTTTTGATAGAGAAGAGTTCACGTCTTTAGCAGATTATGACGCATCTCTAAAGGGAGATTTAGGCAGTCTAAACGAAAGCTTTAGGCGATTGCGGAAGCGCTGTGAGTTGGCTGTGGCAAATCCGAAATTAATTGATGATATTTTGATTTTGCCTGATTCTGTGCTGAGTGATTTTATTAATGAGGCGAAAGAAAAAACGGGTGTTAGAGATTTAAAATTTAAAGTATACGTTGATGAGTATGAGAACCTGTTGCGCTATCAGCAATATGTTATTAATACGAGAATTAAACACTCAGAGCCGCCGCTAATATTTAATATTGCCGTAAAGTTAAATGGTGCTCCCTATTCTGAAACTGTGGGTAGTGAGTCTATTTCCTATAAGCATGATTATACAATTGAGAATCTTGATGCAAGGCTAGTTGGTGACTCTTTTGAGTGCTTCGCTGCGGAGATTCTTTTTCTACGACTTTCAAAAACCGATGGTAGCTTCAAAAAGATCTTTGATGGAGTGAAGCTTAATTCGGTAGAGGATATAGGTTTACGGGCAGAAAAAACGTATAAAGATCGAGTGCTGGCTGCCGCTAAAAACCTGCTGCCTGGAAAAAGTCATGAGGAACTGGCTGATGAAATATTTGCCGATTCAAAGTTGCTCAAAAAATTAAAGCATGAGATTGAGTTTGGTCTGAAGTCGAAGGCGTATAGCGGTGAGGCTTCTGATTTTGTTGATGAAAACCACAAAAAGGCCTCCATAGTTATCTCGTCCTTGGTGTTTAGAAGTAGGTTGAAAGTTGCAGATATAAAGTTTCAATTGAATAATTTGCAGCTCGGTTTGGATAATAAATTTGATGGTACTACTGCGTGGGTGCAAAACTTTTTTATTGGTAGCTATTTGAAGCTGGTGCGCTCTTATAAAAGTGATTCAACTTTCTATGCTGGCTTTGACGTATATGTTTTACTCTCGAGCGGTAATATGCGCCATTTTCTTGAATTGTGTAGAACGGCCTTTTCGAATTTTTTAGTCCAAGACGTGGGGGAGCTGCGGATTGATGGAAGAGCTCAGCATATCTCAGCGATGCAAACTAGTGAGATATTATTTAGGGAAATTTCTAGTTTTATGCCACATGGTAAAAGGCTCAAGCTTTTCTGTGGGCGCATTGGAGATTTGTTTGGGCTTTTTCAAGAACGGAACTCACAAAGCGAGCCTGAAATAACCCATTTTAATATTCGAGGCGGATTCTCGGCGTTGGATGTCGATTCTCAAGAATTCTTAATGGAGGCGGAAAAATGGGGGATCTTATCTAGGGCTCCTTCGACTAAAGGTAAAAGTTTAGATAAGAAGGATGATTACGATTGGGTGCTAAATCCGATTTATGCTCCGTATTTTTTTATTAGCTACAGAAAAATAAGGAAGACGTACTTCGAGCCTGTGGAGGTTGCGGCGTTAATAAGTGATAGTAGCTCTGGGTTTGAAGAGTTGAGGAGAAATAG
The DNA here is from genome assembly GCF_005796105.1 of Pseudomonas mosselii. GTDB lineage: Bacteria > Pseudomonadota > Gammaproteobacteria > Pseudomonadales > Pseudomonadaceae > Aquipseudomonas > Aquipseudomonas mosselii_C. The sequence goes on along the minus strand of NZ_VAUO01000004.1, from coordinate 318,945 downwards.
AAGGCGAAAACTAGAATTGGGTGATGAGGGTGAGGTGCCTGAAGAATTTGTTCAGAGGGGGCTCTTCTAATGCAGGCTTTGGAATTCCTTGACCTTTCTTCTCTTGCCGGTGAAAGGTGGGATGCTGCTTTTCATGGGACTCAATGTGATGAGCGAGACGAGAAAGTAAAAGAATTATTGGTGAGTGCGGCAGATAACGTGTTCTCGTTTGAGTATGATCGAGAAAACATGAATGTGGTAATCGGCGAGGGGCGTGTAGAATTGCACGAACTTGAGGGCTTCGCCTCCACTTGGCGTGGTAAGAGGATACTGGTTGATGCAACGTCTTTTGATGTTGCTGAATTCGCCATACTGAGTTTTGCTTTTAAGTCAGTTGTGGATTTAGTTTTGGATGTTCTCTATGCAGAGCCTGAGGAGTATAAAAAAAGTGAGGATGCCGGAGGGCATGTATTTGAACTTTCTGAAAGTATGTTGGGCTTCGAGGAGGCTGGTATCCCTGGCATATCTAAGGCGATTCCTGTAGATGAGCCTAAGCTGTTTGTTTTTTTTATGGGTTATGAAGGGGACCGGTTCAAAAATGCTTTGGAGTTTTCCGAGTTTACTAGGGCGGAGTGTAATTTGGTCTTTGGAGTGCCAGCATTTAAATTTGGTTGGGAGAAAAACTCTCTCCTGACAAGTGCACGTGCCATTTTAGAGAATAATCTGCAAGATTCGTTTCTCTATTGCGGTGCAACCAATATAGGCGGCATTTACAACTTGCTTGAAGGGCTAAGGAAAAAATATCAGGATGAAGTATTTTTTTTGGTGCCATTGGGCCCTAAACCGATGAGTGTCGGTGCGATAAAGTTCTTATGTAGTGATAAAAATTCATCGTTGCTGTATGATCATCCCGCTAGATCTTCAAACCGCTCATACGGAATTTCACGGGTACACCTAGTGCGGGGTTTTTTCTCTTGAGGAATTGTTTTTTTCCAACGCCACTGTCGGTTGTCGAAGCTGCTGTTCGCCAAGAGGTTTCGGGACACTACTCCCGTGTTTTGGAGCCTGCTGTTGGGGATGGTGCATTACTTGCGGCGTTGGATGGGAACTTCAGTGCGTTGGTTGCTTTCGATATTAATGAGGATAACCTTGCTAAGGTTTCTTCTCGTATGAGTCATGTTGAAGGGCAGCATATAAAACTTGAGTGCTCCGATTTTTTAAAGTCTGACTCTCTAGGTGAGTTTGATTTGATTTTAGCGAATCCGCCGTTTGATAATAATTTGTCAAATCACGTGTTGTGGGCGGGGCGTAAGATTCCAATAGAAGCCGCATTTGTAGTGAAGTGCCTTAGTTTGCTTTCGCCTCTAGGGAAAGCGGTTTTTATATTGCCTTCCTCGGTTGTTGTTGGCGATAAGTGTGCTTGGTTAAGAAACAAGCTGTTAGCCGATTATTTTGTTAAGTCTGTTGTGAAACTCCCAAAGTACTCCTTCAAAAAAGTTGAGGGAGGCTTTTATGTACTAACAGTGATCAATGAGAAGCGACATGGTTATAGAGTTTTACTTGCTTATGATGAACTTTCGTACGAATTGAGTTCTTGCTTTATAAGGGAGCAAGGTGGCGGGTTGGATCCAGAGCGATTGCTGGTTTCAGCTAAGTACTCCGATGTATTAAATAAGACAGGTGTGGTTGACCTGTGCTCTCTCGCCGAGATCAGCAGGGGGAATGTATGTGCAACGGGGAAGAAAGATTATTTGTACCACTCTACTAACTTTAGCTCTCATGCTGCATATGAGAAGCCAATGGTCCGTGGTGCAAATAGTTCGGCTGTACTCAAACAATTTGACTTGGCCCTCAAGCGTGTAGGACGTGGAGCAAGCGACAGTTTTTCAGTTTATCAATCGAAAAAATGTGCTCCCTGTAGTGACTGCATTATAAAGATTGCGCCGAAAGAGAAGAGTAAAATTTCTTCCTATAGGCTATTGTTAATGCTTCGTGTATCTGTTTTGCTCGGTGGAAATGCGTTGTTCGAAATTTCAGGAGGGGGGGCAAACTATATTTCTTTGGGACGGCTCAGAGAGCTAAGGATTCCAGATTTTATCGATTTCAAAGATGATAAAGTTATTAGAAGGTATGCCTCATATATCGAGCGTGAGCAGATCTTTAAAGCGAGATCAATGGAGAAGGATTTGGAAAGTAAGCTGCTTTATATGATGGGGTGCGCTGATGTTGTTCGAAGTAATGCCTAGAATTATCTTGGGCTTCCATTTACATGGAAGCCCAAGCTTAGGTCAATCCCAGCTCAACGCCCCACCCGTCTGATACTCAATCACCCGAGTCTCAAAGAAGTTCTTCTCTTTCTTCAAGTCCATGATCTCGCTCATCCATGGGAACGGGTTGGTAGTCCCTGGATACTCTTCCTTCAGACCAATCTGAGTCAAACGACGGTTAGCAATGAACTTGAGGTAATCCTCCATCATCGCCGCGTTCATGCCCAGCACGCCGCGTGGCATGGTGTCGCGCGCGTATTCGATCTCCAGCTGAGTCCCTTGCAGAATCATCTGGGTCGCCTCTTCCTTCATCGCGGCGTCCCACAGGTGCGGGTTCTCGATCTTGATCTGGTTGATCACGTCGATGCCGAAGTTCAGGTGCATGGACTCGTCACGCAGGATGTACTGGAACTGCTCGGCAACGCCGGTCATCTTGTTGCGGCGGCCCATCGACAGGATCTGGGTGAAGCCGCAGTAGAAGAAGATGCCCTCCAGTACGCAGTAGTAGGCGATCAGGTTGCGCAGCAGCTCTTTGTCGGTCTCGACGGTGCCGGTGTTGAATTCCGGGTCGGAGATCGCGCGGGTGTACTTCAGGCCCCAGGCGGCCTTTTTAGCGACCGATGGGATCTCGTGGTACATGTTGAAGATCTCGCCTTCATCCATGCCCAGCGATTCGATGCAGTACTGGTAGGCGTGGGTGTGGATCGCCTCTTCGAAGGCCTGGCGCAGGATGTACTGGCGGCACTCCGGGTTGGTGATCAGGCGGTACACGGCCAGGGCCAGGTTGTTGGCCACCAGCGAGTCGGCGGTGGAGAAGAAGCCGAGGTTGCGCATCACGATACGGCGCTCGTCTTCGGTCAGGCCGTCCATGCTCTTCCACAGGGCGATGTCGGCGGTCATGTTGACCTCTTGCGGCATCCAGTGGTTGGCGCAGCCGTCCAGGTACTTCTGCCAGGCCCAGTCGTACTTGAACGGAACCAGTTGGTTTAGGTCCGCGCGGCAGTTGATCATGCGCTTTTCATCGACCGCGACGCGGGCCGAGGAGCCTTCGAGTTCGGCCAGGCCTTCGGCGACGTCCAGGGCATCCAGCGCGGCTTTGGCACGCTTGACCGCGTCGGAGTCCGAGGCGGTGGCGGCGCGGGCTTCGAGGGCGGCGGCACCGCCGGCGCTGTCGAGCTTGTCCAGGGTGGCGGCGGCAGCGGCCTGTGCGGGGGTGGTGCCCTTGGCGGCTACTTCGCCGTCTTCTTTGTCGAATTCGTCCCAGCTCAGCATGGTAATCAGCTCCTGCTTGAGGGTCGCCTTGAAGGCAACCGGTTGGATTTTAAGAATGTGGTGCCTGACGCACGGCCAAAGGGCAAATGGTCAGCTCGAGAGGCTGACTCTCGTTACATCTGGATTCGCGCCTGGCCAGGCCTCGGGGAGGGGCCAGGGACATGGATGGGGTGCCCTTTTCAGAGGGGCCGCAGTATACCGGAATTCGTGTTTGATCGGGGGCGCGAGTCCTACTGACGAGGGTAAAATTTCGACCGGCTTTTCGCGCGTCCGTTCACGGAATCAGGTGTCCTCTTTACGGGAGGGGAGTGTAGCGGCAAAATACAAGAGGCACTACATATTGTGCCTTTTTATTTTTGATCTACATCATGTTGGGTTGGCGCGATCTTTGTAGGAGCGGCCTTGTGTCGCGAAAGGGCCGCAAAGCGGCCCCGAAATTGTCGGCAAAGTCGCCGACTGCAGCCATCAGTCGCAGCGTGTGTGCAGCGTCTCGACCACATGGGTCTTGGGGTGCTTGCGCGCCTGTTCGACCGAGGTGAAGCGGCCGGTCTCGGCATTGCGACCAATCTTGCGAGTTGCCACTTTTTTCCGCGTCATGAGTCAGGTCCTTTGTTAAGAGGTCCTGTCCTTTTAGCGAGCCTGGATCGTGGCGGGAAACGGGCAACGCTTCTCTACGGCGTGGATACAAAAATGCCGCAAGCGGCGCCCGTGGGCACCCCTTGCGGCATCAGCATGCTACTTGCGCCTTATTGGCAGGCTTCGCAATCCGGCTCGTCGATCGCGCAGGCCTTCGGCACTGGCGCTGGGCCCGCTGCCTGGACCGGGGCGCTGTCGCCGCCGCTCGATACGGCGTTGAGCTTGCCGGTGTTGATGGTCGACTTCTCGGTGCTGGTTGCGGCCAGGGCGCGGAGGTAGTAGGTGGTCTTCAGACCACGGTACCAGGCCATGCGGTAGGTCACGTCCAGCTTCTTGCCCGAAGCGCCAGCGATGTACAGGTTCAGCGACTGCGCCTGGTCGATCCACTTCTGGCGACGCGAGGCTGCATCGACGATCCACTTGGTCTCGACTTCGAACGCGGTGGCGTAGAGGTCTTTGAGCTCTTGCGGAATGCGCTCGATCTGCTGCACGGAACCGTCGTAATACTTCAGGTCGTTGATCATTACCGAGTCCCACAGGCCGCGGGCTTTCAGGTCGCGGACCAGGTACGGGTTGATCACGGTGAATTCGCCCGAGAGGTTCGATTTCACGTACAGGTTCTGGTAGGTCGGCTCGATCGACTGCGACACGCCGGTGATGTTGGCGATGGTCGCGGTCGGCGCGATGGCCATGATGTTCGAGTTACGAATACCTTTTTTCACGCGCTCGCGCACCGGTGCCCAATCCAGCGACTCGGTCAGGTCGACGTCGATGTACTTCTGGCCACGGGCTTCGATCAGGATCTGTTGCGAATCCAGCGGCAGGATGCCTTTGGACCACAGCGAACCCTGGAACGTCTCGTAGGCGCCGCGCTCATCGGCCAGGTCGCACGAGGCCTGGATGGCGAAGTAGCTGACCGCTTCCATCGACTTGTCGGCGAACTCGACGGCAGCATCCGAGCCGTACGGGATGTGCTGCAGGTACAGCGCGTCCTGGAAGCCCATGATGCCCAGGCCGACCGGGCGGTGCTTGAAGTTCGAGTTGCGCGCTTGCGGCACCGAGTAGTAGTTGATGTCGATCACGTTGTCGAGCATGCGCACGGCGGTGTTCACGGTGCGTTGCAGCTTGGCGGTGTCCAGCTTGCCGTCGACAATGTGGTTAGGCAGGTTGATCGAACCCAGGTTGCAGACTGCGATTTCGTCCTTGTTGGTGTTCAAGGTGATTTCGGTGCACAGGTTCGAGCTGTGGACCACGCCCACGTGCTGCTGCGGGCTGCGCAGGTTGCACGGGTCCTTGAAGGTCAGCCATGGGTGGCCGGTCTCGAACAGCATCGACAGCATCTTGCGCCACAGGTCTTTGGCCTGGACGGTCTTGAACACCTTGATCTTGTTGTACTCGGTCAGGGCTTCGTAGTACTCGTAGCGCTCTTCGAAGGCCTTGCCGGTCAGGTCGTGCAGATCAGGCACTTCCGATGGCGAGAACAGGGTCCACTTGCCGTCATCGAAGACACGCTTCATGAACAGGTCAGGGATCCAGTTGGCGGTGTTCATGTCGTGGGTACGACGACGGTCATCACCGGTGTTCTTGCGCAGCTCGATGAACTCTTCGATGTCCAGGTGCCAGGTTTCCAGGTAGGCACACACGGCGCCTTTGCGCTTGCCGCCCTGGTTGACCGCAACGGCGGTGTCGTTGACCACTTTCAGGAACGGCACGACGCCTTGGGATTTACCGTTGGTGCCCTTGATGTACGAGCCCAGGGCGCGTACCGGGGTCCAGTCGTTGCCCAGGCCACCGGCGAATTTCGACAGCATGGCGTTGTCGTGGATCGCGTGGTAGATGCCCGACAGGTCGTCCGGCACGGTGGTCAGGTAGCAGCTCGACAGCTGTGGACGCAGGGTGCCAGCGTTGAACAGGGTCGGGGTCGAGGCCATGTAGTCGAACGAGGACAGCAGGTTGTAGAACTCGATCGCACGGGCTTCTTTGTCTTTCTCTTCCAGCGCCAGGCCCATGGCCACACGCATGAAGAAGACCTGCGGCAGCTCGAAGCGCACGCCATCCTTGTGGATGAAGTAGCGGTCGTAGAGGGTCTGCAGGCCCAGGTAGGTGAACTGCTGGTCGCGTTCGTGATTGATCGCCTTGCCCATGCGCTCCAGGTCATAGCCTTTGAGTGCTGGGTCGAGCAGCTCGAACTCGACGCCTTTTTCGACGTAGGCCGGCAGGGCCTTGGCGTACAGCTCGGCCATTTCGTGGTGTGTGGCGCTTTCGGCCACGCCGAGGAAGCCCAGGCCTTCGGCGCGCAGGGTGTCCATCAGCAGGCGGGCGGTGACGAACGAGTAGTTCGGCTCACGCTCGACCAGGGTACGGGCGGTCATCACCAGGGCGGTGTTGACGTCCTTGATGGCCACGCCGTCGTACAGGTTCTTCAGGGTGTCGCGCTGGATCAGCTCGCCATCGACTTCGGCCAGGCCTTCGCAGGCTTCGCTGATGATGGTGTTCAGGCGGGCCATGTCCAGAGGGGCCAGGCTGCCGTCGGCCAGGGTGATGCGGATGCTTGGGTGCGGCTCGACCACGCTCTCGCTGGCTACGCGGGTGGCGCGCTCCTTGGCGCGTTGTTCACGGTAGATCACGTAGTCGCGGGCGACTTTCTGCTCGCCGGCACGCATCAGGGCCAGTTCGACCTGGTCCTGGATTTCCTCGATGTGGATGGTGCCACCCGATGGCATGCGACGCTTGAACGTGGCGGTGACCTGCTCGGTCAGGCGCGCGACGGTGTCGTGGATGCGCGACGAGGCAGCGGCGGTGCCGCCTTCAACTGCGAGGAACGCCTTGGTGATGGCCACGGTGATCTTGTCGTCGGTGTAGGCGACGACAGTACCGTTGCGCTTGATCACGCGCAGTTGGCCTGGGGCGGTGGCAGCCAGGTCCTGATTGGACTCGGCCTGCGGCGCCAGGGCCTGCGGGTTCTCGCGAGTTGTGTCGGTTTGCATGGGTGGGTGTCTCCACAGTTTCTATAGTGTTCAGGCGCCTTGTGGGCGCCCACCGTTCCATCCGCCAGTCTGGTGGCCTGGGTGGGGACGCACTGCCAGTGCATCCGCCGCGCGGGCTTGCCAACTTCGGGACAGACTCAGGAATTAGGGCAGTGCATCTGCCGCTCCCTGGCCGAAGTCAAAGGTTCTGGGCCATGCCCAAAAACGGTTGCTGATGAGTGCCCGGCGTTGCCTGCAGCATTCATACCCGAACAAGGCCGTGGACGGGCTTGCCTCGGTCGCCTCCGCAGGAGCGGTTTGGCAGGTGAAATCACGCTAAGTTCAGTGGGTAAATTCGCTTGAATTTGCCTGTCGACTTGTGTTTGTGATTTTGCTCGAACCCCAATATCTAGTGGTTCGTCGCGATGGGGATACAAGATAATGCGGTATCAGGGGCTTTGCAAGGCGAGCGCCCTGTGGATAAGTTGTGGGTACTTTGTGAGTCTTAGGTGGGTATTCGCTGTAGGCCTTGTGCTAACTGGTTTGCGCGAAATTTCCGGGTTTCTTCAGGGTGCGACAGATTTTCAAGGGCGCGCACCCTATCACAAAAAACGCTTCAGTCGAGGGCTGCGTCGGCGTGGTTGGCAGGGGGCGGGGCTGGACGTAGTATCCGGGGCAGATATTGCGCTTTAGTGAAGTGAATCCTGATCGGGATCAGGGACTTGGGTTGACAGCGCCCGCGAAAGGGCCGCAGCAGAAGACAGACAATAACAATTAGAAGGCAGGGGCAATGGATCAACCCAGCAACCGCATTCTCATCGTCGAAGACGACCCGCGCCTCGCCGAACTCACCGCCGAGTACCTCCAGGCCAATGGCTACGAGGTCAGCGTCGAAGGCGATGGCGCCCGCGCCGTGCGGCGCATCATCGACAGCCAGCCGGACCTGGTGATCCTCGACCTGATGCTGCCCGGTGAAGACGGCCTGAGCATCTGCCGGCGCGTACGCGGCCAATATGCAGGCCCGATCCTGATGCTCACCGCCCGTAGCGATGAACTCGACCAGGTGCAGGGCCTGGACCAGGGCGCCGACGACTACGTCTGCAAGCCGGTGCGCCCGCGCCTGTTGCTGGCGCGAATCCAGGCCCTGTTGCGGCGCAGCGAAGCGCCTGAGCGGCGGCAGCTCCTGGCATTTGGCGCGTTGCAGATCGACAACCGCCTGCGCGAGGCGCGCCTGGAAGGCCAGCGGGTCGAGCTGACCGGTGCCGAGTTCGACCTGCTCTGGCTGCTCGCCAGCCACGCCGGGCGGGTGCTGTCGCGTGAGCAGATCTTCACCGCCCTGCGTGGGGTGGGCTATGACGGTCAGGACCGCTCCATCGATGTGCGTATTTCCAAGATCCGCCCCAAAATCGGTGACGATCCGCTCAACCCGCGGCTGATCAAGACCCTGCGCAGCAAGGGCTACCTGTTCGTTGGCGAGGCGGCCCAGGCGCTGGCGCCATGAACGCGATCTTCCTGCGCATCTACGGCGGCATGCTGGCCGTGTTGGTGCTGGTTGCCGTGCTCGGTGCGCTGAGTTTGCACCTGGTCAACGAGGTGCGCGCCGGCCAGCACCGCGAGGGCCTGGCCCAGGGCACCTTCAGCCTGATGGCCGACAACCTGGCGCAGCAGAACGAGGTGGCGCGCAAGCGTTCGCTGTTGATGTGGGAGCGCCTGCTCGGGGTGCCGTTGAAGTTGCAGCCGATGTCGGCTTTCACCCTCGATGGCGGCCAGCGGGCACGTCTGTACCGTGACCTGGTGGTGGTGGAGAAGACCGGCCCCCACGCTGCCCGAGTGCTGCGCCGCGTGGGCCGTGAAGACCTGTTGCTGGTGGCCGAGGTCAAGCAGGTCAGCGAGCAGTTGGCGCGCGCCACGCTTTATTTGTTGGCCGACGAGTTGGTGCGCTACCCGGTGACCGAGCAACAGGCGCGTCTGGCGCAATTGAAGCGCAGCAAAGGTTTTGGGTTCGACATTGCCCTGCAACGCATCGAGCGCACGGCCCTGGATGACGACCAGCGTCGCCGGGTAGAGGAGGGCGACACGGTGATGGCGCTGGGCAAGGATGGCGACTCGATCCGCGTGTTCTCGGGCCTTTCGGGTTCGCCCTGGGTGCTTGAGATCGGCCCGCTGCACCAGCTCAACCCGTATCCGCCGCAATTGCTGATTTTGATTGCCTGCCTGGGCCTGTGCCTGATCGGGTTGGTGGTGTACCTGCTGGTGCGAGGGCTGGAACGCCGACTCTCGGGGCTGGAGGTGGCCGCGACACGCCTCGCCCAGGGCAGCCTCGACACCCGTGTGCCGGCCGGTGGTGCGGACTCGGTCGGGCGCCTGGCCGAAGCGTTCAACGGTATGGCCGAGCACCTGCAGCGTTCGCTGACCATGCAGCGCGAGCTGGTGCGGGCGGTGTCCCATGAACTGCGTACGCCGGTGGCACGTCTGCGCTTCGGCCTGGAGATGCTCGAAAGCGCGAGCACCGAGCAGGCGCGTGCCAAGCACCTGGCGGGCATGGATGGCGATATTCAGGACCTGGACAAGCTGGTCGACGAGATGCTGACCTACGCGCGCCTGGAGCAGGGCACGCCGGCCTTGCAGTTCCAGGCCGTGGACCTGGATGCGCTGCTCGACCGGGTGATCGCCGAACTGGCCCCGCTGCGCGCCGAGGTGCGCGTGCTGCGCGCAGCATGCCGTGGCCTGGAGGGCGCGGGTGCCTGGGTCGAGGCCGAGCCGCGCTACCTGCACCGGGCCGTACAGAACCTGGTGCGCAATGCCATGCGCCATGCCGAGTCCGAGGTGCGCTTGAGCTACCAGTTAGGCCAGCAGCGTTGCCGAATCGATGTGGAAGACGACGGCCCAGGTATTCCCGAGGGCGTGTGGGACCGCATCTTCACCCCCTTCACGCGCCTGGATGATAGCCGAACCCGCGCTTCGGGCGGCCATGGCTTGGGCTTGTCGATCGTGCGGCGGATCATCTACTGGCACGGCGGGCGTGCCTTGGTGGGGCATAGCGAGTCGCTGGGTGGGGCCCGCTTCAGCTTGAGTTGGCCGCGTGAGCAGCCTCGCGACTAGACGCTGACCAGGCTCAACAGGTGGCCGTCCTGCACGCAGAACTGGCCATCGAGTTCCACGCCGTGGCGCCACTGGGCTGACAGGTCGGTGAGCAGGCGCAAGCGGGCGTGGCCGTCGGCGGACCAGGTCAGCACCTCGGCATGCTGGAAATAAAAGCGTTGACGGGTGATCGGGTAGAGCGCCTTGAACAGGCTTTCCTTGAGCGAGAACGTCAGCGTCACCGCCAGCGCCTGCTGAGCAGGAGCGAGGCGTTCAAGTTCGGCGGGGGTCAGAATTTCGCTGGCCAGGCGTTCGGCGCGTTCGTCGCTGAGCAGGGTTTCCTGATCCAGGCCCAGGCCGGTGCCTCGGGCGGCCACCACGGCGGCGGCCCAGCCCTGGCCATGGGTAATCGAGCCATGAATGGCCGCAGGCCAGATCGGCGCGCGATCCTCTGCCGTGGCGGGGACATAGTCACGGCCATCGAGTAGGCGCAGCGCCTCGCGGGCGCACACCCGGCCTGCCAGGTACTCAGCTTGGCGCTTGGCGACCGAGCGTTGCAGGCTGGCGCTCTGGACAATCCCGGCACGCTGGAAGTCGTCAGCGGCGAGTCGCGCCGGATCGAACGTACAGCTCACCAGCACCGCCCCCTCGACCGGGCGGGGCAGGGGCCAGTGGTGCTGGGGCGGGGTGCAGCAGGCGGGCAATCTGTTCATGGCGGTATTGTGCCAGCCATGCGCCAGGGTGCAAGTCATGCCCGGTGCTGGCTGCTCAGTCGAAGGCGGTCTTGAAGAACGCCTGCATGTCCTTCCAGGAACTCTCGTCCGCGGCCTTGTCATAGCCGATATCCGGGCCACCATGCGCGCCATGGCTCAGGCGGTCGGCATCCGGGTTGGTGAAGCCATGCTTGGCCCCTGGAATCGCGACGAACCGGTAGTCGGCCTTGGCTGCGTCCATTTCGGCCTTGAATGCCGCCACCTGCTCCGGGGTCACCATGCTGTCGGCCTCGCCGTGCTCCACCAGGATCTTCGCCCGCACCACGCCTGGCTTGGCCGGGGTCTGGGTGGCCAGGGCGCCATGGAAGCTCACCACTCCGTCGAGTTTCTCGCCACGCCGCGCGGCGTCGAGTACCACCTTGCCGCCAAAGCAGTAACCCACTGCGCCCAGTTGGTGCTTGTTGGTGTTCGGTTGCAGCTTCAGCAGTTCTAGCCCGGCATCGAAGCGTCGCGCGGCGGCGGCGGGGTCTTTCATCGCCGCCGCCATGAACGCCTGGGCGTCCTGGGGGTGCTCGGTGTGCTTGCCGTCGCCGTACATGTCGATGGCCAGGGCGTTGTAGCCCAAGGCGGCGAGGTCGCGGGCACGGCGCTTGGCGTAATCGTTCAGCCCCCACCATTCATGCACCACGACGATGCCGGGGCGCTTGCCTTCGATGGCATCGTCATAGGCGTAGTAGCCGATCAGCGCGGTGCCGTCGGCATCCTGGTAGCGGATTTCTCGGGTCTGCACCGCCGCCTGAGCAAGGGCGGTACAGCACAACAGTGCCAGGGCAAGCAGGGAACGCATGGTCTAACTCCTTTTACGACGGTGGCCGCTTCGTTCAGCGAAGGTTCAGGCTGGGTTCAGCGGTGGTTCAGGACGCCCTCCCTACTCTAGCCCGCAGACACACACAACGCACCCAACCGGAGTACCTGAACCATGAAATCGCTCAATACCCTGATCGCCGCCATGGCGGTGTGCGCTGCTGGCCTCACCACCGCTGCCCAGGCCGATGATAACTTCGCCAGCCTCACCTATGGCCAGACCAGCGACAAGGTGCGCAAGTCAGGCCTGCTGCAAAGCAACACCGACAACCTCAATGCCGACGGCATCATTGGCAAGGACGACACCTGGGGTGTACGCCTGGGCAAGATCAACGAGCAAGGCCGCTACTACCTGACCTACGACAACGTCTCCGGCGATCACGGTGGGGTCAAGCTGCGCCAGGAGAACCTGCTGGGCAGCTATGATGTGTTCCTGCCGCTGGGAGATACCACCAAGCTTTTCGGTGGCGGTAGCCTGGGCATGACCAAGCTCACACAGGATTCCCCTGGCGCCAGCCGCGACACCGATATCGGCTACGCGGTCGGCTTGCAGGCCGGTGTGATCCAGCAGGTCACCGACCAAGCCTCGGTCGAACTCGGCTACCGTTACCTGCGCAGCAATGCCAGTACCGAGATTGGCGAGCATGGCGGGCCGAAGGAAGGTACCCTGCGCCTGACCAGCAGCGCCCAGACTTACCTGGCGGCCACCTACAAGTTCTGATTATGCTGTGGCCAGCAGTGGCTTCATCACAGGTTGTCGCCCGCGCCGCACAGCTGCGCGACAGCCTGTGCTGAGGCCGCTGCCGCGATTGGATCGAAGGAGATGCGCATGAAATTGCTGGTGGTCGAGGACGAGGCACTGCTGCGCCATCACCTGTTTACCCGCCTGGGCGAAAGCGGGCACGTGGTACAGGCGGTGGCCAACGCAGAAGAGGCCCTGTACCAGGCCGAGCAGTACAACCACGACTTGGCTGTGATCGACCTGGGCCTGCCAGGCATGAGCGGGTTGGACCTGATCCGCCAGTTGCGCAGCCTTGGCCAGACGTTCCCGATCCTCATCCTCACTGCCCGTGGCAACTGGCAGGACAAGGTCGAAGGCCTGGCCGCTGGTGCCGACGACTATGTCGTCAAGCCGTTCCAGTTCGAGGAACTGGAAGCGCGTCTGAATGCCTTGCTGCGTCGCTCCAGCGGTTTCACCCAGGCGACTATCGCTGCCGGCCCCCTGGTGCTGGACCTCAACCGCAAGCAAGCCAGCCTCGACGCCGCACCGCTGGCGCTGACGGCCTATGAATACCGCATCCTTGAATACCTCATGCGCCATCACCAACAGGTGGTGGCCAAGGAGCGGCTGATGGAGCAGCTGTATCCCGACGATGAAGAGCGTGACCCGAATGTCATCGAAGTGTTGGTCGGCCGCCTGCGACGCAAGCTCGAAGGCGCCACAGGTTTCAAACCCATCGACACGGTGCGCGGCCTGGGCTACCTGTTCACCGAGCGTTGCCGTTGATTCGCTCGCTGCGCGTGCGCCTGATGCTGGCGGCGGCGCTGCTCGCGCTGCTGTTCATGCTGGCGTTGTTGCCGGCCTTGCAGAAGGCCTTCAGCCTGGCCTTGCAGGAGTCTATCGAGCAGCGCCTGGCCTCGGATGTGACCACCTTGATCTCCGCTGCGCGCATCGAACAGGGCCGTCTACAGATGCCGGCCTTGCTCCCGGACGAGCGCTTCAACCTGCCGTACACCGGCCTGCTCGGCTACATCTTCGACCGGCAAGGCAACTTGGTCTGGCAATCGCGTGCCACGCGTAACCAGAACATCAACTACCAGCCTCGCTATGACGGGCGCGGCAACGAATTCGCGCGCATTCACCAGCGTGATGGCGAGGAGTTCTTCGTCTACGACGTCGAGGTCAAGCTGCTCGGCGGCAAGAGCGCTGCGTTCAGCATCGTCGCGTTGCAGCCGGTGCGTGAATACCAGAACACCCTGCATGGCCTGCGCGAGAAGCTTTACCTGGGTTTTGGCGCGGCCTTGCTGGCGTTGCTGGTGCTGCTCTGGGCCGGGTTGACCTGGGGCCTGCGCTCGCTGCGCAGGCTCAGTGTCGAACTCGACCAGGTCGAGGCGGGCGCGCGTGACGGGCTGAGCCGCGAGCACCCGCGCGAGCTGTTGCGCCTGACCGGCTCGCTCAACCGCCTGCTGCGCAGCGAGCGCGAACAGCGCCAGCGCTACCGCGATTCGCTGGACGATCTGGCGCATAGCCTCAAGACCCCCCTGGCGGTGTTGCAAGGGGTGGGCGAGCGTCTGGAGAAGGGGCGCTACGAGCCTGAACAGGCGCATGTGCTGCAAAGCCAGATCGAACGCATGAGCCAGCAGATCGACTACCAGTTGCAACGGGCCAGCCTGCGCAAGAGCGGCTTGGTGCGCCATCAGGTGCAACTCGAACCGCTGCTCGACAGCCTGTGCAGCACCTTGGCCAAGGTCTACCGCGACAAGCGCGTGCAGGTCAGCCTGGACGTCCCGGCACAGGCGCGCGTGCCGATGGAGCAGGGCGCCTTACTCGAACTGCTTGGCAACCTGCTAGAGAATGCCTACCGCTTGTGCCTGGGCCAGGTGCGGGTGAGCCTGCGGCAAACCGTTGGGCAGATCGAGCTGTGCGTCGAGGACGACGGCCCTGGAGTGCCGGCGGACCAGCGTGAGCGCATCCTGGAGCGTGGCGAGCGCCTGGACAGCCAGCACCCAGGGCAGGGCATCGGGCTGGCGGTGGTCAAGGATATCGTCGGCAGCTATGACGCCGAGCTGAGCCTGGGGGATTCCGAACTGGGCGGGGCGTTGTTCAAGATTGTCTTCCGGCTCGAATGATTGACTGGCTTGCGCATTACCCGAGTAGAGCGCTGTACCTGTGGGAGCGGGTTCACCCGCGAAGCAACCAGACACGGTGAATGGCACCGGCTTTGCCGGTGTTCGCGGCTAAAGCCGCTCCCACAGGGTACGCTGCGTGCTTGCGAAATCAGTTCTCTGCGCGACAGCGCGGCCCGGCAGGGCTGGGTGAATTCCTACAGGTAAAGCGCTCTGACCAAACCCGCGTGAACATCACTTTCGGGCGGATTCCCGCCACACCCCTTGTGCGATTCCCGCCAACGGGCGGAAATCCGCCAGCCAAAACCTCGTCGAGCGCCCCGTCCGAGGGCAAAAATATCCCGTAAACATTGGGTTTGCACCGTGGTCGGGCATTTTGGCATCGCCCTTGCTATTGAGCTGAGTAGAGACCGGGCAGACGCCTGCCAGGCAGCTCGAACACAACGACAAATCCCTCCAGGTGCAGGAGGGTTCGCGATTCAGGTGCCCCGACATCCTGGGAAGGATGCGCCGGCACACTTGAGGAAAATTAGCCATGACGACTCGTCAGCCGCTGTACAAATCGCTGTATGTCCAGGTGATCGTCGCGATCACCATCGGTATCCTGCTCGGCCACTACTACCCAGAAACCGGCGTTGCCCTCAAGCCGCTCGGCGATGGCTTCGTCAAACTCATCAAGATGGTCATCGCCCCGATCATCTTCTGTACCGTGGTCAGCGGCATCGCTGGCATGCAGAGCATGAAATCGGTCGGCAAAACCGGCGGCTACGCACTGCTGTACTTCGAGATCGTCTCTACCGTCGCCCTGATCATCGGCCTGGTCGTGGTCAATGTGGTGCAGCCGGGTGCCGGGATGCACGTCGACGTCAGCACCCTGAACGCCAGCAGCGTGGCTGCCTACGCCGCCGCCGGCGCGCAGCAGACCACTGTCGGCTTCCTGCTCAACGTCATCCCCAACACCGTGGTCGGTGCCTTCGCCAACGGCGACATCCTGCAAGTGCTGATGTTCTCGGTGCTGTTCGGCTTCGCCCTGCACCGCCTGGGCAGCTACGGCAAGCCGGTGCTGGAGCTGATCGACCGCTTCGCGCATGTGATGTTCAACATCATCAACATGATCATGAAGCTGGCGCCGGTCGGTGCCTTCGGTGCCATGGCCTTCACCATCGGCCAGTACGGCGTGGGTTCGCTGGTGCAGCTGGGCTACCTGATGGCCTGCTTCTACATCACCTGCCTGCTGTTCATCCTGATCGTGCTGGGCGGTATCTGCCGCGCCCACGGTTTCAGCGTCCTCAAGCTGATCCGCTACATCCGTGAAGAGCTGCTGATCGTGCTGGGCACTTCGTCTTCCGAGTCGGCCCTGCCACGCATGCTGGCCAAGATGGAGCGCCTGGGTGCGAAGAAATCCGTGGTGGGTCTGGTGATTCCGACCGGCTACTCGTTCAACCTGGACGGCACCTCGATCTACCTGACCATGGCCGCGGTGTTCATCGCCCAGGCGACCGACACCACCATGGACATCACCCACCAGATCACCTTGCTGCTGGTGCTGCTGGTCGCCTCCAAAGGCGCTGCGGGCGTAACCGGTTCGGGGTTCATCGTCCTGGCTGCGACCCTGTCCGCCGTGGGCCACCTGCCGGTTGCCGGCCTTGCGCTGATCCTGGGTATCGACCGCTTCATGTCCGAAGCCCGTGCCCTGACCAACCTGATCGGCAACGCGGTGGCTACCGTGGTGGTCGCCAAATGGGTCAAGGAGCTGGACACCGATACCCTGCAAGCCGAACTGGCCTCGGGTGGTTCGCCACTGATCGATACCCGTCCAACCGACGACCTGGGTGTCGCGGAAGGTCCGGCCAGCCGCTGATAGCGTCGGCCTGATGCACAAAGAAACCCATCTTCGGATGGGTTTTTTTGTACCCTACTGTTCGACGGCAACGTAGGTTTGACGTCAAAATAATGGTAGATTGCCAGCACTTAAATCGCTGCCTGGGATTACGGACCGGCCAGGCGTTGAGTACACGGATGTTCACGGTCTATTCAGGAATGTAGTGCAATGCCAAGCCCAACCGGCTATTCAGCCTCCCATAGCGTTTCGCTGTCGAACAGCACACTCCTCAATAGCCTCCTGGCCGGCAGTGCCTGGGGCAATGCCTGGGCTACCGGCACGACGTCCTTGTCCTACAGTTTTGTCGTGGTGGGCAAATCGATGTTCGCCAACCGTTACTCCGACAGCAGCGAGTACCTGAAGGCCTATAACCTGAGCGCCGCGCAGCAAACGGCGGTCAAGGGCGCGCTTGGCGCCTGGTCGGCCGTGGCCAACATCAAATTCACCCAGGTGACCGAAACCAGTACGTCGGTGGGCGACCTGCGCTTCGGTGGTTTCAGTGGCATGGGCAACACCGCCGCTGCCTGGGCTTACTACCCGGCCAACAGCCCCAGCGGTGGAGACGTGTGGATCGGCCCGGCCACCAACCAGGCCAAGCCGGTTGCCGGTACTTATGACTACATGACCTTCATGCACGAGATCGGTCATGCCCTGGGCTTGAAGCATCCGTTCGAGAGTGCCAGCAACAACAGTGCGGTGTTGCCCGCCGCGCTGGACGATGTGCGCTACACCCTGATGAGCTACAGCAACGACTACTACAACGCCCAGATGACGGCCTACGTGGAACCGACCACGCCGATGTTGTATGACATCGCGGCGATCCAGTACCTGTACGGCGCCAACATGACTTGGCAAACCGGCAACAACACCTACAGCTTCAAGCCCGGCCAAGTGGTGTTCCAGACCATTTGGGATGCCGGCGGCACGGACACCCTCGACGCCAGCAACCAGACCGCTGGCGTGCTGCTCAACCTGAACGAAGGTGAATTCAGCAACATTGGCGCGCTGTTCTACGACTATGCGCGTAATGAAATGATCAACAACGGCCTAGCCATCGCCTACGGCGCCAAGATCGAGAACGCCACCGGTTCGGCCTTTGCCGACACCCTGATCGGCAATGCCCTGGACAACGTGCTCGACGGTCGCGCTGGCGCCGACATCATGAGGGGCGGCCTGGGCAATGACACCTATATCGTCGACAACGTCAGTGATGTGGTGATCGAGGAGAGTACCCTGGCCAGCGAGATCGACACGGTGCGCGCCTCGGTCAGTTATACCCTGAGCGCAAACGTCGAGAACCTGGTGCTGACCGGCAAGGCCAACCTCAACGGTGGCGGCAATGCGCTGGACAATGTGATCACTGGTAATGCCGGCATCAACACGCTGGTCGGTGGTGCTGGCAATGACTCGCTGTACGGCGGTGCCGGCAATGATCGCCTGGAGGGCGGCGAGGGCAACGATCTGCTCGACGGCGGCGTGGGTATCGACACCCTGATCGGCGGGCGTGGCAACGACATCTACTATGTCGACAACCTGCGCGATGTGGTGATCGAACTCGCAGGCGCCGCTGAGGGCCGTGACCTGGTGCGTGCATCCGTCAGCTATGTGCTGGCGGCCAACGTCGAGGACGGCGAGCTGTTAGGCAAGGCCAGTCTCAGCCTTACCGGCAACGCCCTGGACAACGTGCTCACCGGCAACGATGGCGCCAACGTGCTACGCGGTGGCGGTGGCGCCGACACCTTGATCGGTGGCCTGGGCAACGACACCTACTATGTCGACAGCGTCGATGACCTGATCATCGAGAGCGGGACCTCGGCCAAGGAGATCGACAGCGTCTTTTCCTCGGTCAGTTGGACCTTGAGTAGCAACCTCGAGAACCTCACCCTGACCGGCACCGACAACATCAACGGAACAGGCAATACCCAGAACAACCGCATCACCGGTAACGCTGGCGACAACTGGCTGGACGGCGGCGAGGGTATCGACACGCTGGTCGGCGGCCAAGGTAACGACACCTACGTGGTCGACAACCTGCGTGACGTGGTCACCGAAGGCGCCAACGCCGGTATCGACACCGTGCGCGCGTCGGTCAACTGGACCCTCGGCGCGAACTTCGAAAACCTCACCCTGACCGGGCTGGACAACCTCAATGGCACCGGCAACACGCTGAACAACGTGATCATCGGCAATGCGGGCAACAACACCCTCAACGGCGGTGCTGGTAACGATGTACTCAATGGCGGCGCCGGTAACGATGTACTTATCGGCGGCTTGGGTACCGACACCATGACCGGTGGCCAGGGCGCAGACATCTTCGTGTTCAGCCTGCTCAAGGAAATGGGCTTGGGTGACAAGCGCGACGTGATCACCGATTTCAACGGCGCCGAGGGCGACCGCATCGATTTGACCAAGATCGATGCCAACGTCTTGCTCAAGGGGGTCAACGCATTCACCTTCATCGGCTCGGGCGATTTCACCGGCGCCGGGCAACTGCGTTTCGCCGACGAGATCCTGTCAGGCAACATCGACGCCAAGCTTGGCAGCGATGGTAAGTTCACCGCTGACTTCGAGATCAAGCTGGTGGGCGTGACCAGCTTCAGCCAGGACCACCTGGCAGCCTGACCCGGCGCGGCGGGTGGATCATTCCACCCGCGTCTGCCCGCTGAACGCCAACGTGGCCCGGCAGCGCCGGCACAGGTAGCGGCGCCCCTTGCCTACCAGGGTGTGGCGCTGGGCGGTAAAGGGAAACTCCTGTTCCGGGCAGCGACAGGTATAGATGTAGCGGGTCACCTGGCGCCGTTGCACTGCGTAGTTGTGGCAGCGGTTGGGCGGCAGTTCGTAGACCCCGCGCATGATCAGTTGCCACTCTTCGCCGTGGGCCTGGATGCGGTCGCCGAACAACTGGTGGGCGACCAGATGTGCCACCTCATGGGCCACGGTCTGGCGCAGGAAGTCGTCCTGGTTTTCCCGGTACAGTTGCAGGTTGAAGCGCAGCAGGTTTTCGTGCAGGTGCGCGACGCCGGCTTTCTGGCCGCGCAGCTTGAAGCTCACTTGCGGGCGCGGGAAGGTACGTTTGAAGAACGTTTCGGCTTGCTGGTAACAGGTTTCGACGCGTTGTTTGAGCAGCTCGGGCATGGCGGGGTGATTCTCCTGGCCAGCCATTATGCCGCAAGCGGCGCAGGGTTGCCGAGCCGTCGGTCTACGCTCGGCCCGTCGTGGGCAAGGCTTCGCCCAGCTCGGCATTGCCGCGATAGTCGCGGGTTTTACCCGCGCAGGGCGAGGGGCTGCCAAGCAGCCCCGATTGCTGGGTCAATTGGTGTAGACAGGCCCCACACCCAAGCCCCAGATGATCACCGTGGCCGCCATGATCGCCACCAGCACCACCAGCCCGACCGCTAGCACTGAACTTGAGAACAAAAAGCCTTCGTCGGCGGGAATGTTCATGAACGTCGGCAGCCCCACGTAAAGCAGGTAGACGGTGTAGCAGATGGCGGCCGTGCCAATCAGCATGCCCAGCCACAGGTGTGGATACAGCGCTGCGAGTCCGCCGAGGAACAGCGGTGTGGCGGTATAGGTGGCGAAGGCGATACATTGCGCCATGCTCGGATTGGCGTCGTAGGTGCGTGCCATCCAGTGGATGAAGGCGCCCATCACCGCCACCCCGGCGAGCATTGCCAAGTACGACATGATGCTCATCCACAGTGCGCTTTCCAGGGTCAGCATCACCGCTGGCCGTTCACCGATCACCCAGCCGACCTGGGTGGTGCCGATGAACGCCGATACGGCCGGTATCGCCGCCAGGATCAAGGTGTGCGTCAGGTACATGTGGCTGATGCTTTCTTCCTCGCCACGGATCTCCCGCCACTCCTGGTCGGGATGGGTAAACAGCCCCACAACGTGATGAATCATGCCGGTCACTCCTCTGCATATTGCCAACCGCCCCCAACTGGAGCGCAAGCGGCCCGAGGCCAGTACACCGATTCGGCGACAATGCGGCCTTATGTCGCAGTATAGGAAGCGCATCCCTGCATAATTCCCGGTTTTTAGAGCAAATCGCACTGTCCAGCGCAGGCTTGATTCCCTTGAAGTCTTTATCGGAATCTCCTACTGCCGTGACCGGTTTGTGCGTAAAATAGTCGGCTTTTGTCACACCTTGCGGATCCAAGCGCTATGGGCACCCTTTCGGTCAACCAGAACAAACTGCAAAAACGCCTGCGTCGCCTCGCTGGCGAAGCCATCACCGACTACAACATGATCGAGGATGGCGACAAGGTCATGGTCTGCCTGTCCGGCGGCAAGGACAGCTACACCATGCTCGATGTTCTGTTGCACCTGCAGAAGGTGGCGCCGATCCAGTTCGAGATCGTCGCGGTGAACATGGACCAGAAGCAGCCAGGCTTCCCCGAGCACGTGCTGCCCGCGTATCTCAAGGAGCTGGGCATCGAGTACCACATCGTCGAGAAGGATACCTACTCGGTGGTCAAGGAACTGGTGCCTGAAGGCAAGACCACCTGCTCGCTGTGTTCGCGCCTGCGCCGTGGCACGCTGTACACCTTCGCCGACGAAATCGGCGCGACCAAGATGGCCCTGGGTCACCACCGCGACGACATCGTCGAGACGTTCTTCCTCAACATGTTCTTCAACGGCTCGCTCAAGGGCATGCCGCCGAAGCTGCGCGCCGACGATGGGCGCAACGTGGTAATCCGCCCGCTGGCCTACTGCAGCGAGAAGGACATCCAGGCCTACTCGGACATGCGCGAGTTCCCGATCATCCCGTGCAACCTGTGCGGCTCGCAGGAGAACCTGCAACGCCAGGTGGTCAAGGACATGCTGGTGGAGTGGGAGCGCAAGCACCCAGGTCGTACCGAAAGCATCTTCCGCGCCCTGCAGAACGTTGCGCCATCGCAACTGGCCGACCGCAATCTGTTCGACTTCACCAGCCTGAAGATCGACGAAAGCGCCACGCCGCGCTTTCTCGACGTGCTGAACATCTGAACGTATGCGCGACTATCAGTGGTTGCATGAATACTGCCTGAATCGCTTCGGCTCTGCCCAGGCGCTGGAAGCCTTCCTGCCGCAGCCGCGCACGCCTGCGCAGCTGCGCGGCATCAGCGATGACCGCTACCTGTCGACGCTGGCCCTGCGGGTGTTCCGCGCGGGCCTCAAGCACAGCCTGGTGGACGCCAAGTGGCCAGTGTTCGAGCAGGTATTCTTCGGCTTCGACCCGGAAAAGGTCGTGCTGATGGGCGCCGAGCACCTGGAGCGGTTGATGCACGACGAGCGCATCATCCGTCACCTGGGCAAGCTCAAGAGCGTGCCGCGCAATGCGCAGATGGTGCTGGATGTGGTCAAGGAGCACGGCAGTTTCGGCGCGTTCATCGCCGACTGGCCCACGACCGATATCGTCGGGCTGTGGAAGTACCTGGCCAAGCACGGCAACCAGCTCGGGGGGCTGTCGGCGCCGCGCTTCTTGCGCATGGTGGGCAAGGATACGTTCATTCCTACCGATGACATGGCGGCGGCCCTGATCGCCCAGAAGATCATCGACAAACCACCGACCAGCCAGCGCGACCTGGCGTTGGTGCAGCAGGCGTTCAACCAGTGGCAGGCCCAGAGTGGGCGGCCGCTGTGCCAGTTGTCGGTGATGCTGGCGCATACCGTCAACCACTGACCTTGCCGCGCCTGAATCCGCCGCTCCTACAGGGGGATCCTTCTGCGGTTCATTCGCCCGCCAGGCGCCGTTCAAGCTGGAACTTCCAGCGCACATACAGCAGCCCGCTGACGAACAGTCCCAGGCTCACCAGCACCTCGACCCATCCGAACATTGCCCGTGATGGGTCGAACGCTGCCAGTACGCCCTTGATGAAGTAGATGTTCACCACGAAGCAGGTCCAGGCGTGCGCCCTGGCGCTGCCCCGCAGCATGCCCGGCAGCAGCAGCGCCAATGGCACCAGCTCAACCGCCAGGATCACTTCGACCCGCGCCCCATGCAGGTTGGCGAACCACAGGTTGTTGACCACCAGCAACACGATCAGCCCGAAGAAACACGCCAGGCTCAAGGCGCGGGTGGTGCGTACGCGCGGCAGCAGCCAGTCGAGTGGTGGCAAAACCTTCGGCTTCCTAGCCACGTTGGCCACCGAGGGCCTTGGCGGTGTTCGCCAGGCGTTGGCCGAGGGCACGGCACAAGGCGATCTCGTGTGTGTCCAGCTCGCGCTTGCCATCTGCGCCTGCGTGGTGGCTGGCCCCATAGGGCGTGCCGCCGCCGGTGGTCTCCAGCAGCGCCGATTCGCTGTAGGGCAGGCCTGTGACCAGCATGCCGTGGTGCATCAGCGGCAGCAGCATCGACAGCAGGGTGGTCTCCTGGCCGCCATGCAGGCTAGCGGTGGAGGTGAACACCGCAGCCGGCTTGCCTACCAGCTCGCCACCCAGCCACAGGCTGCTGGTACCGTCGAGGAAGTACTTCAGTGGTGCTGCCATGTTGCCGAAGCGGGTCGGGCTGCCCATGGCCAGGCCCGCGCAGTGGCGCAGGTCGTCGAGGGTGGCGTACAGCGCGCCGCTGGCCGGGATGTCCGGGGCGACCGCTTCGCACTCGGTAGAAATGGCCGGCACCGTGCGCAGACGCGCCTCCAGGCCGGCCATCTCGACGCCGCGGGCGATATGCCGGGCCATTTCGCTGGTGGCGCCGTGGCGGCTGTAGTACAGCACCAGGATGTAGGGCGCGCTCACGGCAGGATCTCCAGGACTTTTTCAGGCGGACGACCGATGACGGCCTTGTCGCCAGCGACCAGGATCGGGCGCTCGATGAGTTTGGGGTGCTGCACCATCGCCTCGATCAGCTGGGCTTCGCTCAGCGAGGAATCGGCCAGGCCGAGGGCCTTGTATTCGTCTTCGCCGCTGCGCAGCAATTGACGCGCCGGGATACCGAGGCGGGCGAGTAATTGCGTGAGGGTGGCGGTATCTGGTGGCGTCTCCAGGTAGCGCACGACGGTGGGGGTCAGGCCGCGGGCTTCGAGCAGCTCAAGGGCGCCGCGGGATTTGGAGCAGCGCGGGTTATGATAGAGCGTCAGTTCGGTCATGGCGGGTCGCATCCAGCAAGGTGTGGCGGCTATTCTAACCGCAGCGACCGACTTCAATGCTTGAAAACTTCGAGAAGGATTGACCCATGGCAAGGCGTTTGGCAGCGGTACTGGCCATCACCGCGAGCCTGTTGCTCGGCGGCTGCGGTGCCGATTACGGCGTGGACCAGCACGGCAACACGGTGAAGGCCGAACAGATCCAGGGGCACTGGCTGGTGCTCAACTACTGGGCCGAATGGTGCGGCCCGTGCCGCACGGAAATCCCCGAACTCAATGCGGCGGCCAAGCAGTGGGAGGCCCAGGGTATCAAGGTGGTGGGGGTGAACTACGATGGCCTGCAAGGCGCGGACTTGAAAGCCTCTGCCGATACGCTGGGGATTACCTTCACGGTGCTCGCGCAAGACCCCGCCGAGCGTTACAAGCTGCCACGCAGCGAGGCGCTGCCGGTCACCTACATCATCGACGACAAGGGCAAGGTGCGTGAGCAGTTGATGGGTGAGCAGACCCTCGAAGGGTTGCAGGCCAAGATCAAGGCGCTCAAGGGCGGGGCCTGAGGTCAGCGGCGAGCTACAAGCTACAAGCAAGAGCAGGGCGTGATCCTTGCCTCTTCTTGTAGCTTGCAGCTCGTAGCTTGCCGCGGCTGTCAGCCTTCCTCAGGCCAGAAGCGCAGCGGCTTGCCTTCGGCGGGCCAGAAACGGATCTGCTCGACCGGCGACACATCCCAGCGCTGCACGTTCTCCAGCGCCTGGAGGAAGCGTTTCTCCTGCTCCATCACCGCCGGCGCGCAGAGCTTGCGAGTCTTGCCGACCTTGCCGAAGCTCAGGTGCTCGCCGTCCAGGGTGTAAGGCGCGAACCAGTGGTTGCAGCCGGCATTGCCGTAGGCACGGCCGTCGCTGGCCAGGGTCAGCGTGAGGTGGCTGTAGTCCATCAAAGGGCGTTCGCCGATCCACTCCAGCACATAGCTTTGCTCCTGGCGCAGCGGCGAAGGCTCAGAGGCGCAGCCGGCCAGGCCGCCAGCGATCAGCGCAGCAATCAACAGCTGTTTCACTCAACCACGCTCCTGGCACTTCGGGCACAGGTGGCCATCGCCCTGGCTGCTCCAGCCAAGCTCGGCGATGCGCGCGGTGGCGGCAGGGGCATGGCCCTTCTTGCCCAACTTGGCCTCGACGGCGAACTCGAAGTCCAGCACCGCGTCGCAGCTGTCGCACTTGACCTGCCATTCGAGGATTTCCAGCTCGTTGAACACCGGGCCCTGGGCCACGGCAACCCACTGGCCGCTCGGGTTGATCAGGTGGCGTACGGTGTCCACGGTCAGGCGCATCGACAGGCTCTTGCTGCCTTTGAGCGATACCAGCAGGACGTCGCCTTTCTGGATCGAACCGCCGTTGCCGGTGACCTGGTAACGGCCCGGTACCAGCGCGCGGCATTCGATCAGGGTGTGTTGCGGGTTGAAAAGGGTGTAGCGGAAATCGTGCTCGACCATGGGTCCTCCAGAAATGCCGCGTATCCTAGCATCACTTGATGACCAGATTCTGCGGATTGCCTGCCGCCCAGCGGGTGATGTTATCCAGCGTGGTGGTGGCGATCGCATCCAGTGCCTCGCGGGTGAGAAACGCCTGGTGCGCGGTCACGATCACGTTGGGGAAGGTCAGCAGACGTGCCAGCACATCGTCCTGCAGTGGTTGGTCGGAGCGGTCCTCGAAAAACAGTTGGGCCTCTTCCTCATAGACATCCAGTCCCAGGTAGCCGAGCTGGCCACTTTTGAGCGCATCGATCAGGGCCGGGGTATCGACCAATGCACCGCGTCCGGTGTTGATGAGCATGGCGCCGGGTTGCAGGCTGGCCAGGCTGCGCGCATTGATCAGGTGCCGGGTGTGTTCGGTCAACGGGCAATGCAGGCTGATGATACGGGCCTCGCGCAGCAGTTGCGGCAGTTCCAGGTAACGTGCGCCCAAGGCCAGAAGTTCGGGGTTGGGATGCGGGTCATAGGCCAGCAACTGGCAACCGAAGCCGGCCATGATGCGGGCGAAGGCCGCGCCGATCTGCCCGGTGCCGACCACACCCACCGTCTTGCCATGCAGGTCGAAGCCGGTCAGGCCGTGCAGGGTGAAATCACCTTCGCGGGTACGGTTGTAGGCACGGTGCAGGCGCCGGTTGAGGGCCAGGATCAGGGCGACGGCGTGCTCGGCCACGGCATGCGGCGAGTAGGCCGGCACGCGCACCACCGTCAGCCCCAGGCGCTGGGCCGCGGCCAGGTCGACATGGTTGTAGCCAGCCGAGCGCAGGGCGATCAGGCGCGTGCCGCCGCTGGCCAGGCATTCGAGTACCTGGGCGTCGAGTTCGTCGTTGATGAACGCACAGACCGCGTCGAAGCCATGCGCCAGCGCAGCGGTGTCCAGGGTCAGGCGGGCCGGCTGGTAGTGCAGGTCAAGCGCGCTGTCGTTGGCGGCGCGGGCGAAGCTTTCCTGGTCGTAGTGCTGGCAACTGAACAACAACGCGCGCATGGCAGTCTTCCTGCTTCCTGTAGGGGCAACCTCGGCAGTCTAGCCAAGTGGCCGGTGTGGGCCTTGATCTGTGTCGCTGCGCAGCGCCTTGCAAGGTTTGCCCGGTTAGCCTCAAGCGCTCTGGCGCGCCTGTTCAGCCAAGCGGGCAATGGCCTGGTCCAGTCCGTCCAGCGCCTGCTGGGCCTGTGGACTGTCCTGCTTGAGCAACGTTTCGCTGCGTTGGCAGGCGGCGCGCAGCTGGGGCACCCCGCAGTAGCGCGAGGCACCGTTCAGGCGATGCACGCGCTCGATCAGCGCGTTGCGGTCGCAGGCTTCGCGGGCCAAGCGAATGGACTCACGGTCGGCATCCAGCGAGGCCAGCAGCATCGCCAGCATGTCGGCGGCCAGGTCTGGCTTGCCAGCGGCCAGGCGTAGGCCTTCCTCGGGGTCGAGCACCTTCAGTTCGCTGTCCGCGACGTGTTCGGCGCGGCGCTCCTGGGTTGGTACGCCGAGGCTCAGGCCGGTCCATTTCATCACCACCTGACCCAGTTGGCGTTCGCTGATCGGCTTGGTCAGGTAGTCGTCCATGCCGCTGTGCAGCAGGGCGCGTTTTTCGTTGGCCATGGCGTGCGCGGTGAGTGCCACGATCGGCAGCGCTGGGGCGCTTTGGCTGCTTTCCCACAGGCGGATCTGCTCGGTACAGGCACGTCCATCCATACCGGGCATTTGCACGTCCATCAGTACCAGGTCGAACGGCTCGTCCTGAACGGCTTGTACGGCCGCATAGCCGTTGTCCACGGCCACCACTTCGGCGCCCATTTCCTCCAGCAAGGTCTTGACCAGCAACAGGTTGGCCGGGTTGTCATCGACGCAGAGGATTTTCGGCAGCCGCTTGCCATGCTCGATGCTCGCCTCACCAAGCGGCCTGCGCGGCTGTACCAGTTCCAGCAGCAGCCGGCGCAGTTTGCGCGAGCAGGTGGGTTTGGCCAGCAATTGCCCGTGTGCGTTAGGCAGGAAAGGGTGGTAGAGCGGCTGTTCAGTGGTGGGGCAGAGCACCACGCACTGGCAGCCCAGGCGTTCGAGCTGTGGGTGGTATTGGCCCAGTTGCTCAGGCGCAAGGCTGCTCAGGTTGGCGCCAAGCACGGCGAAATCGAATGGCTGGCCGGCCTGGTAAGCCGCGTTCACCGCCTCTAGCAACTGGTCGCAGGAGGAGAACAGGCTGACCGACAAGCCGCAGTCTTCCAGTTGGTGCTCCAGTGCCTGGCGCGCCAGGTCATGCCCGTCGACGATGGCCACCCGACGCCCGAGCAGCGCTTGCAACGGCGTCTCTTCGGCATCGTCATGGGCGCGGGGCAGGTTGAGGCTGATCCAGAACTGCGAACCTTCCCCGGGCGTACTGTCGACGCCGATTTCGCCGCCCATCTGCTCGATCAGGCGCTTGGAGATCACCAGTCCAAGGCCGGTACCACCGGGTTCGCGTGACAGCGAGTTATCGGCCTGGCTGAACGCCTGGAACAACGTGCGGACATCCTGGGGCGACAGGCCGATGCCGGTGTCCTGCACGCTGATGCGTAGTTGTACGCTGTCTTCGCCTTCGTCTTCGAGCATGGCGCGCACGACGATGGTGCCCTCGCGGGTGAACTTGATCGCGTTGCTCACCAGGTTGGTGAGGATCTGCTTGAGCCGCAGCGGGTCGCCTATCAGCGACAGCGGGGTGTCGCGGTACACCAGGCTGAGCAGCTCCAACTGCTTGGCGTGTGCGGCTGGCGCGAGGATGGTGAGAGTGTCCTGGATCAGGTCACGCAGGTTGAAGGGGATGCTGTCGAGCACCAGCTTGCCGGCCTCGATCTTCGAAAAATCGAGGATTTCGTTGATGATTCCCAGCAAGTTGTCGGCGGATTTTTCGATGGTGCCGAGATAGTCGAGCTGGCGCGGACTCAGCTCGCTTTTCTGCAGCAGGTGGGTGAAGCCGAGGATGCCGTTGAGCGGCGTGCGGATCTCGTGGCTCATGTTGGCGAGGAATTCGGACTTGATCCGGCTGGCCTCAAGGGCCTCCTTGCGCGCCATGTCCAGCTCGATGTTTTGAATCTCGATGGTCTCGAGGTTCTGGCGCACGTCCTCGGTGGCCTGGTCGATGCTGTGCTGCAACTCCTCGTGGGCGTTGTGCAGGGTTTCGGCCATGCGGTTGATACCGGCCGCCAGTTCGTCCAGCTCATGGCTGCCCATGGCCGGCAGGCGTTCCTCGAGGTGACCGTCCTTAAGTTGGTTGACCGCGTGCTTGATGCGGTTGATTGGGCCGTTGATGGTGCGGCTCATGCGCAGTGCCAGCAGCGCGGTGAGGACCAGCCCCAGCAGGATCAGCAACAGGCTGGTGAACAAGTTGCGGTAGCCGCGCAGCAGGGTGCCGTCGTGGGAAAGCTCGATCTCCACCCACCCCAGCAGCCGCTCGGTTTCGGCGGGGACGGCGTCAGTGGCCAGGTCACGATGATGACCGAATACCGGCATCAGGTAGCGCGTCGCATCATTGCCGGTGCGTTGCAGCACCTGCGTGCCGGTACCGCCGCTGGGCGGCTGATTGAGCATGCTGGGGCCGGCATGGGCCAGGCGCGTGCGGTCGGCGGCCAGGAACGCCACGGCGCGTACATCGGCCTGCTCCAGGGCCTGTGCGGCAATCCGCTCCAACTGCGCCGGTGCCTGGCGGGCGAGGGCCGGGGCGGCCAATGGCGCGAGTTGTTCGGCGATCATCTTGCCACGCTGTACCAGTTGCGTGCGCAGCTCGCTTTGCTGCAACCAGGTGAAGTAGCTACCCAGTACCAGGGCCATCAGGCTGGCGGGCAGCAGGGCCAGTAACAGGACGCGGCTGCGGATTCCCAAACGGTCGAGCACACCGATCTCCTGTCATGTGCCTAGGGGCGCGCTGGGCGCTTGAATCGGGAACGTTACTCCGGGTGGGATGGCAATGCACTTGTTTGTGTCAGTTTTTTGCACCTGCGCTGCGCGACCATGAGCGGGTTGGCAAAGCCCTGCGCCAACGGGTTTTGCGCAGGGCGGCGTGACGTGGGGCGTGGACCCGTTGCATGGCATCAGCGCTTACACAATAATTGCGTAACTGAGAATAAATGACAGTTGCCAATGAATCCCGAACCCATTCATGCCTCCAACATCCTCGCCATCGAAGACGATCCGGTGTTGGGTGCCTACCTGCATGCAGAACTTGAACGTGGTGGTTTTCAGGTGACCTGGTGCCGTAACGGCCTGGAAGGGCTGGAAGTGGCAGGGCGCCAGGTGTTCGACCTGGTACTGCTGGATATTCTGCTGCCTGGCCTCAATGGCTTGGAGGCGCTGGTCAAGCTGCGTCGCAACAGTGCCACGCCGGTGATCCTGATGTCGGCACTGGGCGCTGAGGCCGATCGCATCAGCGGCTTCGAGCGCGGGGCTGACGACTACCTGCCCAAACCTTTCAGCTTTGCCGAGCTTCGAGTACGCATCGAGGCGCTGCTGCGCCGCGTGGCGTTCGAGCGTCGAGCCCTGGTGCCGCGCGATGTCATCGCCCCGGGCGAGTTGCGCTTCGACGAGGCGCGCGCCGATGTCAGCCTGGCCGGTGCCTGGGCGGGCCTTACCCCGAGCGAATTTCGCCTGCTCGACACGCTCTATCGCAGCCAGGACGAAGTGCTGAGCAAGCCATTGCTTTACCGGCAGGTGCTGCAGCGGGCCTATGTGCGGCATGACCGCAGCCTGGACATGCATGTCAGCCAGATCCGCCGCAAGCTCAAAGCCATCGGCTACCACGAGCGTCAGGTGCGTACCGTGTGGGGCAAAGGTTATGTGTTTGGCGTGGGCGAGGCGAACTGAACGTGCTCAATCGCCATTCGCTGTTCTGGAAGCTGGCCATTTTGCTGGTGGGCTTCTGCCTGTTGATGATCGGCCTGAGCTACACCTGGGGTCGGCACATGGAAACCCGCAACGCTTTCCTCGATGAAGGCGCCCGCGATGTGCTGCGCGGTTATGCCGCCGAGGCCGAGCGGGCTTGGCGCGAGGGCGGGCGCGAAGGGGTGGACCGCTGGCTGGAAGGCTTGTTGGCGCGTGAGCCAGGTTGGGCTGGTGTGCTGGATGGCGACTTGCAACCGTTGGGCAGCATTGGCCTGAATGGCGAACAGATCCAGCACCTGACGCGCTTGCGCGGGGTGGACTGGCCGATGAGCCGACGCAGCGTGGGCCAGCCTTGGTTGCGCCTGCCGTTCCCCACTCTGCCCGAGCAGGGCATGCTGGTGATGGAATTGCCCAGGCGCTTCACCCCAGGCCAGTACCGGTTGTTCTGGCAGGTGGTCACCAACGGCATCATCCCCGGGCTGTTCACCTTGCTGTTGTGCGTAGGCCTTTACCGCATGTTGATCGTACCGCTGAACCAGTTGCGCGAGCAGGCCAGTGCCTGGCGCGCCGATCAACTCACGGCGCGGCTCGATTCGCGTACCACTGCGCGTCAGGACGAGCTGGGCGAGCTGGCTCGAGCGTTCGACCAGATGGCCGAGCGCTTGCAAGGTACGGTGGCGTTGCAGCAGCAGATGTTGCGTGACCTATCCCATGAAATGCGCACCCCGCTCAGCCGCCTGCGGGTGGCGTGCGAGGGTGAAACCGACCTGCACTGCCTGCGTGAGCGGGTACACCGCGAGGTGGATGGCATGCAGCAACTGGTCGAGGGCACTTTGCAACTGGCTTGGCAGGATGCTGAGCGGGCATCAATGGTGTTGGAGTCGATCCAGGTGCAGGCGCTATGGGACATGCTGTGCGAGAACGCCTGCTACGAGAGCGGCTGGCCGTTGGCGCGGCTGCATTGCACGCTGCCGGCCAGTTGCTGGGTGCAGGGCAATCTCAATCACTTGGCCCAGGCGTTGGAGAACATGCTGCGCAACGCGATCCGCCATTCGCCTGCCAATGGCGTGGTACGCCTGAGTGGGCAGCGCGACGGCGGCTATTGGCGGCTGGTGCTGGAGGACGAGGGCGGGGGTGTGGCCGAGGGGGATCTGGAGCGGATCTTTGCGCCGTTTTCCCGGCTGGATGGGTCGCGGCCGGGGGATGGTGGCTTTGGCCTGGGGTTGAGTATCGCCCGCAGTGCCATCCAGCGGCAGGGTGGAGTGCTATGGGCGGTCAACGGGGCGCGTGGGTTGCAGTTGTGTATGCGGTTGCCGGTTGGTGTCAGTTAGTTGGTTGGTTAGTTGATGTTTGTTTTGATGGTTGTATTCGCATTCATTGGCTTTGTCGACTTTTAGTCACCTTTCCGCCCTTACGGCGGGTTACTTTGGTCGTGGCCAAAGTAACCAAAGCCGTGGCGCTCCATTCATTCGGCCCCTGCGCTTCGCTCCGGGGTTCCCTCGCTGCGGTGACTTACGGGCCCGCGCGGCCTCCGACTTGCTGCGCAAGTCTACATCTCGCGCCTTCGGCTGCGCCGAAGGGTGCTGCGCACCTTGAGCCCTCCAGTCACCTACGCTCGGCCTACTGAAGTCGCGACGTTAGGGGTGGCGCCTGGACTTGCGCAGCTAACCGCTAGTTACAGTTGTGGGAACTCTGGATTACAGGACTGCGCCAAGCCTGAACCCAGCGCTGCACCTGTACAGGCTGTGTGAAAACCCCCGCTGCTTTTCGATGATCGCGCTCGTACGTGAAATCTGAAAAGAGATGGCGGCTCAGCAGACCCAGATTTTGCGTAGGTGCGCGATTTTTAGGATGTTTTTTGAACAGCTACATCGGTCGAGAGGTTTTCACACAGCCTGTACAGGAGCGGCCTTGTGCCGCGAACACCGGCGTAGCCGGTGCCATCCATCGCGTTGCCTGCTTCGCGGGACAAGCCCGCTCCTACAGGATTGTGCAAAGCCAGAATTGCTCAAAACTTCAGACCTTGCACTTTGAGCAGGCTTGCTGGAGTGCCTTACCACTGCGAAATACATCCATCACTTCAAACAAATAATTCTGCTGCTCTTGCTCTTGCTTCTAAGCGCGCAATAGCCCATGCGCCGCCAATTGCGACTTCAGGAGGCCGAGTGTAGGCGTCTGTAGGGCCAGGTGCGTAGCACCCTTCGGCGTAGCCGAAGGCGCGAGATGTAGACTTGCGCAGCAAGTCGTAGGCCGCGCGGGCCCGAAAGGCGCCGTAGCGAGGGAACCCCTGCGCGCAGCGCAGGGGCCGGATGATGGAGCGAGCGGTTTTTGCCTACTTTTGCCCAAGAGCAAAAGTAGGTCGCCGTGAGGGCGAAAAGGTGACTAAGCGTCGACATCGCCAACGAATGCGCATACGTCTCCAAAAACAACCACCCTGACCATCGAAACCGAAACCGAAACCGAAACCGAAACCGAAACCGAACCCGAACCCGAACCCGAACCCTTATACCAACCCGCTATAACCCCCAACAATTGCGTGATATGGCCCGACAGGGTTTGCCGGTATGATAGGCCCCCCTGCCGTCCGGATTGCGAAAACGCCCATGACCCTGCAGTACCCAACCATCGCCGATTGCGTCGGCAACACGCCTCTGGTTCGCCTGCAGCGCCTCGCCGGGGAAACCAGCAACACCCTCTTGCTCAAGCTCGAAGGCAACAACCCGGCAGGTTCGGTCAAGGACCGCCCGGCGTTGTCGATGATCACCCGCGCCGAACTACGTGGCCAGATCAAGCCCGGTGACACGCTCATCGAGGCCACCTCCGGCAACACCGGTATCGCCCTGGCCATGGCCGCCGCGATCAAGGGCTACAAGATGATCCTCATCATGCCCGACAACTCCACGGCCGAACGCAAGGCGGCCATGACCGCGTATGGCGCCGAGCTGATTCTGGTGACCAAGGAAGAGGGCATGGAAGGCGCACGCGACCTTGCCGAAAAACTGCAAGCCGAAGGCCGCGGCCTGGTGCTCGATCAGTTCGCCAACGGCGACAACCCGATCGCCCACTACACCAGCACCGGCCCGGAAATTTGGCAGCAGACCCAAGGCAGCATCACCCATTTCGTCAGTTCCATGGGCACCACCGGGACCATCATGGGCTGCTCGCAGTACCTCAAGGAGCAAAACCCGGCGGTGCAGATCGTCGGCCTGCAACCGATGGAAGGCTCGGCCATTCCCGGCATTCGCCGCTGGCCCCACGAGTACCTGCCGAAGATCTTCGACGCAGCCCGGGTCGACCGTGTGGTCGACATGTCCCAGCAGGAAGCCGAGGACACCACCCGCCGCCTGGCCCGTGAAGAAGGCATCTTCTGTGGGGTGTCCTCGGGCGGTGCGGTCGCGGCGATGCTGCGCTTGTCCCGTGAAGTCGAAAACGCCGTGATGGTCGCGATCATCTGCGACCGCGGCGACCGTTACCTGTCCACCGGCCTGTTCGATCCCACCTGATGTCCAGAAAGAAAAGCAACGGCGGCCTGCGCTTCCAGCCAGCCGGCGGCAACCGTACCGCGCAAGTGCCCGTGGGCAAGAAGCAGCGCTTGCAGATCGAGCGCCTGGCCGGTGATGGCCGTGGTATCGCCTTCCTTGAAGGGCGTACGTGGTTCGTCAGTGGCGCGCTGGGCGGCGAAGATGTAGAGGCCCGGGTGCTCGGCGCCCGCGGCAAGATCGTCGACGCGCGCCTGGAACGGGTGTTCCAGGCCAGTGCCGAGCGCCGTGAGGCACCGTGCAAACACTACCAGCGCTGCGGCGGCTGCAACTTGCAGCATCTGCCTCACGCCGATCAGCTGGCGCTCAAGCAGCGCCTGTTGGCCGAGCAACTGCAACGGGTTGCTGGCCTACAGCCGCAAGCGTGGGCGGCGCCCCTGAGTGGCCCGGAGTTCGGCTACCGTCGCCGTGCGCGGGTGGCTGTACGCTGGGATCCCAAGGCCCGTCAGCTGGAGGTGGGGTTCCGCGCCGAAGCCAGCCAGGACATCATCGCCATCGACGACTGCGCGGTGCTGGTACAACCCTTGCAAACCCTACTGCGGCACTTGCCCACGGTGTTGCGCAGCCTGGACAAGCCCCAGGCGCTCGGCCATGTCGAGCTGTTCAGCGGCACCGCCGAGGCGCTGTTGCTGCGTCATGTGGCGCCGCTGCCCGCCGAGGACCTGGCGCGTCTTGACGCGTTCTGTCGGGAGGCGGGCGCGCAGTTGTGGTTGCAAGGTGAAGGCGAGCCGGCCCCAGTGGATGCCGCTGGCAAGCTGGGCTTCGCCCTGGAACCGTGGGGGTTGGAGCTGGCCTGGCGACCGGGCGATTTTGTCCAGGTCAATGCTCAGGTCAACACCTTGATGATCCAGCAGGCGCTGGCTTGGCTGGCGCCCCAGGCGCACGAGCGGGTCCTGGACCTGTTCTGCGGGCTGGGTAATTTTGCCCTGCCGCTGGCCCGAGCTGCGCGCGAGGTGGTGGCGGTGGAAGGCGTGCAGGCCATGGTCGAGCGCGCTGCAACCAATGCCCGAGACAACGATGTGCATAACGCACGGTTTTTTCAGGCCGATTTATCGCAGCCTTTGGTGGGCGCCGGATGGGTCGCCGAAGGCTTTTCTGCGGTACTCTTGGACCCACCACGGGACGGGGCCTATGAGGTGGTGCAAGGCATCCACCGGCTCGGTGCGAAACGGTTGGTCTACGTCTCGTGCAACCCGGCCACACTGGCGCGCGACGCACAGGTGCTGGCAGGGCAGGGGTACCGGTTAAAAAGGGCCGGGATTCTCGACATGTTTCCTCAGACGGCGCATGTCGAGGCCATGGCGTTATTCGAAGCGGACTAGCCAGGCTGGTCCTCTTGGTGCGGCCTTCACGGAACGAAGGCTGCACAGGTGATAGCCAGTGCACCGGTGTGGTGCGCTGTATGGAAAGGTAAAACAAAGATGGTACAGGTGAGAGTGCACCAGCCGGTCAATAACGACGGCAGTATCAATCTCGAAGCATGGCTCGACCACGTCGTGAGCGTCGATTCGCTGCTCGATCGCGTGGCCTTGAAGGACGCTTGCGAGTTCGCCCAGGAAGTCGAGAAAAAAGGCAACCCGGCCAAGCATTCGTGGGCCGACGGTACCTCGAGTTTCCAGGCGGGGCTGGAGATCGCCGAAATCCTCGCCGACCTCAAGCTTGACCAGGACTCGTTGGTGGCGGCAGTGATCTACCGCTCGGTACGCGAAGGCAAGGTGACGTTGGCCGAAGTGAGTCAGCGTTTTGGTCCGGTGGTATCCAAGCTGATCGATGGTGTGCTGCGCATGGCGGCCATCAGCGCCAGCCTGAGCCCGCGCCAGTCGCTGGTGCTCGGCTCCCAGGCGCAGGTGGAGAACCTGCGCAAGATGCTCGTGGCCATGGTCGACGATGTGCGCGTGGCGTTGATCAAGCTGGCTGAGCGAACCTGCGCGATCCGTGCGGTCAAGGCCGCCGATGACGAAAAACGCCTGCGCGTGGCCCGTGAGGTGTTCGACATCTATGCACCTCTGGCCCACCGCCTGGGTATCGGCCACATCAAGTGGGAACTGGAAGACCTCTCGTTCCGCTACCTCGAACCTGACCAGTACAAGCAGATCGCCAAGCTGTTGCATGAGCGCCGCCTGGACCGTGAGCGTTTCATCAGCGACGTGATGAACCAGTTGCAGAACGAGCTGCTGGCCACGGGCGTTAAGGCTGACATCAGCGGTCGGGCGAAACACATCTATTCGATCTGGCGCAAGATGCAGCGCAAAGGCCTGGAGTTCAGCCAGATCTATGACGTGCGTGCCGTGCGCGTCCTGGTTCCCGAGGTGCGCGATTGTTACACCGCGCTGGGGATCGTGCACACCCTCTGGCGGCATATTCCCAAAGAGTTCGACGACTACATCGCCAACCCCAAGGAGAACGGCTACCGCTCGCTGCACACGGCGGTGATCGGCCCTGAGGGCAAGGTGCTGGAGGTGCAGATCCGCACCCATTCCATGCACGAGGAAGCCGAGCTGGGCGTGTGCGCGCATTGGCGCTACAAGGGCACCGACGTCAAATCTGGCTCCAATCACTACGAAGAGAAAATCTCCTGGTTGCGCCAGGTGCTTGAGTGGCACGAGGAACTGGGCGATATCGGCGGTCTGGCCGAGCAACTGCGCGTGGACATCGAGCCGGACCGGGTTTATGTGTTCACCCCTGATGGCCATGCCATCGACCTGCCCAAGGGCGCCACGCCGCTGGACTTCGCCTACCGCGTGCACACCGAGATCGGCCACAACTGCCGTGGTGCCAAGATCAATGGGCGTATCGTGCCGCTCAACTACAGCCTGCAGACCGGCGAGCAGGTGGAGATCATCACCAGCAAGCACGGCAGCCCCAGCCGTGACTGGCTGAACTCCAACCTGGGCTATGTGACCACTTCGCGGGCTCGTGCCAAGATCGTCCACTGGTTCAAGTTGCAGGCTCGCGATCAGAACGTAGCGGCCGGCAAGACCCTGATCGAGCGTGAGCTCAGCCGCCTGGGGCTGCCCCAGGTGGACTTCGAGCGCCTAGCCGAGAAGGCCAACGTCAAGACCGCCGAGGACATGTTCGCCGCCCTCGGCGCCGGCGACCTGCGCCTGGCGCACATGGTCAACGCAGCCCAGCAGTTGCTTGAGCCTGAGCGTAGCGAGCAGGTCGAACTGATCCCGCGTCAGGCCCGGGGTATTCGCTCGGGCAAGCGCAGCGACATCCAGATCCAGGGCGTGGGCAACCTGCTCACGCAAATGGCCGGGTGCTGCCAGCCGCTGCCGGGCGATGCCATCGTCGGCTATATCACCCAAGGCCGCGGCGTGAGCATTCACCGCCAGGACTGCGCCTCGGTGTTGCAACTGGCCGGCAAGGAACCTGAGCGCATGATCCAGGTCAGCTGGGGACCGATCCCGGTGCAGACCTATCCGGTGGATATCGTCATCCGGGCCTACGACCGCCCAGGGCTGCTGCGCGACGTGTCGCAGGTGTTGCTCAACGAGAAGATCAACGTGCTGGCGGTCAACACCCGCTCGAACAAGGAAGACAACACCGCGCTGATGTCGCTGACCATCGAGATTCCTGGACTCGATGCCCTGGGACGCTTGCTTGGACGCATCTCGCAGTTGCCGAACATCATCGAGACGCGGCGTAACCGTACACCGTGATACCGCGGCGTCTGCATTCGCGGGCTTGCCCGCGAATGCAGACGCCGCCGAAGGACCTGCCTAAATGACTTACACCCTCGATGACCTGCTGCACCTCATGGCCCGCCTGCGTGACCCGCAGTACGGCTGCCCGTGGGACCTCAAGCAGGATTACGCCAGTATCGTCCAGCACACCCTCGAAGAAGCCTATGAAGTGGCCGACACCATCGAGCGCGGCGACTTCGCCCATCTGCAGGGCGAGTTGGGTGACTTGCTGTTCCAGGTGGTCTACTACAGCCAGCTGGCCCGCGAAGAGGGGCGCTTCGAGTTCAGCGGCGTGGTTGATTCGATCACCCGCAAGCTGATTCGTCGCCACCCTCACGTGTTTCCCACCGGTGAGCTGTACGCGCCGCTGGACACGCCGGCCCTGAGCGAGGCCCAGGTCAAGTCACGCTGGGAAGAGATCAAGGCCGAGGAACGCGCTGAGCAAAGCGACCCCGAACAGCTCTCGCTGCTCGACGACGTGCCTGCGGCGC
Source organism: Pseudomonas mosselii (assembly GCF_005796105.1). Lineage (GTDB taxonomy): Bacteria > Pseudomonadota > Gammaproteobacteria > Pseudomonadales > Pseudomonadaceae > Aquipseudomonas > Aquipseudomonas mosselii_C. The sequence continues at coordinate 281,293 of NZ_VAUO01000004.1, read as the reverse complement.
TACCTGCCTTGTCGCGTGCGGCTAAACTGCAAAAGCGCGCGGCCACCGTGGGCTTCGACTGGCCAGCGGCGTTGCCGGTATTGGACAAGGTGCGCGAAGAGCTGGACGAAGTGCTGCAAGCTATGGCCGATGGCGACAGCGATGCCCTCGAAGACGAACTCGGCGACCTGCTGTTCGCCACCGTCAACCTGGCCCGCCACCTCAAGCACGACCCGGAAAACGCCTTGCGCCGCGCCAACCGCAAGTTCGAACGGCGTTTTCGATTTATCGAACAGGCATTGCGCGAGCAGGGCCTGAACATCCAAGATCGCACCCTCGACGAGCTGGACGCCCTGTGGGGCGAGGCCAAGCGTCAGGAAAAGAACCTGCCCAGCTGCGGCTGAGCCGATGCCTAAGTGAGTGAACACCCCATGAGCCTTTCCCTTCGCGACCAATTGCTCAAAGCCGGCCTGGTCAACCAGAAACAGGTCTCGCAGACCAACAAAGCCCAGAAGAAACAAAAACGCCTGGAGCACAAGGGCCAGGTCGAGGTGGACGACACCCAGCAGCGCCTGGCCAAGGAAGCCATGGCCGAGAAGGCCAAGAAGGACCAGGAACTGAACCGCCAGGTTCAGGAAAAGGCCGAGCAGAAGGCCCGTGCCGCACAGATCAAGCAATTGATCGAAGCGACCCGCCTGCCCAAGCTGACCACCGAGGATTACTACAACTTCGTTGATGACAAGAAGGTCAAGCGCATCGCCGTCAACGCCCTGATGCGCAGCAAGCTGAGTAATGGCGCCTTGGCTATCGTCGCCCATGGCGGCGGCTATGAAGTGATCCCGCGCGAGGCGGCGGTGAAGATCCAGGAGCGCGACCCGCAGCGCATCTTGCTGCTCAACACCCATGTCGAGGAAGCCGACGAAGCCGACGATCCGTATGCCGCCTACAAGATCCCGGATGATCTGATGTGGTAAACACGAAAAAACCCGCCTAGGCGGGTTTTTTTCTGGGAAGTCGCTGTCATTGGCTATTGCGCTGGTTTTCCAGCACTTCGAGCTCTTTACGATACTGCTGGGCCAGGTGTTCGTCGTGGAACATGCCTACCAACTGACCTTGCTGGTGCACATCCCAGATCCGCACACCCGCGGCCAGGCCTTCGTGGGACATTTTCGATTCGTCGCGTTCGGTTACTTTGACAGTCATCGCTTAACTCCACTGCTAGGGTTGGCTGCGGCGCTGTGTCGCAGGTCTTCTTTATAAAGTTTGTTAGCAGGCTAAGTAAATAAACGGGCGATGAAACAATGTTCATGAAGCGCATTCGCGAGCGGTGTAGGGGCGGCCCGCCCGCCAAATCTGGACATTTCCAGCGGGCAAAAAAAGCCCCGCACATGGCGGGGCTTGGGGTGCAACGTCTGGGTGAAGGTCAGTTGCCCTTGACCGTCTTGCCGTCGACCGTGCCATCTTGCAGCACGATCACGTATTCCTTGCCGTCGGTCTCGACCTGGCGCAGTTGCACCAGCAGGTAGTCCCAGTCCTTGGCGAACCACAGCTCGGTGATGCGTTTGCTCTGGCTTGGGTCGCGCACGCGCTCGACCTTGATCGCCTCGACCTGGCCGTTCTTGGTGCTGACTTTCTCAGTGCCCAATACGCGGAAGTCGTAGGTATCGATTTCGTCACCGTCGACCACCTGGTAGGTCATGCTCTTCTTGCCAGCGGCCACGTCATGCTGCAGGGCCAGTTGGTACGAGGACTTGTCCAGCACGCCGCGGTTGATCGGCAGGCTGATGGCATCGCCCCGGTCAGTGCCGGTGACTTTCTTGCCGGTCCAGTCGAAGGTCAGGTCGACTTTCTTGGCTTTGCCCAGGCCGCCGCGCTCGAAGTGGTACTTTTGCGGCAGCAGGGTGTCGTTGTCCATGCGCAGGGTGCTTTGCTCGGTCAGGCTAGCGATCATCATGGAAGCCTTGAAGTTCAGGTCCCACGTGCCGTTGGCATTTTTGACCAAGCTGCGCTCGGCAGTGCCGCTCATGGGCAGTTGCTTCCAGTCGGCGGTGTAGCTGGCCGAGAACGGCTTCAGATCAGCTGCCTGCAGCGGCAGGGCGAGCACGGCGAGAGCCAAGAGCAGGGCGCGACGCATAAATTCTCCTAGGATCGAATCAAATGACCGCTGGCCGGCAGCGGCTGTCCATCGAGTAACGCACCGTGTTCGCCCAGGCACAAGCGACCTTCGGCGAACCAGCGTACCGCCAGGGGGTAGATCTGGTGTTCCTGCAGGTGCACCCGCTGGGCGAGCGTCTGCGCGGTGTCAGTTGCGGCTACTGGAACTACAGCCTGTACGACCAGTGGCCCGCCATCGAGTTCCTCGGTGACGAAGTGCACACTGCAACCGTGCTCGGTGTCACCGGCCTCCAGGGCGCGCTGGTGGGTGTGCAGCCCTTTGTACTTGGGCAATAGTGACGGATGTATGTTCAGCAGGCGACCTTGATAGTGACGCACGAAGCCGCCACTGAGGATGCGCATGAAGCCGGCCAGTACCACCAGGTCCGGGTTGAAGCCGTCGATCAGCGCCATCAGCGCCGCGTCGAAGGCTTCACGACCTGCGAAACCGGTGTGTTCGAGCACCGCGGTGTCTATGCCAGCTGCCCTGGCGCGTTCCAGACCGTAGGCGTCGGCGCGGTTGGAAATCACCGCACCGACGCGCAGCGGGCTGTCGGCGCCTTGGCTGCTGTCGATCAGGGCTTGCAGGTTGCTGCCGGAGCCCGACAGCAGTACCACGACATTGCAGGTCTTGCCGGGCATCAGTGTGCCTTGAGGTTCTGCAGCTCGACCTGGGCGGCGCCTTCGGCGGCCACGGCGATATGGCCGATCACCCACGGTTGCTCACCTTCGGCGCGCAGTACGTTCAGTGCGGCTTCGACCTGATCCTGGGCCACGCAGATGACCATGCCCACGCCGCAGTTCAGGACGCGGTGCATTTCGTGCTCGTCGACGTTGCCTTTTTCTTGCAGGAAGTCGAACACCGCCGGACGCTGCCAGCTGGCCACGTCGACCACCGCCTGGGCGCCTTTGGGCAGTACGCGCGGGATGTTGTCCAGCAGGCCACCACCGGTGATGTGGGCCATGGCCTTGACGGCGCCGGTCTGCTTGATCAGTTGCAGCAGTGGTTTGACGTAAATGCGGGTTGGGGCCATCAGCAGGTCAGTCAGCGGCTTGCCGTCGAGCTGGGTGTTCTCGATGTCGGTGCCGGAGACTTCGAGGATCTTGCGGATCAGCGAGTAGCCGTTGGAGTGCGGGCCGGAGGAGGGCAGGGCGATCAGGGCGTCGCCGGTGACCACCTTGGAGCCGTCGATGATCTCGGCCTTTTCTACCACGCCGACGCAGAAGCCAGCCAGGTCGTAGTCTTCGCCTTCGTACATGCCTGGCATTTCGGCGGTTTCACCACCGACCAGCGAGCAGCCGGCCAGTTCGCAACCTGCACCAATGCCGGTGACCACGGTGGCGGCGACGTCGACGTTGAGCTTGCCGGTGGCGTAGTAGTCGAGGAAGAACAGCGGCTCGGCGCCGCACACCACCAGGTCGTTGACGCACATCGCGACCAGGTCCTGGCCGATGCTGTCGTGCTTGTTCAGGTTCAGCGCCAGGCGCAGCTTGGTGCCGACGCCGTCGGTGCCGGAGACCAGCACCGGCTGCTTGTAGCCGGCCGGGATTTCGCAGAGGGCGCCGAAGCCGCCCAGGCCACCCATGACTTCAGGGCGTGCGGTGCGCTTGGCGACGCCCTTGATGCGTTCGACCAGTGCTTCGCCGGCGTCGATGTCTACACCGGCGTCTTTGTAGCTCAGGGAGGGTTGCTTGCTCATTGATCCAGGCCTTTAAGAGGGAGGGATTCTTAGAAAACGACCGGGACGGCCAAGGCCGGCTCAAGGAAGCGGCGGCGGTCTGAACGTCACTGGTCTGCGAAGGCGCGCGATTTTATCAGGGTTGCCCCCCAGCGGCCATCCTCAGGCCGACGGGCAGGGCGTAAATCTGGCGAAAAAACAGTGCAGGTGGTTGGTTCGGCCTCTTCTGTATAAGCTGCAAGCCATAGGCTTCAAGCTGCAAGCAGGCAGTTTGAGGCATCACCTGCACTTTCTCGAGGCTTGAAGCTCGAAGCTTGAAGCACATCCGGACAGGAATCCCCCATGCGTCTTTTCAATCACTTCGCGGCCGGTTGCCTGGCGCTGGTCTGCCTGAACGGCCAGGCCGAAACCGTCTCTGGGCTCTATCAGGTACACGAGCCGCTCCAGGGGCAGGGCAGCGACGCACGCGCCCAGGCTACCAGCAGGGCGTTCGATACCCTGGTGCTGCGCCTGACCGGTGACGCCAAGGCACCGCAAAGCCCAGCCCTGGCCACCCTGCGCAAGGACCCGCAAGCGATCGTCAACCAAGTCGGCACCGAAGCTGGGCCGCCGGAGTCGGTGCTGGTGGAGTTCGATCCGGGCAGTACCGAGCGCGCCTTGCGTCAGGCGGGCCTGGCGCTATGGGGCAGCAACCGGCCGTCGATCCTCGGCTGGTGGCTGAACGACAGTGTCGAGGGCAGCAGTCTGGTCGGTGATGGCCAGAGCAGCGCCGAGCCGCTGCGCCGCGCAGCCCAGCACCGTGGCTTGCCGCTGCGCTTGCCGTTGGCTGACTTGTCCGAGCAATTGGTGGCCAATGCCAAGCAGATCGACAGCGCCGATCCCGCACCGCTGCGCGAGGCTTCCGAGCGCTACGGGGCTGATGCGCTCCTGGCCGTCCATGCCCACGAAGCTGATGGCAAATGGCAGGGCAAGTGGCAGCTGTGGTTGGGCGAGCAGCGTGAGCAGGGCAGTGCGGAGGGGGCTGACCAAACCGCCCTGGCCGACGCCGTGCTGTTGGCGGTGAGTAATCGTCTGGCGCCGCGCTATGTGACCCGTCCAGGCGCCAGCAGCGAGCTGCTGGTACAGGTCGAGGGCATGAACCTTGCGCATTATGCCGAGCTTGGCCGCGTGCTGGAGCCCTACGGCGCGCGCTTGCAGATGGCCGACGGTGGCACCTTGACCTATGCCGTCAGCGGCAACCGCGAACAACTGCGCGCGCAGTTGGCGCTGGCCCGTCTGCAAGAGCTGCCCGCCGAGCCTGCGCCTGTCGCCCCAGCGCCACAGGCCGAGCCGGGCGCTGCGCCTGCCGCTGCCGCCAAACCGTTCGATGGCCTGCGTTTTCGTTGGTGAGGAAGCCCTGCAATGACTGACCTGCGTCGCTGGATTGGGTTGGGCGCCGCCCTGCTGGGCGCCGTGCTGCTGTATCTGCTGCACAACATCCTCTCGCCTTTTCTGGTGGGTATTCTATTGGCCTATCTGGCCGACCCGCTGGTCGATCGCCTCGAGCGCATCGGCTTGTCGCGCACCTGGGGCGTGGTGGTGGTGTTCGGCCTGTTCACCCTGGTCTTGCTCGCCCTGTTGCTGGTACTGATCCCGATGCTGGCCAAGCAACTGGTGCGTCTCTACGAGTTGGCGCCGCAGATGCTCGACTGGCTGCAACATGTGGCGCTGCCGTGGGTCCAGAGTCGCCTGGGCCTGGCCGATGGCTTCTGGAAATTCGACAAGATCAAGGCTGCCATCGGCGAGCACGTCGGCCAAACCACCGATATCGTCGGCATGCTGCTGTCCCAGGCCACCGCATCGAGCCTGGCGCTGATCGGCTGGCTGGCCAACCTGGTGCTGATCCCGGTGGTGGGCTTCTATCTGCTGCGCGACTGGGACCTGATGATGGCCAAGCTGCGCAGCTTGCTGCCGCGCCAGCGCGAGCCGCAGGTGGTGGCACTGGCCGGGGAGTGCCATGAGGTGCTAGGGGCATTCGTGCGTGGGCAATTGCTGGTGATGCTGGCGCTGGGCGTCATCTATTCCACCGGACTGATGCTAGTGGGGCTGGAGCTGGGTCTGCTGATCGGGATGCTCGCGGGACTGGCGGCCATCGTGCCGTACATGGGGTTCATCATTGGCATCGGCGCGGCCATCGTCGCCGGATTGTTCCAGTTCGGCGGCGAGTTGTACCCGATGCTGGGTATCGTGGCCGTGTTCATGGTCGGTCAGGCCCTCGAGGGCATGGTGCTCACGCCGCTGCTGGTGGGGGACCGCATCGGCCTGCACCCCGTTGCGGTGATCTTCGCGATTCTTGCTGGCGGTGAGCTGTTCGGCTTCACCGGCGTGCTGCTGGCGCTGCCGGTGGCGGCGGTGATCATGGTGTTGCTGCGCCATGTGCACGCGCTCTATAAAGAGTCGGACATGTACGCGGGGCAAATCGATCCGGACCTTTGACCGCGCGGCACGCATCGTAATGCGCAACTGCTTGATTTTACTGACGCTCTTGCGCTGCCCGATTGTGCCGCCCGCGTTGCGGGTATAGACTTTGCACACTGTTCATCAAAGGCCCCCTGTGGTCCCTGCGACCACCCGCGAGCATGAAACCGATCCAGTTGCCCTTGGGTGTGCGTCTGCGCGATGACGCCACCTTCATCAACTACTACCCGGGCGCCAATGCCGCGGCATTGGGCTATGTCGAGCGGCTGTGCGAAGCCGACGCCGGCTGGACCGAAAGCCTCATCTACCTGTGGGGCAAGCAGGGCGTGGGGCGTACCCACCTGCTGCAAGCTGCCACCCAGCGCTTCCAGCAACTGGGCGAGCCGGCGGTGTACCTGCCGCTGGCGCAACTGCTCGAACGTGGCGTCGAACTGCTCGATCACCTCGAACAGTACGAATTGGTGTGTATCGACGACCTGCACGTGATCGCCGGCAAGGCCGATTGGGAAGAGGCCATGTTCCACCTGTTCAATCGCCTGCGTGACAGTGGCAGGCGCCTGTTGCTGGCCGCCTCCAGCTCGCCGCGCGAGTTGCCGATCAAGCTGGCCGACCTCAAGTCACGGCTTACCCTGGCGTTGATTTTCCAGATGCGCGGCATGTCCGACGAGGACAAGCTGCGTGCCCTGCAACTGCGCGCCTCGCGTCGCGGCCTGCACCTGACCGACGAGGTCGGCCACTTCATCCTCACCCGTGGCACGCGCAGCATGAGCGCACTGTTCGACCTGCTCGAACGCCTCGATCAGGCCTCGTTGCAAGCCCAGCGTAAGCTGACCATTCCGTTTCTCAAGGAAACCCTGGGCTGGTAAGCCCTTGAAAACACGGCACCAGAGCGGCAAAACGCAAAAGTCACATGTTTTTCGATAAAATTTGCAAATGGTCACGATAGAGGGCATAGTTTCCACCTTCTAAAGGACTACAGACACGGTCGTGCCCATGCTGAAGCGCTTCGCACCCCTCGTGCCACTTGCACTTGCCACCCTGCTGTTCGGTTGCGCCTCCCAAGGTCCGGCCACTCAATCACAGGATCATCGCCTGGTCGCCGAGCAATCGGCCAAGATCAAGGCGCCCACCTCTTCCGTATTCACCGAGGAAGAGCTGGCTAATGAAGAAGACCTCGACGCCTTCTCCAGCAACAGCAAGCCTTATCAGCTTCCGGTGCTGGCCGACAGCATCCTCGAGCGTGGTATGTCGCTGATCGGTACCCGCTATCGCTTCGGCGGTACTTCCGAGAAGTCCGGCTTCGACTGCAGCGGTTTCATCGGCTACCTGTTCCGCGAAGAAGCAGGCATGAACCTGCCGCGCTCGACTCGCGAAATGATCAACGTCGATGCCCCCAAGGTCGCACGCAACAAGCTCAAGCCGGGTGACCTGCTGTTCTTCAGCACCAACGGCCGTGGTCGCGTCAGCCATGCCGGCATCTACCTGGGCGACAACCAGTTCATCCACTCCAGCAGCCGCCGCAGCGGTGGTGTGCGCATCGACAACCTGAGCGATCGCTACTGGAGCAAGACCTTCATCGAAGCCAAGCGCGCCCTGGCGATGGCCCCGAGCACCACGCTCTCGCGCAATTGATTTGATGTCAAAATGCTGTACCCTGCCACGGCGGCGTAGCTGAAAAGCTCGCCGCCGTGCGCATTTACAGAAAGCGTCTAATCTAATTTCTCAACTCTTTTCGCCTTCGGCTGCGGCCGGAGTATTCACGACAGGATGTTCGATCATGGCGATGTTGGCGCGTTTCGCATTGCTTTGGCTGGTGGCCCTGCTGGCGGCCTGTTCCAGCCATGTTCCGGCCCCGGCGCCGGTCTATCCTCCCGTCACCTTCAATCAGTCGCAACCGTCCTCGCCGGTGGCCGAAGATGTGCTGTTTCGCGCGATTGGTCTGGTGGGAACGCCCTATCGTTGGGGCGGTAATACCCCGGACTCGGGTTTCGACTGCAGCGGCCTGATCGGCTATGTGTACCGCGACGCCGCTGGCATCAGCTTGCCGCGCACCACCCGTGACATGATTGGCATGCGCGCGCCAAGCGTGGCGATCAATGCCCTGCAATCTGGCGATCTGGTGTTCTTCGCCACCAATGGCGGCGGGCAGGTGAGCCATGCTGGCATCTACGTAGGCGAAGGCCGTTTCGTGCACGCACCTTCTACCGGCGGCACGGTGCGTCTGGATTATCTGTCCAACAGCTATTGGTCGAAGGCTTACTTGCAAGCCAAGCGCGTGCTGCCTGCGGGGCATCTGGCGCAGAACCCATAAGTTTCCGCGCTTGCCAGGTGCTTCGGGCCTGGCAGATGAACCAGATCACGTAGCCCGTCGCTACCCGCCAAGGCCTGCGGTCGGCGCACGACACGCCGTTTTTGCGCAAGCCTGCGCGCGGTTTCCCTTCAGGCCTGCTTGAGCAGCAGCGCCACGCCGGGGAAGTATTGCCCCAATTCGTTGTGCAGCTTGCGATAGGCATAGGGGAAGTACCAGGCCACCGCGCAGGCACTGTGCTTGTGCAGGTCGTCGACCAGGTCTTGCAGTTCCTCGGGACTGGCGTGCTGGCCGGCTTTCCAGGGCGTGGCGAACAGCGCACCGGCCTTGAGTTGGCTGGCGTAGGCGATACATTTGGCCTGCAGGGACGTTTCCAGCAGTGCTGCGGACAGGTCCAGGCGGGCCAGGCGCGGCCAGCGTTGACCTGCATGCAGGTGAATCGTCGCCTCGGCGCTGCAGAGGGTCAGGTCGCAGCGGCCTTCGCGGTCGCCTTCATCACGCTGCTTCTTGCTGGTCGATTGCGGCAGTGCCACCAGTTCACCTTGCCAGGCGGCGGCGGCGAGCAAGCCCACGTTGGCCGTGGTGCCATGCCAGTAGGGCGCATCGTTATCGCCCTGGAACTGGTTGAAGCGGTCGATGCAGTCGACCCAACGTTCCAGTGCCGGGCGCAGGAATTCGAGGTTCGGGTTGTTGATGATTAGACCCTGCATGCAGCGCTCCTTGTTCTTGTTTTGATATTCGCCTAAGTGCTGGCTAAGTGATATCACTGCCCTCAGTGTGGCACAAGCCGGTAGATTGGCCATTGGTCCGGTTCAGTCGGGCCTTCGTTCATTGACGCTCCCGGTGCAACCCTCTAACCTTCGCCGCGTGTTTCAGGTGCCTCGCGAGCCTTGGCTTGGTGGGGTGAAACTGGGAAGCCGGTGTGCGCCTGCAAGGTGCGATTCCGGCGCTGCCCCCGCAACGGTAGGTGAGTCGAAGGCCGCGCAAGGCCACTGGGCCCTAGGCCCGGGAAGGCGCGCGGTCAGGGCCTGTGGCCCGCTCATGAGCCCGGAGACCGGCCTGCAACTGCCAACGGCATCACGGAGGGTGATGCGCGGTGCGATGTGGCCTGTGCCACGGCCCCTGCGCGTTCTCCGTTTGCCCGCCTTTCACCTGTCGCCGCCTGGCGCCAGACAGCGGAGACCCCTGATGAGCGAATCCCCCGAACGCGACGAACGTCACCTGGCGCGCATGCAGCGCAAGAAGGCGATCATCGACGAACGCATCGCCAATTCCCCCAACGAATGCGGCTTGTTGCTGGTACTGACCGGCAACGGCAAGGGCAAGAGCAGCTCGGCCTTCGGCATGCTCGCCCGCGCGCTCGGGCATGGCATGCAGTGCGGCGTGGTGCAGTTCATCAAGGGCCGCAACAGCACTGGCGAAGAGCTGTTCTTCCGCCGTTTCCCCGAGCAGGTGCGCTACCACGTCATGGGCGAGGGCTTTACCTGGGAGACCCAGGACCGTGCCCGTGACATCGCCGCCGCCGAAGCTGCCTGGGCCGTGTCGCGCCAGCTGTTGCAGGATGCCTCGGTACAGTTCGTGGTGCTCGATGAGCTGAACATCGCCCTCAAGCACGGCTACCTCGACCTTGACCAGGTACTGGCCGACATCCAGGCCCGCCCGCCGATGCAGCACGTGATCGTCACCGGCCGTGGGGCCAAGCCCGAAATGATCGAGATGGCCGACACCGTCACCGAGATGGGCATGCTCAAGCACGCTTTCCAGGCCGGTATCCGCGCGCAGAAGGGCGTTGAACTGTGAGTCAGCCGCGTCAATGCCCTGCGGTTCTGATCGCCGCCCCGGCCTCGGGCCAGGGCAAGACCACGGTCACTGCCGCCCTGGCGCGCCTGCACCGCAACCTCGGGCGCAAGGTGCGGGTGTTCAAGTGCGGGCCGGACTTCCTTGACCCGATGATCCTCGAACGTGCCAGTGGCGCACCGGTGTACCAGCTCGACTTGTGGATGATCGGCGCTGACGAGAGCCGCCGCTTGCTCTGGGAGGCGGCCGAGGAGGCCGACCTGATCCTGATCGAAGGGGTGATGGGGCTGTTCGACGGCACCCCGTCCAGCGCGGACCTGGCCCGGCATTTCGGCGTGCCGGTGCTGGCGGTGATCGACGGCACGGCCATGGCCCAGACCTTTGGCGCCCTGGCCCTTGGCCTGGCGCGTTATCAGCCGGACTTGCCCTTTGCAGGGGTGCTGGCCAACCGCGTCGGGAGCTTGCGCCACGCACAGTTGCTCGAAGGTAGCCTGACCGAAGGCCTGCGCTGGTATGGCGGGTTGTCCCGCGAGCGCGGCATCGAACTGCCCAGCCGACACCTGGGGCTGGTGCAGGCCAGCGAGCTGAACGACCTTGACGCTCGCCTGGACGCCGCCGCCGAAGCCTTGGGCGCCAGCTGTGACGCAACGTTGCCTCCGCCGGTGAGCTTCGCTGCGCCCGCCCCCCTCAGCCACGCGGCATCATTGTCCGGCGTACGCATCGGCGTGGCCCGTGACGAAGCCTTCGCGTTTCTCTACGGCGCCAACCTCGACGTACTGCGTAGCCTTGGCGCGCAACTGGAATTCTTCTCGCCGCTGCACGACCGCGAGCTGCCGTTGGTAGACAGCCTGTACCTGCCTGGTGGCTACCCTGAACTGCATCACCGTGCACTGTCGGCCAACGCGCCGATGCTCGAAGCGATTCGCGCCCACCATGACCAGGGCAAGCCACTGCTGGCAGAGTGCGGCGGCATGCTGTATCTACTCGACGCGCTGACCGATGTGGCCGGTGAACGTGCCGAACTGCTTGGTGTGCTGCCTGGTGAGGCAACCATGCAGAAGCGTTTGGCTGCCCTGGCGCTGCAAGCGGTCGAGTTGCCCGAAGGCACCCTGCGTGGGCACACCTACCACCACTCGCTGACCAGCACCGTGCTGGAGCCCATCGCTCGAGGCCTGAGCCCCAACGGTGGGCGAGGCAACGAGGCGGTCTATCGCCTGGGCCGGTTGACTGCCTCCTACGTGCACTTCTACTTCCCGTCCAATCCCGATGCGGCGGCGGCGCTGTTGCGACCATGAGCGATCACGCCTACAGCGAGGCCGAACGCGCGGCGATCTACCGGGCTATCGGCGAGCGCCGCGACATGCGCCACTTCGCCGGGGGGGAGGTGGCCCCCGCGCTGCTTGGCCGCCTACTGGCCGCTGCGCACCAGGCCCCCAGCGTGGGGCTGATGCAGCCGTGGCGCTTCATCCGCATCAGCCAGCGTGCGCTGCGCGAGCGCATCCAGGGTTTGGTGGAACAGGAGCGTGTGCTGACCGCCGAGGCGCTGGGCGAGCGTTCCGACGATTTCATGAAGCTCAAGGTCGAAGGTATCGGCGATTGCGCCGAGGTGCTGGTGGCCGCGCTCATGGACAACCGTGAGCCGCATATCTTTGGCCGGCGTACCTTGCCGGAAATGGATCTGGCTTCGCTATCCTGCGCGATCCAGAACCTGTGGTTGGCGGCCCGCGCCGAAGGGCTGGGTATGGGCTGGGTGTCGTTGTTCGACCCGCAGGCGCTGGCCGAGCTGCTGGGCATGCCTGCCGGGGCAAAACCCGTGGCGGTGTTGTGCCTGGGCCCGGTGATCGAGTTCTACCCGGCGCCGATGTTGGTGATGGAACACTGGGCCAAAGAGCGCCCCTTGAGTGAAATGCTGTACGAAAACCATTGGGGAGAACGGCCATGAGCGTGGCCCTGTTGACCGTTGCAGGTGTGGCCCTGGACGCGCTGCTCGGCGAGCCGAAACGACGCCACCCGCTGGTGGGGTTTGGCAACCTGGCCAAGCACCTCGAACGCCGATTGAACGCGGGCGGGCGTGGTTGGCGCAGCCATGGCGTCAGCGCCTGGTTCATCGCCGTGGTGCCACTGACGCTGGTCGCGCTGCTGCTGTCGTGGTTGCCGTATATCGGCTGGCTGGTCGATGTCCTGGCGCTGTATTGCGCCCTGGGCCTGCGCAGCCTGGGCGAGCATGTGCTGCCGGTGGCCCAGGCCTTGCGCCAGGGCGACCTGGATGAAGCTCGCCTGCGCGTGGGCTACCTGGTCAGTCGTGAAACCCGCGAGCTGGATGAGCCCGCTGTGGCCCGCGCGGCCACTGAATCGGTTCTGGAAAATGGCAGCGACGCGGTGTTCGCGGCGCTGTTCTGGTTCATCGTCGCAGGTGCGCCGGGCGTCGTGCTGTACCGCCTGAGCAATACCCTGGATGCAATGTGGGGCTATCGCAACCAACGTTTCGAACGCTTTGGCTGGTGCGCCGCGCGCATTGACGATGTGCTCAACTACCTGCCGGCAAGGCTCGTGGCGCTGACCTACGCGCTGCTCGGCAAGACCCGTCTGGCGCTGCGTTGCTGGCGCCAGCAAGGGCCGCTGTGGGACAGCCCCAACGCGGGCCCGGTGATGGCAGCCGGTGCCGGCGCGCTGGCCGTAGAGCTGGGCGGCCCTGCGGTGTACAACGGCGAGCTGCACGAGCGGCCACGTCTGGGCGAAGGACCGATGGCCGATGCCGACGCCATCGAGCGCGGCTGGAGTCTGGTGCAGCGCGGGGTCTGGCTGTGGCTGCTGGTGATCTGCCTGGGGGGCTATCTGAATGCTTGAACATGGCGGTCGTCTGCTGCGCGCGGTGCAGCAATACGGTATTGCCCGCGAGCACTGGCTGGACCTGTCCAGTGGCATCGCACCGTGGGCCTTCCCGATTGCGCCGATCCCACTGGACGCCTGGGCGCGCCTGCCGGAGGTCGAGGATGGTCTCGAACAGGCCGCTCGCACCTATTACGGTGCCACGCCACTGTTGGCGGTGGCCGGTTCCCAGGCGGCAATCCAGGCCCTGCCATACCTGCGGCCAGCCGGGCGTGTCGGGGTGCTGGCACCGTGCTACGCCGAGCACCCACATGCCTGGCAGCGCGCCGGTCATGCGTTGCTCGAACTGGACGAGCAGCAGGTCGAGACGCAACTCGACAGCCTCGATGTGCTGCTGTTGGTCAATCCCAACAACCCCACTGGCCGCACGCTGCCGCGCGCGCGGCTGCTGGCCTGGCATGCGCGCCTGGCCGCGCGCGGCGGCTGGCTGCTGGTGGATGAAGCGTTCATGGACAACACCCCGGAGCATGGCATCGTCGATCAGGCCGGGCAGCCAGGGCTGATCGTGTTGCGTTCGTTCGGCAAGTTCTTCGGTTTGGCCGGGGTGCGCCTGGGCTTCGTTGCCGCCGAGCCTGCGCTGTTGCAGCGTTTGGCCGACGTGCTCGGCCCCTGGACCGTCAGCGGCCCGACCCGGGTGCTGGGCCAGGCCTGCTACGCCGATCAGCGCGAGCAGCAGGCGCAGATCGCACGCTGCGCCGCCGCCAGCCAGCGCCTGGCTGACCTGCTGAGCGCCAGTGGGTTGGCGCCGAGCGGTGGCTGCGCGCTGTTTCAATATGTGCGCAGCGAACGCGCCGCGCACCTGCATGATTTTCTCGCCCGTCGCGGCATTCTGGTGCGCATGTTCGAGCAGCCACAGGCCCTGCGTTTTGGCCTGGCTCCGAGCATGGCCGACGAGCAGCGCCTGGCCCAGGCCCTGGCGGACTACCACAAGGAAACCACATGACCACGCTCATGGTGCAAGGCACCACGTCCGATGCCGGCAAGAGCACCCTGGTGACCGCCCTGTGCCGGTGGCTGCTGCGCCAAGGCATTGCCGTGGTGCCGTTCAAACCGCAGAACATGGCACTTAACAGCGCGGTGACCGCCGACGGTGGCGAGATCGGCCGTGCCCAGGCCGTGCAGGCCCAAGCCTGCCGGCTGGCGCCGCACACCGACATGAACCCGGTGCTGCTCAAACCCAATAGCGACACCGGTGCCCAGGTGATCGTGCATGGCCGTGCCGTGACCAGCATGAACGCGGTGGCTTATCACGACTACAAGGCCATCGCCATGCAGGCGGTCCTGCAATCGCACACGCGCCTGCGCGAGGCGTATCAAGTGGTGATGGTAGAGGGCGCAGGCTCTCCGGCCGAGATCAACCTGCGTGCCGGCGACATCGCCAACATGGGCTTTGCCGAGGCGGTCGACTGCCCGGTGATCCTGGTGGCCGACATCAACCGCGGCGGGGTATTCGCCCACCTGGTTGGCACCCTTGAGCTGCTGTCACCCAGCGAGCAGGCGCGGGTCAAGGGTTTCGTCATCAACCGCTTCAGGGGCGATATCGCCTTGCTGCAACCGGGCCTGGACTGGCTGGAGCAACGCACCGGCAAGCCGGTACTGGGCGTGCTGCCGTTTGTTACCGACCTGCACCTGGAGGCCGAGGACGGTATCGACCGGCGCCAGGGCCAGAAGGGTGAACGGGTGCTCAAGGTGATCGTTCCGGTGTTGCCGCGTATCAGCAACCACACCGATTTCGATCCGCTACGCCTGCACCCGCAGGTTGATCTGCAGTTCATTGGCCCAGGTGAGCCGATTCCGCCTGCCGACCTGATCATCCTGCCGGGCTCCAAGAGTGTGCGCGGGGACCTGGCGCAACTGCGCGCGCGTGGCTGGGACAGCGCGATTGCCCGACACCTGCGTTACGGCGGCAAGTTGATCGGTATTTGTGGCGGCTTGCAGATGCTCGGTCGCGAGGTCTGCGATCCGCTGGGCCTGGAAGGGGCGGCCGGCAGCAGTGATGGCCTCGGGCTGCTGGACTACGTCACGGTGCTGGAAGCCGAGAAGCAACTGCGCAACGTGACCGGCACCCTCGAACTGGAGCAGGCAGCGGTGGCCGGCTATGAGATTCACGCGGGGGTCACCACAGGCCCTGCGCTTGCACAGCCTGCGCTGCAATTGGCCGATGGCCGTTGCGACGGCGCCATCAGCGACGACGGACAGATCCTTGCCACCTACCTGCATGGTCTGTTCGAAGGCAGCCAGTCGTGCGCGGCGCTGTTGCGCTGGGCAGGGCTCGCCGAGGTTCAGCCTGTCGACTACGAGGCCCTGCGCGAGCGCGATATCGAACGCCTGGCCGATCTCATCGAACAGCATCTGGACACCGCGCGCCTGCGCGAACTGTGTGGAGTCGCCCATGCGTAACCTGATCCTCGGCGGCGCCCGCTCGGGCAAGAGTCGCCTGGCTGAGCAACTGGCCGTGGCCAGCGGCCTGCCGGTCACCTACATTGCCACCAGCGCGCCGCAAGACAGCGAGATGAACGAGCGCGTGCGCCTGCACCGTGAGCGTCGTCCGGCCGAGTGGGGCCTGATCGAAGAACCGCTGGCCCTGGCCGCCGTGCTGCGTGCCCAGGCCGCTGAGCAGCGCTGCCTACTGGTGGACTGCCTGACCCTGTGGCTGACCAACCTGTTGATGCTCGACGACCCGCAGCGCCTGACCGAGGAGTGCGATGCGCTGCTCGATTGCCTTGAACAGTTGCCTGGCACGATCATCCTGGTCAGCAACGAAACCGGCCTGGGCGTGGTGCCCATGGGCGAGTTGACCCGCCGCTATGTCGATGCGGCGGGCCTCTTGCACCAGGCCGCTGCCGAACGCTGCCAGCGCGTGGTGCTGAGCGTGGCCGGCCTTCCTCTCATGCTCAAAGGACCCGCTCTATGACCCAGATGTGGTGGCTCGATGCCTGCCAACCCCTCGACACCGCCGCCATGGATCAGGCGCGTGCCCGTCAGCAGCAACTGACCAAGCCCGCTGGCTCCCTTGGCCAGCTCGAACGCTTGGCGATCCGCCTGGCGGGCTTGCAAGGCCTCGAACGTCCTCAGCTGGAACGGGTTGCTATCAGCATTTTTGCCGGTGACCACGGCGTGGTGGAGGAGGGGATCTCGGCCTATCCGCAGGCGGTGACCGGGCAGATGTTGCGCAACTTCGTCGGTGGTGGCGCGGCGATCAGTGTGCTGGCGCGTCAGCTGGGTGCCAGCCTGGAAGTAGTCGACCTCGGCACCATCGACCCGAGGCTGGAGCTGCCGGGAGTGCACCACCTGCGCCTGGGCGCTGGCACCGCCAACTTCGCGCGCCAGCCGGCGATGCGCGAGGAGCAGTTGCTGGCCGCCCTGCAGGCCGGTCGCGACAGCGCCCTGCGCGCAGTGGCCAATGGTGCCCAGCTGTTCATCGGCGGTGAAATGGGGATCGGCAACACGACCGCCGCTGCGGCCCTGGCCAGCATCTTGCTCGAATGCCCGGCGCGTGAGCTGAGCGGGCCCGGCACAGGCCTGGACAGTGCCGGGGTACGGCACAAGGCCGAGGTGATCGAGCGCGCGCTTGTGCTGCATGGCCTGCGTGCCGATGCGCCGTTGCAGGCCTTGGGGTGTGTCGGCGGCTTCGAAATCGCTGCCTTGGCAGGCGCCTACCTGGCCTGCGCCCAGCATGGCGTGGCGGTGCTGGTGGACGGTTTCATCTGTAGCGTCGCTGCGTTGGTGGCGGTACGCCTGAACCCGGGGCTGGCACCCTGGCTGCTGTTCGCCCACCAGGGTGCCGAGCCTGGTCACAAGGCCTTGCTCACAGCGCTCGAGGCTGAGCCATTGCTGGCGCTGGGTCTGCGCCTGGGGGAGGGCAGTGGCGCTGCCCTGGCCGTGCCGTTGCTGCGTTTGGCCTGTGCCCTGCACGGGCAGATGGCGACTTTCGCCGAAGCGGCGGTGGCGGACCGCCCGGCATGATCCTCGACCTGCTGCGTCATGGCGAGACCGAACTGGGCGGCGGGCTGCGCGGCAGCCTGGACGATGCGCTGACCGAGCATGGCTGGGCACAGATGCGCCAGGCCGTCGATGCGGCCGGCCCGTGGGATGTGCTGGTCAGCTCGCCGCTGCAACGCTGTGGCTTGTTCGCTGACGAACTGGGCGCACGCCTGGGTCTGCCGGTACAGCGTGAGGCCGGGGTACGCGAGTTGCACTTCGGTGAATGGGAAGGGCGCAGTGCGGCGCAGATCATGCAAACCCAGGCCGATGCCCTTGGGCAGTTCTGGAATGACCCCTATGCCTTTACGCCGCCGGGCGGCGAGCCGGTGCTCGCGTTTGCCGAGCGGGTGTTGAATAGCATTCGGCGACTGGCTGGTGAGTACGCGGGGCAGCGTGTGCTTCTGGTGACCCATGGCGGGGTGATGCGGCTGTTGCTCGCCCAGGCCCGGGGGATGCCACGTGCGCAGTTGTTGCAGGTCGAGGTGGCGCATGCGGCGCTGGTGCGCCTGCATGTGGCGCTCGATGGGCAACTGCACGAGGCGTGTTGAGATGCTGCCGTTCTGGATTGCCTTGCAATTTCTAAGCAGCTTGCCCGTGAGCCTGCCGGGTATGCCGGCGCCGCGCGAGATGGGCCGCTCGTTGCTGTTCTATCCCGTGGTGGGTGCGCTGTTCGGCATGCTGCTTTGGTTGGCCAGTACCCTGATGCACGGTATGGCCGCGCCGCTGCACGCGGCATTGCTGCTGGCGCTCTGGGTGCTACTCAGTGGTGGCTTGCACCTGGACGGCCTGGCCGACAGCGCCGACGCCTGGCTGGGTGGTTTCGGCGATCGCGAGCGGACCTTGCAGATCATGAAGGACCCGCGCAGTGGGCCGATTGCCGTCGTGACTCTGGTGTTGGTGCTGCTGCTCAAGTTCTGCGCGTTGTGGGTGTTGGTCGAGCGTGGCGCAGGGGCCTGGCTGGTGTTGGCACCGGTGGTTGGACGGGCGGCGATGCTGGGCTTGTTCTTGAGTACGCCCTACGTGCGTCAAGGCGGCTTGGGCGCCGCGCTGGCCGAGCACTTGCCGCGTCGTGCAGCAGGCCGGGTGTTGCTGGGGTGTGGACTGGCCTGTGTCCTGCTTGGAGGCATGCAGGCGCTGTGGGCGCTGACGTTGGCGCTAGTGGCCTTCGCTTGCCTGCGTCGGCTGATGTGTCAGCGGCTGGGAGGAACGACCGGGGATACTGCTGGCGCGTTGCTGGAGTTGTTGGAGTTGGCGGTCGTGGTAGCGCTGGCTGCTTGATGAGCCCTGGGGCAGTTTGCTCGACAAGTTTGAAACTCCTTGCAACATCCCAGGTGCGGGTATATACACGTATTCATGCTGACCAGTGAATGTATCTGTACCCATTTACGCCGCGCCGCCCGAGGGGTAAGCCGGCACTATGACGAAGCCCTGGCCGGCTTCGGCATCAATGTCGCCCAGTTTTCCCTGCTGCGCAGTGTGCAGCGGCTGGACCGCCCGAGCATCACCAGCCTGGCCGAGGCGATGGGCCTTGAGCGCAGCACGCTGGGGCGCAACCTGCGGGTGCTGGAGGCCGAAGGTCTGGTGCAACTGGCTGATGGCGACGACCAACGCAACCGTGTGGTACTGCTGAGCGCGGCGGGCAAGGCTCGGCTGTTGGCGGCACAGCCTGCGTGGGAGCAGGCCCAGGCCGGGTTGGTGGCGCGCCTGGGTGAAGGCCCGCGTGACGAATTGGTGCGCTTGCTGGAACAGCTGGCCTGAATATGAACGACCCTAAGCGGGTATATACCCGCATCAACCTTGCGATGGGCTGGAGATAACGACAATGACTTCCGTGTGGCGGACCAGCGGTTGGGTGTTACTGGGGGCGGCGCTGATCCTCGCGCTGTCGTTGGGCGTGCGACACGGCTTTGGCCTGTTCCTCGCGCCGATGAGCGCGGAGTTCGGCTGGGGGCGCGAGGTGTTCGCCTTTGCCATTGCCCTGCAGAACCTGATCTGGGGTCTGGCCCAGCCGTTCGCCGGAGCCCTGGCTGATCGGTTGGGTGCGGCACGTGTGGTGATCATTGGCGGGATCCTCTACACGGCGGGCCTGGTGATGATGGGCATGGCTGATTCGGCTTGGTCGCTGTCGTTGAGTGCGGGGCTGTTGATCGGCATCGGTCTGTCAGGGACTTCGTTCTCGGTGATTCTCGGCGTGGTGGGCCGCGCCGTGCCGGCGCAGAAGCGCAGCATGGCCATGGGCATCGCCAGTGCGGCGGGCTCCTTCGGCCAGTTCGCCATGCTGCCTGGCACCCTCGGCCTGATCCAATGGCTGGGCTGGTCGGCGGCACTGTTGGTACTGGGTCTGTTGGTGGCACTGATCGTGCCCTTTGTCGGTCTGTTGCGGGACACGCCGCTGCCGGCCCACGGCGCCGAGCAAACCCTCGGCCAGGCGCTGCGTGAAGCCTGCTCGCATTCCGGGTTCTGGTTGCTGGCCCTGGGCTTTTTCGTGTGCGGCTTCCAAGTGGTGTTCATTGGTGTGCACCTGCCCGCCTACCTGGTCGACCAGCACCTGCCGGCCACCACTGGTACCACGGTGCTGGCGTTGGTGGGGTTGTTTAACATCGTTGGTACCTACACCGCTGGCTGGTTGGGCGGGCGGATGTCCAAGCCGCGCCTGTTGACCGCGCTGTACCTGCTGCGCGCCGTGGTGATCGTGCTGTTCCTGTGGGCGCCGGTCACCCAGTTCAGCGCTTACCTGTTCGGCATCGCCATGGGCCTGCTGTGGTTGTCCACGGTGCCGTTGACCAATGGCACCGTGGCCACGCTGTTCGGCGTGCGTAACCTGTCGATGCTCGGTGGCATCGTGTTCCTGTTGCACCAGTTGGGCGCCTTCCTGGGCGGTTGGTTGGGCGGTGTGGTGTACGACCACACCGGCAACTACGACCTGGTCTGGCAGATCTCGATCCTGCTCAGCCTGTTGGCTGCTGCGCTCAATTGGCCCGTACGCGAACGACCAGTGGCCCGCTTGCAGGCTCAGGCCGCATGAGCCGCTTTGTCGTGCGTGGCCTGCTGGCCTTGGCGGCGTTGTTGCTGCTGGCCCTGGTGTGGTGGGGATGGCAACAGGGCGGTCTGGCGTTGATGCAGTTGGGCATGAGTCTGTGTTAAGGACTAACCTGCACCTTCATGTAACCGTCTTGGAGGAGAACCGACAATGCGTGCACCCTGGCTGACGATTCCCGTGCTGGCCCTGGCCGCCAGTGCTTCGAGCTGGGCGGCGGACTGCCCGGCACTGCTGCAAGGCAGCCTGCCCGAGTTGCGCGGCAAGGCGCAGATCGATCTTTGCCAGCGTTTTGCCGGCAAACCGCTGGTGGTTATCAATACTGCCAGTTATTGCGGCTTCGCCCCGCAGTTCGAGGGCTTGGAGGGTACCTACAAGGCGTACCACGCGCAGGGCCTGGAGATGCTCGGCGTGCCGTCCAACGACTTCAAGCAGGAAGACGCCGACGCCGAGAAGACCGCTAAGGTATGCTATGCCAACTACGGTGTGACCTTCACCATGACCAAGGCTCAGCCAGTGCGTGGCGAGGATGCGATCCCACTGTTCGCCGAGCTGGCGAAGCAGAGCAGCGCGCCGAAGTGGAACTTCTACAAGTACGTGGTCGACCGCCAGGGCAAGGTCATCGCAAGCTTCTCCAGCTTGACCAAGCCGGATGATCCAGCGTTCACCGCCGCCATCGACAAAGCCATTGCCTCCAAGCCATGACAGAGCGACGCGTCAGTGCGGGTGGACGGTCAATGCCACCAGGCGGATCACCACCGGCCTTACGATCAGCACGCAGACGAACGCCACCGGCATTGCCAACTGGTAGGCCTTGAGCACGTTGCTCAGGTACTGCGGGTCGATGCCGGCATTGGCTGCCGTGATCACGAAGCTCATCAACAGTGCCATGATTGCCGACATGTAGAATGCGAAGACGTAGGGCGTGGCGCCTGGGCGCAGCTTGCGCCGGCTACGGGCGGAGGACAGTTCGGTCATGCTAGCTCCTGTGCAGGTAGGTGAGGGCGCAGGTTATCAATGCCTGTGTGAGCACCTGTAGACCTTGGCGACTGAGTTCTTTATAAAGAAAAACTTACGAATCCGAGGCTCAGCATGGACTTGCTCAATGCCATCCGTAGTTTCATCAAGGTGGTCGAGGCAGGCAGCATCGCCGGCGGCGCCCGTGCGCTGGGGTTGAGCCCCGCTGCCGTGAGCCAGAACCTGGCGCGCCTGGAAGCCCACTTGCAGGTGCGTCTGCTTTCGCGCACTACCCGCAGCATGGCGCTGACGCCGGCTGGCAGCCTGTACTACGAGCGGGTCAGGCATATCGAGCGGGACTTGACCATGGCTGAGCAGGCGGTCACCACGCCCGACAGCGAGCCACAGGGGCGCCTATGCATTGCTTCCAGCTCGGCGTTCGGCCGCCATGTGCTGGCGCCGCTGATACCCGCCTTCGCGGCCCGTTATCCGCAGCTTTCGATAGAGTTGGTGATGACTGACCGCAAGGTGAACCATGCACGGGAAGATGTCGATGTCAGCCTGCGCATCACGCCGCAATTGGAAGATCACTTGCTGGCCCGGCATGTCGCGCGGATTCCGTTCATCTGCTGCGCTTCCCCCGGTTACCTGGCCAGTGCGGGTTGGCCCGCCACGCCCGAGGCATTGCGCGAGCACCGCTGCCTGGTGTTTCGCTATCCGGTCGATGGGCGTTTTCTAACCTGGGGCTTCATGCGTGACGGCCTGCGTTTCGAGGCGCAATTCGGCCCGGTCCTGATCAGCGATGACATCGACGCCTTGACGCAAATGGCGCTGAATGACGGCGGTATTACGCGTCTGGCCGAGTTCATCGTCCGCCCGTATCTGGATACCGGCCGGCTGGTGCCGCTGTTCGAGTTCAGCCCTGATGCCCTGGCCTATGCGCGGCCCGAGCCGATGGACGTGTACCTGTGCCTGGCCGACCGCTTCGCCATGACGGGCAAGGTGCGGGTGTTCATGGATTATCTACAGGATTGCCTGGGCGACAGTTGGCGGGTGCAGGCGTGAAAAACTGCCATTTGGGGCTGCTTCGCAGCCCTTTCGCGGTCGGTCCGGCGCTCCGGCGAGGTCGCTCCTCCAGAGTCCGCCCGCATTGGCTTGCGCGGTCGGTGTAGAAGCGGCCTAGTGCCGCGAAAGGGCCGCACAGCGGCCCCGGTTTTTTCAGGCGGTAACGCTTAGAAGCGGTAGGTCAGCGACGCGCCAACGCCGTGGGCGCTGTTCTCGTACTTGGCCTGGTAGCTACCCTTGAGTGCGTTTTCGATCGGGCTGTCGGGCTGGTTGTTGACCTTGGTGTCTTCTTCCCACAGGTAGGAGTAGGCCACGTCGATGGTCAGGTCATCCGATGGACTCCAGCCGGCACCGACGCTAAAGATCTTACGATCGCCGGTGGGGATGCGTGGGGAGCGATTGGTGTTGTTGGTGGGCGACTGGTCGACCGAGAAACCGGTGCGCAGGGTCCACTCCTTGTTCAGCTTGTACGAAGCACCGATGGCGTGAGCCCAGGTGTCGTGCCAGTTCTGCTCTTCGCTGATGGTGCCGAACTGCGCCGAAGCGCCCGAGGTCCCCTCGTTGTTGACGGTGATCGCTTCCAGACGGCTCCAGCGTGTCCAGGTGCTGCCGGCGTACAGGGTCCAGCGGTCATCCAGTTCGTGGGTGATCGAGAAGTCGACCGATTCAGGGGTCTTGATCTTCAGGCTCGCGTCAAACTTGCTGTCGTTCAGGCCGAGCACCGGGTAGTTGATCTTGGTCTTGCCTTCGAGCTTGTAGTCCACCATCGAGTGGTAGGTCAGGCCCACGCGGGTACGGTCGGTGGCCTGAACCAGGATACCGATGTTGTAGCCGACTGCAGTGTCGTCACCCTTGATCTTCACTTCACCATCGGCAGGCGCCAGTGGCGAGATGCTAGCCAGGTTCGAGCCCAGTTCACCCTTGATCCGGTTGATGGTCGGGCCGAAACCGATCGAGACTTTGTCGTTGAAGGCATAGCTCACGGTTGGCTGGAAGGTCACCACCTCGACGTGGCTCTTCTTGCCCCAGTAGCGTGCAGCGTCGTCGCTACCGTAGTCGGTCACCAGGCCGAACGGCACGTAGACGCCGAAACCGACGCTCCAGTGATCATCCAGTGGTTTGACGTAGTAGCCCATCGGTACACCGACGAGCGGGACCATGTCGCCGTCGGTTTCCCCCCCTTTGCTGCTGCCCGGCCCGGAGATATCGGACTTGGCGATGACCGCAGCGGCTCCGACGGTGATTTGTTCGCGCTTGAGGCGCGACATGCCAGCGGGGTTGCCATACACGGTGCTGGCATCTTCGGCAGAAGAAGAACGACCCGCGAAACCTGTTCCCATGCCGCTGATGCTTTGTTCGTTGAGAGCGAAACCGCTGGCGAGCAGTTGGCTGGAAGCGACGGCAACGGCGATGCCGAGGGAGGTTTTGAGCATTACTTTTTTCATTATTAGAAACTCCTTGGGTTCTCCGGGGCGAAAAGCTACCAACAAATCACGCTCCACGCTATAGGCCATAACGCAGGAGATAGAGCGGTTTTGTAGGACAATCCGACCAAAATTCCCTTTTTTTCGGTTGTAGATGCGAGTTGCTCTCAAGAGGCCAGAACGTGCGCAGGCTCGATACAGTGTTGCCAGGCTCGGGTGAAGTCGCGCAGACGCCCTTGGGTGTTGAAGGTCTGGCGCCAGATGCGCGCCAGACCGATCAGGTCATCGGCGGGGGGAAGCGCGGTGGCTTGCGCCTCGATCAGCATCCAGGCGATGGCGGTGGCGTAGCGTAGGTTCACGGTTAGCTCCAGATGCGGACCACCGAGGAAGGCGTGCTGACTGGCCAGGCCTCTTACCAGGCTGGCGAGTTCGGGGTCGCGGGCCAGGTAATCGTCCCATAGCAACTGGTGACGTTGACCGGTGATGCGGTACAGGCCATGGCCGCGCCGATCATGCAGAGCCGAGCCGAGTGCGGACTGGCTGGCTGCAACCCCCAGTAACAAAGCTTCAGCGCTTTCGCAGTGGCGATTCAGATAGATCAGCGTTGGCCGGATGACGTATTGACTCAACTCGTTCGCAGCGATACCCATGGCGCCCTCATCTGAAAAGGGCCGACGGGCGCTGGAGCTTGGCAGCTGGTGAGTGGTCAGGCCCGCCGGAAGCGGTCAATGCCGCTCGAGTTGAAGTGTAGTGTGATAAGCGTGGCGTAAAGGGCTGTTTTTAAATCGATTGCGGCCTGACGGCACGGGCGATATGCCCGTTGGCAATTACGCCAAGAACCATCAGGCAGCGTGGCCGGGCCTATATTCATGGTGTGAATTTGCCGCCATTCATTCATGCAGTGAGGGATTGGCGGGTACGCTCGATCACGGCCTGCAGGGGTTCTGCGCGGTTGTACTGCTCTGGGTACAGGCGCTCGGTATGGCAGGCTACGCCATGCTCATCGACCAAGGTAAAGCTGAAGCTGCCCTTGCGTGGAGCGACAATAAGGCACTTCAGTGGAGCGAAGGCCTGAGAGAGGGTGCCGAAGGCGGTTTGGATCTGTTGTTGTTTGCTCATGGTTTGGATGTTCCTGCGTAAGACACGGATTTCGATCCGTGCACAATAGAAACGTTCCAGTGACGTCTTTATTAAGGAGACGCAGAACCTGACTGGAACAGGACAGCCAGAGGGGCGCATATCAAGTGGGCGCTGGGCTGGCTGGTAGGTACGACAAAAGGCAGGCAGCACACCGGTGCCAGGGTTCTAGGCGCCGGGGAAGATCCTGATCAATCTGATACGTGATTCGCGCTCGGGCAGTGTGCTGCGGAGTGAATCAGCGAATGGGCCGGTCGGGAGGGGCAGCGTCGCTGCGAAGACCTTGGGGCCTGAATTGACTTTCAGCTGGGTACTAACCAGACGCACCCTACAGCAATGTAGCTAAGCTGACAAGCTTTTTTAGCCGGATTTCGTTAAGCCGACCATTATGCCGATTTCACAGCCTGCTGTGAAGCGGGTAAAACCCCGTTTCAACACAGTGAATGTGCTGTTTTCGTGCAGGGACGTGCTGCTTGCCGGTGCACTTGTACACACTTGGCGTGCCAGTTGTAAGCGGCTTGCACCACGCTAAGGATGCTTCGCCAATGCCTTGACTGACCGCTTAAGTCAATGAAAAAAAACACTAATTTTGACTGGTGAAAAAATCGTCAGTTTGACTGTAAGCCCCATTTTGCAAGGGTTTGCGGGCTATGGCAGGGGGTTGTCCACCGAGTTATCCACAGGATCTGTGGATTGTCCAAAGCACTTGCTCTAGCACGGGCGTGCCAGCTGTTTGCAGAAATGTCCGACAATCGGTCGCAGGCTTGCGTATGTGCATTCTTGCTATCCAGGCGTCAAGAAAAAACCATCGAAAAAAAAAGTCCATGGCAGTGCATCGGCCGGGTCAAGCGCATGAAAAAGGCGTAGAGTGGCGCGCCTCTCGAGTCATCATCGCTGTCGGTCATGAAGCTTCGCGGTAAACCCCACGCACGTCCCGTTGCCTGTACAACACGGTCTGAAAAAAAACACTTCTCCTTGAAAGTGGCCCTGTGGCTGCTCGATAGCCCTCGTCTGGGCGACAAACCCAGCGTCAAGCACCTGGCTGGACGGATGCTCAAGCAGCCGGCACGCCAAGGTGTGGTCGTGGCCCAGAGTCGCCTGGGGCAGATGCTGTGTCGTGAATGTGGCAATGCGCGGGATCGGCGCATCGGCCATGAGCTGTTGCGCCAGGCCGCCCGTGCAGGCGACCGCCGCGCCCAGTTGGAGTACGCTCGTCTGTGCCAAGGCCAGGCGCCCGAGCAGGCGCGCTACTGGCTGGAATTGGCAGCCGGCCAGGGCTCGCAAGAGGCGCGGCGGTTGCTCAGGCAAGGCGCTCAGGACTGAAGCCTGCGATGGCGCCCGAACAGGCAGCCCGATAAGCTGCGCTGCATTCGTCTATGATCGTGCGGGGTAAGCATGGCAGTGGATCTGACCAGCATTGTGCTGGGCGTATTGGTGGGGGCCTTGCCCTGTCTGGGGTGGGTCATGCAGGTCCAACGCCGCCAGGGCGCCCACAGCGCTGAGCGGACGCTGCTCGAAGAGCGCCTGAACAGCGCGGTGCTGGCCCAGGAGGGCCTGCAAGCGCAACTGGAGGCCAGCCGCGACGAGATCAGCGACCTCAGCGAAGCCAATACGCTCAAGCAGACCCAACTGGCCGCCCAAGGCCGGGAACTGGAACTGTTGCAGATCGACCGCGACAACGCCCGTGACGCCGCCCACGCCTGGCACCTGGAGCGGGCCAACCGCGAAGCCGAACTGCGCCGCCTCGAAGCCCAGGCCGCGCGCCTTGAGGCTGAGCTGCGCGAGCAGCAAGACAGCCACCAGCAGCGTCTGGAAGACCTGCAAGGCGCGCGCGATACGCTTCGGGCTCAGTTCGCCGAACTGGCCGGCAAGATCTTCGACGAACGCGAGCAGCGTTTCGCCCAGACCAGCCAGCAGCACCTGGGCCAACTGCTCGATCCGCTCAAGGAGCGCATCCAGGCCTTCGAAAAGCGCGTCGAGGAGAGCTATCAGCAAGAAGCCCGCGAGCGTTTTTCGCTGAGCAAGGAGCTTGAGCGCCTGCAACAGCTGAATCTGCGCCTGTCCGATGAAGCCACCAACCTGACCCAGGCGCTCAAGGGCCAGAAGACCCAGGGCAACTGGGGCGAGCTGATTCTGGAGCGCGTGCTGGAGCACGCGGGGCTTGAGAAGGGCCGCGAGTACCAGACTCAGGTCAGTCTCAAGAGCGCCGATGGTGAGCGCTTCCAGCCCGATGTGCTGATCATGCTGCCGGGCGACAAGCAGGTGGTGGTCGACGCCAAGGTCAGCCTCACGGCCTATCAGCAGTTCGTCGCCAACAATGACGAGGCCGCCCTCAAGCAGCACGTGCAGTCGCTACGCAGTCACGTGAAGGGGCTGTCGAGCAAGGACTACAACCGCCTCGATGGCCTGCACAGCCTGGATTTCGTGCTGCTGTTCGTGCCCATCGAAGCGGCGTTCTCGGCAGCCTTGCAGGCCGAGCCGAACCTGTTCCAGGAAGCCTTCGACCGGCAGATCGTGATCGTCAGCCCTACCACGCTATTGGCCACCTTGCGGGTGATCGACAGCTTGTGGAAACAAGAGCGGCAAAGCCAGAACGCGCGTGAGATCGCTGAGCGCGCCGGCTGGCTGTACGACAAGTTCGTGCTGTTCATCCAGGACCTGGACGAGCTGGGCAGCCGCCTGGCCCAGGTGGACAAGGCCTATGCGGCAGCACGTAACAAGCTCTGCGAAGGGCGCGGCAACCTGGTCAGTCGCAGTGAACAGCTCAAGCTGCTTGGCGCTCGTGCCAGTAAAAGCCTCCCGAGCGAGCTGATCGAGCGCGCCCTGAGCGACGAAGTGCTTACTGCACCAGGCTCAGATGCCGATTGAGCAAGGCGCGCAGGGCGGCCGGCTTGACCGGCTTGGCCAGGTAGTCCAGGCCTGCAGCATGCACCAGGGCGATGGTTTCGTTGCGCCCGTCGGCGCTGATCACCACCCCCGGCACAGGCTCGCCCAGTCGCGCGCGTAGCCAGCCCATGAGTCCCGTGCCGGTCTCGCCATCGTCCAGGTGATAGTCCACCAGCGCCAGGTGCGGACGCAGCCCATTGCTCAGCAGCGCCTCGCATTCGGCCTGGTTGCGCGCGGTGGACACCTGGCAGCCCCAGCGGCTGAGCAGGCTGTTCATGCCGATCAGGATGCTGTCTTCGTTGTCCACGCACAGCACCTGCAATCCGGCCAGCGGCTGGCCAGCCTGCTCGACTGGCGCGGGTGCCACGGGGGCGGCGCTGCGGGCAATCGGCACGCCGACCCGGAACACCGTGCCCTTGCCTGGCCATGAGCGTACTTGCAACGGGTGGCCGAGCACCCGGCACAGGCCGTCGGCAATCGCCAGGCCCAGGCCCAGGCCTTTTTCAGCGCGGGTCTGGTGGCTGTCCAGGCGCTTGAATTCCTGGAAGATCACTTGCAGCTTGTCGTCGGCGATGCCCGGGCCGCGGTCCCAGACTTCCAGCCACAGTTGCCCGCCTTGGCGGCGTGCGCCCAGCAGGATTGGCCCTTTGCCGTAGCGCAACGCGTTGGTGAGGAAGTTCTGCAGCACTCGGCGTAGCAGTTTCATGTCGCTTTCGATGCGTAGGCGGCTGCCACGCAAGCGGAATGTCAGGCCCTTCTCGGCCGCCAGTACCTTGAACTCGGCGCCGAGGGTGTCGAACAGATCGTTGAGGGCGAAGGCCTTGGGATCCGGGGTGATCTTGCCGTTCTCCAGGCGCGAGATGTCCAGCAGGTCGCTGATCAGTTCTTCGGCCGAGCGCAGCGAGCTGTCCATGTGCTGCACCAGTTGCTGGGCCTCCTCGTTCATGCCCTCGGCTTGCTGCGACAGCGCTGCGGAAAACAGCCGCGCGGCGTTGAGCGGCTGCATCAGGTCATGGCTGACGGCGGCCAGGAAGCGGGTCTTGGACTGGCTTACGGCTTCGGCGCGGCTTTTGGCCTCGGACAGCGCCTGGTTGAGCTGCGACAGCTCGTGGGTGCGCTCGGCCACCCGTTGCTCAAGGCTTTCGTTGGCATCGCGCAGGGCCTGCTCGGCTTCGCGGAACGGGGTGATGTCGGTAAAGCTCATGACGAAGCCACCGCCGGGCATCGGGTTGCCGATCAGCTCGATCACCCGGCCGTTGGGGAACAGGCGCTCGGAGGAGTGGGCGCGGCCCTGGCGCATCCAATGCAGGCGGCGTGCCACGTGCACTTGTGCCTCGCCCGGGCCGCACAGGCCGCGCTCGGCGTTGTAGCGGATGATGTCGGCAATCGGCCGGCCAACGCTGATCAGCCCGTCCGGGTAGTTGAACAGTTCCAGGTAACGACGGTTCCAGGCGACCAGGTGCAAATTCTGGTCGACCACGCTGATGCCCTGGTTGATGTTCTCGATCGCCCCTTGCAGCAAGGCACGGTTGAACTGCAGCACCTCGCTGGCTTCGTCAGCGATGCGCACCACGTCTTCGAGCTGCATCTCGCGGCCTTCGATGGCGGCCTTGACCACCGCACGGGTCGAGGAGGTGCCCAGGACGCCAGCCAGCAGCCGTTCCGTGTGCTCGATCCAGTCGCCATCGGCGTTCTGGTTGGGGTTGAAGCCCCTGCCTTGGCGGTAGGCGAAGCGGATGAAACTCTGGCGGGCGCGTTCTTCGCCGACGAAACGTGCGGCCAGATTCAGCAGGTCGTCGATCTGTACCGCCAGCAGCGGTTTGCTGCTGGGGCGGGCGCTGGTCTGCTGGCCGATGAAGGCCCCGGCCTGCCAGTGCTCGGACACCCGTGTACGCGACAGGATCGAAACCCAGGCGAACAGCGTGAAGTTACCCGCCAGCGACAGCACCACGCCCTGGGTCAGTGGGGTGATCGGCAGGTCCAGCGGGTTGCCGTGCAACCAGGCCAGGCCCGGGAACACGTTCAGCGACCAGCCGAGGCTATGCGCGGCAATCGGCAGCACCAAGGTGTAGAACCACAGGAAGATACCGGCAGCAAGCCCTGCGAATACCCCGCGGCGGTTGGCTTGCTTCCAGTACAGCGCACCGAGCATGGCGGGTGTGAGCTGGGTGACCGCAGCGAAGGCGATTTGGCCGATGGTTGCCAGGCTTGCAGTGGACCCTAGCAGTCGGTAGCTGACATAGGCCAGCAGCAGGATCACCACGATGGTGACCCGGCGCACCGACAGCATCCAGTGGCGGAACGCCTCGAACGGCCGCTCGGCATTGTTGCGCCGCAGCAGCCAGGGCAGCAGCATGTCGTTTGAAACCATGGTCGAGAGCGCCACGGCCTCGACGATGACCATGCCGGTGGCCGCCGAAGCGCCGCCGATGAATGCCAGCAGCGCCAGGCTCGGGTGCGCCTCGGCCAGCGGCAGGCTGATCACGAAGGAGTCGGAGATCACCGTGCCGGGCAGCAGCATTTGTCCGGCCAGGGCGATCGGCACCACGAACAGCGCCGCCAGCCCCAGGTACAGCGGGAACACCCAACGCGCCAGGCGCATGTCCTGGGGCTCGATGTTCTCGACCACGGTCACGTGGAACTGACGCGGCAGGCAGATGATTGCCATCATCGCCACGGCGGTCTGCACCACCATCGACGGCCAGTTGATGGTTTCTTGCCAGTAGCTGTCCAGGTGCACCGAATGGCGCGCCTGGGTCAACAGGTCATCGAAGCCGTCGTACAGGTTGAACACCACGAAGGCGCCGACTGCGAGGAAGGCCAGCAGCTTGACCAGCGATTCGAAGGCGATCGCCAGGACCATGCCCCGGTGGTGCTCGGTGACGTCCAGGCTACGGGTGCCGAACACGATGGCGAACAGCGCCAGCACCAGCGACACCACCAGCGCGGTGTCCTGCACGCGGCTGCCGGTGGCGTCGGCGTTGGCGCCGATCAGCAGGTTCACACCCAGCACGATGCCCTTGAGCTGCAAGGCGATGTAGGGCAGCACGCCGACCAGGCAGATCAGTGCCACCACCACCGCGAGGGTCTGCGACTTGCCGTAGCGGGCGGCGATGAAGTCGGCGATGGATGTGATGTTCTGCTGTTTGCTGATCAGCACCATTTTCTGCAGCACCCAGGGCGCGAACATCAGCAGCAGCACCGGGCCCAGGTAGATGGGCAGGAACGCCCAGAGCTGCTCGGCGGCCTGGCCGACCGCGCCGAAGAAGGTCCAACTGGTGCAGTACACCGCCAGCGACAGGCTATACACCCAGGCGCGCAGGCGCGGCGGCAGCGGCGTGCTGCGGCGGTCACCGTAGAAGGCGATGGCGAACATGATGGCCATATAGGCCAGGGCGACCACGGCGATCAGCCCGCTGGACAACGACATGCAAACTCCGAGGCAATGAATAGAACGCGGTCCCGATCAATCAGTCTGGCACGCAGCGCAGGGTTCGTCAGCGCAGACCATGGTCGCAGTGGCAGGACGTCGCAGTCCGCGCCGACCTCAGCGTTTTAACGGGGTGCGCGTGCCTAGCCAATAGAAAACCGTCGCCATCAGCACCGATCCGATCAATAGGTAGAACACCGCCTGCGGCGCCATCGAGCCCAGCGTCGCGCCCACCAGCATCGGCCCCAACCCAGCCCCCAGATTGGACAGGTTCTGCGCGCCATAGTAAATGCCGCGCAGTGGCTCCGGCGCGATCAGGTCGATGAACATGAACTCGGCCGGGATCACGATGATCTCGCCGAGGGTGAACACCAGCATGGCCAGGCACCAGGTCGGCACCGAGTCGGCCACCGAGAATCCCAGCAGCCCGACGATGAACAACCCCATTCCGGCCAGCAACCAGGGCATCAAGTGTTGGCGGGTGATGCGCCGGCCGACCAGGTATTGCAGGGCGATCACCGTGACCGCGTTGGTGCTTACCAGATAGCCGGCCAGGCGTGCCACACGCGCCGGGTCCTGGGTGGTCACGACCAGGTACTGCGACAGATAGGCGGTGAACTGGCCGAACACCACCGCGCTGAGTACGCCGCCCAAGGTGAAGCAGACCAGCCGTCGATCGCGCAGCAGCACCAAGGCGACCTGCACGAAGCCTGCCGCAGGTGCTTCGTCGGTGCGGCTCAGCAGCTCGCGCTCGCCCAGGCGTTGGTAGAACAGGCCAAGGCCCAGGCCGATCAGGGCCGAGAGGTAGAAGGGCAGATGGTCGCTGGCTTCGATCAGCAGCACCCCAAGCATCGGCCCGCCGGCCCAGGCAATGTTGTTAAGGGTGTACTTGATGGCGAACACCTCGCCGCGTGCCTCGACCGGCAGCAGGGCGCAGAAGCCAGCCTTGGCGGCCAGGTCCACCACGGTCTGTGCCAGGTAGGCCAGGACCAGGAAGCAGAAGAACGGCAGCGCCGTGGTGCTGGCCACGATGCCCACGAAAGACAGGGCGAACAGCAGCGTGCAACTGACGATCAGCGTGTGGTTGCGCAGGGTATCGACCAGGTGCCCGCCATACAGCGCCAAGGCCGACGAGACGAACATCGCGCCGCCGACCAGCACGCCGACCTGGGCGACCGACAGGTCCATGTGTGCCGACAGGTAGGCCACCAGGTAGGGCAGGGTGAGTGCACGCGCCAGGGTCAGGGTGAAGGTGGTGATCAGCAGCAGGCGTACTGGCTGGGGGTAGCCTTTCAGAGCGGCAAGCATGACGCATCCTTGTGAGCGGAAAGCCGGCCCAAGCATATGCCAGGGCGCAGGGTTAAGCCTATATCTGTAAAGCAGATAACAGTTAGAGAAAATACGCGTTATATAGATATTCTTTTACGGCATAAGATGAATCCACCTTACAAAAGGCCGGAGACAACCCTATGCCCTGCACCCAGCCCCGCGCCGCCAGTTGGCGCCCCTTCAGCCAACTGGCCCATCCCCTCGAAGTGATCCGCCAGTTCACCCCCAACTGGTTCGCCGCGACCATGGGCACCGGCGTACTGGCATTGGCCTTCCATCAGTTGCGCATCCCGCTGCTCGATAGTCTGGCCGAGGGCCTGTGGTGGTTGAGCATCGGCCTGTTCGTTCTGTTCTGCGTGCTGTACGGCGCGCGTTGGGTGCTGTTCTTCGACGAGGCGCGGCGCATCTTCGCGCATTCCACCGTGTCGATGTTCTTCGGCACCATCCCGATGGGCCTGGCCACCTTGCTCAACGGTGCGCTGGTGTTCGGCCTAGCCCGTTGGGGCGAAGCCGTGGTGCCATGGGTGCAAGCGCTGTGGTGGCTGGACGTGGGCCTGGCACTGCTGTGCGGCGTGGCGATTCCGTACCTGATGTTCACCCGCCAGGAGCACAGCATCGACCAGATGACCGCCGTGTGGCTGCTGCCGGTGGTGGCGGCGGAGGTGGCCGCCGCCAGCGGTGGCCTGCTGGCGCCGCATCTGGCGGATGCGCACCGGCAGTTCCAGGTGCTGGTGACCAGCTACGTGATGTGGGCGGTGTCGTTGCCGGTGGCGTTCAGCATCCTCACCATCCTCATGCTGCGCATGGCGCTGCACAAGCTGCCTCCGGCCAATATGGCGGCGTCCAGCTGGCTGGCCTTGGGGCCGATCGGCACCGGTGCCCTGGGTATGCTGGTACTCGGCAGCGACGCCCCGGCGGTGTTCGCCGCCAGCGGCCTGGGCAGCCTGGGCGAGGTGGCCCGTGGCCTGGGCTTGGTGGCGGGGATCGTGCTGTGGGGCGCGGGGTTGTGGTGGTTGCTGACAGCGGTGCTAATCACCCTGCGCTACCTGCGCCAGGGCATGCCGTTCAACCTGGGCTGGTGGGGCTTCACCTTTCCGCTTGGGGTGTACTGCATGGCTACCTTCAAGCTTGCTCAGTGGCTGGGACTTGGGTTCTTCAGCGTGTTCGCTCAGGTGCTGGTGGTGGCGCTGGCAATGCTTTGGGTGCTGGTGGCCAGCCGTACCGTGCGCGGGGCATGGCGCGGCGAGCTGTTCGTCTCGCCGTGCATCGCCATGCGCTGAGGTGCTGGAGGCGGATCAACATCCGAATGCGCGGTCGCGGATCAAGCTGATCTGCGCCGTGCTCACTGCGCGCTGTGCACCACCACGAGCAGCTCGGCCTGGACCTGCGAAACCGTGCGAATACGATGCGCCTTCTGCGCATTGAAATGCAGGGCATCACCTTCTTCGAGGGTCAGGCGCTCGCTGCCGAAGTCGACTTCCACGCAGCCGCGGTGGACATAGATGAACTCTTCACCCAAGTGTTCCTTGAAGGCTGAGTGCCCAAATGTGCGGGGCGGGTAGACCATGAAGGGCAGCAGCGCCCGTTGCCCGATATGCCTGGCCAGTGGCACGTGGGTCGAGGCCGGTGGTTCGCCCGGTGCGTCGCGTTGCTGGCGCCGAACCAGGCTGTAGCCTTCGGTCGGCACCGCTTCGTTGCTGAACAGTTCCTCTGCCTGCACGTTAAGTGCCTTGGCCAGCTTGAGGGCCACTGCGATCGACGGCGAATTCATGCCGCGCTCGACCTTGGACAGATAACTCTTGGTCAGCCCGGTGTGCCCTGCCAGCTGTTCCAGGGTCATGCCCATCTTCTTGCGCAAAATTCTCAGCTGAACCGACATCCCAGGCTGTTCCTTGAAAATTGATGACACGGGTGTTGATTATGAAACAAAGTGTCATATATGGTTGCTGTGTGTCCTGGTGCCGTTGCAGCGGCGACCAGGGGATACATCGCCTACTTCTTCGTACAGGTACTGACTGTGAACACGACCCTGCACACCGGCAAGGATGAGCTGGTCAAGCTCGCCCAGCAGCGGATGCTAACCGCCCTGATCGACAACACCTACACCGCACGCGAAAAACTCGCACTGACCTGCCGCATCCTGTTCGACGGCGGCCATGACTCGGGCCTGGCGGGGCAGATCACCGCCCGTGCAGAAGAGGTCGGGACCTATTATACGCAACAGCTGGGCCTGGGCTTCGACGAGATCTCAGCGTCCAACCTGCTGGTGGTGGATGAGGACCTGAATGTCCTGGCAGGCCAAGGCATGGCCAACCCTGCCAACCGTTTCCACAGCTGGCTGTACCGTGCACGCCCCGACGTGAACTGCATCATCCACACCCACCCTTTGCACAGTGCCGCGCTGTCGATGCTGGAAGTGCCGCTGCAGGTTTCCCATATGGACCTGTGCCCGCTGTTCGATGACTGCGCATTTCTCAAGGACTGGCCCGGTGTTCCGGTGGGCAACGAGGAGGGCGAGATCATCGCCAATGCCATCGGCGACAAGCGCGCCCTCTTGCTTTCGCACCACGGCCTGTTGATCGCCGGCGGTTCGATTGAGGAAGCCTGCGTGTTGGCGCTGCTGTTCGAGCGTGCTGCCAGGATGCAGTTGATGGCGATGAGCGCTGGCCAGATCCGCCCGATTCCCGAAGCGCTGGGCAAGGAGGCGCATGACTGGATCTCTACGCCCAAGCGGCATGGCGCGGCTTTCAGCTACTACGCCCGGCGCGCGCTACGTACCCATGGCGACTGCCTGGTCTAGTTCACGCTGTACTCATTCTTGAAAAACCTCAAAGGTGCCTTGTATGTCCACTCCCGTAATCAAGGGTGTCATCGGCTACACCATCACGCCATTCGCCGCAAACGGTTCGGTCGACCTGAACGCCTTGGGCAAATCCATCGATAGCCTGATCCAGTCCGGCGTGCACGCCATCGCTCCTCTGGGCAGTACCGGCGAAGGCGCCTACCTGTCCGATGGCGAGTGGGAATCGGTCGTGCGCTTCAGCCTGCAACAGATCGCCGGGCGCGTCCCTGCTGTCGTCAGCGTGTCCGACCTGACCACCGCACGCACCGTGCAACGTGCTCAACTGGCCCAGGCCTGTGGCGCCACCGCCGTCATGGTCTTGCCGGTTTCCTACTGGAAGCTGACCGAAACCGAGATCGTCGATCATTACAAGGCCGTGGGGGCCGCGATCGACATCCCGATCATGCTCTACAACAACCCGGGCACCAGCGGTACTGATCTGTCCGTCGACCTGATCCTGCGTATTCTGGGGGAAGTGAAGAATGTCACCATGGTCAAGGAGAGCACGGGTGACATTCAGCGCATGCACCGGCTGTATCGCGCGACCGGCGGTAAGGTTGCGTTCTACAACGGCTGCAACCCGCTGACGCTGGAGGCGCTGGTCGCTGGCGCGACAGGCTGGTGCACCGCTGCACCGAACCTTATCCCTGCGCTGAACCTGGCGCTGTGGGATGCCGTGCAGGGCCATGACCTGGTTAAAGCCCGCGCGCTGTTCTACCGCCAGTACGAGCTGCTGGAGTACATCACCCGTCGTGGCCTGCCGACCACCATCAAGGCTGGCCTGAAAATGCTCGGCCTGGATGTCGGTGCGCCGCGCCTGCCCTTGCAGCCGCTGGATGCCCAAGGCAGCACCTACTTGAAAGGCCTGCTGGACGAGCTGTCTGCCCAGAGCTGATCGGCTGGGCCTGGCTGGCTGCATGCAGCCGCCAGGTTCTAGCTAGCTACCTCTTTTTCGCCTTGCTGCGTCACACCACCGAGACCTGTCATGAACGTCCACTTCATCGTCCACGAATCCTTCGAAGCACCTGGAGCCTATGAAACCTGGGTTCTGGAGCGCGGCTACGCCGCCAGCTACTCCCGCGTCTACGCCAACGACGCGTTGCCAGGCAATGCAGACAACTTCGACCTGCTGGTCGTGCTGGGTGGGCCGCAAGACCCCGCCACCACCCTTGAACAGTGCCCGCACTTCGATGCCGCGGCTGAGTGCCACTTGATTGGCCAGGCTATCCAGGCCGGGAAAGCGGTCGTAGGTGTCTGCCTCGGCTCGCAGCTGATCGGCGAGGCCCTGGGCGCGCCGTTTGGCCACAGCCCGGAAAAGGAAATCGGCAAGTTCCCGATCAGCCTGACGGCGGCGGGCATGGCCAATAGCAAGGTCGCCCATTTTGGCGATGTTCTTGAGGTCGGCCATTGGCACAACGACATGCCAGGCCTGACCGCTGATGCAAAAATCCTGGCCATCAGTGAAGGGTGTCCTCGCCAGATCATCGAGTACAGCAACCTGGTGTACGGCTTCCAATGCCATATGGAATTCACCCGCGAGGTCGTCGAGTTGCTGATCGCTGCCTCGCAAGCCGAACTGCTCACGCTGACCGACCGGCGCTTCGTTCAGCAGCCCGCCGCGCTGCGTGTCAACGACTGGGAGCAGATGAACCAAAAGCTGTTCATCTTCCTGGACAAGCTGGTCGCTGACTATCAGGCCACCCAATAGTCACGCGCCAGGTTGAGCGATGGATAAGACGCCTTAGACGACAGCCGGAGGATTGACAGTCATCCTGCTAGGGGGAATACTCTCGAAAAAATTCATATATATGTCTACATGACATTCACCGAGAGCCGCCCATGAACGCCTTGTCAGCCGATGCGCGCCTGCCCCGTTACCAACAGTTGCGCGACCACCTGGTCGAGCAGATCGCCAACAACCGTTGGCGTCCGGGCGAGGCGATTCCCACCGAGGCGGCGCTTGCCACCGAGTTCGACCTGTCGGTCGGGACCGTGCGCAAGGCGGTCGATGCGTTGGTAGCCGAGGGCGTGTTGGAACGTCAGCAGGGTCGCGGCACCTTCATTCGCCGGCCGCAATTCCAGTCTTCGCTGTTCCGCTTCTTCCGTTTCGAGTCGGCCAATGGCGAGCGCGCCGTGCCGGAGAGCCGCATCCTTTCCATCGACCCGATGCGCGCGCCCTCGGCGGTGGCGCATGCCCTGGGTCTGCCAGCCGAGGCTGAGGTCATCCACATCATCCGCCTGCGTCTGCTCGGCGCCCAGCCGGTGCTGGCCGAAGACATCTGGTTGCCACGCCAGACCTTCCAGCCACTGCTGGAGGTCGAGCTAGACCGCAAGGGCCCGCTGCTCTATCCGATCTACGAAGAACTGTGCGGCCAGGTCGTGGCTGCTGCCGAGGAGACCCTCACCGCCGAAGCGGTCGACCCGGCGCACGGGCGCCTGCTGCAACTGCCCGAAGGCAGCCCGGTGGTGGTGATCGAGCGTCTGGCCCGTGACTACGCAGGCAAGCCGCTGGAGTGGCGGCGTTCGCGCGGTCATGCCCAGCACTTCCGCTACCGCATCGACATTCGATAAGAAAACGCTTTACCCCCTTTGATGTTCGGCGCCGTGCCTGCACGGCGCCGTGGTTCTGCCTGCCCGGCCGACGCGTGCCAAGAGCTTCGGTGCGCCCGGTCGCTACACAACACGACTAGAAGGATAACAACCATGTTCAGCTGGTATCGCCAAATCACCTCGCGGGAGCGCAAGACGTTCTGGGCCTGTTTCGGCGGCTGGTCGCTGGATGCACTTGAAGTGCAGATGTTCGGCTTGGCCATCCCGGCGTTGATCGCCGCGTTCTCGCTCAGCAAAGGCGATGCCGGTTTGATCAGCGCGGTGACCCTGGTCACCTCGGCGATCGGTGGCTGGCTCGGCGGTACGCTGTCCGACCGTTACGGCCGGGTGCGCACCCTGCAGTGGATGATTCTCTGGTTCTCCACGTTCACCTTCCTCTCGGCGTTCGTCACCGGGTTCTACCCGCTGTTGTTCGTCAAGGCCATGCAAGGCTTCGGCATCGGCGGTGAATGGGCCGCCGGCGCCGTGTTGATGGCCGAGACCATCAACCCGAAATACCGCGGCAAGGTGATGGGCACGGTGCAGAGCGCTTGGGCAGTGGGCTGGGGCCTGGCGGTGGCGCTGTTCACCCTGATCTACTCGCTGGTGCCGCAGGAATTCGCTTGGCGGGTGATGTTCTTCGTCGGCCTGCTGCCGTCGCTGCTGATCATCTGGGTGCGCCGCAATGTGCCAGAGCCGGACAGCTTCCAGCGCCTGCAAAAAGAAAAGGCCATTGCGGGCAGCTTCTTCAAGTCCATGGCTGGCATCTTCCGCCCCGAACTGCTGCGTGTGACCCTGCTCGGCGGTCTGCTCGGCCTGGGCGCCCACGGCGGCTACCATGCGGTGATGACCTGGCTGCCGACCTTCCTCAAGACCGAGCGCAACCTGTCGGTGCTCAACTCCGGCGGCTACCTGGCGGTGATCATCTTTGCCTTCTGGTGCGGTTGTGTGGTCAGCGGCCTGTTGATCGACCGCATCGGCCGACGCAAGAACATCCTGCTGTTCGCTGTGTGCTGCGTACTCACCGTGCAGGCCTACGTGTTTTTCCCGCTGAGCAACACCCAGATGCTGTTCCTGGGCTTCCCGCTGGGCTTCTTCGCCGCGGGCATCCCTGCCAGCCTCGGGGCGTTCTTCAACGAGCTGTACCCGGCCGACGTGCGCGGCGCTGGTGTGGGTTTCTGCTACAACTTTGGCCGCGTGCTGTCGGCAGTGTTCCCGTTCCTGGTCGGCCACATGAGCGAGTCCATGTCGCTGGGCGCGGCCATCGGCATCGATGCCGGCATCGCCTATGGCGTGGCGGTGATCGCCGCGCTGTGCCTGCCGGAAACCCGTGGCCGTAACCTTGAAGCCAAGCCGGAGCCTGTGGTGGCTGGAGCGCTGGCCAAGTAAACCCTGAGACCGCTTTGCGGTCCCTTAGCGGCACGAGGCCGCTCCTACAGATGAATGCGTCTGTAGAAGCGGCATTGCGCAGCAGCCCCAATCCTGAAAACGTCGACCTCAACCCCGTTTCCCGAAGAGCCCCATGCCTGACGTCCCTGTTTCACCGATCACGGCCATCGACAGCCACGCACACGTCTTTAGCCGAGGTTTGCAACTGGCGGCCGAGCGCCGTTATGCACCGGCCTACGATGCGCCACTGGGCGACTACCTTGCCCAACTCCACGGCCATGGCTTTAGTCATGGCGTGCTGGTTCAGCCCAGTTTTCTGGGCACCGACAACCGCTACCTGCTCAGTGCGCTGCGCACCGCGCCTGAACAGCTACGTGGCGTGGTGATGCTCGAACGGGACGTCGAGCGAGAAGCCCTTGATGAGATGGCGCGCCTGGGAGTACGCGGGGTGCGCCTGAACTTGATGGGCCAGGTGCAGTTGCCCGACCTCACGGCGGCCGAATGGCGGCCACTGCTTGAGCGCATCGGCGAGCAAGGCTGGCACCTGGAGCTGCATCGCCAGGTGGCCGACCTGCCAGCGCTGGTGCGGGCGTTGCGCCCGTACGGGCTGGACATCGTCATCGACCACTTTGGCCGTGCCGACGCCCGTCGAGGCCTTGGGCAGCCGGGCTTCGCCGAATTGCTGACCTTGGGCGGGGAGGGCAAGGTGTGGCTGAAGGTCTCGGGTATCTATCGCCTGGAAGGTACGCCACGGGAGAACCTGCGTTTTGCCCAGCAGGCGCTGGGCGCGCTCGAGGCGCACTACGGCGCCGAGCGGCTGATGTGGGGAAGCGACTGGCCGCACACCCAGCACGAGTCTACGGTGAACTTCAGTTCGGTGGTGGAGCAGTTCGAGGCGCTAGGGTGTTCGGCACAGCTGCGTCAGGCGCTGCTGGTAGACACGGCGCGCGCATTGTTCAGATTCGATTGAGCTGAAGGTATTACGGGGCACGTCAGCATGCTGGCGTGCCCCGTAATGGTGTGTGTCGATCAGAAGCGGAACCGGCTGATCATCGTCTGCAACTGCCCTCCCAGGCGCGCCAGCTCCACGCTGGACACCGAGGTCTGCTGACTGGCTTCGGCGGTTTGTTCGGAAATATCCCTCACCGTCACCACGCTGCGGCTGATCTGCTCGGCCACGGCGCTCTGCTGCTCGGAGGCGGCGGCAATTTGCTGGTTCATCGATTCGATTGCCGAAACCCGCTGGGTGATGCCCTCCAGTGCCATGCCGGCTTCGCGCACCAGCGCCACGCTGCTGGCGGTCAGGCTCTGGCTTTGCTCCATCAGGTCGCTGACCGAACGGGTGCCTTGCTCCAAGCTGCTGATCGCCGATTCGATCTCCTCGGTGGAGGCCTGGGTGCGTTGTGCCAGCCCACGCACTTCATCGGCGACCACGGCGAAGCCACGTCCGGCTTCGCCGGCACGTGCGGCTTCGATGGCAGCATTGAGCGCCAGCAGGTTGGTCTGCTCGGCCACCGCCTTGATCACGTCCATTACCTTGCCAATGCGCTGGCTCTCGCTACGCAGGGCGTCCATCGCCTGGTTGGTAGCGTCCACCTGGCTAGATAGGCGATCGATCTGCGCCACGGCGCGGTTGACCACGCTGTCGCCCTCGCGGGCTTCCTGGTCGGTGGCACTGGCGGCGACCGAGGCCTCGCCGGCATTGCGCGCTACTTCGTGGACGGTAGCCGCCATTTCCTGCATGGCAGTGGCCACCTGGTCGGTCTCGATCTTCTGGTTATTGGCCCCGGCGCTGGTCTGCGTGGTGATCGCCGACAGCGCTTCGGTGGCACTGGTGATCTGGCCGATACCGTCGCGCACGCCGCTGATCAGCTGGCGAAGGTTGGCGGTCATGCTGCGCAGGCTGTTCTGCAACTGGCCCAGTTCATCGCGACGCGGGCTGTCAGGTTGCTCGGTGAGGTTACCGGCGGCCACGCGCTCCATGGCTTGCAGCACGCGTTGCAACGGTTGGCTGATCTGCCGGGCGATTAGCACGGCGGCGAGGATGCCCAGCAGCAGGGCCAGGGCGGTGGTGGCCAGTTGCAGGGTCTTGGCGAAGTGGCTGTCCTCACGCACGAACCTGGCCTGGCTGTCGAGCAACTGGCCGATCAAGACGTTCAAGCCTTCGACGTCAGCGCCCATGGCCGCTCGGTAGTCCACCAGTTTGCTGACTTCACCACGAAACGCTTCGACGGCGCTGGCATAAGTACTAACTTGGTTTTGCAACTGCTGGAACTGCCCGGCATAGCTGCCGTCGAAGCGCGCCACGAGGGTCGGCAGGTCGTTCACCGTGGTGGCGATCTGCGTATTCATCAGCTTTTCGGTTTCGGCGTTGGTATTACCGGTGTAGCCGCGTACGTGGTAGCGCAACAGGATCAGGTTCTCGCGTACCTGGTTGATCGCCTCGATGCGCACGGCACGCTGCTCGGCGTCGGGTAGGGCGCGTACCTGTTTGCGAATCTGCTCGATGTCGGCGAAGGCGGTGGTGGCCAGGCTGCCCATTTCCTTTTGCGCGGCGCGCATTTTCCGATAGGCCTCGACGCTCAACGCCTGGTTGCCAGCGTAGGTCTGCAGGTGCTGCTCGGCTTTGCCCAGGATCGCCAGGTTTTCTGGGGTGCGAATGAGCGCGCGCAGTTTGGCCAGCGGCGTCTGGAACGCGTCGAGGGCTTTTTGCAGCGACTCGGCCTCTGGTTCGCCGCCGTTGCTCATAGCGTGGCGCAACCGCGCCTCACGCAAGTCGCCCAGGGCATCGTTGAGTCCGGCGACGGCATTCACCACCTCGCTGCGTCGGACCAGGTTCGAAAGCCCGTCCCAACTGACCAGCGACTGCGCCAGGGCGAGCGCGAGCACCAGCCCGAAGCCGAGGGCGAGTTTGTGCGCGATTTTCAAATCGCCGAACCACCTGAACATATGCTGCTGAGCTCCTTTTCCGAGGTATTGGAGGAGACCGAAGGTCTGTTCCTTTTTAGATGTAGTCATCTATATGAATTGTCGGCAAGGATACGCGAAACCTGAAACCAAACGTGTGAAAAGATGATGTCACATTGATATTGTCTGCGTTTGAAGGGTGCCATGCGTTGGCTTCATGACTTGCCTGACCACTGCTTCGCGTGCAGATTTGTGGCTTTACGCGCTGTGCGTGCCTCCAATGACAAAGCCCAATCAGGTACACGGACGATGAGTCACCCCTCGCAATTCACCCTGCTCGGCAAGCGGCGCTTTTTGCCGTTCTTCATCACCCAATCGTTGGGTGCTTTCAATGACAACCTGTTCAAGCAGTCGTTGATCCTGGCGATCCTGTACAAACTCAGCCTCGAGGGCGACCGCTCGATCTGGGTCAACCTGTGCGCCTTGCTGTTCATCCTGCCGTTCTTCCTGTTCTCGGCGCTGGCCGGTCAGTTCGGTGAGAAATTCGCCAAGGACCGGCTGATTCGCGCGATCAAGCTGGCCGAGATCGTCATCATGGCCACTGGCGCCGTTGGCTTCGTCACCGGCCATCTGGTGTTGATGCTGATCGCGTTGTTCGCCATGGGCACCCACTCGGCACTGTTCGGCCCGGTGAAGTATTCGATCCTGCCGCAGGCCTTGCGCGAAGAAGAACTGGTAGGTGGCAACGGCCTGGTGGAAATGGGCACCTTCTTGGCGATTCTGGCGGGCACGATTGGCGCCGGAGTGATGATGTCCTCCTCCAGCTACGCCACGGTGGTGGCGGGCGGGGTGGTCGGCACAGCAGTGCTGGGCTACCTGGCCAGCCGTTGGATCCCGCGGGCTACGGCTGCTGCACCGCAGATGCGTCTGGACTGGAACATCTTCAGGCAGTCGTGGGCCACGCTACGCCTGGGGCTCAGGCAGACCCCGGCGGTGTCGCGTTCGATCGTCGGTAACTCGTGGTTCTGGTTCGTCGGCGCCATCTACCTCACCCAGATCCCAGCCTATGCCAAGGACTGGCTGCACGGCGACGAGACCGTGGTGACCCTGGTGCTGACACTGTTCTCGGTCGGCATTGCCGTCGGCTCACTGCTGTGCGAGCGCCTGAGCGGACGCAAGGTGGAGATCGGCCTGGTGCCGTTCGGCTCGTTCGGTCTGACTCTGTTCGGGCTGTTGTGGTGGTGGCACTCGGGCGATGTGCCCGACACCGGCACCGCGCACGACTGGTTGACGCTGCTGGGCATGCGCGAAGCTTGGTGGATCATGCTGTCGATCATCGGCCTCGGGGTGTTCGGCGGCTTCTACATTGTGCCGCTGTATGCGCTGATCCAGGCGCGCACCGCCGAAGGTGAGCGTGCCCGGGTAATCGCGGCCAACAACATCCTCAATGCGCTGTTCATGGTGGTGTCGGCGATCATCACCATCGTGCTGCTGAGCGTCGTCAAACTGAGCATCCCGCAGCTGTTCCTGGTGGTGTCGCTGCTCAATGTAGCGGTCAACGCCTATATTTTCCGCATCGTGCCGGAATTCACCATGCGTTTTCTCATCTGGCTGCTCAGCCACTCGATGTACCGGGTGCAGCACCGTGAGCTTGAGCGCATTCCCGACACGGGCGCCGCGCTGCTGGTGTGTAACCACGTGTCGTTCGTCGATGCGTTGCTGATCGCCGGCTCCATTCGCCGGCCGATCCGTTTCGTCATGTACTACAAGATCTACAACCTGCCGGTGCTCAACTTCGTGTTCCGCACGGCCGGGGCCGTCCCCATCGCCGGTCTGCGCGAAGACCCGGCCACCTACGAGCAAGCCTTTGCCCGTATCGCCCAGTACCTGGCCGATGGCGAGCTGGTGTGCATTTTCCCCGAGGGCAAGCTCAGCGCCGATGGTGAGATCGATGTGTTCAAGAGCGGGGTCAACCGCATCCTCAAGGAGACTCCGGTGCCGGTGATTCCGCTGGCGTTGCAGGGGCTGTGGGGCAGTTTCTTCAGTCGCGATCCGAACAAGGGAT
Source organism: Pseudomonas mosselii (assembly GCF_005796105.1). Classification (GTDB taxonomy): domain Bacteria; phylum Pseudomonadota; class Gammaproteobacteria; order Pseudomonadales; family Pseudomonadaceae; genus Aquipseudomonas; species Aquipseudomonas mosselii_C. Next base: position 236,989 of record NZ_VAUO01000004.1, on the reverse strand, counting down.
TGTTCAAGCGTCTATGGTCGCGGGTGACCCTCGTCGCGGGCCCGGCTGTCCCGGCCGAGGCCGCCAAGCCGGATGCGCTGCGTGAACAGGTGAGCCTGCTGCGTGGCGATCTGCGCTGAGACTCGCCAAGGAGAAGGTCAGCTGGCGCTGACCTTCAGCCCGATCAGCCCGGCGACGATCAATGCCACGCTGAGTAGCCGGACAAGGGCCATGGACTCGCCGAACAGAATGATCCCCGCGATGACCGTGCCCACGGCGCCCACGCCGGTCCAGATGGCATAGGCGGTGCCCAGTGGCAGCTCTTTGACGGCCAGGCCCAGCAAGCCGAGGCTGATGGCCATGGCGGCGATGGTCAGGGCGGTGGGCAGTGGGCGGCTGAAGCCGTCGGTGTATTTCAGGCCGACCGCCCAGCCGACCTCGAACAGGCCGGCGAAGAACAGGATGATCCAGGACATGGTTCGTCTCCATCGTTTTCAAGGATGGGGCCGTCCCCGGAATGGTCACGCGGTGCGTCGTGAGGTCGTCCCCACTGTCGGTGCATGGTGCCGATTTAGCGGTTGGCGGGCAAGTCAGAGCCAGGGCTTCAAGCCCCAAGCCCCAAGCTGAAGCGCGACGGTGTTGCATTCAGCATCGCGCTGGCTTTTGATGTTGCTTGCAGCTTGCAGCTATGCTCAGACGCCTTGCGGAATGTCCTCGCCACCCAGCGCCTCGAACAGCGCCGGGAGGAATTCGCGGAAGGTCATCATCATCAGCTGGAAGCTGGCATCGAATTGCTGCGCGGCCTCGTCGCCGCCATCCTGCTCGGCCTGCTCCTGTAGCAGTTCCTCGAACTTCAGGCGCTTGATCACCGTCTTGTCGTCCAGCACGAACGACAGCTTGTCCTGCCAGGCCAGGGCCAATTGCGTGACCACCTTGCCGGTGCTCAGGTGCAGCTGGATTTCCTCGGCAGTCAGGTCCTGACGCTTGCAACGCACGATGCCGCCGTCTTCGGCAGTGTCACGCAGCTCGCATTCGTCGAGTACGAAGAAGTCCGGGGCAGGGCTTTGCGACTTGACCCAATCGGTCATGGTCGCGACCGGTGCGATCTTCACGCTGACCGGGCGCACCGGCAGCGAACCCATCACTTCACGCAGGGTGGAGAGCAGGTCTTCGGCACGCTTGGCGCTGGCCGAGTTGACCAGCACCAGTCCCTGACGCGGGGCGATGGCGGCGAAGATCATCGAACGGCGGATGAACGCACGCGGCAGGAAGGCCTGGATGATCTCGTCCTTGATCTGGTCGCGTTCCTTCTTGTAGACCTTGCGCATCTGCTCGGTCTCGATTTCCTCGACCTTCTCCTTGACCGCATCGTTGACCACGCTGCTGGGCAGGATGCGCTCCTCTTTACGCGCAGCGATCAGCAGGAATTCACCGCTGACGTGCACCAGCGGGGCGTCTTCGCCCTTGCCGAACGGGGCGACGAAACCGTAGGTGGTCAGTTCCTGGCTGGCGCAGGGGCGGGCCGGCTTGCTGGCCAGGGCGGCTTCCAGTGCTTCAGGCTCGAATGGAACATCCTGGGTCAGGCGATAGGTCAGCAGGTTCTTGAACCACATGAGGGGGAATCTCTCCTTAATACATAAGGCGGGCATTATTCTCCGAGCGGTGCTTCCAGGCCAACCCTGTCAGAGGGCCAGTAGCCTGCCTATAAGGAAGAAAAACTGCGGCGAGCTAGGTCCTTGAAAAATATTCAAAAAAATTTGAAAAAAGTGCTTGCCAGGGTAGAGGGTCCTCCGTAGAATGCGCGCCACACCGAGACGAAGGGTGATTAGCTCAGCCGGGAGAGCATCTGCCTTACAAGCAGAGGGTCGGCGGTTCGATCCCGTCATCACCCACCACTCGATGTATAGCGCGGCGGTAGTTCAGTCGGTTAGAATACCGGCCTGTCACGCCGGGGGTCGCGGGTTCGAGTCCCGTCCGCCGCGCCATATTCAACTTCCAGGGCCCACTGAACACCCGGAAGTTACAAGAAAAGCGACCTTAGGGTCGCTTTTTTTGTTTCCAGCATTGCGTCAGAATGCCCTGCCCGCCGCATTCGGCCAGCAGGTCATGCGCCGGGTCTTTTCGCAAGCAAGAGACCGACCATGCAGGATGCCAGCCTCTCTCCCCCCGCAACGCCCGCCATGCCACTGTTGGGTATCGACCTGGGCACCACCAACAGCCTCATCGCCGTCTGGCAGGACGGTGCCGCGCGCCTGATCCCGAATGCCATGGGCGAGGTGCTGACCCCGTCGGTGGTCAGCGTCGACAGCGACGGCAGCGTGCTGGTCGGCCAAGCCGCTCGCGCCCGCCTGACCACCCACCCGCAGCATACGGCGGCGGCGTTCAAACGCTTCATGGGCAGCGATAAGCATTTCACTCTGGGCGAGCAGCGCTTCACCCCCGAGGAGCTGTCGGCCCTGGTGCTCGGAGCCCTGAAGCAGGATGCCGAAGCGTACCTGGGCTGCCCGGTGAACGAGGCAGTGATCTCGGTGCCGGCCTATTTTAGCGACGAGCAGCGCAAGCGCACGCTGTTCGCCGCCGAACTCGCCGGCCTCAAGGTGCAGCGCCTGATCAACGAACCCACTGCTGCGGCCATGGCCTACGGCCTGCACGAGCAGAAGTTCGAGCGCACCTTGGTGTTCGACCTGGGCGGTGGCACTTTCGACGTCACGGTCCTGGAATACGCCCTGCCGTTGATCGAGGTGCATGCTTCCACGGGCGATAACTACCTGGGCGGCGAGGATTTCACCGACGCCCTGTTGCAGGCCTGTTTGCGCGACTGGCAGCTCAAGCCCGAAGACCTCGCCCCCCAGGCCCTGGCCAGCCTGTACGATGCCATCGAGCAGCTCAAGCGCGACGCGGGCGAGGGCGGTGGCACGCTGAGTTGGAGCGGCGCTGGCCAGGTGCGTGAATGGCAGGTCGACGAAATCACCTTGCAGAGGATCTTCGCGCCTTTGCTGGCGCGGGTGCGCGCGCCTATCGAGCAGGCCCTGCGCGATGCCCGGCTGAGCCCGCGCGAGCTGGACAGCCTGGTGCTGGTGGGCGGTGCCACGCGCATGCCACAGGTGCAGCAACTGGTGGCCAAGCTGTTCGGTCGCCTGCCGTACCGGCACCTGGACCCGGATACCCTGGTCGCCCTCGGCGCGGCCAGCCAGGCGGCTTGCAAGGCCCGTGACGCGGCCATCGACGAACTGATCCTGACCGACGTGTGCCCCTACACCCTAGGTATTGCATCGTCCCGTGGCGAGGACGTCAGCGGAGCATTCACACCGATCATCGAGCGCAATACCATCATTCCCACCTCCAAGGTGCAGCGCTTCTACAGTGCCCATCCCGAGCAGAAGGTGGTCCGTATCGCGGTGTACCAGGGCGAACGGCCTTGGGTGCGTGACAATATTCTGGTCGACAGCTTCGAGGTCCCGTTGCAGCCGACCGGTGAGATCCAGTCGCTGGATGTGCGCTTCAGCTACGACATCAATGGCTTGCTCGAAGTGGACGTGACCTTCATCGAAAGTGGCCGCAAGCATAGCCACAGCATCGACCGCAGCCCCACCGGGCTGGATGCCGAGGCGCGCCAGGCCAGCCAGGCGCGTCTGGCGACCTTGAAGATCCACCCGCGCGACAGCCTGCCCAACCGCACCCTGCTGGCCCGCCTGGAGCGCGCCTGGATGCAGAGCCTGGGCGATGAGCGTGCACTGATCGCCAGCTGGATGGATGCCTTCAACCAGATACTTGCCGCGCAGCAGCCCAGCGCTATCGAGCGTGAGCGCAAGGCCTTGAGCCAGGCGCTCGACGAGTTGCGCTACTGATTATCGAACCGGCGCAAGGTGGCCTGCAGGCCACCTTCGAGCGCTTCCCCTTGGCCTGGCACCGGGCCATAACGGTTGGGCAGCTTGTCACCGGGCATGCCCAGCAGGAACAACGGCACCGCTGGCAAGACGCGGCTGAGCACCAACAGCAGCGCAAGTGTTGGCACACCCTGGCCGAAATCGCGTAGCCGGCGTAGCGCACCGCTGATCACCAGTATGGCCATCACCACGTTGAGTGCCGGTAACTGGGTGGACAGGCTCACGCAGCCAACCGCAGCCAGCAGGTGCAGGGCGAAGCCGGTGCGGTTCAGGCGGCTGTTGAGTGTCCAGAACGCCCAGGCCGGCGCTGGAGCCTGCTGCAGTTCGTTGAGCAGCATGCGTTCGGTCCAGCCCAAAACCGCCATGATCGCGCAGCGCAGGCCGGGGTCCTGGTTCGGGTCGTCCTTGACCTTCTGCAGGGCGCGCAGGGCTCGGGTCTTGGGTGGCCTGGCGTGGTTGAGCAGATGGTCCAGGGCATCGAGCAAGTCATTGACCGGGCGGCTTTCCAGGCCCAGTTCGTTCAGCACCTTGGCCGGCAGGTGGCGGGTTTTTCCCTCCATCAGCCCTTGGCGCCAGGGCTCGAACCAAGCTCCAGGCAGGCTCACTGCTGCCAGACGCTCGCCCAGTTCGGCGCGCTGTTGCTCGCCCAGGGCGCGGCAGTGGTACAGCGTCAGGCAGAACAGAAGATAGCCCAGTGGGTGATGTTCGAGCAGGCTGCCGTCATCGTTGTCCAGGCAATCAAACAGTTGCGCGGCGTCAGGCAGGCGTTCGCTCTCCAGGGCGCGCGGCAGAGTCGACAGGCGCGCGGCGAGGAACGTCTGCATCGGATCCTGGCGGTCCAGGCTACCCAGCAGGCCGCCGTTCGGATGGCGCAGTAGCAGCGCGTGGGTCGCAGCGAACGGGTGATCGTCGGGGTAGCGCAACTGTTCGGTCAGGGCCGGATCGATCATCGCTTGCCAGCGTGTTGGCTGGTCGAGCGCGGCCAGCATGAACAACTGCTGGCGGTGCCACTCCCACAGCGCTTCGCCGGAAGCCATCGGCGGCAGCACCAGGCCTGCCTCAGCCATATGCCCTTGCAAGGTCAGGGTGAACGGCGTGGTGAACATACGCTGCATGTCGAAATGCTGGTTGAGCGCGTAGATGGCCTGGGCCGAGTATTGGCGCATGCGCCGCAGCCACTCGCGGCACAGTGGGCGGATAGGGTCTGCGAGCAGGCCGGCTGGCAGCGGGGTGTCGGGCTCGAGGTTGGCGCAGTAGTGCGTCAGCGCCCGGGCCACCGGTGAGTGTTCCAGCCAATGCAGTTGTTGCGCCGCCTGACGCTGGAAGCCGGTGAGGATCAGCGCGTCGAGCGGGTCCGCGCTGGGCTGCTGCGCCAGGATCAGATGCAGCAGCCCGGTGTCGCCGCGTTGCAGTGCCCAGGCGTACCAGTACAGCCGGTGCAGGTCGTGGTCTGCCTGCTCCTGGAGCAGCCAGGCGAGTAACGGCAGCTCATCGTCGCCATCTAGGCGCCATTCGATGAACACGCGGGCGATGCCGTCCAGCGGGTGACGTCCGGCTTCGGCCCAACGTGCCAAGGTTTGCGCTGACTGGCCCGGGCTGCCCCAGGCCTGGGCCGGATCGGCCAGATCGTCTGGCCAACTGGCGGGGGGCGTCAGGCAGTCCAGCGACTGGATCAACAGCGGCAGGCGCTGGGGCTGCTGGCGTGTGCAGAGGTCGATCAGCCAGCGCTCGGCGTGCGGGTGCTGGTGTTCCTGGTGCAGGCGCAGCCAGAGCGCCAGTGCATCCTGCTCAGCGCCCAGCAGTGTGGCCTGGCGGGCCAGCAGGTAGAGCAAGTCCTGGGTGTCCTCGCCTTGCGCCTGGCGTTCCAGCAACTGTGCATGGAAGGTCGGGCTTGCAACGCCGGCGTGGCAGCACTGCACCAGCACGCGTTGGATCAGCGCCGTGTCATCGGGAATCGCAAGGCAGGTGTGCACGTTGGCGAACGCTTGGTACTCGAACAGCGGGCGCTGGTGGAAGCTGTATTCCAGGCTGCGGAAGAACCAAAGGGTTTCCATTTGTGCGATAGCTGGCCAGTCGCGCATCAGCCCGGTGTCGAACGGGTCAGGTTGTTGCAGGCGTTCGAGCAGGGCTTCGGCCGCTTGCGGATTGTCCATGCGCAGCAACTGGTCGGCCCAGGCCAGGCGCTCGGCCAGCAAGCGTGCGCATTGATGCGACAGCGGCCCGCAGTCGTGCAGGCAATGCAGCAACTGGCCGCTGAGCTGATCCAGCTCGTCCAGGGGCAACTCGTCGAGTTCGAGGATATAGCGCTGCCAGGCCTGCGGGTCGAAGCGCAGGGCTGGTGCTTCGAGCAATTGGTAGAAGCGCAGCAGGGCAGGGGGCGGGGTGTCTGCTGCCGGCTGCTCTTGGCTGGCGCTGGCCAGGTCATGCTCGCGGGCCAGACGCAGGGCTTGTTCGTAGGCCTCGCGCAGAGCCTGGAAACCTTCCGGGTCGGTCTCGGGGTGATGCGCTGGCAGGCGGCCACGGTAGGCCAGGCGAATAGCGTCCAGGTCCTGGGTCGGCTCGATCCCCAGGCGAATCCAGCAACTCATGACCAGCAGTCCTCTTCCAGCGTGGCAGGGCGGGGTGGTTCAGGTAGATACAGGTCCCACGCCAGATCCATGAGCAGCTCGCGGGCGCCATGATGCAGGTTGAGCATGATGCAGCGGTTCCAGTGATCGCTGCCCTGTCGTTCGAGGTCGGCGGCCAGCCCCGGCGTGTCTTCGCTACCCAGGTTCCACAGAGCCTTGCCGAACAGGTAACCGGCCAGGTAGCGGTCCCAACTGTTGTAGTAGTGGCGGGCGCGCAGGGCCAGGCGGTAATGCAGGTAGAGGCTTTCTTCGCGGGTGATCAAGCCCTTCTTGAACCCGGTACGCAGCAGGTAGCTCATGCGTCCCAGGTCCCAGGCGCGGGTGCCGCCCGGGCCGCAGTCGGGGAAAGTGCGCGCAGCGTATTCATGCAGGACGCGTTGGTGCGGCGTCAGGCTCTCGAGCAGGGCTTGCCACTGGCTGGGGAGAAGACGCTGGTACTGCCAGTAAGCTGCGCTCAGCTCGGTGGCATGGCCGGTGTCGGCCATGCCCAGGGTGTCCAGCAGTTGGGCGCGGGTGGTGATGCCCCACCAGCGCTCGAGGTCGGCATGGTCTTCGCCTTCGTAGAAGTCAGGCGCGGTATAGCTGGCGCCGTTCAGCGCGGCCATCGGCGCGGACAGTGCATGTAGCCAGTTTTGCGCGGTGTCGTCCATGAACAGTGTTCCCTCGGGCCCGGTGATCTGGCGGGGCATTGTAAAGCAAGGAAGCTGTCACCACAGCTGGCGCTCTTCCTGGCGCCGTGTCAGCACCTCATAGCCCTGCTCGGTGACCGCCACGGTATGCTCCCACTGCGCCGACAGGCTGCGATCACGGGTGATCACCGTCCAGCCATCGCGCAACCCCCGGGTGCCACGCCCGCCTTGGTTAATCATTGGCTCGATGGTGAACACCATCCCCGCTTGCAGCCGCAGCCCCATACCCGGATGGCCGTAGTGCAACACCTCGGGCGCCTCGTGCATCTGCTGCCCGATGCCATGCCCGCAGTATTCGCGTACCACGCTGTAGCCAGCGGCTTCGGCATGCACTTGGATCGCGTGGCCGATATCTCCCAGCGTGGCCCCCGGCCGCACCTGTGCGATGCCCTTGCACAAGGCTTCATAGGTGGTATCCACCAGTCGCCGGGCCTCGTCGCTGATGTGTCCGATGGCGTACATCTTCGATGAATCTGCAATGTAGCCGCCCTGTTCCAGGGTGATATCGACATTCACGATCGAACCCTCGCGCAGCACCTCGTCGGCCTTGGGCATGCCGTGGCAGACGACATGGTCCACCGAGGTGTTCAGGGCATAGGGAAAGCCGTACTGGCCCTTGCTGGCCGGTCGAGCCTTGAGCTGATCGACGATGAACGCCTCGGCGCGGTCGTTGATCTGCAGGGTGGTCACGCCGTGGCGGATGAACCCATCCAGATGCTCGAACACCTGGGCCAGCAAGTGTCCGGCGTGGCGCATCAGGGCCAGTTGCGCAGCGTTCTTGAGTATCACCTGGCTCATTGCAGGTACGCCTTGAGGTTGGCCTGTTCCTGGCGCAGCAACTGACGTAGCAGTTCCTGGTAGGTGGCTTGCGGATGCAGTTCGGCCAGCATGCCGATGCGAATCCAGTGCTCTGCCTGGGCGTTGATCGAGCGCGACAGGGCGCTGCTGGCGATGCGCAGGTCTTCGTGGAGGTCGTCGCAGATCTTGACGATGCCCATGGTGCAATCCATCCGATGATATGAAACGTATGCGAAGCATATCTTCGTCATCCTCGTGCGTGCCACCCGTTGGTGCGCGGCTCACCGTCTCGGTGCATCGCAGCTCGCCGAACACCTTGCTACCACGGCGTTGCGCCCAGAGAGGTGGGCGACGCCGAACTGGCCCAGGTTTTGCTGGCACGACTGCATACAGGCCATCAACGTCGATGGCCGCTTCCTATCACGACGAAGGCGCCGTGTTGCCCCGCTTGCGCATGCAGGCAGGGTGGCCGGCGCCTTCGTCGTTTTTCATCTGCAGGAGATCGCCGATGAGCAACAGCCAGGTGCGCAGCGTTTGCCCGTATTGCGGGGTGGGGTGCGGCATCGTGATGAGCGTACGCGACGGCAAGGTGGTGAAGGTCAGCGGTGACAAGCAGCACCCGAGCAATCGTGGGCGGCTCTGCACCAAGGGCCTGACCGCCCACGTGCCACTGGACAGCGGGCGCATGGCGCAGGCCTTCGTGCGCCGCGAGCGCGAGCAACCGCCGGTGCGTTGTGCCGTGCAGGCGGCCATTGCCGAGTCGGCACATCGACTGCGGACGATCATCGACACCCATGGCCCCGATGCCGTGGCGCTGTACGTGTCCGGGCAGATGTCGTTGGAGGCGCAGTACTTGGCCAACAAACTGGCCAAGGGCTTTATCCGCACCCGCCACATCGAGTCCAACTCGCGCTTGTGCATGGCCAGTGCTGGCAGTGGCTACAAGCAGTCGTTGGGCGCCGATGGCCCGCCGGGCAGCTACCAGGATTTCGAGCGCGCCGAGGTGTTCCTGGTGATTGGTGCGAACATGGCTGATTGCCACCCGATCCTGTTCCTGCGTCTGCTCGATCGCCTCAAGGCGGGCGCCAAGCTGATCGTCGTCGACCCGCGGCGCAGCGCCACCGCCGACAAGGCCGACCTGTTCCTGCAACTGCGCCCCGGCTCGGACCTGGCGTTGCTCAATGGCCTGTTGCACCTGCTGCATGCCAACGGTCACACCGACCCTGGTTTCATCGCCCGGCACACCGAAGGCTGGGAAGACCTGCCGGCGTTCCTGGCCGACTACACCCCCGAGCGGGTCGCCGCCATCACTGGGTTGACGCCGGCCGCCATCCGCGAGGCCGCACGCCTGATTGGCGAGGCCGGGGAATGGATGAGCTGCTGGACCATGGGCCTGAACCAGAGTATCCACGGCACCTGGCACAGTAATGCGCTGTGCAACCTGCACCTGGCCACCGGGGCGATTTGCCGCCCAGGCAGCGGGCCGTTCTCGCTGACCGGTCAGCCCAACGCCATGGGCGGGCGTGAAATGGGCTACATGGGGGCGGGGTTGCCGGGCCAGCGTTCGGCGCAGGTGGCGGCTGATCGCGCCTTCGTCGAGCAACAGTGGCAATTGCCAGCCGGCAGCCTGCGCAGCGAAGCCGGCGAGGGCACCGTGGCGCTGTTCGAGCAGCTCAACAGCGGCGAGGTCAAAGCCTGCTGGATCATCTGCAGCAATCCGGTGGCTAGCGTTGCCAATCGCCAGCAGGTGATCGATGGCCTGCGCCAGGCACAACTGGTGATTTGCCAGGACGCCTTCCTTGATAGCGAGACCAACCGGTATGCCGATATCCTCCTGCCCGCCGCACTGTGGGCCGAAGGCGAGGGCGTGATGATCAACAGCGAGCGCAACCTGACCCTTATGCCACGGGCCGTCGATCCTCCCGGCGAGAGCCTGGAGGACTGGCGGATCATCGCTCAGATCGCCTGTGCCATGGGCTATGAGGCAGCGTTCGACTACCCCGACGCGCAAGCGGTGTTCGATGAGATCCGGCGCTTCTGGAACCCGGCCACGGGCTACGACCTGCGCGGCATCGACTATGCCGGCTTGCGCGAACAGCCACGCCAGTGGCCCTGCGCACCTGGGCGCGAGGATCAGCGCAGCCCGCTGCGCTACCACAACGACGGGGTTAGCCAGACATTGTGGCGTGACGCCGACGGCCACGTACCCGCCCTGGCGTTCCCTACCCAAAGCGGTAAGGCGCGGTTTTTCGCCCGGCCCTGGCTGGCGCCTGCGGAACTGCCAGACGAGGCGTTCCCCTTCGTGCTCAACACTGGCCGTGTGCAGCACCAGTGGCACACCCTGACCAAGACCGGCAAGGTGCCCAGCCTGAACAAGCTCGAACCGGGGCCCTTTGTCGAGATACACCCCGAAGACGCTAAACGCCTGGGGATCGTTGACAAGGATCAGGTGGCGATCCGTTCGCGCCGTGGCCAGGCCGTGCTGCCCGCTCGGCTCAGCGACCGCGTGCAGGCGGGTAACTGCTTCGCGCCGTTTCACTGGAACGACCTGTACGGCGAGCAGTTGGCGATCAATGCGCTGACCTGCGATGCGGTCGACCCGACGTCGCTGCAACCGGCCTTCAAGCATTGCGCGGTGGCCTTGGAGCGGGTTGCCGGCGAGCGTATCGAAACCCTTGAACTGCCCCCCGCCACGGAGCCTGCCGCTATGCCGACCTCCACCCTGTCCCGTTTGCTTGGCCTGGATACACTACCGGTACCGGTGCTGGCCGAAGAGGAGCGCCACTACCTGCAGGGCTTTCTACTCGGCTTGGGCCAGGCGCGTGCCGAGGGGGTGCCGAGCCTGCCGGCCAGCGCACCGCTGGTGCCGAGCCGACGACTGTTCGTCGATGGCCTGCTGGCTGGCCTGTTCGCACAGCCGAGCAGTGCCACCCTGGCGGCCACGGCAACGCCTGTCCATCGCATCCTGTGGGCCTCCCAGACGGGCAACGGCCAAGCCTTGGCCGAGCGTTGCGCCGAACACCTGCGCGCCACTGGCTTGAACGTCGAACTCAGCAGCATGGAGGAGGTTACGCCTGCGCAGTTGCAGGGAGCCGCCAGCGTGCTGTTGATCGCCAGTACGTTCGGCGATGGCGATGCCCCCGACAGTGGCGAGGCGTTCTGGCAAGCGTTGCAAGGCGAGCAGGGGAGTCACTGCGCGGCGTTGCCCTACGCCGTGCTGGCATTGGGGGATTCGAGCTACGACCAGTTCTGTGGTTTTGGGCGCAAGCTCGATCAGCGCCTTGACGCGCTGGGTGCCCGTCGTCTGCTGGAGCGGGTCGATTGCGAGCCTGACTTCGACGAGGCCTTCGCCGGCTGGCTGGAGAAGTTGTCGAAGCAGCTGGGCACCGCGCTACCTGCCGCCGATACGTCAGCGCCGGATGCGGCTTTCAGCAAGCGCCAGCCGCTGCTGGCGCCGCTGGTGGAAAACCGCCTGCTCAATGGCCCCGGCTCCAACAAGGAAACCCGCCAGTTGGTGTTCGACCTTGGCGACAGTGGTTTTACCTACAGGCCCGGCGATGCCCTGGGGGTGTGGCCGCGCAACTGCCCGGCGCTGGTCGAAGAGCTGCTGGGGTTGATGGGCTTCGATGGTCACGTTGAAGTCGAACTCAAGGGGCACGCGCCGATGCCCCTGGCGACCGCGCTGGAGCGTCACCTGGACATTGCCCAGGTGAACATGGCGCAACTGGCATCCCTTAGCCAGGACCACGCCGAGCTGCGTCGGCTGCTGCAACCAGAGGCCAAGGCCGAACTCAAGGCCTGGCTGTGGGGGCGGCAACTGGCCGACGTACTGCACGCCTTTCCCCAACGATTACCGCTGGCCAGCTGGCTGACGTTGCTGCCGCCTCTGCAGCCACGGCTGTACTCCATCAGCTCCAGCCCCGCCGCCCACCCTGGCCAAGTGCACCTGACCATGTCCACCGTACGCCATGGCCAACGCAAGGGCGTGTGCTCGACGTTTCTCGCCGACCGCGCCGAGGGCAGCGCAGTGGCCATCTTCGCGCAGCCGTCGCGGCATTTCCAGCTGCCTGAGGACGATGCCACGCCGATCATCATGATTGGCCCTGGCACCGGTATCGCGCCGTTTCGCGGCTTTCTCGAAGAACGCCAGGTGCGCGGGGCCAGCGGGCGCAATTGGCTGTTTTTCGGTGAGCAGCAGGCGGCGTGCGACTTTTACTACCGCGAGCAGTTGCAGGCCTGGGAAGCCACTGGGCACCTGCGCCTGAGTACGGCGTTTTCCCGCGATCAGGCCGAGAAGGTCTACGTGCAGCAGCGTTTGCTGGAGTACGGCGCCGAGCTGTGGCAGTGGTTGCAGGCGGGCGCCTATGTGTATGTGTGTGGCGACGCCCAGCGTATGGCCCGGGATGTCGATGCCGCGCTGCACCAACTGGTCGCCGAGCACGGGGCGTTGGATGCCGATGCGGCGGCGGCCTACGTGGAGGGGCTGCGCAGGAACATGCGCTATCGGCGCGACGTGTATTGAGTGCTCTGGATTGGTGAGACGTGCACCGAGGTTGTGCGTTTTGCCTTGAATGCACGTTGGCTTCTTCGCGGGTAACCCGCTCCCACAGGTGCTGTGCAGGCCCTGCAGGAGCGGGTTACCCGCGAAGAAACCAACACCGATAGCGCTTTATGGGGCAATTGGCACACTCCCTGCTTCACCCCAGCTACAACAGCCCCATCGATCAACGGCGATCGCCCAGGGGCCTCACACTGATGAGTACAGGCAAAGGCGCCTGGAGCTTCGGCTCCAGGCGCCTTTTTGTTTTCCGTGATCGAGGATCGGCTATGAAGGCAACAGCGAACGGCACACCACGGGGGCGACTGGTCATCGTCGGCAACGGCATGGTCGGTCACCACTTCGTCGAACAACTGGTGGCACGAGGCGCCCTGGGGCGCTTCGAGCTGCATGTATTCGGTGAGGAGCGCCAGCGCGCCTACGACCGTGTGCACCTGTCCGAGTACTTCACTGGCAGCTGCGCTGAAACCCTGGCCCTGTGTGAACAAGGGTTCTATGGCGATAACGGTGTGCACCTGCACTTGGGCGAGGCGGTGACGCAGATCGACCGCGACCGCCGCGAGGTGGTCACCGAGCAAGGCCGCTATGCCTACGACCAATTGGTGCTGGCCACCGGCTCCTACCCGTTCGTGCCTCCGATCGAAGGTTCGGCCGGCGACGCCCGCCTGGTCTACCGCACCCTCGACGATCTCGATGCCATTCGTGCCGCCGCTGGCAGTGCGCGCCGCGGCGTAGTGGTGGGCGGTGGCCTGCTGGGGCTGGAAGCGGCCAACGCGCTGAAGTCGCTGGGGCTCGAAGCCCATGTGGTGGAGTTCGCCCCGCGCTTGATGCCGGTGCAGTTGGATGCCGAAGGCGGCGCTGCGCTCAAGGCGCAGATCGAAGCGCTGGGCGTGGGGGTGCACCTGTCCCGCGCCACCCAGTCGATCAGTACGGGCTCAGACTACCGCTACCGTATGAACTTCGACGGCGGTGAATACCTGGAAACTGACCTAGTGGTGTTTTCCGCCGGCATCCGCCCGCAAGATGCCCTGGGCCGCGCCTGCGGTCTGGAAATCGCCGCGCGTGGCGGGGTGGTGATCGACAACCATTGCACCACCAGCGACCCGCAGATCTTCGCCATCGGTGAGTGCGCATCGTGGAACGGTAGCGTATTTGGCCTGGTCGCCCCCGGCTACGCCATGGCCCGCAACCTCGCCGGGCTGCTGGTGGGCGAGGCGCCTGTGGCCTTCACCGGTGCGGACATGTCGACCAAGCTCAAGCTGCTCGGCGTGGATGTAGGCTCGATTGGCGATGCGCATGGTGCCACGCCGGGCGCGCGCAGTTACCGCTTCATCGACGAAGCCAGCGCCGGCTACCGCCGTCTGGTGGTGGATGCCAGCGGCAAGCATGTGCTCGGCGCGGTGTTGGTGGGCGATAACAGCTACTACGACACCCTGCTGCAATACGCCCAGAACGGCATCAAGCTGCCCGCCGACCCGGCTGCGCTGATCTTGCCACAAGGCACCGGCGCGCCAGCGCTGGGCGCCGATGCGTTGCCCGACAGCGCGACCATCTGCTCGTGTCACAACGTCAGCAAGGGCGCGGTGTGTGCGGCCATCGACGGCGGCTGTGGCGATCTGGCCTCGGTCAAGGCCTGCACCAAGGCTGCCAGTGGGTGCGGCGGTTGTGCGGCGCTGCTCAAGCAGGTGGTCGAACATGAGCTGAGCGCGCGCGGCGTGAGCGTGGACAAGAGCCTGTGCGAGCACTTCGCCTATACCCGCCAGGAACTCTATGCGCTGGTGCGGGTGGAGGGCATCCGCACCTTCTCCGAGTTGCTCCAGCGCCACGGCAAGGGCCATGTAGGCTGCGACATCTGCAAGCCTGCGGTGGGTAACATTCTTGCCTCGTGCTGGAACCAGCCGATCATGGACCCGGCATTGGTGCCGTTGCAGGACACCAACGACACGTTCATGGCCAACATGCAGAAAAACGGCACCTACTCGGTGGTGCCACGCATTCCCGGCGGTGAAATCACCCCCGAGAAGCTGATCGTGATCGGCCAAGTGGCGAAGAAGTACGACCTTTACACCAAGATCACCGGTGGCCAGCGTATCGACCTGTTCGGCGCCCAACTGCACGAGTTGCCATTGATCTGGGGTGAGTTGATCGCTGCTGGCTTCGAGACTGGGCACGCCTATGGCAAGTCGACGCGCACGGTAAAATCCTGCGTGGGCAGTACCTGGTGCCGCTATGGCGTACAAGACAGCGTGGCCATGGCCCTGCGCCTGGAGGACCGCTACAAGGGCCTGCGCTCGCCGCACAAGCTCAAGTTCGCGGTATCCGGCTGCACCCGCGAGTGCGCCGAGGCGCAGAGCAAGGACATTGGCGTGATCGCCACCGACAAGGGCTGGAACCTCTACGTGTGCGGCAACGGCGGCATGCGCCCACGCCATGCCGAGCTGTTCGCCACCGACCTGGACGATGAAACCCTGGTGCGCCTGATCGACCGCGTGCTGATGTTCTACATCCGCACCGCCGACAAGCTGCAACGTACCTCGGTGTGGCGCGAGAATCTCGAAGGCGGGTTGGATTACCTCAAACAGGTGGTGATCGACGATAGCCTGGGCCTGGCCGCAGAGCTGGAGGCGCAGATGCAGCACGTGGTCGAGCAGTACGAATGCGAATGGGCCAATGCCTTGAGCGACCCGGAAAAACTCAAGCGCTTCCGCACCTTCGTCAACGACCAGCGCGCCGATCCCGATGTGCATTTCGTCCGCGAGCGCGGCCAGCGCCGGCCTGCGGTACCGCTGCACCTGATCCCAACCCATGAGGAGGCTGTGTGATGAACCAGTCCAATGCGCGTGTAGTGAAACAAACTGCCTGGCAAACCGTGTGTCAGGTCAGCGACCTGGTGGCCGATTCTGGCGTGGTGGTGTGGCATGACGGGCAGCAGGTGGCGTTGTTCTATCTTCCGGGGCAGGGGCCCGAGCTGTACGCGGTGGGCAACCGCGATCCGCGTTCGGGCGCGAATGTCATCGGGCGCGGTCTGGTGGGTAACCTGCAAGGCGAGCCGGTCGTCGCAGCGCCGTTGTACAAGCAGCACTTTTGCCTGCACAGCGGGCGTTGCCTGGAGGATGCGCAGCAGGCCTTGCCAGTATGGGCGGTACGCATCAGTGAGGGGCGCGTGGAGATCGGTTCCGGGGCGTGGTCTAGATGACGATCAGCTTGCCGGGCGCATGACCGACTGGCCAGTGCCCGGCCAGGTACAGTTCGATGACCTGGCGCCAGTGCTCACCCAGGTTGAAATACTGTTCGGTGGCGTACTGGCGAAACGCGTAAGCGGCGCCGCCTCGCGCCGCTTCGCTGAAGTCGTGGGGGCGGCAGATGAACGGCGCCTTGTCGACTTTGCGCGTGGCGGCCATCACCGCCTTGTTCAGCGCCATGCGTTGTTCGCTGAGTGCTTTTGGCGTGTCCTGGCGCGGATACCACGGATCGTCCTCGCCGAGTGAAGTGGGCAGCCAGTTACTCGCCTGATACAACCCCTGAAAGTCTTGGTCGCAGGGCGAGATGAAGACTGCTTCGACCGAGGCGATGAAAATCAGCCCAGGATCGTTGATATCCGGGTTGCCCAGTTTGCTGAAGAAGCTTGCCTGCTCGATCTGTGCAAGGGTTTTTTCCAGGTCGATCATGCTAGAGCCTCAAGTCGGTAATGGTTTTAGGGGGCAACGCCTTGCGGCCCTGCTGAATGGTGGTCCGGAGCACCCCGCCGGCGGCATGCGGGCCAGGGATGCCGGGTAACGAGTGGTTGGGTAGGGTGCCGTGAGTCGGCATCAGGTTCCACCACTTGTTGGCGCCGCCGCTTTCCAGCGGGATGACATGGTGCGCCGTGGCGCCGTCCGGCCAAGACCGGTTGGTATTGGTTTCCCACTGTTTGATCAGCGCTTTTTCGGTTTTTACGAATTCCTTGCGCACCACGCGGTTCTGCGTCGCGTTGCGGCGCTGCACCACGGGCAGGTTGCCGCGCAGGATCTGTGCTTGCCGCGCGGTGATCTGGCCACCTGGCGATGCTACTTTGTTGGCGTCGTGGATGATACGGTCGAGCAGCGAACACTCCGACAGGCCCAGCGGGTCGATCCATGACAGTGGATTGGGGGCGTAGGCGTAGAGGTTGAGGCTGCCTTCCAGGCCCAGCGGGTCCGGTTGGGTAAACCGACCGATATCGGGGTCGTAATACCGGAACGTGTTGTAGTGCAGGCCCGTCTCGCGGTCAAGGTACTGTCCCTGCATGCGCAGGTTCTGTTGACGGTTCTGCCCAGGGCAGTGCCACTCCTCGCGGCTCTTGCCCCATAGCAGGTAGTCACTGTGCCAGACAGTGTCGCCGTTCTCGTCGGTTAACTGCTCCGGCAGGCCGGCGAGGTTGGTGTGGAAGAAGTGCAGCACTTCTTGTCCGGGCATGCCGTCGATTCGCGCCAGTGGCTCGTGGCGTTCTGGCTCGGCGTAGACATACAGGCTTGGTTTGCCGTCCTGGACTTCCTGCAGTAATCGCAGGCCCTGCCAGAGGAACTGCGTGCGACTGACGGGCTGAGGATGGCCATTGCGATACAAGCATTTGCTGATACGTCGCCCGAGCGGGTCATAGCTGAATTCGACCCGCTCATGCAGGCTGCCGCGCTGTTGCAGCACGCGTACCAGACGGTGCTCGGCGTCGTACTCGAAGCGTTGCAGCAGGCCGTTGGCGCTGCGCTTTTCGGCCAGTCGCCCAAAGCCGTCGTAGCGGTAGCGGTTGTTCTGGTGGACGGTGACCTGGTTGTGCCGCGCGTGGCCCTTGGGCTGGTAGCCTTCGAGCAGGTTGCCGGCACGGTCATACCCATAAAGCTCGACGATCGGCGCGTTTCGTTGCGGCGACATGCGTGTCACGGCATGCACGCGCGGCGTTGCTCCATAGTCGTACGTCACCACGTCTTGATGACTGCTATTGCCGCGCCCTGCCTGATGGAAGCGTCCGAGCACCTGTTCGAGCACAGCCGGGTGCTGGCTGCCGGGGCGCAGGGTTTGGGTGTGGGTTTCGTTCAGTAGATTGTCGCCAGCGTCGTAGCGATAGTCTTTTTGCAGCAACGCCAAGCTGGCGTTCGAGGCGTCGCTGTAATGAATGGCCTTCTGGCTCAGGCGACCGCAGCGGTCATAGCGGGTACGGGTTTGCAGTCGGCCCTGGGTTCGCAGCACCTCCTCGTGCAAGCTGTCGCGCTCGAAGTCGCAGATGACTCGCCCATCAAGGTTGATCTGGTGCAGATGGCCGCTGCCGTAGCGAAGCAGGTTGACCTGACGCTGGTCGGGCAAGGTCATACGCTGCAGGTTACCCAGCTCATCGTAGGCATACGCCAGCTTTCCGGCAGCGCTGGTTTCACTCAGCAGGCGTGCGTTCAGGTCGTAGCTATACGACAGTTGCTGGGCATTGCCCGAGGTGTCGGTAAAGGTCACCGCGAGAAGGTTGTCGGCGTTGTCGTAGCAGAACTCGGTGGTGCCGTCTGCGGTGTGCTTGCGTAGCAAGCGGCCTACGGCGTCATGCTCAAGCTGATGAATCTGTGCTGCGGTATCGTGCGCTTGTCCCGGGGCGGGATGCAGCACAACGCGGGTGATCGTACCGCGCGCGTCGTAGTCATAGGTGTGGCCGCTGCCATCGAGGTTCTGCTGGCTTATCGCGCGGTCCAGCGCATCCCACTCAAAGCGATAGCACTCGTTGTTTTCGTTGCTCAGTTCCAGCAGGCGACCATAAGCGTCGTAGTGCAGATCGATAGTCTGGCCCATCGGGTCGATACGCTGGCGCAGGCGCCCACTGGCGTCGAAGTTCCATTGGGTGATGCGCTCGGCGGGGTCGCGGTGACGAATCAACTGCCCACCGGCATTGACTTCGAAGTGATCGCTGCGTCCGTCTGGCCTCTGGCTTTCGATCAGGTAGCCCCGTACATCGTAGCGGTGGCGCGTGCGCTCGCCGCGTGGATTGATCGCCTCGGCCAGTTCGCCACGCTCGGTGTAGCGGTAGTGCGTGGTGTTGCCTGAGCAGTCTTGGTAGCTGAGCAGTTGGCCGCGGTCATTCCACTTCAGTTGGCGTTCGTGACCGTGGGCATCGGTGATGGCCAGCAATTGTCCACGCGAGTCGTAGCGGTACTGGGTGTTCGCCCCCAGCGGATCGGTTTCGCAGAGGACGTTGCCGTGGCTGTCGTAGCGCATGCGCCAGGTTGCGCCATCAGGCGAGCTGATACTCAGGGGGAGCGCCCAGTGTTCGCCGTAGTGGATGCTTTCGAGGCGTCCAAGTGGGTCTTTGCTACCGATCAGGCGGCCGATAGCGTCATAGGTGTAAGACCATTGGCTGCCGTCGGGCTCGATGCTGGCGATCAATTGCCCCTGCTGGAAGGTTTCCTGCCACTCATTGCCCAAGGCATCGACGTATCGGTACAACGTGTAGTGCAGGTCCCACTGGAATGACTCTCTCCGGCCCAGGCTGTCGCTGATGTGGGTCAGCCCCAGGGCCAGGTCGTATTCGAAGTCGTAGCGCTCGCCGCTCTCGCTGGTGTGGCGGATCACGCGCCACTGGTGCATTGGCTGCTCTTCGAGCAAGGGGGGGAAATCATTCGGCAGCGACAGACCTGAGGCGATACCGTCAGGCGGTACGCTGAAACGGGCCCACTCGTAGTGGTGAACCGCACCGTTGGCCAGGGCCTGGCTGGCCATGTATCCCGCTTCGGTGTAAGTGAACCGACGCACGCACTGTCCGCTTGCATCGTGTACCTGGGCAAGCTGCCCGTCGCCGGTGTAGCCATAGCTGACCAGCAATTGCTGGCTGGCGACCTCGAACCTGTCGCCCGGACGCAGGTCCAGTCGCCATACCGCCTGGACACGCTGGGTGTGCAGGCTATCGTGGTCGAGCCGCACGGCCGTGCGGCCAAAGGTGTCCACCAGGTAATGCAATCGCCCTTGGTCGTCGTACAGCAGCTCGACGCGGTTCAGGTTGCGATCGCCCAACTGCACCAGTCGCGAGCGGTTTTCGTCGAGCGGATCGGTCTTGAAGACTTGGTACTGTCCGCTGTAGATGTCCTCGACTACGGTGATGCCGTGGTCCTGGTGGAAGATGGCCACGCCATCCAACGTACTGATCAGCGCGTTTCCAGGCTCGATGCGGCCCAGTTCGATGCGGCAGCCATCTTCGTCGACAAGAATCCACAGCTTGCCGCCCTCTGGGTGGGCTATCCGTTCGATGCGTGTTTCATAGGGCAGGCTCCAGCCCATCCCCAGCAGGCCGTCGGTGCGCTCATCAGTACTGTCGTAACGGCGCGGCCAGTCGAGCGGAATCAGGCCGGGCAGGCTGAAATCCAGATCTTCAGAACCGTTGAGCAATTTGCTGCCGGTGGCCACCAGCACAGGATGCCCTTTGCACGGCGGAATGCGGGTCTTGGGCCTGGGCGCGTTACGTGGGCGTGAACGGCTCTTGATACGCCGCGACAGCAGCATCCCTGCCACGATCCCGATGATTTTCGCCGCCGCGCTCTTACCGTCATGGATGTCGCGCACGGTCACCGTACCGCCACCAATGCGCACGTTGGGCGAGAAGGTCATGCCGATCGGCCCGTCGCAGGTGCTCTTGTCGCCGACCCGCGCTGCTGGGTGGCCGTTGATGAACACCTTGTCCGAACCCTGCGCGACGAAGTTGGGCGTTGGGTGCTTGCTGCACTTGACCGTGTCCAGTTCGGCGGGCTGGGTGCCGGGGTCTGCCGGGGTAGTCACCGGTGGGTTGAAGATGCTGTTGATCTCTTGTGCCAGGCCGATGATCGGCAACATCATCGATGCGCCCAGCATCGCGTAGCTGCCGATGTTCTCCAGGATCGAGGGCGCTTCGGCGGGGACCTCCGGCGCGCTGGCGCCTGTGACGATGCCGGCTGCGCGTGCGGCGGGCAGGCCGTTGATATGGGTGTTGACCGAGCCTGTCTCGATGGCTCCGTAAGGCTCCGGCGGGAACATCGAATTGCCGACCCAGTTGCTGAAGTCCGAGATCTGCTCGCCAATGCTCTTGTCTTCGCCACCGGGCAGCATGGCGGCGGCGCCCACCAGTGCGCCGGCAATCAGCGGCGTCAGCACCGTCGCGGCGCCCCCGGTGCCGACCACGGCCACCACGGCACCGCCGATGGCTGCCGCGACTGCCGCAGTGGCGGCGGCATACACCACCGCTTCGGTCAGGGTGCTGACCAGTTCGGCCATCAGCGGTGGGTGCAGGATCAGGTCGCCCAGGCGGGCGGCGTGCAGGCTATCGTCCATGAGCCGTCTCGGATATCGGGGTTAGTTCAGTCGCAGGCCGGCCTTGATGGCTTCCCAGTGGGCGAGGTCGGCCGCTTGCAGGGGCGTCTGCTTGGTGTAGCTGAGGGCCACGAAGCGGTTTTGCCCGTTTAGGACGTAGACCAGTTGGCGCTGATACGACAGCACCTCGCCGCGCTTGAAGTGCAAGCTGGTTTCCAGCCCTTGGATGTCTCGGGCAACGCCAGCGATTGCTGCTTGCGGCTCGCTGATGGTGGCGCCGAGGCGTTCGCGCAACTGGGTCAGTTGCTGCTGATAGAAGTCTTGCAGTGTCTGCCCCAGCGGCAGCGGGCTGCGGGCGATCACCAGGCTGGTGCCACGCTCGCGGAAGGCGAGCATGTTCATGCTGGTGTCTTCGGGCGTTTCATCGCCCAGTTCCAGGGTCAGGTCCTGGGTAAGGTAGGCGGCCATGGCGCTGCTCCTTGCGTCGAAGCGGCACACGCTAAAGCTTCGATGCGCAGGCTGCAAGCGCCAGGCGATGCGGCTGTGACAGGTTTGGCCGAATCGCCCGTGCTGGCATTTTGCCTAGGTCACAGCACCAGCCCTTGCGGCGTGCGCCCGGCGAACACGTCCACCAGGCTTGCTACGACCATTTCGCCCATGCGCGTGCGGGTCTGCACGGTGGCGCTGGCACGGTGCGGTTGCAGCACCACGTCTTCGCGTTCGAACAACGCCTCGGGGGCGCGCGGCTCGTCGGCGAATACATCCAGCGCGGCGCCGGCGATTTCACCGGCTTGTAGAGCAGCGAGCAGCGCCGGCTCGTCGACCAGTTTGCCGCGGGCGATGTTGATCAGGTAACCCTCGCTGCCGAGTGCTTTGAGGACGTCACGGGTGATCAACGCCTCACCCTTGTCGGCTGCTGCGGCGAGTATGAGTGCGTCGCTGTTGCGGGCCAGTTGCGCAAGGTCCGCTTCGAAGGTGTAGGGCACGTCCTGCGCCTGCAAGTCGGTGTAGGCGATCGGGCAGCCGAAGGCGGCGGCTCTCTGGGCCACCGCGCGGCCAACCCGGCCCATGCCGACGATACCCACGCGCATGCCCGACACCTGGCGTGCCAGCGGCAGTGGTGCCAGCGGGGTGGGGCTGGTTGCCCAGTGGCCGGCGCGCACGAAGCGGTCGCCGGTGCAGATACCACGGCAGACGCTGATCAGCAAACCGATGGCCAGGTCGGCCACGTCTTCGGTCAGTGCACCGAGGGTGGCGGTGACTTGGATGCCTCGGTCGCGGGCATAGGCCAGGTCAACCGCATCGGTGCCCACACCGTTCACCGCGACCACTTCGAGCCTGGGCAGGCGAGCCATCAGCGCCTGGCTGATGCCGGTATGGCCGCCGGTGATGACGCCACGGATGCTGGCGCCGTGGGCATCGAGGTAGGCCTCTTTGTCGGCTTGCTCGTAATAGCGGTGCACGCTGAACAGGCTTTCCAGGCGCTCGCGGATTTGCGGGATGAGGATCGGGCTCAGTTGCAGGATTTCGGGCTTCATGGGGTACTCCGGTGCAATCGATGGGGGCAAGGTGCAAGCGGGGCGGGGCTCAGCCACGCCCAACGAACGGCATGTTGCTGGCCATCACGGTCATGTTGAGGACGTTGGCATCCAGCGGCAGCGCCGCGATGTAGCGCACCGCGTCGGCCACGTGGCGCACGTCGAGCATCGGCTCGGGGGCGATATCGCCGTTGGCCTGGCGCACACCACGGGTCATGCGCTCGGACAGCTCGGTCAGGGCGTTGCCGATATCCACCTGGCTGCAGACGATGTTGTAGGGGCGACCATCCAGCGCCAGGGCCTTGGTCAGGCCGAGTACCGCGTGCTTGCTGGCGGTGTACGGGCCGGTGAACGGGCGCGGTGTGTGCGCCGAGATCGAACCGTTGTTGATGATTCGCCCTCCTTGTGGTTGCTGGCGACGCATCAGGCCAAAGGCGGCACGGGCACACAGGAACACACCGTCGATGTTGGTAGCGACCACGTTGCGCCAGTTCTCCAGCGCCAGCTCGTCGATGGGCACTGCGGGGGCGTTGATGCCGGCGTTGTTGAAGATCAGGTCCAGGCGCCCGTGCACCTGCTCGATGGCCGCGAATAGCGCGGCTACGCTGTGTTCGTCACGTACGTCGGTGGGCACCGCCATAGCCTCGCGGCCTGCGGCACGGGCTTGCTCGGCCAGGGCCTGCAACGGCTCTGCGCGACGGCCTGCCAGCACCAGGCTGAAACCGTCCTCGAGCAGGGCCAGTGCCACTGCGCGGCCGATGCCGCTGCCGGCGCCGGTCACCAGTGCAACTTTCTTGTTGTGTGCTTGCGACATGTTCGACTCCAGCTTCAGGCGGCTTGGGAAGTAGGGCGCGGGCCTACCCGCAGGGTCAGTTCAGCGATGCCGTCGATACCGGCATGGATCACATCGCCGGGCTCCAGCGGCGCGACGCCGGGCGGGCTGCCGGTCATGATCAGGTCGCCCGGACGTAGCGGTAGCAGGTGCGAGAGGCGGGCGATCACTTCGGCCAGTGGCCAGGTCTGCTGCGACAGGTGTGCGCGCTGGCGCTCCTGGCCGTTGACCTTGAGCCATAGCTCGGCGTCCAGCGGCCAGGCGGCCTGGGTGATGGCGGTCATCGGTGCGGCGGCCTCGAACACCTTGGCGCCCTCCCATGGCAGGCCGTGCTGCTTGGCTTGGCGTTGACGGTCGCGGCGGGTCAGGTCCAGGCCTGCGGCATAGCCGAACACGTGCTCCAGGGCGTTGGCGGCGTCGAGGTTGGCGCCTCCGGTGCCAATGGCCACCACCAGTTCGATCTCGTGGCAGAACTCCTCGGTGGCCGGGGCGTAAGGCAGCTCGCCTGAGGCTTCGACCACGTTGCAGGCGGGCTTCATGAAGAACACCGGCTCGCTCGGCGCCGGGTCGCTGGCGTTTGGCCAGGGGTAGTTGCGGCCCAGGCAGAATACCCGGCCGACGGGAAAGCGCTTGTCGCTGCCTTGGATCGGCAGGCTGACGATGGCCGGAGGGCTGAACAGGTACGTCATGGGGGGATCCTCTGGTTGCGAGTGGCCAGCGTAATCAGCGCTGGCCGCAGGAAGTTGGACGAAAGCGGGGGGCGTTTGGATAAATCCGGGTTCTGTAATGGCAGTGCTGGCCCACAGCGAATGGGCCACAGCTGCACTGTCATGCAGCGGTCTTCAACTCGATCCGATACAACTTGCCCAGCAGCAGCGAGTACGACAGCGTGCCCATCAGCGCCACGCCGCCGATGAACCAGAACGCCATGGCGAACGAGCCGCTGGCATGCACGATGGCACCGATCACGATTGGCGTGACGATCCCGCCAATGTTGGCTGCCAGGCTGGTGATGCCGCCGGTGAGTCCGATCAGTTCCTTGGGCGCGACCTCCGAGACCGCGGCCCACGACGAAGAGGCGATGCCCTGGGCGAAGAAGGCCAGGGTGAGCACGGCGATGCACAACACGTTGGAGTCGGTGAAGTTCACCAGCACGATCGACATGCCCAGCATCGAGCCCACCACCAGCGGTAGCTTGCGCGCGAACGACAGCGAGTAACCCTTGCGGATCAGCAGGTCCGAGACGATGCCTGCGAGCAGGATGCCCACCGTCGCGCCAATGAACGGCAGCACCGCGAAGATCCCGACCTTGATCAGGGTGAGCTGGCGCTCTTCGATCAGGTAGGTGGGGAACCAGGTGAGGAAAAAGTACAGCGCCGAGGTGCTGGCGAACTTGCCCAGGCAGATCGCCCAGACCTGGCGGTAGCGGAACAGCTCGGCCACTTGGCGCCAGTCGAAGCGGGTGCGCTGCTGGCTGCTCTTGACCAGGCCGCCGCCCTGTTCGATGTAGGCCAGCTCTTCTTTACTGACCTTCTTGCAAGTGAGCGGGTCGCGGTACAGGAACAGCCACACCACGCCGAACAGGATGCCAACGATACCGGTGCTGTAGAACACGTGTCGCCAGTCGTAGGTGGTCGCCAGCCACAGCAGGGCGCCGGTGAACAGTGCGGTCCCCAGATACTGGCCGCACACGTACACGCTGCTGGCCATGCCGCGTTCGCGGGCTGGGAACCATACCGTGACCGCGCGGCTGTTGGCCGGGAAGGCAGGGGCCTCCATGGCGCCGACCGCCAGGCGCAGGCCGAACAGCGAGGCGAAGCCTGTGGCCAGGCCTTGGGCCACGGTAACCGCCGACCAGCTGATCAGCGACACGCCGTAGGTCAGGCGCGAGCCGAAGCGGTCGGCGATGAAGCCAGCGGGGACCAGGGCCAGGGCGTAGGTCCAGGCGAAGGCGGAGAAAATCAGGCCCATCTGCACCTTGTCCAGGCCGAGATCCTTGGCCATGAACGGTGCGGCGATGGAGATGTTGACCCGGTCGACGTAGTTGATGATGGTCGCCACCAGCAGCAGGGCGAGCATGAACCAGCGGCGTCGGGTGGGCAGGCGTTGCGTGGGCGCAGCGTCCAGCGCGAACGGTGCAGGCGCGGTACGGGAAGTGGGCGTGCTCGACATTGAGTCGACCTCGTTTGTTGTTTTTGGAGAGGTTGGGCTGCAGTCCTATTCCAGGGTGGTCGTACAACTTGTTTGGATCAATGGGGTTTTTAGACCGTTTTTTCCGCTGAAGGCCGGGTGTTGGGGGATTGTCCAAGAAACTCGCTGGGCAGGGTTTAACCAGTATTTTTTATTTAAATTGTTGATTTGTATGTTTTTTATCAATTCATGCGAGAGGCGTTTTTTGAATTGGCCGGTCGTGCAATGAGTTTGGACGTCGTACAACTTATTGCGATCATTCGGGGCTGGCGGCAGAATCGCAGAGTGCGCCGGCCCCCGGCGTGCCCTGCGAGCAGGTCCACAGACACAAGCACACAGGAGCCCCCATGCCGCCCAAGCGCCAAGTGCCCACCTACGTCATGCAGGAGCGCTGCGAGCTGATGGATTTCCACATCCGCGACGCGCGCGGTCGGCCGGCGGAAACCGCACCGCATCGCCATGCGTACTTCCAGATCCAGATCAACCTAGGCGGTGACACCGTGCAGCACATCGGTGCAGCCCAACGCCCGTTCACGCGGCATACGCTGGCGTTCATCCTGCCGCATCGGGTGCATGTGATCCCGCATCCGCCCGAGAGCGATTTCGTGGTGATCAACTTCTCCCAGACCTTCTTGCTGCCGCACCTTGATTGCGACCCCATGGACCTGGAAGACGTGTCGATCCTGCTGGCGCCGGAGCTGTCGCCATTTCGCTTCCAGGAGCACCTGGACTTCCACCTTGACCCGACACAGTTCAGCCAAGTGCTGGCCTTGATCGAGCAAATGCGTGAACTGGACGCTAACCGGGGCTTCGGCAGCCGGGAGATGCTCAAGGGCTTGCTGTTGCAACTGATCGGCAGGGTGTGCAGCCTGTACGCCGAGCCGCTACGTCAGTTGGCCGAGAGCAATGCCGCCGAGCACAGCCGCCGTGCGGCGCTGGGGCGCATGAGCGATTACCTGCGCCGGCACATCGACGACCCTGACCTGAACCTGCCCAAGGTGGCGGCGGCCACGTATCTTGCGCCCAGCTACCTGACCCACTGGTTGCGCAAGGAGGTGGGCAAGACCTTCAGCGAACTGGTGCTGGAGCGGCGTATGCACGCCGCGCGCAACTACCTGCTCAACGGCAGCCGGCCGGTGGGCGAGGTGGCGCGCTTGTGCGGGTTCGCCGACGAGGCTTATTTCAGCCGCCGTTTCCGGCAGATCCACGGCCTGCCGCCGGGGCAGTTCCGCCGCCAGCAGCGCGACCCGGACACGCCCCAGGCGATTACCCTCGATAGCGACGCTTGCAGGGTTGGCGTGCACGGATAAACTGCCGGGCATGAACCTCGATACCCGCATCAAGTTCCGCCATCTGCTGTGCTTCCTGGAGATTGCCCGGCAGGGCAGCCTGGCCAGGGCCGCCGATGTGCTCGCCATCAGCCAGCCGGCGATTTCCAAGACCCTCAAGGAGCTTGAAGGTTTGCTGGAAACCCGGCTGTTCGAACGCACCCGCCAGGGTGTCGAGCTGACCCCGGCGGGCACCCGTTTCATGCGATACGCCGGGCCCAGCGTACAGGCCCTGCGCGATGGCGTAGGCAGCGTGCGCGGCGCGGCGCGAGCACCATCGCAGGTGCGTATCGGCGTGCTCTCGACCGTCGAGGGGTTGTTGATGCCCGAGGTGTTGTGCCGGCTGCACCAGCGCCATGAGGGCCTGGTGATCAGTGTGGTGACCGGCGTGAGTGCGCAGTTGCTGGGACAGTTGCACCTCGGTGAGCTGGAGCTGGTGGTTGGGCGCATGACCGACAGCCCGCAAATCCAGGGGCTGTCGTTCGAGCACCTGTATAGCGAGTCGATGGCGTTGGTAGTGCGACCTGGGCATCCGTTGCTGGCACGGTCTCCGGTGGATCGCTCGCAAGTCGGGCGCTACCCGCTGGTGCTCCCGCCGCTGGGCACGACCATTCGCCAGCATGCCGACAGTCTGTTCGTGCAGGGCGGGATGCAGATGCCCGCGCAGCGCCTGGAAACTCTGTCGCTGGCTTTGAGCCGGCGCTATCTGTTGGGCAGCGATGGGGTCTGGGTGGCGCCTCGCGATGCGGTGCTGATTGACCTGGGGCGCGGTGAGCTGGCGGAACTCGACCTTGGCGTGCGTGAGCCGGGCGGGTCGGTGGGGATCTGCCGCAATGCCGCGTTGGCGCAAAGCCTGCCGGCGCAGTGGGTGTGCGAGGTGCTGCGCGAGGTGGCGCAGTTGTATCGGGCGGGGGATTATCCCTGACAGATCGTGAGCCAAGCCAATGTCGGAAAAACCGTCAATACTGGCCAGTGGCTGCACCCCCTTCGATGAACAACCTTTCACCCAGGAACTTCCAGCCCATAACCCGCTCTTATGCCGGTAGCCATTGGTCCCGACCGCCTGCTAAGCTCGCGGCTTTACCCTGATTTGCCCTTATGGCGCATGAACAAGGAATCAGCATGAAACACACTCGTCTGGCGGCAGCGGTTGCCTTGGTAAGTCTGGTACTGGCGGGCTGCGACGCCCAGACCAGCAGCGTCGAACTCAAGACGCCGGCACAGAAAGCCTCCTACGGTATCGGCCTGAACATGGGCAAGAGCCTGGCTCAGGAAGGCATGGACGACCTGGACTCGAAAGCCGTCGCCCAAGGTATCGAGGACGCGGTAGGCAAGAAAGAACAGCGCATCAAGGACGAAGAGCTGGTCGAAGCCTTCACTGCCCTGCAGAAGCGCGCCGAAGAACGCCTGGCCAAGGCCAGCGAAGAAGCCGCCGCTGCTGGCAAGAAATTCCTCGAAGAGAACGCCAAGAAGCCTGGCGTGGTCACCACCGCTTCGGGCCTGCAGTACGAAGTGGTCAAGAAGGCCGACGGCCCACAGCCGAAAGCCACCGATGTGGTCACCGTCCACTACGAAGGCAAGCTGATCGATGGCAAGGTCTTCGACAGCTCCGTCGAGCGCGGCAGCCCGATCGACCTGCCCGTCAGCGGCGTGATCCCTGGTTGGGTCGAAGGCCTGCAACTGATGCATGTCGGCGAGAAGTACAAGCTGTACATCCCGGCAGAGCTGGCCTACGGCGCCCAGAGCCCGAGCCCGCTGATCCCCGCCAACTCGGTGCTGGTGTTCGACCTGGAACTGCTGGCCATCAAGGATCCTGCCAAGCAGGACGCCGAGCCAACCCCGGCCGAGTAAGGCACGCGCTGTCATCCACGACGCCCCGTTTCGACGGGGCGTCGTCGTTTTGTGCATCACTTGACGCGAACCGCGCGCGTCATTCACTGTCGCACACAGTAGACCTGATGCAGCGCCAAGACCTTTGCCGTCGCAAAACGTTTGCGGCACTGAAACGTCTGTGTAAAAAACGCCCGATCCGTGCCTGGCCCTTGTCGGGCGGGCGCCAAACGGCGCAAAGCCGGTCCTGTTCACAAGGTTATCCACAATATTTGTGGATAACCTGCCTGCTCCTCTGGAGGTTTCATGAGCGCACCCTGGAATTTCGCCCGCTTCCTGCCCCTGGCCGAACGCCTGCTCAGCCGCGGGCGCTTGCCAGCATTGCTGTTCGCGGTGGCTCGCAAGGGGCCTAAGCTTGGCCAACTGCGCGAGGACGTACGTCTGCTCCAGGCGCTGTGCCTGGCCTGGTGGCGCGGTGAGTACCGTGCGGTAAGCCCCAAAGCCCTGGTGACCATCGTCGCGGGCCTGCTGTATTTCGTCAGCCCCCTGGATGCGATCCCGGACTGGTTGCTGGGCGTGGGTTTTCTCGACGATATCGCCGTGCTGGGCTGGGTGCTGAAGACCGTCGGCGACGAACTGGCCCGTTTCAAGGCGTGGCGCGCCAGTCAGGCGCCGGAGAAGCTACGGGTGGTAGAGCGTCTGCCGGATACCCCCGAAGCCTTGCGCCTGGAGCGCCAAGGGCAGTGATTCCCGGCGAACCCCTGAGGTTGCTAATATAATTGGCATAAGTGTTATGCCGACGGATTACATGCCGTAATCCAATGTTAAGGGGGTTGTAATGGGTATTCAGGTCATAAGCCGGGACGGTCAGCCCGAGTACGCAGTGGTTCCCTGGGCGCAATACCAGGCCTTGCTCGCTGCCGCTGGCCAGGCGCCGGCCCAGGCATCGGCCGAAGCCGTTACCTCGCCAGTCGAAGAGGCCCCTGCGAGCCTCTCCAGCCTCGCCGACCTGGCGGCATTGCGCCAGGCCAAGGGTATGGATGCGCAGCTGCTGGCGCGCAATGTGGGCATCAGCCCGGCGTATCTGGCGATGATCGAATCCGGTGAGCGACGCCCCGATGCGGCGATCCTGCGCGCGCTGGCCTGGCACTTGGGTGTGGCCGGCTGGAGCGAGCCGTCATGAGCCAGGTCAGGATCAGCCGCCAGCAGTGGGAAAGCCTGCTGACCGAGCTTGACCTGGCCCGCCGTCAACGTCACCTGCTCACTTATCGTGCGCTGCTCGAACGCCTGCAATTGCCCAGTCCCGCCATGCAGACGTTGACCGCCGCATTGGAGTACCTGGCCTTGCTCGATGCCCGTGCCGAGCAGCCGCTGCGCAGTTCGCTGGTGATCAGCCAAGGTGCCAGTCGCTTGCCGCGCACCGGTTTTTTCGAGTGTGTCGAGCGCCTGGGGCGCTTCTCGGGGCCTGTGGATGGCATGGAGGCTGCGTCCTGGCATGCTTCGGAGGTGGTGCGGGTGTTCGAGTACCGGTATCCAGAGCAGGCCTGATCGCAGGCTTTGTCAGGCCGGCAGGCGGGTATCGATCAGGCTCAGGCTGGAGCCTGATGTTTCCTTGGCTTGGCGCTTGGCCTGCGAGGCGAGGTCGGCCAATTGCCCGGCATCCAGGTGTTCGGCACTGCCTGGCTCCAGCCAGACCACCCCGATCGACAGTGACAGCAGGGCAAAGGTCTCGCGCTGGCCCAAGCGGTTGTGGGCGATGAAGCGGCCGGCCGCGATGTGTTCGGCCCGATAGAAGCGCAGGCATTCGCGGGCAAAGGCCTGGACCAAGGTGTGCAGGCGCTCGCGCCAGTCCGTGGAGCCCAACACCAGCATGAAGTCATCCCCGCCGATATGCCCGACGAAATCACGCCTGGGATCGACGCATTCGTGCAGGCACTGCGCCAGGCACAGCAGCACTTCATCGCCGCGGGCGTAGCCGTAGATATCGTTGAAAGGTTTGAAGCTGTCGATGTCCACGTAACACACCGCTGCCGCCTGGCGCTGCTCCAGCAGGCGTGCCAGGCACTGCTGGATCGGCACGTTGCCCGGCAGCAAGGTCAGCGGGTTGGCGTGCCGGGCCTGCTGCAGCTTCTGTTCGGTGATCAGTTTCAGCACGTCGATCACCCGGCCCAAGCCCAGGTAGCGTCCGCCTTGGGTGATGATGAAATCCTCCTCGATACGCTGCCGAGCGCGGCTGGTGAGCAGGCGGCTGACCTGTTGCAGCGATTGTCCGCGCTCCACCGCCAGGAAGTCCTCGCTCATCAGCCGGCTGATCGGCTTGCGTGCGTACAGGTCGGTGCCGAATGGCTGCAACAGGGCATCGGCCAGCGAATGCCGGTGGACGATGCCAC
Source organism: Pseudomonas mosselii (assembly GCF_005796105.1). Lineage (GTDB taxonomy): Bacteria > Pseudomonadota > Gammaproteobacteria > Pseudomonadales > Pseudomonadaceae > Aquipseudomonas > Aquipseudomonas mosselii_C. The sequence continues at coordinate 206,078 of NZ_VAUO01000004.1, read as the reverse complement.
AGGGCTTGCCATCACTGTCCAGCACTGCCAGGGAGTTGAGGTTGGCTTGGCGGCGGAAGGCGTCGAGCACCTGCTGGGTGGCGGTGTCCGAGGGCACCGCTGGTTGCTGGATCAGCAGTGCGCTCAAGTCACAGCTGTCTTCGCTCAGTGCCAGTGCCTGATTGGTCTGCGACGGCAGCAGGGGCGGGGTGTGCGGCGGGAACTCCTGGGGGCGACCGAGCAGGTAGCCTTGCACCAGGTCGATGCCCATTTCGCTGAGCACGGCCAACTCTTCGGCCAGTTCGATGCCCTCGGCGATCACCTGGGCGCGTGAGGCACGGGCGATCTGCAGGATGGAGCCGACGAACTCACGCTTGAGCGGATCTTGGTGGATACCATCGATGAAGTGGCGGTCGATTTTCACGTAGTCCGGGCGCAGCTCCGACCACAGGCGCAGGCTCGAATAACCTGCGCCAAGGTCATCCAGGGCAATCGAGAAGCCCATGTCACGGTAGTGGTGCAGGGCGTTGAACAGCAGTTGGAAGTCTTCGGTAGGTGTCTGTTCGGTCAGTTCGATGACCACTTGGCTGGGCGACAAGCCGAACTGTTCGAGCATCTTCAACGTACGACCGGAAGGGTGGTGCGGTTCCAGGAGCGACTCAGGCGACACATTCAGGAATAACTTGCCCGCCAGGCCCTGCTCGCTGAAACGCTGGCAGGCCGTGGCCCGGCACAGCACTTCCAGCTCACTCAGGCGTTCGGCCTGGCGCGCCACGGCGAACAGCGTCAGCGGTGAGTGCAGTGGGCTATTGGAGGGGCCGCGGCTCAGGGCTTCATAGCCGAGGATGCGCCGCTCGCTCAGGCAAACGATGGGCTGGAACAGGCTGTGGACGCTACGTTGAGCCAGGATGGCGCTCAAAGCGCTGAGCTGTTCGGTGACGGTCATGGACGGCTTTCCTGAATGAAAAAGGGCCAGACACAGGCATGTCCGACCCTTTTATTTCACGACAGCGCGATGACTGTTTGATGACAAGTCACATTATTTTGCCATCACCTCAGTGCTTGGCCACCGAGGTGCTCAGGCTCAGGTAGTCGAGCAGGATGCGACCAGTCTCGGATAGGTAGGCGTCGTCTTCGGGCTTGGTGTCGTCCGGCTCGGCGGGCAGCGCGTCCTCGTCTTCTTTTTTCAGCTCCTTGAGCGGTTCTTCGCCCTTGGCTTTGCGCCGTACGTTCTCCAGCGCCAGTTGCTTGGCCTCGATCTGATCGTGGCGGGCACGGCGATCCTGCTCGTTCAGGCTGACGGTTTTCTCGTTCATCAGCTGTTGCGTGAGGGCCAGACGGTCGCGGATATAGGCGAACTCCGGGTCCTTGTCGCTGCGGGCGTCATGCTGGGCCTTGAGCTGGGCCAGGAACGGCTTGAACGGATCGGCCGCAGGCTTGACCACTGGGCGGATGGTGTCCCATGGCATGGCCTCGGGCAGCGCGCTCTCGCCGATCTCCTTGGTGTCGATGATCGACGGGTAGGCGATGTCCGGCAGTACGCCCTGATGCTGGGTGCTCTGCCCGGAAACCCGGTAGAACTTGGCCAGGGTCAGCTTGAGTTCACCATGGTTGAGCGGCTGGATGGTCTGCACGGTGCCCTTGCCGAAGGTCTGGCCACCGATGATCAGCGCACGGTGGTAGTCCTGCATGGCGCCGGCGAAGATCTCCGATGCCGAGGCGGACAGGCGGTTGACCAGCAGCGCCAGCGGGCCTTTGTAGAACGCGCCGGGGTTTTCGTCTTCGAGTACGTCGACACGCCCGTCGCTGTTGCGTACCAGCACGGTGGGGCCTTTCTCGATGAACAGGCTGGTCAGTTCGGTAGCTTCTTGCAGCGAGCCGCCGCCGTTGTTGCGCAGGTCGATGACCACGCCGTCGACCTTCTCTTTTTGAAGCTCGGTCAGCAGTTTCTTCACATCGCGGGTGGTGCTCTTGTAGTCCGGGTCACCGGCGCGATAGGCCTTGAAGTCCAGGTAGAAGGCCGGGATCTCGATGATGCCGAGCTTGTAGTCGCGGCCATTCTGCTTGAGCTTGAGCACCGACTTCTTCGCCGCCTGCTCTTCGAGCTTCACGGCTTCACGGGTGATCGAGACGATCTTGCTGGTCTGGTCGTTCGGCGCATTGCTGGCCGGAATGACCTCAAGGCGCACTACCGAGCCTTTCGGACCGCGGATCAGCTTGACCACCTCGTCCAGGCGCCAGCCGACCACATCGACCATTTCCTTGTTGCCCTGGGCCACGCCGATGATCTTGTCGGCCGGCGCGACCTGCTTGGTCTTGGCCGCCGGGCCTGCTGGCACCAGGCGTACGATCTTGACTTGGTCGTTATCGCTTTGCAGCACCGCACCGATGCCTTCGAGCGACAAACTCATATTGATGTCGAAGTTTTCGGCGTTGTCCGGCGAGAGGTAGTTGGTGTGCGGGTCGTAGGACTGCGCGAAGGTGTTGATGTAAGCCTGGAAGATGTCTTCGGCGCGGGTCTGGTCCAGGCGCGAGGCCTGGTTCTTGTAACGCTTGATCAGGGTTTCCTGAATCTGCTTGAAGTCCTTGCCAGCGATCTTCTGGCGCAGCACTTCGTCTTTGACGCGCTTGCGCCACAACTCGTCGAGTTCGGCCTGGTTCTTCATCCACGGGGCGTCCTTGCGGTCGACCAACAGGTCTTCCTTGACGGTGAAGTCGATCTTGTCGACGCCCTTGTTCAGCTCGGCCAGGGCGAAGTCCAGACGCTGCTTCACGCGGTCCAGGTAGCGCTTGTAGATGGTAAAGCCGGGGTCGAGGTTGCCACTTTTGAGGAAGTCGTCGAACTGCGTCTTCCATTTGTCGAACTCAGCGATATCGGCGGCGGTGAAATAGCTGCGCGAGGGGTCGAGCAACTTGATGTAGCTGTCGTAGATGATCACCGAACGGGCATCGTCCAGCGGCGGCTTGCTGTAGTGGTGGCGCTTGAGCAGCTCGACCACGTTGAGGCTGGCGACGATTTCGTCACGGTCCGGTTGCAGGCTGTCCCACTTGTTGGCGGCGGCCGCATTGCCACCGAGCGTGAGGCTGCCAAGCCCGATCATGAGGGCGAGGGCGGTGCTGGGGAGGAAATGCTTCATGCTGATTCGACGTGGAGGCAATTGATCACGCATAGTAGGCCGTCTTTTCCGTTGCCGGTTCCATTGAGCCGGACAAATACTGCAAAAAGCCCGGGGACAAGCGTTCCCCAGGCTCGCTGATGAATCAACTATGGAGGCACTGTGAAAGCATTGCAAGGCGTTGACGGACATGTCACCTGGGTCGAGGCCGAACGTCCGGCTTGCGACACAGGGCAGGTACGCATTCGAGTGGCCGCCGCTGGGCTGAACCGTGCCGACCTGTTGCAGATGAAGGGTTTGTACCCACCACCTCCGGGGGCCAGCCCGTACATGGGTCTGGAATGCGCCGGGGTGATCGAGGAAGTCGGCGCCGGCGCCAATTGGCGCGTGGGCGATCGGGTCTGCGCATTGCTGGCCAGCGGCGCGATGGCCGAGGAAGTGGTGGTGGATGCTGGGCATGTGCTGCCGGTGCCCGAGGGCCTGAGCCTGCACGAGGCGGCCGCGTTGCCTGAGGTGTATGCCACGGCCTGGCTGAACATTTTCCAGCTGGGTGCGCTCAAGGCTGGCGAAAAGGTCCTGGTGCACGCGGGCGCCAGCGGCGTCGGCTCGGCGGCGATCCAGCTGTGCAAGGCATTCGGCAGCCCTGTCTGGGTCAGTGTCGGTTCCCCGGAGCGTCTGGCTTACTGTCAGGCGCTGGGGGCGGCGGGTGGTGTGGTGCGCAATGCAAACCTCGATGCGCTCAAGGACTTCGGGCCGTTCGATGTGATCCTCGACCCGGTGGGGGCGAGCTATGGCTCGCTCAATCTTGAGTTGCTGGCGCGTGATGGACGTTGGGTGGTCATCGGCTTGATGGGCGGGCGCACGTTCGAGTTGGACCTGGCGGTGGTGCTGGGCAAACGCTTGAATATCACCGGCTCCACCCTGCGTAACCGCGACGATGACTTCAAGGCCGAGTTGCTGCGCGAGTTGCACCAGCAGGTATGGCCGCTGTTCGCCGAAGGGCGGTTGTCGCCGCAACTGGTCGACACCTACCCTGCCGAGTTTGCCCAGGCGGCGTATGCCGAGCTTGAGAGCAACCAGGTGTCGGGCAAGTTGGTGATGGTGATCGACCCGAGCCTGGCATAAGCAGGCCCGGCCTGTTCGCGGGTAAACCCGCTCCCACAGGATCACCGTCGTTTCAGCGACAGTGTGGTCCCTGTGGGGGCATCCATGATGGGTGCTACAAGCTTCAGCTCCAGCTCAGCACCGGCCAGCCATGGGTCTGCGCATGCTCCCTGAGCACCGCATCCGGGTTTACCGCGAACGGATGGTCCACCTTCAGCAGCAGCGGCAAGTCATTCCTCGAATCGGAATAGAAACTCGCCCCTTCCAGATTTTCTTGCTCCTGGTCCAGCCATTCCAGCAGCCGGGTGATCTTGCCTTCACGGTAGGTCAGCACACCGCGGGTCTTGCCGGTGTACACCCCGTTGAGCGCCTCCAGCTCGATGGCCAGGTATTCGTCTACGCCCAGGCGAGCCGCGATTGGCCCGACCAGGTGCGTGCCGCTGGCCGAGATGATCAGAATACGGTCGCCACGCTTGCGGTGCTCGGCGATACAGTGGCAGGCATCGCCGAAAATGATCGGCTCGATCACGTCCTCCACCCACGGCTCCACCAGATGTGCCACTTCTTCCAGGGTGCGCCCGGCGATCGGCTCCAGGCTGAACGCCATGTAGTCCTCCATCTGTAGCTGACCTTTGCCGTAGGCCTCCATCAACGCGTGGTCGCGCTGCAGGAAACGCTCGCCGTCTACCCAGCCCAGGCGTGCCATCTGCTCGCTCCACAGCGACGCGCAGTCGCCGTGGATCAGGGTTTCGTCCAGATCGAAAATTGCCAAAGCCATGCGTTGAGTCTCCTTAGGCCACTTCCCGTAGCGCCGTGGGGTCGATCGACAAGGATACCCGTTGCCCGTCGGCGTGTAGATCGGCGGCCGAGCGGTTGAGCACATCCACCACCAGATCCACCTCGCGCACCCGTACGCGGTAGCGGATCACGTTGCCCAGCAAGCTGTGGCTGCGCACCTCGGCGTCGAGCGCACCGTGCAGGCCGAGGCTGATTGACTCCGGGCGGATCGCCAGGCGGCTGGTCACTGGGCGCTCCAGCAGGCGACTGGCGCTATCGGCATCGAGCAGGTTGTAGTTGCCGATGAAGCCTGCGGCGAACAGGTCCACAGGCGCGGTGTAGAGGGTCTCGGCATCACCGCTCTGGACGATGCGCCCCTGGTTCATCAGGACGATACGGTCCGACAGTGTCAGTGCCTCTTCCTGATCATGGGTGACGAAGATCGTGGTCAGCCCCAGCTCGCGCTGGATGGTGCGGATTTGCTCGCGCAGGTGCTTGCGAATCCGTGCATCGAGGGCCGACAGCGGCTCGTCGAGCAACAGCAGGCGAGGCCGCGTGACCAGCGAGCGGGCCAGCGCCACACGCTGGCACTGCCCGCCCGACAGCTGGTGCGGATAACGCCCGGCGAAGCTGGCCAGTTCTACCAGCTCAAGCGCTTCGCTTACCCGCGCTTGGCTCTCGGCGGCCTTTACCTTCTGCATGCGCAGGCCGAAGGCGACGTTCTGCTCCACAGTCATGTTGGGGAACAATGCGTAGCTCTGGAACACCATGCCGATGCCACGCTTTTGCGGACTGAGCGGCACGATGTCCTGGCCATCGAGCAGGATCTGCCCGCTGTCCACCGGGGTGAGGCCGGCGATGCAGCGTAGCAAGGTGGATTTGCCGCAGCCTGAGGGGCCGAGCAGGGTGACGAACTCGCCGCGTTGGATCTGGCAGTCGATGTGTTCGAATACCGGATTGCCGGCGTAGCTTTTTTGCAGGTTCTGGACGCTGACGAAGCTCATCTCAGGATTTGTCCTTGTTCAGGCGGTTGGCGACCCAGGTCAGCACCAGCACGAAGGCGAAGTACGAGATCACCAGCGCGCTGTTGAAGTGGCCGCTGCTGTTACGCATGTTATTCAGGTACACCTGCAAGGTTTCGTAGCGGGTGCCCACCAGCAGGTTGGCGAACACGAACTCGCCGAACAGGAACGAGAACGACAGCAGCAGGGCCACCATCAAGCCCTTGCGCAGGTTCGGCAGCACCACCAGCAGTGCCGCCTGCCAGGTGCTGGCGCCGAGCAGTTGGGCAGCGTCCATCAGGTCGCGCAGGTTGATCGCTTGCAGGTTGTTGGTGATTGCCCGGTACATGAACGGCAGCGCGACGGTGAAGTAGCAGCCGATCAGGATCCACGGCGTCCCGACCATGGCCATCGGCCCACTGCCATACAACTGCAGCAGCCCCACCGAGGACACCACTGGCGGCACCGCGAATGGCAGTAGGATCAGCACGTTCATCAGCGCATCGAGGCGCGGGAAGTGGTAGTGCACCACGAACAGCAGCGGCAGGATCAGCAGCACCGACAGCAGTAGCGCGCCGACACACACCAGCAGCGACTGGCCGAAGGCGGCGAGAAAACGTGGTTCGCTCCAGAGTGCGATGTACCACTTGAAGGTCAAGCCGCTGGGCAGCAGGGTGGCCGACCAGCTGGTAGCCAGCGAGTAGAGCAGGGTGCCGGCCAGCGGTAGCAGCAGAATAAGGAACAGCAGGTACACCACCACGCGGTGGTAAAGCCCGCCAGAGGTCTTTTCAGCGCGCATGGTAGCTCCTCTTGAGCAGCCATTGATGGATCACCGTGACTACGCTCATCAGCCCCACCAGCACCATGGCCAGGGCACTGGCCAGGTTCGGGTCGAGGGTGATGTCACCGGCCACCAGCGCAGCGATGCGGATCGGCAGCACGTTGAAGTTGCCGGTGGTCAAGGCGTAGACCGTGGCGTAGGCGCCCAGCGCGTTGGCCAGCAGGATGACGAAGGTGCCCAGCAGCGCAGGAGTCAGCACCGGCAGGCCGATGTGCCGCCAGAACTGCCAATGGCTGGCACCCAACAGCGCAGCGGACTCGCGCCAGTCTTCGCGCAAGGCGTCGAAAGCTGGGTAGAGCAGCAGCACCCCAAGCGGGATCTGGAAATAGGTGTACACCAAGATCAGGCCAGTCTTGGAGTAGATGCTGAAGTCCCCCAGCAACCCGATCTGCTTGAGCAACAGGGTAAGCGCACCGTTGAAGCCCAGCAGGATGATGAAGGCGAACGCCAGCGGTACACCGGCGAAGTTGCTGGTCATGTTGGCGAAGGCGCTGACGAAGTCGCGCAGCCTTGAGTCCACCTGGCGCAGCGAGTAGGCGCCGAGGACGGCAATGAGGATACCGAACAGGCTCGACCAGAAACTGATCTCAAGGCTGCGTTGCAGCGCTTGCAGGTAGAACTTCGAGGCGAACACTTTGGTGAAGTTATCCAAGCCCCAGCCGCCTGCGCTTTGCAGGCTGTTGATCGCTACCCACGCCAGCGGGGCGATCTGGAAGACGATGAAAAACGCCGCGAATGGCAGCAGGCAGAGCAGCGCCAGGTAGCGGCCACGGCTACGGGAAGTGGTAGGCGTCACGTGAGCAACTCCCGGCAGACGGTTTTGTCATGGGCGGCGCCCAGCAGTTCGCAGATCGTGCCGCACAGTTCGGTCTGCAAGGGCTTGGCGGCAGGGTCCAGGCTGAATCCATCACCGAACACGAACAACGGTACTTCGCGCTCCTCGGCCAGAAGGCCGTTGTGCGAGCGGTCGTTGTTCATGCCGTGGTCGGCGGTCACCAGCACCTGGTAACCCTCTTCGAGCCAGCGTGGCAGGTAGTCGGCCAACAGGATATCGGCGCTGCGTGCGGCGTTGCGGTACTGGCTGCTGTCCAGGCCATGGCGGTGGCCGGCGTCGTCGATGTTCATCGGGTGCACCAGCAGGAAGTTCGGCGCATGGCGTCGGCGCAGGTACTCGGCGTCGGCCAGCAAATGCGAGTCGGGGTAATGATCGGCGTAGTAGAACAGGCCGTGCTGGATGGGCAGTTTCGGCGCGTGGGTATGGCGATCACGCAGGGGGTCGAACGGCGAGCGGTTGTACAGCTCGCTCATCCAGTGATAAGCCGCCGCCGCAGTGCCCAACCCAGCCTCGCGAGCGTAGTGGAACACGCTGCGCTGGTTGGACAGGCGAGTGACGTTGTTGTGCACGATGCCGCTGTCGATTGGCGGCACGCCCGTGAGAATACATTCGTAGAGCGGCCGCGACAGCGACGGCAGCTCGCATTCGACACGGTACAGCGCGGCGCGGTCGGCTTCGACATAGGCGTGCAGGTGGCCCATGGCGTGGTGCGCGACCTGGTGGTTGAGCCCGTCGAGCAAGACCAGGATGACGTTGTGCTGCATGGCGGCTCCTATTGGAGCAGCAAGCAAGCTACAAGCTACAAGCTGCAAGAAGAAGCGGGCCTGTCCACCCTCGCTTTGACTTGAAGCTTGCAGCTTGCAACTTGAAGCTGCCTTATTCCATCTCGATGATCACTTGCTCCTGCCACTTCTGCGGCAGGGCCTTGGAGGTCGCTTCCCAGGCTTCGGCGTTCTTGATCGGCTGGGCCGCCTTGTACTGCTCGTTGGGCAGCAGCTTGGCTTGCACGTCGGCGGGCAGCTTCAGGTGCTCGGCACGGATCGGCCGGGCATGGCCGATGGCAAGGTTGGTCTGCCCGGCATCGCTGAAGATGTATTCGCGCGCAAGCTTGGCCGCGTTCGGGTGCTTGGCGTACTTGTTGATGATGGTGGTGTAGCCCGAGGTGATCGAACCGTCGGACGGGATCAGCACCTCGAAGCGTTTCGGGTCGATCTGGTCGCGGTAGCTCAGGCCGTTGAAGTCCCACACCACGCCGACTTCCACTTCGCCTTTCTCGAGGGTCTGGATGGTCGGGTTGGCCAGCGACAGACGCTTCTGCTGGGCCAGCTTGGTGAACAATTGCAGGCCAGGTTCGATGTTGGCTTCATCGCCCTTGTAGGCGATGGCAGCCGCAAGCACGCCGTTGGCGGCCTGGGCGGCAGTACCGACGTCACCGATGGCGACCTTGTACGTGCCCTTTTCGAGGTCGTGCCAGGTTGTCGGGCGCTCGCCTTCCTTGACCAGATCCTTGTTGATGATGAAGGCGATGGTGCCGGTATAGGCCAGCGCCCAGTGGCCGTCCTGGTCCTTGGCCCATGCCGGGACCTGATCCCAGGTGCTTGGCTTGTAGGCCTGGGTGACACCCTTGTTGGCCGCGATCGGGCCGAACGCGGCGCCGACGTCGCCGATGTCAGCGCTGGCGTTGTCTTTTTCAGCCTCGAACTTGGCGATTTCCTGAGCCGAACTCATGTCGGTGTCGCTGTGCTTGAGGCCGTATTTCTTGGCCAGGTCGTCCCAGGTGCCTTTCCAGTTGGCCCAGGCATCGGGCATGCCCACGCTGTTGACCGTGCCTTCCTTGCGTGCCGCTTCTTCGAGGGCCTTGAGGTCCTGGGCCATGGCCGAGGTGGACAACGCGATGGCCGAACCGAGCAGTGACGCCATGAACAACTTTTTCATCCGAAGCTCCTTGGGTGGGTGCCTTGCAGTCGTTGTTATGAATCGAGCCTGTGGCTGCCTGATGTTGGTCTAGGTCAGCAAACCTTGAGCCAAGGTAGGCCGCTTGCGTGACAATTTGATGTATGACGCAGGCCGACCGGGGAAGTCGATGGCCTTGGAGTTACAGCGTAGACCACTGCAAACCCCAGCAATGGCGGGCGCTGGCCCGGATCTGGCAAGGCTTGGCCCAAGGCCTTGTCACAGGATGTTCATCAGCTGTGCCTAGGCTTGCACTATTCTCCACGTGCCCTGTTATGGGGCTGGACTAGTCCAGATAGGTAACCTTTGATGCAGGCGACGCAACCGCGTGCGGTAACAGCCATCTGCCATGCGCTGCAGGAGCAGATCGAACACGGCTTGCTGACGCCGGGTGGCAAGTTGCCGGCCGAACGCAAGCTCAGCGAGGTGTTCGATACCACGCGTATCACCCTGCGCGAGGCGCTGGTGCAGTTGGAGGCCCAAGGCCTGATCTACCGCGAGGAACGTCGTGGCTGGTTCGTTGCGCCCGAGCGGCTGACGTACGATTTGATCGAGCGCAGCCACTTCCATGCCATGGTCCGCGCTCAGGGCCGTGTGCCCAGTACCGAGCTACTGTCGGCGCGCCTGCAACCGGCCCCGGCAGCTATTTGCGCGCGTCTGCGCCTGCCGGCGCTGTCGAGTGTGGTGCGCATCTGCCGCCTGCGGCGCATCGACGCGCGCGGTGCTGTATGCCGAGCACTACCTCAACCCGCAATATTTTCCCGGAATCCTCAACCTTGACCTGGCCCAGTCGCTGACTGAGATCTATGCCCGCGAGTACCGCATCCAGTATGGCAAGGTATGCTTCGAGATCCTGCCAACGGCCCTGCCGGCAGAGGCAGCGAGTGCCTTGAAAGTGTCAGCAGGCAGCCCGGGGCTACACATCACCCGGGTCAACAGCGACCAGCATGGGCACCTGATCGACTGTGATCTTGAGTATTGGCGGCATGATGCGATTTGCATCCGGGCCGAGGCAGGGTAGGCAAGCAGCGCGGGGCAAGTCGCATCGGCATACCGACACGATTTGCCCCACGACGGGGTTCAGGTGGATGAGGCGGTGTCGGCCATGTTGCCGCCACCGGCCGTCACCACTTGCACCGACAACCGCGGCGTGGCCAGATCCAGTCCGGCTTCGTCGAGCTGGCGCTTGAGCGCCAGGTTGAATGCCCGCGACACCTCCCACTGCTTGATCGGCGCGGTCTTGAAGCGTGCCCGCAAGACCGCCGAGCCCGATTCGAAGCTTTCGACCCCCTGCAACTCCAGCGGCGACCAGATGTTGCGGCGCATCAGTGGGTCGCTGCGCAGCTTCTGCCCGACCTCGCGCACCAGCGCGATGGCCTGGTCGATGTTCATGCTGTGCGGGATCGCCACGCGGAAGATCGCGTAGCCGAACTCCCGGGAGTAGTTCTTGATGCTCTTGATCTCGCTGAACGGAATCGTGTGCACGATCCCGTCGATGTCTCGCAGGCGCACGGTGCGGATGGTCAGGCCTTCGACCGTGCCCAGATGGCCGCCGACGTCGACGTAGTCATCGATGGCCAGGGAGTCCTCGATGATGATGAACAACCCGGTGATCAGGTCGGCGACCAGCGACTGTGCGCCAAAACCGATGGCCAGGCCGATCACGCCGGCACCGGCCAGCAGCGGGGTGACGTTCATGCCCATGTTGGCCAGGGCGACGATCACGGCGATGATGAAAATCACCACGAACAGCACGTTGCGGATCAGCGGCATCATGGTTTGTGCGCGGGCGTTGGCCAGGCCCCGGCGCGAGCGCACCAAGGCGTGGTGCACGGCGGTGTCGGCGAGGATCCACACCAGCCAGGCGACGATCAGCGTGCCGGCCAGCCCCAGCAAGCGCAGGCTGACGTCGTGACCGTCGCCCTCGGCGAAGCTGATCATCGACTGGCCCCACACCCGCAGCCCCAGCTCGATGAACACTAACCAAATGAACAGGTGCACCAGCAGGTAGCCAAAGTTGCGCAGGCGCTCGGCGTACACCGCCTGGCGCCGGGAGGCGCGTTTGGGGTTGGCTGCGTGGCGGCGTACCAGCCCATTGAGCACCATGCACACCACCACCAGCACTGTGCACATCAACGACTGGCGCAGAGCAGTGCTGGTGTCGCCGGCAGAGACGAAGGTGGCGAACAGCGAGATCGCCACCAGGATCAGCGCCGGGATGAACCAGAAGCTGCCGAGGATCTCGATGGTGTCGCTCAGGGTGCGTCGGGTCAGGCGTCGCGACAGCGGCTGGTTGCGGATCAGGTGGGCGATCGGGCGGCGAAAGCGCAGGATGAACAGCCCGGTGCACAGCGCCGCAACGACGTTGGCCAGGGTTGCCAGGGCATGCGCCAGGTGGCTGCCCAGTGCGGCGGTCAGGCGCGGATCGCTCAGCGCCTCGCCGAAGGCGGCGAAGCTGCCGATCAGCCACAGCGGGCGAAATGCCTGGTGACGCAGGATGTGCAGGGCGCGGTGGCGGTGCGGCCCGTCGAGCAGCGAGAAAGCGATTACGCAGATCGCCGAGAACAGCGTGCCGACCACCAGTGCGTAGGCCAGTACCATGGCCATGGACTTGCCCAGCGAGGAGGGCAGGGCGAAGCTCAGGTACACGGTGAAGATCAGCGCCACCAGCCATGGCCCGAGCTTGCGCAAGGCAAAGCGCACCAGGTCCCAGGTGCGCGGGTGTTGCGGCAGTTCCTCGGTCAGGCCGAAGCGTACTCTGACGCGGTGCCCGATCCAGTTGAAGGCGTAGGCCAGCAGGCTCCAGACCACGATGACCGCGGCGAAACCGAAGAGAATCGCTGGCCATTGATGCACCGGCACGATCAACGCGCTCAGTTCGTCCCCCGCCTGGTCTATTTCCAGGGACCAGCGGGCGAACGGGCTGGCATCGCCGCTGAACTGCTTCTCGAAATCGTGCAGGGCACCGCCGATCAGGCCCAGCACGCCTTGCTCGACGGTGGGTTGCGATTGCTTCGTGGCGTCGCGCAATTTCTTCAGGTCAGCCAGCAGCTTTGCCCGTTGCTGGTCGTTTTCGAGGTTCTTGATCACTTCGTCCAGCGATTTGCCTAATGGCTCGCTGGCTTCGGGCTGGGCGGGGGCGCTGCTGCCCAGCAGCCCCGGCAAGCCGGCGGCGTGCACCGGGGTGATCAACAGCAGCAACAGGAACGTCAGGCAACGCAGGAGAGCAGGCACCGGGAAATCTACCTCAGGTCAAACGATGGACCGAGTGTAGAGGTTTATGTGGGCAGTTTCTCCAGGATCTTCCAGCAGGTGAGGCCGAAGATACCCAAGGTGCCGACCCCCATCATCAGCACGCCGATATTACGCTCGCGCAGGCTGAAGCCGATGGTCAGGACCATCAGGAACAGGAAGACCGGGAGGAACAGGGAGAGGAAGGGGGACATGGGGGCAGTCCTTGCGGTGCTTTACCAGATATCTACAAGCATAGTGCGTTGCGCAGGCTTCGAGATGACTTGAATCACAGTTTGGGGTGGTGGTGGGTTAGGTAAATTTTCCTACGTATTTATCAGACCGGCTTCCTACACAGCAAATCAGCGATGGGCCGATACAACATTCACCACGCTTTGTGGGGATTTGTAGAGGACTGGTCATGTTCAAGCAGGTTGTTTTGTCTGGGGCAGGGGTGTTGTTGGGGGTGTTGGCGAACAACTATGCCTTTGCGGGAAATAATAAGGCCACCGTGATAATTGATAACAAGACTAATGTGATCGCAAAATATACATATGAGCACATGTCGGGGGGTGCCAGCCCAATAATGGCCGATGTTGGCCCGCAATTAATGTCTACCTTTGTTGTCACAAGCTTTGCTGATTCAATTTCTGGTATGCGCTTTGTGTATGCATCCGGAGCCAAAAAATGCCGATTCAGTGTCTCCCACATCGCGTCGTTTCCAAGCAATATTCCTACTTGGAAGAAAGACGCTAGGTCTATAGGTTCTACAAAGGCTGACTGTACTGTCGTCCTTGAAAAAATCGACATGAACATGCCTTATCACTATACGGTGAGATTCACAATTAAATAAGTTTCGAGGGCGCCTGCTGGCGTCCATTCATTTAATGTGAGGAATGCTCATGAAGATCACGAGCGATGTGCAGAACTTTTCAGTTCGCTCCAGCCTGCCCGTACGCGCTTCGGCCGAGCGTGTGGAGGGAGCTGAGACTCAAAATCCTGTCAGCTTTTCGCCAGAGTCGCTATCCATATCCGAAGAGATAGTTGACGCAAAAGCGCTTCACGCCAAAATATATGGCACTCCAGCCCTCGCTGATCGGATAAGTTACAGTTTTTTTAAACTAGGTTATGAAGGCTTCTTGCAGAAGGCACCCCCTGAGACTTATACGGCCGACGAGGCCGAGCGTTTCAATAAAGTGGTGAGCTATCTGGCGAATCTGCTCGAACGTCGGGAGCTGGAGGTTGATCCCAGTAACAATCCATTCTGGGGGATGGGGCGTGATGCGTTAGTTGCTATTGAGCAGGACGAGAAAAATTACACCGAGGAAGAACGCTGTGCGGCGCTCCGGGCCAAAGCACATCTCGATAATGATTACTTCACACGCCTGATCGAGCACGCCGTTAGCAGCGGCGATGATCGCCCGTTGTTCAAGGGGTATTTGGAGTATCTTGACCATCTGACCCCGGCTGAACGCCTGAACTATCCTGCCAATGAACGAGAAAAAGTGGCGAGCCAGTTAGCGACTGCGGAGGCAGAGAAGGGCAGCCTGCCTGAAGACTTCTCCCTGTGGAAATACATCAACTGGGACCCCAAGGGGCGCCTCAACCTGGAAGCCTTGCTCGATCCCTCGTCAGCGGAGCCCACCCCAGTGATCGAGGCGGGCTCTGCCGATGATCAAGGCAGTTCGCGGCTGCGGTAGAACGCGCCCAGCACCTTCACCAGATGCGCCAGGTCATGGCTGCCGCACAACTCGCGGATCGAGTGCATGGCGAAGGTCGGCAGGCCGATGTCCACGGTGCGCACACCCAGGTGGCTGGCGGTGATCGGGCCGATGGTCGAGCCGCAGCCCATGTCGCTGCGCACCACGAAGCTCTGTACGGGCACTTCCTCGGCCATGCACAGGTGGCGGAAGAACCCAGCGGTTTCGCTGTTGGTGGCGTAGCGCTGGTTGTTGTTGACCTTGATCACAGGGCCGGCGTTGAGCTTGGGGCCGTGGTTGCCGTCGTGCTTGTCGGCGTAGTTGGGGTGCACGCCATGGGCGTTGTCGGCGGAAACCATCAGCGAGCGCTGGATGGTGCGCACGTAGTCGTCGCCATCGGGTAATAGGCGCTGCAGGGTCTGCTCAAGCATCGGGCCATCGGCGCCGCAGGCCGAGCAAGAGCCGACTTCCTCGTGGTCAGTGCACACCAATACGCACGTTTCGTCGCTATCGGCGCTGAGCAGCGCCTGCAGGCCGGCATAGCAGGAGAGCAGGTTGTCCAGGCGCGCGCCGGCGATGAAGTCGCCGTTCAGGCCAATCAGTGCCGCGCTCTGGGTGTCGTAGAAGCTCAGCTCGTAATCCAGCACCACGTCGGCGTTCAGCTCATGCTCGCGGGCCAGTTGCTCGGTGAGCAGCGCGCGGAAATCGATGCGTTCGTCACCCGCCACCTGCGCCAGGATTGGCGGCAGTTCGTTTTGCGGATTGATCTGCCAGCCTTCGTTGGCGGTACGGTTGAGGTGGATCGCCAGGTTCGGAATGATCGCGATCGGCAGCTTGAAGTCCACCAGTGCGCTTTCGACCTTGCCATCCCGTCGGAAGGTCACCCGCCCGGCGAGTGACAGGTCGCGGTCGAACCAGGGCGCCAGCAGTGCACCGCCGTAGACCTCGACCCCCAGTTGCAGGAAGCCCTGGCGCTGCAACTCGGGCTGCGGCTTGACCCGCAGGCACGGGCTGTCGGTGTGGGCGCCGACCATGCGGATCCCGCCGATCAGGGGCGATTGCTTGCCAAGTTTGACGGCGATGATCGAGGAATCGTTGCGGGTTACGTAGTAGCGCCCGCCGGGCACCGTGGCCCAGCTTTCGCGTTCGTCCAGGCGCTGATAGCCGGCCGCTTCGAGGCGTTGCACGAGGCTGGCGGTGGCGTGGAAGGGCGTCGGGGAGGCCTTGAGGAATTCGATCAGGCCAGCGTTGAGGGCATCGCGCATAAATCACTCCGTTCGAGCTTCGAGCTTCAAGCCGCAAGCTTCAAGCAAGAGCAGTCCGCGGAGCAAGCTCATACGCGGTCTGCCGTGGCTTTTTCTTGCAGCGTGTAGCCTGAAGCGTGCAGCTTAAAAAGGTGCGGGGCACTCGAACTTCAACCGCTCACCCGAAACCGGGTGGGTAAAGCTCAGCATCGAGGCGTGCAGGCACAGTCGTTCATGGGCGGCCAGCGCCTCGGGGTTGGCGTACAGACGGTCGCCCAGCAGCGGGTGGCCGATCGACAACATGTGCACGCGCAGTTGGTGCGAGCGCCCGGTGATCGGTGTCAGCTCCACCCGGCAGTGGTCGCCACAGCGCTCGACGATGCGCCAGAAGGTCAGCGCATGCTTGCCCTGTTCGTGGTCCACCACATGGCGTGGCTTGGTCGGCGGGTCATAGCGCAGCGGCAGGTCGATACTGCCGCTGTCCAGCGCAGGCTGGCCCCAGCACAGCGCGGTGTAGGCTTTTTCGGTCTCGCGGTCGTGGAACTGGCGCGACAGCTCGCGGTGGCTGTCAGCGTCCCGGGCCAGCAGAATGATCCCGGAGGTTTCCCAGTCCAAGCGATGGACGATCAGGGCGTCGGGGTAGCCGTTTTCTTGCAGGCGGGTGATCAGGCAGTCCTTGTTGTCCTCGGCACGCCCCGGCACCGACAGCAGCAGGGTCGGCTTGTTGATCACCAGGATGGACGCGTCCTCGTGCAGGATCTGGATGTTCGACAGCGGCATTGCAGGTTCTCTGTGAAGGCAACCGGGGCCACTACGCGGCCCTTTCGCGGCACAAGGCCGCTCCTACAGACGATCGTATGTGCCTGTAGGAGCGGCCTTGTGCCGCGAAAGGGCCGCGCAGCAGCCCCAGAGTCGGCCGGCAGACGCTGGAATCAGCGCTCAGGCAAGGTAATGTTCAGCTCCAGGATCGAGCAGCTGCCCTGGTTTTCCAGCGCCACCTGCACATCGTCGTCGCCGATGATGACGTATTTGCGGATCACCTCGACCAGTTCCTTCTGCAAGGCGGGCAGGTAGTCCGGGGTGCTGCGCTGGCCGCGCTCGTGCGCCACGATGATCTGTAGACGCTCTTTCGCTACCGACGCGCTGGTCTGTTTCTGCCTGCCACGAAAGAAGTCAAAAAGGTTCATGGTTTACTTGCCTCCAAACAGACGCGCGAAGAATCCTTGCTTCTGCACATCGATGAACCGCAGGGGCTTTTCTTTGCCCAGCAAACGGTCGACGGTATCACTGTACGCCTGGCCGGCATCGCTCTGGTCGTCAAGGATGACCGGGATGCCCTGGTTGGAGGCCTTCAGTACGGCTTGCGATTCTGGGATCACACCCTTGAGCTTGATCGCCAGGATTTCTTCGACGTCGGCGATGCTGAGCATTTCGCCCTTTTCGACGCGCTCGGGGTGGTAACGGGTGATCAGCAGGTGTTCCTTGATCGGCTCCTCGCCGTTTTCGGAGCGGCGCGACTTGCTCGACAGAATGCCCAGCATGCGGTCCGAGTCACGTACCGAGGACACTTCCGGGTTGGTCACGACGATGGCTTCGTCAGCGAAATACATCGCCAGGTGCGCGCCTTTTTCGATACCGGCCGGCGAGTCGCAGATGACGTAGTCGAACTGCTCCTTGAGTTCCATCAGGACTTTCTCGACGCCTTCCTGGGTGAGGGCGTCCTTGTCGCGGGTCTGGCTTGCAGCCAGCACGAACAGGTTCTCTAGGCGCTTGTCCTTGATCAGGGCCTGTTGCAGGTTGGCCTCGCCATTGACCACGTTGACGAAGTCGTACACCACGCGGCGTTCGCAGCCCATGATCAGGTCGAGGTTACGCAGGCCGACGTCGAAGTCGACGATGACGGTCTTATAGCCGCGCAGTGCGAGCCCGGTACCGATAGCGGCGCTGGTGGTGGTCTTGCCCACACCCCCCTTGCCGGAAGTAACCACGAGAATCTTGGCCAAGGTGTTTCACCCCTAAATAAGTCGGGACAGACGTCCCTGCAAATACAAAAAACGGCAACAGGAAAAAAGTTGCGCTAAAAATGCCGGCAAGTATCCGTTAAAGACGGGTGATGTTCAACACATCGCCAGACAGGCTGACCTGTACGCCAGTGCCCCACAGCGGGTCGCGGCGCAGGTCTTCGCAGACCTTGTACTGACCGGCGATCGAGACCATTTCCGCAGTCATCTGCTGGCAGAAGATACGTGCTCGGGTATTACCCTTGATGCCGGCCAGGGCGCGACCGCGCATGGCGCCGTACACATGGATGTTGCCGTCGGCCAGAAGTTCCGCACCGGGGCTCACCGAGCCTGTCACCACCAGGTCGCCGCCCTGGGCGTAGATCTGTTGGCCACCGCGCACCGGCGAGGTGATGATGCGCGTCGGGCGCACTTCGGGCTCGGCGGGTGGCGGTGGTGGGGTGGGTTCGGGTTTCTTCGCCTGCGGTTCCGGTTCGAGCGGCCGCTCGCGGGCCCCTGAGGGCGGCAGTACCGGCAGGTCGATGGCAATCGCGGCGGCGATATCCTCGATGCGGCTGGCGCGGATCGCCAAGGTCCGCAGGCCGTGATGGCGGCAGATGCGCATCAGCCCGGGCAGGTCGATGGCGCCCTCGTCGGCGGGTAGCTTGTCCAGCGCCAGCACCAGCGGCGTATTGCTGAAGAAATTCGGCGCCTGGATTACCTTGGCCGCCAGTTGGCGGTCGAGGGATTCGAGGTCGTTACGCGCGAGTTCCAGCACGGTGATGGCAAGCATGCTGCCCTTGAGCTGGAACACGGGGGCGATGTCGGGTGTCTGGTTGAGGCTCATGGTCTGCATAGACGGCTTGTTGCGAAAAAAGTGCCCTGACTTATAGCGATAAGACCGATTGCCCGCAACCGATGTAGAATGCCCGGCCCTTGTCTTGCCGGAAGCTTCAATGGAACGCCCGCGTTTTCGTACCCTGTACCTCCACCCACGATTCTGGGCCTTGTGGCTCGGCCTGGGCCTGCTGTGGCTGGTGGCTCAACTGCCCTACCGCGTGCTGCTGGTGCTGGGGCGCGGCCTGGGCGCGGTGATGTACCGCCTGGCGGGCGAGCGCCGGCGTATTGCTGCGCGCAACCTGGAGCTGTGTTTTGCGCATCTGTCGGGCGACGAGCGGCAACGTCTGCTCAAGGAAAATTTCGCCTCCACCGGCATCGCCTTCTTCGAGATGGCCATGAGCTGGTGGTGGCCAAAGGCCCGGTTGGCGCGTCTGGCGCACATCGAAGGTCTTGAGCACCTGCAGGCCGCACAGCGCGATGGCGAAGGCGCCATCCTGATGGCCGTGCACTTCACCACCCTGGAGATCGGCGCGGCGCTGTTGGGGCAGGTCCACACCATCGACGGCATGTACCGCGAGCATGGCAATCCGGTGTTCGACTTCATCCAGCGCCGTGGCCGCGAGCGTCACAATCTCGATTCGTTGGCGGTGGAGCGCGACGATGTGCGGGGCATGCTCAAGTTGCTGCGCAAGGGCCGCGCGATCTGGTACGCGCCAGACCAAGACTACGGCACCAAGCAGAGTATTTTCGTGCCGCTGTTCGGTATCCCGGCGGCCACGGTCACCGCTACCAGCAAGTTCGCCCGACTAGGCAAGGCGCGGGTCATCCCGTTCACCCAGAAACGCCTTGAAGATGGCAGCGGATACCGTCTGGTGGTGCATCCGCCGCTCGAGGGCTTCCCCGGCGAGACCGAAGAAGCCGATTGCCTGCGCATCAATCAGTGGGTCGAGGGTGTGTTGCGTGAGTGTCCTGAGCAGTATTTGTGGGCGCACCGGCGGTTCAAATCGCGGCCTGAGGGTGAGCCACGGCTGTACGACAAGAAAAAACGCTGAGGTTTCGATGGCACGGCCCACCTGTTCGCGGGTGAGCCTGATGCTGTACCTGTGAAAGTGGGTTTACCCGCGAAGAGGCCGGACCTGTCAACCATGATCCAGGAAGGAAGCATGACCCCAACCACCGGCCTGATCCTCTCTGGCGGCGGTGCCCGCGCCGCCTATCAGGTTGGCGTGCTTGCCGGTATCGCTGAGCTGCTGCCCCCAGGCGCGCCGAATCCCTTTCCGGTGATCGTGGGCACCTCGGCAGGCGCCATCAACGCCGTCAAGCTTGCCAGTGGTGCCACGCGTTTCAGCGAGTCGGTGCAGCACCTGACGGCGTTCTGGCAGAACTTTCGCAGCCATCTGGTACTGCGCAGTGATTGGCCTGGGGTCATCCGGCAGGCGTCGCGCTTCGTCGGGCATAGCTTGCTCGGCCTCGGGGGCCAGGTGCCAGTGGCGTTGCTCGACAGTCGCCCGCTGCGCGGCCTGTTGCACGAGCACCTGAACCTTGATGGTATTGCTCACTCGCTGGCGGCGAACCAGCTGCAAGCCATTGCCGTGACCGCCTTCGGCTACGAGTCTGGCCAGGCGGTGACGTTCTACCAGGGGCGCGACAGTATTGAGCCCTGGCTGCGCCATCGTCGCGTTGGCGTACCCACTGCGTTGACGGTCGAGCATTTGCTGGCGAGTTCTGCGATTCCCTTGTTGTTCGCGCCGGTGCGGCTGGGCGAGGAGTATTTCGGTGACGGCGCGGTGCGCCAGTCGGCGCCGATCAGCCCGGCGTTGCACCTTGGGGCGAGCCGTGTACTAGTGGTGGGGGTCAGTGGCAACCCGCAGCGTCCTTCGCCGCCGTTGCCCACGCAGCGGCTGTTCAGCGGGCGGCAGCCGAGCCTGGCGCAGATCGGCGGGCACATGCTCAACAGCACGTTCATCGATAGCCTTGAGGATGACATTGAGCTGTTGCAGCGGCTTAATCACCTGAGCCATCTGCTGCCTGCGCATTTGGACACGCGGCGGTTGGGTTTGGCGCCGATCGAGGTTTTGGTCGTGGCGCCTAGTCAGCCGCTGGATGAGATTGCGGCGCGGCATCGGCGTGAGTTGCCGGCTGCGCTACGGGTGTTCTTGCGTGGGCCGGGTGCTACCAAGACCAGTGGGGCGGGGGTTCTGAGTTACTTGCTGTTTGAGGCGAGTTATTGCTGTGAGTTGATTGAGTTGGGGCGGCGTGATGCGTTGGCCAAGAAGCGGGAGTTGTGTCAGTTTCTTGGGATCTGAGTTTGGGGTTGAGTTTCGATTTTGGATTTGGATTTGGTTTTGGGTTTGTTTTGATAGGTGTATGCGCATTCATTAGCTTGGTTGACGTTGAGTCACCTTTCCGCCCTTACGGCGGGTTACTTTGGTCGTGGCCAAAGTAACCAAAGCCGTGGCGCTCCATTCATTCGGCCCCTGCGCTTCGCTCCGGGGTTCCCTCGCTACGGTGACTTGCGGGCCCGCGCGGCCTACGACTTGCTACGCAAGTCTACATCTCGCGCCTTCGGCTGCGCCGAAGGGTGCTGCGCACCTTGGGCCCTCCAGTCACCTCCGCTCGGCCTACTGAAGTCGCGAAGTTAGGGGTGGCGCCTGTACTTGCGCAGCTAACCGCTAGTTGCAAGTGTGGGAACTCTGGATGGTATTCGCGGGCAAGCCCGCTCCCACAAAGGTTCCATAGTCTTCAAGCTTCAAGCTTCAAGCTTCAAGCTTCAAGCTTCAAGCTTCAAGCTTCAAGCTTCAAGCTTCAAGCATTGCACTGTGGGAGCGGGCTTGCCCGCGAATACCTAAGTGCAAACAACGCCCTAATCAATTCAAACAAATAATTTTGCTGCTCTTGCTCTTGCTCTTGCTCTTGCTCTTGCTCTCGCTTCTAAGCGCGCAATAGCCCAGGCGCCGCCAATTGCGACTTCAGGAGGCCGAGTGTAGGCGTCTGTAGGGCCAGGTGCGCAGCACCCTTCGGCGCAGCCGAAGGCGCGAGATGTAGACTTGCGTAGCAAGTCGTAGGCCGCTCGGGCCCGAAAGGCGCCGGAGCGAGGGAACCCCTGCGCGCAGCGCAGGGGCCGGATGATGGAGCGAGCATTTTTTGGTTCCTTTTTGATGCTTCAAAAAGGGACCCGCCGTAAGGGCGGAAAGGTGACTCGAAGTCCCCCAAGCCAAAGCATGCGCCTACATCTTTCAATACAAACCCACAACCAACCCCACAACCCAAACCCTCACTCCGCTATCTGCAACTTGCGCGCCTGCGTATACACATACCGCACCTTCTCATACTCAAACGGCGAGTTGGTCTGCCCATACCGGAAGTTGGTCGTATAGCGCTTGTCCACCGCCTTGAGCACGGTAATTTCCGGGTGATCGTTCGCCGTATCGGCCATATCCAGATAGTTGACCGCCTGCTCTCCCGCGTAGTCCACCACCAACCCGGTTGTATCGCGCAGGTTCGAAGGCCCCAGGATCGGCAGCATGATGTAAGGTCCCTCCGGCACCCCGTAGTAACCCAAGGTCTGCCCAAAGTCCTCGCTCTGGCGCGCCAGCCCCATCTTGGTTGCCGGGTCCCACAGCCCGCCCACGCCGATGATGGTATTGAACATCAACCGTGCAGTGATCTCGGCCGACCGCTTGGCCTTGAGTTGCAACACGCTGTTGAACAAGTTCGGCACATCGCCCAGGTTATTGAAGAAGTTGGTCACCCCGGTACGCACGAAGCCTGGGGTGATGTAACGGTAACCATTGACCACCGGCAGGAACACCCACTCATCGAAGCGGTAGTTGAAGTGGTAGATACGCCGGTTCATCGACTCCAGCGGGTCGTAGATGTTCAGCGCCCCCAGGGTCGAGCGCTCGAACTCGCGCTGGTCCAGTCCGGGGTTGAATTTCAACTGCCGCAGCGGATCGAGGAAGCCATCGGGCTCCGCCGACAAGGTGCCAATCGCGTCGCTCTCGACCACGCTGGCGCGGGGGGCGACTTCCTCGGCCAAGGCAGGGCCACAGGCGAGCAGGGCAGTGACGAGCAGCAGACGATTAACCACGGAAGAACTCCAGCATGGCGTCGCTGTTGACGCGGTAGTTGAGGTTGCCGCAATGGCCACCATGGGGGTAGAGGGTCAGCCGGTCGCCGAACACCCGACGCAGGAAACCGATGTCGCCAGGGCCAAGGATCACGTCGTCGGCGTTGTGCATCACGGCGATCTTCGGACTATCGCGCAGGTAGTCTTCCAGCGCGTAAAGGCTCACCTGATCCACCAACTGCAACAAGCTGTTGCCATCGGTACGCGCGCGCCACATGGGGATGACTTGTTCGGTGAGGTAGCAGTCGAAGTCGCACTGCAGGGCACGCTTGAAGAATGGCGTAAGGCTGCTGCCCTCGGTGATCGGCATTTTCGGCGGAATGATCAGGCCGCGGCGGTTGATCAGGTCCGAGGTGAAAGCGATGTCGGCCGCCGAGAAGCGGAACGAGGTGCCGATCAGCATGGCCATCTGCTCGTTGGACAGGTGCTCGCGGGAGTTCTGGAAGTCGTACAGCAGCGCCTCGTTGAGGTCGATGTAGCCCTTGTCCTGGAAGTAGCGGGTAAGCTTTTCCAGCATCAGCTCGTAGAACGTGGTGCTTTTGTCGATGCCCTTGACCCGGGTCTGCAC
This sequence comes from Pseudomonas mosselii, assembly GCF_005796105.1. Lineage (GTDB taxonomy): Bacteria > Pseudomonadota > Gammaproteobacteria > Pseudomonadales > Pseudomonadaceae > Aquipseudomonas > Aquipseudomonas mosselii_C. The sequence continues at coordinate 182,760 of NZ_VAUO01000004.1, read as the reverse complement.
CATCTTGTCCAGGTTGCTTATCGAGGTGTACAGGTTCACCGGTGGGTTGAGCAACAGCACACGCTTGAAATTGAAACTGCGGCGGGTTTCGTCCAGGTGGCTGACGAATGCGGCATCCAACGCCCCCAGGCTGTAGCCGGCCAAGTAGTACTCACTGACCGGCAGGCGCGGGTGTTGGGCGCGAACCGCCTGCATGACCCGGTACAGGTCCTTGGCATCCTCCACCGACACCCCAGGGGTCGCGAAGCGCGAGGCTGCGCTCATGAAGTCCCAGCTGGTCGGAGAGGACAGCTGTACCACGTGATAACCGGCCTGGTAGAAAAGCTTCTTCAGGTATTCGTTGATCGAACTGGAGTAGGGCGCCCCGGTGCCGGCAATCAGAAAGATCAGCGGCGCTGCGTGATCCTGCTTGGCCAGCCGATAGCGCAATTTCTTCACTGACCAGAAGTTGTCCGGCAGTGTGAACTCGCGCTCCGGGCGCAGGTTCAGGCTGTAGTCGTCCTGGTCGATGTCCTCGTCGCTGGGCAGCGTCGGGCGCTGGTCCGGCGGGGTCGTGGCGATGGTCGCCTCGAACGGGTTGGTCAACGGATAGCCGTAGCTCGCGGCGTCGATATCCCGCGCTGAAGCGGCCACCGCCATGAGCAGGCCGCCAAGCAAGGCGACGAGGCGCAAAGGTCTGAACATTGATTCCCCCAAGGAAAACGCAAGGTGATGCGGTACGCAGGCTAGGACCACGGCGCGCCCGGCAAAGTTGCCGGGGTAATGTCGTTCGTCGCACCAGATTTTGCCGCACTCGGTAATCTCAGCAACATAGCTGTCTGGCCATGATTTTGCCTTACCTTTGTGTGTGGGCCATCATGCTGCGTTTCGATGACCGCTATAGGAGAACTGGATGCCTCGTTCGCTGCAGGTCACCGTGGTGCTGGCGGTGCTGGGCGCCTGGCTGGCCGCCAGTTATGGCGTGCGCTATGGATTGATGGAAGATGCCCGCTGGGTAGGCCTGTGCGCGGTGCCCGGAGAATACTGGCAATGCCAGGCGCGTGCGCTCCTGGGATTGGCGATTCATCATCAAGTGCTCGCCTGGTGCGCGTTGGGGCTTGCGCTGCTGGCCCACTGGGTTTCAGGGCTTAGCGGCGCGGGTTTGGCGCTGCTGGCGCTGCTGTTCGGGGTGCCGGCGCTGGTGCTGTACACCGCGAGCATTGCCGTGTTCGCGGTGGTGCTGGCAGGGTTGCGGTTGGTGCGCTCATCGCGCAATGGCTAACAGGGGCGCTGTACGCCCCTTTGCGGCCGGCCCGCCCCCCAGCAGGGCCGCGCGCTCAGGCCTTACGCACTCGCACGCTACGCCACAACGCCCCGACCATCAGCACGCTGACCAGCGCCCAGCCCCAGGCCTGCCGGTTCGCCAGCCCCTCGTGGTAAAGCTGCGGCATTACCCCGGCGCCGACGATCAGGGCGAGCAACGCCACCTCCGCCCGCGCCGCCTTGACCGGGCGCAGCAGATATACCACCGCTGGTAGCAGCAGTGCGGCGCTGGGGAAGCTGCGATAGCGCGGGTCGAAGACCATCGCCAGCATGCTCACCGCCCCAGCGAAGCCGGCCGCCAGCAGCCATTTGCCGGCATGCGCTTCGAGCCAGGCGAACAACCGCTGGCGCCAGCCGTCGCGTCGGGCCAGGGCCAAGCTGGCATGCGCCAGCACCAGCAGGTTGAGCCCAGCTAGCACTAACGCCCACAGCCACTCTGCGGCAAATCGTGCGTGGGTGCGCATCAGCTCGCCCCACAGCCCCAGGCTGGCGGCACCCAACGCGGCCAGCAGCGGCAACAGCAGTGCGGCGCGGGCGTTGGCCGGGCGTCCGGCCAGCGCCAAGGTAGCCAGCCACAGGCTCATCGAGGCCAGCAGCCACTGTGGCCACAGCGCCAGGTTGCTCACCGGCCCTTCGAGCACGCCTTTGTCCTGCCGATCGGCGTCGTACAGCCCCCAGTAACCGCCCACCGCGCCTTCGCTGGCGCGTTTCCAGGGTTGGTCGAAGGCCTCGATCAAGTTGTAGTGCCAGCCATTGGCCTCGGCCAGGGCGACGAAGCCGCGAATGAAGCGTGCTTCGTTGACCCGGCTGGGCACTGCCGTTTCACGTTGGCGGCCCTCGCTGGGCCAGCCGGTTTCCCCGATCAGGATGTCCTTGGGCGCGAAGCGCTGGCCAAACACCTGGCGTACCTCGGCCACATGCGCCAAGGCCGCGTCGATGCCGCGCGGATCGTCCTCCCAGTAGGGCAACAGGTGGATGGTGAGAAAATCCACCGCGGGCGCGATCTGTGGATGTTGTAGCCAGAACTCCCAGACATCGGCGTAGGTCACCGGAACCGTGACCTGGCTTTTCACCTTGCCGATCAGTTGGGCCAGGCGCTCAGCGGTGACCTCCTTGCGCAGCAGCGTCTCGTTGCCGACGATCACGGCACTGACTACATCCGGGTTGGCGTTGGCCGCAGCGATCAGCAGGCCGATCTCTTTGTCGGTGTCGACAGGATTGGCGTTGACCCAGGCGCCGAGCATCACCTTCAGGCCATGCTTGCGCGCCAGTGCCGGGATGGCCTCGAGGCCGGTCTGCGAATAGGTACGAATGCACTGGAAACGCTCGGCCAGCAGCGCCAGGTCGGCATCCAGGCGTGCCGGACGCAGTTGGAACGGTTGATCGAACGGCGACTGGTCTTTGTCGAACGGGGTGTAGGAGGCGCACTGCAACTTATGCGTCGGGCTGGCGGCATCGGGCAGTTGCACGGGCTTGCCCAGGCCGTACCACAAGGCGCCAAGGCCGCTGAGGGCGAGCAGGCAGGCAAGCAGGTAGGAAGTGCGGAACATCGGTCGGTCCATCGTCTGATACGCGAAAGCCAGTGATAGTAGCCCGGCGCCAAGCCTTTGGCATGCAAGGATCGCGCAGGCGTCCTGAGCGCCATGGCGCTAATGGCACAGTGCTGTCGCGGACTGTTGGCTAAAGGTCGCTGACAGATCAGGTCGCACTGGGCCTCAGGTCGATGATGCAATCTCCAAGACCTGACGAGGGGATGCTTTGATGAGTATGCGACGTTTCCTGGGGGTGGGTACCGCCCTGGTATTGGCCATGAGCACTGCACAGGCAATGGCCAAAGAGGTGAGCATCGGTTACGTGGATGGCTGGTCCGACAGTGTGGCGACCACCAACGTGGCCGCCGAAGTGATCAAGCAGAAGCTCGGCTACGACGTGAAATTGCAGGCCGTGGCCACCGGCATTATGTGGCAGGGCGTAGCCACAGGCAAACTGGATGCCATGCTCTCGGCTTGGCTGCCGGTGACCCACGGAGAGTACTGGGCCAAGAACAAGGACAACGTGGTCGATTATGGTCCGAACTTCAAGGATGCCAAGATCGGCCTGATTGTCCCTGAGTACGTCAAGGCCAACAGCATCGCAGACCTTAAGACCGATCAGAGCTTCAAGCAGAAGATCGTCGGCATTGATGCAGGCTCCGGGGTCATGCTCAAGACCGAGCAGGCCATCAAGGACTACGACCTCACCGGTTACAAGCTCACTGCAAGTTCCGGCGCCGCGATGACCGCCGAACTCGGGCGCTCCTACGCCAAGCAGCAATCGATCGCGGTGACCGGTTGGGTGCCGCATTGGATGTTCGCCAAGTGGAAGTTGAAGTTCCTCGAAGACCCGAAAGGTGTGTATGGCGCTGCCGAGACGGTCAATAGCATCGGCAGCAAGGAACTGGCGACCAAGGCCCCGGAAGTGGCCGAGTTCCTCAAGAAGTTCAGCTGGCAGTCCAAGGACGAGATCGGCGAGGTAATGCTGGCTATCCAGGAGGGCGCCAAGCCTGAAGCCGCGGCCAAGGATTGGGTTGCCAAGCACCCGGATCGAGTCAAGGAGTGGACCGGCAAGTAAGGATTGCCAGGTACTTCGCTTGCGCGGGGCAAACCCGCTCCGACCTTGAAGGTCGGAGCGGGTTTGCCCCGCCGTGCGTAGAGGGTTGTTGCGAAATTTGTAAAACACCCTTGCATCTAAGACTAAGGTCGTCTGGTTGGCGTCCATCGGCAGCATAAAGTGGAGTCGGGTTCTCCCTTATCTGTGCTGCTAGGACAAAAACAATGAACGACAGCATTTACCAATCGATACAGAACAGTCCGCGCTTCAAGGAGCTGGTCACCAAGCGCGAGCGCTTCGCCTGGATACTCTCGGCGATCATGCTCGGCCTCTACTGCGCCTTCATCCTCCTCATCGCCTATGGCCCGCAAGTCCTTGGCGCCAAGCTTAGCCCCGAGTCGTCGATCACCTGGGGTATTCCCCTGGGCGTCGGCCTGATCCTCTCGGCATTCGTGCTCACCGCCATCTACGTGCGTCGCGCCAACGGCGAGTTCGACCAGTTGAACAAGGCCATTCTCGAGGAGGCCAAGCAATGATCGGTCACGCCAAAAAACTCGCTGTACTGGCCTTTGCGGCCTTCGCCCCGGCCGTCTGGGCCGCCGATGCGCTGACCGGCGAAGTGCACAAGCAGCCGCTGAACGTCTCGGCCATCGCCATGTTCGTTGCCTTCGTCGCGTTTACCCTGGGTATCACCTACTGGGCGTCCAAGCGCAACAAGTCGGCCGCTGACTACTACGCCGCCGGCGGCAAGATCACTGGCTTCCAGAACGGCCTGGCGATCGCTGGCGACTACATGTCGGCTGCCTCGTTCCTGGGGATTTCCGCACTGGTGTTCACCTCGGGCTACGATGGCCTGATCTACTCCATCGGCTTCCTGGTCGGTTGGCCGATCATCCTGTTCCTGATTGCCGAACGCCTGCGTAACCTGGGCAAGTACACCTTCGCCGATGTGGCCTCGTATCGCCTCGGGCAGAAGGAAATCCGCACCTTGTCGGCTTCGGGCTCGCTGGTGGTGGTGGCCTTCTACCTGATTGCCCAGATGGTCGGTGCCGGTAAGCTGATCCAGCTGTTGTTCGGCCTGGACTACCACGTCGCGGTGATTCTGGTCGGTATCCTGATGTGCCTGTACGTGCTGTTCGGCGGCATGCTGGCGACCACCTGGGTGCAGATCATCAAGGCGGTGCTGCTGCTGTCCGGTGCGAGCTTCATGGCGTTGATGGTGATGAAGCACGTGGGCTTCGACTTCAATACGCTGTTCTCCGAGGCGATCAAGGTCCACGCCAAGGGTGAGGCGATCATGAGCCCGGGCGGCCTGGTCAAGGACCCGATCTCGGCGTTCTCCCTGGGCCTGGCGCTGATGTTCGGTACTGCGGGCCTGCCGCACATCCTGATGCGCTTCTTCACCGTGAGCGACGCCAAAGAGGCGCGCAAGTCGGTGCTCTATGCCACCGGTTTCATCGGTTACTTCTACATCCTGACCTTCATCATCGGCTTTGGCGCGATCCTGCTGGTCAGCACCAACCCGGACTTCAAGGACGCTGCCGGCGCCTTGATCGGTGGCAACAACATGGCAGCGGTGCACCTGGCCGATGCGGTCGGTGGCAGTGTGTTCCTGGGCTTCATCTCGGCAGTGGCGTTCGCCACCATTCTGGCGGTGGTCGCCGGTCTGACCCTGGCCGGTGCCTCGGCGGTGTCGCATGACCTGTATGCCAGCGTCTGGCGCAAGGGCAAGGCCAACGACAAGGATGAGATTCGCGTGTCGAAGATCACCACCGTCGCCTTGGGCGTGTTGGCGATTGGCCTGGGCATCCTGTTCGAGAAACAGAACATCGCCTTCATGGTGGGCCTGGCGTTCTCCATCGCGGCCAGCTGCAACTTCCCGGTGCTGCTGCTTTCGATGTACTGGAAGAAGCTGACCACCCGCGGTGCGATGATCGGCGGCTGGATGGGCCTGATCAGCGCGGTAGGCCTGATGGTCCTCGGCCCAACCATCTGGGTGCAGATCCTCGGTCACGAGAAAGCCATCTACCCGTACGAGTACCCGGCGCTGTTCTCGATGCTCATTGCGTTCGCCGGTATCTGGTTCTTCTCGGTCACCGACAAGTCCAAGGCTGCCGAGGACGAGCGCGCGCTGTTCTTCCCGCAGTTCGTGCGTTCCCAGACTGGCCTGGGGGCCAGCGGGGCGGTGTCGCACTGATACCTCTGCAGTGAAACGACGACGCCCCGCTCATGCGGGGCGTCGTCGTTCAGGTGCCCGGACGCGTCCGGGCGCAGGTCATATGCGTCCGAGCAACAACAGGATCAGCAGCACCACCAGAACCACGCCGATGATACCGGACGGGCCATAGCCCCAGGCGCGGGAATGAGGGAAGACCGGTAAGCCACCGATCAGCAGCAGGATCAGGATGATGATGAGGATCGTGGTCATGGCGGAGTCCTTGCGTGGTGGAGGGTAGAGGGGCCGGTACTGTGGGCCGCCTACAAGTTCGGACCGGTGGGCGATGGCAAAGATTCCATCACGCTTGCGCAGGCATGGCACATGACCCAGCCTCACCCCGCGCCTTGGGGCAAACCTCGCGGCGATTACCCGCATATTCAGCACCCTGATGCCGCCCCTGACGGCGCCCGGATCTGGCTAGACTCCAGCTCACTTTCACTGAGTCGGGCTCTGCACCATGCACAATCGAATGATGATCACTGGGGCCGGTTCCGGCCTTGGCCGTGAGATCGCCCTGCGTTGGGCTCGTGATGGTTGGCGGCTGGCCCTGGCCGATGTCAACGAAGCGGGGCTGCGTGAAACCCTGGAGCTGGTGCGCGTGGCGGGTGGCGACGGCTTCATCCAGCGCTGCGATGTGCGCGACTACAGCCAACTGACGGCCCTGGCTCAGGCCTGTGAAGAGAAATTCGGCGGCTGCGATGTGATCGTCAACAACGCCGGTGTCGCCTCCGGTGGATTCTTCGCCGAGCTGTCGCTGGAGGACTGGGACTGGCAGATCGCTGTTAACCTGATGGGCGTGGTCAAGGGTTGCAAGGCGTTCCTGCCGTTACTCGAACGCAGTCACGGGCGGATCATCAACATTGCCTCGATGGCGGCCTTGATGCAGGGCCCGGGGATGAGCAACTACAACGTGGCCAAGGCCGGCGTGCTGGCACTCTCCGAAAGCCTTCTGGTGGAACTGCGCCAGGTCGAGGTGGCGGTGCACGTGGTATGCCCGTCGTTCTTCCAGACTAACCTGCTGGATTCGTTCCGCGGGCCGAACCCTGCCATGAAGGCCCAGGTCGGCAAGTTGTTGGAAGGCTCGCCGATCAGCGCCGCCGACATCGCCGACTACATTCATGCCCAGGTCGCGGCAGGTGAGTTCCTGATCCTGCCGCATGAGGCTGGGCGCCAGGCCTGGCAGCTCAAGTGCCAGGCGCCGCAACGGCTGTATGACGAGATGGCTGACATGGCGGCAAAAATGCGCGCCAAGGCGCGTAAGTCCACTGGTTAACGGGTTTGGCTGTAGGATTTTTTACCCTATCGTGTGGGATAGGTCTATTTCCGCGCTGAGGCATTGTGCTGGCAAACGGCGAGGGGGCAGGCTCCGGCTTTTCCTGTGTTTGGAGGGTCGGAGCATGCTGGTGATCGGACGCGAAGTGGGGGAGGTGATCCTCATCTCCGAGCATATCCGTATAGAGGTGGTATCGGTGGACGGCCGCCAGGTGAAGCTGGGGATCAGCGCGCCGCGTGAGGTCCAGGTGCACCGTGTGGAGGTGTACAAACGTATTCAGCAGCAGGAAAAGCCCGAGGCCCAGGGGTGAGCGGGGCCTTGCTAGGTGGGGCGGCTGTCTATCGGCGTTCGCGCGCTGGTGCTACTCCAGCAGCTCGCGCGGCACGTCATGCCGGGCCAGCAACTGGCACTGCTGGCTCTGCACATCGAACAAGATGAACGCCTGTCCCTTGGCCAGCGCCTGACGCACCCGCAGCACGCGGGTCTCCAGCGGTGTGTCGTCGCCATTGTCGGTGCCGTCGCGGGTGACGAAGTCCTCGATCAGGCGGGTCAGGGTTTGGGCTTCAAGTTGGTCGTAGGGGATCAGCATGGTTGCAAGGCCTTGATACGGAAGCCGGCATGCTACGCGATTTGCAACCGCGTGGGCGCGCCGGCAACCCTTCAACCTTTGTTACCCACCACGCTGTCCACCGTTGGCACCCGGGTGTCGCTCTCCATTTGCGTCTCGTGCTCCAGCTGGTGGCTAAAGCGCTCCAACGACGCGGTTGCCGGGTGCGAGTCGCTGGCAAAGACCGGCGGGCTCAGCAGGTAGGCGCCCAGCAGGCGGCTCAAGGCTGCGAGGCTGTCAATGTGCGTACGCTCGTAACCATGGGTGGCATCGCAGCCGAAGGCCACCAAAGCTGTTCGAATATCATGGCCGGCGGTCACCGCAGAGTGCGCGTCGCTGAAGTAGTAGCGAAACAGGTCGCGGCGCACGGCAATGTCGTGATCACTGGCCAATTTGAGCAGATGGCGCGACAAGTGGTAGTCGTAGGGCCCGGAGGAGTCCTGCATGGCCACGCTGACCGTGTGCTCGCTGGATGCCTGACCAGGGGCCACCGGAGCGATGTCGATCCCGACGAATTCGCTGACATCCCAAGGCAGTGCGCCGGCTGCGCCGGAGCCGGTTTCCTCGGTGATGGTGAACAGCGGGTGGCAATCGATCAGCGGCTGCTGGCCGCTTTGCACCACGGCCTTGAGTGCTGCCAGCAAGGCTGCCACGCCGGCTTTGTCGTCCAGGTGGCGGGCGCTGATGTGGCCGCTCTCGGTGAACTCCGGCAGGGGATCGAAGGCGACGAAGTCGCCGATAGCAACCCCCAGCGCCTCGCAGTCGGCGCGTGTGGTGCAGTAGGCGTCGAGGCGCACCTCGATATGCTCCCAGCTCACCGGCATCTGGTCGATGGCGGTGTTGAAGGCATGTCCGCTGGCCATCAGCGGCAGCACGCTGCCGCGATAAACACCGGTGTCGGTGAACACGCTGACTCGGCTGCCTTCGGCGAAGCGGCTCGACCAGCAGCCTACCGGTGCCAGGGCCAGGCGGCCGTTGTCCTGCAACTGGCGTACGCTGGCGCCGATGGTGTCAAGGTGCGCCGAGACGGCGCGGTCGGGCGAGTTCTGACGGCCCTTGAGCGTCGCGCGGATGGTGCCGCGCCGGGTCATTTCGTAGGGGATGCCCAGTTCGTCCAGGCGTTCGGCTACGTACCGCACGATGGTGTCGGTAAAGCCGGTCGGGCTGGGGATGGCGAGCATTTCCAGCAGGGTTTTCTTCAGGTAGTCGAGGTCGGGTTCCAGGTGCCGTTCGGACATGGGGTACTCCTAGGTTCCTGAGCCGGCCTCTTCGCGGGTAAACCCGCTCCCACAGGTACAGCGCTGTACTTGAGATCTGCGCAGTCCCTGTGGGAGCGGGTTTACCCGCGAAGAGGCCGGCACTGATTCATGCCAAAGCGTGGCTGTGCGGGAACAGCAGGTCGACAAAGCGCTCTGCGGTCGGCTGCGGCTCATGGTTGGCCAGGCCCGCACGCTCATTGGCTTCGATGATCACGTAGTCCGGGTGTTGGGCATCGCGGACCATGAAGTCCAGCCCCACCACGGGGATCTCCAGCGCCCGTGCGGCGCGCACGGCGGCATCGGCCAGCACCGGATGCAGGCGCTCGGTAACGTCCTCCAGGGTGCCGCCGGTGTGCAGGTTGGCGGTACGGCGCACCGCCAGGCGCTGGCCGGCGGGCAGCACGTGGTCGTAGTCCAGGCCTGCGCTGCGTAAGGTGCGCTCAGTCTCGTCGTCCAGTGGGATGCGGCTCTCGCCGCCCGTGGCAGCCATGCGCCGACGGCTTTGCGCCTCGATCAGCGCACGGATGCTGTGCCGGCCATCGCCGAGCACCTGCGCCGGATGGCGCACGGCGGCGGCTACCACCTCGTAGCCGATCACTACGATGCGCAGGTCGAAGCCTGGGTGGAAGCTTTCTAGCAGTACGCGGCTGTCGAAACGCCGTGCCTGCTCCACGGCATGGCTAAGCTCCTCGATGCTGGTGAGGTTCACCGCCACGCCCTGGCCTTGTTCGCCGTCCACCGGTTTGACCACCACCGCGCCATGCTCCTCGAGAAACGCCAGGTTGTCGTCGGCATTGCCTGCCAGTTGCTGGGCCGGCACCTGTAGACCTGCCTGGTGCAGCACCTGGCGGGTCAGGCGTTTGTCCTGGCACAAGGTCATGGTGAGTGCGCTGGTCAGGTCGCTAAGCGATTCGCGGCAGCGGATACGCCGCCCACCCAGGCTCAGGGTGAACAGGCCGCTGGCGGCGTCGTCCACCTGCACTTCGATACCGCGGCGCAAGGCCTCGTCGACGATGATGCGCGCATAGGGGTTGAGCCCTGCCTCCGGGCCAGGGCCGAGGAACAGCGGCTGGTTGATGCCATTCTTGCGCTTGACCGCAAAGGTCGTGAGGTTGCGAAAGCCGAGTTTCTGATACAGGCGCTTGGCTTGACGATTGTCGTGCAGCACCGATAGGTCCAGGCACGCCAGGCCCCGGCTCATGAAGTGCTCAATCAGGTGGCGCACCAGCACTTCACCTACGCCCGGACGGGTGCAGTGTGGATCGACCGCCAGGCACCACAGGCTGCTGCCGTGTTCGGGATCGTCGAACGCCTTGGCGTGGTTCAGGCCCATGACGCTGCCGATCACGGCATGGGTATCCTCGTCCTCGGCCAGCCAGTACACCGGCCCGCCCAAGTGGTGCGCAGTCAGGCGCTCGGGGTCGACCGGTAGCATGCCGCGTGCCTGATACAGGGTGTTGATCGCTTGCCAGTCTGCCGGGCTCTGCGCCCGGCGGATACGGAAGCCGCGAAATACTCGCTGTGCGGGTCGGTAGTCGGTGAACCACAGGCGCAGCGTATCCGACGGATCGAGGAACAACTGCTGCGGCGCCTGGGCCAGCACCTGCTGTGGCGCCGCCACGTACACGGCAATGTCGCGCTCGCCGGCGCGCTCTTCGAGCAGTGCGTCGGCCAGGCTCACAGGGTCCGGGTAGGTATGCCCGATCAGTACCCGACCCCAGCCACAGTGCACGGCATGCGGCTGGTCGTGGGGCTCGCTGCCGTCCCCAGCCAGGCGTGCCTGCAAGCGCTCGTAGGAGGGCGCCTGGCCGCGCAGCAGGCGCTGGCCATAGGCGATTTCATGGGCTTTCATCGATCAGATTCCTTGTTCGCTGAGCCACAAGTTCAACGCCGCCAACTGCCACAGTTTGGAGCCGCGCAGCGGCGTGAGCTGGCCGTGGGGGTTACTCAGCAGGCGGTCGACCATCGCTGGGTTGAACAGGCCGCGGTCCTGGCTGGGGTCGGTGAGCAGTTCGCGCACCCAACCCAAGGTCGCGCCTTCCAGGTGCTTGAGACCAGGGACCGGGAAGTAGCCCTTCTTGCGGTCGATCACCTCATGCGGGATGACGCGGCGGGCGGCTTGCTTGAGTACCTGTTTGCCACCGTCGGGCAGCTTGAAGCGTGCCGGGATGCGCGCCGACAACTCGACCAGGCGGTAGTCCAGAAACGGGGTACGCGCCTCCAGGCCCCAAGCCATGGTCATGTTATCGACGCGCTTGACCGGGTCGTCCACCAGCATCACCGTGCTGTCCAGGCGCAGGGCCTTGTCTACTGCATCGCGCGCGCCGGGGCGGGCGAAGTGCTCGCGCACGAAGTCGCCGGCCACATCGTTCTCCAGCAGCCAGGGTGCCTGCACGGTGTCACGGTACTCGGCGTGGCTGCGATCGAAGAACGCGTCGCGGTAGGCGCTGAAAGCATCCTCGGCGCCGTCCACCTTCGGGTACCAGTGGTAGCCGGCGAACAGCTCGTCGGCGCCCTGGCCGCTTTGCACGCCCTTGCAGTGCTTGGCGACCTCCCGCGAAAGCAGGTAGAAGGCGATGCAGTCGTGGCTGACCATCGGCTCGCTCATGGCGCGGAACGCTGCGGGCAACTGTTCGATGATCTCGTGTTCAGCGATACGCAACTGGTGGTGGCGGGTGCCGTAGTGGCGGGCAATCAGATCCGAATACTGGAACTCGTCGCCGCGCTCGCCGCCGGCATCTTCGAAGCCAATGGAGAAGGTCGACAGATCATCCACGCCGACTTCGCGTAGCAGCCCCACCAGCAGACTCGAGTCGACGCCGCCGGAGAGCAGCACGCCAACGTCCACTGCCGCGCGCTGACGGATTGCCACCGCGTCGCGGGTTGCGTCAAGCACACGCGTGGTCCAGCCTTCGAGGTCCAGCCCGTGCTCATCGGCGTGTGGGCCGTAGTGCAGTTGCCACCAGGTCTGGCGCTCGACTTCGCCGTGCCGGTCGATGCGCATCCAGGTGCCTGGTTCGAGCTTTTGCACGTTGGCCAATAAGGTGCGTGGGGCGGGCACCACGGCGTGAAAGTTGAGGTAGTGGTTAAGTGCCACCGGGTCGATCATCGGATCGATGTCGCCGCCTTTGAGCAGCGCCGGTAGCGTAGAGGCAAAACGCAAGCGTTCGCCGTTGCGTGACAGGTACAACGGCTTCACACCCAGACGGTCGCGGGCCAGGAACAGGCGCTGATTGTCGCGTTCCCAGATGGCCAGGGCGAACATGCCGTTAAGCTTGGGCAGCAGTGCCGCCCCCCAGGCGTGGTAGCCTTTGAGCAGCACTTCGGTGTCGCCGTCGGACCAGAAGCTGTAGCCCAGCGCTTGCAGCTCTTCACGCAGTTCGGGGAAGTTGTAGATCGCGCCATTGAAGGCCAGCGCCAGGCCCAGGGTATTGTCGACCATTGGCTGCGCCGAGCCATCGGACAAGTCCATGATCTTCAGGCGACGGTGACCCAGCGCAATCGGGCCCTGGCTGTGGAAACCCCACGCGTCCGGGCCTCGAGGCGCCAGGTGGTGGGTGATGCGCTCCACCGCGGCCAGGTCGGCCGGACGAGGGGCTTGGTCGATGGGTGTGAAACGTAACTCTCCTGCTAATCCGCACATAAGTCCTTACCGGGTTTGCCGTTGGGGAAAACGTGCCCTGCACAAGGGCGGGCACTTAGTAAAGGACCCGCGTGGGTTGTGAGAGTTTTAGATCAATCCGTTATATGCAGCGCGCGGCTCAGGGGCGCTATTGACCGCGAATCAACCGACGCAACGCAAAGCGGTTCGGGTGACACGCTTCAGCCACCGGCCGGGGCACCGGCAACGGCTCGCCAGTCATCCACGCCGCGACCAGTTCCCCTGACAGCGGCGCAGTGATCAGCCCGCGCGAGCCATGCCCGCTGTTCACATACAGTCCTTCCAGCCACGGGCAAGCGACTGCTGGCACCTGGCGCGCATCTTTGCCCAGCACGGCATAGGCCGCATTGAACGCAGCGCTGTCTGCCAGCGGCCCGACGATCGGCAGGTAGTCGGGGCTGGTGCAGCGAAACGCTGCGCGACCTTCGAGCTGCTGCGGATCGCACGCCCGCGCGGCCAGCCGTTCGGCGAGGTCGGCAGAGATCTGCTCGAGCAATGCGAGGTTGCCCCGGTGTTCGGCAACGGTAGGTGTGGTGTCCTGGCTGTGGAAGTCGAAGCTGGCGCCCAGGGTGTGCTCATCGTCACGCGGCGGCGCGACATAGCCTTCGGCACACACCACGGTGCGCAACGCTCGGCTGGCTGCGGTTGCCGGCAGGCGGGTGATCTGACCGCGTATGCGCTTGAGTGCAAGTGTGCTACAGGCCGGGAAGGCTTGGACCTCGGCGGCCGCGCACAGTACCACCTGCGCCGCGCTGGCCAGCAGGCGCTGACCCTCCCAGGCCTGCCACTGGCCATCGACCTTGCGCAGTTCAAGCACATTGGCATGGCTGAGCAGGCGTATGCGCGGGTGGTTCAGTTGTGCCTGGCACAGCGCCGGCGGGTGCACCCAGCCGCCTTCGGGGTAGAACAGCCCGCCAGCGGGCAAGGTGATGCCGGCCTGGGCCTGGGCCTGCTCGCGGTCGAGCCGTTGCAGCAGGCTGGCGTCGAAGGCCTCGGCCAATTTGGCCTGGCGCTGGTTTTCCTGCTCGTCGAAAGCCAGTTGTAGCACGCCGCAGCCATCCCAGTCCTGGCCGCGTTGCAGGCGTTCGAGCCAGCGCCGGGTATAGCCGAAACCGGCGAGGATCATCTGCGACAGCGCAGTGCCATGCGCCGACAGCTTCAGATAAAGCACCCCCTGTGGATTGCCCGAGGCTTCTTGCGCCGGGCCTGCGTGGCGCTCCAGCACACTGACCTGCCAGCCACGCGCGGCCAGGCTGGCAGCGGTGGCACTACCGGCCAACCCCGCGCCGACTACCAGTGCCTCGCGGGCGCTTGGCGCAGTGGCTGGGCGGGCGTACCAAGGTGCGGCAGCGGAGCTGGATTCACCGGTGAACACGCCATGCATCACCTCCCACTTCTTGCCCAGGCCCGGCACCTTTTTCATGCTGAACCCGGCCTCGATCAAGGACCGGCGTACCCAACCGGTGGTGGTGAAGGTGCCTAAAGTCGTGCCGGGATGCGACAGGCGCGCCAGTTGCGCGAACAGCGCCGGGGTCCACATGTCGGGATTCTTGGCCGGGGCGAAGCCGTCGAGGAACCAGGCGTCGATGCGCGCGTCGAGCTGCGGCAACTGCTCCAGTGCGTCGCCGACCATCAGGGTCAGGGTGACGCGCCCAGCGTCCAGGCTAAATTGCTGGAAGCCCGGGTGAATCGCCACGTACTGCGCCAGCAGGGGCTGGGTGAAGGCGGCCAGCTCTGGCCATAGCTGCGTGGCGCGCGCGAGGTCGTCACGGGTCAGCGGGTACTTCTCGACGCTGACGAAATGCAGGCGCGCCTCGGCGTGGGCCAGCTCGTTGAACAGTTGCCAGGCGCAGAAAAAGTTCATGCCGGTGCCAAAGCCGGTTTCGCCGATCACCAGGCAATCGGCAGGCTGCAGGGCCGCGAAGCGCTGGCGCAGTTGGTTCTGCTCGATGAACACGTGCAAGGTTTCTTCGAGGCCTTCGTCCCTGGCGAAGTAGACATCATCGTATTGGCGCGAGTGCGGGCGACCCTGTTCGTCCCAGTCGATCTGGGCGTGTTCGTGGCGTGGCATAGTCATCAAATCAGTCGCTAGCTACCAGCTTCAAGCTGCAAGAAAAACACAGATAGTGTCACGGCCTGCTTTTTCTTGCAGCTTGAAGCTTGTAGCTTGTAGCTTGTAGCTGATCCAGTGAAGGAGCCCAGCATGTTCGAATCCGCCGAAATCGGTCATAGCATCGACAAGGAAACCTTCGAGGCCGAAGTCCCGGCGCTGCGTGAAGCGCTGCTCGACGCTCAGTATGACCTCAAGCAGCAGGCGCGCTTCCCGGTGATCGTGCTGATCAATGGCATCGAAGGCGCCGGCAAGGGCGAGACGGTGAAGTTGCTCAACGAATGGATGGACCCGCGTCTGATCGAGGTCCGTACCTTCGATCAGCAGACCGACGAAGAGCTCGCCCGTCCTCCTGCCTGGCGCTATTGGCGGGCCTTGCCGCCCAAAGGGCGCATGGGGGTGTTCTTCGGCAACTGGTACAGCCAGATGCTCGAAGGGCGGGTGCATGGCCAGTTCAAGAACGCCGTGCTCGACCAAGCCATCGCCGGTGCCGAGCGTCTGGAACAGATGCTTTGCGACGAAGGCGCGGTGATCATCAAGTTCTGGTTCCACCTGTCCAAGAAACAGATGAAGGCGCGGCTCAAGGCGCTCAAGAGCGATCCGCTGCACAACTGGCGTATCAGCCCGCTGGACTGGCAACAGTCGCAAACCTACGATCGCTTCGTGCGTTTCGGTGAGCGGGTGCTGCGCCGCACGGGCCGTGACTACGCGCCCTGGCATGTGATCGAAGGCGTCGATCCGCACTACCGCAGCCTGGCGGTCGGGCGCATCCTGCTGGAGAGCATGCAGGCAGCGCTAGGCAACAGCCCACGCAAGCATCAGGGCAATGTCCCGCCACTGGGACGCAGCATCGACCAGAAGAGCTTGCTGGGTGCGCTGGACATGACGCTGCGCCTGGACAAGCGCGACTATGAGGAGCAATTGGTCACCGAGCAGGCCCGCCTGGCAGGCTTGCTGCGCAACAAACGCATGCGCCATCACGCGCTGGTGGCGGTGTTCGAGGGCAACGATGCTGCCGGAAAGGGCGGTGCGATTCGCCGTGTGGCCGCAGCGCTGGATCCGCGTCAGTACAGCATCGTCCCGATTGCGGCGCCGACCGAGGAGGCGCGCGCCCAGCCCTACCTGTGGCGCTTCTGGCGGCACATTCCGGCACGCGGCAAGTTCACCATCTTCGACCGTTCCTGGTATGGCCGTGTGTTGGTGGAGCGGGTCGAAGGTTTTTGCAGCCCGGCTGACTGGATGCGCGCCTATGGCGAGATCAATGACTTCGAAGAACAGTTGCGCAACGCCGGGGTGGTGGTGGTCAAGTTCTGGTTGGCAATTGACCCGCAAACCCAGCTGGAACGCTTCCAGGAGCGGGAGCAGATCCCGTTCAAGCGCTACAAGATCACTGAGGAAGACTGGCGTAACCGGGACAAGTGGGATGTGTACAGCGAGGCCGTGGGTGACATGGTCGATCGCACCAGCACCGAAATTGCGCCGTGGACGCTGGTGGAGGCTAACGACAAGCGCTGGGCGCGGGTAAAAGTGCTGCGCACGATCAATCAGGCGCTGGAGGCGGCGTTCGCCAAGCACAAGCATTGATGGCCTGTGCGCCACGCTCGGGCGCAGTGCCCGGACGCTTGCACAGGTGGCGTGCAGGGCCTGTGCAAGCGCGGGCGCGGCCTCAGGTCAGCCCTTGCCGCCAGGCGCCAGCATGTTTTCCGGTTTTACCCACTGGTCGAACTGCTCATTGGTCAGATAATTGAGCGCCAGCGCCGCTTCACGCAGGGTCTTGCCTTCGCTGTAGGCCTTCTTGGCGATTTCTGCCGCCTTGTCGTAGCCGATGTGCGGATTCAGAGCTGTCACCAGCATCAGCCCGCGTTCAAGGTGAGCGGCCATCTGCTCGGCGTCCGGCTCGATGCCGGCCACGCAATGCTGCTGGAAGTTGCGGCAACCATCGGCCAACAACTCGATGGACTGCAATACGTTGTGGATGATCACCGGCTTGAACACGTTTAATTGCAGGTGGCCCTGGCTTGCCGCAAAGCCGATTGCCGCATCGTTGCCCAGTACCTGACAGGCCAGCATCGACAGGGCTTCGCACTGGGTCGGGTTGACTTTACCCGGCATGATCGAACTGCCCGGCTCGTTGGCCGGCAGGCGCACTTCGGCAAGGCCTGCACGCGGGCCGGAACCGAGTAGACGCAGGTCGTTGGCGATTTTCATCAGCGCCACGGCGAGGGTCTTGAGGGCGCCGGCCAGGCTGGTCAGCGGCTCGTGACCGGCCAGTGCGGCGAACTTGTTCGGCGCCGTGACGAACGGCAATCCCGACAATGCGGCAAGTTCGGCGGCCACTGCCTCGGCGAAGCCGTGCGGGGCGTTGAGCCCGGTGCCCACGGCGGTGCCGCCCTGGGCCAGTTCGCACACTGCTGGCAAGCTAGCGCGGATGGCGCGCTGGGCGTAGTCGAGTTGGGCGACGAAGGCCGACACTTCCTGGCCGAAGGTGATGGGGGTGGCGTCCATCATGTGGGTACGCCCGGTCTTGACTAGGTGCGTGTGGCGCGCCGACAGCTCCGCCAGCCCGTCCGACAGCTCGGCGATGGCCGGCAGCAGCTTGTCATGCACCGCCTGGGCCGCGGCGATGTGCATCGCGGTCGGGAAGCAATCGTTGGAGCTTTGCGAGCGGTTGACGTGGTCGTTGGGGTGGACTGGGACCTTGCCGCCACGGCCCTGGCCAGCCAGTTCGTTGGCGCGCCCGGCGATCACCTCGTTGACATTCATGTTGCTCTGGGTGCCGCTGCCGGTCTGCCAGACTACCAGCGGGAATTGATCGTCGTGCTCGCCGGCCAGCACTTCATCGGCGGCTTGCTCGACCAGCCGGGCGATATCGGCGGGCAGGTCGCCGTTGCGGTCGTTGACGCGCGCCGCCGCTTTCTTGATCAGCGCCAGGGCGTGCAGCACCGCCAGCGGCATGCGTTCCTTGCCGATGGCGAAGTTGATCAGCGAGCGCTGGGTCTGGGCGCCCCAGTAGGCGTGCTCTGGAACTTCAATGGGACCTAGGCTGTCTGTTTCGATACGGCTCATGCTGCGCGCTCTCCTTGATATCTAGTCCGAAACCGCAGTTTAGGCCCTGAATCGACCGGGCGGTTCCATCGCTCGTCGTGCTACTTGAGCACTTTGCCACCACGGCGCAGAATGCTCTACCCTGAGGTATCGCCTCCCTTTCACGAAGGAAATGCAATGACCCGTCTCCGTGTCCTCTTTGCTGCCGTCGCCCTGGTCTGTGCCAGCGGCCAGGTGCTCGCTGCCACCGCCAGCCACAACGCTGCCGCCGAGAAATTCCTGACCCTGGCCAATGCCGACAAGCTGGGCACTCCGGTGTACATGCAGGTCCAGCAGATGTTCGCTCAGCGTTTCGAACAGACTCAGGCGCCGGCCTCGAAGAAGTCCGTGCTCGACAGCTACCAGGCCAAGGCCAACGCTGCCCTGGACAACGCCATCGGCTGGAAGAAGCTCAAGCCAAAGATGGTCGACCTGTATACCGCGACCTTCACTGAGGCCGAGCTGAACGACCTGGTGAAGTTCTACGAGTCGCCGCTGGGCAAGAAAGTCCTGCGCGAAATGCCCAAGGTTACCCAGCAATCGGCCCAGCTGACTCAACAGAGCCTGGAGCCGGCCGTACCTGTGGTCAACAAGCTGCTTGACGACATGACCAAGGAACTTGACCCGAACGCCGGCAAAGCCGCAGCGCCGGCGAAGAAGTGAGCCTGTCGCGATGAGCATGCAGCAACGTATCGAGCAGCAGCTGGCAGCGTTGGGTGACCTGCACCTTGAGGTGCGCAACGAAAGCCACATGCACAGCCGTGGTCAGGAAACTCACTACAAGGCCGTGCTGGTCAGCGAGCAGTTCGCCGGGCTGAACAGCGTCAAGCGCCACCAGAAGGTCTACGCCACCATGGGTGACCTGATGGGCGAGATCCACGCCTTGGCTATCCACACCTACACGCCTGACGAATGGGCGGCGGTGGGCGTGGCACCGGCTTCGCCGGTGTGCGCTGGCGGTGGGCACTGAATCCTTTAAGGGATTCTGCTAGACTGCGCTATCCCTCGGGGCCGCCATGCGGCCCATCGCGGCACAAGGCCGCTCCTACAGAGACTACATGGTCCCTGTAGGAGCGGCCTTGTGCCGCGAAAGGGGTGCAAAGCACCCCTGCCCATTTGTGTAAAAACCTGGTCCGCCCCTTACGAGGGCAACCACCTGGAGATCCAACGCAATGACCCAACCGATCGTCGTGGCGGCGCTGTACAAGTTCGTCACCCTGCAAGACTACGTCGAACTGCGCGAGCCACTGCTCAAGGCCATGCTCGACAATGGCGTCAAAGGGACCCTGCTGCTGGCCAACGAAGGCATCAACGGTACCGTGTCGTCCACCCGCGAGGGCATTGACGCGCTGCTGGCCTGGCTGCGCAGCGATCCGCGCCTGGTGGATGTCGACCATAAAGAGTCGTACTGCGACGAGCAGCCGTTCTACCGCACCAAGGTCAAGCTCAAGAAAGAGATCGTCACTCTCGGCGTGCCGGGTGTGGACCCGAACAAGGCGGTCGGCACCTACGTCGAACCCAAGGACTGGAATGCCCTTATCAGCGACCCTGAAGTGCTGCTGATCGACACCCGCAACGACTATGAGGTGGCCATCGGTACATTCAAGGGTGCCATCGACCCTAAGACCGAGACCTTCCGCGAGTTTCCCGACTACATCAAGGCCAACTTCGATCCCAGCAAGCACAAGAAAGTGGCGATGTTCTGCACCGGCGGCATCCGCTGCGAAAAAGCCTCCAGCTATATGCTCGGTGAGGGCTTCGAAGCCGTCTATCATCTCAAGGGTGGCATTCTGAAATACTTCGAGGAAGTCGCTCAGGAAGAAAGCCTCTGGGACGGCGACTGCTTCGTCTTCGACAACCGGGTCACGGTGCGCCACGACCTGAGCGAGGGTGAGTACGACCAGTGCCACGCCTGTCGCCATCCGATCGATGCGCAGGACCGCGAGTCCGAGCACTACTCGCCCGGCGTGAGCTGCCCGCACTGCTGGGACAGCCTGAGCGAGAAGACCCGGCGCAGCGCTATCGACCGCCAGAAGCAGATCGAGCTGGCCAAGGCGCGCAACCAGCCGCATCCGATCGGTTTCAACTACAAAGCCGAGGCTTGATCCATGTCTGCCCGCTTGCTGTATGTGATGGACCCGATGTGCTCCTGGTGCTGGGGGTTCGCGCCCGTGGCCGAGGCGCTGATCGCCCAGGCCAGCGCCGCGGGTATCGCCACGCGGCTGGTGGTCGGTGGTCTGCGCAGCGGTGGCAGCGCATTGGATGTCTCGACCCGCAAGTACATCCTGGAGCATTGGCAGGCGGTACAGGATGCCACCGGCCAGGCGTTTCGCTTCGAAGGCGCCATGCCTGACGGTTTCGTCTACGACACCGAGCCTGCGTGCCGGGCCCTGGTGACGGCGCGCGAGTTGGATGAGGCGCGCATGTGGGGCTTGCTCACGCTGATCCAGGCGTCGTTCTACGAGCAGGGCGTGGATGTCACCCGCGCCCCGCAACTGGTGGAGCTGGCTGTGCAGGCCGGCTTCAAGCGCGATGTGTTCGCCCAGCGTTTCGCCAGCCACGATACCCGTAGTGCTACCGCAGCGGATTTTACCTGGGCGCAGGACCTTGGCATTGCCGGTTTTCCAACGTTGTTGGCCGAGCGTAACGGCCAGTTGGCCTTGCTGACCAACGGCTACCAGTCGTTCGAGAGCCTGCAACCGTTGCTTGGCCGCTGGCTGCAGCAGGCCGCCTGTGCTTGATGTGCCTGGGTCGCCAGACCCTGTGCCAGGGAAGCCCGCCGCTGTGGTCGATCGGCTGAGCTGGGCGGAAATCCGTCGTCTGGCCTTGCACCACAAGAAAGCCCTGTGGAGTGCCAACCTGGTCGCGGTGCTCGCAGCGCTATGCAGTGTGCCGATTCCCTTGCTGCTGCCGCTGTTGGTGGATGAAGTGCTACTCGGTCACGGGGATGCCGCGCTCAAGTGGATGAACCAGTTGCTGCCCAGTAACTGGCAGGTGGCTGCCGGCTATATCGGCTTGATGCTCTGCTTCACGTTAGGCCTACGTTTGGCGGCGCTGGCCTTCAACGTGGTGCAGGCCAAGCTGTTCGCCGGGCTTGCCAAGGACATCGTCTATCGCCTGCGTATCCGCCTGATCGAACGGCTCAAGCGGATTTCGCTGAAAGAATACGAAAGCCTGGGTAGCGGCACGGTGACTACGCACCTGGTTACGGACCTGGACACCCTCGACAAATTCGTCGGCGAGACCCTTAGCCGCTTCCTGGTGGCCATGCTGACGCTTACCGGCACCGCCGCGATCCTGATCTGGATGCACTGGCAGCTGGCGCTACTGATCCTGCTGTTCAACCCGCTGGTGATCTACTTCACCGTGCAGTTGGGCAAGCGGGTCAAGCACCTGAAGAAGCTCGAAAACGATAGCACCGCGCGCTTCACCCAGGCGTTGAGCGAGACCCTGGACGCAATCCAGGAGATTCGTGCCGGCAATCGTCAGGGGTATTTTCTCGGCCGCCTCGGCCTGCGCGCCCGCGAGGTACGCGACTACGCGGTGGCTTCGCAGTGGAAAAGCGACGCCAGCGGTCGGGCCAGCGGGCTGCTGTTCCAGTTCGGTATCGACATCTTTCGCGCCGCCGCGATGCTCACGGTGCTGTTTTCCGACCTTTCCATCGGCCAGATGCTGGCCGTGTTCAGCTATCTGTGGTTCATGATCGGTCCCGTCGAACAGCTGTTGAACCTGCAATACGCCTACTACGCCGCTGGCGGCGCCCTGAGCCGACTCAACGAACTGCTGGCGCGCGCCGACGAGCCGCAGTACCCGTCGGCCTGCGACCCTTTCTCCGGACGCCCGACGGTGGGTATCGAGGTGCGCGACCTGCGCTTCGCCTACGCCGACGAGCCGGTCCTGGACCAACTCAACCTAGCCATCGCTCCCGGAGAGAAGGTGGCTATCGTGGGGGCGAGCGGCGGCGGCAAGAGTACCTTGGTGCAATTGTTGTTGGGGCTGTACAGCGCCCAGTCCGGGACCATTCGCTTCGGCGGCGCCAGCCTGCAGGAAATTGGTCTGGAGACCCTGCGCGAGAACGTGGCGGTGGTGTTGCAGCACCCGTCGTTGTTCAACGATAGCGTGCGTGCCAACCTCACACTGGGTCGCGAATGCAGCGATGAGGCTTGCTGGCAGGCGCTGCGCATCGCCCAACTGGACACCACCATCGCCGCGCTGGCGCAGGGGCTTGACAGCGTGGTGGGGCGTTCAGGGGTGCGCCTGTCGGGCGGCCAGCGCCAGCGCCTGGCCATCGCCCGCATGGTCTTGGCTGAGCCCAAGGTGGTGATCCTCGATGAGGCCACTTCGGCGCTAGACGCTGCCACCGAGTACAACTTGCACCAGGCCCTGGCGCGTTTCCTCAGTGGCCGCACCACGTTGATCATTGCCCACCGCCTGTCGGCGGTGAAGCAGGCCGACCGGGTGCTGGTGTTCGACGGCGGGCATGTGGCCGAGGATGGCGATCATCAGCAACTGATCGCCGAAGGCGGCTTGTACGCCAAGCTGTACGGCCACCTGCAGCAGATCTGATAAAGCCAGCGGCAAGTTTCAAGCTACAAGCTGCGAGTTAGAGCGGCTTTGCTTTTTCTTGCAGCTTGTCGCTCGTGGCTTGTCGCTGCTTCCTGGCAAATCGCCTACGCTGAACGTTGTCTAGGTTGATTCGTGCCTCAAAGCCAACTGCAAGTTTCAAGCTGCAAGCTGCACGTTAGAGCCGCTTTGTTTTTTCTTGCAGCTTGTCGCTCGTAGCTTGTCGCTGCTTCATGGCAAATCGCCTACGCTGAGCGTTGTCTAGGTTGATTCGTGCCTCAATGGCCGCAGTGACAGGGACTACATGAAGGGAAATCGGACTCTCGAAGTGCCAAGGCTGTTAGGCATTATCTGGCCGTTCGTGGCCGTCGTGCTGTTCCAGGTGCTGCTGGGCAGCCTGAGTCTCTATGCGCTTTCCGCCATGCGCGCCTACGTGGCAGGCGAGAGCTTATGGTCCAAAGCGCAGAAGGACGCCATCTATTACCTGAGCTTGTACGCCGAGAGTGGTCAGCCGCTGATCTACCAGCGCTATCGCCAGGCGATCCTGGTGCCGTTGGGTGACCGTGAGCTGCGCCTGGCCCTGGACCGTCCCGAGCCTGACTTCGAGGCCGCGCGAAAGGGCATTTTGCAAGGCGGCAACCATCCTGAGGATGTCGCCCGGATCATCTGGTTCTACCGTAATTTTCGCCAGGTCAGCTATATGCAGACCGCTATCGACTACTGGAACATCGGTGACGACTACCTGCGCCAGCTCGACGAACTGGCCGTGCAGATGCGCGCAGGGTTTGCCGGTGGCGAGGTCGATGCAAGGCAAATCGGCGAATGGAAGGCGCGCATCGTTGCCATCAACGATGGCGTGACCCCGGCGGCCAAGGCCTTCAGCGATGCCTTGGGCGAAGGTTCGCGGATGCTGCTCAAGGTGTTGATGGCCACCAACCTGGTCACCGCGCTGTTTCTCATTGCCATGGCCTGGCGCCGGTCGAGCAAGCTGCTGGCCCAGCGCCAGGCTTTTGCCGTTGCCTTGCAGGAAGAGAAGGAGCGGGCGCAGATCACCCTGGCATCGATTGGCGATGCGGTGATCACCACCGATGTCGATGGCTGTATCACCTACATGAATCCGGCCGCGGAGATGTTGACCCATTGGCAGGCCGACCAAGCCGCTGGCCTGCCGCTGGCGGCCTTGTTCAGCTTGCTTGACGAGCACGCCGAGCAGGACAGCCGCACCTTGGTTGAACAGGTACTCAGTGGCAGCCTCAAGGGCGGCGCCGACCATTCGCGCTTGATCCAGCGCCTGGACGGCAGCACGGTGTCGGTCAACCTGGTGGGCTCGCCGATCCTCACCGATGGGCAGGTCAGTGGCATCGTCGTCGTGCTGCATGACATGACTCAGGAGCGCCAGTACATCGCCAACTTGTCCTGGCAGGCGACGCACGATGCCTTGACGGGCTTGGCCAATCGTCGCGAGTTCGAGTATCGCCTGGAGCAGGCACTGAACATCCTGTCGCGCCAGGGCGGCCGGCATTCGCTGATGTTCCTCGACCTGGACCAGTTCAAACTGGTCAACGACACCTGTGGGCATGCCGCCGGCGACGAGCTGTTGCGGCACATCTGTGCGGTCCTGCAGTCGGGGCTGCGCGAGTGCGATACCCTGGCCCGGCTGGGGGGCGATGAGTTCGGCGTGCTGCTGGAGAACTGCCCGCCGGAGCAGTCCGAGCGGATTGCCGAACAGCTGCGTCAGGCGGTGCAGAGCCTGCATTTCGTGTGGAAAGGCCGGCCATTCGTCACCACCGTCAGCGTCGGTCTGGTGCATATTTCCCAGGCCTCCTACACCCTCGAGGCGTCGCTGCGGGCGGCCGACATGGCCTGCTATATGGCCAAGGAGAAAGGCCGCAACCGGGTCCAGTTGTATCACGCCGACGACAGCGAACTGTCCATGCGTTTTGGCGAGATGGCTTGGATTCAGCGCCTGCATGTGGCCCTGGAAGAGAACCGGTTTTGCCTGTATGCCCAGGAAATTGCTCCGTTGCGTCCGCATGAAGGCGCCGGGCATATCGAAATCCTGCTGCGCCTACACGATGAAAGTGGGCGTACCATCCTGCCCGACAGCTTCATTCCGGCTGCTGAGCGCTATGGGCTGATGACCGCGCTGGACCGTTGGGTGGTGCGCAGCGTATTCCAGGTCATTCGCCAATGCCTGGACGAAGGCCGCGAAGGGCCTCTGGCGATGTGCGCGATCAACTTGTCGGGCACCAGCATCGGTGATGACAACTTCCTGGAGTACCTGCACCGGCTGTTTGCCGAGTTCGACATCCCGCCGCGCTTAATCTGTTTTGAAATAACCGAGACCAGCGCTATCGCCAATTTAGGAAGCGCGATTCGTTTCATCAATGAATTGAAAGGCCTGGGCTGCAAGTTCTCGCTGGACGACTTCTGCGCCGGAATGTCGTCATTCGCGTATTTGAAGCATTTGCCTGTAGACTTCCTGAAGATCGACGGAAGTTTCGTCAAAGATATGCTCGACGATCCGATCAACCGAGCCATGGTCGAAGTGATCAACCACATCGGCCATGTGATGGGCAAACGGACCATCGCCGAGTTCGTCGAGACCCCGTTGATCGAGCAGGCTTTGCAGGAAATCGGCGTCGACTATGCCCAGGGCTACCTGATCGAACGCCCGCAAGTATTCACCTGCGACAGCCTGCAGCGCCAACGGATTGCGGCGAGGCCCCTGTTGCACAGGGCGCCAGGGACCTTTCGCTGAGCAATGTCCGCAAATCACAGGGAATCAAGGAGCTGACAGTGATTGATGCGTTCGTACGGATCGGACCCTTGATGGATCCGGCCAGTTATCCAGACTGGGCCCAGCAACTGATCGAGGATTGTCGGGAAAGCAAGCGCAGGGTGGTCGAGCATGAGTTCTACCAGCGCCTGCGCGATGGACAGCTACGCGCCTCGACCATTCGCCAATACCTGATCGGTGGTTGGCCGGTGGTGGAGCAGTTCTCGTTGTACATGGCCCATAACCTGCAAAAGACCCGCTATGGTCGCCATCCTGGTGAGGACATGGCGCGGCGTTGGCTGATGCGCAATATTCGCGTCGAGCTCAATCATGCCGACTATTGGCTGCACTGGTGTCAGGCCCATGGTGTCCACTTGCACGAGTTGCAGGCGCAGGATGTGCCGCCGGAACTCAATGGCTTGAACGACTGGTGTTGGCGGGTATGTACCACCGAGTCCTTGGCCATCGCCATGGCCGCCACCAACTACGCCATCGAGGGCGCCACGGGCGAGTGGTCGGCGGTGGTCTGTTCCAGCGACACCTATGCCCAAGGCTTCCCCGAGGACACGCGCAAGCGTGCGATGAAGTGGTTGAAGATGCATGCGCAGTACGACGATGCGCACCCCTGGGAGGCCCTTGAGATCATCTGCACCCTGGCGGGCGAAAACCCCACCTTAGGTTTGCGTACCGAGCTGCGCCGGGCGGTGTGCAAGAGCTACGACTGCATGTTCCTGTTCCTGGAGCGCTGCATGCAGCTGGAAGGGCGTCAGCAAGGGCGCCTGCGTCCGGCGCTGGCGGCAGGCTGAAAACATCGCGGGGCCAGTCCGTGCCTGCGCGCCGGTCAGCGCGTAGGCACGGACTGGCCCCGCGACAGGTTTACTGCGCGTTCAGTGCTTGCCCGTTCACATCCTTGCTGTCGGGCCCCATCAGGTACAGGTATACCGGCATGATGTCTTCAGGCAGTGGATTGTTCTGCGGGTTTTCACTCGGGTACGCCTGGGCGCGCATGGCGGTGCGCGTGGCACCTGGGTTGATGCTGTTGGCGCGCACCGGCGCAACGCCTTCCAGCTCGTCGGCCAGGGTCTGCATCAGGCCCTCGGTGGCGAACTTCGAAACCCCATAGGCCCCCCAGTAGGCCCGGCCCTTGCGCCCGACGCTGCTGGAGGTGAACACCACCGAGGCGTCTTCGGAGAGCTTGAGCAGCGGTAGCAGGGTGCTGGTGAGCATGAACGTGGCGTTGACGTTGATGTGCATCACGCGCATGAAGTTGTCGCCGGACAACTGTTCGGTCGGCGTGCGTGGGCCGATGATCGAGGCGTTGTTGAGCAGGCCGTCAAGGCGTCCGAACTGTTCCTCGATCATGACCGCCAACTCGTCATATTGATGGGGTAGGGCGGTTTCGAGGTTGAACGGAATCACTACCGGTTGCGGATGCCCGGCGGCTTCGATCTGGTCGTAGACTTCGTTGAGGTTGGCCTCGGTCTTACCCAGCAGCAGCACGGTGGCGCCCAGGGCTGCATAGGCTTTGGCAGCGGCAGCGCCGATCCCGCGGCCGGCACCAGTGACCAGGATGATGCGACCCTTGAGCAGGTCGGGGCGGGCGGTGTAGTCGAACATGAGTCAGTCCCTAGAGTGGTAGCTGCAAGCTTCGAGCTGCAAGCTGCAAGAAAAAGCCGGTCGTACGCCG
Source organism: Pseudomonas mosselii (assembly GCF_005796105.1). Classification (GTDB taxonomy): domain Bacteria; phylum Pseudomonadota; class Gammaproteobacteria; order Pseudomonadales; family Pseudomonadaceae; genus Aquipseudomonas; species Aquipseudomonas mosselii_C. Next base: position 155,628 of record NZ_VAUO01000004.1, on the reverse strand, counting down.
ATCTGCTTGCTCTTGCAGCTCGAAGCTCGAAGCTTGCAGCTCATAGCTTTATCAGCAGCCGCACAGCGCGCTGTCGATGACTTTGCGCAGCTCCAGCGGGTGGTCCACCACCACATCGGCGCCCCAGTTGTTGGGGTTGTCCTGCGGATGAATATAGCCGTAGCGCACGGCAGCGGTGCGCGTGCCGGCGTCGCGGCCGGACTCGATGTCGCGCAGGTCGTCACCGACGAACAAGACGCTGGCCGGATCCAGGTTCAGGGTCTTGCAGGCCAGGATCAGTGGCTCGGGATCGGGCTTGCTGTTCTTCACGTGATCGGGGCAGATCAACAGCGCCGAACGCTCGGCCAGCCCCAGGCGCTGCATGATCGGCTCGGCGAAGCGCACGGGCTTGTTGGTGACCACGCCCCAGAGCAGGTTGCCGCGCTCGATGTCGGCCAGCAGTTCCGGCATGCCGTCGAACAATTTGCTGTGCACCGCGCAGTCGCGTTGGTAGCGCTCGAGGAACTCCAGGCGCAAGGCTTCGAAGCCCTCGGCCTGCGGGTCCATGGCGAAGGTGGCGGCCACCATGGCGCGGGCGCCACCGGAAATCACGTCGCGGATGCACGCGTCGTCGATGGCCGGCAGGCCGCGGTCGGCGAGCATCGCCTGGCAGATCGCGATGAAGTCCGGCGCGGTGTCCAGCAGCGTGCCGTCCATGTCGAAGAGTACTGCTCGCAAGCGCATGCTCATTCCTCGCGCAGGGTCTGGATCATGTAGTTGACGTCGACGTCGGTGCTCAGCTTGTAGTGCTTGGTCAGCGGGTTGTAGGTCAGGCCGACGATATCTTTCACTTCAAGGCCGGCGGCACGGCTCCAGGCGCCCAGCTCGGAGGGGCGGATGAATTTCTTGAAGTCATGGGTGCCGCGCGGCAGCATCTTGAGGATGTACTCGGCGCCAATGATGGCCAGCAGGTAAGCCTTGGGGTTGCGGTTGATGGTGGAGAAGAACACCTGGCCGCCGGGCTTGACCATGCGGTAGCAGGCGCGGATCACCGACGAGGGGTCGGGTACGTGTTCGAGCATTTCCAGGCAGGTGACCACGTCGAACTGCCCAGGCATCTCCTCGGCCAGGGCTTCGGCGGTGATCTGCCGGTACTCGACCTGCACGCCTGACTCCAGCTGATGTAGCTGTGCCACGGCCAGCGGGGCCTCACCCATGTCGATGCCGGTCACGTTGGCGCCGCGCTGGGCCATGGCTTCGCTCAGGATGCCGCCGCCGCAACCGACATCGAGCACCCGCTTGCCGGCAAGGCCCACGCGTTCGTCGATCCAGTTGACCCGCAGTGGGTTGATGTCGTGCAGGGGCTTGAACTCGCTCTCGCGGTCCCACCAGCGGTGGGCCAGGGCTTCGAACTTGGCGATTTCGGCGTGGTCGACGTTGCTCATCTGAACAGTCCTCTGAAGCTTTGATAAATAGTGTCACAGGGCGACAGCCGCAGCTGCCGGCCGATCATTCGTCGCGCCCGCCAATGCGAGCGCCCCAGGCGCGAGCGTTGGCGCTCAGCGCGTGTTCGTCCATGCGTGTCAGGCGGCGGTCCAGCAGCAATGGCTGGCCTGCGACCCAAACGTCTTTCACGCAGTCACGGCCGGTGGCGTAGATCAGTTGCGAGACCGGGTCGTGCACCGGTTGTTGCAGCAAGCCCGACAGATCGAAGGCGGTGATGTCTGCCGCCTTGCCCAGCTCCAGCGATCCGGTAAGCGTCTCCAGCCCCAGCGCGCGTGCGCCATTGAGGGTGGCCATGCGCAGGGCTCGGTGGGCATCCAGCGCTGTGGCCGAGCCAGCCACTGCCTTGGCCAGCAAGGCGGCGGTGCGGGTTTCGCCAAGCAGGTCGAGGTCGTTGTTGCTGGCAGCGCCGTCGGTGCCGATGGCGACGTTGACCCCGGCCTGCCAAAGCCGCTCCACCGGGCAGAAGCCGCTGGCCAGCTTGAGATTGGATTCGGGGCAGTGGACCACGCTGGTGTTGCTTTCTACCAGCAGCGCCAGGTCCTCGTCGCTGACCTGGGTCATGTGCACCGCCTGCAGGTTGGGCCCGAGCAAGCCCAGGCGGGCGAGCCGCGCCAGAGGGCGCTCGCCGTTGTCCTTGAGCGCCTGCTCGACTTCATCGGCGGTCTCGTGGATGTGCATGTGCACGGGGGCATCCAGCTGGTCGGCGACCACGCGGATCTGCTCCAGGGTGGCGTCGCCGAGGGTGTATGGGGCGTGCGGGCCCAGGGCCATGCGGATGCGCGGGTGGTCGCGCAGTTCGCCGAACAGCTCGATGGCCTGGTGCAGGGCTTCTGGTGCGGTGGCGGCGCCGGGGATGGGGAAGTCCAGCAGTGGCGCGGCGATTTGCGCGCGTATGCCACTGGCGTGCACGCGCTCGCAGGCCTGGCGTGGGAAGAAGTACATGTCGGCGAAGCAGGTGATGCCACCTTTGAGTTGCTCGGCGATGGCCAGGTCGGTGCCATCGCGCACGAAAGCCTCGCTCACCCAGCGGCCCTCGGCCGGCCAGATGTGCTCCTTGAGCCAGGTCATCAACGGCAGGTCGTCGGCCAGGCCGCGGAACAGGGTCATGGCGGCGTGGCCGTGGGCGTTGACCAGCCCTGGGCTCAACAGGCAGTGCGGCAGCTCGCGCACCTGTTGTGCCTCAGGGGCCCGTTCACGAGGGCCAAGCCAGGCGATCAGGCCGTCACGTACGCCCAGTGCGTGGCCTTTGAGCACAACGCCGGCCGGCTCGACGGGCACCAGCCATTGCGGCACCAGTAGCAGGTCGAGAGGGGGCGTGTTGGTGGGCATGCGTGGCATCTACCTGGATCGTTCGGTTAAACGCGCAGTATACCCGAGCGCCTGTGGCTGGGGGTCGCTATAATCGCCGGCTTTTCATGGTCGGTTGGCGGGGAGTGGCGATGCGCGAGCAACTTTTGGCGGCAGAAACGGTGACGGGCATCCAGTGGCGCGATGGCGCCTTGCACCTGCTCGATCAGCGTCTGTTGCCGCTCGAGCAGCACTGGCTGACCTGCGTCGATGTGGTGCAAGTGGCCGAGGCGATTGGCGATATGGCCGTACGCGGCGCGTCGGCGATTGGTATCTGCGCCGCTTATGGGTTGGTGCTGGCCCTGCGCGAGCGACTGGCAGAAGGCGATGACTGGGAGCAAGCGCTGGAGGAAGACTTCATGCTGCTGGCCGAAACCCGGCCTACGCCGGCCAATCTGTTCTGGGCGCTCAATCGCATGCGCGAGCGCCTGCAACGCCTGCGTGCGGGTGAAGATGCCCTGGCGGCGCTGGAAGCTGAAGCTATCGCCATCCATGACAGCGACCGCGAGGCCAATCTGACCATGGCCGAATTCGGCCTTGAGCAGATCCGCCGCCACCAAGGCAGCGAGCAGACCTTGCTCACCCACGGTAACGCAGGGGCGCTGGGCTCTGGCGGCTTTGGGACTGCGTTGGGCGTGATTCGCGCCGCGGCGCTGGAGGGGATGGTCGGGCAGGTATATGTCTGCGAGTCGCGCCCTTGGTTGCAGGGCTCGCGCCTGACGGCCTGGGAGCTGGCCCTGGATGGTCTGCCGGTGACGCTGGTGGTCGATGCTGCCGCCGGGCATCTGATGAAGACCAAAGGCATTACCTGGGTGGTGGTGGGGGCCGACTGCATCGCGGCCAATGGCGATGTGGCGGCGAAAATCGGTACTTACCAGATGGCCGTGGCGGCGATGCACCACGGCCTGCGCTTCATGGTGGTGGCGCCGAGCACCAGCATCGATCTTAATCTGGCCACCGGTGAAGACATTCCGCTGGAAGTGCGTGGCGTGGAAGAGCTGTTGGAGGTGGAAGGTATCCAGGTAACGGCCGATGTAGACGCCTACAATCCGGTGGTGGACGTGACTCCGGCTGACCTGATCGATGTGATCGTCACCGAAAAAGGCGTGGTCGAGCGGCCAGATGCGGCGAAAATCGCTCAGTTGGTGTGTCGCAAGCGCCTGCATTGACGGGGCTGTGAAAGGTTGCAGGGGGATGGGGTCAGCCGCTGGTGCGGCCCCTTGCCATATCTCCCATGCGCCCAGCCTTTGTGGTAACATCCGGCAGTTTCCAAGGCCGCCCAGGCGCGCGGTCTTCATTGCGCAGATCCATGGCACAACTCATTGATTTGTCGTATGTCGTCGCACCTTACTAACGCTGCGGCGGCGAGCTTCGTTCGTCCTTCGAGGGATCAGGCGAAGTTTCACCAGAAAAAGGAATCAGGCTTCTCATGGGCGAACTGGCCAAAGAAATCCTCCCGGTCAATATCGAAGACGAACTGAGACAGTCTTACCTCGACTACGCGATGAGCGTGATTGTCGGGCGAGCGCTGCCCGATGCACGTGACGGCTTGAAGCCCGTGCATCGCCGCGTGCTGTACGCGATGAGCGAACTGGGCAACGACTGGAACAAACCGTACAAGAAATCCGCCCGTGTGGTCGGTGACGTGATCGGTAAGTATCACCCGCACGGCGACACGGCTGTGTACGACACCATCGTGCGTATGGCGCAGCCGTTCTCGCTGCGTTACCTGCTGGTCGACGGTCAGGGCAACTTCGGCTCGGTGGACGGCGACAACGCCGCCGCGATGCGTTACACCGAAGTGCGCATGGCCAAGCTGGCCCACGAGCTGCTGGCCGACCTGCACAAGGAAACCGTCGACTGGGTGCCCAACTACGATGGCACCGAACAGATCCCGGCGGTCATGCCGACCAAGATCCCCAACCTGCTGGTCAACGGCTCCAGTGGTATCGCCGTGGGCATGGCCACCAACATTCCGCCGCACAACCTGGGCGAAGTGATCGATGGCTGCCTGGCGCTGATCGACAATTCTGACATCACGGTCGATGAACTGATGCAGTTCATCCCGGGCCCTGACTTCCCCACTGCCGGCTTGATCAACGGTCGCCAGGGCATCATCGAGGCCTACCGCACTGGCCGTGGGCGCATCTACATGCGTGCCCGTTCGGAAATCGAAGACATCGACAAGGTCGGTGGTCGCCAGCAGATCGTCGTCACCGAGCTGCCTTACCAGTTGAACAAGGCACGCTTGATCGAGAAGATCGCCGAACTGGTCAAAGAGAAGAAGATCGAAGGCATCACCGAGCTGCGCGACGAGTCCGACAAGGACGGTATGCGTATCGTCATCGAGCTGCGTCGCGGCGAGGTGCCGGAGGTGGTGCTCAACAACCTCTATCAGCAGACCCAGCTGCAAAGCGTGTTCGGCATCAACATCGTCGCCCTGATCGACGGTCGTCCGCGCTTGCTCAATCTCAAGGATCTGCTCGAAGCGTTCGTTCGTCACCGCCGTGAAGTGGTGACCCGCCGTACCGTGTTCGAGCTGCGCAAAGCCCGCGAGCGTGGCCACATCCTCGAAGGCCAGGCGGTCGCGCTGTCCAACATCGACCCGGTCATCGCCCTGATCAAGGCCTCGCCGACGCCATCCGAGGCCAAGGAAGCGCTGATCAGCACCGCCTGGGAATCCAGTGCCGTGCAACTGATGGTCGAGCGCGCCGGTGCCGACTCCTGCCGTCCGCAAGACCTGCCGGAGCAATATGGCCTGCGTGAGGGCAAGTACTACCTGTCACCAGAACAGGCCCAGGCGATCCTGGATCTGCGTCTGCACCGCCTGACTGGTCTGGAACACGAGAAGCTGCTGGCCGAGTACCAAGAGATCCTCGAGCAGATCGGTGAGCTGATCCGCATCCTCAGCAGCGCCCAGCGCCTGATGGAAGTGATTCGCGAAGAACTCGAAGCGATTCGCGCCGAATATGGCGATGCGCGTCGCACCGAAATCCTCGATGCCCGCCACGACCTCAACTACGGCGACATGATCCCCGAAGAAGAGCGCGTGGTGACCATTTCCCATGGCGGCTACGCGAAAACCCAGCCGCTGACGGCCTATCAGGCCCAGCGCCGCGGTGGCAAGGGCAAGTCGGCCACTGGCGTCAAGGACGAGGACTACATCGAGCACCTGCTGGTCGCCAACAGCCATGCCACGTTGCTGCTGTTCTCCAGCAAGGGCAAGGTCTACTGGCTCAAGACCTACGATATTCCTGAGGCGTCCCGTGCCGCGCGCGGTCGCCCAATGGTCAACCTGCTGCCGCTTGAAGAGGGCGAGCGCATCACGGCGATGCTGCAGATCGATCTGGAGGCCCTTCAGCAGAGCGCAGGTGCCGACGAGGATCTGGATGAGGTCGAAGACGCCGTGCTCGAAGGCGAGGTGATCGAAGCCGAGGAAGTCGACGAGGAAGACGGCGATACCGCTGAGTGGGCCGCCGAGCCGACCGGAGCCTACATCTTCATGGCCACCGCTTCCGGTACGGTCAAGAAGACCCCGCTGGTGCAGTTCGCCCGTCCGCGCTCCAATGGCCTGATCGCCCTCAAGCTCAAGGAAGGTGACACCCTGATCGCTGCGGCCATTACCGACGGCGCCAAGGAAGTCATGATGTTCTCCGACGCCGGCAAGGTGATCCGCTTCGCTGAGAGCGTGGTGCGCGAGATGGGCCGTAACGCCCGTGGCGTGCGCGGCATGAAGCTGGGCAAAGGTCAGCGCATCATCTCGATGCTGATTCCTGAGTCCGGCGCGCAGATCCTCACCGCTTCGGAGCGTGGCTTCGGCAAGCGCACGCCGCTGTCGAAATTCCCACGTCGCGGTCGTGGTGGCCAGGGCGTCATCGCGATGGGCACCAAGGGGCGCAACGGCCTGTTGATTGGCGCGATCCAGGTGCAGGAAGGCGAGGAGATCATGCTGATTTCCGACCAAGGCACGCTGGTGCGCACGCGGGTGGGTGAAGTGTCCAGCCTGGGGCGTAATACCCAAGGCGTGACGCTGATCAAACTGGCTGCCGACGAGACGCTGGTTGGTCTGGAGCGCGTTCAGGAGCCCTCCGAGGACGATGTCGATGATCTCGGCGACATCGATGATGTCATCGTTGACGTCGCTACCGCCATCGCCGCCGACGTGCTGGACGTGGCAGATGACGACAGCGCCGGCGCTGAAGAGGCGCCGCAAGAGTAAGCAAGTGCTACAACCCGAGCGGGGCGACCAAGGTCGCCCCGTTTGACTGATTACGGCAGGCAACGCTGAACCTGTAGGAGCGGCCTGGTGCCGCGAAAGGGGCGCGAAGCGGCCCCAGGTTTCAGTGGTGCTGCTATGCAGCCCTTCGGGGCACCAGGCCGCTTCTACAGGGGTGGCGTGGCCTACAGATTTACGATTTGTTCTATTTGGCAGAGCGAGAGTGGATGTGAGCAAACGAGCCTTTAACTTCTGCGCAGGCCCTGCCGCGCTTCCTGACGCTGTCCTGCAGCGTGCCCAGGCCGAAATGCTGGACTGGCGTGGCAAGGGCTTGTCGGTGATGGAAATGAGCCATCGCAGCGATGACTACGTTGCCATCGCCGAAAAGGCCGAGCAGGATCTGCGCGATCTGCTGTCCGTCCCCTCCAACTACAAGATCCTGTTCCTGCAGGGTGGTGCCAGCCAGCAGTTCGCCGAGATTCCGCTGAACCTGCTGCCGGAAAACGCTACCGCCGACTACGTCGAAACCGGTATCTGGTCGAAGAAGGCCATCGAAGAGGCGCGCCGCTTCGGTAACGTCAATGTTGCCGCTAGCGCCAAGCCCTTCGACTACCTGGCCATCCCTGGCCAGAATGAGTGGAACCTGACCAAGAACGCTGCATACGTCCACTATGCGTCCAACGAGACCATCGGTGGCTTGCAGTTCGACTGGGTGCCTGAGACGGGTGATGTGCCGCTGGTGGTGGACATGTCCTCCGACATTCTCTCCCGCCCGATCGATGTGTCGCAGTACGGCCTGATCTACGCCGGTGCGCAGAAAAATATCGGTCCGAGCGGCCTGGTGGTGGTGATCGTGCGCGAGGACCTGCTGGGGCGGGCTCGCAGTAGCTGCCCGACCATGCTCGACTACAAGGTGTCTGCCGACAACGGCTCGATGTACAACACGCCGGCCACCTACTCCTGGTATCTCTCGGGCCTGGTGTTCGAGTGGCTCAAGGAGCAAGGCGGCGTCGCGGCCATGGAGCAGCGCAACCGCGCCAAGAAAGACCGCTTGTACGGCTACATTGATGCCAGCGATTTCTATACCAACCCGATCAGCCATAACGCCCGTTCGTGGATGAACGTACCCTTCCGTTTGGCTGACGAGCGTCTGGACAAGGCTTTCCTGGCCGGTGCCGATGCCCGTGGCCTGCTCAATCTTAAGGGGCATCGGTCGGTCGGTGGCATGCGTGCCTCGATCTACAACGCCCTGGGCCTGGAAGCGGTCGAGGCGCTGGTGGCCTATATGGCTGAATTCGAGAAGGAGCACGGCTGATGTCCGATCAGGAGCTCAAGGCCCTGCGGGTGCGCATCGACAGTCTCGACGAGAAGATTCTCGAGCTGATCAGTGAGCGTGCCCGTTGCGCCCAGGAGGTGGCCAAGGTCAAGACTGCCTCGCTGGCTGAAGGTGAGAAGCCGGTGTTCTATCGTCCCGAGCGCGAAGCCGCCGTGCTCAAGCGCGTGATGGAGCGCAATCGCGGGCCGTTGGGTAACGAAGAGATGGCGCGCTTGTTCCGCGAGATCATGTCTTCGTGCCTGGCCTTGGAAGAACCGCTCAAAGTCGCCTATCTCGGCCCTGAGGGCACGTTCACCCAGGCAGCGGCCATGAAGCACTTTGGCCACGCCGTGGTCAGTCGTCCAATGGCGGCCATCGACGAAGTGTTCCGCGAAGTGGCGGCCGGTGCCGTGAACTTCGGTGTGGTGCCGGTGGAAAACTCCACCGAGGGCGCGGTCAGTCACACGCTGGACAGCTTCCTCGAGCACGACATGGTCATTTGCGGCGAGGTGGAGCTGCGTATTCACCACCATCTGCTGGTGGGCGAGAGCACCAAGACCGACAGCATCACGCGTATCTATTCCCACGCCCAATCGCTGGCCCAGTGCCGCAAGTGGCTGGATGCTCACTACCCGAATGTCGAGCGCGTGGCGGTATCCAGCAACGCCGAAGCCGCCAAGCGGGTCAAGGGCGAGTGGAACTCGGCGGCGATCGCGGGCGACATGGCGGCAAACCTGTACGGGTTGACGCGTCTGGCCGAGAAGATCGAAGACCGCCCGGACAACTCTACGCGCTTCCTGATGATTGGCAGCCAGGAAGTGCCGCCGACGGGCGACGACAAGACCTCGATCATCGTCTCGATGAGCAACAAGCCGGGCGCGCTGCATGAACTGTTGGTACCGTTCCACGAGAATGGCATTGACCTGACGCGTATCGAGACCCGTCCGTCGCGCAGTGGCAAGTGGACCTACGTGTTCTTCATCGACTTCGTCGGTCATCACCGTGATCCGCTGATCAAGGCGGTGCTGGAGAAGATCAGTCAGGAAGCCGTGGCACTGAAGGTGCTCGGGTCCTATCCGAAGGCGGTGCTCTAAGGCTTTGCGCGCCCTCTGCGGGGTCGCCTCGGCCCACGCAGAGGGCAACAGACTGTCTGGATTCATGAACAGGGTTCGCACTCGTGGTTAATGCTGTAACAAACAATCCCGCGCCGCTCGTCGGCCGGCTCGTGGTGGTAGGCCTTGGCCTGATCGGTGGCTCCTTCGCCAAGGGGCTGCGTGAAAGCGGCCTGTGCCGTGAGGTGGTCGGGGTCGACCTGGATGCCGAGTCGCGCCGTCAGGCCGTGGTGCTGGGCGTGGTAGATCGCTGCGAGGAAGACCTGGCGGCGGCCTGCGTCGGTGCCGACGTGATCCAGCTGGCGGTGCCAATCCTGGCCATGGAGAAGGTTCTGGCGCGACTGGCGCAGCTCGATCTGGGGGCGGCGGTTATCACCGATGTCGGCAGTGCCAAGGGCAACGTGGTACGTGCCGCTCGCGAGGCCTTTGCCGAGCGCCTGGCGCGCTTCGTGCCTGGTCATCCCATCGCCGGCTCCGAGCAGAGCGGGGTGGAGGCTTCCAATGCTGCCTTGTTCCGTCGGCATAAGGTTATTCTCACGCCGCTGCCCGATACCGACCCGGCTGCACTGGCGCTGGTCGACCGACTGTGGCGTGCGCTGGATGCTGATGTCGAGCACATGCCGGTGGAGCGTCATGACGAAGTCCTGGCGGCCACCAGCCATCTGCCACATCTGCTGGCGTTCGGTCTGGTCGACTCGTTGGCCAAGCGCAATGAAAACCTGGACATCTTCCGGTACGCTGCGGGAGGCTTTCGCGATTTCACAAGAATCGCCGGCAGTGACCCGATCATGTGGCATGACATCTTCCTCGCCAACCGGGAAGCGGTCCTGCGCACTCTTGACACATTTCGCAGCGACCTCGACGCCTTGCGCGACGCGGTCGATGCTGGGGACGGGCACCAACTGCTGGGTGTGTTCACCCGCGCTCGGGTTGCCCGCGAGCATTTCAGTAAAATCCTGGCCCGTCGGGCCTATGTGGACGCTATGAACGCCAACGACCTGATTTTCCTGGCCCAACCTGGTGGCCGCGTATCCGGACGGATTCGCGTACCGGGTGACAAGTCGATTTCCCACCGCTCGATCATGCTCGGCTCGCTGGCCGAAGGCACCACCGAGGTCGAAGGTTTCCTCGAGGGTGAAGATGCCCTCGCCACGCTGCAAGCGTTTCGCGACATGGGTGTGGTCATCGAAGGCCCGCATCACGGCCGCGTCACCATTCACGGTGTCGGGCTGCATGGCCTGAAGCCGCCGCCCGGTCCGATCTACCTGGGCAACTCGGGCACCTCGATGCGCCTGCTGTCCGGCTTGCTGGCCGCGCAGCCGTTCGACGTCACCATGACCGGCGACGCTTCGCTGTCCAAGCGTCCGATGAACCGTGTCGCCAACCCACTGCGCGAGATGGGGGCGGTGGTCGAAACCGGTCCTGAGGGGCGTCCGCCGCTGACCATTCGTGGCGGGCGCACGCTCAAAGCCCTCGACTACACGCTGCCGATGGCCAGTGCCCAGGTCAAATCCTGCCTGCTGCTGGCTGGCTTGTACGCCGAAGGCACTACTACCGTCACCGAGCCTGCGCCTACCCGTGACCACACCGAGCGCATGCTGCGCGGCTTTGGTTATTCGGTGTCGTCCAATGGCCCGGTCGCCTCGCTGCAGGCGGGCGGCAAGCTGACCGCTACGCGTATCGAAGTGCCGGCTGACATTTCCTCGGCAGCCTTCTTCCTGGTGGCCGCGTCCATCGCCGAAGGCTCGGAGCTGGTGCTGGAGCATGTTGGTATCAACCCGACCCGTACCGGTGTGATCGATATCCTGCGCCTGATGGGCGGTGACATCACCCTGGAAAACCAACGTGAAGTTGGCGGTGAGCCGGTGGCTGATCTGCGGGTGCGCGGGGCGAAGCTCAAGGGCATCGAGATCCCTGAGCACCTCGTACCGTTGGCCATCGATGAATTCCCGGTGCTGTTCGTCGCTGCGGCCTGCGCCGAAGGGCGTACCGTGTTGCGTGGCGCTGAGGAGCTGCGCGTGAAGGAGTCCGATCGTATCCAGGTGATGGCCGATGGGCTGATTGCCTTGGGCGTTAAATGCGAACCGACCCCAGACGGCATCATCATCGATGGCGGCCAGATCGGTGGCGGTGAAGTGCACGGTCACGGCGATCACCGTATCGCCATGGCCTTCAGTATCGCGTCGCTGCGTGCCAGTGCGCCGATCACGATCCATGACTGTGCCAACGTCGCCACCTCGTTCCCCAACTTCCTGGCGCTGTGCAAGGAAGTGGGCATTCGCGTCGCAGAAGAGGCCAGCTCGTGAACCTCTTGGCGCCGGTTATCACCATCGACGGGCCGAGCGGTTCGGGCAAGGGCACCGTCGCGGGCTTGCTGGCCCGCGAGCTGGGCTGGAAGTTGCTCGATTCCGGCGCGCTCTACCGCTTGCTGGCGTTCAATGCCAGCAATCACGGCGTCGACTTGACCAACGAAGAGTTGCTCAAGGCGTTGGCGGCCCATCTGGATGTGCAGTTCATCGCCGCTGAGCCGGGCAAGTTGCAGCAGATCATTCTCGAAGGTGAGGATGTCAGCAACGTGATCCGCACTGAGACGGTCGGCGCGGGGGCCTCGATGGTCGCCTCGCTGCCAGCGGTGCGCGAAGCATTGCTGCAGCGTCAACGCGCATTTCGTGAGGCACCGGGGTTGATTGCCGACGGTCGCGACATGGGCACTGTGGTGTTCCCCGATGCACCGCTCAAGGTGTTCCTGACCGCCAGTGCCGAGGAGCGCGCCCGCCGCCGCTACCTGCAGTTGAAGGGCAAGGGCGAAGATGTTAGTCTGTCAAGTCTGCTAGATGAGATCCGTGCGCGCGATGAGCGTGATACCCAGCGTGCAGTGGCCCCGCTAAAGCCGGCGGCCGATGCCATTCAGCTGGATTCCACGGAGTTGTCCATTGAGCAGGTGCTGCAACGCATCAGAAGCGAGCTCGCATTGCGCGACCTCCTCTGATGGAGAGGAGAGCGGGCAGGGGCACCAGTCATCGTCCTGCCGGCTTTTCTTTACTTAAACGAAACCCACATTGTCTGGAGTGTGGCGATGGGCGTTTGTTTCGCCCGAATCTACAGGAATTAAAATGAGCGAAAGCTTTGCAGAACTCTTTGAAGAAAGCCTGAAAACCCTCAATCTTCAGCCGGGTGCCATCATCACCGGTATCGTCGTCGACATCGACGGCGACTGGGTTACCGTTCACGCTGGCCTGAAGTCCGAGGGCGTCATCCCGCTCGAGCAGTTCATCAACGAAGCTGGCGAGCTGACCATCAAGGTCGGTGACGAAGTTCACGTTGCGCTGGACGCGGTCGAAGACGGCTTTGGCGAAACCAAGCTGTCCCGTGAAAAAGCCAAGCGCGCCGAGTGCTGGATTGTTCTGGAAGCTGCTTTCGCTGCTGAAGAAGTGGTCAAGGGCGTTATCAACGGTAAGGTTAAAGGCGGCTTCACTGTCGACGTTAACGGCATCCGTGCGTTCCTGCCGGGCTCCCTGGTTGATGTCCGCCCCGTGCGCGACACCACCCACCTGGAAGGCAAAGAGCTGGAATTCAAGGTCATCAAGCTGGACCAGAAGCGCAACAACGTTGTCGTTTCCCGTCGCAGCGTCCTGGAAGCCGAAAACAGCGCCGAGCGCGAAGCTCTGCTGGAATCGCTGCAGGAAGGCCAACAGGTCAAAGGTATCGTCAAGAACCTCACCGACTACGGTGCATTCGTTGACCTGGGCGGCGTCGATGGTCTGCTGCACATCACCGACATGGCCTGGAAGCGTATCAAGCATCCGTCCGAGATCGTCAACGTTGGCGACGAGATCGACGTCAAGGTCCTGAAGTACGATCGCGAGCGCAACCGCGTTTCGCTGGGTCTGAAGCAACTGGGTGAAGACCCATGGGTTGCTATCAAAGCCCGTTACCCAGAGAGCACTCGTGTGACTGCTCGCGTCACCAACCTGACCGACTACGGCTGCTTCGCTGAGCTGGAAGAAGGCGTTGAAGGTCTGGTGCACGTTTCCGAAATGGACTGGACCAACAAGAACATCCACCCGTCGAAAGTCGTTCAGGTTGGCGACGAAGTGGAAGTCATGGTTCTGGACATCGACGAAGAGCGTCGTCGTATCTCCCTGGGTATCAAGCAGTGCAAATCGAACCCATGGGAAGACTTCTCCGGCCAGTTCAACAAGGGTGACAAGATCACCGGTACCATCAAGTCGATCACTGACTTCGGTATCTTCATTGGCCTGGACGGCGGCATCGACGGTCTGGTTCACCTGTCCGACATTTCCTGGAACGAAGCTGGCGAAGAAGCCGTGCGTCGCTTCAAGAAGGGCGACGAGCTGGAAACCGTCATCCTGTCGGTTGATCCGGAGCGCGAGCGCATCTCCCTGGGCATCAAGCAGCTGGAAGACGATCCGTTCTCCAACTTCGTTGCTGTCAACGACAAGGGCGCTATCGTCAAAGGTATCGTCAAGGAAGTTGACGCCAAGGGCGCTATCGTGACCCTGGCCGACGACATCGAAGCCACTCTGAAAGCTTCCGAAATCAGCCGTGACCGCGTTGAAGACGCCCGTAACGTGCTGAAGGAAGGCGAAGAGATCGAAGCTAAGATCATCAGCGTCGACCGCAAGTCCCGCGTCATCAGCCTGTCCATCAAGTCGAAGGACGATGCTGAAGAGCGCGAAGCCATCCAGAGCCTGAAGAACGCTCCGGAAGCGGCTGCCGATACCACCATGGCTGCGCTGCTGCGCGAAGCAATGGCCAAACAGAACTGAGTTCTGTTTGATCGGTGAAAAAGGGTGGCCTACGGGCCACCCTTTTTTTGTGTGTTTTTCGGGTAGCGCACTGGTTTTTGCCTGCGCCAATCTTGAATTTTTTTGTTTAGTCAAGAAGCGCCCTGTTCAAATCTGCCCGAGCGTGCTACAAACTGGTTAAGCAATGATCTAGCTGCTTGATAACGAAGGGAAAAATATGACGAAGTCGGAGCTGATCGAACGTATTGTCACCCATCAGGGGCTGCTCTCGTCCAAGGACGTGGAACTGGCCATCAAGACCATGCTTGAGCAGATGTCACAATGCTTGGCCACTGGTGATCGTATCGAGATCCGCGGCTTTGGCAGCTTTTCACTGCACTACCGTGCTCCACGGGTAGGGCGCAATCCCAAGACCGGCCAGTCGGTCAGCCTCGAAGGCAAGTATGTGCCTCACTTCAAGCCTGGCAAGGAATTGCGTGACCGGGTCAATGAAGAAGAGCATGAAGTCACCTGAGTCGGCAAAGGAACAGACTGATGCGTAACCTCAAACGTGCCATTCTGGCGCTGTTCGTGCTGCTATTGGCAGCGGTCGTGTTGTTTTTCGTGCTGGAAAATCAGCAGGCAGTCTCCCTGGTACTGTTCGGTTGGGCGGCGCCGGAGGTGCCGGTTGCGGTGCTGGTAATCGCCGCATTGGTGCTAGGCCTGGCGATAGGTCCGCTGCTCGGGGCTTATGGATTGATGCGCGGTAAGCGCAATATCCGGGCGAGTGCTCGCCGTGAAGCGCTGGCTGGACGCTAAGCAGACATTTCCTACCTGAGGTGGTGCGTTCGCAGTCTTTGTCGTAGAGGGGTGAAGTGACTTAATGGCGCACTTCTTCCCTGGGCCGCAAAGGACGCTGTGCAATGATACTTCCCTCCATCTCTCATCATGGTGGCACCCGTGGTGTCACAGGCTCCTGTCACCAACTGCACCTCGATGACTCCACCAGCCTGCTGATTGATTGCGGGTTGGAGCAGGGCCAGGATGCCCGTGGAGAGTCTTGGGGCGCGCTTGGCTTCGATGTAGCGGGTATCCAGGCGCTCATCGTCACTCATGTGCATCTGGATCATATCGGTCGCATTCCGGCGCTCTTTGCTGCTGGCTTTCGTGGCCCAATCTTTTGTAGCGAACCTTCTGCCAAGTTGCTACCGTTGGTGCTCGAGGACGCCTACAAGCTCGAAATCAGTCGTGAGCCCTCGCATGTCGCCCGCTACCTGGAGTTCTTACAGGCGCGTATCGTTGCGCTGGCCTTCGATCAGTGGCATGTGGTCGTGGAGCGGCCTGATATGCGCTGCGCGATACGCCTTCAGCGAGCGGGGCACCTGCTCGGTTCGGCCTATGTAGAGTGCGAGATCGGACGAGGTGAGGCGGCGCTGCGAGTGGTTTTCTCGGGGGATCTGGGGGCGCCCGACAATCCACTGCTGCGCCCATTGGCGCCACCTGAGCGGGCTGACCTGCTGGTGCTCGAAAGCACCTACGGCGACCGCTTGCACCCAGACCGCAGCGAGCGGCGCAAGGCGCTCGAAGTGGCGATCGACAGGGCGCTGGCCGATGAAGGCACGATTCTTATTCCAGCCTTCAGCCTGGGGCGAACCCAGGAGTTGCTGTATGAGCTGGAGGACATCCTTCACCGCAAGGCGCTGCTGAACGAGCCTGGTGGTAGGGTGGAAGGCAACTTCCGCCAGTGGTCGCGGTTGCCGGTCATTCTCGATTCGCCCTTGGCGCGGCGCATCACCGCTGTCTATCGGGAGCTGCACCAGTACTGGCGGGCCGAAGCCAGCGGTCGTTTGCTGCAGGGCCGTGAACCGTTGGGGTTCCGTCAACTCATCACCATTGACAGTCATGCCCAGCATCAACAGGTGGTGAATCATCTCAAGAGTACGGGGCGGCCGGCGATTGTCATCGCTGGCAATGGCATGTGCTCGGGTGGGCGTATCGTCAACTACCTCAAGGCCATGCTGGGGGACCCTCGGCATGAAGTGATCTTCGTGGGCTATCAGGCCAAGGGCACGCCGGGCGCGGTGATCCAGGCCAGTGAAGGGGCAGAAGGCTTCGTGCAGATCGATCTTGATGGGCAGATGTACGACATTCGCGCCAAGGTGATGACGTTGAGTGGGTACTCCGGGCATGCGGATCAGGCGGGGTTGGTGCGCTTTGCGCTAGGTGGGCGTGAGCCGGCGGGGCGAGTGGTGTTGGTGCATGGCGAGCAGGAGGCGAAACGGGCATTGGCCGAGGCGTTGAAAACCACCCATGCGCGCCTCGCTCACCCGATCGAGGTGGCGATTCCCTGAGTGCTCGGGCGCTGATGGGGTTGTGTGTTGTGGTACCGACTGTCGCGCCCCTAATTTTCAGAAGCCTTCGCGACGCAGTAAGGGCATAATACGCCGTTTAAATTTCGGCGCGCATGCATGCGCCCGCGATCGGTGCTTGAGCCGTTCAAGCGTAATGCAAGGGGAGTTACTCAGTATGTCGGTTACCAAGCAGGAAACCATCGCCAGGTTCAAGAGCCGGGAGGCGTTGATCGGCATCGTCGGCCTCGGTTACGTGGGCTTGCCGTTGATGCTGCGCTACAACGCCATTGGTTATCGGGTGCTGGGTATCGATATCGACGCGTCCAAGACCGCACGCCTGAATGCCGGTGAGAGCTACATCGAGCACATTCCCGCTGCGCAGATTGCCTCAGCCCGCAGCAGTGGCTTCGAAGCCACGTGCGATTTCCAGCGCGTGGCCGAGTGCGATGCACTGATCCTGTGCGTGCCGACCCCCTTGAACAAGTATCGCGAGCCGGACATGAGCTTCGTGATCAACACCACCGAGGCGATCCGCCCCTACCTGCGTGCCGGGCAGGTCGTGTCGCTGGAAAGCACCACTTACCCAGGTACGACCGAGGAAGAGCTGCTGCCACGCGTCGAGCAGGGCGGCCTAGTGGTAGGCGAAAGCATTTTCCTGGTCTACTCGCCAGAGCGCGAAGACCCGGGCAACCCCAACTTTGAAACCCGCACTATTCCAAAGGTGATAGGTGGTCACACCCCTGCGTGCCTGGAAGTGGGCGTTGCGCTGTACGAGCAGGCCATCGATCGTGTGGTGCAGGTCAGCTCGACCAAGGCTGCCGAGATGACCAAGCTGCTGGAGAACATCCACCGCGCGGTGAACATCGGCCTGGTCAACGAGATGAAGGTCGTCGCCGATCGCATGGGGATCGACATCTTCGAGGTCGTCGATGCCGCCGCCACCAAGCCGTTCGGCTTCACCCCGTACTATCCCGGCCCTGGCTTGGGTGGGCACTGCATCCCGATCGACCCGTTCTACCTAACCTGGAAGGCCCGTGAGTACGGCTTGCACACGCGTTTCATCGAATTGTCCGGTGAAGTGAATCAGGCGATGCCGGAGTATGTGGTCGGCAAGCTGATGGATGGTCTGAACGAGTCGGCCAAGGCGCTCAAGGGCAGCAAGGTCCTGGTGCTGGGTATCGCCTACAAGAAGAACGTCGACGACATGCGCGAATCGCCGTCGGTGGAAATCATGGAACTGCTTGAAGCTAAGGGCTGTGTGGTTGCCTACAGCGACCCGCACGTGCCGGTCTTCCCGAAAATGCGCGAACACCATTTCGATCTGTCCAGCGTGGCATTGACAGCACAAAGTCTGGCTTCGTTCGATGCGGTGGTCCTGGCAACCGATCACGACAAGTTCGACTACGAGCTGATCAAACAGCACGCACGACTGGTTATCGACAGCCGCGGCAAGTACCGCGCACCGGCTGACCACATCATCAAGGCTTGATTCAGGAGTATTGCTTTTGAAACGTTTCGCCCTCATCGGTGCCGCTGGTTACATCGCACCACGCCACATGCGCGCCATCAAGGATACCGGCAATGAGCTGGTGTCGGCCTACGACATCAACGATTCGGTAGGCATCATCGATAGCCTGTCGCCGCAAAGTGAGTTCTTCACCGAGTTCGAGCGTTTTGCCGAGCATGCCTACCGCATCAAGCGCGACCCGGCCACCGCCCTGGACTATGTCGCGGTCTGCTCGCCCAACTATCTGCACCATGCCCATATCGCTGCGGGCCTGCGCCTTGGCTGCGATGTGATCTGCGAGAAGCCTTTGGTGCCAACCCCGGAAATTCTTGACGAGCTTGCCCAGGTCGAAAAGGAAACCGGCAAGCGTGTGTACAACATCTTGCAGTTGCGCCACCACCAAGCCATTCTCGATCTGAAGAGCAAAGTTGCGAATGAGCATCGGGATGGCAAGTACGAGGTCGAACTGACCTACATCACCTCGCGCGGCAAGTGGTACATGGAGAGCTGGAAGGGTGATCCGCGCAAATCCTTTGGTGTCGCTACCAATATTGGCGTGCATTTCTACGACATGCTGCACTTCATCTTCGGCAAGCTGCAACGCAACGTCGTGCACTTCGCTAATGATTACAAGGCCGCCGGTTACCTGGAGTATGAGAAGGCACGGGTGCGCTGGTTCCTGTCCATCGATGCGGGTGATCTGCCTGAGTCGGTCAAGGGCAAGAAGCCGACTTATCGCTCGATTACCGTCGATGGCGAGGAAATGGAGTTCTCCGAGGGTTTCACCGACCTGCACACCACCAGCTACCAGGAAATCCTTGCCGGTCGTGGCTATGGCATCGAAGATGCAAGGCATTGCGTGGAAACGGTGAACACGATTCGTTCGGCCCCGATCGTCGCGCCGCAACCGGGTGAGGGCCATCCGTTCCTCGAAACCCTCCAGCGCTGAGGTCTGCATGAACTATCAGGTACATGCCTCTGCCATCGTCGATGAGGGCGCGCAGATCGGTGACGGCTCCCGGGTCTGGCATTTCGTGCACGTTTGCGCCGGCGCTCGCATCGGCAAGGGCGTGTCGCTGGGGCAGAACGTGTTCGTGGGTAACAAGGTCAGCATTGGCGATCACTGCAAGATCCAGAACAACGTGTCGGTGTACGACAACGTCACCCTGGAGGAAGGCGTGTTCTGTGGTCCGAGCATGGTCTTTACCAATGTCTACAACCCGCGTTCGTTGATCGAGCGCAAGAGTGAGTATCGCGACACATTGGTGCGCAAGGGGGCCACGCTGGGGGCCAACTGCACCATCGTGTGCGGCGTGACGATTGGCGAGTTCGCTTTCGTCGGCGCAGGGGCGGTGATTAACAAGGATGTGCCGGCGTACGCACTGATGGTTGGTGTGCCTGCTCGTCAAATCGGCTGGATGAGTGAGTTCGGCGAGCAGCTCGAACTGCCATTGACCGGTCAGGCTCAAGTGCAATGCGCTCATAGTGGTGCGCGTTATGTGCTTGCTGGCAACGTCGTGAGCAAGGAAACCGCATGATTGAATTCATCGACCTCAAGGCGCAGCAGGCGCTGATCAAGGAGCGTATCGACGCTGCCATCCAACACGTCATGTCCCACGGCCAATATATCCTTGGCCCTGAAGTAACAGAGCTGGAAGAGCGCCTGTCGGCGTTCGTCGGTGCGAAGTATTGCATCAGTGTCGCCAATGGCACCGATGCCTTGCAGATCGCCCAGATGGCCCTGGGGATCGGGCCGGGTGACGAGGTCATCACACCTGGTTTCACCTACATCGCGACTGCCGAAACCGTGGCGTTACTGGGCGCGAAGCCTGTGTACGTGGACGTCGATCCACGTACCTGCAACCTCGACCCAGCACTGTTGGAAGCGGTAATCACGCCGCGCACCAAGGCTATCATTCCGGTTTCCCTGTATGGTCAGTGCGCCGACTACGATGCTATCAATACGATTGCTGCCAGGCATGGCATCCCGGTGATCGAGGACGCGGCGCAGAGTTTTGGTGCTCGTTACAAGGGGCGGCGTTCTTGCAACTTGACCACCATTGCATGTACCAGCTTTTTCCCGAGCAAGCCTCTGGGCTGCTATGGCGACGGCGGTGCGATCTTCACCAATGATGAAGCATTGGCCAAGGTGATGCTGCAGATCGCCCGGCATGGCCAGGACCGTCGCTACCATCATGTCAGGGTGGGGGTGAACAGCCGTCTGGATACGCTGCAGGCCGCCATTTTGCTGCCTAAACTGGATATCTTCGAGCAAGAACTCGAACAGCGCCAAGTGGTTGCTCAAAGGTACGCTGCCTTGTTAGCCGATGTGGGGGTGGTTGCTCCGCACGTTGAGGAATACAACGAGAGTGCCTGGGCGCAATTTACCCTTCAAGTGGAAAATCGTGACCAGGTGCAGGCGAGCTTGAAGGCAGCGGGTGTGCCAACTGCGGTTCACTATCCCATCCCGCTGAACCGACAGCCAGCTGTCGCCGATGAGCATGCGCACTTGCCAGTGGGCGATACTATCGCCACACGGGTAATCAGCCTGCCTATGCATCCTTATCTGGATGCTCAGGTCACCGGTGTCATTGTCGATGCGGTGGCCAGTGCCGTTGGTTAAATGTTGTTTGCTGTATGGCGGCTTTGTGCAGCCTTCGTAAGCATCAGACCGGCCTGAACAACAGGCCGGTGATTCTACGAGAGAACTTTTATGGATCCATACGAGCGCAAGGAGAACGACAGCGAAGCTGAAGTGATCTGGAACCGCACTACCGTTACACCGAAAATGCGGTCTGCTGCTAAGAAGCAGCGTTCGCTGTGCATATGGTTCACCGGATTGTCAGGGTCTGGAAAGTCAACGCTTGCCAATGCCCTGGAAGCCGAACTGTTTCGTCAGGGTTATCACACCATGCTGGTTGATGGCGACAATGTACGCCATGGCTTATGCAAAGACTTGTGCATGAGTGATGCGAGCCGTAGCGAAAATATTCGGCGCGTTGCGGAGGTCGCCAAGTTGTTGGTGGACGCTGGAGTGATAACCATCGCGGCCTTCATTTCGCCTTTTGCCAGTGATCGTGCTGCTGCACGTGCATTGTTTGCTGAGGGGGATTTTTTCGAAGTGCACGTCGCCACACCATTGGCTGAATGCGAACAGCGCGACCCTAAGGGGCTATATCGCAAAGTGCGCGAAGGTGTCATCAAGGATTTCACGGGTGTCGACAGTCCTTATGAAACGCCGCTGGCCCCTGAGTGCGTAGTGGGCGCTCAGGGTGAGTCGATCCGCATGAGTATTATCCAGTTGCTTGGGTTGTTGTCGAGTCGCATCAAGGATCGTGAATTTGAAGTCGATCGGTGATTTCAATCGGAGTTTTATTGCCCTTGCGTCGGGAACGTTAGTAGCTCAAGCCGTCCCAATTGCTATCAGCCCTGTGCTGACGCGCTTGTTTTCTCCAGAGCAACTCGGTGGGTTTGCACTTTTCGTCGCGATTACCACTGTATTGGGCGGCATTGCAGCTGCGCGTTATGAAATGGCGATCATGCTTCCAGAGCGTCAGGAGGAGGCTGAGTCACTGGCGTGGTTGAGCGGCATTATTGCTTCCTTTTTCTGTCTGCTGCTGATCGTGCCTTGCCTGTTCTGGAAGAGCACCGTTGCAGCCATGGTGGGTGACCAAACCCTTGCTGATGTTTTGCCTTGGCTACCGTTGGCAGTTTGGTCGTTGACGCTTGGCGCGATTTTTTCGGCCTTGGTGTGCAGGCGCAAAAAGTTCTCCACACTCGCGCGCGCGAACGTGCTCAAGTCCTTTGGCATGAGCGGTGCTCAGGTGGTCGGTGGGTTCGCAAGTACTGGAATGACCGGGCTTGTCATCGGTCACCTGTTGGGAACCTTGGGTTTCATTACTGGGCTGGCCAGGCCTGCGGCTGGCGACTGTCATGGAGACAAACCCACCTGCATGTCGCTGAAGCAGGTGGCTTATCGCTATCGAGACTTCCCCAAGTATTCGATGTGGGCGACCTTGGCTAACGGCATCTCGGTCAACGTTTTGAGCTTCCTGCTGTCGACCTTTTATTCGCTGGCTGCACTAGGTTTCTATAACCTGGTGCAGCGTGTGTTGGCTGCCCCCTCGGCGGTAGTGGGCAGTGCCATCGGCCAGGTCTTTTACCAGCGCGCGAGTGTCGAACTGCGAGAAAGTGGCAACATGCGTCGCTCGTTTCGAGCCGCCTGGTTGCGTTTGCTGGCGATTTCCATACCCCCGTTTCTGGTCATCTACCTGTTCGCTGAGCCTTTGTTCGCCTGGGTATTTGGCGAGAACTGGCGGGTGGCAGGTACGTATGCAGAAATTCTGGCGCCGCTGTTCTGGATCCGATTTTGGGTTTCGCCGCTCAGCTCTACCAATCAGATTCTGCAGAACAATTGGATCGGCCTTGTCGCCAATCTGGTGCTTCTGGCGTTGTCTTTTACCGTGGTGATCGTCGCGTCCTGGAACGACTTGAGTGTTGAAGCCATGCTGCGCTGGATGAGCGGTCTGCTGTCGGTTTTTTATTTAGGGTTCTTTACCGTTCTTTATGCCAGTGCTCGGTAAAGTGCCGTACCCCATTTCTTTTGAGGGCTTAGTAAGTGACCGTGAAGTCAATTGTTTACCGGCTGCTGTACGGTATTTTTTTCTATTTCTACAGCATGCTTCGGCGTATTGATTACTTGCGTCGCGGAATTCGTGTGGCGAGAGGAAGTTATGTTGAGCGGGGTGTGAAGATTGGTAATTACACCCGCATCAATCATGTGTCCCATCTGGGCGTCTGCCAGATTGGATCGTACTGTGCAATCGGTGGGCGTTTGGTGGTGAGAAGCACTAATCACCATGTTAAGTATTTGAATATGCAGGACTGGGCACAGGTAAATATTATCAAGTCTACGGTGCCTGTGGCAGGTAAGGGCAAAGGTGAGGTGATTATCGGCCATGGTGTCTGGATCGGCGATTCGGTGGTCATCCTGCCGGGCGTAACGGTTGGCAACGGGGCTGTCATCGGCGCTGGAAGCGTGGTGACACGTCCGATACCCGCATACGCGATTGCGGTTGGAAACCCTGCACGTGTTGTCAAATACCGGTTTTGCCCTGAGGTGATAGCACTGCTCGAGGCCGTCGACTGGTGGAGCTGGAGCGTTGAAAAAATTCAGCGCAACCGTGACATCTTCGAATTGGATTTCCAGGTTATCGAACCCGTGCAGTTGCGTGAAAAATTGGAGAATATTCGATGAGCTTGTTCTGGCGCGGCATTGATTATTTGTACGGACGGTTCGCGGCGGAAGGCGGTGACCTCCTTGCAAAAACCAAACGAACGCGAACCTGTATGGCTCGGGACGAACTGCTCAACGCACAAGCGCTGTTTGTCGTTACGCCTGGCCGCAGCGGCACCAAGTCGCTTGTCGAGTACTGCAACAAGCACTCGACGATGTACAGTGTGCACGCCCCACTCCCGTGGCTGGCTTCGACTGGTCACGCATACCACCAGGGGGCGTTGTCCTCCGAAGCGGCGTTCGCCGCATTCTATGCGGCACGTGAGACCTACCTGAAGTCGGCGTTCGAGCGAGACTTGATGTTTTTTGATGGCGACTGCAAGAATTTGCCCTTGGCCCCAGCGATTGCTCACTACATGCCTAACGCCAAGTTTCTGCATGTGGTGAGGAACCCTAAATCGTTCATCAAAAGCGGCTTGGCACGGGGTTACTATGAGAACAAATCGCCGGAAATGTGGGGGCATCTGTCTGCGCCGATAGAGCTTGACGGGCAGATCGAAAAAATCGCCTATTTCTGGGACGAAGCGAATCTCATCGCTGAGCAAATGAAAGCGGATTTAGGGCCGGCGCGCGTGCAGACCCTAATTGCCGACGAGATGTTTGCCGAGCAAGGCGTTATCCTTCGCGCTTTCGATGCGATTGGCCTGGGGGGGATGTTCCATACCCAAGTGAGCGGGCCGATGCGCAAGTCGAATGCACAGGCAGGCGTGAATGCGATCAACAGCATCGTGGCGGCTCAGATCGATGCTGCGATTGCCAAGATCTGCAGTACACGATCGCTTTACTTCAAGTGACTTCGAGTGTGTTGGGGGAGTGCGCCGGTGCCCGGTGCAGCGTGAGAATATGAATACTCTGGTGTGGACCCGATTGGATGTCTAAGGCTCGCTATGCAGCTTTTTCCGAGCAGAACAATAGCTTGCCTCTCTTCCTGAGAAGCTGGTGGTTGGATGCCTTGGCCGGTAGTGCTAACTGGGATGTCGCTTTGGTGGAAAAGGGTGATGACGTGGTAGCCTGCTTACCCTATGTCGTCACCCAGCAATATGGGCTTCGCACGTTGGGGCAGCCACGTCTTACCCAGCATCTGGGCGTGTGGTTACGTGAAGGGGAGGCCAAGTACGCCAACCGGCTGTCGCAGCAGAAGGAGTGGATGGAGGCACTGATCAATCAGTTGCCTGCCTTCGACCACTTCATTCAGAACTGGAGTTATCAGCAAGGCAACTGGCTGCCCTTCTACTGGCATGGTTTCAAGCAAACCACCCGATACACCTATGCGCTGCCAGACCTGAGCGATATAACGGCTGTCTGGGATGGTTTCCAGGCCAAAATACGCACTGACATACGTAAAGCCTCCGAGCGCTTTTCAGTGACCGTGCGCACGGACCTGGGGATCGAAGACTTCTACGCGCTCAACCAGCAAGTATTCACACGCCAGGGCATTGCGGTGCCTTATGACCTTGCGCTGCTCCAGCGTCTTGATCGTGCCTGTCAGGCGCGAGAGTGCCGTCGCATCTTTATTGCCGAAGATGCGCAGGGCAAGCGACATGCTGCTGTCTATCTGGTCTGGGACGAAAACAGCGCGTACTACCTCATGGGCGGCAGCGATCCGGCCTTGCGCAACAGTGGCGCGACCAGTCTGTGCATGTGGGAGGCTATTCGCCATGCTGCGACTGTGACCCAGCGCTTCGACTTCGAGGGCTCGATGCTCGAACCGGTAGAGCGTTTCTTCCGCGGCTTCGGTGCTGTCCAGGTTCCTTATTTCTCGCTCTCCAAGACGCCCTCCAGGCTAATCAGGGCGGCTCTTTTACTACGTGACCTCAAGGCTGGATCATGAGTGCAAACAGGCTTGAACAGTGGTCAGGTGCATCCGAGCTGACCTGGCTTGAGCAAGTGCTGGCTGAGCGTTTTGGCCAGGCTTTCGAGCTTACCCGGCTAGACGATCGAATCCGCTTGACCTGTCCAGCATCGCCAGGCCATATCGAACTGGCCTGTTTCGATAGCTGGCCGGGTGCTGCCAGCGGCGGCTTGCCGTTCACCTGTTGGGACGCCAGTCACAGTGGATGGAACGTTGCGTTGCAAGCGAAGCTGCCGGCCCCGGGAGTCGCTGAGCTGCCCGTCGAGCTGATCAGGCAGTCGCCAGAAGGCTTCGTCATCGACTATGACATTCTCGGCCTCACTTACTGGATGCTCAGTCGCTGTGAGGAAATCGAGCATGGCCAGGGTGACCGTTACGGGCGCTTCCCCACCGAAGCGTCACATGCCTACCAGCATGGCTACCTTGAGCGGCCTGTCGTGGATGAATGGCTATTCATCTTGCGCCAGGTCGTCCAACGTCAATGGCCGACCTTGCGCCTGCGGCCACTGCAATACAGCATGCGGGTCTCACATGACGTCGATGAACCCAGCCGCTATGCGTTCAAATCGCTGCGGGGGTTGGCCCGGGTGGTGGCGATCGACGTGCTGCGCCACCGTGACTGGTTGGCGCCAATACGGGCCCTGTACATCAAGCTCAAGGGGCGAAGCGAGCTGGCTGCCGTGGATCCGGCCAACACCTTCGACTGGCTCATGGACCTGTCGGAACGTCACGGGTTGGTCAGCGCGTTCTACTTTATTTGTGGTCGTACCCATCCGACCATGGACGCCGACTACGAGCCCGAGACTCCGGCCATACGCAGATTGATACGCCGTATCCACGGCCGCGGCCATGAAATTGGCTTGCACCCCAGCTTCAACACCTATTTGCAACCTGGGTTGATCGTCGGGGAAGCCGATCGATTGAGGCGTGTGTGCGCCGAAGAGCAGGTTCGCCAGGCTGTCTGGGGGGGGCGTATGCATTACCTGCGGTGGTCGCATCCGTTGACCTTGCGGGCCTGGGACCAGGCCGGCATGACCTACGATAGCACGTTGGGCTACGCCGACTTGTCAGGTTTTCGCTGTGGTACCTGCCATGAGTACCCGGCTTTCGACCCGGTAGCGCGGCAGGCGCTTGAGCTGCGAATCAGGCCTCTGGTGGCCATGGAGGTGACGGTCACCTCGCCAACCTACATGGGGCTGGGCTGCGGCCCTGGGGCCGTGGCTCGATTTGCCGGCCTGATCGATGCGTGCCGAGCGGTGGGGGGGTGCTTCACCTTGCTCTGGCATAACTCCAACCTGTCCACGTCCGCTGAGCGGGCGCTGTATGAAAAAGTGCTGGAATTGGGAGCAGTGAAGACAAATGCTTAGTGTATTGGTCTCGGTAAAGAACGAAGCGCGTTACGTCGAGTCGGCGCTGCGTTCCATCGAGCCTGCTGTCGAGACGTTGGGCGTCGAGGTGGTCGTGGTCGATGATGGTTCGACCGATGGCACCGCCGATGTGATCGAAGCGCTTGGCCTGCCCTACGTGAATCTTGTACGGACCGAGGGTATTGGCAAGGCGGCGGCCTACAGTCTTGCCTATGAACGTGCCACAGGCAGTTACTTCGTGCTGTTCGCTGGCGATGACTTGCTCATTCCCGGAGTGCTGGAGCATCGTATTGCCCCGTTGCGGGGTAACGAGGCACCAGCGGTCACGTTTTGCAAGCTCAAGTCGTTCTCCGAACAACAGCGCTACGATGGTATGGAGTTGCCTAAGCATCCTCGCCAGGGCCTGGAGTCCGGTGGCTGCATCGCGTTCAACCGCGCCTTTGGTGATACTGCCTTCCCAATACCCCCGACACTGGCCAACGAAGACAGCTGGCTAATGCTGCAAGTGCGGTTCGGCAGCGTCAGAATCGAGCATGTACCGCAAGTGGGCCTGCTGTACCGCATCCATGCCAACAACAGTTACAAGCGTGGCGTGCAATTTACCCAGGTCAATGAGCAAATGTGGATGCGCCAGCGCGCGCTGTTCTTCTTCTACGAAAAGTACCGTGAGCGCCTGACCGCAGTTCAACAGCGCCAGGTCCTGCTGGAGTTTGCCCTGCAGTTGCTGCGTTACCTGGGTCGCCCGGCGTTATTGATGCTGTTGCCAGGGTTGACGCTCAAGGCCAAGGTCAAGGTTCTGTTCAACTCCAGGCCTTCGCTGTACTGGATTCGTGAGCGTTTCTATAGCTTCTTTTCTGGCAGGTAATTGTGCGTATTCTGATCCTTTCCCAGTATTTCTGGCCGGAAAGCTTCATCATCAATGACATCGTCCGAACGCTCGATGAGCAGGGCCACCAAGTAACAGTCGCGACGGGCAAGCCGAATTATCCCGACGGTGATATTTACCCAGGTTATCGTGCGGGTGGCACGCAACGCGAGCGCTACCTGGATCGCATCGAGGTGGTTCGAGTGCCGCTGTGGCCTCGAGGTCGGGGTGGCGCGCGCAACCTTGTGCTGAACTACCTGTCGTTCGTGCTGACCGGCTTGTTTTGCTTGCCTTGGTTACTGCGCAAGCATTCGTTCGACGCGATTGTGGTGTTTGCACCTTCGCCCATCTTGCAGGCGATTCCGGCCGTCGCGTTGAAGTGGTTCAAGCGTGCCAAACTGGCGTTGTGGGTCCAGGACCTGTGGCCGGAAAGTCTCGCGGCAACCGGCTTCGTGCGTAATCCCCACGCCCTGCGCGCCGTTTCGTGGGTCGTTCGTGGTATCTATCGCTTCTGCGACCTGCTGCTGGTACAGTCTCGCGCTTTTGCCGACCCTGTGGCGCGCTTGGCTGATCGGCGCAAGATCGTGTACTACCCCAATTCGATGGATGTCAGCGCTACCGTCACGCAAAGTGAGATTCCCGAGGCACTGAAAGCGTTACTGGAGACGCATTTCTGCGTCGTGTTTGCTGGCAATCTGGGCACTGCTCAAGCGCTCGATACGTTGGTGCAGGTGGCTGCATCTCTCAAGAATGAGGCGCAAGTGCGGCTGGTGTTGATCGGCAGCGGCAGCCGTCTGGCCTGGCTTGAGCAGCAAAAACAGACGCTAGGGTTGGATAACCTGGTTTTGCCCGGGCGTTTCCCCATGGCGGCGATGCCGCAGATTTTCCAGCGTTCATCGGCCTTGCTGGTGTCGCTGAACGATGAAGAAGCCTTTGCCCAGACGATACCCAGCAAGATTCAGGCGTACCTGGCCGCTGGCCGACCGATTCTCGCCGCGCTCAATGGCGAAGGCGGGCGGGTCGTGCTCGAAGCCGGGGCCGGTCTGGTGTCGGCGGCGGAGCAGGTGCAGCCATTGGTGGACAATGTGTTGCGATTGCAGGCGATGACTGAGGCTGACCGGGATGAGCTTGGGAAATCGGGGCGAGCTTACTTCGATAGCCATTTCGAGATGAGCGCACAAACCCGGCGCCTGGTCGAGCTTTTGCAGAACTGACAACCGATCGCCGCCCTGGCGCTGTTGCACGCAGTAGCAAAAAGCCGTTGGCGCGTCGAGGATTTTGATGAGAAAACAGGTGTGAATACGAGTGCTTGGCGAGAACAACAGCTGCACGCGACCTCCGGGGGCGCGTTGCACGGTACGTACAGATACGATGTACAAGGGTTACGTGCCGTTGCGGTGCTTGCGGTCATCCTGTTCCATGTCAACAAGCAATGGTTGCCTGCCGGTTTTCTAGGCGTCGACATGTTCTTCGTGATATCGGGTTATATCATCACCCCGATCATCATGCGAAGGGCCGGGAAAGGCTTCTGGCTCGACTTCTACTGGGGGCGGGTACGCCGCATCGTGCCTGCGTTTCTGGTCATGCTGGCCATGGTTGCCAGCGTCGCCAGCGTCGCGTCCGTACTGTTCATCACACCTGACTTCAAGGTGTTCTACAAAAGCCAGGTGTACGCGCTGCTGTTCTGGGCCAATGGATTCTTCGCCAATTTCGGCAGCTACTTTGCACCCGCAGCGCACGAGTTGCCATTGCTGCATACCTGGTCGCTGGCCATCGAGATGCAGTTTTACTTGTTGTTGCCAGCACTGTTGTTGTTTTTGCCTCGTCGCTGGCTGATGCCGAGCATGCTCGCATTGTGCGTGGGTCTCACTGCCTATGCCGAGTTTCGCCTTGGTAAGCCTGGTGCCGAGCAAGGTGTCTATTTTTCTCTGTTTGCCAGAATCCCAGAGTTTTTGCTCGGGGCGTGCCTGGCGTTGTCTTCCCTAGGGCAGCGTTGGGGGCGGGTCTTCGCCTCGGTAGTCGGGGCTGTAGCTACTGTTGTACTGCTTTGCTGTTTCCTTTTCATGGAGTCTGGCCATTTTCCCGGCCTGATTGCACTGTTGCCTTGCAGTGCAACGGCCTTGCTCATTGCTGCCAGCAGGGGCGTACTTGCTGATGGGCTCTCCAAACCTCCCATGGTTTGGATTGGCGGTATTTCCTACTCACTTTACCTGTGGCATTGGCCCGTCTTGGCTTTTATCCGTTACTGGAATGGTCATTACACGTTGAGCACCCTGCAGTTACTGATGTTCGTTGTTTTGACGCTAGGATTTTCCTGTCTGTCCTACTACCTGGTTGAAGTGCCCCTAAGATCGCCAGGTCGTGGTCGAAGTATTGTGACCGTGTGCCTGGTTACGGTGCTAACGACGTTAGGTGGGGCGTTTGCAATCAATCGCATGATTGAACAGACCCCATCCCAGGAGTTCACGCGCTATGCGTCTCCCGACGAGATCTGCCACGGCCAGATTGTGGGGCAATGTAAACAAGGAGACTTGTCCCAGTACGCGCACACGCTGGTACTGGGTGACAGCCATGCGGCCCAGTTGAACTACTTCTTTGACGTCGCCGGCAAGCAAAATGGCTTTGCGGTGAAGGTGGTTACCGCGAGCAATTGTGTGCCGATCCCGGGGTTTGATATCGATCGTATTCCGGCTTACTCCAGGGCGAGCTGCCAGGAGCAGATTCAGGCAGTCGGACCGCTGCTCGAACAGGCCGATACCATCGTCCTGGCGGCAATGTGGCAATGGCAGATGAGCAGCGCAGCGTTCGCCGATGCGTTCAGGGGGTTCCTGACAGCCATGTCTGCACAGGGCAAGCGCATAGTGGTCATGGCTCAAGTGCCCATGTTCGAGGTCAATGTCCAGCGCATGCAGCGTTTTGCCCTGCTCGGGGCCAAACGTGCGCCGGAGCCTGAGCGGACCTGGGTAGAGGCCAACCGTAAAGTTGGCGAGTTGGTGGCGGGCGTTGAGGGGGCGACGTTTGTCGACTTCTCCGCGTCGCCCTTTTTCAAGGATGCGCCTTACCAGCAAGGTGTGCTGATTTATCTGGATAATCATCACCTTAATGAGGTGGGCGCGATACGTTACGGTGAAATGGCAGGACCTGCTTTGGCCAGGCTGATTGGCCAGTCAAGATGATGCGCAAGCCGCGGGTTGGTAATGAGCAACCACATGAACAGCATCGGTAGCAGCAGGTATAAACGCGTGTTGAGCAGATTCTTACCTAAGCATGGTTCCGCCCGAAACGTCATCACCCTCATGACCGGAACCGCACTCGGCCAGGCGATACCGGTTGCGATCAGCCCCTTGTTGACACGGCTCTACAGCCCTGCCGAGTTTGGTGTGTTTGCCCTCTACATGGCGTTGGTCGCTGTGTTGTCGGTGCTGGCAACCGGGCGCTATGAGTTGGCGATCATGGTGCCGAGAAGCGAGCGTTCTGCTGCGGCCATCGTAGCGCTCGCGATTGCCTGCTGCGCAGGTGTAAGCGCACTCTTGCTGCTGATCATCCTGGTGTTCCATGATCAACTGGTCGTGTTGTTCAATCTAGCTGGCAGTACGTATTGGCTTTACTGGGTTCCGCTCAGCGTGATGTTGATGGGGGCTAACCAGAGCCTGAACTACTGGTGCAATCGACACGCGTATTACAAGCGCATGTCCACCACACGCATTGCGCAGAACACGGGCATGTCAACTGCGCATGTCGCCTTGGGCTACGGCGGTCTCGGCATGCTCGGTTTGATCATCGGCGCGGTGCTCGGTTACCTGACCGCCTTTTCGCTGCTGTTCCTCGCGTCAGGGCGGCGCAAACTGTTTACCGGCATGAGCATTGCCAGAATGCACAAGATGGCGCGGCGTCACGTTGACTTCCCCAAGTTTCTGGTGCTTGCCCACGGCTTCAACATGGCCTCGTTTCAGTCGCCGGTCGTATTGCTGGGGAGTTTCTTTGGCAGCAGCGTCGCGGGCTTTTTCATGTTGACGCAACGTGTGATTGGCGCGCCCATGAGTATCGTTGCCGGCGCCATCGGTGATGTCTTTCGCCAGCAGGCGAGCGAGCGTTATGCGCGCACTGGCGAATGTGTGGCGCTCTACAGAAAGACCTTCGTACGCTTGTTGATCCTGTCGTTGCCACCCTTTGCGGTGTTCTACGTCGTGGCGCCTGATTTTTTTGCATGGGTATTCGGTGAGGCCTGGCGGGTATCGGGTGAATATGCCAGGGTGCTGGCCCCGATGTTGTTCTTCCAGTTCATTACCAGCCCACTGAGTTGCCTGTTCTTCATCGCCGGCAAACAGCGCCTGGACCTACTGTGGCAGTCCGGGCTCTTCGTCACCGTATGCGGCTCGCTAGTGTTGGGTGGGGTAAGTCAGGATGTTGGGCTGGCGCTCCACGCGTTCAGTTATGGTTACTGCATCCTGTACATCATCAATGGCGTGATGACCTATCGATTCGCCAAGGGGCGCGGTGTGTCGCTGAATTATGGAAGCTGAAAGTTGTTGAAGATCCTGATCATTACCCAAGGGCTTTCGCGGATCGTTACGCCGCTAGTGACGTCGCAGCACAACGTTGTGGCAGTGCTTGAGTCGGCGCCGCGTGGTGCTCGGCCAGGCTGGCCCTGGCGCCTGCTCGGTCGCTTGCGAAGCAAGGTGGCCAAAGCATTTTTCGCAGTCGACAACTTGCAGGATTATTGTCGAGCCGAAGGCATCGCCTATCGCATGTTGTATAGCAGCCAAGACCCTGGGCTGCCCGAATGGGTCAATCGTTTCGCGCCGGACCTCATCGTTGTCCATAGCATGTCGCAGTTGTTGAGCAAGAGTATCTACTCACTGCCCAGGCTCGGAGCGATCAATCTGCACCCCTCGTTACTGCCTAAATATCGGGGGCCCAATCCAGATTTTTGGCACTACTACGATGTCGATCTGACGCCGGGAGTGACCGTCCATTACATTGATGAGGGTGAGGATACGGGTGACATCCTCGCCCAAGGCTTCATCAATGTTCCGCTGGGTATCAAGTCTCCAGATCGCTCACAGCGGCTTATCAGTGAAGTCGGAGTAAGGCTGTTGCTGCAGACGCTCGATGCTTTGAACGCGGGTACTGCGACGAGGCAGCCTCAGCCCGTGCATGTGTCAAACCGTCGTGCTCGTAATCTTCGCGCTGAAGAACATGCCACGATCATCGAGTGGCAGCAGTGGCCTGTCGAGCGGGTGTGGAACGTGCTCAGGGGAACCGAGCAATGGCTGAATGCGATTGCTCAGCCGGGCGGGGTCTACACTGGCCAACGTTGGTCGGTAGGTGACTACCACGTCGCCTCCACCGGTCAGTTTCAACCAGGTGAAGTTTATAGACACGAGGGTCATTTCCGGGTTGCTTGCAAAGAAGGTTACATCAGCCTGACGCGGACATTTCATCTTAAGTTCCTGCTTATTCATATCGTCACACGACTGCTGAAACAGGTTGCGCGATAACCCAGGATTATAGATGTAGGTCGGTCATGAATAATCCGAATTAACCAAGTGAAATCATCGCCGCGATTGATAGATATACGAGTGTGTATTGCGGTGGCGGATGTGCAATTTTTCGCTCTTGGAAGTGCATTTTAGGTACAGAGTTGACCTGTTGCGGGGCAGTTGGCGAGCTGTTTTGCAAGGCATTGTTTTGTTCGGTGTTTTTACAGTCGATTATTTAAATAGCGTTTTGTTTTGTTTTTTGGTTTCTCCCTTTCTCGGGCTTAAAAATATTTTTCGTTTTTTGCGGGTTCTTTAAACCACCGCTATGCTGCGCTACAGGGTAAGGCCTTTTGGGTAAGGCTAAATGCCAGTAGTGATTGCGTATGTTCAGTGACGTCAAAATTCTGGATGGATGTTAAATGAATTTTCAGACCTAGGGGGCCTTGATGCGTTCGTTTATCTTTCCTCTCGCGGTGATGAGCAACCTCTTCGCCATGATGGTCCTGACCATCGGTCTGAGCCTGTTTGGAAAGCCTGCACTGAGCGCCGAGATAGGCTTGGTGCATGGCGCCACGGTTGCGTTGTTCTATTCATTTTCCGGCAATGCCCGCAGTCTTATCCTGGCTGATGCAGGGGATCTCTGGGCGGCGCGTATTCTTCGTCTGCGGTTTGTTCTGGTGCTGCCTCTATGCGTATTGGCCTGGCTTTTATGTATCGGTGTTCTGACCGATGGTGCGCTGTTCATCTGGCTATTGATATTGCGCCGGGCGGCGGAGTGGCTGGCGGAGGTGTTCCTTTCTGAGTATGAGCTGCGTGAGCGCTTGGACAGAAGTGTTGCGTTCTTTGTGCTGCAAGGGGCCGGGTTGTGTGTGGTGTTGTCCGCCTTGCTGCTTGATCTCTGGGCTTTGCCCGTCACCTTTCTGTGGGCATGTTCCCCACTGCTGATCTGCTTTGATCCTGCGTTGATTCAGCGCGCTTTGGGTCGTGATGCTTCTACGCTGCATGGCCTGCGCACGCTGCTGCCACACTTTGGCTCGACGTTGGCGATTGGCATTTCGGTGTACGTGTTCCGCTTATTTATCGTCCTGCTGGTCGGCAAGGAGGAGGCGGGTGACCTGTTCGCCGCTTTTGCGCTGGGAGGTATTCTCGGTGCTGTATTCTCGCAGGCTCTCGGACCGACAATGATTCGTCACGAGCGACAGTCCGCAGGTGCTCGGTTTGCGCGATTTTTCAACGGTATGTTGATTGGCGTGCTGCTGCTAGGTATTGCACTGGGCGGCGTGATCTGGCGCATGCCGGGCTTGATGGAGTGGACTGCCAAAAGTAATTTTTTCTGGATTGCGGTGAGTTGCTCCTTGGTCGGAGGGGTGGTGATGGTGTTGGCGCAACGAGTTCGGTTGCGTCTGTTGCAGGGCGGTGGTGGGCGCGATGTATTTGGTTCTGATGTATTGGCCAATTTGTTGTTGATCTGTTGTGTACCTCTTTTTTTCTTTGCTGCTGGAGATCTCTACCTGGCGCCTCTTTATCTGGTAGGAGCATTGATATCGTTGGCTTTTTACCTGAGTGAGGATTGGGTGGGGGTAATGAAGAACTACAAAGGGCACTTTATGCTGAAGAAAATACCAGGTGTTTTTGAGCGGCAGGCAACGTTTCGCTCTTGGATGGTGGTCTTATTGGTGTGCGGCTTGTTCGCACCGGTGTTTTTTCAGCTGGGGCATGGGCTGTTTCTTGGGGGCGGCAATTTTAGAAGCAATGGCAGTCTGGCGCTTTTACCTATCCCAGTTTCAGTGTTTTTCTGTTATGCGGGCGTCGTCGTACTCGGCAGCTACGCACGTGCGCGCACGGCGCTGGTGATCATTTTTTTCACGTTCGTCGGTATGCTGTTGAGTGTATTGCTGGTCTCGGCAGAGGGGCCGGCGAGTGTGGAGCGCGGAAAGCTCATTTTACTGATTCAGTTCCTATTGCCTATGTTTGCCTTGGTACTGGGTTTGCAGTTCGGGTCGGCGGCCGATGCGGTGCTCAGGTTGGCGCGAGTGCTGCTGGTGGTGCTGCTCGTTGTCGTAGTGTTGCAGGTGGTTGCAACCGCTTGGGCTCTGGACAGTCGGTTGAGTTCGTCGGCATTTTTGTTTGGTGTGTATCAGCATCTTCAATATGTGCCGGTGATCTTTAGCGGCGGTTTTCTCATTACGCTCTATTCACTGTGGGGTGACCCGTCCAAGCATGTTTGGCTGATGCTGTTGGCTGGTTTGATCGGGCTGTATGTCGTGTTGTCGGTTTCAATGTTGGCGATGCTGTTATTGCTGGTCGGCGTGCTATGTTTCTCTACGCGTTGCCTGATCGTCGGTATTTATCGGGGGCGTTCGGGGTTGTTGGCTAGCTTGGTGATATTGGGGGGGCGCTGGGTTTTTTGTACGTACACAATACGAGTCTTGTCGCCGCCAAGTTCGAGTTTTTGACAGGCCAGGGTGTTGACGTTCAAGAAGGGCCTCGCAATTTGACCGAGCGCTTGGTGTACTGGCGTTTTTACTTCGACGGTATTCGAGAAAGCGGTCAGGCATTCCTGTTCGGTCATGCCCAGGCACCCTCACGCGGCGCCTACCCGAGTGGACACAATTACTACCTTGATTTTGTGTATAATTTTGGCTTCATTGCGCTGCTGCCATTGCTCGGGCTGGCACTGTTCACCTCCTATCAGGTGCTGAAAAACTTCTCACGGGTATTTGCTGATCCACACCTTTTGGCGGTGGCAGGGGTCGTGGTTTTTCTTCTCCTGATCGACAATTCGTTCAAGGTGGGCATGCGCCAGCCGTACCCGGGCATCGTGTCGTTCTTCCTTTGGGGGGTGCTGCTGGCTGGTCTGGCACGGTGCCGTGACCGGCACAAGACACCCGGCGGTCAGCTTGAATATCCCTGAGGAACTATAACGATCATGAAAGTATTGGTTTTGGGTGTGACTGGCATGCTGGGCAATGCCGTGTTCCGTGTTTTCGGCGAGGACCCTGCGCATGAGGTATGGGGGACACTTCGCAGCGGGTCCATGCTCAGGGATTTCCCGCAGGATACGCATGCGCGTTTGCTTACAGGCACCGATGTGCTTGACCAGGACATGCTGACCAAGGTGTTTGCCAAGGTTCGGCCGCAAGTGGTCATCAACTGCGTCGGGCTGATCAAGCAACTGGCCGATGCCAACGATCCGCTGACCGCCTTACCGATCAACGCCATGTTGCCTCATCGACTGGCGCGCTTGTGTGAGGTGAGCGGTGCCCGCCTGATACATGTAAGCACCGATTGTGTGTTTTCCGGCCGTGCCGGTGGCTATCTGGAGTCGGACGTTTCGGACGCCGAAGATCTCTACGGGAAATCCAAGTACATCGGTGAGCTGCATGATGTGCCACACGCGATCACCCTGCGGACCTCGATCATTGGTCATGAGCTGGCATCCAGCTACGCTCTGGTGGACTGGTTCCTCGCCCAGCAGGCAGGCGTCAAGGGCTTTACCAAAGCGATCTTCTCCGGGCTGCCGACCGTCGAGCTGGCCCGGGTAATGAAAGATTTCGTGGTGCCGAATCCAGCGCTCCATGGGCTTTACCACGTTGCCGCGCAGCCGATTGCCAAGTTTGATCTGTTGGCGCTGGTGGCTGCTGAATATGGCAAGCAGATCGATATTCGGCCGGATGCAGGCCTGGTGATCGACCGCTCGCTGAACGGTAGTCGTTTCGAGCAAGCGACCGGGTATGTTGCGCCGCAGTGGCCAGAGTTGATTCGTCGGATGCACGCCGGGCGTTGACTGTTTTCGCTGATTTTCGACCTGCTGTGGCGCCGCTTTGCAAGCGCACCAGCAGGTTGTCCCCTTACTTGCGGGTTGCGTGGTAATTGCTCGGCGCTGAGCCGCGTCGGCACTGCAGAATAGTTTCGCTTTCCCTCGTGCGCGCCGGGCAGCCTGTTACCGGTTAGCGTGTCAATGACCCCCCTTCCCGTCACCCATCTCGCTTTTTTGCTAAGCAAGCGTGGTGTGGGCGAGCTGAATAGGCGTTGGTGCGGCTAAAAGCCCTGCTGTGTAGGAAACTTCTGATTTTATCTATGGGCATGGATATGTCGGGCTGTGCGTGTATATTTACCGGCCTGTATAGCTAAGTCTGCTGAAATTTAAAACATAGCTTTTCGATGGTTGTCCGATTATTTCGGTCTGCTGAAGTTTTTGTGTTTATGGGTTTTTAACTGCTTTCATTGTGTTGGGGGTCGTTTTGAGTGATCCGCTAGTGGCTTTTTATTGCTCGGATTTTCTATTTTTGATCTTTGTTGTTTTGGTGGTTTTTAAGGGAAAAGTGCTCTTGGCTTAAATGCCCAGTGGGTTGGCTCTATAAGTTTAATGTTCTGTGGTCGGGTGATGACTGGCGTGTTGCGCCGGTGGTCATGGGGAGATTTTATGGCTCGGAGAAGGTTTTAGTGCCCGTGCTTTTATATTCGCTAGCAATAATGACCAATCTGTTTTCCATGATGGTGCTGACCATCGTGCTCAGTGTGTTTGGGCAGTCGGAGTTGGCAGCCGAAGTGGGGCTGGTGCATGGCGCAACTGTTGCCTTATTCTACTCGTTCTCGGGTAATGCCCGTAGTTTGATCTTGTCGGAATCCAACGTTCCCTGGGCGGCGCGGGTTCTGCGCCTGCGCTTGTGGTTGCTGCTGCCGCTGTGTCTTTTAGCGTGGGTGGCCTGCGTTGGTGGTACGCAAGGTGGCGCAGCGTTCATAGCTCTGCTTATTCTGCGGCGGGCCTCGGAGTGGCTGGCTGAGGTATTCTTGAGTGAGCGGGAGTGTTGCAGCGAGCGTGGTAGTGCGTTTTCCTTTATCGCCTGTCAATGCCTTACGTTGGTGGGCGTGTCGCTGGCGATTGTGCTGGATGTTGCCGTAACTGCTGCGATGTTCGTCTGGGCATGCTCGCCTCTGCTGAGTTGCCTCGGTAGTGATTTACTTCGGCAGGCGTTTACACGCGACGCGTCACTGTCTGGAAGCTTGCGCGGTTTGTTGCCTCACTTCGGTTCGACGTTGGCAATCGGTGTCTCTGTTTATGTTTTCCGCTTGTTCATCATCCTGCTGGTTGGCAAGCAAGTGGCCGGTGATTTTTTTGCGGCGTTCGCCCTCGGCGGCATCATGGGCTCGGTATTCGCTCAGGCGCTGGGGCCTACGATGGTGCGTAACGAGCGAGCCCTGTTGAATGGGCGTTTCATCAGGTTCTTCAATATCCTCCTGATGACCGTGTTCCTGGCTGGGGCCGGTTTGGCGCTTGTCTTGTGGTGGGTGCCGGATCTGTTGGCGTGGACTGCCAAGAGTGATCTTTTCTGGATGGCTGTCAGTTGCTCTTTGGTGGGAGGGGCGGTCATGGTATTGGCTCAGCGTGTGCGCTTGCAGTGGCTGCAGGCACACGAGGGGCGTGATGTGTTTAGCTCTGATGTTCTGGCGAACATGCTGCTGGTCGGATGCGTGCCGCTATTGTTTCTCGCCGGTGGCGAGGCTGCGTTGGTGAGCTTGTATCTGATCGGAGCGATTCTTTCGCTCGCGTTCTATCTAAGCGAAGATTGGTTTGTCGCCTTGGGTAAGGTCGGTGGTGCTCGACTCTCAACCCGCCTTGCTGACGTCTGCGCCCGCAAGCAGGTGGTAAGAGGTGTGATGATCCTCTTGGTCTTGGGGTTGTTCACGCCAATGTTCATTCAGCTCGGCGGTGGTATTTATCAAGGGGGGCTTTATCAGGATAGCGGCTCTCAGCTGATGTCGGTTCCAGTCCCCGTTTCTGTCGTGTTTTGCTATCTAGGCGTGCTGCTCGTTGGGCGCTATGCTCAGGCGCGCAGGGTATTGGTGGTGGTGTTTTTCACGTTCATCGGGATGTGGGTGAGCGTCTTGTCGCTGGCAGAGAATTTCGAGTCAGGTAGCCAGGTTGGCAAGCTTTTGCTGCTGGTCCAGTATGTACTACCCATGTTTGCGTTGGTACTGGGTGTGCAGGTGGGCAGTGCGAAGGATGCGTTGCAGTGTCTTGCGCTTGGGCTGCTCGCTGTCTTGCTGGTGGTCGCCACGCTGCAGGTGGTGGCTACTTTGTCGTCGTCTCAGCGTATCCTGAGTCATTCGGCCATGTTTTTCAGTGTTTATCAAAACTTGCAATATGTCCCGGTGGTGTTTGCTGGTGGCTATCTAATTTCACTTTATGCGCTTTGGAGCAAGACCTCCCTGTATGGCTGGCTACTCGTGCTGGGTGGGCTGATGGGGCTTTATGTAGCACTTTCGTTCTCAATGCTGGCGTTGGTGTTGCTGCCGGTAGGGGTTTTGATTTTTATCGCGGTTAATTTTTTGCTCGGCATCGATTACTTGCGGTCTTTGCTGCTGGGTATTCTAGTGGCGGTAGGCATGGCTTTGGGGCTCTCGCACGCCGCTGGCAGCAAGCTGTTCGCCGTCAAGTACAACCTTTTGCCTCCTGTTGCTGAACTTGCTCCGGCTGCTCCAGTGGCTCAAGCACCATTGCCGCCGCAGGCAAGCATACCGCCCAATGTGCAGGAGCGCCTCAAGTACTGGACGTTCTATTACATCGGAGTAAGTGAGAGTTGGCGTGCGTTTTTGTTGGGTCACGAACATCCGCCTGAGAGGAAGTCTTACCCGAGCGCGCATAATTACTATCTCGATTTTGTGTATAATTTTGGCTTCTTGGCTTTGCTGCCGTTACTTACGCTAATGCTGTATACCTTGCACGGTGTCTGGAAAAATCGACGAGGTATCTTTGCCGAACCCGGTGTTTTGGCAGTCGTGGGTGTGCTGCTCTTTACACTGCTGGTCGACAACTCTTTCAAGGTCGGCATGCGCCAGCCTTACCCTGGGATCGTTTCATTCTTCCTGTGGGGGATGCTACTGGCCTGGCTGTGGCGCTTGACGCAGGCCCCTGGCTCGCACGTGGATCGACCAGCATGGCGCTACGCATGGGGTTATCGCGGTTGATTTCGACGATGTTGCGGCGAGCTTCGCAAAGCCCATGCAACAGCCTGTATCATGTGGCGCTCGTGACGACGCCAGGTGCGCCATGAGTGGCCGCATGGCACCGTTGTCCGTTCGGTTGGTGTGCAAGGCTTTGTTCAAGCCTGGGTGACGCCCTGGGCATGTCTGGCATCAAAATCGACATGCGTTCATTTCATTCCGTGCACCGCGACGGTTGCACGCACCAGTTGGGAAGGTTTTATGTTCGATGACAAGGT
This sequence comes from Pseudomonas mosselii, assembly GCF_005796105.1. Taxonomy (GTDB): domain Bacteria; phylum Pseudomonadota; class Gammaproteobacteria; order Pseudomonadales; family Pseudomonadaceae; genus Aquipseudomonas; species Aquipseudomonas mosselii_C. Next base: position 115,458 of record NZ_VAUO01000004.1, on the reverse strand, counting down.
ATTGATGATCACCGGAGGCACCGGCTCCTTCGGCCATACGGTGTTGCGGCGCTTTCTCGATACCAATGTGCGTGAAATCCGCATTTTCTCCCGAGACGAGAAAAAGCAGGAAGACATGCGTATCGCCCTGGCCAATGACAAGGTCAAGTTCTACATCGGTGATGTCCGTGACAGTGACAGCCTGAAGCAGGCGATGGTTGGCGTCGACTATATCTTCCACGCCGCGGCGCTCAAGCAGGTACCCTCCTGCGAGTTCTACCCGATGGAGGCCGTGCGCACCAACGTCATCGGCACTGAAAATGTGCTAAACGCTGCGATCGCCTGCGGTGTGCAGCGGGTCGTGGTGCTGTCTACCGACAAGGCGGTGTATCCGATCAATGCCATGGGCATCTCCAAAGCCATGGCCGAGAAACTCGTGGTGGCTAAGTCGCGGATGATCCCGCAGGGCGGCACGGTGGTGTGCTCAACCCGTTACGGCAATGTGATGGCCTCGCGTGGCTCGGTGATTCCGTTGTTCATCGAGCAGATGCGCAGCGGTGAGCCGTTGACCCTTACCGATCCTGCCATGACCCGTTTCCTGATGTCGCTGGAAGACTCTGTCGACCTGGTGCTGCACGCCTTCGAGCACGGCCAGCAGGGCGACTTGTTCGTGCAGAAAGCGCCGGCCTCGACGGTCGGTGATCTTGCGCAGGCGCTGAAGGAGCTGTTCACCAGCGACAGCGCGCTGCGCGTGATCGGCACGCGTCATGGTGAAAAGCTTTACGAGTCCCTGGTTTCCCGCGAGGAGATGGCTAAGGCCGAGGACATGGGACGCTACTACCGCATCCCCGCCGACAATCGCGACCTCAACTACAAGAAGTACTTCGTCGAAGGCGAGGAGAAGATCTCCGAGCTGGAAGACTACACATCGCACAATACCGAGCGCCTGGACGTCGAAGGCGTCAAGCAGTTGCTGCTGAAGCTGGACTACATCAAGGAGCAACTGAATGCTTAAGGTCATGACGCTGGTCGGCACTCGCCCCGAACTCATCAAGATGAGCCGAGTGATTGCCGAACTCGACCGTCAGGTCAATCACGTGCTGGTACACTCGGGGCAAAACTACGATTTCGAATTGAACCAGGTGTTCTTCGACGATCTGGAAATCCGCAAGCCCGACCACTTCCTGGGCGCTGCCGGTGAAACCGCGGCTCAGACCATCGCCGAAGTGATTGCCAAGGCCGACGCGGTGTTCGAGCTGGAGCAGCCCGACGCCCTGCTACTGTACGGTGACACCAATACTTGTCTTGCGGTGATCGCGGCCAAGCGCCGCAAGATCCCGGTGTTCCACATGGAGGCGGGCAACCGTTGCTTCGATCAGCGGGTGCCGGAAGAGCTCAATCGCAAGGTCCTTGACCACCTGTCTGACATCAACATGGTGTTGACCGAGCATGCCCGCCGTTATCTGATCGCCGAGGGTATCCGCCCGGAAACCATCATCAAGACCGGCTCGCACATGCATGAAGTGCTCGACTACTACATGCCCAAGATCGAGGCGTCTGACGTTCTGGTACGTAGTGGTCTGGAAGCGGGCAAGTTCTTCATCGTCAGCGCGCACCGCGAAGAGAACGTCGATAGCCCGGATAACCTGCGTGACTTGCTGGCAACCTTGCGTGCCCTGGTAGAGCAGTATGGTTACCCGGTCATCGTCTCGACGCATCCGCGCACGCGCAAGCGCCTGGAAAGCCTCGGTGAGAACCTCGACCACCCCTTGATTCGATTCGTCAAACCATTCGGTTTGCTGGATTACATCAAGTTGCAGATGTCGGCATTCTGCGTACTTTCTGACAGCGGCACCATCACCGAAGAGGCTTCGCTGCTCAACCTGCCGGCGGTAACGCTGCGCAACGCCCATGAGCGTCCAGAGGGCATGGATGAGGGCACGTTGATCATGAGTGGGTTGAAGGCCGATTCGGTGCTGGGCGCAGTGAAGGTGATCACCAGCCAGCACCAGGCAGGTCAGCGGCAGATTCCTGTGGTCCCGGACTATGAAGGCGGCCCGGTTTCGCAGCAGGTAGTGCGGGTGGTGCTCAGCTATACCGACTACATCAATCGTACTGTCTGGCGTAAAGCCTGAGTGGCGGGTATGGCTCGGCGGGTTTTTCTCACCGGCGCGACCGGCTTTGTCGGTTCGGCACTTGCCCGGCGTTTGTTGGCTGATGGCGATTGCGCGCTGGTGTGTGCCGTGCGCAGTGCTGCGGCGAGCGTACCGGCTGCTGCGCAGACGGTGGTATGCCAGGATTTTGCTGTAAGCGATGGCTGGCAGGCAGCATTGTCTGGGGTCGACGTGGTCGTCCATTCGGCTGCGCGCGTGCATGTAATGAACGATACCGAGAAGGATCCGCTTGCGGCATTTCGCCAAGTCAACGTCGGCGGTACCCTCAACCTTGCGCGTCAGGCAGCCGCCGCCGGCGTGCGACGCTTCGTTTTCATAAGCTCGATCAAGGTCAATGGTGAGGAAACCGCTCCGGGCGGTGCGTACCGTGCTGACGATGTGCCAGCGCCACGAGATCCTTACGGAGTCTCCAAGCATGAGGCCGAACAGCAGTTGTTGCAGTTGGCCGCCGAAGGTTTGATCGAAGTGGTGATCGTTCGCCCGGTACTGGTCTACGGGCCCGGTGTGAAAGCCAACTTCCTGTCGATGATGCGTTGGCTCGATCGAGGCGTGGCGTTGCCGTTCGGGGCCATCGATAACCGCAGAAGTCTGGTCGCCCTGGACAATCTGGTGGATCTGGTGGTGACGTGCCTGGCGCACCCGGCAGCGGCCAATCAAGTGTTCCTGGCCAGCGACGGTGAGGATCTGTCGACCACCCAACTGTTACAGCGCATGGCCGCTGCGCTGGGAAAGCGTGCCTGTCTGCTGCCCGTTCCTGCCTGGTTGCTGCGTTTGGGAGCGACTTGCGTGGGGCGCAAGGCGCTCTCGCAGCGCCTGTGTGGTTCGCTGGTGGTGAATATCGATAAAACCCGCCAACTGCTGGGCTGGGTACCTCCGGTCAGCGTTGATGCCGCGCTGGCGGCTACTGCCCGACACTTTCAGGATTCTGTTCGCAAATGATCTACTGGTTGTTTCCTCTTGTCGTGGTCTTTTCGTTGGCGATGACAGCGCTGTTGCGTCGTTATGCGCTGGCCCGCAGCATCATCGACATTCCCAATGCACGCAGCTCGCATACGCTGCCTACGCCGCGCGGCGGTGGGGTGGCGATCGTGGTCGCATTCCTGTTGGTGCAGCCGCTGTTGGTGTGGGCGGGTTTGCTCGACAATGCGGCGCTGATGGCGCTGTTTGGGTCGGGGTTATTGGTGGCGATCATCGGTTTCATGGATGACCATGGCCACATAGCCGCACGCTGGCGCTTGCTTGGGCACTTTTTTGCCGCAGGCTGGGCGCTGGCTTGGATCGGTGGTTTACCCCCGTTGCAGGTCTTTGGCAGCACTGTTTCGCTGGGTTGGCTCGGCCATGTTCTGGCTGCCTTGTACCTGGTCTGGATGCTCAATCTGTATAACTTCATGGACGGCATCGACGGTATCGCCAGTGTAGAGGCGATTACAGCCTGTCTGGGGGCCTGCTTGTTGTACTGGCTGTCGGGGGCGTTCACGTTGATCTGGGCGCCGTTGCTGCTGGCAGGTGCCGTGGTTGGCTTCCTGTTCTGGAATTTCCCGCCTGCGCGTATTTTCATGGGCGATGCGGGCAGCGGTTTCCTCGGTATGGTGCTCGGCGTGTTGACGCTCATCGCTGCCTGGCAGTCGAGCGCATTGTTGTGGGCGTGGTTGATACTGCTCGGCGTGTTCGTGGTGGACGCCACGTACACGTTGTTGCGGCGCCTGCTGCGCGGTGACAAGGTTTACGAGGCGCACCGCAGTCATGCCTACCAGTTCGCCTCGCGGCGCCACAGGCGGCATCTGCCGGTGACCTTGGGCGTGCTGGTGATCAACCTGTTCTGGCTGTTGCCGATTGCAACTGCCGTGGTGTTGCAGCGTGTCGACGGTCTGCTGGGCCTGCTGATTGCCTACCTGCCATTGCTGGTCCTGGCGCTGTTCTACCGCGCGGGCGAGCGCGAGTCTTGAGGGGGTGCGGCGCTGAGCTGCACGTCGTTACAAGCCTGGTTTTCTGGAGTTAACGTCATATCCGCGGGACGCGGAGGCGGAACCAAGTCTGATGATCGAAAAATTGAGAAGCGGCCTGCTAGGCCTGCCGCGCCGCCAAAAGCGCGCACTACAAGTGGTCACCGACCTAGTGTTGGTCTGGGTGGCGTTATGGATGGCATTTGTGGTTCGACTCGGGCTGGACGACGCCGGTAATCCGCTGATACACCACCCTTGGCTATTTTTAGCCGCGCCGGTGATCGCCATCCCGATCTTCATCCGTTTCGGTATGTATCGGGCGGTAATGCGCTATTTCGGCAATGATGCGCTGATGGTCATCTTCAAGGCGGTCGGGCTGTCCTCCCTGCTGTTGGCGTTGATCGTCTACTGGTACAGCAATCACGCGACCCTGGTGCCGCGCTCGATCGTCTTCAATTACTGGTGGCTGAGTCTGGTGATGCTGGGCGGCCTGCGCCTGCTGATGCGTCAGTATTTCCTGGGGGATTGGTTCGCTGCGGCCCAGCATGTTCCGTTCACCAGCAAAGATGACCATTTGACTAAAGTGGCGATCTACGGGGCAGGTGCGGCAGGCAATCAATTGCTGGCCGCGTTGCGTATGGGGCGTTCGATGCGGCCGGTGGCCTTCATTGACGATGATCCAGACATTGCGGGGCGAGTGATCTCCGGTTTGCAGGTGTTCAAGCCGAGAAGGCTCGAGCACATGATCGAGTCGACGGGCGCCCAGGAGATTCTCATGGCCATTCCGTCGGCCAGTCGGGTTCGCCGCCGTGAGATCCTGGCCTACCTGGAAGGCTTCCCGCTGCATGTGCGCAGCGTGCCAGGCCTGATGGACCTGGCCAGTGGTGTGGTCAAGGTGGATGACATCCAGGAGGTCGATATCGCAGACCTGCTTGGGCGCGACGCCGTGCCGCCAGAGGCTGGCCTGTTGCAGCGCTGCATCACCGGCAAGGTGGTCATGGTCACCGGCGCGGGCGGGTCGATCGGCTCGGAGTTGTGCCGCCAGATCATGGGATTGGGGCCGACCACTTTACTGTTGTTCGAACACAGTGAGTTCAACCTGTACAGTATTATGGGTGAACTTGAAGAGCGCTGCCGACGCGAGTCGATGAACCTGCGTTTGCTGCCGATTCTCGGGTCGGTACGTGACGCCGCCAAGCTGTTGCACGTGATGAATACCTGGCGTGTCGAAACCGTCTACCACGCCGCAGCCTACAAGCATGTTCCCATGGTCGAGCACAACATTGCAGAAGGTGTGCTCAACAATGTGATGGGTACTCTCAACGCTGCGCAGTCGGCCTTGCAAGCTGGGGTCGCCAATTTCGTGCTCATCTCCACCGACAAGGCGGTGCGCCCTACGAATGTGATGGGCAGTACCAAGCGCTTGGCCGAGATGGTGCTTCAGGCCCTCAGCCGTGAGAGTTCGCCAGTGCTGCTGGGCGATAGTCACAAGGTCCCGCACGTCAACGCTACCCGTTTCACCATGGTGCGATTTGGGAACGTGCTGGGGTCTTCTGGTTCGGTCATCCCGCTGTTTCGTCAGCAGATCAAGGCCGGTGGTCCGCTCACCGTGACCCATCCGAAAATCACCCGCTACTTCATGACCATACCCGAGGCTGCGCAGTTGGTGATTCAGGCCGGCTCGATGGGGCTGGGCGGCGATGTGTTCGTGCTGGACATGGGCGAGCCGGTCAAAATCGTCGAGCTGGCGGAGAAAATGATTCACCTGTCTGGATTGAGTGTTCGCAGTGAGCGCAACCCTTCAGGTGATATCGCTATCGAATTCACGGGTCTTCGCCCAGGCGAAAAGCTCTATGAGGAGTTATTGATCGGCGATAACGTCGAGTCGACCCAACACCCGATGATCATGAGTGCGCAAGAGGACCTGTTGGCTTGGGAGGTGCTCAAGGAGCGCTTGGTGCTGTTGTTGGCCTCGGTCCAGGAAGACGATTACGTTCGGGCGCGGCAGTTGCTGCGTGAGATGGTGAGCGGCTATACGCCGGACGGAGAAATCGTCGATTTGATCTATCAGCAACGTTGCCAGGGAGACTGAATGTCGCTCGTGCGCTGGCTTCGGGTATGGCGAGGCGTTCACGCTCGCTTTGTCGGGACGGGCGGCCAGCTTGGGGCCGGCAAGCGGGCATGCCCTTGTGAGGAGGGTGGAGTTCGCGCTGTCGATAAGATAAAATTTTGTTCACTTTTGCGCCCATGATCTTCATGTAACGGAATTTTCAGATGTCGGTAGCGGTTGTAAGTAAGTTCAAAAGCAGGGAAGCGGTCATCGGGATCGTTGGGCTTGGCTACGTGGGTTTGCCCCTGATGCTTCGCTACAACGCCATCGGCTACCGTGTGCTGGGCATTGACATAGATACTGTCAAAGTCGACAAGCTCAACATGGGGCACAGCTACATCGAGCACATTCCTTCGGATTCCATCGCCAGCGCCCGCGAGTCGGGTTTCTCGGCCACCGTTGATTTCAGTAGGGCGGCGCAGTGCGATGCGCTGATCCTTTGCGTGCCCACGCCGCTGAACAAGTATCGCGAGCCAGACATGAGCTTCGTGATCAACACTGTGGATGCCCTTAAACCCTACTTGCGTGAAGGGCATGTGGTGTCCTTGGAAAGCACCACGTACCCAGGCACTACCGAGGAAGAGCTGCTGCCACGTGTGCAGGAGCGCGGTTTGACGGTGGGCGAAGATATCTTCCTGGTGTATTCCCCTGAGCGTGAAGATCCAGGCAATCCTAATTTTGAAACGCGTACCATTCCCAAGGTAATTGGTGGTCACACGCCGCGTTGCCTTGAGGCCGGTATAGCGTTGTACGAGCAGGCCATCGACAAGGTAGTCCCGGTCAGTTCCACCAAAGCCGCCGAAATGACCAAGCTGCTCGAAAACATCCATCGCGCGGTGAACATTGGCTTGGTCAACGAAATGAAAGTCGTCGCTGACCGTATGGGGATCGACATTTTCGAGGTGGTCGATGCCGCTGCAACCAAACCGTTCGGTTTCACTGCCTATTACCCAGGCCCTGGGCTGGGTGGCCATTGCATTCCGATTGATCCGTTCTATCTGACCTGGAAAGCGCGTGAATATGGGTTGCACACTCGATTCATCGAGCTATCAGGCGAGATCAACCAGGCGATGCCGGCGTACGTGGTTGGTAAACTGATCGATGGTTTGAACGATCACGCAAAGCCGCTCAAGGGTAGTCGTGTATTGGTGCTGGGGATCGCGTACAAGAAAAACGTGGATGACATGCGTGAGTCCCCATCCGTGGAAATCATGGAGTTGATCGAAGCCAAGGGCGGTATCGTGGCTTACAGCGATCCTCATGTTCCGCAATTCCCCCCCATGCGCGAGCATCACTTTACCTTGGATAGCGAACCGCTCACCGCGGAAAACCTCGCCTCATTCGATGCCGTCATTCTCGCGACCGATCATGACCGGTTCGATTATGCGCTCATCCAAACACATGCCCGCTTGCTAGTGGACAGTCGTGGCAAATACCGTGCTCCAACCAAGAACGTGATAAAGGCCTGACCGTATCGTGTCGTCTGTGTGCCGTTTTCGGCACACAACCCTCGAAAATCACGCGCCGGCCAGTGTTACTGTATCGAAGATGCTCGCTATAGCCGGAGCCTGTTGGATGATACCCATCTGGGGCGAAGGGCGTGGTTCTGGTTTCCACGGTGCGCAATGTCGTCAGCAAGGAGCGGCAGCAATGATAGCTTTCATCGACCTCAACGCTCAGCAAAAGCTGATCAAGGACCGCATAGATGCGGGCATTGCCCAGGTGCTTGCCCATGGCAACTATATTCTGGGCCCAGAAGTCACAGTGCTCGAAGAGCGTCTGGCGGCCTTCACAGGTGCGGCGCACTGCATTTCAGTCGCCAACGGTACAGACGCGCTACAGATTGCGCAGATGGCACTGGGCATCGGCCCCGGGGACGAAGTCATCACGCCGGGCTTCACCTACATTGCTACCGCCGAGACGGTTGCGTTGTTGGGGGCGAAACCGGTTTACGTGGATGTCGATCCACTGACCTACAACCTGGACGCTGCGAAGCTCGAAGCCGCCATCACACCACGGACGAGGGCCATCATCGCGGTTTCTTTGTATGGCCAGTGCGCCGACTTCGATGCGATCAACGCCATTGCGGCCAAGCATGGTATCGCGGTGATTGAGGATGCCGCACAGAGTTTCGGTGCTCGATACAAAGGAAAGCGATCTTGCAACTTGTCTGATATTGCCTGCACCAGCTTTTTCCCGAGCAAACCATTGGGCTGCTATGGCGATGGTGGGGCGATTTTCACCAATGATGAGCACATGGCAAAGGTGCTGCGGCAGATTGCCCGGCATGGGCAAGACCGCCGTTATCACCATGTCCGCGTGGGCGTAAACAGCCGCCTGGACACCCTGCAGGCGGCTGTATTGCTGGCGAAGCTGGATATCTTCGAGCAGGAGCTTGCCCAACGTGATGCGGTGGCAGCGCGTTATGCACACCTGTTGTCCCAAGCTGGGATCCGTGCCCCGTACGTCGAGGCAGACAACGACAGCGCTTGGGCCCAATACACGGTGCAGGTTGATGCACGCGACGCTGTGCAGGCGCGTATGAGTCAAGCCGGTGTTCCGACCGCCGTTCATTACCCCATTCCGCTGAACCGCCAGCCGGCGGTGCGCGACGAACAGGCTATTTTGCCGATCGGTGATGAAATCGCCGAGCGTGTGATGAGCCTGCCTATGCACCCCTATCTCGATGAGCCATCTCAGCGCCATATCGTCAATGCCTTGAAAGGAAGCCTTAGCGCATGACCTGCAAAGTTGTCACAATCGTCGGTGCTCGACCGCAATTCATCAAGGCTGCGGCTGTTTCCCGGGAAATACTCAGGCACCCTGACCAAATCCAGGAAGTCATGGTGCATACCGGGCAGCACTACGACCCGAACATGTCGCAGGTGTTCTTTGACGAGTTGGAGATTCCGGCGCCGCGCTACAACTTGGAAGTTTCCGGGGGTAGTCATGGTGAAATGACCGGACGAATGCTCGAAGGCATCGAGAAAATCCTGATGGAGGAGAAGCCGGATTGGGTGCTGATCTACGGCGACACCAACTCCACGCTGGCTGGCGCGTTGGCGGCCTCCAAGCTGCACATACCGGTGGCGCATGTCGAGGCTGGGCTTCGCTCGTTCAACATGCGCATGCCGGAAGAGGTCAATCGTATTCTTGCGGACCGCGTCTCGACACTGTTGCTGTGCCCGACACAGGTCGCGGTGCGTAACCTTGCCGGTGAAGGGGTAGTAGAGGGCGTGCATAATGTCGGTGACGTGATGTACGACGTGGCTCTCTACTACCGCGACCGCGCTCGCCGGGAAAGCCAGGTGCTGCAGCGTCTGGCGGTCAAAGCAGGTGGCTTTGCCTTGGCCACTTGCCATCGGGCGGAGAACACCGACTCGCCTGAGCGCTTGACCGGTATCCTCAGTGCGCTCTCGCACATCGCCGCCGAGTTGCCGGTGATCCTGCCTCTGCATCCTCGCACACGCAAACTGATTGCCGACTACGGTCTGGAGCGCTATCTGGAAAAGCTGACAGTTACCGAGCCGCTGGCATTTCTCGACATGGTCGCTCTGGAGCAGGCGGCCAGCGTCATTCTGACCGACTCGGGCGGCGTGCAAAAAGAGGCGTTTTTCTACCAGGTGCCTTGCATTACCATGCGCGACGAGACCGAATGGGTGGAAACCGTTGAGTTAGGGTGCAATCGCCTGGTTGGGGCCAGTCACGAGCGTATCGTCGCGGCCTTTGCCCAGGCGCTGCAACAACCCTGGGAACTCACCGTAGCGTCTCCTTACGGCGACGGTTTCGCCAGCCGCATGATCGTTACGCAGTTACTGAGAGAAGGTTGACATGAATGCCCTCGCGAGCCTGCTGAAGCACCGCCAGATCCTTTACTCGACTGTGGTCCAGGGGCTGAAGAAACGCACCAGTGCCAATGCGCTGGGGGCATTGTGGCTGCTGTTGTACCCGCTGTTGTTCCTGAGCCTGTATAGCCTGGTGTTCGTGCAGATCCTTCAGGTACGCATCCCCGGCCTTGGGACCTTGGACTACATCTTGGTGGTATTTTCCGGGCTGGTACCCTTTCTGGCGTTTTCCGAGGCTTTCGGTGTTGGTACTACCAGCATCGTCGCCAATCGCGATTTGCTGATGAACACGTTGTTCCCCATCGAACTTGTGGTGGCTCGGGAGGTGTTCATAGGTCACACCAGCATGGGTGTCGGCATGCTGATGCTCTGGGGGGCGGTGCTTTACCATCATGGCTTGAGCTGGACTCACCTGCTGCTACCGCTGATCTACCTGCTACAGATCATGATGGTGCTCGGTTTGGTATGGATAACATCGACGTTGACGGTGTTCTTCCGCGACTTGCAACAATCGGTTCCTATTCTGGTACTGATGTTGATGATGATCTCGCCAATCGGCTATACCGCCGACATGGTGCCGCAGGGGTTGAAGGCGATTCTATTGTTCAATCCGTTGGCTTGGCTGATGGAGCTATATCGAGCCTGCCTCATGCAGAATATCGTGCCTTGGGAAAAACTGGGGTTATTCGCGTTGTTCGCCTTGGTGCTGTTTGGCCTGGGCGGTGCGCTCATTCTTCGTTTGAAGCCACTGTTCATTGACCATGTCTGATATTGCGATTTCTCTGAAGGGGGTCAGCAAGACCTTCAAGCGTTTCCAGCATCCAGGGTGGCGTGCACTTGATGCGTTGGGCTTGCCGGTTTCGCGCAAGCGCTACGACACTTTTCAGGCGCTCACCGGGATCGATCTGAACATCGCCAAAGGCGAAAAAGTGGCACTGATCGGGCGCAATGGCGCAGGCAAGAGCACGTTGCTACGCTTGGTCTCTGGCCAAATGCGCGCAGACAGCGGGCAGATTCGAGTGAATGGGAATGTTCAGGCGCTGATGACCCTGGGGACAGGCTTTCACCCTGATTTCAGCGGGCTGGAGAATATCCGCTCGGCCCTGGCTTTCCAGGGCATCGCGCCTGCGCGAATGGCCGAATGCATTGAGGAAATCACCGAATTCACCGAACTCGATGGCTTTCTCCAGCGCCCGGTAAAGGAATACTCGGCGGGTATGTATGCTCGCCTGGCGTTCGCCGTTGCTACGACCATGACACCGGAAGTCCTGATCATCGATGAAGTTCTTGGCGCCGGCGATGCCTACTTCCTTGGCAAGTGCATTCAGCGCATGAAGAACCTGACCAGCCAAGGGGCGACGATCTTGTTCGTTTCGCATGACATCAGCTCGGTGCAGATGCTCTGTGATCGTGGTGTCTGGCTGGAGGCTGGAAAGGTCCGGCAGGATGGACCTCTATTGCCGGTGAGCAAAGCCTACCTGGCCAGCGTCCGTGCAGAAGAAGAGCGTAGGGTCAGGGCCAAGAGCATGTCGTTGACCCGAGGGCAGGTGGCGACGTTGCTGGAGAGTGAAAGCCAATCGAGCCTATTGCGCCTTGTCGGTCAGGACGGCATTGCGCCGGCCGCGCCTGTTCTCGTACGTGACGTGCAGTATGGCAATGGCGACAACGTCCTTGGTCGGTTCGATTTGCAAGGCCCCCAAGCGGGCGGCTCTTGCCTGATCGTCGACCCTCGATTCATGAACTGGCGTTTCGTTGACGACAGTGTCGAGGGCGCGCGCTGGGCGTTCGGTGACTTCGGCGGGCGTTATCAGCACGCACCGTTACAGATTGCTTGGCCGGGCACTATCCCAGAACAGGCTTGGGTGCAGCTAGAACTCAAGGCCAGCCCTACGGGTGTTGTGTTGCTCGAGCAGTACGACCCGGAGCGAGCCAGTTACACAGAGCTTGGACAATTGCCAGCGAGCGATAGCGATACCTGGTGCTCGCTGCGTTTAAACCTGCACCGGAGTGCCTTGGTTGCACACGAACGCTCCACGTTGCTGACCGATTTGCAACCGTTAGCCAGCGATGATCGTTATGGCAGTGGCGAGGTGAGGATTACTGGTTTTGGCTTCTTCGATGGTGACGCAGAGCGTCGGCATACGTTGATTAGCGGGGAGTCAGCCTTTGCGGTCATCGCTTACGAGGCGAGCCAGGCGGTGATTGATCCGGTACCGGTAGTGGCGATCTATCGACCTGATGGGACTTGTGTCATGCAGGTCATTGCCAGCATGAGTGGTGCGCATTTCCCTCGCCTGGAAGGTAAGGGTGGGATTCGCGTGGACTTCGCCCCCCTGATGTTGGGGCCAGGCGATTACCTGGTTTCTGTTGCACTCTTTCGGGAGCTTAATCTGGCGTCAGCGGTCGAACCAGCCTCATACGACCTCCATGACCGCTGCCATGCCCTCAAGGTACTACCGCCACCGGGTATCCATGTGCAGATTGGCGTGGTCAACCAGCCCGTGCAATGGGAGCAGATTACTTGAGTCAGGACATCCGCCTTTACGGAAACTCGCAAGTTTGGGATCAACCTCTACAACTGGGGCAACGTAACCTGTTGAGGGCCATCTTGGACTTCTGGCCGGGCAGTGTCGCAACAGTGCTGGATGTAGGTTGTGGTGACGGCAAAATAAGCGGACAACTCGCTGCGGCCACCGGCTCCGTCGTGGTCGGGCTGGACAGCAGCGAGCAAGCCCTGTCGCGACTGCCGTTCAGAGGCGTCAAAGGCTCTGCGCAGTGCGTGCCATTCGCTGACAGCGCATTTGACGTAGTCATCAGTACCGACGCGTTGGAACATATGCCTGAACCCGAGGAAACGGCTGCCTGGGGTGAGCTGTTCCGTGTCGCGAGAAAGGCGGTGATGGTCGCTGTACCGTTTCGCGAGGAGTTGCTCGATGCAACTGCACAATGTTCGAGCTGTGGGCATCACTACCATGTCAACTGGCATGAGCGCAGCTACGACATAGAGGATTTGCACCGGCGAGCGCCCAAAGGCTGGCGTGTGCACTGCACGGTGCTGTCCGGTGAGCCCTGGAGTGCCATGTTGGCGCCGGAAACCCAGCTGCGCCGTAGGGCCCTTGGCGAATGGTCTGGTTGGGAGGCTGCCTTGTGTCCGGCTTGCGGTGCGCCTGGGAATGCTGCTCAGCAACCCGAGCCGCTACCGTCGCTGATCGCCGAAGCCCTCGCGCACCTGATCTATCCCGCTCTGGCTGAGCGCAGGTATTGCCGTAGCCATAGTGAAATCCTGGTGATTTACCAGCGTGAGGGGACCGCACAGGACCTTCCGGGTGTTCCCGAGGCTCGATCATATGCTTTACCGGCAACCTGCGTTGATTTACGCCATCAACCATTGAGCGACAATCTCCAGCCCTATTGCCAAGCGGCCCGTCACGTCGTGGGCAGCGATGGTCGTCTGCGCCTACAGTTCCCATTGTATGAGGCTCAGCCGCAGTTGTTCGTCGAGCGTATTGCGGGAAGCCACGGGCCGCTGAACCTGATGCTCGAAGACGCAGAGGGGTGCCTCTTCGAAGGCTGTGTGCTGGCCGAGGGGCAAGCACGCACGAGCCTTGACCTGCCCCGGGCGCCGGTTGCTGGGTATTACGGGATCCTGGCGTCGTTGCCCGCCACTGAGCCGTACGCCAGCGTGCGCCTGGGGGGTGGCCCTGATGCGCTTTGGCTGACGCCACCCACTGGACAGGATGTGGGCTACCTGCAATTGGAAGATGCTCAGCGTGCAGTGTTCGTTCAGGTTGCCGATGCCCTGTGGTTTGACCCATCGACATTGGCAACCAGGGCAAACCCGGTGAGGCCTTCTCCGGCAGATGTGCTCAAGGCTATTCAGCCCCGTTTCGAGCGCTCGCTCGCCCATTCGACGGTTTATGGCCCTACGGTCGGCGCCGAGATCAACAAGATGCGTGTTCAGTTGCAAAACCTCACCGCCGAGCGAGACGCTTTCCAGCAAGAATCGCAAAAGGCTCAAGCGGTCGTGGTGCAACTGCAAAATGTTACGGCTGAGCGGGATGCCTTGTTACTGCGCGCAAGGGAGGCCGATCGACTCGCCGTGCAGGTGCAGAATCTGGACGCGGAGCGTGAAGCATTGCTATCGCGCGTGGCGCAGTGCGACCAACAGGCGGTGCGTGTGCAGAACCTGGAGGCTGACAGGCAAGATTCGCTACAGCGGCTGGCAGTATTGGAGCAGCAGGCTGTCCAACTGCAGAACCTCGGCGCCGAACGTGATGCGCTGCTGCAGAGGGCGCTGGAGTTCGATCGCCAGGCCGTTAGACTGCAGAATCTCGAGGCCGAGCGCGATGCTTTGATACTGCGGGCTGTGGAAGCTGACCGCTCGGCCGTGCAGTTGCAGAATCTCGCCGCAGAGCGGGATGCGCTGCTGGCGCGTAATGCCGACAGCGATCGTTCCCTGGTGCAGTTACAAAATCTTAACGCCGAACATCTGCACATTATCGAGCAAGCCCATGGGCTTGCAGAACGCTATCAGGCCGAGTCGCATGCGCTGCGGCTTTCCGTCAGCGAGCTGCAAGCGCAATTGGGGCAATCCAACGACCGCGCACTAGACGCGGAGCGCATCAATGGCCAGACCACGCTGCAACTGGCCAGTATCGAAACACAACGCCAACAACTTAAAAACGCACTGGACGACTACCAGTCTCGTCTGGACCAGCTCAACCAGCGCATTGAAAACCGGTTTGGACGGACTGTCAGAACGATTCTGACGAACCTTGCCGGCAAGCAATAGGGAGGAGAGCCGAATGGCTCAGGTTTTAATGCTATGCCACGACCAACATTTGGATCGGCGTGTGGTGGCACAGGCATCGACATTGATTTCTCAGGGGCATTCGGTGCGGCTCCTCGCGCTGTCATTCGAGGGGGAGACAAGCGAGGAAACCACTGCCGAAGGTATCCAGCTGACACGCATTGGTCTGAATTTCATCATTCCAGAAAACCCTACCTACACCGGGTATATGGCCCGTCAGCACAAGCTCAATGACCTGTTGAACTGGGGCGCCAACCGTTTTCCTCGGCGTACGGGGTGGTTCCAGCGCTTTTTCAACCATGCCAGTCGTTTGAACTGGAGCCTCTACAGGGTGCTGTTGTTGGCTCGCTACCATAACCGTATGCTGCATGATCCGCTGCCATTCAGGCAGGCGTTCATTCAGCACGCGCGCCGCTACACCGCCGATCTGGTGCAGGTCCATGACCTGCCTGCGCTCCAGGCAGGTGCTGAAATCGCGGCCGAGTGGAACGTGCCGTTGGTGTACGACGCCCATGAGTTGTACCCCGAGCAGAAGTCCTTCTCGCGCGCGCAGCGGCGTATCTGCGCCAGTGCCGAGGCGCTGCATATCAAGAAAGCCGATCTGGTGTTTGCCGTGAATGAGTCGATCGGTGAGGAGATGGCGCGTCGTTATGCCATACCCCAGCCAGTGACCTTGCTCAATGCCATCGATCCCCCGGCAGATTTCGCTCCTGAGGGGCATTACGATCTGCTGCGCGAGAAGCTGGGGTTGTCGGCAGAGCGACGTATCCTGCTGTTCCAGGGAGGGTTCGCGCCTCACCGCAACCTGGAAACCTTGGTGCAGGCCATGGCCCACGTGAGCACTGCCGATGTCGATCTGGTGATGATGGGCTTTGGCCCGTTTGGCGACCTGCTCAAGCAGAGGGCGGAGAAGATCGGACTGCTGGGAAGCCGCATTCATTTTCTCCCTGCCGTGCCCCAGAGCGAACTGCTGCAGCACAGTGCATCCGCCGATATCGGCATCATTCCGTACCCGCATGTAGACCTCAACTCTTACTACTGCACACCGAATAAACTGTTTGAGTTCATCCAGGCGGGCTTGCCGATCCTGGCCAATGACTCCCCCGAACTCAACCGGTTCGTGCGCGCCAATGCGTTTGGCTACTCGGCGGTCATGGGTAATGCCAGGCAGATCGCCCGCGCTATCGATGCAGCCTTCGCTGCCCAGGATCTGCAAACGTGGCGGGGTAATATTCGCAATGGTCGTGTCGCATTGGCCTGGCAGGGGCAGGGCGCGACCTACGCTGAGCACATGGGGCGTTTTCTTGCAGGGTCGCATGGGCATTCCACGACGCTGCCGATGTCTGAGGTAGTCAATGAGTCACTTTAATCGAGGCATCGTCGGGCTATTGTTGGTCGCAACGGCGACGTTCGTTTCGCCAGCCCAGCATGCCGATGCCAAGACCCAGCAAACCAATGTTGACCAGGCTCAACACATGACCGATGGCCGAGGCATACCGCAGCTTTCTATCGACGGTGTCGGCAAGGTCGCGCATCCTGCCTGGACGGCGTTGTACGCCCTGGCATATGCCGGTGTTGAAGATTATGACCCAAGCCTGGGTCTCAAGCCGGATCCACAACGCTTCGCCGCCAGTATCGTTTGGCTCAAGGAAAACCTTGTCCAGGACAAGAACGGCTTATGGATATGGCCGTATACCTTCGACAGCACATACAACGATGTGGCCATAAAGGCGCCCTGGAGCAGCGCCTTCGCCCAGGCCACCGGCATCCAGGCGTTACTCGTCCACTGGAAGCAGACAGGTGACCAGAGCAGCTTGCAAGCGGCGACCAAGGCCGCTCGGGCATTGTTCGTCCCGCTCAGCGAGGGCGGCTTTCTGTTCGCGCGCGGTGACGATGCCTGGTTCGAGGAAATACCCCAACCCGTTGACAACCCCTCGCACATCCTCAACGGTCACATGAGGGTCTTGTTGGCCTTGCACGCGTTGGCCGATGCGACAGGCGACAAGCAGTACCAGCAGTGGTTCAGCAAAGGCACCGATACGTTGCTGCGTTGGTTGCCCCGATACGATGCAGGGTATTGGCTACGTTACGATCTGAATCCGCGAAAGGACGAATTGCTGTTTCGCCTGGCAAACCCATACGGTTTTAGCAACCCGACGGTCGCTATTGACAAGATCACGCTCAGGGATCCGCTCTCTGGTGCCGAGTCCGTGCTGGACGTCGGGCGTACCACTGATGCCGAGGGCGACAATCGTATCGCCGGTAATGATTGGGGCCAGGTCGAGCAGATCGGCAGCCGTTCGGTCAGGCGTTTGCAGCCTGTCATGGGCGCCCGGGAGGCGCCTGACAGCAGTGGGCAAATGGTTGCGCCATTCACCTATTTTTACCTGAAGCTGCCGGGCCAATGGCGGGACAATCTTCGCGATCAGCGGTATGAGCTGACGGTAGACTACTTTGACGAAAAGCCCGGCAATCTCGATATCCAGATGCGCAGCATCTCCCCGCAGAGCACCTCGTTCCGCGCCCTGCGTGACGGGGCGCTGCTGCTCAGCGGCTCTGCTCAATGGCGGCAGTGGAAAGTTGCGGTCCAGCCTCGTGATCTGGGCTATTGGGTTGGTAAGACCTATGGCGCAAAGCATGCGCAGTATCTCGACCAGTTGGCCAAGGTCGATGGGCGCTTAGACGCCTGGCGCGACATTAGCCGTGCGTACCTCAATACCTTGCCCGGCGCCGGCTACGCCACGGTCGAGCCCAAGGCAGAGCAGGTGCCTGACCAGACGCCGATCTTGCCTTGGTACTCCATGGACAAGAACGGGGTTCTACTCATGCACATCAAGGATAAAGACGGTGACCCCGATACTGGTAAAGCCGTTTACTCCCCGTTCATCGTGGCCCTTCAGGCGGCCGAAGGCTCCAAGATGGCAGGCCTTCAAACGATTTTGCGCAAGTTCAATATCGATAAGGAACGTGTCAAAAAAGCCCCAGCAGTGCAGTGGTTACTTGATCCTCGCCACCAATACAAGGTCGGCGATGCCACCACGTACAAGTTTGAGTTCCGCAACGTTTACAACGATGTGGAGACAGCATCGCCTTGGCAATCCTCGTTCGCTCAAACCTATGTATTGAAGGTACTGCAGAGCGTGTACCAGGAGAAAGCGGCTGATGCCCAGGCGCTGCGTGCGCTTTTGAACTCCACGCTGCAGGCATATGCGGTTGACGTGGCGGACGGTGGGCTGGCCCATAAAGTGCGTCTGGGCGGGCTGTTCTTTGAAGAAGTGCCCAATCGGACCCATGTGCTCAATGCGCAGCTGTCGGCACTGCCGATGATCAAGCAGGTGTCTGCCATCGACAGGAGTTCTCTGGGCGATACCCTTGTGCAGCAAGGTGTCGAAGCGCTCAAGAACAGCATCGGTCAATACGACACAGGGTACTGGATGCGCTATGACGCCAATCCGAAGAAAGAACTGCTCTTCCAGATCGACTGGATTGAAGGTGATACGTCGCCGCTGATCGAGCGCATCGCCTTGCAGGCTCCGCAGTTTGCCAAGCAAGTGAGCCTTGAGGTAGGCAGTGAGAAAGCGTTCGTGGGCGGTAGCCGCATCACTGGCCTTGAATGGGCGTCGGTACAGGTTGCCGATGGGCGACAGGTACGCGCTTTTGCCAATGGGTATGCGCAGCACAAAGAGGCTGTCCAGGGCGGCGCACGGCATAACGCCTTCGTGCTCATGCAGCTTCCGCAGAAGACCTTCACGGATTACCTCGACATCCAGCCGCACCGTTTGGTGGTGCACTACAAAGATGTCGCGGCGGGTCGCTTTGCAGTGAAAGTGCAGTCTATCAACGAAGGCAATGTTCTCGATTTCACGCCGTTGCCAAATGCGGTCATTACGACTGTTGGAGATCAGCAATGGAAAGATGCAGTCATCGAAGTGCGCCCGCAAGACATGGGGTGGTACAAGGGAGCTGACTATCAAGTGTTCGAGGTCGATCAGCTTGAGCACATCGGCAAGCTGACCAAGGACTGGTTCTTCAATCAGTATGCCGAGCGCCAGCGTTACTACCTTGAGGCCAAGGGGGCTGGGCGTACGGTGATTGACCAGCCTGTTTATAAAGCACCGTTTTCCGCGGTCGATGTTTCCGTCATGGGCGCTTCGAAAACCTACGATGGGTTTGGTTTCGAGAATGCGTTGGATGGCGATCCCAACAACAACTACGTGGCCGGCGTCGAGAATCAGCCTGTTGAGTTCGTCGATCTCAAGCTGGCGCGAGCGGTCAGCCGCGGCACCCTGCACCTGAAATGGGAAAACAAACTCAATTATGCGGGCCATGTTCGTGTGCTGGCATTGGCCGGTGATGGGACGGTGCAGCATGAGTTGGCGGCTCAGCGGCCTGAAACTGGGCAAGACCTCGAAGTGAAATTTGCCAGTGAGCAACCCGTCGAGGCCGTGCGCCTTGAGTTTTCTGAGTTTGTTGGGCAGCCGAGGTTGCTGGCGCGGCTGATCGAGGTTCAAGCTGAAGCGACGGAAAAGCCCTCCCCAGCGAAGGTCGTTACCCAGCCACGCCAGGCCTCTGCGGAGGTCAATGGGAATCTGTTGGATGGACATGACCCGCGCAATCCCCTGAGCGTCTTCCGCATTCCTGTCACTCTCAAGATCAAGGCCTTGTCCCATGAACTGGTGGCGGATGCGCATACCGAGCACGAAAAGATCCTGGCGTTCATGCACTACATCGATGGATTCAGCGTCGGTTACGCCCGTTCACTGTCGCCCGACGACACGGTAGCGGAGCGAAAAGGAGCGTGCGGATCGTTCACCAATACTTTGCTTGCGCTGGCGGCTGCGCAGGGGATGGAAGGGCGGGTCGTGAGTCTTCTGAACTATCCGAAGAACGACGGGCATGCTGTAGCTGAGATCAAAGTAGATGGCCACTGGCAGTTGTATGACCCAACCTATGGCGCTTTCTATACGCGTGCGGGGAGCGAGCGCCCCTTGTCATTCGAGGCGTTGAAGGCCGCCTACACGGCAGGTGAGGAAGTCGATATCCATCATGAATCAAGCCGTGCGGGTGCCGAAGCGTACCTGGGTAAGGATATCTACACAAAGGCCGCGCCGGCCGGCGTGCTGGGCGCCGACAGACCATTCTACTTCCCGCTGCAGTTGTCGCTGTCCGAGAAGAACCGGTTGGAGGCCAATGAGTTTGGGCCGAAATGGCAGGGGGCCAGCTTTATCGGTGCTGCCGACACCAATCAGCAGCAGGATTGGACATTGGGGGGGGTGACTCCGGGTAAGCGGTATCAGTTCGAAGTTGTAGCGCAAGCACTCGGAGGGGAACTCAAAGGCAGTGATCGAGCGTTCCGCTTGATCGCGGTGATAAAGGACGCCAAGGGGGGCGAACACACGGTGAGTCATGTCTTTGACTTTACCGATGGCCAACCTAAAACATGGAAGATTCCGTTCGTCGCGTACTCGGAGCAGCAGACAATTTCGCTGCGACATGAATATGTCGGACCCGATTACCGTTACCTGCGAATGCAAAGTTACGCCCTTGTTGAATGAATCAGCCCTATAGGTAGATAGAGTATGTGCGGAGTAGTGGGGCTGCTGATGACCAGCGGTCAGGTGGGTGGGATCGAGCACTCATTGAAAAACATGATGAATGCCATCCGCCACCGGGGCCCGGATGGCGACGGTGTCTGGGTCGATAAGCGCCGGCCTATGGGGCTTGGTCATGTCCGTCTGGCCATTATCGACCCCGAGCATGGAAAGCAGCCGATGGTGACCGAGGATGGTCGTTTCGTCGTGGTTTTCAATGGCGCCATTTACAACTACCTGGAACTGCGCCGGGAGTTGATTGGCAAGGGGCACCCGATACACAGCTATTCGGATACCGAAGTGCTGTTGTATGCCTATCGCGAGTGGGGTGAAGCCTTTGTCGATCGACTGGTCGGCATGTTTGCCTTCGCCATTTGGGACAACCATGAGCAGAAGCTCTTCTGTGCCCGCGACCGCATTGGTATCAAGCCGTTCTATTACCACTTCAACGGCCAGCGCCTGCTGTTTGCCTCCGAAATCAAGGCGATTCTGGCTGACGATTCGGTGGCGGCGCAGTCTTGCGCGAACGGGTTGCAGGACTACCTGACGTTCCAGTTCTGCCTGGATGACAAGACCTTGTTCAAAGGCATCCAGAAACTCGAACCGGGTCATTGCCTGTCGGCGACATATGTCGGCAATACCCTGAAGTTTGAAGTGCGCCAGTATTGGGACCTGCACTACAACATTGATGAGGAGCACGACGAACGCTACTTCATCGATACCTTGGCCGGCCTGATCGACGACTCCATCAACCTGCACATGCGTTCGGATGTACCGCTGGGGGCGCACCTGTCCGGTGGGCTCGATTCGAGTGCGGTGGTGTGCCTGGCTTCGCGGATGCTCGGTGGCGAGCGGTTGCAGACTTTCACCGGAGCCTTCAACGAAGGCCCCCAGTTCGATGAGACGGGCTATGCCAAGGAGGTGTCAGCGTTTGCTGGCACCGCCTACAACGAGATCTACATTCCGGCCGGGCATGAGTTGCCGGATGTACTGCCTCGGCTCATGTATTACATGGATGAGCCACTGGCCGGGCCGGGTGTCATCCCCCAGTATTACGTTTCGCAGTTGGCAAGTCAGCATGTCAAGGTAGTCATGGGTGGGCAGGGCGGTGATGAACTGTTCGTCGGCTACGCCCGCTACATGGCGGCCTATCTGGAAAAGTGTCTTTCTGGAGCGATCTACCAGACCGCGAACCAGCGTCGTTATGCCGTTTCGCTCGAGTCCATCGTGCCGAACTTGCCGCTGCTTGCAACCTATCAACCGATGTTGCAAGGCTTGTGGAAGAACGGCCTGTTCGGGCCCCACGACCAGCGCTACTTCAGCCTGATCGACCGCAGCGATGGCATGAGCCAACTGTTCAATCAGGATGTGCTTCGCGGAGCGGGCAGCTATTCGCCGTTCGAGTCGTTCCAGCGCATTTTCAATCGCGATGAGCTGCATTCGCTGGTCAACCAGATGACCTACTTCGACCTCAAGGGCTCACTGCCAGCCCTGCTGCATGTCGAGGATCGTACCAGCATGGCCGCCTCCATCGAGTCGCGTGTTCCGTTGCTCGATCACCGTATCGTCGAGTTCATGGCGACCATTCCACCGAACATCAAGTTCGCCGGTGGCCGAATGAAGCACCTGTTCAAGGAGTCCGTCCGCCATGCCTTGCCGAGCAACGTCTTTGAGCGCAAGGACAAGATGGGCTTCCCCACCCCGTTGACTCAATGGACCAAAGGTCCGGCGCGGGAATTCGTACGCGACACCTTGCTCTCTGAAAAGGCACGCCAGCGTGGCCTGTACAATCTCGATGTAGTGGAGAAGATGCTGGGCAATGAGCGTGAGTTCGGACGTGTAGTCTGGGGTCTGCTCAGCCTGGAGTTGTGGCATCGCATCTTTATCGACCGGGACCTGAAACCAAGTGGGGTCTGAAGTCGCCTCCGCCGCCGGGCGGATTCTGATGTTGAGCAATGATCGTCAGATCGATCGGCGCATCCTCCTGCAAGCCGACAGCTTGCAGGAGGCGGGTTGGCAGGTCGTCATCCTGGCGATGCCACTGGACCGGCCTGCTGCGGGAGAGGATTGCCGTGTGGTGCGCATCGGCGCAGACAAGGAGTGCTCGGCGCGTCGAGAAAGTCGCGTGCTGCATGCTTATCGCCAGGTACGGCGCTGGCTGCCGATGAACGGCTACCTCATGCGTTTGCTCAAGTCGATCGCTTGGCGTTGGGTGGTCGACCAGGAGCGATTTTACCTGAATTTGTTCCTCGCCGATGGCCGTCGTTATCCGGCCCAGGTGGTCGTTGCCCACGATTTGCCGATGCTTGCGGTCGGCCGCACGCTGGCTCAGGAGTTTGGCGCGTCTCTGGTGTATGACAGCCACGAACTCTTCAGCGAGCAGGAATTCGCGCGCTGGCAGCAGCGTGCCTGGGCGAATGTCGAGCGCCGGCATATTCATGCCTGCGAACGTGTGATCACCGTCAATCCCTCGATTGCGGGTGAGTTGCAAGCGCGCTATGACCTGCCACAAGTCTCGGTCATCCACAACGCCGAGCGAGTAATGCCACTAGCGCCACGCTCTAGGTACCTGCATCAGTATTTCAGCATTCCTGAAGATCACCTGCTGCTGCTGTTCCAGGGGGGATTCTCGGCAGGCCGTAACCTGGAAAACCTGACGAAAGCCATGGCACTGCTCAGGTCGTCCGATGTACATCTGGTGATGCTGGGCGAAGGCGCCTTGGGCGATAGCCTGCAGCGACTGGCTATCCGCCTGGGTGTACAGAACAGGGTGCACTATCATCCTGCAGTGCCACAGCATCAGCTGCTCGAGATCACCGCCAGTGCCGATGCCGGGGTCATTCCCTATCAGGCGATCTGCCTGAACAACTACTACTGCACGCCCAACAAGCTGTTCGAGTTCATCGCGGCAGGTTTGCCGATCCTGGCAAGTGACCTGCCCGAACTACGCAGGCTCGTAGCAGGCAACGCGATCGGTCATGTATGTGAGTTGGCTACCGCGCAGCAGATCGCACGTGCGATCGAGGAAATGTTCGCTGATCGTTCGCGTCTGCTGGCTTGGCGCGAGCAGCTTATGGCCGTCCGTGATGCCTTGAGCTGGCAGCATGAAGGTGAACGACTCAAGCAGATCTACGAGGGGCTGAAATGAAGATCGCGGTGGTTTACCAGTATTATCAGGGGCACTGCGCACCGGGCCATTCGCTGGTTTATGAGTTGACGCAGTATCTGGCAGAGCGAGGTCACGCCGTAAGTGTCGTGTCCGGTGAAACCGGCTACATGCGTGCCGAACAGCCCAAGCTCCCTTGGTACCGTCGCCTGATACGACGGGAGCGTGATGGTGCGGTGGAGGTCGTTCGTACCTATACCTACTCCCAACTACACCGTAGTTACCTGGGGAGGTTATGCAGTTTCCTGTCTTTTTCGCTGACTGCTCCTCTGGGGCTGTGGCGCATCGAAAAACCTGATGTGGTGCTGGCTTCCTCGCCGCCGATATTTCCTATGTTCACAGTCTGGCTGGTGTGCAAGATACGTCGAATCCCGCTGGTATTCGAGGTGCGCGACCTGTGGCCTGAGTCGGCGGTACAAATGGGGATTCTGCGCAATCGGCAACTGATTGCGATCATGAGCTGGATGGAGCGGCTGCTCTATGATCAGGCGCAACGTATCGTCACCCTGACCCAAGGCATACATGACGACATCGTACGCCGCGGCTGGCCCGCAGAGAGGCTCGAAGTCATTACCTGTGGGGTCGATGGGCAAATGCTCTACCCCGATCCCGAGGCCGGTGAGCGCTTGCGCGCGCGCCATGGCTGGCAAAATCGCAAGATCGTCTTGTACATGGGGGCGATGGGCGAGGCGAACAATTTGGATGTGCTGCTTGATGCTGCCCAGTTGCATGACCATGAAGATGTGCTTTATCTGCTGGTCGGTGACGGCATGAAGCGCACCGATATCCAGCGGCGTATCGCCGAATCGGGGGTTTCCAACGTCGAACTCTGGGAGCCGGTGGCCAAGCGTTCGGTACGTGAGTGTATCTGCGCTGCGGACCTATGTGTGGTGACCTTGCAGGATATTCCGCTGTTTCGTGGGGCCATCCCCACCAAGTTGCTCGACTACATGGCCTGCGGCAGGGCGGTATTGTGCGGCGTGCAGGGCGAGGCGGCGCAGATCGTGCTGGGCGCGCAGGCCGGTGTCGTGTGCGCGCCGAGTGACGCAGGGCAAATGGCAAGCTTGCTTGCCGATCTGTTGCAGGATGAACAGCGGCGCCAGCACATGGGAGAGCGCGGTGCAGCCCATGTGCGAGCACACTTCAACGCACAGAAATGCCGGGGCAAGATGGAGAAGCTGCTCGAAGGCGTAGTGGCGGCACGTACTGCTGAATGATTGCTTACATATTGCCTGATTGACCCAGAGCGGCCCGCGGCGGGGGTCGTGAAGGGAAAGTATGATCTGGTAACACTGCGTTTGGCCGTTTGGTGTTGATTCTGAGATCCGAAGGTATAGGGTTCACGTGCAGCCACGGAACGCTGCAATCTTTATCATCGATCAAGGAGTTCACCATGCGAAACACCGTACTGAGCTATCTGCTGCTGCCGCTCTTCTCGTGTCTGTCCCTTTCGGTTGCCGCGGCGCCCGCCACGGCATTGACGCCGCCTACCGAGCAGGTCGCACCGGCTATGCCGCAGGTTCAACAGCGGTTGATCGACCTCAACGATGCAGACGCCGCGACGCTACAAAAAGAGCTCAACGGCATCGGTAAAGCCAAAGCCGAAGCCATCGTCGCTTATCGCGAAGCCAATGGGCCTTTCGGTTCGGTGGATGAGCTGCTGGAGATCAAGGGCATTGGCAAGGCCCTGCTTGAGCGCAACCGCGGCAAGCTTGAAGTGAAGTGATACACACGGCTGTATGATGTGCTTGCCGGTTGGCCTCGTGCCAACCGGTTTCACGTTTTGCCGTCACGCAAACCTTATCGATCCTGCGCATCCTTGGCATCGGCCTCGGCATTGCGCTCATGCACCTTGCGCAACTGCTCCTCGGTCAACGGTAGTTTCTTGGCCGTATCACGCAGCATCATCAAGCCGCCGACGATGGAGCCGAGGGCAACCAACAGTATCAACCAGGCATACCACGGCATCGAAGTTCTCCTGCAGAGCATGTAGGGCGGCGCTTTCATGACATTCGAGCCATGCCTGCGCGGGATGGTTCCATTATAGAAGTGGCCACTGGCCCAGCCAATTCTCGTGACCCACGGCCCCCAAAGCCTGCGCCACTTCGTTTACAATGCGCGCCGTTCAAGACTTGCCAAGAGACCGCTGCCCATGTCCGCCTGCCAGACGCCCCTGATCGTCGCCCTGGATTTCCCCACCCGTGACGCCGCCCTGAAGCTGGCCGACCAACTCGATCCCGCGCTGTGCCGGGTGAAAGTCGGCAAGGAGCTGTTCACCAGCAGCGCCTCCGGGATCGTCGAGACGCTGTGCGCCAAGGGCTTCGAGGTGTTCCTCGACCTGAAATTCCATGACATTCCTAACACCACCGCGATGGCCGTCAAGGCTGCCGCTGAAATGGGCGTGTGGATGGTCAACGTACACTGCTCGGGCGGCTTGCGCATGATGTCGGCCTGCCGTGAAGAGCTGGCCAAGCGCAGCGGTCCACAGCCTCTGTTGATTGGCGTGACCGTACTCACCAGCATGGAGCGCGAGGACCTGGCTGGCATCGGCCTGGACGTCGACCCGCAGGAGCAGGTGCTGCGCCTGGCGGCGCTGGCGCAGAAGGCCGGCATGGACGGTCTGGTGTGCTCGGCCCTGGAAGCTCCGGCGCTCAAGGCTGCGCATCCGTCCCTGCAATTGGTGACTCCCGGCATCCGCCCGGCGGGCAGTGCCCAGGACGACCAGCGCCGTATCCTCACCCCGCGCCAGGCGCTGGATGCTGGCTCCGACTACCTGGTAATCGGTCGCCCGATCAGCCAGGCGGCGGATCCTGCCCAAGCACTGGCGGCGGTGGTCGCCGAAATTCGCGGCTGAGCCTGCGCTGACCGCGGCTCAGGTCGGCACCCGCGCTAGGGTGCCGGCGTACCTCGGTACGGGTTTCACACCTTGAGCACCAGCTTGCCGAAGTTTTCACCACTGAACAGCTTGAGCAGCGTTTCGGGGAAGGTTTCCAGCCCCTCCACCACATCTTCCTTGCTCTTGAGCTTGCCACTGGCCAGCCAGCCGGCGATTTCTTGTGCGGCCTTGCCGTACTCCTTGGCGTAGTCCATCACCACGAAGCCTTCCATGCGCGCACGGTTGACCAGCAGCGCCAGGTAATTGGCAGGGCCTTTGACTGCTTCTTTGTTGTTGTACTGGCTGATGGCGCCGCAGATCACCACGCGCGCCTTGAAGTTCAGGCGTGACAGTACCGCATCCAGAATCTCGCCGCCGACGTTGTCGAAGTACACGTCCACGCCATTGGGACATTCGCGCTTGAGGCCGACCAGCACGTCCTCGGCCTTGTAGTCGATGACCCCGTCGAAGCCCAGTTCATCGATCAGGTATTGGCACTTCTGTGCGCCCCCCGCGATACCGACGACGCGGCAGCCTTTGATCTTGGCGATTTGCCCGGCGATGCTGCCGACCGCGCCTGCGGCGCCGGACAGCACCACGGTGTCACCGGCCTTGGGCTGGCCGACGTCAAGCAGGGCGAAGTAGGCGGTCATGCCGGTCATACCCAGGGCGGACAGGTAGCGCGGCAGGGGCGCCAGGCGTGGGTCGATCTTGTGCAGCCCCTGGGGCTCGCCAGTGAAATAGTCCTGCACCCCGAGGGCGCCGCCGACGTGGTCGCCGGGCGCGTAGTCAGGGTGGTTCGAGGCGATCACCTCGCCGACGCCGAGTGCGCGCATGACCTGGCCAAGGCCCACTGGCGGTATGTACGACTTACCTTCGTTCATCCAGCCGCGCATGGCGGGGTCCAGGGACAGGTACAGGTTCTTCACCAGCACCTGGCCTGCGCCGGGCTCGGTGGCAGGCACCTGTTCGTAGCTGAAATCGTCGCGGCGTACCGCGCCCACCGGGCGCTTGGCGAGCAGAAAACGTCGGTTGCTGTAGGACATGCTGGAGGCTCCTGAACAAAGCATGGGCGGTGATGATCGACCTTACTGATGGGCTGCGTCACGCAAGATCACCGCAAACGATAGTAGTCTAACCGCAACCCTGATGATGCTGCCCAGCTCGAGAGGCGCCTGACTAGACTCAGCCTCGATCCGACAGTCCACAGCAGGAGCCCGTGATGAGCATGACTTTCTCTGGCCAGGTTGCCCTGGTCACCGGTGGCGCAGCCGGTATTGGCCGGGCGACGGCCCTGGCATTCGCAGGCGTTGGCCTGAAGGTGGTGGTGGCCGACCGTGACGCGGCCGGTGGCGAAGCCTGCGTGGCGCTGATCCGTGAGGCCGGTGGCCAGGCGCTGTTCGTGGCCTGCGACGTCACCCAGGACAGCGACGTGCGCCAGTTACACGCGCAGGTCATCGAGACGTATGGTCGCCTGGACTATGCGTTCAACAACGCGGGCATCGAGATCGAGCAGGGGCGCCTGGCCGAGGGGAGTGAAGCGCAGTTCGACGCCATCATGGGGGTCAACGTCAAGGGCGTGTGGCTGTGCATGAAGTACCAATTGCCGCTGATGGTGGCCCAAGGCGGCGGCGCGATCGTCAACACCGCGTCTGTGGCGGGCTTGTCGGCAGCGCCCAAGATGAGCATCTACGCCGCCTCCAAACATGCAGTGATCGGCCTGACCAAGTCGGCGGCCATTGAATATGCCAAGAAGGGTATTCGGGTCAACGCCGTGTGTCCGGCGGTGATCGACACCGACATGTTCCGCCGCGCCTACGAGGCTGACCCGCGCAAGGCCGAATTCGCGGCGGCGATGCACCCGGTCGGGCGCATCGGCAAGGTCGAGGAAATCGCCAGCGCTGTGTTGTATCTGTGCAGCGACGGTGCTGCCTTCACCACGGGGCATAGCCTGACCGTCGACGGTGGCGCGCTGGCGATCTGAGGCTGCCTGGGCTGCATTAAGCGAAGTAGCCCTTGTTGCGGCGCTTGAGCATTGCGCCCAGGCATGCTGGGTATTCGGATCAATGTCGCTTATGCACAGGACGTGCGTGCCCAAGCGTTCTTCCGGTATGTAGGACGACCTACATTGGCCTGAAAACGACACGTTCATAGCTAAATGACACCATTCTGGCGCCAGGGCCTTGTGAGGGGGCGCTGGCGGTTGTCACTCTTGCTACTTGGACATGCCCGACATGGCAAGGGGGAATCGCTGATGGTGACGAAGACCAGGTACGGGGTGCTGGCCAACTTGGGCATGGCCCGCAAGCTTGGCCTTGGGTTCGCCTTGGTCCTGTTGCTGACCTTGGTGGTGGCGGCCCTTGGGGTGTACGCATTGACCCACGTCGGCCAGCGTTTCGACGGGTTGCGCCAGATGACCCAGTTCAATACCGATCTGCTGCGTTTGCGTCAGCACGAGCAAGGCTTCGCCCTGCGTTCGGACACCAAGGAGGCCGACGCCCTGCGTGCTGGCGTGCAAGCGCTGACCGAGCGCGCGCGCGGTCTGCCGGCGCTTGCGGCCGCCGAGCAAGACCTGACGGCCTACGCCCAGGCGTTCGAGCAGTTCGTCCAGGCCGTGCAGGCCAAGGAGCTGGCCTTGGATACGGCTAGCTGGGCGGTCTCCAGTGTCGCCAACAACCTGGATGTCTTGCAGGCAGGGCTTGCCGACGACGGTGCCTACACCCTCAAGCAGTCCCAGGGGCAGCAGGGCAGTGAGTTTCTGGAGCAGTCGGCGCAGGTGGCGCAGGTCTCGCGCCTGATGCTGCAGGCCATGGATCAAGCCCGCGTGCGCCTGGAGCAAAGCCGCAAAGGCAGCGAGGAACTCGAACAAGGCCGCATCGCCCAGACCGTCGAGGCGGCCGAGTTGGTCGAGCAGCTCAAGGGCAGTATCGCCGATCCGGGCTACCAGAGCGTGCTGGGCGAGGTGGCCGGGCATATCGCCAGCTTCTCCGAAAAGCTCAACGAATACACTGACCTGCTCGGGCAGGAGCAAGGCATCAAGACGCAGTTGCAAGCCCGCGCCGACCAGGTCACCGCGCGGGTCGAACACGCTTATGCAGCCCAGGAGCAGGCCATGCAGGGTGAGCTTGCGCGCAATGCCTTGGCGATTATGGGGGCCACGGGGCTGGCGCTGCTGGTCGGCGTGCTGGCGGCCTGGCTGATCACCCGTGCGGTGGTCGCGCCGCTGCGTCGGGTGATTGAGCGTGCTCGACGCATCGCAGCCGGCGAGCTGGGCATCGAAGCCGAGGCGCCGCGTACCGACGAAGTCGGGCAACTGCTGCAAGCCATGCAGCAGATGGCCGAAGGCCTGACCGGTATCGTCAGCGGCCTGCAACAGGGCATCGAGCAACTGGCCGGCAGCGCCCAGGCGCTGTCGACCGTGACTGAGCAGACCAATCGCGAGGTGGGTAGCCAGAAAGATGAAACCGAACAGGTAGCCACCGCCATGCAGCAGATGACCGCCACCGTGCATGATGTGGCGCGCAATGCCGAGCAGGCGGCTCAAGCCGCCCAGGCTGCTGACGACAAGGTCGGCTCGGGGCAGGAGGTGGTGCGCCAGAGCATGCAGCGGATCGAGCAACTGGTGAGCGCTGCCGAAACGGCCAGCAGTGGTATCGACAACCTCAGCGCCGAGATCCATACCATTGGCGATGTGCTGGAGGTGATCAAGAGTGTGGCCGAGCAGACCAACCTACTGGCGCTCAACGCCGCCATCGAAGCGGCGCGGGCAGGTGAGCAGGGGCGCGGTTTCGCGGTGGTGGCCGACGAGGTGCGGGCCCTGGCGCGACGCACGCGGCAGTCTACCGAGGAGATCGAGCGGCTGGTCGCGAGCTTGCGCGGCAACGCACAACAGTCGGTGACGCAGATCCGTGGCAGTACCGAGTTGGTGCGCCTGGCGGTGGCCGATGCGCTACAGACGGAGAGCGCGTTGGGCAGCATTGCCGCTGCGGTGCAAGTGATCCAGCAGATGAACCAGCAAATTGCCGCTGCGGCCGAACAGCAGAGTTCGGTGGCCGAGGAGATCAGCCGCAGCGTCACTCAGATTCGTGGCAGCGCCGATCAGGCAGCGCTGGCGATGCAGGACAACGCCCGTTCGAGCATCGAGCTGGCGCGCTTGGGCGATGACCTGAAGGGGATGGTGGGGCACTTCCGGCTTTGACAGGCGTGAAGCCTGAATCCAACGCTGCGCCTGTAGGAGATCACCCAGCCCTTTAGGGCCGCGCTGTCGCGCATAGAACTGCTATTGCAGGTACGCCACGTACCTTGTGGGAGCGGGCTTGCCGGAGTGCCGGACCACCGCGAAGAAGGCGACTCGGTGCATGGCACCGGCGTAGCCGGTGCCATCCTCTCAGCCCTTGCGCGGGCTCAGGATCAGCAAGGTGATCACCCCCGCGACGATTCCCCAGAACGCCGAACCAATGGAGAACAGGGTCAGCCCCGAGGCGGTCACCATGAAGGTGATCAGCGCTGCCTCGCGCTCACGGGCCTCGCCCATGGCCACACTTAGTCCGTTCATGATCGAGCCGAACAACGCCAGGGCTGCGATCGACAGCACCAGTTCCTTGGGCAGGGCGCCGAACAGTGCGGCCAAGGTGGCTCCGAAGATGCCGGCGATACCGTAGAAGATCCCGCACCAGACTGCTGCGGTATAGCGCTTGGTCGGATCTTCATGGGCATGTGGCCCGGTGCAGATGGCCGCGCTGATCGCCGCCAGGTTGATCCCGTGCGAGCCGAAGGGGGCCAGCAACAGCGAGGCGAGGCCGGTGGCCGAGATCAGTGGTGAAGCCGCGACCGCGTAGCCGTCGGCGCGCAACACGGCAACGCCTGGCATGTTCTGCGAGGTCATGGCCACCACGAACAACGGAATACCAATGCTGATGGTCGCCGCCAGCGAGAAGCTGGGCGTGGTCCACACTGGGGTCGCGACCTCCAGGTGGAACCCGCTGAAGTCCAGCAGGCCGAGGGCGCCGGACAGGGCCGTACCCACCAACAGCGCGGCCAGTACGCAGTAGCGTGGGGCCAGGCGTTTGGCGACCAGGTAGCTGATGAACATGCTCAGTACCAGTAACGTCTGGTGTTGCACGGCAACGAAAATTTCGCTGCAGATGCGAAACAGGATGCCAGCCAGCAGCGCCGAGGCCAGAGATGCCGGGATGCGCTTGACCAGGCGCTCGAAACTACCGGTCACACCGCAAATCAGCACCAGCAGGGCACAGATGATGTAGCCACCAATCGCCTCGCCATAACTGACGCCGCCCAGGCTGGTGATCAGCAGCGCCGCCCCGGGGGTCGACCAGGCCACGGTGATCGGGGTGCGATAGCGCAGCGACAGGCCGATGGTGCAGACCGCCATGCCAATCGACAGGGCCCAGATCCACGAAGAAATCTGCCCTTGGGTCAGGCCTGCGGCCTGGCCGGCCTGGAACATCAGTACCAGGGTGCTGGTGTAGCCGGTGAGCATCGCGATGAAGCCGGCGACCACCGCCGAGGGAGAGCTGTCTGCCAGGGGGCGCAAGCGGGCAGAAGTGACATCGGTCATGGGGTGAATCCTTGTACAGGTGTAAGCTTTTTTTTCAGGCTACCGTGCCCTGGCGTGATCTTTGCGATACAGCAGGCATTGCAATTAGCCGTACAGTCGCCAACTATGGGCGGCGATTTCGCAACTGCGTGTTAAGGGGAGGGGCGATGTACAAGGTGTATGGGGATTACCAATCGGGTAACTGCTACAAGGTCAAGCTGATGCTCAGCTTGCTCGATCGCCCGTATGAATGGCATCCGGTGGACATTCTCAAGGGGCAGACCGAGACCCCTGAATTCCTAGCCATGAACCCCAACGGCAAGGTGCCGGTGCTCAAGCTCGAAGATGGCACCTGTTTGTGGGAGTCCAACGCGATTCTCAATTTCCTGGCCGATGGCAGCGAGTTCCTGCCCAGCGAGCCGCGCCTGCGCACCCAGGTGTTGCAATGGCAATTCTTCGAGCAGTACAGCCACGAGCCCTACATCGCTGTGGCGCGCTTCATTCAGTTCTACCTGGGGTTGCCGGACGAGCGGCTGGAGGAGTACCGCAAGTTGCACAAAGGCGGCTACAAGGCTCTGAAGGTGATGGAGCGGCAGTTGCAGATGACGCCGTACCTGGTCGGTGAGCAGTACTCCATCGCCGACGTCGCGCTGTACGCCTACACCCATGTGGCCCACCAGGGCGGCTTCGACCTTGCCGACTACCCGGCAGTGCGGGCGTGGCTGGCGCGGGTGGCGAGTCATCCACGGCATGTGCCAATGGTCGATTGAGCCTGCGCGGGTCTGCACAGGTATCGAGTACCGTGCAGACCCTGCGCAGCAGGCGATGCCGCCCGGTCAGGCGTTGGCGAAGCGCTTGTCGAGGTAGGCAATGATGTCCTTGGATTCGTACATCCAAGTCACCTTGTCGCCTTCCTCGATGCGCAGGCACGGCACTTTCACCCGGCCACCGCCTTCGAGCAGCGCCTGGCGGTGCTGCGCGTCGTTCTTCGCATCGCGCAGCGCCACCGGCACGTTCAGCCGGTGCAGGGTACGACGGGTCTTCACGCAGAATGGGCAGGCATGGAACTGGTACAGCGCCAGGCCATTGGCCTGCTGTTCGACGGCGGCCTGGGCCGAAGCATCACGCTTTTTTTTCGCCGGGCGGCTGATCCAGTCGCCGAATACGATGAGCTGGCCGAGGCCGACCCGCAGGGCTTTGACGATCATGGGCAACTCCTGAACATGAAAAAGCCGACCCCGATGCCTGTCTTGAAACAGGCCATCAGGCGGGCCGGCCAGGATTACGCGCCGATCACTTGATCAGGCTGAGGAACTCGCTGCGGGTCGCGGCGTTTTCGCGGAACTCGCCCAGCATCACCGAAGTGAGCATGCTGGAGTTCTGTTTCTCGACACCGCGCATCATCATGCACATGTGCTTGGCTTCGATGACCACGGCAACCCCGGCAGCGCCGGTGACCTGCTGGATCGCATCGGCGATCTGGCGGCTGAGGTTTTCCTGGATTTGCAGGCGACGGGCGTACATGTCGACGATGCGCGCGACCTTCGACAGGCCCAGCACCTTGCCCTTGGGCAGGTAGGCGACATGTGCCTTGCCAATGAACGGCAGCATGTGGTGCTCGCACATCGAATACAGCTCGATGTCCCGGACCAGCACCATCTCGCTGTTGTCGGAGCTGAACAGCGCATTGTTGGTGACTTCTTCGAGCGTTTGCTCATAACCGCGGCAAAGGTACTTCATGGCCTTCGCTGCCCGCTTCGGCGTGTCGAGCAGGCCTTCGCGGGAGACGTCCTCGCCCAGTTGGCTAAGGATCTCGGTGTAGTTCTGTTCCAGGGACATGGATCTACCTGTGGAAAAATTTCGCAAAGACGAAGGGTACGGCGGCAACGTCAGCGCTGCAAGCGCGATGTCACTCGTCGCGGCCTTCGAGCATGGTTCGCTTGAGCATCACGTACACCGCACCGGTGCCGCCATGACGTGCCTGGCACGAGGCGAAGCCGAGCACTTGCGGGTGCTGGCGCAGCCACGTGTTGACGTGGCTCTTGATCATCGGGCGTTTGCCGTCGATACGGGCGGCTTTGCCGTGGGTGACGCGTACGCAGCGCACTTCGAGTTGGGTGGCTTCGGCGATGAAGGCCCAGAGCGTCTCGCGGGCTTTCTCGACGCTCATGCCATGCAGGTCGAGGCTGCCCTCGAAGGCGATCTGGCCAAGCTTGAGTTTGCGGATCTGGGTTTCCTGCACGCCGTCACGGCGCCACATCAGCTCGTCTTCGGCGGCAACGTCGATGACGAACTGGTCGGACAGGCCGTCGATTACCAAGGTCTTGTCGCTGCGCACGGTCGCGGCCTGGCGCAGGCCGGCCAGCTGCTTGCGATCGGCCTTGGGCTTGCCGACATCGGCGCGATCGTGCTTGATCGGCTTGACGCCGCGCACCTCGGCGCTGAACAGAGAAAAGTCGTCGTCCTGCATACTGCCTCCACTGTGGGCGGCGTAGTTTACGCGAGCGGGGCGGGGTTGTGTTATCCGTGCAGGGGAGTTCTGCATGGAGATCATCCAGCTCTTTGGGCTGCGCTGTGGTGTAGAGAACTGATTTCGCAAGCGCGACGCTAACCCTGTGGGAGCGGCTTTAGCCGCGAAGCAGGCAGCGCAGTGTCTGGCACCGGCTGCGCCAGTGTTCGCGGCTAAAGCCGCTCCCACAAGTCCCTGCTAAATCAGCAAGTTATGTGCAGTTCCATGAGGCCGGGGCACAGGGCTGCCGCAAAGGACTGTGCGTTCAGTGGTGCTTTTTCATCAGGTGCGGCGAGAGGTTCAGGTCGCGCCCACGGCGCAAGCGGATGCGGCTGCGTCGCCAGGCGCGTACGCCCAGGTACAGCAGCAACAGCCCAGCGCCTGCGAACACTGTCGACAGCGCGCGGTTGGCGTTGAGTTCGGCGAAGGCCGGGTAGTTGCCCAGCAGGCCCGCCACACCGGCCATTGCCAGCAGGATACCCAATGTCGCCAGCAGTACGGCAAAGGCGGCGGCCATGCGCGCGCGCCACTGGCCGGGTTCGCGCTGGCGCAGGCGCCTTGCATTGAAACTGCCCTTGAGCTTCATGGGGGTTTTCCTCGGATTCTGCTGTCGCTTATCCGCGTTTGGACCGGTGCTCAGGGCCAGGGTTCCGCCCGTTCGCCGGGCGGTAGAGCTCAGACCAGGCTGGCGGTTGGGGCGACGCAGGCAAAGTTGTCGGCCATTACGGCCATTTCGCACTGGTGGATCTGTGCGGCCGGAATCACGCTGTCCTTGAAGGCCAGGTCGCGCGTTGCCGAGGCGTCCTCTACCAAGGTGCAACGGTAACCATAGTCCTTGGCACGACGCACGGTGGTGCTGACACTCGAATGGCTCATGAAGCCGCACACGATCAAGTCGAGGTGGCCAAGCTCTTGCAGCGTTTCATGCAGCTTGGTGTTCTTGAACGCGTTGGGCATGCGCTTCTCGATAACGATTTCGTCGTCGCGTGGCTCAAGGCCTGGGATGAATTCCCCGGCAGGCCCCTGAGGGTCGAAACGGCCACCCACGGTGCCGAGGTGGCGAACATGGATGATCGGGCGCCCGGCCTTGCGTGCGGCGTCGAGCAACCGGGCGATGTTCGCCACGGCCTCGTCCATTCCCGATAGCGTCAGCGGACCGCTCAGGTATTCCTTTTGCGCATCGATGACGATCAGGCTGGCCTGGCCGAGTTTGGCCGGCGGGTAGTCACGGCCCGTGAGGCGGAACATCGTGGTTGGAACAGACATCAAGGGCTCCTCGGATAGGGCTTTTGTATACCTATTCTCCCTTGCCTTGGCGTCAATGTGAATGGTTGACATTGCAAGCAGCATGGTTACTGGCTTAGGGCTACCTGTCTGGCTATCGGAAGGAACATTTGTGTGGTGTGGGCTGTTAGACTTTTGTCCTGTCTGAAAAGGAGTCCCCCGTGATCACATCCCGTTTGCGCACCTTGCGCGACCATATCCGCTGGGCGGTCAGCCGCTTCCATGAGCATGAGCTGTTCTTCGGCCATGGCGCCGACAATGCCTGGGACGAAGCTCGCCTGCTGGTACTGGGTGCCGTGCACCTGCCGTGGGAAGTGGCCGACAGCTACCTGGACTGCGCCCTCGAAGATGACGAACGGGTCCGTTTGCAGCACCTGCTCAAGCGCCGTATCGAAGACCGTGTGCCCACCGCCTACTTGCTGGGTGAAGCGTGGTTCTGCGGCATGTCGTTCATCGTCGACGAACGCGTGCTGGTGCCGCGCTCGCCGATTGGCGAACTGATCGAAAAGCGCTTCGAGCCTTGGCTGGCGGCAGAGCCTGCGCGCATCCTTGACTTGTGCACAGGCTCTGGCTGCATCGGCATCGTTGCCGCCGATGTGTTCCAGGAGGCCGAAGTGGTGCTGGCCGACTTGTCCTTCGATGCGCTCGAGGTGGCCAACCAGAACATCGAGCGGCATGGCCTGGATCAGCGCGTCTACACCGTGCAGGGCGATGGTTTCGCAGGTTTGCCGGGGCAGCGCTTCGACCTGATCCTGTCCAACCCGCCGTATGTCGATGCCGAAGATTTCGCCGACATGCCTGCGGAATATCACCACGAGCCCGAGCTGGGCCTGGCCTGCGGTAACGATGGGCTGGATCTGGTGCGGCGGATGCTGGCCGAGGCGGCCGAGCACCTGACCGAGAAAGGCTTGCTGATCGTCGAGGTGGGCAACAGCCAGGTGCATGTCGAGGCGTTGTACCCGGAGGTCGACTTCGCCTGGCTTGAGTTCGAGCGTGGCGGACACGGCGTATTCATGCTCACTGCCGAGCAGTGCCGCCAGCATCAGGCGCTGTTCGCCTCACGGGTGTGAGTGCGGGGCCGCGCGGCGGCCCCATCAGGTTTCAGCGCGTCGCCATCCAGATCAGCAAGCCGGTCTGGAACAGCGCAAAGGCCACCAGGCAGGTGATGGTGAAGCGCAATCCACCGTCCTCGCGGCGGTACTTGGCCACACGTTCGTCACGCTCGCGCAGCTGGGCTTCTTTTTCCAGCAGGTTCTGCTCGGCCTGTTGCAACATGCCGGCGGCTTCGAGCATGTCGACGCGCTGGACTTTCTCGGTATTCCAGCCGCCTTTGAGCTTGCTTACCGAGGTGTCCTTGACGCGCCCTTTGAGCAACTGCCCCTCAAGATACTCCACTTCGAGCCCGACGCTGTGCAGCACGTGGTCGCGGCGCAGGCGGGTGTCTTCGTTGAGTGCGTCCTTGTTCGGCAGGTTCATGCCCTCGATGTGGTAGTGCGCGCAGCGCTGTTGCAACCACTGCACGGCCTGTGCCAGCAGGTAGCGGCCCAAGCCGCGGTTGAGCGGCTCGATCTGCATGCCCGCGTCCGCGCCGATGCTCACCCGCTGTTGCGCGTGGTCGACGCGGATGTCCAGGCGGTTCTGCTCCTTGCGCACTTTTTGCCCTGGCAGGTGAATTTCCAAGCGCAGCAGGCTGTGTTCCTTGTCGTGGCGCTCGGCATAGCCGAATTGTACGAAGCGCAGCGGGCGCGCGCCGCTGTTACGGTCGGTGGGCAGCGGCGCCAGGCGCAGCAACTGGAAATGTTCGGTGGCAAGGTCTGCCCACGGCTGCGGGGCGCTTTCCGGGGCTTGTTCTTCGGTCGCCTCGGCGGCGGGGGCATCGGTCATCAGGGCATCCTCAAGTGCACGGCGGCCGGGTGATCACTGCCTGTAGGCGCAGAATCACCGCTTTGTCAGCACCCTTATCGGCAGCGCGGGTAAAAGCGTGAGCTTTCGTGCGGCGCAGGTCTCAGGCGGCCGGCAGGCGGCGGATAAAGGTGACGATCTGCTCGCCCAGCTCGCGCGCCAGGGGCAATTCGGGGTTACGGTAGCTGTCGCGCTGCTGGCTCATATCCTTAGGACTGATGCGCAGCATGTGGTTCATGCCATCGATCAGCGCCAGTTGGGCATCGGGCTTGGCGGCCTTGAGCTGTTCGGCGTCGGCCACTTCCACCTGCACATCGTTGCGCCCCTGGACGATCAAAGCCGGCATCTGCAAGCGCGCGAAGGCGGCGGCCGGGTCCTGGCGCAGCAGGGTGATCAGGTAGGGCTGCACGCTGGGGCGAAACACCTGGCGCAGCAACGTTGGCACCTCGAGGCTGGTCTGCCCGGCCTGTAGCCGGTCGATCACTGCCACGCCAGCGGCCAGTTGTGCGGGCGGCAGGCGCTGGGCGAGTTGCTCGCGCAGCACATCGGCAACCGGACGGCCACTGCCGGCGAGGGTAATGACGGCGCTGGCGCCGGCCTGCTCGGCGGCCAGCGAGGCGATCAGCGCGCCTTCGCTGTGGCCCACCAGAATCAGCGGGCCGAAGCGTGGGTCGTGGCGCAGCAACTGCCCCCAGGCCACCACATCGGCGACATAGCGCTCGACACTCAGGTCGCGCTCATCGGGGGTGGCCGGCTGGCTGGCAGCGACGCCGCGTTTGTCGAAGCGCACGCTGGCGATGTGCGCGTTGGCCAGCAGCAGGGCCAGGCGCTTGAGGTTGTCGATACGCCCCGACGCGGGATTGTTGCCGTCGCGGTCGGTGGGGCCGGACCCGGCGATGATTAGCACCACAGGAGGCGGCGTGTCCTGCTGGGGCAGCAGCAGGCTGCCATGCAGCACGCCTGCGCCAGTGTCCAAGTCGATGGGGCGTTGCAGCACGGTAGGGGCGGCGGCCTGGGCGAGGCTGGCGCACAGCAGCAGGAGCAGGGCGGTGAGGCGGCGCTTCATGGGCGAGGTACTGCGTGGGGAGGGTGAAGGTAAGACCGGGATTGGAGGCGAAGGTTCGCGCGCAACCGCCCGTCACGGCCTGCTCGGGGCGTAAGTCCGCACGCACAGGCCAGCCTGATTTACGTATACTGCCGCTTTCGTTCATCTCAGGCAGATTTCGCGGAGCGTCCATGTCCGGCAATACCTACGGCAAGCTGTTCACTGTCACCACCGCTGGCGAAAGCCACGGCCCGGCGTTGGTCGCCATTGTCGACGGGTGCCCACCGGGCCTGGAAATCTCCCTGGCTGACCTGCAGCACGACCTCGACCGGCGCAAGCCCGGCACCAGCCGTCACACCACGCAGCGCCAGGAAGCCGACGAGGTGGAGATCCTCAGCGGTGTGTTCGAGGGGCGTACCACCGGCTGCTCGATTGGCCTGCTGATCCGCAACACCGACCAGAAGTCCAAGGACTACTCGGCGATCAAGGACCTGTTCCGCCCAGCCCACGCCGACTACACCTACCACCACAAGTACGGCACCCGCGATTACCGTGGCGGCGGCCGCAGTTCGGCGCGCGAGACCGCCATGCGCGTGGCCGCTGGCGCTATCGCCAAGAAGTTCCTGGCAACCCAGGGCATTCGCGTGCGCGGCTACATGAGTCAGCTGGGCCCGATTGAAATCCCCTTCAAGACCTGGGATTCGGTCGAGGAAAACGCTTTCTTCAGCCCTGACCCGTCCAAGGTGCCAGAGCTTGAGGCCTACATGGACCAACTGCGGCGTGACCAGGACTCGGTGGGCGCGAAGATCACTGTGGTCGCCGAAGGCGTCATGCCCGGTCTGGGCGAGCCGATCTTCGACCGCCTCGATGCCGAGCTTGCCCATGCGCTGATGAGCATCAACGCGGTCAAGGGCGTGGAGATCGGCGCAGGTTTCGCCAGCGTCGCCCAGCGCGGCACCGAGCACCGCGACGAACTGACCCCGGCGGGGTTCCTCAGCAACAACGCAGGCGGCATCCTCGGTGGTATTTCGTCGGGCCAGCCGATCGTCGCCCACCTAGCGCTCAAACCGACCTCCAGCATCACCACTCCGGGCCGCTCGATCGATATCGATGGCAATCCGGTGGACGTGATCACCAAGGGCCGTCACGACCCCTGCGTGGGCATCCGTGCCACGCCCATCGCCGAGGCGATGATGGCCATCGTGCTGATGGACCACCTGTTGCGTCACCGTGCGCAGAATGCCGATGTGAAGGTCGCCACCCCGGTATTGCGCCAGTTGTGACCGTGCTGGCCTGCTCGCGAGGCACCGTGCAAGCGCCGGTGCCCCGCGACAGGCCGGGAACCCCTGAGCGGACCTTGCGATGATTCCCTACTGGCGCCTGTCCAGCTTCTACCTGTTCTACTTCGCCCTGCTCGGTTCCACCGCGCCGTTCCTGGCGCTGTACTTCGACCATCTGGGTTTTTCCCCGGCCCGCATCGGCGAGCTGGTGGCCATTCCCATGCTGATGCGCTGCATCGCCCCCAACCTGTGGGGCTGGCTGGGCGACCGCAGCGGCCGACGCCTGCTGATCGTGCGCTTGGGGGCGTTATCGACTCTGGCGAGCTTCTCGTTGATCTTCTTCGGCAAGAGCTACGCCTGGCTGGCGCTGGTAATGGCCCTGCACGCGTTCTTCTGGCATGCGGTGTTGCCACAGTTCGAGGTGATCACCTTGGCCCATCTGCACGGTCAGACCTCGCGCTACAGCCAGGTCAGGTTGTGGGGCTCGATCGGCTTCATCCTCAGCGTGGTTGGCCTGGGCCGGTTGTTCGAGTGGCTGAGCCTGGATATCTACCCGGTGGCGCTGGTGACCATCATGGCCGGTATCGCCGCCGCCAGCCTCTGGGTGCCGAATGCACAGCCGGTTGAGCACGCCGAGCGGCAGGCGGCAGGCGGCTTTCTCAAGCAGTTGGCGGCGCCGGGGGTGGTGGCGTTCTACCTTTGCGTGGCGCTGATGCAGCTGAGCCACGGCCCTTACTACACTTTCCTCACCCTGCACCTGGAGCACCTTGGCTATAGCCGTGGTGCGATCGGTTTGCTGTGGGCCCTGGGCGTGGTGGCTGAAGTGCTGGTGTTCATGGCCATGCGGCGGATCTTCACGCGCTTTTCGGTGCGTCAGGTCCTGCTGGCCAGCTTCCTGCTCGCGGCCCTGCGCTGGCTGCTGCTGGGTAACCTGGCCGGCGAGCCGGTGGTGCTGGTGTTCGCCCAAGTGCTGCATGCGGCCACTTTCGGCTGTTTCCACGCCGCCTGCATCGCCTTCGTGCAGGGGAGCTTCGGCGCCCGGCAGCAAGGTCAGGGCCAGGCACTGTACGCGGCGTTGTCCGGCACCGGTGGTGCGTTAGGCGCACTTTACTCGGGCTACAGCTGGAACTGGCTGGGCCCGCACTTCACCTTTGGTATAGCCAGCGTCGCCGCGCTGGCGGCAGCCGTTATCATTGGCCTTCGTTTGACTGACCGCAGGAACGACCCCTGATGAGCATTCTCAGCGTTTTCCACGTCGCCAGCCCTGAGCTTGCGTACAAGGTGCTGACCCACCACGACGATATCGTCGCAACCTTGGCCGAGCAGGGCGTGCGTTTTGCCCGATGGCAACCAGACGTGCGTTTGCGTCCTGGTAGCCCCGCGCAGGAAGTGCTCGACGCCTGCCGCGCGCCGCTGGACCGGCTGATGACCGAGCACGGCTGCCAGGCCGTCAGTGTGTTGAGCTGCGATGCTGTCGATCCCGCCCAGCAAGACCTGCGCGAAGAGCACGTACATGACAGTGCCGAGGTCTTCGCGCTGTTGAGTGGGCGGGCGCAACTGAGCCTGCGCCTGGGCGATCAGGTGTACGCGGTGCTGTGCGAGAAAGGCGATGTGCTGGTGGTGCCAGGCGCGACCCGGCGCTGGTTCGACTTGGGCGATAGCCCGTTCTGCCTGGCCGTGCGGCTGTTTGCCAATGAGCAAGGCATGACGCCACGCTTGACCGGCGACGCCACTGCGCAGGCGTTCGCAGGCATCGATGAGCTTTGAGGGGGCGGTAAAAGGTTCGCGGGGCACGCTTTTTTCATGCAGTCCCTACATGAAAAAAGTGCGCCCCGCGAAAGGGTGCAGCGATCAGCGATAGGTCGGTAGCGCGAAACGCTGTTGGCTCTGTAGCATCGAGATCACCGGCAGTTCGCTGGCTTGCTCGGCCAGGTCACGGCGAATGGCGCTGATTGCCCAGGACAGCTGCTCTGCGCTGTGCAACTGGCCGTAGGTCAGCACGCGGCGAGTCACCTTGCCGTCGACAGCGCGCAGCGTAAGCAGCACACCGCCGTCCGGGCGGGGCTGGGTCGCCACCTGATAGGCGCTGAAGACCGAGGCGAATTTTTCCTGGATAAGGTCCATATCAACTCCTGACTGTTGTGTTGGCAGACATGAGTTGATGGTTGCAGTGACCGTGCCAGATTTTTCGCTATTAAAAATCCTTTAAAAACAATGGGTTACGATGCCTTTGCTGTCGAGCTTCCTTGCATTCTGCAAGGTCGTGCATTTTGCACAGTGCAAAATGCACGGTGATAGCGTGGGCCTTGCCTGTCGATAGATTCTGAACCTTTGCGCCACGAGCAATGCCTGACCAACAATTGGGCCTATCAACTGCCAGGAGGTTCCCCGTGTCCGATCAACAATCCCTCAGCATGACCGCCGAAGAGAGGGCCGCATTTGCCGATGAAGTCTTCGAGCGCGCCCGCCGCGGCGATGCTTCGATGCTCGAACGGTTGCTTGCCAGCGGTTTACCGCCTGACTTGCGCAATCACAAGGGCGACACCTTGCTGATGCTGGCCAGCTACCATGGCCATCATGAGGCGGTGCGGGTATTGCTGGCTCATGGTGCTGACCCCCTGATCGCCAATGACAACGGTCAGTTGCCTATCGCAGGCGCTGC
The DNA here is from genome assembly GCF_005796105.1 of Pseudomonas mosselii. Classification (GTDB taxonomy): domain Bacteria; phylum Pseudomonadota; class Gammaproteobacteria; order Pseudomonadales; family Pseudomonadaceae; genus Aquipseudomonas; species Aquipseudomonas mosselii_C. The sequence goes on along the minus strand of NZ_VAUO01000004.1, from coordinate 72,726 downwards.
TTTCAAAGGCGACCTGGCAATGGTTCGGTTGCTGCTCGAGCATGGCGTGCCGGTAGATGCCGCCGCCGCCGATGGGCGCACGGCGTTGATGCTGGCGGCGATGTTCAACCGCGTCGAGATGCTGGACTACCTGCTGGGCCAGGGTGCTGATCCGATGCACCTCGATGCAGCCGGCAGCAATGCCTTGCTGGCTGCTCGCACCATGGGGGCGGTCGAGGCGGCGGCGCGTCTGGAGGCGCTTGCCGGTTAGCGGTCGGGGGCGTTTGCGGCTATCCTTGGCGCCTTTTACGCCAATGCGCAGGGCCCCCATGAAAGACCAGTTGCTCGAATTCATCCGCCTGATCGGCGCAGGCTGCATGCGCGACGAAGAGATCGAGCGCATCGCTGAAGAAGCCATCCAAGCTTACGCGGATCCAGCCGCCTTCCTCGCAGCCAACCCCGACATCAACTACGACGACAGCTTCCCGTTCGCGCTGGGGGAGTGGGTCGTGGTCGGCAGCCTGCCTGACACGGTTTTGTTCCAGGCCGACAGCTACCAGGACCTGTTCCAGCAGATCAGCGACTCGTTCGACAAGAGCGTGCCGTTTACCCTTAAGGCCAAGCAATTGGCTCGCACCGAGCCGCTGACCGCCCTCAATCGCATCCAGGTGCAGATGGGCGCGTTGAACAAAGAGGCCGGCGGCTATGTGCTGCTGAACTTCAGCCAACTGCTCGATGATGAATTGCAGATGGTGATGGTCGGCCAGCATGACCTGGCGCGTGTGCTGGAGCTGGGTGAGGCGCTCGGGATCAAGGTCGAGCCGGCGCTGGAAGCGTTGAAGGTGGCCGTTCACGTCTGAGGACGGCCACCGCGCACGTTACCGACCTGGCACTGATTCGCCGCTACGAGCTGCGCGGCGATGTTGTTCAGCCCAATGCCGTATCCAGAAACAGCATCACCGCGAATCCTCCCATGAGCCCCAGGGTTGCTGCCGTCTGGTGCCCATTGCGGTGGGTTTCTGGAATAACTTCGTGGGACACCACGAAGATCATCGCTCCGGCCGCCAGCCCCATGCTGATGGGGTAGGCCAAGGCGAAGCCGGTGGAAATCCCCAGGCCGATCACTGCCCCCAACGGTTCCATCAGACCGGAGCCGATAGCCACCAGCGCGGCCTTGAGGTTGGACAGGCCCGTGGCACGCAGGGCTAGGGCTACGGCCAGGCCTTCGGGGATGTCCTGGATGGCGATTGCGCTGGTCAGCGGCAGGCCGATGTTCAGGTCGCCAGTGGCAAAGCTGACACCGATGGCCATGCCTTCGGGCAGGTTATGCAGGGTGATTGCCAGCACGAACAGCCACACCCGGTTGATGCGTTCAGCGTCCGGGCCGCAAGGGCCAGTGCTTTCGTGTTCGTGGGGGGTGAATCGGTCCAGGCCAAGCATCAGCAAGACGCCAAGGCCCATGCCCAGCACCACGGTGAACGCCGCCGCCGGGCCATTCCCGGTGATCGCACGGGCAGCTTCCAGCCCAGGCAGGATCAGCGAGAACGAACTGGCCGCGAGCATCATGCCGGCGGCAAAGCCAAGCATCACATCCTGCGTTCGGGCACTCACATCGCGCAGCACCACCGCCAGCACCGCACCAAGCGCGGTGGCGGCAAAGCCGCCAAGCCCGCCCAGCGCGGCCAGGTGCAGGTTATCGGCATGCTCGCCGCTGACCGCGTTCCACAGGCTCGCCAGCAACAGCGCGACGATGGCCAGCAGGCTCAAGCCCAGGCCTGCGCTGAGCCAGGGGGTGTTCAACGCCTGTTGCCGCCAAGCGGCGAACAGGGAGGCGGATACGTTTGGTGTGTGTGCAGGTGGCATTGGAACCTCGGATCAGTCTGTGTAGACAGTCTATCCAGTGACCGATGGCCCTGACCAAGGATTCCCTTCTATGGTCGCGATAGACGGCTATGCTCTGGCGATATTTATCGCAGGAGATGCTGACATGGGATCGACATTCAACGGGCTGGTGGGCCTGATCATTCTCGCCTTGGACATCTGGGCAGTCCTCAATGTGCTCAAGAGCGGTGCTGAAGTCGGCATCAAGGTGCTGTGGATCCTGCTAATCGTGTTGCTGCCGGTACTCGGGCTGATCATCTGGGCCATCGCCGGGCCACGGGGTAATGTGCGGCTCTGACAAATACCCGCAGCGGTTCTGTCGACATAATTTTCACACTCGATTTTCGAGAATCCGCGCCGCACAATGCTGCATGGGCACCACGCCACCTAAGGCGGTGGGGCCTTCCGGCTGTCGGCGACGTCGCCTTTTTCGCAAACCAGCAATCCTAGGATCTCTCCATTCATGGCCAACACGGACGCCTTGAAGCAAAAGGGCGCGCGAGGCGCGTTCTCGCCAACCCTCAAATCCCACCTGCTCTATACGCTACTCAGCGGCCTGGTGATCATGTTCATGTTGAGCCTGGTGCGCCTGGCGCTGCTGGTCTACAACAGCGATATGATCGGCCAGACGCCTTACTCGACCGTCGCCGAAGGCTTCTTCAACGGCCTGCGCTTCGACCTGCGTGTGGTGGTGTACATCAGCATCCCGTTGCTGCTGGCGATCCTGAGCCCGTGGGCTATGGCCCGGCGCGGGGCATTTCGCCTGTGGCTGACCGTCGCCTCGAGCGTGGTGATGTTCCTCGGCCTGATGGAGATGGACTTCTACCGCGAATTCCACCAGCGTCTGAACGGCTTGGTGTTCCAATACATCAACGAGGATCCCAAGACCGTCCTGAGCATGCTCTGGTATGGCTTCCCGGTGGTGCGCTATCTGCTGGCCTGGTTGTTCGGCACTTGGTTGCTGAGCCTGTTGTTCAAGGGAATTGATCGCCTGACCCGGGGCCGTGCGCCAAGCCTGGGCAGTCGCTCGGCAGCGCCGTGGTACGGGCGTCTGGCGGTGTTCATGGTGATCCTGCTGGTGGCGGTGATCGCCGCCCGTGGCACCCTGCGCCAAGGCCCGCCGATGCGCTGGGGCGATGCCTTCACCACGGATTCGAACTTCGTCAACCAACTGGGCCTGAACGGCACCCTGACCTTGATCGATGCAGCCAAGAGTCGCTACGGCGAGGACCGCGCCAATCTCTGGAAGCCGGTGCTTGAACAGAACGAAGCGACCCAGACCGTGCGCGAGCAGTTGCTGACGCCCCACGACACCCTGGTCGACGCCGACGAAGCGGCCATCCGCCGCGACTTCCTGCCGCCACAGGCACGGACCCTGGCGGTCAAGAACGTGGTGGTGATTCTCATGGAAAGCTTCGCCGGCCACTCCGTGGGCGCGCTGGGCAGCCCGAACAACATCACGCCTTACTTCGACAAGCTGGCCAAAGAAGGCTTGCTGTTCGACCGCTTTTTCTCCAACGGCACCCACACCCATCAGGGCATGTTCGCCACCATGGCGTGCTTCCCCAACCTGCCGGGCTTCGAATACCTGATGCAGACCCCCGAAGGCGGCCACAAGCTGTCCGGCTTGCCTGCACTGCTCAGCGCCCGTGACTACGACGATGTCTACGTCTACAACGGTGACTTCGCCTGGGACAACCAGTCGGGGTTCTTCGGCAACCAGGGCATGACCACCTTCATCGGGCGTAACGACTTCGTCAACCCAGTATTCTCGGACCCGACCTGGGGTGTTTCCGACCAGGACATGTTCGAGCGTGGCAACCAAGAACTGGCCAAGCACGACGGCAAGAAACCGATCTACGCACTGTTGCAGACACTCTCCAACCACACGCCGTACGCGTTGCCCAAGGACTTGCCGGTGGACAAGGTGACCGGCCAAGGCCGCCTGGACGAGCACCTGACCGCCATGCGCTATAGCGATTGGGCGCTGGGCCAGTTCTTCGAGAAGGCGCGCAAGGAGCCGTACTTCAAGGACACCTTGTTCGTCATCGTCGGCGACCACGGCTTCGCCAACCATGAGCAGGTCACCGAACTGGACCTGGGCCGCTTCAACGTACCGCTGCTGCTGATCGCCCCTGGCATCCAGGAGAAGTTCGGCGCGGTCAACCACACCGTCGGTACCCAGGTCGATATCGTGCCGACCATCATGGGCCGCCTCGGTGGCCAGACCCGTCACCAGTGCTGGGGGCGCGACCTGCTCAACCTGCCTGAGGGCGACCAGGGCGTGGGGATGATCAAACCATCGGGCAGTGAGCAGGTGGTGGGGCTGGTACAGGGTGATCGCATCCTGATCGAGTCCAAGGACATGACGCCCCGTCTGTACCGCTACCAGTTGGGCAGCCAGTTCAAGGCCGAACTGATCGACAGCCCAGACCAGCCGGCGATGCTCAAGAAACTGGAAGCCTACATCCAGACCGCCACCAAGAGCCTGCTGGACAACACCGCCGGGGTGGTGCACGGCACGCCCAAGTAACCCGTTCCAGATCGCCAGGGGCCGCTGTGCGGCCCATTCGCGTTACAAGGCCGCCCCTGCAATGACCGCTGTGCCCGCTCGAACTGGGCTTGCGCGGTCATTGCAGGCGCGGCCTTGTGTCGTATACGGACTGCGTAGCAGCCCAGTCCAGGGTGGACACGGGGCTTTTTTTCGTTCGCAGGTGGGCGCTGCTGAACAATGCGGGTGCGTGGCGGTCAGCTATTACGGATGTCACTCACCATTGCGTTGCGAGCGAGGGTTGATCGATGAAAGAGTGGGAAGTCATCTTTGCCGACCAGAAGGGCGAACCGTCGTCGCTGCTGCTCACCGCCGAGCAGTGCCCCAGTGAGGAGGACGCGGCGCGGGCCATTCGTTCGCATCTGTTCCCGGTCATGGATGAGCTGGACCTCAACGACTTCCAGGGGCGTAGCCATTCCCCCACCGCGCGCTGGCTCAAGGAACAGAACGGCGTGGTGATCAGCGCGATCCGCGAGGTGTGCTGAGCTTCTGGCAAGGTGCCTGCGCAGGCACTAAGCTGGTATCTGGCGCCGGTCTACTCTGCGGACCTGCGCCGCTTTCATTCGCGTCTTGCATCAGCTCGAACCGCCCTGCGCCTGTGCGTGCCGGACGGGTGTGTCGTGTGCACGGAAAGTCTATCCATTGCATTTCAGGAGGACGTTTCATGAGCAGCCAGAACGATGACATCAGCAGCAGTGTCCTTCGCCAGATGAAAGCTGGCGGTTTCGACTTCACGCAAATCCACCCCATCGAGTTCTATGCGGTGTTCCCTGACGAGGCTGGCGCCCGTCGTGCGGCTGGGCAATTTCGCGGCGAGTCCATCAATGCCCAGGTGAGCGAGCGCGACGATGGCGCCTGGCACTTGGAGCTGAGCAAGGTGATGTACGCCACCTACCGGGGCATCGGCGCGTTCGAAGCGTCGTTCGAGCGGGTCGTCTCGCCCTGTGGCGGCGAGGTGGAAGGCTGGGGCGTCAGGCAGGAGCGGCAGATCGCCTAGCGATCATTGCGCCTTGCGCCCTGCCATGTGCTTCAGGTAGGCCAACAACGCATCAAGCTCCGGATCGCTCAGGACCTGCACCGGGAATCCCGGCATCCTCGCCTGCGGCCAGTGCCGCAGGCTCTGTGGATCGCGGATGTACTGGCGCAGGTAGGCTGGCTGGAAGTATTCGGTAGGGTTGTGTGGCAGGTTCAAGTCGGGGCCGAACTGCGCATCACCGCTGCCGTTGAGGCGATGGCACGCCAGGCAGTTCTGCTGGAACAGGGCAAAGCCCTGGCGGATGGCGTTGTCCTTGGCCAGGGTCGGGTCCGGTAACAGGGCGGGAAAGCGTGCCGCTACCGGGGGCAGGCGGCGAATCGAGGCAATCTGGTAGGGCCACTGTTCCGGGCGGATGTGGCTGGCCTGTGGCGCGGTCCACACCAGGTAGAACGGCCCGGCGCTGGGCTTACCTGCGGCCAGTGGCGGCCAGGGCTGCGCCGGGTCCTCGATGGCCAGCCATGCGCGTGCCGGTCCTGCCTGCAACAGTGGCCCGGCTGGCATCTCGGCGGCGAACCCGTCCAATGCCACGGCCTGCAGGTGATCGTCCGCGCTTACCCCTTCGAGCAGCGCGGCCAGGGGTACGGCGCGGTAGTGCAGGGTGCGCTTGTAGGCCACGTCCTGTTCGATGGTGATGTCACGTGCCTGCGGGTGCGTTAGCAGCTGTTCGGTGTGCCAGGTGCGCGGCTGATCACCGATTTGCAGGTTCAGTGATGCGGCCGCCGACGGCAGCGCAGGCAGCAGGCAGAGCAGGGCGAACAGCAGACGCATAGGCAATCTCCAACCATCAAGGTCAGAAGATTACCTGCGCATCGTGGGAAAAGACCACAGGCACTGTCAGCCAAAGAGCCGAGAAAGATTCGGCAAAATCAGCAGCAGCGTCGTGGCGAAGAGTATGAGCCCGGCTTGGCGTACTTTTGATTGTCTGAACATGGCGGACCGCCTTCATTGTTGTTATTCCTGAAAAACCCTAGGCTTCCTTGCGTGGCGTCGGGTCGATCACAGCGGCGTGATGCAGTGCCGTACCTCCATACCGCATATTGATGGGTATACAACCAAAGGTAGGGCGCGCGACGTCCTTGTTTCAGAACGCTTTGTTCTAACCGTGACCGATCTGATTTCCTGCGGTTTCAAGGCCATTGGCCACCTGGCTGTCATGCTCTCGCTAGACGAGTGCGCGAAGGGAGTTACCAAGGGTTACAGGGCCTACCGTTCGTCTGGACATCCTACTTGCTTGTACGGGGCTTTCGCGTCAGTCTTTAGCGAAAAATCCCCACCACGTCGTTCAGGACTATCCCTATGTCGTTACGCATCTGCATCCTTGAAACCGATGTCCTGCGACCGGAACTGGTTGCGCAGTACCAGGGCTACGGCAGGATGTTCGAGCAGCTGTTTTCGCGTCAGCCGGTCGCCGCCGAGTTTTGCGTGTACAACGTGATGAACGGCGACTACCCCGCAGACACCGAGCGTTTCGATGCCTACTTGGTGACCGGCAGCAAGGCCGACTCCTTCGGCACCGATGCCTGGATCCAAACCCTCAAGGCCTATCTGCTCAAGCTCTATGAGCGCGGCGAGAAACTGCTGGGCGTGTGTTTTGGCCACCAGTTGCTGGCGCTCACCCTGGGTGGCAAGGCCGAGCGGGCCGACAAGGGCTGGGGCGTGGGCATCCATCGCTATAGCCTGGCTGCGCATGCGCCGTGGATGGACCCGCAGGTCAGCGAACTGACCCTGCTGATCAGCCACCAGGATCAGGTGACGGCATTGCCCGAGGGGGCGACGGTGATTGCTTCGAGCGACTTCTGCCCGAACGCCGCCTACCATATCCGTGATCAGGTGTTGTGTTTCCAGGGGCACCCGGAGTTCGTCCACGACTACTCGCGCGCGCTGCTCGATGCCCGCCAGGCGTCTCTGGGCGAGGACGTTTACCAGAAGGCCGTGGCGAGCCTGGCCAGCGAGCACCAAGGCGATTTGGTCGGCGAGTGGATGCTCAGGTTCATTCAGCAGCCGGCCAAGGCCAGCGGCAACGTTGTTTGATCAAGCCTAAGGCCGTTCAGGCGCAGCGCTTGATTCGAGCGTTTATAGCCAACCCGAACGCTTGAAGCTCGCGTAGAGCCCCGTGCACCCCAACCCGATCACGCCCAGCACTGCAAAATACCCGTAGTGCCAGCCCAGCTCCGGCATGTTCTGGAAATTCATCCCGTAGATCCCGGCAATCGCCGTGGGAAACGCCAGTATCGCCGCCCAGGCGGCGAACTTGCGTTGGGTGATGCTCTGGCGCGACGACTCCAGCAGCATGCCGATTTCGATGGTCTGGCTGGCGATATCACGGATCCCGGCGAGGTCTTCCATCTGCCGCGTCACGTGGATCTGCACATCGCGAAAATAGGGGCGCATGTTCTTGTCGATGAACGGAAAGCTCAAGCGCTGCAATTCCTCGCTGATTTCCACCATCGGCGCCACGTAGCGGCGCAGACGCAGGGTGTCGCGACGCAGGCTGTGCAGACGCTGGATATCCTCTTCACGCAATGAGTTGCTGAGCACGCTTTGCTCCAGCGTCTCGATTTCCCCATGGATCGCTTCGCTGACCGGTTGGTAGTTCTCTGTCACGAAGTCGAGCAGGGCGTACAACACGAAGTCTTCGCCGTGCTCCAGCAGCAGCGGGCGCGCTTCGCAACGCTGGCGCACCAGGGCGTAGGATTTGGAGTGCCCGTTGCGACACGTGATGATGTAACCGTTGCCCGCGAAAATATGGGTTTCGATGAACTCCAGCCGGCCCTCATGGCGAACCGGTGAATAGGTGACGATGAACAACGCGTCGCCGAAGGTTTCGAGCTTGGGGCGGCTGTGTTTTTCGAGGGCGTCTTCGATGGCCAGTTCATGCAGGCCGAACTGGCGCTGCAAGTTGGCCAGTTCCTCGGCGTTGGGCGCTTCCAGGCCGATCCATACGAAGTGTCCGGGCTTGCGTGCCCATTCTGCGCCCTCGTCGATGCTGATATTGGTGACCTTGCGACCGGCGCTGTACACCGCCGCTGCGACGACTCGACCCATGACTGTCCGCTTATCCGGTTGAACACGTCAGACAGCTTGGGCCCAGTGGCGACAGGGAGCAACCAGGCAGGATGAAGATTTATCCGGTCGTCGAGCCCGAGGGCTGCGCTCACGCCTCGTCCAGCTCAGCTTCCATGTGGTCGATGCAGTGCTGCATTTGCGTACGGCACTGCTCGATCAGTGCCGGCAGGTCCTGCTGGGTCAGCCCAGTGGTGGCGATTGGGGCCAGAGAGCGGACGATCACCGTGCGCTTGCGCCAGCGGTTCAGGCCCAGGCGTTGCGAATAGCGGCTCACGCATACCGGTACGATTGGCACGCCAGCCTCGACGGCCATGTGGAATGCGCCTTTCTTGAAACCCAGCAGTTGCTCACCGGGGTTGCGCGTGCCTTCGGGGAAAATCCAGATCGAGGTGCCGCTGCGCAGCGTGCGGGTCGTGGCCTGCATGGCACGGCGCGCCTGATAGGCATTGCCGCGGTCCACCAGTACGTTGCCACCCAGCCAGAACAACTGGCCGAACAACGGAATCCAGCCCAGGCTCTTCTTGCCGATGGCCACCGTGCGCGGTGGAACGACCTGGCCGAGGATGAACAGATCGAAGTTCGATTGATGGTTGGCGATGATCACACAGCCGGGCGGCTGGTCCCACAGCGGGCCGACTTCGGCTTTCACCCTGATGCGCATGATCCAGGCGGCGGGCACGCTGTAGAGGTGGGCGAACAGGCGGCTGTTGTCGGGGTTGAAAGGCCGTAGCAGGCCGATCAACAGGCCCACCACGCCCACCAGAAGAAAGTGCAGCGCCAGCAGGAGCATGCGGAACATATAAAGCATGATACGACTCACACCAGACAGTCGCGGCGAAGTGTACGACTGTGCACTGTGCGCGGCAAACCTGCGTGTGAGCCGGGTGTCGCGGTGCTGGGTTCAGCCCAGGTAGTTCTGGTCGGCGAGGATCGCCTCGTCCAGTGCTTCGAGCAGGGCCTTGCGCACTTTGAGCTTGGTGTTCTTGTGCGCCAGCATGTTCAGTTTTTTCAGTTCAGCGGCAGCGGCCAGCGCGGCGGCCTGCAATTGCTCGACGGGCACCACCTTGTCGAGGAAGCCGGCAGCCAACGCGCCCTGTGGGTCGAACACCTCGGCGTTGTTCACCGAGCGCTGGAACGCCGCCCGCCCGAGGCGGTCGCGGGCCAGTTCGATACCTGCGTGGTGCATGGTCATGCCGATCTGCACCTCGTTCAGACAGATCTTGAAAGGGCCTTCGACGCCAATACGGTAGTCGCCAGACAGCAGCAAAAATGCCCCTTTGGCTACGGCATTGCCCGGACAGGCGACGATCACCGGGAAGGGATGCGAGAGCAGGCGGCGGGCGAGGGTGGAGCCAGCGGTGACCAGACTGACCGCTTCCGTGGGACCGGCGGTCATCACCTTGAGGTCGTAGCCACCGGAGAGGATGCCGGGTTGGCCGGTGATGATTACCACCGCGCGGTCTTGCAGCGCGCGGTCGAGTGCAGCATTGAACGCCTGGATGACATCCGGTGAGATGGCGTTGACCTTGCCGTTGTTCAGGGTCAGTGTGGCGATGCCGTCTTCGGCGTGGTAGGTAATCAGCTCGCTCATGGCAGAGTCCTTTAGGTGGCGTGGCCACGACGTTACCCAGCACCACCGGTCAGGTAAAGCAGCAAGACTGACTGGTCGGTCAGCCATCGCCCTTGAGCCCGCGCTGCAGCGGGGCGCGCGCTTGGCGCGCGGTAAAAGCGCAGGCGACAATGGCAGCATTGCCCTGATTCCTACGGGCTTTTCCTGGATTGGCTTAAGCGCATGAAAATTCTGAAAAAAATACTTGCCAAGGCAAACCTCTTCGACTAAATTAGCGCGCCTCGACAGGCTGAATAGCTTGAAGAGAAACGGTGAAGTGTCCGAGTGGTCGAAGGAGCACGCCTGGAAAGTGTGTATACGAGAAATCGTATCAAGGGTTCAAATCCCTTCTTCACCGCCACATTCTACGAAAAGCCCCCGAATCGAAAGGTTCGGGGGCTTTTTGTTTTCAGCTGTCATGCAGGCGGCGTTCGCGGAGCACGTCGGGGTGTCGACGTGCTCCGCGCTGGCGATTAGAAATTGACCGAAGCCGACAACCTCGCCGTCCGCGGCGCGCCCTGGAATAGGTAGTTGTCCCCCAGGTAATCCCCCACGTCGCGCCAGTAGCGCTTGTCGAAAACGTTGTCCACGGTCAGGCGCAGGGTTGTGTCGTAGCCGCTGATGCGCGTGCGGTAGCGGCCGCCGAGGTCGAACACGGTATAGCCGCCGACCTCGACATTGCCGGCTTGGCTGGCGTACTTGCTCGCGCTGTAGCGGGCGCCGCCGAGCAGGGCCAGGCCTGGTACGGGCAAGCTGTACTCGGCCTGCAACGCGGCGCGCAGGCGCGGCACGTTGATCGCTTGATGATCCTCGTAGGCGTCGGTGCCACTGTTCTTGATCCGGGCCCGGATCGCCGCGACGCTGGCGTGGATCTGCAGGTTCGAGGTCGCCTGGCCGCTGGCGCTCAGTTCCAGGCCAATGTTCTTCTGCTGGCCTTGTTGCACATAAACGAAGTCAGACCCTTCGGCGCGTGAATACTGGTAGGCCTGGCGGATCTGGAACAGCGCGGCGCTGAAACTCATGCCCTGCCAGTCCTGTTTGAAGCCCAGTTCCAGTTGGTGGGACAGGGTCGGGGCGAGGATATTGCCGGCGTTCAACGCGTACCACGGCGCAGTGCCGCCAGCGGACAGCCCTTTGGCATAGCTGGCGTAGAGCGTGGTGTCGGGCTGCGGTTTGTAGATCAGCGCGGCGTTGGGCAGCAACTGGTACTGGCGGGTGTGGCGGTTCAGGCCACCGTCTTGATCCCAGGCTTTCTCGTCCAGGCGCACTTCGCGGGCGCCAATCAGGGTTTGCCAGTGTTCGTTGAAGGTGATGCGGTCGCTGAAGATCAGGCCGTACTGGCGGCTGTCCAGGCGCCGTTCGCTGTCGCCGACCGGTTTGTCGGAAGGTGGCAGCGCGGGGGCGCCCGTGTCGATGTTGCCGGTGCCCCGCCATTCGCTGTAGTACGGCCGTTGGTCCAGGGTGCGGCGTTGTGCGCTGAGCCCAATGCTCAGTTCGTGGGCCACGCCCAGGGCGTCGAAACGCCCGTCCAGCATGGCCTGGGCTTCATCGGTGCGGCGCGTGTCGTCGGGGCTGCGGAAATCATAGATGTCGTAGTCACCCGTACTGCCGAACACCGCGCCTTGGCTCGAGCCCCAGGCGAACGAGCTGTAGTCGTCGATCACGACCTGGCTGCGCGAAGCGCTCAGGGTGCTGTTCCAACTGTCATTGAGCCGGTACTTGAAGCGCCCGCCCAGGTTCAGTGAGTCGTTCTGTACAGGCTTGGTCCACTGCTGCCAGGCCAGGTGGTCCTTCGGGTCGACCGCGTGGGGCAGGGCGGTGCCGCCCAGCAACTGATAGCCCGGCACCGAGAACTGCTCGCGGTGCTGGTACTCGGCGTCCAGTTCCAGTACGGCATCGGGGTTGATCTGCCAGTCGAAGGCCAGCGAGGCGAACTCGCGTCGGCCATCGGCGTGGTCGGCGTAGGAGCGGATGTCCTCGTGGGCCAGGTTCACCCGCACGCCGAACTGGCGCTCGGCGCCGAACCAGCCGCCCAGGTCGGTGGCCAGGTAGCGCTCGCCCTGTTGGTTGGTCGAGACGCTGACGCTACGCACATCCTGCGCGCGCTTGGTCACGTAGTTGACCAGCCCGCCGGGCTCGGAAACACCGCTTTGCAGCCCCGACAGGCCCTTGAGCAACTCCACCTGCTGCTTGTTCTCCAGAGCCACGTTCTGCTCGCCAGCGATGGTCTGGCCGTTGATCCGGTAGCTGCTCGCGGCATTGAGTTCGAAGCCGCGCACGTTGAAGTTCTCGTAGTAGCCGATGGGGGCATAGCTTTCGCCTACCGAGGCGTCGCTTTGCAGCACCTCGCTCAGGTTGCGCACCTGCCGGTCGTCCAGCAACTGGCGGCTGAACACACTGACCGCAGCCGGGGTATCCAGTAGCGGGCCGCTGTGCAGGCCGCCAACCTGTGCTTCGTGCACTGGGTAGCCCTCGCTTGCGTAGGCTTCGGTAATCTGCACCGGGGCCAGGGTCACGCTATCGTCGGCCAGGCCTTGAGTGCTGTGCAGGGCAAGGCCCAGGCCGAGCAGGCCAAGCGGCAGGCGGGGGCGAAGCGGGGTCATGCGGGGACTCCTTGAAAAGGCACGCGCCACCGTTATCGGTCGGTGGTCGCCGGTTATGCGGCAGGCAGGCGAGCGCCACCGGCGTTGCGCCGGTCAGGCGGTCAAAAGGGGCGTCATGTTAGCAGGCGCACAGGCACGCGTGCCTGCAATAAAGCGGGCACTTCAGGAATGGAACGAATAAGCCGCGGGTGAATTCAGGCGGCGGCTGGGCGCTGATGTTGGCGCCAGTTGTCGTCGATCTTCGACCAGGTCTTGCCATCGGTGATGGCCAGCAGCTTGCGTCCGTCCTTGAACGTGGCGAGGAACGTCACCTCGTCTTCCTTGCCGCCGAGCAGCAGCCCGGCCAGTAGCCCCACCGGGCCTGCCACCAGCGCCCCGGCCATGCCCCAGCCGAGGGCACTGCCCAGGCTGCGGGTGGATTCGAGGTTGGCAAGCTTGAGGTCCTTGATGCGGGCCAGGGAAATGCGCTCGCCAGGCGAGGGGCTGCGCGGGGTCTTGAGTGTGAGCGCTCCATTGCGATACTCGCCTTCACCTTGCAAGAAATCGCCGGATTGCACCGTGAGTCTTGTCATTGTGTCGTCCTGTCGGGAAAGGGCTTTGACCAGCGCTTACTGAGCGCCGGGGGCGTTGGCAAGTCAACGCCCAGGCGACGGAGGGTCATGTGGCTATTTGTCGCGTCAGGTCGCCTGCATCGGCAGTTTCACCTGCTTGCGTCGGGCGATTTCCCACGCCAGTAGCGCCAGCGCGCCGATGATCAGCCCTGCGACCACGATGCCGTCCCAGCCATACCGCTGGAACAGCTGGGTGCCCAGCAGCGACCCGAATGCGCCGCCAATGAAGTAGCAGGTGATGTATCCGGCGTTGAGCCGCGTGCGCGCCTCGGGGCGCAGGGCGATGACTGCGTTCTGGTTGCTCACATGCACCAGTTGCACCGCCAGGTCCAGCACCAGCACCCCGAGCAGCAGCGCCGCCAGTGACTGCTGGGCGAAGCCCAGTGGCACCCATGACAGCAGCAGCGCGGTTAGCCCGATGGTCGTGCCCAGAGCGCCCTTGCCCCGGTCGGCCAGACGCCCGGCCCAGTTGGCGGCCAGCGCCCCGGCCGCGCCCGCCAGGCCGAACAGGCCAATTACGGCATCCGAATAGTGGTAAGGCGCACTGCTCAGCAAAAACGCCAGCGGTGTCCAGAACAAGGCGAACAGGCTGAACGACAGCAGCCCTAGCAACGCGCGCAAGCGCAGCACGGGTTCCTCGGCGAACAGGCGGAACACCGAGCCGATCAAGGCGGGATACTTGAGCCCGGCATGGCTGTGGTGCTGCGGCAGGCTGCGGTACAGCGCCAGTGCCGTGATCGCCATCAGCACCGCGGCCAGGATGTAGATGCTGCGCCAGCCGCCCAGCTCGGCCATGAGTCCGGCCGCGGTGCGGGCCAGCAGGATGCCCAGCAGCAGGCCGCTCATCAGTGTACCCACCGCGCGTCCGCGTTGCTCCGGGGCGCTGAGGGCGGCGGCCATCGGCACCAGGATCTGCGCCACCACCGAGAACAGCCCGGTCAACGCGGTACCGACGATCAGCCAGGGCAGGCTTTGCGCGCAGGCGCTGATCAGCAGCCCGACGCTAGCGATCAGCGTCATGCTCACGATCAGTCGGCGTTGCTCGAACAAATCGCCCAGTGGCGCAAGCAACAGCAGGCCGGCGCCATAGCTGAGCTGCGCGGCGATGACGATGCTGCCGGCGCTGGCGGTGCTCAGGCCGAAGTGCTCGGCGATGCTGTGCAGCAGGGGTTGGGCGTAGTAGTTGCTGGCCACGGCCAGGCCAGTGGCGGTGGCCATTAGCAAGATCAGGGCGCGACCGAGAGTGGGGGTGTTCATGGGTGTCTCGTGGCAGGAAAAAAGGGAATAGGCACAAGTATCAGGAAGTGTCAGGCATGACGCCAATGTATAGTTTTCACGGTATCCATCTTGAAAGCAGATAGCAGTATGAACCTCAAGCAGCTCGAGTATGCCCTCGCCGTAGCTGACACCGGCAGTTTCACCCGCGCCGCCGAGCGCTGCCATGTGGTGCAGTCGGCACTCAGCCACCAGGTCGCGCGGCTGGAGGCGACGCTTGGGGTGAGCCTGTTCGAGCGCAGTTCGCGGCGGGTACGCTTGACCCCTGCCGGTGAAGCCTTTGTGCTCAGTGCGCGCCCAGCGGTAGAGGCGGCGCGGCGTATCGCCGATGATGTCGCGGCAGCCTGCGGGCAGGTGCGCGGGCGCCTGTCGATTGGCGAGATCAGTTCGCTGACAGCGCTCGATCTGGTCGAGTTGCTGGAAGTGTTCCACGACCGGCATCCGCAGGTGGACGTACGTTGGCTGACCGCCAAGAGCGAACGGTTGGTCGCCGATGTCATCGAGCGGCGCTTGGACGTGGGTTTCATTGGCCTGTGGCAGGGCGAGGTGTTGCAGGGCGTGCAGCACCGTCTGTTGGCTCGCGAGGAATTGGTGGCGGTGCTGGCCCCCGAACACCCGCTGCAGGGCAGGGGGCAACTGGCGTTGGCGGCGCTGGCCGATGAAGTGCTGGTGGATTTTCCCGAGGGCACTGGCGCGCGTCGCCAGACCGACGAGGCGTTCCAGGCGGTGGGTGTGGTGCGTCGGGTGCAGTTCGAAATCGGCCATATCCGCCTGGTGGAGAAGTTCGTGCAACGCGGCATGGCAGTGGGGCTGGTGCCCGAGCGCATCGCTAGGGGCTTCCAGGGGGTGATCAGCGTACCGCTGGTGGATGCGCCGGTACGGCATCTTTATGCGGTATGGTCACAAAGCCCCACGCCTGCTGCGCGAGCGTTCCTGGAGGTGCTGGAGCAACGCCTGATGGCAGGCTGATACGCAGCCCGCCAGGCGCTGTGGGTCAGGCTGCGAAGCCCCCATCGGCGAGCAGGCTGGCGCCGGTGATATAACCCGCTTCAGGCCCTGCCAGGTAGGCGACGAAGCTGGCGATTTCCTCGACCTGGCCGTAGCGCCCGATGGCCATTAGCGGGATCAGACTGTCGGCAAACTCGCCCTTGGCCGGGTTCATGTCGGTGTCCACCGGGCCCGGCTGCACATTGTTGACGCTAATGCCTTGAGGACCCAGGTCGCGGGCCAGGCCCTTGGTCAGGCCGACCAGTGCCGATTTGCTCATGGCATAGGGCGCGCCTCCGGCGAAGGGCATGCGCTCGGCGTTGGTGCTGCCGATGTTGATGATGCGCCCGCCTTGGCCCATGTGCCGGACGGCGGCCTGGGTGGCGACGAACACGCTGCGCACGTTGATCGCCAGGATCCGGTCGAAATCGACCAGGTCGAACTCGGCGACAGGCGCCACCGCCAGCACGCCGGCGTTGTTGACCAGGATGTCGAGGCCACCGAAAGCGCTGACGGTGTCCTCGACGGCCTGCTGCACGGCGCTGGCGTCGGCGCTGTCGGCGCGCAGGGCCAAGGCCTGGCCACCGCCGTCGACGATCTGTGCTGCCAGGGTGTTGGCGGTTTCGGCGGAGCTGACGTAGGTGAAGGCGACCTTGGCGCCGTCGCGGGCCAGGCGGCGTACGATGGCTGCGCCGATGCCACGCGAACCACCCTGGACGAGGGCCACTTTACCGCTGAGGGGAAGTTGCTGGGACATGCTGATCTCCTGCTGATGAGCAAGGCCGGATGCCTTGGATGGGCGCAGTATCGATCGTCGATTACCTGTTGATAAGATGGCAATCAGGATCATCAGAGTAAACTTTTGGTATGGAATCGTTCAGCAGCCTCGAATGTTTCATCCGCAGTGCCGAAGTCGGCAGCTTCGCCGAAGCGGCCCGGCGTTTGTCGCTGACCCCGGCGGCGGTCGGCAAGAACGTTGCCCAGTTGGAGGTGCGCCTGGGCGTGCGGCTGTTCCAGCGTAGTACACGCAAATTGACCTTGACCGAAGCTGGGCAGCGCTTTCTGGGAGAGGTCAGCGACAGTTTTCGCACCATCCAGTACGCCGTTGCCAATCTGGCCAGTGCCGAGGGCCAGCCGGCCGGGCAGTTGCGGGTGAGCATGGGCACGGTGTTCGGGCGGCTGTACGTGTTGCCTCTGTTGGGCGACTTCTTGCGCCGTTACCCAGCGATTACCCCGGACTGGCATTTCGACAATCGCCAGGTGGACCTGATCGGGCAAGGCTTCGATGCCGCCATTGGTGGTGGTTTCGACCTGCCGCCGGGTGTGGTGGCGCGCAAGCTGACGCCGGCGCATCGCGTCCTGGTAGCCTCGCCCGGATACCTCGAGGAGCATGGTCCAATCGACGACCCACAGGCCTTGCAACGGCATGACGGTATCCTGATTCGCTCGCCGCAGACGGGGCGGGTACGGGCTTGGCCGTTGACCAGCCGCTGGCAGGCGCAGTGCCCCTTGCAACTGCGCCAGGCAATGACCATGAGCGACTCCGACGCGGCATGCGCGGTGGCCGAGCAAAGCCTGGGCGTCGCCCTGGTGAGCCTGCCGTTCGCCGTGCCGTACTTGGCGGCCGGAAGGCTACTGCGGGTATTGCCCGACTGGTACGTGGACGATGGCCACATCAGCCTGTACTACGCCGGGCACAAGCTGCTGCCGGGCAAGACTCGGGCGTTCATCGATTTTGTGGTGGAGCGCTTTGCCGAGCAGGGCTTGGCGCAGCGCTTCGATGCGTTGCAGGGGGCATAGGCTAATACCAGCCAGTCAAGCCTTTTTTGCAGTAGTTGGAGACGCTGCGCGCCCCTTTCCGGCCGGAGTGCCGGACCACCGCGAACACCGGCGTAGCCGGTGCCACCCACCGAGTCGGCTGCTTCGCGGGCAAGCCCGCTCCCACAGGATTGTGCATAGCCTGAATCCACCGCCGCACCTGTAGGAGCGGCCTTGTGCCGCGATGGGTTGCGCAGCGGCCCCATTGGCTTAACTGACTGGCATCCTGCGTTCAGGCCACATCGATGATGAACTGAACCTGGGCCATCCCATTGATTGCCAGGCTCACTTCGTCATCTGGTTTTTTGCCCATCAACTGTTGACCCAGCGGTGCCCGTGGGGTGATCACCGTCACCAGCGTGTCGCCTTCGCCGATCTTCAGTCCCGCACCTTCCGGGCCCAGGAATAGCCGTCGCTGCTGCCCGGCCTGGTCCTCCAGGGTCACCAGGCAGCCGATCTGGATGCCGCGCGCCGGATCGTAGTCGCGCAGTCGCCATTGCTGATAGGTCAGCAGTGCCTGGCGAATCTCGGCGGTGCGTCGGGCTTGTCCGGTTGCCAGGTAGGACGCTTCCAGGCCGAGGGTGTCGTACTTGTTCTCGGCGATGTTCTCTTCGGCGGTTGCCGCTTCGTAGGCGGTCTGCGCAGCGCGACGCGACACGTCCATGTCGTGTTCCAGGGTGGCGATGATGCGTTGCAGCAGGGCGGCCTTGTCCATGTTCAGTAGCACAGCTCCAGCACATTGGCCTGGCTCTTGGGCGTCGGGGCGGTGCGGTTCTGTTGCAGCCAGAACTGGCACTTGGGGTCGTTCAGGTTACGCGGGTTACCTTGGGCGGCTTCGGCGGCTTGTTGCAGTTCTTGCTTGTGCAGGATGTCCTTGTAGCGTTCGAACATCTGCGCCTGGGCATCCTGTGTCTGGTTGGGCGCTGCCGTGGGGGCCGTCGCGGGTTGGACGACCGACGGTGCCACGGCCTGGGCCAGTGGCTGGACCTGCTCGGGCCAAAGGCGCAGCGCCAGCCACAGGCTCAAGGCAATGGCCACGGCGCCCAGCCACAGGCCAAAGGCGACGCACAGGATCAGTTGCACGGGCTTGAGGGTGATCGTAAGTTCGCGGCGACGGGCCATGGCGGCCTCCTGGCAAGGCAGTTTGGTGGCGGCATTGTCGCATGGCGTGGCAGGAATTTTCAGCGCGGTGCTTTAAACCGTCGGCATTTGTGCGCAGAATCCGCGCTCGTTTTTTGGCAGGTATCACGATGAGAACCACCTGGGACATCTTCTGCACGGTCGTCGACAACTATGGTGACATCGGTGTCACCTGGCGCCTGGCGCGCCAGTTGGCAGACGAACACGGGCTGGCGGTGCGCCTGTGGGTGGATGAGTTGCAAGCGTTCACGCGCCTGTGTCCTGAAGCCGACAACGATGCCGACCAGCAGTGGCAACAGGGCGTCGATGTGCGCCGTTGGCCGGCGTGCTGGCAGGACGAGGTGCCTGGCGATGTAGTGATCGGGGCGTTCGCCTGCCAACTGCCGGAAGGCCTGGTGCAATCCATGGCCGCGCAACCCAAGCCGCCGCTTTGGCTGAATCTCGATTACCTCAGCGCCGAGGCCTGGGTCGAGGGTTGCCATGGGCTGCCATCGCCTCAAGCCAACGGCCTGCGCAAGATCTTCTTCTTCCCGGGCTTTAGCGAAAAAACCGGCGGGCTGTTGCGCGAGGCGTCGTTGCTCGCGCGGCGTGAAGCCTTTTGCCAGAGTCCTGAGGCGCGCACGGCGTTCCTCCAGGGGCTGGGCGTGCAGGTGCAGGGCGCAGCACGGCTGATCTCGTTGTTCGCCTACGAAAACCCGCAACTGGGCGAATGGCTCGATGTGCTGGCAGCGGCGCCTGATCCGACGCATCTGCTGGTGCCCCATGGGCGTATCCTGGGCGACCTTGGCCAGTGGCTGGGGCAGGCAGACTTGCCGGTGGGCGCGGTGCATCGGCGCGGCGCTCTGAGCGTGCAGGTGCTGCCGTTCGTTAGCCAGGACGACTATGACCGTCTGCTGTGGAGTTGTGATTTCAATGCCGTGCGTGGCGAAGACTCGTTCGTGCGCGCCCAATGGGCCGCGGCGCCGATGCTCTGGCATATCTATGTGCAGCAAGAAAACGCCCACTTGGAAAAGCTCGACGCGTTCCTGGCGCTTTATCGGCGTGGTTTGTCGGACGCTGCCGGGCAGGCGCTGACTGGGTTGTGGCAGGCGTGGAATACGCACAAGGGCATGGGCGAGGCCTGGCGAGCCCTGCAGGCGCACTGGCCGGAGCTGTGCCTGCACGCGCGCCAATGGTGCGCCGTTCAGGCCGCTCAGCCGGACCTTGCCACGAAGCTGGTACAGTTTTATCGAAATTCGCTATGATACGCGGCCTCGATTTTTATAAATCCATCCAGATTCGGATACTTCGTAATGAAAACTGGTAAAGAACTGAAACCCGGTACCGTACTGCGTATCGACAACGACCCGTGGCTGGTACAGAAAGCTGAGTTCACTAAGTCGGGCCGTAACAGCGCGATCATGAAGACCAAGCTGAAGAACCTGCTGACCGGCTACAAGACCGAAACCGTATACGGTGCAGACGACAAGCTGGACGACGTGATCCTGGATCGCAAAGAAGCGACCCTGTCGTTCATCAACGGTGACGAATACACCTTCATGGACACCACCGACTACACCATGTACGAACTGAACGCCGAGGACATCGAAGCCGTTCTGCCGTACATCGAGGAAGGCATGGAAGACGTCTGCGAAGCCGTGTTCTTCGAAGGCCGCCTGGTATCGGTAGAGCTGCCGACCACCATCAGCCGTCAGGTTGTCTACACCGAGAACGCTGCCCGTGGCGACACCTCCGGTAAGGTCATGAAGCCTGCCAAGCTGAAGAACGGTACCGAGATCTCGGTTGCCGACTTCATCCAGATCGACGAGTGGATCGATATCGACACTCGCGACAACAGCTTCAAAGGCCGTTCCAAGAAGTAAGACTTCTTGCGATGAGCACAAAAAACCGGCCTCGGCCGGTTTTTTTGTGCATGCAAAAACGCCGACGCATTTGCGTCGGCGTTTTTTGTCACACCGTTACGTGCAGTCGCACATCCACGTTGCCGCGGGTGGCGTTGGAGTAAGGGCAGACCTTGTGGGCCTTTTCCACCAGCGCCTCGGCATCGGCCTGGGCCAGGCCCGGCAGGTTGATGGCGAGGTCGATATCCAGGCCGAAACCGCCCGGAATCTGGCCGATACCGACTTTGGCGGTGATCGAGGCGTCGGCTGGCAGGGCTTTTTTCTCCTGGCCGGCGACGAACTTCAGCGCGCCGATGAAGCAGGCCGAGTAGCCGGCGGCGAACATCTGCTCGGGGTTAGTGCCTTCACCGCCTGCGCCGCCCAGCTCTTTGGGGGTGCTCAGCTTGACTTCCAGCTTGCCGTCGCTGGAGCGTGATTTGCCGTCGCGACCGCCAGTGGAGGTGGCTTCTGCGATGTACAGCGGAGTGACCTTTTGCATCTTGAGCCTCGCATGTGTGCTGTGCGCCAGGGGCGCTAGGTGGGTATGGATTTAATTTATCGCGCGATTAATTAGTGCGCAAGATAAATATTTGACTATTCATCCAAGCGGCCACATCACAGCATAGTGCTCAGAGGTTTTCTTGCAGATGTGTGCGCAGTTTCAAGAGGTCGGCTTGTAGCTTGCGCAACTGCTCGGCGCTGTGCCCAGAGGCCTTGAGGATGCACGGCGGCACCTGTTGGGCCTGTTGCTGCAGGTCGCGGCCTTTGTCGGTCAGTTGTACCAGCACCACTCGCTCGTCCTCGCGGCTGCGGCTGCGCTTGAGCAGGCCTTCGCTTTCCAGGCGCTTGAGCAGTGGGGTGAGCGAGCCGGGATCGGTGAGCAGTCGATGGCTGATATCGCCCACGGTCAGGCCGTCCTGTTCCCACAGCACCAGCATCGCCAGGTACTGCGGGTAGGTCAGGCCCAGGGCCTGCAACAGGGGCTTGTAGACCTTGGTCATCAGCAGCGAAGTGGAGTGCAGGGCGAAGCAGACCTGGTTGTCCAGCAGCAGCTCATCGCAGGGGGCTTGGGAGGTGGCGTTCATGCAGCTCCTTGAATTCGGTCAGGTGAAAAATCTAGCACGCCAATGCGCTTACGTGCTCATTGCCAGCGCAGCTCGCTGCGCAGGGCCAGGTCCCATGGCGGCACCGGGCTGAAACGGCTCTTGAGGAATTCGAGCAGCAAGCGGCTGCGAGAGTTCGTTTCATGTTCAAGACGCAGTGCATAGATGCCGGTGGATTCCGCTGCTGGCAGGCCGTTGTCGCAGAACAGCGGGATCAGTTCGCCGCGCAGCAGGTACTCGCTGATCAGCCAGGTCGGCAGGTGCGCTACCCCGAGGCCCGCGAGGGCGCCGAATAGCAGGGTTTCGGCGTTGTTGGCGGTCATGCGCATGCGCGCCGGTCGGTACAGGCGGGCCTGGCCGCCTACCGTGAAGCGCCAGGCGAAGGGCGGTGCCAAGCCGTCCCAGTCCAGGCCATCGTGCTCGGGCAGTTCGCTGGGACAGGCCGGCACGCCGCGACTGGCCAGGTACGCCGGGCTGGCGCAGGCGATGCGCACCATATTGGCCAACGGCGTGGCCACCAGCCGGGTATCGGCCAAGGGGCCGGCGCGCAGTACCAGGTCGACCTCGCCCAGGTGGCTGCCGTGCAGGTCGACGAAGCTGTCGATCAGGCGCAACTGCACGTCGAGTCCCGGATAGGCCACCAGGAAGTCGGCGATGGCCGGTGCCAGATGGCGACGACCGAATGCGGCGGGGGCGTCGATACGAATCAGCCCCTCGGGGGCGTTACTCAACGACACGGCTTCGGCGCGGGCCAGGCGCAGTTCCTCGATGATGCGCCGGGCGCGTTCGGCGAAGGCCTTGCCGGCCGAGGTGGGGCGCACTGCATGGGTACTGCGGGCGAACAACCGGCTGCCGACTGCGGCTTCGAGGTTATCGATGCGCCGGGCCACCGCCGACGGAGTCAGCGGGTGACGACGGGCGGCGGCGGAAAAGCTGCCAGTGTCGAGTACATCGAGAAACAGGCTGAGTTGTTCTGTGAGGATGTCGGGGCTCATGTTCGGGCTCTGCTTGTGCGTTATGCGCACAGCCATTGTGCGCTGCTGTGCGTTTCCCCGCCAGCTACGACTGGGTAGCATGCGTGCATCGTTTAAGCAGTGGGATGAGACGCGGATGATCGAGTGGGTGCTGTACATCGTGTTGGGCGCCGCGCTTGGCACCGTGGGTGGGTTGTTCGGCATCGGCGGTGGGTTGATCGCGATTCCGGCGCTGGGGGTGTTGTTCGGTCTGGATCAGCAGTTGGCCCAGGGCACCGCCCTGGTGATGGTCGTGCCCAACGTGTTGCTGGCGTTGTGGCGTTACCACCAGCGCAACCGCATCGAACTACGCCATGCCCTGCCGCTGGCGCTGTGCAGCTTCCTGTTCGCGTGGCTGGGGTCGATCTGGGCGGTAGGGATCGATGCGCATTCGATGCGCTTGTACTTCGTCGGTTTCCTGGTGGCGCTGGCGGTCTGGAACGTGGTGCGGATGTTCCTGCGCCTGGCGCCGCCGAGCAATGAGCTGCGCTACCGGTGGCCGTGGCTGGGTGTACTGGGCAGTTTCGCCGGGACCATGGGTGGGCTGTTCGGGGTAGGCGGAGCGGTGGTCGCCACGCCGATTCTGACCAGTGTGTTCGGCGCTACCCAGGTGGTGGCCCAAGGCTTGTCGCTGGCGCTGGCTGCGCCCAGCACCCTGGTGACCCTGTTGACCTATGGGGTGCACCACAGTGTCGACTGGTCTATCGGTATTCCGTTGGCGGCAGGCGGCTTGCTCAGTATCAGCTGGGGCGTGCGGCTGGCCCATGCGTTGCCGGAGAAAGTGCTGCGAGGGATGTTTTGTGCGTTTCTGGTGGTGTGCGCGGTGATGCTCGGATTCGAGCTCTAGCGCCTCGGGTACTCACTCACCGGCATCGCGCGTGCGCATCGCCTGCACGCGTGGGTTTACCTAAGCGTGCTAAGGTGCAGGCACTGCACCGGTTCCAGGAGGGCGCGCCGTGAGCCTCGAGTTGTCCATTCTCCAAGCCCGTCGCCTGGCCTTGTCGGCCCAGGGCTTTGGCAAACCTCCTGAGCGCACACCTGCTTTGGCGACCATCAAGCGCACCTTGCAACAGCTGGGTGTTGTGCAGATTGACTCGGTCAATGCGCTGGTGCGTTCCCACTACCTGCCGCTGTTCTCACGTCTGGGCAATTATCCACAGGCCAGCCTCGATCAGCTGGCCTGGGGCAAGCGGCGCCAACGCAGGCTGTTCGAGTACTGGGGGCATGAAGCCTCGCTGCTGCCACTGGAGCTATACCCGCTGATGCGCTGGCGCATGGATGCGGCGGCGCAAGGGCTTGGTATCTATCGGCACATGGCCGTGTTTGGCCGTGAGCGGCGCGAGGTCATTGAGCGGGTGTTGGCTGCGGTGCAAGAGCGCGGTCCGTTGGGGGCAGGGAGCCTGTCCACTCGTCAGCAGCGTGCGGGGCCCTGGTGGGACTGGAGCGACGAGAAGCACGCGCTGGAATGGCTGTTTGCCGCAGGCCAGGTGACGGTCGACGGGCGGCGTGGTTTCGAGCGCCTGTATGACTTGCCCGAACGGGTGATCCCGGCCGCCATCCTTGCCCAGCCGGCGTTGCCCGAGGCGCAAGCCCAGCAAGGTTTGCTGCTGCATGCCCTCGGCGCGCTCGGGGTGGCCAGCGAACACGACCTGCGTGACTATTTCCGCCTCTCACCCCAACAGAGCAAGGCCGCGCTGGCGGCGCTGCTGGCCGACGGGCGAATTCAAGCGTGCACGGTGCAGGGCTGGAAGCAACCGGCCTATGTGCGTGAGGTGCCGCGCATTCCCCGGCGTATCGAGGCCAGCGCGCTGTTGTCGCCGTTCGATTCGTTGGTCTGGGCGCGTAGCCGCACCGAGCGGCTGTTCGATTTTCGCTATCGTCTGGAGATCTATACCCCGGCGCACAAGCGGGTTTATGGCTACTACGTACTGCCGTTCCTGCACCGCGAGCGCATCGCTGCGCGCGTGGACTTGCGTGCCGAACGCGCAGCCGGGCAGTTGGCCGTGCAGGCGGTTCACGAGGAGTCGCCGGGGCTGGACGAGGCGGGCTACCAGGCGTTGGCGCAACAGCTACAGCAACTGGCCAACTGGCTGGGGCTGGCGACGCTGCGCCTGGACTGCCCGCGTAAAGAGGGCAGCCGGCTGCGTCAGGCGTTGCTCAGCGGCGTACCTGCTTGAGCGTTTCGGCGATCAGGAATGCCAGCTCCAGTGACTGGTCGGCGTTCATGCGCGGGTCGCAGTGGGTGTGGTAGCGGTCTGACAGAGCATCCTCGGTGATCGGGCGCGCGCCACCGATGCACTCGGTCACATTCTGCCCGGTCATTTCGATATGGATGCCACCAGCGTGGCTGCCCTCGGCCTGGTGCACCTGGAAGAATTGCTTCACTTCGTCGAGGATCTGCGCGAAGTCGCGGGTCTTGTAGCCACTGCTGGCCTTGATGGTGTTGCCGTGCATGGGGTCCGAACTCCACAGCACCTGACGACCCTCGCGTTCGACCGTGCGGATCAGCCCCGGGAGGTGATCGCCGACCTTGCCGGCGCCCATGCGTACGATCAGGTTGAGGCGGCCTGGGTCGTTGTCCGGGTTGAGCACGTCGATCAGGCGGATCAGCTCCTCAGGGTTCATGCTTGGGCCGACCTTGACCCCGATGGGGTTGTGCACCCCTCGCAGGAACTCGACGTGGGCGCCATCGAGTTGGCGGGTGCGGTCGCCGATCCACAACATATGCGCCGAGCAGTCGTAGTAGTCGCCGGTCAGGCTGTCGCGGCGCACGAACGCTTCTTCGTAGTTGAGCAGCAGCGCCTCGTGGGCGGTGAAGAAGCTGGTTTCGCGTAGCTGCGGCGCGGTGTCC
Source organism: Pseudomonas mosselii (assembly GCF_005796105.1). Lineage (GTDB taxonomy): Bacteria > Pseudomonadota > Gammaproteobacteria > Pseudomonadales > Pseudomonadaceae > Aquipseudomonas > Aquipseudomonas mosselii_C. The sequence continues at coordinate 47,323 of NZ_VAUO01000004.1, read as the reverse complement.
AGGCCACAGGCGCGCATGAACGCCAAGGTTTCGTCAATGCGGTCGGCCAACTGATGGTACTTGTCGGCCAGCGCCGAGTTGGCGATGAAGTCCAGGTTCCACTTGTGGACCTGGTGCAAGTCGGCAAAGCCGCCTTGGGCGAAGGCGCGCAGCAGGTTGAGGCTGGCGGTGGCCTGGTGGTAGGCCTGTAGCAGGCGTTCGGGATCCGGCACGCGGCTGGCGGCGTCGAAGCCGATGCCATTGACGATGTCGCCGCGGTAGGCGGGCAGGGTGAGGTTGCCGATGGTTTCGTCATTCGCCGAGCGCGGTTTGGCGAACTGTCCGGCCATGCGACCCACCTTCACCACCGGGCAGCCGGCGGCGAAGGTCATGACAATGGCCATTTGCAGCAGCACTTTGAAGGTGTCGCGGATCTTCGCGGCGGAGAACTCGGCGAAGCTTTCCGCGCAATCGCCGCCCTGTAGCAGGAACGCCCGGCCCTGGGTGACCTCGGCGAACTGCCGGCGCAGCTCGCGGGCTTCGCCGGCGAACACCAGCGGCGGGTAGCTGGCCAGGGTCTGCTCGACCTTGGCCAGATGCACGGCGTCGGGGTAGACGGGTTGTTGCTGGATCGGCAGGGCGCGCCAGCTTTCAGGGCTCCAGGGTTGGGTCATCACAGGCTCTTAATAGGTGTCGGTTCAGGCGTGTCTGTCATGGTAACGCCGCCGGGCGGCTTGTTGCACCACTGGCATTGGCGGACAATGCCCGTTTTGTGCAGGCGGTGGTTGGCATGGCGGCGGAAAGGGAAGAGCGATTGCTGGCACGGGTGGAGGACGCCTTCGGGGTCATCAGTGTGTACGAGGTGGAGGATTACCGTTTCCTCGAGTTCGGCGATGCCATCGAGCAAAGCTGCACCTTTACCGCCGACCCCAGCTGGCTGGAATACGACTACACCCGCGCCATGCTGGTCGGCGCGTTGTGCCACGCGCAACCGGAAAGCGCGCTGTTCCTAGGCCTTGGCGCCGGCACCCTGACCCAGGCCTGCCTGAAATTCCTGCCGCTGGAGGACGTCGAGGCCATCGAGCTGCGCCCGGATGTGCCGCGCCTGGCCATGCAGTACATGGGGTTGGATGACGACCCCAGGCTGTACGTACGCATCGGCGATGCCATCGAGCTGCTGCCCAGCGCCGAGAAGACCGACCTGTTGTTCGTCGACCTGTACACCGATCACGGGCCGGGCGTTGCCCACCTGGCCTGGACGTTCCTGGAAAACTGCCAGAAGCAGCTCAACCCTGGCGGTTGGTTGGTGATCAACCAATGGGCCGGCGATGATGGCCGGCCACTGGGCGCGGCGTTGTTGCGTGGGTTGTACCACCGGCATTACTGGGAACTGCCGGTGAAGGAGGGCAACGTGATCTTGCTGGTGCCGGCGGACCTGGAGCAGACGCTGGATCTTGATGGGCTGCGCGAGCGGGCAGGGGCACTCGCGCCGCGCCTGGGGTATTCGCTGGAGTATTTGATCAATGTGGTGAGGCCGGCGACCTGAAAACCGCCTCTGCTCCCACAGGACTGCGCAACACCCAAGCCCAACGCTCCTACAAGGAATCGTTTCAGCCGGTCCTGCATACTGGCTTTTCCTGCTGAAATATTTCTCCCGGTCTTAGGCGAATTCGTATATAGTACGCGCCGGTCTTTTAGCGGACCCTAAAATCAGGTGGTGCAAATCCTCCGAATCCAGCTTCGGCTGCATGTCCGCTAGGCGGACCCTCTCACACGTTTCTTATTTCAATCGTTTTCGCAAATCCCCGCCGCCAAAGCTGCCTGGGTGACCGTTTGGTCTTTCAAGGCATGTGCAGCTTTGGAGCATGGGTCTTTGCGGATGCACCTAGAGGCAGACCCATGACCCAGGAAATCGGCGGATTCGCCGCTCTCGAACTCAATCCGAACATCGTTGCTGCCGTCCTGGCCACCGGCTATGAAGAGCCGTCGGCTATCCAGCAACAGTCGATCCCGATCATCCTCGCCGGTCACGACATGATCGGCCAGGCGCAGACTGGCACCGGCAAGACCGCTGCCTTCGCCCTGCCGATCCTCAACAAGATCGACGTGAGCAAGCGCGAACCGCAAGCCCTGATCCTGGCGCCAACCCGTGAGTTGGCGCTACAAGTAGCCACCGCTTTCGAAACCTACGCCAAGCAGATGCCGGGCGTAAACGTAGTGGCTGTCTACGGTGGTGCCCCGATGGGCCCACAACTGCGTGCCATTCGCAACGGCGCGCAAATTGTTGTCGCCACCCCAGGCCGTCTGTGCGACCACCTGCGGCGTGACGAGAAAGTCCTGTCCACCGTGCAGTACCTGGTACTGGACGAAGCGGACGAGATGCTCAAGCTCGGCTTCATGGACGACCTCGAAGTGATCTTCGATGCCATCCCTGAGTCGCGCCAGACCGTGCTGTTCTCCGCGACCCTGCCGTCGTCGATCCGTTCGATCGCCGAGCGTCACCTGCGCGAGCCCAAGCACGTCAAGATCCAGAGCAAGACCCAGACCGTTACCGCGATCGATCAGGCTCACCTGATGGTCCACGCTGACCAGAAGATCCCGGCTGTACTGCGTCTGCTGGAAGTCGAAGAGTTCGACGCGTTGATCGCCTTCGTGCGGACCAAGCAAGCCACCCTGGACCTGGCCGCCGCCCTGGAAGCCAAAGGCTACAAGGCTGCTGCACTGAACGGCGATATCGCCCAGAACCAGCGTGAGCGCGTGATCGACTCGCTCAAGGATGGCCGCTTGGACATCGTCGTCGCCACCGACGTCGCTGCCCGTGGTCTGGACGTACCGCGCATCACCCACGTGTTCAACGTCGACATGCCGTACGACCCAGAGTCCTACGTTCACCGTATCGGCCGTACCGGCCGTGCCGGTCGCGATGGCCGTGCGCTGCTGCTGGTCACCCCGCGTGAGCGCCGCATGTTGCAGGTGATCGAGCGTGTCACTGGCCAGAAAGTCGCCGAAGCCCGTCTGCCTAACCCGCAAGCGGTGCTCGATGCACGCATCAAGAAGCTGACCAAGAGCCTGGCGCCGCTGGTGGCCGAGTCCGAGGCCAGCCACGGCGAGTTGTTCGACCGTCTGACCGCCGACCTGGGTTGCAGCGCCCGCGCACTGGCTTCGGCCCTGCTGCGCAAGGCCACCAACGGTCAGGCGCTGGATCTGGCCAGCGTTGAGCGCGAGCAACCGCTGGTGCCGACCTACACCCCGCGTGAGCGTACCGGCGAGCGCGCCGAGCGTGGTGAGCGTAGCGAGCGCAGTGCGGGTGACCGCGAGCGCCGTGCGCCGATGCCGCTGGCCGAAGGTCGTGTGCGTTGCCGTACTGCCCTGGGTGCCCGTGACGGTATCGCTGCCAAGAACCTGTTGGGTGCGATCCTCAACGAAGGTGGTCTGGCCCGTGATGCCATCGGCCGGATCCAGGTACGCGACAGCTTCAGTCTGATCGAGCTGCCGGAAGATGGCCTGGAGCGTCTGCTGACCAAGCTCAAGGACACCCGCGTGGCCGGCAAGCAACTCAAGCTGCGCCGCTACCGCGAGGATTGATCCTCACGTAGCTTAGGCCATTGGGGCCGCTGTGCGGCCCGTTCGCGACACAAGGCCGCTCCTGCACGACTGCGTAAGCCGACATTCACAAGGCTCACGTGGACATTGTAGGAGCGGCCTTGTGTCGCGAACGGGGCGCGTAGCGGCCCCAATGGCTTAACCGGCACCTTCAGTCAAACCGGTAGATATCCATCCCCAGCGCCCCCATCGTAAACCCCTGGTGCACGATCCCGAACCGCTCACCCGCCCCCATGGCGAAGTACAGCGGTAACAGATGCTCGTCGCTGGGATGGTTGCGCACCGCGAACGGCGCCTGATGCCGGTAGTCCAGCAACGCCGCCTCGTTACCTGCTTGCAACTGCTCCACCACCCAGTCGCGAAACGCCAGTGCCCAGGGTTCGATGGTCTCGGGCCCGGCGTGCCAGTCCAGCTCGCCCAGGTTGTGGGTAATGCTGCCCGAGCCGACCAGTAAAATGCCTTCCTCGCGCAGTGCCCGCAGTGCCGCGCCCACCTTCAATTGCATGGCCGGCCCGGCTTGGCTTGGCAGCGAGACCTGAACCACCGGGATATCCGCCTGCGGGTACATCAGCGACAGTGGCACCCACGCCCCATGGTCGAACGGCCGTTGGTCATCCAGGCGTGCTCCCAGCCGTTCAGCCACCCGTTGCGCCAGCGCAGGGTCTCCCGGTGCCGGGTACTGCACGGCGTACAGGGCCGGCGGGAAGCCGCCGAAGTCGTGCCAGGTGGCGGGATTGGGGTTGCTCGTCACCAACAGTTCGCGGCTTTCCCAGTGCGCCGACACCATCACGATCGCTTTGGGCTTGGGCAGCGCGCGCGCCAGACCGGCCAGGGCTGGACCGCTGGCGCCCGGTTGCAGGGCGAGCATGGGGGATCCGTGGGAAATAAACAGGCTGGGCAGCATCGCGAAGGTCCTGGCGAGTAAGATGAAGGTATCTTCGATCAGGTAAAGATCGATATACAAACTAAGTTTTGATATCTACTTATCGAAAAACCAGGAGTGATCATGCAGGCAGCGTTCTGGCACCAGCGTTGGGCGGACAATCAGATCGGCTTTCACCAGGCGCAGGTGAATCCTTACTTGCAGACGCATTGGGCCGGCTTGGCGCTGCCCCCTGGCGCGAAGGTGCTGGTGCCGTTGTGCGGCAAGAGCCTGGACTTGGTCTGGTTGGCCGGGCAGGGGTACCAGGTGATGGGCGTGGAGTTGTCGCAGCACGCCATTGCGTGTTTTTTTGCCGAGCATGGGCTAACGCCCGAAGTGTCCCGGCAGGGGGCGTTCGAGGTCTGGCGCAGCGATGAGGTGGCGCTGTGGTGCGGGGATATCTTTAGCCTGCGTCCCGAGGATGTGAGCGAGTGCGCGGCGCTGTATGACCGGGCGGCGCTGATTGCCCTGCCACCGGACATGCGCGGGCGCTACCTGGCGCTGTTGGGGGATGTGTTGCCCGAGGCGTGCAAAGGCCTGTTGGTGACGCTGGACTACGACCAGTCACTGATCGGTGGGCCGCCGTTTTCGGTGGCAGACGAGGAAGTACGCCAAGGCTTTGCCGGCTGGCAGGTGGAAACGCTCGCTGCGCCCGAAATCATCGGCGATAGCCCGAAGTTCCAGAAGGCAGGTGTACACAGCCTGGTGGAGCGCGCCTACCGTCTTCAGCGCGGTGGCGCTGCTCGATAAACATGCAAAAGGGCGACCGAAGTCGCCCTTTTGCAGACACCTGTGGATCAGCCGCGGCGGCGCAGTGCGTCGATGCGCTCTTCCAGTGGTGGGTGGCTCATCAGCAAGCCAGCCAGGCCATGCTTGAGGCCGCCATTGATGCCGAAGGCTTTCAGCGTATCGGGCATGTGCACCGGCAGGCCTTGCTCCGAGCGCAGGCGTTGCAGGGCACCGATCATCGCACCGGTGCCGGCCAGTTGGGCACCGGCTTCGTCGGCGCGGAATTCGCGGCGGCGCGAATACCACATGACGATGATGCTGGCCAGGATGCCCAGGACCAGCTCAGCGACGATGGTCGCGACGAAGTAGGCGATACCGTGGCCCTCTTCGTTCTTGAAGATCACGCGGTCGACGAAGTTGCCGATGATACGCGCGAAGAACATCACGAAGGTGTTCACCACGCCTTGCACCAGCGCCATGGTGACCATGTCACCGTTGGCCACGTGACCGATCTCGTGGGCCAGCACTGCGCGCACCTCATCAGGCGAGAAGCGCTCAAGCAGGCCTTGCGAGACGGCGACCAGCGCGTCGTTACGGTTCCAGCCCGTGGCGAAGGCGTTGGCCTCGTAGGCCGGGAAGATCCCCACTTCGGGCATCTTGATACCGGCCTCGCGGGACAGCTCTTCGACGGTTTGCAACAGCCACTGCTCGTGGCGGGTGCGCGGTTGCGTGATGATCTGGGTGCCGGTGCTCATCTTCGCCATCCATTTGGAGATGAACAGCGAGACCAGGGAGCCGGCGAAACCGAATACGGCGCAGAACACCAGCAGCTTGCCAAGATCAAGGTCGATCCCGTTGGCGGCCATGAACCCGTTGAAGCCGAACAGGCTCAGGGTAATGCTTGCAACCAGCACCACCGCAAGGTTGGTGGCTACAAACAACAGAATGCGCATCATGGTTGTCACGTTCTCCTGACGGAAGGAATTGTTGCGTACTGCGGGGGTATATAAGGGGAGGGTGTCACCGTTTCAACCAGGCGACTATTTCAAACTGTGTACGCGGGGGAGTATGGCAGAGGATGCCAGAGGGGCTGTGGGATAGAGCGTTGCAGGATGTAAGAAATTATTCGGTGCCATCGCAGGCTGGGGCCAGCCTGCGATGGGGCGTGATTTACTGGGAGTAGGTCCGCAGGAAATTGCCGATTCGCCCGATAGCCTGCTCCAGGTCATCCACTCGCGGCAGCGTCACCACACGGAAGTGGTCCGGCCATGGCCAGTTGAACGCCGTGCCCTGCACAATCAGCAGCTTTTCGGACAGCAACAGGTCGAGGGCGAACTTCTCGTCGTTGAGAATCGGGCACACCTTCGGGTCGATGCGTGGGAAGGCGTATAGCGCGCCCATCGGCTTGACGCAGCTCACGCCTGGAATGGCGTTGAGCAGCTCGTAGGTGCGGTTGCGCTGCTCCAGCAGGCGGCCCGGCGGCAGCACCAAGTCGTTGATGCTCTGGTAGCCGCCCAGGGCGGTCTGGATGGCGTGCTGGGACGGCACGTTGGCGCACAGGCGCATGTTGGCCAGCATGTCGATGCCCTCGATGTAGCTTTGGGCATTGTGTTTCGGACCGGAAATGATCAACCAGCCCGAACGGAAACCGGCCACGCGGTACGACTTCGACAGGCCGTTGAAGGTCAGGCACAGCAGGTCTGGGGCCAGCGAGGCGGTGCTGATGTGCACGGCTTCGTCGTAGAGGATCTTGTCGTAGATCTCGTCGGAGAACACCGCCAGGTTGTGCTGGCGGGCCAGCTCCAACATGCCCAGCAGCAGTTCCTTGGAGTACACCGCGCCAGTCGGGTTGTTCGGGTTGATGATCACCAGGGCCTTGGTGTTCGGGGTGATCTTGGCCTTGATGTCTTCAAGGTCGGGGAACCAGTCGGCCTGCTCGTCGCACAGGTAGTGCACCGGTTTGCCACCGGCCAGGCTCACCGCAGCGGTCCACAGCGGGTAGTCGGGCGCCGGGATGAGCACCTCGTCACCGTTGTTGAGCAGCGCCTGCATCGACATCACGATCAGCTCTGAGACGCCGTTGCCCAGGTAGATGTCTTCGATGCCGACACCTTCGATCTGCTTTTGCTGGCAGTACTGCATCACCGCCTTGCGCGCGCTGAACAGGCCTTTGGAGTCGCTGTAGCCTTGCGCGGTGGGCAGGTTGCGGATGACGTCCTGGAGAATCTCGTCCGGCGCCTCGAAGCCAAACGGTGCCGGGTTGCCGATGTTCAGCTTGAGGATGCGGTGGCCTTCCTCTTCCAGGCGTTTGGCGTGCTTGAGCACTGGGCCTCGAATGTCGTAGCAGACATTGGCGAGCTTGTTCGATTTGCTGAACTGCATGATGAGATCCCGATTGAGAAGACGCCCGCCCGCCTTTGCGCGAAAGGTTTGAAAGGGCAGGAAGCAGGTGCCAGACTTGGCGCCTGGCACACGAAGCCAACTAATATACGTGCCACCCGCGCCAGGGAAAAGACGGTGCGAGGTGAAATTCAAGCCTGCCGAGGTTCCCATGCAGAAGATCGACAAGACCCTGGAAGAATGGCGCGCCATGCTCGACCCGGCCCAGTATCAGGTGTGCCGACTCAAAGGCACCGAGCGGCCGTTCAGTGGCAAGTACAACAGCGAGCGCCGCGACGGCATCTACCACTGCATCTGCTGCGACCTGCCGCTGTTCGATGCACAGACCAAGTTCGACGCCGGCTGCGGCTGGCCGAGCTTCTATGCGCCGATCGATGACGCCGCGATGATCGAGATCCGCGATACCTCCCACGGGATGATCCGCACCGAGGTCACTTGCGCGCGGTGCGACGCCCACTTGGGCCACGTGTTCCCCGACGGTCCGCCACCGACCGGCCTGCGCTACTGCATCAACTCGGTGTGCCTGGACCTCAAACCCCGCGACTGAACTGGAGCCCCCATGGCCGATGCACTGCTGGATACCCCCTGCGTCACCCTTGGCGGTGAGCAGAAAACCCTCGGCGATTTCGCCGGCAAGGCGCTGTTGGTGGTCAATACCGCCAGCCAGTGCGGTTTCACGCCCCAGTACCAGGGCCTGGAGCGGCTGTGGCAGGACTACCAGAGTCGTGGCCTGGTAGTGCTGGGCTTTCCCTGCAATCAGTTCGGCAAGCAGGAGCCAGGCGATGCCCATGAGATCGCGCAGTTCTGCGAGTTGAACTTCGGCGTCAGCTTTCCACTTTTTCGCAAGGTCGAGGTCAATGGCGCCGAGGCCCACCCGCTGTTCGTCGAACTCAAGCGCCGCGCCCCAGGAGTGCTTGGCACGCAGAAAATCAAGTGGAACTTCACCAAGTTCCTGATCGACCCGGTCGGTGGCCAGGTCACCCGTTATGCCCCCACCACCAAGCCCCAGGCACTGGAAGGCGACATCGAACGGCTGCTCAACCGCTGAACGGTACCCAGTGGTCGATCAGCGCCAGTAGCTCTTCGCGGCGAAACGGCTTGGCCAGGTAGTCGTCCATGCCCGCGGCGCGGCAGCGCTCGCGCTCCTCGGGCATGGCATTGGCGGTCAGGGCGATGATCGGCAATTCCGGCCAGCGCCCGCTCTGACGAATGCGCCGGCTGGCCTCGTAGCCGTCCATCACCGGCATGTTGCAGTCCATCAGCACCAAGTCGAAGGCTGCCTGCTCCAGACAGTCCAGGGCCTCGGCGCCCTGCGCGGCCACTTCGACCTGACATCCGAGCTTGCTCAGCATGCCTTTGGCCACCAGTTGATTCACCGGGTTGTCCTCCACCAGCAGAATCCGCGCGCGCCGTTCCTGCCCCAGCGGGATCTCGTGCGGCAGCGGCGCGTTAGGCTCGCCTAGCAGGGTGCGGCGTAACGTCTGGTAGAGGGCGTTGCGGGCCAGTGGCCGGGCCATCTGGTGCAGCGGCGCCAATTGGTGGGCCTGCTCACCGGGCAGGAAGTTGCCATAAGCGGTCACCAGCAGAATCGGTGCCTTGATCCCCGGGCGCAAATCCAGCACGCGGTTCAGATCGTCGGTGATCAACAAGTCGACCTCGGTGTGCGCCAACGGCATGGCATCGTCGACATGGCGGTAATCCAGGCCCCAGCATGGCAGCAGCGTTTGCAGCAGTTCGGCCAGGCCGCTCGCGCGGTTACCCAGCGCCACCACCCGGCCGCTCAGTGCTGTCGGTGGGATTGCTTCAGTGTGTGCGAGCAGTGGCAGGTCGGCGCTGAAGCGACTGCCAAAGCCGGTTTCGGAGTGGATATACAAGTGCCCCTGCATGGCCATGCACAGGTTGCGCGTCAGTGCCAGGCCCAGGCCAGTACCACCGTACTGGCGGGTGATCCCGGCGCCAGCCTGGGTGAACGGCTGGAAGATACGCGCCTGGGCTTCTTCGGGGATGCCGATGCCGGTGTCGCTGACCTCCAGGCGCACACCGCCGACGATTTGCGTCAGGCGCACATCCACCCGCCCGAAACGTGTGAACTTGAGGGCGTTGGACAGCAGGTTGCTGACGATCTGGCGCACCCGCGTGGGGTCGCCCAGCACCGTGCTGGGAAAGTCCGGGGCGATCAGGCAGGTCAGCTCGACGCTGGGGGCGGCGTTCTGGGAAAGCAAGTTGGCGGTGTCCTCGGCCATCGCCGCGAGGTCGAAGGGGATGCGTTCGAGTTCGAGTTGGCCAGCATCGAACTTGGACAGGTCGAGGATATCGTTGAGCAGGTCCACCAGCACCTTGCCCGAGTCGTGGGCGATCGACAGTTGCTGGCGCTGTTCGGGCGCCAGGCCGCTGTCCAGTGCCAGCGCGATCATGCCCAGCATGCCGTTGAGCGGGGTGCGGATTTCATGGCTCATGTTGGCCAGGAACGCCGCCCTGGCCTGGGCCATGTCCAGGGCACGCTGGCGCGCATCTTCCAGCTCCTGGTTGGACTGGCTCAGGCGGCTGTTGCTGGCCTTGAGTTCGTTGGTGCGGGCCGAGACGATGTCTTCGAGTTCGTTGAGGTATTGGGTGAGTCGGTTTTCGGCAGTGCGGCGTTGTTCGATCTCGGTGGCCATGCTCACGAACTGCTGGTTGGCGACCTTGACCAGCACGCCGATCTCATCGTTTTCATGACCCTTGGGGCACTCCACGCGCGCCTGCCGGGGCGTACGGGTGTCGCTGCCACTCAGGGCGCCGATGACCGTGACCAGAGGCTTGGTCAGCATCAGGTAGAACAGCCCTAGCAGGATGCCGGTCAGCACCAGGCTGCGGGCGAAGCCGTTGACCAAGGTGATGCCGGCACGGTCGAGAAAGCGACCGCCGAAGGCGAAGGTGTCGACGTCCAGGTACAAAGTGCCGAGGTATTCCTCGGGCATGTGCGCCAGGTACAGGCGGTCCTGGAACTGGCGCCGTTCGCCGAACAGGAAGTCCGACAGTGGCCGGTAGCGGCTTTCCAGGCGAGCACGCTGCACGTCGGCCAGCACCGTGTCGTTGTTGTCGATCAAGCGGGCGCCGACCAGCGCCGGGGACTTGAGCAAACCACCGGTGAGTTCCTGGGCCAACTCGTCGTCGATGTTGTAGGCGATGCGCGAGGCCGTGTCATGGCTGATTTTCAGCAGCGCCTGAATTTCACGGTTGATGGACGCGTCTTCGCTGGCATAATCGATGCCGATCTGGATGAGACTCAGCAATGTTCCCAGAATGAAGCCGGCCATGACTGTCAACCGGGCTTGCTTGTATGACAGGCGATGGGTGAACTTGATATCCATGGGTTCCAGGCCGGTTACTTGCTCCGTGCGCTGCGCAAGCATAGCCGATCAGCCCTGGCTGCTGGTGGGTCTGTAGAACATTCAGCGGCGGCCTGTACGGCGCCTTCGTCGGCAAGCCTGTTTCCACCGCTGCACGCCTGTGGCAGCGCGCTTGCCCGCGAACTTGCGAACCCCCGAAACCCTACTTGCCAGGAGCCCCGATGGACGCTCGCCTCACTGCTTTTCTGGAACGTGCCGAATCCGTTCTCGCGCGTCTTGAACCCTTGTTGCCTGCGCAACGTCCGCATATCGACTGGTCGCAGACGCTGGCCGCGCGTTGGCAGCGCGATGGCCGCAGCGGCTACTTGCTGCCGCTGGAGGTCAGCCTGGACATGCGCCTGTCCGACCTGATCGGCGTGGACAAGCAGCGTGAGCAACTGGGTCGCAACACCCATCAGTTCATCAACGGTATGCCCGCCAACCATGCCCTGCTGTGGGGTTCGCGCGGCACCGGCAAATCGTCGCTGGTGCGTGCGCTGCTGGCCGAGCACGCCACAGCCGGCTTACGCCTGATCGAGATCGAGCGCGACCACCTGGCTGACCTGCCACGGGTGGTGGAGCAACTGCAACAGTTGCCGCAACGCTTCATCCTGTTCTGCGACGACCTGTCGTTCGAAGCCGGGGAGGGCGACTACCGGGTACTCAAGAGCGTGCTCGACGGCTCGCTGGAGCAGGCGCCGGACAACGTCCTGCTGTACGCCACTTCCAATCGCCGCCATTTGGTGCCGGAGAAGCAGAGCGACAACGAAAACTGGAAAATGATCGACGGTGAACTGCACCCCAACGAAGCGGTGGAGGACAAGATCGCCCTGTCCGACCGCTTTGGCCTGTGGTTGTCGTTCTACCCGTTCAGCCAGGCGCATTTCCTGGACGTGGTCGAACACTGGATCGGCCAGCTGGCGCGCCCGGCCGGGTTGAGTTGGGAACGTACCGAAGCACTCGAAATTCTCGCCGTGCGCTGGGCCACTGGCCGCGGCAACCGTAATGGCCGTTGTGCCTATCAGTTCGCCCGCTACTGGGTCGGGCTGCAATTGCTGGAGCAGAAATAAATGATCGACCTCAACGCCAGTGGCAAAGGCCTCGATGGCTACGACCTGCTGGCTGCGCAAGTGCAGGCGCTGTTTGCCGACGAGCGCGACTTCATTGCCAACGCCGCGCAGTTCTCGGCCTTCCTGTACAACCAGGTGGACGACCTGAACTGGGCCGGCTTCTACCTCAACCGCAACGAGGAGCTGGTCCTTGGCCCGTTCCAGGGCCAGGTGGCGTGTGTGCGCATCCCGTTCAGCAAGGGTGTGTGCGGCGCGGCGGCAGCCACCCGGCAGACCCAGCGGGTAGACGATGTACATGCCTTCCCTGGGCATATCGCCTGTGACAGTGCGTCCAATAGCGAACTGGTGATCCCGCTGGTCAAGCACGGGCGCCTGATTGGTGTGTTGGACTTGGACAGCCCCAAGCTTGCGCGCTTCAGCGCAGCCGACCAGGTTGGGTTGGAACGCCTGGCGGCCATCTTCCTTGAATTGAGCGATTGCTGAAATGAACAAGGGGCCTTGAACAGGCCCCTTGCTTTTGTTGCAACGCGGTCGATGTGACCTCAGTCGTAGATGACCCGCTTCTTCCAGGTTTCGTCTTCGTCGGTCTTCAGCCCTTCGGTGAGCGCGTTCTGCTCGTCGGCAGCCGGCTCCATCTGGTCCAGTACCTGGGCGTTGGAGCGTGCCAGCAGCTTTTCCATGTAGGTGAGCTGCTCTTCGTACTGCTTGGGCTCGGGCTGCTTGCGCAGGTACTGCACACCGCGTTCGAACGCCAGGCGCGCCTGGCCGGGCTGGTTCTGCTGCAAGGCTTGTTGGCCGAGGTTGTTGAAGAACTCGATGTGCAGCAGCACCAGAATGTGGCGAACTTCCTTGACCCAGTACTTGCCTTCGTTGGTGGCCAGGAAACCTTCCTGGGTGGCACGCACGATCTGGCTGTGCAGCAGTTCGAGCAAGAAACGCACATCCTTTGCCTTGACTTCGGTGTGGATGGGCGAGGGCGGATTGCCTACCGGGATCTTCTCGCCCAGGGCGATCAGGCCTTCGAGTTCGGCAATGCGTGTCTTGAGTGGCGTGTTGTGTTTGTCCAGGGCCAGTTGGCGCTGGTTGAGGTTCAGTTCCAGGCGGCTCAGCATCAGCTTGAGCGCTGGCGTCATGAACTGACCTGGGAAAGTTTCGGAGATTTCGCCGCAGCGGCGCAGGCGCTCAGCCAGCTCCACCTTGAGCCGGGCACGTTCGAGCTTGCCGTTCTCGACCACGTTGTTGAGGTAGCCGATCACGATCAGCAATGCGATACCCGCAACGATAAGCAGGGTGATCAGAAGTGGTGTCACCGTTAACGCCTCATCAAGAAGAAGTGTTGCATCTATACGTGAGTGTAGTGAGTTCGTCCGATGGCGAACAGTGCAGCCCGGCAGATGTGCCAAGTGTGCGAACCGAACCTGGCGGCAGCGGGTTCAACCGCGAACGATCGTTGTCCCTTGCTATCGGCCAACGCCAGGATTACTCAAGCTCATAGCGATTTGCCATGAGCTTGCCGACCTGGCGTCAAAATAGCAACGTCAAACCCTGGGCGCACCCGATGCAAGCGCCCAGGAAAACGGGAAGTCATTGATTTAAATAAATTTTGATAAAGGGCTTGACGGGTTGTCGAGGCATCCATAGAATGCGCGCCACTTGCAGCGTAAAGCACACAGCCAAACGCTTCAGGGAGTGAATGTTGTAGTGTGTCCCCTTCGTCTAGTGGCCTAGGACACCGCCCTTTCACGGCGGTAACAGGGGTTCGAGTCCCCTAGGGGACGCCAATGCGGGAATAGCTCAGTTGGTAGAGCACGACCTTGCCAAGGTCGGGGTCGCGAGTTCGAGTCTCGTTTCCCGCTCCAGTTTCTCCGGCACTGCTTCGGCAGGGCAGGAAAAGAAAATCCAGGCTGAATCGTGAGGTTCATCACCTGGTACGCTGAAAAGCGTCGGCTTAGTCCCCTTCGTCTAGTGGCCTAGGACACCGCCCTTTCACGGCGGTAACAGGGGTTCGAGTCCCCTAGGGGACGTCACATTGCGGGAATAGCTCAGTTGGTAGAGCACGACCTTGCCAAGGTCGGGGTCGCGAGTTCGAGTCTCGTTTCCCGCTCCAGTTCAAAGCACAGCGCCGTGGCGGTGTGTAGGTGGTGAAAGGCTTCAAGCGTTTCACGCCAAATGCGGTAAAGCTTCACTTTGCGGGAATAGCTCAGTTGGTAGAGCACGACCTTGCCAAGGTCGGGGTCGCGAGTTCGAGTCTCGTTTCCCGCTCCAAACATCGAAACGAAAAAAGAGACGAAAGTCTCTTTTTTCGTTTCTGCCGTTGTCGAAAAACACCCAAGAGCCCTGGATGTGCCACCTGGCACCCAGGGCTTTAGCGTTTTCAGCGGTAGCTGATGGTGAAGTCCAGCGCACCTTCGGCCAGTCCAGGCGTCACCTTGGCCTCCATCTGGTAGTAGCGGGCCTTGAAGTCCAGGCGGGTCACGCCGATCGACAGCGCGGTGACCGGCTCGTCCTGTTGCAGTGGCATCGGGGTGTTGTCGCTGCGCAGCAACTGGATGGCGATGCCAGCGGCAGAGGAGTTGCTGCTCAGGCCGAACACGCCCAGGCCTGGTAGCAGCGGTACCGAACCGCGGGCACCTTCCAGGCGCACGAAGGCGCGGGCGATGCTGCCGGCCGAATCGTCCTCGCAATCGCTGAGGGTGATATGGAAGTCCGTGGCTGCCGTGGTGCTGCCCACCCCGGTGAAATCCTTCACCTCATGAGTGCCCAGTTGCACCGGATCGGCGCTGACTGCGTCGGCCTTCAGGGTGCACTGCGCCTGCTGCACGCCGCCGCTCACATGAATATCCAGCGCGCTGCCCAGGTCGGTGATCTGGCTGCGCGCCATCTGTTTGCCGAAACGCTGTAGCCCGGCGGGGATCGGCCCCGTCTTGATCAGCGTGTAGCTGGCGATCAAGGTGCTGGCGGTGTTGATCTGGATCGGCGTGGCGCCGACTTCGCGTGCGTGGTCGCCGTCGTAGGGAATGGCGACATCGTTCTTCGGGGTGAAGGCATTACTGGCGCCACCGGTGAAGGGGAAGCCCAGGCGAATGTACAGGCCCACCCCTGGAATGCCGGTGTCGAGGACCTTGCCATCGACGTTCCAGCTGTTGACCGGTGGTAGCGGGTTGGGGTGCACAGGAACCGCCGGGGAGGCCTGGAAGGTGAGCGTGCCGCTGCCGTCGTTGTCGCAGCGGATCTGGCGCCCTTGCGCCTCGGCCGCCGTCAGGTTGCGGATCTGGCCGATCATGCTGCCGACAGGAGCATCCCGGGCCACCCAGGTATTGCCAAGGTCGATGTCATAGCGCAGCGGGCCAGGGGTGGTGAGCCAGGCGCAATGCGGGATGGCGTGGGCGCCGCTGGACAGCGCGAGTAGGCTGAGTGCCGCGTAGAGGTGCTTGAGGGTGGACATGCGTAAATCCGTATAGCGAGGCGCCATCACTGGCACCTTCGGGTTCAGGTGGTCGGGCAAGTGAGGGTCTGCAGGTGGTAGCCCTGGCGCTGTTGCATCTGTGTTGGGTCGATCGCCAGCCGGCAGTGTTGCTGGCCTTGCTTGCCCCAGCGCACGCCCAGGGTTTGCGCCTGCGGGCCGGTGGCAATCAGTGCCTGGCCGCCCTGGCCGACGATGGCCACGACATTGCCCTGTTCGTCGCTGACTTGGCTGCCGAACGGCAGCGGCTGGCCGGCGTCGTGCTGCAAGGTGAGGATCAGGCGGGTAACCTGGCGCGCAGCGAAGGTGGCCTTGACGATGGCCCCGCGTCGCGGCACCACGGCCTGCGAGCCGTTGTCCAGTTCGATGTCCGGCCCTAGCTGTTCGGTGCGCAGGTTCAGTGAGTTGACCCGGTAGGGGCGCAGGTGCGGCGCCACGGCGTAGCCGCTGGCATTGGTGCGCGCGCCGGGGGCGTTTTCCACGCCGATGCCGGGGATGTCCGGCACCTGGATCAAGGCACTGGTCTCGCCGAGATAGGGCGTCAGGGTGATGCCGCCGGCGTGGGCCAGCAGGGCGCCGCTGGCGTTCACCGACAGGTTGCGTTGGTCGCGGCTTTCGCTGATGCCGGCACCATAGTTGGCGTGGGCGGTCTGGTAGCTGGCCGACAGTTCCAGGCTGTTGCGTTGTTGCTCGTCGCGGCTGAGCGCGGCGCGGTAGCCCAGGCGGTTGTCCAGGTCGCTGCCGCTGAGGCTGGCACGCTGGATGTGGCGCCCGCCCTGGGTTTGCATGTCGAAGCTGGCGCTGCTGCTGTTGCCCAGCCCCAGCGGGATCGTCACGCTCACGCCGAGCATGCGGTCGCTGAGGTTGTTGCGCCCAAGTGACTGCGAGGCGAACAGGTTGTAGCCGATGTCTCGGTACTGGGTGTTGAACTGGAACTGGTACTGGCGGCGCTGGCGGTCGCTGTTCCAGTAGTCGTCCTGGGTCAGGCTCAGGCTCAGCGAGCTGCGCAGGCCCAGTTGCTGATGCACCGAGGCCTCCAGGCGGCTGCGGCGGTTGCCCATGTAGTACTGGTCGGCGTTGCGTTGGGCCACGGCTTCGTCGAAGTCGCGGTAGCCTTCGGTGGAGTAGCGGTAGCCGGCGAAGCGCAGGTTGGTGCGGGTCTGGAAGGCCTTGCCGTAGCGGATGGCATAGCTCTGTCCGCTGACGCTGCCAAGGTCGCGGCCCAGGTCGCTGCTGGCGTGGGTGAGGTCGAGTGACACGGCGCCGTACTGGCCGAAGTCGCGACCCGCGCCGAGCAGCCCGGCGCGGTAGTAGTCGCCGCCGAGCATGCCGCCATACAGGGTGGTGTTCCAGTCGATGCCGCGGGCCAGGGTGGCCTGCCAGAGTTTCGGCTGGTCGCTGTCGCCGACCGGGTTGTAGCGGCCCAGCGCTGCGGTGTAGCGCCATACGCCTTGGCGCAGCAGGTTGCCGATGCTCGAATACGGCTGGATGAAGCGCCGCACCTGGCCATCGGCCTCGGTTAGCACCACCTCCAGCTCGCCGCTGCCGCCGCCGACGCCCAGGTCGTCGATTTCGTAGGGGCCGGCGGCGACGTAAGTGCTGTAGATCGGGTAGCCGTTGTGCAGTACCTCGAGCTTTGCCCGGCTCTGCGCCACGCCACGGATCACCGGGGCATAGCTTTGCAGCACGTCGGGCAGCATGCCCAGGTCCGAGGCCAGTTGCACGCCCTTGAATGGCAGGCTGCGAAACACTTCGCCGTTGCTGAAGGTCTCGCCTAGGGTCAGGGTGCCCCAGGTGCCAGGCAGGTCGGTCTGGGCATAGGTGTTGCTGCGGTTCCAGTGGCGGCGGCCGTGTTCATCCTCGCGCAGGCTCTGGTTGCTGCGCAGGCGCCAGCCGCCGAGGTTGACCCCGCTGTTCAGGTACAGGTCCTGCTGGCTGCGGCTCTGCCCGCCACGGCGGCTGCTGTGCTGGGCCGAGGCCTGGTAGCTGACGAAGGCTGCATTGATACCGCTGTCCCAGCGTTCGGGGGCGACGCTGCCGGCCACGTCGCGGCGCAGCGCTGCCTGGGGGATGGCGATGTCCAGTTGCAGGCTGGCACTGTCGAACTTCACGTCGGCGCCGGGTAGCTGGGCGGCCAGGTCAATGCACGCGGTATCGGGGTCGACAGTGGCTTCCAGGCGCTCCAGGCGCAACCCAAGCTCCGCCAGCAGGGCCGGGCTCAAGCAGGGGGCAAGCCCCAGGCCCGGCCCTTTTTCGTAGAAGTCGAGGGTGTGCTCGCCGTTGTGGGCCAGGTTCACCCGTACCTGTACCGGGTAGCGCCCGGCGGCCAGCGACTGTTGTTCGGCCAACGCCTGCAAGGCCAGTTCGGCGCTACCCGGCGGCTGGCCGGGGGCCTGGCGCATGAAACCGGAATGGAACTTCAGCCTAGGCTCTTCGGCCTGGGCCACCTGGCCAGCGGGCAGCAGGCAACTGCCGCCTAGGGCCAGCAGCGGTGCAAAACGAAGGGGTGACGGCGGGTGCCGACGCCGGTTGGCGTGACGCATGAAGGGGTCTCGGATATGTGAGGTAGGTCGCTGGGTTGTGGACTTTCGTCCACGCCTTGGCGGGCTGAGCGTGGAGAGGAAGGTTAGGGAGGAGGGAGGAAAGGGTATGTAGGCGTGATCTGACGAATTAGGCGACTAAGTCAGAGGAGTGAACCTCTCGTGTCAGGAGAGGTTCACTCGAAGGGCTCAGCCGTTAGACGACTTTAAAGCTTTCTTTTCAACATCCATGGACTCTACTTGCACCATGCCGCCGCTTGGGGCAGATACCCACCGATTTGCGCTTGCTGTGGGCCTGGTGGGGGGTAATGGCGAACTTGGTGGTGTGGGTGTAGGGCTCTTTTCGTCGACAAAGATCGGATTATTTCTTACCCCACCGACCCCGCTTGGCGCGTCAACACCCGCCCTGCCTTGCGCGCCCTGCACTCCCGGTTCTCCTTGTGGTCCTTGTGGTCCTTGTGGTCCCTGAGGTCCCTCAGGCCCACGAGCCCCTCGCTGAGGTGGCCGTTGTTCTAGCTGCGTAACCCTGGTTTCAAGCCCCTTCATTGCCTCCGACTGGCTCGCACCCGCTACGTTCTTCGCCGCCGCCGCCTGAAGCGCCGCCTTCGCCGAGAACATCTGCGATGCTGCCAAACCGGTCATGATCGTGCCCAGGAAACTGACCGCCCCGCCAATGGCCCAAAGCGTATTGGCTTTTTCCGGATCCTTCTCGAGCACAGATGCGACCTGGACTGCGGTACCGCCCAACTGCAGCAAGGAGCCGGTAACACCGACCACCATCCATACTTTGGTGGCTGCCGACAGCGCTGCGAAGGAGCCTGCGGCACCCACGGCGCCTATCGCGCCGGCCCCGAAGGTGACGATGGAGAGGAGCGCGGCAGCGATCGAGATACCCAGGGTGATCCACAGGCCGGTCTTGTTGGCTTTCTTGCGCCGCGTGCCCGCGGTCGCCGGCGGCGTGGTGGGCTGCCCTGCGTGCCCGGTCGGGTCGCGCCAGTTCACCGGGTCGCCCAGGCAATATTGGTAGGGGTTGATGCCGGCAGTCTCCTGGGGCATCGAGTCCGGGCTGTGGAAGCGCATCAACTCGGGGTTGTAGGCGCGGTAGCCGCGGCCCAGCAGGTACCAGCCCAGCGCCCGCTCGCGCGCCTCGCCATTGAATGCAAGCAGGCCCTGCAACTCTGGCGCTTGACCCGACTGGTCACGTCCGCCGTAGGCAGCGTAGCGGGCCTCGGTCAGGCTGCCCTGGCTCGTTTCGCCGAGCACGCTGTTGCTCATGTTGCTCAGCAGCAGGCGCGTGGCCCCAGCATCGCCTTTTTGTTGCAGGCCCAGCGGGCGCTCGCCGTCGTACAGGTACTGGGTGAGCAGGTTACCTTCGACGGTGCTGTGCAGGCGTTCGTTCTGGTAGCGGCGCAGGCTTTCCTGTGTCGCTGCGCCTTCGCGCACCCCTACCAGGTGGTCATGGCCATCGTAGCGGTAGCCGAACAGCGCCTGGCCCTTGGCATCGAGTACCTGTTTCAGGCGGCCATACTCGTCATACACCAGTTGGTTACCGGCCTCGTCGTTGAGCATGTTGCCGTCGTCGTCGTAGCTGAAATCGACGATTTTGGGCTGGTAGTCGTCGTGGGTGTGCGCTACCCGAGTCAGGCGCAAGCCTACGCAAGTGTAGGTGGCGGTATCGCGCGTGCCATCGGCGAACCAGGTCTTGCACTCGACCAGGTTGTCCAGCTCATCGAAGCTGAAGTCCTGCTCCTCGATGGCGCGGCCTTTCGCATTGCAGGGCAGGGCGGCGGGCTCGCCTTCGCACAGGTAGGCCTCCAGGCGGTTGCGCGCATCGTAGGTAAAGGTTTCGCTCAGTTGTTGCCTGCCATCGTGGGCCAGGCTGCGGCTATGCAGCAGGTCATCGTCGCGCCACACCTGGGTGATGGTCTGTTTGTCGAGCTCGACCGTGCCGTTAAAGCGCGTCAGGTGGCGGGTAATTTCGCGTCCGAGGCTGTCGTACAACTGCTCACAGACGAGGGCGTGCTGGCTGTCGAGGTCGCGGGTCTCGGTGCGCCACAGCCTGCCGTTGGCGTCGTAGGTGAAGTCCGCGCGCAGGTTGCCCTGGGTGGTCCAGGCCAGCCGGCCGTGGGTGTCATAACCATGCCGGGTTTGCTGCTGGTCGCTGTCGTCGCGCGCCAGTGGTCGGCCTTGCAGCGAGATGACGTGGTCGCAGACGTAGCGGTCGCCGCCGGCCGTGTCATCCCAGGTTTCCTTGAGCAGGTAGCCTTGGTCGGTGTACTGGTAGCTGCGCACGCCTGCCGGATTGACCGCGCTGGTGATCGCGGTGGTCTTGCTGTCGTAGGCGTAGGTGTTCGCAGTCTGGCCCTTGGCAGAGATGGTCTTGGGTTGGGTGGAGAGGCTGGTGTCGTAGGTGTAGTCGAACTCGCGCTTGGCGGCGGTGGTGCGCGTGCTCATCAGCATCTGCTCGCCGGTGTAGGTGTAGCTTTCCTCGCGCGGGCCGGCTAGCCGGATCATGCGTTCCAGGCCGTCGAACTCGCGCTCGCACACGGTAATGCCAGGGGCCGTGCCGGTTGTGTGCAGCGCCATGCGTTCGACCAGCTCGTTGCGGCTATGGCCGGCGAACGTGCGGCGCAGCACTGATTTGTCGGGGCGCTCGGTCTGCACCATGCGGCCATGGGCATCGTAGGCATGCAGGGTCCTGCGCAGCTCCTCGCGCCCGGATTCGGGGTCGCGCAGGCGCTGTTCTTCGCGCCGGCACTGGCCCAGGCCATCCTGGTAGTAGTCCTGGCGGCCAGCCAGCTTGCCGTCGCTGTCGAAGCGCTCCACCCGCACGGTCCTGTCGTTAAGGTCGCTGTGGGTCACGCTATGCTGCTGGCGCAGGGTCGGCTGTTCGGCCGAGGTCAGCCAGTTGGCATTGACGTCACCGAACTCGCCGAACGGCGAATAGGCGTTGTGCAGGCAAGTACCGTCGGCCTTTAGGGTCTGGCTGATTTCCTCCCAGGCGCCGTATACGTAGCGGGTGCTTACCGCCAGCTGGCCACCGCTGAACTGCGTGGCATGGTCGTAGTGGGTTTCCTCGATCACACGGCCCAGCGCATCGTGGCTGGCCTCGTACACTTTCTGTTCGTCAGTGGCGGCTTCGGTCTTGCGCCATTGCTCGATCAGGCGGTAGGCGCCGTCGTAGTACGAGCGGGTGGCCACGCCCTTGGCGTCGGTCACGGTAACGGTCGCTTGTTGACCGGCGCTTGCGACTAACTCATAGGCAAAGGTATGCACCGCGGCGTTCGGGGTGCCGTCGGCCAAGGTCTGCTTCACCACCCGTTGCAGGGCGTCGTACTCGTAAGCGGTGAAGTTGCCGTGCAGGTCCTGTTGGCGCAGCACGTCGCCGGTCAGGCTCGAATGCAGGCTGAGCAGGTTTTTCTGCTGACCCTTGCAGGTAACGGTTTCCCTGACCTCCAACGGCGCGGCGGCGTGCTTGCGCGTTGCGTTGGGGTAGCGCCACTGCGTGGTGATGCCTTCGCTGGCCAGCAGGCCGTCGGCTTGCGGGTTGTACAGGGTTTTCTGCTCGTGTTCCTGACGCCCATGCAAGGTCGGTTTGTCAGGTTGGTTCAGGTAGCTGCGTTCGGTCAGCTCAAGGACGAGCGCCTCACCCCCTTCGCCTTGCTCCAGTCTTTCACTGCCGATCACCAGGTATTGGTCGGCCACCCTGGCCGAGCGGGTTGCGTCGGTGAGCGCACCGAACAGCTGGTAACGGAACACGCTGGACAGCACCACGGCGCCGGATTCAACGTTGCCAAGTGCGGGGATCGTTTCGGGCATGTCGTCGGGTAGCACGCCTGGCCCCAAATCGGCGGGGTAGATCGTGCGCCGCTTGGTACTGCGCACAAAACCGTGGGGGTCGGCAGGGCAGCCGGTGTGCCGGTCGTCGTCGTTGGCCTCACCCTCCTTGGGGTAATACTCACTGACCGTGTGAATGCCGTTGGGTTGCACCTCCAGCACCTGGTTGCCATGCTCGTCGAAGTCGGTGTAGGTGACCTGCTGGCGGAACTTGTTCGTGTCGCTTTGCATGCGCCAGCGTTCGATGGCGTACTTGGCCATCTGGAACTTGCGCGGTTGCAGGGCGAAGTCGAGATTCAGGTCTTCGTGGTAGACGGTCTCGGTTTCCTGGATGTGCCAGTCCTCGACCGGCTGCGCAGTGCGCGAGGCTTGCACCTCGGCCACCGGGCCGAGCTGTTCGGTGCGTTGCAGGACCAACAGGTGGTAGCGGTTGTAGCGGCTGAATACTTTGCGCACCACTTTGCCATCCAGGGCCTGGGTCTGCGTCGACTCATAGAAGTAGGTGCTGCTGCCGGGCACCTTGTAGAGCGTGTCTTCGCCAGGTGTCCACTTCAGGCTGCTGTTGCCGCCCATGAAGTTGTTGGCCGAGTAGGTGTACTCGGTGAGCATGGTTGGTTGCTTGAAGCCAGGGTCTACCTCATGGCTCTTCACGCGAGGCAACCTGGCCAGCGGCGCACCGCTGGGCAGCAGGTGGCCAGCGTCGTCGTAGGCGAGGGTTTCGCGGCTGCCGGTTGGCGTGCGCACCTGCTTGAGGCAGGTCATGTTCTGGGTCGAGGCGTTGTTGAGGTACTCGAACTCCCAGTTCGCCTGGCCTTCGGGCAGTACCACAGAGGTCACTAGGCGATTAGTCAGTTTGACCGTGTAGGTGCTGAGCGCCGCGCCATCGGCACCGTTCTCGGGGTGCAGGTGCAGGTTGAACTGGCTGAGGCTTTGATACTCAACCCACAGCAAGCGTCTGCCGGTGGCATCCTGGATGCTGTCCAGGCAGGTATGGCTCAACTGCGCGGGCCTGGTATAGCTCAACTCGATCCAATGCCCGGAAGCGGCGTAAACCCGGTGCGGCAGGGCCACGCGCTGGCCGTTGCTGACCTGCACGCGCAGGTGCTCGATCAGGCCAGAGCGGTGTACTACCCGGTAGTTGTCGGCATCGTCCTTGTAGAACTCGAAACTCACGAGTTTCTGTTCGTCGATCCTGGCGGGTTTGGGGTCATCGTTGGTCACCCGATAGCTTTCCCCGGTAATCAGCGACAGGGTGTGGCTGGTCAGGTCGTACTGCGTGAGGTTGAGGCTCCAGCCCTTGCCGTAACCGCTGTCCTCGGTGGTGAGCGGGCTGAAATCCAGGCGCAGGGGCAGGGTGGGGCCGATCAGGTCGTTACCGGCGAGCTTCGGCAGTTCGATGCCGAGGGTGTACTGACCAGTGCGCGGGTCGACCTGTCCCTGCATGAAGCCCAGGAAGTTGAACGCATTGGAGTGGGTGCTTGAAGAGGCAATCATGGAAGCGTGCTCCGACTATGGCGATCAATTGGCGGGCGCGCGCAGCTTGGCGCACAGGTAACGGGTGTCGTTGTTCTCGTCGCCCTTGTGCGCCCTGCCGACCATGACCTGGCCTGCCGGGCAGGCATGTTCGCTGTTGGATTCCTTGATTGGAGCGCTCCAGCTGGCGGGCCATACCGTGACACGGTTCTTGGCTTCATTGGCACCTTGGTACAGCTCCGCGCACTGGTAGCGTGTGTCGCCGTTTTCATCGCCTTCGTGGCTTCGGCCGGTCATCACTTGGTCTGCGGGGCAACTGAAGTACAGGAACTGCGCATTGGCGTTGTCATACTTTTTTTCGGCGCAGGTTTTGTAGCTGTGCTTGTCCTCGTCGTAATCGGCCTTGAGGTTAATCCCGCACTCCGGGAACTTCGCCGACCATTGGGCATGCAGTACTTTGACGCCGGGAAGCGAGGCACATTTGTAGGCGGTATTGCCGTTTTCATCACCTTCATGCTTGCGTGCACTGATCATGCTGTCGGCGGGGCAAGTCCAGTCCACGCTTTGCGACTCTTTCACCGCTTCGTGCCAGTCGCTATTGACTACGGGTGTAAGGTATTCACCGCGTTTGGTGTTCTTGTTGGTGGAGCTGATGATCCGCACGCAGGACAGCGTGTAGGTCATACGATCGCTGCTGCCGCTGATCTTGAAATCTTCGACCTGTACGTCCTTGCTGATATTGCCCGAGGAGGGCGAAGCGTTGCTGGCAAAGCCCTTGAAGGTAAGCGCACTGATACTTTCTTCTTCCAATGTGGCACCGGCTGCACCGGTTCTGAGTTTGACCCAGAAGTTTTTATTGCTTTCGGGGTCACGCCTTACGTCATAACTGTCGTCCAGGGCGGTGTTGCAAAAATAATCGTCGGTCAGCAGTATCTGGGTGGCCGGTGGCATGTTCGACATTGAAATGGTCGATATGCGCAGTTCATAACAGGACGAGCTGGGATTGTTCAGGTTTTCATCGAAAGAACGCCCAGCGCCGGCGGGCGGAACTTTGATGGTACAAGTGGCGTAGTTATCGTTCTCGGGGTCCTCAATGTCGCCTTTCTTGCCATAAAGGGTAATCAGCCCGGCGTCTGTGTTGGGGCTCGCTGCTTGCGCCAGACTGCCTGCCAGGCAACTGATCAAGAACATGCCAAATAGGGCAGGTTGCAGTCTGCGTGAGGTGGGTGCAACGGGGTTAAATAGCATCTTGGTCTCTCCAGAAATACGCTGGGATCGCTTGGCGTTGTGTAACGCGGCGCGATAATTCATCAGGTTGAACATTGCAACCTGTCACGCTTGAGTAGTGCGTATCTGGAGGATAAAAGTACCGGTGGCTTTGCACACCTGACAGAATTGCTAGTCAGCAAAACATGCCTTGATTATTTAAATTTTCAATATGCCTTAGCGTACCAAGCCTCCACAACTGGTAAAAATATCAGGTGGCCTGGCACGGCGCGAATACAGGGGCAATCAAGGGAACCTATTATTTCTGTCAGTTGGCGGCTTACGGGTGGCGGCGTAAAAAAGTGCCAAACCCGTGGAGCTTCAGTACATGAAATCGACAAACCGACCAGATGGGCAAGCATGCGCTGCTGAACAGACAGGACCTACGCGCTTCCCGCTTCCTCATATTCCTGCATTGACCGCAAACGCCGAGATCGATGTGGACGCATTGGCTGGTGCCGATCTTGAAACCTATGTGAACTTTCCCGGCATCCAGGCCGGTGACGAAATCAAGGTGATCTGGCGTGGGTCGGACGAGCAGGGTGAACCCATCGACGATATTGATGCCGTTACCCCGGTGATCAACCCAGACCCAGACAATGGCGTGCTCGTGAAGATCGCCAACCGCTTGCTGACCGGCGCCTATGGCGGTTGGGTGTTCTACTCCTACCGCGTCAACGATGATCTGCCAACCGAATCGATGCGCCAATTCTGCTATGTCGGCTTGCGCAGCAGGCCGGCGCTTGAGGAGCAGCTAGCACCGGTGCAGGCGCTGGAGTCCCACGCGCTGGTCATCGACTACAGCGCGATGGCCACTGCAGGCGCCACCCTGTATATCCCGCCGTACCAGGCTATGCAGGTGGGCGACCAGGTGACCTTGCTGCTCAACGGCGAGGAGCAGGACGGTACCCCGATTCGGGAAAAAACCTACGATTGTTCACCCCAGGCGGGCGAGCTGGGCGCTGCGTTGGCATGCCAGGTGCGGCGTACCGACTGGCGCAACTTGGTGGATGGGAAGGCGGTGCTGCACTACACCGTGCTGCTCAAGGGGCAGGCCGATACGCTGCAATCGTCGGAACAGGTCTTCGCGGTGCAGGGAGAGCCCGCCAGCGAGCCGCTGCTGCCTGCCATGAGCATTGTGGGTTTTACCGGTGGGGACGTGCTGGACCCGGACGCTTTCGCCAATGGCCTAACCCTTCAAGCGCCTTGCCCGGCGGGCGTCGAGGCCGGTGACCTGGTGCTGTGCCATTGGACTGGCACTCAGCTGGACAACCGCCACACGCTAGCGCTGCGCTTGGATGCCAGTAGCCTGGCGGGTGGCTTGATGCAGTGGCAGATCGACCCCAAGGCGCTGGGCGCCAGTGTGGGTGACGAGGTGGTGTTGTTCTTCCAGATTGCCCGCGAAGGCTGGGCCATGAGCTCGGCGCCGCTTGTGTTCAAGGTCGAGCGCACCCGTGGGCCACGCCCGGCGCCGAGCGTCGAAAAAACCACGGCTGAGGGCGCGGGCAACGCGGTGGGTTCGGCGACCGATTTCAACGCCGGCGCCTGGGTCAATGTACCTGACAGTGCGGTGCAGCCGGACGATACGGTCAAGGTTCACTGGTTGGGCGACACAGAGGGTGGCCGCACCGTGGTGGAGGCTCCGGATGATCCGCACAGCCCGTTGCGCTTCAAGGTGCCTGCCGATTTCATCGCCGCCAACATGGAGCAGAGCAACGACGCATCAGCCAAGCGCTTCGCGGTGACCTACAGCGTGGCCACCAGCCAGGGTGAATGGGCTTCCGAGCCGTTGAACCTGCGGATCCATCCGGTTCCACGTAACGGCTACCAGCAGGTGCTCTGCGATGAAGCCGATGGACTGGGCAACTTGTCGCTCGGCGAGCTCACCGAAGACCCGCACCTTGTGCTCCACCAATGGCCGTTCATGGCGGTCGGCAACCAGGTCACGATCGCTGTGAGTGGTGTGGGTGAATACCAGAAAACCCTGCGTGACGCCGTTCCGGTGAGTGCTTCCGAGCTGTCCCAGAAAATGGTTGTGGCCAGAGTGCCGTTGCAAGACCTGAGAGGGTTGGCAGCCAACTCGCGAATGACCATGACCGCACGCATTAGTTTCGACGGCGGCAAAACTACGCATGCCGTACCCGACGCTTTCGTCTCCCTAAATAAATGACTGGCAAGCGCGTAGTGAAACTAGCCGATTTTGATGTAAGGCGCTTATTGATTGCTGTTATCTAATAAGCAAAACATCTCCCACGATTACGTTGTTATATGAAAGGATAATTATTATGGCCCGGCAAACGAAAAACCAATTTTTGCAAGAAATGGCAAAAAAACCGCAGACATTAGGCTGGGATGTCATACTGGCATTCGATCGCAATAAAACCAATTACCTGCTGTTGCAGGATTACATCTCCCGCTTCGGTGCGACCTCGTTGTTCCCGCCGGTCGACAGTTCGATCGATCCGGTAGCCGGGACTACTCATCAGTTGTTAGGCCTGCAGTTGGACAAGCCGCGGCTGTCGTTCGAGAACGCGGTGATCACCGAGTCGCGTGCCCGCTGCCTGATGCGCACGGTGGGCGGGAAAATCATCGAAACCACCCAACCTCAAGGCACCACGCGCAAAGAGGTCAAGCGCGTGGGTTTAGCCGATGGGCTGGTCGGGCCGATACTGACGATGACTATCAATCTCAGGAACGCGCCGGGTAGCGTCGGTTCGGCGGGGCAGGTCGAGCTCGACCTGGCGGGCAATGGTGCGACGGACTTCGAGATGTCCGGTGTGGATACACGCTTCGAGAGAGTCAAACTGGGTGAGCATCTCAAGGCGGAAATCGCCACATGGAGCGATTCTCAGAAAAAGTTCCAGCTGAGCGAACTTCGTCAGAACCCTGGGGATGCCCTGCAACCTGGCAAGTTCAGAGTGCTGACCCGCCCGGCGCGAGGAGCCACCCTGCGCACTGCCGAAGATTTTGGCGATGGCGAGGTACTTGTGATGATCGGGCTGGATGACCGTGAGGGGGCGCTGCCCCCAAGCGACACCTCGATTCCTTACATGCTGCCGCAGGGATATTCGAGCAATTTGATCATTTCGAATGCTCAATATGTTGACCGCTTGCTAATTCCTCAGCTCATGTCATTGCTCACTAGTTTGGGCGGAGAATTCAAAAAAGAACTAGACGGTCAATTTTTCAAATATGTATTTGAGGGCGGTACGCTGGTGATTAGTGACAGGTATTACACATACCGAATTGATGACAAGCCGTGGTCTTTTTCTTGCTGGCCGACGTATATGCCGTTTTCGGGAATGACGGTAAGGGTCATGGATAACACCGTAAAGCTGGTCTGGCAAGGTGAGTCTGATGTTATGTATGCGCAATCCGCGAAACTCAATATGGACAACCCCGACAACGGTAACGCCATATATGACGGGAACGTCGCGGCCACTTGGAATCTTGTCCAAGAATTTAAGGTGGTTGTGGTCGAAGATGCAGCCAGCGGCTTGCCACTCATCGAGATTCAGCCTGTCGCGGTAAAGCTTGAGTCCGGTGTTAGCGTAAAAAAATCCGGCGGCAATCCAAGGTGCAAGGCTGAGTTTGATAAACACACTTCGGAGCATTTCGAGAAGCATTGTTATGAACATTTGAAGTTTCTACAATCGCGATTCAAATCGCTTACCCAGACCATTGACGCCTTCCGCTTGAATGGTCTGTTGTTTCGAGACACGTCCGTGGTAGTGCCGAAAGAGATTGCGGTGCCAGGTGACTTGACGATATTGGGAGACATCGCGCCAAAGCTAACCGCTTACCAGTTATCCGATGCTGAAAAGGTAGTAGCGGCTGGCGGAACTCATCAGTTCTCCGTTCAACCCAGTGGCCTCGCGGTAACTTGGAAGGTAGAGGATCCATTGGACAGCGACCGTAAACGTGGTGTCAGCCCGGCAGCGGTGGGTTCGATCAGTGCAACAGGGCTTTATACGGCCCCCAGTTCCGCCGCTCTCGGTTCCAGCAAGCGGGTGATCGTCACGGCCAGCGCCACCGACGGTTCCTGGACTGGCAAGGCGCTGGTGCACCTGGTCGCGGCACCGGTATCTGTGTTCCCGCTGGTCAACGTGGTCAACCTGACTGGCGAAAACGATGAGGGTTACCTCGTTTGGGCCGCCTCCACCAACAAAAGCGCACTGACCTGGGAGATCACCGGCAATGCTGGCGGCAAGCTTGTCATTGCGGATGACCCTAATGTGCAAGATGCGCGGCGCTACCACGGCCCAGCGGTATTTCCGACTGGCGTCAGCGACCTGGATAGCGACCTGAATAGCGACCTGAATAAAGTGTTGCGAGTCGACCGCGTCAAGGTGTCGCAGGCCGATGGCACGGTCAGCACCTGCGAGATGATCCTGACCAAACCGCCCAAGCAGGATTACTACTTCACCCACAAATCGGTAGCCGACGGTATCCAGTTCAGCTTCTGGCTCACCCTGGACGGTGGCGAGGAACTTGAATTGCTTCCTGAAGATACCACGTGGGTGAAGGTCAGCGGGCATGGCAACCTCGACGCAAACGGCTTGTATACCTTCCCCACGGATTCCGTTGACCATTATGTAGTGGTGGCGGCAATCGACCGGGCGGGAGGCACGCGCAACTTGATGTGGAACTACACCATTCTGCCTCTTCCCCTCATGCAGACTTCAAACGAGCAGGTTCGGCCATGAACGATCACTCGGTACAGATGCAGGCACAGCGCCTGCGTAACGAAGAACTGCTGAAGGGTTGGGGGGCTGCACTGGCCATCGGTCGCAAGGCATTGAACCTCACCTTGCAGGACAAATTCCTCGAAGGGCTGGGCAGCCTCACGTACCTGGAGCCGTTCACTGAGACCTTCTCCATCAACGAGGGTAATTCCCAGTTGATCCAGATTGAGGGCCTGGTGCTTGGCGCGACACAAGTGTCCTTCGAGCGATCTGTCTCCACCGATCGGCTGGTCACGCTGCGCATGTCGCTGCTGGCCGCCGACTATCGTTACCTGCTGCATTTGCCCGGTGAGCCGCAACGGTTCCATCGCAGCCTGAGCGTGCGCGAGTCAATGGACTTCACGCTGGAGGCGCGCGGCCGACTGAGCGTACACACCGACCTGGTGTCACGGCAAATTCAAGTGCTGCTCGACGTAGGGCAGGCCACGGATTTCAGTTGCAACCTGGGTGAAACCGCCTATGAACGAGCCAAGATTGGCGAGCGCCTACAGCAGTGGTTGGCGAAGCAACCCGATGAACGACGCGTATTGCGCTTGGCGACCATCGACCTGCGCGACTACCGGCCGATGACCTCGAAGTCCGTGATGGCTATCACGCAACCGGCGCCTTGGGCGGGCGAGCAAGGCCGCGAGGGCGACGGTGCGCTGGTGCTGTTCATGCAGCTGGGCGTGGATTTTGAGCCTGGTGGCCTGCCAGGTGCTCGCTATCCCTATCTGTTGTCCAAGGATGATGATGTCGATGCCGCCCTGGTGGTGCAGAAGGATCTGCAGGAACTGGCACTGGGTACCCCAGAGCAGGTGCTCGAATCATTGTCCCAGGGCAGCAAGCGCAAGATCCGCCTGCTTGCAAGCGCCGAGCAGTTGAGTTTTGGTACGTTGCAGGCGGGGCCGCTCACCCGTGAGATCGCCCCGGCGGTTACCACCTTGGTAGCTGCCGAGCAATGCCAGTTCAAGATGTCCGGTGGCAGTGGTGCCGTCGCTTGGGACGCCCGTAACTTGTTCCGTCCGTTAGCGACGGGCCAGATGACAACGGGGCTCTACAGTACGCGGGAGCGCCAGGATTTCGCCAAGTCGACGCAACTGGTGCTGGTAACCGCCCATGCGCAAAATGATCCACAATCCCACACCGCATCGGCATTGGTGGTCGAGCACGACCAACCCTTGGTCATCGCACCGCAAACGGCCGTTTGGTCGCTTGACAACCCTCCGATCGAGTTCGTGGCAGCGGGCGGCAGCGGTATCACCTGGAGTCTGGAAGGGGAAAAACTTGGCACGCTGACCACTGCCGGTAACCGGGCAACGTTCACGCCAGACAAGCCCAGCGGCCAGGTTGCGCCAGTCCAGCTCCAGCGCGTGCGTGTCCATTACAACGACAAGGGGCGTGCGCAGGACACCGAGGCGTGTGTGATCATCGTTAACCGGCCTGCATCGCTGGACATTGAACCGGCCTTCGTGGCACGCCACCAAACCTTTGGACAGGTCCAGTTCCGCGTGCCGGAAGACTGGCGACAGGCGTTGCTCGACATCGGCCAGGAACCGCCGCAGCACCTGCAACGCAGCGACTATGCCTGGGAAGTCGTTGGCGACGGTGAAATCTCGGCGGATGGGCTATATACGCCGCCTGGGGTTGCACAATCGTCGGTCAGTGTCGTCAGACTGGTGCTGTTGGGCAGGGTGTCCGGCTACGCCGTCATCGAGCACGGCCAGCGCACCGGCATGCGAGCGCTGGCCGTTACCGACTGGAATGATCTGGACCACTTCTACGTCAAGGCCATCACTGCGCCGCAGTGCTACGCCAATGGCATGCAGCAGATTCAAGTCCAGGTAGATATCCAGACCAGGGACCCAGGCGACGGTAGCCACGCCCCGATCAGCGACGACGAATTGCAGTCGCTCAAGTTCTACACCGTCAATGGCAGCGAACTCCCTGTGGTGGAGGTCGGTATCGAACCGCCAGCGGCGGGTACGCCGGGCACGTGGGTCATGAATCGCGCGCACAACCCCCTGCTGGAAATGCGCCCGGGCCAGGGCAACCCCGCGCCCGCCCGCGCGCTCCCTGGACAGACGATTGCGAACTACTGGTTGCAGACCACCTCGACGGTGCCGGTCGAGGTCTATGCCATGTTCAAGCAGTCTGGCCTGGGGGGACGCTGGTTCAATTCCGAGGTGGTCAGTCAGCAGAACGGCAAGGTGGCGTTGCAGGGTATGACGCTGCCGACCTTCGACGCCTCCAGGGATTACCCGTGGGACGAGCAGGACAAGCGGGTACGCCAGGAAGGCAAGGTGGTCGGAAACGATACCTTCGGCTACATGACGCTTACCGTCGACTACTGGAAGCTCACACACGTCATGTCGGAAGGGCGGCGAATCCCGTTCGTGGCGATCGATGTGGAGCCGAATGACAACAAGTCGGTCATGCGCTGGGCATCGGATGAATACGAAGATGTGCAGTGCAGCTACAG
The DNA here is from genome assembly GCF_005796105.1 of Pseudomonas mosselii. Lineage (GTDB taxonomy): Bacteria > Pseudomonadota > Gammaproteobacteria > Pseudomonadales > Pseudomonadaceae > Aquipseudomonas > Aquipseudomonas mosselii_C. Next base: position 15,467 of record NZ_VAUO01000004.1, on the reverse strand, counting down.
CGGTTTCATGATCGGTGGCGAATCGGACCAGATGATCTACGACGGTGCATTGGTGCGCATGGCCGGCAAGCGTGGGTTGACGTTAGAGGCGCTCGATCCCAACCGCCGTCCGGCTACAGGTGAGCTGCTACTGAGCCTGAACCGGGTAAATGACTTCCGCCAGCGCTTCGAGCAACCGGACGACCCGGACATTCTCACCGACGAGGAGGAAGCCGAGCGCGAGCACCTGCTGCGCGCCTTCAGGTTCCGCCTGCTCGACCAGCAGGGTAACCGGCACGACCTGCAAATCACTTATGCCGGTGTTGGACGGGAGGGGCGTAATAGCTTCTTCCTGTCCAAGCCACCCGCACGCCACTGACCTCAGCCGCGATGCCTTGCTTGGGCAAGGCATCGCGGCCTGCATCTATACAGAGATCCCTACGATGACTACAGAATCGGTCGTGCACTCCAACGCCTTCAATTTCATGAGTTTCATGAATAACGCTGTCGACCCGCGCACGGGCCAGTACACCTTGGCCATCCAGCTGCCACGGTTACCGGCCAACCAGTTACGTGGCCCCGAGCTGCCGTTGCAACTGGCCTACAACCCGCTCAACACCGAAGACAGTGGCTACGGCAAAGGCTGGAGCATCAACCTCAGCCAGTACTTACCCACTACCCGAGCCCTGTCGCTGCACACCGGCGAGCAGTTCGTGGTCACCAGCACCGCGACGACACCAGCCAGGATCGATGAGCAGAAACTTCTCAGTTTCCACTTCTATCAGGACGATGCGAGCAACTTCCGCATCGTGCACAAGTCCGGGTTGGTGGAACACCTGCGTTCGCAAACCAGCAATGGGGTGACCGTGGCCCTGCCATACCGGGTATACGCACCTTCCGGGCACTGGATCGAGCTGGCCTACACGCGGCCAGCCGGCAGCGCCCACCAATGCTTGGCCAGCATCGTCGATGCGGCGGGTGTACGGCTGCTACAGGTGGAGTACGCCAGCGATGCGCGCTACAACGTGCATCTGCACCCCGATGCGAGCGCAGGCGGCCTGGCGCTTGCCACCTATGCCGTTTACTTGGGCGGTCGCCAGGTGGACAAGGTGGTACTGCCAACCCCAGATCAAGGGAGCTGGCGCTTCACCTACGTCAACAACGCCAGCACCCAGAACATGACCTGCCTGGCCAGCGTGGCGACCCCTACCGGTGCTGTCGAAACCCTCGAATATGACGATGCCGGCCACTTGCTGCCGACCGGTGCCCCTCGCCAGCGGCTGCCGCGGGTCAAGACCCACACGCTCGACCCTGGTGGCGGGCAACCGGTCATGCAGACGGGCTATACCTACAGCCCGGAAAACTTCATGGCCGGCAACAGCGGGATCACCTGGACCGACGGCGAGGACAACCTGTACAAGGCTGGCGCGGCGTATGTGTTCAGTTGCGTCGAAAGCCTGTACTGGCAGGGCGAGGTCGTGCGCAAGATCGAGCGCACCTATGATCGCCATCACCTGATGACCCGTCAGGTGACCGAACAGCTGGGCGAGACCCTGGACTATGACGCACCTGCGCAATCCCAGCAGCAATGGTACGTCAACCAGACCGACACCACCTACCACGGTGACGCCAGCCTGAGCTTCGTCCTGCAACCACGATTCTTCCAGTTGCCCAAGCAGGTGGTCGAGCAGTGGCGCCTGCGTGACGATCCCTCACGGATACGTACCGAGGTCACCGAGACCGAGTTCGACGACTTCGGCAACCCGACCCTCGAAGCCTTACCCAGCGGTGTGCGCACGGTCAATGAGTATTACCCGGTAGCAGGTAGCGGCAGCGATTGCCCGCCAGACCCGCAGGGCTTCGTGCGCAGCCTCAAGTGCCAGACGGTTCATCCCTCGGATCGGTTCGACAGTGCGTCGCCAGCCCCGGTGCTGCAAACGTTCTATCGATATGCGCGTTTCGACTCCACCTTGGCTTCGCGCGAGCGCAGCCTGCGCCGGGCGGTCGGCGAATACTGGTTGCAAGTGAGCCAGGAAACCCTGGCGCAGGTGGCCGTCGGTACCCTGCGCGATACCCTGTACACCTACTGTCAGGCGCCCCAGGACGCGCTGCGTCATGGCCTTGTGCAGAGCCAGGTAGTGACGCTGCACGATGATCCGGATACCGCGACGTTGACCGAGTTCCAGTACCAGGCGCTGGACAACGCCAGCGTGCTGGAAACCGTGCAAACCCTGACCGGCTTCGACCACGACGAACCCGTTGAGGGGGAAGAGGAGCAACGGCGCCATTCGATCAAGCAGGTCACTCTGCGCCAGAGCATGCTGATTGGCGAGCCGCTGCTCAATCGCGATGACAACGACGTGGAGATCGCCTACGAGTACGACGAACTGCGCCGGGTCGTGCGCGAAACCGTTGCGCCCAACGATGATGCGCTGCGCGCTTCGCGGCACTACAGTTACGAGCTGGTGGCTACCTCGGGCCAGCAAGCCCGGCAGGTCGAAACCAACGTCAAGGGGGTGGCCACGCTGGCCGTGCTGGATGGCCTGAACCGCCCGATCAGGACCGAGCGCCATGATGCCGATGCTCAGGATGCAGCGCGTGCAGAGAAGTTCCGGGTCAACTACACCGCGCGCTACGACGTGTTCGGCAACCTGGTAGAGGAAGTCGAGCATGACTGGCTTGACCAGCCCAACCCCAGTGACCCTGACGGCCCGCTGGTGCCGGTCACCCTGAAACTGTCCAGGACGTTGCGCTACGACGGCTGGAACCAGAACTGCGCCGAGGTGGGCGCCGACGGTGTGATGCATGTCCAGCAAACTGACCTGATCGGCTCGCTGCCAGGCGAGCAGGCCCCGGCCCGGCGCCCCCGGCATGCCCGCAGCGCAGCGCCCGGCAAGGCTCAGGCTGACGGGAATCAGCCGCTGCGCAGCAGTTGGTCGCAGAGCGCCGACGGCAGCACCAAGGGCGGCAAGACCCTGCAATGGCTCAACGCCTTCGACCAGCCGAGCGAGATGCTGCGGGTCGATACCCAGGGCAAACGGGTCAGCCGGCACCAGTACTTCTACGATGGCCTGGGGCGTACCGTGCGTGAGATCGATGCCCGCCAGTCCATCGTCAAGTTCGCCTATGACGCCTTTGATCGCCTGGTCGACCATACCCTCGCCGATGGCAGCGTCGTGCACCGTGATTATGCCAAGCACAGTAGCGAAGACTTGCCGACGCGCATCGAGGTAGAAGGCAAGCTGCTTGGCGAGCAGCAATTCGATGGCCTGGGCCGCATGATCAAGTCCATCACTGGTGGGCGCACCAGAACCTTGCACTACCTGCCAGGCCAGCGTCAGCCGAGCTGGGTGATCACGCCGCGCCAAGCGCGCATCGACTACGTCTACCAACCGCAACTGGGTGAGGAACCGCTGCAGCGCCGGGTTTCCAGCGGTACGCTCGACTACGACTATGACAAGCAGAACGCACGCCTGAATCATTGTTTGGACAACGGCGTGAAGGTGCTCGAGCGCAGCTATTTCAGCACCGGCGAGTTGAAGTCCGAAGTGCGCGCGGTGCAGGAGGAGCCAGGTACCCTGGCCACCTACACCATGCACTACCGCAGCAGCCTGCGCAGCCGCGAGCTGGCCTACGTCGATGTGCTGGGCAACACCCAGACCTACAGCTACGACGGCCAGGGGCGCCTTAGCACGACGGCACTGGGTACGCTGAGCACGGTGTTCGCCTATGACCCGCTTGGGCGCATGCAGAGCTACATCACCCGCGATGGCACCCAGCGCCTGGGTACTTTCCTCAGCTATGACGATTTCGATCGCGAGATCGAGCGGCGTTTCGAGTTGCAGGACGAGGTGCAAGTGCTCACCCAGGTCTACGACGCCGCCGATGCGCTGATCGAGCGTCACCTGGCCACGGAGGACGGCGAAACCTTGCGCCTGGAGACCTATTACTACGACAAGCGCGGACGGCTTGAAAGCTACGAGTGTGAAGGATCGCTGGCGCCGGTCGATCCGTATGGCAAGACCATCAATGCCCAGGCGTTCGACTTCGATGAGCTGGACAACATCACCCGCGTCGATACCTGGTTCCCCAATGCGGCGGGCCGTGAAGAGAAGAACACAGCCGAGTACCAGTTCGACAACCCGCTGGACCCGGCGCAACTGACCGGAATCACCAATTCCCACGCGGATTACCCGAACGCCATCGACCTTGCGTATGACGCAGATGGCAACCTCACGCTCGACCAGGACCAGCGCACGCTGAGCTACAACGAGCTGGGGCAGTTGCAGCAGGTCGAGCTGGCCGATGGTACGCAGGCCGACTATGGCTACGATCCGCTGGATCGGCTGGCCAGCCAGGGCGGTAGCGCCATGGCCGATCCTGCTGGCAAAGACCAGCAGCCTGCCTGATAGCGCTGTGCCTGCCACGCCATTCGACGGTATGACCGGTCGGGTGGCTGTGGCGGGAGGTGCTATGAACACGACAGATACAGTGTTGTTTCAAACGGGCTGCTGGGGTGCCAAAGCCTCCAACGCGTCAGCGTCGACGGTGAGTGTGGTGCCCGCTATCGAGAATCCCGAGCCCGTATTGCGCAGGCGCGATTCGAGCAGTGGGTGCTGGCGAGTTCCTGGTGATGTATCGGTTGCTGGACAAGGCTGGCAACGCCAGCCGGTTTTTGCTCGCCAAGCAAGTTTAGGTTGTGCTCCGAGCGCCAACGCACGCGCTAATCAGCAGGTGGACGATCTTGTTTAGTCGATGAAATTTCAACTGTCAAACTGATAAAAATGCCAGTTGCGCGTCATTTACAACGCGTGCTCAATCTTTGTAGGTAACTCATTGTGTGCTCCTAATTTTGTACGTTCTTGTCGGGTCCGGCAGGCAGTCGTTCATGGGCCGACTCATCAAATTAACTGTGAACACGGTAAGTGTGGAGGCGAAAGATGGGCAGGTTCAAAAAAATATTGTCCAAGGCTGAAGAAGTTCGCCGGGCGGCGCGTAAATCGCAGGGTGCAATGGCAGATTTCGCAGCACCGGGTATAAAAGATGCTGATGATGTATTGGTGGACACAGACAACACCGTGCTGGCGAGCGTATTGAAAGATCCAGCCAAGAAGTTGGTGCTGGTTGTGCCGCAGTGGAACGATTTGGCGCCGCCAGGCGTTACCGATACATTGACGGTCTACCATTTCTCTGGATCAAGTACCACGCCGGAAGTCTTATTCACAGGCGAATACAGTCAGGAAAATCTTCAGCAGCCGGGCGATCCGGTCGTTGAAAAGGAGCTGGATAAAACGGCTGAAGTCTATGGCGATGGCAATCATTACTTTGAATGTAAAGTGGAGGGGTACATGGGGGGCGAGGTGACCTCCGGTCGTCTTTCGTTGCGCTTCGACCGTGTCGCGCCCAACCAAGGTAACGTTCCCCCCGCAGTGCCCGCGATAGCCCCGGTTACCGATGCCAACGTAGCCGCTGTGAGCCTGACGCTTCCGGACTATCCTGATCGCGCACCGGGAGACAAGGTCCATTATTACTGGCTCAAGGAAATGCCCGACGACTTCAACCAGGTGACGCCGGTCGGCAGTGCCGACGTTACCGGGCCGTCTCAGGCGCTTGCCGTTCCTAGAGCGGCCATCGAAGCCGCAGGTGACGGAGAATTTTTCGCGTTTTATGTGTTGGTGGACAAAGCTGGCAACGTTGGCCAGCTTTCCCTGCCGCAATTGGTGTCGGTGGCGCTGGGGGCTATGCCGGCAAACCTGAAAGAGCCTGTGGTTCCACTGGCCGCCGATGGTCTGATCGACCGCGAAGATGCGGTGCTGGGCGTGCAAGTGCACATCCCGGTGTTCGACAATTGGAAAGCCAGCGATGAGGTCAGCGTTACGTGGGCGGGCACCCTGCTGGATAGACGAGCGATCGGTGCTGGTCAGACGTTCCCGCTGGTGGTCAGCGTACTGCCTCAGGTGTTGCGCGATGCCTATGGCCTACCTGCCACAGGCACCAAGGACATGACCGTGAGCTATGAGGTGTGGCGTGGTGGTCGAAGCGTCGGTACCAAAAGTACAGAGGTCCAAGTCAATTTCGAGACGTTCGGCCCGGTTGACCCTGGCTCCGATCCCGACCCCGACTGGCCCGAGATCATCAATGATCTGTTACCGCTCTGCGATGTCTACGGCGAAGGCTCGACTACTGCCAACGTGCTCTTGCCCGAGCATGATGGCAAACCGGCAAAACTTGAAGTCAAGCTCTACGAGAACCTGGCCGTGGGCGACCTTATCGAGTTCTTCTGGGACGGCGAGCATGTCGTCAGCGCCGATTACACGGTAATCGCCGCCGACAAGGCTGGTGACACGCTGGAGCGCACCATTGCTTGGGAGTACATCCAGCGCGGCGATAACGGACAAAAAGCCGTGGATTACCGGCTTACTCGCACCTTGGTGCCGAACAGCCCCAGGTCAAAGCCGCGTATCGTCGATGTGACGGCCGTGGTGTTGCACCCGGACGAGCCGGTATTCGAAGGGGTCAACCCCAAGGGCTGGTTGAGTTGCGAGTCGCTGGTCGACCCTGCCAATCCGTCGGCAGAGCCGGCCGTGCGGATTACCGTGGGTGATCTGTCCAAGTATGGTTTGGTAGCGGGCGCCAGCGTCACCATGAAGTGGTGGGTGCTGCATGGGCTGGTGGGAAGCGAGGAAGTCGATGACGCCGCTTTCGAAGAAACGGTCACGTTGGGGACTGATTACCCAGTCAGTGGCTTCACTTGGCGAGTAGAACCCTACGTCGACTACATTTTGCCTATCTATGAGTACGATGCGCTCAACCATACTGGCCGCGCACGTTGCACTTACGAGTTCGAAGACCCAGCGCTGTTGAAGCGCGGGATACATAAAGTCGTGGTGTCCAACATGGCCGAACAGCGAATCGCCATGCATGACCCCAATGGGCCATGCGAGGTTTTTTACTGACGACTTGCTGACAACCCCCCGACTGTCCATCGGATGGGGAACTAAGCTTCAGACTTTTCCGACATAAAAAGTCGGCACGTCTGTATAGCTTTGCCGCCTTTCAATTTGACCGTTGTGGCGACGCGTTCGCCGATTGCTAAATGAGAGGTGCTGCATGATGTTGATCTGCGACCGTCGCCCCAAGTCTTGGCCGGCCCGAGCGCAAGCCTGGGTTTTGCTGGCCCCTTTGGCCCTTGCCGTGCATCCGCTGGCGCGGGCCACTACCCCAGTCATCTCCGATAGGACCATCACTGCTGCGACGCCTGTTGATGATTACCTGGTGCTGGAGGGCATACACCTAACCGCCAACGGCGCCACCATGAATCATATACGCACCGAGCGCAACGCCACGGTGACCATCAATGGCGGCACCATCGATGCGTTCAATAGCGAGGACGGTATCGAACTGGCCGCAGGCAGCAGCGCTGCGGTGAGCAATAATGCGCGCATCGTCGCCGACAATTACGGCATTCGCCTGATCACCAGCGGCGGTATCGGCTCGTCAGCGCAGGTCACCGACAGCTATGTGGAAGGCCGAAATGGCGCGGCGTTGATCAGTTCCAACTCTAGCCTCACGGCCACCAACAGCACCTTGGTCGGCACCGGTACGTCCCCCGCCGTGAGCCTCGCTGGCAGCGGTACCCTGTTCGCCGAGGGCAGCATCATTACCGGCGCTTCGGCCGGGTTGCGTATGTATGGTGACAACACGGGCGGGGCGGCCGAGGTGACCTTGCTAGGCACTCAGGTCGAGGGACTGACCGGGCCGGCGCTGCTGGTAGGTCTGACTGCCGCTGTGCCCACCACCGCGAACATCCTGGTCGGCGCGGGCTCAAGCCTGGTGGGTGGCGATGGCGTGTTGATGAAGGTGACGGCCAATTCCACCGCCAACCTGCGTGTCAATGACAGCACGCTGACCGGCGATGTGGTGGCCGATGCCGGCTCCACCGCCAATCTGACCCTGGAGAACCAGGCCAGCCTCACCGGTCGTCTGGTGAACGTCGCGAGCCTTACGCTCAACAGCCAAGGCAGCTGGACCATGACCGAAGATAGCCAGGTCGGCGCGCTGGCCATGAACGACGGTGTGGTGCGTTTCGGTGCTCCAACTGAATATTTGAGGCTTGAACTGGATACGTTGAGCGGTAACGGTACCTTCGTTATGGATGCCGATTTCTCCACTGGCCAAACCGATTTTCTCGAGATTGGCACTGCCACTGGCAATCATGGCTTGGTGGTCGCCAGTAGTGGCAACGAGCCATCCGAGCAGAATCCGCTGCACTTGATCCACGCAGCCGCTGGCGATGCGAGCTTCTCGCTGGTCAACGGCCCAGTGGCCATCGGTGCGTTCTCCTACGAACTGGTGCAGCGTGGCGACGACTGGTTCCTCGATGGTTCGCGGCAGATCATCAGCCCTGGCACCGCCTCGGCGCTGGCGCTGTTCAACTCTGCCCCCACCGTATGGTATGGCGAGTTGAGTACCTTGCGTAGCCGGATGGGCGAGCTGCGCCTGGACGAGCGCAAGTCTGGGGCCTGGGTGCGCTCTTATGGCAACAAGTTCAATGCCTCGCCTGCCTCTGGCGCGGCCTACTCCCAAGTGCAACAGGGCTTTTCGCTGGGTGTCGATGCGCCACTGCCGTATGGCGACGGGCAATGGCTGGTGGGTGTGATGGCCGGGCACAGCAATTCTGACCTGAACGTCGCCCGTGGCGCCAGCGGTGAGGTCAAGAGCTACTACCTGGGCCTGTACGCCACCTGGCTGGACGCCGACAGTGGCTACTACTTCGATGGGGTGGCCAAGGTCAACCGCTTCGATAACAGCAGCAAGGTTGAACTGGGTGACGGCACGCGCACTGGCGGCGACTACCGCAACCACGGGCTTGGTGCTTCGCTGGAGTTTGGCCGCAACATCCCACTGGGCGATGGCTACTTCATTGAGCCGTACACCCAATGGTCGGCAGTCGACATTCAAGGCGCCAGCTACCGCCTGGACAACGGCCTGCGGGTCGACGGCGATAACACCCGCTCGTTGCTGGGCAAGGCGGGTGCCACCTTCGGGCGCAACTTCGAGCTGGGTAATGGCCAGACCGTGCAGCCTTATGTGCGTGCGGCGTTTGCCCATGAGTTCGCTGCCAACAATTCGGCCAAGGTCAACGATCACCGTTTCAGCGATGACATCTCCGGGTCCCGTGGGGAGCTGGGCGTCGGGGTAGCGCTGGCATTGGCCGAGCGCTGGCAGGTGCATGCCGATTTCGATTACAGCAACGGCGAGCGGATCGAGCAGCCTTGGGGGGCCAGCGTCGGTCTGCACTACAGCTGGTAAGAGAGACGGGGAAGGCCAAGGCCTTCCCTTTTTTTTGTCTGCGGAGTGAAAGCGTATGTTCAAGCGAATCGCGTGCGAGATCGGGCGTTGGTATCAGCGAGTGATGTCAGGCTCCGCTGCTGTCGGTGCGCAATCGACAGTCGCCGAGCCTGCGGCATTGCCCAGGGTGCCGCTGTTGCTCGGCGACGTACCGGGCGGGCAGCCTAACCTGTTGCCGGTCAGCGCTTTGCTCAACCCGCTGGTAGTTGAGGTGCCGCAGTGGACGGATTCCAATCCGGAGTTCGGCGAAGAAACCGTGACGCTGTTTTGGAACAACCAGCAGGTGGAGCAGCGGCATTGGACGACACCGATTTCTCCCCAGGACTTGCTGTTCGAGGTGCCTGCCCATTACCTGCGCGAGGGCCGACCGGTGCTGCACTACCAAGTGGTGATCTACAACGGCGCCCAGTCCGACTCAGCGCCCTTGACCTTGACTATCGACTTGACCGCGCCTGCTCTGGCAACCCTCGACGACCGTCTGAAGTTCGACTCGCAAGTCATCACCGCCGGTGTGACGGAGGAGTACTTGCTGAACAACGGCGACCAGTTGTTGGCCGAGTTGCCCGCTTACACCTCGCCGATGGTCGGAGATCGGATTTCCTACTATTGGGACCGCCAGCTAGGGGCTGATGAGCTGGTCGAGGAACGGGTGTTGGAGGTCGACGATCTGAACAAGCCCCTGCAACTGGTATTGGCCGGTGACCTGATCCGCGAACGTGGGGATGGGCAGCGCCATGTGCACTACCGCATCAGCGATCGCGCCGGTAACCAGAGCCGGGCTTCGGCTGTGATTACCCTCGCGGTCAAGGCAACCCCTGCACCGCGCATCTTGTCCCGGCCAGAGTTACCCATGGCCACAGGGACCGGCGAGACGGTGGTGCTTGACCTGAATGCACTGCGAGGCGAGCTGGAGGCGCGTATTCCGGAAGATGCCGGCGTAGGTCGCCAGGAACCGGTGGTGATGCAGTGGGGCGAGCCCGGCACGACCGGGGCCGTGAGCGTCACTGGCAGCCCTGGCACCCGGGCGTTCGCCATTCCCTACGAGCGTCTGGCCGCGCACAGCGGCAAGACCATCCCGTTGTACTACACGGCCACCGGCGACGAGTCGAGCCGGCGCCTGGTCAGGGTGCTCGTCTACAAGCCCTTTGCCCCATCGCCGCAAGTGCTGGAAGCCAGCGTGGGGAGCTTGAGCCTGGCCAAGGTGGGGAATGCTGCGACCATCACCCAGGAACTCTGGCCGCTGGCCAGTACCGATCAGCGGGTGAAAATCATTGTGCGTGGGGGGGCTGCCGCCCACACGGTTGTCGACTCGCATGCTGTCACCCAGGCGGAGATCGATGCCGGGTTGCTCGGCGGTGGCGCAACCTTGACCGTACCCAAGACATTCCTCCAGGGGCTGGCCTTGAACACGCGGCTGCTGGTTCAGGTGAGTGTCAGCCTGGACACCGGGGTGACCTGGCCAAGCAGCCGGGATTTCGAGTTGCAACTGACGCTGGTTGCCTGACTCAGCGAATGTCCCCGGTCTTTTCCGCGGACACCGCGCCGTAGTCGTTGATGATCGCAAAGCGTACCTGCGACGGGCGCGCTCGCTCGGCGGGCAGCGGGTAGGCCTGGCGCTCGAAGGGCGCGACCATGGCAGCGGCTCGCAAGTCATGCGCCTGGCTGCCAGTGCCGACCCGTAGGTGATTGAAGGTGTAGTGGTACGGCGAGGGGTTGTCGACCACCAGATGCGGCTTGCCGTTGAGGGTTTGCAGCGACCAGGCCAGGCGCTCGAGTTGATCTTCAGGTTTGCCCTTGAGCTGTGCCGGGCGGTGGAACAGCTTGATGCGCGTACGCACGGCAATGTTCAACACGTTCTCGCCACCGCTGACTTGCTGCGGAATTTCCTGCACGTTGAAGAAGAACAGCGACTCACGATCCTGCGGCAGGTCGTTGGGCAGGCCGTTGATCTGCACCATCTGCTCCTTGCCTGGATCCAGGCGGAACAGGGCAGGCGCGGGCATCAGCGGCACGGCGGCGAGGGTGTCGTCCTGCTCGGTGTTGACCCAGGTCTGCACGGCGAACGGGCGATTGCTCGGGTTGGCGACCACCACCGACGAACTACGCGCGTCGCTGGTGTGTACCACGCGTGTGGCGTTGATGGTCAGTGCGGCTTGTGCACAGGGCAGGCACGCGGCCAGGCCCAGGCTCAGCAGGGCGCGGCGAAGGCGTTGGGGATGAAGGTTCATGGCGGGCCGTGGGGTGAATTGCAACAGAAGGACGCCCGGCCTCAAGAAGCCGGGCGTAGGGATCACTTCAGGGTGAACACGTAGGCGAGGTCGGTGTTTGCCGGGCCTGGGGCTACGCTTGCGGCGGTGGAGCGGTAGTGGGCCGAGAACTGCATGTCGGTCGGGTCGGTTTCGTCCAGATCGTAATCCTTGGAGTCGCTGCCGTTGGCAATCAGGGCGCCGGTAATGTCCTTGATCGCCAGTGCCAGGCCGTCGGTGCTGCCTGGCTCCAGGGCGTGCAGGTCGCCGCCTGCACCTGCCGCGCCATAGGCACCGGTGAAGGTCACCACGCCTTTTTTACCCGTGGTGTCGCAATTGGTGCCGGGGGTGACGCGCATCGAGAAGGCACGGCTGCCGAACTCGGTACCGATGGCTTCGAACTTGCTGGCGGGGACGTTACCCATGAACACGCGGCTCAGTGGCAGGCCGGTGGATGGGTCGATGATCTCGATGGAGCAGGTACCGGCGGTGACCTGGCCGTGGAAGTTGATGGAGCCGGTGTTGGCGTGGGCGATACCGGCGGTGGCGCCCAGGCTCAGGCCCAGGGCGATCAGGGTTTTTTTCATTGTGAAGGTCCGTATGTCTATCAGAGGCCTCTGACAGCAGGAAAAGCCTGCTTCGAGGCGAGGTGCGAGACTACGGAAGTGGGCAAGCCGCTGCTGTAGGGCAAGTCGACTTGCGAGGTGCGGAAAGTCGAAACGATTGGGTTAGTGGTTGGCGCCGTCGTCCGGCATCGACAGCAGTTGTTTTTCCTGGTGCCAGTCGAAGGGTTCGTCGTTCTGCTCGGCTTCGTAGCGGCGTTCTTCGAGGCGCTGGTACAGGTCTAGCTCTTCGTCGGGCATGAAGTGCAGGCAGTCACCGCCGAAGAACCACAACAAGTCGCGGGGGACCAGGTGGGCGATTTGCGGATAGCGCTGGATGACCTGGCACAGCAGGTCCTGGCCCAGGTACTGGCTTTGGAGGGGGTCTTGCGGCAGCAGGGTCAGCAGTTCGTCGTAGCGTTCGAGGAACAGGGCGTGGCTCTCCTCGGGCACCTGCTCGGCTTCGCCCAGCGCGGCCAGTATGGTGCGCAGGTGGTGTAGCAGTTGCAGGTGGTAGTCCAGGTGGGGGGTGGCCATGGGGTGATCCTCGGTGGTTCGGAAACAGGCGCGCAGTATACGCCAATCACGGGGCAAGCCTGTCACGGCTTGGCCTGCCCCGTGATGGATCTCAACGCACCTTGCCGGATACCGGCAGCAACTGCGCCTTGTCGAACGCATCCACGTCGATCACCACCCGCCTGGCCTGCTCGGCGGCGTGCAGGCGTTGCCCTTCGGCGGCCTGCAACACGCCGGCCTGCACTGCCGCCTCAATCACCGACTGGCCCGGTTTGGGCTGTAGCGTGCCGGCCTTGAGGGCCTGGTGCAGGCTGGCTTGCAGCGGCGCCACATCCTCCAACAGGTCGCAGGCCCGTTGCAGCGCCGCTACTGGGTCACCCTCGGCCTGTGGACGGAAGCAGCCGGCCAGCAGCGCTTCGAGCGCCGCATCACCCCGGTTGCGGCCGATCAGTTCGGCCACTTCAGCGTCCAGGGCATCGCTCGGCCCGGCATGTCGGCGGCCAAGTGGGAACACCAGCACACGCAAGGCGCAGCCGACGAAACGGTTGGGGAAGTTGTCCAACAGTGCGTCCAGCGCCTGCTCAGCCTTGCCCAGGCTTTCTTCCATCGCCCAGCGCAGCAGCGCTTGCAGGTGCTTGGGCGAGCCCTGGTCGTGGTAGCGCTTGAGCGCGGCGGATGCCAGGTAGAGGTAGCTCAGCACATCCCCCAGCCGAGCGCTGAGGCGCTCGCGCCGCTTGAGCGCACCGCCGAGCAGCATCATCGACAGGTCCGCCAGCAGGGCGAATGCCGCAGCCTGGCGGTTGAGCGCGCGGAAGTAGCCCTGGCTCAGCGCGTCGCCCGGCACTTTTTCGAAACGCCCCAGGCCCAGCCCCAGCACCAGGGTGCTGGCGGCGTTACCCGCAGCGAACAGGATGTGCTGCATCAGCAGGTCGTCGAATTCCCTCAGTGCGTGATCCTGGTCCTGGCGCCCGGCCAAGGCCATTTCGCGTAGCACGAACGGGTGGCAACGAATCGCGCCCTGGCCAAAGATCATCAGGTTGCGCGAAAGAATGTTCGCGCCCTCGACGGTGATGAAGATCGGCGCGCCTTGCCAGTTGCGCCCCAGGTAGTTGTTCGGGCCCATGATGATGCCCTTGCCGCCGTGCACGTCCATGGCGTGCTGGATGCACTCGCGGCCGCGCTCGGTGAGGTGATACTTGAGGATCGCCGACAGCACCGACGGCTTCTCGCCCAGGTCCACGGCCTTGGCGGTGAGCAAACGGGCACTGTCCATCAGCCAGGCGTTACCGCCGATCCGTGCGAGCGATTCCTGGATGCCTTCGAAGGCACTCAAGGGCACGTTGAATTGCTCGCGCACGCGTGCGTACTGGCCGGTGACCAGGCTTGTGTACTTGGCAGCGCCGGTGCCGACTGCCGGCAGCGAGATCGAACGGCCCACCGACAGGCAGTTCATCAGCATCATCCAGCCCTTGCCGAGCATGGCCTGGCCGCCGATCAGGAAGTCCAGCGGGATGAACACGTCCTTGCCGCTGTTGGGGCCGTTCATGAACGCTGCCCCCAGCGGTAGATGGCGTTTGCCGATTTCTACGCCAGGGGTGTCGGTGGGGATCAGCGCCAGGCTGATGCCCAGCTCTTCTTCATCGCCCAGCAAGTGGTCGGGGTCATAGGCCTTGAAGGCCAGCCCCAGCAGGGTTGCGACCGGGCCGAGGGTGATGTAACGCTTTTCCCAGTTCAGGCGCAGACCGATGACCTCTTCGCCCTGCCATTGGCCTTTGCAGATGATGCCAGTGTCGGGCATGGCACCGGCGTCGGAGCCAGCCAGCGGGCCGGTGAGGGCAAAGCAGGGAATGTCGTCGCCGCGGGCCAGGCGCGGCAGGTAGTGGTTGCGCTGTTCATCGGTGCCGTAGTGCAGCAGCAATTCGGCCGGGCCCAATGAGTTGGGCACCATGACGGTCGAGGCCAGGTCGCCGCTGCGGGTGGCCAGTTTCATCGCGACTTGTGAATGGGCGTAGGCGCTAAAGCCCTTGCCGCCGTATTCCTTGGGGATGATCAGGGCAAAGAAGCCGTGCGCCTTGATATGTGCCCAGGCTTCGGGCGGTAAGTCCAGGTCCTGGCCGACCTGCCAGTCGCTGACCATGGCGCACAGGTCTTCGGTAGGCCCGTCGATGAAGGCTTGTTCTTCGTCAGTGAGCTTGGGCGCGGGGTAGTCGAGCAGGGTGTTCCAGTCTGGGCGGCCGCTGAACAGGTGGCCGTCCCACCATACGGTGCCTGCGTCGATGGCCTCGCGTTCGGTCTGCGACATGGGTGGCAGGGTGCGTTGGAACCATTTGAACACCGGGGCCGTGAACAGTTGGCGGCGTTGTTCGTGCAGGGTGACGAAAGCCACCTTGAGGGCGATGACCACCCAGATCAGCGTCAGTAGCCAGCCCGGCGCCTTGCTGAAGATACCCATCAGCAAGGTGAACCCGGCCATTGCGGCGAGGATCTGCAACGGTGGCAGGCGCCGGTGGGTGAGATACACGGCACCGAACAGCAGGACGAGCAACCACAACAGCAACATACGTTTTCCTCCATGAACCCTGGGGGCGTTCAGCCGACCCCACAGAGCTTAGACGCAATGCGGGGGGCGGCCTGATTGAACAGTGACCGGGGGAGGCGGGTGCAAGTTCGATGCAGGCAACTGTCTTGCTCAGTATTTGAAAACTGGCGTGATCTCTGTAGGAGATTACCCAGACCTTTGGGCTGCGCTGTCGCGCAGAGAACTGATTTCGCA
>NZ_VAUO01000039.1 GCF_005796105.1 Pseudomonas mosselii | reverse complement strand
TGGACTGCCCCCCAAAAGTTGGACAGTTTTAAGCAGCAGCCTGAGTCCTGTACTCCACAGGGCTTAGGCCATTGAGTCTCAGCTTGATACGATCATGGTTGTAGTAGTGAATGTACTCATCCAGACCGGCTCTCAGCTCATCAATACTTTCGAAACGTTTCAGGTAGAAAAACTCGGACTTGAGCGTGCCGAAGAAGCTTTCCATGGCCGCGTTGTCCAGGCAATTGCCTTTGCGAGACATACTCTGCTTTACCCCGCGCTCGCTGAGCTTATGCCTGTACTGGGCTTGCTGATAATGCCATCCCTGATCCGAATGCAGCACGAGCTTGGGCTTTTCTCCCAAGCAATCGAGCGCTTTGTCGAGCATGTTCCCCACCAGGCTATAGCACGGGCGATTAGCCATTTCGTAGGCCACGATCTCGCCGTTGTACAAATCCATCACCGGCGATAGATAGAGCTTCTGTTGGGCTACTTTGAATTCGCTTACGTCGGTTACCCACTTCTGGTTTGGGCGTTGCGCGACAAAATTCCGCTCCAGCAGATTCGCTGCCACTTTGCCGACGGTGCCTCGATAGGAGCGGTATTTCTTGGGGCGCACTACTGATTTCAATCCCTGCTCAGCCATCAGCCGCTCAATGACCTTCTTGTTCACCCGCTTTTCCTTCCTGATGACAAGCGCAATGCGGCGATAACCATAAAGCTGTTTTTGCTCGTGGTAGACGCGATACACCAACGCCTTGAGCTCAGCATGCCGATCTGGCTTCTGCTGAGCTTTGAGCTGGTAGTAGAAGGTGCTGCGCGCCAGCTCGACAAACTGAAGGAGGTCAGGCAATGGAAACCTGTGCTTGAGTTTGCAAACGATCAGGACTTTTTCCCGCGTGTTCGCTCCTTTTCCTCGCGCAGCGCCTTGAGCTCCTTTAGGACAGCATTCTCCATGCGCAGGTACTCAAGTTCAGCCATCAGCTGATCTCGAGACTTCTGATCATCATGGGTACTGGTGGGTTTGGCAGGCTTGATCTTCTTCGACACGTTGATTGGCTTTCTTGGCTTGGCAGTAGAGGGGGCAGGACTGCCACTGTAGTACTGCCGCTGCCAAATGCCTATCTGAGAGGACTGTCCAAGGCCAAAGTGGGCCGCGGCCTGGCGCAGCGAAAGCCGATGCTCGTACATGTAGCTGAGCACCTGTCGCTTGAAATCACTGGTATAGCGCTGCCCAGGAGAGCCTGAACCGATGCCATTATTGGCTCGATAACTGGCCACCCAGCGCCGGAGCAGGCTGCAATCGATACCGAAGTGTTGAGCCACCTTTCGGAAGCCGTTAGTGCCATCTAGGTAGGCTTTGATCGCTGTGAGTTTGAAATGCTCGGTGTACTTTCCCATAGGTCCCCCAAGGGTTGGATTGGTGTCCAACTTCTTGGGGGCAGTCCA
>NZ_VAUO01000038.1 GCF_005796105.1 Pseudomonas mosselii | reverse complement strand
GGCTACGCAGAAGGCCGTGATGCTGAGATTGAGTTCGACAGCGCCGGGGATGGGGTTTGGTAATGGCGTGGTCAAGTTCCTGAGCAGTAATCTTTTTGCGCGATTGGCAGGCTATCCTGCAATAATTTTTGGCTTTTCCTCGGACGCCTTTAAAGCTTGGCGCCAAAACGAAAACGGAAACTCAGCTGCCGCCGCATACACATTCACGGGCGGGGTAACCACGGCCATTGGTTCTGCGGTCATTCTTGAGGCCGGGCTTGCAATAGCAGGGCCCACGGTATTCGTCCCCTTCGCCGGGTGGGCCGCAGCAGCATTGGTGCTCGCGGGAGCAGCGATCCTTGCTGGGGGCCTGTATCTTCACGCCAAAGCACATGAGCGCCTTCACAGTCCGATTGAGCTATGGACAGCACGTAGCATCTTTGGCAATCGCATCAATGATGGAGAGATTCGTTCTGAAATCATTCTGGATCATTACAAAAAACTTCCTCCATTTCACTCCTTGCACGCAGAAATCAAAGCTTGGCATGATGAACACTATAGGCCAAGACTATTATCAGCCAAGGAAGCGCAATCACTTGGCGTAACTAATGTCGATACTCAATGGCACCAACACACTCACTGGAATCAGCCAAATTGGTCAGCTATAAAATATAAGTATGCGATCACGTCTGAAACCACGGCTGAGTTCACAGTACTGCTGCCGGGCTTCGCTATAGGCGCCAGCCAATGGTCAGGAGGTTCGAGCAGCCTTCGTGACGATGGAGGAATCGACGTATTTCCAATCAATCCTGCTGCCTACGTTGTAGACGCCGGCTTGATCCTTCATATAAAGCTCACGCTGCACCACCAAAACCATGTCTCACTTCATCTCGCCTACAGCGCCAACCAAGGACTTACCGAAGGTGCTGAGATTCATTCTAACTTTCATCTAGAGCGCTGATCATGGCAACTATATGGCTATTCAACTCAACCTCATGCTCAGGGTATAAACCCGCAATTGGTGGTCAGATATTGAGCGTATCCGAAAACACTCTGCACCTGCATAACCCTTGGGTAACAGACTCCATATTTATGGGAAAGCTGTACTGTGCAGCAATTGTCACTTTGATGATTGGCCTCTATCCTATTTTGTTGTCCGAAGAAGCCTGGAATCCTTATACTCTCAATCCGATATTGATCATCGGCACAGCACTAGGACCTTTCATATTTCTCCCATTTCTCATTTATCGAATATTTCTCATCAAAGGCTTATCAAGCGTTTGCTTCAACCGCTCAACAAAAAAAATCTACTACCAACGTTTCAGAAGGGTATTCGTCTTCGAATGGCACAATACCGGAGGGGGGCTTTTCAAGCGCACAGAGTTTGGTGGCTCATCCTTCAGCACCTCCTATGCACTCGCATTCGCCCCCCGTCGAGAAGACGGCAGCCTCCATCAAAAAGACTGTCTTTGGGTCGACAGCAACGAGCCTACCGAACCCGGCACCAAACACGTCGCCGAAGTCTGGGAATACCTTCGCCACTTCATGAACCACGGCCCAGCCAAACTCCCTCCTCCCGGCGAACCCAACTGGTGGC
>NZ_VAUO01000037.1 GCF_005796105.1 Pseudomonas mosselii | reverse complement strand
GAGCAGTTGCACCGGCCTCAAGCGCATCGTCTGTAGCGGCGAAGCGTTGCCGGTGGATGCGCAGCAGCAAGTATTCACCAAGCTGCCGCAGGCCGGTTTGTACAACCTGTACGGTCCGACCGAAGCGGCTATCGACGTGACCCACTGGACCTGCCGCGAGGAGGGCGCCGACACGGTGCCCATTGGCCAGCCGATCGCCAACCTTACGACTTACGTGCTGGACGCCGAACTGAATCCGGTGCCGGTCGGGGTAATCGGTGAGCTGTACCTGGGCGGCGAAGGCCTGGCGCGCGGTTACCACCGCCGTCCGGCATTGACCGCCGAGCGTTTCGCCACCAGCCCGTTTGGCAATGGCGAGCGGCTGTACCGCACAGGCGATCTGGCCCGCCAGCGTGCGGACGGAGTGATCGAGTACGCCGGGCGTATCGACTATCAGGTGAAGATTCGCGGCCTGCGTATCGAGCTGGGTGAGATCGAGGCGCGGCTGATGGAACAGCCCGAGGTGCGTGAGGCCGTGGTGCTGCCGCTGGAGTTGGCCGGCAGCCTGCAACTGGTGGGTTATGTGGTGCCGAGCGAAGCCGATGCCGACCCGCTGTTGCTACGCGACACCCTCAAGGTCCGCCTCAAGGCTGTCCTGCCGGACTACATGATCCCGACCCACTGGGTCGCGCTGGCACAAATGCCCCTGAGCCCCAACGGCAAGCTCGAACGCCGCGCGCTGCCTACCCCCGAAGCCGGGGCAGGGCGTAGCCACTACCGCGTCCCGGTCACCGACCTGGAAGTAGCCCTGGCGGCGATCTGGCAAGAGGTGCTGCACGTCGAGCGCATTGGCCTGGACGACGACTTCTTCGAGCTGGGCGGTCATTCGCTGCAACTGGTGATGCTGCAATCGCGCCTGCGTGCAGCGTTCGGCGCCGATGTGCAACTCAAAGACATTCAAGCCTTGCGCACGCTGGATGCGCAGGCAACCCACATACAGGCAACGACGGTCAGCGACGACCGTGAAGCAGAGCTCGACCTGATCTTTGGTGTGCTCGACGAACTGGAGGAACACAATGCTTAAGCAGGGGGCCGCACGCACCGAGGAACTGGTCAGCCGGATCAGGGGGCTGGACAGCGGCAAGCGCCGGCAATTGTTCACCCGTCTGCAACAGATGGGGATCGAGGTTGCCCGACTGCCAATCGTGCCCGCCATCGACGGCAGCGATACGCCGCTGTCGTATGCCCAGCAGCGCCAGTGGTTCCTCTGGCAACTCGAACCTGACGGCTGCGCCTACAACATTCCCGCAGCCCTGCGTTTGCGCGGCGCGCTGGACGTCGCGGCATTGGCCGAAAGCGTCGCCTGGTTGGGCCGCCAACAGGCTAGCCTGCGTACTCGGCTGGAGGAGGTCGAGGGCGAAGTCCGCCAGCGTTTCGATCAAGATGGCATCGCCCTGTTGCAGGTCGAGGATTGCCCGTTGCCGAGCGCCGAGCGTGAGCGCAAGGTCCAGGCCAGCGTGGCGACTGAGCTTTGCACACCGTTCAACCTGACCGCCGGCCCGCTGTGGCGGGTGCGCTTGCTGCGCATGGCAGATGACGACCACCTGTTGCTGCTGTCGCTGCATCACCTGATCAGCGACGGTTGGTCGATGGGTGTGCTGGTCGAGCAACTGCTGGGTGGGTATGCCTCCTTCGCGATGGGGACCGAACCGGTACTGCCGGCGCCGGCTATCCAGTATGGCGACTATGCGCACTGGCAGCGCGAATGGATGGAGTCGGGTGAGCGTGAGCGTCAGTTGGGCTGGTGGATGCAGGCGTTGGGTCGCGAGCGGCCTGTGCTGGAACTGCCCACCGACCACGCCCGTCCGCCGCGCCAGAGCTACCGGGGTGCGCGTCTGGAGGTGGCGCTTCCCAGCACGCTTGGGTATGCGCTGCGAGAACTGGCCCAAGCCCATGAGGCCACGCCGTTCATGTTGCTGCTGGCGTCGTTCCAGGCGCTGTTGCACCGCTACAGTGGCCAGGTCGACATCCGTGTGGGGGTCCCTAACGCCAACCGCAACCGCCTGGAAACCGAGGGCCTGATCGGCCTGTTCGTCAACACCCAGGTGATGCGTGCCGAGATTAGCCAGGGCCTGCGCTTTGACCAGTTGCTCGAACAGGTCCGGCTGATGGCCCTGGGCGCCCAGGCCCATCAGGACCTGCCGTTCGAGCAATTGGTCGAGGCCTTGCAGCCCGAGCGTAGCCTGAGCATCAACCCGCTGTTCCAGGTCATGTACAACCACCAGCACGTCGGGACTGGCCGGATCGCCCAGCAGTTGCCTGGCCTGCAGGTCGAGGCGCTGAACCTGGACAACCAGACCGCGCAGCTGGATCTTGCACTGGAAACCTACGATCACGGTGATGCTTTCAGCGCGGTGCTGATCTATGCCACCGATCTGTTCGAGGCGGCCAGCGTCGAACGGCTGGCCAAGCACTGGTTGCACCTGTTGCACAGCATCATCGCCGACCCGCAGGGGCGTATCGATCAGTTGCCGATGCTCGACGCCGAAGAACGCGAGCTGGCACTGCGCGGTTGGAACGCCACCGCCACCGAGTACCCGCTGGATACCCCGGTGCAACGCCTGATCGAGGCGCAGGTGGCGCGT
>NZ_VAUO01000036.1 GCF_005796105.1 Pseudomonas mosselii | reverse complement strand
GTCAGGAAGTGTTTATCCATGCGCAGAAGGACCAGAACAATGTCGTCAAACACAACGAAACCACCTTCGTCGGCAATGACCGCAGTGAACAGGTCGATCATGACGAGACGATCAGTATCGGGCATGACCGCAGCCAGACGGTGGGCCATGATGAGCGGATCCGTATTGGCCAGGATACGTTTGTCGATATAGGCCGAAATCAGAAAATAAACATCGCCAAAGACCGTATCGAGACAGTGGGCAATCATCGCCACGACCAGATCATAGCCAATCACCACATCAGCGTCGGCGGCAATCTTGAGCATCAGGTCGAGGGGCATGCAGAGCTGGAGGCGGGCCTGGAAATCCGCAGGCGCACCCGACGCTACGACCTTCGAACAGCGGAGGCTGTGATCATCCAAGGACCTGGAGGCTCGATCCGGATTGATGACACGGGCATCACCCTGGACAGCCCGACCATACACATCAACGGCGTCTTGCTCCAATCTGCAAGCGGTAGCAGCAACCCCTTTTCCATCAGCAGCGCCCCCATCACTGGCAAGCCTTTGGAGCGTCTATGCGGGCGGCGCCCCGATGGCACCTGCCCGTTGCCCGACTGCCGCTGTATCAAAGGACCAGTCCAATGAATACAGCACCCTCGCCTCTGGCCGGCGAACCTCTCCGGCATCCTTATCGCTTTTTGCTGCTCATGACCAGCGAGCTTGAGTACTGGGCCTACCGGCCCATACCGCAAGAAGGTGAATTGGTGCCGGCCTATGCCCCATCGATACTCGACCTCATCCACGACGTCAGCCGAAATACTCAACATGCCTGGTTATGGAAGCGCAGCGCGCTGGACGACCGCCACGAATCTGGGCCTTTGCTGGTCAACGTTTCAGAAGCGCCCGAACTGCTTGCCCATGCAGTCACAACCTGGATGCCCGCTGGAGGGGCCATAGCACTGGATAGCGAAGCTTGCCTCGCAGTGCTAGCGGAGCACTTCACCAGCCTTACTCAGGTCACGCTCCCGGATCAGGGAGCAGCCACTTTTCATTTGAAGCCGGATCATCTTTCAGCCTGGCTCGATGCTTTGGACGACGATCATCGCACCACCTGGCTTGGGCCTGTGTCGTCACTGGCCTGGCGAGTCAACTGGGGGCCGGCCCATGAATGGAAAACACACGAGCGCACCCCGACCGCTGCCCGCCCGAGATCGCAAGCACCGCTGCACCTGCGCGTACATGAACTGGATCGGCTGCACGCAGGTATACGCGAGCACTTCATCCTCACGCTGGTGCACGAAGTCTTGGCCATGCCACCCCATGTCGCCCAGACGTTCACCAGCATCAGGGAATGGGTTGAAGCCCTGTTGCCGCAGTTGAAATCCCTCAACTTTCGCGACGAGCAAACCGCAGGTGAGTTCATTCGGCTGATGGCCGGACACATGTGGCTGATGAGCAGTGACCAGGCTACGAAAATCTACACCAACCTCAACGAGTCGCCCCAGGCCCGTCTTCGCGAGCTGCACGCACTGGTCCAAATCAAGGAATCCACCCATGACTGACGCCGCCGTCGACAGCGCCACAGCCGGCCCTGCCTGCAGCCCGCGCGTACCTATCCTGCCGGTGCGCTATGCCATCGTGCCGCGTACCGGCGATGCCCCTGCCTGCCGCTACGCAGACGCAGGCTTCAATCTCGAACACGGCTTCGCCCCACTGCTGCACTCGTCCTACACCCTGCGCGCACTGCGCCCAGGCTACATCTACGTATTCATGAAAGGTCCTCAGGGCGAAAAGCTGGTCATTCATGAGTACGACGGTGAAGGACGCTATCAGGAGCTGCGCTATCAAGGGCTCGAAGGCTACCACCTGCGCCAACGCTACCTGTCCAGCCAGAGCATGGGCTGGGTATGGGCCGATACCTGCCAGGACACCGCCAAGGAAGTGTGGATCGGCTACAGCCCTCACCTTTGGACCAACGCCACGACTGCCCGCATCACCGCTTCGGCAGCCCTGCGCAAACGGCACATGCGCAAGCTGGACATGGCCGAGCTGATTGCCGGTAACCAAGCACCCTCCACCCAGCCCCATGTACTGCCGCTCAGCGCCCTGCAAAATTGGGTCGAAGACTACAAACCGGCAAGCCGGCGGATGTCCCTGACCTGGAGCAGCCACGCGTCCACCGGCATCTTGTCCGTCGGCAGACTCAACGCCATTGCCCGGGATTACCCCAGCACCCAGCCGAAAATACCGGTGGTAGTGGCGCTGGCCGATGCTGAAGGGATAGCCCTGGACCTGAGCCTGTCGGTCTCGGCCTATCAGCACCAACTGCGCGATCTAATGCCCGCCGAACAACTGGAACACACCAAGCCCGCGCAAAGCTCCGAGCAGGAGCATGTACCGGCGTGCTATCGGCTCGATGCCGAGCGGCTCAGCCAGCAGAGCCGCCATTTTCACCACCGCAACTTGGTCGCCCTGCTGCTGAACAAAACACTGGAGACACTATATCCAGCGGATATGCCCTCTCCAGACGTGGTCGAAACAAGACTGCAATCCACTCGCACCGGACGCCCTCTCTCCCCGGCCGAGGCACGTTATCGGGCGCTCACGCACGAGGACTATTCCCCGAACGGTGCGCGTTTGGCGCTGCGCATCGATACCGACAAATACCTGCAATTCCTCGCCGAACGCGATGAGCTGGAGCAGCGCATTGCTGGCCTGCGCCACCTTGCCCTGCAAGCCAGTCATGATCACGACGCGTGGTTGGCCACGGCCGAAGCTGCGCATATCGATGACCCTTACAGCCTTGCCGCCGCACTGGCGTGCTATGACCGCAACGAACGCATCTCGGCCCGTGGCCTGGAAATCTCCCTGGCCCTGCTGATTAACCCGATGGGCCAACCGACGCCCGGTACCGAAGACCAAGACCGTCGTTTCAAACGCCTGGAACAGTGGCTGGACCAACACGACAGCCCGCTCTACACCGCCCTGGCGCCGTTCAACCCCTTCAAGGACAAAGCCGATGCGGTCGGCAGTGTGCTGGGTGGCAGCGACAATGTCATCGAAGGGCTGGCCGGGCGTTTTCCGGCCATTGCCGGCATCACCGATCTCACGGCCCAGTCCGTCAACACCGTGGTGCTCAAGCGCCTGAGTGGTCGGACCCGATGGGATGCCAGCCATACCCTGCGTCAGCAAGTACTGCTGGCAGCGCGTGA
>NZ_VAUO01000035.1 GCF_005796105.1 Pseudomonas mosselii | reverse complement strand
AAACCCCTATCTGCGTAAGCAGGTAGGGGTTTTGTCTTTTCCTGCTGGCCAAAAATGGCCGAAATGCTCGTCGGCACTGCCTGCTGCGTACAGCCCTTTTCCTATGCAAGCCAAGCCCCCCTAGCTATCATGCCTGCCTTATTCCAAGTCGAGACTGGCATGCTGAAGTTGTTGAATCTCCTCAAGGACGGCCGGTTCCATTCCGGAGAGGCTTTGGGGGCAGCGCTCGGGGTGAGTCGCAGCGCCGTTTGGAAGCAGCTGCAACACCTGGAAGGTGAGTTTAACCTCACTATTCACAAGGTCCGTGGGCGTGGCTACCAGCTGGCTGCGCCATTGGTCTTGCTCGACACGCAAGCCATCAGCGAATTTGCTGAAGGCGAGTCATGGCCGGTTTTCATTCACCAAACCATCGATTCGACCAATGCCGAAGGCTTGCGCCTTGCCGGGCAAGGTCATGCGGCGCCATTTCTAGTACTGGCTGAGCGTCAGACTGCTGGTCGTGGCCGACGTGGCCGTATGTGGGTGAGTCCCTTCGCTGAGAACCTGTATTACAGCTTGGTCCTGCGTGTCGAAGGTGGCATGCGCCAGCTCGAGGGATTGAGCTTGGTGGTGGGGCTCGCTGTGATGCGTACGCTACAAGGGTTTGGTGTGAAGGGAGTCGGGCTGAAGTGGCCCAACGACGTTTTGGTTCGCGGGCAGAAGATCACCGGTATTCTTCTTGAGTTGGTCGGTGATCCGGCGGATGTTTGCCATGTCGTGCTGGGTATAGGCATCAATGTGAACATGCAGGCCAATGAACAAGTCGATCAGCAGTGGACGTCCTTACGGCGTGAAGTGGGCGCGGCAATTGATCGCAATCAGTTGGTGGCTACCTTAAGTCGTCAATTGAAGCGTGAGTTGGAGCGTCACCGTCGCTATGGCTTCGCAGCATTCCAGGAGGAGTGGGAGCAAGCGCATCTCTGGCAGGGGCGTAATGTTTCGTTGATTGCAGGTAACAGCCAGATCGACGGCGTGGTGTTGGGCGTGGATGGGCAGGGTGGTTTGCGTCTTGAGGTCGACGGTGTGGAGAAGAGCTTCAGTGGTGGTGAGCTCAGTTTGAGGTTGCGTGATGATTCTTGAGCTCGATTGCGGTAACAGCTTTATCAAGTGGCGTGTGATTCACGCGGCGGACGCCGCCATCGTGGGTGGAGGCATCGTCGACTCGGACCAGGCTCTGCTGGATGAGGTCGCAGCACTCTCCCAGTTATGCCTCGCAGGCTGTCGTATCGTGAGTGTGCGCAGCGAAGAGGAAACGGCAGCGCTATGTGCGTTGATTGCTCAGGCGTTCGGCGTGTTCGCCAGGGTGGCTGAGCCTGCGCGTGAAATGGCAGGGGTGCGCAATGGCTATGACGACTATCAGCGCCTGGGTATGGATCGCTGGTTGGCGGCTCTGGGGGCTTTTCATCTGGCGAAGGGAGCTTGCTTGGTGATTGATCTGGGGACTGCCGCCAAGGCGGATTTCGTCGGCCCCGATGGCGAACACTTGGGTGGCTATATCTGCCCTGGCATGCCGCTGATGCGTAGCCAGCTGCGCACGCATACGCGGCGTATCCGTTACGACGATGCCTCTGCCGAGCGAGCGTTGAGCAGCCTTGCACCGGGGCGTTCAACTGTCGAGGCTGTCGAGCGCGGGTGTGTGCTGATGCTACAAGGTTTTGCGCGCATCCAGCTTGAGCAGGCACGTGCCCTGTGGGGCGAGCGCTTCACAGTGTTCCTGACTGGTGGTGATGCGCCACTCGTACGTGATGCTGCGCCTCAGGCGCGTGTGGTTCCTGACCTGGTATTCGTTGGCCTTGCAATGGCCTGTCCATTGGACTGAGGTGCTTATGCGTTGGTTGTTTCTGCTGTTGCTGGTGCTGAATGCCTTCTACTACGTCTGGCATCAGCAGGGCGCCCCGCTCAAGGCCAAGGATGTCGCCCCGCTTTCGCTGTACAAAGGTACGCAGCAGGAAATCCGCCTGTTGCGAGAGACGGGGGGCGCCGCGCCGCCGCCGCGCCGGGATGAATGCCTGGTAGTGGGGGGGCTTGCTGCTCGCGAGCAGCTCGATGCGCTGCGCCAGCGGTTATTGAGCCTTGATATTTCGGCCGCGCCGGTGTCTGGGCAGTTGCCAGGAGCAGATGGGATGTGGCTCAAGATCGCCCCGCAAAGCGAGCGTTTACTGGATGCAGCAGTCCTGGCTACTCTTTCCAACGATTTCAAAGACTTAAAACATAAAATTATTTTCTGCCAGGGTATTGCAACTGGCGAATAGGTTGATAGAATGGCGCCCGCTTCAGAGGGAACGCCACTGAGGTGGTAGTACCGGAAGTGATGTCAACGCAGCTAACTTTCAGATTTAATTGAAAAAAATGCTTGACAGTGGGGCGGCAGAGAAATAGAATGCCGGCCACATCTGGAGGGATTCCCGAGCGGCCAAAGGGGACGGACTGTAAATCCGTTGCGAGAGCTTCGAAGGTTCGAATCCTTCTCCCTCCACCAGTTTAGCGAGAGCTGCAAGCTCCGCGGGTATAGTTTAGTGGTAGAACCTCAGCCTTCCAAGCTGATGATGCGGGTTCGATTCCCGCTACCCGCTCCAAGTTTTGCAGGTTTTGCACAAAGAGTTTCGCTCTTGTAGCTCAGTTGGTAGAGCACACCCTTGGTAAGGGTGAGGTCAGCGGTTCAAGTCCGCTCAAGAGCTCCATTTAGACAAAGGCAGATATGAAAATATCTGCCTTTGTTTTATCAGCGCAATGACTATTTCTTCTGCGGAGGACTGTATCGATGGCTAAGGAAAAGTTTGATCGTTCCCTTCCCCACGTTAACGTCGGCACTATCGGCCACGTTGACCACGGTAAGACCACTCTGACTGCAGCTCTGACCCGCGTTTGCTCCGAAGTTTTCGGTTCGGCAATCGTTGAGTTCGACAAGATCGACTCGGCTCCAGAAGAGAAAGCGCGCGGTATCACCATCAACACCGCTCACGTCGAGTACAACTCGACNACAAACCCGTGAGCACATCCTGCTGTCCCGTCAGGTAGGCGTTCCGTACATCGTGGTCTTCCTGAACAAGGCTGACCTGGTAGACGACGCTGAGCTGCTGGAACTGGTCGAGATGGAAGTTCGCGACCTGCTGTCCACCTACGACTTCCCGGGCGACGACACCCCGATCATCATCGGTTCGGCTCGTATGGCGCTGGAAGGCAAAGACGACAACGAAATGGGCACTACCGCTGTCAAGAAGCTGGTAGAGACTCTGGATAGCTACATTCCTGAGCCGGTTCGTGCCATCGACCAGCCGTTCCTGATGCCGATCGAAGACGTGTTCTCGATC
>NZ_VAUO01000034.1 GCF_005796105.1 Pseudomonas mosselii | reverse complement strand
GACGATCAATGGCCGCGTGTATGGCGGCGAGCTGAGCCTAGGCTGGACGTTCAGTACCGAGCAGTTCGATGTGCAGACCCTACAGGCCCTGGCTGATGCCTATCGTGACGAGTTGCAGGCTGTGGTCAAGCACTGCCTGGGCACGGCTACGCCAGGCGCGACCCCTTCCGATTTCCCGCTGGCCGGCCTGGACCAAGCGCAGCTCGACCGCCTGCCAGTGCCGCTGGGGGAAGTCGAGGACCTTTATCCGCTGACGCCCATGCAGCAAGGCATGCTGTTCCATTCGCTGTATGAGCAGGGCAGTGGCCAGTATCTGAACCAGCTTCAGGTCGCGGTGTCAGGCCTCGACACCGAGCGATTCCGCGCCGCCTGGCAGGCTACCTTGGACGCCCAGGCGTGCCTGCGAACCGGTTTCATCTGGCAAGGTGATCTGGTTCGACCGCTGCAAGTGGTGCACAAGGCTTTGACCTTGCCCATGCGGGTGCTCGATTGGCGCGCTCGTGCCGTCTCGCCGGCCGACCTCGATGCGCTGGCGCGCGCGGAGCTGGAACACGGCTTTGACTTAGTTCAGGCGCCGCTGTTGCGTCTGTGTCTGGTGCGCCTGGGCGATAACGACCAGCATCTGATCTACACCCACCATCATATCCTCATGGACGGCTGGAGCAGTTCGCAACTGCTGGGCGAAGTGCTCCTGCGCTACCACGGGCAGCCGGTGCCACGGGCTGAAGGGCGTATTCGGGACCACATCGAGTGGTTGCAGTCCCGCGATGTGGTCGCCAGCGAGGCATTTTGGAAAGCCCAGCTGGCAGGGCTTGGCGAACCGACACGGTTGACCCAGGCCCTGGCCGGACTCGGTGAGGCGAGCGGCAGCGGGCAGGCCGACCTTCATTTGCGCATCGATGCCCGGCAGACGGCGCAACTCAGCGAGTTTGCGCGTCGGCGCAAGGTGACCGTCAATACCCTGCTGCAAGCGGCCTGGCTTATCCTGCTCCAGCGATACACGGGGCAGGCCAGCGTCTGCTTTGGCGCCACCGTGGCTGGGCGGCCAGCCGAACTGCCAGGCATCGAGCGCCAGGTCGGGCTGTTCATCAACAGCCTTCCGGTGATCGCCAGCCCGCAGCCGAACGAGCAGGTGGGTGACTGGTTGCAGCGCGTGCAGGAGCAGAACCTGGCCCTGCGCGAACACGAACACACGCCGCTGTTCGAGATTCAACGCTGGGCCGGTCATGCGGGTCCGCTGTTCGACACCTTGCTGGTATTCGAGAACTATCCGGTCTCCGAGGCCTTGCAACAAGGCAGCGGTGCCGATTTGCGTTTTGGCGCGGTGCAGCGCCATGAGTTGGCGAACTACCCGCTGACGCTGGCCATTGGACTTGGCCAGGAACTGAGCCTGCACTTGAGCTACGACCAAGCCTGTTTCGATCGGCAGGCCATGGCGACCCTCGGCGAACACGTGCAGTGCTTGCTGGAGCAGATGCGTGCGCGCCCTGACGCACGTCTTTGCGAACTGTTGCTCGAACCGGTGGCGCAGGCGCAGCAGCGCGCGGCGCAACTGAACCCGGCGCTGGCCTGCCATGAAGAGGGCGGCAGCCTGCATGCGCGTATCGAGTTCCAGGCTCGGCGCGCGCCGCATGCGGTGGCGGTATCGCTGGGTGAGCAGGCCTTGACTTACCAGCAGCTCAATCAGCAGGCCAACCGCCTGGCGCATGCCTTGATCGCCCGTGGCGTCGGCCCGGATGTGCGGGTGGGCATCGCCTGCTCGCGTAGCCTGGCCATGCCCGTTGCCGTGCTGGCGGTGCTCAAGGCTGGCGGCGCCTATGTGCCGCTCGATCCGCATTATCCGCAGGATCGCCTGACCTTCATGATGAGCGATAGCGGTATCGAACTGTTGCTCGCAGAAAGCGCGCTGCTGGACAGCCTGCGGGTGCCAGAGGGTGTGACGGTACTGGTGCTGGAGCGGATGGCCGGCGAGTTGGCGAGCTTACCGGAGCATGATCCTGAGGTGGCGATGAACTCGGCCAACCTTGCCTATGTGATCTACACCTCCGGCTCCACCGGTCAGCCAAAGGGGACTCTGCTACCCCATGCCAATGTACTGAGGCTGTTCCGGGCCACGGCGCGCTGGTTCGCGTTTGGGCCGCACGACGTCTGGACCCTGTTCCATTCCTACGCCTTCGATTTCTCGGTGTGGGAGATGTTCGGTGCCTGGCTGCATGGCGGGCGCCTGGTGATGGTCGAGCATGAGGTGAGCCGCTCGCCACAGCAGTTCCTCGAACTGCTGGTGCGCGAAGGCGTGACGGTGCTCAACCAGACGCCATCGGCCTTCAAGCAACTGATGCAGGTGGCCTGCGCCCAGGCCCACGGTGAAGGGTGCGGTGCCTTGCGCCAGGTGGTATTTGGTGGCGAAGCGTTGGATGTGCGCAGCCTGCGCCCATGGTTCGAACGTTTCGGTGACCAAGCCCCGCGGCTGGTGAATATGTATGGCATTACCGAGACGACGGTGCACGTCACCTACAGGCCGTTGTCGCGGGCGGATCTCGAGCGCGAAGCCAGCAGCCCGATTGGCGAGCCGATCGACGACTTGTCCTGGTACGTGCTCGACAGTGAACTCAACCCGGTGCCCCGGGGGGCGGTGGGTGAATTGCACATCGGTGGCGCCGGGCTGGCTCGGGGTTACTGGCGTCGTGCCGACCTCAGTGCCTTGCGCTTCGTTCCGAACCCGTATGGCCAAGTGGCAGGTGCACGTCTTTACCGTACCGGCGACCTGGCCCGCCACCGCCTGGATGGGGTGATCGAGTACGTTGGACGTATCGACCAGCAAGTGAAGATTCGTGGGTTCCGCATCGAGCTGGGCGAAATAGAAGCCTGCCTGCTGACCCTCCCTTGGGTCACCGGGGCCGCAGTGCTGGCGGTGCCGGTCGCCGGCTCCAGCCAGTTGGTGGCATACCTGGCCGGTGCCAGCGAGGCGCAGCGCGAGACGGTGCGTGAACACCTTCGCAAGCATCTGCCTGACTACATGGTGCCGGCCCATCTGCTGTTCCTTGAGCAATTGCCGCTGACTGCCAACGGCAAGCTCGACCGCAAGGCCCTGCCGGCACCGCAAGCGGGATTGCAGCGCGCGGTGTTCGTCGCCCCGGCTACCGCGCTGGAGCAACAGGTCGCGGCAATCTGGCAGGACGTGCTGGGAGCAGCTCAAGTTGGCCTTGAAGACGATTTCTTCGAACTGGGCGGCCATTCGCTGAGCGTGGTGAGCGTCGTCTCACGCCTACAGCTTGAGCTGGGCCTGACCCTCACCCCACAGTTGTTGTTCCGTTTCCCGCGCTTGCGCACGTTCGTCGAGCAATTGGAAACCACTGCGCAACCAATCAACACCACGAAACTGAGCAAGCTCGAAGCGCTGCTGGATGAGATGGAGGATTTCTGATGGACAAGTCGGTCGCTTCGAAAATTGCAAAGCGTTTCATTACCCTGCCCCTGGACAAGCGCAAACTCTACCTGGAGAAAATGCTCGCTGAAGGGGTCTCGCCAGCCAACCTGCCGATCCCCGAGGTCAGTGCCGATTTCGAGGTGCTGCCACTGTCCTACGCGCAGGAGCGCCAATGGTTCCTCTGGCAACTGGCGCCTGACAGCACGGCCTACCACATTCCCTGTGCCCTGCGCCTGCGCGGCGCACTGGACTTGCCAGCGCTGGAGCGCGCTTTCGCTCGGTTGGTAGAGCGTCACGCGGGCTTGCGCACGGTGTTCGCCGAGGTGGACGGGACGACTCGCCAGATCGTGCAGCCGGAGGGGGGCGTGCCGGTCAAGCTGTTCGAGTTGGCCTCTGTGCTCGACGAGCAGGATCAGGCAGTGCAGATTCGGCAGTTCGTCGAGCAGCAGACCCAGGCCCTGTTCGACCTACAGACCGGCCCTCTGCTACGTGTTGGCCTGTTGCGCCTAGCCGATGACGACCATGTGCTGGTGATGACCCAGCATCATATTGTCTCGGACGGCGTTTCGATGCAGATCATGGTCGATGAGCTGGTGGCGTTGTACGGCGCTTTCAGCCAAGGCCGCGAGGCTGGGTTGCCCGACTTGGCCATACAGTACAGTGATTATGCGTTGTGGCAGCGGCACTGGATGGAAGCCGGAGAGCGCGAGCGGCAACTGAGTTACTGGCGCGAGCAACTGGCGGGTGAGCAGGCGGTGCTGGCCTTGCCCACCGATCGTGCGCGACCGGCGGAACAGAGCTTTCGAGGGGCGCGCCACGCATTCTGTGTAGCGGGCGAGCTTCTGGACGGTTTGCGACGCTTGGCCCAGCAGGAAAACGTCACCCCGTTCATGTTGTTGCTGGCGTCCTTCCAGGTGTTGTTGCACCGCTACAGCGGGCAGGCCGATATCCGCGTTGGCGTGCCGGTCGCCAACCGCAACCGGGTAGAGACCGAGCGCTTGGTCGGCTTTTTCGTCAATACGCAGATTCTCAAGGCAGACTTCACCGCGCCACAGTCGTTCAAGGCGTTGCTCGGCCAGGTCCGGCAGGCGGCGATTGACGCCCAGGCCCATCAGGACTTGCCGTTCGAGCAACTGGTCGAGGCCCTGCAGCCCGAGCGCAGTCTCAGCCACAATCCATTGTTCCAGGTCATGTTCAACCATCAGGGCAGTGCGGCGCCGGTGACGCCGCACGCACAGCATGCGGCGCTGCAAGTCGAGCCGTTAATGGGTGTGCGCAATACCGCTCAGTTCGATCTGACACTTGAAACGGTCGAGTCTACCGACGCTGTGGCCGCGAGCCTGGTGTACGCCACCGACCTGTTCGATGCCAGCCGCATCGAGCGCATG
>NZ_VAUO01000033.1 GCF_005796105.1 Pseudomonas mosselii | reverse complement strand
CCCGCGCACAGCCAGCGCGTCGGGGCTGCGCCGGACCTGTGTCTCGATCAGGCCATGCACGGTCTGTTCGAGATCGTATTCCACCGCGGTGGCGTTGAACTCCAGCAATAGGCGATGACGCTCCTCGGGTGCCAGCAGTTCGATCTTGGCCAGCTCGGCCTGGTCGTTGGCCACCATCGCCCGCAGTAGTTGCTCGAAATAGCCCGCATAGCGGCGCACGCTGCTTTCATCGAACAGCGCCGTCGCGTATTCCAGCGAGCCGACGATGCAGTCATCCTGCTCGCCCAGGTTCAACGACAGGTCGAACTTGGCCAACTGCCCGGCCTGGGCCACCCCTTCGATGTGCAGGCCATCCAGGCTCAGCTCGCCGAGCGATCCCGGCAGCCAGTTGAGGGTGGTTTGCAAGAGCGGTGCGTGAGCCAGGCTACGGCTCGGGCGCAGCGCCTCGACCACCTGCTCGAACGGCAACGCCTGATGCGCCTGGGCCTCCAGCAGCCGGGCCTTGACCTGGCCCAGCAGCGCTGCACTGCTGACAGCCTCGGGCACTTCGATACGCAGCGCCAGGGTGTTGACGAACAACCCCACCAACCCCTCAAGCTCAGCCCGGTCGCGCCCGGCCACCGGGCAGCCGATCACCACTTCCTGCTGACCCGCCAGGCGTGTCAGCAGGCTGGCCCAGGCGCTCAGCAGCACCATGTAGGGCGTGGCCCCGTGGCGCAGGGCCAGGCCTCGCAGGCCGGCGCTCAGACCTGCATCCAGGCGTACCGGCAACGTGGCGCCGGCATGTTCCTGGCGCGCCGGGCGTGGTCGATCCCAGGGCAAGGTCAGCAACGTCGGGGCGCCGGCCAGGCTGCGCTGCCAAAAGGCCACATGTTGCTGCAAGCGCTCGCCATCCAGCCAGCGCCGTTGCCACAAGGCGTAGTCAGTGTATTGCAGAGCCAACGGCGGCAGCGGATCGGGCAGGCCACGGCGCAGGGCCGGATACAGCTGCGACAGCTCGGCGGTGAGCACCGCCAGCGAGCCGCCGTCGGCAACGATATGGTGCACGGTGACCGCCAGCACGTGGTAGTCATCGGCCAGTTGCAACAGGCTGGCACGCAGCAGCGGGCCTTGGCCAAGGTCGAACGGCAGGACCGCCACCTGCTGTAAATGCTCAGCGAGGCGCTGGGGCGCCTGACGCAGGTCGATCCGTTGCAGCCACCCAGGCCCAGGCGTCGCGCACAGTTGCACCTGCACCTGCTCGCCGTCGGCCATCAAGCGACTGCGCAACGTGTGATGACGCTCGACGATGCGCAGCAAGGCGGCTTCCAGCGCCTGCGCATCCAGCGCGCCACGCAGGCCCAAGGCCATGGGAATGTGATAGGCCTGCCCAGCCTCGCCCATCTGCGCAAGGAACCACAGGCGTTGCTGGGCATACGACAGCATCCCGGCCTGCCCGGCAGGCGCTGGCACGATCGGCGGTACTGCGCTGCCCTGCGCGCTAGTCAGGTAATCGGCCAACGCGGCCAGTTCGGCATGCGCGAACAGCGCGTTCAGTGGCAATTCCGCGCCCAGGCGCAGGCGCACCTGGGATACCAGGCGCATGGCCAGCAGCGAGTGCCCGCCCAGCTCGAAGAAGTGGTCGCGCCGCCCTACCCGCTCAACCTGCAGCAACTCGCTCCAGATCTGCGCCAGGGTGCGCTCCAGCTCGCCCTGCGGGGCCTCGTAGCCGCGCTCGAACAGCGCCGTGCGCTCGGGTGCCGGCAAGGCCCGGCGGTCAAGCTTGCCGTTGGCGGTCAATGGAAATGCCGGCAAGGCGACGTAGGCCACCGGCACCATGTAGTCGGGCAGGTGCGCCTGCAACTGCGCGCGCAAGCCTGCCGGCGTGGCCTCTTCCCCCTCGGACTGGGCCGTGAAGTAGGCCACCAGGCGCGGTTGTCCCGGCTGGTCCTCGCGGGCCAGCACTACCGCCTCGCGGATCCCCGGCAGGCTGCCCAGCCGGCTCTCGATCTCGCCCAGTTCGATGCGTACACCGCGGATCTTTACCTGATCATCGTTGCGCCCCAGGTACTCCAGGGTGCCGTCGGCCAGCCAGCGCACCAAGTCGCCAGTGCGGTACATGCGCCCTGCATGGAACGGGTCGTCGAGAAAACGCTCGGCAGTCAGGTCCGGGCGCCCCAGATAGCCCCGCGCAATCCCGGCGCCGCCCACGTACAGCTCGCCGGCTACCCCCAACGGTACCGGTTGCGCCTGGGTGTCGAGTACGTACAGGCGCGTGTTGTCCACTGCCGCGCCAATATGCAGTACCCCGCCAGGCTGAACCACGCCAGAGCTGGCTACCACGGTGGTTTCGGTGGGCCCGTAGTTGTTCACCACGCTGAAGGTCGGGGCGCGGTTGAACTGGCGCAGGCGGTCACCGCCGATCAGCAAGGTGCGCAGGGTCGGGTGGCCAAGCTGCTGGCCGAACGCGTATTCGGCCACCGGCGTGGGCAGGAAGCTCACATCCAGCGGCTGCGCCTGCCACCAGCGCAGCAGCGCATCAAGGTCGTCGTTGCCGTCACCAGGCGGTGCGACATGCACGCAGGCGCCGCTGCACAGCGCCGGCCACAGCTCCCAGGCCATGGCGTCGAAGCCGACGCCGGCCAGGCTCGATGTGTGCCGCCCCGGCCCCACGTCGAAGGCCCGGCAGTGCCAGCCCACCAGGTTGGCCAGGGTCCGGTGCTCGACCATCACGCCCTTGGGCAACCCGGTGGAGCCGGAGGTGTAGATCACGTAGGCCAGGTTGGCCGGGGTCAGGCCGGGTACCTGTGGATTGTCGTCGCGGGCCGGCCAGTCGGATTGGTCGAGGTTCAGCAGCGGCACCTGCACGGCATCCAGCCGCCCGCGCAAGGCTTGTTGGGTCAGCACCACTTGGGGCGCGCTGTCAGCCAGAAGGTAGGCGATGCGCTCATCCGGGTGCGCCGGGTCGACTGGCACATAGGCGCCGCCCGCCTTCAGCACCGCCAGCAGCCCAACCACAGTGTCCAGGCCACGGCGGGCAACTACCGCGACCCGCGCATCAGGGCAGACGCCGAGGGCGATCAACTGATGGGCAAGCGCATTGGCGCGACGATTCAGGGTGGCGTAGTCCAGTGTCTGTTCCAGGCAACTGGCGGCGATAGCCGTCGGGCGTGCTGCGGCCTGGCGTTCCACGTGCTGGTGCAAGGTCAAGGTGAGGTCGTGGGAGTAACCCTGGGTGTTGAGTTCGTCGAGCAACCCGCGGCGCTCTGCCTGCGGCAGTACCGATAGACTGTGCAACGCTGCCTGCCCGCCCTGCTCCAAGGCCTCGACCAAGGTCCGCATGGCCTGCTCCAGGTAACCGCAGACCCGCTCCCCAGGTACCTCGGTGCTGGCCAGCAGGGTCAGGCGCAAGGTCTCGCCGAGGTCGTCGACGCTTAAGGTCAGTGGGTAGTTGCTGTGCTCCTCGGAGTGCAGGATATCGATGCCGGCCCAAGCTGCACGCTCCTGGGCGCTGGCATCGACGGCGCTGTGGCGATAGTTGAGCAGGCTGTTGAACAGGGGCGTCGGCGCAGCCACTGCGCTGCACCGCTGGGCCAACGCCAGGGGAGCGTGCTCGTGGCGCATCAGCGAGGCCAGACGCTGATGGGTGGCCTTGAGCGCCTCGGCCACGACCCGTGCGCCCAGTTCCACGCGCAGTGGCAAGGTGTTGATGAAGATCCCCAAGGCCCGATCGGTGGCTTCGGCACCTTGCAGGCGGCCCATCAACACGGTGCCGAATACCACGCTCGATTGCCCGGTCAGGGCACCCAGCACCTGGGCCCAACCCAGGTGGAACAGGCTCGCTACGCTGACCCCGCTGGCCCTGGCCTGGGCGCGGATGCGCAGGCACAGCGCGCTGTCCAGGGCCAGGCTGTGTGCGTCGGTGTGTCCGCCGTCGGCCTGTACGTCCTGCAACTGGTACGCCAGGGTCGGGGTGTCGAGGTCCTCCAGCATGCTTCGGAAGAACGCCTCGTGCTGGGCTTCGCTCACACCCAGGCAGGCCTGGGCCACATAGTTGCGAAACGGCACCGGCGTGCCCAGGCTGGCGCCCAGACCTTGCAGCAGTGCCTGCAATTCGTGGCGTACCACGTCCAGGGCGCTGTGGTCGAGGGCGATATGGTGGAACTGCAAGCTGGCCAGGATCCGCCCGTTCTCCTCGGCAGCCCGGTAGCGCAGGCGAATCAACGGCGCCTGGGCAAGGTCCAGCCAGGGCGCGTCATCGCCCTCCTCGACCTGTAGCGGCGCCTCACGCCAGACCACTTGCAGCGGTTGCTCCAGCCCGTCCCAGTGCACCGAGGTACGCAGGATGTCATGCCGCGCGATCACCCCGCGCAAGGCCTCGGCGAAGGCGTCCAGGCGCTGGCGGTCGGCGAACGCAAACTGCGCCTGCATCACGTAGGGGTCGCTGCCGCTGCTGCTGACGTGGTGATAGAGAATGCCCTGCTGCAAGGGGGCCAGCGGGTAGATGTCCTGTACGTTGGCTGCCCCGCCCGGCACCTGGGCCAGCAGCCGGTCGATGGCGTCCTGTTCGAGCGCGGCCAAGGTCAGCATGTCAGGGGTGATATGCGTGCAACCGGCGGCAATGCCGTTGGCCGGGACTTGCACCGGGCCGCGCTGGCCGGGCTGGTAGCCGCCGCAGGCCAGCAGCGCGATCAACGCCGCCTTGTGCTCGCGCAGTTGTGCCATCAGGTGCGGGTCGCTCAGCGCCTGGCGGTTGCCCTGCACGGCCAGTTGACCCTCCTTCAGGGCCAGCTGGATGTCATGGCTGGCCAAGGTGGCCAGAAGTTGTTCGATGCTCACAGGACGATCTCCATTCTGTCTGTGATGGCTGCGTAGCCGGCCAAGGTGGGTTGTTCGAACAAGGCGCGCACTTCGGCCTCCAAGCCGTGTTCACGCAAGCGCGCGGTGAGGGTCACCGCCAACAGCGAGTGGCCGCCCAGTTCGAAGAAGTTGTC
>NZ_VAUO01000032.1 GCF_005796105.1 Pseudomonas mosselii | reverse complement strand
CGACTGGCGCAACGACATCGAAGGCCTGGCGGCGCTGTGTTCCAACCACATCCCCGACTACCGCAACCTGATGACCAGCTACAACGCCCTGACCGCCGCCAAGTAAGCCCCACTGCCCGGGCACCGTCAGTCGGTGCCCGGCACCCGGCAGCACACCCATTCAATCCTTCGCCCGTCTGCCGTTGCACAGTGGATGCGGGCAAGCTCATCCCAAGGAACACCGATGAACACCGCAACCGAAGCCAACCGCAACGTCGTTACGCTGGTGGTCCAGCACAAGGTTCGCGCCCAGTCCCTGAGCGACTACGAGGCCTGGCTCAAGCGTACCGTCAGCGCCGCGCGCCATCAGCCCGGGCACCTGGACGTCAACGTGATCCGCCCGGACGAGGGCGGGTGCCACTTCACCACCGTGGTGCGCTTCGCCGACGCATCCTTGCTGCAAGCCTGGGTCAATTCTGCCGAGCGCCAGGCCTTGGTCGAGCAGGTGCTGCCATTGCTTGAGGACGGTGACCATACCCAGGTACACGATGACCCGGAGTTCTGGTTCACCCCGCCAAGCGGCAGCGTCCCACAACCGCCACGTTGGAAACAGGCCCTGCTGACCTACCTGGTGATCTGCCCGATGACCATGATCATTCCGCAACTGCTGGCGCCGTTGTTCGCGCGCTACCCGCACCTGGGCGGCCCGATCACCGGCAACCTGATCGTCAACCTGTTTGTCATCCTGCCCGTGGTGTTCTACATCATGCCTTGGGTAACCCGCCGCTGTGCCAACTGGCTGCGCGGCTGAACGTTCCACGCACTCTCGATCACTTCTCAGGAGATACCGATATGAGCACGCTCGTCACCCGTGATGGCACCTCGATCTACTACAAGGACTGGGGCAGCGGCAAACCGGTCCTGTTCAGCCACGGCTGGCCGCTGGACGCCGACATGTGGGATTCGCAGATGGAGTACCTGGCCAGCCGCGGCTATCGCACCATCGCCTTTGACCGTCGGGGCTTCGGCCGTTCGAGCCAGCCGTGGAGCGGCTACGACTACGACACCTTTGCCGATGACATCGCCCAGTTGATTGAGCACCTGGACCTGCGCGAAGTCACCCTGGTGGGCTTCTCGATGGGCGGTGGTGATGTCAGCCGCTACATTGCCAAGCATGGCAGCGCACGGGTTGCAGGCCTGGTGTTGTTGGGCGCGGTGACCCCGGTGTTCGGCAAGCGTGCCGACAACCCGGACGGTGTCGATACCTCGGTGTTCGAGGGCATCCAGGCCGGGCTGCGCGCCGACCGGGCGCAGTTCATCGCAGACTTCGCCACGCCGTTCTACGGCATCAACCATGGCCAGCAGGTATCCCAGGGCGTGCAGACGCAGACCCTGAACATCGCGCTCATGGCCTCGATCAAAGGCACCCTGGATTGCGTATCCGCGTTCAGCGAAACCGATTTCCGCCCGGACATGGATAAGATCGATGTACCGACCTTGGTGATCCATGGCGACGACGACCAGATCGTGCCGTTCGAGACGACCGGCAAGAAGGCCGCCGAGCTGATTCGTGGGGCTGAGTTGAAGGTGTATGCCGGCGCGCCGCACGGTTTTGCCGTGACCCATGCGCAGCAGTTGAACGAGGACCTGCTGGCGTTCCTTCAGCGCTAACGGTGGGAGGCATTCGCGGGCAAGCCCGCTCCCACAGGTATCGCACAGCGATTGAAACCTGTGGGAGCGGGTTTACCCGCGAAGAGGCCGGCCCTGGCAGCACAAAAGTCCAACAGGGCTAACCTTCTACGACCCACCGCACATCCATTCAAGCCCTGACCGTGCGCCAACCGGCATGCTCCGCTGTTGCGCCTGCCGCACCTCGATGGAGAACAGCATGTCCCAGGATCCGAACGACAAGAGCCGTCGCCAGTTTCTCGCCACCAGCACCGTGCTCGGCGCCGCTGGGGCGCTCTGGTCCGCACTGCCCTTCACCGGCGCCGCCGGTTCCGCCCACGCAGCCACCCAAGGAGGCTCCATGACCGCCGACCTGATTCTGTTCAACGGCAAGCTGCACACCGTTGACCGCGAAAAACCCACTGCCACTGCTGTTGCCATCAAGGACGGCCGTTTCCTCGCGGTGGGCAGCGATGCCGAAGCCATGGCCCACAAGAGCGCCTCCACTCAGATCATCGACCTCAAGCAGCGCACGGTAATCCCAGGCCTGAACGACTCGCACCTGCACCTGATCCGTGGCGGCCTGAACTACAACCTCGAACTGCGTTGGGAAGGCGTGCCCTCGGTGGCCGACGCCCTGCGCATGCTCAAGGACCAGGCCGCGCGCACCCCGACGCCGCAGTGGGTGCGCGTGGTCGGTGGCTGGAACGAATTCCAGTTTGCCGAAAAGCGCATGCCAACCCTTGAAGAGATCAACCAGGCCGCGCCAGACACCCCGGTGTTCCTGCTCCACCTGTACGACCGCGCGCTGCTCAACCGCGCCGCCCTGGCCGCCGTGGGCTACACCAAGGACACGCCCAACCCGCCCGGTGGCGAGATCCAGCGCGACAAGTTCGGCAATCCCACCGGCATGTTGATCGCCCGCCCCAATGCCATGATCCTTTACGCCACGCTGGCCAAGGGGCCGAAGCTGCCGCTGGAGTACCAGGTCAACTCCACCCGTCAGTTCATGCGTGAACTCAACCGCCTGGGCCTGACCAGCGCCATCGATGCTGGCGGCGGCTACCAGAACTTCCCCGACGACTACTCGGTGATTCAGGAACTGGCCGACAACAACCAGCTAACCGTGCGCATCGCCTATAACCTGTTCACCCAGAAGCCCAAGGAAGAGCTGGACGACTTCCGCAAGTGGACCTCCAGCGTGAAGCTGCACAGCGGCACCGACTTCCTGCGCCACAACGGCGCTGGCGAGATGCTGGTGTTCTCCGCCGCCGACTTCGAGGACTTCCTCGAACCGCGCCCGGACTTGCCGCAAACCATGGAAGAAGAGCTGGAGCCGGTGGTGCGCCATCTGGTCGAGCAGCGCTGGCCGTTCCGCCTGCACGCCACCTACAACGAATCGATCACGCGCATGCTCGACGTGTTCGAGAAGGTCAACCGTGACATACCGTTCAACGGCCTGCCGTGGTTCTTCGATCACGCCGAAACCATCACCCCGCAGAACATCGAGCGTGTGCGTGCGCTGGGCGGCGGGATCGCGATTCAGGACCGCATGGCCTTCCAGGGTGAGTATTTCGTCGACCGCTACGGCGCCAAGGCCGCCGAGCAGACCCCGCCGATCAAGCGCATGCTCGAAATGGGCGTGCCGGTCGGGGCTGGCACCGACGCCACACGGGTGTCCAGCTACAACCCTTGGACCTCGCTGTACTGGCTGGTCAGCGGCAAGACCGTCGGCGGCATGGAGCTGTACCCGGAAGGCCTGGACCGCGACACCGCGTTGCAGCTGTTCACCCAGGGCAGTGCCTGGTTCTCCAGCGAACAGGGCAAGAAGGGCCAGATCAAGGTGGGCCAACTGGCGGACCTGGCGGCGCTGTCGCTGGACTTCTTCAGCGTCGAGCAGGAGGCGATCAAGGGCATCGAGTCGGTGCTGACCATCGTCGACGGCAAGGTGGTGTACGCGGCGGGCGAGTTCGAACGCCTGGGCCCACCGCAGGTGCCGGTGCTGCCGGAGTGGTCGCCGGTGGCCAAGGTGCCGGGGCACTGGCGCGTGGGCACCCCGTCGCTGGCGGCGGCGGTGCACCAATGCTCGGGGCCGTGCGGCGTGCATGCGCACAGCCACGAGAAGGCGCGTCATTCCAAGGTGCCGGTCAGCGACTTCCAGGGCTTCTGGGGGGCGCTGGGTTGCTCGTGCTTTGCGTTCTAAGACGTTGTGTTTTTCAGCGTCATGTGAGGTCGCTCCGTGTTGTCGATCTGCACGGCCTCATCAACCCGCTGTAGCGCGCTGACCGCTGGTAAGTAAACGTCTGTTAGAAACATCGAAGGCCGGTTCCCTTGGCGGGAACCGGCCTTTTTTCTGCGTCTAACGGGTCATTTGGGAAGTGCCCGACAAAACACGCAGAAACGGACCTCACGCTCGGCGGAGTACGCTTCCCCACGCTAGATTTTTCAGGCCATGTCGCTACTGGCGAACTCCTCGGCCAGGTGATCGATCAGCGCTCGCACCGATGGCAACAGGCCGCGGCGCGACGGGAAGATCGCATGCACGATGCCGCAGCGCGGGTGCCAGTCCGGGATCAGCTCGACCAGCCGGCCGGCAGCCAAATCCTCGCGCACCGCCACACGCGGCAGGTGCGCGATGCCCACCCCGGCCAGCACGAAGTGGCGCAGGGCGAACAGGTCGTCGGTGACCATGCGCGGGGTGTGCCGAATCACGATGCTGCGGCTGGTGTCCTCGCCCTGGAACAGCTCCCACTGGTACTCGCGCTGGGCGCTGCCCCAATGCAGGCTGGGCAGGCTGCTCAGCACATGCGGGTCGAAGCCTTTGGGCAACTGTTCAAGGTAGGAGGGGTGGCCGACCAGGCATTGGGTGCTGTTACTCAGCACCTTCATCACCATGTCGGTGTTCTCCAGTGGCGGGAAGCGCACCCGCAGCGCCACGTCGAAACCCTCGTGCAGCAGGTCGACGCGGCGGTTGGTGCTCTCGATGAACAACTCCACCTGCGGGTACTTGAGCATGTAGCGGGTGAGCATCGGCCCGACCCAGGAGTTGAGCAGGGTCGTCGGGCAACTGATGCGCACCAGCCCTCGCGGCTCGCTGCGATTGCGCTCGATGATCTCGGCGGCGCCCTCGGCCTCCACGCGCATGGCCAGGCAGCGGTTGTAATAAGCCTGGCCGATTTCGGTCAGCGAGCAGTGGCGGCTGGTGCGGTGTAGCAGGCGCACACCCAGGCGTTCCTCAAGGTCAGCGATGCGCCGGCTGAGCTTGGACTTGGGCATGTCCAGCGCGCGGCCAGCCGGTGCGAAGCCGCCGTGCTCCACCACCTGGGTGAAGTAGTAGAGGGAGTTGAGGTCTTCCAAGGGGTTCTCCAGATCCTGATAGTGCGCAGCTTCAAGCGTGTCGCGATCCCGGTGGGCGCGGGCTTGCCCGCGAAGAAGCCATCATCGACCCATCGTTCATAAAATGGAACGCTAAAGCCAATTTTCGCAGTCTACCGCTTCAAAG
>NZ_VAUO01000031.1 GCF_005796105.1 Pseudomonas mosselii | reverse complement strand
AATGCGCGCCTCGGTTGAGACGAAAAGCTCTTAACCAAACGCTCTTTAACAAATTGAATCAAGCAATTCGTGTGGGTGCTTGTGAGTATGGACTGATAGTCGCCAAGATTATCAGCATCACAAGTGGCCATGCGAGAAATCACATAGTCATTTGAGATTGCTGAGCCAAGTTTAGGGTTTCTTAAAAACCCAAGCAGTATTGAACTGAAGAGTTTGATCATGGCTCAGATTGAACGCTGGCGGCAGGCCTAACACATGCAAGTCGAGCGGATGACGGGAGCTTGCTCCTTGATTCAGCGGCGGACGGGTGAGTAATGCCTAGGAATCTGCCTGGTAGTGGGGGACAACGTTTCGAAAGGAACGCTAATACCGCATACGTCCTACGGGAGAAAGCAGGGGACCTTCGGGCCTTGCGCTATCAGATGAGCCTAGGTCGGATTAGCTAGTTGGTGAGGTAATGGCTCACCAAGGCGACGATCCGTAACTGGTCTGAGAGGATGATCAGTCACACTGGAACTGAGACACGGTCCAGACTCCTACGGGAGGCAGCAGTGGGGAATATTGGACAATGGGCGAAAGCCTGATCCAGCCATGCCGCGTGTGTGAAGAAGGTCTTCGGATTGTAAAGCACTTTAAGTTGGGAGGAAGGGCAGTAAGCTAATACCTTGCTGTTTTGACGTTACCGACAGAATAAGCACCGGCTAACTCTGTGCCAGCAGCCGCGGTAATACAGAGGGTGCAAGCGTTAATCGGAATTACTGGGCGTAAAGCGCGCGTAGGTGGTTCGTTAAGTTGGATGTGAAAGCCCCGGGCTCAACCTGGGAACTGCATCCAAAACTGGCGAGCTAGAGTATGGTAGAGGGTGGTGGAATTTCCTGTGTAGCGGTGAAATGCGTAGATATAGGAAGGAACACCAGTGGCGAAGGCGACCACCTGGACTGATACTGACACTGAGGTGCGAAAGCGTGGGGAGCAAACAGGATTAGATACCCTGGTAGTCCACGCCGTAAACGATGTCAACTAGCCGTTGGAATCCTTGAGATTTTAGTGGCGCAGCTAACGCATTAAGTTGACCGCCTGGGGAGTACGGCCGCAAGGTTAAAACTCAAATGAATTGACGGGGGCCCGCACAAGCGGTGGAGCATGTGGTTTAATTCGAAGCAACGCGAAGAACCTTACCAGGCCTTGACATGCAGAGAACTTTCCAGAGATGGATTGGTGCCTTCGGGAACTCTGACACAGGTGCTGCATGGCTGTCGTCAGCTCGTGTCGTGAGATGTTGGGTTAAGTCCCGTAACGAGCGCAACCCTTGTCCTTAGTTACCAGCACGTTATGGTGGGCACTCTAAGGAGACTGCCGGTGACAAACCGGAGGAAGGTGGGGATGACGTCAAGTCATCATGGCCCTTACGGCCTGGGCTACACACGTGCTACAATGGTCGGTACAGAGGGTTGCCAAGCCGCGAGGTGGAGCTAATCTCACAAAACCGATCGTAGTCCGGATCGCAGTCTGCAACTCGACTGCGTGAAGTCGGAATCGC
This sequence comes from Pseudomonas mosselii, assembly GCF_005796105.1. Lineage (GTDB taxonomy): Bacteria > Pseudomonadota > Gammaproteobacteria > Pseudomonadales > Pseudomonadaceae > Aquipseudomonas > Aquipseudomonas mosselii_C. The sequence continues at coordinate 3,738 of NZ_VAUO01000031.1, read as the reverse complement.
TAGTAATCGCGAATCAGAATGTCGCGGTGAATACGTTCCCGGGCCTTGTACACACCGCCCGTCACACCATGGGAGTGGGTTGCACCAGAAGTAGCTAGTCTAACCTTCGGGAGGACGGTTACCACGGTGTGATTCATGACTGGGGTGAAGTCGTAACAAGGTAGCCGTAGGGGAACCTGCGGCTGGATCACCTCCTTAATCGAAGACATCAGCCTGCTGATGAGCTCCCACACGAATTGCTTGATTCATGAGTGAAGACGATCAAGACCCTATATAGGTCTGTAGCTCAGTTGGTTAGAGCGCACCCCTGATAAGGGTGAGGTCGGCAGTTCAAATCTGCCCAGACCTACCAATATGCGGGGCCATAGCTCAGCTGGGAGAGCGCCTGCCTTGCACGCAGGAGGTCAGCGGTTCGATCCCGCTTGGCTCCACCACTTTCTGCGGTAGCAGTGTTGTACTTGATCAGAACTTAGAAATGAACATTCGTAGTGAATGTTGATTTCTGACTTTTGTCAGATCGTTCTTTAAAAATTCGGATATGTGATAGAAATAGACTGAATGCCAGTTTCACTGCTGGTAGTTCAGGCTAAGGTAAAATTTGTGAGTTCTGCGCGCAAGCGCAACGTACGAATTTTCGGCGAATGTCGTCTTCACAGTATAACCAGATTGCTTGGGGTTATATGGTCAAGTGAAGAAGCGCATACGGTGGATGCCTTGGCAGTCAGAGGCGATGAAAGACGTGGTAGCCTGCGATAAGCTTTGGGGAGTCGGCAAACAGACTGTGATCCAGAGATCTCTGAATGGGGGAACCCACTCAGCATAAGCTGAGTATCTTGTACTGAATACATAGGTACAAGAGGCGAACCAGGGGAACTGAAACATCTAAGTACCCTGAGGAAAAGAAATCAACCGAGATTCCCTTAGTAGTGGCGAGCGAACGGGGACCAGCCCTTAAGCTGGTTTGAGATTAGTGGAACGCTCTGGAAAGTGCGGCCATAGTGGGTGATAGCCCCGTACACGAAAATCTCTTGCCAGTGAAATCGAGTAGGACGGAGCACGAGAAACTTTGTCTGAACATGGGGGGACCATCCTCCAAGGCTAAATACTACTGACTGACCGATAGTGAACCAGTACCGTGAGGGAAAGGCGAAAAGAACCCCGGAGAGGGGAGTGAAATAGAACCTGAAACCGTATGCGTACAAGCAGTGGGAGCCTACTTTGTTAGGTGACTGCGTACCTTTTGTATAATGGGTCAGCGACTTATATTCAGTGGCGAGCTTAACCGAATAGGGGAGGCGTAGCGAAAGCGAGTCTTAATAGGGCGCTTTAGTCGCTGGGTATAGACCCGAAACCGGGCGATCTATCCATGGGCAGGTTGAAGGTTAGGTAACACTGACTGGAGGACCGAACCGACTACCGTTGAAAAGTTAGCGGATGACCTGTGGATCGGAGTGAAAGGCTAATCAAGCTCGGAGATAGCTGGTTCTCCTCGAAAGCTATTTAGGTAGCGCCTCATGTATCACTGTAGGGGGTAGAGCACTGTTTCGGCTAGGGGGTCATCCCGACTTACCAAACCGATGCAAACTCCGAATACCTACAAGTGCCGAGCATGGGAGACACACGGCGGGTGCTAACGTCCGTCGTGAAAAGGGAAACAACCCAGACCGTCAGCTAAGGTCCCAAAGTCATGGTTAAGTGGGAAACGATGTGGGAAGGCTTAGACAGCTAGGAGGTTGGCTTAGAAGCAGCCATCCTTTAAAGAAAGCGTAATAGCTCACTAGTCGAGTCGGCCTGCGCGGAAGATGTAACGGGGCTCAAACCATGCACCGAAGCTACGGGTGTCATCTTTGATGACGCGGTAGAGGAGCGTTCTGTAAGCCTGTGAAGGTGAGTTGAGAAGCTTGCTGGAGGTATCAGAAGTGCGAATGCTGACATGAGTAACGACAATGCGAGTGAAAAACTCGCACGCCGAAAGACCAAGGTTTCCTGCGCAACGTTAATCGACGCAGGGTTAGTCGGTCCCTAAGGCGAGGCTGAAAAGCGTAGTCGATGGAAAACAGGTTAATATTCCTGTACTTCCAGTTATTGCGATGGAGGGACGGAGAAGGCTAGGCCAGCTTGGCGTTGGTTGTCCAAGTTTAAGGTGGTAGGCTGAGATCTTAGGCAAATCCGGGATCTCAAGGCCGAGAGCTGATGACGAGTGCTCACTAGAGCGCGAAGTGGTTGATGCCATGCTTCCAAGAAAAGCTCCTAAGCTTCAGATAACTGGGAACCGTACCCCAAACCGACACAGGTGGTTAGGTAGAGAATACCAAGGCGCTTGAGAGAACTCGGGTGAAGGAACTAGGCAAAATGGCACCGTAACTTCGGGAGAAGGTGCGCCGGCGAGGGTGAAGGACTTGCTCCGTAAGCCCATGCCGGTCGAAGATACCAGGCCGCTGCGACTGTTTATTAAAAACACAGCACTCTGCAAACACGAAAGTGGACGTATAGGGTGTGACGCCTGCCCGGTGCCGGAAGGTTAATTGATGGGGTTAGCGCAAGCGAAGCTCTTGATCGAAGCCCCGGTAAACGGCGGCCGTAACTATAACGGTCCTAAGGTAGCGAAATTCCTTGTCGGGTAAGTTCCGACCTGCACGAATGGCGTAACGATGGCGGCGCTGTCTCCACCCGAGACTCAGTGAAATTGAAATCGCTGTGAAGATGCAGTGTATCCGCGGCTAGACGGAAAGACCCCGTGAACCTTTACTATAGCTTTGCACTGGACTTTGAGCTTGCTTGTGTAGGATAGGTGGGAGGCTTTGAAGTGGGGACGCCAGTTCTCATGGAGCCATCCTTGAAATACCACCCTGGCAACCTTGAGGTTCTAACTCAGGTCCGTTATCCGGATCGAGGACAGTGTATGGTGGGTAGTTTGACTGGGGCGGTCTCCTCCCAAAGAGTAACGGAGGAGTACGAAGGTGCGCTCAGACCGGTCGGAAATCGGTCGTAGAGTATAAAGGCAAAAGCGCGCTTGACTGCGAGACAAACACGTCGAGCAGGTACGAAAGTAGGTCTTAGTGATCCGGTGGTTCTGTATGGAAGGGCCATCGCTCAACGGATAAAAGGTACTCCGGGGATAACAGGCTGATACCGCCCAAGAGTTCATATCGACGGCGGTGTTTGGCACCTCGATGTCGGCTCATCACATCCTGGGGCTGAAGCCGGTCCCAAGGGTATGGCTGTTCGCCATTTAAAGTGGTACGCGAGCTGGGTTTAGAACGTCGTGAGACAGTTCGGTCCCTATCTGCCGTGGACGTTTGAGATTTGAGAGGGGCTGCTCCTAGTACGAGAGGACCGGAGTGGACGAACCTCTGGTGTTCCGGTTGTCACGCCAGTGGCATTGCCGGGTAGCTATGTTCGGAAGAGATAACCGCTGAAAGCATCTAAGCGGGAAACTTGCCTCAAGATGAGATCTCACTGGGATCTTGAATCCCCTAAAGGGCCGTCGAAGACTACGACGTTGATAGGTTGGGTGTGTAAGCGCTGTGAGGCGTTGAGCTAACCAATACTAATTGCCCGTGAGGCTTGACCATATAACACCCAAGCAATCTGCTGAGCAGATTGTGGTGGTGAAGACGAAAGACCCGAAAATTCGTAAGACCACAAAATCACATATCCGAATTGGCTTGGCGTGTTCATTGAACAGGCTGGGCAACCGAATTTCTTGACGACCATAGAGCATTGGAACCACCTGAT
>NZ_VAUO01000030.1 GCF_005796105.1 Pseudomonas mosselii | reverse complement strand
GCGCCCGATGAAGGTGTCCAAAATCATTAGGCCAGTTCATATTGGCTCCCCAAATTTGAGGCCAACGTTCAGCGTGATGCAAAAAAAGAAGCCCAGCTGTGCGAGCTGGGCTGGCGTGTACTTGTGATATGGGAGTGTGAAACGAAGAGCCTTGAGGCGCTGGAGGCGCGCCTTAGACTTGAGTTCGATCTCCTGCTTGAAGAGTTGCCTCGTAGGCCCTGACGTGGTGCATCAGGCTTTCTCCGATCACTTCTCCCAGTCGCACGGGAACGGCGTTGCCGATCATGCGTCCGACGGCTTTGAAGGTGATCCGCTCTGGCGCCATGAACGCATAGTCTCTAGGAAAGGACTGCAGGATTGCCGCTTCACGCAGTGATAGAGCGCGAGCCTGATAAGGGTGGCCGAAGCGGCCGTTCCCGAAACCGTAGCAGAGAGTGGTCATCGTTGGGCTAGGACGGTCTGCGCGCATACGTCCGTAGACGCTCGGATACGTTTTGCCGCTTGCCTTTAGATGGCATTTGGCTACTAACTCTGGTGGCCAATCTTTCCAGGTTCCGCCCGGCCTGGAGTGGATGATGCGGCGCATGTTTATCGGGGTGAGCGTCGCTGCCCTGTGGAGTGGATCGTTCGGGTCGCATTCTCCGGCGGCTAGGCGCGGCAGTGCACCGATGACGTCCTCGACATTGACCGGGGCATTCAAATGCGTGGGGGGGATGATGCTTATTGGCATTCCCAGTTTGGAGGCTAGCAAGACATGTCGGCGGCGCTGTTGCGGCAGACCGTAGTCAACGCAGGCTACGCGCCCATCCCATATTTCGTAATCTTGATCCCGGAGGCTCTGCACGAAGTCATGGTAGACCTCATGCTTGGTGACATCAGGAACGTTCTCCATGGTTACCAGGTGAGGCTCGGTTTCTTCGATGAGGCGGCTGAAGTGATAGAGCAGCGGCCACTTGCGATCGTTGCGGGTGTCCTTGCCTTGGTTATAGGTCGAGAACGGCTGGCAGGGGGCGCAACCGGCTAGCAATCTGTATCGGTTAGGACGATACCAGGCCAACAGCTCCTCGGCCGTCACATCCTTCACGTCTTTAGTGACAAAGATAGCCCGATTATTCTCTTGGTAGGCGTACGCACATTGCCCTTCAATGTCATACCCGGCATGCACTGTAATGCCGGTGTTGCGCATGCCAGCGGTAAGGCCGCCAGCGCCACAGAAAAGGTCAACAGCATCAATCATGGGATAGGTCCTCCTAGCGGGAGGTATTCTAGCCGGAACCTTTGTAAAGATCGAGCACGATATTTGGCACGGCTACCGTATCGTGAGTTGTGTTTCGCGAGCTTATGCCTTTGTTCTAAGCGCCCGAACTTGTTCCACGCTCAGCCACTTTCGTCTGGAGTGAATGACCCGATGGCAGTTAGCGCAGAGCAGCGCTAGCTCGGAGAGCTTGGTTCTTTCGCCGGGCTTTAGGGTATGGACAGGCTTGGTATGGTGGACATCGATGATGCCGTCGCCTGCTGGGCCATATGCCTGGGCGAAGTCGAAATCACACGCTTCGCATTTCAGGCAACCCCGTTTCTGCAATGCGTCTTTTTTCTTGGCCTCGACCAGGGCGCGGCTGCGCTCTCGAATCCGATGTAGGCGGGTTAGTACCTTGCCTTCTGCTGCTTCTGCGATGCCGAGTTCATCGTCGCCAGCTAGCGCATGGGTTTCAGGAGTCGAGCTCTCGACGATGCCGCGAATGGCTGCCACCACTGCAGCGAGTTCGGCAGGGGCGTTGGCGTACTCGTCCCAAACCAAGCGCTCGTCTTTGTTACCTTTAGCTAGTCCGGTTTTCCCATCCTTGATGTACTCGGGGTCCCAGCGGCGGAAGTTACCGAGCTTCATGTAAACGCCATTCTCGTTACGGAAGCTGCCGCCGTTGTTTAAACCAAGTGCTTCGCCGATTTGACCGAGCAATTGAGACAGGGCTTTGACCTCGGGATGATGCTTGGAGGGCAACGAATCACGATGTTTCAGGTAGAGGTCTAGGGCGAGAATCAGCTCGTCGCGGGCCCAGGCTGGATTGGCTTGGGCTTTCGGTCGCCTCCTTCTGGCCGTCAGGAGCTCCTTGCTCAGCGTATCGAAACGACTTTTCTGTCCCGACTTTCCTTTATGGCGGACATCGACAGATTGCCAGTGGCTGCGTCCTGGATGTGTTCACTCCACCAGGTCATCATGGGGCGTCTACGTTCAATGTACTCCGCCCGGTTGTAGGCGCTGCGAACCTCGTCCTTGTCGACGTGAGCGAGCGCTACCTCAATTAATTCAGGATCCCAGCCGTGTTCGTTGAGGATGGTGCTAGCCATGGAGCGCATGCCATGGCTGACCAGACGCCCTTCGAAGCCCATGCGTTTCAGTGCCATATTGGCGGTCTGGCTGTTGCAATGGGTGCGAGGGTTCCGGTCTGCGGGGAATACGTACTCTCGGTGTCCGCTGTAGGGCTTGATTGCTTCGAGCAGGGCTAAAGCCTGGTCAGTGAGCGGAATTATGTGGATACGTCGTTTCTTCATGCGCTCAGCGGGAATCGTCCAGATCTTCTTCTCGATGTCGATGTCCGCCCAGCGTGTAGTTGCTGCCTCTGCTGGTCGGGTCATGGTGTGGAGCTGCCATTCGATCAGGCAGCGGGTTGTCCTTTTGATGCTGGCGTTGGCGATCGCCACCATGAGTTCTTGCAGCTCATCGGGGTGAAGCGCCGCCATGTTCTTCTTTTTGGGTCTTTTGAAGACGGAGCGGATCCCGCTGAGCGGGTTCGCGTGAATCAATCCTGCGTTAACCCCGTAAGTCATGATCTCGTTGAGTCGCTGTGTGAGGCGCTTAACAGTTTCGAGACTGCCCTTGGTTTCCAGAGGTCTGAGCAAATTGATGACCTTAGGGGCACTGATGGCTGAAATCGGGGTGGTGCCCAGGTCCGGGAAGATGTGCAGCGTGAGAGAGCGCCAAATGTCTTCAGCATAGGCTGTGGTCACTGAGTCCTTTTTAAGCTCAAACCACGCAGTCGTCACGTTTTCGAAAGTATGTTCTGTGGCTGCTTTTTTCGCTTGCCGCTCCGCATCGCGCTTCTCTTTCGGGTCCAGCCCCTGAGCGACGAATTCCCTGGCCTCAACGGTTCGCTTGCGTGCTTGAGCCAGGCTCACCTCGGGAAAGGTGCCTAGTCCCATGTTGATCCGTTTCTTCGTTATGGGATGGATGTAATTAAAATTCCACAGCTTAGAGCCATTGCTTCTCACTCGCATCTGAAGGCCGTTGCCGTCAGTTAGCGTGTAGTCTTTTTCCTTTGGCTTGGCGGCTTTGACTTTGAAGTCAGAAAGGCGCTTGGCTTGGGCACCCATGATGTATTCCAGAGCTGCTTGTGTATTCCAAAAAATACCAGCTGAGTGCTTGGAATACCACGTGGAATACACGAAAACATAGATGCTACTGGACGCCATTGGATTATCGTGGCGCTGTAAACCCCGTATTTACTGGGTTTCAGGCACAAAAAAAGACGTCCGTGGACGTCTTTAGATGATTATTTGGTGGAGCCGGGGGGATTTGAACCCCCGTCCGCCAGTACTCCGCTGTCGGTACTACATGCTTAGCCGTGTCTACTGAGTTAATCCGCAGCCGCCCGACGGGNGTGTCTACTGAGTTAATCCGCAGCCGCCCGACGGGCAGGGTGCTTTGGACGAGTTGGGTAAGTTTTAGTCGCTTCGCCCCCAACGTGCTGCACGACGATCCTGTTCTGTATGACAATCACTTCGGGTTTACAGGCATCCCCTGGTGATTGCTGGAGCCGAAGCTACCAGGAGAGCGGGCTCAGCTGCTTACGCAGCGAGAGCGTAGCCCTCGTNTGAGTTAATCCGCAGCCGCCCGACGGGCAGGGTGCTTTGGACGAGTTGGGTAAGTTTTAGTCGCTTTGCCCCCAACGTGCTACACGACGATCCTGTTCTGTATGACAATCATTTCGGGTTTACAGGCATCCCCTGATGATTGCTGGAGCCGAAGCTACCAGAAGGTCGGGCTCGGCTGCTTACGCAGCGAGAGCGTACTCCGCCTCGAAGTTTTCGTCATTGGCAACTATAGAAAGTTGCAACAGTGGATTTACGAGTTCTGTTACCAACTCGGCATGCACCTAGAGTTTCGCTACCGGCGTCGAATCCTAATCGGCCCCACACTCAGCTCTAGCTGGCGCACCTTTATGGGGTGTGCAGAGCGGAGTATACGCCTTTGCGCGGGCGGCGTCGACAGCCGGTGCGCCGCCCGCCTGGGCTTACGTACCGCTGCCGGACGCGCTGCCGCCTTTCTCGGTTTTTTCCAGGCGCTCCAGCACCTTGCTGGTGATGGCGATGCACTCCTTGGTATCGCCCTTGGCCTGGGCGGCCTTGGCTTGGTCGACGTGCTCGGTCACGGCCTTGTCCAGGCCTTCGGAGGTGGCGCCAGCGGTGGCCATGCTGTCGTTGATCTTCTGCAGGTTCATCGCACATAGGTCGTCGGCGGCGAATACAGGCGAGGCCAGCAGGGTGGCGGCCGCGAACAGGGCGGATAGCGCAGTACCTTTCATGGGTGTCTCCTCGTGAGGCCTCTGGAGGGTGGGCCTGTTTGGTGGACTGCTGGCGGTTGGCGAGGGTTCAATCGGCGTGATGCGGGCGAACGGAGTCAGTCTTCGCGTGTTCGGCTGTAATTCCACCGTTTGAAGAGCAAGCGCAAGCCCGCCAGGGTCAACAGCATGCTCCACATGCCGCCATCAAGGTGCAGGACTTCGCGGGTGCCAAGCTGGGAGCATGTGGTGATGCCGATGGCCGTTAGCACCACATACATGGACCTCCTGAGCATTTCCGAGCGAAATATCCAGTCCAGCACGGTGCCCAAAAACAACACGCAAAGGGAGAATGTGATTGCTTCCATGCTGGTCTCGCTAAGTAGTGCAGGTGAGGATTGCGGTTTTGTTTCGCCCTTGCCTTTCACGCGAGGCGAAGGGTGGCAGCCGTACCCGGGAAGTGAACCGAGGCGGAGGGGGAAAACTCGGCCAGACCGAAGTCTGCCCGGGTACGGCTGCCTTAACAGAGATGCCGAAAAATTTGCTGCTAGGGGGGCTCACTCCTGGTCGCCAAACATGGCGGTCCCCTGACGTTAGGCCTGGGGTTCTAGCCCGGCAACGTGGCTATTTCCGACACTTGCGTAGGACGGGTCTGACGGCTCCTTTGGCGGAAGCACTTTGTTGCAAATTCAGAATGGTCATACGGATTCGAGGGCGTCATCGCGGGCAAGCCCGCTCCCACAGAGGGAGCGGGTGGAGGCGGCATCAGGTTTTGCGCTGCAAACCGATTTCCATGTCATCAATCAGTGCCTTGGCCAGGGCGCTGAGAATCCGGGCTGAGCTGCCGGCGATCAGGTCGCTTTCCATTTCGGCTTCGCGGGTGAGGTGGCGGACGCAGCCGAGCAGGACCGACAACTCGCTGAAAGCATGCTCGAAAGGGATACCGGGCTGGATGCGGCAAAACTCCAGACAGGCGGTGACGCCTGCGGTTTGCCAATGTTGGGGTTGCTGGGTCATGGCTGGGCTCCTGCTGCATGGCGGGTTAGGTGTTGCAGGAGCTGGCTGAGGTAAAGGCTGGTGTTGATGAGTGTTTGGCGCTTGTCTTGGTCG
>NZ_VAUO01000003.1 GCF_005796105.1 Pseudomonas mosselii | reverse complement strand
CGCGACAGCGCGGCCCAAAGGGCTGGGTAATCTCCTACAGCACCCGTAGCTTCACTCAGCCTTAAGGCTCTTCACGCCTTCGGCGGTGCCCAGCAGCAGCACGTCAGCCGGTCGCGCAGCGAACAGGCCGTTGGTCACCACGCCAACAATCGCGTTGATCTGGGCTTCCAGCTCCACTGGGTTGGTGATCTGCAGGTTGTGGACATCCAGGATCACGTTGCCGTTATCGGTCACCACGCCTTCGCGGTAGACCGGGTCGCCGCCCAGCTTGACCAGTTGGCGCGCCACGTGGCTGCGGGCCATGGGGATGACCTCGACCGGCAACGGGAAGGCGCCCAGCACTGGCACCAACTTGCTGGCATCGGCGATGCAGATGAAGGTCTTGGCCACTGCCGCGACGATCTTCTCGCGGGTCAGGGCTGCGCCACCGCCTTTGATCAGGTTCAGGTGGGCATCGCTTTCGTCTGCGCCATCCACGTAGAACTCCAGCTCGCTGACGCTGTTGAGTTCATACACCGGAATGCCATGGCCCTTCAGGCGCTGGGCGGTGGCCTCGGAACTGGCAACGGCGCCATCGAAGGCAGCCTTGTGCTGGGCCAGGGCGTCTATGAAGAAGTTGGCTGTGGAACCGGTGCCGACGCCGACGATGCTCTTGTCATCCAGCTTCGGGAGGATGAGATCGACAGCGGCCTGGGCGACGGCCTGTTTGAGTTGGTCCTGGGTCATGCGGGCTCCGTGAAGGGGCTGGGCGGATGGCAAAGGGGCCTAGTATAACGGCTAGGAGGGCTTTGCTGTGGCTGCCCGACAGCCCGCTGCGGTAGACTCCCAGCCCTTGTCCCGCGGCCCAGTGATGCTTTCCCGATGCTCGAACAGTACGTCAAGAAGATCCTCACCTCGCGCGTCTACGACGTTGCCGTCGAAACCCCGCTGCACAGCGCCGGGCAACTGAGCAAGCGCCTGGGCAACAGCGTGCTGCTCAAGCGCGAAGACTTGCAGCCGGTGTTCTCGTTCAAGATCCGCGGGGCTTACAACAAGCTGGCGCAGCTTACGGCTGAGGAACTGGCCCGTGGCGTGGTCACCGCCTCGGCCGGCAACCATGCCCAGGGCCTGGCCCTGGCGGCGCGCGAGCTGGGCATCAAGGCCACCATCGTGATGCCTAAGACCACCCCCGAAATCAAGATCGAAGGTGTGCGTTCGCGGGGCGGCAAAGTGGTACTGCACGGCGACTCGTTCCCCGAGGCGCTGGCGTACTCGCTGAAACTGGTCGAGGAAAAGGGCTTCGTCTACATCCACCCTTACGACGACCCGCACACCATTGCCGGACAGGGCACCGTGGCCATGGAAATCCTGCGTCAGCATCCAGGCCAGCTGGACGCGATCTTCGTGCCGGTCGGTGGCGGCGGCCTGATTGCCGGGATCGCTGCCTACGTGAAGTACCTGCGCCCGCAGATCAAGGTGATCGGCGTCGAGCCGGACGACTCCAACTGCCTGCAAGCCGCCATGGCCGCTGGCGAGCGCGTGGTACTGCCGCAGGTCGGCTTGTTCGCCGACGGCGTGGCGGTGGCGCAGATCGGCCAGCACACCTTTGACATCTGCCGTCAGCATGTGGATGAGGTGATCACCGTCAGTACCGACGAAATCTGTGCCGCCATCAAGGATATCTACGACGATACCCGCTCGATCACCGAACCTGCCGGTGCTTTGGGCGTGGCGGGTATCAAGAAGTATGTCGAACTCAAAGGTGTGACCGGGCAGACCCTGGTGGCTATCGACTCTGGCGCCAACGTCAACTTCGACCGCTTGCGCCACGTAGCCGAGCGCGCCGAACTTGGCGAAAAGCGCGAGGCGATCATCGCCGTGACCATCCCTGAGCGTCCGGGCAGCTTCAAGGCCTTCTGCGAGGCTATCGGCAAGCGCCAGATCACTGAGTTCAACTACCGCAAGCACACCTCGGACGAAGCGCACATCTTCGTCGGCGTGCAGACCCACCCGGAAAACGATCCGCGCGCGGCACTGGTACAGCATCTGACCGAGCAAGGCTTCCCAGTCACCGACCTGACTGACAACGAACTGGCCAAGCTGCACATCCGCCACATGGTCGGCGGGCATTCGGCTGGGGCCAGCGATGAGATCGTGCTGCGCTTCGAGTTCCCCGAAAGGCCCGGCGCGCTGTTCAACTTCCTCAACAAACTCGGTGGCCGCTGGAACATTTCGATGTTCCACTACCGCAACCACGGCGCTGCTGATGGCCGGGTGGTGGCGGGCTTGCAGGTGCCGGAAGAAGAGCGTCACCTGGTACCGGCGGCCTTGGCCAAGATCGGCTATCCGTACTGGGATGAAACCGAGAACCCGGCTTACAAGCTGTTCCTCGGCTGAGCAGCTAAGCTAAGCCAGATATCGCGCTTTGTGTAGGAGCGGCACGAAGCCGCTCCTACAAGAGCAGACGGCAGCGCACGAACGGCCTGATAAAGGACAATCCAGAAATGGAACACCTGACCACCCTCAAGACCCTGCATATCGCTGCCACCGCCATCTTGCTGCTTGGCGCCCTGTGCCTGGCGGTCTGGACCGTGCGGGCTCGGCGCAAGGGCGACAGTGAGGCCTACGCCAAGCTGCTGCGCCGGCCGCTGGTGTTCGTCTGGTTGCTGATGGGGTTGTGCCTGGTGAGCATGCCGTTCACCGGCTGGTGGCTGGTCCATCTGGTTGGCTGGCCCCTGGGGCAGACCTGGGTGCTGGCCTCCAGCGTCCTTTACGCATTCGGCGTGTTCGCTGTGTGGTGGCTGCTGGTGCGCCTGAACCGGCTACGCAAGGCTGAGCGAGTAGGGCTCAGGTTCACCCTGGCGCTGGCGCTGTTCAGCGGAGTGTGCCTGCTGTCTATCGCCGGGCTGATGGGCGCCAAACCGGTCTGATAGTTTTTCATCGCCTATGTGGACCACCGCGAAAGGGCTGGGCCAGGAATACTTCAATCGCGCAACGAAATCACCGGCCAGCCGCGCGCCTGGGCTTCGGTGCGCAGCTTCGGGTCTGGGTCCACCGCCACCGCATGGGTCACTTTCTCCAGCAGCGGCAAGTCATTCATCGAATCGCTGTAGAAGTAGCTGTCTTCCAGGTCGAAGCCGTTTTCCAGCATCCAGCGGTTCAGCCGCGTCACCTTGCCTTCACGAAAACACGGTATATCGGTACTGCGCCCGGTGTAGCGGCCATCCTGCCTCTCGCATTCGGTCGCCAGCAGCACGCGCACGCCGAGGCGGCGGGCGATGGGGGCGGTGACGAAGCGGTTGGTGGCGGTGATGATCACCAGTTGGTCGCCCGCCTCGCGATGCTGCTGCAGCAAGGCCAGGGCCTTGGGCAGGATGATCGGTTCGATGCAGTCGTGCATGAACGCGCGGTGCCACTGGTCGAGCTGGGCAGGCTCGGTGGCGGCAAGGATCTCCATGGAGAAGGCCAGGTAGGCCTGCAGGTCCAGGGTGCCGGCTAGGTAATCCTGGTAGAAGGCATCGTTGCGTGCCTTGTACGCGACCGGGTCGAGGATGCCCCGCTCGCACAGGTAGTCACCCCAGGCGTGGTCGCTGTCGCCGCCGAGGAGGGTATTGTCCAGGTCGAATAAAGCCAGGCGCATGTGGGTCGCTCGCAGAAGCCTCGTGAAGCCCCGCAGAATACGGAGTTTTGATCGCTCTGCACATAAGCGTGGCGGGCGCGTTGCTGCGCTCGCAGGCTTTGTGGAACAATGCGGCGACATGCGTTTGCGAGGTTGCTGCCGTGATCGACCCCGATGGTTTTCGCCCCAATGTCGGGATCATTCTCACGAATGATGCCGGGCAGGTGCTATGGGCTCGGCGGATCAACCAGGATGCCTGGCAGTTTCCCCAGGGGGGCATCAACCCTGACGAAACACCAGAAGACGCCCTGTACCGCGAGCTGAACGAAGAAGTTGGCCTGGAACGCCAGGATGTGGAAATACTTGCCTGCACCCGTGGCTGGTTGCGTTATCGTTTACCCCAGCGCCTGGTGCGCACCCACAGCCAGCCGCTGTGCATTGGCCAGAAACAAAAGTGGTTCTTGCTGCGCCTCGTGAGCAACGAGCAACGGGTGCGCATGGACCTCACCGGCAAACCGGAATTCGACGGCTGGCGCTGGGTCAGCTACTGGTATCCGCTGGGCCAGGTGGTGACATTCAAGCGCGAGGTCTACCGACGCGCCCTGAAAGAGCTAGCCCCGCGCCTGCTGACGCGCGACTGACGACGGAGTCCGACCCCGAGCCATGCTCAATACGCTGCGCAAGATCGTCCAGGAAGTGAACTCCGCCAAAGATCTCAAGACGGCGTTGGGTATCATTGTCTTGCGCGTCAAGGAGGCCATGGGCAGCCAAGTCTGCTCGGTCTACTTGCTCGACCCCGAAACCAACCGTTTCGTGCTGATGGCCACCGAGGGCCTGAACAAGCGCTCCATCGGCAAAGTCAGCATGGCCCCCAACGAAGGCCTGGTCGGCCTGGTCGGCACCCGCGAGGAGCCGCTGAACCTCGAGAACGCCGCCGACCACCCCCGTTACCGCTATTTCGCCGAGACCGGCGAAGAGCGCTTCGCCTCCTTCCTCGGCGCGCCGATCATTCACCACCGCCGTGTGGTCGGGGTCCTGGTGATCCAGCAGAAAGAGCGGCGTCAGTTCGACGAGGGCGAAGAAGCCTTCCTGGTGACCATGAGCGCTCAGCTCGCCGGTGTTATCGCCCACGCCGAGGCCACCGGTTCGATCCGTGGTCTGGGCCGTCAGGGCAAGGGCATCCAGGAAGCGCGTTTTGTCGGCGTACCCGGCTCGCCCGGTGCAGCGGTGGGCCGTGCAGTGGTGATGCTGCCGCCGGCCGATCTTGAAGTGGTGCCGGACAAGACTGTCGAAGACATCGACAACGAACTCAAGCTATTCAACAACGCCCTTGAAGGCGTGCGCGAAGACATGCGCAAGCTTTCGGCGAAGCTGGCTACCCAGCTGCGCCCCGAAGAGCGCGCGTTGTTCGACGTGTATCTGATGATGCTCGAAGACGCCGCCCTGGGCGGCGAGGTGGTCGAGGTCATCAAGACTGGCCAATGGGCCCAAGGCGCTCTGCGCCAAGTGGTCGGCGAGCACGTCAACCGCTTCGAGCTGATGGACGACGACTACCTGCGCGAGCGCGCGTCGGACGTCAAGGACCTCGGCCGGCGCCTGTTGGCTTACCTTCAGGAGGCCCGCTCGCAGTCGCTGGTGTACCAGGACAACACCATCCTGGTCAGCGAAGAGCTGACCCCTGCCATGCTCGGCGAGGTGCCCGAGGGCAAGCTGGTCGGCTTGGTATCGGTACTCGGTTCGGGCAACTCCCATGTGGCGATTCTGGCCCGGGCGATGGGTATTCCCACGGTCATGGGCCTGGTCGACCTGCCGTATTCGAAGGTCGACGGCATCGAGCTGATCGTCGACGGCTACAAGGGCGAGGTATTCACCAACCCCGGCGAGGTGCTGCGCAAACAGTACAGCGACGTTGTCGAGGAGGAGCGCCAGTTGGCGCGTGGCCTCGACGCGCTGCGCGAGCTGCCGTGCGTCACTCCCGACGGCCACCGCATGCCGCTGTGGGTCAACACTGGCCTGCTGGCCGACGTGGCTCGCGCCCAGCAGCGTGGCGCCGAAGGGGTTGGTCTGTACCGCACCGAAGTGCCGTTCATGATCAATCAGCGTTTCCCTAGCGAGAAGGAACAGCTAGCGATCTATCGCGAGCAGTTGCAAGCCTTCCACCCGTTGCCGGTGACCATGCGGACCCTCGACATCGGCGGCGACAAGGCCCTGTCGTATTTCCCGATCAAGGAAGAAAACCCGTTCCTCGGCTGGCGTGGTATTCGCGTCACCCTCGATCACCCGGAAATCTTCCTGGTGCAGACCCGCGCCATGCTCAAGGCCAGCGAGGGTCTTAACAACCTGCGCATCCTGCTGCCGATGATCTCTGGTATCCACGAGCTGGAAGAGGCCCTGCACCTGATCCACCGGGCCTGGGGCGAAGTGCGTGACGAAGGCACCGACGTGCCGATGCCGCCGGTAGGCGTGATGGTGGAAATCCCGGCAGCGGTGTACCAGACCAAGGAGCTGGCGCGGCAGGTGGACTTCCTGTCGGTCGGCTCCAACGACCTCACCCAGTACCTGCTGGCGGTGGACCGCAACAACCCGCGGGTCGCCGACCTTTACGACTACCTGCACCCCGCCGTGCTGCAAGCGCTCAACACCGTGGTGCGCGATGCCCATGGTGAGGGCAAGCCGGTGAGTATCTGCGGCGAGATGGCCGGTGATCCTGCGGCGGCGATCCTGCTGATGGCCATGGGCTTCGACAGCCTGTCGATGAACGCCACCAACCTGCCGAAGGTGAAGTGGATGCTGCGTCAGGTGAACCTTAGCAAGGCCAAGGAACTGCTGGAAGACGCGCTGAGCCATGACAACCCGCAGCTGACCCACAGTGCGTTGCAACTGGCGCTGAAGAACCTTGGGCTGGCGCGGATGATCGGGCCGAACAAGACGCTCTGAGATCATGGGCCCGCTTTGCGGGCCTTTCGCGGCACAAGGCCGCTCCTACACGGGCCTGCGTCTCCCTGAGCGGCCGTTTGCTGCGAAAGGTGCGCCAAGCGCCCCTATGGCTTCAAATCGTGATATCCACTTCCCCCAGATGCCCACCGAACGGCCCGAAGCTGCGCTCCACCATTCGTCGCCGTCCTGAGTTATCCACAATCAGCACCGTACTCGCCCGGGTCCCGTAGTTCTGGCTGGCAATGAACACACTCGACAGCAATTTCTCGGTGGCCAGCCCTACGCCGGTGTCTGGCAGCGCACTGTCGGGCGCTTGAGTGGCATCGGCCAGCAGCGCAAGCAACTGCTGGGGATCAGCCGAGTCGAGCAGGCTTTGCAGCCCACTGCGCGCCTTGAGCAGCTTCGGCCACGGCGTATCCAGCCCAGCGTTGGACAGCCCGTACACGCCCGCCGCCAGCAGGCGCGGGGAGGCTTCCCGCGCATGCAGGTAGCCCAGTTGCTGCGAATCACCCACCAGCAGGTTGAAACCCGAATATTGCGCGCTGCGACTGGCAACTTGGTCCAGATAGGCCTCGACGCCCAGCTCGCCCTGCAAATAGGCCGCGACCAACTCGCCCCGCGAGCGCGGCCCCTGGGGCTGGCCTGGGGCGCGGATATTGGTCAGTGCTGCGAAGCGCCCCTGCGGCCCGATCCCCAACCAACTGCCGCCAGCCTCCAGGTCGCGTCCCGCATGCACCCCCGGTGCATCCTCCCACGCCGCCAGGGCTTGCGTTGGCCGGGCGTAGAACTCGTCCCGGTTGGCCGCGACCACCAGCGGCCGGGCGCTCCCCGGCTGCCACGCGAATACGATCAGGCACATAGGTTATCCCCTGTGTTTTCGGCCACTTTACCGGCAAACCCGCTCCTGACACAGAGTTCACTAGAGCCGCGGCCTTGGCTTCCGTTACCATGCCGGATTGTTTTTGACTGGGGCCACGAATGGAATTCGTACTCTACCTGCTGTTGGGAGCCTGTGCCGGCGTGCTGGCCGGGCTGTTCGGCGTGGGCGGTGGAATCATCATCGTGCCTGTGCTGGTATTCAGCTTCACCTTGCAGGGCTTCGATCCTTCCGTGCTCACCCACCTGGCGGTCGGTACATCGCTGGCGACCATCGTCTTCACCTCGATCAACGCCGTGCTCGAACACCAGCGCAAAGGCGCGGTGCAGTGGCCGATCTTCGCCTGGATGACCCTGGGCATCCTGCTCGGTGCACTGGTCGGGGCCAAGACCGCGTCGCTGATCCAGGGCCCGATGTTGCAAAAGATCATTGGTGTGTTCGCCTTGGTAATCGCGGTGCAGATGGCGCTGGAAATCAAACCCAAGGCCAGCCGAGGCATTCCCGGCAAGCCGGCGCTCACCGCTGCCGGTGGCGTGATCGGCTGGGCTTCGGCGATCTTCGGTATCGGCGGCGGTTCGCTGACCGTGCCGTTCCTGACCTGGCGCAGCCTGCCCATGCAGCAGGCGGTGGCCACCTCGTCGGCCTGTGGCCTGCCGATCGCCGTGGCCAGCGCGTTGAGCTTCATGTGGCTGGGTTGGCACGAGGAGCACCTGCCGGCCCACAGCCTGGGCTATGTCTACCTGCCCGCGCTGGTCGGCATCGCCGTGACCAGCATGTTTTTCGCCCGCTTCGGCGCGCGCCTGGCGCACACGCTGTCGCCGCGCGTACTCAAGCGCCTGTTCGCCGCACTGCTGTTCTGTGTCGGCTTGAGCTTCCTGATTTGAACAAAGAGGACTGAGCATGCTGCCTTATCCGCAGATCGACCCCGTGGCCGTGGCCCTCGGGCCGCTGAAAATCCACTGGTACGGCCTGATGTACCTGATCGGCATTGGCGGCGCCTGGCTGCTGGCCTCGCGTCGACTGAACCGCTTCGACCCCACCTGGAGCCGCGAAAAACTCTCCGACCTGGTGTTCTGGCTATCGATGGGGGTGATCGTCGGTGGCCGCTTGGGCTACGTGCTGTTCTACGACCTGCACCAGTACCTGGCCAACCCGACCTTGATCTTCGAGGTGTGGAAGGGCGGCATGTCATTCCACGGCGGCTTCATCGGCGTGATGCTGGCGGCGCTGTGGTTCGGCAAGCGCAACAACAAGTCGTTCTTCGAACTGATGGACTTCGTTGCCCCGCTGGTGCCGATTGGCCTGGGCGCGGGGCGCATCGGCAACTTCATCAACGCCGAGCTGTGGGGCAAGCCCACCGACGTGCCGTGGGCGATGATCTTCCCGCCGTTCAGCGACCCGGCCCAATTGCCGCGTCACCCGTCGCAGCTGTATCAGTTCGCCCTCGAAGGCGTGGCGCTGTTCGTGATTCTCTGGGCGTTCTCGCGCAAGCCTCGGCCAACCATGGCGGTGTCTGGCATGTTCGCGCTGTTCTACGGCATCTTCCGCTTCATCGTCGAGTTCGTCCGCGTACCGGACGCTCAGCTGGGTTACATCGCCTGGGGTTGGCTGACCATGGGTCAGATTCTCTGCGTACCGATGATCCTCGCTGGTCTCGGCCTGATCTGGTGGGCTTATAATCGCAAGCCAACGGCGACACCCGCCCACTGAAACCTCCACGGCAGGGGCGATCCCCCTGCCGTGTTCGCTACAGGTAAGCCATGAAACAGTATCTGGACCTGGTCCGTGACGTGATCGAAAACGGTACGCTGCAGGAAAACCGCACCGGTATCCGCACCATCAGCCTGCCGGGCGCCATGCTGCGGTTCGACCTGCAAAAGGGCTTCCCGGCCATTACCACGCGCAAGCTGGCGTTCAAGTCGGCGATTGGCGAGATGGTGGGTTTCTTGCGAGGTGTGAAGAACGCCGCAGAGTTCCGCGAACTGGGCTGCAAGGTCTGGGACCAGAACGCCAACGAAAATGCCCAGTGGCTGGCCAACCCGTTCCGCCAGGGGCATGACGACCTGGGCGAGATCTACGGCGTGCAGTGGCGCCAGTGGCCGGGCTACAAGCGCATCCCGCTGAGCAACCCGGCGGCTATCGAGATGGCCGAAAAGGCCGGTTTCCGCCGCATCGCCCAGGATGAAGAAGACGGCCAGGCGTTCGTCGTGCTGTTCAAGGCCATCGACCAGGTGCGCCAGTGCCTGGACACCATCGCCCACGACCCAGGCAGCCGACGCATCCTGTTCCATGGCTGGAACTGCGCCCAGCTCGATGAAATGGCCCTGCCGCCGTGCCACCTGCTGTACCAGTTCCACCCGAATGTCGAGACCAAGGAAATCTCCCTGACGCTCTACATCCGCTCCAACGACCTGGGCCTGGGCACGCCGTTCAACCTCACCGAGGGCGCCGCGTTGCTGTCGCTGTTCGGCCGCCTTACCGGCTACACCCCGCGCTGGTTCACCTACTTCATTGGCGATGCCCATGTGTACGAAAACCACCTGGACATGCTCAACGAGCAGCTCAAGCGCGAGCCACTGGAGGCGCCGAAGCTGGTGATCAGCGAGCGTGTGCCGGCATTTGCCGAAACGGGTGTCTATGCGCCGGAGTGGCTGGAGAAGATCGAGCCGAGCGATTTTTGGCTGGATGGGTACGAACACCATGCGCCGATGACAGCGCCGATGGCGGTCTGACAGATCCTCGTCGCCTGAGCTGACGCATTCGCGGGCAAGCCCGCTCCCACAGGGTACGCGGCGCGCTTGCGAAATCAGTTCTCTGCGCGACAGCGCAGCCCTAAGGGCTGGGTGATCTCCCACAGGCACACCGCAGGGTTTGGAATCAGCGGTACACCTGTGGGAGCGGCGGTTCGGCGTCCCGACTTGCCCGCGAAGGCATTTGTACAGACACCATCAATGCCCGTGGCTACGCCCCACATGCGAATGCTCCACCTCTGGCATCGACACCGCCCCGTTGGTCTCCAGTTGTTGCAGAATCACGCACTCCGCCCCCTGCGCGCTGCACTGCCTGCGCAAGTCCACCAGTTGCTCCTGCAACGCCACTAGTCCGTCGATCCTGGCCTGCACATGTTCGATATGCGCGTCGATCAGCGCATTCACGCTGCCGCACGAACCTTCCGGGCTGTCGCGCAGGCGCAGCAGGCTGCGGATTTCATCCAGGGTCATGTCCAGGGTGCGGCAGTTGCGGATGAACGTCAGCCGCTCCACATGGGCCTGGGTGTAGAGCCGGTAGTTACCCTCGGTGCGGGCAGGCTCTGGCAGCAGTTGCTCGCGCTCGTAGTAGCGGATGGTTTCCACTGCGCAGTCCGTGGCTTTGGCCAGCTCTCCGATCTTCATGGCAAATCTCCAGCGAAGGGGTTGACCCTATAGTGGCTACAGGGTGTTCACTTGGCAACAGGCTCCCTTTAAGGACGAACCCATGAACCAGCCCGTCAGCCACGACTCCCCGCACGACCACGCGCATGATCACGCCCATGGCCATTCAGGCCAACACGCAGGCCACGCCCACCACTGCTGCGCCAGCAAGGCTGCGCCGGCCTTGGTGCAACTGAGCGAACATGCCAGCGCCAGCGCGCAGCTCAGTCGTTTTCGCATTGAGGCGATGGATTGCCCCACCGAACAGACGCTGATCCAGGACAAGCTCGGCAAGCTCGCTGGCATCGAGCAGTTGGAGTTCAACCTGATCAATCGCGTGCTTGGCGTGCGCCACACCCTCGATGGCACCGCCGCCATCGAGCGGGCCATCGACAGCTTGGGGATGAAGGCCGAGCCACTGGCCGCCGACGACGAAGGCATAGCGCCGCCAGCGGTGAAGAATTCGGTTTGGCCATTGGCTTTGTCGGGTATTGCGGCGATCGCCGCCGAAGTCGTGCATTTCTCTGGCGTTGCGCCGGAGTGGATTGTAGCGCTGCTGGCCTTGGCGGCCATTCTCGGCTGTGGCCTTGGCACCTACAAGAAAGGCTGGATCGCCCTGAAGAACCGCAACCTCAACATCAACGCGCTGATGAGCATCGCCGTGACCGGCGCCGTGCTCATCGGCCAGTGGCCGGAAGCGGCGATGGTGATGGTGCTGTTCACCATCGCCGAGCTGATCGAGGCCCGCTCGCTGGACCGGGCGCGCAACGCCATCAGTGGTTTGATGCAGTTGGCGCCGGACATGGCCACCGTGCAGCAGCCCGATGGCCAGTGGCGTGAGGTAGACGTGCGCGACGTGGCCATCGGTGCACGGGTGCGGGTGCGTCCGGGGGAGCGTATCGGCCTGGACGGCGAGGTGCTCAGTGGGCAATCCAGCGTCGATCAGGCGCCGATTACCGGCGAAAGCCTGCCCGTCGAGAAGGCGGCGGGCGACAAACTGTTCGCTGGCACGATCAACCAGGCCGGCGCTCTCGAATACCGGGTGAGCGCCGCTGCCGGCCAATCGACCCTGGCGCGCATCATCAAGGCCGTCGAGCAGGCCCAAGGCGCTCGCGCGCCGACGCAACGCTTCGTCGACCAGTTCTCGCGCCTCTATACCCCCGTGGTGTTTGTCGTGGCGTTGGCGGTTGCGCTGATTCCACCGCTGCTGATGGGCGACGCCTGGTTCGACTGGATCTACCGCGCCTTGGTGCTGCTGGTGGTGGCCTGCCCATGCGCCTTGGTGATTTCCACTCCGGTGACCATCGTCAGCGGTTTGGCTGCTGCGGCGCGCAAAGGCATTCTGATCAAAGGCGGCGTCTACCTGGAAGGTGGGCGCAAGCTGGACTACCTAGCCCTGGACAAGACCGGCACCATTACCCACGGTAAGCCTGTGCAAACCGACAGCCAGGTGCTCGACCCGCGCTTTGAAGGCCGTGCCCAGGCCCTCGCCGCCAGTTTGGCGGCCCGCTCCGACCATCCGGTATCCGGCGCCATCGCGCAGTTTGCCAAGGCGCACGGCATTGCGCTGAGTGACGTCGAGGGGTTCGCGGCCTTGGCCGGCCGTGGTGTGCGCGGCGACATCGATGGTCAAACCTATCACCTGGGCAATCACCGTCTGGTGGAGGAGTTGGGGTTGTGCTCGCCTGCGCTTGAAGTGCAGTTGGACGCTCTGGAGCGCCAGGGCAAGACCGTGGTCTTGCTGCTCGACCGCAGCGGCCCGCTGGCGCTGTTCGCTGTGGCCGACACGGTCAAGGACAGCAGCCGTCAGGCAATCGCCGAGCTGCACGCGCTGGGCATCAAGACCATCATGCTGACCGGCGACAATCCGCACACCGCCCAAGCCATCGCCGCGCAGGTCGGCATCGACCTTGCCGAAGGCAACTTGCTGCCGGCCGACAAGTTACAGAGCATCGAGAACCTGTACGCCCAAGGCCACCGCGTAGGCATGGTGGGTGACGGTATCAACGATGCGCCGGCCCTGGCCCGTGCCGAGATTGGCTTCGCCATGGCTGCCGCCGGCACCGACACCGCCATCGAAACGGCCGATGTGGCGCTGATGGACGACGACCTGCGCAAGATTCCGGCGTTCGTCAGGCTGTCGCGTCAAAGCGCGGCCATTCTGGTACAGAACATTGTCCTGGCGTTAGGCGTGAAGGCGCTGTTCCTGGCGATCACCTTCACTGGCACGGCGACTCTGTGGATGGCGGTGTTCGCCGACATGGGGGTGAGCCTGCTGGTCGTGTTCAATGGCCTGCGCCTGCTGCGCAGCAACGCCTGAGGCGTCGAGGCTTGCCGTGCGCCTGCGCCGGCATGAGTGTCAGGTGTAGGCCCGGCGCGCCGGTGTTGTGGCGTCAGAGCTGGGCCACCAACGCCTCCAGCTGTTCCTGGCGTTGGGCCTGATTCACCCTGGAGCCAGGGTTCAGGGTCGACCACTGCGGATGCGCCCGGGCTTTACCCAGGGCGTCGGGCAGCTTGCCCTCGCGCCAGGCTTTTTCATCCGGTATGGCCAGGCGAATGCTGTCCTGCGCCGCATGCCCGCGGCTGTCGAGTGCCACCATCAACTGCTGCTGACGCAACGCCAGCAGGCGCAGCACCGTGTCGTCCACGGTCAGTTCGCGCTGGCCTTTGAGCTTGCCCATCAAGCGTGCGCCGTAGTTGCGCGCCGTCTGTAACGCGCCCCCGGCAATCGCGCCAGCCAGGGCTGCGGCCCCCAAGGTAAGGCCACCGACCAGCAGGTCCACGCCCGCGCCGGCCGCAGCGCCTGCGGCCACCCCGCTGCCCAAGCGCACGCCCAGCAGTTTGAGTGTCTCGGGGTTGAACAGGTCATCGCCCCAGCGGCCGTCGAGCAGCGGCAGATCAGCGGCGTTGGCGTCCTCGCGACGGAAAGCGTACAGCTTGAGCAGCGCTTCCACGCAGCGTTGCTCGCGTTGGCGTACGTCCTGGCGCAGGGCTTCGATGGCGCGGGCTTCGGCGCCAGGCTCGGTCTCGACGCTGCGTCGGCAGGCGGCGCAGTCGAGCAACAGCTCGGCGATCAGGCGTTTGCCGCTGCGCTGCCGGTCCAAGCGCTGGGCCTGCTGGTCGTCGATCAGCCGTTGCAGCGCCGGACGGGCTTGTTCGAGCAGCAGGGCCAGGCTCTCGTACAGGCGGCGCTCACCATCCTCGGGCGGGGCCACGCTGTCGAAGCGCACCAGTGCATGCAGGCCAAGGCGCGCCAGGGTTTCGCGCCATTGCACTTCGCGGTGCGACGGGCTGGCGACGAAGTTGAGCACCGGCAGCAGCGGCTTGCCGCAACCGGCCAGCACTTGGAGTTCATCGCGGTACTTGGCGAGGACGGGTTCGCGTGCATCGATCACGTAGAGCCCGGCATCGCTGGCCAGCAACTGGCGCAACACCTTGGCTTCTTGCTCGAAGCGCTGGCGCGCTTCGCTGCCCTGCAGGAACCGCTCAAGACGCGCAGGGCCGTCCAGACGCTCGCCGGGGCGCTCCAGGCGTTCGAGGTAGTCGAGCAGAGCGATGGCGTCTTCCAGGCCGGGGGTGTCGTATAGCTCCAGCAGTGGCTGGCCGTCCACCGACAGACGCGCGCCCTCGACGTGACGGGTGGTGCTGGGGCGGTGCGACACCTCGCCAAAGCCGACATCACGGGTCAGGGTGCGCAGCAATGAGGTTTTGCCGACGTTGGTGTGCCCAACCACGGCGAGTTTCAGCGGCTCAGTCATGGCCATGCTCCAGCCAGGTCAGGGGCGAGGTGTCGGCGTGGGGCAGGCCCAGGCGGTCGAGGGCCTCGTGCCAGTCACCCAGGCGTGCAGCGTCCAGGGCTTGGCCGGGCAGCGGCTGGAGCAGCCAGATGCGCGTGGCGCCTGCATTGCGCGCCAGCTCGGCGAGCAGCGCCAGGCTACCGCGATCCGCTGAACGGCGCGGATCACAGGCAATGGCCAGGCGTGCCGGAGGAAACCGGCTGAGCTGCTCCAGCAACTTGTGGCGCGATTCGCGGCTGTCCAACACGCCTGCGTGGGTGATGCCAGTGGGCAGGGCGGGTGGCCAGGGGTGCTGGTCGTCCAGCTCCAGCCCGACCAACAACGCGCCGCTGCTCCCGCTGTCCAGTTGTCCGGCCTCCAGGTGTGGCAGCGCGTCGGGGGCGACGTCCTGCACACCTAGGCGCTCGCTGCGCGGCATCAGGGCTTCGCGCAACTGCGCGTAGCCGGGCAGGTTGAGGTCCAGCGTCAGACGTGCGCGGCCCTGGCGCCAGCGCCACAGGCACAACGCCGCCAGCGCCAGGCGCGGCAGCAGGCCATACACCAGCACTACTCCAAGCAGCCAGCTGGCCCAGGCCTGGCGCGCCCCATCCAGGGCTGGCAGGGTGGCGCCGCTGGCGCGGATCATCGCCTCGTCAGGCAACCCGAAGCCCAGCAGGGAGGGCAGTGCGCCCAAGGCGCGAGTCAGGCTGATGAACGGTTCGGCTGCCAGCAGGGTGGTTTCCCAGACGAAGCCATAGCGTCGGGTTGCCAGCAGCGCCAGCAGCATGCCCAGCGCCGCGAGCATCGCCAGCATCCACAGGCCATGTACCAGCAGGCCCAGTAACCAGCGGTTCAGGCGTTGGCGTTGTAGCAATACCAGCAGTGCTGGCGCCAGCTGCGCGGCCTTGGCGTCACGGGCGAAGCGTTCGCTGAGCCACAGCCACACGCGGCCCAACGCTGCGCCGTGCTCGCCGGCCAGGCAAAAGCCCAGCGCCCAGCCGATCAACAACAGCAGGTCCAGCCCCAGCAGGCTGCCCAAGGCCCAGAACACGTTCACCGGTCGCTGGCCATCGCCCAGCGCAGCCAGGCCAAGACCTGCGCCGCTGAGTACGGCCAATACCATCAAGGCCAGCAACGCCAGGCGCGCGCCTTGTTTCCAGTGGCGCAGCGCGTCGGTCATGCCGTCGCGCTCGGCCAGCCACAGGGCGCGGGTCTCGATGCGCGCCGCCAGATCGCCGCCCTGCTGGCGGGCGTGACGGTTGGCCTCCTGATCCTCCAGGGGGCCTGCGTGTTCCTCGCGCAGGCGCACCGCTTCGGTGAGCCAGCGCTTGTCGAGTGGGGTCGGTGCGGTCACAAGCTCTTCCATTGCACAGGTCAGGGGGCAAGCATAACCCACGCGCCCGGTGCTATCCTCGCCGGCATGACTACCTCACTTCCCCTAAGCCTGATCGCGGCGCTCGCCGAGAACCGTGTGATCGGCATCGACAATTCCATGCCCTGGCACCTGCCGGGGGATTTCAAGTATTTCAAGGCCACCACCCTCGGCAAGCCGATCATCATGGGGCGCAAGACCTGGGACTCGCTGGGCCGTCCGCTACCGGGGCGGCTGAATATCGTGGTCAGCCGCCAGGCAGGCCTGGCGCTGGCCGGCGCCGAGGTCTTCGCCTCGCTGGAGCAGGCGCTGCTGCGTGCCGAGCAGTGGGCACGCGAGCAGGGCGTCGATGAGCTGATGCTGATCGGCGGCGCGCAGTTGTATGCGCAGGCGCTGGAGAAGGGGCTGGTGAGCCGCATGTACCTGACCCGTGTGGAGCTGTCGCCGCAGGGCGATGCCTGGTTCCCTGAATTCGATCAGCAACAGTGGGCGCTGACGTCGAGCGAGGCGCAGGCTGAGGAAGGCAAGCCTGGGTATCACTTCGAGGTGTGGGACAAGCGTTGAGATTGTCGCGGCGCAAGGCTGCTTCTGCAGGGCCTTGCGTACGGTGATCAATGCCGCGTCAGCAGGCTCAAAGACAGGGGCTGGTTCGGGAAAAAGCAAAAATGCTAACAGCCTGAAAGCAAACGGGTTTATATCCAAAAGTAATGGTGATAGTCGTTTTTTGAATAACCAGGTGTCGCTTTTGGCGGTGCGCGTGACGCTGAGGGCTGTTCTGGGGTCGGTACGGAGTGTCCGTTTGTCACCAAACCGGTCTAGGGTGAACGGCCACGTCTTAGGGAGATGCCTGTATGAAGTCTGCTTCGAAAATCCTCGCCGGTAGCCTGGCCCTGTTGCTGAGCGCCAGCAGTTGGGCCGCCACCGAACTCAAGCACTGGCCTGCCGAGGCCGCCAGTCAGCTCGACGCGATGATCAAGGCGAACGCCAACAAGGGTAACTACGCGGTGTTCGACATGGACAACACCAGCTACCGCTACGACCTTGAGGAGTCGCTGCTGCCGTTCATGGAGAACAAGGGTCTGCTGACTCGCGACAAGCTCGATCCTTCGCTCAAGCTGATCCCGTTCAAGGACACCGCCGAGCACAAGGAAAGCCTGTTTAGCTATTACTACCGGCTGTGCGAGATCGACGACATGGTCTGCTACCCCTGGGTGGCTCAAGTGTTCTCAGGCTTCACCCTCAAGGAGTTGAAGGTCCAGGTGGACGAGCTGATGGCCTCGGGCAAGCCGATCCCCAGCACTTATTTTGAAGGCGACCAGGTCAAGTCCATCGAGGTGCAGCCGCCGAAGGTCTTCAGCGGCCAGGCCGAGCTTTACAACAAACTGATGGAGAACGGCATCGAGGTCTACGTGATCTCTGCCGCGTCCGAAGAGCTGGTGCGCATGGTCGCATCCGATCCCAAGTACGGCTACAACGTCAAACCCGAGAACGTGATCGGCGTGAGCCTGCTGCTCAAGGACCGCGCCAGCGGCCAGTTGACCACGGCGCGCAAGCAGATCAGCGCTGGCCATTATGACCCCAAGGCCAACGAAGGCCTGGAGCTGACCCCGTACCTGTGGACCCCTGCCACCTGGATGGCAGGCAAGCAAGCGGCGATCCTCACCTATATCGATGAGTGGAAAAAGCCGGTGCTGGTTGGCGGCGATACCCCGACCAGCGATGGCTACATGCAGTTTCATAGCGTCGATGTGGGCAAGGGCGGCATCCACCTGTGGATAAACCGCAAGGCCAAGTACATGGACCAATTGAACGGGATGATCAGCAAGCATGCGGCGGCGCAGGCCAAGGAAGGGTTGCCGGTAACGGCGGACAAGAACTGGGTGATCGTGACGCCGGAGCAGATTCAGTAAGCGTTACGTTGCTCCTGCGCCACCGCCTGTAGGAGCGGCCTTGGGCCGCGAACACCGGCGCAGCCGGTGCCATCCATCTCAAATGTCCGACTCCAGGCATAAAAAAACCGGCGCTCAGGGCGCCGGTTCTTGTTTCAGCCAGTCAGCGACTCACAGCCCGTCCAGCATCGCCTTGTTGCGCACCGCACCTTTGTCGGCGCTGGTGGCCAGCAGGGCGTAGGCTTTCAGTGCAGTGGTCACCTTGCGTGGGCGGACTTCGGCCGGTTTCCAGCCTTTCTTGTCCTGCTCGACGCGGCGTTGGGCCAGCTCTTCATCGCTGACCAGCAGGTTGATCGAACGGTTCGGAATGTCGATCAGTACCTTGTCGCCGTCCCGGACCAGGCCGATGGCGCCGCCTGCGGCCGCTTCCGGCGAGGCGTGGCCGATGGACAGGCCCGAGGTGCCGCCCGAGAAGCGACCGTCGGTGAGCAGGGCACATGCCTTGCCCAGGCCCTTGGACTTCAGGTACGAGGTCGGGTACAGCATCTCCTGCATGCCCGGGCCGCCTTTCGGGCCTTCGTAGCGGATGATCACGATGTCGCCGGCCTTCACTTCGTCGGCGAGGATGCCGCGCACGGCACTGTCCTGGCTCTCGAAGATCTTCGCAGTGCCTTCGAACACATGGATCGACTCGTCCACGCCGGCAGTTTTCACCACGCAGCCGTCCAGGGCGATGTTGCCGTACAGCACGGCCAGGCCGCCTTCTTGCGAGTAAGCGTGCTCGAAGCTTCGGATGCAGCCGTTCTCGCGGTCGTCGTCGAGGGTTTCCCAACGGGTCGACTGGCTGAACGCGGTCTGCGTCGGGATGCCGGCCGGGCCTGCCTTGAAGAAGGTGTGCACGGCTTCGTCATCGGTCTGGGTGATGTCCCACTTGGCGATGGCTTCTTCCATGCTGCGGCTGTGTACGGTCGGCAGGTCGGTGTGCAGCAGGCCGCCACGGGCCAGCGAACCGAGGATGCTGAAGATGCCACCTGCGCGGTGCACGTCTTCCATGTGGTACTTCTGGATGTTCGGCGCCACTTTGCACAGCTGCGGTACCTTGCGCGACAGGCGATCGATGTCGCGCAGGTCGAACGCCACCTCACCTTCCTGGGCGGCGGCCAGCAGGTGCAGGATGGTGTTGGTCGAGCCGCCCATGGCGATGTCGAGCATCATGGCGTTCTCGAACGCCTTGAAGTTGGCGATGCTGCGTGGCAGCACGGAGTCGTCGTTTTCGCCGTAGTAGCGTTTGCACAGCTCAACGATGGTGCGACCTGCGGTGAGGAACAGCTGCTCGCGGTCCGAGTGGGTAGCCAGCGTCGAGCCGTTGCCCGGCAGGGCCAGGCCCAGCGCTTCGGTCAGGCAGTTCATCGAGTTGGCGGTGAACATGCCGGAGCACGAACCACAGGTCGGGCAGGCGCTGCGCTCGTATTCGGCGACTTTTTCGTCACTGGCCGAGGAGTCGGCAGCGATGACCATGGCGTCGACCAGGTCCAGGCCGTGGCTGGCCAGCTTGGTCTTGCCGGCTTCCATCGGGCCGCCGGAGACGAAGATCACCGGGATGTTCAGGCGCAGGGCGGCCATCAGCATGCCGGGGGTGATCTTGTCGCAGTTGGAGATGCACACGATGGCGTCGGCGCAGTGGGCGTTGACCATGTACTCGACGGCGTCGGCGATGATCTCGCGGCTCGGCAGCGAATACAGCATGCCGTCGTGGCCCATGGCGATGCCGTCATCCACGGCGATGGTGTTGAATTCCTTGGCCACGCCACCGGCGCGTTCGATCTCGCGGGCGACCAGCTGGCCCAGGTCCTTCAGGTGCACATGGCCTGGGACGAACTGGGTGAACGAGTTGGCGATGGCGATGATCGGTTTCTTGAAGTCTTCGTCCTTCATCCCGGTGGCGCGCCACAGGGCACGGGCGCCGGCCATGTTGCGGCCTTGGGTGGAGGTCTTGGAACGATAATCAGGCATGGAGCGCTCCTGGCGGCTAAATCACGTCACAAAATTGGGGAGTGAGCTTCTCTTGTCCTGAAACGCCGAAGGCCGGTTGCCGCTGGCAAGGAGGGGGGCCGAAGTCCGCGCGGGATCGCCGCAGGCTCGACCGGAGCTCATAAACCCGCCGGGGATGTCTGGCGATGAATAGCGCCGATTCTACACCGCTGGCGCGGCGAGGGAATGCTTGAGCTACAAGTGGCAAGCTACAAGCTGCAAGACAGGAGCGTGCGGGCGCACAATCGTTGCTTGCAGCTTGCAGCTTGCAGCTTGCAGCTTGCAGCTTGCAGCTTGCAGCTTGCAGCTTGCAGCTTGCAGCTTGCCGATCAGCTATTGGGCAGCAACCGGCAGGTGATGCTCTTGATGTAGCGGGTTTCGCCGATGGCCGGGTGAACCGGGTGGTCCGGGCCCTGGCCGCCGCGTTCGAGCAGTTGCAGGTTGCGGTCCAGGTGGCGGGCGCTGGTCAGCAGGATGTTGTGCAGGTCGTCCTCGGGCAGGTGCATCGAGCACGACGCGCTGACCAGGATGCCGTCCTTGCTCAGCATGCGCATGGCCTGTTCGTTGAGGCGGCGGTAGGCGGCCTCGCCGTTCTTCAGGTCTTTCTTGCGTTTGATGAAGGCGGGCGGGTCGGCAATGATCACGTCGAAGCGCTCTTCGGCGGCCTTGAGTTCGCGCAGGGCCTCGAACACATCGCCCTCGATGCAGGTCAGCTTCTCGCTGATGCCGTTGAGCGCGGCATTACGCTCGACGCCATCCAGGGCGAAGCCCGAGGCATCTACGCAGAATACCTCGCTGGCACCGAATGCGCCGGCCTGCACGCCCCAGCCACCGATGTAGCTGAACAAGTCGAGCACGCGCTTGCCCTTGACGTAGGGCGCCAGGCGCGCGCGGTTCATGCGGTGGTCGTAGAACCAGCCGGTCTTCTGGCCGTCACGCACCGGGGCTTCGAACTTCACGCCGTTCTCTTCCAGGGCGACCCAGTCCGGCACTTCGCCGTAGACGGCGTCGACATAGCGCGGCAAACCTTCGGCGTCGCGCGCGGCAGAGTCGTTCTTGAACAGGATGCCGCTGGGCTTGAGCACCTGCACCAGGGCGGCGATCACGTCCTCTTTGTGCGCTTCCATGGTGGCCGAGGCCAGCTGGACCACCAGGATGTCGAAGAAGCGGTCGACTACCAGCCCCGGTAGCAGGTCGGAATCGCCGTACACCAGGCGGTAGCAGGGCTTGTCGAACAAGCGCTCGCGCAGCGACAGGGCCACGTTGAGGCGGTGCACCAGCAGCGACTTGTCCAGCGGCAGCTTGGCATCGCGCGACAGCAGGCGAGCGCAGATCAGGTTGTTCGGGCTCATGGCTACCACGCCCAGCGGCTTGCCGTTAGCCGCTTCGAGAATGGCCTGCTGGCCGGCCTTCAGGCCCTGCAGCGGGGTCGCGGCAACATCGACTTCATTGCTGTAGACCCACAGGTGGCCGGCGCGCAGGCGGCGGTCGGCATTGGCTTTGAGACGAAGACTGGGCAGGGACATGACGTCGCTCCGGGAAAAAAGAGCGGGAGTATAACGTGTTGCCCCCGCGTTCGGCGCGGGGTGCGACCAAGTGTGCGGCTGGCAGTTCGATGAAAACTGGAACGAACGATCCACTCAATGGATGCCCTGGCGACGTCCAGGGTTTAGAATCCCCCGTCCCCAAGGAGTACGCAGCCATGTCCCAGGAACTTACCGCCGAACAGATCCAGCATGCCTTGCAAGGCATCACCATTCCGCCACAGCCGCAGATCATGGTCGATCTGCAGTTCGAGCAGTACATGCCTGACCCGGACCTGGAGACCATCGCCAAGCTGATTTCCCAGGACCCCGGCCTTGCCGGCGCCCTGCTCAAGCTGGTCAACTCACCGCAGTTCGGCCTGGCCAACAAGATCGGTTCGATCCAGCGCGCGGTGAACCTGCTCGGCAGCCGTTCGATCATCAACCTGATCAACGCCCAGTCGATCAAGGGCGAGATGAGCGACGAGACCATCGTCACCCTCAACCGCTTCTGGGACACCGCACAGGATGTGGCCATGACCTGCCTCACCCTGGCCAAACGCACGGGTATCCAGGCCCCTGACGAGGCCTACACCCTGGGCCTGTTCCATGACTGCGGTGTGCCCCTGATGCACAAGCGCTTCCCCAACTACATGGAAGTGTTGGAGGAGTCCTACGCCAATACGGGCGAAGATACCCGCGTGGTCGACACCGAGAACCGTGCGTTCAATACCAATCATTCGGTGGTTGGCTACTTCACCGCCAAGTCCTGGCGTCTGCCCGAGCACATCAGCTCGGCCATCGCCAACCATCACAATGCCTTGGCGGTGTTCCGCGACGAGTCCTCGCGCAATACCCAGACCCAGCTGAAGAACCTGCTGGCGGTGCTGAAGATGTCCGAGCACATCTGCGCCTCCTACCGTGTGCTGGGTAATCAGAGCGTGGATCATGAGTGGAACGTGGTCGGCTCGTTGGTGCTGGACTACATCGGCCTGACCGAATACGAATTCGAGCAGCTCAAGCAGAACATCCGCGAACTGGGCGGGCACTGACCGATGCCGGAATTGCCCGAGGTCGAGACCACCCGCCGGGGTATCGCCCCGCATCTGGAAGGCCAGCGCGTCAGCCGCGTGGTGGTGCGTGACCGGCGTTTGCGCTGGCCGATTCCTGAAGACCTTGATGTGCGCCTGTCGGGGCAGCGCATCGTCACCGTCGAGCGGCGCGCCAAGTACCTGTTGATCAATGCCGAGGTGGGCACTTTGATCAGTCACCTGGGTATGTCCGGCAGCCTGCGCCTGGTGCAACAGGGGCTACCTGCGGCCAAGCACGAGCATGTGGATATCGAGCTGGAGTCGGGCTTGATGCTGCGCTAC
Organism: Pseudomonas mosselii; assembly: GCF_005796105.1. GTDB lineage: Bacteria > Pseudomonadota > Gammaproteobacteria > Pseudomonadales > Pseudomonadaceae > Aquipseudomonas > Aquipseudomonas mosselii_C. Next base: position 336,078 of record NZ_VAUO01000003.1, on the reverse strand, counting down.
ACCGACCCACGGCGCTTCGGCGCGATGCTCTGGAGCCTCGACCCGCTCAAGCATGAACTGCTGCTGCGCCTGGGGCCGGAGCCGTTGACCGAGCTGTTCGATGGTGAACGCCTGTTCCAGCTGTCGCGGGGCCGGGCGATGGCGGTCAAACCGTTCATCATGGACAACGCGGTGGTGGTGGGCGTGGGCAACATCTACGCCACCGAGGCGCTGTTCGCCGCGGGTATCGACCCACGCCGGGCGGCGGGCGGGATTTCCCGGGCGCGCTACCTGAAGCTTGCGATCGAGATCAAGCGCGTGCTGGCGGCGGCTATCGAGCAGGGCGGCACCACCTTGCGCGACTTCATGGGTGGGGATGGGCAGCCGGGGTATTTCCAGCAGGAGCTGTTCGTCTATGGGCGCGCCGGGCAGCCGTGCAAGGTGTGTGGCAGCGAGCTGCGCTCGGTAACCCTGGGCCAGCGCGCCAGCGTGTTCTGCCCGCGCTGCCAGCGCTGAATTGCGGCCTTTTCAAGCTGGCGCAATCCCTTGTAGGAGCGGTCTTGTGCCGCGAAAGGGCTGCGCAGCAGCCCCGGGCTATTTCAGCTTTTGCGCTGACAACCTGGGGGGCAGCCCAGGCAAGCGGGTGGCTACTTCTTGAACACCTGCTCCACCCGCCCGCTGATCTCGCCCTTGTCGCCCTGCCCGGACGTCTTGGCCACCGGGCCGCCGCCTAGGTTCAGGTCGAGCTGGCCACCGGTGTTGATGATGCCGTTCTCCCCGGCATGCACATTGAAGTTCTCGCAACTGATGTTGATTGTGCCGTCGGCCTTTAGCTCGATCACGCTCTTGCCGCACACCAGACGAATCTTGTCGCCAGCGTCCATCACGTAGTTGGCGCCAACGCTGTCGCGCTTGTTGCCGCCGACCTGCAAGGTGTCATGCTGGCGCACCGTGCGGATACGGTCCTGGCCGATGGTCGCGACCTCCACCAGGCCCACGGTCTTGACTCGGCTGATCCCCACCGACAGCGTCTGGTTCTGCTCCACCACGCTGTCCATGTTGCGCTCGGCGTGCACGTACAGCTGTTCGGCGCCCTTCTTGTCCTCCATGCGGATTTCATTGAAGTTGGCCGGCGTACCGCCCTTGCTCGAACGGCTCTTCATGCCGCTTTGCGTCGCGTTGCCGGGCAGGTCGTAGGGCACCGTCTGTTCGGCGTTGTAGACCCTTCCGGTGATGATCGGGCGGTCCGGATCGCCTTCGAGGAAGCTGACGATGACCTCCTGGCCAATCCGCGGCACCTGGATCGCCCCCCAGCTCTTGCCTGCCGTGGCCTGGGAGACGCGGATCCAGCACGAGCTGTTTTCGTTGGACTGGTCGTGGCGGTCCCAGTGGAAGTGCACCTTCACCCGCCCGTACTGGTCGGTCCAGATCTCCTCGCCAGCCGGGCCTACCACCACGGCGGTCTGCGGGCCCTTGACGATAGGCCGCAGGGTGCTGGCGACCGGTCGGTAGCTTTGCTGCGCGTCGATGCAGCTGAGGTTGCTTTCGAACTGCGGTCCGCCGCTGCCACCGCCGCTTTCCAGGCGTTCCTGATGCACGTAGTAGCGCGCCGCGACGATCAGGTACTCGCGGTTCTGGTCCTGGCGGCTGAAGCCCTCCAGGCTGAACAGGTGGCCGCTGCCCAGGCCGCGGGCATTGCCGCGCAGCTCGATACGTTCGTGCAGGCTTTGCAGGGCCTCCAGGCGCGTGCGCGCATAGTGCTCGCCATCCTGGGTCTGCGCGTAGGCGCCGGGATAGTCGTACAGCGGGTAGTCGCCGGCCTGGTGCGGGCGCGGCATGGCCGAGCGTACGTCGATGCGTGCGCTGGGGCGCTGGAAGTCGTAGTCGTTGAGTTCGAACGACCCCGGCTGGACTTCCTGGGCCAAGTGCCAGTCGTTGATATGATCGCGCTCTCGGTGCTGGCCGTCGGGCGGGTAGTACGGCACGCTGGCATAGCCCGGTGCGGTCTGGTGCGCGCCATAGGCGTCGGCCAGTACCAGCACGTGGCGCTCCTGCTCGTGACGGAAGAAATAGTAGATGCCTTCTTCTTCCAGCAGCCGGCTGACGAAATCGAAGCTGCTCTCGCGGTACTGCACGCAGTATTCACGCTCGCGGTAGGTGCGGCTCAGGGCGTCTTCGAAGTCCGAGAAGCCCAGGTCGCGGAACACCTGCTTGACGATCTGCGGCACGCTCAGGTGCTGGAAGATCCGGCAGTCGCTGGTGCGCGTCAGCAGCCACAGCCACGGTCGTAGGGTCACCCGGTAGCTGGCGAACTGGCCGCGGTCCACCGACTGGCTGCACCGCGCGACGATGCCGTGAAAGTGCCGCGAGTTGCCCACGCTGACCTGCACGCTCAGGCTCATGGGCTTGCCCAGCAGTTGGTTGAGGTCGATGGCCGGGTCGTCGCTGGTCACCTGCAATTCGTAGTCGAACAGCCGGCCAAGTTCCTCGCTGCCGCCCATTTCGGCAAGGATCAGCTTGTCCGGCCCCAGTGGGCTGTTGATCTGCGCAAGGCGCGTGAACTGCTTGAACAGCATGATCGTTCCTGTCAGTCGGCGGCGCCGAAGTCATAGTGCAGGTCGTTGTCGCGGCGGCTGATGCTCACGCTGGCCAACGGTTTGCCTTCGAGCATGCGCGTCAGGAACTCGCGGCTCATGTCTGGCAGCAGGCCGTTGGTAAGGATGGCGTCGATCATTCGGCCACCGCTTTCGGTTTCGGTGCAACGCGACACGATCAGCTCCACCACGCCATCATCGTAGGTCAGGCCAACCTTGTGGGTGGCTTGCACGCGCTTGCGGATGCGCTCCAGTTGCAGGCGGGTGATGGCTTGCAGCATGGCGTCGCTGAGCGGGTAGTAGGGGATGGTCACCAGGCGGCCGAGCAGCGCGGGCGGGAAGATCTCCAGCAGCGGCTGGCGCAAGGATGTAGCCACCGTCTCCGGGTCGGGCAGCGCCTGCGGGTTGCTGCAGGTGCGTGCGATCAGCTCGGTGCCGGCGTTGGTGGTGAGCAGGATCAGGGTGTTACGAAAGTCGATCTGGCGGCCTTCGCCGTCTTCCATCACGCCCTTGTCGAATACCTGGAAGAAGATTTCGTGCACGTCGGGGTGGGCTTTTTCCACCTCATCGAGCAGCACCACGCTATAGGGGCGACGGCGCACCGCTTCGGTCAGCACGCCACCCTCGCCGTAGCCCACGTAGCCAGGCGGGGCGCCCTTGAGGGTGGACACGGTATGGGCTTCCTGGAACTCGCTCATGTTGATGGTGATCAGGTTCTGCTCACCGCCATACATGGCCTCGGCCAGGGCCAGCGCGGTCTCGGTCTTGCCCACCCCGGAGGTGCCGGCGAGCATGAACACGCCGACCGGCTTGTTCGGGTTGTCCAGGCCCGCGCGGGAAGTCTGGATGCGCTTGGCGATCATCTTCAGCGCGTGGTCCTGGCCGATGATGCGCTTGGCTAGGTGCGTATCCAGGTTGAGCACCGTCTCGATCTCGTTGCGCGCCATGCGGCCCACCGGGATGCCGGTCCAGTCGGCGACCACCGACGCCACCGCCTGGTAATCCACGGTCGGCAGGATCAGCGGGCGCTCACCTTGCAGTTCGCCCAGGCGCTGTTGCAGGTCGATGAGTGTTTCGCGCAGCGCATGGCTGCCTTGGGCGTCCACCTCTTGGTCCACCACACCCACCTGCTCGCGTAGCTGCGCACGGGTGGCCAGCAGTTCGTCCACCAGGGCCTTTTCTTCGGCCCAACGGCTTTCCAGTGCGGTCAGGCGCTCGCGCTCTTCGGCCAACAGGGTTTCGGCCTGGGCCTGGCGCTGACCGGTGGCTACGCCGATGGCCGTTTCGCGGGCGATGATCTGCAATTCGACTTGCAGCGCTTCGATGCGCCGGCGGCTGTCGTCTACCTCGGCCGGTACGGCGTGCAGGCTGATGGCCACGCGGGCGCAGGCGGTATCGAGCAGGCTGACCGATTTATCTGGCAACTGGCGCGCCGGAATATAGCGGTGCGAGAGCTTCACGGCGGCTTCCAGGGCTTCGTCGAGGATCTGCACCTGATGGTGCTTTTCCATGGTCGAGGCCACGCCACGCATCATCAGCAGCGCCTTTGCCTCGCTCGGCTCGTCCACCTGCACCACCTGGAAACGTCGTGTCAGGGCCGGGTCTTGCTCGATGTGTTTCTTGTACTCGGCCCAGGTGGTGGCGGCCACGGTACGCAGGCTGCCGCGCGCCAGGGCGGGCTTGAGCAGGTTGGCGGCATCGCCCGTGCCGGCAGCGCCGCCAGCACCGACCAAGGTGTGGGCCTCGTCGATGAACAGGATGATCGGCTTGGGTGAGGCCTGCACGTCCTCGATCACCTGGCGCAGGCGCTGTTCGAACTCGCCTTTCATGCTGGCGCCGGCTTGCAGCAGGCCAACGTCCAGGCTGCGCAGCTCGACGTCCTTGAGCGCTGGAGGCACGTCGCCGGCGACGATGCGCAGGGCGAAGCCTTCGACCACCGCGGTCTTGCCCACGCCCGCCTCGCCAGTGAGGATCGGGTTGTTCTGGCGGCGGCGCATGAGGATGTCCACCAACTGGCGGATCTCCTCGTCGCGGCCGACGATCGGGTCGAGCTTGCCACTGCGGGCCTGTTCGGTGAGGTCGACGGTGAAGCGCTTGAGCGCCTCCTGCTTGCCCATCGCCGCCGGAGCCACGGCACCGCTGGCCTCGCCCGGCACACCCGCACTGAAGCCATCGCTGGCGGTCAGGTTGTTCTCGGGCGAATCGCCCACGTATTCGTCGAAGCGCTCGCTCAGGGCGTCGATCTTCAGCTTGGCGAACTCGCTGGACAGCCCCAGCAACGCGTTGCGCAGGCTCGGGGTCTTGAGGATGCCCACCAGCAGGTAGCCGGTGCGCACCTGGCTTTCGCCGAACATCAGGCTGCCGTACACCCAGCCACGTTCGACCGCCTCTTCCACCTGCGACGACAGGTCGGTGATCGAGGTTGAGCCGCGCGGCAGGCGGTCCAGGGCGTCGGTCAGGTCGCGCGCCAGGCGAGCAGGCTCGACATTGAACTGGCGGATGATGCGGTGCAGGTCGCTGTCTTGCAGTTGCAGCAACTGGTGCAACCAGTGCGCCAGCTCGACATAAGGGTTACCGCGCAGCTTGCAGAAGACGGTGGCGGCCTCGATGGCCTTGTAGGCGACGCTGTTGAGCTTGCCGAACAGCGCGGCGCGGCTGATTTCACCCATGGTCCTGGCTCCTTGTGTGTGGGGCGGCGACCGGCTGCTCGGCGTAGTGCCGGGCAAGCTTCAAGTCGCGTGCATCGTGCGAGGGGCGGCCGACCCAGGTATCGAACCCCAGGCGCTGGCCAGCATTGAGTTGCAGCGCAGGCACTTGAGCCTGCGCGAGGATGAGGTTGAGGTCCCAGTCCAGCTCCTGGCCCAGGTACTCGGCGACCCATGCGGCCAGCTCGACGAACGCCTGCCCGCCGGGCAGCAGGGCGTGGTACTGGTCGAGGCTCAGCGGGCCCAGGCACAGGCGGAACTTGTGTTGACGGTCCCACACGTAGCGGCCCAGGCACAGGTCGACGCCCAGGCGGTTGGCGCGCACCCCCAGTTGGCTGCGTTCGGGCAGTTCCAGCCACTGGCCGACGTACTCTTCAAGCCTCACGGGTACGCCGAAATACGCCGCCAGGATGCTGCACAGGCCATCCGGGTAACGGGTTTGCGCGGCTAGGTGGCCGGACCAATGTAGCTTGGCGGTGTCGGCCAGCGGCCCCTGGCCTTGCAGTTCAGGCTGGCCACGACCGCTCAGGGCGGCCAGGCGCGCCGCCCAGTAGTCATCACCCGGACGGTCGTGGCTGACGGTCGGCCGCGCCTCGGCCCAGGCGCGATAGAACAGGCTTAGCAGGCGGTGATGGAAGATATCCAGAAAGCGCTTGCTGGTCGGATCGGCGTGGTTGCGCTGGCGCTCGCGCATGTACTCGGTCAGGTGCAGCGGCAGCGGGCCGTTGGGCCCGCCCAGGCCGAAGAAGAACTGCTCCAGGCGCGCCGGGCCGTCTGCTTGCGCGGTGACCGAGGCCAGCGTGGCCGGGGCGAAGCTGCAATCCAGGCGCTGGCCCAGGCGCACCGGTTCATCGGCCAGGCGCAACGAGTGGCCGAAGCGCGGCAGCGCCGGGTTTTCCGCCTCAAGGCGGCGCAGGGCCTGGAAGAAGTCGTACTCCCAGGGCTCGGTCTGCATGGCCTCTAGCGTGTTCACAGGGTCGGCCTGCGTCCGGGCTTGGCGGTCCAGCGCATGATCTCGCCACGTTCGCTGGTACGCAGCACGGTTTCGGTGAAGCTGTTGATCGACACGTAGCGGGTCAGGAAGCGCTCGAACACCGCCCCGAGCAGAAACACGCCGGTGCCACGGAAGGCGTTTTCGTCGAAGGTCAGGGTGATCTCCAGGCCTCGGCCGAAGACGATCGGCCCCGGCATCGGCAGGCGCCGGGTGCAGGGCTTGCTGCTGACCTCGCACAGGCCGTCGATCTGCAACTGCAAGGCGCTGTCGTGCGGGTCGCCGTACAGGCGCAGCAATTCCCGCAAGGCGGCGGCACCTTGGCCCTGCTCGGCCAACGACAAGTAGTTCAGCGACAACTGGCTGATCAGGCGCCAGGCGCGGTTGTCGTGGGCGTGGCTGGCCTTCGGTCGGCTGGGGCCGGCCAGGCAGCGCACGGCGGCCACCGGTGCGCTGTCGGCCAGGCTGAAGTCGCTGCGTCCGTCGCCCACGTTCATGAACAGTGGCAGGTCGCGGTTGCTGCACAGGGCGCTGATGCCCAGTTGGCGCAAGTCGTGGCGGTACGGCGCCTGTTGGCCATCGACCAGGCTGACGAACGTCTCGCTGCCCATGTAGCTGGAGCGCGTGCCGTTTCGCCGTTGCTCGCTGGACAACACGCGCGGCTCACGGCGCACGATGTAGTAGGCCTGGTCGCGACCATAGCGCGACGGGTCGCGCACCGCGTAGAACGGCAGGAACGACTGGTCGGGGCCGGTGCCGTGGCCCGTCACCTGTTGCAGTGAGTGGATTTCGAAATCGGTAGGTCGGGTGCGGTCGGCGATTACATGATGCTCATTGACCCGGTCGGTCAGGTGGATGCGGTCCACGCGCCGGGGGAACAGGTTGATCGCCGGGGTACAGAACGGCACGAACTGGCTGGCGCCGACACTGCTTTCCAGGCTTTGCTCGAAGCGCTCGAACAGCACCAGCAGTTCCAGCTCCTGCCCGTCGCAGCGCTTGACCGCACGCTCCAGGCCGGCGAAGTCGATGAACAGAAAACGCTGCGGCAGGGCGAAGTATTCCTGTAATAAGCGATAGCCCTGGAAGGCCTGGGGCACTACTGGCAGGGCGGCTTCACGGTCATCGAAACCACACGGCAACAGGGCTTCGTGCACCGGGATGCGCTCGACCCAGTCGGCCCCAGGCTGGCGCACGAACACCGCGCAGGCACTGCCCAGCAGTTGTTCGTAGAGGCGGAACGGGGTTTCGTCGGCGCCGTTGAGATACAGCGGCAGATGGCTGAGCGGCAGGCTGTTGAACGGGGTCTCGGCGCCGCTGCGTAGGGTCAGGCGCAGGCCTGCGCGGGCCTTGGGCTCGCTGGCAGCCAGGCGCCCGAGCACCGCGCCGGGGTTGCCGAAGTATTCGGCACGCGCCACGTGCAGCGGCCAAAGGGTCACGTCCTGGGTGCTGCGAAACTCGCACGGGGTCTGCGAGTTGCGGCCCAGGTTCGCCCGCAGCACGCTGCCGCGCGGCAGTGCGAAACCTGCCGCCAGCGAACCTTCGTCGGGGTCGGTTTGCAGTTGTACCACGGTCATCGACGGAGTCGGCGCCAGGTAGTGCGGGTAGGCGATTTCCAGCAGGTTGTGAGTGAAAGTCGGGTACTCGGCATCGAGCTTGAGCTGCACCCGCGCAGTCAGGTAAGCGAAGCCTTCGAGCAGCCGCTCCACGTACGGGTCGGCGCATTCGACGCCCGACAGGGTCAGGCGTGAGGCAATCTTGGGGTATTCCCGGGCGAACTCGGCGGCTCCCTCGCGAATGTGCTGCAACTCCTGGTTGTACAGTTCGAGCAGGCGCGGGTTCATGCACGTCTCCGGCGTTCAGCGGGGGCCACGCGCACATGGCCTGACTCCAGGTCCACCTCGGTGTGCAGCAGCAACGGCAGTGCTGCAGGCTGGGCCCACAGGTCGCCCTCGATCTCGAAACTCAGGGCATTGGCGTTCATCTCGCCGGGTGCGGCCTGGGCGCGCACTTTCAGGGTGTGGGCGAGGATGCGCGGCTCGTAGGTGGCGATGGCTTGGTGGATGATGCGCTCCAGCGCGGTGAGGTCGATGTTCGAGGCGCTGTTGCCGGCCAGCGCGGGCAGGCCGTAGTTGAGCACCGACGCACCGGCCGGGGTGTTCAAGGTGTCGATGCGGTCGAGCAGGGCGGTGGTGTTGAGTAGCCAGGCCAGGTCGCGCAGCACCGATGTCTTGAGCTGCTGCAGGCTGAGCACGCGCTTGTCCGGGGCTTCCTGCGGGTTGCCCGGATCGTCGTCGGTAAGGCGATCGAGCAGCGAGGGCTGCAGGCGGTCGCGGCTGGCGATTTCGGCTACCACGGCGGTGATCTCTCCCTAGGGGTGTTGCAGTGCTGGGGCGCTGTGCGCCCCTTTCGTGGCGCAAGTCCGCTCCTACAGAAGCGCTCGGTCCTTGTAGGAGCGGCCTTGCGCCGCGAAGGGCTGCACGGCAGCCCTCGTCAGATCTTGACGTTGGAGCGGATGTTCCAGCCGTACTTGATCGCGCCGCCGTCTTTGGTGCCGTCGGCTTTCTGCGGCTGGTAGTCAACGGTGACCTTGGCGAAGTTCAGGGTCACGTTCTCGGTCAGGCGATCGTCGCTGCCCGAACCGCCGGTGCTCAGCGAGCTGATGATGACCTCTTCGAGGTTGATGATCAGGTACTCGACCTGGCTCTCGCCACCGGCCTTGCGCACGGTCAGCTTGACCTTGTCGATGTGCTTGCCGCTGGAGCAATGGGCCATCAGGTTGGGGCTGGACTTGTCGATGTACTTGGTGATCGACAGGTCCTGGATGTTGACCTTGCCCGAGCCGCCGCCGCTGCCCATGTGCATGTTGCCGGACTGGGACATGCCCCAGCTCCAGTTCAGCACGTCGATCTCTTCCTTGTGGGCTTTGTCCTGGGACTCGCCCTTGATGTCGCCGATCTTGATGAAAATATCTACAGCCATGATGTCCTCGGAGTGTTCAATCGGTTGGCGGTGCTATTGGGGCTGCTGTGCAGCCCATCGCGGGCAAGTCCGCTCCTACAAATCCTGTAGGAGCGGGCTTTTCCCGCGATGGGGCGCGCAGCGGCCCCGTTCAGGCTCAGGCCCCTTTGGCCGAAGGCAGCTTCGACACCAGGCGCAGCGACACGGTCAGCCCTTCGAGCTGGTAGTGCGGGCGCAGGTAGAAGCGCGAGTTGTAGTAACCGGGGTTACCTTCGACCTCCTCGACCACCACTTCGGCGGCTGCCAGTGGGTGCTGGGCCTTGGTGGTTTCGGTGGAGTGCGCCGGGTCGCCGTCGACGTAGTTGAGGATCCAGTCCTGCAGCCAGCGCTGCATCTCGTCCTTTTCCTTGAACGAGCCGATCTTGTCGCGAACGATGCACTTCAGGTAATGCGCGAAGCGGCAGGTGGCGAAAAGGTACGGCAGGCGCGCGGCCAGGTTGGCGTTGGCGGTGGCGTCCGGGTCGTCGTATTCGGCGGGCTTTTGCAGCGACTGCGCGCCGATGAAGGCGGCGAAGTCGGTGTTTTTCTTGTGCAGCAGCGGCATGAAGCCGTTCTTGGCCAACTCGGCCTCGCGGCGGTCGGAGATGGCGATCTCGGTCGGGCACTTCATGTCCACGCCACCGTCGTCGGTGGGGAAGGTGTGCGCCGGCAGACCCTGCACTTCACCGCCCGATTCCACGCCACGGATGCGCGAGCACCAGCCGTAGTGCTTGAACGAACGGTTGATGTTCACCGCCATCGCATAGGCGGCGTTGGCCCAGGTGTACTTGCTGCTGTCGGCGCCGTCGGTGTCTTCTTCGAAGGCGAAGGCTTCGACCGGGTCGGTCTTGGCGCCGTAGGGCAGACGGGCCAGGAAGCGCGGCATGGTCAGGCCGATGTAGCGCGAGTCTTCCGACTCACGCAGCGAGCGCCAGCCGGCGTATTCCGGGGTGGTGAAGATCTTGGTCAGGTCACGCGGGTTGGACAGCTCCTGCCACGAGCCCATGCCCATTACCGTCGGCGAGGCGGCCGAGATGAACGGCGCGTGCATCGAGGCGCATACCTTGGACATTTCGCCGAGCAGCTCGACATCAGGCGGCGACTGGTCGAAGTAGTAGTCGCCCACCAGGCAGCCGTAAGGCTCGCCGCCGAACTGGCCGTATTCCTCTTCGTAGAGCTTCTTGAACACCGGGCTCTGGTCCCAGGCGGTGCCCTTGAATTTCTTCAGGGTCTTGTGCAGGTCGGTCTTGGAGATGTTGAGCACGCGGATTTTCAGCTGCTCGTCGCTCTCGGTGTTGTTGACCAGGTAGTGCAGGCCACGCCAGGCGCTTTCCAACTGCTGGAAATCGTTGTGGTGGATGATCTGGTTGACCTGTGCGGTGAGCTTCTGGTCGATGGCCGCGATGATCTGTTCGATCGAGCCGATGGCATCGTTGGACACCAGGTTGGTTTGCGCCAGCGCCTGCTCAGCGAGGGTGCGCACGGCGCTTTCGACAGCTTCCTTGGCACGCTCGGTCTTGGGCTTGAACTCCTGCAACAGCAGGCTTGCGAACTCGCTCGGGTCCTGGGTGGCCGCCTGGGGGGCCTGGGTGTCGCGCAATGGATCGTTCATCGGGGCTCTCCTCAGGCGCTCGGCTCGGTGTCGGCGGGTTTTGGTGCGCTGGCCAGGGCTTGCAGCAGGGCAGGGTCCTTGATGGCCTTGAGGATGATGTCCTCGGCGCCGGTCTTGCCGTCCATGTAGGTCAGCAGGTTGGCCAGCTGGGTGCGAGCTTCCAGCAACTGGTTCAGGGCGTCGACCTTGCGTGCCACGGCGGCCGGGCTGAAGTCGTCCATGCTCTCGAAGGTGATGTCCAGGCTCAGGTTGCCTTCACCGGTCAGCTCGTTGGGCACGTTGAACGCCACCCGTGGCTGCATGGCCTTCAGGCGCGAGTCGAAGTTGTCGACGTCGATTTCCAGGAACTTGCGCTCGGCCACGGCTGGCAGTGGCTCGGCGGGTTTGCCGGTGAGGTCCGAAAGCACGCCCATGACGAAGGGCAGCTGGACCTTTTTCTCGGCGCCGTACAGCTCGACGTCGTACTCGATCTGTACCCGCGGCGCGCGGTTGCGCGCGATGAATTTCTGGGAGCTGTCTTTCGCCACGTTGTTCCTCCTGGGCGCCGGTGCGGCGGCTCTGTTCGTTGCGGGCGTCGGTGTTTATGCGGCGTTGAAGGCGTCAGTAGTCGCCTTCGGGGCCGCGCAGGTTCTCGAATTGCGACATGCCATCGGGGATCAGGTCGCGCACGATGGTCGCGAAATCCGCGTTGACCAGATTCTTTGCCCGGCGCAGCAGCACCGGCAGCGGGCTGGATGGCTCGTGACGGGCGTAGTACTGCAACAGGCGGTCGAGGCTTTGCGTTACGTCCTCGCGGCTGCTCACCTCGCCAGGGCGTGCGGCTGGGCGGGGTGCGGCTGCCTGGGGCGCGGCTTGGACGTATTCGTCGGCGTGCTCGGCCTGGCTGTCATCGCTGCCTGGCTGCGCTGCTGCGCCGTCCGGGGCGTAGTCGGCCAGCACTTGATGCACCTGGCGCAGCGGCTGGCGCAGGGCCGAGAGGTCGACGCCACTGGCCGAGCCGACCTGCTCGTTGACCCGGCTCTCGATGCTGTCCAGGGCCTCGCGGGCGCGTTGCAGCGCTTGCAGGCTCTGTTGCAGCTGTTCGGGCTCGGCGTCGCGCAGGGCGGCGGCCAGCTCTTCGGGGCTCAGCTGTTCGCTGGCGAAATGCTGAACGCCAGCGGCGTGCAAGGCGGCGCGCAGGGTCACTGGGCCGAACGCGCGCGAGCGCACCAGCACTGCGTCGCGCAGCAGGCCGATGTTGGTGTCGCAGGTCAGGCCCGCCAGCGCGTTGATACGCACGGTGGGGTCGTTGTCGTCTGCGGCGTCCAGTTGCGGGTGCAGGTAGAGCCAGTATTCGTTCAGCAGGTCGCGGATCAGTTCGAGGCTCGCCGCCAGGCCCGGCAGGCCATGCAGGGCCAGGTTCGACTGCACCAGGAAGTGGGTGATGCGCAGGTCCTTGCTGCGTTGCAGCAGGGCGTTACAGGACTGCTCGATATCGCGCCACTGGGGCGGCTCGGCCGGCAGCACAGCGTCGCCCATTACACGCTCGGGGCGGCCCTGGGCATCACGCTCCAATTGCAGGAAATCGGCGTCGTATTCGAGGTCGTCACCACAGGGAAAGTCTGCGGAAACAGCGGCGAGTAACTGCGGCGAGTTCACCAGAATTCGATCTCCATATCGGCCCGTGGTGGGGCTTTGTTTGCGCGAAGTTAATTTTGTGAACTAACGCACAAACTTGTCAAAGAACGCGAAAGTGACATCATGATGATATCACTCGGGCATTCAGAAGTTGCGCATTTATGGTTTATTTGTAAACAAGTGTCAAGGTAAGCTACGCGCCGCGAGTGACCGATGTGAACCCGTTGGCAGGTGCGCTGTCCATTGGGCGGGTACTGTCAAAGTGCCTTGATCGTCTCATCGGTCGCTGCCTCACAATGTCTGATTTTGAGCGTATCGCCCAGTATTAATTGGGCTTTTTGCCAGGCGGGAGCGCAGGCTCGTCGAGCCATTCAAATGAATGGAATCGCGAATTACATATATGCACGGAGGCATGATGGCACTTTGCCTAACTATCACCAGTTACCACAAGATCACCCCTGGGCAATGCCCGGAGAAGTTGCTGGAAACCGGTGCCATCACTGTTGGCCGTGCGGCGGATAATGACTGGGTACTGCCGGATCCTGAACGCTTGGTATCTTCCAAGCATTGTGTGATCCAGTTCAAAGATGGCCGTTATTACCTGACCGATAACAGCACCAACGGTGTGGAGTTGGTCAACGCTGGTATTCGCCTGCGCCGCGGCAACAGCGAGCCGTTGATGGATGGCGAAGTTATCCGCATTGGCGAGTATGAAATCCAGGCGCGTATCGATGCGGGGCGTAGCATTGCCCTTGGCGGGCAGCCTGAAGCGCAGAGCTTCGAAGCCCTGATGGCCAATCAGGTGGCTGCGCCGATCACGCCGAGTACACCGATTAGCGGTGCGCCTGCGGCTTTCCTGCAAGGCGCGTCGAACCACGATACCTTGCCCGACCTGTTCGATTTCCTCGGGCCTTCCAGCCTGCCGCCGGCCAGCCAGGCCGACCATGTCCCTGCCCAGCAACACGATTTTCGCCCTCCAGCCCCGGTCGCGCCGCCGCCTGCGGTGCCCACCGCGCCAGGGGTGATTCCAGCAGATTGGAACCTGTTCGACGAAACGCCTGCGCCTGCGCCAGCGCCGGTCGTGCCGCCTCCCGTGGTAGAACCGGTGCCCGCGCCTGTGGCTGCTGCGCCGGTACCGCCAGGCGCTGCGCCGCCCGCTCCCGCCGCCAACAGCGATGCACTGTTGCAGGCGTTTCTGCGTGGCGCCGGCATCGAACACCTGCGCATCGACGCGGTGGATGCCGCTGCGCAGATGCAGGCCATCGGCCAGAGCTACCGCCTGATGGTCGAGGGCTTGATCGACGTACTGCGCGCCCGCAGCAGCTTGAAGGGCGAGTTCCGCATGCAGCAGACCAGCATCGCCCCGGTACAGAACAATCCGCTGAAATTCGCGCCCAACGCCGACGAAGCGTTGCTGCTGCTGTTGCGCCATGGCAATCAGGCGTTCATGGCGCCGGACCGCGCCGTACGCGACAGCTTCGATGATTTGCGGGCCCACCAACTGGCCGTGATGGCGGGCGTGGAGGCCGCGCTCAAGCACTTGCTGAGTCGCTTCGAACCGGCCCGCCTGGAGCAGCGCCTGGCGCCTGCAGCAGGCTTGACCAAGCTGTTCGGCGGCTCGCGCCAGGCGCATTGCTGGCAGCAGTTTACCGCGCTCTACGGGCAGATTTCGCGTGAGGCCGAGGACGATTTCCAGGACCTGTTCGGCCGCGAGTTCAGCCGCGCCTACGAAGCCCACAGCAGCCGTTTGCAACGCCCCTGAGGCATCCGCCCGGGGCACAGGAAGAACACACGACGTCATGAGGACGAGGATGAACGCAACACGACTGATCGCAGCCCTGGCCATGGTGCTGCTCAGCGCCTGTGGCAAGGACATGCCGGTCGAGCCCGCCCCTGGCGATGCGTCGGCGCCGGACCTTACCTTGTATTTCAGCGCCGCTGCCGGGCTCAACCCAGGCGCGACCGGCCACCCCGCGCCGGTTCGCGTGCGCCTTTACGAGTTGAAGAACGGCGCGGCTTTTGCCCGTGCCGATTATTTCGCCCTGGCCGAGCGAGCCCAGGCGACGCTCGGCGCCGACCTGATCGACCAGGACGAGGTGCTGCTGCAACCCGGCGAGCAACTGCGCCTGGAACGTGCGCTCGATCCGGCCACGCGCCAGGTCGGACTGGTGGTCGGTTACCGCGAGGTCGACCAGGCCCAGTGGCGCAGCTTGCTGCCGGTGCCGCCACGTGACTATCAGATCAGCCTCGATGTGCGCGCCGTGCGCAGCGCCGTGGCCACCCCACAACCTGAGCCTGCCCACTAGGCATTCGGAGTCCCCATGTCCTGGAACAATCGCGTGGTCTGGTCGGAAGGCATGTTCATCACGACCCAGCACTTTCAGCAGCACGACCGCTACCTGGAAAACTTCATCGACGCCCGCAGTCGGCCGCTCAGCGCGGCAGCCTGGGGCTTTTCCGAGTTGCTCATCGACCAGGGCCTGCTGGCCCAGGGCAAGCTGGCGATCCTCAGTGCCCGTGGCTTGCTGCCTGATGGCACGCCGTTCGATATCCCCCGTGATGACCTGCCACCTGCGCCGCTGGAGGTCCCCGATGACCTGCGCGACGGGGTGATCTACCTGGGTCTGCCGCTCAAGCGCGCCGGAGCCCGTGACACTGTAGACGAGGGCGAAGGCGTCGCGGGTGCGCGCTACGTCAGCCGTATCAGCGAAGTGCGTGACGATAACGCCCCGTTCGAGAACCGCGCGCCGCTGGCCCTGGGCAGTCGCGCCTTGCGCCTGCTACGCGCAGAGGACGGCCTGAGTGACTACGCAGCCCTCGGCGTTGTACGTGTTCGCGAGAAGCGCGCCGACCGCGCCTTGGTGTTGGACGAGCGTTATATCCCGCCACTGCTGGATGTCACGGCCAATGCCCAGCTATCGGGTTTTCGTGGCGAACTGCTGGGCCTGTTGCACCAGCGCGGCGAAGCGCTGGCCGGGCGCGTGGTGGCGTCGGCCAATGGCGGGGCTTCGGAGATCGCCGACTTCATGCTGCTGCAACTGGTCAACCGCGCCCAGCCGTTGGTGGAGCACCTCAACCAGCTGACCCCGCTGCACCCGGAGCGCCTGTACAGCGAACTGGTGGCCCTGGCCGGCGAGTTCGCCACGTTCACCCGCGATGGCCGGCGCCCTGAAAGCTACCCGGCGTACCAGCACGATGACCTGGCGGCGACCTTCACCCCGGTGATGGCCGCCCTGCGTGAGGCCCTGTCGATGCTGATCGACAGCAAGGCCGTGGCGATTCCGCTGGTGGAGAAGGCCTACGGTATCCACGTCGGCATGCTCGCCGACCGCAGCCTGCTGGACAGCGCCAGCTTCATTCTGGTGGTGCGTGCCGACGTGCCGAGCGAGACCTTGCGCGCGCGTTTCGGCCAGCAGAGCAAGATCGGCTCGGTGGAGCACATCCGCGACTTGGTCAACCTGCAACTGCCGGGCATCGGCCTGCTACCGCTGCCGGTGGCACCGCGGCAGATCCCGTTCCATGCAGGCTCGACTTACTTCGAACTCGACCGCGGAAGCGAGCACTGGAAGCAATTGCAGCAGTCTGGTGGTTTTGCCTTCTACATGGCCGGGGAGTTCCCTGGGCTGAACCTGGCGTTCTGGGCCATTCGGGGGTAAGTCGATGGCATTCCATAGCCCCGCATCCCTGTGGGAGCGGGTTTACCCGCGAAGCAGACAACGCGGTGGATGGCACCGGCTTTGCCGGTGTTCGCGGCTAAAGCCGCTCCCACAGGCCCCTGCCAGGTCAACAAGCCTTAGGCAGGCCTGTGCCACCCACTTTCCAAGGACCGGAGACTAAGCCGCGATGCAATCGGACGATCCGCTGGCCAACGACCGCACCCAATTCATGCCGCGCCCCGGTGGCCGAGGCCCGCAGCCTGCTGCTGCGCAACCACAGCCAGCCCCGGCCGCACCGCTGAACGTGCCCACCGAACCCCTGGCCCCGGGCCAGGCCATGGGCCTCAACCCGCTGGAGCAGGCCGCCGGCCCGTTGCTGGCGTTGCTCACGCGCCTGCGCAACACCATCGCCCACCCCGCGCCGGCCAGCTTGCGCGCGCAGTTGCTGGCCTACCTGCGCCAGTTCGAAGAGCGTGCCGAGGCCGGCGGGGTGCCGCGCAACGAGGTCCTGCTGGCGCGCTACGCGCTGTGTACCGCCCTCGATGAAGCGGTGCTCAGCACGCCTTGGGGCAGTGCCAGCGACTGGGGCAAGCAGAGCCTGCTGATCACCGTGCACAACGAGGCCTGGGGCGGCGAGAAGGTGTTCCAGTTGATGGAGCATTGCCTGCAAAGCCCGCGCGAGCGCCTGAACCTGCTGGAGCTGTTGTACCTGTGCACCAGCCTGGGTTTCGAAGGTCGCTACCGGGTGATGAATGGCGGACGTGCCCAGCTTGAAGCCCTGCGCGAGCGCACCGCCGCGACCATCCGCAGTGCCCGTGGCGAGATCGAGCGCGAGCTGTCGCCGCATTGGCGTGGCGTGAGTGTGGCGCGTGATCGCCTGGCGCAGTTCGTCCCGCCGTGGGTCGGCCTGGCGGTAGCCCTGGCGTTGCTGTTACTCGTGCTGTTCGGCCTGCGCCTGAAACTGGCCGCCGATGCAGAGCCCGTGTTTCGTGGCATCCACGCCCTGGGCGAGATTCCGGTGCAGGCCATGGACCGCCCGGTGGTGCAGCCAAAGGCCGTGGAGCGCCCGCGCCTGGCGGGCTTTTTGGCCGACGAGATCAAGGCCGGCAAGGTTGCCGTGGAAGATGCAGTGGATCGCTCGGTAGTGACCATCCGTGGCGACGAACTGTTCGCCAGTGGCAGCGCCAGCATCAAAGGCGACTTCGAGCCATTGATGCTGCGCATCGCCGAGGCCGTGGGCAAGGTCAAGGGCAACGTCAAAGTCACCGGCCACAGCGACAACCAGCGTATTGCCACGCTGCGCTTCCCCTCCAATTGGGCGTTGTCGCAGGCCCGCGCCGAAGAAGTGCGTGCGCTGCTTGCTGCGCGCACCGGACAGCCTGATCGCTTCACCGCCCAGGGGCTGAGCGACACCGAGCCGCTGGCGTCGAACGACAGCGCACAGGGCCGGGCGAAGAATCGTCGGGTTGAAATCACCGTTCTGGCGGAGGGCGTCGAGTGAAGGCGTTTTTCAGTTTCGTGGTCCGCTGGGTGATCCCGCTGTTGGGCCTGTTGGCGTTGAGCTTGATCATCTGGTTCGTCGGCCCGTTGCTCGATGCGCTGGTGCCGGCCACCCCGCGTGTGGTGCTGATCGTGCTGCTGTTCGCCGTGTGGATCGCCTACCGCGTATGGCGCATCGTGCAGGCTCGTCGTCAGGCGCAAAGCGTCATGGCGAGCCTGGCCGCCGACACCACGCCGGACCCTGCCAGCGTGGCCACTGCCGAAGAGCTGGCGACCCTGCGCCAGCGTATGGACGAAGCCCTGGCGCTGCTGAAGAAAGCCCGCCTGGGCGGTGACGAGCGACGCAACCTCTACGAACTGCCGTGGTACGTGATCATCGGCCCACCCGGCTCGGGCAAGACCACCGCGCTGGTCAACTCCGGCTTGCACTTCCCGCTGGCCGCACAGTTGGGCGAGGGCGCCATTCGCGGCGTGGGCGGTACGCGCAACTGCGACTGGTGGTTCACCGACCAGGCCGTGCTGCTCGATACCGCCGGGCGCTACACCACCCAGGATAGCCACGCCCAAGTGGACAAGGCGGCCTGGCTAGGCTTTCTCGACCTGCTCAAGCGCCAGCGCTCGCGTCGTCCGATCGACGGGGCGTTCATCGCCATCAGCTTGTCCGACTTGCTGCTGTGCAGCGATGCCGAGCGCGCTGCACATGCTGGTGCCATTCGTACGCGGATCCAGGAGCTGTACACCCAACTGGGTGTACGTTTCCCGATCTACCTGATGCTGACCAAGCTCGACCTTGTACCGGGCTTCATGGAGTTCTTCGATAACCTCAGCAAGGACGAGCGCGCCCAGGTCTGGGGCATGACCTTCGCCCTGGACGACGGCCAGCAGGGCGACGGCCCGTTGGCGCAGTTCAGCGAGGAGTTCGGGCTGCTCGAACAGCGCCTGAACCAACGTCTGGTGGAGCGCCTGCAACAGGAGCGCGACCCGGCCCGGCGCGATTTGGTATACGGCTTCGCCCAGCAGTTCGCGGCCTTGCGCGGCCACCTCAAGGGCTTGCTCGAGGGCGTGTTCAAGCCCAACGCCTTCGAGGAGCGCGCCTTGCTGCGAGGGGTGTACTTCACCAGCGGCACCCAGGAAGGCAGCCCGATCGACCGGTTGATCGGCAGCATGGCCCAGAGCATGGGCCTGGACCGCGCGCACCTGGCCCGGCAGAACGGCACCGGGCGTAGCTACTTCATCGAGAAGTTGTTCAGCGCCGTGGCCTTCGCCGAGCGCGGCCTGGTGGGCAGCAACCCGAAAATCGAGCAGCGGCGAAAGTGGATCACCCGGGGCGCGCTGGCGTTGAGCGTGGCCTTGGTGCTGGTGGTCGGCGTCCTGTGGGCTTTTAGCTACCGCGCCAATCAGCAGTACATTGCCGACGTCGACAGTCGTCTCAAGCCGGTGGGCATGAGTGTGCAGACGCTGAGCCCGGCCCAGCGCAACGTGGTTGATGTGCTGCCGCTGCTCAACGCCGTGCGCCGCCTGGCGGATGACCCGCCAGCGTGGGCCGAAGGGCTGGGCCTGTACCAGGGCGATATGCTCGAAAGTGAGTCCGACAGCGTTTACCGCAAGCTGCTGATCGCCATCTTCGCGCCACGTCTGGTCACCCGTATCGAAGAGCAGTTGTATGCCGGGGGGCCGTCCGACTACCTCTACGAGGGACTCAAGGCGTACTTGATGCTGGCCGATGGTGAGCACTACGACCCTGCGTTCATCAAGGCCTGGATCACCCTCGACTGGGAGCGCCACCTGCCGCGCGACCTCGCCCCGGATATGCGCCAGGCCCTGGAGCAGCATCTGGCGGCGCTGTTCGACAAGCGCCCGCCCAACGCGCGCCTGGACCAACGCCTGATCGACGACACCCGCCGCCAGTTGCAGCAGCTGCCAGTGGCCCAGCGGGTGTACGACCGGGTCAAACGTCAGAAGCTGCCCTCGGGCGTCAGCGATTTTCGTGTCAGTGATGCAGCCGGCCGCGATGCCGCGCTGGTGTTCCGCTTCAAGAGTGGCAAGCCCCTGAGCGAGCCACTGCCTGGCCTGTTCAGCGTCGAGGGTTATCGCAAGGCGTTTCTTGCCGCGAGCCTGGCGCAGAGCGCGACCCTGGCCGAGGAACGCTGGGTACTGGGCCGCGAGCCGGGCGAAGCGGGCGATGCCAAACGCCTGGCTGACGATGTGCTGCAGCTCTACTACCAGGATTACATCCGCACCTGGGATGCCCTGCTGGCCGACCTGGACTTTGTGCCGATCACCAGCGTCGGCCAGGCCGCCGACGTGCTGCGCGTACTGTCCGGGCCGACGTCACCGTTGAAAAAACTCCTGCAAGCGGTCGCCCACGAGACAGACCTGTCCCAGCCCACCCCCCTCGACAAGGTGCAGGCCAAGGCCGAACAGGCCGGCGTGGATCAGCTGCGCCAGCGTCTTGGCGGGCTGCTTGGCGATACGGCGTTGCCCAACGACAACCCCGCCGCCCGCGAGGTCGACCCGGTGACCGCGCACTTCGCTGACGTGGCCGCGCTGGTGGCTACCGGCGACGGGCAGCCAGCGGCTATCGATGGCCTGCTCACCGACATGAATGCGCTGTACGTGCAAGTCAGCGCGATGGTCGGCGCCAGTGGCGACGCACTGTTGGGCGAGGCCAAGAACCAGGCCCAGGCGGCTGCGCAGCGCGTGGCACTGGGCGCGGCGCGCCAGCCCAAGGTGGTACAGAACCTGGTCAGTTCGGTGCTGGGGTCGACCCACGGCATCGTCATGGGCGGGGTGCGCAACCAGCTCAACGCCGCCTGGACCAGCGAAGTGGTCAATGTCTATCGCCAGTCGCTCAGCGGGCGCTACCCGTTGGTGGCGGGCAGCAGCCGCGACGCCACGCTGGAGGACTTCGGCCAGTTCTTCGGGGTGGGCGGGGTGATGGACAACTACTTCCGCAAATACCTGCAACCCTACGTGAATACCTCCAGCACGCCTTGGAGCTGGCAGCCGGGCGCTGCGCAAAAACTGGGCATCAGCAGCAACGTGCTGGCGACCTTCCAGCGCGCAGCGAGCATTCGCGATGCGTTCTTCCGCAACAGCAGCGGCCTGCAACCGGGCGTGCGCTTCGAACTCAAGCCGGTGGCGATGGACGCCAGCATCACCCAGTTCCTGCTCGACCTCGACGGCCAGCAGGTCAGCTACGACCATGGCCCGAGCCGGCCAGTGGCCTTGCAGTGGCCTAATCCCAACAGCATTGGGGTGGTGCGTCTGTCGGTGTCGCCGGCGCTGGCCAGCGGGCGTTCCGGCATGACCGTGGAAGGGCCGTGGGCCTGGTTCCGCTTGCTGGATCAGTCGGATCTGGTCGCCGCTGGCTCGCCGGAGCGTTTCAACCTGCGTCTGCGCGTCGATGGCGTCAGCGTGTCCTACGAGCTGCGTGCCAGCAGCGCGTTCAACCCGTTCCGCAGCCGAGTGGTCAGCGGTTTCAGCCTGCCGGAGCGCTTGTGAACGATTTGGGGTTCTACGGAAAACTGGCCTGCCGCGGCGACTTCGTCAGCCGTGGCTTGCCGCAGACGTTCATTCAGCCCTGGGACCAGTGGCTTGCGGCGGGCATTCAGGCCAGCCAGCAGGCGCTCGGCGAACGCTGGCTCGACGCCTACCTGGTCAGCCCGTTGTGGCGTTTCGCGTTGGCGCCGGGGCTGTGCGGACCGGATGCGGTGGTTGGCGTGCTGATGCCGAGCATCGACCGGGTCGGGCGGTATTTTCCGCTGACCGTGGCGCAGGTGCTGGCGCCGGAGGAGTCGTTGGCCAGTGTGCTGGCTGGCGAGGATACGTGGTTCGAGGAGGTCGAGGCGGTGTTGTTGGCCACCCTTGAGCCAGAGGCAGGGTTTGAGCGCTTCGAGGCGGCCTTGCAGCCTTTTCGCGGCGCAAGGCCGCTCCTACAGGGGCCACGTGAGACGTTGGGTGGCTTGCAACGGTTGGCGGCGACCAGCCCTGAAGCACGTGCGCTGGCGTTGGCCGAGTGTGCGTGCGCAGGCATGAGCCTGTGGTGGGGGCGTGGCTCGGAACGCATCGCGCCGGGGCTCATGCGCTGTGCGGGGCTGCCGCGCAGTGCGGATTTCGCCGGGTTCCTATTGGGCTGCGAGGCACACACCGTATGAGCGCCCTGCACTACCAGGCGGCCAGCCACAGTCATGTCGGCATGGTGCGCAAGATCAACGAAGATGCCTGCCTGGATCACACCTGGGAAGGCTTATGGGCGGTGGCCGACGGCATGGGCGGGCACGCGGCGGGCGACTATGTCAGCAGCCTGGTGATGGACAGCCTGTGCAATCTGCCGCTGTTCGAAACCCTCGACAGCTTCGCCCAGGCCGTGCGCGAGAACCTGGTGCGGGTCAACCGCAAGGTACGCGAGGAAACCGTCCGGCGCGGCGTGGCGATGATGGGCAGCACGGTGGTGGTGCTGGTCGCCCACGGTAGCCAGGCGATTGGCCTGTGGGCCGGTGACAGCCGCCTGTATCGCCTGCGCGAAGGGCGCATCGAACGCCTTTCCCACGACCACAGCTACGTCCAGGAACTGCAAGACAGCGGCTTGCTCAACGAGGCCGAAGCCCGTGTGCACCCGCGCGGCAACATCGTCACCCGCGCCATTGGCGTCGAGGATCATTTCGAGCTGCAAAGCGTGGCCTTGCAGGTGCAGCCCGGCGACACCTACCTGCTGTGCAGCGACGGTCTGAACAAGACCGCCGAAGACCACGAGATCGCCGACGTGCTCGGCCATGACGACCCCTACCAGGTGGTGCGCAGCCTGGTGCACCTGGGCCTGACTCGCGGCGCGCCCGACAACATCACCGCCGTGGTCGTGAAGGCGAACGGAAGACAATGAACATGCACATCCCCGGATTCGACATCGACAGCGAGATTGGCCAGGGCGCCATGGCCAGCGTTTACCTGGCGACCCAGCGCTCGCTGGAGCGCAAGGTGGCGCTGAAGGTCATGGCCGCGAGCCTGGCGGCTGACCCGACCTTCTGCGAGCGCTTCCTGCGTGAAGGCCGCACCCTGGCGCGGCTGGCCCACCCGAACATCGCCACCATCCATGACATCGGCAATGTCGATGCGCTGTACTACATGGCCATGGAGTACCTGCCCAGCGGCACGCTCAAGGAGCGCATCGCCGCCGGGCTTAGCCCGGAGCAGGGCCTGGCCTACGTGCGCCAGATCGCCCAGGCGTTGGGCTATGCCCATGCGCAAGGGCTGGTGCACCGGGATGTGAAACCGGCCAACATCCTGTTCCGCGCCGATGGCACCGCCGTGCTGTCGGACTTCGGCATCGCCAAGTCGCTGGATGATCGGACCCAGTTCACCCAGGCCGGTTTTGCCGTGGGCACGCCCAGCTACATGAGCCCTGAGCAGGCCCGCGGCCAGGAGATCGACGGTCGCGCCGACCTGTATGCACTGGGCGTGGTGCTGTACGAAATCCTTGTCGGCGAATTGCCTTACAGCGGCACCGACGCACTTTCCACGGCGCTGGCGCACCTCACTGAGCCCTTGCCTGAGCTGCCTATCGAACACGGCCGTTACCAGGACATCCTGCGTGGGCTGCTGGCCAAGGACCCAAACGAGCGCTTCCCCGATGCCGCCGCGTTGCTGGCAGCGCTCGACCGCCTGCCTGTCGAGGCCCAGGCCAGCGAGAGCGAAAGCACCGTGATTCGCCCACTGCCCGATGTCGCCGCGTCCAAGCCCGACCTGGGCGGCCTGACGCCCGTGTCCATCGAAATCCCACAGGCACAGCCTGAGCCGGTGGTCGTGCCCCCGGCCAAGGCTGAGAAGCCGCAGCCCAAGCCCGCGCCGCAGGCCAAGTCAGGCTCCAGCAAACCCGCCAAGGCCGTGCTTGCAGTGGCCATTGCTGCTGCGCTGGGCCTGGGTGGTACGTTCTTCTGGCTACTGACCGGCAGCGATACCCCTGCGCCGCAGGCACCCGTGGCTCAGGCCCCAGTCCAGACGAGCGCCCCGGTGCAGCCGGTGACGCCGCCGCTGGCTGTCAGCGAAGACGGCCGACCGCTGCTGCTGCCCGGCAAGAAGACCCTGTTCCAGCGTGTGCTGAGCAAGCCCGACGCGCGCCTGGTGGCCAACCCTGGCGATGCTTCAGGCCAGGTGTTGCCAGCGTTCTCAGTGCTGTACGTGTACCAGCGCAAGGATGTCGGGGGCCAGCAGTGGGTCGAGGTCGGCGCCGCCAGCGATGGCCAGCGCGACGGCTGGCTGCAAGCTGCGCAGACCAGCGACTGGAAACAGAGCCTGGTGCTCAAGCTCACCGAGCGCTCCGGGCGTTCGCCGGTGATGTTCCTGCGTCAGGCCGACGA
The DNA here is from genome assembly GCF_005796105.1 of Pseudomonas mosselii. Lineage (GTDB taxonomy): Bacteria > Pseudomonadota > Gammaproteobacteria > Pseudomonadales > Pseudomonadaceae > Aquipseudomonas > Aquipseudomonas mosselii_C. The sequence goes on along the minus strand of NZ_VAUO01000003.1, from coordinate 312,071 downwards.
TGTGCAGCGCCTGCTCGATGACACCGCCAAGGCCCGTGACAGCCTGCTCAAGGCGCAGAATCAGCCCGACCAGGTGCCCCAGGTGCTGGCCCTGGAACCGGCCGCCAGCGCTGTGCCGCAGAACCAGTTCTACCTGATGCCGATCTTCGACTACCGCGAGAGCTTCGATGCCGACGGCCAGCCGGTGCAACTGCTCAACATTGCCTCCATCGATCCCGGCGGACGCAGCCCTGCGCCGAAGGCGGCGGGCGTGGCCATGGCGGCTGACAATCGCTTTCGCACCGGCATCGTGCTGGTGGTGGACACGTCGGTGTCCATGCAGCCCTACATTGACCGGGTCCGCCAAGTGGTCAGCGAGTTGCAGCAGCAACTGGCCGCGCGTGGCGAGCTGGACAGCGTGAGCTTCGGTCTGGTGGGCTTTCGCAACAGCGTCAAGCGCACGCCGGGCCTGGAATACCTGAGCAAGACCCTGGTCAGCCTGGAGCAAGGCCGTGACCCTGCGCGTTTCCTCAAGGCCGCCGCGCAGGTCAAGGCCACCAGCGTCTCCAGCCATTCGTTCAACGAAGATGCTTTCGCCGGGGTGATGCAGGCGGTGGAGGGCATGGACTGGTCTGGCTACGGCGGGCGCATCATCCTGCTGGTCAGCGATGCCGGCGCCTTGCGCAAGAACGACCCCTACAGCAGCACCCAGATGAACGAAGCCGAGGTGCGTCAGGCAGCGTTGAGCAAGCAGATCAAGATCTACGCCCTGCACCTGCGTACCCCGGCAGGGGCCAACAACCACGGCGCTGCCGAAAGCCAGTACCGCGTGCTCACCGCCGACAGCAACCCGAAGATCGGCGACCTGTACGTGGGCGTGCCGGGCGGCGAGGTGGGCGCGTTTGGCGAGCGTGTGCGCGAGATCGGCTCGACCTTCGCCGAACTGGTGCATCAAGTCCGTAACCAGCAGCCGCAACCCGTGCCGGTGCTGGCTGCGGGCGCGAGCCTGGCGGCCAAGTCCCAGGCGCTCGGCTATGCCATGCACATGGACTTCCTTGGCCGCCAGGGCGCCAGTCAGGCGCCGCAACTGGTCAGTGCCTGGACCGCCGACCGCGACCTGACCAACCCGGCGCTGCCGACCCTGCAAGTGTGCGTGATGCTCACCAAGTTGCAGCTCAACGACCTGCAGCAATCGCTCAAGCTGATCGTCGATGCCGCACGCAAGACCCGCACTTCGCCGGGCGACTTCTTCAACGAAATCGCCAGCGCCAGCGCCTACATGAGCCGCGACCCAGCCGCCCTGAAAAAGGGCGCCAACCTCGCCCAGGGCGGCGTGCTGGGTGAGTACCTCGAAGGCCTGCCGTACCGCAGCAAATCCCTGGGCATGACCCAGGACCTGTGGCTGTCGTTGTCGGTGGCCGAACAGGAAGACTTCATCGACGAACTCGACTCGAAGATCCGCCTGTACGAAACCTTCCACAACGACATGGCCAACTGGGTGCGTTTCGGCAAGGCCGAGCCGGGCGACGCCTTGTACCGTGTGCCGCTGTCGACGCTGCCGTGATGATTCGTCTGAACGCGGTGCGCAAGACGCGCGGGCAGGGCGCCCAGCGTTACAGCCTGATGATCGACCGGCTGGAGCTGGCGGTGGGCGAACGGGTGGCGTTGGTAGGCCCCAGCGGGTGTGGCAAGAGCACCTTGCTCGACCTGCTGGCGCTGGTGCTGGCGCCGGACGCCGCCGAAGGCTTCGCCCTGGGCGACCAGGACATCGCCGGGCTGTGGCGCCAGCGCGCCCTCGACCGCCTGGCGGCACTGCGCAGCCGTCGGCTTGGCTATGTGCTGCAAGCCGGTGGGCTGCTGGGCTATCTGGATGTGCGCAGCAATATTCGCCTGCCTCGGCAATTGCTTGGGCTGGGTGACGATGGCAGCGTCGAGCGCCTGGCCCAGGCGCTGGATGTTCACGATCAACTGGGCAAGAAGCCTGCCGCGCTGTCGCTCGGCCAGCGCCAGCGGGTCAGCTGCGCGCGCGCCCTGGCGCATGCCCCGGCGTTGCTGCTGGCTGACGAGCCTACCGCCGCGCTGGACCCGGTGAATGCCGAGCGGGTCATGCAGCTGCTGCTGCGCGAAGCCGAGCAGCGTCAGGTGACCTGCGTGGTGGCCACGCACGATGAACAACTTGCCCGCAGCGCGGGTTTGAAGGTGCTGCGCATGGCCTGCCGGCGCGATGCCGACGGCGGCGTCACCGCCACCCTTGGGCAGGCCGCCTGATGCGCCCGCTGCTGATCGCCGGCCTAGCCTGGCAGGACTATCGCAACGAAGCGCGGCTGTCGGCGTGCGGCGTGCTCGCGCTGGTGGCGGTGATCGCGCCATTGCTGGTGCTGTTTGGGCTTAAGTTCGGGCTGGTGGGCAGCCTGACCGAGCGCCTGCAACGCGACCCGGGTGTTCGCGAGGTCATCGCGCTGGGCGGCGGGCGTTTCAGCGCCGGTTTCATCCAGGAACTGGCCCAGCGCCAAGGTGTGGCCTTCGCCATCCCGCGTACCCGGCAGATCGCCGCCACCGCCGAACTGTTGATGCCTGCCCAGGGGCGCGGGGTAACCGTGGAGATGCTGCCGACCGCCGCAGGCGATCCCTTGCTCGGCACGCTCGCGCCGCCCAGCGAGCTGCGCCAGGTGGTGCTCAGTTTTACCGCCGCCGAAAAGCTCGGCGCCAAGGCCGGTGACGAACTGGTGGCAAGTTTCAGCCGCCAGCAAGCCAGCCAGATGCAGTGGCGCCAGACCCGCTTGCAGGTGGCGGCAGTGCTGCCACTGGCGGCGTTCGAACGCGATGGGCTGTTCGCGCAACTGGCGCTGCTGGAGGCGGTGGAAGACTACCGCGACGGCCGCGCAGTACCGGCGCTGGGCTGGCCCGGCGAAGTGGCGGCCAGCGAGGGCGTGCGGGTGTACCCGGCGTTTCGTCTGTACGCCAGCGAACTGGACGATGTCGAGCCGCTGCGCCGGTTCTTTGCCGAGCGCCAGTTGCTGGTCTCGACCCAAGCCGCGCAGATCGCTCAGGTGCAATCGCTGAGCCGCAACCTGGACCTGGTGTTCTGGATCATCGCCGCGTTGGCCGTGGCGGGCGCGGTGGCAGCCATTACTGCCGGTGCCGTGGCCGGCGTCGAGCGCAAGCAGCGTGAGCTGGCGGTGCTGCGCCTGCTGGGTTTTGGCAGCGCCGCGTTGCTGTTGTTCGTGATGCTCCAGGCGCTGTACAGCGGCCTGCTCGCCGCCCTGCTCGCCGGGCTGCTGTACCTGTTGGCCGAGCACGGCCTGAACCGACTTTTCATGCAGGTGCCGGGCGAGTTCGCCAGCCGCCTGCTGCCGCTGCATTACTTCGTTGCGCTGGGTGCCGTGCTACTGGCCAGCACCACCGCCGCCGCCCTGGGCGGCTGGCGGGTATCGCGCATCGATGCTGCCCAAGGAATCCGTGATGTCTGACCACCGCTTTGGGGCTGCTGCCCTGATCCTCACCGCCTTGACCCTCGCGGCCTGTTCGCCGGCCGATGGCGACGACAAGGCCAAGCCAGCGACTGCCCAGGCCGCCGAGCCGGCACTGGATGCCAGCAAGCTGGATAACCCCAAGCCGCTGCCAGGCGATGTCAGCCTGCCGCTGCCGTGTGGTGGTGAAATGGTGTTGCGCAGTGTCTACGTACTGGCCCAAGGCAGCCTGGATGACCGTGAAGTGAACCTCGGCTACCCGTTCAGCGAAGGCGAGGCGGGCTACAAGCAGTCGTTCATCTCGGGCTATCGACGCGACTTCATCAACGGTCAGTTCAGCCTACAGGACCTCGCGCCGCAGTGGCGTGAGGCAGTGGCGCCGAGCCTGCCCAAGGTGGACAAGCACAGCCCGCTCAAGCCGATGATGTACTTCATCGGCAAGTACGAGGTGACCGCACGCCAGTACGCCCAGGTCATGGCTCAGGCGAGTGCGCTGGCCAATGGCGGCCCCGAGCCTGCTTGCCAGGTCGATACCACCCCGGCCGGGCGCTTGCCCAAGGTCAAGCTCTCGCGCTTCGAGGCCGACCGCTTTGGCGCGGTGTACAGCGCCTGGTTGATGAAGCATCACCGCGACCTGCTGCCGGTCAGTGGGCGTGATGGCAAGGCCGAGGACGGCGGCGTGGGCTTCGTGCGCCTGCCTACCGAGGTGGAGTGGGAGTTCGCCGCGCGTGGCGGCTCGCAGGTCAGCCGCCAGGAGCTGGAAGGCCGGCTGTTCCCGCGCAAGCTCGCCGCTGGCGACAGTGATGGCCCGTTGGCCGACTGGGCGGTGTTCAACCAGGTGGCCGGTGGCACCGGGCAAGCGGCGCGCTTGATGCCCATCGGCACCAAACAACCCAACCCGCTGGGGCTGTTCGATGTGATCGGCAACGCCGCCGAAATGGTTCAGGAGTCGTTCCAGCTGGTTAACGCCGGGCGGTTGCAAGGCGCCTACGGCGGCTTCGTGGTCAAGGGCGGCAACTACCTGGAGGGCGAGGGCACGCTGTTCACCGGCATGCGCCGCGAGTACCCGCTGTTCGCCGCGGACGGCACCGAGCAGCGCAACGAGACCACCGGTTTCCGTATCGCCATCGGCGCGTTGTCGGCGCCGCGCTCACGCTACCCGGAGCTGTTCGAGCAGTGGCAGAAAGAGGGCCGCCTGGCGGGCCTGACCGATGACATCGACGCCGCGCAGGACCCGACCAAACGCCTGGACAGCATCATCGCCGCCACCCCCGATCCGCGCCAGCAGGCCGAGCTTGGGCTGGTCAACGAAGAACTCAAGCGCAACGTCTCGCTGATCGCCCGCCAGCGCGAGGAAGCGGCCGGCAACCTGATCCAGTCCGCCGCCCTGGTGGCCGAGACCATCAACAACTACAACATTCGCCTGACCAACTTGCAGAACACCCAGGCCAAGGCCGAAGCGTCCGGCGACCAGACCAGCGCGCGCATGTACGGCGCCGCCATCGCCAATGGCCGCGCCGCGCTCGACGGCGCGGTGGCGATCTACATCGACAACCTGGCCAGTGGCACGCGCTACACCGATGCGGTGATCCAGGCGCAGTTCCAGCGGGTCACGCAAGAACTCAATCGCAAGCCGGTCCTGGGCAACAGCCTGGTGACCCGCGCCACCCTGTTCGTTCGCCATGTCGGGGAGTACCGCCAGAACCGGCGGGCCGACCCGGCGACGATCCTCAAGGAGCTGCTGGCATCGGCCGCCCCGCGACCCTAAGGACAGCTTCAGCACAACGGACTTCCGGGTGGCATGAGGCCCTCGGAGATGAAATAACCCAAGAGAGAACCTGACCATGTTCACCCGCAAACCCCTGATCACCGCTTCCCAGGCTCGTACCGCCCTGCTGCTGGCCGCCGGTTTCAGCACCGTGTTGCTGAGCGGCTGCGCCAGTTCCCCGGTTTCCAAGGTGGGTGCGACCACCAAGGTCGAGTACTACCCCAACTGCTACGAGCCGGTGCAGCACCTGCGTAGCACCGACGGCGACATGACCCGTTCGGTGGCCACCGGCGCGGTCATGGGCGCCCTGGGCGGCGCCCTTGCAGGGGCCCTGGTGGATGACGAGAAGCGTGGCCGCAACGCCGCCATCGGCGCCGCTGGCGGTGCCTTGGTGGGTGGTGCTGCCGGCTACTACACCGAGCGTCAGAAGCAGATCAGCGACGACAAGCAGCGCATCGCCTCGTACGCCGCCGACATCAGCAAGAACGCCGCCGATGTCGACCGCACCACGGCTTACGCCAAGTCGTCCCAGGCATGCTACCAGCGCGAGTTCACCAGCCTGATCGATGGCCGCAAGTCGGGCCGTATCAACGACACCGAGGGGCGCAAACGCCTGGCCGAGATCGTCTCGGGGTTGCAGGAATCGAACAAGCTGCTGACGGCGGTCAATGGTCGTCTGGGTGAGAACCTGAACAACTACACCCAGGCTTACGAGCAAGACCTCAAGCAAGTGGGCGTCGAGCGTACCGAGGTGGTCGCCGTGGCCGAGCCGCCCAAAGTGGTCACCACCGGCAAGAAGAAAGCCACCAAGAAAGTGCAGCCGGCCAAGGTCAACAAGAACGTGCCGCAGGAAGCCGTGGCCACCGAAAAGACCCTGCAGAACGCCAACAGCAAGCAGGCCGAGGCGCAGCAGGTGGCCAAGGCCGGTACCGACCAGTTGAACGGCATGTGCCGCAACCCGGACATGGGCGACTGGGCGCCGGTGCCGTGCCCGAACGTTTGATGATCACGCTTCGCTGATCTGACACGTTCTCTGAGCGGCCTTGTGCCGCGAAGGCCGCTTTCATAGGACTGCACATAACTTTTTGAGTTAGCAGGGACCTGTGGGAGCGGCTTTAGCCGCGAACACCGGCGAAGCCGGTGCCATGCACCGCGTCGTTTGCTTCGCGGTGCTCCGGCACTCCGGTAAACCCGCTTCCACAGGGGGCGCGGCGCGTTTGCGAAATCAGTTCTCTGTGCGACAGCGCAGCCCAAAGGGCTGGGTGATCTCCTACAGGGCTAGCGCAGCGCTTGTGAACCCCGTGTTCTGGCGTTGGTGCAGCGCGAATAGCTAGGTGGGCCTTCATGCAGGCGCATCTTGAGTAAGGAAACCAAACCGTGACAACTATGCTGCCTGGTTCGCTGGGCAATGCTTCGCAATTTCTCGCACGCCAGCGCGTACAGGGCCTGATCGATCAGCAGAAGCTGTTCAAGGCCATCGATGCCGACCCCGGTATCGTCGGGGCTGGCGTGGTCTACATCGACGCTGACTACAACATCATCGTGCTGCGCGAGTTCCAGCCGATCTGCAGTATCAAGCCCAAGCGCATCATCCTGCGCGAGGCGCCTCGCTATACCTCCCCCGAGCAGTTCATGAGCCAGTTGCAGACCAACCCGCGCGAGTCGAGGGTGGTGAAGGAGGCGGTGGGGACCACGTTATCCTGCGCGGGAGCTTTTCTTGGTTGGGTCGTTATGTTCAGCGGCACGGTAGCCGTGCCGTTCAGTGGCGGGGCCAGCCTAGCGTTGACCTATGCAAGCGCTGCGGCAACGCTGGCGAGCAGTGCGCAATGTGGTATCGGCCTGGTCCGAACCCACAACGAAATGAACGACCCGGCAGCCAATGACCGTATGGACGATCAGGCCTGGTATCAAGCGGCTTCGCCAGTATTGGACGCACTATCACTGCTGGGTGTCGGTGCGTCAGGCCTGACCACCGTACGCTATCTGCAAGTGCGTAAGGCGGCCACTGGAAGCAGTTGGACAGAGTTGACCCGTTCGTTGAGCAGGCAGCAGCGCAAGTCCTTGACCGACGAGCTTCTGAGGATCAAGCACCCTGCGCTGACCGCGAAGCAACTCACGCTGCGCCAGAGTGCGGGAGAGTTGGTCAAGCGCTACACCCCGACGCAGATTTCCCATGCAGCCCGGACGTTGATAAAGGACTCCTTGGGAGCAGCCATCGGCATAGTTGGCAGCAGTCGTGTGCAGAGCATTGCGGTTGGTTTGTATGAGGAGATCACCGAATGAATCGTGACCTCGAATTTCAAAGCTTCATGTCGCGATACTTTCCGGCATTCATCGCAGGCTTTTTCTTGTGCTGTTTTACCTTCGCGGGCGCGATATCGCTGTCGTTCGCGAGTTACCTGCATCGCTACTCCGCAGACGGGAATCCGATGTTGATCACCGCACTGGTGGCGGGCCTGGTCTGCGCGGCTGGGCATATTGCTGTTGTGCGTGGGCGCGCGTGGGGTGTATGGGTCGTTGTCGGGGTACTGGTGGCCAGTGTGTGTGTGGCTCTCCCTAGCTACCGTTACCACCCGCACCCTTTTTCATACGGTTCCACGTTGTTCGCGGGTTTGTTCGGATTGTTGGTGCTGAACTCAAAGCGCTACCGTGAAATGCGTAAGCGTCTGGCCGGGTATCGACAGCAAAGGTTATCCAAGCGATAGGGTGAGCCATGAGCCGCCATCCGTCTTTCGTGAGGAAATGACCGAGTGATGATCCACCCCGACCTAAGACCGTTCATGCAGCGTTACTTTTCGAGGTTCATGGCTGCGTATTTTTTGTCCATCTACGCTCTCGCCGCTACCTTCTGGTTGGTGTGGCATACCTACTGCAAGGCTTGTATCCGCGAGACGGTGTTCCCCTTCAGCTTGTTCACGCTGGTGGTGATTTTTGTCACTGCGCATGCGGCGGTCGTGAGAGGGCGTAATTGGGGGGCCTGGTTGGTCGCGGTTTTTTGTGTCGGTAGCATCATCATTGCGCTGCCGACCTACGCATACCGGCCGCATATGTTCATCTATTCAAGCGCTCTGCTGACTGGCTTGCTTGCGCTTCTGGTGCTCAACAGCACGAAATACCGAGAGATGCGCGTGAAGCTTTTCGAGTATCGGCAACAACGCAAAGCTGGTAGCTGCGCAGTGGCCAAGCGTCCCCAAGTGCGGCGAGCGCGTCGATGAACGGCAACATTGCCTGATCGCTTTCATGAGAAATCACACTTCGGGATGATCCAAGGCTGGAAATGGCCGATGTTGGCAGTGCTACCGGTTCCGGGCACTGCAACGCTGAAGCCTTGGAAGGCAAGCTGAAATCAGTAAGGAAACCTACCCATGACAGCATTCATGCCCAATCCACTGGGCAATACAGCGCAATACTTGGCGCGTCAGCGCCTGCTTGCGTTGATCGACCCGCAGAAACTGTTCAAAGCAGTCGATGCCGACCCTGGCATCGTCGGCGCCGGCGTGGTGTGGATCGACAGCGAATTCAACGTCATCACGTTGCGCGAGTTTCAGCCGGTTTGCAGCATTCAACCCAAGCGGGTGATCCTGCGCGAGATCAAGAAATACCAGACCCCGGCCCAGTACACCGAGCAGTTGCAGAACAATCCGCGTGAGTCGAGGGTGGTAAAGGAGGCGGTGAATACTACGTTGTCCTGTGCGAGCGCATTTATCGGTTGGATTGTTGTGCTCAGCGGTTCTATTGCCGCCCCGTTCTCTGCCGGTACGAGTCTGGTCCTGACTTACGTCGCGGGAGCCGCTGCCGTTGCCAGTACTCTTCAGTGCGTAAATGGCGGACTTCGTACGGTACGTGAGGTGTCGAACCCTGCTGGTAATGATGTACTGGATGCAACCCCGTGGTATCAGGCCGCAGCTACGGTGCTGGATGGCGTCTCGCTCTTGGGTGTTGGCGCCTCAGGCTTGACAACGCTCAAGTATCTGCAAGTACACAAGGCCGCAACGGGGCATAGTTGGCTAGAGCTGACAAAATCACTAAGCCGCCAGCAGCGTAAGGCACTGACAGATGAGCTGCTTTCCATCAAGCATCCCTCGCTTACTCCGAAGCAGTTGAGGTTGCAGCAAGCCTCCGGCACTTTGACCAAGCGCTATACCCCGACACAGATCAATCACGGGACTCAGAATCTCCTGCGTGACTCCTTAGGCGCCACTTTGGGGTTGGGAGGTAGCTCATCGGTACAAAGTATGGTTGTGGGGCTGTATGAGGAGTTTGAGCATTGATGAAGTTTGGAGAGTTTCATGCCTTCATGCGTCGTTACTTTCCGACGTTCTTGCTGGGTTTCTTCATCTGCGTGATGTCGGTGGCGCTGTCACTGGCTATGTGGATCGACAGCCATTGGCGCAATCATCCTGATAACCCGATTTACAGCATGCTGGGTACCACAAGCCTGGGGCTGCTGTTGTCCATTGGGCACTTCGCGATGATCCGCGGCTGGAGATGGGCGATGTGGGCCGTTTTACCTGTACCGGTTGCTACCTTGCTGATGGCGCTAAGCCTGTTCGGCAACAGTTTGCCCGCCTTGCTGTTGGCGGCCATGCTCGCGCTGCCGTTGCTGGCGCTGCTGGTGTTCAACAGTAGCCGACATCGTGAGATGCGTCGGCGCCTGGTGGAGTTGCGTCGGCAGCGTTGAGTCGTTTGTGGCTGGTATTGGGTATTTACGAGGAGATCACGGAGTGAGACGAAGCCCGGAATTTACGGAGTTCGTGAGGCGTTACTTTGGGGTCTTCATTGGCGCTTGGTTTACCTCGCTGGTGGCAGTGGCATGGAGCTTCGTATTGGTGTGGGGCACCTGGTTCAGGGCGGGGACCAAGGACGAGATGCGCACCACCTTGGTCGCGCTGCTGGTGGTGTTCATGCTCGGCCACGGCGCGGTAGTGCGGGGGCGTGCGTGGGGGACTTGGATCGTGGCAGCGATGTGTGTGGCCTGTGTGGTGCTGGTGATTGGTACCTATGGGGAGCGTGCGCATCTGTTTCTGTTCTGCGCGAGTATTGCGTTTGCATTGGGGGCGCTGCTGTTGATGAACGGCAGGCGTTATCGGGAAATGCGTGAGGTGCTGGCGGAGCATCGTCAAAGGCGCCAGGCTGCGCGTCGTAAACCTTAGTGGCTTGCGGGTGTTTGTCCACAGGCTTGCAAGAGGAAGTACCGGGTGAATCGAAGCCCCGAGTTTCAACATTTCATGCAGCGCTACTTCTCACGATTCATGGCTGCTTACTTCCTATCTGTCTACGCCTCAGCTGCGACCTTTTCTCTGGTATGGGGCACCTATTGCAAGGCGTGCTCGCGGGATGCGGTGTATCCGTTCAGCCTCTTTACGCTGGTGATCATTTTGGTGACCGCGCATGCCGCTGTGGTGAGAGGTCGTCATTGGGGGGCCTGGCTGGTCGCGGTGTTTTATGTCGCGAGCATTTTCATCGTGTTGCCCACATATACCTACCGGCCGCATTGGTTCGTCTACACAAGCATCCTGTTCACGGGATTACTCGGGCTTCTTGTGCTCAACAGCGCCCGATACCGAGAGATGCGCGTGAAGCTTTTCGAGTATCGGCAACAACGCAAAGCCGATCGAGCAGCGCTGGCGCGACGTCCGAAGGTGATTCGTCGGCGCAGGGGCTGAGGGCCTGATCGCGGGGCTAGCCGGCCCCGCGATGAGGGAGCGCTCAATACCGCCGGTTGCGGGCTATTTCGATATCGTTCATCAGCGCCTTGGCCAGGGTGCTCAGGTAGTCGGCGGCGCCCAGCAGCTTGTGGTCATCCTGCGCATCGCCTTCGCGGATCAGGTGCTTGATGTAGCCCAGCAGTATCGACACCTGCTCGTAGGCATCTTCGATGGGAATACCCGGCATGACCCGCAGTAGCGGCATCGATGGGCTGCCGGCGTCGAGCAGGGTTTCGACCCCGGCAGTCACGGCGCTTGGCGTGGTGTTTTCCATGTCATGCCTCGCCTCTGAGTTTGGCCATGTCCAGGGTGCCCAGTACATGCTCGCTCAGCGCGCGGGCGATGTCGGTGGCGTGGGCGGCGTTGGCCAGCATGCTCATGCCGGGTTGGTCGGTGTGGTTGCGGCAGTGTTCGTCGATGACTTGCGAGACGCCGCGTAATAGCTCGGTGATGTGTATCAGGGCGTCGGGAGGGTACATGTCGGTGCGGACGGTGAAGAAGGGGGAGATGGGCGGCTTGTTGCGGGGTGGATCAGGTACTTGTTTTTTCATCGTGATGGTCCTCTGTCCGTTTGAACAGACCACCACCTGATCTTTCTCACCGGATTGGGTGGCGGCCACGAGCGGGGTGAGAAACCGAGGGACAAAGGAACCCGGCCAGACCGAGGTCTGCCCGCATCGTGGCTGCCATGAAAGCAACAAACTTTGTCCTCGGGTTCTCACACCCGGCCGCGTTTTAGGCGACCTGAGGACAGTATTCCCGGTGAGATTGGCCGGCAACGCTGAAGCTTCTGGGACCGGCGTAGGATAGGTCCGAAGCTGCTCCACGCTGAAGTATTTGGTTGCAGATTCGGAAATGTCGTACAGAACCACCACTCGATCGCAGGCTCCTGTAGGAGATCACCCAGCCCTTTAGGGCTGCGCTGTCGCGCAGAGAACTGATTTCGCAAGCGCGCAGCGTACTCTGTGGGAGCGGCGGTTCGGCGCCCCGACTTGCCCGCGAAGAAGGTGACCCGGTGTATGGCACCGGCTTCGCCGGTGTTCGCGGGCAAGCCCGCTCCCACAGGTCCCTGCTAAATCAACAAGTTATGTGTAGTTCTATGAGAGAGGGGTTAGCGGAGTGCCGGGTCACCGTTAGTCAGGCGATGTGATAGATGGCACCGGCTTTGCCGGTGTTCGCGGCACAAGGCCGCGCCTACACGGAGGCGTCGGTGAACTCGGGATTTGGCGCAGTCCTGCGGGTATCAAGCGGCTGGGCCGCCTTTGGGCAGCCGTACACTGGCCCGTAATCCGCCACCTTCACGATTGTTCAGCACCAACTCCCCACCATGGCTGGCCGCAATGCGCTGGGCGATGCTCAAGCCCAGGCCGTAACCCCCGGATGCCTGGTTGCGCGAGCCCTCGCCGCGTACGAACGGGTCGGTAACGGTGGCCATCAAGGTCGGCGCGATGCCGGGACCGCGATCGTCTACTTGGATGTACACCTCAGAAACCGCGACGTCCAGCGTGACTGAAACATCGCGGGCATAGCGCAGTGCGTTGGTCAGCAGGTTTTGCAGGCAACGTTGCAGCAGCAAGGCGTCGACCTGCACCTTACCGCCTTGGCCGTGCACCGGCAGCGGTTCCTCGGCGCTGGCCAGATCCGCGCACAGGCGCGTTACCAGGCGGTCGAGGTCCACTGTTTGCAGGTTGCGCTGTTCGCCAGCGCGCAGGTAGTCGAGCACCTGGCCGATCATGCCGTCCATTTGCGCGATGTTCTGACGCAGGCGCTCCTTGTGCTCGCCATCTTCCAGCCGCTCCAGGCGCAGGCGCATGCGCGTCAGCGGGGTACGCAAATCGTGAGACACGGCCGCAAGGAAATAGGCCTTGTCGCTGACCATGGCGATCAGTCGCTGCTGCATGGCGTTGAACGCCTGCGCGGCCTGGCGCACCTCCTCCGGGCCATCCAGTGGCAACGGCGCCTGCTCCAGGTTGCGGCCCAGGCCCCGCGCCGCTTCGGCCAGGCGACGTACCGGGCGCAGGCACAGGCGCACGGCCACCAGGCACACCAGCAGCACGGCGACGATACGCAGCGCATAGACCCGCAGCAGGTAGTCGCTGATCAGCACCCAGGCCGACTCGCCACTCCAGCCTTGCAACTCCTGGCCGTCGATGGTCAGCCAGTGGCCGTCGGCCAACGGCACGGCGAACTCGATATGCGCCTGGGCGGTACGCAGGCCGAACAGGCTGCGCCAGACGATCGGCTGGCCCAACTCGTTGGTCAGTTGCACCTTCAGCAACCGCACCTGGGAATCGCGACCCAGCTCATAGGCCAGGGCCTGCTGTAGCAACAGCTCGACACGGCGGCGAGCGCGACGGTCGTCGGCTTGCGCTGCCGGCAGGCTTTGCGCGCAGCGCAGGTGGTAATACCGAGGCACCGGCAGCGTTCCGGCATGGCACTGGGCTTGGGCGATCAGCGGGGCGCTGCGCACGGCGATCAGGCGCACCGGCGCCTCCAGCACTTGGGCAAAGCGCACATCGAACCAGATGCTGCTGGACAGCAGTTGGATCAGCAACGTGCCGCTGATCATGATCAGCAGCAGTTGGCCGAACAAGGTGCGCGGCCACAGCCGGCGGAGCAAGCGCACCTCAGGCGTCCGACGCGTCGCGGCTCAGGCTCAGCAGGTAGCCTTCGTTGCGAATGGTGAGGATCTGCGCGGTTGCTCCGGGCGCACGGCGCAGTTGCTGGCGCAGGCGGCTGATGCACATGTCCACGGAACGGTCGTCGGGCAGGTGGTCACGGCCAAACGCGCAACGCGTGAGGTGATCACGCGAGACCACGCGGTTGTTGGCTTCGAGCAGTTCACGCAACACCCGGTAATCAGAGCGCGGCAGGGTCAGCGCCTGGCCGTCGGGGTGGGTCAGCAGGCGCGTGACCGGGTCCAGACGAAAACCGGCGAAGCACTGTGGCTCACCGTCGTTTTGCTCGGGGCTGGGCTCAAGACGCTGCGGGCGGCGCAACACCGCCTTGATCCGCGCCACCAGCTCACGTGGCTCGAAGGGCTTGGCCAGGTAATCGTCGGCGCCTACCTCCAGGCCGATGATGCGGTCCAGGGCGCTGCCCTTGGCCGACAGCATGATCACCGCCAGCCCCGGCTGGGCCTGCAACTGCCGGCACAGGCTGAGGCCGTCCTCGCCCGGCAGCATCAGGTCGAGTACCACCAGGTCGACCTTGTGGCGCGCCAGTTGCGCGTGCATCTGCTCACCGTCGGCGGCTGCCAGGGCCTGGTAGCCGGCGTCGGTGAGGTAATCGCAGAGAAGTTCGCGGATCTCGTCGTCATCATCGACGACCAGCAGGGTCATGCTCATCTGTGGCTGTACCTGTAGAGAAGAAACCTCGGCGCTCATTACATCCCATTACATACCCGTACATGCCGGGCATGGAGCGTAAAAGGCGGATGCCTAGAATCGTAACAAAAAATCATCTGCGAATACGAAGCCTTCCCAAATGGTACGCAAGAGCATCATGAACGACACATCCCTGTTCACTCGAGGCGGCAGCCGCCTCACCCCGCTTGCCTTCTTCGTTGCCCTCGGGCTGTCTGGCACCGCTGCGGCCGAGGGCCAGGTGCTGGAGCTGGACGCCACCAACATCGACAGCAGCGCACTGCCGGTGGCCGACGAGACCGGCCAGATTGGCTACACCGTCGAGAGCACGCGCAGTTCCACGGGCCTGAAGCTGACGCCGCGACAAACCCCGCAATCGGTCACCACCATCACCCGTGAGCAGATGGACGATCGCGGCGTGCAAAACATCGAGCAGGCGCTAGAGACCACGCCGGGCGTCACCGCGAGCAAGAGCGAAGTGGGTGGCCGTACCGATTTTCGCGCCCGAGGCTACTCCATCAGCAACTGGAAGATCGACGGCTTGCAGTTCCAGGGCGGCTCGGACTTTGCGGGTGGCGGCAACGCGTTGAACATGGACCTGTACGAGCGTATCGACATCGTGCGCGGTGCCAACGGCCTGCTCGGCGGCACCGGTGACCCGTCGGCCACCGTCAACCTGATCCGCAAGGCCCCGACCAAGACCTTTGGCGGCAGTGCCTACGCCACTTACGGCAGCTGGGACAAACGCCGTCTGGGCGCCGACCTGAACCTGCCGCTGTCCGAAGACGGCCGCCTGCGCTCGCGTTTCGTGATGACCCAGGAAGACGCCAACTCCTTCCGCGACAACCAGTCCAACCGCTCGCGCGCCGCGCTGGCCAACTTCGAATTCGACCTGGACGACGCCACCACCCTCGGCGCCGGCTACCAGTACGAGTACAACAAGATCGTCGGTGGTGGCTGGGGCGCCAACATCCCGATCTGGTACGCCGACGGCAGCAAGACCGACCTGCCGCGCAGCAGCAACCTGGTGCCTAGCTGGAGCTTCGGGGAGTACATCACCCGTACCGCCTTCGGCTCGCTGGCGCACCGTTTCGACAACGACTGGAGCCTGGACCTGAAAGTTGCCCAGAGCACCAGCGAGGTGCTCAACCACCGCGGCCTGGCCAAGGTCAACTCGGCCGGTGGCGGCAACTACGGCGGCTACTGGGACCAGGACGGCAGCGGCGCGGTGCTCAACGGCCTGCACAGCTCCACCGACACCACCCAGCAATCGGCGCAGATCGATCTATCCGGTCCGTTCCAGCTGTTTGGCCGCACCCATCAGGCGATGGTCGGTTACAACGACAGCCGTACCGTGGCTTGGTCGCCGGAGTACGACTGCACCATGGTGGGCGATGGCATCACCCGCAACGACCTGGCGGGCTGCCAGTTCCGCGCCAACAACGGCCTGCCCATCAGCGACTGGGGCAACGGTGTCGACGACGACTACCAACTGCTGGCCTCGCGCACGGGCCGTCACACCAAGACCACCACGCGCCTGCAGGGTATGTATGCCGCTACCCGCTTGAGCATCACCGACCCGCTGTCGGTCATCCTCGGCGCGCGCGTCACCGACTATTCCTCGACCACCCTGGCGCTCACCGGTGCGCGCACCAACCGACAGAACAACGGCATCGTCACGCCGTACCTGGGCGTGGTGTATGACCTGAACGATACCTACTCGGTGTACGCCAGCTACACCGATATCTTCAACCCGCAGACCCAACTGACGGTCAACGGCAGCGCGGTCGAGCCGATCCGTGGGCAGAGCTACGAAACCGGTATCAAAGGCGCTTGGTTCGATGGCCGGTTGAACGCCTCGGCGGCGTATTTCCGCACCAAGCAGGAAAACAAAGCTGTCCTCGATGGCGCCTTGACCACCCCGACCGGTGCGCAGGCCTACACCGCAGGCTCCGGCCAGGAAACCGACGGTATCGACCTGGAAGTGGCCGGCGCGCTGACCCCGAACTGGAACGTGTACGCCGGCTATACCTACCTGCACTTCCGCCGCGTCGACAGCGATGGCCTGAGCGACCCGTCGCACCTGTTCAAGGCCTCGACCACCTATCGTCTGTCCGGCCCGTTGGAGCGCCTGACCCTGGGCACTGGCGTGAGTGCGCAAACCAATATCCGCGCGCTGTCCAGCCCGGCCGGCCAGCCGACCAATGGCGTCAGCCGCAGTGCGACCGACGTGAACTGGTCGGGGTATGCGATCTGGAACGCCATGGCCAAGTACCAGTTAACCGACCAGACCGCCGTCACCCTCAATGCCAACAACCTGTTCGACAAGCACTACTACACCCGTTACGGGTTCTATGCCGGGGCCATTTATGGCGATCCGCGTAACCTGTCGCTGACGGTGAGCACCTCGTTCTGACGCACAAAGCCCGCGCAAGCGGGCTTCTCACATCTGGCCGACGGATGGCAGGGCCGCCCACATGAAGGCTGGGCGTGCCTGCTCAGGCCGCATTTCCCATCCCTGCACGCCCATCCACGCGACCTGCTGCTCGCCCGTTGCAGAGCCTTTGCCGACGTAGGCCGCGATTGGACTGGCGTGTCGTGCCAGAACGCGGGCTTTGTCCGAGCGTATCGCGTATGGTGGCCAAGTGTACGTCGAATGCCGGTGGGCGTGGTGCCAGCGGCATGCGCAAGTCATGCCTGCCGTTCACGCGTCCAACATCCAACTATCCTCTCTGGGCAAGATGGACGGGCCATTACCTCCCAGCACATTGCCGAATCTAACCAGGGTATGCATGAGCCTGCACAAGCGTAATAACTTACATATCATCGGTGATGGCAGCGCCACCTTGATCTTGTCCCATGGGTTTGGCTGCGATCAGTCGATGTGGAGGCTCATGCTGGCGCATTGGGCTACGCGCATGCGCGTCATCACCTATGACCTGGTCGGCGCCGGGCAGTCAGATCTCGATGGCTATGATCGGGAAAAGTACGCTTCGCTCTGGGGCTACGCGACAGATCTCAACGAGATCATCAGCGCGTTTGCCCAAGGTCCTGTCATCATCGTCGGCCACTCGGTCAGCGCCATGATCGGCGTGCTGGCTGAACGTCAGCAGCCTGGGCGAATTGCCGGGCTGGTGATGATCGGAGGGTCGCCTTGCTACATCGACTCCAGCACCTACAGCGGGGGCTTTTCGCGCGAAGAGGTGCAGACGCTACTCAGCAGCATCGACGAAAACTACCTTGGCTGGTCCAGTACGATGGCGCCGGTGCTAATGGGGTCGAGCGGGCAGCCGGCACTTCAAGAGGAACTGCTCAACAGTTTCTGCCGCACCGATGCGCAGATCGCCCGGCATTTTGCGCGGGTCATCTTCCTGTCCGATCATCGCCAAGAGGTCATCGGCCTGCACCTGCCGACGCTGATCCTGCAAAGCACGGCCGACCCGGTGGTGCCGGTGGCCGTGGGTGAGTACCTGCAACAGGTGATCCCCGACAGCCGGCTGGTGCTGATTGACAACATCGGCCATTACCCACAATTGAGCGCGCCCAGTGCTTGTTCCGCCGCCATGGACGGATTTTTCGCAAGCCTGGGGCTAGGCCATGAATGACCCGACGCTGCTGTTCAGCGAGTCGTACTTCGAGCACGCGCCCTGCGGGCTGGTGGTCATGGCGGCGGATGGCACGTTGTTGCGGTGCAACTCGACGCTCAGCCACTGGCTGGGCTATGACCCTGGGTATTGGCAGGGGCGCAGTTTCGACCAACTGTTGACCGTGAGTGGTCGCACGTTCCACCTGACTCACTGGGGGCCATTGCTGAACCTGCAGGGCTCGGTTTCGGAGGTGAAAGTCGGCCTGCGCCATCGCGCCGGGCATGTGGTGGGCATGCTGCTCAACGCCATACGGCGCGAAACCGCCGAAGGGGTGAGCTATCATCTGGCGCTGTTCAGCACCATGGAGCGCGACCGCAACGAGCAGTTGGTGTTGCAGTCCATGCAGCGCGCCGAAGAGCTGCTGGCGCAGAAAATCAGCGCCGAGAAAGCCTTGCAGCAGGCCCAGGACAAGCTCGCCATGGCCTATGCAGAGGCCGAGCGACGAGCGGTGCTGGCAGAGCAGATGGTCGCGGTTGCCAGCCACGACCTGAAAACCCCGATGACCGCCATCAAGATGGCCACCGAGTTGCTTGGACGCGACGTGCAAAGCGGCCGCGCGCGGCGTTTGCTGGGCAGCATCAGCACCTCGGCCGAGCGGGCGCAACGCATGGTCGTCGACCTATTGGACTTCGCCTCGGTCAAGCTGGGGCAGGGCATCAGCATCCGCCGCCAGCAGGTTGACCTGCTCAAGGCGGTGGACCAATGCGTGAGCGAACTCAGGATCGCCTTCGGCAATGCCAGCATCCGCCACCTGTCACGCGGCCAGGGCATGTTCGACGTGGACCCGGACAGGTTGCAGCAGATGCTCGGCAACCTGGTCGCCAACAGTGCGGCCTATGGCGACCTGCGCTACCCGATAACGCTGACAACCGAGTTTGCTGATGAGGGCGTGATCCTGAGCGTTCACAACCACGGCCCAGCCATTGCCGAAGAGCTGCTACCGACCTTGTTCGAACCGATGACCCGGGGCAGCGACCGGCAGGAGGGGTTGCGCTCGGTGGGACTGGGGTTGTTTATCGTCAAACAGATTGTCGAGTCGCATTGTGGACGGATCAGCATGGCGTCTGATTTGGTGAATGGGACATCGTTTGTGATTGTTTTGCCGTTAGGGGCTGGGGGCGGTGTTGGGTGAGGGGGGACCAGAAGGACGATTTTTTGCCGCAAAGCAGAGAATTCGTGGGGCTGGAACGGGGTGGGTTTTGGGGTGCACCTCATTGCGTCGCTATAAATAAATCAGCTCTTTATGGCTATTTGTGGAATCGAATCGGCATGCAGAGGTTTTGTCCCTCGTCGGTTTGTGCCCCTGAGCCACTTGCCTAGTGCTCAGAATCAGCTCACTGTAAAGACAATTGTCATTACAGTGAGCAAGCCATCATGGCATCCATCAATGTTCGTATCGACGACGATCTGAAAATCCGAGCCTATCGTGAGCTTGAGCGGTTGGGTGTAACGCCTTCCGAGCTTATGCGCCAAGCATTGCAGTATGTCGCCGAGCGCGGGCAGCTGCCTTTCAAACCTGTCCTCATGACCGATGAAGATGAGGCGCTGCTAGCGACTGTTCGCGAGCGCCTTGCCGACCCTCAGCGAGTGAAGGTTTCGCTGGATGATCTATAGCCTTGAGTTCGATGCACGAGCGCTAAAGGAATGGCAAAAGCTGGGGGATACGGTCCGGCAGCAACTTAAGAAAAAGCTCGTCTCGGTTGTGCAGAATCCGAGGGTCGAAGCGAACCGGCTGCATAGCTTGCCGGACTGCTACAAGATCAAGTTGCGCAGTAGCGGCTACCGATTGGTCTACCAGGTGATCGATCAGGAGGTTGTAGTTTTTGTGGTAGCTGTGGATGAGCGCGAGCGGGAGCAGGCTTATCGCAAGGCGGCAGAGCGAGTGGTAGGTAAAACGTCATAACGAGCAAGCCGCCCAGGGGCTGGTCGTGGTGGCCTTGAGGTTATTTCTTGGGACGCAGCTGAGGTAGAGGCGGCACCAGACGAACGGTTTCTTGCTGTGAGGGTAGTGGATTCGCGGGGCTGGAATTTGGTGGATTTTTTGGCGTACCTCATAGGGTATCTATAAAAAAATCAGCTAGTTATGGCCTTTGGTGGAATCGAATCGGGGTGTTGCTGGTTGCCAACTCAGATAAAAGTTACGGAGGGAGATCACCCTGTGCTACGTCTGATCAGTGGCAGGTCGTAGGATTCGCAGAGGTAGATGCTGCTATGCCCCCCTTCGGTGAAACCATTCGAGAACGGCAGAGCCCGGCCACACGCTATGAAATTAGGAGTAAGCGCTTGACGTGGGGATTCTGAATATGTCGCTGAAATGACCCATTCCCTCTCCCTAACCAAGCCTCTTTCTGTCGAACTCATAGCGATCTTCTATGTGGGAAAGCGTCCACTGTTCGATTTCTGAGCAAAATGCGGTGTACACAGGGTTGCTCGCGTAAAAAAAACTGACGATCTCTTCCTTGAGCAATATCGTTAGGCCATCATACGGCGACTTCTGGATCAGCTGAGCAAACCCTGTTGACTCGGAAACTATGCAGGCCTGATACGTTTAAAAATATACAGACGGCAAAAATAGCTAATTCAACTGTTGATAAACACGCCATCACTAAGGAAGTATCCATGGCTCCCATTATAGAATATTTCACAATAACAAAACTTCACGGTTACAAAAACGTGAGACTTGAGTTTGACGAGCTATACAAAATCTTGCTGTCAGAGAATGGTCAAGGGAAAACTACCATTCTAAAAATAATCGATGCTACTCTAAATGGGAAAATCACAAAGCTTAGAGAAATAAACTTTGGCAGTATTGAAATTAAATTCTCCAGTGCTGCTGCTCCAATATCAATAATGAAGGCCGAGATGGAGTATGATTGGGAGTCAAAGGCTTATAAGCATATTTCAGGGAGGGTTTCCAGTGACGAGCTTTCAAAGATAATAGATGTGGTGATGGCAGAGAGTAAGTTTGAAACCGTTCGAAAAAAAATTAGCCAAATATTTTTGCCAGGTTCATCAACCAGGCCAAGTCATATAGATTCAAGATATCCTTTTAGCTCTATAGCAATTAGAGACCTCTTTGACGAGAAAGAGTCGCTTCTGCTGGATCTGAAAAAAATGGAGTTTTTTCAGAAAATTGAGGAGCACTTCAAGCTTAAAACTCTTTACTTGCCAACATATCGAAGGGTCGAAGATCTACTATCATCTCTGAATATTGATAAAGACAAGCAGGAGCAGGACTATATCCAATTTGGCTTGACAGACGTTGAAGAAAAGTTAGAGTCTATAAAGAAAGAGATTTTGACATCATCTAACGATTCAATGTCTCGAATCAATAGTGAAATCTTGACCCGTCTTGTCAATGGTTTGACCGTTAATGATCAAGATAGATCTATAATTACTAGTAATGCAGACTACATTGAACTAGTATTGAATCGATTTGGGCGATCTTTGTCTCCGTCTGATAAGTCAAAAATAATTTCATTGGTAAAAAACAAAAGCGAAGTAGCAAAAAAGAAGAACGACACTCTCGTGTATTTCCTCTCCAAGATGTACAGCGCTTTCTTTGAGCAGCGGGAGAAGGACAAAGCATTAACTAGGTTTTCTGAAATTTGCACTAAATATTTCAAGAATAAAACCATGACTTATGACCCCACCTCAATTAGTGTGGTTATCACAAGTCCAGATAGTGAGTTTCCGATCAAGTTTGGTGAGCTTTCGTCTGGCGAAAAGCAAATTGTTTCCCTTTTTTCAAAGCTCGTATTAGAACGTGGGAATCAGTATTTTATTTTGTTTGATGAGCCAGAACTGTCACTGTCAGTGGAGTGGCAGAAATTGCTTATCAAGGATGTAATAGGTTGTGAAAGCTGCTCTATGCTGCTTGCCATGACCCATAGCCCATTCATATTCTCAGGGCTAACAGAATATACATCAGACCTTCAATCTTACTTCAGCAAGGAGCTGATTTGATGGGGTCTCGTGTAGAGGATTTACTGGAAAGCTTGGGAGATGCAGAAGTTTTCTTCTTAGAGTACTCTCGCATTCGCTCCAATAATAAAGCAATTTTCATCATCGAAGGAAAAGATGATCCTAAGTTCTATACTTCAAAAATCTCAACCATATTTGGTGATCTTTGGGATGCAGTTTCTGTAGGAGGGAAGTCAAAGGTTCTTGAGTTGAGGTCATTAATTAGAACGCATCCTTCTTACAAAGGAGACAAGGTTTTTTTCTTAATTGATAGAGATTTTGATGCGAAAATTTTAGAGGCAGATGTTTACACTACGCCTACGTATTCTATTGAAAATCTCTATTGCGACTCGGCTACTATAAGAAACCTAGTTATTGGGGAGTGCGGCCTAAGCAATTACAAGGTTTCTCGACGAATTGATATAATTAACTATATCACTCAAGAGTATGAGAGGTTGCAAAAGGCGTTCCATCAGAACAAAAGAATAGTTACCGCGAATACAGTTTTCCTTTACGTCCGAAAAGAGATGTGTGCAAGGAAGATAAGTCTTGATAAGGTTTTTAAGGTTGACGTAAAATTTGCAAGTGGTAACCTTGTGGTTAAGCTGTCTCGTAAAAGTGAATATATTTCCTCAAGGCTTGCGGAAAAGGAAAGATTTAAAGATTTTCTGGCCAAAAGTCCTCAACTCAGAGAAACTTTAAGTAGCCCTAAAATGCTATTTAGAGGTAAGCAAGAGATTCTGTTTTTGAGGGAGTTTGTTAAGCTATTAAAGGAGGATGGGGCGCTGTCAAAAGATGTGTTCACCCAATTCGGCTATAAGCTAAAGCTGGAGAATCCATCAATGGCTGATCATGTGCTTTCTTCACTGGCACAGTACGTGCGACCTCCCGACTGCCTTACCGATTTTCTCAGTCGAAGCAAGGGTATGGCATTCGTTAATGCTTGAGTTTTAGGGCTCTTGTACTTTCATATCTATTGAAGTATGGAGTGACTAATTCCCTTTTCCATTAAAGTCATGCGTTGATCGTCAAGATTGATCTGCGCATGGCTTAGCAAAGCTAATATTCATGGCTAAGCTCATATAGCTTTGGTTTGGTTATAAAATTATAACTCCAGCGCTTAGATAGTAAGGTGCTGCGGGCGCTGCCACAGCCTAAAAAATATCCACGGCACGCTCTTAACTCCAACATGGTCAACTACTAGTTGATTGCAATTGGTTTCGGTAGGAGCGGCCTCTCTACTCAGAGGCCGAACATCCATGGCAACCCCAAGCGTCGAACGATCAATCTGACGGTAAGCAGGTAATAATATCGCGTATCATCACTAAGATGTTCTAAACGATGTTTTAAAAACCAATCAAGATGCTTATGCTTCCAACTCCAAGGTGATTCCCGCTGCCACCGCTCAGCTACAGCTGCCTGGATAATGGCCACCGCCGAACATGTCTTTCAGTGCCTGCGGCCCTGCATAGCTCAATTGCCTGCCGTAGCCGAAATTACGACCATCGCGCCTACCCACCAGTGCCATGTCGGTCATCTCATCTGCCGTTCTCCGATCCTCGCCCCACGTCATCCCGCCAAGAATGTTGAGTGTTATCAGGGATCAAGGCCCCTGCGACCTGTGGGGATGTCCTCTAACGCGGGACTGGCGGCTCCTTACGTCCGGGAGCAAGGGCATCTCATGATCTGGCCTCCTGAGCACCGTTACCGGTGGGCGGGTGGAGGCTGCATTGGCTGACGAGACCAGTGCCGCGAGATCCTGAGTCGGGTGAACGCAGCAATGCGATGACCGGGGCATGCCTGACTGTCAGTCAGGTGCAGTCCATTCCGTGGTCTGCGGCACCATCATCTACAGCGCTGTTGCTGATGACATCGGCGTTTGTCACGCCGATTGTCACGAGTGGAGTAGCCGCAAAGCCAAGTGCGATGAGGGCTGCAGCAGTGCTAGAAGCGCCCGTCTCTTTCCAGGAGAAAGAGACGGGCGCAGGTTGGCGCAAGATTCGGCCAAGCGGATAGGTTGCTGCTGGGCAGCGAAGTAGGAAGTGTTGTCTGGCGCACTAGGGCCATGATCTGAAATAGGCATCCATCACCGGGGAGGTGACCGGGCGAGCTGCCGAATGCGAATCGCCATTTGGGGGAGAACCACCGCAGGAGCGGCGTGACCTTGAAGGCTCGGGTCACCTGGGTGCTGTCCACGACAGCGTTTGCAACCTCAGTTCTACGCCTGTGGATAATTTTGGTCAACGCCCTGAGTTTCGTGGCTTCTGGGCTTGTGCATGGAATTATCCACCGGTGGAAATCAGTGGTATCCAAAGGATTCGTGTCGGCTGTTAGCTTTGCAAAGCGAGGTCCATCCAAACAGGGCGGCTTTGCAGCCCTGTTTGGATGGACCCGAATTAAAGAGCGGCCAACGGTGATCTGGAGGTTTCACCTACGACTGAATGCGCCACGCCCACTTGGCAAGGAGGTGATGTTATCGCCAGCTGGATGGGCGAACTCATGCGGAGTGACATGCCCCGATCGGTTGGCATCGATGTAGTTACTCCACCACGCCATGATCAGCCTGCGCTGCTCTAAAAATTCGGCTTTGTGGATATAGGCGGCGCGCACGCGATTGCGTTCCTTGTGGCTCATCTGCCGCTCAATAGCCGCGTCTGTCCACAGCCCTGACTCCAGCAAGGCGCTACAGGCCATGGTCCTGAATCCATGCCCGCATACCTCCTTGGATGTGTCGTAGCCAACGTTGCGCAGCACCTGGTTAACCGTGTTCTCTGACATTGGCTTCCAGTACTTGTGGTCACCGGGCAGCACCAGTTCGGAGAAGCGACTCAAGCCGCGCAGCCGTTCAAGGATCGCGATGACTTGCGGAGAGAGCGGCACCATCTGTATGTCTCCGCTCATCTTGGTACCACGAGTGGAATTGCGCACGCCGTCGATTGGCTTACGGGTGTCTGGGATCTCCCACATCGCCCTTTGCAGGTCGAACTCATCCCAGCGCGCAAAGCGCAGTTCGCTGGAGCGCACGAACACGTGCAGCGTCAGCAGTACAGCCAGCTTGGTTAGCTCACGGCCGTTGTAGTTGTCGATACGGTTGAGTAGTTCGGGGAGGCGGTTGAGTGAGAGGGCAGGGCGGTGCACGGTGCGCGGGGCATGAATTGACCCTGCCAGATCGAGCGCCGGATTCTGGCTGATCTGCCGCGCCCGCTTTGCGCCCCGCATGATGGTGGAGAGATAATTTTGCACGCGCAGGGCAACGTCCATGGTGCCGCGCTCTTTGATACGCAGAGTGACCTCAAGCAGATCATGGGTATCAAGCTCAGCGATGGGGCGTTGGCCGATCAGGGGGAAGACGTGGGTGCGCAACCGGCTCATGACGGTCTTGGCGTGTCCCTCCGTCCAGCGCCGCGACATTTCGGCGTGCCACTCCAGGGCGACGGTTTCAAAAAGCAGGGAAGCTCGTTGAGCAGCTAGCTTTGCTTTCTTCTTCTCTTCCATCGGGTCGAGGTTGTCGATCAACAGGGCCTTGGCTTCATCGCGCTTGGTCCTCGCGACGGCCAGCGAGATGATGGGGTAGTTGCCGATGATCAGCGTGCCTTCCTTGCCGCTGGGCTTGAAGTAGCGCAATCGCCACGTTTTTACGCCATTGGGTTTCACGAAGAGGTACATGCCGCCACCATCGAATAGCTTGTAGGCACGTTCGCGAGGTTTCGCCGTACGGCATTTGAGGTCGCTGAGAGGAACGGCTAGGCGTGGCATAAGGGTACGTTCTCCATGCAGGCAAGACGCTGTACCCTAAAAATACCCCCGGGGATGGGGTATTTTGTTGGATCCCGACGGAGGGTCCTGGAACGAAAAAACCCGCCAAAGGGCGGGTTTTAGGGGCTTCCAAGGCATTCGGTGGAACGCGATGGAGCTGGATATGGTGCCGGCACCAGGAATCGAACCCGGGACCTACTGATTACAAGTCAGTTGCTCTACCATCTGAGCTATACCGGCACAGGGGCGTCATTATAGCGATGGATTCGCGGCTGTAAACCACTTCCTCGCAATCATTACGCAATCCTCTAAGTCACCGAGGCAAAAGGAGAATTTTCTTACCAGCCACGGTGGAGCGTGGTCACGCTCGGTTCGGATTTGCCGGGGTTGAAAAACAGCTTGTCGTTGTCGCAGCCGCGCTTACGGCACGGGGCTTCGGTGTGCAGGGGCAGGCCACGGTCGCCACCCAACTGCATACCCGGCATGTTCCAGTCCAGCGACGTGGGCTTGGCGGTGGGCGTGGGGCTGGCGCAACCGGTCATCGCCAGGGCGACGGTGAGCAGGGCGAAAGGCTTGGCGTGTTTCACGATGTTCGAGTCCGTTCCAGGTCGGTCTGGGTTCTATAGGCACTGGAGGGTGCCGCCGCAGGGCGCAGGGCAAGGCCAGTATTTTAACTGTCACAACCGGGCGCGGGTAGTACGCGCGCTGGGGGCTGTGAACTGCTTCCCTTTTGTGACGCCCCAGCTGCGCAGCAGATCGGGCACTCATCCGGTTGCACAGGCAGATCAGGGTGTAGGCAGGCGTCAGCTATACGCTCGGAAATACTGAGCCGGTGCGCATCATACACTGGCGCGCCAGGCATTGGCGTACAGGGGTGGCAAATTAATGGCGTCGTCGGATTGGCGTGAACGTCATTGGACCGGCGATCTCTAGCCTCTCCCTCCCTTCACAGCCGTAACCGTGCCTGTCTAGTGCCGATGCCGTGTGCGCTCGGCTGTAGGGCCTTGGCATCGTGTTGAACACCTTGGCCGGCGCCTGGGCGTAAACGCTTATGCACAAGCGGCATTGATTGCTTGCGCCAAAGGCATGCCGACACCGGTTACCACCGGTCTTTGCGCAAAGGCCTGTTTTTGCTGGTTTTCAGCGACTGTTTGGAATAAGCCGAGGGTCTTGAATAGCGATTGGATCCATCAAACAGTGATTTTCATCACAAGCTTGTTCACAGACTTATCCACAGGCTATCAACCGTGCTGCGGCGTTTCGCCGCGTTCGGCGAGCAGCAGCAGGTTGCGGGGGGTGAGGGGGTAGTCGCAGAACGTGCCTACCTGCACCGTGTAACCCTGTTGCGTGAGGAACAACGCACGGTCGAGTACCAGCCACAGCTCCAAGGGGCGGCGGAACAGATTGCGCACCCACTCTAGGTTGCGCACTTCGGCTAAGCGTTGCCAGCCGCCTGCTTCGAGTGCCTGCCAAGCGGGTTCACCCTGCACGGTAAAGCCTTTTAGTTCGGCCAGGTCGCGGCAGTACTGCGCGAACGGTTTGCCGAGCCAGTCACTGGGCAGCGAAGGCGTTGGCAGGTAGGTGTCGCTGCCGCGTTGCTGGCGTTGCAGCAGGTCGAAGCCCAGGCGTCGGGCCATGGATGTGTCACGCTGGCGGCGCTCGCGGGCGCTGGAGGTGACGGCTTCACTCAGGGGCAAGCCCAGGTCATCGCGCGACAAGCGCAGCGCCGAGGCTTGCGCGGCGCTGGACAACGGCAGGTAGCTATCCCCCTGGATGCGGTTGTAGCAGCACGGGGCCACGGCCAGTTGGCGGCAGCCCTGCTGGCTGGCCAGTTGCAGCAGGCGGACGTGCAAATCGCCGCAGGCGTGCAGGGCTACCGCGCTCTTGTCGCCATCGAGGTGCTGGCTGCAACTGGTGGCCATCACATCCTGGTGCAGATGGATGGCGGGCAACTGGTGGTGATCGCTCAGCGCTTGGCCAGATTCGACCAGCGCGCGGTCGTACTCAAGGCAGGTCAAGCGTTGGCCGGGTTGCAGCAGGCGACGGCCTAGGTGGCCTTTGCCCGCGCACCAGTCCAGCCAGTGCCGGGCGGGGTTGGCGAAGGCCAGGCGGCGGCTGAAGGCTTCGATCTGTTGCCACTTGCGCCCTGGCACGTTGACGTCGAGGCGGTGGCCGGCTGGGTGCAGGCCGGCGTCGGGCAGTTCACCGATGGCTGACAGCTGCTGGGCCTGTGCGGCCAGCGAGGGGAATGGCGCGGGGGCGTCGAGAGGCTGCTGGGTGCTTTCGGCTTGTTCCAAGGTGCGGTGGCGTAGCCAGGCAGACAGCGCCGGGTGCTCGGCTTCCCATTCCAGGCGCAGCGCCGTGAACGGGCGCGGGCGCCATAGGTGCTGGTGCTGGCAGAGGAACTGGTCGAGGGCCTGGAAGCGCTCGAGCAGCTTGGGGCCTTGTAGGTGAGTGGGCGTGTTCATGCGAGCACCGGGGCGCCAAGGGAAGGGGCTGCTGTGTAGCCCATCGCGGCACAAGGCCGCTCCTACAGGAGGAAAGCGGCCGGGTTTGGGGGTTGGTGGTTCAGCGGCCTTGGCTCGCGTCCACGCGCAACCAGCGTTCGAGCAGCTTGAAGGCCTGCACCAGGACGAACGAAATCACCAGGTAGAACACCCCGGCAGCGAAGAAGATCTCCACCGGCAGGTAGGTGCGGGCGATGATGGTCCGCGCCATGCCGGTCAGCTCCAGCAACGTCACGGTACTGGCCAGGGCGCTGGCCTTGAGCATCAGGATCACTTCGTTGCTGTAGGCCGGCAGGCCGATGCGTGCGGCGCGCGGCAGCATGATGTAGAGCAGCGTCTTGCCTCGCGACATGCCCAGCGCCCGTGCGGCTTCGATTTCGCCCTTGGGGATCGCTTGCAGCGCACCGCGCAGGATCTCGGCGATGTACGCGGCGGTGTGCAAGGTCATGGTCAGCACGGTGCACCAGAACGGGTCGCGCAGGTACGGCCACAGCGCGCTTGAGCGCACCGCGTCGAACTGGGCCAGGCCGTAGTACACCAGGAACAACTGCACCAGCAGTGGCGTGCCACGGAAGAAGAAGATGTAGCCGTAGGGCACGGCGCGTACGTACCAGCGCTGCGAGGACCGCGCGATGCCCAGCGGGATGGCCAGGATCAGTCCGGCGACCACCGCGATGGCCACCAGCTCCAGGGTCAGGGTTGCCCCTTGGGCCAGG
Organism: Pseudomonas mosselii; assembly: GCF_005796105.1. Classification (GTDB taxonomy): domain Bacteria; phylum Pseudomonadota; class Gammaproteobacteria; order Pseudomonadales; family Pseudomonadaceae; genus Aquipseudomonas; species Aquipseudomonas mosselii_C. Next base: position 283,192 of record NZ_VAUO01000003.1, on the reverse strand, counting down.
CGTGGCAGCCATTTGATGATGACTTCCCAGTTCATTTATTCGGCCCTCATGAAGCCGCGAGCGGCGCGCTTTTCCAGCACGTGCATACCGGTCATGGCAATGATGGTCAGGCCCAGGTAGATACACGCGGCCACTGCATAGAACGTGAACGGCGCCTTGGTCACGGTCACGCCGATCTGTGCGTGGCGCATGATTTCTTCCAGGCCGATCACCGACACCAGGGCCGTGTCCTTCATCAGGATCATGAACAGGTTGCCCAGCCCCGGCAGGGCGATGCGCCACATCTGCGGCAGGATGATCCGCGACAGGATGCGGCCTTTGGACAGGCCCAGGGCCAGGCCGGCTTCGCGGTGGCCCTTGGGGATGGCCAGGATCGCGCCACGGAACACTTCGGTGGCGTAGGCGCCGAAGCACAGCCCGAGGGCGATCACCCCGGCGGCGAACGCGCTGAGTTCCAGGCCCGGCAGGTTGAGGGCTTCGCCGATGCTGTTCATCAGCCCGACGGTGCCGAAATAGATGAGCAGTACCCAAAGCAGTTCGGGCACGCCGCGTACCAATGTCGAGTAGAAGCCGCCAAGCCATTGCAAGGGCTTGATCGCCGAGGTCTTGGCCAAGGCGCCGAGCAGGCCCAGGACCAGCCCCAGCAGCAAGGCGCAGAGCGCCAGTTTTACGGTCATCAGGGTGCCGGCCATCATGGCCGGGCCGAATCCGTGCAGGTCGATATTCATGGGTAGGTGCGTTCAAGGGACCGACACCGCGCAGGGCGGTGTCGGTCGAGGTGAATCATTCGATGCTGAACGGGAAGTACTTGTCGTTGATCTTCTTGTACGTGCCGTCGGCCTTGATTTCGGCCAGGGCCTTGTTCAGCTTCTCGCGCAGCGGGTCACCCTTGCGCACGGCGATGCCGATCTTGTCGCTGTCGACCACAGGCTCGCCCTTGAACTCGAAGTTCATGCCGTCCTTGCTCTTGAGCCACTCGTACTGCACGTACTTGTCGGCCAGGATGCCGTCGATACGGCCAGCAACCAGGTCGAGGTAGGCGTTTTCCTGGGTGTCGTACAGCTTGATATCGACATCGCTACCGAAGTTGTCTTCCAGCCAGGTGCCGGCCAGGGTGGCGCGCTGGGTGCCGATCACCTTGCCCTTGAGCGAGGCCTTGTCGGTCTTGAAGTCGACGTTTTTCGGTGCGATGAACTGCAGCTTGTTGGAGTAGTAGGGGTCGGTGAAGTCGACAGCCTGCTTGCGCTCGTCGGTGATCGACAGCGACGACACCAGGAAGTCGAACTTCTTGGCGTTCAGGGCCGGGATGATGCCGTCCCAGTCGGAGGTGACCACCGAGCACTCGACCTTCATCTTGGCGCACAGGGCGTCGCCGATGTCTTTGTCGAAGCCGACCACCTGGCCGCTGGCATCCTTGTTGTTGAACGGTGGGTAGGCGGCTTCGATGCCCATGCGCAGTTTTTCTGCGGCCATGGCGTTGGCCGACATCACCAGCGTGGCAGCGGCTGCCAGGAGGAACTTCTTGTAAGTGTGCATGTATTGCTCCGTTAGCGGTGGCTGGACATGAATTGCTTGCAACGCGCCGAAGTCGGGTTTTCGAAGACCTGCTGCGGCGATCCCTGCTCTTCGACCAGGCCCTGGTGCAGGAAGACCACTTCGCTGGACACCTGGCGGGCAAAGTTCATCTCGTGCGTCACCAGCAGCATGGTACGGCCTTCTTCGGCGAGGGCGCGGATGACGTTAAGCACTTCCTGGACCATTTCCGGATCGAGCGCCGAGGTGGGCTCGTCGAACAGGATCACCTTGGGCTTCATGGCCAGGGTGCGAGCGATGGCAGCGCGCTGTTGCTGGCCACCAGAAAGCTGGGCTGGGTAGGCGTGGCGGCGCTCGTAGATGCCGACTTTGTTGAGCAGCGCTTCGGCGTGCTCGATGGCTTCGGCCTTGCTCTGGCCAAGCACGCGGCGCGGCGCTTCGATGATGTTGTCGAGCACCGACATGTGTGGCCAGAGGTTGAAGTTCTGGAACACGAAACCGATTTCGCTGCGCAGGCGGTTGATCTGGCGGTTGTCGGCGGCGAACAGCTCGCCGTTCTTCTGCGCCTTGAGCTTGAGCGCCTCGCCGGCGACCAGGATTTCCCCTTGGTGCGGGTTCTCCAGCAGGTTGATGCAGCGCAGCAGGGTGGACTTGCCCGAGCCGGACGAGCCGAGGATGGAGATCACGTCACCGTCGCGCGCGGTCAGCGAAATGCCCTTGAGAATTTCCTGCTCGCCGTAGCGTTTGTGCAGATTGCGGATTTCCAGCGCGGGCGTGGCCTGGGCCATGTGCGGTCCTCATGTGTTCGGGTGCGTTCCCAGCTGTTGGCGGCCTTCCTGGCGAGCGCCACGCTAGCATAGCGGCCTACAGCGGCCAACCGGGTCGCAAGGGGCTTCGGCGGCTGGTGGGGCAGTTTGTCGCATCGCTGCAGTGGACTGTCGCGAGGATGTCCGCAATGGCACTTTGCCCGGCACCGGAGCCTTGATGAAAAAAGGCGCGATGGTGCCAGCTTTGGCCGGAGCAGGGAAGCGCTTTTGGACCATTTGCCGGTAAAGCCAATGTGACAGGCCGTGGCGCGGGGCTGACAGATGCCTGCGTATCTGAATGGATAGGTTGTACCGTCGGGTTGCACTTTTATGCGTTGCATCGGTGCAAAGGTGTTACCGAGGAGCACCTTTGGTGCAGTTGTAAGTGAGTATTTCAGTAATCTGAACTTGGCATGCGGTTTTGACGTGCATTCGGCCATGACCTGGCGCATTGGGCGCAATGCTACGGATTTATTGGGCTCGGGCAGCATGCCGATGGGCGCAACCGAGGAATGGCGCGCTTATTGCCAGAGGGAGAGCACCGAATGCGGCGGCGCCCACAGGCACGCTTCGTTTTTCTTTCATTCGGGCAGTCCACTCCTTACAAAGGTAGTTTTATGAGCGGTAACAATTCCAATGACCTCGCTCAGGGGCTCAAACAACGGCATGTGACCATGCTGTCCATCGCAGGCGTGATCGGCGCCGGCTTGTTCGTCGGCTCCGGCCACGCCATCGCGGCCGCAGGCCCGGCAGTACTGTTAGCGTATGCCGCTGCCGGCACGCTGGTGGTGCTGGTCATGCGCATGCTCGGTGAAATGGCTGTCGCCTCTCCCGACACAGGTTCTTTCTCAACGTATGCCGACCGCGCCATCGGGCGCTGGGCCGGTTTCACCATCGGTTGGTTGTACTGGTGGTTCTGGGTGCTGGTCATCCCGCTGGAAGCCAACGCCGCCGCTGCCATCCTGCATGCCTGGTTCCCGTCCGTGGACCTGTGGGCGTTCTCGCTGGTCATCACCCTGGCGCTGACCATCACCAACCTGTTCAGCGTGAAGAACTACGGTGAGTTCGAGTTCTGGTTCGCCCTGCTCAAAGTGCTGGCGATCATCGGCTTCATCGTCGTCGGTTGCGCGGCCATGTTCGGCATGGTGCCCAACAGCCAGGTCAGCGGCGTTAGCCACCTGTTCGATACCCAAGGCTTCATGCCCAACGGCCTGGGCGCGGTGCTGGCGGCCATGCTGACCACCATGTTCTCGTTCATGGGCACCGAGATCGTCACCATTGCTGCCGCCGAATCGAAAGACCCAGGCAAGCAGATCAGCAAGGCGACCAATTCGGTGATCTGGCGTATCTGCCTGTTCTACCTGGTGTCGATCTTCCTGGTCGTGGCCATGGTGCCGTGGAACGATCCGACCCTGGCCGAGAAGGGGTCCTACCAGACCGTACTTAGCCTGATCGGCGTGCCGAACGCCAAGCTGATCGTCGACATCGTCGTGCTGATCGCGGTAACCAGCTGCCTGAACTCGGCGCTGTACACCTCCTCGCGCATGCTGTTCTCGCTGAGCAAGCGCGGCGATGCACCGGCCGTGGCCCAGCGCACCACCCAGGCGGGCACCCCGCATTGGGCGGTGCTGTTGTCTACGGCGGCGGCGTTCCTGACCGTGTTCGCTAACTTCCTGGCCCCAGCGGCGGTGTTCGAGTTCCTGCTCGCCAGCTCCGGCGCCATTGCGCTGCTGGTATACCTGGTGATTGCCGTGTCGCAACTGCGCATGCGCGCCCAGCGTGAAGCCAAGGGCGAGAAGATCGCGTTCAAGATGTGGCTGTTCCCCGGCCTGACCTGGGCGACCATCGCCTTTATCGTCGCTGTGCTGGTGGTGATGGCTCTGCGTGAAGACCACCGTGTCGAGATCATCGCCACGGCGCTCCTCAGCATTGGCGTGGTGGCTGCGGGGCTGTTGGTGCACCGCAAGCGTGCGGCTGCCGGGCGCGTTGCGCTGGATAGCTGAGCGGCATCGCTGAAATGAAAAGGCCGCGTCCTGTGAAGGGCGCGGCCTTTTTGTTTGTCTGTGCTGGCCTCTTCGCGGGCAAGCCCGCTCCCACAGGATTTGTGCAGGGCCCTGTGGGAGCGGGCTTGCCCGCGAAGAGGCCGGCCCTGCTTATAAATCGCTATCAGCCGAACTGTTTCTGCTGTTGCTGCTGCTTGGCAACCACCTCGGAGGCGGTGATGTAGGCCTCCTGGAACTCATCGCTTTCCAGCCAGGCCATGGTCGCGTCTTCGTCGCTGCCGTCGAGCCATTTGCGGTAGGCGGTGAACACCATGACGATGTAGTCGGTGGCGTGTTCTTCCTTGTGGCCCTTGAGCACCAGGGCCAGCAGTGGGTCCACCAGGAACACCGAGATCATCGGCACCAGGCCGGTTTCCTGGGCTTGCTTCATCTTGTCGAACAGGCTGTTGTAGCTGCCCGACTCCATGGCCTTGTTGAACACCTGCTCGACGCTGGCACTGTCGCCGGCACTGCCCTTGACCGCCTGGCCGCTGCGCACCATGCGGTTCTGCTTGGCCTTGGTGGCGGCGCGTTTGGCGCGTTTCTGTTGTTTGGTGTTGGTGGCCATGGGGTAGGTCCTTGGGGTGTCTGGTCAAAGGCGCGTATTGAAGCGTAGTTGCCAGGGAAACCCAAGTGCCTAGGCGACCTGTGGCCCTTCGTCTTCCTCGAACCCGCGCGATGCCCGTCCCACCAGCAATGGGTCCGGTGCGTGCGCGACGCTGTGGTCCTTGCCGGGGTAGTCCAGCGCGTGCAGGAACGCGCGAATGCAGTTGATGCGTGCGCGCTTCTTGTCGTCGGACTTGATCACCGTCCACGGGGCATCGGCGGTGTCGGTATGGAAGAACATGGCCTCCTTGGCGGCGGTGTAGTCTTCCCATTTGTCCAGCGACTTGATGTCGATGGGCGAAAGCTTCCAGTGCTTGAGCGGGTCGTCCCGGCGCGAGATGAAGCGGCGCAGCTGCTCTTCACGGTTCACCGAGAACCAGAACTTGAACAGCAGAATGCCGCTGTTGCACAGCATGCGTTCAAGCTCCGGGGCCTGGCGCATGAACTCCAGGTACTGCGGTGGCGAGCAGAACCCCATCACCCGCTCGACACCGGCGCGGTTGTACCAGGAGCGGTCGAAGAACACCATTTCACCGGCCGTGGGCAGGTGTTGCACGTAGCGCTGGAAATACCACTGGCCTGTTTCCTGCTCTGACGGTTTCTCCAGCGCGACGATACGTGCACCGCGCGGGTTCAGGTGCTCCATGAAGCGCTTGATGGTGCCTCCTTTGCCCGCCGCGTCGCGGCCCTCGAACAGGATGACGATGCGTTGGCCGGTTTCCTTCACCCAGCTCTGCACTTTAAGCAGCTCGATTTGCAGGGCGTGCTTGGCCTTTTCGTAGTCCTGGCGGCGCAGGCGCGTGCGGTAGGGGTAGCTGGCCGGCAGGCGCGCCGAGGTGCTGTCCTCGTTGCTGCCTTTGCGGGCGTTGGCCACTTCCAGGGCGGCGGGTTGCTGGCTGACCTGGGTGATGGGCTGCGCTGCACTCGCGGTTTTGCGTGTGCGCGGGCGGCGAGTGCGGGTAACGGGCTCGGGGTTGGCAGGGGCGGCTTCGGTGGCTGAGGGGGGCAGCAAGGTGGAATCTTCGCTCATTGGCGGTCCTTCTTGATCGATTCGGATGTCCACTCAGCATGCTAGGGAGAAGCGGCTGTAGGCTTTTTGATATCAGTCAATCGAAGGGGTGTCGGCGTAGGGGCGACGAACGAACGGTCGCCCTCATGCAGGTCATCTGCTGGGGGTGGGCTTTGAGTGCGGGGGCTTGGCCGATGCTTGGGTAAAAATCGCAGGCAACAAAAAACCCGCACTAGGCGGGTTTTTTGTGTCGCTTCGGGTAACTTTGCAACCACCAGAAGCTTGAAGGTGGTGCCCAGAGACGGAGTCGAACCGCCGACACGAGGATTTTCAATCCTCTGCTCTACCGACTGAGCTATCTGGGCGACGGGGTGAATTAAATAGATTTTCTCAGAGGTCGTCAACGACTTTTTGAAAAAAATTTAAATTAATTCCGTCGCTTACGATCCGTGGCTCAATTCGAGGGCGGAACGTAGCCTTCGGCTTGGGCGTACTCCTCGCCAGCGAAGAACTTGTCCATCTCGGCCAGGATGAATTTGCGGTCGTCGACATTCATCATGTTCAGGCGTTTCTCGTTGATCAGCATGGTCTGGTGGCCCTGCCACTCCGTCCAGGCTTTCTGCGAGATGTGCTCGAAAATGTCCTGGCCTTTGGCGCCGGGGTACGGCGGGCGGTCGAGGCCTGGCAGTTCTTCGTTGTACTTGCGGCACTTCACGGTGCGGGTCATGGGGCTTCTCCTGCAATCAGTTCGTCGGCCGCGCGTTGCAGCAGCTTCTTGACCGGGGCGGCGAGGCCCAGGCGCGGCGGGGTGGCGAGGTTATACCAGAGCCAGTCGGGCTCGGCCACGTGCGACCCGAGCGGGTCGACACGCACCAGCCACGGCTCGATGGCCAGCTGGAAATGGCTGAAGGTGTGCGTCAGGCCTTGCAGGGCCTGGCGGCTGGCCAGGCGCAGACCGTGCTGGTAGGCCAGGTCGTCGAGCTGCTCCAGGTTGTCCAGCTCCGGCAGGCTCCACAGGCCGCCCCACAGACCGCTGGAGGGCCGGCGGTACAGCAGGATGGCGCCGTCGTGGTTGGTCAGCAGCGGCATCAGTGTCTTGCGCTGGGGCAGGGCCTTGCGCGGCTTGGGCTCGGGATAGCGCGTCTCCTCGCCGTGCAGGTGCGCTTCGCAACCGTGCTGCAACGGGCAGATCAGGCAACTGGGCTTGCTGCGCGTGCACAGCGTAGCGCCCATGTCCATCATCGCCTGGGTGTAGTGGTTGACCCGGGTCATCGGGGTGAAGCGCTCGGCGCTGGCCCACAGCTGGTTGGCCACCTTGGGCTCGCCTGGGTAGCCGGCCTGGGCGGTGTAGCGGGCCAGCACGCGCTTGACGTTGCCGTCGAGGATCGGTGCACGAATGCCCATGCTGATGCTGGCGATGGCGCCAGCGGTGGAACGCCCGATGCCGGGCAGCTCGGTGAGCTGCTCGACGCTGCGCGGAAACTCGCCGCCATGCTGCTCGACGACGATCTTTGCGGCCTTTTGCAGGTTGCGCGCGCGGGTGTAGTAGCCCAGCCCCGTCCACAGGTGCAGCACTTCGTCCTCCGGCGCCGCGGCCAGGGCCTGCACGCTCGGCAGGGCCTGCATGAAGCGGTCGAAGTAGTTGAGCACGGTGCTCACCTGGGTCTGCTGCAGCATGATTTCAGAGACCCACACCCGGTAGGGGGTGATGCCCTGTTGCCAGGGCAGGTCATGCCGACCGTGCTGGTCGTACCACTCCAGCACGGCGCTGGAGAACTGCTGGGGGCTCATCGTTTGAACAGCCCCTTGAGCGCATCTTTGAGTTCCGGGCTCACTTTGTCTCCAAGTTTCTCTTCGAGCTTTTCATCGATTTTGTCTTTCAAGCGGTTGCCAGCCAGGGTCGCGGCGACCTTGCCGAGGCCTTCCTGGTCCAGGCGGCAAGCCTTGGCGCCCAACTCCATCGGGCCTCGGCAGCGCAGTGGCACTTGCACGCCCACATACCGCTCGTTGACCTGGCAGGCCGGGTCCGGCATGGCGCGCTGGTCGCCTTCGACCACCACGCCGACGTTGTAGTCCATGCCCAGCACGCGCAGGTCGAGGTCGCCGTTGCCGTTGACGGTCAGGCCGGGGATTCGCGCCTTCAGGTCAGGGTTGCTAGCCACGCCGTTGCGGATCACTAGGCTACCGCGCAGTTCCTGGAACGGTGTGTCCTTGCCGCGCGGCTCGCCGCTGAGCTGCTTGCGGTTGAGCGTGGCGATGGCCTGGCACAGCTGTTGTTCGAGGTTGGCGTTGACCAGCACACCGTCGTTGATGGTGAAACTGGCGGTGCCGTTGAGGGTGTCCACCAGGGTCTTCTGGCTGTTGCCGGTAGCGGTCAGGTCGCTGGCGAGGGTCAGCAGGCCTTTGACTGGTGGCGCCTGGTCGGGGCTTTCACGCTTGATGAAGTGCTCCACCGGTACGCGGTTGATCTTGGTGTTGATCCCCAGCTGTGGCACGGCTGGGCGCACGTCGACGCTACCCTTGGCCTCGAAGCTGCCATTGTACAGGCCGCCGCGCAGGGTCTGCAGGGTGATCAGGCCGCCCTGACCAGTGGCATTGAGCTGTGCGTCGGTGATTGGCAGCTTGTCCAGGGTCAGCGCGTCGAACGCCAGCTCGGCGTGCAGGTCGAGGGTGCGCAGACGCTCGACTGGCAGCAGTTTGTCTTCGCTCCAGGCTTGTTGCGTGGGTGCGTTGGGCAGCGGCGTGGTGCCGGCGCCGGCCACCGCGCTGGCTTCCTGTTGCTTGACCTCGGCCTGGCGTGCGGCGCTGGCGCCCTTGGCTTGCTCGCTCTTGGCCGGCAGGTAGCGGTCGGCGTCGAAGCTGTCGCCCTTCAGGCGCACGCGCAGGGCCTGCTTGGCGAAATCTTCGACGGCGACGCGGCCGCTGAAGGTGCTGTCGTCGAGTTTCACCGCTAGGTCTTCGAAGGCCAGGCTGTTTGGCGAGCCTTCCAGGCGGGTGACCAGTTCGAGCTTCTTGAACACTGCCGGGTCGGCGGTCGCCGGCAGGGTCTGGCCGATCCCGTCGAGGAAGCTGCGCAGGTCGAACTGCGCCACCGACAGGGCGCCGCTTAGCTGCGCGGTCTTGTCCAGGTCGCGCACGTTCAGCTCGCCCAGGGCGCGCAACTGGTTGGCCGAGACTTTCAGCCCGCTCCAGGAGGCGACGTTGGCGGCCAGGTCGACCAGCACCTGGCCTTGTGCGGCGAAGGTCAAGGTCTTGCCGGCCAGCGGCTCGCCCGAGGTTTCGCCAGACAGGCGCATGTCTTCGAGGTTGTAGCGCTTGAGCTTGCGATCGAAGCGCAGCTCGCCGGTCAGTTCGGTGCGCGCCTTGATGTTTGGCTGGCTGGCACTGAGGAAGGCGCTGGCCTTGAGCGGGATGTTCACCCCTTCGTGGACCGCGCCGGTGCTCAACTGGATGCTTTCGGCGCTGTAGCTCTGGCCGGCTTTCTCGTCGGTATACAGCACCCGCGCGTTGTTCACGGTGAGGCTGTCGATGTCCAGCTTGACCGCGCGTTCGCTGTTGCCTTCAGGCTTGCTCGTCGGTGTTTGTGCGGGCTCGCTGGAGGGCGGCGCGCTGGCCACGTTCGGCTCGGGCAGAGGCTTACCGATGTCTTCCCAGTTGCCGTGGCCGCTGGCGTCGCGCACCAGGGTCAGGTTCAGGCCCTCGACGCGCACATCGCTCATTTGTACTTCGCGGCGCAGCAGCGGCAGGACCCGTACCGACAAGCCGAGCATCTGCAAATCGGCGAACGGCACCTTGGGGTTGTTCAGTGTGGCGATGCTCGCCTCGTGCAGCTCAAGGCCCAGCCAGGGGAACAGGCTCCAGCCGATATCGCCATTGAGGGTCAGTTCCACGTGGGCCTTGTCGCGGGCCAGCTTGCGGATTTCGTCTTTGTAGTCGTTGGGATCGAAGAGGTGGGTCAGGGCGAAGCCCAGCGCCACGATGATCAGCAACAACCCGAGAAGCCCCAGCCCCAGGATTTTGCCGAACGCTTTCATGGGCGAGTCCTTGTAGTCCGATTTGAATTCAGCGGCGAGTATAGCGCCGCGACGATTGGCTCTGCGTATCCTACATTTCGACAAGTGGCGACGTTTCAGTTCACTCGCGTGTCGTTCGGGCGCTGTAGCAGGGCCTGTCCGCATCCGCTCAACGCATGGCGCCGTGGGCCGGTGTCCCTTCGAAAGCGCCCGAAAAGGTGACAGAACATCACCTCGATACAAGCAATACCGATTCAGCTATCGAAAAAATAACGATATCAGATTGCTTTCATGTCATCGGGTGCTGCTAATCTTGCGCCCGCCTGCGGAGCCCCCGCGACTCATTGTCGCGGCGGGTCGCCAGCAACGGCCGGGCTGCTCTTGCGTGCAGCCACACAGAGCCGGGCCATACGTCCGTAGGTCAAGCCCACCTACAAGAAGGAACATTTCATGAGCAGCAGTATCACGTCAGGAGCCAGCACCCCAGGCTTCTTGTCGAAGGAGCGCATCATCGCCCGCCCGGGCTTCAACCGCTGGCTGGTCCCCCCGGCAGCCCTGGCCATTCACTTGTGCATCGGCATGGCCTATGGCTTCTCGGTGTTCTGGCTGCCGCTGTCGCAGGCGCTGGGCATCACCGCGCCGGTGGCCTGTGCGGCCGACATGGGCTTCATCGCCCGCCTGTTCAGCGCCGAGTGCGACTGGCCGATTTCCATGCTCAGCTGGATCTACACCCTGTTCTTCGTCTTCCTCGGCTGCTCGGCCGCGGTGCTGGGCGGCTGGCTGGAACACGCAGGTCCCCGCAAAGCTGGCCTGGTATCGGCGCTGTGCTGGTGCGGCGGCCTGCTGATCTCGGCGATTGGCGTGAAGACTCACCAGCTGTGGATGATGTGGCTGGGTTCGGGCGTAATCGGTGGTATCGGCCTTGGACTGGGCTATATCTCGCCGGTTTCGACCCTGATCAAATGGTTCCCGGATAAGCGCGGCATGGCGACCGGCATGGCAATCATGGGCTTTGGTGGAGGTGCCATGGTGGGCGCTCCTCTGGCCACCGCACTGATGGGCCATTTCGCCAGCAGCACCGAAGTCGGCGTATGGCAGAGCTTCGTCGCCATGGCCGCGATCTACTTTGTGTTCATGACCGCTGGAGCCCTGGCTTACCGCGTGCCGCCGACCGGCTGGAAGCCTGAAGGCTGGACGCCGCCGGCCAAGAAGGCCAACGCTATGGTCACCGACCGCCACGTGCACGTCAGCGTGGCCTGGAAAACCCCGCAGTTCGCCCTGGTGTGGCTGGTGCTGTGCCTGAACGTCTCGGCCGGTATCGGCATCCTGGGCATGGCTTCGCCGCTGTTGCAGGAAGTGTTCGCCGGCAAGCTGCTGGGTAACGAGCTGACCTTCAGCGAACTGAACGCCGCGCAACTGGCGCAGATCGCCGCGATTGCCGCCGGCTTCACCGGCTTGCTGAGCCTGTTCAACATTGGTGGGCGCTTCTTCTGGGCGTCGTTCTCGGACTACATTGGCCGCAAGAACACCTACTTCGCCTTCTTCGCCTTGGGCGTGGGCCTCTACAGCCTGGTGCCGAACATGGGCCACATCGGTAACGTGGCGCTGTTCGTGGCGGCGTTCTGCATCATCCTGTCGATGTACGGCGGTGGTTTCGCCACCGTGCCCGCATACCTGGCCGACCTGTTCGGTACGCAGATGGTCGGTGCCATCCACGGTCGCCTGCTGACTGCCTGGGCGGCGGCTGGCGTGCTCGGCCCGGTGCTGATTACCTACCTGCGCGAGGCGCAGTTGGCGGCGGGCGTAGAGCGCGCAGCGGCCTACGACATGACCCTGTACATCCTGGCAGGCCTGCTGGTACTGGGCTTCATCTGCAACATGCTGGTGCGCCCGGTGGCCGACAAGTACTTCATGACCGACGCCGAGCTGGCCGCAGAGCGGGCCTTGAGCCACGACAAAGGCGCCGACGGCGCGCGTTCGCTGGAGTGGAAAGCCGCACCGGGCAGCCTGCCGCTGGTGCTGCTGGCCTGGGCGGTGGTGGTGATTCCGCTGGCATGGGGTGTGTGGATTACCCTGCAGAAAACCGCCGTGCTGTTCCATTGATGTGAACCCGAGGGGCGCGTTGCGCCCCTTTTCGCGGCACAAGGCCGCTCCTACAGAGACCGTGTAAGCGCTGGGTTCACACGGTCCCTGTAGGAGTGCCTTGTGCCACGATGGGCTGCAAAGCAGCCCCATCCCCAGCTTGTATAGACCTGTACCGCAGTCATCCCCCCGCAATTGCTACTCCTGCCATATGTCATCCGCGTTTCAAGCCGGCGCGTTCTGGGCCTATAATGGAGCCCTTTTCGCCCAATGATTTTGCGGAGCTGGTGATGGTTGAACGTAAGGCTTCCGTCGAGCGCAATACCCTGGAAACCCAGGTCAAGTGCTCGATCAACCTCGATGGCAGTGGCAAGGCCCGATTCGATATCGGCGTGCCTTTCCTCGAACACATGCTGGACCAGATCGCCCGCCACGGGCTGATCGATCTGGACATCGAGTGCAAGGGCGACCTGCATATCGACGACCACCATACCGTCGAAGACGTCGGTATCACCCTCGGCCAGGCGTTCGCCCAGGCCATCGGCGACAAGAAAGGCATCTTCCGCTACGGCCACGCCTATGTGCCGCTGGACGAAGCCCTGTCGCGCGTGGTGATCGATTTCTCCGGCCGTCCGGGCCTGCAGATGCACGTACCGTACACCCGTGCCAGTGTCGGTGGCTTCGACGTCGATCTGTTCCAGGAGTTCTTCCAGGGTTTCGTCAACCACGCCCTGGTGACGCTGCACATCGATAACCTGCGCGGCCACAACACCCATCACCAGATCGAAACCGTGTTCAAGGCCTTCGGTCGCGCGCTGCGCATGGCCGTTACCCTCGACGAGCGCATGGCCGGTCAGATGCCGTCCACCAAAGGGTGCCTGTAAATGCAGACGGTAGCCGTAATCGACTATGGCATGGGTAACCTGCACTCGGTCGCCAAGGCCCTGGAGCACGTCGGTGCCGGCAAGGTGCTGGTGACCAGCGATGCTGCGGTCATCCGCGAAGCCGACCGCGTGGTGTTCCCCGGCGTCGGCGCGATTCGCGACTGCATGGCCGAGATCCGTCGCTTGGGCTTCGACAGCCTGGTGCGTGAAGTCAGCCTGGATCGCCCGTTCCTGGGTATCTGCGTAGGCATGCAGGCACTGCTCGAGCACAGCGAAGAAAACGACGGTGTCGACTGCATCGGTCTGTTCCCAGGCCAGGTGCGCTTCTTCGGCAAAGACCTTGAGGAAGACGGCGAGCACTTGAAGGTGCCGCACATGGGCTGGAACGAAGTGAGCCAGACCATCGACCATCCGCTGTGGCACGACATCCCGGACCGCGCGCGCTTCTACTTCGTGCACAGCTACTACATCAATGCCGGCAAGCCGGGCCAGGTGGTCGGTCGCGGCCACTACGGCAACGATTTCGCCGCCGCGCTGGCCGACGGCTCGCGCTTTGCCGTGCAGTTCCACCCAGAGAAGAGCCATACCCATGGCCTGCAACTGCTGCAGAACTTCGTCGCCTGGGACGGGCGCTGGTAAATGAGCAGGTCGAAGACCAAGGCCCCGGTCATTACCCTGGCCCCCGAGCAGGAGCGCGAAGCGCTTCATGTACTCAAGCGTTTTCTCGAAGATCGCTTCGAGCTGGAGCTTGGGTCATTCGAGGTGGCCGAGGTCCTCGAACTGTTCAGCAAAGAGATTGCACCCCACTACTACAACAGGGCGATTGCCGATGTTCAGCTGCACCTCAAGGAGCGCTTCGAGAGCATCGAAAGCGACCTGTGGGCGCTGGAGAAGAGCTGAAAGCTGCAAGCCACGAGCTGCAAGCCAAAGCCCGATCGCCTATCGAATGCACGACGCGCATTGCTTGCAGCTTGTCGCTTGCAGCTTGCCGCTTGAATTGACGAAGGAAATAACATGCTGATTATTCCCGCTATCGATCTGAAGGATGGCGCCTGCGTGCGTCTGCGCCAGGGCCGCATGGAAGACTCCACGGTATTTTCCGATGACCCGGTGAGCATGGCTGCCAAGTGGGTCGAAGGTGGCTGCCGTCGCCTGCACCTGGTCGACCTCAACGGCGCCTTCGAAGGCCAGCCAGTCAACGGTGAGGTGGTTACCGCCATCGCCAAGCGCTACCCGAACCTGCCGATTCAGATCGGCGGCGGCATCCGTTCGCTGGAAACCATCGAGCACTACGTCAAGGCCGGCGTCAGCTACGTGATCATCGGCACCAAGGCGGTCAAGCAGCCTGAGTTCGTCGCCGAAGCGTGCAAGGCCTTCCCTGGCAAGGTCATCGTTGGCCTGGACGCCAAGGACGGTTTCGTCGCCACCGACGGCTGGGCTGAGGTCAGCAGCGTCCAGGTCATCGACCTGGCCAAGCGTTTCGAGGCCGATGGTGTCTCGGCGATCGTCTACACCGACATCGCCAAGGACGGCATGATGCAGGGCTGCAACGTGCCCTTCACCAAGGCCCTGGCCGAAGCCACCTCGATCCCGGTGATCGCCTCGGGCGGCATCCATAACCTGGGTGACATCAAGGCCCTGCTGGACGCCAAGGCGCCTGGCATCATCGGCGCTATCACTGGCCGTGCCATCTACGAAGGCACCCTCGACGTCGCCGAGGCCCAGGCCTTCTGCGACAACTACTAAGCGCAGTAGCCAGCGCCAAGCGGCAAGCAGCAAGCAGGCAGACCGCGTCAGCCTTTACTTGTAGCTTGCCGCTTGATGCTTGCTGCTCTGGGAGAAGTTCATGGCTCTAGCCAAACGCATCATCCCTTGCCTGGACGTGGATAACGGCCGGGTGGTCAAGGGCGTCAAGTTCGAGAACATCCGCGACGCCGGTGACCCGGTGGAGATCGCCCGCCGCTACAACGAGCAGGGCGCCGACGAGATCACCTTCCTCGACATCACCGCCAGCGTCGATGGCCGTGACACCACCCTGCATACCGTCGAACGCATGGCCAGCCAAGTGTTCATCCCGCTGACCGTGGGCGGTGGCGTGCGCACCGTGCAGGACATCCGCAACCTGCTCAACGCCGGTGCCGACAAGGTGTCGATCAACACCGCCGCGGTGTTCAACCCGGAGTTCGTCGGCGAGGCCGCCGACCGTTTCGGCTCACAGTGCATCGTCGTGGCCATCGATGCCAAGCAGGTGTCTGGCCCGGGCGAGGCACCGCGCTGGGAGATCTTCACCCATGGCGGGCGCAAGCCGACCGGACTGGATGCCGTGGAGTGGGCGAAGAAGATGGAAGGCCTGGGGGCCGGTGAGATCCTGCTGACCAGCATGGACCAGGACGGCATGAAGAACGGTTTCGACCTCGGCGTCACGCGTGCCATCAGCGATGCGCTGGGCATTCCGGTGATCGCCTCCGGGGGTGTGGGTAACTTGCAGCACCTGGCTGACGGTATTCTGGAAGGCCACGCCAGCGCGGTTTTGGCGGCGAGTATCTTCCACTTTGGTGAGTACACGGTGCCAGAGGCCAAGGCCTACATGGCTGAGCGTGGAATCGTTGTTCGCTGATAGATAGCTAGGAGGGCTTTGCCCTCCTTTGCGGCCGGTCCGGCGCTCCGGCAAGGCCGCTCCACAGGGTAACGCATATCCCTGTAGGCGCGGCCTTGCGCCGCGATGGGCCGCCACGCGGCCCAAGGCCTCAGCCGTGGTTCTTGCCGAGCAGCGCGTGGTACAGCTCGGTGTCCCCGAGAATCCCCACCACTTTGTCGTTGTCCTGCAGCACCAGCTTGTTGCCGGTCTGATAGCGAATCTGCAAGGCGTCGCGCATACCGATATCGGCGTGTACCAGGGTCGGTTTGCGTCCCAGGCCTTCCACCGCCTGGCCCGGCACCCAGTTCTGCATGTCCAGGCCGTTCTGGCCTTGGCGAGCGCGCTTGATCGAATTGCCCTCGCCCAGGTCCAGCCAGGAATCGCCGCCAGGATCCAGGCACACCGAGCCGTTGACCCGCTTGCAGTCGTCCAGGCTGCGCATCAGGCTGCGCCCGCACAGCACGTTGAGCGGGTTGGTATGGGCGACGAAGGTCCGCACATACTCGTCGGCAGGGTTGAGCACGATTTCCTCAGGCTTGCTGTACTGGATGATCCGACCATCTTTCATGATCGCGATACGGGTGCCCAGCTTCAGCGCTTCGTCCAGGTCGTGGCTGACGAACACAATGGTCTTGTTCAGCTTGCTTTGCAGGGTCAGCAGCTCGTCTTGCAGGCCCTGGCGGATCAGCGGGTCGAGGGCCGAGAACGGTTCGTCCATGAGCAGGATGTCGGCGTCCATCGCCAGTGCACGGGCCAGGCCTACACGCTGCTGCATACCGCCAGACAGTTCGTCGGGCTTTTTATTGCGCCACTGGGTCAGGCCCACCAGTTCGAGCTTCTCGTCCACCAGCTTGCGCCGTTCTTTTTCGGGACGACCCTGCATTTCCAGGCCGAAGCTGATGTTCTCGCGCACCGTGAGCCACGGCATCAGGGCGAACTTCTGGAACACCATGGCGATGCGCTTGGTACGCATCATTTTCAGTTCTGCCGGGGTGCAGTGGGCGATATCGATGTGCTTGCCTTCGTGCTCGACGAACAGCTTGCCACGGCTGACCGTGTTCAGCCCGTTGATGCAGCGCAGCAGGCTCGACTTGCCCGAGCCGGACAGGCCCATGAGCACGCAGATCTCGCCCTTGTTGATGTCCAGGTTGGCTTTCTCGACCCCCACCACCAAGCCGGTCTGCTTGAGAATCTGCTCGCGGGTCTGGCCCTTGTCGAGCAAGGCCAGTGCCTCGCGTGGCTTGCTGGAGAAAATGACGTCGACGTCTTCGAAACGAATGATGCTCATGCCTCACCCCTTGCTGGCAGCTCCGGTTGCTTGCAGATACGGTCGAGCATGATTGCCAGCAGCACGATGGCCAGGCCTGCTTCGAAGCCCAGGGAAATATCGGCGGTGTTCAGTGCGTTGACCACGGGTTTGCCCAGGCCGTCGGCGCCCACCAGGGCGGCGATCACCACCATCGACAGCGACAGCATGATGCATTGCGTCACGCCTGCCGCGATGCTTGGCATGGCGTGGGGGAGTTCGATACGGGTCAGCAGTTGGCGGCGTGAGCAGCCAAACGCCTTGCCGGCATCCATCAGTTCCTGTGGCACATCGCAGATGCCCAGGTAGGTGAGGCGGATCGGCGCGGCGATGGCGAACACCACGGTCGAGATCAGCCCCGGCACCACGCCAAGGCCGAACAGGGTCAGCGTGGGGATCAGGTAAACGAAGGTAGGCACGGTCTGCATCAGGTCCAGCACCGGACGCATGGCGGTGTAGAACATCGGTTTGTGTGCAGCGACGATGCCCAGCGGCACGCCGATGGCCACGCACACTACCGTGGCGAAACTGACCTGCGCCAGGGTCTCCATGGTTTCCTGCCAGTAACCCAGGTTGAGGATCAGCAGGAACGACAGCGCGACGAATACCGTCAGCCCCACGCGGCGCTGGATGAGGTGCGCAAGGGCGGCGAACAGGGCGATGAGCACGAACGGGTTGAACCAGGTCAGGGTGCTGGTGACGCCATGGATCATGAACTCCAGGCCCCGAGCGATGGCGTCGAAGTAATTGGCGCCATTCTGGGTCAACCATTCGACGAATGAGGCGATGTACTGCCCCAACGGTAATTTTTGATCGATAAGCATGATAGCGAGCTTCCACCTGCAAAGATTGAAATCAGTCCGGGGCGGCACGGTCCCGCCCCGAGATAGCGCTATTGCGTTGTTTGTTATTGCGCCAGCTTGGCCTTGGCCGCCTCAAGGCCTGGTTTGCCATCCACGGTCGTCACGCCCGCCAGCCAGGTATCCAGCTTGCCGGGATTGTCCTTGAGCCACTTCTTCGCAGCGGCTTCGGGTTTCATCTTGTCGTCCAGGACATAGCCCATCATCGTGCTTTCATCCTTGAGTTCGAACGACAGGTTCTTCAGCAGTTGGCCGACGTTGCTGCACTCCTGGGTGTACCCCTTGCGGGTGTTGGTCAGCACGGTCGCCTTGCCGAACTCGGGGCCGAAGAAGTCATCGCCACCGGTCAGGTACTGCATCTTGAAACGGGTGTTCATCGGATGCGGTTCCCAACCCAGGAACACTACGGCCTCGCCGCGCTTCTGCGCCCGGTCGACCTGCGACAGCATGCCAGCCTCGCTCGACTGCACCAGTTTGAAACCGGCGCTCTTCAAGCCGAAGGCATCCTTGTCGATCATGCTTTGGATGGTTCGGTTGCCGTCGTTACCCGGTTCGATACCGTAGATCTTGCCGCCCAACTCCTGCTTGAACTTGGGGATGTCGGCGAAATCCTTCAGGCCCTTGTCGTACAGCGCTTGGGGCACCGCCAGGGTGTACTTGGCGTTTTCCAGGTTGGCACGTACGGTCTCGACGGTACCGGCGTCGCGGTACTGCTTGATGTCGTTTTCCATGGTCGGCATCCAGTTGCCGAGGAACACGTCCAGATCCTTGCCTGAGGCCAGCGATTTGTAGGTGACCGGCACCGAGATCATGGTGGTGTGGGTCTTGTAGCCCAGCGCTTCGAGCACGACGCTGGTGGTGGCGGTGGTCACTGTGATGTCGGTCCAGCCGACATCGGAAAAGCGCACCGTCTGACACTGCTCGGGTTCGGCGGCCTGGGTCAGCAGCGGTGCGCAGAGCATCGCGGCCAGCAACAGCGAGGGTGAAGCTTTCATAGGTGGACTCCTGTGATTTTATCTTCGGGTTCGCGAAGGGCTGCCAGCGCTTTCTAGGGAGCCGGTCAGCCAGGCCTGCAGAGGGCAGGATGCGAGGCCGTGCAAAACGAGTCGCTTTCGATAATCCTCCAGCGTTCGGCAATCGCCTACTGGTGGCGTCGTATCCAGTACAGGACGGGTCGCATCCAGTACGGGCGATGTCGCAACTGAGCTTTTCCACCCCCGCACCCCTGTTTTCACGTCGCCTGGCCGCTGGAAAACGGCGCAGGCAGGGTCGGATCGGCAGCGGCGCTGCCGGACAAAAGTACGTCGGTTGCAGACGGCGAAGGGGTAGGTAAAAGCCCGATGATGCGTGCATTCCAAGGCGGCTCGACGATTCAGCCTAGCAGTTGTGCAAGGCATCGTTTGGCGCGTCCAGACAGCCCATCAAGAGGTGATGCGACAATGGCCATCAGCGTGTTCGACCTGTTCAAGATCGGTGTCGGGCCCTCCAGCTCACACACCGTCGGCCCCATGCGCGCCGGCGCGCTGTTCGTCCAGGGGCTGCGTGAGCGCGGCGACCTTGCGCAGGTGCGGCGCATCGAAGTGCGCTTGTACGGCTCGCTGTCGGCCACTGGCGTCGGCCATGGCACCGACAACGCCACGATCATGGGGCTGATGGGCGAATGGCCCGACGCGATCGACCCTACCCAGATCGCACCACGCATTGCGCAATTGCGCGAAACCAACGTGCTCCAGCTCGACAGCCAGTTGCCCATCGAATTCGTCTGGGCGCGCGACATGCTGCTGCTCGACGAGAACCTGCCGTACCACCCGAATGCCATGACCTTGGTGGCCGAAGGCGAGGCTGGCGAGCTGCACCGCGACACCTATTACTCGGTGGGCGGTGGCTTCGTGGTGGACGCCGCACAGGCTGCCAGCGGTGTGCTGGACGCTGACCAGACCGTGCTGCCGTACGACTTCAACAGCGCCGCCGAGCTGCTGCGCCTGTGCAAGCAAAACGACCTGCGCGTGTCGCAATTGATGATGGCCAACGAAAAAGTCTGGCGCAGCGAGGCCGAGATTCGCGCAGGTTTGCTCAAGCTCTGGCAAGCCATGCAGGAATGCGTGAACAACGGCCTGAAATACGAAGGTACGCTGCCAGGCGGACTCAACGTGCGCCGCCGCGCCGCCAAGCTGCACCGTAGCTTGCAGGAGCTGGGCAAACCTAATGTGATTGGTTCGACCATGAGCGCCATGGAGTGGGTCAACCTGTTCGCCCTGGCGGTCAACGAAGAGAACGCCGCTGGCGGACGCATGGTTACCGCACCCACCAACGGTGCGGCAGGCATCATCCCGGCGGTGCTTCACTACTACATGCGCTTCTCCGACGTAGTGGATGAAAGCAACGTGGTCGACTTCTTCCTCGGCGCCGCTGCGGTGGGCATCCTGTGCAAGAAGAATGCGTCCATCTCCGGGGCCGAGGTCGGTTGCCAGGGTGAAGTGGGTTCGGCCTGCGCCATGGCCGCGGCCGGCCTTGCCGAAGTGCTCGGAGCGACCCCGGCGCAGTTGGAGAACGCCGCCGAAATCGCCCTGGAGCACAACCTTGGGCTGACCTGCGACCCGGTGGGCGGGTTGGTGCAGGTGCCGTGCATCGAACGCAACGCGATTGCGGCGGTGAAGGCCATCAACGCCGTACAAATGGCCCTGCGCGGCGACGGCGAGCATTTCATTTCCCTCGACCAGGTGATCCGCACCATGCGTGACACCGGTGCCGACATGCACGACAAGTACAAAGAAACCTCTCGCGGAGGCCTCGCGGTCAGCGCCATCGAGTGCTGATGCGCCGTTTTTGATCACGCACGGCGACTGCGCCATCTTATGGCGCAGTCGCCGTCTTTCTACCGGCCGTCGGCTGTCGTTACCAGTAGGGTCGTTGTCGGTGACACTCAAGTCTGTCGCTTCTGGGCAACCTACTCAAAAGTGCTACCGAATTGCTCAGTAGTGACGCGCAACGGCGCTGGCCCGCCCCTTTGCGCTTGATCCTGAACAGCCTCGCAAACCCAACTACGTCAATCACATGAGGTCGTTTTTGGGTTTTTTCGGATGGTCGTTCAATTTAGGCACGGCGATTGCGTTGAGATTGGCAAAGCCCCTGCATACGAAACGGGGGCAATAACAAGAAACCAGTGTCCGCCTGAGACACATCCAGCATCAGTGTGAGGAGAAATCGCGATGACGTCCTACAGCTCCGGGAATCCAACCCAGAACCGCACAGCCCCGCAGTCGATCGGCTTTCTCCTGCTGGACAACTTCACCCTGATTTCCCTGGCCTCGGCAGTGGAACCGCTGCGCATGGCCAACCAGCTGTCCGGCCGCGAGCTGTACCGTTGGCACACGCTGACCTTGGACGGTGGCCAGGTATGGGCCAGCGACGGTTTGCAGATCACCCCCGATGCGGCCATGCACAACGCCCCGCCGATGGACACCGTGATCGTCTGTGGCGGCGTTGGCATCCAGCGCACGGTTACCCGTGAGCATGTGACCTGGCTGCAAGCCCAGGCCCGCCAGTCGCGCCGCCTGGGTGCGGTGTGCACCGGCAGTTGGGCACTGGCCTGCGCCGGTCTGCTCGACGGCTTCGATTGCAGCGTGCACTGGGAGTGTCTGGCCGCCATGCAGGAGGCCTACCCGCGGGTGAACATGAGCACCCGTCTGTTCACCCTCGACCGTAACCGTTTCACCAGCTCCGGCGGCACCGCGCCGCTGGACATGATGCTGCACCTGATCAGCCGCGACCATGGCCGCGAGCTGTCGGCGGCGATCTCCGAGATGTTCGTCTACGAGCGCATCCGCAACGAGCAGGACCACCAGCGCGTGCCGCTCAAGCACATGCTCGGCACTAACCAGCCCAAGTTGCAGGAAATCGTCGCGCTGATGGAGGCCAACCTCGAAGAGCCAATCGACCTGGACGAACTGGCCGTGTATGTGTCGGTTTCGCGCCGCCAGCTTGAGCGCCTGTTCCAGAAGTACCTGCACTGTTCGCCGTCGCGCTACTACCTCAAGCTGCGCTTGATCCGCGCCCGGCAGCTGCTCAAGCAGACGCCGATGTCGATCATCGAGGTGGCTTCGGTGTGCGGGTTCGTCTCCACGCCGCATTTCTCCAAGTGCTACCGCGAATACTTCGGCATTCCGCCGCGTGACGAACGCGTGGGCTCCAACACCACCCAGCAGGTGGCGATGATGCCGATTCCGCAAGCCATGGCCCTGTCGCCGCACAGCGGGCCGATGGCGGCGCTGAGTCAGGCGCGCAACGAGTCGACGTTCGCCAGTGTGAGGCTCTGACACGGCGCTGCTTGCTTCGTGGTGCCACAGGTACTGCGAAGCAGTCAGCGGCGGCTGTATAAATCCATCTGTTGATAATGATTCTCGACTACGGGTAACATCGCCGCCTCTGAAACATCCTTGGCATACCACCCCGTGGCGGACGATAAACTCGAGCTCTACCTGGCCCACCGCCCGGCGCTGGTGGACTACGCCGCGCCGATCGTCGGTTGCCGCGCCCGCGCCGAGGATGTGGTCCAGGAGGCTTGGCTGCGCTTGAGCAGCCAGCCGCTGGACGCTGAGATTCGCCACCCCGCCAGTTACCTGTACCGCATCGTGCGCAACCTGGCGCTGGACCAGACCCGCCGCACAGCCACCGAAAAAGCCCAGCCTGGAGGCGATGAGATACTTGCCGAACTGCCGGCCAGCACCGCCTCGCCGGAGCAGTCGGTGAGCCAGCAGAGCGAGCTCGGCGCCATCAGTCGCGCCCTCGAGGAACTGCCCCTGCGTACCCGCACCGCCTTCGAGATGCACCGCCTGGGGGGCTACACCTTGCAGCAAGTGGCCAATCACCTGGAGGTCTCGGTCAGCCTGGTGCATCAACTGGTGCACGATGCCCTGCGTCACTGTCTGGAACGGCTGGAGGAAGATCTGTGAAAAAACCTCTGGCTGCCACGTCTTTTGCTCAACGGGACGACTCTGTGCGACCCTTCGCGCCCCCGAGCCATCAGGAGACTTGCCGGACATGACGTCAGCAGACCTCACAGCCAGCCGCCGTGAGCAGGCGCTGGACTGGCTCCTGCGCTTGCAGCAGGCGCCACAGGACATGCTGCTGCGCGATGCGTTCGAGCAATGGCTGGCTGCCGACGCCGCTAATCCTGAGGCCTACCGCAAGGCCGAGCGCCTATGGCGCCTGAGCGCGGAGCTGGCGCCGAGCACGGCCGCCGAATGGCCGGCCAGCGCCGAGGTGGTGCAATTGCCGGTACGGCGCAAGGTGCCACGCCGCTGGTGGCTGGGTGCTGCGCTGGCGGCTTGCTTGATGCTAGCGGTGGCGCCGTCGTTGAGCCTGCGCCTGCAAGCCGACTACCGCACGGCCCAAGGCGAAACCCGTGACATCACCCTGGCCGATGGCAGCGTGGTGCAACTGGACAGCGACACGGCTATTGCCGTCGATTACGCCGACAACCACCGCGACGTACGCCTGCTGGCCGGGCAGGCGTTTTTCGAAGTCAAACCCGACAAGCGCAAGCCGTTCCACGTGCGTGCCGATAGTCTACGGGTGACCGTCACCGGCACCGCGTTCAACGTCGAGATGCGCGCGGGTAGGGTAGGGGTCGATGTGCAGCATGGCTCGGTGCGGGTCGAGGACTCGGCCCGCGTGCTGGCGGCGGCGCTGACTGCCGGGCAACGCTTGCGCTACCTGGATGGTCAGGTACAGCTCAGTGCGTTCGTGCCGTCTCAGACGGCCGCCTGGCGCCAAGGCCAATTGATCGCCGACGATCAGTCGGTGGCTGAGCTGGTGCAGGCACTGGCCCGCTACCTGCCGGGCACGGTGCTGCTGCGCGACGAAGCCCTCGGCGCCAAGCGCGTGACCGGCGTATATGACCTACGCAAGCCTGAGGTCGCGCTGCGAGCAGTGGTCCGCCCGCATGGTGGCGAAGTCCGTAGCTATGGGCCTTGGCTGCTGGTGCTGAGCAAGCCCTGAGACCGCCCATTTGGACAGCGGCGCAGCGCCGCTGCCCATGAGGCATCTCCTCTTGAAAACTTTTTTCAAAATTTTCTGAAAAATCGCTGAACTGCCCCGTCTTATCCCCCGCGCGCAATAACTGATAGCGATTCGTATTCAATTTTGCTGCCCGGCGACTGTCCGGGGCGGGGATGTGGGATGACTCAAACGACAAGCCGGAAGCCGCGCTGCGCGTGGGATTGGTCGTGGCAACTAAAACAGCTGGCCGGTGCTGGCCTGCTAGGGCTGTGCTGCGCCAGCGGCGTAGTGCCCGCCCAGGCCGACGAGATGGGCGTGCGCAACGTGTTGGCCCAGACCCATGTGTTCGATATTCCGGCGCAGAAACTGGCCATCGCCCTGATCAACTTCGGTCAGCAGAGTGGCTTGCAGGTGACGGTCGACCCTGACCTGCTCGAAGGCCAGCAATCCACCGCCGTCAGCGGCCAGCTCAGCAGCGAGGCCGCGCTGGCGCAACTGCTGTTGGGCACCGGCATCACCTGGGACTACGAATACGGCGCGCTGACCTTTCGCTTGCTGCACGCCGACAGCGGCGCGGTCGAACTCCACAACACGCTGATTCTCGGCGACACCCAGGAAAATAGCTTCATGGGGGCCACGGTGTTCGATCGCAAGGCGGTCCAAGCCTTCCCCGGTGCCAACGGCGACATCACTACCCTGCTGCAGATGCACCCCAATGTGCAGTTCAGCACCGATCAGAAAAGCTCCAACACCCCCGGCGAAATCGACCCGGCCGACGTTAGCATCAACGGCGCCAAGTTCTACCAGAACAACTTCATGATCGACGGCATCTCGATCAACAACGACCTCGACCCCGGTGCCCACGGCTACAACGAAACCCGCCAGTTCGACTCGGCCCCCAGCCGCTCGCACGGCATCGCCCTGGACGCTGACCTGCTGGAAGAGATCAAGGTCTACGACAGCAACGTGCCGGTGGAGTACGGTGGCTTCAACGGCGGCGTGGTCGATGCAATCACCCGCCGTCCGAGCCAGGACCTGCACGGCAAGCTCTCGTACGCGATGACCAGCTCGGACTGGACCCGCTATCACATCAGCCGCGAGAGCGAGGAGACGTTCAAAACCTCGTCCAACGAAAAGAACCAGCCCGAGTTCAAGAAGACCACCGTGCGCGGGACCCTCGAAGGCCACCTGACCGAGGATTTCGGCGCACTGCTCAACTTTTCCCAGAAGCGCTCGTACCTGCCGCTGCGCACCTACGCCAATGGCTACAACAGCCCGAACAATGACAACGAGCAAGAGCAGACCCGGGCGCTGGACAACTTTCTGCTCAAGACCTACTGGACGGTCAATGATCGCCTGACCCTGGACACCTCGATCGTCTACGCCCCGCAAGAGAACGTGTACTTCCGTGAGGACTACCGCGACTCGGAGTACACCAACATCAACGGCGGCTGGCAGACCTCGATCAAGGCCATCTACGAAGGCGACAGTGCCCGCTGGACCCAGCAACTTGCGGTGAGCGACCTGTACGCCTCGCGCGAGGCCGACACCGACACGCTGATCAACTGGTACTGGTCCGACGTCAAGAACTGGGGCAATCCACTGAGCGGCAACGCGCGCAGCGCCGAGGGCTCGTTCGGCAGTCTGTACCAGACCCAGCGCAGCATCGACTACAAGCTCAAGGCCGAATGGCAGACCTTCAACCTGGGCCCGACCCTGCACACCGTCAGCACTGGCCTGGAGCTGGGGTACCAGCGCGCCACCTGGGAGCGCGAGGACGACGCGGCGGCGGTGACCACCTTCAAGCGCGACAACGGCACCGACTGTGGCAGCGATCCTTACTGCTCGATCGGCCGGTTGGCCAACGGCAACAACCGCCAGTACGGCTCGGCCATGATGATCTACGGTGCGGGTCAGCTGGACATGCAGCAGAAGAAGTACGCGCTGTTCGTCGATGACCAGATCAGCTACGGCAATCTCACCCTGCGCCCCGGTCTGCGCCTGGATGCCGACGACTACATGGAGAAGAAGTCGCTGGCGCCGCGCTTTGCCGGTGACTACGACTTTTTCGGCGACCGCAGCTCGGTACTGGTGTTCGGTGCCAACCGCTACTACGGCCGCAACCTGTTCAAGTACCGCTTGGCCGATGGCCGCCAGGCCTTCACCTCGCGTTGGACGCGCACCAACCAGACCGACGACTGGGCCTTGGCCAGCAGTAACCTGAACATGAGCAAGTTCACCAGCATGGACATCCCCTATGACGACGAGCTGATGCTCGGCTTCAACCAGCGCATGCTCGGCGCCGAGTTCCAGCTCAAGTACATCAACCGCAAGGGGCATGATCAGATCTACCGCACTCGGCCGTACTACTACCTCGACCAGAAGGACATTCCGGCTGGCTATAGCAAGGATCACTACGTCTACCTGAATGCCGGTACCAGTACGACCGACACCGTCAGTCTCACCGTGGCGCCACTCAAGCCACTGCGCTTCATAGGCACCAGTACCAGCATGCAGCTTGCCCTGAACTGGTCCCGCAGCGAGGGCGCCCATGGCGAAACCTACGAGGCCGGCGTGGACCGTGAAGAGATGGACAACGAAGACGTTGTCTTCGACGGCAAGCTGGTGCCCTACGAAGCGCTACCGCCCAGCGATTTCAACCGCCCGTGGACTGCGCGCCTGGTGACCATCACCGATATCCCGCAATGGAACCTTGAGATCAGCAACTTCCTGCGCTATCGCGGCCCCTACGACCAGATCGTCAAGGTCAGCCCGGATGCCGAAATCGACGGTAAGACCTACAGCAACTACCAGACCGCCGCCACCCCTGGTGCCGCCACCTGGGACATGCGCTTCGCCTGGGATATTCCCACCGGCAAGGACCAGGCGTTCTTCGTCAACGTCGATGTGACCAACGTCACCGACCAAGTCAACAAGATTGCCAGCCGTACCTCGACCAACCTGATCACCTACGAAGTCGGCCGCCAGTATTGGCTTGAAGTCGGCTACCGCTTCTGACCGTACACAAAAAACGGATGCCCTGATGAAAAAGCTCCTCGCAGGCTTGCTCGGCCCGCTGCTGCTAGGCGCCTGCGCCTCGATCCCCGAGTCCGACGCGCCGCTGCCCTGGGACAGCCAAGTGGTGCATGGCCAACTGCCCAATGGCCTGGCCTACCGACTGGTGCGCGACACCTCCCAGGCCGGCCGCCTGGACCTGCGCCTGACGGTCAAGGCAGGCTCTGTGGATGAAGCCGACGACCAAGTCGGCGTCGCGCACATGGTCGAGCACCTGACCTTCCACAGCCGCGCTGGTGGCGAGCGAAACCTACGCCAGCGCATGACCGCGCTTGGTTGGGTGCAGGGCCGCCATTTCAACGCCGTGACCAACTACGAGCGCACCCAGTACCTGATCGGCCCGCCAGCCGGTGTGCGTCAGGCGCCCCAGGCGCTGCAAGCGCTGGCTGACCTGGTCTTCGCGCGTGACTACAGCGCCGCCGACCTTGAGCGCGAGCGTCCAATCGTCATCGAGGAGTGGCGCGGCGGCCTGGGCGTTGCCCAGCGCATGAACGAGCAGCGTACTGCGTCGCAGCGAGTCGGCTCGGCGTACCCTGGACATCGCACCATCGGTAACGAAGCGGCGATTCGCTCGGCCAGCCTGGCCAGCTTGCAGGCGTTTCAGGACCGTTGGTATCTGCCCAACAACATGGTGCTCTCGGCGGTCGGCGACTTTGATCCCGAGCAGCTCAAGGTGCAGATCGCGCAGGCGTTCGGCCAAGCCAAGGCCGGCGAGGTGCCGGACCGCGAGCAGCGCGAGCTGCCGCTGGACGACACGCTGAAAATCTTCCGCCTGCAAGACCCTCAGTCGGGCAGCAACCAGGTGGCGTTGTTGTTCCGCCTGCATGAGCCAGACAGCCGTGGGACCACGCACGTGGCCCTGCGCGAACGCTTGATCGACCGCATGGCCCTGGCCGCGCTGGTCGACACGCTACGCCGCCAGCCGCGTGAAGCCAGCGTGCGCAGCCTGACCGCGCAAAAGACCCTGATCGGCGAGCACTCGACGGTACTGGGCATTGCCGCCAGTGTCGAAGGCCAGGCCCATGAGCAGGCCTTGCAGGCCCTGCTGACTGAGATCGAGCGTCTGCGCCAGCATGGTTTCAGCAAGACTGACCTGAACCGCCAGCGTGTGCACATCGCCCGACTGGCCAACAAGGCCGTCAAGCAACAGACCCCACGCACCTTCGAGCAGTGGGTAGAGCAACTGAACAACGCCGCTGTGCAGGACCGCCCTGTGATTGAGCGCGAAGCGGTTGCCCGGCGTTACCAGAAAGTCCTGGGCAAGGTGCGCCTGCGTGACCTGAACGCTCGCCTGCGCCTGTGGCTGCAAAGCCCGGATCGGGTGTTGCAGATCAGCGCCCCCGGTAATTCGCCCCTGAGCCTGCCGAGCATTGCCCAGGTTCAGGCACTACAAGCCGCACTGTCCGCGCAGGACCTGGACGAGCCGGTGCGCAAGGCGCCAGTGGCGCCTGCCAAGGAGCCCCTGCAAATGGCGGCCAACCCAGCGGCGGCGAGCATCGTCGAGCGCAAGGCGTTTCCCGCGCAGCAGGTCGAGCACTGGCGCCTGAGCAACGGCGACCGCTTGGTCTGGCTCAAGCGCCCAGGCCCAGGAGGCAAGTTGCTGTTGCAGGCAGAGTCGGCCGCCGGTTATCACCTGCCTGACGCGCCGGCCTGGCGCGTGCAAATGGCCGCGCAACTGGCGGTGCGCAGCGGCACTGTTGGCATGCCCTCCCAAGGCCTGGCCGACTGGCGCCAGAAAAACCAGGCGACACTCAGTGTCGAGCAACGTCCCGAGCGCTTGCAATTGAGCCTCACGGCCCCGCCCGAGCAGTTGTTGGCCGTGGTGCAAAGCTATCGCGTGAGCCAGGTGGCTAGCATCGAGCCTGAGCTGTTCGAGCAGTCCCGCGATGAGCTGCTGCAACGCCTGCGCAGCCGCCCGGAGGATGTGCGCAGCCATCAGGAGAGCGTACAACGTCAACTGCGCTATGGCGCAGACCTGTGGCAGGCGCCGGACCAAGACACTCTGGAAACCCTGACCGCCCAGCAGTTGGATGCCGACTGGCTGCGCCAGGTCAGCGTGCCGGTGACTTACTACCTGATGACCGATCTGCCCGTAGAACAGGTCGAACCGTTGGTCCGCGCAGGGCTTGCGACTATCCCACGCAGCGCCGTTGCAGTTGGCGGCCAGTTGGCCCTGCAACAGCCCGGCCAGCGTCGCGAAGACTTGGCGGTCGCCCTGGAACCACGTGCGGTGCTGCAAGCCAGCAGCTTCCACGAGCAGCCTTGGAGCCCAGAGGCTGCGGTGCGCGTAGCGGCGCTGCGTGAGCTGGCCAACCAGCGCCTCAAGGAGCAACTGCGCGGTGAGGCCTCGGGGGTCTACCGCCTGCGCTTCGACAGCGAGCTCAACCCCGACACCCAGCGTGTCGAAAGCAGCCTGAGCTTCACCTGCGATCCGGCCCGGGTCGACGAGCTGTGGGCCATGGCCCAGCGCACCCTGGCCAGCCTCGATGTCGACCAGGCCTGGGTCGACAGCGAACGGCGCAGTCTGCTGCGCCAGGAAACACTGCGCCGCGAAGACCCACAGACCCAGTTCAAGCGCCTGGTGCTGAGCGATCGACGCTGGCACGACCCGCGTTACCTCGAAACCCAGCAGCAACTGCCCGAAGCCCTGACCCTGGCCGAGCTGCAACAGCAAGCGCGCCAGCTGTTCCCGCAGGCTAACCAGGTGCAACTGCGCGTGCTGCCGTCGGCCAGCGCCTGGGAGCAGGCCCGGTGAGCACCCTGCGGATCTTCTACCGCCTGAGCCGGCCCTTCTGGTGCGAGCGTGGCCAGTGGCTAGCGTGGCTGATGCTTGCGACGGTGATCGGCCTGGGCCTGCTGGTGGTGCAGATCAACGTGCTGATCAACGGCTGGAGCAAGACTTTCTACGACACCCTCAGCGCGTTCGACACCGGCGCACTGTACGGATTGGTGGCTGAGTACACGCTTTATCTGGCCGCGTATGTGCTGATCTACGTGCTTCTCGACTACGTCCGCAAAGGCCTGGTGCTGCGCTGGCGTCAGGTGATGACCGCGCGCCTGACCGATGCCTGGCTGGCCGACCAGGCCTTCTACCGCCTGGGGCTGGGCGGTGAGCCGGACAACCCCGACCAGCGCATCGCCCAGGACGTGGATGTGATGGTCGACCTGTCGATCGAACTGGTGGCCTCGCTGGTGATCAACCTGGCGCAGGTCGGTGCGTTCGTGGTGATCCTGTGGAACCTGTCGGGGGTGCAGACCTTTAGCCTGTTCGGTGAACACTTCACGGTGCATGGCTATCTGGTGTGGATCGTGCTGGCCTACACCCTGTTCGGCAGCCTGCTGACCCACTGGATCGGCAAGCCACTGCACCGCCTCAACTACGAGCGCGAGCATCGCGAGGCCGACTTTCGCGCCAGCCTGTTGCGCAAGCGCGAGCATGCCGAGCAGATCGCCCTGTACCGTGGCGAAAGCGTCGAGCGCCAGCACTTGGCGCAGCGCTTCGCTGCGATTGCCGAGAACTGGCGCCAGCTCATGGGTCGTGAACGCGACCTGAGCCTGTTCACTGTGGCCTACCAGCGGCTAAGCCTGATTATCCCCGTGTTCGCCGCCTTGCCCGCGTTTATGGCCAAGGCCATCACTCTGGGCGGGCTGATGCAGATTCGCAGCGCGTTCAACGCGGTGCATGACTCGCTGAGCTGGTTCATCAAGCTGTACAGCAAGCTGGTGCGCTGGAGCGCGGCTCTGGAACGGCTTGACCAGTTCGAACAGGCCATCGCCGCCAGTCGTCTTAAAGTCACCGCGCCACCACAGGGCGACTGCCTGTGCGCCCAGGGCCTGACCCTGTGCCGTCCCGATGGCAGCGTGCTGTTGGACGACTTGCACCTGCGCGCGCAGCCGGGGCAGTGGTTGCGCCTGGCTGGGCGCAGCGGGTTGGGCAAGTCTACGTTGCTACGCACCTTGCAGGGGCTTTGGCCCTACTGCCTGGGCGACTGGCAATTGCCGGCCGGGCGCAGCCTGTTGTTGCCGCAGAAACCCTATCTGCCGCGCATGAGCCTGCGCAGCCTGCTGGCTTATCCACAGCTCGAGCACTTCGGTGACCGAGCGTTGCTGGCCGTATTGGACAAGGTGGGGCTGGCTGCATGGGGCGAGCGGCTGGACGACGAGCAGGAGTGGGAGCGGGTGTTGTCTGGCGGTGAGCAGCAGCGCCTGGGGCTGGCGCGGGCATTGCTTTATCGGCCCGATACGTTGTACCTGGACGAAGCCACCAGCCAGCTCGACCTGACCAGCGCCAAGGCGTTGTTGCAGATGCTCAGGCGTGAGCTGCCAGCGTGCACCGTGGTCGGGGTGACCCACCAGGAAGGGCTGGTGGGGCTGTTCGAGCGTACCGTCGAGCTGGAGAAACTGGCCGAGCCTGCGAAGAGGCCGGCCCAGGAAAGCCCGGTCAGCCGCGGTTGCTGAACTGCGCCAGCGCCGGCAGCAACTGTTTGTCGATGGCCTGGCGCACCGCCGGCAGGATCGTCGCGCTGCCGGTGTACATCTGCTCCACCATGCCTTTGAGGGCGCGCGCGTTGGGTTCGGTCAGCCCGCGTACGACCACTTCGCAGGCCTGCTCGGCGCTGGCTCCAGCGGGAATATCGAAGCCCCGGGCGCGAAGGTGGCCCAGCAGGTCGTCCTGGTCAATCAGATCCGCATGCATCATGGCTATTGTCCCTTTTGTCGCGAAAGAGAATGCTGCTGTTGTATGCGACCGATTCTGTGTCGCCTGCGACAGCCCGGCAAGGGCAGATTGCCGCGATGGCTGCATTGGCTAAGAACAGGTCGTTTACGGCTAAATCGCCACGTCGGTAAGCCAGCACACTGAAGTCATTCACGGCACCGAGGGTTTGGTCACCCTCGCTCCTCGCACAGTGGATGTTGCTCGCTCTTGGCCCCGGACGCTCACGGCTTTCCGGGGTTGTTTTTTTGTGCAAGAACCATCGAGCGGTTATCCCGGCAACGCGATTGTCCGCCCGGCGTAAGCAGCAGTTGGCAGCTCCCGCTGCCCTTCCAGCAGGCCTTGCAACAACGCGGCGGTGTTTTCGGTGAATGGCGCTGACTTCGGCCCCGCCAGGTCCACATGCAGCAGCATCTGCTCACTGGCTGCCAGCGCCTCGTCGAAGCCTTCCCGGTGCAGGCTGTGGTACAGGTGCAGGCGCTTCTTGTCGAAGCCGATGATCTGCGTCTGCACCCACACTTCGGTGCCTAGCTTCACTTCATGCAGGTAGTTGATATGCACCTCCAGGGTGAACAGCGAATGCCCGCTCTGTCCACGGCTGTCGGCATCCAGGCCGATGCGCGCCATCAGCGCATCGGTGGCGTAGCTGAAGATCAGCAGGTAGAAGGCATCGCGCAGGTGCCCGTTGTAGTCCACCCAGTCTGCCTGAACCGGGGTGCGGTAGGTGATCAGTGCGGGCATGCAGCTCTCCTCAATCGCCAAAGGCCATGCCGTGGTTGGCCTTGCTGGTCTTCACCGCCTCCAGCACCGCCAGCAGGGTATCGTCGCGGTAGCGCTCAAGCGCCGCGATGCTGCGCTCGCCCAATTGTTCGGCGGTGCCCTCGACCACATCGTCGATCAGCTTTTCGGTCAGTTCTGGCGCGGGCAGGTAGGTCCAAGGCAATTTCAGCGCCGGGCCGAACTGCGCCATGAAGTGACGCATGCCTGCATCGCCTCCGGCCAGGGTGTAGGTGAGGAAGGTGCCCATGAACGACCAGCGCAGGCCAGCGCCGAAGCGGATGGCGTCGTCGATCTCGCCGGTGCTGGCCACGCCGTCGTTGACCAGGTGCAAGGCCTCGCGCCATAGCGCTTCGAGCAGGCGGTCGGCAATGAAGCCGGGCACCTCCTTGCGCACGTGCAGCGGGCGCATGCCCAGCGTGGTGTAGATGACCTTGGCGGCTTCGATGGCTTCGGCGCTGGTGTTGCGACCGCCGACGATCTCCACCAGCGGCAGCAGGTAAACCGGGTTGAATGGATGGCCGACCACGCAACGTTGCGGGTGCGTGGACGACTCGTAGAACTCGCTGGGCAGCAGGCCTGAGGTACTCGAAGCGATGATCGCATCAGGTTTGGCGGCGGCGCTGATCTTCGCGTGCAGGTCGAGCTTCAGCTCCAGGCGTTCGGGGGCGCTCTCCTGTATGAAGTCGGCGTCGCGCACGCAGGCTTCGATGGTGCTCACGAAGCTCAGGCGATGTTGCGATGCGCCGGGTGCCAAGCCTTGTTTCTCCAGGGCCGGCCAGGCATTGGCGATGCGCCTGCGCAGGGCCGCTTCGGCGCCGGGGGCTGGGTCCCAGGCGACGACGTCCAGGCCATGGGCCAGGGCGCGGGCGACCCAACCGCTGCCGATGACGCCGCTACCCAGTGCGGCGAAGGTCTTGGGGGTGGTGATGAAAGGCATGTGCAACTCCTGAAAATGCTCTGCGGGGCGATACAGCGTCGATCACCGACGCGTGAGGTTCATCTTTGCCCGGCCTTCGGCAGGGCTCAGCACGCGGGCGCCGAGGCGGTTGATGATCTCCACCGCGCGTTCGACCAACTGGCCGTTGCTGGCCAATACGCCACGGTCCAGGTACAGGTTGTCCTCAAGCCCCACGCGCACGTTGCCACCGAGCAGCACGGCTTGCGCAGCCATGGGCATCTGCATGCGGCCAATCCCGAAACCGGCCCAGGTCACGTCGGCTGGCAGGTTGTCGACCATCGCCTTCATGCTGGTGGTGTCGGCCGGTGCGCCCCAGGGGATGCCCAGGCACAGCTGGAACAGCGGGTCGTCCAGCAGGCCTTCCTTGATCATCTGCTTGGCGAACCACAGGTGGCCGGTGTCGAAGATCTCCAGTTCCGCCTTCACCCCCAGTTCGGTGATGCGTTTGGCACCAGCACGCAGTTGTGCAGGGGTGGAGACATAGATGGCGTTGCCGTCGCCGAAATTGAGGGTGCCGCAGTCCAGGGTGCAGATCTCCGGCAGCAGCGCCTCGACATGCGCAAGGCGCTCCAGCGGGCCGATCAGGTCGGTGCCGGCGCCGAACTCCATGGGCGACTCGCCCGGGCCGATTTCCAGGTCGCCGCCCATGCCGGCGGTGAGGTTAACGATGATGTCCACATCGGCCTCGCGGATGCGCTCCATCACTTCGCGGTACAGCGCCACATCGCGGCTGAAGCGGCCCGTGTGCGGGTCGCGGACATGGCAGTGGACCACGGTAGCACCGGCCTTGGCGGCTTCGACGGCGGCTGCGGCAATCTGTTTGGGGGTGACCGGGACCAGGTGGCTCCTGGCGACCGTGTCGCCAGCGCCGGTGAGGGCGCAGGTGATGATGACGTCGTGGTTCATGGTGGTTCCTTATTCAGGTCTGGCCCAATCGCTTGTAGGAGCGGCCTTGTGTCGCGAAAGGGGCGCGAAGCGGCCCCACGTTTTCAGTAGCGCGCACAAATCCTGGGGCTGCTGGCGCAGCCCTTTCGCGACACAAGGCCGCCCCTACAGGCAATCAGGGAATGTCAGTTGGCGCTGAGCTTGAGGTTGTCGGCTGCCGGTTTACCGTCGAAGGTGGTCACACCTTCCAGCCAGCGGGCTTTGTCCTCGGGGTGGTCCTTGAGCCACTGGCGGGCCGACTCCAGCGCGTCCTTGTGGTCGAGCAGCGGCTGCATCATGCGGCTCTCGTCCTCGGCGCTGAAGTTCAGGTTGGCCAGCAGGCGGTGGGCGTTGGGGCAGCGGTCGGCGTAGTCAGGCGCGGTCACCGTCCATACGGTGGCGCGGCCTTCGTCGGGGCCCAGCGCGCCCTGGCTGTCGCCTAGGTAGACCATGTCGATGTTCACGTTCATCGGATGCGGCGCCCAGCCGAAGAACACCACCGCTTCCTTGCGCCGTACGGCGCGGTCGACGGCTGCGAGCATGCCGGCTTCGCTGGACTCCACCAGCTGGAACTTGCCCAGGCCGAACTGGTTCTTTGCGATCATCGCCTTGATCTGCGTGTTGGCGCCCGAGCCTGGCTCGATGCCGTAGATCTTGCCGCCCAGCTCCTTTTGGAACTTGTGGATGTCGGCGAAGGTTTTCAGGCCCTTGTCGGCCAGGTACTTGGGTACCGCCAAGGTGGCGCGGGCATCTTCGAGGCTGGGCTTGTCGAGTACCTTGACTTGCTTGGCATCGATGAACGGCGTGATGGTCTGGGTCATGATCGGGTTCCAGTAACCTAGGAACATGTCCAGGCGCTTGTCGCGGATGCCGGCGAAGATGATCTGCTGCGAGGCGCTGGTCTGCTTGGTCTGGTAGCCCAATCCGTCGAGCAGCACCTGGGCCATGGCGCTGGTGGCGATGACGTCGGTCCAGTTGACCACGCCCAGGCGCACGTCCTTGCAGGCGGCGGGTTCGGCGGCGAACAGCGGGGTGACCACGGTGGTGCTCAGTGCGAGGGATAACAGGCTGCAGCGGACAAAGCGGTGCATGGTGGCTCTCCATCGGCAGTACGTATTGTTATTGAAGGCGGCCTCTTGCGGACCGTGTGGATACGCTACGCTGGCGCCGGGGTAGAAAATCGCACCCTGGCGACCAACAATTGCACTGGGGCGACCACCTTGATCGTGGAGCAGGCGATGCCGCATACCATTCACTTCTTGTTGCTGCCGGGTTTTTCGGCGATGGGCTTCATCAGTGCGCTGGAGCCGTTGCGGGTGGCCAATCGCTTTCGCGTGGGGTTGTACCGCTGGCAGGTGCTTAGCCTGGATGGCGGTGCGGTGCTGGCGAGCAACGGCATGTCGGTGAACGCCGACGGCGCGCTGGGTGAAGCGGCTGGCGCGCAGATGCTGCTGGTGGTGGCCGGCTTCGAACCGCTGGCCTGTTATGGCGCCGCGCTGCAACAGGCGCTGCGCCGGCTCGACCACGACAATGTGGTGCTCGGTGGTATCGACACCGGCGCCATGCTGCTGGCCGAGGCGGGGCTGCTCGACGGCCACCGCGCGACCCTGCACTGGGAAGCCCTGGAGGCGTTCAAGGAGCGCTACCCGCGCCTGCAAGCCACCCAGGAGTTGTTCGAGATCGACCGCCGGCGCATCACTTGCGCGGGCGGCACCGCGTCCATCGACCTGATGCTCGACCTGATCGCCCAGGCCCATGGTAGCGAGCTGGCGGTGCAAGTCTCGGAGCAGTTCGTGCTGGGGCGTATCCGTCCGCGTCAGGACCACCAGCGCATGGAGATTGCGGCACGCTATGACTTGCGCAACAAGAAGCTGGTGAAGGTGATCGGCGAGATGGAACGCAATATCGAACAGCCGCTGAACACACAAGTCTTGGCCGACGCGGTGCGGGTGACCCGGCGCCAGCTGGAGCGCTTGTTCCGACTGCACCTGGACGACACACCGAGCGGTTTCTACCTGCGTTTGCGCTTGGACAAGGCACGGCAGTTGTTGCGCCAGACCGAGATGAGCGTGTTGGAGGTAGGGGTGGCGTGCGGGTTCGAGTCGGCGTCGTACTTTACCCGGTGCTATCGGGCGCGGTTCGAGCGCTGTCCGCGCCAGGACCGGTCAGCCGCGGCGGTTTGACGTTCGTCTGTTCTGGCTGGATGGGCCGCTACGCGCCCCAGGATCTGAGACCTATCACCACCGCCGGGGCTGCTGCGCAGCCCTTTCGCGGCACGAGGCCGCTCCTACACGACCGTAGAAGCGACCACTTACGGGCTCGGGCAGGCTTACTGCTGGCCAATCCCTTGCAGATACTCTGAGCGCTCGTCACTGCGCTGCGCCACGCAGGTATTCCACGCCGCCTCGAATGCCTTGCTGCCGGGTTTCTCGGCGTATGTCTCGACCTTGCAATCGGCATCGCGCAATTGCAGCCAGAGCTTTTCGGCCGCCTCCATACGCCCGGTCAGCGCACTGGCCTTGTCGCTTTCGTCTGCGTACTGGTCGCGAATGCGCTGGATCAGGTCGTCGTAGGCAGCTTTGAGTTCACGCTCTGCGGTTTGCCGGTTGTACGCGGCACAGGCGTAACTCTGTTGATCGTTCTCGACGTTGTCGCACGGCGTGCTTTCATCGTTCGCGGCGTGTGCCGCCCATGCGCATGTCACTAACAGCAGCCCTGCCAACGTTCTCATTTTTGCTCTCTCCTGGCTTCTGTAGCCAACGAAAGCGGATTCTCGCTCAGAGCCGCAGCGTTGAACAGGGTTGCCCGGCATGAACAGAGCCATTGCCGGGCGTGCAGCAGACATTGCCGATCAGTCAGGCAACTGGCCTACAGGTTTCGTGATTGGGGAGGCGCCATGTAGCCCGTTGGCAGGATCAGCGTCGACCCACCCTGGGACGGTGTCCTCGACATTCAGAATGGCGAGCGTCAGCCGGTCCGGCCAGTCATTGAGCTTGCTTTGCACCGTGGCGCGCAGGTTGCGATAGGTCGGTTGCAGTTGATAGGCCGCTAGCTGCGCGTACCCATGCGCTCGCTGGCCGGTAACCACGAGCGGGTCAACCAGCCAGTTCTTCGTTGAGGGCAACCGCACGTTGTCAAGGGTGAGGCTGAGTGAGTGGATCGACTTTTCGCTCTCTAGCAGCACTATTTCAATGTAGATACCTGTCGCGTGCGGGCCTTGATTGGGTTTTTTCAGTGAGTCGTGCAGCACTTGCAGCGCCGGTGCGTTCAGCGACCTGCGCAGATTGCCCAATACCTTGTGCCCAATAGCCCTGAGCGATGGATCGCTCAGGCATTGCCTGACGAGCTCGATAAGCGATTGGCTGTTGCCTGCAAGGTTCAGCTGGGCGGTTGAGAACGATGTACGTAGCCAAAGCATTTTCAGCAACGCCTTGCTGTATTGATGCTGCCAGTCGCTGGTGCTGCGGTAATCGGCTTTGTCGGCCAGCAATTGGGCGCACAGGGCCGATTGCAGGGCGTCTTTTTCCAGCTGAGCTGACACGTTGGGCGCGCAGACGACGATCTGGGCGGCATTGACATAGGCATGGTGAGCTTTAGGCATGGTGTTTTCCTTGGCTGATGCGCTGGCCAAACCCTGGCCAGCGCGGAGGGTTCACAGAGTGATGCCTTCCAGATAGTCATTGGCGCCCTGAGCCAGCAGATCCTCCACCCGGTTGCGGATGTTGGCGTAGGCCCTGACGTTGAGCTCGTAGCGTCCGGCAGCTCGGTTGATGGTTACCTCGGTTTTGCTGAACTTGAAGAACAGCACCCGTTTGGTTCTCACCTCTTTCTTGAAGTCGATACTCATCATGATCATCGACGGCACACCTCTGGATGACTCGGTGCACGGCAGGGTCTGGAAGGTTGCCAAGGATTCGGAGGCACTGTTGTTTTCCAGCAGGTTGAGCGCCTTTGCGTTCTGTTCGGTGCCGATCAATGCCTTTTCTGCGATGCTCGTCAGTTCCGAGGCACCGCCTGCCGCCGCCCGGATGATGTCCAGGGCGATCTGATCCATGCTGAAGGAGGTGGCCGACGGCGAGTAGCGTTGGCGAATGTAGTTGGCGGTGGTCCAGCCAAACATCCGTAGGGCTTTGTTGTATTCCTCTGTCCAGGCGGGCAGGTCGCGCTCCTTGTTGAATTTGGATTCGGCGATTTGTTGCGCGAGCGACACGCAGTTCATGACGTCGATGGCATTGTCTTCCGACAGGCGATCGGTCATACCGACCACCGCTTCACCAATGACGGCACCGTTTTCCTGCCCAGGGGTGATCAAGTCGGACGCAGAGTAGAAGCTCGGTGCGGACTGAAGCAGTCCCATGCGCGCACGTGGCGCTGGGCGACGCGGCAGGATGATCTCGGACAGGTACTGGTTGGTTTCGGATTGCAGCATGGTCATTTCTCCAGTGGCGGGATTGTCCCGATTGCGGGTTGCGGACCAAGCGTGCGTAATCGCGCAGGGGTATTGCAGAGGGAGGCGATGCAGGGATGGGAAGCCCTGTACCCGCCCATGCGCAACCGCTTGACGCTTTCGGCAAACCCCCTGTCGTTTTTGCATCGGGGCGCCTGCGAGCACAGGCATATGCTGGCCCCAAAGCGCCGGCACAAGGTCAGGCGCAGCCCAAGTCAAAAAGGGGACAGCCTGATGAGCCCAGCCGAACTTCACGCCGACAGCATCGTCATCGACGGTCTGATCATTGCCAAATGGAACCGCGAGCTGTTCGAGGACATGCGCAAGGGCGGGCTGACTGCGGCCAACTGCACGGTATCGGTGTGGGAAGGGTTCAAGGCGACCGTCGACCAGATCGCCGCCAGCCAGAAGCTGATCCGCGACAACAGCGATCTGGTGATGCCGGTGCGCACCACCGCCGATATCCGCAAGGCCAAGGAGCTGGGCAAGACCGGCATCCTCTTCGGTTTCCAGAATGCCCATGCGTTCGAAGATCAGATCGCCTATGTCGACGTGTTCAAGCAGCTCGGCGTGGGCATCGTGCAAATGTGCTACAACACCCAGAACCTGGTCGGCACCGGCTGTTACGAGCGTGACGGCGGCCTGTCGGGCTTCGGCCGCGAGATCGTCGCCGAGATGAACCGTGTTGGCATCATGTGCGACCTCTCGCACGTGGGCTCGAAAACCTCCGAGGAAGTCATCCTCGAATCGAAAAAACCCGTGTGCTACTCACACTGCCTGCCGTCGGGGCTCAAGGAACACCCACGCAACAAGTCCGATGAAGAGCTGAAGTTCATCGCCGACCATGGCGGCTTCGTTGGTGTGACCATGTTCGCGCCGTTCCTGGCCAAGGGCATCGACTCGACCATCGACGACTACGCCGAGGCCATCGAGTACACCATGAACATCGTCGGTGAAGACGCCATCGGTATTGGTACCGACTTCACCCAGGGCCACGGCCAGGACTTCTTCGAGTACCTGACCCACGACAAGGGCTACGCCCGCCGCCTGACCAACTTCGGCAAGATCATCAACCCATTGGGGATCCGCACCGTCGGCGAGTTCCCCAACCTCACCGAAACCCTGCTCAAACGCGGCCATTCCGAGCGTGTGGTACGCAAGATCATGGGTGAGAACTGGGTCAACGTCCTCAAGGATGTGTGGGGCGAATAAGCCGCACTCCAAGCCTGATAGCCCCTGCCAGCAACGCCGGGGCACACCAATAAAAAATTTTCTGGAGTTGAGTTTCCATGGCCAAAATCGCCCCCCAATTGCCAATCGAAGTCGACAGCGAAACCGGTGTGTGGACCAGCGACGCCCTGCCGATGCTGTATGTGCCGCGCCACTTCTTCGTCAACAACCACATGGGCATCGAAGAAGTGCTCGGCGCCGAGAAGTACGCTGAAATCCTCTACAAGGCCGGTTACAAATCCGCCTGGCACTGGTGCGAGAAAGAAGCCGAGTGCCATGGCCTGGAAGGCGTGGCGGTGTTCGAACACTACATGAAGCGCCTGAGCCAGCGTGGCTGGGGCTTGTTCGAGATCCAGGACATCGACCTGGACAAGGGCACTTGCAGCGTCAAGCTCAAGCACTCGGCGTTCGTGTACGTGTATGGCAAGTGCGGTCGCAAGGTCGACTACATGTTCACCGGCTGGTTCGCCGGCGCCATGGACCAGATTCTCGCTGCCCGCGGCAGCTCGATCCGCACCGTGGCCGAACAGGTCTACGGCGGTTCGGAAGAAGGCCACGAAGATGGCCTGTTCGTCACCAAGCCGTTGTAAGCCGGAGATAGCGTCATGGCATTCGAAGCAATGTTCCAGCCGATTCAGATCGGCAAGTTGACCATCCGCAACCGCGTGCTCAGCACCGCGCACGCCGAGGTCTACGCCACTGACGGCGGCATGACCACCGACCGCTACGTGAAGTATTACGAAGAGAAGGCCAAGGGCGGCATCGGCCTGGCGATCTGCGGTGGCTCGTCGGTGGTGGCCATCGACAGCCCGCAGGAATGGTGGTCTTCGGTGAACCTGTCCACCGACCGTATCATTCCGCACTTCCAGAACCTGGCAGATGCCATGCACAAGCATGGCGCCAAGATCATGATCCAGATTACCCACATGGGGCGCCGCTCGCGTTGGGACGGTTTCAACTGGCCGACGCTGATGTCGCCGTCGGGCATCCGCGAGCCGGTGCACCGCGCGACCTGCAAGACCATCGAGGTAGAAGAGATCTGGCGGGTGATCGGCAACTACGCGCAAGCTGCGCGGCGTGCCAAGGAAGGTGGCCTGGACGGCGTCGAGCTGTCGGCGGTTCACCAGCACATGATCGACCAGTTCTGGAGCCCGCGGGTCAACAAACGTACCGATGAGTGGGGTGGCACCTTCGAAGGCCGCATGAAGTTCGGCCTGGAAGTGCTCAAGGCCGTGCGCGCCGAGGTGGGCGATGATTTCTGCGTGGGCATGCGTATCTGCGGTGACGAGTTCCACCCCGATGGCCTGAGCCACGAGGACATGAAACAGATCGCGGCCTACTACGATGCCACTGGCATGCTCGATTTCATCGGCGTGGTCGGCTCGGGTTGCGACACCCACAACACCTTGGCCAACGTCATCCCCAACATGAGCTACCCGCCAGAGCCGTTCCTGCACCTGGCGGCGGGTATCAAGGAAGTGGTCAAGGTCCCGGTGCTGCACGCGCAGAACATCAAGGATCCGAACCAGGCCACGCGCATTCTCGAAGGCGGTTACGTCGACATGGTCGGCATGACCCGCGCGCACATGGCCGACCCGCATCTGATCGCCAAGATCAAGATGGGCCAGGTGGACCAGATCAAGCAGTGCGTCGGCGCCAACTACTGCATCGACCGTCAGTACCAAGGCTTGGATGTGCTGTGCATCCAGAACGCCGCGACCTCCCGTGAATACATGGGTGTGCCGCACATCATCGAAAAAACCACCGGCCAGAAGCGCAAGGTCGTGATCGTCGGTGCCGGCCCTGCCGGTATGGAAGCCGCGCGAGTGGCGGCCGAACGTGGCCATGACGTGACCCTGTTCGAGAAGAAAGACCAGATCGGCGGGCAGATCACCATCGCCGCCAAGGCCCCGCAACGTGACCAGATCGCCGGTATTACTCGCTGGTATCAACTGGAACTGACCCGCCTGAAGGTCGATTTGCGCCTGGGCACCGCCGCCGACGTGGCGACCATCCAGGACCTGCGCCCGGACATCATCGTACTGGCGGTGGGTGGCCATTCGTTCCTTGAGCAGAACGAGCACTGGGGTGCCGCCGAGGGACTGGTGGTCAGCAGCTGGGATGTGCTCGACGGCAAGGTCGCACCTGGCAAGAACGTGCTGGTGTACGACACCATCTGCGAGTTCACCGGTATGTCGGTGGCGGACTTCATCGCCGACAAGGGCAGCCAGGTCGAAATCGTCACCGACGACATCAAGCCGGGCGTGGCCATGGGCGGTACGACATTCCCAACCTACTACCGCAGCATGTACCCGAAAGAAGTGGTCATGACCGGCGACATGATGCTGGAGAAGGTCTACCGCGAGGGCGACAAGCTGGTGGCGGTGCTCGAGAACGAGTACACCGGTGCCAAGGAAGAGCGGGTGGTGGATCAGGTGGTGGTGGAGAACGGCGTGCGACCTGACGAGCAGCTGTACTACGCGCTCAAGGACGGTTCGCGTAACAAGGGCCAGATCGACGTGGAAGCACTGTTCGCGATCAAGCCGCAGCCGATCCTCAGCCAGCCGGGTGAAGGCTACCTGCTGTACCGCATCGGCGACTGTGTGGCCCAGCGCAACGTGCATGCGGCGATCTACGACGCCTTGCGCCTGTGCAAGGACTTCTGATCGATCTGTCGGCACACACCGGCCCCTGTGGGAGCGGGCTTGCCCGCGAAAGCGTTAGCACGAACAACAGGATTGTCTGACCTGACGCATTCGCGGGCAAGCCCGCTCCCACAGGGCCGGTGCAGGATTCCAGGGGCCTGACCCCCTTGCAACCGCTGTTGTGGGAGCTTCCCATGTTGAACACCCTTCTACCCATCCTGCTGTTCGCGGCCCTCGCCCTGGCGCTGCTCGGCGCCGTGCGCCGGGTGCGCATGTGGCGGCGTGGCCGGCCGAGCCCGGTGAATCTGCTTGGTGGCCTGCTGGCCATGCCGCGCCGCTACCTGGTGGACCTGCACCACATAGTCGAGCGCGACAAGTACATGTCCAAGACCCACGTGGCCACCGCTGGCGGCTTCGTGCTATCGGCCGTGCTGGCGATCCTGGTGCATGGCTTTGGCCTGCACAGCAAGATCCTCGGCTACGCCCTGCTGGTGGCCACGGTCATCATGTTCAGCGGTGCGATCTTCGTCTTCAAACGTCGCTTGAACCCGCCCTCACGGCTGTCCAAAGGCCCGTGGATGCGCCTGCCCAAGAGCCTGCTGATGTTCGCGGCGAGCTTCTTCATCGCGACCTTGCCGGTGGCGGGTATCCTGCCCGAAGGCACCGGTGGCTGGGTGCTGGTGGCCGTGCTGGGCGTCGGCGTGCTGTGGGGTGTATCCGAGCTGTTCTTCGGCATGACCTGGGGCGGGCCAATGAAGCACGCCTTCGCCGGCGCCTTGCACCTGGCTTGGCACCGCCGCGCCGAGCGCTTCGGTGGTGGGCGCTCCACCGGCCTCAAACCGCTTGACCTGGAAGACCCGAACGCGCCGCTGGGCGTGGAAAAGCCGGTTGATTTCACCTGGAACCAACTGCTGGGCTTCGACGCCTGCGTGCAGTGCGGCAAATGCGAGGCCATGTGCCCGGCGTTCGCCGCCGGTCAGCCGCTGAACCCGAAAAAGCTCATCCAGGACATGGTCATTGGCCTGGCCGGTGGCACCGATGCGCAATTTGCCGGCAGCCCCTATCCGGGCAAACCGGTCGGTGAGCACGGCGGCCATCCGCACCAGCCGATCGTCAATGGCCTGGTGGATGCCGAAACCCTGTGGTCGTGCACCACCTGCCGCGCCTGCGTGGAAGAGTGCCCGATGATGATCGAGCACGTGGACGCCATCGTCGACATGCGCCGCCACCTCACCCTGGAAAAAGGCGCTACCCCGAACAAGGGCGCCGAGGTGCTGGACAACCTGATCGCTACCGATAACCCAGGCGGCTTCGCGCCAGGCGGGCGCATGAACTGGGCGGCTGACCTGAACCTCAAGCTGCTCTCGGAGGTGAAAACC
This sequence comes from Pseudomonas mosselii, assembly GCF_005796105.1. Taxonomy (GTDB): domain Bacteria; phylum Pseudomonadota; class Gammaproteobacteria; order Pseudomonadales; family Pseudomonadaceae; genus Aquipseudomonas; species Aquipseudomonas mosselii_C. The sequence continues at coordinate 239,261 of NZ_VAUO01000003.1, read as the reverse complement.
ACCGAGGTACTGTTCTGGGTTGGCGACGGTGCTTTCGACATGCGTAACCAGCGCACCCTGCGCGCCTTCGTCAAGGTGCTCAAGGCTTCTGGGGTGGACTTCGCCGTGCTCGGCCTCGAAGAGCGCGACAGCGGCGACGTGGCCCGGCGCCTGGGCGACGAAGCGACCTTCCAGCAGTTGGCCAAGCGCAATATCCAGACGCTGGGCAAGTACCGTTTCGCGCGCATCGTCACGTGCGATCCGCACAGCTTCCATGTGCTCAAGAACGAGTACGGCGCGCTGGGCGGCGACTATCAGGTGCAGCACCACAGCACCTACATCGCCGAGCTGATCGCGGCGAACAAGCTCAACCTGGGCCAGCACAAGGGCGGCAGTGTCACCTACCATGATCCGTGCTACCTGGGCCGCTACAACGGCGAATACGAAGCCCCGCGCGACGTGCTCAAGGCCTTGGGTATCGAAGTGCGTGAGATGCAGCGCTCGGGCTTCCGTTCGCGTTGCTGCGGCGGCGGCGGCGGTGCGCCGATTACCGATATCCCCGGCAAGCAGCGGATTCCCGACATGCGCATGGACGATATCCGCGAGACCGAAGCTGAGCTGGTGGCCGTGGGTTGTCCACAGTGCACGGCGATGCTCGAAGGCGTGGTCGAGCCGCGCCCGCAGATCAAGGACCTCGCCGAGTTGGTAGCCGATGTGCTGATCGAAGAAGCCCCTGCTGGCGCGAAGTCGCAGCCGGCCAAACGTGAACCTGCGGAGGTGCACTGATGAGCGACATCATCCGCCGCGACCCACGTGCCGAGTGGATCGCCCGTAACCGCCTGCATCCGCTGCACGCCGCGATGCAGACGCAACAGACCCGCTGGATGGGCCCCAATGGCCTGCTGCGCAAGAACCCTCACGCGATTGCTGCCGGCTTCATTGGCCCGGCCGGGCTCAAGCGCATCGACCGCAGCGGCGCCCAGCAGGGCACTGGGGTGGGCGGGCGCCGCACTGCCGCCGCCGAAGTGCAGTTGCCGCTGCATCAAGTGTTGGAGCCTGCGTTCTACATCGCCGTGGTGCCAGATATGGTCGGTGGCCGTCTTGGCAGCCACGACCGCGACTTGCTGGGGCTGGCGCACAGCCTGGCCGGCAGCGACGGTGCGGTGCTCGCCATCGTGTTTGGCGAGCATAAGGAAAACAACTTTTCCACAGCCGGTGTCGACCGGGTGCTGGTCATCGAGGGCGAGGCCTTCGAAGGTTATGCACCGGAGCAACTGGTGCAGGGCCTGCGCGCTGTGGATAACCAGTTCGCCCCACGCCACTGGCTGCTGCCCGACAGCCGCACCGGTGGCGGTGAGCTGGGCCGACGTTTCGCCGCAGCGCTGGGCGAGCGCCCGGCAACGCGGGTATGGCAGGTCAAGGACGGGCAGTGCATTGGCCGCGCCGGGGCTGGCCAGCAGGATGTCCAGCGCGCGTTGCCACGCTTGATCCTGGCCGCCGCCGAATGCGCGGAACCGGTCAGTGAAACCCGCCACGAAGCGCTGCCGGTAGAGTTGTCCACAGGCGTGGCACGCAGCCTGTCGCGCATCGAAGACCTGGGCTCGGTGGCGGTCGACCCGGCGGCTATTGCCATGGCCGAGGCCGAGTTCATCGTCTCGGGCGGTAACGGCGTGAAGGACTGGGACCTGTACCACAAGGCCACCGCTGCATTGGGAGCCACCGAAGGCGCATCGCGGGTGGCAGTGGACGACGGCTTCATGCCGCGCAATCGTCAGGTCGGTGCAACCGGCACCTGGGTCACGGCGCGGGTTTATGTGGCGGTGGGGATCTCTGGTGCGATCCAGCACCTGCAAGGCATCGGCGCTTGCGACAAGGTGGTGGCGATCAACATGGACCCCGGCTGCGACATGATCAAACGGGCTGACCTGTCGGTGATTGGCGACAGTTCGGCAATTCTGAAAGCGCTGATCGAGGCTGTGGACAACTTCCGCAGTGGCGGCCAGCGCGACGCGGCATAAGGGCATGAGCATGAGTACGAAAGTCATCAGCCTGGTCTCGATTGGTGCCCACCCAAGCTCTGGCCGCGCGCGTCGTGCCGAGCAGGATGCCCGCGCCGTGGAGCTGGGCTTGCAGTTGGCTGGGGATAACTTGCAGGTGGTACATGCCGGCGACCCCCGCGAAGAAGCGCTGCGTGCTTATTTGGGCATGGGCCTGGAGCATTTGGATGTGCTGGAGCAGCCTGCTGGCGCCGATGTGCTCGGGGTGCTTGGCGACTACCTGCGTGAAGCGGGTGCCCAACTGGTGCTGACCGGCAGCCAGGCAGAAACCGGCGAAGGGTCCGGCATGCTCCCGTTTTTGCTGGCCGAGAAGCTTGGCTGGCCGTTGGTGGTGGGCCTGGCCGAGGTGGAGTCGATTGAGAACGGCACCGCCCAGGTGCTGCAAGCCTTGCCGCGCGGTCAGCGGCGTCGGTTGAAGGTGCGCCTGCCGCTGCTGGCGACTGTGGATAACGCCGCGCCCAAGCCCCGCCAGAGCGCCTTTGGCCCCGCCCGACGCGGTGTGTTGGCAGCGCGTAATGTGGCGGTGGTGGATGACCCTGTACTGGCGGAAGACGCCCTGCAACCGGCGCGGCCACGGCCCAAGCGGTTGAAGGTGATCAAGGCCAAGAGCGGCGCTGACCGCATGAAGGCCGCCACGGCTAAGGCCAGTGGCGGTGGGGGCAAGGTGCTCAAGGATGTGTCGCCGCAGGAAGGCGCAGAGGCGATCCTCAAGCTGCTGGTGGAGGAGGGCGTTCTGCGCTGAAACCCACGCGTACCCCTTGTAGGAGCGGCCTTGCCGGGGCGCCGGACCGGCAAGGCCGCTCTCATAGAACTACACATAACTTGTTGATTTAGAAGGAATCTGTGGGAGCGGGCTTGCCGGAGTGCCGGACCACCGCGAACACCGGCAAAGCCGGTGCCATACACCGAGTCGCCTGCTTCGCGGGCAAGTCGGGGCGCCGAACCGCCGCTCCCACAGGGTACGCGGAGCGCTTGCGAAATCAGTTCTCTGCGCGACAGCGCAGCCCAAAGGGCTGGGTGATCTCCTACAGGGAACTGTGTTCCAGACTTGCCCCCGAAATCTGTTTGCCAAGCTGTGGGTAAAGTGTTTGCGCTTCGCTACAGCCCTTTAAAATCAAGGGCTGTATTGATTTGATCAATTATTGATCAAGTGTTTTGTGGACAATGGCAGAACTCTGTCACTCACTTTGCCCACAATCACTGTTGGCCGCTTTGTGGATAACATGTTCGCCCTTCGCTGAAAGGCCCGGATTCAAAGGGCTGCAAGAATCAGATCGTTTTTTGATCAATCCTTCCGAATCACCCTGCAAGCGGCTGATTTCCTGAGGTTAAAGCACTTTTCCACAGCACGTTTTCGGGTGCTTGTCCGTTCCACACAAATTTTGTTGGCGGCTCTGTGGACAAGATGTTCGCTAAGCGCTGCGAGCCTTTATTTACGTGGCTTTGGTGGTTTTGTACAAAATTTAACCAGTAGCTGCTTGATGATCGAAGGCGCGGTTACCTGCGACGAGCAACTGAGCGCTGTGTACAAGCCTGTGGATAACCTGTTGGTAGCGTTACCTGTCATTTTTGCTAGTTTTCGCGGGTGCCCTTGAGCGTTAGCTTGCTCGGTAGCGATCCAGGAGCATGCGCATGACCTCTGTCCTATTGGCTACTGACATCCAACGGTCAGTCATCAGATTCGGCACTGGCACGCCCAGGGCCTACCTACCCTATGGCTTGTCGCGTCTCGACGGCGGGCCGATGAGTGCGTTCTGCGGTGAGCGCCGAGATGACCTGACAGGTTGTTACCACCTTGGAAATGGTCATCGCCTCTACAACCCTACACTGATGCGCTTTGTGAGTTCGGACAGTGCCAGCCCTTTTGGCAGAGGAGGCGTCAACGCCTATGCCTATTGCGGGGGAGACCCGGTGAACAACGTCGATCCCACAGGTAGGTTCCTCAATCGCCTCATCAGCGCCGTGAGCATGCTGTCCAGTTCAGCCACCGCTGCTGGAGCTGTCACCCGAACGGCGCGGAGTGTGGTCCACCGACTTGACCAGAACAATCCCAACCCGACGCTTGCTCAGCCGAACTTGAGAGTTCGCCTCGGCAATATCGCTTACTTCTACACCGGGGCAATGGGGGTGAGCGGGACTGCGCTGCGTGGCGTCGAACAGGGCTGGGTTGGCAATATGCTTGGTAGCAATGGAAGCCGGCTGGGCCTTAGCAATGCCTTGGGGAATATATTCGGGGGCAGCATGGCGAATTTTGATGCTGCTGCGGATGTATGGCAACGCTTGGGGCGCCCCGGGGTTTCTGCTGGCAGGGTTGCTTGGGAGACTTTCTATGAAGTTACTGGCGCAAGGCTTGTCATGGATGGAGCATCCTACGCGTGGGAGCGTGCGCGTAATCTTGGGGGGCGCTTGGCATCGACTTATCATTCAGCTGTGCAGGCATGGCGCAACTGGGCATATCAACCAAGCGCCCCACCAGCGTCGCCCGGTGCCAATACCGATATACGTGTCGAGATGAATGAAGTTCGCTCCACTTAGAACCTCCTGACACGAGACCGGGGCGTGCCAGGAGGTGATGCAAGTTACTGCGCCTTCACTTCCTTCAAATAAGGCGCTGGCTCCGCCCCCAGGTTCTCCAGCACCCGCTGGCTGTACCAGTCGATGAAGTTCACCACGCCAAATTCATAGGTCTTCGAGTAAGGCCCTGGCTGATAAGCGGTGGAGTTGATCCCGCGCTGGTTCTCTTCGGCCAGGCGGCGGTCCTGGTCGTTGGTTGCGTCCCACACTTTGCGCATGTTCTCGGGGTTGTAGTCAACGCCTTCGACCGCGTCCTTGTGCACCAGCCATTTGGTGGTGACCATGGTTTCCTGGGCGCTGATCGGCCAGACGGTGAACACGATCATGTGATCGCCCATGCAATGGTTCCACGAGTGCGGCAGGTGCAGGATGCGCATCGAGCCCAGGTCTGGATTCTTGATACGGCCCATCAGTTTCTGGCAGGCCTGCTTGCCGTCCATGGTCATCGACACGGTGCCCTTGAGCAGCGGCATGCGCACGATGCGGTTACGCAGGCCGTGGCTCTTGTGCAGGTAAGGAATCTTCTCGGCATCCCAGGCGGCGGCCGAGGCGGCCACGTGGTCCTTGAATTCCTGGCTGGCGCGCGGGTCGTTGGTGTCGTCCCACTCCAGCAGGGTTTGCAGCAGCTCAGGGTGCGAGCCGTTGCAGTGGTAGCACTCGCGGTTGTTTTCCAGCACCAGCTTCCAGTTGGCCTTCTCCATCAAGGTGGTTTGCACCGCCACCTTGGTGTTCTCCATGTCGTACGGTTCCATGTAGTGGTCCAGCGTTGCCAGGAACTCGTCGATTGCCGGTGGGTTCTCGGCCAGGCTGATGAAGATGTAGCCGCCGGCCACCTTCACGTTCACAGGCTTCAAGCCGTACTGGTTCATGTCGAAGTCGGCGCCCATCTCGGTGCCGGCGAACAGTAGGCGGCCGTCGAGCTCGTAGGTCCACTGGTGGTACGGGCACACCAGCTTGGCCACCTTGCCCTTGTCGCTCACGCACAGGCGCGAACCACGGTGACGACAGACGTTGTGGAAGGCATGCACTTTGCCTTCGGTGCCGCGCACCACGATGATCGGGTTCTTGCCGATCTGCAGGGTGATGTAGTTACCCTTGGCCGGGATCTCGCAGGTCATGCCGGCGATCAGCCACTCCTTGTGGAAGATCTCCTGCATGTCGATCTGGAACAGACGCTCGTCGGTGTAGAACGGTTGCGGCAGCGAGAAGGTGCGCTCGCGGGTCTGCAACATCTCGGCGGTGGCCTTGCGTGCAGGTTCCAGTGGATCGCCCAGGCTCAGGGTTGCGGTGACGTCCATCGTGTATTCCTCGGGGCCGTGTGGGGCCGGAAAAAGGTGGCTAATCGTTGTTGTGGTGCCGCAAGGCTGCTTGTGGATAAACAGCATGTTGTTTTGCCGAGGAGTGTGCGTTCGAAGCCGCCAGGAACCATATCCATGGGCGACATGGCCGAATCGAATCCCGACTCGCCAACCCCTATGGTGTGGGGCTGGTCGCGATAAGTACGCCGATGTCGCGGATGGGAATGTACGGCGCCGCTGGAGTGCGCATCATCGCAGCCATAAGAAAGGCCGATCGTCGGCTGCTGGAGATGAACATGTCCGATACCTTCCTCAATCCGGTCACCACCCAGACCTGGGCCAATGGCCGCCACATCGTGCGCTGCGTCAAGGTCATCCAGGAGACCTGGGACGTGCGGACCTTCTGCTTCATGGCGGACCAGCCGATCATGTTCTTCTTCAAGCCCGGGCAGTTCGTCACCCTGGAGCTGGAGATCGAAGGCAAGCCGGTGATGCGTTCCTATACCATCTCAAGCTCGCCGTCGGTGCCCTACAGTTTCTCGATCACGGTCAAGCGCGTACCCGGCGGGCTGGTCTCCAACTTCCTCCACGACACCATGCACGAAGGCACCGAGCTGCCGGTGCACGGGCCGGTGGGCTTGTTCAACGCCATCGATTTCCCGGCGCAGAAAATGCTGTACCTGTCCGGTGGTGTCGGCATCACCCCGGTCATGTCGATGGCGCGTTGGTTCTACGACACCAACGCCAATGTTGATATGGTCTTCGTACACAGTGCCCGGTCGCCGAAAGACATCATCTTCCACCGTGAGTTGGAACAGATGGCCTCGCGCATCCCCAACTTCAGCCTGCACATCATTTGCGAGAAGCATGGCCTGGGTGAGCCTTGGGCAGGCTACCGGGGTTACCTGAACCAGCGGTTGATGGAACTGATCGCCCCGGACTACATGGAGCGGGTGATCTTCTGCTGTGGCCCGACGCCGTACATGAACGCGGTCAAGCGCATGCTCGAAGCGGTTGGCTTCGACATGAAGAACTACCACGAGGAGTCGTTCGGCGCGACGCCGCCCGAGGCCAAGGCCGACGCGGTGGAGCATGCCGAAGCTGCCGCCGATGCGCCACAGCTCGACGCCAGCGACCTGAACCTGGTGGAGTTCGTCGACAGCGACAAGAGCATCCGCATCGCCCCTGGCGAAACCGTGCATGCTGCTGCGGCCAAGGTCGGGTTGATGATTCCCAAGGCCTGCGGCATGGGCATCTGCGGCACCTGCAAGGTGCTCAAGCTGGGTGGTGAGGTGACCATGGAGCACAACGGCGGGATTACCGAGGAGGATGAAGCCGAGGGCTATATCCTGTCGTGCTGTAGCGTGCCAAAAGGGGACGTACGGATCGAATACTGATCCGCCTCGAATTCGAAACTTCGCGGGCAAGCCCGCCCCCACAGGGATCAAGCGATCTCGAAGGGGGTGCGCTTGCCCGCGTTTGCTTGTGGGCGCACCAGCGCGGCGGGGGCGGCGGTGTTTCCTGACCAGTGGTTGCCCATAGCCGGAACAAGCCGGCCAATCTCAGGTCAACCTGACCAGGCAAAAACCTTATGAATCCGATATTTAATGGCGGTGGCGCAGGTTTTTCCTTATCGTGTGCGCCCTCTGCAACAACCCGAGATTGCCCCCATGCTGGAAACTTCCCTGAATCAACTCGAGCAACTGGTCACTGACCTGATGCACAAAAACGCGCAACTGGCCCAAGAACTGGCCCAAGCCAAGGAAGAGAACGAAACCCTGCAACTGTCGCTGATGGAGCAGGAAGAGAAGCACGGCGCGACCGCCGCGCGCATCCAGGCGCTGGTCGACCGCGCCAGCGCTGGCGTTGTCGGCGCATGAGACTGCACGCGCAGCCGATCAATGTCGTGTCGATCCTGGGCAACGACTATTCGCTCAAGGCGCCCGAGGGGCAGGAAGAGACGCTGTCCCAAGCCGTGCGCATGCTCAATGCCGCCCTGGCCGAAACCAAGCGCAATTACCCGACTCTGATTGGCGACAAGCTCCTGGTGTTGGCTGCCCTGAACCTGTGCTCCAAGCAGATCGAGCTACAGCGCGAGCATCAGCAGACGCTTGAGCGCACACAAGCGCAGATCGACGCCACGGTCGATGCCATCAGCCGTACCATCGGCGAGCAGTAAAAGTCCTGCGCCCCGGCAAGGGCGCAGGATTAGGCGTCAGGCGCCGACGATGCTGCGGATATCCGCCGCCAGCTGACGCACGCGCGCCTCTTCGGTGTCCCACGAACACATGAACCGCGCGCCGCCGCTGCCAATGAAGGTGTAGAAGCGCCAGCCCTTGGCGCGCAGGGCCTCGATGGCCGGCTCCGGCATGTGCAGGAACACCCCGTTGGCTTGCACCGGGAACATCAGCTCGATGCCCGGCAGGTCACTCACCAGCGATGCCAGCAACTGCGCGCAGTGGTTGGCATGTGCGCCGTGGCGCAGCCAGGCGCCGTCTTCCAGCAGGCCCACCCAGGGCGCAGACAGGAAGCGCATCTTCGAGGCCAGTTGCCCGGCCTGCTTGCAGCGGTAGTCGAAGTCTTCGGCCAGTTGGCGGTTGAAGAACAGGATCGCCTCGCCTACCGCCATGCCGTTCTTGGTGCCGCCAAAGCACAGTACATCGACGCCGGCTTTCCAGGTCAGCTCTGCCGGCGAGCAGCCGAGGAATGCACAGGCGTTGGTGAAGCGCGCGCCGTCCATGTGCAGGTTCAGGCCCAGCTCCTTGCAGGTAGCGCTAATCGCCTTGAGCTCCTCGGGGCTGTACACGGTGCCAACTTCGGTGGCCTGGGTGATGGTCACCACGCGTGGCTTGGGGTAGTGGATGTCCTGGCGCTTGAGCGCCACTTCGCGGATCGACTGCGGGGTGAGCTTGCCGCTGACGCTGGCAGCGGTGAGTAGCTTGGAGCCATTGGAGAAGAACTCCGGCGCGCCGCACTCGTCAGTCTCGACGTGGGCAGTCTCCGAACAGATCACGCTATGGTAGCTCTGGCACAGCGAGGCCAGGGCCAGAGAGTTGGCAGCGGTGCCGTTGAAGGCGAAGAACACCTCGCAGTCGGTTTCGAACAATTTACGAAAATACTCGGCGGCGCGTTCGGTCCATTGGTCGTCGCCGTAGGCGCGTTCATGGCCCTGGTTGGCCTTTTCCATCGCGCTCCAGGCTTCAGGGCAGATGCCGGAGTAGTTGTCGCTGGCGAATTGTTGGTTGTTGTCGGTCATGACGCCTGTCCTTTTTACGACGCAGGAAAGCACTCTAAACCATTGATTCGCAGGTTGCCTATACAACCGGGGTGCCTTGTTAGCCTGGACTGGCCCTTGCGCGGGCAAGCCCGATCCCACAGGGGTTGTAGCGCTCTCGAAGACTATGGGAGCGGGCCGGAATACCGGACCACCGCGAAAGGACCATCACTGCCAATCGGTCAATGTCGTAAACGCGCCATTGCAAGGCGCGCGCAGGCATCTGTGCCCCCCGGCCCAGTCATAACATCGCCGCAAAGGGTGACTAATCCCTCTCCAAACAAGAACTGATCGCTGCCGGGAGAAACACGATGTTCAGCAAGCAAGACCAGATCCAGGGTTATGACGATGCACTGCTGGCGGCGATGAATGCCGAAGAACAGCGCCAGGAAGATCACATCGAGCTGATCGCCTCGGAGAACTACACCAGCAAGCGCGTGATGCAGGCCCAGGGCAGCGGCCTGACCAACAAGTACGCCGAAGGCTATCCGGGCAAGCGCTACTACGGTGGCTGTGAGCACGTCGACAAAGTCGAGGCGTTGGCCATTGAGCGCGCCAAGCAGTTGTTCGGCGCCGACTACGCCAACGTCCAGCCGCATTCCGGCTCCTCGGCCAACAGCGCCGTGTACCTGGCCCTGCTGCAGGCCGGTGATACCATCCTGGGCATGAGCCTGGCACACGGCGGCCACCTGACTCACGGCGCCAAGGTATCCAGCTCGGGCAAGCTGTATAACGCTGTTCAGTACGGTATCGATACCAATACCGGCTTGATCGACTACGATGAAGTCGAGCGCTTGGCCGTCGAGCACAAGCCCAAGATGATCGTCGCAGGCTTCTCGGCCTACTCGAAAACCCTTGATTTCCCACGTTTCCGCGCCATCGCCGACAAAGTCGGTGCGCTGCTGTTCGTCGACATGGCCCACGTTGCCGGCCTGGTCGCCGCAGGCCTGTACCCGAACCCGATCCCCTTCGCCGACGTGGTCACCACCACCACCCACAAGACCCTGCGCGGTCCGCGTGGTGGCCTGATCCTGGCCAAGGCCAACGAAGAGATCGAGAAAAAGCTCAACGCCGCCGTCTTCCCTGGCGCCCAGGGCGGCCCGCTGATGCACGTGATCGCCGCCAAGGCGGTGTGCTTCAAGGAAGCGCTGGAGCCTGGCTTCAAGGCCTACCAGCAGCAGGTCATCGAAAACGCCCAGGCCATGGCCCAGGTGTTCATCGAGCGTGGCTATGACGTGGTCTCGGGCGGTACCGACAACCACCTGTTCCTGGTCAGCCTGATCCGTCAGGGCCTGACCGGCAAGGACGCGGATGCCGCCCTCGGCCGCGCCCACATCACCGTCAACAAGAACGCCGTGCCGAACGACCCACAGTCGCCGTTCGTCACCTCGGGCCTGCGTATCGGCACCCCGGCGGTCACCACTCGCGGTTTCAAGGTCGCTCAGTGCGTCGCGCTGGCCGGCTGGATCTGCGATGTGCTGGACAACTTGGGCGATGCCGACGTCGAGGCCGATGTCGCCAAGAACGTCGCCGCGCTGTGCGCCGACTTCCCGGTCTACCGCTGAGTGGAGTAACACACCATGCAACGCTATTCGGGCTTCGGCCTCTTCAAACACTCCCTCAGCCACCACGAAAACTGGCAGCGCATGTGGCGCACGCCGACCCCTAAGAAGGTCTATGACGTGGTCATCGTCGGCGGTGGCGGGCATGGCCTGGCCACCGCCTACTACCTGGCCAAGGAACACGGCATCACCAACGTCGCGGTGATCGAGAAGGGTTACCTGGGCGGCGGCAACACCGCCCGTAACACCACCATCGTGCGTTCCAACTACCTGTGGGACGAGTCGGCGCACCTGTACGAACACGCCATGAAATTGTGGGAAGGCCTGTCGCAGGACCTGAACTACAACGTGATGTTCTCCCAGCGCGGTGTCTACAACCTGTGCCACACCCTGCAAGACATGCGTGACTCCGAGCGCCGTGTCAGCGCCAACCGCCTCAATGGCGTGGACGGCGAACTGCTCAACACGGCGCAAGTCGCCGCCGAGATTCCGTACCTGGACTGCTCGAAGAACACCCGCTATCCGATCCTCGGTGCGACCGTGCAACGGCGTGGCGGCGTGGCGCGTCACGACGCCGTGGCCTGGGGCTTCGCGCGTGCCGCCGATGCCTTGGGCGTGGACCTGATCCAGCAGACCGAGGTGACCGGTTTCCGCAAGGAAAACGGCGCGGTCATCGGTGTCGAGACCAACAAGGGCTTCATCGGTGCCAAGCGCGTCGGTGTGGTCACTGCCGGTAACTCCGGGCACATGGCCAAGCTCGCAGGCTTCCGCCTGCCGCTCGAATCCCACCCGCTGCAAGCGCTGGTGTCCGAGCCGATCAAGCCGATCATCGACAGCGTGATCATGTCCAACGCGGTGCACGGCTACATCAGCCAGTCCGACAAAGGCGACCTGGTCATCGGTGCGGGTATCGACGGTTGGGTCGGCTACGGCCAGCGCGGTTCGTACCCGGTGATCGAGCACACCCTGCAAGCGATCGTCGAGATGTTCCCCAACCTCTCGCGCGTGCGCATGAACCGTCAATGGGGTGGCATCGTCGATACCTCGCCCGACGCCTGCCCGATCATCACCAAGACCCCGGTCAAGAACCTGTTCTTCAACTGTGGCTGGGGCACCGGCGGCTTCAAGGCGACCCCAGGTTCGGGCAACGTGTTCGCTGCGAGCCTGGCCAAGGGCGAAATGCACCCATTGGCCGCACCGTTCTCCATGGACCGTTTCTACAACGGCGCATTGATCGACGAACACGGCGCCGCTGCCGTCGCCCACTAACCGGAGACACCGTCATGTTGCACATTTTCTGTCCCCACTGCGGCGAGCTGCGCTCCGAAGAAGAGTTCCACGCCTCTGGCCAGGCGCACATTGCCCGTCCGCTGGACCCCAACGCCTGCTCCGACCAGGAGTGGGGCACCTACATGTTCTACCGCGACAACCCGCGCGGTATTCACCATGAACTGTGGGACCACGTCGCCGGCTGCCGCCAGTACTTCAACGTCACCCGCGACACCGTGACCTACGAAATTCTGGAAACCTACAAGATCGGCGAGAAGCCTCAAGTTACCGCTGCCGGCAAGCAAGGCGCGGGCGCCGCGACCGCCAAGGGCCAAGGGGAAAAAGTATGAGCCAGACCTATCGCCTCGCCAGCGGCGGCCGTATCGACCGCAGCAAGGTGCTGAACTTCAGCTTCAACGGCAAGACCTACCAGGGCTATGCCGGCGACAGCCTGGCCGCTGCCCTGCTGGCCAACGGCGTCGACATCGTTGGTCGCAGCTTCAAGTACTCGCGTCCGCGCGGCATCATCGCCGCAGGCCCCGAGGAGCCGAACGCCATCTTGCAGATTGGCTCCAGCGAAGCCACCCAGATCCCCAACGTGCGCGCCACCCAGCAGGCGCTGTACGCCGGTCTGGTCGCCACCAGCACCAACGGTTGGCCGAACGTCAACAACGACATGATGGGTATCCTGGGTAAAGTCGGGGGCAGCATGATGCCGCCGGGCTTCTACTACAAAACCTTCATGTACCCCAAGTCGTTCTGGATGACCTACGAGAAGTACATCCGCAAGGCCGCAGGTCTTGGCCGCGCGCCGCTGCAGAACGACCCGGACAGCTACGACTACATGAACCAGCACTGCGACGTGCTGGTGGTCGGTGCAGGCCCTGCCGGCCTCGCCGCGGCACTCTCTGCCGCGCGCAGTGGCGCCCGCGTGATTGTGGCCGATGAACAGGAAGAGTTCGGCGGCAGCCTGCTCGACACCCGCGAGACCCTGGACGGCAAACCGGCCGCCGAGTGGGTCGCCAGCGTGGTCAAGGAGCTGGAAAACCTGCCAGAAGTGACCTTGCTGCCGCGCGCCACGGTCAACGGCTACCACGACCACAACTTCCTGACCATTCATGAGCGTCTGACCGACCACCTCGGTGATCGCGCACCGATTGGCCAGGTTCGCCACCGGGTCCACCGCGTACGCGCCAAGCGTGTGGTGCTGGCCGCCGGCGCGCATGAGCGTCCGCTGGTCTACGCCAACAACGACGTGCCCGGCAACATGCTGGCCGGCGCCGTGTCGACCTACGTACGCCGTTACGGCGTGGCACCGGGCCGCAAGCTGGTGCTGTCGACCAACAACGACCACGCCTACCGCACCGCACTGGACTGGCATGACGCTGGCTTGCAAGTAGTCGCCATCGCTGACGCCCGCCACAACCCGCGTGGTTCGCTGGTCGAGGAAGCGCGCGCCAAGGGCATCCGTATCCTGACCTCCAGCGCCGTGATCGAGGCCAAGGGCAGCAAGCACGTTACCGGCGCCCGCGTGGCCGCCATCGATGTGCAGGCGCACCAGGTCACCAGCCCCGGCGAGACCCTGGACTGCGACCTGATCGCGACCTCCGGTGGCTACAGCCCTGTGGTTCACCTGGCCTCGCACCTGGGCGGTCGCCCGGTATGGCGTGAGGACATCCTCGGCTTCGTGCCGGGCGATGCGCCGCAGAAACGCGTCTGCGTGGGCGGTGTGAACGGTGTCTACCCACTGAGCGACGTGATTGCCGATGGTTTCGAAGGTGGCGCCCGCGCCGCCACCGAGGCCGGTTTCAAGGCGGTCGCCGGCAGCGTCCCGAAAACCGTGGCACGCAAGGAAGAGGCCACCGTGGCCCTGTTCCAGGTGCCGCATGACAAAGGCACGGCGCGTGCGCCCAAGCAGTTCGTCGACCAACAGAACGACGTCACTGCCGCCGCCATCGAGCTGGCCACCCGCGAAGGCTTCGAGTCGGTCGAGCACGTCAAGCGCTACACCGCGCTGGGCTTCGGTACCGACCAGGGCAAGCTGGGCAACATCAACGGCCTGGCCATCGCCGCCCGTTCGCTGGGCATCGGTATCCCGGAAATGGGCACCACCATGTTCCGCCCGAACTACACCCCGGTGACCTTCGGCGCCGTTGCCGGTCGTCACTGTGGCCACCTGTTCGAGCCGGTGCGCTTCACCGCCCTGCATGCCTGGCATGTGAAGAATGGCGCCGAGTTCGAGGACGTCGGCCAGTGGAAGCGTCCGTGGTACTTCCCAAAACCCGGTGAAGACATCCACGCTGCCGTTGAGCGCGAGTGCAAGGCGGTACGTGACAGCGTTGGCCTGCTCGACGCCTCGACCCTGGGTAAGATCGACATCCAGGGCCCGGATGCGCGCGAGTTCCTCAACCGCGTGTACACCAACGCCTGGACCAAGCTCGACGTGGGCAAGGCCCGCTACGGCCTGATGTGCAAAGAGGATGGCATGGTCTTCGACGACGGCGTGACTGCCTGCGTCGGCGACAACCACTTCATCATGACCACCACCACCGGCGGCGCCGCCCGCGTGCTGCAATGGCTGGAGCTGTACCACCAGACCGAATGGCCGGACATGAAGGTGTACTTCACCTCCGTCACCGACCACTGGGCCACCATGACCCTGTCCGGCCCGAACAGCCGCAAGCTGCTCAGCGAGCTGACCGACATCGACATGGACAAGGAAGCCTTCCCGTTCATGACCTGGAAGGAAGGCAACGTCGGCGGTGTGCCTGCCCGCGTGTTCCGTATCTCGTTCACCGGCGAGCTGTCGTACGAAGTCAACGTGCAGGCTAACTACGCCATGGGCGTGCTGGAACAGATCATCGAGGCCGGCAAGAAGTACAACCTGACCCCGTATGGCACCGAGACCATGCACGTGCTGCGGGCCGAGAAGGGCTTCATCATCGTGGGCCAGGACACCGACGGCTCGATGACCCCGGACGACCTCAATATGAGCTGGTGCGTGGGCCGCAACAAGCCGTTCTCGTGGATCGGCCTGCGCGGCATGAACCGCGAGGACTGCGTGCGCGAGAACCGCAAGCAGCTGGTCGGCCTCAAGCCGATCGATCCGACCAAGTGGCTGCCTGAGGGCGCTCAGTTGGTGTTCGATCCCAAGCAGCCGATCCCGATGGACATGGTGGGTCACGTCACCTCCAGCTACGCCTCCAACTCCCTGGGCTATTCGTTCGCCATGGGCGTGGTCAAGGGCGGCCTGAAGCGCATGGGTGAACGCGTCTACTCGCCGCAAGCCGATGGCAGCGTGATCGAGGCGGAAATCGTGTCTTCGGTGTTCTTCGATCCGAAGGGTGAGCGGCAGAACGTTTAAGGCTGCGTGAGGCAAACCGCGCGCCGATGGCCAGAAGAGGTACCTGTGGGAGCGGGCTTGCCCGCGAATGCGATGGTGGCAACGCCGCCTTCTTCGCGGGCAAGCCCGCTCCCACAGGACCGCCTGCGCCTAGGCGCCCTTTGCCTGATCTCCAGTCTTTGCGATCAACAAGAATTCAAGGCAGGTAACAAATGAGCGCTATCAACGTCTTCGAGCAAAACCCTGGCGGCAACGCCAAGGCTCAGTCGCCGCTGCACCACGCCGACCTGGCCAGCCTGGTCGGCAAAGGCCGCAAGAACGCAGGTGTGACCCTGCGCGAGAAGAAATTCCTCGGCCACCTCACCCTGCGTGGCGATGGCCATGACCCGGCCTTTGCCGGCGGCGTGCACAAGGCCCTGGGCCTGGAACTGCCGGTGGCCCTGACCGTGGTCGCCAACGGCGAGATGTCGCTGCAATGGATGGGCCCGGACGAGTATCTGCTGATCGTGCCTGGCGGCCAGGAAGTGGAAGTCGAGAACAAGCTGCGTGCAGCCCTCGACGGCCAGCACATCCAGGTGGTCAACGTCAGCGGCGGGCAGACCCTGCTCGAACTGCGCGGCCCGAACGTGCGTGACGTGCTGATGAAGTCCACCAGCTACGACGTACACCCCAACAACTTCCCGGTCGGCAAGGCCATCGGCACCGTGTTCGCCAAGTCGCAGCTGGTGATCCGCCGTACCGCCGAAGACACCTGGGAACTGATGATCCGTCGCAGCTTCTCCGACTACTGGTGGCTGTGGCTGCAGGACGCATCGGCCGAGTACGGCTTGGCCATCGAAGCCTAAGGAGCACACAGCATGAGTCGGGCACCGGACACCTGGATTCTCACTGCCGACTGCCCGAGCATGCTCGGCACCGTCGATGTAGTGACGCGTCACCTCTACGAGCAGCGCTGCTACGTCACCGAGCACCATTCGTTCGACGACCGGCTGTCGGGGCGGTTCTTCATTCGCGTGGAGTTCCGCGCTCCTGACGGTTTCGACGAGGACGGTTTCCGGGCCGGCCTTGCCGAGCGTAGCGCAGCGTTCGGCATGGCCTTCGAGCTGACCGCGCCAAATCACCGCCCCAAGGTGGTGATCATGGTGTCCAAGGCCGACCATTGCCTGAACGACCTGCTGTATCGCCAGCGCATTGGCCAGCTGGGCATGGACGTGGTCGCGGTGGTGTCCAACCACCCCGACCTTGAACCGCTGGCGCACTGGCACAAGATTCCGTACTACCACTTCGCCCTCGACCCGAACGACAAACCGGCGCAAGAGCGCAAGGTGTTGCAGGTGATCGAGCAGACCGGCGCGGAGCTGGTGATTCTTGCCCGCTACATGCAGGTGCTGTCGCCCGAGCTGTGCCGCCAGCTCGATGGCCGTGCGATTAACATCCATCACTCGCTGCTGCCCGGCTTCAAGGGCGCCAAGCCGTATCACCAGGCCTACAACAAGGGCGTGAAGATGGTCGGTGCCACCGCGCACTACATCAACAACGACCTCGACGAAGGCCCGATCATCGCCCAGGGCGTCGAGGTGGTGGACCACAGCCACTACCCGGAAGACCTGATCGCCAAGGGGCGCGATATCGAATGCCTGACCCTGGCGCGAGCGGTGGGGTACCACATCGAGCGCCGGGTGTTCCTGAACGCCAATCGTACCGTCGTGCTTTGACATTGGGGCTGCTCTGCAGCCCTTTCCGACCGGTCCGGCGCCCCGGCAAGGCCGCTCCTACAGGACCACGCGATCCCCTGTAGGAGCGGCCTTGTGTCGCTAGAGGGCCGCAAAGCGGCCCCGGTTTTTTTTGCCGCTAAGAGGCATCTCCCTGTCGTTTCCAGTCACCGCGACATCCCCTATCGGGCCCACAATCCTCCTCATTCCAGTAACACATGCCGCCCAGGGATGGCGGCAGGTTCAACCACCGCTGCATAAATAAAAATCAAGCGAGGTAAGAGCATGTCTGGTAATCGTGGAGTGGTGTATCTCGGCGCAGGTAAGGTCGAGGTGCAGAAGATCGACTACCCCAAGATGCAGGATCCGCGCGGTAAGAAGATCGAGCACGGCGTCATTTTGAAGGTGGTTTCCACCAACATTTGCGGCTCCGACCAGCACATGGTCCGTGGCCGCACTACTGCCCAAGTCGGCCTGGTTCTGGGCCACGAAATCACCGGTGAAATCGTCGAGAAAGGCCGTGACGTCGAGCGCATGCAGATCGGCGACCTGGTCTCGGTACCGTTCAACGTCGCGTGCGGCCGTTGCCGCTCCTGCAAGGAAATGCACACCGGCGTGTGCCTGACCGTCAACCCCGCCCGCGCCGGTGGCGCCTACGGCTACGTCGACATGGGCGACTGGACCGGTGGCCAGGCTGAGTACGTGCTGGTGCCGTATGCCGACTTCAACCTGCTGAAACTGCCCGAGCGCGACAAGGCCATGGAAAAGATCCGTGACCTGACCTGCCTGTCGGACATTCTGCCCACCGGCTACCACGGCGCCGTTACTGCCGGTGTCGGCCCAGGCAGCACCGTGTATGTGGCTGGTGCCGGCCCGGTCGGCCTCGCCGCCGCTGCCTCGGCGCGCCTGTTGGGCGCCGCCTGCGTGATCGTCGGCGACCTGAACCCGGCACGCCTGGCCCATGCCAAGTCGCAAGGCTTCGAGGTGGTCGACCTGTCCAAAGATACCCCGCTGCACGAGCAGATCGTCGATATCCTCGGCGAGCCAGAAGTGGACTGCGCCGTTGACGCGGTAGGCTTCGAAGCCCGTGGCCACGGCCACGAAGGCGCCAAGCACGAGGCCCCGGCCACGGTGCTCAACTCGCTGATGCAAGTGACCCGGGTGGCCGGCAGCATAGGTATTCCGGGCCTGTACGTGACCGAAGACCCAGGCGCGGTGGATGCCGCTGCCAAGATCGGCGCGTTGAGCATCCGCTTCGGTCTGGGCTGGGCCAAGTCGCACAGCTTCCACACCGGGCAAACCCCGACCATGAAATACAACCGCCAGCTGATGCAGGCGATCATGTGGGACCGCATCAATATTGCTGAAGTGGTGGGGGTGCAGGTGATCAATCTGGATCAGGCGCCGGAAGGGTATGGCGAGTTCGATGCAGGGGTGCCGAAGAAGTTTGTGATTGACCCGCATAAGATGTGGGGTGCGGCTTGAACTCCGTGGTTTGACTACAGAGCCCCTTGAGTCGAGGGGCTCCTTTTTAGGATAGTTTCTAAATGCCCGTTCATCTATTTAGATTTAGCCTTTCGCTGCGGATTATGAGCATCCGTTCCATAGTCTCCAGTGCCTCGATCTCTTTGATGTGAGTTCCAGCCAGTTGTGCTGAGCCAGGTTGTTCTGGTTTGAGGCCTTCTAATTCGCTTCTAAGGTTTTCCAGGCGACGGTCCACTGCTCGAATTTTGCTTGAAACCGCACCTGAACTAATGTTTATTGGTATGCCTTCGAACATCGGCTCGGTTATTACAGATTGCCCCTGGGTAGGTAAGGTGGTGTATTTCGGAGAAGGAACGCCATCGTAGCCAAACTCCCTAAGAGCCGCTTTATAACTTGGCAAGTTATAGTCTCGATTTACCAAGTGTTTCGAAATGTTTGAAGTGGATTTTATTAGCTCAGCTACGCCTGCGCGCCTCTTTCTGAGGCCTAAAGAAATCAATAGCCTTTGTAAAGTGTGGCCGGAAGGGTCTTTAAAGTTTATCGGGTCGCCTTGGCAGTAACTGTAAGCATTAAGGCCACCTATACCGAAAGGACTGAGGCTGTCAGCTGAGTGAAAACGCATTAGCGCAGGGTTGAATAGCCTATATCCGTTCCCCAGCAAATAACCTGCTGCTACCGCTTCGATATGCTCGCCGTTGAACCCGGCCATAGTGCGCTGCGAGGGCAGGGACGGATCATGGCCGTATGCTGAGTAAACATGGCGTTCTTCATCATCGGCATCCCCCGAGACTTTTAGCACAGAGCCATTCTGGTCGACCTCAAGCAGCCCGGTTTCTTGGCGTTCGCCTGTCGAGAGTTCGGCTAACGGCATGTCGGCGCTACGGAAGATGGCCCGCTTCTGTCCGCCCTGGTTGACCGTAGCGAGCTTGCCGTTTTGGTAGAAGAATTGAGTGGTGGTAGCTTGGCGCTTCATCGCGATCTCCTGTTTGCAGTGAGTGCTTTTCAATCGTGCTGAAGCAGGATGCTGAATTGGTGTTGGGCGCTAGGGCTACTGGCAAAAATGCTAGTTATGCAGAAACGGCCTACGTGTTCCTGGCCTGCTTCCTACAGTCACTAGGAGTTGATGGAATTATCCTACGCAGTCTGTCGATGAGCGTCTGATTGTCCGGGGAAACACTGCCCGCTAGGCTCTGTCCGTCGCTGAGGGTTCAGCGATCGGGTGTGGAAGCCCGGCAATGTCGATGGCTGTCGTTATGACAGTTGCACGCGGGAGACCTTTGGGCCTACCGGGTCCGCCATATGCCTGGTTTTCCACCCCGCGTACAGCTGTCACCCCAATGTGTGGAAACGAACGGGTGGCCCATAGCCAATATGGTGATCATATGAAAAATCGTCCCCGATCCTCTACCGCGTCGTCTGCTTCGTGGTAGTCCGGCACTCCGGCAAGCCCGCTCCCATAGGGTGCGAGGCGTGCTTGCGGAATCAGTTCTCCGCGTGACAACGCAACCCAAGGGGCTGAATGATCTGTAATCGTCCTCGTCGACGGTCTGATCTAGAGCCGACCACCGGACTGGAACAATCGATGCTGGATAAAATTAACCGGCTTAGCCGCATAACCTGAACCGCCGTGTACGGAACCGTACGCACGGTGGTGTAAGAGGACGGCGGCTGTAAAGCCGCCTCCTACTCGATAGTTATGGAAACTTTCAGATGGGGCACATATCCTCGGCACACTGAAATGCTTTTTATATTCACTAGCTATTGCAGGGTAATGAGCAGCTAGCGTATTCCAGGTTGTTGTCAGGTTTTGCGGATAACATTCATTGTGATGGAGGTAGATTTTGACTGGTCTTCACCGCCGTCACCATATGGGTTAGGTCTCCTGTCGTTACGTCCAAAGGGTCCTTTATTTACCTTCTGAGGGTGTATGTATTTTTCAGGCGGTTTTATTGTGATTTTAGCGTCTTCTATGATTTCCCAAGTGCGCTCAGGTTTGTTGTATTTATATGTGTCAAGTTTGTTAGCCTTTCTTTCTGCTCTTTCAATTAATCTTTCTAGTTTCGCGGAAAAGATTTTTTTTGCAGCATTTTTGGAGAGGTCGGTGTAGCCCCCATTTAGCGCTGCGATTTGTGAGGTTTTAGCTTCAATATCAGGTATCAGTTTATTCAGAGCCGCAAGGCGCTGCTCATTTCGTGTAGTGCGCGTGGTAATCCAAGTCTGCGGCCGCCAGAGAGAGAAATGTCCGCTAGGGTCAGTGTTATTCACCGGGTCGCCTTGGCAATAGCTGTACGCATTCAAGCCACCTTCGTCGAAAGGGCTGACATTGTCCGGTGCCTGAAAGCGCATCAGTGCAGGGTTGTATAACCTGTAGCCATTACCCAGTAGGTACCCTTGCGCCACGGCCTCAATACGTTCGCCATTGAAACCAGCCTGCGTGCGTACCGAAGGCTGTGATGGATCATGCCCATACACGGTGTAGCAATAGTGTTCTTCCTCGTCGCTATCTCGCTGGGCGGCCAGCACGGAGCCGCTTTGGTCGGTTTCCAGCAGTGCGGCGTGTGGGCTGCTTCCTGCCTCCAATTCGGCCAGAGGAAGTTCGGCGCTGCGGAAGATCGCGCGCTGCTGGCCCGGTTGACTGACGGTTGCTAGTTTGCCGTTCTGGTAGAAAAATTGAGTGCTGTTGACTTGGCGCTTCATGGCGATCTCCTATGTACAGTCAGTGCTTTCAATAATGCTCAGACAGAGGCTGGTAACTGTTGAGGGCTGAGGTTGCTGGAAAAAATTAATAATCAACGTATTCAGGCTTATTTATTTTAGTGAATCGTCGCGATTAGCGCTTGGGTCTCGCCAATAAAATATATTTTCGTCCTGTTCACAGTATTGAACTGTTTTTGTTTGTCGCCAGTAAATTGACTTCGGCTGAGGCTGTTTGGTGCTCCTCTAGAGGCGTTGTCGCTGCGCGGAATATGGCGCAAGCTTGTTCGCCTTTTTGAATTTTAATCAATTTGAAATGTTTGTAGAAAATAAGGTTTATTGATGTGTTGGTTGCCATGTTGGTTTCCTTATTGCGGCAGCTCTAGAAAACAGTCTCTAGTTGATTCTGATAGGAAACATGCCCGTTTTATACTGACAAAAATTCTAGTTATGCAAAAACGCCTTACACCGACCTGGGCGGATGCGCTGAACAGTGCAGGCGAGGACCGTCCTGTGTGTTGAGCCCGAGGGTTTACCCCGCGATGGCCGCGACAGGTTCAGTGAGCTTGCCTGTGCTGACTTAATCACAGGGCGGGAGTGCTTCCACGTAGTTAATTTGACATGGATGCGCAGCCCTGGCGGATTTCAGCTACGACTTCCGCAAATTATTGGTCTGAGCTTGCGGTTTAAAGACTTTTCTGTCGAAGTTTACTTTTGTTTTTGGACGGAATGATGATATTTCCTCCCAGACGGTGTGACTAATAAATGTGTGTCGCCCTTGTCTGTTAAACTTTGTGCTGGCGTGTACAGTTCCGGAGTATCCAATTACAGTTTTTTTGGTTAAGTTTGCGATCTCTTGCGCCAGAGAATATTCAGCGCCTTTGGGGGTGTCGGCAGATGTGCAGGAAATGAGGTGGATATCGTAATCTTTAGTTTTGAAGTTTTCTTTTTCCAGGTTACTAATTATTCCCTTTGCATCCAGAGATTTACGTTGGCCATGAATTTTTCCGCCTGATCCATGAACTGCTAAGGTTATGGCTTGCTTTCCTTTGTTAGTTGGATGTTTCGCCATAAAGGCGAAAGCCCCAGCCTCGATAACCCTGGCTTCACCCCTGAACGTTCGCGAATGGCTGAAAAAACTAAAATGACCTGAAGGGTCGATAAAGTTTACTGGGTCGTTCTGAACATAGGCATAGCCATTCAGCCCACCCTCTTCAAATGGACTAAGTGTATCGGGGCTATTGAAGCGCATAATGCTGGGGCAGTAGGCTCGATAGCCATTTCCTAGGAGATAGCTGGCAGTCAGTGGGTCTGCATATTGGCCATTGAATTGAATTGAACTCATGCTTTCCTCACTTGAGGGTGAGTGGCCATACGCAGTGAAGGCATGTTGTTTTTTATTAGCATTCAGTGCGATCAAAGCCGAGCCTTTTTTATCTACGGCCAATATTTTGGTTGCTTGACTTCCCTTTGAATGCTCGGCCAAGGGAATGTCCGTAGCGCGGAGAATTGCACGTGGTTGGCCGGCGCGATTGATGGTGACGAGCCAGTCTCCTTGATAAAAGTGCAACGTTTTGCCTGCTTGAGTTTCCACGATCGCTCTCCTGCGTTTGGATCAGGTCAGGTAGGGAGCTAAATAGTCAGGCGGTACGTAGATGGCGGCTACTGGCAAAAATGCTAGTTATGCAGAAACGGCCTACGTGTTCATGGCCTGCTTCCTACAGTCACTGGGAGTTGACGGAATTATCCTACGCAGTCTGTCGATAAGCGTCTGATTGTCCGGGGAAACACTGCCCACTAGGCTCTGTCCGTCGCTGAGGGTTCAGCGATCGGGTGTGGAAGCCCGGCAATGTCGATGGCTGTCGTTATGACAGTTGCACGCGGGAGACCTTTGGGTCTACCGGGTTCGCCATACGCCTGGTCTTCCACCCCGCGTGCAACTGTCACCCTGATGGGTGGAAGCAGCAGGTGGACCTGACAAGGTATGGTGCCTAATGAAAAAAATCGTCCCCGACCCACCCCATCAATTCATTCTTCCCCCCGACAAATCCCTCGCCCGTGCCATCCAGGATGGTGTCGTGCCGATGGAGTACGTGCTGATGAACGTCTCCCACTACCTGATGTTCGCCTTCAGCGACAGCCACCGCGCATTGGATCGCATCAAAGACGAGGAAACCCGGCAGTTGCTGCAACTCGGGCTGCGGGCCATGCAGATTGCCTGGGGCCAGGCGGATGCGTTGACCCGTGCAGTCGAGAAGCGGCCCGAGGATTGAGCCCGCTTCCACAGGTTTAGCGGCAGTCCCTAGGGCTGGATGGTCGGTGACTTGCCTCGTCGTCTGGCCCGACCGGGAGCCGACCGTCGGGCTGGAACAAAGGCTCGGGTGCTCAGTCGAATGCCTCGTTTCCTGGCCATCCCGGCCAATGAGGTTCTTCCTGATGAAAGCATTCACCCTGGCAACCCTGATGACCCTGGCCGCAAGCCCGGTGCTCGCCTTCAACCTCAGCGATGTGGCCAGTGCGGTCTCGTCCACGCAGCATCCGCAGCAGGGCGCCCAGGTGCAAGCGCCGGCTGGCCAGGCCAACTTGCTCAACACCTTGGGCAGCGAACTGAAGATCACCCCTGAGCAGGCCATCGGTGGTGCTGGTGCGATGTTGGGGCTGGCGCGTAACAACCTCAGTGGCGATGACTATGGGCAATTGACCAAGGCGGTGCCGGGGCTGGACCTGCTGTCTGGCGCAAACGCATTGGGCGGCTTGAGCGGGCTGGGGCAGTTGCTCGGTGGGGACAAGAACGCGACGCCGTTGGGCAATGCCCTGGGCGGTGAGGTAGAGAACCGCACCGACCTGGACAATGCGTTCAAGGCGTTGGGCATGGATACCGGGATGATCGGGCAGTTTGCGCCGTTGATCCTGCAATACCTGGGGCAACAGGGGATTGCCGGGTCGTTGTTGCAGAACCTGGGGAATTTGTGGACGACGCCGGCGCCGTTGGTTCAGCCGTCGGTCTAGAGCACGGTGCTGAATCTGCGGGCGCTGGTTGCCGGGCTATCGCGAAGCCAAACGACGCGTTGTCTGGCACGGGCTTCGCCCGTGTTCGCGGTGATCCGGCACTCCGGTAAACCCGCTTTCATAGAACTACACATAACTTGTTGATTTAGCGGGGACCTGTGGGAGCGGGTTTACCCGCGAAACAGGCGACTCGGTGTATGGCACCGGCTTCGCCGGTGTTCGCGGCACGAGGCCGCTCCTACACAGGAGCGGCGGTGGATTCGGGCTTGCCGGAGGCGGAGCCGGCTCAGCGCCGCTCGGCCCGCAACTGCTCGATGCGCTGGTCTTTCTCGGCCCACAGCTGGTTCACCCATGCCTGTACCGTCTGGCGGAACGCCGGGTCGTTCTCGTAGTCACCTGCGCTGAGCGCTGGGTCCAGCTCACGTACGCGGATGTCGATGATCACCCGGTCGATGCTGCCATTGAGCAGCGCCCAGAACCCCGGTGCCTGGTTGCCGGGATATACGATGGTGACGTCCAGCAGCGCGTCGAGCTGTTCGCCCAGCGCCGCCAGCACGAAGGCCACGCCGCCTGCCTTGGGCTTGAGCAGGTTACGGTAGGGCGATTGCTGCTGGTCGTGCTTGGCCTGGGTGAAGCGGGTGCCTTCGAGGTAGTTGACCACGGTGACCGGCTGGCGCTTGAACAGCTCGCAGGCGGCCTTGGTGATCTCCAGGTCCTTGCCCTTGAGCTCGGGGTGCTTTTCCAGGAAGGCCTTGCTGTAGCGCTTCATGAACGGGTAATCCAGGCCCCACCAGGCCAGGCCCAGCAGCGGCACCCAGATCAGTTCTTTCTTGAGGAAGAACTTGAAGAACGGCACCCGTCGGTTGAGCGCCTCGATCAGCGCGGGAATGTCGACCCAGCTCTGGTGGTTGCTGACGCACAGGTACGAGGTGTGCTTGCCCAGGTTCTCGGCACCGCGAATGTCCCACTGGGTCGGGATGCACAGGGCGAAGATGGCTTTGTCCACCTCCGACCAGCTTTCGGCGATCCACATCACCGCCGCCGAGGCGTAGTCGCGCCAGCGGCCGGGCAACACCAGCTTGAGCAGGGCGAAGACCAGCAGCGGGCCGATCATCACCAAGGTGTTGAGCAGCAGCAGGGTAGTGGTGAGGATGCCGGTCAGCAGGCGACGCATAGAGGAGACTCTTGTTGTATGGAATGTACGGCTGGCAATGATAAGCAGGGCAGCGGCCTACGCCAAACCTCCAGTGCCCGGCGGGTGGAACAAATGTTTCACATTATGTTGGGTAGGCTGCTGGCGCAGCAGCTACAAGCTACAAGCGGCAAGTTACAAGCTAAGCAGTTCAGTGTAGGTTGCCGCTATCCGCTTTTAACTTGCAGCTTGTTACTTGCAGCTCGAAACCAACCCGCTCGAAAAAGGAAGCCTGCCCCCGTGAAATCCCTGATTGCTCTGTTGTCCTTCCTGGCGCTGCCGGTCATGGCTGCCGAACCCACGCTGTATGGCCGTTACGAGCGGATCGGCGTGCCCGAGATCGGCCAGACCCTGCGGGCCAAGATGGACACCGGCGCCTATACCGCGTCGCTGTCGGCCAAGGACATTGAGCTGTTCACCCGCGATGGCGAGGAGTGGGTGCGTTTCCGCCTGGCGACCAAGGACGCCGATGGCAAGGTCTACGAGCATGAGGTCTCGCGCATCAGCAAGATCAAGAACCGCGCCGACGAGGATGAAGAGGGCGACGCCCCTGAGTTGTCGCACCGCCCGGTAGTGGACCTGGAGCTGTGTCTGGGCGATGTGAAGCGTACCGTCGAGGTCAACTTGGTTGATCGCAGCAGCTTCAACTATCCGTTGCTGGTCGGCTCCAAGGCCTTGAAAGCGTTCAAGGCGGCGGTGAATCCGGCGGACAAGTACACCGCAGGCAAGCCAAGCTGCTGATCGAGCGGTGGCGGCGCTCAGGGATCGGCACATAAAGTGTTGATGTAGCAGGGACTTTTACAAAGCGCCGCACCTGTGGGAGATCACCCAGCCCTTAGGGCTGCGCTGTCGCGCAGAGAACTGATTTCGCAGGCGCGCCGCGAACACCGGCGCAGCCGGTGCCATCCAACGCGTTGCTTGCTTCGCGGTTAAAGCCGCTCTCACAAGGTACGCGGCGCGCCTGCGATATCGGTGCTCTGTACGCCAGCGCCACCTACAGAAATCTCCCAGCGCAGCGATCTGAAAGCTTCTGATCAAAAGTTGCTCAAAAGCTGAGCAATTTCCGCTATAATTCGCGCCCCCTATTTTCGGCAGGCCCTGCGCGCGCTGTTAACCCAATGAAACTTATCGTCAAAGTCTTCCCTGAGATCACCATCAAGAGCCGGCCGGTGCGCAAGCGCTTCATCCGCCAGCTCGGCAAGAACATCCGCAACGTGCTCAAGGATCTCGATCCTGAGCTTGCGGTCGATGGTGTCTGGGACAATCTCGAGGTGGTCACCCGCGTCGAGGACGAGAAGATCCAGCGCGAAATGATCGAGCGCCTCACCTGCACCCCGGGGATCGCCCACTTCTTGCAGGTCGAGCAATACCCGTTGGGAGACTTCGACGACATCGTCGCCAAGTGCAAGCACCACTTCGGTCATCTGCTGGCCGGCAAGCACTTCGCCGTGCGCTGCAAGCGCGGTGGTCACCACGACTTCACCTCGATGGATGTCGACCGCTACGTCGGTAGCCAACTGCGCCAGCAATGCGGCGCCGCCGGCATCACGCTGAAGAACCCCGAAGTGCTGGTGCGCATCGAGATCCGTGACCAGCGCCTGTACGTGATCCACAACCAACACAACGGCATCGGCGGCTACCCGCTGGGCGCGCTGGAGCAGACCCTGGTGCTGATGTCCGGTGGTTTCGACTCCACCGTGGCGGCCTACCAGATGATGCGTCGCGGTCTGATGACCCACTTCTGCTTCTTCAACCTCGGCGGGCGTGCCCACGAGCTGGGGGTGATGGAAGTGGCGCACTTCCTGTGGAAGAAGTACGGCAGCAGCCAGCGCGTGCTGTTCATCAGCGTGCCGTTCGAGGAAGTGGTTGGCGAGATCCTCAACAAGGTCGACAACAGCTACATGGGCGTCACCCTCAAGCGCATGATGCTGCGCGGTGCCGCGCACATGGCTGAGCGCCTGCAGATCGACGCGCTGGTCACCGGCGAGGCGATCTCGCAGGTGTCGAGTCAGACCCTGCCGAACCTGTCGATCATCGACTCGGCCACCGACAAGCTGGTGTTGCGCCCGCTGCTGGCCAGCCACAAGCAGGACATCATCGACCAGGCCACCGAAATCGGCACTGCCGACTTCGCCAAGCACATGCCTGAGTACTGCGGCGTGATTTCGGTAAACCCGACCACCCATGCCAAGCGTCACCGCATGGAGCACGAAGAGAAACAGTTCGACATGGCGGTACTGGAGCGCGCCCTGGAGCGCGCCAAGTTCATCTCCATCGACCACGTGATCGACGAACTGGGTAAGGACATCGAAATCGAAGAGGTGGCCGAGGCGCTGCCTGGCCAGATCGTTATCGACATCCGTCACCCCGACGCCCAGGAAGACGAACCTCTGGCGCTGGACGGTATCGAAGTCCAGGCCATGCCGTTCTACGCCATCAACAGCAAGTTCAAGCACCTGGACCCTACGCGCCAGTACTTGCTGTATTGCGACAAAGGTGTGATGAGCCGTTTGCACGCACACCACCTGCTCAGTGAGGGACATGCCAATGTGCGTGTTTATCGTCCGGCATAAGACGCCAGGGCTGTATGGCGGCAGCATCCGCCATCGCCCTCCCGACCGCCGGGCCCGCTGAGCCTCAAACCTTACATATTCGCCACCTAGACTAGGCGGCAACCGAATCCTCTGATCGAGATACAGTTGTGATCGAAAATCTGCGTAACATCGCCATCATCGCCCACGTTGACCATGGTAAAACCACCCTGGTCGACAAACTCCTGCGTCAGTCCGGCACTCTGGAGCGTAACGAGCTCAACGACGAGCGCGTCATGGACTCCAACGACCAGGAAAAAGAGCGCGGCATTACCATTCTGGCGAAAAACACCGCCATCAACTGGAACGGCTACCACATCAACATCGTCGACACCCCCGGTCACGCCGACTTCGGTGGCGAGGTTGAGCGTGTAATGTCGATGGTTGACTCGGTGCTGCTGCTGGTCGACGCCCAAGACGGCCCGATGCCACAAACCCGCTTCGTGACCAAGAAAGCCTTCGAAGCTGGCCTCAAGCCAATCGTCGTGATCAACAAGGTCGACCGTCCGGGCGCGCGTCCTGACTGGGTTCTGGACCAGATCTTCGACCTGTTCGACAACCTCGGCGCCACCGACGAACAGCTGGACTTCAAAGTCGTCTACGCCTCGGCCCTGAACGGCATCGCCGGTCTGGACCACACTGCCATGGGCGAAGACATGACCGCCCTGTACCAGTCGATCGTCGACAACGTACCGGCGCCGGACGTTGACCGTGACGGCTCGTTCCAGATGCAGATTTCGGCACTGGACTACAACAGCTTCCTCGGCGTTATCGGCGTTGGCCGTATCGCCCGTGGCCGCATCAAGCCGAACACCCCGGTGGTCGCCATCGACACCAACGGCAAGAAGCGTAACGGTCGTATCCTCAAGCTGATGGGCCACCACGGCCTGCACCGCGTCGACGTCGAAGAAGCCCAGGCCGGCGACATCGTCTGCATCAGCGGCTTCGACGAGCTGTTCATCTCCGATACCCTGTGCGCCCCGGACGCGGTCGAAGCGATGAAGCCGCTGACCGTCGACGAGCCGACCGTTTCGATGACCTTCCAGGTCAACGATTCGCCGTTCTGCGGCAAGGAAGGCAAGTTCGTTACCAGCCGCAACATCAAGGACCGTCTGGACAAAGAACTGCTGTACAACGTTGCCCTGCGCGTTCAGGAAACCGACTCCCCAGACAAGTTCAAGGTTTCGGGCCGTGGTGAGCTGCACCTGTCGGTACTGATCGAAACCATGCGTCGTGAAGGCTTCGAGATGGCTGTGGGCCGTCCTGAAGTGATCATCCGTGAAGTCGACGGCGTCAAGCAGGAGCCGTTCGAGAACGTCACCATCGACATCCCTGAAGAATCCCAGGGCAAGGTCATGGAAGAGATGGGCCTGCGTAAGGGCGACCTGACCAACATGGTCCCGGATGGCAAGGGCCGTGTACGTCTGGAGTACAACGTACCTGCTCGCGGTCTGATCGGTTTCCGTAACCAGTTCCTGACCCTGACCAACGGTGCAGGCATCCTGACCTCGATCTTCGACCGCTACGACACCATGAAGCCAGGCCAGATGTCCGGCCGTCTGAACGGTGTGCTGGTTTCGGTCGAGACTGGCAAGGCCCTGACCTACTCGCTGGAAACCCTGCAGGCGCGCGGCAAGCTGTTCGTCGAGCACGGCCAGGAGATCTACAACGGTCAGATCATCGGTCTGAACAGCCGTGACAACGACCTGGGCGTGAACCCAACCAAAGGCAAGAAGCTCGACAACATGCGTGCTTCGGGCAAAGACGAAGTCATCGCCCTGGTGCCGCCGGTTCGCCACACCCTCGAACAGGCCCTGGAATTCATCCAGGACGACGAGCTGTGCGAAGTCACGCCGAAGTCGATCCGTCTGCGCAAGAAGATCCTCGACGAAGGCGAGCGTACCCGCGCTGCCAAGAAAGCCAAGGCTTGATCGTCTAGCCTGAGCTGAAACGAAAACGCCCCCGGTCGCAAGGCCGGGGGCGTTTTTGTTTGCCTGTGGATTTTGCGGCCCGTTGCACAGTCCTGTGGGAGCGCCGAACCGCCGCTCCCACAGATCCCCGCTAAATCAACAAGTTATGTACAGTTCTATAGGAGCAGCCTTGCCGGGGCGCCGGACCGGCCGGAAAGGGCTGCGTAGCAGCCCCAGATGCTCAAGCAAAAAACAGCTTCAACGCCCAGCCACCTTGGGCTTGTAGGCGCAATATCCCGGCCGCGGCCCGACCTTGGGATGGTTGCGGCAGGTGTCCGGGCGCTTGTCGTAGATGGTGCACAGGCGGCTCTTGCGGTCCAGGTACAGGCAGTCGTCGTTGCTCATCCGGGTCAGGGTGAAAATCCCCGACTTCTGGTTGAAGCGCTCGATGATGCCGTCCTTTTGCAGGCGCTTGGCGATGTTCTTCGGCGGCTCGTCTTTCTCGAACTCATCCACCACGCCAATACGGATCAGATCCTTGATCTTCACCTCCACCGGCAAGGTGCAGCAGGTCGAATGGCAGCCACCGCACATGTGGCTGGCGTAGCGCTGCCAAGTCTCCAGGCGGTCGACTTCGGCGGCGGCGATCAGGGTCGTTTTCATTTTTTGGGGGCGTATCACGGTCTTGGGGCGCGCGATCATACCGGAGTTGTTCAATTTGTGAACAACCTTTCGCCTGATTCATGAAAACCGCGAACCGGCGCTGTCGCTCTGTGTCAGAGCGTCTAGGCTCAATCATCTCCCTGCGCTTTAGCCTACTTGCCCGAGGATGCCGCATGTCCCAGGAAAACAAGGCCCGTGAGGCCAAAGCTCGACACGAAGAGGTGGCCGACTTCCGCGCCGCCGTGCTGGCCAAGCTGACCTACGCGGTCGGCAAGGACCCGGAACACGCCTTCGACCACGACTGGTTCGAGGCCATCGCCCTGGCTGCCCGCGATCACATGGTCGATCACTGGATGGACCACACCCGCCAAGCCTACCGACGCAGCCAGAAACGGGTGTATTACCTCTCTCTCGAATTTCTCATCGGCCGCTTGCTGTACGACAGCCTGAGCAACCTGGGCTACCTGGACATCGCCCGCGAGGCCCTGGAAGGCCTGGACGTGGACCTTGAGCGCATCCGCCTGCTGGAGCCGGACGCAGCGTTGGGCAACGGCGGGCTCGGGCGCCTGGCGGCGTGCTTCATGGAAAGCATGTCGACCCTTGGCATCGCCGCCCACGGCTACGGCATCCGCTACGAACATGGCCTGTTCCGCCAGGCGTTGGTCGATGGCTGGCAGCAGGAACAGACCGAGAACTGGCTGGATTTCGGCAACCCGTGGGAGTTCGAGCGGGCCGAGGTGATCTACCCGATCAGCTTCGGCGGCAGTGTCGAGACCGTGAGCGAGAGCAATGGCCAGCAACGCCAGGTGTGGTCGCCCGGCGAAACGGTGCGGGCAGTGGCCTACGACACGCCGGTGGTCGGTTGGCGCGGCTCCAGCGTCAACACCTTGCGCCTGTGGCGGGCGAGGGCGCTGGAAGAGTTGCACCTGGAGCGCTTCAATGCCGGCGACCACTTGGGCGCGGTCGCTGAAGTGGCCCGCGCCGAGAGCATCTCGCGGGTGCTGTACCCAGCCGACAGTACCGAGGCCGGGCAGGAGCTGCGTTTGCGCCAGGAGTACTTCTTCGTCTCGGCTTCGTTGCAGGACCTGCTACGCCGGCACCTGAACATGCACAAGGACCTGCTCAACCTGCCTGATGCTGCGGCCATCCAGCTCAACGACACGCACCCCTCGATCGCCGTGGCCGAGTTGATGCGCCTGTTGGTGGATCAGCATGAAATTCCGTGGGATAAAGCCTGGGAACTGACCGTCGGGACCCTCGCCTACACCAACCACACGTTGTTGCCCGAGGCCCTGGAAACCTGGCCGGTGGCCTTGATGGAGCGCATGTTGCCGCGGCACATGCAGATCATCTACCTGATCAACGCCTACCATATCGACGCCTTGCGCGCCAAAGGCTTGCACGATTTCGACGTGCTGCGCGCGGTGTCGCTGATCGAAGAAGACAACGGCCGCCGCGTGCGCATGGGCAACCTGGCGTTCCTCGGCTCGCACAGCGTCAATGGCGTGTCGGCGCTGCACAGCAAGCTGATGAAGAGCACGGTGTTCGCCGAGCTGCACAAGCTCTATCCGCAGCGCATCAACAACAAGACCAACGGCATCACCTTCCGCCGCTGGCTGTACCAGGCCAACCCACCGCTCACCGCCATGTTGGTCGAGGCACTGGGCGAGGGCGTGCTGGACGACCCGCAAGGCAAGCTCAAGGCGCTGGAGCCGTTCGCCGACAAGGCAACCTTCCGCAAGCAGTTCGCTGCCCAGCGCCTGCATAGCAAGCGAGCCCTGGCCAGCATCATCCAGGACCGCATTGGGGTGACGGTTAACCCCGAGGCGATGTTCGATGTGCAGGTCAAGCGCATCCACGAGTACAAGCGCCAGTTGCTCAACCTGCTGCATACCGTGGCGTTGTACCAGGCCATTCGTAACGATCCGAGCACCGACTGGGTGCCACGCGTGAAGATCTTCGCCGGCAAGGCTGCGGCCAGCTACCACCAGGCCAAATTGATCATCAAGCTGGCCAATGACATCGCCCGGGTGGTCAACAACGACCCCACCGTGCGTGGCCTGTTGAAGGTGGTGTTCCTGCCCAACTACAACGTCAGCCTGGCCGAAAGCATCATTCCGGCTGCCGACCTCTCCGAGCAGATCTCCACCGCCGGTTATGAGGCCTCGGGCACCAGCAACATGAAGTTCGCCCTCAACGGTGCATTGACCATCGGCACCCTCGATGGCGCCAACGTCGAGATGTGCGAGCAGGTGGGAGCGGAGAATATGTTCATCTTCGGCCTGACCGCGCAGCAGGTGGGCGCGCGCGGCAAGTCCGGCGACTTTGGCGCGAATGCCGCGATCACCGCCTCCAGTCGGCTGGGGGATGTATTGCAGGCGATTCGCAGCGGGGTGTTCTCGCCGGACGATCCATCGCGCTACACCGGGCTGATCGATGGACTGGTCGGCTACGACCGCTTCCTGGTATGCGCAGACTTTGATGCCTACTGGGACGCCCAGCGGCGAGTCGAGGAGCTGTGGCATACCCCCCAGGAGTGGTGGCGCATGGCCGTGCTCAACACCGCGCGAATGGGTTGGTTCTCATCGGACCGGACCATTCGCGAGTATGCGGACGAGATCTGGAAGGCGCTCGATTGAGGCTGTGAATCGCCTTACCGCCCTTCGCGGGCAAGTACGCTCCCACGGTACAGCGCTGATATCCAGAGCTGCGCCGTACCGTTGGGCGCGGGCTTGCCGGCTAAGGGCTGCAAGGCCGCCACGCCGACCATTGGCAGGCTGTGGGCTGAACCTAACCCCTTCAAGCGAGTCTCTTTGCTCGCTAGCCCGCATCACTCCCTGTAAACTGCGGGGGTTTTTCTCCCCCTATCCTTTTCGGAGCCATACATGTCCCGCGTTACCCTGAGTCGCTATCTGATTGAGCAGACCCGCAGCAACAATACCCCTGCCGATCTGCGCTTCCTGATCGAGGTGGTGGCGCGTGCGTGCAAGGAGATCAGCCACCACGTTTCCAAGGGCGCCCTGGGCGGCGTGCTGGGCAGCATGGGCACCGAAAACGTGCAGGGCGAAGTGCAGAAGAAGCTCGACGTGATCTCCAACGACATCTTGCTCGAAGCCAACGAGTGGGGCGGCCACCTGGCCGGCATGGCGTCCGAAGAAATGGACAACGCCTACCAGATCCCGGGCAAGTACCCCAAAGGCGCTTACCTGCTGGTCTTCGACCCATTGGACGGCTCGTCGAACATCGACGTCAACGTCTCGGTCGGCACTATCTTCTCGGTCCTGCGTTGCCCCAACGAGTACCTGAGCCAGAACGAAACCCTGAACGAGAACGCTTTCCTGCAACCAGGCACCCAGCAGGTCGCCGCCGGTTACGCCATCTACGGCCCGCAGACCATGCTGATCCTCACCCTGGGCAACGGCGTCAAGGGCTTCACCCTGGACCGCGAGCTGGGCAGCTTCGTGCTCACCCACGAGAACATCCGCGTCCCGGAAAGCACCGCCGAGTTCGCCATCAACATGTCCAACCAGCGTCACTGGGAAGCCCCGGTACAGCGCTATGTTGGCGAGCTGCTGGCCGGTGAGACCGGTCCGCTGAAGAAGAACTACAACATGCGTTGGATCGCCTCGATGGTGGCCGACGTGCACCGCATCCTGACCCGTGGCGGCCTGTTCATGTACCCACGTGATGCCCGCGAGCCGAGCAAGCCGGGCAAGCTGCGCCTGATGTACGAGGCCAACCCGATGTCGTTCATCATCGAGCAGGCCGGTGGCGCCTCCACCAACGGCTACGAGCGCATCCTCGATATCAAGCCTGAGAGCCTGCACCAGCGTGTGTCGGTGATCCTGGGCTCGAAGGAAGAGGTCGAGCGCGCCACCGCCTACCACAAGGAGTAAGTCATGCTCGCACCTTGGCAGCCGTTGCTGGAGTGGTGGTTCGGTTGGGGCACCAGTCCCCAGGCCGTGGCTGACGAGAAGAGTACGCTGTGGTTCGGCAAGCAGCACGATGCCGACGCGCAGGCGCTGTTCGGCGACTTGGTCGAGCAGGCCCTGGCGGGCGGGCTCGAGGAGTGGCAGCAAAGCCCGCAGGGTTGGCTGGGGCTGCTGATCCTGTTGGATCAGTTGCCGCGCATGCTCTACCGCGACACGCCGCGCGCCTTCGAAGGCGACCGGCGGGCGCAGGTGGTGGCTTTGCAGGGCTTGCAGAAGGGCTGGGATTACCAGTTGCTGCCAATTCAGCGGGTGTTCGTGCTGCTGGTGCTGGAGCACGCCGAAGTGCTGGACTGGCAGAACCTTTGCGTGGAGCGCTACCAGGCCTTGCTGGACGAGCAGCCTGAAGCCAACCGCAGGCTGTTCGAAGGGTTCCTGGATTACGCCGAGCAGCACCAGCGGGTGATCGCCCGTTTTGGTCGCTTCCCGCAGCGCAACCTGCTGCTTGGCCGGCCTAGCACCAGTGAAGAGATGGACTTCTTGCTGGAGCCTGGGTCCAGGTTCTGAGTGGTGAAAGCCCGATCCTGCCTCTTCGCGGTGGATGGCACCGGCTTTGCCGGTGTTCGCGGCTAAAGCCGCTCCTACAGGTACAGCGCTGGATTTAGGCTTTGCACATCCCTGTGGGAGCGGGCTTGCCCGCGAAGCAGGCGACTTGGTAGATGGCACCGGCTTTGCCGGTGTTCGCGGCTAAAGCCGCTCCTACAGGTACAGCGCTGGATTCAGGCTTTGCACATTCCTGTGGGAGCGGCGGTTCGGCGCCCCGATTTACCCGCGAAGCAGGCGGCGCCGATTTCAGATCCTGAAACTACCCACCAGATGCTTCAACCGCTCTACCTGAAGCTCCAGGTCGTTGCAGGCACGCAAGGTGCTCTGCAGGTTCTGCACCCCTTCCTGATTCAGCGTATTGATCTCGGTGATGTCGACATTGATCGACTCGACCACGGCGGTTTGCTCTTCGGTGGCGGTGGCCACCGACTGATTCATGCCATCGATTTCGCCGATCCGTTGGGTGACGCTGCCCAGGCGCTCGCCGGCCTGGTTGGCGATGCCCACGCTGCGGTCGCTGTGCTGCTGGCTCTGGTTCATGGTGCTCACAGCCATTTGCGCGCCGGCCTGCAATTCCTCGATCAGGCGCTGTACCTGTTGCGCCGATTCCTGCGTGCGGTGCGCCAGGTTGCGCACCTCATCGGCCACCACGGCGAACCCACGTCCTGCCTCGCCGGCCCTGGCTGCCTCAATGGCGGCGTTGAGCGCCAGCAGGTTGGTTTGCTGGGAGATGCCACTGATCACATCGAGAATCTGGCCGATGTTCACCGTATGGTGGTTGAGTGTCTCGATGTTGCCGCTGGCATCGCTGATGCGCGATGACAGTTGGTTCATCACCTCGATGGTCTCGCCCACCACCTGCTGGCCTTCCTCGGCCAGGCCACGCGCGTCGCTGGAGTGCTGCGAGGCGAGGGCGGCGTTCTGGGCGATCTCCTGCGCTGCGGCGCCCAACTGGTTGATCGCCGCCGCCACGCTGTTGGTGCGGCTGGACTGTTGGTCGGCGTTGTGGATCGAAGCATTGGAGGCGCTGACTACTTGGCTGGCCACGCTGTTGACCTGGTCGGTGGCCGAGGCCACTTCACGAATCGAGGTGTGGATACGCTCGACGAAACGGTTGAACGAGAGCGCCAGGCTGCCGAACTCGTCGTGGGCGTGGATCGTCAGGCGCCGGGTCAGGTCGCCTTCGCCTTCGGCGATGTCACGCATGGCTCGGCCCATCACGTGCAGCGGTTCCATCAGCACACGGATCAGCAGCCCAAGCAGGCCGATGATCACCAGTACCGCGATCAGGGTGGCCACCAGTGCCGAGGTGCGCAGTTCGCTGAGCATCGCGAAGGCGGCGTCCTGATCCAGTACCAGCGCTACGTACCAGTCTGCCGAGGGTACGCCATCGATATGGCTGAAGCTGATGAACTGCTTGCGTCCGTCGCTTTCGACGTCTTTCAAGCCACTGCCGATGCGCGGGGTGTCGCCGGGATAGACATCGGCGAGGGTCTTGAGCGCCAGCTCGGCGTTAGGGTGGATGAGAATCTTGCCCTCGCCGTTGACGATGAAGGCATGGCCGCGGCCATCGAAGTTGAGGGTGTTGATCAGCTTGCTGATGGTTTGCAGGTCGGTATCCACCCCGCTCACACCGATCAACTTGCCCGCCTGCTGCACAGGCGTGGCCAGGGTGATCACCAGTTTGCCGGCCGAGGCCGACAGGTAGGGCTCGGTGACGATGGTTTGGCCGGCCGCACTGGCTGCCTTGTACCAGCCGCGCGCACGCGGGTCGTAGTCGGCGGCGCGGTTGCCCACCGGGACGGACTGCATGCTGCCATCCTGACCGCCAAAGTAGGTCAGCATGAAGTTGCTGGCATACACCGGCAGCCCCAGGCTGCGGTCCAGGCTGGCTTTGCCGGGGCCATCGACGGCCACCTGTTGGGCGAAGGTGTTCAGTAGCTGGATGCGGCTGTCGAGCCAATTGTGGATGTTGCCCGCAGTCAGGTTGCCCAGTTCCTGTAGCGTGGTCTGCGCGTCACTGCGCAGGGACTGACGTTGTCGGTAATCGTTGAACAGCACGAAGCAGGTGAAGGCTACCGCTACGACGAGGGCGGCAGCCAGCAGGATCTTGTGGCTGAACTTGAGGTTCTTGGTCATTTTTCTAAGGTCTGCGCACGGGCACGAAGGAGGGCTGGCGCGGCGCAAGGCCGTACCGTCGTAGACTGTTTCGACCTGCCGGTTGAAAACATGAAGCGTTTAGGCGCCGTCCGACCAGCGGTGGCCGACGAAAACCTGTGCAGGCAGGGAACCGAGGACCCTTTTTCCCTTCTAAGCTCCCTGCAGGCCTTCAAGCCTGTGTATCCACCTCCAGGAGTGTCCCTTCATGTCGTTGCGTTCCCTCGCCCTGTTGTCCTTGTGCGTCATCCTGACCGCCTGCAGCAAGATCAACCAGGAAAACTATGCCAAGCTCAAGGCCGGCATGCACAAAGCCGAGGTCGAGCAGTTGCTCGGCACGCCGACCGAGTGCTCTGGCGCGCTGGGCATGAGCAGTTGCACCTGGGGTGACGAGAAGAGCTTCATCAGCGTGCAGTACGCGGCTGACAAGGTCCTGATGTATTCCGGGCAGGGCCTCAAATGAGGCGTCTGCACCTGCTGCTGGGCGTGTGCCTGGTGATGCTGTTGGGTGGCTGTGCCACCTCTGCCACCGACCCGCTGGCGCCGAAGACCGCAGGTGCGGTCGACCTCAAGCGTTACCAGGGCAAATGGTTCGAACTGGCGCGCCTGCCGATGAAGTACCAGGAAGGCTGCGCGCAATCCGAAGCCCACTACAACCTCAAGCCCGACGGCAGCGTCGGCGTGCTCAACCGTTGCCGGACCCTCGGTGACGAATGGCTGCGCGCAGAGGGCCATGCCACGGCGCAGCAGCCTGGACACACCGACAAGCTGTGGGTGGAGTTCGATAATTGGTTCACCCGCCTAGTGCCAGGGGTGGCCAAGGGGGATTACTGGATTCTGTACGTCGATGAGCGCTACCGCACCGCGATCGTCGGCAGCCCTGACCGCAAGTACCTGTGGATCCTGTCGCGCACGCCATCGATGCCGGCCTGGGAACGTGAGAGCCTGATGTCCAAGGCGCGTCAGCAGGGTTATGACACCAGCCGGCTGATCTGGCGCACGCCGGATCGCGATATCGTCGCCCGGCACTGAAGACGCAACGCGACCCATGTAGGAGCGGCCTTGTGTCGCGAAAGGGCCGCAAAGCGGCCCCGACGATGTGTGCCTTGGCTGGAATCTTGGGGGCGCTACGCACCCCTTTGGCGACACAAGGCCGCTCCTACAACAGGCCGCGTCAGCCCAGCAACTGGCGCAACACTTCGGCAAATGCCACCGCGCTCTCGCTCTCCAGCCCGTGCCGCCCCTGGCGCACCACCCACTGTCCGTTGACCATCACGTCACGCACCTGGCGATCGCTGCCGGCGAACAGCCAGCGGTTGAGGATCGCATCGCCTTCGGCCACGGCCAGGTACGGGTCTTGCCCGTCCAGCACCAGCCAGTCCGCCCGTTTGCCCGCCGCCAGCTCGCCTATCGGCTGCCCCAGTGCTTGTGCACCACCGGCCAGGGCTGCGTCGTAGAGCGTGCGCCCGACCCCCGGCTGATCGCTGCGGTGCAGTCGATTGCGGCGTTGGTCGCGCAGGCGCTGGCCGTATTCCAGCCAGCGCAATTCCTCTACCACGCTCAATGACACATGGCTGTCCGAGCCGATGCCCAGGCGCCCGCCCTGGGCCAGGTAGTCCACCGCTGGGAAAATGCCGTCGCCCAGGTTGGCCTCGGTGGTCAGGCACAGCCCGGCCACCGCGCCGCTACGGGCCATGGCACGCACTTCGTCGGGCTGTGCATGGGTGGCGTGGACCAGGCACCAGCGCGCGTCGACCTCGGCATGCTCGTACAGCCATTGCAGCGGACGTCGGCCGCTCCAGGCCAGGCAGTCCTCGACTTCCTTGTGTTGTTCGGCGATATGGATATGCACCGGGCTGTGGGCGTCGCTGGCGTCGAGTACTTCGGCGATTTGTGCGGGGGTGACCGCGCGCAGCGAATGGAAGCACAGGCCCAGGCGCTGTGCCGGTTGCGCGGCCAGCAGAGGTTCAAGTTGTCGTTGCAGGTGCAGGTATTGCTCGGTGCTGTTGATGAAGCGCCGCTGCCCGTGGCTGGGTGCCTGGCCGCCGAAGCCTGAATGGCTGTAGAGCACTGGCAGCAGGGTCAGGCCGATACCTGTCGAGGCCGCTGCGGCGCTGATGCGGCGCGACAGCTCGGCGGGGTCGGCGTAGACCTGACCGTGTGGGTCGTGGTGGACATAGTGGAACTCGGCCACCGACGTGTACCCGGCCTTGAGCATCTCGATGTACACCTGTTGCGCAATAACCTGCAATTGCTCCGGGCTGACGTTGCCCGCCAGCCGGTACATGAGTTCGCGCCAGGTCCAGAAACTGTCGTTGGGGTTGCCGACCACCTCCGCCAAGCCGGCCATGGCCCGCTGGAAGGCATGCGAATGGAGGTTGGGCATGCCTGGCAACAACGGCCCAGCCAGCCGCTCGGCACCGTCGGCCTGGGCATCTGCGCTCACCGAGGCCAGACGACCATCGTTGGCGACCTCCAGGCGGACGTTGCGTGCCCAGCCTGTGGGCAGCAGGGCGCGTTCGGCGAAATAGGCGGGCATGGGTCATTTCTCTGTCAGGGATTAACTTGTATATACATATACAGCCGTTTGCCTGCCGGGTAAACTCCGGCAAGCTACCGCTCACTCCAATCGCACAAGGACCTCACGTCGTGCCCAAACCTCCTGTCTCCGAACTGGTTGCCCAGATGGGCGAAGGGCCGGCGCCGCTCTATGCGCGGGTAAAACAGATGATCATCCAGCAGATCGAAA
Source organism: Pseudomonas mosselii (assembly GCF_005796105.1). Lineage (GTDB taxonomy): Bacteria > Pseudomonadota > Gammaproteobacteria > Pseudomonadales > Pseudomonadaceae > Aquipseudomonas > Aquipseudomonas mosselii_C. Next base: position 199,208 of record NZ_VAUO01000003.1, on the reverse strand, counting down.
ACGGCAGCTGGCCGCCGCATCACCGGGTCCCTTCGGAGAGTGAGTTGGTCAATCAGCTGGGCTTCAGCCGCATGACCATCAACCGTGCCCTGCGCGAGCTGACCGCCGAAGGGCTGTTGGTGCGCATGCAGGGCGTGGGCACCTTCGTCGCCGAACCCAAGACCCGTTCGGCACTGTTCGAGGTCAACAACATCGCTGACGAGATCGCCGCGCGCGGCCATCAGCATAGCTGCCAGGTGATCACCCTGGTGGAGGAGGCGGCGGGCTCCGAGCGCGCGCTGGCGCTGGACATGCGCGAAGGCCAGCGTGTGTTCCACTCGCTGATCGTGCACTGCGAGAACGGCGTGCCTGTGCAGATCGAGGATCGCTATGTCAACGCCAGCGTGGCCCCGGACTACCTCAAGCAGGACTTCACCCGCCAGACCCCCTATGAATACCTTTCGCACGTCGCGCCACTCACCGAGGGCGAGCACGTGGTCGAGGCGATCCTGGCCGAAGCGGACGAATGCCGGTTGTTGCAGATCGAGCGCGGCGAGCCGTGCCTGTTGATTCGCCGACGTACCTGGTCGGGGCGTCAGCCGGTGACGGCCGCACGGCTGATCCACCCCGGTTCCCGTCACCGTCTGGAAGGACGTTTCAGCAAATGAGCGCGTTGCAAGTGTTGCGTGCAGGCGACTACCTGCGCATGCCCTGGAAGAATGGCGGTGGCTCCACCGAAGAGATCACCCGCGATGCCGGTACGGGCCTTGAAGGGTTCGGCTGGCGCCTGTCGATTGCCGACATCGAAGCGTCCGGCGGCTTTTCGAGTTTTGCCGGTTACCAGCGGATCATCACCGTGCTGCAGGGCGATGGCATGCGTCTGACAGTAGACGGCCATGACAGTCGGCCTCTGGTGCCGTTCGACGCATTTGCCTTTAGCGGCGAAAGCCACGTGGGCTGCGCGCTGCTGGGCGGGCCAATCCGGGATTTCAACCTGATCTACGCGCCGGACCGCTACCGCGCGCGATTGCAGTGGTTCAATGGCGGTACCCGGCTCTTCAGTGCTGCGGGTGCGCTGATGGTGTTCAGTGCGCAGACGGACTTGCCGGTGACGATCAGCGGCCAGCCGCCAGTCTCGCTGGGCCGTTATGACTGTCTGCGCCTGAGTGGTAACGAGCGTTTGTTGGAAGTGGATGTGGTCGGGCGTTGCTGCGTGATCGAGCTGACCGAGATTCGCTGAGTTTCCCGCCTGACACCGCTCTCACAGGGGCAGTGTCGCTTTTGATAAATGAGTTACCCCGGTAGCGCCCGCAACAGCGGCGCGCTGTTACCGAACGCCCCAAGATGGCGCAATGCTTTGATCGTTTTGCGCCCCTCGCTTACGCCCTGCGTAGATTTCCCTTCCTCCTGAACCCTCTATTCACGCGGCCTGCACAGCGGCATCGGGCCCTCGCTCGGGCGCGATTCAGAACTTGGCATTTCAATTGCCTATGCTTGTATGTACAAGTAAAGCTAAGTGCGCGATAGTAGTTAGGCCGTCCCTTTCGCGCTGCACGCACCGACTTAACTGGCCCGCCGATCTCGCCGGGTTTGAAACGATCGCTCAAGGAGCCCCTTCGTGACTGACAAAGCGTTCAACACCTTCCGTGACGTCGAGATCCGCGCCCCGCGTGGCACCACGCTCACTGCCAAAAGCTGGCTGACCGAAGCGCCGCTGCGCATGCTGATGAACAACCTCGATCCGCAAGTGGCCGAAAACCCCAAGGAGCTGGTGGTGTATGGCGGTATCGGCCGCGCGGCGCGCAACTGGGAGTGCTACGACAAGATCGTCTCGACGCTCAAGGAACTGAACGACGACGAGACGCTGCTGGTGCAGTCGGGCAAGCCGGTGGGCGTGTTCAAGACCCACAGCAATGCCCCACGGGTGCTGATCGCCAACTCCAACCTGGTGCCGCACTGGGCCAACTGGGAGCACTTCAACGAACTCGATGCCAAGGGCCTGGCCATGTACGGCCAGATGACCGCGGGTAGCTGGATCTACATCGGCAGCCAGGGCATCGTCCAGGGCACCTTTGAGACCTTCGTCGAGGCCGGTCGCCAGCACTACAACGGCAGCCTCAAGGGCAAGTGGGTGCTCACCGCCGGCCTCGGCGGCATGGGCGGTGCGCAGCCATTGGCGGCCACCCTTGCCGGCGCCTGCTCGCTGAACATCGAGTGCCAGCAGACCAGCATCGACTTCCGCTTGCGCACCCGCTACGTCGACGAGCAGGCCAGCGACCTGGATGACGCGCTGGCGCGTATCGCCAAGTACACCGCCGAAGGCAAGGCGGTTTCCATCGCCCTGCACGGCAACGCAGCCGAAGTCCTGCCGGAGCTGGTGCGCCGTGGCGTGCGCCCGGACTTGGTCACCGACCAGACCAGCGCCCACGACCCGCTCAACGGCTATCTGCCGATTGGCTGGAGTTGGGAGCAGTATCGCGACCGCGCCAAGACCGACCCTACTGCCGTGGTCAAGGCGGCCAAGCAGTCCATAGCCGTGCATGTGCAAGCCATGCTGGACTTCCAGAAGGCGGGTGTACCGACCTTCGACTATGGCAACAACATCCGCCAGATGGCCAAGGAGGAAGGCGTGGCCAACGCCTTCGACTTCCCAGGCTTCGTGCCGGCGTACATCCGCCCGCTGTTCTGCCGGGGCATCGGCCCGTTCCGCTGGGCGGCGCTGTCCGGCGACGCCGAGGACATCTACAAGACCGACGCCAAGGTCAAGGAACTGATCCCCGATGACGCCCACCTGCACCGCTGGCTGGACATGGCCCGCGAGCGCATCAGCTTCCAAGGCCTGCCAGCGCGTATCTGCTGGGTGGGCCTGGGTCAGCGTGCCAAACTGGGCCTGGCGTTCAACGAGATGGTGCGCAGCGGCGAGTTGTCGGCACCGATCGTGATTGGCCGCGACCACCTCGACTCGGGCTCGGTCTCCAGCCCCAACCGCGAGACCGAGGCCATGCGCGACGGTTCGGACGCGGTGTCCGACTGGCCGCTGCTCAATGCACTTTTGAACACTGCCAGCGGCGCCACCTGGGTTTCGCTGCACCACGGTGGGGGGGTGGGCATGGGCTTCTCGCAGCATTCTGGCATGGTGATTGTGTGCGATGGTACAGACGAAGCGGCTGCACGCATCGCGCGGGTGCTGACCAATGATCCTGGAACCGGTGTGATGCGCCATGCTGATGCCGGTTATGAAATCGCGATCAATTGCGCCAGGGAGCAGGGCCTGAACCTGCCGATGATCACTGGCTGATGGGCCGTTGGGGGGCAACGCGTCCCCAACCGACCCTGGTTGGCGCAGCCTGTGTTGGCGGCGCTGCACTGAACAATGACAAGGAACTGACTATGCAACCCCTGAACCTGCTGCCCGGCCACCTGACGTTGGCCGACCTGCGTCGTATCCACCACGGGCCGGTGCGCCTGCAACTGGATGACAGCGCCGCGCCGGCGATCGACGCCAGCGTCGCCTGTGTCGAGCAGATCATTGCCGAAGACCGCACCGCCTATGGCATCAACACAGGTTTCGGCCTGTTGGCCTCGACCCGCATCGCCAGCCACGACCTTGAGAACCTGCAACGCTCGCTGGTGCTGTCGCACGCTGCGGGTATCGGCGCGCCGCTGGATGACGACCTGGTGCGGTTGATCATGGTGCTCAAGATCAATAGCTTGAGCCGGGGTTTTTCGGGGATCCGCCGCAAGGTCATCGATGCGTTGATCGCCCTGGTCAACGCCGAGGTCTACCCGCACATTCCGCTCAAGGGGTCTGTCGGGGCCTCGGGTGACCTGGCGCCGCTGGCGCACATGTCGCTGGTGCTGTTGGGGGAGGGCAAGGCGCGTTATCAGGGGCAGTGGCTGTCGGCTCCCGAGGCTCTGGCCGTTGCAGGCCTGGAGCCGCTGACCCTGGCGGCCAAGGAGGGGCTGGCGCTGCTCAACGGTACTCAGGCATCCACCGCCTACGCCCTGCGTGGTTTGTTCCAGGCCGAAGACCTGTACGCCGCTGGCATCGCCTGTGGCGCCTTGAGCGTCGAGGCGGCGCTGGGCTCGCGGGCGCCATTCGATGCCCGTATTCATGCCGTACGCGGTCAGCGCGGGCAGATCGATAGCGCCGCGTGCTTGCGTGAGCTGCTGGGCGACAGCAGCGAGGTGTCGCTGTCGCACAAAAATTGCGACAAGGTGCAGGATCCGTATTCCCTGCGCTGTCAGCCGCAGGTCATGGGCGCCTGCCTGACCCAGCTGCGCCAGGCGGCCGAAGTGCTGGGCATAGAGGCCAACGCGGTGTCGGACAATCCACTGGTGTTCGCTGCCGAGGGGGATGTGGTGTCGGGCGGCAACTTCCATGCCGAGCCAGTGGCCATGGCCGCTGACAACCTCGCCCTGGCAATCGCCGAGATCGGCGCGCTGAGTGAGCGGCGCATTTCGCTGATGATGGACAAGCACATGTCGCAGTTGCCGCCGTTCCTGGTGGAGAACGGCGGGGTGAACTCAGGCTTCATGATCGCCCAGGTCACCGCGGCGGCCCTGGCCAGCGAGAACAAGGCCCTGTCGCATCCGCACAGCGTCGACAGCCTGCCCACCTCGGCCAACCAGGAGGACCATGTGTCCATGGCCCCGGCGGCTGGCAAACGCCTGTGGGAAATGGCCGAGAACACCCGTGGCGTGCTGGCCATCGAGTGGCTGGGGGCCTGCCAGGGGCTGGACCTGCGTAAAGGGCTGAAGACCTCGGTAAAGCTGGAGCATGCCCGCCAGGTGCTGCGCCGCGAGGTGCCGCATTACGACCGCGACCGTTTCTTTGCGCCGGACATCGAAGTGGCCGCCGACCTTCTGGCCAAAGGCACCCTGACCGGACTGCTGCCAGCGGGTGTGTTGCCGAGCCTGTGATCACACAATTTCTGTAGGAGCGGCCTTGTGTCGCGATAGCACCGCAAAGCGGCCCCCGCATGTGTTGAGTTTGCGCGCCGACCTCGGGGCCGCTGCGCGGCCCATCGCGACACAAGGCCGCTCCTACAGGGGAGCGCGTCTGGCCGTAGAACTTTGCAACAACGGAGCCTGTATATGAGAACCCTCTGGCAGCACTGCCATGCCGCGACCCTTCGCGAGGGCCGTTACTCGGTCATCGAGGACGCCGCGATCGTCACCCGTGCAGGCCTGATCGAATGGATCGGCCCGCGTAACGACGTGCCGCCCGTGGCCGCCGACCGCATCGTCGACCTGGGCGGCGCCTGGGTGACGCCGGGGCTGATCGACTGCCACACCCATGCGGTGTTCGGCGGTAACCGCAGCGGTGAGTTCGAACAGCGCCTGCAGGGTGTGAGCTACGCCGAGATCGCCGCCCAGGGCGGTGGCATCGCCAGCACCGTGCGGGCTACCCGTGCGGCCAGCGAAGAAGCGCTGTTGGCCAGTGCCCGCCAGCGTGTCCAGGCGCTGATGCGCGACGGTGTGACCACCCTGGAGATCAAGTCCGGCTATGGCCTGGACTTGGCCGGCGAGCGCAAGATGCTGCGCGTGGCGCGGCGCCTGGGCGAAGAACTGCCGTTGGGCGTGCGTACCACCTGCCTGGCCGCTCACGCCCTGCCGCCCGAGTACGCGGGCCGGGCCGATGACTACATTACGCATATTTGCGAGCAGATGCTCCCGGCGCTGGCTGCCGAAGGCCTGGTGGACGCCGTGGACGCCTTTTGCGAGCACCTGGCGTTCTCCCCGGCGCAGGTTGAGCGTGTGTTCATCAAGGCTCGCGAACTGGGGCTGCCGGTCAAGCTGCATGCCGAACAACTGTCGTCGCTGCATGGCTCCAGCCTGGCGGCGCGCTATCAGGCGCTGTCGGCCGACCATCTGGAATTCATGACCGAGCAAGACGCCATCGCCATGGCCGAGGCCGGCACGGTCGCAGTGTTGCTGCCGGGCGCGTTCTACTTCCTGCGCGAAACCCAGCTGCCGCCGATGGACGCCTTGCGTCGGCATGGCGTGAAGATCGCCCTGGCCAGCGACCTCAACCCTGGCACATCGCCGGGGCTGTCGCTGCGCCTGATGCTGAACATGGGCTGCACGCTGTTTCGCATGACGCCCGAGGAGGCCCTGGCAGGCGTCACCCTGCACGCCGCCATCGCGTTGGGATTGGGTGACAGCCACGGCTCGCTGGAAGAGGGCAAGGTCGCCGACTTCGTCGCCTGGCAGATCGAGCGCCCTGCTGACCTTGCCTACTGGCTTGGCGGCGACCTGCCCAAGCGCGTGGTGCGCCTGGGTCATGAAATATCCAACTGAAACCCGGCATTCACCGGGCTCACGCGGACATTGTAGGAGCGGCCTCGTGCCACGAAAGGGCCGCAAGGCGGCCCCGTTGGCTAGGTTTAGGGTGTAGCAACCTCAGGAGTCATATGGACAAGGTATTGAGTTTTCACCAGGGTCAACTGCCGCTACTGATCAGCATGCCCCACGCAGGCCTGGCCCTGACCGAGGCGGTGGCTGACGGTCTGGTCGCCCCTGCGCGCAGCCTGCCGGACACCGACTGGCACATCCCGCAACTGTACGACTTCGCCCGTGAGCTGGGTGCCAGTGTGGTGGCGGCGGAGTACTCGCGCTTCGTCATCGACCTCAACCGCCCCGACGACGACAAGCCGCTGTACGTCGGCGCCACCACCGGCCTGTACCCGGCCACGCTGTTCGAAGGCGAGCCGCTGTTCCAGGAGGGCAAGGCCCCGACGGCCGAGCAGCGGGCCGAGTACTTGACGCACATCTGGCGCCCTTACCACGACACGATTCGTCGCGAGTTGGCCCGCCTGCGCGAGACATTCGGCTATGCGCTGCTGTGGGATGCCCACTCGATCCGCTCGCAGATCCCGCATCTGTTCGAAGGCAAGCTGCCGGATTTCAACCTCGGCACCTTCAACGGCGCCAGTTGCGATCCCAAACTGGCTGAACGCTTGAAGGTTGTGTGTGCGGAGTTTCCGGCCTATAGCCATGTGCTCAACGGGCGCTTCAAGGGCGGGCACATCACCCGCCATTATGGCGATCCGGCCAACCATATCCATGCGGTCCAGCTGGAGCTGGCGCAGCGTACCTATATGCAGGAGGTCGAGCCGTTCGCCTACCGCGAGGATCTGGCGCAGCCGACGCAGGAGGTGTTGCGGCGGTTGCTGGAGACGCTGCTGGCCTGGGGGCGCGAGCGTTACCCACGCTGAGCGGTGGCGACGCCCCACGCACGGACGTCGCCTTGTGCTGGGCTGCTTAGCTGTTATCGACGTAGGTGATAGTCAGCTCGCGTAGAAGAGCCGTCTCTTCCTGCTCCTTGCTGATCTGGAGGCTTCGCTGCAGGTCCAATTCCTCCTGAAGCGCGTGGTCGGCACCGGCCAGGTCGAGTACGCGTTGACGGAATCTTGCCTCGACCTCGGCAAAGCGAGATGCATGTTCGGCCCGTAGGCGTGTGCTCCAATCGGCGTTGTTCAGCAGGTAGTCGATGAAGGCCTCGCTGTGTTCACTCTGACGCACGCTCTCCAGCACGCTGGACAGTTCGCCATGCGCCAGATTGGCGGCGCTTCGAAAACGCATGCTGTCCGCAATCGGCAAGTCCAGTTCCTTGGCCAGCTCACGGCGATAGGCCAGGCGTACCGAAACCCGATCACCGGGTTGGTTGCGTGTGCTGGCAAGCTTCTCCAGTTGCTCGACGCGGAACAACTGCAGCAGTCGCTTGTACAGAGTTTGCAGGGTATCGCCAGCGTCGATCAGCACGCGTTCAGTCATCAGATGAAGTTCGATATTGTTGAACTCTTGCAGCGCGCCATCATGGCAGGTTTGCGAGCCTGTTTCAGGATCAGGTAGCGCCGCTGCGGCAATGCTTTCCATGATCGGGCGTTGGGCTTCGTTGGCCACCGCCGCCACAAGCATCAGTCGTACTCGCTCGCAGAAGCTGGCCCGGGTGCTCAGATCGACGAACGGTGCAGCATTGTGCAAACGGCCAACCAAGCGCAGCAGGTCACTGCCTTCGAGTTGTGTCCAACAGTCCTGTAACGCCTCGTTCTGTGCCGCGTTCCCCAGCATCCAGTCTGCCAACCTGGGGGTGTCGTCGCCCTGCAAGGGAAAATGCGGATGTTCCAGGGCCTCTTCGCTGGAGGCGTTGACCAGCAGGAGGTTCTCGGGAATGTCCAAGGCGAAAGAGTAGCTATTTTGGCTGTCCGAGAACGTACGTACACGCAGGATGGTTTCCATGGGCAAGGGGTTGTCGAACAGGGAAATCGACGAAATTGGCATGGTGTTGTTCAGGTTGGAAAGGATGTGCTCGGGCAAGTCGGTAAGGTTGTTGGAGCTCAGATCCAGCAGTTCCAGCGGTAGTAAATCATTGCACCAGTTCGGCCAGGCTTGCAGGTTCATGTTGGTGAGTCCGAGTGACGTCAGATTGGTGGACAACCGCGCGGGCACTTGCGTGATGGTGCCCAAACGGTTGCCTGACAGGTCGAGCGAGTTTAGGTGTTCCAGCTGGGCAAAGGTGTCCAGCATAGCCTGGTCGACCTCCAGGCCCATGTTGCGGAACTCGAGGTAGGTCAGTTGGGAAAGGCGTGGCAATGCGGATACCAGTGCGGGGGTTGCTGCTTGGTGTGCATCGAGGGTCAGGCGGGTGATGTTCGGGAAGTGACCGAGCAGTTCATCGAGCTGCGCGGCCGTGCCGCTCAAACGGGTCAGTGCCATCGAGTCCACGCGTTCGCCGAAGAACGCGGGAAGCCGACGGGGGAAGTGCTCGATCGCGATGTCCTCCAGTTGCAGGCGAAGGTATCGCTGACCCTGCTCCTGGCGCTCCCAGAATTCATTTATGGAGGAAGCGATCCGTTGCCTGTCTGCGAGGGCGGCCTGGCTCAACGGGTTGCTTGAGCTGGAGGCCTGGACCCAGCCATCGATCGCATCGCGCAACGCTTGCCGCTCGTTACGGACACGTTCTAGCCGCTCATTGAGTGATGCTGATTGATCCACCGACACCTGCGCGGTCTCGGGTCGCTCGTTCAGCAACAGACGTTGCAGGTGAGTTTCGTTGATGGGGTTGCCTTGTAACGAGATGACCGGCGGTCGGGTCAGCGTGTCTGCTTCGTTAAGCAAGAACGAGGGCAGCGCCGTCAAGTTGTTCTGTTGTAGGGACAGATGGCCGATTCGGTCCAGGGCATCGCTACCGATGCCTGCGGGCCATTGGCTCAACTGCATGCGGTCCAGACCGAGATAATCCAGGCTAAACACATGGAAGCTGGGCCTGTCACTGACCTGCTGTAGCCGGTTGCCGCTGAGGTCCAGGTGGCCTAGATGCGCAAGCTCTGCGAGTGCGTTCAGGTCGCTGCCGGACAAGGCGATGTTCTGGTTTGTCAGTGCCAGCCTGCGCAAGTTGGGCAATGCCGTCGCGATGATCGGGGCGCTGGACAGCCACAGTGAGGGGGTTGCTCTGGACGTGTAGGGCCTGCTGACTTCCAGCGACTCGAGACGTGGCACTAGTGCGAGCAAGCGTTGCACGAGGCGGTCGTGTTGTCCCCAACCTGAGAGGGTTCCGCTCGGCAGGTCGAGCAGGCGCAGGCTGCGGATACGCCGGTAAAAAAAATCAGGCAGGGTCATCGGGATATCTGTCAACGCCACACCCTGTACGCTCAGCTCGGCTGCCAGCGCGGCATCATCTTCCAGGGCTGTCTCGTACCAGTGTTGCATGATCGATTCACGTAGGGTGTCGTAGGCGCGAGCGGCCTCGTCGGATGCGGGTGAAATGGCTTCACTCCAGTCGTCAAGACGGCTTTGCAGCGTGTTACGTTCCTCCTCCAGGGTGTTCAGGTATTCAAGGATCTGCAGCCGGTTGCGGCCTTGGCTGGCAATCGAGGTCAGAATGTGCTCGGCGGACCTGCCGGTGCGTTCTGGGATACCTGTTGCCTGGACCATAGCGAGCAGATGCTGGCGCGTGCTCCCTGGCGAGTCGCTGTTGCCGCCGCTCAAGGGGTAACCGATGCGGCCATCGGCAAGGCGCATGGGTGAACGGTATCCGGGTCGAATAGGTTGCATGCCCAGCGCCTCGCGCAGGGCTGCGCGGGGTAGCAACGGGCTCTGCTGCATCAGGAACTGAAGCGCCTTGCCATCTGCCGCGCCGAGCTGTGCCATGACTTCAGGCAGCGTTTCGTGCAATGCAGTGTAAATGTCCGGGTGAGCGCTCACAGCAGCCCCGGGCCGACTCGCATCATGGACGATGTAGCCGGCATGTGCATGGGTGATCGTCGTGTCGGGGCGTGTGTCCTGAGGGCCAATGGCATATTGCTGGTCAGGCCAGACGCTGCGCTGGAGTATTTGCAGCTTGCAGTCAGCGGGCCAGCCAGGCAGGTGTGCCAGGGTTTGCAAGACCAGCCGGTCGCTGTCCCAGCTTTGCACGCTGGCCAAGTACAGCCCCTCGTAGGCACGGGCCAGGCGAATGTGTTGCTGATAGATGCGAATTTCTTCGCTCAGACGCAGGGGGACCTTACCCGTACTGAGTGCTTGCAGTTCGCTGGCACTGGCATTGCGTACCAGCTCGTCGACGACCGCGCCGGGCAGGCTGGGATAGATACGCTGGATGATCTCGCTGTGGGGTGCCTGGATGATGTGGATGCGTTTGTAGGCCTGGGTGAACGCTTCAGGCCAAGCGCTGTGGTCTGGCATCTGGCGGATGGACTGGTCCAGCTTGAAGCGTTGCAAGGTGTCTTCTAGCAAAGCGGGTAGACGCTGGTGTTCCGTCAGCGCTCGGCGGAGTACATCCTCGTGGGTGGCGCTGATGTCGAGCATGCGTTGCAACGTGGCCTCGTCGAAATGCGCACTCGCATGCCCAAGCCGGCGCAGTAATGCCGAGCCTGTCCATTCAGATGGCTGGTCGCCGGGCAGCAGCCAGACACCGGAGCCGTTATGCGTGACGCGGGGCTGGTAACGGCGCGTGTTGGTGGGATGTCGCAGGCGATACTCATCCGTCGCTGGCGTTTGTTCGACTTGGTATTGCTGGCCTTCGATCACCAGCCATTGCTTGCCCTGGTACTGGCGCAGACCACGTTCATCGGGTTCCAGGTCATCAGGGAGTGTCTCGCTACTGTGGTAAGCCGTAAGGTCCGGTTTCCACAAGCGTACCTGGCCGTCAGGCATCACGACGTCTTCCAGCTCTTCGATGAAGGATGGCGTTTCCACCGGGATGCGCTCGACCTCAAGTTCTTCTTCCGGGCCATTGGCTTCACCCTTCATACCCTTGAGGCCCTTATGCGCAGCGCTGAGTGCGGCCATGATCGCAACGTTCTCAATGACGTCGACCAGGTAATTAAGCGCGGTGTCGCGTTCGTCGTTGTGCCAGGCTTCGATACCCTCATATACCTCGAAGGCCAATTGCGTCACGCAGATTGCAAGCATGAACTGGCCCAGGCCCGGCACGAAGAAGCCGGCAATGTTCAATCCGGTCAGCACGCGTGCGAAGACCAGTTCGCGGTGGGCCTGGGCGGCACGACGATCGACGATTTCGGTGGGGGTGGCGTTGTACAGGGCATCCTTTTCATGGCGCTCGGCCTTCTGGAACGCCATCTTGCCCTGGAAGGCATGTCTGAACGGGTGGGCTACCGGGTACAGGCTGGCATGTGGGTCGGGTAAGCGCTCGTGCAGGCCACGCGTGCTCCATCCAAGCGGTGCAAGGCGGTCTGCCAGGCGGGTTTGCACCGAGGCTTTGTCGCGATCGGCAATATGCGGGTTCAAGTAGCCCATGTTCGCCCGTAGACGGTCGCTAAGCGCCTTGTCCAGTGCCTCGATGGAGGAAAATGTCTTGAGCGGTGTCTCGTCGTCTTGTGGGATGTACAGCGTGTGCGTCTTTTGCCCGTCGGCTTCCCGCTCGATGAGGACAACGCCGGTCAGCTCGGCTTCCCAGAGGCTCAGTGTGTTGAAGGTGATGGTGGCGTTTGCCTTCGGTGCTTCGTCCATGGGCAAGGCAAGGGCTGCGTCGTAGAAACCTTGATCGATATCGCCCTTGAGCCTTGCGAAGTGCAAGGACTGCCGGAATGCCGAGACTTCGGCTCTACCCAATGTTTGGTAGACCTCCAGCGCCACCTCGTCGGCGCTGCGCTCGACGGTGGCTGCGGGGTAATAGATGGCATGCACCCGTTCATGATACCTAGCCCCGATATCCAGGCTGCGGCACAGGCCGGCAAAGGCTTCGGCGGTGATGTCGATCCGGTTGTTGATGGGCAGTGTGCCCATGAATCGGCGGTGATCGACGATCACTGACTTCTTCAACAGCGCATCGGGTGCGTCCATGCCATGCTCGGCTGCCGAGTCGGTATCGAAGTTGTGCAGAGCGCATTGCAGTAGTGAACGTGTCGCGCGGTTCACGGCCTGGCGGCTGTCGATGGCATGGGTCGTGTCGATCAGGCGTGCGTCGATGAGATAGGTCTTGTCCACATCGATGGGGGACGTGGGGCTGAACCGTTCTTCGATGGCATCGCTCAGCACCTTTCTGGCAAAGCTCTCCAGGTCGGGCAACTGGGCGAACAGTTCCTGCACGCGTGCATGGTGTTCACGGTGGCGCGCATGCTCATCGCTCCAGGCCTTGGCGACATCGGGCTGTCGCTGGATCGCCGCCACCAGCCAGGCGGGTGCCTGTTGCGCCTTGCGCAGCGCGTGGTGCACTGGCGCGGAGGTTTGTTTTAGCCAGGCAGGGATCTTTTGTTCGATCGTGGCGTAGTGGATGTTGGGCGAGGTTGGCATAGCGAGCTCCATTGCGTGATGAGGGCAACGGACTTTGGCGGTTCCGCCTGGCGCGAAAGTGGTAGATATATGTGCTTCACAGGCCTTTGGCTGAGTGGCTGCGCGTGCAGGTCGGCATCGGCTTGTCGGGTAATTTGCAGGTGGGCGGTGGGTAATGGGCCTTGCCTACTGCCTATGCACAAGATGATCTCGCCGAGACACATGCTCAAAGCGCAATTCAGGTTTATGATGCCCAACGGCTGACTAAATCCTCACACGGAGTGCGCAATGCAGACCCTGTACCCGCAGATCAAACCCTACGCCCGGCACGATCTGGCCGTGGAAGCGCCGCACGTGTTGTACGTCGATGAAAGCGGCTCGCCAGAAGGTCTGCCAGTGGTGTTCATCCACGGCGGCCCTGGCGCTGGTTGCGATGCCCAGAGCCGTTGCTACTTCGACCCGAACCTGTACCGTATCGTCACCTTCGACCAGCGTGGCTGCGGCCGTTCCACGCCCCATGCGAGCCTGGAGAACAACACCACCTGGCACCTGGTCGAGGACCTCGAGCGTATTCGCGAGCACCTGGGGATCGACAAGTGGGTGTTGTTCGGCGGCTCATGGGGTTCGACCCTGGCCCTGGCGTATGCCCAGACGCACCCAGAACGCGTGCACGGCTTGATCCTGCGTGGCATTTTTTTGTGCCGCCCGCAGGAGATCAGTTGGTTCTACCAGGAAGGTGCCAGCCGCCTGTTCCCCGACTACTGGCAGGACTACATCGCGCCGATCCCGCCCGAAGAGCGGGGCGACCTGGTCGGTGCCTTCCACAAGCGCCTTACCGGCAACGACCAGATCGCCCAGATGCACGCGGCCAAGGCTTGGTCCACCTGGGAAGGGCGCACCGCCACGCTGCGTCCCAACCCGTTGGTGGTCGATCGTTTCTCCGAGCCGCAGCGCGCGCTGTCGATTGCCCGCATCGAGTGCCACTATTTCACTAACAACGCGTTCCTCGAACCGGACCAACTGATCCGCGACATGCCGAAGATTGCCCACCTGCCAGCGGTGATCGTGCATGGCCGCTATGACGTGATCTGCCCGCTGGATAACGCCTGGGCGCTGCACCAGGCCTGGCCGAACAGCGAGTTGAAGGTGATCCGCGACGCCGGTCACGCGGCCTCCGAACCCGGTATTACCGATGCTCTGGTGCGCGCTGCCGACCAGATGGCCCGCCGCCTGCTCGACCTGCCCCTGGACGAAGCATGAAAGGCCTGATCCAGCGTGTGCGCGGCGCACGGGTCGAAGTTGCCGGCGAGATCGTCGGCGCCATCGACCAGGGTTTGCTGGCGCTGGTGGCGGTTGAGCCTGAAGATTCTCGGGAACATGCCGATAAACTGCTGCACAAGCTGCTCAACTATCGGGTGTTCAGTGACGAGCAGGGCAAGATGAATCGCTCGCTGACAGATGTCGGCGGTGGGCTGCTGCTGGTTTCACAATTCACCCTGGCGGCAGATACCCGCAGCGGCATGCGCCCGAGCTTCTCGACCGCGGCCCCTCCGGCACTTGGCGCCGAGTTGTTCGAGTATCTTTTCACGCAGGCTGGGCGCCAACACCCGAACGTGGCCAGCGGGCGTTTTGGTGCCGATATGCAGGTTCACCTGGTCAATGATGGCCCGGTAACATTTATGTTACAAATATGAGGTCAAAAAACCCCTTGTTTGTAGGAAAACAAGGGGTTTTGTACGATAAATACTTTGTCCAGCCTGATGCGTTGTAACGCGACCTGCTGGATAATCGCGCGCTGCGTGAGCCTGCGTTCGTAGGTTCGGTTCACTTTGACACGAGCATTGTCTGGATCCGTTTGGGGAATCATTACGCCCTCACGGGGTCCGAACAGTGCTCGCCAACCCGGCATTTGTCGCTGGCCGTTGGTTTCATGATCTGTTTTTCGGCGAGGATTGCTCGTGATTGTAAGCCCCTGTATTGCACCAAGAATCCCCGGCACCCGGCTACGTAAGGTCGTGCTGGCTGGCGTTGCGCTGGTCGGCCTGATGAGCGCAGGCCAGCTGTGGGCATTCAATCTGGACGATGTTGCAGCCAAGGCAAAGGATCTGGCCGGTCAGAAGTTCGAGGCACCGAAGAGCAATCTGCCGCCGGTGTTCCGCGACATGAAGTACGCCGACTACCAGAAGATCCACTTCCTCCAGGAAAAGGCCGAGTGGGCCAAGGACAAGACGCCGTTCAAGCTGTCCTTCTACCATCAGGGCATGCACTTCGACACGCCGGTGAAAATCAACGAGATCACCGCCAACAAGGTCGAAGAGATCAAGTACGACCCAAGCCGTTTCGAGTTCGGCGACGTGCCGCATGACGCCGAGGCCACCAAGAACCTGGGTTATGCAGGCTTCCGCGTGCTCTACCCGATCAACAAGGCCGACAAGCAGGACGAGATCATGACCCTGCTTGGCGCCAGCTACTTCCGCGTGGTCGGCAAGGGCCACCGCTACGGCCTGTCGGCCCGTGGCCTGGCCATCGACACCGCACTGCCGTCGGGCGAAGAGTTCCCGCGTTTTCGCGAGTTCTGGGTCGAGAAGCCCAAGCCTAACGACAAGCATCTGGTGATCTACGCACTGCTCGACTCGCCGCGTTCCACTGGGGCCTACAAGCTGACCCTGCGTCCGGGCGAAGACACCCTGGTCGACGTCAAGTCGCGCGTGTACCTGCGTGACCACGTCAGCCGCCTGGGCATCGCCCCGCTGACCAGCATGTTCCTGTTCGGTCCCAACCAGCCGTCCAAGGTACAGAACTACCGTCCGGCCCTGCACGACTCCGAAGGCCTGAGCATCCACGCGGGCAACGGCGAATGGCTGTGGCGCCCGCTGAACAACCCAAAGCACCTGGCAGTCAGCAACTTCAGCGTGGAAAACCCGCGTGGTTTCGGCCTCTTGCAGCGCCAGCGCGCGTTCAGCGACTTCGAAGACCTCGACGACGAGTACGAAAAGCGCCCGAGCGCCTGGATCGAGCCTAAAGGCGACTGGGGCAAAGGCACTGTCGATCTGGTCGAGATCCCAACCGCCGACGAGACCAACGACAACATCGTGGCTTTCTGGAGCCCGGAAACCTTGCCTGAGCCAGGCAAGCCGTTCGAGTACGACTATCGCCTGCGCTGGACCATCAAGGAAGACCAACTGCACGCCCAGGACCTGGGTTGGGTCAAGCAGACCCTACGCTCCAGCGGTGACGTCAAGCAAGCCAACCTGATTCGCCAGCTCGATGGCAGCGTCGCCCTGCTGGTCGACTTCGTCGGCCCCAACCTCGCCGCCCTGCCGGCCGACGCCGCTGTGCGTAGCCAGGTCAGCACCGGCGACAACGCCGAGGTGGTCGAGAACAACCTGCGCTACAACCCGGAAACCAAAGGCTGGCGCCTGACCCTGCGGTTGAAGATCAAGGATCCGAAGAAGTCCACCGAAATGCGTGCCGCCCTGGTGCGTGACGTGCCGGTCGAGCAGCCTAAGCCTGCCAAGGAAACCAAGGCCGCCGCCAAGAACGTCCACGCCAAGGCCGAGAAAGCCAAGGCTGAGAAAGCTGCCGAGCAACCTGCCGCCGACGCGGCGTCCACCACCGAGGCCCCGGCCACCACTGAGAAAGTGCTGACCGAGACCTGGAGCTATCAGTTGCCTGCCGATGAGTAACTCAAGCCCAAGGCCAGAATCGCTTGGCGAATACCTGGCCCACCTTCCTCTGAGCGACGAGCAGCGTGCGGAACTCGCTAGCTGCACCTCGTTCAGCGAGCTGCACCAACGCCTGGCGGCGCAACCTGCCGCCAGCACTACCGAGGCCGTGCAGGCCTCGGTGGGTTCGCGCCTGACTATTGGCAGCGCCGCCGAGCTGGAAGAGGCCGAAATGCTCGGCGTCGACGGCAGTGGGCGGCTGTGCCTGAAGATCGCCCCGCCGATCAAGCGCACCAAGGTCGTGCCCGAGCCGTGGCGCACCAACGTGCTGATCCGTATCTGGCGGCGCATGACCGGTCGCACCAACGCCCCGCAGCCGCCCAAGCGCGAGCTGCCGCCAGCGCGCTGGCGTACGGTTGGCTCGATCCGTCGCTACATCCTGCTGACCCTGATGATCGGCCAGACGTTCGTTGCCGGCTGGTACATGAAGGGTATCCTGCCTTACCAGGGCTGGTCGTTCGTCGATTTCGACGAGATCTTCAACCAGCCGCTGTGGGACACCGTGGTGCAGGTCTGGCCGTATGCCTTGCAGACGTCCATCCTGGTGCTGTTCGGCATCCTGTTCTGCTGGGTATCGGCCGGTTTCTGGACCGCGTTGATGGGCTTTTTGGAGCTGCTCACCGGGCGTGACAAGTACCGCATCTCGGGCAGCAGCGCAGGCAATGAGCCAATCGCTCCCGAGGCGCGCACCGCGCTGGTTATGCCGATCTGCAACGAAGATGTGCCGCGTGTGTTCGCCGGCCTGCGGGCGACGTTCGAGTCGGTGGCCGCCAGCGGCAACCTCGACCGTTTCGACTTCTTCGTGCTCAGCGACACCAACGACACCGATATCGCCGTGGCCGAGCAACAGGCCTGGCTGGACGTGTGCCGCGAGACCAAAGGTTTCGGGCGCATCTTCTATCGCCGCCGTCGGCGCCGGGTCAAACGCAAGAGCGGCAACCTCGACGACTTCTGCCGTCGCTGGGGTGGCGAGTACAAGTACATGGTCGTGCTCGACGCCGACAGCGTCATGACCGGCGAATGCCTGAGCAGCCTGGTGCGCCTGATGGAGGCCAACCCGGATGCGGGCATCATCCAGACCGGGCCGAAGGCCTCGGGCATGGATACCCTGTATGCACGCATGCAGCAGTTCGCCACCCGGGTGTATGGCCCGCTGTTCACCGCCGGCCTGCATTTCTGGCAACTGGGCGAGTCGCACTACTGGGGCCACAACGCGATCATTCGCATGAAGCCTTTTATCGAGCACTGCGCGTTGGCGCCGTTGCCGGGCAAGGGCGCGTTCGCCGGGGCTATTCTGTCCCACGACTTCGTCGAAGCCGCGTTGATGCGTCGTGCCGGTTGGGGCGTCTGGATTGCCTACGACCTGCCGGGCAGTTACGAAGAGCTGCCGCCGAACCTGCTCGATGAACTCAAGCGTGACCGTCGCTGGTGCCACGGCAACCTGATGAACTTCCGCCTGTTCCTGGTCAAGGGCATGCACCCGGTACACCGCGCGGTGTTCCTCACCGGTGTCATGTCGTACCTGTCGGCACCGCTGTGGTTCCTGTTCCTGGTGTTGTCGACGGCGTTGCTGGCGACCAACACATTGATGGAGCCGCAATACTTCATCGAGCCGTTCCAGCTCTACCCGCTGTGGCCGCAGTGGCACCCGGAAAAAGCCATCGCGCTGTTCTCCACCACCATTGTGCTGCTGTTCCTGCCGAAGCTGCTGAGCGTGGTACTGATCTGGGCCAAGGGCGCCACCGAATTCGGTGGGCGCGTCAAAGTCACCCTGTCGATGCTGATGGAGATGCTGTTTTCCATGCTCCTGGCGCCGGTGCGGATGATCTTCCACACCCGTTTCGTGCTGGCTGCGTTCCTCGGCTGGGCCGCAACCTGGAACTCGCCGCAGCGTGACGATGACTCCACTCCATGGAGCGAGGCGGTACGCCGCCACGGTCCGCAGACCCTGCTCGGCGTTGCCTGGGCTGGCCTGGTGGCATGGTTGAATCCGAGCTTCCTGTGGTGGCTGGCGCCAATCGTGGGTTCGCTGGTGTTGTCGATCCCGGTATCGGTTATCTCCAGCCGTGTGCGCCTGGGCCTGGCGGCCCGTGACGAGAAGCTGTTCCTGATTCCTGAGGAGTACGCCACGCCGCAAGCGCTGCTGGCCACCGACCAGTACACCCACGAGAACCGCTGGCACGCCCTGCACGACGGTTTCGTGCGGGCCGTGGTCGACCCGCGCCAGAACGCGCTGGCTTGTGCCATGGCCACGGCGCGGCATGGCAAGGCTGCGCCAATCGAGGCGTTGCGTGCCGAGCGAGTGGCCAAGGCGCTGGAAGTCGGGCCAAAGGGGCTGGACGGCAATACCCGCTTGGCCTTGCTGAGCGATCCAGTGGCTCTGTCGCGCCTGCACGAGCAGGTCTGGGCCGGGCATCACTCGGCGTGGATCGACGTGTGGCGCGCATCGATCGACAACGATCCGCACTCGCCACTGCTGCCGCTGCATCCAGAGAGCCAGGCCCAGCCGGCTTTGGCTTGATGCGCTTAGCGGCTGCTTAGCGGCCCAATCGCGGGCAAGCCCGCTCCCACAGGATCTTCACCGACCTGTGGGGGCGGGTTTGCCCGCGATGCTTTTGCGGCGAATTTGGCCAACAAAGTCCCCCCCGGCACTAGGTCCCAGGCCGCGCATGCGTTAGCATCCCACCCGACATATCGCACAGGTCGGTACGGCCGTGCCTATAAGAACAACTGCAGACTATTTTTTTCAGGGGACTTGGTGATGATGAAGAAATACCTGTCGCGACTGCTGCTCGGCGTGACCGCACTGGTCGCGGTGAGCACAGCCCAGGCTGGCGCCATCGACGATGCGGTCAAGCGCGGCACCCTGCGTGTCGGTATGGACCCGACCTACATGCCGTTCGAGATGACCAACAAGCGCGGTGAGATCATCGGCTTCGAGGTGGACATTCTCAAGGCGATGGCCAAGTCTATGGGCGTCAAGCTGGAGATGGTTTCCACCGCGTACGACGGCATCATCCCGGCCCTGATGACCGACAAGTTCGACTTCATCGGCAGCGGCATGACCCTGACCCAGGAACGCAACCTGCGCCTGAACTTCAGCGAGCCCTTCATCGTGGTCGGCCAGACCCTGCTGATCCGCAAGGAACTGGCCGGTGAGATCAAGTCGTACAAGGACCTGAACAACGAGAAGTACCGCCTGACCTCCAAGCTCGGCACCACCGGCGAGATGGTGGCCAAGAAGCTGATCAGCAAAGCCAAGTACCACGGTTACGACAACGAACAGGAAGGCGTGATGGACGTGGTCAACGGCAAGGCCGATGCCTTTGTCTACGACTCGCCCTACAACGTGGTTGCCGTGGAGAAAGCCGGCGCTGGCAAGCTGGTGTTCCTGGAAGAACCCTTCACCTACGAGCCGCTGGCCTTCGGCCTGAAGAAAGGCGACTACGACAGCATCAACTACATCAACAACTTCCTGCACCAGATCAAGCATGACGGGACCTACGATCGTATCCACGATAAGTGGTTCAAGAGCAAGGACTGGCTGAAGGAAATGGAATAAGAGACAGCTGCAAGCCGCAAGTTGCCAGTTGCAAGAAGAAGCAGGTCCACCTTGGGTCCGCTTGCCTTGCAGCTTGTAGCTTGCGGCTTGTCGCTTTCTGGAGTTGACACGTGATCAAACACAAGAAAGCTCAGTGGCCCTGGCATGGGCTGACCGCGCTGGTCCTGGTGGGCCTGGCGGTTAGCCTGTACCTGGCCACCTCGATGATTTCCTACGAGTGGCGCTGGAACCGCGTTCCGCAATACTTCGCCTACAAGGCCGAGGAAACCCAGCGTGCCGCCAACTACGGCACCGTCGAGCAAATCGTGGTGTCCGGCGACAACGCCCGGGTCACCCTGAAAGATGACAGCGGCACCACGCAAGTCATCGACGTGGCCAACGACAGCCTGCAATTATCGCGTGGCGACGATGTGGCCGAAGGCGATGCCATCGGCGTCACCCGTCATTGGGCCGCAGGCCCCCTGGCCTGGGGCCTGTGGACTACGTTGTGGATCTCGGTGATTTCCGGTGCCCTGGGGCTGTTGATCGGCCTGTTCGCAGGCCTCTGCCGGTTGTCCGCCAACCCGACCCTGCGCGACTTGTCGACGGTGTATGTAGAGCTGGTGCGCGGTACGCCGCTGCTGGTGCAGATCTTCATTTTCTACTTCTTCATCGGCACCGTGCTCAACCTGTCCCGCGAGTTCGCCGGGGTCGCGGCGCTGGCACTGTTCACTGGCGCCTACGTGGCCGAGATCGTGCGTGCCGGCGTGCAGTCGATCGCCAAGGGCCAGAACGAGGCTGCGCGCTCGCTGGGCCTGAACGGCAGCCAGTCGATGCGCCACGTGATCCTGCCGCAGGCTTTCAAACGTGTGCTGCCGCCACTTGCCGGGCAGTTCATCAGCCTGGTCAAGGACACCTCGCTGGTGTCGGTGATCGCGATCACCGAGCTGACCAAGAGCGGTCGCGAAGCCATCACCACCTCGTTCTCGACCTTCGAGATCTGGTTCTGCGTGGCTGGCCTGTACCTGCTGATCAACCTGCCGCTGTCGCATATCGCCAGCCGGCTTGAGCGGAGGCTTGCGCAAAGTGATTGAAGTTCGTGACCTGCTGAAAGTCTTCGACACCCGCGGCATGCTGGTTCGCGCCGTGGACAACGTCACCACCCGCGTGGCCAAGGGAGAGGTGGTGGTGGTGCTGGGCCCGTCGGGCTCGGGCAAGTCGACCTTCCTGCGTTGCCTCAACGGCCTGGAGCATTTCGATGCCGGGCATGTGGCCATCGACGGCCTGCAACTGGACGATCCGAAGACCGACATCAACGCCTACCGCCGCGAAGTCGGCATGGTGTTCCAGCACTTCAACCTGTTCCCGCACATGACTGTGCTGGAGAACCTGTGCCTGGCACAGAAGGTGGTGCGCAAGCGCAACAAGGCCGAACGCGAAGCCAAAGCACACGCGCTGCTGAAAAAGGTCGGCATCGCCGAGAAGGCCAACGAGTACCCCTCGCGCCTGTCCGGTGGCCAGCAGCAGCGCGTGGCAATTGCCCGCGCCCTGGCGATGGAGCCCAAGGTGATGCTGTTCGACGAGCCCACCTCGGCGCTCGACCCGGAGATGGTCGGCGAGGTGCTGGACGTGATGAAGACCCTGGCCCAGGAAGGCATGACCATGGTCTGCGTCACCCACGAGATGGGCTTTGCCCGTGAAGTGGCCGACCGCGTGCTGTTCTTCGATCACGGCAAGCTGCTGGAGGACTCGGTGCCCCAGGCGTTCTTCGATGCGCCGAAAGACCCACGTGCCCAGGCATTTCTGCGCCAGGTGCTGTGAAGCAGTAGCAAGCTGCAAGCTGCAAGCGACAAGCAACGCCAGACCCAGAATGTAGGGATGTCGCGGTCTGGCTTTTTCTTGCAGCTTGCAGCTTGTAGCTGTTTCAGAGCCTGAAACGCCCCACCATCGTACGCAGTTCCCGCCCCAAGTCCCCCAATTCGACGCTTGATGCTGCTGTCTGCTCGCTGGCCGTGCTGGTCTGGTCCGAGGCGTCGCGCACATTGATCACGCTGCGGTTGATCTGCTCGGCCACCACGCTCTGTTCTTCGCTGGCCGTGGCGATCTGCTGGTTCATGCCCTGGATGGTCGACACGGTGCTGGTGATTTGCCCCAGCGCTTCGCCCGCCTTGCGGCTGAGTTCGACGCTCTGCTCGGTCAAGCGCTTGCTGTCTCCCAGTAGTGTCATCACTTGGTCGGTACCGCCGTGCAGGCTTTCGATCAGTTTTTCGATTTCTTCGGTGGACTGCTGGGTGCGTTGGGCCAGGCCGCGTACTTCGTCGGCCACCACCGCGAACCCGCGTCCTGCCTCACCGGCGCGTGCCGCTTCGATGGCGGCGTTGAGGGCCAGCAGGTTGGTCTGCTCGGATACCGACTTGATCACATCGAGAATCGTGCCGATCCGCTCGCTTTCCGCTGCCAGGTGGTTCATCGCTCCCAGGCAATGGTCCATCTGCTCGGCCAGTTGCTCGATCTGGCCGATCGCCTCGGCCACCACCTGATCCCCCACTTGCGCCTGCTGATCGGCCGTGGTCGCCGCCTGAGAGGCCAGTTCGGCGTTGTGTGCCACCTCCTGCACGGTAGCGCTCATCTGGTTCATGGCCGTGGCGACCTGGTCGGTTTCCTCGCGCTGCTGGCCGACACGCTGCTGGGTCTGCACGCTGACCGACGACAGTTCAGTCGTAGCCTGGGACAGTCGCGACACCCCTTTGTCGATACCGCCCAGTAGCTCGCGCAGGCTCAAGGTCATACTGCGCATGCTGCGTTGCAATTGCCCTAGTTCATCCTCACGGTGCACCTCGTCGACCTGGCTCAGGTCGCCATGAGCGATGCGCTCGGCTTGTTGCAGGGTCAGACGCAGCGGCCCGGTGATCTGCTGGCTGATCAGCAAGGCTGCCAGGCTGCCGATCAACAGGGCTATAAGCGCCACGCTGCTCATCAGGCTGCGGGCGGCCAAGGCTTGCTGGTCGCGCAGCACGACTTGGTTGTCGCTCATTTCACGGCTGCTGGCGGTGATCTGGTCGCCCAACCGCTCCATGTCGGCCTGTAGCTCTTCGACGGCGATGGCGGCGCGGGCGTATTGCTGCAACTGCTCGCGGTAGCGCGCCAGGTGATTGCTCAATGGCTCGATCAGTTGCTGAGCCTGGGGCAGCAGCGTGCGCAATTCACCTAGAGCGGCGTCGGCAGAGGCAACGGCAGGTTGGCCGACTTGCGCGAAGGCTTGCAGCGGCTCGCTGAAATAGGCTGGGCTTGCAGCGCTCTGGCTGGACATTTCGATGTGCCGGATGACCTTATCCAATAGGTAGAAGGCCTGGCTTTTCGTGGCCGTCTGATCCACTTGACTCAGCTGTACCACCAATTTTTGCTGCACCTGCGTACTGACCGTGTCCAGCGTTGTCTGCTGCGTCGTGAGTGCCTGCTGTTGCTGCTGGCGTGTGGCTACTGCCTTTTGCAGGTTGCTGAAGTCGCTCCGGTAGCGACTGACGATGTCGCGCGTGTTGGCTAGCACGCGGAGGCTTTCAGGGCTGTTGTAACGCGGGCGCATCTGGTCAAGCAGGCCTTCGATCTGCTGGATCGCACTTTCTACCTGGGTACGGCTGTGCTCGTCAGCGAGTACGCGATAGGTGATGCGCTCGGCGCGTAGGTCCTTGCTGTAGTCGTTGAGGTGGGCAATCTGGGTGAGCTTTTCCGAGCGTTCGATGGCATCGTCCAAGGCGAACCAGCCGGTCAGTGTGGTGAGCAGGGTCAGCAGCAGTACTACGGCGAATCCGCTGGCCAGTTTCGCGCGAACGCTGAGGTGGCTGAGCATCCTGTTGAAAGGTCCGAGCATGATGAGTCTCCAGCAATGGAAAGGGGTACACGCCGCAAGGCGCGGACCCTCAGCTCATCGGCCGGGGTTGCGTAGGACTGGACCTGTAAATGCTGTAGGAGATTTCCCGTGGCGTGGTGGGCATTTTGCTCGGGCGCTCATTCCGAACGCCCGAGCCGCAGATCGACTACAGCCGGAACTGGCCCACCAACCCTTGCAGGTGCGTGCCCAGGCGGGCCAGCTCGACGCTGGAGCTGGCGGTTTCTTCGCTGGCCGCGGAGGTTTGGTCGGAAATGTCGCGCACGTTCATCACGCTGCGGTTGATCTCCTCTGCGACTGCGCTTTGCTGCTCAGCGGCGGTGGCGATCTGCTGGTTCATCGCCTGGATCGACGACACGGTACGGGTGATGGTGCCCAGCGAGCCACCGGCACGGCGTGTCAGTTCCACGCTGCTGTCGGTCAGCGCACGGCTGTTGTCCATCACACTGGCGACTCGCTGGGTGCCATTTTGCAGGCTGGCGATCAACTCTTCGATTTCCTCGGTGGACTGCTGGGTACGCTGGGCCAGGCTACGCACTTCATCGGCCACCACTGCGAAGCCACGCCCGGCCTCGCCCGCACGGGCGGCTTCGATGGCGGCGTTGAGCGCCAGCAGGTTGGTTTGCTGGGCCACCGACTTGATCACATCGAGCACGCTGCCGATCTTGTCGCTCTCGGCCTTGAGCTGGTTCATCGCCTCGCTGGAGTTGATCACCTCACAGGCCAGGCGCTCGATCTGGGCGATCGCCTCACCGACCACCTTGTCGCCCTCGCGGGCTTGCTGGTCGGCCATCAGGGCGGCTTCGCGGGCCTGTTCGGCATTGAGCGCGACCTCTTGCACGGTAGCGGCCATTTCGTTCATGGCAGTGGCGACCTGATCGGTCTCGACCTTCTGGTTGTTCACCCCGGCGCTGGTCTGCTCGGTCACCGCCGACAGCTCCTCGGCAGCGCTGGCGATCTGCGTGACGCCATCGCCGATGCCGCCGATCAGCTGGCGAAGGCCCTGGTTCATGCGCTGCATGCTGGTTTGCAGCTGGCCCAGCTCGTCGCGACGCTCTACCAGCAGGTCCTGGCGCAGGTCGCCATTGGCCACGCGTTCGGCGGCGGCCAGGGTCTGGCGCAGCGGTACGATGATCTGCCGGGTGATGATAAAGGCTGCCAGCATACCGAGCAGCAAGGCCAAGGTGGTGGCGCCCCCGAGCAGGGTCTTGGCTTGCTGGGTGCCTTGGTCGCGAACGGCGGTCTGCGATTTGGTCAGTGCCTGGCTGGTTTCGAGCAGTACCTGGCCTTGGTCGGCCATGCGCTGCAAGGCTTGTTCATTGGCGCTTTGGGCGCTACCGACCTGGTTCACCGCGTCGCGGTAGGCGGCCATGGCACTGGCGGCGTCATCGAGGCTGGCGGCATATTCGGCAGGCAGGCGTGCCGGCAAGGACTTGAGCAGGGCCAGTGATTGATCGATGGCGTCGAGCGCGGTCTGCTGGAACTCGGCTTTGCCACTGTAGGTGTAGCCGCGTACCTGGAAGCGTGCCTGTTGCAGCAAGGCGCTGGCTTGCACGGCCTCCTGGTATTGCTGGATATCGCCAGCTTGCAGCAGGCGCTGCTGGGTCTTGTCCATCAGTGCAGCGGCCTTGTCGGCGCTGTCGCCCAGTACACCACGGGCGGCCTCGCGGCGTTGGGCCGCCTGGCGCAGCTCGGCGAACGCGGCTTGGTACTGACGCACGGCTTCCTGCTGCTGGAGCAGGCGTTGATGGTCGGCAGGCTGTTCGATCTGGCCGATCATTGACTGTACCTGGCGTTCGATATTGGCCAGGGCCTTTTCCAGCTCGGCCACGGCAACGTCGTCGCGGGTGCGTTCATAGTGCTGGCGGGCGATGCGCAGGTCTTGGGTGTACTGGTGGATCACCGAGATATTGCCGAGCGTGTCGCCGCGCTTGGTGACATTATCGATGCCCATCCAGCCGGTGAAGGTGATGCCTAGCGTTAGCAGCAGCACCAGCCCGAAACCGATCCCCAATTTACGATTGACGCTTATGTTCCCCAGTGTCTGGGCAAACCAACGGTACATAGACGACTCCCCGGTTCGGCAGTGCGGATTGTTGTTCTGTTGCCCATGACATCGGCGTAGCGCGGGGAAACTTGACGGCGAAAATTCTGATCAGGCCGTCAGAAAATTCTCGACAGGAGGGCCGTGACGGCTGTCTCGACCCGTAGGATGCGCTCGCCCAACTGCACCGGTTGCAGGCCTGCCTTGGCCAGCAGGTCGACTTCGTACGGGATCCAGCCGCCTTCGGGGCCGATTGCCAGGGTAACCGGGCCTTGCACCGCGCGCGGGCAGGCAGGGTAGGGGCCAGGATGCCCGACCAGACCGAGGGTATCGGCGGCGATGGCAGGCAGGCGGTCTTCGACGAACGGTTTGAAGCGTTTTTCGATGATCACCTCCGGCAGCACGGTATCGCGGGCCTGCTCAAGGCCCAGGATCAGGTTTTCGCGAATGGCCTCGGGACTCAGGAAAGGCGTCTGCCAGAAGCTCTTTTCGACTTTGTAGCTGTTCACCAGGATCAAGCGTGGCACACCGAGGGTGGCGATGGTCTGGAACAAGCGGCGCAGCATTTTTGGCCGTGGCACAGCCAGTACCAGGGTCAGCGGGAGCTTGGCCGGTGGCGGTTGGTCGAAGGCCACATGCAGTTCGGCTTCGTGGCCTTCCAGGCGAATGACCTCGGCCTTGCCCATCAGCCCACCGATGCGTCCGACCCGCAGCTGGTCACCCACCGCCACGCGATGGATCTCCTGCATGTGGGTGAAACGGCGGTCAGCCAGGACGACACGGTCGGCCGCGACGAAGTCGGCCTCCTCAAGCAGTAGCAGGTTCACGGTTGAGTCGCAGGTGGCTGGTCGTTGTGATCGTCCGCGGCTTCGTCAGCCTGGCTGCGCTTGCGAATCAGGCTGCCGCATAGCACGCCGACCTCGAACAGCATCCACATCGGTACGGCCAGTAGGGTCTGAGAGAAGATGTCTGGCGGGGTCAGAATCATGCCGACCACGAAGCAGCCAATGATCACGTAGGGACGGACCTTCTTCAGGTATTGCACATCGACCACGCCGATCCATACCAGCAGCACCACCGCCACGGGAATCTCGAAGGCGACGCCGAAGGCGAAGAACAAGGTCATGACGAAATCGAGGTAACTGGCGATGTCGGTCATCATCGACACGCCTTCGGGGGTCGCGGCGGCGAAGAAGCTGAACATCAATGGGAACACCAGGAAATACGCGAAGGCCATGCCGGCATAGAACAGCAGGATGCTGGAGATCAGCAGTGGAATGGCAATACGTTTTTCGTGGCGGTACAGGCCCGGGGCGATGAAGCCCCAGATCTGCTGGAGAATGAACGGGATCGCCAGAAACAGCGAAACGATCATGGTCAGCTTGAACGGCGTGAGGAACGGCGAGGCCACGTCAGTGGCGATCATCGTCGCGTTGGCCGGCAGGTGCGCGCGCAGTGGCGCGGAGACCAGGGTGTAGATCTGCTGGGCGAAGGAGAACAGCCCGGCGAAGATCAGGAAAATAGCGGCCACGCAGCGCAGCAGGCGGGTGCGTAGTTCGGTCAGGTGCGAGACCAGCGGCATGGGCTGGTCATGTTCCGGATTCTCGCTCATGGGGCTCGCGGGGGTTGTGGCGGCTCGGAAGGGGTTGGCGCGGCCGTCTGCGGCGAGGCAGCGGCGGCGGGCGTTGTGGGTGTTTCAGAGCTGGCCTGGCTGGTGGGCTCAGGTTTCTGCGGGTTGAGTATGCGTTTGGCGTGCTCTTCCATGTGCAGGATGTGCTCGTTGTGCAGCTGGCGGCGGATGTCGTCGGCGCCGATTTCGCGTTCGACCTCCATCTTGATGGCGTTGAAGCTGCGCTTGAGGCGGCCGATCCACAGGCCTGCG
The DNA here is from genome assembly GCF_005796105.1 of Pseudomonas mosselii. Lineage (GTDB taxonomy): Bacteria > Pseudomonadota > Gammaproteobacteria > Pseudomonadales > Pseudomonadaceae > Aquipseudomonas > Aquipseudomonas mosselii_C. Next base: position 171,416 of record NZ_VAUO01000003.1, on the reverse strand, counting down.
GTACGCGCGGCGCCGGGCAGGCGCTCGGGGCCGAGTACCAGCAGTGCGACCAGGCCGACGAGCAGCAGCTCGCTGAAACTGATGCCGAACATGGGTCAGTCTTTCCGCTGTGGCTCTTGGACCGGCTGGGCCTGGCCTTCGAGGGTGTGACCTTGGGCCTGCTGGGCAGTGTTCTGCTGGACTGGTGGCACAGGCTGGGCAGGTGGCGGGGTTTCGGAGGGCTTGGTTTCTTCTTCGTTCATGGCCTTACGGAAGCCCTTGATCGATTCGCCCAGGTCGCTGCCGAAGTTCTTCAGTTTCTTGGTGCCGAATACCAGTACCACCACGATCAACAGGACGATCCAGTGTTTCCAGTCGAAAATGCCCATTTTTAACTCCTGAAGTTGTGTGTCTGTCTGTCGGGCCCTGGGGGCTGCTTTGCAGCCCATCGCGGCACAAGGCCGCTCCTGCAGGGATCGGCGGTCATTCGGGCGGCACGCGCTCCTGTAGGAGCGGCCTTGTGCCGCGATGGAGCGCAAAGCGCCCCCGGCATTCATTCAGACCGCGCGGCCTTTTCGTCATGCCCGGACAGCCCGAAACGACGATCCAGCTCATCGAGTACCGCCTGCGGGTGCTGGCCCAGCGCGCTGAGCATCACCAGGCTATGGAACCACAAGTCGGCGGTTTCATAGATGACATCGCTGCAATCGTTGCTGATGGCGGCGTCCTTGGCGGCGATGATGGTCTCGATGGATTCTTCGCCGAGCTTCTCGAGGATCTTGTTCAGGCCCTTGTGATACAGGCTGGCTACATAGCTGCTGTCAGGGGCGGCCTGTTTGCGTTGCTCCAGCACTTCAGCCAGGCGGTCGAGGGTGTCGCTCATGTCAGTGTCCTGCGCTATAGATGGCGTGCGGGTCCTTCAGGACCGGGTCGACGATTTTCCACTGGCCGTTATCGAAGACGCGATAGAAGCAGCTTTCGCGGCCGGTATGGCAGGCGATATGACCCAGTTGCTCGACCATCAGGATGATCACGTCGGCGTCGCAGTCCAGGCGCATTTCGTGCAGTTTTTGCACATGCCCCGACTCCTCGCCCTTGCGCCACAGCTTGCCCCGCGAGCGCGACCAGTAGATGGCGCGTTGTTCGGTGGCGGTGAGCAGTAACGATTCACGGTTCATCCAGGCCATCATCAGCACGCGCCCGGTCTTGTGGTCCTGGGCGATGGCCGGTACCAGGCCATCGCTGTTCCACTTGATCTCGTCCAGCCAGTCTTTCATCGTCGACTCCAAACCGGGCCCGCGCTCGTACGGGCCCCTCGGCGTTAGTGTGCCAGCCAGCGGCGCGGCTGGCTATCGGCGCACGATCAGGTACAGGCCGCTTGCCAGCATCAGCCAGGCTGGCCAGGCGGTCGGGGCGCTGAGGCTGACCGCGCCAGCGGCGAGCGTGGCGCCGCCGACCAGCAGACCGGCACCGAGCAGGCGCAGCGCCCAGTTGTCGCCGACGCGGCGGCGCTCGGGCAGTTGCGGGTCGTGCAGGTGGGGTTGCGACAGGCGCTCGAGCAAGTCACGGGTCATGTCGGCCAGGTGCGGCAGTTGCTCGGCCTGGCTGTACAGGTTGCCGATCACCGCCTTGGGGCTCATGCGTTCGCGCATCCAGCGCTCCAGGAACGGTTTGGCGGTGCTCCACAGGTCCAGGTCGGGGTACAGCTGGCGACCCAGTCCTTCGATGTTGAGCAAGGTTTTCTGCAGCAGCACCAGTTGCGGCTGGACTTCCATGTTGAATCGCCGTGCTGTCTGGAACAGGCGCATCAGTACCTGGCCGAAGGAGATGTCCTTGAGTGGCTTTTCGAAGATCGGCTCGCACACGGTACGGATCGCCGCTTCGAACTCGTTGACCTTGGTCTGCGCCGGCACCCAGCCCGAATCGATGTGCAGTTGTGCCACGCGGCGGTAGTCGCGCTTGAAGAAGGCGATCAGGTTGCGGGCCAGGTAGTCCTGGTCCTCGTCAGTGAGGCTGCCGACGATGCCGCAGTCGATGGCGATGTACTGCGGGCTCCAGGGCTTGACCGTGCTGACGAAAATGTTGCCCGGGTGCATGTCGGCGTGGAAGAAGCTGTCGCGGAACACCTGGGTGAAGAACACCTCGACACCGCGTTCGGCGAGCATCTTCATGTCGGTGCGCTGGTCGGCGAGGGTGGCCATGTCGGTGACCGGCACACCGTAGATGCGCTCCATCACCAGCACTTTCGGGCGGCAGAAGTCCCAGTACACCTGGGGTACGTACATCAGCTCCGAGCCCTCGAAGTTACGCCGCAGCTGGCTGGCATTGGCAGCCTCGCGCAGCAGGTCGAGCTCGTCGTAGATGGTTTTTTCGTAGTCGCCGACGATCTCCACCGGATGCAGGCGTCGGGCATCGGCCGAGGCGCGCTCGGCGGCCTTGGCGATCAGGAACAGCCAGGCCAGGTCCTGGGCGATGACCGGCTTCAGGCCAGGGCGTACCACCTTGACCACCACCTCCTCGCCGGTTTTAAGCCGCGCGGCATGCACTTGGGCAACCGAGGCCGAGGCCAGTGGCTCGACGTCGAAACGGCTGAACACCTCGCTGACCTTGGCGCCGAGTTGTGCTTCGATCAGCGCCACGGCCTTTTGTGGGTCGAATGGCGGCACGCGGTCTTGCAGCAGCATCAGCTCGTCGGCGATGTCGGTGGGCAGCAGGTCGCGGCGGGTCGAGAGCAACTGGCCGAACTTGATGAAAATCGGCCCCAGATCTTGCAGCGCCAGGCGCAGGCGCGCGCCCCGGCTCAGCTCAAGTGGCTTGCGCGGCAGCCAGCGCCAGGGCATCAGCAGGCGCAGGCTGGCCAGCCACCATGGCAGCAAGGGCTGTTCGAACAACAGGTCATCGAGGCGGTAGCGGATCACGACGCGCTGGATGCGCAACAGACGGCGGACGGCGAGCAGCTTCATGCGTTATCGCTGGTATCAAGAATGTGGGCGAGACGACGCAGGCGCGCCTCAAGGCGTTCGATGTCGACTTTCAGCGCATCGAGTTCGCTGAACGCCGCTTCGGCTTCACGTTGGCCGACCAAAGTGCGGGACTCCTCGGCCAGGTACTCCGAAAGGTTCTGGCTGAAACGGGCCAGGCCTTGTTTGGTCCAGCGCGCGCGCAGGCGCACATGACCAGCCAGCAAGGCGGTTGGCACCGGGCCGAGCCAGCGTTGCAGCTCGTGTTCCCAGTCCAGTTCGAGGTCTTGCAGCACGCCGAACAGGTCGAGGAGCACGGCGCTGTCACCGTGCAACTGGACTTGCGGGCTGTGCAGCACGGCCGTCTTGTCCTTGGCGAGGGCTAGCTGCGCCAGGCGCCCGGCCGGGGCGCGCAGCGTGCAGTCGACCTCGCCTTCCCAGTGGGCGGCGAGCATCAGACCTTCTTCATCGGGCAGCACGAATAGCTTGAGGGCCGGCTGTAGGCAGTCGATCTCGACCACCTTGCCCTCCAGCGCGGCGAGGCGCGGCAACGCGGTGCTGTCCATGCGCAGCACACGGTTGATGCCGTGCTCGGCGCTGGCGAGAAGGCCGGCCAGGAGCATCAGGGCTTGATCCCCCGGTGCACGGCAACGATGCCGCTGGTCATGTTGTGGTAGGTGACGCGGTCGAAGCCGGCCTCGACCATCATGCTTTTCAGGGTTTCCTGGTCAGGGTGCATGCGGATCGACTCGGCCAGGTAGCGGTAGCTCTCGGAGTCATTGGTGATCAGCTTGCCAGCCAGCGGCATGAAGGCGAACGAGTACGCGTCGTAGGCCTTGGACATGAGTTTGTTGGTAGGTTTGGAGAACTCCAGCACCAACAGACGTCCGCCTGGCTTGAGCACGCGCAGCATCGAGCGGATGGCTTCGTCCTTATGGGTGACGTTACGCAGGCCGAAGGCGATGGTCACGCAGTCGAAGTGGTTGTCCGGGAACGGCAGCTTTTCGGCATCGGCCTGCACGAACTCGATGTTGCCGGCCACGCCACGGTCGAGCAGGCGGTCACGGCCGACCTTGAGCATCGATTCGTTGATGTCGGCGAGCACCACCTGGCCGGTCGGACCGACCAGGCGCGAGAACTTGGCGGCCAGGTCGCCCGTGCCACCGGCGATGTCCAGCACGCGGTTGCCGCTGCGTACGCCCGACAGCTCGATGGTGAAGCGCTTCCACAGGCGGTGCATGCCGCCGGATAGCACGTCGTTCATCAGGTCGTACTTGGCGGCGACGGAGTGGAACACTTCGGCGACTTTCTTCGCCTTTTGGCTCTCAGGCACGTCCTGGTAGCCGAAATGGGTGGTGGGTTCGGCGTGGTCGCCTTTGCGCGGGTCGGTCATATCGCTTCACCAGAAAAAAATTACGGCCATTCTAGGGGCTACGGGCGGATTTGTCTTGGCGGGGTGTGCCGCATGCAGGTGGCGGGCATAATGGCGATTATGTCTTTGTCCTCAGGATCACCCGCATGACCCAGATCAGCGTCGAACGCAAACATACCCTCGGCCGCGAGGCCGCCCGTGCCAAGGCCGAGGTGCTGGTTGAAAAGCTGACCCGCGAATACGACCTCAAGGCCAGCTGGAGCGGCGATCGCGTCGACGTCTCGCGCAGTGGCGCCAATGGCAGCGTGCAGATTTTCGAGGACGCCATCCGCGTCGAACTCAAGCTTGGGATGATGCTGTCGATGATGAGCAGCACGATCAAGGGAGAGATCGAGCGGGCGCTGGACAAGGCGCTGGCCTGAGAGGGGCAGCTGCAAGCTTCAAGAAAAAGCGGCGATCTGCTTTTGCTTGCAGCTTGCAGCTGCTCTTAGGGTGAGAATTCTAATTTCCTTCCCTACCTTATGCTCAAGCCCAAACCCCACGGGCAGTTCCTCCCTCCCTAGCATGAGCATGAGGTGCAGAGCATGGCCAAAGTGAACCTGAAGCAAAAAGATGAAACCCAGGGCACCCTGGGCGAGGTGCGCGGCTACGCGCGCAAGATCTGGCTGGCGGGCATCGGTGCCTACGCCCGCGTCGGCCAGGAAGGCTCCGACTACTTCAAGGAGCTGGTCAAGGCCGGCGAAGGCGTCGAGAAACGCGGCAAGAAACGCCTGGACAAGGCTGTCGATGCCGCCAACACCCAGATCGACGAAGCCACCCAGGAAGTCGTCCGCGTACCAGGCCGGGTCGAGGCCCAACTGGACAAAATCGAGAAAGCCTTCGACGAGCGCGTAGGGCGCGCCTTGAATCGCCTTGGCATTGCGTCTAAACATGACGTTGAGGCGTTGTCCATCAAGCTTGAACAGCTGCACGAGCTGCTTGAGCGCGTCGCGCACAAACCATAAGGAGAGCAGGATGGCTGGCAAGAAGAATTCCGACAAAGAAAGCAGCTCCTGGGTCGGCGGGATCGAGAAATATTCCCGCAAGATCTGGCTGGCAGGGCTGGGGATCTACTCCAAGATCGATCAGGACGGTCCGAAGCTGTTCGACTCGCTGGTAAAGGATGGCGAGAAAGCCGAAAAGCAGGCGAAGAAAACTGCCGAAGATGTGGCCGAAACCGCCAAGTCTTCGACCACTTCGCGGGTCTCCGGTGTCAAGGACCGTGCCCTGGGCAAGTGGAGCGAACTCGAAGAGGCCTTCGACAAGCGACTCAATAGCGCTATCTCGCGCCTGGGCGTGCCCAACCGTAACGAGATCAAGGCACTGCACCAGCAGGTCGACACGCTGACCAAGCAGATCGAGAAACTCACCGGTGCGTCGGTAACGCCGATCTCCAAGGCCGCCGCCAGCAAGACGGCGGCCAAGCCATTGGCCAAGGCCAAACCTGCCGCCAAGGCCGCCGCTGCTAAACCGGCTGCCAAGCCCGCGGCGAAAACCGCAGCGGCAAAACCGGCGGCCAAGCCTGCGGCCAAACCGGTTGCGGCCAAGCCAGCTGCCAAACCCGCTGCGGCCAAGAAGCCTGCGGTGAAGAAGACCCCGGCCAAGCCGGCTGCCGCCAAGCCAGCCACAGCTCCGGCCGCTACCGCAGCGCCTGCGCCCAGCGCCGCCCCGGCCAGCAGCACCCCGTCGGCACCGGCAAACACGACCACCCAGGCCTGAACCGCGTCGTCTTGAGCGCGGGCAAGCCCGCTCCCACAGGGCCTTACAAACCCTGTAGGAGCGGCCCAAGGCTTGGCATCATGCAAGACCGTCGGGGCTGCTTCGCAGCCTTTCGCGGCACGAGGCCGCTCTCATAGAACTACACATAACTTGTTGATTTAGCAGGGACCTGTGGGAGCGGGCTTGCCCGCGAACACCGGCGAAGCCGGTGCCATACACCGAGTCGCCTGCTTCGCGGGCAAGTCGGGGCGCCGAACCGCCGCTCCCACAGGGTACGCGGCGCGCTTGCGAAATCAGTTCTCTGCACGACAGCGCAGCCCGGCAGGGCTGGGTGAACTCCTACAGGAGGGTGCAATGCCTGCATTGTGCGCTGCACCTGTGGGGCGGGCTTACTCAGCCTTCGAGATAGCGCATCGCTAGCTGCTCGGCTGCCGTACGCGCCGGGGCCTGCAAGTGCGGCGCCACCAGCATCATCACCTGGTACACCACCACCCCCACATCGCCTTCGCGTCCCAAAACCCGCTGATAGTCCAGCGAACACATCAACGTCAGGGTGATCTGCTCCACCAACTGTCCCAGCGCCTGGGTGTGGCTGGTGATCTGGCCGTGACGCTTGAGACTGGCCAGCAATGCCGCCAGGGTGCGCTTGAGCGCGTTGATCAGGCTGCGCATGCCGCGCGCCAGCTTGGGCAAGCGGCCGCTCAGGTTGGACAGGTCCTGGAACAGGAAACGGTACTTGGCCATGTGCTCGACGATCAGGTGCAGGAACAGCCAGTAGTCCTCGGCCTCCAGGCGCACGTCCAGGGGTGGGTCGAGCAGTGGCATCAAGGCTTCTTCGAAGCGTTCGAACAACCCGATCACCAACGGCTCCTTGCCGTGGAAGTGGTAATACAGGTTGCCAGGGCTGATGCCCATTTCATTAGCGATTTCCAGGGTCGAGACGTTCGGCTCGCCCTGTTGGTTGAACAGTGTGAGGGCGCATTCCAGGATGCGGTCGCGAGTTTTCATCGGATCAGCGCGCCAACACGTAGGTGCCTGGCGCAGGGCCCAGCACCGGGTAGGTGGCATTGCCCAGCTCCACGCGCGGTGGTTTCAACGGGCCTGAGCGCGCGCCGATCCATTCCAGCCACAGCGGCCACCAGCTGCCTTCGTGGCGTTTGGCATCGTGGAACCAGGCGCGTGGGTCACTGGAAAGCCGGGAGTTTTCCAGGTAGTAGGCCTTCGGATTGCCAGGCGGGTTGATGATGCTCTGGATATGCCCGCTGTTGGCCAGCACGAAGCGCCGTTCGCCACCGAGCAGCAGTGCCGAGCGGTACACCGCATCCCATGGGGTGATATGGTCGTTGCTGCCGGCGACGGTGAAGCTGTCGAGGTTCACCTGCTTGAGGTCTATGGGCGTGCCGCAGACCTCCAGTCCGTCGGCGAAAGTCAGCGGGTTATGCTTGAAGAAGTCCAGCAGGTCGCCGTGCAGCGCCGCCGGCAGGCGTGTGTTGTCGGCGTTCCAGTAGAGGATATCGAAGGCCGGTGGGGTCTTGCCCATCAGGTAGTTGTTGACCCAGTAGTTCCAGATCAGGTCGTTGGGCCGCATCCAGGCGAAAATCCGCGCCACCTCGCCACCGTCGAGCACGCCGCGCTGGTACGAGCGGCGTTTGGCAGCCTCGAGGGTCTGTTCGTCGGCGAACAGGCTGGCCGGGCTTTCGAACTGGCTGTCCAGCAGGCTCACCAGGTAGGTGGCGCTACGGATCTTGCGCAGTTGCTTTTTAACCTGCAAGTGGCCTTGCAGGGCGGCCATGGTCAGGCCACCGGCGCAAGCGCCCATCAAATTGGGGTCGCGGTTGCCGCTGATGCTCCGGCAGACGTTGAGCGCCTCTTCGAGCGCCTGCACATAGCTCGACAGGCCCCACTCGCGGTGCCGTGGCTCGGGATTGCGCCAACTGATCATGAACACCTGCAGGCCGTGCTTGAGCATGTACTGCACGAAGCTGTTGGTCGGGCCCAGGTCGAAGATGTAGAACTTGTTGATCTGTGGCGGCACCACCAGCAAGGGCCTTGCATACTGCTTTTCGCTCAACGGCTTGTACTGGATCAGCTCCAGCATCTCGTTGCGAAACACCACTGCGCCGGGTGTGGCGGCCAGATTGCCGCCGACTTCGAAGGCGCGTTCGTCCACCTGACGTGGCAGGCCATCGTTGTGGCGCAGGTCGTCGAGCAGGTGGCTGGCTCCGCGCAGCAGGCTTTGGCCGCCGGTGTTGAGCAGTTCCTTGATTGCCAGGGGGTTGAGCAGCGAGTTGCTGGGGGCGATTGCGTCGTTGATCAGGTTGAACAGGAACTGCGCACGGGCTCGGTCATCGTGGTCCAGGGCGCTTTGTTCGATCCACAGACGGGTCTGCTTCTGCCAGGCCAGATAGGCTTGCAGGCCACGGCGGTAGAACGGGTTCTGGCTCCAGGTCGGATCGGTGAAGCGGCTGTCGCGCGGATGCGGCTGGTAGGGGGTGTCGCCCAGCATAACCCGGCTCAGGGTGCCGCCAAGCTCCAGCAGGTGGCGGGCGGTGTGCAGCGGGTGGCGCAAGCTGTGGCGACCGACATGGCGCAGGGTCGAGATCAGGTCACGGCCACGCAGGCCGGTGATCGCGTTCTGCACGTTCATGCTGGCGGCGGGGGCCGGGGCTGTCCCGGGAGCCGGTTTGTCTTTCATGCCAACACTCCATCGTTTAGCAATCGGGCCATCACGGGTTGATCCAGCAGGTGCTCCCACAAGGGGCGAGGTGGGCCATCAGCCGCCCGGCGCCGGCCGAGGGTGCATGACCGCCCGCTGACGCTCCTGCTGGAGGAATTTCATGATGATGGGGGCGACGGCCTCGGCCCGGGTGATCAGGAACAGGTGGCCGTCGTCGATTATGTGTAGTTGTGCATTGGGAATCCGCCACGCCAGCAGGCGCATGTTGACCAGCGGGATCAGTGGATCGTCGTCGCCGGCCAGCACGAGCGTGGGCTGATGGATCTTGTGCAGCCAGTGGATACTGGTCCAGCCGAGTCCGGCGAATAACTGCCAGTAGTAGCCGAGCTTGCCGCCGGAGCGCACCTTCGAGGCGTGGTACATCGCCAGTTCCGGGTCGCGGCGAAAGCCCCCACCGTAGATCAGTGGCGCGATGCGGATCACGTGGGAAGGCTGGACGTAGCGCCGGGGGCTGGCCATCATCCACAGCACCTTGGGCTTGCCCGGCACCATCACCGCGCCTGCGGCAGTGGCGGCCAGCACCAGCTTCTTGCAGCGCTCGGGGTAGTCGTGGGCGAACTGTTGCGCCAGCGCGCCCCCCCAGGACACGCCAATCACGTTGACTTGGCCGTAATCGAGGTAATCGAGCATGCGCGCGGTGAGCTTGGCCAGCCCGCTAAACCGATAAGGGTGGCGGGGCGTCGACGACCCGCCGACACCGGGCACGTCGAAGGCGATGACTTCCAGGTCCGGGTCCAGTGCCTCGATGAACGGAAACACCAGTTCGAGGTTGGCGCCGATGCCGTTGAAAATCAGCAGCGGGGTCAGATGTGGTTTACCCGGGCGGACTGCCGTGCGGATCGACTGGTCGTCCAGCTCGACGGTCCTGAACAGATACGGTTGCGGCATGCACGTGGCTCTGTGGTTGAGTAGGCTGCGTGGCGCGCACGGGCGCCGCGCAGGGGTCTCTCAGCGTTCGTGGACGTAGGTGCCCGGCGCAGCTTCGCCGGCGGTATAGGTACGGTTACCCAGGCGTGTGGGCGCCTTCTTCAACTCGCCTGCGCGTTCGCCGAGCCAGTTCTGCCAGTGCAGCCACCAGGAGTCGGCGTGCTTGATCGCGTTTTCCTGCCAGGCCAGCGGATCGTCCGGGCGGTCTTCGCCGGTCATGAAGCGGGCCTTGGGGTTGCCTGGCGGGTTGAGGATGCTCTGGATGTGGCCGCTGTTGGACAACACGAACTCGATCTTGCCGCCGAACAGGTGCGCCGAGCGGTAGCACGACTGCCATGGCGTGATGTGGTCGGCGGTGCCGGCGACGCTGTAGATGTCACAGTCGACCGCCTTGAGGTCGATCGCGGTGCCACACACCTCCAGCGCATTGGGGCGCGTCAGGGGGTTGTTCTTGAACATCTCGATCAGGTCGCCATGGAAGGCGGCCGGCAGGCGCGTGGTGTCGTTGTTCCAGAACAGGATGTCGAACACAGGTGGCGCGTTGCCCAGCAGGTAGTTGTTGACCCAGTAGTTCCAGATCAGGTCGTTGGGGCGCATCCAGGCGAATACCTTGGCCATGTCGCTGCCTTCGAGCACCCCGGACTGATAAGAGTGGCGCTTGGCCGCCTCGAGGGTCTGCTCGTCGACGAACAACGCCACCTGGGTGTCGACGGTGGTGTCCAGCACGCTCACCAGCAGGGTCAGGGCATTGACCTTCTTCTCGCCCTGGGCGGCGTAGTGGCCGACCAATGCGGTGCAGGTGATGCCGCCGGAGCAGGCGCCGAGCATGTTCAAGTCCTTGCTGCCGGTAATCGCCAGCACCGCGTCGACCGCTTCCTTGAGCGCGTCGATGTAGGTGGACAGGCCCCATTCGCGCTGGGCCTTGGTGGGGTTGCGCCAGCTGATGATGAAGGTCTGCTGTTGCGAGCGCAGGCAAAAGCGCGCCAGGCTCTTTTCCGGGCTCAGGTCGAACACGTAGAACTTGTTGATCTGCGGCGGCACCACCAGCAGGGGGCGGCTGTGCACCTGCTCGGTGATGGGCTTGTACTGGATCAGTTCCAGCACGTCGTTGCGGAACACCACCGCGCCTTCGCTGGTGCCCAGGTTCTTGCCCACCTCGAACGCTTCCATGTTCACCTGGCTGGGCATGCCGCCGTTATGCACCATGTCCTTGGCCAAGTTGGAGAGGCCATCGAGCAGGCTCTTGCCGCCGGTTTCGAAGAAGCGCTTGATCGCTGCGGGGTTGGACAGCGTGTTGGTGGGGGCCATGGCCTCAGTCATGAGGTTGATGACGAACTGGCCGCGGCTGATGTCTTGGGGCGACAGGTCGCTGCTGCTGACCCAGTCGTTGAGTTCCTTGCGCCAGGCCAGATAGGTTTGCAGGTAGCGGCGATACAGCGGGTTCTGGCTCCAGGCCGGGTCGCTGAAGCGGCGGTCGTCGCCTTCGGGTTGCAGGCTGGACTTGCCCAGCAGCACATTCTTCAATTCCAGGCCGAAATGCGCCACGTGCTTGGCGCTGTGCAACGGCTGGCGCACGGCCTGGCGCAACACAGTGCGCGCTGAACTCAGCAGATCCTTGCGACGAATGCCGATGACCGGGTTCAGCCCCAGGGTGTTTTCCGAGGCTTGCCGCTGCAACTCATCGTTGTTCTTGTTACTCATCTACGACGCTCCGTTGTCCTGAGACGAGTACCGGCGTGCTGTGACAGCCCGGTACTGTTACTCGGGGTGACCAGTGATAAGGAACAGCGGTGCTGCGACCGGCGACGTGTCGGTGATGAGCGGCGGGGTGTTTTGCGTGTGAAGACAGCCTGCTTTCGCTCGAGACCACGACGTACCGGCCTGGCCCTGCTTGCCGGTGAGGCGATGCAGGGAACTTGCCAGCTCCATTGGTTACCCGACTTTCATGTAATGCGCAAGACAGCCCGTCTCTGGCCGTCTGTCAGGCATTCAAGCAGATGAGATTAGAAAATGCGCTCTAACTCGTAGGAACCTTGAGCTAGAGCATCAGTTTCACGACGGATTCGGCGGGGTCTCGGGATTTGCCGGCCTTGTGAAGTTCGTCCAGGTATTCGGTCCACAGCTGCTGCTGGCGCAGGCAGAGTTGTTCGAGGTATTCCCAGGTGAACAGGCCTGAGTCATGGCCATCGTCGAAGGTCAGTTTCAGTGCATATTGGCCGGCCGGCTCCAGGCCAGAGAGGCCTACGTTGATCTTGCCAAATTGCAGGATGGGCTTGCCGTGGCCTTGGACTTCGGCGGAGGGGGAGTGTACCCGCAGGAATTCGGCGGGCAGGTGATAGACCTCTTCTGGCCCATAGGTAAGGCTCAGGGTTTTCGAGGCTTTGTGCAGGTTGATGGCGGTGGGCAGGCGGGCCATGGGCGTTCTCTCTTGAGCTTCAGGCTGTAAGCTTCAAGCTTCAAGCTTCAAGCTTCAAGAGGCGATGCACCTTGCGCCGCAGATAGACCCGTAGAGCAGCGCCGCTGCAAGCGACACAATCGAGCTTGTCGCTTGCAGCTTTCAGCTTGGCGCTTACAGAATGTAACGCGACAGGTCTTCGTTCTGTGCCAGCTCACCCAGGTGGCTGTTCACATACGCAGCGTCGATGTTGATCGGCGTCTCGTCGTGGGCGCTGGCCAAGTCGCCGGCGCTGAACGACACCTCTTCGAGTAGGCGCTCAAGCAGGGTGTGCAGGCGACGGGCACCGATGTTCTCGGTCTTCTCGTTGACCTGGAAGGCGATCTCGGCCAGACGCTTGATGCCCTCGTCGGCGAAGGCGATGTTCAGGCCTTCGGTCTTGAGCAGCTCGCGGTATTGCTCGGTCAGCGAGGCGTGCGGCTCTTTGAGGATGCGCTCGAAGTCTTCCGGGGTCAGCGCCTTGAGCTCGACACGGATCGGCAGGCGGCCTTGCAATTCAGGCACCAGGTCGCTCGGCTTGCTCAGGTGGAACGCGCCAGAGGCGATGAACAGGATATGGTCAGTCTTGACCATGCCCAGCTTGGTGTTGACCGTGCAGCCTTCGATCAGCGGCAGCAGGTCGCGCTGTACACCTTCGCGGGACACATCGGCGCCGCCGACGTTGCCGCGCTTGGCCACCTTGTCGATTTCGTCGATGAACACGATACCGTGCTGCTCGACCGCTTCCAGGGCCTTGGCCTTGAGTTCTTCCTCGTTGACCAGACGGCTGGCTTCTTCGTCGCGAACCATCTTCAGGGCGTCCTTGACCTTCAGCTTGCGCGATTTGCGCTTGCCCTTGCCCATGTTGGCGAACAGGCTTTGTAGCTGGTTGGTCATCTCTTCCATGCCGGGCGGCGCGGCAATCTCGACGCCCATGTTCTCGGCGACTTCGATTTCGATTTCCTTGTCGTCCAGCTGACCTTCACGCAGGCGCTTGCGGAACAACTGGCGGGTGTTGGAATCGCTGCTGCTCTGCTGGGCTTCCTCGCTGAAGCTGCTGACCCGTGCCTGCGGCAGCAGGGCATCGAGGATGCGGTCTTCGGCGGCGTCTTCGGCGCGGTGGCGCACCCGCACGATTTCCTGCTCACGCAGCATCTTCAGGGCGGCATCGGCCAGGTCGCGGATGATCGATTCGACGTCACGGCCGACATAGCCGACCTCGGTGAACTTGGTCGCCTCGACCTTGATGAACGGCGCGTTGGCCAGCTTGGCCAGGCGTCGGGCAATTTCAGTCTTGCCCACGCCGGTGGGGCCAATCATCAGGATGTTTTTGGGGGTCACTTCCTGGCGCAGTTCGGCGGGTAGCTGCATGCGCCGCCAGCGGTTGCGCAGGGCGATGGCCACGGCGCGCTTGGCGTCGTCCTGGCCGATGATGTGGCGGTTGAGTTCGTGGACGATCTCGCGGGGGGTCATGGACATGGTGAATACGGTCCTCGAGCAGAATGGGTCAGCGTGGAAAAGCCCCACCACCGAGGTGGGGCGCCAGAACAGCTGATCACTCGGCCAGGTCCTGCTCCTCGATGGTCAGGTTGTGGTTGGTGAACACGCAGATGTCACCGGCGATGTTCAGGGCGGTCTCGGCGATTTCACGGGCCGAGAGGTCGGTCTTGTTCAGCAGGGCGCGGGCGGCGGCCTGGGCGTAGGCGCCACCGGAACCCATGGCGATCAGGCCGTCTTCGGGTTCGACCACGTCGCCGTTGCCGGTGATGATCAGGGAGGCGTCCTTGTTGGCAACGGCCAGCATCGCTTCCAGGCGGCTGAGCGAGCGGTCGGTACGCCATTCCTTGGCCAGTTCCACGGCAGCACGCACCAGATGGCCGGAGTGTTTCTGCAGCTGGGCTTCGAAGCGCTCGAACAGTGTGAAGGCGTCGGCAGTGGCGCCGGCGAAGCCTGCGATTACCTGGCCGTTGTACAGGCGCCGGACTTTCTTGGCGTTGCCTTTCATCACGGTGTTGCCGAGGGAAACCTGGCCGTCGCCGCCCATGACGACTTTGCCGTTACGGCGGACAGAAACGATGGTAGTCAAGGGAGAGTCTCCACGCAGCGGGGCGAAAATGCCTGATGCAGAGACATATGGGGGTGGGGGGAAGGATTTCAACCGGGGAAGATGAATGGTCGCCTTTGCACCGCCCCTGTAGGAGCGGCACAAGGCCGCTCCTACAGGGATCGCGCAGGCAACGGATGACGCGCTCAGGCCTCGTGGCAGACGTGCCCATCGACCAGGGTATAACGCACCGCACCCGGCAGGCAGTGGCCGATGAACGGGCAGTTATCGCCGCGCGAGAACCATTGCTCGCCCGCCACGGTGGAGGCTTGTGGGTCGAACAGCACCAGGTCTGCCGCGCCGCCGACTTTCAGCTCGCCCGCTGGCAGGCGCAGTGCAGCGGCCGGGCCACTGGACAGGCGTGCGAGCAGGGTTGGTAGGTCGAGCAGGCCATCCTCGACCAGCGTCATTGCCAGCGGCAGCAGCAACTCGACGCTGCTGATGCCCGGCTCAGTGGCACCGAATGGGGCCAGCTTGGCGTCACGCTCGTGGGGCTGGTGATGGCTGGAGATCGCCTGGATCACACCGGACTTGACCGCCTCGCGCAGGCCGTCGCGGTCGGCGGCGGTACGCAGCGGCGGTTGCACGTGGTACAGGCTGGAAAAGTCGCGCAGCGCCTCGTCGGTGAGGATCAGCTGGTACAGCGCCACATCGGCGGTCACCGGCAGCCCGAGTTGCTGGGCCTGGGCGATCAGCCGCGCGCCACGGGCACTGGTGATCTGGCTGAAGTGGGCACGCACGCCGCTTTGCTCGACCAGCAGCAGGTTGCGCGCCAAGGCTACGGTTTCGGCGCTTTCAGGGATGCCGGGCAAGCCCAGGAAACTGGCCATCGGGCCTTCGTGGGCCAAGCCACCTTGCGACAGGTCGCGGTCCTGCGAGTGGAACACCACGGTCAGGTCGAAAGTCGCGGCGTACTCAAGCGCGCGGGCCAGGGTGCGGTTGTTGGGGATCTCTTTCAGGCCGTTGCCGAACGCTACGCAGCCGGTGTCGCGCAGCGCCACCAACTCGGCCAGTTGCTCGCCTTCCAGGCCCTTGGTCAGGGCGCCGATCGGGTAGACCTTGCTGTTGGCAGCTTCGCGGGCACGGTCGAGAATCAGCTCGGCCACCGCTGGGGTGTCGAGCACCGGCTTGGTTTGCGGCGGGCAGCACAGGCTGGTGACACCACCAGCCACCGCCGCGCGGGTTTCGCTGGCGATGTTGCCTTTGCGGCTATAGCCCGGCTCGCGTAGCGATACGCCCAGGTCTACCAGGCCTGGCGCGGCCACCAGGCCATGCGCCTCGATCGCGCGGCTGGCGCTGAAGCCGGTCGGCGCCGCGCCGAGGGCAACGATGCGCCCGCCGTCCAGGTGCAGGTCGGTAACGCTGTCCAGGCCGCTGTGCGGATCGATCACCCGGGCGCCAATGATACTGATGGTCACAGGGCGTTCTCCTGGTCGAATTGACGTTGCGCGTTCTGTCCGCTCATGGCCATGGACAGCACCGCCATGCGGACGGCGATGCCGTAGGTGACCTGGTTGAGGATCACCGAATGTTTGCCGTCGGCGACCGCCGACTCGATCTCCACGCCGCGGTTGATAGGGCCTGGGTGCATGACGATGGCATCGGGTTTGGCGCCGGCCAGGCGCGCGGTGGTCAGGCCGAACAGGCGGTAGAACTCACCTTCGCTGGGCAGCAGGCCGCCGGCCATGCGTTCACGTTGCAGGCGCAGCATGATCACCACGTCGACGTCTTTCAGGCCTTCGGCCATGTCGGTGTAGACCTTCACGCCATACTGCTCGATACCCACCGGAATCAAGGTTTTCGGGCCGATCACGCGGATATCCGGACAGCCCAGGGTCTTGAGCGCGAGCATGTCCGAGCGGGCCACGCGCGAGTGCAGGATGTCGCCGACGATCGCCACCGAGAGGTTCTCGAAGCTGCCTTTGTGGCGGCGGATGGTCAGCATGTCGAGCATGCCCTGGGTCGGGTGTGCGTGGCGGCCATCGCCACCGTTGATCACGGCCACGTCCGGGCAAACGTGCTCGGCGATGAAGTGCGCAGCACCGGAGTCGGAGTGGCGCACGACGAACATGTCGGCGGCCATGGCTTCGAGGTTGCGCAGGGTGTCGAACAAGGTTTCGCCCTTGCTGGTCGAGGAGGTCGACACATTGAGGCTGATCACGTCCGCCGACAGGCGCTGGGCTGCCAGTTCGAACGTAGTGCGGGTGCGGGTGGAGTTCTCGAAGAACACGTTGCACACTGTCTTGCCGCGCAGCAACGGGACTTTCTTCACGGCCCGAGCGCCGACTTCGAGGAACGAGTCGGCGGTCTCGAGGATCTCGGTGAGCAGTTCGCGGGGCAAACCGTCGAGCGAGAGGAAATGGCGTAGCTGGCCCTGATCATTGAGCTGCAGCGGGCGCTTGGCGTCGAATGGCGTCATCGCGGGGGACTCTTAAAGGGCGGATGCGGGTGCGAGGTCCTGGCGCTCGAGGGCGAGCGGGGCGGGTCCGGTCAATTTTACCCGTTCATGGGCAGCCAGCGACAGGGTGGCACCTAGCACATTGGGGCGGATCGGCAGCTCACCGGCGTCCAGATCGAGCAGGCACACCAGCGTTACGCTGGCCGGGCGACCGTAGTCGAACAGTTCGTTGAGGGCGGCACGAATGGTCCGGCCACTCATCAGCACGTCGTCGATCAGCACCAGATGCTGGCCTTCGATCTCGAACGGCAGCTCCGAGGGGCGCACCTGCGGGTGCAGGCCGTTCTGGCTGAAATCGTCACGGTAGAACGAGACGTCGAGCGTGCCCAGCGGGCTGCTGTCGCCCAGCTCGGCTTGCAGCGCCTGGGCCACCCACACGCCACCGGTGCGGATGCCGATGTAGCGTGGTTCGGTAATGGCACGGCGGGCCAGGTGGGCGCGAAGGTCGACGGCCATCTGCCGGATCAGCTCGGCGGGATTGGGTAGGCTCATTGCGTGCTCCTTGGGCGGGGTGCCGGATGGCTCCGGCGGCAAAGCGGATTTAAGTGTTGGCCTCCAGCCAGCCTTGCAGCAGCAGCGCGGCGGCGATGGCGTCGACCGGGTTGTCGCGATAGCTGCCGTGACGGTTGCCCCGGGCCATCTGCTCGCCCTTGGCTTCGAAGGTGGTCAGGCGCTCGTCGTGGGTGTGTACCGGCAGGTTGTAGCGCCCGTGCAGGCGGCGGGCGAACTTTTCGGCGCGCTCGCTCATCTCGCTGGGGGTGCCGTCCATGTTCAGCGGCAGGCCAACGACGATGGCATCGGGCTTCCATTCCTTGATCAGCTTCTCCACCTGGTTCCAGTCCGGCACGCCGTTTTGGGCCTTGAGCGTGCACAGCTCGCGGGCCTGGCCGGTGATCACCTGGCCGACCGCCACGCCGATCTGTTTGCTGCCGTAGTCGAAGCCCAGCAGTAGGCGCAGTTCGGCCATCAGGCGTGGCCTGCCTGGCTGGTGAGCAGGCTGAGGTTGATGCCCAGGCTCGCGGCGGCAGCGTCCAGGCGCAGGTCGCTGGCCAGGCCGAAGATGATCTCGGAGTCGAACGGGCAGTTGAGCCAAGCGTTGTCGGCCAGCTCGGCTTCCAGTTGCCCTGCTTCCCAGCCGGCGTAGCCGAGGGTGATCAGGCTCTGCTTGGGCCCCACGCCCGCCGCGATGGCCAGCAGCACGTCCTGCGAGGTGGTCAGCGACAGCCCTTCAAGCGCCACCGTTGCCTGGAAGCTGCACTCGTTGCTGTGCAGCACGAAGCCGCGGTCGGTCTGCACCGGGCCGCCCTGGTAGATGGGCACCTGCAAGGTGCTGGCCGGCGGCTGCTCGTCGGGGCGCAGTTGCTCCAGGATATCGGCCAGGTTCAGCTCCTGCGGCCGGTTGACCACCAGCCCCATGGCGCCGTTGGCGTTGTGCTCGACGATGTAAGTCAGCGTTTGCGCGAAGTTCGGGTCGCTCATGTGCGGCATGGCGATCAGGAACTGGTGCTTTAGGTAGCTGGGGCTGATGGTTTTCATGAGCGCTAGTGTGGCGCCAGGTGGCGAGGCTGACAAGGTGCTCGATGCGCCATGCACTCCCTTGTAGGAGCGGCCTTGTGTCGCGAAAGGGCTGCGCAGCGGCCCCAGGATCTTGCCTATGGCACCTATCGTCGGGGCCGCTACGCGCCCCTTTCGCGGCACAAGGCCGCTCCTACACGGGCCAGGCGGGTCTTTGTCAGTTACTCGACAGCTTGTCCCCACGGGCAAAGCGCCAGGTGCGAATGATTTCCAGCCGGTCGAACTCGGCCATGTCGCCGGTGAATGGCGCGAACGGCGCCGCCAGCCGCACGATGCGTTGGGCCGCCTGATCCAGCACCGGCTGGCCAGACGACTCCAGTACCAGTACCTCATACAGCGAACCGTCATGGTTGATCGACACCATCAGGCGCAAGCTGCCGTACATCTGTTGGCGCCGGGCCTCCTCGGGGTAGTTGAGGTTGCCGATGCGTTCGACCTTCTTGCGCCACTCTTCCTTGTACCAGGCGCCCTTGTCGCGCATGGTCGAGGCGGCGTTCAGGCGGTGAATGCGCGGGCGCTTGGCGTAGCGCTGCTGCTCGTTGGAAAGCTCCGCCTCAAGACTGGCGATCTGGCTCGACAACTGCGAGCTGTCGAAGTCTGGCACTTTGGCCTCGGCCTGCGGCTGGGGCTTGGTTTCCTTTGGCTTGGGCTCGACCTTCTGCGCCTTGGGCGCCTGGGTGGTGACGGCGGACTTGTGCTGCACCACAGGCGGTGGCACCTCCTGGCGGGCGGCAGGGGGCGGGGTGACCTTGTTGATCTTGCTGTCCTGGAACGGCGCCACTTCAGTGGTCTTGGGAACCGCCTTCTTGTCCAGCGTGCCGCTGCCCTGCTGGTTTTCCTGGGCCTGGAAGTCGGCTTTCTCGGGCGCTTTCTCGCTCTTGAAGGTGGCCAGGGTGATGTCCAGGGTCTGGCGGATGTCGGCTGGTTTGACCACGCTGAAACCCACGCCGAGGATCAGCGCCAGGTGCACCAGGGCCGCCAGGAACAGGGTAAAGCCTAGCCGGTCCACCGGGCGGACGCGGGGTGGCAGCAGGTCGGAGGGGATGTCGGCGGGGAGCGTCATCGGATATCCAAGGGCAGCTTCGAGTTACAAGCTGCAAGCTCCAAGCAAGAGCGGTTCGGTGCAGGCCGGTTGGTGCTTGTGGCTTGCGGCTTGAAGCTTGCGGCTGCGCATCATACCCCACTGCGCGGTATTGCCGCGTGTCCTCGGTCAGCGTGCCTGCAACTGGCGATCAATGGCGTCCATCAACTGGCCACCGATATTGGTGTTGAACGCTGCATCGATCTCGCGGATGCAGGTTGGGCTGGTGACGTTGATTTCGGTGAGGTGCTCGCCGATCACGTCCAGGCCGACGAACAGCAGGCCTTTGGCACGCAGGGTCGGGCCGACCTGGGCGGCGATCCAGCGGTCGCGCTCGGTCAGCGGGCGGGCCTCGCCACGTCCACCGGCGGCCAGGTTGCCGCGGGTCTCGCCGCTGGCCGGGATGCGTGCCAGGCAGTAGTCCACCGGCTCGCCGTCGATCATCAGGATGCGCTTGTCGCCGTCCACGATGGCCGGCAGGTAGGCCTGCGCCATGATCTGCTGCGCGCCCAGGGCGGTAAGGGTTTCGAGGATAACCGACAGGTTCGGGTCACCGGCGCGGTGGCGGAAGATCGAGGTGCCGCCCATGCCGTCCAGCGGCTTGAGGATCACATCGCCATGCTCGGCGGCGAATTGGCGGATGATGTCCGGGCGGCGGCTGACCAGCGTCGGCGGGGTGCACTGCGGGAACAACGTGGCAAAGAGCTTTTCGTTGCAGTCGCGCAGGCTTTGCGGGCGGTTGACCACCAGCACGCCTTCGGCTTCGGCCTGCTCCAGCAGGTAGGTGCTGTAGACGAACTCCATGTCGAAAGGCGGATCCTTGCGCATCAGGATCACGTTCAACTCTGACAGCAGGCTGTCCTGTTCATCGCCAAGCTCGAACCAGCGCGCCGGGTCGGCGAACACCTTCAGCGGGCGCATCCGTGCGCGGGCCTTGCCCTGGGCCTGGTACAGGTCGCGCTGCTCCATGTAGAACAGCTCCCAGCCACGTTCCTGGGCGGCCAGCAACATGGCCAGCGAGCTGTCCTTTTTGTAGGAGATGGACGCGATGGGGTCCATGACAATCCCGAGGCGAACGCTCATGGGGTAATTCCTCTTGGCGGCCACTGGCCGCGATGGCACGAAAATGAAAGTGGCTCAGGGTGGCGCCGGGCGCGCGCCTGGTCAAGGGGCGGGCAGATGGAATGGCTACCGGGACTGTGTTAAAAAGGCGCGAACAAGCTTCAAGTTTCGAGCCGCAAGCTACAAGAATGAAGCCCTGTGCAGCGATCTGCTCTTTCTTGCCGCGTGTGCTCGCAGCTTGCCGCTCAGGCGAGAGCAGCAATGGTGGCAAAATCTATGGAACACCCCCTGAAGGTGATGGTGATCGACGATTCGCGCACGATCCGCCGCACTGCGCAGATGTTGCTCGGCGAGGCCGGTTGCGAGGTGATCACCGCCAGCGACGGCTTCGATGCCCTGGCCAAGATCGTCGATCACAAGCCGCACATCATCTTCGTCGATGTGCTCATGCCGCGCCTGGACGGTTACCAGACCTGCGCGGTCATCAAGCACAACCACGAATTCAGCGACACCCCGGTGATCCTGCTGTCTTCCCGCGATGGCCTGTTCGACAAGGCCCGCGGTCGGGTGGTGGGTTCCGACCAGTTCCTGACCAAGCCGTTCAGCAAGGAAGAACTGCTCGATGCGATCCGTGCCCACGTGCCCGGTTTCGTCGAGCAGCCGCAACACGCACCCTGACACCGCCCGCCGAGGCGGCGTTTCACGTTCCTCATGGGGAAAGAGCATGGCCCGAGTTCTGATTGTCGACGACTCGCCGACAGAAATGTACCGATTGACCGAGTGGCTCGAAAAACACGGCCACCAGGTCCTCAAGGCCGACAACGGCGCCGACGGCGTGGCCCTGGCCCGCCAGGAAAAACCCGACGCGGTGCTGATGGACATCGTCATGCCTGGCATGAACGGCTTCCAGGCCACCCGCCAGTTGAGCAAGGACCCGGAAACCAGCGCCATTCCGGTGGTGGTGGTGACTGCCAAGGATCAGGAAACCGACCGCATCTGGGCGGCCCGCCAGGGCGCCCGGGATTTCCTGACCAAGCCGGTCGAGGAAGACGCGCTGATCGCCAAGCTCAGCGAGGTGCTCGGCGCTTGACCACCCGCCCCCAGGGCGCGTCGCTGACCGCCTTCGAGTTGCTGCTGGACATTGACCGGCGCTGTCGCCTGCTGGTGGCCGACCAGCCGCTGCAAGACACCCGCCTGCAGCAGTGGAGCGGCATCGGCTTTCGCATCGCCGGGCAGTGGTTCGTCGCGCCCATGGGCGAGGTCGCCGAGGTTCTGCGTGAGCCCCGCAGCAGCCGTGTGCCGGGTGTACAGCCCTGGGTGCGCGGGATGGCTAACCTGCGTGGGCGGTTGCTGCCGGTGATGGATCTGTGTGCGTTTTTCGGACTGGGGCCGGCAGCGCCAGGCAAGCAGCGCCGGGTACTGGTGCTTGATTACGAAGATCTGTTTGCCGGGTTGCTGGTCGACGAGGTGATGGGGCTACAGCACTTCGCTTTGAACAGTCTGGAGCTGTCGCCGCCGCAGCCGCTGATCCGCGCGGCCGCGCCTTACGTCCAGGGGCATTTCCCGCGTGAGCGCAATTGGGCGATCTTCAGCCCGTTCGCCCTGGCCCAGGCGCCGGGCTTTCTCGATGTGGCGTTGTAGAGGATTTTCGACGTGAACAAGCCGGGCCCTTCCGTTTCTCCCGCCGCCGTGGCCCAGCGCCCGCGCAGTACTGCGCAGATCACCGTGCTGTTCGTGGTCCTGATCCTGTCGATCATTCTGCTGTTCGCCAATTTCGCCTACCTCAACACCCAGTCCAATCACGACAAGCAGTACATCGGGCATGCCGGCGAGTTGCGCGTGCTCTCCCAGCGCATCGCCAAGAACGCCACCGAGGCGGCCACCGGCAAAGCCTTGGCGTTCCGTCAGCTGAGCGATGCGCGCAACGATTTCGAGCGGCGTTGGGACTACCTGCGTCATGGCGACAAGAGCACCGGCTTGCCGTCGGCACCGGCCGCCGTGCGCGAGGAAATGGATGCGGTGCGCCAGGACTGGGACAACCTGCGCAAGAACACCGACACCATCCTGGGCAGCGAGCAGACCGTGCTGTCGCTGCACCAGGTAGCGGCGACCCTGGCCGAAACCGTGCCACAGTTGCAGGTCGAGTATGAAAAGGTGGTCGAGATTCTGCTGCAAAGTGGCGCCCCGGCCGCTCAGGTGGCCGTGGCCCAACGCCAGTTGCTGCTGGCCGAGCGCATCCTCGGATCGGTCAATACGGTGCTGGCGGGCGACGAAGCCTCGGTGCAGGCCGCCGATGCGTTTGGCCGCGATGCCAGCCGTTTCGGCCAAGTGCTCGAAGGCATGCTGGCGGGCAATCCGGCCATTCACGTGACCCGGGTCGAGGACACCGACGCGCGTGCGCGTCTGGCGGAAATCTCCGAGCTGTTCCAGTTTGTCGCAGGTTCGGTCGACGAGATCCTCGAAACCTCGCCCGAGCTGTTTCGCGTACGCGAGGCCGCCAGCAACATCTTCAGTCTTTCCCAGACCCTGCTTGATGAAGCCTCGCACCTGGCCAACGGCTTCGAGAACCTTGCAGGCGGACGCACCCTGGATACCGTAGGCGGCTACGTGCTTGGCCTGCTGGCACTGGCCTCGATCATCCTCATCGGGCTGGTGATGGTGCGCGCCACCCACCGCCAGTTGCGCGAGACCGCCGAGAAGAACGAACGTAACCAGCAGGCGATCATGCGCCTGCTGGACGAAATCGAAGAGCTGGCCGACGGCGACCTGACCGTCACAGTGTCAGTCACCGAGGACTTCACCGGGGCCATCGCCGATTCGATCAACTACTCGGTCGACCAACTGCGCGACCTGGTCGCCACTATCAACCACAGTGCCGAGCAGGTGGCGGCGGCGGTGCAAGACACGCAGAACACTGCGCGCCAGTTGGCCAAGGCTTCGGAGCATCAGGCCGACCAGATCAGCGAGGCGTCCGAGGCTGTCGGCGACATGGTCGAGTCGATCGACCGGGTATCGGCCCACGCCTACGAGTCGGCCAAGGTGGCCGAGCGCTCGGTGGCCATCGCCAACAAGGGCAATGAGGTGGTGCACAACACCATCCATGGCATGGACAACATCCGCGAGCAGATCCAGGATACCGCCAAACGGATCAAGCGTTTGGGCGAATCTTCCCAGGAGATTGGCGATATCGTCAGCCTGATCGACGACATTGCCGACCAGACCAACATTCTCGCCCTCAACGCGGCGATCCAGGCCTCGCTGGCCGGCGAGGCCGGGCGTGGGTTCGCCGTGGTAGCCGACGAGGTACAACGCCTGGCCGAGCGTTCGTCTTCGGCCACTCGGCAGATCGAAGCGCTGGTACGCACCATCCAGGCCGACACCCACGAGGCAGTCACCTCGATGGAGCAGACCACCGCCGAGGTTGTCCGTGGCGCGCGGCTAGCCCAGGACGCCGGCGTGGCGCTGGCCGAGATCGAAGGCGTGTCGCAGACCTTGGCCGAGCTGATCCACAGCATTTCCGATGCCGCCCAGTTGCAGACCTCTTCAGCCGGGCAGATTTCCCACACCATGGCGGTGATCCAGCAGATCACCGCGCAGACCTCCGCAGGCTCCGGCGCCACTGCCGATAGCATTCGCCACCTGGCGCGCATGGCCAGCGAGATGCGCCGCTCGGTGTCCGGTTTCACCTTGCCCAAGGTCGAGCGCTCGTGAATGGCGTGATGGCGGGTGATACCCGCCACGACACCGTGGCCCTGGCCTGGGCCAAGGCGCCGATCCTCGACTGCCTGGGCCAGGCGCGCCAGGCGTTGGAGCGCTTTTCCGGCACCCCGGACGACGTGTCGATCCTGGCCTTCTTCATCGACAACCTGCATCAGGTACATGGCTGCCTGCGTATGTTCCAGCTACCCGGCGCCACGCGTCTGGCCGAAGAGCTGGAACTGCTCGGACGAGCCCTGGCCGAGGGCCAGGTCAGCCCGCGCGGCGATTGCCTGGGGGCGTTGTTCCGCGGGCTTGAGCAACTGCCGCCCTACCTCGACCGGCTGCGCGGTGCGCGGCATGACCTGCCGCTGGTGGTTCTGCCGCTGCTCAACCAGTTGCGGCAGTGCCGTGGTGCCGAACCCTTGGCCCAAGGCAGCCTGCTGGGTGAGTTCGGCCAGCGCCTGGCGGGTGCGGCGGACCTGGCCGACCTCGACCTGTCGCTGGGCAGCTGGCGCGAGCACATGCAGGCCGGCCCTGGGCGCGACGCGCTGCGCTCGGTAGTGATGGCCTTGTGCGATGACCTGATGCGTATCAAGGAGCACCTGGACCCTGTCGTGAATGCCGAGCGCCCACCGCGCGAACCGCTGCAGGCCCTGATCGCGCCGCTGCGGCATGTCGCCGACACCCTTGCGGTGCTGGGCTTCCAGCAGCCGCGACGGGTGATCATCGACCAGGTGCTGGCGCTGCAAGCCCTGGTCGAGCAGGACGATGCGGCCGACGAAGCGCTGCTCATGGATGTAGCCGGCGCACTGTTATATGTCGAGGCGACCCTCAACGGCATGGTCGGGCCGTTGGAAGAGACCACACCTGGCAGCCTGCCTGGCGCGGACCTGGCCGATACCCGCCAACTGGTGCTCAATGAGTCGCTGAACGTGTTGCAGCAGGCCAAGGACCTGATCGGCGATTGCCTTGAGTCGGACTGGTCACGCCAACACCTGCAAGCGCTGCCCGGCTTGTTCCACCAAGTTCGCGGGGCCATGGCCATGCTCATGCTGCCGGTGGCCGCCGAACTGTTTGCCGGTTGCGCAGGCTACGTACAAGGCTGGCTGGGGCATCTGGAGCAAGAGCCGTTGCCTGACGAGCTGGCGCACCTGGCCGATGCCCTGTGCGCCTGTGAGGCCTACCTGCAATGGCGCGTGGCCGATCCGCTGGCCGACGCGCAGCGTTTCATCGACATGGCCCACGCCAGCCTGGCCGCGCTTGGGGTGCAGTGCCGCTCCTGCGAGGCCAGCCCGCAGGCCTTGGCGGCGATCGATGGCATCGACGACGAGCTACGCGAGGTCTTTCTCGAAGAGGCCGGCGAGCTGCTGCCGGAGGTTGAGCGGCACTGGCTACGATGGCGCGCCGACAACAGCCTGCGCGATGCCCTGGTGGAAGTGCGCCGTGCCCTGCACACGCTCAAGGGCAGTGGGCGCATGGTGCACGCCCAGGCCCTGGCAGAGCTGGCCTGGGGCGCCGAGCACCTGCTCAACCGTGTGCTCGAAGGGCGCATCGTGCTTAGCGCCGAAGGGCTGGTGGCGTTGCAGCAGGTGTTCGTGCGCCTGCCCGACCTGTTGGCCGACTTTGCCGCCGGCCTGGTGCCGGCTACCGCCGAAGTCGAGCAGTTGGCCGCCCACCTGCACGCGCTGGCGCTAAACGATGCCGCGCCCGGGGCCAACATTGACGGGCTCGACCCGAACCTACTGGAGATCTTCCGCAACGAAGCCCAGGGCCACTTGGCCGGGCTCGATGCCTGCCTGCAAGCCGCCGACCCCACAGGCACGCCAGTCAGCGACAGCTTGCAGCGCGCCCTGCACACCCTCAAGGGCAGCGCGGCGATGGCTGGGGTGATGCCAGTGGCAGAACTGGCCACGGCGCTGGATCGCCTGGTCCGCGAATACAAAGCCCACGAGCAGCCCCTGCTGCTGGTGGAGATCGAATTGCTGGAAGCCGCCCGGGCGCTGTTCCACCTGGGCCTGGCGCAGTTGGGCAGCACGCCGTTGGCTCCGATCCCTGGTGCGGTCGAGCTGATCGAGCAGGTCGGCCAGACCGTCGATGCGCGGCTCGCCCAGCAGCACACCGAGCTGCATCCGGCACGCCGCAGCCGCCGCGATCCGCAGTTGCTCGCAGCCTTCCTCGGCCAAGCCATGGATATCCTGCTGGAGGCCGACACCTTGCTGGCCGAGTGGGAGCAACACCCCACGCAGCGCCAGGGGCTCGAAACCCTGCTCGATGTCATGACCCAGCTCGGCCACGCCGCACACCAGGCCGAGCTGTGGCAGGTGGACGAAGTCTGCGAAGGCTTGCTCGACCTGTACGGGGCCGTGGAGGAGGGTAGCTTGTCGGCCTCGGCGCGCTTCTTCGGCGTGGCCCGCGAGGGCCACGAAAGCCTGTTCGACCTGCTCGACGAAATTGCCGCAGGCCAGGACCCGAGTGCCCGTCCCGAGTGCCTGGCGGCCTTGCGCGGGCTGCTCGACGATGCCCTCGACCCGAGCGCGCTGGGGGTGGTCGGCGGCCAGACGGTACAGCCGCTGGCGGTGGCGCCGGATGACACCGAAGCGAACGCCGGCGACAAGGAACTGTTGGAGGTCTTCCTCGAAGAAAGCTCGGACATCGTCGAGAGCGCCGCCGAATCCCTGGCCCGTTGGCAGGCCGACCCCCGTAGCACGGTGGAGGTCGAAAACCTGCTGCGCGACCTGCACACCCTCAAGGGCGGTGCGCGCATGGTCGAGATCGCCGCCATCGGCGACCTGGCCCATGAACTGGAATTTCTCTACGAACTGCTCGCCGCCGGGCGTTTGCCGCCGACGCCAGCGTTGTTCAGCCTGCTACAAAACTGCCATGACCGCCTGGCGCACATGCTTGATGCGGTGCGCCTCGGCCAGCCACTGCATGCTGCCACTGCGCTGATCGACTACATCCGCAACTTCTCCAGCGCCGCATTGACCGATAGCGCCGCAGGCCAGCCGCACCTCGAGACGGCAACGGCCGAGGCGCCTGCCGTCGCCCCGGAGCGGGCTGCTGACATGGTCAAGGTCGATGCCGAGTTGCTGGACGACCTGGGCAACCTGGCCGGCGAGCATGCGGTGATTCGCGGGCGGATCGAGCAACAGGTCAACGATGCCCAGTTCGCCCTCAGCGAAATGGAAACCACCCTGGAGCGCATGCGTGACCAGCTGCTGCGCCTGGATATCGAGACCCAAGGGCGGATCCTGAGCCGCCAGGCGTTCGAAAGCGACGTCTACGACGACTTTGACCCGCTGGAGATGGACCGTCACTCGCAGTTGCAGCAGCTGTCGCGGGCGTTGTTCGAGTCGGCCTCGGACCTGCTCGACCTGCGCGAGACGCTGCTACAGCGCTCGCAGGAGACTTACAGCCTTTTGCAGCAGCAAGCGCGGGTCAACAGCCAACTGCAAGAGGGCCTGACTGCCACGTTGATGGTGCCGTTCGAGCGCCTGGTGCCACGCCTGCAACGGGTGGTGCGGCAGGTCGCCAGCGAACTGGGCAAGCAGGTCGAGCTGGTGGTGGGCAACGCTGAGGGCGAGCTGGACCGCAGCGTCCTGGAGCGTATGGTGGCGCCGCTCGAACACATGTTGCGCAACGCCGTGGACCACGGTCTGGAGTCGCGCGAGGCGCGCCTGGCCGCCGGCAAGCCGGAGTTGGGCACCATTCACCTTAACTTGCTGCACGAAGGCGCCGATATCGTCATCGAGATGAGTGACGACGGCGCCGGTGTGCCGTTGGAGGCCGTGCGCAGCAAGGCGATCAAGCGTGGGCTGCTGTCACCCCATGCGCAGCTCAGCGACCATGAAATCTTGCAGTTCATCCTGCGTCCCGGCTTTTCCACGGCAGAAAAAATTACCCAGATCTCTGGGCGTGGGCTGGGCATGGACGTGGTGCATGAGGAGGTCAAGCAGCTCGGCGGCTCGATGAGCATCGA
Source organism: Pseudomonas mosselii (assembly GCF_005796105.1). Lineage (GTDB taxonomy): Bacteria > Pseudomonadota > Gammaproteobacteria > Pseudomonadales > Pseudomonadaceae > Aquipseudomonas > Aquipseudomonas mosselii_C. The sequence goes on along the minus strand of NZ_VAUO01000003.1, from coordinate 143,291 downwards.
GTCGAGCCCAGGCCGGGGCGCGCGCTTCCTGATTCGCCTGCCGTTCACCGTGTCGGTGAACCGCGCGTTGATGGTGCACCTGGGCGATGAGCAATACGCCATCCCGCTGAACACCATCGAGGGCATCGTACGGGTGCCACCTGCGGAGCTGGAGGCTTGCTATCGCCGCGATCCGCCGCGCTACAGCTATGCCGGACACGATTATGCCCTGCGCTACCTTGGTGAGCTGGTGCAGGGCAGTGGCCAGCCTGCCTTGCTGGGGCAGAGCGTGCCACTGCCGGTGCTGTTGACGCATTCGCACGAGCAGTCGTTCGCGATCCAGGTCGATAGCCTGTCAGCGAGCCGCGAGATCGTGGTCAAGAGCCTGGGGCCGCAGTTCGCGGCGGTACCTGGCTTGTCGGGTGCGACCTTGTTGGGGGATGGCCGGGTGGTGCTGATTCTCGACCTGCTGGGCCAGTTGCGCGGTCAGCAGCGGCGCCTGGCGCGCTTGCCGGGGGAGGCCGACAACCCGCGCTCGTTGATCGGCCCGGCACCGCGTCGGCCGCTGCTGGTGATGGTGGTGGACGACTCGGTGACCGTGCGCAAGGTCACCAGCCGCCTGCTGGAGCGCCACGGAATGAGCGTGCTGACCGCCAAGGACGGAGTCGACGCCATGGCCCTGCTCGAAGAGCACCGCCCCGATGTGCTGCTGCTGGATATCGAGATGCCGCGCATGGACGGTTTCGAAGTGGCGACGCGGATCCGCCGCGATGCGCGTTTGCAGCACCTGCCGATCATCATGATCACCTCGCGCACCGGGCAGAAGCACCGTGACCGGGCCATGGCCATCGGGGTCAACGATTACCTCGGCAAGCCCTACCAGGAGTCGGTCCTGTTGCACAGCATCGCCCATTGGAGCCAGCCGCATGCTTGAACATATCGCCAGACAGCGCAGCAGCCTGACCGGGCTTTTGCTGCCCCTGGGTGATCGTACCCTGGTGTTACCGAATGTCGCCGTGGCCGAGCTGATCGGGCAACGCGCGCCAGTGTGCGAGCCGGGTGAGCACACCTGGCATCTGGGCTGGGTGGACTGGCGCCAGCAGCGCCTGCCGTTGATCGGCTTCGAGGCGGCCTGTGGCGGGCAGACACCGTGCGGTGAGCGGGCCCGGATCGTGGTGCTCAACGCGTTGGGCGATACCGGGCTGCGCTACTTGGCGGTGCTGCTGCAGGGTATTCCGCGCTCGTGCAAGTTGGACAGCCAGCTCAACTACGTCGATGTGCCGCTGGCCGGGCTTGAACTGGCGGCGGTACAGGTGGGCGAGCAGGTCGCCCGAGTGCCGGACCTGGCGGGGCTGGAAAGACTGGTGCGTGACGCGCAACTTTCTTGAGCTTCAAGTTGTAAGCTGCAAGCGGCAAGCTGATCACTGCGGCTCCCCTCTTGCTTGGTGCTTGCAGCTTGAAACTTGAGGCTAGCGAAGAGGTCTGTGTTTGCATGTATTACGGTGAACGCTTCAACGCCTGGACGCATCTGGTCGGTGCGGTCCTTGCCTGTATCGGGGCCATTTGGCTGATCGTCGGTGCCGGCCTGCAGGGCGATCCGTGGAAGATCGTCAGCTTCTCCATCTACGGCTTCACGCTGCTGTTGCTCTACAGCATTTCCACCCTGTACCACAGCACGCGCGGGCGAGCGAAGCGGGTGATGCGCAAGCTCGATCACCTGTCGATCTACTTGCTGATCGCCGGCAGCTACACACCGTTCTGCCTGGTCAGCTTGCGCGGGCCGTGGGGCTGGAGCCTGTTCGGGGTGGTCTGGGGGCTGGCGCTGATCGGCATGCTGCAAGAGATCAAGCCGCGCTCTGAGGCGCGGATCCTGTCGATCGTGATCTACGCGGTGATGGGTTGGATCGTGCTGGTAGCGGTCAAGCCGCTGCTGCACAGCCTGGGCACGGCGGGCTTTGGCTGGCTGGCGGCTGGCGGTGTGTTGTACACCGTCGGCATCATTTTCTTCGCCTTCGACAGCCGTTTTCGCCACTGGCACGGCATCTGGCACCTGTTCGTCATCGCTGGCAGCCTGATGCACTTCATCGCGGTATTTTTCTACGTCCGCTAGAAATCACCCCACAGTTGCTGCGCCACCGACAGCGCCACCACCGGCGCGGTCTCGGTGCGCAGCACCCGTGGGCCGAGGCGCGCGGCATGGAAACCGGCGGTCTTGGCCTGCTCCACCTCGGCATCGCTCAGACCGCCTTCGGGGCCAATCAGGAACGCCAGGCGGGCGGGTTTGGCGTGGCTGGTCAGCGGCTGCGCAACGGGGTGGAGCACCAGCTTGAGGTCCGCCTCGGTCGCTTTGAGCCATTCGGCCAGGGTGAGCGGCGGGTGGATCACAGGCAGGGTCGAGCGACCGCATTGCTCGCAGGCGCTGATCGCTACTTGGCGCCAGTGGGCCAGGCGCTTGTCGGCGCGTTCATCCTTGAGCCGTACTTCGCAGCGTTCGCTGACGATCGGGGTGATGGCGTTGACCCCCAGTTCAGTGGCTTTCTGGATCGCCCAGTCCATGCGCTCGCCGCGCGACAGGCCTTGGCCAAGGTGCACATGCAACGGTGAGTCGGCCTGACCGGGCAGGGTTTGTTCGAGGCTCACGCGCACGCTCTTCTTGCCCACTTCAAGCAGTTGGCCGAGGTATTCCTGGCCACTGCCGTCGAACAGTTGCACGGCGTCGCCGGCGGCCATGCGCAGCACGCGGCCGATGTAGTGGGCTTGGGCTTCGGGGAGATCGTGCTCGCCAAGGCTCAGGGGGGCGTCGATGAAAAAGCGGGACAGTCTCATGTTCAGGCTCGGAATGTGGTGGCGGACATCGCCCTGTGTGAGGCCTTGCCGGGGCGCCGGACCGGTCGCAAAGGGCTGCGAAGTGACCCCAGAGTGCAGCTTCGCAGCGGAAATAGCAGGGGCCGCGTTGCGGCCTTTCGCGGCGCAAGGCGGCTCCTACACACGGGCGCGTACAGGTTAGGGTCTAGCCCGGATCGCGGAAGTCAGGGTGGAAGTTTGCAGGCACCGCCACGCTGACGCTATCGCGGGTGGCAATGTCGATCCCTTCGCTGGCCACTTCGGCAAGGAAGTCGATCTGCTCGGGGGTGATCACGTAGGGCGGCAGGAAGTACACCACGCTGCCCAGCGGACGCAGCAGCGCGCCCCGGCTCAGGGCATGCTCGAACACCTTCAGGCCGCGCCGTTGCTGCCAGGGGTAGGCGACCTTGCCGGCCTTGTCCTGGACCATTTCGATCGCCAAGGCCATGCCGGTCTGGCGGATTTCCGCGACATGGGCGTGTTCGGCCAGGTGCGCAGTGGCACTGCCCATGCGCGCGGACAGGGCCTTGTTGGCCTCGATCACGTTGTCCTGCTCGAAGATATCCAGGGTCGCCAGCGCGGCCGCGCAGGCCAGTGGGTTACCGGTGTAGCTGTGCGAGTGGAGGAACGCGCGCAGGGTCGGGTAGTCGTCGTAGAACGCCTGGTACACCTTGTCGGTGGTCAGGCAGGCGGCCAGCGGCAGGTAGCCCCCGGTCAGGGCCTTGGACAGGCACAGGAAGTCCGGGCGGATGCCGGCCTGCTCGCAGGCGAACATCGTGCCGGTGCGGCCGAAGCCCACGGCGATCTCGTCGTGGATCAGGTGCACATCGTAGCGGTCGCAGGCCTCGCGCAGCAGCCTGAGGTACACCGGATGGTACATGCGCATACCACCGGCACCCTGGATCAGCGGCTCGACGATCACCGCCGCGATGCTGGCGTGGTGTTCGGCCAGGGTCTGCTCCATGGCGGCGAACATGTTGCGTGAATGCTCTTCCCAGCCCATGCCTTCGGGGCGCAGGTAGCAGTCCGGGCTGGGCACCTTCAGTGTGTCCAGCAGCAGAGCCTTGTAGGTTTCGGTGAATAGCGGCACGTCGCCTACCGACATCGCGGCGATGGTTTCGCCGTGGTAGCTGTTGGTCAGGGTGACGAAGCGTTTCTTGTCCGGCTTGCCGGTGTTCTGCCAGTAGTGAAAGCTCATTTTCAGCGCAACTTCGATGCACGATGAGCCGTTATCGGCGTAGAACACCCGCTCCAGGCCTGCCGGGGTCATCGCCACCAGGCGCTCGGACAGCTCGATCACCGGCTGATGGCTGAAGCCTGCCAGGATCACATGCTCCAGCTGATCGACCTGATCCTTGATGCGCTGGTTGATGCGTGGGTTGGCGTGACCGAACACGTTGACCCACCAGGAACTGACCGCATCGAGGTAGCGTTTGCCCTCGAAGTCTTCGAGCCAGACGCCCTCGCCACGGCGGATGGGGATCAGCGGCAGTTGCTCGTGGTCTTTCATCTGGGTGCAGGGGTGCCACAGGACCTTGAGGTCGCGCTGCATCCACTGATCGTTGAGGCCCATGGGCACTTCTCCTGGCGGTACGGCTTGGTTTGACCGCGTTAGCCTAAGCAATGCCGAGGGGCAGGACAACCGCAGCCGAAGATGAAAAAACCAGCCGGCAAAGGCACTTGATGTCGCTGTGCTGGCGGGGGGGCGGGGGCTGACGTATTCTTAGCGCACTTTTCTCGGGGCGTTCCTCCCCTTTATTTCTGTCACTTCTGATCCGGAGTTCGCCGACATGGCTGCTGCTTGGGTGCGCCTGTGCGCGTTGGTATTGATTGGTGTGTCCAGTGGTGCGGCCCTGGCCAAGGACAAAACCCCGACGGCGATCGTCGTCGGCGGTGGCCTGGCAGGTTTGACGGCGGCCTACGAGCTGCAAGGCAAGGGCTGGCAGGTGACCTTGCTCGAAGCCAAGTCGGGTATCGGCGGGCGCTCTGGCCTGGCCACCAGTGAATGGATTGGCAATGGCAAGACGCAGCCGGTGCTCAACCAGTACCTGGAGCGCTTCAAGGTTGGCACCTTGCCGGCGCCTGAGTTCGTGCGCACCCCTGGCTATCTGATCGACGGCGAGTACTTCAGCGCCGCCGACCTGGCCGCCAAGCAACCGGCCACGGCCGAGGCGCTCAAGCGTTACGAAAAGACCCTCGATGACCTCGCGCGCTCGATTGAAGACCCGCTGAACCCGGCCGCCAACAGCACTTTGTTCGCGCTCGACCAGATCAACGTCGCCACCTGGCTGGATAAGCTGCAACTGCCCGCCACCGCCCGCCAGTTGGTCAACCAGCAGATCCGCACGCGCTATGACGAACCTTCGCGCCTGTCGCTGCTGTACTTCGCCCAGCAGAACCGCGTGTACCGCAACGTCAGCGACCGCGACCTGCGCGCTGCGCGCCTGCCTGGTGGCAGCCCGGTGCTGGCCCAGGCCTTCGTCAAGCAGCTCAAGACCATCAAGACCAGCTCGCCGGTCACCGCCATCGTGCAGGACAAGGACGGCGTGACGGTCAAGGTCGGTGCTGTAGGCTACCAGGCCGACTACCTGGTGATGGCCGTGCCGCTGCGCGCACTGGCCAAGATCCAGATCACACCCGGCCTGGACAACCAGCACCTGGCCGCGCTCAAGGGCACCAACTACGGCTGGCGCGACCAGTTGATGCTCAAGTTCAAGAACCCGGTGTGGGAGAGCCGTGCGCGCATGTCGGGCGAGATCTTCAGCAACACCGGCCTTGGTATGCTGTGGATCGAGCCGGCGCTCAAGGGTGGCGCCAATGTGGTGATCAACCTGTCTGGCGATAACGCCCGCCTGTTGCAGGCGTTTGGCGACAAGCAGATGGTCGATCAGGTGCTGATCCGCCTGCACGCCTTCTATCCACAGGCCCGTGGAGCCTTCACCGGCTACGAGGTTCGTCGTTACAGCACCGACGCAGGCACAGGAGGCGCCTACCTGGCCTATGGTCCGGGCCAGATCAGCAAGTTCTGGCGCCTGTGGGAGCGCCCGGTACAGCGAATCGCCTTCGCGGGCGAGCACACCGATGCGCTGTACCCCGGTACGCTGGAAGGCGCACTGCGCAGTGGCCAGCGCGCCGCCAGCCAAGTGCAGGATCTGGCGGCGGGCAAATCGTTCGACCCGGTCAAGGCTGCACCGGTAGCGGCGGCTGCTGCTGCAGGGACGGCCGCTGCCGTCGCGACCAAGGACAAGGGCGGCTTCTTCTCCAACCTGTTCGGCGGTTCGTCCGCCAAGACTGAGGCCAAGCCAGAGGCCGCTAAGGCTGAAGCTCCCAAGCAAGACAAACCTGGCTTCTTCTCGCGTCTGTTCGGGATGGGTGACAAGCCTGAGGTCAAGGCCGCTCCGGCCGCCAAGGCTGAGACCGTGGCCCCGGCGCCGGTCGCCGCTCCTGCAGCGCCCGCCGCCCCTGCACCGACCCCGGCTGCCAGCGTGGCTGAGCAAGCGCCGGCCAAAGTGGCGCCTGCCAAGCCCGCTGCAGCCAAACCTGCAGCCCACAAGCCGGCCGCCAAGCAGACGCACAAGCCTGCCGCCAAGCCTGCGCCGGCGAAGAAGTCCGCCGCCAAGACCGAGCCTGCGAAAAAGGCCGTGACCAACACCCAGGCCAAGGCCAACTGATGTGAGCCCCGGCCAGGCCCGCTCCGCACTACACGATGGGGGGTGGGCTTGCCCGGCGGTGTGTCTCCAAATCCCCCTTGCGTGCCTCTGGCGTTAATGTTTCCTTAACGGGACGCTTGCACACTAAATATCGGATTATTAGATAATCCGAAGCAATTTTTTCCGCTTTTATTCGATACGTTACGCGCTAGTCTGTGGACAGCTTTCACGGGGAAATACGCCAACATGCAATTGCGCAACTCATCTTCTCGCTATGGCGCTGTCAGCCTCGTCCTGCACTGGGGCGTGGCACTGGCAGTGTTTGGCCTGTTCGGCCTTGGGCTGTGGATGGTGGGGCTGGATTACTACAGTCCATGGCGCAAGTCGGGTCCTGACCTGCACAAGAGCATCGGCATGGTTTTGCTGGCGGTCATGGTGCTGCGGGTGCTCTGGCGCTTCGTCAGCCCACCGCCGCCGGCACCAGCCAATCATGGCCCACTGACCCGGATTTCGGCCAAACTCGGCCACTTGGCGTTGTACCTCGGGTTGTTCGCAGTCATGGCGGCGGGCTACCTGATTTCTACCGCCGACGGTGTGGGTATCCCGGTGTTCGGACTGTTCGAAGTACCGGCACTGATCAGCGATTTGCCTGATCAGGCCGATACCGCCGGGGTGATCCACCTGTGGTTGGCCTGGGGGCTGGTGATTTTTGCCGTGCTGCATGGCCTGGCAGCCTTGAAACATCATTTCATCGACCGTGACGCGACCCTCACCCGTATGCTGGGCCGCAAAGCTTGACTCTCAACCTCAATTGCAAAGGAAGGAAGTAAGGATGTTGAAAAAGACTTTTGCCGCTCTGGCGCTCGGTTCCGCTCTGATCTGTGCCGGCCAGGCCATGGCCGCCGAATACAAGATCGACAAGGAAGGCCAGCACGCGTTCGTTGACTGGAAAATCAGCCACCTGGGCTACAGCTTCATCCACGGTACCTTCAAGGACTTCGACGGTAACTTCACCTGGGACAGTGCCAAGCCTGAAGCCAGCAAGATCAGCGTGGACCTGAAAACCGCAAGCGTGTGGTCCAACCACGCCGAACGTGACAAGCACATCGCCAGTGCCGACTTCCTGGACGTCAAGAAATACCCAGACGCCAAGTTCGTCTCCACCGCCGTCAAGTCCACCGGTGCCAAGACCGCTGACGTGACTGGCGACCTGACCCTGCACGGCGTGACCAAGCCGGTCACCTTCAAGGCTACCTTCAACGGTGAGGGCAAGGATCCGTGGGGCGGCGAGCGTGCTGGCTTCAATGCCACCACCACCCTGAACCTGAACGACTTCGGCATCAAGGGCCCGGGCCCAACCTCGCAGACCCTGGACCTGGATATCAGCGTCGAAGGCGTGAAGCAGAAGTAATCGGCTTCGCCAGTAACGAAAACGCCGCCCTAGGGGCGGCGTTTTTATTTGTGCGACAGGTGCTTCATCGAAGGTTTGCCAGCGCCTACAGTGCTGTGGGCGCTGGCGCGGTCCTTCAGCCCTTGCGGGTCAGCAGCGCCGGGCGCTCGCCGCGTGGGCGGCTTGGCAGATCGTCCAGTTGCTCGGGGGTTGGGTAACGGTCGAGCTTGGATTCCTTGCGGATGATCACCGGCGCCGGCTGCGAGTCGCGCGGGTTGCGCACGGCGGGTTCCTGGCGAGCGGTGTCATCGCGGCGGTTACGGCCGCCGTTGTTGTCGCGACGGGCCCCGTTGTTGCCAGCGCCGCCATTGCGGGCGCGTTTTTCACCGGAACCCTGGCCTTGGCGCTGCTGGCCATTGCCACGGCCTTGACCCTGACCACCACCACCGCTGCGTTGACCCTGCGCCTGACCCTGGCCACCATTGCCACCCGGACGGCGGTTGCGGCCTTGGTTCTTGGCATTCTGGTAGGGGCTGACGTAGTCGGCGCGGTTACCGAAGTTGTCGACGTCGTCATCCAGGAATTCTTCCGGGTCACGGTCGGCAGCGGGTTTTGGGATGGCGCCCTGACCTTGCGCGGCCTGTTGCTGGCGTGGCTTCTTGTCACGCTGCTTGCGCTGTTGGCCTTGTGGCTTGTCGCCGGACTTTTCCTTGTCGGCAGGCTTCTCGGCCGCAGGCTTGTTCTTGCCTTTGTCCTTGCCCTTGTCCTTGCGCCCGCCGCTGCCTTCCTTGCCGGCTTCGCCACGGGACTGCTGGTTGCGTCCACCGCGGCCGTTGTTCTGCTGGCGCTCGCGTACTTCGGGTTTCTCGGCTTCGACTTGCGAAGCGTCGAAGCCCATCAGGTCACCGTCCGGGATCTTCTGCTTGGTGACCCGCTCGATGCTCTTGAGCAGTTTTTCTTCATCGGGTGCGACCAGCGAGATAGCTTCGCCCGAGCGACCGGCACGGCCGGTACGGCCGATACGATGGACGTAGTCTTCCTCGACGTTGGGCAACTCGAAGTTGACCACGTGCGGCAGTTGGTCGATGTCCAGGCCGCGTGCGGCGATGTCGGTGGCCACCAGCACACGTACGCTGTTGGCCTTGAAATCGGCCAGCGCCTTGGTGCGGGCGTTCTGGCTCTTGTTGCCGTGAATCGCTGCAGCAGTCAGGCCGTGTTTCTCGAGGTACTCGGCCAGGCGGTTGGCGCCATGCTTGGTGCGTGTGAACACCAGCACCTGTTCCCAGGCGCCCAGGGTGATCAAGTGCGCCAGCAGGGCGCGCTTGTGGCTGGCCGGCAGGCGATAGACGCGCTGCTCGATGCGCTCGACGGTGGTGTTCGGCGGCGTGACCTCGATGCGCTCGGGGTTGTGCAGCAGCTTGTCGGCAAGGTCGGTGATGTCCTTGGAGAAAGTCGCCGAGAACAGCAGGTTCTGGCGCTTGGCCGGCAGGCGTGCCAGCACTTTCTTGACATCGTGGATGAAGCCCATGTCGAGCATGCGGTCGGCTTCATCGAGTACCAGGATCTCGACCTTGGACAGGTCGACGCTGCCTTGGCCGGCGAGGTCGAGCAGGCGGCCTGGGCAGGCGACCAGTACGTCGACGCCCTTGGCCATGGCCTGGACCTGTGGGTTCATGCCGACGCCGCCAAAGATGCAGGCGCTGATGAAGTTCAGGTCGCGCGCATAGATCTTGAAGCTGTCGTGTACCTGGGCGGCCAGTTCGCGAGTCGGCGTTAGCACCAGCACGCGAGGCTGGCGTGGGCCGTGGCGCTGTGACTTGTCAGGGTGGCCACCCGGGAACAGGCGCTCGAGAATCGGCAGCGCGAAGCCGCCGGTCTTACCAGTACCTGTCTGGGCGGCAACCATCAGGTCGCGGCCTTGCAACACGGCGGGGATAGCCCGCTGTTGCACCGGAGTGGGCTGGGTATAGCCCGCAGCCTCGATAGCGCGGACAAGAGCCTCGGAGAGACCGAGGGAAGCAAAGGACATGGGCAATCCTGTTCTCGTGGGGGCTGGGCCCTATGGGGTGTTCTGCCTGGCGCGACGGGCATCTGAGGGATGCGATCGCGTCCGGTCCAGCTGGGCGGTCACGGCGCATCCAGGTTCATGGCAGGTCTGCACTGAACAGTGCGCTGCCGTGTGTCTGGAAGGCTGTGGCGGGGCCGAGCGTCCGGGCGTGAGCCGGGCGGGAAGGCCCGAGTATAACAGAGCAATCAGGGTGTGCTGCGTTCCTGCTGCTCAACGGTGAAAGGAAAATCGCCCGTGCTGTCGTAACGCGCCTGAATTTCGGCATAGGCCGGCTCCTGTCGGAAGCGTCGCAGCTCCGCGGAAAAGGCTATGGCCAGGGCTTCGCGGCCCGGTTTACGGGCCAGGCCCAGGTATTGCAACTGGCGGCTGATGACCAGCGGCAGCTCGTCGACACGTGCTTGCAGCCCCAGTTGTCGACGCAGGAAGCGGCCAACCTGACGGTCGGTCACCAGCAAGTCGATGCGCCCGAGCATCAGCTTGCCGAAGTTGGCCTCCTGGGTGGGGGCTGGCTCGCGGCGAAACAGTGGCGAGTCGTTGAACCCGGCGCCATAGTTGTAGCCCGGCGAGGTGCCCACGGTCAGCCCTGCAAGGTCCTTGAGACGCTCGACCTGATGCGGGCGAGTGCTGGCTTGGAACAGCACGAATTCGACCTGGGACATGGGTTCGTCGGGGTAGACCAGGAACGTTTCCCGCGCCTGGCTTTGGAAGATATCCATCACGCCATCGGCCAGGCCCTGCTGGACCATCGCCAGGCAGCGCCGCCACGGCATGAACTCCCACTGCACCTCGTATCCCAGGCGGCGGAACACTTCGTTGGTGACTTCGTAGTCGATACCCTTGGGCTGGCCGTTTTCCAGGTAGATGTAGGGGGCCCAGTCGTCGCTGACGATGCGCAGGCGGTCGGCCTGGGCCACAGGGCTCAGGCACGCGAACAGCAACAGGCAGGCAAGGGTCAGTGTACGCATGGCGGGAGAGTACGCTGGGCGCACGATCTAGGCCAGTGTCTGCGTGCAGGTCGCGGTGCTGGTGTGGGCAAGGCCTTGAATGGCTTCAACACCTTGCCCATGACCTTCAGCGGGGTAGCTTGAGGTTGTTCCAGATCGCCAGGCTTGGTTCGGCCTGGTTCAAGGTGTAGAAGTGCAGGCCCGGTGCGCCGCCTTGCAGCAGCTGTTCGCACAGGCGGGTGATCACTTCTTCACCGAAGGCCTGGATGCTGGCGGTGTCGTCGGCATAGGCTTCGAGTTGCTTGCGGATCCAACGTGGGATCTCCGCGCCGCAGGCGTCGGAGAAGCGCGCCAGCTTGCTGTAGTTGGTGATTGGCATGATGCCTGGCACCACCGGGATGTCCACGCCCAGCTTCTGCGCTCGTTCGACGAAGTAGAAGTAGCTGTCGGCGTTGAAGAAGTACTGGGTGATGGCGCTGTCGGCACCGGCTTTGACCTTGTGCACGAAGTTGGCAAGGTCTGCCTCGAAGTGGCGAGCCTGCGGGTGCATTTCGGGGTAAGCGGCCACTTCGAGGTGGAAGTGGTCAGCGCTTTCCTGGCGGATGAACTCGACCAGGTCGCTGGCGTAGCGCAGCTCACCGCTGGCCATGCCCATGCCCGAAGGCAGGTCGCCGCGCAGGGCGACGATGCGCTGGATGCCGGCAGCCTTGTATTGTTCCAGCAGGGCACGCAGTTCGGCCTTGGTGTCACCCACGCAGGACAGGTGCGGGGCGGCCGGAACCTTCACTTCGCTTTCCAGCTGCAGCACGGTGTTCAGGGTGCGGTCGCGGGTCGAGCCACCAGCGCCATACGTGCAGGAGAAGAAATCCGGGTTGTAGCTGGCCAGCTGGCGGGCGACGCCCATCAGTTTTTCGTGGCCGGCATCGGTCTTGGTGGGGAAGAACTCGAAACTGTAGCGGCGTTCTTGTGACATCTCTCGGTCCTCAGCAGCAAGCGTTGGGCGGCAAGCTGCAAGTAAAAGCCAGATCGGTGATGGCCGATCTGGCTTGGGCATCGTTCAAGGACAGTCAGGCTTGAGCTGCAGGTTGCAACGGCAGGCTCTGCCGTTTCTTGCCGCTTGCAGCTGCATGCCTGCCGCTTAGTAGCGGTAGGCGTGCGGCTTGAACGGACCTTCGACGGTCACGCCGATGTAGTCGGCTTGCTGCTGGGTCAGTTTAGTCACCACGCCACCGAAGCCACGGACCATTTCCAGGGCCACTTCTTCGTCGAGTTTCTTGGGCAGCACTTCGACGGTCAGGCGCTCGGCTTTCTTCTCGGCTGGCAGGTCAGCGTACTTCTGCTGGAACAGGAAGATCTGTGCCAGGACCTGGTTGGCGAACGAGCCGTCCATGATGCGGCTTGGGTGACCAGTGGCGTTGCCCAGGTTCACCAGACGGCCTTCGGCCAGCAGGATCAGGTAGTCGTCGTTCTGTGGGTCGAACTCACCAGCGCCGGTACGGTGGATCTTGTGCACCTGCGGCTTGACCTCTTCCCATGCCCAGTGCTTGCGCATGTAGGCGGTGTCGATTTCGTTGTCGAAGTGACCGATGTTGCACACCACGGCACGCTTTTTCAGGGCCTTGAGCATGTTGGCGTCGCAGACGTTGACGTTACCGGTGGTGGTGACGATCAGGTCGATCTTGCCCAGCAGGGCCTTGTCGATGCTCGCTTCGGTACCGTCGTTGATGCCGTCGATGAACGGCGAGACCAGCTCGAAGCCGTCCATGCAGGCCTGCATGGCGCAGATCGGGTCGACTTCGGTCACCTTGACGATCATGCCTTCCTGACGCAGCGACTGGGCCGAACCCTTGCCCACGTCACCGTAGCCGATCACCAGGGCTTGCTTGCCCGAAAGCAGGTGGTCGGTACCGCGCTTGATGGCATCGTTGAGGCTGTGACGGCAGCCGTACTTGTTGTCGTTCTTGCTCTTGGTGACCGAGTCGTTGACGTTGATCGCCGGGACCTTCAGCTCGCCCTTGGCCAGCATGTCCAGCAGGCGGTGCACGCCGGTGGTGGTCTCTTCGGTGACGCCGTGTACGCGCTCAAGAACCGCCGGGTACTTCTTGTGCAGCAGTTCGGTCAGGTCGCCGCCGTCGTCGAGGATCATGTTGGCGTCCCATGGCTGGCCATCCTTGAGGATGGTCTGTTCCAGGCACCACTCGTATTCTTCTTCGGTTTCACCTTTCCAGGCGAACACCGGGATACCCGCAGCGGCGATGGAGGCGGCGGCCTGGTCCTGGGTGGAGAAGATGTTGCAGGACGACCAGCGTACTTCGGCGCCCAGGGCAACCAGGGTCTCGATCAGCACGGCAGTCTGGATGGTCATGTGGATGCAGCCCAGGATCTTCGCACCCTTGAGCGGTTGCTCGGCGAGGTACTTGCGACGCAGGCCCATCAGCGCAGGCATTTCCGATTCGGCAATGATGGTTTCGCGACGACCCCAGGCGGCCAGGGAGATGTCGGCGACTTTGAAATCGGTGAAACCTGCAGGCGTGTTTACAGCGCTCATGAAGAGCCTCCATTCGTAGTGTGCGAATGGGCGCCGTTGTGCGTTGAGCGTCCGCGTGGCGGACAACGCCCCGTTCGAGCCTGACAGGGTGAACCTGCTGCAGCGCCCCTCGACCGGGTGGCGGGATGGCCGCCCGTGCGGGGGCCATTGGAATCGGCGGGGATTATAGCCGGGGCTATGTGACACACCCAAGACTTTCTGTCGATTTATCGCGACGATAGTCGATGCTCAATGGAGCGTGACTCGCCGGTCTGCCATCATGGAGGCACGTCAAACATGCAGGTTAGGAGTATCGATGAACTTTCACACCCGCAAGTGGGTTAAACCCGAAGACCTCAACCCCAACGGCACGCTGTTCGGCGGCAGCCTGCTGCGCTGGATCGACGAAGAGGCGGCGATCTACGCCATCGTGCAGTTGGGCAACCAGCGCGTGGTGACCAAGTACATTTCCGAGATCAACTTCGTCAGCGCGTCGCGTCAGGGCGACATCATCGAGCTAGGCATTACCGCCACCGAATTCGGCCGTACCTCCATCACCCTCAAGTGCGAAGTGCGCAACAAGATCACCCGCAAGGCAATTCTCACCGTCGACAAGATGGTCTTCGTCAACCTGGGCGACGACGGCTTGCCGGCGCCGCACGGGCGTACCGAGATCAAGTACATCCAGGACCAGTTCCCGGACTCTGCGGTCGAGTGAGCGCTGACCGGGTGGCCGCGGGGCACGTGCGGTGCCCCGCCCACGCCTGGGTTCAGGCCGAAGGCTGGCTGACCCCGCGCACCACCTTGCCGATGGTCAGGCCCTGCACCAGGATCGACGACAGCACCACGATGTAGGTGATCGACAGCAGCAAGTCGCGCTCCTCGCCCATGGGCAACGACAGCGCCAGGGCCACCGATACGCCGCCACGCAAGCCACCCCACGTCAGAACCCGCACGGTCCCCTGCGGCACTGCTCGCCAGCGGCGCAGCAGGACAATGGCGGGCGCCACGGTGAGCAGACGCGACAGCAGCACTGCCAGCGCCAGCACGCCACCGGCTGCCAGGTGCATCCAGTTGAACGGCAGCAGTAGCAGTTCCAGGCCGATCAGGGCGAACAACAAGGCGTTGAGCATGTCGTCGATCAGCTCCCAGAACGCGTCCATGTAGCGACGGGTCATGTCGTTCATCGCCAGGTTGCGCCCCAGGTTGCCGATGATCAGGCCCGCCACCACCATGGCGATCGGCGCCGATACGTGCAGCTCGTAGCACATCGCCGAGCCGCCAATCACCAGGGCCAGGGTCAGCATCACCTCCACCTGGTACTGCTCGACGCTCTTGATCATGCGGTAGGTGGCGTAGCCGATCAGGCCACCGAACACCACGCCGCCGATGGCTTCGCGGGCGAACAGGGTGGCGGTGTCGGCCACACTTGGGGTCTCGCCCAGTTCGATGATGCCCAGCAACACGGTGAACACCACGACCGCCGTGCCATCGTTGAACAGTGATTCACCCACGATGGTGGTTTTCAGCGGCTTGGGCGCGTTGGCCGTGCGCAGTGCGCCGAGCACGGCAATCGGGTCGGTCGGCGAAATCAGCGCGCCGAACAGCAGGCAATAGATCATCGGCACGTTCCAGCCGAACAGCGCGAAAACCCAGTGCGCCAGGTAGCCGATCATTACCGTGGCGATCAGTACGCCGAAGGTCGCCAGCAGGCCGATGGGCCAGCGGTAGCTGCGTAGGTCGGTCAGGTTCACGTGAAGCGCGCCGGCAAACAGCAGGAACGACAGCATCCAGTGCATCAGCAGGTCGTTGAAGTCGATCTGGTTCATCAGGCTTTCGACGCGCGCTTCGAGCCCAGGGAACCCGATCAGGCTCAGGCCCTGAAGCATCAGCGAGAACAGCAGGGCCGTGACCATGACGCCAATGGCCGGTGGCAAGCCGATGAAGCGGTAGTTGACGTAGGTGAGGAGGGTGGTGAGGCAGATAAACGCGGCAACTAATTCAAGCATCCCGAATCCTGTGACAGTGGCTTCCAAGTCGTTACCCGAATGGCTCGGGCAGTTCTTTGATGACCTGGCGTGCGGTTCGGGACACACCTTATGACCGGATTTGTTGAATGAGTTCCTGGACAGCCTGTGCTGGCCCGATCGCCAGGTAGGCGCGATATAGTGCTGGCCAAACAACGAAAACAAGGATCCGAGGCGTGCTTGCAACCTCTCTCGTGCTGGTAGCAGCCTTGCTGCACGCCACGTGGAACACCCTGATCAAGTTCAGCGCCGAGCGTCTGCTGGTGATCGCCAGCATGGATGCGGTGGCGCTGGTGTGCGCGGTGCTGGCGGTGGCGTTCGTCGAGCTGCCGCCGACGCAGGTCTGGCCATGGCTGTTGGCCTCCGCCTTCGCCGAACAGGTGTACCGGGTGCTGCTGATCAAGGCCTACCGAGTCGGAGACCTTGGGCTGGTGTATCCGTTGATGCGCGGTTTGTCGCCGCTGGTCGTGCTGGGGCTGACCTTGGCGTTCGCGGGTGAATCCCTGAGCCAGCAGCAAATCATCGGCATTTTGTTGATTCCCTGCGGCATGGCCTGCTTGCTGTGGCAGGGTGGTGGCGGCCATCGACTACCCTGGTCGATGTTACCGGTGGTCGCGCTGATCGGCCTGTGCATCGGCTGTTACACCTGGTTCGACGGCCAGGCGGTGCGCTTGTGGGGCAAACCGCTGGATTATCTGGTCTGGCTCACCCTGCTCAGCGCCTGGCCGTTCCCGTTGCTGGCGAGTGTGGCCCGGCGTGCGCCATTCGTGCTGTTCTGGCGCATGCAGTGGAAATTGGGCCTGGCGGTGGGGTTCTGTGTGCTGTTCAGCTATGCCCTGGTGCTGTGGGCCATGCACCTGGGGTCGGTGGCGGAGGCGGCGGCACTGCGCGAGGTGAGTGTGATCCTGGTCGTGCTGCTGGGCATGCGCTACCTCAAAGAACCTTTTGGTGGCCCGAGACTCCTAGCTTGCGGGCTGGTACTGGCCGGCATGCTGGTGATGAAGCTCTGAACCCTTCCCGTGTAAACAAGGAGTCCTGTCCATGACCGTCGCCCTTTGGTGCATTCTCATCGCTCTGTGCCTGCCGCCGCTGTGCGCCTTGATTGCCAAGGCGGCCAGTGGGCGCTTTGGTATGAGCGATAACCATGACCCGCGTGCCTTCCTCGACACCTTGTCGGGTTTGCCGCGACGCGCCCATGCTGCGCAACAGAATGGCTACGAAGCGTTTCCGGCATTTGCCGCAGCCGTGCTGGTGGCGGATATCGTCGGGAATGCCGAACAGGTCACCCAGGATGTGCTGGGGGTCATGTACATCACCAGCCGGCTGCTCTACATCATCTGCTACCTGGCCGACTGGGCGGTGCTACGTTCGGTGGTCTGGCTGGTGGGGCTGGCGTTGATCGTCTCGTTCTTCGTGGTTTCGGCCTAAGTCCGCTGCGCTGTCTTCGCGGGCAAGCCCGCGAAGTACGCTGTATCGATCACGGCACCTTGGGCACTTCGGGCAGTGGCTTGCCCTTGGGCCAGAGCATCCAGATCTGCCCTTGCTGCTTCATGTTACCGGCCAGTTCGCCAGCAGCGGGGCCGGTGCCCCAGAACAGGTCGGCGCGTACCTCACCGGTGATTGCTCCGCCTGTGTCCTGAGCCCCTACCGGGCGTACCACCGGGCTGCCGTCCGGGCGGGTGGTGGATAACCACAGCAAGCTGCCCAAGGGAATGACCTTACGGTCGATGGCCACGCTGTAGCCGGCAGTCAACGGGACGTTGAGCGAGCCGCGCGGCCCTTCGTTGCTGTCCGGGCGTGTACTGAAGAACACATAGCTGGGGTTGCTGGCCAGCAGCTCCGGTACGCGCTGCGGGTTGGCCATAGCCCAGGCGTGGATACTGCCCATGGTCACGTCCTCTTTCTTCAACTGGCCCTGCTCGACTAGCCAGCGGCCGATCGGGCGGTAAGGGTGGCCATTCTGATCGGCATAGCCCAGGCGCAATTGCCGCCCGTTCGGCAGTTGCACCCGGCCTGAACCCTGGATCTGCAGGAACTGTAGGTCCATCGGATCGGTCAGCCACGCCAGCACTGGCGCCTTGGCACCCTCGCGGTTGATGACCTCGGCGGTGTCGTAGGGCTTGAGCACTCGGCCTTCGAGACGCCCGCGCAGGCGCTTGCCCTTGAGTTCGGGGTACACGCTGGCCAGGTCCACCACGACCATGTCCTCGGGTATGCCATACACCGGCACCTGCGCGTTATCGGTACGCGTGAGGCTGCCGGGATAGACCGGCTCGTAGTAACCGGTGATCAGGCCGTTCGCGTTGTTTTCGGCCGAGCGCAGGCCATGCACTTGCAGGTTCTGTTGCAGGAAGTCGCGAACCTGCGCCGGGTCGGCGGGGACCCCGGCTGCGGCGGTGCAGGTGTCGGCCCAGACCGTATCGCGAGTGAGCTTCTCGCAGCCGACACGCCAGGCCTGGAAACCGGCCAGTAGGTCGGCGTCGCTGACGGCGGGTAGATCTTGCCAGGTCGCATCGACGTAGGTGGCGATGGCGTGTGGCTCGGGCTTGGTGCTTTCGCCGCCGTTGCAGCCGGCCAGCAGGGCCAGTGCCGGCAGGGCCCAGGCGAGGTGTCGCAATGCAGAGGTCATGGTTGCAATCCTGTGGGGGCGCACATGAATATTCAGCCCTGTTTTTTGTATGGCTATTGGTCTTTGCCCAGCGGGCAGCGATACTGGCAGCCCGATTGTGCTGGCCGAAGAGACCCCAGATGTTCAAACGATTGACCGTAGTGCTGCTCGCTGCCCTGGCCCTGACGGCTTGCGATGGTGTCGATCCGCACTCGCCGTTGGGCCAGCGCAAGGCGATCTTCAAGTCGATGTTGAAGACCAGTGAAGACCTGGGCGGCATGCTGCGAGGCCGCTTGCCGTTCAATGGGCAGACGTTCGCCGAGGGTGCTGTGACGCTCGATGAGCTGTCCCATCAACCTTGGCAGCACTTCCCGCAGGCACGGGATGCGGGAGACAGCAGCGCCCGTGCCGAGGTGTGGGAGCGTCAGGCGCGTTTTCAGGACCTGGCCCGGCAACTGGAGGGCGTGACGGGCGAGCTGGTGGCGGTGACGCGCGCGCAGCCCTTGGACGCCGCGCAGCTCAAGGGGCCGATGGACAGGGTCGAGGCCGCGTGCAAAGCGTGTCATGCAGAGTTTCGAAATCATTGATCGCGCGTACTGACGAGCGACCTGAAACGATCAACGGTCCAGCTCGTCCACTGCTTTTTGCAGTTCCTTGCGAGACTCGGCGAGCTTGTCCTTGCGCTTGTTGATCTTCTCGGCGTCGCCTTTCTTCTCGGCCTTTTTCAGGTCCATTTCGCGCTGTGCCACTTCGTGGCGGGCATCCAGCACTTTTTGCTCACGCTCCTTGCGCAGGCCACTGTCGGTGCAGTTCTCGACGCCGCGCAGTGCTTCTTCAAGTCCAGCCGCCTGGGCCGTGTTGCCGTGGTCTTGGGCGATCTTGAGCTGGTTTTCGATTGCGCTGCGCTTGGCCGCGCAGCCGGTCAGCCCGGTATCAGGCGCTGCGGCTTGTGCTGTGCCGAACGCCAGCGCGAGGGTTGCCAGCAGGGTGAGGGTGGGCGCGAATTTCATCTAAGCCTCCTTGATGGGGCGAGGTAGCAAAATAGTGCGGCAAATCCTGCCTTGGTTTTCACAATTTAGAAACCCTTGCTCCAGCTTTCTGAAGCAAGATCGGACTTTTCCTACCTGCGTTTTTGTTAGCGCTTATTGCCTAAGGGCATCATTCGAAACCTGCGATGCCGAGATTTTGTAGTTGCTGCGCCAATGCCTGTACCTGGGGCGCGGCAAAGAAACCCGCAAGCTGGTGGGCGCGTTTGGTGCCGATGCCGGGCACTGCACGCCACTCATCGATCGTACGCGTAGTAAGTTGTGTCCAGTCGCCCAGTAGTGGCGGGGTACGCGGCGCGGGCACGCCCAGCCCGTGTAGCCATTGCTCGAAAGGGCGTGAGCGGCCGGCCTTGAAACTGTGCAGCAAGTGCTTGGCTCTGGTTTCGCCGAAACCGGGAAGCGCAGCCAGTTGGCTGGCGTCGAGCGTCAGCCAGTCGCTCATGCGCCGCACCTGTCCGCCTTGCACCAGGCGCCTCCAGGTCGCAGGCCCAGTGCCAGGCATGGCCAGCCCATGTTTGCCGCTTAGCCATGCCAGGCGAGCAATGAACTGCTCTTCGCAGCCCTCGCTGGCTTGCCAACAGGTGTGCGGGCCGTATTGCTCAGCGGCTGGCGCCGCGACCGCAGGTCGTTCGCGGGCTCTATGCACCACCTGTTCGAAGCGCGGAATAGTCAGTCCGGCCAGGCTGATGGCGACCTGATCGCCTGGGCGGATGTCGAGTGCTTGCCAACGTGCGAGCGAGCCGAGGCTGACCTGGGTGATCTGACGATCATCGAGGGTGACCGCGCGCAATTTGAGCACCGGGGTAACCCGGCCTGTACGGCCGACGCGGAACTGCACCGCGCGCACCTCTGCCAAGGCCTGTGAGTACGGGTATTTCCAGGCGGCGATCCAGTAGGGGGCTTTCGCTTGCCAGCGTTGCGCCGGTGGCCGGCTGTCCTGGCGCAGGATCACCCCGTCGGTGGCGAAGGGCAGGGGCGTGCGATACCAGTGTTGGCGCCAGCGCTCGGCCTCCTCCAAACGGTCGATGGCCACGCTCAAGCGCTGGCTGTCGGCGAAGCCCAAGGCGGCCAGCCTGGCCAGACGTTCGCCTTGGGTGTTCGGGCCGTGTGGCCAGTCCCAGACGAACAGGCCCACGGTGGCCCCTTGTTCGGCGCTCATGTGCGTGCGCGCCATTAGCCCGGCGACGGCCCCGCGCGCGCCGACGCTGCCTGCCTGCGCCTGGACATGCTGGTCCAGGCGCAGGTACAGCTCGCCTTGCAGCAGCATGTTGAGCGGCTCGGGTAATGTCTGGGGAATGTTGCTCAGCACGCCGATGTGGCGGCTCCAGTCATGCCCTTGAATGCCATCGCCACGGCTCAGCAGTTTCACCAGGCGTCCCCTGCGGTAGACCAGCGTGGCGGCCACACCATCGACTTTCGGTTGCAGCCAGACGCCGTGCTTGCCCTGCAACCAGCGCCCTACCGCCTCGGCGTCGGGCAGCTTGTCGACACCGGTGTGTGGAACCGGGTGAGGGATCGGGCCTTTTGCGTTGGCTAGCGGATTCGTTTCGCCGGGCTGGGCGAAACAGCCTTGCAGGTGCTGCAGGCGCTGGCGGCTTTGGTCATACAGTTCGTCGGCCACCAGGGCTTTGCCCTGGCGGTGGTAGTGATCGTCCCAGCGACTCAGGGTGTCGCGTAATTGCCTGAGTTCCGTGGCAGCCTGCTCGGGTGACCAAGGCGGGCATTCGCTGGCCTGGGCGATGAGTACGTGAAGGGGGAGGATCAGCAGCATCAACCATGGCATGGCCGGCATCCTTGCGTGGCGAAGTGGAGACCACAGCCTAGGCCTGGGAGTGGCAATTTCGATCACGCAGGTGTTAGCCGATATGTCACGAAAAAGCCCCTGCCGATCAACTCGGCAGGGGCTTTCCTGAGCGGCTGTAGGACGTTTACAGGCCGGCGGCGGCGCGCAGGTCGGCGGCGCGGTCGGTGCGCTCCCAGGTAAAGGTGGTGAACGTGTCGTCACCAACGGTCTTCTGCTGCGGAGTACGACCGAAGTGGCCGTAAGCGGCGGTTTCCTGGTACATCGGGTGGAGCAGGTCGAGCATGGTGGTGATGGCGTATGGACGCAGGTCGAAGCACTCGCGCACCAGCTGGATGATCTTGTCGTCGGATACTTTGCCGGTGCCGAAGGTGTTGATCGAGATGGAGGTCGGCTGGGCCACGCCGATGGCGTAGGACACCTGGATCTCGCAACGCTCGGCCAGGCCGGCGGCGACGATGTTCTTGGCGACGTAGCGGCCGGCGTAGGCGGCGGAGCGGTCGACCTTGGATGGGTCCTTGCCGGAGAACGCGCCGCCGCCGTGCCGGGCCATGCCACCGTAGGAGTCGACGATGATCTTGCGACCGGTCAGGCCGCAGTCGCCCACTGGGCCACCAATGATGAAGTTGCCGGTGGGGTTGATGTGGTACTGGGTACCCTTGTGCAGCAGCTCGGCCGGCAGGGTGTGCTTGACGATCAGTTCCATCACCGCTTCCTGCAGGTCTTTCTGGGACACTTCAGGGTTGTGCTGGGTCGACAGCACGACGGCGTCGATGCCCACCACCTTGCCGTTCTCGTAGCGGCAGGTGACCTGGGACTTCGCGTCTGGGCGCAGCCACGGCAGCAGCTTGGACTTGCGCGCTTCGGCCTGACGCTCGACCAGGCGGTGCGAGAAGCAGATCGGCGCGGGCATCAGCACATCGGTTTCGTTGCTGGCGTAGCCGAACATCAGGCCCTGGTCACCGGCGCCCTGGTCTTCCGGGCGCGAACGGTCGACACCTTGGGCGATGTCCACCGATTGCTTGCCGATGATGTTCATGACGGCGCAGGTCGCGCCGTCGAAACCGACGTCGGAGCTGTTGTAGCCGATGTCGATGATGACCTTGCGCACCAGGTCTTCCAGGTCGACCCAGGCCGAAGTGGTTACTTCGCCGGCAATGATGGCAACACCGGTCTTGACCAGGGTTTCACAGGCCACGCGGGCGTATTTGTCCTGGGCGATGATCGCGTCCAGGACCGCGTCGGAAATCTGGTCGGCGATCTTGTCCGGATGCCCTTCGGACACGGACTCGGAGGTGAAAAGGGAGTATTCGCTCATCTCGATGGGTTCCTGAAATTTACCGATGTTGTGTGTCGCCAGCGGCCCGCTGGAAATGCCGGACCTGGATCTGGAAACCGTTACGCAAGCCCACGTAGAGGCTGTCCCCTGGAGTCAGCCCCGCAGCGTTGGCCCAACGGGCCAGGTCGTCCTGCTCGAAGCCAAGCCACAGGTCGCCGCAGGCATCGCGGGCCCAACCTTGGTCATGGCTGCAAAGCTCGGTGACCAGCAGGCTGCCGCCCGCTTTCACCCGTCTGGCCAGCTGGCGCAAAGCCAGGGCCGGGTCGCTGAAATGGTGCAGGACCATGTTCAGCACAACGCAGTCGGCGTTTACATCCGTTGTACCCAGTGCATCGGCCAACTGCAGGTTTACGTTATCCAGTTGCTCGCGTTCGCAAACTTGTCGCGCCAGGTCTAGCATGGTCGGGCTGTTGTCCATGCCCGTGACCTGGGCGAAGCGCCGGGCCAGGTCAGGCAGGAAACCGCCATCGCCGGGGCCGACTTCGAGGGCACTGGCATGCGGGCCGAAATGCAGCTTGTCGAGCAATGCCAGCAGGCTGTCGCGGTACTGCGGCAGGCCGGCGATCAGGTCTTGCTGGGCGCGAAACTTCTCTTCCACGCGTAGGAAAAAGTCCTGGCTGGTGGCGGCGCGGCGTTGCTGGACCTGATCAATGCGTGCCAGCACATCCTGGGGCAGGCCTAGCGCATCGACTTCGTCGAGCAATGCCGCGTGCAGGCGACCGCCATGGCGCTGGCTGTCGGGCAGGGCGCGGCGATAGAAGATCGCATTGCCTTCGCGGCGCGTCGCCACCAGCTCGGCCTGCGCCAGTACCTTGAGGTGATGGCTCATGCCCGACTGGCCGATGTCGAAAATCTGCGCCAGCTCCAGCACGCCGAACGAGTCGCTGGCTAGCGCGCGCAGTACATTCAGGCGCAGCGGATCGCCGCTGGCCTTGCACAGGGCAGCCAACTCGTCGCTGCTTTGAAGTGGAATGGGGGTGGGCAAATTCATGGGGCGGGAGTCTAGACAGGCAGCGATGCCCCTGCAAGGTCAATATCAAAAAGTTTTGATATTGCTGATGGGCTGCAAGCTTTCAGCAGCAAGCAAAGCGCGGTGGTGTCACAAGTCGGGGCGCTCTTGCCGCTTAAAGCTTGCCGCTTGGCGCTTTAATGTTTGCCCCCGGCCCCCGCACTGGGCGAAAATGGTCGCCTTTTTTCGTTTCACCACTTATTTAAAGCCCCAGGAGACTCAGCGATGCCCAGCCGTCGTGAACGTGCCAACGCCATTCGTGCCCTCAGCATGGATGCCGTGCAAAAGGCCAACAGCGGCCACCCAGGTGCCCCCATGGGTATGGCGGATATCGCCGAAGTGCTTTGGCGCGACTACCTCAAGCACAACCCAAGCAACCCGAACTTCGCCGACCGTGACCGCTTCGTGCTGTCCAACGGCCATGGCTCGATGCTGATCTACTCGCTGCTGCACCTGACCGGCTACGACCTGTCGATCGACGATCTCAAGGCCTTCCGTCAACTGCACAGCCGCACTCCGGGTCACCCGGAGTATGGCTATACCCCAGGCGTGGAGACCACCACCGGTCCGCTCGGCCAAGGTATCGCCAACGCCGTGGGCTTCGCCCTGGCTGAAAAAGTCCTGGCGGCCCAGTTCAACCGTGACGGCCACACCATCGTCGACCACAACACCTACGTGTTCCTGGGCGATGGCTGCATGATGGAAGGTATCTCCCATGAGGTCGCCTCGCTGGCCGGCACCTTGGGCCTGAACAAGCTGATTGCCTTCTATGACGACAACGGCATCTCCATCGACGGCGAAGTGCACGGCTGGTTCACCGACAACACCCCGGCGCGCTTCGAAGCGTACAACTGGCAGGTGATCCGTAACGTCAACGGTCACGATGCCGACGAAATCAAGATGGCCATCGACACCGCTCGCAAGAGCGACCGTCCGACCCTGATCTGCTGCAAGACCATCATCGGCTTCGGCTCGCCGAACAAGCAGGGCAAAGAAGACTGCCACGGTGCGCCGCTTGGCAACGACGAAATCGCCCTGGCTCGCAAGGAGCTGAACTGGAACCACGGCCCGTTCGAAATCCCAGCCGACATCTACGCCGAGTGGGACGCCAAGGCTGCCGGTGCCAAGGCCGAGGCCGAGTGGAACCAGCGCTTCGACGCCTACGCCAAGGCGTTCCCGGAGCTGGCTGCCGAGTTCAAACGTCGTGCTGCCGGTGACCTGCCTGCCGACTTCAGCGCCAAGGCCCAGCAGTACATCAACGAAGTCGCGGCCAAGGGCGAAACCATCGCTAGCCGTAAAGCCAGCCAGAACACCCTGAACGCTTTCGGTCCGCTGCTGCCCGAGTTCCTCGGCGGCTCGGCTGACCTGGCCGGCTCCAACCTGACCCTGTGGAAGGGTTGCAAGGGCGTCGAAGCCAATGACGCCAACGGCAACTATGTGTTCTACGGCGTACGCGAGTTCGGCATGACCGCCATCATGAACGGCGTTGCCCTGCACGGCGGCCTGGTGCCGTACGGCGCGACCTTCCTGATGTTCATGGAATACGCGCGTAACGCAGTGCGCATGTCGGCACTGATGAAGCAGCGTGTGATCCATGTCTACACCCACGATTCCATCGGCCTGGGCGAAGACGGCCCGACCCACCAGCCGATCGAGCAACTGACCAGCCTGCGCAGCACTCCGAACCTGGATACCTGGCGTCCAGCCGACGCGGTGGAATCCGCCGTGTCCTGGAAGTACGCCCTGGAGCGTAAGGACGGCCCATCGGCGCTGATCTTCTCGCGTCAGAACCTGCAACATCAGGACCGCGACGCCCAGCAGATCGCTGATATCGCGCGTGGCGGTTACGTGCTCAAGGACTGCGCAGGCGAGCCTGAGCTGATCCTGATCGCCACCGGCTCGGAAGTCGGCCTGGCCGTTCAGGCCTTCGACAAGCTCAGCGAGCAGGGCCGCAAGGTCCGCGTGGTGTCGATGCCGAGCACCAGCGTGTTCGACGCCCAGGACGCCGCCTACAAGCAGTCGGTCCTGCCACTGCAAGTCGGTGCACGTATCGCTATCGAAGCTGCCCACGCGGACTTCTGGTACAAGTACGTCGGCCTCGAAGGCCGTGTCATCGGCATGACCACCTATGGCGAATCGGCTCCGGCCCCTGCGCTGTTCGAGGAATTTGGCTTCACCCTGGAGAACATCCTGGGTACCGCCGAAGAGCTGCTGGAAGACTGATACAGGCAAGGCGAGGGCCGTTGGCCCTCGTTCGCGGCGCAAGGCCGCTCCTACAGGGTATTGCGTATGCCGTCCCCTGTAGGAGCGGCCTTGTGCCGCGAATGGGCCGCATAGCGGCCCCGTTCAACCGCCGGAGTTCAAGAGCTACTTATGCCCCACCCGCGCCCCTATAAAGTTGCACTCAACGGTTACGGCCGCATTGGCCGTTGTGTCCTGCGCGCACTGTTCGAGCGTGGGGCGGAGGCTGGCTTCGAGATCGTCGCGTTGAACGACCTGGCCGATCAGGCCAGCATCGAATACCTGACTCGCTTCGACTCCACCCATGGCCGTTTTCCCGGCGAGGTAAAGGTCGACGGCGACTGTCTGCACATCAACGGCGACTGCGTGAAAGTGCTGCGCAGCGCCACCCCCGAGGGCATTGACTGGGCCTCCCTGGACATTGACCTGGTGCTGGAGTGCTCCGGTGCCTACAACACCCGTGCCGACGGCCAGCGTTTCCTCGACGCCGGCGCGCCGCGAGTGCTGTTCTCGCAACCGATGGCCAGTGAGGCCGATGTCGATGCCACCGTGGTCTACGGCATCAACCAGGATGGCCTGACCGGTGCCGAGCGTCTGGTGTCGAACGCCTCCTGTACCACCAACTGCGGCGTGCCGCTGTTGCGGGTGCTGGACCAGGCATTCGGCATCGAGTACGTACAGATCACCACCATCCACTCGGCAATGAACGACCAGCCAGTGATCGATGCCTATCACCACGAAGACCTGCGCCGCACGCGTTCGGCATTCCAGTCGGTGATCCCTGTGTCGACCGGGCTTGCCCGGGGTATCGAGCGGCTGCTCCCGGAACTTGCCGGGCGAATTCAGGCCAAAGCCGTACGCGTGCCGACGGTGAACGTCTCGTGCCTGGACATCACCCTGCAAACCGCTCGTGACACCAGCGCCGCAGAGGTCAACCGGGTGTTGCGCGAGGCCGCGCTGAGCGGACCGCTCCAAGGTTTGCTGGCCTACACCGAGTTGCCCCACGCCAGCTGTGATTTTAACCATGACCCGCATTCGGCCATCGTCGATGCCAGCCAGACCCGTGTTTCCGGCCCTCGCCTGGTGAACCTGCTGGCTTGGTTCGACAACGAATGGGGGTTCGCCAACCGTATGCTCGACGTTGCCCAGCACTACTTGCACGTCGTCCAACCACTCCGCAGCAAACAGCCCTGAAGGACTGCATTCATGACCGTGTTGAAGATGACCGACCTCGACCTGCAAGGTAAGCGCGTACTGATTCGCGAAGACCTCAACGTCCCTGTTAAGGACGGTGTGGTCGCGAGCGATGCGCGTATCCTGGCCGCGCTGCCGACCATCAAGCTGGCCCTGGAAAAGGGCGCAGCGGTAATGGTCTGCTCGCACCTGGGGCGCCCAACCGAAGGTGAGTTCTCCGCCGAAAACAGCCTCAAGCCTGTGGCTGACTACCTGAGCAAGGCCCTGGGCCGCGAAGTGCCGCTGGTGGCCGACTACCTGGGTGGCGTCGAGGTCAAGGCCGGCGACCTGGTACTGTTCGAGAACGTGCGCTTCAACAAGGGCGAGAAAAAGAACGTCGATGAACTGGCCCAGCAATATGCAGCCCTGTGCGACGTGTTCGTGATGGATGCCTTCGGCACCGCCCACCGCGCCGAGGGTTCGACCCACGGCGTCGCCAAGTTCGCCAAGGTGGCCGCTGCCGGCCCACTGCTGGCCGCCGAGCTGGACGCCCTGGGCAAGGCCCTGAAGGCCCCGGCCAAGCCGATGGCGGCGATCGTCGCCGGCTCCAAGGTGTCGACCAAGCTGGACGTACTGAACAGCCTCAGCTCGGTCTGCGACCAGCTGATCGTCGGCGGCGGCATCGCCAACACCTTCCTGGCTGCCGCCGGTCACCCGGTCGGCAAGTCGCTGTACGAGCCTGACCTGGTCGAAACCGCCAAGGCCATCGCCGCCAAGGTCAGCGTGCCGCTGCCGGTTGACGTGGTGGTGGCCAAGACGTTTGCCGAAGACGCCGAAGCGACCGTCAAGGCCATCGCGGATGTTGCCGCCGACGACATGATCCTGGACATCGGCCCGCAAACTGCGGCCAATTTCGCCGAGTTGCTGAAATCGTCCAAGACCATCCTGTGGAACGGCCCAGTGGGCGTGTTCGAATTCGACCAGTTCGGCAACGGCACCCAGGTGCTGGCCAAGGCCATCGCCGAGAGCGCCGCGTTCTCCATCGCCGGTGGCGGCGATACCCTGGCGGCCATCGACAAATATGCTGTCGGTAAGGAAATCTCCTACATTTCTACCGGTGGCGGTGCGTTCCTCGAGTTCGTCGAAGGCAAGGTCCTGCCGGCCGTCGCCATCCTCGAACAGCGGGCCAAGGCCTGAGCACCACGGCGCCAGGCAAAGGGAGCGACCTGATGGTCAAGCAATTGCCGTTGTTGATCCTCGCGGGCCTGCTCGGCGCTTGTGCCAGCAGCCCGTCTTCGGACGCCGAGCCTGCGCAGTCGTCCAAGGGCGGCTGCTACCAGTCTCAGTGGCAGGCCGAGACGGTGCCTGTGATCAGCAAGCGCGTGGGCCCGGATGGCCTGGAAAAGTACGACGACGAACACCAGCGCAAGGCGCCGGGCTGCCCTTGATCGGCGCCTGGGCAACCAAGCTTGGCTTTTGTGGTCTTGGACTAGGGGCTGCGTAGCGGACCCAACATGAGGTTTAACGGATGAAAGCGCTACTGGCCCTGATAGCCCTGGCGACACTGGCAGGCTGTTCGCTGCTGCAACCGGCCCAACCCGCATCGGCGGACAACTGGACCCGCTGGGTGTGCGACAGCAAGGCGCAAGTGCTGTGGCGCTTCGCCGACGCCAAGCAGGACGCGGTGGACGTGCGCCTGGCGGGCAGCGACCAGGTCTACCGGCTCAAGTCCGAGCCGGGCGCTTCGGGCGCGCTGTACAGTGACGGCGTGCTGGCCTTCCACACCAAGGGCAACGAAGGCTTGGTGTACTGGGTGGCGACCGACGATCTGATTGGGCGGGGCTGCAAGGC
Organism: Pseudomonas mosselii; assembly: GCF_005796105.1. Taxonomy (GTDB): domain Bacteria; phylum Pseudomonadota; class Gammaproteobacteria; order Pseudomonadales; family Pseudomonadaceae; genus Aquipseudomonas; species Aquipseudomonas mosselii_C. The sequence goes on along the minus strand of NZ_VAUO01000003.1, from coordinate 114,794 downwards.
ACCGTGACTGGCCGGGCCACGACGATGGCCCACACTACTTGAACAGCAAGCGCCCCTGCGGCAGGCTTGCACGAAACAACGACGCTTGTCGGGAGAGAGATACACAATGGCACTCATTAGCATGCGCCAGATGCTGGACCACGCCGCCGAGTTCGGCTACGGCGTTCCGGCTTTCAACGTCAACAACCTCGAGCAGATGCGCGCCATCATGGAAGCGGCCAACGCGACCGACTCCCCGGTTATCGTTCAGGCCTCCGCCGGTGCCCGCAAATATGCTGGTGCCCCGTTCCTGCGCCACCTGATCCTGGCAGCCATCGAAGAGTTCCCGCATATCCCGGTGTGCATGCACCAGGACCACGGCACCAGCCCTGACGTGTGCCAGCGTTCGATCCAACTGGGCTTCAGCTCGGTCATGATGGACGGCTCGCTCGGTGAAGACGGCAAGACCCCGACTGATTACGAGTACAACGTGCGCGTTACCCAGCAAACCGTCGCCATGGCCCACGCCTGCGGCGTTTCGGTCGAAGGCGAGCTGGGCTGCCTGGGTTCGCTGGAAACCGGCATGGCCGGTGAAGAGGACGGTATCGGCGCCGAAGGCGTGCTGGATCACAGCCAGATGCTGACTGACCCGGAAGAAGCCGCCGACTTCGTCAAGAAGACCCAAGTGGACGCCCTGGCCATCGCCATCGGCACCAGCCACGGCGCCTACAAGTTCACCAAGCCGCCGACCGGTGACGTGCTGGCGATCGACCGTATCAAGGAAATCCACAAGCGCATCCCGAACACCCATCTGGTGATGCACGGTTCTTCCTCGGTGCCGCAAGAGTGGCTGGCGATCATCAACCAGTACGGCGGTGACATTAAGGAAACCTACGGCGTACCGGTCGAAGAGATCGTCGAAGGCATCAAGCACGGCGTACGTAAGGTCAACATCGACACCGACCTGCGTCTGGCCTCCACGGGTGCCATGCGCCGCCTGATGGCGCAGAACCCGAGTGAGTTCGACCCACGCAAGTTCTTCGGTGAAACCGTCAAGGCCATGCGTGACGTGTGCATCGCGCGTTACGAAGCGTTCGGCACTGCCGGTAATGCCTCTAAGATCAAGCCGATCTCCCTGGAAGGCATGTTCCAGCGCTACCTCAAAGGTGAGCTCAACGCCAAGGTCAACTGATCCGGCGATGTGCAAAAAACCCGCATTCATGCGGGTTTTTTTTAGGTTCGGGGGTGAACAACCTGTCGTCCACGTGAATCTATCGTTCACGCAAGCCGAACTGATGGGTTGTCATGTAGCGTATATTTGTGACGCAGTTGGCAAAAAAAAGCACATCGACCGTTAGTCGGCTACCATCAGATTCATGGCTGAACGCCATAAGTGTGCATTGCGTCTTGATGTGCGCTGTCTAGAGTAAATATCGGATCCAATCAAGGCCGTGGTCGTTCTAACAAGAGAAGCAACATGGATGTCGCTCATACGCAAACATCGGACAGCAGGTCGACGCTACTCGTCGTAGACGACTATCCGGAAAACCTCATCAGCATGCGCGCCTTGCTGTCACGCCAGGATTGGCAGGTGCTGACCGCAAGCTCCGGGATGGAAGCGCTGAGTACGTTGCTGGAGCATGAAGTGGACCTGGTGCTGCTCGATGTGCAGATGCCCGAGATGGATGGCTTCGAAGTCGCCCGCCTGATGCGCGGCAGCCAACGCACGCGGCTGACACCGATCATTTTCCTGACTGCCAACGAACAATCCGAAGCGGCTGTACTCAAGGGCTATGCCAGTGGTGCGGTGGATTACCTGTTCAAGCCGTTCGACCCGCAAATCCTCAAGCCCAAGGTACAAGCGTTGCTGGAGCAGCAGCACAGCCGGCGCATGCTGCAGCGCCTGACCCGTGAGCTTGAAGCGGCGCGAGCGTTCAATGCTTCGATCCTGGAGAACGCTGCCGAAGGCATTCTGGTGGTGGATGAGTCGGGTACTATCGGCTTTGCCAACCCGGCCATTTCCCGGTTGCTGGATACCCCGGTGAACACGCTGCAAGGTGCCCACGTGCTCGACCTGATCCAGTTGCCGTGCGCCAACCTGTGGTTTGACTCGGACTTCTACCAGGCCTACCTCGGCCGCGAGATTTTCCGTGTGCATGATGCCCAGTTGCGAACGTCATGTGGTCAACTGGTGCCGGTGGCGCTGTCCTGCGCGCCGCTGCCGGCCGAGCAGCGGGCGATGGTGGTGACCGTGCTGGACATGTCGGTGGTGCACAGCCTGCACCAACAGCTTGAGTATCAGGCGGTGACCGACCCACTGACGGGGCTGCTCAATCGCCGTGGCTTCTATCAGGCCGCGGAAAGTGCGCTGCTGCGCAACGAGCGTTCCGGGAAGGCCAAGGCCTTGATGTACATGGACCTGGACGGCTTCAAGCGGATCAACGACTTGCTCGGCCACGAGGCGGGCGACCAGGTGTTGCGCTGGGTTTCCGAGCAGCTCAAGGATTGCCTGGGCAGTGCGGCGTTGCTGGCACGCATGGGCGGCGACGAATTCACCGCATTGTTCGATGGGCTGCCTTACCCGGAGCAGGCGGGGCGCTTCGCCGAGCAGTTGCTCGAACGCATGTCAGGGTTCAAGGAGGTCGATGGCCTGGAAGTGAGCCTTGGGGTGAGCATCGGCATTGCCACCTATCCCGACTGTGGCGCCAACGTCGAAGGGTTGTTGCGGGCCTCGGACGTGGCGATGTATGCGGCCAAGCAGGCGGGGCGCCAGCAGTACCGATTCTATGACCAGGAACTCAACGGTCGCGCACGCTCGCGCTTGATGCTCGAGGACAGCGTGCGCGCGGCCATCGAGCAGAACGACTTCACCCTTGTCTACCAACCCCAGGTGGCCTTCGCCGACGGCCGTGTGCGTGGCTTCGAAGCGTTGCTGCGCTGGAAGCACCCAAGCGTTGGCGACGTGCCGCCGGGGCTGTTCATTCCACTGCTCGAAGAGGCCCGGCTGATCAACCAGCTGGCCAGCTGGATCTACCGTAAAGGCGCCGACCAGCGCTGCGCGTGGCATGAGCGCTTCGGCGAGGGGGTGGTGCTGGGGATCAGCCTGGGGCGCGCGCAGTTTGCCATGCCGGGGCTGGCCGACGAACTGGCACGGGTGATCGGTGAATACGGCCTGCAGGGTTGCCAGCTGGAAGTGGAGGTGGCCGAAACCTCGCTGATGTACAACATCGATGCAGCGGTCAAGCAGATCAACCGCCTGCGCGAGCTGGGCATTCGTGTGGCGCTGGACGACTTTGGCGCCGGTGACTGCTCGCTGCGCATGCTACGCGACCTGCCCATCGACACCCTCAAGCTCGACCGCCATCTGGTGGCGCGCCTGCCGGATTCGGTGCAGGACATCGCCCTGGCGCGCAGCGTCATCGATTTGTGTGCCGCATACGGCATCACGGTGATCGCCGAAGGCGTCGAAACCCAGGCCCAGGCCGACTGGCTCAAGGCGGCGGGGTGTGCCTACGTGCAAGGCTTCCTGGTGGCGCGGCCAATGACTGCCAGCGATGCCAGCGATTTTCCGGTGGTTTTCCCCTGGGGCACATGATTGGCTACACTCGGCGCTCCTTGTACCGATTTGCCTGCCATGACCGTACTTCGCTACCTGCAAGCCTACCCGCCGCACCTTCAGGAACAGGTCCGCCAGATGATCGCCAGTGGGCGCCTGGGTGATTACCTACAGCAACGCTACCCCGAACGCCACACGGTACAGAACGACAAGGCGTTGTACACCTATGCCCAGGACCTCAAGCAGGCCTTCCTGCGCAACGCCGCGCCGCTGGACAAGGTCATGTTCGACAACCGCCTGGACCTGACCCACCGTGCGCTTGGGCTGAACACCGCCGTGTCGCGGGTGCAGGGTGGCAAGCTCAAGGCCAAGAAGGAAATCCGCATCGCCTCGCTGTTCAAGGAGGCTGCGCCAGAGTTCCTGCGCATGATCGTGGTGCACGAACTGGCGCACCTGAAGGAGCGTGATCACAACAAGGCGTTTTACCAGCTCTGCGAGCACATGGAGCCGGACTACCATCAACTGGAATTCGACCTGCGCGTCTACCTGACCCTTCGGGAGCTGCCAGGCACCACCTGAGGCACACGCACCGCATGAGCACGCAAGTGAGCAAGACCCGCAGCAGTTTCTATCGGCGCCTGTATGTCGCCTGGCTGATCGACAGCCAGACCGCGACCAGCGTGCCTGCCTTGATGGAAGCCACTGGCATGCCTCGGCGCACGGCGCAGGACACCATCGCCGCCCTGGCCGACCTGGACATTGCCTGTGAGTTCGAGCAGCAGGCCGGCGCGCGCAACCATGCCGGGCACTACCGCATCCGCGACTGGGGGGCGATTGATAAGCAGTGGATCATCCAGCACCTGCGCACGATTCGCGATGTGCTGGGGTATCCCTGACGGCAGTAAGACGGTGATCCCTGTAGGCGCGGCCGGTCCGGCGCCCCGGCGAGGCCGCTCCTACAGCAAGCGTTTCAGTTGATGGGGCTGATGCAGGAGCACTTTCAAACCTTGCGCATGCCGATATGCGGAATATCGTCCTCCAGATACACCTCCCCGAATGCCACGAAGCCATGCCGGGCGTAATACCCCTGCAAATGTGCCTGTGCCGACAGGTACACCGGCGTTCCTGGCCAGCAATGCGTCGCGCATTCCAGCCCCTTGAGCAGCAATTCATGGCCCAGCCCGCCGCCGCGCGCGTGCTCTGCGGTCACCACGCGGCCGATCACCACATCGCCCTCGTGTGACTGAGGGTCGAGCAAGCGCAGGTAGGCCACCAGCTTGTCGCCCTGCCAGCCCATCAGGTGCAGGGTATCGCCGACCAAGTCCTGCCCATCGACTTCCTGATAGGCACAGCGCTGCTCAACCACGAAGACGTGCGTGCGCAGTTGCAGCAGCGCATACAGGTGCTCTTTGCTGAGGTCGGTATGGTGCTTGCAGATCCATTCGATGGACATGAAACGGGCTCCTGGGATGGCGCTGAATCATCGCAAATCCTGATGCCGGGTACGAGTACCGCTGCTGGTGCGGCATTCGGCCAAAATAGAGGCTAAATGACATTATTGTCCGCTGCCCAGCCGAGTCGGCTTGTGTAATCTGCAAGGCGGATTGGTAGTAAGGATCACCTTCTTCAGCGTCGGCCCTCCACTGCAAAGGGACTTGAGCATGCGGCCACTGCTTTGCGTTCTTGGCTTACTGAGCGTGTTGTATGCGGTGCCTGCCCTGGCGCAGGAGCGGTTGCGCCTGGTGGCCGACAACTGGCCACCGTTCAGCGACAGCGGCATGCCGGGTGGGGGGCTTGCCACCAGCCTGGTCACGACGGCGCTCAACCGCGCAGGTTTCACCACGGCATTCGAAGAGGTGCCCTGGGCTCGGGCCCTGATGGGCATTGGCGACGGGCGCTACGATGTGTTGGTCAACGCCTGGTACAACGACGAGCGCGAACGTATCGGCCAGTTCTCTGGCGCCTACCTCACCAACCGTATCCGCCTGCTGCAACAGCAGCACCAACGCTTCACCTATGAGCGCCTGGCTGACTTGTACCCCTACACCATCGCCGTGGTGCGCGACTATGCCTACTCGCCGGCCTTTGACCGCGACACGCGCTTGAACAAAGTGACGGTGCGCAACTTTTCCTCGGCCGTGCGGATGCTGGCGGCTGGCCGGGTCGATCTGGCGGTGGAGGATGAGTACGTTGCGCGCTACAACTTGCAGCGCGAACCGCCGTCGGTACGCGATGGCATCCGCTTCGTGGAGGCGCCGCTGGGGGAGAACAGCCTGCATATCCTGGTGAGCTTGCAGCATCCCGATCACCAGCAGATCGTTGCGCGCTTCGAGCAGGCCATCGCGGCGATGAAGGCCGATGGCAGCTACGCGCGTCTGATGCACCAATATGGATTTTGAACGCAGAGCCTAGGGCGCTGGGCTGGCTAACCGGCGTACAGCGCCCTGCCCGGCCGTTCAGCCCGGCTGCCCTTCCTTGATCAGATGCCCTGCGAGCGTGCGCAGCGGCCCCAGTTGTCGGCAGATCAGCGCTAACTGGGTCTGCACCAGCCGCTGATGCTCGTCCAGTTCGTCTGGCATCTGCTCCAGGGCATTGGCCAGGGCTTCTTCGGCATCGCTGTGGATCGCCACGGGCAGGCGTGCGCTCAGGCCGTTGGCGATTTCGTCGAGGCTGGCGGCCAGGGTCTGCCCGGCGCCGTCGATCAACTGCTCATGCACCTCGGTCGGTAATGCGGTGTCGCGGTGTGCACCCAGACCGGACAGGTAGCTGAGCAGGGTGTGCGACAGGACCAGGAAGCGGAAGCCCACGTCGGCTTCCTTGCGAAAGTGTCCAGGCTCCATGAGCATGTTGGCCAAGGTGGTGGATAACGCCGCGTCGGCGTTGTGGGCATTACGCCGGGCCAGCCGGTAGGCGAGATCGTCGCGTTTGCCATGCGCATACTGCTGCATGATCTGGCGCAGGTACTGGCTGGCGCAGGCCAGCGTGTTGCCCAGCACTTTGTTTAGGCGTCGGCCCTGCCAGTCGGGCAGGAACAGGAACACGGCCAGGATGGCGATCAGGCTGCCCACCAAGGTATCGAACAGACGCGGCAGGAACAACCCATAGCCATCGCCGATCTGGTTGAAGCAGAACAGCACCATCAGGGTGATCGCTGCCGTGGCCAGGGTGTAGCGGGTGGTGCGGTTGACGAAGAACACCACCCCGGCCACCACGGCAAAGGTCGATTGGATCAGCGGGTTGGGGAACAGGTCGAACAGCGCCCAGCCCACCGTCAGGCCCATGGCCGTGCCGGCCACGCGCTGTACCAGTTTGCGCCGTGTTGCACCGTAGTTGGGCTGGCACACGAACAGTGTGGTGAGGATGATCCAGTAGCCCTGGGTCGGGTGGATCAGGTGCACCATGCCATAGCCCACCAGCAGCGCCAGCGAGAGGCGCAGCGCATGGCGAAACAGCAGCGAGGTTGGGGTGAACTGGGTGCGCAGGCGGGTCCAGACATCCTTGAGGGTGCGCGGCGAGCGGTCCAGCAAGCTGCTGTCGCTGGCGTCGGCCAGGCTGTCGGGGTTGCTGGCGGCGCTGAGGAGCCGGTCCAGCGTGGCCAGGTTGGCGGCCAGCGCTCGCAACGAGCGCAGCAGGCCACGCCAGGCCGGGTTGCTCTGGATGCGCAAGTGCTCCAGCGAGGCGTTGAGGTCCTCCAGGGCTTCGGGGTAGCCGCTGGCCAGGACGAACGGCTGGCGCAGGCGGATCGAGCGGGCCAGTTCCTGGCACGAGGCGCCCTGTTTGCGTAGCAGGCGCTGACAACGGAACATCACGTCGCTGTGGAAAAACGCCGCGGTCAGGGCGTTGTAGGGGTAGTGCGAGGCGCTGACCCGTTCGTGAATATCCTGCGCCAAGAAGTACAGCTTCAGGTAGCGGCTGACCTTTGAGTTGGGTTGGCTGTTGCCGACCCGGTGCAGGATGATTTCCTTGGCCGCGTTGAGTGCAGCGACCACCCGTCCATTCTGCTTGGCCAGCTCAAGGCGCGTGGCCTCGACGTCGAGGGTGCGCACCGGCTCGAACAGGCTGGCCTTGAGCTTGAGGTAGCTGCCCAGTTCGAAGAACAGCTTGGCTAGGCTTTGTTGCACCGGTTGGTTGGAAAACAGCGCCTGCCAGAGTACCGACAACAGGCCGTACCAGCCTGCACCGGCTACCAGCAGCAGGGGCTCGTGCCAGAAATCGGTCACTTCGCCGCCGCGCTGGTCCACGCCGATCATGGTGTACACCGAGAGAATCAGCGTGGCTGAGGCAATCGCCCCGTAGCGCTCGCCCAGCGCGCCGAGCATGGTCAGGCCAAAGGCGGCCAGTGCCAGCGACGCGGCGAAAATCCAGGGGTAGGGGAACAGCAGCTCCACCGACAGCGCGGCGATGGCGAAACAGGTCAGGGTCACGGCCAGTGCGCTGAGGCGGCCTTGCCAGCCGTCGTCGGTCTCGGCCAGCGCGCTGGCGATGATGCCGAGGAACAGCGGAATGAGCAGGCTCATCTCGTTCTGGTACCAGCACCAGGCCATGCTGCCGGTCAGGGCGATGGTCACCCGGATGGCATAGCTGAACTTGTCTTGACCCCACAGGCGACGCAATGAATGGCGAAACGAGCTGGATGACATGATGGCCCTGGGCAGTGAGCGGATGAATACCTGATGAGGCCCTTTCGTGGCACCAGGCCGCTCCACATGAGATTGCGTACCTCTGTAGGAGCGGCCTGGTGCCGCGAAGCATGGCGCTCCAGCACAGACCAGCAAGAAGCGTTCCGTGCTGCTGAATGGATTCTACTCTACACGAACTGCGCTGCGGCGTTGGCCGAAGCCCAGGCCCACTGGAAGTTGAAACCGCCCAGGTGCCCGCTCACATCCAGTACCTCGCCGATGAAGTACAGCCCAGGGCTCTTCAACGACTCCATGGTCTTGGACGACACCTCGCGGGTGTCCACGCCGCCCAAGGTGACCTCGGCGGTGCGGTAGCCCTCGGTGCCCGCCGGCACCACCTGCCAGGCCGCCAGTTTTTCGGCGACCTCGGCCAGTTCTGCCGGTGTGTATTGCTTCAGCGGCTTGGACACGAACCATTGTTCGGCGAGCAGGTTCGCGAGCTTGCGGGTGAACACTTCACCGAGCACGGTCTTGAGTTCGCTGTTGGGGCGCTCGAGCTGCTGGCCTTGCAGCCATTGCAGCGCGTCGCGATCCGGCAGCAGGTTGATCTCGACGCTGTCGCCAGCCTCCCAGAACGACGAAACCTGCAGGATTGCCGGGCCGCTCAGGCCACGGTGAGTGAACAGCAGGTTCTCGCGGAAGCTCACCCCGTTGCAGCTGGCCACGCAGTCCAGCGAGGTGCCCGACAACTCTGTGCACAGTGCCTTGAGTTGGGGCTCGGTGATGGTGAACGGCACCAGCCCGGCGCGTGTCGGCAGCAGTTCGTGGCCGAACTGGCGAGCCACTTGGTAACCGAAGCCGGTGGCGCCCAAGGTTGGGATCGACAGCCCACCGGTGGCGATCACCAGCGACTGGCAGGCGAATGGCCCGGCACTGGTGTGCAGAGTGTAGCCTGCGTCGGTCTTGGCGATCTGCTCGATGCTGGTGTTCATACGCAGCTCGGCACCGGCTGTGTCGCACTCGGCCAGGAGCATGTCGAGGATGTCGCTGGACTTGTTGTCGCAGAACAGCTGGCCGAGTTTCTTCTCGTGGTACGGCACGCCATGCTTGCACACCAGCTCGATGAAGTCCCATTGGGTGTAGCGAGCCAACGCCGACTTGCAGAAGTGTGGGTTGTGCGAGAGGAAGTTGGCAGGCTCGGTGTACAGGTTGGTGAAATTGCAGCGCCCGCCGCCGGACATGAGGATCTTCTTGCCCGGTTTGTTGGCGTGGTCGAGCACCAGCACCCGGCGCCCACGTTGGGCGGCGAGCTGGGCGCACATCAGGCCGGCGGCGCCGGCGCCGAGAATGATCACGTCGGTGGAGTGCACGGTGTAAACCTGTCTGGAATGGATATGGGAACGCCAAACCTGTGGGAGCGGGTTTACCCGCGAATGCGATGGTGCATCCACTACCGCTTTCGTGGGTAAACCCGCTCCCACAGGGAACTTGCTGACTTCAAATGATACGGACTTTAAGGGCGCGGCCCTTGATCTTGCCGCTGTTGAGCCGCTGCATGGCCTGCTTGGCCAGCGCCCGCTCCACGGCCACGAAGGCCACGAAATCGAAGATGGCGATCTTGCCCACCTGTTTGCCCGGAATGCCCGCATCGCCGGTCAGCGCCCCCAGGATATCGCCTGGGCGCAGCTTGTCCTTGCGGCCTGCGCCGATGCATAGGGTGGTCATGCTTGGCAGCAGCGGCTCGCCGCCCTTGTGCTTGAGATTGTCCAGCTGTTCCCAGCGCAGCGGCGTGTTTTGCAGGTCTTCGATGGCCTGGGCGCGGTGGCCTTCGGCCGGGGCCACCAGGCTGATCGCCACGCCTTTCTCGCCGGCACGCCCGGTGCGGCCGACCCGGTGTACGTGGATTTCGGCGTCACGCGCCAGCTCGACGTTGATCACCAGGTCCAGGCCGTCGATGTCCAGGCCACGGGCGGCCACGTCGGTGGCCACCAGCACCGAGCTGCTGCGGTTGGCGAACATCGTCAGCACCTGGTCACGGTCGCGTTGTTCCAGGTCGCCGTGCAGCGCCTGGGCGACGATGCCTTTGGCGGTGAGGTGGGCGACCACGTCCTCGCACTGCTGCTTGGTGAAGCAGAACGCCACGCAGGATTGCGGGCGGTAGTGGCCGAGCACGCGGGTCACTGCTTCCAGGCGCTGTTGCGGGTCGATCTCGATGAAGCGCTGCTCGATCTGGCTGTCACTGTGCAGCGCCTCGACCTTGACCTGCTGCGGCTGGCGCATGAAGTCCTTGGCCAGTTGCTCGATGCCGGCCGGGTAGGTGGCCGAGAACAGCAGGGTCTGGCGGCGCGACGGGGTCTTGCCGATGATGCTGGCGATGGCATCGAAGAAGCCCATGTCGAGCATGCGGTCGGCTTCGTCGAGCACCAGGGTGTTGAGGCCGCTGAGCGACAGGGTGCCTTTGTCCAGGTGCTGCTGGATGCGTCCTGGGGTGCCGACGATGATGTGCGCACCGTGCTCCAGCGAGGCGATCTGCGGGCCCAGCGACACGCCGCCACAGAGGGTGAGGATCTTGATGTTGTCCTCGGCCCGGGCCAGGCGGCGCAGCTCCTTGGCGACCTGGTCGGCCAACTCGCGGGTCGGGCACAGCACCAGCGCCTGGCAGCCGAAGTAGCGAGGATTGATCGGGTTGAGCAGGCCAATGCCGAAGGCGGCGGTCTTGCCGCTGCCGGTCTTGGCCTGGGCGATCAGGTCCTGCCCCTTGAGAATGACCGGCAGGCTCTGCGCCTGGATCGGCGTCATCGAGGTGTAGCCCAGCGCATCCAGGTTGGCCAGCATGGCGGTGGACAGCGGGAGGGTGGCAAAGGCGGTGGTTTCAACGGTCACGGGGCGGGCCTGCTGCGAAGCGAAAAATGCCGCACAGTCTACCAGCCTCGTGGCCATTCGCCCTACGACTCGACGTGTTCTTCCGGACGACGGGCACGCCTTCCGTCCGTCGGCGAAAGTTGCAGGAAGATCGCTGCCGCCAGCATGGCCATCACCCCGATAGTCACGAAGGTCAGTTGGAACGCCCCCAGCGTGGTCTCTACCCCATCGGCATTGCCCGCCGCCGTGAAGCCACCCAGTAGTGCACCCGCGCAGGCCACGCCCAGGCTCAGCGACAACTGCGCGACCACCGACAGCAGGCTGTTGCCGCTGCTGGCGCTGGCGTCGTCCAGGTCGATCAGGGTGACCGTGTTCATCGCTGTGAACTGCATCGAGTTCACCGCACCCAGCAACGCCAACTGCACCAGCAGCAGCGCATAGGGCGTCTGTTCGGTCACCAGCCCCAGGCTGGCCAGCAGTATGCCGAGCAGCAGGGTGTTGCCGGTGAGCACGATGCGGTAGCCCAGGCGCTCGATCAATGGCCGTGCCACCGATTTGGCGAGCATCGCCGCCGCGGCCAGCGGGATCATGCTCATGCCGGCCTGGGCAGGCGAGTAGCCCAGCGCCACTTGCAGCAGCAACGGCACCAGGAACGGCAGGGCACCGCTGCCGAGCCTGGCGAACAGGTTGCCGAGAATGCCGATGGCGAAGGTCCGCACACGGAACAGCGAGGGTGAGAACAGCGGCTCGGGGTCGCGGCCTGCACGCAGCCAGTAGGCGGCCAGGCAGGCCATGCCGGCGAACAGCAGCAACATCACCCGCAGGTGTGGCAGGTGCAGCTCGCCCAGGCCCTCCATGGCGATGGTGATCAGCACCATCGCCGCGCCGAACAGCAGGAAGCCCGGGCCGTCGAAGCGCGTCCGCTCGGCGCCGCGCAGGTCGGGGATGAACTTCCACACCGCGTAGCAGCCCAGTGCGCCGACGGGCAGGTTGATCAGGAAGATCCAGTGCCAGCTCAGGATCTGCACCAGCCAGCCGCCCAACGTCGGGCCCAGCAGCGGGCCGAGCAGGCCGGGGATGGTGATGAAACTCATGATCCGCACCAGCTCCGTACGCGGGTAGGCGCGCAGCACTACCAGCCGCCCGACCGGCAGCATCAGCGCACCGCCCAGGCCTTGTACGATGCGGGCGAAGATCAGCATGCCCAGGCTGTTGGCCATGGCGCACAACAGCGAGCCGAAGCTGAACAGCAAGATTGCGCCAAAGAAGATGCGCTTGGTGCCGAAGCGGTCGGCGATCCAGCCCGAGGCTGGGATCAGCAAGGCCACGGTGAGCATGTAGGCAATGATCACCCCCTGCATGCGCAGTGGGTCTTCGGCCAGCGAGCGGGCCATGGCCGGCAGCGCGGTGTTGAGGATGGTGCCGTCCAGCGACTGCATGAAAAAAGCGATGGCCACCACCCAGGGCAGCCAGCGTGCGGTGATGGGGTCCAGGTTGGCGCGGTCGGGCATGGGTTACCTCAGGTTCTCGATTGTCCGGTGCCGGCCCCTTCAGGTTCATCAGCAACCCTGTGGAAGCGGGTTCGCCGGCGAAGGGGTCGGCCCTGCCATTCACAACGTCAGGGTCAGACCTTTGACCAGCGCTCCTGGCAGATGACTCGACCCGGTACTGCGCTGGCCGTAGGTGCTGGTGGACAGGATCATCTCGCGCTCGCAGGTCAGTGCTTCCAGCTGGTTGCCCAGCAGGTGATAGAGGCTGTCGTCGAAGCGCATGGTGCTTACCGGGCCCTGGATCTGGCCGTTCTCCACCCAGAACGTGGCGAAGCGGGTCAGGCCGGTCATGCGCGCGGCGGGCAGGTCTGAGTAGTTCAGGTACCACAGGTTGCTGATGTACAGGCCGGTGCCCAGGCGCTGCAAGACCTCTTCGTTCGGCAGGCTACCGGCTGCCAGGCTCAGGGCGCAGGGCGACTCGTAGCTGTCCGCGCCATTGGCGGTAAGGCCGAACTCGGCAGCGCTGCGGGCGCTGACCAGGCGTTGCTGCGCCTGGCCTTCGGCAATCAGGCAAAGGTCCTGGCGCGGCGAGCCCTCGTCGGAAAACGCCGGGCTCAGTGAGCCGCTGACCTGCTCGCTGAGCGTCACCTGCGGGCTGAGCCGGGCGTCACCGTTGTACAGGCGTTGCAGCGGGCTGTTGCCGGTAGCCAGGTCCTGGGCTGAGAAACCGCCCCAGCAGAGCATGCCGGTGATTTCGTCCATGGCCGCAGGTGCCAGGTAGGCCCGGTAGCTGCCAGGCTTGAGGGTGATGGCCGGGCGGCCCAGGTGCTGCAGTTGTTCGCGGGCCTGGCGCAGGCGTGCGGCGAAGGCTTCGCTGCTCCAGGTCTGGCCGGCGTAGTTGGCCTTGACCGCTTGGCCGTCGGCGTGGAACAGGCTCCAATCGAAATTGAAGCTGTTGGCCTGGTGCCAGCCGAACGCCCCGAACGAGCTGGCGAAGCCTCGACAGATGGGGCCAGCGGCGTAGATGCCGACCAAGTCTAGGTCGCCTGCCTCGCGCTCGACCAGCGCCAGCACTTCGTCCAGCTCGGGCAACGGCTGCGCGTGCAGGCTGTGGCTGTGCCAGGGGCTTTCATCCAGGCTCAGGTACGGATCGAGTGGCAGCAGCGGTAGGGTCTGGCGCAGTTGTGCCAGGGCCTCGAACAGGCGCTGGCGGTCCAGTTCGGGATCATCGCCCAGGGTGAGCTGCTGTTCGGCCTGGCGCCCCTCATTGACCAGACGCAGTTGCACGCTGGCCTGGCTGACTTCTCCCGCCTGGCGCACCTTGGCATGGTTCAGGCGCACGAATTGTGACTGCTCGGCGCTGTAGCCGAGGGTGAACTGCTCGCCAGGTTGCAGTGCATCGCGCAGGGCGCCGAGCAGGTCTTCGAAGCGTTGCTGATAGATGCTCATCAGGCGTCCCCTCCAAATACGTCGATCTGGCGGAACACACAGGCCGGCGAGGCATGGCCGACCCGCACCACCTGGTTGGGTTCGCCCTTGCCGCAGTTGGGTGTGCCGAGTACCTGGAAGGTGCTGCGGTCGCCCACCGCCGACAGGTTGCGCCAGAAGTCGGCGGAAATGCCGCGGTAGTTGGGGTTTTTCACAACGCCCTTGAGCTCGCCGTTTTCGATCAGTTGGCCCCACTCGCAGCCAAACTGGAACTTGTTGCGCGCATCATCGATGGACCACGAGCGGTTGGTACGCATCAGAATGCCGTGCTCGATAGCGCCGATCAGTTGCGCCAGTGTTTGCTCGCCCGGCTCGATATTGAGGTTGGCCATGCGGTCGATGGGCGCACGGTTCCAGCCGCAGGCGCGGCTGTTGGCCACGCCATCGAGCCCCGAACGCCATTGCGACAGCGCACCGCCCAGCGGGCGTACCAGCAGCCCGTCGCGGATCAGGAATTGCTTAGTGGCCTGGGTGCCGTCGTCATCGAAACTGTAGCTGGCCAGCTCTTCGCCGATGCCGGGGTCGAAGGTCACGTTGAGCAGCGCCGAGCCATACTGCAGGTGGCCGAAGTCGGCAGTTTTGACGAAGCTGGTGCCGGCATAGTTGCGTTCATCACCGAGAATGCGGTCCATCTCCAGCGGGTGGCCGATGGACTCGTGGATTTGCAGCATCATCTGGTCGGGCATCAGCAGCAGGTCGCGCACGCCGCTCGGGGTGTTGGGCGCCAGCAGCAGTTGCAGGGCCTCGTCGGCGACCCGGCGTGCCGCGCCGACCAGGCCGCAGCGCTCGATCACTTCGAAACCACCCTGCTGGCCGAAATTGTCCCGGCCCAAGGTGCGGCTCTGGCTGTCCTGACCATCGCTTGCGGTCACGCCAAGGCCGGGGAACATGAAGCGCTGGGCGTGGCGCAGTTCGGCACCGACGGAGTTCAGGTAGGTCTGCTCGACCCGGGTGATCCCCAGGCTGGCCTGCCAGTCCACCAGACGCGCGTCCTTCGGCACGCTGGCCGATTCTGCGGCGAGCAGTTCGAGGCAGTCGGCAAGGCTCGGTAGTGCGCGGTCAAGGTTGGGCGAGAGGTGATCGTGGCGCTGGCTGGAGACTGACTGGCCGCTCAGGTCGAGCAGGCTGTGGCGCTTGATGCGCCGGGCCAAGGCTTCGGCTTGCTCCAGTGCATGCTGCAATCCGCTTTGCGACAGGTCGGCAGTGGCCGCGTAGGTCTCGACGCCGTCGACGCGCACGGTGAGCATGGCGCCTTCGTCCTGGCTGAAGTGCGGCGGTTCGGCGACGTTGCGCCGAACCGACAACGACTGGTGCGATTGCTTCACATGGCGAAGCGAGAACAGCTCGGCGGTGCTGCGCAGCGCGGCGAAGCGCTGGCGCAGTAGGCCGCTGGAATCGAACATGCGGGAACCTCCGGTACGCGGCGGCTCCCCCTAGAACCACCCCTCCTGCATGCCAAGGCACGTGTCGTCACGCGCTTCGAGCAATGCGAGGTCATTATGGCAGGGCGGTACTTCCCAGGTGAGGAAATAACGCGCGGCCTGCAACTTGCCCTGGTAGAAGTCGCGGTCATGCCCCTTGAGCAGGCCAAGCTCGGCGTGAATCGCCTGTTCCAACCAGCGCCAGCCGATTACGCAGTGGCCGAAGGCTTTCAAGTACAGCGCCGAGTTGGCCAGCGCGCTTGTGACCTTGCCCTGGGCCAGGTCGCCGAGCAGGGCGAGAGTCACCGTTTGCAGGCGATTGACCAGTTGCTCCAGTGGCTCGCGCAGCAAGTCGAGCGTCGGGTGGTGGCTGGCGCGCTCGCAGGTGACGGCGATCAGGCGGATCAGTTGCTTGAGCCCAGCGCCGTTGTTTTGCGCAAGCTTGCGCCCCAGCAGGTCGAGCGATTGGATGCCCTCGGTGCCTTCGTGGATCGGGTTCAGACGGTTGTCGCGGTAGTACTGCTCTACCGGGTATTCGCGGGTGTAGCCGTGGCCGCCGAGTATCTGGATCGCCAGTTCGTTGGCCTTCAGGCAATACGCCGAGGGCCAGGATTTTACGATTGGGGTCAGCAGGTCGAGCAACTGCTGGGCCTCGCTGCGCGCGGCGTCATCTGCCGCGGTGTGGGTGTCGTCGAACAGCCGGGCGGCGTACAGGCCCAGGTCGAAGGCACCTTCTACATAGGCCTTTTGCGCCAGCAGCATGCGCTTCACGTCGGTGTGCTCGATGATCGGCAGCGCCGGGCTTTGCGGGTCCTTGTTGTCCGGCAGGCGGCCTTGTGGGCGCTGGCGGGCGTACTCGAGCGAATACAGGTAGCCGGCGTAGCCGAGCATCACCGCGCCCATGCCCACGCCGATGCGCGCCTCGTTCATCATCTGGAACATGCAGGCCAGGCCCTGATGCGGCTGGCCCACCAGGTAGCCCACGCACTGGCCGTTGTCGCCGAAGTTCAGCGCGGTAGACGTGGTGCCACGCCAGCCCATCTTGTGGAACAGCCCGGCCAGCAGCACATCGTTGCGGGCTCCCAGGCTGCCGTCCGGGTTGACCAGGTACTTGGGCACGATGAACAGCGAGATGCCTTTGACCCCGGGTGGGGCGTCCGGCAGCTTGGCCAGGACCATGTGCACGATGTTCTGCGACAGCTGGTGATCACCACCGGAGATGAAGATCTTGTTGCCCTTGAGCCGGTAGCTGCCATCGCCTGCCGGTTGCGCGCGGGTGCGGATGTCGGCGAGCGAGGAGCCGGCATGGGGCTCGGTCAGTGCCATGGTGCCGAAGTAGCGGCCTTCGATCATCGGTTGCAGGAACAGGCGTTTCTGGTCGTCGGTGCCGAAGCTTTCGATCAGGTTGGCCGCGCCCATGGTCAGGAACGGGTAGGCCGTGGTGCCGGCGTTAGCCGCCTGGAAGTGGGCGAAGCAGGCTTGCGACACCAGGCTGGGCAGCTGCATGCCGCCCACGTCAAAGTCGCGGTTGGCATTGAGAAAGCCCGCTTCGAGAAACGCCTCGACGGCCGGTTTCACTTCGGGGATCAACTCGGCGCGGCCGTCCACATAGCGCGGCTCGTGCTCGTCGCCCTTGCGGTTGTGCGGGGCGAAGTATTTCTCGGCGATGGTGCGCGCGGTGGTAAGCGCAGCGTCGAAGGTCTCGCGGCTGTGCTCGGCGAAGCGCGGGCGCTGGGTCAGGGCTTCGGCGTCGAGGACTTCGTATAGCTCGAAGGCGAGGTTGCGGGGGCTGAGCAGGGTCTCGGGCATGGTGGCGGTCCTGGGGCGGGGTGCCTCGAAGTCTAGCGAGCCGTAATACGCCTGAAGAGTTTCATCAGGTGCGTTGATGGTGACCAAGAACGCCTGGTAATCAGACCGAGTCGATACCTTCTGCGTTGGGGATTTTTCGCGTGCGGACTCCGCTTCGGCGCTGAGTCATTGCGAGTCGCTCGGCGAAGAGATCATGAAAGACTTTGTATGTCGGGCAGTCCGCAGGGCGGGTGCTGTAGTACGTCGTTTTACCGACCAAGCCGCAGATCCAGTCAGCGCATTGGATGGTTTGGTACAGATGGCTTTCCACTTGAATCGGAGGCTCGATCAACGTCATGCGCCGCTCTTCGCCAAACATCGAAAACGAGGCTTGCTTGACGAGTTCAAGGCGCATGCTATTGCCGTTTTCTTTCTTGTGGTTCATATCGTCCTGCTGATCGAGAACGATCATGAAGTGGCTTTTTCTTGTCACCATTTCATCGTTCAAGCGTTTGATCGCTTCACGTAGCACGATCTTGTAGAGCCCTTTGGCATTTGAGTTTTCAGGTGATTGATCTTTCTCAATGCCAACATAGAAGAAAAATCCGCCCAACTGACGGACCTTGCTGAAGATTCGGTTCACCGCGTCGATTTTGTGTCGTCGAGCGCGGCTTTGGCCGTTAAATTGGCTGGTCTTGAAGAAAGTGGAAGCTTTTTCCTCGAATGCGGCGGGGTGGGTGCCGGTTTTTTCAATCTTCGCACCCAGCACGTTCTTCTTCAGATTGAAGAAGAACGCGGAAAACTCGCGGACTTTTTCAGCAGGGAGAACCAAGCCAGCGAGGCCAAAGACCGGATGGGTATGAAAGGAGGGGTCTTCTTTTGAGACAAACGGGCCAATGTGACCAAACTCATCAAGGTAAGCGACGTACATGTCATATCTCCAGAAACACGAAAGCCCGACACACAAAGTATGCCGGGCCTCGGAGACGGAGCGACCTCGGTCGCGTCCTGAGCGGAATTATGCATCCTGAGGGGGCTGAGTCAAGTGTTCTTGGGAGGGAAGATGTTTCTGCTCTTTAGGCAGGCTGTCCTGCAAGATGCTTCCCAAAGGCGATGTCTCTCTGTATCGCAAGGCAGATAGGTCTCGGGGTGGATGTGTATGGTGGTGAGGGCCCTGCGCCCCTGATCGTGCCCGCCCGGAAACCGCTAGGCAGCTTGCGATTTAGGTGGATTTTTTAAGCTTTTCCCTATTGCTTGTAGTCCATTTCCCAAACATGCTCCCAACCCCTTTCAAGCCATTGCGGTGCTCTGGGTTGGCCTCTAGTCTCGGGCGGTCGTTGCGAAACAGCGACCGGCTTTGACAGGCCGATTATCAAGAGCTTGCTCAATGGCTTTGCCTCTATGGCGGCTGTGTGTGGGGCACTTCGTGTGCGCCGGGGTTTTGCTCTTGCTGACCGGTCTGTCAACCCACATGCAGCTGCCACCTTTTTGTTTGACAGCGAAAGGTGATGGTCCCAGTCGATCAGCAAGAGGTTCGTTATGCGCAAAATAATCCCCGACCCACCCCGCAATCCCCACTCCCTCGAAGACACCCTGGCCCAGGCCTCGGAGTACGCCCTGTGCGCCCTGACCGTGGCCCATCAGGCCGTATTGCTCAAACCCCGTTCACCGGCCAGCGTGCTGATGATGGCGTCGATGCATGAAGTCGAGTCGCTGCGAGCGTTGCTCGAATCGGCGTTGATCCAAGTGCAGATGGCGAGCGATGAGCAGGTGCTCCACTAGGCTCAGTGGCCTTATCGCGGGGCACGCATCTAAGTGATTCAGGGAGATCAAGCAATGAGCACCGAAGACAAGACCACCGTCGGCAAGACCTGCTTCTATCAGGGCGAAGGCCGCCCCCAACCGCTATTTCGCATAGAGCCCGGCATCCCGTGCCGGCACGCTCGAGAGCAGGCCTCGGAATTGATGGGCTACGTGCGCGACCTGACCCTCAGCGGCGTGATGGACGAAAACCCGCAACTGGTGTGGGCTTCGCACTACCTCAGCGGGTTGGCCAAAGCATTGATGGATGATGCGGAACTGGGCATGGGCCGGTAAACACTAGCAAGAACATCGCGGGGCAAGTCGCAGCCTGGGTTCAGGAGGCCCCGCCGATGACTGCTGGAGAATTCCTACCTAAGCAGTGCCATTCACCGACTTGTTTTTGATCGTTGTCATACGGTCGGTTCGGAAACGAGGGGGCTGATGTTCGTCGGCGATGGCGGTTAGATGACGGCTTGGAATTTGCCGTCCCATGGAAGCCCCATCAATGTCGAATGACCCTACCCATACGCAATACCGACCCCCGAGTTTTTTCATCGTGGCACCGAAGAAGCTGGCCGTGCTGACCTTCTTCACTTTTGGCTTGTACTGGTTCTTCTGCTTCCATCGCCACTGGGTCCATCAACGGCGCGCCAGGCGCGACAAGACGTGGCCGCTGATGCGTGCGTTATGGCAGATTTTGTATTTTTACCCACTGATGCGGCGCATCGAGCAAAGCCTTCGCTCAAGCGGCCAGCGCTGTCGCTGGTCTTCTTTGGGGCTGTTTATGCTCTACCTGTTTTCAGTGGTGCCTTTGTTGCTGCTTGATGAAAAAACCCTCGAATTGTTGCCCGTTATTACGATTTTATTGATTTTCAGCTCTTTAGCGTTGCTGACCTGGGTAGTTGTCTGGATTCAACGGGCTGTCAATCTGATCGAAGGCGATGAGGCGGGTAGCGGGAATGCGCGAATGTCGTGGGCCAATTGGCTATGGATGGCACCTGGCTTCGTATTTTGGGGGATTGGGACGTTGGCTCTAGTATTGACGTTGCTGCTTGAGCCTTTGATCGGATACAGGTGATCACAGGGTTTTGGTGGCTTCGCCGCTTCACAGAAAAAGAGTCGAGGCTTAAGCAAGCTTGTTAAGCCACCGGGGCCGCTGTGCGGCCCTTTCGCGGCGCGAGGCCGCTCCTACAAGGTCCGTGTGAGCCCTGTGAATGCCGGCTTGCACGGTCGTGTAGGAGCGGCCTCGTGCCGCGAAAGGGGCGCGCAGCGCCCCCGTTGGCTCAACTGACCTGCATCAAGCTTGAGCCCTTTAGCTTCAACCGATGGTCATCAAGCTGGCGTTACCACCAGCAGCCGCGGTATTCACGCTCACCGCGCGCTCGATCACCAGGCGCTCCAGGGCAATCTGGTGATCGCCGCTGGACAGCCCATTGACCCCGACGATCGCACCCGCCCGTTTGGCCACCTGCTCGCAGATGCCGCGCAACTGATCCGAGTCGCCGTGGTGGATCACTGCGTCGAATGCCACCTCATCCTTGTTCCAGTCAGCCACCAGGGTGATCTTGCCTTGCAGCTCCTTCGGCAGGCGGCTGCGCAGGCCCTTGGCAGGCTCGCCGTCCTGGAACACTGCCGAGCTGCCCACCGACAGCACCGCCGCGAACTGCGCCAGCAGGTCGGTTTCGTT
Source organism: Pseudomonas mosselii (assembly GCF_005796105.1). GTDB lineage: Bacteria > Pseudomonadota > Gammaproteobacteria > Pseudomonadales > Pseudomonadaceae > Aquipseudomonas > Aquipseudomonas mosselii_C. Next base: position 94,101 of record NZ_VAUO01000003.1, on the reverse strand, counting down.
GTCGGCCAGGCACAGCACGTGCTCACGTGGCAGGACGGTGTAGGTATTGCGCTCGCCGGTCGGGCCTGGCAATACGCGGGTGATGCCGCTTTGCGATTGTTCGGCGAACTGTTCGCACAAGATCGCCAGGTCGCCCAGCTGGTTGCTTTCGGCCCACGCCTTGAGCGCATTCAGCGGCTTGAGCTGCTGCTCACGCAGGGCGGTGTCAGCCTTGCTTTCGCCGTCGGTGCGCTGGAAGTGGCGGACGATGGCGTCGGCTGGACGGGTCGACAGCAGGCGATACAGGTACAGTGGGCCGCCTGCTTTCGGGCCGGTGCCCGACAGGCCTTCGCCGCCGAACGGCTGCACACCGACCACTGCGCCAACAATATTGCGGTTGACGTACATGTTGCCCGCGTTGACGTTGCCCACCACCTTGGCGATGGTCTCGTCGATGCGGGTGTGGACGCCCAGGGTCAGGCCGTAGCCCGACGCATTGATCTGTTCGATCAGCTGGTCCAGGTCCTTGCGGTTGTAACGTACTACGTGCAGCACCGGGCCGAAGATTTCGCGCTTGAGCTCGTCGAAGCTCTCCAGCTCGATCAGGGTCGGCATCACGAAGGTGCCGCGCTTGACCTCTTCACCCTCGGCGATGGCCACCTGGTAGACATTACGGCCTTTTTCGCGCATGCCCTGGATGTGCTTCTCGATGCCAGCCTTGGCTTCGGCGTCGATCACCGGGCCGATGTCGACCGACAGGCGCTCGGGGTTGCCCAGGCGGCTTTCGGCCATGGCGCCCTTGAGCATTTCGATCACACGATCGGCAGAGTCTTCCTGCAGGCACAGCACGCGCAGGGCCGAGCAACGCTGGCCGGCGCTGTCGAATGCCGAGGACACCACATCGATCACCACCTGTTCGGTCAGTGCCGAGGAGTCGACGATCATCGCGTTCTGGCCGCCAGTCTCGGCAATCAGTGGGATCGGGCGCCCCTGGTTGTCCAGGCGCCCGGCGATGTTGCGTTGCAGCAGGCGGGCGACTTCGGTGGAGCCGGTGAACATCACGCCTTTGACGCGTTCGTCACCCACCAGCCCTGCACCGACGGTCTCGCCCTGGCCTGGCAGCAGTTGCAGCACGCCTTCGGGGATCCCGGCTTCGAGCAGCAGGCGTACGGCTTGGGCCGCGACCAGTGGGGTCTGCTCGGCAGGCTTGGCCAACACCGGGTTGCCAGCGGCCAGCGCTGCGGCCACCTGGCCTGAGAAGATCGCCAGTGGGAAGTTCCAGGGGCTGATGCACACCACAGGGCCCAGTGGGCGGCAGTTGTCGTTGCGCAGGTCGTTGCGCGCCTGTACTGCGTAGTAGCGCAGGAAGTCCACGGCCTCGCGTACTTCGGCGATGGCATTGGCGTAGGTCTTGCCGGCCTCACGCACCAGCAACCCCATCAGCGGCTGGATTTCGGCCTCCATTAGGTCGGCGGCGCGTTCGAGAATGGCGGCGCGCTCGGCCGGTGGGGTGGCCTGCCAGATCGGTGCGGCGTTCAGCGCGCACTGGATGGCGTTGTCGACATCGGCAACGCTGGCTTCTTGTACATGGCCCACCACATCGCGGTGATCGGCCGGATTGAGGACCGGCTGGAGCGCTTGCTCGCTGGCGGCGCAGCCCAGCAACGGGGCGGCTTTCCAGTCGTTATGGGCGGTTGCCAGCAGGGCGCAGGACAGTGATGCCAAGCGGTGTTCGTTGGCCATATCGATGCCGGCCGAGTTGGCCCGCTCACGGCCATACAGCTCGCGCGGCATCGGGATGCGTGGGTGCGGCAAGCCGATGCCGCCTTCCTGGGTGGCCATGCGCTCGATGCTGACGACAGGGTCGGCGACCAGTTCCTGGATGGAGATCGAGTGGTCGGCGATGCGGTTGACGAACGAGGTGTTGGCGCCGTTTTCCAGCAGGCGGCGCACCAGGTAAGCCAGCAGGGTTTCGTGGGTGCCTACCGGCGCGTACACACGGCACGGGCGGTTCAGCTTGCCCTCGGCGACTTTACCCACCACCTGTTCGTACAGCGGCTCGCCCATGCCGTGCAGGCACTGGAACTCGTACTGGCCCGGATAATAGTTTTGCCCGGCGATGGTGTAGATGGCCGACAGGGTGTGGGCGTTGTGGGTGGCGAACTGCGGGTAGATGGCTTCAGGCACCGCCAGCAGCTTGCGGGCGCAGGCAATGTAGGAAACGTCGGTGTATACCTTGCGGGTGTACACCGGATAGCCCTCCAGGCCTTCGACCTGGGCGCGCTTGATCTCACTGTCCCAGTACGCGCCCTTGACCAGGCGGATCATCAGGCGGTGGCGGCTGCGCTTGGCCAGGTCGATGACGTAGTCGATCACGTACGGGCAGCGCTTCTGGTAGGCCTGGATGACGAAGCCGATGCCGTTCCAGCCAGCCAGCGACGGCTCGAAGCACAGGCGCTCGAGCAAATCGAGCGACAGTTCCAGGCGGTCGGCTTCTTCGGCGTCGATGTTCAGGCCGATGTCGTATTGCTTGGCCAGCAGGGTCAGCGACAGCAGGCGCGGGTACAGCTCGCTCATCACGCGCTCGTACTGGGCGCGGCTGTAGCGCGGGTGCAGGGCCGAGAGCTTGATCGAGATGCCTGGGCCTTCATAGATGCCGCGGCCATGCGAGGCCTTGCCGATCGAGTGGATCGCCTGCTCATAGGAGGCCAGGTACTTCTGCGCGTCGTGCTCGGTCAGTGCGGCTTCGCCGAGCATGTCGTAGCTGTAGCGGAAGCCCTTGGATTCGAACTTGCTGGCGTTGGCCAGGGCTTCTGCGATGGTTTCGCCGGTGACGAACTGCTCGCCCATCAGGCGCATGGCCATGTCGACGCCCTTGCGGATCATCGGTTCGCCGCTCTTGCCGATGATGCGCGTGAGCGAGGAGGTCAGGCCGGATTCGTTGTGGGTGCTGACCAGTTTGCCGGTCAGCAGCAGGCCCCAAGTGGCGGCGTTGACGAACAACGATGGGCTGTTGCCCAGGTGCGGTTGCCAGTTGCCGGTGCTGATCTTGTCGCGGATCAGCGCATCACGGGTGCCTTTGTCCGGGATACGCAGCAGGGCTTCGGCCAGGCACATCAGCGCTACGCCTTCTTGCGAGGACAGCGAGAACTCCTGCAGCAGGCCCTGGACGATACCGGCGCGGCCACCGGCGCTTTTTTGGTTGCGCAGCTTGTCGGCCAGCGACGCGGCCAGCTTGTTGGTGGCCTCGGCCTGGGCTGCTGGCAGGCGCGCCTGCTCCAGCAGCATCGGCACGACTTCCTGCTCGGGGCGGCGGTAGGCGGCGGTGATCGCTGCGCGCAGCACCGATTGCGGCAGGATGCTTTCGGCGAACTCCAGGAAGCACTGGTGGCTGTGATCGCCCGTCACTTCGCCGGCGTCATCGCCAAGGCCGGTCGCCTGGCCGTTGAGTTCGTGCAGGGTGGCGCCACCCTCGAGCTTCTCGAGATAGTTGAAGATCGCTTGCTTGATCAACCAGTGCGGCGTGCGGTCGATGGACTGCGCAGCGGCCTTGAGTCGCTCACGGGTAGGGTCGTCGAGTTTGACCCCAAGGGTGGTCGTCGCCATTTCTTATCCTCGTTATTGGCCACGGGCGTGGCCTAAGCTGAGGGCAAGATTAGCCTGTAGGACAATTCGGGTGCAACCGGGTGCAACCCGAATTTTTCGCGACTAAGGTGCAACTCGTCCGAAGGGCTTTGGACGTGGATCAAATAGGGCATTGTTGGTGCGTTTTAGTATCAAAAGTGCAGTGTTTGCTCCGAAAGGAAGCAAAAAAGCGGTTTTTCTCCGAAAGCCATCGCGGGGTGCAACTTGCAAATGAAAAATGGTTGCACCTTGTTCATGTTGTTGCATAGGATTCGCCGCCTGGGTGCAACCGTCGTCACGCACGGCGGTCGCAAGAGATAAAAACAATGCCAGGGCACAACTCATGGGCAGTCCAATCACGATCACTTTCGTGGTCTACATCGCGGCAATGGTGCTGATCGGCTTCGCCGCCTATCGCTCCACCAAGAACCTTTCCGACTATATCCTGGGCGGTCGCAGCCTCGGCAGCGTGGTCACCGCGCTCTCTGCCGGGGCCTCCGACATGAGCGGCTGGCTGCTGATGGGCCTGCCGGGGGCCATTTACTTCGCCGGCTTGTCCGAGGCCTGGATCGCCATCGGTCTGACCGTCGGCGCCTACCTCAACTGGCTGTTCGTCGCCGGTCGCCTGCGGGTACAGACCGAGCACAACGGTGATGCGCTGACGCTGCCGGACTACTTCGCCAGCCGTTTCGAGGACAAGACTGGCCTGCTGCGGATCATTTCCGCCATCGTCATCCTGGTGTTCTTCACCATCTACTGCGCCTCTGGCATCGTTGCCGGCGCTCGCCTGTTCGAAAGCACCTTCGGCATGTCCTATGAGACGGCGCTGTGGGCCGGTGCTGCGGCGACCATCGCCTACACCTTCGTCGGTGGCTTCCTGGCAGTGAGCTGGACTGACACCGTACAGGCCTCGCTGATGATCTTCGCGCTGATTCTCACCCCGATCATCGTGCTGATCTCCACCGGTGGCTTCGACACCACGTTCCTGGCCATCGAAGCGGTCAATCCGGCGCACTTCGATATGTTCAAGGGCGCCACCTTCATTGGCATTATCTCGCTGATGGGCTGGGGCCTGGGCTATTTCGGCCAGCCACACATCCTGGCGCGCTTCATGGCCGCCGACTCGGTCAAGTCGATCGCCAAGGCTCGTCGCATTTCCATGACCTGGATGATCCTGTGCCTGGCGGGCACTTGCGCCGTGGGCTTCTTCGGTATCGCTTACTTCTCGGCCCACCCTGAGCTGGCTGGCCCGGTTAGCGAGAACCATGAGCGGGTGTTCATCGAGCTGGCCAAGATCCTGTTCAACCCGTGGGTAGCTGGTGTGCTGCTGTCGGCCATCCTGGCGGCGGTGATGAGTACCCTGAGCTGCCAGCTGCTGGTGTGCTCCAGTGCCTTGACCGAAGACTTCTACAAGGCCTTCCTGCGCAAGAGTGCTTCGCAGCAGGAGCTGGTCTGGGTAGGCCGCTTGATGGTGCTGGCGGTGGCGCTGGTGTCCATCGCCATGGCTGCCAACCCTGAAAACCGCGTGCTGGGTCTGGTGGCCTATGCCTGGGCAGGCTTCGGCGCCGCCTTTGGTCCGGTGGTGCTGATTTCCGTGCTGTGGAAGGGCATGACCCGTAACGGCGCGTTGGCGGGCATCGTGGTCGGTGCGCTGACGGTGATCCTGTGGAAGAACTACGTGGGTCTGGGTCTGTACGAAATCATTCCAGGCTTCCTGTTCGCCAGCATCGCCATCGTCGTGGTGAGCAAGTTGGGCCGTCCGTCGACCAGCATGGTTTCGCGTTTCGAAACCGCCGATGCGGCGTACCACGCTGACAAGTAACGCCTGCTGATTCGGCGTCCGCCCCTTGGCGGGCGCCGATCTGCACCTGACGCGGTCTGCAAGGCAGGGTAAACTTGTCGGCTTCGCAGGAGCCGCCATGAACTATCGTCACGCCTTCCACGCCGGCAATCACGCCGACGTCCTCAAGCATATCGTGCTGACCCGCCTCATCGCCTTGATGTCGCGCAAGGAGCAGCCGTTCGCCTACATCGACACTCACGCAGGCCTGGGTCTCTACGACTTGCAGGGCGACCAGGCGAGCCGTACCGGCGAGTACCTCGAAGGCGTCGCGCGCCTGTGGAATCGCGACGACCTACCGTCGGCCTGCGCCGACTATCTGCGCATCATCAAGCGCCTGAACCCGGACGGCGAGCTGCGCTACTACCCTGGCTCCCCTGAGCTTGCGCGGCGCCTTATGCGTCAGCAAGACCGCGCGCTGCTCAACGAGAAGCACCCCGAAGACGGGCCGCTGCTCAAAGAGAACATGAAGAAAGATCCGCGCGTGACCGTGCACCTGGGGGAGGGCTGGCACGTGCCCCGCGCCTTGCTGCCCGTGCAGGAAAAGCGCGCGATCATGCTGATCGATCCGCCGTTCGAACAGGCCGACGAACTCAAGCGCTGCACCGTGGCGATGAAAGAGGCGATCAGTCGTATGCGCCAGACCGTCGCCGCCATCTGGTACCCGATCAAGGATCAGCGCTCGCTAACCCGTTTCTACCAGGACCTGACCAGCACCGGCGCACCGAAGCTGCTGCGGGTCGAACTCTATGTGCATCACCAGGACAGCCCGCAGGGCCTGAACGGTTCCGGCCTGGCCATTGCCAATCCGCCGTGGGGCCTTGAGGACGAGCTCAAGGAGCTGCTGCCGTGGCTGGCCAAGGAGCTGGCGCAGACAGCCGGTAGCTTGCGCATGGACTGGCTGATCGCCGAGTAAACCGGCGCAGCCCCCTGTAGGAGCGGGCTTGCCCCGCGATCACCGGTGTAGCCGGTGCCATCCACCGCGCTGCCTGCTTCGCGGGTCAAGCCCGCGCCTACAAGGGCCGTGCAGCCTCTCAGGTTTGCGTTATAATCCCGCCCCTTTAGCCGCCATCCGCCTGCGAGGCCGGTGGCGCACTTCTACCGATTTGAGAGGCTAGACCCTTGGCACTGACGATTCTTGGCCTGTCCGGCGCCCTTAGCCATGACCCTTCCGCGGCCCTGTACATCGACGGCAAGCTGATTGCCGCCGCCGAAGAAGAGCGCTTCGTGCGTGACAAGCATGCGAAAAACCGCATGCCCTACGAATCGGCGAAGTTCTGCCTGGAACAGGCGGGCATCAAGCCGTCGGACGTCGACGTGGTGGCTATCCCGTTCGCCCCGATCAGCCTGTTCGGCAAGGCCCGCTGGCACTACGCCAAGCGCTACTGGTACGCCCCGGATCGCGCCCTCGACGCGCTGCTGATGGGCAACCGTCGCTACAAGCGCTACCGCAAGAAGATCGTCTGGTGCCTGGAGCAACTGGGCTTCGATCCGAAGAAGATCAAGATCGAGCCGGTCGAGCACCACCTGGCCCACGCCTCCAGTGCCTACCACTGCTCGGGCTTCAAGGAAAAGACGGCGATCCTGGGTATCGACGGCAAGGGTGAATACGCCACCACCTTCTTCGGCTACGGCGAAAACGGCAAGATCCACAAGATCAAGGAATTCTTCGACCCGGATTCGCTGGGCGGCCTGTACGGCGCGATCACCGAATTCCTGGGTTTCGAGATGCTCGACGGCGAGTTCAAGGTCATGGGCATGGCGCCGTATGGCGACGCCAGCAAGTACGACTTCTCGCGCCTGGCCAGCTTCGAAAATGGCGAGCTGGTGATCAATACCGAGTACGCTAACGTCATCGGCCTGCGCCGCTATAAAGAGAAGGGCAAAGGCTTCTACTTCTCGCCCAAGCTGATCGAGTGGCTGGGTCCGAAGCGCGAAGGCGACATCGCTGACGAGCCGTACATCCACTATGCGGCCAGCATGCAGGCGCTGTTCGAGAAGCTCGCCCTGCAAATGATCGACCATTACCTGGGCGACACCCTGAAAGAGACCGGCAAGCTGGCCTTCGCGGGCGGCTGCGCACTGAACGTCAAGCTGAACCAGAAGATCATCGCCCGCGATGATGTGAAGGAGCTGTTCGTCCAGCCGGCCTCGGGCGATGCCGGTACCGCAGTGGGTGCGGCGGCCTACGTGTCGCACGCCCGTGGCGTGCCGGTCGAGAAGATGGAGCACGTCTACCTCGGCCCTTCGTACTCCAACGAAGATGTCATCGCCGCCTGCGCACGTCATCCGAATGTGCCCAAGTGGCGCAAGATCGACGACATGCCCGAGCGCATCGCCAAGATCATGGTCGACGGCAATCCGGTGGCCTGGTTCCAGGGGCGCATGGAGTTCGGTCCACGGGCCTTGGGTGGTCGTTCGATCATCGGCTGCCCGAGCGTGCCGGGCGTGGCCAACCGCATCAACGAGCAAATCAAGTTCCGCGAGCGCTGGAGGCCTTTCTGCCCGTCGATGCTCGACACCGTTGGTCCGCAGATGATCAAGGTCGATCACCCGGCACCGTTCATGACCTTCACCTTCGAAGTGGCTGAAGAGTGGAAGACCCGTGTGCCGGAAGTGGTGCACGAGGACGGCACCTCGCGTGCCCAGGTGCTCAAGCGCGAATACAACCCGCGCTACTACGACATGATGAAGGCGCTCGAAGCGTTGACCGGTAACGGCGTATCGCTGAACACCTCGCTCAACCGCCGTGGCGAGCCGATGATCTGCTCGCCGACCGATGCCCTGAACATGTTCTTCGGCTCGGACCTGCAGTACCTGATCATGGAAGATATTCTGGTCGTCAAAGAAGGTGCGCCGGAGTATGCCGAGTCCTGAGGTTCTGATCAGTCTGGTCGTACCCGCCTACAACTACGCGAAACTGCTGCCACGGGCACTGGACTCGGTCCTGTGCCAGTGGGCCGATGACCTGGAGCTGATCGTGGTCAACGACGGCTCCCGGGACAACACCCTCGAGGTGCTGGCCGGCTACGTGGCACGTTACCCGCAATTGCAGGTGATCGACCAAGCCAACGCCGGCGCTGCGGCGGCGCGTAACAACGCTATCGCCAAGGCGCGCGGGCGCTATGTGCTGCTGCTGGATGCTGACGACGAATTGACCCCAGGGGCCCTTGAAGCGCTGCGTGAGGTTCTGGCGGCCAACCCGCAGGCGGGCATGGTGCTGGGGGCTCAGCTTTCGGTCTACCCCGATGGCCGCGAGCGCCTGCGCCTGCCCACGCCCGTGCCACGGGCCAGCGCGCTGGAGCTGGCGCGGCGCTACCTGTTGCAAAAGCGTATCTCGGTGTCGCATTGCTGCACGCTGTTCGCCCGTGAGCTGCTGTTGCGCAGACCCTATCCGCAAGGCCTGCGCACCGGCGAGGACATCCCGGTGTTCGCCTTTCTTCTGGTCAATGCCCAGGTGGCGGTGACCAATGCGCCGATCGCGCGCATTCACAAGCATGCCGACAGCTTGCGGCATAGTCGCGAAAACGAAGAAGAATACGCCATGGGTATGGTGCGCGAGGTCTTCGCCAGCCTGCCCGCAGAGTGTCAGGTGCTGCGCCGGCGCTACACAGCGCAGCGCTACCTGTCGCTGTTCCGGGCGGCCTTGCTGGCCGACGAGCGTGCCCTGGCCCGGCGTTTTTATGCCCAGGCCCTGCGCCTGAGCCCGTTGCAAGCCATGCGCTGGACGTACCTGCGCAAGGCCCTGCGACTGATGAAAGTTTGATAACAATCGATGTTGGCTGCTGACAGGGTGGAAATCGCAGTGGGTTCTTTCGTTTCAAGGATGGTCGATACCTACTCGGTGCGACTGGCATTTATCGGCAGCCTGCTGCTGTCGCTGATCGCTGTGCTAGGCACCAGCGCCCTCGGGCGCGATGCGGCGTTCTACCTGAATATTGCCCAGCGCGTCAGCGTCGAAGGGCCGCAGGTCGCCTGGCAGGTATTCAATTGGCCATGGTTCACCTACCTGCTGGCCGCGAGCCACAACGTCACCCGCTTGCCCATGGAGTGGTGTGCCTACCTGTGGTGCGCGCTGTTCATGGCTGGGACCTGTGCGTTGCTGGTCGATGCCGTGCGCCAGCGTGTCCCGTCCGCCGCTGGCTGGGCGTGTCTGCTGGTGCTGGCGATGCCGGCCGTCAACCAGTTCCGCAATGACATCCTCCGTGAATATGGCTTCTGGTTCTTCTGCATCCTGACGCTGTGGTTGGTAATGCACTGGCAGGCGCGTGGCGGTTGGCTGCGCGCTGGCGTCATCCACCTGGCGATTGCGGCAGCCATGCTGTTTCGCATGGAGGCGGTGATGCTGGAGGCGGCGCTGGGCCTTTGGCTGTTGGTCGGCTTGCGTGATCGGCGTAACTGGGTGTCTTTCGCCCAATTCGTGCTGCTGCCTGGGGTCGCGCTGGTCGTCGGGCTGTCGGTGTTGCTGGCCAAGGGTGGATTGAGCTCCGGGCGCGTGGACTACTACCTCACCCTGATCAGTCCGCAGCGTGTGCTGGTGGCCTTCCATGAATTGGCGGGGCAGTTCGGCGACAGCCTGAAATTCAAGTATTCGCGCGACGAGGCAGGGCGCATCGTGTTCTTTGGCCTGCTCGCGGCGTTGCTGATCAAGTTCGTGGCGCTGACCGGCCCCTTCTGCCTGCCGTTCCTGCAGCGCAGCAGTTGGCAGGCGCTGCGCACCTACCTGCGCGAGTTTCGGCCATTTGCCTGGGCGGCGGCGGTCTACCTGTTGGTACTGATGCTGTTCTTCATCGGTCAGCAGTTCATGAACGGTCGTTACCTGAGCTTCCTGAACCTGTTGGCGGTGCCGCTGCTGGCAGTCGGTGCGCTGTTGTTCGCCCAGCGTTTCCCGCGACTGGGCAAGGCGCTGGTGGTGGTTGGCGTACTGGTGATGCTGGCCAACGTGATTTCCACCGGTGCGGGCAAGCCGCAGATCGTCGAGGCTGGCCGCTGGATCGCCGGTAATGTCGACCCGCAGGCCAAGGTCTACTACGAGGATGCGCGAGTCGCCTACTACGCAGGCCGTGGCTACCCGGCGATCCAGCCGCGCGAGCGCGAGTTCGACGGCACCGAGGCCGAGCGCTTCAGCTACTTCGCCATCGAGGCGCGGGCCGATGAGCCGTGGTTGACCGCCTGGCTGGAAAAGCACCAGTTGCGCGTGCTGGCCAGCTTCTCCAACCGCAAGAAGGCAACGTTCGTGGTGATCGGCCGCTGATCCTTCAGCCGAGCAACTGGCGCAGGTTGGCCAGCAGGCGCGGACGGGGCTTGTGCTGGCCCCGCTCCAGCTCCTGGCGATAGCCCGACAGGAAGGTTTCGCCGGCGTCTTCGCCGAGCAGCCACTGGCGGTCCTGCGGGTAGCGCAGCATGTGGTGGAAGTTGCGCTCGCGCTGGCTGTCGCGCAGTGCCCAGTGTTGGCGTTGCAGGTCGGCGATATCGATCAGGCCCAGCTCGTTCTGCGGGGTGAGTACCACGTTGCCCAGGTGCAGCGAGCGGAAATACACCCCCGCTTCATGCAGGCGCGCGACGAAGCGTCCGAACTGCACGCGCAGTGCCTGGGCTTGCGCCGGATCGTCCAGCAGTTGGCGCAAGGTCTGGCCGGGCAGCGGGCGGTAGTAGACCGCGTCGCGGGCGATGCTGGCGATGCGGTAGGTGGCGATGATGTCGGGGCAGGGTATGCCCAGTCGGGTCAGGCGCTGGGCGTTGCGCGCGAAGCGCCCGGCATACGGGAACAGCAGTGCAGAGCTGAGCAGGCGCTTGCGCCGGAACAGCTTGAGCATCAGTCCGTCACGCAAGCGCAGCACCTTGTCGCCGGAACCGTCGGCTTCGAGCACTTGCGCGCCCTCGCGCAGTGCCAGGTAGGTGGGGTGATCCAGTGCTTGCATGTGTAACCTCCGATCAACAGGTCGGCTATCTTAGCCGACTTGTCCTGGCATCGCCGCTACCGGGTTTCATTGGGGGAAAAACGCCCTGTGATATGATCCCCGCCTCATTTTCGTGTGCGGATTCCCATGAGCAGTCCTGAACCTCGCCCCCAGTCCACATTGGCGATCTATTTCCGCCTGCTGACCTATGTGCGGCCCTACATCGGGCTGTTCCTGCTCAGCATCGCCGGCTTTTTGCTGTTCGCCTCGACGCAGCCGATGCTGGCCTACATCCTCAAATACTTCGTCGATGGTCTGGCCAACCCGGACGCGGTGTTGTTCCCCAACAACCCTTACCTGGGGGAGCTGCGCCTGTTGCAGGCGGTGCCGCTGATGATCGTGGCCATTGCCGCCTGGCAGGGTATCGGCTCGTACCTGGGCAACTACTTCCTGGCGCGTGTTTCGCTCGGACTGGTGCATGACCTGCGCGTGGTGCTGTTCAACAAGCTGCTCGAACTGCCTAACCAGTACTTCGACAAGCACAACTCCGGGCACCTGATCTCGCGCATCACCTTCAACGTCACCATGGTCACTGGCGCGGCCACCGATGCGATCAAGGTGGTGATCCGTGAAGGCATGACCGTGGTGTTCCTGTTCGTCACCTTGTTGTGGATGAACTGGAAACTGACCCTGGTGATGGTGGCGATCCTGCCGATCATCGCCCTGATGGTCAGCAGCACCAGCCGCAAGTTCCGCAAGCAGAGCAAGAAGATCCAGGTCTCGATGGGCGATGTCACCCACGTTGCCTCCGAGACCATCCATGGCTATCGCGTGGTGCGCAGCTTCGGCGGCGAAACCTACGAGAAAGCGCGCTTCCAGCAAGCCAGCCAGAGCAACACCGAGAAGCAGCTGTCGATGACCAAGACCGGTGCGGTCTACACCCCGACGCTGCAACTGGTTACCTACAGCGCCATGGCGGTGGTCATGTTCCTGGTCCTGCTGCTGCGCGGCGAGGCCTCAGCCGGTGACCTGGTGGCCTACATCACTATGGCTGGCCTGCTGCCCAAGCCGATCCGTCAGCTTTCGGAGGTCAGCTCGACCATCCAGCGCGGTGTGGCCGGTGCCGAGAGTATCTTCGAGCAGCTCGACGAAGAGGCCGAGGTAGACAACGGCACCATCGAGCGCGAGCGCCTGCAAGGCCGCCTCGAAGTGCGCAACCTGAGCTTCGAGTACCCCGGCACTGACAAGAAAGTGCTCGATGACATCAGTTTCGTCGTCGAACCCGGGCAGATGGTGGCGCTGGTCGGGAGATCCGGCAGCGGCAAGTCGACCCTGGCTGGGCTGATTCCGCGCTTCTACCAGCACGAGCACGGGCAGATCCTGCTCGACGGCGACGAAGTGCAGGCCTTCACCCTGCGCAACCTGCGCCGGCACATCGCGCTGGTGAGCCAGCAGGTGACCCTGTTCAACGACACCGTGACCAACAACATCGCCTATGGCGACCTGGCCGGGGCGCCGATCGAAGCGGTGCACAAAGCGGCCAGCGAAGCCTACGCCGATGAGTTCATCCGCAAGATGCCGCAGGGTTACGACACCCTGGTCGGCGAAAACGGCGTGCTGCTCTCCGGTGGCCAGCGCCAGCGCCTGGCGATTGCCCGAGCACTGCTCAAGGATGCACCCTTGCTGATCCTCGACGAGGCCACCTCGGCGCTGGACACCGAGTCCGAGCGCCATATCCAGGCGGCCCTCGACCATGTCGTGCAGAACCGCACGACCCTGGTCATCGCCCACCGCCTGTCGACCATCGAGAAGGCCGACCTGATCCTGGTCATGGAAGACGGCCGCATCGTCGAGCGGGGTTCGCACAACGAGCTGCTGGCCCGCAACGGCCACTACGCACGCCTGCATGCCCGCGAGTTCGAGGATGGCGAGCAAGGCAAACCGGCACAGGCGACCGATGCATGCTGAGGCTGTTGCGCAGTTGGCGTGAGCGGGGCTGGCAGGAGATCGACGCGGCGCAGTACGCCCAGGCCTGGTATCGCTTCGGCGGCAGCGTTGCCACTCACCCCGAAGTGGTGGCGCGTCTGTCGGCCTTCCTCGACGTGCCGGTGCGTTACCTGGGCTGGTTCATCGAGGGCCAGTTGCAGGCGGCGATGCCGTGTTCGGGGCAGTACCTGGCCCTGGCCAAGGAAGTGCTCAAGCGCGAGGGCAAGCGCCACCTGCTGGACCTGGGCAATGCCGAGGTGATTCTGCCGGTCGCCGCCGGCGTGCAGGTCCCGGTGCGCCAGCGCATGCGCTATGTCTCCGAGCTTAACGCGGGCTCCCTGAGCACCCTGCGCAGCCAGCCCGAGGGCCTGGCCCTGGCCCGCGAGCCTGAGGACTACTCGAAGAAGTTCCGCTACAACCAGCGCCGCGAGCTGCGTCTGCTCGAAGAAGCGGGCGGGGTCATGCGGCCGATGGCTGAATTTACCCCTGCCGAGCAGGCGGCCATGTACACCGACCTGTTCGAGCGTCGCTGGGGCTTCGAGGTGGCGGGCAAGCAGGGGCTGGTCGAGGTGTTCACCCTGTTGCGCGAATTCATGACAGGCTCGGTGGCCTTGCTGGACGGTGCGCCAGTGGCGATCCAGGTGCTGTACCGGGTCGAGGCGCCGCAATGGGTGTCGCTGGAATACATCAATGGTGGGGTCGATCCGCAGAGCCGGGAATTTAGTCCCGGTAGCGTGCTGAGCTTCGTCAATACCCAGCAGGCCTGGGCCGATGCCAGGGCGCTGGGCAAGCCGCTGCGCTACTCGTTCGGCCGCGCCGATCGTGAATACAAGGACCGCTGGTGCCGCACCGTGCCGGTCTATCAGGTCTGATGCCATGAGTGCACGCAAGCAACAGTTGTTGAAAGTCCACCGTCGCAACAAGCGTATCGCCCTGTTGCTGGCGCTGCTGGCCTTGCTGGTGGTGGGAGTGGTCCTGGCCTGGTGGCTGGTGCCGCTGCTCATGCTGGTGGGCTGGGTCGCCCATGAGGCGTGGTTTGCCGATCACCTGTTCTACCGTGGCAGCGACGACTATCAGTACTGCTTCCCCGAGGACGCTCAGAGCCAGGCGGCGATCATCGAGGGCGGGCGCTTGAAACTGGCTGGCGAACTGCCTCCCGGCGAGACCTTGGTGCTAGCCGTGCGCGTGCGCCATACGTGGCTCGGGCGTTGGCTGGACCCGTTCGTCGAGGTGGGCGATGACCGCCAGGACTTCGAGCGTAGCGTCGATGGCGTGCGCTACCTGAACCTGTCTGGTCAGCGCAATGCCGTGGCCCGTGGCGAACTGACGGTGCGTGGCCGGCGCTGCCGTGTGGCCACCGAGGCCACCTTGCACGTCATGGCAAGTCCCGATTTCACCCGTCAGCGCACGCTGATCCTTGCGCCGCATGCCGACGACGCGGAGCTGGCCGCGTTCGGTTACTACAGCCGCTGCCCGGAGGTGGCCATCGTTACCCTTACCCAGGGCGAGATCGAGGCCGAGAACTACCAGCGACTGGGCTTGGACAAGGCTGGCGCTGCCCGCCTGAAGGGCCGCCTGCGCAGTTGGGACAGCCTGGCGGTGCCGCTGTGGGGCGGGGTCAAGGCCAGTCATTGCGTACAGCTGGGTTATTACTGTCTGCAACTGCCGGCCATGGCCGCCGAACCGGACAAGCCCCTGGCATCGCGCGAGTCGGGCGAGGGCGATATCCGCAGCGTGCGCCAGCACAACCCGCTGAGCCTGCCGGGCGATTGCGATGGGGCGCCGACCTGGAGCAATCTGGTCGCCGACCTGGTGGCACTGCTCGAGCACTACCGGCCCGAGGTGGTCGTTACCCCGCACCCTGAACTCGACCCGCATGCCGATCACGTGGCTACCACCCAGGCGATTTTCCAGGCCATCGCCCTGAGCGCGCATAAGCCGACCACAGCGTTGTTCTACGCCAACCACCTGCACGACAACGACCGCTGGCCCATGGGCCCGGCCGGTATGGGTATCGCATTACCTCCGGCAATCGAGCCGTTGCCCGCCGACCGCCTGTGGAGCCCACTGCTCGATCCGGCGCGCCAGTTGGACAAGGCCATGGCCTTGGGTATGCAGCATGACTTGCAGGGACCGCTGTCGTTCAAGCGCCGTTTGCGCCGCCAGATCCAGCGCCTGCTGGCCGGGCGCACCTGGCCGGCCACGGGCGACAACGAGTTCTTGCGCAAGGCGGTGCGCCGGCACGAGCTGTTCTGGGTGCGGCGGATCTTGAGTTGAAGTGGTGGGATTAGGCCTGTGCTAATATCCCGCCCCTGTTCATTCTGTCTGATGGGTTGTCCATGAAGTTGTCCATGCCGCGTTTCGATCAAGCCCCGGTTCTGGTGGTCGGCGATGTCATGCTCGACCGCTACTGGCATGGCGGTACTTCGCGTATTTCGCCGGAGGCACCAGTGCCGGTGGTCAAGGTCGACCAGATCGAGGATCGTCCGGGCGGCGCGGCCAACGTCGCGCTGAACATCGCGGCGTTGGGTGCACCCGCGGCGTTGGTCGGCGTCACCGGCCAGGACGAGGCAGCCGATAGCCTGGCCAATAGCTTGCAGGCAGCCGGCGTGCGTTCGGTCTTCCAGCGTATCGCCCACCAGCCGACCATCGTCAAGCTGCGGGTCATGAGCCGTCACCAGCAACTACTGCGCATCGACTTCGAGGAACCCTTCGCTACCGATGCGCTGTCGCTGAGTGCCGAGGTCGACAGCCTGCTTGATGGGGTCAAGGTGCTAGTGCTGTCCGACTATGGCAAAGGTGCGTTGAAGAACCACCAGGCGCTGATCGAGGCCGCGCGCGCCAAGCACATCCCGGTGCTGGCCGACCCGAAGGGCAAGGATTTTTCCATCTACCGTGGCGCCAGCCTGATCACCCCCAACCTGAGCGAGTTCGAGACCATCGTTGGTCGTTGCAGCGATGAGGCCGAGCTGGTTGCCAAGGGGCTGAAGCTGCTCGAGGAACTCGACCTGGGGGCCTTGCTGGTCACCCGTGGCGAGCATGGCATGACCCTGCTGCGCACCGGCCACCCGGCGCTGCACTTGCCGGCGCGTGCCCGTGAAGTGTTCGATGTGACCGGTGCCGGCGACACCGTGATTTCCACCCTGGCCGCCGCGATCGCTGCCGGTGAAGACCTGCCCCACGCCGTGGCCCTGGCCAACTTGGCCGCAGGCATCGTGGTTGGCAAGCTGGGTACCGCCGCGATCAGTGCCCCCGAGCTGCGTCGCGCGATCCAGCGCGAAGAAGGCTCCGAGCGCGGTGTGCTGGGCCTGGAACAACTGCTGCTGGCCATCGACGATGCGCGTGCGCACAACGAGAAGATCGTCTTCACCAACGGCTGCTTCGACATCCTGCACGCCGGCCACGTGACCTACCTCGAGCAGGCCCGCGCGCAAGGTGATCGCCTGATCGTCGCCATCAACGACGATGCTTCGGTCAGTCGCCTGAAAGGCCCTGGCCGGCCGATCAACAGCGTCGACCGGCGCATGGCCGTGCTGGCCGGGCTCGGGGCCGTGGACTGGGTCATCAGTTTCCCTGAGGCTACCCCGGAGAACCTGCTGCGCCAGGTCAAGCCGGACGTGCTGGTCAAGGGCGGCGACTATGGCATCGATCAGGTGGTTGGCGCGGATATCGTCAAGGCCTATGGCGGCACAGTGAAAGTTCTGGGGCTGGTAGAAAACAGCTCCACCACAGCGATCGTCGAGAAGATCCGCAAGCACTGACGCCTCTCGCGTCGCGGGCCTGTCCTGCTATTCAGACGTGCAGTAGCCATTTACTGGCTGCTGCACGTCTGAAAAACCTCGCAAAGACCGTTCGGCCAGATCTTCCAGTTGTGACTGCCCGTCTGGGTACGGTACTGGCCGTGCTCAGGCGTGCAAGCGTGCCCGCCAGTCTTTCCAGCTGATGCGCTCGTCATGCACCAGCCAACCGTCCTGAGCGGCGAAGCTTTCCGATAGCCATACTCCATCGCTGGTGACCGGGCGCAGTTGGCCGTCGGTCAGGCTCAGCAGTTCGGCACCGGGGCGCTCCTGGTGCACCGGCAGCAGGAACAGGTCGGGCTGCTCGCGGTCCAGGCGTGCGATCAGTTGGCCCTCTTCCAGGTGTTCGTCGACATGCAGCAGGCTGAGCTGGCTGGTATCGCGCGGCAGCGTCAGGCGCAGGTCGTAGACCAGTTGTAGGGAGGCGGTCGGGGTGTGTACGTAGGCGCGTGGGCGTTCGATCAGTGGCAGGCGCGCGCAATGCACCGGCCGCGCCGCGCCCGACAGCGGGCTGAGGGTGAAGTGGGCATTTTGCCGGTAGCGCAGGGTGTGCTGATAAGGCGCGGGCATCCAGGTGTCGCCGAAGCGTCCGGCAAGCCAGCCTTCCGGCGTTTCCAGCAGGCATTCTTCAGCGACTTCCTGCAGGGCCGTGAGCAACGGCAGGTTGAGTTCGTGGGCCGGTACGTAGCCGGAGATCAGCTTGAGCACCACGTCGCCACGATCCTGGCGTTGCTGGCGTACCAGTACCCAGTAGTCACGGCCTTGCCATTCCAGGGTCAGGCGCACCGAAACGCCCAAGTTGGCCAACTCGATGATGAAGCATTCGCTGTTGGGCAGCTCGATGGCCTTGCGCCGTTGCAGGGTCTGGGCGAAGTTCTGGGGAGCACCGATGCCTTGGTACGTGAGGCCATCGGGGGTGGCCTCTACGTGCAACGCCAGGGTCTTGAAGTCGCTTGGGTTCTTGCGGATCAGCGTACGCGGCACGAGGCTCCTCCTTACGTTGGGCCCGCCAGGCGCTTCAGTGGCGACCGAGGATGCGGGCTACGGTGGCCACGTTGTGGGCCAGGTGGATGGGGTTGATGGTGCCGACGATGGCACTGCTCACGCCGGGGTGGGCGAACAGCAGCTCGAAACTGGCCTGCACCGGATCGACGCCGGGTGCCAGGCAGGCATGGCCGCTGGCCAGAGCCTTTTTCACCAGGATCGCCTTGCCGTGTTCGGCAGCGTAGTCCAGCACTGGGCGTTCCGCCTGTTCGTTGAGGTTGTAGGTGACCATGGCGCAGTCGCCTTGCTCCAGGGCCTTCAGCCCCCCGGCGACGGTTTTGCCGGAGAAACCATAGCCGAGGATCTTGCCCTCCTGCTTGAGTGCGGCGAGGGTGTCGTACACCTCGGCTTGCTCGAGAATCGCCAGGTCGTTGCCGTCTGAGTGCACCAGCACCAGCTCGATGCGGTCGGTTTCCAGACGCTTGAGGCTGCGCTCCACCGAGCGTCGGGTGTGGGCAGCGCTGAAGTCGAAGTGCGACAGGCCGTCGTCGAATTCCTCGCCGACCTTGCTGACGATCACCCACTGTTCGCGCTGGCCACGCAGCAGCGGGCCGAGGCGCTCTTCGCTGCGGCCATAGGCCGGTGCGGTGTCGAGCAGGTTGATGCCCAGCTCGCGGGCCTGGGCCAGCAGCAGGCGCGCGGCATCGTCGTCGGGGATGGTGAAGCCGCTGGGGTACTTGACGCCTTGGTCGCGGCCGAGCTTGACCGTGCCCAGGCCCAGCGGCGATACGCGCAGGCCGGTGCTGCCCAGGGCGCGGTGATGATCGTGCAGGGTAGGCAGGCTCATGGCAGCAGTTGCTCCCACGCAGGCACGCCCAGTGGCGGGCGTGGCAGGTTGGCAAGATCGGCTTGGGTGGTCGGGCGTATGCCGTCGCGCTCGAAGCTCGCCAGTACCCGGTCAGCGAAGTCCGGGGCCAGGGCCAACTTGGTCGGCCAGCCCACCAGCAGGCCTTGCTGTTCGGCGAGGAAGGCGTTGTCGGGGCGCACCAGGCCCGACTGTGCCGGTTCGGCGCGCTCGACACGCAGGGTCGCCCAGCGCACTTGGGTCTGGTCGACCCACGGCAGCAGGCCGGCGATTTCCTGTTGTGCGGCTGCGATCTGCGCTGCCGGCTCACGGGCCACGCCGTCGGCTTCGGCCAGATCACCGCCCAGGTACCATACCCATTGGCCGTCGGCGGCCGGGTGGGTGGTCACGGTGACCCGTGGCTTGGGCCCGCCACCCAGGCAGTGGGCATACAGCGGCTTGAGGTTGGGGCCTTTGGCCATGACCATGTGCAGGGGGCGGCGCTGCATGGCCGGTTGCTCCAGGCCGAGTGCATGCAGCAGCGCCTCGGTGCCGCCGCCGGCGCTGAGCACTACGCGCTGGGCGCGAATCTCGCGGCCATCGACGCGCAGGCCGACCAGTGCGTCGGCCTCATGCAGCGGTTCGATATGCTCGCCGGCCAGCAGGCTGTCGCCGGCCAGTTGCGCGAGGTTGGCCAGCAGGCTCGGCACGTCGATGACCAGTTCGGCCAGGCGGTAAACCTTGCCCTTGAATGCGCGGTCCTGCAGGGCCGGTGGCAGTTGCTCGCCCTTGACCTGATCGACCCGGCCGCGTACGGCCTTGCTGGCGAAGAAGCTGGTGAGGTTGCCGGCCAGGGTGCCGGGGCTCCACAGGTAGTGGGCATCGGACAGTAGGCGAGTACTGCTGAGGTCCAGTTCGCCCGTGCCGGCCAGCGCCTCACGCCAGCGTCGTGGCATATCGGCGATGGCCTCGGAGGCCCCGGTCAGGGCGCCGTGCAGGGCATATTTGGTGCCACCGTGAATGATCCCCTGCGACTTGATGGTCTGCTCGCCGCCAAGGCTCGCGCGCTCCACCAGTACCGTCGAATAACCCAGCCGGCGCAGGCGGGCATTGAGCCAAAGGCCTGCGACCCCGGCGCCGACGATCAGTACGTCAGTGGAAATGGCGGATGGCATGGGGGCACCTCTAAAGCGGGATAGGTGCGCAGTATACATTCACATGGGAGCAGGGATCAGTGCCCGGCGGTATTGGAGAACACCTGGATCACCACCACCCCTGCAACGATCATGGCCATGCCCAGCATCGCCGGCACATCGAGTTTCTGCCCGTAGATCACCAGCGCCGCGACGCTGATCAGCACGATGCCCAGCCCCGACCAGATGGCGTAGGCGATGCCCACCGGAATGCTGCGCACCACCAGGGTGAGCATCCAGAACGCCACGCCGTAGCCGCACACCATCAACAGCAAGGGCAGCGGCGTGTTCAGGCCCTTGACGGCTTTCATGGAGGCAGTGGCGATGACTTCGGCGCAGATGGCGATGGCGAGATAGGTGTAGGCGTTCATGGCAGATCCTCCGTTTCTGGCTGGGCATTCTAGGGCAAGCCTGGATGCGGTAAAGTCATTAGCTATCTGAATTGGAGATAGGTTGCTAATGACCGAGCAATGGAACCTTGAACAACTGCGCTTGTTCGTGCGCACGGCCGAGTTGCGTTCGTTTTCTGCTGTCGCCCGCGAGCAGCATAAGGCGCAATCGGCGGTGAGCAGTGCCATCGCGCTGCTGGAGGCAGACCTGGGCGTGACCCTGTTCGAACGCAGCAGCGGTCGCCAGCCACGCCTGAC
Organism: Pseudomonas mosselii; assembly: GCF_005796105.1. Classification (GTDB taxonomy): domain Bacteria; phylum Pseudomonadota; class Gammaproteobacteria; order Pseudomonadales; family Pseudomonadaceae; genus Aquipseudomonas; species Aquipseudomonas mosselii_C. The sequence continues at coordinate 73,307 of NZ_VAUO01000003.1, read as the reverse complement.
CGAGAATGGCGCCGCGTTGCTTGAGGACGCCCGTGAACTGCTGCGTCAATGCGAGCGTCTGGATGGCCGCGCGCTGGCGCTGATGCGCGGCCAGGAGGCGCTGCTGCGAGTGGCCCAGGACGAGGCCATGCCCTACCAACCGGTGATCGACAGCCTCGACGAACTGGCCACGCGCTACCCCTACCTTGAAGTGCAACTGGCCAGTGGCGCCCAGGGTGATGTGGCGCGCAAGCTGGTGGAGCGGCGCGCCGACCTTGGCCTGTTTTTCCATCATGAGAGCATCCCGGCGTCACTTGAGCGGCGTGCCCTTGGCAGTGTCGAGATGGTGACGGTGTGCGCTATTGACCATCCGCTGGCGCGTCTCGACTACGTGAGCTGCCAGCAATTGGCGCGGCACCGGCAGTTGTTGATCACGCCACAGCAAAGTGGCTACCCCGGCGGCGAAGTGGCCAGTCCGCAGGTCTGGCGCGCCGATAGCTTCTACGCCATGGCCGAACTGCTGATGCGCGGCCTGGGCTGGGCCTGGCTACCGCGCCATGTGGTGCAGTACCCCACTTACCAGACGCAGATGGTCGAGTTGGTCAGCGAATGGCGCCCCCCGGCGTTGGTCGCCGAGCTGGCCTGGCGCCGCGACGAGCCCTTGGGCCCGGCTGCGCAATGGCTGGCTGAGCGCTTTGCGGTGCACTTGCGTGCGATCGGGTAAACTCCGCCGCCATGAACAGAACCCTCTATACCTTGCTGTTTCACCTGGGCCTGCCGCTGGTGGCGCTGCGCCTGTATCTGCGTGGGCGCAAGGCGCCGGCATACCGCGCGCGCGTTCTTGAGCGCTTCGCCTTCAAACTGCCCGCGATCAAGCCTGGCGGTATCTGGGTGCATGCGGTGTCGGTGGGTGAGAGCATCGCCGCTGCGCCCATGGTTCGCGCGTTGCTCAAGCAGTACCCGGACGTGCCGATCACCCTCACCTGCATGACCCCGACCGGCTCCGAGCGGATCCTTGCGATGTTCAAGGACGAGCCGCGGGTGCAGCATTGCTACCTGCCCTACGACCTGCCGTGGGCGGCGGGGCGTTTCCTCGATCATGTGCGCCCGACGTTGGGCATCATCATGGAAACCGAGCTGTGGCCGAACCATATCCACCAGTGCGCCAGGCGCGGGATTCCGGTGGCGCTTGCCAATGCGCGGCTGTCGGCGCGTTCGGCGCGTGGTTATGCGCGTTTTGCCGGATTGACCCGGCCGATGCTTGAGCAGATGAGCCTGATCGCCGTGCAGACTGAAACCGAGGCGCAGCGTTTTCGCGACTTGGGCGCGCGCCCTGCCTGCGTACAGGTGACTGGCTCGATCAAGTTCGACTTGAAAGTGGACGAACAACTGCTGCCCCGCGCCCGTGCGCTGCGCGAGCAGTGGGGCGCCATCCAGCGCCCGGTGTGGATCGCGGCCAGTACCCATGAGGGTGAGGACGCGCTGGTGCTCGATGCCCATCGCCGCTTGCTCGACGTGCATGGCGATGCCTTGCTGATTCTGGTGCCGCGCCACCCGGAGCGTTTCAACGCCGTGCATGCCCTGTGCGCCGAGCGTTTTGCCACGCTGCGTCGCTCCAGCGGTGATGTGCTGTCGGCGCAGACCCAGGTGTTGGTGGGTGACACCATGGGCGAGTTGCTGTTCCTGTACGCCGTGGCGGATATCGCCTTCGTTGGCGGCAGCCTGGTGGCCACGGGTGGGCACAACCCGCTGGAGCCTGCTGCGCTGGCATTACCGGTGATCATGGGACCGCATGTGTTCAACTTCCTCGAAATCAGCGCGATGTTGCGTGATGCGGGGGCGTTGAAGCAGGTCGATGATGCCGAGGGCTTGGCCGCCGAAGTGCGCCGCCTGATCGAGCTGCCGCAGGACGCCCGGCGCATGGGCGAGGCGGGTAGGGCGGTGATGGTGGCTAATCAGGGGGCGTTGCAGCGGTTGTTGGATGGGGTGGCGAAACTCATTAGCTGACATCTTCGCTGGCTTCTTCGCGGGCAAGCCCGCTCCCACAGGGACATCACAAACTTCAAGGCTTGTGCTGTACCTGTGGGAGCGGGCTTGCCCGCGAAGAAGCCAGCGCCGGTATCATGGCCTGCGTTCGAAATTCTTCGCCGCCGCTTCCGCCAAATCCGGTGGCAGGAAGTCCCGGTCCGGGTTGTAGTCGGCTTTCAGGTAGCGCCCCAGGTCTTGCAAGTCCTGCGGACTCAGGGTACCGGCGGCCTGCTTCAGGCGCAGGTTGTCGAGGATGTAGTCGTAGCGACTGTTGTTGTAGTCGCGCACCGAGGTGTACAGCTGGCGCTGGGCATCGAGCACGTCGACGATGTTGCGGGTACCCACCTGGTAGCCGATTTCGGTGGCTTCCAGCGCGCTCTGGTTGGAGATGATCGACTGTTTGCGCGCTTGCACCTGTTCCACATCGGTGTTTACCGCGCGGTGCAGGTTGCGGGTGTTTTCTACTACCTGGCGGCGCAGGCTCTCGCGCTGCTGCTCGCTCTGGCTCAAGCGAGCGTAGGCCTCGCGCACCTGCGAACTGGTCAGCCCGCCGCTGTAGATCGGGATACTCAACTGCAAGCCAACGCTGGTCTGCTCGACGTCACCGCCATAACGCACGCCGGCTTGCGGTGCGGGGTTGGTGAAGCCGAGGCTGTCGTTGTCACCTTTCTGGTACTTGGCCACGGCGTCCAGCGTTGGGGCATGGCCGGCTTTGCGTTGGCGCAGGGTCTGTTCGGCGGCCGCGACGGCTTGGTTGGTGGCTTGCAGGTTGAGGTTCTGGCGCCCAGCGGTTTCGACCCAGGCCTTGGCGTCGTTGGGGGTCGGCACCTGCACCGGCAGGCTGTGCACCACGCCCTGGATCGAGCTGTACTGGCGGTTGGTGAGGGTGACCAACGCCTCGAAGGCGTCCTGCACCCGGCGCTCGGCGATCAACCGGTTGGCCCGTGCGGTGTCGTAGCTGGCCTGGGACTGGAGCACGTCGGTCTTGTCGGACAGGCCCACGTCGAAACGCTCGTTGGACTGGTCGAGCTGGCGCTTGAAGGCGGCTTCCTCGGCCTTGGTCGAGGCCAGGTTGTCCTGGGCGCGCAGCACGGCGAAGTAACTTTCGGCGGTTTGCAGGATCAGGTTCTGTTCGGTGGCTGACAGTTCCAGCACGGCTTGCTCGTTGACCGCTTCGGCGGCTTGCAACTGGAACCAGCGGTCGGCGCGGAATATCGGTTGGGCCAGGGTCGCGCTCCAGGTGTTGCCGCTACGGTTGGAGGTCATCGACGGTTCGTCCAACTGGGTGCGCGTGTTCATCATCTCGGCGCCTGCCGACAGGTTCGGCAACAGGCCGGCGCGCGCCTGTGGCACCACCTCGCGGCGTGCGCCGTAGTCGGCGCGGGCGGCGGCCAGGTCGGCATTGTTGTCCACTGCCTCCTGATAGACGCTGACCAGGTCCGTCTTGACCGTGGTGGGCGGGTCCATTGCCCAGGCCGCGCCGTTGGACGCACAGGACACGGCAATCGCCAGTGAAAGTTTGCGCAGCATAGGGCAATCCTTGATCAGGTTCTTATTTACTGTACTTTCGAGTATCGAAACGATGCGCCAGTGTAGTGCCATGTGTCCTCGGCAACAATCCATGCGTTGCCATTCATCACGGCAGGCTCGACACGCTTGGCTTTGTCGGCCACTCCAGCTTAGACTGCGCACGTTCTTGTCGGGGTGCCTTGAAGCAAAGGCTGAGATCGCAGAGGTGCGGATCCCGTTGAACCTGATCAGGTTAGCGCCTGCGTAGGGAACAAGATTGCTCTCCTTCCCGGGAGCCTCTTGTGCCAGGTCCGGGATTGTCGACGCTCATGCTCGATGGCACTCCCAGTATCCGGCACTGCACTCATCAAGGGGTGCGTCCGCGTCCTTCAGGTTCTTCCCCGACATTCCGCCCGCTGGAAGCCGTCTGGAGAGCCTGTGATGAGCAAACAAGAAAAAACGATCCACCTCAGCGAGTCGGCGCAAGTCGACCAGCAGTCCGTGCAGCCGCTGCCCAATTCGCGCAAGGTGTATGTCCAGGGTTCGCGCCCCGACATCCGCGTGCCCATGCGCGAGATCAGCCTGCATGACACCCCCACCGACTTCGGCGGCGAGAAGAACGCCCCGGTATTGGTCTACGACACCTCCGGCCCCTATACCGATCCCAGCGTCATCATCGATGTACGCAAGGGCCTGGGCGATGTGCGCTCGGCCTGGATCGACGCGCGTGGCGACACCGAGCGCCTCGAGGGCCTGAGTTCGAACTTCGGCCAGCAACGCCTGAGCGACCCTGAGTTGACCCAACTGCGCTTCGCCCACGTGCGCAACCCGCGCCGGGCCAAAGCCGGTGCCAACGTTACGCAGATGCACTACGCGCGCCAGGGCATCATTACCGCCGAGATGGAATACGTCGCCATCCGCGAGAACATGAAGCTCCAGGAAGCCCGCGCTGCGGGCCTGCTCGACCAGCAGCACGCCGGGCACAGCTTCGGCGCGAGCATCCCGAAAGAGATCACCCCCGAGTTCGTGCGTGAAGAGATCGCCCGTGGTCGCGCGATCATCCCCGCCAACATCAACCACACCGAGCTTGAGCCGATGATCATCGGTCGCAACTTCCTGGTGAAGATCAACGGCAACATCGGCAACAGCGCGCTGGGTTCCTCGATCGAGGAAGAGGTCGCCAAGCTGACCTGGGGCATCCGCTGGGGGTCGGACACGGTGATGGACCTGTCCACCGGCAAGCACATCCATGAAACCCGCGAGTGGATCATCCGCAACTCGCCGGTGCCGATTGGCACCGTGCCGATCTACCAGGCTCTGGAGAAGGTCAACGGTGTGGCCGAGGACCTGACCTGGGAGCTGTTCCGCGACACCCTGATCGAACAGGCCGAGCAGGGCGTGGACTACTTCACCATCCACGCAGGCGTGCTTTTGCGGTATGTGCCGCTGACCGCCAAGCGCGTCACCGGCATCGTCAGCCGGGGTGGTTCGATCATGGCCAAGTGGTGCCTGGCGCACCACAAAGAGAACTTCCTGTACACGCACTTCGACGAGATCTGCGAAATCATGAAGGCCTACGACGTCAGCTTCTCGTTGGGCGATGGCCTGCGTCCGGGCTCGATCGCCGATGCCAACGACGCGGCCCAGTTCGGTGAGCTGGAGACCTTGGGCGAACTGACCAAGATCGCCTGGAAGCACGATGTACAGTGCATGATCGAAGGCCCCGGCCATGTGCCGATGCAGTTGATCAAGGAGAACATGGACAAGCAGCTGGCGTGCTGCGACGAGGCGCCGTTCTATACCCTCGGCCCGCTGACCACCGACATAGCCCCCGGCTATGACCACATTACCTCGGGCATTGGGGCGGCGATGATCGGCTGGTTCGGCTGCGCCATGCTCTGCTATGTCACGCCCAAGGAACACTTGGGCCTGCCGAACAAGGATGACGTCAAGACCGGGATCATCACCTACAAGATCGCGGCCCACGCTGCCGACTTGGCCAAAGGCCACCCTGGCGCGCAGATCCGCGACAACGCGCTGTCCAAGGCGCGCTTCGAATTCCGTTGGGAAGACCAGTTCAACCTGGGCCTGGATCCGGACACCGCCCGCGCGTTCCACGACGAGACGCTGCCCAAGGAGTCGGCCAAGGTCGCGCACTTCTGCTCGATGTGCGGGCCGAAGTTCTGCTCGATGAAGATCACCCAGGAGGTGCGTGAATATGCCGCCAAGATCGACACTGTCGAGGTGACGGTCGAGCAGGGTATGCGCGAGCAGGCCGAGCGGTTCCGCCAGGAAGGCAGCCAGTTGTACCAGAAAGTCTAGGCAGCAAAAGCGGGGCCGCTTTGCGGCCCTTTCGCGGCACGAGGCCGCTCCTACAGGGGACCGCAATCTTCTGTAGGCGCGGCCTTGTGCCGCGATACGAGGACGTAGTCCTCGCCCCCATACTCACAATAACTCCGGCGAGCGCCAGCATGAGCACACCCAGCCACTTCTCACCCGACCACCCCGTTCCCAGTCAGCACCGCCAGTTCGGCGCCCGCGACCTGTTTTCGCTGTGGTTCTCTTTAGGCATCGGCCTGATGGTCCTGCAGGTCGGCGGTCTGTTGGCGCCCGGCCTGGGTCTGGCGGGATCGATCCTGGCGATCATGCTGGGCAGCGCCGTCGGTGTGCTGTTGCTGGCCTCGGCGGGGGTGATCGGCAGCGACACCGGCCTGTCGGCCATGGCCACTCTGCGCCTGACCCTGGGCGGTCACGGCGCGCGCCTGCCGGCACTGCTCAACCTGCTGCAACTGGTAGGCTGGGGCGCGTTCGAGATCATCGTCATGCGCGACGCCGCCGGCCTGCTGGGTGCGCGAACCTTTGGCGAGGGCAGCGTGTGGAGCAGCCCGCTGCTGTGGACGCTGTGCTTTGGCGCCTTGGCCACCTTGCTGGCGGTCAGCGGGCCGCTGACGTTCGTGCGCAAGGTGCTGCGCAAATGGGGCATCTGGTTGCTGCTGGGGGCTTGCCTGTGGCTGACCTGGAACCTGTTCGCCAAGGCCGATCTGGTCGACCTGTGGCGCCGTCCGGGCGATGGTTCGTTGTCGCTGGCGCTGGGTTTTGACATCGTTATCGCCATGCCGCTGTCGTGGTTGCCGCTGATCGCCGACTACTCGCGCTTCGGCAAGCGCGCCAGCCGGGTGTTCGGCGGCACCGCGCTGGGGTTCTTCATCGGCAACGCCTGGCTGATGAGCCTGGGTGTGGCCTATACCCTGGCCTTCGCCCCGAGTGGTGAAGTCAATGCGCTGCTGCTGGCACTGGCCGGTGCCGGGCTGGGCATCCCGCTGCTGCTGATTCTGCTGGACGAGTCGGAGAACGCCTTCGCCGACATCCACTCGGCGGCGGTGTCCACGGGGCTGTTGGTGAAGCTCAAGGTCGAGCACCTGGCGCTGGCGATCGGCATGCTATGCACCTTGATCGCGCTGCTGGCGCCGCTGGCCCAGTACCAGAACTTCCTGTTGCTGATCGGTTCGGTGTTCGCGCCGCTGTTCGGCGTGGTGCTGGTGGACCACTTCCTGGTCCGTCGCCGCCGCCTGCCTGCACAGGTGTCGGGTCTGCACTGGCAAGCGCTGCTGGCGTGGGCGGTGGGTGTGGCGGCCTATCACCTGATGGCCGCCGAGGCACCGGAGCTTGGCGCGACCCTGCCGGCTCTGCTGCTGGCAGGGGTGCTGCATGGCCTGCTATCGCTCAGCCGCGGCCGGGAAACAGCTCGGGCCTGAGGACACCGTTCAGACGCGGGTAGGGGATCTTCAGCTCAACGTGGCCCATGGAGTAGGGCGCGATGGCATAGACCTCGTACTTGACCACTACCGCACCGTAGGTCAGGGCGATATGCGGCGAGCGCTTGAACGGCCAGGTCTTGACGAATTCGGGGTCCTTGTCCATACCGGTGCTGATCTGCCAGGCGCGGTGCGACTCCTCGACGGTCTTCCAGAAAGTCTGCTCCTGGCCGGGCAGCAGCATGTCGTCCAGCGTGAGCACCTTGTCCAGCTTGCGTGAATAGTTGATGAAGCCGCGCCCCGGCATGCCGTGGGCGCCGCCGGTGTCGAGGTAGCTGGACAGCTCGATGATCACCAAGCCGTCATGCTGCTCGCGTACCTTGGCTTGCAGGTAACTGCTGTTGCGCTTGTCGGCGTGTGCCAGGTACAGCTGTTCATAGGCTTGCAGCGAGGCTGGCGGGGTGCCGCGCTGGTTGTCCTCGGTCAGTTGCAGCAGGCGTTTCTCGACGATGGCGTCGAGCTTGGGCAGGGCCGGGAAGTGCACGGTGTCGATGTTCACCAGCGGGCAATCGCTTTCGCTGCAACCGGGCTTGAGATGCTCCCAGGCATCACGCTTGACCTCAAGCGGCGCCCGGTAATTGGGGGTGAACAGGCTCTGGCAGGCGCCCAGGGCGAGTGCCAGAACAGCCACGCAAGTCAGTTTGACGAGGGTCATGTTGCCTCTTTCACAACGGTGATGATCGGCCTTGGACCGCCTGCGCGGCCCTCAGTTCGCCACTAAGCTATCAGAGAGCGCGACGCCTGTCCCGGCAGTGCGAACGGTCACTGCAAGGGGGTGAAACCGAGCGGCACGCAGGGTAGGATTGCGCGATGCGGTAGACGAGGTAATAAGGAGTTTGCATGACCGATACGCTGAATTCGGTGCCGACCGAGGTCGAGATCGCCAAACGCGAACAGCTGTTCAAGGGCTTTTACAAGCTGGATAAGCTGCACCTGCGCCATGAGCTGTTCGCTGGCGGCATGAGCCGTGAGTTCACCCGCGAACTGTTCGTGCGTCACGATGCCGTATGCGTGCTGCCTTACGATCCGCAGCGTGACGAAGTGGTGCTGATCGAGCAGTTTCGGGTCGGTGCCATGGGCAAGGTCAAAAATCCCTGGCTGATCGAGATGGTCGCCGGGCTGATCGACAAGGACGAACAACCCGAGCAAGTCGCTCACCGCGAGGCCGAGGAAGAAGCCGGCCTGACCTTCAGCGCGCTGTGGCCGATGACCCGTTACTTCCCGTCCCCAGGTGGCAGCGACGAGTATGTGCACCTGTTCCTCGGGCGCTGCGTCAGCGAAGGTGCAGGCGGCCTGCATGGGCTCGAAGAAGAAAGCGAAGACATCCGCGTGCGCGTGTGGTCGTTCGAGGACGCGTTGCAGGCGGTGCGCGATGGGCGCATCTGCAACGCCGCGACGATCATCGGCCTGCAATGGCTGGCGCTCAACCGTGACGAAGTCCGAGGGATGTGGAAGTGAACCTGCTGCGTGAGCGCTATCGCGTCGACCTGGTCGGGCTGCAAACCGCCTGTGAGGCGAACTATGCCCGGCTGATGCGTCTGTTGCCGGACATGCGCACCACGCAGAGCTCGCGGCGCATCGGCATGACCCAGGGCGACCAGATGCTGGGGATACTGGTGCTCGAAGTGCTGCTGGCCTGCCCATACACCACCACGCTCAAGGTGCGCCAGGAACACAGCTTGCCGTGGCTGCCGGTGCCGGAGCTGGAAGTGCAGGTGTATCACGATGCACGTATGGCCGAGGTGGTCAGTGCCGAACACACCCGGCGCCTGCGCAGTATCTACCCCTATCCCAATACGGCCATGCACCAGCCGGACGAGAAAGCCCAGCTCAACCTGTTCCTCGGCGAGTGGCTCAGCCACTGCCTGGCCTGCGGCCATGAGCTGGAAGCGGTGCGTTGAAATGTGACGTGGGTCGGGTCGGCGTATTTGCGTCGCCGCGATCCGCCGCCATAATCGAGGGCTGAATCCGCCCGAGGAGATGGCCGTTGCCGCAACCACTTGCTTCCCCATCACCCATCCATGTGGTGCAACTGACCGACGCCCATCTGTTCGCCGATCCGGCGGGCACGTTGCTGGGCCTCAATACCCGTGACAGCCTCACCCATGTGATCGGCCAGGTGCGCCGCGAGCAGTCGCGCATTGACCTGCTGCTGTGCACCGGCGACCTGTCCCAGGACGCCAGTTCCGCTTCGTACGAGGCTTTCCGTGACCTGACGGCGGTCCTGGGTGCACCGTCGCGCTGGCTACCGGGCAATCACGACGAGGCCTTGGCTATGAACCAGGTGGCGCCAGAGCTGGTGCAGGCTGTCACTGATATCGGCGCCTGGCGCGTCGTCATGCTCGATTCGGCAGTGGTCGGGGCGACCTTCGGCTGGCTGGCCGACGAACAGCTGGCTGCTCTGGACCAGGCGCTGGCCACGGCGGATGGGCGTCATTGCTTGTTGTGTTGCCACCATCAGCCGGTGGACATCGGTTGCGCCTGGATGGCGCCGATCGGCTTGCGCAACGCCGACGCGCTGCTTGCGCGGGTGGGCACTTATCCACAGGTCAAGGCTGTGCTGTGGGGGCATGTGCACCAGCCCTGGGACCAACTGCGGCAGGGGGTTCGCTACCTGGCCACGCCGTCGACCTGCATCCAGTTCACGCCGGGCAGCGAGGATTTTAAGGTCAGCGAGGAACAGCCGGGGTATCGCTGGCTGCGTCTGCATGAGGATGGGCAGATAGAGACCGGCGTCGAGCGGGCGCGGGATTTTGTGGTGACATTGGACTTTGATAGCCCTGGGTATTAGGCCAAGGGGACCGCGTTGCCATAACCCGTTGATTTAGCGGGGATCCTGTAGGAGTTCACCCAGCCCTTTGGGCTGCGCTGTCGCGCAGAGAACTGATTTCGCAAGCGCTCCGCGTACCCTGTGGGAGCGGCGGTTCGGCGCCCCGACTTGCCCGCGAAGCAGGCGACTCGGTGTATGGCACCGGCTTCGCCGGTGTTCGCGGGCAAGCCCGCTCCCACAGGTCCCTGCTAAATCAACAAGTTATGTGTAGTTCTATGAGAGCGGCCTAGTGCCGCGAAGGGCTGCGAAGCGGCCCCGGGATTTCGGCATCCTGCAGAGTCGCCTGGGCTGCTTCGCAGCCCTTCGCGGCACAAGGCCGCTCCTACACAGGTACGCGGTGCGCAGCGGCCCTATGTTTGAAGATTGTGTTGCCAAATCCCCAGTGGTGAACCAATCCCCCACGAACACGCTACACTGCGCGTCTTTGCGCACCGGGGGCAGCATGTCGGGTTCCATCCTTTATATCCATGGCTTCAACAGCTCGCCGCTTTCGACCAAGGCGCGCCAGCTCGAAGCTGTGATGCAGCGGCTTGGCCTGGCTGACCGACTGCGTGTTCCGGCCCTGCACCACCACCCGCGGCAGGCTATCGAGCAATTGCAGGCCGCCATTGCCGAGCTGGGCGCCCCCTTGCTGGTCGGCAGCTCTCTGGGCGGCTACTATGCGACCCACCTGGCCGAGCAGCACGGGCTCAAGGCCCTGCTGATCAACCCAGCGGTCGCCCCGCACCGGTTGTTCGACGGCTATCTCGGCACCCAGCGTAACCTCTACACCGATGAAGCCTGGGAACTGACCCTGGACCACGTGGATGCCCTGGCCGCGTTGGACGTGCCTGCGCCCCAGGATGCCTCGCGCTACCAAGTGTGGTTGCAGACCGGCGATGAAACCTTGGACTATCGCCAGGCCGAGCGTCATTACCGGGCCTGTGCGCTGCGCATTCAGGCCGGTGGCGACCACAGCTACCAAGGCTTCGCCGCACAATTGCCGGCGTTGTTGGCCTTTGCCGGTATTGCCCGCGGGCAGTATGCGGCATTAGATTTTTCTGTATTTTGAGCTTTTTTGCATTCACCAGACTGACGACGAGACCCTATGGCCAATCCCAGCGCTAGCGCCTATAACGCAGACGCCATCGAAGTCCTCTCGGGCCTTGACCCGGTCCGCAAGCGGCCGGGCATGTACACCGACACCAGCCGGCCCAACCACCTGGCCCAGGAAGTCATCGACAACAGTGTCGACGAGGCCCTGGCAGGGCATGCCCGCTCGGTGCAGGTCATCCTGCATGCCGACCACTCGCTGGAAGTTTGCGACGATGGCCGTGGCATGCCGGTGGATATCCACCCTGAAGAGGGCGTGTCCGGGGTCGAGCTGATCCTTACCAAACTGCACGCCGGCGGCAAGTTCTCCAACAAGAACTACCAGTTCTCTGGCGGCCTGCATGGTGTGGGCATTTCGGTGGTCAACGCCCTGTCCACCCAGGTGCGCGTGCGCGTCAAGCGCGACGGTAACGAGTACCAGATGACCTTCGCCGATGGCTTCAAGGCAAGCGAGCTGGAGGTTGTCGGCACTGTCGGCAAGCGCAACACCGGCACCAGCGTGTACTTCAGCCCCGATCCCAAGTATTTCGACTCACCCAAGTTCTCCATCAGCCGTCTCAAGCATGTGCTCAAGGCCAAAGCCGTGCTGTGCCCGGGGCTGTCGATCAGCTTCGAGGACAAGGCCACCGGCGAGAAGGTCGAATGGCATTACGAAGATGGCCTGCGTTCCTACCTGGTCGATTCGGTCAGCGAGTTTCTGCGCCTGCCCGATGAGCCGTTCTGCGGCAGCCTGGCGGGTAACAAGGAGGCGGTGGACTGGGCCTTGCTGTGGCTGCCCGAAGGCGGAGACAGCATCCAGGAAAGCTACGTCAACCTGATCCCCACCGCACAGGGCGGCACCCATGTCAACGGCCTGCGCCAGGGCCTGCTGGATGCGATGCGCGAGTTTTGCGAGTTCCGCAACCTGCTGCCGCGCGGCGTGAAGCTCGCCCCTGAGGACGTCTGGGAACGCATCAGCTTCGTGCTGTCGATGAAGATGCAGGAGCCGCAGTTCTCTGGCCAGACCAAGGAACGCCTGTCCTCCCGCGAGGCGGCGGCGTTCGTTTCTGGGGTGGTCAAGGACGCCTTCAGCCTGTGGCTCAACGCGCACCCAGAGCTGGGCATGCAGTTGGCCGAGCTGGCCATCAGCAACGCTGGTCGGCGCCTGAAAGCCAGCAAGAAGGTCGAGCGTAAGCGCATCACCCAAGGCCCGGCACTTCCCGGCAAGTTGGCCGACTGCGCCGGCCAGGACCCGATGCGTGCTGAGCTGTTCCTGGTTGAGGGTGACTCGGCCGGTGGCTCGGCCAAACAGGCCCGCGACAAAGAGTTCCAGGCCATCCTGCCGCTGCGCGGCAAGATTCTCAATACCTGGGAAGTCGACGGCGGCGAAGTGCTGGCCAGCCAGGAGGTGCACAACATCGCCGTAGCCATCGGCGTCGATCCGGGCGCCACCGACCTGTCGCAACTGCGCTACGGCAAGGTCTGCATCCTGGCCGACGCCGACTCCGACGGCTTGCACATCGCCACCTTGCTGTGCGCGCTGTTCGTCCAGCATTTCCGCCCGCTGGTCGAAGCCGGGCACGTCTACGTGGCGATGCCGCCGCTGTACCGTATCGACCTGGGCAAGGAGATCTACTACGCCCTGGACGAAGCCGAGCGTGATGGCATCCTCGATCGCCTGGTGGCGGAGAAGAAACGCGGCAAGCCACAGGTCACCCGATTCAAGGGCCTGGGCGAAATGAACCCGCCGCAGTTGCGTGAAACCACCATGGACCCGAACACCCGGCGCTTGGTCCAGCTCACCTTGGACGATGTACAGGGCACCACCGAAATCATGGATATGCTGCTAGCGAAAAAGCGCGCCAGCGACCGCAAGAACTGGCTGGAGACCAAAGGCAACCTGGCCGAGGTCCTGGTTTGATTCGTCTGCTGTTCGCAGGCTGGCTCGCACTGTTGGCGCTTGCGGTGCAGGCTGACGAGTGGCCAGAACTCAAGCTCACCGGCGAATATCCGGTCGAGGGCATGCACGGTGGCAACCTGTCGGGCCTGGCGCTTTGTCGGGGAGCGTTGTGGACGGTATCGGACCGCGACGACGACCGCATCTACCGGCTCGACCAGAGCAACCCCACCTGGCAGGCTCAGCCGCTGGTATTCAGCGCCCCCGAGGCGCCGGACAGCGGCCTACCGTGGGGCCTGAAGATCCGTACCTGGGCTGCCTCGTTCGTGCGTGGCGGCGCGCTGGATTTCGAGGGCATCACCTGCGATCAGGCGGGTAATCTCTATGTCGCCAGCGAGGCCCAGGCGGCGGTGTTGCAGTTGCCGCTCGACGGCGAGGCAAACTGGTTGAAAATTGATCAGGCGCTGCTGCGCCAAGCCCGGGCCAGCGGCATGCTGCTGCACTTCAATGCGCTGTTCGAAGGCTTGGCGATCAATCCCGCTGGCGATCGTCTGTGGCTCGCCGCCGAGCGTGAGCGGCGTGGCTTGTTGGCCGTGCAGCGTCAGCAGTCGGTATGGACCTGTGCAGGCAGCTGCGTGCTGCTCAGCGAGGCTGGGGTCGAGATGCAGCCCCAGGCATTTCCCGAGGCGCGTCCGGTGTCGCGGGATTTCGCCGACCTGGCCTGGTTCGATCATAAATTGTTCACCCTCGAACGCAACGCCTACCGCATCTGCCGGCGCGATGCCGACAGCGGCGCGGTTGAGCGCTGCTGGTCGTTCGCCGCCGACGCCTTGGTGGAATCGCGGCGCTACCAGCAGCCATACGGGCTGGCCGAGGCGCTGGTGATCGACAAGGACGGTGCCTGGATCGGCCTGGACAACAACGACCAGCCGCGCGCCGATGGCGAGGTTCGCCCGATCGTCTGGCGCTTCGCCGCGCCGTCCGGTGGCTGGAGTGCCAACCCATGAGCAAGCCGCCGGGGCAGCGTGCGGGCAAGGTATTGATGATCGTCGCGTGGGCGGCGGCGATGTTCCTTGCCACGCGCTTTTTCGGCCAGTGGGAAGAGCGCCAGCAGAACCCCAACAGCGTGGTGCAGAGCGAGCGCGGCGAGGGCTTCATCGAGGTGCGCCTGCTCAGTAACGGACAAGGTCACTTCGTCGCTGACGGCGCGATCAACGGCCAGGTGGTGCACTTCATGCTCGATACCGGCGCCACCGATGTGGCCATCCCAGAGGCGCTGGCCCGCGACTTGGATCTGGTGCGTGGCGCGGCGGTCGTGCTCAGCACCGCCAATGGCCGCACCGAGGGCTATCGCACCCGTCTCGATACGCTGCAACTGGGCGACATCCGCCTGCACGACGTACGCGCCCTCGTGGTGCCAGGCCTAGATGGCCAAGCCGTGCTGCTCGGCATGAGCGCCCTGAAACAACTTGAATTTACCCAGCGCGGCGGCACCATGCTGTTGCGCCAGAACCTGAAATGACGAGGCCCGCATGAGCGACTCACTGGAACTCAGTCTCGACGGCGTCGAGCGCCGTTCCCTGGCTGACTTCACCGAACAGGCCTACCTGAACTATTCCATGTACGTGATCATGGACCGCGCACTGCCGCATATCGGCGACGGGCTCAAGCCGGTGCAGCGGCGGATCGTGTATGCCATGAGCGAGCTGGGGCTCGATGCCGACTCCAAGCACAAGAAGTCGGCGCGCACTGTCGGTGATGTGCTCGGCAAGTTCCACCCCCACGGCGATTCGGCCTGTTACGAGGCCATGGTGCTGATGGCCCAGCCATTCAGCTACCGTTACACCCTGGTCGACGGGCAGGGCAACTGGGGTGCGCCGGACGATCCGAAGTCGTTCGCCGCCATGCGCTACACCGAGGCGCGGCTGTCGCGCTATTCCGAAGTGCTGCTCAGCGAGCTGGGCCAGGGCACCGTCGACTGGGTGCCGAACTTCGACGGCACCTTGCAGGAGCCCGCGGTACTGCCCGCCCGCCTGCCAAACATCCTGCTCAATGGCACCACCGGTATCGCCGTGGGCATGGCCACCGACGTGCCGCCGCACAACCTGCGTGAAGTGGCCAGCGCCTGCGTGCGCCTGCTGGATGAGCCCAAGGCCACGGTCGAGCAGCTGTGCGAGCACATCCAAGGCCCGGACTACCCGACCGAAGCCGAGATCGTCACCCCGCGTGCCGACCTGCTCAAGCTCTACGAGACCGGCAAGGGCTCGATCCGCATGCGTGCGGTGTACCGCGTCGAAGACGGCGACATCGTCGTCACCGCGCTGCCGCATCAGGTCTCCGGGGCCAAGGTGCTGGAGCAGATCGCCGCGCAGATGCAGGCCAAGAAGCTGCCGATGGTGGCCGACCTGCGCGATGAGTCGGACCACGAGAACCCGTGCCGCATCGTCATCATCCCGCGTTCCAACCGCGTCGATGCGGCCGAGCTGATGCAGCACCTGTTCGCCACCACCGACCTCGAAAGCACCTACCGGGTCAACGTCAACATCATTGGCCTGGACGGTCGCCCACAGCTCAAGAACCTGCGCGCGCTGTTGCTGGAGTGGCTGGAGTACCGCATCGGTACTGTGCGCCGCCGCCTGCAACACCGCCTGGACAAGGTCGAGAAGCGCCTGCACCTGTTGGAAGGCTTGCTCACCGCGTTCCTCAACCTGGATGAAGTGATCCACATCATCCGTACCGAAGAGCACCCCAAGCAGGCGCTGATCGCCCGTTTCGAGCTGACCGAGATCCAGGCCGACTACATCCTCGAAACCCGCCTGCGCCAGCTGGCTCGCCTCGAAGAGATGAAGATCCGCGGCGAGCAGGACGAACTGCTCAAGGAACAGAAGCGCCTGACCACGCTGCTGGGCAGCGACACCAAGCTGCGCAAGCTGGTGCGCACCGAGTTGCTCGAAGACGCCGAAACCTACGGCGATGACCGCCGCTCGCCGATCGTCGAGCGCGCCGAGGCCAAGGCCTTGTCGGAAAACGAACTGATGCCTACCGAGCCTGTCACCGTGGTGCTCTCGGAGAAGGGCTGGGTGCGTTGCGCCAAAGGGCATGACATCGACGCCACGGGCCTGTCGTACAAGGCCGGTGATGGCTTCAAGGCCGCCGCTGCCGGGCGCTCGAACCAGTTCGCGGTGCTGATCGACTCCACCGGTCGCAGCTACTCGCTGGCCGCCCACAGCCTGCCGTCGGCGCGTGGCCAGGGCGAACCGCTAACCGGTCGGCTGACGCCGCCACCGGGCGCCACCTTCGAATGCGTGCTGCTGCCCGACGACGAGGCGCTGTACGTGGTGGCTTCCGACGCCGGCTACGGCTTCGTGGTCAAGGGCGAGGACCTGCAAGCCAAGAACAAGGCCGGCAAGGGCCTGCTCAGCTTGCCCAACGGTGCCAAGGTCATGACGCCTCGCCCGGTGGCGAACCGAGAGCAGGACTGGTTGGCTGCCGTCACCACCGAAGGGCGCCTGCTGGTGTTCAAGGTCGCTGACCTTCCGCAACTGGGCAAAGGCAAGGGCAACAAGATCATCGGTGTGCCCGGTGATCGGGTTGCCAGCCGTGAAGAATTCGTCACCGATCTTGCCGTGATCAGTGAGGGATCGACCCTTGTATTGCAGGCTGGCAAGCGTACGCTGTCTCTCAAGCCTGACGATCTTGAGCATTACAAGGGCGAGCGGGGCCGCCGCGGTAGCAAATTGCCACGTGGTTTCCAGCGGGTGGATGGGCTGACGGTGGAGCATCCTGCATAAGCGTGCAAGTAGTCTGAATCGGCACTTTCAGCGCTGTTTCGGGCGGAAACGCTGGAGTCGGGCCGTCATTTCGCGGATGATAAGCCCCTCGCGGCGCCGGCGTGGCCGAGCGCCCGGATGAATTCACATGAGTATCACTGCGGTCAGTCTTGTGACGGCCGCCTGGATGGGATGAATGAAATTTCTGCGCCTTCCATTTGCGCTGCTGATGACGGGCCTGCTTGGCCTGAGCGGATGCAGCATGCACCAGCCGGTCGCGTTGTATCAGCTCGACAGCGGTGACCCCGGCCAGCCCTCGCAGGCGGCGGGTATGGCGGTGGTGCTCGGCCCTGTATCGGTGGCCGACTACCTGCAACGGGAAACGTTCTTGCAACGCCAAGCGGACGGCAGCCTGACTGCAGCGACCGACGGTCGCTGGGCCGGCAGCCTTTCGTCGGATATCGACCAGTTGCTGGTGCGTCAGTTGGCCTGGCGCCTGGACAGCCAGCGCGTGGTGCTGGCGCCGGCCAGCGCTGGTTTCACCCCGGATGTGCAGGTGCTGTTGACCATCACCCGCCTGGATTCGGGCAAGAACCAACCGGCCATCCTCGATGCGCAATGGCGTGTGCTGGATCGCCGTGGGCAGGTACGTGACAACCGTATCGTCCACCTGGAACAGCCCCACGCGGGCAGCGAATCGGCGCAAGTGCAGGCCCAGGGCCAATTGCTGCAAAAACTCGCCGAGCAACTCAGCACCACGGTCAAGCCGCTGGCCAACCAGCCGGCTGTCGCCGAGGAAGCACCGCGCAGGGCCGCGCCGGTTCAGGTCAAGAAAGAGCCGGAAAAGCCAAAGATTCCGATGGCTTCACCAATCCGCACCGACATGGAAGTCTATCGCTTCTGATATTCGAGCCACAAAAAAGCCCGCAACGTTGCGGGCTTTTTTGTGGGTGCCGTGGGCGTGATCCCTGGCATGGCTGCGCAGGATCAGGTCCTGCGTTCGTGCATCCGCGCCAGCTGGCGCTCGAGCATCGACGGGTAGGGCTCCATCAGCCGCTCCACGCAGCAGGCGCCCTCGGGGCTTGCGATTGGGCGAATGCGTGCGCGCTGGCGCAGCAGGGCGTCGTCGTTGATACGGCGCTCCACCAGCAGCAGGTTGCGGCTATGCTGCGACAGGGCCAGGGCGTCCTGGGCCTGTTCGGTCATCAGCAGGTCGACCTGATCCATGCCTTGCAGGTCGTCCGCCAGCACCAGGCCCAGTTGCAGTTGCAGGGTGATGCCGCTGTCGGCCACCTCGATCTGCAGGGCATGACCCAGGGCGCGCAGCAACTCACCGCAGCAGATGGCGTTGGTCAGGTAGTCCTCGCCGCTGTCACGGCTGTGGAATAGCAGCAGCGTGCTGCCGTCGTTCAGCGTGTGGACTTCGCCCTCGTACAGCGAGGCCGCCTGTTCGAGGCAGTCGCGGTAGCGCTCGAGCAGCTCGGTCAGACGGGCACGCGGCAGGCGGCGCAGTTGCTCCTGGGAGCCCAGCTGCACGGCCAGTACCGCACTGCTTTGCGGCTCGTCCGACACGAGAGCGAGCGGTTTTGCGGGGGCGGTGTCGTCGTCCATCAGGCCAACGAAGGCGTCGTCGTCATCTTCAGGCTCATGGGCCATCACTTTGGCGCGTGGCGCTGCCTTTACCGGTGGCGGCGCGTCATCGAAGTCATCTTCCTCGTCCTCTTCTTCCGGCTCTGGCGGCGGCGGCGGGGCGAGGCGCGCGTGCAGTTGGCGGGCCAGGTCGCCGATCTCGTCCTGGCGCTCGATGGCAGGCGTGTAGGGGTGCGGGTCACGCAGCCATACCCGCAGTTGCAAGAGCGGGGTGGAGATGAAGCGGCCCAGGCGCAGGCTCAGGGTGAGCGCCAGCGCCAGCAGGATCGCTGCCAGGATCCCCATGCTTTGCAGGCTGATGAGCATCGGTTGCTGGAACTGGCTCATGTCCAGGCTAATGCGCAACTGACCGGCGGTCACGTCCTGGAAGGTGATCTTGGTCTGGTACAGCCCTTCGGCCTCGCCCAGCAGGCTGTTGCGCGGGCGCTGGCCGGCCTCGGCGAGGATACGGTTGTCCACGCTGTAGATGGCGGCGTGGGCGACCAGCGGGTTCTTCACCAGGTTGCCGAGCAGCACGTTGAGGCTGAGGATGTCATTGGACACCAGCAGTTCGGTGGCCGAGGTGGCGGTTTGCGTGGTCAGGCTCTGCCCGACGGCATCGGCCTGCTCGTGCATGGCCTGTTTGAACTGCAAACCCATCACGCAGGCATAGATCACCAGGGCCAGAGCCACCAGAAAGATGTTATGGCTGGCGATACGCAGGGCCAGGGGGATTCGACGCTGGCTCAGGGCTCGGTAGATCATCAGGAAAAAATTGTCGGGTTTGACGGGCGTGGGCCGGTTCACAGAGCGCGGCTCTTCATGGCGAGAAAGTGGAGCGCAGTATAGCGAGCGGAGTTTTGTCGGCAAAGTGTCGTTGGCGCCCGATGCCTACGGAAAATCGGTAGAATGGGCATTTTTCATCGAAGTCGGAGCCCGGTCTTGCGCGAAATCGTCCTGATCAACATCACTGGTGAAGACCGTCCAGGTCTCACTGCGGCCATCACCGGCGTCCTGCTCCAGGGCGGTGTGAACATTCTCGACATCGGCCTTGCGGTGATGCACGGCACCCTGTCGTTCGGCATCCTGGTCGATATTCCCGACAACGAAGTGGCCACTGCTCTGCTGCAAAGCGTACAGAGCAAGGCGCACGAGCTGAACCTGCAAGCGCGCTACACGCCTATTTCCGAGGCGGATTACCAGCACTGGGCCGACAGCCAGGGCGAACCTCGGCAGATCGTCACCCTGCTCAGCCGCCGAATCACCCCTGAGCAGTTGCAGCGCGTCAGCGCGATCATCAGCCAGTACGGCTTGACCATCGAGCGTATCGAGCGCCTGTCGGCGCGGGTGGCGCTTGATGCCCTGCACGACAAGGGCAAGGCGGCGTTGGAAATCTCCGTGCGTGGCGAGCCGAGCGATGCACAGGCCTTGCGTGCAGCGTTCTTCGCCCTGTCGGATGAGCTGAGCATCGACATCGCCTTCCAGAAGGACGACCTGTTCCGCCGCAACCGCCGCCTGGCGGTGTTCGACATGGACTCCACACTGATCGAAGCCGAGGTCATCGACGAGCTGGCCAAGGCCGCTGGGGTTGGCGAGCAGGTCGCGGCGATCACCGAGCGCGCCATGCGAGGCGAGCTGGATTTCCGTGCCAGTTTCAAGGAGCGCATGGCGCTGCTCAAGGGCCTGGATGTCGCTGTGCTCGACCAGATCGGCGCCTCGCTACGCCTGACCGAGGGAGCCGAGCATCTGTTCGCCGAACTCAAGCGCCTGGGCTACAAGACGGCCATTCTGTCGGGCGGTTTCACCTACTTCGCGCGGCAGGTACAGGCGCGCCTGGGTATCGACTATGTGTTCGCCAACGAACTGGAAGTGGTCGACGGCAAGGTGACAGGGGTTGCGGTCGAGCCGATCGTCGATGCTCAGCGCAAGGCTGACCTGTTGCAGCAGTTGGCCAATGAAGAGGGCCTGCAACTGGACCAGACGATTGCCGTGGGCGATGGCGCCAACGACCTGCCGATGCTGTCGCTGGCCGGTCTGGGCGTGGCGTTCCGCGCCAAGCCACTGGTGCGCCAGTCGGCCCGCCAGGCGATCAGCACGCTGGGGCTGGATGGGGTGCTGTACCTGCTGGGCGTGCGCGACCGCGACGCGCGCGGTTGATCTGACCCGGCTCTCCCATGAAAAGGCCCAGCATTACTGCATATGCTGGGCCTTTTTCGTTAGTGCGGCGATCAAGCCTGCGCTGGCACCGCCAGCAGCTCGCCCATGCGCACTGCGGAGCCCGCGCCCAGGGTCTGAGCCCACTTCACCTGCTCAGGCCCGAACAGCACGATGGCGGTGGAGCCCAGCTTGAAGCGACCCAGTTCGGCGCCTTTTTCCAGGTGGATCGGGGTGCGGCTGGCTTCGTCGTAACGGAAGGTCTTTAGCTCACGCTTCGGCGGCGTGACCAGGCCGGCCCATACCGTCTCGATCGAGGCGACGATCATCGCGCCAACCAGGACCACCGCCATCGGGCCGCGCTCGGTGTCGAACAGGCAGACCACGCGTTCGTTGCGGGCAAACAGCTCGGGGACGTTTTCTGCGGTGGTCTGGTTGACCGAGAACAGGCGGCCCGGTACGTAGACCATCTCGCGCAGGGTGCCGGCCAGCGGCATGTGTACGCGGTGGTAGTCCTTGGGCGACAGGTAGATGGTGGCGAACTCGCCGCCCATGAACGGCGCCGCCAGCGCCGGATCACCGCCAAGCAGCTCCAGCGCGCTGAAGCTGTGGCCCTTGGCCTGGAAAATGCGACCGTGCTCGATCGGACCCAACTGGCTGACTGCGCCGTCGGCCGGGCACAGCACCGCGTCCGGGGTTTCGTCCAGCGGGCGGGCGCCGGGCTTGAGGGCGCGGGTGAAGAAGGCATTGAAGTGTTCGTAGGCGCTGAGGTCTTCGACCAGCGCTTCGGACATGTTCACCTGGTAGCGCTTGGCGAACCAGGCGGTGAAGGCATTCTTGAACCAGCGTGCGCGGCATTCGGCGACGCAGCCGGCAAGCCGCGACAGCAGGTGGTGCGGCAGCAGGTACTGGCTGATGATGAACAGACGGGATTTCATTAGGTGGAATGTCCTTAAACTTCGACAGGCGTGTCCGGGTGGTTGCCCCATTCGCTCCAGGAGCCTGCGTAGGCCTTGATGCGTGGGTAGCCGAGTGCTTTGGCCACCAGGTAGGTGAAGCCGGAGCGGCGGTGGGTCTGGCAGTGGGTGATCACCTCTTTGTCAGGGGTGATGCCCGATTGTTCGAGCACCTGGGCGATATCCTTGCGGATGCGCAGGTGGTCGTTGAGGTCCATGCCGGTGGTCCATTCTAAGTTGATGGCTCCGGGGATGTGCCCGCCTTTGGCCGCCAGGACCTTCTCGCCGGTAAACTCCTGCGGTCCGCGAGCGTCCCAGATGACCAGGTCATCGGCGCCCAGGCGGCTTTGCAGGTACTCGCGGGTGGCGGTCGGTTCACTGCGCAGGTGCAGGCGAACCGGCGCTGTTGCTGCGGCCGGCACATCGGTGGATAACCGGTCCGCCGGCCAGGCCTGGATGCCACCGTTGAGGTAGTGGTAGTGGCGGTGGCCGATCACGTCGAGCAGCCAGATGAAGCGCCCGGCCCAGCCGCCGCCCTCGTCGTCGTACACCACGTACACCGCATCGTCACGGTGCCCCAACTCGCTGAACAGCTTTTCCAGGTCGCCAAGCGCCGGCAGCAGGCCAGGTGCTGGCGGCTGGCCGAGCTGGGTACGCTTGCCCTCGACGAAGCGCGCCCCGGGGATATGCCCGCTGACGTAGCGGTTGGCGCTGCTCAGGTCGACCAGGATCAACTCAGGCGAATCCAGGCGTGGCAGCAGATCGGCGGCTTCGATCACCAGCGGCAATCCGGAAAAATCAGTCATCCACGGTCTCCGGGGTGGAAAGAGGGGCGATTGTAGCGCAAGGCTCACGCATTGCGATTGGCAAACATGGCCAGGGCACGCTCGATGCATTGTGCGGTTTTGCCGAACGCTTGCACGCTGACATCGGAGAGCGGTTTACCGCTCTGGTCGGCCACTGCCAGCATCAGCACCTGGTTGTTGACCGCCAGCGAACGCATCAGCAGGTGCTCGCTGCGGAAGAATGCGCGCAGCGGGGCGGGCAGCAGCGCCGCAAGCTGGGCATGGTTATCTGGGGTGATGCGCAGTTGCCCGGCCTGCCCCATGAGTTTTTGCAGCAGTTTGTTCTGCGCCACCGGCAGGGCCATGGTGCTGGCCTCGTTCGGCAGGCCAGCGATCTGTTGCACGCGCAGGTAGTCGCTGGCCTTGTCCAGGCTCAGCAGCATGATGCGCTCCAGGCCGCACGCTTGTAGCGCTTCACGGGCCTGGGTCGTGAGGTGGATGGTATTGCTGAACGGGCTGGGCTGGGCCAGCAGGTTCTGGCACAGGCTGCGCCAGTGGGCGAGGTGTTCACTGTTGGGTGGCGCAGGGGTGAGCATGTCCGGGTGCGGACGGCGTTGATCCCAGGGCCAGATCAACGCCTCGGCTGGGTGGAACAGGGCATGGCGTGCGTGATGACGGGCGCTGGCGGCAGCCTGCTGGTGGACCTGCTGTTGCACGTCCTCCAGCGAAGTTTGCAGGTACAGCGCGGTCAGCAGCTGCCAGCGCAACAGATGCGGGTTGGCCCAGCCGACCTGCGCGGCCAGGGCGATGCCATTGGCCAGCAGCGCGGTGTTGCGCGGTTGGTTGAACCACACCCGCAGGGCCGGCTCTTCGTCCAGGCGATGCTGTTGCTCCAGCGGCTCGACTTCGCGGGCGATATTGAGCACATGGGCCAGTTGTTCGCGCTCTTCGAGCAGCAAGCGGTAGCCTTGGGTGACCCAGCCGGGCAGGCGCCAGTGCTCGGCGACCGCCTGGCACAACTCCATCAGGCGCACGCCGAATAGCTGCTGCTCGACCTCGGCGGCGTCCTCGCCCTTGTGGATGACCCGCAGCTCCCAGGCGTCGAGCAACTTCGGGTAGGCCAGGGCCATGGCCCACAGCGGCGACAGGAACAGCAGGCTACCCCAGTGGATTTCCTGCCACAGGCGCGCCAGGCGGCTGGCGAACAGGCCGTTGGCCTGCTGGGTGGCATGCTGGCTGATCAACAGGAACTGGCGCAAGACGGGCGGAATGTCGTCGCCGGGTACGGCGGGCAGGCGCGCCAGCAATTGGCTAGTGCGCTCAAGGCCCAGGCGGTTGATGGCGATTTCCAGGCTTTCGGCTGGCTCCGCCTGGCTGGCGTTGGTTGGGTGATTGGCCTCGCGCAGCACGCACAGCACCAGTGCGGGGCTGTCCTGCATCAGTTCGGCGATATCACGCAGCGAGCTGCGGCTGTCGTTGATGGCTTGCAGGACGCGGTCGTGGCTTTCTTTCGGGACCGGCACTCGAACACTGTCGAGCAGCTTTACCCAGGCCGCTAGACTTGTCGGCGCCTGAGCTGGCACCTTGGTTTCAATTGGCATATTGACATCAGTCCGAACTGGCTTTTCGCTTTGAGTGGCTATAGTCTGGCGCAGTTCTGCCGATAAGTAGAAGAAGAGTTTTAAGGCTCCCGTCCCCGACCCTGACCACGACAGCAAGTGCTCTGAACCTATGGCTAAAATTATCGGCATCATCGTCGTATTCGCGAGCGTGCTCGGCGGCTACGTCCTTTCCCACGGCAAGATTGCGGCACTGATTCAGCCGTTCGAAGTGCTGATCATCGGGGGCGCGGCGTTCGGTGCGTTCCTTCAGGCGAACCCCGGTTACATGACCATGCATGTAATCAAGAAGTCGCTGAAGATGTTCGGCAGCCGTTTTACCCATACTTTCTATCTGGAAGTGCTGGGCCTGGTATACGAAATCCTCAACAAAAGCCGTCGCGAAGGCATGATGGCCATCGAGGGGGACATCGAGGACGCAGCGGCCAGCCCGATCTTCGCCAAATACCCCGCGGTGTTGGGCGATGAGCGCATGACCGCGTACATCTGTGACTACCTGCGCATCATGTCCACCGGCAACATGGCTCCCCACGAGCTTGAAGGCCTGTTCGACATGGAGCTGCTGAGCATGAAGGAAGAGTTGGAGCACCCGTCCCACGCGGTAACCGGCATCGCTGACGGCATGCCGGGGTTCGGTATCGTTGCGGCGGTACTCGGTATCGTGGTGACCATGGCCTCGCTGGGGGACGGCGACCAGGCCTCCATCGGCCTGCACGTCGGTGCGGCGCTAGTGGGGACCTTCTTCGGTATTCTGGCGGCCTACGGCTTCTTCGGCCCGTTGGCCAAGTGCCTGGAGCACGATGCCAAGGAAGAGCTAAACCTCTACGAATCGATCAAGGCCTCGCTGGTGGCCTCGGCCTCGGGCATGCCGCCTTCGCTGGCCGTGGAGTTCGGGCGCAAGGTGCTGTATCCGAAGCACCGTCCGAGCTTCGCCGAGCTGGAACAAGCGGTTCGTGGTCGCTGAGTCATGGAAAACAATCAGCCGATAATCATCAAGCGCGTCAAGCGCTTCGGTGGCGGGCACCATGGCGGTGCCTGGAAAATCGCCTTCGCCGACTTCGCCACGGCGATGATGGCGTTCTTCCTCGTGCTGTGGCTGCTGTCCACCGCCACGCCCGAGCAGAAGATCGCCATCGCCGGCTACTTCAAGGACCCCATCGGCTTCTCCGAAAGCGGCACGCCCTACATCATCGACCTGGGCGGTTCGCCTCAGCTGGCGCCGGAAAAGACCATCAACCCGGAAGTGAAGTCCGAGCCTACGCCTGACACCAGCCTTCAGCTGGACAAGGACAAGGTCGAGACCATGGCCGAGCAGGTCGAGCGTGAGCGTCTGGAACTGCTTCTGCAGGAGTTGCAGAACAAGGTCGAGGAAAACCCGCAACTGCAGAAGTTCAAGGACCAGATCCTGTTCGAAATCACCCAGGACGGCCTGCGTATCCAGATCATGGACGCCGAGAACCGGCCGATGTTCGACCTGGGTAGCGCGCGTCTGCAACCGTACTTCGAAGACATCCTGCTGGCCATGGCCGACACCATCAAGGCGGTGCCGAACAAGATCAGCGTCAGTGGCCACACCGATGCCAAGCCGTACTCGGGCACCGGCGACTTCGGCAACTGGGAACTGTCGGCCAACCGTGCCAACGCGGCGCGGCGGGCGCTGGTGGCCGGTGGTTATCCGGATGACCAGGTGGCACGGGTGGTGGGTTACGCCTCTTCGTCGCTGTTCGACCGCAAGAATCCGTTCAACCCGGTCAACCGCCGTATCGACATCATCGTGCTCACCAAGAAAGCCCAGCGCGATATCGAAGGCGAGCAGGGCACGCCGGCCGCACAGCCTGAGGCCAAGCCGCCTGCCGGCGCCGCGCCGGGTGCCGCCGCTCCGGCGCCGCAGGATCCAATGCAGCCCCGTGAGCTGCGTCAGAAGCTGAACATCTTCGAGGATGGTGTGTTGAAGATGGACGAGCAGAAGAACCAGTAACTCGGTTGCAGGCAAACAAAACGCCCATGATTGCGCAGGCATTCATGGGCGTTTTGCGTTGTTTTTGCGTTGTAGTGCGGTGCTTAAGGCCGGCGCCAGACTCAGTAGCTGTCTTCAGGCAGGCTGGCGATGATCGAACGGTAGCTGCCCATGCGCTGCTCCGATACCCGACCTTCTTCCAGCGCCTTGAGCAGCGCGCAGCCTGGCTCGCGGTCGTGCTTGCAGTCGCGGAAGCGGCAGTTGCCGATCAGCTCGCGAAACTCGATGAAGCCATCCTCCACATCGTCCCGGCTCACATGGCCCAGGCCGAATTCGCGGATGCCTGGGGAGTCGATCAGGTCGCCGCCATTAGGGAAGTGATACAGCCGCGCGGTGGTTGTGGTGTGGGTGCCTTGGCCGGACCACTCCGATAGATCGCCCACCCGTGTGCCGGCATCTGGCAACAAGCTGTTGACCAGCGACGACTTGCCCACGCCGGACTGGCCGACGAACACGCTGATGTGGCCATCAAGGGTTTGTTGCAGGCGCTGCATGCCGTCGCCCTGGTGTGCGGACACCTCCAGTAGCGGATAGCCCAGGCCGCGATAGACCTCAAGCATGGCATGCAGGGGCGGGCCATTCTCGTCGTTGATCAGGTCGGCTTTGTTGAGCAACAACAACGGGCGGATGCCAGCGTGCTCGGCGGCGACCAGGTAACGGTCGATCAGGTTGGGGTGAGGCTCGGGCGCTGGGGCGAAGACGATCACGATCAGGTCGACGTTAGCTGCCACGGGCTTGAGCTGACCGTGATTATTCGGTCGGCACAGCTCGGTACTGCGAGGCATCTGCGCGACGATGACCCCGATACCCTGGTTGCCGGCCCGCCAAACCACGCGGTCGCCGGTGACCAGCGCCGGCAGGTTGGCCCGCAGGTGGCAGCGGAAGACCTGGCCGGCCGTCTCGCCATCCTGGGCCTCGACTTCAACCTGCACGCCGAAGTGGGCGATTACCAGGCCCAGTTGCTCGGGTCCAAGGTCACCGCCTTCCAGTTCTTGCAGCACGTGCTGCTCGCGTTTGGCGGCGCGGGCGGCGCGTTCACCCTGGATCTTTTCGATGCGCCAGTTCTGGCGGCGGTTGAGCTGGCGTTTGGCCATGAAGGTTCCGTGCAGGCGGGGAATGAAAACGGCGTGCAGTTTAGCACGCCACGCCCATTGCCCGCCGCGCTAGGCTAATATGACGGCCTATTCGAGGAGCCCTTTCATGCACAACCCACAGAACCTGATCTGGATCGATCTGGAAATGACCGGCCTGGATCCGGATCACGACGTCATCATCGAGATGGCCACTATCGTTACCGACAGCGAGCTGAACACCTTGGCCGAGGGGCCGGTGATCGCCATTCATCACAGTGATGAAGTGCTGGCGCGCATGGACGAGTGGAACACCCGTACCCATGGCGCCTCGGGCCTGACCCAGCGCGTGCGTGAGAGCAAGATCGGCATGGCCGAGGCCGAGGCGCAGACCATCGCGTTCCTGGAGCAGTGGGTGCCCAAGGGCAAGTCGCCGATCTGCGGCAACAGCATCTGCCAGGACCGCCGCTTCCTTTACCGCCACATGCGCGACCTGGAAAACTACTTCCACTACCGCAACCTGGATGTCTCCACCCTCAAGGAACTGGCCGCGCGCTGGGCGCCGCAGGTGCGTGACAGCTTCAAGAAGGGCAGCACCCACCTGGCGCTGGACGATATTCGCGAGTCGATCGCCGAGCTGCGCCACTACCGCGAGCATTTCATCAAGGTCTGAGCGGCAAGCACAAGCCACAAGCCATAAGCCATAAGCCAAGCGATAGCGCTCTCGAATCTGGATCAGACGGCCCAGGTGGCGCGCTTGGCTTGCCGCTTGAAGCTTGCGGCTTTCTACTTCTTTTCTGGACCTGCACCATGTTGTTGATGCTCTACCTCATCGCGATTACCGCCGAAGCCATGACCGGCGCGCTGTCTGCCGGACGGCGCGGCATGGACTGGTTCGGCGTGGTGCTGATCGCCTGCGTGACCGCGTTGGGTGGTGGCTCGGTGCGCGACGTGCTGCTGGGGCATTACCCGCTGACCTGGGTCAAGCACCCGGAATACCTGGTGCTGACCAGTTTCGCGGCATTACTGACCATCTTTATCGCGCCGTTGATGCGCCACCTGCGCTCGCTGTTTCTGGTGCTCGATGCCCTGGGGCTGGTCGCGTTCACCCTGATCGGCTGCATGACCGCATTGGAGATGGGGCAAGGCATGCTGGTGGCATCGATCAGCGGGGTGATTACCGGGGTGTTCGGCGGAATCTTGCGGGATATTTTCTGCAACGACATCCCGCTGGTGTTCCGCCGTGAGCTGTACGCCAGCGTGTCGTTCGCGGCGGCGTGGTTCTACCTGGGCTGTGTGTACTTCAAGCTGCCGGCCGAGCAGGCGATGTTGCTGACCTTGTTCGGCGGGTTCCTGGTGCGTCTGCTGGCGATCCGCTTCCATTGGGAAATGCCCAAGTTCCACTACAACGACCAGCAGTAGGAGCCGCTGTCCTACTCAATCGCTAAAAACCGCCGCGACCCCTGTAGGAGCGGCCTTGTGCCGCGAAATCGCCGCAAATCGGCCACGGCGATCTTGAGCAATGCACAAGCCTGGGGCCGCTTCGCAGCGCTTCCCGGCAGGTCCGGCGCCCCGGCAATGCCGCTCCAGAGAGCATGCCGAATCTACGAATGATGGCCGCTCAAGCTCTGGATTCGTGCTGCGCCAGTGCCCATTCCACATGCTCACGCACCAGGGCTGATGGGTCCTCGCGCCGCGCCTTCAATGCCTCCAGCACGGGGATGGTGGTCGGCGCGTTGCCCAGCCCCACCGCCAGGTTGCGCGAAAATCGCTCGTAGCCGGCACGGCGCAGCGGCGAGCCTTCGGTGCGGGCGAGGAAGCGCTTTTCATCCCAGCCGAACAGCTCGGCCAACTCGATGTTGTCCAGGCCGCGGCGCGGCATGAAGTCGTCTTCGGTGGTGGTCTTGGCGAAGCGGTTCCACGGGCACACCAGTTGGCAGTCGTCGCAGCCGAACACCCGGTTGCCGATCAGCGGGCGCAGTTCTACCGGAATGGCGTGACGCAGCTCGATGGTGAGGTACGAAATACAGCGTCGGGCGTCGAGCTGGTAGGGACCGACGAACGCTTGGGTCGGACAGATGTCCAGGCAGGCCTGGCAACGACCGCAGTGATCGCTGCCCTGCACGCCGTCGATCGGCAGCGGCAAGTCGACGAACAGCTCGGCGAGGAAGAAGTAGCTACCGGCCTTGCGGTTGAGCAGCAAGGTGTTCTTGCCGATCCAGCCCAGGCCGGCCTCCTGTGCCAGGGCTTTTTCCAGCACTGGGGCGCTGTCGACGAACGCACGGTAGCCGAACGGACCAATGGCTTGCTGGATGCGGTCGGCAAAATGCTGCACGCGCTTGCGCACCAGCTTGTGATAGTCGCGGCCCAGGGCGTAGCGGGCAATGTAGGCTTTTTCCGGCTCGGCCAGGCGTTTGGCCATTTGCGTGTCGCCCGGCAGGTAGTCCATGCGCAGCGAGATTACGCGCACAGTGCCGGGGATCAGTTGGTCGGGGTGTGAGCGTTTGCTGCCATGCTCGCCCATGTATTCCATCTCGCCCTGATAGCCGGCGTCGAGCCAGCGTTGCAGGTGTTGTTCATGTTCGCCAAGGTCGACCCCGGCGATGCCTACGTGGGCAAAACCGAGTTCCTGGCCCCAATCCTTGATCGATTGGGCCAATTCAGCGATGTCTGGAAGCGTGGCGGACATGGAAGGGGGCAGTAATACGGGTGGAGGTGCGTATAATTCTGCCAGACATCGGAGCCTTTGACCCCATGCCTCAGACCAAACACCCCAGCGGCGCGCCGCATATCATCGATCGTACGACTCTGGCGGACCTGCCTGCGCGCGCGTTCGACGCCCACAAGGGCGACTTCGGCCATGTGCTGGTGGTCGGCGGCGACCTCGGCGCGGGCGGCGCGGCGATGCTCAGTGGCCAGGCGGCGCTGCGCTGTGGCGCGGGATTGGTCAGCGTTGCTACGCGGCCTGAGCATGTCGGTGCAGGCCTGGCCCGACTGCCTGAGTGCATGTGGCTGGGCGTCGATTCTGCCAACCAGTTGATGGGCCTGCTGGAGCGCGCCACGGTGCTGGTGGTAGGGCCGGGTCTTGGTCAGGCGGCCTGGGGGCGTAGCTTGCTGTCGGCAGTGGCCAACGCGCACGTGCCGCAGGTGTGGGATGCCGATGCCCTCAACTTGCTGGCGCGCACGCCCTTGGCGCTGCCCAGCGGCAGTGTGCTCACGCCGCACCCTGGCGAGGCTGCGCGCTTGCTGGGGATCTCGACCGAGGCCGTGCAGGCTGATCGCCCGGGTGCTGCGCGCAAGCTGGCGCGTCGGTATGCCAGCGTTTGCGTGCTCAAGGGCGCAGGCACCTGGGTGGCCGACCCGGCCGGGCGCCTGGCACTGTGCGAGCGCGGCCATCCGGCTATGGCCGGTGCTGGCTTTGGCGATGTGCTCAGCGGTGTGGTTGCGGCACTCTTGGCCCAAGGGTTGGTCGCATGGTCTGCGGCGTGTCTGGCGGTGTGGCTGCATGCGTGTGCCGGCGAGCGTCTGGGACGCGGCGGGAGAGGGCTGGCCGCTAGCGATCTGGTGCCGGTCATAAGAGAATTACTGGAGGAGCATTCTGCGTGTTGACCCTGTTTCTGGCCGATGAGCCGGCCACTGTCGCCTTTGGCGCAACGCTGGCCGAAGTGACCGGCGGGCGTGGCGTGATTTTTCTGGAGGGCGACCTGGGCGCTGGCAAGACCACCCTGTCGCGTGGGCTGATCCGTGGCCTGGGGCACGAAGGCGCAGTCAAGAGCCCGACCTTCACCCTGGTCGAACCCTACGAAATTGGCGACATCCGCGCCTATCACTTCGACCTGTACCGCCTGGTCGACCCGGAAGAACTCGAATTCATGGGTATCCGCGATTATTTCGAGGATGACGCCCTGTGCCTGTTCGAATGGCCCCAGAAAGGCGCGGGCGTTTTGCCAAAGCCTGACCTGACCATTACCATAAGCCCGCAAGCGGGCGGACGCTCGCTGAACCTTGCGCCGCAGGGCGCGCGCGGCGAGTCCTGGTGCGCCGCACTGGCCAAAGCAATCAATCAGTAAGTGGGGAAAGGTATGCGCATACGCGCACTGGTCGCTGTCGTTGGGCTGCTGCTGACAGCGGTGACCGTTGACGCTCTGGCCGTCACTCAAGTCAAGAGCGTGCGCCTGTGGCGCGCGCCGGACAACACTCGGCTGGTGTTCGACCTGTCCGGGCCCGTGCAGCACAGCGTCTTCACCCTGACTGCCCCTGATCGGCTGGTCATCGACATCAATGGCGCTACGCTTGGCGGGCCGTTGAACGTCGCCACGTCGAATACACCGATCACCAGTGTACGCTCGGCGCAGCGTACGCCTACCGACCTGCGGGTGGTCGTCGACCTGAAGAAGTCGGTGACGCCCAAGAGCTTCACCCTGGCACCCAACGCCCAGTACGGCAACCGTCTGGTGGTCGATCTGTATGACCAGGAAGCCGACGCCATCGCTGCCAGCAACCCTACGCCTGCGCCACCACCGGCCACACCCGCGACCACCCCGGCGGTTCCGGTCACCCCAGCGCAACCGGCGATCAAGTTGCCGCCGGCCCCGGCTGGCAAGCGTGACATCGTGGTCGCCATCGACGCCGGCCACGGTGGTGAAGACCCCGGCGCCTCGGGTTCGCGCGGCCAGCACGAGAAAGACATCGTGCTGGAAATCGCCAAGGAGTTGCAGCGCCAGATCAATACCGAGAAGGGTTACCGCGCCGAGCTGACCCGCACCGGCGACTACTTCATCCCGTTGCGCAAGCGCACCGAGATCGCCCGCAAGAAGGGCGCCGACCTGTTCGTCTCGATCCACGCCGACGCCGCACCGTCCAAAGCTGCTTTTGGCGCCTCGGTGTTCGCGCTGTCCGACCGTGGTGCTACCTCCGAGACCGCGCGTTGGCTGGCCGACACGGAAAACCGCTCCGACCTGATTGGCGGTGCTGGCAACGTCAGCCTCGACGACAAGGACCGCATGCTCGCTGGGGTGCTGCTGGACCTGTCGATGACCGCCACCCTCAGCTCCAGCCTCAACGTCGGGCAGAAGGTGCTGGGCAACATGGGCCGGGTCACCCCGCTGCACAAGCAGCGCGTCGAGCAGGCTGGGTTCATGGTGCTGAAGTCGCCGGATATTCCGTCGATCCTGGTGGAAACCGGGTTCATCTCCAATGCCAATGAGGCCGCCAAGTTGGCCACCAGGAGTCACCAGCAGGCTTTGGCCCGCTCGATTCACACCGGTGTGCGGCAGTTCTTCCAACAGAATCCGCCACCTGGCACGTACGTCGCCTGGCTGCGCGATAGTGGCAAGATCGCCCAGGGGCCGCGCGACCATACGGTGCGTTCGGGTGAAACCCTGGCGATGATCGCGGTGCGTTATCAGGTCAGCGTGGCCAGCCTGCGCAGTACCAACAACCTGAAGTCCGATGAATTGAAAGTCGGCCAGCACTTGGACATCCCGGCCACCACCCTGGCGTCCCAGCAATGAGTGGCGATTCGCGCATCCAACTGCTCAGCCCGCGGCTGGCCAACCAGATCGCTGCTGGCGAAGTGGTCGAGCGCCCGGCTTCGGTCGCCAAGGAGTTGCTGGAAAACAGCTTGGACTCTGGCGCCCGGCGCATTGAAATCGAGGTGGAGCAGGGCGGTGTGAAGCTGCTGCGTGTACGCGACAACGGCAGTGGCATCGCGCAGGATGACTTGCCGCTGGCCTTGGCCCGTCACGCCACCAGCAAGATTCGTGAGCTGGAAGACCTCGAGGGTGTGCTCAGCCTGGGTTTTCGTGGGGAGGCGCTGGCTTCGATCAGCTCGGTGGCCCGCCTCACGCTGACCTCGCGCACCGCTGATGCGAGCGAAGCCTGGCAGGTGGAAACCGAAGGCCGGGACATGCTGCCGCGCGTACAACCCGCTGCGCACCCGGTTGGCACCTCGGTGGAGGTGCGTGACCTGTTCTTCAACACGCCCGCCCGGCGTAAGTTTCTCAAGGCCGAGAAGACCGAGTTCGACCACTTGCAGGAAGTCATCCGCCGCCTGGCCCTGGCGCGTTTCGACGTAGGCTTCCACCTGCGGCATAACGGCAAGACCATCTTCAGCCTGCACGAAGCGGCCGACGAAATGGCTCGGGCGCGTCGTGTCGGCACCATTTGCGGGCCAGGCTTTCTGGAGCAGGCGCTGCCGATCGATGTCGAGCGCAATGGCCTGCGACTGTGGGGCTGGGTGGGGCTGCCGACTTTTTCGCGCAGCCAGGCAGACTTGCAGTATTTCTTCGTCAATGGCCGCGCGGTGCGCGACAAGCTGGTGGCCCACGCGGTCCGCCAGGCGTACCGCGACGTATTGTTCAATGGTCGGCATCCGACCTTCGTGCTGTTTCTCGAATGCGACCCGACCGGGGTGGACGTCAACGTGCACCCGACCAAGCATGAAGTGCGTTTTCGCGAAGGGCGGATGGTCCACGACTTCCTTTACGGCACGCTGCACCGTGCCCTGGCCGATGTGCGTCCCGAGGACCAGTTGGCAGCCCCCGCCGCCGCGACCGAAATCGTGCGCCCAAGCGGCCTGCAAGTCGGCGAATTCGGGCCGCAGGGTGAGATGCGCCTAGCCGCGTCGGTGCTCGAACAGCCGCAGGGCGAGTCGCGCCAGGCATTCGGTGCCAGCGGCGCGGGCGCTGGCTATCAATACCAGTACACCCCGCGTCCTTCGCAGCCGGTGAATACCGCCGAGGCGCAGGCGGTCTACCGCGAGTTCTACGCACCGCTGGATAATCCGCAGGCAGGGCCAGTCGCGCTGCCTGAGAGTCAGGGCGACATTCCGCCGCTGGGCTATGCGCTGGCGCAGCTCAAGGGCATCTATATCCTCGCCGAGAACGCCGTGGGCCTGGTGCTGGTGGACATGCACGCGGCCCATGAGCGGATCATGTACGAGCGCCTCAAGGTGGCCATGGCCAGCGAGGGCCTGAGTGGTCAGCCGCTGCTGGTGCCAGAGTCCCTGGCGCTGAGCCAGCGCGAGGCCGACTGCGCCGAGGAGCACGCGCAGTGGTTCCAGCGCCTGGGCTTCGAGCTGCAGCGCCTGGGCCCGGAAACCCTTGCGATCCGGCAGATTCCGGCATTGCTCAAGCAGGCAGAAGCCAATCGGCTGGTACAGGATGTGCTCGCTGACCTGATGGAGTACGGCACCAGTGATCGCATCCAGGCGCATCTGAACGAGTTGCTTGGCACCATGGCGTGCCACGGCGCGGTGCGCGCCAATCGCCGGCTGGCGATTCCTGAAATGAACGCACTGCTGCGCGATATGGAAAACACCGAGCGCAGCGGCCAGTGCAACCACGGTCGACCGACCTGGACCCAGATGGGTCTGGATGACCTCGACAAGCTGTTCCTGCGGGGGCGATGACATGCGTGGCAAACCCCCGGCGATATTCCTCATGGGGCCGACAGCGGCGGGCAAGACCGACCTTGCCATCGCGCTGACCCAGGCCCTGCCCTGCGAATTGATCAGCGTCGACTCGGCGCTGGTCTATCGCGGCATGGACATCGGCACCGCCAAACCGTCCAAGCAGACTCTGGCCGCACATCCGCACCGCCTGGTCGATATCCTCGACCCGGCCGAGTGCTATTCGGCCAAGCAATTCTGCACCGATGCCTTGCACGCCATGGCCGAGATCACCGCGCGCGGCAAGATCCCGCTGCTGGTGGGCGGGACGATGCTGTATTACAAGGCGTTGGTGGACGGCCTGGCTGACATGCCGCCTGCCGATCCGCACGTGCGCGCCGCACTCGAAGCCGAGGCCAGCGCCCTGGGGCTGGCCGAGCTGCACCGCCAGCTGGCCGCGGTCGACCCGGAGTCTGCGGCGCGTATCCATCCGAATGATCCGCAGCGCTTGATTCGCGCGCTCGAGGTGTATCGTGTCAGCGGCCAGAGCATGACCGAGCATCGCCAACGTCAATTCGCGGAAAGTCGCGGTGCAGACGCAGGCGCGAACGGGCATTTGCCCTATACTGTCGCCAGCCTGGCGATCGCGCCCGCGGATCGTCACATTCTGCATGAACGAATTGCGCTACGATTTTCTCAGATGCTGGAACAGGGCTTCGTTGATGAGGTCCGATCGCTGCGTGCCAGAAGTGACTTGCACGTCGGGCTGCCGTCTATACGGGCAGTGGGGTACAGGCAGGTCTGGGATTACCTGGACGGTACGCTCGATGAGGGCGAAATGCAGGAGCGCGGTATCATCGCCACACGCCAGTTGGCCAAGCGTCAATTCACCTGGTTGCGCGGCTGGTCCGATGTTCACTGGCTCGACAGCCTGGCCTGCGACAATCTGTCCCGCACCTTGAAATACCTGGGGACCGTCTCCATATTGAGCTGAGTCCCTGCTTATTGCCGTCTATTCTTGCGAAGGGCGGTATGAATTACTGATTTTTCTTATTTTTTACTATTGATCCTTACAGGAGTGCGGCATATGTCAAAAGGGCATTCGCTACAAGACCCTTACTTGAACACCTTGAGAAAAGAAAAGGTCCCGGTTTCGATCTATCTGGTCAACGGGATCAAGCTGCAGGGCCAGATCGAATCGTTCGACCAGTTTGTCGTATTGCTGAAGAACACCGTCAGCCAAATGGTCTACAAACACGCGATTTCCACCGTCGTTCCTGCCCGTCCTGTGCGTCTGCCAAGCCCGACTGATGGCGACCACGGCGACAGCGAGCCAGGCAACGCTTGAAAGTAGGAGCCTGCATTGTTCTTTGAGCGCCACGGTGGTGGTGAGCGAGCGCTGCTCGTTCACTTGGAAGGTCAGAACCCTGAGGCGCGCGAAGACCCGCAGGAGTTTCAGGAGCTGGCGCTGTCGGCCGGAGCCGATATCGTTTCGCTGGTAACAGTGGCGCGGCATCAGCCTACCGCCAAGTTTCTGATCGGCAGCGGCAAGGTCGAAGAGTTGCGCGACCTGGTCAAATCCGCCGAAGCCGACCTGGTGATTTTCAATCACACCCTTACGCCCAGCCAGGAACGCAACCTCGAGCGCGTCTTCGAGTGTCGCGTGCTGGATCGTACCGGGCTGATTCTCGATATCTTCGCCCAGCGCGCACGTACTCACGAAGGCAAGCTACAAGTCGAACTGGCCCAGTTGGAGCACATGAGCACGCGGCTGGTACGTGGCTGGACCCACCTTGAGCGGCAGAAGGGCGGGATCGGCATGCGCGGTCCGGGTGAGACCCAGCTGGAAACCGACCGCCGCCTGCTGCGTGTGCGTCTGCGCCAGATCAAGTCTCGTCTGGAGAAGGTGCGCAGCCAGCGCGAACAGGCGCGGCGCGGACGCAAGCGTGCGGATATCCCGTCGGTGTCGCTGGTGGGTTACACCAACGCCGGCAAGTCCACGCTGTTCAACGCCCTGACCTCCTCCGAGGTGTACGCCGCCGACCAGCTGTTCGCCACCCTTGACCCGACGTTGCGCCGGCTGGAGCTGGCCGACCTCGGGCCGATCGTGCTGGCCGACACGGTCGGGTTCATTCGCCACCTGCCGCACAAGCTGGTGGAGGCATTTCGGGCTACGCTCGAGGAATCGAGCAACTCCGACCTGCTGTTGCACGTGATCGATGCCCACGAGCCAGAGCGCATGGAGCAGATCGAGCAAGTGCTGGCAGTGCTGGGCGAGATCGGTGCCGAGAGCTTGCCGATCCTCGAGGTCTATAACAAACTCGACCTGCTCGAAGGTGTCGAGCCGCAGATCCAGCGCGATGCCGATGGCAAACCGCAACGGGTCTGGGTATCGGCCCGTGACGGGCGAGGCCTGGAGTTGGTTGGCCAGGCGGTTGCCGAGTTGTTGGGGGATGATCTGTTTGTCGGCACGCTATGCCTGGAGCAACGCTTTGCCCGCTTGCGCGCGCAATTCTTTGCCCTCGGTGCCGTGCAGGGTGAAGAGCATGATGAAGAAGGGCGCAGCCTGCTGAGTGTGCGACTGCCCAGGGTCGAACTGAATCGCCTGGTCAGCCGTGAAGGCATGGAGCCGCAAGTGTTTGTCGAGCAACACACTTTGCAATAAATGCTCGTCGAGGTCGCCGGGCAGCCGTGACAGGCATTCTGTAGCATTGGACGGCGCGCCGTGGGCGCGTCTTTGCTTTATCAGATGGAGAGCGCTATGGCTTGGAATGAGCCGGGTGGCAACTCGAACAATCAGGATCCCTGGGGCGGTCGTCGCGGTGGCGGCGGCGGTGGTGGCGACAAGAAAGGCCCACCGGATCTCGACGAGGCCTTCCGCAAGCTGCAGGACAGCCTGAACGGCATGTTTGGCAGTGGTAAGAAACGCGGTGGCGGTGGTGACCGCAACATCGGCAAGGGCGGCGGCTATGGCCTGCTGGGCATAGGCCTGGCGGTGCTGGCGGCCATCTGGCTGTACAACGCCGTGTACGTCGTGGACGAGCAGGAGCAGGCCGTGGTGCTGCGCTTCGGCAAGTACTACGAGACCGTGGGCCCCGGCCTGAATATCTATTTCCCGCCGATCGATCGCAAGTTCATGGAAAACGTGACGCGCGAACGTGCGTACACCAAGCAGGGCCAGATGCTCACCGAAGACGAGAACATCGTCGAGGTGCCGCTGACCGTGCAGTACCGCATCAGCAATCTGCAGGACTTCGTGCTCAACGTCGATCAGCCGGAAGTCAGCTTGCAGCATGCTACCGACAGCGCCCTGCGCCATGTGGTGGGCTCCACCTCCATGGACCAAGTGCTGACCGAAGGCCGCGAACAGATGGCCGTGGATATCCGCGAGCGTCTGCAGCGTTTCCTGGATACGTATCGCACCGGTATCACCGTGACCCAGGTGAACGTGCAGAGCGCGGCAGCCCCGCGTGAAGTGCAAGAAGCCTTCGACGACGTGATCCGTGCGCGTGAAGACGAGCAGCGTGCCCGCAACCAGGCCGAGTCCTACGCCAATGGCGTGGTGCCAGAGGCCCGTGGTCAGGCGCAGCGCATTATCGAGGACGCCAACGGCTACCGCGATGAAGTCATCGCCCGCGCCAAGGGTGAGGCCGATCGCTTCAGCAAGATGGTCGTCGAGTATCGCAAGGCGCCGGAAGTCACGCGTCAGCGTCTTTACATCGACACCATGCAGGAGGTCTACAGCAACTCCAGCAAGGTGATGGTGGCAACCAAGGATGGGCAGAACAACCTGCTCTACCTGCCACTGGACAAGATGGTCGAAGGCAGCCGCAACAATTCGGCAGCGTCCACCAGCAGCGTGTCGCCGTCGGTCAATGACGCCGCCGCACGCGCCGCCCAGGACCTGCAACAGCAACAACCGCCGCTGCGTTCCAGGGAGAGCCGCTGATGAGCAATAAATCGCTGTTCGCCCTGATCGGCGCCGTGGTACTGGGCATTGCTGCCTGGAACTGCTTCTACATCGTTTCGCAAACCGAGCGTGCGGTGTTGCTGCAGTTCGGTCGCGTAGTCAAGGCTGATGTCGAGCCAGGCCTGCATGTGAAGGTGCCGTACGTGAACCAGGTGCGCAAGTTCGACGCTCGCCTGATGACCCTCGACGCGCCGACCCAGCGTTTCCTGACGCTGGAGAAAAAAGCGGTGATGGTCGACGCCTACGCCAAATGGCGCGTGAAGGATGCCGAGCGCTTCTACACCGCGACCTCCGGCATGAAGCAGATCGCCGACGAGCGTCTGTCGCGTCGCTTGGAAAGCGGCCTGCGTGACCAGTTCGGTAAGCGTACCCTGCATGAAGTGGTCTCGGGCGAGCGCGACGCGCTGATGGCCGACATCACTGCCTCGCTCAACCGTATGGCGAGCAAGGAGCTGGGTATCGAGGTCGTCGACGTTCGCGTCAAGGCCATCGACCTGCCTAAGGAAGTCAACCGCAGCGTGTTCGACCGCATGAGCACCGAGCGTGAGCGTGAAGCCCGCGAGCACCGCGCCAAGGGTAACGAGCTGGCCGAAGGCATCCGTGCCGATGCCGACCGTCAGCGCCGTGTACTGCTGGCCGAGGCTTATCGCGAAGCTGAGGAAACCCGTGGTGACGGCGACGCCCAGGCGGCTGCCATCTATGCCAAGGCCTACACCCAGGACGCCGATTTCTATGCGTTCTACCGTAGCCTGCAGGCGTACCGCGAAAGCTTCTCCAGCAAGAGCGACGTATTGGTCCTGGATCCGAAGAACGAGTTCTTCCGCTACCTGGACAAGAGCAAGCCCTAAGGCTGCTCGCAGGATGGAAGCCCCCGCCTGGCAGCTAAAATGCCGCGCGGGGTGCATCCTGAATGAAAAGGGGTGTATGATGCGGCAGCCGGGAAATTCCCGGCTTTTTTGCGTCTGCAAGGTTGATTGGCTAGCGGCCAATTGACGGTTTGCTCAGTACGCATGGCAATTCGAGGGTATTGGCTACGGTGGTTGCGCTGGGATCAGTGCTGCCCGCTGTTGCGTGCCAATGCCTGCTTTACTCACGGCTCGCCCTTGGGCAGGCCGCCCGGACCAGAGGGGAAATGGCGTAATGGCAACGGTAGACCGCTGGCTGCTGCCAGATGGCATCGAGGAAGTACTGCCACCTGAGGCGGCGCGTATCGAGATCGCGCGTCGTCAGGTGTTGGACCTGTTCCAGAGTTGGGGTTACGAACTGGTCGTTACCCCGCATATCGAGTACCTGGAGTCGCTGCTCACCGGCGCCGGCCAGGACCTGGATCAGCGCACCTTCAAGGTTGTCGACCCGCAGTCTGGCCGCCTGATGGGCTTTCGCGCCGACTTCACGCCACAGGTAGCGCGCATCGACGCCCATACCCTGCGCCGCGAAGGGCCGAGCCGCCTGTGCTACGCCGGTAGCGTACTGCACGCCCAGCCTCGCGCCCTGTCGACCTCGCGCGGCCCGATACAGCTCGGCGCCGAGCTGTACGGCGATGCTAGCCCCACCAGCGATGTCGAGGTCATCAGCCTGATGCTCGCCACGCTGCAGCTGACCGATGTCGCCGACGTGCACATGGATCTCGGGCATGTCGGTATCTACCGTGGCCTGGCGCGTGCTGCCGGGCTGTCCGGCGCGGTCGAGCAGCAACTGTTCGACGCCCTGCAGCGCAAGGCTGTCGATGAAGTGCAGGCACTGACCGCCGACCTGCCGAAGGACCTGGGCAGCATGCTGCGCGCCCTGTGCGAGCTGTGCGGTGGCCGCGAAGTGCTGGCCGAAGCCCGCGTGCGTCTGGGGCGTGCCCCGGCCAGCGTGCTGGCGGCGCTCGATGACCTGCTGGCCATCGCTGATCGCCTGGCGGCGCGTTACCCAGACCTGCCGCTGTATTTCGACCTCGGTGAGCTGCGCGGCTACCACTACCACACCGGCGTGGTGTTCGCCGTGTTCGTGCCTGGGGTCGGCTCTTCGATCGCCCAGGGTGGACGTTACGACGACATCGGCGCCGACTTCGGCCGGGCCCGCCCGGCCACCGGTTTCTCCACGGATTTGAAGACCCTGGTCACACTGGGGCGAGCGGAGGTCGTATTGCCTGCTGGTGGCATCTGGATGCCCGACAGCAGCGATGCGGCCCTCTGGCAGCAGGTCTGCCAGTTGCGCAACGAGGGCCAGCGTGTGGTCCAGGCCCTGCCTGGCCAGCCGTTGAGTGCTGCTCTCGAGGCGGATTGTGATCGGCAATTGATTCAGCAAGACGGGCGCTGGCAGGTTCTGCCGCTGACCCAGTGAGTTTCTGCGTCGGCAACAGGCCGGCAACCAAGTTTGCGTGAATGAGGACCAATGTAATGGGTAAGAATGTCGTCGTCCTGGGCACCCAATGGGGTGATGAGGGCAAAGGCAAGATCGTCGATCTGCTGACCGAACATGCTGCCGCCGTGGTGCGCTACCAAGGTGGCCATAACGCGGGCCACACCCTGGTGATCAACGGTGAGAAGACCGTTCTGCACCTGATTCCCTCGGGCATCCTGCGTGAAGGCGTGCAATGCCTGATCGGCAACGGCGTGGTCGTTGCCCCGGATGCCCTGATGCGTGAAATCACCAAGCTGGAAGAGAAAGGCGTACCGGTGCGCGAGCGCCTGCGTATCAGCCCGGCTGCCCCGCTGATCCTGTCGTACCACGTGGCGCTGGACCAGGCCCGTGAAAAAGCCCGTGGCGAAGCCAAGATCGGCACCACTGGCCGCGGCATTGGCCCTGCATACGAAGATAAGGTCGCGCGTCGCGGCCTGCGCGTGGGCGATCTGTTCCACCGCGAGCGTTTTGCCGCCAAGCTCGGTGAGCTGCTGGACTACCACAACTTCCAGCTGGTGAACTACTACAAAGAGCCGGCCATCGACTTCCAGCAGACTCTCGACGAGTGCATGGCCTACGCCGAGCAGCTCAAGCCGATGATGCTCGACGTCACTGCCGAACTGCACAACCTGCGTCGCGCCGGCAAGGACATCATGTTCGAAGGCGCCCAAGGTTCGCTGCTGGACATCGACCACGGCACCTACCCGTACGTCACCAGCTCCAACACCACCGCTGGCGGTATCTCCACCGGTTCTGG
Organism: Pseudomonas mosselii; assembly: GCF_005796105.1. Classification (GTDB taxonomy): domain Bacteria; phylum Pseudomonadota; class Gammaproteobacteria; order Pseudomonadales; family Pseudomonadaceae; genus Aquipseudomonas; species Aquipseudomonas mosselii_C. The sequence goes on along the minus strand of NZ_VAUO01000003.1, from coordinate 31,673 downwards.
CGTTGGTCCGATGTACCTGGACTACATCCTGGGTATCACCAAGGCCTACACCACCCGCGTGGGTTCCGGTCCGTTCCCGACCGAACTGTTCGACGAAACGGGTGCAACCCTGGCCAAGCGCGGCCACGAGTTCGGTTCGACCACCGGCCGTGCCCGCCGCTGCGGCTGGTTCGATGCCGTGATCCTGCGTCGAGCCATCGACGTCAACAGCATCTCGGGTATCTGCCTGACCAAGCTGGATGTGCTGGACGGTCTTGAGACCATCAACATCTGCGTGGGTTACAAGAACGAGAACGGTGCCGTGATCGACGCGCCATCGGACGCCGATAGCTACATCGGCCTGGAGCCGGTGTACGAAGAAATGCCAGGTTGGAGCGAGTCGACCTTGGGCGCCAAGACCCTGGAAGAGCTGCCACAAGCTGCGCGCGATTACATCAAGCGTATCGAAGTGTTGGTCGGCGCGCCGATCGACATCATCTCCACCGGCCCGGACCGCAACGAGACCATCGTCCTGCGTCACCCGTTCGCCTGATCCGCGCTACGCGCTGATTAAACGCCGTAGCCCTGAAAAGGGCTGCGGCGTTTTGGTTTCTGGGCCCGATTACTCAATATTGGCACATATGCCAGCTGTTTAAGGCACAACCCTTGCTGTAAGAATCCTCTGTAAGTGCCACCAATATAATGGCGCCAGAATGTATGAGGGTTTCAACGTGTCTGCCATCCTCTCACTGTTACGAAGCCGCCTGTTGCGGCCTGTGTTTGTTGCGCTTGGTATCGCCTTGCTGGTGCAGGTACTGGTTGCCGTTGCCCTGACTCGGAGCACGGTCACGGCATTGGAGGCCGACCTGGACGAGCGCCTGGGGAGCGACACCCGCAAATTGGCCGGTGAGCTTGAGCAAGCCGGTCAGGATGTGCGCGCCGGGCTCGACAGCCTTTCGGCGAGCACCCGTCAGCGTTTGAGCGCGGGCCTGTCGGAACGCCTGCATGACGAGCAGCAGCAATTGCGTGCGACGCTGGAAAAAAACCTCAAGGACTCGGCCAACGACATGGCCGAACTGTTGGCCTCGGTTGCCCCTCGGGCTATTTGGGATAACGACGTGCCGATGCTGTCGGACTTTGCCCGACGTGCCCAACGCAACCCGAATGTGCTGTTCGTCATCTATGACGACGCCCAGGGTCAGCACCTGACCCGTTACCTCAACCGCGACAACCCGGTTAACCAGGTCCTGATGCAGAAAGGGCAGGGTGAGCGGGCGCTGGACAAGGTGCTGGATGCGGCGCGTCGTGACCCTGCGGTGTATTTCGTCGAGGCCTCGATCAGCCCCAATGGCGCCGAAATCGGCAAAGTGCTGATGGGTGTTTCCACGGCGGATGTCGATAAGGCGCTTCGAGCCCTCGACCAGCGCTTCACGGCGCTGATCGCCAGTGGTGAGCAATTGGTCGGCGATAGCCTGGTGGCTGCCGCGGCGGACAGTGGCAAGGCTCTGCGCGCGCGTCTTGAAACCGCGCAGAACAGCGCTACGGCGATGCAGGCCAACACCGCGCAAACCGTGCGTGACGCCGCAGGCGACCTGCGCTGGCGCATCGGCTTGGGTCTGGTGCTGGTGGGGCTGGGTGTGCTGCTGGTGGTGGCGCTGGTGTTGGGGCGGCGCGTGCTAAGTAAGCTGCGCCTGCTGATCACTGCGCTGGATGACCTAGCTGCCGGTGAAGGTGACCTGACCAAGCGGGTCAACCTCGACAGCCGTGACGAGATCGGTGACATGGCCTCGGCGGTCAACCGTTTCGTCGACAAGCTGCAACCTATCGTTCGTGAAGCCGGCGAGGTGGCCCAGCGCACTGGCGTCGAGATTGGCAGCATGGCTCAGCGCAATGCCGGCGCCGATGCCGCTGCTGCCTTGCAGCGTGACGAAGTAGCTGCCAGCCTGCGCGACCTGTCGAGCATGGCCGACGAAGCCCAGGCCGAAAGCCACGCGATGAAAGCTGCGTTGCAGCAAGTCGTGGATATCCGTCAGGCCACCGACGAAAACAGCCGCGCCTCGACGCAGCTGGCGCGGTTGATCGAGAACCTGGCGGGTGAAGTGGATACCGGTTCGCAGGTAATCGAGCGCCTGGCCAAGCAGAGCGAGCAGATCGAGGTGGTGCTGACGGTGATCCACGGCATCGCCGAGCAGACCAATCTGTTGGCATTGAACGCCGCCATCGAGGCCGCCCGGGCTGGCGAAACCGGTCGTGGTTTTGCCGTGGTGGCCGATGAGGTACGCGCGCTGGCGAGCAAGACGCAGAGTTCTACCGGAGATATCCAGTCGCACATTACTGCTTTGCAGCAGGGCGCCAAGGAGGCGGTGGCGACCATCAGTCAGGCTGGGCGCCAGGCCAGCGAGGGGTTGTTGGTGTTGCGCGACAACGAGCGCCGGCAGCAGTCGGTACAGGCGGCGGTGGAGCAGGTGCATGCGGCCATCGGCCTGGCCACTCGCGCGGCTGAGCAGCAGGCCACGGGTGCCCAGGCTGTGCGCGGGCGGGTCGAGAACATTCATGCCCAGGCCGAGCGTTCAGCTGAAGTGGTGTCGCAGACCACTGCCAGCAGCAAAGTGCTGGATGACCTGGCCGCGCAACTGCGTGCCAGCCTTGGTCAATTCAGAGCCTGAGGGCATCGCAGGGCAGGTCGTTCGACGTGCCCTGCAACAGGGGTTACGCCTTGTTCAGGTACATCCGCGTGGTCAGCAGATACACCGGCAAGCCCGATACCAGGATCAACAGCGCGGCATAAGGCGCCGCTGCGGCGAACTCGACGTTGGCGGTGTGCGCCCATACTTCGGTGGCCAGAGTGGTCATCCCGGTTGGGCTCAGCAGCAGGGTCGCGGTCAGCTCCTTCATGGCATCCAGGAACACCAGGGCGAAGGCCGCGGCCATGGCCGGGAAGATGATCGGCAAGGTCACCCGACAAAACGCTGCGAAACTGCTCGCACCCAGCGTGCGAGCGGCTTCTTCCAGGGTTGGTGAGGCCTTGTTCAGCGCCGTGCGCACCGGTGACTGGGCCAGTGGCAGGAACAGCAGCGCATAGGCCAGGATCAGCAGGGCGGTGGTCTGGTACAGCGCTGGCACGTAATGCAGTGCGAAGAACACCAGCGTCAGCGCGATCACCAGGCCCGGCAGGGCGTGTAGCAGGTACGGCAGGCGTTCGGCCCACAGCGCCAGGCGGCCTTTGTAGCGCACCACCAGGAAGCTGATTGGCAAGGCCAGCAGCACGCAGAAGCCGGCCCCGCCCAGCGACACCGACAACGAAGTCAGCAGCGCCTTTCCGATCGCCGCCACTGGGAACGCGGCCGATGAGCCCACGCTCAGCCAGTAGCCGAGCATGGCCAGTGGAATGCCGCTACCGAGCACCGCCAGCCCCAGGCAGAACAGCTGCGCCAGCGGCATCCAGCCGCGCAGGCGCACCGGCTGCGCGCGGCGCGCCACGCCCTGACCGATGCGCACATGGCGGGCCTTGCCGCGTACGCGCAGCTCCAACCACAGCATCGCCAGGCACATCACCAAGAGCACCGCCGACAGCATGGCGGCGTTGGCGTTGCTGAACTCCAGCTCGAACTGCTGGTAGATCGCCGTGGTGAAGGTTTGCAGGCCGAGGATTGACAGCGCGCCGAACTCCACCAGCATGTGCAGGGCAATCAGCAGCGCACCGCCGAGCATCGAGGGCCACAGCAGTGGCAGGGTGACCTTGAAGAACACGCCCCAGCGGCTGCACCCCAGGGTGCGCGCCGACTCCTCCAAAGAGGTGTCGAGGTTGCGCAGGGTGGCTGCCACCGGCAGGAACACCAGTGGGTACTTGGACAGCGCCATCACCAGGATCGCCCCGCCGAGACCTTCGAAGTCGGCGCTCAGCGATACCCAGGTGAAACTGCTGACGAACGATGGTACGGCGAACGGGAGGCACAACACTACGCCCCATAGCCGGCGGCCGGGCAAGTCACTGCGCTCCAATAGCCATGCCAGGGCCATGCCCACCACCATGCACACCAGCGTCACCCCGACCATCAGCATCAGGGTATTGCGCATCAAGCCCCAGACGAACGGCCGCCACAGCAGGTGCAGGGCTTCGCGCCAGCCGGCTTCCCAGGCTTTCATGGCGACGTACAGCAAGGGCAGCACACTCATTGCCACCAGGAACAGCACGGGCAGCACCACCCAGATCGACGGGCGCTTGCGGCGTGGCACGTAAGGTGCTCGCACCGCTGTGGACAGGGCGGCGGTCATCAGAGCAGGCCAACCTCGCGTTCAAGCTCGATGGCTTCCTCTGCGTTGCCCAGGTCGGCTGGCGAGATCTTTGGCGGGCGCAGGTCTTCGAAAGGCTTCAGGCCACGGTCGGAGACCATGCCTTTGTGCAGCGGGTACTCGGCGGTGGTCTGGGTGATCACGCGCTGGCCTTCTTCGCTGGCCATCCAGTTGAGCAGGGCCTGGGCCTCCTTGGGGTGCTTGCTGGCCTTGACCACTGCAGCGCCCGAGATGGTCACCAGGTTGCCGGCATCACCGTCGGCCAGGTAGTAGAGCTTGGAGTCCAGCTTGCCGCGCTCGCGCTCCAGGGCGTACCAGTAGTAGTTGTTCACCAGAACCGCTGCCACTTCGCCTTTTTCCACGGCCTTCAGGGCAACCATGTTGTTGGTGTACGTCTTGCCGAAGGCCTTGAGGCCCGTCAGCCATTCCTCGGTGGCTTCGCGCCCGTGCATTTTCAGGATAGCCACGGCTTGCTCCTGGAAGGCGCCGCTGGTGGGCACGTAGCCGACGCGGCCTTCCCACTCGGGGCTGGCGAAGTCCATCACCGTGGTCGGCAAGTCTTTCTCGTCGACCTTCTTCGGGTTGAAGACCACGATGCGGGTGCGAGCGGTGATGCCCATCCAGGTGCCGTTGGCGCCTACGTACTCCTTGGGCATCATGTTCACGGTGGCGTCATCGATCTTCGCCAGCAGGCCCAGCTCACCCAGGTTGTTCAGGGGTGGGGACTCTTCGGTGTAGATGATGTCGGCGGGCGAGCGGTCGCCTTCCTCGATGATCTGGCTGGCCAGCTGGTTGCTGCTGCCCTTGCGGATGTTGATGTGGATACCGGTCTTGGCCTCGTAGGCCTTGGCAATGGCGTCGCCGATTTCCTTGTGCTGACCGTTGTACATGGTCAGTGTGACCGGCTCGTCTGCCAGGGCGGCCGGAGCGCCGATCACCAGGCTCAGAACAGCGGCGGCCAGGGTGCGCATCAGCGGTTGCGGGCGGATCGTCATGCGGGTACTTCCTCGCTTACGGCTACATATTTGGAAACAATGGTAAACGAAATCGTTTCTCAAGTGGCCGGGTAACGGGAAATTCATGGAGGGGCGAGCAGGGCTGCGTAAAAATCGCAGGCAAGAAAAAACCCACTAGCAAGCTAGTGGGTTTTTGTATGGTGCCCAGGAGAAGACTCGAACTTCCACGACCGTTAAGTCACTGATACCTGAAACCAGCGCGTCTACCAATTCCGCCACCTGGGCAAAGCTTTGCAACGTCTGCTGAAAGCGACATGGTCATCTTTCACACAGTAGTAACAGATCCTTGGTCATCTATTACTTGTAAAATCATGGTGCCCAGGAGAAGACTCGAACTTCCACGACCGTTAAGTCACTGATACCTGAAACCAGCGCGTCTACCAATTCCGCCACCTGGGCAAAGCTTTGCAACGTCTGCTGAAAGCGACATGGTCATCTTTCACACAGTAGTAACAGATCCTTGGTCATCTATTACTTGTAAAATCTTGGTGCCCAGGAGAAGACTCGAACTTCCACGACCGTTAAGTCACTGATACCTGAAACCAGCGCGTCTACCAATTCCGCCACCTGGGCAAAGCTTTGCAACGTCTGCTGAAAGCGACATGGTCATCTTTCACACAGTAGTAACAGATCCTTGGTCATCTATTACTTGTAAAATCTTGGTGCCCAGGAGAAGACTCGAACTTCCACGACCGTTAAGTCACTGATACCTGAAACCAGCGCGTCTACCAATTCCGCCACCTGGGCACACATTCGAGACTACAAGAGGCTTTACAGCGCCGTTCATCTCTACTACAACTTCGGAGCTGTCCGTCGTTGTGGTGCGCACTATACGGACGCCCCTGGAGGCTGTAAAGCCCCCGGACGAAAAAAATTTCAAAAAATTCAACTTGTTGATTCCGCTGGCCTGTTGCGTATCACAGGAGTCCTTTACGGGGCTGTCCAAGGCTGACATTTCCGGTTTCAATACGCCTATGCCAGAATTCCTATCTATATACCCCAAGGTGAACCCCTTCTGATGGCCGATTGGCAATCCCTCGATCCCGAGGCCGCTCGCGAAGCGGAAAAATACGAAAATCCTATCCCCAGCCGTGAGCTGATCCTGCAGCGCCTCGCCGACCGTGGCGAACCGGCTGCCCGTGAAGAGCTGGCTGCCGAATTCGGTCTTCACGAAGAAGACCAGATCGAAGCCCTGCGCCGCCGCTTGCGCGCGATGGAGCGTGATGGCCAGCTTATCTATACCCGGCGCGGCACCTATGCCCCGGTAGACAAGCTCGACCTGATCTGCGGCCGCGTCTCCGGCCACCGTGACGGTTTCGGCTTCCTGATTCCTGACGATGGCAGTGAAGACCTGTTCCTCAGCCCTGCGCAGATGCGCCTGGTGTTCGACGGCGATCGCGGCCTGGCCCGGGTGTCCGGCGTCGATCGTCGAGGCCGGCGCGAAGGCGTGCTGGTCGAGATCATCTCCCGTGCTCACGAAAGCGTGGTCGGCCGCTACTTCGAAGAGGGCGGCATCGGCTACGTGACCCCGGACAACCCGAAGATCCAGCAAGAAGTGCTGGTGACGGCCGGGCGCAACGGCGGTGCCAAGATCGGCCAGTTCGTCTCGATCAAGATCACCCACTGGCCCACCCCGCGCTTCCAGCCGCAAGGTGACGTGGTCGAGGTGATCGGCAACTACATGGCGCCAGGCATGGAAATCGATATCGCCCTGCGCAGCTACGACATCCCGCACGTCTGGCCCAAGGACGTGATCAAGGAGGCGCGCAAGTTCCGCTCGGAAGTCGAGGAGAAGGACAAGGAGAAGCGCATCGACCTGCGCCACCTGCCGTTCGTCACCATCGACGGCGAGGACGCCCGCGACTTCGACGACGCCGTCTATTGCGAGCCGCTGGGCAAGCTGCGCCTGTTCTCCGGTGGCTGGCGCCTGTACGTCGCCATCGCCGACGTGTCCAGCTATGTTCGCCTGGGCTCGGCACTGGATGTCGAGGCGCAGCAGCGCGGCAACTCCGTGTACTTCCCCGAGCGCGTCGTGCCGATGCTCCCGGAGGAGCTGTCCAACGGACTGTGCTCGCTGAACCCGCACGTCGATCGCCTGGCCATGGTCTGCGAAATGACCATCAACAAGGCTGGCCAGATGGTCGACTACCAGTTCTATGAAGGGGTCATCCACTCCCATGCGCGCCTGACCTACAACAAAGTCAGCAGCATGCTCGAACACGCCCGCACCCGCGAGGGCAAGGCCCTGCGCGAGGAGTACAGCGAGGTACTGCCGGATCTCAAGCACCTCTACGCGCTGTATAAGGCGCTGGTGGCGGCCCGTCATACCCGTGGCGCGATCGATTTCGAAACCCAGGAAACCCGGATTATCTTCGGTGAAGACCGCAAGATCGACGAAATTCGCCCGACTGTACGCAACGACGCCCACAAGCTGATCGAAGAGTGCATGCTCGCGGCCAACGTCGCCACCGCCGAGTTCCTGCAAAAGCACAATGTACCGTCGCTGTACCGCGTGCACGATGGCCCGCCGCCGGAACGTCTGGAAAAACTGCGTGCCTTCCTCGGCGAATTGGGGCTGACCCTGCACAAGGGCAAAGACCCGTCGCCGAAAGATTACCAGGCGCTGCTGGCGAGCATCGCCGGGCGCCCGGACTTCCACCTGATCCAGACCGTCATGCTGCGCTCGCTGAGCCAGGCGGTGTACAGCGTCGAGAACAACGGCCACTTCGGCCTGAACTACGAGGCTTACACCCATTTCACCTCGCCGATCCGCCGCTACCCGGACCTGCTGGTGCACCGTGCCATTCGCAGCGTGATCCGCTCGAAGGTCGACACCACGCACGTCAAACGTGCCGGCGCCATGAGCATTCCCAAGGCGCGCATCTACCCGTACGACGAGAACGCCCTGGAGCAAATGGGCGAGCAGTGCTCGATGACCGAAAGGCGTGCCGACGAGGCCACCCGCGACGTGGTCAACTGGCTCAAGTGCGAGTACATGCGTGATCGCGTGGGCGAAACCTTCCCTGGGGTGATCACTGCGGTGACCGGCTTTGGCCTGTTCATCGAGCTGACCGACATCTATGTCGAAGGCCTGGTCCACGTCAGTGCCTTGCCGGGCGACTACTACCACTTCGATCCGGTGCACCACCGCCTGTCCGGCGAGCGCAGCGGGCGCAGCTTCCGCCTGGGCGACACGGTGGAGGTCAAGGTCATGCGCGTTGATCTCGAACAGCGCAAGATCGATTTCGAAATGTCCGAAGCCACCGTCAATGCGCCTGTGGGCCGTAAGCCGCGTGCCGCTGCTGGTGAGCCTGCACCTGCGGGCGCCGCTGCCCAGGCGCCTGCCACAGAAGCGAAAATTTCGCCCAAGCCGCGTAGCCGCAAGGGTGAAACCGCCGACGCGTACTTCCCCAAGGATGCCGTGCAGCGCAATGCCGAGGTGCGCAAGAGCCGTGAAATGAAGAAGGCGCTGATGACCGAGGCGCGCAGCGGCGGTCACGCCGGCAGCAAGTCGGAGAAAGGTGGCAAGCCGTCTGGTAAACCAACCAAGCACCGCAAGGGGCCGTCGAAGTCCGGCGCGCCACGTAAAGGCAAGAACAAGTCATGAGTCAGCTGGAAAAGATCTACGGCGTGCACGCGGTACAGGCACTGCTGCAGCACCACCCCAAACGGGTCAAGCAGATCTGGTTGTCGGAAGGGCGCAGTGAACCGCGCATCCAGGCGTTGCTCGAACTGGCTGCGCAGAATCGCGTGCAGGTCGGTCAAGCCGAGCGTCGTGAACTCGATGCCTGGGTCGAGGGCGTGCACCAAGGCGTGGTCGCCGAGGTAAGCCCGAGCCAGGTGTGGGGCGAGGCGATGCTCGACGAACTGCTCGAACGCACCGAGACGCCGCCGCTGATCCTGGTGCTGGACGGTGTCACCGACCCGCACAACCTCGGCGCGTGCCTGCGCACCGCCGATGCGGCTGGCGCCACGGCTGTGGTGATTCCGAAGGACAAGTCGGCCACGCTCACCGGCGTGGTGCGCAAGGTGGCGTGCGGCGCTGCCGAGGTGATCCCGCTGGTGGCCGTCACCAACCTTTCGCGGACCCTGGAAAAGCTCCAGCAGCGCGGGTTGTGGGTGGTCGGCACTGCCGGCGAGGCCGAGCAGGAAATCTACCAGCAGGACCTGACGGGGCCGTTGGTGATGATCATGGGGGCCGAAGGCAAGGGCATGCGTCGCCTGACCCGTGAGCACTGCGACTTCCTGGTGAAACTGCCGATGGCGGGCAGCGTCAGCAGCCTGAACGTCTCGGTGGCCACCGGGGTGTGCTTGTTCGAAGCTGTGAGGCAGCGCGGCGTTCGGTCTTGAGTGGCAAAAGGTAGAACCGAGCGGCAACTGCATTCAACTTGCAGCTTGCCGCTTGTAACTTGAAGCTTCAGCCTCCTTGCTTGTCCCCCCGGCCTTCTCTACAATTGCGCCCCTTGCCGAGCTGGCAGGCGCGCATGCGTCTCCCCTCAGGGCAAGACATACAAGTGTCATTCACTCCTTGTCTGACCAGGTAGCTGGCAGACTACTAACCCGTAAGGAGCATTCATGCGTCATTACGAAATCATCTTCCTGGTTCACCCGGACCAGAGCGAGCAAGTCGGCGGCATGGTTGAGCGTTACACCAAGCTGATCGAAGAAGATGGTGGCAAGATCCACCGCCTGGAAGACTGGGGCCGTCGTCAACTGGCCTACGCAATCAACAATGTTCACAAGGCTCACTACGTGATGCTGAACGTTGAGTGCACCGGCAAGGCCCTGGCCGAGCTGGAAGACAACTTCCGCTACAACGATGCCGTGATCCGTAACCTGGTCATCCGTCGCGACGAAGCCGTCACTGGCCCGTCCGAGATGCTCAAGGCCGAAGAGAACCGCAGCGAGCGCCGTGAGCGTCGTGAACGTCCTGACAATGCTGATGGCGCCGAAGGCGACGACAGCAATGACAGCGACAACAGCGACAACGCTGACGAGTAATCCACGGACTTTTTGAGGAGCCAATCACATGGCACGTTTCTTCCGTCGTCGTAAATTCTGCCGCTTCACTGCTGAAGACGTGAAAGAGATCGACTTCAAAGATCTCAACACCCTGAAAGCTTACGTATCCGAAACCGGCAAGATCGTTCCAAGCCGCATCACCGGTACCAAAGCTCGTTATCAGCGTCAGCTGGCTACCGCTATCAAGCGCGCCCGCTTCCTGGCCCTGCTGCCCTACACCGACAGCCACGGCCGCTGAGACCGGGTCGTCGACATAAGTAGCAAGGGATAGGCATGCGAGCGTTAGCAAGTTTCATCATGCGCGGTCGTGTGCAGGCCACCCTCGTGGTGGTCATCAGTGCGGTACTGCCGCTGCTGTTCTGGTTGAGTGCCGCCGCCGGGAGCCTGGTGTTCCTGCGGCGTGGTTTCAAGGACGCTTCATCGGTCATCGCCTGGGGCCTTTTGCCGGCGCTGGCCATGTGGTTCTTCGGCGAACCGAGCACCTTGCTGGTGCTGCTGGGCACGCTGGGGCTGGCCGCTGTGTTGCGTGCCGGGCATTCCTGGAACCGGGTGCTGTTGTCCAGCATCGTGTTGGGCCTGGTGTTCAGCCTGATACTGGACGTGGTATTGCGCGATACCTTCGCGGTGCTGGCCACGGCGCTTGAAAAAGCCCTGCCGCAGTTCGAAGGCAAGCCGGTACTGCCTGGCGAGTTGATCGGCCCGTTGCTGGTCGCTACCAGTGCAGTAATGCTGCAGTTGTTAAGCGTGGTGGCTTTGATGCTGGCGCGCTATTGGCAAGCGGCGTTGTACAACCCCGGTGGTTTCGGTCGCGAGTTTCGCGAACTGAGGCTACCGCCGGTGCCAATGCTGGTACTGGTGGCGCTGATGGTACTCGGGCCGATTCTCGGGCCGCAGTTCATCGTGCTGTCATCGGCGTCCAGCCTGGTACTGCTGCTGGCAGCCATCGCCCTGGTTCATGGGCTGGTGGCACAACGGCGACTGGCTGGTTTCTGGCTGGTGGGGCTGTACGTGACGTTGCTGCTGCTGATGCAGTTGATCTATCCGTTGCTCGTGGTTCTGGCCATTGTCGACAGCCTGATTGATTTTCGCGGTCGCACGTCCCCTTCGCAGGGTGACGACTCCGCGAACGGTGAAGGTTAAAAGTTAAGAGGTTTTACCAAATGGAACTGATCCTGCTGGAAAAAGTCGCCAACCTGGGCAACCTGGGCGACAAAGTAAACGTTAAGGCTGGTTACGGCCGTAACTACCTGCTGCCATTCGGCAAGGCCACCGTTGCCAACGCCGCCAACCTGGCCGCGTTCGAAGAGCGCCGCGCAGAGCTGGAAAAAGCCGCAGCAGACAAGAAAGCTTCGGCTGAAAGCCGCGCTGCCCAACTGGCCGAGCTGGAAGTGACCATCACTGCCACCGCTGGCGACGAAGGCAAGCTGTTCGGTTCGATCGGCACCCACGACATCGCTGACGCCCTGACCGCCTCCGGCGTTGAAGTGGCCAAGGCTGAAGTTCGTCTGCCGAACGGCACCATCCGTCAGGTTGGCGAATACGACGTAGCCGTGCACCTGCACAGCGACGTTGAAGCCACCGTACGCGTGGTCGTCGTAGCTGCCTAAGCGGCTGTAATCGGCTGGCCCCTCGTGGGTCAGGCGGTTAACATCGGGCACGGTCCTGTTTTTTACAGGCCGTGCCCTTTGTCTTTTTCATCTACCCGAATTCTTGTGTGGCCATGAACGAGATCACTTCCCCCGACCAGCTCGACCTGCAAACCGCAGCCTTGAAGGTGCCGCCGCATTCCATCGAGGCCGAACAGGCCGTACTCGGTGGCCTGCTGCTGGAAAACAGTGCCTGGGAGCGAGTGCTCGACCAAGTGTCGGACGGTGACTTCTACCGCCATGACCACCGCTTGATCTTCCGCGCCATCCATAAGCTGGCTGACCAGAACCAGCCGTTCGACGTGGTCACGCTGCACGAGCAACTGGAAAAAGAAGGTCTCTCGACGCAGGTCGGCGGCCTGGCGTACCTGGCTGAGTTGGCCAAGAACACCCCGTCGGTGGCCAACATCAAGGCCTACGCCGCGATCATCCGCGAGCGGGCCACGCTGCGCCAATTGATCAGCATCAGTACCGACATCGCCGATAACGCCTTCAACCCGCAAGGGCGCAACGCCGAAGAGATCCTCGACGATGCCGAGCGGCAGATCTTCCAGATCGCCGAGGCGCGTCCGAAGACCGGTGGTCCAGTGGGCGTGAACGAACTGTTGACCATGGCCATCGACCGAATCGATACGCTGTTCAACTCCGACAGTGACATCACCGGCGTGTCCACCGGCTTCACCGATCTGGACGAGAAGACCAGCGGCCTGCAACCGGCCGACCTGGTCATCGTTGCTGGTCGTCCGTCGATGGGTAAAACCACCTTCGCCATGAACCTGGTCGAGAACGCCGTCTTGCGCAGCGACAAGGTGGTGCTGGTGTTCTCCCTCGAGATGCCCGGCGAATCGCTGGTCATGCGTATGCTTTCGTCCCTCGGCCGCATCGACCAGACCAAAGTGCGTTCCGGCCAGCTGGACGACGATGACTGGCCGCGCCTGACCTCGGCGGTGAACCTGCTCAACGACCGCAAGTTGTTCATCGACGATACCGCAGGCATCAGTCCGTCGGAGATGCGCGCACGCACCCGTCGCCTGGCCCGTGAACATGGCGAGATCGCCTTGATCATGGTCGATTACTTGCAGCTGATGCAGATCCCGGGTTCGGCGGGCGACAACCGTACTAACGAAATTTCCGAGATCTCCCGCTCGTTGAAAGCCCTGGCCAAGGAATTCAACTGCCCAGTGATCGCCCTGTCCCAGCTCAACCGCTCCCTGGAGCAACGCCCGAACAAGCGCCCGGTCAACTCCGACTTGCGTGAATCCGGTGCAATCGAGCAGGACGCCGACGTGATCATGTTCGTCTACCGCGACGAGGTGTATCACCCTGAAACCGAGCACAAGGGCGTTGCTGAAATCATCATCGGTAAACAGCGTAACGGCCCCATCGGCTTCATCCGCCTGGCGTTCATCGGCAAATACACCCGGTTCGAGAACCTGGCGCCGGGGATGTATAACTTCGATGACGATGAATAAGCCCGGGTCTATTGCGTAGACCCACTGGGTTTTGAGAGCGCCGGTAAAAAAGAAAGGCCCTTGAGGAGCAGATCAACCGACCGCTGTAGTCGGATTTGGTCAAAATTTGTGCTATTCTCCGCGCCCGCGATTTCCCTGCACACCAGAACCGGTCACTGACATGCAAGCAGCCAAACCACTCTACGACTATCCCAAGTACTGGGCCGAATGCTTCGGGCCAGCGCCTTTCCTGCCGATGAGCAGGGAGGAGATGGATCAGCTCGGCTGGGATTCCTGCGACATCATCATCGTGACCGGCGACGCCTACGTTGACCATGCCTCGTTCGGCATGGCGATCATCGGCCGCCTGCTCGAAGCCCAGGGTTTTCGCGTGGGGATCATCGCGCAGCCGAACTGGCAGTCCAAAGACGACTTCATGAAGCTCGGTGAGCCGAACCTGTTCTTCGGTGTGGCTGCGGGCAACATGGACTCGATGATCAACCGCTACACCGCGGACAAGAAAATTCGCTCCGATGATGCCTACACCCCAGGCGGGCTGGCCGGCAAGCGCCCGGACCGCGCCAGCCTGGTGTACAGCCAGCGCTGCAAGGAAGCCTACAAGCACGTGCCGATCGTGCTCGGCGGCATCGAGGCTTCGCTGCGCCGCATCGCCCACTACGACTACTGGCAGGACAAGGTCCGCCACTCGATCCTGGTGGATGCCAGCGCCGACATCCTGCTGTACGGCAACGCCGAGCGCGCCATTGTCGAGGTCGCCCAGCGCCTGTCCCAGGGCGAGCCTATCGAGCAGATCACCGACGTGCGCGGCACCGCGTTCATCCGCCGCGACACGCCGCAGGGCTGGTTCGAGATCGACTCCACGCGTATCGACCGTCCGGGCCGGGTCGACAAGATCATCAACCCGTACGTCAACACTCAGGACACCCAGGCCTGCGCCATCGAGCAGGCCAAGGGCGAGCAGGAAGACCCGAACGAAGCCAAGGTCGTGCAAATTCTCGACAGCCCGAGCGTCACCCGCGAAAAATCGGTGATTCGCCTGCCGTCGTTCGAGAAAGTGCGCAACGACCCGGTGCTCTACGCGCACGCCAACCGCGTGCTGCACCTGGAGACAAACCCCGGCAACGCCCGCGCGCTGGTGCAGAAGCACGGTGAGGTGGACGTGTGGTTCAACCCGCCGCCCATCCCCATGACCACCGAGGAAATGGACTACGTGTTCGGCATGCCGTACGCGCGTGTTCCGCACCCTGCGTATGGCAAGGAGCGCATCCCGGCCTACGAGATGATTCGCTTCTCGGTGAACATCATGCGTGGCTGCTTTGGTGGTTGCACCTTCTGCTCGATCACCGAGCACGAAGGTCGGATCATCCAGAACCGCTCCCACGAGTCGATCCTGCACGAAATCGAAGAGATGCGTGACAAGGTGCCGGGTTTCACCGGCGTTGTCTCCGACCTGGGCGGCCCGACCGCCAACATGTACCGCATCGCGTGCAAGAGCCACGATATCGAGAAGCACTGCCGCAAGCCGTCGTGCGTGTTCCCAGGTATTTGCGAGAACCTCAACACCGACCACAGCTCGCTGATCGAGCTGTACCGCAAGGCCCGTGCCCTGCCTGGAGTGAAGAAGATCCTGATCGCCTCGGGGCTGCGCTACGACCTGGCGGTTGAATCGCCGGAGTACGTGCGCGAGCTGGTTACCCACCACGTCGGTGGCTACCTGAAGATCGCCCCGGAGCACACCGAGCGCGGTCCGCTGGACAAGATGATGAAGCCGGGTATCGGCACCTACGACCGCTTCAAGCGCATGTTCGAGAAGTTCTCGAAAGAAGCGGGCAAGGAGCAGTACCTGATTCCGTACTTCATCGCCGCGCATCCGGGCACCACCGACGAGGATATGATGAACCTCGCGTTGTGGCTCAAGGGCAACGGTTTCCGCGCCGACCAGGTGCAGGCGTTCTACCCTTCGCCAATGGCCTCGGCCACGGCCATGTACCACTCGGGCAAGAACCCGCTGCGCAAGGTCACCTACAAGAGCGAAGGGGTGGAGATCGTCAAGAGCGAGGAGCAGCGCCGCCTGCACAAGGCATTTCTGCGCTACCACGATCCGAAAGGCTGGCCGATGCTGCGTGAAGCGCTGCAGCGCATGGGCCGGGCCGACTTGATCGGCCCGGGCAAGCACCAACTGATCCCGTTGCACCAGCCGCAGACCGACAGCTACCAGAGCGCGCGGCGCAAGAACTCCACCCCGGCCGGCAGCCATAAGGTGGGCAAGGATCAGAAGATCCTCACCCAGCACACCGGACTGCCACCGCGCGCCAGCGACGGCAGCAAGCCGTGGGACAAGCGCGAGAAGGCCAAGGCCGAAGCGTTCGCCCGCAACCAGCAGGCGGCCAAGGAACGTAAAGAGGCGGCCAAGGGCGGCGGCAAGGGCAAGAAGCCGCGTCAGCCGGTGATCCCGCGCTGATTCGGAAGGCTGCGTAGTGCCTTGTGGGGGCGGGCTTGCCCGCTCCCACAGGTTAGGTGTTCAGGTCGTCTATCCGGCTCAATCTGGGGCTTTGTCCACCCACTTCGGCGCCACTGGCGCAATGAAGCGGTCCATCCCGTCCAGCAACGCATCCGGCTGTTGCGCCAGTTGCAGCATCGCCCGGTGCTGCGGGCGCACGAAGCCTTCCTCGACCACGTGATCGAGGAATCCGCCAAGCTTTTCATAGAAACCGTTCACATCCAGCAGCCCCAGCGGCTTGGCGTGATAGCCCAGTTGGCCCCAGGTCCACACCTCGAACAGCTCCTCCAGCGTACCCAGGCCACCCGGCAGGGCGATGAAGGCATCGCTGAGTTCGGCCATGCGTGCTTTACGCGCGTGCATGCCGTCCACCACTTCCAGGCGGGTCAGGCCCTTATGGCCAACTTCGGCGTCCAGCAGACTTTGTGGAATGATGCCGACCACCTCGCCACCGGCCGCCATGGCGGCATCGGCGACGATGCCCATCAGGCCGACCGCGCCGCCACCGTAGACCAGCGTCAGGCCGCGTCGGGCGATAGTCTGGCCGAGGGCGATGGCCGCTTCGCGGTAGGCGGGGTTGGCGCCGCTGCTGGCGCCACAGAACACACAAACGGAACGTACAGGCATTGCTTGTCTCCCTTCACAGGGCTGACAGGGTAAGGCGCAAGGCCCAAGGTTCCAAGGCTGTTGTCACTCGGGGCGGGAAAATTCGCATGCCGCGCCAGTGGCGCCCTGGGCGTAGGCGGCGAGTAGGCTGTTCATGAAACTTGAGAAGGACATGGGGATAACTCCTAAATCAAAGGTTGTCCCATCGTCTATCAAGAGGGCATGATGTGCTCTTTGATTGGTTGTATACAATCCATTGAACAATTCAACTGACTGGCCACTTGACAGCCCTTGACCCACATCAGGGAGGGGTAGGGTGGTTTCAGGCAGTCTCGCAATTGATAAAACCCTGCCAAGGAGATTCATGATGTTTGCGAAAGCCGTAGCGGTATCCCTGCTGACCCTCGCCAGTGCCTCCGTGTTTGCCGCCGAGTGCTCCGTGACTGTCGATTCCACCGACCAGATGTCGTACACCAGCAAGGAATTCACCGTCGACAAGAGCTGCAAGGCGTTCACCGTCAAGCTGACCCACTCCGGCAACCTGCCGAAGAACGTGATGGGCCACAACCTGGTGATCAGCAAGACCGCCGACATGCAGGCCATCGCCACCGAAGGCATGTCGCAAGGTCTGGATAAGGATTACCTGAAGGCTGACAACGCCGCGATCATCGCGCACACCAAAATGATCGGCGCACCCGAGAAAGAAACCGAGGTGACTTTCGACACCTCCAAGCTCGAAGCCGGTGGCGACTACAGCTTCTTCTGCACCTTCCCAGGTCATATCTCGATGATGAAGGGCAAGGTTGTCGTGAAGTAAAGACAGCTGTGTAGGCCTTTCGGGCCTATTCGCGGGCAAGCCCGCCCACAGGGTCTGCACAGGACCTGTGGGATCGGGCTTGCCCGCGATGCTTTTTACGGCGCGAATGGCAACTCGCGCTTGTGCTGGGTCTTGCGGTAGGTGGCGACGATGATGTCGAATGCCGCCTGATCCACCGGCAGGCCATGCAGGAAGGCGTCGATCTGCTGGTAGGTCACGCCGTGGGAAGCTTCGTCCGGCTTGCCCGGTTCTAGGTCTTCAAGGTCTGCGGTCGGCACTTTTTCCACCAGCGATTCCGGCGCGCCGAAGCTGCGTGCGATCGCCCGTACCTGGTTCTTCACCAGGCCGCTCAGCGGCGCCAGGTCGCAGGCGCCATCACCGAACTTGGTGAAGAAGCCCATTACCGCCTCGGCGGCGTGGTCGGTGCCGATCACCAGGCCCGCACGGGCGCCGGCGATGGCGTACTGGGCGACCATGCGCGTACGCGCCTTGACGTTACCCACCACGAAGTCCACCAGGGTCGGCGAGCCGTCCTTGAGCGCCTGTACCTGGCCGGACAGGCCCTTGACCGCCGGGGCGATGTCCACGGTATGCACTTCATCGGCTTTGATCACGTCGAGGCACGCCTGGGCGTCGTGCTCGTCCTGCTGCACGTGGTACGGCAGGCGCACGGCGATGAAGGTGTAGGCCTTGTCGCCGGTCTCGGCGCGCAGCTCGTTGATGGCGCGCTGGGCGAGCAGGGCGGCAGTCAGCGAGTCGACGCCGCCGCTGATGCCCAGCACCAGGGTCTTGAGCCGGGCATTGGCCAGGCATTCCTTGATGAACGCCACGCGCCGGGCGACTTCGGCCTCCAGGGCGGCGGCATCGGCGAACGGCGGCTGCACCTTCAGCGCCTGGGCAATTTCTTGCTGAACGGCTTGCATGGGTTACTCCTTGCTGGGGACTTTGAATACGTGGCGCAGGTAGGCGACAAAGTTTTCGTCGCGGCACTGGGTCTTGGCGGCTTCGTCAGAGATCTTCGCTACTGGCGCGCCGTTGCAGTCGGTCATTTTAAGCACGATGTTCATCGGCGCCACACCGGGTATATCGCAGGTCAGATTGGTGCCAATGCCGAAACTGACGTTGATCCGGCCGCGCAGGGCACGGAAGATTTCCAGCGAGCGGGTCAGGTTCAGGCCATCGGAAAACACCAAGGTCTTGGTCATCGGGTCGATGCCCAGTTTCTGGTAATGCGCGATGGCCTTTTCAGCCCAGGCCACCGGCTCGCCGGAGTCGTGGCGCAGGCCGTCGAACAGCTTGGCGAAGTACAGGTCGAAATCCTTCACGAAGGCATCCATGGTGATGCAGTCGGTCAGGGCGATGCCCAACAGCCCACGGTACTCGCGCACCCAGCAGTCCAGTGCGGCAATCTGGCTGTCGATCAGCCGTGGCCCCAGTTGTTGATGGGCCATGATCCATTCGTGGGCCATGGTGCCCAGTGGCTTGATATCCAGTTTCCAGGCCAGGTCGACATTGCTGGTGCCGACGAAGCGGCCTGGGAAGTCGTCGCGCAGAACGTGCACGACCTCCTGCTGAACGCGGCTGGAAAAACGCCGGCGAGTGCCGAAGTCAGCGACCTGCAACTCGGCCAGCTCGTCATCGCTGGCATGCGCGCGCAGCCAGTCGAATTTGCGTTGCAACTGGTCGCGGGCCTCGCTCAGGCGCAGGCGCGGATGCAGGTGGCGGTTGCGCACCTCGCTGATGATGGCCAGCAGCGGCACTTCGAACAGGATCACATGCAGCCAAGGGCCGCGCAGGCGCAGGCACAGTTGATCGTGCTCTATCCCCAAGTGCACATAGCGTAGGTTGAAGCGGAACAGGCGCAGAAAGCGCAGGAAATCCGGTTTGAGGAAACTGATGCGCTCCAGGAACGCCAACTGGCCATCATCCAGGGTGAGTTCGCTGAGCAATTCGAGCTGTGCGCGGATGTCGGCGAGGTAGGGGCGTAGGTCTTCGCCGTTGCGGCAGCGAAACTCCCATTCGACGTCGGCGTCCGGGTAGTTGTGCAGCACAGCCTGCATCATCGTCAGTTTGTAGAAATCGGTGTCGAGCAGGTTGTGCACGATGCGCTCGGCGAATGCGCTCTCGCTCATCAATAAGGCTCCGGAAGCGGCGAATGGCGGACATTGTGCCAGCCTTTTCAGCCTTGTTGTGTCTGCGCCGGCCTGTTCACGGTCAAGTGCGCTCTCACCGGGCCATCCGCAAGGCCGAAACACGCGCGGCGGGTAAATTTCCGTGCACCAGCTAGCCTTTAAACGGTGCCGCCTGTAGCAGTCGCGCACCAGTGGTGTGCACTTCGGTGACGTCTGCTGTTACAGGTTGGTTGCACGTTAACACTTGCGAGGGTTGCAATGATGGCACTGGCTGGGTTGCGACCTGTCTATGTGTTTGGTAGCGCCTTGCCCATTGCAGACGGTTGCACGCTCCATAAAGAAAAGGCCGTCGGTCGCCTCGTGCAGCCCGCGGTCCTGC
This sequence comes from Pseudomonas mosselii, assembly GCF_005796105.1. GTDB lineage: Bacteria > Pseudomonadota > Gammaproteobacteria > Pseudomonadales > Pseudomonadaceae > Aquipseudomonas > Aquipseudomonas mosselii_C. The sequence continues at coordinate 11,811 of NZ_VAUO01000003.1, read as the reverse complement.
GTTTTCCGAGAAGACAAAACCGATGGCACGGCCCTTGCTCTGAGCACAGGGTTGAGAAGTTGTAGTGCCAACCAAAAAAACTCTAGGAGCACCACCTCATGTCGCAGACGTTTTACAAGAAAGGTTTCCTGGCACTGGCTGTTGCCACCGCCCTGGGTGTTTCTTCGTATGTTCAGGCCGACATCAAGATCGGTGTCGCGGGCCCCATGACGGGAGCCAACGCAGCGTTTGGCGAGCAGTACATGAAAGGTGCGCAGGCAGCGGCCGACAAGATCAACGCCGCTGGCGGCGTTAACGGCGAGAAGATCGTCCTGGTCAAGGGCGACGACGCCTGTGAGCCCAAACAGGCCGTGGCCGTGGCCAACCGCCTGGTCGATCAGGACAAGGTGATCGGCGTGGTAGGGCACTTCTGCTCCTCCAACACCATCCCCGCTTCCGAGGTGTATGACGAAGCTGGCGTGATCGCCATTACCCCCGGTTCGACCAACCCACAAGTGACTGAGCGCGGCTTGTCCGCGATGTTCCGCATGTGCGGCCGCGACGACCAGCAGGGCATTGTCGCCGGCAACTACATCGTCGATGTGCTTAAGGGCAAGAAGGTCGTCGTGCTGCACGATAAGGACACCTACGGCCAAGGCCTGGCCGATGCCACCAAGGCGCAGCTTGAGAAGCGCGGCGTGAAGCCTGTGCTGTACGAAGGCCTGACCCGTGGCGAGAAAGACTTCAGCGCCGTGGTCACCAAGATCCGCTCTGCCGGCGCCGACGTGGTCTACTTCGGCGGTCTGCACCCCGAGGCTGGCCCGCTGGTCCGTCAGTTGCGCGAGCAGGGCCTGAAGGACGTCAAGTTCATGTCCGACGACGGCATCGTCACCGACGAGCTGGTCACCACTGCCGGCGGTGCGCAGTACGTCGACGGTGTGTACATGACCTTCGGCGCCGACCCGCGCCTGCTGCCAGACAGCAAGGCCGTGGTGGAGGAGTTCCGCAAGGCTGGCACCGAGCCTGAGGGCTATACCCTGTACGCCTACGCCTCGCTCCAGGCGCTGGCTGCCGCATTCAATGGCGCCAAGTCGAACAAGGGCGAAGACGCGGCCAAGTGGCTCAAGGCCAACCCAGTCAAGACCGTCATGGGCGAGAAGAAGTGGGACAGCAAGGGTGACCTGACTGTCTCGGACTACGTGGTCTACCAGTGGGATGCCCAAGGCAAGTACCACCAGCTGGAAAAACAACAATAACAACGGCCACCGGCCCGGGCCTTCGCGCGCCCGGGCCGTGGCCCCGCGGTACCTGTCTTTATCCGTAGATCTGCACAGTTCTGCGCTGCGAGGGCCGCGTCATGCGTGGTCTGCCCGTGGTCGGCGCTCGTGCAATCTCAATCAGGTGAGATTGCGTTATGGATGGTATTTTCCTGCAGCAACTGGTCAATGGCCTGACCCTCGGGTCGGTCTATGGCCTGATCGCCATCGGCTACACAATGGTCTATGGCATCATCGGCATGATCAACTTCGCGCACGGCGAGGTTTACATGATCTCCGCGTACCTCGCGGCGATCAGCCTGGCATTGCTGGCCTACTTCGGCATCGAATCCTTCCCGTTGCTGATGCTTGGCACGCTGTTGTTCACCGTCGTCGTTACCGGCGTCTATGGCTTCACCATCGAGCGTATCGCCTACAAGCCGCTACGCAACTCCACCCGCCTTGCCCCGCTAATCAGCGCCATCGGTATCTCGCTGATCCTGCAAAACTACGCCCAGCTCAGCCAAGGCGCTCGCCAGCAAGGCGTGCCGACCCTGCTCGAAGGCGCCATGCGCATCGACGTGGGCTCAGGCTTCGTACAGCTCACCTACACCAAGATCTTCATCCTGGTCGCCGCGTTCGTCGGCATGGGGCTGCTCACCTACGTGATCAAGTACACCAAGCTCGGCCGCATGTGCCGTGCGACCCAGCAGGATCGCAAGATGGCCTCGATCCTGGGTATCAACACTGACCGAGTGATCTCCTACGTATTCGTCATCGGTGCGGTGATGGCCGCGCTGGCCGGCGTTTTGATCACCATGAACTACGGCACCTTCGATTTCTATGCCGGCTTCATCATTGGCATCAAGGCGTTCACTGCCGCCGTACTGGGCGGTATTGGCTCGCTACCCGGTGCGATGCTTGGCGGCATCATCCTGGGAATCTCCGAGTCGCTGTTCTCCGGGCTGATCAACTCCGACTACAAGGACGTGTTCAGCTTCTCGCTGCTGGTGATCATCCTCATCTTCCGTCCACAAGGCCTGCTGGGCCGCCCGCTCGTGGCTAAGGTGTGAACATGTCTGTTGCCAATACTGCCCAAGCTACACAAACCAAGGGTCTCGACCTCAAGCGCAGCCTGATCGAAACGGTCGTTGCCGGTCTGCTGGCGCTCATCGTGTTCGGCCCGGTCGTGGGCGTCGTGCTCGACGGCTACAGCTTCAATGCCGAGCCGTCGCGCGTGGCCTGGCTGGTCGGTGCGGTGATGGTCGGGCGCTTTGCGCTCAGCCTGTTCCTGCAAACCGCCAGCGGCCAACGCATCCAGCAAGGTTTCGACAGCGGCGGCTCCGGCGTGCATGTGCTGGCGCCGGACTACAAGAGCCGCCTGCGCTACATCATTCCGGCGTTGATCGTGATCGCCATCGTGTTCCCCATCTTTGCCAACAAGTACCTGCTGACGGTCGTCATTCTCGGGCTGATCTACGTGCTGCTGGGCCTTGGCCTGAACATCGTGGTGGGCCTGGCCGGGTTGCTCGACCTGGGCTACGTGGCGTTCTACGCCATTGGCGCCTACGGCCTGGCGCTGGGTTACCAATACCTGGGCCTGGGCTTCTGGAGCGTGCTGCCGTTGGCGGCCATCGCGGCGGCGCTGGCGGGCTGCATACTGGGGTTCCCGGTGTTGCGAATGCACGGGGACTACCTGGCGATCGTGACCCTGGGCTTTGGTGAGATCATCCGCCTGGTGTTGAACAACTGGCTGTCGTTCACTGGCGGGCCCAACGGCATGCCCGCACCATCTCCGACCTTCTTCGGCTTGGAGTTCGGCCGTCGAGCCAAGGATGGGGGTGTCCCGATCCACGAGTTCTTCGGCTTCGAATACAACGCCAACCTCAAGTTCGTGTTCATCTACGCGGTGCTGTTCCTGGTGGTGCTGGCGGTACTGTACGTCAAGCATCGACTGACCCGGATGCCGGTAGGGCGTGCCTGGGAGGCGCTGCGCGAGGACGAAATCGCCTGCCGTTCCATGGGCCTGAACCACGTCCTGGTCAAGCTCTCGGCCTTCACCCTGGGCGCGTCCACCGCCGGCCTTGCCGGGGTGTTCTTCGCCACCTATCAGGGCTTCGTCAACCCGTCGTCGTTCACCTTCTTCGAGTCGGCGCTGATCCTGGCCATCGTGGTACTGGGGGGTATGGGGTCGACCGTGGGTGTGGTGATCGCGGCCTTCGTGCTCACCGTGGCGCCGGAACTGCTGCGCAGCTTCTCCGAATACCGCGTGCTGCTGTTCGGCGTGTTGATGGTGTTGATGATGATCTGGCGACCGCGGGGGCTGATTCGCATCAGCCGTACTGGTGTAGTCCCGCGTAAAGGAGTGGCGCCATGAGCGATGAAATCATTCTGTCAGTCGACAACCTGATGATGCAGTTCGGCGGTATCAAGGCGCTCAGCGACGTGAGCTTGAAGGTCAAGCGTAACCAGATCTTCGCCCTGATCGGCCCCAACGGCGCCGGCAAGACCACCGTGTTCAATTGCCTCACCGGGTTCTACAAGGCCAGCGGCGGACGCATCGAGCTGAATGTGCGCGGCGCTACCACCAACGTGATCCAGTTGCTGGGCGAGCGTTTCCAGCCGGCGGACTTCGTCTCGCCAGCACGTTTCGCCAACCGCCTCTACTACAAGATGTTCGGCGGCACCCATCTGGTCAACCGTGCAGGACTGGCGCGCACGTTCCAGAACATTCGCCTGTTCAAGGAAATGTCGGTGGTGGAAAACCTGCTGGTGGCCCAGCACATGTGGGTCAACCGCAACCTGTTGGCCGGTGTGCTCAACACCAAGGCCTACCGCCAGGCCGAGAGCGACGCGCTGGACCATGCGTTCTACTGGCTGGAGGTGGTCGACTTGGTCGATTGCGCCAACCGCCTGGCCGGCGAGCTGTCGTATGGCCAGCAACGCCGTCTGGAAATCGCCCGGGCCATGTGCACGCGGCCGAAGATCATCTGCCTGGACGAGCCGGCTGCCGGCCTCAACCCGCAGGAGACCGAAGCCCTCAGCCGCATGATCCGGGTGCTGCGTGACGAGCACGACATCACCGTAGTGTTGATCGAGCACGACATGGGCATGGTCATGAGCATTTCCGACCATATCGTGGTGCTTGACCACGGCAACGTGATCGCTGAAGGCGCGCCGCAGGACATCCGTAACAACCCCACGGTGATCGCCGCCTACCTGGGTGCCGACGAAGAGGAACTGGTATGAGTGCACCCATTCTCGAACTGAAGGAGCTGGACGTGTTCTACGGGCCGATCCAGGCCTTGAAGAAAGTCTCGATGCACATCAACGAAGGCGAGACGGTCAGCCTGATCGGGGCCAACGGCGCGGGCAAGTCGACGCTGCTGATGTCGATCTTCGGCCAGCCTCGGGCGGCGTCGGGGCAAATCGTCTACCGTGGCACCGACATCACTCGCAAGTCGTCGCACTACATCGCCTCCAACGGCATCGCCCAGTCGCCGGAAGGGCGCCGGGTGTTCCCTGACATGAGCGTCGAGGAAAACCTGATGATGGGCACCATCCCCATCGGCGACCAGCATGCCGACGAAGACATGCAGCGCATGTACGCGTTGTTCCCGCGTCTGAAGGAGCGGCGCAACCAGCGAGCGATGACCATGTCCGGGGGCGAGCAGCAGATGCTTGCCATCGCCCGCGCGTTGATGAGCCGGCCCAAGCTGCTGCTGCTCGATGAACCCTCGCTGGGGCTGGCGCCGATCGTGGTCAAGCAGATCTTCGCCACCTTGCGCGAGCTGGCGCAAAGCGGCATGACCATTTTCCTGGTCGAGCAGAACGCCAACCACGCGTTGAAGTTATCGGACCGTGCCTACGTGATGGTCAACGGGCAGATTCGCATGACCGGCACCGGGCAGGAGTTGTTGGTCAACGAGGAGGTGCGTAACGCCTATCTGGGCGGGCACTGAACAATCCCCCATCGCGGTTCAGCGCTATAAGGAGCGGCCTTGTGCCGCGAACACCCGCATAGCCAACGCTATCCACTGATTTGCCTGCTTCGCGATGCGTTACAGGAGCAGGCGGCGCGGTGCATGGCACCGGCTATGCCGGTGTTCGCGGCACAAGGCCGCTCCTACAAGGGGGGCGGTGGATTTTGCTGTTGCGCAGTGCTACGGGAATCAGGCACAGCATGTGGACAACTTGTCGCATATCTTTCCCGAAGCACTCCACAATCCTGCCGCAAGCGCTTGTTTCTACACGTACAAAGCTTTCCACCGATTGTGTGGAACCGGCTGTGGAAAACATGGTGGCACTTCTCTGTAAGGCTTGTTTTTCAAGGCTTTCAAGGGGTTGGTCGTTTTTTGAGCAGCTGTGCCTCGTGCAGGATTTCACTGTACTTTTCGGCACAAGCAAGCGTCTCTCCATAGGTGAGAAAGTCTGTGGATAACTCTGTGCAAAAGCCTTGGACAGACTGCCGCAGGCGGCATGCTTGAAAGCGTTGGGCCATCACCGCAGATTTCCACAGGCGCGAATGGGCAAACCGGCTTTGCTGAGTTGCCCCCAATCGGTGGGGAAAGCCTTGTGGATAACGTGCGCATAGCCTCATGCAAGCCCTCTGTCACGGGGCTTTGGCGATGCTGTACGTTTTTTGAGCAAGCGCTGCAACGGTTGTCGTCAACGCGCGCGACGGGCATGCTGCGAGGCCTTCCGACGATTATCCACTGCGAGGAGAGACAAGCATGACGCCCAGCGTATTCATCACAGGTGCCACTTCCGGTTTCGGCGAGGCCACTGCCCGTCGCTTTGCCGATGCCGGCTGGAAGCTGGTTCTGACCGGCCGTCGCAAGGAGCGCCTGGACGCTCTGTGCGCCGAACTGTCGGCCAAGACTGAAGTGCACGGCTTGGTGGTCGATGTGCGTGATCGCAAGGCCATGGAGGCGGCCATTGCCAGCCTGCCACCGGCGTTCGACAAGCTTCAGGGTTTGGTCAACAACGCCGGCCTGGCGCTGGGTGTGGATGCTGCGCAAAACTGTAGCCTGGACGATTGGGAGACCATGGTCGATACCAACATCAAAGGCTTGATGTTCACCACCCGGCTGCTGCTGCCACGCCTGATCGCTCACGGTCGCGGTGCGTCGATCCTCAACGTTGGCTCGGTGGCGGGCAACTACCCGTACCCAGGCAGCAATGTCTACGGCGGCACCAAGGCTTTCGTCGGCCAGTTCTCCCTGAGCCTGCGTTGCGACCTGCGCGGCACCGGGGTGCGAGTCACCAACATCGAGCCGGGCCTGTGCGAGAGCGAGTTCTCGCTGGTGCGTTTCGGCGGTGACCAAGCCAAGTACGATGCCACCTACGCCGGTGCCGAGCCAATCCAGCCGCAGGATATTGCCGAGACCATCTTCTGGGTGCTCAATCAGCCGGCCCACGTGAATATCAACAACCTTGAGCTGATGCCGGTGAGCCAGGACTGGGCCGGGTTCTCGATCGATCGTTCGGCCAAGGGCTGAGTGTCAGCGGCGTCGGACCTGCGCGCTCATGCGGCGACTAGATATGTCAGTCGCCCACGAGCGCGTCAGCGTCTGGACGCTGTCAGGGCAGGCGCTGCAGGCCTTCCAGGCAGGTCGCCAGGTGGTAGGGGGTCGTCGAAGGCATGTCATGCCGGCTGACGGCGCCGGCAGCGTCCCGACATTCATACCAGCCGGCGTCGTGCAGAAATCTTGCGTGCAGGGCATGCAGTTGCGCCTGCCGCTGCTCGTCGCTGTCTGGACGTAGTGCCAGGGCGCGCAGGTATTCAGCCTGTGCCCAGATCCGCTGAGTGGCGTCGAGCACCTTGCCGTGCACATCGAGCATCGCCAGTACGGCCGAATCCTTCACGCCGTAGCGTTCGGCATAGCCGAAGGCACGTTCGAGGGACGCATGCAACGGCGTGCCGCGCAGCAACGGCGAAGTCTCCAGTAGATAGAACCACTCGAACTGGTGACCGGGCTCGAACCAGTTATCCACAGCTCCGCGTGGCTTCTCCAGCATCAACCCATGCTGCGGCTCTATGAAATGCGTTTGCAAGGCGTTGCACAGGTCCAGCAAGGCCTGCTGGGTGGCGTGGTCCTCACGCACGGCCAGCACCTGCAGGAAGGCTTCGGCCAGGTGCATTTGCGGGTTCTGCAACGGGCCGCTGCCCAGGTCCGACCAGTCCTCGCCAAGGCTTGCCTCGTACAGACCATCGTCCCGGGCGAACTGCTCGGCGACGATCTCCAGCGCGGCGTCGAGCGCCGACGCCACCAAGCCTTCGCGCACCTTGCCCCAGTAATGTGCGCAGGCGAAGACGATGAAGGCGTGGGTGTACAGGTCTTTGCGCCGGTCCAGCGGCTTGCCTTCGGCGTCGATGCTGTAGAACCAGCCGCCGTGCTCTGCATCGTGGAAGTGGCGTTGCAGCGAGCGGAACAACGCGCCAGCCCGTTCGGCTGCGCCCGGTTGCTCGATACGGCTGCTGAACAGGTAGAGCTGGCGCGCGCAGGCCATGGCGCGGTAGCGCTGTACGGGCAGTGGCTGGTGCTGGGCGTCGAGCGCCTCATAGGGCAGCGCCAGGTCGGCGTTCCAGCCCGGACCTTGCCACAACGGCACGATGCGTTCGGCGAAATGCTGGCGGAAGCGGGTCAATGCGGGGCGGGGGTCGGACATGCTGGCGCTCGTGGACGGTCGGGCAGGGCGCCATGGTAGCAGCAAGCGGCGAGTTGCAAGCTGCAAGCTGCAAGAAAAAGCCTGCGCGCGCCTTGTTTGCCGCTCGTAGCTTGAAGCTTGAAGCGGCCTCAGCTGGGGTTACCCAGCCCTTGCCAATGCCGCGCGCCGACGAAGATAAAGCGCAACTGCTGGGTGATTTTTTCCTGGGCGCTGATGGCCTGAGGGTTGCCCGGCTCGGGGCTGTCGATCAGTTCCGGCAGGGTGGCGAACACGGTCTTGACCACCAGGTCGGCCATCACTGCCAGCGCGGCGCCGTCCAGGTGCTGCCAGCGCGGCATGCGCGCAAGGTCGGTGGCCAGGTCGGAACTGATGGCCTGGCGCAGGCGGGCGATGGCCTGGCGGACCGCTTGTGAGCCACCATACTGCTCGCGCGCCAGGAACAGAAACTGCGCGTGGTGAGCGGCGACCACATCGAGAAAAATACGTACCGAGGCGTCGGTGATACCGCCCAGTTCGAATTCGTTCTGGCGCACCAGGCGGATAGTCTGGCGGAAGGTGGCGTCGATCTCTTCGACCAAGGCCAGGCCCAGCGCATCCATATCGGGAAAATGGCGGTAGAAGCCGGTAGGTACGATACCCGCTGCCTTGGCGACTTCGCGCAGGCTGATACTGCCGAAACCACGACCGCTCTCCATCAGCAGGCAGGCGGCATCCAGCAGGGCCTGGCGGGTTTGCAGCTTCTGTTCGGCGCGCGGCAGCATGGGCAGGGTCTTGTGGGGGTACGGCTGGGCATTCTGGATAAAAAAACGAAGCCCGGTCAATGGACCGGGCTTGGAGGGGAGCAGATACAGCAGGGTAAGTTGTTGTTTTCGGCCATGGCGATCAGCTCACACGGCTGAATTCGATCAGGCGGTCAGAGCCACCTTCGGCAACACGGTCGTTACGTTCGATCAGGCGATCCGAGCCACCTTCGGCAACGCGGTCGTTACGTTCGATCAGGCGATCCGAGCCACCTTCGGCAACGCGGTCGTTACGTTCGATCAGGCGGTCCGAGCCACCTTCGGCAACGCGGTCGTTACGTTCGATCAGACGGTCCGAGCCACCTTCGACAACACGGTCGTTGCGTTCGATCAGGCGGTCCGAGCCACCCTCGGCAACGCGGTCGTTACGTTCGATCAGGCGGTCCGAGCCACCTTCGGCCAGACGACCAGCGCGTTCTTGCAGGCGTTCTGCGCCACCTTCGGCCAGGGTGTCGAGCGATTTGGCCACGGTCACCGCGCTGGAGCGCGACTCGGCGGTCAGGTGCTGGTCGCCGGCAGGCAGCGCGAAGGCGTTGGCAGCCAGTACGGAAAGGGTCAGGCTTAGCAGCAGTTGGCGTTTCATGATTCGGTGCTCCTCTGGAGGGCTGGAAAGTGGGTACGAAGGCAATGCTACGCCCAGTAACGCCAGAGAAAAGTTCATCAGGATAATGGTAACAATCGACGCCATTGATACTTAAGCGCAGAGGCTCTGGATCAAGGGTTCCGGCGCTCGCGGCAGGCATTCCTCACGCGCGCCGGGGCGTAACATCGAGGTGTCGAGACGGGCAAAACCTGAGCAAGGCATCAGAAAAACCTGGGTATCATGGTGCAGCGGATTAAACCCAGCGGTGTTTCATCAGTCCCACATACAAAGCGCCACCGCTACGCCGCCTCGTGCCACGCAGTCAGGAGAACCCCGCAATGACGCGCCCCGCCAGAATCCTTGTCTGGAGTTTCGCCACCCTCGCCACGCTGCTGGCGATTCTGGTCGTGGTGATCGCCACATTCGATTGGAACCGGGTCAAGCCGCTGCTCAATGAAAAGGTCTCCGCAGCCCTGCATCGGCCGTTCGCGATCAACGGCAACTTGGCCGTGCATTGGCGCACCGAACCTGAAGAGGGCGGCTGGCGGGCTTTCGTGCCTTGGCCGCACTTCAGCGCCGAAGACCTGGTGCTGGGCAACCCTGACTGGCTCAAGACGCCGCAGATGGTCAGCCTGCAGCGGGTCGAGTTTCGCCTGGCGCCGTTGCCGTTGATTGTCCAGCGCATCAGCATCCCGCGTATCGATCTGGTCAAGCCCACCGCCAGCCTCACCCGCCTGGCCGATGGCCGCGCCAACTGGACCTTCGACCTGGGGCCCAAGGACGAGCATGAGCCGCCCTCCAAGTGGGTGCTGGATATCGGTGCGATTGGCTTTGATCAAGGCAACATCAGTTTCGACGACCAAACCCTCAAGACCCGCTTGAAGGTGCAGGTCGATCCACTCGGCAAGCCGATTCCGTTCAGCGACATCGTCGGCAAGGCGCGCGCCGAGAAGAGCGCAGGTGCTCAGGACTATGCTTTCGGCCTCAAGGCCCAGGGGCGTTACAAGGACCAGCCGGTGTCCGCCACGGGCAAGATCGGTGGGCTGCTGGCCTTGCAGGACGCCCGCCAGCCGTTCCCCTTGCAGGCCGATGCGCGTATTGGCGACACCCAGGTCGCGTTGGCTGGCACCCTGACCGACCCGCGCAACCTTGGTGCTCTGGATCTGCGCCTGAAACTCTCCGGCAGCAGCCTGGGCAACCTCTACCCGCTGACCGGCGTCACCCTGCCGGATACCCCGGCGTATGCCACCGACGGGCATCTGACCGCCAACCTGCACGCCGCAGACGGCGCGCAGTTCCGCTACGAAGGTTTCAACGGCAAGATCGGTGACAGCGACATTCACGGCGACCTGGCTTTCGTTGCCAGCCAGCCACGGCCGAAGTTGTCGGGCAACCTGGTGTCCAACCAACTGCTGTTCAAGGACCTCGCGCCGTTGATCGGTGCCGACTCCAACAGCGAGCAGAAAGCCCGCGGCGGTGCCAGCAAGCAGCCGAGCGGCAAGGTGCTGCCGGTGGAAGCGTTTCGCACCGAGCGCTGGCGTGCCATGGACGCCGACGTCAGCTTCGCGGGCAAGCGCATCGTGCATAGCGAGAAACTGCCGTTCAACGACCTGGCGGCGCATGTGATCCTCGACGACGGCCTGCTGCGCCTGGAGCCGCTGCGCTTCGGTGTGGCGGGCGGTAACCTCGATGCCAACATCCGTCTGGATGGGCGCACCACGCCAATGGAGGGCCGCGCCCAGTTGACCGCACGCGGCTTCAAGCTCAAGCAACTGTTCCCGACGTTCGCGCCCATGCAGACCAGTTTCGGTGAACTCAACGGCGATGCCGACCTCAGTGGTCGAGGCAACTCCGTGGCCGCGCTGCTCGGGACCGCCAACGGCGACCTGCGCCTGCTGATCAACGATGGCGCCATCAGCCGTAGCCTGATGGAGATTGCCGGGTTGAACGTGGGTAACTACGTGATCGGAAAGTTGTTCGGTGACGAGGACGTGAAGATCAATTGCGCCGCCGCCGATGTCGGGGTCAAGAACGGCTTGGCGACCACGCGTTTATTCGTCTTCGATACCGAGAACGCGATCATCTACATCAACGGCACCGCCAACTTCACCAGTGAGCAACTGGACCTGAAGATCAACCCCGAGTCCAAGGGCCTGCGCCTGTTCTCGCTGCGCTCGCCGCTGTACGTTCGCGGCCCGTTCGCCAAGCCGAGTGCCGGGGTGCAGGCGGTGCCGTTGGCGCTGCGGGGGGCGGGAATGGTAGCGCTGGGTGTGGTGGCCGGCCCAGCAGCGGGCTTGCTGGCGCTTATCGCGCCGAGCAGCGGCGATGTGCCGAACCAGTGCACGCCGTTGTTGCAGCAGATGAAAGCCGGCAAGGCGCCAGCGGCGGTGAAGGGGCGCAAGTAACAGGGGCCGCTTGGCGGCCCATTCGCGGGCAAGCCCGCTCCCACAGGCTGTTCACTGCCTTGCAGGCATGTGCAATACCTGGACTGCCCCCAAGAAGTTGGACACCAATCCAACCC
>NZ_VAUO01000029.1 GCF_005796105.1 Pseudomonas mosselii | reverse complement strand
GTCGGCCACAGTCGCGGTCGCCGAAGCGCCGTTCAGGCTGACATTCTCGAAGTTGCCACCTTCGACTTTGGTAACGGTCGCAGTGACAGTGCTTTCGTCCTTGTAGACGTCATCGACGTTGGTGTTCGGGACTTGCAGCGTGCCTTTACCGCTGGCATCGACGTTGACCTGATACTCAGTACCACCGACGTTCACAGTCAGCGTAGTAGCGCTGCCAGTCTGCGGCGGATTGCTCAGCTGGAAGTTGAAGGTGACGTTCGCGTCGCCTTCTTTCGCTGGGTCTGCCGTGACGGTGACGGTGGTGGTATCGAGGGTGTCAGCCACGGTCGCGGTCGCCGAAGCGCCGGTCAGGCTGACGTTCTCGAAGTTACCGCCCTCCACCTTGGTCACAGTGGCTGTGACAGTGCTCTCGTCTTTGTAGACGTCATCGACGTTGGTATTCGGGACTTGCAGCGTGCCTTTGCCGCTGGCGTCGACGTTGACCTGATATTCGGTGCCGCCAACGTTCACGGTCAGGGTGGTTGCACTGCCCGTCTGCGGCGGATTGCTCAGCTGGAAGTTGAAGGTGACGTTCGCGTCGCCTTCGTTCGCCGGAACGGCCGTCACCGTGACGGTAGTGGTGTCGATGGTATCGTTGATCACCGTCACCGCAGGGGTAGGATCGATGGTAACGATCAGGCCATTGCCACCCGTGGTGCCGGTGATGCTGGCAGACAGCTGGCTACCGTCGATGTACGGCGTATCGTTGGGCGCGATGTCAACGTTGACGGTGCCAGTGGTCTGGCCAGCAGAGATCACGATGACGCTGCCGTTGGACAAGGTCACGACCAGGTCGCTGGTCGGCGCGCGGCCCACGGTGGCTGTATATACGATGACGCCACCCGCCTCGGTGATCGAAGGGGTGGCGCTGAGGGTCACGCTAGTCGCGAAGGGTGCAGTGGTCGTGGTGGCGGCGGCAGCGTTAGCGTTCAGCGCGCCAACGGTGTTGGTCGCCAGCCCAGCGGCGAAACCGATGGGGCCGGTGGGGAAGCCGATGGTCGGATCGACCACCCCTGCGGTCTCTTGCAGCAGCACGAAGCTATGCCCGCCGCCAACCGAGCCACCACCGGCGGCAGCCGGGCCAGCTGCGGTCGCTTCAAGGTCGGTGGTCGGGTCAGCGCCGGCGGCAATGGCCTGTTGCAGCTCTTCGACCGAAGGCGCCTGCTGGGCCGTGGCCTCGCTCAGGTCGGTGACGCTGTCGGGAGCATCGGCGCTCCACTGGGTATCGCGACCCAGGTCGAGCAGCCGACCATCGGCCAATTCCAATGTGACCGCGCCGCCTGCACCGGTCTCTACATGTTCACCCGCGAACAGACGGTCGCCTTCGACTAGAACGCGTCGGATGCCTTCTGGGGATACAGCAATGACTTGGCCAACAATGCTTTTGACGATGGCGACAACAGTGCTCATTGGACTCTCCGGGCTAACCGTTCAGTGTGGCTTCCATGCCCGCTCAAGCACCTGCCGGCGGCGACCGATGGAATGTTTCAGTAATGTTTTTGACACTGGTTGCGTCAAAAATACGTCTATAACTTATGGCGATTAACTTTATGCCAAACTATTGACCTTCTGGTTGCCATCCTAAACAATCGCCACCCTAATGTCACATTGATATTTGCCCTTAAACAGCCCTTTCTTTCGTATTAATCGCACTGCCTTTTCAGAAGCTTCCTACCCACGGAAATCGGGGTTGCCATTCTCCAGGGCAGGAATGGCTTCGGTCGTGATTTGGGACAACAGCAATCTCGGGAAATCAGCAATTATGCGTGCGCCACTGTTCACCGCTCTTCCTTTCGTTCTTGCCGCCTCGCTCGCTCAAGCACAAACCTTGCCCGAAGCCATGCAGAGGGCCCTCGACGTACACCCGGAAATCCAGGCTGGGGTGAATGCTCGCACCGCTGCGGACTACCAACTGCGAGCAGCCCAAGGCGGTTACCTGCCCAGGGTCGACGTGACAGCCGGTTATGGTCGCGAGGGCACCGACAGCCCGAGCAACGGTAATCGCTGGGAAACCCTTAACCGCGGCGAGTCCGCCATCCGCTTGCGCCAGATGGTTTTTGACGGCTTTGCCACCTCCAGCGAAGTCGGGCGTCAACAAGCCACCGTCAACGCTCGCGCCTACTCCCTGCTGGGTACCTCTGAGCGCACTGCGCTCAACGTTGCACAGGTCTATCTGGACGTACTGACGCGCCGCGAAATGGTGCGCCTGGCCGAAGAAAACCTGCGCAACCACGACCGTATCCTCGATCAGATCAAGCTGCGCACAGCCCGTGGCGTCGGCCGCATGGCAGACCTTGATCAGGCCGAAGCGCGCCAGGCCCAAGCCCGCAACAACCTGATCACCGAGCAGACCAACCTGGCCGACGCCAACACCAACTTCCTGAGCGTCGTGGGGCAAATGCCAGACGAGTTAAGCACGCCCACACCGTTTGTCGACTTGCTGCCAGCCAGCCTCGACGAGGCGCGCCATCAGTTGATCGAAGACAGCCCGATCCTGCGCTCGGCCGAATCGGATATCGCGGCAGCAGAAAAGCAGTACCAAGCAGCCAAGTCGACCTTCTACCCTCGTTTCGATGCCGAAGTCGGTCGCACCGCCGACAACAACCTCGACGGCACCGTCGGCCACAACAACGAGTGGCAGGCCATGCTGCGGATGAACTTCAATTTGTATGCCGGTGGCAGCAACAAGGCCGACCTGGAATCGAAGGCCTATTTGAGCAACCAGGCGCTGGATATTCGCAACAACGCCTTGCGCCAGCTCAATGAGGAGTTAGGCTTGGCATGGAATGCCCTGGAGAACGCCAATGCACAGCTGCCAATCGCACAGCAGTATGTCGATCACAGTACCCGGGTTCGCAGCGCCTACCAGCAACAGTTCAGCCTGGGTGAACGCACCCTGCTCGACTTGCTCGACAGCGAGAACGAAACCTTTACCGCCCAGCGTCGGTTGCTGGAGGTGAAGAACACACAGATGTTTACTCAGTACCGAATCAAGGCGACCATTGGCCAACTGCTCAAGAGCCAGGGCGTCGTAGCCCCTCTGGCGACCGTTGTGCAGAACGACCTGAAACCCAAGGTGAGCCTGCCAGGCATGAATTGATGGCGCACCTTGGACAACCCCTGCAAGGATGAAGAGGCGCCTCGTGGAATCCGAAGTCAGTCGAGTGCAGCTCAGTCACGATCCACGCAGTCAGCACGACGACCCATTGCTGGACAGTCTGTTGACCCTGTGTGTCCTGCATCAGAAGCCCGCTAGCCGGGCCATGCTCACCACCGGCCTGCCCTTGCCGGCCCAACGCCTGAACGCCGAGCTGCTGCCCCGTGCAGCGGCCCGCGCGGGGCTGCAGGGGCGCCTGCTGCAACGTAAGCTGGAGCAGATCCCGACCATCGCCATGCCAGCCATGCTGCTGCTCAAAGAGGGCCGCAGCGCCGTGCTGGTCGGTTGGGAGAACGACGACACCGCGCGCCTGTTGCTCAGTGAGAGCGACGGCGGTGAGGTACTGATCAGCCGTGAAGCCCTGCAGAGCGACTATACCGGCAAGGTATTCTTCGCCCAGCCGCAACACAAGTTCGACGTCAACCACGGTAACCTCATCCCGCGCGCGCGCTCGTGGTTCCGCGACACGCTGATGCGCAGCAAGTGGTTGTACATCGACGCCATCGCCGCCAGCCTGGTAATCAACCTGATCGCCCTCGGCGCGCCACTGTTCGTGATGAACGTGTACGACCGCGTGGTCCCTAACCAAGCCACCTCGACGCTGTGGGTACTGGCCATCGGCATCGGCATCGCGTATGTGTTCGACCTGGTGCTCAAAGGCTTACGCAGCCTGTGCCTGGACTTGGCGGGCAAGAAGACCGACCTGATCATTTCGGCCACATTGTTCGAGCGTATCGTCGGTATGTCGATGAAGTACCGGCCCGCGCGGGTAGGCAGCTTCGCCCAGAACATCCACGAGTTCCAGGGCCTGCGCGACTTCCTCGCCTCGCTCACCCTGACCAGCCTGATCGACCTGCCGTTCACCTTGCTGATCCTGATGGTGATCGCCATCGTCGGCGGCCACCTGGTATGGATCCCGGTCCTGGCCTTCCCGCTCGCCCTGGGCATTGGCTATGCCCTGCAAAAGCCCCTGATGGCAACCATGGAGCGCACCATGGCCCTGGCTTCGGAGCGCCAGTCGAGCCTGATCGAGACCCTCGCCGGACTCGACGCGGTCAAGGTCAACAACGCCGAAAGCGAACGCCAGTACATGTGGGAACAGACCCTCGGCACCCTCAGCCGCCTGGAGCTGCGGGTCAAGGTACTGTCGGGCCTGGCCATGAACATCACCTTGCTGATCCAGCAACTGGCTGGCGTGGCAATGATCTGCGTGGGCGTTTACCTGATCATCGACGGCAACCTCAGCATGGGCGGGCTGGTTGCCTGCTATATGCTCAGTGGCCGAGCCCTCGGTCCGCTGGGTCAGCTCAACGGTCTGCTGGCCCGCTACCAGCAGGCCAAGGTGACCATGGTCTCCACCGACCAGATGATGGAGCTGCCCCAGGAACGCAATTTCGAAGAGCGCCCGCTCAGCCGCCGTGTACTGCAAGGCGCCGTGGAATTCCGTGGGGTCGAGTTCACCTACCCGAACCAGCAGAACCAGGCGCTCAAAGGCATCAACCTAGTGATCAAACCCGGCGAAAAAGTCGGCATCATCGGGCGCAGCGGTTCGGGCAAGAGTTCCCTGGCCAAGCTGATCGTCGGTTTGTACGAACCGGACAACGGCTCGCTGCTGGTCGATGGCGTGGACATCCGCCAGATCGACGTCAGCGAGCTACGCCACAACATCGGCTATGTGCCGCAAGACATCCAGTTGCTGGCCGGCACGCTACGCGACAACCTGGTCAGCGGCGCCCGCTACATCGAGGACGAACTGATCCTGCAAGCCGCCGAGCTTGCCGGCGTGCACGAATTCGCCCGCCTGCACCCCGACGGCTACGAGTTGCAGGTCGGGGAACGCGGCCAGAACCTCTCCGGTGGCCAACGCCAGAACGTTGCCTTGGCCAGGGCACTGTTGCTCAACCCGCAAGTCCTGCTGCTCGACGAACCTACCAGCGCCATGGACAACACCGGCGAAGAACGCCTCAAGCAGCGCCTGGCCGCAGTGATCGAAGGTAAGACCGTGCTGCTGGTCACCCACCGCGCCTCGTTGCTGTCACTGGTTGACCGACTGATCGTCATCGATCGTGGTCAGATCGTCGCAGACGGCCCGAAAACCGCAGTCATGGATGCACTGAAAAAGGGGCAGATCAGTGTTGCATAAGTTGGATATGGGGCGTTTCAAGGACAATATGCGCCGCTACTTCAAGGGCTCCGAGTCGCTTGCCGGGCAGCCCCTGCCCGAAGTCAACAAGGCACTGATCGAAGATGCGCCACGCATCGTGCGCATGACCATCTGGGGCATCATCGCTTTCTTCCTGGCCATGATCGTCTGGGCCAGCGTGGCGCCGATCGACGAGGTGACACGCGGCGAAGGCAAGGCAATCCCGTCGTCCAAGGTGCAGAAGATCCAGAACCTGGAAGGCGGTATCGTCGCGCAGATCTACGCGAAGGAAGGCGAGATCGTGAATATCGGCCAGCCTCTGCTGCGCCTGGACGAAACCCGCTTCGCGTCAAACGTCGACGAGACCGAGGCCTCGCGCCTAGCCATGGCCCTGCGTGTGCAGCGTTTGACCGCCGAGGTGGACGACAAGCCGCTACAGATCGACGAAGAACTGCGCAAGGCCGCCCCCAGCCAGGCCGCCAACGAACAGTCGCTGTATGTGAGCCGGCGCCAGCAGTTGCAGGACGAGATCAGCGGCCTGGAGCAGCAGTTGGTACAGAAACAGCAAGAACTGCGCGAGTTCACCTCCAAACGCGCGCAGTACGCCAACAGCCTGCAGTTGCTGCGCCAGGAAATCTCCATGTCCGAGCCGCTGGTGGCCCAGGGCGCGATCTCGCAAGTCGAGGTGCTGCGCCTGCGCCGGGCCGAAGTGGAGAACCGTGGCCAGATGGACTCCACTTCGCTGGCAATCCCGCGCGCGGAAGCCGCGATCAAGGAAGTTCAAAGCAAGATCGAGGAAACCCGTGGCAAGTTCCGCAGCGAAGCGCTGACGCAGCTCAATGAAGCCCGCACCGAGCTGAACAAGGCCACCGCTACCAGCAAGGCATTGGACGACCGGGTCAACCGCACCATGGTCACCTCACCGGTACGTGGCATCGTCAAGCAGTTGCTGGTCAACACCATCGGCGGCGTGATCCAGCCGGGCAGCGATATCATCGAGATCGTGCCGCTGGACGACACCTTGGTGATCGAGGCGAAGATCCTGCCCAAGGACATCGCCTTCCTGCATCCCGGCCAGGAAGCAACGGTCAAGTTCAGCGCCTACGACTACACCATTTATGGCGGCCTGAAAGCCAAGCTCGAGCAGATCGGTGCCGACACCATCACCGACGAAGACAAGAAGACCACCTACTACCTGATTCGCCTGCGCACCGATAAAAGCCACTTGGGCACCGACGAAAAGCCCCTGTTGATCATTCCGGGCATGGTGGCCACGGTGGATATCATGACGGGCAAAAAGACCATCATGAGCTACCTGCTCAAGCCGATCATGAAAGCGCGTAGCGAGGCACTGCGCGAGCGATAGCAGCCTGGAAACGGACCGTTGTAGGAGCGCCCTTTCGCGATCACAAGGCCGCTCCTACACAGATGGACTGCCCCCCAAAAGTTGGACAGTTTTAAGCAGC
>NZ_VAUO01000028.1 GCF_005796105.1 Pseudomonas mosselii | reverse complement strand
GAACCTTAACCGGTGTCCAAAATTGCTTGACCAGTTCAAAGCCGCTCCCACAGGGGGCGCGCCAGTTTTCAATTACTGAGCAAGACCGTTACTACAAGGGGTTGCGATCAGCCCTTCGCCAACGCTTCGACTACCTGTTCGACGCTGGCCTTGAGCCCGGCCACGGCATCCTGAGCATCGGCGTCGACCACCAGCAACCTGGCGCCGCTGGCCTGGATGGCTGCGGCTACCTTCGGGTCGGGCTGGCGGTGATGCAGCACCAACGCCACATCCTGCTGCTTGAGGTTGTCGGTCAGCGCCTTGAGCGCCGCGTCGTCCCACTTGTCGTCGGCTGGCAGGGGCTGTTCGACCAGATCCAGGTTCAACCCGCTGGCCAGATACCCCAGACGTTCGGACAAGCTGACCACGCTGAGGTTGTCCACCTCGGCCAGCTGCGCCTGGCTGCTGGCGGTCAGCTCCAGCATCTGCCGTTTGAGGGCGGCAAGGTTGGCCTGGATCTTGGGTTTTTCCGCAGGCGACAGGCGTTCCAGGTCGTTGGCCAGCACATCGGCCATGCGCCCCAGGTTGGTCGGGTTGAGCCACGGGTAGGCACCGAACGCCTCGTCACCGGTGACCGCGATACCGGGCAGGGCGCCGTCCACCGGGCGCGCGGCGTCGATCTCGACAATGCGTATATTGCTGCGTCGGGCCAGGGGGTAGAGCGGGTCGTCGCGCCAGATCGAGCGCACGCCAATCACCGCGTCGGCCTTGAGCGCGGCCTTGTGCAGGCTGGGCCCACCGCGTCCGCTGAAGTACGACGGCTGGCGACTGGCCGGCAACTCGGCCGGTGCCGCGCGGGTCAGTTGCACCGCGGTGCCTTGTAGCAGCGCGGCCGCCAGGCTGTGGGTCAGTGGCAGGGTAGTCAGGACCTGGACGTTGGCGGGCTTGGCAGCGGGCTGCGCGGCCAGGCTCAGGGCCGGCAGGCCGGCCAGGGCGACGGCGAGGGTGAGGCGTTTGAGCATCGGGGTCATGCCGGGTTTCCTTGCAGGCGTGGAACGAGGGCGCGGGCCAGGGCGGCGAGGGCGAAGCAGATCCCGGCGACCAGGATGATCGCCGCGCCCGAGGGCACCGGTAGGTCGAGGACGATCGGCAGCAGGATGCCGAGCAGGGTGCTCAGGGTGGCGATCAGCACCGACACGAAGAAAAACCCCTTGAGCGACTGGCTTACCAGGCGCGCGGCGGCAGCGGGGATCACCAGCAGGGCGCCGACCAGAATCGCCCCGATCACCTTCACTGCGGCCACCGTCACCAGGGTCACCAGCACGACGAACAAGTAGTCCAGGGTTTTCACCGCCACCCCGCGCACTGCCGCCAGTTGCGGGTTGAAACTGGCCAGCATGATGCGGTTGTACAGTGGCACGGCCAGCGCCAGTACCAGCGTCGCGACGATCCCCAGCACCATAAGGTCCTGGCCGCTGACCGTCAGCACCGAGCCGAACAGCACGTTCTCCAGAATGTGCACGTTGATCTTGCCGGCCAGCATCAGCAGCAGGCTGGCGCCCAGCGCCAGGGACACCGAGAGGAACACCCCGATCAGCGTATCCGGCGAAAGCCCGGTGCGGTTGCGCAGAAAATTGAGCAGGATGCCGAACAGCAGGCAGTAGCCAAACAGGCTGCCGTAGGGGCCGGTGTACGGTTCACCGAGCAGGATGCCAATGGCCACGCCGGTCAGCGCGGCGTGGCCGACCGCCTCGGAAAAGAAGGCAAAGCGCTTGACCACCACCAGCGTGCCGAGCCCACCCAGCACCGGGCCGATCATCAACCCGGCGAGCAGGGCATTGACCACGAACCCGTAGGCCAGCGCCTCGGGCAGGTAACCTGCGCTGGCCCACTGCTGGAGCATCTCGCGGAAAGCGTCGTAATTCATCAGGCAAGGCTCTCGCTGCGTGGGTGGACGGAAAACAGCCCGAGCAGGCGCTCGGGGGTCAGGGCCTGGGCGGGCGGGGCATCGAACAGCACCTGGCGGTTCAGGCCGGTGACCCGGTCGGCCAGGCGCAGCACCGCTTCCAGGTCGTGCTCGATCCACAGCACCGTGGTGCCGGCCAGGCGCCAGCCGTGCAGCAGTTGCTCGAACACCTGGATGCCCGCTTCGTCGAGGGCCGACATCGGCTCGTCCAGCACCAGCAATTGCGGCTCGGGGATCAGCCCCTGGGCCAGCAGCACGCGCTGGCGTTCACCGCCAGACAGCGCGCCCATGCGGCGCTTGCGCTTTTCGAGCATGCCGACCCGGGCCAAGGCCGAGTCGATGTCCGGGCGTACCCGCCGCGACAGGCCGAGAAACGCCGGGCGCCGCTGGCACATGGCGGCCATGAAGTCGTCCACGGTCATCGGCAGGCCACGGTCGAATTCCAACGCCTGGGGTACGTAGCCAATCACTTCGCGCGCGCCGGGCCAGTGCAGGGTCAGTTGGCCCTGGTGTGGCATCTGCCCAAGCAGGGTCTTGATCAGCGAACTTTTGCCACCACCGTTGGGCCCGACGATCGCATGCACGCTGCCGGGGGCGACGTCGAAGCGTACGTTCTCGAGGATGCGCGTGCGGCCCAGGGTCAGGTCGATGCCCTCGAACGCGATGCGTGGGCCGTAGGCGGCGCTCAGGTGGGCTGCGGCGGTCACGCGCGGTTCTCCTGGATGGCCCGCACCACGGTGTCGAGGTTGCGCTTCATTTCCACCTCGTACTTGTCCTGGGTGTATTCGCCGTAGGAGATATGCGTCAGCGGATACAGACGCACCCCCGATTCGCGCTGGATGGTCTGGACATACGCCGAGGGGAAGTCCATTTCCGAGAAGATCACCTTCACATCCAGTGCCTTGAGCTGGTCGATGGTCTTTTTCAACTGCGCAGGGCTGGGTTCGATGCCGTGGGCCGGCTCCACCACGGCGGTCACTTCCAGGCCGAAGTCACGTACCAGGTAGTCGTAGGCGGCGTGGATGGTGGCCACGCGCAAGGTCGTGCCGGGGGCTTCGGTGACCTGGGCCAGGGCCTCGGCGCGCAGGGCACGCAGGCGTTTGGCGTAGGCACGGGCATTGGTTTGGTAGAACTTGGCGTTATCCGGGTCGAGCTTGCCCAGCTCGCGGGCGATGTTGTTGACCTGGGCGATGGTGGCGCTGATCGACAGGAAGGTGTGCGGATTGACCACCTTGCCGGCGCCGCGCGCAGCGATGCCGGTGGCGGCCAGTAGGGGGACATTGCTGTTCGATTCGATGGTCTTGATATCAGGTTTTTCGCTGGCGGCGATCATGCGGTCGGCGAAGTCGTCGTGGCCCACGCCGTTGAGCACGATCACGTCCAGTGTGCCGATGCGCTTGATGTCCTCGGCGCGCGGTTCGTAGGCGTGGGGGTTGAAGCCTGCCGGGATCAGCGGCACCACCTCGGCCTTGTCGCCGACGATGTTGCTCACGTAGCTGTAGTAGGGGTGCAGGGTGATGCCGATGCGCAGTGGCTTGCCGTTGTCGGCGAAACCCAGGGCGGGCAGGGTGGCGGCCAACAGCAGCGCCAGGGTGCGGGCGAAGCGGAGCATGGGCGGGTCCTTGAAGTCAGTGACGGTGCTGGCGGGTAACCCCGGCATCGAAATGGGTGGCGATCTGCTGCCAGCCGGCGGCGATCAGGGTATTCGCGTCGAGGGCGTCGGGCGCGAGCGCAGCGCTGTCGCGGCGCAGCCAGACATCGGGCTGGGCGTCGGCGGCCTGGGGCACGATCAGCAGGAAGCTGCCGGCGATGCCGACGTCCCGGCTGCGTCCCAGGTAGGCATTGCCGCCCAGTTGCGACCATTGGTGGCGGCCACGGGCCTGGCTGCTGGCGTCGTTCACGAAGGGTGGCAGGCCGTCCTCGGCCAGGGCCTCGGCGGAGGGCATGGCGCCGCTTTCTTCGCGCAGTACGCGGACCTCGTCCGCCGCCACCCACAGGTCGGTATGGATGCCCTGCTCGGCGGCGTTGAGGTCGCGCCGGGCGTCGAGCTGGTGGGCTTCGACGGACTGTTCGTCCTCGCGCTCACCGCGCAGCGCGACCACGCTTGCCGCCAGCACCACGATCAGCAGGGCGCTCAGCAGCACATAGAGGGTTTCATGCCCGGCACCGGCCGGGCGCACGATCTGTGCGCGGCTCATGGCGCACCGATGTCGGCATGATCCACTTCGACGACGTGGCCTGGGCCTGCATCGAACAACACGTAGAACTCGCCGTCCGGGCGCTTGAAGGTGAACGTGGAGTCATCGCCCAGCTTGCTGGCCATCAGCACCTGCTCGTCATAGCCGATCACATCCAAGGTCACCCCCGGTGCGCCGCTGCCGTCGGAGAAGCCGCCCTTGCAGGTGATCTGATCGCCGCTTTCGGTGCAATCGCACATCGGATTGTGGGCCAGCACCGGGGGCGCGGCCAGCAGCGTCAGGGGCAGGGCGAGCCTGCGCATCAGGTGTTTCATTTGTTGCCTCCTTGTTTTTCGAGCCAAGCCGCAGTGGCCGGGGATGCCTTGGCCAGTGGCACCGAGGCTTGATACAGCTTGCCGTCCCAGCCCTCGACGGTGATCCAGATGTCGGCATCCGGGCGGGTGCGCGGAGGGATCGGCAGGTTGGTGACCATGCGTGCCGGTGCACCGAAGAAGATCGTGCCGGCGGCGCGCAGGCTGCGTGGCTTGCCGATGCGCAGGTAGATGGCCTTGACGCCTTCGGTGCAGGTGGCGCACAGGGCGGCGTTGAAGGTCTTGAAGTCGCCCGCCGGGCCGTCGGCGCGCGGTGGCTCGTCGCGCAGCTCGGCCAGATCCAGGTGCCAGCGCCCGACCTGAATGTCCTTGACGATGTTGGCGCCCAGGCCACTGTCGCCTCGGAACAGGCTGGCGTCGGCGAAGTACTTGGGCATGAATCCCAGCGGGATGAGGATCAGCAGGATGTTCAGGTGGAAGCGCCATTTCAGCCACCACTGCTTGAGGCCGCCTTGCGGCAGGGTATTCGCCTGGCTCATGGCTGGGCCTCCACGGTGGTTTCACGGTGCGGCTTCACCCGCGCCGGGCGCTCGCTGCGCTTGAGGGCGGCGGCGGTGGCCTGGGCAGTGCGCTTGGTCCAGATCAACAGGCCGCTGAGCACCATCAGCGTCAGCACCAGGCCGAAGAAGAACCAGATCAGCTTGATCGCCAGGCCGCCGAAGTCGCCGGTGTGTAGCGGGCGCATCGACTCGGTGACGAACTCCAGGGTGGAGCGGTCGCCCAGCAGGAACTGACTATCGACGTTGCGCGTGTAGGGATTGACCTCGGCGGTCTGGAACATCAGCGGATACCAGCCGCGCCCGCCCATGCTGATGTGGCTGTAGGCGGTGGCCGGTAGCGAAATGAAGCTGATGTCCAGGCCTGGGATGGTCTGGGTGGCGATCCGTGCGGCCTCGTCCAGGTCGATGCGCGGCGCCGGGCTGCCGTCGGGCGTTTGTGGCACCTGCTCGCGGGCGATCACCGGCACGATCGGCTCGCTGGAAATGGTCACATGGTTATCGCCCAGGATCGCCTGGATCAGGAACCAGGTGCCGGTGATCGAGATCACCGCGATGAACCAGATCGACCACACCCCGGCCAGGCGGTGCAGGTCACCCCAGAAAATCCGTGCGCCGTGCCCGGTGCGCACTGGCTTGAAGAACCCGCGCCAGAATTTCTTGTACACCACAAGTCCAGTCACCAGCGAAGCCAGCATCGGTAGTCCGAGCAGCGACACCAAGTACCAGCCCCAGCTGTAGCCCTGGGTGAACGGCACCAGCCACCAGCCATGCAGGGCGCGGGTGAAGGCTTCGAAGTCGAAGTCCGGGCGCTGGCCCTGAATCGCGCCGGTGTAGGGGTTTACGTAGAGCAGCGCGGTGGTGCCATCGGGGCGCGTCACCGAGGCGTTCAGGGCAAAGTGCGAGCCGTCGGGCTGGCTGAGAAACTTCACGGCCAACTCCGGCTTGGCCTTGTGCATGGCGTCGAGCACCTGCTGGAAGCTCAGGCGCTCGGCATGGGCGTCGTCGGGCTGGCTGGCACGCACGTCCGGGTTGGCCAGCCAGACGATTTCCTGGCTGACCACCGCGAGCATGCCGGTGAAGCATACGATCAGGACGAAGAACCAGATCGGCAGGGCGAGCCAGCTGTGTACCAGGAACCACAGTTTTGAGTTGGATTTCTTTTTCGCGTGTCGGGCCATCGGTCGGTCTTCTGCATGAAAAGTGCGGTCGAGGCGCGGCTCAACCGTGAAGGCTGCACTTAATAGGACGGATGAGAATGAGAAACCTGTCAGGTCAAATGAAAGAAAATGTTTCAAGGCTCGCCCGGCGCCGGTCTGGCTGCGGCGCGAGCCATTAACTTTTTTCAGGTTGTATCCGTTTCGTAGGGATAGCCGGGCACTGCCCGTGGTACCCCACCTGTACGGAAGCAACCTGATGAATGCCGAAAAGTCCCTGCAACTGGCCCGCCGTTTCATCGAACTGCCGCTGGAAAAGCGCCGCGTGTTCCTTGAAAGCCTGGCCAGGGAGGGCATCGACTTTTCCCAGTTCCCGATCCCTGCCGGGGTAGTGGCCGACGACCGCTTGGCGCCATCCTTCGCCCAGCAGCGCATGTGGGTGCTCTGGCAGCTCGACCCGCAGGGCGCGGCCTACAACCTGCCCGGAGCGGTGCGACTCAAGGGCGCGTTGGACGACGCCGCGTTGGAACAGGCATTCGCCCGTCTGATCGAGCGCCATCAGGCGTTGGCCTGCGTGTTCCAGCAGCAGGACGACCAGCGTCTGGCCCAGGTGCATCGCCCGGCGCCGCCGCAGGTGCAGCGGGTTGACCTGCGCGACCTGCCAGCCAGTGAGCGTGAAGCGCAGGTGCGCGCCGAAGTCGAGGCCGAGTCGCTGCGTCCGTTCGACCTGGAGCACGGCCCGCTGCTGCGCATCCGTTTGCTCAAGCTGGCCGAGCAGGAGCATGTGCTGCTGCTGACCCTGCACCATATCGTTTCCGACGGTTGGTCGATGAACGTGCTGATCGACGAGTTCAGCCGCTGCTATGACGCGTTCGCCGCAGGCCAGCTGCCGCAGTTGCCGGCCCTGCCGATCCAGTATGTCGACTACGCCCTGTGGCAGCGCCGCTGGCTGGAGGCGGGCGAGCTGGAGCGTCAGCTGGCCTACTGGCAAGCCACCTTGGGCGATGAGCAGCCAGTGCTGGAACTGCCGCTGGACCATCCGCGTCCGGCGACCCCGAGCTTTCGTGGCAGGCGCCTGGAATTTGCCGTGGACACAGTGCTGGCCGAGCAACTGCGCGGGTTTGCCCGTCAGCACGAGTTGACCCTGTTCATGCTCCTGCTGGGTGGTTTCGGCCTGCTGTTGCAGCGTCACACCGGCCAGGCCGACCTGCGCATCGGCAGCCCCGTGGCCAATCGCAACCGCAGCGAGGTCGAAGGCCTGATCGGCTTGTTCGTCAACACCCAGGTGCTGCGCGTGCAGCCGGATACGCATCAGGATGGCCTGGCCTACCTGCAAGCCGTACGCCAGACCGTGCTCGGCGCCCAGGCCCATCAGGATCTGCCGTTCGAGCGCCTGGTCGATGCGCTCAAGGTCGAGCGCAGCCTGGCCCACGCGCCGCTGTTCCAGGTGATGTACAACCACCAGCCCGAAGTGACCGACCTGACCGCCGTGACCCTGGCCTCGGGCCTGGCGTTGTCGTCCCTGGACTGGCGCAGCCGCACCACCCAGTTCGACCTGAGCCTGGACACCTATGAAAAGGGCGGCGTGCTGCATGCTGCCTTCACCTATGCCAGCGACCTGTTCGACGCCGCCACCATCGAGCGCATGGCCGCTCACTGGCAAACCTTGCTGGCCGCGCTGGTACAGCAGCCGCAGCGTGCTTTGTGGCAACTGCCGATGCTCGATGACGGCACCTTGCAGCGTGTCCTGCACGACTGGAACGCTACCGCCACCGACTACCCGTTGCAGCGCGCCGTGCACCAGTTGATCGAAGATCAGGCCCGGCGCACCCCCGACGCCGAGGCGCTGGTGTTTGGCGACCAGCGCCTGAGCTACGCCGAGCTGGAGTCCCAGGCCAACCGCCTGGCCCATTACCTTCGGGCCCAGGGCGTCGGCAATGACCAGCTGGTGGGTATCAGCGTGCAACGCAGCGTAGAGATGGTCGTTGGCCTGCTCGGCATCCTCAAGGCCGGCGCCGCCTATGTGCCGCTGGACCCGGAGTACCCGGCCGAGCGCCTGGCTTATATGGTCGAGGACAGCGGCATCGACCTTCTGCTGACGCAACAGGCGCTGCTGGCCAGCCTGCCACTACCGGACCAGGTGCGCTGCGTCGCCCTCGATACCCTGGACCTGGGCGCGCAGCCCACCACGCCGCTGGCGCTGGCGGTGGATCCGGCGCAACTGGCCTACGTGATCTACACCTCTGGCTCCACCGGGCGCCCCAAGGGGGCTGGCAACAGCCACCGCGCATTGACCAACCGCCTTTGCTGGATGCAGCAGGCCTATCAGCTCGATGCCAGCGACACCGTGTTGCAGAAGACCCCGTTCAGCTTCGATGTGTCGGTGTGGGAGTTCTTCTGGCCGCTGATCAGTGGCGCGCGCCTGGCGGTGGCCGCACCCGGCGAGCACCGTGAGCCGGCGCGGCTGATCGCGAGCATCCAGCGCTATCAGGTGAGCACCCTGCATTTCGTGCCGTCGATGCTCCAGGCCTTTATCCATGAACCGGGCGTCGAAGCTTGCAGCAGCCTGCGCCGGGTGGTGTGCAGCGGCGAGGCGCTGCCGGTGGACGCCCAGCAGCACGTGTTCGCCCGGCTGCCAGCTGCCGGCCTGTACAACTTATACGGTCCCACCGAGGCGGCCATCGACGTCACCCACTGGACCTGCCGCGACGAAGGCCGCGACAGCGTGCCGATTGGCCAGCCCATCGCCAACCTGCGCACCTACGTGCTCGACGCAGGGCTTGAGCCGGTCGCGCCCGGGGTCTCTGGCGAGTTGTACCTGGGCGGTATTGGCCTGGCCCGTGGCTACCACCGTCGCCCCGGCCTGACTGCCGAGCGTTTCGTCGCTGACCCGTTCAGCGCGGGTGAACGCCTGTACCGCACTGGCGACCGCGTGCGCCAGCGTGTCGATGGGGTCATCGAATACCTTGGGCGCTTCGACCATCAGGTGAAAATTCGTGGCCTGCGCATCGAGCTGGGCGAGATCGAAGCGCGCCTGGCCCAGCACCCGAGCGTGCGTGAGGCGGTGGTGCTGGCGCTCGATGGCAAGCGACTGGTGGGCTACCTGGTGCTCACGCAACAGGGCGAGGGTTGGCAGCAGGCGCTCAAGGACTGGCTGCTACAGGCGCTGCCTGAGTTCATGCTGCCGACCCACCTGATTGCATTACCCAGCCTGCCGCTGACGCCTAACGGCAAGCTCGACCGCAAGGCCCTGCCGCAGCCCGAGGCCGCGCCGCGCGAAGCGTATGCAGCGCCGCTCGATGACCACCAGCGCCTGCTGGCGCAGGTCTGGGCCGAGGTATTGGGGTTGGCCCAGGTCGGTATCGACGATAACTTCTTCGAGCTGGGCGGTGACTCGATCATCGCCATCCAGGTGGTCAGCCGCGCGCGCCGCGAGGGCTTGCAGTTCAGCCCGCGCGACCTGTTCCGGTACCAGACCGTGCGCAGCCTCGCCGCGGCGGCCGGGCATGCGCTGGCGGTGCAGGCCGAACAGGGGCAAGTACAGGGCCAGGCGCAGCTCAGCGCGATCCAGTTGCAGTTCTTCGAGCAGGCCATGCCGGTGCGTAGCCACTGGAACCAGTCGCTGCTGCTGACCCCGCGCCAGCCTCTGGATGGCGAACGCCTGGGCGCTGCGCTGGCGCAACTGCTGCGCCAGCACGATGCCCTGCGCCTGCACTTCAGCCAGCACCAGGGCCAATGGCAGGCCTGGCATGCTGATGCTCAACAGGTGTTCAGCGAGCATGCCGTGGCGAGCGCCGAAGCGCTGGCCGAGCTGTGCCAGGCGGCCCAGTGCAGCCTGGACCTGACGGCGGGCCCGTTGCTGCGTGCGGTGCTGGCGCAACTGGCGGATGGCAGCCAGCGCCTGCTGTTGGTGATCCATCATCTGGTGGTCGATGGCGTGTCCTGGCGGGTGCTGCTCGAAGACCTGCAGCAGGCCTACCAGCAGCAGCCTTTGCCGGCCAAGACCAGCGCCTGGCAGGCCTGGACCGCGCGCCTGCCGGCGCTGGCCGAGCGTCACGCAGAAGAACTCGATTACTGGTGCGCACAGACCGTGGCTGGCGAGTTGCCTTGCGACAATCCCGAAGGCCAGGCCAGCAACCGCCATGCCTGCACATTGCAAACCCGTTTCGATGCGGCCTTCACCCGCCAGTTGCTGCAACAGGCGCCAGCGGCCTACCGCACCCAGGTCAACGACCTGCTGCTGACGGCCCTGGCCCAGGCCGTGGCCGACTGGAGCGGCCAAGCCGAGGTACTGGTGCAGCTCGAAGGCCATGGCCGCGAAGAGGTGTTCGAGGATATCGACCTGTCGCGCACTGTGGGCTGGTTCACCACGCTGTTCCCGGTGCGCCTGACGCCCTGCGCCGAACCCGGCGCTGCGCTCAAGACCATCAAGGAACAATTGCGCGGCGTGCCGCACAAAGGTCTGGGCCACGGCCTGCTGCGCCAGTTGGGCAGCGTCGAGCAGCGTCAGGCGCTGGCCGGGCAGCGCTCGCCACGCATCACCTTCAACTACCTGGGGCAGTTCGACCAGCAGTTCGACGAGCGCGCCCTGTGGGAGCCGGCCACCGAGCGCAGCGGCGCGGCCCAGGATGCCGACGCGCCACTGGCGAACTGGCTGACGGTGGAAGGGCAGGTGTATGGCGGCGAGCTGAGCTTGCAGTTCGGTTTCAGTACGCAGATGTACCAAGAGGCGACGATTGCCGGGCTGCTCGAAGGCGTGCGCAGCCGTCTGCATGCGCTGGTTGCCCATTGTTGTGCGTTGCCGGCGCCGCAGGCCACGCCGTCGGACTTTCCGCTGGCCGGCATCGACCAGGCCGGGCTCGACGCCTTGGGCTTGCCGCTGGCCGAGGTCGAGGACCTCTACGGCCTGTCGCCGATGCAGCAGGGCATGCTGTTCCACAGCCTGCTCGCGCCTGACAGCGGCAGCTACATCAATCAGCTCAGCGTGCAGGTCGAAGGCGTGGAGGCCGAGCGCTTGCGCGCGGCGTGGCAGGCCAGCGTGGATGCCCACGATATCCTGCGCAGCGGCTTCATCTGGGACGCTACCCTGACCCAGCCGTTGCAGGCGGTACAGCGCCAGGTCGAGTTGCCGTTCACCTACCTCGACTGGCGCGACCGCGAAGACGCCGAGACGGCCGTCCAGGCACTGGCCGAAGCGGAGCGCCAGCGTGGCTTCGACCTGCGCCAGCCTGGGCTGTTGCGGGTCGTGCTGGTGCGCCTGAGCGATACGCTGTGCCAGCTGGTGTATACCCACCATCACGTGCTCATGGACGGCTGGAGCAATGCCCAGTTGCTGGGCGAGGTGCTGCAACGCTACCAGGGCCAGACGGTCGATACTGGCCCAGGGCGCCTGCGTGACTACATCGGCTGGCTACAGGCCAAGGGCAGCACCGCCAGCGAGACCTTCTGGCGTGCCCGGCTGGCAGCGCTGGACAGCCCCACCCGGTTGGCGCTGGCACTGCCTCGGGCGGCTGGCGGCGAAGGTTTCGGCGATCACTACCAACGCCTGTCGGCTACGGCGTTGCAACGCCTGGATACGTTCGCGCGTGGGCACAAGGTCACCCTCAATAGCGTGATCCAGGCCGCCTGGCTGCTGCTGTTGCAGCGTTACACCGGGCAGCCTTGCGTGTGTTTCGGCGCCACCATGGCAGGCCGCCCAGCGCAACTGCCCGGTATCGAGCGTCAGATCGGCCTGTTCATCAATACCCTGCCGGTGATCGCCAGCCCCGGCGCTACCCAGACTGTGGCCGAGTGGTTGCAGCAGGTACAGACACTCAACCTTGATCTGCGCGAGCACGAATACACGCCGCTGGCCGAGGTGCAGCGCTGGCATGGCCAGGGCGGCGATGCGCTGTTCGACACCTTGGTGGTATTCGACAACTACCCGGTGGCCGATGCGCTGCGTCAGGCCGGTGGCGAGGTGCGCTTCCAAGGTCTGGAGCAGCGTGAGCACACCCACTATCCGCTCACCCTGGCCGTGGGGCAGGGCAGCGGGCTGGAGTTGCACCTGAGCTTCGACCGTGGCCAGTTCGACGATGCGGCGGTGGCGATGCTGGCGCGCCATCTGGTGCAGTTGCTCGATGGTTTCTGCGCCGACGCCGCGCAGCTGCTGGGCAACCTGGGCTTGCTGGTGGCCGATGAACGTCGGCAACTGCTCGAAGGCTTCAACGCCACCGACACCGAGTACCCGCTGGCGACCCCGGTGCAACGCCTGAT
>NZ_VAUO01000027.1 GCF_005796105.1 Pseudomonas mosselii | reverse complement strand
CTATCAGGTGAAGATTCGCGGCCTGCGCATCGAACTGGGAGAGATCGAGGCGCGGCTGATGGAGCAGCCCGAGGTGCGTGAGGCTGTGGTGCTGGCGGTGGAATTGGCCGGTAGCCAGCAGTTGGTGGGCTACGTGGTGGCAAGCGATGGCAGCTCTGACGAGGGCAGCTTGCGCGAAACGCTTAAGGACCGTCTGAAAGCCGGCTTGCCGGAGTACATGATCCCAGTGCAGTGGATGTTCCTCGACGCATTGCCGCTGAGCCCGAACGGCAAGCTCGAACGCCGCGCGCTGCCACGCCCGGAGGTCGGCCAGCAGGCAGAATACGTGGCGCCGCGCAGTGAGCTGGAAGCGCGAATCGCTGGGATCTGGCAGGAGGTGCTCAAGGTCGAGCGTGTTGGCATGCAGGACAACTTCTTCGAGCTGGGCGGTCATTCGCTGCTGGCGACCCAGGTGATTTCTCGCATCCGCCAGACAGTGGGGCTTGACGCTGCGCTCAAGCAATTGTTCGAACACGCCCTGCTTGATGACTTCGTGCGCTCACTGAAACCCGCGCAAGGCGCGCAACGCCCAGCGTTGGTGCCGGTTAAGCGTGAGGGCGGGATACCGCTTTCTTATGCCCAGGAACGTCAATGGTTCCTCTGGCAGATGGAGCCTGGCAGCGACGCTTACCATATTCCCCTGGCCTTGCGTCTGAACGCCGAACTGCGCCAGGACGTGCTCGAAAACTGCCTGCAAACCCTGGTACAGCGCCACGAAACCTTGCGCACCTGTTTTGCCGTGCAGGGCGAGCAGGTCATGCAGGTGATCGCGGCTCAGGCGCATGTGCCCTTGACCTGCGTCGAAGTTGCCAACCAAAACGAGCTGGCCATTGCCTTGCAGGAGGCGGTGCAGCAACCGTTCGACCTGATGGCAGGTCCGCTGCTCAGGGCATGGCTGGTATCGGTGCGGGGCCAAGAGCAGGTGTTGCTGCTCAACCTGCATCATATCGTGACCGATGCGTGGTCGATGCGAGTGCTGGCCAGCGAGCTGCTCGAACTGTACGCCGCTGCCTGTGAAGGACGCGCGGCGCGTCTGGCTGTGCTACCTGTGCAATACGCCGATTATGCCCAGTGGCAGCGTCAGTGGCTGGAGGGCGGTGAGCGTGCGCGCCAGCTTGCGTACTGGACCGAGCGGATGGCCGGGGGCAGCACGGTGTTGCAGTTGCCCACCGACCGGGCGCGGCCAGCGGTGCAAAGTCATCGGGGGGCGCGGCACATGTTCGAGATTCCTCAGCCGCTGGCCAGTCAGTTGTTCAAGCTCGCCCACGCCGCTCGGGCCACGCCGTTCATGCTGCTGCTGGCCAGTTTCCAGGTGCTGCTGCACCGCTACAGCGGGCAGACGCAGATCCGCGTGGGGGTGCCGATTGCCAACCGCAACGTGCTGGAAACCGAAGGCTTGATCGGCTTTTTCGTCAATACCCAGGTCCATCAGGCCGAGTGCGCCGCGCATCTATCCTTCCGTGAATTGCTCAGCCAGGTGCGCATGCACGCCCTGCAGGGGCAGGACTATCAGGACCTGCCGTTCGAACAACTGGTCGATGCACTGCAACCTGAGCGTAGCCTCAGCCATACGCCCTTGTTCCAGGTCATGTACAACCACCGCGAGCGTGGCGCACGCGAGTTGGCCGGCCAACCGCTGGCCGGACTGCATATCGAAGAACTGTCATGGGACACCGGCACCGCGCAGTTCGACCTGACCCTGGACACCTATGAGTGCCAGGATGGACTGCGCGCCGCGCTGACCTATGCGACCGACTTGTTCGATGCGCAGACCATCACGCGCATGGCCGGCCACTGGTTGAACCTGTTGCAAGCGCTGTCCAGCGACATGGACCAGGCGCTGGGTGACCTGGTCATGCTGGAGGTTGCCGAGCAGCAGGCCTTGTTGCCGGACTGGCAGCAGCAAGCCGATACCTGGCAGGGTGAGCTTGCGGTACACCAGCGTATCGCTCAATGGGCGCGCCAGACGCCGGATGCTCCGGCGGTGCAATGTGCTGGGCGGCAACTGAGCTATGCGCAACTCGATGCCCAGGCCAATGCGCTGGCCACTGTGCTGATCGAGCGCGGTGTGCGGCCCGAGACCCTGGTGGGTATCGCGCTGGCGCGCTCACTGGAGCTGATCGTCGGCTTGCTGGCGATCCACAAGGCTGGCGCCGCGTACGTGCCGCTGGACCCACAGTACCCCGCCGAGCGGCTTGCCTATTTGATCGAAGACTCCGGCATGGCCTTGCTACTGACCACTGAGGCGCTTGAGCCACAGTTACCGTTGCCAGCGCAGTTGCCGGTGTTGCTGCTCGAAGCCTGCGACCTGCAGCGCGTCGCCGCCGATCCTGGGGTCGCCGTTGCCCCAGGCAACCTCGCCTATGTGATCTACACCTCCGGCTCTACCGGCCAACCCAAGGGTGTGTGCGTTGAGCATGGACCGTTGGCCATGCATTGCCGGGCCATTGGTGAGCGTTACGAAATGAGCACCGCGGATTGCGAACTGCACTTCATGTCGTTCGCCTTCGACGGTGCGCATGAACGTTGGCTCACCAGCCTGACCCATGGTGCCCGCCTGCTGCTGCGCGATGAGCAGTTGTGGAGCCCTGAACAGACCTACCAGCAGATGCACGTGGCAGGAGTCAGCGTGGCGGCTTTCCCGCCCGCCTACCTGCAACAGTTGGCCGAACATGCCGAGCGCGACGGCAATCCGCCACCGGTTCGGGTCTACTGCTTCGGGGGCGATGCGGTGCCGCAGGCGAGCTATGCGTTGGCGCGTCGTGCATTGCGTCCGACCTGGATCATCAACGGCTACGGGCCAACCGAAACGGTGGTGACGCCGCTGATCTGGAAGGCTGGCGTCGAGGATCACTGCCAGGCGGCTTATGCGCCTATCGGTAGCCGTATCGGCGAGCGCAGCACACTGGTGCTCGACGCTGGCCTGGCGTTGCTGCCTAGCCGTCTGCCCGGCGAACTCTATCTCGGTGGT
The DNA here is from genome assembly GCF_005796105.1 of Pseudomonas mosselii. Classification (GTDB taxonomy): domain Bacteria; phylum Pseudomonadota; class Gammaproteobacteria; order Pseudomonadales; family Pseudomonadaceae; genus Aquipseudomonas; species Aquipseudomonas mosselii_C. The sequence continues at coordinate 11,058 of NZ_VAUO01000027.1, read as the reverse complement.
AGCGGCGTCGCACGCGGCTATCTGCGTCGGCCGGCGTTGACCGCCGAACGTTTCGTGCCTGACCCGTACGGCCCGCCTGGTGCCCGCCTGTATCGCACCGGCGACTTGGTAAGCCGCCGCGAGGAGGGCGTGTTCGATTACCTCGGGCGGGTCGACAACCAGGTCAAGGTGCGTGGCTTTCGCATCGAGCTGGGCGAGATCGAGGCGATCCTGCAACGCCAGGCGCAGGTGCGCGAAGCGGTGGTGGTGGCGCGTGACCTGGGCCAGGGCGCACAGCTGGTGGCGTACCTGTTGGCAGATGCGTCGAGTCGCGACAGCGCCTGGCAGGCAGAGGCGCGGCTGACGATTCGCGCCGCCCTCAAGCAGACGTTACCGGGGTATATGGTGCCCAGCTTCCTGCTGTTCGTCGAACAGTGGCCGCTCACGCCCAACGGCAAGCTGGATCGCAATGCCCTGCCCAACCCGGACCTCGATGGGTTGCAGCAGGCCTACCGTGCCCCGCAGAGCGCGCTGGAGCAGCAGGTGGCGCAGGCCTGGCAGCAGGTGCTGGGCGTGGCGCGCATCGGCCTGGATGACAACTTCTTCGAACTCGGTGGGCATTCCCTGCTTGCCACCCAGGTCACCTCGCAATTGCAGCAGCAACTGAGTGCGAACCTGGCCCTCGACCTGCTCTTCAAGGCCGAAACCCTGGCCGACTACAGCCAGGCCGTCGCGGCCTGTGTGAACGGCAAGCTGGATGAAGATATGAGCGATATGCACGCATTTCTCGCTGAACTGGAGGCGAACTGATGGCTGGGTTGGACAATGTTGCGCTGGTACAGCGTTTTCTCAAGCTGCCGCTGGAGCAACGCAAGGCGTTTCTCGACAAGCTTGCCAGCAAAGGCATGAGCCTGGGGCAACTGCCGATCCCCGCCAACTGCGCCTGCGTGGAGCGTCCTGAGGCATCGTATGCCCAGCAGCGTCAGTGGTTCCTCTGGCACCTTGAGCCAGACAGTGCGGCCTACCACATGCCCGTGGCGTTGCGCTTGCGCGGGCCCCTCGATCTGCCGGCACTGGAGCGCAGTTTCAGCGCCTTGCTGGAGCGCCACCCAACCCTGCGCAGTCGTTTCGAGCAACACGACGAGCAGTTGTTGCAAGTGGTCATGCCGGCGACGGCATTGACCATTGGCCAGGCACACATTGCCCGAGCAGAGGACGCTGCGCCGGTCGAGGCGCAGATCGAGCGCTTCATCGAAGAGCACTGCGCCGAGCCCTTCGATCTGGCCACCGGACCGCTGCTGCGGGTGAGGCTGCTGCACCTCGGTGAGCAGGAAGAACTCTTGTTGATCGTCATGCATCACATCGTATCGGACGGCTGGTCCATGGCGCTGATGGTCGACGAGTTGATGGCCTTGTATGCCGGTTTTGCGAGTCAGACCCCGGTGAGCCTGCCAGCGTTGGCGATCCAGTACGGTGATTACGCCCTGTGGCAACGTCGCTGGATGGAGGCCGGCGAGCGTGATCGGCAGCTTGATTACTGGCTGCATCAGCTCGGCCGCGAGCAGGTGTTGCTGGAGTTGCCGACCGACTACCCGCGTCCGGCTCAACAGAGCCTGCGCGGCGCGCGCGTCGACCTGCAACTGCCGTTAGCGCAGGCCCAGGCGGTCCGCAAGCTGGCCCAGGCACACAATGGCACGCCGTTCATGGTGCTGCTGGCCGCCTTCCAGGCGCTGCTGCACCGTTACACCGGCCAAGGCGATATCCGTGTGGGCGTTCCCATCGCCAATCGACAGCGAAGCGAGACTGCCGGGCTGATCGGGTTTTTCGTCAACACCCAGGTGATGCGCGCGCAACTGGATGGCCGGATGAGCTTCGATGACCTGCTACGTCAGGTGCGCGAGACCAGCGCGGGTGCCCAGGCGCACCAGGATCTACCGTTCGAGCATCTGGTCGAGGCCCTGCAACCTGAGCGAAACCTTAGCCATGGCGCGCTTTTCCAGGTCTTGCACAGTCACCGTCAGCAGACGCCGCGTGCGGCTACCCAGGCGCTTGGCCTGAGCGTCGAGCCGCACGTGCTGCAAACACGTACGAGCAAGTTCGACCTGACCCTAGAAACGCTCGAGCACGCCGACGGCATCAGCGCTTCGTTGATCTATGCCTGCGACCTGTTCAGTGCGTCCACTGCCCAGCGTATGGCCGGGCATTGGTCTGAACTGTTGCAGAGCATGCTCGACAACCCAGCCGGGCGGATTTCCGAGGTCTGCCTGGGGGACCTGGCTGAGCGCCAGACCCAGCAGGCCTTGTGCCAGGGCCAACCCTTGATGCCCCGGCAGCCGTCGGTACTGGGGTTGTTTCGTGAGCAGGTGGCGCGCTATCCGCAGCGGCTGGCACTGGTGGCCGGTGACGCGCAACTGAGTTTTGCCGAACTTGACCGACTTAGCGATGTACAGGCCCAGCACCTGCTGGCGGCAGGTGTGGTGCCCGAGCAGGTGGTGGCGATTGCCGCGCCGCGCTCGGCGGGCTGGTTGGTGGCGCTGCTGGCCGTGCTCAAGTCAGGCGGCACTTACGTGTCACTGGACTTGGATACCCCTATCGAGCGCCAGCGTCAGTTGCTCGAAGACAGTCGTGCGCGGCTTTTGCTCGACCAGGGTAGTGCGCTGGCGAGCTTGGACCACGGGCTGACAGTGCTGGCTATGGGCGCGGCGGCTCACGATCCGTTGCATGCCAAGCCCTTGCCGCAAGGGCAGGGCGATGCGGCGGCTTACGTGGTGTTCACGTCCGGGTCCAGTGGTCGGCCCAAGGGCGTGGTGGTGAGTCATGGTGCGTTGCTCAACTATGTCGAAGGGATGCTTGCGCGCATCGACCTGGAGGGGGTTGAGCGTATGGCGATGGTTTCCACCGTCGCCGCCGACCTGGGCTACACCCTGTTGTTCGGGGCATTGTGCAGCGGCCGCACCTTGCATCTGCTGGATCGCGAGCGGGTGACCGATGCGCAGGCGTTTGCCCGCTACATGGATGAACAGCGCATCGATGCCCTGAAGATCGTGCCTTCGCACCTGGAGGCCCTGCTCAAGGTTGAGGATCCGGTGCGTTGCCTGCCGCAGCGCTGTCTGGTACTCGGCGGAGAGGCGTGCTCGGATGGGCTGATGACGGAGTTGGCGCGCCTGGCACCTGCTTTGCAGGTGTACAACCACTACGGCCCGACCGAAACCACCGTGGGCGTGCTTGCCGGCAGGCTGCAACTGGGCGGACGCGGGACTGCCGTGCTGGGCCAGGCGCTGGCCAACAGCCAACTGTACGTGCTCGATGCCGGGCTCACTGCGCAGCCCTTTGGCGTAATCGGGGAGCTGTACATCGCCGGCGCTGGATTGGCGCGTGGTTATCTGGGGCAAGCGGGCCTGACGGCCGAGCGTTTCGTGCCAGACCCGTTTGCCGCCGATGGGCGGCGTATGTACCGCAGCGGTGATCAGGTGCGGCTCGGCGACGCGGGGCTGGAGTACCGCGGCCGGGTGGATGATCAGGTCAAGATCAGGGGCTATCGGGTCGAGCCCGGCGAGATCGCGATTGCCTTGCGTCAACTGCCGGGAGTGGCCGAAGCCCTGGTGCTCGCCCGACAGGTGCGCAGTACCCGGCAGTTGGTCGCCTACGTCGTGCCTGAACAGGCGGGGGCGACGTCGGAACAGCAGTTGAAGTCCGACCTTCACAAGCGCCTGCCGGACTACATGGTGCCCGCGCATCTGGTGCTGCTCGATGCCCTGCCGCTCAACGCCAATGGCAAGGTTGACCGCGCAAGCTTGCCAGAACCTACCCTCGCCACGCGCCAGGCCGATTGGCAAGCGCCGCTAGGGGCCATGGAGCAGGGTATCGCGCAACTGTGGGCAAGCCTGCTGAAAGTCGAACGCGTCGGGCGCCAGGACAACTTTTTCGAACTCGGCGGCGACTCGATCGTGTCGATCCAGTTGGTCAGTCGGGCCCGTCAGGCAGGCATGCGCTTTACCGCCAAGCAACTGTTCCAGCATCAGACCGTTCAGGGGCTGGCCTCGGTGGCGCTGTGGGACGCGCCAGGCAGCGTAGGCGAGCAGGGGGCTGTGACAGGCAGCGCACCGCTGCTGCCGATCCAGCAGGCGTTCTTCGACGCTGAGCACTGTGAACCGCACCACTGGAACCAGTCGGTGCTGTTGCAGCCGCTGCAACGGCTCGACGCAACCGTCCTGGGCCAGGCGCTGGAGGCGCTGATCGCGCAGCATGATGCCCTGCGCCTGCGCTTCAGTTCGACGCACGAGGGTTGGCAGGCCAGCTTTTCGCAAGCAGCACCCAGCGCGGTGCTGTGGCAAGCCGAGGTGGCCGATGCCACGGCACTCGAAGCCTTGGCCCAACAAGCCCAGCGCAGTCTCGACACCGCTCAGGGGCCGCTCTTGCGCGCGGTACTGGCGAGCTTGGCGGACGGCCAGCAACGCCTGTTGCTGGTGATTCATCATCTGGTGGTCGATGGGGTTTCCTGGCGCATTTTGTTCGAGGACCTGCAACAGGCTTACCAGCAGCTAGCGCGCGGAGCTGAGGTGCGTCTGCCATCGAAGACCAGCTCGGTGCGCCAGTGGGGCGAACGTCTGCTCGTCGAGGCCGGTAACCCGGCCCGGGTCAGCGAATTGGCCTTCTGGCAGGCACAGCTTGCCGGTGCACACGATCAATTGCCGTGCCGTAACCCGGCAGGCAGTCGACAGAACCGTGTGCTTCGGCACGTTGGCTCGCAGTTGGAGCAGGCGGCGACACGTCAGTTGCTGCAACAGGCCCCGGCGGCCTACCGCACGCAGGTCAACGACTTGTTGCTCACGGCGCTGGCGCGCGCGCTCCAAGCCTGGAGCGGGCATCCGGGGGCCTTGGTGCAACTTGAGGGGCACGGGCGCGAGGCGTTGTTCGACGATATCGACCTGACGCGTACCGTGGGCTGGTTCACCTGCAAGTACCCTGTGCACCTGCGAGCGCACGGTGGCCTTGGCGACTGTATCAAGGCGATCAAGGAGCAACTTCGTGCGATCCCCGACAAGGGCGTAGGGTTTGGCATCCTGCGTTACCTGGGCGAGCGTTCGGTACGCGAGGCCCTGGCGGCGCTGCCCGCGCCGCGCATCACCTTCAACTACCTGGGCCAGTTCGACAGCAGCTTCGATGCTCAGGATACGCAAGCACTGCTTCGTCCGGCGCCGGAGTCAGCCGGCGACGAACAGAGCCCGCTGGCAGTGATGGGCAACTGGCTGACGCTGACTGGGCAGGTGTACGACGGTTGCCTGAGCCTGGCCTGGAGTTACAGTGGCGAGGTCTTCGAGGATGCGGCCGTGCAGCAACTGGCCGACATCTACCTGGCCGAGCTGCAAGGGGTGATCGACCACTGCCTGAGCGCAGGTGCTGGCGGGCCGACACCGTCGGACTTCCCGCTGGCGCGCCTTGCGCAGGCGCAGCTCGATAAGTTGCCGGTGGACGTGCGAGCCATCGACGACCTCTATCCGCTGGCACCGATGCAACAGGGCATGCTGTTCCATACCTTGTACGCCCGTGATGGCGGTGACTACATCAACCAGTTGCGGGTCGATGTCGAGGGGTTGGTGCCCGAGCGCTTCCGTGCAGCCTGGCAGCGCTGCATGGACGAGCACGAGATTCTGCGCACCGGGTTCATCTGGGAGGGCGAACTGGATGCACCGCTGCAGGTGGTGATGCGCGGGGTCCAGGTACCGTTCGAGGTGCGTGACCTGCGCGGGCAGGCCGACCTGCCGAGGCAGCTGGAGGCGATCGCCGCCGAGCAGCTCGCGCTTGGTTTCGAATTGGGCCAGGCCCCACTGTTGCGCCTTCTGCTGGTGCGCACCGAGGATGAGCGCTATCACCTGGTCTATACCCATCACCATATCCTCATGGATGGCTGGAGCAGTTCGCAGTTGCTGGGCGAGGTGCTCCAGCACTACCGTGGCCAGGCGCCGGCAAGCCGTGTCGGGCGCTACCGGGATTACATCCGCTGGCTGCAGAGCCAGGACCAGGCTGCCGACCAGGCCTTCTGGACTGACCAGTTGCAACGCTTGGACGAGCCGACTCGTCTGGCCGATGCGGTCATTCGTCCGACCGCCCCAGGCCAGGGTCAAGGGGCCTGGCATCTGGCGATCGATAGCCACATCACCCGCCAGTTGGGTGAGTTCGCCCGACAGCAGAAAGTCACCCTCAACACCCTGGTGCAAGCCGCGTGGTTGCTGCTGCTGCAACGCTACACCGGCAAGCGCAGTGTCTGCTTCGGTGCCACGGTGGCTGGGCGGCCTGCGCATCTGGCCGGTATCGAACGCCAGGTGGGGTTGTTCATCAATACCCTGCCGGTGGTCGCAGAGCCCTGCTCGGAACAGCCGGTCGGGGAATGGCTACAGCAGGTGCAAAACCTCAACCTGGCCGTGCGCGAGCACGAGCACACCCCGTTGTTCGAGATCCAGCGCTGGGCCGGGCAGGGCGGTGCTGGGTTGTTCGACACCTTGCTGATCTTCGAGAACTACCCGGTGTCCGAGGCCCTGGCTGACGCGGAGCAGAACGACCTGCGCTTCGGTGCGGTTCGCAGCCACGAGCAGACCAACTACCCGCTGGCATTGCTGGTAGGCCTGGGGGATAGCCTTTCGCTTGAATTCAGCTTCGCACGTACGCATTTCGCCGACGCCACCATCAAGCAGATGGCGACGCACCTGCGGGCACTGCTCTGCGGCATGTTGGCAGGCGCCCAGCGGCCGTTGGCCGAACTTGAGCTGCTTGAGCGCGATGAGCGCCAGGCACTGTTGCAGCGCTACAACGCCACCGCCTGCGAGCATGACCTGGAACTGGACATCGCGCGGCGCTTCGAGGCGCAGGTGCAGGTCCGCGGCGATGCCCTGGCGGTGGTGTTCGCTGACCAGCACCTCAGTTATGCCGAACTCGACCGGCGTGCCAACCAGTTGGCGCATGCCCTGGTTGGCAGAGGAGTGGGGCCTGATGTCGCGGTGGGTATCGCGGTGGAGCGGAGCCTGGACATGATCATCGGCCTGTTGGCCGTGCTCAAGGCGGGCGGCGCTTATATCCCGCTGGACCCGGCCTATCCCCAAGACCGCCTGGCGCACATGATCGAGGACAGCGGCATGCACCTGTTGCTGACCCAGCGCCACCTGCACGAGCGTCTGCCGATGCCGAGCGGTATGCAGGTAATGCTGCTCGATGACGCCGAACAACGCTATGCCGGGCAGCCGTGCAGCCGTCCGGCAGTGAAGGTCGCCCCGCAGCACCTGGCCTATGTCATTTACACCTCAGGGTCCACCGGCAAGCCCAAAGGCGTCATGGTGCCGCACGGGGCGCTGGTGAACTTCGCCCTCAGCATGGCGGCTCGTCCGGGGCTGGTGGAGGGCGAACGGATGCTGTCGTTGACCACCTTCTCGTTCGACATCTTTGGGCTGGAGCTGTATGTGCCATTGCTGGTCGGTGCCTGCGTGGTGATGGCAGAGAAGGCGACTACCCAGGACCCGCAGGCGGCCCTGGCACTCATCGAACACGCCAATATCGATGTGTTGCAGGCTACGCCTTCGACGTGGCGCATGCTGGTCGATGATGTGCGTGCCGATGTGCTGCGCGGGCGCCGTCTGCTGTGCGGGGGCGAGGCACTGGCTGAGGAACTGGCGCAGCGCATGCTGGCCCTGGATACCCAAGTCTGGAACCTCTACGGTCCGACTGAAACCACCATCTGGTCTGCGCTCCAGCAGCTCACGACAGACGCTCCCAAGCCTTGGCTGGGCGGGCCGATCGATAACACCCGGCTGTTTCTGCTCGATGGCCAGTTGCAGGCCAATCCGTGCGGCGTGGCCGGCGAACTGCTGATTGGTGGTCACGGCCTGGCGCGTGGCTACCTCAACCGGCCTTCACTGACGGCTGAACGCTTCGTGCCGGACCCTTTCGGCAACGGTGGGGAGCGTCTGTACCGTACGGGCGATCTGGCGCGGCATCGCCCCGATGGCGTGATCGAATACCTTGGTCGGATCGACCATCAGGTGAAGATCCGCGGTCATCGCATCGAACTGGGCGAAATCGAGGCGCGCCTGCTGGAACATGCCGAGGTGCGTGAGGCCGCGGTACTCGCTCAGGACGGGCCAGGCGGGGCGCAGTTGGTGGCCTACATGGTACCGGCGAATTCGGCGTGGCTGGGCGAGCCGGCGGCACGCCAGCTTGAGCGACGCGACCTGTTGCGCGCCTGGCTGCGTGAAGCACTGCCCGAGTTCATGGTGCCTGCGCACTTGCTGATGCTCGAGCGTTTCCCCAGAACGCCCAACGGCAAGCTTGACCGAAAGGCGCTGCCGTCGGTGGAGCAGGGCCAGTTACGCAAGGCTTATCGCGCGCCGCAGGAGCCCGTTGGCCAGGACCTTGCGCGGATCTGGTCAGCGGTACTGCAGGTGCGCCAGGTGGGGCTGGATGACAACTTCTTCGACCTGGGCGGGCATTCGTTGCTGGCGACACAGGTGGTGGTCAGAGTGCGCAACGAGTTGCGTGTCGACGTACCGCTGCGGGTGTTGTTCGAGTCTGCCGACTTGGCGGCGTTCGCCGAGCAGGTGCAGGCGCTGCGCCAGGGAGCGGCTTCGGTCGATGAAGAACTGGCTAAATCTTTGGAGGCCCTCAAACGTTTATCAAGCGTTGAATTGGAGAAGCTAATTTCCGAGTGAGGGTTTTGCGGTGCAAGCGTTGATCGATTCGGTAGGTAGGTTGTCGCAGAACGAGCGCAAGGCGCTGGCGGTTCTGCTCAAGCAAAAAGGTATCAACCTGTTTGCCGTGGTCCCCGTCTTCAAGCGCCAGCCAGACGAGCCGCTGCTGTTGTCCTACGCACAAGAGCGGCAATGGTTCCTCTGGCAGTTGGAGCCTTTGAGTACGGCGTACCATATTCCTGCCGCGTTGCGCTTGCGCGGCGCCCTGGATGCAGACGCGCTGGAGCGTAGCCTGCAAGCGTTGCTGGAGCGTCACGAAAGCCTGCGCACGGTGTTTGTCGAAGACGCGCAGGGCACCCGCCAGCAGGTGCTGGATCAGGCCGGTCTGGTACTGGGGCGGCATGCCTTGCCGGCGAACGTTGCCGCGCAAGCGCGTGAGGCCTGGGTGCTGGACTTCGTGGCGAGCAACAGTGCGCAACTGTTCGACCTTGGGAAAGGGCCGCTGTTGCGCGCTGACCTGTTGCGCCTGGGCGATGACGAGCATGTGCTGCTGCTGACCTTGCACCACATCATTACCGACGGCACCTCGATGCAGGTCATGATCGAGGAGCTGGTGACGTTGTATGCCGCGTTCAGCCAGGGGCAGGTCGCCGATCTGCCGGCTCTGCCCGTGCAGTATGCCGACTATGCCCTGTGGCAGCGTCAGTGGATGGAGGCTGGGGAGCGCGAGCGGCAGTTGGATTACTGGCGCGAGCAACTGGCTGGCGAGCAGTCGGTGTTGGCCTTGCCCACCGACCGTGCGCGGCCTGCGGAGCAGTCGTTGCGTGGTGGGCGGCATACCGTTGTGCTGCCGGCAGCGCTGGAGCAGGGGCTCAAGGTGCTGGCCCAGCAGGAGAACGTCACACTGTTCCAGTTGTTGCTGGCGTCGTACCAAACCTTGCTGCATCGCTACAGTGGCCAGGCTGACATTCGTGTCGGCGTGCCCACGGCAAACCGCAATCGCGGCGAGATCGAGCGGCTGATCGGTTTCTTTGCCAATACCCAGGTACTCAAGGCTGACTTCAGCCAGCGGTCTAGCGTGCGCGAGCTGTTGCAGCAAGTCCGCGGCACGGCTTTGCAGGCCCAGGCTCACCAGGACTTGCCGTTCGAGCAACTGGTCGAGGCGCTACAGCCGGAGCGTAGCCTTAGTCATACCCCGCTGTTCCAAGTCATGTTCAATCACCAGCGTGACGCCCGGGTGGTGATGCCTGCGACCAGTGTGGCGTTGCAGGTGCAAGCCTTGCAGTGGGACCGGTGCACTGCACAGTTCGACCTGACGCTCGATACATTTGAAGGGGACAATGGGCTGTCGGCCAGCTTCACTTATGCCACCGACCTGTTCGATGCCAGCCGCATCGAGCGCATGGCGGGTCACTGGTTGAACCTGTTGCAGGCCATGGTCGCCAACCCCGAGGCCCGCGTGGCGGAACTGCCGATGTTGGCCAGTGGCGAGCGTGAGCAATTGCTGCACGGCTTCAATGCCACCGCCACTGAGTACCCGCTGGATACCTCGGTGCAACGCCTGATCGAGGCGCAGGTCGCGCGTACCCCGGACGCCGAGGCACTGGTGTTTGGCGATGTGCGCCTGAGCTACCGCGAGCTTGATGCCCGCGCCAACCAGTTGGCCAATCGCCTGATCGCTACGGGCGTCGGCCCGGATGTGCTGGTCGGCATTGCTGTCGAGCGCAGTGTGGAGATGGTGGTCGGCCTGCTGGCGATTTTGAAAGCCGGTGGTGCCTATGTACCGATGGACCCGGAGCTGCCGAGCGAGCGCCTGGCCTACCTGTTCGAGGACAGCGGCATCGAACTGCTGCTGACCCAGAGCCACTTGAGCCTGCCGATGCCCTCAGGTTTGACGGTTCTGGCTTTGGACGAACTGGACCTGAGCGCCTATTCGAGCGACAACCCAAACATCACCGTGGCCCCGGAAAACCTGGCCTACGTGATTTACACCTCCGGTTCCACCGGCAAGCCGAAGGGCGCGGGCAACCGCCACAGCGCGCTGACCAACCGGCTGTGCTGGATGCAGCAGGCCTATCAGTTGGATGCCAGCGACACGGTGCTGCAAAAGACCCCGTTCAGCTTCGACGTGTCGGTGTGGGNTGCACTTCGTACCGTCGATGTTGCAGGCGTTCCTGACGGATGCCCAGGTGAGCAGTTGCACCGGCCTCAAGCGCATCGTCTGTAGCGGTGAAGCGTTGCCGGTGGATGCGCAGCAGCAGGTCTTCGCCAAGCTGCCGCAGGCCGGTTTGTACAACCTGTATGGCCCGACCGAAGCGGCCATCGACGTGACCCACTGGACTTGCCGCGAGGAGGGCACCGACACGGTGCCTATTGGCCAGCCGATCGCCAACCTGAGCACTTA
>NZ_VAUO01000026.1 GCF_005796105.1 Pseudomonas mosselii | reverse complement strand
CCGTGAAGGCGGTCGTACCGTCGGCGCCGGCGTCGTAGCAAAAATTATTGAATAAGTAGTTGATTTACTTGATCGGGCCGGTATAATGGCCGGCCTGATACAGCGTTAAAGGTCAGTAGCTCAATTGGCAGAGCGACGGTCTCCAAAACCGTAGGTTGGGGGTTCGATTCCCTCCTGACCTGCCATTCACCTCGGTGTGATTGGCTTTCTTCTTACAGGATCCTCCCCGATGACTCCCAAAACTGAAGCCCAAGAATCGCGTTTTGATCTGTTCAAGTGGCTCGCTGTTGTCGCATTGGTAGTCGTAGGTGTCGTGGGTAATCAATATTACTCCGCCTCTCCGATTCTGTATCGCGTACTCGTTCTGCTTGTTCTGGCTGCTGTCGCGGGCTTCGTTGCTCTGCAGACCGCCAAGGGTAAGTCGTTCTTTACGCTGGCGAAGGAAGCTCGTGCCGAGATTCGTAAAGTCGTGTGGCCGACCCGCCAAGAGACCACTCAGACCACGCTTATCGTCGTGGCTGTAGTTCTGGTTATGGCGCTGCTGTTGTGGGGGCTCGATTCCCTGCTCGGTTGGTTGGTCTCCTTGATTGTTGGCTAAGGGTGTCCCGTGGCTAAGCGTTGGTACGTTGTGCATGCTTACTCGGGTTACGAGAAGCATGTGATGCGCTCCCTGGTAGAGCGCGTCAAGCTGGCTGGCATGGAAGACGAGTTCGGCGAGATCCTGGTTCCGACCGAGGAAGTCGTCGAAATGCGCAATGGCCAGAAGCGTAAGAGCGAGCGCAAGTTCTTCCCGGGCTATGTGCTGGTTCAGATGGAGATGAACGAAGGGACTTGGCACCTTGTCAAGGATACCCCTCGTGTCATGGGTTTCATTGGTGGTACCGCGGATAAGCCCGCGCCGATCACTGATAAAGAAGCTGAGGCCATCCTGCGTCGCGTCGCCGATGGCAGTGATAAGCCCAAGCCCAAGACGCTGTTCGAGCCGGGTGAAGTGGTTCGCGTCATTGACGGTCCCTTCGCTGATTTCAACGGCAGTGTCGAAGAAGTTAACTACGAAAAGAGCCGCTTGCAGGTTGCAGTGCTTATTTTCGGTCGCTCTACTCCGGTAGAGCTCGAGTTCAGCCAGGTCGAAAAGGTCTAGCGGAACGCAGCATCCCATACCCCGCAGCCCTACGTGCTGCGGGGTTTTGTCGTCACTGGGATAAAACGCAAGTTATCCGGGGAGCCATCTGGCGTTCGTACCCGATTTTGGAGTAGCTCATGGCTAAGAAGATTCAGGCTTACATCAAGCTGCAAGTAAAGGCCGGCCAGGCCAACCCAAGCCCACCCGTTGGTCCAGCACTGGGTCAACATGGTGTGAACATCATGGAGTTCTGCAAGGCTTTCAACGCCCGTACTCAGGGTCAAGAGCCAGGTCTGCCGACTCCAGTGATCATCACTGTTTACAGCGACCGTAGCTTCACCTTCGAAACCAAGAGCACCCCTGCCTCGGTTCTGCTGAAGAAAGCTGCTGGCCTGACCAGTGGTTCGGCTCGCCCGAACACCGTTAAAGTCGGTACCGTGAACCGTGCTCAGCTGGAAGAGATCGCCAAGACCAAGCAGGCTGATCTGACCGCCGCTGACCTGGATGCAGCTGTGCGCACCATCGCCGGCTCTGCCCGTAGCATGGGCCTGAACGTGGAGGGTGTGTAATGGCTAAGCTGACCAAGCGTCAAAAGGCAATCGCCGAGAAAATCGAAGCTGGCAAAGCCTACAACTTCGAAGAAGCGGCAACCCTGCTGGCTTCGCTGCCTGCCGCCAAGTTCGTCGAGTCCTACGACATCGCTGTTAACCTCGGTGTTGACCCGCGTAAATCCGACCAGGTCGTTCGTAGCGCTACTGTGCTGCCACACGGCACTGGCAAGACCGTTCGCGTTGCTGTCTTCACCCAGGGTCCAGCTGCTGAAGCCGCTTTGGCTGCCGGCGCTGATCGCGTAGGTATGGACGATCTGGCTGCCGAAATGAAAGGCGGCGACCTGAACTATGACGTCGTTATCGCATCGCCTGATGCCATGCGCGTTGTAGGTCAGCTGGGTCAGGTCCTGGGTCCTCGCGGCCTGATGCCTAACCCGAAAGTTGGTACCGTGACTCCAGACGTGGCTGGCGCCGTCAAGAACGCCAAGGCCGGTCAGGTTCGCTACCGTACCGACAAGAACGGTATCATCCACACCTCCGTAGGCAAAATTGGTTTCGAAGCCAACAAGCTGAAGGAAAACGTTGAAGCCCTGATCGCTGATCTGAAGCGTATCAAGCCAGCTTCCTCGAAAGGTATCTACGTCAAGCGCGTTACCCTGAGCACCACCATGGGCCCAGGTCTGATCATCGATCAGAGCTCGCTGAACGTGTAATGCTCGGCCGGTGCGACCTGGTCGTACCGGCTATCAAATTGGGGTCCCTGCCTGGCGGGGGCTATCCAAGACCGTAGGCGGCGCAAGCCTTAAACCAAAAGCCTACGCAGATGGTGCTCCCGATTCGTTCGCGAATCAGACACCAAAACGACATCCGGCCTCGGCTGGATGAAACGGTAGAAACCAGGAGTAAACCCGTGGCAATTAAACTCGAAGACAAGAAGGCCATCGTCGCTGAAGTCAACGAGGCTGCCAAAGTCGCTCTGTCCGCTGTCGTGGCCGATGCCCGTGGTGTGACTGTAGGCGCAATGACCGGACTCCGTAAAGAGGCCCGCGAAGCTGGCGTTTACGTACGTGTCGTACGTAACACCCTGCTCAAGCGCGCTGTTGAAGGCACCGAATTTTCGATCCTCAGCGACGCGTTCAAAGGCCCGACCCTGATTGCCTTCTCCAACGAACACCCGGGCGCTGCTGCCCGTCTGTTCAAGGAGTTTGCCAAGGGTCAGGACAAGTTCGAGATCAAGGCAGCTGCGTTTGACGGCAATTTCATTGCAGCGAACCAGATCGACGTGTTGGCTACCCTGCCGACCCGCGACGAAGCTATCGCAAAACTGATGAGCGTGATCCAAGGCGCCACCAGCAAGCTGGCTCGTACTCTGGCAGCCATTCGCGACCAGAAAGAAGCTACCGCTGCCTAAGGCACGCGCAACTCTTTCAAAATCATACGTTTAATTTGATGGCTGCGTAGGCTGTCACCCCAATACAGGATTTAAGTCATGTCCCTGACTAACGAGCAAATCATCGAAGCAATCGGCCAGAAAACCGTTCTGGAAGTTGTTGAGCTGATCAAAGCAATGGAAGAAACCTTCGGCGTTACCGCTGCTGTTGCCGCTGCTGGCCCAGCTGCTGCTGCTGCCGTTGTTGAAGAGCAGACCGAGTTCAACGTTGTCCTGGTTGAAGCCGGCGACAAGAAAGTGAACGTGATCAAAGCCGTTCGCGAGCTGACCGGTCTGGGCCTGAAAGAAGCCAAAGAGAAAGTCGATGGCGCTCCTCAGGTTGTAGCTGAAGGCGTTTCGAAAGAAGCCGCTGAAGACGCTAAGAAGAAGCTGGAAGAAGCAGGCGCTAAAGTCGAGCTGAAGTAATTTCGACTTTGCGACTCCAGTCCGAGCGTTGAGCGAAGGGCTGATGGCTGGTGGCTTATGCCACCGGCCTTTTTCCGTTATTGGTGGCCGATCAGGTCGGCCCCGATAACGAGCTGCAAGACACCCAAGAGGGTGGCGCAAACCAAGGGGTTTGCACGATTTTCGGCTGCTCCCGCCGGGAGATGCCAAACAAGCAGGTGACCAAGCTGGGGAATGCTGATGGCTTACTCATACACTGAGAAAAAACGTATCCGCAAGGACTTTAGCAAGTTGCCGGACGTCATGGATGTGCCTTACCTCCTGGCCATCCAGCTGGATTCGTATCGCGAATTCCTGCAGGCGGGAGCATCCAAGGACCAGTTCCGCGACGTCGGTCTGCATGCGGCCTTCAAATCGGTATTCCCGATCATCAGCTACTCCGGCAATGCTGCCCTGGAGTACGTCGGCTATCGCCTGGGCGAGCCGGCCTTCGATGTGAAGGAATGTGTCCTGCGTGGTGTGACCTTCGCGGTTCCGCTGCGTGTGAAGGTGCGCCTGATCATCTTCGACAAGGAATCGTCGAACAAAGCGATCAAGGACATCAAAGAGCAAGAAGTCTACATGGGTGAAATTCCCCTGATGACTGAGAACGGTACCTTCGTTATCAACGGTACCGAGCGTGTGATCGTCTCCCAGTTGCACCGTTCGCCTGGTGTGTTCTTCGACCACGACCGTGGCAAGACCCACAGCTCCGGCAAGCTGCTGTACTCCGCTCGTATCATCCCTTACCGCGGTTCGTGGTTGGACTTCGAGTTCGACCCGAAAGACTGCGTGTTCGTGCGTATCGACCGTCGCCGCAAGCTGCCGGCCTCGGTACTGCTGCGCGCCCTGGGCTACAGCACTGAAGAAGTGCTGAACACCTTCTATACCACCAACGTCTTCCACATCTCCGGCGAGAAACTGAGCCTGGAGCTGGTGCCGCAGCGTCTGCGTGGTGAAGTCGCAGTCATGGACATCCATGACGGCAGCGGCAAGGTCATCGTCGAGCAAGGCCGTCGTATCACTGCGCGCCACATCAACCAGCTGGAAAAGGCTGGTGTGAAAGAGCTGGACGTGCCGATGGAGTACGTACTGGGTCGCACCACCGCCAAGGCCATCGTTCACCCGGCCACTGGCGAGATCCTGGCCGAGTGCAACACCGAGCTGACCACCGATCTGCTGATCAAGATCGCCAAGGCTCAGGTCGTTCGCATCGAGACCCTGTACACCAACGACATCGACTGCGGTCCGTTCATTTCGGACACCCTGAAGATCGACACCACCAGCAACCAGCTGGAAGCCCTGGTCGAGATCTATCGCATGATGCGTCCAGGCGAGCCGCCAACCAAGGACGCCGCCGAGACCCTGTTCAGCAACCTGTTCTTCAGCGCCGAGCGTTACGACCTGTCCGCTGTCGGTCGCATGAAGTTCAACCGTCGTATCGGTCGTACCGAGATCGAAGGTTCGGGCGTACTGAGCAAGGAAGATATCGTCGAAGTCCTCAAGACCCTGGTCGATATCCGTAACGGCAAAGGCATTGTCGACGACATCGACCACCTGGGTAACCGTCGCGTTCGTTGCGTCGGCGAGATGGCCGAGAACCAGTTCCGCGTTGGCCTGGTGCGTGTAGAGCGCGCGGTCAAGGAACGCCTGTCGATGGCTGAAAGCGAAGGCCTGATGCCGCAAGACCTGATCAACGCCAAGCCGGTTGCGGCGGCGGTGAAAGAGTTCTTCGGTTCCAGCCAGCTGTCGCAGTTCATGGACCAGAACAACCCGCTCTCCGAGATCACCCACAAGCGCCGCGTCTCTGCACTCGGCCCGGGCGGTCTGACCCGTGAGCGTGCTGGCTTCGAAGTACGTGACGTACACCCGACCCACTACGGTCGCGTGTGCCCGATCGAAACGCCGGAAGGTCCGAACATCGGTCTGATCAACTCCCTGGCGGCGTACGCCCGCACCAACCAGTACGGCTTCCTGGAAAGCCCGTACCGCGTGGTGAAAGAGGGTGTGGTCAGCGACGACATCGTATTCCTGTCCGCGATCGAAGAAGCCGATCACGTCATTGCACAGGCTTCGGCCGCAATGAACGAGAAGAAGCAACTGATCGACGAGCTGGTAGCAGTACGTCACCTGAACGAATTCACCGTCAAGGCGCCGGAAGACGTCACGCTGATGGACGTTTCGCCGAAGCAGGTTGTTTCTGTCGCGGCCTCGTTGATTCCGTTCCTCGAGCACGACGACGCCAACCGTGCCTTGATGGGTTCGAACATGCAGCGTCAGGCTGTACCGACCCTGCGCGCCGACAAACCGCTGGTGGGTACCGGCATGGAGCGCAACGTCGCCCGTGACTCCGGTGTCTGCGTGGTCGCTCGCCGTGGTGGCGTGATTGACTCGGTCGATGCTAGCCGTATCGTCGTTCGCGTTGCCGATGACGAAGTCGAGACCGGCGAAGCCGGTGTGGATATCTACAACCTGACCAAGTACACCCGTTCGAACCAGAACACCTGCATCAACCAGCGTCCGCTGGTGAGCAAAGGTGATGTGGTCGCACGTGGCGACATCATGGCCGACGGCCCGTCCACCGACATGGGTGAACTGGCACTGGGTCAGAACATGCGCATCGCGTTCATGGCGTGGAACGGCTTCAACTTCGAAGACTCCATCTGCCTGTCCGAGCGTGTGGTTCAGGAAGACCGCTTCACCACGATCCACATTCAGGAACTGACCTGTGTGGCCCGTGATACCAAGCTTGGCCCAGAGGAAATCACCGCGGACATCCCGAACGTGGGTGAAGCTGCGCTGAACAAGCTGGATGAGGCCGGTATCGTCTACGTGGGTGCTGAAGTTGGCGCCGGCGACATCCTGGTCGGCAAGGTCACCCCGAAAGGCGAGACCCAGCTGACTCCGGAAGAAAAACTGCTGCGTGCGATCTTCGGTGAGAAGGCCAGCGACGTCAAAGACACCTCCCTGCGCGTGCCAACCGGTACCAAAGGCACCGTCATCGACGTACAGGTCTTCACCCGTGATGGCGTCGAGCGCGATAGCCGCGCCCTGGCCATCGAGAAGATGCAGCTGGACGAAATCCGTAAGGACCTGAACGAAGAGTTCCGCATCGTCGAAGGTGCTACCTTCGAGCGTCTGCGTTCTGCCCTGAACGGTCAGGTGGTCGACGGTGGCGCGGGCCTGAAGAAAGGCACCGTGATCAGCGACGAAGTCCTGAACGGTCTGGAGCACGGCCAGTGGTTCAAGCTGCGCATGGCTGAAGATGCACTGAACGAGCAGCTGGAAAAGGCTCAGCAGTACATCGTCGACCGCCGCCGTCTGCTGGACGACAAGTTCGAAGACAAAAAGCGCAAGCTGCAGCAAGGTGATGACCTGGCACCGGGCGTACTGAAGATCGTCAAGGTCTACCTGGCTATCCGCCGTCGCATCCAGCCGGGTGACAAGATGGCCGGTCGTCACGGTAACAAGGGTGTCGTCTCGGTCATCATGCCGGTCGAAGACATGCCGCATGACGCCAACGGTACTCCGGTAGACGTTGTGCTGAACCCGCTGGGCGTACCTTCGCGTATGAACGTCGGTCAGATCCTCGAAACCCACCTGGGCCTCGCGGCCAAAGGTCTGGGCGAGAAGATCGACCGGATGATCGAAGAGCAGCGCAAGATCGCTGAACTGCGTGCGTTCCTCACCGAGATCTACAACGAGATCGGTGGTCGTCAGGAGAACCTGGAGTCGTTCACCGACGAAGAGATCATCGCTCTGGCGAACAACCTGAAGAAAGGTGTGCCAATGGCCACTCCGGTCTTCGATGGTGCCAAGGAGCGTGAGATCAAGGCCATGCTGAAACTGGCTGACCTGCCAGAAAGCGGCCAGATGCAGCTGTTCGATGGCCGGACCGGCAACAAGTTCGAGCGTCCTGTGACCGTTGGTTACATGTACATGCTCAAGCTGAACCACTTGGTGGACGACAAGATGCACGCGCGTTCCACTGGTTCCTACAGCCTGGTTACCCAGCAGCCGCTGGGTGGTAAGGCGCAGTTCGGTGGTCAGCGTTTCGGGGAGATGGAAGTGTGGGCGCTGGAAGCATACGGCGCGGCATACACCCTGCAAGAAATGCTCACAGTGAAGTCGGACGACGTGAACGGCCGTACCAAGATGTACAAGAACATCGTGGATGGCGATCACCGTATGGAGCCGGGCATGCCCGAGTCCTTCAACGTGTTGATCAAAGAGATCCGTTCGCTCGGTATCGATATCGATCTGGAAACCGAATAACACGTGACGCGAAGGGGAGTGGGGCAGGTAATGCCCGCTCCCTGCTCCGCCAGGAGGAAAGGCCTTGAAAGACCTACTGAATTTGCTGAAAAACCAGGGTCAAGTCGAAGAGTTCGACGCCATCCGCATCGGTCTGGCGTCGCCTGAAATGATCCGTTCGTGGTCGTTCGGTGAAGTCAAAAAGCCCGAGACCATCAACTACCGTACGTTCAAACCTGAACGTGACGGCCTGTTCTGCGCCAAGATCTTTGGCCCAGTCAAGGACTACGAGTGCCTGTGCGGCAAGTACAAGCGCCTGAAGCACCGCGGTGTGATCTGCGAGAAGTGCGGCGTTGAAGTTGCCTTGGCAAAAGTTCGTCGTGAGCGTATGGCGCACATCGAACTGGCCTCGCCGGTCGCCCATATCTGGTTCCTGAAGTCGCTGCCGTCCCGTATCGGCCTGCTGATGGACATGACCCTGCGTGATATCGAGCGCGTGCTCTACTTCGAGAGCTACGTCGTGATCGACCCGGGCATGACCACCCTTGAGAAGGGTCAGCTGCTCAACGACGAACAGTACTTCGAAGCGCTGGAAGAGTTCGGTGACGACTTCGACGCCCGTATGGGTGCCGAGGCTGTCCGCGAGCTGCTGCACGCTATCGATCTGGAGCATGAGATTGGTCGCCTGCGCGAAGAGATTCCGCAGACCAACTCGGAAACCAAGATCAAGAAGCTGTCCAAGCGCCTGAAGCTGATGGAAGCTTTCCAGGGCTCGGGCAACCTGCCTGAGTGGATGGTTCTGACCGTCCTGCCAGTTCTGCCGCCGGACCTGCGTCCGCTGGTTCCGCTGGATGGCGGCCGCTTCGCGACCTCCGACCTGAACGACCTGTATCGTCGGGTGATCAACCGTAACAACCGTCTGAAGCGCCTGCTCGATCTGTCGGCGCCGGACATCATCGTGCGCAACGAAAAGCGCATGCTGCAGGAAGCGGTCGACGCCCTGCTCGACAACGGCCGTCGCGGTCGCGCCATCACTGGCTCGAACAAGCGTCCGCTGAAGTCGCTGGCTGACATGATCAAAGGTAAGCAAGGTCGCTTCCGTCAGAACTTGCTCGGTAAGCGTGTGGACTACTCCGGCCGTTCGGTAATTACCGTAGGCCCGACCCTGCGTCTGCACCAGTGCGGTCTGCCGAAGAAGATGGCTCTCGAGCTGTTCAAGCCGTTCATTTTCGGCAAGCTGGAAATGCGTGGTCTGGCGACCACCATCAAGGCCGCCAAGAAGATGGTCGAGCGCGAACTGCCAGAGGTCTGGGACGTTCTCGCCGAGGTGATCCGCGAACACCCCGTCCTGCTCAACCGTGCACCGACCCTGCACCGTCTGGGTATCCAGGCCTTTGAACCGGTTCTGATCGAAGGTAAGGCTATCCAGCTGCACCCGCTGGTCTGCGCCGCGTACAACGCCGACTTCGACGGTGACCAGATGGCCGTTCACGTGCCGCTGACGCTGGAAGCCCAGCTCGAAGCGCGTGCGCTGATGATGTCGACCAACAACATTCTGTCGCCAGCCAACGGTGAGCCAATCATCGTTCCGTCGCAGGACGTTGTACTGGGTCTGTACTACATGACCCGTGAAGCCATCAACGCCAAGGGCGAAGGTCGCGTGTTCGCCGACCTGCAGGAAGTCGACCGCGTATTCCGCGCCGGTGAGGCTGCCCTGCACGCGAAAATCAAGGTCCGCATCAACGAGACCGTGAAAGATCGTGATGGCAGCATCACCAAGAACACCCGTATCGTCGACACCACCGTCGGCCGTGCGCTGCTGTTCCAGGTCGTACCGGCAGGTCTGCCGTACGACGTGGTCAACCAGCCGATGAAGAAAAAGGCGATCTCCAAGCTGATCAACCAGTGCTACCGCGTGGTGGGTTTGAAAGAGACCGTTATCTTCGCCGACCAGCTGATGTACACCGGTTTCGCCTACTCCACCATCTCTGGTGTGTCCATTGGTGTGAACGACTTCGTCATCCCGGATGAGAAGGCGCGCATCATCAACAGCGCTACCGATGAAGTGAAGGAAATCGAGAGCCAGTACGCTTCCGGTCTGGTAACCCAGGGCGAGAAGTACAACAAGGTCATCGACTTGTGGTCGAAGGCGAACGACGAAGTGTCCAAGGCGATGATGGCCAACCTCTCGAAAGAGAAGGTCATCGACCGCGAAGGCAACGAAGTCGACCAAGAGTCCTTCAACTCGATGTACATGATGGCCGACTCCGGTGCGCGTGGTTCTGCGGCACAGATTCGTCAGCTGGCCGGTATGCGTGGTCTGATGGCCAAGCCGGACGGCTCGATCATCGAGACGCCGATCACCGCGAACTTCCGTGAAGGTCTGAGCGTACTCCAGTACTTCATCTCGACTCACGGTGCGCGTAAAGGTCTGGCGGATACCGCACTGAAGACTGCGAACTCCGGTTACCTGACTCGTCGTCTGGTAGACGTGGCGCAGGATCTGGTCGTGACCGAGATCGACTGTGGCACCGACCAGGGTCTGCTGATGACTCCGCACATCGAAGGCGGCGACGTTGTCGAGCCGCTGGGTGAGCGCGTACTGGGTCGTGTCATCGCTCGCGACGTGTTCAAGCCAGGTACCGAGGACGTTATCGTTCCTGCCGGCACCCTGGTCGACGAGCAGTGGGTCGAGTTCATCGAACTGAACAGCATCGACGAAGTGGTCGTGCGTTCGCCGATCAGCTGCGAAACCCGCTACGGCATCTGCGCCAAGTGCTACGGTCGCGACCTGGCTCGCGGTCATCAGGTGAATATCGGTGAAGCTGTCGGCGTTATCGCTGCACAGTCGATCGGTGAGCCGGGTACCCAGCTCACCATGCGTACGTTCCACATCGGTGGTGCTGCAAGCCGTACTTCGGCTGCCGACAGCGTCCAGGTGAAGAACGGCGGTATGGTGCGTCTGCACAACCTGAAGCAGGTCGAGCGTGCCGATGGCAACCTGGTTGCCGTATCGCGTTCCGGCGAGCTGGCTATTGCCGACGAATTCGGTCGTGAGCGTGAGCGCTACAAGCTGCCTTACGGTGCGGTGATTTCGGTCAAGGAAGGTGAGAAGGTCGAAGCTGGCGCCATCGTCGCCAAGTGGGACCCGCACACCCACCCGATCGTGACCGAACTGAAAGGTACCGTGACCTTCGTGGGCATGGAAGAAAACATCACCATCAAGCGTCAGACCGACGAACTGACCGGCCTGACCAACATCGAAGTGATGGACGTCAAGGATCGCCCTGCCGCTGGCAAGGAAATTCGTCCGGCAATCAAGATGGTCGATGCTGCTGGCAAGGACCTGTACCTGCCAGGTACCGACGTACCGGCTCAGTACTTCCTGCCCGCCAACGCCTTGGTAGGTGTGGCTGACGGTGCCCAGATCGGCGTCGGTGACGTTATCGCGCGTATCCCGCAAGAAACGTCGAAGACCCGTGACATCACCGGTGGTCTGCCACGCGTTGCCGACTTGTTCGAAGCGCGTCGTCCGAAAGAAGCCTCGATCCTGGCTGAAGTCAGCGGCACCATTGCTTTCGGTAAAGAGACCAAGGGCAAGCGTCGCCTGGTCATTACCCCGACCGATGGCAGCGATCCGTACGAAGAGCTGATTCCGAAGTGGCGCCACCTGAACGTCTTCGAAGGCGAACAGGTAAACCGCGGCGAAGTTATCTCGGACGGTCCGAGCGATCCGCACGACATCCTGCGTCTGCTGGGTGTGAGCGCGCTGGCCAAGTACATCGTCAACGAGATCCAGGACGTTTACCGTCTGCAAGGCGTGAAGATCAACGACAAGCACATCGAGACCATCCTGCGTCAGATGCTGCGTAAAGTTGAGATCTCCGAGTCGGGCGATTCCAGCTTCATCAAGGGCGACCAGATGGAACTGACTCAGGTGCTGGTCGAGAACGAGCGTCTCGCCGCCGAAGACAAGTTCATTTCGAAGTTCACTCGTGTACTGCTGGGTATCACCAAGGCGTCGCTGTCGACCGAGTCGTTCATCTCCGCGGCTTCCTTCCAGGAAACTACCCGCGTACTGACCGAAGCGGCGGTAACCGGCAAGCGCGATTACCTGCGCGGCCTGAAAGAGAACGTGGTCGTGGGTCGTCTGATCCCGGCCGGTACCGGTCTGGCTTACCACAGCGAGCGCAAGCGTCGCCGTGATGCCGACAAGCCGCTGCGTGTTAGCGCCAGTGAGGTGGAAGCCGCACTGACCGAAGCGCTGAATTCCAGCGGTAACTAAGACAGGGCAGGGCCCCGGCGCATCCCGCAAGGCCATTGGTGACATGAATTGTTGCCGATGGCCGGGCGGGGAGGGCCGGGGCCTCGTCTTGACTGGGTGCAAGATCCTCTTTAGACTTTTGTACCCCTAAATTTGGTGAGGCTCTGTCTCGCCAATTTTTGGCTTTCTTGCAAGACAATAGAGTCGCAAGACAATCAGTGGAGCTAGTAGATGGCAACTATCAACCAGCTGGTACGTCAGCCGCGTAAGCGTTCGGTCGAGAAGTCCGACGTTCCTGCGCTGCAGAACTGCCCGCAGCGTCGTGGCGTGTGCACTCGTGTGTACACCACCACGCCGAAAAAACCTAACTCGGCACTGCGTAAAGTATGCCGTGTGCGTCTGACCAACGGTTTCGAGGTTTCCTCGTACATCGGTGGTGAAGGCCACAACCTGCAAGAGCACAGCGTCGTCCTGATTCGTGGCGGCCGTGTAAAAGACTTGCCAGGTGTTCGTTACCACACCGTTCGCGGCTCTCTGGATACTTCGGGCGTCAAAGGCCGTAACCAGGGTCGTTCGAAGTACGGTACCAAGCGTCCGAAGTAATCGGCCGTTTGCAGACATCCATTTTTTTGAGTCGATAAGAGTAAGGTCGGGCAGGGGTCGAAGACCCGCGTCCCGGGCTAACCTGAAGACCGTTTGAGGGCTTATCATGCCAAGACGTCGTGTAGCAGCAAAACGTGAGATTTTGGACGATCCGAAGTACGGATCCCAGATCCTCGCCAAGTTCATGAACCACGTGATGGAAAGCGGCAAGAAGGCCGTAGCCGAGCGCATCGTTTACGGTGCCCTGGATACTGTCAAAGCACGCAAGAACAGCGACCCCCTGGAAATCTTCGAGAAAGCTCTCGACGCCATCGCTCCGCTGGTCGAAGTAAAGTCCCGCCGTGTTGGCGGTGCCACTTACCAGGTTCCGGTTGAAGTTCGTCCATCCCGTCGTAACGCTCTGGCAATGCGCTGGCTCGTAGACTACGCCCGCAAGCGCGGCGAGAAGTCGATGGCCCTGCGTCTGGCCGGTGAACTGCTGGATGCTGCCGAAGGCAAAGGTGCTGCAGTCAAGAAGCGTGAAGACGTTCACCGTATGGCTGAAGCCAACAAAGCGTTCTCGCACTACCGCTTCTAATTCAAGCATCAATCACTTTGCGAGGGCTTTATGGCTCGTACTACAGCAATTAACCGCTACCGTAACATTGGTATCTGTGCCCACGTTGACGCGGGTAAGACCACCACTACCGAGCGGATCCTGTTCTACACAGGTCTGAGCCACAAGATGGGCGAGGTGCATGACGGCGCCGCGACCACCGACTGGATGGTGCAGGAGCAGGAGCGCGGTATCACCATTACCTCCGCTGCCGTTACCACCTTCTGGAAAGGTTCCCGTGGTCAGTACGACAACTACCGCGTAAACGTCATCGATACCCCCGGCCACGTTGACTTCACCATTGAAGTAGAGCGTTCGCTGCGCGTACTCGACGGCGCGGTCGTTGTGTTCTGCGGTACCTCCGGCGTTGAGCCGCAGTCCGAAACCGTATGGCGTCAGGCCAACAAGTACGGCGTTCCACGTGTTGTCTACGTGAACAAGATGGACCGTGCCGGTGCTAACTTCCTGCGCGTTGTAGGTCAGATCAAGAACCGTCTGGGTCACACCCCGGTTCCGGTTCAGCTGGCCATCGGTGCAGAAGATGACTTCCAGGGTCAGGTTGACCTGATCAAGATGAAAGCCATCTACTGGAACGACGACGACAAAGGTACCACCTACCGCGAGGAAGAAATTCCTGCTGAGCTGGTGGACCTGGCCAACGAATGGCGCAACAACATGGTCGAGGCTGCTGCCGAGGCCAACGAAGAGCTGATGAACAAGTACCTTGAAGAAGGTGACCTGTCCGTCGAAGACATCAAGGCTGGTCTGCGCGCTCGTACCCTGGCGAGCGAGATCGTTCCTGCTGTCTGCGGTTCTTCGTTCAAGAACAAGGGCGTTCCCCTGGTTCTCGATGCCGTTATTGACTACCTGCCTGCGCCAACCGAGATCCCTGCGATCAAGGGTATCCACCCTGATCTGATCGACGTGCCGAAGGATGAAGTCAAGCCAGAGCAGTACGACGAGCGTCCTGCTGACGACAACGAGCCGTTCTCGGCCCTGGCGTTCAAGATCGCTACCGACCCGTTCGTGGGTACCTTGACCTTCGTCCGCGTCTACTCGGGCTTCCTGACCTCCGGTGACTCCGTCATCAACTCGGTCAAGGGCAAGAAAGAGCGCGTTGGTCGTATGGTGCAGATGCACGCCAACCAGCGTGAAGAGATCAAGGAAGTACGTGCAGGCGACATCGCTGCTCTGATCGGCATGAAGGACGTCACCACTGGTGACACCCTCTGCAACGCCGACAAGCCGATCATCCTTGAGCGTATGGACTTCCCTGAGCCGGTGATTTCGCTCTCCGTAGAGCCGAAAACCAAGGCTGACCAGGAGAAGATGGGTATCGCTCTGGGCAAGCTGGCCCAGGAAGACCCGTCGTTCCGCGTCAAGACCGACGAAGAAACCGGCCAGACCATCATCTCCGGTATGGGTGAGCTGCACCTGGACATCCTCGTTGACCGCATGAAGCGCGAGTTCAACGTCGAGTGCAACGTCGGCAAGCCGCAGGTTTCGTACCGCGAGAAGATCACCAAGTCCAACGTCGAAATCGAAGGCAAGTTCGTTCGTCAGTCGGGTGGTCGTGGTCAGTTCGGTCACTGCTGGATCCGTTTCTCGGAGCCGGACGTCGACGAGAAAGGCAACATCACCGAAGGTCTGGTGTTCACCAACGAAGTCGTTGGTGGTGTGATTCCTAAGGAATTCATCGCCCCGATCCAGAAAGGTATCGAAGAGCAGATGAAAAACGGCGTTGTTGCCGGCTATCCGCTGCTCGGCCTGAAGGCCACGGTATTCGACGGTTCGTACCACGACGTCGACTCCAACGAAATGGCGTTCAAGATCGCTGCATCGATGGCAACCAAGCAACTGGCCCAGAAGGGCGGTGGCGTGGTGCTCGAGCCGATCATGAAGGTTGAAGTTGTAACCCCGGAAGACTACCTGGGTGACGTGATGGGTGACCTGAGCCGTCGTCGCGGGATGATCCAGGGTAATGAAGACTCGGTGTCCGGCAAGGTAATCACTGCTGAGGTGCCGCTCGGAGAGATGTTCGGTTACGCAACCGACGTTCGTTCCATGTCTCAGGGTCGCGCAAGCTACTCCATGGAATTCTCCAAATACGCCGAAGCTCCGTCGAACATCGTCGAAGCACTCGTTAAAAAACAAGGCTAATCCCCTTTAGGCAAGAGGTTCACTGTCGTGGCTAAAGAAAAATTTGATCGTTCCCTTCCCCACGTTAACGTCGGCACCATCGGCCACGTTGACCACGGTAAGACCACTCTGACTGCAGCTCTGACCCGCGTCTGCTCCGAAGTTTTCGGTTCGGCCGTTGTTGAGTTCGACAAGATCGACTCGGCTCCAGAAGAAAAAGCGCGCGGTATCACCATTAACACCGCTCACGTCGAGTACAACTCGAANCGGCCGCCGATGGTCCGATGCCACAAACCCGTGAGCACATCCTGCTGTCCCGTCAGGTAGGCGTTCCGTACATCGTGGTCTTCCTGAACAAGGCTGACCTGGTAGACGACGCTGAGCTGCTGGAACTGGTCGAGATGGAAGTTCGCGACCTGCTGTCCACCTACGACTTCCCAGGCGACGACACCCCGATCATCATCGGTTCGGCTCGTATGGCGCTGGAAGGCAAAGACGACAACGAAATGGGTACTACCGCTGTCAAGAAGCTGGTAGAAACTCTGGATGCCTACATCCCTGAGCCAGTTCGTGCCATCGATCAGCCGTTCCTGATGCCGATCGAAGACGTGTTCTCGATC
>NZ_VAUO01000025.1 GCF_005796105.1 Pseudomonas mosselii | reverse complement strand
GGGCTTCCCCATGTGAGAGTAGGTCATCGTCAAGATTCAATTCCGAAGCCCCTGATCGCGATGCGATCGGGGGCTTTGTCTTTCTGGGGTATGGCAGCTGCTTCCGCCCTCTGTTCTGTGCCCGTTTGGCGCCGCGCGTAGTCCATGCAGGCACAAAAAAAAGCCGCCCCGATGGGGCGGCTTCGTAGCTCGACCGTACGATCAGCTCAGCAGGTTCTTCACATTCCCCATCGCCTCATCGGCGAACCCTTGAAGGAAGGCCTGAAAATCCGGCAGCGCTTCCGGCCCGCCTTGCCAAGGCTCGGCCTGGATGGTCCAGGTCGCGCGGCTACGTTGCCCGTCTATTGCGCTCACCTCCATTGCGGCCCACAGGTTGCCGATGTTGAGGCTGGTGTAGATCAGGCTCCAGGTCATGTTCATGGCTTGCTCATCGCGTGAGTTGAGCTGCTCGATCACCACATTGCCATCTTTGAACAGTTTCTTGCGGATCGAACGTACACCCGTGCCGGTCATGTCGATGTGCGCCAGCGCCGGAATGAACACCGGAAAGCCTGCGAAGTTGCCGACGATGTTCCAGACGCTGGCGGCAGGTGCCGCGATGTCCACGCTGGAGACCACCAGGCAGCCTTCAGGGTTGCGGATCAGAGTATCGGGTTTGAGTGCGTGCATGTCGTGTTGCTCCTGTTGTGATGAACGTTTCAGATAAAACCGATATTGGTCAGGTACCTGCAGCCGCGGCGTAGCAGCTCCGGGCTCTTGCTGGGGTACTGGCTGCCCATGCGCTGCACGCCGGCCCTGGCGTTGTCATGCGCGATGCCCGAGATGTCGCCGATGTCCTCCTCGAAGCCATCGAGGTAGAAGCCCAGGACGTCGTACAGCGCGTTGTCGCGGTCAACCCGACGTAACTGCCGTTGCCATTGCTCGACGCTCACCAGCTCGAAGGCATGGCCTTGCTCGCGAAATGACGCCAGGTAGTCGCGCCAGCGCAGGGGTTCCGGGTTGTGCAGGTTGAACACGCATTGGCTGCTTTGGTGGCGACTGCCGTGGAAGGCAATGAAGCGTGCGAGGAAGTCCACCGGCATCAGGTCAAAGTCGATCTCCAGGCCAGGTACCTGACCCAGTTGCAGCGACCCCTTGAGCATCAGCATCAAGCGGTTGCGCTGTGGCTGGCAGGCGCCAGTACGGCTGTCGAAGGTGATGTTCCCGGGGCGGAACAGGTTGACCCATACGCCCTGGGCGCGTGCCCGTTGCAGGATGCGCTCACCGACCCACTTGCTCAGGTTGTAGCCATTGCGGATATAGATCGGCGGCGTCGTTGCCGGGTCGTCTTCCAGTACCCGCCCGTGATCGTCCACGGCACTGCATGCCGAGAGGGTCGAGACGAAATTGAAAATCTTCTTGCGCCGCCCTTCGCACAGTTGCAGGCACTCGAACAACGGCTCGATGTTGTCCGCTGCCAGTACCTGGTAGTCGAGCACATGGTTCACCTGAGCTGCGTTGTGCAGCAGCGCGCCGTAGTGCTCATCCAGGTAGTCATAGTCGGCCTCGCTCAGGCCAAGGCGTGGTTTGCGCAAGTCGGCTTCGAGCACCCGCACGCGGGTCAGATCCAGCGTCACATGGTTGTCGTGCAGCGCCTGGGCGAAGCGCGCTTGGGCACTCACGCCAGCAGCGCTGCGCACAAGGCAGGCTACCTCGGTGGCGCCCCACTCCAGCAAGGCCTCTACCAAGTGCACCCCGAGAAAGCTGTTGGCCCCGGTGACGATCACCTTATGCACATCCCCCAAGCGCTCCACTGGGAGTACCTGCAACCCCAGTTCACGATTGGCATCCTGTTCCAGACGCATCAGCGCATCTTCCTGTCCGCTCTCCACACCATCGAGCAGCGCACCCAGTCGCTGCACCGTCGGCAGTTCGATGAACCGGTTGATCGCAACGCCACGGCCAAAGCGCTCGCGTACCTCCAACAGCAGGCGCGACAACAGGATCGAGTGCCCACCCAGGTTGAAGAAGCTGTCGTCGGTGGAGATGTCTGTCTCCGGGAGTTCCAGCAGTTGCGCCCACAGGCTGCACAGGCGCTGTTCGGTGTGGCTTGCCGGCAACTGCCGCTGATGCTTCGGCAAGGCCAAGGGGCGCAGCAGCAGGGCCTTGCGGTCCACCTTGCCGTTGGCGGTGTAGGGCATCTGCTCCAACACTTGATAGAAACTTGGGCGCATGTAGTCGGGTAAGGTCCGCTCGGCATGCAGGCGCAACTGCTCCTGGGCATCGGGGCCGTCCGCTTGCGCGACGAACGCCAGCACACGGCGCTGCGCATCGACCACCACTGCCACCTGCGCGAACAGCCGGCTGTCACGCAGGCAATGTTCGATTTCCTCAGGCTCTACACGGAACCCACGGATCTTCACCTGGTTATCCCGTCGGCCGCACAGCTCGATGCCGTGTGCGGTCCATTTGCCGATATCGCCGGTGCGGTAGGCACGCAGCGAGCGACCCTCAGGCAGGAGCAGCTCGACGAAGCGTTCTGCGCTGAGTGCAGGGTTGTTCAAGTAACCCAGCCCCACCCCTGGCCCGGCGATGTATAGCTCACCCGGGGTGTGTTCCGGCACCGGATGCAGGTGTTCGTCGAGGATCAGCACCTGGGTGTTGGCAATCGGCAGCCCGAGGTTGCGGTTGCTGTCACCTTCGGCGAAGACCCGAGTCGTGGCCAGTACGGTGGTTTCCGTGGGGCCGTAGATGTTGTGCAGGTGGCACTGTCCAGCCAGGCGCGCGATCACCCCGGGTTCGCAGACATCACCCCCAGTGATCAGGTGCTGCAAGCCAAGATGCACATCCCGAGGCAGGATGCTCAGCAAGGCTGGCGGCAGAAACGCATGGGTGACCTCCTGTCGGTGGATAAGTCGTATCAACTGCACGGGATCGCGGCGTTGCTCCTCGCTGGGCAGCACCAGCAGCGCGCCGCAGGCGAAGGTCGGCAGGATGTCCAGCAGCGAGGCATCGAAGCCAATGGTGGAGAACTGCAGCACCCGGCTATGACTGTCGAGCCCCACATGCGCCTGGTACCAGGCCATGAAGTGCGCCAGGTTGCGCTGGCTCAGCAACACACCTTTGGGCAGCCCGGTGGTCCCGGAGGTGTAGATCGCCACGCAGGGCTGAACTGATGGGCGTAGTGCCAGACTGGGCAGTGGGCTGTCCAAGGCCGGCCCTAAATTGCGCACATCCAGGTGCGAGATATCCACAGGCGCTTCACCGTCATGCAGCAGCACGCAGGCTCCAGCGTCCTCAAGGATGCGTTGGCGACGCTCGGCAGGCGTGGCGGGATCAAGCGGCAGGTAGATGGCCGCGCAACCCCAGATCGCCAGAAGGCTGGCATACAACGCTGGCGACTTGGCCACGCACACAGCCACCACCGGTGGCTGCGCGCTCGGCGTAGGCAGCAGGAGGAGCAGGGCGCGTTGGATGCCAACGGCCTGCGCATGCAGTTGCCGGTAGCTTTGCTGCTGCCCTGCGTGGTCGAGCGCCGGGCGCTCGGCGTGTTGGCGTAGGCTGTGTTCCAGCGTTTCAAGCAAGCCGCTTTCGGTTCGCTCGAGCAGGTCGGCGCGCAGCGTACGGTTGAACGGATGCCGATAGGCCAGCCCCTCCAGCCACTCCAGGCCATGCTCTCGCTCATGCAACCCAGGGCCTGCGGCTGGCGCCTCATGCAGGTACTGAGGGTTGCGCGCGAAGCGGTTGACCTGCAAGGCCAGTAGATCGCTCAAGGCCAGCAGCGTGTCTTCGCACAGCTGTTGGCCATTACCGCTATCTGGCGTGGGCACAGGCAGGCGTTCGATCAATCGCTGTGCGCTGGCACTGCCGCACCAGCAGAGGATTTCCAGGCGTGGCAAGGTCTCGGCGAAGCTTGCACCCAGGCGCAGCCGTAACAGCGGTATGGCCCCCAGCGGTTGCCAGTCACCACTGGCGAGCGACAGGCTGCCGTCCTCCACCACAAGGTCAGGGCGATGGGCCAGTTGTTGGCGCAGCGCATCTGTATCCCAGGCCGTGGCCGCGCCGTGACCGTGTTCGTCGAGCTGGCGGGCAAGTGTCGCCAGGGCGGGACTGGTACCTACCAAAAGTATCTCGAGGCGTCTCATGATGGGGTCCTCAGGGCAAGTAGTCGCGCAGTGCGTCTTGTACGCAGGCCGATTCGAGCATCGAGCTTGCGCGGAAGAAGCGCAGGATGTTGCCCAGCAATGGGTGCTGGTGATTGATCGGGAATGCCAGCCCCTGCGCCTCCTCACGCAGGTCGTCGCGTACCGCTTCGCTGATCGGCAGCGCGGCGATCAGTGCGAAGTCGAAGGCCTTTTGGATGTCGTTGGTCAGGTACTGGCTGAGAAACACGGGTAGCACCTTGGCCAGTGCCCTGCGGTCGGCCTCAGGCGCGGCCAGCCAGTAGATCCGTGTGAGCCTCGCCCAGAAGCTCGAATGGCGCCCTTCATCGAGCAGATGATCGGCCATCAGCCCCTTCACCGAGGGCTTGACCGTGTCATCACGGGCGAACGCCGCCACATCGTCGGTCAAGGTGTTCTCGGCAATGCCCACGCAGATCAACTCCAAGGCATCGCGCAGGGCCTCGGGCACTTGCGCCAGGGCCTGCGGGATGGCCCGGCTGAGTTCGATTTCCTGCGGCAAGGCGATCGGTTGCACGCCGGTCAGGGCAATGGTCTGTTGCAGGAAATCCATGGCCACCAGGGCGTGGTAGTCCTCGTCCACCACCACGGTCATTGCGTCGTAGCGGCAGGCGAATGGAAACCGCACGGCGAAGCGGTCCTTGGCGATGCGCCGGGCGGTGCGGTCGACGATCTCGGTCTCGAAGATCACCACGTCGTTGATGAACTTGTAGAGGCTTTGCACCAGGACGAAGTCGCGCAACTGTGGGCACTCGCGCTGAAACGTGGCCCCAAGTACCAGTGGTTGGCGGCTCAGCGGGTAGATCAGCCGCTGGTCGTCCTCTACCCGACGGCGCGGTCGGGTGCGGATGGTCGCGCGCTCTTCCCAGGCATCGGCGAAGGAGCGGTAGTCGATGGCGTTCATCGGGCGACCTCGGCAACCGGGGCTTGCAGCGCAGCGCGCAGGCGGTCCCACAGGGCCATGCGGCTGTCCACAGCGGCGATGGCGGCGACGTAGACATCCTCTTCACGCACGGGGTCGTCAGCGACCAGGCGTGCCAGCAACTGCTCGGCAGCCGGGCCGTGATCTTCGGAGTCCACTTCGATGTGGCGTTGCAGGTAGTAACGGAATGTCGGGGCCTGCTCGATGCCGATGCCCCACTCATCGAGGATCTGCTGGAACATGCTCGGAATCACGCTCTCGCGCCCATGCAGGAACGCCGCAGCGACGCGATGGGCCGGAGCGTCCAGCGCCACTTCGAGGGTATCGCGCACGAAACGTTGCGCGGCCTCGCTGGCACCGGCGCGTTGCAAGGCTTCGGGGTGAGCGACGCCTTGCTGCATCAGGCTGACGAAGCGTTCGATGGCCTGAGTGCTGGCACCGACTTCGCGCATGGCATCCAAGTACAGCTCGAAATGGCTGTAGTGGCCGTGGTCGAGGCGATCATCTGACTCTTCACCCAGCACGATCTCATTGATCAGTCGCGCAGCTGCAGGGTCTGCCGGCGGTAGCCACGGCAGGCTGACGCAGGTGAGTTCTTGTTGCAGGCGTTTGGTCAGTGACATGAAGTCCCACACCGCGAATACGTGGGTTTCCATGAAGCGACGAAGTGTGTCGAGTGAGTCGATTTCAGAGAACAGAGGGTGCTGCGAAAGTACCTGTTTTTTGTCGGAAAGTGCGCGCTTCAATGTGCTCATATTAATATCCGTCTTGGTCTGTATTCAGGTTGGTTGATGCAATTCCGTTGAGCCGTCATGGATGTTTCGGGCGAGCGGGTACCTCGAACGAAGTTTCGATGGCGCGCAACGGAAAGGGCCGTACAGGGCTCGCGGAGCCTTTGATTTCGGGGAGGTAGCGTCCTCCCTGTGGTCGGCGAAATAAAAGTTAGAGCAACTGCAAAAGAACTTGCAATTCTTTTTTTGTTTATTTTCAAATTGCAAGTTTTTAAAGTTGAAAGTTGCCAAATTAAAACACGTAAGTTGTTTTAATTTGGCAATAAGTGCTCCTTCCGATCATCAACGAGCAGAAAAATTAAACACGGAGTGAATGCCTCACTCAGAGCACTGATTAACGGATAGGGGGCGTTTGACTGTTCAGGGGCAGCTGATCGGCTGGCGGTTCTTGCCCCGGTGGCAGGCTCCTTCTGCAGGTGGGTGTGAATGCCGACGGCCAGGTCCGCTATTGGTGATCAGCAGCCGTCGTAGCGAGTAGAGTGTGCCGCAAATGCTGGCACTGTTATGGCCGGCAACGCCTGTTGGGCGGATCTCGTCGTGCAAACGAGTGGGCAGATGCGCTGGCCTAGAAGCCGAGCAGGTCGAGGGAGGAGTAGAAAATACGCACGCTGCGCGGGTTGAACAGCGTGCTGCCCGTGGCCGGGGAGTGCTTCGGCCCGGCGGCGGCGCTCGCGCAGCTCACCGCGATGTGCCCGGCAGATCTGCTGAATACGGTATGGCGGCTCGCTTGGCACCTGCGCCGGGGGCTTGCACGTTTATTGCCATCCTTGTGCCCAAGCTGGCGCATTTGCGCGTGGTCAGGTGGCCGATTGCCTATCGAGGTAGTTCCTGATGGTACGTGCGGCGTTGTTCAGGTGGGCTTCCAGTAGCCGTACGGCTTCGTCCACCAGTTTGTCGCTGGCGGCGTCGGTGATGGCGATGTGGTCATCCTGAGTGAGCTTGCCCAGGCCCATGGACGACAAATGGAAGCGCAGGAAACGTTCTTCCTCGTTGAGTTCGATCTCGATCAGGCGCAGCAGCTTCTGGTTGCGTGCCTTGCCGTAGAGCGTCATGTGGTACAGGCGGTTGAGGCGCCCGATTTCGGCGTAGCGCGTCTCGGTTTCCAGCTCGCGAATATAGCCACGGGCCTGAGCGATGTCCTCGGCCTGGAGCAGTGGGATCGACTGGCGCAAGGCTTCGGTTTCGAGCAGCACCCGCAGGCCGTAGGTATCCACGGCATCTTCACCGATCAGCGGCGCGACCACTGCGCCCTTGTGCATCACCACCCGCAACAACGACTGCGCCTCGAGTTGGCGCAGCGCCTCGCGTACTGGCATGCGGCTGACGCCGAACAGCGTGGCCAGCTCTTGCTGGCGCACGGCGGTACCCGGCGCAAGGCGACCGTCGAGGATGGCACTGCGCAGACGTTCTTCGATGACACTGCGGGCCAGGTGCGCGGGAACCTGCTCGCCACCCAGGATGGTGCTCAGGAGTTTGGGTTTCTCAGCCACGCGGGGTTCGCCTCGGCAACATGAACATTGGATCCAATAACCCTAGTGAGGGAGTGGTCAGCTTGTCAAACAGCAGGTTCGCCGGGGCCATGAGGTCCATTCAGCAAACGCGGCTATCGTGAAGGAAGTCGCAGGCCTTGGGAAGACGGACGACGACGGCAGCACTTGTGGGAAGCGGGGTTGCCGACAGCTGGCAGCGTGATTGCATTGTGCCGTTGTCTTTTACCTCGCCAGCTTGCACCATCGCAGCTTTCAACGGACCTGATCGGGTATTCGCAGTGGCGAAACCTTGGGCACTCAGCAACACTCTGCGCCGCCTTGGCCTGGCCTTGGCGTTCGGCTGCGTGTTGCTGGGCGTCAGCCAGGCCGACTGGGATTTTTCCCAGATCAGTCGCCGCGCCCAGGCGTTGTACGGGCCGCTGGGCGCAGGGCAGGGCCGCCTCGATGCCTGGCAGAACCTGCTGGCGACGCAGAAGCAGGCCAGCGAGCAGGAGCAACTCAAGGTGGTCAACCTGTTCTTCAACAAGCAACTGCGCTACGTCGAGGACATCGACCTGTGGCATGAAGTGGACTACTGGGCCACACCTGTGCAATCGCTGATCAAGGGCGCCGGTGATTGCGAAGACTACGCCATCGCTAAGTACTTCAGCCTGCGGCGCATGGGCATTCCCGCCGAAAAACTGCGGATCACCTACGTCAAGGCCCTGCGCCAGAACCGGGCGCACATGGTCCTGACCTATTATTCAAGCCCACAGGCCCAGCCATTGGTGCTCGACAGCCTGATGGACGCGATCAAACCGGCCAGCCAGCGTACCGACTTGCTGCCGGTGTACAGCTTCAACGGCGAAGGCCTTTGGCTGACCGGCGCTGCCGGCAACAAGAAGGTTGGCGACACCAAGCGCCTGTCGCGCTGGCAGGACTTGCTGAAGAAAATGCAGGCCGAAGGGTTCCCGGCCGAACCGGTCTACTGAAGGAGCACAGATGTCACTGTTCAAACAATTGCTGCTAGCCATTTGCCTGTTCCTGGTGGTCGCCTTCGGCGGCAGCTTCATGGTCAGTCTGGAAAGCTCGCGCAGCCAGTACGTCAACCAACTGCGCTCCCACGCCCAGGATGCGGCCACGGCGCTGGCGCTGTCGTTGACGCCGAACATCGACGATCCGGCGATGGTCGAGCTTATGGTCAGCTCGATCTTCGACAGTGGCTACTACTCCAGCATCAAGGTGATCGACATCGAGTCCAACGCGGTGCTGGTCGAGCGCCACGCCGAGCCTGACAGTGGCGGCGTGCCGGGCTGGTTCATCCACCTGATCGGCCTGGAACCTGCCGGCGGCGATGCGATCGTCAGCCGCGGCTGGCAGCAGGCGGCGCGGGTAGAGGTGATCAGCCACCCCATGTTCGCCCTGGCCAAGCTCTGGCAGAGCGCCCTGGGCAGTCTCGGCTGGTTGTTGCTGTGCGGTGCGGTGAGCGCGGTGCTCGGCGCTCTGTTGCTGCGTCGCCAACTGCGCCCATTGGACTACATGGTGGCGCAGTCCCACGCCATCGCCCGGCGCGAGTTCCTGAGCCTGCCGGAGCTGCCGCGCACCCCTGAGCTGCGCCGTGTGGTACAGGCGATGAACCAAATGGTCGAGAAGCTCAAGGCACTGTTCACCGAGCAGGCCGAGCGCAGCGAGAAACTGCGCAGCGAGTCGTACCAAGACAGCCTGACCGGCCTTGCCAACCGCCGTTACTTCGAAATGCAGCTCAACGCTCGGGTGAGCAACGCCGAAGATGCCCGCGCTGGCTACCTGCTGCTGCTGCGCGTACAGGATCTGGCTGGCCTCAACGCTCGCCTGGGCGGCCAGCGCACCGACCAGTTGTTGCAGGCGGTGGGTGAGCAATTGCGCCGCACTTGCGCGCATTACCCAGAGACCAACGACCTGATCACCCGCAGCCGCGGCGGCGAGTTCGCCGTGCTGGCGCCAGGCATGGTGCACGAAGAGGCCGTTCAACTGGCCCAGGCGTTGGCCAGTACCTTGCAGAGCTTGCACGAAACCGGCGCCAGCGATGTCGACCCGGTGGCCTGCATCGGCTTGGCCCCCTACAGCCCCGGCGATGCACCGCAGGCGCTGCTCAAGCTCGCCGACGAGGCCCTGGCGCGTGCCGAAAGCCAGCCGAAACCCGGTTGGGTGTGCCTGGAGCAAGGCGCCGCAGCGCAAGCCGCCGACAGCCATCACGCCTGGCACACGCGTCTGGATCAAGCGCTGCACAACGGGCAGTTCGAGCTGTTCTTCCAGCCGGTGGTGGACGCCCGCGCGCCAGACAAGGTCTTGCACTACAAGGTGATCTCGCGCCTGCTCGACGAGCAGGGCGAGGCCATTGCCGCTGGGCGCTTTCTGCCCTGGCTCGAACGTTTCGGCTGGATGGCCCGGCTCGACCTGCTGGTTTTGGAGAAGGTGCTGCGCCATCTACAGGCGCACCGCGAGGCGCTGGCGCTCAACCTGTCCGCTGCGACGCTTGCCGATCCCAAGGCCTTGCAGCGAGTCTTCGACCTGCTGGGCCAGCACCGCGCGTTGGGGGAACATCTGACCTTCGAAATCGGTGAAGAACAGTTACCCGAACAGTCGCTGCTCGAACAGCTCACCCGCCGCCTGCACGGTCTGGGCTTCAGCCTGGCGCTGCAACGCTTTGGCGGACGCTTCAGCATGATCGGCAACCTGGCACATCTGGGGCTGGCTTACCTGAAGATCGACGGTGGCTATATCCGCAGCATCGATACCGAGCAGCACAAGCGCTTGTTCATCGAAGCCATACAGCGTGCTGCGCACAGCATCGACCTGCCGCTGATCGCCGAGCGGGTGGAAACAGAAGGAGAGCTGAACGTGCTGCGTGAGATGGGCGTGCAAGGCATCCAGGGTCAACTGGTCGGTGAGCCCGCGCCCTGGCGTTGAACCCCCAGTTCGCCCCTGTGAGCGGCCTTGTGCCGCGAAAGGGCTGCGTAGCAGCCCCGGCGATTTTGGATGGAGCCGAAATCCTGGGGCCGCTTCGCGCCCCGTTCGCGGCACAAGGCCGCTCCTACACAGATCGCGCTCTGATCTAGTGCAGCGCCCGGTTCATCCCGCGCTCCAGGTCGTTGATCAGCGCCTTGGCCATGTCACTCAGGATCCGCGCCGCACTTCCGGCCAGTAGGTCACCCTCCATTTCCGCCTCGGTTGACAGGTGGCGGATGCAGCCCAGCAACACCGAAATCTCGTCCAGCACCCGCTCCATGGGGATGCCCGGCTGTACGCGGAACAGTTCCAGACAGGTCTCGTTGCCCACGGTGGTGCAGCTTTTCAGGTCATCGCTCATTGCGGACCTCCCGGCGTGGTATTCAGGCGGGTCAGGGCTTTGGGGGTGGAGAAGTAGGGAGAGGTGATGTGGGGTGGGTCGGGGATGAATTTTTTCATCTTGGCGCTCCTACGAATTGATCCGGGAACTGCCTTCCTATTCGTCTCACTGAATTGGGTGGCAGTCATGCGCGGGGTGAGACCCGGGTACGTAGGAAACCCGGCCAGGCCGAAAGCCTGCCCGCGCACGACCGCCATAGAGCGGAGTTCTACGTAACCGGGTGTCTCACGCCCGATCGCCCGAAAGCGACCCGAAGACGTTATTCCTGAGGCATTTCCCCGACAACATTGAAACCTCCGCAAGGCGCGTAGGATAGGTCCTAACCCGTGTTGATCTGTAGGATTTGGGTTCAATCTCGGAAATTTCGTACGGTTCGAGTGATTTGACGTAGAACCGCATCACGGCCACCAGCACCTGTACTGCCTGGATGGTTCCTCAGCGTCCAGTGTTATCCTTCCACCCCCCACCCAACGCCAAGAACACCCCAATCTGCCCCATCGCCACCTGAGCGTTCGCCGCCGCCAACTGCGCGCGCACATCGGTATAGGTCCGCGTGGCCTGCAAATCCGCCAGGAACGACTCACGCCCGACCTGATAGCGCAGGTGCGTCTGGTCCGCCGACTCCTTCGCAGAACGCTCAGCCTCGGCCAGCGCATCACGCCGGTCCAGCAACGCGCTGTACTGCGCCAAGCGCGTCTGTGTCTCGCGGATAGCGTTCAACACCACGCCGTCAAAATGCGCCAGTGCCGCCTGTGTCGAAGCCTCGGCCATGCGAATGCGCGCACGGGTGCCGTTGGTGGGGATGTTCCAGCTGATCTGCGGCCCGATGCCCCAGCGGTTGGTGGCTGGCTCGCCGAGGTTTTCGAGGATGCCGATGGTGCCCACCTGGGCGCCGATGCTGATGTCTGGGTATAGCGCGCCGGTGGCCACGCCAATGTTCGCGGTGGCAGCGGCCAGCTGGCGCTCGGCCTGGCGCACGTCCGGGCGGCGCTTGAGCAAGGCTGCGCCGTCGCCGACGGGGACCCGTTGGCTGAGCTGCGGCAACTCGGCGCAATCGGCGGTCCCGGTGGGCAATTGCTCCACGGGCTTGGCCAATAGCGCGGCCAGGGTGTACAGCCCGGCTTCGCGCTTGGCCTTGAAACGCGGCAGTTCGGCGCGCAACGACTTGAATTGGGTCTGTGAGCGAGTCACCTGGGTTTCGTCGCCGCGCCCGGCATCCCGCAGGCGCTGAGTGAGCTTCACGCTCTGCTCCTGCAAGTCCAGCGACTCGCGGGCGATGTGGTATTCCTCGTTGGCCGAGCATACCTGGGTGTAGGCCTTGACCACGTCGGCCACCAGGGTGATGCGCGCGGTGTCGGCGGCGGCCTGCACGGCGTCGGCGTTGGCCTTGGCCGCCTCGGTGCCGCGCTTGAGGGTGCCCCACAGGTCGAACTGGTAGCTGGCGCTGATGATCGCCTCGCCGATGTTGGCCACCGGCACTTTTTCGGTCAGCAAAAAGGCTTCGCCGGACTCCTGCAAGCGCTGGGCGCCGGCCTTGAAACCGCCATTGAATCCACCTTGGGAGTCGGCCACCTCCACCTGGGCGCGGGCCTTGGCGATGTTGGCGGCTGCCACGCGCAGCTCAGTGTTGGCGCTCAGTGCGTCACGTACCAGCTGGTTCAGGCGCGGGTCCTGGTACAGCTGCCACCAGTCCTCGGGCACCGGCGCCGAGACCACGCTGTCGGCATCCTGGCGCAGCGGGCCGTTCAGGTCGCTGCGCTGCACGGCGGCGTCCTTGGGCACTTCGTAGTCGGGCCCGACCATCATGCAGGCGCCCAGCGACAGGCACAGGCCCGCCAGGATCAGCTGTTTCATGGGCGCTTGTCCTCGATGATCGACACGGTAGCGGTGCGCCCGGCGATCATGCGGAAGTCCTGCGGTACTTCGTCGAAGGCGATGCGCACCGGGATGCGCTGGGCCAGGCGTACCCAGCTGAAGGCCGGGTTGACGTTGGGCAGCAAGTTGGCGCCGCTGCTGCGGTCGCGGTCCTCGATGCCGGCGGCGAGGCTCTGCACGTGGCCGCGCAGGCGGGTGTTGTCGCCCATTACGCGGATGTCCACGGCATCACCGACCTGGATGCCGCCCAGCTTGGTTTCTTCGAAATAGCCATCGACGTGGTACGAGGCGCTGTCGACCACCGACAGCACCGGGCGCCCGGCGCTGACGAACTCGTGGGCGCGCGGGGCACGGTCGTTGAGGTAGCCGTCCACCGGGCTGCGTATCACCGAGCGGTCGAGGTTGAGCTGAGCCACGTCCACTTGCACCTGGGCTTCGTTCACCGCCGAGCGCGCGCGGGCCTCGCGGGACTGGCTTTCCTCCAGTTGCTCGGCCGCCACCAGGTTGCCCAGCTTGCGGTTGCGCTGGGCCTCGCGCGAGGCCTGGGCCAGGGCTTCCTGGCGTTCGGCCAGGGTCGCCTTGGCCTGGCGCAGGGCTAGGGTGAAGCGGTCCTGGTCGATGGTGAAGAGCACGTCGCCGCGCTTGATGGTCTGGTTGTCGCGCACCTCGACCTTCTGGATCAGCCCCGACACATCGGGGGCGATCTGGATCACGTCGGCGCGGATATGCCCATCGCGGGTCCAGGGGGCGAACATGTAGTACACCACCATCTGCCACACGAGCACGGCGGCGAAGGTCACTACCAGCAAGGTCAGGACCACGCGGCCCAGGGTCAGCAAAGGTTTTTTCATGGCAGCATCAGGCTTCGGCAAAAGTGGTCGACCGCACCCAGCAGTACGGCATACAAGGCGACGTTGAACAGCGCGCGGTGCCAGACCAGGCGATAGAAATGCAGGCGCACCAGCACCGCGTGTACCCCCAGGAACAGCAGGTAGGTGCCAAACATCATCACCAGCAGCGTGGGCAGGAACACCCCGCTGATATCCAGTTCACCGATCACAGGGGCGCTCCGTCGAGGCCGGGGGGCAGTTGCGGTT
Source organism: Pseudomonas mosselii (assembly GCF_005796105.1). Lineage (GTDB taxonomy): Bacteria > Pseudomonadota > Gammaproteobacteria > Pseudomonadales > Pseudomonadaceae > Aquipseudomonas > Aquipseudomonas mosselii_C. The sequence goes on along the minus strand of NZ_VAUO01000025.1, from coordinate 8,464 downwards.
GGTCGGCAGGCTCTAGCATCACCTCCACACCCGGCAGCAAGGCCAGGCGAAGGCCTGACAGGGCATGCAGCAGGTGGGTGCGAGCGTCGCCGCGTTCGTACAGTTCATCCAGGTTCAGCGCCAGGCGCGCGCGCTCCATATTGCGTAGCAGCGTGGCCGGGGCATGCAGGCGCTCGCCGGCTTCAAGGCACGCCGCGTAGTGGCTGCCGACTTCGTCGATCACCGTTTGCAGGCGTTCGCGGGCCTGGGCGCTGGCGCGTGGCAGGTAGGCCAGCAGGTCGAGCAGATTCAGGCCCACGCGCAGGTCGCGCAGGGCGACGCCGCTGTCCTGGCCGGTCTGTGACAGGCGCGGCAGGTGCTGCATCAGGCGGTCGAGCATCTGCACGCCGACCTGGCGGTGTTCGGCCAGGGTCGCCGGCTCGGTCATCCCGACGATGTCGCGCCAGGCGAAGCGGGTCATGCGCTTGGCCGCCAGTTCCACGCCGAACGGGCGCATCACCAGGGTCCAGATGAAGGCGAACAGCAGCCCCACGGGGCCGGCCAGGTTGGCGTTGATGAAGGCGAAAAAGTCGGCGTCGTAGGCGCCCTGAATGCTGATGAAGGTCGAGGTGTTGACGATGGTCAGCAGGGTGCCCAGGTAGAAGCGCGGCTGCACGGTCAGGGTGCCGATGCAGATGAACGGCACGGCGAAGGCCAGCACCAGCATCGGGAAGTCGTGCAGGTTGGGCAGTACCAGGAACAGGTACAAGCTAGAGAAGATCACCGACATCAAGGTCCAGAAGAAGAACCGGTAGATCTGCGGGGCCGGGTCGTCCATGGCGGCGAAGAAGCTGCACGAAACTGCGGCGAGGATCACCGCGCTGGCGCCGTCGTTCCAGCCCAGGCCAATCCACAGGCCGCAGGCGACGATGATTGCCAGCACCGTTGACAGCACCGAGTAGAGCATCAGGCCACGGTCGAAGAACGCCGTCAGGCGGCCCAGGCGCCAGTGGCGGTAAACCGCGCGCCAGGGCTGCGTGTCGTCGTTGCGCAAGGCGTGTTGCAGGGTGCAGCAGTCTTGCCAGAGGTCAGCCCACTCGCTCAGGCGGTAGAGGGCGTTGGACAGCAGCAGTTCGGCACGTTGGTCGAGGGCAGCGGCGCCGGGTTGCAGGCGGTCGATCTGCTCGTGCAGGGCAGTCCAGCGCGCCACCGAGGCGCTTTCGGCGGTGCCCTTGAGCCATTCGCGGGCAGCGTCCAGGACCGGTTGCAACTGGCTGAACTGTGCCGGGGCACGGCCTTCGAGGGCCAGCAGGGCATCGTCGAGGGCGTCGATCACCGGCAGCAGATGGATCATGCGCCCGCGCAGCTCGCGGGCGTTCTTCAAGGTGTGCGGCCCGGCACCTTCGTGGCCGAGCTGGCCGATCATCAGTTCCAGCGAGTTGAAGGTGGCGACCATCGCCCCGCGCAGGCCGCCGACCTTATCGGCGCTGGCTTCACGGGCCAGGTAGGTGTCGCCGTAGCGAATCGCCTCGCTGAACCAGTTGCCGGTGGCGCCGACCACCACCGGAGCCAATCGGCGTGGCCAGAAAATCGCCCCGACCACCGCCGCGCAGACGATACCGAGGCAGATTTCCTGGGCCCGCGATGAGGCCACATCGAACACCGCCAGCGGGTTGTCGACCACCGCCAGAGCGATCATCGGCAGGGTGTAGCCAGCCAGCATCAGGACATAGTTGTTAGCTGTGCGCAGGTTGAGCGAGAGGAATAGCAACGTACCGGTCCACAGCGCAATGGCGATGCTCAGCAACAACGGGGACTGCACCAGTGGCGGGACCAGGAAGATCGCCCCGCCTGCGCCCAGCAGGGTGCCGAGGGCGCGATACAGCGCCTTGGAGCTGGTCGGCCCGACGAACGGGCTGGAAACGATATACACCGTCGCCATCGCCCAGTACGGGCGCGGCAGTTGCAGCAACAGGGCGATGTACAGGGCGATCATCGACGCGGCGAAGGTGCGCACGCCGTAGAACCAGTCGCGCACAGGTGGGACCGAGCTGAAGAAACCGCTCACGCTTGGTCTCCCGCGGCCTCGAAGGCCTGTATGACGCGCAGGGTCGCGTCCAGGTCGGCCTCGGCGATGCCGTGCAGCACCTCGCGGCGCAGACGCACCAGCTCGCCTTCGATGGACTCGGCCAGGGTGCGGCCTTCGACGGTCAGGCTCAAGGCCTTGGCACGGCGGTCCAGCGGGTCTTCGCAGCGTATGACCAGGCCGGCCTTGCACAGCTGATCGAGCAGGCGCACCAACGACGGGCTCTCAAGGCCTGCGGCTTGGGCCACGGCTACCTGATGCACGCCATCGCCCAGGCGCACGATCATCAGCAGCGGGACCGCGCAGGCCTCGGAGATGCCGTAGCGGGTCAAGGCGCCCTGGCACAGGCGACGCCAATGCCGAGCCGCCACGACCACGCCGCTGCTGATTTTAAGGTGCAGTGCGTCAAGGGACATGGAAAACCAAATATATTCATAGTTTGCTAACTATCAATATACGCCCGGTCCTCCCCCTGTCGTCAACCGAGGGTGATGGATGGGCGAGATGAAAGGTTATTCATCTGTGGGCAACGACAGGTGAGGGTATTGGCTGGCACCGGCTATGCCGGTGTTCGCGGCACAAGGCCGCTCTTACAGGTGCTGCGCTGAGGTCAGGCACTGCACAATCCTGTAGGAGCGGCCTTGTGCCGCGATAGGGGCGCGCAGCGGTCCCAGGATTTCAGTGTCATACAAGATCGCCGGGGCTGCTTCGCAGCCCTTTCGCGGCACAAGCCCGCTCCTACAGGTGCTGCGCTGGATTCGGGTTTAGCGGAGTGCAAGGCCATCGCGAAGCAGACAGCGCCTGGGCCTCACGGCTGTATCTGGTCTTCCAACTTCATGCTCAGCGCCAGGGTGCTGCCCAGCTGGATCGCCTGATCGCGCCAGTCCAGGTAGCGGGACGAATCTCGGCGGCTGAAGTGTACCGCCAGTTCCTCGGCGGCCTGCATCACCCCGGTCGCTGCCGCCAGCTCCAGCCAGTACAACGCCGCCTTGATGTCGCGTTCCACGTACAACCCGTGCAGCAACCGGTAACCCACCTCGAAACGGCAGCGTGCGTCGCCACGCTGGGCGCCGCGCAGGAACCATTGGTAGGCCGCTGCCGGGTCCACCACCCAGTCTTGGTCACCGTCGCAGACTTCCTCTTCGTACAGATCGCCCAAGGCTGCTGCCGCAAGCAGCAGGCCGCGCTCGAAGGCGTGGCGGTAATATTCGGCGGCGTTGGCGTAGCACACGGCCACACCCTTGCCGAAGTAGTGTTGCTGCCCGAGGTTGAACCAGGCGGCGGCATTGCCCTGTAGCGCTGCCATCCGCAGCAGGTGTCCGGCCAAGACCGTGTCGCCACGCCAGTATTTGCCGTTGAGCCAGATCCAGCCCAAGTCGTTGAGCGCTGCCACGTTGCCCTGCAGCGCTTGTTGGCATAGGTCGGTGTAGACTGCGTGCAGGTCGACAGCCTCGTCCAGACGGTCGACCAAGCCGAAGCGCTCAGCGTCCAGCGACGGCTGGCTGGGCAGTCCGATGCCCGCGAACAACCGATGACGCTGGCCGGGGCGTACCGGCGGCGGGATGATGCGCTCGGGCAATAGGCGTGCGAGCAGTGAATGGATATTGCTGGCAGCAGACATGTTCATCCTCATTGAACGTCACAGCCCCAACCTCGACTGTCGTGACGCGTGATTCTGCGCGACGACACGTCAAAACCTGTCGCGAACGATCAGATCCCAGGCAACCAATTGCGTCTTCATTGATCTGAACGGGCCGTGGCCAATTGCCATGACCCGCTTGTGCCGCCATCCTAGCGGCAAGCCTAGACAAGGACGTTTCCTTTTGCCGTTCGCCACTACCCGCGCCACCCTCAGCCGCCAATGGGCCTTGCTGCGCCAATTGCCCGGCCGCTCTCCCGGCATTACCAGCGCCGAACTGGTCTGGCGTCTGCGCGATGCGGGGTTCAGTGTCAGCAAACGTACCGTCGAGCGTGACCTTAACGAGTTGTCGCTGATCTTCCCGTTGGAGCGCAATGACAAGAGTATTCCGTTCGGTTGGCACTGGTCCGCGAGCGCGGTGGGTGAGCTGCGTGGCAACTTCGACCTGCAGGGCTATCTGCGCGGCGATTCGCCGCAATTGGCCTGCGGCGAAGGGATGGAGTTGCAGGCCTGGGTCAGCGACGCGCTGGCGCGCCAGTTGCGCGAGGCGCCGTTGAGCGCCGACATGCAGCTGACGGCTCTGGAGCAGGGGCACCGGTTGCGTGCCACGGTGGTGGATGGCTGGCCGCTGCGCTGGTGGCTGTTGAGTCAGGCAGAGGCGTTGGTGGTGGAGCAGCCGAACGCGTTGCGTGAAGAGATCGGCAGAACACTGGCCAACGCAGCTGCGCAGTACCAGACCTAGACTGGCGTCGTTTGCTACGCGGGACAACCCGCTTGCACCGGGCACGCTGGACCCAGTTGACGCCGGTTGCCTCATACGGCCGCCAGCTCGCGCTTGCAGGTTAGCGCTGCATCCCCCAACGCCGCACCGTTAGCCGCTCCAGGGTATTGAACACCAGCCCTTCGACCAGCAATCCGATCAGGATGACCACCGCCAGGCCGGCGAACACCTTGTCGGTGTACAGTTCGTTGCGATTCTGGAAGATGTACCAACCCAGCCCGCCCTTGCCGCTGCTGGCGCCGAACACCAGCTCGGCGGCGATCAGCGTACGCCAGGCGAACGCCCAGCCGATCTTCAAGCCCGACAGGATCGACGGCAGCGCTGCCGGCACCAGCACGTGCAGCACCAGGCGCAGGCCACGCAAGCCGTAGTTGCGCCCGGCCATACGCAGGGTTTCGGAAACGCCCTGGAAACCCTGGTAGGTGTTCAACGCCAGGGCCCACAGCACCGAATGCACCAGCACGAAGATCAGACTGTTGTCGCCCAGCCCGAACCAAAGCAGTGCCAGTGGCAGCAGGGCGATGGCCGGCAGCGGGTTGAACATCGAGGTGAGGGTGCCGAGCAGGTCGCGGCCGAACTGGGTCGAGACGGCCAGGCTGGTCAGCCCGAACGCCAGCACGATGCCGAACACGTAGCCCTTGATTAGCACCACCAGCGAAACCCCGACCTTGGCCGGTAGCTCGCCAGTGATCATACCGTCCCAGAACGCCACGGCGGTTTGCAGGAAGCTGGGCAGCAGCAGGTCGTTGTCGGTGGCGCGTGCCGCCCCCTCCCAGAGGAGCGCCAGCAGCACCAGTATCATCGCCTTGCGCAGCCAGCCCTGTTGCCACAGGCGTTGTACCACCGGCAGTTCACGTTCCAGCGGCACCCCGGGCAGGGGCTGTAGCTGCACTTCGTATTCCTGTCGTGCAGGTGTCGTCGTCATGCCAAGGCTCCTGTCAGTAGGCGATGCGGATGTCGTTGAAACCCAGGTCGGGCGCTTGCTCTGGTGTTTCGGCTTCATCGAACAGCAGGCGGTGGATGCGTCGGGCGCTGGCCTGGAAATCGCTGGCGCCGAGGCTGCCCATGTCGTACTGGTGGCTGTGCACTTCGGCGCGTACGCGGCCGGGATGTGGCGACAGCAGCAGGATGCGATTGCCCACCACCAGCGCTTCCTCGATGGAGTGGGTGACGAACAGCAGGGTGAAACGCACTTCCTCCCACAGCAGCAGCAGTTCTTCCTGCATCTTGCGCCGGGTCAGGGCGTCGAGGGCGGCGAACGGCTCGTCCATCAGCAGGATCTTCGGTTGGGTCGCCAGCGCTCGGGCAATCGCGACTCGCGCCTTCATACCGCCCGACAGGGTATGCGGGTAGGCATCGGCGAAGGCGGCCAGGCCGACCTTCTCCAGGTAGTGCAGGGCACGTTCCTCGGCGTCGGCGCGCTTGAGCTGGCCAGACACCAGCAGCGGGAACATCACGTTCTGCTTGACCGTCTTCCACGGTGGCAGTTGATCGAATTCCTGGAACACCACGATGCGATCCGGCCCCGGGCCGCGCACCGCTTGGCCTTGGAGCAGAATCTGTCCTTCGCTTGGCTCGATGAACCCGGCGATGGCTTTGAGCAAGGTCGACTTGCCGCAGCCCGACGGGCCCAGCAGTACGAACCGGTCGGCACGATCGACTTCGAAGCTGACTTGGTGGGTGGCCCGCACCACGCGCTGGGCGGTGCGGTATTCGAGGCTCAGGTTGTCCACCGTCAGCAGCGGTGGGGTGGCGACACGGCTCAGGTTGCTGGCCGTGTGGCCTGGCAATGGGGCGGTCATGGTCTGTCAGCTCCCCTGCAACGGGCGTTCATCCTGGAAGAAGTAGTCCTTCCATGATTCGGGTTTGTGCTTGATCGCGCCGACCCGGTAGAGGAAATCGGCCAGCTTGTAGGTGTTCTTCGGGGTGACGGTGAATTCGTACTGCGGGTTGTCGATCAGCTTGATCAGCACGTCGCGGTCGATTTTGGCCTTGGTCACGCGGATGTAGGTGTCGGCGGCCGCAGCCTTGTCCTTCTGGGCGAAGTCGGCGGCTTCGGCGAGAGCGTCGACGAAGGCTTTGTAGGTCTTTGGGTTGTCCTTGCGGAATTTTTCGGTGGCGAACAGCAAGGTTGGTGAGTTGGGGCCGAGCAGGTCGTAGCTGTTGAGCACCACATGCACGTTCTTGTTGGCCAGGGCCTGGTCCTGGAACGGCGGGTTGGAGAAGTGCCCGTTGAGCTCCGTGCCACCAGCCAGCAGCGCGGCGGTGGCATCCGGGTGCGGCACGGCCAGTGTGTATTTGTCGAGGCGGTTGTACTGCTGGTCACCCCATTGCTGGGCGGCAGCGTATTGCAGGAAGCGCGACTGCACCGAGACACCCACCGCCGGCACTGCGATGCGGTCCTTGTCGCTGATGTCGGCAATGGTCTTCACGTTGGGGTTGCTGCTGACCAGGTAGTACGGGAAGTTGCCTAGCGAGGCCACGGCCTTGACGTTCTGGCGCCCCTTGGTACGGTCCCATACGGTCAGCAGTGGGCCGACGCCAGCACCGGCGATGTCCACCGAGCCTGACAACAGCGCGTCGTTGATCGCCGCGCCACCGGACAGTTGGGCCCAGTCGACTTCGATGTCGATGCCTTGCTGCTTGCCGTGCTTTTCGATCAGGTGCTGGTCACGCACCACGTTCAACAGCAGATAGACGATGCCGAACTGCTCGGCGATGCGGATCTTGCCTTCGGCCTGGGCCACGGCAGGGGCTGCCAGGCTGCCCACGACCAGGCTGGCGCCTAGGCCGATACTTGCCGTCAGGCGGCTGATGGATTTGCGCATGATGATTTTCCTCAGTCGTCAGAACGGGGCATCGCCCTGGATGGTGGTGCGATACAGCTTGCGGCGCAGGTGCGCGGGGCAGCCGGTGGCCAGGTGGATCAGCGAGCGGTTGTCCCAGAACACCAGGTCATGCGGCTGCCACTGGTGGCGGTAGATATTCTGTTCCAACACGCTCAGGGCGTAGAGCTGTTGCAGCACGTCACGGCTTTCGTCATCGGGCAGGCCGACGATTCGGGTGGTGAAGCCTTCGCTGACGAACAGTGCCTTGCGGCCATTTTCCGGGTGGGTACGCACCACCGGATGAATGACTTCCTGCACCTGGGCCAATTGCTCGGCGGTCAGGGTGGGGCGCCAGTTGCCTTCGAACTTGGTCTCGGCATAGCGGGCGGTGTAGGAGTGGGCGGCAGCGCGGCCTTCGACCACCTTGCGCAGGGCTTCCGGCACCGCGTCCCAGGCTTTGTGCATGTCGGCGAACAGGGTGTCGCCGCCTTCGCTGGGCAGCTCCTGGGCATGCAGCATCGAACCCAGGCTCGGCAGCTCTTTATAGGAGAGGTCCGAGTGCCAGAACTTGCCCGCATCACCCAAACCGATGTTGCGACCGTCTTCGACGATGTTGGAAACGATCAGGATCTCGGGGTGACCGGCCAGCAGGAACTGCTTGAGCACATGGATTTGCAGTTCGCCAAAGCGGCGGCTGAACGCGATTTGCTGTTCAGGGGTGATGCGCTGGTCGCGGAACACCAGTACATGGTGGTCCAGGTGGGCACGGTGAATGCGGGTGAAGTCCTCGGCGTTGACCGGTCGGGACAGGTCGAGGCCGAGGATCTCGGCACCGACGGCGCCGGAGAACGGGCGGATTTCGAAGGTTTGCGGCAGGGCGCTGTCGTTGGTCGACAAGGCGTTCGAGGCGGCTGGCATTGTTCACTCCCACGCAGTGCGCGACGTTCAGGGCGCGCAACGATTCAGAAACGCACGGGGATTTCCCGTGTGGGTTCGAGTCGTGCGGCGCGCCGATTGGTCGGCTCGTACGCAGTGGGTGGACTATAAAGGCATAATAAGAAAGATTTAAATATCTTTAATGTATAAGCATATGAGCAGCGGGATGCGGTCTGTGGACTGCCCCCAAGAAGTTGGACACCAATCCAACCCTT
>NZ_VAUO01000024.1 GCF_005796105.1 Pseudomonas mosselii | reverse complement strand
TGATCAGGCGGTAATCCAGTTCTTTTTTCCACTTGCGCGCCAGCAACGCCTGGGCTTCTTCGCGGTTTATCGCGAACTCGGTCCGGTTACGCCATTGGGTGTCTCGGGTATAGGCCAGCGCTATTTTTTCAGGAGTACGGGTATTCCAGCCGTCTTCTGCGAGGCGGACCTTTTCAATGGCCGATTCGCGAGTAAAAGGAGGAAGTGGCGGGCGAGCGGGTTCGTTGGACATGGTGGTGCCTCCAATCATTTGGATGCTGCAGTTGAGTGAGTACTTCTGAAACTTATAGCGCCGACGCGCTATACATCTTTAATCAACAGCTCGGCGACTTCTTTTGCACTTTCGAGGGCCGTAAAGTCTCCCATGACACGCGCCACTGTTATCGCGCCCTCTATCAGCACGAATAATTGCCTGGCCAAGCGCACTGGATCTTTGACGCCTAAGTCACTGGTCAGCACCAGCGTATAGTCCAGTAGCTTCTGCTTATGCAGCTTGGCAATTTGTCGGATCGGGTCATTTGCATCACCAACCTCCCCGGCCGTGTTGATAAACGCACACCCTCGAAAGTCGTCTGACTCGAACCAACTATTAAGCACATCAAACATGCTGATAACGCGTTCTCGCGGCGTGTGTGCTTTTTCGCACTCGCTTCTGAACCACTGCATCCAGCGTACATCGCGTGCATTGAGTGCCGCGGCAGCGACATCGTCCTTGTTCGCAAAATAGCGATAGATACTTTTACGTGCTACACCGGACGTCTTTACCAAAAGATCCATGCCGGTTGCGTGGATTCCGTTTTCGTAAATCAGTTTCTCGGCAGTGGCCAGGATTTTCTCGCGGGTATCGGTCATTGGCTTATCCATGTAGCCAGAGTAGAACGATCGTTCTCCCTGGTCAAGCAGCTATTGCATTTTTTCGATTACAGCCCGGGACGGACGCTCAATGGGTCTTGTGCTCGGGCCTGTGCGTGTTGGCTGCCCGCATGATGCTCGCGCATCCGACAGCCAAGCTGCCCGCGAGACAGGCGCTTTGAAGGTCATCGAAGCTCGCCGTATCGGCGTATGCAGGCCAAAAAAAAGCGAAGCCAAATCAATGGCTTCGCTTCTAATGTTTACGGTTCTGAAAAAGCTACACTTCAGAACGGAATATCGTCATCGAAGCTGTCGAAGTCAGCCGCTGGCTGTGGCGCCGGCTGCTGGGGGGCTGGGCGCTGCGGCGCTTGCTGCGGACGCGGAGCCTGCTGGCGTGGCGCCTGGTTATACTGCTGCTGGCCGCCGCCCTGGTTGTAGTTGCCACCACCCTGGTTGTAAGGGTCACCGCCCTGCTGCTGGCCCTGAGGACGCCCGCCGAGCAACTGCATGGTCCCGTTGATGTCGACGACAATCTCGGTGGTGTAGCGCTTGATGCCGTCTTTTTCCCACTCGCGGGTCTGCAACTTACCTTCGATATAGCATTGCGAACCTTTGCGCAGGTACTCACCAGCAATCTCGGCAACCTTGCCGAACAGCGCGACGCGGTGCCACTCGGTACGCTCGACCTTCTGCCCGGACTGCTTGTCGGTCCACTGCTCGCTGGTAGCCAGGCTCAGGTTGGTCACGGCATTACCGTTGGGCAGGTAGCGGACTTCGGGATCCTGGCCGCAGGTACCGACCAGAATGACTTTGTTAACCCCACGGGCCATAACGTTCTCCTAGGCTTCGCACGCCGCTGAGGCTGGGTTCACCAGACGCTCGAGGGTCGCACGGTCCAAAATTTTCGTATCCAGTTTGATATAGATGGCGGCTTCATCTGCCACCACCACAGCGTCGGTCACACCCGGCACGGCCATCAGACGCTCGGTCAGCCCGGCTTCACGGACTGCTTCGGGCGTCAGCGGCATGCGCAGGCTGGTCACATACGGCGGCTCGTTCATGCTCAAGGCGACGATCAGCCAAATGGCACATAGCACCGCGCAGCCGAGGAACACCGTATCCAGCCCACCGTGCTGGAACAACCAGCCTCCGAGGATTCCTCCCAACGCCGCACCGAGGAACTGGCTCGTGGAGTACACCCCCATCGCCGTCCCCTTGCCACCGGCAGGCGACACTTTACTTACCAGCGAAGGCAGCGAAGCCTCCAACAGGTTGAATGCGGTGAAGAATACCACGGTGCCAATCACCAGTCCGCGCAAACCGTCAGCCCACTCCCAGAAGTATACCTCCGTCAGCAGCAGGACACCGACCGCGCCGGCCAGCACGCGTTTCATCTTGCGCTTCTTTTCGCCGTAGATGATGAACGGCACCATTGCAAAAAATGAGATGAACAGCGCGGTCAGGTACACCCACCAGTGCTGTTCTTTCGGCAGGCCGCCGCGCTCAACGAAGGCCAGTGGCAAGGCTACGAAGCTGGCCATGAGAATGGCGTGGAGGATGAAAATACTCACATCTAGGCGCAGAAGGTCCGGGTGGCGCAGGGTCGGGCCAATCGCCTGGCGCGCCACACCCGATTCACGGTGCTGCAGAATGCTGTGGGTGTTGGGTACGACGAAGGCGATCAACAGAATGCCGACCAAGGCAAGTCCTGCGGTAGCCAGGAACAATCCTGACAAGCCAAAGGCACTTGTCAGCAGTGGCCCGACCACCATCGCCACGGCGAATGACAATCCAATGCTCATGCCGATCATCGCCATGGCCTTGGTGCGATGTTGTTCGCGAGTGAGGTCGGACAACAGTGCCATGACCGCAGCGGATATGGCCCCTGCCCCCTGCAGGATACGTCCGGCAATCACCCCCCAAATCGAATCGGCCTGAGCGGCCAATACGCTGCCCAGGGCGAAGACCACCAACCCCAGATAGATCACCGGGCGCCGGCCGATGCGATCGGAAATCATGCCGAACGGAATCTGCAGCACCGCTTGGGTCAGGCCATAGGCGCCGATGGCCAGGCCGATCAACGCAGGTGTTGCACCCGCCAGATCCATGCCGTACGTGGCCAGCACCGGCAGGACCATGAACATGCCCAGCATACGAAAGGCAAAGACCAGGGCCAGGCCACCAGCGGCGCGGGTTTCGCTGCTGCTCATGCGATCGTTGTGGGTGTTGTGCATGGATTAACCTCGTGTGAACCGGCGGCGATTCTATCAGTCCGACAGCTTGACGGCATCTGCGCGACGCTTTGCCGCGTGCTGGCCACGCGCCGTATACTTCCTTGTTTATGCCCGCCAAGCGAGGCCGCAGTGGACAAGATCCTGATTCGTGGGGCTCGTACCCACAACCTGAAGAACATCGACCTGACCCTGCCTCGGGACAAGCTGATCGTGATCACCGGCCTGTCCGGTTCCGGCAAGTCGTCCCTGGCGTTCGACACGTTGTACGCCGAAGGTCAACGCCGCTACGTGGAGTCGCTGTCGGCGTATGCCCGGCAGTTCCTGTCAATGATGGAAAAGCCCGATGTCGACACCATCGAAGGCCTGTCGCCGGCGATTTCCATCGAACAGAAGTCCACGTCGCACAACCCGCGCTCGACCGTGGGGACCATCACCGAAATCTACGACTACCTGCGCCTGCTGTACGCACGCGTCGGCACACCACGCTGCCCGGACCACGATATCCCACTGGAGGCGCAGACCATCAGCCAGATGGTCGACCTGGTGCTGGAGAACCCCGAGGGCAGCAAGCTGATGCTGCTGGCGCCAGTGATCCGCGAGCGCAAGGGCGAGCATCTGGCGGTGTTCGACGAACTGCGGGCCCAGGGCTTCGTGCGCGCCCGGATCAACGGCAAGCTCTATGAACTGGACGAACTGCCCAAGCTGGACAAGCAGAAGAAGCACAGCATCGATGTGGTGGTGGACCGCTTCAAAGTGCGCGCCGACTTGCAACAGCGTCTGGCCGAGTCGTTCGAGACTGCGCTCAAGCTCGCCGACGGCATCGCGCTGGTGGCGCCGATGGACGATGAGGATGGCGAGGAGACTATCTTCTCCGCGCGCTTCGCTTGCCCGATCTGCGGACATGCGATCAGCGAGCTGGAACCGAAGCTGTTTTCCTTCAACAATCCCGCAGGCGCCTGCCCGACCTGCGATGGCCTGGGGGTCAAGCAGTTCTTCGACACCAAGCGCCTTGTCAACGCCGAACTGACCTTGGCCGAGGGCGCGATACGCGGCTGGGACCGGCGCAACGTCTACTATTTCCAGATGCTGGGTTCACTGGCCGCGCATTACGGTTTCAGCCTCGAAGCCCCGTTCGGCGAGCTGTCGGCCGAACACCAGAAAGTCATCCTGAACGGCAGCGGCAAGCAAAGCGTCGATTTCAAGTACCTCAACGACCGTGGCGATATCGTCAAGCGCTCGCATCCATTCGAAGGCATCGTACCTAACCTGGAACGGCGCTACCGCGAGACCGAGTCAGCCACTGTGCGCGAAGAGCTGGCCAAGTTCCTCGGCACCCAGCCCTGCCCCGACTGCCGTGGCACACGCCTGCGCCGTGAAGCGCGCCATGTATGGGTCGGCGAGAAAACCCTGCCAGCGGTGACCAACCTGCCAATCGGTGAAGCCAGCGATTATTTTGGCGCATTGACCCTGACCGGCCGGCGTGGCGAGATCGCGGCGAAGATCCTCAAGGAAATCTGCGAGCGCCTGCAATTTCTGGTCAACGTCGGCCTGGACTACCTGACCCTGGACCGCAGCGCCGATACGTTGTCCGGCGGCGAAGCCCAGCGTATTCGCCTGGCCAGCCAGATCGGCGCCGGACTGGTGGGTGTGATGTACATCCTCGACGAGCCGTCGATCGGCCTGCACCAACGCGACAACGACCGCTTGCTGGCCACCCTCAATCACCTGCGCGACTTGGGCAATACGGTGATCGTGGTGGAGCACGACGAGGACGCCATTCGCTTGGCCGACTACGTGGTGGATATCGGGCCAGGTGCTGGCGTGCATGGCGGGCAGATCGTCGCCGAGGGCACGCCCGACGAGGTCATGGCACACCCCGACTCGCTTACCGGCAAGTACCTGTCCGGGCGCAAGAAGATCGTCGTGCCTGCAAAACGTACACCGCGTAACAAGAAGCTGCAGCTTAAGCTCAAAGGCGCACGCGGCAATAACCTGCAGAACGTCGACCTGGAAGTGCCGATCGGCCTGCTGACCTGTGTAACCGGCGTCTCCGGCTCCGGCAAATCGACGCTGATCAACAACACGCTGTTCCCATTGGCAGCCACCGCGCTCAATGGCGCAAGCAGCCTGGAGGCAGCAGCACACAGCAGCATCGACGGCCTGCAGCACCTGGACAAAGTGGTCGATATCGACCAGAGCCCGATCGGGCGTACGCCGCGCTCCAACCCGGCCACCTATACCGGTATTTTCACGCCTATTCGTGAACTGTTCGCGGGCGTGCCGGAATCGCGCTCGCGCGGCTACGGGCCGGGGCGTTTCTCGTTCAACGTCAAAGGTGGGCGCTGCGAAGCGTGCCAAGGCGATGGCTTGATCAAGGTAGAGATGCACTTCCTGCCGGACATCTATGTGCCCTGCGATGTGTGCAAGAGCAAGCGCTACAACCGCGAAACCCTGGAGATCAAGTACAAGGGCAAGAACATCCATGAGGTGCTGGAAATGACCATCGAGGATGCCCGTACATTCTTCGACGCGGTGCCAGCACTGGCGCGCAAGCTGCAAACGTTGATGGACGTAGGCCTGTCGTACATCAAGCTAGGACAGTCGGCCACCACGCTGTCCGGGGGCGAGGCGCAGCGGGTCAAGCTATCGCGCGAGCTGTCCAAGCGCGATACCGGCAAGACCCTGTACATCCTTGACGAACCCACCACCGGCCTGCACTTCGCGGACATCCAACAGTTGCTGGATGTACTGCACCGCCTGCGTGACCATGGCAACACCGTGGTGGTGATCGAGCATAACCTGGATGTGGTCAAGACCGCCGACTGGCTGGTGGACCTGGGGCCGGAGGGTGGCTCCAAAGGTGGGCAGATCATTGCCTGCGGTACGCCAGAGGAGTTGGCTGAGCAGAAGCAATCGTATACCGGACATTACCTGAAACCGCTACTGGAACGGGACCGGGCATAAGGCCACAGGGGCGCTTGCGCCCCGTTCGCGGCACAAGGCCGCTCCTACAGAGAGCGCAGATCTGACGATCTGCGATGTCCAAGAAGCGGCCTTGCCGGAGCGGGCGCAAAGGGCTGCAAAGCAGCCCAGCTTGTTACATCTGCGACTGCAGGTAGTTTTCCAGACCGATAGCCTTGATCAAGCCTTGCTGCTTCTCCAGCCAGTAGGTGTGATCTTCTTCGGTATCAGCCAACTGCGCGCGCAGGATGTCACGGCTGATGTAGTCCTTGTGCAGCTCGCACAGCTCGATGCCCTTGCACAGTGCGCCCCGCACCTTGTACTCGAGCTTCAGATCGGCTTCGATCATTTCGGGTACGGTGCTGCCTACTTCCAGATCGTCGGCACGCATATCGGGAGTGCCTTCAAGCATGAGGATACGGCGCATCAGAGCGTCAGCGTGCTGAGTCTCCTCCTCCATCTCGTGGTTGATACGCTCATAGAGCTTGGACAAGCCCCAATCCTCGTACATGCGCGAGTGGATGAAGTACTGATCGCGTGCTGCCAGTTCGCCCTTCAGCAACGTGACGAGATAATTGATTACGTCCGGGTGACCTTGCATTGCCCTGATTCTCCCTGTGAATACTTCAATGGCTCATAGTTTGAACCAGCTTTTGCTGGCGGTCACGGAAAAATGCGCAATTACTAGCAAAAGATCGGCTAAACAGTAGTGATATTCATTGAAAAACCGCCCAAACGAGGGCGGTTCTTGTTATCACTTCGACTTAGGCGAGATGGATCCCCAATGCCTTGGCGATACCTTCGCCATAGGCCGGATCCGCCTTGAAGAAGTGCTGCAGTTGGCGCTGCACCACATCCTCGCTGACGCCAGCCATGGTGCCGGCGATGTTGTCGATCAGCAGCGCTTTCTGTTCGTGATTCATCAGGCGGAACAGCGCGCCGGCGTGGCTGTAGTAGTCATTGTCCTCGCGGTGGTCGAAGCGGTCGGCTGCGCCACTCAGGGCCAATGCCGGCTCGGCGTGGCGCGGCGACTGCTTGGGCGCATCGCTGTAGCTGTTCGGCTCGTAGTTCGGTGCGCTGCCGTAGCTGCCGCCTGCCATGGAGCCATCACGCTGGCAGCTGTGCACCGGACTGCGGGGCGCATTCACTGGCAGTTGCTGATGGTTAGTGCCGACACGGTAGCGGTGGGCATCGGCATAGGCGAATACCCGGCCTTGCAGCATACGGTCTGGAGACAAACCGACACCCGGCACCATGTTGCTTGGGCCAAAGGTGGCCTGCTCGACCTCAGCGAAGTAGTTAAGCGGGTTGCGGTTAAGCTCCAACACCCCCACTTCAATCAGCGGGTAGTCTTTTTGCGACCAGGTCTTGGTCACGTCGAACGGATTCTCTTGGCGGTTCGCTGCTTCGTTTTCGCTCATCACCTGGATGCACACGCTCCAACGCGGATACTCGCCACGCTCGATGGCCTCGAAGAGGTCACGCTGGGCGTAGTCCGGGTCAGTGCCGGCCAGGCGAGCAGCATCGGCTGGAGCCAGGTTCTTGATACCTTGCTGAGTCTTGAAATGCCACTTGACCCAAGTGCGCGCACCCTCAGCATTGATAAGGCTATAGGTATGGCTACCGAAACCATGCATGTGCCGATAGCCATCTGGAATACCACGGTCGGAGAACAGGATGGTGATCTGGTGCAGCGCCTCAGGTGAATGGGACCAGAAGTCCCACATCATCTGGGGGCTCTTCAGGTTGGTTTGAGGGTGGCGTTTCTGGGTGTGGATGAAGTCAGGAAACTTCAGCGGGTCACGGATGAAGAACACCGGCGTGTTGTTGCCAACGATATCCCAGTTACCTTCCTCGGTGTAGAACTTGACGGCAAAGCCACGTGGATCGCGCTCAGTGTCCGCAGAACCACGCTCGCCACCGACGGTGGAGAAGCGCAGGAACGTCTCGGTCTGCTTGCCAATGCTGTCGAAGAGCCTGGCACTGGTGAATTCGCTGATATCCCGGGTGACTGTGAAGGTGCCGTAGGCACCCGACCCCTTGGCGTGCACACGACGCTCGGGGATGTTCTCACGATTGAAATGAGCGAGCTTCTCGATCAGGTGAAAGTCGTCCAGCAACAACGGGCCGCGAGGGCCGGCGGAACGGGAGTTCTGGTTATCGGCAACCGGTGCACCGCTGGCGGTGGTCAGAATCTTGCTCATGGGCTCTCCTTATCAGTCTCTAATGGCCGGCTAAACGGCATATGGAGAAGTATTCGCGAGCAGGAGACAAAGAACCAATTCATTGATATTGTCGAATTGATAGAAATTCATAATCAATGCACACACAAAAAACCGGGCACTAGGCCCGGTTTTTTGTAGCAGACTGGACGTCTTACTCGGCAGCTTCTACAGCACCACCGACTGGACGATCAACCAGCTCGACGTACGCCATAGGCGCGTTGTCGCCAGCGCGGAAACCGCACTTCAGGATACGCAGGTAGCCGCCCTGACGGGTGGCGTAGCGCTTGCCCAGATCGTTGAACAGTTTGCCAACGGCGGACTTCGAACGGGTACGATCGAAGGCCAGACGACGGTTGGCTACGCTGTCTTCCTTGGCCAGGGTGATCAGCGGCTCGGCAACGCGGCGCAGTTCCTTGGCTTTCGGCAGGGTGGTTTTGATCAGCTCGTGCTCGATCAGCGACACTGCCATGTTCTGGAACATAGCCTTGCGGTGAGAGCTGGTACGGCTCAGGTGACGTCCACTTTTACGATGACGCATGATTCATTCCTTACCAAACACTACGTTCGGTGATTACGACGATCAGGCAGTCGCCTTGTCGTCCTTCTTAAGACTTGCAGGCGGCCAGTTGTCGAGGCGCATGCCGAGGGACAGACCACGAGAGGCCAGAACGTCCTTGATTTCAGTCAGGGACTTCTTGCCCAGGTTAGGAGTCTTCAACAGCTCTACTTCGGTACGCTGAATCAGGTCGCCGATGTAGTAGATGTTCTCCGCCTTGAGGCAGTTGGCCGAACGTACGGTCAGTTCCAGGTCGTCAACCGGGCGCAGCAGGATCGGATCGATCTCGTCTTCCTGCTCGACCACAACCGGCTCGCTGTCACCTTTGAGGTCGACGAACGCAGCCAACTGCTGTTGCAGGATGGTCGCGGCACGACGAATAGCCTCTTCAGGATCCAGGGTACCGTTGGTTTCCAGATCGATGACCAGCTTGTCCAGGTTGGTACGCTGCTCAACACGGGCGTTCTCGACCACATAGGCGATACGACGCACCGGGCTGAAGGAGGCGTCCAGCTGGAGACGGCCAATGCTGCGGCTTTCGTCTTCGTCGGTCTGACGGGAGTCGGCCGGCTCGTAACCACGACCACGAGCTACGGTGAGCTTCATGTTCAGGGCGCCGTTGGACGCCAGGTTCGCGATTACGTGATCGGGGTTGACGATCTCGACATCGTGATCCAGCTGAATATCGGCAGCGGTAACCACCCCCGAACCCTTTTTCGACAAGGTCAGCGTAACTTCGTCACGACCGTGCAGCTTGATAGCCAGGCCTTTCAGGTTCAACAGGATTTCAATGACATCTTCCTGTACACCTTCGATCGCGGAGTACTCATGGAGTACGCCATCGATCTCGGCCTCGACTACTGCACAGCCAGGCATGGAGGACAACAGGATGCGGCGCAGCGCGTTGCCCAGGGTATGGCCGAAGCCACGCTCGAGAGGCTCGAGCGTGATCTTGGCGCGGGTTGGACTGACAACCTGAACGTCGATGTGACGGGGTGTCAGAAACTCATTTACCGAAATCTGCATGGATGCACCTATTTTCTAGCCCTTACTTGGAGTAGAGCTCGACAATCAGGTTTTCGTTGATGTCGGCGGACAGGTCGCTGCGAGCAGGAACGTTCTTGAAAACGCCCGACTTTTTAGCAGCATCCACATCAACCCACTCAACGCGGCCACGCTGGGCGCACAGTTCAAGGGCTTGAACAATGCGCAGCTGGTTCAGCGACTTCTCGCGAACTGCGACCACGTCACCCGGACGAACTTGGTAGGATGGAATGTTTACGGTCTTGCCGTTAACGCTGATCGCTTTGTGCGAAACCAGCTGACGGGACTCGGAACGGGTCGAACCGAAGCCCATACGATAAACGACGTTGTCCAGACGGCACTCGAGCAGTTGCAGCAGGTTCTCACCGGTGGCGCCTTTCTTCGAGGCAGCCGCTTGGTAGTAACCGCGGAATTGACGCTCCAGTACACCGTAGATACGACGGACTTTTTGTTTCTCGCGCAGCTGGGTACCGTAGTCGGACTGACGGCCACGGCGCTGGCCGTGGATACCTGGGGCTGCTTCGATGTTGCACTTCGATTCCAGAGCGCGAACGCCGCTCTTCAGGAACAGGTCAGTGCCTTCACGGCGAGACAGTTTGCATTTTGGACCAATGTAACGTGCCATTTATCTGTCTCCTGATTACACGCGACGCTTCTTCGGCGGACGGCACCCGTTGTGCGGGATTGGCGTCACGTCGGTGATGCTGGCGATCTTGTAGCCGCAGCTGTTCAGTGCACGAACGGCGGACTCACGACCTGGACCTGGACCCTTGACGTTGACGTCGAGGTTCTTCAGACCGTATTCCAGCGCAGCTTGACCAGCACGCTCAGCAGCGATCTGAGCTGCGAACGGGGTGGATTTGCGCGAACCACGGAAACCCGAACCACCGGAAGTAGCCCAGGACAGTGCGTTGCCCTGACGGTCGGTGATGGTCACGATGGTATTGTTGAAAGAAGCATGGATGTGGGCGATGCCATCAACCACTGTCTTTTTGACTTTCTTACGAGGACGAGCAGCAGGTTTTGCCATGTCTATATTCCTGGGCGATTACTTGCGGATCGGCTTACGCGGGCCCTTACGGGTGCGTGCGTTGGTCTTGGTGCGCTGACCGCGAACCGGCAGACCTTTACGATGACGCAGGCCGCGGTAGCAACCCAGGTCCATCAAGCGCTTGATCTTCATGTTGATGTCACGACGCAGGTCACCTTCAGTGGTGAACTTCGCAACTTCGCCACGCAGGGTTTCGATTTGCTCGTCGCTCAGATCCTTGATCTTAGCGGCTGGGTTTACACCAGCATCTGCACAGATTTTCTGTGCAGTAGTGCGACCGACACCATAGATGTAGGTCAGCGAGATAACAGTATGCTTGTTATCTGGAATGTTGACGCCTGCAATACGGGCCATTCAGTGGGACTCCAATTGACAGCTACCTACGCCCCGGAAGCCAAGAAATAGGGCGCGAGATAATATCGCTGTAGAAACGAATAATCAACCCAGCAGCACACTAGCTGCTGGGTTTGAAGCGCAGATCACACTCAGCCTTGGCGCTGCTTGTGACGCGGTTCCGCGCTGCAGATCACGCGCACGATACCTTCGCGACGAATGATCTTGCAGTTACGGCACAGCTTTTTCACCGATGCACGAACTTTCATTACCGACTCCTCGAACCTTAGGTGGTCTATCAGCGCAGCAGACCGCTGCCGCCGTAGCCTTTCAGGTTGGCTTTCTTCATCAGGGATTCGTACTGGTGCGAAACGAGGTGCGATTGTACTTGGGACATGAAGTCCATCACAACCACTACCACAATCAGCAACGAGGTCCCGCCAAGGTAGAACGGCACGTTTGCAGCCACCACCAGGAACTGGGGCAGCAAGCACACGGCCATCATGTAAAGAGCACCGAACATGGTCAAACGGGTCAGAACGCCATCAATGTAGCGCGCCGACTGCTCACCAGGACGGATGCCCGGAATAAAGGCACCGGACTTCTTCAGGTTTTCCGCTACGTCTTTCGGATTGAACATCAACGCTGTGTAGAAGAAGCAGAAGAAAATGATCCCTGCACTAAACAGCAGAATGTTCAACGGCTGACCAGGAGCGATCGACTGCGAGATGTCTTGCAGCCAGCCCATACCTTCGGACTGACCGAACCAGGCACCTAGCGAAGCCGGGAACAGCAAGATGCTGCTCGCGAAAATGGCCGGGATTACGCCCGCCATGTTCACTTTCAGCGGCAGGTGGCTGGTCTGCGCAGCGAAGACCTTACGGCCCTGCTGACGCTTGGCGTAGTGAACGGCGATACGACGCTGACCACGCTCAATGAACACCACGAAGCCGATAATCGCTACTGCCAGCAAACCGATAGCGACCAGGGCGAAGATGTTGATATCGCCTGTGCGTGCAGACTCGAAAGACTGCCCGATTGCTCTCGGAAGACCGGCAACGATACCTGCGAAGATCAACATCGAGATACCGTTGCCCACACCGCGCTCGGTGATCTGCTCGCCCAGCCACATCATGAACATCGCGCCCGCCACGAAAGTGGAGACGGCGACGACATGGAAGCCGAGGCCAACAGAAAACGCCACGCCCTGGTTGGCCAGGCCAATGGACATGCCAATGGCTTGGACCAGCGCCAGGATAACGGTGCCGTAGCGGGTGTACTGGCTGATCTTGCGACGGCCAGCTTCACCTTCCTTCTTCAACTGCTCCAGCTGCGGGCTGACAGCGGTCATGAGCTGCATGATGATCGATGCCGAGATGTACGGCATGATCCCCAGCGCAAAGATGCTCATGCGCTCCAGCGCGCCGCCGGAAAACATGTTGAACAAGCTAAGAATGGTCCCCTCATTCTGCCGGAACAGATCCGCGAGACGGTCCGGGTTAATGCCTGGTACCGGGATGTGCGCGCCAATCCGATAGACGATGATCGCCATGAACAGAAAGCGCAGACGAGCCCAGAGTTCCGACATCCCGCCCTTACCGAGCGAAGAGAGAGCACCTTGCTTAGCCATTTATTCCTCGAACTTGCCGCCAGCTGCTTCGATAGCCGCACGTGCACCTTTGGTGACGGCGATACCCTTGAGGGTGACTGCGCGAGTGACTTCGCCCGACAGCATGATTTTCACACGCTGTACGTGCTGGCCGATCACGTTGGCGTCCTTGAGGGACTGAACGGTGATCAGGTCGCCTTCCACCTTGGCCAGCTCGGACAGACGCACTTCAGCGCGGTCCATGGCTTTCAGGGAAACGAAGCCGAACTTCGGCAGACGACGGTGCAGCGGCTGTTGACCGCCTTCGAAGCCTGGAGCAATGGAACCACCGGAACGGGAGGTTTGACCCTTGTGGCCACGGCCACCGGTCTTACCCAGACCGCTACCGATACCACGACCCGGACGGTGCTTCTCGCGACGGGAACCCGGCGCTGGACTCAGATCATTGAGTTTCATCGATTAACCCTCGACCTTCAGCATGTAGTAGGCCTTGTTGATCATCCCGCGGTTTTCAGGAGTATCTTGGACTTCTACAGTGTGACCGATGCGACGCAGACCCAGGCCTTTAACACACAGTTTGTGGTTAGGCAGGCGGCCGGCGGTGCTCTTGATCAGCGTTACTTTTACGGTTGCCATGATCAGATGATCTCCTCGACAGTCTTGCCGCGCTTGGCAGCAATGGACTCAGGGGATTGCATGGCTTTCAGACCCTTGAAGGTGGCGTGAACCACGTTCACCGGGTTGGTCGAACCGTAGCACTTGGCCAGAACGTTCTGAACGCCAGCAACTTCCAGGACGGCACGCATTGCGCCGCCGGCGATGATACCGGTACCTTCCGAGGCAGGCTGCATGTAAACCTTCGAGGCGCCGTGGGCGGCCTTGGTGGCGTACTGCAGGGTGGTGCCTTTCAGGTCAACCTGAATCATGTTGCGACGAGCAGCTTCCATGGCTTTCTGGATCGCGGCAGGTACTTCGCGCGATTTGCCACGGCCAAAGCCAACACGACCCTTACCATCACCAACCACGGTCAGTGCGGTGAAGGTGAAGATACGGCCGCCTTTTACGGTTTTAGCTACGCGGTTAACTTGAACCAGCTTCTCGATGTAGCCTTCGTCGCGCTTTTGATCGTTATTTGCCATAACTTAGAACTCCAGCCCGCCTTCACGAGCAGCATCAGCCAGCGCCTTGACGCGGCCGTGGTACTTGAAGCCGGAACGGTCAAAGGCAACTTGAGATACACCGGCGGCTTTCGCACGCTCAGCTACCAGCTTGCCAACCTTAGTGGCCGCGTCGATGTTGCCGGTGGCGCCATCACGCAGTTCTTTGTCCAAGGTCGAGGCACTTGCCAGAACCTTGCTGCCGTCGGCCGAAATGACCTGGGCGTAGATGTGCTGCGAGGAGCGGAACACGCACAGACGCACGGCTTCGAGCTCGTGCATTTTCAGGCGTGCTTTGCGAGCGCGACGCAGTCGAGTAACTTTTTTGTCGGTCATTTGCTAGGCCCTACTTCTTCTTGGCTTCTTTACGACGGACTACTTCATCCGCGTAACGCACACCCTTGCCCTTGTAAGGCTCTGGCGGACGGAAACCGCGGACTTCAGCGGCCACCTGACCCACCAGCTGCTTGTCGATACCCTTGATCAGGATGTCGGTCTGGCTTGGGGTTTCAGCGGTGATACCAGCTGGCAGTTCGTAATCCACTGGGTGCGAGAAGCCCAGAGCCAGGTTCAGGACGGAGCCTTTAGCCTGAGCTTTATAACCAACACCGACCAGCTGGAGCTTACGCTCGAAGCCTTGGCTTACGCCTTGGACCATGTTGTTCACCAGGGCGCGGGTGGTACCGGCCATGGCGCGAGCTTGCTGGTCACCGTTGCGAGCGGAGAAACGCAGCTCACCAGCTTCTTCGGTAACTTCAACAGACGAGTGAACGTTCAGTTCGAGAGTGCCCTTGGCACCCTTCACCGAAAGCTGCTGGCCGGCGAATTTGACTTCGACGCCTGCTGGCAGCTTAACGGGGTTCTTAGCGACGCGAGACATGCCTATCTCCCCTTAGAACACTGTGCACAGAACTTCGCCGCCGACACCGGCAGCGCGCGCAGCGCGGTCAGTCATCACACCTTTGTTGGTGGAGACGATAGACACGCCCAGGCCGCCACGTACTTTCGGCAGCTCAGTGACGGCCTTGTACTGACGCAGACCTGGACGGCTGGAGCGCTTCAGCTCTTCAATGACCGGACGGCCTTCGAAGTACTTCAGCTCGATCGACAGGGAAGGCTTGGCTTCGCCAGTCACTTCGTAGCCGGCGATGTAACCTTCGTCTTTCAGTACTTTGGCAACCGCGACCTTCAGGGTGGAAGAAGGCATGCTTACGACAGACTTTTCAGCCATCTGGGCATTACGGATGCGAGTTAGCATGTCCGCTAACGGGTCCTGCATACTCATGGGCTAGATGCTCCTGATACAAGAATTATTAGCCTTGCGGCTATCACAACCACCCGAGCGGACAGGGCAAAAAACCCAGGCTCAGGTGAGCCGGTCATTCTAGACACAAGCCAGAAACGAAACAAGCCCCGTATAGGGGCTTGTTTCGTTGCGAGGTCACCGGCGGTCGGAAGATCTCCTCCTCGCGCCGGTGGTCACGACAGCTGGAATTACCAGCTAGCCTTGACCAGACCTGGAACGTCACCACGCATGGCGGCTTCGCGCAGCTTGTTACGGCCGAGGCCGAACTTGCGGTATACACCGTGCGGACGACCGGTCAGGCGGCAACGGTTACGCAGGCGCGCAGCGCTGGCGTCACGTGGTTGCTTCTGAAGGGCGACAACGGCGGCGAAGCGCTCTTCAGGAGAGGCGTTCAGGTTGACGATGGTCGCTTTCAGCTCGGCACGCTTTTTAGCGTATTTGGCTACCGTGAGCTGACGCTTCAGCTCGCGGTTTTTCATGCTCTTCTTGGCCATTTTCCTACTCCAATCAGTTGCGGAACGGGAACTTGAAAGCACGCAGCAGAGCGCGGCCTTCGTCGTCCGAACGAGCAGTGGTGGTCAGGGTGATGTCCAAACCGCGCAGAGCATCGATCTTGTCGTAGTCGATTTCCGGGAAGATGATCTGCTCTTTCACGCCCATGCTGTAGTTGCCACGACCGTCGAAGGACTTGGCATTCAGGCCGCGGAAGTCGCGAACCCGTGGCAGGGAGATCGCCAGCAGGCGGTCCAGGAACTCGTACATTTTTTCGCGACGCAGGGTCACCTTGACACCGATCGGCCAGCCTTCACGGACTTTGAAGCCCGCGATGGATTTACGAGCGAAAGTCACGACCGGCTTTTGACCGGTGATCTTTTCCAGGTCGGCAACAGCGTGCTCGATGACTTTTTTGTCGCCGATCGCTTCGCCCAGACCCATGTTCAGGGTGATTTTGGTAACGCGCGGAACTTCCATCACGTTCGACAGCTTAAGTTCTTCCTTAAGCTTAGGAGCGATTTCGTTCCGGTAAATCTCTTTCAGTCGTGCCATGGTCTTCTACCTAGCAGTGTTCAAGCATCAACCGCTTTTTGGGTCGACTTGAAGACACGAATTTTTTTACCGTCTTCTACTTTGAAACCAACGCGGTCAGCCTTGTTGGTTTCACCGTTGAAGATGGCAACGTTGGAAGCGTGCAGAGGCGCTTCTTTCTCGACGATACCGCCCTGGACGCCCGCCATCGGGTTAGGCTTGGTGTGGCGCTTGACCAGGTTGACACCACCGACGACCAGGCGGTCGTCAGCGAGAACCTTCAGCACCTTACCGCGCTTACCTTTGTCTTTGCCGGCGATCACGATGATCTCGTCGTCACGACGAATCTTTTGCATGTCGGATCTCCTTAGAGCACTTCAGGGGCGAGCGAGACGATCTTCATGAACTTCTCAGTACGAAGCTCACGGGTCACTGGCCCGAAGATGCGAGTGCCGATCGGCTCTTGCTTGGTGTTCAGCAGAACAGCAGCATTGCCGTCGAAACGAATGATGGAACCGTCAGCGCGACGTACACCGTGACGGGTACGGACGACAACAGCGGTCATCACCTGGCCTTTTTTGACCTTACCGCGCGGAATCGCTTCCTTGACGGTTACTTTGATGATGTCACCGATACCGGCGTAACGGCGGTGAGAACCGCCGAGCACCTTGATGCACATGACGCGACGAGCGCCGCTGTTGTCGGCCACATCGAGCATGGATTGAGTCTGAATCATAAAATTTCTCCGACCCTTAGCCCTTAGACTTCAACAGCGCGTTCGAGGACTTCAACCAGTGCCCAGGACTTGGTCTTGGCCAGCGGACGGGTTTCACGGATGGAAACCTTGTCGCCGATCTTGCACTGGTTGGATTCGTCGTGCGCGTGCAGCTTAGTCGAACGCTTAACGTATTTACCGTAGATCGGGTGCTTTACGCGACGCTCGATCAGAACGGTGATGGTCTTGTCCATTTTGTCGCTGACGACACGGCCAGTCAGCGTACGGACGGTTTTTTCAGCTTCAGCCATGATCACTTACCTGCCTGCTGGTTGAGCACAGTTTTCACGCGAGCGATGTCACGCTTAACTTGCGAGAGCAGGTGCGACTGCCCCAACTGGCCAGTTGCTTTCTGCATACGCAGATTGAACTGGTCGCGCAGCAAGCCGAGCAGTTGCTCATTCAGTTGCTGTGCCGATTTTTCACGAAGTTCATTCGCTTTCATCACATCACCGTCCGCTTAACAAAGGAGGTGGCGAGAGGCAGCTTTGCAGCAGCCAGGGCGAATGCTTCGCGCGCCAGCTCTTCAGAAACACCCTCGATTTCGTACAGGACTTTGCCTGGCTGAATCTGGGCAACCCAGTACTCCACGGAACCCTTACCTTTACCCATCCGCACTTCGAGAGGCTTCTTGGTAACCGGCTTGTCCGGGAAGACACGGATCCAGATCTTACCGCCACGTTTAACGTGACGGGTCAGCGCACGACGTGCGGACTCGATCTGGCGGGCGGTGAGGCGACCGCGAGCAACAGCTTTCAGAGCGAACTCGCCGAAGCTGACCTTGCTACCGCGCAGTGCCAGACCACGGTTGTGGCCGGTCATCTGCTTGCGGAATTTTGTACGCTTTGGTTGCAACATTTGGCGTACCCCTTACTTAGCAGCTTTTTTACGAGGCGCTGGTGCTTGAGGCTTCAGCTCTTCCTGGCGACCACCAATCACTTCGCCTTTGAAGATCCAAACCTTCACACCGATCACACCATAGGTGGTGTGAGCTTCGTAGGTGTTGTAGTCGATATCGGCACGCAGGGTGTGCAGAGGCACACGACCTTCGCGATACCACTCGGTACGTGCGATCTCGGCACCGCCGAGACGACCGCTCACCTGGATCTTGATGCCTTTGGCACCAATACGCATGGCGTTCTGTACGGCGCGCTTCATGGCGCGACGGAACATAACGCGGCGTTCCAGCTGCTGGGCAACGCTCTGAGCAACCAGCATGGCGTCGAGTTCCGGCTTGCGGATCTCTTCGATGTTGATGTGCACAGGCACACCCATCTGCTTGGTCAGGTCCTGACGCAGTTTCTCAACATCTTCACCTTTCTTGCCGATAACGATACCGGGACGAGCGGTGTGGATGGTGATGCGTGCAGTTTGAGCCGGACGATGAATATCGATACGGCTAACGGACGCGCTTTTTAGTTTGTCTTGGAGGTACTCACGCGTTTTCAGATCCTTCAACAGGTAATCTGCGTAAGTCGCGCCGTCTGCATACCAGACGGAGGTGTGCTCCTTGACGATTCCCAGGCGAATGCCAGTGGGATGTACTTTCTGACCCATCTGATCGACTCCGTTACTTGTCCGCAACCTTGACAGTGATATGGCAAGACCGCTTGACGATGCGATCAGCGCGGCCTTTGGCACGCGGCATGATGCGCTTCAGCGAACGCCCTTCGTTGACGAAAACGGTGGAGACCTTCAGGTCATCAACGTCTGCGCCTTCGTTGTGTTCGGCGTTGGCAACGGCCGACTCGAGGACTTTCTTCATGATTTCAGCGGCTTTTTTGCTGCTGAAGGCCAACAGGTTGAGCGCTTCGCCCACCTTCTTCCCGCGGATCTGGTCGGCGACCAAGCGGGCTTTCTGGGCGGAGATGCGAGCGCCCGACAACTTAGCGGCTACTTCCATTTCCTTACCCCTTAACGCTTGGCTTTCTTGTCAGCCACGTGCCCGCGGTAGGTGCGGGTACCGGCGAACTCGCCCAGTTTGTGGCCGACCATGTCTTCGTTCACGAGAACTGGGACGTGTTGGCGACCGTTGTGTACCGCGATGGTCAGACCGACCATTTGTGGCAGGATCATCGAACGGCGCGACCAGGTTTTAACTGGCTTGCGATCGTTCTTCTCCACCGCCACTTCGACCTTCTTCAGCAGGTGAAGATCGATAAAAGGACCTTTTTTCAGAGAACGTGGCACTGTCGTATCCCTCTAGTTACTTGCGACGACGGACGATCATGTTGTCGGTACGCTTATTACCACGGGTTTTAGCACCCTTGGTTGGGAAGCCCCATGGCGATACCGGATGACGACCACCGGAGGTACGACCTTCACCACCACCATGCGGGTGGTCAACCGGGTTCATGGCAACACCACGAACGGTTGGGCGAACGCCGCGCCAGCGTTTTGCACCTGCTTTACCCAGCGAACGCAGGCTGTGCTCGGAGTTCGAGACTTCGCCCAGGGTCGCACGGCACTCAGCCAGTACTTTACGCATTTCGCCAGAGCGAAGACGCAGGGTCACGTAGACGCCTTCACGCGCGATCAGCTGAGCCGAAGCACCAGCGGAACGAGCGATTTGAGCACCTTTACCCGGCTTCAGTTCGATGCCGTGAACGGTGCTACCTACTGGGATGTTGCGCAGTTGCAGGGAGTTACCGGCCTTGATTGGAGCCAGGGCGCCTGCGATCAGTTGGTCGCCAGCACTCACGCCTTTAGGGGCGATGATGTAGCGACGCTCACCGTCTGCGTAGCACAGCAGGGCGATGTGAGCAGTACGGTTCGGGTCGTACTCGATACGCTCGACAGTGGCAGGGATGCCATCTTTGTCGTTGCGACGGAAGTCGACCAGACGGTAATGCTGCTTATGACCACCACCAACGTGACGAGTGGTAATGCGGCCATTGTTGTTACGACCACCAGACTTCGATTTTTTCTCGATCAGCGGTGCGTGAGGAGCGCCTTTGTGCAGCTCCTTGTTGACCACCTTGACCACAAAACGGCGGCCAGGGGAAGTCGGTTTGCATTTAACGATTGCCATGATGCACCCCTTCCTTACTCAGCACTGCTGCTGAAATCGAGATCTTGGCCTGGCTGAAGGGAGACGATCGCCTTCTTCCAGTCATTACGCTTGCCCAGACCACGTGCGGTACGCTTGGTTTTACCCAGAACGTTAACAGTCGACACGTTTTCAACTTTTACGTTGAACAGGCCTTCGACAGCTTTCTTGATTTCCAGCTTGGTTGCATCGGTAGCAACCTTGAATACGAACTGGCCTTTTTTCTCAGCCAGAACGGTAGCCTTCTCGGAAACGTGCGGGCCAAGGAGGACTTTGAATACGCGTTCCTGGTTCATCCCAGCAGCTCCTCGAATTTCTTCACGGCCGAGACAGTGATCAACACTTTCTCGTATGCGATCAGACTGACCGGATCCGAACCTTGAACGTCACGTACGTCGACGTGCGGCAGGTTACGAGCAGCCAGGTACAGGTTCTGATCAACAGCGTCCGAAACGATCAGAACGTCGTTCAGACCCATGCCGTTCAGCTTGTTCAGCAGGTCTTTGGTTTTCGGAGCTTCAACAGCGAAGTCCTGAACCACGACCAGACGGTCGCTACGCACCAGCTCAGCGAGGATGGAGCGCAGGGCTGCGCGGTACATCTTCTTGTTGAGCTTCTGCGAGTGATCTTGAGGACGCGCTGCGAAGGTAACACCACCGCCACGCCAGATCGGACCACGGGTAGTACCGGCACGAGCACGGCCAGTACCTTTCTGACGCCATGGGCGCTTACCGCCACCGGCCACGTCAGAACGGGTCTTCTGCTGCTTGGTGCCCTGACGGCCGCCGGCCATGTAGGCCACGACTGCTTGGTGTACCAGCGTCTCGTTGAATTCGCCACCGAAGGTCAGTTCGGAAACTTCGATCGCCTGAGCGTCATTTACATTGAGTTGCATGTCAGTTTCCCCTTACCCGCGAGCCTTGACAGCCGGACGCACGACCACGTCGCCGCCAGTAGCGCCTGGGACGGCACCCTTGATCAGCAGCAGGTTGCGTTCAGCGTCTACGCGTACTACTTCCAGGGACTGAACAGTCACGCGCTCGGCGCCCATGTGACCGGACATTTTCTTGCCCTTGAATACACGACCAGGAGTCTGGCACTGGCCGATGGAGCCAGGGACACGGTGCGATACGGAGTTACCGTGGGTGTTGTCTTGACCACGGAAATTCCAGCGCTTGATGGTACCGGCGAAGCCTTTACCTTTGGACTGACCGGTTACGTCTACCAGCTGGCCTGCAGTGAAGAGTTCAGCTTTGATCAGATCGCCAGCCTGGAAATCGCCTTCTTCAAGACGGAACTCCCAAACACCGCGACCAGCGGCAACGTTGGCCTTGGCAAAGTGGCCTGCCTGAGCGGCGGTCACGCGCGAAGCACGACGCTCGCCGACAGTGACTTGCACTGCACGGTAGCCATCAGTTTCTTCGGTTTTGAACTGGGTGACGCGATTCGGCTCGATCTCAATGACCGTGACCGGAATGGAGACACCTTCTTCGGTGAAAATACGGGTCATACCCGCTTTCCGACCGACTACACCAATAGTCATGTTGTAAACCTCATGAGTGTACGGGGCTTTCACCCGCTATGGCCGCCCATTTCAGAGCGTTACACGACCAAGACGCGAGTCTTAGCCGAGGCTGATCTGCACTTCCACACCGGCCGCCAGATCAAGCTTCATCAGCGCGTCGACGGTTTTATCCGTTGGCTGGACGATGTCCAGAACACGCTTATGAGTGCGAATCTCGTACTGGTCACGCGCGTCTTTGTTGACGTGCGGGGAGACCAGAACGGTGAAACGCTCTTTGCGGGTAGGCAGTGGAATTGGACCACGCACTTGTGCACCAGTACGTTTCGCGGTTTCCACGATTTCCTGGGTGGATTGGTCGATCAGGCGATGGTCGAAAGCCTTCAACCTGATACGGATTTGCTGATTTTGCATTGGATTTCAGACTCCAGGCTGTTCCCAACGGACGCACTACGCCCGCTAAAAGGAGGCGTGATTCTATAGACGCCCCAATTTAGTGTCAACCCAATAAAAAAAGCCCCCGCTGAGCGGGGGCTTTTTCAATCGGTCGAGTGATTACTCGATGATTTTGGCTACGACGCCGGCGCCGACGGTACGACCGCCTTCACGG
>NZ_VAUO01000023.1 GCF_005796105.1 Pseudomonas mosselii | reverse complement strand
GTTTGAAATGTAAACGATGTCTCCGGTTTGTACCGCGGGTAAACCCGCTCCCACAGGGTACGCGCCAAAGCTTGAAGCGACCCGCCGCCTTTTAATGGGGCTGGCTGTCGCCACTGAATGGGTACGGCTGCTTCCAGCGCTCGAAAATCGGCTTAAGCTCACCGCTACGTACCAGCAGCTGCATGCGGCTGTCGTACAGCTCACGCAGGGCCTTGCTGCGTTCGCTGCGGGAAAACGCCAGGTATAGCGGCAGTTCTGCTATATGGGTCGCACGGAAGCGATCACGGTTAGGCGCCTGCTCGAGCACATCGTCGACCTCGGTGCGCGCATCGATGTAGAAGTCCACCCGATCGTGTTCAAGCATCGGCAAGATGCCCTCGCGGCGCTGCACTTCACGGAAGTTATGCACGCTGGGCAAGTAGTTGGCATAGTCGTAGCCGCGTACCCAAGCCAGGCGATACTGGCCAATGCTTTCAAGGGTGGGCGCTGCACGGTTGGCCAGGCCCAATGCGTAGATATGGTCAATATCGAAGTGCCAGCGCGGATACAGGTTTTCGTCGTTCTCATCCTTGTACGAGCCAACCCAGGCATCCGCTTCATCGCGCTTGACCAGCCCCACCGCGCGGCTGTAGGGCGCGCTCAGCGCACGCACCTTGACCCCGGCAGGCTCGAACACCTTGCGTAGGACATCCCACGCCAGCCCGCTGCCATCAGCGTTGGTGTAGTCCTGCCATTGCTCGCTGACCAGGCGCACTTCGGCGGGCAGGTCCTGGGCCACGGCGCCCTGGCCCATCATGAGCAGCATCAATGCCAGCAACCGTGTCCTCATGCCCATCACGACGCTCCCTGTTCAGGCCACCGCCCATACCAGCACCTGCATGCCCAGCCAGGCGAACACGCCGGCCAGGATATCGTCGAGCATGATCCCGAAGCCGCCATGCACATGGCGATCGATCCAGCGAATCGGCCAGGGCTTGAGGATGTCGAAGAAGCGGAACATCAGGAAGCCCGCCAATAGCCACTGCCACCCTTCCGGCACGAGCCAGAGGGTGATCCACATGCCGACCATCTCGTCCCAGACAATGCCTTCATGATCGTGCACGCGCAAGTCGTTGGCCACTTTGCCGCACAGCCAGACGCCAAACAGCATGGTGATACCCAGCAGCAGCCAGTAGCCCCAATCGGGCAGCATCTGCCACAACGGGATGAACGGTACGGCCACCAGCGAGCCCCAGGTACCGGGGGCCTTGGGCAAGGTGCCAGAGCCGAAGCCGAAAGCCAGGAAATGCCACGGATTGCGCCACACCGAGGGCGGAACGAACTCCGCAGGCACCTGGTTGGGGTGGTCGGTCACGGTGTCTCCCTGAAATGTTGATAGCCCCGCTGATCGGGGGTGATGTCGCGGCCCTGCTGATCGCGCAGGGTCACGCCCTGGCCCTCCAGCACACGGCCGATCACGTGCACCGTCTCCGTCAACGAAGACACTGCGGCGGCTGGCGCGGTGAACGCCAGGATGTAGTCGTCGCCACCGGTGAGCGCCGCGCGCAGCGCCGCTTCGCGCCCCAGCAAAGCCACCAGCGCGTCGGACACAGGCACCTGCGCCAGATCGACCGCCAGCGCGACGCCAGAAGCCTTGGCGATGTGCCCGCAGTCGGCCAGCAAGCCGTCGGAGATATCCAGCGCCGCCGTGGCCCGCCCGCGCAGCAACTCGCCCAGGCGCAACTGCGGCAACGGTGCCCAGTAGTGTTCGAGCAGGGGCTCACCGACATGCGCAGGCGCCTGGTGCTCGCCGAGCACCAACGGTAATGCGCCTGCCGCATTGCCCAGCGAGCCGCCCACGCACAGTAGGTCTCCAGGCCTTGCGCCGCTACGGCGCAAGGCCTGGCCTAGCGGTACGCGGCCAAACACGGTGAGCGTGATACTCAGCGGGCCACGGGTAGTGTCACCGCCAATCAGGCTGATCGCACAGCGCCCGGCCATGCGCCCCAGGCCATCGGCAAAGCCGGCGAGCCAGTCGCGACCGACATCGGGCAGCGTGAGGGCAAGCGTGAAGCCGATGGGCGTGGCGCCCATCGCTGCCAAGTCACTCACCGCCACGGCCAGGGCGCGCTGACCGAGTAGCAGGGGATCGCAGATCGCGGGGAAATGTACACCGGCCACGAGGGTGTCGGTGGAGATCGCCAACTGCTCGCCGGCTGGCAGGTCCAGCAGGGCGCAGTCGTCGCCGATACCCAAGGCCACGCCCTCGCCGCCTTGCGCACAGGGCGCAGCGGCGAAGTAATGGCTGATCAGCTCGAACTCACCCATGCCTGGTCAGCGCCGGGATCAGCGCTTGTTCGCCTTGACTTCCGCCTCGCGCAGACGCGGGGCCAGTTTGTCCAGTACACCGTTGACGAACTTGTGGCCGTCGGTAGCGCCGAAGACTTTCGCCAGTTCAACGCCTTCGTTGATCACCACGCGGTATGGCACATCGGCGCGCATCATCAGCTCCCAGGCCGACAGACGCAGCACGGCCAATTCGACCGGGTCGAGTTCTTCGATCGGGGTATCCAGGCAAGGCTTGAGGGCCTCGTCGATTTCGCCCTTCTTCACCGGAACCCCATGCAGGATCTCGCGGAAATAGGCACCGTCGACATCGGTGAAATCGTTATCGACCCGGAACTGCGCCTCGACCTCATTCAGCGAATGCTGTGCCATGTGCCACTGGTACAGGGCCTGCGTGGCGAGCTTGCGGGCTTCGCGACGCTTGGCGCTCTTGGAGGGCTTGCCGGCATCCGCTGCGCGCTCGCGCGGGTTGAAACGATCGCTTTCGTCGCTAATCACTTGGCCTCCAACTGCGCCAGCAGGCTGACCATTTCCAGGGCGGACAGGGCTGCTTCGCCGCCTTTGTTGCCAGCCTTGGTGCCGGAACGCTCGATGGCTTGCTCGATGGAGTCGACGGTCAGGACGCCGAAGGCCACCGGTACACCGAACTCCATGGACACCTGGGCCAGGCCCTTGGTGCATTCACCCGCGACGTATTCGAAGTGCGGGGTACCGCCACGGATCACTGCCCCCAGGGCGATGATCGCGTCGTATTCACCCTGTTGGGCGACTTTCTGTGCAACCAGCGGGATCTCGAAAGCCCCCGGCGCACGGATGATGGTGATCTCGCTTTCGTTGACACCGTGGCGCACCAGGGTGTCGACGGCGCCGCTGACCAGGCTTTCGACGACGAAGCTGTTGAAGCGGCCAACCACCAAAGCATAGCGACCTTTGGGGGCGATGAAGGTACCTTCGATGGTCTTCAGGGTCATTCCGATGTTCTCATCTTCAAGAGCGAGGCCGCGCGTGGCGGCCTCGGGAGGGTTTGGACTCGAGCGTGAAGGGCGTCACTGCCGCCTCAAGTCACTCGGAGGGCACGTATTCTACAACTTCCAGATCGAATCCGGATATCGCATTGAACTTCATCGGCGAACTCATCAGGCGCATTTTCCGCACGCCGAGGTCGCGCAGGATCTGCGAACCGGCGCCGACGGTGCTGTAGGTGGTCGGTGTCTTAGCCGGTGCATCGCCCGCGCTTTCACGAATGTGTGCCAGCAGCACGTCGCCGTCCAACGGGTGACCCAGCAGCAGCACCACGCCACTGCCCGCCTCGGCCACCGCGGCCATAGCCGCACGCAGGCTCCAGCGCCCCGGTTGCTTGACCAGCAGCAGGTCGCGCAACGGGTCCATGTTGTGCACGCGCACCAGCGTAGGCTCTTCGGCGCAGATATTGCCGAGCGTGAGGGCCATGTGCACGTCGCCTTCCACGGCATCGCGGTAGGTGACCAGGTTGAACTCGCCCAGTTCGCTCTCGATCGGCTGCTCGGAGACGCGCTGTACGGTGCGCTCATGGATCATGCGGTAGTGGATCAGGTCAGCGATGGTGCCGATCTTCAAGCCGTGTTCGGCGGCGAACACTTCCAGCTCGGCGCGGCGCGACATGGTGCCGTCGTCGTTCATCACTTCGCAGATCACACCGCTGGGCTCGAAACCGGCCATGCGCGCCAGGTCGCAGGCCGCCTCGGTGTGACCGGCACGCGCCAGGGTCCCACCGGGCTGGGCCATCAGCGGGAAGATGTGGCCAGGGCTGACGATGTCGTCTGCCTTGGCGTCCTTGGCCGCCGCCGCTTGCACGGTGCGTGCGCGGTCGGCGGCGGAAATACCGGTGGTCACGCCTTCGGCGGCTTCGATCGACACGGTGAACTTGGTGCCGAAGCCCGAACCGTTACGCGGCGCCATCAGCGGCAACTTGAGCGTTTCGCAGCGCTCGCGGGTCATCGGCATGCAGATCAGGCCACGGGCGTGCTTGGCCATGAAGTTGATGTGCTCGGGCTGGCAGCACTCGGCCGCCATGATGATGTCGCCTTCGTTCTCGCGGTCTTCGTCATCCATCAGGATGACCATTTTGCCCTGGCGGATGTCTTCGACCAGTTCTTCGATGCTGTTGAGCGCCACGCGGCACCCCCTTCTCAATCAGGATTTCAAGAAGCCGTTGGCGGCCAGGAAGCTTTCGGTGATGCCACTGCCCTTGCTCGGTTCGGCAGCCTTGTCGCCCAGCAGCAGACGCTCCAGGTAACGGGCCAGCAGGTCGACCTCAAGGTTGACCCGACGCCCTGCGCGGTAGTCGGCCATGATGGTTTCGGACAGGGTGTGTGGGACGATGGTCAGCTCGAACTCGGCGCCATCGACCTCATTGACCGTCAGGCTGGTGCCGTCGACGGTGATCGAGCCCTTGTGGGCGATGTACTTGGCCAGCTCTTTCGGGGCGCGCACGCGGAACTGGATGGCGCGAGCGTTATCGGCGCGCGAGACGATCTCGCCAACGCCGTCGACATGACCACTGACCAGGTGACCACCCAAGCGGGTGGTCGGGGTGAGGGCTTTTTCCAGGTTGACCCGGCTGCCGCTCTTGAGGTCGACCATGGCGGTACGCTTGAGCGTTTCGACGCTGACGTCGGCCCAGAAACCGTCGCCGGGCAGCTCGACGGCCGTCAGGCACACGCCATTGACGGCGATGCTGTCGCCGAGCTTGACGTCGCCCAGGTCGAGCTTGCCGGTTTCGACGTAGACGCGCACGTCACCGCCCTTGGGGGTGAGGCTGCGGATGGTACCGATGGATTCGATGATGCCGGTGAACATGCTGTTCTCCTCAAGTACGGGCTGCGCGGGGCAAGCCGGGCATTATACGCCGGGCGCCGGCAGGGGGATGGCAGTGACTCGCCAGTCATCGCCGACTGCGCGCATTTCGGTGATCTTCAGTCGCGGCGCCTCGCTCATCTTCGCCAGCGGCCAATCCAGCAACGGACGGGCGTGGCTGCCGAGGAAGGTGCCGGCGACGAACAGCTGGAACTCGTCGATCAGGCCAAGGCGGGCAAAAGCCCCCACCAGACCCGCGCCGGCTTCTAGCAGGATTTCATTGACGCCACGCTCGGCCAGCACACGCAACAGCGCGGGCAGGTCGACCTGGCCGGCGCTGCCGGGCAGGCGCAACAGCTCGTGACCGGCAGCAGCGTAGCGCGCATCCTCAGCGGCGGCGGTCACCACCAGCGCGGGGCCAGCCTGGAAGAATGGCGCCTCCAGCGGCAGGCGCAGGCGCCCGTCGATCAGCACCCGCAGCGGTGGACGTGACAGGGCCAGGGCGGTGGTTTCGGCATCCAGACCCAGCTCGCTGCCGCGCACGGTCATGCGCGCGTTGTCCTGCAGCACGCTGGCGGCGCTGGTGAGCACCACGCTGGAACGGGCGCGCAGGCGCTGCACCGCCGAGCGGGCAGCGGGCCCGGTGATCCACTGGCTTTCGCCGCTGGCCATGGCAGTGCGCCCGTCCAGGCTCATGGCCAGCTTGGCGCGCACGAACGGCGTGCCCTGCTCCATGCGTTTCAAGAATCCAGGGTTCAGCGCCCGCGCCTCGGCTTCGAGCACGCCGCTGAGCACTTCGATGCCGGCTTCCTGCAAACGCCGCAGGCCATTGCCCGCCACTTGCGGGTTGGGGTCCTGCATGGCCGCCACCACGCGTGCCACGCCGGCCTTGACCAGCGCCTCGGCGCACGGTGGCGTGCGGCCATGGTGGCTGCAAGGCTCCAGGGTGACGTAGGCACAAGCGCCGCGGGCCCGTTCGCCGGCCTGGCGCAGGGCGTGGACTTCGGCGTGCGGTTCGCCCGCGCGCACGTGCCAGCCCTCGCCGACCACCTCGCCATCACGCACGATCACGCAGCCTACGCGCGGATTGGGGTGGGTGGTGTAGAGGCCCTTGCGGGCCAGTTCCACGGCCCGGGCCATGTAGTGGGCATCGAGAATGGCGGCTTGGCTGGACATGCTTACTCTTTGGCTGGCTCGCGGGCCAGGCGGTCGATTTCTTCGCGGAACTCGTCGAGGTCCTGGAAGCGCCGGTACACCGAGGCGAAACGGATGTAGGCGACTTCATCGAGCTTGCGCAGCTCGGCCATG
Organism: Pseudomonas mosselii; assembly: GCF_005796105.1. Lineage (GTDB taxonomy): Bacteria > Pseudomonadota > Gammaproteobacteria > Pseudomonadales > Pseudomonadaceae > Aquipseudomonas > Aquipseudomonas mosselii_C. The sequence continues at coordinate 19,711 of NZ_VAUO01000023.1, read as the reverse complement.
ACCAGCTCACCCACCACCAGCGACTTCACCTCGCGCTCCCCGGTGGCGCGCAGGCGGCTTTTGATATGCGCCAGCGCCGCCTCCAACCGCTCCACACTGACCGGGCGCTTTTCCAGCGCACGCTGCATGCCAGCACGCAGTTTGTCTTCGTCGAACGGTTGGCGTGTGCCGTCCTGCTTGATCAGCCGGGGCAGCACCAGCTCGGCGGTTTCGAAGGTGGTGAAACGCTCGCCGCAGGCGACGCATTCGCGCCGACGGCGCACCTGTTCGCCCTCGGCGACCAGACGCGAGTCGATGACCTTGGTGTCGTTGGCACCGCAAAACGGACAGTGCATGGTGGCAGGCAACAAAAAAAGGGAGGGCCATGGTAGCGCATTGCACTGGCAAGACAAGCCAAAGGGGTTAACATCCATGGGAAATCTGCCCGCGAAGGACCATCCCATGCTTCATCGAGCGCTTCTGGTGCTGTGCTGCGCCGCCCTGCTCGCCGCCTGCGGCAGCGACCGGCCTAAACCTGCGCCAGCCCCGGCGCCGTTGCCGCCCAACGTCGCCAAAAAGGCCGAACCGCTCGGCCCCTTGCCTGCCTATCAGCGTGAGCTCAGCGGTACACTGCTGGAAATCCCGGCCGGCGCCTTCGTGGAGCTTGCACTGTTGGTGATCGACGAACGCGGCCGCCCGCAACAGTTGCTCGCCAGCAGGACCCTGACCGGCACCGGCCAGGCCCTGCCCTATCAACTGCGCTTCAACCCCGAGGCTTTCCCGGCCGGGGCACGCGTCGAACTGCGCGGCCGCGCCAGCCAGTCCGGGCAACTGATCCTGCACCTGCCACCACAACGCATCATCCAGGCACAAACCCAGGCCACCGGTCCCCTGCGCTTCGAAAAGGCCCCGTAAATGCCGACGCACGCCCTGCAACAGGCCCTCAGCGGCCTGATTGGTGAAGCGCGGCTGACCGTCAGCGAACTGCCGGGGTGCGCGCTGAAGCTCTGGCTGATCGATGCACAGAACATGGACCGTGCCTTCAGCCGCGAAGAAACCCAGCGCATCCTCGAAGAACCGCCCTACTGGAGTTTCTGCTGGGCCAGCGGACTGGCCATGGCGCGTTACCTGGCGCAGTACCCTGACTGGGTGCGCGGCAAACGCGTGCTGGATTTCGGCGCAGGCTCAGGTATCGCCGGCATCGCCGCCGCTAGGGCTGGGGCGATTGAGGTGGTGGCCTGCGACCTAGACCCGCTGGCATTGGATGCCTGTCGCGCCAACGCCGCGCTGAACGAGGTGCAACTGAACTACAGCAACGATTTTTTCGCCGAGGCCGACCGCTTCGACCTGATCCTGGTGGCCGACGTGCTTTACGACCGCGCCAACCTGCCGTTGCTCGACCAGTTCCTCAGCCGTGGTCGCCAGGCGCTAGTGGCCGACTCGCGGGTGCGCGACTTCAGCCACCCGCTCTACCGCCCGCTGGGCGTCCTGGACGCGCTGACCCTGCCAGACCTGGCCGAGCCCCACGAATTCCGCCGGGTCAGCCTGTACCACGCCAGTCGTGAGCCTTTATAGTGGTGTCATTCACGGATTTGCGAGAGTTGCGATGAGTCAGGAAACGCCGTACATCTTCGATGCCACCGATGCCACCTTCCAGCAACTGGTCATCGAAAATTCCTTCCACAAACCCGTTCTGGTCGACTTCTGGGCCGAGTGGTGCGCACCGTGCAAAGCGTTGATGCCACTGCTGGCGAAAATCGCCGAGGGTTACCAGGGTGAGCTGCTGCTGGCCAAGATCAACTGTGACGTCGAGCAACAGGTGGTCGCCCAATTCGGGATCCGCAGCCTACCAACGGTGGTGTTGTTCAAGGACGGCCAACCAGTGGATGGGTTTGCCGGAGCCCAGCCCGAGTCAGCCATTCGCGCCATGCTCGAGCCGCATGTGCAGATGCCCGCGCCGCCTACAGCAGCGCCGCTGGAGCAGGCCAAGACCCTGTTCGCCGATAGCCGCTTCAGTGAAGCCGAAGCGCTGCTGCAAACGCTGCTGGGCGAAGACAACAGCAACGCCGAGGCGTTGATCCTGTACGCCCGCTGCCTGGCTGAGCGCGGTGAGCTGGGTGAAGCGCAAGTGGTGCTGGATGCGGTCAAGACCGACGAGCACAAGGCTGCACTGGCCGGCGCCAAGGCGCAGCTGACCTTCCTGCGCCAGGCCGCCAGCCTGCCCGAAGCCGCCGACCTGAAGAGCCGCCTGGCGCAGAACCCGCAGGACGATGAGGCCGCCTACCAGTTGTGCATCCAGCAGTTGGCGCGCCAACAGTACGAAGCGGCGCTGGAAGGGTTGCTGAAACTGTTCCAGCGCAATCGCGCCTACGAGAATGGTCTACCGCAGAAGGCACTATTGCAGGTATTCGAACTGCTAGGCACAGAGCATCCGCTGGTCAACCTCTACCGGCGCAAGCTCTTCGCCGCCATGTATTGAGGCCCCGCCAGGCGCGCCGCCTGGCTTGGCGGATTGTTTCCTAGAATGGCTCAGGCGATGCCCAGTTTCAGGGCATCGCTCATCTCCAGAAGCGGATATGGAACGATAAGTATCGCCCAAATGAAATTATCCCCCTCTTCGTGATAAGCCCTGATGATGCACAGCCGCTCACTCCCCCAGTGGGTCATCACACCGAGATCCGATACATCGCAGTTCTGCGCGACCCAGGTGGTACTGTCCAGAGGCACCTCCTGCTCTTCACCGCTTTTATCCACGTAGCACAATTTGAGCACCGGCTTGCCATCGCTCATCCCGGTAGAGCGAATGTAGCCGTTAGGCGGCTGATGCAGCACAACGACCCAGGAGATGAAATGCTCCCCGTCCAGAACTGCCTCGACATGGTCGACCTCCGAGACCTCCCACAGCCCTTTTAGCCCGACGCCCGGCGACGCCTGTCCTAGGTCTCTAGCCGCGCCCTGCCGGGGCCGGTAGTGGCACCGCCAGCCGTCAGCCTCAATCAAGCCGTCATCGCGATCTAACCACTCGGGTACCTCGGACTCCGGGCTGGCGGGGAGAAGATGGAAAGTCGCCCCTTGGTCCCTGTTCAGCACTTTGAACAACGGTTCGAGGGTGCGGCCTTTGATCGGTGCCGATTGTGCCGCTGGCGGGACCTCCAAGTCGTATTTACCGACGATCACTCCTCCCGAGTTCGACAAGGAACAGCCTCGCACAGCATGCGCAGGCATGAACAAGCTCGGGCACTCACGCACATCCGACTCATTCAACGAGGCAAACGGATAACGCGAGCCGTCGAGCAGAATTCCCGTTTGTCCATTGCTCAAGTAGTTGCCCAAAGCGTAATCCGGAGGAAACACCCCAGCAGTCTCGCCTGCAATCGTAGGATGCAAGACCAAGAGGCGCGGATCATTGGCCAGACGCATCACGAACTGCACCGGCTCAAGCACCTTCCCCGCTTGCGAAACGGATTCGGCTAGTACGATTTGTTGCTCCGACCTAGGCAGCCCCTTGAAATACAGGGCGTAGCACAAGCTCAACGGCGAATCGTCCAACCCTTCATCAGCGGCTTCTAGATAGAAGCAGGGAGACCCTGCCCAACTGAGCGCGACCTGCTGTCCGTCGTACTGGCCCACATTCTCGCCAAGGGGAATCTTCAGGCACAGATCCACCCCCTGCGCCTCATTGATACGCCGAATTTCGGTAATCAGGCGTGTCGCGGCTCCGACTGAGCGACTGAGCTGCAAATGCGCAGCGTCGAGAAACCTGCGCTTGACCACCAGACTCGCGCGCGCCGTTTCATCCACGTCAAGCTGTAGGCGCAGGTCACCCAGGGTACTGCTGGCGTAGAATCCACTCAGCGATGAGGTTGCCGTCTCGAACACCAACGAACTGTTCGCAAAGCCTTGCCTGGACACTTTGAGCGCGAAGTCACGCCAATAGGCCTCTAGCGTTGCCCTGTCATAGGCCACCAGAAATGGCCATCCATGCATAAGTTGTGCGCTATGGATTGCGCCAGCGCGGCTTGCGTCGTATTCGTTCATGTTCACACCACTTTTGCTGGTTTTTCAGGCGATTCTTGGCCACCCAGCAAATGCCCGCAACTGGCAAAAATGTCAGTTCAGGCTGGCTGCTCCGGCCCAAGCCAACGAAACAACGGTGCGTCCGTAGCGCTTTGAACGCTAACCTGCGGGCTGTGACGCAGTCGCACCAGCAGACGCTTGCCCGCGACAGCACCGCCAGCAAGATCCTCCAGGCGCGCAAGTAATTGCGGCCCATCGAGCTGGCCCGCCTGGCGCAACAGATCGCAGGCCGCCAGCCACAGTCCATCGTCCTGGCGCGGCGCAGCCTGGGGGCTCACTTGCGTCTCGACATCCCTAGGGGCCTCCACGTGACGCCCCAGTTGCGCCCACTCATGCGCCTCCAACTCGACAGTCAAGTCCACCGGCCAGTTGCCAATCTGTCCACGAATTCTCACGATGCTTTCCTTGAAGCCAGGTCAATGTGGCAATGCTACAGCAACATGAAACCTGTGCCAGGCAGACTGGCGGGCAGCAGAAAACTTGTTATAACATTGCAAAATCTTTCCAGCCCATCCTCGGAGCCTCACATGCGTCGTCTGCTGCTCGCCCTGCCCTTCGCCCTGCTGCCGCTGGCCGCGGCCCATGCCCACGACGACCACGATCATGCGCATGGCACCCTCGGCGCCCACGAGCACGGCGTGGCCAAGCTCAACGTGGTGCTTGATGGCAACACCCTGGAGCTTGAGCTGGACAGCCCGGCGATGAACATCGTCGGCTTCGAGCATGCAGCCAACAGCGACGCCGACAAAGCCACGGTTGCCGCCGCCCGCCAGCAGCTGGAACAACCCCTGAAACTCTTCGCCTTGACCCAGGCCGCAGGCTGCAAGGAAGAGGCACAGGAGCTGGAAAGCCCACTGTTCGGCGATGCCGACCACGATCACGATGGCGACGCGCATGAGCACGGCCACCAGCACGCCGACGTCAACGCCCACTACCAGCTGACCTGCGCATCCCCGGACAAGCTCGCCCAGCTTGACCTCGCGCCGCTGTTCAAGACCTTCGCGCAGACCCAGAAGGTCAACGTGCAACTGATCGGCCCGAACGGCCAGAAAGGCGTCGAGGCCACTCCCGCCAAGGCTGCGGTTGCGTTCTGAGCATGAGCCAGCCGTTGATCGACCTGCGTGACCTAGTGTTCGCCTGGCCCGGCCAGGCGCCGCTGCTGGATATCCCTGCACTGCGCCTGGAGCCCGGCGAGGCCTTGTTCCTCAAGGGCCCCAGCGGCAGTGGCAAGACCACGTTGCTAGGCCTGCTGGGCGGCGTGAATCGTCCAGGCCAAGGCAGCATCCGCCTGCTCGGCCAGGACCTCGCCAGCCTGGGCCAAGGCGAGCGCGATCGTTTCCGGGTCGATCACACCGGCTATATCTTCCAGCAGTTCAACCTACTGCCGTTCCTATCGGTACGCGAGAACGTCGAGCTGCCCTGCCGCTTCTCGAAAACCCGCGCCGCCCGCGCCAGCCAGCGCCACGGCAGCATCGACCAGGCCGCCGTGCAGTTGCTCGCCCACCTGGGCCTGAACGATCCAGAACTGCTGGCCCGGCGTGCCGGCAGCCTGTCGATCGGCCAGCAACAACGGGTGGCTGCTGCACGGGCGCTGATCGGCCAGCCAGAGCTGGTGATCGCCGACGAACCAACCTCGGCACTGGATGCCGACACCCGCGAGGCGTTCATTCGCCTGCTCTTCGACGAATGCCGCGAGGCCGGCGCCAGCCTGCTGTTCGTCAGCCACGACCAGAGCCTGGCGCCGCTGTTCGACCGACACCTGTCGCTGGCCGACCTCAACCGCGCCGCCAAGCCCCGGGAGGCCTGATGTACCTGCTCCGCCTTGCCCTGGCCAGCCTGGCCAATCGCCGCTTCACCGCACTGCTCACGGCGTTCGCCATTGCCTTGTCGGTGTGCCTGCTGCTGGCCGTCGAGCGCGTGCGTACCGAGGCCCGCGCCAGTTTCGCCAGCACCATCAGCGGCACCGACCTGATCGTCGGCGCGCGCTCAGGTTCGGTGAACCTGTTGTTGTACTCGGTGTTTCGCATCGGCAATGCCACCAACAACATCCGTTGGGACAGCTACCAACACTACGCCAAGGACCCACGGGTCAAATGGGCGATTCCGATTTCCCTGGGCGACTCGCACCGCGGCTACCGGGTGATGGGCACCACCGGTGATTATTTCGACCACTACCAGTATGGCCGGCGCGAGCACCTGGCACTGAGCCAGGGCCGCCCCTTCGCCGACGACCCGTTCGAGGTGGTACTGGGCGCCGAGGTGGCCGAGGCACTGCACTACCGGCTTGGCGATAAACTCGTACTCGCCCACGGGGTCGCGGCCATCAGCCTGGTCAAGCACGACGACAAGCCGTTCACCGTGGTCGGCGTGCTCAAACGCACTGGCACCCCGGTAGACCGCACCTTGCACATCAGCCTGGCCGGCATGGAAGCGATTCACATCGACTGGCACAACGGCGTGCCGGCCCGCGGTGCCGGGCGCATCAGCGCTGAGCAGGCGCGCAGCATGGACCTGCAACCCACTGCCATCACCGCCTTCATGCTGGGCCTGAACAGCAAGATTGCCACCTTCAGCCTGCAACGCGAGATCAACGAGTACCGCAGCGAGCCACTGCTGGCGATCCTACCCGGCGTCGCCTTGCAGGAACTGTGGAGCCTGATGGGCACCGCCGAACAGGCGTTGTTCGTGGTGTCGCTGTTCGTGGTGCTGACCGGCCTGATCGGCATGCTCACCGCGATCCTCACCAGCCTCAACGAACGTCGTCGTGAAATGGCCATCCTGCGCTCGGTGGGTGCCCGGCCCTGGCACATCGCCGGGCTGCTGGTGCTCGAAGCGCTGGCCTTGGCGGGCGCCGGGATCGTTGCCGGGCTGGGCCTGCTGTATGCGGGTATCGCCGTGGCCCAAGGCTATGTGCAGGCTAACTACGGCCTTTACCTGCCGCTGGACTGGCCGAGTGCGCACGAGTGGACGCTGCTGGCTATCATCCTTGGCGCGGCGCTGCTGATGGGCAGCGTGCCGGCATGGCGCGCGTATCGACAGTCGCTGGCCGATGGCCTGTCGATTCACCTCTGAGAACCTGCGATGACCCTGAACGCTCGCGCCCACGCCAAATGGCTAGGGGCCCTGCTGCTGATGTTGCTGCTACCGCTGTCCGCCTGGGCCACCGAGCCCCGCGAACTGGACTGGCCCGCCCTGATCCCCGAAGGCGCACCGGTGATCCCGCCGCAACTCGCCCCACTGCACGACCTTTCGCAGATCAGCGATGCGCTCTCGGCAGAGTCCGCCCCGGCCGCTCGCCAGCAGGCGCCCGACGCGCCGGTGGTGAAGGCGCTGGATGGCCAGCAGGTGAAAATCCCCGGCTACATCGTGCCGCTGGAAGTAAGCGAAGAAGGCCGTACCACCGAGTTCCTGCTGGTGCCCTACTACGGCGCCTGCATTCACGTGCCGCCACCCCCGTCGAACCAGATCGTGCACATCGTCAGCGAGATGGGCGTGCGTGTGGAGGACCTCTACCAGCCCTACTGGATCGAGGGCACGATGCAGGTCAAATCCTCCAGCAGCGAACTGGCCGATGCCGGTTACCAGATGGAGGCGGAAAAAATCTACGCATATGAGCTGAAGTAAGGGCTTGTCCGCTGCATAGAACCGCTTCGTTGAGCTGGGTCAAACATTCCGTTCAGACGGCTTCGTACCATTGGACCACTCGATTACTCACGTCCTCTGGGAGCTTCCATGAACAAGTCCTTGCTCGGTGCCTCGCTCGTCGCGTTGGCGCTTGCAGCACCTGTCGCCCACGCCCACCAGGCGGGGGATTTCATCCTCCGCGCCGGCGCCATCACCACCGCGCCGAACGAAGACAGCGGCGAAATCAAGCTTGATGGCGCCAAGGCCGCCGGCACCAAGGCAACTCTGGACAGCGACACCCAGTTGGGCTTGGCCTTCGCCTACATGCTCACCGACCACATCGGCCTGGAACTGCTGGCCGCCACCCCGTTCAAGCACACCGTAGGCGTCAAAGGCCTGGGCGCTGGGCTTGACGGCAAGCTGGCCGACATCAAGCAACTGCCGCCGACGCTGTCGCTGCAGTACTACCCAATGGCGCCGACTTCTAAGTTCCAGCCCTACGCTGGCGTCGGTATCAACTACACGATGTTCTTCGATGAAGAACTAAGCGGCGCCCGCAAGGCCCAAGGCTTCAGCAACATGAAGCTCAAGGACTCGGTCGGCATCGCCGGGCAACTGGGCATGGACTACATGCTCACCGACAACCTGCTGGTCAACGCCGCCGTGTGGTACGTCGACATCGACACCAAGGCCACCATCGACGGCCCGAGCGCCCTGGGCGTGGGCAAGACCAAGGTCGACGTGGATGTCGATCCGTGGGTCTACATGGTCGGTATCGGCTACAAGTTCTGAACCTGCTCGCCCGCTCCCAACGGAGCGGGCTTGCCCCGAGCACGCAGCCACCCCCAGTAGCCCCAGGCCACACCACTGATTCCCGCCCCCAGGCCGCACACCGCGCCCCATCCCCACACCCCGTACACCCAAGTCGCCGCGACCGCACCCAATCCACTGCCCAGCGAATAACAGCACATGTAGGCGCCGATCAGCCGGCTGGCCATCGCGCTGCGCCCGGCCAGCAATAGGGTCTGGTTGGTGACATGCACCGCTTGCACGGCCAGGTCCAGCATCAGCACCCCGATCACCAGGGCCAGCAGCGACTGCTGCACGAACAGCGTGGGTAGCCAAGACAGCGTCAGCAACCCCAACGCCAGGCCAGTGGTGCGCTGTGCATGCCCCTGGTCCGCCAGGCGTCCGGCCCGCGAGGCCGCCAGTGCGCCCGCAATGCCGGCCAGGCCGAACAGCCCGACTTGCGCGTGATCGAGCGCCATCGGCGCGGCGCTGAGCGGTAGCACCATGGCACTCCACAGCACGCTGAAGGCCGCGAAGATCAAAAAGGCGTAAATCCCACGCTGGCGCAGCAGCGAGTCATGCCGATACAGGCTGATCACCGAACCGAGCACGGCACCATAGCCCGGCGATTGCTTGTGCCGCTGCACACCCGGCAGACGCCAGGCGAGCAGACCCGCCATCATCAACGCCAGCCCAGCGGCGCCGAAGTACACCCCGCGCCACCCCAGCCAGTCCGCTACCAGGCCCGACACCAGCCGCGCCGACAGAATGCCCAGGACCACGCCACTGGTGACCGTGCCCACCACCTGGCCTTGCTGCGCGGGTGCGGCCAAGGTCGCGGCGTGCGCGACCATCACCTGCACCACCACGGCTGCCAACCCGACCAGCGCCACGGCCGCCAGCAGTATCGACCAGCCGGGCGCCACGGCGACCACCAACAAGGCACCGGCCGCAACCAGCAGTTGGCTGAGGATCAGCCGCCGCCGGTCCATCAGGTCGCCTAGCGGCACGATAAACAACAGGCCCACGGCGTAACCCGCCTGGGTCAGCCCAACGACCTGCCCGGCCCAGGCAGCCTCGATGCCGAAGCTGCTGGCCATCGAGTCGAGCAACGGCTGAGACAGGTACACCGTGGCCACCGCCGCGGCGCACGCCGCCGCCAGCAGCAGGGTCAGCCCACGGCCGAGTTGTGCTGAAGGAGTCATTGGGAACACCTCGCAAAACAGGTTTCAAATTAAAACCACATGCTGGCCTTCTAGCAAATGTAGTTTTAATATGCAACCAGCTTACCGCTAGAGATCCGCCCATGCTCGACGACAACAATCTGCGATGCCCTGTGGCCCGCGCCCTTGAAGTGATCGGTGATCGCTGGGCATTGATGATCCTGCGCGATGCCTTCGATGGCTTGCGCCGCTTCAGCGAATGGCAGAAGAACCTGGGGCTGGCGAAAAACATTCTCGCCTCGCGCCTGAAGCTGCTGGTGGAGGCCGAGCTGCTGGCCCAGCAGCCGGCATCCGATGGCAGTGCCTACAAGGAGTACGTGCTGACCGACAAAGGCCGCGCACTGTTTCCTGTGGTGATCGGGCTGCGCCAGTGGGGGGAGCGGTATTTGTTCGCGGCAGGCGAGCCGCGCTCGCAATTGCTGGATGACCGGGGGCAGTCGTTACAGGTCATGCAGGTACGGGCTGAGGATGGCCGGGATCTGGCACCAGAGCAGTGCCAGCGGCGGGTGGTCCGGCACGGGTGAATGACTCAAGGACCTGGCGCACGACAGGTCCTTGAGGCTGGCCTCAGCGCTTGCCCAGCAGGCGCGCCAGGCCGTCGACGAAGGGCGTCGGCTCAGGCAGCTCGAAACGCGCCAGCAGCCGCGTATTATCAGCCCGGGAATGGCGGATGTCCCCCGCGCGCGCAGGCCCGTGGCTGATCGGCGGCAGGCTGCCGATCACGTCCTGCAACGCGGCCAGCAATTGCTTGATTGAGGTGGCTTGGTTAAGGCCGATATTCACTGCGCCCTCTTCCACCTGCGGCTGCTCCAGCGCCTGGACCATCACCTTGATCAGGTCCCCGACATAGAGGAAGTCACGGGTCTGCTCGCCATCGCCGAACACGCTGATCGGCAGGCCGGCCAGTGCACGCTCGGCGAAGATGCTGATGACCCCGGAGTACGGCGAAGAAGGATCCTGACGCGGGCCAAAAATATTGAAGAAGCGAAACACCACCGGTTCCAGGCCGTGCTGACGGCGATAGAAATCCAGGTACTGCTCGCTGGCCAGCTTGTCTACAGCATAGGGTGTCAGCGGCGCCTTGGGCGTGTCCTCGGCAATCGCCACGCCTTCGCCGTTGTTGCCGTACACCGCCGCACTGGAGGCGAACAACACACGCCGCACGCCACTCATACGCATGCCTTCGCACACGTTCAGGGTGCCGATGAAATTGCTCTGATGGGTTTTCACCGGATCGTCCACCGAAGCCTGCACCGACGCCACGGCCGCCAGGTGTACCACGGCCTGGCAACCGGCGACGGTGCGCGCCACCAGGGCCGCGTCGGCGACATCGCCTTCGATCAGCGTCAGACGCGGATGCTCCAGTTGCAGGTTGTCGCGTTTGCCGCTGGACAGGTCGTCGAGCACGCGCACCGCGTAGCCGTTCTCCAGCAACGCATCGCACAGGTGGGAGCCAATGAAGCCGGCACCGCCGGTGATCAGGATGGGGGCATCAACCATGTCGGTAGAAACGGTCCAGTAGGGGCGGCAAACCGGCGCGCCAGGCACGCGGCTTGATGCCAAAGGTATGAAGGATCTTCTTGCAGGCCAGCACCGCGTTCTGCGGCTCCTCGCTGGCATCGGCGCGTGCGGCGTGAGCCTGGGCGGTCGGCGCCTGCACAGCCAGGGTATGCCACTGGGCGGCTTCGGTCAGGATCGCCTGACCCAGCGCCAGCGGTGTGGTGGCCTCGTTGCCGGCATAGTGGTAGGTGCCCCACAGCGGCGCTTTGCAGTCGAGCTGCTTGAGCACCGAGAGGATCACCCGCGCCGCGTCGTCCACTGGCGTCGGGTTACCGCGCCGGTCATCGGCCAACAGCAGTTCCTGGGGTTGCTCGGCACGGGTCAGGAACCGCCCCAGCGAGCCGTCGCGGCTTTCATCCAGTAGCCAGCCGAAGCGCAACAGCACGTGCTGCGGACACGCGGCACGCACGCTTTGTTCGATACGCCAAAGCGCTTGCCCTCGTAGGCCCAGGGGCACGGGTTCGTCCTTCTCGCTGTAGGCCGTGGCGCGCGAGCCATCGAACACCCGGTAGCTAGACGGTTGCACCAGGACGATCTCGTGGTGCTGGCACAGCTCGGCCAAGCGCTCCACCGCGCGCTCCTGCTGCGCCAGGCGCGCCTCACTGACCGACTCGGCCTGGAACCAGTCGAAGTAATAGGCCAGGTTGACCACCGCGTCGGGGCGTTGCTCGTCGAGCAGCAGCGTCAGGCTCGACGCGCTCCAGCCACCCTCCGGTGGGCGCGGCGCCAGGAAGGCGATGTCTTCCTCGGCCCCGAGACGAATCAGCGCTTGCCCGAGGGCATTGCCACCACCCAACAGCATCAGGCGCATACGCATAGAGTCAGAAGGTCCGGTCCGATCGATAAGGGAAAGAGAGCATTTTGCGTTTTCCGCATGGGGAAGTCCAACCCAGACCGATGCAATACGGGCTGGGGGCTTTTCCACCCAGTCGCTTAGGAATCAGCTGATAGCCTACTCAGCGCCGTCGCACTGTTGGCGCGCTTCATCAATGCGAACGCCGGGGCTGGCGGGCGGTTGACGCTACCGGTGCTGTTCATCGTCGGTATCGACCCGGTGGCGGCGCTGCCGGCCTCGGGCGCAACTGGGGGCGCGCTGCGCGGTACGTTTCGGGCCAGGCCTGATTCGGCCTATGCTGGTGATCATGTGCTGTGCCATGGCGGCGAAGTTGCTGCGCACACCCGGCAACGCGCTAGGGGAATGGCTGCTAGGGTGGTTCACTTAGCCCCTCCAAGCGCGTTGCCAAGATGCCAAGTGAATCCGCGGGCCCGATAGAGGCGCTTCGACAGGAGGGCGAATGGAGCTAAACCCGATCAGCGCGCAACGCGCACTGTGGCAATTCGACGAACCCGCGCCAGGCGTGGAGCGTTTTCTCGACGAGCACTTCGAGGGCTACTGGCAGCAGGCCCGTCTGCTGCTGCCGAGCAACGAGCGAGCGGCGCCGCTGTTCGTGATCGGCGGTGCGCGCTCGGACTTCACTCGCCTCAACCCTCTGCTGTACCGCCTGCAACAGCAAGGCATCGGCTCGCTGACAGGCAACCTGTCTGGCCATAGCCGCGCGGCGCAGCCAGGGGCCAGAGACGCATCGCTGCGCAACAACCTGGCCGAGGCCCTGCGCTTTCACCGCTACCTGGAGGCGTGCAGTGACACAGTTATCGGCCATAGCCTGGGAGGCGCCATTGCCCTGAAGCTGGCCGCGCAGCGTCCAAGTGTGCGCAAACTGGTGCTGATCTGCCCTGCGGTCTATCCCGATAACGCCCACGACGCGCCGTTCGGCCCAGCGTTCACCAAGGCCATTGGCCGACCTTTCGGTTTTCTGGACTGCGATAGCTACACCTTCCTGCGCCAGTTCCGTGGCCGGGTGCTGCTGGTGATCGGGGAGTACGACGGGCTCAATTCGCAGGTGCATGGGAAAGGACCCGGGACCTCGGCTGGGGTACGCCGGCTGGGCGGCGTGGAGCGCTACAGCCCAATCCCTGAAGAAGTCACCCATGCGCTGCTGCGCTCGGTACCGGCAGCCGACGTGGAATGCCTGCTGCTGACAGACTGCGACCACGGCATTGCCGCACACCTGCGCGAGCGGCCAGAAGTGGCGGATCAGGTGGCCGAGGCGGTGAGCGCGTTCGTCATGCGCTGATGCACGACGATCACGCCCAAGCCCAGCGGTTTTTTACTCGATCTCGAACAACCCGTGGCTGATCATCCCTGCGCTCAGCCGCTCGCGAATGTCATCGTCGATGCGCGGATCGTCCGGACGATACAAGCGCACCTGACGGTAGGCATTGATACGATTGATCTCCTCGCCCAGGTACTCCCACACCACACGGGTACACGCCGGGTTGCGCCGGTCACCACTGGAAACCCCGGTTTTGAGACCATTGAGCCGGCTGATGCGACTTTTGAAACTGGGGATCAAGATAGTCTGGCTCATTTCGTTGAGCGTCAACGACTCGTAGTCGATCAGAAACATCCGGTCCTGCAACTGGAACGCGGCCCCCAGGTAGCGGCAGCGCACCTCGGCGTGCACGTCATGGGCACTGCTGCGCTCCTGGCGCTCCTGGCGCTCGAAGAGGAAGCTGCCGCGCTCCTCGCGCAGGTGCACCAGCGACACCAGGATCGAACCTGGGACCGACATGCAGTTGGAATACTCGAAGTAATACCCGCAGTAGCGCGACAGGTTGCCGGCCTCTTTGTGCAGCGGCTTGAACAGTTCGCTGATCGGGTCACTCAGTTGCCCCGGCTGCTCGCTCGGGGCCCGTGCGCCGATCAGCCGGGCGAATTGTTCCGGCGGCAGGCCCAGTTCGTAGTCCTCTACCCCGAAGAAATCACCAATCCGTTTGAGGTTGTAGGCCGTCGGACGGCTCTGCCCGCTCAGATACTTGTTGAACTGCGCGCGGTTGATCGACAGTTGCCGACAAACCTCCGAAATAGAGCGGTAGTGGCTGCAGGCCAGTTTGAGGTTGGTAGCGAAGTGATCGCCCATGATGCGGGGGTCCAGGTGATGCGAGTGAAGCCAGTGTAGCATCAAGTCGCACCAAAATGGAGCAACCCGCGAAATTGTAACTACAGGTGTCATCGCCAACCATGCGCGCTAACGCCTAGCGGTGCGCCTGCCGTCCGCTTGTCATTCCATACGAAGAATAAGAATCGAGGTCATTTTCAATGCTCGAATTAATCAACGACTTCCTCTCGGGGAAGGTGCTCATCGTGCTGATCGTCGGACTCGGCAGCTACTTCACCCTCCGCTCGCGGTTCGTGCAGTTCCGCCACTTCGGCCACATGTTCGGTGTCTTCAAGGAATCCCTTCGCGGCCAGGCAGGCCAACTAAGCTCTTTCCAGGCCCTGATGCTGAGCCTGGCCGGTCGCGTCGGCGCCGGTAACATCGCCGGTGTCGGTATCGCCGTGACCCTCGGCGGCCCAGGCGCCGTGTTCTGGATGTGGGTCACCGCACTGGTGGGCATGTCCAGCAGCTTCTTCGAATGCACCCTGGCCCAGGTCTACAAGCGCGCCGATGGCGATGGCCTGTACCGCGGCGGCCCGGCGTACTACATCCTGCACGGCCTGAAGAACAAGCACATGGCGATCGTGTTCTCGATCCTGTTGCTGGTCACCTACGGCTTTGCCTTCATCGGCCTGCAGTCGTACACCGTGACCCACTCGCTGCAAAACGCCTTCGCCTTCGACCCGCAACACACCGGCATTGTCCTGGCCGTGCTGCTGGCGATCACCTTCATCGGTGGTATCAAGCGTATCGCGGCCGTCTCGGACCTGCTGGTGCCGGTCAAGACTCTGGCCTACATCGGCGTCACCCTGTACGTGATCGGCACCCAGATCGAACACGTACCGGCCATGCTGGAAACCATCTTCAAGAGCGCCTTCGGCCTCGACCCAGCGTTCGGCGGCCTGCTCGGCAGCGCCATCGTCATGGGCGTGAAGCGCGGGGTGTTCGCCAACGAAGCCGGTCTGGGCAGTGCCCCGAACGTGGCCGCCGTGGCGGCGGTGAAGCACCCTGGCGCACAGGGCGTGGTCCAAGCCTTCAGCGTGTTCCTCGACACCTTCGTGATCTGCACCTGCACCGCGCTGCTGATCCTGCTGTCGGGCTTCTACACCCCTGGCTTCGAAGGCGACGGCATCGTCCTGACCCAGAACTCGCTGGCCGCCGTGGTCGGTGACTGGGGTCGCCTGTTCGTCAGCGTCGCGCTGTCGCTGTTCGTGTTCACCTGCATCCTCTACAACTACTACCTGGGCGAGAACAGCCTGCAGTTCCTGAGCCGCAACCGCGCGGTGCTGATGGGCTTCCGCGGCCTGGTACTGGTCCTGGTGGTATGGGGTTCGATGCAGGACCTGTCGACCGTGTTCGCCTTCGCCGACATCACCATGACCTGCCTGGCGTTCGTCAACCTGGTGGCCCTGGCCTTGCTGTTCAATGTCGGCCTGCGTGTGATGCGCGACTACGACCAGCAACGCAAGGCAGGCATCCAGCAGCCAGTGTTCGACTCCAGCAAGTTTGCTGACCTGGATCTGGACCGCGCCGCCTGGCCAGCCAACCCGCAGGTAGAAACAGCCGCTGACAATAGCACTGTGCAAGTGCAAACCCAGCGCTGATACCCTGCACTGCCGCAGCCGCCCCACTCGTGGGCGGCTGACTATTTCCTCGCTCTCCCGCTACGGAATGCTCCCATGCGTGCAGTCTCGAATCTTCTCGTCCTCTACACCGGTGGCACCATCGGCATGTTGCAGACCGCCGAAGGCCTGGCGCCGGCCGGTGGTTTCGATGCACGCATGCGTGACCACTTCGCCGCCAACCCAGACGCCCCACGACTGAACTGGACGCTGCGTGAACTCAATCCGCTGATCGATAGCGCCAACATGCAGCAGGCCAACTGGCTGGCGATGCGTGAGGCCATCGTCGAGGCCGTCGAGCGCGATAGCCACGACGGCGTACTGGTGCTGCACGGCACCGACACCCTGGCCTACAGCGCCGCCGCCCTGTCATTCCTGCTGTTGGGCCTGCCGGTGCCGGTGCTGCTGACCGGCTCCATGCTGCCCGCAGGGGCGCCGGACAGCGACGCCTGGGCCAACCTGATCGGCGCCATGAACCTGTTCGAAACCGGTCTACAAGACGGCGTGCAGCTGTACTTCCACGGCCGACTGCTACATGGCTGCCGAGCCTCCAAGCTACGCAGCGAGGCGTTCGATGCCTTTACCGCGCCAGCCCGCCACCGCGAAGGCCAGCGTGCCGGCGAGGTGCCGGCCGTGCTGGGCTACCGCCAGGTACGCCAGCCGGTGAAGCTGGCGGTGCTGCCGGTGTTTCCAGGGCTTGCGGCTGAACACATCGACGCGCTGCGGGCCAGCGGTATCCAGGGGCTGGTGCTGGAGTGCTACGGCAGCGGCACCGGCCCATCGGACGACCAGGCGCTGCTTGATGCCTTGCGCGGCGCGCGTCAGCGCGGCGTGATGATCGTCGCGATCAGCCAATGCCCGGAAGGTGCGGTGGTCTTCGACACCTATGCTGCCGGCAGTCGCCTGCGTGATAGCGGCCTGGTCAGCGGCGGCGGCATGACCCGTGAAGCCGCGTTGGGCAAGCTGTTCGCACTGCTGGGTGCCGGGCTGGACGTGGCGTCGGCAGAGCACTGGTTCGCGCTGGATCTGTGCGGCGAACGCGTGTAGCCGCTGCCTTGCGTCGCGATGCAAGGCAAGTGCCTTCGGGCGTTCGTGAGATCAGTTGTTGGAACAACCATTCCCGATCACGCGGTACTCCATGATGTGCCGGTCGCCCTTGGAGTCTTCGTACGTCAGTTGCATCGGCACGACCTCGCAGACCGTGGGTACCGGACTCACCGCTAAGACACGCGCGATATCAAGGTTCTGACCGTATCGATAGGGCTCGACGGTAACCTGTGCCGTCTCAGCCACAGGCTCTGCCGCCATCGCGACGCAGCCCAGGCAGCCGAGGAACAGAACGATTAACAGCTTCATGGCAATCACCTGTTGTAAGGGGTGAGCAGGCCTGAACGCGGGATGGCGCTCAGGCGTCATGCAGGTGGGGAGAGCCCAGCGCCATCTGCCGCCGGGCCAGGAGACTTCAGAACGGCTTGGTCGGCAGGTACTTGCCGTCCAGGGTGATCACCGCGCGGTGGCCACCTTCTGGATCTTCGACCTTCTTGATGTCCAGCTTGAAGTTGATGGCGCTGATGATGCCGTCACCAAACTTCTCGTGAACCAGGGCTTTGAGGGTGGTGCCGTAGACCGACATCATCTCGTAGAAACGGTAGATGGTCGGATCGCTCGGGATGCCTTCGAAGAAGCTCCCACGGATCGGCATCGATTGCAGCAAGGCTACTTGATCAGCGTCGAGATCGAGCTTGTCGCCAACGACTTTCGCGGCGCTGGCCGGCAGCGGATGCTGGCCGAGCAAGGCGGCGGTCACGAAGGCCTCGGACAGGCCGGTGCCCTCGACGATTTCGGCAAAGGACAGGTCTTTGCGAGCCTTGGCCAGAATGATGGCTTCGGTCAGTTCCTGGCGAGCGGTACGGGTAGCTTGAGTCTGGATCATGGTGAATCGCCTCAGTGGGTAAAGGGGCAGTTTTCAGGCAACGTGCCTGGCGTGGTGGGATACGGCATGGACTTCGGGATTTTCGGCAAGGGACACGAAGGCCCCGGTACGGCCATCGAAGGCGTCGATACGCCCTGACTCGATGTCATAGACCCAGCCATGCAGGGTCACGCGGCCTTCTTCGAGGGCCAGGCGAACAGAGGGGTGAGTCTGGATATTGGCCAGTTGCGCGATGACGTTTTCGCGCACCATAGAGGCGACTTTGCTCGGCTTGTCCGAATGTTGACGGGCTTCGTTGACCACCTTGGCCGAGTCGGCGTAGCGCAACCAACCGGCAACAGCGGGCATGTGATCCAGGCATTTGCAGGTTGCGATGGCCGTCATGGCGCCGCAGTCGGAGTGACCGCAGATCACGATGTCTGCGACGTTGAGTCCGGCCACCGCGTATTCGACCGAAGCCGATACACCCCCAGGCTCCGGGCCATACGACGGCACGATGTTGCCAGCGTTGCGGATGACGAACAGATCGCCTGGCTCGCGCTGAGTGACCAGTTCAGGAACCAGTCGGCTGTCTGAGCACGAAATGAACAGTGCCTTGGGGCTCTGCTGGTTGGCCAAGTCCTTGAACAGTTTGACCCGCTCAGGGAAGGCGTTTTGTTGGAACTTCAGAAAACCGTCGATAATCGCTTTCATGTTGGCTGCCTCAATGTCGCGGGTTGTGAGGCAAAGATTAAGCAGTGCATTACATAAGGTAAAAGTCTGAATTATTATGCGCCGTATCAGATAATCTTATGGGTAAGGCCATGCTCGCTCGACACATCCAGTACTTCCTCGCGGTGGCGGAACATTCGAGCTTCACCAAGGCGGCTGCAGCGCTGCATGTCTCCCAGCCCGCTCTTTCGCAGCAGGTCCGGCAGTTAGAGGAAAGCCTTGGGGCTCAGTTGTTCGATCGTTCAGGACGTACAACCCGGCTGACCGATGCCGGCGATGTCTACCTGATCTATGCACGGCGAGCCCTTCAGCAACTTCAGGAGGCTAAACGCGCCATTCATGACGTGAGCGACCTCAGCCGGGGCTCATTGCGCATAGCCGTCACGCCCACGTTCACCACCTACCTGGTTGGGCCGCTGATCGAGGCCTTTTATGCGCGATACCCCAACATCACCCTTAACCTGCAAGAGATCTCCCAGGAGCGCATCGAGGCGCTGCTCATGGCAGATGAGCTGGACATAGGGATTGCGTTCGACGACATACAGACACCGGACCTTGAAGCGGTCCCGTTGTTGAGTGAAACCCTCGCCTTGGTGGTCAGCCGCAAACATCCCTTGGCCGAGCAGCGGTCCATTACATCGCAGGGTTTAAGTGCTGAATCATTGGTGCTGCTGGGCACCGAGTTCGCCACGCGCGAACAGATCGACCGCTACTGCCGCCAATACGAGATTCGCCCCCAGGTGCAGATGCAGGCCAATGCGCTGGGTGCCGTAATCGAGATTGTTCGACGCACGGGCCTGTCGACGCTGTTGCCGGCGAAAATTGCGTTGGCCCATGACGATCTGGTGGCCATCACCCTGGAACCAGAACGCTTGCAGCGCACGGCCGTCTTGATGCGGCGAAAAGATGCCTTCCTGAGCGCAGCAGTACGCGAGTTCATTGAGCTGGCTAAAGGCGTCGCCAGCGAACTGGGAGAGTGAGAGACGCAGGGTTCACGTACGCCAACCGATGCCGGCCATATGCCTTGCCTGGCGCGCGCATGGGGGTCAGTAGCCGCACTCAAAATAAAAAACCTGACCCTTCTTACAAAGGATCAGGTTCGGCACGACTTACAGACCCAGTTCAGTCAGCCCTGGATGGTCATCCGGACGACGTCCCAGCGGCCAGTGGAACTTACGCTCGCTTTCCTTGATG
>NZ_VAUO01000022.1 GCF_005796105.1 Pseudomonas mosselii | reverse complement strand
GCTGCTTAAAACTGTCCAACTTTTGGGGGGCAGTCCATCCTGTGGGAGCGGGTTTACCCGCGAAGGCCCCAACACCGCTTCAGAGCCAGATTGCATCCCAGTGCGGGTACTGCCGCACACTGGTCACCAGCCCAGCCCGCAAAGGGTTGGCGACAATGTAGCGCGCTGCTTTCCTGACATCCTCCTCTCGCCGCAAAGCCCGGTCCTGATAACCCGATTGCCATACCGGCTCCAGTTCTAGCCCTGCTTTATGCAAGGCCAGGCTTGAGCGTGACTTGAACCGGCGCATCAGGCTGGCGAGGGTCACCGATTTCAACTCGATGAGCCAATGCAGATGGTCGGGCATCACCACCCAGGCTAGAGAGATACAGGCGTCTTCCTGATCAGACTTGCGCATTTGTTGCACCACCACTCGGGCGTGACGCCAGTTGAGGAACAGTGGTGTGCGTCGATAAGTAACCGTGGTGAGCAAATAGACCCTACCCGGTTCCGAACAGCGTCCACGGCGTAACAGGTGCGATTGGGCAGGCGGCATTCGATCAATCCCTTCTCGAACAACAGACCCCTGAAATGTAGTGGCGGTAGAACAAGGACAGTGCTGCGCATGGTTTCTGAATATGGCAGCAGCTGCTGGCTTCCTCGCGGGCAAGCTGAACAAGCCCGCTCCTACAGCGCATCCCTGTGGGAGCGGGTTTACCCGCGAAGCAGGCGACGCGGTAGATGGCACCGGCTATGCCGGTGTTTGCGGCGAAAGTGCCCGAGAATCAGGCGGACCCCGCCGAGCACCGCCCCACGCTTTCTTGGAACCTGCATCAACGCCGTTTGTCGATCACTGATCTACGCTTTCATCGCGTCCTGTAACCATTCGAAAACCAAGGAGGCGGCATGACGGTATCGCATGCGCCGATGGTCGTGTGCCTGGGGCTGCTTTTGCTGTTGGCAGGCTGTGGAGAGGAAAAGGCCCCGTCAGTGCTGCCCAGGGTACTCGTGCAGCAGGCGCAGCCCACCGACTTTGCTGCGCGGATCACCCTGACCGGCGACATCCAGGCCCGAGTCCAGACCGAACTCTCGTTCCGCGTGGGGGGCAAGATCGTCTCGCGCAGCGTCGATGTGGGCGCCCACGTCAAGGCCAATCAGGTGCTCGCGCGCCTCGACCCGAAAGATCTGCAGAACAACGTCGACTCTGCCAAGGCTGCGGTGTTCGCCGAGCAGGCGCGAGTGACCCAGACCCGTACCGCATTCTGGCGGCAGCAGAAGCTGCTGCCCAAGGGCTACACCAGCCAGAGCGAGTACGACTCGGCTCTGGCCGCCTTGCGTGGCAGCCAGAGCGCCCTCAAGGCGGCCCAGGCGCAACTTGCCAGCGCCAATGAACAGCTGGGCTACACCGCGTTGGTGGCTGAGGCTGATGGCGTGATTACCGCGCGCCAGGCCGAGGTGGGGCAAGTGGTGCAGGCCACCATGCCGATCTTCAGCCTGGCGGTGGATGGCGACCGCGATGCGGTGTTCAACGTCTACGAGTCGTTGCTGTTGGCGCCACCCAGCGATGAAGGCGTGTGGGTGAGCCTGCTGGACAACCCGCAGGTCAAGGCCCAGGGCAAGGTCCGCGAAATCACCCCGACCGTCTCCGCGCAGAGCGGCACGGTGCAGGTTAAGGTGGCCTTGCGCGATGTGCCCCCGCAGATGCAGTTGGGCTCGCCGGTGACCGCCACCGGTAACACCCAGGGACGCCAGAGCGTCGAATTGCCCTGGGCGGCGTTGACCAAGGCGTCGAAAGAACCCGCTGTGTGGGTGGTGGGCGAGGGCGACAAGGTCGAGCTGCGCAAGGTGCGCGTAGGGCGCTACCTCACCGGCAAGGTGGTGATCGCCGACGGCATCCAGAGTGGCGAAACCGTTGTAGTGGCTGGCGGGCAATTGCTGCACCCCGGCATGCAGGTGGAAAAAGTCGCCACCCCAGGTGCAGGAGTCGCGCCATGAAGTATTGGTTGCCGATAGTCGCGGGCCTCTTGGTAGGTTGCAGCGCCGAGGAGGCGCCGCAGGAGCCTGTGCGCCCAGTGCTCTCGACGTTGGTGCAGGCCAAGGTGCAATCGCAGATGGGGCGGTTCGCCGGTACGGTGCAGGCCCGTTACGAAAGCACCTTGGGCTTCCGGGTTTCCGGGCGTATCGCCCGGCGTTGGCTGGATACCGGTGCTTGGGTGAACCCTGGTGATACCCTGGCGACCCTCGACCCCACCGACCAGCAGAACCAGTTGCGCGCCGCCGAGGGTGACCTGGCGCGGGTCCAGGCGCAGTGGATCAATGCCCAGGCCGATGCGCGTCGTCAGCAGCAGCTGTATGACCGTGGCGTCGGCGCGCAGGCGCAATTGGACATCGCTCAGACCAACCTGAAAACCGCCAGCGCTTCGCTGGAGCAAGCGCGTTCTGCGGTCAGTCAGGCCAAGGACCAGCTCGACTACAGCACCTTGCGCAGCGACCACGCAGCGGTTGTCACGGGTTGGCAGGCCGAGGCCGGTCAGACGGTGAGTGCCGGTCAGGCGGTGGTCACCCTGGCTCGCCCGGACGTCAAAGAGGCGGTGATCGACCTGCCCATCCGGGTGGCCGAGCAGTTGGACGCGAACCTGGTATTCAGCGTGGCTTCGCAGTTGGATCCGAGCATCGTCACCCGCGCAACGCTGCGCGAGCTGGAACCGCAGGCGGACGCCACGACCCGCACCCGGCGTGCGCGCCTGACCTTGGCCAGCACCCCGGACGCCTTCCACCTTGGCACCGCCATCAGTGTTAGCGTGAGCCATGCCGTCAGTCCGCGCAGCGAGCTGCCGGCGACCGTGTTGTTCGAGCGTGACGGCAAACCCCAGGTATGGGTGGTGGACCCGCAGCAAAACACCGTCGCCCTGCGCGACGTCAGCCTGTTGCAGCGTAGCGATCAGCGCATCGTAATCGGGGCCGGCGTGCAGGCGGGCGAGCGCGTCGTGACAGCAGGTGTGAACAGTCTCAAACCCGGCCAGCAGGTCAAGGTCGTCGAGGATACACAATGAAAGGACGCTTCAACCTTTCCGACTGGGCCCTGCGCCATCAGTCCTTCGTCTGGTACCTGATGTTCGTCGGCCTGCTCATGGGCGTGTTTTCGTATTTCAACCTGGGCCGTGAGGAAGACCCGGCGTTCACCATCAAGACCATGGTCATCCAGACCCGCTGGCCGGGTGCGACCCAAGACGAAACTCTCAACCAGGTCACTGACCGCATCGAGAAAAAGCTCGAAGAGCTGGACTCGCTCGATTACGTCAAGAGCTACACACGGCCTGGCGAGTCCACGGTATTTGTTTTCCTGCGTGACACCACCAAAGCCCGCGACATCCCGCAGATCTGGTACCAGGTGCGCAAGAAGATCGACGACATCCGTGGCCAGTTCCCAAAAGGCCTACAGGGCCCGGCGTTCAACGACGAGTTCGGTGATGTGTTCGGTTCGATCTACGCCTTCACTGCCGATGGCCTGACCTTGCGCCAGTTGCGCGACTATGTGGAGCTGGCCCGCGCCGAGGTACGCGAAGTGCCCAATATCGGCAAGATCGAGATGGTCGGCACCCAGGACGAGGTGCTGTATCTGAATTTCTCCACGCGTAAGCTGGCCGCGCTGGGTATCGACCAGCGCCAGGTGATGCAGGCGTTGCAGGCCCAGAACGCAGTGACCCCGGCAGGGGTCATCGAGGCTGGGCCGGAGCGAATTTCGGTGCGTACCACCGGGCAATTCGCCTCGGAAAAAGACCTGCAGAACGTCAACCTGCGGATCAATGAGCGTTTCTATCGCCTGGCCGATATCGCCGTCATCGAACGCGGTTACGCCGATCCACCCGCGCCGATGTTCCGCTTCAACGGCCAGCCTGCCATCGGTCTGGCCATCGGCATGAAGGCCGGCGGCAACATCCAGGCATTCGGCGCTGCGCTGAAACAGCAGATGGACCGGGTGATCAACGACCTGCCGGTGGGTGTGGGGGTGCACACGGTATCCGACCAGGCGGTGGTGGTCGAGGAGGCCGTCGGCGGGTTCACCCGTGCACTGTTCGAGGCGGTGGTGATCGTCCTGGTGGTGAGCTTCATCAGCCTGGGCATTCGTGCCGGCTTGGTGGTGGCATGTTCCATCCCGCTGGTGCTGGCGATGGTTTTCGTGTTCATGGAGTACAGCGGCATCACCATGCAGCGTATCTCGCTCGGGGCGTTGATCATCGCCCTCGGCCTGCTGGTGGACGATGCGATGATCACCGTCGAGGTCATGGTCACGCGCCTGGAGATGGGCGAAACCAAAGCGCAGGCGGCCACCTTCGCCTACACCTCCACGGCGTTCCCGATGCTCACTGGCACACTGGTCACCGTGGCCGGCTTCGTGCCTATCGGTCTGAATGCGAGTTCTGCCGGCGAGTACACCTTCACACTGTTCGCGGTGATTGCGGTGGCGCTGCTGGTGTCGTGGGGGGTGGCGGTGTTCTTCGCCCCGGTGCTTGGGGTGCACATGCTCAGCGCCAGCAAGGTCAAGACCCACGAGGCCAAGCCAGGGCGCGTGGCGCGTAGCTTCGAAGGCGGCCTGCTGTGGTGCATGCGCCACCGCTGGCTGACCATCGGCGGTACGGTGCTGCTGTTCGCGCTGTCGATCTTCAGCATGCGTTTCGTGCAGAACCAGTTCTTTCCCGCCTCCGACCGCCCGGAAATCTTGCTGGACCTCAACCTGCCGCAGAACGCCTCGATAGCAGAAACCCGCAAGGTGGTCGACCGACTCGAAGCCAAGCTCAAGGACGACCCCGACCTGGTGCACTGGAGCACCTACATCGGCCAGGGCGCGATCCGCTTCTACCTGCCCCTCGACCAGCAACTGCAAAACCCGTACTACGCCCAGTTGGTGATCGTCAGCAAAGGCCTGGAACAGCGTCAAGCCTTGATCGGGCGCTTGCAGAAACTGCTGCGCGAGGAGTTTGTCGGCATCGGCACCAACGTGCAAACGCTGGAAATGGGCCCGCCAGTGGGCCGGCCGATCCAGTACCGGGTCAGCGGCAAGGATATCGACCAGGTGCGCAAGCACGCCCTCGAGTTGGCCACGCTGCTCGATGGCAACCCGCACATCGGTGAGATGATCTACGACTGGAACGAGCCGGGTAAGGTGCTGCGGGTCGAAATCGCCCAGGACAAGGCGCGCCAGTTGGGGCTGTCGTCCGAGGATGTGGCTAACGTGATGAACAGCATCGTCAGCGGTGTGCCGATCACCCAGGTCAACGATGACATCTACCTGATCGATGTGGTCGCACGCGCCGACGACAGCGAGCGCGGCTCGCCCGATACCCTACGGAACCTGCAGATCGTCAGCCCCAGCGGCACCTCGATCCCGCTGCTGGCGTTCGCCACCGTGCGCTACGAGCTGGAGCAGCCGCTGGTGTGGCGCCGCGACCGCAAGCCGACCATCACCCTCAAGGCTTCGGTGAATGGCGACGTCCAGCCGACCGACCTGGTCGCGCAGCTCAAGCCGGAGATCGACGCATTCGCCGCCAAACTGCCCGCTGGTTACGAGGTGGCCACGGGTGGCACGGTAGAAGAGAGCGGCAAGGCCCAAGGCCCGATTGCGCAGGTGATCCCGCTGATGCTGTTCCTGATGGCGACCTTCCTGATGATCCAGCTGCATAGCGTGCAGAAGCTGTTCCTGGTCATCAGCGTGGCGCCGCTGGGCTTGATCGGCGTGGTGCTGGCATTGGTGCCGACGGGTACGCCAATGGGTTTCGTGGCGATTCTCGGTATCCTCGCGCTGGTTGGGATCATCATCCGTAACTCGGTGATTCTGGTGACCCAGATCGACGCGTTCGAGGCCCAGGGCTACTCGCCTTGGGATGCGGTGGTGGAGGCCACCAACCACAGGCGCCGGCCGATTTTGTTGACGGCGGCGGCCGCCAGCCTCGGGATGATTCCCATCGCCCGGGAAGTGTTCTGGGGGCCGATGGCCTATGCGATGATCGGCGGGATCATCAGTGCGACGCTGCTCACGCTGTTGTTCCTGCCGGCGCTGTATGTGGCCTGGTACAGGATTCGTGAACCGCAATCCTGAAGCCCATCATCGGCCCTGTGGGAGCGGGTGAACCCGCTCCCACAGGCGCAGCGCCAGCTTTTTAAAATTGGTTATATAAACATTCTTAAACAGTATTTTTAAGAATATCCGCGCCTCATTACTATGGCTTCCAAGCCAGGCGCAAATCCCCTTCGAACCTCTGCCCGGCACCCCTTACTCACAGGAGAACGAGCATGAGCGCATCGCTGCGTAGCATCGACGGTCAGGACGAAGCCACCATTCTGCGTGAGATCCAAAGCGCCCTGCGCGACCTGCGTTTCGGCGCCGTGGAGATCACCGTGCACAACGCCCAGGTGGTGCAGATCGAGCGCAAGGAGAAGTTCCGCCTGCAACAGCCCGGCAACAAATCCGGCTGAGACCGCATTACCCACAAATTAGAAAAATGCCAATCGGGAGCTTCACCATGTCCATCCGCCGTTATGCGCTCGCCGCCCTGGCCAGTGCCGTTTTTGCCGGTTCCGCCCTCGCCAAGGACTACGAACTGCTGAACGTGTCCTACGACCCGACCCGCGAGCTGTACCAGCAGTACAACGCCGAGTTCATCAAGCACTGGCAGCAGGCCCACCCAGGCGACACGGTGAAGATCCAGCAATCCCACGGTGGTTCGGGCAAGCAGGGCCGCGCGGTCATCGACGGCCTGCGCGCTGACGTGGTGACCCTGGCCCTAGCCGGTGACATCGACGAAATCGCCAAGCTCGGCAAGACCCTGCCGGAAAACTGGCAGACCCGTCTGCCGGACGCCAGCACCCCGTACACCTCGACCATCGTGTTCCTGGTGCGCAAGGGCAACCCGAAAGGTATCAAGGACTGGGGCGACCTGATCAAGAAAGACGTCTCGGTCATCACGCCTAACCCGAAAACCTCCGGCGGCGCCCGCTGGAACTTCCTCGCCGCCTGGGCCTACGGCCTGAAGGCTGGCGGTAGCGAAGCCAAAGCCAAGGAGTATGTGCAGGAGCTGTTCAAGCACGTACCGGTGCTCGATACCGGCGCCCGTGGCTCGACCATCACCTTCGTCAACAACGGCCAGGGCGATGTGTTACTGGCCTGGGAAAACGAAGCCTTCCTGGCGCTGAAGGAAGACGGCGGCGCCGACAAGTTCGACATCGTCGTGCCTTCGCTGTCGATCCTGGCCGAGCCGCCAGTGGCCGTGGTGGACAAAAACGCCGAGAAGAAGGGTAATACCGAGATCGCCACCGAGTACCTCAAGCACCTGTACAGCCCGGCTGGCCAGAAGATCGCCGCAGAGAACTTCTACCGTCCGCGTGACGCGAAAGTCGCCGCTGAGTTTGGCAAGCAGTTCCCGAAACTCGACCTAGTGACCATCGACAAGGACTTCGGTGGCTGGAAGACTGCGCAGCCTAAGTTCTTCAACGATGGCGGTGTGTTCGACCAGATTTACCAGGCGCAGTGATCGGCCATGAAAACAGCGGGGGCCGCGCTGCGGCCCTTTCGCGACACAAGGCCGCGCCTACAGAAAAGCACGATTCCCTGTAGGAGCGGCCTTGTGTCGCGATGGGCTGCAAAGCAGCTCCAGGATTTCAGAAGCTAGCACCAGCCCGGGATCGTTTCCGGGCTTCGTGCGTTCAACCAGGGACCTTTATGTCACGTCGTATTTCCCCCGTCATACCCGGCTTCGGGCTGACACTGGGCTACACCTTGGTGTACCTCAGTCTGATCGTGCTGATACCGCTGGCCGCCATGTTCGTGCATGCCGCACAGCTGACCTGGGAGCAGTTCTGGAACATCATCAGCGCACCGCGCGTGCTCGCCGCGCTCAAGCTGAGTTTCGGCACCGCCCTGTTCGCTGCCATCATCAACGGAGTGATCGGCACTTTGCTGGCCTGGGTGCTGGTGCGCTACACCTTCCCTGGGCGCAAGATCATCGACGCGATGATCGACCTGCCGTTTGCCCTGCCGACTGCCGTTGCGGGCATCGCCCTGACCGCGCTGTACGCGCCCTCGGGCTGGGTCGGCCAGTTCGCCACCGACCTTGGCTTCAAGATTGCCTACACCCCGCTTGGCATCACCCTGGCGCTGACCTTCGTCACCCTGCCGTTCGTGGTGCGTACGGTGCAGCCGGTATTGGCCGACATCCCGCGTGAAGTCGAAGAGGCCGCCGCCTGCCTGGGCGCCAAGCCTTTGCAGGTGTTCCGCCACGTGTTGGCCCCGGCGCTGCTGCCGGCCTGGCTGACTGGCTTCGCCCTGGCGTTCGCGCGCGGCGTTGGCGAGTACGGTTCGGTGATCTTCATCGCCGGCAACATGCCGATGAAGACCGAGATCCTGCCGCTGCTGATCATGGTCAAGCTCGACCAGTACGACTACACCGGCGCCACTGCCATCGGCGTGCTGATGCTGGTGGTTTCCTTCATCCTGCTGCTGCTGATCAACCTGCTTCAGCGGCGCATCGAAACCCCTTGAAGGAGGCTTGGTCATGTCTTCGACTTCCCTAGGCGCATCCGCTGCCGCCAACGCTGCCCGACGCGGCAACGCCACCTCGCGCCGGGTGCTGATTACCCTGGGCTGGATCGTTTTCGCGTTGTTCCTGCTGCTGCCGCTGGTGATCGTGGTATCCCAGGCGCTGAAGAACGGCTTCGGCACGTTCTTCGAGGCGATCTTCGAGGCCGATGCTTTGTCGGCGCTCAAGCTCACCTTGCTCGCGGTGGTGATCTCGGTGCCGCTGAACCTGGTGTTCGGCGTGTCCGCCGCCTGGTGCGTGAGCAAGTACAACTTCCGTGGCAAGAGCGTGCTGGTAACCCTGATCGACCTGCCGTTCTCGGTATCGCCGGTGATCGCTGGCCTGGTCTACGTGCTGATGTTCGGCGCGCAAGGCCTGTTCGGCCCGTGGCTGCAGGATCACGACATCCAGATCGTCTTCGCCCTGCCGGGCATCGTCCTGGCGACCATTTTCGTCACTGTGCCGTTCGTCGCTCGTGAGCTGATCCCGCTGATGCAGGAACAGGGCACGCAAGAGGAAGAAGCCGCGCGCCTGCTCGGTGCCAACGGCTGGCAGATGTTTTGGCACGTGACCCTGCCGAACATCAAGTGGGGCCTGATCTACGGCGTGGTGCTGTGCACCGCCCGGGCCATGGGCGAGTTCGGCGCGGTGTCGGTGGTGTCCGGGCATATTCGTGGCGTCACCAACACCTTGCCGCTGCACGTGGAGATCCTCTACAACGAGTACAACCACGTCGCGGCCTTCAGCGTGGCCAGCCTGCTGCTGATCCTGGCGCTCTTCATCCTGCTGCTCAAGCAGTGGAGCGAGAACCGTATTAACCGCCTGCGCCACAGCGCCGCGGAGGAATGATTCATGTCGATCGAAGTTCGTAACGTCAGCAAGCGCTTCAACAGCTTCCAGGCCCTGGACAACATCAACCTGGATATCAACAGCGGCGAGCTGGTGGCCCTGCTCGGCCCGTCCGGCTGCGGCAAGACCACGTTGCTGCGCATCATCGCCGGCCTGGAAACCCCGGACGACGGCAACATCGTGTTCCACGGCGAGGATGTGTCTGGCCACGACGTGCGTGATCGCAACGTTGGTTTCGTGTTCCAGCACTATGCGTTGTTCCGGCACATGAGCGTGTTCGACAACGTCGCCTTCGGCCTGCGCATGAAGCCCAAGGGTGAGCGTCCTAGCGAAAGCAAGATCGCCGAGAAAGTCCATGAGCTGCTGAACATGGTGCAGCTCGACTGGCTGTCCGACCGCTATCCCGAGCAGCTGTCCGGTGGCCAGCGCCAGCGTATCGCCCTGGCCCGTGCCCTGGCGGTCGAACCCAAGGTGTTGCTGCTCGACGAGCCGTTCGGTGCGCTGGACGCCAAGGTGCGCAAGGAGCTGCGCCGCTGGCTGGCGCGGCTGCACGAGGACATCAACCTGACCTCGGTGTTCGTGACCCACGACCAGGAAGAGGCCATGGAAGTGGCCGACCGTATCGTGGTGATGAACAAGGGTGTGATCGAGCAGATCGGCTCGCCCGGCGAGGTGTACGAGCAGCCGGCCAACGATTTCGTCTACCACTTCCTGGGCGATTCCAACCGCCTGGCCTTGAGCGAAGGCCATCACGTGCTGTTCCGCCCGCACGAGGTCTCGCTGTCGCGGCATGAGACTGAAGGTCACCATGCCGCCGAGGTGCGCGATATCCGTCCGCTGGGGGCCACCACTCGGGTCACGCTGAAGGTCGAAGGGCAGAGCGAGCTGATCGAGGCCGAGGTGGTCAAGGATCACGACAGCCTGAGCGGGCTGGCGCGCGGCGAGACGTTGTTCTTCCGACCGAAGGTCTGGCAGAAGGTGGCGGATATCTAAGCGATCCCAGCGCACTGAAAAACCGGGACTGCGCCTAATGCCCGTCAGTTAAGCCTTTGTTGCAGTAATTGGGGCCGCTGCGCGTCCCTTGCGCGGCACAAGGCCGCTCCTACACGACCGTACAAGCCGGCACTACCCGGGCTTACGCGGACATTGTAGGAGCGGCCTTGTGCCGCGAAAGGGTCGCAAAGCGGCCCCCATTGGCTTAACTGACGGGCATTAGGGACAGTGCCCGGTTTTTTATTATCTGATGCCTTTGGCGAATATTTCATATGCCTTAAAGGCATCGAGCGCTCAGCACCTTCGCTGCAACCCACGCACGCTGCGGGCTGGAGGCTAATGGTACAATTTAATATTCCAAATAAGCCTAATATTAACTTTAAAAGTTACTTTTAGAGATAAGCCTCAAACCCCGAAGATTCAGCCACACACCTGAATCCAGCCCATAGGGAGTTTGAGCAAATGGGTAATGTCCAGACGGCCGTCAGGGCCTTTGAGCAACCATGGCACCCGGCAGCGGGTGATCTGGTCGAGCTCGGACGCACGCTGC
This sequence comes from Pseudomonas mosselii, assembly GCF_005796105.1. GTDB lineage: Bacteria > Pseudomonadota > Gammaproteobacteria > Pseudomonadales > Pseudomonadaceae > Aquipseudomonas > Aquipseudomonas mosselii_C. The sequence continues at coordinate 19,819 of NZ_VAUO01000022.1, read as the reverse complement.
GCCTGCCGCTTGGTCAGTTGCGCCTGCAGCGCACTCCAGCCAGTGGGCTCAAGCGCCGCGACACGCTGGTTCTGGGCCTGCTGGTGCTGGCCTTGCACGGCGCCGCGGCTTACTGGATCAGCCAGGCCCCCACGCCCGCGCTGCCAATCGTGCCGCCACAGATTCCGCCGATGACCATCGAGTTCGCCGCACCTGCGCCACCGGTGGTCGAGCCGCCGCCACCCGCACCCGCGCCGCCCGTGGTCGAGCCACCCCCGCCGGTGGTCGATGAGCTGGCCGCCAAGCCCAAACCCAAGCCCAAGCCAGCGCCGAAACCGGTGGCCAAGCCTAAGCCAGAACCTGCGCCCGCGCCCAAGCCCGTCGAGGCTCCGCCTCCGGCTCCCGTGGCCGCCCCGGCACCGCCCGCGCCACCTGCGCCAGCCCCGGTAACGCCGCCTTCGGCGAATGCCGCCTACCTGAAGAACCCGGCGCCGGAGTATCCGCAGATGGCCCAGCGGCGTGGCTGGGAAGGCACCGTGCTGTTGCGCGTGGAGGTGTTGCCCAGCGGTAAGCCGGGGCAGATCCAGATTCAGAAAAGCAGTGGCCGCGATGCCCTGGACGCCGCTGCGCTGGCCGCCGTCAAGCGCTGGAGCTTCGTGCCGGCCAAGCAGGGCGACGTGGCCCAAGCGGGCTGGGTCAGCGTACCGATCGATTTCAAGTTGCGTTAATGCGCCACCGAACCTAGGAAGGACTACATCATGAGCCTGTTGGCATCCCCACTCGAATCCGTTGAAAGCGCCGTCATCTGGTTGTTGGTCGGCTTCTCTGTCGTTACCTGGGCGCTGGCCCTGATCAAGGTCGTGCAGTTCGTGCGGCTGAAGCATCAGGACAAGCGCTTCCACCAGCAGTTCTGGGCCGCTTCGAGCCTCGACGCTGCCGCCGAGCTGAGCCACGCGCAGCCCGGCCCCGCCGCCCGCGTGGCACAGGCCGGCTATGCCGCTATCGCCGTGGGCGAGCTGGGCCAGGCCAGTGACCTGAGCCACGCGATCAACCATCAGGACCGCCTGGAGCGTGCCCTGCGCCAGCAGATCGTGCGCGAGCGCCGTTCGCTGGAAACCGGCCTGGCGGTGGTCGCCAGTATCGGCAGCACCTCGCCCTTCATCGGCCTGTTCGGCACGGTATGGGGCATCATGGAGGCGCTTAAGGGGATCAGCGCGGCAGGCTCGGCCAGCCTGGAAACCGTGGCCGGCCCCATCGGCGCGGCGCTGGTGGCTACCGGTGTGGGTATTGCTGTCGCGGTGCCGGCGGTGCTGGTCTACAACTACTTCCTGCGCCGCCTCAAGCTTACCGCCGCCGACCTGGACGACTTCGCCCATGACTTCTACAGCCTGGCGCAGAAGAGTGCCTTCCGTGTGTTGCTGCACCCTACCGCCCAGCGCCAGCAAGCTGGTTTCACCCAGCCAGTGAAGGAGGCCTCCTGACATGGCCTTCTCGACCCAGGACAGCGATGAAGTGTTGAGTGAAATCAACGTCACCCCGCTGGTGGACGTCATGCTGGTGCTGCTGGTGGTGTTCATCGTCACCGCGCCCCTGCTGACCAATGCCATCCCCATCAACCTGCCCAAGACCGAGGCCGTGGCTCCGGTGGAGCAGAAGGACCCGTTGGTGGTGAGCATCGATGGCAGCGGCAAGCTGTTCATCAACAAGGACGAGATCCAGCCCGACCTGCTGGAGACCAACCTCAAGGCCGCCAAGGACAAGGACGCCGAGCTGCGTGTGCAGTTGCAGGCCGACGATGGCGTGAATTACGGCGAAGTGGCCCGGGCCATGGCGGCCATCGAACGTGCCGGGATCAGCAAGCTGGCGGTGATTACCGCACGCTGATCGGCGACATCCTCTTCAGGCAAGTGCTTATGGGCCATTTTCCTTGGCAGGGGATGGTCCTTTTTTTTAGCTGCAAGCTTGAAGCGGCAAGCGACAAGTAAAAAGCGCTCTCCTTTTGCTGTTTATAGGCCGTCGCCCTTGACCCCAGTTTGCAAACCAGCGCCGTAGCGCTTTCACTTCTAGCTTGTCGCTTAAAACTTAAAGATATTAACAAATAGCTTCTTATTCCTTTACGAATATAACTGCCTCCCTATACTTGCACCTCAAGCACGCAAACTTCTGGAGGCGTCCCCATGCGCAATGAGTCGATTCGTTACCTGATTGTGCCGGGCTGGCAAGGATCGCCAGACAACCATTGGCAGAGTCACTGGCAGCGCAGCCTGCCCAACAGCGCCCGGGTCGAGCAGCACGACTGGCTCACCCCACAGCGGCGCGACTGGGTGCAGGCACTGGAGCAGGCGATTGTCGCCGAGCCCTCGCCGGTGATTCTGATCGCTCATAGCCTGGGCTGTATCACCGTCGCTCACTGGGCCGCCCAGGCCAGCCCGAATCTGCTGCGCCGGGTGCGCGGCGCACTGCTGGTGGCTCCGGCCGACGTCGAGCGCCCGGCCTGTGCGCCGGCGCTGCGCAACTTCGCGCCAATCCCGATGCAAGCGTTGCCGTTCCCCAGCCAAGTGGTCAGCTCCGACAACGACCCAGCCGTCAGTGTGCCGCGTGCGCTGCACCTGGCTCGCGCCTGGGGCGCGGAGGCGGGGCTGCTGGCCAATGCTGGACATATCAACGTCAAGTCTGGCCATGAGCGTTGGGAGCAGGGCTTCGCCTACCTGTTCCGCCTACAGGCCCGAGTTGACCAGCGCGCGCTGCGCCGCGCCTGAGCCTGCGGTTTTCCATCGTCTTGTCTTGATCCCCGGTCGCTGCTGACCGGGGCGGGAGTATTCCATGAGCTTTCACGCACCCTTCGGCCAGCCGCTGCTGACCTTCCCTGAACTGGACAAGAGCCCGCTGAGCATCCGTGCCAAGGCGCTGGTGTTCGTCGACCCGCGCTCGCAGGCGCTACGCGAGGCCCTTGAACGCCTGGCCCCGCAGCCACTGCCAGTGCTGATCCGTGGTGAAACCGGCACCGGCAAGGAACTGCTGGCCCGGCAGATTCATCGCGCCAGTGATCGTGGCGGGCTGTTCGTGTCGGTCAACTGCGCGGCCATCAGCCACACCTACGCCGATGCCGAGCTGTTCGGCTACAGCGCCGGCAGCCAGGGCGGCACCGCCAGCAGCCGTGCCGGCTGGTTCGGGTCGGCCAACGGCGGCACGCTGTACCTGGATGAGATCGCCGACCTGCCGCTGGCGATTCAGGCCAAGCTGCTCGCCGCCCTGGAAAACCGCGAGGTCACACGGGTCGGCGCCAGCCACCCGCAACCGGTGGACGTGCGCCTAGTGGCGGCGTCCAGTATCGATCTGGCCCAGGCGGTGCAAGCGGGGCGTTTCAACGAACGGCTCTATCACTATCTGCACGAGGGTGAACTGGAGCTACCCGCCCTGCGTGAGCGGGTGGGCGATATCCTGCCACTGGCCGAGTACTTCGTCGGTATCTACAGCGTGCGCCTTGACCGCCCGGTGCCGCTGATCAGCGAAGCGGCTCAACAGGCGCTCGAAGCCCATGCCTGGCCGGGCAACACCCGGGAGCTGGAGAACGTCATCCACTTTGCTTTGCTGGTCAGCGATGGCGAGGAAATCCTGGCGCAGCATCTGGACCTGCCTGAGCGTGCACCGCTGCAAGCGCTGGCTCGCCAGCTTGGTCAACTGGCCCAGAGCCGGGATGCGCAGACCGTTGCCGGGTTGCGCAGGGTCTTGCAGGAGGCTCTGCGGACGCTGGACGTGTAGGCGCGGCGTCAGTCTTGGCGGGCTCATAAGCAAACGCGGTGGTGGCATTTTGTTTTTGGAATAAGCAGCTAAATAAAAGATATTTTTGCGCAATAAAGAATCCCGGTATCGTCCGCCTCACGCCCGCCCAAACGGATGGGCACCCGACTTCGCCGCCATCTGCGATGGCCCAGCTCAAGAACAAGGATCACCATGAAAAAGACCCTGCTGACCACTGCCCTGGCCGCCGCCCTGTCCTTCGCAGGCCTGGCGTCTGCCGCCGAGAAACTGGTCGTGGCCGCCACCCCAGTACCGCATGCTGAAATCCTCGAACTGATCAAGCCGACCCTGGCCAAGGAAGGTGTCGACCTGCAGATCAAGGTCTTCACTGACTACGTGCAGCCGAACGTGCAGGTAGACCAGAAACGCCTGGACGCCAACTACTTCCAGACCCTGCCGTACTTGCAGAACTTCAACGAAGGCAAGGGCACCCACCTGGAAACCGTGATCGGCGTGCACGTCGAGCCCTTTGGTGGTTACTCCAAGAAGGTCAAGAGCCTGGCTGAGCTGAAGGAAGGCGCTACCGTCGCGATCCCGAACGAGGGCAGCAACAGTGGCCGTGCCTTGCTGCTGTTGCAGAAAGCTGGCCTTATCACCCTGAAGGATCCAAAGAACGCCCTGGCCACCCCGAAAGACATCGCCGAGAACCCCAAGAAACTCAAGTTCCGTGAGCTGGAATCGGCCATGCTGCCGCGCGTGCTGGATCAGGTCGACCTGGACATGATCAACACCAACTATGCCTTGGAAGCTGGCTTGAACCCAGCCAAGGACGCCCTGGTGATCGAAGGTAGCGATTCGCCTTACGTCAACTTCCTGGTTGCTCGCCCGGACAACAAGAACAGCGACGCCATCCAGAAGCTGGCCAAGGCCCTGACCAGCCCTGAGGTGAAGGAATTCATCGCCAAGAAATACCAGGGCGCGGTGCTGCCAGCGTTCTGATTCGCGGCCCGAAACGAAAAGCGCCGACGCATTTGCGTCGGCGTTTTTGTGTGTGCTGCACGGCTTTATGGGCAATGCCTGAATCCACCGCAGCGGCCCCAAGAATCCCGGCTGCTGCACAAATCCTGGGGCTGCTTTGCAGCCCTTCGCGGGACAAGCCCGCTCTCATAGAACTACAAATAACTTGTTGATTTAGAAGGAATCTGTGGGAGCGANCCGGTGCCATCCACCGAGTCGCCTGCTTCGCGGGCAAGTCGGGGCGCCGAACCGCCGCTCCCACAGGGTACGCGGAGCGCTTGCGAAATCAGTTCTCTGCGCGACAGCGCAGCCCAAAGGGCTGGGTAATCTCCTACAGAGATGGTGCAATGCCTGAACCCAGCGCCCCACCTGTAGGCTCAGCGCTGACTCAACGCCCGGCGCAAGGCCATGAGCCACAGCAGTTGTTCGTTCGTAGCAGGCGAGCTGGGGCTGTTCATCGTTAACGTCCTTGTGGGTGTGATGGGCCGTACAGTTCACAGGTTGGCTTCACTTCGAGCCCGATTGACGCGAAAAAATTCCGCCTCTCCCAAGGAAAATTGCCGGGCAATTTGCCCATGCCCGCTCACCTGCCGCTTGCCAGGCTGAGTTGCTTGGCAATCAGGTGCCTAACCGTTACGCGGCAACCAATTCAGCAAGAACGCATTCACCACCCGTGGGTTCTCCAGGCTGGAGATATGCCCGGCAAACGGGATCTGGGCTGCCAGGCAGCCGATGATCCGCGACATTTCATTCGATTCGGCCGGTGGTCGCGGAATGTCCTGGTCGCCACATACCACGATGCTGCGCTCACCCGGCAACTCACCCAGTCGGCCGAGCAGGTCCGGCCGCCCGAAGATCACCCGGCCCATCGGATCGAGGCTCTGCCGAATGGTCTCTGCGCGGGTGGCTTTGAGATCTGCACGGAACCGTTCGCGAATCTCCGGCACCGTTTGGCCACCGGCGTGGAAGAAGATCGGCACGATGATGTCGAGCAGTGCGTCGCTGAACTCACCGGCTGCGCTGGCCGCGTCCAGCAGGGCGAAATACTTGAGGCGCGTGGCTTCGGGTTCGGCGCCCAGGTAGGTGTCCAGCAACACCAGGCGATCGATGCGCTCGGGGTGGGTGATGGCCAGCTCGGCGCCCCACATGCCGCCAACCGAAAGCCCCACCAGATGGCAGCGTTCGATACCCAGCTTGTCCAGCAAGGTGACATGTTGGCGCGTCAGTGCCTGCATGTCGGTGGTACTGGCCGGTGGAGCATCGGAGTCGCCGTGGCCCCACAACTCGGGCACGATCAGCCGGAAGTGCTGCGACAGCGCCTCGACCTGCGGCTGCCACATGGCCGCTGACCACAGGTAACTGTGGCCCAGCAGCACTGGGAAGCCCTGACCTTGGTCGACATAGCTCATGCGTGCGCCGTCGATCTCGATGAAGTGTTTCTGCATGCGGTCTATCTCATGAAGGGGCGAAAGGAATTCAGTCGTGGCGGGGGGCTGTGGATGTGGATCCGCGCTCAGGCACCAGGCGCAACGTGCTCTGCGCCGGAATCACCCCCAGGCGCGCCCTGTGGTAGCGCCCTTGGATGTAGTCTTCGGCTTGGTCGGCATAGTGCGTATCGAACGGCACGCCGCTCTGCCCGACCGGATTGATGGTGAGCGCAGCGCCAGCGTCGGCAAAGTCGATCAGGCGCCGGGTCGAGGGGCCGTAGGTGACCGGCCAGGGTGCCGGGCCGATCTTGGCCGACAGGTTGTTGGGAACCTCGTGGGTGCCGGGCGCGGCGAAGGGGCCGACGTTGAACAGCAGGTTCAGCGGCTTTTGCACCCCGAGCGGGTGATTATGGGTCAGGGTATGGGCCTTGCCCCACTGCCAACTGGCCGGGTCCTGGCCGAAGGTCTTACGCAGGTGTGTGAGGCTGCGCTGCCAGGCCAGGCGCACGATGGCGGTGCGGTCGGTGCGTTCATTGGCGCCGCGCAGTGTCCACCAGGGTGAGGCTGGATCGGCGGCCAGGCGCGGCAGGGCGGCGTCGATGGCGCGGGTGCTGAGCAGCACCGGGAACCAGGTGTCGCCCAGTTCGTCATGTAGGGCAGCGAAGGCCAACTCGTAGAGGAACTGGTTGAACAGCGTGGCGCTGGTGGAGTCCAGTGGGTAGTCGCCGCGCCAAGCTGCCAGTTGTTCGACCAGTTCCTTTTCCTCGTCGCCTTCGGCCACGCCACGCAAGGTGCCGAGCAAGGGGGCCAGGGTGCGTGGGCCATAGTCGTTGCTAGTGTCCAATTGCAGGACCTGGCTGTTCTGGAGGTCCCATTGGATGTCGGGATCGCTCAGGTGGCGGTCGAGCTGGCGGCCACGGTCTGCCAGGTTGTAGTAGCCCGGTATCGGCATCCCGGCAGGTGGTTGATAGTTGGCCGAGACGATGTAGCCGCTGGCCGGGTTTTCCTGTTGAGGGTTGGCGCTGAATGGGTAGAAGCCAGGCTTGTCTGCCTGCTGGCTGCTGCCGTCGAGGATGAACGCCGGGTTGACCCCGTTGGGGCGGATCGGCAGGCGTGCTGCGGCCCACCAGCCGATATCGCCGCGAGCATTGGCCCACACCAGGTTCAGCCCTGGTGCTTGCACCTTGGTTGCGGCCTCGCGCATCTTGGCCAGGGTATCGGCGCGGTTGATCTGATAAAAGCCTTCCAGGATCGGGTTTTCGGTTTCAAGGAACGCCCACCACATGGCGATGGGCGTCTTGCCGGCGGTGTCGCCCAGCACGCTGTTGACGATCGGGCCGTGGGGCGAGCGGCGCAAGGTGATGCGGGCGGCTTGCTCGTCCTTGATGGCGATGGTTTGTTCGGTCTTCTCCAGGGGTTGCCAGCGACCATCGACCATCACCAGCTCAGGGTTGTCTGGATGGGTCTTTTCGGCGATCAGGTCGAGGTCGTCGTTCTGGAACATGGTCAGGCTCCAGCCGAAGTCGCGGTTGTGCCCCAGCAGGGCAAACGGATTGAGGCCCTGAAAGTAGCCATACAGGTTGAAGCCAGGTGCTGACAGTTCGGCCTCGTACCATACCGCTGGCACGGCGAAGCCGATGTGCGGATCGCCCGCCAGCAGCGGTCGGCCGCTGCGGGTATGTTTGCCGGCAACCACCCAGGCGTTGCTGCCTTCGAATTGCGGGATGCCCGCCTCGCCGAGGGCGTCGTGGCTCAGTTGCGCGAGCTGTTCGAGGGCGCGCCAGTCGGCGGCGGCCAGGGGCGCTGCCAGGGCGCCGTCGGGTTGCCAGTCGAGGTCGAATATCTTCAGGTATTGGCTGCCGAGCTGGTCGCGTATGTAGGTCAGCGCAGGCTCGGTACGGAATGCGGCGGCGAAGCTGTAGGCCAGGTAGCCGGCGATGCTCAGGGTGTCCTCGGCAGTGAAGGGCCGTGGAGTGATGCCCAGCAGATCGAACTCCATGGGCTGGGGGTGACTTGCCTGCCACCGGTTCACGCCGTCCAGGTACGCCTGCAGCGCCTGCCAGGCGGGGGACTGGTGATCGATGCGCTGCGCCATTAGTGCTGCTTGCTCGCGGATGCGCAGGCTGCGGAACAGGGTGTCGGTGGGCAGCAGTTTTGCACCCAGTACCTCGGCCAGCTCGCCTCGGGCCAGGCGGCGCATGATCTCCATCTGGAACAGGCGGTCCTGGGCGTGTACATAGCCGAACGCGCGGTACAGGTCTTGTTCGTTCTGCGCTTGCAGGTGGGGCACGCCACGGGCATCGAAACGCACGCTGACCGGCGCCTGCAAGCCTTCGATGGCCACCTCGCCGTTACGCACGGGCTGCTTGCCCTGCACGTACCCATAACCGATGCCAGCGGCGGCAATCACAAGCACCACGGCCAGCAGGGTCAGGCTGCGCTTCATCGAGACTCCTTTATGCACTCGAGCGAAAAAATGTGGTCCGATCATCGGCGGGTTCGCGCACTGAGCATAGTCCCCTACAAGGAGTTTCCATGTCCCTCAGCGAAAAACAGAAAATGCTGTCAGGCTTGCCTTATCGCGCCAGTTGCCCTGAGCTGCAAATGGAGCAGGTTACCAACAAGCACTGGATGCACCGCTACAACCATAGTGTGGAGCTGCTCAGCCAGGCGCGTCACGCCCTGCTTGCCGAGCACTTCGCGAGCGTGGGCGAGGGCGTGGTGATTCGCCCGCCGTTCTTCTGTGACTACGGCTACAACCTCAGCGTGGGTGCCAATACTTTCATCAATTTCAACTGCGTGATCCTCGATGTGCTGCCGGTGCGTATCGGCGCCGACTGCCAGATCGGGCCGGCGGTGCAGATCTATACCGCCGACCATCCGTTGGACGCCGAGCAACGCCGCAGTGGGCTGGAGAGTGGTCGGCCAGTGAGCATCGGGGACAACGTATGGATCGGTGGTGGGGCGATCATCCTGCCGGGCGTGACCATTGGCGATAACGCGGTGGTGGGCGCCGGCAGCGTGGTCACCCGCGATGTGCCGGCGGGCGCGGTGGTGATGGGTAATCCGGCACGTGTGCGTCAGCCGGCCCAAGGGCAGTAGCAGCCAACCGCGAGCGTGTTGGAGGCCTGTACGTGACGTCCCCGGTTCAGCGCATCGAGGATCGGTTCGATGAAACTGTTGCCTGAGTTGCACACCGCACCTTCGCTGTAGGGGCCGAAGTAGGCGAGCTTGCCTTCGCGGTCCCAGATCGCTACGGCCGGGGTGGCGGGGAGGTGTTCGCTGCCAGGCAGGTTGTCCAGCGCCTGGAGCGAGTCCAGATTGGCTGGCAATTGGCCGTGGCTGCCGGGTTTTTGCAGCACATGAAAACGCACCCCCTGCGCGGCGAAGCGTGTCACCAGCTCAGTAAGGTGCTGTTGGTTGCCGACGTTGCAAGGGCAGGCCGGGTCCCAGAAATGCACCACGCGGATCGGGCCAGGGCCTGCCAACTCAGGCGGCAGCTGCAACTGGCTGCCATCGAAGAACATGGCCTGGTTGTCGAAGGGGCGCAGGTAGCGGGACTGGAAGCTGTCGTAGGCCCACCACAGCATGGCGGCGCAGAGCAGGGCGGCGATGGTGATGAGCAGTGTTCGGGTGTGTCGGGTGGGCATGGGCAGCCTACGAAGCGGGGGGGAGGGCACGCTGCCTGGTGGGGCGCGCCGCCCGTTGAACAGTGTTGCAGCTTGCCACGGCACCGCCCAGAGCTGAATATCCCAGATCAATACTTGCCCCGTTGTGGATGTACCTGATGCCTGTCGCTTTCCACCCCGACCTGCTGCGCAGCAGCCTGTCACCGCTTGTCGAACGCCAGCCGTTGCCCGAGCAAGGCCGCGATTACCAACGCTTCTACGGGCTCGACCTGCCTGTGCACAGCTGGCTGGGTGGCTTTCAGGTCGCAGGGTTCGATCTGGTCGCACAGGTGTGGTTGCCGGAGTGCCCGGTGGCGACGTTGTTCGTGCTGCACGGCTACTACGACCACATGGGGCTGTACCGGCATGTGATCGACTGGGCCTTGGTGCGCGGTTACGCCGTGATCAGTTGTGACTTGCCCGGGCACGGCCTGTCCAGTGGCGAGCGGGCCAGCATCGAGGACTTCGCGCTCTACCAGCAGGCGCTGGAGGGGCTGTTCGAGCAGGCACGCCAGTTGGAGTTACCGCGCCCCTGGCACTTGTGCGGGCAAAGTACCGGGGGCGCGATCGTGATCGACCATCTGCTGCATGCGGGTGAGCAGAGCCCGGTGGATGGCGAGGTGATCCTGCTGGCGCCACTGGTGCGCCCCCGGGACTGGCACTGGTCGAAGTTGAGCTATTGTGTGCTGCGCCATTTCGTCAACGGCATCGAGCGGCGCTTCAGCGAAAACACCAATGACCCGGCGTTCCTGCCGTTCTTGCAGGCCGATCCGTTGCAGCCCAGGCGGCTACCCACGGCTTGGGTCGGGGCGTTGTTGAAGTGGGTCAAGCGCATCGAGGCGGCCCCGCCCAGTATGCGGCGGCCGCTGATCGTGCAGGGCGAGGCGGATGGCACGGTTGATTGGCAGCACAATTTGCAAGTGCTCAAGGCCAAGTTCGCCGAACCGCAGATCCTCATGTTGCCTGAGGCGCGCCATCACTTGGCCAACGAGCTGCCGGGCATCCGCCAGCGCTACTTCGACTTCATCGGTCAGCGCCTGGGCTGATCAGTTGAGGTCCGAGGCCTGTTGGCCAACCGCGAGCGCAGCACGTACCGCTGCCACTGCGGCCTTGTAGTAGGCTTGGCCGTCGGCCGATTCGGCGAAGGTCGAGAACGCTTCTAGCTCGGTGTCCGACAAGTCGCGGTAGACGTACAGCAGGGTGTTGTTCAGGTCTTCACCGACCTGGTTCATTAGCCGCTGGCGCTGGCCGTCGAGCAGGCCCTGGGCCTGACCGCCGCCGAACAGGCCGGGGATCATCGAGCTGAGGCTGTCGGCGGCCACGCCGGCAATCGCCAGGCTGACCTCGGCCCCAGCTTCGCGGGCTGGCAGTGCCTTGGCCAAATGGCCGATGATCAACAGGCGGTTGTCGCTGGCTGGCATTTTCGGCAGGCCCTTGGCGTTCTTCGCCAGTTGGTCCTTGCGCGTGGCCAACAGCTCGGCTGCCACGACCTTGCGTCCGAGCGGTGACTGGAAGAATGCCAGGGCCGGGGCCGGGTTGGGCAGATTGCTGCGCAGTTGTGCCTGGGCACGGCGATCCATTGCCTGGGCCTGGAAGCGCTGGTTGCTATTGTTGACCAGTGCCTGGTAGACCGCAGGCGGCAGGCTGTTGCGGTAGCGCTGCTGGGCGGCGCTCACGGCATCGTTGAAATGGGCGCGTTGGTCGGGCCAGCCAGCGGCCTTGTACAGCTGATCCAGGCTATCTGCCCAGACAGGCATTGTGCAGATCATCAGCAGAAGCAGGGAAAACAGACGGCGCATTCAGGACTCCTGTCGGCAGGTCGCTATTGTCCTTGGCGTGGCGGGGCTTTGTCGAGCCGTCGCGCGTGGTTCCTGACCAAGTGGCGCTGTGCGCACGCATGCCGAATGGCTATGATGCGCCATGCACATTCCTCTCGAACACCCACTGCTGTCGGCGATCGTCGACGACCTGGCCACCCGTGGCTGGTCGCAGCAAACCCTATTCCTGCCTGAGGCGCTGTCGCGCGAGCTTGCGGGTGAATGCCGGCGTCGCTACAGCGAGGGCGAACTCAACCCTGCCGGTGTCGGGCGCGGCGCCTCGCAAGAGGTGCGCGAGGCGATCCGCGGCGACCAGATCCAGTGGCTCGACCCTGGCGAGTCGGCACCGTGCGACCGCTACCTGGACACCATGGACAGTCTGCGCCAGGCCATCAACCAAGGTTTGTACCTGGGGCTTGAGGATTTCGAATGCCATTTCGCGCTTTATCCGCCAGGGGCTTTCTATAAGCGTCACCTGGACCGTTTCCGCGATGACGACCGACGCATGGTCTCGGCGGTGCTGTATCTCAACGAAGGCTGGCAGCCCGAGGACGGCGGTCAGTTGCGCATGTTCTTGCACGATGGCGTCGTGCATGACGTGCAGCCGCAGGCCGGTACGCTGGTGGTGTTCCTCTCCGGCGATGTGCCTCACGAAGTCCTTCCGGCGCGGCGTGAACGCCTGTCGTTGACCGGTTGGTTCCGCCGTCGTGGCAATGATCCGTTCTGAGGTGGCCAAAGTCCTGGTCAGCGCGTGCCTGCTAGGCCAGCCGGTGCGTTATGACGGGCGGGCCAGCGGCTACCCCGACGTGCTGCAACGCTGGCAGGCCGAGGGGCGGGTGGTGGCGTTGTGTCCTGAGGTGGCCGGTGGGCTGCCGACGCCGCGCGCGCCGGCAGAGATTCCGGGCGGGCAGGGCAGTCAGGTGCTCGATGGCGAGGCCCAGGTGATCACGGTGCTGGGCGAAACGGTCAGCGCGGCCTTCCTGGCCGGTGCGCAATGTGCCCTGGCGCTGGTGCGCAAGCATGGCATCGGCGTGGCGGTGCTCAAGTCGGGGAGTCCTTCGTGTGGCAATCGACTGACGTATGACGGCAGCTTCAGCGGCGTGAAGGTGCCTGGCGAAGGGGTGACCGTGGCGTTGCTGCGGCGCGCGGGCGTGCAGGTATTCAGTGAGCTGGAGCTGGAAGACGCCCAGCGCGCCTTGCTGGGCCGCTGATCGCGGGGCAAGCCCCGCGAGGGGTTATCACCGTTCGGCGGCGTTCTGTACCGAGTCCTTGAGCCATTTGTCTTCGAGCTTCAGTAGCCGACCATCATCCTTGATGCGTTGCAGCGCATTGTTCAGTGCGCTTTCGAAGGCCGGATTGTCTTTCTGGAAGGGAATCATCAGTTTGTCGCGGCCGAACGATTCGCTGGCTTGCAGGGCCGTATCGAGTCCGGTGCCGGACTTTTGCACGGTGATGTCGAACTTGCCATCCTGGACGCCGGGCAATACTTCCCCTTCGGGTGTTTCGATGAATTCGGCGCGCACGCCCAGTTCATTGGCCAGGGCCTGTCCCAGTTCGATGTCGAAGCCGGTCAGTGGCTCGTTGTCCTTCTCTTTATAGGCATAGGGCGCCGCATCGGGCTGCACGGCAATGCGCAGCTCCCCACGGTCGTTGATTTCGTCGATCAGGTCGGCCTGGGCCAATGGGCTGAAGAGTACGGCCAGCAGTACGCCAATGGTCAAACGCATGAGTGCCCCTTATTTCTTGGCAGATGAATTTCATTCGCCGAGGCTTTTCCCCTGCCCGGTCGAACGCAGCCTATGACCCCAAGACCCTACCAATGTTTAACCCGGTTTGAATTATTTCTGTGGCTCTTTTCTGAACCTCTGGGTCTTCAGTTGGACTATGGTGAACTACCGCAGGGTTTCGTTTACGCCATAGCGGTCAATTGAAGTGAATCACAGGAGAAGTGAATGAACAGCCTATTTTCGCGTGCTGCCGTCGCCGGTCTGCTGATGGGGGCCTCGGTATTGGCCTGTGCCGCGGATGCCTTGAAGAGCCAGCAGCCACCGGAAGGCGCCAAGGTCTTCATCGTTTCCCCCGCCGATGGTGCTACGGTCGAGAAGACCTTCACCGTCAAATTCGGCATCGAGGGCATGGGCCTGAAGCCTGCCGGTGACCAAACCCCTCACACCGGCCATCACCACCTGCTGGTGGATGTCGACAAGGCACCATTGAGCGACACGCCGCTGCCCACCAGCCTGATGCCAGAGAACCACGCCCCGCTGCCGGCCGGCCCGCAGGTACTGCACTTCGGCAAGGCGCAGACCGAAGCGACCATCACCCTGACCCCTGGCAAGCACACCTTGCAACTGGTCCTGGGCGACCAGTATCACGTGCCGTTCAAGCCGAGCGTCGAGTCGCAGAAGATCACCGTCAACGTCAAGTAAGCGTTGGGTCGCGCTGCACTGCTGATCGTGCAGGTAAAAAAGGGAGGCCACCTGGGCCTCCCTTTTTCATGTCGCCAGAAAAATCAGAACAGTACGCGCGAGCGAATGGTGCCCTTGATGTGCTGCAATTTTTCTTGCGCCAGGTCCGAATACTCGGCGTCAACGTCGATGACCACGTAACCGACTTTCTCGTCGGTCTGCAGGAACTGACCGGAGATGTTGATACCGTTCTCGGCGAAGACTTTGTTGATCTCGCTGAGTACGCCTGGGATGTTTTCGTGGATGTGCAGCAGGCGGTGCTTGCCTGGGTGAGCCGGCAGGGCCACTTCAGGGAAGTTGACCGACGATACGGACGTACCGTTGTCGCTGTACTTGACCAGCTTCTCGGCCACTTCCAGGCCGATGTTGGCTTGGGCCTCGGCGGTGGAACCACCGATGTGTGGGGTCAGGATCACGTTGTCCAGGCCGCGCAGCGGGCTTTCGAACTCTTCATCGTTGGAGCGCGGCTCGACCGGGAACACGTCGATGGCGGCGCCGATCAGGTGCTTGTCCTTGATCGCGGCGGCCAGGTGGTCCAGCTCGACCACGGTGCCACGGGCGGCGTTGATCAGGATCGAGCCCTTCTTCATGGCACGGATTTCCTTCTCGCCGATCATCCACTGGGTCGATGGCAGCTCGGGAACGTGCAGCGAGATGATGTCGGCCAGGCCCAGCAGTTCGTTCAGGCTGGTGATCTGGGTGGCGTTGCCCAGTGGCAGCTTGGTCAGCGGGTCGTAGAAGTAGACCTGCATGCCCAGGCTCTCGGCCAGCACCGACAACTGGGTGCCAATCGAGCCGTAGCCGACGATGCCCAGCTTCTTGCCACGGATCTCGAAGGAGTTGGCCGCGCTCTTGATCCAGCCGCCACGGTGGCAGGAAGCGTTTTTCTCAGGAATGCCGCGCAGCAGCAGGATGGCCTCGGCCAGCACCAGTTCGGCAACCGAGCGGGTGTTGGAGTAGGGGGCGTTGAACACGGCGATGCCGCGCTCGCGGGCCGCGCCCAGGTCAACCTGGTTGGTGCCGATGCAGAAACAGCCGACTGCGACCAGTTTCTTCGCGCAGTCGAAGACCTCTTCGGTCAGCTGGGTGCGCGAGCGGATGCCGATGAAGTGGGCATCAGCGATCTTTTCCTTCAGTTCTGCATCAGGCAGCGAGCCGGTGAGGTACTCGATGTTGGTGTAGCCGGCAGCCTTGAGGGTGTCCACGGCATTCTGGTGGACGCCTTCGAGAAGAAGGAACCTGATCTTGCTCTTTTCGAGAGAAGTCTTGCTCATCTGCTTAAACCTGTATCCCGGAGAAAAATGGCGAGGGGTGTTGCGGCGCGGCATCGGCCTTAGCACGAACAGCGGGAGCGCCATGCTACCATACGCGACACTTACTGAGCTGTTTCAGACAGTGAGGCGTATTCAGGCTCACTATGAATGAGTTGAGAGTTACGACGATGATCGAGCGTGCAGTACTGGATGAACTGAAGGCCCTTGTCGACCCTGGCAAGTTGCTCACCGACCCGGCTTCGCTGGAGGCCTACGGCAAGGACTGGACCAAGCACTACCCGCCTGCGCCCAGCGCCATCGTGTTCCCCAAGACCGTCGAACAGGTCCAGGCCATTGTCCGGTGGGCCAACCGGCACACGGTTGCGTTGGTGCCTTCAGGTGGCCGTACCGGCCTGTCGGGGGCAGCAGTGGCCGCCAACGGCGAGGTGGTGGTGGCGTTCGACTACATGAACCAGATCATCGGGTTCAACGCATTCGATCGCACCGTGGTCTGCCAGCCCGGTGTGATCACCCGCCAATTGCAGCAGTTCGCCGAAGACAATCGCCTGTATTACCCGGTGGACTTCGCTTCCAGCGGTTCCAGCCAGATTGGGGGCAACATCGGCACCAACGCCGGTGGTATCAAGGTGATCCGCTACGGCATGACCCGCAACTGGGTCGCCGGACTCAAAGTGGTCACCGGCAAGGGCGAGTTGCTCGAACTGAACAAGGACTTGATCAAGAACGCCACCGGCTACGACCTGCGCCAGCTGTTCATTGGCGCCGAAGGTACCCTGGGCTTCGTGGTCGAGGCAACCATGCGCCTGGACCGCGCCCCGCGCAACCTGACCGCCATGGTGCTCGGCACGCCGGACTTCGACGCGATCATGCCGGTGCTGCACGCCTTTCAGGACAAGCTCGACCTTACCGCTTTCGAGTTCTTCTCCGACAAGGGCATGGCCAAGATCATGGCCCGCGGCGACGTGCCCGCGCCGTTTGAGATCGACTGCCCGTTCTATGCCCTGCTGGAGTTCGAAGCCAGCAGCGACGAGGTGGCCAACCAGGCGCTAGCCACCTTCGAGCATTGCGTGGAGCAGGGTTGGGTGCTCGACGGGGTGATGAGCCAGAGCGAGACGCAGCTCAAGAACCTGTGGAAGCTGCGCGAATACCTGTCCGAAACCATCTCGCACTGGACCCCATACAAGAACGATATCTCGGTGACCGTCTCCAAGGTGCCGGCATTCCTGCGCGATATAGACAGCATCGTCGCGCAGCACTACCCCGACTACGAAGTGGTCTGGTACGGCCACATCGGCGATGGCAACCTGCACCTGAACATCCTCAAGCCCGAGCACATGAGCAAGGATGATTTCTTCGCCTCGTGCACCAAGGTCAACAAGTGGGTGTTCGAGATCGTCCAGCGCTACAACGGCTCGATTTCCGCCGAGCACGGGGTTGGCATGACCAAGCGCGACTACCTGGGCTACAGCCGTTCAGCCGAAGAAATCGCCTGCATGAAGGCAATAAAGGCCGTGTTCGACCCTAACGGCATCATGAATCCGGGTAAGATCTTCGCTCCCGAATAAAAGCAGTATTCACAGGAGTCGGCCATGAGTTACCAGCACCAGTATGTAGATGGCACCCGTATTCACTTCCCGTTGGGCAAGGTGGTGTGCATCGGGCGCAACTATGCCGAGCACGCCAAGGAGCTGAACAACCCGATCCCCGCCGAGCCGCTGCTGTTCATCAAGCCTGGCAGTTGCGTGGTACCCCTGGAAGGCGGCTTCAAGATTCCGACCGACCGTGGCTCGGTGCATTACGAAGCCGAAATTGCCGTGCTGCTGGGCAAGTCGCTGTCGACCAAACCGACCGAGGAAGAGGTGCTGGACGCCATCTCGGGCTACGCCCCGGCGCTGGACCTGACCCTGCGCGACGTGCAGAGCAAGCTCAAGGAAAAGGGTCTGCCATGGGAGCTGTGCAAGAGTTTCGATGGTGCCTGCGTGTTGCCGCCGTTCGTTGCCGCGTCCAGCTTCGAGGACGTGACCGACATCCCGTTGCGCCTGAGCATCAACGGTGAAGTGCGCCAGGACGGCAACAGCGCGATGATGCTCAACCCCATCGTGCCGATCATCCAGTACATGGCGGCGTGCTTCTCGCTGCAGGCGGGCGATGTGATCCTCACCGGCACCCCGGCAGGTGTCGGCCCGTTCAACGTCGGTGACGAGCTGGTGCTGGAGCTTCCAGGCGTGTGCCGTTTCGAAAGCCGCGTGCTCTGATCCTGTGGCGGCGATGGCAGGCTGCTATCGCCGGTTTTGCCGTTTTTTTCACAAACGATACGGATAATGCGCAGCTTCATGCCCATTCGCCGACGTTATGCAGTACATCACGGCACGCCTTAGGATCCGAAACGATGGTCGCACCCTCCGCCACGCCGCTCCCGCCCGCCCCAAAGCGCAGCGCTTTGTTGCGTTGGCCCGTTTTGCTCGGTGCCCTGGTGGTGATCGGCTACGGCGTGGCTGTGGCCATGCACTGGGACGACCGTGGTGTGCTGTGGCTCAAGGAGCGCTTCCAGAGCCAGGCGCAGCGCCAGCAGAGCGTCTGGCTGCCGGCCTACGTCGTGGATATCGATGCCAAGCCCTTGGTGGGCATGGAGCGCGACGAGGCGTCGGACCTTTCCTTCAATCCGCACACCCGTACGCTGTTCGCCGTGATGGGTAAGCACCCGTTCCTGGCTGAACTCGACCTGCAAGGCAATCTGCTGCGCAAAATCCCCCTCCAGGGATGGGCCAACCCCGAAGGGGTGGCGGTGATGGAGGACGGCCGGATTGGTATCGTCGACGAGCGCTGGCATGACGTGGTGGTGGTCAAGGTCGAGGCCGATACCACCTCGCTCAACCGCGACGATTACCCGGCGTTCGACCTGGGCGCGTCCGAAGACAGCAACAAGGGCTTCGAGGGCATCGCCTGGGATGCCACGCGTCAGCGCCTGCTGCTGGGCGAAGAGCGTCCGCCCAAGCTGTTTGCCATCAATACTGACGGCCGCAGTCTGCCCACGGGGCCACGCGTGGCGTTACCCAGCGATCAACTGGACGTGCGCAACCTGTCTGCCGTGGCGGTCGACCCGCGTACCGGCAATGTGTTGGCGCTGTCGGCCGAGTCGAGCCTGTTACTGGAGCTGAACGAGCAGGGCGAGCAGGTCAGTTTCATGACCCTGCTGGGTGGTTTCAATGGCCTGAAGGACACCATTCCACGAGCTGAAGGGGTCACAATGGATGACCAGGGCAACCTGTACATGGTCAGTGAGCCCAACCTCTTCTATCGCTTCCGAAAAAACTGACAGGTTCGCCAGCCGTTTGCGTCGATGGCTTTAAGGTTGGGTTCAGTTGTAGATGGTTAGATTCGCACTCTTTCCGTCGAGCTTGCCCTGATGCGCCGAAGCTACCGTTTGATCTGTGTTGTTGTTCTGTTCGTCCTGTTGGCACTGCTGGGCGTGGCGGGGCATGAGTTTCGCCTGTTCGAGCGCGGCTGGTTCAATCTCAAGACGTGGTGGCATCCGGTCGAGCAGGGCATTGCCCTGGATCGCTATCAGGTCACCCTTGAAGCCCAGCCGATCGAGGGGCTGCACGCGGACCTTTCGGCGCTGACCTTCGATCCTGATCGCAAGAGCCTGTTCACGGTTACTAACTCCAGCCCAGAGCTGATCGAACTGTCGTTGGACGGGCGTATTCTGCGCCGCGTCCCACTGACCGGTTTTGGCGACCCTGAGGCGGTGGAGTACGTGGGGCCCAACACCTACGTGATCACCGACGAGCGCCAGCAGCGCCTGATTCAAGTGCGCCTGGATGACGACACGCCGTTTCTCGATGCCGGCGATGCTGAGCAACTGACCTTGGGCATTGGCCTGAATGGCAACAAGGGTTTCGAAGGACTGGCATACGATTCGGCAGGCAAACGCCTGTTCGTGGCCAAGGAGCGCGACCCGATGTTGATCTACGAAGTGCACGGCTTTCCCCACACCAACCCCGAGCAGCCCTACGCGGTGCATGTGGTGCAAGACCGCGAGCGCGATGCGCGTCTTTTCGTGCGGGACTTGTCGAGCCTGCAATACGACGAGCGCAGCGGGCATTTGCTGGCGCTCTCGGATGAGTCGCGGCTGGTGATCGAGCTGGATGTGGAGGGGCGGCCATTGAGCACCTTGTCACTGCGCAAGGGCTCCCAGGGCCTGAAGCAGCCTGTGCCCCAGGCCGAAGGGATGGCGATGGACGAGGCCGGCACGCTGTATCTGGTGAGCGAGCCGAACCTGTTCTATGTGTTCCGCCAGTCGGCCGATTGACCCGGCAAGCCACCGAATCAAAGGCAGCGCCCTCGATCTTGCATGACACATAAACCCTGGGGCCGCTGCGCGCCCCTTTCGCGGCGCAAGGCCGCTCTCATAGAACTACACATAAC
>NZ_VAUO01000021.1 GCF_005796105.1 Pseudomonas mosselii | reverse complement strand
AATCAACAAGTTATGTGTAGTTCTATGAGAGCGGCCTCGCCGGTCCGGCGTCCCGGCAAGGCCGCTCCTACAGGTACCGCGCTTGCTTCGGGTGCTATCCACTGCGCCCCTTGCTTCGCGGCGGATCGTCGCTCGAAGCCTCAGGCCGCTGATTCGTGCTGCGCTTTGGCCTGCAACACACTCACCGCTCCCGGTAGCGTCACCGCATTCTTCGCTGCCAACACCTCGGCCATCACACTCACGGCGATTTCCGCCGGGGTCTTGCTGCCGATGTAGATGCCGATCGGCCCATGCAGGCGTTCGAGGCTGCGTTCGGTCTGGCCGAAATGCTCGATCAGCCGCTCGCGGCGCAGCTGGCTGTTGCGTCGCGAACCAATCGCGCCAATATAGAACGCTGGGCCTTGCAGGGCCTCCAGCAGAGCCAGGTCATCCAGCTTCGGGTCGTGGCTGACGGCGATGATGCAGGTGCGCGCATCGACACGAAATGCGCGCACTACATCATCTGGCATGCCCTGAAGGGTCTCCACCCCCGGCACCGCCCAACTGGCACTGTGCTCAGGGCGTGGGTCGCACACCGTCACACGGAAACCGTTGAACAGCGCCATGGTGGCGAGGTATTCGGCCAACGCCCCGGCGCCGATCAGCAGCATGCGGTAACCGGGGCCGAGGGTGTTGCGCAGGTAGTGGCTGTCACAGTCGAACGGCGCCGGGCTGGCGCAGGGGGTGAGGCTGACGCTGCCATCGGCCAGGGCCAGGCGTCGACACACCAGTTGCCCGTCGTCCAGCAGCGTGAGCAATTGGCACAGGGCCGCGCGCGCGGGGTTGAACTCCAGGATCAACTCCAGGGTGCCGCCGCAGGGCAGCCCGAAGCGATGCGCCTCGTCGGCGCTGACACCGTAGCGCACCCGCTCGGGCGGGCCATCGACGAACGCCTGGCCGCCGTAGGCGGTGGTATAGCGGTGGATCAGGTCGTCTTCGATGCAGCCGCCAGACACACTCCCGACCACCCGCCCATCGCTGCGCAGGGCCATCATCGAACCCACCGGGCGCGGCGACGATCCCCAGGTATGGGCAACGCTCGCCAGCAATACGCGATGCCCGTCGGCAAGCCAGTCGTGGGCGGTGCGTAGCACCAGCAGGTCGATGCTTTCCATGGTTTGCTCACACCTCGTTCAATGTTGCTTGATCACGCTTGGCGGCTGTCAGCGCATGTGCAGGATGATCGGGCTGCTGCTGGCCGGGTCGGTATGCCCGCGCAACTTGCCCACGGCCTGTGCCTGCACCGCTGCGCCCTGATTGCCCCAGGTGGTGCGGGCGAAACTCAGCACATCGGCGATTTCCTGGTCGGACAGCTGGCCACGAAACGCCGGCATGCGGTAGGCGTCCGGCACCCCGGCGGCGACGATGCGCTGCGAGCCGTTGAGGGTGATGTTGATCGCCGAGGCGCTTTCGCTGGCCAGCATCGAGGTGGCCCCGGCCAGCGGTGGCATCCATTCGGCCTGGCCCTTGCCGTCCAGGCCGTGGCAACTGGCGCAGCGCGTCACGTAGGTGTGTGCGCCCGGTGCGTCCAGACGCTCGTTCGCGGAAACGGCCTGGTACTGCCAGGGTGCGCCGTCGCGCTGCGCATCGCCCGGCAACGACTTGAGGTAGCGGGCGATGGCGGACAGGTCATCGTCGCTCATGAACTGGGTGGAATTGTTGAACGCCTCGGTCATCGAGCCGTAGACCACCGCATGCTGGTTACGTCCGGTCTTGAGGAACTGCACGATCTCGGGCTCGCTCCAGCGACCAAGGCCGGTGTTGTGGTCCTGGCGCAGGCTCGGTGCGTACCAGCCGTCGAGCAGTGCGCCGGCGAGAAACGGCGCGCCGGCCTCGTCCAGGGCTTTTTCGTTGAACGCCAGGCCCCTCGGCGTGTGGCAGCTGCCGCAGTGGCCGGGGCCTTGGACGATGTACGCGCCACGGTTCCACAGTGCATCCTGGCCGGGCTTGTCGGCATAGGCGTTGGTGGGTGCGAACAACCCGTTCCACAGCGCGATCGGCCAGCGCAGGTTGAGCGGCCAGGGGATGCTGCTGGGCACATTGGCGGTGGCCGCCGGTTGCACACCCTGCATGAAGAACGCGTACAGCGCGCGCACATCGTCATCGCTGAGCTTGGCGTAGGACGGGTAGGGCATGGCCGGGTACAACCGGCGCCCGCCCGGGGCCACGCCATGGCGTACGGCACGGTCGAAGTCGGCCAGGCTGTAGGCGCCGATGCCGTGTTCGCGGTCGGGGGTGATGTTGGTGGCATGGATCGCCCCCAGCGGCGTGGCCATTTCCAGCCCGCCTGCGAAGGGCGCCTGGCCTGGCAGGCTGTGGCAGGCCACGCAGTCGCTGAGCCGGGCGACATATTCGCCACGGCTGACCAGCGTTGTGTCCACCCCGGCGTCGGCGGTGAACGGCGAGGCGGGCTCGCGGGTGACATACCAGGCCAGCAGGCCGGCGGCGACCAGGCAGGGCACGGCCAGCCAGGTCGCGCTGCGTGCGAATCGGCGATTGCTCATGGGCGCTCCTTAGCTGAACGAATGGCGGTCAAGTGGCAGGCTGCGGATGCGTTGCCCGGTCAGCCGCGCGACCGCATTGGCCACGGCCGGTGCCACTGCTGGCAACGGTGGCTCGCCGATGCCGCCCATTTTTTCGCCGCTCTCGATAATGCGTACATGCACCCGTGCCATGCGCGCAGGCGGCAGGATCGGGTACAGGTCGTAATTGCGCGCCTGCGGCATACCGTTGCGCCACACCGCTTCTTCCAGCAGGGTTTGCGACAAGCCCAGCGCGACCGCGCTGTTGACCTGGGCTTCGATGATCGCCGGGTTGACGATGCTGCCAGGGTCGATGGCCTGCCAGATGTCGTGCACCTTGACCTGGCCGTTGTCGATGGACACCTCGGCGATCACTGCCGCCTGCGAGCCGAACGGCGAGGCCATGGCCACGCCACGGGCGCGCTGGCTGCCGTCTGCGGCGGTGAACGGGCCGCGCTTCCAGCCACCGGACAATTCGCCCACCGCCCGCAGCAGGGTGGTCAGGCGGGAATTGTCGCGCAGCAGGTGCAGGCGCAGCTCGAACGGGTCATGCCCGCCTTTGTCAGCCAACTCGTCGAGGAAGCTTTCATAGAAGAAATCGTTGAGCGAATTGCCCACTGATCGCCAGTAGCCGAGCATCGCCGGGCCTTTGACATAAATCTGCGCAATGCGCTTGTTGGCAATGGCGTAGGCCTTGCCTGACAGCCCTTCGAGTGCGGTGGGGTCGATTTTTTCGCCTTGCTTGCCGGCCAGGGCCTCGGTCGGGCCTTCGGTGGCGCTGATCGCCTCGATGGCCACGGGCAGGCCTTTTTCGTCCAGGCCGGCGCGGAACTTGACTACCGCCACCGGGCGCAGCACATCACGCAGGAACTCTTCCTCACGGCTCCAGATCAGCTTGACCGGGCGTCCAACCGCCTTGGCCAGGGCAATCGCCTGCGGGTAGGGGTTGGCCGAGTCGTACAAAAAATGCCGACCGAAGAAGCCGCCCAGCAGCGGCGAGTGCAGGGTGATCTGCTCGGGCGCCAGCCCAGTGCGCTTGGCAATGTCGGCGCGGAACATGTCTGGCGCCTGGTTGGGCAGCCAGACCTCCAGGCTGCCGTCGGGGTTGAAGCGGGCGGTGGCCGAGGGCGGCTCCAATTGGCCGTGGTTCAGGTACTGGTTGCGGTAGCTGGCTTCAACGGTGGTCTTGGCCCCGGCCAGGGCAGCGGCGATGTCGCCTGCGCGCTCGTCATCGCGGGCCGGTCCGGTCTGGGCGGCCAGGTGGTCGCGCCAGGCATCGCTTGAAAAGTCTGCCGGCATCACCCGCAGCGGGCTGTCGGCGGCAGGTGCCTGCCAGTCGACCTGCAAGGCTTCGGCAGCACGCTTGGCGTGCCACCAGCGCTCGGCCACCACGGCCACTGCGCCGGGCAACCGGTGTACCGAATGCACACCCGGCATGGCGCTGACCTGCGCTTCGTTGCGCACCTCGGCCACGGTCATGCCCAGGCGGGGAGCGTGCTGCACGGCGGCGTGCAGCATGTCGTCGAGCTTGATGTCGATGCTGTAGATCGCCTTGCCGGTGGACTTGTCGTAGGCATCCACGCGGCGCACTGGCTTGCCGATCCAGCGGAACTGGCTGGGGTCGCGCAGTTGCACGCTGGCCGGATCCGGCACTGGCAGGTCCATCGCAGCGCCAGCCAGCTCGCCATAGCTCAACGTACGGCCAGAGGCAGCATGCAGCACCTTGCCAGGCGCACTGGACAGCTCGCTCAGCGGCACACCCAGTTGCGCGGCGCCGGCTTGCAGCAGCATGGCGCGGGCCAGTGCGCCGAGGCGGCGCATGGTCGGATAGCTCATGCGCACCGACATGCTCCCGCCAGTGATACGCATGCCGTTTTCCATCACCACATAGGCTTCACCAGGCGGGGCGCTGTCGACCAGGAAGTCGGCAGGGTCTACATCCAGCTCTTCGCCGACGATTTGTGCCATTGCCGTGTAGGTGCCCTGGCCGCCCTCCATGAAGGGGCACAGCAGGCGGACTTTGCCGTCCGGGCGGATTTCCAGGAACGCCGGCACCTGGGTGCCGCGCTCAGGGCTGGCGGCGGCGTGGGCGCGTGGCGTGCCCACCGGCAGGCCGAAGCCCAGCACCAGTGCGCCGATGGCGGTACCCGCCAGAAAGCGTCGGCGCGACAGGTTGACGGTTTCGCCAGCGGGCAGCCGCAGCAGGTCGGCGGGGGTGTCCAGGGGAGCGTTCATCAGGCGTTACCCCCTTCGGACAGGTCTTGCACGGCGGCATGGATGGCGTTGTAGGTGCCGCAACGACACAGATTGACCATCGCCGCGTCGATCTGCGCGGCACTCGGTTTAGGCGTGTGCTTGAGCAGTGCGGTGGCCGCCATCACCTGGCCGGACTGGCAGTAGCCGCACTGCGCCACTTGATGCTCGACCCACGCCGCCACCACGCGTTTGCCGACCGCGTCGTCCTCGATCGCCTCGATGGTGGTGACCTCGCGGCCGACCACCCCGGCCACCGGGGTCACGCAGGCGCGTACCACGTTGCCATCCACCAGCACCGAGCAGGCGCCACACTGGGCCAAGCCGCAGCCGTACTTGGTGCCCGTCAGGCCGAGGTCGTCGCGGATTACCCAGAGCAAGGGCGTGTCGGCGTCAGCCTCGACCTGATAGGTCTTCTGGTTGATTCGTAGTTCCATGGCTCACCTGTTGATCATCGGTCGATGTGTCGTGGTTTTTTTGACCTGCCGCGCGTCGAGGCGCGGC
This sequence comes from Pseudomonas mosselii, assembly GCF_005796105.1. Lineage (GTDB taxonomy): Bacteria > Pseudomonadota > Gammaproteobacteria > Pseudomonadales > Pseudomonadaceae > Aquipseudomonas > Aquipseudomonas mosselii_C. The sequence continues at coordinate 36,432 of NZ_VAUO01000021.1, read as the reverse complement.
TCGGGGAGGGTACAGATCAAAGACTCTAGCGCGCATGTAGCGTGTTTCCCATGTCGGGGCCGGCAGGTTCGCAGGATCAGGCAAGGATTTCGGGGGATTGCGCTAGTGTCCTGTCTCAGTCGATACGCGGATGCTGCTGCGCCAGTTGCTGGCGCTTGGCTTCAAGCTCGGCGATCTGCGCGTCGATATCCTCGATCTTCTGCTCGATGTTGTCGTGGTGCTCGCGCAGCAGTTCGCGTGCCTCTTGCAGGTCCGATGCCGCCGGGGCCGCACCGCGCAGGGGGCGGTTGGCGGTTTCCTTCATGGTCAGCCCGGTGAGCAGCCCGATCACGGCCACCACCATCAGGTAATAGGCCGGCATGTACAGGTTGTCGGTGCTTTCGACCAACCAAGCGGCCAGGGTCGGGGTCAGGCCTGCGATCAGCACCGAGATGTTGAACGCACTGGCCAGGGCACTGTAGCGAATGTGGGTCGGGAACATCGCAGGCAGCGTCGAGGCCATTACACCGATGAAGAAGTTCAACAGCACCGCCAGGATCAGCAAGCCGGCGAAGATTACCGCCAGTTTGCCGCTGGTGATCAGCATGAACGCCGGCACCGCCAGCACGAACAGGCCAATGCTGCCGAGCAGGATGAATGGCCGGCGCCCCCACTTGTCGCTGAGCAGGCCGATCAACGGCTGTACGAACAGCATGCCGATCATGATCGCGATGATGATCAGCACGCCATGGTCCTCGCTGTAGTGCAGGTTGTGCGAGAGGTAGCTGGGCATGTAGGTGAGCAGCATGTAGTAGGTGACGTTGGTGGAAATCACCACGCCGATGCAGGTCAGCAAGCTCTTCCAATGCTGGGTGGCGACTTCCTTGAACGAGACTTTCGGGCCGCTGGCCAGGCCTTCGCGATCACCTTGTTCGAGGGCTTCGACATGCTGCTGGAAGGCTGGGGTCTCTTCCAGCGCATGGCGCAGGTACAGGCCGATCAACCCCAATGGCAGGGCCAGGAAGAACGGCAGGCGCCAGCCCCATTCGAGAAACTGCGCCTCGCCCAGAATCGTCGAGATCAGCACCACCACGCCTGCGCCAAGCACGAAGCCTGCGATAGAGCCGAAATCCAGCCAACTGCCGAGGAAGCCGCGCTTGCGGTCAGGGGCGTATTCGGCGACGAAGATCGACGCCCCGGTGTACTCGCCGCCTACCGAAAAGCCCTGGGCCATCTTGGCGATCAACAGCAGGATCGGCGCCCAGATGCCGATGCTGGCATAGGAGGGGATCAGGCCGATGGCGAAGGTGCTCAGGGACATGATCACGATGGTCGCGGCGAGCACCTTCTGGCGCCCATAGCGGTCGCCCAGGGCGCCGAAGAACAAACCGCCCAGCGGGCGAATCAGGAACGGCACCGAGAAGGTCGCCAGCGCCGCGATCATCTGCACGCCGGGGCTGGCGTTGGGGAAGAACACCTTGCCCAAGGCATAGGCGACAAAGCCGTAGACGCCGAAGTCGAACCACTCCATGGCGTTGCCCAAGGCTGCGGCGGTGATTGCCTTGCGCATCTTGGCGTCGTCGACGATGGTGATGTCCTTGAGGCGGATAGGCTGTTGCTTGCTGGTAGTCATGACAGGGTCCCTTGCGTGTCCTATGGGATCAGAGGCTCGGGTGCGCAAAATAATTCCGCGCCAGGTTTCATTCCTTGCGCGCAGGGTCGGGCAGCGGCGCTCAGCCGACCGGCGAAAACACCGACCCGGTCAGCCGCTCGCTGAGCAACTCCAGTGCGCGCAGTCCCGCCAGCGAGTTGCCCGAGGCATTCAGCGCCGGTGACCACACGCAGATGCTGTAGCGCCCCGGCACCACCACCACGATGCCGCCCCCGACGCCGCTCTTGCCCGGCAAACCCACGCGGTAGGCGAAATTGCCGGCCTCGTCGTACAGCCCACTGGTGGCCATGATCGCGTTCACCTGCTGGGCCTGGCGCGGGCTGAGCACCTGTTCGCCGCTGTGCGGGCAGTGGCCGCGGTTGGCCAGGAAGGCGAAGGCACGGGCCACGTCCACGCAGCTCATCGACAGTGCGCAGTGGTGGAAGTAGCTGCGCAGCACGGCTTCGACCTCGTTGTGGAAGTTGCCGAAGGCCTGCATCAGGTAGGCCATGGCGGCGTTGCGCGCGCGGTGCTGGTACTCCGAGTCGGCCACCACGGCATCGCTGACCAGCCGGGGGTTGGCCGCCAGGCGCCGGACGAAGTCGCGCATCGACAAGGTCGCGGTGGCATAGCGCGATTGGTTGATGTCGCAGATCACCAGCGCCCCGGCATTGATGAACGGATTGCGTGGGCGGCCTTTTTCCACTTCCAACTGTACTAGCGAGTTGAACGCCTGACCCGAGGGCTCATAACCCAGGCGCTGCCAGATCGCCTCGCCGCTGTGGCTGATCGCCTGCACCAGGCTGAAGACTTTGGAAATGCTCTGGATCGAGAACGGTGTACGGGCATCGCCTGCACAGTGCAACTGGCCATCCAGGCTTTGCACGGCAATGCCCAGCTGGTTCGGATCGACCTGGGCGAGGGCGGGGATGTACTGCGCCACCTGGCCTTGGCCGAGCAAGGGGCGTACGTGGTCGAGGATGTCTTCGAGGAGTGCCTGCATGCTAGGGCCTGGTGTGAGGGATGGGCGCATTCGGGGAAGTCCTGATAGACGCATGCCGCAGGCGCCAGAGCACATGGGGGACGCACTTCGGGCGCTGGCCGAAGCGGCGCGGCGCTACGCCTGTCCGGCCAGCGCTGCGCCGCTTCTGAGCAACTCCACCATCACCTGTGCTGCCGGCGGCACGTAGCCGTCGGCGCGCAGCCACACTGCCACGGTGCGGCGCATGGTGGTCTCGGCCAGACGGACCTCGCGTAGCTGCGACATGCCGTGGCCATGCTCCAGGGTTTCCCGGGCCAGAAAGCTCAGCAGCTGCGTGCGGGCGATCAGGCGGGGTAGCAGCGAGATGGCATTGGTCTCGATCTTCACCCGTGGCGCTGGCAACTGGCGCGACAGGAACGCGTTGTCGATCCAGCGCCGCGCGTTGACCGTCGGGGCGCCCAGTACCCAGTGGTACTGGCACAGGTCCTTGAGTTCGACACTGCCTTCGAAGATCGGGTGGTCGGCACTGGCCACCACCACCGCTTCGTCGTGGATCAGCGGGTAGGCGAGAAACTGCGGGTCATCGACCATCAGTGGGCAGATGATCGCATCGAGGCGCCCGGCGCGCAGCGACTCGCGCAGCACATCGTCCTGGGCGATGGACAGGCTCAGGGTGATCGCCGGCGCGCGCTCCAGCAAGCTGGCCGCCAACTGCGGCAACAGGTGCTCGGCCATGCTCGCCGCGCAGCCCAGGCGAATGTTGCCGGTCAGGCCACTGGCGAAGTCGCGCACCTCGCGTTCGGTTTCACTGATGCTCAGGCGCAACTGTCGGCCACGGGCCTGCAACAGCGCACCGGCATCGGTGAGCTTGATGCGCCGGCCATCGCGCTGGAACAGCCGGGCGCCAAGTGATTCCTCCAGGCGCTGGATGCTCTTGCTCAGCGCTGGCTGGCTACGGTTGAGCTTTTCGGCGGCGCGGCCGAGGTGGCCAAGTTCGGCGATGGTTTCGAAATACGTGAGGTCGCGAAGGTCCATGATTCATGAATTTCAGTTATGGATTCATCGAAAGTGGAAAATAGACCTGATCGATTGCGCCGTCGATAATTTGTTCACTGTATCGCCCTGTTCGAGGATCCAGACCTTGCTTCTAACCGCTCACTGGCTGCGCTGCACGTGGTTTCAATGGCTGGCCCTGGTGGTACTGGCGGCCACTGCCGGGCAACTGTTGCACCGCCTTGCAGTGCCGGCAGGCTTGTTCCTCGGGCCGATGATCGTGGCCATTGGCTTTGGCGTGAGTGGGGCGCGAATCCGCCTGCATCGGCAGGTGTTTCGCTTCGGGCAAGGCTGTGTCGGGCTGCTGGTAGCGCATTCGATCTCCTGGGCGGTGTTGGTGTCGCTGGCGCAGTCCTGGCACCTGATGCTGTTTGCCACGCTGCTGACGGTGCTGCTCAGTGCCGTGGTAGGGCTGGGCACCGTGCGTTTTGGCGGCATCCCGGGCAATACGGCGGCCTGGGGCACTGCGCCGGGGGCCGCGTCGGCGATGGTGTCGATGTCCGAAGAGAGCGGCGCCGACCCACGCGTGGTGGCGACCATGCAGTACGTGCGCGTGGTCTGCGTGGTGCTGGCCGGCTCGCTGGTCAGTCATTGGCTAAGTACTAGCCAGGGTGTGGTCGCACCAAGCGTGCAGCATCCAGGCGCGGCGCCACTGGAGGTGGTCAACCTGCTGTTGGGGCTGGCGGTGATCGGTGTGGGCGTGCTGGCTGGCGCCAGGCTGCCGGCAGGCGCGCTGCTGGTGCCGCTGTTGCTGGGCGGCAGCCTGCAACTGGCGGGGTTGCTGAACATCAGGTTGCCGGAGCCACTGCTGGCGTTCGCCTACGGCGCCATCGGTTGCTACATCGGGCTACGCTTCGACCGCCAGACCGTGCGCTATGTCGCGAAGCGGCTGCCGGCGATGATCATCGGGGCGCTGGTGCTGATCGTGCTCAATGCTGGCTGTGCCTGGTTGCTGGCGCGCATGGCCGGCACCGACTTCCTGTCGATGTACTTGGCCACCAGTCCCGGCGGGCTGGATGCCATGGCTATCATCGCGGTGGAAACCCGCGCCGATGTGGGGCTGGTGCTGGCGATGCAGACACTGCGCTTGTTCGGTGTGATTCTGACCGGGGCATTCATCGCGCGGCAGATCATCCGCCTGACCGAGCACACGGCCAGGGCAGACTAGGTGTCGCTCGCTGCACAAGGCTGGGTAGGGCGGCGTTCACACGCGCTGGCGTGCTCAGCCGCTCACCGGTTCACGCGCGGCCTTCTCGCTGGCGCGTTTGGCCGGGGCCGCCAGTGACAGCGCGGCGCGGTCTTGCCCGAGCAGGTCGCACAGCGCATCGACGATCACCTGATGATCCTCCCGCTCCGGCAGCCCCGAAACGGTCACGCAACCAATCACCCCGGCACCCTTGACGGTGATCGGGAAACTGCCACCGGCACTGGCGTAGTCGCAGAGCGGAAGATTGTAACGCTGGGTGATGTCTTTTTGGTCCAATGCCAGCTGGTGGCCAATACGGTACGAGCTGCACAGAAAACGCGCCACGGTATTGCGCTTGCGGCGGATCCAGTCGTGGTTGTGCGGGGTGATGCCAGGCCGGCCGGCGAGGAACAGCACTTGGTCGAAGCGTCTGACCTCGATCAACAGCGCCCAGCCTTGCGCCTCGGCGCGCGCGTGCAGGCGCGAGCCCAACTGCCAGGCGACCGCTTCGTCGAAGTGCTCGAATTGCAGCAGTTGTTCCTGACGGATCAACAAGGCCAGATCCTCGGCAAGGGCCATGATGGCGCTCCTCCGCTTTAGGGCTCCGTGCAAGGGGGTGTCCGGGCTGCCATGCCAGGTTCGGATGAACCAAGATGAAATGTTTTTCATCTTGTGTTCAGCAAGCGTAGCAGTGTTTTGCGACGGGCTCGGGAGGTCCTTCGACCGCTTGGCGTATCGCCGGGACGCGGCTTGCCGATTAACGCGACTGACGACTGTATTCGAGCTGCTCGTTGAAGCTCTTGATAAAGCCTGGGATGAAACCTTGCGTGAAGGTGTAGGTGTAGTGAGCCAGAACCGCGACGATCAACAATGGCACCACCACCCCGACAAACTCGCTGTGGCGTCGCGCGCAGCGCCACAGCCCCACCAGTTGCCACAACCACAGGATAAGGCTTATACCGATCAGCACCCCGGCGAGGTAGGCCGAATCAATCGGGTCGCGCGAGGGGTTGCCCAGCAGGGTTTCCACCTGCGGCGTTGCCAGAGCGTCGAACAACAGGCGTACGGCAACGCCGTTGAGCCAGAAGGTGCGAGTCAATGACAGTTCGCCACGCCAGTGACGGGACAGGTACGAGCGACGCGGCGCGGTGTGCGCAGGTGCGGTGTTGTAGGCGCGGTCCATGACGGCGGCAAATCCTTGAGAGCAAAACGGCTAGTAAAGTAGCAGTTTGCCATTATTTCGGCCAGGTTCACCCAGGTGCGTCAACCCGGCTTGCGGCTGGCGAACGCGATCAACTCGGCGCCGTGAAAGAGGCGGGTATCTACGCGGTAACAACTGTCGAGGTTCTTGCGCACGTAGCCCCATGGTTTTTCAGGCGGGCCGCAGTCGGAGTACAGCATCGCATCGACCAGTACCCAATAACGCACGCTGTTGTCGGACTGCGTCAACAGAAACAGACTGGACGTGAGCACGGCGATGGCGAAGAACGGCCTGAGCTGTGCAAGCGATTCGGGCGGCGTCTGGCCTTGCTCCGTGGGGGCTGGCTTGGCGCGAGACACGGGTTGGACGACCTTTCGGTAGGCGCTGGTGATGAGCAGGTACAAACCGATGAGCATCAGCGACAGCGGGATGGCCAGCAGCACGCCACCCACGCTCGCCGATTGCCGGATGTATTCGGCTTCGATACCCAGTTGGGCGTTTATCTGCTTTTCGGCAGACAGCTTGCAGATGAAGAAAATCACCACCGAGCAGAAGAACGAAGTCGGCCAGTGGTTGATGAACGTCAGGATCCGCTTGCGGTTCGCCACGCCGTAGACGATGCCAGCGAAGCAGGTAAGGGTGACAACGGCGTACATCAGCACGGTGAAGTGCTCAGGGCTAAGGCGTGCCGCCAGCCACAGGCAGGCAAGCAGGCCAAGGTACTTGAGCAGTGCTTTTTTGCGTTCACTCAATGTCGTGTGCTCCTTTTTTGAGTGGATGGGCAAACCGGTGCCATCCAAGGCCGGCTTGCCCGGCATTTTACTCAACCGCGCGTTGCTCGCGATGAGCGCCGGCCACCTCATGCACGGCGCCGGCACTTGCTGTATCGTGCGCCCCGACCCGCCCGAAGGAGGCTGCCAAGCATGAACCGCCGCAAGAAGATCAACCAGTTGCTAAAGGCCCACGCCAAGAAGGCCAGCGCCAAGCTGGCACCCAAGAGCAAGGACAAGTACATCTGCAAGGCCGAGCGCCAGCGCCTGGCAGATGAGGCCGCCGCCCAGGCGACTCCGCCGGTCGAGGGCTGAGTGCATGTCCGGCACGGCGTTCCAGCCGTTTGCGCAATTGGCCGGCGAGCTGCTCGCTTACCTGCCGGCTGACCAGGCGGACGGCTCCCACGACCTGTCGCACCTGCAGCGGGTCTGGGCCAACGCCCGACGCATACAGGCTGTGGAAGGCGGGGACCTGGAGGTGCTGCTGGCCGCCACCTTGCTGCATGACTGCGTGGCAGTGGAGAAAAACTCGTCCCTGCGCGCCCAGGCCTCGACGCTCTCGGCCGAACGGGCCGGGGTCATCCTGGCCGGCATGGCCTGGCCGGCGCCGCGTATCGATCAAGTGACCCATGCAGTGCTCAGCCATAGTTTTTCAGCTGGTTTCGAACCCTTGACCCTGGAAGCCAGGATTCTGCAGGACAGCGACCGCCTGGATGCCATCGGCATGGTCGGCGTGGCGCGCTGTTTCTATGTGTCCGGGCGCATGGGGTCGGCGCTGTACGATGTCGAGAACCCCACCGCCGAGGGTCGCGATTATCGGGATCGAGCATTTGCCATCGAGCACTTCCACACCAAGCTGCTGAAGCTGGCCGAGGGTTTTCAGACCACGGAGGGCGCGCGTCTTGCGCAGGTGCGGCATGGGCGGCTGAAGGTTTTTTGGGCGGATTTCATGGATGAGATAGGCATATCATCCGCGCGCTGGGGCCAGAAATGTTCGGATCGATCAGGTGTTTGAGGGAGTGCGAACCATTAACCCCACCTACTCACAGGATGGGCAACCGCTCCATTACGTGGCGCAGCCACGTATAGGGTTCCTGGCCGTTGACCTTGGTTGTCTCGGCTTGAACCGCCCTGAGGGGCGATTCAGTTGCTGCATCGCTTGCCCTTCGCATTGGGCCTACTTGGCAATCCCCGCAATTTTGGGCTTCAGTTCCCATTCAACCCACTGTCCCGGGTCAGCAGCCTGCGCTTCCAGTGGATTTCCTTGAGCATCATTTCATCCTTGCCTGTGTGCTTGTCAGCGATCTCCAGGATGCTGAAACGAAAGTGTTCGGCAAATGAATCGCCGCGTCGTTTGTGCAGCTCGCGAATCCTGACATTCCCGCCGTGGCCGCTATGGGCGTAGGTTGCCCAACGGTCCCAAAGGCCGCCTGTGCCGGTTGCTGAGCCCACGTAGAGTTGCTCCTCGCCCTTTGTCCGATCGGAAATCAAATAGACGCCCGCGACGTTCGAAAGCGCTGTATGCCACGACTCAAGACCCTCCCTTACGATGGTCTTGAGCTCGACGTGGCTGATGTCCACGTCCTTGTAGCCGGGAAATTTGCCGACGGTCATGGGTTTTTCAAGAATCGAGGAAATGACCATGCTCCTGAGGCAGGTTTCCAACCAAAGGTAATTGCCCCGGGGTTTGACATAGTCGAGGATCAGGCGGCCTTCCAATTCGGCGAACTCTGGTATGCGGCGGTAGTGGTAGACGAACTCGCGTTTCTCGGGCTTGGATTTTTCTTGATTGAGCGTCAAGCAATCGTAGACCCCGGCAAGCAGCCATTTGTGTGTCCCAGGTATTTCCACGAGTCCGAGCAGGTAGTCGCATTCGAAGTTCCTGCGGCTTTGCCATGACTGCCAGTCGTCAAACTCGCCCGCGAGGTAAACGTCCATGGGGTGATCGTGGCCATTGTGCTGTGCCAGGTGCACCTTGGTGTTTTGGACGCAGAGGGCGGGTTGCAGGCTGGTAAGCAGGTTGATGAGCATCAAGGACAGTCCAGTGTCTTGCGGAATGGAAAACGGATGATGCTATTTGGCCATTCCCTTGGGGGAAATGCCATCCACTTCCTACCGCAGACGTTGCAAACCTTGATCGTGAGAGCAACTTTCTTGCGTGGTCCTACAGAAATTAATCAGATTTTCCCTATTCCGTGTAGGCCGTTTCCGAACCATGCTTTGCCACCTTTTGCATCATCGTACTGAGGTCTAGTGTCGCCAAGTCGCTGCGAAAACAGCGGCCGGGTCTGCAAGCCTGCGCGGGACAACTAGAACCAGTACCACCAGAACCAAGGCTTTATAAGTCTGGTTTGGCTTGATGGTGGCTGCGTGCGGGTGGCCTTCGGGCCAGCCGGGCTTTTCTCTAGTTGCCCCGGTCTTGCAGGCCCGTACGTAGCCGCCACCCTTCACCTGCAAGTGAATGGATAGCGGCCCGATCAGTGCAACTAGAGAGCTATGCCATGTTCAAACCCGTCCCCGATCCACCCCAATTCCCCGATACCCCTCACTACCTCGAAGACACCCTGGCCGAAGCCCTGGAATACACCCAATGTGGCCTTGCCGTTGGTAGGCAATCCCTGGCTTTCCTGCCCAGATCACCCGCCACGATGATGCTGCTGAGCGTGATGCACGAACTCGATGCCGTGCGCACGTTGGTGGAGTGCGCGCTGGCGCAGGTGCAGCTCAAGACGCGACGTGACACCTGCACGCTGCATTGACCTCGGCGCTCTCACGCGTGCGCTTTGGTGTCATTCGACAAGAGGAGTTCTCATGAGCGAGCACACTTTGGACCCTTTGGGAAAACTTGGCTGGACCGTCGGCACCGCCACCTGCATGGAGGGCGCCGTCGAAGGCAAGCGACTGTTCCAGGTGGTGCCGGGCAACTGCGCCGATCACGCCCTGGAGCAAGCCTCGATCCTGCTCGCCAGTGCGCGGCGTGCTTCGTTTATTGGGGTGATGGACAACGAACCCACTCTGGTCTGGGCCGCCCACTACCTTGGCGAAATGGCCAAGGCACTGATGGACGATGCACACAGGGGAATGCACAAAAGCGGTTGCCCTGCGCGTTGACCCCATTGCAGGTTTTGCCAGCGCTCACCGCCACGGCCAATGGCTTGAAATCAGTGCCGGCTTTGGGCAGCTGGCGAAGCCTGCGATAGGTCTCGCCAGACGATCCATTCATCCCAACGATTTCTCAAGGGATTCGACCACCCCCTCGAATTCAGCCATTGCATCCTTCAATGCCGCAAGGAAGTACGCCCGTGACGCCCGGTCGAACAACACGTGCAGCGCCCCACCGACATTCACCACGATCACGTTGATCCGCGCCGCCGAGGTCTGTGCCACGCTGCCCACGGCAAATGCGCCGTCGCGCAGGTCCACCCCGCACAGCTTGGCCATCAGCGCACTGACCTGGTCGCCGGCCAGTTGCACCCAGGCGTGGCTGTCCTGGCGCGGTAGCAGGTAGTTGCGCGTGTCATCGTCCAGCGTCCACTCGGTTTCGAGTGCTGCCACGCGCGCTCCACGCTCGGCGAGGGCTCCCAGCACCAGGTATTCGGTGTTCGACAAACGCGCCACCCAGCCGCCGTCGTCCTGGCGCTCGGCATGGTTGGGCCGGGCCGGCAGGCGATAGCCTCGGGCCTGTAGCCAGGCAGCGCTGTCGGCGCCGCGAAAACCCACGCGGGGCAACTCGGTCAGGTCGGTCAGGGTGCACGGCGACAGCAACACCGAGGGGTGGCGGCGTTCATCGAACGCTTCGGCTTTCAATGGACGGGTCATCACTCACACCTCCTGACGGGCGTTTTCGGGGTCGAAGAATGGCAGTGGCACCACCTGCGCCTGGACGATCTCGCCGCCCTCCACGCGAATCGGGATGTGCATGCCGGGGGTGGCCTGGCCTGCGCCAGCGTAGGCCAGGCCGATGATGCGGCCGAGGGTCTGCGAGTATTCGCAGGAGGTGACGTTGCCGCTGATGTGCGCCCCATCCAGTACCAAGTGGCCTTCCAATGGCTGGGTAACGCCCTTGGGCAGGGTGAAGCCGACCAGCTTGCGCTTGAGCGGCTGGGCTTCGAGGATCTCGATGGAGCGCTTGCCGACGAAGAACGGCTTCTTGCGACCGATCGCCCACTGCATGTCGATCTCGCCGGGGTGGGTCATGCCGTCGGTGTCCTGGCTGATGATCACGTGGCCTTTTTCCAGGCGCAGCAGGCGTTGGGTCTCGACCCCGAACGGGCGGATGCCTTCGCCCTGGCCGGCCTGCATCAGGGCGTCCCACAGGCGTTCGGCATGGCGTGCGGGCACGTGCACTTCATAGCCCAGCTCGCCGACGAAGCCCACGCGCATGATCCGCGCCGGGATCCCGGCCACCGTGCCCAGACGCACGCCGAGGTAGGGGAAGGCCTGAGCTGACAAATCGACGTCATCGCACACCTTGGCCAGCACCTGGCGCGACAGTGGGCCGGCGAGGTTGACGGCCGCCAGGGCGGCGGTGACGTTGGTGATGTCCACGTCCAGGCGCCACTGGGCGTTCCACTTGAGCATCTGCTGGTAGATACGATCGACGCCGCTGGTGGTAGCGGTGACATAGAAATGCTGGGCACCGAGCCGAGCACACACGCCGTCGTCGATCACCACGCCATGCTCGTTGGTCATCAGCGCGTAGCGCGTACGACCGATGGCCAGCTTGGCGAAACCGAAGGTGTACAGGCGTTCGAGCAGCTCGGCAGCGTCCGCGCCGCGCACGTCCAGCCCGCCGAGGGTGGACACGTCGATCAGCCCGACTTTTTCGCGCACCTGGCGCGCCTCGGCCTGCATGCACGCCTCACGCGCGTCGGGCTTGCCGTAGTAGGCGGGGCGCTGCCAGATACCGGCGGGCATCATCTTGGCGCCCGCCTCCAGGTGACGGCGGTGCATCGGGGTTTGCCGGTAGGGGTCGAAGGCACGGCCGGCCACATGCGCAAGTTTTTCCGCCTGGAACGGCGGACGCGCCGTGGTGACCCCCGTTTCTGAAATACTGCGGCCTGTGGCCTGGGCCACCAGACGCGCGGTGGGCAGCGCCGAATGGCGGCCTTGCGAGGGGCCCATGCCGACGGTGGAGAAGCGCTTGACCAGTTGCACGTCACGGTAACCGCTGCGGGTGGCATTGACGATGTCGCGCACTTGCAGGTCTTCGTCGAAATCGACGAAATCCTTGCCCTTGGGGTGGGGGAAGATCGGCCAGGGGAAGTTGACCTTCGCCTCGGGGCCGAAGGTGCCCAGCGCCGGGGTGGGCAGGCCGAGTGCGGCCAGGGCCTGGGCTGCGGCGCGGGTGGCGTCGGTGAGCACGTTATCCAGGGCATGCTGGCCATTGACCGAGCCTGCGATATCCAACCCTGCGGGCAGGCCGCTGATGGTGAACGCGTCGCGGTTGACCTCGTACGCCAGCTTGCCACCGGCTTGGCACAGCAACTGGTACACCGGCATGTAGCCGGCTGACATGCACAACAGGTCGCAGGCGACGCGCAGGCCGTGCTCTCCGACCTTGCCTTGCCCGGTGATCGGGCGAATCTCGGCGCCGCTGACGTGGCGCATGCCGCGTTCATGCAGCGCCTCGTAGACAGTGCTGCCCAGGTGCAGGGGGATGTCGCGGCGCTTGAGTTCGGCGGCAAGCGCCGGATCGGCCGGGGCGGCGCGCAGGTCGACCAGGGCGGCGACGGTGACGCCTTGCTCCTGCAAGTCGAGGGCCGCCAGGTAACCGTCGTCGTGGCCGGTGAGCAGCACTGCGCGCTGGCCGGGCTTGACCGCGTAGAGCTTCATCAGGCGCTGCGCGGCGCTGGTCAGCATGACCCCGGGCAGGTCGTTGTTGCGAAACACCACCGGCTGGTCGAAGGAACCGGCGGCCACCACGCAGCGCGTGGCACGCACCTTGTACATGCGCCGGTGCTGGATCACCGGCAGGTAGTTGTCGGTGAACCAGCCATTGCAGGTGGCCTCGCACAGTACCTGGATGTTCGGGTGGCCTTCGATGGCGCCCAGCAGCTCCTGGCGCAGCCTGGCAGCGCGCTCGCCCTGGATGTCGAAACGCGCGTAGTTGAGCGAGCCGCCCAGTATAGGCTGCTGTTCGATGAGCAGCACCTTGGCGCCGGCATTGGCGGCATCCAGCGCGGCGCGCAGACCGGCGGGGCCGGCGCCGATCACCGCCAGGTCGACGAACAGATAGGCCTTGTCGTAATACTGCGGCTTGAAATCGAGGTTGAGCACGCCCAGGCCGGCTTTCTTGCGGATCAGCGGCTCCCAGACCTTCCACATGCCCTTGGGCTTGTAGAACGAGCGGTAGTAGAAACCCACCGGCATGAAGCGCGAGAACGTGCCCAGGTAGGCGTCGCGGTCGTGGTCGAGGCTTCCGTTGAAGTTCTGGCCTTCGACCACCAGCCCATCACTGACAGCGTGCAGGTCGGCCAGTACGTTGGGCTCGTCGGGCAGTTGCACCAGGGTGTTGGCGTCCTGTCCGGCCAGGCTCAGCGGGCCGCGCGGGCGGTGGTACTTGAATGAGCGCGACAGCAGCCAGCGGCCGTTGCCGAGCAGCGCGCTGGCGATGCTGTCGCCGGCAAAGCCTTGGTAGGGCTGGCCGTCGAAACTGAAATGCACGGGCCGCTCGCGGTCGATCAGCAGGCCCATGGGCGCGGGGAGGCGAGTGTGGCTGTTCATCCGGCAATCTCCGGGCTGGCGGCGGGGGTGAAGTCGACGCGCTGGTCGAATACGTCCTTGGGGTCGAAGGTGCGCAGCACCTGGTCGCTGACGGTGTGGCGCTCGGCCAGGAACCAGTAGCTGGAGGCGTTGTGCAGCCACCACTCCAGTACCACGCCTGCGAGGTTCTCGCTGTTGAACACGTAGTCGGCCCACTCGGCGTCGCTGCACGTGGCGGGGTCGGGCATGTGCTTGAACTCGCCGCCGTAGGTGAACTCGCTGATGTTGCGTGGGCCGTTCAAGGGGCAGGTGAGGATCTTCATCGGTGTGCTCCTTAGTGGCTGGCCGCGGTGGCGCCCATTTCGTTGACCTGCTGGAAGCGGCTGAAGCGCTCCAGGGCGAACGGAGCGATCAGTTCGGGAACCTTGCCGCCGCTGGCGACCAGCTCGGCCATGCTCTTGCCGCAGATGGGCGTTGCCTTGAAGCCCCAGGTGCCCCAGCCGGCGTCGAGGTAGTAGTTGTCTATCGGCGACAGGCCCATGATCGGGCTGTAGTCCGGGGTCATGTCGGTGCTGCCGGCCCACTGGCGCATCAGCTTGGCGTTGGCCATGAACGGGAACATCTCGATGGCATGGGCCAGCAGGCTTTCCTTGAGGTCCAGGGTCGAGCGGGTGTTGTACAGCGGGTAGGGGTCGGAGCCGCCGCCGAAGACGATCTCGCCACGACTGGTCTGCTGCACGTAGCAGTGCAGTGCAGAGGAGCTGACCAGCGGGTCGAGGAACGGCTTGAACGGCTGGGTGACCATCGCTTGCAGCGGGTAGGTGTGGATCGGGGCGCGGATGCCGGCCTTGGCCATCAGCAGCGAACTGGCCCCGGCCACCGCTTGCACCACGCAGCCGCACTGAACGTTGCCACGGTTGGTCTTGAGCGCTTCGATGCGGCCGTTGCGGATCACCAGCTCCTGCACTTCGGTGAGCTGATGGATTTCCACGCCGCGCTTGGCCGCCTGTTTGGCATAGCCCCAGGCCACGGCGTCGTGGCGCGCGGTGGCACCGTCGATGTGCCACAGGCCTGCGAGCACTGGCAGGTGGCCGGGGTCCAGGTTCAGGCTGGGGACCAATTCGCGGATCTGCTGGCGGTCGATCATCTCGGTGCGCCCGCCGAAGTGCTTGTTCACCTCGGCACGTTGGCGGAAGGCGCGCACGGTGGCGTCGGTGTGCGCCAAGGTGAGCTGGCCGCGCTCGGAGTACATGATGTTGAAGTCGAACTCGTTGGACAGGTTCTGGAACAGCCGCACGGATTCTGCGTAGAAGCGCACGCCCTCGCTGGTCAGGTAGTTGGAGCGGATCACCGCCGTGTTGCGCGCGGTGTTGCCGCCGCCCAGGTAGGCTTTTTCCAGCACCGCGACATTGGTGATGCCGTGGTACTTGGCCAGGTAGTAGGCGATGGCTACGCCGTGGCCGCCGCCGCCGATGATCACCACGTCGTAGCGCGGCTTGAGTTCGCAAGGTGGCGGCAGGTCGACGTCCACCGGGTAATCGGCACTCAGGCCGTGTTTCAGCAGGGCGAAGGGCATGCGGTGCGCTCCAGGTGGGCGGCCTGTTGTTGCAGGTCGAGGGCCAGCAGGGTGTTTTTCATCAGGTAGGCGATGGTCATCGGGCCGACACCGCCGGGCACCGGGGTGATGGCGGCAACCTGGGAAAGGGCTGCGTCGAAGTCGACATCGCCGACCAGGCGGCTGCGGCCGTTTTCCTCGATGCGATTGATGCCGACATCGATCACCACCGCGCCAGGCTTGAGCCAGCTGGCGTCGATCAGGCGCGGTTTGCCCACCGCGGCCACCACGATGTCGGCCTGCCTGCACAGCGCCTGCATATCGCGGCTGCGCGAATGCACCACGGTCACCGTGCAGTCGGCTTGCAGTAGCAAGGCAGCCATGGGTTTGCCGACGATGTTCGAGCGGCCCACCACCACCGCGTACTTGCCGCGCAACTCGCCACAGGTATCACGCAGCAGGCGCATGCAGCCGCTGGGGGTGCAAGGGGTGAGCACGTCGCGGCCCTGGGCCAAGCCACCGACATTCTGGCTGTGGAAACCGTCGACATCCTTGAGTGGGTCGATGGCTTGCAGTACGCAGTGTTCGTCGATGTGTCTCGGCAGCGGCAGTTGCACGAGGATGCCGTTGACATCCGGGTCGCGGTTCAGGCGTTCGATCAGCGCCAGCAGTTGGGCCTCGGTAGTGTCCGGCGCCAGGCGGTGTTCCAACGAGCGAATGCCCACTTCCTCGGCGCGGAGCACCTTGTTGCGCACATATACCTGGCTGGCCGCATCCATGCCCACCAGCACCACTGCCAGAGCCGGTTGCAGGCCATTGTCGCGCAGGCTGCCGACCTGCTCGCGCACCTCGGCCAGGACCCGCGCTGCGGTGGCCTTGCCGTCGATCAGCGTGACGCTGGAGAGGGCGTTCATTTGAAGATCACCGTGCGGTCGTGATTGAGAAATACCCGGTGTTCGAGGTGGTACTTGACCGCGCGCGACAGGGCGATGGTTTCGGTGTCACGGCCGATGGCCACCAGGTCGTCGGGGGTGTAGGCATGGTCCACGCGCTGTACTTCCTGCTCGATGATCGGGCCTTCGTCGAGGTCGCTGGTGACGTAGTGGGCGGTGGCGCCGATCAGCTTCACGCCGCGTTGGTAGGCCTGGTGATAAGGCTTGGCGCCCTTGAAGCCGGGCAGGAAGGAGTGGTGGATGTTGATCGCCTTGCCGCTGAGCTGGCGGCACAGGTCGTCCGACAGAATCTGCATGTAGCGCGCCAGTACCACCAATTCCGTGCCGGTCTCCTCGACGATACGCATCAGCGCGGCTTCTTGGTCGGCCTTGGTTTCCTTACTGACTGGCAGGTAGACGAAGCGAATGCCCTGGCGTTCGGCCATGGCGCGCAGGTCAAGGTGGTTGGACACCACGGCGGTGATGGTCATGTCCAGCTCGCCCTTGGCGTGGCGGTACAACAGGTCGCTGAGGCAATGGTCGAATTTGCTCACCATCAGCAGCACGCGCATGGGCTTGGCGCTGCTGTGCAGGCTCCAATCCATGGCAAAGCGCTGGGCCACGTCGGTGAAGCCTGCTTCGAGTTGTGGGGTGTCACCGCTCACGCCAGTGTTGTAGCGAAACACCGCGCGCATGAAGAAGCGGCCGTTATCCTCGTCGTCGAACTGCGCCATCTCGCTGATGTAGCAACCGTGCTCGGCCAGGTAGGTGGTGACCGCTGCGACGATGCCGGACACGGCCGGGCAACTGACGCGCAGGATGAAATGGTCGGGAGCGGGGTGCATGGGGGTGTCCTCGTGGCGTGAAGGGGGGCAGGGCTGGCACAAGGGCGAAAGGGGCGATGCGGAGATATTTTCTTGGTGGGAATATAAATTTCCCTTGGGCGATTTATAGGCGAAGTGGGGGTAGGAGGTCCAGCGGTTTGTGAAATTTTTTATCCTGTGAGGAAAGTTTTGCCGATTTCAGGGGGGCAAGCTCTTGTAGGTGCGCCTTGGCAAGGCTGCACCTACAGGGGGGCGCTGGATTCGGATATCGCGCAGAGGTGGACGGCTTACGCCTGTTCCCGCCAGGCGCGGATCTGCTCCAAGGTGGCTGTGGCGCCGCCGCAGACGATCACCAGTACCTGGCGATAGGGCGCCAGCACCTCTGGCCGCTCCAGCAGCGCCAGGGCTGCGCCGCAAGCTGGCTCCACCAGTAGGCGGTGATCGCGCAGCAAGCGTTCGCAGGCCTGCAATGCCTCGCGGTCGCTGACCACGTGGCTGTACAGCGGATGCTCGCGGCTACAGGCCAGCGCCTGATCGGCCACGCGCTTGGCGCCGAGCGAGGTCGCCACCGAGGTGATGCCCGGCAGCTCGACGCTGTGCCCGGCGGCCATTGCCGCATGCAGCGAAGCCGCGCCGTGGGTTTCCACCGCCAGCACCGGTACATCCGTCCAGCCGTTGCGCCGCAGGCCCTCGACCACGCCGCTGAGCAGGCCGCCGCCGCCGACCGACAATACCAGCGCATCGGGCTTCATGCCCGTCGCGGCCACTTCGTCGATCATGCTGGCATGGCCTGTCCACAAAAGCGGATCGTCGAACGGGTGGATGAAGGCATCTTCAGGCCCGAGCAAGGTTTGGGCGTGGGCGTTGGCCTCCTGCCACGAACTGCCGCGCACCACCACGCGGGCGTCCTCCAGGCGCAGCAGCTGTTTGGCGTGCTCGGTGGTGGTCTCGGGTACCACCACGGTCACTGGCACGCCCAGTTGGCGCCCGGCGTAGGCCACCGCCAGCCCGGCATTGCCGCCCGAGGACGAGACGAAGTGGCGTGCCCCTCGGGCGTGGTGGGTCTGACAGGCATGGCCGACCCCGCGCAGCTTGAACGAGCCGCATGGCTGCAAGGCTTCGAGCTTGAGCCAGATCGAACGGGCGGTGCTCAGCGAGAGCGGGCGGGATTCGATCAGTGGGGTGTGGATGTGCAGGGTCATGGCGGCTCCGGTGCTCAGTCGCGGACAGCCGGCGCGTGCTCGCCGCGCAGCTGTTCCAGGTAGTTGTAGATGGTGTAGCGGGTCACGCCGAGGGCCTCGGCGGCTTTCTCCACGCCGCCCTTGACGATGAACAGGCCGCGATCCTGCATCATCCGCACGGCCTCGACCTTGGCTTGCTTGTTCATGCGTCCCTGGCCGCTGCGCTGCAACGCGGCCTGGATGATCTCGGCCATCAGCACCGGCATGTCGGCGGGTGCGTCGTGGGTGAGCGGCGTGGGGTTCGCGCCGAGCGCCTGGAAATGCTGGAGGAATGCGAAGGCGGCATCGAGGCCGGTGATATCGGTGTTCACGCACAGGCTGGCGAACGGCTGGCCGGTGCTGTCGCGGAAAATGGCGGTGGCGCTGCGCAAGCTGCGACCCTTGAGGGCGGTGGGGTAGTCGGGCAGCACCAGCGGGGTGTTGCCGTGTTGGTCGCGGGCAGCCTGGAGCAGTGCCTTGAAGCCCTGGTCCTGCTCGGGGGCGGCAATAATCGGGCTGCCGACCTGGCGACCGGACACTTGGCCGTTGGCGATCGCCACCACCGAGCGTTCGGGTTGCTCAAGGTCATGCAGGAGAATTTCGACATTGCTGGGGGCAACGCTGGCCAAGGCCTGCAAGGCGGCCTTTAGCACAGCGAAGGTGAGCTGGCGCTCTTCGGCGGGCGTCATCATGGCGGGCACTCAAAAATCAACAATTGGTTGATTTTTGCATGCGCTGTTGAAATTGGCCAGGGTTTTGGATGCCGAGCTTGCGGCCCGTCACTGTGTAGGAGCGGCCTTGTGTCGCGAAAGGGCCGCAAAGCGGCCCCAGCAATACCCGCATGATGCGCAAATCGCGGGGGGGCGCTTCGCACCCCTTTCGCGACACAAGGCCGCTCCTACAGAGAGCGCACAGCCTCAGCCGACGATCAGCCCAGCTTTGGGGTGCGCGGCGGGATCATCCGGCGCGAGCCGGTGTCTTCGAACGCGGCTGCGAATTTCAACAAGTCGTTGTCGCTGTACGCTTTCCCGGCGAAGGTCAGGCCGACCGGCATGCCGATATCGGCCATCACCCCCATCGGTACGGTCACGGTTGGCACGCCCAGGTGGCGGATCGCCAGGTTGCCATTGGCCACCCAGACCCCGTTGCTCCAGGCGATGTCCGCCGAGGCGGGGTTCACGTCGGCATCCGCCGGGCCGACGTCGGCCACGGTGGGGAACAGCACCGCGTCCAGGCCCTGCGCGTCCATCCAGTCTTCCAGGTCGAGCTTGCGGGTCGCTTCCAGGCCGCGCAGGCCATCCGGCACGCTGGCGATCTGGTCCCAGCTCTTGAGGCCGCGCTTGGCCATGTTGACGTACTCGTCCATACCGGCCGCCAGGTCGTCCTCGCGGTTGGGCAGGGTGCCTGGATCGTGAGGGAAGATCTGCGAGCCGTCGACATCGGCCAGGCGATTGAGCTTGGGGTCGCCGTTGGCGCGCAGGAAATCGTCGAAAGCCCAGCCGGACAGCTCCCACAGCTCATCGTGAAGGAACGCTTTGCTGACGATGCCTCGGTTGAACACAGTCGGCGCGCCCGGGCGGTCACCCTCGCAGTTGGAGACCAGCGGGAAATCGGTCTCGATGACTTCGGCACCTGCCGCTTCCAGCGCCTTGCGGGCGTCCTGCCACAGCGCGATCACGCTGTCGCGGGTGTGGATGCGCTGGCCCGTCGGGCCGCCGATACCGGGTTTTTCCGAGGTGCCGGCGTCCTGGTCGGCATTGATGTACATGCGTGGTACGCCAAAGCGCTTGCCCTTGAGCGCGTCGGCCTTGACGGCCAGGTCCAGGTAGCACGCTGGGCGCACGCTGGAGGCAGCCGGAATCGGCACCCACGGTTGCAGGCGCCACAGATCGCCACGCTTGTCGGCATCGTCGGCCACCACCACGTCGAGGATTTCCAGCAGGTCGGCCATGCTCCGGGCGTAGGGCACCACCACGTCCATGGTCGGCGTTAGTGGCCAGTTGCCGCGCACCGAGATCACCCCACGCGAAGGGGTATAGGCGCACAGTCCGTTGTTCGAAGCCGGGCCGCGGCCACTGGACCAGGTTTCCTCGGCCAGGCCGAAGGCGCTGTAGCTGGCGGCGGTGGCGGTGCCGGCGCCGTTCGAGGAGCCCGAGGCGAAGGGGGCGGTCAGGTAGTTGGCGTTGTACGGGCTTTCGGCGCGGCCATAGACGCCACGCTGCATCCCGCCGTTGGCCATCGGGGGCATGTTGGTCTTGCCCAGGCAGATGGCGCCAGCGGCGCGCAGGCGCTCGACGGTGAAGGCGTCGCGTTGGGCGACCAGGTCCTTGAATGCCGGGCTGCCGGAGGCGGCGGTCAGGCCTTTGACCAGGTAGCTGTCCTTGGCGGTGTAGGGGATGCCGTCCAGTGGGCCGAGGGTCTGGCCTTGGGCGCGGCGTGCGTCGGAGGCTTCGGCTTCCTTGAGCGCTTCGGGGTTGCGCACGACCACGGCGTTCAGGGCGGTGGCGGTGTCCTTGCCATCAAAGGCGTCGATCCGTGCCAGGTAGGCCTTGACCAGCGCCACGGCGGTCGTGCGGCCGGTCTCGAGCGCGTTGCGCAGCTCGGCAATGGAAACCTCGGTTACCT
The DNA here is from genome assembly GCF_005796105.1 of Pseudomonas mosselii. Lineage (GTDB taxonomy): Bacteria > Pseudomonadota > Gammaproteobacteria > Pseudomonadales > Pseudomonadaceae > Aquipseudomonas > Aquipseudomonas mosselii_C. The sequence goes on along the minus strand of NZ_VAUO01000021.1, from coordinate 15,749 downwards.
CGATCATGCTGTCACCACAGTTGTGCAGGTGGAAAATCATGCCGGCGAGTGTAGCAAGAAGGTCTTGTCGGACGCAGGCATGCAGCGGGGAAATGGTTCGTTGCAGCGCGGCATTCTGCGGGGCGGTTTGGCGGGCGTTGATGCAAGCAGGGGGCGTTGGGAGGCGGGGTGTGTTTCGCGCCGGACCCGCCCCCACGCCGGGAGCGGGTCGGGCAGGTCGCGGCTACAGCAGCTTGCGCTGCACGGCCTCGTCCAGCGTGCTGCGGGTCAGCGCGCTGACCACATCACGGGTGTCTGCCTGGAACGGCAGGCCAACGATCAGCACCAGTTGCATCCAGGTGCGCACCGATTCGCTCTTGCTGATGCGGCCCAGCTCCTTGCCATCCTGGTCCTTGAACACGGTCTGCAGAGTGAAGGTGTTCTTGGCCGTGGATGGAATCAGGAACAGGGTGAAACCGGTGATGAACGCCGAGGCCGGGACGTACTGCTCGTGGTTGGTCAGGGTCGATTCGGCGTACAGCTGCGCATCGCCTTTCTGCGTGCTGACCTGGGCGAAGCGGCCGGACTGCTGGTAGGTCTCGCTGATGGCTTTTTCCCACATGTCGGCCTGGGCGCCACTGACCGGAACTTGCGCGCCGTCGTTGACTTGGTACAGGGCGGTGCTGCGCAGGTAGGTGGTGGGTTTGTCGGCGGCGCTGCTGGGCGCAGGGGGCCAGGTGCCGACCTCTGGCAGGTCTCCGGTGGAATAGGAGACGCAGCCGCCCAGGGCCAGGGCGCCCAGCAGCAGGCCGTGTTTGAGGATGTTCATCGATCGTTCCTTGTTCTAGCGATTAGCCAATTGCACGGTGGCGTCGTCGAGCAGCTTGCCCACCAGTTTGGTCAGTTGCTGGCCGCCCATCGAGGGCGCCCAGTATTCGCCGCCGTACAGGCCGACGTTGTGCTCGAAGCGCAGCTGGTCCTTGGCCCGGGCCAGCTCGACCCCGTCGCGGTCGACCACCACCAGGTTGCCGGCCACATCGAAGCTGTCGACGTAGATCGGGCCGTTGAACCAGATCCAGAACGTCAGGGTCAGCAGGGCGCCGGGGAAGTAGGCCGGGTGTGGTGCGCGATGGCCTTCCAGCGAAGTCATGTCGAACTTCAGCAGCACGTCCTGCTCGCCGAGGCGCGTTGGGTATTCGGTGACCTGCTTGAAGTAGCCGCCTTGCTCGACGTAGCGGTTCAGCTGTTGGGTCAGCGAGCGGCTGATGGCCTGGCCAGTGGGCTTGTCGATGCCGGGGGCGGACACCTGCACATCGGCCACCTGGGCGCTGCGTGGGCTGCTGATACTGGCCGGGTGGGCCGGGGCGCCTACGGGGCCTGTGACTTTGTATGAAACGCAACCGGTCATCGACAGCAAGGCTGCGATGACGGTGGCGTGGAGGAATTGCTTCACGAAATATCGTCCTTGATCCAGATAGCCTGACCCAGGGTGACGGCGGGCGCAGGCAAATCTTTAGGATTAATTACTCGTTTCGATAGGCACCGCCCGACGCACTGCCGGGCGGGTGTCAGGCTCAGTCGAGGTCGGTAGCGGCATGCCGCTCCGGCACCTGGCTGGCTTCATCGCCCCAGGTCCGGTTGACCCGGGTACCGCGCTGTACTGCGGGGCGCTGGGCGATGGTTTCGGCCCAGCGTTGCACGTTCGGGTATTCGTGCACAGCCAGGAACTCAGCCGCGCCGTACAGGTTGCCGCGCACCAGCTGGCCGTACCAGGGCCATACGGCGATGTCGGCGATGCTGTAGGCGTCGCCGCCCAGGTAGGCGCTTTCGGCCAGGCGGCGCTCAAGCACATCCAGTTGGCGCTTGGCTTCCATGGTGAAGCGATTGATGGCGTATTCGAACTTCTCCGGCGCATACACGTAGAAATGCCCGAAGCCGCCGCCCAGGTAAGGGGCCGAGCCCATCTGCCAGAACAGCCAGTTCAGGGTCTCGGTGCGTGCCGCGAGATCCTTGGGTAACAAAGCGCCGAATTTTTCGGCCAGGTACAACAGGATCGAACCTGACTCGAACACCCGCACCGGCGGCTGTTGGCTGTGGTCGAACAGGGCCGGGATCTTGGAGTTCGGGTTGACCTCGACGAAGCCACTGGCGAACTGATCACCCTCGCCGATGCGGATCAGCCAGGCATCGTACTCGGCGCCGCTGTGGCCGAGGGCTAGCAACTCTTCGAGCAGGATGGTGACTTTCACGCCGTTGGGGGTGGCCAGCGAATACAGTTGCAGCGGGTGCTTGCCGACCGGCAGGGCCTTGTCATGGGTGGGGCCAGCGACCGGGCGGTTGATGCTGGCGAACTGCCCGCCGGAAGCGGCTTCGTGGCGCCAGACCTTGGGCGGGACGTAGGGGGAAGTGCTCATGGGCGTTATCTCCTTGGCAGCGTAATGTCGTGACGTGGGGGTGTGACGTGTATCTATGCCACGGGTTCGCCAGGCACGACAAATGGATTCGGCGCATAGGCATCATCACGCCGAACGCTTTTACAAGGTCACCGAGTCGGGCGCGCATCGGATTGGCAAAAATGTGACACAGCAACGGTTTAAGCGCTTTTTTACTGATTTTTTTCCGAACTTTTTCCGCCGCTGTGGTCTCGAAGGGGTCGTTCGTCATTCATCTACGTCATGGAGACCTTTGCCAATGTCGACCCGCAACCTGCTGCCTCACGCCTGCCTGCTGGCCCTGATCGCTACCCCCCTTGCCGCCAGCGCGGCGCCGAGCACCGACCCGTTGTTCACCTTCGGCCTGTTGGGTGCTTACGACAGCTTCAAGTTCGAAGGTGGCAGCGACTCGGACAAGGAACACATGGGGCAGGGCGGTGTGTTCGCCAGCTTCGGTAACAAGATGACCGCCGAATCCGGGCTGATCTACCAGCTCGGCGCCGAAGCCAAGTACGGCAAGAAGAACGACAACAAGCTCAAGGAGGCTCAGGCCGAGCTGGACCTGGGCTGGCGCGCAGCGCTGGATGCGCGCAACTTCGTCGATATCGGTGTGGGCGCTGGCTACAGCTGGACGCGCTTCGAGCCTGAGATCAACGACCTCGACACCCGGCTGACCTACAAGTCGCCGTTCGCCAAGGCGGCACTGGGCTACAACCACCAGTTCGACACCGCTACCCTGCGCGTCGAAGTGGGCGCCCGGCGCACTATCGATGGTCGTGCACGGGTCAAGGTGGATGATTTTGGCAGCGACAGCATCGACCTGAAGGACCGCACCAACCCGTATGCCGAAGTCACCCTGCTGATGAATCGCCAGGGCGGTATGCCGGTGCAGGCCGGGGTGTACTACACCCGCACCGAATACCAGGCCGATGAGAACTCGGCCGTGCTGGACAACGACAAACTCAAGCGTGACGAGTTTGGTGTGAAGGTGGGCTTGGCGTTCTGACCTGATCGGTGTAGGAGCGGCCTTGTGCCGCGAAGNTTTAGAAGGAATCTGTGGGAGCGGGCTTGCCGGAGTGCCGGACCACCGCGAACACCGGCAAAGCCGGTGCCATACACCGAGTCGCCTGCTTCGCGGGCAAGTCGGGGCGCCGAACCGCCGCTCCCACAGGGTACGCGGAGCGCTTGCGAAATCAGTTCTCTGCGCGACAGCGCAGCCCAAAGGGCTGGGTGATCTCCTACAGGGAATGGTGCCAATTTTAGAGATGCAGTGGTTCAGCGCCCGCGCCGGCGCGATACGCGTGCCTCGATGTTCTTGCGCCCGATCAACAGCGGTGGTTTTTCCACCACGGGCTCGTCGGCCAGCCACTTGTACATCACCAGGCAATCCACCAGCCCCTGCTGGGCATGCCGGTAGGCCTTGGGCAGGCGCCCGACGGTATCGAAACCAAGCTTGTGCCACAGCGCCACGGCGACCTCGTTGGTGGCCACCACCGAATTGAATTGCAGCGCCAGGAACCCCTCCTGGCGTGCCAGCTTTTGCGAGTGCTCGCACATCAGTCGCGCCACGCCGCGGCCCCTGGCCTGCTCGCAGACCATATAGCCGCAGTTGCCCACATGTGCGCCGGGGCCAGCAGCATTGGCCTTGAGGTAGTAGGACCCAAGCAACTCACCGTCCTGTTCGGCCACCAGCGTGTGCAGCGGTACTTCCAGCCACAACTGGCGCGCCTGCTGTTCATTCAGGGCGGGGTCCAACGCGTAGGTCTGGCGGGCCTGGACAATGGTCTGGAAGGTCGGCCAGAAGCGCGGGAAGTCTTCCGGGGTCATGGGGCGAATGTGGATCATGGCGGCTCCTGCGCAGGCTGGGGCGCCAAGTCTGGGTGTCTCGACGCCTGCGCGCAAGGGCGCAGGCGCCGCTCACGCTTCAGGCCTTGCCCAGCGCATCCAGCGCGCGGGCCGAATACACCAGCGCCGCGCCAGCATTCATCGCCACGGCCACGCCCAGCGCTTCGGCGATTTCCTCGCGGGTGGCGCCATGCTTGAGCGCCTGCTGCGAATGCACCGCGATACAGCCGTCACAGCGGGTGGTCACGGCCACCGCCAGGCTGATCAACTCGCGGGTCTTGGCATCGAGGTGGTGGGTCTTGGCGCCGGCACCGCTGGCGGTCATGTAGCCGGCCACGGTGTCGGGGGAGAGTTGCTTGAGATCGCCGATGCCGGCCATCAACTGCTTACGGTAGGCGTCCCAGTCCATCATGCTCATCGTCTTCACCTTGTCAGGTTGGCAACAGGAGCCTTCAGGCTAGTCGAAGATCACGGCGCGGGTCTTGTGCTGCGGTGCTGCGCCGACGGGAGCGGCAGTCGGCCGCCCCCATGGGGAGTCAGATATAGATGAAGACCAGCACCAGCGCCGCGACCACGACCCATTTTTCCAGGTAGTAACGGGTGCGGTTGCGTTTCTTCAATGCCTTGCCACGCTCGCGGATGCGGTAGATGCGGGTGAACAGGCGGTTGATGCCGCCGGTCTTGTCGTTGGCATCGTTAGGGGCGGCGGCGGCGGCCATGACGTTGCGACTGAACCAGCGGTTGAAGGCGCTCGCCCAGCGGTACTTGAGCGGGCGTTCGATGTCGCAGAACAGGATGATGCGGTTGTGATCGGTGGTGTTGGCTGCGTAGTGGATATAGGTCTCGTCGAACATCACCGCTTCGCCGTCACGCCAGGAATACTTCTCGCCGTCCACGTCGATGTAGCAGCCGTCGTCGTTGGGCGTGTCCAAACCCAGGTGATAACGGTAGGAGCCGGCGTACGGGTCGCGGTGGCGCACCAGCTTGGCACCCGGCGGCAGGGTGGCGAACATCGCCGCCTTGACCGTACCGATGCCTTGCAGCAGCTCGGTGGTGCGCGGGCACAGGCTCATCGCCGAGGGGTGGCTTTCGCCGTACCACTTGAGGTAGAAGCGTTTCCAGCCGGTCTTGAAGAACGAGTTGAAACCCACATCGTCGTAGTTGTCGGACTTCTTGATTTCGCCGGCGTGCAGCAGTTGCTGGGCTTCCTGGCGGATTTCCTGCCAATTGTCCTTGAGCGGTTGCAGTTCGGGGAATGCTTCGACCGGCAGGTATGGCTTGGCCGGCAGCTTGGAAAACAGGTAGAGGAAGCTATTGACCGGGGCGAGGAAGCTGGAGTGGTCGCCCAGCTGGCGGGTCAGCTTGTGACGCACTCGACCGCGCAGGTGAACATAGGCGATCGAGAGGACGAAGATCAGTACGAGTGCAATTTTCATGGACGTTTACTTGTCGAAAAAATGGCCATGCGCCATGGCACGAGCCCGCCAGCATAAACGTCGTGGTCGGACTTGTTAAGACAATTCCGGGCGACTTAGGTGTAATGGCCTATAGGCTGCGCAAACGATTCACGCTCAGGCATACCCCCAAGGAGCGCCCCATGCCACAGGATTCCCGCCCCAGCGGCACCCCCTTCAAACGCCTGTTCTTCGCCTTGCCGGTAGGCGAGGGCCAGCGCCGTGACCTGGCCCGTTGGCGACGCGGGCTGAACCTGCGCAGCGGCAAGCCGGTACCGGCCGACAACTTTCACGTAACCTTGCTGTTTCTGGGCGATGTGGACGCTGCGCAGTTGCCGGCCATCTGCGCGGCGGTGGAGCGCCTGCAGCGGCCGAAGGCCCCGCTGCGCCTGTTGCTCGACCGCTTGCAGGTGTGGCCTCGCGCGGGCGCGCTGGTGCTCGAGCCCGAGCAGGCCCCGGCAGCGTTGCGCCAGTTGGTGTACGCCCTGCAGCAGGCCTTGCTGCCGCTGGGCATCGAGGCACAAGCGCGGGATTACCGCCCGCACCTGACCCTCTCACGGGACTTTCGCACCCAGGTGCCGGAGGCGATGGAGGCGCCGCAGTTTCATCTGCTGGCGCGTGAGTTCACCTTGTACGAATCACGCAAGGGCCAGTACTGGCCACTGGCGCAGTGGCCGCTCAACTGAGGGCGGGCGTTTGGTGTTGGGTTAGCTCGCGCATTCGCGGGTGTGGCGGTGCGGATGAGTCGCCCTTACGGCTTGCCCCACAGGCAAGTGTCAGACCGGCAAGCTCTGGTAAGCCTGCTCCTCCCCTGGGCTGCGTGCGAATTCGCGCTTGTACTCGCGGCTGAACTGCGAGGTGCTCTGGTAGCCAACCCGGTGCGCCGCCTGCGCCACCCCCAGCCCTTCGCCAATCAGCATCTGCTGCGCCTTGAGCAGGCGCAGGCGCTTGAGGTATTGCATCGGCGCAAGGTCGGTGGCGCGTTTGAAGTGCTCGTGGAAGGTCGACACGCTCATGTTGGCGCGGCTGGCCAGTTCATCCACGCCCAAGGGTTCGGCGTAGTGCTCGCGCAAAAACGCCAGCACCGCACCGATGCGCGCGAAGTGGCCTTGCTGCTCCACCAGCGCCCGCAACACCCCGGCCTGTGGCCCGCGCAGGGCGGTATAGAGCACCTCGCGTATGCGCGCAGGGCCCAGCACCTTGGCATCCAGCGGGTCTTGCAGGCATTCGAGCAGGCGCTCGACGCTGGCGCGCATGCCGGCATCCAGCGCTGCCGAACTCATCGACTGCGGGGTCTGCACCTGAACCTCTGGATCTGGCGCCAGGTTCATGCTTTGCACCAGCTCCCCCAGCAGGGCGCGGTCGATGTCCACCGCCACGCCCAGCAGCGGCACCTCGGGGGTGGCGAAGGTCTCGCACATGAACGGTACGCTCAACGCCTGCACCAGGTAATGTCCGGCGCCGTATTCCAGCGTGCGCGGGCCCAGGCGCGCAAGTTTGCTGCCCTGGGCGAGGATGATCAGGCTCGGCTCGTAGATCTGCGGGCTGCTGGCGACATAGTGGTCCCAGGTCAGTACCTGCACCTGGGGCAGGGTGGTGGGCACGAAGCCTGGGCGTGTGGCGAGGCTGCGGATCAGTGAGCAGAGCGTGGCGTTGGCATCCACGTGGCGGGTCAAGTGCATGGTCTAACCAGGGCAGAGAATCGGACAGTGCAATCTTCGCAGAATAGGCGCTGTGTGCCAGAGGCGATTGGTGATCTCGGAGAATCAGGCAAGTATGCCGGAGAATCGTCGGTGGGCGAAGCGGGCGATGGTACGCACAATGGTAGCCACTGAACCGTTTCACTTTGCGAGGTCCCTATGTATACCGCCATCGGTTACGCCGCCCAGTCCCCCACCAGCCCGCTGGCCCCCATGACCTTCCAGCGTCGCAGCCCACGTGCCGACGATGTGGCCATCGAGATCCTCTACTGTGGCGTGTGCCACTCCGACATCCACCAGGCGCGCAACGAGTGGGGCATTGCCGTGTACCCGCTGATGCCAGGCCACGAGATTGTCGGCCGGGTCACCGCCGTGGGCGACAAGGTCACCCGCTACCAGGTCGGTGATTTGGTCGGCGTCGGCTGCATGGTCGACTCGTGCCGCCAGTGCGAGGCCTGCCGCCAGGACGTCGAGCAATACTGCGTGCAAGGCCCGACCATGACCTATGCCACCCCGGACCGCGTCGATGGCAGCAACACCATGGGCGGCTACTCCAACAGCATCGTGGTCAGCGAGCATTTCGTGCTGCGTATCCCGCAGGGCATGGACCTGGCCAGCTCCGCGCCGATTTTGTGCGCCGGTATCACCACCTATTCGCCGCTCAAACACCACGGCGTAGGCCCTGGCCACAAGGTCGGCGTGCTGGGCATGGGCGGTCTGGGCCACATGGGGATCAAGTTCGCCAAGGCCTTGGGCGCTGAGGTGACCCTGTTCACCCGTTCGGCGAGCAAGGCTGAGGAAGCCCGTCGTCAAGGCGCAGACCATGTGATCGTGTCCACCGACGCCGAGCAGATGCGTGCCGCGGCGGGGCGCTTCGACTTCCTGCTCGACACCATCCCGGTCCAGCACGACCTCAACCCGTACCTGCAAACCCTCAAGTTCGGCGGTGTGCACATTCTGGTGGGCCTGATCGAACCGGTCGAACCACCGGTGCATGCGGCCAACTTGGTGATGCAGCGCCGTGTCTTGGCCGGCTCGTTGATCGGCGGTATCGCCGAAACCCAGGAAGTGCTGGATTTCTGCGCCGAGCACGGCATCACCTGCGATATCGAGATGCTCGACATCCGCAACATCAACCAGGCCTACGAGCGCATGATCGTCGGCGATGTGAAGTACCGCTTCGTAATTGACATGGCGACTTTGAAGGGCTGATGCCATTGCGGGGCGGTTCGGTATTCGGACCTGCCCCGCTCGGCGCTGAACAGCCGTGGCACCAGGGGCAGGTGCGCGGCAAGGTTGTGAGCCTGCGGCTTGATGCGTACCATGCGCCCATCCTTCCAATACATTCAACGTGCCTTGAGCGGCCCCGTGCCGGCCGTCGATGCGCGCCCCCGTCGCTTTGCCCCTGGAGCCACGCGCTGTTCATGAATGGACCTATCCCCACCCACTTGCCACCCACCGCTGGCAGCGGCAGTTGGTTGAGCGTCATCGCCTTGGCACTGGCGGCGTTCATCTTCAATACCACCGAGTTCGTCCCGGTGGCGTTGCTCAGCGACATTGGCCACAGCTTCGAGATGAGCACCGCGCAGGTCGGGCTGATGCTGACCATTTATGCCTGGGTGGTGGCGCTGGCCTCGCTGCCGATGATGCTGATGACCCGTAACATCGAGCGGCGTCGCTTGCTGTTGGTGGTCTTTGTTGTGTTCATCGTCAGCCATCTGTTGTCGTGGCTGTCGCAGAGCTTCGCCATGCTGCTGGTCAGCCGCATCGGCATCGCCTTGGCGCATGCCGTGTTCTGGGCCATCACCGCCTCGCTGGCGGTGCGCGTGGCCCCTCCGGGCCAACAGGCCAAGGCCCTCGGGCTGCTAGCTACCGGCACCACCCTGGCGATGGTCATGGGCATCCCGCTGGGGCGGGTGGTGGGCGAGGCGCTGGGCTGGCGGGTGACGTTCCTGTGCATTGCCGGGGTGGCGCTGGCCACTCTGCTGTGCCTGATGAAGTCGTTGCCGTTGCTGCCGAGCCAGAACTCAGGTTCGCTGCGCAGCCTGCCGATCCTGTTCAAACGTCCGGCACTGGTGATCACCTACATGCTGGTGACCCTGGTGATTACCGCGCAGTTCACAGCCTACAGCTACATTGAGCCGTTCGCCCTGCACGTGGCGCAGATCGGCGGCGAGCGCACTACTTTGCTGTTGCTGCTGTTCGGCGGCGCCGGGGTGTTTGGCTCAGTGTTGTTCAGCCGCTACAGCGAGCGCTTCGCGCATGGCTTTCTGGTGGTGTCGATCGGGGTGTTGGCGGCGTGCCTGCTGTTGCTGTTGCCGCTGTCGGGCAACTTCTACGTGTTCGCGGCCTTGAGTATGCTGTGGGGCGTGGCGATCCTGAGTTTCAGCCTGGCGCTACAGTCCAAGACGCTCAAACTCGCCTCGGACGCCACCGACGTGGCCATGGCGTTATTCTCTGGCATCTACAACATCGGCATCGGCGGCGGAGCGCTGCTGGGCAGCATCGTCAGCAGCCAGCTGGGGGTGGCTGACATCGGCCTGGTGGGCGGCGGCGTGGCGGTGGTGGGGCTGCTGCTGGCAATCGCCAGCACCCGGCGTTTCCGTGAGGCGCTGGGCTGAGCGAGACGGGTAGGGCGGTGCTCAGCGTACGAACGGCTTGCGCATCCGCACCCAGACGATTGCGGGCAGCGTCATCAGCAGCCACTTGAGGTACTGGTTGACGCCCTGGTGCTCACACACCACGCCAATGATCGTGCAGACCACGACCACTGCCAGGAACTCGATCATCTTGTGCATGCAGCGTGTTTCCGTCGTTGTAACCGAAGAGGGCGTGCACTTTAGCAGGTCAGTCCCCTTGCTGGTGGGCGCGTAACAATTGGTAGCATGCTTTCAGGCTATGCTTGGCGCATGACCAGCCAACCTGCCCAACGCCACCCATGCCCGCCCGGCGCCTGCGACTGCGGTCGCGAGCGGCTGCTCGACGGTCCGGTGGACGGCCAGCGTATCCTGCGTCTGACTCGCGAAGAAGAAAAGCGCCTGATCGAGCGCCTGGAAAACCTCAAGGACCTCGAACACCTGCAACGCCTTCAACAGCTCATGTACCAGAACCTCGGCTTGCGTGTGCATATCGCCCCAGGCTCCAACGAGGTACGCACCATGCGCGGTATCGCCATTGAGCTGGAAGCACTGCCAGGGCTGTGCCGCAAGACCCGCCAGTCGATCCCGGCGGCCATTCGCCGGGGGCTTGAGCGTAACCCCGAAGTGGCGTTCCGCCTGCTCGATGCCCACGACCTGCTGCGCGATGCCTAGCGCATCGCCGCCAGCTTGATTCCGAACCCCACCAGACACGCCCCGGCCAGCCGCTCCAGCAGGTGGCTCAACCGTGGACTGGCGCGCATGCGTTCGGCCAGGTGATGGGTCAGCAGCACCGCCACCAGTCCATAGAGAAAGGTCAGGGTGGCCACGGTCAGCGCCATGAAGCCGAAGGTGAGCATGCCCTGGTGCTTCACCGGGTCGATGAACAGCGGGAAGAAGGCCATGTAGAACATGATCGCTTTGGGGTTGAGCAGGGTGATCATCAGGGTCTGGCGCAGGTAATGGCCGTTGCTCATGCCGCTGTCACGCGGGGCCTCGCCGGGCTTGCTCAGCAGCATGCGCAGGCCCAGCCAGGCCAGGTACGCCGCGCCTGCCCACTGCACCCCATGAAACGCCGCCGGATACGCTGCCAGCAGCGTGGCAACACCGGCTACCGCCAGCCACATCAGCACTTGGTCGCCGAGAATCACCCCGCAGGTCGCGGCCAGTCCGCCCTTGATGCCGCCCTTGCCTGTGGCGGTGATCAAGGCGAAATTCCCAGGCCCCGGGATCGCCAGCAGGATGATGAAGGCAATCACGAAAGCGCCATAGTCCGTCACACCGAGCATTGGGGCGGTTCTCCAGGTCCAGGTTGGCAGGCAAAGGTTGATATATGCCATCATCCGCGCCACTTGCAAAGCCAATGCCCACAGGGAGGTGCACATGGCATTTACCGAACAGGAGCGTCGCCAGTTGCTTGCGCTCAAAGGGGTCGGCCCGACTGTATTGCAGCGCCTGGAGCAACTGGGCTACCACAATCTGGCGCAGTTGGCCGAGGCCGACGCCGGGCACATCGTCCAGGCCGCCGCCAGCCTGCTGGGTTCCAGTTGCTGGAAGAACAGCCCCCAGGCCCGCGCGGCTATCCAGGCAGTCATCGCCCACGCCCGGTTAATTTTTCCAGGCGTTGCTTCGTCTCCTTGAAAGCCGCGCTGCGCACGCGCATTCGGCCCTCATCATCCAAGGAGACAGGCAATGACTTCCGTATTCGACCGCGACGACATCGTGTTCCAGGTAGTGGTCAACCACGAAGAACAATATTCCATCTGGCCCGACTACAAGGCCATCCCCAACGGCTGGCGCGCGGTGGGCAAGAGCGGCCTGAAGCAGGAGTGCCTGGCCTACATCGACGAAGTCTGGACCGACATGCGCCCGCTGAGCCTGCGTCAGCAGATGGCCGCCGCCGCTGGGCAGTGAGGCGGGCCCGGTGACCACATTGAATCTGCTGTGCCTGCCGTATTCCGGGGCCAGCGCCATGGTCTACAGCCGCTGGCGGCGCAAGCTGCCAGCCTGGCTGCAGGTGCGTCCGGTGGAGTTGCCTGGGCGCGGTGCGCGTTTGGCTGAACCGTTGCATACCGATATGCAGGCCTTGGCCCGGCAGCTGGCCCACGAGCAGCGCCTGGCCACCAGTGCGCCCTACGCCGTGCTCGGGCACAGCCTAGGTGCGCTGGTGGCCTTCGAGCTAGCCCACGAGTTGCAGGCGCTCGGGTGCCCGCCACCGGTAGCGTTGTTCGCCTGTGGCACTGCGGCGCCCACCCGGCGTGAAGACTACGAGGGCGAGAACTGGCGCGAGCCCAAGGGCGACGAGGAACTGGTGGCCGAACTGCGCAAGTTGGGTGGTACGCCCGAGGCGGTGCTGGCCAATGAAGAGTTGATGAGCCTGACGTTGCCGGTGGTGCGCGCGGACTTTCTGCTATGCGGCCGCTATGCCTACCGCCAGCGACCCGCGCTGCGCTGCCCGCTGCATGTGCTTGGCGGTGAGACTGACCGCGCCAACCACGAGCAGTTGCAGGCCTGGAGCAAGGAAACCCAGGGTCCGTTCAGCCTGCAGATGTTCCCCGGTGGGCACTTCTTCATCCACGAACACGAAGACCGCGTGCTCAGCCTATTGGGCACAACCCTCGAACCTCTTCGACTGTCGGCCTGATTGACGTGCGCTTGTCCCTGGGGGAGGCTGCGGGCTTTCCCTGGCAAGGAGCAGCGCATGTTGATCGATTCATCCAAGGCCACGTTGCTGGTGGTCGATATCCAGGAAAAGCTCATCCACGCCATGAGCGATCCGCTCGGCACTGCCGCACGGGCGCGCTGGTTGCTGGCGGCGTGCGCTGACCTGGAACTGCCGACGGTGATTTCCGAGCAGTATCCCAAAGGCCTTGGCCACACCCTCGAAGCCCTGACAGCTGCGGCGCCTGGCGCGTTGATCGTGGAAAAGCTGCATTTTTCCTGCGTGAGCGCCCAGTGCCTGCCGGCTGAACTGATGGCCCGCGAGCAGGTGATCGTGTGTGGCATGGAAACCCATGTCTGCGTGCTGCAAAGCGTGCTCGGGCTGCTGGCCTTGGGCAAGCAGGTGTTCGTCGTCGAAGACGCCTGCGACAGCCGCACTGCCGCCAGCAAGGCGGCGGGGTTGGCGCGTATGCGCAGCGCCGGGGCGCAGGTCGTCACGCGCGAGATGGTCCTGTTCGAATTGCTGGGCAGTGCCAGCCACCCGCTGTTCCGTCACATCAGCAAGACCTACCTGGTGGGTGAACAGCCGCAGTAATGGCGTTTGGCCCTTATGTGTTTTACAGTGCGCGCGGTTTCTATGTTTGCCTACAAGGATGTTGCAATGAAAACCCGCGCCTTAGTGTCGCTGTTGCTGGTGGCCTGCGCCTGTGCGCCGAACACCTGGGCCGCGCCCGGCAGGCTGGCCGATGTGTTCAACGGCGACATGCTCGGTGCCCACCTGCGCCGTTTCGAGGCCTTGGCTGGGGCCGCACAGGCGCGCCATGGCGAGAGCCGCACGTACCGGGTCCAAGGGTGTGAAATCGTTGCCAACGTCGCAGGCGGCTCGGTCAATGAGCTGCGCCTGACGTTGTCGCCGACCTGCCGGGCCGACCTGCACAGTTTCATCGGCAAGTACGCCCCGCCAGCCAATCGCCCGCTGACCTTCGGTGCGCTGGACGCGGCCGGTGGCGGCGGGCTTGCGTTCTATGCCGACTGCCTGCAACTGTGCGGCAACGTCGGCGACCCCTCGGTCTACGGCTTGTGGGAAGGGCCACGCGCGGTCGGCTTCGTGCAGGTGTTGGTGCAGGCGCAGTTGGTCGAGGACGCGCCGTCCCGGGCGGCTCACAAGTGGCGCGCGGCCATGACCCGATCCAAAGGCAGCGACTATGTGATCGATGCCCGTTTCAACTGCGAGCGCACCTTCGATGCCCAGGCCATGCAGGCCTTCGCCAATGTACGGGTGAGCGCGGTGACCATCGGCACCGACCTGAACACCCCGGACTGCTGATTGAAACGAACTGCCCGGTGCCGCTAGGCTGAGTAGAGTCATAGGCACAGAAGGTGGATCATGAGCGGACGGCTAGCGCTACTGGCGGTGTTCATCCTGGCGTCGCTGCAAGGCTGTGTGGGGCGCCGCGAGGCAGCCCCCTAGGCCGACCCGGCCCAGGTCCGCAGTCAACTGCTGCGCCTGCTGCCTGCGCAGGTCAAGGACCGCGAAGGTTGGGCCGAGGACATCCAGGTGGCGTTCCAGGCCCAGGCGCTGGAGCCGAGTAAGCGCAACCTGTGCGCGGTGCTGGCGGTGACCGAGCAGGAGTCGACGTTCAGCGCCGATCCCCAGGTGCCCAACCTGGGCCGCATCGCGCGCCAGGAGATCGACCGCCGCGCGGCGCGCCTGCATATCCCGAAACTGTTGGTCGACGGCGCCTTGCAGACCCCCTCGAGCAATGGCAAGACCTACCAGCAGCGCCTGCTGGCCGTGCGCAGCGAGCGTCAGCTCAGCGAACTGTACGATGAGGTGATCGGTCGCCTGCCGCTGGGACGCACGCTGCTGGACGGGCTGAACCCGGTGCACACAGGCGGGCCGATGCAGGTGAGCATCGACTTTGCCGAGCAGCACGCCAAGGGCTACCCCTATGCCTACACCGGCAGTCTGCGCCAGGAAGTGTTCACCCGCCGTGGCGGGATGTATTTCGGCATCGCCCACCTGCTGGGTTACCCCACCCACTACGAGCGCCCGTTGTACCGCTTCGCCGACTTCAATGCGGGCTGGTACGCCAGCCGCAATGCGGCGTTTCAGGCAGCGCTCAGCCGCGTCACGGGGGCATCGCTGGCATTGGACGGCGACCTGATCGCGCCGGGTGCGTTGCTGCCCGGCAAGACCGAAACGGCTGCGCGCAAACTGGGGCCGGCGCTGGGGCTGCGTAATCCGCAGATCCGCTCGCAACTGGAGCAGGAAAGCAGCCTGGCGCTGGAGCAGACCGCGCTGTACGAGGGGGTGTTCCGTCTGGCTGAGAGCAAGGCGGGCAAGGCGCTGCCGCGTGCGGTGTTGCCGGGGATCGAACTCAAGAGCCCGAAGATTACGCGCAAGCTGACCACGGCATGGTTCGCGGGTCGGGTGGATGAGCGCTATCAGCGCTGCATGAAGCGCTGATCATGAGGCGTGCAGGGCTTCAGGAGCGGCCTTGGCGGGGCGCCGTACCGGCCGGAAAAGCTGCGCAGCAGCCCCAAAAGTCTCGGCCGCTGCACAAGTCCTGGGGCCGCTTCGCAGCCCTTTCGCGACACAAGGCCGCTCCCACAGGGTACGCGGCGCGCTTGCGAAATCAGTTCTCTGCACGACAGCGCAGCCCGGCAGGGCTGGGTGAACTCCTACAGGAGCAGCGCTGGATTCAGGCTTTGCACAGTCCTCTCATAGAGCTACACATAACTTGTTGATTTAGCAGGGACCTGTGGGAGCGGGCTTGCCCGCGAACACCGGCGAAGCCGGTGCCATCGACCGAGTCGCCTGCTTCGCGGGCAAGTCGGGGCGCCGAACCGCCGCTCCCACAGGGTACGCGGCGCGCTTGCGAAATCAGTTCTCTGCACGACAGCGCAGCCCGGCAGGGCGGGGTGAACTCCTACAGGAGCAGCGCTGGATTCAGGCTTTGCACAGTCCTGTGGGAGCGGGCTTGCCGGAGTGGCGGACCACCGCGAAGCAGACGACGCGGTGGATGGCACCGGCTTTGC
>NZ_VAUO01000020.1 GCF_005796105.1 Pseudomonas mosselii | reverse complement strand
AGGGTTGGATTGGTGTCCAACTTCTTGGGGGCAGTCCAAAGTCCACGCGCGCTCAATCGCGCTTGACCAGCCCCGGCAACTGCGCCACCAGCTTCTGGTTGTTGAACGGCGCGCGAATGAAGCCGCGCTGGCGCCCGTCCGGCCCGACCACGGCTAGATTACCGCTGTGGTCCACGGTGTAGCCGGGTTTGCTGGTATCTGCCGGAATGAACGGAATGCTCAGGCCGTTGGCCAGCTTCTGGGTGTCCTCGATGCTTCCCGCGACCCCGACGAAATCCTTGTCGAAATAGCCAAGGTACTGCTTGAGCTGATTTGGCGTGTCACGGTTCGGGTCCACGCTCACCAGCACCACCTGCAAGCGTTCGACCGCTTCCTTGGGCAACTCGCTCTTCACCTGGCGCAGTTGGGCAAGGGTGGTCGGGCAGATGTCCGGGCAGTAGGTGTAGCCGAAGAACAGCAACGACCACTTACCCTTAAGCTGGTCCAGCGCGATTGGCTGGCCGTTCTGGTCGGTCATCTTCACATCCGGCACCGTGCGGCTCTGGGGCAGCAGGATGATGCCGGCATCGATCAGCTCGGTGGGGTTCAACTGCCCCCGGTCGTTGAGCACCTTGTTGACGGTCAAACCCATGATCAGCGCGACCAGGGCAACGAGGATGAAGACGGTTTTCTGGGTTCGGGTCATAGGCTCAGCAACAGGTAGTGATCAACGAGCAGGGCGATGAACAGGGCGAACAGGTAGCCGATAGAGTACTTGAACGTCTTGATCGCCGCGTGCGGCCGGCTGCCACGGTACAACACCCACGCCCAGTGCAGGAAGCGCAGCCCCAGTACCAATGCACACACCAGATACAGCGGCCCGCTCATGTGGATGGCGAACGGCAACAGGCTCACCGCCAGCAAGATCAAGGTGTAGAGCAAGATATGCAGGGCCGTGTAGCGCTCGCCATGGGTCACCGGCAGCATGGGAATATCCGCTTTTTCGTACTCGGCCTTGCGGTGGATGGCCAACGCCCAGAAATGCGGCGGGGTCCAGGCGAAGATGATCAGCACCAGCAACAGCGGCTCGGCGCCCACATGTCCGCTGACCGCGACCCAGCCCAATAGCGGCGGGGCAGCGCCAGCCAAACCGCCGATCACGATGTTCTGAGGCGTGGCACGCTTGAGAAAGCCGGTATAGAGCACCGCATAACCCAACAGTGAGGCCAGCGTAAGCCAGGCGGTCAGGGCGTTGGTGAAAGCCAGCAACACGGCCATGCCCGTCAGCCCCAGCACCAGGGCGAAACCCAGCGCCGCATGTGGCGCGACCCGCCCCTGGGCCAGCGGACGTTGGTGGGTGCGTGCCATCAGCGCATCGATGCGCCGGTCGACCACATGGTTGACTGCCGCCGCCGCGCCGGCGCACAGGCCAATCCCCAAGTTGCCAAACAGCAGCACGCTCCAGGACACCCCGGCGCGGGTGGCGAGGAACATGCCCACCAGCGAAGTGATGAGCATCAGTACCACTACCTTGGGCTTGGTCAGTTCCAGGTAATCGCGCCAACCCGCGCGCTGGCGTTGCGTGCCTAGAAGCGTCGCCACGAATCGTTCCTCATGTGCAGTGAGGCACCCGCGTGGGTTACTGGGCGCAGGCGCCAGCCCAGCCCGACAGGCAATTTGTCCGCCACGCGAATGCGGTAGTTCACCAGCACCATGCTTAGCAGCAGCAGGGCGCCGCCCGCGTTATGCGCCACCGCGACCGCCAGCGGCAGGTGCAATACCACGTTGCTCACGCCCAGCCCCACCTGTACCGCCAGCGCCAGCAACACCAGGCGCGCCAGGCCCGTGAGGCCGTGACGATGGAGTTTCCAACTGAGCGTCAGCAGCACTGCCACGACCATCAAGGCGCCCAGTCGGTGGCTGATGTGGATTGCCGTGCGTGCATCACTGTCCAACTGCCCGCCGAGGTAGTTGGGGCCCACATGCTGGGTGAGGTGGAAGCCATTGCTGAAGTCCGCTGCCGGCCACCATTGGCCATGACAGGTGGGCAGGTCGATACACGCGACGGCAGCGTAATTGGCACTGACCCAGCCGCCCAGGGCGATCTGCCCGATCACCACCAGCAAGGCCAGCGCCGCGATCCTGCGCACACTCAACGGCAGCTTGGGCAATGGCGCAAAGGCCCGAGATAGACGCAGGGATAACAGGAACAAGAGGCTCAGGGTGGTGAATCCGCCAAGCAAATGCGCGGTGACCACCTGCGGCCAGAGTTTCAGGGTCACGGTCCACATGCCGAACGCCGCCTGGGCCAGTACCACACCCAGCAACAGCAGCGGCAAACGGTAGGGCTGGCCGTCCCGGGCATGTCGGCGCACGGCCTGGACGGCCAGCAGGGCAATCACCAGGGCAAGCGTGCCGGCAAAGTAACGATGCACCATCTCGGCCCAGCCTTTGGCCGCCTCGACCGGGTGCTCGGGGAAATGCCGCTCGGCATGCGCCAGTTGCGCGTCGGTCTTGGGCACGCTGATGAAGCCGTAGCAGCCCGGCCAGTCAGGACAGCCGAGGCCGGCGTGGGTCAGCCGGGTATAAGCGCCGAGCAGTACCACCAGCAGCGCCAGCAAGGTGGCGAACACCGCGAGTCGGAATCCAGGTCTAGCCATGGCAGGCTCCTAGCCGATGTTGGACAACTTGAGCAGATGGCGCAGGTCGTCCAGCACCTGCTTGCCGTTGGCTTTAGCGTCGTAGCGCAGCACTAGGTTGCCGTGCGGATCGACGATCCACAGCTGCGGCCCCGGCACGCTGACAGCGTGCTGGTAGCGCTGAAGATCCAGCGGGTAGCGCTGCAACTGCGGGTATTCACGCCCCAGCAGCGCCTGGTAGTCCGTCGCCAGCGGCTGCGCGGCGGCCAGGGCATGGCTGGCACGGCTGGCGTCACGGCCCAGGCCGATCTGGATCTGCCGGGCCAGGTACACCAATTGGCGGCAGTCATCGGCACACGCCTGCGGGGCGCTGACCAGCAGTTGCCAGCGTGCGTCCTGGGCATCGATGCCAATGTCGGCGCGGCCCTGGCCGTTGCCGATCATCTCGCCGTGGTAGCTGCGACCGTCCGGCACCCAGAAGTTGAGCTTGTACATGCTGGTGGCGAGGATCATCGGCCCCAGCACCACCAGCAGGATCAGCAGCAGTTGCAGGCGCCCACGGGCCTTGCGGCCTTCAGGCACGTTCAGCGGGGAGGTGGCGGCGGCCATGAGGGTTCTCCTTGTTGTGTCTGTGCCATCCGAAATACAGGTAGAGCAGCACCAGGGTGCTGGCCAGGGCGAACCACTGCATGGCATAGCCCAGGTGTTTTTCCGGCCCCATGGCAACCACCGGCCAGTCCAGCCGGTAGCTGGCCGGGCCTGGCTGCAGGCGCAGCTCGTGAGCGAAACCTTCGCGCCCCAACTGCTGCCAGAGCCCGTTGGGTTCGATGGCAGTCAGCAGGTGCGGCCACTGGCCACCGGTAGGGTCGGGGTGCAGTTGGAAGGTCTTGCCGGGGGCTACGTACACCGTCGCTTGCAATGCCAGGGCTTGCTCCGGGGTGTCGAAATGCACGGGCACCCGACGATCAGGCCAGGGCAGCCAACCGCGATTGACCAGCAGCCACTGACCGCTCTGCTGATCGAAGAAGGGTTGCAGCAACTCGACGCCGGCCTTGCCGTCGCGCATTTGGTTGTCCAGCAACAGGCTGTGCTGGCTGTCGAAGTGGCCATGCAGGCGCACAGGGTAGAAAGCCGGATCAGGCAACTGCTGCAATTGCGCAACCGCCACCGGGGCCTCCAGCTGGCGCACCGCATAGGTGTCCATCAGCGTGCGCTTTTCGTCCGCACGGCGCAGTTGCCAGCAGCCAAGGGCGATCAGCCCGGGCAGCAGCGCGAGCACTACCAAGGTTGGCACCAGCCCCGGACGGAACGGCCTCATCGGGGGCCTGCCAGGGCGAACGCTATACTTGTGTTCATCACCGCATCCCCCGGAGTTTCGCCATGCTCAAGGCCGCGATCGTCCTGATGTTGCTGGCTACCATCGCCAGCCTGTTCAGTGGCCTGGTATTCCTGGTCAAGGATGAAGACCACTCGACCCGGCTGCTCAAGGCCCTCACCGTGCGCGTTGCCCTTGCCACCCTTACCGTCGGGCTGGTGGCCTGGGGGTTCATCAGTGGGCAACTGGTGTCCCACGCGCCGTTTTGAAGATGTCATCTGAACCTGTGGGAGCGGGCTTGCCCGCGCATACGATGTTGCATGTTCCGACGCATTCGCGGGCAAGCCCGCTCCCACAGGGGTCTTGGTTGTCCTTCAAAGCACGTACACGAAGATGAAGAGCCCGACCCACACCACATCGACGAAATGCCAGTACCAACTGGCCGCTTCGAAACCGAAGTGCTTGTCCGGGTTGAAGTGCCCGCGCATCACCCGGCAGAACATCACGAACAGGATCAACGTCCCCAGGGTCACGTGCGCACCGTGGAAGCCGGTAAGCATGAAGAAGGTCGCGCCGTAGATCCCCGAGCCCAGGGTCAGCCCCAGCTTGGTGTAGGCCTCGTGGTACTCGAACGCTTGCAACGCCAGGAACGCCAGCCCCAGCAGGATGGTCAGCCCCAACCAGAGCTTCAGCGGCCCACGATGCCCCCTGCGCAGGGCGTGATGGGCAATGGTCACGGTCACGCTGGAACTCACCAGCAAGAGGGTGTTGATCAGCGGCAAATGCCACGGATCGATCACCTCCTTGGGCGGCGGGAACAGTTTCGGGTCGGGGGTATGCAGCAGCGGCCAGACGAACTCGAAGTTGGGCCACAGCATGTGCGCCACTCCCTTGTGCCCCTCGCCCCCAAGCCATGGCCCGGCGAGCACCCGCACGTAGAACAGTGCTCCGAAAAAGGCCAGGAAGAACATCACCTCAGAGAAGATGAACCAGCTCATGCCCCAGCGGAACGAGCGATCCATCTGCGCGCTGTACAGCCCAGCGTGGCTTTCCTTGACCACCGCGCCGAACCAGCCGAACAACATGTACGCCAGGAACAGCCCGCCGACGAAGAAGATCAGCGGCCCGTGGGACTCCGGGTGGCCGGCCTTGAGGTCGTTGAACCAGGTGCCCAGGCCGAACACGGTGATGAACAGGCCGATCGTGGCAATGATCGGCCACTTGCTCTGCGCCGGGACGTAGTAGTGCTCGTGGCTTGCCATGGCGTTTCTCCTTCCCTCAACGGGCGGCCTGGGTCGCGGCAGGGGCGACGGGCGGGTGGCGAGCGGTGATGTCGAACAGGGTGTAGGCCAGCGTGAGGTGTTTCACCGACTCAGGCAGATCGCGGTCGACGATGAAACGCACCGGCATCTCGATGCGCTCGCCGGGTTGCAACACTTGCTGGGTGAAACAGAAGCACTCGGTCTTGTGGAAGTAAGCGGCCGCCTCGGCCGGGGTGATACTGGGGATGGCCTGGGCGCTCATCGCATGCCGGGTAGGGTTGCGGGCGATGAAGACCATCTGGTTCACCGCACCAGGGTTGACCTCGATCTGGTCGGCGGTTGAGTGGAACTCCCAGCTCATGTCTCCGGCATTGGTCGACATGAACTGCACCCGCACCGAACGCGACGGGTCGCTGACCTGCGTGCCTGCGTACTGCCCGCCAGTCTTGCCGTTGATGCCGAACGCCTTGCACATCACGTCGTAGATCGGCACCAGGGCAAAGCCGAAGGCGAACATCACCACCGTCAACAGCAGCAGGCGGGTGACCAGGCGTTTGAGCGACAGGCCGTCCATCGCCGCGCTCCTACTTCACGTCCGGCGGGGTCTGGAAGGTGTGGTAGGGCGCCGGCGACGGCACCGTCCACTCCAGGCCGTCAGCGCCATCCCACGGCTTGGCAGGCGCCGGGGCGCCGCCGCGGATGCACTTGATGACGATGAACAGGAAGAAAATCTGCGTAGTGCCGAACAGGAAGGCACCGATCGACGACACCATGTTGAAGTCGGCGAACTGCAGGTTGTAGTCGGGAATACGTCGCGGCATACCGGCCAGCCCTACGAAGTGCATGGGGAAGAAGGCCAGGTTCATACCGATGAACGACAACCAGAAGTGCAGCTTGCCAAGGGTTTCGTCGTACATGTGCCCGGTCCATTTCGGCAGCCAGTAGTAGGCCGAGGCGAAGATGCCGAAAATCGCGCCAGGCACCAGTACGTAGTGGAAGTGGGCGACCACGAAGTAGGTGTCGTGATACTGGAAGTCCGCCGGCGCGATGGCCAGCATCAACCCAGAGAAACCACCGATGGTGAACAGGATGACGAAGGCGATGGCGAACAGCATCGGCGTCTCGAAAGTCAGCGCGCCTTCCCACATGGTGCTCACCCAGTTGAACACCTTCACCCCTGTGGGCACGGCGATCAGCATGGTGGCGTACATGAAGAACAGCTCACCCACCACCGGAATGCCGACCACGAACATATGGTGGGCCCAAACGATGAACGACAGGAAAGCGATCGCGCCGGTGGCGTACACCATCGAGGTGTAGCCGAACAGCGGCTTGCGCGAGAACGCCGGGATGATCGAGCTGACCGCGCCGAAGGCCGGCAGGATCATGATGTACACCTCGGGATGGCCGAAGAACCAGAACACATGCTGGAACAACACCGGGTCGCCGCCACCTGCGGCGCTGAAGAAGCTGGTGCCAAAGTGGATGTCCATCAGCATCATGGTCACCACACCTGCCAGCACCGGCATCACGGCAATCAACAGGAATGCGGTGATCAGCCAGGTCCAGACGAACAGCGGCATCTTCATCAGGGTCATGCCCGGTGCACGCAAATTGAGGATGGTGGCGATCACGTTGATCGCGCCCATGATCGAGCTGATCCCCATCAAGTGGATGGCGAAGATGAAGAAGGTCACGCTGGCCGGGGCGTAGGTGGTCGACAAGGGGGCATAGAAGGTCCAGCCGAAGTTCGGCCCGCCGCCTGGGCTGAACAAGGTCGACACCAGCAGCAGGAACGCCGCCGGCAGCAGCCAGAAGCTGAAGTTGTTCATCCGGGGCAAGGCCATGTCCGGGGCGCCAATCATCAGCGGGATCATCCAGTTGGCCAAACCCACGAACGCCGGCATCACCGCGCCGAACACCATGATCAACCCGTGCATGGTGGTCATCTGGTTGAAGAACGCCGGTTCCACGATTTGCAGGCCTGGCTGGAATAGCTCGGCGCGGATCACCATGGCGAACGAACCACCCAGCAGGAACATGCTAAAGGCGAACCACAGGTACATCGTGCCGATATCCTTGTGGTTGGTGGTCAGCACCCAGCGCATCAGGCCCTTGGCCGGGCCGTGGGCGTGCTCCTGGCCGTGGGCGTGGTCGTCGATCACTGCACTCATGTCCTGTCTCCTGCCATCTGGCACCGGTTCATTGCGCGTCGGCCTGCTTGAGCGCCAGCACATCCTGTGGTGTCACCATGTCGCCTTTGTTGTTGCCCCAGGCGTTGCGCTCGTAGGTGACCACGGCGGCGATATCGACTTCCGAAAGCTGCTTGCCGAAGGCGGCCATGGCCGTGCCCGGACGGCCATGGAAGACCACGCTCAGGTGTTCCTCCTTGGGCCCGGTGGCGACTTTCGAGCCCTTGAGCGCCGGGAACATCGGCGGCAGGCCCTGGCCTTCGGCCTGGTGACAGGCCACGCAGGTGGTGTGGTAGACCTTGTCGCCACGCTCGACCAGCTCGTCGAGGGTCCATTGCTTGCTGGTCAGCTCCTTGAGCTTGGCCGCCTCGGCCTTGCGCTCACCCAGCCAGGTGTCGTAGTCGGCCTTGGACTTGACCTCTACCACCACCGGCATGAACCCATGGTCCTTGCCGCACAGCTCGGTGCATTGGCCACGGTAGATGCCGGGCTTCTCGATGCGCGTCCAGGCCTCGTTGACGAAGCCTGGGATCGCGTCGCGCTTGACCGCGAAAGCCGGCACCCACCAGGAATGGATCACGTCGGCTGCCGTGACCAGAAAGCGCACTTTCGCCCCCACCGGCAGCACCAGTGGCTGATCGACTTCAAGCAGGTAATGCTCGTCCTTGGGCGCCTTGTTGTGGATCTGGTCGGCGGGGGTGGCCAGGTTGCTGAAGAACTCCACGTCCTGGCCGAGGTACTTGTAGTGCCATTTCCACTGGTAGCCGGTGACCTGTATATCGATGTCCGACTCACTCGCATCGTAGATATCGATCAAGGTCTTGGTGGCGGGAATGGCCATGGCCACCAGGATCAGGAAGGGGACCACCGTCCACAGGATTTCCACCCAGGTGTGCTCGTGGAAATGCGCAGGCTGCTGCCCGGTGGAGCGGCGGTGCACGACCATCGACCAGAACATCGCGCCGAACACCACGATGCCGATGATCACGCAGATCCAGAAGATGGTCATGTGCAGGTCGAACACGGCGTGGGAGACATCCGTCGCCCCGGGCGCCATGTTCACGGTCCAGGCCGCGTGCGCCCGACCCAACACCGACCACAGCAGGAGGCCCATCCAGACATGTGGATGTCGCATCATTGCGGGTTCCCCTTATCGTTCTTGTTGTCCCGGAGGCGTGGACGACCTGCTACGACAAAGGGGGGAACGGCGGCCAAGACTGCCTGACTTCGACGACCGAGCCCCCTGCTAAAGGCAGTCGGGCCTCATCAACGAATCACGTTTCAAGCGGAGTATAGACAGCGGTCATTGCGGCGCAATGCACAGTATTAAATGATCTTCACAGAATCCGATATCGGCCTCGAAACCTGCATGCTACCGGGCTTGGGGCAAGATGATGGCACTTTGATATAGCCGAGCTTTCGAAGACGTGGAATTTTTATTCCAAATACGTCTTATACATTCCGTATACCGCGCTAATTTAGTGTCTTCCGTTTGTAACGCCTTGTCCCTGGAGTTGTCATGAACATCGCTGCGGTACGCGAGCAGATTCACCAAGCCCATCAACATGAGAGCCGTACAGGCCAACTGAAATCCCGCCTCGAACAGCAAGTGCCTCACCTGCACCCCTCGATCCAACTGCCACAGCAGGATGCTCAGGGAACCTTGGCGCGTTTTGTCAGCGCCTACATCGACGAAGTCCCCGAATTACTCGAAGCAGCGCACAACGTAGCGCTCGAAGCGGGCATCGAATCGCAGATCAAGCCCGTACTGAAAATTGCCGAAGCCTACTTCCTGCAACCGCCAAGCGTAATGGCCGGGCATGTCGGCCTCGATTGCCTGCTCGATGAAGCCTACCTGGCGCACCGGCTGGTGGAGGAAGTCAACGACCTGTATATCCGCCACTTCCAGCAGCCGCTGATCCCGGTGGACACCACTGTGGCCAACCTGATCGCCCACCAACTGATCGGCGAAACCTTCGCCAACCAGCTCGATGAAGTGGTGCACCACTCGGTTGACGAGATGCTCGACGAGGACAGCTTCGCCGTGGAGTCGGTGGAGGCCTATCGCGACAGGCTCAGTAGCCCGGAAACCGGCGCCGCCTGGAAACGCTGGCCGTGCCTGTCACGCCGGCTGGGTGTGGAGTTGGGCCAGTCGGCCTGAACTTGACGCTTCCCGTCCCGGCCTCTTCGCGGGCAAGTCGCATCGGCGGTGCACCGATGCGACTTGCTCGCGACAGGTCCCTATCAGGCGAGCGAGATACCGGGGTTCAAGCCCCAACACCCGCCGTTGTGCGCAACCTTCCTTCAACCCGCCGCTTCAAGCGCCGCTGCTCCAGCACCAACCGCGAACCGTGGGCCGCACCGCTACGCCCCCAATCCTCCAGCAATTCCAGGCAGGAATGGTCGATGTAGCTCAGGTTGCCCAACGGTACATGCAGGGTGGTCCCAGCCGGCACGCTGTCCAGCACCTGGGTCAACGCCGGGACCTTGAGGAAAGTCGCCGCGCCGCTCATGCGCAGTTCCATGTGTCCCGGCTCGGTCCGTTGCGACAGGTTGATCTTCAACCGCGCCGCCTTCAGCGCCAGGGTCAGCAAGGTCAAGGCAAAGCCCAGCAAAACGCCACTCAACAGGTCGGTGAAGATGATCGCCAGAGCGGTGGCCGCATAGGTGAGCATCGGCATGCGCCCGTAGCGCCCAAGGCTGCGCAAGGCCTTGATGTCCACCAGTTTCACCCCGGTGTACACCAACACACCCGCCAGGCTCGCCACTGGAATCTGCTGCAACACGCTGCTCAACGCCACCACGAACGCCAGCAACCACAGCCCATGCAGGATCGCCGAAGCGCGGGTCTGCGCACCGGCCTGCACGTTGGCCGAGCTACGCACGATCACCCCGGTCATCGGCAATGCGCCAAGCAGGCCGCATAGCATGTTGCCGATACCCTGCGCCGACAGCTCGCGGTCGAAGTCCGAACGCTGGCCGCTGTGCATGCGGTCCACGGCTGCGGCAGACAGCAGCGTCTCAGCACTGGCGATGAAGGCCAGGGCGAAGGCCGCCACCAGCAGGGTCGGATCAGCCAGCTTGAGCAGGTCGTCCAGGCGCAGCCAGTCGATGGCCTCGGACAAGTCGGCCGGCACCTGCACCCGGTTCACCGGCAACGCCAGCCACAGGCTGACCGCCGTCATCGCAGCGACCCCCAGCAGGGCGCCGGGGATGAAGCGCACGCGCTGCGGGCGAAAACGCTCCCAGCCCCACATGATCGCGATAGTACCCAGCCCCAGCGCTCCGGCCTGCCAGCCAGCGCCTGCGCTCTCCAGCGGCAGCGCCGCCGCCAGGGTGGCCGGGAAGCCCAGCAAGTTATCCATACCCGAGGGTTGCGGCGCTGTGTCGAACATCACATGCACTTGCGACAGCACGATCAGCACGCCGATACCGGCCAGCATGCCGTACACCACCGCTGGTGCAGTGACCCGGAACCAGCAACCCAGGCGAAAGCGTCCCGCCAACAGTTGCAGCACGCCTGCCAGCAACAGGATCGGCCCGAGCATCGCCATGCCGTGCTGACGTACCAGCTCGAACACCAGCACCGCCAGGCCAGCCGCCGGGCCGCTAACTTGCAGTGGCGAGCCCGCCAGAAAGCCCACCACGATGCCACCGATGATGCCGGTGATCAGGCCCTTGGCCGGTGGCATACCCGAGGCAATGGCGATGCCCATGCACAGCGGCAGCGCCACCAGAAACACCACCACTGAGGCCAGTAATTCGCGCGGCAGGGCCGCTTTGATCTGTGTCTTGTTCACCATGAAGCTCCTTTCTCGATCACGGCCATCCCGCTGGCCGCAGGCACGGGGATCCCTGAATCGCGCGCAGGCGCAGGCCGCCAGCGGACGTGCCGGCAAGCGAGTCAGGGAAATTCAAGGCAGGCGAAGGCCGCGCCGCACCCATTGGGTGCAGCCGGCTATCAAGGTCTGTTCAGCGTGACAGGGTCGCTTAGTAGCGGCCTCTCGGAGTGGCGCAGGGGATCGATTCGCCCGAGGTCAGCGGCAGGAAGCTGTCGCTGGCGGCATCGTAGGCTTCGATCTGGCTGGTTTCGATGTCGTAGATCCAGCCGTGGATGTGCAACTGACCGGCCGCCAGGCGCGAGGCCACCGACGGGTGAGTGCGCAGGTGATGCAACTGGGCGATGACGTTTTCCTTGGTCACCAGCTGCATGCTCTCGTGCGGGGTACCGCAGCTGCAGTTGTCCTCGACCACGGTGCGAGCCACTTCAGCGTGGCGCAGCCAGGCAGAGACGGTCGGCATCTTGGCCAGCGATTGCGGGTTGAGCACCGCACGCATCGCACCGCAGTCGGAGTGGCCACAGATGATGATGTGGTGCACGCCCAGGGCCAGCACGGCGTACTCGATAGCGCTGGAAACGCCGCCGTTCATCTGGCCATAAGGCGGAACCACGTTACCCACGTTGCGGGTGACGAACAGGTCGCCCGGCGAGCTCTGGGTGATCAGTTCAGGGACGATGCGCGAGTCGGCACAGGTAATGAACATCGCGCGGGGCTTCTGCGCGGTGGCGAGCTTCTTGAACAGCTCTTGCTGCTCAGGGAAGACGTCGTTGTGGAAGCGCAGGAAGCCGTCGACGATATGCTTGAGGGCAGCATCGGCA
This sequence comes from Pseudomonas mosselii, assembly GCF_005796105.1. GTDB lineage: Bacteria > Pseudomonadota > Gammaproteobacteria > Pseudomonadales > Pseudomonadaceae > Aquipseudomonas > Aquipseudomonas mosselii_C. Next base: position 31,351 of record NZ_VAUO01000020.1, on the reverse strand, counting down.
CTTTCGGCGGGTGCAGCCGGGACGGCCTTGGAAGGGTCCTTGACGGGCATGATTCATCCTCTTGACGGTTGTGGGTACGTTCCATGTTACCGGGGAAAGATTATGGCTATGCGAGGATTTAGATGACACGCACAGGTAATTAATCACAGCCGCGGTGGACTGATTTCCTACGCTAGCGGAGAAAACTTAACTGAAACTTAATTGGGAGGCTCTAGAACGGGCGTTCCAGATAAAAAAGGCGGGAACCGGATAATAGCAAAAAAACATCAAATGCCAATAGCCACTAATGATTTTATGAGGTGGCATGAGTGACATTCCGGGTAACTCGCCGAACACACCGATACGCCAGTGGCGACCGATCAGAACAACGCCATCTGCCCACCCGGCGGGCAGAACGCCGTGCAGTCCAGCGCCAGCGCTTCACGCCCTGCAAAGCCCAACTGCCGCGCGGTCTTGCGAAACCGCTGCTCAAGCAGTTCGGCGAACACCCCTTCACCGCGCATACGCACCCCAAAACGGCTGTCGTACAGCTCACCCCCTCGGCTCTGTCGGATCAAGCTCAGCACATGGGCAGCGCGCTGCGGGTAGTGATCGTGCAACCACTGCTCGAACAGCGGCGCCACCTCCAGCGGCAGACGCAGCAGCATGTAGGCGGCACTCTGCGCGCCGGCACCATGGGCGGCTTGCAGCAGGTGCTCCAGCTCGCGGTCGTTGATCATCGGGATCATCGGCGCGCACAGCACCCCCACCGGCACCCCGGCCTCGCGCAGCACACGGATAGCTCGAAGACGTGCGTTAGGCGCCGCCGCACGGGGCTCCAAGGTACGCTTGAGCTGGTCGTCAAGTGTGGTCAGGCTGACCATCACCCGCACCAGGCGCTGGCTGGCCAGTTCAGCCAGCAGGTCGAGGTCGCGCAGCACCAACGCGCCCTTGGTGACGATGGTCACCGGATGACGGTAACGCAGCAGCACCTCGAGCAGACGCCGGGTCAGTCGCTGTTCGCGCTCGATGGGCTGGTAAGGGTCGGTGTTGGCCCCCAGGTTGATCGGCGCACAGGCATAGCCCGGCTTGCTCAACTGTTGTTCGAGCACCTCGGCGGCGTTGGTCTTGGCAATCAGCTTGGTCTCGAAATCCAGCCCAGGGGAGAGGTCCCAGTAGGCATGGCTGGGGCGTGCGTAGCAGTAGATGCAGCCGTGCTCGCAACCGCGATAGGGATTGATGGACCGGTCGAAAGGCAGGTCGGGCGAGGTGTTGTGGCTGATGATGGTCTTGGCCGTCTCGATCCGCACCTCGGTACCCTGAGTGGACGGGACCTCATGGTGCCAGCCATCGTCCTCTACCACCGAAACGCGTGCAGCGAAGCGGTTATGCGGATTATGCGCCGTACCACGGCCTTTTTGCGGGGCTGGAGGAATCATGATGTCGCACCTTGACTGTATATAAATACAGTATCGCGATAATGCTGACGCCTCCAGCACCTTCGATCAGGTCAAGCGATGATAGGCGAGGTAGGCCTCATCGTTCGGCTCGCGCCCCAGGAACATACGCATCCCGTCGAGCAACGGTCGCGCGGCACCGGGGTCGAGCAAGGCCGTTTGCAGTGCCAGGCCGGTGTTGCGATCCGTCAGGCCATTGGCCTGAAAGCGCGAGAACAGGTCGAAGGCGTGCACGTCCGACCAGACATACGCGTAGTAGCCCGCATCGTAGTAACTCAACAGGTAATCGAAGCTGTGCGCGGGGTGCTCGTACGCCTCCAGCGGCCAGTACCCACAACGGGCACGCGCATCGGACAAGCGCTGGCGCAGGGGCCTGCCATCGTTCGGCGTGGTGTGCAAATCCAGGTCGAACAAGGCCAGCGATAGATTCTCCGCGGCCTTGTCCAGCTGGTCCAGGCGCAGGTTCTCCAGCAAACGCTCGAGCTCGGCCTGGGGCAGGCTGGCGCCGTGGTCCTTGTGCGCCGACATGTCGGCCAGAAAACCTGCGTCCCATACCCAGCGCTCGAACAGATTACCGAACACCTCCACCCCGTCGGCCCCCAGCCCCCTGATGTCCGAGTTCAGCTGGTTGGTGGTGCGTACCAATACATAGTGCAACGCATGCCCAAACTCATGGAACAGCTTGCGCAGGGCCAGGTGATCCAGCAGCGGCGGGCTGCCAGCGGGTGGCTGCGCAATATCGCTGAACACAATGGCCACTGCAGGATGGAAGCGTCCTTCGGCGTCGACTCGGCGGTTATGTACAGAGCGGGTCTCAACTTGGTCAGGGACCTTACCTGGGTACTGCAACGCATCTACGTAGAGGTAGCCAACCCGTGCATGATCGAGCCATACCTCGAACGCCTCGACGGATGCCTGCCAGACCGCCATCTTGGCCGGGGCGCGCACCAGTTGTACGCCAAACACTCGCTGCGCCAGGGACTGCAAGGCTTCGAGCACCTTGGCCAGGGTAAAGTACTCGCTGAAGGTATCCATGCCGGGCAACTGGGCCGCCTGGCGCTCCAACTGCTGCACGTAGGCCCGGTCCCACGGTTGCAGACAGTCCAGCCCAAAATCACTCGCCAGGCTTTCCAAAGCGGCGCGACGCTGCGTCATGATCGGCTGGATCCGCTCCGCCAGCCCGTTCAGGAAGGCCTGGACTTGTGCCAGGGAGCCGGCGCTCTTGGTCTTCAAGCTCAGTGTCGAATGATCGGCGAAACCGAGCAAACGGGCTTTCTCGTCACGTGCCTGGGCCAGCGCCAGCAGCACCGCGCCGTTGTCCTGACGTTCAGCGTCCCCCACGCCGCGCTGGTGATGACGGCGGTACGTCGTCTCGCGCAGCTCGCGATCGCTCGCCCCCTCGAGGATCAGGCGCGTCGAGTCCTTGTCGGCACCAATCAACCAACCGTCCATCCCCTCTGCCTTGGCTTTTTCCGCCAACTCCGCCAAGGCCCGCGCCGGCATGCCGAGCAGTTGCGCGGCATCCGTGACGAGGTGGCCGTCCAACTGCATGTTCGCGCCAAACTGCCCGACCAGATCGAGAATGCGTGCCTGACAGGTGACCAGCCTGGCCTTGCCGGCCTGATCGAGCGCCGCACCGTGCAACAAGAACGCGTCGCGGTGCCCGTTCAGGGCCGCGCGTTCATGGGCATCCAGGCTCATGCCTTGCGGACTCTCGGCAAGGCGTTGGTACAGGCCCTGAAGCACACTATCGGCAAGTTTTTCATCCAGGCGCGCCATCAGTTGGCCATACAGCTCGTTGACCAGGTCGATCCAGTCATCGCCTCTGTAGGCCAGCGGCGAAGCCGCCATCAGGACGGCGATCAGCGTCGCATCGAGGGCATCGACAGCAAGCACCAGGTCGTCCCAGGTGGGTTGTTCGCCTTGGTCAGCGATGATTCGGGCAATACCCTCACGGTGGGCATCGAGGGCGTGGGCGAATGCCGCGCGGGTATTGTCCAGGGTCACCGCATCGTAATCGATCGGTGTGGCACTGGGCTGCAGAAGGGGATTATCGGTGGACATGAGGCAATCTCGCGCTATGAATGAGCGAGCGAGCATGTCCTGTCAGCGGTTAGCCGCTGCGTTGAATAGCTACCACCTACGCGCAACAGGCGGCCCGGCCAGCATCGCCAAGCCGCCTGTTGGCGTTACTCAGTGGGTTTCTTCAACTTCGGATTGGGGAAGAACTGCACCGTCTGTACCTTGGCCGGCGCCGGTTTCGGCGCCAGCTGGTTGACCCGAGTGCCGATTTCCTTGGGCACTGACAGTCCCTGCTCATTGAGGGTGTCGGTGAAACCACAGGACACGCACTCGCGGTGCGGCACCTCGTCCTCGTTCCACATCATCAGCTTGTCCATCTCGCTGCACGCGGGGCACACGGCCCCGGCGATGAAGCGTCGCTTGGTCTTGCTCACGGCTACCTCACTCATGCCGCCGCGTCCTCGGTGAGGCCACTGTGGCGCAACAGTGCATCGATGGAAGGTTCACGGCCCCGGAAGTCGACGAACAGCACCATCGGCTCGCGGGAGCCACCACGAGCCAGAATCGCCTCGCGGAAGGCGCGGCCGGTCTCGGCATTGAGCACGCCTTCTTCTTCGAAACGCGAGAAGGCATCGGCCGACAGCACTTCAGCCCACTTGTAGCTGTAGTAGCCCGCCGCATAGCCCCCGGCGAAAATGTGCGCGAAGCTGTTGGGGAAGCGGTTGTACACGGGAGGACGCATCACCGACACTTCGTCGCGCACGCCTTCGAGCACTTGCAGCACGCTGCGTCCATCGCCGTGGGTGGCGTGCAACTCGAAGTCGAACAGCGAGAACTCCAGCTGACGCACCATCATCATGCCGGACTGGAAGTTCTTGGCCGCCAGCATCTTGTCCAGCAGGTCCTGAGGCAGGGCTTCGCCAGTCTCGTAGTGACCAGAGATCAGCGCCAGACCCTCGGGCTCCCAGCACCAGTTCTCCATGAACTGGCTCGGCAGCTCAACCGCGTCCCAGGCCACACCGTTGATGCCGGAAACCCCGGCATGCTCGATGCGGGTCAGCAGGTGGTGCAGGCCATGGCCGAACTCGTGGAACAACGTGGTGACCTCATCGTGGGTCAGCAATGCAGGCTTGCCGGGCGCCGCCGGAGTGAAGTTGCACACCAGGTTGGCCACCGGGCTTTGCAAGCTGCCGGACGCGGTACGACGGCGGTCGCGCGCACCGTCCATCCAGGCGCCGCCGCGCTTGTTGGCGCGGGCGTACAGGTCGAAGAAGAAGCGCCCGACATGCTGGCCGTTTTCGCTGATCTCGAACAGGCGCACATCCGGGTGCCAGCTGTCGAAGCCCTTGAGTTCGGCGATTTCGATGCCGTACAGGCGCTGCACGATGCTGAACAGACCATCGAGCACCTTGTCGATCGGGAAGTAGGCGCGCAGGGTTTCCTGGGACACACTGTAGCGCTGCTCCCGCAGCTTCTCACCGAAGTAGCCGGCGTCCCAACTGGCCAGCTGCGCAGTGCCTTGCTCGGCGGCATACGCCTTGAGCTGCTCCAGGTCCTGGGCGGCGAACGGTTTGGAGCGCTTGGCCAGGTCGCGCAGGAAGCTCAGCACCTGGTCACTGGACTCGGCCATCTTGGTGGCTAGGCTCAGTTCGGCGAAGTTCGCATAGCCCAGCAGGCCCGCCAGCTCCTGACGCAAGTCGAGGATCTGCTGCATCACCGGACCATTGTCGAACTGGCCGGCGTTCGGACCCTGGTCGGAGGCGCGGGTGCAGTAGGCCGCATACAGCTCTTCGCGCAGGGCGCGGTCGCTGGCGTAGGTCATCACCGCGTAGTAGCTGGGGAATTCCAGGGTGATCAGCCAGCCGTCGAGGCCTTTGGCTTGGGCGGCGGCGGCCATCTGCGCCTTGGCCGAGTCGGTCAGGCCATCCAAGGCAGCCTCGTCGGTGACATGCTTGGTCCAGGCCTGGGTGGCATCAAGCAACTGGTTGGAGAAGCGGCTGCCCAACTCGCTGAGCTTGCTCTGCACCTCGGCGTAGCGGCGCTGCTTGTCAGCCGGCAGGTCGATACCCGACAGGCGGAAATCGCGTAAGGCGTAGTCGATGATGGTCTTCTGCGCCACGTCGAAGCCGGCGGCTTCAGGGCTTGCGGCCAGGGCCTCGTAGGCCTCGAACAGGGCGCGGTTCTGGCCCAGTTCGGTGGAATAGGCGCTCAGCGCCGGCAGGCACGCTTCATAGGCCTCGCGCAGCTCCTTGCTGTTGCACACCGCATTGAGGTGGCTGACCGGGCTCCAGGCAGCGCCCAGGCGGTCGTTGAGTTCGTCCATAGCCAGCACCAAGCCGGCCCAGGTAGGGTTCTTGCCCTGCTTTTCGAGGATCTCGGCGATGGCCTTGCGGTTGTCGGCGAGGATCTGCTCGATCGCCGGCAGCACATGCTCGGCGCGGATTGCCGAGAAGGGCGGCAGATCATGGGACTGCAGCAGCGGGTTGTTCGCACTCACGGTTCGGGTACCTTGGCAGGAGAAACACACGACCATCTTAATTACAATCGACGCCGACCGCAGCAGGCAGCCTGCCTATCGGCATTGCAGAGGAACACTATCATGGCCCTCCGGACGTTCCAGGAACACACGCCGAAAGTTGGACCACGCGCCTTCGTCGACCGTTCGGCGGTGGTCATCGGCGATGTCGAGATCGGTGAAGACAGCTCGATCTGGCCGCTGACGGTGGTGCGCGGCGACATGCACCGCATCCGCATCGGCGCGCGCACCAGCGTGCAGGATGGCAGCGTGCTGCACATCACCCACGCCAGTCCCTTCAACCCCGACGGTTTTGCGCTGGTCATCGGCGACGAAGTGACCATCGGCCATAAAGTCATGCTGCACGGCTGCACCCTCGGCAATCGCATCCTGGTGGGTATGGGCAGCACCATCATGGATGGTGCCATCGTCGAGGACGAGGTGATTATTGGCGCTGGTAGCCTGGTGCCGCCGGGCAAGCGCCTGGTCAGCGGCTACCTGTACATGGGCAGCCCGGTGAAGCAGGTACGCCTGCTGAGCGAGCAGGAACATGCGTTCTTCCCCTACACCGCGGGTAACTACGTCAAGCTCAAGGACCAGCATTTGGCAGAAGGCTACGACGAATAACCCTCAAGGGCACACCGCCGCTCCCGTAGAAACTTCCAGACACGAGTTGACCATGCACCAGCAAAACATCCTCTTCGACCTCGACGGCACACTCACCGACCCGCGCCAGGGGATTACCCGTTCGATCCAGTATGCCCTGGCCAAGCTGGGCATCGACGAGCCCGACCTGACCCGCCTCGAACACTTCATCGGTCCCCCCTTGCTGCAGGCCTTCATGCAGTTCTACGGTTTCGACGAAGCCAAGGCCTGGGAGGCGGTCAACTTCTACCGCGAGCGCTTCAAGGTCACCGGCCTGTACGAGAACCATGTGTTCGACGGCGTGCCCGAGCTGTTGCAAGCACTCAACGACCAAGGCCGCACCCTGTACATCGCCACGTCCAAGCCCTGGGCGTTCGCCCGTGAAATCGCCCGGCACTTCGCCTTCGACCGGCATTTCAAGGTGATCTACGGCAGCGAGCTGGACGGCACCCGGACCAACAAGGTCGAGCTGATCCGCCATCTACTGGACGAGGAGGGCCTGGATCCGGCACACACGCTGATGATCGGTGATCGCAAGCACGACCTGATCGGTGCGCGCAGCAATGGCCTGCAAGCGGTAGCGGTGGGCTATGGCTTCGGCAGCCGCGAGGAGCTGGAGGCCGAGGCGCCGGCGTTTCACTTCCAGACACTGACCGAGCTGCACCAGGCGTTCGTGCGCTGACGAATCAGGGCCGCTGTGCGGCCCTTCACAAGGTATCAATGGCGCGGCATCAGCTCACCAAGCGCAGCCTTGCGCTGCAAGGCCGGCATGCGTCCCAACTTTTCGACCTGTGCATAAAATTTCAGCCAATCCCTGTCAGCATTCTCGAACAGCTGGGAAAACGCCGGCACCCATTGGTCATAAAGTCCAAACGGCAGTAGCTTGGCATTGTTCAACGGCGCATACATCCACGCATCGAAACGCCGATCACCATGCCAGTCTCGGTCACGCACTTCACGGTACTCAGCACGCAGCCGCGCGAACTCAGCTTGTTTGGCCTCGCGCTTTCTGGCCTGGTCCAATGGTCCCGCATAGATCGCCTGCAAGCGCTCGCGGCTAGCCAGTACCAAGCGGATGAACTGCTCGCGCTGCGCCGCGCTGCCATCCTCGATCGCCCCAAGCCCACGGGCAGCACGCCATTGCCGCGTGCCTTCCTGCTCCACGAACGAGGCGAACGACTCGTTGAACGCGGTATCGTCCTTCACGTAGAAACGTTGATGCGCCAGTTCGTGGAAGATCACCGTGGCCAAGCGCTCATCGCCCCAGCCGGTCATGCTCGACAAAATTGGATCGTCGAACCAGCCCAGGGTCGAATAGGCCTCCACCCCGCCCACGTACACATCCAGCCCCTGCTGGCGCATCAAAGCCGCCGCGCCACGTGCGGCGCCCGGCTGGTAGTAGCCACGGTAGGCCACGCAACCGGCAATCGGGAAGCAGTGGGTCAGCGGCTGCAACGACAGCTCCGGGGTAGCGAACACGTTCCACACCACGTAAGGCCGACCAAGCTCCACGTACACCCGGTAGCTGCCGTTGTCCGGCAATTTCAGGTGCGCACTGGCAAAGGCCCGGGCCTGTTCGGCGAGCAGCAGGCGCTGGCGTAACGCCGGGCCGGTGGCCGGGTCGTCGATCACTTGCTGCACCGGCTCGCGGGCACGCAGCAGCTGCCACTGGCCGTTGGCGAGCTGTGCGTAGTAGCCAAGGCTTGAGCAACCGCTCAGCAGAACGCCCAGGGCGAGGGGAACAAAGCGCGTGAAAACACGGTCCAGAGCCCGACGGCTGCAGCGCCTGAAAAGCACACGTCCATACATAGAGGCTGTCTATCTCGCTCGTCGGCCGAATGCGACCAAGACTATCTCGCCAAGGGGAGCTTCGCCATGCGTACTCGGTTTGCCGTAGGCACACTCATGCTGCTGTCAGGTTGTGCCACGTTGCCCGACCCGGACCCGAACCAGGCCTGGATAGACCTGAGCGCGCACGACGACACCTCACTGCATGCCCTGCAAGTGGACGAACGCGACTGGGCAGACACCCGCTACTTCGAAGTACCGCCCGGCAATCACGAACTGACCGTGCGCTATCAGTTCGCCGTTGCGCCGAGCAATATCGGCCCGGTGCAAAACCCGCTGTGGCGCGATTGCCAGCTCAACCTGACGTTCAAGGACTTCAACGCCGGCCAGCGTTACCAGATGCAGGCCGGCAGCATCGGTTTTCGGCCCTGGATCAAACTCTACGACCAACAGCGCAAGCTGATTGGCCAGGGTGAACCTGCGGGCTGCCAACGCACCTGAAGATCATGAACGGCGCTATGCTTAAAGCCTATGAACCGCGAGCGGAGTTCTACCATGCGCCAGCCTTTGATGCTCATCGCCCTTAGTGCGCTGGGGGCGTGCGCAAGCCCTTTGCCTCCTGTCGACCCCGGCAAGGCCTGGGTCGATCTCTCCACCACCACCCCCGGTCGAACCATCATGGCCGACCGTCTGGATGGCCAACGCCTCAACGATGGCCGTTACTTCCAGGTATCACCCGGCAAGCACGAACTGGTGGTGCGCTTCGATTTCGAGGTGTACTCCGGCGGGCTCACCTCCGAGCCGACGGAACGGACCTGCTACCTCACCGTGCGCTTCAACGACTTCAAGGCAGGTGAACGCTACCGCCTGGAAGCGCGGGCACCGGTGATGCAGCCGCAGTTGCTGATGTACGACGCCAGCCGCAAGGTGGTGGTAGACGAGCCCAGCGAGGTGTTTTGCATTCCGTGATAACGCCCCTGTGGGAACGTAATGCTGCTCTCCCAGGCCTGCTTCGCAGCCCATCGCGGCATAAGGCCGCTCCTACACCGACCGCGCAAGCCGACATTCACGGGCTAGTGCGAAGGTTGTAGGAGCGGGCTTACCCCGCGAACACCGGCGCAGCCGGTACCATCCACCGCGTCGCGGTGGTCCGGTTCAAGCCGTTTTCAGGCATTGGTCAAGGCAGTTGCATCTACCGATCATTCTTCTGGTAAATGATTTTCTTGGTCCCGCCATCACAGCTGCCCACCACCATGCTCGAATCGCTGACGTCAGCGTTGGGTACGATTTCCAAGGTGTAGGAGGTCACTCCACTGGCCTGGATCTTGGTTTCGATCTCGGCCTTGAGTTCCTCGCACGGCTTGGGAGCCGCCAAAACAGCCGTGGCCAAAGTCGATGCCAGCACGGCGATTGCTACGCGGATCATGGAACGCTTCCTCAAAGGGCAGGCGGCGCTGCCGACGTTGGTTAGACTACCGCAACGCGCCGCCGTTGCGCCCTACTGCAGCAAGGTCGCGTCGAGCGTGATCGAGGCGTTGAGCACCTTCGACACGGGGCAGCCGGCCTTGGCCTGGTTGGCGATCTCCTGGAACTTCGCCTCGCTCGCACCGGGCACCTTGGCCTTGAGGGTCAGGTGCACCGCAGTGATGGCGAAACCGTCAGGCTGCTTGTCCAGGCTGACCTCGGCGATGGTGTCGATACGCTCGGGCGTCAATCCCGCTTCGCCCAGCATCATCGACAGCGCCATGGAAAAGCACCCTGCATGGGCGGCGCCGATCAGCTCCTCGGGGTTGGTCCCCGGCGTGCCCTCGAAGCGCGTGTTGAAGCCATAGGGGTTTTGCTTGAGCGCCCCGCTTTCTGTGGACAACAGGCCCTTGCCGTCCTTCAGGCCACCTTGCCAGATCGCCGATGCTGTCTTCTTCATGTTGCCTCCTGGTACTGGGTTGACTACCTAGAAATGTGAGGACAGCGTCGACGCCAAGTTCAGATCAATCCCAGGCCAGCCATTGAATCCATCGAATGTGCCCATACACAGTCCATAGGGCCTTCGGGCCAACCATCCATTGCGGAGGCTCCAATGACGCACCTGCGAGACCTGAAAATTTCCACCCTCGACCTGGTGCCCGTGCGCGCCGACAGCGGCCCTGCACAGTCGCTGCGTAATTCGCTGGACCTGGCGCAACACGTCGAGCGCTTCGGCTACCAGCGTTTCTGGGTGGCCGAGCACCACAACATGGACGGCATCGCCAGCTCCGCCACGGCGGTACTGATCGGCTACCTGGCCGGCGGCACCTCGACCATCCGCATCGGTTCTGGCGGCGTGATGCTACCCAACCACGCGCCGCTGGTGATTGCCGAGCAGTTCGGCACCCTGGCCAGCTTGTATCCGGGTCGCATCGACCTGGGGCTGGGCCGCGCGCCGGGCTCAGATCAAATGACCGCGCATGCCCTGCGCCGCGACCGCGCCGGCAGCGCTGACGACTTCCCAGACGATGTCGAGGAGCTGTCACGCTATCTCGGTCCGCGTACCGATGATCAAAAAGTGATCGCCGTCCCAGGCCACGACACCGAGGTGCCGATGTGGCTGCTCGGCTCCAGTCTGTTCAGTGCGCAGTTGGCAGGCATGCGCGGCATGCCCTATGCGTTCGCCTCGCACTTCGCACCGCGCTACATGCACGAGGCGATCCGCATCTACCGCGACCACTTCAAGCCGTCGACCAGCCTGGATAAACCCTACGTGATGCTCGGGGTGCCGATGGTGGTGGCCGAGACCGACGAGAAAGCCGAGTACCTGGCCACGTCGGTGTACCAGCGCATCCTCGCCCTGATGCGCGGCCAGAGCTTGATGCAGCGCCCTCCGGTGCAGAGCATGAACGGCCTGTGGCTACCCCACGAACGTGAAGCGGTGAGCAGTTTCCTGGGCTTGGCGATGATCGGCAGCCCGCAAAAGGTGCGGGCAAAAGTGGAGGTGTTGCTGGAGCAGACAGGGGCCGATGAATTGATCTTCACCAGCGACCTGTACGAACACGCCGACCGGATTCGCTCTTATGAACTGATGGCGCAGGCGCTAAAAACCGAGTGAAAGGCCTCGCAGGTAACCGCCCCCACAGCGACCGTGCGCGTTGCGCCGGGTGCCACCTGTGGGGGCGAATACCCGCGAAGAACGCAGCAGCTTAGCTGCGCTTGTAGACAATCTCCTTGGTCCCTGCCTCGCAGGTGCCGACGACCTTGCCCGCCACTTCACCCTTGGCCACTTCACCCTTGGCCACTTCACCCTTGTTGACGATCTTCAGTGAATACCCTGTGACCCCCTTGGCATCGAGCTTAGCGGCGATTTCCGCCTTGAGTTCCTCGCACGGCTTGCCCGCCGCCAAAGCCCCGCCCGCCAGTGCCATCAGCCCCATCGCAACGATCAACTTCTTCATCTAGCGCATTCCTTGTACAGATAGAAAGTCGAAAAGGGCGCAGCCGCTGCGCCCCCCTCTGGCTAATTACCCCATCGCGCCGGGCAAAGCCAGCCCGGATCTCGATCAGCTGTTGGCGATACGGAAACCCACCTTCAGCGTCACCTGGAAATGCGCAGCCTTGTTATCGCGGATGTGCCCGCGCGTATCGACCACTTCGAACCACTCAAGGTGCTTGATGCTCTTGCCGGCCTCAGCCAGGGCATTGTTGATCGCATCCTCGATGCTGGTCGGCGAGGATCCCACCAGTTCGATTTTCTTGTAGGTGTGATGATCGGACATGAGCGCTCTCCTTTTGCGTGAACCGTCAGTTGAGCCTAGCAGCGCAGGCCTGGTTTACCTGCGAGCACACTTGGCCCTGCAAAGTTCGATCGCACTTTCGGCAGGCGGTGTAGTCGCAACCATTACACCCATTCACTGCGAAGGAGAGTCACCATGGCCCACAACTCGCTGCGCAAGACCTCGCTGGAAAGCATGGAAGCGGAGATCGAGAGCCTGCTCAAGGCACTGGAGCACCTCAAGCATGACGCCTCGGAAGAGTCCCACAAAACCATGAAGGCGCTGCGCGGCAATGCCGAGAACGCCCTCAAGCACTCGCGCAGCCTGCTCAGCGATGCCTACGAAGAGGTCAAGACCCGCACCCGCGAAACCAGCATCGCCACCCGTGACTATGCTCAGCAGCATCCCTGGACCACCGCAGGTGTGGCCGTTGGCGCCCTAGGCCTGTTGGCCGCCTACCTGATGTGTCGCCGCAACTAACCAGCTTGCTGCGCAAGCGCCTGGCGCAGCCACTGCGCCAGGCGTTCTGCGCGCCCATCGGCAGCGCGCCGAGGCACCCACAGGGCCAAGGCCGCGCGGGTAGGGGAAAAGCCCCAGGGCGCGGCCAAACGCCCGGCCTTCAGGTCGTCCGCCACCAGCGGCTGTGGCGCGATGGCCACCCCCAGGCCTGCGACCGCTGCCTCCAACAGGTAGTACAGATGCTCGAAGGTTTGGCCGTACTCGAGCACATCGCCTGCCAACCCATTCTGCTCTGCCCATGTCGGCCAGGCTTGCGGCCGGGACGTGGTATGAAGCACCACTTCTTGCTGCAATGCCTCGGCTGACGCGGCTTTCAAACGATCGTAGCCTTCGAAGTGCGGGCTCAGCACTGGGCCGATACGTTCCTCGGCAAGCACATGCACCTGCATGTCTGCCGGCCACGGCGGCTCAGCGAACACCAGCAACGCGTCCAGGCCAGGGCGGCGCGGGTCGAGGTCGCCTTCGCCGGCTGACAGGTGCAGGCGCAACTCTGGCAGGTCGGCTTTCAAGCGTCCGAGCCGGGGTATGAACCAGCGCGCCAGCAAGCTACCAGAGCAGCCCAACACGAAGGGCGCCTCGAACGCGTCCCGCGATAGCTCGGCGCAGACGCCGCGCAAGCGGTCGAACGCCTCGAAGCTGGCATCGCGCAGACGAATACCGGCATCTGTGAGTTTGACGCCACGCCCGTCCTTGACGAACAGCGCCACACCCAGATGCTCTTCAAGGACCTTGATCTGCCGGCTTACCGCGCCATGGGTCACGTGCAGCGCTTCGGCAGCTTGGCTGACGCTGTTGAGCCGGGCAGTCGCCTCAAAGGCGCGCAAGGCGTTGAGCGGGGGAAGGTCGTGGGCCATTTTACTTGTGAGTTTTTCTGACAGGTTTGCGCAATCTTATCGGTTTTCATGACAGCGTGCGCTAGTTAGAGTAAAGCCCATCGACGGTGTTGGTTTCTTCGCGGGCAAGCCCGCTCCCACAGGGAAGGTGTAAACCTGAGGATGACCTCGATCCTGTGGGAGCGGGCTTGCCCGCGAAGAAGCCAACACGCAACCAACCCCTTACACCGCCTATGGAGCGTCCCATGACCCAGACCCAATATCGCGCCGGCCCAGATGCCAACGGCCTGTTCGGCGCGTTCGGCGGCCGCTACGTGGCCGAAACCCTGATGCCGCTGGTGCTGGACCTGGCCCGCGAGTACGAAGCTGCCAAGGCCGATCCTACGTTCCTCGAAGAACTGGCCTACTTCCAGCGCGACTACATTGGCCGTCCCAACCCGCTGTACTTCGCGGAACGCCTGACCGAACACTGCGGCGGCGCGAAGATCTTCTTCAAGCGTGAAGAACTCAACCACACCGGCGCGCATAAGGTGAACAACTGCATCGGCCAAGTGCTGCTGGCCAAGCGCATGGGCAAGAAGCGCCTGATCGCCGAGACCGGCGCCGGCATGCACGGTGTCGCAACCGCCACCGTGGCCGCGCGCTTCGGCCTGCCCTGCGTGATCTACATGGGCGCCACCGACATCGAGCGCCAACAGGCCAACGTATTCCGCATGAAGCTGCTGGGCGCCGAGATCGTGCCCGTCACCGCCGGCACCGGCACGCTGAAAGACGCCATGAACGAGGCCCTGCGCGACTGGGTCACCAACGTCGACGACACCTTCTACCTGATCGGCACCGTGGCCGGCCCGCACCCGTACCCGGCGATGGTCCGCGACTTCCAGTCGATCATCGGCAAGGAAACCCGCGCCCAGTTGCACGAGAAGGAAGGGCGGCTGCCCGACAGCCTGATCGCCTGCGTCGGCGGCGGCTCCAATGCCATGGGCCTGTTCCATGAGTTCCTCGACGACGCCAGCGTGCGCATCATCGGCGTCGAAGCCGGCGGCCACGGCGTGAGCACCGACAAGCACGCGGCCAGCCTCAACGGTGGCGTACCTGGCGTGCTGCACGGCAATCGCACCTACCTGCTGCAAGACGGCGACGGCCAGATTACCGACGCGCATTCGATCTCCGCTGGCCTGGACTACCCCGGCATCGGCCCAGAACACGCCTACCTGCATGAAGTGAAGCGCGTGGAGTACGTCAGCATTACCGACGACGAGGCCCTGGACGCCTTCCACACCTGCTGCCGCCTCGAAGGCATCATCCCGGCGCTGGAAAGCGCCCACGCCCTGGCCGAGGCGATCAAGCGCGCCCCGACCCTGCCCAAGGACCACCTGATGGTGATCTGCCTGTCTGGTCGTGGCGACAAGGACATGCAAACCGTGATGACCCACATGGCCGCCCAGGAGAAACAGGCATGAGCCGTCTCGAACAACGCTTTGCCGAACTGAAAGCCGAAGGCCGCGCGGCCCTGGTCACCTTCGTCACCGCCGGCGACCCAGGCTACGACGCCTCGCTGCGCGTGCTCAAGGGCCTGCCCGCCGCAGGTGCCGACGTGATCGAGCTGGGCATGCCCTTCACCGATCCGATGGCCGATGGCGTGGCCATCCAACTGGCCACCCTGCGCGCCCTGGAAGCGGGCCAGACGCTGGCCAAGACCCTGAAAATGGTGCGTGAATTCCGCGTCGACAACCAGACCACGCCGATCGTGCTGATGGGTTACTACAACCCGATCCACCGTTTCGGTGTGCAAGCGTTCGTCGCCGAGGCGCAAGCCGCTGGCGTCGATGGCCTGATCATCGTCGACCTGCCGCCGGAGCACGACGCCGAGCTGGCGACCCCGGCCCAGGCCGTTGGTATCGACTTCATCCGTCTGACCACCCCGACCACTGACGACGCGCGACTGCCGCGTGTGCTGGAGCGTAGCTCCGGGTTCGTCTACTACGTGTCGGTGGCAGGCGTCACCGGTGCAGGCTCGGCAACGACCGAACAGGTAACCGAAGCGATCACCCGGCTGCGCCGCCACACCGACCTGCCGGTGAGTGTCGGTTTTGGTATCCGTACGCCCGAGCAAGCGGCGGCCATCGCGCGCCTGGCCGATGGCGTGGTGGTGGGTTCGGCGCTGGTCGACAAGATCGCCCAGGCCAAGGACGCTGACCAGGCTGTCGACGACGTGCTGAGCCTGTGCTCGGCGCTGGCTGAAGGTGTGCGCGGCGCGCGGCGCTAGCAGCGCCAGCCCGCTCCCACGCGTGCAGCGCCAGCTTGAAGCTAGGCGCGCCTCTGTGGAAGCGGGCTTGCCCGCGAAGCATCGCAAAGCAACTGGCTGGCCGGTGTAGGCCTAACCTGCAAAAATCGACAGGTCCAGCGGCCTGACCGCGCCCATCCAGATCGCATGGTCGCGGTGATCGGCCAACTCATCGCCCGTCAGCGGGTGCAAGAACACCACCAGCCCTTTGCGATACAGCGCCAGCCACGGCAACACCACGCCCACCAACTCCGGGCCGAAGGCCAGCTGACAGCTCCAGTCCGGGTGCGGGCCGACCGGTTTCTGGTGCATACGCCCCATGCTCACGCCAAACAGCCGCGTCGCCTCTTCGCACAGCTCGCGGGCCTGCTCCATGGTCGATGCGTCGTAGTACACGTGGGCGTGGTAACCCTTGATCCTTTGCACGGTGGCTCCTGTTTAGACAGCGTTTTGCCTTAGCATCGGCGTTGTCTGCTTCGCGGACAAGCTCGCTCCCACATGAAAAGTCTGGCGCGGTCCCGACGGTGGGTTGCGCAGCAACCCCAGTTACGACCCACGCTCCTGCTCCAGCCAATCCACGAACCGCTCGATCAACGCCCCGCGCCGCTTACGCGGCGGCAGCACCGCGTAATACCCGCGTGTCGAGCGCAAACTGCCCTCCAGCGGGCGGCACAACAGCCCTTGCTCAACCAAGCCGTCTACCAGGTGTGCCCAGCCAATCGCCACGCCTTGTCCGGCGATTGCCGCCTGGATCAGCAGAGTGTAGTTGTCGAACCGCAGTTGTCCGGCAGGCGGCGGGCTATCCACACCCAGCCCTCGAAACACCCCAGCCCAGTCGAACCAGCGGCTGGCCTGCTCGCCCTTCAGATGGAGCAACGGCAACCGTTGCAAGGCCACGGCTGACAAGGGTTTGTCACGGATCAGACGCGGGCTGCAGACGGGAAACACCTCTTCGTCGAACAGCCATCGGGGCTCACCTTGGTGAAAGCGCCCATCGCCGAACAGCACCGCCACGTCGATGTCCGGGCGCAACATGCCCTGGCTGCGCTCACCGGTCACCAGACTCACATCCACGTGCGGATAGGCTGCGTGAAAACGTTGCAGCCTGGGCATCAACCAGAACGCGGCGAAGGCGAAATCAGTGGCCACCTGCAATACCTCGCGCTGGCCACGCCCACTGACCTGCGCCACCCCTTCGTCCAGGGCCTGCAAGCCTTGTTGCACCTGCTCGAACAGCACCTGGCCTGCCTCGGTCAGCTCGATGCCTCGGTAGATGCGGTCGAACAGCCGGGTACCCAATTGCACTTCCAGGCGCTTGACCTGCTGGCTCACCGCCGGCTGTGTGGTGCCCAGTTCGAGCGCAGCGGCGGTGAAACCACGCAGGCGGGCGGCGGCTTCGAATACGCGCACGGTGTCGAGCGACAAGTCAGCGAGGTGGTCATACATAAGCTGGGCTAATCCCACTCATTGCCCGGCATGGGCTTTACCGCCTTTATCCACAGCAGCATGCTCGATTGCAAGCACTCCCCATAACAATCGAAGATGGAAGGCACACCAGTGAAGCGACCCAACATCCTGTTCATCATGGCCGACCAGATGGCCGCGCCGCTGCTGCCGATCTACGCCCCGTCACCGATCAAGATGCCTAATCTG
Source organism: Pseudomonas mosselii (assembly GCF_005796105.1). Taxonomy (GTDB): domain Bacteria; phylum Pseudomonadota; class Gammaproteobacteria; order Pseudomonadales; family Pseudomonadaceae; genus Aquipseudomonas; species Aquipseudomonas mosselii_C. The sequence continues at coordinate 13,910 of NZ_VAUO01000020.1, read as the reverse complement.
GCCCGGCTTGCCGAGCAGGCGGTAGTATTTGACGCCGCCTACTGCAACAGCCCCCTGTGCGCGCCGTCGCGCTTCACCCTGGTCAGCGGCCAACTGCCAAGCCGCATCGGCGCCTACGACAATGCCGCCGACTTTCCCGCCGACGTGCCCACCTATGCCCACTACCTGCGTCGCCTCGGCTACCGCACGGCGCTGTCGGGCAAGATGCACTTCTGCGGCCCCGACCAGTTGCACGGCTACGAAGAACGTCTGACCAGCGACATCTACCCGGCCGACTATGGCTGGGCGGTGAGCTGGGATGAGCCACACGTGCGCCCGAGCTGGTACCACAACATGTCGTCGGTGCTGCAAGCCGGGCCCTGCGTGCGCACCAACCAACTGGATTTCGACGAGGAGGTGGTGTTCAAGGCTCGCCAGTACCTGTACGACCACGTGCGCCAAGGCGATGACCGGCCATTCTGCCTGACCGTGTCGATGACCCATCCCCATGACCCGTACAGCATTCCCCAACACTACTGGGACTTGTACGAGGCTGTGGATATTCCACTACCGTGCGACGAAATCCCCCAGCACCAGCAAGACCCGCATTCAAAACGCCTGCTCAAGGTCTACGACTTGTGGGACAAGGCCCTGCCTGTGGATAAAATCCGCGACGCCCGCCGCGCCTACTTCGGTGCCTGCAGCTACATCGACGACAACATCGGCCAGTTGCTGCGCACTCTCGAAGAATGCAGCCTGGCTGACGATACGCTGATCGTGTTCTCCGGCGACCACGGCGACATGCTCGGCGAGCGTGGGCTCTGGTACAAGATGCACTGGTTCGAGATGTCGGCCCGGGTGCCGCTGCTGGTGCACGCGCCGCAACACTTCAGACCCGCGCGGGTCAGCGCCAACGTGTCCACCTGCGACCTGCTGCCCACCCTGGTGGAACTGGCCGGCGGCGCTGTGGATAAACAACTGCACCTGGATGGCCGCTCGCTGCTCGGTCACATGCAAGGGCAGGGCGGGCATGACGAGGTGATTGGCGAGTACATGGCCGAGGGGACGCTCGGCCCGCTGATGATGATCCGCCGTGGCGCCTACAAGTTCGTGTACAGCGAGGACGACCCATGCCTACTCTTCGACCTGAGCCGCGACCCGCACGAGCGGGAGAACCTCACCGGCAGCCCAGACCACCAGGCGCTGCTGCAGGCATTTGTCGATGAGGCACGCCAGCGCTGGGATATCCCCAGCCTGCGCCAGCAGGTGTTGGCAAGCCAACGGCGCCGCCGCCTGGTGGCCGAGGCACTGGCCATCGGCAAGCTGAAAAGCTGGGACCATCAACCGTTGGTGGACGCCAGCCAACAGTACATGCGCAACCATATCGATCTCGATGACCTCGAGCGCAAGGCACGTTATCCACAGCCCGCACCCCTGGATTGAGCAGAGAGGCCGCCATGCAGAAGTTCTCCACCGCAGTGATCGCCCTGGCCCTGGGCCTGGGCACCGCCCATGCCGCCGACAGCGACGCGCAATGCAGCACCGTGAAGCTGGCCGACCCCGGCTGGAGCGATATCGCCAGCACCAACGCCATAGCCCGCCTGCTTCTGGAAAGCCTGGGCTATCAGGTGAAGGTCGACAGCCTCGCCGTACCGATCATCTATGGCGGCCTTAAAGACGGCCGGGTAGATGCTTTTCTCGGCAACTGGATGCCGGCGCAGCAGGGCTTCCATGACAAGTTCGTCGCCACCGGCGATGTGCAGCGCTTGTCGCGCAATCTGAAGGGTACCGAATTCACCCTCGCGGTACCGGACTATGTGTGGGACGCCGGGGTGAAGGACTTCGCCGACCTACAAAAATACGCCGCACAGTTCGACAAAAAGCTCTACGGTATCGGCTCCGGCGCGCCGGCCAACCTATCGTTGAAAGAGATCATCGACAACAATCAGTTCGGGCTGGGCCAGTGGAAGCTGGTGGAGTCCAGTGAGCAGGCGATGCTGACGCAGGTGGACCGGGCAGTGAAGAAACAGCAGTTCATCACGTTCCTGGGCTGGACCCCGCACCCGATGAACGTGAAGCTGAAGATGCACTACCTGACCGGCGGCGAGCAGTGGTTCGGCAGCCAGGGTGAGGTGTACACCCTGACCCGCAAGGGTTATCCACAAGCCTGCCCGAATGCCGCCAAGCTGCTGGGCAACCTGACGTTCACCCTGGACATGGAAAACGCCATCATGGCCGAGGTTGTGGATAAAAAAGTGAGTTTCGACGACGCGGCCAAGGCCTGGGTCAAGGCGCACCCACAGGTACTGGAGGGTTGGCTGGCCGGGGTGACGACCAAGGCCGATGGCGATGCAACAGCGGCAGTAAAAGCCAAAATCTGAGTTTCGTCTGCTAGGCCTCCTACAGGTGTGCGCATTANAGAGAACTGATTTCGCAAGCGCTCCGCGTACCCTGTGGGAGCGGCGGTTCGGCGCCCCGACTTGCCCGCGAAGCAGGCGACTCGGTGGATGGCACCGGCTTTGCCGGTGTTCGCGGGCAAGCCCGCTCCAACAGATTCCTTCTAAATCAACAAGTTATGTGTAGTTCTATGAGAGCGGCCTTGTGCCGCGAAACGAGGGCAGAGCCCTCGCCTGCGATCTCGAACCAGGAACACCCATGCCACGTCTAGACCACCTGCTGCCCTTCCTCACCTGGCTCCCCCGTCAATCGGGCCGCAGCCTGCGCCAGGATCTGCTGGTGGGTCTGAGCGGCGCCATCCTGGCCCTGCCACAATCGATCGCCTACGCGCTGATCGCCGGCCTGCCCGCCGAATACGGCCTGTACGCCGCCATCGTGCCGGTGCTGATCGCCTGCCTGTGGGGCTCGTCCTGGCACCTGATCTGCGGGCCAACGGCGGCCATCTCCATCGTGCTCTACGCCAGCATCAGCCCGCTGGCGGTGTCCGGCAGCGCCGACTATGTGACGCTGGTGCTGCTGCTGACCTTGCTGGGCGGCGCCTTCCAACTGCTGCTGGGGCTACTGCGCTTCGGGGCCTTGGTCAATTTCGTCTCGCATTCGGTAGTGCTCGGCTTCACCCTTGGCGCAGCGATCGTCATCGCCCTTGGCCAACTGCCCAATCTGCTGGGCCTGGACCTGCCAAGCCAGGCCACAGCGCTCAAAACCGTGCAGGACCTGGTCGGGCATGTCGGCGAAGTGGACCTGCCGTCGCTTGCGCTGGGCCTGGCCACGCTGGTGATCGGCGTCGCCCTCAAGCTCTGGCGTCCACGCTGGCCGAGCCTGTTGATCAGCTTGCTGCTGGTAAGCCTGGGGGCCTGGTTGTTGCCGGGTTACTTCGGCCATGTGCCCAGGGTGGCGGCGTTCACCGGCCAGCTTCCGCCGTTCAGCCCGCTGCCGTTGCTGGACCTGGAACTGATACTGCGCCTGCTGCCCAGCGCGGTGGCGGTGGGTATGCTGGGGCTGGTGACGAGCCTGTCGATCGCGCGCTCATTGTCGGCGCGTTCGGAACAGCTGATCGATCCAGATCAGGAAATCCGCGCACAGGGCCTGTCGAATATCGCCGGGGCGTTTTTTTCCGGCTACCTGTCCGCTGGGTCCTTCACCCGCTCGGGCCTTAGCTTGGAAGCCGGGGCACGCTCTCCGCTGGCCGGGGTGTTCTCGGCACTGTGGGTGGCGCTGTTCGCGCTGGTCGGCGCCGGGCTGATCGCCCACCTGCCGCTCCCGGCGATGGCCGGTAGCATCCTGCTGATCTGCTGGGGGCTGGTCGACCATCGCGGCATCCGCGCGTTGTTCCGGGTCAGCCGTTCGGAGTTCGTGGTGATGGCACTGACCGCCGCCGCGACCCTGCTACTGGAGCTGCAAACGGCGATCTACGCCGGAGTGCTGGCGTCGCTGTTCTTCTACCTCAAGCGCACCTCGCGGCCACGGGTGCAGCAGAGCCGGGAAGGGCAGGCGGATGTGCTGCGCGTGGGTGGATCGATCTTCTTCGGCGCCGCACATTACTTGCAGGTATGTTTGCAGCGTTGCGAGGGGCCACATGTGGTGATCGATGCGCGGCAGGTGAACTTCATCGATTACTCGGGCGTGGACATGCTGCACCGCGAGGCGCGACGCTTGATGCGCCAAGGCGGCAGCCTGACGCTGCAGGGCGCACGCGCGCAGGTGGTGGAAGAGTTGCAGAAGCTGGAAGGGGTGCAAGGTTGCCCGATCCGTTTTACAGATTGATCGAGACCGCTCGCGAAGGGCCGCACAGCGGCCCTGAGAAGTCTGCTTAGGCGCGCGCTAGCTGCCGGCGCAGCTCATCCAGCACCGGCCCGGTTTCAGGCCGCACCCCGCGCCAGATGAAGAACGCTTCAGCCGCCTGCTCGGCCAGCATCCCCAGCCCATCGAGCACCTTGGCCGCACCCAGCCGGGTCGCCCATTCGCAAAACGGCGTAGGCGTCTTGGCATACATCATGTCGTAGCACACCGTACGCCCGGCCTCAACCAAGCTGTCGGCGATCGGCGGCAGCTCACCGGACAGGCTCGCCGAGGTGGCGTTGATGATCACATCGACCGGTTCCTGCAACCAGGCAAACCCGCTGGCCACCACCGGCCCCAAGGCATCGAACTCACGCGCCAGTTGCTCGGCTTTTTCCACCGTGCGGTTGGCGATCACCAGCGATTGCGGTCGGTGCGCCAGGATCGGCTCCAGCACACCGCGCACCGCGCCGCCGGCACCCAGAATCAGAATGCGCTTGCCGGCCAGCGACACCCCAGCGTTCACCGTCAGGTCGCGCACCAGCCCCGCGCCATCGGTGTTGTCGCCTTGCAGCGTGCCGTCGGCCAACTTGCTCAGGGTGTTCACAGCGCCTGCCCGCTGCGCCCGCGGGGTGAGGCTGTCACACAGGCGATAGGCCTCTTCCTTGAACGGCACGGTGACGTTGGCACCGCTGCCTTGCTTGAAGAAGCCCCGGGCACAATCGCTGAAATCATCCAGCGGCGCCAGCAGCGTGGCGTACTCAAGCTGCTCGCCGGTCTGCTCGGCGAACAAGCGGTGGATCAACGGCGACTTGCTGTGGCCAATGGGATTGCCGAAAACGACGTACTGGTCCATGACGACTCCTTGGTTATCCACAGGCTTACTGGGCCAGCCAGTCGCGATCTTGCAGGAAGTATTCAGTCAGGCGCGCTTCCTCGCTGCCGGGTTCGGCCTTCCAGTCGTAGCCCCAACGGACCTGCGGCGGCAGCGACATCAGGATCGACTCGGTACGCCCCCCGGACTGCAAGCCGAACAAGGTGCCACGGTCATAGACCAGGTTGAATTCCACGTAGCGCCCGCGCCGGTATTCCTGGAATTCGCGCTGTTGCGGGGTATACGGGGTATCTTTGCGGCGCTGGACGATCGGCAGGTAAGCCTCGACATAGGCATCGCCGATGGCGCGGATGAAGGCGAAGCAGGTGTCGAAGTCCCATTCGTTCAGGTCATCGAAGAACAGCCCGCCAATGCCACGCGGCTCGCCACGGTGCTTGAGGTGGAAGTAGCGATCGCACCAGGCCTTGTAGCGCGGGTACACGTCGGCGCCGAACGGCGCGCAGGCCTGCTCGGCAACGCGGTGCCAGTGCACACAGTCCTCTTCATGGCCATAGTACGGGGTCAGGTCGAAGCCGCCGCCGAACCACCACACCGCCTCTTCACCCTCTTTTTCGGCAATGAAGAACCGCACATTGGCGTGGGACGTCGGCACATGCGGGTTGTGCGGGTGGATCACCAGCGACACGCCCAGAGCCTCGAAACCACGCCCCGCCAGCTCCGGGCGGTGCGCGCTGGCCGAAGGGGGCAGGCCTGCGCCGAACACGTGACTGAAGTTCACGCCGCCTTTCTCGATCACCTTGCCGTCACCGATCACCCGGGTACGCCCGCCGCCGCCCGCTTCACGCACCCAAGCGTCCTCGACGAAGCGGGCGCCGCCGTCCTCGTGTTCGAGGGCTGTACAGATGCGGTCTTGCAGGTCGAGCAGGTAGGCTTTTACGGCCTCGGTGCGGCTGGTCATCGGATCACCTGGACGGAGCGTGGAAAATTCGCCGCACAGCATACCACCGGCAAACCCCGCGCCGCAGTTGACGGCGATCAAGCAAAGGCGTCCGATAGAAGGCCTTTCCAATGCCGACGACAGGAGTGAGTGATGGCCAAGCGAATCCAGTTCAACCAGCATGGTGGCCCGGAAGTACTGCAGCTCGTGGACTTCGATCCGGCGCCACCCGGTCCGCAACAGGTGCGTGTGCGCAACCATGCGATTGGCCTGAACTTCATCGATACCTATTTCCGCAGCGGGCTGTACGCACCGCCCGCACTGCCGTCGGGTCTGGGCACCGAGGCCGCTGGGGTCGTCGAAGCGGTGGGCGAGGGCGTCACCCGTCTGAAGGTGGGCGACCGTGTGGCCCACGCTGGCGGCCCGCTGGGCGCCTATAGCGAAGTCCACACGCTGCCTGAGGCCAGTCTGGTCAAGCTGCCCGACAGCATCAGCTTCGAGCAGGCAGCGGCGGTGATGCTCAAGGGCCTGACCACCCAGTACCTGCTCAAGCAGACCTACGCGGTGCAACCGGGCGACTTCATCCTGTTCCACGCAGCGGCCGGCGGCGTCGGATCGTTGGCCTGCCAGTGGGCCAAGGCCCTCGGCGCGAAACTGATCGGTACCGTCAGCTCGCCCGAGAAAGCCGAGCGCGCCAAGGCGCTGGGTGCCTGGGCCACAATCGACTACAGCCGTGAAGACGTCGCCAAGCGTGTGCTGGAACTGACCGACGGCCAGAAATGCCCGGTGGTGTATGACGGCGTTGGCGCCGATACCTGGCTCACCTCGCTAGACTGCCTGAAACCCCGTGGGCTAATGGTGAGCTTTGGCAACGCCTCTGGCGCGGTGACTGGGGTCAACCTCGGCATCCTGTCGCAGAAGGGCTCGCTGTACGTCACCCGGCCAACGCTGGCGACCTACGCCAACAACGCCGAGAACACCCAGGCCATGGCCGATGACCTGTTCGCGATGATCGCCAGTGGCAAGCTGGTGGTGGATATCCAGCAGCGGTATCCGCTGAGCGAAGCGGCCAAGGCGCAGAGCGAGCTGTCGGCGCGGCGCACGGTGGGGTCGACTGTTTTGCTGCCTTGAGTTTGCGAGAGTAAGGTTCCTAGCTTGACCAAGCCGGTTCGCAAGCGTAGCTCTTTGAGCTGAGGTTGTGCTGGTGCGCCGGCTGAGTTTCAAGTTATCCGGGCGAGTGCATCCTTACCCTTTGGCCGCTTACGCGGCCTTTATTTTTTGGGCTTGTTCTTATCCCCATTCGGGGCGGTCAGCCGGTTGAAGCACAAACGTAAAAGCTTGTAGGGCGCGCCTTTCAGCGCTCCCTGTCCAGAACTGTGGATAAGTATCAACCCGGTCGCACAACCTCACCGGTCGCCAGGTTGCGAATCAAGCTCGGGTTCTTGCGCCCGCCCAACGCACCGCCGAGCACCATGTCCAGCTGACCATGGAAATACTGCTCGACCCGCAAGCGGCTTTTCGCCGCCGGTCGCCCGCCGGGGTTGCAGGAAGTAGAGATCAGCGGCCCGACCAATGCACATAGCTCGCGTACCTGGGGGTGATCGCTGACCCGCAGCGCCACGGTGTCGTGCTGGCCAGTCACCCACTCGGGCAACAGGTCCTGGTGCGGTACCAGCCAGGTGTTGGGGCCTGGCCAGGTAGCACTCATGCGCTCGATCCAGTCCTCGGGAAAGTCCTCGAACAAGAAATCGAACTGGCGAATGTTGTCGGCGACCAGAATCAGGCCTTTATCCACAGGCCGCGACTTTAGCGCCAACAGGCGATACACCGCGTCTTCGTTCCACGGGTCGCAGCCCAGGCCCCAGACCGCTTCCGTTGGGTAGGCGATGACTGCGCCCGCCCGGATCTCACGTGCGGCTTGTTGCACACGAAAACTGCTCACCATTTTGCGTCTCTCCGCATTTAAACACCGTGCGCGCAGTGTACTTAGCCGGCCCTGGCAAACCAACGTCCACCTTCATTGCTGACCCGCCCTTCAAGCTCCAGTTCGGTGAGGCTGGCCAGCACCTGGGCCAGCGGCTGACCACTGCTGTGAGCCAGGCCTTCGCTGGTCTGTGGGGCAGCGTGCAACAGCGCGAGCAGGGGATGGCCAGGGTTGTCCACAGCCGCGGCTGGCAGGTTCTGCCAGCCGCGCAGGCTTTCGAGGATCTGCTCGATGCTTTCGACCAGCAGTGCACCGTCACGAATCAACTGGTGGCAGCCCTTGGCGCCGGGGTGGTGGATGGACCCGGGAATCGCATACACCTCGCGCCCTTGCTCGGCTGCCAGTCGGGCGGTGATCAACGAACCGCTGGCCAGGCTCGCCTCGACCACCAGCACACCCAGGGACATGCCGCTGATGATGCGGTTACGCCGAGGGAAGTTGCCGGCCAGCGGCCCGGCATCGAGCGGGTACTCCGAAACCAACGCGCTGCCGCTGTCGATCATCGCTCGCGCAAGGTCACGGTGGCGCTGTGGATAAAGTTTTTGCAAGCCGGTGCCGAGCACCCCGATGGTGTGCCCACCGGCGCTCAGGGCGCCCCGATGAGCGGCACCATCCACACCCAGAGCGAGCCCGCTGGTGATGGTGAAGCCGGCCTGGGCGAGGTGTCGCGCGAAGGCGCCAGCGGTGTCCAGTGCCGGGGGTGACGCACGCCGGCTGCCAACGATCGCCAACTGTGGACGCTCCAGTAATGAGGGGTCGCCTGCCACGAACAACAAGGGTGGCAGATCGTCGATTTCACCCAGCAAAGGTGGGTAGCCAGGGCCGTCCCACATCAATAAATGCTGGCCCGGGCGCTCTATCCAGGCCATCGCAGCCAATGCACCGTCTCGCACTTGCGCACTGCGCCGGGCGTCTATACTGGCTGCCGGTATACCGAGTGAACGCCATGCGCTGGCCGGCGCGCTGAGGGCCGACGAAGCACTGCCGAAGGCGTGTATGAGGGTGTTGAAACGCCGCAGACCGACTTCTGGCAGGCGATGTAGACGCAATCGCGCTTCCAGTTCGGCTGGCGCGCAAGGCGACGAATGGTGTGCTGGCATAGGCATCTTCCTTGATCGCACAGCGGCCACTCCTGCGGCACAAGCTGTGGATAACTGTGTTGATAACGCTTTGAAAACCTGTCCATCGAATGGGCTATGAACGGTCCTCTCACACCCTAGCCGAGCTTTCACAGGTGCCTTGCCAAGCGTTTACCTTTATTATGTGTGCTCAGTTTTCAACCGACCGCACAGTGACTGCCTGACGCCTATGGCCATCTTGAACATCCTCGAATTCCCCGATCCGCGCCTGCGCACCATTGCCAAACCGGTCACGGTGTTCGACGACGCCCTGCGCCAGCTGATCGACGACATGTTCGAAACCATGTACGAAGCTCCTGGCATTGGCCTGGCCGCCACCCAGGTGAACGTCCACCAGCAGGTGGTGGTCATGGACCTGAGCGAAGACCGCAGCGAACCGCGCGTCTTCATCAACCCCACGGTCGAGGAACTGACCGACGACATGGGCCAGTACCAGGAAGGCTGCCTGTCGGTGCCGGGGTTCTATGAGAACGTCGATCGCCCGCTGCGCGTACGGGTCAAGGCCCAGGACCGCGACGGCAAGCCTTACGAGCTGGAATGCGAAGGCCTGTTGGCGGTGTGCGTGCAGCACGAGTTCGATCACCTGAACGGCAAGCTGTTCGTCGACTACCTGTCTCAACTCAAACGCGACCGGATCAAGAAGAAGCTGGAAAAGCAGCACCGCCAGCAAGCCTGATCGCCCCCTTCCAAAGGCTTGCTCCGGCAAGCCTTTTTCTTTTTGCAGCGAGAACTCCATGCGCATCGTCTTTGCAGGCACTCCAGAGTTTGCCGCCGAACACCTCAAGGCCCTGCTAGACAGCCCGTACGAGATCGTGGCCGTCTACACCCAGCCGGACCGTCCCGCCGGACGTGGCCAGAAACTCATGCCAAGCGCCGTCAAGGCGCTGGCCGTGGCCCACGACATCCCGGTGTACCAGCCGCAGACCCTGCGCAATGTCGATGCTCAGGCCGAACTTGCCGCACTCAAGCCCGACCTGATGGTGGTGGTGGCCTACGGCCTGATCCTGCCCCAGGTGGTGCTGGATATCCCGCGCCTGGGCTGCATCAACAGCCACGCCTCGCTGCTGCCGCGTTGGCGCGGTGCTGCGCCGATCCAGCGCGCCGTGGAGGCCGGCGACGCCGAGAGCGGCGTAACCGTAATGCGCATGGAAGCGGGCCTGGACACCGGCCCCATGTTGCTCAAGGTGATCACCCCGATCAACGCCGACGATACCGGCGGCACGTTGCACGACCGCCTCGCGACCATGGGCCCTAGTGCCGTGGTACAGGCCATCGCCGGTCTTGCCGAGGGTTCGCTGCAAGGCGAAGTCCAGGACGATGCTCTGGCCACTTACGCCCACAAGCTGAACAAGGACGAAGCGCGTCTCGACTGGAGCCGTCCGGCCGTGGAGCTGGAGCGCCTGGTGCGCGCCTTCAACCCGTGGCCGGTGTGCCATAGCAGCCTCGACGGTGAAAGCGTGAAGGTGCTGGCTGCCGACTTGTCCACAGGCCAGGGCACCCCGGGCGAGATCCTGTCTGCCAGCAAGGACGGCTTGGTCGTCGCCTGTGGCGAGGGCGCCCTGAGCCTGACCCGTCTGCAACTGCCTGGCGGCAAGGCCCTGGCCTTCAGCGACCTGTTCAACAGCCGCCGCGAGAAGTTCGCCAGTGGCAAGGTGCTCGGCCAATGAACCCACGCCTGGCCGCCGCCCGTGCCCTTGCCGCTGTGCTCAGCGGCAAGGCCTCGCTGAACAGCTCATTGCCGGCGCAACTGGACAAGGTCGATGAGCGCGACCGTGGCCTCACCCAGGACCTGGCCTTCGGCACCGCCCGCTGGCAGCCGCGCCTGGACCTGCTGGCCGCGCAACTGCTGCAAAAGCCGTTCAAAGCGGCTGACGCCGATGTTCAGGCGTTGCTGCTGGTGGGTCTGTACCAGTTGTTCTACACCCGCATTCCCGTGCACGCGGCCATCGGCGAAACCGTCGGCTGCGCTGACAAGCTGAAGAAGCCATGGGCCAAGGGCCTGCTCAACGCCGTGCTGCGCCGCGCCCAGCGCGAGGGTGAAGCACTGCTCGCCGACATGCAGCGCGACCCAGTGGTACGCACCGCCCACCCACGTTGGCTGCAGAAGTCTCTCAAGGCCTTCTGGCCCGAGCAATGGGAGGCCATTTGCGCGGCCAACAACGCCCACCCGCCGATGATCCTGCGGGTCAACCGACGCCAGCATAGCCGCGACGCCTACCTGGCGCTGCTGGCCGAGGCCGCTATCGAAGCCCGCGCCTGCTCGTTCAGCCGTGACGGCATCGTGCTCGCCGAAGCCTGCGACGTGCGCAGCCTGCCTGGCTTCGCAGAAGGCTGGGTGAGTGTGCAGGACGAAGCTGCGCAGCTGTCTGCCGACCTGTTGGAACTGGCTCCCGGCCAACGCGTGCTCGACGCCTGCTGTGCCCCTGGCGGCAAGACGTGCCACTTGCTCGAAGCAGAACCGGGCCTGGCGCATCTGGTTGCCATCGACCTGGAAGCCAAGCGCCTGACACGCGTGCGTGAGAACCTCGAGCGTCTGCAACTGGACGCCGAACTGATCGCCTGCGACGCCCGCGACACCGCCAGCTGGTGGGATGGCAAGGCGTTCCAACGCATTTTGCTGGACGCACCCTGTTCAGCCACCGGGGTTATTCGTCGTCACCCGGACATCAAGCTGACCCGCCAGGCCGAGGACATCCCGGCCCTGGCCGCATTGCAAGGTGAACTACTCGATGCCCTGTGGCCAACCCTGGAAGTGGGCGGCATGCTGCTGTATGCCACCTGTTCGAGCCTGCCGACGGAGAACACCGAAGTGATCGACGCGTTTCTCGCCCGCACCCCCGGTGCCCGCGAGCTTGACCTGGCCACCGACGCCGGCCTGCGCCAACCGCATGGCCGCCAGTTGCTGGCCCAGGAAGGCGGCCACGACGGTTTCTACTATGCCAAGCTGATCAAGATCGCCGCTTCGCGCGGATAAGAACAAGAAGGTAGGGAATAGCCGATGAAGATCATCATCCTCGGCGCAGGGCAGGTGGGCGGTACGCTGGCAGAACACCTGGCCAGCGAGGCCAACGACATCACCGTGGTCGACACCGATGGCGACCGTCTGCGTGGCCTGGGCGATCGCCTGGACATCCGCACCGTGCAAGGCCGCGGCTCACTGCCGACGGTTCTGCGCCAGGCCGGGGCCGACGACGCCGACATGCTGGTGGCCGTGACCAACAGCGACGAGACCAACATGGTGGCCTGCCAGGTCGCCTATTCGCTGTTCCACACCCCGACCAAAATCGCCCGGGTGCGCGAATCGGCCTACCTCACACGCGAAGAGCTGTTCGACAACGACCACATCCCTGTGGACGTGCTGATCAGCCCCGAACAGGTGGTGACCAACTACATCAAGCGGCTGATCGAGCACCCCGGCTCCCTGCAAGTGATCGACTTCGCCGAGGGCAAGGCTCAACTGGTGGCGGTCAAGGCTTACTACGGCGGCCCGCTCGTGGGTCAGCAACTGCGCCAGATCCGCGCCCACATGCCGAACGTCGATACCCGCGTGGCGGCGATCTTCCGCCGCGACCGACCGATTACGCCGCGTGGCGACACGGTGATAGAGGCCGACGACGAAGTGTTCTTCATTGCCGCGCGCAAGGATATCCGCGCCGTGATGGGCGAACTGCGGCGCATCGACGAGACCAACAAGCGGGTAGTCATCGCCGGTGGCGGACAGATTGGCGAGCGCCTGGCCGAGGCCATCGAGAGCCGCTACCAGGTAAAGATCATCGAGATGAATCCGGCGCGCTGCCGCCAGCTTTCCGACACCCTCGAAAGCACCGTGGTGTTGCAGGGCAGCGCCTCGGACCGGGACCTGATGCTCGAAGAGAATATCGCCGACGCCGACATCTTCCTGGCCCTGACCAACGACGACGAGGCCAACATCATGTCATCGCTGCTGGCCAAGCGCCTGGGTGCGCGCAAGGTGATGACCATCATCAACAACCCGGCCTACGTGGACCTGGTGCAGGGCGGCGAGATCGACATCGCAATCAGCCCACAGCTGGCCACCATCGGCACCTTGCTGGCCCACGTGCGTCGCGGTGATATCGTCAGCGTACACTCGCTGCGCCGCGGTGCGGCCGAGGCCATCGAGGCAGTGGCCCATGGTGACGCGAAGTCGAGCAAAGTGGTGGGCAAGGCCATCGAGGACATCGCCCTGCCGCCAGGCACTACCATTGGCGCGATCATCCGCGAGGACGAGGTGCTGATTGCCCACGACGACACGCTGATCGAGTCAGGCGACCATGTGATCCTGTTCGTTGTGGATAAAAAGCATATCCGCGATGTGGAGAAGCTGTTCCACGTCGGCCTGAGCTTCTTCTGAGGAGAAACCCCATGCGCGAGTCGCTGGAAAAGATGCTGGCCAAGGGTGTGGATAACCCACTGCTACGTTTCGGCCTGGGCAAAGCCTGGCTGGACGAAGGCAACGGCGCCGAAGCGGCGCTGCATCTGGCCAGTTGCGTGCAACAGGACCCGAAGTATTCGGCGGCGTGGAAGCTGCTGGGCAAGGCGTATCAGTTGCAGGGGGATGTGGCTGGGGCGCGCAAGGCCTGGGAGGAGGGGATCGAGGCGGCGCAGGCGCATGGGGACAAGCAGGCCGAGAAAGAGATGACGGTGTTTCTCAGGAAACTGAACAAAGCTTGAGATTGCCGGGGGCTGCTTTGCAGCCCATCGCGGCGCGAGGCCGCTCCTAAAGGGGATCACGCTCACCTGTGTAGGAGATTACCCAGCCCTTTGGGCCGCGCTGTCGCG
>NZ_VAUO01000002.1 GCF_005796105.1 Pseudomonas mosselii | reverse complement strand
AAACCCCTATCTGCGTGAGCAGGTAGGGGTTTTGTCTTTTCCGGCTCGGAAAAGTATCGCCCGTGATATGGTTTCCAGCAGAACCACCTGCCCCAGAGCGTATTCAATGGCCCGCACTACTTCACTGCACCCAGGCTTCATGATCGTCCAAGGTAATCGCCTTGATGAACTGCGTAGCTTGGTCGTGAGTGTGATGCGCCGCTACCCGCTAGCTCCGCTGGAAAACGAAATCGCCCTGGTCCAGAGCAACGGCATTGCCCAGTGGTTGAAGCTGGCTCTGGCTGAAAATCCGCAAGACGGTGATCAAGGCGGTTGTGGCATCGCAGCGGCCATTGATGTGCAACTTCCTGGCAGTTTCATGTGGCAACTTTATCGGCGTGTGCTGGGGCGCGATGAAATCCCTGAAGTGTCGTTGCTCGACAAGGCACCCTTGACCTGGCGCCTCATGCGCCTGCTCCCTGAGGTGATCGAACGCCCGTATTTCGAGCCGCTGCGCCGTTTTCTCACCGATGACAGCGATCTGCGCAAGCGCTACCAACTGGCTGAACGTCTGGCTGACCTGTTCGACCAATACCAGGTGTACCGCGCCGACTGGCTCAAGGACTGGGCTGCTGGCGATCATGTGCTCAATACCGCGCGCGGCGAGCGCAAGCCATTGGCCAGCGGCAACCGTTGGCAGGCCGAGCTTTGGCGCATCCTGCTGGAGGACGTCGGTGAAGAGGGCATGGCCCAGAGCCGCGCCGGTGTGCACCAGCGCTTCGTCGAGCGCATCAATGCTTTGCAACAAGCCCCCCAAGGCCTGCCAGCACGCCTGATCGTCTTCGGCATTTCGTCGCTGCCCGCGCAGATCCTCGAAGCTCTGGCAGGGCTCGCGAGGTTCAGCCAAGTGCTGCTGTGTGTGCACAACCCTTGCCGTCACCACTGGGGCGACATCGTTGCCGACAAAGACCTTCTGCGTCACCAGTACAAGCGTCAGCAGCGTAAACAAGGCATGCCCTTGCAACTGGACGACGAACTGTTGCACCAGCATGCCCATCCGCTATTGGCGGCCTGGGGTAAACAAGGCCGCGACTACATCAACCTGCTCGACAGCTACGATGACCCAGGGAGCTATCAAGGCGTATTCAGCGACGGTCGCATTGACTTGTTCAGCGACGCCACCCCAGGCAACCTGCTCAATCAGCTGCAGGACGATATTCTTGAACTGCGCCCGCTGGCCGAAACCCGTGAACAGTGGCCACCGGTCGACCCGACGAAAGACCGCTCGATGCGCTTCCATGTGGCCCACAGTGCCCAGCGCGAAGTTGAAATTCTCCACGATCAGTTGCTGGCCCGTTTCAGCGCCGATCCAACTCTGCGTCCGCGGGATGTCATTGTCATGCTCCCGGCCATTGATGCTTATGCCCCGCATATCCGCGCGGTTTTCGGCCAACTGGAGCGCAACGACCCGCGTTATATTCCGTTCACCCTGACCGACCAAGGCCAGCGCGGTCGCGAACCCTTGCTGATCGCCCTGGAGCACCTGCTCAAGTTGCCCGATAGCCGCTTTGCCGTGAGCGAAGTGCTTGATCTGCTGGATGTTCCCGCCTTGCGAGCCCGCTTCGCTATCCAGGAAAGCGACCTGCCGACCCTGCACCGCTGGATCGAAGGTGCAGGCATCCGTTGGGGACTGAGTGCCGAGCAGCGCGCGAGCCTCGGTTTACCCGAGGGGTTGGAGCAGAACAGTTGGCGATTCGGCCTGCGGCGGATGCTCCTGGGTTATGCCGTGGGCACTGGAGAAAGTTGCGATGGCATTGAACCTTATGACGAAATCGGCGGCCTCGATGCGGCGTTGATAGGCCCACTGGTAGCGTTGCTCGACGCCCTTGAGGTGGCCTGCCAGACGTTGTCGCAACCGGCAAGCGCCACTGATTGGGGCGAGCGCCTGCACGCCTTGCTCCAGGTCTTTTTCCTTGCCGAGGATGAACACGACGAACTCTTGCTGGCTCAGTTGCAGGACCTGCGTGATACCTGGCTGGAAACCTGCGAATCGGTCGGCCTGCACGATCCACTGCCGCTGACCGTCGTTCGCGAAGCCTGGTTGTCCGGCCTCGACCAGGGCAAGCTGTCCCAGCGCTTTCTCGCAGGTTCGGTGAACTTCTGCACCCTGATGCCCATGCGTGCGATCCCGTTCCGAGTGGTCTGCCTGCTGGGCATGAACGACGGTGACTACCCGCGCGCTCAGCCTCCGCTCGACTTCGACCTGATGGCCAGCGACTATCGCCCTGGCGATCGTTCGCGTCGCGAAGACGACCGCTACCTGCTGCTCGAAGCCTTGCTGTCAGCGCGTGATCAGTTGTACGTGAGCTGGGTAGGCCGCAGCATTCGCGATAATAGCGAGCGCCCGGCGTCGGTGTTGATCGGACAACTGCGCGATCACCTGGCCGCCGGATGGCAACTGGCAGGCGCGCAATCTGGGCTCAAGGACGATCCAGGTCAGCAATTGCTGCACGCGCTCACCCAGGAGCATCCGTTGCAGCCTTTCAGCCTGCGTTACTTCCAGAAGGGCAGCCCATTGTTCAGCTTCGCCCATGAGTGGCTCGCCCTGCATGAGGCTGATGCCGCCCACCGGACCGAGCAGCGCGCGTTGCCCCCCTACAACAGCGATGAGCCCCTGACACTGACGCAGTTGCAGGACTTTCTGCGTCATCCGGTCAGGCATTTCTTCAGCCAGCGCCTGAAAGTGTTCTTCGAGGCCTTGGAGGCTCCCACCCCCGACGAAGAGCCCTTCGTGCTCGATGCGTTGCAACGCTATGGCTTGAGCGAGCGCCTGCTCGGCGCCGCATTGGCCGATCCAGACAACGTAGAGCAGGCGCTGCAGAGCCAGGCGCGCCGCCTGCAAGCCTGTGGCTTGCTGCCCTTGGCAGGTTTCGGCGAAGCCGTTCAGGCCGAGCTGATCGAGCCGCTGCCCGACCTGCTGCAACGCCATCGACAGTTGTTGCAACGCTGGCCGGACGTGGTCGACGGCGCCCTGCCGATCCACTTCGCGCATGCCCAGCACCGGCTCGAAGGCTGGTTGGGCCGTGTGTACCAGGCCGAGGATCAAAGCCTGTTGAGCATCGACACCGTGCCTAATACCCTCAGTGCGGGGCGCAATGCCCTGAAGTGGCAACGCCTGATCCCGGCTTGGGTCATGCACCTGGCGGCCTGCGCGTCTGGGTATCCGCTGTACAGTGCATTGGTGGCCAGCGACTTGACCTTGTTGCTTGCCCCTGTGCCAATCGAGCAAGCCGCTGAACGGCTTGGCGAGTTGTTGGTGGCGCGTCAGGCGGCTATGAATGCGCCCTTGCCCGTCGCGGCCAAGACCGCTTTCGCCTGGCTTGCGCAGAGCGACCCGGATAAAGCCCTGGCCGCCGCCCAACGTGCCTATGAAGGCGATGGCCAGAACAGCTTCGGCGAGCGTGCCGAAAGCCTGGCCTTGGCCCGTCAGTATAGGGACTTCGCTGCGCTGACCCTGGACGAAACCTTCGAAGGTTGGTGCGAAACCCTGTACCGCCCCCTGTTCGCTGCCCCCTGGCAGACCCTTGGTAACCCGGAGAGTGCTCAATGAGCCAGGCCCGCCCACTGGCCCTGAGTTTTCCCTTGCACGGCAGCCAACTGATCGAGGCCAGCGCCGGCACGGGCAAGACCTTCACCATCTCGGCCCTGTACCTGCGACTGATCCTCGGGCATGGCGCAGAACAGGGTTTTGGGCGTGAATTGCTGCCGCCGCAGATCCTCGTGGTGACCTTCACCGATGCCGCCACCAAAGAGCTGCGCGAACGAATCCGCGCGCGCCTGGCCGAGGCGGCAAGGTTCTTTCGTGGTGAACTGGAGGGTGCCGATCCGCTGTTGCACCTGCTGCGTGAGGATTATCCCGCAGAGCATTGGCCGCGTTGCGCCAGCCGCCTGGAAGTCGCTGTGCAGTGGATGGACGAGGCTGCCGTTTCGACCATCCATGGCTGGTGTCAGCGCATGTTGCGCGAGCACGCCTTTGACAGCGGCAGCTTGTTCACCCAGAGCCTGGAAACCGACCATAGCGCCTTGCTCGGTCAGGTAGTACGCGACTACTGGCGGCGCTTCTGCTATGACCTGCGCGGCGAGTCCCTGGCTTGGGTACGTGACAATTGGGCGAGCCCCGATGCACTGCTACCGCGGATTCGGCCGTTGTTCGGGCGGGTACGCGAGCAGGCTGACGAACTGGCGCCACAGGTGCTGATCGAAGCCGCCTTGCGTGAGCGCGCCGAACAGTTGAACCAGCTCAAGGCGCCTTGGAGCGCTTGGGCCGATGAGCTGCAACAGATCTGCCGCGACGCGGTGGCCGCCAAACAGGTCGATGGTCGCAAGTTACAGGCTCGTTATTTCGAGCCCTGGTTCGACAAGCTGCGTACGTGGGCCGCTGACGAGGGCGCCATGGAGCTGGACCTCGGCACCGGTTTCACCCGCCTGACCCCTAGCGGCATGGCTGAAGCATGGAAGAGCGGTGAGCCGCCCGAGCATCCGGGGCTGCAGGCCATGCAAGGGCTGCCCGATCAGTTGCAGGGCCTTGCCAGTCCCGATGCGCGCTTGCTTGAGCATGCCGCCGGCTGGGTGGCCGCACGCTTCGAGATGGAGAAGCGTCGCCGCGCCGAGATGGGCTTCGATGACATGCTCCTGCGCCTGCAGCACGCATTGCGCAGCGACGCTGGCGAGCGCCTGGCCGGCCTGATTCGCGAGCAGTTCCCGGTTGCGCTGATCGATGAATTCCAGGACACCGACCCGGTGCAGTACGGCATTTTCGAGCGCATCTATCGCATCAGCGAGAACAACCCGGACACCGGCCTGTTCATGATCGGTGATCCCAAGCAGGCCATCTACGCCTTCCGCGGCGCCGACATCTTCACCTACCTGGCTGCCCGCCGCGCCACTGCCGGACGTCTGCACAGCCTGGACACCAACTACCGTTCCAGCGATGCGATGGTCAAGGCAGTCAATCGGGTTTTCATGCAGGCTGAAGTGCGCGAGGAGGGGCGCGGTGCGTTCCTGTTCCGCACATCTGGGGACAACCCGCTACCGTTCATCGAGGTGCAGGCAAAGGGGCGTGACGAACGCCTGCTGGTCGACGGCCAGCCATGCGCTGCGTTGCACTGCTGGCAACTGCCGAGCGATGAGCCGGTTTCCAGTACCGTCTACCGTCAGCGCCTGGCCGCCAGCTGCGCCAGCCATATCGCCATGTTGCTCAACGGCGGCCAGCAGGGCGTCAGTGGCTTTGCCGCAGATGACGGGGTACTTCGAGCATGCCAGCCGTCCGATATCGCCATTTTGGTCCGTGATGGCCGCGAGGCGCAGTTGGTTCGTAGCGAACTTGCGGCCCGCGATGTGCGCAGCGTGTACCTGTCCGACAAGGACTCGGTGTTCGCCGCGCAAGAGGCGCATGACCTGCTGGCTTGGCTTAAGGCCTGCGCCGAGCCTGATGCCGAACGCCTGCTCAAGGCGGCTCTGGCGAGCCTGACGCTTGACCTGCCCCTGCTGGAACTGGAGCGGCTGAGTCAGGACGAGCGGGTCTGGGAAAACTGGGTCATGGCTTTCCGCCGATACCGCGACATCTGGCAGCGCCAGGGCGTGCTGCCGATGCTGCGCCGCCTGCTGCACGACTTCCAGCTGCCGCGCAATCTAATGGGCCGTAGCGACGGCGAACGGGTGCTGACCAACCTGCTGCACCTGGCCGAGCTGTTGCAACAGGCGGCTGCTGAGCTAGATGGCGAACAAGCGCTGATCCGTCACCTCGCTGAGCACCTGGCCAACGCCGCGCAGGCCGGCGAAGAGCAGATCCTGCGCCTGGAAAGCGACGAGCAACTGGTCAAGGTGGTGACCATTCACAAGTCCAAGGGCCTCGAATACCCGTTGGTGTACCTGCCGTTCATCTGCACCAGCAAGCCGGTGGACGGCAGCCGCCTGCCGCTGGCCTGGCACGACGACGAAGGCGTTGGTCATCTCACGCTGACGCCGGACGCCGGGCAGATCGAACGCGCCGACGACGAACGCTTAGCCGAAGACCTGCGCTTGCTCTACGTGGCTCTGACCCGGGCGCAGTACGCGTGCTGGTTGGGCGTCGCCGATCTCAAGCGCGGCACCCAGCGCACCTCGCAACTGCATCGCTCGGCCTTGGGCTATCTGCTCGGGGGGGGCCAGCCGCTGGCCAGTTCCGCTCAGTTGGGCGAGTGGTTGCAGGCACTCGGCGCGGGCAGTTCGGCCATCGTCAGCATGCCGCTGCCGGAGGCGGACGAACAGCGCTACCGTATACCGCTCAGCCAGCGCGAGCTGCTGCCGGCGCGCAAGCCTCGTCGGGCCGCCGCTGAGCATTGGTGGATCGCCTCCTACAGCGCCCTGCGCGTCGGTGACCAGACCCTCATTGCCGATAGCTCCCAGGCGCAGCAACTGTTGGACGACGAACCGCTCGACAGTCAATTGCTACGCGAAGTGCCGGCCGAGGCCGGCGACATTCATCGCTTTCCCCGAGGCCCAGCGCCAGGCACCTTCCTGCACGGCCTGCTGGAGTGGGCCGGCAGCGAAGGTTTCGCCGACATCAGTGCCGACCCTGAGCGGATCGAGCGTACCGTCGGTCGGCGCTGCAACCGGCGCGACTGGACCGGCTGGATTCCTACGCTCAGCCAATGGCTCGAGCAGATGTTGGTTCAACCTATGCCCCTGGCCCAAGGCAGTCTCACCCTCGCGGGCTTGAGTCAGTACCAGATCGAAATGGAGTTCTGGTTCGCCAGCCATCAGGTCGACACCCAGCGTCTCGACCAACTGGTGGTGCGCCACACCCACGCTGGCGCGGCGCGCCCGGCCGCGCAGCCTACTCAGCTCAACGGCATGTTCAAGGGTTTCATCGACCTGGCCTTCGAGCTGGACGGACGCTATTACGTGGCCGACTACAAGTCCAACTGGCTGGGCCCCGACGTTCAGGCGTACGCTGCCTTGGCGATGGAGCAGTCGATTCTCGAGCACCGTTACGACTTGCAGTACGTGCTTTACCTGCTCGCCCTGCATCGGCAATTGCGTGCACGTTTGCCCGACTACGATTACGACCGCCATGTGGGCGGTGCCTTGTTCATTTTCCTGCGCGGTGTGAGCGCTGCGGGCCACGGGCTTTACCATGCGCGCCCGCCGCGTGCGCTGATCGAGGCTCTCGATGCGTTGTTCCGCGGTGAGCACACGCCCGACCAACAGGACTTGTTTGCCGGAGCCGCGCCATGAGCCGAAGCCTGGACGATCTGCTGCCCACCGCGTTGCAGGCCGAGCACCTCAGTGCCCTGGCGCCGTTGCAGCGCAGCCACGATCTTCTGGCGCTGCTCGACCGTTGGGTCGAGCGCGGCTGGCTGCGTGCCCTGGACCGCGCATTCGTGAGTTTTCTCGAAGAGCGCGCGCCGGGTAGCGACCCGCTGGTGCTGCTGGCGGCAGCGCTGGCCAGCCACCAACTAGGGCATGGCCATGTGTGTCTGGACGTGGCGCAGACCTTGGCCGAGCCGGATTTTGCCCTCTCGCTGCCGCCGGAGGGCGATGCCCTGGCTGGCCCCTTGTTGCTGCCCTCGCAACTGTTGGCCAGCCTGGATCTGTCCACTTGGCTGCAACGTATCGGTGCCAGCCCATTGGTGGCCAATGGCGATACCTCCGGGCACAGCGCCCGCCCGCTGGTATGCAGCGGCGAGCGCCTTTACCTACGGCGTTACTGGGCCTACGAACGGCGCATCGATGCTGCCCTGCACGCACGTCTGGCCCGTCAGCACGCGCAGCAGGACGATCTTGCCGTGCGTTTGGAGCAACTGTTCGCCAGTAATGCTGCGAGTGCCGAGGTGGACTGGCAGAAGCTCGCATGCGCCCTGGCGACCCGCGCCGGCTTCAGCGTGATTACCGGCGGCCCTGGCACCGGCAAGACCACCACCGTAGTGCGCCTGCTGGCGCTGTTGCAGGCTCCGGCCGTGGCCCAGGGCCGACCGCTGCGTATCCGCCTGGCGGCGCCCACCGGCAAGGCGGCTGCGCGCTTGACCGAGTCCATCGGCCAGCAGGTCGAGCGGCTACAGATCGGTGAGCAGGTGCGTGCGCAGATTCCTACCGACGTCAGCACGGTCCATCGCCTGCTTGGCAGTCGCCCAGGGTCGCGGCATTTTCGCCATAACATGACCAACCCGTTGCCGTTGGATGTGCTGGTGGTCGACGAAGCGTCGATGATCGACCTGGAAATGATGGCCAACCTGCTTGATGCCTTGCCACCTGCCGCGCGCCTGGTGCTGCTTGGCGACAAGGACCAGCTGGCATCGGTCGAAGCCGGCGCGGTGCTGGGTGATTTGTGCCGGGATGCCGAGGAGGGTTGCTACTGGCCACAGACGCTCGATTGGCTGGAGCAGGTGGGGGGGCAGTCGCTGGCGGCTGCGGGGCTAAGTACGGGCGTTGCTGGGCGCCATCCGCTGGCCCAGCAGATCGTCATGCTGCGCCACTCCCGCCGCTTCGGCGAGGGCAGTGGTATCGGGCAACTGGCGCGCTTGGTCAACCGCCAGCAGGCCCGTGAGGCCCGTGAACTGCTGGGCGACGCGCCGGCCGACGTGCACTGCCTGATCCTCGGCGGCGAGCACGACCGGCGTTTCGAGCGACTGCTGCTCGATGGTCTGGACCGTGGCCCGGAGGGGCCGCAAGGCTACCGCAGTTACTTGCGCGCTATTGGCCGTCTGCGCCCGCCACCTGGCACGCCTGCCGATGACCCAGGTTGGGAGCAGTGGGCCGGCGCTGTGCTGCGCAGCTTCGATGATTTTCAGCTGCTGTGCGCCGTGCGCAAGGGCCCCTGGGGCGTCGAGGGCCTGAATGAGCGCGTCGAGCGGGTGTTGCACAGCGCAGGTTTGATCGACAGCCAGCAAATTTGGTACGAAGGTCGCCCGGTACTGGTGACCCGCAACGATTACGGTCTGGGCCTGATGAACGGCGATATCGGCATCGCCCTGCGCGTGCCCGACGACCAAGGCCAGGCACTGCTGCGTGTCGCCTTTGCGCGCAATGATGGTTCTGGCGGGGTGCGGTTCGTCTTGCCCAGTCGCCTCAGTGAAGTGGAGACCGTGTTCGCCATGACCGTGCACAAGTCCCAGGGCTCGGAGTTCAGCCACACCGCGCTGGTGCTGCCGGACGCGCTCAATCCGGTGTTGACCAAGGAACTGGTGTACACCGGCATTACCCGTGCCAAGCAGTGCTTCAGCTTGATCGAGCCGCGTGCCGGGGTATTCGAAGAGGCTGTCGCGCGCAAGGTACGGCGCGTGTCGGGCTTGATGTTGGACCAGGTCGGATGATGGCACACCGCGGCAGTGTGCTATTGTTGCGGCATTATCTGGAATCCTGCTGAGAGATTTCCCCCCATGGCAGTGGCTGTCTCGGTCTTGAGACGCGTGACGCTGAGTGCGCGTTGGCTGCTGGCAACCACGCTGTTGCTGGGCAGCGGCATGGCCTGCGCCCACGATGCTGTCACCCAGGCCCAGGCGCAGCAACGGGCCAAGGCCGTGACCCAGGTGGTGTTGGGCATATTGGGCTACGCCCGCTGGCCCAGCGAACCCAACCCGTTGCGCCTTTGCCTGGTGGGCCCCACCGAATACGCCGACGACCTGATCAAGGGCAATGTGCAGAACTCCGGGCAGCCGCTGCAAGTCAGGCGCTTGCTGGCAGATGATGCCCGCGTGGCCAGTGCCTGTGATGCGCTGTACATCGGCAAGCTTGACGCCTATCAGCGTGAGCGCCTGTTCCAGAAGGTCAGCGGGCAGCCGGTGGTGAGCATCAGCGAGGCGGACGATCCATGCACCGTTGGTAGCCTGTTCTGCTTGCGGGTCGGTGACCCGCAGGTGACTTTCGAGGTCAACCTCGACTCGGTGGCGCGCAGTGGCGTGCGCATTCACCCCAGCGTGCTGCAATTGTCGCGGCGCCGGGCGGCACAGCCATGAGGCGTCAGTCTGTGCGTACCTCTCGGCCGACCTTACGTGGCGTGCTCGGGCGTGGCCATCTGAGCGTGGCGTTGCTGGCTGCCGGGCTTGCGGGGGTACTGGTGACCCTGCTAGGGGTCGCAGCGCTGCGCGTGCACGCCAACCACAACTTGCACCTGATCGCTCGGTCCATCAGCTACACCGTCGAAGCGGCCGTGGTATTCGCTGACAGCGCTGCGGCCAACGAGGCCTTGACCCTGATCGCCTCTACCGAAGAGCTGGCCGACGCCAAAGTCTACAGCCGCGACGGCACGCTGTTGGCGCATTGGTCGCGCGGCGGCGAGGGATTGATTGCGCGGTTGCAGAGCACGATGGCGGGCGTGTTGCTGGAAGAGCCGGTCAACTTGCCGGTCCAGCACATGGGGCAGGCCGTTGGCCACATCGAGCTGATTGGCCAAGGTGGCAGCCTGATGCGTTTCTTGCTCAGCGGGCTGGCGGGCGTCGTGCTGTGCATCTTGCTCAGCGCAGGCTTGGCCTCCTATCTCTCGCGCCGGGTGTTCGGCGATATCATCCGCCCGCTGCGCCATCTGGCCAGTGTCGCGCATGCCGCACGTCGCGAGCGTAGTTTCGACCGACGTGTACCGCCGACGCAGATCGCCGAGCTGAACGAGTTGGGCAACGACTTCAATGCCCTGCTTGATGAGTTGGAAGCTTGGCAAAGTCACCTGCAAAGCGAGAACGAGACCCTTGCTCACCAGGCCAGCCACGACAGTCTCACCGGGCTGCCCAATCGGCATTACTTCGAAGGCCGGCTGACCCGCAGCCTGCGCAGTGCCGCGCGTCAGCAGGAGGCGCTGGCGCTGTTGTTCCTCGACAGCGATCACTTCAAGCAGATCAATGACACCCTCGGCCATGCCGTGGGCGACGAGGTCTTGGTCAGTGTGGCCGGACGGGTGCGTGGGCAACTGCGTGACCAGGATCTGGTGGCGCGGTTGGGCGGCGACGAGTTCGCCGTGCTGCTCAGTCCGTTGCATGTGCGTGAGGATGCCGAGCGCATCGCCGAGAAAATCGTGCAGAGCATGCAGGTGCCGATTCAGTTGGCCGATGGCAGCAGCATCAGCACGTCGCTGAGCGTCGGCATCGCCTACTACCCGCAGGATGGCCAGGATCCAGCCAGCCTGCTCAATGCCGCAGATGCGGCGATGTACCAGGCCAAGCGCAAGCGCCGTGGCCAATGGCAAGCGGCGCAGCCGGAACCTTGCGCAGCAGAAGTGAAAAACAGGAGCTGAACGTTGATCGAGCGCGTTGTGCGTTTTCGTTTGCTGGCGATACTGTTGGCAATCGTGTGGGTATCTGGCTGCCAGAGCGTACCCCCCAAGGGCCTGACCGCCGAGCAGGTTGCAGTGCTCAAGCGTGAAGGTTTCGCCCCCACCGAGGAGGGCTGGGCGTTCGACTTGTCGGGCAAGGTGCTGTTTGGCAGCGATGTGGATGGTTTGAACAGCCAGAGCCAAGCCATCGTCGAGCGGATCGGCAAGGCGCTGCTGTCCGTGGACATTCAGCGTGTGCGGGTCGACGGCCATGCCGACGCCTCAGGCAAGGCGGCTTACAACCAGCAACTCTCCGAGCGCCGGGCCTGGAGTGTGGCTAAGGCGCTGGCCGGCATCGGCATGTCGGCGCAGAACATCCAGACCCGCGGTCTAGGTAGCAGCCAGCCGGTGGCGGACAACCGTACCGCTGCGGGGCGGATGGAGAATCGGCGGGTGTCGATCGTGGTGGCTTCGGACTGATACCGTCGGCGCTCAAGCTCTGCCTGTAGGCGCCAAGCCGAGCCCGTGTCAATCGTTAGCCGCGCCAGGCCCAGCAGCGAGGGCGGCTGGTCAGCCTTTGGCAACGTGCATCTTGCGCGTCTGGCCCATCAGCAGCGGGGCATTGGCCTCGGTCACCTCGCGGATGTAGTCCCACAGCAAAGTGATGCGCTTGAGCTTGCGCAAGTCCTCGCGGCAATACATCCAGAATTGCCGTGTCACTTCGATCTCCTCGGGCAGTACCGTCATCAGGCGTTCGTCCTGCGCGGCCAGGAAGCAGGGCAGGATCGCCAGTCCACGGCCTTGCAGGGCAGCAGTGTACTGGGCGATCACGCTGGTGCTGCGCAGGTGGGCCTGGGCGTTGGGGATGAGGTTGGCCAGGTACAGCAGCTCCGAGCTGAACGCTAGGTCATCGACGTAGCTGATGAACGGATGGCCGGCCAGGTCCGCCACCGAACCTATCGGCGCATGGCGGTCCAGATAGTCCTGGGTGGCGTACAGGCGCAGGCGATAGTCGCACAGCTTGCAGCACACATAAGGACCGTGTTCGGGACGCTCCAGGGCGATGACGATGTCGGCCTCGCGCTTGGACAGGCTGATGAAGTGCGGCAGTGGCAGGATATCGACCGATATCGCCGGCCAGGCATCGACGAAATGGCTGAGCTGCGGGGTGACGAAGAAGCTGCCGAAGCCCTCTGTGCAGCCCATGCGCACATGCCCTGACAGCGCCACGCCAGAGCCGGAGACTTGTTCGCAGGCCATATGCAGGGTGCTTTCGATCGACTCGGCATAGCCCAGCAGGCGTTGGCCTTCGGCGGTGAGCACGAAGCCGTTGGTGCGTGATTTTTCGAACAGCAAGGTGCCCAATGCCCCTTCCAGCGAGCTGATGCGCCGCGACACCGTGGTGTAGTCCACGGCCAGGCGCTTGGCGGCGCTGCTGGCCTTGCGGGTGCGCGCCACCTCAAGAAAAAACTTGAGGTCGTCCCAGTTCAGAGCGCCCAGGGAGGTGAGGTCTTTTTGCATGATGATCCGGTTTTTTTGTGGATTCTTGTTGGATGTTTGCACATCTATACTCGAACTCAGCCCCTGCACGCCAGCCCGTGTACGCACCGGGCGCCAGCATCATCGCAGCGACAATAATTCCAAGGAGAGCGCAGATGAACGCACCGCACACACCCCAGACCCAGGTCGAGCAGGTCAAGCTGCTGATCGACGGCCAGTGGGTCGAGTCGAAAACCACCGAATGGCGCGACATCGTCAACCCGGCCACGCAGCAGGTGCTGGCGCGGGTGCCATTCGCCACGGGCGAAGAAGTGCACGCCGCCGTAACGGCTGCCGAGCGCGCCTTCAAGACCTGGCGTGACACCCCGATTGGTGCGCGCATGCGCATCATGCTCAAGCTGCAGGCGTTGATCCGCGAGCATACCAAGCGTATCGCCGCGACCCTGAGTGCCGAGCAGGGTAAGACCCTTGCCGACGCCGAAGGCGATATCTTCCGCGGCCTTGAAGTGGTCGAGCACGCGGCCTCCATCGGCACCCTGCAAATGGGCGAATTCGCCGAGAACGTCGCCGGCGGCGTCGACACCTACACCCTGCGTCAACCCATCGGCGTGTGCGCCGGCATCACTCCGTTCAACTTTCCCGCGATGATCCCGCTGTGGATGTTCCCGATGGCCATCGTCTGCGGCAACACCTTCGTGCTCAAGCCGTCCGAGCAGGACCCGCTGTCGACCATGATGTTGGTGGAGCTGGCGCTGGAGGCCGGGGTGCCGGCCGGCGTGCTCAACGTGGTGCATGGCGGCAAGCAGGTGGTGGATGCCCTCTGCACGCACCAGGCCATCAAGGCGATCTCGTTTGTCGGCTCGACCGAAGTGGGCACCCACGTCTACAACCTGGCCAGCCAGCATGGCAAGCGCGTGCAGTCGATGATGGGGGCCAAGAACCACGCCGTGGTGCTGCCTGATGCCAACCGTACGCAAACCGTCAACGCCCTGGTCGGCGCTGCGTTCGGTGCGGCCGGTCAGCGCTGCATGGCGACCTCGGTGGCGGTGCTGGTGGGCAAGGCCCGCGAGTGGTTGCCGGATATCAAGGCGGCGGCCAGCCAACTGAAGGTCAACGCCGGTTGCGAGCCAGGTACGGATGTCGGGCCGGTGGTGTCCAAGCGTGCCAAGGAGCGTGTGCTGGGCTTGATCGAGAGCGGCATCCGGGAAGGCGCCACGCTCGAGCTCGATGGGCGCGACGTGAACGTGCCGGGTTACGAGCAGGGCAACTTCGTTGGCCCGACCCTGTTCTCGGGCGTGCGTACCGACATGCAGGTGTACACCCAGGAGATCTTCGGCCCGGTGCTGGTGACACTGGAAGTCGACACCCTCGATGAGGCCATCGCCTTGGTCAATGCCAACCCGTTTGGCAATGGCACGGGCCTGTTCACCCAGAGCGGCGCGGCGGCGCGCAAGTTCCAGAGCGAGATCGATATCGGCCAAGTGGGTATCAACATTCCGATCCCTGTACCGGTGCCGTTCTTCAGCTTCACCGGCTCGCGCGGCTCCAAGCTCGGCGACCTCGGCCCTTACGGCAAGCAGGTGGTGCAGTTCTACACTCAGACCAAGACCGTCACCGCCCGTTGGTTCGACGACGACAGCGCCGACGGCGGTGTGAACACCACCATCAGCCTGCGCTAAGGAGCTTGCCATGCGTATCGCATTCATCGGCCTGGGCAACATGGGCGCGCCCATGGCCCGCAACCTGATCAAGGCCGGGCATCAGCTGAACCTGTTCGACCTCAACCAGACGGTGCTGGCTGAGCTTGCCGAGCTGGGCGGGCAGGTCAGCGCCTCGCCCAGGGACGCTGCCGCCAGCAGCGAACTGGTGATCACCATGCTGCCAGCGGCAGCTCATGTGCGCAGCGTCTACCTGAACGAAGACGACGGTGTGCTGGCCGGCATCCGCCCAGGCACCCCGACCGTCGATTGCAGCACCATCGACCCGCAGACCGCTCGCGAGGTGTCCAAGGCCGCAGCGGCCAAGGGTGTCGACATGGGCGATGCGCCGGTCTCAGGCGGTACCGGTGGCGCGGCGGCGGGCACCTTGACCTTCATGGTCGGCGCCAGTGCCGAGCTGTTCGACACCCTCAAGCCGGTGCTGGAGCAGATGGGGCGTAACATCGTGCATTGCGGCGAGGTGGGCACCGGGCAGATCGCCAAGATCTGCAACAACCTGCTGCTGGGGATCTCGATGATCGGTGTGTCCGAGGCCATGGCCCTGGGCAATGCGCTGGGCATCGACACAAAAGTGCTGGCGGGGATCATCAACAGTTCGACCGGGCGTTGCTGGAGCTCGGACACCTACAACCCGTGGCCGGGCATCATCGAGACCGCCCCGGCTGCACGGGGGTATACCGGTGGCTTTGGTGCCGAGCTGATGCTCAAGGACCTGGGGCTGGCCACCGAGGCCGCGCGCCAAGCGCACCAGCCGGTGATTCTCGGCGCAGTGGCCCAACAGCTATACCAGGCCATGAGCCTGCGCGGTGATGGCGGCAAGGATTTCTCGGCGATCGTCGAGGGGTATCGCAAGAAAGATTGATTCATCAGGCAGGCTTGATCGCATGGCGAGTGCCGTTTCCCCTGTAACTGCGCACCTGGGGGAGCGGTATTCACCATGCGATTTTTTGCAACGCGTGAACGATGCAGGTCAGGCGAAGACGAAATACTTGCGCACGGTTTCGACTACTTCCCAGGTGCCTTTCATGCCCGGCTCGATCACGAACACATCGCCGCCCTTGAGGTGCTTGGGCTCCTCACCTTCCGGGGTGATGATGCAGTAGCCTTCGAGGAAGTGGCAGAACTCCCACTTCTCGTAGTTCACCTCGAACTTGCCAGGGGTGCAGATCCAGGTACCCATGATCTTGCTGCCGTCGGCCGACAGGTAGGCGTTGAGATTGACGGTGTGCGGCTCGCCCTCGATGCGTTTCCACTTGGTCGCGTCGACCACCGGAGTCGGACAGGTTTCGCGCAGCACAGTGATGAAATCGGACATGGCGTGGCTCCAGGCTAAAGGTTCAAAGACGCATCACCATAGGGCCAACGCCCATCGTGCAGTTGCCTGGGCTCGACGCCCAGCTGTCTGCCTGCGCTATGCCCGGATGTTGATTTCAACCGTCACGTGGGCCAGTTCCTCGTGCACGGCCAGGGCCTGGCGCACGCGGTCGGCATCGAGTGCGTCGTCGGTGGCCAGGCTCAGGATGCAGGCGTACTGGTCCTTGCCGACGCGCCACACATGCAGGTCGGTGATGCTGGCCGGCACCGGCAGTTGCGCGACCACCTCGCGGATCTCCTCGACTACTGGGGCATCCATCTCGGCGTCGAGCAGCACCCGACCGGTATCGCGCAGCAGGCCTTTGGCCCACAGCGCCACCAGTACCGCGCCCACCAGGCCCATCACCGGGTCCAGCCAACTGGCGCCCCACAGCTTGCCGGCCACCAGGGCGACAATCGCCAACACGGAGGTGGCTGCGTCGGCGATCACGTGCAGGTAGGCCGAGCGCAGGTTGAGGTCGTGATGGTGGTGGTGGTCATGGTGATGGCCGTGGTCGTGGTGATGCACGTGATCGTCGCGCAGCAGCCAGGCGCAGAGCAGGTTCACCGCCAGGCCGATCACGGCGACGAAAATCGCCTCGTCATAGTGGATCGGGCCAGGGGAGAGCAAGCGTTCGACCGACTGGAACGCCATCAGCCCGGCCACGCCGAGCAGCAACAGGGCGCTGGAGTAGCCCCCCAGGATCTCGATCTTCCAGGTGCCGAAGGCAAAGCGCGGGTCTCGTGCATAGCGCCGGGCGGCGGCGTAGGCCAGCAGTGACAAGCCCAGGGCCAGGGCATGGGAACTCATGTGCCAGCCGTCGGCGAGCAGGGCCATGGAGTTGAACAGCCAGCCCCCGGCGATCTCTGCCACCATCATCAGCGCAGTGAGCCATACGGCCAGGCGTGTCTTGCGCTCTGCGCCGAGATTGCTGGTGTGGAACTGGTGGCTGTGCTGCCAGTGGTCGGAGGTTGGCGTGCTCATGGTTTATCATGCTCCTGGAATAGCGTGAAATATACTATACCCCAGTATACCTATGGTGGTGGAAGCACAATGGCACATACCCTCAAGAGCAAGAAGCAACTGCTGACCCGCGTGCGCAAGATCAAGGGCCAGGCTGCGGCCTTGGAAACTGCACTGGAGCAGGACAAGGACTGCCTGGCGATCCTGCAGCAGATCGCCGCCGTGCGCGGCGCGGTGAACGGTTTGATGACCGAGGTGATGGAAGGGCACATCCGCGAGCATTTGGTAGCGGACGGGCTGAGCGCGCAGGCGCGTCAGGAAGAGGCGGACAAGGTGGCGTCGCTGTTGCGCTCCTACCTTAAGTAACACTCCTCTCATCGAACTGCACATCACTTGCTGATTTAGCCGGGGCCTGTGGGAGCGGTTTCAGCCGCGAACACCGGCGAAGCCGGTGCCCTGCACCGAGTCGCCTGCTTCGCGGGCAAGCCCGCTCACACAGGGGGCGCGCTAGTTTTTAGATACTGAATAAGACAGTTGCCCCTACAGGGTATACCTATACCCCCCTCCAGTACTTACGCCCACCAGTACCGCACGAAGTGGAAAAACACCGGCGCTGCGAAACACACCGAATCCATGCGGTCGAGCATACCGCCGTGGCCTTCGATCATATGCCCCCAGTCCTTGACCCCACGGTCGCGCTTGATCGCTGACATCACCAGCCCGCCGAAGAAACCCATGGCGTTGACCGTCAATGCCATCAGCGCCGCCTGCCAGAAGCTGAACGGGGTGATCCAGCACAGCATCGCGCCGATCAAGGTGGCCAGCGCTACGCCGCCGGCCAGGCCTTCGACGGTCTTGGAGGGCGACAGGTTGGGGGCCACCTTGCGCTTGCCGAACAACTTGCCGCACACGTACTGCAACACGTCGCTCAGTTGCACCACCAGGATCAGCCAGGCGATCAGCAATAGGTTGCGGCCCTCGTAGCCCGGTATGTCCAGGGTCATCAGCGCGGGCACCGACGATACGCAATACACCGCGATCATCAACCCCCATTGCACCTTGGAGGCGCGCTCCAGAAAGCGCGTGGTATCGCCGCCGAAGCTGGCGAGGATCGGCAGCAGCAGGAACAGGTAAACCGGGATGAAGATGCTGAACATCCCGTACCAGTCCATGCCGATCAGCAAGTACTGCACCGGAAGTGCCACGTAGAACGCGGCCACCAGCGCCGGGTAGTCGCTGCGCCGGGTTGGGGTGAGGGTCATGAACTCGCGCAGGGCATAGAACGACACGCCGTAGAACAGCACGATCACTCCGTACTTGCCGAACACGAACGCCAGCCCGATCACCAGCACCATCACCCACCAGGCGTTGATGCGTGCATTGAGGTTGTCGATCACTGCATGCGGTGCAGGGCCGGCGCGCCACTTGAGCAGTCGGCCGATCACGCTGGCCAGCAACAGCAGGGCGCCGATGCCGGCGAACAGGGACAAGGTGTTGTGATCCATCTCAGGCTTCCTTCGGGGCCAGGTTGAGCAGGGCCTGGCGGGCCCGTTCGAGAAACGCTTGCTTGTTTTCGTCCGCATGCAGATGCATCGGCTCGCCGAAGCTCAACGTGCACAGCAACGGCAGGGGCAGGGCGCGACCCTTGGGCATCACCCGGTTGAGGTTGGCGATCCACACCGGCACCAGCTCGACCTGCGGGTTGGCCGTGGCCAGGTGAAACAGACCGCTTTTGAACGCCAGCAGCGGCTCGTCGCCCAGGTTGCGTGTGCCTTCGGGGAAGAAGATCAGCGAATCGCCCTGGGCGAATGCATCGAGCACCGGTTGCAGCGGATTGTCCTCGGCAGCCGGGCGTTGGCGGTCGATGAGCACGGCGTTGAAGACCCGGCGGATGATGAAGTCGCGGATGCCAGGTTTGCACCAGTAGTCGGCGCCGGCCACCGGGCGGGTGTGTCGGCGCAGCGCTTCGGGCAAGGCTGCCCACAGCAGCACGAAGTCGCCATGGCTGCTGTGGTTGGCAAAGTACAGGCGCTGTACGGGTTGCGGCGTGCAGCCAAGCCACAGGGCGCGGGCCCCAGTGATCAGGCGGGCGGCAGAGGTGATGATGATGGCAGTCAGACGGGCGAGCATGGCATCGGTCTTATCCGGTGAAGGGGAGGGTAAGTATCAGCAGGACCTGCATGGCCAGGCATGAGGCCTGGCGCCGCAGCAGGGCCAGCGCGCCCTGGCTTCGCGCCGGCCAGTCGCGGGCGTCGCTGGGGCTGGGCTTGAGGTGCAACTGGTGCAGGGCAAGGTCCAGAGCCTGGGTGTCGGCAGGCAGGTTGGCGCTCGTGGCCAGGTGGGCGAACAGCTCGGCGTCCAGTGCGACACGCACGGCCCAGTACTTGTGGGCCAGGCCGAGTGCCATCAGCAGTAGGCACAGTGTCCTGGGCAGCGCGGGCAGTGCTGCGCCGAACAACGGCGCCAGGCTGCACGCCAGGGCCAGCAGGGTGATGCCGTCCGACAGGCGCTCCAACTGGCGGCCACGGGCTAGCAGGCTGGCGATCACGTGCAAGGTCATGGGCGGCGCTCCAGTCGTTGCAGTGCCTGTCGGTGTGCCGGATGCAGCACGATGCCGGGCCGAGCCTTGCGGATCAGCGTCTGGGCCGCGATGGCATCGGCGCAGCGACCGCTGACCAGCAGCCAGGCGGCCACTGCGCAGGCGCTGCGCGAATAGCCCAGGGCGCAGCAGACCAGGACCGTGCCGTGTTGACGCAGGTGTTCAATCGCCTCGGCGGCCTGTTGCAGGGTTGGCTGATCGGGGGCGATCAGGTCCAGCGATGGTAGGCACAGGTAGTGCGTAAGGGGTGGCGCGGGCAGTTCCGCGTTCATATCGACCATTCCCGCGAACGCCGAAGCCTCAGCGCGTCCAGGAATTCGGCCCAGAAACACGCCATCGCACACCTCATCGGGTTGCGGCCGGCGCCACGTCCATAGCCGCGAGTTGATCCAGGCACCCAGCAAATATGGCCCTAGCAGCCCAAGCGCCGCAACTGACAGGCGCCCATCGGCGCCTTTCTGGAATCCGCCTGCCCCAAGCAGTGCGTAGTTCAACGCCACCAGCAGCAGCGAAAGCGCCGGCCACAGCAACCACAGTGCGGCATGCCCGAACGCCAAGCCCAGCAGGGCGAGTAGCAGTGCCCCCAGCGTATAGCACGCGGCCAACCGCCAACGCTTCGGATCGTGCGCGAGCCGGGCCTGTTGCCAAGGCAGTGGCCCCTCATGCGGCCACAGCCACACACAGGCCAGCCCTGCCAGGGCGCCGGTCGGCACATCGATGAAGTGATGCTGCCAGGTGGTCAGCACCGATACGCCGATCAACCCCATCCAGCCATGCACCAGCCAGCGCAACACGGGTTGGCGGGTGTGCCGTGCGAACATCGTCCAGATGATCACCAGCAGCGCGATATGCAGCGATGGCGCTTGGTTGAAGGGCTTGTCGAAGCCCATCAGCACATCGAACAGCCAACCGAACAGCCCGGTCAACTCCGGTCGCTCGAAGGTGAAGCGCAACGGCCACAGCACAAAGCAACTCACGCTGATGACCTGTGCGCTGAGCAGCGCCAGCGCATGCCGGTCCATTTCCCGATGTGTCAGCGGTAGCAGGAACGACAGCCCGTACAGCAGGTCGATGGACCAGTACGGGATGATTGTCCATGGCCACAGTGGCATCTGCCGTTCCCAGGCGAACACCAGGCTACCGACATCGTCGCGGCTTGCCGTATAGCTGTTACTCAAGCCGTAGCTGAGAAAGAACAACGGCCCGAGCAGCAACAGCCAGAGCACGCCCCGGCGTATCAACCCGGCTTCACGGACCATCAGCGTACCCGCTGGGCCAGGCTGACGCTGAAGATGCCCCATTCGTCGATGCGCTGGGCGATCTTGCGAAAGCCTGCCGCCTCGACCAACTGGTCCATCTCCGCCTGGCTGCGTCGACGCATCACCCAGGCCTGGCCGCCGCGATGGCTGGTGAGGGCGCGGGCGATCATCTCCAATTGCGGGTGCCAGGGCTGGCCGGTGTAGACCAGGTAGCCGCCGTCCTCTACGGCATCGGCCAGGCCAGCCAGGGAATTGCCGACCTGTTCGTTGCTCGGGAACAGTTCGTAGAGGCCGGATACCACGGCGAGGGTGGGGCGTGGGTCGAGGCTGGCCAGGCTGTGGCGGTCGAAGGCATCGCCCTGGACGAAGCGGGCCACGTCGGCCAGGCCTTTTTCTTCGATCAGCGCGTTGCCTTGCTGTACGTTCAGCTCGCTGTAGTCGCGCAGCAGGATCGAATCGGGCAGTTGCTCCAGGCCTTGCAGCGCTTCGAGGATGTAGCGCCCATGGCCAGCGGCGATGTCGACGATGCGCACTGGGCGCTGCTGCTCGTGCAGGCGTGCGATGGCCACGCGCAGCAGTTCCTCGACGTTCAGTTTGCGCTGGCGGATGCCGCGCCAGCCGATGGCGTCGAGGTAGTGGCGGTCGATCAATTCGCCCACGCGGCCTTTGCCGGTGGCTGTATTGCGGTAGACGTAGTCGAGGGTCGAGCCTGAATCGAAACCGGTGTCGAAGCCCAGCTTCACCCCTTCCGAAAGCCCTTTACCCAGTTGCAGGCTGGCGCGGTTCGCGCGCCAGTAGAGGTCACGCAGCGAGTTGCGTGGTAGCGCGGCGGCCAGGCTCTCGGCTTCGGCGCAGCTGGCGCCGCTCTTGTCGGCATCCAGCAGCGAGGGTGCCGGGAGTGGCGAGGCGAAGCAGTGCTCGACGAAACGCTCGATACGCCGTAAGGCATGGGCGCGGTCACGCTCGCCCAGGGTGTCGTGGAAGAACCCTGGCAGGGTGTGCAGCTCTTTACGTGCGCTGCCCAGGCGCTCGAAGAAACGCTCCTGCGGGCCGCGTTCGACCACGAAGTCCGAGCCCGAGACCAGCAGTTGCGTCGGCACCTGGATCGCCTGGGCGTCGGCCACCACGCGGTCGGCAGCTTCGTACAGGCCGAGCAGCATGGTCACTGAGATCGGCCGGCTGATCAGCGGATCGGCCAGGTATGACATGACCCGCTCCGGGTCGTGGGTCAGCAAGCGTGGCTTGACGTAGCTGTTGACGAAGAAGTTGCCGCGCAGGGCCTTGAGCAGCTTCAGCCCCGGACGGGCGAAGGGCACGTAAAGCTTGACCTTGAACGCAGGCGAGGCGAGCACCAGGCAGCGCACTTTCGGTGCGTAGTCGTGGGCCCAGGTGGCGATCAGCACTGCCCCAACGCTTTGCGCCAGCACCACCATGTCGGCTTCGGCGATGCCGTGTCGGTCTTGCAGGTGCTCAATGAAGGTCTGCACGTCGCGCACGCTGGTGGCAAAGCTTGGGCTGTCGCCGCGAGCACCAGGCGATTGGCCGTGCCCGCGGGCGTCCCAGGCGAAGAAGTCATAGCCGGGCATGTCCAGTTCGTCGGCCAGGTGCGCCATGCGCCCGCCGTGTTCGTGACCGCGATGGAACATCACCAGCGCCCGGCGCGGCTGGTGTTCGTTGCGCGTGGCAGGCCAGTGACGGTAGTGCAGCTCGACCCCGTCATGGGTGGAGAAATGCAGCGATTGCGCTTGGCGCATGGCGAATATCCTTGTCCGACGGCGGGAGGCTCAGCGGGTTTCGGCCAGACCCTGGCGAACCCGGTTGTACAGGGTATAGAGCGAGAGCAGCAGGATGACCAGCAACAGGCTGTTGAGCCAGGTGGCGCTCAGCAGGCCACAGGCGACCCCGGTGCCGAGCACGCCGAACGCGAACGCCCGGTCGCTCTTGCCCATTGGCCCGTCATAGCGTCGCGAGGCCCCGGCCAACGGGCCCATGACTCCGGCGTATTCGGTTATCAGCGCGAGCAGCACCACCAGCACCACCAGCGCTGGCCAAACCCCCGGCAGCAGGGCGAAGGGCAGGTACAGGGCGGCGTCGGCGATCACGTCGCACAGCTCGTTGAGGTAGGCGCCCAGCTTCGATTGCTGGCCGAACTCGCGGGCGAGCATGCCATCGACGGCGTTCAGCGCCATGCGTAGCAGCATCCACACCGGGATCAGGATGAACATCCAGGTCACATGCGGCAGCCAGGCCAGCAACAGGCCAATGGCGATGGAGATCACCGCGGCGACGACGGTGACCTGGTTGGCGGTGACGCCGCGTTCATGCAGGCGCTTGACGCCGGGGCGCAACAGCGCCTGGAAACGCGGTTTGAGCTGGTAGATCGATGGCACGTGGAACTCCATTTCAGGGTGCGGCGAAGTGGATTGTGGGGAATCCGTTGGGTCGGCGGCAAGCCTGAGAGTTCCTACATGTGAAACGGACGATGCTTGCGCCAAAATGCACAATGTCCGGCTTGTCGCTGCGGGTGTGTGTAGTGTGTATTTGGCTTTCTTTTTGATCATGCCCCGACGATCAATGGAGACAGACCATGAAATTCCCTGTTGTGCTGCACAAGGACGCAGATTCGGACTACGGCGTGACCGTGCCCGATGTACCGGGTTGCTTCTCGACTGGTGCTACCGTGTCGCAGGCGCTGGAGAACGTTCACGAAGCGCTGGCCTTGCATTTTGAAGGGCTGGTGGCTGACGACGAGCCATTGCCGCAGGCCGAGGAGGTCGACGTGCATGTGGCCAATCCCGACTACGCCGGGGGTGTTTGGGCGGTGGTGGATTTCGACGTCACGCCGTACCTGGGTAAGGCGGTGCGCTTCAATGCCACGTGGCCGGAGAACCTGTTGCAGCGTATCGACGAGAAGGTCAAGCGCGACCACCGTTACGTTTCGCGCTCCGGGTTCCTCGCGTCAGCCGCGCTGCGTGAATTGGCGCTGGCACACTGAGCGAGCGCGGCGTTGCAGGCTGGCTCTAGCGCCTAGGTTGGCCTTCAGCCCGCATCCAGATGCGCCACCAATGCTGCCGCGTAACCTGGCAACAGCGAAAAGTCCCGCGCACAGACCAGCAGCTTACGGTTGGCCCAGTCGTCGCGCAGTGCTACCCAGCGCAGCGGCAATACCCCCTCCCAACGTCGCACCGAGGCCAGTGGTAGTACCCCGACTCCCGCGCCGCCGGCGACCATGCGGATTATCCCGTCAAACCCTTCGGCCCTCACCCGCACCTGCATTCGTCGCCCCAGGCGCAGTGCCTGTTCTTCAAGGTGCAGCGCCAAGGCGCTGTGCGGTCCGAGGCAAACGTGGCCGTGGGCGAGGCTGGCGCCGAAGTCCGGCTGGTGGATTGCGGCCAGTGGATGCACCAGTGGCATCACCAGCACCAACGGGTCGTCGCGAAAGGGGCGAGTCTGTAGGTGAGCGCTGGGCGCGGCGCTAGAGACGATGCCCAAGTCCGCCATGCCCTGGGTGATGGCCTGGGCGATGCGCAGGCTGGGTTGTTCCTGAACATCGACGCTTACTCCAGGATGGTCGGCCAAGTAACCGGCCAGCAACTCCGGCAGGTATTCGGTGAGGGCCGCTGTATTGCACAGCAAGCGTACCTGGCCTTGCTGGCCCTGGGCGTATTGCGCGAGATCGTATTGCAGACGTTCCACCTGCTGGCCGATCAGTCGTGCATGTTGCAGCAAGGCCTGGCCGGCCGGGGTGGGGTGCACGCCACGGCGGTTGCGTTCGAGCAGCGCGATGCCCAGCGAGGCCTCCATGGCGCGAATGCGCGCGCTGGCTGCGGGCAGCGACAGGTGGCTGCGGGCAGCTCCTGCGGTGATGTTGCCGCATTCCAACGTGTGTTGGAACAGCGTGAGGTCGATCAGATCGAAATGCATCAGCCTCTGTCCTGGCAAGAGTCTGGCTGAGTATATGGCAGATTTTCAGGGCGCTGGCGCTGCCTCAACATGCCGCCATGAATACCGTTATCGCGTTCTATCAGCACATTGGCCCAGCACTGACAGTGCTGGTGATCTTCACATTCCTGGTGGCCGGCGCGGTCAAGGGGGTGATCGGCCTGGGTTTGCCCACCATCGCCATGGGGCTGTTGGGCCTGGCTATGCCTCCAGCGCAGGCTGCGGCTTTGCTGATCGTGCCATCGACGCTTACCAACATTTGGCAATTGGCGAGTGGCGGTCACTTGCTGGCGTTGCTTCGAAGGCTAGGCGGCATGCTGCTTATGATCTTCGTCGGCACCTTGCTGGGCAGTGTCTGGCTGGGGATCGATAGCGGGCCGTGGGCGGCCCATGCGCTGGGCGGCGCGTTGCTGGTGTATGCGCTGTACGGTCTGGCGGGGCCGGGGTTGCGGGTGGCACCCGCGTGGGAGAAGTGGCTTGGGCCCTTGTGCGGGCTGCTGACTGGCGTTGTCACGGCAGCCACCGGCGTCTTTGTGATGCCGGCGGTGCCCTATCTGCAAGGGCTGGGGCTCGACCGCGACCAGATGGTCCAGGCCTTGGGCCTGTCGTTCACCGTCTCGACCCTGGCGCTGGCCGTTGGCCTGGCAGGCCAGGATGCCCTGGGCGGCCCAGCGCTCGGCGCCTCCTTGCTGATGCTGGCACCGGCGCTGCTGGGCCTGTTCGCCGGGCAATGGCTACGCGGGCGGATCAGCGCAGTGCTGTTCAAGCGCTGCTTCTTCATCGGCCTTGCGCTGCTCGGCGCTCATCTGCTGATCAACGGTTAGCCGAGGAGGGGCTGAGCATGTCGATCATCTGGATGTCGAAATCGCGTTCCAGATAGTCCATGCGCCGTTCGAAGAACGCCTGCATGTGCGGCAAGGCCGAGTGCACCTCCAGCGCAGCCTGGTCGGCCCAGACTTCGAAGAACACGAACAGGCTCGGGTCTTGGCGATCACGCAGCATGTGGTATTCGATGCAGCCCGGCTCCTGGCGGCTCGGCTCGACGAAGGGGCGGAACAATTGCTCGAAGGCTTCGGCCATTTCCGGGCGGGTTTTGGCTTTGAGGATGAAGGCGTGTTGCTGGCTCATGGGGTTTTCCTGAGTGGGCAAAGTCAGGCCACAGTCTAAGGCAACAATGCCGAGCTGATTCGTGAAATCCAAGCAAATGTATTTTGCCCCGTTGCCGCTGTTTCCTTCGCTCGCGAGTGCCTAACCTGCCGGCAAATCCATTCCAGAGTTGTCCTCTCCATGAAAAAGATCCTGTTGCTCAACGGCGGAAAACGCTTCGCCCACTCCGAGGGCCGCCTCAACCAGACCTTGCACGAAGCCGCCCTGGCGCACCTGGACCGCGCCGGTTTCGATGTGCAGGAAACCTTCATCGATGGTGGGTACGACATTCAGGCCGAGGTCGAGAAGTTCCTTTGGGCCGATGTGATCGTCTACCAGATGCCCGGCTGGTGGATGGGCGCGCCGTGGACCGTGAAGAAGTACCTCGACGAGGTCTTCACCGCAGGCCATGGCAGCCTGTACGCCAACGATGGCCGTACCCGTTCGGATGCTTCGCAGAAGTACGGCAGCGGTGGTCTGGTACAGGGCAAGCAGTACATGCTGTCGCTGACCTGGAATGCTCCGCAGCAGGCCTTCGACGACCCGAGCGATTTCTTCGAGGGCAAGGGCGTGGACGCGGTGTACTTCCCGTTCCACAAGGCCAACCAGTTCCTTGGCATGCGCGGTCTGCCGACGTTCCTTGCGGTGGACGTGATGAAGCGCCCGGATGTGCCGGCGGCACTGGCGGCGTATGAGCAGCACCTGGATACGGTTTTCGGCAAGGCGCAGTGAGTGCCCCGGCGCGGCTGCCGATGCCTTGCATCGCGCTGGCCGAGCGGTTATCAATCAGTTCAACCCGCTGCCAAGGCCATTGCCTGTGAAAACCCGATCCGAAGAGCTCCAGGTATTCGTCGCCGTCATCGACTGCGGTTCGATTTCGGCCGCTGCCGAGTTGATCGGCCAGACCCCGTCGGCGATCAGTCGCACCCTGGCGCGTCTGGAGGGCAAGCTCGGCACCACGCTGGTCAACCGCACCACCCGGCGTATGGACCTGACCGAAGAAGGGCGGTTCTTCCTCGAACGCGCGCGGTTGATCCTGGAACAGATGGACGAACTCGAAGAGCGCCTGTCGATGCACCGCCAGACCCCGTCCGGTCGTTTGCGCATCAATGCGGCGGGGCCGTTCATGCTGCACGCGATCCTGCCGTGGATCGGCGAGTTCCGCCAGCAGTACCCCGGCATCGAACTGGAACTGAACACCGACGACCTGATCATCGACCTGCTGGAACAGAGCACCGACGTGGCCATCCGTATTGGCGAACTGGCCGACTCCAGCCTGCACGCACGTTCGCTGGGGTGCAGCCCGGTGCAGGTACTCGCAAGCCCTGAGTACCTCGCCCGGCATGGCACGCCACAGACTGTCGAAGACCTGCACGCGCATTGCCTGCTCGGCTTCAGCGCCCCCGAATCGCTCAACCTGTGGCCACTGCGCCATGCCGAGGGCGACCGCTGGCGGATCCGCCCACAACTGCTTGCCTCCAGCGGCGAGACGCTGCGTCAGCTGGCCTTGGCGGGGGAGGGCATCGTCAGCCTGTCGCACTTCATGACCCACGAAGACATCCGCGCCGGGCGCTTGCAGGTGCTGTTGGCTGCGCACAACAACGGCTATCGCCAGCCGATCCACGCGGTCTATTACCGCAACACCCAACTGGCCCTGCGTATCCAGTGCTTCCTCGATTTCATCCAGCAGAAACTTGCCATGTACGCCTGCACAGTTGCCTGAACGCGACAGGTTGTGTCCGGTGGCGGCGTGGATCCTTGGGGTCGTTTGCTTGTTCGGGCCCCTTCGGCCTTAATGAGTGATCGACAAAAACAACACCAAGGATGTGCCCATGCGTCTTGTCATGTTCCAGCCATTGGCCCTCGGGGCCGCGATCCTGAGCTGTTCTTCCGCCTTTGCCGTCACCCTCGAAGGCGGCGCGGTGGCCGCGCCTGATCAATATGGCGCACAGGTGGCCGCCGATATTCTCAAAAAAGGCGGCAATGCGGTGGACGCAGCGGTGGCCACCGCCTTCACCCTGGCAGTCACCTATCCTGAGGCCGGCAACATCGGCGGTGGCGGTTTCATGACGTTGTACGTCGATGGCAAGCCGTATTTCCTCGATTACCGCGAAGTGGCGCCCAAGGCCGCGACGCGCAACATGTACCTGGACGACAAAGGCGAGGTGATCGAGAACCTCAGCCTGGTCGGTGCCCGCGCCGCCGGTGTGCCGGGTACAGTGATGGGGTTGTGGGAAGCCCACCAGAAGTTCGGCAAGCTCAAGTGGAGCGAGCTGCTGACCCCTGCCATCGGCTACGCGAAGAATGGCTTCAAGATCGCCCAGAAGCAGTATCAATACCGTGACGATGCCCAGGGCCTGTTCAAGACCGCCACCAACTTCAACGACTACTTTGGCCACATGAAAGTCGGTGAACTGTTCAAGCAGCCGGAGCTTGCGCAAACCCTGGAGCGCATTGCCGACAAAGGCGTGAGTGAGTTCTACCAAGGCAAGACCGCCGACCTGCTGGTGGCGCAGATGCAGGCTGACAAAGGCCTGATCACCAAGGACGACCTCAAGGGCTACAAAGCCGTGTGGCGTGACCCGATTGCCATCGATTGGCGCGGCAACGTGGTCTACACCGCGCCGCCGCCAAGCTCAGGCGGCGTGGCTTTGGCCCAATTGCTCGGCATCAAGGAAGACCGTGCGGCCGACTTCAAGGGCCTGGCGCACAATTCGGCGCAGTATATTCACCTGCTGGCCGAGATCGAGAAGCGCGTGTTCGCCGACCGCGCCGACTACCTGGGCGACCCAGGATTCACCAAGGTTCCGGTTGACCAACTGGTGGCCAAGGACTACCTGGCCAAGCGTGCCGCCCAGGTGAACCCGAAAGCGATCTCCGAGACCGACAAGGTCAAGCCGGGCCTCGAACCGCACCAGACCACGCACTTCTCCATCGTCGACAAGCAGGGCAATGCGGTGAGCAACACCTACACCCTCAACCTCGACTACGGCAGCGGTGTCGTGGTCAAGGGCGCGGGCTTCCTGCTCAACGACGAAATGGACGACTTCAGCTCCAAGCCTGGCACGGCCAACGTATTCGGGGTGGTGGGCGGGGATGCCAACGCCATCGAGCCTGGCAAGCGCATGCTTTCGTCCATGAGCCCGAGCTTGGTCACCCGTGACGGACACGTGGTACTGGTGCTGGGCACTCCGGGCGGCTCGCGGATCTTCACTTCGATCTTCCAGGTGATGAACAACCTGTACGATTTCGGCATGCCGCTGCAAAAAGCCGTGGCTGCGCAGCGGGTGCACCACCAGCTGCTGCCCAAGGACACCATTTACTTCGACAGCTATGCGCCGCTCAAAGGGCCCGTGGCGGATGAACTGAAGAAGATGGGCTATGTGCTGGAGGATCAGGGCTGGGAGATGGGCGATATCCAGGCAATCCGTGTGACCGGACAGACGCTTGAGACAGCGTCTGACCCGCGGGGCAGGGGGGTTGGGATGGTCGTCAAGTAAGTCGTTGCCTGCTTGGGAGGGCTTTGCCCTCCCAATCGCGGCACAAGGCCGCCCGGCGTTGACTCGGCCCCCTGTGTAGGAGCGGGCTCTGACGCTTGGGGTCAGACGCGGAACTGGCTGACCAGGTTCTGCAAATGCCCGCCCAGGCGCGCCAGCTCGACGCTGGAGGCGGCGGTTTCGTCGCTGGCGGCGGCGGTTTGCTCGGACACATCACGCACGTTCAGGATGCTGCGGCTGATTTCCTCGGCCACGGCGCTCTGCTGTTCGGCCGCGGCGGCAATCTGCTGGTTCATCGACTGGATGTTGGACACCGTGCGGGTGATGTTCTCGAGCGAGCTTCCAGCCTTGCGCGCCAGCTCCACGCTGCTGTCGGTCAGGCTACGACTACCGCTCATCA
This sequence comes from Pseudomonas mosselii, assembly GCF_005796105.1. GTDB lineage: Bacteria > Pseudomonadota > Gammaproteobacteria > Pseudomonadales > Pseudomonadaceae > Aquipseudomonas > Aquipseudomonas mosselii_C. Next base: position 886,711 of record NZ_VAUO01000002.1, on the reverse strand, counting down.
CGTCGGCGACCTGCTGGGTGCCTTGTTGCAGGCTGGCGATCAGGCCTTCGATCTCTTCGGTGGACTGCTGGGTGCGCTGGGCCAGGCCACGCACTTCGTCGGCGACCACCGCAAAACCGCGCCCGGCCTCACCGGCACGCGCGGCCTCGATCGCAGCGTTCAGGGCCAGCAGGTTGGTCTGCTCGGCCACCGACTTGATCACGTCCATCACGCTGCCGATCTTCTGGCTTTCCTGCTGCAGCAGGTTCATCGCGTCGGTGGAGCGGTTGACCTCGTTGGCCAGGCGCTCGATCTGGCTGATCGCCTCGCCGACTACCTTGTCACCGCTGCGCGCCTCGCCATCGGCGTGGGTCGCGGCCGTCGCGGCCTGTTCGGCGTTACGCGCCACTTCCTGCACGGTGGCGGCCATTTCGTGCATGGCCGTGGCCACCTGGTCGGTCTCGACCTTCTGGCTGTTGGCGCCGGCACTGGTTTGCTCGGTCACCGCCGACAGCTCCTCGGCGGCACTGGCAATCTGGGTGACGCCGTCACGGATACCGGTGATCAGTTCGCGCAGGGTCGTGCCCATGCGGCTGATGCCTTGTTGCAGTACGCCCAGTTCGTCGCGACGGGTAACGCGCAAGGTGTGGGTCAGGTCGCCACCGGCGATGCGCTCCACGGCGTCCAGGGTTTCGCGCAAGGGGCGGGTGATCTGACGGGTGATCAGCACGGCGGCGAGTACACCGACCAACAGCGCCAGCAAAGTGGCGATGATCTGCATGTTGCGCGCCTGTGCGCTTTCGATGTCACGGCGCTCGATCTGGATGGCGTAAAGCGCGTCACTGGTCTTGACGATATTGGCGCCTTGCACGGTCATTTCGGCGCGGGCAGTGGCGATGGCGGCCACGGCATCGCGGAACTGACGCACGGCGTCGCGGTAGGCCTGCACCGACTGCTCGAACTGCTGTACGCGGGCAGCGTCGTCGGGCAGCTCGCGCTTGAGCGTCTGCACCTCACCGAGCGCCGCATCCAGCTGGCGCAGCGCCGCCTGTTCGTTGGCCGCAGAGGTTTCGGCGATGTAGCCGCGTACGTCGATGCGCACTTGCAGCAGTTGCTGGCGCGCCTTGCTGATCAATTGGTACTGGGCCAAGCGCACGCTGTCGGTTTCGCTGCGGGCCATCACGTCCTGGCTCAGGGCGTCCATGGCCGCATCAGAGCGTGCCGCCGATGCGTTCATGGCGTCGCGGGCGGCATTGGAGGTCTTGTAGCCGGCACGCATCTTGTTCAGCGATACCTTGTAATCGCTGACAGTCTGCCCCAGGTCACGCAGCAGCTTGACGTTCTCGGGGCTCTTGAAGGTGTTGACCAAGTAGTCCTGTTGCTTGCTGAACGCGTCCAGCTTGGTCTGCGTATTGGCCGCCGCTGCGTCGTCGCCGTCGGCGATCATGTATTGCAGGCGGGCCACGCGCAGTTCGGTCAGGTACTTGTTGAGCTGGCCGATGTCGCCCATCCAGTTGCTGCGGTTGATAAGGCTGCCCAGGCTGTTCCAGCCGGTCAGGGCCAACAGGCCTGTGAGTACCAGCACCAGGCCGAAGCCCAGGCCGAGTTTGAGGTTGACGCTGATATTGGCGAACCAGCTGTTCATGCACGCTCTCCCGAATTTGATTTCGTTGACTTGATCTCAAATCGCGGGCGTTGTTCTTGTGCCTGGCCCTGCTGATTCGTGCAGCTGTTATCGGCACTGGCGCATGAAAGCTGAAACGCTTTTTCAGCAGATTTGTAAGCGCGCGATACGAGCCTGTCTAGGGCGCGCAACGCGCCCTACAGAACTACAGGCTGCGGCTTGAGAACGTATCGCATTGCTTCACATTGCCGCTGCCGAATCCGGCCTTGAACCAGTGCACTCGCTGCTGCGAGGTGCCGTGGGTGAACGAATCGGGAACCACCCGTCCCTGGCTCTGCTGTTGTAGGCGATCATCACCGATGGCGTTGGCCGCGTTCAGTGCTTCTTCTACGTCGCCCGGCTCCAGCCAGTTCAGGCGCTTCTGCGCGTGGTAGGCCCACACCCCGGCCAGGCAGTCGGCCTGCAACTCCTGGCGCACCAGCAGGCCATTGTCGCCCTCCATGCGCTGGCCGCTGCGCCGCGCCGCGTCGACCTTGGCCGACACGCCGAGCAAGGTTTGCACGTGATGGCCGATTTCGTGGGCGATCACATACGCCTGGGCGAAGTCGCCAGCGGCGGCGAAGCGGGTTTCCATTTCGCTGAAGAAAGTCATGTCCAGGTACACCCGCTGGTCGGCTGGGCAGTAGAACGGTCCGACCGCTGAAGAGGCCAAGCCGCACGCCGAGTTCACCTGACCGCTGAACAGCACCAGCTTGGGCTCCTGGTACTGCTTGCCGGCTTGCGCGAACAAGGCATTCCAGGTGTCCTCGGTGTCGCCGAGGATCGAGGCGACGAACTCGGCTTGCTCGTCGTTGGCCGGCGGTGCCTTGCTGCCGGCACCGCTTGGCACGCTTTGCTGCTGCTCCATCTGCCCGACCAGTTGGCCAAGAATCTGCAGCGGGTCCTGTCCGGTGAGCCAGCCGATGCCGACGATCAGCACAATGGCGCCCAGCCCCAGGCCCTTGCCACCGCCGAAACGCATGCCGCCGCCCCCTTCGCCACGGGCGTCGACCACGTTGTCGCTGCGTCGGCCTTTTCGCCATTCCATGAGATGCTCTCCGATTTTTTGAAACATCAAGACAAAAGATTAGATCAGCGTGGTGGTAGTACCACCGGTTTTGGCTTAACCAAACGGTTAAGCCTATGACCGTCAATTTCAATATTCATCCCGAGTGACCTGTCGGAAACTGCAAGTACGCCTGCCACGACCAGGCGATTCGATAATTCCAAGAGAGGAAACCGGCATGCCCGCTCAGGACAACAGCCGCTTCGTGATCCGTGATCGCAATTGGCACCCCAAGGCCTTCACGCCTGACTACAAGACATCCATCGCCCGTTCCCCGCGCCAGGCGCTGGTGAGCATCCCGCAGTCGATCAGCGAAACCACCGGTCCGGACTTTTCGCATCTGCGCTTCGGCGAGCACGATCATGACCTGCTGCTGAACTTCAACAACGGCGGCTTGCCCATCGGCGAGCGCATCATCGTTGCCGGGCGCGTCGTGGATCAATATGGAAAGCCCGTCCCCAATACGTTGGTGGAGATGTGGCAGGCCAATGCTGGTGGCCGCTACCGCCACAAGAACGACCGCTACCTTGCACCGCTCGATCCGAACTTCGGCGGGGTCGGTCGCTGCCTGACCGACCGTGACGGCTACTACAGCTTCCGCACCATCAAGCCGGGCCCCTACCCATGGCGCAACGGCCCCAACGACTGGCGCCCGGCGCATATCCACTTCTCGATCAGCGGTCCGTCGATCGCCACCAAGCTGATCACCCAGTTGTACTTCGAGGGTGATCCTCTGATTCCGATGTGCCCGATCGTCAAGTCGATTGCCAACCCCGACGCCGTCGAGCGGCTGATCGCCAAGCTCGACATGAGCCACGCCAACCCCATGGATTGCCTGGCCTATCGCTTCGATATCGTGCTGCGTGGTCAGCGCCAAACCCACTTCGAGAATCGCTGAGGAGCCCCGTCATGCCTATCGAACTGCTGCCGGAAACCCCTTCTCAGACTGCCGGTCCCTACGTCCACATCGGTTTGGCCCTGGAGGCTGCCGGCAATCCAACCCGAGACCAGGAAATCTGGAGCCGCCTGGCCAAGCCGGGCGCCCCGGGCGAGCACATCCTGCTGATCGGCCACGTGTACGACGGCAACGGCCATCTGGTCCGTGACTCGTTCCTGGAAGTCTGGCAGGCCGACGGCAATGGCCAGTATCAGGATGCCTACGCTGCGGAAAACCTGTTCAACAGCTTCGGTCGTACCGCCACCACTTTCGATGCTGGCGAGTGGACGCTGCATACCGTGAAACCGGGGGTGGTGAACAACGCCGCAGGTGTGCCGATGGCGCCGCACATCAACATCAGCTTGTTTGCCCGGGGGATCAACATTCACCTGCACACCCGGCTGTACTTCGATGACGAGGCGCAGGCCAACGCCAAGTGCCCGGTGCTCAACCTGATCGAGCAGCCGCAACGTCGCGAAACCCTGATCGCCAAGCGTTGCGAGGTCGATGGGCAGACGGCCTATCGCTTCGATATCCGTATTCAGGGGGAAGGGGAGACGGTGTTCTTCGACTTCTGATCGCGCTCGCATGTAATCGCGGGGCAAGTCGCAAGGTCGACTTGCCCCGCGGTCGTTTCAGCGCCGAACCAGCAGTACGCCGCTTTCCATGTGGTGGGTATAGGGGAACTGGTCGAACAGCGCGCAGCGCTCGATGCGGTGGGTGTCCTGCAACTGGGCGATGTTCTGCGCCAGGGTCTCGGGATTGCACGAGATGTACAGGATGCGCTCGAAGCGGCGGGTCAGCTCGCAGGTGTCCGGGTCCATGCCAGCGCGCGGTGGATCGACGAACACGGTACCGAAGTCGTAGCTTTTCAGGTCGATGCCTTCCAGGCGACGGAACGGGCGGACCTCGTTCAGGGCCTGGGTCAGCTCTTCGGCAGACAGGCGTACCAGGCGTACGTTGCCAACGCCGTTTTCGTCGAGGTTGTGCAGGGCGGCGTTGACCGAGGTCTTGCTGATCTCGGTGGCCAGTACCTGGCGCGCGCGAGTGGCTAGCGGCAGGGTGAAGTTGCCGTTGCCGCAGTACAGCTCCAGCAGGTCGTCTTCTCGCTGGCCCATGGCTTCGAAAGCCCAGCCGAGCATCTTCTGGTTGACCGCGCCGTTGGGCTGGGTAAAGGCGCCTTCAGGCTGGCGGTAACTGAAAGTGCGTCCAGCGATGTCGAGCTGCTCCACGGCATAGTCGCGGCCGATCACCACGCGCTTGCCTTTGGAACGACCAATCACGCTCACGCCGAGTTCGCTCGCCAACTGCTGCGCGGCGGCTTCCCAGATCTCGTCCAGCGGGCGGTGGTAGCACAGGGTTAGCATGGCATCGCCCGCGAGGGTGGTCAGGAATTCCACCTGGAACAAGCGGTTGCTCAATGCCTCGTCGGCCTGCCAGGCGGCTTTGAGGCGCGGCATCAGTGCGTTGATACGCTCGCTGGCAATCGGGAAGTCGTCAATCAGGATCGCCTTGTGCTTCTCGCCTGGGGCGAACATCGCGTAGTGGCGCTGGCCGTCATCGCGCCACAGGCGAAACTCCGCGCGCAGGCGGTAGTGCGCGCGCGGTGAGTCGAATACCGCAGGCTCCGGGGCACCAAACGGCGCCAGCAGCTCGCGCAGGCGGGCGACCTTGGCCGCCAGTTGCGCATCGTATTGGGAGGGGTCGAATACGGCACTCATGCGTTGAACCAGCCCAGCTTGATGACGAATAGAATGGACAGGATCACCAGCGCCGGGTTCAGCTCGTGGCGACGGCCGCTCAGCAGCTTGATGGCGGTCCAGGCGATGAAGCCGAAGGCGATGCCATTGGCGATCGAGTAGGTCAGCGGCATGGCCAAGGCGGTCACCACCACCGGTGCGGCTTCGGTGACGTCATCCCAGTTGATTTCGGCCAGGCCCGAGGCCATCAGCACGGCGACGAACAACAGCGCCGGGGCGGTGGCGAAGGCTGGCACGCTGCCGGCCAGCGGAGCGAAGAACAGTGCCAGCAGGAACAGCACGGCCACCACGATGGCGGTCAGGCCTGTGCGGCCCCCGGCGCTCACGCCTGCGGCCGACTCGATGTAGCTGGTGGTGGTAGAGGTGCCCAGCAGCGAGCCGGCCATGGCGGCAGTGCTGTCGGCGATCAGGGCGCGGCCCATCTTCGGCATGTGACCGTCCTTGCCCATCAGGCCAGCGCGTTTGGCAACGCCGATCAGGGTGCCGGAGTTGTCGAACAGGTCGACGAACAGGAAGGCGAAGATCACGCTGATCAGGCCGACATCCAACGCGCCCTTGATGTCCAGCTGCAGGAAGGTCGGGGCCAGCGATGGCGGCATCGACACCACGCCGCCGAACGGTGTGACGCCCAAGGCGATCGAGGCGATGGTCACGGCGAGGATGCCGATCAGTACCGCGCCGCGTACTTTCAGCGACTCCAGCGCGACGATGATGAAGAAGCCCAGGGTGGCGAGGATCGGTGCGGGCTGCTTGAGGTCGCCCAAGCCCACCAGCGTCGCTGGGTTATCGACGACGATGCCCGCGTTGTGCAGGGCGATCAGCGCCAGGAACAGGCCGATACCAGCGGCGATGGCAGAGCGCAGCGGCAGTGGGATGCTGTTCACGATCCACTCGCGGATACGGAAGATCGACAGCAGGAAGAACAACACCGCCGAGAGGAACACTGCCCCCAGTGCTACCTGCCAGGTGTGGCCCATGTGCAGGACCACGGTATAGGTGAAGAAGGCGTTCAAGCCCATGCCCGGCGCCAGGGCGATCGGGTAGTTGGCGATCAGGCCCATGGTCACCGAGCCGATGGCCGCGGCAAGGCACGTGGCGACGAAGATCGCGCCCTTGTCCATGCCGGTCTCGCCGAGAATGCTCGGGTTGACGAACAGGATGTAGGCCATGGCCAGGAAGGTGGTGACGCCCGCCAGAATCTCGGTACGCACGTTGGTGTTGTGTGCTTTTAGTTGAAACAGCCTTTCCAGCATGCCTGCTCCCGGGGCGCCGTCGCGCCGTGAATGTATCGACCCCATCAGCAAAGCACAGGGTCGGAAAAAAGCCGCGCATCATACCAGCATGGGGTGCGGGGGCCTATGGCCGTTGGGAGAGGGTTTTTTGTAGCCTGTACCGGCCTCTTCACAGGTATTGCTCCGGGCAAGAGGCGGCGTGTTCCCTGTGGTAGCGGGCTTGCCGGCGTGCAGGGCCACCGTGAAGAGGTCGATGCAGGCAACCGCTCAACCGTTGTGCAAGCGGTCGCGGTGGGTCAGCGTCGGGAACAGCTTCATCCAGACGCCGGTCACCACCAGTGTCCCCACGCCGCCCAGCACCACTGCCGGAACCGTACCGAACCAGTGCGCGGTCACTCCCGACTCGAATTCGCCCAGTTGGTTCGACGCGCCGATGAACAGCCCGTTGACCGCACTGACCCGTCCACGCATGTCATCGGGCGTCTCCAACTGCACGAAGGCGCCGCGGATCACCATGCTGATCATGTCTGCCGCGCCCAGTACCACGAGTACCGCGAGGGAGAACCAGAACGAGGTGGACAGGCCGAAGGCGATGGTCGCCACGCCGAACACCCCTACCGCCGTGAACATCTTCAGCCCCACCTTGCGCTCCACCGGGAAACGCGCCAGCCACAGCGACATCAGCAAGGCCCCCACGGCAGGCGCCGAGCGCAGCAGGCCCAGGCCCCAGGCGCCGGTGAGCAGGATGTCCTTGGCGAACACCGGCAACAGCGCCGTGGCGCCGCCCAGCAGCACGGCGAACAGGTCCAGCGAGATGGCCCCAAGAATGTCCGGGCGGCTGCGGATGAAGCGAATGCCGGCCAGCAACGAGTCGAGGCTGGCGCGGCCGCGCTGGGCTTGCTGCTGGCGCGAATCGAGGCTGAGCATCAGCAGGCAGGCAGACGCATACAGCAGCACCGTGGGCGCGTAGACCCAGATGCTGCCGAATGCATACAAGAACCCCCCCACCGCAGGGGCGACGATGGTCGCCGACTGGGTGGCCGACGCCGACGCTGCTACGGCGCGCGGGAACAGTGTCGCCGGCACGACGTTGGGCAGCAGCGCCTGGGTGGCTGGCATCTCGAACGAGCGGGTGGCACCGAGCAGGAAGGCCAGTACGAAGATCAACTCGCGGCTGACCTGGTCGGTCAGGCTGCCCAGGGCCAGCGCCAGGGCGATCAATGCCTGTAGCGTCTGGCACAGCGCGGCGACCTTGCGCCGGTCGTAGCGGTCCGCGACATGCCCGGTGTGCAGCATGAACAGTACACGTGGAGCGAACTCCACCAGACCCACCAGGCCCAGGTCGAGCACGTTGCCGGTGAGTTGGTAAAGGTGCCAGCCGATGGCCACGGTGAGCATCTGGAAGCCGCTAGCGGTGAATACACGGGCCAGCCAGAAGGCCATGAAGGGACGATGATGGCGCAGCAGTTGCGGGGCGGTGTCAGACATCGGCGAGCCTACGGCCTCGGAAACAGAGGGGCTTGAAGGGTATCACCTGTTTGTAACAAATGGTTGCTGTTAGCTGCTTCAGGCATGTTTTTCATGTGCCCGTAAAGCGGGTGAGGCAACCGGTCACGCGACATTCAGCCACGCAGCTCAGGGCTGGATTCAGGACTATGCTTCCTAACGTTGGTTGATCTGGATCAATACTTCCAGATGCAACGAATTGGCCATCTGGCCGCAATCCCTGCGATCGAATAGAACAACTCCAACGTGCCGTAATCGACATCCGTGGGGGCAGTGGGCATCGGGCCACAAGCCCGGACGCCGGATTACCTGAAGAGGAAGCACCATGTTCGGATTAGAAGCCCTCGAGCTCGCCCGAATCCAGTTCGCCTTTACCGTGTCCTTTCACATCCTGTTCCCAGCCATCACCATTGGCCTGGCGAGCTACCTGGCGGTTCTCGAAGGCCTTTGGCTGAAGACTGGCAACAATACCTACCGTGACCTGTACCACTTCTGGTCGAAGATCTTTGCCGTCAACTTCGGCATGGGCGTGGTCTCAGGCTTGGTCATGTCCTATCAGTTCGGCACCAACTGGAGCCGTTTCTCCGATTTTGCCGGGGCTGTCACCGGCCCGTTGCTCACCTACGAGGTGCTCACCGCGTTCTTCCTCGAGGCGGGTTTCCTTGGGGTCATGCTGTTTGGTTGGAACCGAGTGGGTCGCGGCCTGCATTTCTTCGCCACGGTGATGGTGGCCCTCGGCACGTTGGTGTCGACGTTCTGGATCCTCTCGTCGAACAGCTGGATGCAGACCCCGCAGGGTTACCAGATCGTCGATGGCCGGGTGATCCCGGTGGACTGGCTGGCCGTGATCTTCAACCCCTCGTTCCCCTACCGGCTGATGCACATGGCCACCGCCGCGTTCGTTGCCACAGCATTCTTCGTCGGTGCCTCGGCGGCCTGGCACCTGCTGCGCGGGCGTGACAATCCAGCGGTGCGCAAGATGCTCTCGATGGCCATGTGGATGGCGCTGATCGTTGCGCCGATCCAGGCGGTCATCGGCGATTTCCATGGCCTTAATACGCTCAAGCACCAGCCGGTGAAGATTGCCGCCATTGAAGGCCACTGGGAGAACGTACCGGGTGAGCCGACCCCACTGATCTTGTTCGGTATCCCCGACATGGCCGCCGAAACCACACGTTTCAAGGTCGAGATCCCGGCCTTGGGGAGCCTGATCCTGACCCACAGCCTGGACAAACAGGTCCCGGCGATGAAGGAGTTTGCGCCCCAGGATCGGCCCAACTCGACGATTGTCTTCTGGTCGTTCCGGGTCATGGTCGGGCTGGGCTTGCTGATGATCTTCGTGGGGCTTTGGAGCCTGTGGCTGCGTAAGCGCGGTACGCTCTACACCTCGCGCCCGTTCCTGTACCTGACGCTGTGGATGGGACCGTCCGGCCTGGTGGCGATTCTCGCCGGCTGGTTCACCACCGAGGTTGGCCGCCAGCCGTGGGTGGTGTACGGGCTGATGCGCACCGCCGATGGCGTTTCCAACCACAGCTACGCCCAACTCGGCTTCACCCTGGTGATGTTCGTGGTGGTGTACTTCGCGCTGTTCGGCACCGGGCTTGGCTACATGATGCGTCTGGTACGCAAGGGCCCGAAAACTGGCGAGGGCGATGAGCCCAACCCCGGTGGACCTGGGCAGAAACGCACGCCGGCCCGGCCATTGTCCGCCGCCGACGATGGCCAAGAGGCCGATACTGTCAGCCTGAGCAAGGAGAACTGAGATGGGCATCGACTTGCCGCTGATCTGGGCTGTGATCATCATCTTTGGCGTGATGATGTACGTGGTCATGGACGGCTTCGACCTTGGGATCGGCATGCTCTTCCCGTTCGTGAAGGCAGAGACCGACCGTGATGTGATGATGAACACCGTCGCCCCGGTCTGGGACGGCAACGAGACGTGGCTGGTGCTGGGCGGGGCAGGCCTGTTCGGTGCCTTCCCGCTCGCCTACTCTGTGGTGCTCGAGGCGTTGTACCTGCCGCTGATCCTGATGCTGATGGGGCTGATCTTCCGTGGCGTGGCCTTCGAGTTTCGCTTCAAGGCCCGCGCCCACAAGCGGCATATCTGGGACAAGGCGTTCATCGGCGGCTCATTGGTGGCGACGTTCTTCCAAGGCGTGGCGTTGGGAGCCTTCATGGAAGGCTTCAAGGTGATCGACCGCAAGTTCGCCGGGGGTACCCTGGACTGGCTGACCCCTTTCAGCCTGTTCTGCGGTCTTGGCCTGGTGGTGGCTTATACCTTGCTCGGATGCACCTGGCTGATCATGAAGACCGAGGGCGCCTTGCAGCGCAAGATGCACGATATGGCCCGGCCGCTGGCGCTGGTGCTGCTGGCGGTGATCGGTGTCGTCAGCCTGTGGACCCCGATTGCTTACCCGCAGATCGCCGAGCGCTGGTTCAGCATGCCTAACCTGCTGTGGTTCATGCCGGTGCCGTTGCTGGTGTTGGTAACGTTCTATGGCTTGCTGCGTGCGGTGCAACGTGATGCGCACTACACCCCGTTCCTGCTGACCCTGGTGCTTATCTTCCTGGGCTACAGCGGCCTTGGGATCAGCCTGTGGCCGAACATCATTCCACCTGTTATCAGCATCTGGGACGCTGCGGCGCCGCCGCAGAGCCAGGGCTTCATGCTGGTGGGCACGCTGTTCATCCTGCCGTTCATCCTCGGGTACACCTTCTGGAGCTACTACGTGTTTCGCGGCAAGGTCACCCCTGAAGACGGCTATCACTAGGAGGTGCGGTGATGGATGTCGAGCAGAAGAAGCCGTTGTGGCAGCGACTGGGCTGGCTGGTGCTGATCTGGGCGCTGAGCGTCGCGACGCTTGGGGTAGTAGCCTACGGGCTACGCCTGTTCATGCGGGCGGCGGGGTTGAGTAGCCCTTGAAGGTTAGCGTGAGTTCGCTGAGGCAATGAGGTGCGCGGCGGGCTCGCTGCGCCGTACACCGCGCAGGCTTTGCTGAGCAGTCAGCAAAGCCTGCGCTCCTGCATTTATTTACGCGCTTTGAGCACCACGAATTTCGGCGTTGCCGCCACCTGTTCCACGCCTCTGAACAGTCGCGCCAGCTTGCTGTGGTAACCCAGGTGGCGGTTGCCGACGATATACAGCGCACCGCCCACCACCAGCGCTTCGCGCGCTTGCTGGAACATGCGCCAGGCGAGGAAGTCGCCCACCACCTGCTGCTGGTGGAACGGCGGGTTGCACAGCACGACGTCCAGTGACTGCTTGTTCAGCCCGGCCAGTCCGTCCCCGGCAAGGATGTCCGCCTGGCGTGCGCCGAGCGCGGCTTGCCAGTTCTCGCGGGCCGACTGCACAGCCATGTACGACTCATCGATCAAGGTGTAATGGGCATCGGGGTTGGCCAAGGCGCTGGCGATGGCCAGCACGCCGTTGCCGCACCCCAGATCCGCGACCCGGGCGCGCCCCAGGTCGCGGGGCAGATGGGGTAGGAAGGCTCGCGTGCCGATGTCCAGGCCTTCGCGGCAGAACACGTTGGCATGGTTGACCAGTTCCAGTGCCGGAGCTTCCAGGCGGTAACGGCTAGGGTAGGGCGAGCGCGCAGGCGGGCGCTCGGCCACGCTGGCCGTGAGCAGGCGCGCCTTTTTCTGGGCAAGCGAGGCCTGTACCGGGCCGATGTACTTTTCCAGCAAATCGCCTGCCGCCCGAGGCAGGTGTTTGATCATGGCTGCGGCGATCACCTGAGCGTCGGGTGCCAACTGATCCTGTAGGCGGATCAGTTGCTCTTCGAGCAGCGCCAGGGTCTTGGGCACGCGCACCAGCACGCGGTCGAACGGGCCTTGCCAAGGTTCGTTGGCAGGCACGAACGGCACGGCATCGAAGGCCAGGCCGTTGCGCACCAGGTTTTTCTCGAGGGCCAATCGCGCCAGGTGCGAATCGCCGCTGCTGGTGACCTGCAGGCGGCCTGCCAGGCTCGCGGCCAGGGCGCCGAAACTGTCGTTGAGTACCAGCACCCTGCAACTGGGCTGCAGGGCTTGAGCGGCCAGATGCTCAAGCAGGTACTGGTCGGCGGCATCGAAGGCCAGCAGCGGATCGTTGGCTTGTTCCGGCTGGCGGATCAGGTCGAGGTCGGCGAAGGGGCTGTTGAACGAGGGCATGGCATGGGGCTCTGCTGCAGATCTGGTGCGCCGCGTGCTGCGACAGGTTTGAGGCGGGCGATTCTACAGGGGTTTGCGACTGGCGGGGGACGGGCTATCAGAGCAGCCCGCGCAGAGCGGCGATAGCGATGGCGCCGGCCTTGTTGGCTGCGTTGGTTTTGCTGATTACGTTGCGGATGTGGAAGTTCACGGTGCTGGTGGACAACGAGAGGATAGTGGCTACGTCCGAGGCCGTCTTGCCAGCGGCCGACCACTTGAGCACTTCCAGTTCGCGTTCGCTGAGCTGCGGTGTTGGGTTGAAGCGGGCCAGATGATGTTCGCTGAGTGCCGCATGCAGGGTATGGCACAGCCACATGACCTGTGCACTTTTGGTATACAGCTCGGCAGGCCGAATGGCGCCCAGCCGACGCGAGACGCTGAGTTGGCTCTCGTTGTGGCGCAGGTCGTGTACCGACTGCGTCCAGCCATGGGCCATGCCTTGGTTGCGAATCGCCTCACGCAGGTGCGGCACCTCCTGGAACAGTTCGTCGGTCCAGAGAACGGGGAGGGTGGTTTGATGGCATTTTGATACTGTTGGGTCTATGCCGATCAAGTGCTCCTGCTTGTAGTGCTCGTTCCATTCCCGGGGATAATTGTTGTACAGGATGATCTGAGGGGAATGAGCCGCGATGTGCAGGTGCAGGCTAAGGCCGACGAACTCCATGTCCAATAACTGGGCCAGTCCCACGGCACGATCGAACAGGCATTGAGGGTCGGTTTCCTGCAGCAATGCCAAGAGTTGTTCACTGTTCCACTGTGTCATTGATGAAGCTCCGAGTGGGGGTGGGTGGATCCAATTTTCCTGGCTGCTCGGCCCAGTGTAGGCAACCTGCTCACTAGGCGCCCAAGTTTTTCGCTATAGCGTGCAGGATTTTGGGCTGCGATTTGTCAGTGATCGGCGATGCCTTACAAACCAGCGGTTTTTATCCGCGGCGCTTTGCGCGACACTTGGCGCATCAGTTTTCAGGATGCCCCAGATGACCGCCAGCACCGACAAGTTCACCCGCCAGACCCTGCTCGATGTCCAGCCCCTGACACCGAACCTGTTCAGTCTGCGTGTCACCCGCGACCCGAGCTTTCGGTTCCGCTCGGGCCAGTTCGCGCGGCTGGGCGTAACCAAGTCTGATGGCAGCGTCGCCTGGCGTGCCTACTCGATGGTCAGTGCGCCGCATGACGAGTATCTGGATTTCTTTTCCATCGTGGTGCCAGGCGGTGAGTTCACCAGCGAGCTTAGCCGCCTGGGTGAAGGTGACACGCTGCTGATCGACCGTCAGGCGTTCGGTTTCCTGACCCTGGACCGCTTCGTCGGTGGACGCGATCTGTGGTTACTGGCCACCGGCACGGGCATCGCCCCGTTCATGTCGATCCTGCAGGACTTCGAGGCCTGGGAGCGTTTCGACAATATCAAGCTGGTGTATTCGGTGCGTGAAGCCAAAGAGCTGGCCTACGTTGAGGACATCGCCGGGTTGGAACAACGCGAGTACCTGGCCGAATTCGCAGGCAAGTTGCAGTTCATCCCTGTGGTGACCCGGGAACAGCATCCGGGCGCGTTGAATGAGCGCATCACCACGCTGATCGAGAACGGTGGGCTGGAAAAGGCGGCAGGGCTTGAGTTCTCGCCCGAGCACTCGCGCATCATGCTCTGCGGCAACCCGCAGATGATTGACGAGACGCGCAAGGTGCTCAAGGCGCGCGACCTGCAACTGAGCCTGAGCAAGCGACCAGGGCAGGTGGCGGTCGAGAACTATTGGTAGCTGCAAGTTTTAAGCTGCAAGAAAAAGCCGGATCGCGTTTGGTCAACAGACGCGGTCCGGCTTTACTCTTGCAGCTTGCAGCTTGCAGCTTGCAGCTTGCAGCTTGCAGCTTGCAGCTTGCAGCTTGCAGCTTGCAGCTTGCAGCTTGCAGCTTACTTCTGCTGCTGCACCTTGAGCAGGTCACGGATCTCTGCCAGCAGGGTTTCCTGTGGGGTCGGTGCAGGTGGCGCGCTCGGCGCCACGGCCTCTTCACGCTTGAGGCGGTTGATCACCTTGACCCCCATGAAGATGGCAAAAGCGACGATCAGAAAGTCGATGACGGTCTGGATGAACTTGCCATAGGCCAGCACTACCGCTGGCACGTCCCCTTCGGCCGCCTTGAGCACGATGGCAAGGTCGCTGAAATCTACACCCCCGATCAGTAAGCCTAAAGGCGGCATGACCACATCGCCCACGAACGACGAGACGATTTTGCCGAAGGCCGCGCCGATGATGATGCCGACCGCCATGTCTACCACATTCCCTTTGACCGCGAAGGCCTTGAACTCACTGAGCATGCCCATGTTCGATTTCCTTGTAACAAAAGGTAAGGTTAACGCAGTGTAAGCCACTCAAACGCTTCATGCGCTGCCTACAAGGGCTACTGACTGCTTGTGCCGCGAATAGTTTTGTCGCATCCCGAAGCATCCGGGACACGTCGCTGTTCGGCTAGAATGGCGGTTTTTTCCAGGAGAACCCCGTCCATGGCCAAGGCCAAGCGCTTGTATGGCTGCACCGAGTGCGGCGCGACCTTCCCCAAATGGGCCGGCCAGTGTGGCGAGTGCGGGGCCTGGAATACCCTGGTCGAGACCATGGTTGAGAGCGGCGCTGCCGCGGCGCCCAGCGGGCGCACGGGCTGGGCCGGCCAGCAGGCGCAGATCAAGACCCTGGCTGAGGTCAGTGTCGAGGAAATTCCACGCTTCACCACCAGCAGCACCGAGTTGGATCGGGTGTTGGGCGGTGGCCTGGTGGATGGCTCGGTGGTGCTGATTGGCGGTGACCCCGGTATCGGTAAGTCGACGATCCTCTTGCAGACCCTCTGCAACATCGCCACGCATATGCCGGCGCTATACGTCACCGGGGAAGAGTCGCAGCAACAGGTGGCCATGCGGTCGCGGCGCCTGGGCCTGCCCCAGGAGCAGCTCAAGGTCATGACCGAGACCTGCATCGAGGCGATCATCGCCACTGCCCGGGTGGAAAAACCCCGGGTGATGGTGATCGATTCGATTCAGACCATCTTTACCGAGCAGTTGCAATCGGCCCCCGGCGGCGTGGCCCAGGTGCGCGAGAGTACGGCACTGCTGGTGCGTTATGCCAAGCAAAGCGGCACGGCGATCTTCCTGGTTGGCCACGTCACCAAGGAAGGCTCGTTGGCAGGGCCACGGGTACTCGAGCACATGGTCGATACCGTGCTGTATTTCGAGGGGGAGTCCGATGGCCGCCTGCGCCTGCTGCGGGCGGTGAAGAACCGGTTCGGGGCGGTCAACGAGCTGGGGGTGTTCGGCATGACCGACCGTGGCTTGAAAGAGGTCTCCAACCCTTCGGCGATTTTCCTCAACCGCACTCAGGAAGAGGTGCCCGGCAGTGTCGTCATGGCCACCTGGGAAGGCACGCGTCCGATGTTGGTGGAGGTCCAGGCGCTGGTAGACGACAGTCACCTTGCCAACCCTCGGCGAGTGACCTTGGGCCTGGACCAGAACCGACTGGCCATGCTGTTGGCGGTGCTGCACCGGCATGGCGGCATCCCTACCCATGATCAAGACGTGTTCCTCAACGTGGTCGGCGGTGTCAAGGTACTGGAAACCGCCTCTGACCTGGCGCTGTTGGCGGCCGTGATGTCGAGCCTGCGCAACCGCCCCTTGGCGCATGGTCTGTTGGTGTTCGGCGAAATCGGTCTGTCGGGTGAAGTGCGTCCTGTGCCAAGCGGCCAGGAACGCCTCAAAGAGGCGGCCAAGCACGGTTTCAAGCGGGCCATCGTGCCCAAAGGCAATGCTCCCAAGGAGGCGCCAGCGGGGCTACAGGTGATTGCCGTGACGCGCCTGGAGCAGGCGTTGGATGCCCTGTTCGAGTAACCGGCGCGTCAGGCATAAAAAAGGGGAGCCGACGATGCGCGTCCGGCTCCCCTGCGTGACCCCTTCAATCAGCGGTCAATGCTCGGCTAGCGCCTTGCGCCGTGGCGCTTGGTTGCCATGTTCGTCCAGTTCGAGCACCGGGACTTCGTTGCCGTCTGCGTCGAACAGCTTGCCATCCTTGAAGTAGTCGCCATCGCGCAGGGCGGAGATGTCGGAATACTGGATGGTGCGTTCGTAAGCCGCCGCAAACACCGATTGGTTGTCCGAGTTGCCTGCGGTGAAATGGTTGAAGATCAGGTTCAGCAGAATCGCCATGATCGCGGCCGAGCTGATGCCGGAGTGGAAGATGGTTTCGAACCAGTTCGGGAAGTTGTGGTAGAAGGTCGGCGCGGCGATCGGGATCATGCCAAAGCCCAGCGAGGCGGCGACGATGATCAGGTTGACGTTGTTCTTGTAGCTGACCTTGCTCAGGGTACGGATGCCGCTGGCGGCCACTGTGCCGAACAACACGATGCCCGCACCACCGAGTACCGGCGTAGGCACCGCTGCGATGACCCGGCCCATGATCGGCAGCAAGCCCAGCACGACCAGGATCACACCACCGGTGGCGACCACGTAGCGGCTCTTGACCCCGGTCACGGCCACCAGGCCGACGTTCTGGGCGAACGCACTTTGCGTGAACGAGCCGAAAATCGGCGCCAGGATGCTTGAGGCCATGTCGGCGCGCAGGCCGTTGCCCAGGCGTTTGGAGTCGACCTTGGTGTCGATGATTTCGCCGACGGCGAGGATGTCGGCCGAGGTTTCCACCAGAGTCACCATGATCACGATGCACATCGACAGGATCGCGGCGATGTGGAAGGTCGGCATGCCGAAGTGGAACGGGGTTGGGAAGGCGAACATCGGGCCTTCGTTGACCGTGCTGAAATCGGCCATGCCCAGCGCCCAGGCGATCAGCGTACCGACCACCATCGCCAGCAGGATCGACAGGCGCGAAATGCTCGCGCTACCCAGCTTACTCAGCAGCAGCACGATGGCGAAGGTCAGGGCGGCCAAGCCGATGTTGGCTACGCTGCCGAATTCCGGCGAGGCGCTGTTGCCGCCCATTACCCAGCGTGCGGCCACCGGCATGAGGGTCAGGCCGATGGTGGTGATGACGATACCGGTTACCAGCGGCGGGAAGAACTTGGTGATACGCGAGAACACCGGAGTGATCAGCAAACCGATCAGCGAAGCCGCCATGACTGCCCCCAGCACGCCCGGCAAGCCACCGCCACCTTCACTGCTGATGATCGCGCCCATGGTCGCCACCCCAGCGAACGACACGCCTTGTACCAGCGGCAACTGGCAGCCGAAGAACGGCAGTCCAAGCGTTTGCAGCAGCGTCGCCAAGCCCCCGGCGAACAGCGAGGCGGCGATCAGTAGGCCGATTTGCGCAGGCGTGAGGCCTGCGGCTTGGCCCAGGATCAGCGGGACGGCGACGATCCCGCCATACATGGTCAGGACGTGCTGGAGCCCGTAGGCCAGGTTGGCCCCAAGCCCGAGGTTCTCGTCCTCGGGGCGTTGGGAGGGAGACGTGCTGGTGGACGTAGTCATGGAGCAGGCTCTCGGGGTTTTATTGTTGTGGGACTACTGTAGGCAAAGCGTGCATCCGATTGCCATATAAATTGTATACAAGTTTTTGATTGTAACGCGCACAGTAGTGCCGCCAGGTGACCCTTTCCCTGGATGCAGAATGCGTTCCAACTCAGTCTGTTCGGTACGAGGTGGGTGTGTACAACACGTCAGGCAGCCCTCAATAAGCTGCCTGAGTAGTCAGGAAACACTTCGGGGAGGATTTCTTAGCAAGCTAAGAGATTTCAATCTTCGATCAATTCCCGCAGTTCGCGCATCATTTCGGTGCTGTCGCCCACGTTCAGTTCCACCAAACGGTGCAAATGAGTCATCGAATCGACATCGATATAAAGACAGATGAAGCCAAGGCGCGTGGGCTCTTCGTGGCGAAGCTCCACCTGCATGTGCACCAGGGTCTTCTTGTCGTTGAGACGGATGGTGGCCTCGAAGTCCTGTGACAGGTCGGCGTCCCAGGGGGAGGGGCGTTCTATGAGCAAGCCTTTGAGTGACAGGTCGAGCAGCTTTACCGGCCAGCTGCGTTCGCCCTGGCGCAGTTCGGTGGGAGCATCGAAGGCGATGCGCTGGAAACGGCGGCGTTCGTCGTGGTCGCTCATGCAAAAGTCCTCGGGGGTTCAACCTGACTAGAGTGGGTGATGTCGCTGTAGCAGGTAACGCAATCTGGCCGCAGAGGCTCTAGACCAAAGCAAGTGTGGCAATGCGCGATGACACGCCCTAGACTCGATGGGCGGTCTTTCCAATCCACCAGCTGGAAGTAAACCATGAACAACAATAATAGCCTGCTACGCCACATTCCGTGGCTGGCGCTGGCAGTCATAGGGGCCTGCGCGCTGGGTGTGGTCGCCCTGCGTCGCGGCGAGGCGATCAACGCCTTGTGGATCGTGGTTGCGGCAGTGGCCATCTACTTGGTCGCCTATCGCTACTACAGCCTGTTCATCGCCACCAAGGTCATGCAGCTCGACCCCCGTCGGGCCACGCCTGCGGTACTCAACAACGATGGCCTGGACTACGTCCCGACCAACAAGCACATCCTCTTCGGTCACCACTTCGCCGCCATCGCCGGCGCCGGCCCGCTCGTAGGCCCGGTACTCGCTGCGCAGATGGGCTACCTGCCCGGTACGTTGTGGCTGATCGCAGGCGTGGTGCTGGCCGGTGCGGTGCAGGACTTCATGGTCCTGTTCCTCTCCACCCGACGCAACGGTCGCTCCCTGGGAGACATGGTGCGCGAGGAGATGGGCCGCATTCCCGGCACCATCGCCCTGTTCGGTTGCTTCCTGATCATGATCATCATCCTCGCGGTGCTGGCGCTGATCGTGGTCAAGGCCCTGGCCGAGAGCCCATGGGGCATGTTCACGGTGATGGCGACCATCCCGATCGCGATGTTCATGGGCATCTACATGCGCTTCATCCGCCCGGGCCGCATCGGCGAGATCTCGGTCATCGGCGTGGTCCTGCTGCTGCTGTCGATCTGGCTGGGTGGCCAAATCGCCGCAGATCCGGTCTGGGGCCCGGCGTTCACCTTCACCGGCGTACAGATCACCTGGATGCTCGTGGGCTATGGCTTCGTCGCCGCCGTGCTGCCGGTATGGCTGGTACTGGCGCCGCGTGACTACCTCTCGACCTTCCTCAAGATCGGCACCATCGTGGGCCTGGCGATCGGCATCCTGATCATCGCGCCTGAGCTTAAGATGCCGGCGCTGACCCAGTTCACCGATGGCTCCGGCCCGGTCTGGAAAGGCACCCTGTTCCCGTTCCTGTTCATCACCATCGCCTGCGGTGCGGTGTCTGGCTTCCACGCGCTGATCTCCTCGGGGACCACGCCGAAGCTGCTGGACAACGAAACCAACGCCCGTTACATCGGTTACGGCGGTATGTTGATGGAGTCGTTCGTCGCGATCATGGCCATGGTCGCCGCGTCGGTGATCGAACCGGGCGTGTACTTCGCCATGAACAGCCCCGCCGCTGTGGTCGGCGCAGATGTCGCTTCGGTGGCGCAAACCGTCAGCAGCTGGGGCTTCATGATTACCCCCGAGCAGCTTGAGGCCACCGCCCGTGATATCGGCGAGCACACCATCCTGGCGCGTGCCGGTGGTGCTCCGACGCTGGCGGTCGGTATCGCGCAGATCCTGCATCAGGTGCTGCCGGGTGAGAACACCATGGCCTTCTGGTACCACTTCGCGATTCTGTTCGAAGCCCTGTTCATCCTCACCGCCGTGGACGCCGGTACCCGTGCCGGACGCTTCATGCTGCAAGACCTGCTGGGCAGCTTCGTACCGGCGCTCAAACGCACCGAGTCGTGGACCGCCAACCTGATCGGCACCGCAGGTTGCGTGGCGCTGTGGGGCTACCTGCTGTACCAGGGCGTGATCGATCCGTTGGGCGGTATCAATACCCTGTGGCCGCTGTTTGGCATCTCCAACCAGATGCTGGCCGGTATCGCGCTGATGCTGGGTACCGTGGTACTGATCAAGATGAAGCGTCAGCGCTATGTCTGGGTCACCCTGCTGCCGGCTGTGTGGCTGTTGATCTGCACCACCACCGCAGGCCTGATCAAGCTGTTCGACCCGAACCCAGCCGTTGGCTTCCTGGCCCTGGCCAAGAAGTACAGCACCGCGCTAGATGCCGGCCAGGTTCTTGCGCCGGCCAAGGACATCGGGCAGATGCAGCATGTGATCTTCAACGCCTACACCAACGCCGGCCTGACCGTGCTGTTCCTGGTGGTGGTGTTCAGCGTGCTGTTCTTCGCCGTCAAGGTCGGCCTCGCCGCCCTCGGCCGCAAGGAACGCAGCGACAAAGAAACCCCGTTCCAGGCTTTGCCTGACGCTTGAGAGGACTGCCACGATGTTCAACGACCTGGGTCGACTGGGTAAATACCTGGGGCAGGCAGCCCGCCTGATGGTCGGGATGCCCGACTACGACAACTATGTCGAGCACATGCAGAACAAACACCCGGACAAGCCGGTGATGAGCTACGAAGCGTTCTTCCGCGAACGACAAGAAGCGCGTTACGGTGGCAAGTCCGGGCCCAAGTGCTGTTGAACTCGCGACAGATGTGATCCAGTGGGAGCCCGGGCAACCGGGCTCCCACTTTCGTTTTCAGGAGACCTACGCGTGCAAACGCCGATTCCCGTAACCGTGCTGACCGGCTTTCTTGGCGCCGGCAAGACCACCCTGCTCAAACACATGCTCAAGGCCGAGCACGGCCTGAAGCTCGCTGTGATCGAGAACGAGTTCAGCGAGGCCGGCATCGACAGCCAAATGCTGGGCGATGCACCGGTGCAGGTCATGACCCTGGCCAACGGCTGCGTCTGCTGCAGTATTCATGGCGACCTGACCCGCGCTTTGTACCTGCTGCTCGAACGCCTGGACGCAGGCGAAATCGCCTTCGACCGCCTTGTGATCGAGTGCACCGGTCTTGCCGACCCTGCGCCAGTGGCGCAGACCTTCTTCATCGACGAAGAACTGCGCGAGCGCTATATCCTGGATGGCATCATCACCCTGGTCGATGCCGTGCACGCCGAGCTGCACCTGACCCAGGCCATTGCCCAGGCCCAGGTGGGCTTTGCTGACCGCCTGCTGCTGAGCAAGACCGACCTTGCCGAGCCCGAGGCGGTCGAGGCCCTGCGCGAGCGCCTGGCGCGGATCAACGGTCGCGCGGCGATCCGCGTGGTCGAGCATGGCCGTATCGATCTGGCCGAGCTGCTTGATGTACGTGGCTTCAACCTCAACCCGGACCTGGGCATCAGCCTCAAGCCGGTGCTGCGCCCGCTGCTCAAGCCAGCTACCCCGGACCGGATTTCGACCTTGGTGCTGCGCACCCAGACCGCGCTGGATATCGACCGCCTCAGCGACTTCATGAACGCGCTGCTGGAGGAGCATGGTCAGCAGCTGCTGCGCTACAAGGGCGTGCTGAACATCGCCGGCGAAGACCGCCGTCTGGTGTTTCAGGGAGTGCTCAAGTTGTACGGCTTCGACTGGGACACCGAATGGAAGGAGGGCGAGGTGCGCGAGAGCGTGATGGTGTTCATTGCCGATGAGCTGCCGGAGGAGAAGATTCGGGCAGGGTTCGAGGCATTGACCCACGCCTGATTGGGACGTAGCTGACTGGTTGATGCCGCCGAAAGGCGTAATACCGTTCACTTAGGGCTGCTTCGCAGCCCATCGCGGCCGGACGGCGCCCCGGCAAGGCCGCTCCGACACCGACTGCGCAAGCTAACATTCATGGGCTCACGCGGACTCTGTAGGAGCGGCCTTGCCGGGGCGCCGGACCGGCCGGAAAGGGCCGCAAAGCGGCCCCGACGATCTTAAGTGAACAGCATTACGCCGAAAGGCTGCATTTTTCATGGCCTTGTTCAAGCTATGAGCCGGCAGTAACGGCCCTCTTGATAGGAGTACCTTTTTTGGTGCACTTGGCCTCGTCAGATCAGCAACTCCGTGTTCTGTTTTTCCGCAGTGAGCTTGGCAACGAGCCTGTGCGAGCTTGGTTGAAAGCCTTGTCTGCCGCCCTCGGCCGAGCTCGTACTGGCCAGGCAACGCAAGGCAAGTCTCAGGAGTTAAGTGACATGAGCCCACACATCGGTTCGGACTTCGATGATTTTCTCGCCGAAGAAGGCTTTCTGGAGGAGGTCACCGCCGCGGCGCTCAAGCGGGTGATCGCCTGGCAGCTCACACAAGTCATGGCGCAGCAGAAGGTCAGCAAGAAGGTGCTGGCCGAGCGCATGCACACCAGCCGCACAGCCGTGGACCGTGCGCTGGACCAGAACGATACCGGCATGACGCTGGCTACCTTGGCCAGTGCCGCGCGTGCCCTGGGGCAACGTGTGGAAATACGCTTGGTGCCGGAGCCCACACCGGTACGCTGAACAACGCTGCCATGTATTGGCCAGTGCAACTGCTCGAACGCACAACAACGCCTAGCTGTCTGCGCAGTTGCCCGGCAGCGGCATGTTTTTGCCGGTAGAGAGGCAATAAATTTATGTTGATTGCTTATCAGGCTCTCTAGAACAGGCACTAAAGAGAGGTGGCGCGAATTTTGCTTTTCGTACTTATAGTCGGACTGGTTCGGCATGAGAAGTTAAATATCACTCATGGATGAGAGGTGCTTGAAAAGGAGAGCGCTGTGAGGATTAATGATGATGTAGGAAGTTTTCGGCTCGTCTCGGCTCAAGTAAAACCTGAGAGCCAGGAGTCTTCATTTTCTTCAATATTGCAAGGTGCTGTGAATGATGTAGAAGCGCGGGGGGGGAATAGGTCGGACGAGATTGGGAAGATTCTTAGAATGTCCAAGCATCGTGATGGTTATGCCGATGATGTGATGAAGTCATACATGAATGATTTGGGCGGTCCCTTGATCGATATCACAGACCCCGATGCGATCCGGTTCACTGTCTCGGGTGAGTTAGTGACTAAGGAATCGATGATTTATTATGCTGAGATGAATGCGTACGCCAAACGAGGCTACCAGGATATCTACGCATCAGGGAAAGCCCAAGGAGAAAGTCCAGATCAGACGTTTGAACGTTTTCTCGAGTTTAATTCCTCGCTGCCACTTCGATACAAGCAGATGAAGAATATCTGGTATTAATTACGGTTGCGTCAGATTTTACTGAATGGCGGGCTGCATCGCAGCCCGCCATTTTTTACCACTGCACCGTAATTTTTCCTTCTTGACCACCCACTGGCACAAGAGTATTCGTACCTGCTCTTAGGATGTAAAAGAACTGTTTGTTTGGATTGTGTGCGAAGAACGAGTTGGTAGAGCTGGAGCGCTGCCTGGATACATCGATGCAATTGCTGGCAGTTCCTGCGCAAAGTCGGACGGAGAATTGATCTGGCCATCCCACCACTGACCAGTTCCACGTCACGTTGGATATGTTGACGTTCGAAGGTGGACTCCCTTTGACAGGTAGATAGGCGGTGTAGTCATAGTTTTTTGCAAATACAGCAGGCAGCATGACAGACGATTGATATTCGCCCGCCGAAGCAGTCGTTGAAAATACGGCCAAGCCGGTAGCCGTCATTGCAAAAGCAAAGGTCTTCAGCATGTTAATTACCATCCTGTAATTAATGTGTGTCGCGAGTAATTCCATCTCGCGGCTGTTATTGCCGAGCGGCAATAACTACATGCTGGTGATTGTCGGATTTTCAGGCTACGTTAAATTTTATCCGCTTTGGCGATGTGTTCTTCCATTCGCCTCATTAATTCTGCTGTTTCGCACTCCAATGCCACTGCAATTTTGATGAGCAGTATTAGTGATGGTAAATGTTCGCCGCGTTCGATCTTACCCATGTGCGAGCGTTCGATACCCGCTGTAATCGCCAGTTCCTCTTGAGAGGTCTTTTTGATAGCGCGTAGTTGCTTTACCACCGTCCCTAATGCGCGGGCATAGGGTGCGTGGTTGGCTAAGGTGCCTTTAGGTCGGCCACGGCAAGGTTTGTTTTCCATGCGTGTGATTGTGGGGGTTGTGAATTTGCAGGCTACGTTATATTTAACGCAAAACTATTTCTTGTATTAGGTTGTAGGAAGTTTCTGTTGTAAGTGTAGGTCGTCTCTTTATGTACATAAATCATGTGTTGGCACAACCATAGGCGGCGGACTTTACGCAGCCACTTGCAGCATTCCCCCTGTAAGCGCCCACAAAAAAGCCCGGCACATGGCCGGGCTCTTTACTTCAGCAGTCTGTCAATCAGTTGCCGTACACCGGCAGCTTCTTGCAGATGGCCTTGACCTTCTCACGTACGGCGTCGATCACCGCTTCGTTGTTCAGGTCGGCCAGGATGTCGCAGATCCAGCCAGCCAGTTCGCGGCACTCGGTTTCCTTGAAGCCGCGGGTGGTGACGGCAGGGGTGCCGAAACGCAGGCCCGAGGTAACGAACGGGGAGCGTGGGTCGTTCGGGACCGAGTTCTTGTTGACGGTGATGAAGGCCTTGCCCAGAGCGGCGTCGGCATCCTTACCGGAGATTTCCTGCTTGATCAGCGACAGCAGGAACAGGTGGTTCTGGGTGCCGCCGGAAACGACGTCGAAACCACGCTCGATGAACACTTCGGCCATGGCCTGGGCGTTCTTCACCACTTGTTGCTGGTAGGCCTTGAACTCAGGCTGCAGGGCTTCCTTGAAGCAGATGGCCTTGGCGGCGATCACGTGCTCCAGCGGGCCACCTTGGGCGCCAGGGAAGACGGCGGAGTTGAGCTTCTTCTCGATCTCTTCGTTCTTGCGCGCCAGGATCAGGCCGCCACGTGGACCGCGCAGGGTTTTGTGGGTGGTGGTGGTGACCACGTCGGCGAACGGTACTGGGTTCGGGTAGACGCCAGCGGCAACCAGGCCGGCCACGTGGGCCATGTCGACGAACAGGTAGGCACCGACCTTGTCGGCGATGGCGCGGAAGCGCGCGAAGTCCAGGACCTGCGAGTAGGCCGAGAAACCGGCGACGATCATCTTCGGCTTGTGCTCGAGCGCCAGGCGCTCGACTTCGTCGTAGTCGATCAGGCCGTTACCGTCGATGCCGTACTGGATAGCGTTGTACAGCTTGCCCGAGGAGGAAACGCTGGCACCGTGGGTCAGGTGACCGCCGTGGGCCAGGCTCATGCCCAGGATGGTGTCACCGGCCGACAGCAGCGCCAGGTAAACGGCGGCGTTGGCTTGCGAGCCCGCGTGCGGCTGGACGTTGGCGTAGTCGGCGCCGAACAGCTCCTTGGCGCGGTCGATGGCCAGTTGCTCGACCACGTCGACGTATTCGCAGCCACCGTAGTAGCGCTTGCCTGGGTAGCCTTCGGCGTACTTGTTGGTCAGTACCGAACCCTGGGCTTCCATGACGGCGGGGCTAGTGTAGTTTTCCGAAGCGATCAGCTCGATATGCTCTTCCTGGCGCAGGGCTTCTTGCTGCATGGCTTCGAAGAGCTCGGCGTCGTACTTGGCAATGGTCAAATCACGGCTGAACATGGCGGTCCTCAAGGATCGGGCTGAATTGGGGGGGCATTCTAACCGATTGATTCACGCCTGGCATATGAAGTGGCATCAAGTCGCGGACCAATGGGCTTCATGTTGCAGGCCGCGTGGTGACTGGGCTGGAGTTGACTTCCTGGTCCGCTTTTCAGAAGGCTGCGCGAACCCCTGTAGGAGCGGTCTTGCCGATCCGGCGCTCCGGTAAGGCCGTTCCTACAGGAGGTCAGGCGTGGGCGGCAGTCACTGGAACATGAACAGCGTTTCGTTGCTGAACTGCGCCTCGAACTGGTTGGCCGGCATTGGTCGGCCGAACAGGTAGCCCTGTACTTCGTCACACCCATGCTCACGCAGGAATTCGAGCTGCTCGTGGGTTTCCACGCCCTCGGCGATTACCGCCAGGTTCAGGCTGTGGGCCATGGCGATGATCGCCCGGGCGATCTGCGCGTCCTGTTCGCCTTCAGGCAGGCCGTCGACGAAGGTGCGGTCGATCTTGAGCACGTCGATAGGGAACTGCTTGAGGTAGTTGAGCGACGAGTAGCCGGTGCCGAAGTCGTCGACTGCGATGCTCAAACCGAGGTTCTTCAGGCTGTCGAGGATCTGCATGGCTTCGTTGACCTCGCGCATCAGGATGCTCTCGGTCAGTTCCAGTTCCAGGCACGCCGGCGGTAGGCCGGTTTCCTCCAGGATGGTGGCGATGCGTGTGCCCAGTTGGCCGTCGGAGAACTGCCGCGCCGAGATGTTAACCGACACCTTCGGTACGCGTACCTTCTGCTGGTGCCAGGCCTTGAGCTGCCGGCTGGCCTCGCGCAGGACCCAGTCGCCGACATCCACCACCAGGCCCAGTTCTTCGATGACCGGGATGAAGTCGCCTGGCGGCACCAGGCCACGGGTTGGGTGACGCCAGCGCAGCAAGGCCTCGGCGCCGGTCAGGCGCTTGCCATCGCCGCTGAACTGCGGTTGGTAGTAGAGAATGAACTCGTTCTGCTCCAGTGCGTGACGCAGGTCGCTTTCCAGCTCCAGGCGCTCCAGGGCGCTGGCGTTCATGTCCGCCTGATAGAACTGGAAGTTGTTCTTGCCACGCTCCTTGGCGTGGTACATGGCGGTGTCGGCGTTCTTCATGAGCTGGCTGAGCTCACTGCCATCCTGTGGGCTTAGTGCGATGCCGATACTGGCGGTGACGAAGAACTCACGGTTTTCCAGCACGAACGGTGTCACCAGGCCGGCGAGGATGTTCTCGGCCACATGGATCGCACGGTTGAGCGCTTGCTCGCGGGTTGCCCGCGGCTGCAACAGCAAGGTGAACTCGTCGCCGCCCATGCGTGCCACGGTGTCGTCGCTGTCGACGCAGGCCAGCAAGCGCTCGGCCATATCCTTGAGCATGCGGTCGCCTGCGGCATGCCCGAGGGAGTCGTTGATCGGCTTGAAGCGGTCCAGGTCGAGGAACATCAGCACCACCCAGGTCTTCTGTCGCTCGGCCTGCTGCAGGGTGTTGTACAGGCGGTCCTGGAATAGCGTGCGGTTGGGCAGGTGGGTGAGGGCGTCGTAGTAGGCCAGGCGATGGATGCGCTGTTCGCTGGCCTTGCGTTCGCTGATGTCGGTGAAGAAACATACGTAGCTGGCCAGGTCGCCCTCATCGTCCAGAACTGCGGTAATGCCTACCCAGGCCGGGTAGTGCTCGCCGTTGCGGCGCTTGAGGTACACCTCGCCCTCCCAACTGCCGCGCTGGTTGAGTTGCTTGAGCACGTAGCCCAGGTGCGCATCCTGTTGCTGTTCGACGGTGAGCATGCTTGGCAGTTGATCGAGCACTTCGGCCACTTCGTAGCCACTGACCCGGCTGAAGGCCTCGTTGGCCTGGACGATATAGCCTGCCGGGTCGGTGATCAGGATCGCCGAAGTGGAATGCTCGAAGACCGTCGCGGCCATGCGTAGGTCTTTTTCGGCGCGGCGCTGCTGGCTGATGTCGCGGCCGACCCCGAGTACACCTTCGAAGCGTTCGTGCTCGTCCCACACCAGGACCAGGCGCAGCTCGATAGGGATCTTGCGCCCATCGGCGCGCAGGCAGTCGAACAGGAACAGCTGAGTAGGCAGTGTGGTGCGCAGCCGGGCCAACTGTGCGTTGTCGCCCAGTGCCTTGCTGACGCGCTCCATCAGGCTGTAGACACCGGTGAGTTGCGCCGGGTTGGCGACGATCGACTGCCAGCCGTTGGCGAAGATCCAGTCGGCCTGGTAACCCAGCACGGCTTGCACCGACGGGCTGACGTAGTTCAGCTGAAGCTGGCCATCGGTCGAGAAGATCACGTCGCTGATGCTTTCGGCGAGCATGCGATAGCGCTGCTCGCTGTCGCGCAGCGACTCGCTGGCCTCGATCTGTACGGTGACGTCCTTGCCCACACCGATGATGCGGGTGACCTGGCCATCGCCATCGCGGGTCAGCACCTGCTCGCGAATGTCATAGCAGCGCCAGCCGCCGTCATGATGACGGAAACGTAACTGGCAGTGCAGCGACTGGCCATAGCTTGCGTCCAGTTGCTGCTGGCGTAGGGCGTTGTAGTGCGCGGCGTCTTCGGGGTGCAGCAGCAGTTCCCAGAACCGTTCGCCCATCTGCGCCAGCTCTGCACGGTCGTAGCCCAAGGTCTGGCCGAGGTGGCGGTTGCTGAAGATCATGCGCTGGGTGAGCACGTCCTGGACGTAAAGCTGATCGGGCACGGTGCGCACCACATCCGACCAGAAGCTTTCGCGTTCGAGCAACGACAATTCGACCTGCTTGCGGCTGGTGATATCGCTGATGCTCAGGATCACCGCCTGGTAGTCGCGTCGTTGCTGGGGCAGACGCGCCATCAGCCACAGGTGCAGCTCGCCACCTCGCGGCGCGGGCAGGCGTACTTCAAGCTCCAACTGCGGGCGCTCTTCGATCAGCGCATCGATCAACTGCATGCCGATGCTCTCGCGGCCGGCGCCACTGCCATCGATCAGGCGATGCCAGGCGCCTTCGTGGCAGTCGACATTGAGCAACTGACGGGCCACCTGGTTGATCTCGGTGATCTTCAGTTCCTGTAGTAGCGAGCGGCGCAGGTTGCTGTCCAGTGCCAGGCTCTGCTTGAGCCCGGCGAGGTTGCGCAGGTGGTAGCGGTCGAGCTGGCCGGGCAGGCTGGAGAGGTCGAGCACGCAGAGCGCGACGCCGGTGCCTTCGAAGATTTCCTGATAGCGCCGGCGGTCTTCCTGCAAGGCACGCTGGCGGCGGCGCATGTTGATCAGGGCCAGTACCGGCAGCAGGGCACAGAACAGCACGAGTATGCACTTGCCCACCAGCGCCGGCAGCAGCTTGCTGCGCGCCAGGCCTTCGTCGAACAGCCCGCGCAACTGCCAGGTGCTGTTGTCGATGAAGGCCAGCATCACGCTCTGCAACGGCACCTCGCTGGTCTGGGTCGGCGCGTGGCGCTCGATGACCTCGCCGTTGCGGCTGTTTTCGAGCAGCCACAGCGGATGGTTCGAGCCGTTAAGGTGCTCGGTGAGTTCCTGGTAGTAGTCAGTGCTCAGGCGTAGCAGCCAGTAGCCACGGTCGTGTTCGGTGGACTGGCGCAGCAGCAGGTAGATCAACTGGTTGTCGGGGGCGTTGCTGAAGAAGTAGGTATGGCCCTGATTCAGGTTTACCAGCTCGTCAATCAACTGACGGTCGGGGCTACCGGCTAGGGTGTCGCCGCGCAGCTTGCCGTCGGCATCCAGCCAGGCCAGATGACGCAGGCTCGGCAGGCGTCGCTGCAAGGTGTCGAGCAGGTTGGGCAGGGCGCTGGGTGCCGGTGTTTTGACGTACGCTTGGACCACATTGAGCGCCTGCTGGGCCTTGAGCGCCATGTTCAGGTTAAGGTGATCGGCCAGTTCTGCGCTGCCGGTCAGACTCTGGTTACGCAGGTCTGCCTGGGTGTGCCGGAACTGGGTGAGCATTTGCCACAGCAGCAACCCCAGCAATACCAAGGCCAGCAGCGCCAGCGCGCCCTTGAGCGAACCACGCAGGTGTGATCCGGCCGCAGAGGCGGCAGTGCGCGGAGGAGGCTTTTGCGTCAAATTGGTCAAGCGTTGGTCCTGCGATTGAGCTGGCGATGGCAGGGGTTCCATGCACGGTGCATGCCGTGGGCTGGCGTACAGCCCGGCACTATATAGCTGCAACGGTTAAGGCGCCTAGCATGCCTTCAATTATGGCAAAGTGCCAGTCGTGGTGATCATGTGTGGCCGTCCGGTCTACGCATTCTGCAAGTCCCTGCAAGCTGTGCGAGAATGCCGCCCGCTTCATAGTCAACGCATCGGAGAAGTAAGGTTTGGTCACTCACTATTCCACCAATGGCCTCGATTCTGCCTGCGGGCGCAGCAGCCAGACCCTGGTCGGCAGCGCCAAGGCCGAAGAGGTGTCCTGCAAGAGCTGCCAGCGTTCGCTGGCCAAGCCAGAGGCGGCCGCTAACGGCGCGAACAAGAGCCCATCGCTGGCCGAGCTGCGCAAGTCAGCCAAGCCCGCCGTGCAGCCTGCCGCCGAGTTGGCCGCAAAGCCTGCGGCGTCGCCCGCCAGGTCGGTGAGCAAACCGGCCGCCAAGGCCGTTACCGCGCCGGCCCGGCCTGGTGCTTTCAGCGTCAAGTCGGCCTGGGCTGCGCGCTTGGCCGAGCAATCGGAGCGCTGCCGCCTGCCGCGCGGTAAGGCCAAGCAGTCGCACGTCTGAGCCCCCGCGCTGCGGCGTCTGCCCGCGCCCCTGGCGGCTGATCTACAGCCGTGGGGCGGGCAGGCTTTGCGCCCGCCGCGCTGCGATGCCTTCCTGCCATCCGCCCCATCTGTGCAACGCCACGACTTGGCGTAGAATGGCTCACTTTGTTCAATGGCACCCCGTAGATATCTTCCCAGGCCATCGTCTGGGCGTACGGCGATGTCTTTACCTATCTGATAGAGGGCTTGGTTTTGGCTCAATACGTCTACACCATGCATCGGCTGAGCAAGGTCGTGCCGCCGAAGCGGGAAATTCTCAAGAACATTTCCCTGTCGTTCTTCCCTGGCGCCAAGATCGGCGTACTCGGTCTGAACGGTGCGGGTAAATCGACCCTGCTGCGCATCATGGCGGGCGTCGACAAGGAGTTCGACGGCGAAGCCCGTCCGATGCCCGACATCAATGTCGGCTACCTGCCCCAGGAGCCACAGCTCGACCCGAGCAAGACCGTGCGTGAAGTGGTCGAGGAAGCCGTCAGCGTGATCAAGGACGCCCAGGCTCGCTTGGACGAGGTCTACGCTGCCTACGCCGATCCGGATGCCGACTTCGACAAACTGGCCGCCGAACAGGCCAAGCTCGAAGCCATCCTGCAAGCCTCTGACGGTCACAACCTGGAGCGCCAACTGGACGTCGCCGCCGACGCCCTGCGCCTGCCAGCCTGGGACGCGAAGATCGAGCACCTCTCCGGTGGTGAAAAGCGCCGTGTGGCCTTGTGCCGTCTGCTGCTGTCGGCACCCGACATGCTGCTGCTCGACGAGCCAACCAACCACCTGGACGCCGACTCGGTCGCCTGGCTCGAGCGCTTCCTGCACGATTTCCCCGGCACCGTGGTGGCGATCACCCACGACCGGTACTTCCTGGACAACGTCGCCGGTTGGATCCTCGAACTGGACCGCGGTGCTGGCATCCCGTACGAAGGCAACTACTCGGGTTGGCTGGAAGCCAAGTCCGAGCGTCTGGCGCAGGAATCCAAGCAGCAGAGCGCTCACGAAAAGGCCATGAAAGAAGAGCTGGAGTGGGTGCGCAAAGGCGCCAAGGCTCGCCAGTCCAAATCCAAGGCGCGTCTGCAGCGCTTCGAAGAGATGCAGTCGCAAGAGTTCCAGAAGCGCAGCGAGACCAACGAGATCTACATCCCGGCAGGTCCGCGCCTGGGCGACAAGGTCATCGAGTTCAAGAACGTCACCAAGGGCTATGGTGATCGTGTGCTGATCGACAACCTGTCGTTCTCCATGCCCAAGGGCGCGATCGTTGGCGTGATCGGTGGTAACGGTGCCGGTAAGTCGACCCTGTTCCGCATGCTGATGGGCAAGGAACAACCGGACTCGGGCAGCATCGAGATCGGCGAAACCGTGCAACTGGCCTGCGTCGACCAGAGCCGTGAGGACCTGGACGGCAGCAAGACCGTGTTCCAGCAAATTTCCGATGGCTCCGACCAAATCCGTATCGGCAGCTACGAGATCCCGTCGCGTACCTATGTTGGCCGCTTCAACTTCAAGGGCGGCGACCAGCAGAAGTTCGTCAAGGACCTCTCCGGTGGTGAGCGTGGCCGTCTGCACCTGGCCTTGACCCTGAAAGAGGGCGGCAACGTGCTGCTGCTGGACGAACCGTCCAACGACCTCGACGTGGAAACCCTGCGTTCCCTGGAGGAAGCCCTGCTGGACTTCCCAGGCGCCGCGATCGTGATCTCCCACGACCGTTGGTTCCTGGACCGCGTGGCGACCCACATCCTGGCGTACGAGGACGACTCGAGCGTGGTGTTCTTCGAAGGTAACTACACCGAGTACGAAGCCGATCGCAAGAAACGCCTGGGCGACGCCGCTGCTCAACCGCACCGTGTCCGTCACAAGAAACTGGCCCAGTAAGCCCGTTTCGGTTGCACAAAAATGGGGCCATAAGTGGCCCCATTTTTGTGCCTGACTGGAAAGTGGCGTGGGCTTTATTCGCGGGCAAGCCCGCTCCCACAGGAGAGCAGAAAGTCCTTGGCCTGGGCGGTATCTGGGGGAGCGAGCTTGCCCGCGAATAAAGCTACTCCGATACATGGCTTTGTATACATTTATAGAAAACGCACCAAAAAATTCAGAAAAACGACATTTTGCCCTGTTGTAGTGCGATTGCTTCTTGGTACATTCGCGAAAAAACCAATAAACAATCCCTCTTGGTGAGACGTCTACCATGATCGAATCTGTCGACAATTTCCTCGCACGCCTGCAACAACGTGATCCCGGACAACCGGAATTCCACCAGGCGGTGGAGGAGGTGCTGCGTACCCTGTGGCCGTTCCTCGAGGCCAACCCGCACTACCTGCAAGCCGGTGTCCTCGAGCGTATCGTCGAGCCCGAGCGCGCCGTGCTGTTCCGGGTGTCGTGGGTCGATGACCAGGGCAAGGTCCAGGTCAACCGTGGGTACCGCATCCAGATGAACAGCGCCATCGGCCCGTACAAGGGCGGCTTGCGCTTCCACCCGTCGGTGAACCTGAGCGTGCTCAAGTTCCTGGCCTTCGAGCAGACCTTCAAGAACTCCCTGACCTCGTTGCCCATGGGCGGCGGCAAAGGCGGCTCGGACTTCGATCCAAAGGGCAAGAGCGACGCCGAAGTGATGCGCTTCTGCCAGGCGTTCATGAGCGAGCTGTACCGCCACATCGGTGCCGACTGCGACGTGCCGGCCGGTGACATCGGTGTGGGCGCCCGTGAGATCGGCTTCATGTTCGGCCAGTACAAGCGCCTGGCCAACCAGTTCACTTCGGTGCTGACCGGTAAAGGCATGACCTATGGCGGCAGCCTGATCCGCCCGGAAGCCACCGGCTACGGTTGTGTGTACTTCGCCGAAGAAATGCTCAAGCGCCAGGACAAGCGCATCGACGGTCATCGCGTGGCGATCTCCGGTTCGGGCAACGTCGCCCAGTATGCGGCGCGCAAGGTGATGGATCTGGGCGGCAAGGTGATCTCGCTGTCCGACTCCGAAGGCACGCTGTTCTGCGAAGCTGGCCTGAACGATGCCCAGTGGGAGGCGCTGATGACGCTCAAGAACGTCAAGCGTGGTCGCCTCAGCGAACTGGCCGGCGATTTCGGCCTGGAGTTCCGCAAGGGCCAGACTCCGTGGAGCCTGCCGTGCGATATCGCCCTACCGTGCGCGACCCAGAACGAGCTGAACCTCGACGATGCCCGCACGCTGC
This sequence comes from Pseudomonas mosselii, assembly GCF_005796105.1. Taxonomy (GTDB): domain Bacteria; phylum Pseudomonadota; class Gammaproteobacteria; order Pseudomonadales; family Pseudomonadaceae; genus Aquipseudomonas; species Aquipseudomonas mosselii_C. Next base: position 853,023 of record NZ_VAUO01000002.1, on the reverse strand, counting down.
TGGGTAATGGCTGCATCTGCGTGGCCGAAGGCGCCAACATGCCGACCACGCTGGATGCCGTGGACCTGTTCATCGAAGCAGGCATTCTGTACGCACCGGGCAAGGCATCCAACGCCGGCGGCGTCGCCGTGTCGGGCCTGGAAATGTCGCAGAACGCCATGCGCCTGCTGTGGACGGCTGGTGAAGTGGACAGCAAGCTGCACAACATCATGCAGTCGATCCACCACGCGTGCGTGCACTACGGGCAAGAGGCCGATGGCACGGTCAACTACGTCAAGGGCGCGAACATCGCGGGCTTCGTCAAGGTGGCCGATGCCATGCTGGCGCAAGGCGTGGTCTGATCCGAGATCGCAGGGGGCCGCTTTGCGGCCCTTTCCGGCCGGTCCGGCGCCCCGGCAAGGCCGCTCCTACAGTGGAACGCGATAGCTGAATGATCGCAGGCCCCTGTAGGAGATCACCCAGCCCTTTGGGCTGCGCTGTCGCGCAGAGAACTGATTTCGCAAGCGCTCCGCGTACCCTGTGGGAGCGGCGGTTCGGCGCCCCGACTTGCCCGCGAAGCAGGCGACTCGGTGTATGGCACCGGCTTTGCCGGTGTTCGCGGGCAAGCCCGCTCCCACAGATTCCTTCTAAATCAACAAGTTATGTGTAGTTCTATGAGAGCGGCCTTGTGCCGCGAAAGGCTGCAAAGCAGCCCCATGGCCCTCAGCCCTCAACCAAGATCTCCACAACCTCGATCATCTGATCGCCTGCCGGCCTGCGCCACAATACTTCATCCCCAGGCGCGGCCCCCAGCAACGCCCGTCCCAGCGGCGAGCCCCAGTTGATCAGGCCCTGCGCGGCATCGGCCTGATCCTCACCCACCAGTTGCACCTCATGCTGCTGCCCCTGCTCATCGACAAACCGCACCCAACTGCCAATCTGCACCTTCTCGGTAGAACTGGCGGCGGGCACCACCTGGGCACTCTGCACCCTGGCCGTGTAGTAACGCAGGTCGCGTTCGGTGTCGGCCATGCGCTGTTTGTCGGCGCGCTCGCCTTGGGCGTGCAGCTCGCTGCGCAGGGCGTTGAGCGATGCCACGCGCTGCTGCAACTGCGCCAGGCCCTGGGCGGTGAGGTAATTAGGCTGGTCGCTGACACGCCGCTCCACCGGCTGGCTGGCCTGTGCAGCGGCCTGGTCTTCGTTGACGAATGCTCGGCTCATCTCAGCTCCAAGTGGCAAGCTTCAAGCTTCAAGCTGATCGGTGTTGCCCCAGAGCAGGCGTCGATCAGGCAGCGCTTGTGCTTTTGCTTAGAGCTTACTGCTTGCGGCTTGAAGCGGGCATGTCCGTTTGCGACTCAGTTACGCCGAAAGGCGCGTGCCGCACCTTGGTCTTTTTCGCGTTGCCAGTCGCGATCTCGTTCATCCCAGTAACGCTCGCGATACTGGCGCGTGTCTTCGTTGCTCTGCATCGCATTGCACTGACGGAACCCATCGTCCCAGCCGGTTTCGTACTGGCGCTCGTGCAGGTAGCGCGGAACGTTCTTGCGAAAGTCGCCGACCATCAGCCCGGCCGCTTGCCGGCCACTGCTGCAGCCATCCTGGAAACCGTCGGCGTATGCAGGCGGATAGCCCTGATTGACCATCTGCTCGTGGGTGGTTTCGCACCCTGTCAGCCACAACGCCACGCACATGCCCAACCCGTACCGCCACATGACTACCCGACCTTTGAAATGATGCTCGAAAGTCTAGGTGCTGATTTGTCGGGGGGGTGTCAAAACAGTGTCAAAGAGTCGCTGGGTTCACACGCGACAAGCTGCATCGCGGGTCGCCCCGCGACGCGTTCCACGGTTCAGTACTGGTACCACTTCAACTCCAGCATCACCTCGTTCTGCGCCGTGGCGAGGTGGCTGAACTGACGTGACGCGCTCAGGCGCAGGCCAAGGTTCTGGCTGACTTCCCATTGCTGGTTGAGGCTGACGCTGCGGCGTACTTCGCCATTGGTGAAGTAGTCGCCCTTGGCTTCCAGGGTCAGGTTGCCCAGCGGGTTGCGCCACAACACCCCGCCGTTGAACCCTGCGGCGGGCGAGACGAACTCGGCGAAGTCATTGTGGTGCTCGATACGTACGGTGCCCAAGGCAAAACCAAGCAGATCGTCAGCCAGTTGCCAGGTACCACCCGCACCGCCATTCACATGGCTGACCAGCACTTCGTCGTCGTGCTTGCCCGGCACCCGTTCAAGGCCCCCGGCCACTTGCCACGACCAGGGCTTTAGCAGCTCGTTGCGCGGTGTCAGCGAGCGGATGGTGGCCAGGTCCAGGCGCTGTACCTGCCAGTCATTGCCTTCGTACTGGCGCAACTTGAGTTGCAGGATCTCGATTTGCGCACCCAGCGGGAAGCCGTACAGGTTGTCGTTGAGGTCGTGGTAGGCCATGCGCAGTCCGTATTCGGCGAAGGCGCGGTCTTCCCGGGTCCCGACACCCAATTGCCAGGTGCGTGACTGGTGCCCGTCCTCGGGCAGGCCTGGGCGCTCGACCTGCAAGGGCGGTGGTGGATTGCGGTTGATCGCACGCAGCAATTCGAAGCTGCGCGCGGCCTGGGCCGGGTCGCGTTGCTGGCCGTTGGCGCGGTAGCGTTCCAGGCGATACGCAGCGTCCTGCACCAGCGCTTGGCGCTCGCGGGGCAGGGCAGTGAAGTCGGGGTCTTGCAGGTGAGCGGTGTCGGCACTGATGGCTAGCACATGCTGTTTTTCGGTGTGCGCCAAGGGCTCTGCGCGGGCCAGCAGCTCGCGTTCGCGGGAGGGGCGGTAACGTACGTCGGTGACCAGTCCAGACTGTTTCACCGCCTTGACCGTATCGGTCGGGATCGCGGTCAGCCCGAATTGCGAGGTCAGGTCCAGGCCGGGACGCGCTACCTGGAGCAGTTCCAGCAGGCGGTAGGAGCAGTTCTCGTCGAAGAAGAAATAATCGAACTGGATCTGTTTGAGTTCCCAGACGTGCTCGACCATGCGCCCGGTCTCTTCGGGGGTGAGGTCCAGCTGGTATTCCCACAGGTCGCGGTTTTCCAGGCTGCGGTATTCAGACAGTTTTTCCTGGTAGGGCATCAGCGCGAACAAGCCTGGGTAGCCGCCCATCAGGCCTTTCCAGGCATACAGGATGCTGTTGTCGCTGCCCTCGATGTAGGCGCCGAAGTTGATCGCGTAGCTGAGCAGGGTGGTGTCGTCGCGCTGGGTATTGGACTGGTCGATACGCAGTAGGGTGTGGCCGAACATCGATGACGGGCTGTTGAGGTAGGCCGCCGGGAAGATGAGTGCCGCGCTGTGCGGGTCGATGGCCTTGTACCAGGTTGCGAACTCCTGGCAGTCCGGTTGCGGCAGGTCGGTCAGGTTCAGTTGTTCGCGCAACCAACGGGTACGTGCCGGGAATACGCATTGGGCATGCTTGTCGCCCAGGTTTGCCGGCGCATACAGCGCCTTGAGCGTGGCTTGCAGTTCCTGGTCGGGGTGGTGCGCGCCATCCTCGGCAAGGAAAAAGCGTCGGTCGTCCACATAGCTGCGCCAGCCGCCGAGCTTGGCCGTCTCGTAGTGGCCGAGGGCGATCCAATAAGGCGTGGCGGCGAGCTGTTGCAGGCGAGCCGGGTCCAGTTGTGGTGCGGCGTGCAGCGGTGCGCTGGCGATCAGCGCCAAGGGAGCGAGGCGTTTGAGCATGTCGGGCAACTACATCCTGATGATGCCGGAGGGTGAAGCGCCAGAACCCGCCCCGTGATCGGGGCGGGAGGCGCGGGGCTCAAGCCTCGGTGGCGTACTTGGCCAGTTGTGGATCGCTCTTGAGTACGGCCAGGGTGTTGCTGTGGACCGTCTCGGCAGTGACATCGGCGCTGCTGAAGATCTGTTGGAAGTGCTCGTGGGTGACGGCAGCGAAGTGCGCGCGGTCTTCAGGCGCGACGCCGAGCACTACGGCGTAGGTGGTCAAGGCTTCGCCCTGGCCCTTGGCCATGTCTTCGGAGAGTTCGTTCATCATGCCGTTCATGGCGAACCAGGACTTGCCGCCATAGCTCAGGGCTGCCTTGGTCGAGCAGCCGTTGGTGCCGGAGGTCATGCCAAAGGTAGCGTTGCCGGAAGTGCCGTTGGTGGTGGAAGCCAGGAAGTGGGCCGGCGTGCCTCGCTGGCCTTCGAACAGCATGTTGCCCCAGCCGCAGTTCGGGCCGCCTGGCGCTTCGGCCATGGCGTTGATCGAGACAGCGGCGAACAGAGTACCCAGAAGAATCCGTTTCATAGCATTGTTCTCATTCTAAAGTGACGTACCAAGGGTCAGGGACTGGCAACCAGGTTGCCAGTACAGGGAAGCTTTCCACCCCCCCGCGCAGCTTGGAGTTTAGGCGCGATCCAAAGGTTGCGTTGCTTATTGCGAAAAATTGCATTGCCATGCTTGCGACATAAAGTCCGGCGCAGCCTTGCCAGCTGCGCGCAGGCAGCGCCAGAATGCTGTCCATCTGCCCCGCCGAAGTAAGGAAACCCAATGCCCGATCCTGTCGCCTCGCGCCTGCGTCTCGCGCCCGAAGCCCTGACCCGGCGTTTCTCCGCTGAACAGTTTGCCTTCTCCAATACCGACGATCTGGAGCCATTCCGTGGTGTGCTGGGCCAGGAGCGTGCCGTCGAGGCCCTGCAATTCGGCGTGGCCATGCCGCGCCCCGGTTACAACGTGTATGTCATGGGCGAACCGGGCACCGGCCGCTTTTCTTTCGTCAAACGCTACCTGAAAGCCGAGGGCAAGCGCCAGGCTACCCCGGCCGACTGGCTGTACGTCAACAACTTCGAAGACTCCCGCGAGCCGCGTGCACTGGAGCTGCCGGCGGGTACGGCGCATGCGTTCATCAGTGACATGAACGGCCTGATCGACAACCTGCTGGCCACCTTCCCGGCGGTGTTCGAGCACCCCTCTTACCAGCAGAAGAAAAGCGCCATCGACCGCGCCTTCAACCAGCGTTACGACCGCGCCCTGGATGTGATCGAGCGCGCCTCGTTGGAAAAGGACGTGGCGCTGTACCGCGATAGCAGCAACGTCGCCTTCACGCCCATGGCCGATGGCAAGGCGCTGGACGAGGCTGAGTTCGCCCAGTTGCCCGAAGACGTGCGCGAGCGCTTCCACGAGGACATCGCCGAGCTGGAAGAGCGGCTGAACGAAGAGCTGTCGAGCCTGCCGCAGTGGAAGCGCGAGTCCAACAACCAGTTGCGTCAGCTCAACGAAGAGACCATCACCCTGGCCTTGCAGCCACTGCTGGCACCGCTGTCGGAGAAGTACGCCGAGAACGCCGCCGTGTGCGCCTACTTGCAGTCGATGCAGCTCAACTTGCTGCGCACGGTGGTCGAGCAACTGGTGGAAGACAGCAAGACCGATGCGCTGGCGCGCAAGATGCTCGAAGAGCAATACGCGCCAAGCCTTGTGGTCGGCCATCCTGCCAATGGTGGGGCGCCGGTGGTGTTCGAGCCGCATCCCACCTACGACAACCTGTTCGGGCGTATCGAATACAGCACCGACCAGGGGGCGTTGTATACCTCCTATCGCCAGTTGCGCCCTGGGGCGCTGCACCGCGCCAATGGCGGCTTCCTCATCCTTGAGGCCGAGAAAATGCTCGGTGAGCCGTTCGTCTGGGATGCCCTCAAGCGTGCCTTGCAATCGCGCAAGCTGAAGATGGAGTCGCCGCTGGGCGAACTGGGCCGTGTTGCCAGCGTCAGCCTGACACCGCAGATGATCCCGCTCAGCGTCAAACTGGTGATCATCGGCTCGCGCCAGTTGTACTACGCGTTGCAGGATCACGATTCGGACTTCCAGGAGATGTTCCGGGTGCTGGTCGACTTCGACGAAGACATGCCCATGGTCGACGAGAACCTGGAGCAATTCGCCCAACTGCTGCGCACCCGCACCAACGAGGAGGGTATGGCACCGCTGACCAGCGACGCGGTGGCGCGTCTGGCCACCTACAGTGCACGCCTGGCCGAAAACCAGTCGCGCTTGTCGGCGCGTATCGGTGATCTGTTCCAGTTGGTCAGCGAGGCTGATTTCATCCGCCAGCTGGCCAATGACGAAATGACCGATGCCGGGCACATCGAACGGGCGCTCAAGGCCAAGGCCACCCGCACTGGGCGAGTGTCGCAGCGGGTGCTGGACGACATGCTTGCCGGGATCATCCTGATCGACACCGAGGGCGCGGCGATTGGCAAGTGCAACGGCCTGACCGTGCTTGAAGTGGGGGATTCGGCCTTCGGCATGCCTGCACGCATCTCGGCCACCGTCTACCCCGGTGGCAGCGGCATCGTCGATATCGAGCGTGAGGTCAACCTGGGCCAGCCGATCCACTCCAAGGGGGTGATGATCCTCACCGGTTACCTGGGCAGCCGTTATGCTCAGGAATTCCCCCTGGCGATTTCGGCGAGCATTGCCCTGGAGCAGTCCTACGGCTATGTCGACGGCGACAGCGCCTCGCTGGGCGAGGCCTGCACGCTGATCTCGGCGCTCTCGCGTACGCCGCTCAAGCAGTGCTTCGCCATCACCGGCTCGATCAACCAGTTCGGTGAGGTACAGGCAGTCGGTGGGGTGAACGAGAAGATCGAAGGCTTCTTCCGCCTCTGCGAGGCCCGTGGCCTGACCGGCGAGCAAGGGGTGATCATCCCGCGCGCCAACGTCGCCACGCTGATGCTTGATGAGCGCGTGCTGCAGGCGGTAGAAGCCGGACGCTTCCACGTGTACGCCGTCAGCCAGGCCGACGAGGCCCTGAGTTTGCTGGTAGGCGAGGAGGCTGGCGCGTTGGACGACAAAGGCGAGTTCGCCGAGGGCAGTGTCAACGCGCGAGTGGTCGAACGGCTGCGGGTGATTGCCGAGATGATCAGCGAGGAAGACATCAAGGAGGCCGAGAAGGAGCGCCTGGAGGAGGTAATCGCCCAGGGCAAGGCTGAGTAAGTCAATAAACTGGCGTCGAGGCACATTGCTACCGTTCGGCGCCGGTTTTCTAACTTTTTCGTCCGTCGGCTAAGGTGGAACTAAGGGACGGTATCAAGGTTCAGGATGGAAACAGCCCGAACGGTTCGGGCTGAACAGGGCATCTCAGAGGGGACGCCGCCATGCGCAACCTCAGCCTCACCCGCCAGTGCCTGGGCCTGGTGACGCGTATCGAATGCAGCATCCGTCCACTGGCTGGCGACAACGGTATGTGGACCTTGCTGTTCGCCGCCGGCATGGCCGGCGAACAACCTTCGGCGATCAAAGCCCAGGGGCCGTTCCATGGCCCGATGGTGGCCGAGTCGGTGATGAATGCCATTGTCGACAGCCTCACCCTGCACGGTTATCAGGTCGCACAAGACCCACAGATCTGGTGCCTGCACTTGCAGGCGCAACTGCGCAAGATCAACGGCGAGCGCTGTCGCAACCTCGGTGACTATCAGTTCCATCCCGAGACCTGAGCCTGCTGGTGGACCTGTAGGAGCGGCCTCGTGTCGCGAAAGGGGCGCGTAGCGGCCACAGGTTATCAGCGCAAAATCTGAAATAGCCGGGGCTGTTGCGCAGTCCTTTCCGGCCGGTCCGGCGCCCCGGCAAGGCCGCTCCAGTGACATGTAGTTGTCAGCCCTCATTCTGCGCGCCTCAGAAACACGGCCCAGGTTTGAGCACGACACATGCGGCAACCCGCCGCAGACTTTTGCTGTCACAGGTGGCTGGCTATACTCGCGCTCGCTTATCCGCCACCTATTGAGTCCCCCACTGTCCATGGAACGTATTCTTGAAAATGCGATGTATGCCTCGCGCTGGCTGCTCGCCCCGATCTACTTCGGCCTCTCGTTGGGCCTGCTGGCGTTGGCCCTGAAGTTCTTCCAGGAAATCATCCATGTACTGCCGAATGTCTTCGTCCTCAGCGAAGCCGACCTGGTACTGGTGATCCTGTCGTTGATCGATATGTCGCTGGTCGGCGGCCTGCTGGTGATGGTGATGTTCTCGGGGTATGAGAACTTCGTTTCGCAATTGGATATCGACGATAAGAAGGAGAAACTCAGCTGGCTGGGCAAGATGGACTCTTCTTCGCTGAAGATGAAGGTTGCCGCGTCGATCGTCGCGATCTCTTCGATCCACTTGCTGCGTGTTTTCATGGATGCGCAGAACATCTCCACCGACTACCTGATGTGGTACGTGATCATCCACATGACCTTCGTGATCTCGGCGTTCGTCATGGGTTACTTGGACAAGGTCACCAAGCACTGATCCCCCCATTCGCGGGTGAACCGGTTCCCATGGCCTATGGGAGCGGGTTCACCCACGAAAACGGCAACGCCGCGCAACTGACGAGCGGTGCCTTGCCTATTCACAGGTTCTGTACAAAAAATGATCGCTCATGCGTATTGCCGCAGCGAGGTGCATTCATGAACCTGCATCAGCTCAATGCCGAGGCCAGGGCTGGCCATGTCGACGAACTCAATCTGATCGCCATCGAGGGCGGTGACTACCTGATCGAGGCGCGGGTCAACGGCCGGGCCCACCCCTTGTCCGATCCCCGTGGCGAGCGCTTGCGTGTGCATTCGGTGGAGGATGCGCGCAAGCTTCTACAAACCCTGCCGTTGTTGTCGATGAACCTGGTGCACGGGTCTGTGCAGGACGAGATGTGCGGCATGGGGGCTCATCCAGCGGAAGACCTCAAGGTGCCGATTTCCCAGCGTTCGGCCTGGTAGCTGCTTCGCGCCGTGCCGGTGTGCTAGGCTGCTCGCCCTTTTCATCAGGGCGTAGATGTCGTGCGCCCTCAAGCGGAGCAAGCTCATGTCCGAACTCAACCTGTCCACCGACGAAACCCGCGTCAGCTACGGCATCGGCCGCCAGCTGGGTGGTCAGCTGCGTGACAACCCGCCACCGGGCGTCAGCCTGGACGCTATCCTCGCCGGCCTGACCGACGCCTTCAACGGCGCCGACAGCCGCGTCAGCGAAGCCGACCTGTCGGCCAGCTTCAAGGTCATCCGCGAAATCATGCAGGCCGAAGCCGCTGCCAAGGCCGAAGCCGCTGCTGCTGCCGGCAAGGAATTCCTGGCCGAGAACGCCAAGCGTGAAGGCATCGTTACCCTGGCCTCGGGCCTGCAGTACGAAGTGCTGAACGCAGGTGAAGGCGCCAAGCCGACCCGCGAAGACAACGTGCGTACCCACTACCACGGCACCCTGATCGACGGCACCGTGTTCGACAGCTCCTACGATCGTGGCCAGCCTGCCGAATTCCCGGTCGGCGGCGTGATCGCTGGCTGGACCGAAGCCCTGCAACTGATGAACGCGGGCAGCAAATGGCGCCTGTACGTGCCGAGCGAGCTGGCCTACGGCGCCCAAGGCGTCGGCAGCATCCCGCCGCACAGCACCCTGGTGTTCGACGTCGAGCTGCTCGACGTTCTGTAATCGCCGCTCAAGGCGCGTTGCGGTGGTCCGGCACTCCGGCAGGCCCGCTGCTACAGACCTGCGCAATCCCCAGTGGTTGCGCAGATCCTGTGGGAGCGGGCTTGCCGAACCACCGCGAAGAGGCCGGCCCTGCTGGCCTCAGTTCCAATCTGTTCCCCCAGGGCGCAATGCCCGTGCATAGCAGAACAGAAACAGATTCCTCACCAGCTCCTTGAGCACGCCCGGCTCGCTGGAATTCAAACCCATCAGGTCCAGGTCGCCCTGGTCGCGCAGTTCGTCGAGTGCATCTTGTTCGAGCACGGCGCAGACTTCGCCAGTTTCGCGGTGCAGGATGCGCAGGTAAGGGTGAGGGCGGTCGAGCCAGGCGTCGATCAGGTAGGTCATGGCTGTTCTCCTTGGAAAGCATTTCCAATGAGAATAATTCTTATTATCAAAATAGCAAGAGACTATTGGAAGATTTCTTCCCAATGGTGCCAGTGATCCTGTTGCAGGATCTGTCAGGGCCGCCCTGAAGACGGCCCCGAAGAGGGTCAGACCTTGCGCACGAACTCGGACTTGAGCTTCATCGCGCCAATGCCGTCGATCTTGCAGTCGATGTCGTGGTCGCCATCGCACAGGCGGATGTTCTTGACCTTGGTGCCGACCTTGACCACCAGCGACGAGCCCTTGACCTTGAGGTCCTTGATGACGGTAACGGTGTCGCCGTCCTGCAGCACGTTACCCACCGAGTCTTTCTTCACCACGTCATCGTTGGCGGCTTCGGCTTCACCGCTGGCCGACCACTCGTGGGCGCACTCGGGGCAGATCAGCTGGGTGCCGTCCTCGTAGGTGTATTCGGAGTTGCATTGGGGGCAGGGCGGCAAAGTGCTCACGTTCGATCCTTAACAGATGGGGCGGGTAAAGGCGCACATTGTATAAGGTTTTGCTTGGGAAATGAATTTTCCCTGCGCCAAAGCATTCGCGGTGGTCCGACACTCCGGCAAGCCCGCTCCCCCAGGAACAGTGCATGGCCTGTGGGGGCGGGCTTGCCGGAGTGTCGGACCACCGCGAAGAGGGTGGCGCAATGCTTTAGTGGGTACGCGCTACGGCAAACTCGCTCAACTCGACCAGTGCATCGCGGTACTCGCTGGCGGGCAGCACTTCCAGGCAGGCAATGGCACGGGCAACGTAGTCGCGGGCCATTTGCGCGGTGTAGGCCAGGGCGCCGGAAGCTTCCACGGCGATGCGGATTTGTTCGAGGTCCTCAAGGCCACCTTTCTGGATCGCCTGGCGTACCAGTGCTGCTTGCTCCGGCGTACCTTCGCGCATGGTGTAGATCAGCGGCAGGGTGGGTTTGCCCTCGGCCAGGTCGTCGCCGACGTTCTTGCCCAGCGTCTCTGAGTCACCCTTGTAGTCCAGCAGGTCATCGACCAGTTGGAAGGCCACGCCCAGGTGGTCACCGAAAGTGCGCAGCGCTTCGCGCTGTTCATCGGTGGCCTCGGCCAGCGCTGCGGCGCTGTGGGTGGAGGCTTCGAAAAGCATGGCGGTCTTGCCGCGAATGACCTCCATGTACACCTCTTCGGTGGTGCTGGCGTCGCGGACACGCGACAGCTGTAGCACTTCGCCTTCGGCGATCACCCGGGTGGCCTTGGAAAGGATCTGCATGACCGGCATCGAGCCCAGCTCGACCATCATTTCGAACGATCGCGAATAGAGGAAGTCGCCTACCAGCACGCTGGGTGCGTTGCCCCACAGGGCGTTGGCGGTGGAGCGGCCGCGGCGCATGCCGGACATGTCCACGACATCATCGTGCAGCAGCGTGGCGGTGTGCAGGAACTCGATGGTGGCAGCCAGCAGGCGCAGGTCGTCGCCTTCACGGCCTAGAGCCTTGCCGCACAGCAGCACCAGCAGCGGACGCAGGCGCTTGCCGCCAGCGGAAGTGATATAGTCGCCGATCTTCGATACCAGCGGCACGCGCGAGGTCAGCTGTTTCTTGATGATCTCGTCGACGGCGCTGAAATCGTCAGCTACCGCGCGGTAGAAGGATTGGGGTTGCATCGGCTGCTCCAGTGAGGTTGCGCGGCATGCTAGGTCGCGGGTATCGGTGTGTCAAGGCGCGCTGCCCGTGGGCCCAGGCCGGTACTTGCAAGGCTTTCTGCGGTTGCGTACAATCGCGCACCCTACATTCCTGGGCAGCACCTGCCTTACGCAATTGCACCAGGCCGTTCCAGCCTTGTGCAGCCATGCCAGCCAATACTCATCATATAAAGCGCTGGGTGAGCAGGATTATCGGAGATTCAAAATGTCCTACGCAGTAATCGTTACCGGCGGCAAGCAGTACAAAGTCGCTGAAGGTGAATTCCTCAAGATCGAAAAGCTGGAAGTCGCCACTGGCGAATCCGTGACCTTCGATCGCGTTCTGCTGGTCGCCAACGGTGAAGAAGTCACCATCGGTGCTCCAGTTGTTGCTGGCGCTAAAGTTGTGGCCGAAGTCGTTTCGCAAGGCCGCCACGACAAGGTTCGCATCATCAAGTTCCGTCGTCGTAAGCACCACATGAAGCGCATGGGCCACCGCCAGTGGTTCACCGAAATCAAAATCACCGGTATCCAGGCTTAATCGCCCCGATCCCCTGAATTTATTGGAGAATTGAACCATGGCTCACAAGAAGGCTGGTGGTAGTACTCGTAACGGTCGCGACTCAGAATCGAAACGCCTTGGCGTGAAGATGTATGGTGGCCAGGTTATCAAGCCGGGCAACATCATCGTCCGTCAGCGCGGCACCGAATTCCACGCTGGCTACGGCGTTGGCATGGGCAAGGATCACACCTTGTTCGCCAAGATCGAAGGCGTGATCAAGTTCGAGAAGAAAGGCGAGTTCATGCGCCGCTACGTGAGCATCGTCGCCGCTTAATCGCGACGTCGCTCCAGAAGCCCCGTCATGCGACGGGGCTTTTTCGTTTGTGGTGAGCCTCTTGCAAAGCTGTATTGTTTGGGCTGCCGGCGTTGGTTTCTGGTTCGTACGGGGCCGCCGCGCTCATCTTCGCAAGAGCCTCAGGTTTTCTGTTTTTCGACTCGTCATCCGACGAGAGGCGGTTTTGAATGAAGTTTGTAGACGAAGTATCGATCCGGGTTAAGGCCGGTGACGGCGGCAACGGTTGCATGAGCTTCCGCCGCGAGAAATTCATCGAGAACGGCGGCCCCAATGGTGGTGACGGTGGCGACGGTGGTTCGGTGTACATGGTGGCCGACGAGAACCTCAACACCCTCGTCGACTATCGCTACACCCGTCACCACGAAGCCCAGCGCGGCCAGAACGGCGGCAGCACCGATTGCACCGGCAAGAAGGGCGACGACCTGTTCCTGCGCGTGCCGGTCGGCACCACCGTGATCGACGCTTCGACCCAGGAAGTCATTGGCGACCTGGTCACCCCCGGTCAGAAGCTGATGGTCGCCCAGGGTGGCTGGCACGGCTTGGGTAATACCCGTTTCAAGTCCAGCACCAACCGGGCGCCGCGCCAGACCACCCCCGGCAAGCCAGGCGATCAGCGTGACCTGAAGATGGAAATGAAGGTCTTGGCTGACGTGGGCTTGCTCGGTCTGCCGAACGCGGGCAAGAGCACGTTCATTCGTGCAGTCTCGGCGGCCAAGCCGAAGGTCGCCGACTACCCGTTCACGACCCTGGTGCCCAACCTGGGCGTGGTCAGCGTCGACCGCTGGAAGAGCTTCGTGATCGCCGACATTCCCGGTCTGATCGAAGGCGCCTCCGAAGGCGCCGGCCTGGGTATCCGCTTCCTCAAGCACCTTGCCCGCACCCGCGTGCTGCTGCATCTGGTCGATCTGGCGCCGCTGGACGGCAGCAGCCCGGCCGATGCCGCCGAAGTGATCATCAACGAGCTGGCGCAGTTCAGCCCGGCACTGGTCGACCGTGAGCGCTGGTTGGTGCTGAACAAGGCCGACATGATCATGGACGACGAGCGCGATGAGCGCGTCAAGGAAGTGGTCGAGCGTCTGAACTGGGATGGTCCGGTGTACGTCATCTCGGCTATCGCCAAGCAGGGTACCGAGAAGCTCAGCCACGACCTGATGCGCTACCTCGAAGACCGCGCCGACCGCCTGGCCAACGACCCGGCCTATGCCGAGGAGCTGGCTGAACTCGACCAGCGCATCGAAGACGAAGCCCGCGCCCAGTTGCAGGCCCTGGACGATGCCCGCACCTTGCGCCGTACCGGCGTCAAGAGCGTGCACGACATCGGCGATGACGATGACTGGGACGATTTCGAGGACGACGAAGACGGCCCGGAAATCATTTACGTGCGCGACTGACCGGTTGCAGTACACTGAACGCCGCTCGAATGAGCGGCGTTTTGGTATCTACAGATTCGACACAGGTTGGAAGAGAAGATGCGAAGCAAGGTGACTGGCGCCAAGCGCTGGGTCGTGAAGATCGGCAGCGCGCTGCTGACCGCCGACGGCAAGGGTCTTGACCGTGGTGCCATGGCGGTGTGGGTCGAGCAGATGGTGGCCCTGCGTGAAGCGGGCGTGGAACTGGTTCTGGTGTCCTCCGGGGCCGTGGCGGCCGGCATGAGCCAGCTGGGCTGGACCTCGCGACCGAGTGCGATGAACGAGTTGCAGGCGGCGGCCTCGATCGGCCAGATGCGCCTTGTGCAAGCCTGGGAGTCGAGCTTCGGCGAGCACGGCAAGCACACCGCGCAGATCCTGCTGACCCACGACGACCTCTCCGACCGCAAGCGTTACCTCAATGCCCGCAGCACCCTGCGCACCCTGGTCGACCTGGGCGTGGTGCCGGTGATCAACGAGAACGACACCGTGGTCACCGACGAGATTCGCTTTGGTGACAACGACACCCTTGCTGCACTGGTGGCCAACCTGGTGGAAGCCGACCTACTGGTCATCCTCACTGACCGCGACGGCATGTTCGACGCCGATCCGCGCAACAACCCCGAAGCCCAGCTGATCTACGAAGCCCGTGCCGATGACCCGGCGCTGGATGCCGTGGCGGGCGGCACCGGTGGAGCCCTGGGACGTGGCGGCATGCAGACCAAGCTGCGCGCTGCACGCCTGGCTGCCCGCTCCGGCGCCCACACCATCATCATCGGTGGCCGTATCGAGCGCGTGCTGGACCGCCTGAAGGGCGGTGAGCGCCTGGGCACCCTGCTGTCGCCCGAGCGCGGCATGCTCGCCGCGCGCAAGCAATGGCTGGCGGGCCACCTGCAAACCCGTGGCACCCTGGTACTGGACGCCGGTGCCGTGCAGGCGCTGCGTCAGGCCAACAAGAGCCTGTTGCCGGTGGGTGTGAAGACCGTGCAGGGCAGTTTCCGCCGTGGCGAAATGGTCGTGTGCGTTGGTCCTGACGGTGTCGAAGTGGCACGCGGCCTGGCCAACTACAGCGCGCTGGAAGCGCAGAAAATCATCGGTCAGCCGTCCGATGCCATTGAAAGCCTGCTGGGCTACAGCGCGGAGCCGGAACTGGTGCACCGCGACAACCTGGTGTTGGTCTGAAGGAGGTTCGCGTGCTGAAAAGGATGATTGCCGTGGCAGCCCTGGCGCTGCCAATGCTGGCCGGTGCCGAGGAGATTGGCCAGGTGTCGACCGTGTTCAAGTTCGTCGGCCCCAACGACCGCATCGTGGTCGAGGCCTTCGATGATCCCAAGGTCGACGGTGTGACCTGTTACCTGTCGCGGGCCAAGACTGGCGGCATCAAGGGTGGGCTGGGGTTGGCCGAGGACCGCGCCGAGGCTTCGATCGCCTGCCGTCAGGTCGGGCCGATTCAGTTCAAGGGGGAACTCAAGGACGGCGAGGAAGTGTTCAAGGAGCGCACCTCGCTGGTGTTCAAGACCATGCAGGTAGTGCGCTTCCTAGACAAGAAGCGCAATACGCTGGTGTACCTGGTGTACAGCGACCGCCTGATCGAAGGCAGCCCGCAGAACGCGGTGACGGCGATTCCAATCGTGCCTTGGGCGCAGTAATTTTTAGTTAGTAGTTGCGAGGGCTTGGCCCTCGTTCGCGGGCAAGCCCGCTCCTACAGGTAGCGCGCAGTCCATGAATGTGACGCGGGCCCTGTGGGTGCGGGCTTGCCCGCGAATGGGGCCGCAAGGCGGCCCCGGCTTCCTCAGGCCAGTTCCTCGGCCTCATCCTCGCGCACGATGGCCTTCACCTCGTCGCGACGGCTGATGTATTTCCAGTCCGCCTCGTCGATGTAGATGCCATTCGGTCCGCTGCCACCTTCCAGGTCGATCGCCACACGTGCTGACACCTGCGGCTTGACGCTCGCCAGGATCGGCACGAAGCCCAGTTGCTGGCTGGTCTCCAGCAGCGCGGCCTGGTTGCGCTCGTCGATGTCTGCGGCCTCGTCGAGGTAGTAGGGCAGGCGGATGCGTCCGGCCAGGTCGCGGTCCATCAAGTGCAGCAACAAGTACATGTTGGTCAGCGCCTTGATGGTCATGGTGGTGCCGTTGGAGGCGGCGCCGTCGATGTCGGCGTGGATCACCGGCTGGCTGTTGATCTTGGTGATCTCGAAGGCTAGTTCGAACAGGTCCTTCAGGCCCAACTGGTTGTGGTTGGCTGCCACCAGTCGCGCCAGGTATTCCTTGGCCTCTTCGTTCTTGTTGTCCTGCTCGGCGCTTTGCGTGAGGTCGAACACCGACAGGGTTTCGCCTTCCTCGTACTGGCCGGCGCTGTGGATGATCTGGTCGATGTGCTTGAGCGCTTCCTTGTTCGGCGCCAGCACTACGCGGAAGCTCTCCAGGTTGGAAACCTGGCGTTTGTTGATCTCGCGGTTGAACAGCGCCAATTGGTGTTCGAGGCTGTCGTAGTCGCTGCGGATGTTGCGCAGGGTCCTGGCGATGTCGGTGACCGCCGCGCGCCGCGCCTTGGCCAGCGTCAGCGCCTCTTCGGTGCGGTGCGAATAGGCGTTGATCAGCAGTTGCAGGCGGCGTTCCATATCGTCTTCGCTGTCGAACTTGGCCACGCCTTTGAGGCGTACCTGGGCGTACAGCGCCTCGATCTGGTTATCCACGCGTTGCAACGCTTGCCAGCTGTCCTGGTAGTCGTTGAGCAGCGGCAGCAGGTTGTCCATCGAGTCGTCGATGGCCTCCATGAACGGCGTGCCGAACGGCAGGTCGGCTGGCAGCAACTGGCGACGGCGCAGGGCGTCGTCGAGGGTGCGCTGCTTGGCTTCCAGGTCGGCGATCTGGCGGCCCACCAGTTGCAGCTTGGCCGACAGTTGCTGGACGCGCTCGGTGAAGGCGTCGCTGGAGCGCTTGAGCTCGTCCTGGGCGGCTTCGAACTGGGCCAGTTGCTCGAGTTTCTCGGGTTCCTCGGCGCTCAGGGTTTCGCTGCGGCGGAAGTCTTCCAGGGCTTTTTGGGCATCGAGCACCTGCTGGTACAAGGCCTCGGCCTGGGCCTTGCTGGCGGCGCGGTCCAGGGCCACCGACTGCTGGGTCTTGAGCTGCTTGAGTTCTTTTTCCAGGCGCTCTTTCTGGTCGCGCAGGGCGGCGCGATCAGCCAGCGCCTGTAGGGCAGGCGGGTCGATGTGGGAGATATCGATGGACAGCCCCGGTACTTCGAAGCGTTCGCCCTTGAAGCGGTCGAGCACGCCTTCGAGGGTTTTCACCCAGACATCGCTGTCGTCCAGCTCGATGCCGCGTTCGCCCAGCGGCAGGCTGAACAGCGCACCGTTGAACAGGCGCATGAGGCGATCGACGTCCTGCTGCGAGAACTCCTCGCGCAGACGTGCGTAGCTGTTGTTGTCGGCGTGGTCGAGCTGCTGCTTGACCGCCTTGACGCGTTTTTCGAGGTCGCGCACGCGCTCGTCGAGGTCTTCGGCGGAGAACTGGCGCGATTGCGCCAGGGCGCCGGCCAGCTCGTCATGCGCGTCCTTGGCCGCCAGCAGTTGCTGCTCCAGGACCTTGACGTCCTCGACCAGGGCGAAACGGTGCTTGAGCACCGCCAGCTCGCCCAGCCAGCGCTGCACGCCGGTGATCTCGCGCTCCAGGCGCATCAATTCCTGGGTGCCGCCGCGCTGATCGTTCTGCAGGCGATCCTGCTCGCTGCGGTAGTGTTCGGCCTGGATGGTCAGCTCTTCCTTGCGTGCCATGCCGTATTCCTGCCAGGTGCCCAGCAGGTTGTCGAGCACCGGCGAGATGCGGTGCAGTTTGCCGCGCAGGATGTCACGTTGGGCCACGCCGCCAGCCAGGGCCTCGACCAACGGGCCTGCGGCAACCAGAGCGTTGTAGTCGCCCTCCATGCGGCGCACGTCGCGGAACGCTTCCTCGCAGGCGGCGATGTAGTCGACGCTGCCCGAACGCAGGCTGTGCTCGAAGGCATCGAGGAACAACTGCTTGAGCTTGGCGGCGGTGATCTCGCGCATGTGCAGCAGGTTGATGAACAGCGCGCGGAAGGTCTTCAGGCTCTGTTCGCTGGTCGAGCGCAGCGGAATCAGGGTGAGGTCCAGTGGCACCGAGGTGTGCCCGCCGACCAGCAGCCGGCGCAGTTCGTCCGGCTTGAGTTCATAGGCTTTGAGCCCATGCTGCTCAAGGTTGGTGAACAGCTCTTTCTGGCGCAGGCAGGTGTCGTTTTTCTGGTAGTGGGCCAGGTCCAGTTCGCCCTGGTAGGCAAAGAACTGGTGGCCGAAGCCGCCGCCCGGGCCACGCCCGACCACGCCAATCACGTGCGGGCCGTGGGGCAGGTTCAGTTCGCAGAGGATGTAGCTGGTGTCGCTGGCGAAGTAGAAGCGGCGCGACTGTTCCAGGCTGTACTTGCCGAAGCTCATGTCCGACATGCGCGCCAGGATCGGGAATTGCAGCGCGTTGATCGACGCCGATTTACCCAGGTTGTTGGCACCATAGACCGACAGCGGGTGTTCCAGGGGGAACAGGCCCAGGCTGTAGCCGGCGGTGTTGAGCAGTGCGAAGCGGCGAATGCCGTAGCGTTCCTGGCTCATGCGTCAATCTCCTGTTGCTCTTCGCGGATCGCCCGGGCCAGGGCGTCTTCTTCGCTCTCTTCGCCGTCGAACGGCGACAGGTCCAGCGGATCGTCGGTGCGGTTGAGTTCTTCGGGGGTCTCTTCGACCACCAGCACCGGGACTGGCAGCGGCAGGTCGCTGTGCAGCGTGGCAGCCAGGTCGCGGTCCTGCTGCACCGATAGGCATACGTCGAGGAAGCGGTGCATCGGCGGCAGGAAGCGGTAGATACCGCCTTCTTCATGGGCGAAGCCCAACTGGGTCATGCGGCGCAGGATCTTCTCTTCGAGTTCCTCGACGCTCTGCACTTCGGCTTGCAGGAACAGGTCGCGGTACTTCTCTAGCAGCGAAGGCAGCTCGTCGCGGCCGATACTGCCGCCGTCGAGCACGGCCATTGGGTCGCGGCCCTGGTCGGCGAGGTGCTCGACCAGGATGAAGGTGAACAGCGACAGGCGCTGGGCGGTCTTGTTGACCTGCGCGGCAGCCTGCTCGGGGACGAAGTAGTAGAAACCACGGGTATCGCAGACCAGCTCGAAACCGAGCGCCTTGAACAGGGTGCGGTACTGGTCCTGGAAGTTCGACAGCTGGGCGTACAGCTCCGGGTCGCGGCGGCTGACGTGGAAACCCTTGAACAGCTCGCGGAAGATCGGCGCGAGCTGGGACAGTTCGGAAAGATCAAGATGCATTGGCTGGGCTCGCGGTGGATTCGGTGGCAGCAGGTTTTGGCTCGCGGCTGGACGTCAGGGCGAAGGAACGCAGGCTGACCATATGTTCGCGGGTGAGGTATTGCTGGCGATCGAGGCGTTCGCGGCTGAAGCGCTTCTCGCGCGACAGGCGCGAGAACCAGTACAGCAATTCGTCGGTGGCGCCTTCGGGCTCTTGCTCAAGCAGCCAGACCATCAGGTCCGGCAGCGGCAAGGCATCTTCGCAGCGTTCGAGCATTTCCTTGACCGTGCGCGGCGCACGCGGCAAAGGGCCTTTCTGCGTCTTGTGCGCCTTGGGGAAGCGCGCAGGCTTGGGCTCGAAGCGGGCCAGGGCGTAGACGTAGGCCTCGACCTGGCTGGCGCTGCCGAGGAAGGTGCTCTGCGGGCGGGTGAACATCGGCATGGCCGCCTGCGGCACGGCATCGATGCCCTTCTTGCGGATCACCGACAGGGCCAGCGCCGCGCCACGGGTCACGGCATTGTGCCGACGCGCCTCTTCGCGCAACGGCAGCAGTAACTCGCGGGCATGGCGCAGAGTGAGCTGGGCGCTGGTCTGCATCTCGAGGATACGCGCGTGGGTACGCAGCAGCATGTCGTCGTCGACCAGGTGCCCCAGTCGTGCCTGTTCGCCCAGCAGGCGCAGCAGCACGGTCTCGACCTTGCGCACGCCCTGCTCGAAGGCGCCGTCAGCGTTGACCAGCTGGATCATCGGCTCGACGTATTCGTCCCAGGTCGCCAGGACTTCGGCGTAACGCTGGCGCAGCGGGATCTGCCGGTTACTGGTCTTGGCCCGTTCGGCCACGGCAATCAGCGCTTGCTCGTCGTTGTCGAGCTTCTTCAGTACATCGCGTACGCGCATGTCGAGCAGGCGCAGTTGGCGCGCCAAATCGTCGCTGTCGCGGTTGTCGAAGGCATCCTGAATATGCCCGGCCAGGCGCTCCAGGTGGCGCAGGTAGGCTTCGATCTCCAGGCACAAGCCCAGGCGGTGCTCGCGGCGCAGATAGGCGAGGAAATCGTGGATTTGCGCGTTGAGTTCGAAGCGGTTCGGGCTCTTGGCCACCGGGACCAGGATGTCCAGGCGAATCCAGATGTCGAGCAGCTGGGTAATGTCCTGCGGGGTGCTTTCTACCTGCTGTCGGGCCAGTTGCTGGCGTAGCTCGATCAGGCTCAGGGTGCCCTGGTCGAAGCGCTCGCACAGCGGCTCGATCAAGGCCCAGTGTTCGGCTAGGGCGCGCAGCACGCGCTTGGGTTCGATCATTGGCGGGTCGACTCGTTGCCAAATAAAAGGCGCGATTGTACTGCATCCGAGGGGGAGGATTTCACCCCTTGGTCTGTAATGGGGGATTACCCTGGTTTGTGTGGGGGATTCACTGGCCTCTTCGCGGGCGTGGCGCCGTCCGTCCGGCTGGTACGGTACCTGTGGCAGCCGGCTTGCCGCGAAGAGGCCGAAGTTGCCGATAAATTTCCGTCGCCCCATTGCGGCGCTATGCCGCCAACGGCGTTAGAATGCCCGCCTGATTTCGCCCACCCGGATATCCACCCCTTGCTGATCGAATCCCGTCGCCGCGCCTACCTGTCTGCCATGCAAGTGGTGCACTGGCTGCCGCGTGCCGAACTGCCATTCGCTGCACCTTCGCGCCCGGAGCTGCTGCTGCCGGTGGCGCCGGTCGAGGATGTGGATTTCGAGGTGCGCCCGCAGGCTCCGGCTGCGACGCCTGCTGAAGCGCCCCAGGCGCGTACGCTGGAGCGGCCGAAAATCGAGGTGCCTCGCCCTGGCGTGGCGAAACCTGCGGTCAAGCCGGTGCAAACCGAGCAGCAAGCTCCTGCGCCGCGTCCGGTGCGTGTGCCGCCGCCGCGTTTCGCCCTGCAACTGCTGCGTGCCGGCAGTTGCCTGATACTGGTGGAGCTTGCCACCGGCCAGCCGTTCCAGAGCCGCGACCCTTCGTACCTGCTGCTCAAGGACCTGCTGCGCGCCGCCGGCCTGCCGGATGCGCCGCAGTTGGTCGGCGAGCCGGTGCGTTGGCCGTTGCTGGTGCGCGGCAACCTGGACCAGGGGCCGGAGGCAGCGCGGGACTTCGTGCAAGGCTTCATTGCCGCGCGCCTGGAAGACGCCCCCTGCACCTGTCTGTGGCTGGTTGGCCTGCCGGCCGTGCGTTTTGCCGGCCAGGCCGATGCGGATGCCTATTACCAAGAACTCAAGGTCGACCTGCTGGGTGACGCCTGGGCGCTGCCGGGTCTTGAACTGTTGATGGACGAGCCGCAGCGCAAGGCCCACGTCTGGAAAGCCATGCGCCAGCTGATGGCGCGCTGGAAGCGTGTAGATGAGTGACTCGATCAGTTTCCGCCCGGCCACCGAAGCGGATCTGGATGCCCTGCTTAAAATCGAATATGCAGCCTTCAGCCATCCTTGGACCCGGGGCATCTTCACCGATGCCCTGAAGTCCTACGAAGTGTGGCTGATGTTCGAAGGCCAGCAGCAGGTCGGCCACGGTGTAATCAACGTGATCATCGATGAAGCGCACCTGCTCAACATCACCGTCAAGCCGCAGAGTCAGGGCCGCGGTCTGGGCCTGCGCCTGCTCGAGCACCTGATGGCGCGGGCCTACCAGCTCAATGGGCGTGAGTGCTTCCTGGAGGTGCGGGCCAGCAACCAGTCGGCGTATCGCCTCTACGAACGCTACGGTTTCAACGAGATCGGCCGACGTCGCGACTATTACCCGCTGGCGGGTGGTCGTGAAGACGCGCTGGTGATGGCCTGTACATTGCTCGAAGACTGATTGCGGTCGCGTGAACCGCTTGCAGTCGGTTCAATCTGCCCGGCTACGCTTGAGCGCATGTTCGGCCAGTGCCCGGCTCATCTGGGCGTTGTGCGCGGCGTTGACCAGCATCCCCAGGCCGGGCTCGCCGGCCATGGCGCAACAGTATTCGTCGATGGTGTCCTCGACCCCACGCATCAACTGAATGGCGTGGGCCAGCGCATCTGCGCCGGGCATATCGTCGTTGATGGTGAAAAAATCACGGTTGGGTTTGCCAGGGTGCGGATCGGGGGCGGGCTTGCTCATGATGCTTCTCCTGTTCAGGGGAAAGGCCGCTGGCGTGGTCCCTCTCACGGGACAAGGGGTGGCAACCGCAACGCGGGGTGAGAGACCGGCGAACAGACAACTCCGGCAGGCATGAGCCTCCCGCGCACGGTAGCCATTGAGAGCGGTGCTTCTGTTTCGTAGGGCATTTGGTGACGACCCGAGGAAGTTAGCCCTGAGAACCTTTAGCGACAACGGAGAAGCTTCTTTGGCGCGCGTAGGGTAATTCCCAAGGCCGGCAGTCATGAAGCATTTGGTTTCAGGTTCGGCAATGCCCATGGGCACGCCTGCGTTTCTGTGGGCGCAGCGTTGTGTCGCGATGGGCCACAAGGCCGCCCCCACAGAGGTTGGAGTCAGGCATCAAGGAAGCGGGATGCTCAGATGCTCGGCTCGATCTCCACCGGTTTGCGCAAGTCCCTCAAGCTGCGCGTCACCACGCCGGTATTGCACTTGGCCGCTGCCTGATCGGGCGTCATCTTGCGTATGCTGCGGTAGAACAGCTCGCAGGTCTGTTTCTTCTGGGTCACCTGCCATTTGCCGGTGCAGGCCTGCAGGGTCAGCTTGGCGTCGGCCTGCGGGTTGCGGCCCATGCCGGCTTGCCAGCAGGCGGCCGACAAGTCCTGGCCCATCATCTTCAGGCCGGCAGCATCGGCCTTGTCCTGATCGCCGCCGTTGTTTGCCGGGTCGGCGGCGTACCAGATGGCGCTCGGGTGGTTGGCGCCGAGTACCGGCACCTGGGCGGCGCCTGTTTCAGGGCTGATCGATACCAGGCCGAGCACGTCCAGCTTCGGCCCATATTGTTGTGCGATCCACGCACGCACCGGCGCGCCGAAGGCGACCATCGGCAGCGCGGTCCTACCGTTGTGGGTGAGGGCCATCTCCTTGACCATGCGCAGTTGATAGTCGCGGAAGTAGTCGTAGGTGCCTTCCAGGGTGCTGCCTGCACTGGCAGGGGCGGCGATGGGGGCGATGTCGATGATGGTCTGGTAGGCCGGGGTGCTGGCCGCCTCAACGCCGTTGAAGGTCAGTAGCTCGGCCCAGCGATCGGTGGTATTGGACTTGAGGTAGTCCTGATAGCGGGTCAGCGAATAGTCCGGTGGGAAGTGCAGCAGCTCGATGCTGCGGCGTTGTTCCAAGGCCATCCCCAGGGGCAGGAACAGGTACCAGTCGTAGGACCACTTGCCGTCCTGGTTCAGCTTGCTGGCGCCTTGGTAGGCCAGCTCGCCAGTGTCGAGCAGCTTGCGCAGCGGCTCGGTGTACCCGTCGGGCACGCCGCTGATGCGCGCCCGCAGGGTGTCGTGTTCACGCTCGACCTTGACCTGGGCGGTGCTGTAGCCGTCGCGCTGCACGCTCTGGGTCAGGTAGTGTTCGACGGTCTGCTCCAGCGTCCAGGCCCGGTAGCAGATCACGTGGCAGTTGTTGGGGAAGGCGAACAGGCGAGTGACGCGCTGCGCGTCACCGAGGTCGATCTGCGCATCGGCGCAGGCCAGGCTGCTGAAGGCGAGGGCGGCCAGGCCGGTTGCTGCAATCTTGTGCATGCTTAACTCCTTGTGTGTGGCCGCCAGAACGGCGGGCGACCTATGGTGGATGAAGAGGTGGTCGAATGAAAAGTGCCAAGGCATGGCTACTGGCCATCGGCTTGGCCGGGGCGCTCTCGGCCCAGGCTGACGAGCGTGATCTACGGCGCTTCGCCGCGTGGGCCGGGGATCATGAAACCGGTGCGTTTCGCCAGATGCTGGTGCAGGCGCGGCTGTACGGCGTGGTGCCGATCCATCAACTGCTGCGCTCGGCGTCGGATTGGCGCAAGTGCCGCGCCGAGCCCTTCGCAGTGCCGCCGGCCAGCCAATGGCCGGCAGTCCGCTCGACCGTAGCGTTGTTGAAAGTGCTCGGTGAGCAAGGCGTCTTACGCGAGTACGAGGTGGTCTCGGCTTACCGTGACGGGCCGCTCAATCGCTGTGCGGGCGGGGTGCCGGGCAGCGCGCATCTGCGCGCGTTCGCCGTCGACCTGTTGCTGGCGCCAGGGGCAGACGCCACGCGGCTATGCCAGTTCTGGCAGCGGCACGGGCAGGCGTGGAACATGGGGCTGGGGCGATATCCGTCAGGGCGGATTCATATCGATACGGCAGGCTATCGCACATGGGGCGGCGCGACGTTTTGCCCCAGGCCCAGCTGAGTCAGGCATACCTGGCATTCGTTGGTGACCCAGTCGGCGAAGCGTTGACGCTTGCCGTTGTCGTGCAGTGGCTGAGGGCTGAGCAGGTGGTAGCTGGAGCCGTCGCGCAGAAATCCGAACGGTGCTTCTAGCTGAGTGCTGTGCAACTCGTCGCTGACCATCAGCGCCGAGGCCATGGCCAGGCCAAGCCCGGCGCTGGCCGCCTGGATCGACAGGTAGAAGTGCTCGAAGTCGCTACGTGATGGATAGCTTGGGGTTTGCCCGCCCAGGCGTTGCCAGGTGGCCCAGGCACTGGGGCGGGTGGTGCTGTGCAGCAGGCGCTCGCCGGTGGCGCCTGGCGTACGCACCGGGCCGATCCATTCATCGCAGATCTTCAGGCTGTGCAACTGGCGGTCCCACTCGAAGTCATCGCGGCGCAGCGCCAGGTCGATGCCTCCACGGGCGAAGTCCACCGGGCCACCTGCGGCGACCAAGTGCAATTGCACGTCCGGGTGGGCGGCGTGAAAGCGTGGCAGGCGCGGTATCAGCCAGCGCATCGCGATGGTTGGCTCGCAGGAGAGTACCAGCACGTTGTCGTGAGGTGGCTGGCGCAGGCGCTGCACGCTGTCTTCGAGTTGCTCGAAGATCGCCCGTGTGGTGTCGTGCAAGTCGCGACCGGCGCGGGTCAGGTGCACGGCGCGGTTGCGCCGCTCGAACAGCGCCACGCCGAGGTCCTCTTCAAGCAGACGAACCTGACGGCTGACCGCGCCGTGGGTGACGTGCAGTTGTTCGGCGGCGCGTACGAAGCTTTCGAGGCGGGCGGCCAGGTCGAAGTAGCGCAGTGTGGCAAGTGGCGGCAGTTTGATCATGAGCGGGCGCAGTGGCGGGGGTATGTGTGAGTAAAACTAGCAGGTTTGCGCGACTATAAATCGATTTTTCCTGGCAGCGCTGGCCTCGATACTTTCACTTCAGTCAGTTTTCATCGAGGAATATTCGCTGTGCACGAACTCATCGCAGTTGCCCTGTTCACCCTGCTGGCGGTCATCAGCCCCGGCGCCGATTTCGCCATGGTCACTCGAAGCAGCTACGCCCAGGGACGCAAGGCCGGGCTGGCTGCCGCCGTGGGCATCGCCCTGGGCGTGCAGGTGCATGTGCTGTACACGGTACTGGGCATCGCCTTGATCATCCGCCAGAGCCCGGCCTTGTTTCTGGGTATGAAAGTGCTGGGGGCGGGTTATCTGATCTACCTGGGCTACAAGTCGCTGACCAACACCACCCGGATCAGCCTGCAGGGGCAGTCCCAGGGGGAGTACGCAAGCCTCGTCCAAGCCTTGCGCAGCGGATTTCTGACCAATGCCTTGAACCCCAAGACCATGCTCTTCGTGGTCAGTGCCTATACCCAGGTGGTGCAGCCGGGCAGTGCGCTGGCGCTGAACTTTGCCTACGGCGCATTCATGTCGCTGGCCCACTGGTTGTGGTTCAGTCTGGTAGCGGTGTTCTTTTCGAGCGGTGCGCTGCGCCGCGCGATGATCGAGCGCCAGGTGCTGGTGGATCGGGTGATCGGTGCGGCCTTGATCGGGCTGGGGGTGGCCGTCGCAGTGGCGGGGGTGCGCTAGTGCCCTGTCTCGGAAATAAGCGGCTCACTTTTGGCAGCGCCTTGGCCGAACACCCAAGCCACTCGCCAAAAACGAACGTATTTCCGAGACAGGACGCTAGGACTTTCACGCGCACAAATAAAAAGGGCTTATCTTTCGATAAGCCCTTTTGAAATTGGTGGCTACACAGGGACTTGAACCCCGGACCCCAGCATTATGAATGCTATGCTCTAACCAACTGAGCTATGTAGCCAACTTGGCGCGCATTATTAGCTCGAAACGCTAAGCTGTCAACACTCATTCCAAAAAAAATTTCCAACCTTTCAAAAACTTAGCCGGGCAGCCCACGTCAGTAAGCGACCAGCCAGTGGCCAAGTACGCCTTGCAGGCGCAGATGTTGTTCGCTGGCCAGCCGCGCCAGGCTCTGGGCCGGGTTATCCAACGTGAAATTGCCGTTGATGCGCCGGGCCGCGCTGTGCTCATCGAGCAGCCACACCCGCTGACCGTGGTAGCCCGCCAGGCGCTCCAGCACTTGACCTAGCGGCATGTCGCGGGCGACCAGCTGGCCGCGCCGCCACGCATCGGCGGCTCCGGCATCGATCTTTTGCGTGGCGTTGATACGCATGTCGGTGAAGGTCACCCGCTCGCCGGCATTGACCATACGCTGGTCGCCGCCCAGGGATACCGACGCCTTGCCGGCGAGCACCACCAGTTCATCGTGGTCGCGGTAGCGGGCAATTTGCAGCCGCGTACCGAATACCTGGATGCGCGCGTCGTCCACTTGCACGTCCATGGCCCGGCCGTCGAGCATCACTTCCACGTACACCTGACCTTGTATCAGGTGCAGCAGACGGGTACGTCCACGCAGGTCGACGTTCATGGCGCTGGCACTGTCCAGGTGCAGGGTGGAGCCATCGGCCAGGCGCACGCTACGGCGTTCGCCGCTGTCGGTGTGCAGCTCGCAGCTCAGGCGCTGCAGCATGGGCCAGTAAAGTGAGGCCAGCCCCGCCAACAGTGCCAGGAAGGCGGCACCCAACCACAGTCCGACACGGCTGCGGCGCAGTGCGGTGATCCGCGGGCGCGGCCGGGCAGCAGGGGCCTGTACCTGTTGCCAGTAAGCTTCGAGCTGGGCATAAGCGTGTGCGTTCAGCGGGTCCTGACACCAATGGCCGAAGGCTTGGCGCACGGCCTCGCTGCAACCGGGTTGGCGTAGGCGCGAGAACCAGTCCAGGGCTTCCTGCTCGGGGTCGGGCTGCTGCAAGGCGGGCATCGGGCTCATGGATCGGGCTGCTCGCAAGGTCGGGGCGGGTAGGCCCAGCGTTCACAGGGGGAATAGACAGAGGATGCTAAATATATTGAGAACCATTTACAAGTGCGTGTCGGATGGAAGGTCGGCGGGGGAATAAAAAGGTAGCTTCGTATCTATTCGTTTCAGGATAATCGGATCCCAACCTGCGCACGGACTCCTAGCCCATGGCTAACAGCAGTACCTCGACCCTCCCCGGCAGTTCCTCGGCCAGCCCGCTGGTGATGCGCATCATCACCTTCTGCGCCCTGGCGCACCTGATCAACGACCTGATCCAGTCGGTGCTCCCGGCGATCTATCCGATGCTCAAGGCCAACTACGACCTGAGCTTCACCCAGATCGGCCTGATCACCCTGACGTTTCAGGTCACCGCCTCGCTGCTGCAGCCGTGGGTGGGGCTTTTCACTGACAAGCGTCCAACGCCCAACTTGCTGCCACTGGGTACCCTGTGCACCCTGGTGGGGATCGTGATGCTGGCATTCGTCGGCAGCTTCCCGATGATTCTGCTGGCCTCGGCGCTGGTGGGCATCGGTTCGTCGACCTTCCACCCGGAAACCTCGCGCATCGCGCGGCTTGCGTCGGGTGGGCGCTTCGGTCTGGCCCAGTCGACCTTCCAGGTGGGTGGGAACGCAGGTTCCGCGTTTGGCCCGTTGCTGGCCGCAGCCATCGTCATTCCGTTCGGCCAGACCCACGTGGCGTGGTTCGGCCTAGCGGCGCTGTTCTTCTTCGGCGTGACCTTGATGCTGCGTCGCTGGTACATCGAGCATCTCAACCAGGCCAAGGCGCGCAAGGCAGTGCAGGCGAGCCACGGCATCTCGCCACGGCGCGTCAAGTTGGCGCTGGTGGTGTTGGGCCTGCTGGTGTTCTCCAAGTACTTTTATATGGCCAGTTTCACCAGCTACTTCACCTTTTACCTGATCGAGAAGTTCCAGCTTTCGGTGGCCAGTTCGCAACTGCACCTGTTCCTGTTCCTCGGCGCAGTGGCCGCCGGCACCTTCTTCGGCGGGCCGATTGGTGATCGCATCGGGCGCAAGGCGGTGATCTGGTTCTCGATTCTTGGTGTGGCGCCGTTCACCCTGGCGCTGCCGTATGCCGACCTGTTCTGGACCACCGTGCTGAGCCTGGTGATCGGTTTCATCCTGGCCTCGGCGTTCTCGGCCATCGTGGTGTATGCCCAGGAACTGGTGCCGGGCAACGTGGGGATGATCGCCGGGATCTTCTTCGGCCTGATGTTCGGCTTCGGCGGGATCGGCGCGGCGCTGCTGGGGTATGTGGCTGATCTGCGCGGCATCGAATACGTGTATGGCGTGTGTTCGTACCTGCCGTTGTTCGGGCTGCTGGCGGTGTTCCTGCCGTCTACTGGCAAGCGCTGAGTGCTGCACCGCTGCCTCTGTAGGGGGCGATCTTGCATGAGGCTGAAATCCTGGGGCTGCTACGCAGCCCTTTCGCGGCACAAGGCCGCTCCTACAGGGGGCCCAGGTCGGGCACTGTAGCGGACGATGATTGACGCGGTGCAAGCGCCTGCCCTAGAGTGCCTGCACCATTTCCCCACCTGCGTAGTTCAAGCGATGCGCCGTATCGATGTGTTCAGCTCCCCCCGCCAGCCTGTCGCCCCGACAGCGCGCCGCGCGTGGCCGAGCGACACGGTGCTCAAGCGTCGGCGCAGCGTGCTGTTTGCCTTCACCTTCTCGCCACACCTTGCCCTGAACTGATCCGCGCCCCTGCGTGCCGCGTTTGTCCCGCGCCATGGCGGGCGCCTGTGTTCGAACATCTTTCAGCGGTTTTTCAGCCGGCCAGGGCCCTGTGCCCCTGCGCGCCGGCTTGCAAGGAGTGGTACATGAACATGCGTTTGCTGGTCGGCCTTCTGTTCGCCGTGTCGGTGGTGGGTTTCAGCCTGGGGGCGAGCCTGCCACTGGTATCGTTGCGCCTGCACGAGGCCGGTGCCGGCACACTTGAAATCGGCATCATCTCGGCGATCCCCGCAGCGGGGATGATGCTTTCGGCGTTCATGGTCGATGCCTGCTGCAAGCACCTGACCCGGCGCGTCATCTACCTGCTGAGCTTCAGCCTGTGCGCTATCAGCATTGCCGGGCTCGAATGGGCTTTCGACTCGCTGTTGTGGCTGGCCGCGCTGCGTCTGGGGTTGGGCATTGGCATGGGCATCGCGATCATTCTCGGCGAGTCGTGGGTCAACGAGCTGTGCCCGGAGCACAATCGCGGCAAGATCATGGCCCTGTACGCCACCAGTTTCACCGGCTTCCAGGTGCTCGGCCCGGCGCTGCTGGCGCTGCTGGGCGCCGACAGCCCGTGGTTGGTGGGTGTGGTCAGCGCCTGCTATGGCCTGGCGTTGTTGTGCATTCTGTTCACCGTGCCCAACGACCATGTCGCCCACGCAGAAGGCGAAAAGAGCTTCGGCCTGGGCGGCTTCTTCCGTGTGGCCCCGACGCTGTGCGTGGCGGTGTTGTTCTTCTCGTTCTTCGATGCCGTAGTGCTCTCGCTGCTGCCGGTGTACGCCAGCAGCCACGGTTTTGCCGTGGGCGTGGCGGCGCTGATGGTGACAGTGGTGTTCGCCGGCGACATGGTTTTCCAGTTGCCGCTGGGATGGCTGGCCGACCGGGTCGAGCGCACTGGGCTGCACCTGGTTTGCGGGCTGGTGGCGATGAGCATCGGTATCGCCTTGCCGTGGCTGCTGCAAGTGACGTGGCTGCTGTGGCCGCTGCTGGTGGTGCTGGGCGCGGTTGCAGGGGGCATCTACACCCTGGCGCTGGTGCTGATTGGGCAGCGTTTCAAAGGCCAGGACCTGGTGACCGCCAACGCCAGCGTCGGTTTGCTGTGGGGCGTGGGCAGCCTGGTCGGGCCACTGCTCAGCGGCGCGGCGATGGACGTGGCCCCACATGGCCTGCCCATGGCGCTGGCGTTGATGGCCGGTGTGTTCGTGTGCTTTGCCCGTCAGGCCTATTGCCGCTCGCGCCGTCAGGCGGCGTCGATGCTCACCCAGTAACGCGTGCGGTAGTCGATGCGCACCGGCAGGCTGCGCGCAATCAGCAGCAGGATCTGGTCGGTGTCGGCCAACTGGTAGGTGCCGGACACCCTCAGCCCGGCAACCGCCGCAGCGCAGCGTACAAGGCCTGGGCGGTAGCGCGACAGCTCGTCGACGAACTCGCCCAGGGGCATCTGCTGCACGCTCAGCACGCCTTCCGTCCACCCCCAGGGATCCGCGCGCAGGTGGGCGGGTTGGACCTTGCCCTGGCGGGAAATCTGCAGTATTTCGCCCGCTATGACCGGCTGCTCGGCTACCGAGGCGGGGAACAGCGTGACCTCGCCCCGGCGCACCGCCAGCAGCATACCCGAGGCGTTTTCCCGCAACAGCAACTGGCCGCCCTGGGTGGCCAGCGCGCCTATTGGCGTGTCGATGCGAAACGGGCGGTTGTCATTGGCGTTGCTGTCCAGGCTGATTTCACCCTGCACCAGGGTGAGCTGGCGCAGGTTGGCGCTGTAGCGCAGATCGATGGCGCTGTCGGTGTTCAGGTGAATGTGGCTGCCGTCGTTGCCTTGCAGTTCGCGGCACTCGCCCGTGGCGGTGGTGCTGTCGGCGAGCATGGCCGACAGGCCCAGCGGCTCACGCGCGGTCCAGCCAAGCGTACCGGCCGCGGCCAGCAACGACAGGAACTTGAGATGCTCACGTCGGCCCATGCGTCGGCGTTCGCTGCCGGCGAGGGTGCGTCGGCTGAGTTCGCCGGGCAGGCTGGCCAGTTCGTCGCCCAGGTCGCTGACCCGTTGCCAGGCCAGCGCGTTGTGCGGGTCGGCGGCCAGCCACTGCTGGAACTGCCGCTCAAGGCACGGCCCTGGTTTGTCGTAGCGCAACTTGACCATCCAGTCGATGGCTTGGTCGACGCGCGCCTGGGAGGGGGCTTGATCAGGCATCGGCATAGCGCAACCGATAGCAGACGCCCAATGCCTTGGTCAGGTCGCGTTCGACGGTAGCCCGCGAAACGCCCAGGCGCAGGGCAATCTGCGGCAGGCTTAGGCCATCGAGCTGCGCCATGAGGAAGGCTTGTCGGGTACGCGGCTTGAGCCCCTGCAACGCGTGGTCGAGGCGCTCAAGGGCATCGAGCAGCAGCAGCCGATGCTCTGCGCTTGGCGCTTCGAGTTCAGGCAGGCTGGCCAGGCTTTCGAGGTACGCTTTCTCCAAGGCGCGGCGGCGGTACTGATCGATCATCAGGCCGCGCGCGATACTGCTCAGGTAGGCCCTGGGTTCTTTGAGCGGCGATATCTGGCGAGCTTTGAGCAGGCGCACGAAGGTGTCCTGGGCCAGATCGGCGGCCTGCTCCCGGCAGCCGACCCGTGCGCCCAGCCAACTGCGCAGCCAGCGGTGATGGGCGTGGTAGAGCAAATCGACCTCGGCCGGTTTCAGCGTGTCATCGATCTGCATCGTCGGAAGCGCCTTGCCTGGAGAATGTGATTGTTAATTGTTCTCAATTCTATGCGGGCGGTATGGCCAGATCAACGGTATGCCAAGGAATCACCGCGCAAGATCCAGGGTTTCACCGATAAACGGTTGGACTAGGCTTGTCCCTTTACCTGTGTGCGACACCTTCGATGATCCTTGCAGACCTTGCACCGCAGGCCCTGGAAGACGGCGCCTGTTTTCTTGCCAGGCAAGATCCCGACTGGGCGCGGCATATCGCCGCGATCGGACCATGCCTGCACGCCGCCACCCCAGGCCGTGAGCCTTATGAAGCGCTGGTGCGGGCAATTGCCTACCAGCAGTTGCACGCCCGGGCAGCGGAGGCGATTCTTGGACGGCTGCTGGCGATGTTCCCCGCGCAGGCATTTCCCAGCCCCGAACAACTGCTCCAGGTGACCCCGCAAGTGATGCGCAGCTGTGGCTTTTCGGCGAGCAAGGCTGCGACCCTGCATGGCATTGCCCAGGCGAGCCTCGACGGCATCGTGCCCAGTCGGGCACAGGCGTTGACTCTGTGCAACGAGGTATTGATCGAGCGCTTGGTGAGCCTGCGTGGGGTCGGGCGCTGGACGGTAGAGATGCTGCTGATCTACAGCCTGGAGCGTTCGGATATCCTGCCGGTGGATGACTTTGGCGTGCGCGAGGGGTATCGGCGCATGAAGGGGCTGAGCAAGGCCCCGACACCTGCGCAGATGCGGGTGCTGGGGCAGGGCTGGAGCCCGTATCGGACCTTGGCGGCGTGGTATCTATGGCGGGCCTGATAGGGCAGTCGATAAGGATCTGCGATGCCGACGTAGAGTTACTTGCAAGAATCGGAGTGATCGCGCCAACCTGGCCTGTCAGGCTGAGCCTATCGTTACCCACAGAGGCCATCATGAACCGAGCCTATACCACCGACGCCGAGCGCTGGCATGCCGTGCAGGCCCGTGATGCCGCAGCCTGTGAGCATTTCGTGTATGCCGTGCGCACCACTGGCGTGTACTGCCAGCCGGCCTGCAAGGCACGCTTGGCCAAGCGCGAGAACGTCGAATTCTTCGACGCAGCCGAGCAGGCCGAGGCTGCCGGCTACCGGGCTTGCAAGCGCTGCATGGCCAGCCCTAGGCGCACCGACCTTGTGGCCCAGGCCTGTCGTTTGATCGAGGCGCAGGACATCGCCCCCAGCCTCGATCAGTTGGGCGAAGCGCTGAACATCAGCCCGTTTCATCTGCATCGCCAGTTCAAGGCCGAGACCGGCCTCACCCCCAAGGCCTACGCTTCGGCGTTCCGTGCCCAGCGCCTGCGTGAACGCCTGGGCGCTGCTGACAGCGTCACCGAGGCCATCTACGACGCCGGCTACAACTCCAACAGCCGCTTCTACGAAAGTGCCGGCGAACGCCTGGGCATGCGCCCGCGAGAGTACCGCGCAGGCGGCACCGGGGCGGTGATCCGCTTCGCCCTGGCTCAATGCGCGCTGGGGGCGATCCTGGTGGCGCAGAGCGAGCGGGGTATCTGCGCGATCTTGCTGGGCGATGAGCCTGAAACGTTGCTCAACGAGCTGCAAGATACCTTCCCCAAGGCGTGCTTGATCGGCGGCGATGCAGCGTTCGAGCGTCTGGTGGCCGAGGTGATCGGATTTGTCGAAGCCCCGGCGTTGGGCCTGGCGCTGCCGCTGGACGTGCGAGGCACGGCGTTTCAGGAACGGGTCTGGCAGGCGCTGCGTGAAATCCCACCTGGCACGCGGGTCAGCTACACCGACATCGCTGAGCGCATCGGCGCACCCAAGGCGGTACGCGCCGTTGCCCAGGCCTGCGCGGCCAACACCCTGGCGGTGGCGATCCCCTGTCACCGCGTGGTGCGTCGCGACGGCGACCTCAGCGGCTATCGCTGGGGCATCGAGCGCAAGCAGCAGTTGCTGGACCGAGAAACGGCATCCTCCTGAGCGCACGGACCGCGTAGAATTCACGCCCTGTCGAGTTGTATAGAGGAAGTTTCGATGAGGCGTGTCAGCCTTAAGCGATTTTATGTGGGGATTCTGGCCGTGTTGTTGTGGGTGGTCTCCCCAGCCTGGGCCGCGCCGGCTACACCGGTATCGCGCCTGGCGGTGGCCGAACAGCAGGTGTTGGACGAGAACGCTAGTCTGGAAGACCTGAGTGAACGGCTCGACCAGATCCGCCAGGGCGTCACCAGCAACGCCAACGATGATCTGCTGGCGCAGTTGCGCCAGTCGGCCTTGCAGGTGCAGCGCCAGGCCGATGCGCTGGCCACCCAGCGCACCGCCGATGTGCAGCGTTTGGACGACCAGCTCAACGTGCTCGGCGCGCCGTTGCCGGAGGAGGCCGAGAGCCTCACCCGCCAGCGCAAGCAACTGACGGATGCGAAAAACGCGGTGCTTGCTGAGCAGAAGGACGCCACCACGCTGACCCAGTCGGCCCGCGACCTGTCCACACAGATCGTCAACCTGCGCCGCAGCCTGTTCAACTCGCAGATCACCAGCCGCGCCGCCAGCCCATTGAGCCCGGCATTCTGGTCGAGCCTGATTCGCCCTACCGACGATGACGTGGCGCGCCTGCGCGATTTGCGTGGGGAAGTCGCCGACGCCGTGGCCAGCGCTTTCAGCCCCGAGCATCGCTGGCTGTTCCTCGCCGCACTGGTCGCGGCGGTGCTGGTCTGGACCCTGGTGCGACGGCTCTTCGAGCGCCTGCTGGCCGATGCCATGATTCGCTGGCTGCCCGAGGGGCGCCTACGCCGCAGTGCCCTGGCACTGAGCGTTGCCCTCGCCACCCTCGGCACCATTGCCGGTTCTGTGTCGCTGCTGCGCTGGGGGCTTGAGAGCAGTGCCGAGCTGGGCACGGACCTGGCGAGCCTGACCAATCACATTCTGACCCTGGTGGTGTTCAGCGCATTCATTTCGGGCCTTGGCCGCGCCATGCTGATGCTACAGCGCCCGTCCTGGCGCCTGCCGCCGATCCCTGACCAGGTGGCAAGCGCATTAGCTTGGTTCCCGCAGGTGCTGGCGCTGGCGCTGATGGTGCTGCTGACCCAGGAACGTATCAACAGTGTGATCGGCACCAGCCTGGCGCTGACCCTGGCCACCAATGGCCTGACCGCGTTGGTGGTGTCGCTGTTGTTCGTCACCGCCCTGGTGGGCTACCGCCG
Source organism: Pseudomonas mosselii (assembly GCF_005796105.1). GTDB lineage: Bacteria > Pseudomonadota > Gammaproteobacteria > Pseudomonadales > Pseudomonadaceae > Aquipseudomonas > Aquipseudomonas mosselii_C. The sequence continues at coordinate 818,237 of NZ_VAUO01000002.1, read as the reverse complement.
TACCCGCCGTGCGCATGGCCTGGAGCGGCCCAAAGGCTTGGCTGGGTTGATCCCGTTCGTGATCGTGGTGTGGGTGCTGGCGATACTGCTGACCCTGCTGACGGGCTACCTGACCTTGGCGTACTTCCTCACGGCCAAGCTGCTGTGGGTCAGCGTGGTGACCACCTGCGCCTACCTGCTGACCAGCGTGTTCGGCGACGTGTGCGAAACCCTGCTGTCGCCGCGTCAGCCAGGTGGCCTGGCGCTGGCCTCTGCGCTGGGGTTGCAGCAACGTCACCAGGCCCAGGCCAGCACGGTACTGGCCGGGATCGGGCGTACGCTGCTGCTGTTCGTCGCCGCACTGCTGGTGTTCATGCCTTCCGGCACCAGCCCTGGTGAGCTGCTGATGAGCCTGTCGGACTGGGATGGCACCGGTGGCAAGGTGCTTGGCAACCTGAACATCGTGCCCCAGGACATCTTCCTGGCGGTGGCGATCTTCCTCGGCGGCTGGTTCGCGATCCGCGTGGTCAAGCGCTGGCTGAGCGAGCGTCTGTTGCCAGAAACCGACATGGACGCGGGCATGCGTGCCTCCTTGGTGACCCTGGTCGGTTACCTCGGCTTCCTGTTCCTGGCCATGCTGGTGATGTCCACCTTGCACATCAACCTCACCAGCCTGACCTGGGTGGTCAGTGCGCTGTCGGTGGGTATCGGTTTTGGCTTGCAGCAGATCGTGCAGAACTTCATCTCGGGCCTGATCCTGCTCACCGAGCGTCCGGTCAAGGTGGGCGACTGGGTGAGCCTGGCCGGTGTGGAAGGTGATATCCGTCGCATCAACGTGCGCGCCACCGAGATCCAGATGTCCGACCGCTCGACGGTGATCGTGCCCAACTCGCAGTTCATTTCGCAGAACGTGCGCAACGTGACCATGGCCAATGCCCTGGGCGTGGTCGGCATCACCCTGACCCTGCCGTTGGAGACTGACCCTGCGAAAGTGCGCGAGGTATTGCTGGCGGCGTACAAGGAGCACGACAACATCCTCGATGCACCGGCCAGTTCCGTGACCTTCAAGGACTTGACCAGCAGTGGCATGGTGATAGCCGTCAGCGGCTACGTGGCATCGCCACGCCAGGTGTCTAGCACGCGCAGCGACCTGTTGTTCACCATCCTTGGGCATTTGCGCGACGAAGGCATCGCCCTGTCATCGCCAGCGAGCATGGTGTTGTTGCAGGACAGTACGAAGCCTGCCGAGCCTACGTAAATCCTGTGTGCCGGGCCGCTCCTACAGCGACTGTGTTGCATCAGCGTGATCAGTGCTGCTTGGCTTTGTGGATCCTCAGCAGGATCACCAGCAGCACCAACACCGAGTTGATCACCTGCGCCGCATCGGGGCGGGCGCTTCGGGGCAGCAGCGCCTGGCAGGCAGCATGGCCGCCGAGCAGGGCGATGTGAAACACATGGGCTGGGCCGTCGAAATACAGCGACGGGCGGGCGTGCAGTTCGTTGTGCAGGGCGATGCGTTGAGGGTGCATGAAGGTCCGGCCTGGTCTTGTGATTATTGGGCTGCCAGGAAGTGGGACTCTGCGGCAAGGGGGAAAAATCACCGGATCGATCGAGGGAGCGGCCTGCTCCCTCGGGTGGCGTGCGTGTGGATCAGCCGCCGTTGCGTTTCAACGCATGTTCGGCCAGTGCCAGCCCCATCTGCACATTGCGCGCGGCGTTGACCAGCATGCCCAGGCCGGGTTCGCCGGCCATGGCGCAGCAGTATTCGTCGAGGGTGTCTTCGATGCCGCGCATCAGTTGGATAGCGTGGACCAGTGCCTCGGGGGCGGGCATGTCGTCGTTGATGGTGTAGAAGGGGCGGTTTGGGGATGTTGGTGGTGATGAATCGGGTACAAACTTTTCCATTGTGAATCTCCCAGATTGGTCAGGAGCTGCACGCTGATCCCTCTCACAGGATTGGGTGGCAGCTGGACGCGGGGTGAGAGACCGGAGACCTGGGAACCCGGCCAGGACGAATCCTGCCCGCGTACAGCTGCCGCAAAGGCTGCAAACCAGATATCAGGCTCTCACACCCGGTCGCCGAAACGGCGACTCGGGGAAGTTAGTCCTGCTGGTGGTTTTCGACAATTCAGACACGTCGGCAGCGCGCGTAGGGTAATTCCCAAGCGATCTAGCTTTGAAGCACTTTGTTGCGGGTTCGGAAATGTCTGACAGCTAGGTCTGATTTGCCACCGACCGACCCTGTGTTCGTCGATAGCCTTGCATCGCCTGTGAGATCGAGCGCCGCCCGCGCGGCGCTCGATCTCACAGGCGCCTAAACCCTTTCGGCGAACACCTGCCGGTCTCCCCGAGCCCGTGAAAGGAATACCTACAAACTCACCCCAAACACCGCGTCACATGCTTCACCGACTGATACCCCGAAAGCCCCCAAGGCCCAAGCTCGCGGCCGATACCACTGCCCTTGGTGCCGCCCCACGAGGTCTCGACGAATACCGCCTGGATCGAGTTGATCCACACATGCCCCACCTCCAGCGCATCGGCCACGCGCTCGGCACGTTCCAGGTCGGCAGAGCAAACCGTGGCCACCAACCCGAAGCGGCTGTCGTTGGTCTGGGCAATCGCTTCGGCTTCAGTGGCAAAACGCCGGGCGCACAGCACTGGGCCGAAGATCTCTTCGTTCCACAGGCGGCTGCTCTTTGGCACATCCACATACAGCGTAGGGCTGACGAACCAGCCATTGCGGTCCAGCGACGTGCCGCCTGCCAGGCACTGCAAGCCTTCTTCGCGGGCGGTGGCGAAATAGCTGGCCACCTTGAGCCATTGCGCCTGGCTGGTCAGCGGGCCCATGTCCACTTCTTCGACCAGCGGGTTGCCTACCCGCAGTTGCTCCAGCGCAGCTTGCAGGCGTGCTAGCAGGGTCTCGGCGATACCTTCTTGGACCAGCAGCCGAGAGGTGGCCGAGCACATTTGCCCGGCGTTCCACGTGATGCCGGCGACGATCCACTCCACCGCCTGATCCACGTCGCAGTCGTCGAACACCACGATTGCCGACTTACCGCCCAGCTCCAGGGTCACCGGGCGGCACTGCGCGGCGGCGGCGCGCATCACCTGGCTGCCGACGCCGTTGCTGCCGGTGAACGAGAGCTTGTCCAGGCCGCTGTGGCCGCTTAGGGCGGCGCCGGTCTCGGCTTTGCCATTGACGATGTTCAGCACGCCACCGGGCAGGCCCAGCTGCTCGGCGATCTGGCCGTAGACCTGCTCGATCAGCGGGGTTACCTCGGAAGGCTTGAGCACCACGGTGCAGCCAGCGGCCAGGGCCGGGGCGAGCTTCCAGGCGCTGGTCACCAGCGGGAAGTTCCACGGCACGATCAGGCCGACCACGCCCACCGGCTCCAAGCGGGTGCGCGCGCTGAAACCTGCGGCGGCCAGGGGCACGTCGCGGTTCTTGGCCGGCAGTTGCTCGGCCAGCTCGGCGTAGTAGGCGAAGGTGGCGATGGCGTCGTCCAGGTCGATCTCGGCCTCGTGGCGCGGTTTGCCGTTGTTGCGCATTTGCAGGGCGATCAGGGCCTCGCGGCGCTGGCCGAGCTGTTCAGCGAAACCCCGCAGGTAGGCGGCGCGCTCGGCGGCGCTGACCTGCTTCCAACTGGCCAGGGCGCGGCGCGCGGCGGCTACGGCCTGATCGACCTGGGCGCTACTGGCGGCCATCAGTTCGGCGAACGGCTGACCGTCAGCGGGGTTGTGGACAACGATGCAGTCGTTGCCCTGGCCTTCGACCCAACGGCCGTCGATGTAGTGAGGAGTGGTCATGAACAGATTCCAATCAGGCCATTTCGGCCGTGGTCACAGGCTTGACGGGCACGCGTTTGCAGCGCACCCAGCGCGGGCCGTTGGGGCCATACACGCCAGCGGGTTCAGGGAACAGGTTGAGCAGGATCAGGTACAGCACGCCGGCGATACCCAAGGTGACTGGCAGGCTCAGGTCGATACCCCCGGCCAGCTCGCCCAACGGGCCGACGAACTGCCCCGGCAGGTTGACGAAGCACAGGCCGATCGCTGCGCTGGGGATCCATGCGCCCATGCCGCGCCAGTTCCAGCCGTGACTGAACCAGTAATGCCCGCCTTGCTGGCCGCGAGTGAACACTTGCAAGTCGTCGGCATGGTAGAAGCCGCGGCGGGTAATCAGGCCGAGGATCATGATCACCATCCACGGGCTGGTGCAGGTGATGATCAGCACGGCGAAGGTCGACACGCTCTGCACCAGGTTGAAGGTGAATCGACCGATGAAAATGAAACCGATGGCCAGCACGCCGATCAGCAGGGTGGCGGCGGCGCGGCTGAGCAGGCGCGGGAACACGCTGGACATGTCCAGGCCCGTGCCGTACAGCGCGGTGGTGCCGGTGGACATGCCGCCGATCACCGCGATCAGGCACACCGGCAGGAAGAACCAGCCTGGCGAAACCGCCAGAAGCCCGCCCACGTAGTTGTTGGCGGCAATGTAGTCCGGCGCCTGGCTGGCCACCAAGGTGGCGGTGCACAGGCCGAACAGGAACGGGATCAGCGTGGCGGCCTGGGCGGCGATCACCGCCAGCATGATGCGCCGCTTGGGCGTGGCGCGCGGGATGTAACGCGACCAGTCGCCGAGAAAGGCGCCGAACGATACGGGGTTGCTCATGGCCAGCAGCGCTGCACCCACGAACGCCGCCCAGAAGCCCGCCTGGCCGAGGTTGACGCTGCCGGCGAAGCCTGCATCGAACGGCCCGGCAAAGGCCACGATGCCCAGCAGGAACAGCAGGCTCGACGCCCACACAGCGATCTTGTTCACCCACAGCATGAAGCGGAAACCAAAGATGCACACCACCAGCACCAGGACGGCGAACAGGCCGTAGGCCAGGCCCAGGGTGAGGTCGGTTTCCGGTAGGCCGACCAGGCGCTTGGCTCCGCCGACCAGGGCGTCGCCCGAACTCCATACCGACAGCGAGAAGAACGCCACGGCGGTCAGCAGTGACAGGAACGAGCCGACGATACGCCCATGTACGCCGAAGTGCGCGCCTGAGGACACGGCGTTGTTGGTGCCGTTGAGGGCGCCGAACAGGCCCATCGGCGCGAGGATCAGCGCGCCGATGCCGACCCCCAGCAGAATTGCCCAGACCCCGGCCTGGAACGACAGCCCGAACAATACCGGGAAGCTGCCGAGCACGGCGGTGGCGAAGGTGTTGGCGCCGCCGAAGATCAGGCGGAACAGGTCCAGGGGGGAGGCATCGCGTTGATCGTCAGGGATCTGTTCGACGCCATTGGTCTCGATACCGGTCGAGTGGCTCATGGGGTGCTCCAGCGCGTGTGTTGTCGGCCTGTGGCAGGCCTTGTTGTGGGTGCGATGGCAGTGCGGCAGGGCCGCGTTTCAAAGGGTCAGGCTGGCGATACGACCGACAGGTGCTCGTGGCACGCCAGCCAGCGCTCGCCGCACAGGCGGAACACGATGGTTTCGCGCTCGTTCAGCGCCAGCTCTTCGCCGCCGACACGCAGGCGTGTGGCTACGTCGTGCATGAAGATCGCCACCTCGCCCTGCACGCTCACCTTCACGTTGCTGGACGTACAGCCGAGCACGGCAAAACCTTCGGCCTGCCAGCCGGCCCAGACCTCTTCGTAGGCGCGGCGAGACAGCAGAGGGTGCGGCAAGGTGTGGAAGAGGAAGGTGGCGTCTTCGCTGAAGCAGGCGAAGTAGCGTGCGGTGTCGTTGCTGGCGAAAGCAGCAACCAGGTCGGCGGCGGCCTGGCGTACCTGAAGTGTCTGGTCCACGGGAGTGGCCTCACGGTTCTTGTGATTGTGGTGAAGCGATTCTGGTGGGGGGCGCAGATGGGAAAAATCGCTAGGGGCAAATAATCAGTTCAGGAAATTGTGAACTGATGCGGTGACCGTGAGCTGGGCATCACCGTGCGGCTTGAGCGGCCAGCGTGGGACGGTCCCAAAAACACAAAACCCCTCGGGCGCGAGCCCGAGGGGTTTTGTTCGACAACGGCTTCGGCGTTGATCAGACGTTGAAGCGGAAGTGCATGACGTCACCGTCCTTGACGATGTAGTCCTTGCCTTCCAGGCGCCATTTGCCGGCTTCCTTGGCACCGCTTTCACCCTTGAACTGGATGAAGTCGTCGTAGGCCACCACTTCGGCGCGGATGAAGCCTTTTTCGAAGTCGGTGTGGATCACGCCTGCGGCTTGTGGCGCAGTGGCGCCGACGCGCACGGTCCAGGCGCGGACTTCCTGTACGCCTGCGGTGAAGTAGGTTTGCAGGTTCAGCAGCTCGTAGCCGGCGCGGATCACGCGGTTCAGGCCAGGCTCTTCCAGGCCCAGGGCTTCGAGGAACATGTCTTTCTCTTCACCGTCGTCCAGCTCGGCGATTTCGGCTTCGATCTTGTTGCACACCGGCACCACGACCGCGCCTTCTTCCTCGGCAATGGCCTTGACCACGTCCAGGTGCGGGTTGTTCTCGAAGCCGTCTTCGGCAACGTTGGCGATGTACATGACCGGCTTGCTGGTCAGCAGGTGGAAGCCACGGATCACGGCCTTCTCGTCGGCGCTCATGTGCTTCATCAGGCTGCGCGCAGGCTTGCCTTCAGTGAAGTGCGGGATGAGCTGCTCGAGGATGGCTTTCTGTGCCAGGGCGTCCTTGTCACCGCCCTTGGCGTTGCGCGCGACTTTCTGCAGTTGTTTTTCGCAGCTGTCGAGGTCGGCGAAGATCAGTTCGAGGTCGATGATCTCGATGTCGCGCTTGGGGTCGACGCTGTTGGAGACGTGGATTACGTTCTCGTCTTCGAAGCAGCGCACCACATGGGCGATGGCATCGGTCTCGCGGATGTTGGCGAGGAACTTGTTGCCCAGGCCTTCACCCTTGGAGGCACCGGCTACTAGGCCGGCGATGTCGACGAACTCCATGGTGGTCGGCAGGATGCGGTTAGGCTTGACGATCTCGGCCAGTGCAGCCAGACGCGCGTCGGGCATCGGCACGATGCCGCTGTTCGGTTCGATGGTGCAGAAGGGGAAGTTCTCCGCCGCGATACCGGACTTGGTCAGGGCGTTGAACAGGGTGGACTTGCCGACGTTGGGCAGGCCGACGATGCCGCAATTGAAACCCATGGGAATTCCCCTTTGTAGAGATGTCAGGCCTTCTGGCTGTGCAGCTCGCGCATCGCCTTGGCGAAGTCGCCTGCGAGCACGTCCGGCAGCACGCCGAGGGCAAAATCGATGCTGGCGTCGAGCTTCTCCTGTTCGGCGCGCGGCGCACGACCCAGGACGAAGTTGGAGACCAGTTTGGCGTCGCCCGGGTGGCCGATGCCAAGCCGCAGGCGGTGGAAGTCGTTCTGGTTGCCGAGCTGCGCGATGATGTCGCGCAGGCCGTTATGCCCGCCATGCCCGCCGCCCTTTTTGAGCTTGGCGACGCCTGGAGGCAGGTCGAGTTCGTCGTGGGCCACCAGGATGGCGTCCGGTTTGATCCGGAAAAAATTCGCCAAGGCCGCCACGGACTGGCCGCTGCGGTTCATGTAGGTGGTGGGTATCAACAAACGAACGTCGTTGCCCTGATGGCTGAACTTAGCCGTCAGGCCGAAATACTTTTTATCAGCGGACAGCGAGACACGCTGCGCGCTGGCAATGCGTTCAACGAAAAGAGCCCCTGCGTTATGCCGGGTCTGTTCGTATTCGGGGCCGGGGTTACCCAGGCCGACGATCAACTGGATGGCGGTCACGTCAGGGGCTCTTCCTTGGAGTTGGTGGGTTACCGTGCGCGCGGCACTGTAACCCGATCAACACCGGCGTGCGAGTGGATTACTCGGCAGCGCCTTCTTCAGCGTCAGCGGCTACGCGCGGGGCGTGGACGTTGGCAACCGCTTTGTCATCACCGTGGGCCAGAGCGACGAACTCTACGCCTTTCGGCGCTTTCAGGTCCGACAGGTGGATGATGGTGCCAATTTCGGCCTTGGACAGGTCGACTTCGATGAACTCAGGCAGGTCCTTGGCTTCGCAGGACACTTCGATCTCGGAAACGACGTGCGAAACTTCGCCGCCTTTCTTGACCGGAGCTTCTTCACCGACGAAGTGAACTGGAACCTTGGCGGTCAGCTTCTGGCCAGCAACGACGCGAACGAAGTCGGCGTGCATGATGAAGCCTTTGGCCGGGTGACGCTGCATGGCCTTGACCACGACGTTTTGCTTGGCGCCGTCGACGTTCAGTTCGATCACGTGGCTGAAGGCCGCTTCGTTTTCGAACAGCTTGGCGATTTCCTTGGCCACGATGGTCAGGGATTGGGCTTCTTTATCGCCACCGTATACAACGGCAGGGATGCTCGCGGAGTGACGCAGGCGGCGGCTCGCACCTTTCCCCAGGTCAGTACGCGCTTGGGCGTTCAGGATGAAGTCAGTCATTTTGTTTCTCCAAATTAGCCTCCCGCAAGGCGTTTGCGACCAGCGCCAGGCGGGGATGGCAAAAAAGCCCCGCCCCAACAACCAGTGTTGGGGCGGGGCGCTTTTCGTCAGCCGGTGTTCCGCTTAGCGGAACATCGCACTGATCGATTCTTCGTTGCTGATGCGGCGTACCGCCTCAGCGACAACCGGTGCGATATCCAGCTGGCGGATACGGTCACAGGCTTGAGCAGCGGCGGACAGCGGAACGGTGTTGGTCACCACCAGCTCGTCCAGTACCGACTTCTCGATGTTCTCGATCGCGCGGCCCGACAGGACAGGGTGCGTGCAATAGGCGTAAACCTTGGCAGCGCCGTGTTCTTTCAGGGCTTTGGCCGCGTGGCACAGAGTCCCCGCGGTGTCGACCATGTCGTCTACCAGGATGCAGGTGCGCCCTTCGACGTCGCCGATGATGTGCATCACCTCGGAGTGGTTGGCCTTTTCGCGACGTTTGTCGATGATCCCGAGATCAACACCCAAGGACTTGGCGACGGCACGCGCACGTACCACGCCACCGATGTCCGGGGAGACGATCATCAGGTTCTCGAAACGCTGGTCCTCGATATCGTCGACCAGTACGGGCGAGCCGTAGATGTTGTCGACCGGGATATCGAAGAAACCCTGGATCTGGTCAGCGTGCAGGTCGACGGTGAGTACACGGTCGATACCCACGACAGTGAGCATGTCAGCGACGACTTTGGCGCTGATGGCTACACGTGCCGAACGCGGACGGCGGTCCTGGCGGGCGTATCCGAAGTAAGGAATCACGGCGGTGATTCGCGACGCTGAGGAGCGGCGGAAGGCGTCGGCCATCACTACCAGTTCCATCAGATTGTCGTTGGTAGGGGCACAGGTTGGCTGAATGATGAAGACGTCCTTACCACGAACGTTTTCGTTGATTTCAGCACTGATTTCGCCGTCGGAGAACTTACCGACAGAAACATCACCCAGTGGAATATGCAGCTGACGTACTACACGCCGAGCCAGATCGGGGTTTGCATTCCCCGTGAAGACCATCATCTTGGACACGCGCAGTACCTGAAGGCTGAGGGTAACCTGGATGAGTATAAGAAATGGCAGGGGCGGCTGGATTCGAACCAACGCATGGCAGGATCAAAACCTGCTGCCTTACCGCTTGGCGACGCCCCTGTATCTGTTGCTGCGAACGCTAGGCGCTCGACTTCTTGATCAGACTTTGCAGCTTGCGATGCAACATCGAAATATTGCTTCCTTTTGCCACAAACCCTGTTTGGGTCTCTGAAAGAAGGGCCAGAACTCTATCAGCTTCGGCTTTGCTTGGGAAGGCCCCAAACACACAACTTCCAGTGCCGGTCATTCGAGCTTCCGTATATTTGCCCAGTGAATTCAGCGCATTGCGAACTTCTGGATAACGTTGCTCTACCACCGGTTGGCAGTCATTTCGACTGTTTCCCTCGGGAACGGGGCGCATCTTAAGGGGGAGGGAATCACGTGTCAACTCTGGATGCGAAAAAATTTCCGCTGTGCTGACAGACACTTGCGGCACCAGCACGACGTACCAAGGCTCGGCGGGCTCGACCGGGGTAAGTTGCTCGCCGACGCCTTGGGCGAACGCTGCAAAACCACGTACGAACACCGGCACGTCGGCACCCAGGGCAAGCCCGAGGGCGGCCAGACGATCTTCGTCCCAGTCCAGTTGCCACAGGTGGGCCAGTGCCACCAGGGTGGTTGCGGCGTCGGAGCTGCCGCCACCGATGCCGCCGCCCATGGGCAGGATCTTGTGCAACCAGATGTCGGCCCCCAATGCCGTGCCTGACTGCGCCTGCAAGGTGCGCGCGGCGCGCACGATCAGGTTGCTGTCGTGGGGCACGCCGTCGATCTCGGTATTCAGGCGGATCTGGCCGTCTTCACGCAGGGCGAAGCTCAGCTCGTCGGCGTGGTCGAGGAACTGGAACACCGTCTCCAGCTCATGGTAGCCGTCCGGGCGCCTACCGGTGATGTGCAGCCACAGGTTGAGCTTGGCCGGGGCGGGGAGTACCAGTTTCTGCATCGTATCAATGCCCCAACTGACGCGGCTGCCAGTCCTTGACTACCACGGTCACATCGAGGTTTTCGCCGTGCAGCTTCAGGCGTTCGGGCAGCCAGTAACCATTCTGCTCTTTATAGCTGAGGTACTCGACCTGCCAGCCATCCTGGGTCAGTGCGGCCAGGCGACTGTCGTTGTCCAGCGTCAGTTGGCTCTTGCTGTCCGGGGCCGGCAGGCCGCGGACCCACCATACCAGGTGCGACACCGGCAGGCGCCAGCCGAGTTGTTCTTCGAGCAGCGCTTCGGGGCTCGCCGCTTCGTAGCGGCCCTGGTTGGCGACTTCCAGCGTGACACCCGCGCCGGGGCGGCCAGTCAGGCGCGCGGCGCCACGGCCGAGCGGTCCGGCCAGGCGGATATCGTAGTAGTCCTGGCGTTGCAGCCAGAACAGCGTTCCGCTACCGGAGTCGCGGGGGGCACGGATGCCGACCTTGCCGCTGATCTGCCAGCCATCGAGCGTGCTCAATTGCTGCTTGTGTGCACGCCACAGTTGCGGGTCGCCGTGGCCGCGCACGGCCTCCTGGGTGCCGAAACCGGCGCAACCGGCCAGCAAGGCGATGAGGGTGAAGGTGATGCAATGACGCAGGAACATGGTTTACAGGCTCTCGGATCCGGTCAGGCGCAACAAGGTCTTGCGCAGGATGGGGCTGTCGGGTTGCGCTTCAAAGCCTTTGGCCCAGAACTGGCGGGCTTCGCGGCGCTTGCCATTGGCCCACAGCACCTCGCCCAGGTGGGCTGCGACTTCGTGGTCGGGGAAGCGCTCGTAGGCTTGGCGCAACAGGCGCTCGGCCTCGTCGAGCTTGCCCATGCGGTAGTTGACCCAGCCCAGGCTGTCGAGCACAGCCGGATCGTCCGGGGTGAGTTGGTGGGCCTTGTCGATCAGGGCCTTGGCCTCGGCGTAGCGGGTGGTGCGGTCGGCCAGGGTGTAGCCCAGGGCGTTGAGGGCCATGGCGTTCTCTGGCTCGCGAGCGATGATTGCGCGCAGGTCCTTCTCCATTTCCGGCAAGTCGTCGCGTTTTTCGGCAAGCATGGCGCGGGTATAGAGCAGGTTCAGGTCGTCGGGATAGCGTTTGATCGCCTGTTGCAGCACATGGTCGGCCTCGGCCTCCTTGCCGTTGTTACCCAGGCTTTCGGCCTCGATCAGGTACAGCTGGATGGCGTAGTCGGGCTGGGCTTCGCGGGCTTCGGCGAGCAGTCGCGAGGCCTCGGCGCTGCGGCCGTTGGCAATCAGGATATCGGCCTGGCGCAGTTGTGCTGGCAGGTAGTCTGGCCCGGCGCCGACCAGTGCGTATTCGCGCAGGGCGGCAGCTGGCAGGCTGCGTTCTTCGCGGATGCGGCCAAGGTTGAAGTGGGCAGCATCGGTGTTGGCGTCGCGCTCGACCATTTCCTGCAGGTAGCCCTCGGCTTCGTCCCAGTGCTTGGTTTCCATGCACACCAGGGCCAGCGAGTAACGAATTTCGTCGTCTTCAGGGTATTGCTGCAGCAGGCTTTCGAACTCGGCCTTGGCGTCGTCGATACGGTCCTGCTCGACCAGTGTGCGCGCATAGGTGATGCGCAGGCGCTTGTCGTCGGGGTTGTCGCGAATCGCACCGCGCAGCAGGGGCAGGGCCTCGGGGCCGCGGTCGAGGGTTTGCAGCAGGCGTGCGCGCAGCAGAATCGGGGCGATCTCACCGTTTTGCGGCGGATGGGCTTCAAGCAGCTCCAGGGCCTGCTCGGGCTTATTGTCCTGGTTCAGTAGCAGCGCCTTGCCAAACACCAGCTGGCCGTTGTCAGGGTACTTCTTGAGCAGGCGCTCGAAGCTCTGCATCAGACCGTCGCGGGTGCTCTGGTCGGTTTCGGCGGCAGACAGGGCGAGGAAGTCGAAATGCGTGTCGCCCTGACCTTGCAAGACCTTTTCCATGTAGGTCATGGAATCGTCATAGCGACCGGCGCGGGCCAGTTGGATGGCGGCGGCGCGCTGTGCGTCGAGGTTGTCCGGGTCGTTGCGGGCCCAGATCAGCGCGGTGTCCAGTGCAGGTTCGTCGGCACCCAGGTATTCGGCGATGCGATAGGCACGCTCGGAAACCCCAGGGTCCTGGGTTTTTTCCGCCTGGTCGGCGTAATTGGCCAAGGCGATGTCGAAGCGGTTGCGCTGGCCGGCCAGCTCCGCTACCAGCAGGCTGTACAGGGTGTCCTGTTTGAACGAGCCATACACCACGGGCTTTTCCGCGCTTTTGCCGGCGGCATCGGCGGGCGGCTGGGCGTCCGTCTTCGGGGCCAGGCTCTGGCAACCCTGGAGCAGGGCGAGGGCAAGCAACAATGCGTAGGATTTGTTCATAAAAGAGGCTTAATAGAAGGGCTCAGCCGGCGGTCGGAGCATGATGACACAAGCGCCGTGGCAAACCCACCCGCGCAGCATCTGGTTAATTGCGACCATCGTGAGCAGGGGGAGGTTCCGGGGCACTGCCCCTGCGAAGCCGCTTGCTACGTGTGGGTGAATCGTTTGACGCCATGACGACAATAGCGAACGGTGGTTGTTCTGGAACCTGCGAAGTAGGACAATTATCGGCTTCACGTCCCAACCAGCGACCTTGCATGGCCTTTCTTGCACTTGGTATCAACCATAAGACTGCCTCGGTAGACGTACGCGAGCGCGTGGCGTTTACGCCAGAGCAGCTGGTCGACGCCCTGCAGCAGCTCTGCCGACTGACCGCCAGCCGCGAGGCGGCGATCCTGTCGACCTGCAACCGCAGCGAGCTTTATATCGAGCAGGACCACCTTGCCGCCGACGCCGTGCTGCAATGGCTGGCCGACTATCACCAACTGAGCCTGGATGAACTGCGTGCCAGCGCCTACGTCCATGAAGAGCATGATGCAGTCAAGCACATGATGCGCGTGGCCTCGGGCCTGGACTCGCTGGTGCTGGGCGAGCCGCAGATCCTCGGCCAGATGAAGTCCGCCTACGCCGTGGCGCGCGAGGCCGGCACCGTCGGGCCGCTGCTCGGTCGGTTGTTCCAGGCCACCTTCAGCGCCGCCAAGCAAGTGCGCACCGATACCGCAATCGGCGAGAACCCGGTGTCGGTGGCGTTCGCTGCAGTGAGCCTGGCCAAGCAGATCTTCTCCGACCTGGGCCGCAGCCAGGCGCTGCTGATCGGCGCGGGCGAAACCATTACCCTGGTGGCCCGCCACCTGCACGAGCAGGGCGTGCGTCGCATCGTGGTGGCTAACCGTACGCTGGAGCGTGCGAGCATCCTTGCCGAGCAGTTCGGTGCCCATGCGGTGCTGCTGGCGGATATCCCGCAAGAGTTGGCCAACAGCGATATCGTCATCAGCTCCACCGCCAGCCAGTTGCCGATTCTGGGCAAGGGCGCGGTGGAGAGCGCGCTGAAGCAGCGTCGGCACAAGCCGATTTTCATGGTCGACATCGCCGTGCCGCGCGACATCGAGCCGCAGGTGGGTGAGCTGGACGACGTGTACCTGTATACCGTCGACGACCTCCATGAAGTGGTTGCGGAAAACCTCAAGAGTCGTCAGGGCGCGGCCCAGGCTGCCGAAGAGCTGGTTTCGGCCGGTGCCGACGATTTCATGGTGCGCCTGCGTGAGCTGGCGGCGGTGGATGTGCTCAAGGCCTACCGCCAGCAGAGCGAACGCCTGCGCGATGAAGAATTGCAAAAAGCCCTGCGCTTGCTGGGCAATGGCGGTAACCCCGAGGAGGTGCTGATGCAGCTGGCCCGGGGCCTGACCAACAAACTGCTGCACGCCCCCAGCGTACAGCTGAAAAAGCTCTCTGCCGAGGGCCGCCTTGATGCGCTGGCCATGGCCCAGGAACTCTTTGCCCTCCACGAGGGCTCGACGGACAAATTCCCGCAATGAAAGCGTCGCTGCTGAACAAACTGGACACGCTCCAGGATCGCTTCGAGGAACTCACCGCCTTGCTCGGTGACGCCGAAGTCATTTCCGACCAGACCCGCTTTCGCGCCTATTCCCGCGAGTACGCCGAAGTGGAGCCGGTCATCACTGCTTATAAAGAGTGGCGCAAGGTCCAGGATGACCTCGAAGGTGCCCAGGCGCTGCTCAAGGACGCCGACCCGGACTTGCGCGAGATGGCGGTAGAGGAGGTGCGCGAGGCCAAGGAGTTGCTGGTCGGCCTGGAGTCGCAGCTACAGCGCATGCTGCTGCCCAAGGACCCCAACGATGGGCGCAACGTGTTCCTCGAAATACGCGCCGGGACCGGTGGCGACGAGGCGGCGATCTTCTCCGGCGATTTGTTCCGCATGTATTCGCGCTACGCCGAAAAGCGTGGCTGGCGCCTGGAAATCCTCTCGGAGAACGAGGGCGAGCATGGCGGCTACAAGGAAATCATCGCCCGCGTCGAGGGTGAGAGCGTGTACGGCAAGCTCAAGTTCGAGTCCGGGGCGCATCGCGTGCAGCGTGTGCCTGAGACCGAGTCTCAAGGGCGTATCCACACCTCGGCCTGTACCGTGGCGGTGCTGCCTGAGCCTGACGAGCACGTGGCGATCGAGATCAACCCAGCGGACCTGCGCGTGGACACCTACCGCGCCTCCGGCGCTGGCGGCCAGCACGTCAACAAGACCGACTCGGCGATTCGTATCACCCACTTGCCTACCGGCATCGTGGTCGAGTGCCAGGAAGAGCGGTCGCAGCACAAGAACCGCGCACGTGCCATGTCCTGGCTGTCGGCCAAACTCAACGACATGCAGACCAGCGCCGCGCAAAGCGCCATTGCCAGCGAGCGTAAGTTGCTGGTGGGCTCGGGTGATCGCTCCGAGCGCATCCGCACCTACAACTACCCACAGGGTCGGGTCACGGACCATCGCATCAACCTCACCCTGTATTCCCTGGACGATATCCTGGCCGGTGGCGTAGAGGCGGTGATCGAGCCTTTGTTGGCCGAATACCAGGCCGATCAGCTGGCCGCGCTGGGGGATTGAAATGACCATCATCGCCAGCCTGCTGCGCAACGCGCAGCTGCCCCAGTCGCCGACCGAGCGCCTGGACGCCGAACTGCTGTTGGCTGCGGCACTGGGTAAGTCGCGCAGTTACCTGCACACCTGGCCCGAGCGCATCGTCAGCCGAGAGGCGGCCGAAACCTTCGAAGGTTTTCTGGATCGTCGGCGTGGCGGTGAACCGGTGGCCTACATCCTCGGTCAGCAGGGCTTCTGGAAGCTCGATCTGGAAGTGGCGCCACACACGTTGATTCCGCGCCCAGACACTGAGCTGCTGGTGGAAACGGCCTTGCAGTTGGTGCCTGCCACGCCTGCGCGAGTGCTCGACCTGGGCACCGGCACGGGCGCTATTGCCCTGGCCTTGGCCAGTGAGCGTCCGGCATGGCAGGTGAGCGCCGTGGACCGTATAGAAGAGGCCGTAGCCTTGGCCGAGCGTAATCGCCAACGCCTGGGGCTGGGCAATGTGCAGGTGCGCATGAGCCACTGGTATGACGCCTTGGTCTGTGAGCGCTTCGATGTGATCCTCAGCAATCCTCCGTATATCCGGGCTGACGATCCGCATCTGGTGGCTGGCGATGTACGCTTCGAGCCCAGCAGCGCCCTGGTTGCCGGCGAAGACGGCCTCGATGACCTGCGGGTGATCGTCGCCCAAGCTGCGCAGCACCTGTTGCCTGGTGGCTGGCTGCTGCTCGAGCATGGCTACGACCAGGCCCCGACGGTGCGCGAGTTGCTGGTTGCCGGTGGCTTCGTCGAGGTTAGCAGCCGGGTCGACCTCGGTGGTCATGAGCGTGTCAGCCTGGGACGCCGGCCATGCTGAGCGATGCGGAGCTGCTGCGCTATAGCCGACAAATCCTGTTGTCGCAGGTGGATATTGATGGTCAGTTGCGCCTGAAACACGGCAAGGCCTTGGTCATCGGGCTCGGAGGCCTGGGCTCGCCTGTGGCGTTGTACCTGGCGGCGGCGGGCGTCGGCGAGCTGCACTTGGCGGACTTCGACACCGTTGACCTGACTAACCTGCAACGCCAGATCATCCATGACAGCGACAGCGTTGGGATGAGCAAAGTGGATTCGGCGATTCAGCGGCTACAGGCGATCAACCCAGAGATCGGCCTGATCGCCTACCGCGAGGCGCTGGATGAAGATTCCCTGGCCGGCGCAGTCGCCGCAGTGGACGTGGTTCTGGACTGCTCCGACAACTTCGGCACGCGCGAGGCGGTCAACGCCGCGTGCGTGGTCGCCGCCAAACCCTTGGTCAGCGGCGCGGCGATCCGCCTCGAAGGCCAGTTGTCGGTGTTCGATACCCGCCGCGACACAAGCCCCTGTTACCACTGTCTGTACGGGCATGGCAGCGAGGCCGAGCTGACCTGCAGCGAGGCCGGTGTGATCGGCCCGCTGGTTGGTCTGGTGGGCAGCTTGCAGGCGTTGGAAGCACTCAAGCTGCTGGCCGGATTCGGCGAGCCGCTGGTCGGCCGCCTGCTGCTGATCGACGCCTTGAGTACGCGCTTGCGTGAGTTGCGCGTCAAGCGTGACCCGGCCTGCGCAGTGTGCGCGAACCGCCATGGCTGAACGCGCGGCGCCGATTGGCGTGATGGACTCGGGGGTCGGCGGCTTGTCCGTGCTCGCCGAGATCCAGCGCCTGCTGCCCAGTGAATCGCTGTTGTACGTGGCCGATAGCGGCCATGTTCCCTATGGCGAAAAATCCCCCGACTACATTCGCCAGCGCCTGCGCCACATTGCTGGGTTTTTTCGTGAGCAGGGCGCCAAAGCCATGGTGCTGGCGTGCAACACCGCCACCGTGGCGGCGGTCGCTGACCTTCGCGAACGCTACCCGCACTGGCCGTTGGTGGGTATGGAGCCTGCGGTCAAGCCGGCGGCGGCGGCTACCCGTTCTGGCGTGGTCGGCGTGCTGGCCACCACGGGCACGCTGCAGAGCGCCAAGTTCGCAGCTCTGCTCGACCGCTTCGCCAACGATGTGCAGGTCGTGACCCAGCCATGCCCGGGGCTGGTGGAGTGCATCGAGGGCGGCGACCTGGACAGCCCAGCCGTGCGCCAATTGCTGGCGGGCTATGTCCAGCCGTTGCTGGCAGCGGGGTGCGACACCTTGATCCTGGGGTGCACGCACTATCCCTTCCTGCGCCCACTGCTGGCCGGTATGGTTCCAGCGCAGGTGGCGATCATCGACACTGGCGCGGCGGTAGCGCGCCAGTTGCAACGCCTGCTGGATGCGCGCGACCTGTTGGCTGCCGGACCCGCCCAGGACACGCGCTTCTGGAGCAGCGGCGAGCCTGAGCGCCTGCACGCCATATTGCCGCTCCTGTGGAATCGAGCCGACAGCGTTCAACGTCTCCCGATGTAAAAAGCGCGTGGAGCAACGCCGAAATCATTGTAGGCATGGTGCACCGCATGCCGTTGTAAACGGGCCGATTAGCGTAAGGCGGCCGCCTGGTTTCAGTTCGGCAACGGCCAGAGGCTGTCCGTATTGAGTACTTCAAGCACCAACTCACGCTCGCGCACGTCCAGGCGTGCGACCAGCTCCTGGGCCGTGCGCTGTGGGTCCCAGTCTTCTGGCATGGCCAGCGGCAACGGGCTCTTGAGTGGTTGCGGCGCCACCACGGTCAGGTCGATCTTTAGGACGCTGAGCGCCGGACGCTGTTCGCGTAACCAATGGTGCAGGCTGTTGCAGGCTGTGGTCGGTTGGTTGGGGTTGTACAGCTGTTGCGCGGCATGACGGCTGAGCACCGCCATCACCTGCGGCCTGTTTCCTGCCTTGAGCAAGCCCAACGCCGCGCCGAGGCAGTGTTCGCTGGCCTGCAGGTTACTGGTGACGATCGTGTCGAACAGCCGGTCAACGCCAAGGCTTGCGTCAAGATAGTCGCAAGTGCCGGCGTTGATGATCAATGTGTCGAGTGTCCCCCAGGCCTCTTGCAAGCGCTGGCCAGCGGCCTGTGCCTGTTCGGCCTTGTGCAACGCGCCCGGCAGGCGCAACAGCTGCTTACCAAAGTGTTGGTTCAATTGATCAAGCTGCTGGCTCTCCCGGCCACTGGCGGCGACTCGGTGGCCCTGTTCGAGCAGCCGTTCGACCAGTGCCACGCCAAGCCCGGAACTTGCCCCTGTCACCCAGATACTACGTCGCGTATTCACGTTTATGCCTCTGACCTGTCAGCCCGACAGACCACTTGTGCCCAGGCGTGCCGACGACTACGTTCGGGATCAATTATCGAGTAGCAACATTATAGAGTTGTATCAAATAGTCACGAGGAGTTCGGCGGGCTGTACACAGTTCTGTGTTACATGGCGCAAGTCGAGTATGTAATGGCCAAAAAGCGGTCAGCACGGGCAGGGCTGCGCCCGCCCAGCATGCAAATGCGGGGATAGAGTGGGGCGCATCGCGCTTGTGCGGTCTTGGCCTGCTAGCCGAGAGGGTGACCTGCATTTTGCGCGATGCGCTTTGAGTCGTCAGCGCTAGAGGTTCTTGAAAGCGTCAAGTGCGCGTTGGCGCGTGCTGTCGAGGTCCACCAAGGGCGCAGCGTAGGGGGCGGCATCGAACAGACCCGAGGGCCTCTTGGGGGCGTGGATGGTTTTCGCATCCAGGTGCCGCAGCTCAGGTATCCAATGCCGGATGAACTGCCCATGTGGGTCGAAACGTTGCGATTGGGTGATCGGGTTGAAGATCCTGAAGTACGGCACCGAGTCGGTCCCTGTGGAGGCGCTCCACTGCCAGCCACCGTTGTTGGCGGCCAGGTCCCCATCGATCAGATGGCGCATGAAGTGCCGCTCACCCTCGCGCCAGTCGATCAGCAGGTTCTTGCTCAGAAACATTGCGACGATCATGCGCAGGCGGTTGTGCATCCAGCCAGTGTGCAGCAGTTGGCGCATCGCGGCATCGATGATCGGAAAGCCCGTGCGCCCGTCTTTCCAGGCTTGCAGCTCGTCGGGGGCCTGGCGCCAAGGCAGCGCTTCGGTGTGCGCGCGGAAGGCGCGGTGGCGCGACACCTGTGGATAACCCACCAGGATATGTTTGTAGAACTCGCGCCACAGCAACTCGTTGATCCAGGTTTGTACGCCGGCATTGCCACTGTCGAATTCGCCGTGATTGCGCGCCAATGCTGCGTGCAGGCACTGGCGTGGCGAGATCACGCCGGTCGCCAGGTATGCCGAGAGCTGGCTGGTGCCATCGCGGCCAGGTAGATCGCGCTGTTGCTGGTAGTCTTCGATGCTCGCATCGACGAAATGGGTCAGACGGCGATGCGCTTCGTCTTCGCCGGCTAGCCAATACTCGCGCAGGGCCTGGGGCGGAGCGTCGAAGCCGTCGATGTGTGTGGGAATCGGGTCGCTGGCGATAGCCAGCGGCGCTTGAAGCTGGGCGCGCGGTACCCGCGCCGGTAGGCCCAGGTGCAACTGCTCCAGGCACACCCGCTTGAATTGGCTGAAGACCTGGAAATATTGGCCGCTGCGGGTAAGGATGCTGCCGGGCTTGAACAGTAACTGGTCAAGATAGCCACAGGCGTCGATCCCGTGTTGTTGCAGCAAGCCGGCGGTCGCTTGGTCGCGCTGGGTCTCGTTGACACCGTACTCGTCGTTCCAGTGCACGGCTTCGACGCCATGCTGACGGCACAGTGCGAGTACCGTCTCGGGCACCTGTTGCCAGGTTTCAGTGTGGCGGATCAGCAGCGGGATGTTCAGCTCTCGCAGCGACTGACTCAATTGATGCAGGTTGCGCAGCCAGAAATCTACCTTGCAAGGTGCGTCGTCGTGGGCCTGCCATTGACCGGGGCTGGCGATCCACAGGGCGAGGGTCGGGCCGCGCTGGCAGGCAGCGGCCAAGGCGGTATTGTCATCGATGCGCAGGTCGCTGCGCAGCCAGATCAGTTGCATGGGGCATCCCGCGAGTGGTTGGCTGTCAGGGGTGTAGCAGGCAGCGCAGGGCTGCCGGGGGGGTATCGAAGAATTGCGTCTGGGGTAGCGCCAATTGCTCCAACTCGTTCGCGTGCAGGCTCAGCGAGGCCCCGCCGAGCACCTTGGGTACGGTGAGTTCGCGCAGGCTACGCGCCCAGGCGGCGAGGTCCGGGCGGCGCCCCAAATGCAGCAGCACAGCCCGCGGTTGCAGCAGCTCGACCGCTTGGCGCAGTTGGCGCGGTTCTACCGGCGATTCGAGGATCTCCAAAGGCTGGCCGTTACTGCTGAGTAACCACGCGCAGAGCCAGAACTCGGCATCGAACGGAGCCTCGTCGGTGCGCGCAAGTAACACGCAGGGCCCGGCAGAGGAGTGCGTGTCGTGGTACACCCGTGCGCCCAGCTTGCTGCGCAGCCACGTGTTGAAGAACGCTTGCTCCAGCCGCGCATCGAAGTGCGACTGCCAGCGCTGGGACAATGTGTCGAGCAGCGGCAGCATCAGGTACTCGCACACGGTCACTGCCGGGTAAAGCGCCATGGCTTGGTTCAGCAAGTGGTCGAGTGGGCGCTGGGCTAGACGGCTGACTGCATCGATCATGTGGGCGATGCGCTCGGCCCATTCGCCTTCCACCGGGGTACTGGCATGCGCAGCATTGTCCAGCAGCTCGCGCACCTGGCTCACCGCCGCACCGCGTTCGAGCCAACGCAGTACATCATGTACGCGCTGTACCTGGTCGTGGGGGTAGAGCCGATGGCCCTTGGCCGTGCGCTCAGGTTTGATCAGGCCATAGCGGCGTTCCCAGGCGCGCAGGGTGACCGGGTTGACACCGGTCAGCCGGGCCACCTCGCCGATGGGTAGAAGATCGTCAGATGGCATTGCGAAGTCCAAGGTTCTCTGGGTGGGGCTGCAGGTAGGCCTGCTGCATCAGGTAAGGGGTGGGGTGGTTGCGCAGGTGATGCTTGAGCAGGGTCAAGGGCACCACCAGCGGCACCACGCCGCTCTGGTACTGGTCAATGACCTGGCGCAGCTCGGCCTTGTCGCCCTCGTCCAGTGCGTTGCGCAGGTAGCCGCTCAGGTGCTGCAGCACGTTGCCGTGGGTGCCGCGGCTGGCACAGCGGCGCAATGCCTGCATCAGCTGACTGAAGTACTGCGGGCCGAACTGCTGTGGGTCGTCGTCGCGGGTCATGTTGCCCAGCAGCTTGCCCAAGGCGCGGTAGGCCTGGGGGTTATGCGCCATCAGCAGGTACTTGTAGCGTGAGTGGAAACGGATCAGAGCGCCGCGACTCAGTCCCTGGCGCAGTAGTTGTTGCCAGTCGGCATAGGCGTACACGCGGTTGATGAAGTTCTCCCGCAGCACCGGATCGTGCAGGCGGCCTTCTTCTTCGACCGGCAGGTCCGGGCGGGCCCGGCAAAATGCCTCGGCATACACGCCGCGTGCGCCTTGACGCGCTGGGTAGCCATTTTCCTGGTACACCTTGACCCGCTCGAGGCCGCAGGAGGGCGATTTCTGCATGAAGACATACCCACAGATGTCGCCGAGCTCGCCGGCCATCTGTTCGCCGTAAGCGCGTAGCGGGCCCGAAAAGTCGGTGCTGCCGTTATGCGTGCCGGTCACCGCAGGACGTTCAGGATCGCCCACCAGGCGAATCGGTTCACGCGGTATGCCGAGGCCTATGGCGACTTCGGGGCACACCGGCACCCAGTCGAAGTGCTCGCTTAGCAGCTCATGGCACAGGTCGGAGTGCTTGTGCCCGGCGTTGTATCGCACGTCCATGCCTGTGAGGCAGGCGCTGATGGCTAGGCGTGGCTTGTGGCCGGCAGTGGAAGCGTTCATCACGATCTCCGAAATTGACTTGTACAGCTAGCAACCAATGTACAAGTCAATTTCAGCACAAAAATAAACTTATACAAATAGTGATTTGTGTATAAGTTCTCTGCCACTACTCCAAGTGTTCCAGCAGACGCCTTGCTGCTTCCTGGCCGCTGAGCCAGGCACCCTCCACTCGGCCCGACAGGCACCAGTCACCACAGGCGTAAAGGCCCAGGTCGGCATCGGCCAGTGCACCCCACTCGTGATTGCCTGCGGGGCGCGCGTACAGCCAGCGATGGGCGAGTGCGAAAGCCGGCGGTGGAACGACGCAGCCGACCAGTTCGGCGAACTCGCCGCGCAATAGCTCGATTACCTCTTCCTTGGGCAGGTCCAGGTGCTGCTTGCTCCAGTTGGAAGTGGCGTGCAGCACCCAGGTGTCGAGCTGTTCATCGCGGCCTGGCTTGCTGCGGTTGCGGGCCAGCCAGTCGAGCGGGTTGTCCTGCACGAAACAGCCCTGCATTGGGGTTTCCAAAGGCGGCTCGAAGCCCAGGGCAATCGCCCAGGTAGGTTCCATCTGCACGCCCGCGGCTACAGCGGCTAGCTTGGGCGCGGCCGCCAGCAGCGGTGTGGCCTGAGGGGCTGGCACGGCGATCACCACCCGGCTGAACGGTCCATGGCTGCAACCTTCGGTGTCTTGCAAGTGCCAATACTGCTTGCCACGGAACACTTCGGCGATGCGGCAGCCGAAATTCACCGTGACGTCCTTGAGCAGACCACGGGTGATGGCGCTCATGCGGGGTACGCCCACCCAGCGGATTTGTTCATCAGGGGAGGGGCTCAGGGCACCGTCGCGGTAGTTGTACAGCTGCGGCTTCCATTGCGCCGTCCAGCCGGCGGCCACCCACTGCTGCACCTGCTCGACGAAGCGTCGATCACGCGCGGTGAAGTACTGAGCCCCAAGATCAAGGGCGCCGGCGTCGCTGCGCTTGCTGGCCATGCGTCCGCCACTGCCGTGGCCTTTGTCGAACAGGTGGACGGAGTGCCCGGCCTTTTGCAAGGCCTGGGCGGCTGACAGGCCGGCGATTCCGGCCCCGATGATGGCAATAGGTACTGTCATGATGGCCTCTTCGAACCTTGCTGTGTGCAGCTTACGCTGCCAGGCAAACCTATACAATGCAGAAAAACTGTATAAGTATATGCTGCTCTGTGGTGCAGGGTCGCCTATGGTTTATCCGAGAGCGTTCGGTCAAAAAAGTGCCTTGATCTTAAAAATAGACCACGGCCGCCAACTGTGAGGACACAGCCATGCATATCTTGCTGACCGGCGGTACGGGACTGATCGGCCGCCACCTGTGCCAGTTGTGGCGCGGACAGGGCCATCGCCTGACTGTCTGGAGCCGTACCCCTGAGGCCGTGCCGGCGGTGTGTGGCACGGGTGTGCGCGGCATCGCGCGCTTGAATGAAATTGACCCGGACGATCCGGTGGATGCCGTAGTCAATCTGGCCGGTGCACCGATCGCTGATCGTCATTGGACCGCCGCGCGCCGGTCCCTCTTGTGGACCAGCCGAATCACCCTCACTGAGCAGTTGCTGGCCTGGATCGGGCACCGTGAACAGCGTCCTGAGGTGCTGATTTCGGGCTCGGCCGTGGGCTGGTACGGTGATGGTGGCGAGCGCGAGTTGACCGAGGCCTCGCCGCCGGTGAAAGAGGATTTTGCCAGCCAGCTGTGCATCGCCTGGGAAGAAACCGCCAGTCGTGGCCAGACATTGGGTATACGCGTGGCGCTGGTGCGCACCGGCTTGGTGTTGGCGCATGACGGCGGCTTTTTGTCGCGCCTGCGCGTGCCCTTCAAGCTCGGGCTGGGCGGGCCGTTGGGCGATGGTCGGCAATGGATGCCGTGGGTGCATATCGACGATCAGATCGCCCTGATTGATTTTCTCTTGCAGCACAAGGATGCCAGCGGTCCCTATAATGCGTGCGCACCGGAGCCGGTACGCAACCGCAACTTCGCCAAGGCCTTGGGGCGTGCGCTGCATCGCCCGGCTGTGCTGCCAGTGCCGGCGCTTTTGCTCAAGGCCGGGCTGGGTGAGCTTTCGACGCTGCTGCTCGGTGGGCAGCGTGCCCGCCCTGTCCGTTTGCTGGCGGCGGGTTTCACATTCCGCTACAACGATCTGCAATCGGCGCTGGACGAGCTGTCTGGTCGCCTCTGAACATAGGACGCTGCATGACCGATCACGCTTTGCTGCTGGTCAACCTGGGCTCGCCGGCCTCCACGAAGGTGGCCGACGTGCGCCGCTACCTCAACCAGTTCCTCATGGACCCTTACGTGATCGACCTGCCTTGGCCGGTGCGGCGCTTGCTGGTGTCGCTGATCCTGATCAAGCGCCCTGAGCAGTCGGCGCATGCGTATGCCTCGATCTGGTGGGATGAGGGGTCGCCCCTGGTCGTGCTGACCCGTCGCTTGCAAGAGGCTATCAAGGCCCATTGGCCCCACGGCCCGGTTGAGATCGCCATGCGCTATGGCCAGCCGGCGTTGCCCGAGGTACTGGAGCGTCTGGCCGCCCAAGGGGTGCGCCAGGTGACCCTCGCGCCCCTGTATCCGCAATTCGCCGACAGCACCGTGACCACTGTTGTGGAGCTGGCCCGGCAGACCATCGCGGCACGCAACCTGCCTCTGCAAACCCGCGTGTTGCAGCCGTTCTATGACCAGCCTGCGTACATCGATGCCTTGGTCGCCAGTGCGCGGCCGTACCTGGATCAAGGCTACGATCATGTGTTGCTGAGTTTCCACGGTTTGCCGGAGCGGCATCTCACCAAGCTCGACCCGACCGGATCGCATTGCTTTAAGAGCGCGAACTGCTGCGAAACCGCGTGCAGCCAAGTACGCAAGGTGTGCTATCGCGCGCAGTGCCTGGCCAGCGCCGAGGCCTTTGCCAAGGCCGCGGGCATTGCGCCTGGCAACTGGTCAGCCGCATTCCAGTCGCGTTTGGGCCGGGCGAAGTGGATCGAGCCTTACACCGAGACGCGCCTGGATGAATTGGCTGCAGCCGGTGTGAAGAAATTGCTCGTGCTGTGCCCGGCATTCGTCGCCGACTGTATCGAGACGCTAGAGGAGATCGGCATGCGTGGTCGCGAGCAGTTCGTCGAGGCTGGTGGCCAGGAACTGGTGCTGGTGCCGTGCTTGAATGATCACCCTGAGTGGGTGAGGGTGTTGGCGGGGATGTGCGAGCAGGCTTGATCGTTGGCTGGCCTGGCGCGGGCCTGCCCGCTGGCACCGGTATCACCCAGGCCGTGAGGGCGGTGAGTACCGGTGCTGGCGGGCGGACCCGCGAAGCGCTCAGGCTAGGGGCGAATCAAGGCAACTGATCGTCCAGCTTCTTGTTCTTCCAGCCATCGTTGCCTGGTAGCAGCAGGTTCAAGGCGATGGCCACCACCGCACACAGCGCGATGCCCTTCAGGCCCCAGTCGTCCGGGCCGTCGCCGCTGCCGATCAGTACGCCGCCGATGCCGAACACCAGGGTCACCGAGACGATTACCAGGTTGCGCGCTTCAGACAGGTCGATCTTGTGACGGATCATGGTGTTCATGCCCACTGCGGCGATGGAGCCGAACAGCAGGCACAGAATGCCACCCATCACCGGGACCGGGATGCTCTGCAGCAGCGCGCCGAACTTGCCAATGAACGCCAGGGTGATGGCGAACACCGCTGCCCAGGTCATGATCTTCGGGTTGTAGTTTTTGGTCAGCATCACCGCACCGGTCACTTCGGCGTAGGTGGTGTTGGGCGGGCCGCCGAACAGGCCGGCGGCAGTGGTGGCCAGGCCGTCGCCGAACAGCGTGCGGTGCAGACCGGGCTTTTTCAGGTAGTCGCGGCCGGTCACGCTACCCACGGCGATCACGCCGCCAATGTGCTCGATCGCCGGGGCCAAGGCCACCGGAACGATGAACAGGATGGCCTGCCAGTTGAACTCAGGCGCGGTGAACTTCGGCAGTTCGAGCCATGGCGCGGCGGCGATCTTGGCGGTGTCGACCACACCAAAGGCGAACGATAGGGCAAAGCCCACCAGTACGCCGGCGATGATTGGCACCAGGCGGAAAATACCCTTGCCGAACACCGCGACCACCAGCGTGGTCAGCAAGGCCGGCATCGAAATCAGCATGGCGGTCTTGTAAGGCAGCAGCACGCTGCCATCGCCAGCCTTGCCCATGGCCATGTTGGCGGCGATCGGTGCCATGGCCAGGCCGATTGAGATGATCACCGGGCCGATCACGACCGGCGGCAGCATACGGTCGATGAACCCTGTGCCCTTGATTTTCACCATCAGGCCCATGAAGGTATACACGAACCCGGCGGCCATCACCCCACCCATGGTCGCTGCCAGGCCGAACTGGCCCTTGGCGAGGATGATCGGGGTGATGAAGGCAAAGCTCGAGGCGAGGAACACCGGCACCTGACGCCCGGTGACCAGCTGGAACAGCAGGGTGCCGAGGCCGGCGGTGAACAACGCCACGTTTGGGTCGAGGCCGGTGATCAGTGGCATCAGCACCAGCGCGCCGAATGCCACGAAAAGCATCTGTGCGCCCGAGACGACCTGGCGCCAAAGCGGGTCGTTGAAGCCGTCCTGCATGATCAGGCGTCCTTCTGCTTGGTGCCGAAGATCTTGTCGCCCGCATCGCCCAGGCCTGGGACGATGTAGCCGTGCTCGTTCAGGCGTTGGTCGATCGATGCGGTGTAGATCTGCACGTCGGGGTGGGCTTTTTCCACCACGGCGATACCCTCGGGTGCGGCGACCAGCACCATGGCGCGGATTTCCTTGCAGCCGGCTTTTTTCAGCAGGTCGATGGTGGCGACCATCGAGCCACCGGTGGCCAGCATCGGGTCGATGATCAGGGCCAGGCGCTGGTTGATGTCGGGGGCGAGCTTTTCAAGGTAGGTGTGCGCTTCGAGGGTTTCCTCGTTGCGGGCAACGCCCACAGCGCTGACCTTGGCGCCCGGAATCAGGCTGAGCACGCCATCGAGCATGCCGATACCGGCGCGTAGGATCGGCACCACGGTGATCTTCTTGCCGGCGATTTTCTCGACTTGAACCTTGCCGCACCAACCATCGATCTCGTAGGTTTCCAGGGGCAGGTCCTGGGTAGCTTCATAGGTCAGCAGCGCGCCGACTTCCTGGGCGAGTTCGCGAAAATTCTTGGTGCTGATGTCGGCGCGGCGCATCAGGCCGAGCTTGTGGCGGATCAGCGGATGGCGGATCTCACGAGTGGGCATAGGGGGGCTCCGGAAGGCGGGCAAAAAAACCGCGCTAGATTAATCTATTCAGTCCAGCCTGTCGTGCAGTCATTGTGCACGTTAGTCCATAAAGGCTTGATCTGGGGCGAGCGGATGCGTACCTTTGCCCGCTTTTCCAAATTGCCCCCCCTGGAGAGCGCCATGTCCGCCGATCTTGAGCACATCCGTCAAGTGATGCACGAGGCTGATTGCCTGTACAACGAAGCCCAGGTCGAGGCGGCCATCGCCGAGGTCGGCAAGCAGATCAGCAAGGATCTGCACGACAAGAACCCGGTGGTCTTCTGCGTGATGAACGGCGGCCTTATCTTCGCCGGCAAGTTGCTGACCCACTTGCAGTTCCCGCTGGAGGCCTCGTACCTGCACGCAACGCGCTACCGCAATCAGACCAGCGGCGGTGAGTTGTTCTGGAAAGCCAAGCCGGAAGTCTCGTTCATCGACCGTGATGTCCTGATCGTCGACGACATCCTCGACGAAGGCCATACCCTCAGCGCCATCATCGAGTTCTGCAAGCACGCTGGTGCGCGCTCGGTGCACACTGCCGTGCTGATCGACAAGCAACACGACCGCAAGGCCAGCCCTGACCTGAAAGCCAACTACGCGGGCCTGCCTTGCGTGGACCGCTACATCTTCGGCTACGGCATGGACTACAAAGGCTACTGGCGCAACGCCAACGGCATCTTTGCTGTCAAAGGCCTGTGAGCATGCGCCAGCCCGCGTTTCTCGACCAGTCGTTGTTCGCCGGGCTGGCCGCTCAAGCGGCGGCCAATCCCCGAGGCCGACAGCACCATAACTTCCATACGATGGACGAGCCCTGCCATCGCATGGCCGTCGGATTGCAGCCGGATACCTACATCCCGCCTCATCGCCACTTGAGCGAAGACAAGGCCGAGGTGTTGATCGTGCTCAAGGGCCGGCTGGGCCTGCTGATCTTCGATGCACAGGGCCGTGTGCTGGATACGCGGGTGCTGCAAGCCGGTGGCGATTGCCTGGGCGTCGATCTGGCGCCAGGTACTTACCATGGCCTGGTGGTGCTGGAGCCCGACAGCATTTTGTTCGAGTGCAAGGCCGGCCCCTATCGGCCGATTGGCGAGGGCGAGCTTGCCCCTTGGGCGCCCCGCGAGGGCGAGCCGGGTGCTGCCCAGTACCAGGCCTGGATGCGCGCGCAGTTCGACTGACCGCGATCAGGTCGGTGCCGGCAAATCGGGCGTGCTAGAGTGCCTGCTCTTGCCAAGGAGCCTCACATGCGCGCACTCATTCCCCTGCTGCTGGCCGTGAGCCTGCCGCTGTCTGCTGCACCGCTGCACAGCCAGTTCCTGCCGCCCGATGACCTTTCCCTGCGTCAGCAAGCGCCAAGCGCGCAGCAGTTGTTGCAGGTCACCGACTATTCGGTGGTGGTCGGCACCCAGCGTCAGTCAGACCAACAACCGATCCCGATTACCTCGTCGTTGCAGATGCGCTTGAAAGGCAAGCCCATGAACAAGGGCGCGAGCATCGCCCAGGTGCTGCTGACGTTCGATGGCGAGGGCGGCAAGAGCCTGAAGAAGCCGGTGTACGACGACAAGACCCGCACCCTTACGCTCAATTACCCGATGGCCGACTACCGGGTGATCATGGACCTGCTGCGCAACGAGACGCTCTACGTGCAGTTCCTCAGCTACCCCAACGGGCATGTCTGGGCCGACCTGCACACCGGCACCGTACGTACGCGTTGAGGCGCGAGGGGCCGGGGGTTACACTGCCGGCCTTCGAAATTCCGTGATGGCTTAGTTGGAGTCGGCGATGCGTAAAGACAAGAAACAGGTTATTGGTGACGAAATCAGCGATGACTACATCAAGACCTTCCTGCAGTTCGAGCCGGCCGATGGCCTGACCTCGCCCGCGCACCACAAGTTGATCAAGGCTTATCGTGGCCTGCGCGTCGATGATTTCGCGCGTTTCGTGGGTTTCTTCGTCGAGGCGGGCCTGGACCTGGACGGCAAGGACGAACACGGCAAGACCTTCGTCGAAGTGATCGCCGACCAGCGCAACGCGCCGGAGTACATCGAGATCATCGATAACGCCCGCGGCTGATCCGCTTCGCCTGATTTGCTCCCTGTAGGAGCGGCCTTGCGCCGCGAAAGGGGCGCGCAGCGGCCCCCGGAAATCGGCATGCTGCACAATCGCCGGGGCTGCTCGCAGTGCTTTCCTGCCCGTCCTACAGTGGTGGGCCTTGCTCAGCTACAGGCACAAAAAAACGCCCCGAGGGGTAATGCCCGTCAGTTAAGCCAATGGGGCCGCTTTGCGGCCCCAACTACTGCAACACAGGCTTAGCTGACTGGCATTACCCCAAGGGGCGTTTTTTCGTTGCTGCCGGGTCAGGCGTAGTGCTTGGCCGGGCTGCTTTCCACTAGCTCCAGTGCCACGTCGTTGTCGGCGCTGATCTTGTGGTACAGCGCAGCGTCCGTCGCCAGGACCTTCTCACGCGCAGGGAAGATCTCCTTGAGCTTGGCGGCCCAGGCGCCTTTGGCTTGCTCCGGGAAGCAGCGTTCGATCAGCTCGAGCATGATCGACACGGTCACCGAAGCGCCAGGCGATGCGCCCAGCAGTGCAGCCAGGCTACCGTCCTGGGCCGAAACCAGCTCGGTGCCGAACTGCAGGATGCCGCCTTTCTTCGGATCTTTCTTGATGATCTGCACGCGCTGGCCGGCCACTTCCAGGCGCCAGTCTTCGGCCTTGGCTTCAGGGTAGAAGCGACGCAGCGATTCCAGGCGTTGCTCCATCGACTGCATCACTTCGCTGACCAGGTACTTGGTCAGGTCCATGTTGTCGCGTGCGACCGCCAGCATCGGGCCGATGTTGCCCATGCGCACCGACAGTGGCAGGTCGAGGAACGAGCCGTGTTTGAGGAACTTGGTGGTAAAGCCTGCGTAGGGTCCGAACAGCAGCGATTTCTTGCCATCGACCACGCGGGTGTCAAGGTGCGGCACCGACATGGGCGGTGCACCGACGGCCGCCTGGCTGTAGACCTTGGCCTGGTGCTGCTTGACGATTTCCGGGTTGTCGCAGCGCAGCCACTGGCCACTGACCGGGAAGCCGCCAAAGCCTTTGCTTTCTGGAATGCCAGAGGCTTGCAGTAGCGGCAGTGCCGCGCCGCCGGCACCGAGGAAGACGAAGCGGGCGTCCACTTCGCGGCTGCTGCCGCTGTTGACGTCCTTGATGCTCACGGTCCAGCCGCTGCCGTTACGGCGCAGGCCGACGACCTTCTTGCTGTACTTGACCTGGGCGTCCGGGCTGCTGCCCAGTTGCTTGAGCAGCTTGTTGGTCAGCGCGCCGAAGTTGACGTCGGTCCCCTTGAGCACGCGGGTGGCGGCGATGCGCTGGTCGGCCGGGCGGCCTGGCATCATCAGCGGCATCCACTCGTTCATCAGTGCCTTGTCTTCGGTGTACTCCATCTGCGCGAAGGCATGGTGCTGCTTGAGCAGCTCGAAGCGCTTCTTGAGGAAGTCGATACCTTTATCACCTTCGACGTAGCTCAGGTGCGGGACTGGGTTGATAAACGCACGTGGCGAGCCGAAGCTGCCTTTCTTGCTCAGGTAGGCCCAGAACTGGCGCGAAACCTCGAACTGGGTGTTGATGTGCACGGCCTTCTTGATGTCGATGCTGCCATCGGCGGCCTGCGGGGTGTAATTCAGCTCGCACAGGCCGGCATGGCCGGTACCGGCGTTGTTCCAAGGGTTGGAACTCTCCGCGGCCCCGGAGTCCATGGCCTCGATGACCTCAAGCTTCAAGGTCGGGTCGAGCTCCTTGAGCAGTACGGCCAGGGTGGCACTCATGATGCCCGCGCCTACCAGTACTACATCAACCGATTCGTTCTGCGCCATTTAACGCGTCTCCACAATCTACAGCACCTAATTGACAGCATAGGATCTCCGGGGTTGCCAGGATCGCCATGTCCGACTCTTCGCAGTTCTTTCAACTTCCGCGGATACCGCCAATCAGTCTCGGGTGTTCAGCTATTGAACGCCGTTTGCCGCCGGTGCGGCAATTCGACTTATGGTCAAGTGATCCGTCGTGCGTCATGGACCGGCCTCAGGCTCCTATCCAGCTGGAGCGCTTTTGCCGTCTGTTCAGGGCTGTTAGGGACACATCTGCCGCTTTTGCACATGCCAGACTGTTCATTTGCTCGCCACACTCTTGTGAAGTAGTGAAAAACCGTTTTTTCACGCTCTTTTGGAGACGTGAACCTCAAAAGTGGACTGCGCGATGGCAACCCGCAGGTTCATGCGAGGTGAAGGCCGGGAACAGCAGGCACGACAGCCAATGCAAGACCTGAGTGGAAGGCTCTCTGTGGGCGAAGCGTCGAGGGTGCCGGGGGTCAATCGGCGAATGCGGGGCCCGATCAGGAGACGTCCTTATAATCGGGGGAAGATTATAACGAGGTCGCGGGCAGAAATGTCGTTCTTCTTGGTTTTTATTGCAGCGTTTGTCAGGCCGGCAGGATGCGTTGCTGCCAACGGCGCCTTGCGCGAGGGCAAACCCGAGCGTTGGCCGGCAGAGGTTGACCGAGCCAGCCCAGGTAGGCTTCGCTGACCTGGACCCAGCCAGCCCCGGCCGGTGGCTGGTTGCATTGCTTGAAGCCCAGGCAGATACCGTTGCTGTCGAGGCGGGCGTAGGTGGCGGGGCGAGGGCGTTGCAGCAGCAGGTTCCAGAGCGAGGTCATGGCGGGGTGTCCTGTTCGGATCGGGCTGAGGCAAGAGTAAGCGCCAGGCCATGAAACCATTGTGACAACGGGCGCCGGCAAGCTTTGAGCGGCAAGCGGCAATTGATAGCAGAGCGCAGGTTGGGCGGCTTTTTCTTGTAGCTTGCCGCTTACAGCTTACCGCTGGGTATACTGTGGACCTTTGCCGCTTTTTCTGGAGAAACGCGCATGTTGCAACGTCTGTTGTTCGGTTTGTTCGCGGTGGCCAGCCTGAGCCTGGCCGGTTGTGCTCACAGCCCGCAACAACTCAGCCCGCAGCCCAAGCTCACCCAGCAACTGGCGCCGGTCGGCCATGGCCAGCCGGTGGTGGTCAAGGTGGTCGATGGCCGGGCTTCGCAGTCGCTGGGCACCCGCGGTGGCATGTACCCTGAAACCAGCACCATCACGGTCAATGGCAACGATGTCGTGCCCAAGCTGCAGGCCCAGGCCGAGGCGGCGGTGCGCTTGCTTGGCTTCACCCCGACGCCGAGCGCCTACAACGCTCCGCAACTGACCGTGACCCTGGCAGAACTCAAGTACCAGTCGCCCAAGGACAAGATGTACGTGACCGAGGCCACGATTGGCGCCACCTTCCGGGCCGATGTGTCCAACGCCAACCGCCGCTATAGCGGTCGCTACGGCGCGTCCCTGGACCAGCGCTTCGGCATGGCGCCTAATCAGGAAACCAACACCAAGCTGGTCAGCGACGTGCTGAGCGACGCCCTGACTCGCCTGTTCAAGGACCCGACCATCGGTCAGGTACTGGGCGAGTAAGCACTCAGCTGCAATGCAAGAGCCCGCTGCCTGGGTACCAGGCAGCGGGCTTTTTTGTGAACGTCTCGCAGGGCTGGCGCACGTCTTGGGTTCACGCGGCCTGGACGTGGAAATCCAGCAGGCTGATACCGGTCTGCGTGTCGACTTCGGGCAGGTCGTCGTGGCTGTGCCCGCCAAGGGCGCAGTACACCAGCCACTGGCGGTCCTGGACATTGATGGCGAAACCGTCGATCAGCGCCTGCTGTTCGTCGCTCTGGGCCACGAGGTAGAGGCGGTCCTGGTTTTCGGCGTGCAGCATGACAAGCTCCGGTTCGGTTGAAGGCCGACAGGGTGGCCTGTCTTGATGACGGGCGTGTGACAGATGAAATCGAGTGACACTTGGTCGGCAAAGCGCGGGGCTGAGCGCTTGGCTTAGGTAGAATGCCAAGCTTTGCTGAAGCGTAACCGAGGTCGTGTCGATGTCGTTGCAAGTGCTCATGGGCTTTTTGATCGCCCATCCCGCCAAGCTGATCAACCTGCTGGCCCTGCTGATCACCTGCCCGGGCGGGCTCTTGCTGCAAAGCGCCCGGCGCAGAGCTGCCATGGCTCGCGAGCGCCTGGCAGCGGATGAGGGCATGCTCGAGGCCTTCGACCTGCGGGTGCCTCGCTACTATTACATCCTCGGTTTTTCGTGCCTGGCGATGGCGCTGCTGCTGTCCTGGTTCAGTACCTGGATCTGAACGAACAGGGGCCGCTTTGCGGCCCCGACTGATCAGGCGACTGTCGCCTGCTGCTTGACCTGGTACTGGTTGCGTACCGGCGTCGCATACTGCTGCACCAGATACGGTCGATACTCCGCCGGGCAGGCGTCCAGGCGGCGCTGCCATTCTTCCCGGGCTTTTTGCAGCTCTTCGGACGGGAACACTTTCTCGGCGCTCGGCACCGCCAGTGCTTCGTCCTGCTCGGCCCACATCGCGTAAGCCAGATAGTGCACCGGGAACAGCCGGTAGCCGCCGAGAATCTGCCGGTCTATCGCCTGCGCCAGTTGCTTGGTGTCCTCGTGGTACTCGGTCACCGCTGGGGCGAAGTTGATGTGCACCCGGCCTTTGTAACCGGTGATGCCCTGGGCGATGCTGTTGTCGTCCTCGCCAGGTACCTTGGTGTAGCTGCCGGTGGTGGCGCGTATATAAAGCTCGCGGGCCTTGGCTTGGTCGCACGGGTCGTATTCGTAGCTGATCGACACCGGAATCAGGTTCAAACCTTGGATCACCGCACCGAACGGCTCGTCCTTGCGGCTCATGTGGAACATCTTGAGGATCGCCGAATCGGTACGATCGTCTCCGTCCTTCGCGCGGCCCTCGGCCTGGGCGATCCAGATCGAGGCGCCGTCGTTGCGGATCGAATGATTGATGTAGGCCGACAGCAATTGGTAAGCGGCCAGTTTCTCGCGTCGGCCACTGATCGAGCGGTGCACGATGAAGCTCTTGTTCAGGCGCATCATGTCGCTGACGAACGGCTTTTGCAGCAGGTTGTCGCCAATGGCGATGCGCGGGGTGGGCAGGCCTGCGTGGTACACCGCATAGTTGACGAAGGCCGGGTCCATCACGATGTCGCGGTGGTTGGCCAGGAACAGGTAGGCAGTGCCCGCCTTGAGCTGCTCGACGCCGGTATAGGTGACGCCGTCGGTGGCGCGGTCGATGGTGCGATCGACGTAGTACTCGACCTTGTCCTGCAGGGTGGAGACGCAGGTGACGCCGGCGAACTCCTGGCGCAGGCGCCGGGCGATCAGCGGCTTGAGTAGCCAGCCGAACGCACCTGCCGCACGCGGGAAGCGGAAGTGGGTGAGGATATCGAGGAATGCCGGGTCGCTGAGCAGGCGTGCCAGAACGGCAGGCACTTCAGCGTCGTCGTACGGTCGGATGGCATCGAATTCGCCCATCATGCTCTCTTGTTGGAAACGGCTAGGGTAATAGGTAGGGACGGGGTCCGAAAAATGGCTCGGACACACTCGGGCCCTGTAATCAGACCGGCAATTATACGCACAAGTCACTGCGGAGGCCGCGATGCTGGAAACTGACTTCTACGACTGCCCGTATTGCGGTGAGCCTGTGGAGACTACCGTCGACATCTCCGGCGGGGACCAGGACTATATCGAAGACTGCCAGGTCTGTTGCCGGCCTGTCGTGATCAGGCTGCAGGTGCATGATGACGAATGGATGATTGAAGTGCGCCGCGAGGATGACGCCTGATGCAGCGAATCTACGAGCCGGAAAGCCTGCTGGAGGCACAAATGCTGGTAGGCATGCTGGTCAGCGAGGGGATCGAAGTGCATCTGGTGGGCCGCGACCTGATGGGCGGCGTCGGGGAACTGCCGATGCAGGGACTGTTGGGGCTGGCGGTGCCTGACGAGCAAGCCGGTTACGCACGGCAGCTGATCGATGCGTACAATGCTGCCCAGCCCCTTGTCGGCGACGAACCGGACAGTTATCCGGGAACCCTGATCTGCTAGGTTTTGATTTCGCCCATGTGTGGACGCTACGCCCTTTTCCGCTGGTCCCAGGCCTTTGCTAGCTTGCCCGGCTTTCCCGCTGGCCAGCCAGCGCAATGGAACATCGCGCCCGGCGCCTCGGTGCTGATCCTGCGTCAGCTCGACGGCTTGCAGCAACTGGCCAGTGCACGCTGGGGGCTGACCCCCGCCTGGCTGACCGACCTCTCCCGCACACCCGCCCAGGCCCGCGCCGAAACCTTGGCCGAACAGCCGATGTTTCGTGAGGCCTTGCGCCATCGGCGTTGCCTGATGCCGGCCAACGGTTTCTACGAGTGGCGCGGCACGGTGCGCAAGCGGCCGTATTGGGTCACGCCGGGGGAGGGCGCTTCGCTGTTCTTTGCCGCCGTGTGGGAGGCGTATCCGGTGCAGGAGCATGTGTGGCTGAGCTGCGCGGTGGTCACCCAGGCGGCGATGAACCAGCGCCGCCCCCTGATACTGGATGAGGCCGAACAGGCCATTTGGCTGGACCCCGACACGCCCCTGGCACGCCTGCACGAGCTGCTGGCCAAGCCGCCGGCGAGCTTGCGCGAACGGGCGCTGGCGCTGTTCGTCAACGATCCGAAGCTTGACGGGCCGGAGTGCCTGACGCCGGCCTGAGGCTGAGAGTTAGAGGCATAACGCTGAGCGCGTGTCGGAAAATGCCCTCGGGGCTCTGGCGGCGCCTGGCCTCAGCGCC
This sequence comes from Pseudomonas mosselii, assembly GCF_005796105.1. GTDB lineage: Bacteria > Pseudomonadota > Gammaproteobacteria > Pseudomonadales > Pseudomonadaceae > Aquipseudomonas > Aquipseudomonas mosselii_C. The sequence goes on along the minus strand of NZ_VAUO01000002.1, from coordinate 782,112 downwards.
TAGGATACGCGGCACGTAAATAGGGAGTGTTTTATGCGTAAGTCATTCGTTGTCAGCCTGCTGACTGCAAGCGTCCTACTCGCCGGCTGCCAGGCGGTCAATACCACCAGTGGTGGTGCCGTCGGCGTACAGCGCCAGCAGTACATGTTCAGCATGCTCTCGACCGATGAGGTCAACCAGATGTATGCCCAGTCGTACCAGCAGACGTTGAGCGAAGCGTCCAACAAGGGTGTGCTGGACAAGTCCAGTGCCGATGCCAAGCGCGTGCAAGCCATCGCTGACCGACTGATTGCCCAGGCTCCGCAGTTCCGGCCGGATGCCGCGCAGTGGAAGTGGGAAGTCAACGTGATCAAGAGCGACGAGCTTAACGCCAATTGCGGTCCTGGCGGCAAGATCATCGTCTACACCGGTCTGATCGATCAGCTCAAACTGACCGACGCTGAAATTGCTGCCGTGGTAGGCCACGAAATTGCCCATGCCTTGCGCGAGCACAGCCGCGAGGCGATGTCCAAGGCCTATGGCGTGGAAATGGCGCGCCAGGGGGCGGGGGCATTGTTCGGTTTGGGCCAGGACAGCATGGCGATGGCCGACACTGTGGTGAATTACGCGATGACATTGCCCAACAGCCGTGCCAACGAGAACGAAGCCGACCTGATCGGGCTTGAGCTTTCGGCCCGCGCCGGTTATGACCCGAACGCCGCGATCACCCTTTGGAACAAGATGAGCAAGGCGTCCGAAGGTGCACCGCCCGAGTTCATGAGCACCCACCCGGCTTCCAGCAGCCGCATTGCATCGCTGCAGGCAGCCATTCCCAAGGTGATGCCGCTGTATCAGGCGTCTAAGAAGTAAGCTTCAAGCTTCAAGCTGCAAGACGAAGCGAATCTGCTTTTTCTTGCAGCTTGAGGCAAGCCACTTGCAGCTCGCAGCCTTCAGCCGACCCAGCCACTGGTCTTCATGGCCGAGTACACGGCCACCACGGCCAGTACGAAGAACGCCGCAGCCGCCAGGCGACGGATCAAGGTCAGCGGCAGTTTCTCGGCAGCGAAGTTGCCTGCCAGCACCACCGGCACGTTGGCGATCAGCATGCCCAGGGTGGTGCCGATGATGACCATGATCAGGTGCGGGTACTGTGCAGCAAGCATCACCGTGGCGACCTGAGTTTTGTCACCAATCTCGGCCAGGAAGAACGCGATCAGCGTGGTCAGGAAAGGCCCGAAACGGCGCGCATTGCTGGTTTCGTCATCGTCCATCTTGTCTGGCACCAGGGTCCACAGTGCGGTGGCGGTGAAACTTGCGGCCAGGATCCAGTGCAGCACCGATTCGCTGAAGAAACCGCTGACCCAGGCGCCTACGGCACCTGCGGCGGCATGGTTGGCCAAGGTCGCGGCAACGATACCGGCGATGATCGGCCAGGGCTTTCTAAAGCGGGCTGCGAGAATGAGGGCAAGCAGTTGCGTCTTGTCGCCGATTTCAGCGAGGGCAACGATAGCGGTGGGGACGAGCAGCGATTCCAGCATCAGGATTCCTACGGGGGCGGGTCGACACGGCTATGACACGAACAGCCTCCCCGCCCCGGGTAAGGTGTGCGTGTCATAGGTCTTGTCAAACCCTGGATCCATCTACGTGGATCGTGGGTCGCACGCGCCATGGCCTGTGGGCCAAGTATGTTGACGCGTACCGGGCGAGCAGGACGCTCGCGGGAGACTACTCCCCTAGGACGGAGCGGATTCTGCCTACGCCCAGCGCATTAGGCAAGCGCTGTTTTTCAAGTGCGGGTGGCGCGATAGATTCGGAAACCGTGCGCGTCGGCGCGCACCTCGCAGTTGCCCAAGGCGTCCTCGATCAGCGGTTGGTAGCGTAGGAAACTGTTTGCGACAAGGCGTATTTCGCCCCCTTTTCGCAGATGTTGCCCCGATTTTTTCAGCAGATTTTCCGATGCCTGATAGTTGGTGTGCACCCCGGAGTGAAACGGCGGGTTGCTCAGGATCAGGTCCAGATCGGTCGGCGCTGCGTCGATACCGTCACCGCTGATCACCTCGCCTTCCAGGCCATTGGCTGCCAAGGTCATGCGGCTGGCCGCCACGGCGAAGGCGTCAACATCCAGCAGCGTGACCCGGCTCTGTGGATAACGGCGCTTGACCGTCGCCCCCAGCACCCCAGCGCCACACCCGAAGTCCAGCACATGGCCGTTCGGCAGCGCGTCGAGGTGTTCCAGCAGCAGTGCGCTGCCCTTATCCAGGCGCCCATGGCTGAACACACCGGGCAGGCTGATCACGTGCAGCGGGCCATCGGCGAGCGTCAGCTCGAAACGTTCAGCCAGGCTTTGTAGCGGTTTGGCCTCCGGCGCATTGTCCACCGTTACCTGCCACAGCTGGCAATGCCGCGCGCTGTCCAGCTTGCGCGGCTTGCCGAAGGCTTGCAGTTGTTTGGCGGCGCCCTCGATTCCGCCGCGTTTTTCGCCGACCAGGTACAGGCTACGGCCGGCCAGGCGCGAGGCCAGGGCGTTGAGCAGGTAGGCGGTCAGCTCGCGGGACTTGGGCAAGAACAGTACGGCGCTGTCGAAGGCCACATCGGGGACTTCGACGCCGTGGTGAACACGCGCTGTGAAACGGCTCTGCAACAGCGCTTGATCGCCGGCGTGCCAAGTCCAGCCCTGGGCTTGGGGCAGCTCGCCGAGCAAGCTGTCGGCGGCGAGGCCGGCGATCAGCAGCGAACCCTGGAACAGGTCCGCCTGGCGGAGCAACACTTCACTGCGCGGGTCCATGGACGACGCCTCCTGAAAAAGTGGCGCAGTGTAGCAGAGCCGCCCGTTGATCAGCCGACCACTCGCCGCGCGTCGCCGCAGAAGAAGGCCTGGGCGTTCTCGGCGAGTTGGCCGACGATGCGCTGGCGTGCTTCCACCGCCCCCCATGCGCTGTGCGGGGTGATGATCAGGCGTGGGATATCCGCTGCCAGCAACGGGTTGCCGTTGACCGGCGGCTCGACGCTCAGCACATCGGTAGCCGCACCACCCAGATGACCACGGCGCAGCGCATCGGCCAGGGCCTGCTCGTCGATCAGCCCGCCACGTGCGGTATTGACGACCAAGGCGTTGGGCTTGAGCAGCGCCAGTTCGCGGGCGCCAAGCATGTGCCGGGTTTGTGCGTTGAGGGGGCAGTGCAGGGTCAGCGCATCGACCTGCGGCAGCAGCTCCTCCAGCGGCAAGCGGTCGGCACGCGGCGGCCGCCCCGGAATCTGCCCGCTGAGCACGCGCATGCCGAACGCCTCGGCAAGGCGCGCCACGGCCCCACCGAGTTCGCCATGGCCGAGCAGGCCCAAGGTCTTGCCTTGCAGTTCGACGATGGGGAAGTCCAACAGGCAGAACTGGCTGGCCTTGGCCCATTGACCGGCAGCCACGGCCTGGTTGTAGTCGCACAGGCGCGTGGCCAGTGCCAGCAGCAAGGCGATGGTGTGCTGGGCCACCGACGGCGTGCCGTAGCCCTGGCAATTGCACACGGTAATGCCCTGGGCGCGGGCGGCGGCCAGGTCGACATTGTTGGTGCCGGTGGCGGCCACCAGGATGAGCTTGAGCTGGGGGTTGGCGGCGAGGGTCGGCTGGTCGAGCATGACCTTGTTGCTGATCACCACGCTGGCGCCTTGCAGGCGTTCGGCGACCTGCTCGGGGGCAGTGGCGGCGAACAGTTCGAGGGCATCGAACTGCTGCTTGAGTGGCGACAGGTCGAGGTCCCCAAGGTCGAGGGAGTGGTGGTCGAGAAACACGGCGCGACGCAAGCTGGGCATGGTGCCCTCCAATGGCATGGCGGAACGAAAGTGGGGTGGCATTCGCTTCAAGCGGTTACGCGAGTGTCCGTTCCACAGGCGCCGCTCGTCAACGCCAGGGCCGCCAGTCATACCTTGGCGCGGCAAATCATTCCTTCGGCTGATTTGACCGGTGCGTCACCGAACTACAGTAACTGTCTGAAATGTCCGGCCTGTTTTCGAGAAAAGGGATATCTATGTTGCAGACGCGCATCATCAAGCCAGCCGAAGGCGCCTACCAATACCCGCTGCTGATCAAGCGCCTGCTGATGTCGGGCAGCCGCTATGAGAAAACCCGCGAGATCGTCTATCGCGACCAGGTCAGGCTGACATATCCACAGCTGGTCGAGCGTATCGCACGGCTGGCCAACGTACTGACCGCCGCCGGGGTAAAGGCCGGTGACACCGTGGCGGTGATGGACTGGGACAGCCATCGCTACCTGGAGTGCATGTTCGCCATCCCAATGATCGGGGCAGTGGTGCATACCATCAACGTGCGCCTCTCGCCAGAGCAGATCCTCTACACCATGAACCACGCCGAAGACCGCTTGGTGCTGGTCAACAGCGATTTTGTCGGTCTTTATCAGAGCATCGCCGGGCAGTTGACCACCGTCGACAAGACGCTGCTGCTGACTGACGCTGCGCAAAAGTCGGCCGATTTGCCCGATCTGGTGGGCGAATACGAGCAACTGCTGGCCGCCGCGAGCCCGCACTACGACTTCCCCGACTTCGACGAGCATTCCGTGGCCACCACCTTTTACACCACCGGCACCACCGGTAACCCCAAGGGTGTGTATTTCACCCATCGGCAATTGGTGCTGCACACCCTCGCCGAAACCTCGGTGACCGGGAGTATCGACAGCGTGCGCCTGCTGGGCAGCGATGATGTGTACATGCCCATCACGCCGATGTTCCACGTGCACGCCTGGGGTATCCCGTATGCCGCCACCATGTTGGGTATGAAGCAGGTCTATCCGGGGCGCTACGAGCCCGACATGCTGGTCAAGTTGTGGCGTGAAGAGCAGGTCACGTTCTCTCACTGCGTCCCCACCATCCTGCAAATGCTGCTCCACTGCGCTGCCTCGCAGGGACAGGATTTCGGCGGCTGGAAGATCATCATCGGTGGCAGTGCGCTCAACCGCGCCCTCTACGAAGCCGCCCTGGCACGTGGCATCCAGCTCACTGCGGCGTATGGCATGTCCGAAACCTGCCCGCTGATCAGCGCGGCGCACCTGAACGACGAACTGCAGGCCGGCAGCGAGGATGAGCGCGTCACGTATCGAATCAAGGCCGGCGTGCCGGTGCCGCTGGTGGAGGCCGCCATCGTCGATGGCAACGGCCAGTTCCTGCCGGCCGATGGTGAGACTCAGGGTGAGCTGGTGCTGCGCGCACCCTGGTTGACCATGGGCTACTTCAAGGAAGCCGAAAAGAGCGAGGAGCTGTGGCAGGGCGGCTGGCTGCATACCGGTGACGTCGCGACGCTCGACGGCATGGGCTTCATCGACATCCGCGATCGCATCAAGGATGTGATCAAGACCGGTGGCGAGTGGATCTCGTCGCTGGACCTCGAGGACCTGATCAGCCGCCACTCGGCGGTGCGCGAGGTGGCGGTGGTGGGGGTGCCTGACCCGCAGTGGGGCGAGCGCCCGTTTGCCCTGGTGGTGGTGCGCGAGGGGCACGCCCTCGATGCGCGCGTGTTGAAGGAGCACCTCAAACCGTTTGTCGAGCAGGGGCATATCAATAAATGGGCGATTCCCAGCCAGATTGCCGTTGTTACTGAAATTCCCAAGACCAGTGTCGGCAAACTCGATAAAAAGCGCATTCGCGTGGATATCAGCGATTGGCAGGCGAGCAACAGCGCATTTCTCTCGACCCTGTGATGCGGGTAAGGTCTGGGCCTATTCGGGCCCGGACCTTACGCTAGAGCGGCTGGCGCCTTGTCAAACGAGAAAAATGGTCCATGCTTGTGAGCGGTCAGCGCACAGGCGGGTCGCTGCGGTCACCTCGGAACACAAATCACACTTTAGAGGGATCATGCACCTGAGACCGCTGGCTATAGTCGGGTCAGGGGAATTTCAGGAATGGGGAAGGCGACACGCAACGTGCCTGTCGCCAAGCGCAGGAGCCGGTGTCACCGGGCGCTCGGGCCGTTTCTGAAGGGACTCACTGCCATAACAATAAAGTACATGGAGTAGCGTCGATGACATCTGCAAACCCGTTCTGGCGTCGGGCAAGACTGCCCTTGGCCGTCAGCCTCGCTTCCACGCTCGCAAGTCCTGCTTTCGCTGTCAGCTTCAATATCGGTGAAATCGAAGGCCAGTTCGACTCGTCGCTCTCCATTGGCGCCAGTTGGTCGACCGCCAGCCCCAACAAGAACCTCATTGGGGTCAACAACGGTGGCAAGGGCTTGTCGCAGACCTCCGACGACGGTCACCTGAACTTCAAGAAAGGTGAGACGTTCTCGAAGATCTTCAAAGGCATCCACGATCTCGAACTCAAGTACGGCGATACCGGCGTATTCGTGCGCGGCAAGTACTGGTATGACTTCGAACTCAAGGACGAACATCGCGAGTTCAAGGACATCAGCGACTCCAACCGCAAGGAAGGGGCCAAATCGTCGGGCGGGGAAATCCTCGACGCCTTCATCTATCACAACTATTCCATCGGTGACATGCCGGGCTCTGTGCGCTTCGGCAAGCAGGTGGTCAGCTGGGGCGAAAGTACCTTCATCGGCGGCGGTATCAACTCGATCAACCCGATCGACGTGTCCGCCTTCCGCCGTCCGGGCTCGGAGGTGAAGGAAGGCCTGATTCCGGTCAACATGTTCTACATCTCCCAGAGCCTGACCGATAACCTGTCGGCCGAAGCGTTCTACCAGATCGAATGGGACCAGACCGTCGTCGACAACTGCGGCACGTTCTTCTCGCAGCCAGACATCATCGCCGATGGTTGCACCAACAACCTGCGGGTACTGAACAGTGGCCGTGTGCTCGGTCAGTTGCCGGCCGGTGCCCAGGCCGCCTTGGCTGCCAGCGGCGTCGACTACAACGATGAAGGTGTGCTGGTGCGTCGCTCTGCCGATCGTGATGCGCGCGATGGCGGTCAGTTCGGTGTGGCGTTCCGCTACATGTTCGAACCGCTGGACACCGAGTTCGGTGCCTACTTCATGAACTACCACAGCCGGGCGCCGATCTTCAGTGCCACCGGCGCGCCACAGGCGCTGTTCGACATCGCCAACGGCGGCGGTTTCGGGCAATTGGCACCACTGGTCATCGCGGGTAATTCGAAGTACTTCGTCGAGTATCCAGAAGACATTCGCCTGTACGGCCTGAGCTTCTCCACCACCTTGCCCACGGGGACGGCCTGGAGCGGTGAACTCAGCTACCGTCCGAACGCGCCCGTACAACTGAACAGTACCGATATTCTCTTCGCTGGCGTCAAGCCGCTGGGCGGCCCGGTGTTCGGTAATGCTTCGCTGCTCGATGGCGTTCCAGGCCAGGACCTGCACGGGTATCGCCGTAAGGAAATCACCCAGTTCCAAACGACCTTCACCCACTTCTTCGATCAAGTGATGGGGGCCAGCAGGCTTACCGTCGTTGGCGAGGTCGGTGTGACGCATGTCGGAGGGCTGGAAAGCACCAGCAAGGTCCGCTACGGGCGTGACCCGGTCTACGGCCCGGGCGAGTTGCCCAATGGCACGTGCGTCGCACTCAACGGCAGCACCATCGGCGGCTCCGGCCTGGGCAGTTCGACGGCCAACCTGTCGCGCAACTGCAACAGCGACGGCTTCACCACCAGCACCTCCTGGGGCTACCGTGCTCGCGCCATCTGGGAGTACCCGGACTTCTTCGCAGGGGTCAACCTCAAGCCTAGCGTTGCCTGGTCCCACGACGTCGAGGGCTACTCGCCGGGCCCTGGCGGTAACTTCGAGGAGGGCCGCAAGGCCGTCAGCCTGGGTCTGGATGCCGAGTACCAGAACACCTACACGGCCAGCCTGTCCTACACCAACTTCTTCGATGGCAAGTACACCACCGTGGATGACCGCGATTTCATCGCCCTCAGCTTCGGCATGAACTTCTAATTCAGGACGACACAGAATGAATATGACCAAAGGTCTGCTGAAAGCCGGTGTACTGGGCCTGTCCCTGCTGGCGACCAGCGTCATGGCTGCGGTTTCTGCCGATGAAGCGGCCAAGTTGGGCAGCACGCTTACGCCGATGGGCGCCGAAAAAGCCGGCAACGCCGACGGCTCCATCGGTGCCTGGGAGCCGCTTTCCAAGTCGGCGGGTAGCGTCGATGCCAAGGGCTTCCTGTCCGACCCTTACGGCAGCGACAAACCGCTGTTCACCATCACCGCGCAGAACGCCGACCAGTACAAGGACAAGCTTTCGCCAGGCCAACTGGCGATGCTCAAGCGCTACCCGGATAGCTTCAAGATCCCGGTGTACAAGACCCACCGTGGCGCCACGGTCCCGGATGAGGTGTTTGCCGCCATCAAGGAAAACGCCACCAAGACCACCCTGGTCGAAGGCGGCAACGGCCTGAACAACTTCCGCACCGCTGTGCCGTTCCCGATTCCCAAGGACGGCCTGGAGGTGATCTGGAACCACATCACCCGCTACCGCGGTGGTAGCGTCACACGCCTGGTGACCCAGGCCACGCCGCAGCAGAACGGCTCCTACAGCCTGGTGTATTTCCAGGATCAGTTCGTCTTCCGTGACCGGATGAAGGACTACGACCCGGCCAACCCCGGCAACATCCTGTTCTACTTCAAGCAGGAAGTGACTGCACCGGCACGTCTGGCCGGTACTGTACTGCTGGTGCACGAGACCCTCGACCAGGTCAAGGAGCCGCGCAAGGCGTGGATCTACAACGCCGGCCAGCGCCGCGTACGCCAGGCACCACAGGTGTCCTACGACGGTCCGGGTACTGCCGCCGACGGCCTGCGTACCTCCGACAACCTGGATATGTACAACGGTGCACCGGATCGTTACGACTGGAAACTCGAAGGCAAGAAGGAGATGTACATCGCCTCCAACGCCTTCAAGCTGGACGACCCGAAGCTCAAGTACTCCGACATCATCAAGGCTGGCCACATCAACCAGGATCTGGCCCGCTACGAGCTGCGTCGGGTGTGGCATGTGGTCGCGACCCTCAAACCAGGCCAGCGGCATATCTACGCCAAGCGTGACTTTTACATCGACGAAGACACCTGGCAAGCCGCGGTGATTGACCAGTACGACGGTCGCAATCAGCTGTGGCGCGTGTCCGAGGCCCATGCCCAGCCTTACTACAACGTACAGGTGCCGTGGTACACCCTCGAAGCCATCTACGACTTGCAGTCGGGTCGCTACCTGGCCTTGGGTATGAAGAACGAAGAGAAGAGCGCCTATAACTTCGGCTTCAGCGCCAGCAAGGCCGACTTCCAGCCAGCAGCGCTGCGCCAGGCGGGGGTGCGTTGACCTGACGCCTTGCGGCTCCTTGTAAACTCCCAGAACGCCCCGGCTTGCCGGGGCGTTTCTGTTTGCGCAGGCCGCTACCGGCCAGGGTTGGTTTATAGCGCATCATCTGCGCGGCTGATGCTGGCCGGCGTTGTTTCTTTTTGTCGTAGTCTTTTTGCGCAAATCGAGCCCATCGCCTTCAAATGGGTCGCGTTTGCGGCTAGTCTCGCAAAGATCCGTATTGCCGAAGTCTTTCCAATAGAACGAGCCGGCCATGACAGACCTGTCCCGTATGCATGGAGTCGCCAGCCAGGCCCTGGGCCTGTTGGACGGTCGTTTTTTCCGGCCACCGTTGCCAGAAGCCCATGTGCCCAGGCCGCGCTTGTGCCAGCGTCTCAACGGTGGGTTGGCCGGGCGGCTGTTACTGGTCAATGCGCCAGCGGGCTTCGGCAAGAGTTCACTGGCGATCGAGTTCTGTCAGGCGCTGCCCAGCCACTGGCGTAGCCTCTGGTTGGGATTGAGCCAGCGGGATGCCGATCCCGGGCGTTTTCTCGAGCGCCTGCTGGAGGGTTTGCAGCAATTCTGCCCGGCGTTGGGTGGCCAAGCCTTGGGGCTGTTGAAGATGCGCCAGCGCCACCAACCGTTCGCCTTCGAGGAATGGCTCGACAGCCTGCTGGATGAGTTGGCGCAGTACCTGCACGCCGATACGCCGCTGCTGCTGGTGCTCGACGACTATCACCTGGCTCAAGGCCCGGTACTCGATCGCTGCTTGCAGTTCTTCCTCAATCACCTGCCCGCCGGGCTGGTCCTGTTGGTCACCAGTCGGCAGCGCCCGGACTGGCACTTGGCACGTCTGCGCCTGTCGCGCCAACTGGTCGAACTCAACGAGCAGGATTTGCGCTTGACCCCCGACGAGTCGCTGGCGGTAATTGGCCGCCAACCCACGGGCCTGCGCGGGCAGGCGTTGGACAATTTGATCCAGCGTAGCGACGGCTGGGTCGCGGGCTTGCGCTTCTGGCAACTGGCAGCCAGCGAGGCGGGCGATGACGGCGCCTTGCCCCAGGCCTTACATGGCGGTGAAGGGCTGATCCGCGATTACTTGCTCGAAGAGGTGATCGAGATACTGCCAGCGCCGGTGCAGGCGTTCCTCTTCGACACCGCCTGCCAGGAGCGTTTCTGCGCCGAGCTGTGCGACGCCTTGCGCGAGCGTCATGATAGTGCCGATATCCTGCGTTACTTGCAGGCCCACCAGGTCTTTCTGGTGCCGCTCGATGAGCATGGCCGTTGGTTCCGCTATCACCACTTGTTCTCTGACCTTTTGCGCAGTCGTCAGGCTAGCGAGCCATTGAATGACCTGCATCTGCGGGCCTGCCACTGGTTCGAGGGGCAGGGGCTGCTCGATGAGGCCGTGGAGCAGGCACTGCGAGCTGGCCACTTGGACGTAGCCGCCGACCTGGTGCAAAGCCTGTCCGAGGAGCAACTGCTGGCCGAACAGAACGTCGGCATGCTGTTACGCTGGAAAATGGACTTGCCCGACAGCTTGCTGATCAGCACGCCGCGGCTGATCGTGCTGTACAGCTGGGCGCTGGGGCTTGCTTGCCAGTTGGATGCGGCCGAAGAGCTTGCCGCCTACCTGAGCCGTTTCCTGCCGGCGCCGTCGGCCACCGCGCAGCGTTCGATGCTTGCCCAATGGTTGGCCTTGAGCGGGATCATCGCGCGTGGCCGTGGCGATCGTCAGCGCACCCTCGCGTACTGTGGCGAAGCCTTGCAGAGCTTGCCCGACAAGCGCTACGGGCAGCGTCTGGTGTGCCTGTCGACCTTGTCCAACCTGGCCATCGCCGATGGTGACTTCTGGCGAGCCCGGGGTTGGAATCGCGAAGCCCTGGAGCTGGCCCAGCGGGTCGGCAACCCGTTGTTCGAAGCCTTGGCCCACTATGATCGGGCTCGGGTACTGCATGCGCGTGGCGAGGTGCTCAGGGCGCTCGATGAGGTTCGCCATGGCATGCAGCGGTTGCAAGGCCTGTCCGGGCAGCGGCTGTATGCCGTACGTGCTCGCTTGACGTTGTATGAAGGCTACCTGTTGGCCACCCGGTTGCAGCCGGCTCAGGCACGCGCTCGGCTGCGTGCCGGCCTGAGCGAGGCACGCGCCTGTCGCGATATCAGCGTGTTGATCGGCCATTGCGTGATCGCGTCGCTGGATGGACGTGAAGGGCGTTACGCCGAGGCGTTCTCGGAACTGGCCGAGGCCGAGCGGCTGATGCACATCTGGGATGTGCCGCCGATTTTCTACCTGGCCATGATCACCCTGGTGAAATGCGAGCTGTGGCTGGCCCAGGGGCGTACCGACCTCGCCGAATCCTGGCTGCTGCGCCTGGGCCAGACCTACGGTGGTGAGCAGCCGGCCGCAGCCCCCGAGTTCCACCCACTGTTGCCGCTGCACATCGAGTTGCAACAAGCCCTGCTCGAGCAGGTGCTTGAGCGCCCGAGCGACGCCGAGGCGCGGCTACAGGCTTTGATCGCCAGGGGGCGCGCCAGTGGCGGCATGATGCTGGTGGTCTGTGCGCTGTGCCAGTGCGTGGGGCTGCTCCTGGCGCAGAGACGTGAAGGCGAAGCCAGCAAGCTGTTCGCGCAAGCGCTTGAGGCGGCTCAGGGCGGAGGGTTGCAGGCTTTCCAGCGACTGATAGAAGAGCATCCGGCGTGGCTGCGTGAGCAACTCGCCAGCCGTATGCCATGCTCGATCCACGCCCAAGTGCTGGCCCGTCTGCCGGAGGTGCCCGACACCCTCGCAGGCCCCAGCGAACACTTGAGCGGGCGCGAGCTTGCAGTATTGGAGCTGATCGCCCAGGGATGCTCGAACCAGCAGATCAGCGAGCGCTTGTTCATCTCCCTGCACACCGTCAAGACTCACGCCAGCCATATCAACAGCAAGCTTGGCGTCGAGCGTCGCACACAGGCCGTGGCGCGGGCCAAGGCCTTGGGGTTGCTAGCCTAACGGTAGCGACCTGGCGCATTGCCCGTTAAGATGGCGGCCATAGGCCATCATTTGCGTTGCCTCTTGGGCTCATCTTTCCCGTAGCGTTGCCGATACCCCTTTCGGTGGCGTACGTCGCCATGCGCCATCTCTCCTTTTTCCACGACAGGTTGTCCTGATGCTGCAGTACGGGCAAAAAAGCTTTCTGATCGTCGACGACTTCACCGATTTCCGAACGTCGACCCGCTCCATGCTGCGCGAACTGGGCGTTCGCGACGTCGATACCGCTGACAGCGGTGAGCAGGCGTTGCGCATGTGTGGGCAGAAACGCTACGACTTCATCCTGCAGGATTTCCACCTCGGCGATGGCAAGAAGAATGGCCAGCAAGTGCTCGAAGACCTGCTCCTCGACAAGCTGATCAGCCATGAGTGCGTGTTCATCATGGTCACCGCCGAGAGCAGCCAGTCCATCGTCCTCAGCGCCATCGAGCATGAGCCCGATGCGTATCTGACCAAGCCCTTCAACCGTGTGGGCCTAGCCCAACGCCTGGAAAAACTGGAGCAGCGCAAGACGCTGCTCAAGCCGATCCTGCAAGCCCTCGACCGTGGCCAGCCGGCTCAGGTGCTGGCCGCATGCGCCGAGCTGTGCAAGAAGGACCCGCGCTTTGCGCCGTTGTGCCTGCGTTATCGGGCCGACGCCCTGCGCGATTTGAATCGCTTCGACGAGCTTGAGAAGTTTCTCAAGAGCATCCTCGCCAGCCGCCCGCAGCCATGGGTGTACGCGGCGCTCGGCAGCCTGCTGCACAAGCGCGGTCAGCATGCACAGGCCCAAGGCGTCTACGAGCAGGCGCTGAAGGCTTTCCCGATCATGCCCAGCCTGTACGACGGCATGGCCGAAGTGCTGGTGGCCCAAGGCGAGAGCCGCCGTGCCCAGCACATGCTTGAAGAAGCGGTGCGTCTTTCGCCGTTGGCGGTGCGACGGCAGGCGGCGCTGGGCAAGCTGGCGCTGGAGAACGCGGATTTCGAGACCGCTTCGAAGGCCTATCGGCACTCGGTCAACCAAGGGCAGAGTTCGCGCTACAAGGATGCCGAGAGCAACCTGGGCTTGGCCCAGGCCCTGATGAACAAGAACGCAGGTTTTGGTCTGGACGCGCGCACCCGCGTGGAGATCAATACCGTGCTCAGCGAAGTGGCCAAGGAGCACGTCGAGGACCAGGGTCTGCAAGTGCGCGCGCGCCTGATGAAGGCCGCCAGCCTGCAGCAGGCGGGCGATGCGGACACCGCCGCCAAGCTCACCGAACAGGCCATGCAGCGCCTGGAGAAGATGGATCAGTTCTTCTCGGTGGATGCGGCGCTAACCGTCGCCAAGCAATTGCAGCAACTGGGCCAGGAAGGGGCGGGCACCTCGATTCTCAAAGGGTGCGTGGAGACCTACGGCGACGACCCGAAGGTGATGCAAAGCGTCTCCAAACTGACCGATGACCCTACGGTACTTGGCGCGGTGACCGAAGCCGTCGATCTCAACCGCCAGGGCGTGCGCGCTTACCAGGGTGGGCAGCTCGCCGAAGCGTTGGGCATGTTCCGCAAGGCCCTGTCGTTACAGCCGAAGAACATCAGTATTGCCTTGAATACCGCGCAGGCCCTGTTGCGCATTGGTGGCGAGAATCCACCGCCCGAGTTGATGCAGGAGTGCCGCAGTTGCCTGACCTGTGTGGCTGGCATCCCGAGCAGCGACAGTCGTTTCGATCGCTACCGCAAGCTGCACGTGCGAGTATTCGGCGCATGAACCAGGACAATCAGGGGCTGGATTTTTCCACGGTGATCGCCTCCACCGTGCACGACTTGAAGAATTCCTTGTCGGCGCTGATCCAGGCCCACAACCAGTGGCTGGCACGCCTGCCCGAGGCGTTGCAGGGTGGCCCCGAGCAAGGGGTCATGGAGCATGAATTCAGCCACCTCAATGGCATGCTGGTGCAGCTGCTGGGGCTGTACAAACTGGGTGTCAACCAGTTGCCGGTGTGCCCTGACTACCACGAGCTGGACGACTTCATCGAGTCCCAGCTCGCCGCTCACCAGGAAGTGCTGCGCCACCGCGACATTCTCGCCACTTGGCGCATCGACACCGATAACCCGTTGGGTTTCTTCGACCGCGAGCTGGTCGCCTCGGTGGTAGCCAATGTGCTCAGCAACGCCATCCGCTACGCCGGTCACGCGTTGCTGATCAGCATCGAGGAGCAGGGCGAGCAATTGGTCATCTGCGTGAACGACGACGGCGCGGGTTATCCACAGCGTATGCTCGAGCGCCAGAGCGACTATGTGCAGGGCATCGATCAGCAGAGCGGCAGCACCGGGCTGGGGTTGTACTTCGCGGCGCGTATTGCCGCCTTGCACGAGCGCAACGGCGTGCAAGGGCGGATCGAGATCGCCAATGGTGGGCCGTTGGGTGGCGGGTTGTTCCGGCTGTATTTGCCCTGAATTCGCTGGCGCGCATCCGCCCAGGATGTCGCCCGGTGTTTCTTTCGTTACCCTGCTCCCCAAGCATGCCTGGAGACGTCCTTGGAGTCTCTTTGGCCGGACACTTTTTGATTGAGGGGCAGGGCTCATGGAAAACCCATCGGTATCGCTGATCCGCGAAACTTTTCCCGTCGGCCCGTTGCAGTGCAACTGCACGCTGATCGGCGACCCGCTGAGCAAGAAAGCCATCGTCGTCGACCCAGGCGGCGACGAGCAGAAGATCCTCGACCGCCTGCAACACCACGGGCTGACCTTGGTCAGCATCATTCACACCCACGCGCATTTCGATCACTTCCTCGCCTCCGGTCGGCTCAAGGCGTTGACGGGGGCCACGTTGCACCTGCACAAGGCCGACCAACCGCTGTGGGACAACCTCGAAATGCAGTGCCAGGCGTTCGGCGTGCCTTATACGCCTGTGCCCTCGCCGGACCGTTGGCTGGCCGACGACGAAGAATTGGCCTGCGGCTGCGGCGTGGCGTTGCACACCCCGGGGCACACGCCTGGCTCGATGAGTTTCTGGTTCGCCGAGCACAAGCTGCTGATCGCCGGCGACACGCTGTTCCGGCGTGGTATCGGACGTACTGATTTGTGGGGTGGCGATCAGCGGTCTATCGTTCGTTCCATCAAGGAGCGACTGTACCGCTTGGATGAACAGGCCGTCGTGGTGACCGGTCATGGCCCGGATACCCGCCTCGGCGAAGAGATGCGTGAGAACCCTTTCGTACGGGCCTGAAGTTTCATGGAATTTTTTCGCCTCGCCAGGATCCAAGGCCGGCACAGATCCGTACGTGATCCGCTGCACTTATGAATTCAGTAGGAGCTTGTCCATGATGCGTCGTCTGATTATCGTCGCTACCGCCGCCGCCGTTTTGTCCGGTTGTGCAGGCCAGAATCCTTATGATGGCCAGAGCCAGGGCGATGCGCAGGGCTCCACGGGCATGAGCAAGACCGCCAAGTACGGTGGCTTGGGCGCGCTGGCCGGTGCAATCGCCGGCGCTGCCATCGACCACAACAACCGTGGCAAGGGCGCGCTGATCGGTGCAGCGGCCGTGGGCGCCGCCGCAGCCGGTTACGGCTACTACGCCGACAAGCAAGAAGCCGAGCTGCGCGCGAAAATGGCCAACACCGGTGTCGAGGTGCAGCGCCAGGGCGATCAGATCAAGCTGATCATGCCGGGCAACATCACCTTCGCCACCGACTCGGCGAACATCTCCCCGAGTTTCTATGCGCCGCTGAACAACCTGGCCGGTTCGTTCAAGCAGTTCAACCAGAACACCATTGAAGTGGTCGGCTTCACCGACAGCACCGGCAGCCGCCAGCACAACATGGACCTGTCCCAGCGCCGTGCCCAGGCTGTCAGCACCTACCTGACCTCGCAAGGTGTCGACCCTTCGCGGGTGAGTGTGCGTGGCATGGGCCCGGACCAGCCGGTCGCTAGCAACGACGACGCCAATGGCCGTGCGCAGAACCGCCGCGTAGAGGTCAACCTCAAGCCTATTCCAGGCCAGCAGTACGACCAGCAGGGCACTGTGCAGCAGTACCCATAAGCTATCGGGCCTGCGCCGCTCGCGGGGCAATCGCGCGCCCTACGCCCTTGGTGGCGTTGGACGTGGGGTTGCCCCGCGTTGCGTTTCAGCGCACGTGGCTGGCCTGAATCGCCGTCAGTGCGATGGTGTGCACGATGTCGTCGACCTGCGCCCCACGGGGCAGGTCGTTCACCGGCTTGCGCAACCCTTGCAGCATCGGCCCGAGGCTTACGCAGTCGGCGCTGCGCTGCACGGCCTTGTGGGTGGTGTTGCCGGTGTTCAGGTCGGGGAATACGAACACCGTCGCGCGCCCAGCCACGGGGCTCGAAGGTGCGAGCTGGCGGGCGATGTCCGGGTTGGCAGCGGCATCGTACTGCAGCGGGCCGTCGATCAGCAGGCTGCGTTCGGCCTGTTGGGCCAGGCGTGTGGCGGCGCGCACTTTTTCCACTTCTTCGTCACTGGCAGCCGAGTCGCTGGAGTAGCTGAGCATTGCCACCCTTGGCGCGATACCGAACGAATCGGCTGACTCGGCGCTCTGACGAGCGATTTCGGCCAGTTCCTCGGCGCTGGGGTGCGGATTCATCACGCAGTCGCCATAGACCAGCACCTGGTCGGGGAACAGCATGAAGAACACCGACGACACCAGGCTGCTGCCCGGCGCGGTCTTGATCAGTTGCAACGCCGGACGAATGGTATTCGCGGTGGAGTGCACAAGGCCCGACACCAGTCCGTCCACTTCGCCCAGGGCAAGCATCATGGTGCCGATCACCACGGGGTCTTCCAGTTGCTGCTCGGCCATCGGGGCGTTGAGGTTCTTGCTCTTGCGCAGTTCCACCATCGGCTCGACATAGCGTCCACGAATTAGCTCGGGGTCGAGCACTTCGAGGTCCGCTGGCAGGTTGATGCCTTGGGCGCGCGCAACGGCGGCGACGTCCTCGGGCTTGGCCAGCAACACGCAGCGGGCGATGCCGCGTGCCTGGCACAGCGCGGCGGCCTGCACCAGCAGTGGTTCGGCGCCTTCTGGCAGGACGATGCGCTTGTTGGCTTGCTGGGCGCGCTGGATCAGTTGATAGCGGAACACCGCAGGCGACAGGCGCAGCTCACGCGGGGTGCCGCAGCGCTGGTGCAGCCAGGCAGCGTCCAGGTGAGTGGCGACGAAGTCGGTGATGAATTCGGCGCGCTCGCGGTCGTCTACCGGGATCTCGCGGTTCAGTGAGTTGAGCTGGTTGGCGGTGTCATACGAGCCAGTGCTCACCGACAGGATCGGCAGCCCGGCTTGCAACGCGCCGCGGCACAGTTCGAGGATGCGTGGGTCGGGCTTGCTGTCGCTGGTCAGCAGCAGGCCGGCGAGCGGCACGCCATTGATCGCCGCCAGGCTGACCGCAAGAATGATGTCGTCGCGGTCGCCTGGGGTCACCACCAAGGTGCCGGAGGTGAGCAGTGGCACGGTATTGGCCACGGTACGCGCGCAGATGATGATCTTGTTCATGCGCCGTTGCTCATAGTCGCCGGCGTTGAGCACTTGGGCACCGAGCAGTTCAGCCACATCGCGGGTGCGTGGTGCGTTCAGCTCCGCTTGCCATGGAATACAGCCGAGCAAGCGGAAATCGTTGCCGCGCAGCAGCGGCGAATGCTCGCGCAGGCGCGTGGCGAAGTCGGCCATGCTCTCGTCGGTGCGTACCTTGTTGAGAATCACACCGAGCACTTTCGGGTCGCGTGGGCCACCGTACAGTTGGGCTTGCAGTTCGACCCGCCCGGACAGTTCGCTGAGCACTTCGTTTTCGGGCGCCGACACCAGGATCACCTCGGCATCCAGGCTCTTGGCCAGGTGCAGGTTGACCCGCGCGGCGTAGCTGGCGTGGCGGGTGGGCACCATGCCCTCGACCACGACCACATCCTTGCCGACGCAGGCTTGCTGGTACAGGCGGATGATCTCTTCGAGCAACTCGTCCAATTGGCCGTCGCCGAGCATGCGCTCGACATGGCCCAGGCTCAGCGGCGTGGGGGGCTTGATACCGTGGGTGCGCGCGACCAGCTCGCTGGAGCGCTCAGGCCCGGTGTCGCCGGGGTGCGGTTGGGCGATTGGCTTGAAGAACCCGACCTTCAATCCTGCGCGCTCCAGGGTGCGCACCAGGCCAAGGCTGATGGAGGTCAGGCCGACCCCGAAGTCGGTCGGGGCAATGAAAAATGTCTGCATGCGTGCTTCTCGAAATAAGCGGTGCAAAAGAATCAACGGCCAAGGGTATCGCTAACCGCCCCTTGGGCGCACCAGCCGCAGTTGAAGGCTTGGCCAATGCGCTGCTGGCGCTGCTCGGCGTCGAGCACCCAGGGACGGGCTTGCCAGGGGGGCTGATGGCGCAGGTGCTGGGTGTGCCCGCAGGACAGTGCGACCACCCAATGGCCGTCTTCGTCCTGGCTGAAGCCTGTGATCAGACTGACGGGCGCCCCTTCGTCCATGGTCGGTTCGCAATCGGGCGGTGCCTTGGTTACACTTCCCCGTTCTACATTCTTTTGCAAAAGGTCTTGCCCCCATGCTGATCGCCGCCAACAAGGCTGTCTCCATCGACTATACCCTGACCAACGACGCTGGTGAGGTCATCGACAGCTCCTCCGGCGGTGCGCCGCTGGTCTACCTGCACGGTGCTGCCAACATCATTCCGGGCCTGGAAAAGGCCCTCGAAGGCAAGCAGGCCGGTGATGAGCTGGACGTTGCCATCGAGCCGGAAGAAGCCTACGGCGAATACCTGGCCGAGCTGGTCAGCACCCTGAACCGTAGCCTGTTCGAGGGCGTCGACCAACTGGAAGTCGGCATGCAGTTCCACGCCTCGGCGCCGGATGGCCAGATGCAGATCGTCACTATCCGCGACATCGATGGCGACGACATCACCGTCGACGGCAACCACCCACTGGCCGGTCAGCGCCTGAACTTCAAAGTGAAGGTGGTCAACGTGCGTGATGCCAGCGACGAAGAAGTCGCTCACCGCCACATCCACGGTGAAGGTGGCCACCACCACTGATTTTCTGCGCTACGCTCAGAGAGTCGCCAGGCGCTCGGGCAAGCCGTACTTGCCCTCCTAGGGAGGGTGAACGGTTTGGCCGCGCGCCTTTTTAGTGGGCGTGATTCGCCCCAGCGACCATTGGGAACCTGAGAGGGGATTCATCATGAGTGCATTTCACGACCTGACATTGAAGGCGCTGAACGGCGAGGACCTGCCCCTCGCACCGTTCAAGGGCCAGGTAGTGCTGGTGGTCAATGTCGCCTCCAAGTGTGGCCTGACGCCGCAATACGCCTCGCTGGAAAAACTTCACCAGCAGTTCAAGGGCAAAGGGTTCAATGTGCTGGGCCTGCCGTGCAACCAGTTCGCTGGACAAGAACCCGGCAGTGAAAAGGACATCCAGGAGTTCTGCCGCCTCACCTACGGGGTGAGCTTCCCGCTGGGCGCCAAGCTTGAAGTCAACGGCCCGCACCGGCATTCCCTGTACCGCCTGCTGGCGGGCGAGGGCGCGGAGTTTCCCGGCGACATCAGCTGGAATTTCGAGAAGTTCCTGGTGGGCAAGGATGGGCGCGTACTGGCCCGCTTCGCCCCACGTACCGCGCCGGACGATCCAAGCGTGGTGCAGGCGATCGAGAAAGCCTTGGCCTGATTGGTGTGCCAGTGAGGGCGCGGGCGTGTCCCGCGCTCATCCGCGATACCGGACAATCACCCCAATCAATGATGCTGTGCCCACTCTCCTGCGCCCCCTAAGCTCTGGCGATTCCTCAGCCATGCCGGGAGCGCCGCATGTCCAGCAACCCCCTGTTCCAGCCTTTCACCCTCGGCTCGCTCGAGCTGCCGACCCGCGTGGTAATGGCGCCGATGACCCGCACCTTCTGCCCAGGCGGCGTGCCCCACGACGGCGTGGTCGAGTACTACCGTCGCCGCGCTGCGGCCGGGGTTGGCCTGATCGTCACCGAGGGCACCACGGTCGCGCACCGCGCTGCCAACGGTTACCCGAATGTGCCGCGTTTTCATGGCGACGATGCCTTGGCGGGGTGGAAGCGTGTGGTGGATGCGGTGCATGCAGAAGGTGGGCGCATCGTGCCGCAGCTGTGGCATGTGGGTAGCGTGCGTCGCCTGGGCACCGAGCCGGACGGCGATGTGCCGGCCTACGGCCCAAGCGGCAAGCAGAAGGACGGCAAGGTGCTGGTGCACGAGATGACCCAGGATGACATTGACGAGGTCATTGCCGCCTTCGCCCAGGCGGCCCGCGACGCCCAGGCCATTGGCATGGACGGTGTGGAAATCCATGGCGCCCACGGCTACCTGATCGACCAGTTCTTCTGGGACGCCAGCAACCGTCGTACCGATGGCTACGGTGGCGATCTGGCTGGTCGTTCGCGATTTGCCATCGAGCTGATTCGCGCAGTACGCGCCGCAGTGGGGCCGGACTTCCCGATCATCTTGCGCTTCTCGCAGTGGAAGCAGCAGGACTACACCGCGCGCTTGGTGCACACCCCAGAGGCACTGGGCGCGTTCCTGGCGCCGTTGTCCGAGGCGGGTGTGGATATCTTCCACTGTTCCACACGTCGCTTCTGGGAGCCTGAGTTCGACGGCAGCGACCTCAACCTGGCCGGCTGGACCCGTAAGCTTACCGGCAAGCCGACCATCACCGTGGGCAGCGTGGGGTTGGATGGGGAGTTCCTGCAGTTCATGGTCGACACCGACAAGGTGGCCAAGCCGGCCAGCCTGGAAGGCCTGCTGCGCCGCCTTGAAGACCAGGAGTTCGACCTGGTGGCGGTGGGCCGCGCCTTGCTGGTCGATGCCCAGTGGGCGCAGAAGGTTCGCGATGGGCGGGAGGCCGATGTGCTGCCGTTCAGCCGTCAGGCGCTGGCGAGCCTGGCTTGATCGGCAGCCCGGTAGACGCGATCTGACCTGTCGAGGCGACTGCGCCGCGACAGGCGCTGTACAGATACCCCTCGAACTGCTCGACGATCGCTGGCCAGCCTTGGCGGCTGGCGTGCTGACGGGCGTTCAGGCGTACCCGGCGCAAGGTTTCGCGCTCTTCGAGCAGCCAGCATGCGGCGTCGATGAACGCGGCTTGGTCGCCCGGCATCGCCAGGGCACCGCTGTGACCATGGCAGATGTGCTGGGCGGCGGCGGCCTCATCGTAGGCAACCACCGCCAGCCCCGAGGCCAAGGCTTCGAGCACCACGTTGCCGAACGTCTCGGTGAGGCTGGGGAACAGGAACAGGTCGGCGCTGGCATAGTGCTCGGCTAGCGCCTCGCCACGCTGCGCGCCGCAGAACAGCGCGTCGGGCAACTGCTGTTGAAGGCGTGCGCTGAGTGGGCCATCGCCGACCAGGATCAGGCGTAGGCGTCGCTGTGGATAACTGCGCTGCAAGGCCTCCAGGCACGGGCGCAGCAGCGCCAGGTTCTTTTCCGCCGCCAGGCGCCCGACGTAGAGTACGCCGATGTCGTCTGCGCCCAGCCCCCATTGCGCGCGCAAGGCGTCGTTGCGCCGGGCCGGGTTGAACAGGTAGGCGTCGACGCCTCGTGCCATCAGCCCGAGCCGCTCGAACCCACGACGTTCCAGCTCCAGGCGCTGGCTGGCGCTGGGAACCAGGGTGATCGCGGTCCGTCGATGGAACCAGCGCAGGTAGTGGGTGAGCATGCGTGCCAGCAGGCCCAGGCCGTACTGCCCGGAGTATTGTGGGAAGTTGGTGTGGAAACCACTGACCACAGCAATTCCCAGGCGTCGCGCGGCGCGCAGGGCACTCAGGCCCAGCGGCCCTTCGGTGGCGATGTACAGCACATCTGGACGCTGCCTGCGCCAGTGGCGCAGCAGTTTGTGCATCGACACTTCACCCCATTGCAGCCCGGGGTAGCCCGGTAGCGGCCAGCCCCGGCACAACAGCAGATCGGCAGGCGCGACCGAGTGTGCGTCGGCGAGTTGGCGCGGGCGGATCAGTTCTACCTGATGGCCACGCAGGCGCAGGCCATCGCAGAGGCGCCCAAGGGTATTGGCCACGCCATTGATCTCGGGTGGGAAGGTTTCGCTGACCAGGGTGATGTGCAGGGGCGGTGTGTTCATGGAAAAAAGTCTCCGCTGCCCCAATTGCGGTCATGTGACGGTTGTGTGACGGCTAGATGACGCCTGGTTTCCGGCGTTTTCAGCCGGCTGAATATTTCCTTGTCGGTTGCTCAAGAACCCCGCCCTGTTGGCCGATGCAGAAGCATTCGAATTTGGGTATGCGCTCTGGGACCGTTGATGTTCAACAGCAAATTGAAGCAAGAAGTTCAGCAACTGCGTGAGGAGCTACTGTCCGTCGAGCAGGTCAAGAACAGCCTCGACAGCGAAATGCTGGTGTTGCAGCTAGACCCACAGGGGCGCATCGAGTCGGTCAATTCCAACTTCGAGGCCGAAATGGGTTACCGCGCCGAGCAATTGATCGGCCGCAACATCGAAGAGATCGTCCCGGCCCATGTGAAAAAGCTCGATTTTTACCAGCGCATGAAGACCGCCATCGCTCGTGGCGAACATCTCAATGGCGCCTTCCGCTTGCTCCGCGGCAATGGTGAAGAGGCCTGGCTGCGTTCGATCCTGCAACCGGTCAAGGACAGCAGCGGGCGCATTCGGCATTTTTCGTTGCACTCCAGCGACCTGACCCGCACCATCGAAGCTTCCCGCGAGCATGAAAGCCTGATCAAGGCGCTGATGCGTTCTACTGCGGTGATCGAGTTCGATCTTGAGGGCCAGGTCCTCACCGCCAACGATCGTTTCTTGCAGAGCATGGGCTACAGCCTGGAGCAGGTGCGTGGCAAGCATCATCGGATGTTCTGCGAGCCGCAAACGTCGGCTTCGGCCGAGTACAAGACATTCTGGGAAAAGCTGCGCCGTGGCGAGTACATCGCCGACCGCTTCAAGCGCATTGACGCCTATGGCCGTACGGTGTGGCTGGAAGCTTCGTACAACCCGATCATCGACGCCCACGATGTACTCTACAAAGTGGTCAAGTTCGCCACTGTCATCACCGATCAGGTCAACCAGGAACAGGCCGTGGCCCAGGCGGCGGATATCGCCTACACCACGTCGATCGAAACCGACGGCTGCGCGCGCAAGGCTACCGATGTGGTGACCCAGACCGTGGAAGTGATGCGCGGCCTGGAGGGGTCGATGCAGCAGGCCGCCGAGGGTATCCAGGCGCTGGATACGCAGTCGAAGGTGATTGGCGCGATCATCAAGACCATCAGCGACATCGCCGGCCAGACCAACCTGCTGGCGCTCAACGCCGCAATCGAGGCCGCGCGCGCCGGCGAGCAAGGCCGTGGCTTTGCCGTGGTGGCCGACGAGGTACGCCAACTGGCCTCACGCACCAGCAGCGCCACTGAGGAAATCGCCAAGGTGGTGCAACAAAACGAGCAGCTCGCCCAGGCAGCGGTGGACATCATCGACACCAGCAAGCGCCAGGCCGAGCAAGGCCTGGCCTTGGCCGCCGATACCGGCGGGGTGATCGTGGAGATCCAGGAAGGGGCGAAGAAGGTCGTGGATGCGGTGGGGCAGTTTTCCAGCCAGTTGTCTGCCTGAGTGTTCCGGCAGGTGCGAGCGGCCCTTTACTTGGGCCACTCCCACCGCCTGTGGCGCTCAGCCTGATCAGTTGCGCTCACGCACCCAGAACAACGTCGCCCCGGCTACCGCGGCGGGCATCATCAGCACGTTGACCAGCGGTATCATCAGCGCCAGGTAGGTGATCCCGCCAAAGCCCATCGATTGCCAGCGCTTGCTGCGCAGCCAGGCGAGCATGTCCTGCCAGCTCATCTTGTTGTTGTCGGCCGGGTAGTCGATGTACTGGATGGCCATCATCCAGATACCGAACACCAGCCACAGCGGCGCGGCGATCACGTTGACCACCGGAATAAACGACAAGATGAACAGGCCGATGGCGCGGGGCAGGAAGTAGCCGAGTTTGCGCATCTCGCGGCTGAACGTGCGCGGCACCATGGCTACCAGCTCACTCCAGCTGAACGGCGGGAAGGTGTCCTGGCCGCGTACCACGACCTCGACCTTTTCCGCCAGGAAGCCGTTGAACGGCGCGGCGATCACGTTTGCCAGCAGGGTGAAGCTGAAGAACACCATCAGCAGCACCAGGGCGACGAACAGCGGCCAGAGGATGTAGCTCAGGAAGCTCAGCCAGTCGGGCAAGGTGGGCATCAGGTGGTCGACCCACATGCTAAATTGATGGCCGGCGAACCAGATCAGACCGCCGAACAGCAGCAGGTTGACCGCCAGAGGCAGCAGCACGAACAGGCGCAGACCTGGGCTGAGCACCAGTTTCAGGCCTTCGCGCAGGTACTGTGGGCCGGAAAGGACGGGGGTTTGCATCGGCATGCTCCGCAGAAGGAAAACGCGCTGACCATACCGAGTTTGCCGTTTCGACGAAAGGTGAACAGGGTTGGGGAAACGGGGTGTAACAAAGCGTTTAGGATTTTGCTATCGGCGTGTTCTGCACATAGAGACTGTCTATAAGGTGGATTGTCGAAGGATATTTCCTTAATCTCTGCGGCCTCGCTACAGTGCGCTCACTTTCTCGTTTCAGGGCCGACGCGTTGTAGCCTTCCCCAAGTGCTGCGTAGGTCCTTTTTAATTCCAGCTGGCGCAACCGCCACCTTGACGGTGCGGCCCGCTCGACAGGAGTTCGTCATGTCCGAAGTACGTCATTCGCGTGTCATCATTCTCGGTTCCGGCCCTGCCGGCTACAGCGCTGCGGTGTATGCTGCGCGCGCCAACCTCAAGCCGCTGCTAATCACCGGCATGCAGGCAGGCGGCCAGTTGACCACCACCACCGAAGTCGACAACTGGCCGGGCGATCCCCACGGCCTGACCGGCCCGGCCCTGATGCAGCGCATGCAGGAACACGCCGAGCGTTTCGAGACCGAGATCGTCTTCGACCACATCAACGCTGTCGATCTGGCCAACAAGCCGTTCACCCTGCGCGGTGACAGCGGCACCTACACCTGTGATGCCCTGATCGTCGCCACCGGTGCCAGCGCCCGTTACCTGGGCCTGCCGTCGGAAGAAACCTTCATGGGCAAGGGCGTTTCGGCCTGCGCGACCTGCGACGGTTTCTTCTACCGCAACAAGCCAGTGGCCGTGGTCGGTGGTGGCAACACCGCCGTTGAAGAGGCGCTGTACCTGGCCAATATCGCTAGCAAGGTGACCCTGGTGCACCGCCGCGATACGTTCCGCGCCGAGAAGATCCTGATCGACAAGCTGCACGCCCGCGTGGCTGAAGGCAAGATCGAGCTGAAGCTCAACGCCACCCTGGACGAAGTGCTGGGTGACAACATGGGCGTGACCGGTGCGCGCCTGAAGAACAACGACGGCAGCAGCGACGAAATCAAGGTCGACGGCGTGTTCATCGCCATTGGCCACACCCCGAACACCTCGCTGTTCGAAGGCCAGTTGACCCTCAAGGACGGCTACCTGGTGGTCAATGGCGGCCGTGAAGGCAACGCCACCGCCACCAACGTCGAAGGCGTGTTCGCCGCAGGCGACGTGGCCGACCACGTGTATCGCCAGGCGATCACCTCGGCCGGTGCTGGCTGCATGGCCGCCCTGGACGTCGAGCGTTACCTGGACGGCCTGGCCAACGCCTCGTTCTGACCGAGCCATCGTGGGCCCGCCGCCCAATTCGCGCGGGCCTCACAATAAAACCGGCCATCTGGCCGGTTTTTTTGTGTCTGAGTAATACCTCAGAGACTCAGGCGCATCGACAGATCCACAGCCTTGACGTCTTTGGTCATGGCACCGATGGAAATGTAGTCCACGCCGGTTTCTGCGATTACCCGCAGGGTGGTCTCATTGACGCCGCCACTGGCTTCGAGCTTGGCCTTGCCGGCGGTGATGCGCACCGCTTCGCGCATTTCATCCAGGCTCAGCTCGTCTAGCATGACGATATCGGCCCCGGCGGCCAGCGCCTCGTGCAGCTCATCCAGGCTTTCCACTTCGATCTCCACCGGCTTGCCCGGAGCGATGCGGTGCGCTGCCGCTACGGCCTGGGCCACACCGCCACTGGCTGCAATGTGGTTTTCCTTGATCAGGAAGGCATCGTAAAGGCCGATGCGGTGGTTGTGACAGCCGCCGCAGGTGACTGCGTACTTCTGCGCCAGGCGCAGCCCCGGCAAAGTCTTGCGGGTGTCCAGCAGGCGCACCTGGGTGCCTTCGACCAAGTCGGCCAGGAACCTTGCACGGGTGGCTACGCCCGAGAGCAGTTGCAGGAAGTTCAGCGCCGAACGCTCGCCGCTGAGCAGCGAGCGCGCCGGGCCTTCGAGGTGGAACAACACCTGGTTGGCCGACGCCCGTTCGCCATCGGCCACCTGCCAGTGCACCGCCACCCTTGGGTCGAGCTGGCGGAATACCGCATCGACCCACGCAGTACCGGCGATCACGCAGTCCTCGCGGGTGATGATGGTTGCCTTGGCCAGGCGCTCGGCCGGAATCAGCTGGGCGGTAATGTCGCCGCCACCGATATCTTCTAGCAACGCGCGGCGCACGTTAGCTTCGATTTCGGCGGTCAAGTCGGCGAGGCGTAGGTTCGGCATGGTCGGCTCCACAAGCTAGATGGCGGCGATTATAGGGCAGGGGGGCGAGCTGTACAGCCATGGCGCAGATGACCTTTGGTCAGGCCAGGTGAGCAATCCGACAAATGCACTGTCTTTAGCCGCGTGAGAAACGCGAGCTAGCGGGAGTAAGATTTTTCGCTGATAATGGCGTCTAGTATTTGGCGTCATAGCTTTGACGATCTTTAAGCCCGTTGAACAGTGCAACATCCAGCAAGGAGTCCCGGATGCGTAAAGAAGGCAAGGTGGTGCCCCTGGCGGGGGCCATCGAACGAGGCGCGCCAGCGCTCTCGCCCTGCCTTCCCGTGTTGTTGCTGCAAGTGCGTGACAAGGCCGCACTGCAACTGCGCCAGGGCTTGCAAGCGCTGTTCGACAATGCTGACGACACCCTCTTCGAGATGGCCGACAAGGCCACGGGGCGTCGTGATCAAAACCTCTATTTCGAAGCCATGCGCGACCTGCGCCTTAAGCGCAAGAGCATCGAACGGGGTTTTCTCGATACCTTCTACGAAGCGTTCGCACGCATCGGCCAGGTCGATGCCTTCGAGTTGCCCGGCATGGTGCCGTTGGCTGCGGGCAATGGCCCGTTGGCGCGCGTGGTGGCGGTGCAAGGCATGGTCGACCGGGTGCTCTCGCGTGATAGCTTGGTGCTTGAACAGTTGACCGTGCGTCTGGCTGCGCTGCTCGAACAGGACCTGGACGTACCCCGTAATCCGCTCGGGCCCGCTAATCTGTGCCGGTACTTCCTCGCTGCCGGGCGCAACCTGGGTGTGGGCATCAACGTCAAGCTGGTGTTGCTCAAGCTGTTCGAGCGCTATGTGCTGCGTGATCTGGACCTGCTTTACGCAGACGCCAACCAATTGTTGGCCAGCGCCCAGGTGCTGCCCGAGCTGTTGCCCGCGCCACGGCGCCGCGCCGATGACCGGCGCCACGCCTCAACGCACGCCACCGCCAGCGTGGATCTGGCCGACAACGGCGGGACCGACAGCGCAGGCGAAGCCTTCATCGCCTCGCTGGGTGAACTGTTGGCCCCGGCCCGTGGCCAACTTGCCCCACGCCTGGGCGCAGGCACGGCGCACGCCATCAGCACCGGCGACTTGCTGCGTCTGCTCACCCACCTGCAACATTACGTGCCTTCGCCTGGCGAGCCCGACGACTTCAACCTTGCCCAGCAGCTTGAGCAACTGCTGCTACGCGTCAGTGTGCGCAGTGGTACACGCCGCCGCATCGCCCCTGGCGACGAGGACATGATCAACCTGGTCGGTTTGCTGTTCGACTACATCCAGGCCGACGACAACCTGCCCGCCAGCCTGCGTGCGCTGATCGTACGTCTGCATATCCCTCTGCTGAAGGTGGCGCTGATCGACAAGGCGCTGTTCAGCCGTGCCAGCCATCCGGCGCGCCGCCTGGTCAATGAGATCGCGGCCGTGGCGATCGGTTGGGAGGCCGATGGCGAAGGCCTGCGCGACAGCTTGCACCTGCGCGTCGAGCGTGTGGTACAGCGCCTGCTCAACGACTTCTCCGATGATTGCGGCCTGTTCAACGAGCTACTTGACGAATTTCTGGCCTTCAGCCAGGACGAGCGTCGGCGCAATGAACTGCTTGAGCAGCGCACTCGCGACGCCGAGGAGGGCCGTGCGCGCACGCTCCAGGCGCGCCTGCGGGTGCAGGAAGTGCTCAACCAGCGCCTGCGAGGTCGGGTCCTGCCGTTGGTAGTGGTGCAGATGCTCGAACATGCCTGGAGCCAAGTGCTATTGCTGGCCTGGCTCAAGCAGGGCGAGGACTCGCCGGCTTGGACCGAGGCCCTGGCGACGGTCGATGCACTGCTCGCCAGTATCGCCCCGCACGCGCATCCTGGGCAGTTGCTGGAGCGCTTGCCAGGGCTGCTCAAGGCGCTGCGTGAAGGCCTGGCCGGGGTGGCGCTGGACTCGGCCGCCACCCGCGATTTCTTCCAGCAGCTCGAACGTCTACACCTGCGTGCCTGTGGCGCAACCCAGGTCGATGACAGCGCGTTGCCCGATGTCTGGGTGCAGTCGGATATCGTGCTGGCCATCGCCGATGAGTCGGCCTGCGCACCTAACCTTGTGGCCGATCAGCAAGAGCCGGCCTTGCGTCAGGTCGAGCGCCTGCGCCTGGGGACCTGGGTCGAAGTGATGGACGATGAAGAGCCGCTGCGCTGCAAGCTGGTGGCACGGATCGACAGCAGCGATCGCTACGTGTTCGCCAACCGCACGGGGATGAAAGTACGCGAATGGAATCGCGCCGGGCTGGCCATGGCCCTGCGCCGCGGCGAAGTACGCCCGCTCGACGATGGGTTGTTGTTCGAGCGCGCACTTGAGGGCGTGCTGGATCAGTTGCGCGGCCAACAGGCCCGTTGAGCCCGCCCTCGAACCTTGTGCGACACACAGGCATACTGATGGCCTGTCCCAGGCATTCTTCAGGATCTGCTTCATGCAATTGGACCGTGCCACTGGCTGGTTCAGCGGCGTCACCCGCTGCCCTTCGCCGAACTTCAATACCCGCCCCGAAGGTGAGGCCATCTCGCTGCTGGTGATTCACAACATCAGCCTGCCCCCGGCTTGTTTCGGCACCGGCAAGGTGCAGCAGTTCTTCCAGAACCGCCTGGACCCGTCCGAACATCCATACTTCGAGGGCATCAGCCAGCTGACCGTTTCGGCGCACCTGTTCGTCGAGCGCGACGGCGCGGTGACCCAGTTCGTTTCGCTGCTCGACCGTGCCTGGCATGCGGGCGTGTCGCGCTTCGAGGGGCGCGAGGGCTGCAATGATTTCTCGATTGGGATCGAGCTGGAAGGCACCGATGAGTTGCCCTACACCGATGCCCAGTACGCGACCCTGGCGCACCTGACCGGGCAGATTCGACAGGCCTGGCCGGCTATCGACCTGGCACGTATCCAAGGACACAGCGACATCGCCCCTGGCCGCAAGACCGATCCGGGTCCGGCCTTCGACTGGCCGCGCTACCGCGCTGCGGTGCAAAGCAATGAGGACTACGCATGAGTTTTCTGGTGTTGGTACTGGTGCTGTGGATCGAAAAGTTCTCGGCGCTGCGCCAGCGCGTTCAGCGCGACGGTTTTTTCCTGGGCGAGCTGACGCGCCTGGAGCGCACTGGCAAGACGCAACCTGCGTGGGCATTGGCGCTGCTGGTACTCGCTCCGGTGGCACTGTTGGTATTGCTGCTGCATGTGCTGGAGCCGGTCGCCTACGGCCTGCTGGCGCTGCCGCTGCACCTGCTGGTGCTGCTTTACAGCCTCGGTCGGGGCGATGTGAAAGCCGCACTTGGGCCGTTTCGCGATGCCTGGCGCCGTGGCGATGACCAGGCTGCGCTGCATGTTGCCGAGCGTGACCTGGGGCTGGCCGCCGATGACTCTGAGGGCTTGATCAAACGGGTTCAGGGGCACTTGCTGTGGCAGGCCTACCAAAGCTTTTTCGCCGTGATCTTCTGGTACTTCCTGCTGGGGCCGGGTGCGGCGCTGGCCTACCGGCTACTTGCCTTGAGCGCTGACAACAGCCGCCAGCCGGGGCTGCAAGGGCTGGCCGGGCAACTGCGTCACGCCCTTGACTGGCTGCCGGTGCGGGTGGTGGCATTGAGCTTCGCGTTGGTCGGTAATTTCGTGGCTGTCACCCGCGTGATGCTGCATGCGCTGCTCGATTGGCAGGCCAGCGCCGCGCAGCTGGTCGCCCAAGTGGGCCGGGTGGCCGACGATATCCCGGAGCAGGAGAGCCGTCAGCAGGGCCTGGAGCACCTGGACAGCTTGTGGGAGCTGCTGCTGCGGTGTGCGGTGCTGTGGTACGCGTGCTTTGCGCTATGGACTGTACTGGTCTGATCGACGCCCTGCGCCACAGGCGGATGCTTTAACCTTAAGTTACAAACCTTGGATTCAATCTGCGTTATACAAAGGCCCACGGCATAGATGGCCTTGTGCTACGCCGCAGAACAACAAGAATTCAAGGAGGTGACCTGTGAAGCGTCTGCTCTATCCGGCCATCGCACTGATGAATCGGCTGAGCTTTGGCATGAAGTTCAGCCTGATCAGTGTCCTGTTCTTCCTGCCCATGGCGATCACCAGCTTCTATCTGGTGCGCGACGCCTACAACCAGTTCCACGCGACCCGAGCCGAGTTGCAGGGCTTGGCTCCGCTGGCTGAAAGCCTGGTGCTGCGCGGCGATCTGGAGAGCCTCGGTAACCTGTTGCAGATCAACGCCGTGCTTGGCCAGTCGGGCCAGGCCGGTGACGTGGAAGCGCGCATCAGCGCGCTGCAGGACAAGGTCCAGGCCCGGTTGGAGGCGCTTGAGGGCGGCGATCCGGCGATCGAGGCCAAGCGCGCGGAACTTGCCCAGGCCTTCGCCAGCGCGCGCGGCGAAACCTCACTGCAGAACAAGGCGGCGCTGTTCGACAAGCTGCTGACCCAGGCCCAACTGTTGAGCAAGCTGATTGCCAGCCAGTCGGGCTTGAATCAGGACAGCCAGGCCTCGGTGCGTCAGTTAGGCGAGGTGCTCGGCACGGCCACCGCGCAAGTGACCCAGGCGCTCGGCGAGGGCCGGGCGATGGGCGCAGTGGCGCTGGGCCGTGGTTTCATGGATTCGGCCGGCAGCGCGCGCTTCGAAGATCTGCTGCAACGCCTGGAGCGGCTGGCGGCCGATTATGCGATCCGCCTCGACGACGCGCTGTCCCTCGATCCAGGCGCCAACAGCGCACTGGCAAGCAGCGCCCAGGCCAGCCGGGCAAGCGTGCGCCAGGCCGCGACCTTGTTCGAAGACCAAGTGGTGGTGGCTGAAACCTTGGATGCGCCGTGGACCGGCTTCTACCAGCAGACCAGCGAGCTGATGGCCCAGACCTACCGGCTCAACGACGCCGTACTGGGCTATGTGCAAGGCCAGTTGGAGGTTCGCCTGGAGCAGCACCGCCTGCGTATGTTTGCCCTGGTGGCGGCATTGGGCATGGTGTTCGCGCTGATCATCTACCTGTACAGCGGTTTCTATGTCTCCACCCGCAAGACCTTGCGCAACCTGGGCAGCGCCATGGACAAGGTGGCTGCCGGCGACATGACGGTGAGCTTTCAGGCCCAGAGCCAGGATGAACTGGGCGAGCTGGGCCGTGGTTTCAGCGAAACCGTGCGGCGTATTCGCGGGCTGATCGAGCAGGTTGGGCAGACCGTGACCACGGTCGAGGAGCAGGCCGGGCAGGTGTTGTCGGTCTCGGCCCGCAGCAACCAGGCGGTCAGTGGTCAGCGCGAGCAGATCGAGCAGGTCGCCACGGCGATGAACCAGATGAGCGCCACCGCCCTGGAGGTGGCCCGCAGCGCTGCGTTGGCCGCAGAAGGTGCCGAGCGGGTCAACCATGAGAGCGCCTCGGGGCGCGACTTGGTCGAAAGCCAGCAGGGCAGCATCGCCCGACTGGCGGGCGAGATCGACCAGAGTGTGGTGGCGGTCAACCAGTTGGCCGACGATAGCTTGGCCATCGGCCGGGTACTGGAGGTGATCCGCAGTATCGCCGAGCAGACCAACCTGCTGGCGCTCAATGCCGCCATCGAGGCGGCGCGGGCGGGCGAACAGGGCAGGGGCTTCGCGGTGGTCGCCGACGAGGTTCGGACCCTGGCCAAGCGCACCCAGGACTCGACCGCCGAAATTGCGCAAATGATCCAGCGTCTGCAAGAGGGCGTGGCGGCGGCGGTACGGGTGATGGGCAGCAGCCACCAGATGGCCGCAGGAACGGTGGAGGAGGCGCATCAGGTACAACAGGCGCTGGGCAATATCCTCGGGGCGGTAGGCGGCATCGTCGAGCAGAACCAGCAGATTGCCGCCGCTGTTGAGCAACAGACGGCGGTGGCGCATGACATCGACCAGAACATCTTGGCGATCAACCGCGCGGCGCAGGACACCACTGACGGCGCCTGCCAGACCGAAGATGCCAGCCGCGCGCTGTCGGCGCAGGTGCTGGAACTCAAACGCATGATTGGAGCATTCAGGGTTTAGTGCCGCGACTTGTGCAGGCGTGCCGGAATACTGGAGCACCGTGAAGCAAACGACGCGGTGGATGGCGACGGCTACGTCGGTGTTCGCGGCTAAAGCCGCTAGCCTAGGTCACTGGCTCGATATAGCCGCGCTACCAACCAAACAGCTCATCGGCATTGCGACTACTGACCTCGGCCAGCTGCTCGACATCGATCCCGATCACCTGTGCCAACGCCTCGGCGATGGCCGGCAGGTGCTCGGGGCTGTTGCGCACACCGGGAAACATCGCAGGCGGCATGTCTGGCGAATCGGTCTCCAGCACCACGCTTTCGAGCGGCAGGCGGGTGATTGTCTTGCGCAGGCGCAGCGCTTGGGGCCAGGTGGCGGCGCCACCGAGCCCGAGTTTGAAGCCCAGCTTGATGTACTCGCGCGCCTCTTCGTAACTGCCGGCGAAGGCATGGATGATGCCTGCGCGCACAGGTTTGTAGCGTTTGAGCGTGGCGATCACCTGGGCGTGGCTGCGGCGCACATGCAGCAGCGCAGGGAGGGCGAAATCACAGGCTATCTGTAGCTGCGCCTCGAACAGCGACTGCTGGCGAGTCGGGTCGAGTGCCGGCAGGTAGTAATCCAGGCCAAACTCGCCCACCGCGCACAAGCGCGGGTCGCCGTGCAGGCGCCCGAGCCACTGGCGCAGGGTGTCCAGGTGTTCGGGGCGGTGCTGCTCCAGGTAGACCGGGTGCAGGCCCAACGCTGCACGCACGCAGGTCTCGCTGCAGGCCAGGTCCCAGACCCGCTGGAAATTGTCCTGATGCACGCCCAGCACAACCATGCGCTCGACACCGCGCGTTGCGGCATTGGCCAAAAGCTTCGAGCGGTCGGCGTCGAAGTCGGCAAAGTCCAGGTGGGTGTGGGTGTCGATCAGGCGCATGCTCAGACGGTCGGGATTCGCTGCTTGAAGGTACGGGCGATGGCGTGCACGCCGGGCGCGTAGCGTTTGTCTTCGATAGCGGCCACTGCCAGTTCCAGCGCGGTGGCCGCGATCAGGCCGTGCTGTTGCGCCATCGCGTTGACCGGCAGCGGCAGGAAGTCCAGCAATTGATTGTCGCCAAAGGTGCCCAGTTGCAAGTGCCGTGAGCCTGCCGGACGCGCTTGCAGGGCATCGAACACCCCTTGCAACAGCACGTAGGAGGTCGTCACCAGCGCGTCAGGCAGGCCGCCGTGCTCATCGATCAGCTGCTGCATCAGGCGCTGGCCGCATGCGCGGCTGAACGCCTCGCCTTGGTAACGACGCACTTGGCCGGCATAGCTTTGCAGCGCCTGCTCGAACCCCTCGGCGCGGGCTTGGCTTACCGACAGTTCGGGGCGTGCGCCGAGCAGGGCGATGCTCTGTGGGCGGTTGGCCAGCAGGCTGCCCGCCAGCTGGCGGCTGGCGTCGCGGTCGTCGCTGATAACCGAGCAGAAGTGTGCCGGGTCCAGGCTCCGGTCGATGGCGATTACCGGCACGCCTTTGTCCTGAAGGGCGCGGTAGCTGTCGTCTTGCGGCGGCAAGCAACTGGCCACGAACAGTGCGTCGCAGCGGCGGGCGCGGAACAACTGCTGCAACTGATGTTCGCTGTCGGGCTGGTCATCGCTACTGGCGATCAGCAACTGATAGCCGCGCGCGCGCGCGCCCTGTTCGAGCTGCTTGGCGATGCGTGCGTAACTGGGGTTTTCCAGGTCCGGCAGAATGAACCCCAGGGTGCGTGTGTGCCGACTGCGCAGGCCGGCGGCCTGTGGGTTGGGCGTGAAGCCGTGGGCCTCGACCACTGCGCGCACGCGCTCGACCGTACCGTTGCTGATGCGCTGCTGTTCCGCCTTGCCGTTGATGACGTAGCTGGCCGTGGTCACTGACACTCCGGCCAGACGGGCGATATCGCTGAGTTTCACCGAATTTTCCTTGTTATTTCCGGGGCTGGCTGCTTGCCTGACGGGATAGTTTCACTCATAGGCAGGCTTGCGCGCAGGCGACCATTGTCGCAATTGTCCGACAGGATGGGGCTTTTTCGCCGGCAGATTATCGAGTAACGTGGCCGCTTAGTCAGATTAAACGTTTCAGCCAGGCGAATTTTCCTGCCCCGAAAGCATACTTCGCCCAGGTGCCGAAGGCTTGTCTACCTTCGTCATCGAATTTCACAACAATACCTCGGCCGCCAGCACGGCGCCGCAAAGGAGAAGGTCATGCTCGAGCTTGCCGTGGAGCAGATTGCCATGGGCCAGAAGGCCGCCGATAAAAACCAGGCGCTGCACTTGCTGGCTTCGCACCTGGTAGCCGACGGTCTGGTTGCCGAGGGCTATCTCGATGGCCTGCGCGCCCGTGAGGCGCAAGGTTCGACGTTCCTCGGCCAGGGTATCGCCATTCCCCACGGCACCCCGCAGACCCGCGAGCTGGTGTTCAGCACCGGCGTGCGCCTGATGCAGTTTCCCGAAGGGGTGGACTGGGGCGACGGACAGATCGTCTACCTGGCCATTGCCATCGCCGCGCGCTCCGACGAGCACCTGCGCCTGTTGCAATTGCTCACCCGCGCCTTGGGCGAAACCGACCTGGCCGAGGCCCTGCGCCGCGCCAGCTCCGCCGAGGCGCTGCTCAAGTTGTTGCAGGGGGCGCCGCAGGCGCTGGCACTGGATGCGCAACTGGTGGGCTTGAACCTGCCCGCCGAAGATTTCGACGAATTGGCCTGGCGCGGTGCGCGCTTGCTGCAACGTGCCGGGTGCGTTGATGCGGGTTTCGCCGCCGTGCTGCAACAGGCCGAACCACTGCCACTGGGCGAAGGCTTGTGGTGGCTGCACAGCGAGCGCCAGGTGCGCCAGCCAGGTCTGGCCTTCATCACCCCGCAGCAGCCTTTGCGCTATCGCGACCAGCCGCTCAATGGCCTGTTCTGCCTGGCCAGCCTTGGCGCTGCGCACCAGGCGCTGCTTGAGCGCCTGTGCGAAGTGCTGATCGAAGGGCGCGGCCAGATGCTCTATCAGGCCACCAGCAGCCGCGCCGTGCTCGAAGTGCTGGGCGGCGAAGTCCCTGCCGACTGGCCCAGCACGCAGGTGATGTTGGCCAACCCGCATGGTTTGCATGCGCGCCCGGCTAAGGAACTGGCGCAGTTGGCCAAGGGCTTCGACGGTGAGATTCGCCTGCGCGTGCTCGAGAGTGCCGAACCTGCGGTGTCGGCCAAGAGCCTGAGTCAATTGCTGAGCCTGGGCGCCCGGCGTGGTCAGACCCTCGAACTGATCGCCGAGCCTGCGATTGCAGCCGACGCGTTGCCTGCGTTGCGGGCGGCCATCGAACAAGGCTTGGGTGAAGACGTGGAACCGTTGCCGCACGCCGCACCTGTGGAGGCTCAAGCCCCAGCGCCGGTGCTGGCGGCGCCTGCCGCTGGTAGCAGCCTGCAAGGGGTGGCGGCTGCGCCGGGCATCGCCAGCGGCCCGGCGCATGTGTGTGTGGAGCGCGAGATCGACTATCCGCTGCGGGGTGAGTCGCCTGCCCAGGAGCGCCAGAAACTGCGTGCGGCCCTTGAGGCGGTACACGCTGACCTCGACGCCCTGATCAAGCGCAGCGACAAAGCCATCGGCGAGATTTTCCTCACCCACCAGGAAATGCTCGGCGACCCGGCATTGACTGACGACGTGGAGTCGCGCCTGGCTCAAGGGGAGAGCGCCGCCGCCGCCTGGATGGCAGTGGTTGACGCTGCCGCGCGCCGCCAGGAGGCCCTGCAGGACACCCTGCTGGCCGAGCGCGCAGCCGACCTGCGCGACATTGGCCGGCGCGTGCTGGCGCAACTGTGTGGCGTGCAGCAAAGCGCCGAACCCGAGCAACCCTACGTACTGGTGATGGCCGAAGTCGGGCCGTCCGATGTCGCGCGCCTGGATCCCGCGCGCGTCGCTGGCATCGTCACCGCCCACGGCGGAGCCACCGCGCACAGCGCCATTGTCGCCCGCGCCCTTGGCATTCCAGCGGTGGTCGGTGCTGGCGAGTCGATCCTGCTGCTGGCCAGTGGCACGGCGCTGCTGCTCGATGGCCAGCGTGGCCGGGTGACCATCGCGCCGCCTGCCGACGAGCTGCAACGCGCGCTGGCCGAGCGTGATGCCCGTGAGCAGCGCTTGCAGGCCGCCTGGGCCAAGCGTCATGAACCGGCGCAGACGCGTGACGGCCATGCTGTGGAGGTGTTCGCCAACATCGGTGACAGCAGTAGCCTCGACAAGGTGGTGGAGCAGGGCGCCGAGGGCGTTGGCTTGCTGCGTACCGAGCTTATTTTCATGGCGCATTCCCAGGCGCCGGATGTCGCCACCCAGGAGGCTGAATACCGCCGCGTGCTCGATGGCCTGGCCGGTCGCCCTCTGGTGGTACGGACCCTCGATGTGGGCGGTGACAAGCCGCTGCCGTACTGGCCGATCGCGGCGGAAGAAAACCCGTTCCTCGGTGTGCGTGGCGTACGCCTGACCTTGCAGCGTCCGCAGATCATGGAAGACCAGTTGCGCGCCTTGCTGCGCGCCGCCGATGACCGGCCGCTGCGGATCATGTTCCCGATGGTCGGGCAGGTCCATGAGTGGCGGGCGGCCAAGGCCATGGTTGAGCGCCTGCGTATCGAGATCCCAGTGCGCGACCTGCAAGTCGGGATCATGGTCGAGGTGCCGTCGGCCGCGTTGTTGGCCGGGCAGCTCGCGCGCGAGGTGGATTTCTTCAGCATCGGCACCAACGACCTGACTCAGTACACCCTGGCCATCGACCGTGGCCATCCGAGCCTGTCGGCCCAGGCTGATGGCCTGCACCCGGCCGTGCTGCAACTGATCGACATGACCGTGCGCGCCGCGCATGCCCAGGGCAAGTGGGTCGGCGTGTGCGGCGAGCTTGCCGCTGACCCACAGGCCGTGGCACTGCTGCTGGGGCTGGAGGTGGACGAACTGAGCGTGTCGGCCCGCAGCATCCCTGAAGTCAAGGCCCTGGTGCGCCAGGCTGACCTTTCGACGGCCCGCGCCCTGGCGCGCGAGGCCCTGCAACAAGACAGCGCCGAAGCGGTTCGGGCGTTGGTGGAGCGTTACTGAAATGGCCAAGATCCTCACCCTTACTCTCAACCCGGCGCTGGACCTGACCGTCAGCCTCGACCAACTGCGCCCAGGCGCGGTCAATCGTAGCCAGGACCAGCACACTCATGCGGCTGGCAAGGGGCTGAACGTCGCCCAGGTATTGGCTGACCTTGGCCATCGCGTCAGCGTCGGCGGCTTTCTCGGTCAGGACAACCTGCAACCGTTCGAGCACCTGATCCAGTGGCGCGGTTTTGCGGATGCGTTCGTGCGTGTGCCGGGCGAGACGCGCAGCAACATCAAGCTGGTCGAGGCCGATGGCCGGGTCACCGATATCAATGGCCTGGGGCCACAGGTGGATGAGGCGGCGCGCAGCGCGCTGCTGCATCGCCTGGAACAGTTTGCGCCGGGGCATGACGCGGTGGTGGTGGCTGGCAGCTTGCCGCGTGGCGTCAGTCCGCAGTGGCTGCGCGAATTGCTCGAACGCCTCAAGGCGCTTGGCCTGAAGGTGGCCTTGGACAGCAGCGGCGAAGCCCTGCGTGCGGGTTTGCAGGCCGCGCCCTGGCTGGTCAAGCCCAACACCGAAGAACTTGGAGAGGTGCTCGGGGTGGCGGTCGAATCCGTGGCAGAGCAACGTGCAGCTGCCGAGCGCCTGCTGGCCAGCGGGGTCGAACATGTGGTGGTGTCCCAAGGCGAGCAGGGCGTGCGTTGGTTCGCTAAAGGCGTGGCGCTGCATGCGCAGCCACCGCAGGTACGCATCGCCAGCACCGTCGGTGCGGGTGACTCGCTGGTAGCGGGCATGCTGCATGGCCTGCTGCTGAGCGAAGCGCCCACGGCGACGCTACGCCGCGCCACTGCCATCGCGGCCCAGGCGGTCACGCAAGTGGGCTTTGGCATACGCGACCACGCGCAACTGGCGCAACTGGAAGCTGGCGTGCAACTAACAGAACAACAACAAGAGGGCCGCTGATGAACATTGCCATTGTCACCGCCTGCCCCAACGGCCAGGTTTCCAGCGTGCTCAGCGCGCGTTTGCTGGCGGCGGCTGCACAGCGCCGGGGCTGGAGCACCAGTGTCGAGGTGCAGGACACCGAGCATCCCGAGCGCCGCCTGAGTGCAGCGCAGATCGCCGAGGCCGACTGGGTGCTGGTGGTCAGCACAGGTCCAGTCGATCTGGCCCGTTTCGCGGGTAAACGCCTGTACCAGAGCTCGCCCGCCCAAGCCTTGGCCGACCGCGAGGGTTTTCTCGACGAAGCCGCCGCCAATGCCCAGGTACTGGCCGAGACAGCACCGCTTGCCGTGCCGGGGGCTGCGGCCAAGATTGTCGCGGTCACAGCCTGCCCTACGGGCGTCGCCCACACGTTCATGGCCGCCGAAGCGTTGCAGCAAGCCGCGACGGCCCTGGGCTACCAGCTCACGGTAGAGACTCAGGGCTCGGTGGGGGCACGTAATCCATTGTCGGCCGAGGCCATTGCTGAGGCCGACGTGGTGCTATTGGCCGCCGATATCGAAGTGCCTACCGCGCGCTTTGCGGGTAAGCGTATCTACCGCTGCGGTACTGGCATCGCCCTCAAGCAGGCCCGTGCCACGCTGGACAAGGCCCTGCTCGAAGGCAAGCTGGAAAGTG
The DNA here is from genome assembly GCF_005796105.1 of Pseudomonas mosselii. Lineage (GTDB taxonomy): Bacteria > Pseudomonadota > Gammaproteobacteria > Pseudomonadales > Pseudomonadaceae > Aquipseudomonas > Aquipseudomonas mosselii_C. The sequence continues at coordinate 742,615 of NZ_VAUO01000002.1, read as the reverse complement.
CCGCCGAGGCCACCGGCGCTGCGCCCAAGGCCGAAAAGAGCGGGGTCTACAAGCACCTGTTGACCGGTGTGTCGTTCATGCTGCCGATGGTGGTGGCCGGTGGACTGCTGATTGCCCTGTCGTTCGTGTTTGGCATCGAAGCCTACAAAGAGGCTGGCAGTTTGCCGGCTGCGCTGATGCAGATCGGTGGCGAGGCGGCCTTCAAACTGATGGTACCGCTGCTGGCCGGCTACATCGCCTGGTCGATCGCCGATCGCCCAGGCCTCGCTCCAGGGATGATCGGCGGTTTGCTTGCCAGTACCTTGGGTGCGGGTTTCATTGGTGGCATCGTCGCGGGCTTTCTGGCCGGCTACAGCGCCAAGGCCATTGCCCGCTGGGTGCGCCTGCCCAGCAGTCTTGATGCGCTCAAGCCGATCCTGATCATCCCACTGGTGGCCAGCCTGTTCACGGGGTTGGTGATGATCTACGTGGTCGGCCAGCCGGTGGCGGCGATGCTGGTGGGGCTGACCCATTTCCTCGACAGCATGGGCACCACCAACGCCATTCTGCTTGGGCTGTTGCTCGGCGGGATGATGTGCGTCGATCTGGGCGGACCGATCAACAAGGCGGCGTATGCGTTCTCGGTAGGGCTGTTGGCGTCGTCGAGCTATGCGCCAATGGCCGCCACGATGGCCGCCGGCATGGTGCCGCCGATTGGCTTGGGCATCGCCACCTTGCTCGCCCGGCGCAAGTTCGCACAGAGCGAGCGCGAGGCCGGCAAGGCGGCGTTGGCGCTGGGCTTGTGCTTCATCTCCGAAGGCGCGATTCCATTTGCTGCCAAGGACCCGCTACGGGTGATTCCGGCGAGTATCGCCGGTGGCGCCCTGACCGGGGCGCTATCGATGTATTTCGGCTGCAAACTCATGGCCCCGCATGGCGGACTGTTCGTGCTGCTGATCCCCAACGCGATCAACCATGCGTTGCTGTACTTGCTGGCGATCCTCGCCGGTAGCCTGGTGACGGCGGTGGTGTACGCGGTCATCAAGAAGGGCGAGCAGTTTGAGTTGGCAGTGACGCCGGTGAAGGGCTGACCCGCCAAGCAGCAAACCCTGTAGGAGATTACCCAGCCCTTTGGGCTGCGTTGTCGCGTAGAAAACTGATTTCGCAAGCGCGCCGCGTACCCTGTGGGAGCGGCGGTTCGGCGCCCCGACTTGCCCGCGAAGCAGGCGACTCGGTGTATGGCACCGGCTTCGCCGGTGTTCGCGGGTACACCCGCTCCCACAGGTCCCCGCTAAATCAACAAGTTATGTGCAGTTCTATAGGAGATCACCCAGCCCTTTGGGCTGCGCTGTCGCGCAGAGAACTGATTTCGCAAGCGCGCTGCGTACCCTGTGGGAGCGGGTTTACCCGCGAAACAGGCGACTCGGTGTATGGCACCGGCTTCGCCGGTGTTCGCGGGCAAGCCCGCTCCCACAGATTCCTTCTCAATCAACAAGTTATGTGTAGTTCTATGAGAGCGGCCTTGCGCCGCGAACGGGCTGCGCAGCAGCCCCGGGATCTGAGCTTCATGCGCGATTGCCGGGGCTGCTTTGCAGCCCTTTCGCGGCGCGAGGCCGCTCCTACAGAAGGCCTACGCGTTCAACTGCGACCCTTGCCGCGCAACGGCTTGAGCAGATCCCCCAGTCCGTTGTGGTCGATCTCGTGCATCAATGCCAGCAAGCCGCCCAGCTCGCCAGGCGGAAACCCCTTGCGCGCGAACCAGGCCAGGTAATCGCCGGGCAGGTCGGCGATCAGCCGGCCTTGGTACTTGCCAAATGGCATGCTGCGGGTGACCAGCAGTTGCAGGGACTCAGGTTTCATCGTGGGCTTGGCCTGTCGCAAGTGATGCGCCGACCATACTGCAATCTGCACGAAGGCCCAAGCGGCGATCATGCAGAACGCAGGCTAGGCAGGGCTGGTTATTGTTTTTAACTTATTGATTTATAAGGTTTATTTTTTATCGTCAAGCTTGGCACGGAGGATGCTCCAGTACTGTTGACTTCCATCTGCCAAGGAGTTTTACCCATGAGCAATCCCAACAAAGACGTGATCGATGTTCTCAACGACCTGATCGAGTACAGCAAGGACGGCGAGAAGGGTTTCAAGTCGTCTGCCGACGACGTGAAGAACCCTGAGCTCAAGGCGTTCTTCGTGCAACGCGCCGGTGAATGCGCCAACGCTGCCGGCGAGTTGCAGAGCGAAGTACGTCGCCTGGGTGGCGACCCGGAAACCAGCACCAGCATCAGCGGCGACCTGCACCGTGGTTGGGTCAACCTCAAGTCGTTGGTCACCGGCAAGGATGAAGAAGCGGTGCTCAATGAGGTGGAGCGCGGTGAAGACCACGCGCTGAAGGCCTACAAGGAAGGGCGTGAGAAGCTGGTGAAGCTGGGCCGTAGCGCCAGCGACCCGACCTACCAACTTGTCGAGAAGCAGCTGCAGGGCGTGCAGCGCAACCATGACCAGGTCAAGGCGCTGCGTAACGCTGCTCGCGCGCGTTCTTAATCCGCAGGCCCCTCGACCCGGTTGCGGCCCTTGGCCTTAGCCCGGTAGAGCGCTTCGTCCGCGGCACCCAGCAGACCAGTGAGGTCTTGCTGGGTGCCGGGTACGTGCAGGCCGATCCCCACGCTGACGGTAACCGAGCGCTCATCACCGTGGAACGGCGGCATGCTCTCGACGCTCGACCGGATGCGCTCGGCCAGCAGCAGGGCACCAGCCAGCTCGGTTTCCGGTAGCACCACCTGAAATTCCTCGCCGCCATAGCGCGCCGCCAAGTCCGCCGGACGACGGATACAGCGCTCGATCGTCTTGGCCACCTCGCGCAGTACATGGTCGCCACCGGCATGCCCATGGCGCTGGTTGAACGCTTTGAAGTGATCCACATCCACCATCAGTACCGACAGCGGCTTGCGGTTGCGCTGGGCGCGACTCCATTCCAGGCGCAGGGCTTGATCGAGCCGACGCCGGTTGGCCAGCCCAGTGAGGCTGTCGGTGGCTGCCAGGGTCGCCAGGCCTTGTTCGGCGTCGTGGCGTCGGCGCAGCTCACGGCCCAGTAGCACGGTCAGCCACAGAATGCCCAGGCACAGTACCCCAGTGGCCACGCTCACCAGCAGCGCGGTGCGTCGCCAAGGCTTGTACACCTCGTCGGCCGAATGGACCACCAGCACGATCAGCGGCAGGTCCGCCACCCGCGCGAAGGTGTAGATGCGTTGGGTGCCATACAGGGCCGAACGGGCTGAGAAGCTGCCGGCGTGTTCGCCCAGGATGCGCTTGAAGTTGGGGTAGTCGGCGAAGTTGGTCCCGATCAGCGGGTCTTGCGGGCGGGTTGGCTGGCGCGCCAGCAATTGGCCGTCGGTATTGAGCAGGTTGATACTGCTGTCGTCGCCGATGTCCAGGCGCTGGAACAGCTGGTTGAAGTACGACAGCCGTAAGGCGCCGGCGGCCAGGCCCATGAACTCGCCGTTATGCCCGGAAATGCGTCGGCTGAAGCTGATGCACCAGTCCAGGTTCCCCAGGCGCGCCTTGAACGGCGGGCTGATCAGCAGGCCCAGCCCTGGACTGTCGCGATGGGCCTGGAAGGGCGCGGTGTCGGCGAAGTTGGCTTGGCGTGGCACTGCGCTGGTGGAGTCGCCCACCACATCACCCTTGGCGTCGAGCCAGAGGATGTCACCGCGTATGGGGGTGGAAAAGGCCTGGTTGAACAGAATCTGCTGGCGCAGCTTGGGGGCGACCTGCAGTAGCTCAGGGTGCTGCACGGCCCAGATCACGGCTTTGAGCGACTGATCGTAGAGTTCGACGTTGCGCAGGATGTCGCTTTCGATCAACTGAACGATATTGCGCGAGGCACGAATGGCTGATTGCTCGACGCTGTCCCGTTCGCGTGCCAGCAGGTAGCCGACGATAGCGACGATGGCGAGCACAGCCAGGCAACTGCCCAGGTTTAGGACCCGTTCAGGGTGTGACTTGTACAGGGCGGTGCTTGGTAATCGGATCAGTGACGTCATGCTCGCTACTGCATAAGCCCCCTGGATCTTGGGGGTGGGCCATTACGCGGCGGCGGTATTCTAGGGAACGTCGGATTGTCGAACAAGAAATATGCGTTTCCGTCTGGCGGAAAGGTGCACGGGGCGCGCCCGCAGCGTCGTGGTCAATGGCACCAACGTTGGGTTCGGACGTGCCCCGCAAGGCCTCTGGCTCGCGGCTTCAGGTTAGAAGACGTTCAACGGGTAATCCACGATCACGCGGATTTCGTCGTTGTCGTCGACCTCCGAGTAGCCTTGGCCGGCGCGATGAGTGGCGTAGCGCACCAGCACCGACAGGTCTTTCAGATCGCCTTGCTGGAACACGTATTTCACGTCCAGGTCACGCTCCCAGTGCTTGGCGTTCTTGCCTTCGGGGTTGTAGTACGCGTAGTGGCTGAGATCTTGTGTGGCCTTGGTCAGGTCGGCTTCACCGCGCGAGTACGAGACCGAGCTGGTCAGCCCTGGCACGCCGAGGCCGGCGAAGTCGTAGTCGTATTGCAGCTTCCACGAACGCTCGTTGGGTGCGTTGAAGTCCGAGTACATGCGCGAGTTGTCCAGGTAGATGCTGTCACCCAGGTTGATGTAGTCGAACGGCGTGTTGCCGTTGACCCGCTGGTAGGCGGCGGTGACGCTGTGATGACCTGCGGCCACGGTGAAGTGCACGCTGTAGGTGTTGTTGTCGATCTTGCCGAGCAGCGACTGGCCGGTGTCCTGGGTGTGATAGAAGTGCACGCCAGGGTTGAGGCTGATCAGGTCGTTGACCACGTAGGTGTAGTCGAAATCGGCGTAGTACTGGTTCCAGATGTCCTTCAGCTCGGCGGCATACAGGTTGGCGGTGACGTTCTCGGTCCCGCTCCACGACGCGCCGGCCCAGTTCAGGTGCTTGCTCTTCTCGCCCTGCAGGTCGCCGTAGTAGGTGTCGATGCGGCGATGGCCGCTCTGGTTGTAAGGCTTGGTGAAGCTGACCTGGCCACCTTCGAGCATCAGCCCGTCGATGCTGGTGTTGCTCAGGGCGAAGCCGCGGAAGGTCTGCGGCAGCATGCGCGTCTCGCCACCGGCGATTACCGGGTTGGTGAGGAACAGGTCACCGGCCTTGAGTTCGGTATCGAAGCCCTTGAGCTTGATGGCGCCGCCAGCGGTGGAGAACGCGTGGCGCGACTTGTCGCCCGGCTCGCTGGGCAGGATCGAGGTGCCCGCATGGCCGTCGCCGCCGTCGAGCTTCAGGCCGAGCATGGCGTGGGCGTCAAGGCCCAAACCGATCACCCCGGGCGTGTAGCCGGACTCGAAGCGCGCCACGGCGCCCTGGCCCCACTCGCGCTTGTCACGCACGTCAGTGTTGCGCTCGTTGCGATTGAAGTAGGCATTACGAAAATGCAGGTTGAGGGTCGAACCTTCGATGAAGCCATCAGCCTTGTCTTCATCGGCCTGGGCGGCGTAAGGCATCGTTGCAGCCAATGCAACGAACAACGGGGTAAAACGGAACGCGTAAGGCACCGGGACAAGCTCCTTTGGTCTGGCGGTGGGGCAGTTTTTATTGTCGGGATTGCAAGTTTCTTATAGTGAGACGTAACAACCTGGCTGATATTTCCTGCACATAAAAAAGCCGCTGATTAGCAGCGGCTTTGAAAGGCTAACATATCAACATGGGCGGTGCCCATGGCGTAGCCAAGGGAAAACTGGAAACGCCGGAGCAGTCGATCAGCTGTCGGCATTATCGCCTGCTTGAACTTTTGAAGCTGTCTGCTGTGCGTCTTTCACGGCGCCGGAGTGCTGCGCGGCGAAGGCTTCGCGAGCCTCTTGATGCACTTCGGTAAGTGCTGCATTACGGGCCACGAAAGCCTGGGATTCTTCGGCCATGGCCAGGGGCGACAACAACAGGGACGACAGGACGAATACGCTGGCAAAACCCATACTGTTGGACATTTGATACAACCTTCTTGCGGGGCAAGTGCTAATGGAGACAGGGCTAAAGTTAGTCCTCCAAGGGCGTGGGAAACAGAGGCTGTTTGGATAAGCACTGTTGCGAAAAAAGTAACTATCCCAAGGAAGTTCCTTGAGTTTTTACCGCAAACCTGCGTCGTTGACGCTCGGCAGGCGGATGCCGAAGGTGTTTGCACCACCCTGGCTGCGCACGAACACCGTGCCGCCGTGCATCAGCGCGATGGCCTTGACGATCGCCAGGCCTAGGCCGTGGTTGTTGCCGCTGCTGTTGGCGCGAGCTGCATCGACCCGGTAGAACCGCTCGAACAGCAACGGCAGGTGCTCGTCGGCGATGCCAGGCCCGGGGTTGGTCACGGCAATGCTCACCTGCTGCTCGTCAGCCTGAATGTGCACCTGGATCACGGCATTGGGCGCGGTGTGCTGCACGGCGTTGTTCAACAGGTTGATCAGAGCCCGGCGCAGTTGCGCCTTTTCGATCTGCGCCTGGGCATCGCCGCTGACACGGACCTGCACTTGCGCGTCTTCCAGGATGTAATCGAGGTAATCGAGGGTGGTGGCGACCTCTTCGGCCAGCGACGCGCGGGTCAGGGCCGTGGCCTTGCTGCCCTGGTCAGCGCTGGCCAGGAACAGCATGTCGTTGATGATGCTGCGCAGGCGCTCCAGCTCCTCCAGGTTCGATTGCAACACTTCGAAGTAGTGTTCGGCGCTGCGCCCACGGGTCAGGGCCACCTGGGTCTGGCCGATCAGGTTGGTCAGGGGCGAGCGCAGCTCGTGGGCCACGTCGGCGTTGAACGCCTCCAACTGCGAATAGGCTTGGTTGACCCGTGCCAGGGTCGCGTTGAAGGCGTCGGCGAACTGCGCCAACTCCGGTGCCAGGTGCTGAGTTTGCAAGCGCCCCTCCAGGCGCGGCAGGGCCAGTTGCTGGGCTTCGTCCGACAGCGCCTGCAAGGGTTTGAGGCCGATCCGTGCGACCCAGTAGCCCAACAGCGAGGCCAGCAGCACCCCCAGCGCAGCCAGCCCGACGATGGCCACCAGCAGGCTGTGCTGGGCCTGCCAGAACGATTCGGTGTCGATGCCGATCAGAAAGCGCAGCGGCGGGCGCTCGCCCAGCGCCGGCAGCTCGCTGACCAGCACCTTGTAAGGGTAGGGGCGATCAGGTAAGCGCAGGTCGCGCATGCCCGGCGGGCCCTCGGCAAAGGCCCGTACCAGCTCGCTGGGGTGGCCGTAGTCGTAGGTCGGGTCGCTGCCCACCGCCCAGAAGCGGATGCGCCGGTCTTCCTCGCTGAGCAGGTTGAGCTTGGTGCGGATCTTGGCCCAGTGCTCGGGGGTGCCATAGCGGTTGAGTGCCGATTCCAGCACGCTGAAGCGTGCGTCCAGCTCGGCCTGGGGCAGCAAATCCAGGCTGCGGTCCACCTGGCGATACAGGGCGCTGCCGATCAGCACAAACACCCCCAGCGCCACCAGCGCGAACAGCAGCGACAGGCGCAAGGCGATGGAGTTACCGGTTTTGCCGCGCCAAGGGTGTTTTACGCTCATCGAATCCCAATCCCATCCAGGCCAGCACACACCCGCTGTGACGCACCTTTGCTAGGCGCGGTTTTCCAGGACATAGCCCATGCCTCGGATGGTGTGCAGCAGCTTGTTGTCGAACGGCCCGTCGAGCTTGGCGCGCAGGCGTTTGATGGCGACCTCCACGACATTGGCGTCACTGTCGAAATTGATGTCCCACACCAACTCGGCAATCGCGGTCTTGGACAGGATTTCGCCCTGGCGGCGAGCCAGTACGCTGAGCAGCGAGAACTCCTTGGCCGTCAGTTCCAGGCGCTGGCCGGCGCGGGTGGCCTTGCGCGCCATCAGGTCGATCCACAAATCGCCGATCTGCACCTGCAAGGGTTCGTGGCTGGCGCTGCGGCGGGTCAAGGCTTGCAGGCGGGCGACCAGTTCGAGGAACGAGAACGGCTTGCCCAGGTAGTCGTCGGCGCCTTCGCGCAGGCCGTGGATACGGTCCTCGACCCGCTCGCGGGCGGTGAGCATGATCACCGGGGTCTGCTTGCGCGCGCGCAAGGCGCGCAGCACACCGTAGCCATCCAGGCCCGGCAGCATCACATCCAGCACGATCACCGCGTAGTCGCCTTCCAGTGCCAGGTGCAAACCGTCGATGCCGTCGCGCGCGAGGTCGACGGTGAAGCCTTGCTCGGTCAGACCCCGATGCAGGTAATCGGCGGTTTTTTCTTCGTCTTCGATGATCAGCACACGCATGGTCTTGTCTCAGCTGGCGGTCGGCGCGGCCGTGGCGGCGGCGTGGCGGCGATGGAACAGGCGCTCCAGGGCCAAGTATATGACCGGGGTGGTGAACAGCGTCAGCGCCTGGCTGACCAGTAGCCCGCCAACCACCGCGATACCCAACGGCTGGCGCAACTCGGCACCGGTGCCGAAGCCGAACATCAGCGGCACTGCGCCCAGCAACGCTGCCAGGGTGGTCATGATGATCGGCCGCAAACGTACCAGGCAGGCCTGGCGGATCGCTTGCTCGGGCGTCATTGCCTGATTGCGCTGGGCTTCGAGGGCGAAGTCGATCAACAGAATGCCGTTTTTCTTGACGATGCCGATCAGCAGTACCACGCCGATCAGCCCCATGATGGTGAAGCCTTGGCCGCTGGCCCACAGCAAGATGATCGCGCCCAAGCCTGCCGACGGCAGGGTCGAGATGATGGTCAGCGGGTGTACGAAGCTTTCGTAAAGCACGCCGAGGATGATGTACACCGCCACCAGTGCGGCGAGGATCAGGTACGGTTGGCTCGACAGCGAGCTTTGGAAGGCCTGCGCGGCCCCCTGGAAGTTGCCACTGATCGCGTCAGGCATGCCCATTTCGCGCTGGGTGCGTTCTATGATTTGCACGGCATCGCCCAGGGCCACGCCAGGGGCCAGGTTGAACGACAGGTTGGCGGCCGGGAACAGCCCATCGTGGCTGATCGACAGCGGCCCGGTGCTGGGCGCGGCGACGTGGGCCAGCGCCGACAACGGCACCATTTCGCCCGACAGCGGCGAGCGCAGGTAGAAGTAGTTGAGGCTCTCGGCCTTGCCACGCTGGCGCGCGTCCAGTTCGAGGATCACCTTGTACTGGTTGGTCTCGGTCTGGAACTCGCTGATCTGACGTTGCCCGAATGCGTCGTATAGCGCCTGGTCGACGTCGGTGGTGGTCAGGCCGAAGCGTGCCGCAGCCTGGCGGTCAATGTCGATCCGCGTGACGCTGGCGCCCAGTTGCAAGTCGTTGGACAGGTCGCGCAACGCCGGGACCTGGCGCAGGCGCTCGGTCAGGCGCTGGGTCCACATGTTCAGCGCCACGCCGTCGTTGCTCTTGAGCACGTATTGATACTGAGTGCGCGAGGGCCCGGAGCTGAGGTTGATGTCCTGGCCGGCCCGCATGTACAGGACGATACCCGGCACCTGCGCGAGTTTAGGGCGCATGCGGTCGATCCATTGGCTGGCCGACACATCGCGCTCGCCACGTGGCTTGAGCGAGATCCAGAAGCGGCCGTTGGCGATGGTCTGGTTACTGCCGGTGACCCCCACTGAATGCGAGAAGGCACGCACTGCCGGGTCGGCACCGACGATCTTTGCCAGGGCCAGGTGTTTCTCGATCATCGAACTGTACGAAACGTCTGCGGCGGCTTCGGTGGTGCCGAGGATGAAGCCTGTGTCCTGGAGTGGGAAGAAGCCCTTGGGGATCGCGATGTAGCCCGCCACCGCCAGCGCCAGCGTCACGCCGAACACACCGAGGGTGGTGCGCTGGTGCGCCAGGGCTTTGTCCAGGCCCTTTTCGTACCCGCGCAGCAGGCGCTGGCCGAAACCATCGTGCGGCTCCTGGGGCGGCTTGCGCATGAACAGCGCGCACAGGGTTGGTGCCAGGGTCAGCGATACCACCACCGAGATGAGAATGGTCGCCGTGGCGGTCAGGGCGAACTCCTTGAACAGCCGGCCGACCACGCCGCCCATGAACAGCAGCGGAATGAACGCGGCAATCAGCGAGACGCTGATCGAGACCACGGTGAAGCCGATCTCGCCAGCGCCTTTGAGCGCGGCGGTACGGCTGTCGTCGCCGGCTTCCAGGTGGCGGTGGATGTTTTCCACCACGACGATGGCATCGTCCACCACAAAGCCCACGGCGATGACGATGGCCACCAGTGTGAGGTTGTTGAGGCTGAAGCCGAACACGTACATCAGGGCGCAACTGGCGATCAGCGTCACGCCGAGCACGCTGGACACCACCAGGGTCGCCGACCACTGGCGCAGGAACAGCGCCATTACCCCGATCACCAGCGCCACGGCGATCATCAAGGTCAGCTCTACCTCGTGCAGCGAGGCGCGGATAGTTTGGGTACGGTCCTGCAGCACCGACACCTCGACCGAGGCTGGCAGCATCTGTTGAAGGCGTGGCAGTGCGTCGAGTACCCGGTCCACGGTGTCGACGATGTTCGCCCCGGGCTGGCGGAAGATCACCAGGTTCAGCCCCGGCTGGTCGCCCGACCAGGCTTTGACGTAGGCGTTCTCGGCACCGTCGATCACCTTGGCCACATCCGACAGGTGTACCGGTGCGCCGTTGCGGTAGCTGACGATCAGCTTGGCGTAGTCCTCGGGATGGAACAGCTGGTCGTTGGCGGCGAGGGTCGAGACGCTGTGCTCGCCGTACAGCGCGCCCTTGGCCAGGTTCAGGCTGGTCTGCTGGATGGCCTGGCGGATGTCGGCCAAGGTGAGGCTGATGGCGGCGAGCTTTTCAGGTTGGGCTTGCACGCGAATGGCCGGGCGCAGTTGCCCGGTGATGTTGATCAGGCCGACCCCTTCGATCTGACTGAGCTGGCGTGCCAGCAGGGTTTCGGCATAGTCGCTCAGTGCGTTGGTGGGCATCTGCGCGGAACTGACAGTGAGGATGAGCACCGGGCTGTCGGCCGGGTTGACCTTGCGCCAGGTCGGCGGGCTGGGCATGTCCTGCGGCAGGCGCGCGGTGGCGGTGTTGATTGCCGCCTGGACTTCCTGGGCGGCGGTATCGATGTTCTTGTCGAGGGTGAACTGCAACGTCAGGTTGGTCGAGCCCAGAGCGCTGCTGCTGGTCATCTGGGTCATGCCGGGGATGGCGCTGAACTGCACCTCCAGCGGTGTGGCCACCGAAGAGGCCATGGTCTCGGGGCTGGCACCGGGCAACTGGGCGGTGACCTGGATGGTCGGAAAGTCGGCCTCTGGCAGCGGTGCCACCGGCAGGCGCGGGAAGGCGATGGCGCCTAGCAGTACCAGGGCGAAGGTCAGCAGTACGGTGGCGATGGGGTGGTCGATGCACCAGGCCGATATGCCGTTGCGGGTATTCATGGCTGGGGCTCCAGGTGGTCACTGGCCACACTACCCTCGGCCAAACGCTGTGCGGGCCTGCATGCGGCCTCATCGCTTGGGGCCACCCGGCTGCCCGGTTTGAGTCGCGATTGTCCGTCGAGCACCAGGCAATCGCCTGCCTTGACCCCCGCGACGATGTTCAGCGTGCTGTCCTGATACAGCACTTTCACCGGCACGCTGGTGACCTTGTCGCCGTCCAGGCGGTAGACGAAGTGGCCGTCGATACTGCGCTGCACCACCGGCGGCGGCACCACCAGGGCGTGCTCATCCACGGCGGTGCGCAGGCGCACGGTGACCAGTTGGCCAGGCCACAGGTGGCCGTCCTGGTTGTCGAATTCGGCCTTGACCCGCACCGTGCCGGTGGTGGCCGATACCTGGTTGTCGATCAGCGCTAGGTGCCCCGTGCCCAGCAGACTGCGCTCGCCGTCGGCGTCCATGTAAGCCTCGACCTGGGCCGGGGTACTGGCCTTTAGCAGGTTTTGCAGGGTCGGTAACTGCTGCTGTGGCAGTGAGAACTCCACCGCGATCGGGTCGATCTGGGTGACGCTGAACAGGCTCTGGGTATCGCTGGTGCGCACCAGGTTGCCCGGGTCGACGTTGCGAATACCCACGCGGCCGCTGACCGGCGAGCGGATCTGCGTGTAGCTCAACTGCACGCTGGCGTTGTCGATGGCCGCCTGGTCGCCTTTGAGCGTTGCCTGCAACTGATTGACCAGCGCCTGCTGCTGGTCGAGGGTCTGTTTCGACACGCTGTCGTCGCTGCTCAGCAGCTTGTAGCGCTTGAGGTTGACGTTGGCCACTTGCTGTTGCGCCTGTGTCTGGCCGAGTTGTGCGCGGGCCTGGTCAAGGCTGGCGCGGATCGCCCGGTCATCGAGGGTGGCCAGCAAGTCGCCCTGTTTCACCCATTGCCCTTCCTTCACCAGGACTTGCGTGAGCACGCCTTCGACCTGCGGTCGCACTTCGACGCTGTGCAGCGACAGTACCGAGCCGATAGCGCCCAGGTAGCGCGGCACGTCTTGCTGGGCCACCGCCACCACGCGTACCGGAATGCCCGCGCTGGCCGTGCTCGGGGCCGCAGGTTTGTCCAGTAGCCAACCCGCTACGGCGAAGAGGGCGGCAGCGGCCAGGATGATCGGCAAGTAACGCATCGGGCGTGCGGTCATGGGATGTTCGCGGTGGCGTGGGGATAGGTTTCTTATAGCGTGTCATGGGGGTCGGCAGCGTGACAGCAAGCTGTCATGGCTGTCAGTTAGGCATTGATGCGGCTTTTTCTGATCTTGAATGGGAAAACGACGACGCCATGTGGCGCAGTTTCGCCATTTGGCTAACGCCTGATGCGCGGCATGCTGAGGGTGTACCCACCGAGGCAAGGCGCACACCATGAAAAAGCTCATGTTCACCCTCTGGCTTGTGGTCATCACGTTTTCGGGTGTTGTCCTGCACACGATGGCCCAAGGCGTGATCGAGTTCCGCGGCCGCATTGTCGAGCCTACCTGCGCGCTACAGGTCGGCGACGCTAGCCTTACGCGGCGCAGTCCGCCAGCGCAGGGCCGCTTGATTAGCGTCGACGGGGTCACGCTGCGGTTAAGCTACGATCTCAGTGACCCCGCATGTGGCAAGGCCGCTGCCTTGAACATGCAGGTCATTGCGCTCACCGATGGCGCCCAGGCGCGGGCGATGCAGCCGACCGGGGTCACGTTGCTGGTGAGTATCCCCTAGTGGCGTTCGCGCTCAAAACCCGATAAAGGCGTAGTACACCGGTGCTTCGGCGGTGGTCTGCACACCATGCAGGTGCAGGCTGGCAGCCAGGGCCTCGTCAGTCATGTGTACTTGCCACTGCGATTGCGTGGCGTTATCCACAGGCTGCGTCTGCGTCTCCAGCGCCGAAAGCAGGGCGCCCATGTCGGGTAGCCAGGCGGTAAAGCCGTTGCCCTTGAGCGCACTGGTGGTCATCCCCAGTGCCTGGCAGATGGCGACCTTGCTGGCGATATCTTCACGGTCGGCCCGGCGTGAGGCCTCGATCAGCGCGATGAGCCCTGCATCCTGCAACTGCCCACCGAGGATCAGCGCCGGCCCCTGCTGCCAGGCTTCGCTTGGGCAGTCCTTGTTTTCTGGGCGCAGCGGCAGGTGCGGGTTGATCTCGGCTGGATAGATACGGCATACCAGTGGCCGCTGCGCATAGATCGTGCAGCGGTCGTCGTCGTCAAGGTTGCGGCAGCGACCAGGGTTGAACGCGGCGAAGGTCACCGACACCTGTAGTTCGCCGTCGCCGCAGCGCACGGGGTGGGAGCGGCGTAGCACATGCTCGCGTTGCTCCAGCGGCATCCCGGGGCCATCGCTGATAAAGCCTTCGATGAGCACCACCACTTGCCCGCCGGACGCCGCCCAGCGGTGGGTTTCAGCAAGGGTGAGGGGAACATGGTGGCCGGTGCAGCATCGGCCACAGCCGGTGCAACTGAAATGGATGCTGTGGTTCACGGCTTGCCTGCATTCCACTCGGTAACGAAGGCCTGCTGGCGCTGGTGGTCGTACAGGCACAGTTCGGTGCCGGTGCGCTTGTTCATGTGCTTCTGCCGGTAGACGCCTTCGATCAGCAAGGCGCTATAGCCAACCCGGTCATCGAACTCGGCGGGCTTGCCCAGGGCATGCGCATTGTTGAACTGGCTGGCCTTCAGGCAGGCCTTGAGCATGTGCTGGCGCTGGTCGTTCCAGGCTTGCGGGCTGGAGGCGAGGGCTGCGCCGCTGAACAGCGCGCAAGCCATCAGCCAGGAGCTGAGAAGTTTCATGAGCGGCACCGCCGTCGAACATCCAAGGGGTGCGAATTATGCCCGAACGCTCCCCGGCATCAAGCCAGGGAGTTTGTCGCTGAATATATCAGCGTTCGGCGAACACCACGGCCCTGGCGGCAACCACCAGGCAATCGGTCAGCTCTGGCGAGGAGAACTTGGTCAGGATGGCGTTGGCACCGGCCTCCTTGGCCTTGTCGCCACTCATGGCGCTGTCCAGCGAAGTGTGCAGGAGGATGTACAGGTGCTGGAAATCCGGGGTTTCGCGCAGGGTACGAGTGAAGGCAAAGCCGTCCATTTCGGACATTTCGATGTCCGAGACAATGATGTTGATCTCCTTGTCGGTGCCTTGCAGCTCCAGCAGCACGTTGATCGCATCCTTGGCGCTGCGCGCGGTGTGGCATTCCAGGCCCAGGTTGCGCAGGGTATGCACCGATTGCTGCAGGGCCACCTGGCTGTCATCGACCACCAGGATGTTGGCTGCCGCGAGCAGGCTTGCGTCTTCTTCGTTCACCTCGCCTGGATGCGGTTCGTGATGGGGCGGAGCGATGCCGTGGATCACCTTCTCGATGTCCAGCACCTGCACCAAGGTATTGTCGACCCGGGTCACGCCGGTGATGAACGAGCGGTTGCCGGAACCGAACGGTGGCGGCTTGATATCGGTGCTCAGGCAATGGACGATGCGGCTGACCGCCTGCACATGCAGACCCTGGCGCGAGCGGCTGATCTCGGTGACGATCAGGCAGCCGCCGTCCGGGTCGGCCAGCGGCATTTCGCCGATGGCGCGTGACAGGTCGATCACCGACAGCGAATTGCCGCGCAGGGTGGCGACGCCTTTGACGTGCGGGTGGGCTTCGGGCAGCTTGGTCAGTGGCGGGCAGGGAATGATCTCGCTGACCTTGAGCAAGTTGATTGCCATCAGCTTGCCGCTGCGCAGGGTGAAGAGCAGCAGGGACAACGAGTCCGCGCGGGCTTTTTGCGTGGCCATGGGGGACCTTCGTTACCGAAAAAGGGAGTATGCCGGGTTATCGGCCTGTGCGGCCGGTGCTTTAGATGAGTTTGTAACCCAGCGTAACGGGGGGACGTCGGCGCCGCACCTGCAACGTACGTGTCTGCTGTCGGGGCCGCGCTAGGCGAGCGCCGTTCAGCGTAGCCCCAGGCGCTTGGCCAGCCGGTTCAGGTTGGCGCGATCCAGCCCCAGCTCGCGCGCCGCTGCGGCCCAATTGTCGCCATGGCGTTGCAGGCAGGCTTGGACTACCTGGCGCTGATAAGCATCCAACGCCTCGCGCAGGCCGCCTGTTGGCAATGTGGCGGCGGTTGAGGGCGGCGCGGTGGGCGCCGATACAGGGGAGGGCGTACTGCGCAGGTCCAGGTCTGCCGCTTCCAGGGTCAGAATTTTTGGGCGCTGCGCCTGTTGTCCCAGCGCCTTGAGTGCCGAGCGCCCGATCAGGTGTTCCAGTTCGCGCACGTTGCCCGGCCAGTCGTAGGCCTGCAAGGCGTGCTGCGCTTCGGCGGATAACCGCAGGCTTCCCAGCCCCAGGCGCGAGCGGTTCTGTTCCAGGAAATAGCCGGCCAGCAACAGCACGTCACGACCACGCTCGCGCAGTGGCGGGACCCGCAATGGGTAGACGCTGAGGCGGTGATAGAAGTCGGCGCGAAAGCGGCCGCTGCGCACTTCTTCGGCCAGGTCGCGGTTGGTGGCGGCGATCAGGCGCACGTCTACCCGGTGTTCGCGATCCGAGCCCAAGCGTTGCAGCTGGCCGCTTTGCAGCACCCGTAACAGCTTGGCCTGGACCGGTAGGGGTAGCTCGCCGACTTCGTCGAGGAACAACGTGCCGCCGTTGGCCAGTTCGAACTTGCCGCGACGTTCGCCGTGGGCGCCGGTGAACGCGCCGCGCACATGGCCGAACAGCTCGCTCTCCACCAGGGTGTCGGGCAGGGCGGCGCAGTTCAGGCTGATCAGCGGTTTGTCGGCACGTTGACTGGCGCGGTGCAGGGCCTGGGCCACCAGCTCCTTGCCAACGCCGGTCTCGCCGGTAATCAGCACGGTCAGGTCGCTGCCAGCGACCAGACGCAGCTCTTCGACCACATGCTTGTGTGCCTTGCTTTGACCGATCAGTTCGCGGTCCTGGCCGCTGGCCTGGCGGTAGACCTCCGCGCGCTGTTGCGCGTCTTCGACGCGAAGGGCCAGGTGCTCGATGCGCTCGGCCACGGTCACGGTGGCCGCTGCCAGGCTGGCGAAAGCCTGGAGCGCGTCCAGCTCCAGACGTTGGAACTGTCCGGGGCTGAGGGCGTCGAGGGTCAACAGGCCCCAGGGCCGCTCGTCGACCATCAGCGGGCAGCCCATGCAGTCGTGTACTTCAAGGTCCACATGCGCTGCGCTGACCAAGCCGTCATACGGATCTGGCAGCGGACTGTCACTGGCAAAACGCGTGGGCTCGGGGCGGCTTAGCAAAATCTGGAAACGCGGATGCTCGCTGATCCGAAAACGCCTGCCCAGGGTGTCCGCTGACAGTCCGTCTACCGCCAGTGGCACCAGCCACTCGCCGTCCAGGCGCAGCAGCGCGGCGGCGTCGCATGGCAGCAAGCCACGCATGGCTTGCAGTAGCCGGCGATAGCGCTCCTGGTCGGGCAGGTCGCGGGACAAGTCGCTGACCAGTGGCAGAAGGGCGGTGAGCAGGGGCTTTGCAGTCATAATGACTCCTATTGGTCTTAATGACTATACCTGTAGCCTTGTCATTTTGACACCTTGTCGCTCAAGGCCCCGAATTCATTGGTGTTTTGACTTGGCACGATTGCTGAAATACCTCAGGCAACCATTCGAAGCCCAAGGCTCAGGAGTCGTTGCAATGCTAAATGCCGAACAACGTGCAATCATCAAGGCCACCGTCCCCCTGCTGGAAAGCGGTGGCGAGGCGCTGACCACGCATTTCTACAAGATGATGCTCAACGAGCACCCCGAGGTGCGACCGCTGTTCAACCAGGCGCACCAGGCCAGTGGTGACCAGCCGCGTGCCTTGGCCAACGGCGTGTTGATGTACGCCCGGCACATCGACCAGCTCGATCAGCTCGGTGGGCTGGTTGGGCAGATCATCAACAAGCATGTGGCCTTGCAGATCCTGCCCGAGCACTACCCGATCGTCGGCAGTTGCCTGTTGCGGGCCATCGAGGAAGTGCTGGGCAAGGACATCGCCACCCCCGAAGTGATCGACGCCTGGGGCGCCGCCTACGGCCAGTTGGCCGATATCCTCATTGGCGCTGAAGAGAGCCTTTACCAACAGAAGGCGCAGGCGCTCGGTGGTTGGCGCGGCACCCGCGAATTCCGTCTGGTGCGCCGCGAGGTGGAAAGCTGCGAGATCGTCTCGTTCTATTTCGCGCCAGTCGACGGCCAACCCGTGCTCAAGGCCGAGCCTGGTCAATACATCGGCCTGCAATTGTTCGTCGATGGCCAGGAGCAGCGGCGCAACTACTCGCTGTCGGCGCTGTGCGACGGTGTGCAGTACCGCATCAGCGTCAAGCGCGAGCCGGGAGGCAAGGTGTCCAACTACCTGCATGATGCGTTGAAGGTGGGCGATACCCTGCAACTATTCCCACCGGCCGGTGACTTCACCCTGGCGGCCGGTGACAAGCCGCTAGTGCTGATCAGTGGTGGCGTGGGCATCACCCCGACCCTGGCGATGCTGGAGGCGGCGCTCAAGACCACACGCCCGGTGCATTTCATTCATTGTGCGCGCAATGGCGCGGTGCACGCTTTCGGTGACTGGGTCGATGAACTGGCGGCGCGGCATCCACAGCTCAAGCGCTTCTATTGTTATGCCGAGGATGACGGCAGCCAGCATGCCGATGCGCTGGGCGTGCTGAATCAGGAACTGCTGGCCGAGTGGCTGCCACGCGAGCGTGATGTACAGGTGTACTTCCTCGGGCCGAAGGGTTTCATGGCCGCGATCAAGCGCCACCTGAAGGCGATTGGCGTGCCGCCAGGGCAGAGCCGCTATGAATTCTTCGGGCCAGCGGCGGCTTTGGTGTAACGTGCTCTGCCTCTCGCGGTGCGCCTAGGTGCACCGCGAGGGTTTAGGCCGCTTCTTCTATATAGCAAAAGAGATGAACGCGGTTACACCTTCCTTCATCTTTAATCCTGCATTAATCAGGTTATCCTTCACTTCCGATTGTCGAGGGGCTTGCCCTTGTCCCAGGCGTGGGCTGGGGTGTTTTTTCAGGCTGAGCAGTGAACCGAAACCGGCCTATCCGGTCCTAGAGCATCGGTGGATAGCCGCGTATGCCTTTCTTCGACGCTTTCCCTGTTTGATCCAGCGTGTAGACTTGGCGCCCGTCGGGCAGCCTGCGCTGCCACTCTCCATCGAAGGAATCGGCTATGAACGAACTCTCATCGCGCCTGAACCGCGAACGGCGCTTCCTGGTGCTACTGGGCCTGATCTGTCTGGCGCTGATCGGCGGTGCGTTGTACATGCAGGTGGTGCTGGGTGAGGCTCCGTGCCCGCTGTGCATCCTGCAGCGCTACGCCCTGTTGTTCATCGCGATCTTCGCGTTCCTGGCCGCTGCCATGCCGGGGCGACGCAGCCTGACCTTCTTTGAGGCGCTGGTCGTGCTCAGTGCCGTTGGGGGAATCATTGCGGCTGGCAACCATGTGTATATACTCGCCAACCCGATGGTCAGCTGCGGCATCGATACACTGCAACCGATCGTCGACGACCTGCCGCTGGCCAAGCTGTGGCCGCTGGCATTCCAGGTCGACGGTTTCTGCTCGACGCCGTACCCGCCGATCCTGGGGCTTTCGCTCGCGCAATGGGCATTGGTGGCTTTCGTACTGACTGCGGCGCTGGTGCCCTTGGGGATCTACCGCAACCGTCGTCAGGCTTAGACCAAAGTTCTTTTTTGACCCAGGTCTATTGCAGTGAGAGAGAAGGCGCGAACCCTGTCGAATAATTGATCAGCATCAAGCTTCAGGCCTTGCGCAATGCGGGTTTGAGGGCTATTGGACGGGGTGCGACAAACTGTCGCGAAGTTGATTTTTTGACCAGTATTGTTACGTATTCTGTAAAAGACTGTTGCGCAATAAGTCATAGTCAATGGTGGGCGACCTCACTACAATCGCCCCCAATTTCCGTTCGGCACTGCTTGCAAGTCGCAGGATTGAAGGAAGCCGCAGCGCTCCCTTTTGCTGACTTCGTCAAGTTTCGCCCAACGGCGATACCGGGCGGACCCCCCTCCGCGTTTTCCCGCACCAAATGGACTTGGTCTGAAGTACAGGCCTGTTGCCTACGAAACCATACGCACCGCTACCGCGCTTCGACGCCAAGGTCCTGCAGTCAGACCACGGGCAGGAGCCAGTACGGGCGCGCAGTGCCGCACTTGGCAGGACGAAGTGTTGGCTACCAAAACACAAATTGCATTGAAGCAAGCTGATCTAGAGGTCGTGAGATGAGTAAAAAGCGTTACCCCAGACTGTTTGGCATATTGCCCTTTTTAGGCATGCTTTTACTCAGTGGGTGCAACTGGACCCTGCTCGATCCGAAGGGCCAGGTGGGCATTGAGCAGAAGAACCTGATCCTGATCGCCACCGGCCTGATGCTGCTGGTGGTCGTGCCCGTCATCATCATGACCCTGGCGTTCGCCTGGAAGTACCGTGCTTCCAACAAGGCTGCCACCTACACCCCGGACTGGTCGCACTCGACCAAGATTGAAGCCGCGGTGTGGATCATCCCGATCCTGATCATCATTGCCCTGGGCTACTTCACCTACCACTCCACCCACAAGCTGGACCCTTACCGTCCGCTGGATTCGGACGTCAAGCCGATCCAGATCGACGTGGTCGCACTGGACTGGAAGTGGCTGTTCATCTACCCGGAGCAGGGTATCGCCACGGTCAACAAGATCAACTTCCCAGCCAACGTCCCGGTCAACTTCCGTGTGACCTCCGACGCCGTGATGAACTCGTTCTTCATCCCGGGCCTGGGCGGCCAGATCTACGCCATGGCCGGCATGACCACCAAACTGCACCTGATCGCCAACGAGAACGGTGAGTTCGACGGTATCTCCGCCAACTACAGCGGCGCCGGCTTCACCGGCATGAAATTCAAGGCTACTGCTACTTCCCAGGAAGACTTCGACAAGTGGGTCGCCGAAGTGAAGCAGTCGCCGTTGAAACTGGGCAAGGCCGAGTACGAAGCCCTGGCCAAGCCTAGCGAATACAACCCAGTCGCGCTGTACAGCGAGGCGCCAGCTGAGCTGTTCCAGACCATCGTCGACAAGTACGAAGGCATGAACCGCGGCAAGCCGGTCCACGAAGAAGCTGGCAGCAAAGATCTGGCCACTACCCACGGTGTGGAATCGAGTGTGCAACCAGCTGCCGGTGCAGAGGAGTAAGAGATGTTCGGTAAATTAAGCCTGGAGGCGATACCCTATCACGAGCCGATAGTCATGGTGACGCTTGCCATGATCGCGCTCGGTGGTATCGCCGTCGTTGGTGCCATCACCTATTTCCGCAAGTGGACCTACTTGTGGACCGAGTGGTTGACCACTGTCGACCACAAGAAAATCGGCGTGATGTACATCATCGTCGCGATGGTCATGCTGCTGCGCGGCTTCGCCGACGCCATCATGATGCGTACCCAGCTGGCCGCCGCCACCGGTGGCTCCGAAGGCTATCTGCCGCCTGAACACTATGACCAGATCTTCACCGCGCATGGTGTGATCATGATCATCTTCATGGCGATGCCGTTCTTCACCGGCCTGATGAACCTTGCTGTTCCTCTGCAGATCGGTGCACGTGACGTTGCCTTCCCGTTCCTGAACTCCCTGAGCTTCTACCTGCTGCTGGCAGGCGTGCTGCTGGTCAACATCTCGCTGGGCGTTGGTGAATTCGCCAAGACCGGCTGGGTTGCCTATCCGCCGCTCGCGGGTATTCAGTACAGTCCTGGGGTGGGTGTCGACTACTACATCTGGGCGCTACAGCTCTCAGGCCTGGGTACGACACTGACCGGCGTGAACTTCCTCGTCACCGTGATGAAGATGCGCGCCCCTGGCATGAAGCTGATGGACATGCCGATCTTCACCTGGACCTGCACCTGGGCCAACGTGCTGATCGTCGCTTCGTTCCCGATCCTGACTGCTGCACTGGCCCTGCTGACCGTTGACCGTTATCTGGACTTCCACATCTTCACCAACGAGCTTGGTGGGAACCCGATGATGTACGTCAACCTGTTCTGGGCATGGGGTCACCCTGAGGTTTACATCCTGATCCTGCCGGCCTTCGGTGTGTTCTCGGAAGTCACCTCGACCTTCGCAGGCAAGCGCCTGTTCGGTCACCACTCGATGATCTACGCCTCGGGCGCGATTGCCGTGCTCGGCTTCGCGGTCTGGCTGCACCACTTCTTCACCATGGGTGCCGGCGCCAGCGTCAACACCTTCTTCGGCCTGGCGACGATGCTGATCTCCATTCCGACCGGTGTGAAGCTGTTCAACTGGCTGTTCACCATCTACCAGGGCCGTCTGCGTTTCACCGCGCCGATCATGTGGACCCTGGGCTTCATGGTCACCTTCTCGATCGGTGGTATGACCGGCGTTCTGCTGGCCGTTCCAGGTGCTGACTTCGTCCTGCACAACAGCCTGTTCGTGATCGCTCACTTCCACAACGTAATCATCGGTGGCGCGGTCTTCGGCTACATCGCTGGTTTCTCCTTCTGGTTCCCGAAAGCCTTCGGCTTCACCCTGAACGAGAAGTGGGGCAAGGCTGCCTTCTGGTTCTGGATCTCCGGCTTCTACGTGGCATTCATGCCGCTGTACGCGCTGGGCTTCATGGGCATGACTCGTCGCCTGAACCACTCCGACAACCCGCTGTGGGAACCCTACCTGTACGTGGCCGTCGTCGGCGCCGTGCTGATCCTGTTCGGTATCGCTTGCCAGCTGATCCAGATCTACGTGTCGGTCCGCGACCGCAAGCAGAACCTGGACGTGACCGGCGACCCATGGGGCGGTCGTACCCTGGAATGGTCGACTTCGTCGCCACCTCCGTTCTACAACTTTGCTCACATGCCAGAACACGTTGGTCTGGACGCCTGGCACGAAGCCAAGCAAGCCGGTGCTGCCTACAAGGCGCCTGCCAAGTACGAAGCGATCCACATGCCGAGCAACACTGCTACCGGCCTGTTCATGGGTCTGTTCCTGACCGTGTTCGGCTTCGCCTTCATCTGGCACATCTGGTGGCTGGTTGGCGCGAGCCTGGTCGCGACCATCGCGGTCTTCGTTCGCCACGCTGCGCGTGACGACCAGGGCTACATGGTGCCGGCCGAAGAAGTGGCGCGCATCGAGGGCGAGCGCATGAAAGCGCTGGCTCAAGCAGGTGCTCTGCCTGCCGGCGCACGTGTCGAATCGTTTGAACGGGTGTAATCAATGTCCACTCAAGTAATGCACGGTGATGCACATGGTCACGACCATGGGCACGACGATCACCACCACGACTCGGGCCAGATGACCGTCCTCGGTTTCTGGCTCTACCTGATGACCGACTGCATCCTGTTTGCGTCGCTCTTCGCCACCTACGCGGTGCTGTCCGGCAGTTTTGCCGGCGGCCCGTCGGGTCACGACATCTTCCAGCTCGACTTCGTGCTGGTTGAGACCGCGTTCCTGCTGCTGTCCTCGATCACCTTCGGCTTCGCCATGCTGAAGATGTTCGCCGGTAACAAGGCAGGCGTACTGGGCTGGTTGGCCGTGACCTTCCTGTTCGGTGCCGGCTTCATCGCGATGGAAATCTACGAGTTCCATCACCTGGTCGCAGAAGGTTTCGGCCCGCAGCGCAGTGGCTTCCTGTCGGCGTTCTTCGCGCTGGTCGGTACCCACGGTCTGCACGTGACTGCCGGTCTGATCTGGATGTCGGTCATGATGTATCAGATCAACAAGCACGGCATCACGCCGACCGCCAAGACCCGCATGAGCTGCCTGAGCCTGTTCTGGCACTTCCTGGACGTGGTCTGGATCTGCGTATTCACCGTCGTCTACCTGCTGGGGGTTCTGTAATGGCTAGCGCACACGACACTCATCACGAAGGCAATCACGGCAGCGTGAAGTCCTACATGATCGGCTTCGTACTGTCGATCATCCTGACCGCGATCCCGTTTGGCCTGGTGATGTTCCCAAGCCTGCCGAAGAACCTGACCGTTCTGATCGTGGTGGCCATGGCCGTCATCCAGGTAGTAGTACACCTCGTCTACTTCCTGCACATGGATCGCTCGAAAGAGCAGCGTTCCAACGTGTCGACGTTCCTGTTCACCACTTTGGTGATCGCTCTGTTGGTCGGCCTGTCGCTGTGGATCATGTTCAGCATCCACTTCGAAATGATGGCCAAGTGAGGTAAGCCTGCATGTCCGTTAAGCACTTTATCCAAATCACCAAACCGGGGATCATTTTCGGTAACGTGCTTTCCGTGGCAGGCGGCTTCTTCCTTGCCTCGAAGGGCCATGTGGACTTCGCCCTGTTCCTGGCAGTGGTGATCGGTACTTCGCTGGTGGTGGCGTCCGGGTGCGTGTTCAACAACTGCATCGACCGTGACATCGACCACAAGATGGAGCGCACCAAGAACCGCGTCATGGTGCAGGGCGGCATGTCGCTGACCCTCGCGCTGGTCTACGCCACCCTGCTCGGGGTGGCGGGCTTCAGCCTGCTGTATGTCCAGGCCAACCCGCTGGCGGCGTTCTGTGCGCTGGTTGGGTTCATCGTCTACGTCGGCTTCTACAGCCTGTGGCTCAAACGTAAGTCGGTGCACGGCACCTTGGTTGGCAGCCTGTCCGGTGCCATGCCTCCGGTGATTGGCTACTGCGCCGTGAGCAACAGCTTCGACCTGGCTGCCGTGACCCTGCTGGTGATGTTCAGCCTGTGGCAGATGCCGCACAGCTTCGCCATCGCGATCTTCCGCTTCAAGGACTATAGCGCTGCCAACATTCCGGTCCTGCCGGTGGCGCGCGGTATCCTGGCGGCGAAGAAGCAGATCGTGCTGTACGTGCTGGC
Source organism: Pseudomonas mosselii (assembly GCF_005796105.1). Lineage (GTDB taxonomy): Bacteria > Pseudomonadota > Gammaproteobacteria > Pseudomonadales > Pseudomonadaceae > Aquipseudomonas > Aquipseudomonas mosselii_C. Next base: position 718,449 of record NZ_VAUO01000002.1, on the reverse strand, counting down.
CTTCGTGCTCGCCACCTTGATGCTGACCTTGGGTGGCTATGCCGGCCTGGGTTACCTCGCCGTCGCCGCTGCCATGGGCCTGTACTGGCTGTACATGGCCTGGGGCGGCTACAAGGCCGAGGACGACAGCAAGTGGGCGCGCAAAGTGTTTGGTTTCTCCATTCTCCTCGTCACAGCCTTGAGCGTGATGATGGGGGTGGACAGCCAGACCGCAGCCGATGTGCTGATGACCTACGCGCGCTGATACAGACGCCTGTTATACGGAGAACCCCGGCCCTCGTGCCGGGGTTTTTCTTTATCTGGCGGTCGGGTTTCCGGCTGTTGGTGAAGTCTGCGGCTATTCATCCTCTGGGCTCCGATCATTCAGGAGCCTTTGGCATGAGCGTATTCACGGCGTATTTCTGTGGCACCGGTTCGCACCGTTTCGACGACCGCCATCCGCATTTCTGGAACGGCGAGCTGGTCTCGACCCTGGCCAGCAACGATCAGGGCAGGGAGTTCGCCCATTGGATCGCAGTCGATGGTCCAGGCAGCGGCAACCTGCAGGATGATGACTTGTTCGTCGAACCTGGCGGATACTTCAACTGGACCGGCCAGTTGTTTGGCCGAGGCTGGGAAGAGAACGTCAGTCACGTGTTGCAACTCATCAAGGGTGAGAGCAACTGGAAGCGCACGAACCTCAGCGAGGCCGAGTACAGCCGACTCAAGGCATCGGGTGTACCTATCCCGGATGCCACCGCGACCGCTTCGTGGTTCTGGCGGACCTACGACTATGGCAGTCGCCTGCTCACTTCCCAGGACTTGCAGGAGCAGATCATTCGCCTGTTCCGCAAGCCGCGTATCCCGTCTCAGGTCAACCTGGTGGGGTGGAGCAGGGGGGGTATTAGTTGCCACATGCTCGCCAATGCCATGGCCAATGATCCGCAGCTTATGCACGTGCCGGTCAACATCTTCGTCATCGACCCGGTGCCGGGGGTGTTGCAGGTACAGCCGCATCGCGTGCTACTGCAAGATAACGTCAAGGAGTATGTCGGCTTCTACTCCCGCGACGAGCGCTCCAAGGGCTTCGCCTGCGTGGTGCCGCGCTGCGTTGCGGGCACGCGTGTGCATGTTTTTCCGATGCCCGGACGCCATGCGACGCTTGTAGGAAATGCCTCGGCCGACGGTGCAGGTAGCGGCCAGGATCTGGTCGAGCCCGGCTTGGTCGTGCGCCATTTCGCCGAGGTGTGCCTGTCGCGCTGGGGCGTGTCGCTGGCCAAGACCGTCAAGCTCAGCGATGGCCAGTTGATGGAGTACCACAACACCATGGCCAGGCAAGAGGCGCGTTACGTGGCCATGCGCAAGCATTCGTACACCCTGCTGACCGAAGGCAGCGTCGATGACCGGACTGCCCACTACGGCAACCAGAGCTCAAGCTTCAGCGCCATCACCGGACAGGGGTTCGAGCCGCGTGAGGGGTTGGCGCTGTCACAGGTCGATGGGGCTACCTACAACGCCTTGCGCTGAGCACCTGATGATTTGACCTGCGTCGAGCGTCATGGCGGCTTGCAAATCAATGGGTTGCAGCCCTGTATGAGGGGGTTGAATGTTTTTGTGTTCGTGTAAATCATAAAAATACGACGTATAGGCCTGAAAAAATTTATAAAAACAGGAAATTTCTCTTTACTAAATAACTGCTGCGGGACTATCGTCTGATTTGGTCGCCGCAGCGACCAGCGTCGCTCGGACGGTTCCGGGCGCTTACGTCCCCAGAGGAAAGCATGGCCAATCCAGGTTCGCCGCGCCGTTTCGCGCGCATTGATCGTCTCCCCCCATACGTCTTCAATATCACCGCCGAGCTCAAGATGGCCGCGCGCCGCCGCGGCGAGGACATCATCGACCTGAGCATGGGCAATCCCGACGGCGCGACCCCGCCGCATATCGTCGAGAAGCTGGTGCAGGTCGCCCAGCGTGAAGACACCCACGGTTACTCCACCTCCCGCGGGATTCCGCGTCTGCGCCGCGCCATCTCGCGCTGGTATCAGGAGCGCTACGCGGTTGAGATCGACCCGGAAAGCGAAGCCATCGTCACCATCGGCTCGAAGGAAGGCCTTGCGCACCTGATGCTTGCCACCCTCGACCAGGGTGATACCGTGCTGGTCCCCAACCCCAGCTACCCGATTCACATCTACGGCGCAGTGATCGCCGGGGCGCAAGTACGCTCGGTGCCGCTGGTACCGGGGGTGGATTTCTTCAACGAGCTGGAGCGGGCGATTCGCGAGTCGATCCCCAAGCCGAAGATGATGATCCTCGGTTTCCCCTCCAACCCGACCGCACAGTGCGTCGAACTGGACTTCTTCGAGCGCGTGGTGGCCCTGGCCAAGCAGTACGATGTATTGGTAGTGCATGACCTGGCCTACGCCGATATCGTCTACGACGGCTGGAAGGCGCCGTCGATCATGCAGGTCCCGGGGGCCAAGGACATCGCGGTGGAGTTCTTCACGCTGTCCAAGAGCTACAACATGGCCGGCTGGCGGATCGGCTTCATGGTCGGCAATCCCGAGTTGGTCAGCGCCTTGGCACGAATCAAGAGCTACCACGACTATGGCACCTTCACGCCGCTGCAAGTGGCGGCCATCGCGGCCCTCGAAGGCGACCAGCAATGCGTGCGCGACATCGCCGAGCAGTACCGCCAGCGCCGCAACCTGCTGGTCAAGGGCCTGCATGAAATGGGCTGGATGGTCGAGAACCCGAAGGCCTCGATGTATGTATGGGCCAAGATCCCCGAGGCCTATGCACACCTGGGCTCGCTGGAGTTCTCCAAGAAGCTGCTGGCTGAGGCGAAGGTCTGCGTGTCGCCGGGCATTGGTTTTGGCGATTACGGCGATGACCATGTGCGTTTTGCCCTGATCGAGAACCCGGACCGCATTCGCCAGGCCATTCGCGGTATTCGGCAGATGTTCCGCGCCGATGGCTTGACCAGCAAATAAGCCGCAAGCCGCCAGCTGAACGGTGCAATACCGGCTGCTTGTGGCTTTCGCTATCAGTGGCAGGGGAGAGCACAGTGCTTTTTCTTGCCGCTTGTAGCTAGCCGCTTGAGGCCGCGACCAGCGGCCGTGTTTTTTTCATTCCCCCCTCTTCTCAGCCGTTCGCGCCTGGATTACAAATAGCGCCGCGGCCACCCGGCCCGACAACAACAACTTTCCCTCCTGGCCATCATGTCCGAACAGAACCCTTGCCTGACCTGCGGCGCCTGCTGCGGCTACTTTCGTGTGTCTTTCTTCTGGGGTGAATGCCAGTCTGCCGGCGGGCTGGTGCCCGACGATCTGGTGGTGCAGATCAACCCCACCCGGGTCGCGATGATCGGTACCGACGCCAAACCCTGCCGCTGCGTCAGCCTGGGCGGCGAGATCGGCACCCAAGTGGCTTGCACGATCTATGAGAACCGTTCGAGCCCTTGCCGCGAGTTCGAGGCGTCCTGGGAAAACGGTGTACACAATCCCAGATGCGACGACGCCCGTGCAGCCTATGGCTTGCCACCGCTGACACCACCGGAGGCCAACGAGCCGCACTGGCCCGATGACGGCGCGCAAGTGGCGTGAACCGCGCCCGCGCGTGCGCTCGAAAACACGCCGAAAGCCCGTATGGTCTAGCACTTAGCCACTACCTTTCGTCGGCTGGATCCAATCCGTTGCGCTAGATAATCCAATGAATACGGGGTGGCTAGAAAAAGTATTAACACTATTTGACCTGCGCCTGCGCTGTGCTCCCCTGACTCCGACCGGCTACACATTCCCTCAAAGGAAAATCTGTAGCCAGGGGTCAGGTTTTCGGCCAATGCGTGTTTCGCAGTTTCTAAAACGACGCTTCACACGCCTCAAAGGACTGAACGCCTGATCCACGAAGGAGCGCCCCGTGGACAGAAGTGTTGCCGTTCGTTTGCCTGCCCGTGTGTCTCAGCTGTCTCTGGCCGTAAGCTTGGCCGTAGGGACCTTGGCCTTTACCTTCACCAGCGAGCAAGTGCTGGCTGCATGCAGCCTGGCGAGCAGTACCGTGACCTGCACCGGGGCCGCCAACCCGCTCGCGCCAAGCTACAGTAACGCCACTGGCGGGCTGACGGTGAACGTGCAGAGCGGCGCAACCTTGGGGACGTTGCTGGGTGTGGGCGGTACCTCGCTTACACTCAGCGGTGGCGGTAACACGTTGAACAACTCCGGTACGATCGACCCAACGTTGTTGGGCGCGCTGAGTATCCAGTCGACTGCGTTGCAGATCGGCAACACCAGTGCCGGTGGTACGCTCACCATCAACAACACCGCCACCGGCGTGATCAAGGGCACTGGCGCGCTGTTGGGCACCAACCTGCTGAACCTCACCGGCATGGCGATGGACGTGCGTATCGCCTCAGGCGGCACGGCCAACATCAGCAACGCCGGCAGCATCGGTTCGTCGCCCCTGGCCAGCCTGAGCCTGCTCAGCGAGGACACCCCGGTCATCGCCGTGACGGGCGGCGGTACGGTGAACTTCACCAACACCGGCACCATCCTGGGCCGTACGGCGTTTCAGGCTTCCTCTACCGGCAACACCTTCACCAACGCCGGCACCCTGACCGGCAGCCTGTCGATGGGCGCCAACAGCACCAACCGTTTCAACGCCATTACCGGCTCCTTGGTGAGTGCCGGATTGGGCGTGGGCGTCGAGCTGTTGGTCACCAGCAACCCATTGCTGTCCTTCGCCGCCGCCGGTGTGGTCGACGGTGGTGCCGGCGGCACCAACACCCTGGCGCTGCAAAATGCGATTGGCGGCGGCAGCGGCAGTGCCGGCAGCGGCACCATCAATGCGGCCAACTACATCAACTTCAACCGCCTGATCGTTGACAGTGGCACCTGGACGCTCGTTGGCCAACTGATGAGCGGCGCGGCGCAGACCACCCTCAACGGCGGCGTGATCAACTTCAACAATGGATCTGCCTTCGGCACCGGCGCGATCATCGCAAACGGCGGTAGTCTGCTGGCCAGTGTGGCCGGACAGACCGTGGCCAATGCCATCACCCTCAATGGTGCGCTTTCCGCTGGTGGCGCCAACGCCATGACCCTGAGCGGCGTGCTCTCCGGCACCGGCTCGTTGGTCAAGACCGGAACCGGCCTGCTGACCCTGAGCGGCACCAATACCTTCAGTGGCGGCACTACCTTGAGCGGCGGTGGCCTGAACCTGAGCAGCGCTGCCGCATTGGGCAGCGGTGCACTGAGCGTGACTGCTGCCTCCACGCTGCAGGGCAGTGTGCCCTTGGTGTTGAGCAATGCCGTGGGGCTGAGCGCAGCGTTGACCCTGCCGGGCAGCAACGCCTTGACCTTGAGCGGGGTGGTCAGCGGCACCGGCTCGCTGGTCAAGAGCGGCAGCGGCGATCTGACCCTCAGTGGCGCCAACACCTACAGCGGCGGCACCACGCTGGCCACCGGCACCCTCAACGTCGGCAACAATGCGGCGCTGGGTACCGGTGCCCTGAGCCTCACCGGCAGTGCCACGCTCAACGCCAGCAGCGCGGTGAGTCTGGCCAACGCCATCGCGCTGGGAGCCAACACCCTTACGCTGCCCGGCAACAACGCCACCACCTTGGGCGGTGTGATCAGTGGCACTGGCAGCTTGATCAAGAGTGGTGCCGCAGGCCTGACCCTGAACGGCAACAACACCTTCAGCGGCGGTCTGACCCTGAACGCTGGCACCCTGACCGTCGGCAACAACAACGCCCTGGGCAGCGGTGCTTTGACCCTGGGCGGTAACGTCAGCCTGGACGCCAGCACCGCCGTGAGCCTGGCCAACGCGGTCAACCTGGGCGCCAACACCCTGAACCTGCTGGGCACCAGCGCCACTACCCTGGGCGGCGTGATCAGCGGCACTGGCAGCCTGGTCAAAACCGGCGCTGCGGGGCTCACGCTCAATGGCAACAACACCTTCAGCGGCGGTACCACGCTCAATGCCGGCACCTTGACCGTAGGCAACGACAACGCCCTGGGCAGCGGCGCGTTGACCCTGGGCGGTAACGTCAGCCTGGACGCCAACACCGCCGTGAGTCTGGCCAATGCGGTCAACCTTGGCGCCAACACCCTGAACCTGTTGGGCACCAGCGCCACCACCCTGGGCGGCGTGATCAGCGGCACTGGCAGCCTGGTCAAAACCGGCGCTGCGGGGCTCACGCTCAATGGCAACAACACCTTCAGCGGCGGTACCACGCTCAATGCCGGCACCTTGACCGTAGGCAACGACAACGCCCTGGGCAGCGGCGCGTTGACCCTGGGCGGTAACGTCAGCCTGGACGCCAACACCGCCGTGAGTCTGGCCAATGCGGTCAACCTTGGCGCCAACACCCTGAACCTGTTGGGCACCAGCGCCACCACCCTGGGCGGCGTGATCAGCGGCACCGGTAGCCTGGTCAAAACCGGCGCGGCGGGGCTCACGCTCAATGGCAACAATACCTTCAGTGGCGGCGTTACCCTGAACACCGGCACGTTGACCGTGGGCAACAACAACGCGCTGGGCAGCGGCGCGCTGAGCCTGACCGGCAACGCCAGTCTGGATGCCAATACCGCGGTCAACCTGGGTAACGCGGTGGATCTGGCCGCCAACACGCTGACCCTGGCCGGCACCAGTGCCACCACCCTGGGCGGTATCATCAGCGGTACCGGCGCGCTGGTGAAGAACGGCAGCGCGAACCTCACCCTGGGTGGGGTCAACACCTTCAGCGGCGGCCTGACCCTCAACGCCGGTACCCTGACTTTGGCCAGCGCGGCCGCCCTCGGCACGGGCGCGCTGAGCGTCGGTGGCGCGTCAACCTTGAGCAGCACGGCCGCGTTGAGCGTGGACAACGCCGTCAACCTGGGCAGCAATCTCACCGTGGCGGGCGCCAACAACCTCAACCTGACGGGCACCGTCAGCGGTAGCGGCGGGCTGATCAAGAACGGCAGCGCCACCCTGACCCTAAGTGGCAACAACACCCAAAGCGGCAACACCACTCTCAACGCGGGCACCCTGATGCTGGGCAGCGCCACCGCGCTGGGCAGCGGCGCCCTCAATGCCGCCGCCAACACCACCCTCGACAGCAACGTTGCCGGACTGAATATCGCCAATAATGTCAACCTGGCGGGCAACCTCAACCTGGCCGGCAGCAACGACCTGACCCTGGGCGGCGTGATTGCGGGCGTCGGCGGACTGACCAAGAATGGCTCGGCCACCCTCACCCTGAACGGCGCCAACACCTACCTCGGCAACACCAACCTCAACGCCGGCAACCTGATACTGGGCAACGCCAGCGCGTTGGGCAGTGGCACACTGAATGCTGCGGGCGGCACCCATCTGGACACCAGCACTGCGCTCAGCCTCGCCAATGCGCTCAACCTGGCAGGCGCTTTGACCGTCGATGGCAGCACCGACCTTGGCCTGGGTGGCGTGATCGCGGGCACTGGCAGTCTGGTCAAGAACGGCACCACTACCCTGACCCTTTCTGCCAGCAACACCTACAGCGGTGGCACCACGCTCAATGCCGGCGGCCTGCTGCTGGGCAATGCCAACGCCCTGGGCAGCGGTACGCTGACCGTGGCCGGGGCCAGCAGCCTGGACAATAACACGGCACTGAGCCTGGGCAATGCCATCACACTGGACGCCAACCTGACCGTGTCCGGCAGCAACGACCTAGACCTCGATGGCGTGATCAGCGGCACCGGGCAATTGATCAAGGACGGCGCCAGCGCCTTGGCCCTGAACGGTAACAACACCTGGAGCGGCGGCACCCTGCTCAACGCCGGCAGTCTGCTGCTGGGCAACGACGACGCGCTGGGCAGCGGTACGCTCAGCGTCGGCGGCGCTGCCAGCCTGGATAACAGCGCGGCGCTCAGTCTGGGCAACGCTATCGCCCTGGGCGCCGACCTGACCCTGGCCGGTAGCAACGACCTGAGCCTTGCTGGCGTAATCAGCGGCACCGGGCAACTGGTCAAGAGCGGCAGCAACACCCTGACCCTGAACGGCGCCAATACCTTGAGTGGTGGCGTCACTGTCAACGCAGGTGGCCTGATCGTCGGCAACGACAACGCCTTGGGTAGCGGCACTCTGACTGTGGCCGGCGCCGCCAGTCTGGACAACAGTGCCGTGGTCAACCTGGGTAACGACATTGCGCTGGGCAACACCCTGACCCTAGGCGGCAGCAACGATTTGACCCTCAGCGGCGACATCAGCGGCAGCGGTGGGCTGATCAAGAACGGCTTGGCCGACCTGATCCTGAGTGGCGCCAACGCCTTCAGCGGGGCCATCGACTTGCTTGCCGGCAGCCTCACCACGGTGGGCAATACGGCGCTTGGCAATGCCTCGGCACTCAATGTTGGTGCCGGTGCCAGCCTGAACCTCGGCGCCAGCACCAGCGTTGGTGGCCTGAGCGGTGCCGGTACGGTGAACCTGGGCGCCGGCACCAACCTGAGTGTTGGCAGCAGCAACCTCGACAGCGTGTTCAGCGGCGCCCTGGCTGGCAGCGGTGGGCTGATCAAGAACGGCACTGGCAGCCTGGAGCTGTCGGGCATCAGCGTGATCGGCGGCAACACGACAGTCAACGCAGGTGCGCTGGACGTCACCGGCTCGTTGAACAGCGCCAACGTGCAGGTCAACAGCGGTGCCAGCCTCACCGGTAGCGGCAGCATTCTTGGCGCCGTGGACATCGCCAACGGCGCGCACCTGGCCGCTAGCAGTGGCGCCACGCTGAGTACGGGCAGCCTGACCCTGCACAGCGCTTCGATCTTCGACGTAGGCCTTGGCAGCCCGGCCACAGGTGGCACCGCGCTGGTCAGCGTCAACGGCAACCTGACCCTCGACGGCACCCTTAACGTCACCGACCTCGGCGGTTTCGGCGTGGGTATCTACCGGCTGATCGACTACACCGGCGCGCTGGTGGACAACGGCCTGCTGATCGGTGCCGTGCCCGGCAGCGTGTTGCCTGGCGATCTCGAAGTGCAAACCGTCATCGGCAACCAGGTCAACCTGCTGGTGGGCGGTGCGGCGGGTGGCGTGCAGTTCTGGGACGGCAACAACAGCATCGCCAATGGCGTGATCGACGGCGGTAACGGCACCTGGAGTAGCGGCGGTACCAACTGGACCGACGTCAACGGTGTTCTCAACAGCAACTGGGGCAGCAACTTTGCGGTGTTCCAGGGCACTGCGGGCGATGTCACCCTCGCCGGTACTCAGTCGGCCACCGGCCTGCAGTTCGTCACCGATGGCTATCGTCTGATCGGCAGTGGTGGTTTGAACCTGATCGACGGTAGCAACGGCGCCTTCGCCGTACGTGTCGACCCCAACGTTACCGCCAGCATCAACGTCGCCCTCAGCGGCAGCGGTATGCTCGGCAAGCTCGACACCGGCACCCTGGTGCTCAATGGCGCCAATACCTACACCGGCGGCACGATGCTGCAGGGCGGTACCCTCGTGGTGGGCAGCAACACCGCGCTGGGCAGCGGCGCCGTCAGCGCTGCGGCCAACACCAGTCTGGACAGCAACACCGCTGTCACCCTGGGCAATGTGTTCACCCTGGCCGGGGCGTTCACCCTTGGCGGCAGCGCCGACCTGGGCCTGAGCGGCGTGGTCGCCGGCAGCGGCAACCTGATCAAGAACGGCGCCGCCAACCTGACCCTGTCCGGCGTCAACACCTACAGCGGCGGCACCATCCTGAATGCGGGCACCATCACCGTAGGCAATGCCCTGGCGCTGGGGACCGGCGCACTGAGCGTCAACGCTGGCAGCCTGGCCAGCAGCAGTAACCTGAGCCTGGCCAACGCCATCGCCCTGAACGGCAACCTCGGCCTGACCGGGGCCAACAACCTCACCCTTGGCGGCGTGATCAGCGGTACCGGCCAGCTCACCAAGAGTGGCAGCGGCACCGCGACCCTGAACGGCAACAACACCTACAGCGGCGGCACTGCGCTGACCGCTGGCACCTTGATCCTGGGCAACAGCAACGCGCTGGGCAGTGGTGCCTTGAGCGCTTCGGGTGGCACCACCCTGGGCAACAGCGCCAACCTGACCCTGGCCAACCAGATCAACCTGCTCGGCAACCTCACCCTGGCCGCTGCGCAGAACATGGTGCTCAACGGCACCCTTGGCGGCACGGGCGGGCTGATCAAGACCGGCGCTGGCAGCCTGACCCTGGCCGGCAGCAACAGCTACCTCGGCAACACCGCGCTCAACGCCGGCACCTTGGTGCTGGGCAGCAACACCGCCCTTGGCCTCGGCGCGCTGAACGCCGCAGCCGGCACCACGTTGGACAGCAGCACTGCGGTGAGCCTGGGCAATACCCTCAATCTGGCGGGTAATGTCAACGTGACCGGCAGCAACGACCTGACCCTGGCCGGGCTGGTCAACGGTGCGGGCGGGCTGACCAAAAACGGCGCCGCCAACCTGATCCTGAGCGGCGCCAACAGCTACCTCAGTGGCACCACCCTCAACGCCGGTACCCTGACCCTGGGCAACAACAATGCCCTGGGCCTAGGCACTCTTACCGTGGGCGGCGCAGCCAACCTGGCCGCTAGTAGCGCGCTGAACAACGTCAGCAACCAAGTCGTGCTCAACGCCGGCCTGACCTTCACCGGCCCCAACGACCTGGCCCTGAACGGTGTGATCAGCGGCGCTGGCGGCCTGACCAAGATCGGTAGCGGCATCCTGACCCTGGGTGCAGCCAACACCTATACCGGTGGTACCAGCCTCGGCGCTGGCACCCTGGTACTGGGCAACGGCAGCGCCTTGGGCAGCGGCGCGCTGACGGTCACTGGCGACAGCGCCCTGACCAGCAACGGCGCCATGAGCCTTGCCAATGCCATCGGCCTCGGCACTGGCACCACCCTGGACCTGACCAACGCCCAGGCGCTGACCCTGGGCGGCGTGATCAGCGGCGCGGGCGCGCTGGTCAAGCAAGGCGGCGGTGTGCTGACCCTCAATGGCTCCAACACCTACAGCGGCGGCACCGAAGTGCAAGCTGGCGGGCTGGTACTGGGCAGTGCCAACGCCCTGGGCAGCGGTGCGCTGAGCATCACCGGCAACGCCACCCTCGACACCAGCCAGGCCATGACCCTGGCCAACGCGGTCGACCTCGACCTAGCCACCCTGAACCTGCTTGGCAGCAACGACCTGACCCTGAGCGGCGTGATCAACGGCAGTGGCGGACTGGTCAAGAATGGCGCGGCCACCGTCACCCTGGATGGCAACAACAGCTACAACGGCGGCACCACGCTCAATGCCGGCGGCCTGATCGTCGGCAGCGACACGGCCCTGGGCACTGGCGGCCTCACCGTCGGCGGTAGCGCGAGCCTGGCGGCTGACGGCAGCGTGGCCCTGGCCAACGACGTGCACCTGAACGGCAACCTCAGCGTACCGGGTAGCGGCGACCTGACCTTGGACGGCGCCATTGATGGCAACGGCGGGTTGAGCAAAACCGGTAGCGGCAGCCTGACCCTGAACGGCAGCAACAGCTACACCGGTGGCACCACGCTCAATGGCGGCAGCCTGCTGGTGGGCAGCAGCAATGCCCTGGGCTTGGGCGGCGTGACCGTGGCCGGCGCGTCCAGCTTGGGTAGCATCGGCTCGGTGATGCTGAGCAACAACTTCAGTCTCAACGCCGGCCTCACCGTTGACGCTGCCGACGACCTGACCCTGGCAGGCGTCATCAACGGCAGCGGCGGGCTGGTCAAGGCTGGTAGCGGCAACCTGACCTTGGCTGGCAACAACGGCTACCAAGGTGACACTGAACTGACCGCTGGCACGCTCACCTTGGGCAACAGTGGTGCCCTGGGTACCGGCATGCTCAACGTGACCGGCGACGCTACCCTGGCCAACGCAGCGCCCATGGTGCTGGGCAACACCGTCGATGTCGCCGCTGGCAACACGCTGACCCTGGCGGTGGACAACGCCCTGGTGATCAGCGGCAATCTCAGTGGCAGCGGCGACCTGATCAAGACTGGCGCCGAGGACGCCACCCTGGTTGGAAGCAAAAGCATCACCGGTAGCCTGGACATCCAGGCCGGCTCCGTCACCACCCTCGGCAGCGCCATCCTCGACAGCCTGGCGGGTATCAACATCGGCGCTGCTGGCGCGCTCAACCTGAACGGCGACGCCAACCTGGCCAGCCTGACCGGCAGCGGTGTGGCGCAGATCGGCGCTGGCAGCACCCTGAGCGTCGGCAGCAACAACACCGACAGCGTGTTTGCCGGCGCCTTCAGCGGTGCGGGTAACCTGATCAAGGTCGGCAGCGCTACCCTGACCCTGAGCGGCGCCAGCACCCTGCTGGGCACCAGCCAAATCAGCGCCGGCACCCTCAAGGTCGACGGCAGCCTCGCCAGTGCCGGCCTCAGCGTTGCCAATGGCGGCAGCCTGACCGGTACGGGTACGGTGAATGCCCCGGTGACCGTGGCCAACGGTGGCCACCTGGTCGGCAACAGCGGCGCCACCCTCGGGCTTGGCTCGCTGGTGCTCAACAGCGGTTCGCTCGTCGATGTTGGCCTGGCTGCACCGTCCACGGGCGGCACGGCGCTGTTCAGTGTGAACGGCGACCTGACCCTGGACGGCACGCTCAACGTCAGCAACATCGGCGGCTTCGGCAACGGCGTTTACCGCATCTTCGACTACACCGGTGCCCTGACTGATAACGGCCTGGACTTTGGCAGCCTGCCGCTGGGTGTCAACGTGGGCGACCTGGACCTGCAAACCGCCATCGGCAACCAAATCAACCTGCTGGTCGGCGGCACCGGCCAGAATATCCTGTTCTGGGACGGCAGCCAGACCACCGGCAACGGTCAGGTGGACGGCGGCAGCGGGACCTGGAACGCTGCCGGTAGCAACTGGACCGACCTCAACGGCACCAGCAACACCACCTGGAATGACACCTTCGCGGTGTTCCAGGGCAGCGCCGGCACAATCAGCGTGGTGGGCGCGCAAGCCGTCAACGGCATGCAGTTCGTCAGCAACGGTTATCAGCTCAATGCCGGTGCCGGTGGCTCGCTGAACCTGATCAACGGCAGCAGCGGCGACACCAGCGTGCGGGTCGACCCAGGTGCCGTGGCCACCCTCAACCTGGCCTTGACCGGCAGCGGCACGCTCAACAAGCTCGACACCGGCACCTTGGTGCTCAACGGCAGCAACAGCTACAGCGGTGGTACCCAGCTCAGCGGCGGTACGCTGATCGTGGGCAGCGACAGTGCCCTGGGCAGCGGTGTCCTGAGCACCAACGCCGGCACTACCCTGGACAGCAACTCGGCGGTGACCCTGGGCAACGACGTCGTCCTCGGCGGCGTGCTGAATATTGCCGGTAGCAACAGCCTGGTGCTGGAAGGCGACGTCAGTGGCAGCGGCGGGCTGGTCAAGGCCGGCAGCGCCAGCCTGCAACTGAGTGGCAATAACAGCTACAGCGGCAATACCACGCTCAACGCAGGCACCTTGATCGTCGGCAGCGATACCGCCTTGGGCAGTGGCGCGCTGAATGCCGCCGCCAACACCAGCTTGCAAAGCAGCCAGGGCGTGACCCTGGGCAATAACGTCAACCTGGCCGGGCTGTTCAACGTGTCCGGGAGCAACGACATCACCCTCAATGGCGTGGTGGCCGGCGCCGGGCAACTGGGCAAGAGTGGCGGCGGCATCCTTGAGTTGAACGGTGCCAACACCTACAGCGGCGGCACCGAGTTGCAAGCCGGTACCTTGGTGGTGGGCAGCGATACCGCGCTGGGCAGTGGCGCCCTGAGCGTCACCGGCATCGCCAGCCTCGACAGCAACAGTGCCGTGACCCTGGCCAATAACGTGGCCGTCAGCGGCATCCTCGACGTGCTGGGTAGCAACGACCTGCAACTGGCGGGCGTACTCAGTGGCAACGGCACCCTGAACAAGACCGGTCTGGCTGACCTGACCCTGGCGGGCAACAACACCTTCAGCGGGATCATCAACCTGATCTCCGGCAGCCTGAGTACCGTGGGCACTACGGCCCTCGGTACTCAGAGCGCGCTGAACGTCAGCAGCGGCGCCAGCCTCAACCTCGATGGCAACACCACCTTGGGCCAGATCACTGGCAGTGGCGCGGTCCAGGTGGCCGCTGGCAACAGCCTGGGCGTGCAGGGCGGGGTGTTCGATGGCGACATCAGCGGTACGGGTACCCTCGACAAGCAGGGCAGCGACGCCCTGACCTTGACCGGCAGTAACAGCCACAGCGGCACCACCAACGTGCAGGGCGGTAGCCTGACGGTCAACGGCAGCTTGGCCAGTAGCACGGTCAACGTCGGCAGTGGCGCCAGCCTGGGCGGCACCGGTACCCTGGGCGGTAACGTGGTGGTGGCCAATGGCGGCAGCCTGGCAGGAACCACGGGCAGTACCCTGAATGTCGCGAGCCTGACCCTGGGCAGTGGCTCTAGCTTCAACGCGGCCCTTGGCGCACCGATCGGCAGCACGCCGCTGGTCAACGTGGCCAACAACCTGACCCTCGGCGGCACCCTCAACATTACCGACGTCGGCGGCTTTGGCGCTGGCGTGTATCGCTTGTTCACCTATGGCGGCAGCCTCACCAACAATGGCATGGCGATTGGCAGCACGCCCGTGCCGGCCAGCGACCTTACTGTGCAGACCAGCGTCAGCAACCAGGTCAACCTGGTGGTCGGCGGCGCCAGCAACGTGCTGTTCTGGGACGGCAGCCAGACCGTGGCCGATGGGGTCATCGAGGGCGGCACCGGCACCTGGGACAGCACCAACACCAACTGGACCGATGCCAACGGTGTGCTCAATACCCCCTGGAACCAGACCTTCGCAGTGTTCCAGGGCACGTCGGGCACGGTCACCGTCAACGGTTCGCAGTCGCTCAGTGGCCTGCAGTTCGTCAGCGATGGCTATGTGCTCAATGCTGGCACCGGCGCGGAGCTGCTCACCAGCGGCACCACCAACCTACGTGTCGATCCCGGCGCTACGGCAACCCTGAACCTGGCCATCAACGGCACTGGCAGCATCGTCAAGTACGACACCGGCACCTTGGTGCTCAACGCCGCCAACGGTTACTCCGGTGGTACTGCGCTTAACGGTGGCACCTTGGTGGTCGGCAACGCCGCGGCGTTGGGCACGGGCACCCTGACCGCCGCGGCCAACACGGCGCTGGACAGCAACACCAGCGTCACACTGGCCAACGACACCGTGCTCAACGGCGCGCTGGCTGTTGCAGGCAGCAACGACCTGGAACTGGCTGGCGATATCAGCGGTGCGGGCGGACTGATCAAGAACGGTGCAGCCGAGTTGCTGCTCAGTGGCACCAACACCTATACCGGTGGCACCCTGATCAACGCCGGCAGCCTGGTGGGCGACAGCAGCAGCCTGCAAGGTGCGATTGCCAACAACGCCGCGCTGACCTTCGAGCAGAACAGCGATGGCAGCTACACCGGTAACCTCACCGGCAGCGGCACCCTGACCAAGGCCGGCACTGGCGAGTTGCTGCTAACCGGCAACAACACACTGACCGGAAACACCACGGTCAGCGCTGGCAGCCTGGTGGTCGACGGTCGCCTCGACAGTGCCACGGTCAGCGTCGGCAACGGCGCAAGCCTGGGTGGCAGTGGCACCTTGAGTGGTGCGGTACAGATCCAGAACGGCGCGACCCTGGCCGCGGGGCCTGGTAGCACGCCGCTGTCGGTGGGTAGCTTGAGCCTGGCCTCGGGCAGTGCCCTGGACTTCACCCTTGGTGCGCCCAGCGCGTCCACCACCGTGGTCGCGGTAGCCGGTAACCTGACCCTGGACGGTACCCTCAACGTCACCGATGCCGGTGGTTTCGGCCCAGGCGTGTACCGCCTGTTCAGCTATGGCGGTGTGCTCAGCGACAATGGCCTGGTGTTCGGCGCCGTGCCGGGTAGCGTGGCCTTGGGCGACCTGAGCTTGCAGACTGCGATTGCCAACCAGATCAACCTGGTGGTCCAGGGCGCGGCCGGTTCGCTGCAATTCTGGAACGGCAGCCAGACCACACCTGACGGCACCATCGTCGGTGGCAGTGGCACTTGGAACTCGAACACCAACTGGACCAACTCCACGGGTATCAACAGCGAAAGCTGGGGCGGGCAGTTCGCCGTGTTCGGTGGCCAGGCCGGCACTGTCACCGTGCAGGGCAACCAGGCCTTTACCGGCATGCAGTTCCTCACCAATGGCTACCAGTTGGTGGCCGGCAGCAATGCCAGCCTGACCGCCACCAACGGCAGCGGCGGCGCGTTGGCGGCGGTACGTGTGGATGCCGGCGCCACCGCGCTGGTCAGCGCGCCGATCGTTGGCAGTGGGGGTATCGAGAAGCTCGACGCCGGAACCTTGATCCTGTCCGGTGCCAACACCTATACCGGTGGCACCACGGTCAGCGGCGGTACCCTGGCAGGCAACACCACCAGCTTGCAGGGCAATATTCTTAACAACGCCAGCCTGGTGTTCGTGCAGTCGGGCAACGGCACCTTCAATGGCAGCCTGACCGGCACCGGCACCACCAGCAAAACCGGGCTGGGCACCCTGCTGCTCACCGGCAACCAGACCACTGGTGCATTCAACGTCAACCAAGGCGTGCTTGAAGTGGGCAACCGCACCAACCCCGGTGCCAGCCTGGCGGCGGCGGTGACGGTCGCCTCCGGGGCCATGCTCACCGGCACCGGCAGCGTCGCCAGCCTGATCAACCAAGGCCGGGTGATGCCGGGCGCAGGTGGCAACCTGACGGTGACTGGCAATTTCACCAATGCCGCCAGCGGCACCCTGGCCATCGACCTGGGCGCCAACCCGGTGAGCTACCTCAACGTCGGCGGTACCGCCAACCTGGGCGGCAGCCTGCAGGTGGTCAACCTGACCGGCTTCACCGGCAGCGGGCAGTACACCGTGGTCAGCGCCACCGGTGGGGTGAATGGTACGTTTGCCAGTACCAACCTGAGCAACTCGGCGTTCCTCACTAGCGCGCTGAGTTACACGGGCAACGAGGTCACCCTGTCGGTGAGCCGTAACGGCACCGGCTTCGGGCGTGCCGCCGGTAGCCCCAACCAGGCTGGGGTGGCCGCTGCCCTGAGCGGTCCTGGGGCGCCGACGCTAATCACCACCAACATCCTGCCCATGAGCACCAGCCAGGCCCAGGCAGCGTTCGACAGCCTGTCCGGCGAAATCCACGCCAGTACCGCCACGGTGCTGATGGAGGACTCGCGCTATCTGCGCGAGGCGGTCAATGATCGCCTGCGTCAGGCCGACTGCACCCATCAGGACGATCCACGCCGCACCTTGGCACCGACCGCCAACCAGCAGCTCACCAGCGAAGGTTGCCAGGGCCAGGCCGTCGGCTGGATCCGCGCCATCGGCGGCTGGGGCGATTACGATGCGAGTAACGGCGCTGCCAGTGTCGATCGCCAGTTGCAGGGCTTCCTGCTCGGCGTCGACAAGGCGTTGGATGACCAGTGGAAAGTCGGGGTCGCTGCGGGCTATACCAATGCCAGTATCGACGCCAAGCGTCGTGGCTCGGATGCGTCGGTGGACAGCTATCACCTGGCCGCGTACCTCAACTACCAGCTTGACGCCTTCGCCGCGCGCATGGGGGTGGGCTACACCTGGCACGAGATCGAGAGCAAACGCGATGTCGTGGTGGGCACCTACAACGACCGTATCAAGGGTAACTACCAGGCGCGTAGCGCCCAGGTGTTCGGCGAAGTGGGCTACGCCATCGAAGCAGGTGGCTTTGCCGTCGAGCCGTTCGCCGGCCTGGCCTACGTCAACTACGACAGCGACCGCTTCCACGAGAAGGGTGGGGCTGGGCGCTTGAGCGGCAGCGTCGAGCAGGATGTGACCTACTCAACCTTGGGTGTGCGCGTGGGTAAACGGATGGCGCTGAGCAAGGGCACCACGATCACCCCGCGCTTGTCGGTGGGCTGGCGGCACGCCTTCGGCGATACCGATCCGAAAGCCGACCTGCGCTTTACCGAAGGCGGTGGCAGTTTCACCACCTCGGGTGTACCGATTGCCAAGGATGCGGCGGTGATCGAGGCGGGGCTGGACCTGTCGATGGGCGAGCGTGGCAAGCTCGGGATCGGGTACTCCGGCCAGCTCTCCAAACAAGCGCGCGACCACGGCGTTGTCGTGAGTTTCAGCCTGGGCTTCTGAGCCAAGCTGAGCGTCACGGCACGAGGCCGCGCTCACACAAAGACCTGATTGCGGTCGATGTGTGGGGCGGTCTTGTGCCGTTGCTCAGGTGCAAGCCGCCCATTAGCCAAAAGGCGGTAGTGGGTACCTGCGGGCAGCGGCTGACGCTAGACTGTCATCTTCCCCACATCGGACAGGAGTCCCGGCGTGCCCGACCCCCGCCGTTTCCCCAGCGATTTGTGTCTCGACAGCCCACGCTTGCAACTGCGCCCCATGCGCCATGCGGACGCGCAGCAGTGGCTGACGATCATGGCCGACCCCGAGGTCATGCGTTACTGGTACCACGCCCCCTGGCAGACCCTGGCCGAGGCTCAGAGCGCTCTGGCCGCCGACCGCGAAGCCTATGCCAGTGGCCAGTTGCTCAAGCTAGGCATGTACCGCCGCGACAACGGCGAGTTGATCGGCATGGTGCAACTGTTCAATCTCGACGAGCCCTCGCGCCGTGGCGAGATTGGTTACTGCTTGGCTCGCACGGCCCAGGGCCGTGGCTACATGGACGAGGCGTTGACCTGCTTTATCGACTACCTTGCCCACACCCTGCATCTGCGCCGACTGGAGGCGGAGATCGATCCGCGCAACCAAGGCTCGGCACGCACCTTGGAGCGCCAGGGTTTCGTGCTCGAAGGCACCCTGCGGGCACGCTGGTGCGTGGCGGGTGAGTTATCCGACTCAGGGTTGTACGGGTTGCTGCTGGAGCCACCGGTCGTCTGAGGCCGGTGACAGGCGTCAGCGCCCGTGGGTTTGGAGGTCGCGTAAAGGGTGGGTTATGGTCGCAGCATGTTCCGCTCGATCAGGTCCGTAGCCTTGCTTGCTTTTTATCTGACGTTCAGCCTGTTGCTGTACCTGCTGAGCCTGTGTTTCGACGCGGCGCTGATGGGGGCTTGGCATATGCCGGCCTTGCAGATGCTGTTGTATGGCCCGTGGGGCATCGCCTTTGGCTTGTACCAATGGTTCGCCAACCCGCTGCTGGCCCTTGGCATCCTGGCCCATCGGCGGTTCCGCTGGCTGGCGTTGATGTGTGGGTTGCTGGCGTTGTACCTGGCGTTTTCCAGCCTAGGCATCGAGCGCTTGCCCGACAGCCAAAGCTACGCGTTCCAGGATGTCACCGGGTTCGGTGCCGGCTTCTACCTGTGGCTGGGCTCGATCCTGGTGTTCTGCGCAGGGCAGGGGTGGTGGTGCTGGAAGGCCCGACGGGCGGCGGACGTACCGGGCTGGCGCTGGTTCGACGTGGCGCTGATGGCGGCGTTGGGGGTGGCCTTCTACGCCGGCACGCAAATGCCTGCGTTGCGCTTCGACCCGCACAAGGTCGTGATGCCTCCGGCGCAACGGCAGGTGCTGTGATCGGGTTTTGTCGTTGACGCGCTCCGCCTGGGCGCTGACAGAATCTTCCACTATGTCGTGTCGTCCGTTTCCATGGGCTTGATGTTGTGCCGGCTGTTAGTCTGGCCTGCGTTTCCCTCTGCAAAGGAGCAACCATGCGCCTACGTTCGCTGCTCGCCGGCAGTGCCGTGCTGGCCCTCGCCACGGCCCACGCCGATGACTATTCCTCGCGCTATACCCAGTGCATGGACAATGCCTCCAGCACTGCGGCAATGGGGGCCTGCATCCAGGCCGAGACCCAGTTGCAGGACGCACGCTTGAACCGCGTCTATGCGCAATTGATGGCCAAGCTTGCCGGGTCCCAACAAAAAGCCCTGCGTGAGGTGCAGCGCAGCTGGATCAGCTATCGCGACGGCAATTGCGCCTTTCATGGCCATTTGAGCGATGGCAGCGTTCGCCGCATCGAGGGCGCCGTGTGCCTCATGGACATGACCAAGGACCGCGCCGCGGAGCTTGAGCGTGTGCTCAGCCCTGGGCAGTAGTACCAGGCATCGCGTCTTGCGTGACGGACTGCGCCAGCGCTATGGGCGGGCCTGATGGCCGCTCATCGGCCTTTGACCAGGTTGCCACACTGCGCCTCGCGCTGCATCGACTCCAGGTTGCGCTCAATGGTCTCGCAGATGCTGTCCATCGGGATCTGGTGTTCGCTGAAGCGAAATGGGCTCTGCAGGTCCGTGCCGATCCGCTCGATCGCCAGCAACATGAAGCCTACTACGGTGGAGGCCAGCGGCGTGAACCACTCCAACGACTCCACCAGCCCCACCGGCACGATCAGGCAGAACAGTGTGATGAACAGCCGTGGAAAGTACACATAGGGGTAGGGCAGCGGTGTGTTGGCGATACGCTCCATGCCGCCCTGGGCGTTGGACAAATCCACCAGTGTCGATTCCAGCCGCGCCAGGCGAATGCTGTCCAGCCGCCCGGCGTGGTATTCGCGTGCCAGCAACGCCGCTGAGCCACTGAGGATATCGTTGGCGAAATTGTTGGAGCGGTTACGCCGCTCGAACTCGTCCGGCGGGATGAACGCCATGAGTTCGTCCGGGCACTTTTCGTGCTTCAGGTGCGCCGCCAGGCAGTTCACATAGGCGATATGCCGACGCAGCAAGGTGGCCTTGACCGGGTTCAGCCCGTCGTCAGTATCGTCGACCAGTGTGAGTACCTGCCGCGCGAAGCTGCGCGAACTGTTCACCAACGCCCCCCAAAGTGTGCGCGCCTCCCACCAGCGGTTGTAGGCGCTGCTGTTGCGAAAGCTCACCAGCACCACCAGCGCCGAGCCGAGCAGGGTGAGCGGGATCAGCGGCAGGCTGAATTTGCTGTTGAAGAACAGCATGAAGTCGATGGTGACCAGCACGTCCCAGATCAGCAGCCAGAAAAGTGACCAGCCGATGTAGCCGATGGTTTTGTGGACCAGGCGCAGCTTTTGCAGAAGTAGGGCTTTCACGTGATGTGAACCTCGAAGCATCGATGTGCTTCGGACGCCGCGCGTCAGCTAAGGTTCGGTGTGGCTGGTCGAGGAGTGTTTCAAGGTTTTCGCCTGTGTCTGGCGAAAAAAGCTCACGGCGTCCGGTGCGTTTTCCAGGTCGCGTCCGTCTCAGTCGAGGCACAGCTTCATCTGGACCAACGCGACCCGACGACCATCCGGTGCCTGACGCTCTTCTATCGCGAACGGCTGGAAACCGAGCTGTGGATAAAGCAGCAGCCCGGCGGTGTTATGGTTGAAACACGACACCCAAACCTCCCGCGCCGCGAACTCGTCGCGGGCCAGCGCAATCATGCTGTGTACCAGGTAGCGCGCCACCCCGCGGCCGCGTGCGGCCGAGGCCACCACCACATTACCCAAGGCGCACACGCCTGCGTGCTCAGCCTTGTAGAAATTGGCAAAACCCAGGATCACGCCCTCACCTTCCACCACCGTCGAGCCGCTGCGCTGTGCGATCGCCGCGCTCAGTTGTGCCGGTGTCAGGGGGTAAGTGGCCTTGGGAAACATGTAAAACAACTCATCCGGGCCTTGTGGGAAGCAGCAGATGGTCGGGATGTCGGCCGTGCGGGCGGGGCGATAGGTTAGCTGCATGCGTTCTTCGTCCTTGAACAGTGAGGTTCAGCTTAGCCGCACAAGGGCCGGTTGCGGCACTCTACGAAAACGTTAGTTGTTTGGTTCATGTTTTTCGTCAGGACGGTTTGTCAGGGCGATTTTACTGGTGGCAGAATGCCGTATCGCCGAACCGCAGCGCACCTACTGGCCCTGTCGCCTGTCCGGTGCTTCTCCAAGGACCGTTTTCCCTTTCGGTGACCCGCGATGAACCAGCGCAGGGGCAGTGGCCTCTCATTCGCCAGACGCATGTACCCGCCCCGGGCCATTGGCACCGGGCTCGGCTTTTTCTGCGTGCTGATCGGCCTCTGGCCGCAGCAGCCGCCGTGGTGGGTGTGGGCGCTGTTGCTGGCCCACGGCTTTGTGTGGCCGCATGCGGCTTTCCTGATCGCTCGCAGGTCGGCTCAACCGTTCAAGGCTGAACAGCGCAACCTGATCTTCGATGGTTTCGCCGGTGGTTGCTGGGCCGGTGCCATGGGCCTGAACCCGCTGCCGAGCGTGATCATCCTGTCGATGATCGCGATGGACAAGATCGCTGCTGGCGGCTGGCACATGCTGTTCAAGACTCTGGCAGCGCAAGCGCTCGGCATCGTGCTGGCGTTGTGGCTAGGCGCAGCGCCACTGTTTCCCGATACAACCCAGGCGCAGATGCTGGCCTGCTTGCCGATCTTGTTCATCTACCCGATGGCCATCGGTCTGATCTGCTATCAGGTGACGGTGCAGTTGGGCCAGCACAAGCGCGCACTGGCGCGGCTCAGCCAGACCGACAGCCTGACCGGCTTGATGAACCACGGCACCTGCAAGGAACTGCTGCTCAAGGCGTTTCAGCGTAACGGCAGCGGCGATGGAGCAGATTGCCTGGCGCTGATCGATATCGACCATTTCAAGCACATCAATGACCGGCATGGCCATTTGGTGGGGGACGAAATCCTGCGCACGTTGAGCGCGATGCTGCCGGCCTATCTGCGCAAGAGCGACCCGTTGGCGCGGTATGGCGGGGATGAGTTCTGCGTGCTCTTGCCGCAGACCACCACCGCGCAGGCCAGGGTGATTCTGGAGCGGTTGCGCGAGGCGGTGCAAGGACAGCGGTTTGCGGCCTTGCCGCAGTTGCGCCTGAGCCTGAGCATCGGCGTGGCGGCGTGTGGGGCGCATCTGGACAGTGCCGATGCCTGGCTACACGAGGCAGACATGGCGTTGTACCAGGCCAAGAGCGCGGGGCGTAACCGGGTGGTGGTGGCCGGGGCTGTCGGTAGCGTGGCGTGATTGGCAAAAGCCTCAGGTGGAGGTGCGCAAACCGCTGCTGTTGCGAAAACTCCCAGGCGTCATGCCCACTACTTTCTTGAACGCTCGCGCCATATGGCTTTGATCGAAGAAGCCACTGGTACAGGCCGCCTCTGCCAGGCTGGCACCAGCACGCAGCAGCTTCTGAACATGTGCGATGCGCTTTTGAATCTGATAGCTGTGCGGCGACACACCCACGTGCTTCTTGAACACGCGAATCAGGTACAGCGGCTCAAGGTCGACCAATTGAGCCAAGGCCTCCAGGGGGATGTCCTGGTCGAACTCGTCTTCGAGCTTGTGTTTGATCCGTTTGACCGCCTGTTTCTCGGAGGGCCGGGCTGACAGAACGGGGGCGCCGCTGCGTTCGAAAACCTGGCACACCAGCTCCAGCAGGATGGATTCGCGCTGCAAGCCCGGTGGCGTTTGTTCGATCAGTTGGTGCAGTTGCAGGAAGGTTTGGGCAAAGCCCGGATTGCAGCTGAGCGCCTCTTGAAACAGGTGGATGTGATCGCTGACCACCCGCCCCTGGAACACCGCTCGGTTAACCCAGTCGGGATCCAGGTAGAGCATCCGGTACATCCAGCCATTGTCGTGGCCGGGCAAGCCGTCATGTATTTCGCCTGGGGTGATGGTGACCACACTGCCAACCCCACCCAAGGCATAGCCGCCGCGGTAGTAGAGTTTTTCCACCCCGCCGCTGATTACCCCAATGGCATAGCGGTCGTGTGAGTGCCGACCGAACGACTGGGTGGTGTAGCGCGCTGACAAGAGTTCGCAGTTGCCTTCGGGAATACGCCAGAAGTGCACGAAGTCCTTACCCTTGGGCGGGGTTTTTAGGCCGTCTGTCTTTTCCATGACCTGTCCAGTTTTGTGCAATACGGCTGAAAAAAGCGGCCATAAAGTTAGCACCTATTTCACAAAAAGCGCTAGGAAAGGATATGACGGACAAACTGGTTATCGGGGACTTCAACAAGTCCTCCTGGTCGCTGCGTGCGTGGCTGGTAATGGTGACGGCGGACGCTGTATTCGACACGGTTCAGGTCAAGTTGGAGCAGCCCGATACACCCCAGCAGATTGGCCAGTACTCACCTTCGGGCAAAGTCCCGGCGCTACTGCTGGGTAACGTCGTGATCAACGACAGCCTGGCCATCAGCGAGTACATCGCCGAAACCCACCCCAATGCCAACCTGTGGCCACAGGATGCCCAGCTTCGTGCGCTGGCGCGCGCCGCCGCTGCGGAAATGCACGCTGGCTTCACCCACCTGCGCACGCAGATGTCGTTCGGCCTGGGTACTGGCGACGATGCTGGCCCGTTGACCGAGGACACCCAGGCAGAAATCGCCAGGATCTTCGACATCTGGGGTGGCCTGCGCGCAGCCAGCAAGTCCAGCACGTTCCTCTGCGGCCAATTCGGCATCGTGGACGCGATGTACGCCCCTGTGGTGTTCCGCTTGCGCCGTTATGGCATCAGCGTGCCGGCGCAGCTGCAAAGTTATGTGGACCAGGTACTGGCTTACGGCCCGGTTCAGCAGTGGCTGAAAAAAGCAGCGGCCGAAGTTTGAAGCGCAACGCGAATAAACGAAGCAGACCTCAAAAAAATTAGAAATTGCGGCAAATGGAAAAGCGCGGGGCACTTTTCTGTTTGCCGGTTATGGCGTTATCTGTCCAACAGGGAAGGGAACATGAGCATCCGTAGTGTGAGTGCTGCTGATCAGCACGTTTATGATGTGATCGGTATCGGTTTCGGG
Organism: Pseudomonas mosselii; assembly: GCF_005796105.1. GTDB lineage: Bacteria > Pseudomonadota > Gammaproteobacteria > Pseudomonadales > Pseudomonadaceae > Aquipseudomonas > Aquipseudomonas mosselii_C. The sequence continues at coordinate 693,783 of NZ_VAUO01000002.1, read as the reverse complement.
CCGGCCAATATTGCGTTGGCCATTGCGCTTGAAGAATTGGGCTTTAGCGGCAGCCGTCTGTTCCTGGAGCGTCAGGACGGTACCCGTTGGCAGCCGGAAATGATGCTGGCAGGCAGTGATATCCAGAACCATCCGAGTCGCGACCTCGTTACCCCGCGTAACCCGCGGAGCCGCTACACCTTCACCAACTTCCTGTTCGAGAACAACCGCCTGTTCGAGCATCTGAACCTGGGGCTCGAGTTCCCGCTGCGTAGCGAGTTCGCGGAATACGTGCGCTGGGTCGCTGGGTTCTTTTCCCGTGAAGTGGCCTACAACCAGACCGTGGTTGCGGTCAGCTACGATCCGGCCAGCAGCCTGTATCGCATTGTCACCGAGGCCGGCAGTCAGTTCCTTGCACGCGCCCTGGTGGTGGCCCCTGGGCGCACACCGGTGATCCCGGCAGCGTTCGCCGACTGCGCACCAGAGCGGGTCTTCCACCTCACGCAATACCTCACGCGGCTTGCGCAACTGGATGCGCAGGGCGAGTTGAAACGCGTGGCAGTGGTGGGCGGCAGCCAGAGTGCAATCGAGATTATCCTGCACCTGCGCCACCGTTACCCGGCACTTGAGATCATCAATATCCAGCGCGGCTATGGCTTCCGTCTCAAGGACACCAGCCAGTTCAGCGAGCATGTGTACTTCCCGGAATTTGTGGACCAGTACTACAACAGCTCCCCTGCCGCCAAGAAGAACATCAACCGCCACCTGCACTACACCAACTATTCGGCTGCCGACGCGGATGTGATTTCCGAGTTGTACGTGGGTATGTACGAGGACAAGTTGCAGGGCAAAGAGCGCGTGACCATCAAAAACCTCAGCGAAATCCAGGCCTGCCTGCCCACCGCCGAGGGCCATACCGTGGTTCTGCATAGCGTGCAGGAGCAAGCGGTCGAGCATATTCAAGGGCTGGATGCGATTGTCCTGGCCACCGGCTTCCGCAACCTGGGCACCGGCGCGCAGGACGAGCCGTTCCCGGCGCTTCTGCAGGGAGTTGCAGCACACCTGGAATGCAGCGCCGATGGCGTGATTCGCATCGGTCGCGACTACCGCCTGGAGCCGCGCAAAGGCCACGACATGCCCGCGCTCTACCTCAACGGGCTGTGCGAATCCTCACACGGCTATGGCGATGCCGGCTCATTCAGCCTGCTGTCGCTGCGTGCGCGCGACATTTTCAATTCGCTCAACGAGCAGTTGGGCTACGCCGGCACTGCGGAAAAAATCGCCTGAGCGACGGCGACAAAGAACGGTCATCAATATTTTGTGTGAGTAGGCGGCAATGGAAGCATCGGCAATGGATGAATTAGGCATATTTGCAAACGTAGAGTCGCAGGCACGCAGTTACTGCCGAAGCTTTCCGGTGATCTTCGATCAAGCGCGAGGCAGCCACCTGTACGACTTCAAGGGACGCTCGTACATCGACTTTCTCAGCTGTGCCGGTTCGGTCAATTACGGGCATAACCCGCCAGCCGTAAAGGCTGCGGTGATCGACTACCTGCAACGTGACGGCATTCAAGCCGCACTGGACATGCACAGTCGGGCCAAGCAGGCGTTCATCTTCAACTTCCGCAAGCTGATTCTCGAGCCGCGGGCATTGCCTTACAAGATGCAGTTCACCTCGCCCACCGGTACCAGTGTGGTCGAGTCTGCCATCAAGCTTGCGCGCAAGGTGACCGGGCGGCGCCATGTGGTGGCATTCACCAATGGCTTCCATGGCATGTCCAGTACCTCCCTTGGGTTGACCGGCAATCGTGATAATCGTCAGCCGGGCATCGACCCTTATGTGTTCCGCATGCCCTACGACGATTACCTGGAGGGTCTGGACTCGATTGCGTACTTCGAGCGCCTGCTCAACGACAACAGTTCCGGCATGGATTTGCCGGCTGCGGTGATCGTTGAAACGGTACAGGGCGAGGGCGGTATCAACGTTGCCTCCAGCCAGTGGCTGACGCGCTTGCGCGCGCTGACCGCCGAACACGCAATTCTGTTGATCATCGACGATATCCAGGCGGGCTGTGGCCGTACCGGTACGTTCTTCAGCTTCGAACCTTCTGGCATCGTCCCGGACATGGTCTGCCTGTCCAAGTCCCTCAGCGGCTACGGCCTGCCGCTTGCGCTGCTGCTGCACCGTCCAGAGCTGGATCAATGGGCGCCGGGTGAAGACAACGGCACGTTCCGCGGCAATACCGTGGCATTCGTGGCGGCGACCAAGACGTTGCAGGCGTTCTGGAGCGATGAGGGCCTGATCGAGCATATCCAGGCCACCGAGGCGCGCTTGAAAGATTGGCTGGCCGAGCTGACCGTGCGCTTCGCACAGCACATCAAGCAGGTGCGCGGGCGCGGCCTGTTCTACGGGATCGAGTTCAATGAGCCGGCAATGGCAGCCGAAGTCATGCGTGCGTGCTTCGCGCGCCGACTTATCATTGAGCGCTGCGGGCCGAAGGATCAGGTGCTCAAACTGATGCCTGCGCTGAATATCCCCGAGCAGGTGTTCCAGAACGGGTTGGATATCATTCTGGAGGCGATGCAGCAGGTCTTGGAGCACGCCACGTTCAGTACGCCGGGGCATGAGGCCGATACGCTGGAATTCATCAATGGAGTTGCCCATGTCGATCAATAACAAGCGTGCGATTGTCGAACTGACGGTCGGTGGGTTGATGCTCAGCCTCTCGGCGTTGGCCGTGGCGTTCGCCAACATCGGCGCTGGCGGTGCAGGCTTCTACCGAATGCTGTTCGCCTCGGTGCTGTTTTTCCTGTTGCTCAAGGTGCGGCGGATTCCGGTCCTGCTGAAAAGTTACCGCGCGCAACTGTACACCGGGCTGGCAGGGGTGTTCCTGGCGATCGACCTGGTGCTGTGGCACCAGAGTATCTATGTGGTAGGGCCGGGCATTGGCTCGATCCTGACCAACTGCCAGGTATTCTTCATGACCGTGTTGGGCATGTACTTGCTCAAGGAACGGCCTTCGGTTTACTTCCTGATCTCCATTACCCTCGCGTTCGTTGGGCTGTATCTGTTGCTGGTCCCGGAAATGACCAGTGCGGTCGGCATCAAAGGCGTGGTGTATGGCATATTGTCGGGCCTTGCCTACGCCATCTGCGTGTACTTCCTGAAGGTCAACACGCAGTTGCCTGACGGCGGCGGTGACAAGGTCGCGCAGATGCTCAACCTGAGTATCTGGGCTGCCCTGGTGCTGCTGGCCTACGCGGTGGTCAACGGCGAGAGCCTGGCGATCGCCGATGGCCAGACGTGGGTGATGCTGATCATCTACGGGGTGTTGGTGCAGTTCGTGGGGTGGATGCTGGTCAACCGTTCGATTGGCAGCATCAGCCTGGGCCTGGCTGGATTGATCCTGCTGCTTGAACCTGTGATCACGTATTTCATCGACGTGACCTTCCTGGGCAAGGCCAGCTCGGCGTTGCAGATGTGCGGTGCGCTGCTGACGATCTTTGCCGTGTACATCGGCTCGATCAAGCCACCGGAGAAGGTCCAGGCCTTGCCACAGGCGAACTGAGCCTAGGCTGATCTCGCGTGCTTGTGGGGCCTGTAGGCTAGTGCAGGTCAGTTAAGCCAATGGGGCCGCTTTGCGGCCCTTTCGCGGCGCAAGGCCGCTCCTACACAGTCTGCGTGAGCGCTTTGAATGCCGGCTTGCACGGTCTGGGAGTGGAATGCAGCGAAGGTTTAACTGATGGGCATTAGCCGGTAGGCCGCCTTTGGCGCGGACAGGCCTGCTCTGGCGTCGAAACGGTGTTCCCAGCAGGTGAGATGGGCCGAGTCGCACAGAAAAACGGATGCGAGGGAAGCCCCAGAAACCAGAAAGCCCGCAGTTAGCGGGCTTTTTGGGTGTTGCGTGGCCGTCATTGGACGGCTACGTACAGGTATTGGTGCCCCGAGGGAGACTCGAACTCCCACTCCTTTCGAAAACGGATTTTGAATCCGCCGCGTCTACCAATTCCGCCATCAGGGCTTGTGGCGCGCAGTATAGAGAGGCTCGTGAGGTCGGTCAATCGGCTTTCATGGTCAATTTTCATGCGTTGGGCTAAACTTCCCGGCCCTGTCGAACCGAACATCATCATGCGCGTCGCCGATTTTTCCTTCGAACTCCCAGACTCCCTCATCGCCCGCCACCCTCTGGCCGAGCGTCACGGCAGCCGCCTGCTCGTGCTCGATGGCCCCAGCGGCGAGCTTGCCCACAAGCAATTCCCCGATCTGCTCGACTACCTGCGCCCCGGCGACCTGATGGTGTTCAACAACACCCGGGTGATCCCGGCGCGGCTGTTCGGCCAGAAGGCCTCTGGCGGCAAGCTCGAAGTGCTGGTCGAACGCGTGCTCGACAGCCATCGGGTGCTGGCCCACGTGCGCGCCAGCAAGGCGCCCAAAGAGGGCACGCAGATTCTCATCGACGGTGGCGGCGAGGCCGAGATGGTCGCACGCCATGACACGTTGTTCGAGCTGCGCTTCAACGAAGAGGTGCTGGCGCTGCTGGAGCGCGTCGGCCACATGCCGTTGCCGCCCTATATCGACCGCCCCGACGAGGGCGCCGACCGCGAGCGCTACCAGACCGTCTACGCCGAGCGCGCAGGCGCCGTCGCGGCGCCGACCGCCGGCCTGCACTTCGACGAAGGGTTGCTGGCCAAGATCGCGGCCAAGGGCGTCGAGCGGGCCTTTGTCACCCTGCACGTGGGCGCTGGCACCTTCCAGCCGGTGCGGGTCGACAAGATCGAAGACCACACCATGCACAAAGAGTGGCTCGAAGTGAGCCAGGACGTGGTCGATGCGGTGCAGGCGTGCCGTGCCCGTGGCGGCAGGGTGATCGCGGTGGGCACCACCAGCGTGCGCTCGCTGGAAAGCGCGGCGCGCGATGGCGTACTCAAGGCGTTCAGCGGCGATACCGACATCTTCATCTATCCGGGGCGCCCGTTTCACGTGGTCGATTGCCTGGTCACCAACTTCCACCTGCCGGAGTCCACGCTGTTGATGCTGGTCTCGGCCTTCGCCGGTTACCCCGAGACCATGGCTGCCTACGCCGCAGCGGTCGATAACGGGTACCGCTTCTTCAGTTACGGTGATGCCATGTTCATCACCCGCAATCCGGCGCCACGCGGCCCAGAGGATCAAGCATGAGTCGCACCTGTCGAATGTCGTTCGAACTGCTGGCCACCGACGGCAAGGCCCGTCGGGGTCGGTTGACCTTCCCCCGTGGCACCGTCGAGACCCCGGCATTCATGCCGGTGGGCACCTACGGCACGGTCAAGGGCATGCTGCCGCGTGATATCGAAGCGATCGGTGCCGAGATCATCCTGGGCAACACCTTCCACCTGTGGCTGCGCCCAGGCACCGAGGTGATCAAGAAGCACAACGGCCTGCACGACTTCATGCAATGGAAAGGCCCCATCCTCACCGATTCCGGTGGTTTCCAGGTGTTCAGCCTGGGCGCCATGCGCAAGATCAAGGAAGAGGGTGTGACCTTCGCATCGCCTGTGGACGGTTCGAAAGTGTTCATGGGCCCGGAAGAGTCCATGCAGGTCCAGCGCGACCTGGGCTCGGACGTGGTGATGATTTTCGACGAGTGCACCCCGTATCCGGCCGAGCACGATGTCGCGCGCACCTCGATGGAGCTGTCGCTGCGCTGGGCCCAGCGCTCGAAGAACGCCCATGCCGACAACACCGCGGCGCTGTTCGGTATCGTCCAGGGCGGCATGTACCAGGACCTGCGCATGCGCTCGCTCGAAGGGCTGGAGAATATCGGCTTCGACGGGCTGGCCATCGGCGGCCTGTCGGTGGGCGAGCCCAAGCACGAGATGATCAAGGTGCTCGACTACCTGCCGGGGCAGATGCCCGCTGACAAACCTCGTTACCTTATGGGGGTAGGCAAGCCGGAGGATCTTGTAGAGGGTGTGCGCCGCGGCGTCGACATGTTCGACTGCGTGATGCCCACGCGCAACGCGCGCAACGGGCATCTGTTCATCGACACAGGGGTGATCAAGATCCGCAACGCGTTCCATCGTCACGATGATTCGCCGCTGGATCCGACCTGCGATTGCTATACCTGCACCAACTTCTCCCGCGCCTATCTGCATCACTTGGATAAATGCGGCGAAATGCTGAGCAGCATGCTGAATACCATCCACAACTTGCGCCATTACCAGCGCTTGATGGCCGGTTTACGCGAGGCTATTCAACAGGGTAAATTGGCCGCCTTTGTCGACGCCTTCTACGCCAAACGCGGGCTTGCCGTGCCGCCTTTGGACTGATTGTCCGCATCCATTATTAGAAAATATTGCATTAGGAGTGCCCAATGAGCTTCTTGATTCCCGCCGCCTACGCGGACGCAGCAGCCCCCGCCGCCGGCCCCGCCGGTACTGGCTTCGAGTGGATCTTCCTGGTCGGTTTCCTGGTCATCTTCTACCTGATGATCTGGCGTCCGCAGGCCAAGCGTGCCAAAGAGCAGAAGAACCTGCTCGGCAACTTGCAAAAAGGTGACGAAGTGGTCACCAACGGCGGCATCGCCGGCAAAATCGTCAAAGTCTCGGATGACTTCGTGGTTCTGGAAGTGTCGGATAACGTCGAGCTGAAGTTCCAGAAGGGTGCCATTGCGGCCACCCTGCCAAAAGGTACGCTCAAGGCTATCTGAGTTACCGGTTTCATTTTTCCAGTCGGGGCGCGCAAAGCGCCCCGCGTCTTGAACGGGCGGCGTGATGCTGAACAAATACCCTCTGTGGAAATACCTGCTGATCGTGTTGGTACTGGCGGTCGGCTTCATTTATTCCGCACCCAACCTCTATCCGGATGATCCGGCGGTGCAGATCAGCGGCGCAAGTTCTGCCCTGCATGTCAGCCAGGCAGACCTCGATCGCGTCAGCAAGGCGCTGGCCGATGCCAACATCACCGTCAAGGGTGCGAGCCTGGGCGAGAAGGGCAGCGGTTTGATCCGCCTGAACCGCCAGGAAGACCAACTGCCTGCCAAGGATGTGGTGCGCAGGGCGCTGGGCGATGATTACGTCGTAGCCCTGAACCTGGCCCAGACCACGCCGCAGTGGTTGCGTAACCTGGGTGCCAGCCCAATGAAGCTGGGCCTGGACCTGTCCGGTGGCGTGCACTTCCTGCTGGAAGTGGACATGGACAAGGCCATGACGGCCCGCATGAAAGTCTACGAAGGCGAGGTCAAGACCTTGCTGCGCAAAGAGCGCGTCCGCTACCGCAGCCTGCCTCAGCAGGATGGCGGCATCATGCTGGGCTTCGCCGACGATGCTACCCGCGAACAGGCGCGCAGCCTGATCCGCAAGAATTTCAATGATTTCGACCTGACCACCACCGAGCGCAACGAGCTTGCGGTGCTGCGCCTGGCGTTGACCCAGGCCAAGGTCGCCGAGATTCGCGAATACTCGATCAAGCAGAACCTCACCACCGTTCGCAACCGTGTGAACGAGCTGGGTGTGGCTGAGCCGCTGGTACAGCGCCAAGGCGCCAACCGTATCGTGGTCGAGCTGCCGGGCGTGCAGGACACGGCCGAAGCCAAGCGTATTCTCGGCAAGACCGCCAACCTCGAGTTCCGCTTCGGTGCCGAGCCTGGCGCTTCGAAAGCGACTTCCGAGGTGTTCGAGTTCCGTGAAGGTGGCCGTTCCGCTGCGGTCGAGCGCGGTCTGATCATCACTGGTGACCAGGTCACCGACGCCCAGGCCAGCTTCGACGAGCACGGTCGCCCGCAGGTGAACATCCGCCTCGACGGTCACGGCGGCGAGCTCATGAGCCGCGCTACTCGCAGCAACGTCGGTCGCAGCATGGCGGTGATCTTCATCGAGCAGAAGCCGATCACCCGCTACGTCAAGCAGACTGTCGATGGCGTCGAGAAAGACGTTGCCGTGCAGAGCTTCCAGGAAGAGAAGAAGATCATCAGCCTGGCGACCATCCAGTCGCCGCTGGGCAGCCAGTTCCGCATCACCGGCCTGAACGGCCAGGGCGAATCGTCCGAGCTGGCGCTGCTGCTGCGTGCCGGTGGCCTGGCCGCGCCGATGTACTTCGCCGAAGAGCGCACCATCGGCCCTAGCCTGGGTGCCGACAACATCACCAAGGGTATCGACGCGTCCCTGTGGGGCATGCTCTTCGTGTCGCTGTTCATTATCGCCATCTACCGCGGCTTCGGCGTGATCGCCACGGTCGCCCTGGCGGGTAACATGGTGCTGCTGCTGGCGCTGATGTCGCTGCTCGGCGCGACCCTGACGTTGCCGGGTATTGCCGGTATCGTGTTGACCATGGGTATGGCGGTGGATGCCAACGTGCTGATCTTCTCGCGTATCCGCGAGGAGCTCAAAGCTGGCATGTCGGTGCAGCGCGCCATTCACGAAGGTTTCAACCGCGCCTACACCGCGATCATCGACGCCAACCTGACCAGCCTGCTGGTGGGCGGTATCCTGTTCGCCATGGGTACCGGCCCGGTCAAGGGCTTCGCGGTCACTATGTCCCTCGGGATTTTCACCTCGATGTTCACTGCCGTCATGGTGACCCGTGCCATGGTCAACCTGACCTGTGGCGGGCGTGACATCAAGAAGCTGTGGGTTTGAGGGAGCTGCGATGAAAACCATCAATTTCATGGGCGTGCGCAATGTCGCGTTCGCCATTACCGTGCTCCTCACCGTGCTGGCGCTGTTCAGCTGGTGGCAGAAGGGCCTGAACTTCGGCCTGGACTTCACGGGCGGTACGCTGATCGAGCTGACCTACGAGCGCCCTGCGGATCTGGAAAAGGTCCGTACCGAGCTGGTTGGCTCGGGCTTCCATGAGGCCGTGGTGCAGAGCTTCGGCGCCACCACCGACCTGCTGGTGCGCATGCCGGGCGATGATCCACAGTTGGGTAACAAGGTCGCGACCGCTTTGCAGGCGGCAGGCGGCGACAACCCGGCCACCGTCAAGCGCGTCGAGTTCGTCGGCCCGCAGGTGGGTGAAGAGCTGCGCGACCAGGGCGGCATGGGCATGCTGCTGGCGTTGGGCGGCATCCTTATCTACCTGGCCTTCCGCTTCCAGTGGAAGTTCGCCGTGGGCGCGATCATCTCGCTGATCCACGACGTGGTGGTGACCCTTGGTATCCTGTCGTTCTTCCAGATCACCTTCGACCTGACGGTGCTGGCGGCGGTGCTGGCGATCATCGGCTACTCGCTCAACGACACCATCGTGGTGTTCGACCGGGTGCGTGAAAACTTCCGTGTGATGCGCAAGGCTTCGCTGATCGAGAACATCAACGTCTCGACCACCCAGACCCTGCTGCGCACCATCGCCACGTCGGTTTCGACCCTGTTGGCAATCGCCGCGTTGCTGTTCTTCGGTGGCGACAACCTGTTCGGTTTCTCCCTGGCGCTGTTCATCGGCGTGATGGCCGGTACCTACTCGTCGATCTACATCGCCAACGTGGTGCTGATCTGGCTGAACCTGAACAGCGAAGACCTGATCCCACCGGCCAAGACCGAGGGTGCGGACGACCGTCCGTAAGGTTCCTGTTACGCCGCTGGGCGTAAAGAAAGGCGCGAGTGTGAACTCGCGCCTTTTTTTTTACTCCAAGGCTGGGAATAAGGCGGGCTGGAACCCGCAAGGAAGATCAGGAGGTTTCACGTGAATAAATCAATGCTGGTGGGTGCGGTTCTGGGTGCTGTCGGTGTCACCGCCGGAGGTGCTGTGGCGACCTACAGCTTGGTGAACAAGGGGCCTGAATATGCCCAGGTCACCGACGTGCAGCCGATCAAGCAACAGGTCAAGACGCCGCGCGAAGTGTGCAAGGACGTCGCGGTGACCCGTCAGGCGCCGGTCAAGGACCAGCACCAGATCGCAGGCACCGTGGTCGGTGCGCTGGCCGGTGGCCTGCTGGGTAATCAGATCGGTGGGGGTACTGGCAAGAAGATCGCCACCGTGGCAGGCGCCGTAGGCGGTGGTTATGCGGGCAACAAGGCCCAGGAGTACATGCAGGAGCGCGATACCTACACCACCACGCAGACGCGCTGCAACACGGTCAACGATGTCAGTGAGAAGGTGGTGGGCTACAACGTCACCTATTCCATTGGTGATCAGGTGGGCAAGGTGAAGATGGATCACGAGCCGGGCTCGACTATCCCGCTGGACAAGAACGGCAAACTGATTCTTGGGCAGAATCAGGCGGGGCAGTGATCGCCGCGCTGCGGCTGTGAGGTACAAAAAAAGCACCCCGAGGGGTGCTTTTTTGTACCTGAGGCAATCAGCGCTTCAGGTGTTCGGGCAGGTGCGGCTGGATGGCGATCAGCACGCCCTTGAAGCATTTGGTGCCGCCGGCGACGATGTGGCCCTTCTCGAGGAATTCGTGGCCACCTTTGAAGTCGCTGACTCGGCCACCGGCTTCTTGGATCAGCAATACGCCAGCAGCCATGTCCCATTCGGACAGGCCCGACTCCCAGAAGGCATCGAAGCGGCCAGCGGCCACGTACGCCAGATCCAGGGCGGCGGAACCGGCGCGACGGATGCCTGCGGTCTGGCCGGTCAGGGCGCGGAGCATGCCCAGGTAGTTGTCCAGGTCGGCCATTTGGTTATCGCGGAACGGGAAGCCGGTGCCCAGCAGGGCGCCGTCAAGGCTGTTGCGCGCGCTGCAGCGAATGCGGCGGCCATTGAGCTGGGCGCCACGGCCACGGCTGGCGGTGAATTCTTCTTGGCGGACCGGGTCGACGATCACGGCATGCTCAAGGCGGCCGCGATACTTACAGGCGATGCTCACGGCGAAGTGAGGAACGCCACGCAGGAAGTTGGTGGTGCCGTCCAGCGGATCGATGATCCACAGGTAATCCTTGCCTTCTTCACCGGTACCGGCATGCAGGCCGGTCTCTTCACCCAGGATGGAGTGGTTCGGATAGGCCTTGCGCAGGGCATTGACGATGGTCTGCTCGGCAGCGCGATCCACCTCGGACACGTAGTCCTTGGCTTCTTTTTCGTCGACTTTGATGGTGTCCAGGCGTTCGATGGAGCGGAAAATCAGTTCACTGGCGCTGCGAGCGGCGCGCAGGGCGATATTCAGCATAGGCTGCATGGGCGTTTCACCTGGGATGTTAAAGAGGAAAGCCGCCTAGTCTATCAGAAATCTGCCTCGGCAGAAGGGTGACATGCGCATTCGTGGCGTTACGCCCGTCGGTTCTGTAAGATCATTCGCCCCTTCTTCTGTATCCGTGAGCTCAACACCTTGTTGCAGAATATTCGTGTTGTTCTGGTCAATACCAGCCACCCCGGTAACATCGGCGGCGCTGCACGTGCCATGAAAAACATGGGCCTGTCGCGCCTGGTGCTGGTCCAGCCACTGGATTTCCCTGCTGCGGACGCCCGCGCCCGTGCCTCGGGCGCCGACGATGTGCTCGACGCCGCCGTGGTGGTCGAAACCCTGGAGCAGGCGCTGGCCGGCTGTAGCTTGGCGATTGGCACCAGCGCCCGCGAGCGCAGCATCCCTTGGCCGCTGCTCGATCCGCGCGAGTGTGCGGGCAAGGCCGTCGAGCGTGCCGCTGGCGGTGAGGAAATCGCCCTGGTATTCGGTCGCGAGCACGCAGGCCTGACCAACGACGAGCTGCAGCGATGTCACTTTCACGTGCACATCCCCTCCAATCCCGACTTCAGCTCGCTGAATCTGGCTGCCGCAGTCCAGGTGCTCGCCTACGAGGTGCGCATGGCCTGGCTGGCAGTTCAGGGCGAGCCGTCGAAAGCCGTGAAGGACGACGCCTGCGAACTGGCGACCCTGGATGAGATGGAGCGATTCTACGACCACCTGGAGCAAACCCTGGTGGGTATCGGCTTCCTCGATCCTGAAAAGCCCAAGCACCTGATGGCTCGCCTGCGCCGGCTGTACGGGCGCAGTTCGGTAGAGCGTACGGAAATGAGTATTTTGCGCGGCATCCTCACCGAGACCCAGAAGGTCGCCCGGGGTGAGCCGCATAAGAAGAAGGACTGATCGATGTTCGAACGTCTGCGTGAAGATATCCAGAGTGTGTTCCACCGTGACCCGGCAGCGCGTAATGCCTTCGAAGTGTTGACCTGCTATCCGGGCATGCATGCCATCTGGCTGCACCGCCTGGGTAATGCCCTGTGGCGCCGCGACTTCAAGTGGTTGGCGCGGCTGGTGTCCAACTTCGGGCGCTGGATGACCGGGATCGAGATCCATCCGGGTGCGACCATCGGTCGGCGTTTCTTCATCGACCACGGCATGGGTATCGTGATTGGCGAAACCGCCGAGATCGGTGATGACGTGACGCTCTATCAGGGTGTCACGCTTGGTGGCACCAGTTGGAACAAGGGCAAGCGTCACCCAACCCTGGAAAACGGTGTGGTGGTCGGTGCTGGTGCCAAGGTGCTGGGTCCGTTCACCGTCGGCGCCGGGGCCAAGATCGGCTCCAATGCCGTGGTCACCAAGGCGGTACCGGCAGGCGCTACGGCGGTGGGTATTCCAGGGCGTATCATCGTCAAGCACGAAGATGACGCGGTGCAAGCCAAGCGCAAGGCAATGGCCGAGAAGATCGGCTTCGACGCCTATGGCGTCAGCGGTGACATGCCTGACCCGGTGGCGCGGGCCATTGGCCAGATGCTCGACCATTTGCAGGCAGTCGATGAACGCCTCGAAGGCATGTGTGGCGCGCTGACCCGCATGGGCAGTGACTACTGCGCCAAGGAGCTGCCCGCGCTACCCGCCGACGAGTTTGCCGAGGCCTGCGCCGAGGCCAAGCAGGGCGACACTCAGCCGCACTGATTGCGTCTTGCCGATACAAGGGGCGTGTGCTCGCGCCCCTTGTCTGCTACACTCGCGCCCGCCTTCCGCATGCTTACCCGACTAAAGCACTAGGTCTAATAGTTGACTTAAATGCTCGGGAATCGCATACTCGCACACATCCTGTAACTCCCGTGGTAACCATACGCCATGCGACTGACTACCAAAGGCCGATACGCCGTGACCGCCATGCTTGATCTGGCGTTGCACGCGCAGCATGGGCCGGTGTCTTTGGCCGATATTTCCGAGCGCCAGGGCATTTCCCTCTCTTATCTGGAGCAGCTGTTCGCCAAGCTGCGCCGCAGCAGCCTGGTTTCCAGCGTGCGCGGCCCGGGCGGCGGATACCAGCTGTCGCGCGGTATGGAAACCATCCAGGTGGCCCAGGTCATCGATGCAGTCAACGAATCGGTCGATGCCACCCGTTGCCAGGGCCTGGGGGATTGCCATGCCGGTGATACCTGCCTGACTCACCACCTGTGGTGCGATCTGAGCCAGCAGATCCATGAATTTCTCAGTGGCATCAGCCTGGCCGACCTCGTCGTGCGCCGTGAGGTGCAGGAAGTCGCCCAGCGCCAGGACCTGCGCCGCGTCGCGGGCCGTACCGCACAGCTGGACAAGATTGAGACGTCCGCCGTCGACTGAATTAGCCGCGATGAGCGACGCCACCGCCTGATAGGAGATACTCAATGAAGTTGCCGATCTACCTCGATTACTCCGCGACCACCCCGGTCGACCCGCGCGTTGCCCAAAAAATGGCCGACTGCCTGCTGGTCGACGGGAACTTCGGTAACCCGGCCTCGCGCTCCCACGTGTTCGGCTGGAAAGCTGAAGAAGCCGTGGAAAACGGTCGCCGTCAGGTTGCCGAGCTGATCAACGCCGACCCGCGCGAAATCGTCTGGACCAGCGGTGCCACCGAGTCCGATAACTTGGCCCTCAAAGGCGTGGCGCACTTCTATCAGACCAAGGGCAAGCACATCATCACCTCCAAGATCGAGCACAAGGCGGTCCTGGACACCGCTCGCCAGCTCGAGCGCGAAGGTTTCGAAGTCACCTACCTCGAGCCAGGCGAAGACGGCATCGTTACCCCAGCCATGGTCGAAGCCGTGCTGCGTGACGACACCATCCTGGTCTCGCTGATGCACGTGAACAACGAAGTCGGCTCGATCAACGACATTGCCGCGATTGGTGAACTGACCCGTTCGCGTGGTGTGTTGTTCCACGTCGATGCCGCCCAGTCGGCCGGCAAGGTCGAGATCGATCTGCAAAAGCTGAAAGTTGACCTGATGTCGTTCTCGGCCCACAAAGCCTACGGTCCTAAAGGTATCGGCGCGCTGTATGTCAGCCGCAAGCCTCGCGTGCGTCTGGAAGCCATTATCCATGGTGGCGGTCATGAGCGCGGCATGCGCTCGGGTACGCTGCCGACCCACCAGATCGTCGGCATGGGCGAAGCCTTCGCCATCGCCAAGCAGGAAATGGCTGCCGAGAACCTGCGTATCAAGGCCCTGAGCGAGCGCTTCTTCAAGCAGGTCTCCGACCTCGAAGAGCTGTACGTCAACGGCAGCCAGACTGCCCGCGTGCCGCACAACCTGAACCTGAGCTTCAACTACGTCGAAGGCGAGTCGCTGCTGATGTCGCTCAAGGACATCGCCGTTTCGTCCGGTTCGGCCTGCACCTCCGCTTCGCTCGAGCCGTCCTATGTCCTGCGTGCCCTTGGCCGCAACGACGAACTGGCGCACAGCTCGATTCGCTTCTCTTTCGGCCGCTTCACCAGCGAAGAAGAAGTCGACTATGCGGCGCAGAAAGTCTGCGAAGCCGTGAACAAGCTGCGTGAGCTGTCGCCCCTGTGGGACATGTACAAAGACGGCGTCGACATCTCCAAGATCGAGTGGGCCGCCCACTAAGCAGTCGCCGGCAAGAGCGGCTCCCTGATGAGGAAGGAATTGCACCATGGCATACAGTGAAAAGGTCATCGACCACTACGAAAACCCACGCAACGTCGGCAAGATGAATGCCGAGGACCCGGATGTCGGGACCGGCATGGTCGGCGCGCCGGCCTGCGGTGACGTGATGCGTCTGCAGATCAAGGTCAACGAGCAAGGCGTCATCGAAGACGCCAAGTTCAAGACTTACGGCTGTGGTTCGGCCATCGCCTCCAGCTCCCTGGCTACCGAGTGGATGAAGGGCAAGACCCTGGACGAAGCCGAAACCATCAAGAACACCCAGTTGGCCGAAGAGCTGGCACTTCCGCCGGTCAAGATCCACTGCTCGGTACTTGCCGAGGATGCCATCAAGGCTGCCGTACGCGATTACAAGCAAAAAAAAGGCTTGATCTAAGTCGCCGCGAGGTAAGGAGTTCCGATGGCTATCAGCATGACAGAAGCCGCCGCCAACCACATTCGCCGCTCCCTCGACGGGCGCGGCAAAGGTGAGGGCATTCGCCTGGGCGTGCGCACCACCGGCTGCTCGGGCCTGGCCTACGTGCTGGAATTCGTTGACGAGCTGGCCGACGAAGACCAAGTGTTCGAGAACCATGGCGTGAAGGTCATCATCGACCCCAAGAGCTTGGTGTATCTCGACGGCACCGAGCTGGACTTCGTCAAGGAAGGGTTGAACGAAGGCTTCAAGTTCAACAACCCCAACGTGCGCGGTGAGTGTGGCTGCGGCGAAAGCTTCAACGTCTGAGGCGGGCCGTGGGTACTCTCTGTCATTTCGCTCTGTTCGACCTGCAACCGGGCTTCAAGCTGGACCTGGAGCGGCTTGCCACGCGTTACCGCGAGCTGGCCCGCGAGGTCCATCCTGATCGCTTCGCCGACGCTTCCGAGCGTGAGCAGCGCGTTGCCCTGGAAAAGTCCGCGGCGCTCAACGATGCCTACCAGACCTTGCGCAGTGCACCGCGTCGTGCGCGTTACCTGCTGGCCATCGGTGGCCATGAGGTGCCTCAGGAAGTCACCGTTCACGACCCTGACTTCCTGTTGCAGCAGATGCAGTGGCGCGAAGAACTCGAAGACTTGCAGGACGAAGCCGACCTCGAGGGTGTCGCGGTGTTCAAAAAGCGCCTGAAGGCTGCCCAGGACACCCTTAACGAGGACTTCGCCGCCTGTTGGGATGTAGCTGCCCAGCGCGACCAGGCCGAGCGCCTGATGCGCCGTATGCAGTTCCTCGACAAGCTCGCCCAAGAAGTGCGCCAACTCGAAGAGCGCCTCGACGATTAACCCCGGCGTCGCCCGTGACGACGCCTAAGGTACCCCGACAAGCATGGCCCTACTGCAGATCGCCGAACCCGGTCAGAGCCCCCAGCCGCACCAGCGCCGCCTGGCGGTGGGTATAGACCTGGGCACCACCAACTCTCTTGTCGCCGCCGTACGCAGTGGGCGCAGCGAACCGCTGCCCGATGCGCAGGGCAGCGTCATCCTGCCGTCCGCAGTACGTTACCTGGAAGCAGGTATCGAGGTCGGCCAGGCTGCACGCGAAGCGGCTCCAAGCGACCCTTTGAACACCATCATGTCGGTCAAGCGCCTGATGGGGCGCGGCCTGGCAGACGTCAAGCAACTGGGTGAGCAACTGCCTTATCGCTTCGTCGGTGGCGAGTCGCACATGCCGTTCATCGACACGGTGCAGGGCGTCAAGAGCCCGGTGGAGGTGTCTGCCGACATCCTCAAGGTGCTGCGCCAGCGCGCCGAGCAAACGCTCGGTGGTGAACTGGTTGGTGCCGTGATTACCGTGCCGGCCTACTTCGACGATGCCCAGCGCCAAGCCACCAAGGACGCTGCGCGTCTGGCCGGCCTGAATGTGCTGCGTTTGCTCAACGAACCGACCGCCGCTGCCGTTGCCTATGGCCTGGACCAGAACGCCGAAGGCGTGGTGGCGATTTTCGATCTGGGCGGTGGCACCTTCGACATTTCCATCCTGCGCCTGACCGCTGGCGTGTTCGAAGTGCTGGCCACTGGTGGCGATACCGCCCTGGGTGGTGATGACTTCGACCACGCCATCGCCGGCTGGATCATCGAGCAGGCGGGGCTTAGCGCCGACCTCGACCCGGCCACCCAGCGCCTGCTATTGCAGACGGCCTGCGCCGCCAAGGAAGCCCTGACCGACGCCGATGCCGTCAGTGTCAGCCACGGCGCCTGGCAGGGCGAACTCAGCCGCGCTGCGTTCGAAAGCATGATCGAGCCACTGATCGCCCGCAGCCTCAAGGCCTGCCGCCGCGCCGTGCGCGACAGCGGTATCGAGCTTGAAGACGTTGGCGCAGTGGTCATGGTTGGCGGTTCGACCCGTGTACCCCGTGTGCGCGAAGCCGTGGGTACGCTGTTTGGCCGCACACCGTTGACCTCCATCGACCCGGATCAGGTGGTCGCCATTGGCGCCGCTGTCCAGGCCGATACCCTGGCCGGCAACCGTCGCGAGGGTGGCGAACTGCTGCTGCTCGATGTCATCCCGCTGTCGCTGGGTCTTGAGACCATGGGCGGGCTGATGGAAAAAGTGATTCCGCGCAACACCACCATTCCGGTGGCCCGTGCCCAGGAGTTCACGACGTACAAAGACGGCCAGTCGGCCATGATGATCCACGTGCTGCAAGGTGAGCGCGAGCTGATCAGTGACTGCCGCTCGTTGGCGCGCTTCGAGCTGCGTGGCATTCCGGCCATGGTCGCCGGTGCTGCGAAAATCCGCGTTACCTTCCAGGTGGATGCCGATGGCCTGCTCAGCGTTGCCGCGCGTGAACTGGGGTCGGGCGTCGAGTCGAGCATCCAGGTCAAGCCCTCGTATGGCCTGACTGACGGCGAGATCGCGCGCATGCTCAAGGACTCGTTCGAGCACGCAGGCTCCGACAAACACGCGCGTCAGCTGCGTGAGCACCAAGTCGACGCCGAGCGCCTGCTCGAAGCGGTACAAGGTGCCCTGGATGCCGACGGCGAGCGTCTGCTCAGCAGTGACGAGCGCGACGCCATCGCCTTCCAGATGCAGGAACTACGTGATTTGCTGGCCGGCACCGATGGCGCTGCCATCGAGCAACAGACCAAGCGTCTGTCGCAGGTGACCGATGCTTTTGCCGCCCGTCGCCTTGATTCGACGGTCAAAGCCGCACTGGCCGGGCGCAACCTGAATGAGATCGAGGAGTAATCGATGCCGCTGGTGACATTCCTGCCGCATGAGAAGTTCTGCCCCGAAGGGCTGAGCGTGGAAGTACCGACCGGGACCAACATCCTGGAGCTGGCCCACGACCATCACATCGAGATGGAAAGCGCCTGCGGCGGCGTCAAGGCCTGCACCACCTGCCACTGCATCGTGCGCAAGGGCTTCGACTCGCTGGATGAGGCTGACGAGCTCGAAGAAGACATGCTGGACAAGGCCTGGGGCCTGGAAGCGCAGTCACGCCTGGGCTGTCAGGTGGTGGTGGGCGATCAAGACCTGACCATCGAGATCCCCAAGTATTCGCTCAACCACGCCGCCGAAGCGCCGCACTGAGGAGGCCTGCATGAGTCTGAAATGGATTGATGTACTTGAGATCGCCATCGAGCTTGCAGAAAGCAAGCCTGAGGTCGATCCTCGTTACGTGAATTTCGTCGATCTGCACCGTTGGGTGCTGGCACTGCCTGCGTTCAGCGACGATCCGTCGCGCGGCGGCGAGAAAGTGCTCGAAGCCATCCAGGCGGCCTGGATCGAAGAAGCCGACTGAGCGCACGCTGCAGGTTAGGCAATCCCCTGGAACCCGCGTATAATTCGCGGGTTTAATTTTTCGCAATACTCATTTTCTGGAGTTTTCCATGGCTGTTCAACGTACTTTCTCCATCATCAAGCCTGACGCTGTTGCCAAGAACGTCATCGGCGAGATCACCACTCGCTTCGAGAAAGCCGGCCTGCGCGTCGTTGCCTCGAAAATGAAGCAACTGTCCAAAGCCGAAGCCGAAGGCTTCTACGCCGAGCACAGCGCTCGCGGCTTCTTCGCTGACCTGGTTGCCTTCATGACTTCCGGTCCGGTCGTTGTTCAGGTACTGGAAGGCGAGAACGCTGTTCTGGCTAACCGCGAGCTGATGGGTGCCACCAACCCGAAAGAAGCCGCTGCCGGCACCATCCGTGCTGACTTCGCCGTTTCCATCGACGAGAACGCCGTTCACGGTTCCGACTCGGAAGCTTCGGCTGCCCGCGAAATCGCTTACTTCTTCTCCGCTACCGAGCTGTGCGACCGCATTCGCTAAGCGAAGCAGGTCTTGGGTGATTCCATGAGTGACATGACTGGCAAGATCAACCTGTTGGGCCTGCCCCTCCAGGAAATGGAAAAATTCTTCGAGTCCATCGGAGAGAAGCGTTTTCGTGCCGGTCAGGTCATGAAATGGATTCACCACTATGGCGTCGACGATTTCGCCGCCATGACCAATGTCGGCAAGGC
Organism: Pseudomonas mosselii; assembly: GCF_005796105.1. Classification (GTDB taxonomy): domain Bacteria; phylum Pseudomonadota; class Gammaproteobacteria; order Pseudomonadales; family Pseudomonadaceae; genus Aquipseudomonas; species Aquipseudomonas mosselii_C. The sequence goes on along the minus strand of NZ_VAUO01000002.1, from coordinate 674,613 downwards.
CTTGCGCGAAAAGCTCGAGGCCGTTGCCGAGATTCGGGGGCCGGAAGTGGTCAGCGAAGACATTTCCGCCGACGGTACCCGTAAATGGGTGATCCGCGTTGCCTCCGGCAGCTGCGTCGAGACCGTCTACATCCCCACCGACGATCGCGGTACCCTGTGCGTGTCGTCGCAAGCCGGTTGTGCCCTGGACTGCAGCTTCTGCTCCACCGGCAAGCAAGGCTTCAACAGCAACCTCACCGCCGCCGAAGTGATCGGTCAGGTGTGGCTTGCGAACAAATCCTTCGGGACCGTCCCGGCCAAGATCGACCGCGCCATCACCAACGTGGTCATGATGGGTATGGGCGAGCCCCTGCTGAATTTTGACAATGTCATCGCCGCCATGAAGATCATGATGGAAGATCTGGGCTATGGCATTTCCAAGCGCCGCGTCACCCTGTCCACTTCGGGCGTGGTGCCGATGATCGACGAGTTGGCCAAGCACATCGACGTGTCGCTGGCCCTGTCGCTGCATGCGCCCAACGATGAGTTGCGCAACAAGCTGGTGCCGCTGAACAAGAAGTACCCGCTCAAGGTGCTGCTGGATTCCTGCATGGGCTACATGTCCACGCTGGGCGGCAAGCGCGTGCTGACCGTCGAGTACACGTTGCTCAAGGACGTCAACGACCAGCCCGAACACGCGGCGCAGATGATCGAACTGCTGCGTGACGTGCCGTGCAAGATCAACCTGATTCCTTTCAACCCGTTCCCGCATTCGGGCTACGAGCGGCCGAGCAACAATGCCATCCGCCGCTTCCAGGACCTGCTGCACCACGGCGGTTTCAACGTCACCACCCGCACCACCCGCGGTGACGACATCGACGCCGCCTGTGGTCAGTTGGTCGGGCAGGTTAACGACCGTACCCGTCGAAGCGAGCGCTACATCGCCGTGCGTCAGCTTGCCGCCGACGAGCCGCAAGACAGCGCCGCGCGCCTCTGACGAGCAGGCCATCCATGACCCTGCGCGCTGCGCTGTCGATCCTCACGCTTGCGCTGCTGGCCGGCTGCGTGTCGGGTGGCGCCAGCGATCCACTGGCCACGCGTCAGGGCCGCGAGCAGGCGAGCCGGGCGTATGTGCAGCTTGGGCTGGGTTATCTGCAACAAGGACTGACCGCGCAGGCTAAGGCTCCGCTGGCCAAGGCATTGGCGCTCGACAGCCGCGATGCCGACGCGCATGCCGCCTTGGCGTTGGTGTTTCAGGCCGAGGGTGAGCCGCAACTGGCCATGCAGCATTTCGAAAAAGCCCTGGCCATACGTTCGAGTGACACGCGAATCCGCAACAACTACGGCAGTTTCCTATATGCTCAGGGGCGGTTCGCCGAGGCCCAGGCAATGTTTCGCCTGGCCGCCGCCGATACCTTGTATCCTGAACGCTCCCGGGTGTATCAGAACCTCGGCCTGACGGCACGCAAGCTGGGTGAGGGCGAGCAGGCCCGCGAGTATCTGGAAAAAGCCCTCCGGCTCGATCAGCGGCAACCGAAAGCGTTGCTTGAAATGGCTGAGTTGTCCTACGAAAACAGGCATTATGTGCCGGCCTGGGACTACTACGATCGTTTCAGCCAACTGAGCGACCAGAGCGCCCGTAGCCTGCTGCTAGGCAGCCGCCTGGCCATTGCCCTTGACGATCAGGGCAGTGCGGCCCGGATGGGCCAGCAATTACAACGACTTTATCCCGGTACGCCGGAATATCAGCAATACCTGTCGGAGCAACGATGAAAGCCGCTCACACCGAAGTAGCAGCAGCGCCTCGCCACAATCCCGGGGATGTCTTGCGCCAGGCCCGCGAGCAGCGGGAATGGAGCCAGGCTGAGGTCGCAAAAAAGCTCAACCTTACGGTTTCTTCGCTGAACAACCTTGAAACTGGCGCTTTCGACAAGCTGCCCGGGCATACCTTCGCCCGTGGTTACATCCGTGCCTACGCCAAACTGATGGACATGGATCAAGCACCCTTGGTGGCTGCGTTCGACCAGATCACCGGTACCCACGCCCAAGGCAGTGATGTGCACTCGCTGGGTCGCATCGAAGAACCGGTGCGCCTCTCGCATAACATCCTGCGGGTGGTTAGCCTGGTGTTGCTGGTAGCGGTTATCGGAGGCGGTTTCGTCTGGTGGCAGGACCAAGGTAGCTTGCGTGGCAAGGACCTGGCCAAGATCGCGCTGGAGCACGTCGAGGTCGAGAGTGCCGACGGCACCACCCAGATTCACCCGCTGGACGAGCCGGAAGACCAGGCCGTCAGTGAAGCGCAGCAGCCAGAAGGCCAGGTATTGCCGCTGGAGCCGGTCAATGGGAGCGAAGCGCCAGCCGCCAGCGAAGAGACGCCGATAGCTGTCGCTCCGGCCGCGAGCGCTGCGGCACCGGCGGTGGCCAGCACGCCTGCTGCTACGCCAGCACCTGCCGCTCCGGCGGCCCCTGCGGCACCCACTGCCAGCGTCGCCCCGGTTGCGCCGGTTGCCAGCGTTCCAGCCGCACCCGCCGTTGCACCTGCCGGCAGCGCCAAGGTACACATCCAGTTCACCGCCGATTGCTGGACCCAGGTCACCGATGGCAACGGCAAGGTGCTGTTCAGCGCCATCAAGCGCAAGGGCGACAGCCTCGATCTGACCGGCCAGCCACCGTTCGCGGTTCGCCTTGGGTTCGCCCGCGGCGCCCAGGTGAGCTACAACGGCCAGGCAGTCGATGTGGCCCCGTTCACCAGTGGCGAGACCGCTCGCCTGAAGTTGGGACAGTAAGTCATGCACGGCGAATCTCCGATCAAACGTCGCGAATCCCGCAAAATCTGGGTCGGCAATGTGCCGGTGGGCGGCGATGCGCCCATCGCGGTGCAGAGCATGACCAACACCGACACCAACGATGTGGCCGCCACCGTGGGTCAGATCCAGCGCCTGGTCGATGCAGGGGTGGACATCGTTCGCGTCTCGGTCCCGGACATGGACGCCGCCGAGGCCTTCGGCAAGATCAAGCAGCAGGTCAGCGTGCCGTTGGTCGCCGACATCCACTTCGACTACAAGATCGCGTTGCGCGTGGCTGAGCTGGGCGTCGACTGCCTGCGCATCAACCCGGGCAACATCGGTCGCGAAGACCGCGTGCGTGCGGTGGTCGACGCCGCCCGTGACCGTGGCATCCCGATCCGTATCGGTGTCAATGCGGGCTCTTTGGAAAAAGACCTGCAGAAGAAGTACGGCGAGCCGACCCCGGCAGCCCTGGTCGAGTCTGCGCTGCGCCATGTCGAGCACCTCGACCGCCTGGATTTCCAGGATTTCAAGGTCAGCGTCAAGGCATCCGATGTGTTCATGGCCGTCGAAGCCTACCGCCAGTTGGCCCGGCAGATCGTGCAGCCGCTGCACCTGGGCATCACCGAAGCCGGTGGCCTGCGTTCGGGAACGGTGAAATCCGCAGTCGGCATCGGTATGCTGCTGGCCGAAGGCATCGGCGACACCATCCGTATTTCGCTGGCGGCCGATCCTGTCGAAGAAGTGAAGGTCGGCTACGACATCCTCAAGTCGCTGCACCTGCGTTCGCGTGGCATCAACTTCATCGCCTGCCCGAGCTGCTCGCGGCAGAACTTCGATGTGGTCAAGACCATGAACGAGCTGGAAGGGCGCCTGGAAGACCTGCTGGTGCCGCTGGACGTGGCGGTGATCGGTTGCGTGGTCAACGGACCGGGCGAAGCCAAGGAGTCCCATGTAGGGCTCACCGGTGGTACGCCGAACCTGGTGTACATCGATGGTAAGCCATCGCAGAAGCTGAACAACGAGAACCTGGTCGACGAGCTGGAAAAGCTCATTCGCCAGAAAGCGGCCGAGAAGGTCGAGGCCGACGCGGTGCTGATCGCCCGCGGCTGATACACAGATTCGTAAGGACTTTTCGTGAGCAAATCGCTGCAAGCCATTCGTGGCATGAACGACATCCTGCCCGAGCAGTCGCCGCTGTGGCGCTACTTCGAAGGCACCGTGGCCGGCCTGCTGGACAGCTACGGCTACAGCCAGATCCGTACGCCGATCGTCGAGTTCACCGAGCTGTTCAAGCGCTCTATCGGTGAAGTCACCGATATCGTCGAAAAAGAGATGTACACCTTCGAGGATCGCAACGGCGATTCACTCACCCTGCGTCCCGAAGGCACCGCCGCGTGCGTGCGTGCCGTGCTCGAACACGGGATCACCGGCAACGGCCAGGTGCAGAAACTCTGGTATGTGGGGCAGATGTTCCGCCACGAGCGCCCGCAGAAAGGCCGCTACCGCCAGTTCCACCAGATCGGCGTCGAGGTGTTCAACCTCGACGGCCCAGATGTGGATGCCGAGCTGATCATGCTCACCTGGCGCCTGTGGGGCCTGCTGGGGATCCAGGACGCCGTGCAGTTGCAGCTCAACAGCCTGGGCACCAGTGAAGCCCGCGCCCGCTACCGTGACGCGCTGGTCGACTACCTGTCGGCGCGCCTGGAGCAACTGGACGAAGACAGCCAGCGCCGCCTCAAGAGCAACCCGCTGCGCATCCTCGACAGCAAGGACCAGAACACCCAAGCCGTGCTGGTCGACGCGCCCAAGCTCGAAGACTACCTCGATGAAGAATCCCGCGTGCACTTCGAAGGCCTCAAGGCCCGTCTCGATACCGCGGGCATTCCGTTCGTGATCAACACCAAGCTGGTACGTGGCCTGGACTACTACAGCAAGACCGTGTTCGAGTGGGTCACCGACAAGCTCGGTGCCCAGGGCACCGTCTGCGCCGGTGGCCGCTACGACGGCCTGGTCGAGCAGATGGGCGGCAAGCCGACCCCAGGCGTTGGTTTCGCCATGGGTATCGAGCGTCTGATCCTGCTGCTGGAAACCCTCGACAAGGTGCCCGCATCCATCAGCCGGACCATCGATGTGTACCTCTGTGCGTTCGGTGATGCCGCTGAACTGGCTGGCCTGCGCCTGAGCGAAAGCCTGCGCGACCGCCTGCCGGGCCTGCGCCTGGCGGTGAACGCCGGTGGTGGTAGCTTCAAGAGCCAGTTCAAGAAAGCCGACAAGAGCGGCGCGCTGTTCGCCCTGATCCTGGGCGACGACGAACTTGCCCAGCAGACGATTGGCGTCAAGCCCCTGCGTGGCCAGGGCGAACAACAGAACATTGCCTGGGATGCTCTGGCAGAGCACCTGGAAACCGCGATCGCCCAGGCGTAACGCGGTTCAACAACGAATAGGCGAAAAGGAGTATTGGGGTGTCGAGTACCGATGATGATGATCTGGCAGGCGTCAAGGACTGGTGGAACCGCAACGGCAAGCCGCTGCTGACCGGTGCACTGCTGGCCGGCGTGGTGGTGATGGGCTGGCAGACCTGGCACAAGTACCAGGCTAACCAGTCGCAAGGCGCCTCGGCGCTGTACCAGGCCCTGTTGGAAACCTCGCTGACCCCGAGCGGCCAGCCCGACACGGCCAAGGTTGCCGAGCTGTCCGGCAAGCTCAAGAGCGAGTTCGCCGGTACCGCCTACGCCCAGTACGGCAGCCTGTTCGTAGCCAAGGTCGCGGTGGACAGCGGCAAGCTGGACGACGCTGCCAGCGAGTTGAAAAGCGTGCTGGACAAGCCAGCCGACGCCACCCTGGGCGAGATTTCGCGTCAGCGCCTGGCGCGTGTTCTGGCCGCACAGGACAAAGCCGAAGAGGCCCTCAAGCTGCTCGACGGCGACACCGACAAGGCGTTCCAGGCCAGCCGCGAGGAGCTCAAGGGCGACCTGCTGGTTCAGCTGGGGCGCGCCGATGACGCCCATAGCGCCTACGAAAAAGCCAAGGCCGCGCTGTCTGACGACGCCGCGATCGGTGGCCTGCAACTGAAGCTGGATGACCTGGCCAAAGGGGACGCCTGAAGTGAAGGGTTGGAAACAAGCAGCAGTGCTCACCCTCGCCGTGTTGGCCGCGGGTTGCAGCAGCAACAGCAAGAAGGAACTGCCACCGGCCGAACTGACCAAGTTCACCGAGGAAGTGGTGCTGAAGAAGCAGTGGAGCCGTTCGATCGGTGACGGCCAGGGCGAGACCTACAACACCCTGGTACCGGCTATCGAGAACGACCGCATCTACGCTGCCGATGTCAACGGCAAGGTCTTCGCCCTCGACCGCAACAACGGTGACGTGGTCTGGAAAAAAGACCTCGAGTTGCCTGTTTCCGGCGCCGTCGGCGTGGGTTACGGCCTGCTGATGCTGGGCACCCTCAAGGGTGAAGTCGTGGCCCTGGACTCCAGCACCGGTGAAGAGCGTTGGCGTGCGCGCGTGACCAGCGAAGTGCTGGCCCCGCCTGCCAATAACGGCGACGTGGTGGTGGTACAGACCCAGGACGACCGTCTGATCGGTCTCGACGCCGCCACTGGCGAGCGCCGCTGGATCTACGAAAACACCCCGGCGGTGCTCACCCTGCGTGGCACCGGTGCGCCGATCGTCACTAACCGTTTGGCCGTCGCTGGCCTGTCCACCGGCAAGGTGGTGGCGGTAGACATCAGCAACGGCGTGCCCGTTTGGGAGAGCCGCGTGGCTATTCCGCAGGGCCGTTCCGAGCTGGATCGTGTGGTGGACATTGACGGCGGCTTGCTGCTATCCGGTGGCACGCTCTATGTTGGCACCTACCAGGGCCGTGTGGCTGGCCTGGACCTGGAAAGCGGCCGTGTGCTGTGGCAGCGTGATGCGTCCAGCTACGTTGGCGTGGCCCAGGGCTTCGGCAACGTCTACGTGAGCGAGGCATCGGGCACCGTCGAAGGTATCGACGAGCGTTCCTCCAGCGCGCTGTGGAGCAACGACAGCATGGCCCGTCGCCAACTGTCGGCGCCTGAGGTGTTCTCCAGCTATGTGGCGGTCGGTGACTTCGAAGGTTACCTGCACCTGCTCAGCCAGGTCGATGGTCGCTTCGTCGGCCGTGAGCGTATCGACAGCGATGGTCTGCGCGCCCGCCCTCTGGTAGTCGGCGACACCATCTATGTCTTTGGCAACAGCGGCAAGCTTGAGGCATTGACCATCCGCTGAAGCTAAGCTTGGGGCTCTGACCGGCCCCGGGCCGCGGTGCATGATGCGCCGCCCGAATACCGGCCGCTGCCTTGCAGCGGCCTTTGCATTTTCAAGAATTCAAGAGTGGAGAGCCGCATGGTTCCCGTAATCGCCCTGGTGGGCCGGCCGAACGTCGGCAAATCCACCCTGTTCAACCGCCTGACCAAGACCCGCGATGCCATCGTCGGTGACCTGTCGGGCCTGACCCGTGACCGCCAGTATGGCGATGCCAGCTGGCAGGGTCGTTCGTACATCCTCATCGACACCGGCGGTATCACCGGTGACGAAGTGGGCATGGACGAGAAAATGGCCGAGCAGTCGCTCATGGCCATCGAAGAAGCCGACTACGTGCTGTTCCTGGTCGATGCCCGTGCCGGCATGACCGCCGCCGACCAGATGATCGCCGATCACCTGCGCAAGCGGAACAAAGCGGCGATCCTGGTCGCCAACAAGATCGACAACATCGATCCTGATATCGCGCGTGCCGAGTTCTCGCCGCTGGGCATGGGCAACGCCATCCCGGTGGCTGGCTCTCAGGGGCGCGGCATCAACGCGCTGATGGAGTCGCTGCTCGGCCACATTCCGCGCGACCCTGAAGAAGAAGCCCTGGACGAGGAGGTCGCCGAAGGCGAGGAAGCCACGCGCATTCCAGGTCCGAGCGAGAAGGATGGCATCAAGATCGCCATCATCGGTCGCCCCAACGTTGGCAAGTCCACGCTGGTCAACCGCATGCTCGGTGAAGAGCGCGTGGTGGTGTACGACCAGCCGGGCACTACCCGCGACAGTATCTACATCCCGTTCGAGCGCGATGGCGAGAAGTACACCTTCATCGACACAGCCGGTGTGCGCAAGCGCGGCAAGATCCACGAGGAAGTCGAAAAGTTCTCGGTGGTGAAGACGCTGCAGGCGATCAAGGACGCCAACGTGGTGATCTTCGTCATGGATGCCCGCGAAGGCGTGGTCGACCATGACTTGAACCTGCTGGGCTTCGCCCTGGACGCTGGCCGCGCCGTGGTCATCGCCCTGAACAAGTGGGACGGCATGGAGTCGGGCGAGCGTGACTACGTCAAGACCGAGCTGGAGCGCCGGCTGTTCTTCGTCGACTTTGCCGATATCCACTTCATCTCGGCCTTGCACGGCACGGGCGTGGGCCATCTGTACAAGTCGGTACAGGCTGCGTTCAAGTCGGCGGTGACCCGCTGGCCGACCAGCCGCCTGACGCAGATCCTCGAAGACGCCATCAGCGTGCACCAGCCGCCGCTGGTCAACGGGCGTCGGATCAAGCTGCGCTACGCCCACCTCGGGGGGGCCAACCCGCCGCTGATCGTGATCCACGGTAACCAGACCGACAAGATCCCCAACTCCTACTCGCGTTACCTGGAGAACACCTATCGCCGCGTGCTCAAGCTGGTCGGCACGCCGATCCGCATCGAGTACAAGGGCGGTGACAACCCGTTCGAGGGCAAGAAGAACACCCTCACCGATCGTCAGGTCAACAAGAAGCGCCGCTTGATGTCGCACCACAAGAAGGCTGAGAAGAAGCGTCGCGACAAGCGCTGACAGGCGCAACCGGCAAGCTTCAAGCTGCAAGAAGAAGCAAACGGTGATTCACGCCGCTTTTTCTTGCAGCTTGAAGCTTGTAGCTTATAGCTCTCAGTCCCCAGGAAAGAGGGCTCCATGATTCGCAGCAAACTGCCGAACGTCGGCACGACCATCTTCACCACCATGTCGCAACTGGCCGTCCAGACCGGTGCGCTGAATCTCTCCCAAGGCTTTCCCGACTTCAATGGCCCGCAGGCGTTGCTCGATGCCGTCGGCCGCCATGTGAGCGCCGGGCATAACCAGTATGCGCCGATGACCGGCCTGCCGGCACTGCGTCAGCAGGTGGCGGCGAAGGTCGCGCGCCTGTACGGCGTGAACGTCGATGCCGAGCAGGAAGTGACCATCACCCCCGGTGCCACCGAGGCGATCTTCTGCGCAATCCAGGCGGTGATCCACGCCGGAGACGAGGTGATCGTGTTCGACCCAAGCTACGACAGCTACGAGCCTTCGGTGGAGCTGGCAGGGGGGCGTTGCGTGCATGTGCCGCTCAGCGACGAAGGTTTCAGCATCGACTGGCAGCGTTTCAGCGATGCCCTGAGCCCGCGTACGCGCATGGTCATCCTCAACTCGCCGCACAATCCCAGCGGCGCGCTGATCAGCCGTGACGACCTGGACCAGTTGGCGTGCCTGATCGGCGAGCGCGATATCTACCTGGTCAGCGATGAGGTCTACGAGCACCTGATCTACGATGGTGTGCGCCATGCCAGCGTGCTGGCCCACGAGCAGTTGTACTCACGCGCCTTTGTCGTCAGTTCGTTCGGCAAGACCTACCACGTCACGGGTTGGAAGACCGGCTATGTAATCGCGCCACCGGCCTTGAGCACAGAACTGCGCAAGGTGCACCAGTACGTCAACTTCTGTGGCGTCACGCCGCTGCAATGTGCCCTGGCCGACTTCATGGCCGAGCACCCGGAGCATATCGACGAGTTGCCTGGTTTCTACCAGGCCAAGCGCGACCTGTTCTGCGACTTGTTGCAGGATTCGCGCTTCACCTTCACCCGCACGCCTGGTACGTACTTCCAGCTGGTCGACTACCGTCAGATCCGCCCCGACCTGAACGATGTGGAGATGGCCCTGTGGCTGACCCGCGAGCATGGCGTGGCCAGTATTCCCGTGTCGGTGTTCTACCAGCGCCCCATGCCTGAGCAACGTCTGGTGCGCCTGTGCTTTGCCAAACGAGAGGAGACGCTGCGAGAGGCGGCGGAACGACTATGCGCGATCTGAGTGCACTGCCCAACTTGAGAGTCGCCTTGGTCCAGACCACCCTGGCATGGCACGACCGCGAGGCCAACTACGCCCATTTCGAGGAACTGATCGGCCAGGTGGGCGAGGTGGATCTGGTGATCCTGCCGGAGATGTTCACCACCGGCTTCTCGATGGATTCCGAAAGCCTCGCCGAGCCGGAAAATGGCCCGACCTATAAATGGCTGAAGGCCCAGGCCAAGAAAGCCAACGCGGTGATCACCGGTAGCGTGATCATCCAGGCCGCCGATGGCAGCCACCGCAACCGATTGTTGTGGGCTCGGCCCGATGGCGAGTTGTTGCACTACGACAAGCGCCACTTGTTCCGCATGGCCGGAGAGCACAAGCATTACACCCCGGGCGAGCGCCAGGTGCAGTTCGAACTCAAGGGCTGGCGGATTCGTCCGCTGATTTGCTATGACCTGCGCTTCCCGGTGTGGAGCCGTGATGCTCAGGATACCGATCTGCTGTTGTACACCGCCAACTGGCCGGCGGCGCGCCGTTTGCACTGGAACCGCCTGCTACCGGCGCGGGGCATCGAGAACCTGTGCTTCGTGGCGGCGGTGAACCGCGTGGGCACCGATGGCAAGGGCTTTGCCTATTCCGGCGACAGCCAGGTGCTGGATTTCCAGGGCGAGAGCCTGCTCAGCGCAGGGGAGGCCGATGGCGTGTTCACCGTGGAACTGAGGGCGGCGGAACTGGCGGCCTACCGCACGCGCTTCCCTGCCAACCTGGATGCCGATACCTTCGCCCTGCACTGAGGCGTCGCCAGTCCCCTGTAGGAGCGGCCTTGTGTCGCGAACGGGCTGCGTAGCGGCCCCAGGATTTGTGCCGCATGCAAAATCGCCTGGGCTGCTGCGCAGCCCGTTCGCGACACAAGGCCGCTCTCATAGAACTACACATAACTTGTTGATTTAGCAGGGACCTGTGGGAGCGGGCTTGCCCGCGAACACCGGCGAAGCCGGTGCCATACACCGAGTCGCCTGCTTCGCGGGCAAGTCGGGGCGCCGAACCGCCGCTCCCACAGGGTACGCGGAGCGCTTGCGAAATCAGTTCTCTGCGCGACAGCGCAGCCCAAAGGGCTGGGTAATCTCCTACAGGGACTGCGACCTCAGCTTAGATGGGCATCAGTACACATCCCGCCGATACCGCCCATCCTCGATCAATTGCTGCACACGGGCTTGCCCAAGCACACCCTGCAACGCCGCATCCACCCCGGCAGCCATGCCATGCAGGCTGCCGCATACGTACACGCAAGCGCCATCATCGATCCAGCGCTTGAACTCGGCGGCCTGTTGAAGCAGCACATCCTGCACATACACTTTCTCTGCCTGGTCCCGCGAAAACGCAAGGTCCAGCCGTGCCAGCTCACCCGTAGCCAGCCAGCCTTGCAGCTCGGCGCCACACAGCAGGTCGTGGGCGCGGTTGCGTTCGCCGAACAGCAGCCAGTTGCGTGTCTCGCCGCCAGCGATACGCGCCTTGATCAGGCTGCGCAGTCCGGCCAGGCCAGTGCCGTTGCCGATCAGTACCATCGGTGCCGGAGCTGCCGGCAGGTGGAAAGCACTGTTGCGGCGCAGGCGCAGGCTGACGCTTGCGTCCAGCGGCAGGTATTCGGTGAGCCAGCCGGAGCCCAGGCCCAACTGGCCGTCGGGGTGGCGTTCCTGGCGCACGATCAGCTCCAGCTCGCCATCGCTGGCAATCGAGGCGATGGAGTATTCGCGCGTTGCCAATGGGATCAGCGCGTCGACCAAGGCTTGGGCGTGCAGGCCGATCAGGTGTTCGCGGCTGCTCGGCAACTGGCGGCTGGCCAGCGCCTGGCTCAGGGTTTCGCGCAGGCCGTCCAACTCAACTGGGCTTTGCGGGTCCAGGCCCAGCCCGGCGAGCAGCGCGTCGACGCGCGGTTGGCCGTTGCGCGGCAGGATTTCCACCAAGTCGCCGGCTTCCCAGCTAGACGGTGTTTGCGCTTGCAGGCCGAGCAGGTAGACCGGTGCGCCCTGGCTGCCGGGGTTGAGCAGCGTGCGGCGGGCCAGGCGCCAGTTGCCGAAGCTTGGCGGTTGCCAGGCGGTTACCGCCTGGGCGCCGGTGAGTTGCGCCAGCTCCTGGTGCCACAGCTGCAATGCGCCAGGGTCGGCGTTGTCCACCTCCACCGGGCTGAAGGCGCTGCTGGCGCCACGCTCGCTCAACCAGGCTTGCAACCTGCGGGCAAACCCGCAGAAGTGCGGATACTGGCGGTCGCCCAGGGCGAGCAGGGCGTAGTCCAGGTGCGCCAGCGCCCAGGGTTGGCCGATGACCTTGCGTTCGAAGGCACGGGCGCTATCGGGCGCTTCGCCATCGCCGAAGGTACTGACTACGAACAAGGCGCGGTTGGCTTGGCGCAGCTCGGTTTCGCCCAGCTCGGCCAAAGCGCGCACCTGCACCGGGTAGCCTGCGGCCTGAAGTTGGCCGGCGCTCTGCCAGGCCAGTTGCTCGGCCAAGCCGCTCTGGCTGGCGAAGCCGATCAGCCAGCTATCGCCGCTGTTGCCAGTGGCGCCTACCGCACCACGCGCCGCGCGCACCTGGCGCTTCTTGCGGCGACGGTCGAGGTAGAGCAGCCAGCCGGTGACGAAGAACAGCGGCATGCTCAGGCTGGCGAGGGTGACGATGATGCGTCCTGGCAGGCCGAAGTATTCGCCCACGTGCAGGGCATAAACGCTTTGCAGCAGTTGCGCCTTGAAGGATTTTTCGGTGTAGCGGTCGTGGTTTTTCACCGTGCCGGTGGCAGGATCCAGCACCAAGGTATTGAAGGCGCGCGAGTGTGCAGCGTCCTCCAGCAGGTAGAACAGGTTGGCCGGCTGGCCGCCTACCGGTGGCAGTCGCAGGTTGTAGGCCGCGAGGCTCGGCCCTGCGTCATTCTTGAGGCTGCTCCAGATGGCGTCGTAGTCCACCACCAAGGGCGCTGCGTTCTTGTCGAGCTGGGGCGGTCCGTGGCGCCTGCCACGGCCTTCTCCGCGCTTTTGCTCACTGGCCGCGGGCTTGTCGGCAAGCCATGCGTTCAGGCCTTGGCGGTACCAGTCGTAGGACCAGAACAGCCCGGTCAGGGCGAACAGCAGGTAGAACAGCAGGCACCAGGTACCGAACACGGCGTGCAGGTCCCAATTGAAGGCGCGGCCTTTCTTGGCCCAGTCCAGGGTTAGCCAGGTACGCCAGTTCAGGGCCTTGCGCGGCCAGCGCAGGTACAGGCCCGACAGGCAGAAGAAGATCAGCATCAGGGTGCAGGCCCCGGTGATCTGCCGGCCGGTTTCACCCATGGCAAGGAAACGGTGCAGGTTGAGCATCAGGTTGAAGAAGCCGGCGCCGGCCACATCACCTTTGAGCGCGCCGGTGTAGGGGTCGGCGTAGCGCAGCGTGCCGCGACGCTCGCCAGGCGGCGGGGTGAAGAATATCCGTGCGGCATTGCCTTGGCGCACATCGACCCAGAGCATCGAAACCTTCTCGCCCTGGGCGGCTTCGACCCGGCGCACCAGCTCTGCCGGTGGCAACACGCCTTGCGGGCGGACTTCGACCTTGAGCGTATCGGTATTGAAGGTACGCAGCAGTTCTTCCTGGAACGAATACAGCGCACCGGTGATGCCCATCACGGCTAGCACGAGGCCGGCCGTGATGCCAAACAACCAGTGCAATTGAAACAGCGTCTTCTTCACCACATCGATCACCTTGTCTTGCCGCTCGAGCGCCAGCGGCGTGCATTATGCCTTCATACGCGAAAACCCCGTCCACTGAATGGGCGGGGCTTTGCCACTTGCCTGAGCGCGGTTGGCCGCTGAATCAGAAGTGCAAGCGGGTGCTCAGTAACGCGGTGCGACCTGCCGCCTGGTTGGCGAAGTGGGTCGCGAACGCCTTGTCGTAGTAGGTCTTGTCGGTCAGGTTCTGCACGTTCAACTGCAAGTCGATGTGCTTGGTCAGCTTGTAGCTGGCCATGGCGTCGTAACGCCAGTAGGACGGCACATACGTCGAGTTGGCGACGCTGCCCCAGACTTTGTCGACGAAGAATGCGCCCCCGCCGAGGGTCAGCTTGTCGGTGACCGCGTAGGTGTTCCACAGGCTGAAGCTGTTCTTCGGCGTGTTGCCCAGCTCGTTGCCGTTGGTCAGTGCTTCGACGAAGATCGGTGCCAAGGCAGTGCCGATGTTCACCTTGCCGCCATCGATCTGTTCGCTGTCCAGGTAGCTGTAGCCAGCGAATACCTGCCACTTGGCGGTGAGCTTGCCCGAGGCTGACAGCTCGACACCGTCCACACGCGTCTGGCCCGCGTTCTCATAGGTATTGAGGTTGGTCAGGACACGGGTGTTTTCCTTTTCAGTGCGGAAGATCGCCGCGCTCAGCGACAAGCGCTGGTTGAACAGGTCCCATTTGGTGCCGATTTCGTAGTTGGTGGTTTCTTCCGGCTGCATGTCGTTCTTGACGGCTCCGGTGGTCACCGGGTTGCCATCGGTGCCTTCGCCCAGCATCGAGCCGGTCGGGGTGGCCGAGGTGGCATACGAGACGTAGATGCTGCCGTTGTCACGCGGTTTCCACACCAGGCCAACCTGGCCGGTGACGAACTCGCTGACGTCCTCGCCCTTGTTCTGGAAGCCGCTGGTGACGGTGGTCACGCCGCTGGCATTGTAGGTGCGGAACTTGGTGGTGAAATGGTCGTAGCGCAGCCCCAGGTTGAGCAGCCATTGCGGATCGAGTTCTAGGGTGTCGAAAGCATAGAGCGCGCGGGTGGTACTGCTGGTGTCGGTGCCCGCGTAATTGCGGCTGATGGTGCCTGTCCATGCGTCGTCCGGGTTCGGGTCGTCCAACGAGGTACAGCTGCCGCCGTTGCTTGGGCCGGTACAGGTGGTGATCCTGCTGTTCGGGCTGACCAGGTAGCTCTGGCGGGTGGCGTCCTCGTGGCTCAGCTCGATGCCGGTCGAGAAGTTGTTCTTGAAACCGCCCAGGTAGAACTCGCCGAACAGGTCGGTCTGGTTGGTGGTGGTGGCGGTGTTGCCGACACGGCTGTTGGCGCGGCGCCACACGCCGTTGTTGATCACGTTGCCGGCGCTGTCGTCGGGCTGGGTCAGCACGTAGTCCTGCATGCTGTTGCCATGGCGCAGGGTGTTCTTGACGGTCAGGCTGTCGCTCAGGTCGTGTTCGATGCTGAAGGTGCCGATGTCTGTGCGGGTCTTGCGAAAGTCCCGGCTGGTCAGGCCGTAGAAGTTGCTGCTGTCGCCGCCATCGGTGGGCTTGTCGGGGCTGGCAGCGGTATGGGTTCGGCCCACCGAGTAGCCATACGGGATGCCCGAGTCGGGCAGGTCGTCGCTTTCTACGTGGTAAAAATCAAGGTTCACACGCGTTGGCGTGCCCAGGCCGAAAGCCAGCGACGGGGCGATCCCCCAGCGGTCGTAGTTGACCTTGTCGCGGCCGGCGACGTTGCTTTCATGGCTCATCAGGTTCAGACGCCCGGCGGCGCTGTCGCTGAATTGATAGTTGCCATCGAACGTGTAGCGTTGGGTCTGGTCCGAACCCCAGGTGTAGCCAGCGTCCAGCGAGTCTCCCAGGTGGGCTTTCTTGCTCACCAGGTTGATGCTGCCGCCGGCCGAGCCGCGACCACCCATGGCCGAGTTCGGCCCTTTGCTGACCTCGACCGATTCCACCGCGAAGATTTCGCGGGTCTGTGCGCCGGTGTCACGCACACCGTCGATCATGGTGTCGCTCTGCGCGTCGAAGCCGCGAATGAACGGACGGTCGCCTTGCGGGTTGCCACCTTCTCCGGCGCCCATGGTGATGCCGGGCACCGTGCGCAGGGCGTCCTGCAGGGTCAGGGCATTGGTGTCCTTGATCACTTGCTGTGGGATCACGGTGACCGAGCGTGGCGTGTCTACCAGTGGCGCGGTGTATTTGTGCGACGCGGCTTGCTCGACCTTGTAGTCGGTGCTCGCCTGTTCGGCCTGGCCACTGACGCTGGTGGCGTCGAGGGTGATGGTCGCCGGGGCGACCGGATCGGCGGCATACGCGGAAGTGGCGGTGATTGCCATGCCGATGGCAGAGGCGAGCCGGCGTGGTGAGCTGACAGCGTGTGGCACGTGACGCATGGTTGTAGACCTTCCCCAAGGTTCGAAGGCGGCGGATGGTAATGTAAGCGAATGTAAGGAACAATTGAGAAGCGTTACCATTCGTGAGGAATTTACATTCTTTACAAATTTCCCTTACGGTTTTCGTGGGCTCATGCGTCTCTTCGTGACGAAGGGGGCTTGTGGTACGTAAAAGGGAATCAATATCATTGCCACCCCTTTGCCGAGCCAGGTGCCATCGTCATGCTGCTTCACATTCCCGGGCTGTTCGACGCTGACGAAATCCAGCGAATCCGCCAGGCCCTGGAGCAGGCCGACTGGGCCGATGGCAAGGCAACCGCCGGTTATCAGTCGATCAAGGCCAAGCACAATCTGCAATTGCCCGAGGCGCATGCCCTGGCCAAGGAGATCGGCAGTGCGCTGATCGATCGGCTGTGGCGCAACCCGTTGTTCATGTCGGCGGCGTTGCCGCACAAGGTATTTGCGCCGCTGGTCAACTGCTACCGCGAGGGTGGTCATTTCGATTTCCACATCGACAACGCCCTGCGCCAGCCCAAGGGCAGCCCGGATCGGGTGCGCACCGACCTGTCCTCGACCCTGTTCCTCAGCGACCCTGAGAGCTACGACGGCGGCGAGCTGGTGATCCAGGACACCTACGGCGTGCAACAGGTCAAGCTGGCTGCCGGCGACCTGGTGCTGTACCCAGGGACCAGCGTACACAAAGTCAATCCGGTGACCCGTGGTACGCGTTATGCGGCGTTCTTCTGGACCCAAAGCCTGGTGCGCGACGATGGCCAACGTACGCTGCTGTTCGGGATGGACAACGCCATCCGCCAGCTCAGCGCCGATGTACCGGATCATCCGTCGCTGCTGCAACTGACCGGCACCTATCACAACCTGTTGCGCCGCTGGGCGGAGGTTTGAGGTATGTCCTACCCGCTGCGGCGTGAAGAGACCTTGGATATCGCTGGCCTCAAGGCCATGCTCGAGCACAGCCCCGGCCAGGCTGCCCAGGCGATCTTGGCGGCGGCAGGCCAGGGGGTGGTCGAGGCGCAGTTGTTGCTTGGGCAGATCCTGCTCGATGGGCGCGGCATCCAGCAGGACGAGCAGGTTGCCCGGCGCTGGTTCAGCATTGCCGCGACGGCCGGCAGCGCCATGGCCCATAACATGCTGGGGCGTTGCCTTGAGCATGGCTGGGGCGGTGACGTCGATCTGCAACAGGCGGCGATTCACTACGCAATCGCTGCGGATACGGGCCTGGACTGGGGCCTTTACAACCTGGGTAACTTACTGGCTACCGGGCGTGGCGTACCGGTCAACCAGGCGCAGGCCTTGGTGTGCTACGAGCAGGCTGCGCAACTGGGCCATGCCAAGTCGATGAACTTGTATGGACGCTACCTGGAGCAGGGTATTGCCACCACCGCGAGTCCAGCGCGGGCCGTGCGCTGGTATCGGCGCTCGGCCGAGGGTGGGGACTTTCGCGGTATGTTCAGTCTGGCGTTGGTGCTGGTGGAACGGGGGGAAATCGCCGAGGCTGCGCCCTGGTTCGATAGGGCGCGGGAGGACGGCAACCTCAACTTTCTGCGCAGTGCACTGGCGACGCTGCAAGGCGCGGGGCCGACGTTGATGAGCTTCGCGGCGCGCTACGCCGAGGAGATCGAACGGCGCGGGGAATGACCTGCCCCGCGCCGACGGAGTGTTTCCCAGTTATACCGCCTCGGTGTCTTGGTTAGCGTGGCGGTCGGCCATGTGGGCCGTTACCGGGAGCTGGACCATGAGCGACACGATTTATCTGAAATGGCTGCGCGGCCGTCTGACCTGTGAGCTGGGTGGTGCAGTATGGCCGGTCTGTTTCAACCGCAAGGGCTATCTGGAGGTCATGCGCCAGGCGGTAGAGCCAGAACTGTTCTACATCGGGATGTTGAAGCACCCGGCAATTGGGGGCGAAATCGCATTTGAGTTTCGCACTGCCGATGGCCAGCAGGTCACTGGGGGCGAGCATGCCGGGCTTACCGCTTCGAGGGAGTTGCTGCCAACCCCCGGTCCGGCCCTGCGCATTTTCAGCAAGGGAGAGGTCGGGCCGGACTTCCCCAACCAACACTACGTCAAGTTGCAATCCCTCGATTCGCGTTGGGTCGCAGTGAGCGGCCGGCGCAAGGTGGACCGTGACTGGCAGTGGTTCGCCATCAATCCGGCCCGTGAAGTACCCATCAGTATCGCCGAGCGTGAGGCTGGCATTCTGCGTCTGCTTGAGCCGCATTTTGCGGGGGCGACAACCTTCACCCTGGAACTGATCGATAGCGACGAGTATGAAGCCCCCGAGACATGAAGGGGGGGCTTTGGGGTCCTTCGTCGGCAAGTGCAGGATGGCACATATGAAAACGGGGCCTTTCGGCCCCGTCTTGCGTTACAGGTAGTAAGCCTTCAGCGGCGGGAAGCCGTTGAACTCCACTGCGCTGTAGCTGGTGGTGTAGGCGCCGGTGGACAGCCAGTACAGGCGGTCGCCGATGGCCAGGTTCAGCGGCAGGCCATACTTGTAGTGCTCGTACATGATGTCGGCGCTGTCGCAGGTTGGGCCGGCGATGACCACTTCTTCGGCTTCGCCTTTCTTCTCGGTCCAGATCGGGAACTTGATGGACTCGTCCATGGTTTCGATCAGGCCGGAGAACTTGCCCACGTCGGTGTAGATCCAGCGCTCGACGGCGGTGCGCGACTTACGTGCCACCAGCACCACTTCGCTGACCAGGATACCGGCGTTGGCGATCAGCGAACGGCCGGGCTCCAGGATGATTTCCGGCAGGTCGTCGCCGAAGTCTTCCTTCAGGAAGCGAATGATCTCTTCAGCGTAGGTTTCCAGGCTGTTGGTGCGGGTGATGTAGTTGGCCGGGAAGCCGCCACCCATGTTGATCAGCTTCAGCTCGATGCCGTCTTCTTCCTTGAGGCGCTCGAAGATCACCTTCACCTTGGCGATGGCGGCGTCCCACACGCTGATGTCGCGTTGTTGCGAACCTACGTGGAAGGAAATGCCGTACGGCACCAGGCCCAGGTCGCGGGCGAGGATCAGCAGGTCCATGGCCATGTCGGTCTGGCAGCCGAATTTACGCGACAGGGGCCAGTCTGCAGTGGTGGAGCCTTCGGTGAGGATACGTACGTAGACTTTCGAGCCCGGCGCAGCCTTGGCAATGTTGCGCAGGTCGGCTTCGGAGTCGGTGGCGTACAGGCGCACACCTTTCTCGTAGAAGTAACGGATGTCCTTGGACTTCTTGATGGTGTTGCCGTAGCTGATGCGGTCGGCGCTGACACCACGGCCCATCACCTTGTCCAGCTCGTAGATCGAGGCGATGTCGAAGCTCGAACCCTTGTCCTTCAGCAGGTCGATGATCTCGACTGCCGGGTTGGCCTTGACCGCGTAGTAGACCTTGGCGAATTCGAACCCTGCGCGCAGGTCGTCATACGCCTGGCTGATCATCTGGGTGTCGATGAGTACGAACGGGGTTTCCTGCTTGTCGGCGAACGCCTTCATTTTCTGGAAGGTGTCACGCGCGAAATAGTCTTCGACCTGGATCGACATGCTCAAGGGCTCCATGGGCAAACTGAAAAGATAAGTGGCTGCAAACTGAACGCCCTCCGTATCCCCACTTTGGTTCGCCTACTTCCCAAGGCATGTCGCCGAAAGCAAAAAGGTCAACCGTGCCTGTGAAGCGGCGGCGGGTGACCTTGCTGTCTCGTCGTCAGTACTTGAGCCGGATGGATCGTTTCCAGCATGGACGTTCGGCGCGCACTTTAGGGCGTGAAGACAGCAAGATCAACAGGTAATCCGGGCGCGTTCGTCGCGGATCGGCCACCAGCATTCTGAATAACCGACTCGTGTGACCGGCAGATGTTCCCAGGCATGTTGCAAGCGTTAAATATTGTGGAATAGAGCGCATTGGCGCCTGTGCGGGCAAGCCCGCTCCCATAGGCATCAGGTGGCACAGCATGGGGGCGTGCGTGCCTCGCTACAGGGCGCAAGTGTTCATATTTATGGCCACGTTTTTCTGGTACTGGCGTGCAATGAAGCGTGCATAAATTTTTTGTTACCGACGGGCGGAATCGTCGATTTCCAGCTGCATCGCCAGCGGTTGGCCTCGCCAGGAGCCTCCGTGCTCCCGGACAGGCCCCAGTCAGGAGGCCAGTGCCTCGGCGGGCGACACGATGGAGCTCTTGGCTCCGCGCGAGCGCCCTGAACTCAGATAGGCGGCAATCGACTCCTGGGTCACTTCGCCGAGGAACACTTGCTCAGCATCGAGCACCGGCAACCACGCGCGGTTGAACTCGTACATCCGCGACAGCAGGATGCGCAGGTGCTCGTCATGCGCAGCGGTGGCATTGAAGTTGCGCAGGAAGTCCGCGCAACTACCTTGCTGGCGGTGCATGTCGCGCCGGCGCACATACCCCAGTGCCTTGTTCTGCGCATCGGTCACTACCACGTAGCGGCGGTCATGTTCATCCAGCAGCTCCAGTGCATCGCTGACCGGCGTCTCGGGGCTGACCGACGGGGCGTTGTCCGCAGCATCTTCGGCGCGTACCAGCAGCAGGCGTTTCAAGGTGCTGTCCTGGCCGACGAAGTTGCTGACGAAATCATCCACCGGATGGGCCAGCAAGGTGTCTGGATGATCCAGCTGAAGCAGCTTGCCGGCACGGAAGATGGCGATCTTGTCACCCAGCTTGATGGCCTCGTCGATGTCGTGGCTGACCATGATCACGGTCTTGTTCAGTGCCCGCTGCATCTCGAAGAATTCGTGCTGGATCAGCTCGCGGTTGATCGGGTCCACCGCACCGAACGGCTCGTCCATCAGCAGTACCGGCGCTTCGGCCGCCAGCGCGCGGATCACGCCGATGCGCTGCTGCTGCCCACCGGACAGCTCGCGTGGGTAGCGTTGCAGGTACTGCTTGGGTTCGAGCTTGATCATGTGCATCAGCTCGCGAGCCCGCTCGCGGCATTTCTGCTTGTCCCAACCCAGCAGGCGCGGGACCACGGTGATGTTCTCCTCGATGGTCATGTTGGGGAACAGGCCGATCTGCTGGATCACGTAGCCGATGTGGCGGCGCAGGGTGACCTCGTCCAGCGCGTTGGTGTCCTCGCCGTTGATGAACACCTGGCCGCTGGTGGGGGCGATTAGGCGATTGATCATCTTCAGCGTGGTGCTCTTGCCGCAGCCGGAGGGGCCGAGGAACACGCAGATCTCGCCTTCGTTGACGGTGAGACTTACCGAGTCGACGGCTTTGACGTCCTTGCCGTTGACGTTGAAGGTCTTGCTGAGGTTCTTCAGTTCGATCATGGGCGCAGTCCTTGTGGAGTCAGGGCACGTTGCAGGGTTTGCAGGATGAGGTCGGCGATGATCGCCAGCAGGCTGACCAGCACAGCGCCGACCAGCAGCATCGACATGTCGCTACGGCTGATGGAGGTGAGGATGAGTACGCCAAGCCCGCCGGCGCCGATGGTCGCGGCGATGGTCATCACGCCGATGTTCATCACCACCGCAGTACGCACGCCGGCGAGGATCACCGGCACCGCGATGGGTAGCTCGACCATGCGCAGGCGCTGGCCGAAGGTCATGCCGATGCCTCGGGCGGCTTCGCGAATGCCGGGTTCGACGCTGGTCAAGGCCAGGTAGGTGTTGCGCAGGATCGGCAACAGTGAATAAAGGAACACCGCGGTGATCGCCGGCAACGGCCCAAGGCCTTGGCCGAACTTGCTGTAGAACGGTAGCAGCAGGCCGAACAGGGCGATCGACGGGATCGTCAGCAGCACCGTGGCGCTGGCTTGCAAGGGGCCAGCCACGGCGGGGAAGCGGGTCATCAGGATGCCCAGCGGCACGCCGACGATGATCGCCAGGCCCACCGCGATACCCACCAGGGCCACGTGCTGCCCGGTCAGTTGCAGGACCTGAGCCCAGTCGAGGTGGGCGAAGGTGTCGAGCATGTTCATGGCTGTACCTCGCGGGTCAGAGGGTGCTCGCGCAGAAAGGCGGCCGCCACGGCGGTCGGGTTCTGATGCTCGACATCGACCTTGGCGTTGAGCGTGCGCATGGTCTGGTCATCGAGCTGTTCGGCCAGCGGCTTGAGCAGGCCCGCCAGTTGCGGGTTGGCGTCGAGCACAGGCTTGCGTACCACCGGCGCTGCGGTGTAGTCGGGGAAGTAGTGTTTGTCGTCTTCGAGCAGCTTGAGGTTGAACGCGTTCAGGCGCCCGTCGGTGGTGTAGACCAGCCCTGCGAACACCTGATTGTTGCGCATTGCGGTGTAGACCAAGCCGGCATCCATCTGGCGGATGTTCGGGCGGCCGACTTGCAGGTCGTACATCGCCTTGAGGCCGACCAGGCCATCGGGGCGATTGGCAAACTCGGTATCCAGTGCGAGCAGGTGATTGCGCGAACGTTCGTCACGCAGCACCTGATTGAGGTCGCTGATGGTGTTGACCTGTGGATAAGCCTCGGCGACCTGGTGGGGCAGACCCAGGGCATAGGTATTGCTGAACTTCGATGGGGTCAGCCAGACCAGGCCCTTCTTCGCATCCAGTGCCTTGACCTTGGCGTAGGTGGCCTCGGCGCTGGGCATGCGTTCATCGACGTGGTTGTACGAGACCAGCGACACCCCGGTGTACTCCCACATCAGGTCGAGCTGACCGGTTTCCTGGGCTTGGCGCGCGATGTTGCTGCCAAGGCCGCTGGTCACCTGCACCTCGAAGCCGTTGGCGCGCAGGTATTGAGCGGTGATTTCGGCCAACACGGTCTGTTCGGTGAACACCCGTGCGCCGATGCGGATCAGGGGTTTTTCTGCGGCTTGGGCAAACCCTGCGCACAGCAGGGCCGCGCCCAGCAGCAAGGCGATTGTCTTTTTCATGGGTGCCTCTTCTTTATTGGGCCAGGCCACGTTCCAGCCAGCGCTTGCTGGAGAAACTCACCAACGCATCCAGTGCCAGGGCGAGCAATGCCGTACAGGCGGCCCCCAGCAGCAACTGTGGTTGGTTGTTAAGGGCGATGCCGGGGAAAATCAGGCTGCCCAGGCTGTTGGCGCCGATCAGGAACGCCAGGGGCGCGGTGCCCACATTCAGCGCCAGGGCCACTCGCACACCGCCGACGATGATCGGCACGGCATTGGGCAGCTCTACCTGCCACAGTTGCTGGCGCGGGGTCATGCCGATGCCGGTGGCGGCTTCCTTGAGCGAGGCAGGGACGTTTTTCAGGCCCTCATAGGTGTTGCGCACGATCGGCAGCAGGGAGGCGAGGAACAGCGCGAAGATCGCCGGGCCCGCGCCGATGCCCAGGACACTCAGGGCGATGGCCAGGACGGCCAGGGGAGGAATGGTGTTGCCAACGTTGAAGAACTGCATGAAGCGCTCGGCTTTGTCGACCCGGTGCGGTCGACTCAAGGCAATGCCGGCAGGGATGCCTACGGCCAGCGCCGCCGCCATCGAAGCCAGCACCAGTACCAGGTGCGCTTGCAGGTAGAACCCAAGATCGTCGCGATAACGCGCGATTGTGTCGATGCCGATCCAGTGGACCAGCAGGGCCAGGATGACGAGCACGGCGGCCCATCCCAACAGCCCTTTACCGTAGCGTGTTGCCACAGGCGGACTCCTTCTTGTAGTCGGCGCCCGCACCCCCGTGTGGCCGGCCATTCCTGGCGGCGGGTAGTGTGAGCGCGAGTAGCAGCGTGAGGCAGGTTGAACGCCGCGATCACGCCATGAGCCGAACCCCGTCGGGCCCGAAAATGCTGATGAAACCAATCCCCAACCGAAGCGGGTTGCAGGGGAGTGGACGTCTCCGTGGGCGTAAAGGTTCCCATCTGAGGCGGCATTTGGCCAGTGTCAATCACTGGTGCCTGATAAAATTGGCGAGAAAAAACATCGGGTTAATGCTCTGTAGGCGTTGAAATACCTGTCCTGTAGCCTTTTGTCGTGATAAAGCAATTGTTTGCTGCGTCTAGACGTAGCTGTGCCGGCCCTTTCGCGGACACTGCGCAGGGCTGGGCCTGTAGGCGCTGGTTCAGCCGATTTTGGTCCAGGCCCAAACTCAGGTATGATATCGCCCCTTTTTAATCCCCCAGTCAGGCGATTTCCCATGACCAACCAGGCCGCCGAAGTCGCGAAGCGCCGCACTTTCGCAATCATTTCCCACCCCGACGCCGGTAAGACCACCATCACCGAGAAGCTGTTGCTGATGGGCAAGGCGATCTCCGTCGCGGGTACCGTGAAGTCGCGCAAGTCCGACCGCCACGCCACCTCCGACTGGATGGAAATGGAGAAGCAGCGCGGTATCTCCATCACCACCTCGGTGATGCAGTTCCCGTACCGCGAGCACATGATCAACCTGCTCGACACCCCCGGCCACGAAGACTTCTCCGAAGACACCTACCGCACCCTGACTGCGGTGGACTCGGCGCTGATGGTGCTCGACGGCGGTAAGGGTGTAGAGCCGCGCACCATTGCCCTGATGGACGTTTGCCGTCTGCGTGATACGCCGATCGTCAGCTTCATCAACAAACTCGACCGTGACATCCGCGACCCGATCGAGCTGCTCGATGAAATCGAAGCGGTCCTCAAGATCAAGGCCGCGCCGATCACCTGGCCAATTGGCTGCTACCGCGACTTCAAGGGCGTGTACCATCTGACCGGCGACTACATCGTGGTCTACACCCCCGGTCACGGCCACGAGCGCACCGAAGCCAAGATCATCCAGAAGCTGGACTCCGACGAGGCCCGCGCGCACTTGGGCGACCAGTACGATGGGTTCGTCGAGCAACTGGAACTGGTGCAGGGCGCCTGCCACGAGTTCAACCAGGACGAGTTCATCAACGGTCAGCTCACCCCGGTGTTCTTCGGTACTGCGCTGGGCAACTTCGGTGTCGACCATGTACTCGACGCGGTTGTCGACTGGGCGCCGCGCCCGCTGGGCCGCGTGGCCCACGAGCGCACCGTGGAGCCGGTCGAGGAGAAGTTCACAGGCTTCGTGTTCAAGATCCAGGCGAACATGGACCCGAAACACCGCGACCGCATCGCCTTCATGCGGATTTGCTCGGGCAAGTACGAGAAGGGCATGAAGATGCGCCACGTGCGCCTGAACAAGGACCTGCGCATCGGCGATGCGCTGACGTTCTTCTCTTCCGAGCGTGAGCAGCTGGAAGAGGCCTTCGCTGGCGACATCATCGGCCTGCACAACCACGGCACCATCCAGATCGGCGACACCTTCACCGAAGGCGAGGCGCTGGGCTTCACCGGTATCCCGCACTTCGCCCCGGAGCTGTTCCGCCGCGTGCGCCTGAAAGACCCACTCAAATCCAAGCAATTGCGCCAGGGCTTGCAGCAGTTGGCCGAAGAGGGTGCTACCCAGGTGTTCTTCCCTGAGCGCAGCAACGACATCATCCTGGGTGCGGTCGGTGTGCTGCAGTTCGACGTGGTCGCCAGCCGCCTGAAGGAAGAGTACAAGGTCGAGTGCGCCTATGAGCCGATCACCGTCTGGTCTGCCCGCTGGATCAGCTGCGACGACAAGAAGAAGCTCGAGGAATTCCAGAACAAGGCCATGGAAAACCTGGCCATCGACGGTGGTGGTCACCTGACCTACCTGGCGCCGACCCGGGTCAACCTGTCCTTGATGGAAGAGCGCTGGCCGGACATCAAGTTCCGCGCGACCCGCGAGCATCACTGACAGCCAGCGCGGTCCCTGTACATAGGAGCGGCCTTGTGTCGCGATGGGCTGCAAAGCAGCCCCCAAATTTGCTGCTCTTGCAGAGATCTTGGGGCTTCTTCGCAGCCCATCGCGGCACAAGGCCTCCCTCATAGAAATACACATAACTTGTTGATTTAGAAGGAATCTGTGGGAGCGGGCTTGCCCGCGAACACCGGCAAAGCCGGTGCCATCCACCGAGTCGCCTGCTTCGCGGGCAAGTCGGGGCGCCGAACCGCCGCTCCCACAGGGTACGCGGAGCGCTTGCGAAATCAGTTCTCTGCGCGACAGCGCAGCCCAAAGGGCTGGGTGATCTCCTACAGGGGTGGTGTCATGCCTGAACTCAATTCCCGGCCTTGATGCTGGTCCAGATCCGCGTGCGAATGCGGTCGATCTTCGCCGGCATTGCTTCCAGGGCATACAGCTTGCCCATCACATCCTCGCTCGGATAAATCATCGTG
Organism: Pseudomonas mosselii; assembly: GCF_005796105.1. GTDB lineage: Bacteria > Pseudomonadota > Gammaproteobacteria > Pseudomonadales > Pseudomonadaceae > Aquipseudomonas > Aquipseudomonas mosselii_C. The sequence goes on along the minus strand of NZ_VAUO01000002.1, from coordinate 648,495 downwards.
TTGGCCTTCAGCGCCGGCTCAACCTTCGCATCCGCCGCCAGGTTGCCGTTGGCGTACTGCACGTGGTTGCTGATGTTGGCCATCGCGTCAGGGTCCAACAGGTAGTTCATGTAGGCGTAACCGGCCTTTTCGTCCGGCGCATCGACTGGCATGGCGACCATGTCGAACCACATCGGCGCGCCTTCCTTCGGGATCGAGTACCCCACCTTCACCCCGTTCTTCGCCTCCTCGGCGCGGTTCTTGGCCTGTAGCACATCACCCGAGAAACCCACCACGACACACACATCGCCATTGGCCAGGTCGCCGGTGTACTTGGATGAGTGGAAGTAGCTGATGTACGGGCGCACTTTCATCAGCAGCGCCTTGGCCTTGTCGTAGTCGGCCGGGTTCTGGCTGTGGTGTGGCAGGCCGAGATAGTGCAGGGCGATCGGCAGCAGCTCGGGGCCGTTGTCCAGCACCGCCACGCCGCAGCTCTTGAGCTTGCTCATGTACTCGGGCTTGAAGATCAGGTCCCAGGAATCCACCGGGGCGTCCTCGCCCAGCACGGCCTTGACCTTGTCGATGTTGTAGCCGATACCGGTGCTACCCCACAGGTACGGGAAGCCATACTGGTTGCCGGGGTCGTTCACCTCCAGCGCCTTGAGCAGCACCGGATTGAGGTTCTTCCAGTTGGGCAATTGCGACTTGTCCAGCTTCTTCAGGGCCTTGCCCTGGATCTGCCGGGCCATGAAGTGGTTGGAGGGAAACACCACGTCATAGCCGGAATTGCCGGTCATCAGCTTGCCGTCGAGGGTCTCGTTGCTGTCGTACACGTCGTACGTCGGGTTGATGCCGGTGGCCTTCTGGAAGTTCTGCAGGGTGTCGGGGGCCACATAGCTGGACCAGTTATAGATCTTCACCGAGTCGGCGGCGCTGGCTACGCTGGCGGCCAGCATCAGGGGTGCGAGAAAGAGGGTACGCATGTCGGGGTTACCTTGCTTTGTCTGTTGTTATCGAAGGCAGGCGATCAGCGGATCAGAAAATCAGTACGTAACTCTTGCGCACGGTCTGCTGGATGTCCCAGATGCCGGTGCTGTTGGCCGGTAGCATCAGTGCGTCTCCGGCTTCTATGATCAGTGGCTCGCCGCCGTCGGGAGTGAAGGTGCAGCGGCCCTTGATGAAGTGGCAGAACTCCTGTTGCACGATCTGCCGCCGCCAGCGGCCCGGGGTGCATTCCCAAATGCCGGTCTCGACCCCGTCGCTGCGCTCGACGCAGGTGACCGAAGTGACGGCGACCGGCTCGCCAAGGGGGACGGCGACAGGGTTGGAGCTGTCCAGCGTGATGCTGTCGGTGTGCTTGAACTGGGTGATGCGCATGACCGGTGTTTCCTGTGTGGTGGGCGGGAAGTCAGTGCATGAAGCCTTCCATGAAGTCGGCCAGCCCCGTGGCCAAGCGCCGCCGCCAAGGCGCGCTGGCTGGGTTGGCGAGGGTCCGGTCCTCGTTGACGAAGCTCTGGATGATCGCGTTGTAGCCCAGCCAGCGGCACGGTTCTGGCGGCCAGCTGGCCAGGCTCGCGACTGGGCGGTTGTCGTGCACCCACGGCTGCGCGGTGAGGGCGTTGTGTTGGCCAAGGATCAGCGCGGCGAGGGTGCGCCCGCCTAGGTTGCTGGCGCCTACGCCTTCACCGCCGTAGCCACCGGCCAGGGCGACGCCGCGCTGGCGGTCGCACAGCATGTGCGGGCGGAAGCGCCGGGCCATACCCAGGTTGCCGCCCCAGGAGTGGGTGATACGCACATGCTTGAGCTGCGGGAAGAGTTCGCCGAACAGGTAGCGGCGCAGTTCGATCTCGTGATGTTCGAGGTTGAAGTTTTCCCGCAACCGCCCGCCGAAGCGATAGCCGCCACGTGCGCCGAACACCAGGCGGTTGTCGGCGCTGCGTTGGCCATAGGTGACCTGGCGGCTGTTCTCGCTGAACGCCTGGCCCTGGCTCAGGCCAATCTGTTCCCAGGTGGACTCTGGCAGTGGCTCGGTGGCCACCAGCAGGCTTTGCACTGGCAACTGGTGGCGCCCCAGCGGCGGCAAGCTGGCGGCGTAGCCCTCGACGGCGGGCACGATCCAGTGGCTGCGGATGCGCGCCAGCGGCGTACGTACTTCACCTGTCTGCCAATCGAGCGCCGGGGTGTTCTCGTAGATCGTAACGCCTAGCGCCTCGACCGCCCGGGCCAGGCCGCGCACCAACTTGGCGGGCTGGAGGGTGGCGGTGTGCGGGCTGAAGACCGCGCCATAGGGGTTGCTGATGCGTAACTGGGCATCGAGCTGTTCGGGGCGCAGCCAGTGGTAGTCGTGTTCGGTCATGCCCTGGCGGTAGAGATCGTCCAGCCACGCGCGCAGGCTACGCTCCTGTTCGGGGTAACGGGCCGCGCAGTACAGCACTCCGCCCTTGCGGTAGTCGCAGTCGATGCCTTCGCGTTGCAACACGTGCTGGACTTCGTCGGGGGTGCCCTGCAACAGGTCGATACTGGCCCGGCGTTGCTGCGGCGAAAGGCTGGCGAGCAGGCGGTCTTCGCCCAGGATGTTGCCCATCAGCCAACCGCCGTTGCGCCCGGAGGCGCCGAAGCCTGCAATGTTCGCCTCGATCAGCGCGATGTTCAGTTGAGGGGCCTGGCGCTTGAGGTAGTACGCGGTCCACAGGCCCGTGTAGCCGGCGCCGATGATGCACACGTCGAGGTCCAGGTCCTGGCGCAGGGCCGCACGCGCACACAGCGGCTCGTCGAGCTGGTCCATCCACAGGCTGATCGTGCGCAGGGATTGCATCGGTCGTGCTCCACATCCGTCAAGGTCTGTGGGCGATCCTAGTGAAGCGTGGGGAAGGCTGTCTTACGTGCGTGCACGCAGGGAAATCTGCTTGAGATACGCCTTGGGCGTGACGCCGGTGTGCTCGCGAAAGGCTTTGTAGAACGCCGAAAGCGAGTTGAACCCGGCATCGAACGCCAGGGCGTCGATGGGCGCCTCGATGCGGTCGTCGTCGAGGCGGGCCATCAGGTGTTGCAGGCGGGCCTGGTTGACGTAGCGATAGAAGCTCTGGCCCAGCACCTGGTTGAGCAGGTAGGAGATCTGGTTACGGCTGTAGCCGCTTTCGTCGGCCACCTGTTGCAGATCCAGCTCCGGGTCCAGGTAGGGACGGCGGTTGTGGAAGTAGTGCTCCAGGTCCTGGGCCATGGTCGACAGCTGCCGTGGCGACAGGCCCAGGCGGCTGGTGGCCGGGCGCAGTCCAGTGCCCGAGGCGCCTTTAGTGTCTTGGCGCACCAGCGTTGCGTACTCGTTGACCCGCCAGATAAGGCTGTCCTTGACGGTGATCGCTTCGCTCGACTGAAACGCCGCCAGGCCGTCGCCGCCCTGCACGGTTACCTGGTACTGGATGAATGCGGTGCAGCCGTCGACGCGAATACGGTCGCTATGGACGATGTCCTCGCCGGCTTCATGGGGCAGGCAGGCGCGCACATAGTCGCGCAGTTGCGCATAGCCGAGTACGCGGTTCTGGAAGAAGTCGTGGTACTGCACATCCGGGTGAAACAGCGCCATCACACCGTCCAGGTCGCGATGCTTCCAGCACAGGTGGTAGCGCATGACGGTGTCGGCGGTGAGCGGGGTCTGGGCGCTGCTGTCAGGAAGTGTCATGCCTGGATCATGCCTTGGCGTCCGGGCGGCGACAAGAATGCAGAACACCTGATGGCAAACGGTGATTCGCGCATTTTGCACGGTCCTGTCTCTACGATCGTGGTTAACGTATTGATTTCAAAGGACGTCATTTTTCGTCACAACTGGCACAGGCACTGCAACGGTTAGCACGTGAAGGGATATCTCGCTAACAACTCATACAGGCGAACACATCATGATCACCTCTGCCGACTCTGTCGTTGTCGATAACCAAAGCCGTTCGGGCGTGTCCTGGGCGGCGATTTTCGCGGGTGCCGCTGCCGCTGCTGCCGCGTCGCTGATCCTCGTGGTCCTGGGGGCTGGCTTGGGCTTGGCGGCCACATCGCCGTGGGCTGACGAAGGGGCCAGCGCCAAGGCACTGGGCATCTCCACTATCGTCTGGTTGTTGCTCACGCAAATCATCGCATCAGGCCTTGGCGGTTATATCGCCGGGCGGTTGCGGGTGAAGTGGGCCAACCTGCATGGCGATGAGGTTTACTTCCGCGATACTGCCCACGGCTTCCTGTCCTGGGCCGTGGCGACCCTGGTTGCGGCAATGCTGGTGCTCGGAACCGCCGGCAACCTGATCGGCGCTGGCGCCAGCGCGGCATCCCAGGTGGTCACGGTCAGCGCTGCCGCTGGGGGCGCTGCGGCGGCGGGCAATCACAACGACTCGATGGGCTATTTTGTCGACAGCCTGTTCCGTAGTGAGGGGCCGGCTCCGGTCAGCGAGGATGCCGCCAACGGCGTGGCCGCGCGGATCCTTGCCAAAGGTGTCGCCAATGATGGAGCCCTGCCAGCAGAGGATCGTGCCTACCTGGCGCAGTTGGTGGCGCAACGTACGCGTTTGACCTTGCCAGAGGCCGAGGCGCGTGTGGATCAGGTCATGGCACAGGTACAGCAACTCAAAGTCCAAGCCAAGCAAGCGGCTGACAAGGCCGCCAGCGTGGCCGCCTGGACCGCGTTGTGGACCTTCGTTGCACTGCTTTGCGGCGCATTCTTCGCCAGCCTGGCTGCGCTGTTTGGCGGCCGTCTGCGTGACCGCGTGCAGTGGCTTGAAGGCGACTACGTAACCCATCGCACCATTCAACGTTAAGCAGGGAGAACCGATATGCGCTCGATTTTGCTGTGGATGCTTGGAGTACCTATCCCCGTGATTATCCTGATTGCAATTTTCATGCATTGACCGAGAAGGGCAGCTTCACGTAGCGCTGGCCATTCAGGGCTGCGTTGCAGCCCATCGCGGCACAAGGCCGCTCCTACAGCGTGCTGTAGGAGCGGCCTTGTGCCGCGATCGGTTGTGCTGCGACTACCTAGAGAAACTGCTCTGCATAGTGACAAGCCACCTGCCGGGTACTCACCGCACGCAATGCCGGTACCTCCTTGGCACAACGCTCGGTCGCATGCGGGCAGCGCTTGTGGAACGCGCAGCCATCCGGTGGATTCAGCGGGTTGGGGAGTTCACCGGCAATGCGGATCTTCGGCTTGAGCGGATCCGGGTGAATCGCCGGGGTCGCTGACAGCAGCGCTTGGGTGTAAGGGTGCAGGGGCTTGGCGTAGATATCCTCTTTAGGCCCCATCTCCGCAGGCCTGCCCAGATACATGACCAGCACGTCATCGGCCACATGACGGACCACGGCCAGGTTGTGGGAGATGAACACGTAAGCGGTGTTGAATGCCTTCTGCAAGTCCATGAACAGGTTCAGCACCTGTGCCTGGATCGACACGTCCAGCGCCGAGGTGGGTTCATCCGCCACCAGCACTTTCGGTTGCAGCATCATCGCGCGGGCCAGGGCAATGCGCTGGCGCTGGCCGCCCGAGAACATGTGCGGGTAGCGCTGGTAGTGCTCGGGACGCAGGCCCACCTGCTCCATCATCTTCTGCACCTTTTCACGGCGCTCGGCCTTGCTCAGCGAGGTGTTGATCAGCAACGGCTCGGCCAACTGGTCGCCGACCTTCTGGCGTGGGTTGAGCGAAGCGTAGGGGCTCTGGAAGACCATCTGCACGTCACGGCGTAGTTGCTTGCGTGCTTGCTTGTCGGCGCTATTGACCTCGATGCCGGCGATTTGCAGTGAGCCTGAGGAAGGCGCCTCGATCAGCGTGAGGGCGCGGGCCAGGGTCGACTTGCCACAGCCGGATTCGCCGACCACGGCCAGGGTCTTGCCGGCCTCCAGTTCGAACGACACGCCGTTGAGTGCGCGCACCAGGGCATGGCCCTTGAACAGGCCACGGGACACTTCATAGTGACGGGTCAGGTCACGGGCGGACAGTACGACGCTCATCACGCCACCTCCTGGTTGAGCGGGTAGAAGCACCGCGCGAGGCTATGAGCCTGGGGGGCGAGGGCTGGGCGCTGTTGACGGCAGTTGTCCTGCACGTACGGGCAGCGTGGCGACAGCAGGCAACCCTGCGGGCGGTCGTAGCGACCGGGGACGATGCCGGGCAGGGTGGCCAGGCGCTCGGCACCGAGGCTGTGCTCGGGAATGGCCGCAAGCAGCGCTTCGCTGTAAGGGTGGGCGGGGATCTCGAACAGCTCCGGCACCTGGCCTACCTCCACGGCTTGGCCGGCGTACATTACGCATACGCGCTTGGCCGTTTCGGCGACCACTGCCAGGTCATGGGTGATCAGGATCAGCGCCATGTTGCGCTCTTTCTGCAGGTTCACCAGCAGCTCCATGATCTGCGCCTGGATGGTCACATCCAGCGCCGTGGTGGGTTCGTCGGCGATCAGCAGCTTGGGTTCACCGGCAATCGCCATGGCAATCGCCACGCGCTGGCTCATGCCACCGGAGAGCTGGTGCGGGTAGGCATCCAGGCGGCTTTCGGCAGCCGGGATTTCGACCTTCTTGAGCAGCTCCAGGGCGCGCTGGCGCGCCGCCTTGCCTTTGAGGCCCAGGTGCTGGCGCAGCACTTCTTCGATCTGGAAGCCCACGGTGTAGCTGGGGTTGAGCGCGGTCATCGGGTCCTGGAAGACCATCGCGATGTCCTTGCCAACGACCTTGCGCCGCTGGCGGCCGCTCAGCTTGAGCATGTCGGTGCCGGCGAAGTGCATGCGTTCGGCAGTGATGCGTCCGGGGGCGTCGATCAGCCCCATCAGGGCCATCATGGTGACGGACTTGCCCGAGCCGGACTCGCCGACGATGGCGAGGATTTCGCCAGCATCCACCGTCAGGTCGAGGCCATCGACCACCGGCACGGCATGGGCGTCGCCGAAGCGCACGTCGAGCTTGTTGATTTCTAGCAGTGACATGGCGGTCTCCTCAGGCGGCGTTCTTGAGTTTCGGGTCTAGCGCGTCGCGCAGGCCGTCGCCCATCAGGTTGATTGCCAGCACACTGAGCAATATGGTCAGGCCGGGCAGGCTCACCACCCACCAGGCGCGTTCGATGTAGTCACGGGCCGAGGCCAGCATGGTGCCCCACTCAGGCGTCGGCGGTTGTACGCCGAGGCCCAGGAAGCCCAGTGCGGCGGCATCCAGGATCGCCGAGGAGAAACTGAGCGTGGCCTGCACGATCAGCGGCGCCATGCAGTTGGGTAGCACGGTGACGAACATCAGCCGCGGCAGGCCGGCGCCAGCCAGGCGGGCGGCGGTGACGTAGTCGCGGTTGAGTTCGCCCATCACCGCCGCGCGGGTCAGGCGCACGTAGGACGGCAGCGACACGATGGCGATGGCTATCACGGTATTGATCAGGCCAGGGCCGAGGATGGCGACGATCGCCACGGCCAGCAGCAGTGACGGCAAGGCCAGCATGACGTCCATCAGGCGCATGATCGACGGGCCCAGCAGGCGTGGGAAGAAACCGGCGAACAGGCCCAGCAGGATGCCAGGGATCAGCGACATCACCACCGAGGACAGGCCGATCAGCAGCGACAGACGTGCGCCTTGTATCAGCCGCGAGAGCAGGTCACGGCCTAACTCGTCGGTGCCGAGGATGAACTGCCAGGTGCCGCCTTCGAGCCACACCGGTGGGGTAAGCAGAAAATCGCGGTACTGCTCGCTAGGGTCATGCGGCGCGACCCAGGGGGCGAACAGCGCGCAGAACACGATCAGCAGCATGAAGGCAAGGCCGGCCACTGCGCCTTTGTTGCGCGAGAAGGCGTGCCAGAACTCTTTGTAGGGCGAGGGGTAGAGCAGGCTCTGGTCGACCACGCCGGTTGGGGTGACAGATTTTGCAATCGGGCTTGTCATGGCGTGGACCTCAGCGCTGATGACGGATGCGAGGGTTGGCCAGGCCGTAGAGGATGTCCACGACGAAGTTGACCAGGATCACCAGGCAGGCGATCAACAGGATGCCGTTCTGGACCACGGGGTAGTCACGCGCACCGATGGCTTCGATCAGCCATTTGCCGATGCCCGGCCAGGAGAAGATGGTTTCGGTGAGTACCGCACCGGCGAGCAGCGCGCCGACTTGCAGGCCGAACACCGTCAGCACCGGGATCAGCGCATTGCGCAGGCCGTGGACGAACACCACGCGGGCCGGTGACAGGCCCTTGGCGCGGGCGGTGCGGATATAGTCTTCGCGCAGCACTTCGAGCATCGAGGAGCGGGTCATACGGGCGATCACCGCCAGTGGAATGGTGCCCAGCACGATGGCTGGCAGGATCAGGTGCATCAGCGCATCCTTGAACGCACCGTCTTCATCGCTGAGCAGGGTGTCGATGAGCATGAAGCCGGTTTTCGGCTCGATGTCGTAGAGCAGGTCGATACGCCCGGACACTGGCGTCCAGCCCAGGCTCACCGAGAAGAACATGATCAGGATCAGGCCCCACCAGAAGATCGGCATCGAGTAGCCGGCCAACGAAATGCCCATCACCCCATGGTCGAACAGCGAGCCGCGCTTGAGTGCGGCAATCACGCCGGCCAACAGCCCGACGATGCCGGCGAACAAAAGGGCCGCCATGGCCAGTTCCAGGGTGGCCGGGAACAGCGTGGCGAACTCGCTCCAGACACTGGTGCGGGTGCGCAACGACTCGCCCAGGTCGCCCTTGGCGAGCTTGCCGATGTAGTCTAGGTACTGGACGGGCAGGGGTTTGTTCAGGCCCAGGCGCTCCATGGCCTGGGCGTGCATTTCGGGATCGACCCTGCGCTCGCCCATCATCACTTCCACCGGATCGCCGGGGATCAGGCGTATGAGCGCGAAGGTCAGCAAGGTGATACCGAAGAAGGTCGGGATCAACAGGCCCAGGCGCCGTGCAATAAAACTCAACATTGTCGGGGTTACCTCATCAGCCGTTGTACGGCGGTGCCGCCGGTGCCCGTATGGGGTGTCGGCGGTCGTTGTTGTTCTACTTCACCTTGGTGGTGGCGAAGTTGTTGTTGGTCAGGGGATTGATCACGTAGCCCTCCACGTTCTCGCGCATTGCGGTGAACATCTTGGGGTGGGCCATGCTGATCCAGGGCTGGTCCTCATCGTACACCGCCAAGGCCTCGCTATAGAGCCTTGCGCGTTCATCGTTGTCGATCACTTCGCGGGCACGGGTGATCAGCTCCTGGAACCTTGGATTGCACCAGCGGGCATAGTTCTCACCCGTCTTGGCCGCCTCGCAGCCGAGCAAGGGGGTGAGGAAGTTGTCCGGGTCACCGTTGTCGCCGGCCCAGCCTGTAGACACCAGGTCCGCCTCGCCGTTTTTCGCCCGGCGCAGCATTTCGGCCCACTCCATCACGCGGATGTCCAGCCTCAGGCCGATCTTGGCAAGGTCGGCTTGGAGCATTTCGGCGGACAGGCGTGGGTTGGGGTTGGTCGGGCCGCCGCCGTTGCGGGTGAACAGGGTGAGCACCGCGCCGTCAGGGACGCCTGCCTCCTTGAGTAGGGCGCGGGCTTTGGCCAGGTCGTAGGGTGGGCTCTGGTTCCGGGTGTTGTAGCCGATCATCGTGGGTGGATAAGGATTCACCGCCACCAACGCATTGCCTTTGCCGAACAGTTGGTCGACGTGGGTCTGACGGTCGAAGGCCATGTTGATCGCCCGACGCACGCGCGCATCGCTCAGGTACTTGTGCTGGGTGTTCATCGCGATGTAGCCGGTCACCAGCGCTTCGATCTCAGCGACTTTCAGCGTGGGGTCGGCCTTGATCGCCGGCACATCGTCCGGCTTGGGGTACAGCGCCACCTGGCATTCGTTGGCGCGTAGCTTTTGCAAGCGCACGTTGTTGTCGGTGGCGATGGCGAAGACCAGCGTGTCGCTGGGCGGCTTACCACGGAAGTAGTCAGGGTTGGCCTTGTAGCGAACCTGGGCGTCCTTGTTGTAGCGCTGGAAGATGAACGGGCCGGTGCCTATTGGCTTGCTGTTGAGGTCGGCGGTGTTGCCAGCCTTGAGCAACTGGTCGGCATATTCGGCCGAATAGATCGAGGTGAAGGCCATGGCCATGTCACGCAGGAACGGCGCTTCGGGGCGGGTGAGGGTGATGACCACGGTATGCTCGTCGGTTTTCTCCACCGACTTGAGCAGGTCCTTGAAGGCCATGCTCTCGAAGTACGGGTAGCCAACGCTGGTCTTGGCGTGCCACGGGTGATCGGTGCGCAACTGGCGATTCAGGCTCCACAGCACGTCGTCGGCGTTGAGCGTGCGGGTGGGCTTGAAGTAGTCGGTGGTGTGAAACTTTACCCCTTCGCGCAGGTGGAAGGTGTAGGTCAGCCCGTCGGGGCTGATGTCCCAATGCGTCGCCAGGGCCGGCTCGATGTCGGTGGTCCCGGGCTTGAAGTCCACCAGGCGATTGAAGATGGTCTCGGCCGAGGCGTCGGCGGTCACGGCGGTGGTGTATTGCACGATGTCGAAGCCTTCGGGGCTCGCCTCGGTGCACACCACCAGCGGCCTTGCCGCCAGGTTCGACGCCGCGCCCAGGATGAGCGCCGCCAGGGCGGCGCGTAGCGGTAGCGATTTCATGGAACCTCCCTGCAGTGATTGTTCCAGCGTAGCTGCCCCGACCCGCCCAAGGCGGGCCGGGGCGCCGACGGTCAGAGGATGTTGAATGGAATGGTGGTGACGATACGCAGCTCGTCCAGGCTGCCGTCGGCCTGGGCCTTGCTGGCGCGGTGCGCGGTGTAGGTGGCGCGGATGCTGGTGTCTTTCAGCGGCCCGCTCTGTACCGCGTAGCTGGTGCCGATGCCCCACTCGTAGTGGGTCTCGCCATCCATGCCGCGCACGTTGTAAGCGTTACCCTGGTAGTGGGTGCCGTCGATGCCCCAGCCGCGTGCGTTGTACAGGTTGAACTTCAGGCCTGGCACGCCGTAGGCCGCCATGTTCAGCACGTAGCTGATCTGCAGGGACTTTTCGTTCGGGCCGTTGAAGTCCGATAGCAGCGAGTTGGCCAGGTAAATGCCGTTGGTCTCGTGCAGGTAGTCGAAGTATTCATTGCCGTTGACCTGCTGCCAGGAGGCGCTGAGGGTGTGAGCCTGGTGCGTCAGGCCGAACGACAGGCTGTAGGTGTCGTTGTCGATCTGGCCCATTTTCTGGCTGCCTGCGTCCACGGTCTTGTAGTAGTTCAGGCCGGTGGTCAGGCTCAGCACCGCACTGTCGCCCAGCACGTGGTTGGCGCCGAAGTAGTACTGGTTCCAGAAATCCTCGACCTTGGTGGCGTAGAGGCTGGTGGTCAGGCTCTTGAGCGGCTGGTAGTTCAGGCCAACGGTGCTGGCGCGGTCGGTTTCCACGCCGGTCTCGCCATATTCGCTGCGGAACTTGCTCAGGCTCTGCTCGGTACGTGGCGAGACGCGGTCGAAGGTGCCCAGGTCGAACGACAGGTTGTCGAACTCGGCGCTGTGCAGGAATGCGCCCTGGAAGCTCGACGGCAGGGCGCGGTTGCCAATGTAGGCGATCATTGGCGTATCGACCGACTGGCGGCCGAGGGTCAGGGTGGTGTTGGAGACCCGTGCCTTGACGTTGCCCAGGCCCATCTTGCTCCAATGGCCGATCACATCGCCGTCGCTGTGGGTCAGGGTGCGGTTGTTCGGACCGGCGACCGCAGCACGGCCGCGCTCGAGGGCGATGGCGTTGTAGGCAGCGGCTTCGACGGCAAAGCCCACGGTGCCCTGGGTGAAGCCCGAGCTGTAGTCGAGGATGGTGCCTTGCAGCCAGTTGTCACGGCTGTGGGTGGCACGGCGGGTGCCATCGCCTTTGGTGTGGGTGAACAGCGGTGCGCGGGTGGCGCGTTCGCGGGCGTACCAGTTGCGGGTGCTGCCCGACAGGCTCTGGCCATCGATGAAACCCTTGGCCTCGGCCTGCTCGTTGCCTGGCTTGAGGGTGATCGGGACGAAGTCCTGACTTTGCGTCTCGGCCTGGGCCAGGCTGCTGCATGCGCCGATGGCCAGTGCCAGCGCGGTGGTTGTCATGGTTTTCAACGTTGAAGCTCCCTTTGACTCTTTTAGTTATGCCCGTGCCTTGTGAGCGCGGGAGTTGTGCGGTACTGCGTGGGGGTGTTGCCAGGGTTCGCCCGGGATCGCCGGGCCAATTCGGGGATGTGTGTAGCGCGTGTCGGCCTTTTCGCGGGCGAACCCGCTCCCACAGGTGCGATGCGAATCTCACGACCTGCACTGAACCTGTGGGAGCGGGTTTACCCGCGAAGAGGCCCTTGAGGGTTGGGCATCAATCGATGCTCACATCGGAAAACACGTTGCGTCCGAAGGGGCTGACCTTGAAACCCTCGACCTTGACGCTCAGCGGTTGATTGACCGTGGAGTGGGCCACCGGGGTAATCGGCACCTGCTGCTTGAGGCGCTGCTGGGCCTGTTGGTAGAGCGCTGTACGCTGTTCCCGGTCTGTGACCCGCTTGGCCTGCTTGACCAGGGAGTCGTACTCACGGTCGCACCACAGTGAGTAGTTGTTGCTGCCGATGGCATCGCAGCTGTAGAGCGTGCCGAGCCAGTTGTCCGGGTCGCCGTTGTCGCCGGTCCAGCCGATCAGGGCGATGTCGTGCTCGCCGCTCTTCATGCGCTTGAGGTACTCGCCCCATTCGTAGCTGACGATGCGCACCTTCAAGCCCAGCTTGCTCCAGTCCGCCTGGAGCATTTCGGCCATGAGCTTGGCGTTGGGGTTGTAAGGGCGTTGTACCGGCATCGCCCAGAGCGTGACCTCGGTGCCTGGCTTGACCCCAGCCTGTTGCAACAGTTGCTTGGCTTTTTCCGGGTTGTATGGGGCGTCCTTGAGGGTGTCGTCATAGGACCATTGGGTGGGCGGCATGGCGTTGACTGCTGCCTGCCCGGAGTCCTGGTACACCGCCTGGATGATCGCCGGCTTGTTCACCGCCATGTCCATGGCCTGGCGCACGTCGAGGCGGTCGAAAGGCGGGTGCTGGGTGTTGTAGGCGATGTAGCCTAGGTTGAAGCCGGGCTGTTGCAGCACTTGCAGGGTCTTGTCCTGGCGCAGCGCGGCGAGGTCGGCAGGGCGTGGGTGCAGCGTGACCTGGCATTCGTTGCGGCGCAGTTTCTGGATGCGCACCGAGGGGTCGATGTTGATCGAGAACACCAGGTTGTCGAGCTTTACCCGTTCTGGCGCCCAGTATTGCGTGTTGCCCTTGTAGCGGATCTGCGAGTCCTTCTGGTAACGCTGGAACACGAATGGGCCGGTGCCGATCGGGCGCTGGTTGATGTCGCTGGGCTTGCCGTTGGCCAGCAGGTGATCGGCGTACTCGGCGGAAAGGATCGAGGCGAACGCCATGGCCAGGTTCTGGATGAACGCGGCGTCGACATGCTCGAGGGTGAATACCACACTGAGCGGGCCGGTCTTCTCGATGCGGGCGATGTTCTTGTCCAGGCCCATGCTGACGAAGTAGGGAAACTCGGTGGGGTAGGCCTGGCGGAACGGGTGCTGCTTGTCGAGCATGCGGTTGAAGGTGAACAGCACGTCGTCGGCGTTGAACTCACGGCTGGGGGTGAAGGCCTGATTGGCATGGAACTTCACCCCAGGGCGCAGGTGAAAGGTGTAGTGCAGGCCATCTTCGGAGACCTCCCAGTGGGTCGCCAGCGCCGGCTGCACGGCGGTGCCGCCGCGCTCGAACTCGACCAAACGGTTGTACAGTGGCTCGGCGGCATCGTTGTCGGTGGCCGAGGTGTATTGGGCGGTGTCGAACCCCGCCGGGCTGCCTTCGGAACAGAACACCAGGCTGTTGGCCTGGCTCGAGGTGGCTTGGCCGAGCAGGCCAAGTGCGATCAGGGTGGTGCACAGTGTCGTGGTGCGCATGGCAGGTCCTTTGTCCATATCGTCTGGGGCCGCGATGGCTAAAACGCGGCTGCAAGTGGCCTGTCCTGACGATAGGGACGTCAGGACAAGGCAACCAGTGACCGGGAGCTGATAGGGGGGAGAGGGTTTTCCGACAGATTTGCAGGAAATGCCCTACCCATAGCTCGGACGGTTAATCACCCTGCCGACTAACGTCGCGGCAGGGTGGTGCTCACCGTCACTTGGCTACGCTGACCCCATAGAAGGCGTTCAGGCCGAATGGACTGATCTTGAAGTCCTTCACGGACGTGCTCATGGGTTGATACACGGTGGAGTGTGCGATCGGGGTGATCGGCACCTGTTCCTTGAGGATGTGCTGGGCCTTTTGGTACAGCTCGATGCGCTTGGCCTGGTCGGAGGTGGCCTTGGCCTGCTTGATCAGGTCGTCGTAGGGCTTGTAGCACCACTTGGAGAAGTTGTTGCCTTGCAGGGCATCGCAACCGTAGAGGGTACCCAGCCAGTTGTCCGGGTCACCGTTGTCGCCGCTCCAGCCGATCAGCATGGCGCCTTGCTCGCCGGCCTTGGAGCGCTTGATGTACTCGCCCCACTCGTAGCTGACGATCTTGGCCTTGATGCCGATCTTGGCCCAGTCGGACTGAAGCATCTCGGCCATCAGCTTGGCGTTGGGGTTGTAGGGGCGCTGTACCGGCATGGCCCATAGGGTGATCTCGGTACCCTCCTTGATGCCGGCTTCCTTGAGCAGTTGCCTGGCTTTCTCGGGGTCGTACTTGGCGTCTTTGATCGAGGTGTCGTAGGACCATTGGGTGGGCGGCATGGCGTTGACCGCCAACTGGCCGGCGCCCTGGTACACCGATTCGATGATCTGCTGCTTGTTCACCGCCATGTCCAGGGCCTGGCGCACCTTGAGCTGGGCCATGGGGTTGGGCTGGCTTTCGCCCTTGATTGTGTCCATGACGTTGTAGGCGATGTAGCCAAGGTTGAAGCCGGCCTGCTCGGGCATCTGCAGCTTCTTGTCCTGCTTGAGCGGCTCGATGTCGGCTGGGCGCGGGAACAAGGTGACCTGGCACTCGTTCTTCTTGAGCTTCTGCATGCGCACCGAGGCGTCGGTGCTGATGGCGAAGATCAGGTTGTCGATCTTCACGTCATCGGGATTCCAGTAGTCCTTGTTGCCCTTGTAGCGGATCTGGGCATCCTTCTGGTACTTGCTGAACACGAACGGCCCGGTGCCGATGGGTTTCTGGTTGATGTCGGCGGCCTTGCCTTGCTTGAGCAGTTGCTCGGCGTACTCGGCGGACTGGATCGAGGCGAAGCTCATGGCAAGGTTCTGGATGAAGGCGGCATCCACCTCGTTCAGGGTGAAGCGCACGGTATGCGCGTCGACCTTCTCGATATGCGCGATGTTCTTATCCATGCCCATGTCGGTGAAGTACGGGAACTCGGTGGGGTATGCCTTACGGAACGGGTGGTCCTTGTCGAGCATGCGTTCGAAGGTGAACAGCACGTCGTCGGCGTTGAAGGTGCGGGTGGGCTTGAAGTAGTCGGTGGTGTGGAACTTGACCCCGTCGCGCAGGTGGAACGTGTAGGTTTTGCCGTCTTCGGAGACTTCCCAGCGGGTGGCCAGGCCGGGAATCACCGCAGTGCCGCCCCGTTCGAACTGGGTCAGACGGTTGAAAATGGTTTCGGCGGAGGCGTCGAAGTCGGTTCCGGTGGTGTACTGCCCTGGGTCGAAACCGGCCGGGCTGCCTTCTGAGCAGAACACCAGGTTGGACGCGGCGAGGGCGGAAGGTGCGCCAGCTAGCAAGCCTGCGCCGACCAGAAACGGAATGACTGCGTGTTTGAGCATGGTGGCCTCATTGTTTTCATTTTTTGAATTGAGGCGGCCTCGTGAGCCGACCTGCGGAAACTTATGCAGGGGGCATTCCCATTGCAACAGGCAACTGCCGGGTTGAAGGGTAAAAGTGGCACGACAGTACATGAATGTCGCATTCGTATAATTTTTGCGGATGTTGAACGTTTGCGCAGTAAAAATGAGCTAGTTTTTCAGCATGTTTCGCGAAGAGAGTGATGGCAAGATGCCCCCGAAATGGGCGTAGGAAAGGTCTGAAACTGTTGTACGAGGCGGATTACACCGCCTCGCAGTCGGGTGGGGGTCAGGGCATCTGGACTTCGATCAGGCCATCGGCGCTCATGCTGACTTCGCTGGTGCCCGCTTCGATGTCCGGCGCAGGTGCCGCTTCGTCGGCAGCCTTGGCCATCATCGCCATCGGGGCGCTGCGCAGGTACGGGCGTGGGTAGCCGCTGCTGTTCAGGTTCAGGCTGACCACCTTGTAGCCGTTGCCACCGAGGGCCTCGGTGGCCAGTTGCGCGCGAGCCTTGAAGGCGGCCACGGCGTCCTTGAGCAGTTCGTCTTCGCTGGCCTTGCGCGTGGATGGGGCAATTGAGAAGTCCATGCCGCCCATCTTCAAGTCCTGCAGCAGTTCGCCGGTGAGGTTGGACAGGGCAGGGAAGTCGGCGCTTTCCAGCCGCAGTTCGGCACGCTCGCGCCAGCCTGTGATCTTCTGGCCTTTGCTGTCGTAGATCGGGTAGCTATTGCGGCTGCCCTGGCTGATCTTCACGTCCTTGACCGCGCGCGCCTGTTGAACGGCTTTGTTCAGGGTCTCGGTGATCTGCTTGGCCAGTTTGCCCGCATCGGTGTTCTGCGCTTCGCTGTACAGCGTGACTACCATCAGGTCGCGGGCGACTTCCTTGCTGACTTCGGCGCGCAGCGAAACCTGGTTATAGCGCGGCTCGTCAGCAGCCAGGGCCGGCAGGCTGGCCAGCAGGCCACAGGACAGGGCGAACGCGGCACCGCGACGTGAAATGTGCATGTGTAGCTCCTTGGCAAATAGAGGGCGTGGCGAAGCAGTGCGTGCCACGCATGGCCGATCTGACCGGGGACATTTTAGGCAGTTCAAAGCTTCAAGCTTCAAACTGCAAGAAAGTATGTAGACGAACCGAAGGCCGATGTAACCTGTCCTGGCGTCGGACGGGTTATGCCAGATACCGTGATCAGCTTGCAGCTCGTCTCTAGAAGCTTAGCGGTGTGGCGCTTTGCCGCATCGCAGCAGCGAGGCGCCTGGCTTCGGTATACTTCAGCCGATTTTCCTGAAGCACTCATCGGGAGAGCGCATGCTCGCCGCCGTACACCCGCTTTC
Source organism: Pseudomonas mosselii (assembly GCF_005796105.1). Classification (GTDB taxonomy): domain Bacteria; phylum Pseudomonadota; class Gammaproteobacteria; order Pseudomonadales; family Pseudomonadaceae; genus Aquipseudomonas; species Aquipseudomonas mosselii_C. The sequence goes on along the minus strand of NZ_VAUO01000002.1, from coordinate 631,457 downwards.
CGCGACCCGCCAGAATCTCTGGCGCCTGACCTTTATCCGCATCCTTGTGCTGGCCGCCCAGGCAGGCTCGGTGGGGGTCGCCTACTGGACCGAACTGCTACCGCTGCCCTGGCTTTCGCTGGCGGTCACGCTGGCCTTGTCTTCGCTGCTATGTGCGTTCACCGCGCTGCGCCTGCGCCTGTCGCTGCCAGTCACCGAGACCGAATACGCCCTGCAATTGGCCTGCGATCTGCTGATCCACAGCGCGTTGCTTTACTACACTGGCGGCTCGACCAACCCGTTCGTCTCCTACTACCTGGTGCCGCTGGCGATCGCCGCAGTCACTCTGCCGTGGCTCTACTCGCTGGTGCTCTCGGGCATCGCCCTGGTGGCCTACAGCCTGCTGCTGGTGCAGTTCTACCCGCTGGAGACGCTGCCGCTGGCCCGTGACACCATGCAGGTGTACGGCATGTGGTTGAGTATCGCCCTGGCAGCGGCGGTGATTACCTTCTTTGCCGCGCGCATGGCCGAGGAGCTGCGCCGCCAGGAGCACCTGCGCGCCGAGCGCCGTGAAGAAAGCCTGCGCGACGAGCAACTGCTGGCCGTGGCGACCCAAGCCGCAGGCGCAGCCCACGAACTGGGCACGCCACTGGCGACCATGAGTGTGTTGCTCAACGAGATGCGCCAAGATCACCCCGACCCGCTGTTGCAGGAAGACCTGCAAATCCTTCAGGACCAGGTCAAGCTGTGCAAAGAGACGTTGCAGCAGTTGGTGCGCGCCGCCGAGGCTAATCGTCGGCTGGCGATTGTCGAGCAGGATGTCACTGCCTGGCTCGACGAAGCGCTCAACCGTTGGCACTTGATGCGTCCCGAGGCCAGCTACCGTTTCCAGCGCCTGCGCGATGGCGAGGTGCCGCGGCTGAGCCCGCCGCCGGACCTGACCCAGGCGCTGCTGAATTTGCTGAACAACGCCGCCGATGCCTGCCCGGACGATCTTCAGGTTCAGTTGGACTGGACGTCCCAGGACATTCTCATCAGCATCCGCGACCACGGACCGGGCGTACCGCCAGCGATCGCCGAGGCTATCGGCAAACCTTTCATTACCACCAAGGGCAAAGGCTTCGGCCTGGGCCTGTTCTTGAGCAAGGCCAGCGTGACCCGTGCGGGCGGTTCGGTGAAACTCTATAGTCACGAGCAGGGCGGCACCCTGACCGAATTGCGCCTGCCCCATGGCAAGCGAGGAGATTAACGATGAGCGAAGAAAACCAGGTCGACGGCGAAGAACTACCGCACCTGTTGCTGGTGGACGATGACGCCACTTTCACCCGCGTGATGGCACGCGCCATGAGCCGTCGAGGTTTTCGCGTGAGCACCGCAGGCTCCGCCGAAGAAGGCCTGAAACTGGCCGAACAGGACCTGCCGGACTACGCCACGCTGGACTTGAAAATGGAAGGCGATTCGGGCTTGGTCTTGCTGCCCAAGCTGTTGGAGCTCGACCCCGAGATGCGCGTGGTGATTCTCACCGGCTATTCGAGCATCGCCACGGCAGTGGAGGCGGTCAAGCGCGGCGCCTGCAACTACCTGTGCAAGCCCGCAGACGCCGACGACGTACTGGCGGCATTACTCTCGGAGCATACCGACCTGGACACCCTGGTGCCGGAGAACCCGATGTCGGTTGACCGCCTACAGTGGGAACACATCCAACGCGTGCTGGGCGAGCACGAAGGCAACATTTCCGCCACTGCGCGGGCGTTGGGCATGCACCGGCGTACTCTGCAGCGCAAGTTGCAGAAGCGCCCGGTTCGTCGCTGATACACATTACTTGTTGATTTAAAACGGTTTCTGTAGGAGATCACCCAGCCCTTTGGGCTGCGCTGTCGCGCAGAGAACTGATTTCGCAAGCGCTCCGCGTACCCTGTGGGAGCGGGCTTGCCCGCGAAGCAGGCGACTCGGTGGATGGCACCGGCTTTGCCGGTGTTCGCGGGCAAGCCCGCTCCCACAGATTCCTTCTAAATCAACAAGTTATGTGTATTTCTATGAGAGCGGCCTTGTGCCGCGAATGGGCTGTACAAGGCCGCTCCTACGCAGGACACGCCTTACTGACGCGATAAGGCCATAAGTGGCATGAACAGCGTTAAAGTCCTCCTCGATCCCCGCAATGCCTGAACTGTTGGCGTATCATTAGCCCCCTAACGGCAACTCCCTCGCTCAGGACCGCTTGCGCATGCTCGCCCTTCTCATCCAGACGCTGAACATCACGGCTCCGGTCTTCGCCATGCTGTTCATGGGCATGCTGCTCAAACGCATCGGCCTGATCGACGACAATTTCAGCAGGGTCGCCTCGTCGCTGGTGTTCAACGTGTGCATGCCGGCGTTGTTGTTTCTTGGCATCTATCACGCTGACCTTGCCGCCGCCGTCAAGCCGGGGGTGATCTTTTACTTCATCGCCGCCACCCTGGTCGGGTTTGCGCTGTCCTGGGGCCTGGCCATTTGGCGCAGCCCACTGGCCGACCGTGGCATCTATACCCAGGGCGCATTTCGCGGCAACAATGGGGTGATCGGCCTGGCCCTGGCCGCCAGCCTGTATGGCGACTACGGTATTTCCCTGGGGGCGGTGCTGGCGGGCTTGGTGATCCTCATGTACAACTCGCTGTCGGCGGTGGTGCTGGCGGTGTACAGCCCGGACCTGAAGTCCGACCCGTGGAGCCTGTGCAAGAGCATCTTCAGCAATCCGCTGATCCTCAGCGTGCTGGCGGCTGCGCCTATGGCTTACTGGCAGGTGCCGTTGCCCAACTGGGTGCTGACATCGGGCGATTATCTGGCGCAGATGACCCTGCCGTTGGCGCTGATCTGCATTGGGGGCACCTTGTCGCTGGCGGCGCTGCGCGACAGCGGTAAGCTGGCGGTGGACGCAAGCCTGGTGAAGATGGTCTGGTTGCCGATCCTGGGCACCCTCGGCGCGTGGTTGTGCGGTTTTCGCGGCGCCGAGCTGGGGATCCTGTTTCTCTACATCGGCAGCCCGACCGCTGCGGCCAGCTATGTGATGGCCCGGGCCGCCAACGGTAACCATGAGCTGGCGGCGTCTATTATCGTGATCACCACGCTGATGGCAGCGATTACCACCAACATCGGCATTTTCGTCTTGCAGTGGGGCGGCTGGATTTAGTCGTCTGCGCAGCCTACTGCACATAAAACCAATAACACGGCCTCACCTAAAGGACACTTCATGCAAGACCAGAGTAGCCCCGAGCGCTTGCAGCGCGGGCTGAAGAACCGCCATATACAACTGATCGCGCTGGGCGGTGCGATTGGCACCGGGCTGTTCCTGGGCATCGCCCAGACCATCCAGCTGGCTGGCCCTTCGGTATTGCTGGGCTATGCCATCGCTGGCCTGATGGCCTTCCTGATCATGCGCCAGCTCGGCGAGATGGTGGTCGAGGAGCCGGTTGCCGGCAGCTTCAGCCACTTCGCCCACCAGTACTGGAACGAGTTCGCCGGGTTCGTTTCGGGCTGGAACTACTGGGTGGTGTACGTGTTGGTGGGCATGGCCGAGCTGACGGCGGTGGGCATCTACATCAAGTACTGGTGGCCGGACTTCCCCACCTGGGCCACGGCGGCGATCTTCTTCGTGGTGATCAATGCCATCAACCTGACTCAAGTGAAGGTGTACGGGGAGCTGGAGTTCTGGTTCTCGCTGGTCAAGGTGGTGGCCATCGTCAGCATGATCGGCTTCGGTGCCTGGTTGCTAGGCAGCGGCCAGGGTGGCCCGGACGCCAGCGTCGCCAACCTGTGGCAGTACGGTGGCTTCTTCCCCAATGGCGTGAGCGGGCTGGTGATGGCGCTGGCGGTGATCATGTTCAGTTTTGGTGGTCTGGAGCTGGTGGGTATCACCGCCGCCGAAGCTGCCAATCCGCGTGAGAGCATCCCGAAGGCCACCAACCAGGTGGTCTACCGCATCCTGATTTTCTATATCGGCGCCTTGGCGGTGCTGCTGTCGCTGTACCCGTGGCAGAAGGTGGTGCAGGGCGGTAGCCCGTTCGTGATGATCTTCCACGAACTCGACAGCGACCTGGTGGCGACCATCCTCAACGTCGTGGTGCTGACCGCTGCGCTGTCGGTCTACAACAGCTGCGTGTACGCCAACAGCCGCATGCTGTTCGGCCTGGCATCCCAGGGCGATGCGCCACGCCAGTTGCTCAAGGTCAGCCGCCGTGGCGTACCGCTCACGGCACTGGGGGTGTCTGCGTTCGCCACGGGCATGTGTGTGGTGATCAACTACCTGATGCCGGGCGAAGCTTTTGGCCTGCTGATGGCACTTGCCGTATCGGCGCTGGTGATCAACTGGGCGAGCATCAGCATCACCCACCTGAAATTCCGCAAGGCCAAGCTGGCTGCCGGTGTGACCCCGTTCTACCGCAGCTGGGGGCATCCGATCAGCAACTACCTGTGCCTGGCGTTCATCGTGCTGATTCTGGTGGTGATGTACCTGACGCCGCCGATCCGCATCTCGGTGATGCTGATTCCGGCGTGGATCGCGGTGTTGTGGGTGGCATTCAAGATGAAGAAGGCGCGCCAGGCTAACTGAGTGGGCTTCTTCGTGGGCAAGCCCGCCCCCACAGGACCGCGCACAGACTGGTTCGAGCGCTGTACCTGTGGGGGTATTTTATCCGCGACTCAGTGTTGGCGGCGCCAGGCGCGAAGCGTCGTGTACAGCAGCACGAGCGCGAGCGCCGGGAGTACGTAGAAAAGCATCAGTCTTTCAAGGCGCCCAGCCAGCGGCAGCCCGGTGGTAAAGGTCACCACGTGCAGGCCGTAGGCCAGGTACAGGCAGAGGAACACTAGGCCTTCGGCTCGGGTGACCCGGTAACCTGAATAGAACACTGGCAGGCACAGCGCGGCGACGCCGAGCATCACCGGCAGGTCGAAGTCCAGCGCGTTGGGTGAGATCGACAGCGGCTCGGGGGCCACCAGGGCAGTCGTTCCCAGCACTGCGAGTAGGTTGAACAGGTTGCTGCCGATCACCGTGCCCACCGCGATCTCGCGCTCACCGCGCAAGGCGGCGATCAGCGCAGCCGCCAGCTCCGGCAACGAGGTGCACACCGCCACGACGGTCAAGCCGATCACCCGTTCGGACAATCCCAGGTCGGTGGCCACTTCCACCGCTGCCTCCAGCAGCAGATGCCCCGCCAGGCTGAGCAGGATGAACCCCAGCAGCACTTGCCCCAGCGTGCCGCTCCAGAAGCGCCAGGCATGCACATGGGCGGCGGGCGCGGCGGGGTAGGTGCGCGCATAGTGGCGCGACTGGTGCCAGAGCATCAGCAGGTAGCCTGCAAGGCCTAGCAGCAGCATTGCACCCTCGAAGCGGCCCAGCAGGCCATTGCTGGCCAGCAGGTAGACCAGCGCGCTGGCCGCGATCATCAGTGGAATATCCAGGCGCACCAGCTGGCGTGATACGCGCAGCGGAATGATCAGCGCTGCCAGCCCGAGAATCACCAGGACGTTGAAGATATTGCTGCCGATCACGCTGCCCACTGCTACGTCTGGCGCGCCCTGATAGGCGGCTTGCAGGCTCACGGTGAGCTGCGGGGCGGTGCTGCCGAAGGCGACCAGGCTCAGGCCGATGATCAGCGGGCGTACGTGCAGGCGGGTGGCCAGGCGCAGGGCGGCGCGCACCAGCAGTTCGGCGCCGATGATCAGCAGCAACAGGCCAGTGCCCAGTTGCAGCAGGCTGAAGGTGGGGAGAGTGGCCAGGTCGAAAATGGCAGGGGCTCCAGTTGGATCAGTCAGACAGACCTTGTACCCGTACGCGCGCGGTTCCGCTACGCAGCATGCCGATTTTTTCTGCGGCAGCACGTGACAGGTCGATCAGCCGGCCGCGGGTATGGGGTCCCCGGTCGTTGATCCGCACCACGACACTGCGTTGGTTGGCGAGGTTGGTGACCAGCAGCCGGGTGCCGAACGGCAGGCTGCGGTGGGCGGCGGTCAGGCCATGCTGGTTGAAGGGTTCGCCGCTGGCGGTGCGCTTGCCGTGGTGGCGTGCGCCGTAATACGAGGCAGTGCCGGTTTCGTCGTAGCCGCGCGGGTCGATGTCATGGCTGGCACAGCCGGCCAAGGTAGAGAAAAGAGCCAGGGTGGCAAGGGACCGTTTTAGCAAGACGGGTGATCTCCAGGGCGGCCATTCGCGGGCAAGCCCGCTCCACAAGAAAGTCGCTGCCAGTGAATGCGCCGCTGTACCTGTGGGAGCGGGCTTGCCCGCGAACGAGGGCAGAGCCCTCGCAGGATTGCAGGGGTGAAACAATCACCCTTCGAGCTTGGCCTTGAGCAATTGGTTCACTTGCCCTGGGTTGGCCTTGCCTTTGGAGGCTTTCATCGCCTGGCCGACGAAGAAGCCGAACATCTTGCCGCGTTTGGCCTCATCGGCGGCGCGGTACTGTTCGACCTGCTCGGCGTTGGCGGCGAGCATCTCGTCGAGCATCTTGTCGATTGCGCCGGTGTCGGTGACCTGCTTGAGGCCTTTGCTTTCGATGATGCTGTCGGCATCGCCTTCACCGGCAGCCATGGCCTCGAACACGGTCTTGGCGATCTTGCCGCTGATGGTGTTGTCGCGAATACGTACCAGCATGCCGCCCAGATGCTCGGCGCTGACCGGCGACTGGTCGATCTCCAGGCCCAGCTTGTTCAGCAGGCTGCCCAGCTCGACCATGACCCAGTTGGCGGCCAGCTTGGCGTCGCCGCCAATCGTCACGACCTGCTCGAAGTAATCGGCCTGTTCGCGGCTGGAGGCCAGCACGTTGGCGTCGTAGGCCGACAGGCCGTATTGGCTCTGGAAGCGCTCGACCTTCTGCGTCGGCAGCTCCGGCAGTGCGGCGCGCACGGTTTCGAGGAAGCCGGGTTCGATGACCACCGGCAGCAGGTCCGGGTCGGGGAAGTAACGGTAGTCGTTGGCTTCCTCCTTGCTGCGCATGGAGCGGGTTTCGTCCTTGTTCGGGTCGTACAGGCGGGTTTCCTGGACCACCTTGCCGCCGTCCTCGATCAGGTCGATCTGGCGCTGGATCTCGCTGTTGATCGCACGTTCGATGAAGCGGAACGAGTTGACGTTCTTGATCTCGCAGCGGGTGCCGAACTCTGCTTGGCCTTTCGGGCGTACCGAGACGTTGCAGTCGCAACGCAGCGAGCCTTCGGCCATGTTGCCGTCGCAGATGCCCAGGTAACGCACCAGGGCGTGGATCGCCTTGACGTAGGCCACCGCTTCCTTGGCGCTGCGCATGTCCGGCTCGGAGACGATCTCCAGCAGCGGGGTACCTGCGCGGTTAAGGTCGATGCCGGTAGCGCCGTTGAAGTCTTCGTGCAGGCTTTTGCCGGCGTCTTCTTCAAGGTGCGCGCGGGTCACGCCGATGCGCTTGAGGGTGCCATCTTCCAGGGCGATGTCCAGGTGGCCCTTGCCGACGATCGGCAGGTCCATCTGGCTGATCTGGTAGCCCTTGGGCAGGTCGGGATAGAAGTAGTTCTTGCGCGCGAACACGTTGCGCGGGCCGATCTCGGCATCGATCGCCAGGCCGAACATACACGCCATGCGCACGGCCTCCTGGTTGAGCACCGGCAGCACGCCGGGCATGCCCAGGTCGACCAGGCTGGCCTGGGTGTTCGGCTCGGAACCGAAGGTGGTGGCGCTGCCGGAGAAAATCTTCGACTGGGTGGCGAGCTGGGTATGAATCTCCAGCCCGATCACAACTTCCCATTGCATGTGTGAATTCCTCAGAAGCCGTTGGGGGCGCGGGTGTGCCAGTCGGTGACTTGCTGGTACCGGTGCGCGACGTTGAGCAGGCGGCCTTCCTGGAAATACGGGGCCAGCAGTTGCACGCCCACCGGCAGGCCATCGACGAAGCCGGCCGGCATCGACAGGCCCGGCAGGCCTGCCAGGTTGGCGGTGATGGTGTAGACGTCTTCCAGGTACGCGGCGACCGGGTCGGCGTTCTTCGAGCCGAGCTTCCAGGCCGGGTTTGGCGTGGTTGGGCCGAGGATCAGGTCGACATCGTTGAATGCGGCCATGAAGTCGTTCTTGATCAGGCGGCGGATCTGTTGGGCCTTGACGTAGTAGGCGTCGTAGTAGCCGGCCGACAGCGCATAGGTGCCGACCATGATGCGCCGCTGCACTTCAACTCCGAAACCTTCGCCACGCGAGCGTTTGTACAGGTCGGTGAGGTCCTTGGGCTCCGCGCAGCGGTGGCCGAAACGCACGCCGTCGAAACGCGACAGGTTGGAGGAGGCTTCGGCGGGGGCGATCACGTAGTAAGCAGGAATTGCGTGCTGCATGTTCGGCAGGCTGATCTGCTTGACCACCGCGCCGAGCTTTTCCAGCTCCTTGACGCTGGCCTGGACCAGTTCGGCGATACGTGGGTCGAGACCGGCGCCGAAGTATTCCTTCGGCAGACCGATGCGCAGGCCTTGCAGCGAGCCGTTGAGCGTGGCGCTGTAGTCCGGTACCGGCTCATCGACGCAGGTAGAGTCCTTGGCGTCGAAACCGGCCATGCCTTGCAGCAGCAGGGCGCAGTCTTCGGCGCTGCGGGCCATCGGGCCGCCCTGGTCGAGGCTGGAGGCGTAGGCGATCATGCCCCAGCGCGAGACGCGACCGTAGGTCGGCTTCAGGCCGGTGAGGTTGGTCAGTGCGGCGGGCTGGCGGATCGAACCACCAGTATCGGTACCGGTGGCCACCGGCAGCAGGCGCGCTGCGACCGCCGCTGCCGAACCGCCTGACGAGCCGCCCGGTACGTGTTCGAGGCTCCATGGGTTCTTGACCGCACCGTAGTGGCTGGACTCATTGGCCGAGCCCATGGCGAACTCGTCCATGTTGGTTTTGCCCAGGGTGACCATGCCGGCTTCGGCCAGTTTGGCGACCACGGTGGCGTCGTACGGGGCGGTGAAACTGTCGAGCATCTTCGAGCCGCAGCTGGTGCGCACGCCCGTGGTGCAGAACAGGTCCTTGTGGGCGATCGGTGCGCCCAGCAGCGCGCCGGTTTCGCCGGCAGCGCGGCGGGCGTCGGCGGCACGCGCCTGTTCCAGGGCCTGTTGCTCGGTGACGGTGATGAAGCTGTTGAGCTGTGGATCGAGCTGCTTGATGCGCGACAGCAGCGCGCCGGTCAGCTCTTCGGAAGAGAACGACTTGTCGGCGAGGCCGCGGGCGATCTCGGCGAGAGACAGTTGGTGCATGGCGGACGCTTTCCCTTAATCGATGACTTTCGGAACCAGGTACAGACCGTTCTCGGTCGACGGGGCGACGGCTTGGTAGCGGTCGCGCTGGTTGCTTTCGGTGACCTGGTCGGGACGCAGACGTTGGGTGGTTTCCAGCGGGTGGGCGAGGGGTTCGATGCCGCTCGTGTCGACAGCCTGCATCTGGTCGACCAGCCCGAGAATACTGTTCAAGGCGTCGGTAATGCGTGGCAGTTCGCTGTCATCCAGACCCAGGCGGGCCAGATGGGCGATCTTTTCCACGTCGGAGCGTTGAAGCGCCATGGGGATCTCCAGGAGAAACGAAAAAGCGCAATGGCTGCGCAATTGAGGAACATGACGGGATTCTGGCGGTCAAAGGGCCGCGATCATCGGCAGGCATGCTCGGAAAAACAGCCAATTTAACATATTGGCTCCTTGCCCAAAATCCCTGCCATTGTTAGAGTTTGCCGCACTTTTTTACCCACGCTTTCCCCAGGGTCACTTTCCCATGTTCAAGAAACTGCGTGGCATGTTTTCCAGCGATCTGTCCATCGACCTGGGTACTGCCAACACCCTTATTTACGTGCGTGAGCGCGGTATCGTCCTGAATGAGCCCTCGGTTGTTGCCATCCGTACCCACGGCAACCAGAAAAGCGTCGTCGCTGTCGGTACCGAAGCCAAGCGCATGCTCGGCCGCACGCCAGGCAACATTGCCGCCATTCGTCCGATGAAGGACGGCGTGATCGCCGACTTCAGCGTTTGTGAAAAAATGCTGCAGTACTTCATCAACAAAGTGCACGAAAACAGCTTCCTGCAGCCCAGCCCGCGCGTGCTGATCTGCGTGCCGTGCAAATCCACCCAGGTGGAGCGCCGTGCCATCCGTGAATCGGCCCTCGGTGCCGGTGCTCGCGAAGTGTTCCTGATCGAAGAGCCCATGGCCGCTGCCATCGGCGCTGGCCTGCCGGTCGAAGAAGCCCGTGGCTCGATGGTCGTGGACATCGGTGGCGGTACTACCGAAATCGCCCTGATCTCGCTCAACGGCGTGGTCTATGCCGAATCCGTACGGGTTGGTGGCGACCGTTTCGACGAAGCCATCGTCACCTACGTGCGCCGTAACTACGGCAGCCTGATCGGCGAATCCACCGCCGAGCGCATCAAGCAGGAAATCGGCACCGCTTATCCAGGCGGCGAAGTCCGCGAAGTGGATGTGCGTGGCCGTAACCTGGCCGAAGGCGTACCGCGTGCCTTCACCCTGAACTCCAACGAAGTGCTCGAAGCCCTGCAAGAGTCGCTGGCAACCATCGTCCAGGCGGTCAAGAGCGCCCTGGAGCAATCGCCGCCAGAGCTGGCCTCGGACATCGCCGAGCGCGGCCTGGTGCTGACCGGTGGTGGTGCCTTGCTGCGTGACCTGGACAAGCTGCTGGCCCAGGAAACCGGCCTGCCGGTGATCGTCGCCGAAGACCCGCTGACGTGCGTCGCGCGTGGCGGTGGCCGTGCGCTGGAAATGATGGACAAGCACGCCATGGACCTGCTCTCCAGCGAGTGATCGCGGTTGCAGTGCAGCGCTCTGGTTTACAGGTAGCACGTGCAGTGCTACCTGTATGCGCTTAGGCGGCGCCGCCTGTGGCGCCGTTTCCGTCAATCCGCAGACAGGCCGGTGCATTGCCCCATGTCCCATGACCTCCTGAATCGTCGTCCACGAGGAACGGCCCATTAAACCGCTTTTCTCCAAAGGCCCCTCGTTGGGCGTTCGCCTGCTGGTGCTGGTGGTGATGTCGATCGCGCTGATGGTGGTCGACTCGCGCTTCGACCTGCTCAAGCCGGTGCGCAGCCAGATGGGGCTGGTGTTGATGGAATCCTACTGGATCACCGACTTGCCCCAGCGCATGTGGCAGGGGGTCGCTGGCCAGTTCGGCAGCCGCACCGAGCTGATCGCCGAGAACGAGAAACTCAAGACCGAAGCCCTGCTGTTGCAGGGGCGCTTGCAGAAGCTGGCGGCCCTGACCGAGCAGAACGTGCGCCTGCGCGAGTTGCTCAACTCCTCGGCGCTGGTCAACGAGAAGGTCGAGGTGGCCGAACTGATCGGCGTCGACCCCAACCCCTTTACCCACCGCATCCTGATCAACAAGGGCGAGCGCGACGGCGTGTTCCTTGGCCAGCCGGTGCTCGATGCGCGCGGCCTGATGGGCCAGGTGGTCGAACTGATGCCGTATACCTCGCGGGTGCTGCTGCTCACCGACTCCACCCACAGTATCCCGGTACAGGTCAACCGCAACGGCCTGCGCGCCATCGCCAGTGGTACTGGCAATCCTGAACGCCTTGAATTGCGCCATGTGGCCGACACGGCTGACATCAAGGAAGGCGACCTGCTGGTCAGCTCCGGCATGGGCCAGCGTTTCCCGGCAGGTTACCCGGTGGCCACGGTCAATGAAGTGATCCACGATTCCGGGCAGCCGTTCGCCATCGTGCGCGCGATCCCGACGGCTGCGCTCAACCGCAGCCGCTACATGCTGCTGGTGTTCAGCGACCGGCGCACGCCTGAGGAGCGCGCCACCGAGGCCGCCATCGCCCAGGAAGAAGCCGACCGTCAGGGTGCCAGCCACGGCCAGGCGCCGACCAGCCCGGCACCTACGCCTGGCGCTGCTGGCGCGCAGCCTGCGCCGGCCACTGCACCTGCGAGCGTCCCGGCGCCTGCCGCACACGGTAGTTCCGCACCGGCGCAGCCGGCCGCCGCGCCAGCCCAACCCCGGAGACAATAAATGGCCAGCACCCGTAGCAGAAACGGCTGGGCCATCTGGCTGTCCTTCGCCATTGGCCTGTTGCTCAGTGTCTCGCCCATGCCGCAGTTCATGGAAGTGTTCCGTCCCATGTGGCTTGCCCTGCTGCTGGCCTTCTGGACTCTCGCGGTGCCGGGCAAGGTGGGCATGACCACCGCCTTCGTGCTGGGCCTGGCCGAGGACGTGCTGTATGGCACGCTGTTGGGGCAGAACGCCTTGATCCTGACCCTGATCACCTTCCTGGTGCTGTCGTTGCAGCAGCGCCTGCGCATGTTCCCGATGTGGCAGCAGAGCCTGGTGATCCTGGTGATCTTCGGCATTGCCCAACTGATCCAACTGTGGCTCAGTGCCCTGACTGGCAACCGCTTGCCCACGCTTGCGCTGGTCTGGTCGGCGGTGATCAGCGCCTTGCTCTGGCCCTGGGTGAGTTACGCCCTGCGCGGTCTGCGCGTGCGCCTGCACATTCATTGACGGCCCATCGCCAACGACAGGGAGATGTCCGCATGCCCCAGCTTTACCTGGCCTCCGGCTCGCCACGTCGGCGCGAACTGCTGACCCAGATCGGCGTGCCGTTCACTGTGGTCAGTGCCCCCATCGACGAAACCCCGCTGCCCGGCGAGGCGCCAACTGCGTATGTCGAGCGTCTGGCCCAGGCCAAGGCGGTCGCCGGCTTTGCCCATACCGATGGCGCTGGCGTGGTGCTAGGGGCGGACACCACGGTGGTGCTTGACGGTGTGATTCTTGGCAAGCCAGAAAACCGCGAGCAGGCCCTGGCCATGCTTGGCGATCTGTCCAAGCGTGAGCATCAGGTGCTCACTGCCGTGGCGCTGACCGACGGCCAGCGCAGTGTCAGTCGTTGCGTCAGTACCACGGTGCGTTTTCGCACCATCTCCTTCGAAGAAGCCTTGCGCTATTGGGACAGCGGCGAGCCTGTCGACAAGGCCGGTGGCTACGCCATCCAGGGCCTGGGCGCGGTATTCGTCAGTGCCATCGAGGGCAGCTACTCGGCGGTGGTCGGCCTGCCCTTGAGCGAGACCGCCGAAATGCTGGAGCAATTCGCCATTGCCGTCTGGCAGTCGCACGAGGACCCAGCAACGCGCTAGCCAGCGCCGCCACCGCGATCCATCATTACCCAAGACCTTTGACGAGAGCCTGCCATGAGTGAAGAGATTCTGATCAACATCACCCCGATGGAATCACGCGTGGCGGTGGTGGAGAACGGCGTCCTGCAGGAAGTGCACGTCGAGCGCACCCAGCGTCGCGGTATCGTCGGCAACATCTACAAGGGCAAGGTCGTGCGGGTGTTGCCGGGTATGCAGGCGGCATTCGTCGATATTGGCCTCGAACGCGCCGCGTTCATCCACGCCTCGGAGATCTCTCAACGCGAAGGCTCGGCGGTGGAGACCATCACCGCGCTGGTGCACGAGGGCCAAGCGCTGGTGGTGCAGGTGACCAAGGATCCTATCGGTACCAAGGGCGCGCGCCTGACCACCCAGCTGTCTATTCCGTCGCGTTACCTGGTGTACATGCCGCGTAGCAGCCATGTCGGCATTTCGCTGAAAATCGAAGAAGAAGCCGAGCGTGAACGCCTCAAGCAGGTCGTCACCGACTGCATGGCCAAGGAAGACATGAAGGATGCCGGCGGCTTCATCCTGCGCACGGCCGCCGAAGGTGCACGGGCCGAAGACATTCTTCAGGATATCCGCTACCTGCGCCGGCTGTGGGAGCAGATCGGCGCGCAGATCAAGACCTGTGGCGCGCCTACGCTGATCTACGAAGACCTGGGCCTTGCCCAGCGCACTTTGCGTGACCTGGTCAACCCGAAGATCGAGAAGATCCGCATCGATTCGCGGGAGAACTTCCAGAAGACCACGCAGTTCGTCGCCGAACTGATGCCGGAAATCGCTGACCGCCTCGAACACTACCCTGGCGAGCGACCGATCTTCGACCTGTATGGCGTCGAGGACGAAATTCAGCGCGCCTTGGAGCGTAAGGTGCCGCTCAAGTCCGGCGGTTACCTTGTGGTCGATCCCGCTGAAGCGATGACCACCATCGATGTCAATACCGGTGCCTTCGTCGGGCATCGCAACCTTGAAGAAACCATCTTCAAGACCAACCTCGAGGCGGCGACCGCCATTGCCCGGCAACTGCGCCTGCGCAACATCGGCGGGATCATCATCATCGACTTCATCGACATGGAAGACGAAGAGCATCAGCGCCAGGTGCTGCGCACCTTGGAAAAACAGCTCGAACGTGACCATGCCAAGACCAACATCATCGGCATCACCGAGTTGGGCCTGGTGCAGATGACCCGCAAGCGCACCCGCGAAAGCCTCGAGCAAGTCCTTTGCGAACCCTGCGCGGCGTGCCAGGGGCGCGGCAAGCTGAAGACCCCAGAGACTATTTGTTACGAAATCTTCCGCGAAATCCTCCGCGAAGCCCGCGCCTACCAGGCCGAAGGCTATCGTGTGCTGGCCAACCAGAAGGTGGTAGACCGGTTGCTTGACGAAGAGTCGGGTAATGTCGCCGAATTGGAAGCCTTCATCGGGCGAACTATCCGCTTTCAGGTCGAGTCCATGTACTCTCAGGAACAATATGATGTGGTGCTGCTCTGACGCTTGAGAAAAGCCGTTGCCCCAAGGACAGGCTGGCAAAGCGCTATTCACCGGCCATAGTTAAGGGACGACTTGGAGGGCCATGGCCATGGAACGTCTGATCCGCGTTCTGGGCGCCTTGACCCGCTGGGGGCTGGCAACGTGCGCCCTGCTGGCGGTGCTGGTGGCGCTGTATGTCAGTCTCGGCCGGCAACTGATACCCCTGGTCGCCGAATACCGTGCGGACGTTGAACTCAAGGCTGAACAGGCGTTGGGCCTGTCCGTGCACGTCGGGGCCCTGGAGGGGCGCTGGAGCGGGCTGGCCCCAGTGCTGCGAGTGCGCGACCTGCAACTGGGCGAAGGAGCCGATGCGCTACGCCTGGATGAGGTCAAGCTGGTGCCGGACCTGTGGGCCAGCCTCAAGGCCCGCGAGGTGCGCCTGGCGCGCATTCAACTGGGCGGCTTGCAATTGATTCTGCGCGAAGACGAGCAGGGCGCATGGGCCCTGGAGGGCCTGCCGCGCAAGGACGACAGCCCGATGGATCCAAGCGAGGCGCTGCAACGCCTGCGCCAATTGGGGCGTATTGATGTGTTCGACAGCCAGGTCACCTTGCACGCCTGGCAGCGTGATCCGTTGACCCTCACCTACGTCAGCCTCGGCTTGCAGGCTGGCGCCTCGCGCCAGAACCTCGATCTGCGCGCCACCTTGCCCGACGGCCAGCCGCTGGCGCTTAACCTGCGCAGTCGCGCCACGCCCAATGACTGGCGCGACGGCAGCGTGCAGGCCTACCTGAGCCTACCTCAGAGCGATTGGGCACGCTGGCTGCCACCGCGTCTACTGGGGGCGTGGCAGGCCGATACCCTACGCGCGGGTGGCGAGTTCTGGGTTGACTGGCGCAAGGGTCGCCTGGAACAGGCGGTGGTTCGTCTGAACGCCCCGCAACTCAAAGGCGCTTACGCGACACGCAAGGCGGTGACGTTGCAGGACCTGGCACTCAATGCCTGGTTCCAGCGGCGTGGCGAAGGTTTCGAGGTGGCCTTGGATTCGCTTGCCGCAAGCTTCGGCAAGGTCCGTTGGGAGTCGCACCTGCAACTGGCGCAGCGCCCAGGCGATACGCCGGCTGAGACGTCGTGGCTGATCCAGGCCGACCGCCTCGACCTGACGCCGCTGACGCCGCTGATCCATGCGCTGGCGCCGTTGCCGGACAAGCTGATGGGCGTGGTCGATGCCCTGAAGGTCACGGGCGGTCTGCGCAACGTACGCGTCGAGCTTCGGCCCGAAGCCGAAGGTGATCAGCGTGTGCAGTTCGCTGCCAACCTGGATAACGTCGGCTTCGACGCCTACCACGGTGCGCCGGCTGCCGGGAATGTCAGCGGTGCCATCAGCGGCGACTTGGGGCACGGTGAACTGCGCCTGGATAGCGACGCGTTCATGCTGCATCTGTACCCGATCTTCGGTAAACCCTGGCATTACCAGAAAGCCAATGCACGCCTGACCTGGACCCTCGACCAACAGACCTTCACGCTGGTCGCACCGTACATCAAGGTGTTGGGCGAGGAGGGCAAGATTGCCGCCGATTTCCTCATCCGTCTGCACCTGGAGCCAGGCCACGAGGACTACATGGACCTGCGTGTCGGCCTTACCGAGGGTGACGGTCGCTACACCGCCAAGTATTTGCCTGAGGTGCTCAGCCCGGCCTTGGACACGTGGTTGCGCAGCGCTATCGTCAAGGGCGATGTCGAGCAGGGATACTTCCAGTACCAGGGCTCGCTCAACCACGGTGCACCGCCCCACGCCCGCGACATCAGCCTGTATTTCAAGGTCCACGACGCGGCGTTGGACTTCCAGCCCGGCTGGCCGTTGGTGCAGCAAGTCGACGGCGAGGTGTTCATCGAGGACACCGGGGTGCGTGTCAATGCCAGTCGTGGTGTGCTGCTCGACACCCAGGTCAGCGATGTACGCGTCGCCATCCCGCATGTCGAGGCGGGCGAACATAGCCATCTGTTCCTCGACGCCGACTTCGACGGCAGCCTGGGCGATGGCCTGAAGATCCTCAAAGAGGCGCCGATCGGCACTGCCGAGACCTTCGCCAGCTGGGAAGGTGAGGGCCCGCTCAACGGCAAGGTCAAGCTGGACATCCCGCTGGCGCGCGGCGAGCGTCCCAAGATACTGGTGGACTTCGCCACCGAAGGGGCGACGCTCAAGGTCGCGCCACCGAGTCTTGAACTCAGCCAGCTCAAGGGCGATTTCAGCTTCGATTTCGACAAGGGTCTGAGCGCCAAGGGCGTTACCCTGCAGGCGTTTGGCAAGCCGGTCACCGCGCAGATCGCCGCCGAGGGCTCAGGCGGGCAGATCCAGAGCCGCATCAGCGCCAACGGTCAGGTGGCGGTCAAGGCACTGACTGACTGGTTGAAGGTCCAGCAGGCGCTACCGGTGTCGGGGGAAATCCCCTATCAGTTGCAACTCATTTTGGGCGGGCGTGATAGCCGGTTGACCGTCGATTCGTCGCTCAAGGGCGTGGTCGTCGATCTGCCGGCGCCGTTCGGCAAGGCCGGCGCCGACGCCCGTGACAGCCGTTTCAGCATGACCTTGCAAGGCCCCGAGCGGCGCATCGACGCAGGCTACGGCGCGCTTGCGCGCTTTGCCTATGCGGCCCCTGCCGACAAGCTCGGCCAGGGCCGTGGGGAGCTGATGCTGGGCAGCGACGAGCCTAGCCTGCCGAGCGGGCAGGGCCTGCGCGTGCGCGGTCGGCTCGATGTACTGGACCTTGCCCCCTGGCAGCAGCAGGTGGCGCGCTTGGCCGGTAACGACCCTGGCGGCAGTGCCCGGCAGAACCTGCAAAGCGTGGATCTAAGCATCGGCCAGCTCAAGGCATACAGTATCGAGCTTAACCAGGCTGTGGTGCGCCTGGCGCGCGGTGGCCCGGCCTGGGACCTGCGCCTGGACAGCAAGGAAGTGATCGGCAACGCGCACATCCCCGATGCCAAGGGCGCGGCCATGAGCATTCGCCTGCAAACCTTGCGTCTGCCACCGGCAGACCCTGCCCAAGGCACGGATGACAACGCCGCCGACCCGTTGGCTGATGTCGATCCGCGCAAAGTGCCAGCGCTGGACCTGAGCATCGACAAGCTGTTGCGCGGCGACGACCTGTACGGCAGGGTCGCGGTCAAGTTGCGCCAGACGCCACGCGGTCTGGCCCTGGATGATATCAACCTGAATCTCAAGGGCCTGCACATCGATGGCAGCGGCGGCTGGGAAGGCGAGGTGGGCAGGACCACGAGCTGGTACAAGGGCCGCCTGGACGGCAAGGACCTGGGGGATGTACTCAAGGCCTGGGGCTTCGCCCCCACCGTTACCAGCCGGGATTTCCGCATGGATGTCGACGGCCGCTGGCCGGGATCGCCAGCCTGGGTCAATCTCAACCGCTTCTCTGGCAACCTCGATGCGGCGCTGCGTTCGGGCCAGTTCGTCGAGGTTGAGGGCAGTGCCCAGGCCTTGCGCGTCTTCGGTTTGCTCAATTTCAACTCGATCGGACGGCGCCTGCGTCTGGACTTCAGCGACCTGTTCAGCAAAGGCCTGGCCTATGATCGGGTCAAGGGCCTGCTGGTGGCCAGCGAAGGGGTCTACGTGACCCGCGAGCCAATCACGGTTACGGGGCCTTCGAGCAACTTCGAGCTGGACGGCACCCTCGATTTCGTTCGCGACCGCATCGATGCCAACTTGTTGGTGACCTTGCCGGTCACCAACAACCTGCCCTTGGCGGCGTTGATCGTCGGCGCGCCGGCGGTCGGTGGTGCGCTGTTCCTGGTGGATCGTCTGATCGGTGACCGGGTGTCGCGCTTCGCCAGCGTGCACTATCGGGTCGAAGGGCCGGTCAAAGAGCCTAAAATCACTTTTGTGAAACCTTTCGACAAATAATCCCGGGGTGGCAATGACGTCAGCAGTGATCCAGATGGTCAGCCAGGACGCTATCCTGGCCAACCTGCAACGCGCCAGTGCCTTGCTTGAACAGGCCGCCGCGGGTGGTGCGCGCCTGGCGGTGCTGCCGGAGAACTTCGCGGCGATGGGCCGGCGTGATGCCGCGGCCATTGGCCGGGCCGAGGCGCTGGGCGAGGGGCCGATACTGCCGTGGTTGAAACGTACCGCCCGTGACCTCAAGTTATGGATTGTCGCCGGGACCTTGCCGTTGCCACCGCTCGGCCGGCCAGAGGCCAAGTCCCACGCCTGTTCGCTGTTGGTGGACGAGCATGGCGAGGTCGCCGCGCGCTACGACAAGCTGCACTTGTTCGATGTGGACGTGGCTGACAACCGTGGTCGCTATCGTGAGTCCGACGACTACGCCCACGGTAATCAGGTGGTGGTAGCCGATACGCCCGTGGGGCGAGTCGGTCTGTCGGTGTGTTATGACCTGCGTTTTCCTGAACTGTACAGCGCGCTGCGTGCAGCCGGCGCCGAACTGATCACTGCGCCGGCGGCCTTCACTGCGGTGACCGGGGCTGCGCACTGGGAGGTGCTGATTCGCGCGCGCGCCATCGAAACCCAGTGCTACTTGCTCGCCGCGGCCCAGGGTGGGTTGCACCCCGGCCCCCGTGAAACCCATGGCCAGGCGGCGATCGTCGACCCTTGGGGGCGGATCGTGGCCCAACAGGCGCGGGGCGAAGCGGTATTGCTTGCCACCCGCGACCGTGACGAACAAGCGTCCATCCGGGCGCGTATGCCGGTGGTCAGCCATCGGCGCTTTTTCTCGCAGGACGCCTTGCGGCCTGCACAGACCTCGGAGTGACTATGAGCCAGATGTTAACCACCGTCAGCGAGCAGCTCCTGGCCCCCGGTGGCCTTGGGTTGGAAAGCCTGCAGGCTGTGCTGGGCGAACTGGCAGGCCCCGGTATCGACGCCGCCGACCTGTATTTCCAGGGCCAAGTCTCGGAGACCTGGGCGCTGGAGGATGGCATTGTCAAGGAAGGCAGTTTCAACCTCGACCAAGGGGTGGGCGTGCGCGCCCAGTCTGGCGAGAAAACCGGTTTTGCCTACAGCAACGCAATCAACCTCGAAGCCCTGACCTCCGCCGCCCGCGCCGCTCGCTCGATCTCCCGTGCCGGCCAGCATGGCACCGTTCAGGCGTTCCGTAGTCAGGACGTGGTTGCCCTTTATGGGCAGGACAACCCGCTGGATGTGCTGACCCGCGCCGAGAAGGTCGAACTGCTCAAGCGCGTCGACAGCGCCACGCGCGCGCTGGACCCGCGTATCCAGCAGGTCAGCGTGAGCATGGCCGGGGTTTGGGAGCGCATTCTGGTCGCCGCTGCCGATGGCAGCCTGGCGGCCGATGTGCGCCCGCTGGTGCGCTTCAACGTCAGCGTGATCGTCGAGCAGAACGGCCGTCGCGAGCGCGGCGGGCAGGGCGGTGGCGGGCGTACCGACTACCGCTATTTCACCGAGGATCGGGTGATGGGCTATGCCCGCGAGGCGCTGCGCCAGGCGCTGGTCAACCTCGAGGCGATTCCGGCCCCGGCCGGTACGCTGCCGGTGGTGCTCGGCCCAGGTTGGTCCGGCGTGCTGCTGCACGAGGCGGTCGGCCACGGCCTGGAAGGCGATTTCAACCGCAAGGGCAGCTCGGCTTTCAGTGGCCGAATCGGTGAGCAGGTGGCCTCCAAGCTGTGCACCATCGTCGATGACGGCACCCTGGAAGGTCGCCGTGGCTCGCTGAGCGTGGACGACGAAGGCACGCCGACCGAGTGCACCACGCTGATCGAGAACGGCGTGCTCAAAGGCTACATGCAGGACAAGCTGAACGCGCGTCTGATGGGCATGGCGGTCACCGGCAACGGCCGGCGCGAATCCTATGCGCATTTGCCGATGCCGCGCATGACCAATACCTACATGCGTGCGGGCGACAGCGACCCGCAGGAGATCATCGCCTCGGTCAAGAAGGGGATCTACTGCGCCAACCTGGGCGGCGGCCAGGTGGATATCACCAGCGGTAAATTCGTGTTCTCCACCAGCGAGGCCTACCTGATCGAAGACGGCAAGATCACCGCACCGGTCAAGGGCGCGACGTTGATCGGCAATGGGCCGGAAGCGATGAGCCGGGTGTCGATGGTTGGCAACGACCTGGCGCTGGACAGCGGCGTGGGCACGTGTGGCAAGGATGGGCAGTCGGTGCCGGTGGGCGTGGGCCAGCCGACGCTCAAGCTGGATGCGATTACCGTCGGTGGGACGGGGGCTTGAGTGCGATGGGGACCGCTTTGCGGTCCTTTCCGGCAGGTCCGGCGTGCCGGCAAGGCCGCTCCTACAGGTGTGCATGATCCCTGTAGGGGCGGCTGCATGCCGCCGCGATGGCCTGACTGCGATGGCTTCAGCGCAAGCCGCGCTGGGCCTCGTCGAGATCGCGAATGTACTTGAACACTTTGCGCGCAGCGGCTGGCGGCTTGTTCCGCGCTTTTTCATGCTGGGCATGGCGGATCAGCGAGCGCAGGTGCTGGCGGTCGGTCTCGGGGAACTCGTTGACGAAACGTTCGAGGTCCTCGTCGTTACCGTCGATCAAGCGGTCGCGCCAGCGTTCCAGGTTATGGAAGCGCTCGTTGTACTGGCGGCTGGAGCTGTCGATCTGCTCGAGCACGGCATGAATGGCGTCCAGGTCCTGCACGCGCATCAGCTTGCCGACGAACGACATGTGGCGTTTGCGGGCACCATGGGCAGTATGCCGAGAGGCCTCGTCCAGCGCCTTGCGCAGTTCGTCGGTCAGCGGCAGGCGGGCAAGG
Organism: Pseudomonas mosselii; assembly: GCF_005796105.1. Taxonomy (GTDB): domain Bacteria; phylum Pseudomonadota; class Gammaproteobacteria; order Pseudomonadales; family Pseudomonadaceae; genus Aquipseudomonas; species Aquipseudomonas mosselii_C. The sequence continues at coordinate 610,141 of NZ_VAUO01000002.1, read as the reverse complement.
GTGTCGGCCTTGAGGGTAGTCAGGCGTTCACCGAGTTCGACCAGCGCATGCAGCTCGCGCTTGATCTGGGTTTTGCTTTTTTCGCCATCGAAGGCGTCGTCGTAAGAATCAACCATGGGGGCAGTCCGCAGGAAATCGCCGCCATGATAACCAGTCGGGGGCCGCTTGTCCGGCCCGGTCGTAGAATGACCCAAGCCGTACGCAGAATTTTCAGTGGAGAGAACCATGAGTGCAGTCCAGAGCGTAGGCCCCAAGGACCTGCCGGCGTTGCAGGAACAGGTCGAAGCGATCGTCGCCGAGGCGCGCCGTCAAGGCGCCAGTGCCTGCGAAGTGGCGGTATCGCTGGAGCAGGGCCTGTCCACTTCGGTGCGTCAGCGTGAAGTCGAGACGGTCGAGTTCAATCGCGACCAGGGCTTTGGCATCACCCTCTACGTTGGCCAGCGCAAGGGCTCGGCGAGCACCTCGGCCAGCGGCCCGGAGGCCATCCGTGAAACCGTCGCGGCCGCCTTGGCGATCGCCAAGCACACCTCCGAGGACGATTGTTCCGGCCTGGCCGACGCGGCGTTGATGGCCCGCGAGTTTCCCGATCTCGACCTGTACCACGATTGGGACATCGAGCCTGAGAAGGCCATCGAGATGGCGCTGTCCTGCGAGGCGGCGGCGTTCGACGCCGATCCGCGCATCCTCAACGCCGATGGAACCACCCTCAACACCCACCAGGGCGTGCGTGTGTATGGCAACAGCCATGGCTTTATCGGGGGCTATGCCTCTACCCGGCATAGCCTGAGCTGCGTGATGATCGCCGAAGGCGATGGGCAGATGCAGCGCGACTACTGGTACGACGTCAACCGCCAGGGCCCACTGCTGGCCGACCCGCGCAGCATCGGCCAGCGCGCCGCCCAGCGCGCCGCGAGCCGTCTGGGCGCGCGTCCGGTGCCGACCTGCGAGGTGCCAGTGCTGTTCTCTGCCGAGCTTGCCGGTGGGTTGTTCGGCAGCTTCCTGTCGGCGATTTCTGGCGGCAACCTGTACCGCAAGTCGTCGTTCCTCGAGGGCACCCTCGGCCAGCGCCTGTTCCCCAGCTGGCTGACCCTCGATGAGCGCCCGCACATTCCACGTGCGCTGGGCAGTGCCTCCTTCGACGGCGACGGCCTGGCCACTTATGCCAAGCCGTTCGTCGACAAAGGCGAGCTGGTTTCCTACATCCTCGGCACCTACTCGGGGCGCAAGCTGGGGCTGCCGAGTACCGCCAACGCCGGTGGCGTGCACAACCTGTTCGTCACTCATGGCGTCGAAGATCAGGCGGCGCTGATCCGCCGCATGGGCCGTGGCCTGCTGGTTACCGAGCTGATGGGGCATGGGCTCAACATGGTCACCGGAGATTACTCGCGAGGAGCCGCAGGCTTCTGGATCGAGAACGGTGAGATTCAGCACGCCGTCCAGGAAGTGACTATCGCCGGCAATATGAAAGACATGTTCCAGCAGATTGTCGCCATCGGCAGCGATATCGAAACGCGTAGCAACATCCATAGCGGTTCGGTACTGATCGAACGCATGATGGTGGCAGGCAGCTGATACGGCCTGCGCCGACGCCAATCTTTTACCTCGCACAGAAAACCCGGCCATCGCGCCGGGTTTTTTGTTTGTCGCCTTAGGCTTGAAGTGATTCTATTTATCAATTAATAATGAATATCATTATCTAGCAGCGCGGCGATCGATCGTTCATGAAATCCGTCCTCCACGAACTGCCCTACCTGGAAAATTGGCGTTGGCTGAGCCGTCGCATTCGTTGCGCACTCGAACCCGACGAGCCGCGCCTGATCGAGCACTACCTGGCCGAAGGCCGTTACCTGGTGTGCTGCACCGAGACCTCGCCATGGACGGTGGCGCTGACGTCATTCCGTCTGCTGCTCGATACCGCCTGCGACCGCATGCTGCCCTGGCACTGGCGCTGCCTGTGCCTGGATCAGGCCTGGCGCCCGCTGTTGGACCTGCGCAATCTCGATCGCCGGGAGCACAACCAGCGCTGGCAACCCTATGCCATGCAGCTCGCCAACTGCGTGCTGCTGCCGTCGATTTCTTCCGATGAACTGATGCAAGGATTTGAAGATGAGTGAGACCCGTATCGAGCGTGACAGCATGGGTGAACTGCAAGTGCCGGCCCAGGCCTTGTACGGCGCCCAGACCCAGCGCGCGGTCGACAACTTCCCGGTCAGCGGCAAGCCCATGCCGGTCCAGTTCATTCGCGCCCTGTTGCTGGCCAAGGCCGCAGCCGCCAAGACCAACGTTGCGCTGGAGCAGATCAGCGCCGGGCAGGGCGATGCGATCGTCAAGGCGGTGGAGCAATTGCTTGGCGAAGACTTCATCCAGCACTTTCCTGTGGATGTGTTCCAGACAGGCTCCGGCACCAGTTCGAACATGAACGCCAACGAGGTTATCGCGACCCTGGCCAGCCGCGTGCTGGGCGAGCCGATCAACCCCAACGACCACGTCAACTGTGGTCAGAGCAGCAACGACATCATTCCCACCAGCGTCCATGTCAGCGCGGCCCTGGCCTTGCACGAGCAACTGCTGCCGGCGCTGGGTCATCTGGTCGAGGTGATCGATGCCAAGGCTGTCGAAGTGCATCAGTACATCAAGACCGGCCGTACCCACCTGATGGACGCCATGCCGGTGCGCATGAGCCAGGTGCTTGGTGGCTGGGCGGCGCAGATCAGGGCTGCCCGTGCGCATCTCGAAGCCACCTTGCCGGCCTTGCAGGCACTGGCCCAGGGCGGCACCGCCGTGGGCACCGGTATCAACGCCCATCCCCAGTTCGCCGCAGGTTTCGCGCGTGAGCTGAGCAGCCTGACCCTCATCGAGTTCACCCCAGGCCAGAACCTGTTCGCCCTGATCGGCTCCCAGGACACCGCCGTAGCGCTGTCTGGCCAACTCAAGACCACCGCCGTGGCACTGATGAAGATCGCCAACGACCTGCGCTGGATGAACTCCGGCCCGCTGGCTGGTCTGGGTGAGATCGAGTTGCAAGGTTTGCAGCCGGGTTCCTCGATCATGCCGGGCAAGGTCAACCCGGTGATCCCGGAGGCCGCCGCCATGGTTGCCGCGCAGGTGATCGGCAACGATGCAACCATCGCCGTGGCCGGGCAGTCGGGCAATTTCGAGCTGAACGTAATGCTGCCGGTGATCGCGCGCAATCTGCTGGAAAGCATCGAGCTGATGGCCAATGTCAGCCGCCTGCTGGCCGACAAGGCCATCGCCACCTTCAAGGTCAACGAAGCCAAGCTCAAGCAAGCGCTGTCGCGCAATCCGATTCTGGTTACCGCGCTGAACCCGATCATCGGCTACCTCAAGGCAGCGGAAATCGCCAAGACCGCTTACCAGCAAGAACGTCCGATCATCGACGTGGCGCTGGAGCACACCGACCTGTCCCGTGACCAGCTCGAAACCCTGCTGGACCCGGAAAAACTCACCGCCGGCGGCATCTGAGCCAAAACCGCCCAGGAGGCCCGTCATGCAGCACTGGAGACGCACCACGCAAACCGCCAACCGCTTGTTCGAGCAAGGCGAGCTGGTCGATGCCCGAGAACATTACCTGCAAGCGCTGGCACTGGCCCAGGTGCTGTTCGAGCGCTGGCATGACGTCGATGAGGCGGTGGCCGCGTTGGTCATCGCCCACCACAACCTGGCTGACTTGCACCTGCGCCTGAACCAGCCGCACGAGAGCGCGGACTACCTGTGCGCCGCCCACCAGCGGCTGCTCCAGGCCAGCCAGCAGGCGCGCCTGCCCCAGGCGCTGCGCGATGCCGCGCTACGCCACAGCACGCGCACCTACACCCAATTGCTGAGTTTCATCGCCGAGTACGGCCAGTACCCGCGCACCGAACGCTTGCTCAATCGTCAGGCGCCGGCTGCCAGCGAACTGCTCGCACGTACGGACTTCCCTGAACGCACACCCGCCTACGGAATTCACTGACATGCCACACACCTTGCCTGCACTGACCTACGCCTACGATGCGCTCGAACCGCACATCGACACCGCGACCATGGAAATTCACCACACCAAGCACCACCAGACTTACGTGAACGGCTTGAATGCCGCCGTCGAAGGGACCGAGTGGGCCGATTGGCCGGCCGAGAAGCTGGTCGCGGCGGTGAAGTCGCTGCCTGAGCACCTGCGCGGGGCGGTGATCAACCACGGCGGTGGTCATGCTAACCACACGTTGTTCTGGACCGTGATGTCGCCCACCGGCGGTGGCCAGCCGCAAGGCGAGTTGGCCAAGGCCATCGAGGCCAAGCTCGGTGGCTTCGATACGTTCAAGGAGGCATTCACCAAGGCTGCGTTGACCCGTTTCGGCAGCGGCTGGGCCTGGCTCAGTGTCACGCCAGGGAAGCAGTTGGTGGTGGAAAGCAGCGGTAACCAGGACAGCCCGCTGATGCACGGCAATACGCCGATCCTGGGGCTCGATGTGTGGGAGCACGCCTACTACCTCAAGTACCAGAACCGTCGTCCAGAATACATTGGCGCCTTCTACAACGTGGTCGACTGGGCTGAAGTCGAACGTCGCTACCTGCAAGCCTTGAAGTGAGTCGGACCGGTATGCGCAGTGCCGTGATGTCTGTCAGCAGTGTGCGCCTGTTCCGCCAGGCGCTTGGGACCCTGCTGTTGCTGGTCGGCAGCGCCTTGCTGCTGGCTCGCGGCATTGCCTGGCTCGATCTCGAACCCCGCATGCTACGGGCGCTGGAGGGCGGTGCACTGTGCGCGCTGGGCACGGCGTTGGGTGCGGTACCGGTTTTGGTTGTTCGCAGCATGCCGGTGGCATTGGCCGATACCCTGTTGGGCTTCGGCGCCGGGGTGATGCTGGCGGCCACCGCCTTTTCCCTGATCATTCCCGGGCTCGACGCCGCGCAGAGCATCGGCTTTAGCCCGTGGGGCGCTGGGGTGTTGATCAGCAGCGGTTTGCTGTTCGGTGCGCTGTGCCTGTTCCTGATCGACCTGAAAGTCTCCGGGGCCTCGCCTGAGGCGTTGGTGGGCTCGGCGCGGCAGCCGGTGATCGCCGCGCGGATCTGGCTGTTCGTCATTGCCATCATTGCCCATAACATCCCTGAAGGCATGGCAATTGGCGTGTCAGCAGGTGGCGGCATGGCCGATGCCGACAGCCTGGCCATTGGCATCGCCTTGCAGGATGTGCCCGAGGGACTGGTGATCGCGCTAGTGCTGGCAGGTGCGGGTATGCCGCGTTTCAAGGCATTTCTGGTTGGTGCTGCGTCCGGCTTGGTCGAGCCGCTGGCTGCGGTCGTTTGCGCATGGCTTGTGAGCATCGCCCAATTGCTGTTGCCGCTGGGGCTTGCCTGCGCTGCCGGCGCCATGTTGCTGGTGGTAACCCAGGAAATCATCCCGGAATCGCGCAGCAACGGGCACCACCGCCTGGCCAGCCTTGGGTTGTGCGTGGGGTTTTGCCTGATGATGGTGATGGATACGGCGATGTCTTGATGCGGCGCCTTCGAACGATACCGAAAACTTGGGGCCGGTTTGCGGCCCTTTCCGGCCGGTCCGGCAAGGCCTCTACAGGACTGTGCGTTGTCTTGAGCGGCCTGGCGGATTACTCGCCTTCGTCGAAGAAGTTCTCGATCAGCGCGACCAGCGCGTCCATCGCTTCGACATCCTGTTCGCCTTCGGTGAACAGGTGCACCGGGGTGCCCTTGCCTGCGGCGAGCATCATCACGGCCATGATGCTTTTACCGTCCACCAGCTTGTCCGGTGCGCGGCCTACCCGCACCTGGCAGGGGAACCGCCCGGCCACGCCGACGAACTTGGCAGCCGCGCGGGCGTGCAGGCCCAGCTTGTTGATGATGGTGATTTCGCGGGCGGGCATCGTGGGGTGGATCCTGTAGGCTAGAGGTCGCGGTGGCGGACCTGGACGTTTTTCAGGGTAGGCTGGAGCAATTGGCCAAGCCGTTCGGTGATATACACCGAGCGATGATGGCCGCCAGTGCAGCCGATGGCGATGGTGACGTAGGCGCGGTTGCTGGCCGCAAAGCGCGGCAGCCACTTGAGCAGGTAGCTGGAGATGTCCTGGAACATTTCCTCGACGTCCGGTTGGGCGGCCAGGTAGTCGATCACCGGTTGTTCGAGGCCTGAATGGTCACGCAGTTCCGGCTTCCAGTAGGGGTTGGGCAGGCAGCGCACATCGAACACCAGGTCCGCGTCCACCGGCATGCCGCGCTTGAAACCGAACGATTCCACCAGAAATGCGGTGCCTGGCTCAGGTTGGTTCAGCAGGCGCAGCTTGATCGAGTCGCGCAGTTGGTACAGGTTGAGGCTGGTAGTGTCGATCTTGAGGTCGGCAAGGTCGGCAATCGGGCCCAGCAACTCGCTTTCCACGCGGATCGCCTCGGCCAGCGAGCGGCTCTGGTTGGTCAGCGGGTGGCGGCGACGGGTTTCCGAGAAGCGCTTGAGCAGGGTGTCTTCATCAGCATCGAGGTACAACACATCGCACTGGATGTGCCGGGCGCGTGCATCTTCGAGCAGTTCCGGGAAGCGTGACAGGTGGCTAGGCAGGTTACGCGCATCGATCGAGACGGCAACCTTGGGTTGCAGTAACTCGGTGTTGATCAGCGCGTTCTCCGCCAACTGCGGCAATAACCCTGCGGGCAGGTTATCGATGCAGTAGTAGCCGTTGTCTTCCAGCACGTCGAGTGCGGTGCTCTTACCGGAGCCGGAGCGACCGCTGACGATGATCAGGCGCATGGTCAATGCTCGTTCTGTACGTCCAGGACGACCTGGAACAGGGCCTCGCTGCTGTCGGCGGCACGCAAGCGATCGCGGACCTCCTTGCGATCGAGCATGCTGGCGATTTGGCGCAGCAGTTCAAGGTGCGCATCGGTGGCGGCTTCCGGGACCAGCAGAACGAACAGCAGGTCGACCGGCGCACCGTCGATGGCGTCGTAATCGATAGGGGCTTCGAGGTGCAGCAGTGCGCTCACCGGCGCAGTGCAGCCTTCCAGCCGGCAGTGGGGAATGGCGATGCCGTTACCGAAGCCGGTGGAGCCCAGTTTTTCGCGAGCGACCAGCTTTTCGAAGACGTCCTGCATCTCCAATTCGGGCACTTGCTCGGCAATCACGGTGGCGACCTTTTCCAGGGCGCGCTTCTTACTGCCGCCCGGCACGTTCACGAGGGAACGGCCGGGGGTCAGAATGGATTCAAGTCGGATCATGGATGAGGGGGATCAGCGGGCGGCTGCGCCTTGCAGCAGACTTTGCTGTTTTTCCTTGTGTTTTTTCAGTTGACGATCGAGCTTGTCAGCCAAAGCGTCGATCGCGGCATACATGTCTTGGTGTTCAGCGTTGGCGACTACTTCGCCACCGGGAATCTGGAGGGTTGCTTCAACCTTCTGCTGCAGCTTCTCGACTTTCATGATCACCGTGACGTTGGTGATCTTGTCGAAATGCCCTTCCACGCGGGCGAGCTTCTCGAGCACATAATCGCGCAGTGGTTGGGTGACTTCTACATGCTGGCCACTGATGTTGACTTGCATACAGCTTCTCCTTTGTTGCCCGTGCATAAAGAGGCAGGTGTTACACCTGCCACTGAAACGCTGTGGCACATCCCGGGGCTACATCAGCCGCTTGCGTTCGCTCGAAGGGGCGATACCTAAAGACTCGCGGTACTTGGCGACGGTGCGGCGGGCCACCTGGATGCCTTGTGCCTCCAGTAAACCAGCGATCTTGCTGTCACTCAATGGCTTTTTCTGATTTTCCGCTGCGACCAGTTTCTTGATGATTGCGCGGATCGCCGTGGACGAGCATTCGCCGCCTTCGGCGGTGCTCACGTGGCTCGAGAAAAAGTACTTCAGTTCGTAGATGCCACGCGGCGTGTGCATGTACTTCTGGGTGGTGACCCGGGAGATGGTCGATTCGTGCATGCCCACCGCCTCGGCGATGTCATGCAGCACCAGGGGCTTCATCGCTTCGTCGCCGTGATCGAGGAAACCGCGTTGGTGCTCGACGATCTGCGTGGCCACCTTCATCAGCGTTTCGTTGCGGCTCTGCAGGCTCTTGATGAACCAACGCGCCTCTTGCAGCTGGTTGCGCATGAACGTGTTGTCAGCGCTGGTGTCGGCGCGTCGTACGAAACCGGCGTACTGCGGGTTGACCCGCAGGCGTGGAATGGCTTCCTGGTTGAGTTCGACCAACCAGCGATCGCTGTCCTTGCGCACGATCACATCCGGCACCACGTATTCGGGCTCGCTGGACTCGATCTGCGAACCTGGGCGTGGATTGAGCGTCTGGACCAGTTCGATGACCTGGCGCAGCTCGTCTTCCTTGAGCTTCATGCGGCGCATCAGCTGGCTGTAGTCGCGGCTGCCGAGCAGGTCGATGAAATCGGTGACAAGACGCTGGGCCTCGGCCATCCAGGGCGTTGAGGCGGGCAACTGGCGCAGTTGCAGCAGCAGGCATTCGCCCAGGGTGCGCGCGCCGATACCGGCAGGCTCGAATTGCTGGATGCGGTGCAGCACCGCCTCGACCTCGTCCAGTTCGATATCCAGCTCCGGGTCGAAACCTTCGCAGATTTCCTCGAGGGTGTCTTCCAGGTAGCCCTGGCTGTTGATGCTGTCGATCAGGGTGACAGCGATCAGGCGATCAGTGTCGGACATCGGGGCCAGGTTCAGTTGCCACAGCAGGTGGCTTTGCAGGCTTTCGCCGACCGAGGTACGGGTGGTGAAGTCCCACTCGTCATCGTCGTTGCTGGGCAGGCTGCTAGCGCTGGTCTGGTAGATGTCTTCCCAGGCCGTGTCGACTGGCAGTTCGTTGGGAATGCGTTCGGCCCACTCGCCTTCTTCAAGGTTTTCCGTACTGCTGGCGGTTTCCTGGAAGGAGTTGTCCTGGACTTCGGAGGCCGGTTTGTTCTCGACGTTGTCCGCCATCGGATCGCTGTTGTCGAAATCGTCGCCGTCTTCCTGACGTTCGAGCATCGGATTGGACTCCAGCGCTTCCTGGATCTCTTGCTGGAGGTCCAGGGTAGAAAGCTGGAGCAGACGGATGGCCTGTTGCAACTGCGGGGTCATCGTCAGTTGCTGGCCCATTTTTAGGACGAGCGATGGTTTCATGGCAGGGGCTTAATACCTTGTTCGCCGGCGCGCATGCGCCATCTACTACGTAGGGCGCGTGGGCGCCGATTTTAAGCAAGTTATATGCCTGAAAATGCAGCGTTTGCCTAGAGTACTGTAACACTTAAACCCTGATCGGGCGCCTGCGCCAGTGCTCCAGGCGGGCCTGGGTCAGAGGCGGAACTCATGCCCCAAGTAGACTTCCTTGACCAACTGGTTGGCTAGGATGGTCTCGGCATCGCCTTCGGCGATCAACTGGCCGTCGTTGACGATATAGGCGGTCTCGCAGATGTCCAAGGTTTCGCGAACGTTGTGGTCGGTGATCAGTACGCCGATGCCCTTGTTCTTGAGGTGGTGGATGATCTGCTTGATGTCGCCCACGGAAATCGGGTCGACGCCGGCGAACGGTTCGTCCAGCAGGATGAACTTTGGCGCCGTTGCCAGGGCGCGGGCGATCTCGACGCGGCGGCGCTCACCGCCGGACAGGCTCATGCCGAGGTTGTCGCGGATGTGGCTGATGTGGAACTCCTGCAGCAGGCCTTCGAGTTCCTTGCGCCGACCTTCGCGGTCCAGATCCTTGCGGGTTTCGAGGATCGCCATGATGTTGTCGGCCACCGACAGCTTGCGGAAGATCGACGCTTCTTGTGGCAGGTAGCCGATACCCGCTTGGGCACGGCCGTGCATCGGCTGGTGGCTGACGTCATGGTTGTCGATCAGCACGCGGCCCTGGTCGGCTTGGACCAGCCCTACGATCATGTAGAAACAGGTGGTCTTGCCGGCGCCGTTGGGGCCGAGCAGGCCGACGATCTGGCCACTGTCGATGGACAGGCTGACGTCGCGCACGACTTGTCGGCCCTTGTAGCTCTTGGCCAGGTGCTGGGCTTTGAGGGTTGCCATTTACTCGGCCTTTTTCTTCGGTTGGATCACCATGTCGATGCGCTGACGTGGTGCGGTCACGTTGCCACCGCGACCAGCGGTCGCCACCTGGGTCTTGGTGTTGTAGACGATCTTCTCGCCTTCGGTGGTGTTGCCTTCGTTCTCGACTTTGGCGCGATCGGTCAGCACTACCAGGTCTTTCTGGGCCTGGTACTGGATGGTCACGGCCCAGCCTTTCATCTTGTCGGGCTTGGCAGTGCTCTGCTGTTGCTCGAAGTAGGCCAGGTTGCCCACCGAGGTTACCACGTCGATGTCGCCATTGGCGGCGCGGGTCATGGTCACGGTGTTGCCTTTGATCATCATCGAGCCTTGGGTGATGATCACGTCGCCGGTATAGGTGGCCACGCCTTGCTTGTCGTCCAGATGGGCGTTGTCCGCCTGGATGCGAATCGGCTGGTCACGGTCGTTCGGCAGGGCGAAGGCGCTCGCGCTTCCCAGTGCTACGCCCAGGCTGAGCAGAAGGGGGATGGTTTTAACGAGCCTCATACTGTCCTCTTACGTTAGAGAGCAGGTCCATCCTGCCTTCTTTCAAATACGCTTTCATTCCTTTGCCCGTGGTCGTGCCACCGGCGCCGTCGATTCTAACGGCTTGCTCGGTCTGCGCATATTCCTTCTGCGGGAACACGGTCATGCGGGTAGTGGTGATGATGGTTTCGCGTTTTTTCTCATCGGTACGCGCCACGCGTACCGCATCGATCAGCTCGACCTCGGTGCCGTCCGGGTTGACCTCGGCGGTCTTGCTCTGCACGTGCCAGGGGAACTGGGTGCCACGGTACAGGTGCAGGTCGGGCGTGGTCACCACGGTGACTTCGCTGGCCTTCATGTGCTCGACCTTGTCGGCGGTCATCTCGTACTGCAGTTGGCCTTCGGGGGTGAACTGCACGCTATGGGCGTTGATCGCGTAGTAGTCGATGGCGCTTTCGTCGACCTGCGCGGTCGGCTTGTCGAGGAAGCTCTCGGGGCTGACATTCCAGTAGCCGACCGCCACCAGGATGGCAGCGATAGCTGTGAAAAGCGCAATGTTCTTGACCTTCTTGCTGAACATGGGCGGCCTTACAGGTAGTGAGCGTTGGCAGCGTCCAGGGTGCCCTGGGCCTGCATGATCAGTTCGCAGAACTCGCGCGCGGCGCCTTCGCCGCCACGTGCCTGAGTCACGCCATGTGCGTGCTCGCGTACGAACGGCGCGGCGTTGTTTACGGCCATGCCCAGGCCCACCCGGCGAATCACCGGAAGATCTGGCAGGTCGTCGCCCAAGTAAGCGACCTGGTCATAGCTTAGATTGAGTTCGGTCAACAGGCCGTCGAGTACCACCAGTTTGTCCTCGCGCCCCTGGAACAGGTGCGGGATGCCGAGGTTCTTGGCACGGCGCTCGACCACCGGTGTCTTGCGCCCGCTGATGATCGCGGTGGTCACGCCCGAGGCCATGAGCATCTTGATGCCGTGGCCGTCGAGGGTATTGAAGGTCTTGAACTCGCTGCCGTCTTCGAGAAAGTACAGGCGCCCATCGGTGAGCACGCCGTCGACATCGAACACCGCCAGCTTGATGGCCTTGGCGCGTTGAATCAGGTCTTGGTTCATTTACATCACTCCGGCGCGCAGCAGGTCGTGCATGTTCAGGGCGCCGGTGGGGCGGTCGGCCTGATCGACCACTACGAGGGCGCTGATCTTGTGGTCTTCCATGATTTTCAGTGCCTCGGCGGCGAGCATCTCGGCGCGGGCGGTCTTGCCGTGAACGGTCATGACCTCGTCGATGAGGGTCGTGTGCACGTCGATGTTGCGGTCCAGGCTTCGGCGCAGGTCGCCGTCGGTGAAGACGCCGGCCAGGCTGCCGTCCTGCTCCAGTACCACAGTCATGCCCAAACCTTTGCGAGACATTTCAAGCAAGGCGTCCTTGAGCAGGGTGCCGCGCTGTACCTGGGGCAGTTCGTCGCCAGCGTGCATGACGTTCTCGACTTTCAGCAGCAGGCGGCGGCCCAGTGCCCCACCGGGGTGGGAGAACGCGAAGTCCTCGGCGGTGAAACCGCGGGCTTCAAGTAGGGCGATGGCCAGGGCATCACCGAGCACCAGTGCAGCGGTGGTGGAGGAGGTCGGCGCCAGGTTCAGCGGGCAGGCTTCCTGCGCCACGCGGGCGTCGAGGTTGACCTCAGCGGCCTGGGCCAGGGCGGAGTCGGGGTTGCCGGTGAGGCTGATCATCTGGATGCCCAGGCGCTTGATCAGTGGCAGCAGGGTGACGATCTCGGCGGTGCTGCCGGAGTTGGACAGGGCGAGGATCACGTCGTCGCGGGTGATCATGCCCATATCGCCGTGGCTGGCCTCGGCCGGGTGCACGAAGAACGACGGCGTGCCGGTGCTGGCCAGGGTGGCGGCGATCTTGTTGCCGATATGCCCCGACTTGCCCATGCCGACCACCACCACGCGGCCCTTGCTGGCCAGGATCAGCTCGCATGCCTTGACGAAATTGTCGTCGATGCGGGCCAGCAGGCCCTCTACGGCTTCGAGTTCCAGGCGCAAGGTGCGCTGGGCGGATTGGATCAGCTCGCTGGATTGGCTCATGTCGAAAACGCAATGCCTGATGAAAAGGCGGCGATTATAGCCGCAATGTGACGAACGCTCACCTCCTGCATTGATCCAAGCGTGTCAGGCTTGCCTGTCTGCTGACTGAACAGGCCTGTCATGGCCTTGGGGCGGCACCTCAGCGGTGCTATAGTTCGCCGCTATTCGGCCTACCGGGGAACCTGTGTGCCTTCAATAAGGAGGCAGGCGTCCACGGAGCAGGGCTGCACTGCAAGGAGTCTAGATGAGTGTGGATAGCGCCTACGCGGTCGAGTTGAAGGGCGTCACCTTCAAGCGCGGTTCGCGCAGCATTTTCAGTAACGTGGACATCCGCATTCCGCGCGGCAAGGTCACCGGCATCATGGGGCCATCGGGCTGCGGCAAGACTACCTTGCTGCGTCTGATGGGCGCGCAGTTGCGCCCGGCGGGTGGCGAAGTCTGGGTCAACGGGCAGAATTTGCCCGCATTGTCGCGCAGCGACCTGTTCGATGCCCGCAAGCAGATGGGCGTGTTGTTCCAGAGCGGCGCGCTGTTCACTGACCTCGACGTGTTCGAGAACGTGGCCTTCCCGCTGCGCGTGCACACCCAGTTGTCGGACGAAATGATCCGCGACATCGTGCTGATGAAATTGCAGGCTGTGGGTCTGCGCGGTGCCATCGACCTGATGCCCGATGAACTCTCCGGTGGCATGAAGCGCCGGGTGGCGCTGGCCCGCGCCATTGCACTGGACCCGCAGATCCTCATGTACGACGAGCCGTTCGTTGGTCAGGATCCGATCGCCATGGGCGTGTTGGTCCGCCTGATCCGCCTGCTCAACGATGCCCTCGGCATCACCAGTATCGTGGTATCGCATGATCTGGCCGAGACCGCCAGTATCGCCGACTACATTTACGTGGTCGGCGACGGCCAGGTGCTGGGGCAGGGCACACCTGACGAGTTGATGGGCTCGGACAATCCGCGTATCCGCCAGTTCATGAAAGGCGACCCGGATGGCCCGGTGCCGTTCCATTTCCCTGCGCCTGACTACCGCGCCGATCTGCTGGGGGCGCGTTGATGCGCAGAAAATCCATACTCGAACGTATTCGCCTGTTCGGTCGTGCTGCCATCGACGTGCTCGCCGTGCTGGGGCGCTCGTGCCTGTTCCTGGGCCACGCCCTGGGTGGGCGCAGTGGTATCGGCGGTGGTTTCCAACTGCTGGTCAAACAGTTGTATTCGGTCGGTGTGCTGTCGCTGGCGATCATCGTCGTCTCGGGCGTGTTCATCGGCATGGTGCTGGCCCTGCAGGGCTACAGCATCCTGACCAAGTACGGCTCGGAGCAGGCCGTGGGCCAGATGGTTGCGCTGACGCTGTTGCGTGAACTGGGCCCGGTGGTCACCGCGCTGCTGTTCGCTGGCCGTGCAGGGTCTGCGTTGACCGCCGAAATCGGCAACATGAAGTCCACCGAGCAGCTGTCGAGCCTGGAAATGATCGGCGTCGACCCGCTCAAGTACATCGTCGCCCCGCGCCTGTGGGCCGGCTTCGTCTCGTTGCCCTTGCTGGCGCTGATCTTCAGCGTGGTGGGCATTTGGGGCGGGTCGTGGGTCGCCGTGGACTGGCTGGGCGTTTACGAAGGCTCGTTCTGGGCCAACATGCAGAACAGTGTTTCTTTCACCGACGACGTGCTCAATGGGCTGATCAAGAGCCTGGTATTCGCCTTCGTCGTGACCTGGATCGCCGTATTCCAGGGGTATGACTGCGAACCCACCTCAGAAGGGATCAGTCGTGCCACCACCAAGACCGTGGTCTATGCCTCGTTGGCAGTCCTGGGTCTGGACTTTATTCTGACCGCCTTGATGTTTGGAGATTTCTGATGCAAAACCGCACCCTGGAAATCGGTGTCGGCCTGTTCCTGCTGGCCGGGATCCTGGCGCTGCTGCTGCTGGCACTGCGTGTCAGCGGCCTGTCGGCCAGCCCGAGCAACGATACGTACAAAGTTTATGCGTACTTCGACAATATTGCCGGTTTGACTGTCAGAGCTAAGGTGACCATGGCCGGTGTGACGATCGGCAAGGTCACGGCGATCGATCTGGACCGTGATTCGTACACCGGTCGGGTGACGCTGCAACTGGACAAGAAGATCGACAACCTGCCGACCGACTCCACTGCCTCGATCCTGACCGCCGGCCTGCTGGGCGAGAAGTACATTGGTATCAGCGTGGGCGGCGAAGATACGGTCCTCAAGGACGGCGGCACCATCCACGACACGCAGTCGGCGCTGGTGCTGGAAGATCTGATTGGCAAGTTCCTGCTCAACTCGGTGGGCAAGGAACCGAAAGAAGCACAACCGGCTAATTAAGGAGTCTCCATGATTTCTATCCTGCGACGTGGCCTGCTGGTCCTGCTGGCGGCCTTCCCTCTGTTCGTCATGGCGGCACCGCAGTCAGCTCGTGACGTGATCCAGGGCACCACCAACGAGTTGCTGAGTGACCTGAAGGCGAACAAGGAGCAGTACAAGAGCAATCCCCAGGCCTTTTACGATGCACTCAACCGCATCCTTGGCCCGGTAGTGGATGCCGACGGTATTTCCAAGAGCATCATGACCGTCAAGTATTCGCGCAAGGCCACGCCTGAGCAGATGCAGCGCTTTCAGGAGAACTTCAAGCGCAGCCTGATGCAGTTCTATGGCAACGCGCTGCTGGAGTACAACAACCAGGGCATCACCGTTGACCCGGCCAAGGCCGAGGACGGCGATCGCGCCAGTGTCGGCATGAAGGTCACCGGCAATAACGGAGCGGTCTACCCGGTCCAGTACACCTTGCAGAACCTCGGTGGCGAGTGGAAAGTGCGCAACGTGATCGTCAACGGCATCAACATCGGCAAGCTGTTCCGTGACCAGTTCTCCGACGCCATGCAGCGCAATGGCAACGACCTGGACAAGACCATCGACGGCTGGGCCGGCGAGGTGGCCAAGGCCAAGCAAGCTGCCGATAGCTCGCCGGATAAGGAAGTCAAATGACCGAGGCTGTCGTGAGCATGGCCGAGCCAGGTGTTCTGCGTCTGGCCGGTGTGCTGGACTACCGCAGTGGCCCGGCCTTGCGCAAGCAGGGCAAGGCGTTGATCGCCGGCAGTGGCGAGCCACGTCTGGTGCTCGATTGCAGTGCGGTGGCCAAGTCGAGCAGTGTGGGCCTGTCGTTGTTGCTGGCGTTCATGCGTGACGCCCAGGCAGCCGGCAAGACCTGCGAAGTGCGCGGCATGCCCAGCGACATGCGCGAAATCGCCGAGGTCTATGACCTCGATGAAGTGCTGGCAGGCTGATGGCCTGTCGCAAGGTGAAGGCCCCTCGGTCAGCGCGCCCCGTCTTGGGCTTCGCAGGCGAGGGGCTTTTTTGTATGATGGCCGACCCGCGCGCGTTGGGCGCCGATCGAGGTTGAGCATGCAGGCCGTAGAAGTCAAAAGCTTTCTGGAAGAAAAATTGCCGGGAACCCGGGTCGAAGTTGAAGGCGAAGGCTGCAACTTCCAGTTGAACGTGATCAGCGACGAGCTGGCCGGCCAGAGCCCGGTCAAGCGTCAGCAGGCGATCTATGCTCACCTCAATCCGTGGATCGCCAACGGCGCCATCCACGCGGTAACCATGAAATTCTTCAGCAGCGCAGCCTGGGCTGAGCGCATCTGAGCCAACTTGGCGGCGAGACACGAATGGACAAACTGATTATTTCTGGCGGCGCGCGCCTCGACGGCGAGATCCGCATTTCCGGCGCGAAGAACTCGGCGCTGCCGATTCTCTCGGCCACCCTGCTGTGCGATGGCCCGGTCACGGTCGGCAACCTGCCGCACCTGCACGACATCACCACCATGATCGAGCTGTTCGGTCGCATGGGCATCGAGCCTGTGATCGACGAAAAGCTGGCCGTGGAAATCGATCCGCGCACCATCAAGACCCTGGTCGCCCCGTACGAGCTGGTCAAGACCATGCGCGCCTCGATCCTGGTGCTCGGTCCGATGGTCGCCCGCTTCGGCGAAGCTGAAGTCGCGCTGCCAGGCGGTTGCGCTATTGGCTCGCGTCCGGTCGACCTGCACATCCGCGGCCTCGAAGCGATGGGCGCGAAGATCGAGGTCGAAGGCGGCTACATCAAGGCCAAGGCGCCTGAGGGCGGCCTGCGCGGTGCGCACTTCTTCTTCGACACCGTCAGCGTGACCGGCACCGAGAACATCATGATGGCCGCTGCACTGGCCAAGGGCACCAGCGTGCTGCAGAACGCCGCGCGTGAGCCTGAGGTGGTCGACCTGGCCAACTTCCTGATTGCCATGGGTGCGAAGATCCAGGGTGCCGGTACCGACACCATCACCATCGAAGGCGTGGAGCGTCTGCACTCGGCCACCTACCGCGTGATGCCCGACCGTATCGAGACCGGCACCTACCTGGTTGCCGCTGCCGTGACCGGTGGTCGTGTCAAGGTCAAGGACACCGATCCGACCATCCTTGAAGCCGTGCTCGAAAAGCTCAAGGAAGCCGGCGCCGACATCACCACTGGCGAAGACTGGATTGCGCTGGACATGCACGGCAAGCGTCCGAAGGCCGTCAACCTGCGTACCGCACCGTATCCGGCGTTCCCGACCGACATGCAGGCGCAGTTCATCTCGCTCAACGCCATTGCCGAGGGTACCGGCGCGGTGATCGAGACTATCTTCGAGAACCGCTTCATGCACGTGTATGAGATGCACCGCATGGGCGCACAGATCCAGGTCGAGGGCAACACTGCCATCGTGACCGGCGTCAAGGCGCTCAAGGGCGCTCCAGTCATGGCTACCGACCTGCGTGCCTCGGCCAGCCTGGTGCTGTCGGCCCTGGTCGCCGAAGGCGACACCCTGATCGACCGTATCTACCACATCGACCGTGGTTACGAGTGCATCGAGGAAAAGCTGCAGATGCTCGGCGCGAAAATCCGCCGCGTACCGGGCTAAGCGCCCGACGGCGCAGGGACGCGCCCACCGAATTGAACGCGGCCAGCCTCATGGGCTGGCCGGCAGTAGCTGCTTAAGGAACGACGTTTCCCATGTTGACCATCGCGCTATCCAAAGGCCGCATTCTCGACGACACCCTGCCGTTGCTGGCAGAGGCCGGCATCGTGCCGACCGAGAACCCGGACAAGAGCCGCAAGCTGATCATCCCGACCACGCAGGACGACGTGCGCCTGCTCATCGTGCGCGCCACCGACGTTCCGACCTACGTCGAGCATGGTGCCGCCGATCTCGGTGTGGCCGGCAAGGACGTGTTGATGGAGTATGGTGGCCAGGGCCTGTACGAGCCCCTGGACTTGCAGATTGCCCAGTGCAAGCTGATGACGGCGGGTGTCACCGGCGCGCCTGAGCCCAAGGGCCGCCTGCGCGTGGCCACCAAGTTCGTCAACGTCGCCAAGCGTTACTATGCCGAACAAGGCCGCCAGGTCGACATCATCAAGCTGTACGGCTCGATGGAGTTGGCCCCGCTGATCAACCTTGCCGACAAGATCATCGACGTGGTCGACACCGGCAACACGCTGCGCGCCAATGGCCTGGAACCTCAGGAACTGATCGCGATGATCAGCTCGCGCCTGGTGGTCAACAAGGCCTCCATGAAAATGCAGCACGCCCGCATCCAGAGCCTGATCGACACCCTGCGCAACGCCGTCGAATCGCGACACCGCGGCTGACTTCTGCGCGCGACCTTCGCTGTCGCGCCCGTCTATCCGCGTCATAGCCACTTTTCTCGGGTGCCCGCGCGGATGGACTGGTAGCTTAGGGCGCCTGAGCATTTGCCAATCTTTCCGAGGCCCTCGCCATGACCGTGTCCACTGCAATCGCCCGTCTCAATGCCGCTGACCAGGATTTCGCGCGACATCTTGATCATCTGCTGAGCTGGGAGAGCGTGTCCGATGACGCGGTCAACCAGCGTGTACTCGACATCATCAAGGCCGTGCGCGAGCGTGGCGACGCGGCGCTGGTGGAGTTCACCCAGCGCTTCGACGGTGTTGACGCCCAGTCCATCGACGACCTGATCCTCGACCGTGCGCGCCTGGAACTGGCCCTGACCCGCATCACCGCGCCCCAGCGTGAGGCGTTGGAAACGGCCGCCAATCGCGTGCGCATGTATCACGAGCGGCAGAAGCAGGACTCCTGGCAGTACACCGAGGCCGATGGCACCGTGCTCGGCCAGAAGGTCACCCCGCTGGACCGCGCTGGCTTGTACGTGCCGGGCGGCAAGGCATCGTATCCGTCCTCTGTGCTGATGAACGCCATCCCGGCGAAGGTCGCTGGCGTGGCCGAAGTGGTGATGGTCGTGCCGACCCCGCGTGGTGAGGTCAACGAGCTGGTACTGGCAGCTGCCTGCATCGCGGGCGTCGACCGTGTGTTCACCGTCGGTGGCGCCCAGGCCGTTGCGGCCCTGGCCTATGGCACCGAAAGCGTGCCGCAGGTGGACAAGATCGTCGGCCCGGGCAATATCTATGTCGCCACCGCCAAGCGCCATGTGTTTGGTCAGGTGGGTATCGACATGATCGCCGGTCCTTCGGAGATTCTTGTGGTCTGCGACGGCCAGACCGACCCCGACTGGATCGCCATGGACCTGTTCTCCCAGGCCGAGCACGATGAAGACGCTCAGGCCATTCTGGTCAGCCCGGATGCCGACTTCCTCGACCGCGTCGCCGCGAGCATCGACAAGCTGCTGCCGACCATGGAACGTGCCGAGATCATCGAGAAGTCGATCAATGGCCGTGGTGCGTTGATTCAGGTGCGTGACATGCAGCAGGCCATTGAAGTGGCCAACCGCATCGCCCCGGAGCATCTGGAACTGTCGGTGGCTGATCCGCAAGCTTGGCTGGCGCAGATCCGCCACGCCGGTGCGATCTTCATGGGCCGCCACACCAGCGAGGCGCTGGGCGACTACTGCGCCGGTCCCAACCACGTGCTGCCGACGTCCGGCACCGCGCGCTTCTCCTCGCCCCTGGGCGTTTACGATTTCCAGAAGCGTTCTTCGATCATCTTCTGCTCCGAGCAGGGCGCGTCCGAACTCGGGCGCACTGCTTCCGTGCTGGCGCGTGGCGAGTCGCTGACCGCCCACGCCCGTAGCGCCGAATACCGCATCCTCAACGAGAAGGGGAATTGAACATGAGTCGTTTCTGGAGCCCTTTCGTCAAGGACCTCGTGCCTTACGTGCCGGGTGAGCAGCCCAAGCTTGCGAAACTGGTCAAGCTCAATACCAACGAGAACCCATATGGCCCGTCGCCCAAGGCGCTGGAGGCCATGCGTGCCGAACTCAACGACAACCTGCGCCTGTACCCGGACCCGAACGGCGACCGGCTCAAGCAGGCGGTGGCCGAGTACTACGCTGTCACCCCGGCCCAGGTGTTCGTTGGTAATGGCTCGGACGAGGTGCTGGCGCACATCTTCCACGGCCTGTTCCAGCACGACCGCGGCCCGTTGCTGTTCCCGGACGTGAGCTACAGCTTCTACCCAGTGTACTGCGGCTTGTATGGCATTCCCTACGAGCTGGTGGCACTGGATGAGCAGTTCCAGATTCGGGTGGACGACTACAGCAAGCCCAACGCTGGGATCATCTTCCCCAACCCTAACGCACCAACCGGTTGTCTGCTGGCGCTTGAAGCCGTGGAGCAACTGCTGGGGGCCAACCCGGATTCGGTAGTGGTGGTGGATGAGGCGTACATCGATTTTGGTGGCGAGACGGCCATCAGCCTGGTGGACCGCTACGACAACCTGCTGGTGACCCAGACGTTGTCCAAGTCGCGTTCGCTGGCGGGCCTGCGGGTGGGGTTGGCGGTTGGCCACCCGGACCTGATCGAGGCGCTGGAGCGGATCAAGAACAGCTTCAACTCCTATCCTTTGGACCGCGCGGCCATTGCTGGGGCAGCGGTCGCGTTCGAGGACCGGGCGTACTTCGAAGAGACCTGCCGGAAAGTGATCGACAGTCGTGAAGTGCTGGTTTCGGCGCTCAAGGATCGGGGGTTCGAGGTGCTGCCTTCGGCGGCGAACTTCATCTTTGCCCGACACCCATCGCAGGATGCGGCTGGGATTGCTGCTCGGCTGCGGGAGCAGGGGGTGATTGTGCGGCACTTCAAGCAGGAGCGGATTGCGCAGTTCTTGCGGATTACCGTCGGGACACCGGAGATGAACCAGGCTTTGCTGGATGCCTTGGATTGATGGGTTCTTGAGTTATTAGTGTTAGGGGTAAGCTGGAGTTGATCTGGCTTGCCCTTTTTTGTTTTTGGTTGTTTTGATAGGTGTATGCGCATTCATTGGCTTGGTTGACTTTGAGTCACCTTTCCGCCCTTACGGCGGGTCCCTTTTTGAAGCATCAAAAAGGAACCAAAAAATGCTCGCTCCATCATCCGGCCCCTGCGCTGCGCGCAGGGGTTCCCTCGCTCCGGCGCCTTCCGGGCCCGCGCGGCCTCCGACTTGCTACGCAAGTCTACATCTCGCGCCTTCGGCTGCGCCGAAGGGTGCTGCGCACCTTGGGCCCTCCAGTCACCTGCGCTCGGCCTACTGAAGTCGCGAAGTTACGGGTGGCGCCTGTACTTGCGCAGCTAACCGCTAGTTGCAGTTGTGGGAACTCTGGATTACAGGATTGCGCCAAGCCTGAATCCAGCGCTGCACCTGTAGGAGTTCACCCAGCCCTTTGGGCTGCGCTGTCGCGCAGAGAACTGATTTCGCAAGCGCTCCGCGTACCCTGTGGGAGCGGGCTTGCCCGCGAAGCAGGCGACTCGGTGTATGGCACCGGCTTTGCCGGTGTTCGCGGGCAAGCCCGCTCCCACAGATTCCTTCTAAATCAACAAGTTATGTGTAGTTCTATGAGAGCGGGCTTGTCCCGCGAACACCGGCGAAGCCGGTGCCATCCACCGCGCCGCCTGCTTCGCAGTGGTCCGGCACTCTGGTAAACCCGCTGCTCTTGCTCTTGCTTCTAAGCGCGCAATAGCCCAGGCGCCGCCAATTGCGACTTCAGGAGGCCGAGTGTAGGCGTCTGTAGGGCCAGGTGCGCAGCACCCTTCGGCGTAGCCGAAGGCGCGAGATGTAGACTTGCGTAGCAAGTCGTAGGCCGCGCGGGCCCGAAAGGCGCCGGAGCGAGGGAACCCCTGCGCGCAGCGCAGGGGCCGGATGATGGAGCGAGCGGTTTTTGCCTACTTTTGCCCAAGAGCAAAAGTAGGTCGCCGTAAGGGCGAAAGGGTGACTAAAAGTCGACATCAAAAATGAATGCGCATACATCCACAAAAACAAACACCCCTTGCCGCGCGCCCCCAAACCCGCTATCGTCCAAACCCTGAAAATTCATCCGATGACTGGATGTACCGCCAAAAATGCCCCCAATCATCAAACGCTCCCTGGTAGAACAAGCCGTAGACCAACTCCGCTCCCGCATAGCCTCCGGCGCGTGGTCGGTCGGTCAGCGCCTCCCCACCGAACCGGAGCTGGCCTACGACCTGGGCATCAGCCGCAACACCGTGCGCGAGGCCATGCGCGTCCTGGCGTTCAGCGGTTTGGTGGAAATCCGCCAAGGTGACGGTAGCTACCTGCGTACCGTGCAAGACCCGTTGCAGGCTGTGCAGGCCATGGCCCACTGCACCGTCGAGCACGCCCGCGAAACCCGCCATATCCTCGAAGCCGAAGCCATTGCTCTGGCCGCCCTGCGCCGCACCGACGACGACCTCAGCGCCTTGCGCCAGGCACTCAAGCAAAGCGCCGTGCATTTTCACGGTGATGTGGATGCCTATGTCGAGTGCGACATCCAGTTCCACCAACGCTTGGTGGACGCCGCCCACAACCCCGCGCTGAGTGAGTTGTACCGCTACTTCTCAGGCGTGGTCGCCGCCGCCCTGCAGCACAACATGACCACCGTGCCCCGATGCCAGGCCACCTTCGACTTACACGGGCACATCCTCGATGCCCTGGAAAAACGCGATTCGGAGACGGCCAAGCGCCTGAGCCGGACACTCATCGAATCCTGACTGGAAATACGCCATGCCTAGACCCTTGCCCCGCGAAACGCAGATCGACGAACTGTTGATCGACGCCGAGGCTGACGACGAACACGTCCAGCAACAGCCGGTGCTGCTGCGCCGTCCCTGGCTCTTGCTGCTAGGCCTGGTGCTGGTGGCGTTGAACCTGCGCCCGGCGTTGTCGAGCATGGCCCCGGTGCTTGGGCAGGTCAGCCAGACGCTCGGCCTCAGTGCGTCCGCAGCCGGGCTGCTGACCACATTGCCGGTGCTTTGCCTGGGCCTGTTCGCGCCCTGGGCACCGGTGCTCGCACGTCGTTTCGGCAGTGAGCGTGTGATCCTCGGTATCCTGCTGTTGCTGGCCCTCGGCATCCTGGTACGCAGCGCCCTGGGGGTGAGCGGCCTGTTCATCGGTAGCCTCCTCGCTGGTGCGAGTATCGGCATCATCGGCGTGCTGCTG
Organism: Pseudomonas mosselii; assembly: GCF_005796105.1. Classification (GTDB taxonomy): domain Bacteria; phylum Pseudomonadota; class Gammaproteobacteria; order Pseudomonadales; family Pseudomonadaceae; genus Aquipseudomonas; species Aquipseudomonas mosselii_C. The sequence continues at coordinate 587,127 of NZ_VAUO01000002.1, read as the reverse complement.
CCAGGTATCGTCAAGCGCGATTTCCCCCAGCATGCAGGCACCCTGACGGGCGTCTATACCATGGCGCTTTGCCTGGGCGCAGCGATGGCCGCTGGCGCGACAGTGCCGCTTACCCAGCACTTCGATGACAGCTGGGCCATGGGCCTGGGCTTCTGGCTATTGCCTGCGCTGCTGGCGATGCTGGTCTGGTTGCCACAGGCTCGCCAAGGCCATGGTCTGCACAAGGCAACCTTCCGTGTCCGCGGCCTTTGGCGCGATCCGTTGGCCTGGCAGGTCACGCTGTACATGGGCCTGCAATCTTCGCTGGCCTACATCGTATTCGGCTGGTTGCCGTCGATTCTCATTGGCCGTGGCCTGACCCCTACCGAGGCAGGCCTGGTGCTGTCGGGCTCAGTCATCGTGCAACTGGTCAGTTCGCTCGCAGCCCCTTGGCTTGCGACCCGCGGCAAGGACCAGCGTCTGGCTATCGTGATCGTGATGCTGGCGACTCTGGCCGGGCTGTTCGGGTGCCTGTACGCACCGATTGGCCAGTTGTGGGGGTGGGCAGTGCTGTTGGGTCTTGGGCAGGGCGGTACGTTCGCCCTGGCGCTGACCCTGATCGTGCTGCGCTCGCGCGACGCGCATGTGGCCGCCAACTTGTCGAGCATGGCCCAGGGCGTCGGCTATACCCTCGCCTCGATGGGGCCTTTCGCAGTGGGGTTGGTGCATGACTTCACCGGCGGATGGCAGGCGCTAGGCTGGATTTTCGCCGTGCTGGGGATCGGTGCTATCGGATTCGGTCTTGGTGCAGGTCGCGCCCGGCATGTGCACGTGCAAAGCGAGAGGGTCTGACGGCGCTCCGGCAACACCGGCTAGCGCCTGCGCAAACGTCCAGATAGCTGGCCAATCGCCATTCATGATGCAAATGGAGATGGCGCAGGCCGGCGCTGCAGATTATCGTGCGCGTTCGACCTTTTCGCAGGACTAGCCCATGAGCGACGCCAACAGCGCCCTGATTACCCGTTTTTACCAGGCCTTCCAGCGCCTGGATGCCGAGGCCATGGTGGCCTGCTACAGCGACGACATCACCTTCAGCGACCCGGTGTTCGGCACCTTGCGTGGCCAGGACGCCAAGGACATGTGGCGCATGCTCACGTCCCGCGCCAAGGACTTCACCCTGACCTTCGACAACGTGCGCAGTGACGAGCGCGGGGGCGGTGCCCACTGGGTCGCAACCTACCTGTTCAGCCAGACCGGGCGAGTGGTGGTCAATGATATCCAGGCGCGTTTCGTGATCCGCGATGGGTTGATCTGCCAACATGACGACAGCTTCGACCTCTGGCGCTGGGCGCGGCAGGCGCTGGGCATGCCAGGCGTACTGTTGGGGTGGACGCCCATGCTACAGAACAAGGTGCGCCAGCAAGCTTTCAAGGGCCTGCGTGCATTCCAGCAAGGGCGCTGAGCGGTTAAGCTGACGAGTCTTTACCGCGTATCGAAGCCTGCCGTGAGCGAGATTCCCCCCACCGTCGAGTGCAAACCCTGGTACGTCTACCTGGTGCGTGCAGCCAATGGCTCGCTCTACTGCGGTATCAGCGATGACCCGCAGCGACGCTTTATCAAGCACCAGAAAGGTCAGGGCGCGCGCTACTTCAAGACCAGCCCGGCGCAGGCGCTGGTGTATGTGGAGCAGTGGCCGGACAAAAGCGAGGCGCTACGTCAGGAGCGGCTGGTGAAGAAGCTGCGCAAGGCGGCCAAGGAGGCGTTGGTGGCCTCCTATGCCCCGCAGCAGGCGTGATAGCCGCTCAGTCCTTGCGCCGTTTGAGCTGATCGATCAACTGCGTCGGCAGGCCTTTGATCACCAGCGTCCCGGCGGCTTCGTCGTACTCGATCTTCGAACCCAGCAAGTGCGCCTCGAAACTGATCGACAACCCTTCGGCTCGCCCGGTGAAGCGGCGGAACTGGTTCAGGGTGCGTTTGTCCGCCGGTATCTCCGGCGACAGGCCGTAGTCACTGTTGCGGATGTGGTCATAGAACGCCTGCGGGCGGTCCTCGTCGATCAGGCTGGAGAGCTCTTCGAGGGTCACCGGTTCGCCCAGCTTGGTCTGGGTGGTGGCGTAGTCGACCAGGGTCTGGGTTTTCTCGCGCGCGGATTCCTCAGGCAGGTCCTCTTTTTCGACATAGTCGCTGAAGGCCTTGAGCAAGGTGCGGGTCTCGCCCGGACCATCCACGCCCTCCTGGCAGCCGATGAAGTCGCGGAAGTAATCCGAGACCTTCTTGCCGTTCTTGCCCTTAATGAACGAGATGTACTGCTTGGAGTTCAGGTTGTTCTTCCACTCCGACAGGTTGATCCGCGCTGCCAGGTGCAGTTGGCCGAGGTCCAGGTGACGTGAGGGGGTTACGTCCAGCTCGGCATTCACTGCGACGCCTTCGCTGTGGTGCAACAGGGCGATGGCCAGGTATTCGGTCATGCCTTGCTGGTAGTGGGCGAACAGCACGTGGCCGCCGGTGGAAAGGTTGGACTCTTCCATCAGCTTTTGCAGGTGCTCGACGGCGATCCGGCTGAAAGCCGTGAAGTCCTGCTCGGCGTCCAGGTACTGCTTGAGCCAGCCGCTCAACGGATAGGCTCCAGATTCGCCGTGGAACAGGCCCCAGGCTTTGCCTTGCTTGGCGTTGTAGCTGTCGTTGAGGTCTGCCAGCAGATTCTCGATGGCGTCGGAGGCGGCCAGCTCGCTGTTACGGGCATGCAGAACGGCGGGGCTGCCATCGGGCTTCTTGTCGATCAGGTGAACGATGCAATGACGGATGGGCATGGAAGTCTCGGTCTGGTGGGCGGTGGTCACCGCGCTGCAAAAGGCGTTCAGTTTACCCCAGGGCAGGGGTGATGCAGTGGCCAGATGTTGGCGTAAATGGCAGTTGTCTGTTTTTTGCGCAAAATCGTGATTTTTTTCCTTAAACCCCCGAAAAACCTGAACAAAATCCCTCTCGGCAGCGGATATTTATCGATTCCTGTGGTAGCTTTGCGCGGTCTTGCGCCCCCTGTGTGGCGCATTGCTGGCCGCTTGCTTGCGGGGTGTCGAACCAAACGCCGATTTGCGTATCTACATACGCGTTCGACGCGGCCTCTGGATTGTCCCGGGCTGGCCCGACCACCGACCAAGCACGCTGCACAACCTCTGATTTGATAGGGAAGGAACACCACCATGGCACTGACCAAAGACCAACTGATTGCCGACATCGCCGAATCGATCGCGCAGCCGAAAGCCACCGCCAAGAACGCTCTGGAGCAACTGGGCCAGATCGTTGCCGACCAGCTGGAAAACGGCGCTGAAATCACTCTGCCAGGCATCGGCAAACTGAAAGTCTCCGAGCGTCCTGCCCGTACCGGCCGCAACCCTTCGACTGGCGCTGCCATCGAAATCGCCGCCAAGAAAGTCGTCAAGTTCGTGCCAGCCAAGTCGCTGACCGACGCCATCAACAAGTAATTGTTGCCGGTTTGACTAAACCGCGCCCGGGGTTGCCTGGCCGCGGTTTTTTCACGCCTGAACTTTGCGTGCGGCGCTCCAGGCCTGGCGCGCGGCCTCGTCTTGGAAGCTCCAGGCGACCATGCGGCTCTGCTTCTGCCCCTGGCCCATCTCGACGATGCGCAGGGCCTTCACCCCGGCCTTGTTCAGCGCCGCCTCGATACCCGGCAGGTTGCTGGCCTTGGACACCAGGCTGGTGAACCACAGCACCTGTGCACCGTAGCGCACGCTTTCGGCGACCATTTGGCTGACGAAGCGGATCTCGCCACCTTCGCACCACAGCTCGTTGTTCTGGCCGCCAAAGTTCAGGATTGGCAGCTTGCGCTTTGGGTCCTGTTTGCCGAGGTTTTTCCACTTGCGTTGGCTGCCACGAGTGGCTTCTTCGCGCGAGGCATGGAAGGGCGGGTTGCACAGGGTCACATCGAAACGCTCGTCGGCCTGCAGCAGGCCTTCGAGGATGTGCTTGGGTGCGGGCTGCAAGCGTAGGCCGATGGCCTTGTCCAGCTTGTTGGCCTGTACGATGACCTTGGCCGAAGCCAGGGCGACCGGGTCGATGTCGGAGCCGATAAAGCGCCAGCGGTAGTCGCTGTGGCCCAGCAGCGGATAAATGCAGTTGGCGCCCACGCCGATGTCCAGCGCGCGCACCTGCGCACCTCGCGGCGCATCACCTGCGTTGTCCTCGGCCAGCAGGTCGGCGAGCACGTGGATGTAGTCGGCGCGTCCGGGGATGGGCGGGCACAGGTAGTCGGCGGGAATGTCCCAGTGCTGGATCCCGTATTGGGCCTTGAGCAGGGCGCGGTTGAACACCCGCACGGCCTCGGGGTTGGCGAAGTCGATGCTGGGTTTGCCGTAGGGGTTGGTGAGGGTGAAGCGGGCCAGGTCCGGGTGGGCCTTGATCAGCGCCGGGAAGTCGTAGCGGCCCTGGTGGCGGTTGCGCGGGTGCAGGCTGGGTTTGTCAGTCATAGTCGGATCCGGTGTTGCAGGCCATGGGGCTGCTTTGCAGCCCTTTCGCGACACAAGGCCGCTCTACAGAGAGCGGCGCCTTTAAATCCGGCGCCGACCTGTAGGAGCGGCCTTGTGTCGCGAAAGGGCCGCAAAGCGGCCCCAACGGTCTATCAGATTGTTACAGCGCAGCAATCCGCGCATGCTGCTCGGTGAAGTTGGCCAGTGCCTGCTCGGACTCGGCAAGCTTGGCGCGTTCCTTCTCGATCACCGCAGGCGGCGCCTTGTCGACGAAGGCCGCGTTGGACAGCTTGCCGCCCACACGCTGGACCTCACCTTGCAGACGCTGGATTTCCTTGTTCAGGCGTGCAAGCTCGGCGTCCTTGTCGATCAGGCCTGCCATCGGCACCAGCACTTGCAGATCGCCCACCAGCGCGGTGGCCGACAGTGGCGCTTCGTCCTGCTCGCTGAGTACGGTGAACGACTCGACCTTGGCCAGCTTCTTGAGCAGCGCTTCGTTTTCTTGCAGGCGGCGCTGGTCGTCGGCGTTGGCGTTCTTGAGGAACAGCGGCAGCGGCTTGCCCGGGCCGATGTTCATCTCGGCGCGGATGTTGCGCAGGCCGACCATCAGCTCTTTCAGCCACTCGATATCGCCTTCGGCAGCGGTATCGATGCGCGACTCGTTGGCCACTGGCCAGGCTTGCAGCATGATGGTTTTGCCGTCGATACCGGCCAGTGGCGCGATGCGCTGCCAGATTTCTTCGGTGATGAATGGCATGAACGGGTGCGCTAGGCGCAGCGCGACTTCCAGCACGCGCACCAGGGTGCGGCGGGTGCCACGGGCGCGTTCGACCGGCGCGTTTTCGTCCCACAGTACCGGCTTGGACAGCTCCAGGTACCAGTCGCAGTACTGGTTCCAGATGAACTCGTACAGCGCCTGGCTGGCCAGGTCGAAGCGGAACTGCTCCAGTTGGCGAGTCACTTCGGCTTCGGTGCGTTGCAGCTGCGAGATGATCCAGCGGTCAGCCAGCGACAACTCGTAAGCCTCGCCGTTCTGGCCGCAGTCCTCGCCTTTGTCCAGCACGTAGCGCGCCGCGTTCCAGATCTTGTTGCAGAAGTTGCGATAGCCTTCGACACGGCCCATGTCGAACTTGATGTCGCGGCCGGTGGAGGCCAGCGAGCAGAAGGTGAAGCGCAGCGCGTCGGTGCCGTAGCTGGCGATGCCTTCGGGGAACTCGGCCTTGGTCTGCTTGGCGATCTTCTCGGCAAGCTTGGGCTGCATCATGCCGCTGGTGCGTTTTTCCAGCAGGGCGTCGAGGGTGATGCCGTCGACGATGTCCAGCGGATCGAGCACGTTGCCCTTGGACTTGGACATCTTCTGCCCCTGGCCATCGCGCACCAGGCCGTGCACGTACACGGTCTTGAACGGTACTTGCGGGGTGCCGTCCTCGTTCTTGATCAGGTGCATGGTCAGCATGATCATGCGCGCAACCCAGAAGAAGATGATGTCGAAGCCGGTCACCAGCACGTCGGTGCTGTGGAACTTCTTCAGGAATTCGGTCTGCTCCGGCCAACCCAGGGTCGAGAAGGTCCACAGGCCCGAGCTGAACCAGGTGTCGAGTACGTCGTCGTCCTGGCGCAGTGTAATGTCGGCACCGAGGTTGTGCTTGGCGCGCACTTCGGCTTCGTCGCGGCCGACGTAGACCTGGCCGGCCTCGTCGTACCAGGCCGGGATGCGGTGACCCCACCACAGCTGGCGGCTGATGCACCAGTCTTGGATGTCGCGCATCCAGGAGAAGTACATGTTCTCGTATTGCTTGGGCACGAACTGGATACGGCCGTCTTCCACGGCTTCGATGGCAGGCTCGGCCAGTGGCTTGGTGGAAACGTACCACTGGTCGGTCAGCCACGGCTCGATGACCGTGCCGGAACGGTCGCCCTTGGGGACTTTCAGGGCGTGGTCGTCGATGCTGACCAGCAGGCCTTGGGCATCCAGGTCGGCGACGATCTGCTTGCGTGCGACGAAACGGTCGAGGCCGGCGTACTGGGCAGGCAGCGAGGTGTCGACCTGGTCGTTGACGCTGCCGTCGAGGTTGAACGCCTGCACGGCGGCCAGCACGGTGGCGTTCTTGTCGAAGATGTTGAGCAGCGGCAGGTTGTGGCGCTTGCCGACTTCATAGTCGTTGAAGTCGTGGGCCGGGGTGATTTTCACGCAGCCGGTGCCGAACTCTGGGTCGCAGTAATCGTCGGCGATGATCGGGATGCGGCGACCGACCAGCGGCAGCTCGACGAACTTGCCGATCAGCGCCTGGTAGCGCGCGTCGGTCGGGTTGACCGCGACCGCGACGTCACCCAGCAGGGTTTCCGGGCGGGTCGTGGCGACGACCAGGTGGTCCTTGCCTTCGGCGGTTTTCGCGCCATCGGCCAGCGGGTAGCGCAGGTTCCACAGGTGGCCCTTCTCGTCGTGGTTTTCCACTTCGAGGTCGGAGATCGCCGTGTGCAGCTTGGTGTCCCAGTTTACCAGGCGCTTGCCGCGGTAGATCAGGCCGTCCTCGTGCAGGCGCACGAAGGCTTCTTTAACGGCTTCGGACAGGCCGTCGTCCATGGTGAAGCGCTCGCGGCTCCAGTCCACCGAGGAGCCGAGGCGACGGATCTGGCGGCTGATGTTGCCACCGGATTGATCCTTCCATTCCCAGACCTTCTCCAGGAACTGCTCGCGGCCCAGGTCGTGACGGCTCTGGCCCTTGGCTTCGAGCTGGCGTTCGACCAGCATCTGCGTAGCGATACCGGCGTGGTCGGTGCCTGGCTGCCACAGGGTATTGCGGCCCTGCATGCGCCGGAAGCGGATCAGCGCGTCCATGATCGCGTTGTTGAAACCGTGGCCCATGTGCAGGCTGCCGGTCACGTTCGGCGGCGGGATCATGATGGTGTAGGAATCGCCAGCACCTTGCGGGGCGAAATAGTTCTCGGACTCCCAGGTGTTGTACCAGGAAGTTTCGATGGCGTGCGGCTGGTAGGTCTTGTCCATGCGCGGCGGGACCCTATGGCATTTGTTCGGGAAAGCCGGGAAGTATAACGAAGCTGGGAGCTTCAAGCGACAAGCTGCAAGCGGGGCATGTTTTTACTGGGCCGGCCTCTTCGCGGGCAAGCCCTGATGCAGGTGCAGCGGCCTTCACTGTGGGCGCTGCGGTGCGCATTGCCCACGCAAGGGCCGCAGCAGAGCGCTACGGCCTACTCGGAGCGCTTGAGCAGGCGCTCGAGCCTGGCGTCGAGCCGACGCTTGATCTCGGTCTCGATGTGCGGGGTGAAGTCGTTGATCACGTCCTGCATGATCAACTGCGCCGCAGCGCGCAGTTCGGCGTCCAGGTGCAGCAGGGTATCCTGGCGGCGGGCCTGGGCATCTTCCTCGGGGGCTGGTGCAGGTGCTGTGGCGGGCGGGTGGTCGTTGCCAACCGGCTCGTCGAGCAGCAGCGGAATCTGTTCCACCGTCTCGGTGAGCAGTGGTGGCTGCAGGTTGGCGTCACCCAGCAGCTCGCGGATCGATTCCAGATCGTCGAGCAGGTGGGCGGAATGAGTGAGGGAGGTCAGCTGCTTGTCCATCGTATTCAGAGTCGCTGTAAGCGGTGATCTTGCAGAGCATAGCCCTGTTCACGGTAGAAACGGAACCGCTCGCGGGCGGCCTGACGAATGCTCGGGTCTTCGACGACGATCTCGGCGATGCGCTCGAACTGGCCGACGAACCCGGGGACATCGGCTCCGAGGTTGATCAGCAGGTCACGGTGCGCGCCGGCATCGCTGCCGATCCCCAACGCAACGCTGGCATCGAGGTGCTGCTCGTGGTGGTCATGGGGCACGAAGGCTTCACCCTTGAACTGCCACAGGCGTTGGTCCAGCTCGTCGCGCTGGGCGGCATCCTGGCAGTGCAGGTAGACCCGGTGGCCGAGGCGCCAAGCTTTTTCGCACAGCTTGCAGGCGAAATCCAGCCGCGCCGACAGTGCGTCGGTGGGCAGGATGTAGAAATCGACTTTGCTCATGGTTCGTATCGCCAGCCGATGGCGCGTGCGCGCCACCGGCTGTACGCCATCAGGCGCCGGCGCGGTCCAGCAGGTACTGGGTCAGCAGTGGCACCGGGCGGCCCGAGGCGCCCTTGTCCTTGCCGCCGCTGATCCAGGCGGTGCCGGCGATGTCCAGGTGCGCCCAGTGGTAGGCCTTGGCGAAGCGCGACAGGAAGCAGCCGGCGGTGATGGTGCCGGCCTTCGGGCCGCCAATGTTGGCGATGTCGGCGAACGGGCTGTCCAGTTGCTCCTGGTACTCGTCGAACAGCGGCAATTGCCAGGCGCGGTCGTCGGCACGCTTGCCGGCGTCCAGCAGTTGGCTGACCAGTTCGTCGTTGTTGCCCATCAGGCCGGAGGTGTGGCTGCCCAGCGCAACGATGCAGGCACCGGTCAGGGTGGCCAGGTCGACCACCGCCTGGGGCTTGAAACGCTCGGCGTAGGTGAGCACGTCGCACAGCACCAGGCGGCCTTCGGCGTCGGTGTTGAGGATTTCGACGGTCTGGCCGCTCATGGTGGTGACGATGTCGCCCGGACGGGTGGCCCCGCCGCTGGGCATGTTCTCGGCGCAGGCCAGCAGGCACACCAGGTTGATCGGCAGTTGCAGTTCGAGCACGGCCTTCAAGGTGCCGAACACACTGGCGGCACCGCACATGTCGTACTTCATCTCGTCCATGCCGGCACCTGGCTTGAGGCTGATGCCGCCGGTGTCGAAGGTAATGCCCTTGCCCACCAGTACGAACGGTTTGTCAGATTTCTTGGCGCCTTGGTAGTTGAGCACGATCAGGCGTGGTGGCTGGTCGCTGCCCTGGCCCACGGCATAGAACGCGCCCATGCCCAGGTCCTTGATCTTCTTCTCGTCCAGCACTTCGACCTTCAGGCCCTTGTGGGCCTTGCCCATGTCCTTGGCCTGTTCGGCGAGGAAGCTTGGGTGGCAGATGTTCGGTGGCAGGTTGCCCAGGTCGCGGGTGTAGGCCATGCCGTTGGCAATCGCGGTGGCGTGCTTGACGGCGCGCTCGGTCTCGGCCTGGCCGGCCTTGGCGGTCAGCAGGGTGACTTTCTTGAGGGCGCGGGGGTCGGCTTTCTTGCTCTTGAAACGGTCGAACACGTAGGCGCCATCGAGCAGGGTCTCGGCCAGCAGGCGGTACTTGCCGTAATGACCGTCGCGGGCGGTCACGGCGATGTCGTCCAGGGCCAGCACGGCGTCCGTGCCACCCAGGCCTTTGAGCACGCCTGCAACGCTGGCCACCAGCTTGCGCCAGGCACGGTCGCCCAGGCTCTCGTCCTTGCCGCTGCCTACCAGCAGCACGCGCTCGGCCTTCAGGCCCGGTAGGCTGTGCAGCAGCAGGGTCTGGCCTGGCTTGCCTTCCAGGTCGCCACGCTTGAGCAGCGCGCTGATGGCGCCTTCGCAGGCCTGGTCGACGGCTTTGGCGAGGGCGCCGAGCTTGCGGCCTTCACCCACCGGCACGACCAACGTGGCGGTTTTTACGGATACAGCGGCTACGCTTTTTACAACCAGTTCCATGTCAGGGGTCCCCGAATGATCTGTGGGTTGGCGCTGTCTTGTGCAGGCGCTCGGAATACCGGCCTGGCTGTCTTTGCAGCCAGTGGAAAAGCTGCCAGTTTGAGCCTGCGGCGTCCTTTATGACAACCCCGACATGCGGCGTCATGCGCGGCCAAGTGACAGGCGCGGTCAATCACAGGATAATGCGCCCACTTTACATGGAGGTTCGCCTTGGCGAACCGGCATTGGCCCCAAGCTTTCCGAATCGTTCGTTTGGCTGTCCGCCCCTGACAACCCAGGAGTGTCTGGTTTGATCGTCTTTCGTTATCTGTCCCGCGAGGTCCTGGTGACCTTGAGCGCCGTCAGCGCCGTGCTGCTGGTGATCATCATGAGCGGGCGCTTCATCAAGTACCTGGCCCAGGCGGCCCAGGGTGTGCTCGACCCGGGCGTGCTGTTTATGATCATGGGCTTCCGCCTGCCGGGCTTCCTGCAACTGATCCTGCCGCTGGGGTTGTTCCTGGGCATTCTGCTCGCCTATGGCCGGCTGTACCTCGAAAGCGAGATGACCGTGCTTTCGGCCACCGGCATGAGCCAGCAGCGCCTGCTGGCGATGACGCTGGCACCGGCGGCGCTGGTCGCTCTGGTGGTCGCCTGGCTGAGCCTGAGCCTGGCGCCCCAGGGCGTGGCGCAGGTGCAGAAGATCATCAACCAGCAAGACGCGCTCACCGAGTTCGATACTTTGGTGCCTGGCCGTTTCCAGACGCTGCGCGACGGTTCGCGGGTGACCTACACCGAACAGCTCTCCGATGACCGAGTGAACCTGGGCGGTGTGTTCATTTCCGAGAAACGCTTCAACCAGGACAAGACCAAGGACCGCGCCCCATCGGTACTGGTCGCCGAAAAAGGCCACCAGGAAGTGCAGGCCGACGGCAACCGCTACCTGATCCTGGAGAACGGCTACCGCTACGACGGTAACCCCGGTCAGGCCGACTACCGCGCGATCAAGTACGACACCTACGGTGTGCTGCTGCCCAAGCCCGAGGTCAGCGAAGAGGTGACCGAGCGCGAGGCGATTCCCACCACCGACCTGTTCGGCCATGACGGTATTCGTGAGCGTGCCGAGCTGCAATGGCGCTTGTCGCTGCCGCTGCTGGTGTTCGTCGTGACCTTGCTGGCAGTGCCGCTGTCGCGGGTCAATCCGCGCCAGGGCCGTTTCCTCAAGCTGTTGCCTGCGATTCTTCTGTACATGGCTTACCTGACAATGCTGATTTCCGTTCGCGGCGCCCTGGAGAAGGGCAAGTTGCCTATCGCCCTGGGCATGTGGTGGGTTCACGCCCTGTTCCTGGCGATCGGCCTGGCCCTGATGTACTGGGAGCCGCTGCGTCTGAAGCGCGCTGCGCGTCGTGCGGAGGTGGCCCATGGCTAAGCTCGATCGCTACATCGGCCAGAGCGTGCTGCTGGCTATCCTGGCGGTGCTGGGAATCATCCTCGGCCTGGCATCGTTGTTCGCCTTCATCGACGAGATGAGCGACCTTAGCACCACCTATACCGTGCTCGATGCGGGTATCTACACCGTACTCACGGCGCCACGTCGGCTGTACGACATGCTGCCGATGGCCGCGCTGATCGGCTGTCTGATCGGCTTGGGCAGCCTGGCCAGCAGCAGCGAGTTGACCATCATGCGTGCGGCAGGCGTATCCATCGGGCGTATCGTCTGGGCGGTGATGAAGCCGATGCTGGTGCTGATGCTGGTGGGTGTGCTTATCGGCGAATACGTAGCACCAGTGACCGAGAACAAGGCCCAGGCCGACCGCTCGTTGGCCCAGGGTGGCGGCGAGGCTCAGAGTTCCAAGCGTGGTATGTGGCACCGTCAGGGTGAAGAGTTCGTGCACATCAACTCGGTGCAGCCCAATGGCTTGCTGCTGGGTGTGACCCGCTATCGTTTCGACGATCAGCGCCAGATCGTCTCCTCCAGCTTCGCCCGCAAAGCGCAGTACCGCGATAACCATTGGGTGTTGAACGATGTGGCCACCACTCACTTCCACGGTGACCGCACCGAGGTGGTCAAGGCGCCTGAGGAGCAGTGGGATGTGTCGGTCACCCCAGAGCTGCTCAACACCGTGGTACTGGCGCCAGAGTCGCTGTCGATCACTGGCCTGTGGGACTATATCCACTACCTGTCCGATCAGGGCCTGAACAACGCTCGCTATTGGCTGGCGTTCTGGACCAAGGTGTTGCAGCCAGCCGTCACGGCGGCGCTGGTGTTGATGGCGATCTCGTTCATCTTCGGTCCACTGCGTTCGGTCACCTTGGGCCAGCGCGTGTTCACGGGGGTGCTGGTGGGCTTCGTGTTCCGCATTGCCGGCGACCTGCTCGGTCCGTCGAGCCAGGTATTCGGCTTCCCGCCGCTGCTGGCGGTGCTGATCCCTGCCGGGATCTGTGCGTTGGCAGGTGTGTGGCTGTTGCGTCGGGCGGGTTGATAGCCTGAGCTGAACCTTGAATTGGGGCCGCACTGCGGCCCCAATTGGTTTTACTCTCTGTGGTCACTTCTTGCGCTTGGGCAAGCGCACCAGCTGGGTTTCGGAGTAGATGTCGTGCCAGCTGCGCTGGCGCTTGTCGAACAGCGACCAGATGAAGCCCAACCCCAGGCACAGCCACGAAGCGATCGATACGACAAAACGCAGCAGTGCCTGCCACAGGCTGATGGCGCTGCCGTCGGGGTTCTGCACGCGTACGCCCCACACCTGCATGCCCAGGGTCTGGCCGCCGTGGGTCCAGAACTTGGCGAAGAAGCCGAACAGGGCGAACAGCAGGATTGTCGACAGTAGCGGGTCGCCGTCCAGCGCACCGGTCTCGGTCAGCTCACGCATGCGCGCCTCGCCGATGATCGCCATCTGGATCATCTTGTAGGCGCCGGCCGTAACGATCAGCAGGGCGGTGCACAGCAAGAAGTCATAGAACATCGCCGCCAGGCGGCGACCCAGGCCGACCGGTGGGAAATCTCCCTGGGGGTTGAGCAGAGGCTTGGACATGCGGTACAGCTCCGAAAGGCGAAGCCGATATTCTACGGGCAAAAAAAAGCCCCTGCACTTGGCAGGGGCTTTCTTTAGTCAGGCGTGGATCAACCCGCGACCTGAACCTTGTCTGCCTGCATGCCTTTTTGGCCTTGCACGGCTTCGAAGGTGACCTTCTGGCCTTCTTTCAGGCTCTTGAAGCCGTTACCTTCGATGGCGCGGAAGTGCACGAACAGATCCGGACCGCTCTCTGGGGTGATGAAGCCGTAACCTTTCTCGTCATTGAACCACTTGACGGTACCGTTCTGACGCTCAGCCATTTTCTTATTTCCTATGAAGCTTGATTTTGGTGACAGTTTCTTTCACATCGAATTGTAGGTGAAAGATTACTGGGCTGGGTTGCAGGAAAGTAAGAGACGTCGAACGGGTTGTAGCAGATTGCGGCTACTGGCCCAGGTCACGAACTGTTGCGACCCATGCAAACACAGTAGAGTGACTCTACGCTAACTCCTTCGGCAAAAACAAGCCCTGCGCAGCGCCTTGAATCAGGCTTTTTCAAGCCACCCCGCAAACGGGTGGAAACGGCATGGCGCCTGGCCTGGCGCCATGTTCAAAAGTTATTGCGCAGGTTCGAAATCGAATATGCCAATGGAGCCTGCGCACTCATTCAGCCACGGTAGTAACGCTGTGCCACGAAAGGCATTTTGCTGACTTTAAGGGCAACTTGCTTGCCGCGCACCACGGCAAACAGCGACGTATCCAGCGCCGCATGCTCGCTCTCGACATACCCCATCGCCACGGGCCCACCCAGTGTCGGGCCAAAGCCTCCGCTGCACACTTTGCCGACCGCCTTGCCGCTGGCATCGATGATGTCTGCGCCTTCGCGTACCGGCGTGCGTTCCTGAGGCAGCAGACCCACGCGTTTGCGTGGCACGCCCTGTTGCTGTTGGGCGAATACCTGTTGGGCGCCGGGGAAGCCGCCAGCGCGTGCACCGTCGGCACGCCGCACCTTGGAAATCGCCCACAGCAAGCTGGCCTCGATCGGCGTTGTGCCGCTGTCCATATCATGGCCATACAGGCACAGACCGGCTTCCAGGCGCAGCGAGTCGCGTGCGCCCAGGCCGATGGGCTGCACTTCGGGTTCGGCCAGCAGGCGGCGGGCCAGGGATTCTGCGGCGGCGGCCGGCACCGAGATCTCGTAGCCGTCCTCGCCGGTGTAGCCTGAGCGGCTGACGAAGCATTCCTGGCCCAGCAACTGCACCGGGCGCAACTGCATGAAGGTCATATGGGCGACTTCCGGTGCCAGGCGTTGCAGCACCTTGACCGCTGCCGGGCCTTGCAGGGCCAGCAGGGCGCGTTCCTCGAACAGGTCAAGGACCTCGCAGCGCGTACCGATGTGTTGGCGCAGGTGAGCCAGGTCCTGGTCCTTGCATGCGGCGTTGACCACCAGGAACAGCGTGTCGTCACCCAGGTTGGCGACCATCAGGTCGTCTAGGATGCCGCCCTGTTCGTTGGTGAACATCGCATAGCGCTGCATGCCCACCGGCAGGTCGACGATATCCACCGGCACCAAGGTTTCCAGGGCGCTGGCTGCGTCGCTGCCGCGCAGGAGGATCTGACCCATGTGCGAGACGTCGAACAGGCCTGCCTGGTCGCGGGTGTGCAGGTGTTCCTTGAGTACGCCCAGCGGGTACTGCACGGGCATGTCATAGCCTGCGAACGGCACCATGCGCGCGCCCAGTTCAAGATGCAGGGCGTGCAGTGGGGTCTTGTGCAGTGTTTCGGACATCGGGGACTCCTTGGTTTTGGTTCGGGTCAGCATTCGATGATGTTGACGGCCAGACCGCCTCGGGCGGTCTCCTTGTATTTGCTTTTCATATCGGCGCCGGTCTGGCGCATGGTACGGATGACCTTGTCGAGCGAGACGTAGTGTTGCCCGTCGCCGCGCAAGGCCATGCGCACCGCGTTGATCGCCTTGACCGAGCCCATGGCGTTACGTTCGATGCAGGGCACCTGGACCAGACCGCCAATGGGATCGCAGGTCAGGCCCAGGTTGTGTTCCATGCCGATCTCGGCGGCGTTCTCGACCTGCTGGGGTGTACCGCCCATCACTTCGCAGAGCGCCCCGGCGGCCATCGAGCAGGCCACCCCCACTTCGCCCTGGCAGCCCACTTCGGCGCCGCTGATCGAGGCGTTTTCCTTGTAGAGAATGCCGATGGCGGCAGCGGTCAGCAGAAAACGCACCACGCCATCCTCGTTGGCGCCGGGGACGAAGCGCATGTAGTAGTGCAGTACCGCTGGCACGATGCCCGCCGCACCGTTGGTAGGGGCAGTGACCACACGTCCGCCATGGGCGTTTTCCTCGTTCACCGCCAAGGCGTAGAGGTTCACCCAGTCCAGGACCGACAACGCATCGCGCAGGTTGGCCTCGGGGTGGCGGCTGAGTTGTCGGTACAGGGCCGGGGCCCGGCGCTTGACCTTAAGCCCGCCGGGCAGGATGCCCTCGTGGCGACAGCCGGCCTCGACGCAGTCCTGCATCACCTGCCAGATCTGCAAGAGGCCCGCGCGGGTCTGGGCTTGCGGTCGCCAGGCCGCTTCGTTGGCCAGCATCACCTGGCTGAACGACAGTTGCTGGGCGAGGCAGTGTTCGAGCAGTTGCTTGCCGGTCTTGAACGGGTAGGGCAGGACGGTGCTGTCTTCGACGATACGGTCTTGGCCAGCGGCGTCCTCGTCGACCACGAAGCCGCCGCCCACCGAGTAGTACTCGCGGCTGCGGATCTGCAGGCCGGCTGCGTCGAAGGCGCGAAAGATCATGCCGTTGGGATGGTACTCCAGCGGCTTGCGGATCATCGCCAGGTGCTGTTTTTCGATGAACGTGATGGGGTGCTCGCCAAGCAGGCGCAGTTGGCCGCTGTCGCGGATCGCTTGCAGGCGCGTGGGGATGGCATCGGTGTCGACGCTGTCGGGGTGCTCGCCTTCGAGGCCTAGTAGCACGGCCTTGTCACTGCCGTGGCCCTTGCCGGTGGCGCCGAGCGAGCCGTACAACTCGACCTTGACGCCCGCCGTACCGGCCAGCAGGCCGTCACGCCGCAAGCCTTCGGCGAAGCGCGCGGCGGCGCGCATCGGCCCAACCGTGTGGGAGCTGGAGGGGCCGATGCCAATCTTGAACAGGTCGAAGACGCTCAAAGACATGCTGACCTCCTGCCAGGTTGGTTGGGCAGATGCTGAACCCTGTGGGAGCGGGCTTGCCCGCGAATGCGTCGGTGTGGCTTACATCGCATTCGCGGGCAAGCCCGCTCCCACAGAGGGACACACCTCAATCAGGGTGCGTGCCGCAGGCTATCAGACGTCCTGATAGCTCTCGATCGACGGGCACGCACAGACCAGGTTGCGGTCGCCGTACACGTTGTCGACGCGGCCGACCGGTGGCCAGTACTTGGCGTCCACCAGGCTCGCCAGCGGGTAAACCGCCTGCTCCCGGCTGTAGCCGTGGGTCCACTCGCCCGCCAGTTCCGCCGCGGTGTGCGGGGCGTTCTTCAGCGGGTTGTCGTCCTTGTCCAGGCTGCCGTTCTCCACCGCACGAATCTCTTGGCGGATCTGGATCATGGCGTCGCAGAAACGGTCCAGTTCCTCTTTCGACTCGCTTTCGGTCGGTTCGATCATCAGCGTGCCAGCCACCGGGAAAGACATGGTCGGGGCGTGGAAGCCGAAATCGATCAGACGCTTGGCCACGTCATCGACACTGATACCGCTGGTGTCCTTGAGCGGACGCAGGTCGAGGATGCACTCGTGGGCCACCAGTCCGTTGCCACCGGTGTACAGCACAGGATAGTGCTCTTCCAGGCGCCGGGCGATGTAGTTGGCGTTGAGGATCGCCATCTGCGACGCACGCTTGAGGCCCGCGCCACCCATCATGCGAATGTACATCCAGGTGATCGGCAGGATGCTGGCGCTGCCGAACGGTGCGGCGCATACCGCGCCAGCCGTATTCTCCAGTGCCGCGTGACCCGGCAGGAACGGCGCCAGGTGTGCCTTGACGCCGATCGGGCCGACGCCTGGGCCACCACCGCCATGCGGGATGCAGAAGGTCTTGTGCAGGTTCAGGTGCGACACGTCGCCGCCGAACTTGCCCGGTGCGCACAGGCCGACCATGGCGTTCATGTTGGCGCCGTCGATATATACCTGGCCGCCGTTGTCGTGGATGATCGCGCAGATCTCGCCAATCGCTTCCTCGAATACGCCGTGGGTCGATGGGTAAGTGATCATGATCGCCGCCAGGCGCTCGCGGTGCTCGATGGCCTTGGCGCGCAGGTCGTCGATATCGACGTTGCCACGTGCGTCACAGGCGGTGACCACCACGCGCATGCCGGCCATGTGCGCGGTCGCAGGGTTGGTGCCGTGGGCCGAAGATGGGATCAGGCAGATATCACGGTGGCTGTCACCACGGCTGCGGTGATAGGCGCGGATCGCCAGCAGACCTGCGTACTCGCCCTGGGAGCCGGCGTTGGGCTGCAGCGACACGGCGTCGTAGCCGGTGGCGGCGCAGAGCATGGCTTCCAGCTCCTGGGTCATCTGCAGGTAGCCTTGGCTTTGCGCCGCTGGGGCGAATGGGTGCAGGTTGCCGAATTCGGCCCAGGTCACCGGGATCATCTCGCTGGCGGCGTTGAGCTTCATGGTGCACGAGCCCAGTGGGATCATGCTGCGGTCCAGCGCCAGGTCCTTGTCGGCCAGGCGGCGCAGGTAGCGCATCAGTTCGGTTTCGCTGTGGTAGCGGTTGAATACCGGGTGTTGAAGGATCGCTGACTGACGTTGCAGTGCCGCGGGCAGTTGTACGCAGGTGGCGGCGGCGAGGTCTGCGAAATCCGGGGTGGCGTCGGCGAACAGCGCCCACAAGGTTTCGACATCTGCCTGGCTGCTGGTTTCGTCCAGCGACAGGCCCAGATGCGTGGCGTCGATCTGGCGCAGGTTGATGCCTTGCGCACGGGCCTTGGCGTGCAGGCTGGCAGTGGCGGCGCCGGTGGCCAGGGTGAGGGTGTCGAAGAACGCCTCGGTGACGACCTTGACGCCCTGTTGTTCAAGGCCAGCCTTGAGGATCGCGGTCAGCGCGTGGGTGCGCTGGGCGATGCGCTTGAGGCCGTCCGGGCCATGATAGACGGCGTACATGCTGGCGATGTTGGCCAGCAGTACCTGGGCGGTGCAGATGTTGCTGGTGGCCTTTTCGCGGCGGATATGCTGCTCGCGGGTCTGCATGGCCAGGCGCAGGGCACTCTTGCCGAAGCGGTCGATCGACACACCGACCAGGCGGCCCGGCATGTCGCGCTTGAACGCATCGCGGGTGGCGAAGTAGGCCGCGTGCGGGCCACCGAAGCCCAATGGCACGCCGAAGCGCTGCGCGCTGCCGATGGCGACATCGGCGTCGAATTCGCCGGGCGGGGTCAGCATGGTCAGCGCCAGCAAGTCGGCCGCCACCGCCACCAGGGCGTTGGCGGCGTGCAAGCGCTGGACCACTTCACGGTAGTCGAACACGTCACCGTTGCTGGCTGGGTATTGCAGCAGGGCGCCGAAGAATGCGCTGACGTCGCTCAGTTCGCGCTCATCGCCGACCACCACCTCGATGCCCAAGGGCTCGGCACGGGTGCGTAGCACGTCGAGGGTCTGTGGGTGGCAATGGATGGAGGCGAAGAACGCGTGGCTGGCTTTGTTTTTCGACAGGCGCTTGCAGAAGGTCATGGCCTCGGCGGCGGCGGTGGCTTCGTCCAGCAGCGAGGCGTTGGCGATCGGCAGGCCGGTGAGGTCGCTGATCAGGGTTTGGAAGTTCAGCAGCGCTTCCAGGCGGCCTTGGGAGATTTCTGGCTGGTAAGGGGTGTAGGCGGTGTACCAGGCCGGGTTTTCCAGCAGGTTGCGCAGGATCGGCGCCGGTGTGTGGGTGTTGTAGTAGCCCTGGCCGATGTAGTTCTTGAACAGTTGGTTCTTGCTGGCGATGGCTTTGAGCGCAGCGAGCGCGTCAGCCTCGCTCTGGCCGTCCTGGCTGCCGAGCACGCTGGTGCCCTTGATGCTGTCGGGGATGACGGCGGCGCTCATGGCTTCGAGCGAGTCGAAACCCAGGGTGGTGAGCATGGCCTCTTCATCAACGGCGCGCGGGCCGATGTGGCGGGCGATGAATTCGTTGGCGGTGCCGAGGTTGCTGGTCATCGGAAGGTTCCTCAGGCGTCGTCGTTGGCTTTGATCAGGCGGTCGTAGGCGTCCTGGTCGAGCAGGGCGGTCACTTCATTGGCATCGGCGGGGATGAAGCGGAAGAACCAACCTTCGCCCAGTGGGTCTTCGTTGACCTGCTCGGGGCTGTCGTTCAGGCCGTCGTTGACCGCGACCACTTCACCGTTCAGGGGCATGTAAACGCCGCTGGCGGCCTTGACCGACTCCACGGTGGAGGCTTCGGCGCCTTTGTCGTAATGCTGCAGTTCCGGCAGTTGCACGTAGACCACATCGCCCAAGGCGTTCTGGGCATAGGCGGTGATGCCCACGGTGACACTGCCGTCGGCTTCGACGCGCAGCCATTCGTGATCTTCGGTGAAACGCAACTCGCTCATGGGAAATCCTCGGGATGCAGGGCGTGTGGCGCGGTTGCGCCGCGCGCTTGGTTCGGATTTCTCTAGCAAGAACGTGGCCAGCCTTATTAATTCCTTTTAAATCAGACAGTTAACGTTTTTTTCGGGCGGGCGTGATTTTGTTTTGGAACGAAATCGCTACAGATGATGCAGGGACAAAAAAAGATGGGGGATCAAACCCTTGCGCAGGCGCCTGCATACGCGCATGTATTGATTTCGATACGGTGTATTTAAATCAATACATATGCGAGGGCAAAACGCTCAGTCGTGAGTTAATTGGTTGAAAGAAATAGAGGCCGTTATCAGGAATAAAAAGGCAGGCTCACTCACGATCAGTGATCCTGCCCCAGGCTACTTCTGAATCGGTACCAAAAGGTCAAAGCTGAAACTTGGCCACCAGCAAGTTGAACGATGTGGCCAGACGCGAAAGCTCCTGACTCGATGCACTGGTCTGGTTGGCACCCGCTGCGCTTTGGGTCGAGAGGTCCTGGATGTTCAGCAGGTTACGGTCCACTTCGCGAGCTACCTGGGCCTGCTCTTCGGACGCCGAAGCAATCACCAGATTGCGCTCGTTGATGGTCGCGACACCCTCGGTAATCTTGACTAGCGCCGAACCTGCACGCTCTGCCTGCTCCTGAGTCTGGGTGGCCAGCAACAGGCTCTTGCCCATGGCCGCAACGGCATCGTCGGCACCGGCCTGGACAGAACCGATCATGTCTTCGACTTCTACAGTCGACGCCTGGGTACGATGGGCCAGGGCCCTTACCTCATCGGCCACCACGGCAAAACCGCGTCCCTGCTCACCAGCACGGGCCGCTTCAATGGCCGCGTTCAGCGCCAGCAGGTTGGTCTGTTCGGCGATGCTGCGTATCACTTCCAGCACCTTGCTGATATCCCGCACATTACCGGCCAGTTGCGCAACCGCCTCGGTCGACTGGGTTATCCCATCGACCATGGTCGTGATGCCCTTGACGGTCTGCTCCACCTGGCCACGACCTTGAACTGCATCGTTGGTAGCGGTTTTCGAGGCTTCGGAGGTCGAAACGGCATTGCGCGCGACTTCCTCCACCGCGGCGGTCATCTGATTGACGGCCGTGGCAGCCTGCTGGATCTCGTCATTCTGGCGCGTCAACCCGCGCGTGCTTTCGTCGGTGACAGCGCTCAGCTCCTCGGCAGCCGAAGCCAATTGTCCCGAAGCACTGGCGATTTCCTGAATGGTGTACTTGAGACCGCCCTGCATATCGGACAGCGCATTGAGCAGTTGGCCTGCTTCGTCACCACGCTCGGAAACGATCGATTGAGTCAGGTCGCCCTTGGCGATGCGCTGGGCACTGGCCACAGCAATGGCCAGGGGACCGGTAATCATCCGGGTAATCAGGATGCCCAGGATGATGGCGACGATAAACGCGATAATCACGCCCGTTGCCAGTATCACAACGGAACTGGACTTGAGTTCGGCAGCTGCAATCGCGCCTTCCTTGATCTGGCGATTGTTGGAGTCGATCATGACCCGCAACAGGCTGCGGGCCTTGGCGAAGTCCTCGCTAGCGAGCAGGTTGAGGCGATTGCGTGCCTCGGTTAGATCACCTGCCGCCATGAGTTCTGCGACCTTGCTGGCACCTGCGATGTAGCCAGGAATGAGCTTCTCGAATTCATCTCCGGCAGCTCGCTCATCCTCCTCCAGAGGTGTTGCGCGATACGTTGCAAACACCTGCTGCATCCGCTCCAGGTCTGACGCGACTGCCAAGCTAAGCCGCTGCTTGTCTGCCTCCGAGACACCACCATCGCGTGCATCGAGCAATCGGTAAAGCCCGCGGTTGTGGGCCGTCAGGCTGGTCAGGGTTTCACTGGTGTTGGACACCGAAACCAGATTGTTGGAAAAGGTCAACGCCAGCGCATCGGCCAATCGACTGATGCCCACCATACCCAGGCTGCCTACAGCCAGGGTAATCAGGGCACAGAAGGTAAAAGCCGCCAGCAACTTGGTGGAAAACTTGGACTGATTCAGAATATTCATGTCGCGAACTCGCAGGCAAGGGAGGGACCCGGATGAAGAAAATTTCAGGAAGCGCTCCTGTGACATCAAATGGCCTTCATTAATTCGCAAAAATTTCACACATTCTGATTGCTTCTGCGTTTTCTGCCTGTGCTAGGTGGATCAGGCTGCGCCGAAGAGCGGTGAGGCAAGCGCGGCCAGGCCCCGCAGCTTGAGCGACATCAGTGCGATCGTCAGGAACAGCGACAGGCTGACATTGCTCAGTACCAAGACCTCGCGTTCGAACAAGTAGTACACGCCAAAGGCAGAAACGCCATTGCGCAGCACGACGCTGGCGGACAGCACGCAAACGAATGTCGGCAGTTCGAATGCAGGCCATTGAGCTGGGGCCCGAGCAATAGGCTGACGGCAATCAGCGCCAACGTTTCGATAAAGGAAAACGGCGTGATCAGCCGCTCAGCAGCCCCATCAGTGAATCCAGTTCCAGCGCCGTGGCTTGGCCGATGCCCATGGCGTTCTGCATCGGCAGCAGCTCGGTCACTGCGACCAGGAAGGTGAAGACCGCGCTCACGTCGATGGTGGCGAAGAAGGCCAGTACCAACTGGTATGTTTTTTTGTGCGGGTATTGTCAAATTTCAATAATCTTAAAGAATCAACTGGTTTCTGTGTAGGCTTTTTCTCTTTTCTGGATTAGTTATCCCTGTCTTAGCGCGATGTATATATTCTTGTCGTGTCAGTGTGCATGAGAAATCCTGCCATCTGGAGCGCCTTTATCTTCTTCGTTCAGAGTTCGAGTTGGCCGTGCGCATGCCCTGATTGGTGTTTGTATATTAGTGTTGGGCAAGCATTTAAGTTGCAAAATCAAGGCATGTCGCGCGAATCCATAAGTTGGACTTGAGGGGGAGTTTATGTCCAGGAAACGCCGGCAAGTATATCTGCCACCCACATATGTAGGTGCGCAACCTCCACCTGGTCCCGGCTCAGGCCCTGCTCTGGTCTGGCCTGCGGGTGATTTGGGGCCGAGAGAGCTTGACATGTTTTATATGAACTTGACCCGCGGACTGATCAGCATTCAGGGCGCGGCCTTGGACGAGTACAACAAGAAACTATCAACGCTGGGGGTAGATCTGGACTCGGAAATAGCGCGAATTCAAAAGCTGGAACTCAGCAGCTCGAAACCAGTTGAGATGATGAAGTCGGGTGTGAGGGTACGCGCCCGCCTGATTGAGCTCAAACGATCGGACATGGACAAGCAGCGGGCGGAGGCAGCGCGCTTTTATGGGGTCAGCCCATTCGACAAAGAGCTGCGGCATTTCATCCCCTTCGTTAACAGCAAGAAATATAAAGGCACTGATCCACTACGAGAGTTCGGCACCTCTTGGCATGCCGCTTATCAGGTGAAGCTGAGAGAGGCTGAGATAGCAAGGCTTGAAGAGCAGATATCGGTGCTTGAGCAAAAGATCCAGCAGGCCGAGATCGAGTCACTTGAGGAGAACGCCCGGCAAGCCATTCGTGCTGCCAACACATACAGGCACGCCCTGTCTGTAGCCTCTATCGCACCACTGATCGTTGCCGCCGCAGGCGCATCGGTAGCGGTGCAGACGGCTGCGCTTAGGGGCTCGATCCGCGCAGGCATTGCGGGCTTGGGCGGTAGCTTGGCGGCACCTCTTGTCGCAGGTGTCGCGGCGCTGTTGTACCCATCCAGCCTTGGCAACGGTGAGCGGCAGGAAAAGTACCTGCTAAGCATGCCGCTGGCGGACCTGAAGCTTGAACTCGACGGCCCGGCTCAGGCTGCCGCTTTGGTCCGGGGAGCGGTTGACCTGCCGTTGCGGATGGGTTTCAGGAGCGAAGTCGATGGTCAGGCCGAGCTGTTCGTTACGCAGTTCGCCGGGTTCAGTCCGAGCGTAAGGGTATTGGCTGCGCAGTTCGATGCCGGGATTGGGGGCTACAGTGTAGCGGTCGGTGATGATGTTTCCAGTACTCTGGTGTGGACGCCGGCTGTCACGCCACCAGGCAATTCGAACACCTCGCCGGTAACGCCGCCTTCGCCGAGCGTTCTCGCAGGCCCGACGCTTGAGGCCATTGAAGGGCGGCTGGATGAGTATCCGGAGCTTGCGGATGTCGGGTTCGATGATTACGTCATCATCTTCCCGGCGGATTCGGGGTTGCCGCCGCTTTATGTGGTGTTCAAGAATCTCCGGTATTTACCGGGAGTTGGGAGTGGTAACGGCTCGGTAGTCGATGGCACATATTTAGTGGAGGGGAATGAAAAGGGGGCTGGCGTTCCTGTTCAAATTGCCAATAATTTGCGGGGGCGTAGATTCAGTAGTTTCAATTCGTTCAGAAAGGCATTTTGGCGATTGGTTGCTGAGGATCCAGTGCTGTCTCTTCAGTTTGATCGATTGGCGCTTGCGTCGATGAAGGCAGGGTTGGCACCGCCTGCGCCAAAGAGCGAATGGGTGGGGGAAAGAGGGAAATATGAGATACACCATGAAGTAAGAATCTCAGACGGTGGTGCGGTCTATGATGTAGATAATCTAGTAATATTATCTCCAAAATTCCATTTATTGAAACATAAAGGGAGCAAAGGCTTATGAGGTCTACGATATCAGATTATACTGAAGGGGAATTTCTGGAGTTTCTGAAAGGTATCTATTATGTGGATGCGCAGCTTTATCCGACGGAAAAGTTACACACCAGAGCACTGCTTGAATTTGAGCGCCTGGTGGAGCACCCGCTAGGGGCTGACTTGATCTGCTTTCCCACCAAAAATGGTATCAAGGATTCTCCAGAGGAATTCATCAGGGTCATCAAGGAATGGCGTGCCGAGCAAGGATTGCCGGGGTTTCGAAATGCCTGAAAAGTTTCTTTCTACCCTGGCGGGTGACGCATTGTTTAACCTGGAGTAAATCCAGCTGGTCTGAGTGAGAGGCCGTTTTTCAATTTGCCTGAAAATCCAGCCGGAGCAGTGTTTCATGTTAATCACTGCTCCGGTTCAGGTTGCATTTACATTCCAACCTACGAGGCCATCAGTCAACGGGTATCGTTCAGAGCGCGCCGAAGAACGGCAAGGCCAGGTACAGCTTGATCACGATGGCGTTGACGATGTCGATGAAGAACGCCCCGACCATTGGCACCACCAGAAAGGCGATCTGCGACGGCCCGTAGCGCTGGGTTACCGCCTGCATGTTGGCGATGGCCGTGGGGGTTGCGCCGAGCCCGAAGCCGCAGTGCCCGGCGGCCAGTACCGCCGCATCGTAGTTGCGGCCCATCACGCGGAAGGTCACGAACACCGCGAACAGCGCCATGATCAGCGTCTGCATCGCCAGCAGCATGAAGAACGGCACCGCCAGCGCGGCCAGGTCCCACAGCTTGAGCGACATCAGTGCGATTGCCAGGAACAGCGACAAGCTCACGTTGCCCAGCACAGACACCTCCCGTTCGAACACGTGATACACGCCGAAGGCGGAAAGGCCATTGCGCAGCAGCACGCCCACGAACAGGACGCAGACGAACGTCGGCAGCTCGAACGCGGTGCCTTTGAGCATGCCATTGAGCAGTGTGCCCAGCAGCAGGCTGACCGCGATCAGGGCCAAGGTCTCGATCAGCGAGAACGAGGTGATCAAACGCTCCTCGTTCGGCTGCTCGAAGCCTTTGGGCAATCTCTGCGCTGTTTGTTCGGTGATCGGTGCGTTGACGCGCTTGATCAGCAGGCGGGCGACCGGCCCGCCGATCAGCCCGCCCAGCACCAGGCCGAACGTCGCCGATGCCATCGCCAGTTCCGATGCCGAGGCCAGGCCGAACTTCTCGCTGAACGTCGCGCTCCACGCCGCCCCGGTGCCGTGGCCGCCGGCCAGCGTGATCGAGCCGGCGAGCAGGCCCATCAACGGATCGAGCCCCAGCGCCGTGGCCAGGCCGATGCCCATTGCGTTCTGCACCAGCAGCAGGCCGGTGACCACCAGCAGGAACAGGGCGACGATGCGCCCGCCTTGTTTCAGGCTGGTGAAGTCGGCGCTCAGGCCGATGGTGGCGAAGAACGCCAGCATCAGCGGTGTCTGTAGCGAGGTATCGAACTGCACCTGGAGGTCGAAGCCGCGCAGCGCCAGCAATGCCAGGGCGACCAGCAAGCCACCGGCGACGGGCTCGGGGATATTGTAGGCACGCAGGAAACCAACGCGTGCGACCAGGCGACGGCCCAGCAGTAACACCAGGGACGCGGCGACCAGGGTCCCGTAGAAATCGAGTTCAAGCATCAGGTGGGCTCTTTGTTGTATCGGAAAAGCGGGCGCATACCCGTGCGTGCCGGGTATGCGAAAGAGGGCCATTCTATGAGGGGCTTGTTTCTCGAAGGATTCGGAAAATTCTGAAAGTTAGGCGTACGGCCTGGCGTTGTGCACGCAGGTCGCGACCTGGGGCAAACGCTCGGAGTGCCCAGGTCGCAGCGTAATCAGGCACCATTGACCAACTGATACGCCAGCTGGTTGTGCCGCTCCAGCACCCTGGGCAAGTCGACCGTGGTGATACGCCCTTCCTGCACCACCACCCGCCCGTTGATCACGCTGGTGTGCACGTGGGTCGGGGTGCAGAACACCAAGGCCGCGAGGGGATCATGCAGTGCTCCGGCGTAGGCTACCTGGCCTAAATCGAAGGCGACGAAGTCGGCCACCATGCCAGGTGCCAGGGCGCCGATATCGTTGCGGTTAAGCACCTTGGCGCCCCCCAGGGTCGCCATCTCCAGGGCTTCGCGCGCGGTCATGGCATCAGGGCCGAAGCCGACCCGCTGCAGCAGCAGGGCCTGGCGCACCTCGCCGATCATGCTCGCGCCGTCGTTGGAGGCCGAGCCATCGACGCCCAAGCCTACTGGCACACCCTGCTCACGCATCTTGCGCACCGGGGCGATGCCCGAAGCCAGGCGCATGTTTGAGCAAGGGCAGTGGGCGACGCCGGTGCCGGTACGCGCGAACAGCTCGATGCCGTGCTGGTCGAGCTGTACGCAATGGGCATGCCAGACATCGTGGCCGACCCAGCCCAGGTCTTCGGCGTACTCTGCCGGGGTCATGCCGAATTTCTCGCGGCTGTAGGCGATATCGTTGACGTTTTCGGCCAGGTGGGTGTGCAGCGAAACACCGTACTGGCGCGCCAGCACGGCGGCTTCACGCATCAGGTCACGGCTCACCGAGAACGGCGAACAAGGGGCCACGACCACGCGCAGCATCGAGCCGTGGCGGGCGTCATGGTAATCCTCGATCAGGCGCTGCGACTCTTTGAGGATGTCGCTCTCCTTTTCCACCACCGCGTCCGGTGGCAGGCCGCCCTGGCTGCGGCCGACGCTCATGCTGCCGCGAGCGGCATGAAAGCGCATGCCGATTTCCTCGGCGGCATGAATGCTGTCGTCGAGCTTGCAGCCGTTGGGGTAGATGTACAGGTGGTCGCTGGAGGTGGTGCAGCCGGACAGTATCAGTTCGGCCATGGCGGTCTGGGTCGACACCGCGATCATCTCCGGAGTCAGGCGCGACCAGATCGGATACAGGTGGGTCAGCCAGTTGAACAGCTCGCCGTCCTGCGCCGCTGGCACCACGCGGGTGAGGCTCTGGTACATGTGGTGGTGGGTGTTGACTAGGCCAGGAATGACCACCTTGCCGGCCATGTCGAGGACCACGTCGGCCTGTTGCGGCAGGGTGTCGCTGGGGCCGACCTGTTTGATCAGGTTGTCTTCGATGTACAGGCCTGCTTGGCGGATTTCACGGCGTTCACCGTCCATGGTAACCAGCAGTTCGGCGTTCTTGACCAGGAGTGTCTTGGGCATGGGTGTTCCTCGCCCCCCAGGGGGCTGAAAGTGGGCTCGATGTCGTGCAGGCGCGGAGCGCGTGGGCGGGCAGCGGGTGCGATCAGTTCGACGGCGGGCGTGGCCAGCCGGCGAGGGGCGTGCAGCGGGTTGGACGATGGCGGCAGGGGACTGGCAAAAGGGTTCGCGCAGCGGCGATGGGATAGGGGTATAGCATGGCTTTAGCCTGTCGCAATACGCAGCGGCGAATGCCGGTGTCGTAGGCGAGGGGGATAATGTAAGCAGGGTTTTGGGTTTTTGTATACAACCGGCATTGTGTGCTTGTCGGCTTGTCTGACCAGCGAGAAGCACGTGATGTGATGGATGGCACCGGCTGCGCCGGTGTTCGCGGCTGAAGACGCTCTCACAGAACTGCACATAACTTGTTGATTTAGCAGGGACCTGTGGGAGCGTTGGATTCAGGCCTTGCGCAGTCATGTGGTGGCTTGCCCGCGAAGGGCTGCCCACAGCATTGCCCGCTGGCAGAGCATGCTTTCAGGCCTTCGCGCCAATCCCGTACTTGCGCAAGCGTTGGGCGATGGCGGTGTGCGAGGTCTGTAGGCGCCCGGCCAGCAGGCGCGTGGACGGATAGCTGGCATACAACCGCTGCAATAGCTCGCGTTCGAAATCCCCCACCGCCTGCTCCAGGCTCGCCACCTCGCCGTCCTGGCCACGGGCCACCGAGGTGCCGGCGATGTCCAGGTCGCCGATGTCCACCAGGTTGCCCTCGCAGATCGCGGCGGCGCGGAAGATCACGTTCTGCAACTGGCGCACGTTGCCCGGCCAGGGGTTGGCCAGCAGCGCCGAATGGGTTGCCGGGGTCAGTCGGCAGGCTGGGCGCTGGATTTGCGTGCAGGCTTGCTGCATGAAGTAGTGCGCCAGCATGAGGATGTCCTGGCCACGCTCGCGCAGCGGCGGCACCTGCAAGTTGAGCACGTTGAGGCGGTAGAACAGGTCTTCGCGGAACGTGCCTTCGGCGACCATGCGCTCCAGGTCGCGGTGGGTGGCGCTGATGATCCGCACATCGACCTTCACCTCACGGTCGCCACCGACTCGACGAAAGCTGCCGTCGCTCAGAAAACGCAGCAGCTTGGCTTGCAGGTAAGGCGACATTTCGCCGATTTCGTCGAGAAACACCGTGCCTTGGTTGGCCAGTTCCATCAGCCCCGGCTTACCGCCGCGCTGGGCACCGGTGAAGGCGCCGGGGGCGTAGCCGAACAGTTCGCTCTCGGCCAGGCTTTCGGGCAGGGCAGCGCAGTTCAGGGCCAGGAACGGTGCGCCCTGGCGGCTGCTGATGGCATGGCAGGCGCGGGCCACCAGCTCCTTGCCGGTACCGGTTTCGCCGTGCACCAGCAGCGGCGCGTCGAGTGCTGCCACGCGCAGGGCGCGTGCCTTGAGGGTGCGAATCGCCGGGGAGTCGCCAAGCAGGGCATCGAAGCCTTCGGCATGGTCGTGGTGCAGCGCCGAGAGGCGTTCGCCCATGCGCTTGGGAGGGTACAGCGTCAGCAGGCCGCCGGCGTTGGTGATCGGCGTTGCGTCCAGCAGCAGGCTCTGGCCATTGAGCTGCATCTCACGCATGGGCAGGTGGAAGTTGTTGTCACGCAGGGTTTGCAGCAGTCCGGGGTCGCCGAACAGCTCATCGACCGAGCGCCCGGCCGACTCGCGTCCGCACAGGGCGATCAGCGCGGGGTTGGCCAGTAGCACCTTGCCGGCGCTGTCGACCGCCAGCACCGGGTCGCTCATGGCCGCCAGCAGGGCGTCGAGTTGCAGGTGACGGCGCTGCCCTGGGAGGATGTCGACGACCTCCACCGACTGCACGCCGCGCACCTCGAACAGCGCATCGTGCAGCTCTTCGAGCACGGCAGGGCTCAAGGTCGGGGCGTCGATGTAGACGTTCGGCGGCACCATTTCCACGGCATCGAGGTTGAGGTTGCGGGCACCGAGCAGCGCCAGGACTTCCTGGGTGATGCCGACGCGGTCGATGAAGCTGACGTGGATGCGCATGGACGAAGGCTATGGCCGTGAAGGTCGCCAGTATGCCTGGGTAGCGGTTCAAACCCAATCGCAGGACAAGACTGCCCCACGAGCGGCGTGAGCGCTGCGTGGGGTGCACTGATCACTGCAGATGTTCAGGCTTGATCGGGTCGCCCGACTTGACGTCCAGCTTGCTGCGAATGTCTTCGAACATGTGGTCATACAGCTTGTGCGGCGAGGCCAGGCTCTCGAACTTCTTCGGCGGCGGCAGATAGGCCTGGGCCTTGCGGCTCAAGTGCATCAGAAAACTGGGCAACACCTGGTCCTTGGCCAGGAAGAAGTGTTCATCAACGTGCTTGCCCTCGATGCTGCCGTGCATGCGGAACTGGATGCCGCGGCCTTGCTGGGGGTCGGATGTGGCCTCGTACTCGATGTTCAGGTCGTAGCTGTGGTCGTGGTTGTTCAGCGCGGTGCGCATGATGTGGACATGCCCGGGATGATACTGGGCCATGGCGATTCCTCCGCAGGTTCAAAGGGCCGGTGTCGAGCACCGGCGATGCGCATTCAACGGTAGCTTATGCCGGGGTTGGCGGTGCTGACACGGGTGCCGGCAGTGCCCTTGACGATGTCCTGGATGTTCTCCAGCGAGCTGATCACCGCCACCTTGCCGGTGTGGCGGGCAAAGTCGCAGGCCGCTTGTACCTTCGGCCCCATGGAGCCAGCAGCGAAGCCGAGTTTTTCCAGTTCGTCAGGATGGGCCTGGGCGATGGCCTGTTGGGTCGGCTTGCCGAAGTCAATGTACGCGGCATCGACGTCAGTGGCGATTATCAGAAGGTCGGCATCGAGCTGTTCGGCCAGCAGGGCCGAGCACAGGTCTTTGTCGATCACTGCCTCGACACCCTTGAGCTTGCGGTTTTCGTCATACATCGTGGGGATGCCACCGCCACCTGCGCAAATCACGATGCTGCTTTTTTCCAGCAGCCACTGGATCGGGCGGATCTCGAAAATCCGCTTGGGTTTGGGGCTGGCCACCACGCGGCGGTACTTGGCGCCGTCGGGCTTGACCACCCAGCCTTTTTCCTTGGCCAGGCGCTCGGCTTCATCCTGGGTGTAGACCGGGCCGATGAATTTGCTCGGGTCCTTGAAGGCGGGATCGTTTGCGTCCACTTCCACTTGCGTCAGCAGGGTGGCGAAGGGCACCTCGAAGTCCAGCAGGTTGCCCAGTTCCTGTTCGATCATGTAGCCGATCATGCCTTCGGTTTCGGCGCCCAGCACATCCAGCGGATAGGCCTCGTCGGGCTTGTAGGCCAGGCCTTGGAGCGACAGCAGGCCGACCTGTGGGCCGTTGCCGTGGGCGATCACCAGCTCGTTGCCGGGGTGGATCTTGGCGATCTGTTCGGCGGCGGTGCGGATATTGGCGCGCTGGTTGGCGGCGGTCAGTGGTTCGCCGCGACGCAGCAGGGCGTTGCCGCCCAATGCAACAACGATACGCATGGGGAATGTCCTTGTTGGGGCAAGCTGCGAGCTGGAGGCTTCAAGCGTCGAGCTTCAAGCTTCAAGCAAGAGCAGGCCGGCGCAGGGCTCGCTTTTTCTTGCAGCTTGCAGCTCACAGCTCACAACTTGCCGCTTTCAGTTAAAGGTCAGCCAGCGTCGAAACCAGGATCGCCTTGATCGTGTGCATGCGGTTTTCCGCTTGCTCGAAAGCGATGCAGGCCGGCGACTCGAACACGTCGTCGGTCACCTCGATGCCGTTGGCCAGGTCCGGGTACTGCTCGGCGATCTGCTTGCCGACCTTGGTCTCGGCGTTGTGGAATGCCGGCAGGCAGTGCATGAACTTGGTGCGCGGGTTGCCGCTGGCCTTCATCAGCTCCTTGTTCACCTGATACGGCTTGAGCAGCTTGATGCGCTCGCCCCAGGCCTCGATCGGCTCACCCATCGACACCCAGACATCGGTGTGGATGAAGTCCACACCCTTGACCGCTGCACGCGGATCCTCGGTCAGAGTGATGCGCGCGCCACTTTCCTCGGCGTATTTCTGGCAGCGTTGTACCAAGTCATCATGTGGCCACAGATCCTTGGGCGCGGCGATGCGCACGTCCATGCCCAGCTTGGCGCCGATCAGCAGCAGCGAATTGCCCATGTTGTTGCGTGCATCGCCCAGGTAGGCGTAGCTGATGTCGTGCAGCGGCTTGTCGCTGTGCTCGCGCATGGTCAGCACGTCAGCGATCATCTGCGTGGGGTGGTACTCGTCGGTCAGGCCGTTGAACACCGGCACCCCGGCGAACTTGGCCAACTCCTCTACGATCTCCTGCTTGAAGCCGCGATACTCGATGGCATCGTACATGCGCCCGAGCACCCGCGCGGTGTCCTTCATGCTCTCCTTGTGACCGATCTGCGAGGAGTTCGGGTCGATGTAGGTCACGTTGGCGCCCTGATCGTACGCGGCGACCTCGAAGGCGCAGCGGGTACGGGTGGAGGTCTTCTCGAAGATCAGCGCGATGTTGTTGCCTTTGAGGTGCTGCTGCTCGGTGCCGGTGTACTTGGCGCGCTTGAGGTCGCGGGACAGGTCCAGCAGGTACTTCAGCTCGCGGGTGCTGTGGTGTTCGAGGCTTAGCAGGTTGCGGTTGTGGATGTTGAACGCCATGACGGTTCTCCTTGGATTCGGTGAGGTGCCCGGCCGCTACCGGGTGGGTGCCGCCGGGGGACGATGGGCGTTGTTTTTAGTAGTCGATAGGGTCGCGTATGATCGGGCAGGTCATGCAGTGGCCGCCGCCCCGGCCCCGGCCCAGTTCGCCGGCGCTGATCGTGATGACCTCTATTCCGGCTTTGCGCAGCAGGGTGTTGGTGTAGGTGTTGCGGTCGTAGCCGATGACCACGCCGGGCTCCAGGGCTACCACGTTGTTGCCGTCATCCCATTGTTCGCGTTCGGCAGCGAAGCTGTTGCCGCCGGTCTCCACCACCCGCAGCTTGACCCCCAACTGCTCGCCCACCACGTCGATGAACGACTTGTTGATGCGGCGTACATCCATGCCGTAGGGCTTGCTTTCGTCCGGGCGGATGATGAACGGCACGATCTCGTTGACCACCTCGGGGAAGACCGTGACCAGGTCGCGGTCGCAGAAGCTGAACACAGTGTCCAGGTGCATCGCTGCACGGGATTTGGGCAGGCCGGCGACGATGACCTCCTTGACTGCCCCCTTGGCGAACAGGTTGCGCGCCAGCTGGCCGATGGCTTGGCGCGAGCTGCGCTCGCCCATGCCGATCAACACGATGCCATTGCCGATCGGCATCACGTCGCCGCCTTCGAGAGTGGACTGGCCATGCTCCTTGTCCGGGTCGCCGTACCACACCTGGAAGTCTGCTTCGGTGAACTGCTTGTGGAACCTGTAGATGGCCGTCGTCAGCAAGGTTTCCTGGCGGCGCGCCGGCCAGTACATCGGATTGAGCGTCACGCCGCCGTAGATCCAGCAGGTGGTGTCGCGGGTGAACTGGGTGTTGGGCAGCGGCGGTAGGATGAAGCTGGAGTGGCCCAGGTAGTCGTTGTACATCCTGACCACCTCGGCGCCTTCGCTCTGCGGCAGGTCCTGGCCGGCCACGCCGCCGACCAGGAACTCGGCCAGCTTGCGTGGTTCGAGGCCTTCGAGCCAGCTGCGCACTTCGTTTTTCAGGCCCACACCGACGGTGTCATCGGTGATCTTGCGGTCGAGGATCCACTTCAGGGCCTCGGGCTGCTGGACGATGTCTGTAAGGAGGTTGTGCATCTCCAGCACATCCACGCCGCGCTCGCGCATCTTGGTGACGAAGTCGAAGTGGTCGCGCTTGGCCTGGTCAACCCAGATCACATCGTCGAACAGCAGTTCGTCGCAGTTGCTTGGGGTTAGGCGTTTATGCGCAAGGCCTGGGGCGCATACCATCACTTTGCGCAGCTTGCCGGCTTCGGAGTGGACACCGTATCGCGGTTTCTCAAGGGGCATGGTCGATTCCTCCAGTGAGCTTGGGTCAGAGGGTCAGGAAGCCGTCGTAGAGGCCATAGGCAGCCACCAGGGCGCCCACCACCACAGCGGCGAAGATCAGTTTTTCGAGGCGCGTGAAGATCGGCTTGCCGACTTCGCGCTTGGCTTTGGCGAACAGGATTGCGCCGGGGGCGTAGAGCAGCGCCGAGAGCAGCAGGTATTTCACGCCCCCCGCGTACAACAGCCAGATGGCGTAGAGCAGGGCGATGCCGCCGATGAGCAGGTCTTTCTTGCGCTCGGCCAAGGCTTGCTCGTACGTCTCGCTGCGCCAGGCGAGCAGGAAGGCATAGGCCGCCGACCACAGGTAGGGCACCAGAATCATCGAGGTGGCGAGGTAGATCAGCGACAGGTAGGTGCTGTTGGAGAACAGCGTGATCACCAGGAAAATCTGCACCATCGCGTTGGTCAGCCACAGCGCGTTGGCCGGCACCTGGTTGGCGTTCTCGCGGCGCAGGAACTCCG
The DNA here is from genome assembly GCF_005796105.1 of Pseudomonas mosselii. Lineage (GTDB taxonomy): Bacteria > Pseudomonadota > Gammaproteobacteria > Pseudomonadales > Pseudomonadaceae > Aquipseudomonas > Aquipseudomonas mosselii_C. The sequence goes on along the minus strand of NZ_VAUO01000002.1, from coordinate 553,241 downwards.
GCATGGTGTGGTCCTTGGCGGCGGCGAAGAGGATCTCGGCGCACAGCAGCACCCACGACAGCAGTGCCCCCAGCAGCGAGATGATCAGGCCTACGCTGATCAGCACTGCGCCCCAGTGACCCACCACATGTTCGAGCACCGCCGCCATCGAGGGGTTCTGCAGCTTGGCCAGCTCCGGTTGGGTCATGACCCCCAGCGACAGCACGTTGACCAGCACCAGGAACAGCAGCACGGTGATGAACCCGATGACCGTGGCCTTGCCCACGTCAGCGCGTTTTTCCGCCCGCGACGAGAATATGCTCGCACCCTCGATGCCGATGAACACCCAGACGGTGACCAGCATCATGTTGCGCACCTGATTCATCACGCTGCCCAGCTCCGGTGTGCCCAGCGCCCAGATGTCGGCGCTGAACACATCGAGCCTGAACGCGAACAGGCAGATCAGGGCGAACAGCAGCAGCGGCACGACCTTGGCCACGGTGGTCACCAGGTTGATGAACGCCGCTTCCTTGATACCGCGCAGTACCAGAACATGCACTGCCCACAGCAGCAGCGACGCGCCGATCACCGCAGCGGGCGTGTTGCCTTCGCCGAACACCGGGAAGAAGTAACCCAGGGTGCTGAACAGCAGGACGAAATACCCCACGTTGCCCAGCCACGCGCTGATCCAGTAGCCCCAGGCCGAGGAGAAGCCCATGTAGTCGCCGAAACCGGCCTTGGCGTAGGCGTACACCCCACCGTCCAGATCGGGCTTGCGGTTGGCCAGGGTCTGGAACACGAAGGCCAGGGTGAGCATGCCCACCGCAGTGATGGCCCAGCCGATCAGCACGGCGCCGACACCCGCACTGGCGGCCATGTTTTGTGGTAGCGAAAAGATCCCGCCACCAATCATCGAACCCACCACAAGTGCGACCAGCGCACCCAGTTTGAGTTTTCCGGGAGAATCAGACATTTATCGACTCCGTGCCAGGAGAAAGTTGACATCAGATTAAATCTGACGCCTTGTCCATTCGCTGATATGGATCAGTTCATGGCCATATGAAGGGGTGGAAATATCCCTTCACGACCCTCCTGGAGGATACCGACAGCTCTACCGCAGGCCTTGTGTGCTGGCACCTCCATGCCTTTCGGGGGCGGCCCCCGGATTGCCTGCGAACTCTCAAACTAGTCGCTTTTGAATATTTGGCAACTTTTTCGGTGCAATCCGCGAACCGCACCACAGGTGCCGCATTTATTGGGTAATAATCGAAATTCTCGCGGTATTTGGATAGACGGCTCTGTTATGTACGGCGCAACTTTGAGCACCGCAATGAATATAAATAAACGGTTACATTCAAACGCTGTTGTGGCCTGTTTCGCCGTGGCGGGCATACCCACAGAGGAGGGGCGATGAGCGAACCCGGACAGAAACTGCGCCTTGGCGCGCTGGTTGCCTTGGTGGTGGGGTCGATGATCGGTGGCGGGATCTTTTCGTTGCCGCAGAACATGGCAGCGCGTGCCGAAGTCGGCGCCGTGCTGATCGGCTGGGCGATCACCGCCGTGGGTATGCTGGCGCTGGCCTTCGTGTTCCAGACCCTGGCCAATCGCAAACCTGAACTGGACTCTGGGGTGTACGCCTATGCCAAGGCAGGCTTCGGTGAGTACATGGGGTTTTCCTCGGCCTGGGGCTACTGGATCAGCGCCTGGATGGGCAACGTCGGGTATTTCGTGCTGCTGTTTAGCACCCTGGGGTTCTACTTCCCGGCATTTGGCCAAGGCAACACGCCGTTGGCCATCGGCTGTGCGTCGCTGCTGCTGTGGGCAGTGCACGTTCTGGTGCTGCGCGGCATCAAGGAGGCTGCGTTCATCAACCTAGTGACCACCGTGGCCAAGGTGGTGCCGCTGCTGATGTTCATCGTGATCGCCGCGTTCGCCTTTCGCGCCGACATCTTCACCCAGGATGTCTGGGGTTTCGCCAACCCACGGTTGGGCAGTGTGCTGGAGCAGGTACGCAACATGATGCTGGTGACGGTGTTCGTGTTCATCGGTATCGAGGGGGCCAGTGTGTATTCGGGCCGGGCGCAGCGCCGCGCGGATGTTGGCAAGGCCACGCTGATTGGTTTTCTCGGGGTGCTGGCGTTGTTGGTGTTGGTCAACGTGCTGTCGCTGGGCGTGATGACCCAGCTGCAACTGGCGGGTTTGCAGAATCCCTCGCTGGCCTCGGTGCTGGAGCATATCGTCGGGCCGTGGGGCGCTTTGCTGATCAGCCTGGGGCTTGCGGTGTCGTTGCTGGGGGCGTTGCTGTCGTGGGCGCTGCTGTGCGCCGAGATCCTGTTCGCCACGGCTCGCGACGGCACCATGCCGCGCTTCCTGGCTCGGGAAAACGCTAGGCATGTGCCGGCCAACGCGTTGTGGCTGACTAACACGATGATCCAGGCTTTCTTGCTGATTACGCTGTTTGCGGCAAGCACCTACACCAGCTTGATCTACCTAGCCTCGTCGATGATTCTGGTGCCGTACTTCTGGTCGGCGGCCTACGCGATGCTGCTGGCGCTGCGCGGTGAGACTTACCAGGGCCAGGCGGGCGTGCGGCGCAAGGACTTGCTGGTGGCGATGATTGCGCTGGTCTATGCGATCTGGCTGCTGTATGCCGGCGGACTCAAGTACGTGTTGCTGTCGGCATTGTTGTATGCGCCGGGGGTGATTTTGTTCGCGCGGGCCAAGCATGAGCAGGGGCAGCGGCTGTTCACGGGATGGGAGACGCTGATCTTCGCTGCCGTGCTGCTGGGCGCCGGGGTTGCGGCTTATGCCTTGCACGCGGGGATTTTGAGCCTCTGATCCCTAGGATTGCGCAAAACGTTGCCCCGTGTAGGAGCGGCCTTGCGCCGCGAATGGGCCGCTCCTACACAAGGCGGGTGTTACCAACTGGGCTTGCTTGAGCCCAGCTCGCAAGCCCCGTGGTCCCACGCCATCAGCGCCTCGCCGACCTTCAACGGCCCCTTGAGCCGATGTGCAGGGCCCCAGGGCGTATGTTCGAGCGACGGGTCGATGTCATCCGCCGACTCGGCGGCCAACGGCAGGTCTTCTTCCACCGTGCCGCGCTCGACCAGCAACCGCGCAGTGCGCGCCAGTGACAGCCGCGCTCGGCAGCTCTGGCCACTGCGCAGCCGCTCACCCAGCGCGCGGATCGCCTCGGCGGCCATCAGGTAGCCGGTGGCGTGATCCAGTGCCTGCACCGGCAGCGGTACGGGGCGCTCGGTTTGTTGCCAGCGCTGACCTGCGTGGGCGATACCGCTGCTCATCTGCACCAGGCTGTCGAAGCCGCGACGGTTCTGCCATGGGCCGCTCCAGCCATAGGCGTTCAGGCTGATATCGATCAGCCCAGGGTTGAGCAGGCGACGCTGCGCAGCGCCCAGCCCGAGGCGCTCCAGAGCGTCGGCGCGGTAGCCATGCACCAGTATGTCGGTGTCGGCGAGCAAGGCCTGGAAGATAGCCTGGCCTTCGCTACTGCGCAGGTCCAGGCGGGCGCAGCGTTTGCCCAGGGTGACTTCGGCGACGGCCGCGGGCTCGTTCCACTCGGGTGGGTCGATACGCAGCACCTGCGCTCCAAAGCCTGCCAGCAGGCGTGTGGCGATGGGGCCGGCGAGGATGCGGGTCAGGTCGAGTACCTTGATGCCGGCCAATGGCCGTGTCTCGCTGCCGTGCCAGGCCAGTGGCACGGCGGTAAACGTGTCGCGCAGCACCAGCGGCTCGGCACCGACCGCCCGGCCTTGGGGGTGCTCGCACCAGTCCAGCTCGTTGCGCATACGTGCCGCGCAGCCGCCAGCGGCCACCACGGCGCTCTCCAAGGTATCGGCGTCCCACTGCGCGACCTGCTTTGCCACGCTTTCGCGCTGAGCCTGGCAGCCGAGTACCTGCAAGGCAGCGGCGCGGTGATGCGGTGCATTGGTGTGCAGGCGAATCCAGCCGTCGCGCGCGGCATAGTCACCTGCAATGGCGTCCCATACCGGCGGTGGCGACCAGCCTTGTGGGCGCAGGCTGCTGGCGAACCAGCACGAGGCCAGGCGGCGGTCGACGCGGACCAGCGGACAGCGTTCCAGCGGGGCTTCGAGCAGGTGCGCCAGGGCCAGGCCACAGGCCGCGACGCTGGCCGCGGCAAGCTCGGTGACGGCGAACGCCGAGGGCAGCGCGCCGATACCTTGCCAGCGCACGGCGTCGGTATCGAGGTTCAGGGCCTGGGCGATGGGGGTGAGCAATGTCTGCATGCAGGATCCTCCTGGGTGGCTCCATTGCAGTACAGCTTCTTCGCGGGTGCAACCCTGGCGTCGTTGCCGTTCGACGTCACCCCAGTGCGCGGGCGCTCGGGGCGCGACCAGATCCACAGGTTGCCCAAGGTCATCCCGGCGATGGCCAGGAACACCGGCCAGTGGTGATCGAGGACGCTCAGCATCAGGCCTGCGCACAGCAGCATGCTGAGGGTCGCGCTGAGCTTGGCGCGGCGCTGGATCACCTTGCCGTTACGCCAGTTGTGCAGGATCGGCCCGAACAATCGGTGCTGTTCGAGCCAGGCTGACAGGCGCGGCGAACTGCGGGTGGCTGCCCAGGCCGCGAGCAGGATGAACTCGGTGGTCGGCAGCCCTGGGATGACGATGGCCACCAGGCCAATGCCCAAACTCACGTAGGCGAGGATCGCGTAAAGTAGGCGGGACAGCTTGGAGCGGGCGATTTGGGTCATGGTCTCACTGCAAACGGTGCGGTCGCCCGCAGGCGACCGGGTAACGCGTGTCAGGCCAGCGCGGCGTCGGCCGCGTAGGCATGCTTGAGCAGTTCGGTGAAGCGCTCGAAGGCTGCGACTGCGCCGCGTTCGGCGGCGGCGTCTTCGGCCGGCGACAGCGCCAGGCTGTCGAGCATACGGGTGAACTGCTTCCAGCCTTCGGCACGGCCACCGGCCGGCTCGCCAAGGTGACGGGCGCCAAAGTTATCGGACAATCCCAGGGCCACGGCGCGCTTGATCAGGAAGGCAGCACCCAGTTTGGAGCCTTCTGAGACGAAGATCCAGCCCAGCGCTTCACCCAGGCTCGGCGCTTGCAGTGCGCCGGGGATCGGCGCGGGTACTTCGGTGTCGAGGTCGCTCAGGTCCAGGCGGGCCTGTTCGGCGCGGCAGCGGGCGGCCAGGTCAGGCACCAGGGCGATCAGTTGCGGGTCGTTGTAAAGCGCTTGCAGCTCGGATTGGAACAGGTACTGGGCGACCACGAAACGAGCGAAGGCTTCGCGGCTGTCGAACGGTTTGTGGGATTTGACCAGGGCGTCCAGCGCGGTATGCGGGGCGTGGGTAACCTGGTTCAGGCGCTGGGAGCGCAGGGCTGGGCGATCGCTCATGAGAAGTCCTTGAGTGGTGAGGGCGTCTAGTGACAAGACGAAGAAGGCGGCGCAGGAGCGTAAAAAAACACCTGCGCCAGGCGCCGCATCGCGGGGCGAGGCCGCTCCCGCGAGGGCGCAAGCGTGATCGGATCAGATATCCCACACCACGTTGATGGCGAAGTTGCGCCCTGGCATGGTCAGGCGGTCCAGGTTGGCCGGCTGGGTGGCACCGGCTTCGCCGATGGCGTCGTAGCCGCGTACGTCATCCCACTGCCAGTATCGCTTGTCGGTCAGGTTGTACAGGCCAGCATTGACGGTGATGTCGTCGGTCACCTTGTAGAAGCCAGTCAGGTCCAGCACACCATAGCCTGGGGTCTTGAACTGCGAACTGGTGCCGTCGGGGGCAAAGAAGGTGGTGTCGTCGACACGGTTCTTGCGCTTGACCAGAGTCCAGCTCAGCAAACCGCCGTAGTGCTGCTGCTCGTAGCCCAGGCCGAGCACTGCGGTCAGCGGGTTGACGCTGTTCAACGGCTGCCCGTTGTCGTCGTTGCGACCGTGGGCATAGGCCAGCGAGCCCTGGGTGTACAAGCCTGGCGCAGCACCGAAGGCGTCGAGGTTCAGGCGACCCTTGAACTCGGCACCTTTGATGGTCGCGCGCTTGATGTTGCTGGCTTGGAAGGTCGAGGTCAGGTTGGCCGATTGCACGGCGTCTTCGTTGATGAAGTCGCGGTACTTGTTGTAGAACACCGCCACATCGAAGTTGCCGCTCTCGAAGTTGCCGCGCAGGCCGGTTTCGTAGCTCTTGCTCTTCTCCGGCTCAAGGCCTGGGTTGGGCTTGACGCTGTAGCCGACAGTGGAGTTCTCGAAGCGGCCGTACATCGACTTGGCGGTTGGCGTGCGGAAACCTTCGGCGTACTGGCCGTACCAGGTGTAGTGGTCGTTGAAGGCGTAGGTCACACCGAACTTGGGTGAGACGCGGTGCCACTTCTTGGCCGAATCATCCAGATCGTCCAGGGTGCCGCCGTTGGCTGCCGCGCCGCGCAGGAAGGCGTCGGTGAATGTCGGGTCGAGCTTGGTGTAGTCGTAGCGCGCGCCAGGCAGGAAGGTCCAGTTGTTCCAGCGGATCTCGTCCTGCACGAACAGGCTGTAGGTGTCGATGGTTGGATCGGGGAAGTCGCTGACCAGCGCCTGGCCATCGGTCGGCCGGTTGGCGCCCACACTCGGGCAGCCGATGCCCACGGCCAGGCACGTGCCGGTACCGCTGCGGGTGCCGGTGACCTTCTCATGCTTGACGGTGGTGCCATAGGTCAATGTGTGATCGGTGGCGCCGATGCTGAACGCTTTGTCGAACTGCGTGTCGAGCACCCATTGGCGATCCTTGTAGGTGGTATCGCGGGTGCGCAGTACGGTGCGAGTGAAGGGCGAATACACCTCTTCGGTGTACTGATCGGTCTTGGCGATCTGGTAGTTCAAGCTCCACTTCACGTGGTCGGCCACCGACGATTCCAGGCCGAATTCGTGGTTGATGCCGAAGCGCTCGCGGGTGACGCTGTCGTTGCCGCTGCGCGCCTTGTACATGCCCACGCCGACACCGTTGCCGAACGGCCCGCCGACAACGCTGAGCAGGTTCTGGTCGCGGTCATCCTTGTAGCGTTCGTAGGTGAAGCCCAGGCGGGCGTCGTCGGCGTAGTTCCAACCCAGCTTGGCCAGCACGTTGGTGGTGCGTACGTCCTCGGGGTTGGCCTGGGTGCGGGCAAGGCCGGTGCCGCCGGTTTCGCCGTATGACTCGGTCTCGTGGCCATTGCGCTGGCTCAGGTGCAGCAGGCCGTCGAAGTCGCCCTGGCGGCCGGCGACGGTGGCGGAGGTCAGCCAGCTTTCGTCGGCGGAGCTGTAGCCGGTCTTCAGGCGCGCGCCGACATCCTTGCCGGGCTTGATGATGTCCTCGGGGTCGAGGGTGAAGTAGCTGACCGCACCGCCAATGGCGTTGCTGCCGTACAGCACCGAGGCCGGGCCGCGCAGGATCTCGACGCGCTTGACGATTTCAGGGTCGACATAGTTGCGCTGGGTCTGGGCGAAGGGGCCGTAGAAGAAGCTATCCGGGATCGAAACCCCATCGACCTGGGTCAGGATGCGCTCGCCGTCGATACCGCGGATGTTGTAGCCATTCAGGCCACTACGCTGGCCTACACCGCCCACCGACACGCCTGGTTCGTAGCGCACCAGCTCCTTGATGCTGTTGACGTTCTGCCGGTCGAGCTGCTCGCGGCTTTGTACGCTGACGGTACTGGGTACCTGGCTGATGTCCTGGGCGTTGCGGGTGGCGCTGACGGTCATCTGTTGCAAGGCGATGGCGTTGCCAGCGGCTTGGCGCTCCAGCACCACGTTGCCATTACCGATCGTGCGATAGCGCAGTCCGGTGCCGTGCAGCAGGCGCTGTAGGGCGGCCTCCGCCGTCAGCGAACCTTGCACGCCCGGCGAGGCGATGCCCTCGGCCAGTTCGGCGCTGAAACCGACCTGCCAGCCGGTGACCTGACTGAACGCGTTGATGGCTTGCACCAGCGGCTGCTGGGCAATGGCGAAGCGGTAGTCGCCCATCCGCGGGCTGCTCGCCTGGGCCGGTTCCATGGCCAGCGCCGGCAGGCTGCCGGCGCTGGCGAGTAGCGCCAGGGTCAGCAGGGACAAAGGGCCGCAACGGCGGGAAGAAATGGAGGGGCGGAAAGGACCTGAGGACATCGAAAGCGCTCCCTGTCGCGCAAGGTTATAGGCAGTGGCTGTTCTCGGTTTCGAAGTTTCGAACGAGAATCAATCGTATTGGCTATAACGAGACGGATGGGGTGTGCGATTCGCGTAAAAAAACTGTCGGTCAGTTCAGGATGACCAGGGCGGGGTACTCGTGTAGCTGCGCGGAGGTGATGTGCGCCAGCGCGCGTAGCGTCTCCAGGGGTTGATCCAGGCGGTAGTTACCGGTGACTGCAACCTGTTCGAGGGCGGTGTTGCGGTTGATGATCCAGCCGGGGTAGTAACGGCGGACTTCGGCCAGGACCTGGCTCAACGGACAGTTCTCGAATACCAGGCGGCCGTCGATCCAGGCCAGGTCCTGGCGCAGGTCCGGGCGTTGACGTGGGCCAAAGCCCTTGGGGCCTAGGCTGATGCTCTCGCCTGCGCTGAGGCGGATGCGCTGGTCGGTGGCGGCTAGGACATCGACATCGCCGCGCTGCACCCGCACTTGTGCCTCGCCGTCCAGGTAGCGCACGGCAAAATCGGTGTCGCGCACGCTGGCGCGCAGGGGGCCGGCCTGGACCTCCAGCGGCGTGTGGTCGCTGCCAGCGACCTGGAAATACGCCTCGCCCTGCAGCAGCCGGGCAACCTGGTGCCCATCGCGCACATCGCTGGCGAACGCCGAGTTGGTGTTGAGCAGCACCTTGGCGCCGCTGTTCAGCTCCAGGCGCTGGCGCTCGCCGACCACGGTCAGGTGGTCGGCTTGCAGGCGCACCGGCAGGTTGCCGAAGGTGAACAGCCCGACCAGCAGCACGGCGGCGGTGGCCAGGGGTTTCCAGTGGCTGCGCAGGCGCCCGCCCAGGGAGCGGCGGCGGACCACGTGCAGGGTGCTGGCGGTATGGCGCAACGCTGCCCCGTTCCACAGCGCCTCGACTTCGATATACGCCTCGGCGTTTTGCGCAGCCGCGCCCAGCCACTGTTCGAAGGCTGCGGTGTCCTGCGCGCTGGCGCATTGCAGGCGGATCAGCCAGTCCATCGCCTCTTCGCGAGCACGAGCGCGGGCGTCAGGCTCGGCGGGTGTCGGGCGCGAGGAGGGCAGGTCGGTCACGGGGAGTCCTTGGGGCGATTTCTTGCGCATGATCAGCGCTGGCCCGGTGCAAGGCAAGGGCTTTGCGCGCCGTCGCGGCCAGTTGCCGAGTCACTGGTGACGATCGGCCACGCCCATGCAAATGGCCATGATCAGTTTCAATTCCTTTTGCACCGTGCTTGCCGAGACTTGCAGTTGTTCGGCGATTTCCAGGTAGCTGGCGCCGTGCAAGCGGCTCTGGATGAAGATGCGTTGCTGGCGTTCGGTCAACTGGCCAAGACTTGCGCTCAAGTGCCTGAGCAACTGCTCGGCGTGGGCTGCGTCCTCACTGTTGCCCACAGGCGCCGCGACGTTGTGCAGGACCTGCTCGGGTACATCGTCGACCAAGGTGCGCGCTTGCACCCGACGGGCGCGCAGATGGTCCAGGGCGAGGTTGCGTGCGGTCTGGAAAACGAACGGTTCGAGGTGCTCGATGGGGCGTTCGCCCAAGGCACGGGTGACCCGCAGGTAGGTCTCCTGCAACAGGTCCTCGGCGGTGCTCGGGTTGCCCACCATGCGCTGCAGCGTGCGCAGCAGGCTCAGGCGCTGGTTGAGGAAGACGGAATTGAACCGGGACTGACTCACGAAGAAACCTGGTGGACTGAGAAGAGAATGATAATGCTTATCATTAATGCTCAAGGTCAAGCGCGCAAATGTCACCGTCAGGTAAAGATTGGGCTGTGCAGGGGCTTGCCGGGACGCCGCAACGGGCCGCAGGGCGGCCCCGGCAATATTCAAGTCAGTCGCATGATGTTCAAGCGCCCTGTTACTTGGCGCGCAACAGTGCCAGGCAGCTGTCCAGCATGCGGTTGGAGAAGCCCCACTCGTTGTCGTACCAGGCCAGCACCTTGAGCATGCGCCCGTTGGCGCGGGTGTGGTTGGCGTCGAAGATCGACGACAGCGGATTGTGATTGAAGTCGCACGACACCAGTGGCAGGGCGTTGTAACCGAGCACCGGCGAGTGGCGGCTGGCCTCGAGGAACGCCTGGTTGACCGCCTCGGCGGACACCTCACGCTTGAGATTGACCGTCAGGTCCACCAGCGACACGTTGATCACCGGTACGCGCACCGCCATGCCGGTCAGCTTGCCGGCCAGCTCCGGCAGCACCAGCCCTACCGCTTCGGCCGCGCCGGTCTTGCTGGGGATCATGGATTGGGTGGCCGAGCGGGCGCGGTAGGGGTCGCCGTGGTAGACGTCGGTAAGCACCTGGTCGTTGGTATAGGCGTGGATGGTGGTCATCAAGCCTTGTTCGATGCCGAACTCGCGGTGCAGCACCTGGGCCACGGGCGCCAGGCAGTTGGTGGTGCATGAGGCGTTGGAGATGACCTGATGCGAGGCGCGCAGCACGTCATGGTTGACCCCATACACCACCGTTGCGTCGGCGCCTTTGGCCGGTGCGCTGATGATCACCTTGCCCGCGCCTGCGCTCAGGTGTGCGGCTGCCTTGGCGCGCTCGGTGAACAAGCCCGTGCACTCGAACACCACATCGATCGCCAGGGCCTTCCAGGGCAGCTCGGCCGGGTTGCGAATGGCGCTGACGGCGATTCTATCGCCATTGACGGTGAGGCTTTCATGGTCGGCCTCGACGTTGGCGTCGAATATACCGTGGACGCTGTCGTACTTGAGCAAGTGGGCGTTCATCGTGCTGTCGCCCAGGTCGTTGATGGCGACGACCTGCAGGTCCTGACGATAGCCTTGCGTGTACAGTGCGCGCAGGACATTGCGCCCGATACGGCCGAATCCATTGATGGCGATGCGAAGGGTCATGGCGTTACCTCTGGCAGTCGGGTGAAGCCTGTGGCACAAAGAGCAGCTTCACTGAAACGGTTTTGTTATTGGAATTACAAGATTATTCACTGTCGGATAGAAAACAAGCCTTTTTAGTGGCAGTATTTTGTTAAATCTACAACGAGTGGTCGGAAAGCCGCTCCACGCTTGCCCTCAGCGCCCTTCACATGAGCCTAGGCCGCAATCGTTTGGAGGGGAAATGCCGCAAGCCACCCTTACCGTTAGCCTGGAGTCCAGTACATGCACCCGCGCATCCTTGAGGTCACCGAACGGCTGATCGCCCGCAGCCGCCGCACCCGTGAACGCTACCTTGAGCTGATCCGTGGCGCGGCCAGTGACGGCCCCATGCGCGCCAGCCTGCAATGCGCCAACTTCGCCCATGGCGTGGCCGGCTGCGGCGGCGAGGACAAGCAGACCTTGCGCCTGATGAACGCCGCCAACGTGGCCATCGTCTCGGCCTATAACGACATGCTCTCGGCGCACCAGCCCTATGTGCATTTCCCGGACCAGATCAAGCAGGCGCTGCGCGAAGTCGGCTCGGTCGGCCAGTTCGCCGGGGGCGTGCCAGCCATGTGCGACGGCGTGACCCAGGGCGAGCCGGGTATGGAGCTGGCCATCGCCAGCCGTGAAGTGATCGCCATGTCCACCGCCATCGCCCTGTCGCATAACATGTTCGACGGTGCGCTGATGCTCGGCATCTGCGACAAGATCGTCCCTGGCCTGATGATGGGCGCGCTGCGCTTTGGTCACCTGCCGACCGTGTTCGTGCCTGGCGGGCCGATGGTCTCGGGCATTTCCAACAAAGAGAAGGCCGACGTACGGCAGCGCTATGCCGAGGGCAAGGCCACCCGTGAGCAACTGCTCGAGTCGGAAATGAAGAGCTACCACAGCCCCGGCACCTGCACGTTCTACGGCACCGCCAACACCAACCAACTGGTGACCGAGGTGATGGGCCTGCATTTGCCGGGAGCCTCGTTCGTCAATCCGTACACACCGTTGCGTGATGCGCTGACCGCCGAAGCGGCGCGCCAAGTCACGCGCATGACCAAGGCCAGCGGCAGCTTCATGCCAATTGGCGAGATCGTCGACGAAAAAGCCTTGGTCAACGCCGTGGTCGCACTGCACGCCACGGGCGGTTCGACCAACCACACCCTGCACCTACCGGCCATCGCGCAGGCCGCCGGCATCCAGCTTACCTGGCAAGACATGGCCGACCTCTCCGAAGTGGTGCCGACACTGTCCCACGTCTACCCCAACGGCAAAGCCGACATCAACCACTTCCAGGCCTGCGGTGGCATGGCGTTGCTCATTCGCGAGCTGCTCGACGCCGGGCTGTTGCACGAGGACGTCAATACCGTGGCCGGCCCTGGGCTGCGCCGCTACACCCAGGAGCCGTTCCTCGACGACGGCCAGCTGGTATGGCGCGAAGGCCCGACCCAGAGCTTGGACGAAAACATCTTGCGCCCGGTGGCGCGGCCTTTCTCGGTCGAAGGTGGACTGCGGGTGATGGAAGGCAACCTGGGGCGCGGGGTGATGAAAGTGTCTGCCGTGGCACTGGAGCACCGAGTCGTAGAGGCCCCGGCACGGGTGTTCCACGACCAGCAGTCGCTGGCCGATGCGTTCAAGGCCGGCGAGCTGGAGCGCGACTTCGTTGCGGTGGTGCGCTTCCAGGGACCGCGCTGCAACGGTATGCCCGAGCTGCACAAGCTCACGCCGTTCCTCGGTGTGCTGCAAGACCGCGGTTTCAAGGTGGCGCTGGTCACCGACGGGCGCATGTCGGGTGCCTCGGGCAAGATCCCGGCGGCCATCCACGTCTGCCCGGAAGCTTTCGACGGTGGGCCGCTGGCACGTGTGCGCGATGGTGATATCGTGCGTGTCGATGGTGTCGAAGGCACGCTGCGGGTCATGGTCTCGGCCGAAGAGCTGGCCAGCCGTGAGCTGCCCACCCCGCCTACAGGGAACGACCTGGGGTGCGGGCGCGAGCTGTTCGGCTTCATGCGTGTGGCGTTCAGTCCGGCGGAAAAGGGCGCGAGCGCCTTCACCTCGGCGTTGGAGACCCTCGAATGAAGGCTTTGCTGGTCGGAGATATCGGCGGGACCAATGCCCGCTTCGCCCTTTGGCGGGACAACCGGCTGGAGGCGGTGCAGGTGTTCGCCACCGCCGACTACACCAGCCCCGAGCAGGCCATCGAGGCGTATCTGGCCGACCAGCACATCAGCCGCGGCGGCCTGGCGGCAGTATGCCTGGCGGTGGCGGGGCCGGTGGAGGGCGATGAGTTCCGTTTCACCAACAACCACTGGCGCCTGAGCCGCACGGCGTTCTGCCAGGCATTGCAGGTACAGCAGCTGCTGCTGATCAACGATTTCACCGCCATGGCCCTGGGCATGACCCGCCTGGACGCGGGCGAGTACCGCGAAGTGTGCCCAGGCCAGGCCGATCCGGCACGCCCGGCGCTGGTGATCGGCCCGGGCACCGGCTTGGGGGTGGGCAGCCTGCTGCGCCTGGGCGAACAACGCTGGATGGCGCTACCCGGCGAGGGCGGGCATGTTGACCTGCCGGTGGGTAATGCCCGCGAGGCCGCGATCCACCAGCACATTCATCGCCAGATCGGCCATGTCAGTGCCGAGACCGTGCTCAGCGGCGGCGGCTTGGTGCGCTTGTATCAGGCCCTGTGTGCGCTGGACGGTCATCACCCGATTCACAAGACCCCGGCGCAGATCACCGATGCGGCCCTGGCGAACGAGCCCCAGGCGCTGGCGGTGATCGAGCAGTTCTGCCGTTTCCTCGGGCGGGTGGCGGGCAACAATGTGCTCACCCTGGGCGCGCGCGGTGGGGTCTATATCGTCGGTGGGGTGATTCCGCGTTTTGCCGAACTGTTCCTCAGCAGCGGTTTTGCAGCAAGCTTCGCCGAAAAAGGCTGCATGAGTGGCTATTTTGCCGGGGTGCCGGTATGGCTGGTTACCGCTGAATTTTCCGGGTTGTTGGGGGCCGGGGTGGCGTTGCAGCAGGCGCTGGATCACTGATCGCCAGGGCTGCATGGCAGCCCTAGTACAGCAGGCATTAAGATCTGCGACAGACCAAAGGAAGGACCATTGTGAGCACTGCCGGTAAATCGATCCTGATGGTCGACGACGACCAGGATATTCGCGAACTTTTGCAGACCTACCTCAGCCGCTGTGGCCTGCACGTGCACGCCGAACCCGATGGCCAGGGGTTTCGCCGTGCTCTGGAAGCAGCACCTTACGACCTGGTGATCCTCGATGTGATGCTGCCTGACGAGGACGGCTTCAGCCTGTGCCGATGGGTGCGCCAGCATCCGCGTCAGGCGCAGGTGCCGATCATCATGCTCACCGCCAGCTCCGATGAAGCGGATCGGATCATCGGCCTTGAACTGGGCGCCGATGACTACCTCGGCAAACCCTTCAGCCCGCGCGAATTGCAGGCGCGGATCAAGGCGTTGCTACGTCGCGCCGATTTTACCCAGGTCGCATCTCCCAGTGCCGTGCTGGCCTTCGATGACTGGCGCCTGGACACGGTCAGCCACCGACTGTTCCACCGCGACGGTGAAGAGGTGATCCTGAGCGGTGCGGACTTTGCCTTGCTCAAGCTGTTCCTCGACCACCCTCAGCAGATTCTTGACCGTGACACCATCGGCAACGCCACCCGTGGGCGCGAGCCGATGCCGCTGGACCGCATCGTCGACATGGCGGTCAGCCGTCTGCGCCAGCGCCTGCGTGACACCGACAAACCGCCGCGGCTGATCCGTACCGTGCGTGGCAGCGGCTACCTGTTGGCGGCGCATGTCTGCCCGGTCTAGCGAGCGGCGCCGGCGTCTGCTGCCACGCTCGCTATTGGGGCGCATGCTGCTGCTCACCCTGCTGGTGGTGGTGTTGGCCCAAGGCCTGTCGAGCCTGATCTGGGTCGCGCAACTGCGTGCCAGCCAGTTGCAGGGCCTACGTGCCAGTGCCAGCAGCCTGGCCCACTCGATGAGCGCCAGCGTCAGCTACTTTCGCTCGCTGCCGGTCGCCTACCGGCCCATGGTGCTGGACCAGTTGCGCAGCATGGGCGGCACGCGGTTTTTCGTGTCGCTCAACGTCAAGCCCCTGGACATGCCGGTGTTGCCGGTCACCCCGCGCAAGCAGGCGGTGATCGCGGTGTTCGAGCAGGTGCTGCATGAGCGCTTGGGGTCACAGGTCGAGGTGGATGTGGCGTTCGTGCGGCCCGATGACCTGAGGATTTTCAATAGCGGCCTGAAGCTCGACGAACTGCCGCGTTCGTGGGCGCATTATTCGTTGACCCTGGAACCGCTCAACCCGCCGGTACTGGTTACCCAGATCCGCCTGGGCGAGGGCGAGTGGCTGTACATCGCTTCGCTGTTGCCCGAGCCCTACACCAGCCTGGAGACCGAGCGCCTGCCACGCCAGCAAATCGGCTTCATCGCCCTGACCACGGCGATGCTGCTGGTGTTCATCGGCCTGCTGGTGCACTGGCAGAGCCGGCCGCTCAAGCGCCTGGCCCGTGCGGCGCGAGAGATGTCGCTGGGCGCCAACGTGGCGCCGGTGGCCGAGGGCGGTGGCAGCGAGGTGGAGGATGTCGGGCGGGCTTTCAACAGCATGCGCGAGCGCATCAGCCGCTATCTCACCGAGCGCGCCCAGCTGTTCAGCGCGATTTCCCACGACTTGCGCACGCCGATCACGCGTCTGCGCCTGCGCGTCGAGCTGCTGGAGGATGAGCAGTTGCAAGCGCGTTTCAGCCGCGACCTCGACGAGTTGGAGTTGCTGGTCAAGGGTGCGCTGCAATGCGTGAAGGACACCGACATCCACGAAAACATCGAGCCGATCGACCTCAACCAGGTCCTGCACATGCTTGCCGAACCGTACCTGGAGGATGGCCGCATCACTGTCGAGGGCTCGGCGCTGGCGCCGTATCCGGGCAAGTCGCTAGCCCTGCGCCGCTGCATCGGCAACTTGATCGATAACGCCATCAAGTACGGTGAACGCGCGCGCTTGCGCATCATCGACAGCCCGCAGAGCTTCGTGCTGCAGGTCGACGATCAGGGGCCGGGAGTGCCGGAACAGCGTCTTGAGCAGGTGTTCGAGCCGCATTTTCGTCTGGCCGGACAACAGCAGGGCTACGGGTTGGGGCTCGGTATCGCGCGTAACATCGCGCACAGCCACGGCGGCGAGGTGAGTTTGCTCAACCTGCGTGAAGGGGGCTTGCGGGTGACCCTGTACCTGCCGCGCTCAGTGGAATAAGCGACGCCTGTAGGAGCGGCCTTGTGTCGCGAACGGGTCGCAAAGCGGCCCCAGGATTTCAGCCACGGCACATACCGTCGGGGCTGCTACGCAGCCCTTTCGCGGCACAAGGCCGCTCCTACAGGGATTCATGTCACGGCTTGGTGACAATCCTGCCAGCCTTCGTGACATCCAGCCCACGACGGCTGGCTAGACTCGGCTGACAACAACAAGGACGCCCACGCCCCATGACCCACCGTTGGCTCGACTCTCCCACGCATCACGCCTGGCTCACCCAAGAAGCCCTGCGCTTGCTGGCTTTCGCCCGTTCTGCGCGCTTGCCCGAAGGCTTTGGCAACCTCGATTACGAGGGCCGCCTGCCGCGTGGCGCCAGTGCCGAGACCCTGAACACGGCGCGCATGACCCACAGCTTCGCCCTGGCCCACCTGCACGGCATCCCCGGGTGCAAGGACCTGGTCGAGCATGGTGTGGCCGCCCTGCAAGGCCCGCTGCACGATGCCCAGCATGCAGGCTGGTACGCCCGACCCGGCGGGCGCGGCGAGGACGCCAAGACGGCCTATCTGCACGCCTTCGTCGCCCTGGCGGCCAGCTCGGCGGTGGTCGCCGGGGTGGACGAGGCGCGGGCGCTGCTGCGCGATGCCATCGAAGTCATCGACAGGCGCTTCTGGAGCGAAGAGGAGGGCGCCTTGCGCGAGGCCTTCAGTCGTGACTGGCACACCTGCGAGGCTTACCGGGGCGCGAACAGCAACATGCACGGTGTCGAGGCCTTTCTCGCCCTGGCCGATGTCACCGGCGATACGCGCTGGCTGGAGCGCTCGCTGCGTATCGTGCAGCGGCTGATCCTGGCTCAGGCAGCCGCTGATGGCTACCGCGTGACCGAGCATTTCAATGCGCATTGGCAAGCCCTGCCGGAGTACAACCACGACCAACGCGCGGACGGGTTTCGCCCCTACGGCACCACGCCTGGCCACGCCTTCGAGTGGGCGCGTCTGCTGTTGCACCTGGAGGCTGCGCTGCAACGCGCCGGCCTGGGCGCGCCTGGCGAGCTGTTGGTCGCTGCCCGCGGCCTGTTCGACAGTGCCTGCCGCCACGCCTGGCAGGTCGATGGTGCTCCAGGGTTGGTCTACACCCTCGACTGGCACAATCGTCCGGTGGTGCGCGAACGCCTGCACTGGGTTCATGCCGAGGCCTGCGCCAGCGCCGCGGCGTTGTTGCAGCGCACCGGCGAAGCGCAGTACGAGCGGTGGTATCGCGGCTTCTGGGATTTCATCGCCGAGCACCTGATCGATCATGCAGGCGGCAGTTGGCACCACGAACTTGACCCTGACAACTGCCCCAGTGCGCGCATCTGGGGCGGTAAGCCAGACCTCTACCACGCCTTGCAAGCGGTACTGGCACCTCGCTTGCCGCTGGCCCCGAGCTTCGCCTGCGCGTTGGTTATGTAACCAAGTGATGACATTCGCGCATCCGTTCGTTACCTGATCGGCTGCGCGGCTTACTTACACTCCATTGCAATGCAAGCGACAGTCTTGCCACGCATAACAACAAGAAAGGTATTTCCCATGTATTCGACGCTTCGTCTCGCCGCCGCGATTTCTCTCGCATCCATGTGTTCCCTCAGCGCCCATGCCGCCGATTCCAAAGGCAGCGTGGAAGTGGTCCATTGGTGGACCTCCGGTGGCGAAAAGGCTGCGGTCGAGGTGCTCAAGGCCCAAGTCGAAAAGGACGGCTTCACCTGGAAAGACGGTGCTGTGGCCGGTGGCGGCGGTGCCACCGCCATGACCGTCCTCAAAAGCCGCGCCGTGGCCGGTAACCCGCCAGGCGTCGCGCAGATCAAGGGCCCGGACATCCAGGACTGGGCGGCCACCGGCCTGCTCGACAGCGAGGTGCTCAAACCAGTCGCCGAGCAGGAGAAGTGGGACAGTCTGCTGGACAAGAAAGTCGCCGATACCGTCAAGTACGACGGCGACTACGTGGCAGTGCCGGTGAACATTCACCGCATCAACTGGCTGTGGATCAACCCGCAGGTGTTCCAGAAGGCCGGTATCGCCAAGGCGCCGACCACCCTCGATGAGTTCTACGCCGCCGCCGACAAGCTCAAGGCCGCAGGCTTCATCCCGCTGGCCCATGGCGGGCAGCCGTGGCAGGACAGTACGGTGTTCGAAAGCGTGGTGCTGTCGGTGATGGGGGCTGAGGGCTACAAGAAGGCCCTGGTCGATCTCGACCCGCAGGCCCTCACCGGCCCTGGCATGGTCAAGTCGCTCACCGAGCTGAAAAAGGTCGCCACCTACATGGACCCGGACGGCAAGGGCCAGGACTGGAACCTCGAAGCGGCCAAGGTCATCAACGGCAAGGCCGGCATGCAGATCATGGGCGACTGGGCCAAGAGCGAATGGACCCTGGCCAAGAAGACTGCTGGCACCGACTACCAGTGCGTGCCGTTCCCTGGCACCGAAAAAGCATTCCTCTACAACATCGACTCGCTGGTGGTGTTCAAGCAGAAGAACGAAGGCACAGCGGCTGGCCAACAGGACATCGCCCGGCAGGTGTTGGGTGAGAACTTCCAGAAGGTATTCAGCATCAACAAGGGCTCGATCCCGGTGCGTAACGACATGCTCGCGGACATGCGCAAATACGGCTTCGACGCCTGCGCCCAGACCGCTGCCAAGGACTTCCTGGCGGATGCCAAGTCCGGTGGCTTGCAGCCGAGCATGGCGCACAACATGGCGACCACGCTGGCTGTACAGGGCGCGTTCTTCGATGTGGTGACCAACTACATCAACGACCCGAAAGCGGATCCAGCGGATGCGGCCAAGAAGCTCGCCGCAGCGATCAACGCCGCCAAGTAGCCACTGGCGAGCCCGCCCCCGCAGGTGATGTGGGGGCCCTATCTTCGGGTATTCGAGCATGACCACACTGACCGCCCCTTTGCGGGCCTCCCCCCTGGACGCGCTCCAGCGCTGGCTACCCAAGCTGGTGTTGGCACCGAGCATGTTCATCGTACTGGTGGGGTTCTACGGCTATATCCTGTGGACGTTCGTCCTCTCCTTCACGACGTCCACCTTCCTGCCTACCTATAAATGGGCAGGGCTGGCGCAGTATGCGCGGCTATTCGACAACGACCGCTGGTGGGTGGCGAGCAAGAACCTGCTGGTGTTCGGCGGCCTGTTCATCGGCGTCAGTCTGGCCATTGGGGTGTTGCTGGCGGTGCTGCTGGATCAGCGTATCCGCCGCGAAGGGTTCATCCGCACGATCTACCTGTACCCGATGGCGCTGTCGATGATCGTCACCGGTACCGCCTGGAAGTGGCTGCTCAATCCCGGCATGGGCCTGGACAAGTTGCTGCGCGACTGGGGGTGGGAGGGCTTTCGCCTTGACTGGCTGATCGACCCTGACCGGGTTGTCTATTGCCTGGTGATCGCTGCCGTGTGGCAAGCCTCGGGCTTCATCATGGCGATGTTCCTGGCAGGCCTGCGCGGCGTCGATCAGTCGATCATTCGCGCCGCCCAACTCGACGGCGCCAGCCTGCCACGCATCTACTGGACGGTGGTACTGCCCAGCCTGCGCCCGGTGTTCTTCAGTTCGCTGATGATCCTTGCGCACATCGCCATCAAGAGCTTCGACCTGGTGGCGGCGATGACCGCTGGCGGCCCGGGCTATTCCTCCGACTTGCCGGCGATGTTCATGTACGCCTTCACCTTCAGCCGCGGGCAGATGGGCATGGGCTCGGCCAGCGCGATCCTGATGCTTGGCGCGATCCTGGCGATCCTGGTCCCCTACCTGTACTCCGAACTGCGGGGCAAGCGCCATGACTAGCGTGACTGACAAACCTGCGCTGAATCTCAGCCGCATCGCCATCCATGCCGTGCTGCTGCTGGCGGTGTTGCTGTACCTGGTGCCACTGGTGGTGATGCTGCTGACCAGCTTCAAGACCCCTGAAGACATCGGTACCGGTAACCTGCTGAGCTGGCCGACCACGTTCACCACCCTTGGCTGGAGCAAAGCCTGGGCCACGGTCAATGGCTATTTCGTCAACTCGGTGCTGATCACCGTGCCGGCGGTGCTGATCAGTACCGCCATCGGTGCGCTGAACGGCTATGTGCTGTCGATGTGGCGTTTTCGCGGCTCGCAGCTGTTCTTCGGACTGTTGTTGTTCGGCTGCTTCCTGCCGTTCCAGACCGTGCTGCTGCCGGCTTCGTTCACCCTCGGCAAGCTGGGCCTGGCCAGCACTACCAGCGGCCTGGTGTTGGTCCATGTGGTGTATGGGCTGGCCTTCACCACGCTGTTCTTTCGCAACTACTACGTGAGCATTCCCGATGCGTTGGTCAAGGCGGCGCGGCTGGATGGCGCCGGCTTCTTCACCATCTTCGGGCGGATCATCCTGCCGATGTCCACGCCGATCATCATGGTCTGCCTGATCTGGCAGTTCACCCAGATCTGGAACGACTTCCTGTTCGGGGTGGTGTTTTCCAGCGGCGACTCGCAACCGATCACCGTGGCCCTGAACAACCTGGTCAACACCAGCACCGGGGCCAAGGAATACAACGTCGACATGGCCGCAGCGATGATCGCCGGGCTGCCGACGCTGCTGGTCTATGTGATTGCGGGCAAGTATTTCGTGCGCGGGCTGACCGCCGGCGCGGTCAAGGGGTAAGTCATGGCAACACTCGAACTACGCAATGTGCACAAGACCTATGGCACTGGCCTGCCTGACACGCTAAAGGATATTCAGCTGGCGATTAAGGATGGCGAGTTCCTGATCCTGGTAGGCCCCTCTGGGTGCGGCAAGTCCACGCTGATGAACTGCATCGCCGGTCTTGAGAGCATCAGTGGCGGCGCGATCCTCATCGATGATCAGGACGTCAGCGGCATGAGCCCGAAGGATCGCGACATCGCCATGGTGTTCCAGTCCTACGCGCTGTACCCGACTATGAATGTGCGTGACAACATCGCCTTCGGCTTGAAGATCCGCAAGCTGCCCCAGGCGGCCATCGATGAAGAAGTGGCGCGGGTGGCCAAGCTGTTGCAGATCGAGCACCTGCTGGGGCGCAAGCCGGGGCAACTGTCGGGCGGCCAACAGCAGCGCGTGGCCATGGGCCGGGCGCTGGCACGCCGGCCGAAGATCTATCTGTTCGATGAGCCGTTGTCGAACCTGGACGCCAAGCTGCGGGTGGAGATGCGCACCGAGATCAAGTTGATGCACCAGCGCCTGAAGACCACCACGGTGTACGTCACCCACGACCAGATTGAGGCCATGACCCTGGGCGACAAGGTGGCCGTAATGAAGGACGGCATCATCCAGCAGTTCGGCACCCCGCAGCAGATTTACAACGATCCGGCCAACTTGTTCGTCGCAAGTTTCATCGGCTCGCCACCGATGAACTTCATCCCGGTACGCCTGGCGCGCCAGGACGGACGCATGCTGGCCTTGCTCGACAGTGGCCAGGCCCGCTGCGAGCTGCCGTTGGGGGCGGCCAGCGATGCACTGGAGGGGCGCGAGATCATCCTGGGCATTCGCCCGGAGCAGATCAGCCTTGGCGCCGCCGAGGGCAATGGCCTGCCGGGCATTCGTGCCGAGGTGCAAGTCACCGAGCCCACCGGCCCCGATCTGCTGGTGTTCGTCACGCTCAACCAGACCAAGGTCTGCTGCCGCCTGGCGCCGGATGTGGCGTGCCGGGTCGGC
The DNA here is from genome assembly GCF_005796105.1 of Pseudomonas mosselii. Taxonomy (GTDB): domain Bacteria; phylum Pseudomonadota; class Gammaproteobacteria; order Pseudomonadales; family Pseudomonadaceae; genus Aquipseudomonas; species Aquipseudomonas mosselii_C. The sequence continues at coordinate 531,330 of NZ_VAUO01000002.1, read as the reverse complement.
GACAGCCTCAACCTACAGTTCGATCCGGCGCGAGTGCTGCTATTCGACGCCGCCAGCGGCGAGCGCCTTGATCAAGCTGCCACCACCGTGAAGGACAACGTGGCCCGCTTCAAAGGCCGTTAAACCCGCGCGGTCTCTGTGTAGGAGCGGCCTTGCGCCGCGAACGGGCTGCGAAGCGGCCCTAACAATGCTGAAAGCTGCCAATACCCCGGGGCCGCTTCGCAGCCCTTCGCGGCACAAGGCCGTTCCTACAGACGGCCGCCGTCAAACCGTTCTGTCAATAACAAGAAAAGAGGATGCAAAGGAATGGAACAGCGCAATCGCATCAGAACGTTGGGCTCGCTGGCCTTGTTGGCCGCTGTGGGCAGCAGCGGCGTTCAAGCTGCCGAGGCTTTTTCGTCGGACTCGAAATGGATGACCGGCGACTGGGGCGGCACCCGCACCGAGCTGCTGGAGAAGGGCTACGACTTTACCCTCGACTACGTCGGCGAAGTGGCCGGCAACCTGCATGGGGGCTACAACGACGACAAGACGGCTCGCTACAGCGATCAGTTCGCCCTGGGCGCGCACCTGGACCTTGAGAAGATCTTCGGCTGGAAGGATACCGAGTTCAAGCTGGCGATCACCGAGCGCAGCGGGCGCAACCTGTCCAACGACCGCATCAGCGACCCGCGTGCCGGACAGTTCAGCTCGGTGCAGGAAGTGTGGGGGCGTGGCCAGACTTGGCGCCTTACCCAGATGTGGATCAAGCAGAAGTACTTCGACGGCGCACTGGACGTGAAGGTTGGGCGCTTCGGCGAGGGCGAGGACTTCAACAGCTTCCCCTGCGACTTCCAGAACCTGGCGTTCTGCGGCTCCCAGGTCGGCAACTGGGTCGGTGGCATCTGGTACAACTGGCCGGTCAGTCAGTGGGCGCTGCGGGTCAAGTACAACCTCAGCCCGGACTTCTTCGTGCAGGTGGGCGCCTACGAGCAGAACCCCTCCAACCTGGAAACCGGCAATGGCTTCAAGCTCAGCGGCAGCGGTACCAAGGGCGCGATCCTGCCGGTGGAGATGGTCTGGTCGCCCAAGGTCAATGGTCTGCCGGGCGAGTACCGGCTGGGCTACTACTACAGCACCGCCAAGGCCGACGATGTGTATGACGACGTCAATGGCAACCCGCAAGCGCTCACCGGGGCTGACTTCAAGTCGCACTCGAGCAAGCATGGCTGGTGGGTCGTGGCCCAGCAGCAGGTGACCGCGCATGCCAGCGACGCTAGCCGTGGCTTGAGCGTGTTCGCCAATTTTACCGTGCACGACAAAGCCACCAACGTGGTCGACAACTACCAGCAGGTAGGCCTGGTGTACAAAGGCGCCTTCGATGCACGGCCCAAGGACGACATCGGTTTCGGCATCGCGCGTATCCATGTCAATGACGATGTGAAAAAGCGTGCCGAACTGCTCAATGCCGCCAGTGGCATCAATGACTACGACAACCCAGGTTTCGTCCCGCTGCAACGTACCGAATACAACGCCGAGCTTTATTACGGCTTCCATGTCACCAATTGGCTGACCGTACGACCGAACCTGCAATACATCAAGAGCCCAGGGGCGGTGGATCAAGTCGACAACGCGCTGGTCGCGGGCTTGAAGATTCAGTCGTCATTCTGAGAACAATTGTTGTAAATTTACGCCATCCATTTTCGGCCCTCCGCTAACCACTGGTCTGCAGTGGTTAGCGGGCAAGGGGCGAGACAGCGCTATCTCGAACAACAAAGAGCCTGGAACCATGCCTGAACATCCGCTACACCGCTTCTTCACGACGCAACGGCCACGGCCGACCTTCGAGTGGGAGCGTTACCAGCAGCGTGATGTCCTGATCATCGATCACCCACGTTGCCAGGCGGTGTTCAGCCGCCAGGGCGCGCAACTGCTGCATTTTCAGCCGGCCGGCGAGAAGCCCTGGCTGTGGTGCGCCGAACAGTGGCCGCAGGTGGGCGCGATCCGTGGTGGAGTGCCGGTGTGCTGGCCCTGGTATGGACGCCATCCCAGCGAAGACCTGTGGCCGGCCCACGGCTGGGCGCGCCTGTTGGACTGGAAACTGGTCGACAGCCTTGAAGACGAGCAGGGCGTGACACTCAAGTGGCGCCTGGACCTGTGCGACTGGCAGGTAGACTTGCACGCGCGCCTAGGCGCGAGCATGGAGCTGAGCTTGAGTACCGAACACCAGGACAGCGAACCGTGCCAACTGAGCCATGCGCTGCTGGCCTACTGGCGCATCAGTGACGTATCGAAGGTAGCGCTGTCTGGGCTTGAAGATATCGAGGGCTACGACCGTCTGAATCGCCAGGCCTGCCGTGAAGATGGGGCGCTCAAGTTGCGTGGCGGTTGTCAGAAAGTCTTTCCGGGTACGCCCCGCGTACAACTGCAGGATCCTGCCTGGCAGCGCGAGCTGTGCATCGATACCGGCGACAGCGACGACACCGTGGTCTGGCACCCTGGCAGGCGGCCGCTGATGGGCGTGAGCGGGCGCGAGTGCCAGGGTTTCGTCTGCGTCGAGGCGGCCAGCGGCAGCGATGCCGGGCTGAGCCTGGCGCCGGGGGAGCGGGCGCACCTGCGTTTGCAGGCGCACCGGCTCAGTTGAGGTCGTCGTCCTCGATGGGGTAGCGGCTGGCGTTGAGGCTTTCCTTGATCTTGCGCAGGTGCGGCTGGAAGTCCACGCCACGGCGCAGGGTCATGCCGGTGGCCAGCACGTCGAGCACGGTTAGCTGGATGATCCGCGAGGTCATCGGCATGTAGATGTCGGTGTCCTCGGGCAGCGGGATGTGCAGGCTCAGGCTGCAAGCCTGGGCCAGCGGCGAGCCGGCTGCGGTCAGGCCGAGTACCGAGGCGCCGTTGTCCCGGGCCAGGCGTGCGACTTCCACCAGCTCGCGCGTGCGCCCGGTGTAGGAAATGATCACGAACAGGTCGCCAGTGTGGGCTACCGAGGCCAGCATGCGCTGCATCAGCACATCGGCGTGGGCCGACACGGCCAGGTTGAAGCGAAAGAACTTGTGCTGGGCATCGAGGGCCACGGGTGCTGAGGCTCCCAGGCCGAAGAAGTGGATCTGCCGGGCCTGGATCATCATGTCTACGGCGCGGCTGACCTGCTGTGGATCAAGCTGCTGGCAGGCGCTGTCCAGCGAGGCGATGGCACTGCCGAAGATCTTCTGGGTGTAGGCGGCTGGATCATCGTCGGCCTCCACCGCACGGCTCACGTAGGCCGCGCCGCTGGCCAGGCTTTGCGCCAGTTGCAGCTTGAGTTCGGGATAGCCGCTGACGCCGAACGAGCGGCAGAAGCGGTTGACCGTGGGCTCGCTGACCTTGGCTGCCTGAGCCAGGGCGGCGATGCTGAAACGAGTGGCTTGTTGCGGGTTGAGCAGGATGACTTCGGCGACCTTGCGCTCGGCCTTGTTCAGCTCGTCCAGGCGGCCCTGGATTTGTTCGAGGAGGTTTCGCACGCGGTCCATGGGGTGTCCTTGGGTCGTTGAGTCGGTGCTGGCAGACAGCCGGCTGGCGAAACAGCAGGCTTTTTGCAAAGTTGTCTATCGTACTGTCGCTGAGATTACCGCACCACTTGTCTGTAAGGCTTGTACATGATGTTGTTGTTTTTACTACATTGGCCCTTGAAAAACAGGGCTGAAACCGGTATTCCTAGCTTAACTTTATAAAAGAACCAACATTTATGGCCGCGATCAGTGTTGAACCTTGCACCTTTGCCCTGTTTGGCGCCCTTGGCGACCTGGCATTGCGCAAGCTGTTTCCGGCGCTCTACCAGCTCGACCGCGCCAATTTGTTGCACCCGGACACCCGCCTGCTGGCCCTGGCACGCGAAGCGGGCAGCGCCGAGCAGCACCTGGAGGCCATCGAGGCGCACTTGCGCCGCCACGTCCCTGAGAGCGATATCGATCCACTGACGCTGCGCCGCTTCTTCGCCCGCCTTGGCTACCTGCACCTGGACTTCGTCCAGCCCGAGGGTTACCAGGCCCTGGCTGAGCAGGCCGCGCCAGAGCTGCCGCTGATCGCCTACTTCGCCACGGCGGCGGCGGTGTACGGTGCGATCTGCGAGAACCTCGACAAGGCCGGCCTGGCGCCGCGCACCCGCGTGGTGCTTGAAAAACCCATCGGCCATGACCTGGAGTCCTCACGCCGGGTCAACGACGCCGTGGCGCGGTTCTTTCCGGAAAACCGGGTCTATCGCATCGACCACTACCTGGGCAAAGAGACGGTGCAGAACCTGATCGCCCTGCGCTTTGCCAACAGCCTGTTCGAAACCCAGTGGAACCAGAACTCTATCTCCCACGTGGAAATCACCGTGGCCGAGCAAGTCGGTATCGAAGGCCGCTGGGGTTACTTCGACAAGGCCGGGCAACTGCGCGACATGATCCAGAACCACCTGCTGCAACTGCTTTGCCTGATCGCCATGGACCCGCCCAGCGACTTGTCCGCCGACAGCATCCGCGATGAGAAGGTCAAGGTGCTCAAGGCCCTGGCACCGATCACCGGCGAGGGCCTGAGCACCCGCGTGGTGCGCGGCCAGTACATCGCCGGCTACAGCGAGGGCAAGCCGGTACCGGGTTATCTGGAAGAAGACAACGCCAACGCGCAGAGCGACACCGAAACCTTCGTCGCCCTGCGCGCCGACATTCGCAATTGGCGCTGGTCGGGGGTGCCGTTCTACCTGCGCACCGGCAAGCGCATGCCGCACAAGCTGTCGCAGATCGTCATCCATTTCAAGGAAACGCCGCACTACATCTTTGCGCCGGAACAGCGCTTGCAGATCGGCAACAAGCTGATCATCCGCCTACAGCCGGACGAAGGTATTTCGCTACGCGTGATGACCAAGGAACAGGGTCTGGACAAGGGCATGCAGCTACGCAGCGGCCCCCTGCAACTGAATTTCTCCGACGCCTGGCGCAGCGCGCGCATCCCGGATGCCTATGAGCGCTTGTTGCTAGAAGTGATGCGTGGCAACCAGAACCTGTTCGTGCGCAAGGATGAAATCGAATACGCCTGGACATGGTGCGACCAGCTGATCGCCGGCTGGAAGAACAGCGGCGACGCGCCCAAGCCTTACGCGGCGGGGTCGTGGGGGCCGATGAGTTCGATTGCACTGATTACACGAGATGGGAGGTCCTGGTATGGCGATATCTGAACTGCAACTGCCAGCGAGCGTGCACACCCACGCGCTGGCCGATGCCAACGCACTGGCCAAGGCCCTCGCCGAGGAGGTGGCCGAGCGCCTGCGTCAGGCTATCGCCAGCAAGGGCCAGGCCTGCGTAGTGCTGTCCGGCGGGCGTAGCCCGGTGCCGTTCCTCGAACAGCTTGCCCGGCAGGTGCTGGACTGGTCGAAGGTCACCGTGAGCCTGGCCGACGAGCGCTGGGTGCCGGTCGAGCACGAGGCCAGCAACGCCGGCCTGATCGCCCGACACCTGTTGCACGGCGCGGCAGCCAAGGCGCGTTTCATCGGCCTCTACCAACCCTCTCCGACCCTGGAAGCCGCTGCCGAGCTGGCCGATCAGCTCCTGGGCGAGCTGCCGCCGATCGATGTGCTGGTGCTGGGCATGGGCGACGACGGTCACACCGCTTCGCTGTTCCCGGCCAGTCCCAATCTGCGCCAGGGGCTGGCCAAGGTCAGCGAGCGCCGCTGCCTGGCGATGCTGGCGCCAGCGGTGCCGCACCAGCGCCTGAGCATGACCCGTGCATTGCTGGCAAGCGCAGGCTTTATCGCCCTGTCCGTGCAAGGCGCGGGCAAACTCGCTACGCTGCGCGCCGCGCTGGCGGCCGAAGACCCCACCGAAATGCCGATTCGCGCTTTTCTTCACGACCCCCTGGACATCTACTGGTGCCCATGAGCCAAGGATCCTCAGTCATGACCACCCTCGAACGCCCACAGCCTTTGCTCTCGATGGCCGAGAAAGCCGACCGGATCGATGCGATCTGCGGCGCGGCGCGCATCTTGCCGGTGATCACCATCGCCCGTGAGGAAGACATTCTGCCGCTGGCCGACGCGCTGGCCAGCGGTGGCATCCGCACCCTGGAGGTGACGTTGCGCTCCAAGCATGGCCTGAAGGCCATCGAAGTGCTGCGCGCGCAGCGCCCGGAGTTGTGCGTTGGTGCCGGCACCGTGCTCGACCGCAGCATGTTCGCCGCGGTCGAAGCCGCAGGTGCGCAGTTCGTCGTCACGCCAGGCATCACCCAGGACATTCTTGAAGCGGGCGTACAAAGCGATATTCCGCTGCTGCCTGGCATCAGCACACCGTCGGAAATCATGCAGGGCTACGCCCTAGGCTACCGGCGCTTCAAGCTGTTTCCGGCCGAGATTAGCGGTGGGGTGGCGGCGATCAAGGCCTTCGCCGGCCCGTTCGGTGACATTCGCTTCTGCCCAACGGGCGGTGTGAATCCGGCCAACGTGCGCAACTACATGGCGCTGCCCAACGTGATGTGTGTCGGCGGCACCTGGATGCTCGACAGCAGCTGGATCAAGAACGGTGACTGGGCGCGCATCGAGGCGTGCAGCGCCGAGGCGATGGCACTGCTGGACTGACAGATTTCGTTGTGTGCTGCACGGTTATTAGGGCGCTTGGTCAGCGCCCTTTTTTTGTGCGCCGGATCAGAAGCTGGCGGTGATGTACTGGCTGGCTTCGGCTGGGTTGTCGAAGCGACCGCCACGCTGGACGCGTTTGTCGAACACGCGCTTGAGGCTGTAGGCCTGCTTGCTGCCGATCGCCGGGTTGTCGATCTGGCCGCTGGCCTGCTTGGCCTGCTGTGCCTTGAGGTACTCGGCACGGCTGACCTGTACGCCGTATACCTCGGCAAGGGCTATTTTGCCGGTGGCGGGATCGACCATCGGCATCGTCACCCGTTGTCCTTGTGCATTGCGTGCCTGGAATGTCAGGAACCACGCCTTGCCGTCTTCCGTACCGGCCTGGCACGCGGCCTGGGTGCAGCGCTCGTAGCCAGACATCTGGTCGGCGCCGGGGACTTCCAGGTGTAGCGCCGAGGCGGTGTAGTCGCTATACACCTGTAGCTCATGCAGCGCCTCATCGGCCTTGGCCGGAGCATGTTCACTCACCACGTTGCCTAGGGTGTGAGCCCACGGCAGCAGCTTGGCGCGCACGTCCTCCGGCAGCGGCATGGCCTCGAGCTTGCCGATTAACTGCCGGTACTGTTCCAGGCGGGCGTACTGCTCGGCTGGGGCCTGGGGCGCTGCTGGCGGCGTTGCCGCCAGGTGCCCAGCGTTGCTCGGAACAGAGGGTGCACGGGGCGTGTCCAGGTACTTCGCGAGCAGGCCGCCCCCGCACAGCAGGACCAGTACCAGCAGGTAAGGCAGAATGGCGCGATGGAAGCATACGTCTGCCAGCCAGCGCTGCCACCAGGGCAGGGCAGGGGCCTCGAAGACCAGGCGGCGGGCGAAGAACGCGCGCACCCCCTGGTCGATCAACGCATCGTCGCAGGTCGTACCTTGGTGGCGGTAGTGGTCGCGGATGCGCGCGGCGACCTCGGCACGGCGCTGCGGCAGGTCCAGATGTTCCTGCAACTGACGTTGTTGCAGGCGCAACGCGTCGACGATGGCGATTGCCCCCATCTGTTCGCTGAGCGAGCCTGGTCTCATTGTGCGGCTTTGGTCAGCAATGCGGAGAACGCGCGTTTGGCCTCTTCCACCGCGTCGGAAATTTCCTGGGCCGCCTTGGTCGACTCGGCGCGGTAAGTGGCAGTCAGGCCTTTCATGTCGCTCTGGAAGTCCAGGGTAGCCTGGGCCAGGGCGCGTACCGATTCGACGCGAAGGGTCGAGCCGTAGCTGGCTTTCATCGCAGCACCGAGCTGCTTGTTGCCCAGCTCGCCGAGCGCTTCGAGGCCCTTGTTGATGCCTGCGGTTGTTGCGTTGAGCGTGTGGGTGGCTTCGGCCATGCCTTGATTGGCGGTGAACGATACCGCCAGGCTGGTGAGCACGACTTCGTTGGTGGCGAAGAACGACACCATGCGCTGGTACTGGCGCTCCTTGACCACGTGCACCTGGCTGATGCGTGCGAAGACCATTTCCGCAGTGTTGTAGCCGACCCGCAGGTCGTCGGCGATATCCTTGACGATCTGGTAGCTCTTGTCTTCGTTCTGCAGTGCACGCACGGCCTCATCGCGGCTCAACTCCAACGCAGCCAGGCGTGCCGGCTCTTCGTGCCCGGCAGCCGCGACGCTGGCATTGGCGGCATCCAGAGCCTGGGTGCGTTGTTGCAGGGTCTGGCCGGCCAGGCTCAGCACTTGCTGGGCATCCACTTCGGCGGTCTTCATGGCCAGGCGGAAGTCCATGTACGACTCGAGGATCAGGCTCTCGCGGCTGATTTGGTCACTGGCGGCTGCGCACACCTCCAGGTAGTGCTTGCGGATATCTTCGAAGCGGCTTGGGATGGAGCCGCGCATCATGTGCATCCAGGCCAGTTTCAGGCGTTCGAGCGTGTCCAGGCGACCGTCGTCCATCCATGTCGCCATGGCGGCGGCATCCTCGCGGATCGAGGTGAACCGATCGGTGATGTTCATGTAGCGGTCGGAGATGTCCATGCCGGCGATCTGCTCGCGCACGGTCTGGTTGAACAGGCTTGCCTGTTGTAGCACGGCGGCAATACCGGTGATGCGCCGGTTATCGTAGTGCGCGACCTTGTCCAGCAGCATCAGTACCGGTGCCGGCTGGGCCGGTTGGCCGAAGGAGATGCCGAGTTTGCGCAGGCCTTCGAGGGCGCGTTCGAGGTATTGGCTCATGGGAGTCCTTGCATGAGTGGGGCTGGTAAAGGGAACGGGTCAGAAGCTGCTGGAGGTCGTGAAGCCACCGCCACCGGAACTGCCGGAGGTGCTGAAGCCACCGCCGCCGATGCTGCCGGTGCTGGAGAAGCCACCTGGGGTGTGGCTCGAAGACGTACCCCAACTGTGGTTCCTGGGGTCGTCACGTCGGTGCAACGGCACGAACTGACGGCCTTCGTCGAGCAATCGCTGCACGCCCTGCTGGTCGAGCAGGCTGTTCATGTAGTCATCAAGGATCTGCTCGATCGGTTGGCGCAGTTCGTACCCATGGCTCGGATCTTTGTAATGGTCATCGCGCAGGGCGTATTCGAGGGTCTTGGCGCGGTCGTACAGGCGGCGCTTGTCGCTGGCCTCGAGCTGTACGCCCTTCATGCGCTGCTGGAGTTCTCGCAAACGTGCATGCAGCAGTTGCAGGTCGCTCACCAGCAGGTCGTCGTGGGGCGACGGGGTCTTCGCCGCCTCGACGATCAGCTCGGCCAGCGGGCGTGCCTTGAGTCGGTCCGCGATGCCTTGGCGAATCTGGTGCAGGTGAGGGTCGCGCTGCTGGGCAAAAGCGCTCAGTTGTGCATTCAAGCGGCTGGCATGCGCCTTGGACTGCGCCAGCAGGGTATCCAGGTTCGCTTGCTCGTCCTTCAGGGCCTTTAGCTCGGCAGTGGAGCCGATGTTATCCAGGCATTGCTGGTGTTGTGCCTGCAACTGCGCCAGCGCCTCACCGAGGGCCTGGCGCTGGCTCTCGTTACGCGCCTGCATGGCCAGGAGGACCTGTTCGTTGGCGTGGTTGCGCTCGAAGTTCACGACCATGGCCAGGTAACGGTCCATGGCACGCGACAGCAGGATCCCGCGGTACTGCTCGGTGCCGTAGTGACGGTCCTTGAGGAAGCGGTACAGCCGGTTGCTGCGGTAGCCTTGCAGCTTGGTGGCGCACTCTTCGCGAATTTCCTCGTAGCCTGCATGGGCTTGCTGCTCGGCTTGCTGTGTCGCTTCCAGTTGCTCCAGCAACTGGCGATACGATGGGTCTTGTTCCAGCCGGTCTCGCGCCTGGGCGGCCTGGCCTTGGAGTGCCAGGTGCAGCTGCTGGCGCCTATCCAGGCGCTCGGCGATCAACTGCTCTACGGTCTGGAGTTCCTGTTCCAGGGCGGCACGGGCACGTTCGCGCTGCTCCAGCAAGGCATGAGCCTGTTGGCTATGCGAGGGGTCGAGCGTCAGTTGCAGGCTGGCGATTTCAGTCAGTTTCGAGCTGATCAGGTGTTCGAGCCGGGTTTCCTGTTCGGACTCGACGCACAGCGCCTGCTCGGCTTCGCGTAGCCGGCGCTCGGCCTGGCGCGAGTTATGTTCGAGCGCGTTGACGAGGGCGGTCGGTGTCATGGCGTTACCACTCAAGGATCATGTCGGGGTTGGCGCTAGTGCGTTGGCTGAAGCGTAGTTCCAAGCTATTGGCGGCTTTTTCGCCGATATAGCGCTGGCTGATGTGGCCATCGTCGAGCTTGTCCTGGCGTACCCGCCGATATTCGTCGCGGCTGACCCGCACGCCAAACACCTTGGTCCAGCGCGCCTGGTTGTCTTCCACGCTGGTAACCGGCACGTAGACGGGGTTGCCGGCGCTGTCCAAGGCTTCGACGATCAGGTACCAGCTCTTGCCGCGGCTGCTGCCTTTGCTACAGCCGCTGGGCTCGTAGCAGCGCTCTACGCCGGATTGGGTGCCGGGACGGTCGACCAGCGCGAGGGTCAGGGGTTGGCTTGCGTAATTCAGGTAACTTTCCACATTTTTCAGGGTTTTGTCCGCCTTTTCCAGGCGCAGCGAGGCGATCTGCTCGCCTGCCTTGTCGATCCAGTCCGCCATTTCCTGGTGTTCGGGGGACGCCAGGTGCATGCCCAGCAGGCGTGCGAGCAGTTGTTGCTGTTGTCCGAGGCTGGCGTACAGGTGGTCGATACGGTTAAGCCGTTTGCGCACACTGTCGAGGTTCTGACGAGTGTTGCTCAGGGTGATCTGGGCTCTGGCCAGTTGCGCCTTGAAGGCATCGCGGTCGGCGAAGTCGGCCGGGTTCAAGTTCACCGCAGGTGCGGCGCTGGGCAGCAGAGGTTCGGCCTTGGCCAGCAAGCGCTCGACCGTGGCGTTGGGCTGGCGTTTGAGGCGCAGCTTGGTCTGTTCCAGGCGCAGGCGTTGCGTCGCGATTGCATCTTGCAGGGTTTGGCTGTCGGCCATGAGCCGTTCAGCCTTTGCATCGACCTTGGTTTCCATTTGCCAATGGGCGAACAGTGCCATGAACAGGCTCACCAGGGCGGCGGCGGTATAGTTGACCAGCTTGGCACGGCCCATGAAGAGGCGGGACAGCACGCGCTGAGGGCGGCTCAGGGCGGGTGCTTCGAATTGCAGGCGGCGCGAGAAGAACTGCCGTACGCCTTCATCGATGACCGCGTCGTCGAAGATGATGCCGTTGTTCTGGTAGTACGCGCGGATGCGCTCGGCCACCTCGATGCGGCGTCGGGGTAGGTCGAGGTGCTCCTGGATTGCCATCTCGCGATGGCGAAGCTGGTCGACCAGTGTCATGGCCCCCATCTGTTCGTTCAGCGAGACACTCATCGCTTCTGATCCGTGGCAGGGCTGCGCAGTTCGCGCTCCGGGCGATGGCTCATGTGGGTCCTTGCATGAGTGACTGGGCGTTGCAGTATATCCAGAGTTGCAGGCGAAATGATGGCTCGACTTTGTGCCCGAGAAAAATAAAGGGCCGCCCTGCGGCCCATCGCCAGTTGCTCGGCGATGGACCGCAGGGCGGCCCTCAGGTCAGCGCTGGACGACTCAGGCGGCTTTGGCCTGCTGCTGGCTCAGCGAGCGGTTGAGCGCGCTGAACAGCGCCTTGAAGCTGGCGGTGGTGATGTTCTCGTCGATACCTACGCCGTGCACCGGGCGGCCACCGGCCACGCGCAGTTCGATGTAGGCCGCTGCCTTGGCGTTGGTGCCAGCACCGATGGCGTGCTCGTTGTAGTCCATGATCTCGACCGCGACTGGCAGGCCGGCGACCAGGGCTTCCAGGGCGCCATTGCCCTTGCCACGCCAGTGCAGGTTGGTCTCGCCTTCACCGGCGACTTCCACTTCCACATTGCTGTGGCCGTTTTCTTCTTGCAGGCGGTGGCTGACCAGCGCGTACGGCGCGTTGGCTTGCAGGTATTCCTTGTGCAGCAGCTTGTAGATCTGCTGGGCGGTCATTTCCAGGCCCAGGCGGTCGGTTTCGCCCTGAACCACCTGGCTGAACTCGATCTGCATGCGGCGCGGCAGGCTGATGCCGTATTCCTGCTCGAGCAGGTAGGTGATGCCGCCCTTGCCAGACTGGCTGTTGACGCGGATCACCGCCTCGTAGCTACGCCCGATATCGGCCGGGTCGATCGGCAGGTAAGGCACTTCCCACAGCTCGCCTTCCTGTTGCTTGGCGAAGCCCTTGCGGATCGCATCCTGGTGCGAGCCGGAGAAGGCGGTGTGCACCAGGTCGCCCACATACGGGTGACGTGGGTGCACCGGCAGCTGGTTGCACTCCTCGACCACCTTGCGTACGCCGTCAATGTCGGAGAAGTCCAGTTGCGGGTCGATGCCTTGGGTGTAGAGGTTCAGCGCGAGGGTGACCAGGTCGACGTTGCCGGTACGCTCGCCGTTGCCGAACAGGCAGCCTTCGGCGCGGTCGGCGCCGGCCATCAGGCCCAGCTCGGTGGCAGCGATGCCCGTGCCACGGTCGTTGTGGCAATGCAGGCTGATGATCACGCTGTCGCGGCGGTTGACGTTACGGCAGAACCATTCGATCTGGTCGGCGTAAATGTTCGGCGTGGCGACTTCGACAGTGGCCGGCAGGTTGAGGATGATCTTGTGCTCAGGCGTCGGGTTCCACACCTCGATCACCGCATCACACACCTCTTTGGCGAACTCAAGCTCAGTGGCGCTGAAGGTTTCCGGCGAGTACTGGAAGGTCCACTGGGTTTCCGGCTGCTGCGCGGCATATTTGACGAACAGTTTGGCGGCGTTGACGGCGATGTCCTTCACGCCCTGCTTGTCCTGGTTGAAGACGATGCGGCGGAAGGCCGGGCAGGTGGCGTTGTACAGGTGGACGATGGCCTTCTTGGCCCCGCGCAGCGACTCGAAGGTGCGCGCGATCAGGTCTTCACGGGCCTGGGTGAGCACCTGGATGGTGGTGTCGTCCGGGATGTGGCCGTCTTCGATGAGCATGCGCACGAAGTCGAAGTCGGTTTGCGAGGCCGATGGGAACGAGGCTTCGATCTCCTTGACGCCGACTTGCACCAGGGTCTTCCAGAAACGCAGCTTCTTCTCCGAGTCCATTGGCTCGATCAAGGACTGGTTGCCATCACGCAGGTCCGAGCTGCACCAGATCGGTGCTTGGGTGATGGTCTTCGACGGCCAGGTACGGTCAGGCAGGTCGATGGTCGGGAAGGCGCGGTACTTCTTCGAAGGGTCTTTGAGCATGGTCATGGAAGCAATCCTTTTGTGTGCGGCCGAAATCGGGCCTGCCGGGCAATAACGAGATGAAAGGGCGAGGCGGCGGGATTCAGCCTGGTAGTCGGGCGCTGACCAGGCAGAGGCTGCGATGTTGTCGGAGCAAAATGAGGGTACTGAAGGTTTTCATGTGCTCAACCCTAACCAGTGGGGTGGGGGATGGCAAGCACTGCGAAAAAATTGAGAGGAATGCTTAAAAATTGCTTTGGGGCGAGATTTTATGTCTGACCTTTTGGGTTTTTGCTAAAAACTTTGCGCGGTATTTAGCGTGGGCGCAACCCGGTGAAAGCGATGTCACGCGCTGCGCCGCTTCGCGGTGGTTTGGCATTCCGGCAAGCCCGCTCCACAAGTGCTGCGCCGCGAATCAGGCGGCGCGCGCTCAGGGCTGGAACGCGCCGATGAAGATTGCCGGGTCCACGCGAGCATCGTTGAGGCTGACGTTCCAGTGCATGTGCGGCCCGGTCGCGCGTCCGGTCGAGCCGACGCGCCCGACTACCTCGCCACGGCGCAGCGCCTGGCCGACCTTCACATCGATCTTGGACATGTGGCAGAACATGCTGATGAAGCCTTGCCCATGGTCGACGAACACCGTGCGGCCATTGAAGAAGTAGTCGCCGACCAGAATCACCTTACCGTTGGCTGGGGTCTTGATCGGCGTACCGGCCGGCACGGCGAAGTCCAGGCCGGCGTGGGGGTTGCGTTCTTCGCCGTTGAAGAAGCGGCGCACGCCGAACTTGCTCGACAGTGGGCCATTGACCGGCTTGTCGAGGATCAGGTTGCTCGGCAGGGTCGGGCTGAAGCTGCGGTACGCCTTGATCTGCTCGGCCAGTTCGCGGTCGATGCGCTTGAGGTCGTCCGGGTTGGGGTTGACCTGACGGGTGTTCTTCAAGGTGATGTGCTGCTCGGGGTATTTCTTGCTGCCCACGTTGAAGGGCAGGTTGCGCCCACCTTGGCTCAGCACTGCGCTGCCGGGTTTTTGGGTGAGCGGGATACCGACGATTGCCAGCCAGGTGTCCTGCTCCTTCACTACCAGCACCGGCTTGCCATCGAACCGCGCACTGGGGGCGCTGGCCGCGGGCCCCAGGTCGATCACCGCCACGCCGCCGGGCACGGGTTTGTTAAGGGCACGGGTGATGTAGCTGGCCTGGGCGGCAGTGATCGGCAGCAGCAGGGCGAGGGCGAGCAGGGGCGCGAGCAGGCGGGGCATGTGTCAGTCCAGTAGCGAGAGGGTGACCGGGGTCTGGTGGTTGTCTTCGACCCGCACTTTCAGCTCGCCCTCGTTGAGGCGGGCGGTCAGGCGCTGGCCGTTGTGGGTCTGCGCGGCGCTGCGCACGGCCTGGCCGCGTTCGTCGAGCAGGATGCTGTAGCCGCGTGCCAGGGTGGCCAGCGGGCTGACCACCTGAAGCGTCTGCAATTGCGCCTGGAAGCGCTGGCGGCGGTCCTTGAGGACCTCGCGCATCGCCCGTGGCAGGCGCTCGCTCAGGCTGTCCAGACGCTGGCGCAGCAGCGTGAGGTTACGCCCCGGGTGCTGAGCGGCCAGACGCATGTCGAGGCGGCCGAGCTGCTCGCGGCGTTGCTGCATGGCGAACTGGAAGGCGCGGCGCAGGCGCATGTCCAGGTCGTCCAGGCGCTGCGCCTGCTGACGCAACCGCTCGCCAGGGTGGCGCAGGCGCCGGGCCAGGCCATCCAGGCGCAGGCGGTCGTGGGCCAGGCGATTCTGCATGCGTAGCAGCAGACGTCGCTGCAAACCGTCCAGGCGCAGTTGCAGGCCGCTGCTGTCGGGTGCGAGCAGTTCGGCGGCGGCGGACGGCGTGGGTGCGCGCACATCGGCGACGAAGTCGCTGATCGACACGTCGGTCTCATGGCCCACCGCACTGACGATGGGCGTCACGCAGGCGGCCACGGCACGTGCCACGGCCTCTTCGTTGAAACACCACAAGTCTTCCAGGGAGCCACCGCCACGCGCCAGGATCAGCGCGTCGAAGCCTTGCCGGTCGGCCATGTGCAGGGCGTGGACGATCTGCTTGATCGCCTCGCGGCCCTGCACGGCAGTGGGAATCAGGTTCAGCTCGACTTGCGGTGCACGGCGGCGAAACACACTGATGATGTCGCGGATCACCGCGCCGGTGGGCGAGGTGACGATGCCGATACGCTGTGGGTGAGCGGGCAGTGGCTGCTTGCGTTCGGTGCTGAACAGGCCTTCGGCGCCGAGTTTTTCCTTCAGCGCTTCGAAGGCCAGGCGCAGGGCGCCGTCACCGGCAGGCTCTACGGTGTCGAGGATCAGCTGGTAGTCACCACGCCCTTCGAACAGCGAGACCTTGCCGCGCACGCGCACAGCCAGGCCGTCGCGCAGGGCTTGGCGCACCCGTGCGGCGTTCTGACGGAACAGCGCACAGCGGATCTGCGCACCGCTGTCCTTGAGGGTGAAGTACAGGTGGCCGGAGGCCGGGCGCGCGAGGTTGGAAATCTCGCCTTCCACCCAGACGCTGCGGAACACGTCCTCCAGCAGCACTCGGGCGCGGCCGTTGAGCTGGCTGACGGTGAGGACCTCGCGGTCCAGGCCGAGTCGTTCGAAGGGGTCTTTGATCATGTCGGGCATCATAAAGGACATGCTGGTGGGTTGTCTGTCCTGGTCCTCAAACGCCGCATGCTGAATCGGCGAATCGTGATGAGGTCGGGCAGGGTGTGCGGGTCTGCGGAAAGGCTACTCAACCCCCATGGACGCCGCGAACTGGCGCACCAGTTCCCCTGCATCCTGCCGGCAGGCCAGCGCTACGGTACTTTCGCAGGCTTCGGCCAGCGGCACGAAACACACCGACGCCGGAGCGATCTCGCGCATGCTCTGCGGCAGCAGCGCGACCCCGAACCCGGCTTGGATCAGTTGCAACTGGGTGGTCTTGCGCGACACCACCTGCGCAGCCTGGGGAAAGAACCCTGCATTCATGCACAGCGACGCCGACAGGTAACTCAGCCCGCCACGCTGACGGTGGGGAATGGAAATGAAGCGCTCTTCGCGCAGTTGCTCCAGCCGCACACTTCGCGCCGAAGACAACCGATGATCTGCCGCCACTGCCAGCAGCAGCGGCTCGGTGAACAGCTCATGCAGCGACACCCCCTCGTGCTGGCGCAGCACCGGCAAACGTAGCAGGCCGATCTCCAGGCGCCCTTCGGCGATATCTTGCAGTTGCGCTTCAGAGGATTGCTGGGCAATTTCCAACGCCACGCCGGGGTTGGCGTACAGGTAGCCGCCCAGGCGTTCGAGCAGTCGGCCAGTCAGTGGGACGGTGCTGGAATGGTTCAAGCGCAGGCTGCCGCGTAGGCCCTGCCCGACCTCCCGGACCAGTTGCTCGGCTTTGTCCAGGTCGGTCAGCAGGCGTCGAGCACGGCCCAGGAAGGCTTGGCCTGCGGCCGTGAGGCGAGGTTGCCTGGCGGTACGCTCGAACAACGCCGTGCCCAACTGCGTTTCCAGCTCCTTGATCTGCCGGCTCAGCGCCGACTGGGCGATATAAAGCCGCTCGGCGGCGGCGCTGAAACTGCCGCACTCGGCGATTTCGACGAAGTAACGCAATTGGCGGGTTGACGTCATGGCATGCCTTTTCGAGATAGCTTGTGGCGCAAAGGCATATTAGTCGGCATGGCTCGTCGATGGCTAACCTCTACAGGTCTTCCCTGGAATCGCGTCGATGCTCGCTCAACTGTCTTTTACCGGTGTTGATTGGTTGCTCATCCTGCTCGCCGTTGGCGCCGCCTACGTCGTCTTCGGCATCGCCGGCTTCGGCACGGCGTTGGTCGCAGGCCCGGTGTTGATCCACTTCATGCCGTTGTCGCGGATCATTCCGTTGCTGGTGCTGCTGGACTTCGTCGCCGCGTTCGGCAACCTGCTGCCCTCGCGCCGCGATGTGGTGCGTGGCGAACTGCTGCGACTGCTACCGTGCATGGCCGTGGGCTGCACACTGGGCGTGGTGTTTCTGTTGCACCTGAAGTCCGACCTGCTGCTGTTGCTGATGGGCCTGTTCGTCACCGCCTACGCGATCTATGGCCTGGCGGTGAAGGTGCGCCCGGCGCAACTGTCCGGCCTGTGGGCCGTGCCGATGGGCACGCTGGGCGGGCTGTTTGGCGCGCTGTTCGGCAGTGGCGGATTCTTGTATGCCATCTACCTGAGCGCACGCTTGCAGGCCAAAGAGCAGGTTCGCGCTACCCAAAGCGCGTTGATCAGTTGCAGCACGATCGTGCGCTTGTCGCTGTTCCTGATCGCCGGGGTCTACGCCGACAGTCGCTTGTTGCTGCTCGCGGTATGCTTGTTGCCGGTGATGGGCCTGGGTCTGTGGGTTGGCCGACGCCTGACCCTCAAGCTATCGCGCGAGGCCTTCGTGCGGCTGGTCACCTGGTTGGTGCTGGCCAGCGGGCTGGCGCTGATCGGTCGCTATCTGAGCGGCTGAGCAGGCGGTAGAATTGCCCGATTACCGAAGTTCGCAGGCCCGTCCCGTTCATGAACACGCAAAGCATCATCGTCCCCAAACTGTCCACCGTGCCGGTCCACGAAGCCCGTGCCCGTGCGATCTTGCGCTGGCTGGTGCGTGAGAAGGTCGTCGAAGAGCAATTGACCACCTGCGGGCGCACTGGCAACCGCATGGGGCATGCCTTGGCCGAGGGCGCGCGCAAGATCGCCTTGCACCCCGAGAAGCTGCCGTTCGGCGAGTCGGTCAACGGCCTGGAGGTGATGCTCAAGCGCTGCATCTATACCCCCACCGCAGGTTTTCTGGAGGAGGCCGGCTGCCCGGAGTGTCGGCGCGAGGTGGGCGAGCCGCTGTTCGAGAGCCTTGAGGAGTGGATGCCGGCGGTGAGCGACAACTTCACCTGCCCGCTGTGCGGCTTCGAAGACGACATCAATGGCTTTCTCTACTTGCAGCCATGTGCCTTTTCCAACCTTGGGTTCATCTTCAACAACTGGGGCGAGGCCGGGTTCACCCAGGCCTTTCTCGACAGCTTCGCCGACTGGCTCGATCAGCCGGTGGCGGTAGTGCAGGTCAGCTGCAAGCCCTGAGCCGCAAGCTTCACGTAAAAGCGGCACGCAAGGCGTGTGCGAATTCTTGTCGCTTGCCGCTTGTAACTTGACCCTTGATTTACATTGAGCGGCGCGCCGTGCATGAGTATAATGGCGCGCTTCCATTTTTCCCGCCCGGGAGCCCCCGCGATGCTGCGTATCAGCCAAGAAGCCCTGACCTTCGACGATATCCTCCTTGTACCTGGCTACTCCGAGGTACTGCCCAATGAAGTCAGTCTCAAGACCCGTTTGACTCGTGGCATCGAGCTGAACATCCCTCTGGTTTCCGCTGCCATGGACACCGTCACCGAAGCGCGCCTGGCCATCGCCATGGCCCAGGAAGGCGGTATTGGCATCATCCACAAGAACATGACCATCGAGCAGCAGGCCGGCGAAGTTCGCAAGGTCAAGAAGTTCGAGGCTGGCGTGGTCAAGGATCCGATCACCATCGACGCCGACGCCACCGTGCGCGACCTGTTCGACCTGACCCGCCTGAACAATATCTCGGGTGTTCCAGTACTGGCCAACGGCGACCTGGTCGGCATCGTCACCTCGCGTGATGTGCGCTTCGAAAGCCGCCTGGACGCCAAGGTCCGCGACGTGATGACGCCTAAAGAGCGTCTGGTCACCGTTCGCGAAGGCGCCAACAAGAACGAAGTCCGCGAGCTGCTGCACAAGCACCGTCTGGAAAAAGTCCTGATCGTCGACGACAAGTTCGCCCTCAAGGGCATGATGACCGTCAAGGACATCGAAAAGGCCAAGGCCTACCCGCTGGCCAGCAAGGACGACCAAGGTCGTCTGCGCGTCGGCGCTGCGGTCGGCACTGGCAAGGACACCGGCGAGCGCGTTGCCGCCCTGGTTGCAGCCGGCGTTGACGTGGTGGTGGTCGACACCGCCCACGGTCACTCCAAAGGCGTGATCGACCGCGTTCGCTGGGTCAAGGAAAACTACCCGCACGTGCAGGTGATCGGCGGCAACATCGCCACTGGCGCTGCTGCCAAGGCCCTGGCCGAAGCTGGTGCTGACGCCGTCAAGGTCGGTATCGGCCCAGGCTCGATCTGCACCACCCGCATCGTCGCCGGTGTCGGCGTGCCGCAGATCAGCGCCATCGCCAACGTCGCCGCCGCCCTTGAAGGCACTGGCGTGCCACTGATTGCCGACGGCGGTATCCGCTTCTCCGGTGACCTGTCCAAGGCCATCGTCGCGGGCGCCTCGTGCGTGATGATGGGTTCGATGTTCGCCGGTACCGAAGAAGCGCCGGGCGAAGTCGAGCTGTTCCAGGGCCGCTCGTACAAGGCCTACCGCGGCATGGGCTCGCTGGGCGCCATGGCGCAGGCCCAGGGCTCGTCCGACCGTTACTTCCAGGACTCCTCGGCCGGTGCCGAGAAGCTGGTGCCGGAAGGTATCGAAGGCCGCGTGCCCTACAAAGGCGCCCTGTCGGCGATCATCCACCAGCTGATGGGTGGCCTGCGTTCGTCCATGGGCTACACCGGCAGCGCGACCATCGAAGAGATGCGTACCAAGCCTGAGTTCGTGCGTATCACCGGTGCTGGCATGGCCGAGTCCCACGTGCACGACGTACAGATCACCAAAGAAGCCCCTAACTACCGGGTTGGCTAACGCCTCCAGCGGTCAGTTACAAGCTTCTAGCTTCAAGCGGTAGCTGCCCAGCAGCAGCTACCGCGTTTCCCCCCGATCAACTTGCAGCTTGCGGCTCGAAGCTCGCAACTGCATCAGAGATTGAGTCATGGCCCTCGACATTCACGCTCACCGCATCCTGATCCTCGATTTCGGTTCCCAGTACACCCAACTGATCGCCCGCCGCGTGCGCGAGATCGGCGTGTACTGCGAACTGCACCCGTTCGACATGGACGATGAAGCGATCCGCGCCTTCAACCCACGCGGCATCATCCTGGCCGGTGGTCCCGAGTCGGTCCACGAAGCCAACAGCCCGCGCGCGCCGCAGGCGGTGTTCGACCTGAATGTCCCGGTCCTGGGCATCTGCTACGGCATGCAGACCATGGCCGAGCAGATGGGCGGCAAGGTCGAAGGTTCCGAGCTGCGTGAGTTCGGTTACGCGCGTGTCGACGTGGTCGGCAAGAGCCGCCTGCTCGATGGCATCGAAGACCACGTCGACGACGACGGCGTGCTGGGCCTGGACGTGTGGATGAGCCACGGTGACAAGGTCACCCAGATGCCGGGCAACTTCAACGTGCTGGCCAGCACTCCGAGCTGCCCGATTGCCGGGATGTACGACGATGCGCGCGGCTACTACGGCGTGCAGTTCCACCCGGAAGTGACCCACACCAAGCAAGGCGGTCGCATCCTGTCGCGCTTCATCCAGGACATCTGTGGCTGCGAAGCGCTGTGGACGCCGTCCAACATCGTCGAAGACGCGATTGCCCAGGTGCGCGAGCAAGTGGGTTCGGCCAACGTCCTGCTGGGCCTGTCCGGCGGCGTCGACAGCTCGGTGGTCGCTGCGCTGCTGCACCGCGCTATCGGCGACCAATTGACCTGCGTATTCGTCGACAACGGCCTGCTGCGCCTGCACGAGGGCGACCAGGTGATGGCCATGTTCAAGGAGAACATGGGCGTCAAGGTGATCCGCGCCGACGCTGAAAAGCAGTTCCTCGACAACCTGGCCGGCGAAGCCGACCCGGAGAAGAAGCGCAAGATCATCGGTCGCACCTTCATCGATGTCTTCGATGCCGAGGCCAGCAAGCTGGAAAATATCCAGTTCCTCGCCCAGGGCACCATTTACCCTGACGTGATTGAGTCGGCTGGCGCCAAGAGCGGCAAGGCCCACGTGATCAAGTCGCACCACAACGTCGGTGGCCTGCCGGAGGAGATGAACCTCAAGCTGGTCGAGCCGCTGCGTGAGCTGTTCAAGGACGAGGTGCGCAAGATCGGTCTGGAGCTGGGCCTGCCGTACGACATGGTCTATCGCCACCCGTTCCCAGGCCCGGGCCTGGGCGTGCGTATCCTGGGTGAAGTGAAGAAGGAATACGCCGACCTGCTGCGTCGTGCCGACCACATCTTCATCGAAGAGCTGCGCAAGGCCGACTGGTACCACAAGACCAGCCAGGCCTTCGTGGTGTTCCAGCCGGTCAAGTCCGTGGGTGTCGTCGGCGATGGCCGCCGCTACGCCTGGGTCGTGGCACTGCGCGCCGTCGAGACCGTAGACTTCATGACCGCACGCTGGGCGCACCTGCCGTACGAACTGCTTGAGACCGTCAGCGGGCGTATCATCAACGAAATCGAAGGCATTTCGCGGGTGACCTACGACGTATCGAGCAAGCCGCCTGCCACTATCGAGTGGGAATGATCCCGTGTCCGGCATAGACCGGCAGCGAGTGGCAAGAAACACCCCGGAAGCCCGCATCATTGCGGGCTTTCGGCTTTTCGGGCCATGCAAACCATTGGGGTGTCGTGCAGCGCCCTGTACGGTCACCACGTCATACCAATGCCAAGTGCCGCTGGTACCTTGCAGGTAGCGCGTCAGCCAATGACGAATCAAGTACCTGTACAGACATGTACGGGGCTCCTTGCCCTGTTGGATGGCTGCCCTGAAATATTTTCCCCGCGCCCTTAAGGCCGCGTTACCTCAGTCGATAACGCGAAGGCGCACACTCGTTCGGTGGGGCGCCAACTCCTTCTTTCGGTGCAGGCCCGTCTATGAATTGGTTCTACGATGCAAAGCTTTCGACCAAGTTGTACCTTGCGTTCGCGCTTTGCGCTTTCATCACATTGATCGTCGGGATGCTGGGTAGCCAAGGCATCAGTTCGTTGTCGTCGAGCTTGCAGTCGGTGTTTGCTAACAACCTTGTGTCGGTGGCCAAGACCGCCGATGCTCGTAGCAATGCCATTTCGCAAAGCCGAGATCTCTACCGCTTGCTCGCCGCCGCGAGCGCAGGCGCCGATGCTGCTGAACGCAACACCATCCTCACCTCGCTGAAAGACAATCGCCAGGCCAGTGAGCGCGCTTTCGCCCTTTACCGCACCACCCCGTTGGCTGACGACGAGCGGGTCGCTGGCGACCGTATGGAAAAAGACTGGCCGCTCTATCAGGCGATCATCGACCGTACCATCGCCGCTATCGAGCGTGGCGATTTGGTCGCTGCCAAGCAGTTGATGTCCGGTGAGCTGCACGAAGCCTACCGCACCATCATGGGCGAGTTGGACATCATGGTGCAATCTAACAACCGGCAGATCGGCGAAGGTGCCGAGGACGCTCGTACGACCGAGGCCGCTGCCAAGCTCAATCTGTATATCGGTATCGGTGTAGCCTTCGTCGCAGCGCTGCTGCTGGGTATGTTCATCAGCCGGGCGATCAGTACGCCGATCGCGTTGGCGGTGCGCAACGCCGAGCGTATTGCCGGGGGTGATCTGACCAAATCCATCGAACGCGGCCACGCCGATGAAGCCGGCCAGTTGCTGACAGCGCTTGGGGCTATGCAAAACGGTCTCAAGAGCACCATCCAGCAGATTGCCAGCGCCGCCGACCAACTGGCGTCGGCTGCCGAAGAACTCAATTCGGTCACCGAAGAAAGCAGTCGTGGGTTGACTCGTCAGAACGATGAGATCCAGTTCGCGGCAACGGCCGTCACCGAAATGACTGCGGCTGTGGAAGAAGTGGCACGCAACGCCACCTCGACCTCCGAAGCCTCTCGCCATACCAGCAAAGAAGCGGCCAATGGCCGTGATCAGGCGCGAGAGGCGGTCAAGGCGATCTCCAGCGTGAACGATGAGATTGGCCAGTCGACCGTGATTGTCGATGAATTGGCGGGCAGCGTGCGCGATATCGCCCAGGTCCTAGACGTGATTCGAGGCATCGCCGAGCAGACCAACCTGCTGGCGCTCAACGCCGCCATCGAAGCGGCACGTGCGGGTGAGCAGGGCCGTGGTTTTGCCGTGGTGGCCGATGAGGTAAGAGCCCTGGCAGCTCGTACCCAAGCCTCGACCGGGGAAATCGAGGCGATGATTGCCAGTGTGCAATCGCGCGCCGATGAAGCGGTCAAGGCCATGGGCAACAGCCGCACCCTGGCTAACAGCACTCAGGAACTTGCCCAGGCCACCGGTGAGTCCCTTGAGCGCATTGCGCTGAACATCGCCGAGATCAACGACCGTAACATGCTGATCGCGACGGCTTCCGAAGAGCAGGCCAGCGTCGCACGTGAGGTCGATCGCAACCTGATCAATATCCAGGATCTTTCCACGCAGACCGCTGCCGGTGCGCACCAGACCAGCGCGTCTAGCCAGGAGTTGTCGCGCCTGGCGGTATCGTTCAACAACTTGGTCAGCACCTTCAAGCTTTAAGCATCCACGCGCATCGCGCAGGGCGGATCCCCATCCGGCCTGCCGCGAAGTGCGCGTTTCGCATCATTCCGCGCGCTCGGGCCTGTGCTCGAACCAGTCCCGCTGGTAGCGGTCGTACGACAGCAGCCGGTGCTTGGTCGCCGTGAATTCGTCGCCGGAGACTGTCTGCGGATCGCGCTCCTGCGGGTCTTCGGCAAGGTTATATTTGACCAAGGTGTCCGAGCTGTATTCGTACACGTACTTGTGCGGGTATTCCACCAAGGCCGAGGCCAGGTGGTCGAAGAACGTCGACATGAAGAACGCCCGTTTGCCATGTGGTCTGAGCAAACTGACGCCTTGCACCTCGATTGCCGCATCGCTTAATCCGAAGAAGTCGGCAAGTGTCGGGGCAATGTCGGTCTGCTGACTGAGGGTCGATTGCAGTTTGGGCAGCGGCGTACCCTTGGCCCAGAAAATCAGCGGGACACTCACTTCCTCCTCGTGCATGGACGAGTTGTGGATGAATAGGCCATGCTCGCCGAACGACTCGCCATGGTCGCCCACCAACACGAACAGCGTCGAATCGAGCAGGCCGGCCTTGTCGAAGCCCTGTAGCATCTGTCCGATCAGCGCGTCGGTGGATTCGATGCAGCTTTCGTACTTGTCCAGCTCCGAGGTGGGCACCGTGCTGCCTGGGCAGTCGTAGGGGTAGTGAGCCGCACTGGGGAAGTACAGGGCGATGAAGCCCTTGCCCGACTGCTGGATGGCTTGCAGCGTAGGGATGCTGGGCAGGAACAGGTGCTCGTCGTTGGTGCCGAAGCTGCTGCCTTGTGTGGCCGATAGCGTGTCGGCGACCGCGTAGGTCTTGTCCACCCCGATGGAGCGCAAGAAACCATCCAGGTTCTCGAATTGCAGGAACAGCGAGCTGAACGCCACGGCCTGCATGTTGCGCTGCTGCTTCAGGGCATGAATCACGCTGGGTTGTTGCAAGGGCATGGCTTCTTTGATTTCCACCCCCGGGTATGCGTGCAGGCCGGTGAAGATCGAGAAGTACCCCTTGGACGAATGGGGCACGCTGACGTACGCCTTGGACAGCCAGCCTTCCTCGGCGAGCCTGGCCAGGGTCGGGTAACGTTGTACGGTGTCCACGCCGGGACCGAAGGTGCTGTTCCAGCGCACCGACTCCATAACGATGTACACCAGGTTCTTCACGCCAGGCATCGGGTTGGGGCGGCTGCTGTCGGGCAGGCGCGACAGCGAATAGGCGGGTTGCTCGAAGGGCAGCAGGTTTTGCGGTGTAGCCTGGCCGCCCAGGCCTGCGCTGCGTAGCGCCGTGACCAGTGTGCCAGCCACGATGTTCTGGTTCAGGTTATAGCGGGCGTCCTGGGTCAGTGCCGCGGCGCCGAGCAACCCTATCAGCAGCACCCCGGGTCCGAGCAGGCTGGCACGGCTCGGGGCGGCGTAGGGGCGATGGTGCGCGCGGTACGTCGCCACGCCCAACAGTGTCCAGCTGGCCATCCACGCCAGCCCCATGAGCAATACGATGAAGCGAAAGGTCAGGCCAAAACCGGCCAACTGATTGAAAAACACCGGTGCGCCGGAGGCCAGGTCGCCGGCATGTCGCAGGCTGTATTGCACCAGGGCCCAGTCCAGTGGCTTAAGCCACAACTGACGCACGCGCATGTCGATCAGCAGCATCAGCAGCAAGGTGCCGGTCAGCAGGCCGAGCGTGACGAAACTGGCGCGGTAGCGCGGTAGCAGGGCCCTTGCGATCAGGTAGAGCGCCGTGGCCAGCAGCAGGTCTTGCAGTAGGTAGCGTGCAAGGCTTGCCGGGTCGGTGTCGATCCAGCGGCTAGCGAAATACTGGATCAGGATGATCTTCGGGATCAGCAACAGTGCGACGGCCAGCACCAGGCTGGCCGTCAGTAAACGATTGTTTGGCTGCATGGTGCTGCGCCTCCCCCGAGTCCTTGGCACCTGACTGGCTCACTTAAGCAGCGACTGAGCGTTTGGGCAAGCATGTCGTCGTGCCAGGCCCTAAGGGCTGCGGCAAGACTTCACTTAATATTTCGCAAATGCAGGTGTATCGTATTCGCCCTTCATCGCCAGCCGCTGCTGGCAGACTGATTGCGCGAAAACGAGGTACCCGCACCGATGTCCTTTACCCGTCGACAAATGCTCAAGGGCCTGACCGGCCTGGTGGTGGTAGGCCTGGGCGCCGGAGGCGCGGCGCGTTACTGGCTGGGCAAGGTCGAGGACGAGAACGCCGGGCATGACTACGAGCTGATCGCCGCCCCGTTGGACGTTGAACTGGTCCCCGGCTTCAAGACCCAGGCCTGGGCTTTCGGCCCGTCGGCACCGGGTACTGAGTTGCGGGTGCGCCAGGGTACCTGGCTGCGGGTACGCTTCATCAATCACCTGCCGGTAGAAACCACCATCCACTGGCATGGCATCCGCCTGCCATTGGAAATGGACGGCGTGCCCTACGTATCGCAATTGCCCGTCAAACCGGGCGAATACTTCGACTACAAGTTCCGCGTGCCGGATGCCGGCAGCTACTGGTATCACCCGCATGTGAGCAGTTCCGAGGAGCTGGGCCGTGGCCTGGTGGGGCCGTTGATCGTCGAGGAGCGCGAGCCGACCGGCTTCCAGCATGAGCGCACCTTGAGCCTGAAGAACTGGCACGTGGATGAGCAAGGCGCCTGGCTGCCGTTCAGCATCCCGCGCGAGGCGGCGCGCAACGGCACGGCAGGCCGATTGATCACCATCAACGGCCAGGCCGATGCAGTCACTGAACTGCCAGCCGGGCAGGTGGTGCGCGTACGCCTGCTGAACCTGGACAACACCTGGACCTACCGCCTCAACCTCAAAGGCAACTGCGAGGCGATGATCTACGCCCTGGACGGCAATCCCGTGACGCCGCGTGCACTGGATGACGAATATTGGCTAGGCCCTGGCATGCGCATCTGCCTGGCGATCCGCATCCCCGAGGCGGGCGAGGAGATCTCCCTGCGTGATGGTTTCGTGCGCCTGGGTACGCTGCGCGCGGTGGCCAGCAACCAAGCGCCTGGCGACTGGCCCAAGCGACTGCCGGCCAACCCGATTGCCGAACCGGATCTGGAGAAGGCCGAGAAGCTCAACTTCAATTTCGAGTGGGTCGGCAAAGTGTCGGTGAACACCGACAATGGTAAGCCGCCGAGCCTGTGGCAGATCAACGGTCAGGCCTGGGACATCACCGACAAGACCTGCGCCGACCGCCCCATCGCCACGTTGAAACAGGGTAATAGCTACATCTTCGAGTTGAAGAACATGACCCAGTATCAGCATCCGATCCACCTGCATGGCATGAGTTTCAAGGTAATCGCCTCCAATCGCCGCAAGATCGTCGAGCCTTGGTTCACCGACACCTACCTGTTGGGCAAGAACGAACGCGCCCAGGTGGCGCTGGTGGCCGATAACCCAGGCACCTGGATGTTCCACTGCCATGTCATCGACCATATGGAAACCGGTCTGATGGCCGCGATCGCGGTGGTGTGATGCGCCCGCAGATCATTGATCGCAGCCGCGACCAGGAATTCATGCGCTTGGCCCTGGATCTCGCCGCCCAAGGGGCGGCGCTGGGTGAGGTGCCGGTGGGCGCGGTGTTGGTGCAGCATGGCCAGGTGCTGGGCCAGGGCTTCAACCGGCCGATCCTGGACAGCGACCCCAGCGCCCACGCCGAAATGGTCGCCATCCGTGCCGCTGCGGCGGCGGCGAGTAACTACCGGCTGCCGGGTAGCACCCTGTACGTGACGCTTGAGCCATGCAGCATGTGCGCGGGACTGATCGTGCATGCGCGGGTGGCACGCGTGGTGTTTGGCGCCCTGGAGCCCAAAGCGGGTATCGTGCAGAGCCAGGGGCAGTTTTTCGGCCAAGGCTTTCTCAACCATCGAGTCATGGTGGAGGGGGGCGTGTTGGCCGAGGCGTGCGGGGCGATCCTCAGCGAGTTTTTCAAGGCGCGGCGGGCCAAGCGCTGACGCGCACGTTAGAGTCTCACGTAGTTCAGGCCGTGTTGCTGCATCATGTTGCGCAGCTCCGCCAGGTTGCGCAGGCGGCGTTCGCTGATCCATGGCCAACTCGGCCTGTAGATGTAGAACCGCGGGCCCTCCCTGAGAATCGGGGTGTACAGCAACTCGCCGGTGTTGCTGCGGTGGATCAGGCACGGTTCATTTTCGCGAACATCGATCGTGAAGTTGCCGCGGCGCCAGAGTGCGGCCTCCAGGTCAGCCCCCAGCGGCGGGTGCGTACGGACTGGCACTTGCAGGCGCAGATCGCTTTTTACCTGGCGTAGCGACATGTCGTTGTCGAGCGTGGTGAACCCCGGATCGACCTCGATGCTGGCGGCTTGGCCGATGAGAATGTCCTGTACACGCAAACCGATGGCGCCTTCGAGTTCGCTTACCCCCAGCACGCCTTCGAAGGTATTGGCGTGGGAATTGCCGACCAGCGCGATCCAGCGCCCCGGCGCTCGCGCCTGATCGGCCGCGATCACCTCATGGGCATAGAAATTCATCATCTGCTGGCGGATCACCGGTGAAGGCGCCGGGTCCCAAGCCTGCCTGTAGCTGGCCATGCAGTCGATGGCTTGCACGCGGATACCATTGCGCTGCGCTTCGATCAGCACGTTTTCGAAGGTGTAGCGACCAGTGCGATCCAAGCCGAACCCAGCGTCCAGATTCCGGGCGTAAGCCCTCAAGTCGGCGGGCATCCTCCCGGTACGGTTGAATACATCGAGATCTGCCTGATGGAAATCGGTCATGAAGTGTTCCAGATAGAGCACCTTGACCTTCTCTCGACGTAGCAGCTTCATATTGTCGATCAGTAACTGCTTGCTACCGAGCTGTGAATGCCCTTCGCCGATCACCACGCCGTCACTGTTCTCCAGCAGCGCACGCAGGACCTGCTTGGGCGGTGCATCGCTCGGCAGTTCGGGGAGCGCAGGCCTGGCAGGAGGTTGCGCGGCGTCGAGAAACGCCTGGGCATCGCTGGCCAGTTTGTCACGCAGGCTGCGAAACGTGGCGTAGCTGTTTTCGATCTGCTCATCCAGGCTGGCCAGACCGCCGCTCAGTGCCAAATCCTGATGTGGCGAGTTGGCCGCAGCCTTGAGTGTGGGGCGCATCTCGAGGGGAATTTCGTAAGCGTTGGCCGCAAGTGGTGCCGGTAGGCCACGGGGCGCCACCCGGCCCCAGAGGTTCAGTAGCTTGCGCGGTATCATGCCGCCTTTGAGGGCTGCGCGTTCAAGGGGTTGCCACTGCCCTTGCGCGTTCATCGCGATCGGGATATGGCGGTAGAAAGACCAAGGGTTTTCCGGGTCAACCACCACCCAGGTTTGCATCTCCTTGACATAGCGTACTTGGTAAGGCTGTTGGTCGATCAGCGCATAGAAGTCGCCGCCCTGCAGGTAGATGCCTAGCTCGCCACCACTGTCTGGCGAGGCGCTGAGGATCACATTGGTTTGGTACGGGACCAGCACTGTTTGTGGAGGTTCGGGCCTGAACGGGGAAGGGACCCAGGATTCGATCTCCGCGTGGCTAGCCGGTTCGTCTTCGCGGGCATCGTACTGCGCATCGGTGGTGTCATCCTCAGTGGGTATCGGCTCCAGCGGCGCCGGTTCATCGGCAGGCACTTCGAGCCCCGGCTCACGCACAGATTCGACATCGACCGTGGCTGCCGCGTTGGCGAGCATGGCGGCATTGAACAGGGTGTCGATGGCCGCGAAGATCGCCTGGGTGACGCCATGCTTGCGCTCGCCAGTGGTGTGGCCGTTGACCGCCTGGTCGATGCTCAAGCCCATGTCGGCAATCCCGGCCCCCACCGCGGCGAGTGCGACGGGCCAGTCTAGTGCTGCCAGTGGCCCGCTGATGCTGGCGAAGGCTTCCAGGTAACCGATCCAAAGCTGTTTGCGCAAGTCGCCGTTCGAGCGCAGGGCAAAGTGCGCATCATCGCGCATGCGCTGTTGGGCCGCGTCGCGCAGGTGGCTGAAGGCGTCTGTCTCGACGGTGGTGTCGAGCTGGTTCAGGCACTGATGATCATGGCCGCCCCAGTTGAAGAACAGCAGGTCGATCATGTGGTTGAGCTGGGTGTTCGGCGCTGAATTGTCGTTGGCCGATAACGGGAAGTGGCTCATGAAGCGCGTGCGGTTGTCGGCGTAGTTGGTGTGGTTGAGCACCCACCAATACAGCTCGTGGGTGCCTGCGAACAGTTGCAGCGCGGTCTCCTCGCCCGGCGTGTACAGCAACTGGCGGCCGTCCTGCATTTCGATGCGCAGCCAATCGCTGGCCACGTAGCCGGCGATGTCCAGGGTGCAGACCCGATAACCGGCATCGGCGATCTTGAGCTGGTGTAACTGTTCGAGGGTGGGGGCTTGCAGGTTCAGTCCGGTGAGTGCCGTGGCGACCTCTCGGGCACAGTGGGCCAAGGCACTGTCAGGCGCGGCGGCGCAAACCTCGACGACCTTGGCGAGAAAGTTCACTTTGGCTAGCAGGCGGTAGCTGTCGCTGCTGCGCTGCCAGAACGTCTCGAGCTGCTCGTGGAACAGGCGGCTGAAGTCGATCTGCCAGAAGTCCTCGAGTACATCCTTGGGCTGGATGGGTATCTCGTTGTGTTCGTCATAGACGTCCCGGCCCGGCCCATCCTTGTAGAACCCGGCCAGGTAGCTGAGCAAGTCGCTGTTGTCCTGATCTTGGACATCGAAACGGTGCATCACCAGTTGCGGCAGCGTGAACGACTGGATCGGCGCGTCGTGGTGCTCCCAGCCACTGAAGGTTCTCGGGCTGCTCTGCGCCGTCTGGAAGCGATTGAGGTGGACATGGTCGGGGTTCAGCGCTGGCTGCCCGTGCTTGTGCAGGATAGCGATGGCGGTGTCACGCGCCATTTGACGCATGTCCGGACACGCCGTGATCAGTGATTGGGCCAGTTCACGCAGGTGCTGTTGGACCTCGGACATCGGTAGTTGCAAACCCATGGCAGTGCTCTCGTGGTTCTTGGGTTCGCGAGGTTGGCCGAGGTGCCGGGAGGGTAGGTGGTAGTTATGTCATGCCTGGCGCTCAGGTGGTCACATGGCCTGGCGCTCAAAGTGAAGGGAAAGCACGGACCGGGCGTAGCGCCGAGGCGCTCGCCTTAGCATGTTTACATCGACGGCGCCTGCTCTGCCGGCTTGTCCTTGTTCACCCCAGGCACATGCAGATTGCCCTCGGCGACCTGGCCTTCGAGCTGCGGCTGGGTTACCCAGGTAAGGATGTCGTAGTAGCGGCGGATGTTGGCCACGAAATGCACCGGTTCGCCGCCGCGGGCGTAGCCGTATTTGGTCTTGCTGTACCACTGCTTCTGCGCCAGGCGCGGTAGCATCTTCTTCACGTCGAGCCACTTGTTCGGGTTCAGACCCTCGCGCTTGGCCAGCGTGCGGGCGTCTTCGAGGTGGCCACTGCCGACGTTGTAGGCAGCCAGTGCGAACCAGGTACGGTCGGGCTCCTGGATGCTGTCGTCAAGCTGGTCCTTGACCAGCATGTAGTACTTGGCGCCACCCTGAATACTCTGTCTTGGGTCCAGTCGGTTGGACACCCCCATGGCCTGGGCGGTGCGCTGCGTCAGCATCATCAGGCCGCGTACGCCTGTCTTGGAGGTAACTTCGGGCTGCCACATCGACTCCTGATAGCCAATGGCTGCCAACAGCCGCCAGTCGACCTGCTCGACCTTGGCGCTGGACTTGAAGTGCTTCTCGTACTTGGGCAGGCGCTGTTGCAGGTGCTGGGCGAAGGTGTAGGCACCGACGTAGCCGAGTACGTCGACATGGCCGTAGTAGCGGTCCTTGAGCCGTTGCAGGGTGCCGTTCTTCTGTGATTTGTCGAGGAACTCGTTGACCTCGTTGAGCAAGCTATTGTCATCGCCAGGGGCCACCGCCCAGCGTTGATCGCGCGAGTCGCCCAGGTCGAAGGCTACGCGCACGTTGGGGAAATACACCTGGTTCATCGCCAGTTCGTTGGAGTCCACCAGGGTGAGGTCGATCTGGCCCTCGTCGACCATGCGCAGCAGGTCGACCACCTCGACCGCGTCGGATTCTTCGTACTCGATCTCGGGGTACTGCTTTTTCAGCTCGGCCAACTGGTCGGCGTGGCTGCTGCCCTTGAGCACCATGATTTTCTTGCCGACCAGCCCCTTGGGTTCGGTCGGGCGCGAGCGGCCGTTGCGGTAGATGACCTGCGGGGTGACTTCCAGGTAGGGATGGGAGAACCTTGCCTGGGCCGCGCGCCGCTCGCTGCTGACAAGGCCGGCAGCGGCCAGCACCGGGCCCGACGGCTTGCCCAACTGGTTGAAGATGTCGTCGAGGTTGTCGGCGGTCTCGATCTGCAACTTGACGCCTAGATCGTCGGCGAAACGCTTGACCAGCTCGTATTCGAAGCCGGTTTCGCCGTTGCGGTCCTGGAAGTAGGTCGCCGGGCTGTTGCGGGTAATTACGCGCAATACGCCGTCCTCCTTGACGCGTTCGAGGGTGCTGGGTTTTTCAACACAGGCACCGAGCATCAGGAAGAGTCCGGTTGCGAAGAGCCATTTGGCGCAACGCTGGCGCAAAGCAGTGTGGGCGAGCATGGGTGCAGTATACGCAAAGGACCGCCCCCGCCATATCTCGACAATGGTTGGCAGGTCTGCTAGTTGACCTGAGCTGCAAGCGACGAGCTGCAAGCTGCAAGCAAAAACAGGGCGTGCAACCTCGCTTTTTTCTTGTCGCTTCAAGCTTGCAGCTTACAACTGCTTTTTTGACCCCAAGGTCCGGTTCCACCGCCCGGCAGCATTGGCGTAGAGCGGGTGCCGAAAGCCTGCGATTTAGGCTAGAATGCACGGCCTCTAAGCACACCCCTTCCCTGAGGCTGTCCCGACGATGTTGATCCTGCGCGGCGCTCCTGCCCTTTCTGCCTTTCGCCACGGTAAATTACTCGAGCAACTGAGCCAGAAAGTCCCCGCTGTTACTGGTTTGTATGCCGAATTCGCCCATTTCGCCGACGTCGACGGCGAGCTGACCGCTGACCAGCAGCAGGTGCTGGGCCGTCTGCTCAAGTACGGCCCGAGCGTGCCGGTGCAGGCGCCTACCGGTCGCCTGTTCCTGGTCGTGCCGCGCCTGGGCACCATCTCGCCGTGGGCATCCAAGGCCAGCGACATCGCCCATAACTGCGGCTTGCAGTCGATCCAGCGTCTGGAACGCGGCATCGCCTACTATGTTGCCGGCAACCTGTCCGACGCCGACGCTCAGCTGATCGCCGCCGAGTTGCACGACCGCATGACCCAGCGCGTACTGGCCAAGCTTGAAGACGCCGCTGACCTGTTCAGCCACGCCCAGCCCAAGCCAATGACCTCGGTGGACGTGCTCGGCGGTGGCCGCGCGGCGCTGGCGCAAGCCAACATCGACCTGGGCCTGGCCCTGGCCGAGGACGAGATCGACTATCTGGTCAACGCCTTCCAGGGCCTTGCGCGCAACCCGAACGACATCGAACTGATGATGTTCGCCCAGGCCAACTCCGAGCACTGCCGCCACAAGATCTTCAACGCCAGCTGGGACATCGACGGCCAGGCGCAAGAGAAGAGCCTGTTCGGCATGATCAAGAACACCTACCAGATGCACAGCGAAGGCGTGCTGTCCGCCTACAAGGACAACGCTTCGGTGATCGTCGGTAGCGTCGCTGGCCGCTTCTTCCCGAACCCTGAGACCCGCCAGTACGGCGCGGTGCAGGAGCCGGTGCACATTCTGATGAAGGTCGAGACCCACAACCACCCGACTGCCATCGCCCCGTTCTCCGGCGCCTCCACCGGCTCCGGCGGCGAGATCCGCGACGAAGGCGCTACCGGCCGTGGCGCCAAGCCAAAGGCCGGCCTGACCGGCTTCACGGTCTCCAACCTGCGTATCCCTGGCTTCGAACAGCCGTGGGAGCAGGCCTACGGCAAGCCTGAACGCATCGTCGATGCCCTGGACATCATGGTCGAAGGCCCGCTCGGTGGCGCGGCGTTCAACAACGAGTTCGGGCGCCCGGCGCTGACCGGCTACTTCCGTACCTTCGAGCAAAGCATCAACACCCCTCGTGGTGAGGAAGTGCGCGGCTACCACAAGCCGATCATGCTCGCAGGCGGCATGGGTAACATCCGTGAAGACCACGTGCAAAAAGGCGAAATCACCGTGGGCGCCAAGCTGATCGTGCTCGGTGGCCCGGCCATGCTGATCGGCCTGGGTGGCGGCGCGGCGTCGTCGGTGGCTACCGGTGCCAGCTCGGCTGACCTGGACTTCGCCTCGGTACAGCGCGAAAACCCAGAAATGGAGCGCCGTTGCCAAGAGGTCATCGACCGTTGCTGGCAACTGGGTGACAAGAACCCGATCGCGTTCATCCACGACGTCGGCGCCGGCGGTATCTCCAACGCCTTCCCGGAGCTGGTCAACGACGGTGGTCGTGGCGGCCGCTTCGAGCTGCGCAACGTGCCCAATGACGAGCCGGGCATGGCCCCGCACGAAATCTGGAGCAACGAGTCGCAGGAGCGTTACGTGCTGGCTGTCAGCGCCGAGGACTTCGAGCGTTTCCAGGCCATCTGCGAACGCGAGCGCTGCCCATTCGCGGTCGTTGGCGAGGCCACAGCCGAGCCGCACCTGACCGTGACTGACAGCCACTTCGACAACACCCCGGTGGACATGCCGCTGGACGTGCTGCTCGGCAAGCCGCCACGCATGCACCGTTCGGTCACCCGCGAAGCCGAGCTTGGCGATGACTTCGACCCGAGCCAGCTGGACCTGGACCAGGCGGTGCAGCGCGTGCTGAACCACCCTGCTGTGGCCAGCAAGAGCTTCCTGATCACCATCGGCGACCGTACCATCACCGGTCTGGTTGCCCGCGACCAGATGGTCGGTCCTTGGCAGGTACCGGTGGCCGACTGCGCCGTCACCGCCACCAGCTTCGATGTCTACACCGGCGAAGCCATGGCCATGGGCGAGCGCACTCCGCTTGCACTGCTCGATGCCCCGGCGTCCGGGCGCATGGCCATCGGCGAAGTGCTGACCAACATGGCTGGCGCACGCATCGAAAAACTCTCCGACATCAAGCTGTCGGCCAACTGGATGTCCGCCGCCGGGCACCCCGGTGAAGACGCGCGTCTGTACGACACCGTCAAGGCTGTCGGCATGGAACTGTGCCCGGAGCTGGGCCTGACCATTCCGGTGGGCAAGGACTCCATGTCGATGAAGACCAAGTGGAGCGAGGACGGCGTCGACAAGAGCGTCACCGCGCCGATGTCGCTGATCGTCAGCGGCTTCGCCCCGGTCACCGATATTCGCGACACCCTGACCCCGCAACTGCGCATGGACAAGGGCGAAACCGACCTGATCCTGATCGACCTGGGCCGTGGCAAGAACCGCATGGGTGCCTCGATCCTCGCGCAGACCTACGGCAAGCTGGCTGCCCAGGCACCGGACGTCGACGATGCCGAAGACCTCAAGGCCTTCTTCGCCGTGATCCAGGGCCTGAACGCCGATGGTCACCTGCTGGCCTACCATGACCGTTCCGACGGCGGTCTGCTGACCACCGTGCTGGAAATGGCTTTCGCCGGTCATTGCGGCCTCGACCTGCAACTGGACCCGCTTACCGACAGCAAGAGCGATGTCCCGGCCATCTTGTTCAACGAAGAGCTGGGGGCGGTGATCCAGGTTCGCCAGGACGCCACCCCGGACGTGCTGGCCCAGTTCAGCGCCGCCGGTCTGGGCGAAGGTTGCGTGTCGGTGATCGGCAAGCCGGTCAACAACGCCGAGGTGTCCATCAGCCTGAACGGTGAAGTGCTGTTCGACGATGACCGTCGCATGCTACAGCGCCAGTGGGCCGAGACCAGCTACCAGATCCAGCGCCTGCGTGACAACGCCGAATGCGCCGACCAGGAATTCGAGCTGCTGCTCGAGGAAGAAAACCCAGGCTTGTCGGTCAAGCTGGGCTTCGACATCAACGACGACATCGCGGCGCCCTACATCAAGACGGGCGTGCGTCCGCAAGTGGCGATCCTGCGTGAGCAGGGCGTCAACGGCCAGGTCGAGATGGCTGCGGCCTTCGACCGCGCAGGCTTCGCTGCCATCGACGTGCACATGAGCGACATCCTCGCAGGTCGCGTCGACTTCGAAGCGTTCAAGGGCCTGGTGGCCTGTGGTGGCTTCTCCTACGGCGACGTGCTGGGTGCTGGTGAGGGCTGGGCCAAGTCGGCACTGTTCAACGCCCGTGCCCGCGATGCTTTCCAGGCCTTCTTCGAGCGCAACGACAGCTTCGCCCTGGGCGTGTGCAACGGTTGCCAGATGATGTCCAACCTGCACGAGCTAATCCCTGGCACCGAGTACTGGCCGCACTTCGTACGCAACCGCTCGGAGCAGTTCGAGGCGCGCGTGGCTATGGTCGAGGTGCAGAAGTCCAACTCGATCTTCCTGCAAGGCATGGCCGGTTCGCGCATGCCGATCGCCATCGCCCACGGTGAAGGTCATGCCGAGTTCGCCAGCGAAGAGGCGCTGCTGGAGGCCGACCTGTCCGGCACCGTGGCACTGCGCTACGTCGACAACCACGGCAAGGTCACCGAAGCCTATCCGGCCAACCCGAACGGCTCGCCGCGCGGTATCACCGGTCTCACCAGCCGTGACGGCCGTGTGACCATCATGATGCCGCACCCGGAGCGTATGTTCCGTGCCGTGCAGAACTCCTGGCGCCCGGACGAGTGGCAGGAAGACGCACCGCTGATGCGCATGTTCCGCAATGCGCGGGTGTGGGTGAACTAAGGCGTGTACAAGCTCGCCTTCTTCGTCCCCGACAGCCATGTCGAGGTGGTCAAGGCTGCTGTGTTCGCCGCTGGCGGCGGGCGCATCGGCGCTTATGACCACTGTGCGTGGCAGGTGCTGGGCCAGGGCCAGTTCCGCCCGTTGGACGGCAGCCAGCCGTTCACTGGGCAAACTGGCCAGGTTGAGAGGGTCGAGGAGTGGAAGGTGGAGTTGGTGGTGGCTGACCAGCTGATCGTTCAGGTGGTTGCAGCGCTCAAGCAGAGCCATCCCTATGAAACACCGGCCTATGAGGTCTGGCCACTGGCCGATTTCTAAGGTTCATCGCACTGCCCATCGCGGGGCAAGCCGCAGCGACGTTTCGTTGCTGTGGCTTGCCCCGCGATGCGTTTCAGGTGGAATAGCACAGGTGCAGCGCTGGATTCGGGCTTTGCACAATCCTGTGGGCGCGGGTTTGCCGGAGGGCCGGACCACCGCAAAACAGGCGACGCGGTGGATGGCACCGGCTACGCCGGTGTTCGCGGCACAAGGCCGCTCCTACAGGTGCTGCGTTGGGTTCAATCCAGCGATATTGCTCAAGCAGTGCCTATCTCGCCGCCATCCAGGCGTTGGATCGCCACGGTCGATGAGCGCGGCCGCAGCTTGGTGCCCGCTGGTGTGACATCGGTCGCCACGTCGGTGGATGGCCAGTTCTCCGGGTGCTGGATATTGATGAACAGCGTCTTGTTGTCTGGCGTGAAGGTGATCCCCGTGACCTCACAGCCATTGGGCCCAACGAAGAAGCGTCGCAGGTCTGTCTGGTTCTGCGCGTTGATCGGCAGCTGTTTGCCGTTGCTGTCCACCAGGTCCGTGGGGATCACTGCCAGCAACTGGTCGTTGGTGTAGCGTGTCACGCTCTCTTCGCCATTGTCGGTTTCGAACCAGAGGATGCCGCGGCTATCGAAACTCATGCCATCGGGGCTGGCGAACTGGTTCATCTCGGTCAGCCCGGAACGGTTGATCTCGGCTGCGCCATCGGCGTTGGCACCGAACACGAAGATGTCCCAGGCAAAATGCCGGTGATCCTCGCTGTCGTGCCAGCGGATGATGTGCCCGTGACGGTTGGGGCCGCGCGGGTTGGCCTTGTCGGTCTTGTCGGCGCTGCGGGCACTGTTGTTGGTCAGCGTCAGGTAGGCATCGCCGTTGAGCGGGTTGACCGCCGTCCACTCGGGGCGGTCCATGGGCGTGGCACCCACGGCGTCGGCGGCGCCGCGCGTGTTGATGATGATGCCTGGCAGGTCGCCGAACAGCGCACCCAGGGTGCTGCCATCGCGGGTCGCGGTAGCGGTGTCGAGCAGCAGCCAGTCGCCGCTGCCATCGTCGTTGAAGCGGGCGACGTACAGCTTGCCCTTGTCCATGTACTTGGCGCCGATGTTCAGGCGGTCCTGGGCCTTGGCGTCGGCCGGGTCCCACAGCGCATCAGAAACGAACTTGTACAGGTACTCGTTGTTGGAGTCGTCACCGGTGTACCAGACCAACGGCTTGCCTGCTACCGCCAGGCCTGGGCAACAGCCCTCATGGCGCAAACGCCCGAGCGCGGTGCGTTTCACGGCGCGCGTGGCGCTGTTGTACGGGTCGATCTCGACGATATAGCCGAACGTGCTGGCTTCGTTGCGGTAGTCGTCAGTGGCGCTGGCGCCCTTTGGGGTCACGTCGAAACGCGCGAACTCGTCGTCCACCTCGCTGGCATCGCCTGCTGCGCTTTCCCAACGGTATTGCCCGGCGTTGGCGGCAACGCCGATACGCACCTGGTCGGCTGGGCGGCTGGCGGTGTTGACGAAGATCCCTGGCCAGTTTTCTTCACAGGTCAGGTACGTGCCCCACGGGGTATAGCCGTTGCCGCAATTGTTGTTGGTGCCGCGGCACTCGACCCCGGCAGGGGAGAAGCGGGTGCGCACGTGCGCGGTGCCGCGCAGGGGGCCGGCGATGTCCATCACCGTGGCGGTGGTGAAGCGGCGGTTGAGTGGGTCGTTATCCACCACCTGCCAGCGCCCGTTGGTCTTGCGGATGCGTACCACCCCGGCGCCGTGGGCGTTGATCTCCTTGCGCACTTCTTCGGCGGGGCGTTGGCCGCTGATCGCGTTGGTCGGGCCATGCGGGTGCAGGGCTGCGGTGTCGATGTATTCGAAGTTGATTGCCAGCAGACCGTCTTCGGAGCTGCCGTCGATGGGGAAGAAGCGCATGCCGTCGTGGTGCATGCCCATGGCGTTGGCCTGGTCGCTGGCGCTGTTGCTGCCGTCGGCTTGCCAGGGTTTGCCGCTGCTGTTGATCGGTGTGCCCCACGGCGCCAGCACTTGTGCGCTATAACCGGGCGCGACGGCGCAGGCATCGAGGCGCGAACCCTTGATGGACTGGAAGCCGAGCTTGGGCTTTGCCGGTTGTGGCGAGGGTGTGGTGCCATCGAAGCAGGCCGTGAGGCCAGTGCCGGCGATCATCGCGATCGCAGCGCCCAGGCTGCCACGCAGCACGCTGCGGCGGCTGAGGTAGGCGTCCATGACGCTGGTCATTGGCAGGTTGCCAGCGTGGTTACGGTCCAGGTTGTCGCCGCTGTCTCGACTCATCGGGTGTCCTTTTTGGTCTGGGATGACGCAGAAGGCCGACTTTAGAACCTCAATGTGATGATTTTCTTGCAGGCGTGTTACCGCCTGTCCAAAGGCATTCGGCGCTTTGGGCGGCCTTGCAAAGCAGCGTGCGACCCAGGCTCTCGATGAGGTGAGTGAATGACCGCACAGGCTTGGCTGGATGCGGCGCCGTGCTTGGCTTTGTGTCAGGCAAAGGCCAGTTTTGCCTAGGGGGTTTCTGTTCGCAAAGACGTTGGCTTAGCGTTTGCACAGGGCCGGACTCAAGGCCGGATTTCGATCAGCGTACCGTCCTTGACCAGGTTCCAGACTTCGCGCATGTCGGCGTTGCGCATGGCGATGCAGCCTTCGGTCCAGTCGAGGGTGTGGAAGTACCACTCGGGGTATTCCTCGTCGATCGGGGTGCCATGGATCATGATCATGCTGCCGGCACTCACCCCGTCACGGCGCGCCTTGGCCGCATCGCTGATGTTCGGGTAGGAGATGTGCATGGCCAGGTTGTAGCGGTCGCTCACTTTGCGCCAGTCGAGCCAGTACAGACCTTCGGGGGTCTTCTTGTCGCCTTCGCGCTCCTTGGCGCCCTTGGGCTGCTTGCCCAGCGAGATGCGGTAGGTCTTGAGCGGTTCGCCACGGCTGATCAGTTGCAGGCGGCGTTCGGACTTGAGCACCAGCACCTTGTCGATCATCTGCCCCTCTGCCGTGGGCGCGGCTTGCACTGGGGCTGGCACGCTGCTGGTCGACGCAGGCTTGCGGATGATGGTTTCGGTGAAGGCCGCTTGCGACACCGAGGCGACACTGAAGCAGAAGAGGGCAAGCAACCAGCGCATGAAACCGTATCCCTGAAAACTATGAGGTGGACGACGAAACGTTCATCGGCGGCAGGTATTCGTGGCCTATGGGGTAGTGCTGCCTGATGCGGTCGCGATAGTAGCATTCTAGTGTGCGTGCGACGGTGCGAAAAGCCAGCTCCGTCCACGGGATTTCGTGTTCCTCGAACAAGCGCACCTCCAGGCTTTCGACGCCAGTGGCAAAGTCCAGGTCGCTCAGTTCGGCGCGGAAGAACACATGCACCTGATTGATGTGTGGCAAGTCGAACAACTGGTAGAGGCTGGTTTGCCCGACCCGGGCACAGGCTTCCTCGACGGTTTCGCGACGAGCGGCTTGATCCAGCGTCTCGCCGTTCTCCATGAAACCGGCGGGCAGGGTCCAAAAGCCCCGGCGCGGCTCGATGGCGCGTCGGCACAACAGCACCTGTGTGCCCCAGGTGGGCAGTACGCCGGCGACGATGTTGGGATTCTGATAGTGGATGGTCTGGCAGTGCTCGCACATATAACGCAGGCGGCTGTCGCCGTCCGGGATTCGCTGGATGACCGACTGGCCGCACGCGCTGCAGAATTTCATGCTTTTATTCCTTGAGGGTCAGGCTATCTTTGCGCGTCTGGCCTGCTCACCGCAAGCGGGCAGGGCTTGGGTGCCTCGCGGCTTTTGGTGCATCATGCACGGCAGGCTTTGGACACGAGAGTGCGTAATGCTGGACGAGCTTCTTCGCCGAATGAGCAATCATACCCCTGCCTCGCTGGAGGTGGATCGCCGCTTCCCGGAAGCTGCGGTACTGCTGCCCATTACCCGCAGCGAGGAGCCGGAGCTGGTGTTGACGCTACGCGCCAAGGGCTTGTCGACCCACGGTGGCGAAGTAGCCTTCCCCGGGGGGCGGCGCGACCCGGAGGACCCGGATCTGGTGTTCACCGCCCTGCGCGAGGCCGAGGAAGAAATCGGCCTGCCGCCAGGGCTGGTCGAAGTCATCGGCCCGCTTAGCCCGCTGATTTCGCTACATGGCTTGAA
Source organism: Pseudomonas mosselii (assembly GCF_005796105.1). Classification (GTDB taxonomy): domain Bacteria; phylum Pseudomonadota; class Gammaproteobacteria; order Pseudomonadales; family Pseudomonadaceae; genus Aquipseudomonas; species Aquipseudomonas mosselii_C. The sequence continues at coordinate 490,414 of NZ_VAUO01000002.1, read as the reverse complement.
AGTGACCCCGTTTGTCGGGCTGATCCCCGATTATGTCGAGTACCGCGCCAACGATGCCGAGATCGCGGCCGTTTTCACCGTACCGCTGGAGTTCTTCCGCCAGGATCCGCGCGACCACACTCACCGCATCGACTATCAAGGGCGTAGCTGGTACGTGCCCAGCTACCGCTACGGCGACTACAAGATCTGGGGGCTCTCGGCGATCATGATCGTCGAGCTGGTCAACCTGTTGTATGACGCCGGGATCAGCCTGCACCAGCCGCCAGAGCGTTTCATCCAGAACTGAGCAGGGCTCACCCTGCCGAGCTGCCTTCAACCGTGAGGAGCGTTACATGAAATACCGCCTGGGCGACCTGCGCGTCGAGACCCACCCCACCAGCTGGACCGCACCCACTGCCACGCTGATCGGCAAGGTGCGCCTGCAGGCCCGCGCCAGCGTATGGTTTGGCGCCGTGTTGCGCGGCGACAACGAGCTGATCGACATCGGCGAGGACAGTAACGTTCAGGATGGCAGCGTGATGCACACCGATATGGGCGCGCCACTTACCCTGGGCAAGGGCGTGACCGTCGGTCATAACGCGATGCTGCATGGCTGCACGGTAGGCGACTACAGCCTGATTGGCATCAACGCGGTGATCCTCAACGGTGCGCGCATTGGCAAGCACTGCATCATCGGCGCCAATGCGCTGATCCCCGAAGGCAAGGAAATCCCTGACGGTTCACTGGTGATGGGGTCACCGGGCAAGGTGGTGCGCGAGCTGACCGAGCAGCAGATGCGCATGCTCGAAGCCAGTGCCGCGCATTATGTGCACAACGCCCAGCGCTATGCCCGTGACCTGGTGGCCGAGGATGAATGAGGCAACGCCGCGCGAGCGGCCGGTGGCTTCGCCGTGCGTCAGTGTCTGTGCGCTGGATGAGCAGGACATCTGCACCGGCTGCCAGCGCACGGTGGACGAGATCACTCGTTGGGGGCGGATGGACAATGACCAGCGCCGCGCGGTGCTCAAGCTGTGCCATGAGCGTGCGGTGGCTTCGGGGCTGGTGATCGGCCTGTAGGTTTTTGCTGCGTTGCCGGGCCACCGCGAACACCGGCGAAGCCGGTGCTATACACCGAGTCGCCTGCTTCGCGGGTAAACCCGCTCCCACAGGGCGCAGCCCGGTCGGGCTGGGTGAACTCCCACAGGTCGGCAAGCCCGCTGCGGGTTTACCCGTGAATAGGCGCTGATTGCGAATTCACGTATTCTGTGCCGCTTGCCCTGCATACTGTCGGATCATGTTCTACCTCATCGCCTATATCAGCAGCGTGGTGCTGATCAACTACGCCTTCTCCAGCGCTCCGCACCTGGATGTCATCTGGTCCGCCTGGGGTGGCCTGGTGTTCATTCTGCGCGACATGGTGCAAACCCGCTACGGTCACGGTGCGCTGCTGGCGATGCTGGTGGCGCTGGTGCTGTCGTATGTCACCTCCGAGCCGGCCATTGCCCTGGCCAGTGCTACGGCGTTCTTCATCTCCGAGCTGATCGACTGGCTGGTGTTCAGCGTCACCCGTCGCCCTCTACGCGACCGCCTCTGGCTCAGCTCGGCACTGAGTATCCCGGTAGACACCTTCATTTTCTTCGGCATGATCGGCGCGCTGACGCCGGCGGTGGTTGGCACGGCGCTGGCCTCCAAGTTCGCCGGGGTGACGGCGGTATGGCTGATCATGGCCTGGCGTGCCCGGCGCCTGGCGCTGGCTGGCGGATAGGCCGCTGTACGGTGCATCGCGACACGAGGCCGCTCGCACAGGTAGAATACTGGTCCTTTTTCAGCGGGCAGCGCCACCCGTAGCGCCGCCCCGGACGCCTTCGAGGACCTGAAATGACCCGTATCGGAACCCCATTGTCGCCCACCGCGACCCGTGTACTGCTCTGCGGCTGCGGCGAGCTGGGCAAGGAAGTGGTGATCGAGCTGCAGCGCCTGGGCGTCGAAGTGATCGCCGTGGACCGCTACGCCAATGCCCCGGCCATGCAGGTCGCGCACCGCAGCCATGTGATCAACATGCTCGACGGTGTTGCCCTGCGTGCGGTGATCGAGGCCGAGAAGCCGCATTACATCGTCCCGGAGATCGAAGCCATCGCAACCGCCACCCTGGTCGAGCTGGAAAGCGAAGGTTTCAACGTGGTGCCCACCGCGCGCGCCACCCAGTTGACCATGAACCGTGAGGGCATCCGTCGCTTGGCCGCCGAGGAACTCGACCTGCCGACCTCGCCGTACCACTTCGCCGACACCTTTGAGGACTACAGCAAGGCGGTCGCCGACCTGGGCTATCCGTGCGTGGTCAAGCCGGTGATGAGTTCCTCGGGCAAGGGCCAGAGCCTGCTGCGCAGCGCCGATGACCTGCAGAAGTCCTGGGATTACGCCCAGGAAGGCGGGCGTGCCGGCAAGGGCCGGGTGATCATCGAAGGCTTCATCGACTTCGAGTACGAAATCACCCTGCTGACCGTGCGTCACGTCGGCGGCACCACCTTCCTTGCCCCGGTCGGCCACCGTCAGGAGAAGGGCGACTATCAGGAGTCCTGGCAGCCCCAGGCCATGAGCCCGAAGGCTCTGGCCGAATCGCAGCGTGTGGCGCAGGCGGTCACCGACGCGCTGGGCGGGCGTGGCCTGTTCGGTGTGGAGTTGTTCGTCAAGGGTGATCAGGTGTGGTTCAGCGAAGTCTCGCCGCGTCCGCACGATACTGGCCTGGTGACCTTGATTTCCCAGGACCTGTCGCAGTTCGCCTTGCACGCGCGGGCGATTCTCGGCCTGCCGATCCCGACCGTGCGTCAGTTCGGCCCGTCGGCTTCGGCGGTGATCCTGCCTGAGGGCCAGTCGCAGCAGACCAGCTTCGCCAATCTGGGCGCCGCCCTGAGCGAGCCGGACACGGCCATTCGTCTGTTTGGCAAACCGGAAATCAACGGCACCCGCCGCATGGGCGTATGCCTGGCGCGTGACGAGTCGATCGAGGCCGCGCGAGCCAAGGCGACCCGTGCCTCGCAGGCGGTCAAGGTCGAATTCTAAGCTACAAGCTACAAGCTACAAGAAAGAGCGGAGCCGCGTGCGGTCTGCTTTCTCTTGTAGCTTGCCGCTTGCCGCTCAGAGCTGCGTATCACGCGTCTCTTTCAGGCACAGCACGGCAATCAGGCTGATCACTGCCGCCGCCGACACGTAGCCGCCCACCCAGCTCAACCCACCCATGCTCACCAGTTGCTGGGCGAAGAAAGGTGCCGCCGAGGCGCCGACGATGCCGCCCAGGTTGTAGGCCGCCGAGGCGCCGGTGTAGCGCACGTGGGTCGGGAACAGCTCTGGCAGCAGCGCGCCCATCGGAGCGAAGGTCACCCCCATCAGGAACAGCTCAATGCTCAGGAACAGGGCCACCCCGGTCGTGGAGCCTGAGGTGAGCAGTGGCTCCATGGCAAAGCCCGACGCTACCGCCAGCAAGCCATCGACGATCAGCACCGGCTTGCGCCCGTAGCGGTCGCTCAGCCAGGCCGACAGCGGCGTGGCCAGGGCCATGAAGACTACGGCGAAGCACAGCATGCCGAGGAAGCTCTCGCGGCTGTACCCTAGGGTCGAGACGCCGTAGCTCAGCGAGAACACCGTGGAGATGTAGAACAGCGCGTAACACACCACCATCGCCGCAGCGCCCAGCAGGGTCGGCAGCCAGTATTGGCTGAACAGGTCCACCACTGGCAGTTTCACGCGTTCGTGACGTGCCACGGCTTGGGCGAACACGGGGCTTTCTTCGAGCTTCAGGCGCACGTACAGGCCCACGATCACCAGGGCGGCGCTGAGCAGGAACGGAATGCGCCAGCCCCACTCGCGGAACTGCTGGTCGTCCAGCACCAGTGCCAGGGTCAGGAACAGGCCATTGGCGGCCAGGAAGCCGATCGATGGGCCCAGTTGCGGGAACATGCCGAACCACGCGCGCTTGCCCTGCGGTGCGTTCTCGGTGGCCAGCAGTGCCGCGCCGCCCCATTCACCGCCCAGTCCCAGGCCCTGGCCGAAGCGCAGCACGCACAGAATGATCGGGGCCCAGATACCGATGCTGTCATAGCCGGGCAGCACGCCGATCAGCGTGGTCGACACGCCCATCAGCAGTAGCGACGCGACCAGTGTCGACTTGCGTCCGATGCGGTCGCCGAAGTGGCCGAACAGTGCCGAGCCCAACGGGCGCGCGAGGAAGGCGATGCCAAAGGTGAGGAAGGCGGCGAGCATCTGCACGGTGCCGGAGCCCGAGGGGAAGAATATGGGGCCGATCACCAGCGCAGCGGCGGTGGCGTAGACGTAGAAATCGTAGAATTCGATGGCGGTGCCGATGAAGCTGGCGGTGGCCACCCGGGCAGGGGAGTTGACCGGGGTTGCCGGGGCAGGCTCGGCGTAAGTGCTGCTGGATGTCATTGCATAGGTCCCTGACAGTCGATGCTCCATGGGCGCGGCCATACGGCGGGCGCAAGGCGGCGGGAGCGTATTGTTATGGTTCGCGCGGCTGACGATGGCCCAGGGGTAAGAGCAGGGGCGGGCTGATTCGGGGTACTGAAGCAGGACCGCGGGGCGTGTCAGTGGTGCGGACTGGCCATCGGGCGCCGGGTGCGGATAGCAGGCGTGAGGGCAGGGCTGGATAAGCTCGACCGAGTATAGCTAGCGGGTCACGGTCCAGGCCAGTACCTTGCTGGCGCAATTGTCCTCGGTTGCGAGGATTTCCAGGCGGTAGCGGCCGATCTTCAGGCACACCGCGCTGGCTGGAATGCTCTCCAGCGCTTCGGTGACCAGCCCGTTGAGGGTCTTCGGGCCGCCGTCGCTGGGCAGGTGCCAGCCCAGCGTGCGGTTGATCTCGCGCAGCGACGCAGCGCCTTCGATGATGAAGCGCCCGTCCGCTTGGGGGTGGACATGGGGGTTGTCGAGGCTGTGCTCGTCCTCGAACTCGCCGACGATCTCCTCGAGGATGTCTTCCAGGGTGACGATGCCCAGCACTTCGCCGTATTCATCCACCACCACGCCCATGCGCCGCTGCTGTTTGTGGAAGTTCAGCAACTGCATGTGCAAGGGCGTGCTTTCGGGAATGAAGTAGGGTTCGTAGCAGGCGGCCTGGAGCTTTTCCAGCGTCAGCTCGGCACGTGGCAGCAGGTGGCTGATCAGCTTGGTGTTGAGCACCGCTTCGACCTGGTTGATGTCGTTGTGGTACACCGGCAGGCGGGTGTGCCGGCTGACGATCAGTTGCTCGATGATATGCTCGATGGGCTCGTCGAGGTTGACCCCATCGACGTCATTGCGTGGTACCAGGATGTCGTTGACGGTGATTTTGTCTAGTGCCTGCAAGCCCTCGAACAGGCCATGCTGGGGCTGCTCGGGGACGTCTGCCTGGTCGAAGTCGTCTGGCGCCTGTGGGTGCAGCGCCACCGCAGTGCCTTGCACGCGAAACGGCCGCAGGATCAGCCGGGCGATACCGTCGAGCAGGCGCGCTGGCGGTTGCAATATGGCCAAGGGCAACTTGAGCAGGCTTGCGCCGAGGCTGAGGAAGGCTTGCGGGTTGCGCCGTGCCAGGCGCCGCGGGAGGAACTCGGCGAACACCAACAGGGCCGCTGACGCGCCGAGGCCGGCGAGCCAGAAACCATGCTCGCCGTTGTAGCGCTGGCCGACCAGGCAGGCCAGGCCCATGACCAGCAGTTTGCCAAGGCTGGCGCACAGCACCAGGGCCTGGGCTGGCAGGGAAGGTTCGGCGTGGCCGTTGAGCTGTTGGCGAGCGCTGTCCACTGCGCTAAACAGCGCCGACCACAACAGGGCCAGTGCGAGGGTGCCGAGCAGCGGGGCGTACGGCAAGGTGTCCATGGGCGGTCGTCAGATATGCAGGATGAATTCGCGGACCAGCTTGCTGCCGAAATAGGCCAGCATCAGCAGGCAGAAACCGGCCAGGGTCCAGCGGATGGCCTTGTGGCCGCGCCAGCCCAGGCGTGTACGCCCCCACAGCAGCACGCTGAATACGACCCAGGCCACGCAGGCCAGCAGGGTCTTGTGTACCAGGTGCTGGGCGAACAGATTTTCGAGGAACAGCCAGCCCGAGAGCAGCGACAGCGATAGCAGAATCCAGCCGGCCCAGAGGAAGCCGAACAGCAGGCTTTCCATGGTTTGCAGCGGCGGGAAGTTGCGGATCAGCCCGGACGGGTGCTTGTTTTTCAGCTGGCGGTCCTGCAGCAGCAGCAACAGCGCCTGGAACACCGCGATGGTGAACAGGCCGTAGGCCAGGATCGACAGCAGGATGTGGGCGAGGATGCCGGGCTCTTCATTGATCAGCGGCACGGTGCCCGGAGGCGCGAACTGCGACAGCAGCGCGGTCACCGCACCTAGCGGGAACAGCAGCACCAGCAGGTTTTCCACGGGAATGCTCAGGCAGGCGAGCAGGGTCAGGGCGATCACGGCGGCAGCGATCAGGCTGGCGGCGCTGAAGAAGTCCAGGCTCAGCCCCAGGGGCGTGATCAGCTGGAACAGCAGGGCGCTGCCCTGGGCGAGTACCGCCAGCACGCCAAGTACGCCGAGCAGCCGTTTGTCGGCCCGGGCGCCACGGGCAAGGCCCATGGCCTGGTAGACGGTCGCCGCCACGTAGAGCAGGGCAGCGAGCAGATTCGGGATGAGGCTGGGGGAAGAGAACATAAGTCCTGGCAGGCAAGCCCTAAAGGGACGGAGTTTGGCATAGAACCCGCAGCTCTAGGAAGACTGGGTGCGCGCTTCAAGTTGCAAGCTGCACGTGGCAAGTAAAAGCAGGGGGGGCCTGATGCCTGTCCGCTAAGCCAATTGGGGCGCCAGAGCAGCCTCAATCAAGTAGCAGCGAAAGGTTAACTGACTGGCATCAGGGGGTGGCCTATCGCGCTTTTTCTTGAAGCTTGCCGCTTGCCGCTCCAAGGTGTGCGCAGGTGGCAGTCTTCGCTATAATCGCCGCCTTGTTGTGCCCGGCCTCCACCCCGCGTGTCCCGGGCGCCTGAAAAACCTCGGCTTCACTGGGCCTGAAAGGATCACCATGTTCGAAAACCTGACCGACCGCCTGTCACAGACGCTGCGCCATGTCACCGGCAAGGCCAAGCTGACCGAAGACAATATCAAGGACACGCTGCGCGAAGTGCGCATGGCCCTGCTTGAGGCCGACGTCGCCCTGCCGGTGGTCAAGGATTTCGTCAACAGCGTCAAGGAGCGTGCGGTCGGCACCGAGGTGTCGCGCAGTCTGACCCCAGGCCAGGCCTTCGTGAAGATCGTCCAGGCTGAGCTGGAAAGCCTGATGGGCGCCGCCAACGAAGAGCTCGCGCTCAACGCCGCGCCGCCCGCCGTGGTGCTGATGGCCGGTTTGCAGGGCGCGGGTAAGACCACCACCGCCGGCAAGCTGGCTCGCCACCTTAAGGAACGCAAGAAGAAGACCGTGATGGTGGTGTCGGCCGACGTCTATCGTCCGGCAGCGATCAAGCAGCTTGAAACCCTGGCCAATGACATCGGCGTGACCTTCTTCCCGTCCGATATCAGCCAGAAGCCGGTGGCCATTGCCGAAGCGGCGATTCGCGAAGCCAAGCTCAAGTTCATCGACGTGGTGATCGTCGATACCGCTGGTCGCCTGCATGTCGACGCCGACATGATGGACGAGATCAAGGCCCTGCACGCCGCAGTCAAGCCGATCGAGACGCTGTTCGTGGTCGACGCCATGACCGGTCAGGACGCCGCCAACACCGCCAAGGCCTTCGGCGATGCCCTGCCGCTGACCGGCGTGGTGCTGACCAAGGTCGACGGTGATGCGCGTGGCGGTGCCGCGCTGTCGGTGCGCGCGATCACCGGCAAGCCGATCAAGTTCATCGGTATGGGCGAGAAGACCGAGGCGCTGGAGCCGTTCCACCCAGACCGCATCGCCTCGCGCATCCTCGGCATGGGCGATGTGCTCAGCCTCATCGAGCAGGCCGAGCAGAACATCGACAAGGCCAAGGCCGACAAGCTCGCCAAGAAACTGAAGAAGGGCAAGGGCTTCGACCTCGAAGACTTCCGCGACCAACTGCAACAGATGAAGAACATGGGCGGCCTTGGCGGCCTGATGGACAAGCTGCCGAGCATCGGCGGCGTCAACCTGTCGCAGATGGGCAACGCCCAGGGTGCGGCCGAGAAGCAGTTCAAGCAAATGGAGGCGATCATCAACTCCATGACCCCGGCAGAGCGTCGCGACCCTGAACTGATCAGCGGCTCGCGCAAGCGCCGTATCGCACTGGGCTCCGGTACCCAGGTGCAGGACATCGGCCGGCTGATCAAGCAGCACAAGCAGATGCAGAAAATGATGAAGAAATTCTCCGCCAAAGGCGGCATGGCCAAGATGATGCGTGGCCTGGGTGGGATGCTGCCGGGTGGCGGCATGCCGAAACTGTAAGCGAATCCGGCGGGCTTCCTTGATATCAGGTGGCCCGCCAGACCCCGCTTCGGCGGGGGCATGGCCGTCTTGAGGCGGCTCTAACCAGCAAGGCTGAGCGGCGGGGCATGCACCTGCCGAAAAAGGCATTTGCAAATGTCCGTGTATTCCCTGAGAATATGCGGCCTTTTGGGCACCCGTGTGCCCATTGGGCATTCAGTTTTGCAGCACCGACTATAGGAACGATGTTCACATGGTAACCATCCGTCTTGCCCGTGGCGGCTCCAAGAAGCGCCCTTTCTACCACCTGACCGTGACCAACTCGCGTAACGCCCGTGACGGCCGTTTCGTTGAGCGCGTTGGCTTCTTCAACCCGATCGCATCGGGCGCCGAAGTCAAGCTGTCGGTCAACCAGGAACGCGTCACCTACTGGCTGAGCCAGGGCGCGCAGCCGTCTGAGCGTGTTGCTCAGCTGCTGAAGGACGCTGCCAAGGCCGCAGCCTGAGCAGTATGAACGCGACGCCAGAGAAGGCTGACGACCTCATCGTCGTTGGCAAGATTTTTTCGGTTCACGGCGTTCGCGGCGAGGTGAAGGTGTATTCCTTTACCGATCCGATTGAAAACCTGCTGGATTACCCGCGCTGGACGCTTCGGCACGAAGGCAAGGTAAAGCAGGTCGAGCTGGTCAACGGTCGTGGCTCCCAGAAGGGCCTGGTCGTCAAGTTGAAAGGCCTCGATGATCGTGATGAAGCCCGTCTTCTGAGCGGTTACGAAATCTGCGTTCCACGCAGCCTTTTGCCCAACCTGGCCGCTGACGAGTACTACTGGTACCAGTTGGTGGGTCTGAAAGTCATCAACCAGGACGAACAACTGTTCGGCAAGGTCGATCACTTGTTGGAGACCGGTGCAAACGATGTATTGGTGGTCAAGCCTTGCGCAGGCAGCCTGGATGATCGCGAGCGTCTATTGCCCTATACGGCGCAATGCGTGCTTGCCGTCGACCTGGAAGCAGGTGTGATGCGTGTCGAATGGGACGCGGATTTCTGACGATGGGCAACCTTCGCGTAGAAGTCGTCACGTTGTTCCCCGAGATGTTCTCGGCCATCACGGAGTACGGCATTACCAGCCGTGCGGTGAAACAGGGGTTGCTCCAAGTGACCTGCTGGAACCCGCGGGACTACACCACTGATCGCCATCATACGGTGGATGATCGTCCGTTTGGCGGTGGTCCGGGCATGGTGATGAAGATCAAGCCTCTGGAAGACGCCCTGGCCAGTGCCAGGCAGGCGACCGGAGCATCGGCAAAGGTGATCTACCTTTCGCCACAAGGCCGCAAGCTGACGCAGCAGGCGGTCAAAGGCCTGGCCGAACAGGAATCGTTGATCCTGATCGCCGGTCGTTATGAAGGCATCGACGAGCGCTTTATCGAGGCTCATGTCGATGAGGAGTGGTCGATTGGTGACTATGTGCTTTCCGGTGGCGAGCTGCCGGCCATGGTACTGATCGATGCGGTTACGCGGCTGCTGCCCGGAGCTTTAGGGCATGTGGACTCGGCGGAGGAAGACTCTTTCACCGACGGTCTGCTGGATTGCCCGCACTACACCCGACCTGAGGTGTATGCGGATCAGCGTGTACCCGACGTGTTGCTAAGTGGCAACCATGCACATATCCGGCGTTGGCGGATGAAGCAGTCCCTTGGTAGGACCTTCGAACGACGCGCCGATCTTCTGGAAAGTCGCTCGCTTTCTGGAGAAGAGAAGAAGCTGCTCGAGGAATACCTCCGCGAGCGGGACGATAGTTAAACGTATCGATGGTGGATCGCGTATCCATCTTAGGAGCACAGCATGACCAACAAGATCATCCAGCAGCTCGAAGCCGAGCAGATGAGCAAAGAGATCCCGACCTTCGCACCCGGCGACACCGTTGTCGTCCAGGTTAAAGTGAAGGAAGGCGACCGCTCGCGTCTGCAGGCGTTCGAAGGCGTCGTTATCGCCAAGCGTAACCGCGGTCTGAACAGCGCCTTCACCGTGCGCAAGATCTCCAGCGGCGTTGGCGTAGAGCGTACCTTCCAGACCTACAGCCCGCAGATCGACAGCCTGGCCGTGAAACGTCGTGGTGACGTGCGTAAAGCCAAGCTGTACTACCTGCGCGACCTGTCCGGCAAAGCCGCTCGCATCAAGGAAAAACTGTCCTGAGTACAGTTTGCCCGGTGGCCGAGGCCGCCTAGCGAGAAAAAAGCAGCCTTCGGGCTGCTTTTTTGCTTTCTGCGTCCTGCGTCGATGGATCTACCCCAAGCAGCAGGCGCCACTGTCCTCAACCCCCTTAGACGTGAGTTGCCCATGACCCCGCGCGAGCAGGAAATCCAGCGCCGCACCGAGCTGTCGGTCACCCGTGTGACCAAGGCGGTGTTCCCCAATACCACCAACCACCACAACACCTTGTTCGGCGGTACCGCCTTGGCCTGGATGGACGAAGTGTCGTTCATCGCCGCCACGCGTTTTTGTCGCCTGCCCCTGGTGACCGTGCCCACCGACCGGATCGACTTCAAGCACCCGATTCCAGCGGGCACCATCGTCGAGTTGGTCGGTACGGTGGTGAAAGTCGGCAACACCAGCTTGCAGGTGCAGGTGGATGTGTTCGTCGAGAACATGTACCTCGACGGCCGCGAGCGGGCGATCCATGGTGTGTTCAGCTTCGTTGCCATCGATGAAGACAAGCGTCCGGTGCCGGTATTGCCGCAGGTTTGAGGCAAGCGGTAATCTGCTTTAAGACATTTGGCGACTTGACTCTCTGGTACCCATGGCTGCCCTCGACCACCCCCTGATCGGCCAGTTCCTCGATGCCCTTTGGCTGGAAAAAGGCCTGTCCGATAACACCCGCACCTCGTACCGCAGCGACTTGGCCCTGTTCAACGGCTGGTTGCAGGACAAAGGCGTGGCCTTGCCCGACGCTGGGCGCGAGCTGATCCTCGATCACCTGGCCTGGCGTTTCGATCAGGCCTACAAGCCTCGTTCGACGGCGCGCTTTCTGTCCGGCGTACGTGGTTTCTACCGGTATTTGTTGCGCGAACGACTGATTGGCGTCGATCCGACGTTGCAGGTGGACATGCCGCAGTTGGGACGTCCGCTGCCCAAGTCGCTGTCCGAAGCCGATGTCGAAGCGTTGCTGCAAGCACCCGAGCGCAGCGAAGCCATCGGCCAGCGCGACCGGGCCATGCTTGAAGTGCTGTATGCCTGTGGTTTGCGTGTGACCGAACTGGTCAGCCTCACCCTGGATCAGGTCAACCTGCGCCAGGGTGTGTTGCGGGTGATGGGCAAGGGGAGCAAGGAGCGCCTGGTGCCGATGGGCGAGGAGGCGGTGTTGTGGGTCGAGCGTTACTTGCGCGATGGCCGCGCCGAACTGCTCAATGGACGCCCCAGCGACGTGTTGTTTCCTAGCCAGCGCGGCGAGCAGATGACGCGCCAGACCTTCTGGCACCGGATCAAACATCACGCCCAGGTGGCAGGCATCGACAAACCGCTGTCGCCGCACACCTTGCGGCATGCTTTCGCCACTCACCTGCTCAACCACGGCGCCGACCTGCGCGTGGTGCAGATGCTACTGGGCCACAGTGATTTGTCGACCACGCAGATCTACACCCACGTGGCCAAGGCACGCCTGCAACAGCTGCATGCCCAGCATCATCCGCGCGGATGAATGATTTTCATGTTCCGCCGACCGGTGCTTGAGAGGACATTCCGAAGGCGTCTGTTGTGGTAGGCTTGGACGGTTTGTTGCAAGGGCCGCACGAACGCCGCATTTCCAGCCGCAGGCGTGTTTCATCGGCCCCGTCCGCCCTCAGGAGTTCCCATGCGCGTGACCCAGCTTTTTGCCGCCGCCGCCCTGGCGCTGGCCAGCACCTTTGCCGCCGCCGCGGCGACTGATAGCAATGCCAGCGCCGAGCAGGCGATCCGCAAGTCGTTGCAGAACCTTTCGCTTGAAGTGCCGGTCGAGAGCGTTGCCAGCAGCCCACTCAATGGCCTGTACGAAGTCAAGCTGCAAGGTGGCCGTGTGCTGTACGCCAGTGCCGATGGCCAGTTCGTGATGCAGGGCTACCTGTTCCAGATCCAGGATGGCAAGCCGGTCAACCTCACCGAGAAAACCGAGCGTCAAGGCATCGCCAAGCTGATCAATGGCATTCCGACCGCCGAAATGGTCGTGTACCCGGCCAAGGGCGAAACCAAGTCGCACATCACCGTGTTCACCGACACCACCTGCCCTTACTGCCACAAGCTGCACGCCGAAATCCCCGAACTGAACAAGCGCGGTATCGAAGTGCGCTACGTCGCCTTCCCGCGCCAGGGCCTGGGCTCGGCGGGTGACGAACAGTTGCAGGCCGTGTGGTGCTCCAGCGACCGCCGCGCGGCAATGGACAAGATGGTCGATGGCAAAGAAATCAAGGCCGCCAAGTGCGAGAACCCGGTTGGCAAGCAGTTTGCCCTGGGGCAGTCGATTGGCGTCAACGGCACGCCGGCGATCGTGCTGCAGAGCGGCCAGGTGATTCCGGGCTACCAGCCGGCACCACAAGTGGCCAAGTTGGCCTTGGCCGCTAGCAAGTAATCAATTCAGTACGCCGTCGTCATGGGGTGACGGCATGTTTCACGGTCGGCGCAGGTGCCGGCCGTTCAATGGGGAGTTCACAGTGAAACCGGTCAAAGTAGGCATCTGTGGGTTGGGGACCGTCGGTGGCGGTACCTTCAATGTACTTCAGCGCAACGCCGAGGAGATTGCCCGCCGTGCCGGGCGCGGTATTGAAGTGGCACAGATTGCCATGCGCTCGCAGAACCCGAACTGCCAGATTACCGGTACCCCCATTACCGCTGACGTGTTCGAAGTTGCCAGCAACCCCGAGATCGATATCGTCATCGAGCTGATCGGCGGCTATACCATCGCCCGTGACCTGGTACTCAAGGCCATCGACAACGGCAAGCACGTTGTCACTGCCAACAAGGCGTTGATCGCCGTGCACGGCAACGAGATTTTCGCCAAGGCACGCGAGAAGGGCGTCATCGTTGCCTTCGAAGCGGCGGTAGCCGGTGGCATCCCGGTGATCAAGGCAATCCGCGAAGGCCTGTCGGCCAACCGCATCAACTGGCTGGCCGGGATCATCAACGGCACCGGCAACTTCATCCTCACCGAAATGCGCGAGAAAGGCCGCGCTTTCCCGGACGTGCTGGCCGAAGCCCAGGCGCTGGGTTACGCCGAAGCCGACCCAACGTTCGACGTCGAGGGCATCGATGCGGCGCACAAGCTGACCATCCTGGCATCCATCGCCTTTGGCATCCCGCTGCAATTCGACAAAGCCTACACCGAAGGCATCACCCAGCTGACCACCGCTGATGTCAATTACGCCGAGGCCCTGGGCTATCGCATCAAGCACCTGGGCGTGGCGCGCCGCACCCAGGCCGGTATCGAGCTGCGCGTACACCCGACGCTGATCCCAAGCGACCGTCTGATCGCCAACGTCAATGGCGTGATGAACGCGGTGATGGTCAACGGCGATGCCGCAGGCTCCACGCTGTACTACGGCGCCGGCGCCGGCATGGAACCGACCGCTTCGTCGGTGGTGGCCGACCTGGTGGATGTGGTGCGTGCCATGACCTCGGACCCAGAGAACCGCGTCCCGCACCTGGCCTTCCAGCCCGATTCGCTGTCGGACCACCCGATCCTGCCAATTGATGCGTGCGAGAGCGCCTACTACCTGCGGATCCAGGCCAAGGATCATCCCGGTGTCCTGGCCCAGGTGGCGAGCATCCTCTCCGAGCGTGGCATTAACATCGAGTCGATCATGCAGAAGGAAGCCGAGGAACAGGACGGCCTGGTGCCGATGATCCTGCTGACCCATCGTGTGGTCGAGCAGCGCATCGATGACGCCATCGTTGCTCTTGAGGCGCTCCAGGATGTGGTCGGCAATGTCGTGCGCATCCGCGTCGAACAGCTCAACTAAGCGGTAAGCCCCACGCTACAAGCTGCAAGCAGCTCGTGTTGGGGCTCTGAATGATTACATTTGCGGCAAAGTAGGGGCATCCTGCGCAAGAGCATCGCCGATCGGCTTTTTTCTTGTAGCTTGCAGCTCGCGACTTGCCGCTCAAACCGAAGGTTTGCACCCATGCGTTATATCAGTACCCGCGGCCAGGCTCCGGCCCTGAACTTCGAAGACGTGCTGTTGGCCGGCCTTGCCACCGATGGCGGCCTGTACGTTCCTGAAAACCTGCCACGCTTCACCCAGGAAGAGATCGCCTCCTGGGCTGGCCTGCCGTACCACGAGCTGGCCTTCCGGGTGATGCGCCCGTTCGTCGAAGGCAGCATCGCTGACGCCGACTTCAAGAAAATCCTCGAAGAAACCTACGGCAACTTCGCTCACGCCGCGGTGGCGCCGCTGCGCCAGCTCAATGGCAACGAGTGGGTGATGGAGCTGTTCCATGGCCCGACGCTCGCGTTCAAGGATTTCGCCCTGCAACTGCTCGGCCGCCTGCTTGACCACGTGCTGCTCAAGCGCGGCGAACGCGTGGTGATCGTCGGTGCCACCAGTGGTGATACCGGCTCGGCCGCCATCGAAGGCTGCCGCCGCTGCGATAACGTCGACATCTTCATCCTGCACCCGCACCAGCGCGTGTCGGAAGTGCAGCGCCGCCAGATGACCACCATCCTCGGCGAGAACATCCACAACATCGCCATCGAGGGCAACTTCGACGACTGCCAGGAGATGGTCAAGGCCAGCTTCGCCGACCAGTCGTTCCTCAAAGGCACGCGTTTGGTGGCGGTCAACTCGATCAACTGGGCGCGGATCATGGCCCAGATCGTCTACTACTTCCACGCCGCCTTGCAGCTCGGTGGCCCGGCTCGTTCGGTCGCGTTCTCGGTGCCGACCGGCAACTTCGGCGACATCTTCGCCGGCTACCTGGCACGCAACATGGGCCTGCCGATCAGCCAGCTGGTGGTCGCCACCAACCGCAACGACATCCTGCACCGCTTCATGAGCGGCAATCAGTACGTCAAGGATGCCCTGCACCCGACCCTGTCGCCGTCGATGGACATCATGGTCTCGTCCAACTTTGAGCGCTTGCTGTTCGACCTGCACGGTCGCAACGGTGCAGCGGTCGCCCAACTGATGGACACCTTCAAGCAAGGTGGCGGCTTCAGCGTCGAGCAGGACCGCTGGACCGAGGCGCGCAAGCTGTTCGATTCGCTGGCAGTGACCGACGAGCAGACCTGCGAAACCATCGCCGAGGTGTTCCAGAGCACCGGTGAGGTCCTCGACCCGCACACTGCCATTGGCGTCAAGGCGGCCCGTGAGTGCCGCCGCAGCCTGGACACCCCGATGGTGGTGCTGGGCACTGCGCACCCGGTCAAGTTCCCAGAGGCGGTCGAGAAGGCCGGTGTCGGCAAGGCACTGGAGCTGCCGGCGCACCTGAGCGACCTGTTCAGCCGCGAAGAGCGCTGCACGGTGCTGGCCAACGACCTGAAGACCGTTCAGGCGTTCGTCAGCCAGCATGGGAATCGTGGTAAGCCGCTGTAAGGTATCGCCCTTCGAGAAGAGCCCATCCTTTAGATGTAATGCTGTTCACTTAAGATCGTCGGGGCCGCTTTGCGGCCCTTTCCGGCCGGTCCGGCGCCGCGGCAAGGCTGCTCCTACAGAGCCCTAAGTGAACAGCACTACATCCTTTGGATGGGCTTTTTCTTATGTGGGAAAAAGCATCGGTCAACTTAGGAAGTTTCCTATAGGTTCGTGGTATGCGGGACACTTAGAGTGCGGCTCTTCAATTTCGTAGCGAGCCGCCCCGTGCACAGCCTTCGTGTTCTTATCCACCAGGCCAGGCCCTTCCATCAGATCTTCCTGCACCAGGCTTTCAACGCCCAAGGCGTGTTCCATGTGTGCGTAAGTGACGACTTGTGCGACACCCGCGCCTGGTTGGGGCGTGAGCAGGGTGTCGATGTGTTGGTGCTCGACCACAGGATGCCTGAGCCCTGTGCACGTTCGTTGTTCCAGTGTCTGCACAAGGGCGGCGCCCCGCGAGCGTTGCTGTTCGTCGGAGGGGTGGGCGAAAGGTCTCTCGACCTGGCCCAGGACGCCCGCACACAGGGGTTTCGCGTGGTTGGCGAGTTACCGTGGCCTATGTCGACGGTCGCCCTGCAACAGGCACTGGCACAGCTCTGAAGCCTTCGCTGGCGCATCGCCTGCAAACTGTCACATTGCCTGCGCATGCTCGACAAGGCGGGCCTGTGGGGCGAACTTTCCGATGGGCTCGACGGTCAGTTCCAGTATGTCCAACAGCCAACGAGTGATCCGGATGGAAAGAATCTGCAGACTGCTCAACGATGCCCTTGCCCCTTACCACGCCAGCCTCGGTAGCCTCGACGCCGATGGCGGTCGCCAACTGACACTGCATGACGAACACGGCACGCTCATCCTCCAGCGCAAGGTAGCTGCGTGTCAGTTACGCGAGCAGCGTCTGCTGGTCGACGTGGTCGATGGCCTGCATCGCGATCTACAGATCGCCGAAGGGCGTCTGCAACCCTGTGTGATCGCCGCGCTGCGACACCAGCATCAACCTCAGACCCAGGGAACCTTTGCCTGATTGGCCTATCTGAATGAGCAAGGGCAGGGTGACGGTGCTTAGCTCCGGTGCCGTTACGCTGTCGCGCGAAGCCTTCAGGGCTTGCACTTGACCCCGGTCGTCGACCCCAGCGACCGGGGTTTCTTTTGCCTAGTTCAGGGCTGTGGGGGGATATCGACAGCGGCATCCTCGAACAACTGCCTTGCCTGTTCCAGGTACTCGGCGCGCAGCGCCGGGTCCAGCCATTGGGTATACAGGCTGGGGAGCGTGTCGCGACGCAGTTGCAGCAGCAAGCGGTCGATGTGGTTTACCGCTTCGCGGCCCTGTGCAGTGTCGGTGCAGCCTACGCGCAAGAGCTGAAAGTGATCGACGCCTTCGATTGGATAGAACACATAGTCCTGCGCCGACCTGCCCTGTTGCTGTAGCAGATAGCGGAATTCGTGCCAGTAACCCAGTACCGCTTGCAGCCGGCCGAGCTGCTGCATCTGCAACAGGCTGGAGGTGGCGTCGCTGCCATAGTGCCGGGTCAACGCGCTGTCGGGAAACTGCTGGAGCATCGCGTCGACCTGGGCGCTGTAGCTGCGTTCGGCAACGATACCCAGCTTGAGCCGGGCGTCGCTCATCAGGTGGCGCAGGTTGACTTGGTGGCCATTGACGTAGGCTGCCAGCAGCCCTTGGTCCTGTTTGCGAACCACCAGTCCTCCGCTGAGCACCGCCAGCGAGGGTCTGGAAAAGTGCGCGTACTTGTCACGCTCGGGCGTCCACAGCAGCGTGGGGTCGCAGGTGAGCGCCGTGCCCTGGAGCATCTGGATGCCGCGGGCACGGTTGACCCTGAGGATGCTGTGGTCGTACTCGGGCATCTGCGCGATTAACAGCGGCAGCATCTGGTCGATCACGCCCTGGCCTTTGGCTGGGCCCTCGAAGATGGTGAATGGAGGCAGGTCGCGCACCAGCCATAGCAAATGTTCGCGAGGCGCTTGCGCCTGCGCGCTTAAGGCGCTCATCAGCAGGCAGAAAACCAGCGTCAGGCGAAGGTTGCACATGGGCCGGGTGCCTGGCGTATCAGACCGCGCCGCTCTGGCGCAGGCGGGCGATGGCGGCGGCATCGTAGCCAAGCCCGCCCAGCACCGTGTCGGTGTGTTCGCCCAGCTGCGGGCCTACCCAGTCGGCAGAGCCTGGGGTGTCGGACAGCTTGGGCACGATCCCCGGCATTCGGAACGGCTTGCCGTCCGGCAGCTTGGCCTGCAGGAACATCTCGCGGGCCAGGTACTGTGGGTCGTCGAACATATCCTGGGCCGAGTAGATGCGACTGGCGGGCACCTCGGCGTCGTTGAGTACCTGCATCACCTGGTTCAGCGGCAGGCTGTTGGCCCAACGGTCGATCACCCCGTACAGTTCGTCGCGGCGCGCATCACGGCCATCGTTGCTGGCCAGCGACGTGTCCTCGGCCAGGTCGTTGCGACCGATGGCCTGCATGAAGCGCTTGAAGATCGCATCGCCATTGGCACCAATCTGCACATGGCGACCGTCGGCAGTGGTATGGATGCTGGAGGGGGTGATGCCAGGCATGATGTTGCCGGTGCGCTCGCGGATGAAACCGAACACGTCGAATTCCGGGACCATGCTTTCCATCATGGCAAAGATCGCTTCGTACAAGGCCACGTCCACCACCTGGCCCTGACCGCCGTTTACCTCGCGATGACGCAAGGCCATCAGTGCGCCGATCACGCCCCACAGTGCGGCGATCGAGTCACCGATGGAAATCCCCGTGCGCACTGGCGGACGGTCCTCGAAACCGGTGATGTAGCGCAGCCCGCCCATCGACTCGCCGACCGCGCCGAAGCCTGGCTGGTCTTTCATCGGGCCGGTCTGGCCAAAGCCGGACAGGCGCACCATGACCAGGCGCGGATTGAGCGCATGTAGCACGTCCCAGCCCAAGCCGAGCTTTTCCAGCACGCCAGGGCGGAAATTCTCGATCAGGATGTCGGCCTCGGCGAGTAGCTGCTTGAGCACCTCGCGCCCTTCGGGGTGCTTGAGGTTGAGGGTGAGCGACTGTTTGTTGCGGGCCTGCACGAACCACCACAGCGAGGTGCCTTCGTAGAGCTTGCGCCATTTGCGCAGCGGATCGCCGCCATCGGGGGATTCGACCTTGATCACCTCGGCACCGAACTCGGCGCAGATACGCGAGGCGAACGGGCCGGCGATCAGGGTGCCAAGCTCGATGACTTTGAGGCCGGCGAGGGGTTTGCTGGGCGTAGACATGGGGCATCCGTGGCGAATGGCGTGGTGCGGTGGTTTTATCACAGCTCGACGGTGTCAGGTACTGCCGTCGCACCCATGCCAATGCGCAGCCGACCTCGGGCGCCAGATCGGGTAGACTGTCGCCCTTTCTTTTTCAACGAAGCCCCCGCCCATGGCCCAGCCGTCCACCACCTACAAGTTCGAACTGAATCTGACCGACCTCGACCGCGGCGTATACGAAAGCGTTCGCCAGACCATCGCCCGGCACCCGTCCGAAACCGAGGAGCGCATGGCTGTGCGCTTGTTGGCATATGCCCTCTGGTACAACGAGAGCCTGTCGTTCGGCCGTGGTCTGTCGGATGTCGATGAAGCCGCGTTGTGGGAAAAGAGCCTGGATGACCGCATCCTGCACTGGATCGAAGTCGGCCAGCCCGATGCTGAGCGCCTGACCTGGTGTTCGCGTCGCACCGAGCGCACCAGCCTGCTGGCCTACGGCAGTCTGCGTGTATGGCAGAACAAAGTGCTGGATGCGGTCAAGGGCCTGAAGAACCTGAGTATTGCCGCAGTGCCTCAGGAGGTGCTGGAAACCCTGGCCACTGACATGCCGCGCACCATCAAGTGGGACGTGATGATCAGCGAAGGCACTGTATTCGTCACCGACGACCGTGGTCAGCATGAAGTGCAGCTGGAGTGGCTGCTTGGCGAGCGCGGTTGAACTGGCCTCCACCTGACGATTGAAGACCCCATGCGTATCGAACCCCGTCCTCTGCCCCCGACATTGCCCCTGCTGGGCAACCTGCCACCGTTGCTGACTCGCCTATATGCCGCCCGTGGCGTGCAGTCCGAGACTGAACTGGACAAGAGCCTGGCGCGGTTACTGCCGTACCAGCAGCTCAAGGGGATCGACGCGGCAGTGGACGTGTTGCTGCAGGCACTGGATCAACGCCAGCGTATCCTCATCGTCGGTGACTTCGATGCTGACGGCGCCACCGCCAGTACCGTCGGGGTCCTGGGTCTGCGCCTGCTGGGCGCTGCGCATGTCGATTACCTGGTGCCGAATCGTTTCGAGTACGGTTATGGCCTGACCCCCGAGATTGTCGAGGTGGCGCTGCAGCGTCAGCCCCAGTTGCTGATCACGGTGGATAACGGTATCTCCAGCGTAGAAGGGGTGGCGGCCGCCAAGGCGGCCGGCCTCACGGTGCTGGTGACCGACCACCATTTGCCGGGCGAGCAGTTGCCGGCGGCCGACGCCATCGTCAATCCCAACCAACCGGGTTGCGCATTCCCGAGCAAAGCGTTGGCAGGGGTCGGGGTGATCTTCTACGTGCTGATGGCCCTACGTGCACGTTTGCGCAGTCTTGGGCGCTACGAGCAGCAACCGCAGCCGAACATCGGCGAGCTGCTGGACTTGGTGGCGCTGGGCAGTGTCGCCGACGTGGTGCCGCTGGATGCCAACAACCGCATCCTGGTGCACCAGGGACTGGAGCGTATCCGTGCCGGTCGCGCCCGGCCAGGGCTCAAGGCGATTCTCGAAGTGGCTCGGCGCGATCACCGGCGCATCACCTCTACCGATCTTGGCTTCATCCTGGGGCCACGGCTCAACGCGGCTGGCCGTCTGGACGACATGAGCCTGGGTATCGAGTGCCTGCTGTGCGATGACGCGGCGTTGGCATTGGACATGGCGCAGCAACTCGATGGCTTGAACCAGGATCGCAAGTCCATCGAGCAGGGCATGCAGCGCGAGGCTTTGGCCCAACTCAAGGACCTGCCGCTTGAGTCCATGCCTTATGGCCTGTGCCTGTTCGACGCGGATTGGCACCAGGGCGTGATCGGAATCCTCGCTTCACGCTTGAAGGAGCGCTACCACCGACCGACCATCGCGTTCGCCGACGCGGGCGAGGGCGTGCTCAAGGGCTCTGCACGCTCTGTGCCGGGCTTTCACATTCGCGATGCGCTGGATGCCATCGCCGCGCGCCAGCCGCAGTTGATCAGCAAGTTCGGCGGCCACGCCATGGCGGCGGGGTTGTCGCTGCCGGAGGGTAATTTCCCGGCATTCGCCCAGGCTTTCGATGAAGAAGTGCGGCGTCACCTGGGTGAAGACGATTTGACTGGCCGGTTGTTGTCTGATGGCAGCCTGGCAGTCGAGGAGTTCCATCTCGACCTGGCCAAGGCGCTGCGCAACGCCGGGCCTTGGGGGCAGCACTTTCCCGAGCCGTTGTTCCATGGGGTGTTCCAGTTGGTGGAGCAGCGTGTGGTGGGTGAGCGGCATTTGAAGGTGGTGCTCAAGAGCGAGTGCGGTGCGGTACGCCTGGACGGTATCGCCTTTGGCATTGACCGCGACGTATGGCCGAACCCCACGGTGCGTTGGGTGGAGTTGGCGTACAAGCTGGACGTGAACGAGTTTCGTGGCAACGAAAGCGTGCAGTTGATGATTGCCCACATGGAGCCGCGCTGAGGGCTTGAACGCGGGCCTGGCAGCCTTTCAATTGACATTTGGCAGGGCCGCTTGCGGCCCGTTCGCGGCAGCCCAAACGCAAGCAATGAGTCCGAGAAATCCGAACCCCACCCCCATGGTCTAGTCTGAATCAAACCGGTACCGGCCCCACCCCTACAATGACCCTCCGGACCGGAACAAACCATTGGAGTCCCTGGGAGGTGCCGTCATGAGCCTGCTGCTTGAGCCCTACACCCTACGCCAACTCACCCTGCCCAACCGCATTGCCGTATCCCCCATGTGCCAGTATTCCGCCGCCGACGGCCTGGCCAACGACTGGCATCTGGTGCATCTGGGCAGCCGCGCGGTAGGTGGCGCGGGCCTGGTGATCACCGAAGCCGTTGCGGTCACCGCCGATGGTCGCATTACGGCCGATGACCTTGGCCTGTGGAGCGATCAACAGATCGCCCCGTTGCAACGCATCACCCGTTTCATCACTGCCCAGGGTGCCGTACCAGGCATCCAGCTTGCTCACGCCGGACGCAAGGCGAGCACCTATCGCCCCTGGCTTGGCAAGCATGGCAGCGTCAAGCCTGAAGAGGGCGGCTGGCAACCGGTAGGGCCGTCGAAGATTGCCTTCGACCCCGAACACACCCCGCCACGGGAGTTGAGCAAGGAGGACATCCAGCAGATCATCGATGCGTTCGTCAGCGCCACCGAGCGGGCACTGGAGGCCGGCTTCAAGGTGGTCGAGATCCATGCCGCGCATGGCTATTTGCTGCACCAGTTCCTCTCGCCACTGAGCAACCAGCGCCGTGACGAGTACGGCAGTTGCTTCGAAAACCGCATCCGCCTCACTTTGCAAGTGACCGAGGCGGTGCGCAAGGTCTGGCCACAGGAGCTGCCGTTGTTCGTGCGCGTCTCAGCCACCGACTGGGTAGAAGACGGCTGGAACCCCGATGAAACCGTCGAGCTGGCCCGCCGCCTGCGCGTCTTGGGCGTTGACCTGATCGACGTGTCATCCGGCGGCACTTCGGTCAATGCCGAGATCCCCACCGGCCCCGGTTACCAGACACGCTTTGCCGAACGCGTGCGCAAGGAGTCGGAAATCGCGACTGGCACAGTTGGCATGATCACCGAGCCTGCGCAGGCCGAACACATCCTGCGTACCGGCCAGGCCGATGTGATTTTTCTTGCTCGTGAACTGCTGCGCGATCCTTACTGGCCGCTGCATGCCGACGACGACCTGGGCGGCAACAAGGCCACGTGGCCTGCCCAATATCAGCGCGCTACCAGTCGGGCCAATCCGATCCACGAGTCGGACCTGAGGGATTAGTGTTTGACTCTTCGCGGGCAAGCCCGCTCCCGCAGATACTGCGCTTAGCCTGAGGCAGGCGCGGTACCTGTGGGAGCGGGCTTGCCCGCGAAGAGGACGGTAGCTTCAACAAAGCATCAATGCTTGAACATCACATGCCGCACGCAGGTGTAGTCCTCCAGCCCATACATCGACATGTCTTTGCCGTACCCCGAGTGCTTCTGCCCGCCATGGGGCATTTCGCTGACCAGCATGAAGTGCGTGTTCACCCAGGTGCAGCCATATTGCAGGCGTGCCGCCAGGCGGTGGGCACGCCCGGTGTCGCGGGTCCAGACCGATGAGGCCAGGCCGTACTCGGAGTCGTTGGCCCATTCCAGCGCCTGCGCTTCGTCGGTGAAGCGGGTAACCGACACCACCGGACCGAATACTTCGTGGCGTACGATCTCATCATCCTGCTGGGCATCGGCCAGCACGGTCGGCTCGAAGAAGAAACCGTCGCCTGGTATGGCTTTGCCACCGGTCACCAGGCGGATGTGCGGCAGGGCGATGGCGCGTTGCACCAAGCCTGCGACTTTGTCGCGGTGTTGGGCACTGATCAGCGGGCCGAGTTCAGTACCCTCGGCGTCCTGCAGGCCGGGTTTGATACTGGCCACTGCTGCGCCAAGGCGTTCGACGAACTGCTCGTAGATGCCATCTTGCACATACAGCCGGCAGGCGGCCGTACAGTCCTGGCCTGCGTTGTAGAAGCCAAAGGTACGGATGCCGTCGATGGCCGCGTCGATGTCGGCATCGTCGAACACCAGCACCGGCGCCTTGCCGCCCAGTTCCATGTGCATGCGTTTCACGCTGTTGGCGGTGGCTCCGATGATGTGCGCGCCGGTGGGGATGGAGCCGGTCAGCGAAACCATGCGCACTTTGGCGTGGGTGACCAGTGGGTTGCCGACGCTCTGGCCGCGTCCGAACAGAATGTTGAGCACCCCAGCCGGCAGCAGTGCCTGGGCCAGCTCGCCCAGACGCAGGGCGGTCAGTGGGGTGAGTTCCGAGGGCTTGATCACCACCGTGTTGCCGGCAGCCAAGGCCGGAGCGATTTTCCACGCCAGCATCATCAGTGGGTAGTTCCAGGGTGCGATGGAGGCCACCACGCCCAGTGGGTCGCGGCGGATCATCGAGGTATGCCCCGGCAGGTATTCACCAGCCGCCGAACCGCCCAAGCAGCGTGCAGCTCCGGCGAAATAACGGAACACATCGGCGATGGCCGGGATCTCGTCGCCCAGCGCGGCGGGGTAGGGCTTGCCGCAGTTCTGCGATTCGAGCCGGGCCAGTTCCTCGGCGTGCGCTTCGATCACATCGGCGATGGCCAACAGGGCTGCCGAGCGCTCCTTGGGCGTGGTCTGTGACCAACCGTCGAACGCCTGCTCGGCGGCGCGCACGGCGGTGTCTACCTGGGCCTCGGTGGCCTCGTTGATTTGCGCCAGGGCAGTACCCGTGGCCGGGTCGAGTACCGTCCAGGCCGGGCCTTCGCCATTGACCAGGCGGCCGTTGATCAACATTCGGGTTTGCATCGTGAACTCCTTGTGGGTCATTTGCCGCTGCCCGCCACGCTTTCACCGCCGCGGGTCAGGTAATAGGCGCCGAGAATCGGCAGCATGGTCACCATCATCACCAGCATGGCGACCACATTGGTCACCGGCACGTCCCTTGGGCGATTGAGCTGGTTGAGCAGCCAGATCGGCAGGGTGCGCTCGTTGCCGGCGGTGAAGGTGGTGACGATGATTTCGTCGAACGACAGGGCGAAGGCCAGCATGCCTCCGGCCAACAAGGCTGAACCGAGGTTGGGCAGGATGATGTAGCGGAAGGTCTGCCAGCCGTCGGCGCCCAAGTCCATCGAGGCTTCGATCAAGCTTTGCGAGGTGCGCCGCAAGCGGGCGATGACGTTGTTGTAGACGATCACTACGCAGAACGTCGCGTGGCCGACCACGATGGTGAACAACCCAGGCTCCACGCCAAGCGCCTTGAATGCCGAGAGCAGGGCGATACCGGTGATGATGCCGGGCAGCGCGATGGGCAGGATCAGCATCAGTGAGATGCTTTCCTTGCCGAAGAAATCGCGTCGGTACAGCGCTACCGAGGCCAAAGTGCCCAGCACCAGGGCAATTGCCGTAGCCAGGCATGCCACCTGTAGCGACAGCGTGATCGCCTCCAGGACATCGGCTCGGGCGAAGGCCACGGCGAACCAGTTCAGGGTGAATCCCTGGGGCGGAAAACTGAACGCGGCATCCTCGGTATTGAAGGCGTACAGCAGGATGATCAGGATCGGGAAGTGCAGGAACACCAGCCCGCCCCAAGCCGCCAGGCGCAGGCCCCATGAGGCGTTCTCAGAGTGCATCGAAGGCCCCCAGGCGTTTGACGATGGACAGGTAGATGGCGATCAGCACAATCGGCACCAGGGTGAAGGCCGCCGCCATGGGCATGTTGCCGATCGCCCCTTGCTGGGCGTAGACCATGCTGCCGATGAAGTAGCCGGGCGGGCCGATCAGTTGCGGCACGATGAAGTCGCCCAAGGTCAGCGAGAAGGTGAAGATCGAACCCGCAGCGATGCCCGGCACTGATAGTGGCAGTACCACCTGCATGAAGGTTTGCCGAGGGCGCGCGCCGAGGTCTGCCGAGGCTTGCAGCAGCGACGGCGGCAGGCGTTCCAGCGCGGCCTGGATCGGCAGGATCATGAACGGCAGCCAGATGTACACGAACACCAGAAAGCGCCCCAGGTGCGAGGTGGACAGCGTACTGCCGCCCACGCCTGGGATGCCCAGCACCCACTGCAACACGCCTTCCAGGTGCAACTGCTGGATGAACCACTGCGCCACCCCGCCTTTGGCCAGCAGCAAGGTCCAGGCGTAGGTCTTGACGATGTAGCTGGCCCACATCGGCATCATCACCGCGATGTAGAAGAACGCCTTGGTCCGGCCACGGGTGTACCGGGCCATGTAGTAGGCGATGGGGAAGGCCAGGGCGGCGCTGGCCAGCGACACGGCCACGGCCATGCTCAAGGTGCGCAGGATGATGTCGAAGTTCGACGGGCTGAACAGCGCGGTGAAGTTGGCCAGGGTCAGTTCCGGCGTCACCGTCATGGAGAAGTCGTCGAAGGTGTAGAAGCCCTGCCAGAGCAGGTTCAGCAGCGAACCCAGGTAGATCGCGCCGAACCATAGTAAAGGCGGAATCAGCAGCATCAGCAGGTACAGGTTCGGGCGCCGGTACAGTAGGTTGCTCAGGCGCCGTAGCGGCGCGGCCTGCGCCTGCGCCGCTGGCACGGCCAGGCTCATGGCTGGGTTTCCTGCAGCGCGGTCATCGCCTCGCGTGGCCAGCTGGCCTGCACGCGCTGGCCGGTTTGCCACAGCGGCGGATGTTCCAGCCACTGGTCGTTGGCCTGGCTCACGGCGAGTATCTGGCCGCTGTCGAGCCTGAGTTCGAAGCGCGTGGCGCTGCCTTGGTACTGGATGTCATGCAGCTCGCCGTCCACCTGCACCTCATGGGCGCTTGTACTGCCACCCAGCCGGATGTGTTCGGGGCGGATCGAGAACGGCTGTGTGCTACCACTGAGCTGCTGCGCCAGTGCGCCGCGCAGTACGTTGGAGGTGCCGACGAACTCGGCCACGAACGTGGTGGCCGGCTTCATGTAGAGGTTGCGCGGGGTATCGACTTGCTCGATACGCCCGTGGTTGAACACCGCCACCCGGTCGGACATCGACAGTGCTTCGGTCTGATCATGGGTGACGAAGATGAAGGTGATGCCCAGTTGGCGCTGAAGCTTTTTCAACTCGCCCTGCATCTGCTCGCGTAGTTTCAAATCCAGCGCGCCCAAGGGCTCGTCGAGCAGCAGCACACGCGGACGGTTGACCAGCGCGCGGGCCAGCGCCACCCGCTGACGCTGGCCGCCAGACAGCTGCGCGGGTTTGCGATCACCGTAACCGTCCAGGGCGACCATGCCCAAGGCTTCGTTGGCGCGGGCGTGCCGCTCGGCTTTGGCCACGCCTTTGACCTTCAGGCCATAGGCCACGTTGTCACGTACATTCATGTGCGGGAACAGGGCGTAGTCCTGGAACACGGTGTTGACGTCGCGTTGGTAAGGCGGCAGGCCCGCTGCCTCGCTGCCGTGAATGCGGATCGAGCCGCTGCTGGGCTGCTCGAAACCGGCGATCAGGCGCAGGCAGGTGGTCTTGCCCGAACCGGAGGGGCCGAGCATGGAGAAGAACTCGCCATCCTGGATGTCGATGCTGACTTGGTCGACTGCCCTGACTTCGCCGAAGGTGCGGCAAACCTGGGTGAACTGGACTGCTGGGGGCATTCGGTAGCTCCGGCTTTGGTCGCGTGTCAACAGGTTCAGCGCTTAACTCAAGGTATGCGCGGTCCCTGTAGGAGCGGGTTTACCCGCGAACACCGGCCTTTAGGCCGGTGCCATTCACTGAGCTGCATGCTTGGCGGGTGACCCCGCTCCAACAGGGGGGCGGGACACCTGGCAAAATTGCTTCCTGTTACCGTCCACCCATGATCGCGATGTAATCCTGGGTCCAGCGGCTGTAGGGCACGAACTTACCGCCTTCGGACTGTGGGGTCTTCCAGAAGGCGATCTTGTCAAAGTTGTCGAAGCCGTTGGTCTTGCAGCCCTCGGCTCCGAGCAGCTCGCTGCCGGTGCAGGCGGCGGGCACTGCCGGTAACGACCCGAACCAGGCGGCTACGTCACCTTGCACTTTGGGCTGCAATGACCAATCCATCCACTGGTAGGCGCAGTTCGGGTGCTTGGCTTCGGCGTGCAGCATGGTGGTGTCGGCCCAGCCGGTAGCGCCTTCTTTGGGCACCACCGAGGCGACGGGCTGTTTATCGGCTTGCAAGCCATTGACCATGTAGCCCCAGGAGCTGGTGGCGACCACGCCCTCGTTCTTCACATCGCTCATCTGCACGGTCGCGTCGTGCCAGTAGCGGTGGATCAGTGGCTGCTGCTGGCGCAGCAGGTCAAGCACGGCCTTGTATTGTGCCTCGGTGAGTTCGTAGGGGCTCTGGATCCCGAGTTCAGGCTTGGCCGACTTGAGGTAGAGCGCTGCGTCGGCGATGTAGATCGGCCCGTCGTAGGCTTGTACACGGCCCTTGTTAGGCTTGCCGTCGGGCAGGTTCTGCGGCTCGAACACCACCCCCCAGCTGGTGGGCGGAGTCTTGAACACGTTGGTGTTGTACAGCAGCACGTTTGGGCCCCACTGATAGGGCGTGCCATAGACCTGATCCTTGACCACGTACCAAGCACCCCCTTGCAGGCGCGGGTCGAGGTTCTTCCAGTTGGGGATCAGCGCGGTGTTGATCGGTTGCACGCGCTTGCCTGCAATCAGCCGCAACGAGGCATCCCCCGAGGCGGTCACCAGGTCGTAGCCACCCTTGCTCATCAAGCTGACCATCTCGTCGGAGGTGGCGGCGGTCTTGACGTTGACCTTGCAGCCCGTCTGCTTCTCGAAGCCGCTCACCCAGTCGTAGGCCTTGTCGCTGTCACCGCGCTCGATATAGCCGGGCCAGGCGATGATATCCAGCTGTCCTTCGCTGGCACCGAGCTTTTGTGGCAGGCCAGCGGCGTGGACGCCGGCGCTGGCCAGCAGGGCACCGAGCAAAACGGTCTTTTGCACTGACATGATGTTCCCTCTTGTTGGATGTCGTGAGCGCGACAGTGAGCGAGCCAGCCGGTTGAAACACCGGTTGTGCAAGGATGGCCAGAACGAGTCTAGTCCGCTTTTGCCGATGCTCGGTGCAACATCTGGAAGCATTTGTTCAGGTGGCTAACGGCGGGCGTCGCCCTACTCTGGTGGCCTGTTTTTCATCGCGTGGAGAGACGCACATGAATACCCGCGGTCTGCTCGATCAATTACTCAAGTCCGGCCAGCAACTGCTGGCTGACAAAGCCGGTAAGGGAACCGCCAAACCGTCTGCCGGAGGCCTCGGCAACCTGCTCTCCGGCGCCGGTGGTGGTGCCCTGGCGGCGGGGGCGATGGGCTTGCTGATGGGCAACAAGAAAGCCCGCAAGTATGGCGGCAAGGTGCTCACCTACGGCGGCCTGGCCGCACTCGGGGTATT
The DNA here is from genome assembly GCF_005796105.1 of Pseudomonas mosselii. Lineage (GTDB taxonomy): Bacteria > Pseudomonadota > Gammaproteobacteria > Pseudomonadales > Pseudomonadaceae > Aquipseudomonas > Aquipseudomonas mosselii_C. The sequence continues at coordinate 461,333 of NZ_VAUO01000002.1, read as the reverse complement.
GGCCTACAAAGCCTACGGCAACTGGCAGGCGCGCCAGGGAAGCACCATTCACGAGCCGCAGACCCTTGACCGCCTGCCGCCTGCCCAGGCCGAGCAGCACAGCCAGGCGGTGTTGCGCGCGCTGGTGGCCGCAGCCAAGTCAGATGGCCATATCGATGAGCGCGAGCGGGCCTTGATCGAGGGCGAGTTCACCCGTCTGGACAGCGACCGTGAATTGCAGCACTGGCTGCATGCCGAGCTGAACAAGCCTCTCGACCCTGCCGAAGTCGCGCGTGCGGCGCAGACGCCGGAAATGGCCGCCGAAATGTATTTGGCCAGCGTGATGATGGTCGATCAGGAAAACTTCATGGAACGTGCCTACCTCGACGAGTTGGCCCGCCAACTGCGCCTTGAGCCGACGCTGCGTCAGGAGCTGGAGAGCCAGGTTCGGCTTGCGGCCGGTCAGTAGCAGGCATTTTGCTATCAATCTTGCAGCGCAGGCCTGAATAACGCTGTATTCAGCCACATAAGCGCAGGGCGCCTGGGCTATACTTCGGCAATTTTTCCCCGCTTGTGACGAATTCCTGAGGGCTGAATGTGAAGAACTGGACCTTGCGCCAACGGATCCTGGCAAGTTTCGCTGTGATCATTGCCATCATGTTGCTGATGATCGTGGCCGCCTACTCGCGGCTAGACGCTATCGAGTCCAGTGAAGCACAAGTCGGCTCCGACAGCATTCCCGGGGTCTACTACAGCTCGATGATTCGCAGCGCCTGGGTCGACAGCTACGTCACCAGTCAGCAACTGGTAGGGCTGTCGAACCGCCGCGAGATCACCTCGGCCGACCTCGAGTTGTTCAAAAGCTTCGAGGATCGGCTCAAGGAGCAGATGGCCAATTACCAGGCCACCATCCGCACCGCAGAGGACCAGACGGCTTTCGACCTGTTCACCCAACAGGAGCAGGACTACCTCAAGATCATCACCCAGGTGCTCGATGCCTACCGCAGCCACGATTACAACGAGGCCCAGCGCCTGATCGGCGACGTGCTCACGCCAGCCTGGGTGGAGGGGCGCAAGCACCTGAACACGGTGATTGAGCGCAACCGCCAGTCGGCCGACGCGGCCACCAACGAGATCGTCAGCGCGGTGTCCACGGCCAAGGTCAGCATGATCGTGTCGCTGGCGTTGGCGATCATCGCCGCCGGCGTCTGTGGGCTGTTGCTGATGCGTGCGATCAGCTCGCCCATGCAGCGCATCGTCCACGCCCTTGACCGGTTGCGCTCGGGCGACCTGAGCATGCGCCTGAGCCTGGATCGCAGGGATGAGTTTGGCGCCATCGAAAGTGGCTTCAACGAAATGGCTGAATCCCTGGCGGGGCTGGTGGCCCAGGCGCAGCGTTCGTCGGTGCAGGTGACCACCTCGGTTACCGAGATCGCGGCCACCTCCAAGCAGCAACAGGCCACCGCCACCGAGACCGCCGCCACTACCACCGAAATCGGCGCCACCTCGCGCGAAATCGCCGCCACCTCGCGTGACTTGGTGCGCACCATGACCGAGGTCACCAGCGCCGCCGACCAGGCCTCGAGCCTGGCCGGCTCCGGTCAGCAAGGGCTGGCCCGCATGGAAGAGACCATGCACCAGGTCATGGGCGCCGCCGACCTGGTCAACGCCAAGCTGGGCATTCTTAACGAGAAAGCCAGCAACATCACTCAGATGGTAGTGACCATCGTCAAGGTGGCCGACCAGACCAACCTGCTGTCGCTCAACGCCGCCATCGAGGCGGAAAAGGCGGGTGAGTACGGTCGCGGCTTCTCCGTGGTAGCCACCGAGGTGCGCCGCCTGGCCGATCAGACCGCTGTGGCGACCTACGACATCGAACAGATGGTGCGCGAGATCCAGTCGGCGGTGTCGGCTGGGGTGATGGGCATGGACAAGTTCTCTGAAGAGGTGCGCCGTGGCATGTTCGAGGTGCAGCAGGTCGGCGAGCAACTGAGCCAGATCATCCATCAGGTGCAGGCGCTGGCGCCGCGTGTACTGATGGTCAACGAAGGCATGCAGGCCCAGGCCACCGGTGCCGAGCAGATCAACCAGGCCTTGGCGCAATTGAGCGATGCCAGCACTCAGACCGTCGAGTCACTGCGCCAGGCGAGTTTCGCCATCGATGAGCTGAGCCAGGTGGCTTCTGGTCTGCGCGGCGGTGTCTCGCGCTTCAAAGTCTGACGACGATGAACCATTCGCATCCCCACGAGGACCGCACGGCCAAGGGCATGCTGTACCTGCAATTTCGTATCAGGGCGCAGCGCTTTGCCCTGGATGTGCGCGAGGTGCTCGAGGTGCTGCCGCGTCGGCCACTCAAGCCCATCGCCCAGGCCCCGGCCTGGGTCGCCGGGGTGCTCGCCCACCGTGGTGAACTGGTGCCGGTGATCGATGTGTCGGCGCTGAGTTTCGGTGTGCAGGCGGCCGCGCGTAGCAGCACGCGCCTGGTGTTGGTGCGTTACCACGGCGATCCGTTGCGCCCGGCGCTGCCGCTGGGGCTGATCCTCGAACAAGCCACCGAGACGGTGCGTTGTCACCCTGATGAGTTCAAGCCGTACGGCCTGGACAACGGCGCGGCGCCTTACCTGGGCCCGGTGCGCGAGGATGCTGCTGGCTTGTTGCAGCGTATCTGCGTGGACGACTTGTTGCCCGAAGCGGTGCGCCAGTTGCTGTATCCGAATGCGCCCGGGCAGGTGCCGGCATGAGCAAACAACGGTTCTTCCGCTTCTTGCAAGAGCGCATCGGGCTGGATGTGGAGTCGGTCGGTGTGTCGATGGTCGAGCGCGCCTTGCAGCAACGCTGCAGTGTGCTGCAGGCCGTCGATCTTGACGACTATTGGCTGCGCTTGCGCCAGTCGGCCGCCGAGCAGCAGGCGCTGATCGAGGCGGTGATCGTGCCTGAAACCTGGTTCTTTCGTTACCCCGAGTCGTTCACGGCACTTGCGGGGCTGGCGCAAAAACGGGCGGCGGAACTGGCGGGAAGTCGGCCGCTGCGTATCCTCAGCCTGCCCTGTTCGACTGGCGAAGAGCCCTATTCGATCGCCATGGCCTTGCTCGACGCCGGGTTCTGCCCTGGAACGTTCCGCATCGACGGCATCGACATCAGCCCCAACTCCGTGGCCAAGGGGCAGCAGGCCGAGTATGGGCGCAACTCGTTTCGTGGCAGCGATCTGGCCTACCGCACGCGGCACTTCAGCGAGACTGGAACCGAGGATATCTACTGCCTGAGTCCGCAGGTGCGGCAAACGGTCGAGCTTCAGGTAGGCAACGTGCTGGACCCTGCGCTCAGCCGTCGCGACGGGCTGTACGATTTCGTGTTCTGCCGCAACCTGCTGATCTATTTCGATGTGCCCACCCAGCAGCGCGTGTTCGAGGTACTCAAGCGCCTGGCCGACCGTCAAGGCGTGCTGTTCATCGGGCCGGCTGAGGGTAGCCTGTTGGCACGTATGGGCATGCGTGCGTTGGGGATCGCCCAGTCGTTCGCCTACGTGCGCCAGGACGAGGCCCCAGCGCCGCTGCCGGTCAAGGCCAGCCATCCGCCCGTGCCGCCGCCGCTACCCAGCATGCCCCGCCCAGCCCCACGCCCCGCGCGCGCGGCACCACTGCCGGTGGCCCCGCGCGAGAGCGAGGGGCAGTTGCTGGCGGCCATCGCCCAGGCAGCCAACGGCGGCGACAGCCGTCAGGCCCGACGCGACTGCGAGCGCTACTTGCAGCAGTTCGCACCCAAGGCCCAGGTGTATTACTGGTTGGGCCTGCTTAGCGACACTGAAGGCGATGCGGCACAGGCCATCATCCACTACCGCAAGGCCCTGTACCTGGACCCCCAGCATCCCGAGGCGCTGATGCACCTGGCTGCGCTGCTGGCCTCGCAGGGCGACCAGAGCGGTGCCCGGCGCTTGCAGGCGCGAGCGGCGCGGGTCGGCAGGGAGTCTGAACGATGAGCGTTGACTACGACATGCAGGTGATCGCCCAGGATGACGAGGCCATCGACGATTGCTGGAACCGCATCGGCGTGCACGGCAACAAGCAGTGCCCACTGTTGCAACGGCATATTCATTGCCGCAACTGTGAGGTCTACGCCGCCGCAGCCTCGCGCTTGCTGGACCGCTACGCGCAGCTTGAGCACGACGGTGACGATGCGTCGGTAGCGCTCGAACAGGCCAATAGCGGGCGTTCGATGCTGCTGTTCCGGTTGGGCGATGAGTGGCTGGCGTTGTCCACGGCCAGCTTGAGCGAGATCGCGCCGTTGCAGCCAGTGCACTCGTTGCCGCACCAGCGGTCGCGGGTATTGCAAGGGGTGGCCAATGTACGCGGGGCGCTGGTCCCGTGCCTGTCGTTGGCCGATCTGCTCGGGGTGGCGGTCGAGGCCCAGGCCCCGCGTAGCGGGCGGAGCATGCCGCGCATGCTGATCCTTGCCGCCGAGGGTGGGCCGGTGGTGGTGCCGGTGGATGAGATCGACGGTATTCATCGACTCGACCCCGAGCACCTGGAGCAGGGTCGCGACACCGCTCATTTCACTGCAGCGGTGCTGCAATGGCGCAGCCGTAGCGTGCGGGTACTGGACGAACAACATCTACTGCAAGCTGTGAAGCGGAGCCTGTCATGACCCCCGAGCAAATGCGCGATGCTTCGTTGCTCGAACTTTTCAGCCTGGAGGCCGAGGCGCAGACCCAGGTGCTCAGTGCCGGCCTGATGGCCCTGGAACGCAACCCGGCGCAGCCCGATCAGCTCGAAGCCTGCATGCGCGCGGCCCACTCGCTCAAGGGCGCTGCGCGGATCGTCGGTATCGACGCCGGGGTCAGCGTCGCGCATGTCATGGAGGATTGCCTGGTCGCCGCGCAGGAAGGTCGTCTGCAACTGCGCCCCGAGCATATCGACGCCCTGCTGCAAGGCACCGACTTGTTGATGCGCATCGCCACGCCGGGTGACAAGGGCGGCGAGGCCGCAGTGCCGGTGTTCCTGGTGCAGATGGCGGGCCTGCTGGACCCGTCGGCGGCGCTGCCGATGCCCGCGGTGCCAGCCGTTGTCGCGCCTGCGCAGTTTGAGCCGCTCGCTGTCCGCGAGCCCGACCCAGCCCCTGATGCAGAGCCGGAACCAGAACCTGCGACGCCCCGCAAGGCAGGCAAGCGCGATGCGGCTGAGCGGGTCCTGCGGGTCACGGCTGACCGTCTCAACAGCCTGCTCGATCTGTCGAGCAAGTCGCTGGTCGAGACCCAGCGGCTCAAGCCCTACCTGGCCACGCTGCAGCGTCTCAAGCGCATGCACGGCCAGGGCATGCGTGCGCTCGACGGCCTCAAGACCCAGCTCGAGGGTAGCGGCCAGGGCCCCGAAGTGCTTGACGCCCTGGCCCAGACTCAGCAGTTGCTGGCCGAAACCCAGCAAATCCTGTTGCAACAGGCCACCGACCTTGACGAGTTCGGCTGGCAGGCCAGCCAGCGCGCGCAATTGCTCTACGACACCGCCCTGGCCTGCCGCATGCGCCCGTTCGCCGATGTCTTGACCGGGCAGAGCCGCATGGTTCGAGACTTGGGGCGCTCCCTGGACAAACCGGTGCGACTGGTCGTGGAGGGCGAGAAGACCCAGGTCGATCGCGATGTCCTGGAAAAGCTCGAAGCGCCGCTGACGCACCTGCTACGCAACGCGGTCGATCATGGTATCGAACTGCCCGAGCGGCGCTTGTTGGCCGGCAAGCCTGCCGAAGGCACAGTACGCCTGCGTGCCTCGCACCAGGCCGGGTTGTTGGTGCTGGAACTGTCCGACGATGGCGCCGGTGTCGACCTCGAGCGCTTGCGCCGCAACATCGTCGCGCGTGGCCTATCGCCGGCCGAGACAGTGGCGCAGATGAGCGAGGCCGAGCTGTTGACCTTCCTGTTCCTGCCAGGCTTCAGCCTGCGCGACACGGTGACCGAGGTGTCCGGTCGCGGTGTGGGTTTGGATGCGGTGCAGCACATGGTCCGCGAGCTGCGCGGCGCCATCGAGCTGACCCAGACGGCGGGCCAGGGCTGCTGCTTCCACCTAGAGGTGCCGCTGACCCTGTCGGTGGTACGCAGCCTGGTGGTGGAGGAGGGGGGCGAGGCGTATGCCTTCCCGTTGGCCCATATCGAGCGGACTTTGGATGTACCTGCCGAGGCCATCGTGCAGATCGAAGGGCGCCAGCACTTCTGGCACGAGGACCGGCATATCGGACTGGTGGCTGCCAGCCAGTTGCTCAACCGCCCGGCTGCTCAAGGTGACGGCCAGAGCCTGCGAGTGGTGGTGATCCGCGAGCGCGACCAGTTGTATGGCGTGGCCGTGCAGCGCTTGATCGGCGAGCGGGTACTGGTGGTGATGCCGCTCGACCCGCGCCTGGGCAAGGTTCAGGATATCTCGTCGGGCGCGTTGCTCGACGATGGCTCGGTGGTGCTGATCATCGACGTCGAAGACCTGCTGCGCTCAGTGGAAAAACTGCTCAGCACCGGCCGCCTGGAGCGTGTCGAGCGGGGCGGCAAAGGCGACCGGGGTGTTCCGCGCAAGCGCGTGCTGGTGGTCGACGACTCGCTCACCGTGCGTGAGCTGCAACGCAAACTGTTGAGCAATCGCGGCTACGAAGTGGCGGTGGCGGTGGATGGCATGGACGGTTGGAACGCCCTGCGCAGCGAGGATTTCGACCTGTTGATCACCGACATCGACATGCCGCGCATGGACGGCATCGAACTGGTGACCTTGGTGCGCGGCGACCATCGCCTGCAATCGTTGCCGGTGATGGTGGTCTCCTACAAGGACCGCGAAGAAGACCGACGACGTGGACTGGATGCCGGCGCCGACTATTATCTGGCCAAAGCCAGCTTCCATGACGATGCGTTGCTGGATGCCGTCGAGGAACTGATCGGAGGTGCCCAGGGATGAAGATTGCCATCGTCAATGACATGCCCATGGCAGTCGAGGCCTTGCGTCGCGCCTTGGCCTTCGAGCCGGCGCATCAGGTGGTATGGGTGGCCAGCAATGGTGCCGAGGCCATTGCCCGCTGCGCCGAGCAGACCCCGGACCTGATCCTCATGGACTTGATCATGCCGGTGATGGACGGTGTGGAGGCCACGCGGCGGATTATGGCCGAGACCCCGTGCGCCATCGTCATTGTCACGGTTGATCGCAAGCAGAACGTGCATCGGGTGTTCGAGGCCATGGGCTATGGCGCCCTGGATGTGGTCGATACCCCCGCGTTGGGCGCCGGTGATCCCCGCGAGGCCGCAGCCCCGCTGCTGCGCAAGATCCTCAATATCGCCTGGTTGATCGGCCAGCAACGCCCCAGCACGCCGCGCGCGGTGCCGACGGCCCTGCGCGAGGCGTCGCAGCGTCAGGGCTTGGTCGCGATTGGCTCGTCAGCCGGCGGGCCGGCAGCGCTGGAGGTCTTGCTCAAAGGGCTGCCGCGCGACTTCCCGGCCGCCATCGTGCTGGTGCAGCACGTCGATCAGGTGTTCGCCGCCGGCATGGCTGAATGGCTGTGCTCCGCCAGTGGCTTGCCGGTGCGCCTGGCGCTTGAAGGGGAGCCTCCGCAGCCTGGCCAGGTGCTGCTGGCCGGAACCAATCACCACATTCGCCTGCTCGAAGGCGGTCGGTTGGCCTACACTGCCGAACCAGTCAACGAAATCTACCGCCCCTCGATCGATGTGTTCTTCGAGAGCGTGGCGCGCTATTGGAGGGGCGATGCGGTCGGCGTGTTGCTCACCGGTATGGGCCGCGATGGGGCTCAGGGGCTCAAGCTGATGCGCGAGCAGGGCTTTTTGACCATCGCCCAGGACCAGCACAGCAGTGCGGTATACGGCATGCCCAAGGCGGCGGCCGCGATTGGCGCAGCTGTCGAGATCCGTCCGCTTGAACGCATAGCCGGACGCCTGATGGATATTTTTTCGAAATGACGACATGCAATGATTCACGCCGCCTGGCCGGCAGTGATCGGGTGACTAGGGATGAATGATCTGCCAACCGAAGTTCTGACGACCACCAACGAAAATGCGGCCATGGTTTTGCTGGTGGACGACCAGGCGATGATTGGCGAGGCGGTGCGGCGCGGGCTTGCCCATGAAGACAACATCGACTTCCACTTCTGTGCCGACCCGCACCAGGCGGTGGCCCAGGCCATGCGCATCAAGCCCACGGTGATCCTGCAGGACCTGATCATGCCGGGCCTCGATGGCCTGACCCTGGTGCGCGAGTACCGCAACAACCCCGCCACCCAGGACATTCCGATCATCGTGTTGTCGACCAAGGAAGACCCACTGGTCAAGAGCGCGGCGTTCGCTGCGGGCGCCAACGATTACCTGGTCAAGCTGCCCGATACCATCGAACTGGTGGCGCGCATTCGCTATCACTCGCGCTCCTACCTCACCCTGTTGCAGCGCGATGAGGCCTACCGCGCACTGCGCGTGAGCCAGCAGCAACTGCTCGATACCAACCTGATGCTGCAACGGTTGATGAACTCCGATGGACTCACCGGACTGTCCAACCGCCGCCACTTCGACGAGTACCTTGAACTGGAGTGGCGCCGGGCAATGCGCGAGCAGCAGCAGTTGTCACTGCTGATGATCGATGTCGACTACTTCAAGGTGTTCAACGACAGCTTTGGCCATCTGGCCGGTGACGAGGCCCTGCGCCAGGTGGCCGAGGGGATTCGCGGCTGTTGCGCACGCCCTAGCGACCTGCCTGCGCGCTATGGCGGCGAGGAGTTCGCCCTGGTGCTGCCCAATACCTCGCCGGGCGGCGCACGGCTGGTGGCCGAGAAGCTGCGCCAGGGTATAATCGCCCTGAACATCCCACACATTGCCCCGCTGCCAGGCTCGCACCTGACCGTGAGCATCGGCCTTGCGACCCAGACGCCGGCACAAGGCAGTCACTGTCGGCAGTTGATCTCGGCGGCGGACAAGGGGCTTTACCTGGCCAAGAACAACGGGCGCAACCAGGTCGGTATCGCCTGAAGCCGCTCACGGTCCCTGTAGGAGCGGCCTTGTGCCGCGCAGCGGCCCCGGTGGTTTTGCAGGATGCCGAGGTCCTGGGGCCGCTTAGCGCCCCTTTCCGGCCGGTCCGGCGCCCCGGCAAGGCCGCTCCAGGGGCCGCCTAATCCTTCAGATGGTTGTTCATGCAAAGGCCATGCAGCTCCTGCCCGGCGGGTCTGCCGCCATGCTCAAGACTCGGTTATACTCGCGGGCTTTTCACCGAATTCTTGCGAGTAGCCCGCCCCATGGAAATCCAACCGATCCTGAACACCATCAAGGACCTCACCGAACGCTCCCAGTCCATTCGGGGGTATCTTTGACTACGATCACAAGCATGATCGTCTGGTCGAAGTAAACCGCGAACTCGAAGACCCGAACGTCTGGAACAAGCCCGAGTACGCCCAGGCCCTGGGCCGCGAGCGTGCCATGCTGGCCCAGGTGGTCGAGACCCTCGACAAGCTGTCCAACGGCTTGGTCGACTGCAAGGACCTGCTCGACATGGCCGTCGAGGAAGGTGATGAAGGCGCTGTCAGCGATGTCGTGACCGAGCTGGAAGGGCTTGAGGAATCCCTCGCCCTGCTCGAGTTCCGTCGCATGTTCAGCGGCGAGATGGACATGAACAACGCCTACCTGGACATCCAGGCAGGTTCCGGCGGCACCGAGGCGCAGGACTGGGCCAACATCCTGCTGCGCATGTACCTGCGCTGGGCTGACAAGCGCGGTTTCGATGCCACCATCATCGAGTTGTCCGAAGGCGAAGTCGCCGGTATCAAGGGTGCCACCGTGCACATCAAGGGCGAATACGCCTTCGGCTGGCTGCGTACCGAGATCGGCGTGCACCGCCTAGTGCGCAAGAGCCCGTTCGACTCCGGCGCGCGTCGCCATACGTCGTTCTCGGCGGTGTTCGTCTCGCCTGAAATCGACGACAAGGTCGAGATCGAGATCAACCCTTCGGACCTGCGCATCGACACCTACCGCTCCTCGGGCGCTGGTGGCCAGCACGTCAACACCACCGACTCGGCGGTGCGTATCACTCACGTGCCGACCAACACCGTGGTGGCGTGCCAGAACGAACGCTCCCAGCACGCCAACAAGGACACCGCCATGAAAATGCTGCGGGCCAAGTTGTACGAGCTGGAAATGCAGAAGCGCAACGCTGCCTCCCAGGCCTTGGAAGACAGCAAGTCGGACATCGGCTGGGGCCACCAGATCCGCTCCTACGTGCTCGACGACTCGCGCATCAAGGACCTGCGTACCGGCGTCGAGCGCAGCGACTGCCAGAAGGTTCTGGACGGCGACCTCGACCAGTACCTGGAAGCGAGCCTCAAGCAGGGGCTGTAAGCATCCAAGCGGCGGCAGGCCCATGCTATCGGGCTTGCCCCGCGATCCCTCACCCGCGTGGGGCAACGAACACCTGATGGAAAGAATGACGACATGAGCGACCTCAAGACCGAATCGCAAGACCTGCAACAGGAAGAAAACGCCCTGATCGCCCTGCGCAAGGAAAAACTTGCTGCCGAGCGCGCCAAGGGTAATGCCTTCCCCAACGACTTCCGTCGCGACAGCTACTGCAACGACCTGCAAAAGCAGTACGCGGACAAGACCAAGGAAGAGCTGGAAGCAGCCGCGATCCCGGTCAAGGTGGCTGGCCGCATCATGCTCAATCGAGGCTCGTTCATGGTCATCCAGGACATGACCGGTCGCATCCAGGTCTACGTCAACCGCAAGACCCTGCCAGAAGAAACCCTGGCGGCGGTCAAGACCTGGGACCTGGGCGATATCATCAGCGCCGAAGGCACCCTGGCCCGCTCCGGCAAGGGCGACCTGTACGTCGAAATGACCGACGTTCGCCTGCTGACCAAGTCGCTGCGCCCACTGCCGGACAAGCACCACGGCCTGACCGACACCGAGCAGCGCTATCGCCAGCGTTACGTCGACCTGATGGTCAACGAGGACACCCGCCATACCTTCCGGGTGCGTTCGCAGGTGATCTCGCACATCCGCAAGTTCCTGATCGAGCGTGACTTCCTCGAAGTCGAGACGCCGATGCTGCAAACCATCCCCGGCGGGGCTGCGGCCAAGCCGTTTGAAACCCACCACAACGCCCTGGACATGGCCATGTTCCTGCGTATCGCGCCGGAGCTGTACCTCAAGCGCCTGGTGGTCGGTGGCTTCGAAAAGGTCTTCGAGATCAACCGCAACTTCCGTAACGAAGGCGTCTCGACCCGTCACAACCCCGAGTTCACCATGCTCGAGTTCTACCAGGCGTACGCCGATTATCGCGACAACATGGACCTCACCGAGGAACTGTTCCGCGAGCTGGCGCAACTGGTGCTGGGCACCACCGACGTGCCGTACGGCGACAAGGTGTTCCACTTCGGCGAGCCGTTCGCGCGTCTGTCGGTGTTTGACTCGATCCTCAAGTACAACCCGGAGTTGACCGCTGCCGACCTGCAGGATGTCGAGCGTGCCCGTGAAATCGCCAAGAAGGCTGGCGCCAAGGTGCTTGGCCACGAAGGCCTGGGCAAGCTGCAGGTGATGATTTTCGAAGAGTTGGTCGAGCACAAGCTGGAGCAGCCGCACTTCATCACCGAGTACCCGTTCGAAGTCTCGCCACTGGCGCGCCGCAACGACGACAACCCGGCAGTGACCGACCGCTTCGAGCTGTTCATTGGCGGGCGCGAGATCGCCAACGCCTATTCCGAGCTGAACGACGCCGAGGATCAGGCCGAGCGCTTCCTGGCCCAGGTTGCCGAGAAAGACGCCGGTGATGATGAAGCGATGCACTACGACGCCGACTTCGTGCGTGCCCTGGAGTACGGCATGCCGCCGACCGCAGGCGAGGGCATTGGCATCGACCGTCTGGTGATGCTGTTGACCAACTCGCCGTCGATCCGCGATGTGATCCTGTTCCCGCACATGCGTCCACAGGCCTGAGTCGACTGAAAAAGCCGCCTTTCGAGGCGGCTTTTTCTTGCCTGTACACGTGTAGTGGCTGTGCCGGCCCTTCGCGGTCAAGGCCGCTCCGCATGGGCAATCTGCCACTGTGGGGGCGGACTTGCCCGCGAAGGGGCCGGTACAGGTCGAAAACTGACCATGAGGTAATCAGAGTGACACCTGCAATGGCCCAACAAGGCGCCGCTGGCATCGCTACCGCCGTCGCCGAAAGCGTGCAATACCAGGGTCGCAAGACCGCCCGCCAAGGCAGCGAGCAGCGCCGCCAGCAGATCCTCGACGCTGCCATGCGCATTGTCGTGCGTGATGGGGTGCGCGGTGTGCGTCACCGTGCGGTAGCCGCCGAGGCCGGCGTGCCGCTGTCGGCGACCACCTACTATTTCAAGGATATCCAGGACCTGCTGGCCGACACCTTCGCCCAGTACGTCGAGCGTAGCGCTGCCTACATGGCCAAGTTGTGGGCCAACACCGAAGGGGTGCTGCGCCAGTTGTTGGCCCAGGGCGATGGCACCCCGCAGGCCCGCGTGCGGCTGGCGGACGAAGTGGCGCGCATGACCGCCGACTACGTTATCCGCCAGCTCAACAACCGTCGTGATTTCCTCATGGCCGAACAGGGCTTCCGTCAGGAAGCGCTGTTGTGCCCGCGCCTGGCCGAACTGGTCTGCGCCCACGAGCAGATCCTGCTGCATGGCGCACGGCAGATGCTTCAGGTGGTCGGCTCGCGCCAGCCCGAGCAGGATGCCCAGATGTTGACGGCGATCATCGAGCAGATGGAATATCAGGGCCTGCTCAAGGCTGCCGATGCGCAGGCCGATGAGCAGATGCTCGCTATTCTTGTCCGATACCTGCAGATGGTGCTGGCTTCGGCCTGACGCGAACGATTTTCAAGGAGAACCTGATGAAAGCCTGGCGTGTGGTGTTGTTGACCTTGTCATTCCTCTTGCTGGGCGGTTGTCTGGTGACCTTTAACGAGCCGCTTCCGGCCAACCAGGCGGCGCCCAAGGCCTTGCTCGGCAAATGGAGCAGCAAGGACGCCTGGGGCGAGCCACTGAAGCTTGCGATCAGCCGCAGCGGTGCCGATGCCTACAAGGCGGTGGCCACGGCCAAGGGCAAGGCGCCGCAAGAGTATGTGTTCACCGTCGCGCGCCATGGCAACCGCTGGTACTTGTCTGCCGGCGTGCCCAAGCGCCTGGGCGGCAACTTCCTGATCGGCGGTTTCGATATCGTCGATGGCAACGAGCTGGTGCTCTACAACCTCGATGTCGAGCAGGTGCAGCAGGCCGTCGAGAAGAAAGAACTGAGCGGTCGCACGACTCAGGTACCGGAAGACAACGAGGAAGGCGTGTTGATCGACAGCCCGTCGGCGCGGGTGCTGGCTTATCTGGACGACCCGGCCAACTCTGATCTGTTCGTCGAAGTGGCGCGTTTTCAGCGATCCGGTAAGTAGGTAGTCACCTGTTGTGGCCTCTTCGCGGGCAAGCCCACCCCCCCACAGGTATTGCGCTCGACTTGAAAGCATTTACGCTCCCTTTGGGAGCGGGCTTGCCTGCGAAGAGGCCGGTTCAGGCACAGCAAAGCTCGGTACTTTGCGCTAACAAGGAGTCCACCGGTGGACGAATACCAGCAGACCATACGTACCCTGTCTGATCGCATCGTCGCCGCGCAGACCCCGATCCGTGTGCTCGACGCGGTGAAGTGGGACGACAGCATTCGCCAGGGTTTTCTCCAGGCCAAGGGCAAGGAGCCACCAGCGATTGACCGGGCCTACTACCTGAACCGCCCGCTGTCGTTCGACTCCAGCGCGGTCAAGGCCGAGTTCCAGAGCATCGAGCGCGACATCACTCGCCAACTCGGCCAGTTCAACCCGGTCGGGCAGATCATGAAGCGCATGTGCAAGGAATACCGCATGGTGGTGCGTATGCTCGAAGCGCGCGGCACCGAAGATTTCGGGCTGATCTCCCAGGAGCTCTACGGCGCTGCCTCCGATGCCTTTCACGCCGGCGACCCCACCTTGGCCGACTTGGGCCTGATGCTCTCGAACTACCTCGACAACATCGATGGCCGTGGCGACCTCAAGGACGAGCCGAAGAACCTCACGGCCAAGCAAGCCGTGGAGATTCTCCAGCGTCGCCTGAACAAGGTGTTCGGCGAGGCCGAGGAAACCATCCGGGTGTTCGAGTCTGACGGTATCGTGGCGGATGCGGCCGCTGGCGCTGACTACATCAAGGTGCGCGCCGATGCCATGTTCAACAGTCGCGATGTGCGTGCGCTGGAAGTGCACGAAGGCCTAGTGCATGTCGGCACCACCCTCAACGGCCTCAATCAGCCGATCTGCACGTTCCTGGCCAAGGGCCCACCCTCTTCGACGGTGACCCAGGAAGGCCTGGCGATCCTGATGGAGGTGATCGCCTTCGCCTCCTACCCCAGCCGCCTGCGCAAGCTGGCCAACCGTACCCGGGCCATCCACATGGTCGAGGAGGGCGCGGATTTCCTGCAGGTGTTCGACTTCTTCCGAGAGCAGGGCTTCGAGATGGCCCAGAGCTACAGTAATGCCAGTCGGGTGTTCCGTGGCTCGGTCCCCAATGGGCTGCCATTCACCAAGGACTTGTCCTACCTCAAGGGCTTCATCATGGTTTACAACTACATTCAGTTGGCCGTGAAGAAGGGCAAGCTGGAGCAGATCCCGTTGCTGTTCTGCGGCAAGACCACCCTGGAAGACATGCGCACGTTGCGCCAATTGGTCGAAGAAGGGTTGGTGGAACCACCCAAGTACCTGCCGGAGCAGTTCCGCGACCTTAACGCGTTGTCGGCCTGGATGTGCTTCTCCAACTTCCTCAACCACCTGAGCCTGGACCGTATTGAAGCCGACTACGCGAACATTCTCTGAGCGCTGCCGCTTACTGGCCCTGGGCATGCTGCTGCTGGGCCTGTGCGGTTGCAGCAGCCTGCTGTTCTTCCCCGAGCCTGGCCAGCCGTTTACCCCAGCGCGGGCCAAGCTTGAGTATCGCGACCTGACTCTCACCACGGCTGACGGCGTGCGTCTGAACGGCTGGTGGTTGCCGGCCAAAGCCGGTGTGCCGGTGAAGGGCACGGTGCTGCACCTGCACGGTAACGGGGGCAACCTGCCAGGCCATCTGGGCGGCAGCTACTGGCTGCCGGAGCAGGGCTGGCAGGTGTTGATGATCGACTACCGGGGCTACGGCCTGTCCGAGGGTAAACCGAGTCTGCCAGCGGTCTATGAGGATATTGCCGCAGCGATGGCCTGGCTCGAACGCGCGCCCGAAGTGCAGGGCAAGCCGCTGGTGTTGTTGGGGCAGAGCCTGGGCGGGGCGATGGCCATTCACTACCTGGCAGCCCATCCCGAGCAGCGCCAACGCTTCAGTGCGCTGGTCTTCGACGGTGTACCGGCGAGCTATCGGGCGGTAGGGCGCTATGCCCTGAGCACCGCCTGGCTGACCTGGCCGCTGCAAGTGCCGTTGTCGTGGCTGGTGCCTGACGCTGACAGCCCGATTCACGCCATCGAGCGGCTTGCAGGCCCGCCGAAGCTGTTCTTCCATAGCATCGACGACGCTTTGGTGCCGATGAGCAATGGCATCGTGTTGTACCAGCACGCACCACCGCCACGGGTGCTGCAACTGACCCGGGGCGGCCACGTGCAGACGTTCGCCGATCCGACCTGGCGCCAGGTGATGTTGCGCTTCCTGGACGATCCAAGCCACTTCAACGGCCTGCGCCGCTTGGCCGAAGTGCCCAATTACCCTGACGAGAACAATACGCAATGAGTGAAGAACGCAACGCCATCCCGCTGATCCTGACCGGTGTCGGCAGCATCATCGTGACGGTGGGGGCCCTCTGGTATTACGGCTACCTGCATTTCGCCAAGCCCGAAGACGCCCTGTTGTTGCAGGATTTCACCATGCTCAAGACCATCCCCGGCGAGGACTACAAGGTTTCCCTTGATCCGGCACTACAGGTGGCCCAGTGCATCGATGGCGTGTTGGTGATGTTCGACACCACGCAAAAGGGCCTGACCGGGGTGCTGGTGGATAACCGCAAGCGCGCGGTGCGCTGCATGGGGCAGGAGACGCCGCAGCAGGTGCAGTGAGGGCCCATCGCGGCACAAGGCCGCTCCTCCAATGTCCGCATAAATGACGCGGTCAGTGTAGGGGCGGCCTTGTGCTGCGAATGGGCTGCAAAGCAGCCCTAAAGCGGGTTGACGCGTTACTGCGCTTGGCTAACCGAGCGCGGCATCACCGGCTGGTTGTCGTTGGAGATGGTCACCTCCACCCGACGGTTCTGCGCGCGACCGGAGTTGCTGGTGTTGTCGGCGACCGGGTACTCCTTGCCGTAGCCCTGGGCGACGATACGTGCAGGGTCGACGCCAGCGCGGACCAGTGCCATGCGCACGGCGCCGGCACGACGCTCGGACAGGCTCTGGTTATAGTTGGCCGAACCGACGCTGTCGGTGTAACCCTCGACGATCACCTTGCGCTCAGGGTTTTCCTGCAGGAACTGGGCGAGCTTGGTGATGTTGGGGTAGGCGCTGCTTTTGAGTTCGGCTTTGTTGAAGTCGAACAGCACGTCACCGAAGGTCACCAGGGTGCCGCGCTCGGTCTGCTTGGCGTTGAGGCTTTCCTGGAGCTTCTTGATCTGCGCGTCGCGGGCGTCCAGCTTTGCTTGGGCGCGCTGGGCGGCCGAGTTCTTCAGGTCGGCTTCGGCAGTGCGCAGGGCGATGGTCTGTTTGGCCACCTCTACACGCTGGTTGGTCAGGTAGGCGAGCTGATCGACTTTCTTGCTGTCCTCACGCTCCATATAGGCTTTGTCGGCCTTGTTCAGCCAGTCCTGGGCGTCCTTGGTTTCGAGCGCGGCGACCTTGCTCGATTGCGGGTCGCTTTGCAGCGCCGAGAAGTTGCTGCGGGCCGACTCCAGGTTGGCGTTCGGATCGTGGGAGCAGGCAGCCAGGCCGACGCTCAGGGCCAACAGGGCGGGGATCATGACGTAGTTGCGCATGGTATTCATCCTTTGATTGCTAACGAAGGCTCAGGGGGCGTGGCAGGCTCACTCGGCGCTGCGCATGCCTTCCTCGCGAATGTCCTGCACGCCCTGGCGGGCATCCTGCAGGGCCTTCTGGGCCTTGGCGGCCTGCGCTTTGCGTTCGGCGACGCGAGCATCCCACTCGGCCTGTTCCGCGAGCATCCGCGCCTCGTCATACTTTTTGTCGTGCATGGCGATTTCCGCCTGCTTGAACTTGTCCTGGGCGGCTTTCATTTCCACCGCGGCGAACTCGGTGCCGCCCGCGCTGACAGCCGAATTGACTGCCGATTGGGTCACGGCGTACTGCTCGCTGGGTGGCTTGCCAGCGCAACCGGCCAGTACCAGGCTGCTGCCCAGGGCCAGTGCGGCCAGCTTGAGCCCGCGCAGGTGGCTGGAGGAGGGTTTTGCGATGCGGGTCTTCATGGTAGTCAACTCCATTGGGTCACTCCTGTTAACGACGATGGCAGAGCACATTCCATCGCTGTTTCCCTGTATCAAGGCGAGCGCTTCAGCGCCCGTTTTTGCAGGGTTTTGCCGTGATGGCTATGGGCTGTGACCGAGGCATTTTTCCGATAGTTCAGAAAAATTCGCACGCTAAATGTTTTTTTTGCTGACTGATCGGTCAGCGCTTTGGCGGGGGAACTTTGGCGTACGCTGGCGGTATCGCGGGCCTTGTGTGGCAAGGCCCGCAGCCTGGGAAGGGGTCACTGGCGATCATCGTCCGGGGCACTACCGAGGGCGTGCAGGTGACGACGCGAAAGCGCCAGGAAGCGCGGGGTGGGGCCGATGTCCTCGTACAGCGGATCGCCTTCTTCGTCGGTGGCGATTACCTGCTGGCCCTTGACGTACGGGAAGCTCGCTTCCAGCTCCTCAAGGGCGGCGGCAACCAGTTCGCCGAGCAGCGCTTCGGCGCTGCGCTTGGGGTACATCTCGATCAACGCCGCCAGGCGCGCCTCGGCCTCCATGTCCAAGTGCAGCACATGGCCGGTAGGGCTCAGGCGTCCGGCGGCATTCTGTTCCCAGTGATGGGCGAGTTCGCGGATTTTCATGATGACCTCTGTCAAAGCCTCAAAGGTGGCAATGCTTCGGATAGGCACTGTTCACTTTAGTTGCTTTAGCAGCGTGTGGCTTGCCAGGCGCCATCGGCAGTGGGCACTCTTGGCGCATGCTGTTTCCTGGAGTGGAGAGGCCCGATGAGCGATATCGATCAGCGCTTGCGTGAGGATGTGCACCTTTTAGGAGAACTGCTGGGCGAGACCATCCGCCAGCAGCATGGACAGGCATTTCTCGACAAGATCGAGGCCATTCGCCACAGCGCCAAGGCCGATCGGCTGGTGGAGGGCGAGCAACTGAGTTCGACCCTCGACGGATTGGCCGAGGACGAACTGCTGCCGGTGGCGCGCGCGTTCAACCAGTTTCTCAACCTGGCCAACATCGCCGAGCAGTATCAGTTGATCCACCGTCGCGACCCTGACCAGCCCGAGCCATTCGAGGCCAGGGTGCTGCCCGAGTTGCTGGCGCGGCTCAAGGCTGCCGGGCATGGCGATGACACTTTGGCCCGACAGGTGGCGCGTCTGGATATCCAGTTGGTGCTCACCGCTCACCCTACCGAGGTGGCACGCCGCACGCTCATCCAGAAATACGATGCCATCGCGGCGCAACTGGCGGCGCAGGATCACCGTGACCTGCTGCCCGCCGAACGCCAGCAGGTGCGCGAGCGCCTGCGCAGATTGATTGCCGAGGCCTGGCACACCGAGGAGATCCGCCGCACCCGGCCCACCCCGGTGGATGAAGCCAAGTGGGGCTTCGCGGTGATCGAGCATTCGCTGTGGCAGGCCATTCCCAGCCACTTGCGCAAGGTCGATGCGGCATTGTTCGAGGCCACCGGGCTGCGCTTGCCGCTGGAGGCCGCACCTGTGCGCTTCGCCTCTTGGATGGGCGGCGATCGTGATGGCAACCCGAATGTCACTGCCGTGGTGACGCGTGAGGTGCTGCTGCTGGCGCGCTGGATGGCTGCCGACCTGTTCCTGCGCGATATCGACGACCTGGCGGCAGAGCTGTCGATGCAGGCGGCCAGCGCTGCCCTGCGCGAGCAGGTCGGCGACAGTGCCGAACCGTACCGCGCGCTGCTCAAGCAGTTGCGCGAGCGGCTGCGTGCCACCCGGGCCTGGGCGCATGCCTCGTTGGCCACCCCGCAACCGGCCAGCGCCGCCGTGCTGCACGACAACCGCGAACTGATCGCGCCGCTCGAGCTGTGCTACCAGTCGCTGCATGCCTGTGGCATGGGCGTGATCGCCGACGGTCCGTTGCTCGACTGCCTGCGCCGGGCGGTGACCTTCGGCCTGTTCTTGGTGCGTCTGGATATACGCCAGGACTCGGCGCGCCATCGCGATGCGCTGTCGGAGATCACCGATTACCTGGGCCTTGGGCGTTACGCCGACTGGGACGAGGAGCAGCGCATTGCCTTCTTGCAGGCTGAACTGAAGAACCGCCGGCCACTGCTGCCGGGGCATTTCAGGCCCCAGGCGGAAACCGCCGAGGTGCTCGCCACCTGCCGCGAGATCGCCGCCGCCCCAGCGGCCTCATTGGGCTCCTACGTGATCTCCATGGCGGGCGCCGCTTCCGACGTGCTGGCGGTGCAATTGCTGCTCAAAGAAGCCGGCCTGACCCGGCCGATGCGTGTGGTGCCGCTGTTCGAAACCCTGGCTGACCTGGACAATGCCGGCCCCGTGATGCAGCGGCTGCTGGGCCTGCCGGGTTACCGCGCAGGATTGCATGGCCCGCAGGAGGTGATGATCGGCTATTCCGACTCGGCCAAAGATGCGGGCACTACCGCAGCCGCCTGGGCCCAGTATCGGGCCCAGGAGAGTCTGGTGCGCATCTGCCGCGAGCATCAGGTCGAGCTGCTGTTGTTCCATGGTCGCGGCGGCACGGTCGGGCGTGGCGGTGGTCCGGCGCATGCGGCGATCCTGTCGCAGCCGCCAGGTTCGGTGGGCGGGCGTTTCCGCACGACTGAACAGGGCGAGATGATCCGCTTCAAGTTCGGCTTGCCAGGCATCGCCGAGCAGAACCTCAACCTGTATCTGGCCGCCGTGCTGGAAGCCACCTTGTTGCCGCCGCCGCCACCGCAGCCAGCCTGGCGTGCGCTGATGGACCAGTTGGCCGCCGATGGCGTGAAGGCCTACCGCGACGTAGTGCGCGAGAATCCCGACTTTGTCGAGTATTTCCGCCAGTCGACCCCTGAGCAGGAACTCGGTCGCCTGCCGCTGGGCAGTCGTCCGGCCAAGCGCAGGGCGGGCGGTATCGAGAGCCTACGGGCTATCCCGTGGATTTTCGGCTGGACCCAGACCCGCTTGATGCTGCCAGCCTGGCTGGGCTGGGAAACCGCGCTGAACAACGCGCTGGCGCGGGGGCAGGGCGAGTTACTGGCGCAGATGCGCGAACAGTGGCCGTTCTTCCGTACCCGCATCGACATGCTCGAAATGGTGTTGGCCAAGGCCGATGCGCAGATTGCCGAGGCCTACGACCAACGTCTAGTGCAACCGCAACTGCTGCCATTGGGGGTGCATCTGCGCGACCTATTGTCGCAGTCGTGCCAGGTCGTGCTGGGCCTGACCGGGCAGCCGGTGCTACTGGCGCACAGCCCCGAAACCCTCGAATTCATCCGTTTGCGCAACACTTACCTGGACCCGTTGCACCGCTTGCAAGCCGAGTTGCTGGCCCGCTCGCGCAGCCGCGAAGCCGCTCTGGATAGCCCATTGGAGCAGGCCTTGTTGGTGACCGTGGCGGGTATCGCGGCGGGGTTGCGCAACACCGGGTAAGTGGATGGCGCGCGGATGCCGCTAAGCCAGGCCGGTGCCAAGCCGAGGCTGTAGAAGGCATGGTTGCGCTGGGCGCAACCTGCCCACTGGCGGGCTGCACCGGACCCTTGGCTGCCCCTTTGGGACGCTTGTCGGGGGGGCGGGCGCTGTGTATCTTGAGCAGCCCTCTGACCGATTTTGCGGTCTCGTCCGATTTTCCGGAGTTGGCCTTGTGCGCCGAATCCGTTGATTTACATAAAAAAATTATGAGGAGCACAAGATGCGCGTAATTCTGCTGGGAGCTCCCGGGGCCGGTAAAGGTACTCAGGCAAAGTTCATCACCGAAAAGTTCGGTATTCCACAGATCTCCACCGGTGACATGCTGCGTGCTGCCGTCAAGGCCGGCACCCCCCTGGGCCTGGAACTCAAGAAAGTCATGGATGCCGGTCAGCTGGTCTCCGATGAGTTGATCATCAGCCTGGTGAAGGAGCGCATCGCCCAGCCTGATTGCGCCAATGGCTGCCTGTTCGACGGTTTCCCGCGCACCATCCCGCAAGCTGAAGCCATGGTCGCCGCGGGTGTCGATATCGATGCGGTGGTCGAGATCGCCGTGGACGACGAAGAGATCGTCGGCCGCATGGCCGGCCGTCGTGTGCACCTGGCATCGGGGCGTACCTACCACATCCAGTACAACCCGCCGAAAGTCGAAGGCAAGGACGACGTCACCGGCGAAGACCTGATCCAGCGCGACGATGACAAGGAAGAAACCGTACGCCATCGCCTGTCGGTCTACCACAGCCAGACCAAGCCGCTGGTGGACTTCTACCAGAAGTTGTCGGCCGCCAACGCCGGCAAGCCGAAGTACAGCCATATCGAAGGGGTAGGCTCGGTCGAGTCGATCACTGCCAAGGTGCTCGCAGCCCTGAGCTGATCTACCGGCACGCATGAAAACGGCCCGCTTGCGGGCCGTTTTCGTTTGTCCGCCACAACGCCCCCTTGTAGGCGCGGCACGAGGCCGCGCCTACACACACAGGCCACTGCTGCCCTATAATGCCGCGTCTTTACTCCTGCCCCTGGATACCCGTTCGATGACCACCTTGTTGGCCCTGGATACCGCCACCGAAGCCTGTTCCGTCGCCCTGCTGCATGACGGCAAGGTGACCAGCCACTATGAGGTGATCCCGCGTATGCACGCGCAAAAGCTGCTGCCGATGATCAAGCAGTTGCTGGCCGACTCGGGCGTGGCCTTGAGCGCAGTGGATGCCATCGCCTTCGGCCGTGGCCCGGGCGCGTTCACCGGCGTGCGTATCGCCATCGGCGTGGTCCAGGGCCTGGCGTTCGCCCTCGAACGCCCCGTGCTGCCGACATCTAACCTGGCTGCCCTGGCCCAAGGCGCCCTGCGCCGTCATGGTGTGCAGCAGGTTGCGGCGGCTATCGATGCGCGCATGGACGAGGTGTACTGGGGCTGCTATCAGGCTGAACTGGGCGAGATGCGCCTGATCGGCCAGGAGGCGGTGATCGCCCCTGAACGCGTGGCCTTGCCCGACGACTTGGGTGACGATTGGTATGGCGCCGGTACCGGCTGGAGCCTGGCTGAACGCCTGGCGGTAAAACTGACAGCGAGCGATCCGGCCGCGTTGCCCGATGCTCAGGACATCCTCAGCCTGGCCCGTTTCGCCTGGACCCGTGGCGAGGCGGTGGCCGCCGAGTTGGCGCAGCCTGTGTACCTGCGCGACAACGTGGCGACGCCAAAGGCGCGTTGACGGATACCTTCACAGGTTTGCAATGGGGCGGTTCCTGCCCCTAAGTGTTAAACCTTTTGCGCGATCTGTGGTCTAGTTATCAGTTCGGGCATTAGCGATGGATCTCTGATGCTGCTAAATTGCCATCATTGGTCTTGAGTGCAACGTTCATGCGTATCGACGGCTTCGCCTCACAGAGCTACCCCATCAAGCGCGCACCGCGTAAGGCGCCGCTGCGCGATGAGGCCGTCAGTGAAGAGGCCGAAGCGATCGATGAGGCAGACATACAGTACACCCGCAGCAACCGTCGCAAGAGCGACCTGCCGGCCCGCCAGCAGGACATGATCTTCCCGCGTGCCCGCGACCGGCGCACGTCCACCGCCCTTGCCAGCTACCTGACCACCGCAGGCTTTACCGATTGGGACATGGAAGTGCTGGGGCTGGACCTGTACATTTGACGGATGATTCGGTCCCCACTGCCTTACTTTCTCGGTTGCCCGTCCTGGAGCGAAAACGCCTGGCGCGAGTACCTCTACCCTGCTGACGCGCGCACGGGTGATTTTCTTGGGCTATACAGCCAGGTATTCAATGCCGTCGAAGGCAACACCACCTTCTATGCGCGCCCTGCGCCTGCCACCGTGGAGCGGTGGGCGCGCATCATGCCTGCGGGCTTTCGCTTCACTGCCAAGTTTCCCGGCGATGTCAGCCATGTAGATGACTTGCGTGGCCAGCTTGATTCGGCGCTTGCGTTCACCCAGTTGATGGCCCCGCTGGGCGAGCGGGTTGCGCCGTACTGGCTGCAATTGCCCGCGCAGTTCGGCCCGGCGCGATTGGCCGAGCTTGCGTATTTTCTCGACGAGTTGCGTGTGCCGGTTGCGGTAGAGGTGCGTCACGATGCCTTCTTCGCGCGCGGCGAAGAGGAGCGCCAGCTCAACCGCCTGCTGCATGAGCGTGGGATCGAACGCATCTGCCTCGACCCGCGAGCCTTGTTCAGTTGCACCTCGCGCGAGCCGGGCGTGCTGCACGCCCAGGCCAAGAAACCCAAGGTGCCGCCGCGGCCTTGCGCGTTCAGCCTGCACCCGCAGGTACGTTTCATCGGCCATCCCGAGCTTGAAGCCAACGAGCCGTTCCTGAGCCCTTGGGTAGACAAGGTCGCCGGCTGGATCGAAGAAGGCCGCAGCCCGTATGTCTTTCTGCATACCGCCGACAACCGGCTGGCCGCCGCACTCGCCCAACGCTTCCATCAGCGTCTGATGCAGCGTTTGCCAGGGCTTGAGGCATTGCCGGAATTGCCACGTGCGCCCGAGGTCGAACAATTGGGCCTACTCTGACCACGCGTCGAACACTGCCGGAGGTTGAACCATGGATGTGCAAACCCTACGAGCCGAAGCCTTCAAGGCATTACACGCGCGCGATGGCGCGTTCGTTATCCCCAATCCGTGGGACGCCGGTTCGGCGAAACTGCTGGCAAGCCTCGGTTTCGAGGCCCTGGCGACCACCAGTGCGGGGCTCGCATTCAGCCTTGGCCGGCCAGATGCCGAGGCGGCGTTGAGCCTGGATGAAACCCTGGATAACGCCAGTGCCATCGTCGATGCCACGCCGCTGCCGGTGGCAGCCGATCTGGAGAACGGTTTCGGCGAGCAGCCCGAGGTGTGTGCCCAGACCATCCTGAGCGCCGCCGAGGCGGGCCTGGTGGGCGGCTCGATCGAAGATGCGAGCGGCCGCAGCGAGGCGCCGATCTATGATTTCGCGCTGTCCGTGGCGCGTGTGCGGGCGGCGGTAGCGGCAGCGCGCAGCCTGCCATTCCCATTCATGCTCTGCGCCCGGGCGGAAAACCTGCTGCACGGGCGCCTGGACCTGGACGACACCATCAAACGCCTGCAAGCCTACGCCGAGGCCGGAGCGGACGTGCTGTATGCGCCAGGGCTGCGCACGGTCGATGAAGTCCGCGCAGTGGTGCAGGCGCTGGCGCCCAAGCCTGTGAACGTGCTGATGGGCATGCCCGGGATGGCGCTGAGCGTGAATCAACTGCAGGACCTGGGCGTGAAGCGCATCAGCGTCGGCTCTTCGCTGGCCCGCGCTGCGCTGGGTGCCTTCGAGCGTGCTGCGCTGGAAATCCGCGATCAGGGCACGTTCGGCTATGGCGAGCAGGCGCTGCCGTTCGCCCGGCTCAATGACCTGTTCCGCCGCTGAGGCCCTGTGCGCATTGGGTTGGCCGCGTTGGCGGCGCTACTGGCGTCGGTCGGCGCTGCCTGGCAACTCGGCTGGCGCCTGCCAAACGCTTGGAACCCTTGGGCTGTGCTGGACGTGCAGCAAGCGCCGAACCTGCTGACTGCCTACAAACTGTCGCGCCTGAGGGATGACCCTGAGTTGTGTCGCAGGTCCTTGCAAACCTCGACCTTGCGTGTGAAGTCGCAGGCTGATAGCCCGCCTGATGCCAACTGCCCCTTGCACAATGTCTGGCGTGTAGAGGGTGGTCAAGCGCGCGTGAGCAGCAGCTTTCTTGCCAGTTGTCCGCTAGCGGTGGCCTATGCTCTGTTCGAGGTGCATAGCCTGCAACCGGCCGCGCAGCGCGTATTCGGCCAGCCGGTGACGCAGGTCGATCACCTCGGCAGCTTTGCCTGCCGTAACGTCTACCACCGCAAGCAGGGGCGATTGAGTCAGCACGCCACGGCCAATGCGTTGGACATCAGCGGTTTTCGCCTCAAGGACGGGCAGCGCATCGTGCTGCTGAGCGACTGGCAAGGGGAGGGGGACAAGGCGCGTTTTCTACGCCAAGTGCGCGATGGCGCCTGTGACAGCTTCAGCACCGTGCTGGGGCCGGACTACAACGCCGCCCACCGCAATCACTTTCACCTGGACATGGGGTTCTGGCAGGTCTGCCGCTGACCTCAGGCGTGCATGCGCACGTTGTTCAGCACCACCGGGCGTGCCCAGTGGGTGTCGAACTCCAGCGCCTGCTGCTGTTGCTCAAGGGTGGTTTGGTCGAACGGCTCGGGCGCCGGATCCAGCAGGTTGCGCTCCAGTTCGGCGATTGGCAGGAACAGCGGGCGCGGCGATGGACCTGGACCCGGTTCGCCGGCAGGCTGGCCTTGGCTCATCACCACCGGGCGCAACCAGCTGTTGTTCAGGTCGAGCTGGCGCTGTTGGTCGATCAGCTCAGCGGCGCTGAAAGGCTCGGGGGCCGGTGGCAACAGCTTGGCTTCGAGTTCGGCCTTGGGCAGGAACAGCGGCTCGGGCGGCGCCACGATGGTGTCCTGCACCGGCAGGGCACGTTGAATTTCGATCAGTGCGAGGGCCTTGGCACCGCCGATGGGTTCGCCGCTTTGCTGGTCGTACTGCACCAGTGCCTGGCTGACACTGTCGACCTCCAGCGCTTGCTGGTCGGCCATCGCGCGGGCGAAGAAATCCTGCCACAGGTGGCTGACGCCACCCAATGCCTGGGTATTCTGCCGACCGTAGTTGCCGACAGGCGACAGGTAGGTCAAGCCGATGGGAAGAGTATCTGTCATGGCAGTCGCGCGCGTTGTGCTCTGGCAGAATAGCGGGATATTCGCTGTATCGGCCGTGGCCGGGCGTTCATTAATTTTTTCGAGTGCAGTATTGGATGGCAGAGCAAGGGCAGGGCACAGGTATCAGGGTCGAGGCGCTGGCTCCGGCGTTCCAGGCGCAGGCGCAGCAGTGGGCTGAGCGTCTGGGGTTGCCGCTGGCGGACGAAATGGCCGAATTTGCCGTGCAGGTCGGTGCCGATGGGTTGCAGATCCAGCAGTTGGGGCCGCAGGCGCCAGGCCCGGTGCGGGTCGACTTCGTCGAGGGTCAGGCGGCGCATCGGCGCCTGTACGGTGGTGGCAGCGGGCAGATGATCGCCAAAGCCGTGGGCATTGCCCAGGGCGTGCGCCCGCAGGTGCTCGATGCCACCGCAGGGCTTGGCAAGGATGCTTTCGTGCTGGCCAGCCTGGGTTGCCAGATGACCTTGATCGAGCGCCAGCCGCTGATCGCCGCGCTGCTGGAAGATGGTCTGGCTCGTGCGCGTGGGGATATGGAAGTCGGTGAGATCGTCGAACGTATGCGGCTATTGACCGGCAATGCCATTGAGCGCATGCGCGGTTGGGAAGGCGAGGCACCGCAGGTGATCTACCTCGACCCGATGTTCCCACATCGCGACAAGAGCGCGTTGGTGAAGAAGGAGATGCGCGTGTTCCGCCCGCTGGTGGGTGACGACCTGGATGCCCCGGCGCTATTGGAAGCGGCCTTGGCGCTGGCCACGCATCGTGTGGTGGTCAAGCGCCCGCGCAAGGCACCGATCATCGACGGGCCAAAGCCGAGCCATAGTCTTGAAGGCAAGTCGAGCCGGTATGACATCTACCCGAAGAAGGCGTTGAAAGCCTGAAGGGTAAACCCGCTCCCGCAGGATTGCGCCAAGCCTGAATCCTGCGCTGCACCCGTAGGCGCGGCCTCGTGCCGCGATACGTGCCATCTTGCGGCTGATTCAAGGCATTGTTTTCAAGCTTGGAAGGCGCGCAAGAATATCCCCACCACCTCGCGCACATGGGCCTCGGCCGCCTCGCCTTGCAGCGGCCCCGCACACCCCAGCAGCAAGCGATAATCCGGTGCTCCCTTGACCAGGCAGAAGAAATGCTCCGCCGCATGCAGCGGGTTGTCGATGCACAGCAGGCCGCGTTCGTGGGCCCCGCGCAGCAGCGCCTCCATGCCCGCCAACACCCGCTTGGGCCCGGCCTCGTAGAAATACTCGCCAAAGCTTGGATCGAGGCTGCCCTGGGCAATGATCAGGCGACTGAGCTTGACCGCCTCGTCACTGCTGATAAGCGCCTGAAAGCCCCGCGCGATGGTCAACAGCACGTCTTCCACCGGCGCACCTTCGGGGTACTCGAAAAGCAGATCCGGCAGTTGCATCTGGCAGGTCGCCATGACTGCTGCGCAGAACAGTGTCTGTTTGTCGGTGAAGTGACTGTAGACCGTCAGTTTCGAAACACCTGCCGCCGCAGCGACCGCATCCATGCTGGTGTTGGCATAGCCAAGGCTCAGGAACAGCGCCTTGGCGGCCTCGAGGATGGCCTCGCGTTTGGCCAGGTCCTTTGGCCGGCCTGGGCCGATGGGTGCGTCATTGGACATGGGGAACCGTATCGTGGGTGAAAGTGCGCCATCTTACCGGGTCGAGAGCGATCCGGGGCCAGCATGCGTTGCAACGTTAATCTGGTTTTTCTCTCGGCAACCGCTTCCCGGAGACGTTTGGCTGATTTAGTATACTCGCCAGTATAAATATTAGCTGCGTCCTCTGCCGAAGGTTTTCCATCATGTTGCGTCGTGCATTGTCGTTCGCCCTGCCTGCTGCCCTCTTACTGCTCACCGCCTGCGGCCAGGAGGCCGCGCCCCCGGCCGCGCCGCGTCCAGCGCTGGTGATCCAGCCTCAGCCAACGGGGGCGTCTGCCGACAGCTACCCTGGCGAAGTCCGCGCGCGCTTCGAGCCTGAGCTGGCGTTTCGCATCGCCGGCAAGGTCAGCAAGCGCCTGGTTGAAGAGGGGCAGCGGGTCAAGGCTGACCAGCCGTTGGCCGAACTCGATCCGCAAGACGTACGCCTGCAACGTGAGGCCAGCCATGCGCAAGTAGCCGCCGCCGAGGCGAACCTTGCACTGGTGCGTGCCGAGCGTGACCGCTACCAGAAGCTGCTGGAGCGTGGGATGGTCAGCCATTCGCAGTTCGACAATGCCGAAAACCTCTACCGCGCAGGTCAGGCCCGCCTCAAGCAGGCCAAGGCCGAGCTTGACGTGGCAGGTAACCAGACCGAGTACACGGTGTTACGCGCGCCACAGGCCGGTGTGATCGCCAAGCGCCAAGTGGAAGTGGGCCAGGTGGTGGCTGCGGGGCAGACGGTTTTCACCTTGGCGGCTGACGGCGAGCGTGAGGTACTGATTGGCTTGCCTGAACAGCAGTTCGCCCGTTTCTCGGTGGGGCAGGCGGTCAGCGTCGAGCTGTGGTCGCACCCCAATGAACGTTTCGAGGCGCGCATCCGCGAGTTGTCGCCAGCGGCGGATCCTCGCTCGCGCACGTTCGCTGCACGCATCGCCTTCAACGGCGTCGCACCTGCCGAGCTGGGCCAGAGTGCGCGGGTGTTCATTGCACATGCCGAGCAGGCGCCGCTGGCGGTGCCGCTTTCGGCGGTCAGTGCCGAGGCAGGGCAGACCTATGTGTGGCGGGTGGGCCAGGATAACCGTTTGCAGCGCGCGCCCGTGCGCCTGGGCGCGTATGGGGCCGACAGCGTGCCGGTGCTCGAAGGCTTGCAGGCCGGCGACTGGGTGGTCGCTGCCGGCGGCCATGTGCTGCGCGAAGGCCAGCAGGTCCGTCCAGTGGACCGCAACAACCGCAACGTGAACCTGGCGACCAAGGAGTAAGTCAGCATGGGTTTCAACCTTTCCGCCTGGGCGCTGCGCAATCGTCAGATCGTGTTGTTCCTGATGATCCTGCTGGCGGCGATTGGCGCTGTGTCCTACACCAAGCTGGGCCAGAGCGAAGATCCTCCGTTCACCTTCAAGGCCATGGTCGTGCGTACCCTGTGGCCGGGTGCCACCGCCGAAGAAGTCTCGCGCCAGGTTACCGAGCGCATTGAGAAGAAACTCATGGAGACCGGCGAGTACGAGAGGATCGTGTCGTTCTCGCGCCCCGGCGAGTCGCAGGTCACGTTCATGGCGCGCGACTCGCTGCATTCCAAGGATATTCCGCAGTTGTGGTACCAGATCCGCAAGAAGGTCGCGGACATCAAGCACACCCTGCCGCCCGAAGTGCAGGGCCCATTCTTCAACGATGAGTTCGGGACCACCTTCGGTAACATCTACGCATTGACCGGCCCTGGTTTCGACTACGCGGTTCTCAAGGACTATGCCGATCGCATCCAGGTCCAACTGCAACGGGTCAAGGATGTAGGCAAGGTCGAGTTGGTGGGGCTACAGGACGAGAAGATCTGGATCGAGCTGTCCAATACCAAGCTGGCCACCCTCGGCGTGCCGCTGGCGTCGGTGCAGCAAGCGCTGCGTGACCAGAACGCGGTGAGCACCGCAGGCTTCTTCGAAACCCCCAACGAGCGCTTGCAGTTGCGGGTGAGCGGGCGTTTCGACAGCGTCGAGCAGATCCGCCAGTTCCCGATTCGGGTGGGTGACCGCACGTTCCGTATCGGCGATGTCGCCGAGGTCCAGCGCGGCTTCAACGACCCACCCGCGCCGCGTATGCGCTTTATGGGCGAGGACGCCATCGGCCTTGCCGTGTCGATGAAGGACGGCGGTGACATCCTCGAGTTGGGCAATGCCCTGGAGGGCGAGTTCGCCCGCCTAGCGCAGGGCCTGCCGGCAGGCATGCAGTTGCGCAAGGTGTCCGATCAGCCGGCGGCGGTCAAAGCCGGGGTTGGCGAGTTCGTCCAGGTGCTGGTCGAGGCACTGGCCATCGTGTTGCTGGTGAGCTTCTTCTCGCTGGGTGTGCGCACCGGGTTGGTGGTCGCCTTGGCGATTCCGCTGGTGCTGGCCATGACCTTCGCCCTGATGCACTACTTCGGTATCGGCCTGCACAAGATCTCGCTGGGGGCCCTGGTGCTGGCTTTGGGGTTGCTGGTGGACGATGCGATCATCGCCGTGGAGATGATGGCGATCAAGATGGAACAGGGCTACGACCGGCTCAAGGCGGCCAGCTATGCCTGGTCGAGCACCGCATTCCCGATGCTCACCGGCACGTTGATCACCGCCGCGGGTTTCCTGCCAATCGCCACGGCCGCCTCCGGCACGGGCGAATACACCCGCTCGATCTTCCAGGTGGTGACCATCGCCTTGCTGACCTCGTGGGTCGCGGCGGTGTTGTTCGTGCCGTACCTGGGCGAGCGCCTGCTACCGGACCTGGCCAAGCTTCACGCGGCGCGCCATGGCCACGACGGGCAGGCCCCCGACCCATACGCCACGCCGTTCTACCAGCGCGTGCGGCGGCTGGTGGCCTGGTGCGTGCGGCGGCGCAAGACGGTGATTGTGCTGACCATCGCGGTCTTCGTTGGCAGCATCGTGCTGTTTCGTTTCGTGCCGCAGCAGTTCTTCCCGGCTTCCGGGCGCCCGGAACTTATGGTTGACCTCAAGCTGGCCGAAGGTGCCTCGTTGAGCCACACCACCGAGCGTGTTCAGCAACTCGAAGCGCTGCTCAAGCAGCAGGAAGGTATCGAAAACTACGTGGCCTATGTCGGCACGGGTTCGCCACGCTTCTACCTGCCGTTGGATCAGCAACTGCCCGCAGCGAGCTTCGCCCAGTTCGTGGTACTGGCCCAATCGTTGGAGGCGCGCGAGCGCCTGCGCAGTTGGTTGATCGCGACCCTCGACGAGCAGTTCCCTGACCTGCGTGCGCGTGTCACGCGTCTGGAAAACGGACCGCCCGTGGGCTATCCGGTGCAGTTCCGCGTCACCGGCGAGCACATCGACAACGTGCGTGCTCTGGCTCGCGAGGTGGCGGCCAAGGTGCGCGAGAACCCGCATGTGGTGAACGTGCACCTGGACTGGGAAGAGCCGAGCAAAATGGTGTACCTGAACATCGACCAGGACCGCGCCCGTGCGTTGGGGGTGAGTACAGCGCACCTGTCGAGCTTCCTGCAGAGTTCCCTGACCGGCAGCCATGTCAGCCAGTACCGCGAAGATAACGAGCTGATCGAGATCCTTCTGCGCGGCACCCCTGAGGAGCGCCGCGCGCTGGGCAACCTGGGCAGCCTGGCTTTGCCTACCGACAACGGCCAGAGTGTGGCGCTGAGTCAGGTGGCGACGTTGGAGTACGGTTTCGAAGAGGGGGTGATCTGGCACCGCAACCGCCTGCCAACGGTCACCGTGCGCGCCGATATCTATGGCAAGGAACAGCCGGCCACGCTGACTCAACAGATCCTGCCGTCCTTGCAGCAGATCAAGGCCAAGTTGCCGGATGGCTATCTGCTGGAGGTGGGCGGTACGGTCGAGGACGCCGAACGCGGCCAGCGCTCGGTGAACGCAGGTATCCCGTTGTTCATCGTGGTGGTGCTGAGCTTGCTGATGATCCAGCTGCGCAGTTTCTCGCGAATGTTCATGGTGTTCCTCACTGCACCCCTGGGGTTGATCGGCGTCACCTTGTTCCTGCTGGTGTTCCGCCAGCCGTTCGGTTTCGTCGCCATGCTTGGGACGATCGCCTTGGCGGGCATGATCATGCGTAACTCGGTGATTCTGGTGGACCAGATCGAGCAGGATATCGCCGCAGGGTTGAGCCGTTGGGAGGCAATCATCGAAGCCACCGTGCGACGTTTCCGGCCGATCGTGCTGACTGCCCTGGCGGCGGTGCTGGCGATGATTCCGCTGTCGCGCAGCGTGTTCTATGGGCCGATGGCGGTGGCGATCATGGGCGGCTTGATCGTCGCCACAGTGCTGACGCTGCTGTTCCTGCCGGCGCTGTATGCGGCGTGGTTCAGGGTCAAGAGCAGTCGCTAGCGACGAGTGTCAAGCTGCAACATAGCGGGCCAGTGACGGCCCGCTTTTTCTTGCAGCTCACCACTTGCAGCTGCGCGCTTCAAAGCGCGCCGAACACCTTCTTGGCCAGGCTGGTCGCTGCCTGTGCTGGGTTCTTGCGAATGCTTTCTTCCTGCTTGGCGATCATCTCGAACAGGCCATCCAGGGCTTTTTCGGTCACGTAGCTTTCGATGTTGGCGCTCTTGGCGTCGATCACGCCCAGGCCTGCGGCTTGGCCGGCGAAGTTGTTGTACTGCTTGGCCAGGCCCACCTGGTCGGTGGCTTGCTTGACGATCGGCAGGAACTTGGCGCGGATCTCTTCGCGACTGCTCTTGTTCAGGTATTGGGTGGCGGAGTCATTGCCGCCGCTGAGGATGCCCTTGGCATCGGTCACGGTCATCTTCTTCACCGCATCCACCAGAATGGCCTGGGCCTGCGGTACGGCCGCCTCGGCCGCCTTGTTCATGCTGGCTTCCAGTGCTTCGACCTGGTCGCCCTTGCCGAACATCTTCATGGCCTTGGCTGCCTTGCCCAGTTTACCTGGCAACTCGATGCGCACATCGGGGTTGTTGCTGAAGCCGCCTGGGGTGCTCAGTTGCTTGACGGCAACCTGCGCGCCTTGGGTGAGGGCATCTTTAAGGCCCGTGGAGGCATCGCCTTGGGACAGGTCGCTGAGCGACAGGGCCAGGGCGCTGGCCGACAGCAGCAGGCCGGCGCATAGGGTGGTGAAGCGCAGGGAGGTGCGAAGCATGGGGATTTCCTTATGGGCAAAATGGAGCGGGTTCAGCGAGCCGGATCGACTTTGATCCGCAGCGGCTGCGGGTCGTTACCGTCGAGTGCCACGCCGTGCTGCTCGGTGTTGATGAACAGTAGCTGGCCGTCCAGCGTGATGCGCGCGCTCAGCGCGTAGCGGTGGCCGGGCTTGACCTGGGCTGGATCGTACGTGAGGTGGAACGGCAGCGGCACGTTGCCTTTTACCGGGCCTGTCTGGCTGGCCAGGGTCACTGCCGGGGCATCCATCAGCGATACGTCCTGCAGGCTCACGCTCAAGGTGGCGGACGGCGGCAGGGCGATGCGCTGCAGGTAGAAGACTTCGCCATCGAGGCTGGCGTGAGGCGTAGGCGTAGGGGTGGAGCAGGCCGCGAGCAGGGTGGCGCAGCACAGGCTAAAGAGTTTTTTCATGGAATCTCCGGTGCACAAGGGGTTGGCTTGTGGCCAACCCCTCGGACTTTAGCGGATTTTCGCCGGATGTGCGGCCCTACGCGGGAAGCGGATGCCGTCTGCGTCGGCAATGCGCCGATGCGCCGTACCCCGGCGAACCGTCATTCTGCCGGCAAAGGCCCCGGTGTTTCGCCGTGATGCAGCGCCACCTGACGGATCGACAGACGCAGTTCGGCCGACAGCACGCGCTTGGCTACACCTTCGGCCAGTTCGCCGAGCTTGTCGTGATGGCCGAGCTTGCCGCTAGCATCCGGGCGCAGCACGCCTTCGCGTACCAAGGTCTGGATGAAATGGCGGAACAGGGTCTTGTCGAAGAACTCCGGGGCGTTGAGCCCATGCAGGATCGACAGGCGCTGGGCCATCATCACGCACAGCTCCTCCAGCTCTTCGGCAGTCAGCGTGTGCTGGCCGCTGTTGAGCAACAGCGAGGTGGCCATGTAGAAGCGTTGCAGGGTCTGGGTGATGGTGCGGGCCAGCAGGGTCAGCAGCACGAACTGCCGCGAGCTTGGCGCCGGGCGCAGGTACACGCCGTTCTCGAAGCGCAGCAGGCCCTGCTCGACCAGTGCGTTGAGCCATTGGTCGATCACCTCGTCCAGTTGCTCGGGTGCCCAGCGCAGGAACAGCTCGGCCTGCAAGTAGGGATACAGCGCACGTACGTATTGCCCGACCAATTCGCGGCTCATGCGCGAGCTGCTCTGGAAGAAACTCGCCAGCAGCCCCGGCAGGGCGAAGATATGCAGCACGTTGTTGCGGTAGTAGGTCATCAGGACTGCGTTGGCTTCGTCCAGGTAGAGGATGCGCCCCAACGCATCTTTCTGCTCGGCCAGCAGGTCCATACCCAGCACATGCGTGATCAGCGCCTGGCCGTCGCCTTCGGGCAGGGTGGTGTGCGGTGAGTAGGGCACTTGGCGCAGCAGGGCCAGGTACAGGTCCAGCACCCGGTTCAGGGCCCGTTCGTCGAGGGCCAGGCGGCTGGTCGACAACAGTGCCAGGGCCACCAGGTTGACCGGGTTGACCGCAGCGGCCTCGTTGAGGTGGCGGGCCACGGTTTCGCCCAGGCGTGTGGTGGTGTCGTTGAGCCAGGCCGGGCGGTACTGTGGCGCCAGGTCCTGCTCGCGCCAGCCGGGTTGCTGCTCATCGAGGAAAGCATTCAGCCGGATCGGCTCGCCGAAGTTGACCGACACCTGGCCGAAGCGCTGCTTGAGGGCGCCAATGACCTTGAAGATGTCGAAGATCGATTCTTTCTTCTTGCTCGCTCCGCGTAGTTCGCCGAGGTAGGTGCGGCCTTCGAGCACCCGCTCGTAGCCGATGTACACCGGTACGAAGACGATCGGTGTGCGTGAGGAGCGCAGGAAGCTGCGCAGGGTGATCGACAGCATGCCGGGGCGCGGCTGGAGCATGCGCCCGGTGCGCGAGCGGCCACCTTCGACGAAGTACTCCACCGGGAAACCCTTGGTGAACAGGGTGTGCAGGTACTCGTTGAACACCGCCGTATACAGCGGATTGCCCTTGAAGGTGCGGCGCATGAAGAACGCCCCACCGCGCCGCAGCAGGCCGCCGATCAGCGGCATGTTGAGGTTGATGCCGGCGGCGATGTGCGGCGGCGTCAGGCCGTTGCGAAACAGCAGGTAGGACAGCAGCAGATAGTCGATATGGCTGCGGTGGCAGGGCACGTAGATGACCTCGTGGCCCGGGGCGATGCCCTGCACCTGCTCGATGTGGTTGACCTTGATGCCGTCGTAGATCTTGTTCCAGAACCAACTGAGCACCACTTCGAGGAAGCGGATGGCGGTGTAGGTGTAGTCCGAGGCGATTTCGTTGCCGTAGTGCAGCGCCTTGGCCTCGGCCTTGGCGTAGGGGATCTTCTCGCGCTCGGCCTCGTCGCTGATCGCCTGGCGCACCAGTGGGTCGTGTACCAGGCCCTTGACCAGGTTGCGCCGATGCGAAATATCCGGGCCGATAACTGCGGTCTTGAGATTGCGAAAGTGTACCCGCATGACCCGCTGGGCCATGCGCACCGTGCGCTCATGGCCTTTGTTGTGATCGACCAGTTCGCGCAGGTGAATCGGCGCTGAGAACTGCACGCGGGTCTTGCGCCCGAGAATCAGGATGCTCAGCAGCCGGCGCAGGCGCCCGGTGACCGCCCAGCTGTCGGCGAACAGCAGTTTCCACGGGCTCGATTCGCTGGCTGGGGTCTGCCCCCAGAACACGCTGACCGGGATGATCTGGGCATCCTCTTCGGCGTGTTGGGTGATGGCGGCGACCAGGCGCTGTAGGGTCGGTGGCGCGCCACGCTTGTCGTGGCGGCCGAGCCAATCGGGGTCAGGGGTGAGGTAGAAGAACGCCGCCGGTTCCTGCAAGGGGCCAACCGCCACCGGCAATACCGGGCGCGGCAGCCCTGCTTTGGTGCACTCGCGGTCGATCACAGCCAGATCGGTGAGCGAAGGCGAGGGCAGGGCGTAGAACACCGGGCGGCTGCGATCGAGCTTGAGCGTCAGCGAGGACTGGTTGATGGTCTCGGAGCGCACCCATAGGTACAGCACGCGACGCAGGGCGCCGAAGATGAGGCGGCGCAAGGGGGAACGGGTCATGGGGTTGGTGCCCTGGATGAGATCTTTCGGGTGTTTTCCACGGTATTAGTCTGCCGTATCTGCGTAAGTTCAGCAAAAATCGGCAAAAATACCGCCCGTCATGAATTTTTTTTGTTCCCTGTCATATACTCGGCCTGCTGCTTGCTTAAGTATTGACAAGCCGCAACGGCGCGGGTGGTGAGCCCCTGCCAGCAAGGCGATCTTCAAAATAAAAATCCGGAGTAGTTCAGATGTCGTCTCGTGAGACTGGGAATGTGAAGTGGTTCAACGATGCCAAGGGTTATGGCTTCATTCAGCGCGACGGTGGTGCGGATGTGTTCGTCCACTATCGGGCAATTCGCGGTGAGGGGCATCGCACCCTGGTCGAGGGACAACAGGTGGAGTACGCCTTGGTACAGGGCCAGAAAGGCCTCCAGGCCGAAGACGTCGTCGGTCTCTGACCGCCGCCGCAAGCGGTAAGCCTCAAGCTGCAAGCTGACCGTGGAGCTTGCAGCCTGATGCGTCCGAACTTGCAGCTTGTCGCTTACAACTCGCAGCTTGTAGCTTTGAGTGCTTAGCTTCAGTGTGTACGCCAGGTGATTTCCTGTTCACCGTCGGCGCTGATGCGGATCCAGCGATCGGCATCCTCTTCCCCGTCTTCCTCGCTCCAACTGCCGGGTGCGCAGCGCACTTCGACCGCGAGTGCGGCGAACGCCGCGCGCGCGCAGGCGATGTCATCTGCCCACGGGGTCTGGTCGCTCTCCAGGTACAAGCTGTTCCATTTCCCTACAGCCTTCGGTAACCAAGTGACCGGAATGTTACCGGCCATGCACTTGAAGGTCTGGCCTTTTTGCTTCCATTCGCTGCACGGGCCAAGGGCCTCGGTGAGCCAGGTGGCGATCTGCCGGTGATCGACGTCGTCGTCCTTGAGGTAGATCTCGATATCGGGTTGACGCATAGGGGGCTCCAGTGTGCTCAGTCTTGGCGCACGAAATAGTCATAACGCATGGAAACCGTGACGTCGAACGGTTCGGGCTGCTCGA
This sequence comes from Pseudomonas mosselii, assembly GCF_005796105.1. Lineage (GTDB taxonomy): Bacteria > Pseudomonadota > Gammaproteobacteria > Pseudomonadales > Pseudomonadaceae > Aquipseudomonas > Aquipseudomonas mosselii_C. The sequence continues at coordinate 424,482 of NZ_VAUO01000002.1, read as the reverse complement.
TCACCTGTGCGCGTTTTTCGGCGCTGGCGCGCCAGCCGTGCGGAGTCATGGCCAACAGGTCGGCGCGGGCCTTGGCCTCGACCAGGCTCAGGCGAAATTCGAGTACCTCGCTGTGGGCGTGCTGCATGCCTTGAGGAATCAGGGCGAGGTGCTTGTCGTCAGCGTAGGGGCGAACCTCATCGTAGAGCACCTCGCGCAACTCCATCAGGTGGCCGCTGGTCGGCCCCACCCGCATCAGGCCGCCGCCGGGGGCGAGCAGGCGCTTGGCTTCTTGCCAGTCCAGCGGGCTGAAGACGCTGGCGATGAAGCCGCAGCTGGCATCGGCCAGCGGCACGCGGGCCATGCTGGCGACCATCCAGGTCACTTCGGGGGCGCGCCGGCAGGCACGCTTGACCGCCTCGCGGGAGATGTCCAGGGCGTAGCCGTCGGCGCTTGGCAGCGCCTCGGCAAGCTGGGCGGTGTAGTAGCCCTCGCCACAGCCGATATCCAGCCAGGCGGACGGGGTGCGTTCGGCAGCCAACTGCGCCAGGCGGCGGGCCACCGGCGCGTAGTGGCCTGCTTCGAGGAAGTCGCGGCGGGCCTCGACCATGGCCTGGTTGTCGCCTGGGTCGCGGCTGTTCTTGTGCTGTACCGGCAGCAGGTTCAGGTAGCCCTGGCGGGCGCGGTCGAAACGGTGGCCGGCAGGGCAGGCCACGCCGTTGTCGAGCCGCGCCAGGGGCGCCTGGCAGAGAGGACAGGCGAGCATCAGGCGAGCAACCGCACCAGGGTCTGGTAGTAGATCTCGGTCAGTAGGTCGAGGTCGCTGGCCAGGATGCGTTCGTCAACCTGGTGAATAGTGGCGTTGACCGGGCCCAGCTCGACCACCTGGGTGCCCATGGTGGCGATGAAGCGACCATCGGAGGTGCCACCGCTGGTGGACGGTTGGGTGTCGCGACCGGTGACGGCCTTGATGCTCGAAGAGACCGCATCGAGCAGCTCGCCCGGCTCGGTGAGAAACGGCAGGCCCGACAGCGCCCAGTCGATGGTCCACTCCAACTGGTGCTTGTCCAGAATCGCCGCGACCCGCTGTTGCAGACCTTCGACCGTGGATTCGGTGGAGAAACGGAAGTTGAACAGCGCAGTCAGCTCGCCAGGCACCACGTTTGTGGCACCGGTACCGGCATTGAGGTTGGAGATCTGGAAGCTGGTCGGCGGGAAGAATGCGTTGCCTTCGTCCCAGTGCTCGGCGGCCAGTTCCGCCAGGGCCGCAGCGGCCAGGTGGATCGGGTTGCGTGCCAGGTGTGGATAGGCCACGTGACCTTGCTTGCCGCGCACGGTCAGCTTGGCGCCGAGCGAGCCACGACGGCCGTTCTTGACCACGTCACCGAGCAGCTGGGTACTCGACGGTTCCCCGACGATGCACCAGTCCAGGCGCTCGTTGCGGGCCTTGAGCAACTCGACCACGGCCTTGGTGCCATAGTGGGCCGGGCCTTCCTCGTCGCTGGTGATCAGGAAGGCCACTTTGCCGCGGTGGTTCGGGTAGTCCTGCACGAAGCGCTCGCAGGCGACCACCATCGAGGCCAGGCTGCCCTTCATGTCGGCGGCGCCGCGGCCGCAGAGCATGCCGTCGGCGTCGATCAGCGCGTCGAACGGCTCGTGTTGCCACTGCTGCACGGGGCCGGTGGGGACCACGTCGGTGTGCCCGGCGAAGCACAGCACCGGACCCTCCTGGGTGCCGTGGGTGGCCCAGAAATTGTCGACGTCTTCGAAACGCAGCGGTTCGAGCTGGAAGCCGACAGCGCCCAGGCGGTTCATCATCTGAGTCTGGCAGTCAGCGTCGACCGGGGTGACCGACGGGCGACGGATCAGGTCACAGGCCAGTTGCAGGGTAGGCGAGAGCTCGGCGGGGGCCGTCATGGGGAACTCCGGGGCAAGGCAAGGCGGGAAAATCCAAGGGGCGTTATCTTATATCAAATGACTTCGTCGGGCACTCTGCGCTTTATGAGCGATCACGAACTCGCAAGCCCGCTCCCGCAGGGTACGCGGCGGGCTTGCGAACATCGGTCTCAGACGGTTTGGGCCTCGGTAGCCTTTTCCACCGGCTTGGGCAGCGATGACAGAAACGCCATCACCAATGCCGCTACATAGGGCAACGATTGCACCAGCAACATCGCCACCCAGAAACGCATGTCCGAACTCGGCAGCCCCTGCACCAGGTAGATACCGAGTGCCGCGCCCCACAGCAGCAACATGATGAACAGCTCTTCACGTGCTTCGGAAATCGCCACCAGTAAGCCATGGCTGTCGGCATTCTTAGGCGTGCGGAAGAACGGCATGCTGCTGGTGAAGAACCCATACAGCACCGCCTTGGCGATGGTATGCGACAGCGCCAGGCCCGCCAGTGCCGCCGCAAAGGCATCCTTGAGGTCGACACCGACAGCGCGCCGATACAGGAACACGATCTTGCCAACCTTGAAGAAGAACAGCGCCAGCGGCGGGATGGCGAAAATCATCAGCGGCGGGTCGACCCGGTGCGGCACGATGATCATTGCCGCCGACCACAACAGTGCCCCGACGGTGAAGAAGATGTTCATGCCATCGGCGATCCACGGCAGCCAGCCGGCCAGGAAGTGATAGCGCTGGCCACGGGTCAGCTCGCTGCCTTTGCCGCGCAGCAGGGCGCTGGTGTGGTGCTTGATGATCTGGATGGCACCGTAGGCCCAGCGGAAACGCTGCTTCTTGAAGTCGATGAAGGTGTCGGGCATCAGGCCCTTGCCATAGCTGTTGTGTGCATAGGCAGCCGACAGGCCTTTCTCGAACACCCGCAGGCCTAGCTCGGCATCCTCGCAAATGCACCATTCGGCCCATCCCAGTTCTTCGAGCACCGAACGTCGGGTCATGGTCATGGTGCCGTGCTGGATGATCGCGTCACGGTCGTTGCGGGTGACCATGCCGATGTGGAAGAAGCCTTTGTATTCGCTGTAGCACAGCTTCTTGAAGGCGCTTTCGTGCTGGTCGCGGTAATCCTGCGGCGATTGCACCACGGCGATTTTCGGGTCGGCGAAGTGCGGCACCATATGCTTGAGCCAGTTGCGGTCGACGCAGTAGTCCGAGTCGATCACCGCGATCACTTCTGCATCCTTGGCGGTGTGCGGGATCAGGTAGTTGAGCGCGCCACCCTTGAAGCCTGCGAGGGGCGCCACATGGAAGAACTTGAAGCGCGGCCCGAGCTTTTCGCAATGAGCCTTCAGCGGCTCCCAGACGGCGGGGTCCTTGGTGTTGTTGTCGATCACCAGCACTTCGTAATCGGGGTAGTTCAGCGCTGCGAGGGCGTCGAGGGTCTGTTTGACCATCTCGGGCGGCTCGTTGTAGCACGGCACATGCACCGAAACCTTCGGGCGATAGGCGCTGTCGCCGTGCACCGGCAAGAATTCGCGGCGTCGTTTGTGTATCCACACCGCCTCGGCCAGCTCATGCGCCTCGGTCAGCAATACGATGAACACGCCCAACGCGCCCAGCGCCAGCAACACGCCGACGGTCAGGCTGAACCAGGTGCTGTATTGCTGGCTGTAGTCGTAGCCGATCCACACCAGCACCGATCCGCACAGGAACGTGATGAAGGTGAGGAAGGTGCGTCCACGCTGGCGCAGCGTCGAGCCGTCGATCAGCAGCACCGCCAGGGCGATCATCGCCAGGACCACCGAGGCCACGGCCAGGGCCCGCCATTGTGGAATGGCCACGATCGGGCCTTCGAAGTTGAATTTCTGCTGGCGCTCGGCGTTGAACACGCCCCAATAGGCGCCCACCGAGCCCTCGTCGCTGGCCTTCCAGGGTTGGTCATAGGCTTCGATGACGAAGTAGTTGTAGCCGCGTCGGTTGAGGGTATTGACCAAGGTGCGCAGGTAGATGGCCTGGTCGGCTTGGGTGGCGTCGGCGCCGCCACGCATGCGGCCATTGCTCGGCCAGCCGACTTCGGAGAGCAGTAGCGGCTTACGCGGGAACTGCTTGCGCAGCTCGCGGGCGCGGTCGAGGACGAACTGCACCGAATCTTTCATCGGCACGAACTCCCAGTACGGCAGGATGTGCGCGGCGATCAGATCGACATGCTTGGCCAGTTCGGGGTGCTCCTTCCAGATGTGCCATTGCTCGCTGGTGGTCACCGGCACCTTCACGGCCTTGCGCACCCGATCGAGGTAGGCGATCAGCTCCTCGGGGGTGACCTCTTCGCGAAACAGCGCTTCGTTACCGACCACTACCCGCACCACGCTACGCGAGCTGTTGGCCAGGCCGATGGCTTTTTCGATCTCGCGCTCGTTGCGCTCCAGGTCCTTGCTGATCCAGATCCCCAGGGTGACCCGCAAGCCCAGCTCCTCGGCCAGGTGCGGCACCTCTGCCTGGGTACCCTCGACGGTGTAGATACGGATGTTGTCGGTCAGCTTGTTCAGCTGTTCCAGGTCCTGGCGAATCTCGTCCTCGCTGGGGTACTGGCCCTTTTGCGGGCTTTCACCCAGGCGAAACGGCGAATAGGAAAAGCCGGAAATCTGTTCCGGCCAGGCGGGCGCGGACACCGGGCGGTTGATCAGGGCCCAGAACCCGGTGAACAGCGCGGCGATGGCCAGGACCACCACCAGGTTGAGGCCGAACTTGCGTGATGACATAGGTGTTTCCGAAGAGGGGAGCGGGCGCATGATTTCAGCCCTGTCGCACAAGGCTGAGCGTTGGATATGCGACAGAGGATGAAGTTCTTCGCCGACTCAGTTGTCGTCCATATCGTTTGGTTCGATAAGACATTAAAGCAGGCTTGGTAGGATTCTTTCCAACGGCAGCCTGTGAAGCGGCCTCTTGCCCTATAATGCGCGCCGGTTTTTTTCGAGTTTCGAGCATGAGCACAGAAGATCCACGCTTTGCCGGTGTCGCCCGGCTGTATGGCGACCAAGGGCTGCAACGCCTGGCACAGGCCCATGTGGCGGTGGTCGGCATCGGCGGGGTCGGCTCGTGGGTGGCCGAGGCCCTGGCGCGCAGTGGCGTGGGCGAGATCAGCTTGTTCGACCTGGACGATGTCTGTGTCAGCAACACCAATCGCCAGGCGCATGCGCTGCAAGGGCAGGTCGGGCGGCCCAAGGTCGAGGTGATGGCCGAGCGCCTGCGTGCGATCAACCCGGCCATCAATGTTCATGCGGTGGCCGACTTCGTCACCCGCGAGAGCATGGCCGAGCACATCACCGAGCAGATGGACTGCGTGATCGACTGCATCGACAGCGTGATGGCCAAGGCCGCACTGATCGCCTGGTGCAAACGGCGCAAGATCGCCATCATCACCACCGGTGGGGCAGGTGGGCAGATCGATCCTACCCAGATCCAGATCGCCGACCTCAACAAGACCTTCAACGATCCGTTGGCCTCGCGGGTACGCTCGACGTTGCGCCGGGACTACAACTTCTCGCGCAACACCAGTCGCAACTATCAGGTCCCGTGCGTGTTCTCCAGCGAGCAACTGCGCTATCCGAAGGGCGATGGCAGCGTGTGCCTGCAAAAGAGCTTCGTTGGTGAGGGTGTGCGCCTGGACTGTGCAGGGGGCTTTGGTGCGGTGATGATGGTGACCGCCACCTTTGCCATGGTGGCGGCGAGCAAGGCCATCGAAAAACTCGTGGGCGGTGCGCGGCGGCCTTCGGAGCGGGTCAAGGCCGAGTAGCCGCCCTGTGCAAGCGGGTTTGCCGTAGTGCCGGACCACTGCGCAACAGGCTGCGCCGATTCAGCGCCTTGACGCCAATTCCGCCATACGCTGCAACACCGCATGCAGCCCATTGGCGCGTGACGGCGACAACTGACGCTCAAGCCCTAGCCGGGTAAACCACTGCCCCAGGTCCAGCTCAGCCAGCTCGTCGCTGGCCAACCCCTGGACCCGCACCAGCAGCAATGCCAGCAACCCGCGCAACAAACGCGCATCGCTGGTGGCCTTGAACCGCCATTGCCCATCCACCTGCGTAGCGACCAGCCACACCAGGCTTTCGCAGCCATGCACGCGGTTGGACTCGTGCTTTTCACTGTCCTGTAGCGGCTCCAGCCGCTCACCCCATTGCATCAGCAAACGAGCGCGCTGCTCCCAGCCGCGCGCCTGCTCGAAGCTCTCCAGCGCCTGGTTGGCATCGACTGAAAGGCTCATCGCAGTAGCTCCAGGCCTTGGTCGAGGGCGTCGAAGAAACGCTGTAGGTCGTCGCTGTCGTTGTAGAGTCCCAGCGACACACGGATCGCGCCCTCCAACTGCATGCCCTTGAGCAACGGCATGGCGCAGTGGTGTCCGGCGCGCACGGCGATGCCCTGCTCGGTGAGCAGGTGGGCGATATCGGCGTTGTGCACGCCGTCGACGACAAAACTGGCCAGCGCCGCCTGGGGCGAGGCCAGCACCCGGATGCCGTCACGATCGGCCAGACCGCGCAGCAGGTGCTGATGCAGGCTGGCTTCGTGGTTGGCCACGGCGTTGGCGTCGAGGCTGGCGAGGTAGTCCAGGGTCGCGCCCAGGGCGATGATGCTGGCGATAGGCGGCGTTCCCGCCTCGAACCCCAGCGGTGCCGGGCGAAAGCTTGCACTCTGGTAGTCGGCCAATTGCACCATTTCGCCGCCGTACTGCCAGTGGCGCAGCAGCGCCTGCGCCTGCACGCGACCGTACAGCACGCCCACGCCGTCCGGGCCATATAGCTTGTGGCTGGAAAATACGTAGAAATCGCAGCCCAGTTGCTGCATGTCGTGACGGCCATGCACGATCCCTTGGGCGCCATCGACCACGCTTAGCGCCCCTTGGGCACGGGCATGGCTGAGCAACGCGGCCAGCGGCTGCCAGGTGCCGAGTACGTTGGACAACTGGCTGAGCGCAACCAGTCGGGTGCGTGGGCCGATCAGTTGCAGGGCGTGGTCCAGGTCGATGCAGCCGTGCTCGTTCAGCGGCAGCACCACCAGGCGTAGGCCTCGGCGCTGAGCCAACTGCTGCCAGGGCAGCAGGTTGGCATGGTGCTCCAGGGCGCTGATTGCGATCTCGTCGCCCGCCTCGAAATGCGGCTCCAGGCCATACGCCAGCAGGTTGAGCGCCGAGGTCGCACCGTGGGTGAAGACGATCTGCTGCGCATCCGCTGCATTCAGCCAACGGGCAAGCTTGTCGCGGGTGGCTTCGAAGGCTTGGGTCGCCAGGGCGCCGGGCAAGTGCTGGGCACGGTGCACGTTGGCCGCGCCATGGCCGTAATAGTGGCTCAGGGCGTCGATCAGGGCCTGCGGCTTCTGGGTGGTCGCGGCGCTGTCCAGGTAGGTCTGGTGCTGGCGTTGCAAGGCGGCGATGGCGGGGAAATCGGCACGCCAGGGGGAGGGCTGGAACATGTTCGCGGGGCCTGGAATGAAAAATCGGGTCTGCCCGTTAGAGCAGCCCCGATCTTATCACTTCGAACCGGCAGGTTCTCAGTTGTGGGCGTGCAGCGCCTCGTTCAGCTCGATGGCCGACTTGTGGGTCTTGCACTCCACGGCGCCGTTGAGCGAATTGCGACGGAACAGCAGGTCGGTCTGGCCGGCCAGGTCACGGGCCTTGACCACTTTGACCAGTTGGTTGTGCTCGTCGAGCAGGTTCACCTTGGTGCCGGCGGTGATGTACAGGCCTGCTTCAACGGTGTTGCGGTCGCCCAGCGGAATGCCGATCCCGGCGTTGGCGCCGATCAGGCAGCCTTCGCCGACCTTGATGACGATGTTGCCGCCGCCGGACAGGGTGCCCATTGTCGAGCAGCCGCCGCCCAGGTCCGAACCCTTGCCGACGAATACGCCCGCCGAGACGCGGCCTTCGATCATGCCTGGGCCTTCGGTGCCAGCGTTAAAGTTGACGAAGCCTTCGTGCATGATGGTGGTGCCTTCGCCGATGTAGGCGCCCAGGCGCACACGGGCGGTATCGGCGATACGCACGCCAGCCGGAACTACGTAGTCGGTCATCTTCGGGAACTTGTCCACCGAGAACACTTCCAGCAGTTCGCCCTTCAGGCGTGCTTCGAGTTGCAGCTCGGCCAGCTCGCTCAGGTCAACCGCACCCTGGTTGGTCCAGGCTACGTTCGGCAGCAGCGGGAAGATACCGGCCAGCGATACACCGTGCGGCTTGACCAGGCGGTGCGACAGCAGGTGCAGCTTGAGGTAGGCCTCGGGGGTGGAGGTCAGCGCTGCGTCTTCGGCCAGCACGGTGGCGACCAGTGGCTTGTGGCTTTCGGCCAGGCGGGTCAGCAGTGCCGCTTGGGCGGCGTCGACCGGCTTGACCGCTTCGGCCAGCTGCGCTGCCTGTGTATTGCTGAAGGCGATGGCCTGGTTGCCACCTTCGTAGCCCAGCACCGGCGCGATGGCGGCGATCAGCTCAGCCGAAGGATTGAGTACCGGTTGTGCGTAGAAGACTTCGAGCCAGGCGCCCTGGCGGTTCTGGGTGCCGACGCCGAAGGCCAGGCTGAACAGGGTATTGGACATGTGATTACCTCGTGCGAAATAGGGTAGGGGCTCAGGCCAGGGCGGCGGCGTACAGGTCGGGCTTGAAACCCACCAGGGTGCGCCCGCCGAGGTCAAGCACCGGGCGCTTGATCATCGATGGCTGGGCGAGCATAAGTTCGACGGCCTTGGCCTGGTCGAGATCGGCCTTGCTGGCGTCGTCGAGCTTGCGGAAAGTGGTGCCGGCACGGTTGAGGATGGTTTCCCAGCCGTGTTCGGCGCACCAGCGGTTCAGGCTGTCACGGTCGATACCTTGAACCTTGTAGTCGTGGAAGTCGTAGCCGATGGCCTTTTCTTCAAGCCAGGTGCGGGCCTTTTTCATGGTGTCGCAGGCTTTGATGCCGTAGAGAGTGTAAGCCATTGAATGCCTGGGGCAGCCGGGCTGGGCCGGATGTCCCGATACTCCTTGAAGATTGGGTGGGGCCGATTATGCGGTATCGAGGGGGGGGATGCCACGGCTGCGGGCCTGGAGGCGCTGCGCGAAGGCCGTCACCCCGTTGTGGGTAGCATTATGTTACATATTCGCGGGTTGTTTGCGACCATCGTGCAGCGGTCCACTCTAGCGGGTCGCCGCTAACATATTGTTTCAATGGCGAAGTTTCGTCCGTTGTAGTTTTTCGAATTGCACAGGAAGCCCGTGGCCATGCAGTCAGCCTATACCGTCCTTATCCTGCTGATGCTGGTGAGTGTGTCGAAACTGGTCGGGCGGGTGATCCCGCTGCCGTTGCCGCTGGTGCAGATAGCTGCCGGCGCCTTGCTCGCCTGGCCGACCCTGGGACTGCATGTGGCGTTGGACCCTGAGCTGTTCCTGTTTCTGTTCCTGCCGCCGTTGTTGTTCGCCGATGGCTGGCGCATTCCCAAGCGTGAGCTGTGGCGCATCCGTGGGCCGGTGGTGGCGCTGGCGGTGGGGCTGGTGCTGTTCACCGTGGTGGGGGCGGGCTACTTCATTCATTGGCTGTTGCCGAGTATCCCGCTCCCGGTAGCCTTCGCCTTGGCGGCGGTGCTGTCGCCGACCGACGCGGTGGCAGTGTCGGCCATCACCCAGGACCGCTTGCCCACGCCGCTGATGCACATGCTCCAGGGTGAAGCACTGATGAATGACGCTTCGGGCCTGGTGACCTTCAAGTTCGCCCTGGCCGCCGCGATTACCGGAGTGTTCTCGTTGACCGAGGCCAGCCTGAGCTTCGTGCTGGTGGCCCTTGGTGGCCTGGCGGTCGGGGTGGTATTAAGTTGGCTGATCGGCCGTCTGCGCACCTGGATGATCGCCCGTGGCTGGGATGATCCGGCCACCCATGTGGTGTTCATGCTGCTGTTGCCGTTCGCCGCCTACGTGCTGGCTGAGCGCTTGGGCGTTTCGGGCATCCTCTCGGCGGTAGCTGCCGGCATGATGCAGAGCTGGCTCGACCTGCTGCCCCGGCAGACCAGCACGCGCCTGCTCAATCGCAGCGTCTGGTCGCTACTGGAGTTTGCCTTCAACGGCCTGATCTTCCTGCTACTGGGGCTGCAACTACCCGACATTATCAAGGCCGTGGTCAGCCACGAGACCACCGTATGGCCCACGTTGGCCTGGCGCTGCCTGGACGTGTTGGCGATATTCGCGGCGTTGATCCTGTTGCGCTTCGTCTGGGTGCAGAGCATCTGGCGGGCGATTGGCGTGGTGCGGCGCTGGCGCGGCAAGGCGCAATTGGTGCTGATGCCGACAGCGCGCTCGTGCTGGCTGCTGACCTTGGGTGGCGTGCGCGGGGCGGTGACCTTGGCGGGCGTGATGTCGGTGCCATTGGTCTTGGGGGCGGGGCAGGCTTTCCCCGAGCGCGACTTGCTGATCTTTATCGCCGCTGGCGTGATCCTGCTGTCGCTGATCAGCGCCTGCATCGCCCTGCCGATCCTGTTGCGCGGCGTAACCAAAAGCCCGGATGAGCGCCTGCATCAAGAGGTGCAGGAGGCCTGGCGAAGAACCGCAGAGGCCGCGATCCATGCCTTGGAGGCCGAAGAGGTGATCGACGCCAGCGCCCCTCAGGATGCGGCTCAGGCTACCCTGGCGGTGGAACTCAAGGCGCGCCTGATGGCTGAGTACCGCGATGAGCTGGAAAGTTACAACGACAGTGACGAAGCCCGCGCGCTGGCCGCGCAAATGGACCTGCTCGAACGCCGGCTGCGCCTGCGTGCGCTGCGCGCCCAGCGCCTGGAGCTGTACAACCTGCATCGTCAGCATCTGGTTGGCGATGAGGTGGTACGCCAGGTGTTGGGCGAGCTGGACATGAGCGAGGCGAACCTGGGCGCGGTCAGGTAACGTCGGGCGAGCCTTTGCCTGGGTAGATCATGCGCATGAACTGCTTGTCCTTGGCGCTAAGCTCAACGGCCCAGTCAGAGGCGTGATCACCTACGGTGTACGCATTATTGATGGGATAGTGCATGATCGATTTTCGATCGTAGCGCAGGGTGATCCTGGGTTGGTAGGTGATCGGATCGTAGTTCTGGCTGATCAGTCGCTCGGCGATCTCATCGTAATCGGGATGCGCGCGTTCCTCTTCGCTGAACCGCGTGCTCAGGTAACGGCGCAGCGCCGCTTTGTCCCAGGCAATGCCCGCGTCGGGGTGCTGGTGCTCGTGGTAAAGCCCCAGGGCATGCCCGAACTCATGCAGTACCATCGCGTGCAAGTTTGGGTCGGCAGGTTTGACCCCAAGAATCATGGTCGCACCGTTGGTATCGCGTCTGTACCTGCCGTAATCGCTCTGGTTGAGCGTTTCTGGGCCATCGGTGCGAATGACGATTTCTGCGTGCCGCTGGTCGTTGTCGAGCAGCTCGAAGTTCAACTGCGCATGCTCCAGCCATTGCGACCCAATGTCGACTATCTGCCGCTTGAAGCCCTCATCCGGTGCGCCCAGAAACGAGATACGCAGCGTTTGTCCGGTGTTCCAGAAGGCTTCGGGCAGGCCTATCGAGCGCTTGAAACGGCTGGGTATGGAGGGCGTCTTGCCTTGCAATGACTGGTGTAGCTGATGCACCGTCTTTTCTATCAAGTAATCAATCATGTTACGGGCCTGCGTGTTAGGAAAGGCCGTAAGGTGCGATGGAACAGCGGGCGTTGTGCGTTACATATTGCGCGCGTCGATGTCGGTAAGCGGTAGTCGAGCGTGGCGGGTGGGCCTGCACCAACGTGCAGGCCCTGGTGACGATCAGCGCGCCTGCAGGAAGGTGCGAATCCGTTCGGCGGCTTCGATGCATTCGGCCAGCGGCGCAACCAAGGCCATGCGCACGCGTCCGGCACCTGGGTTCACGCCGTCGACTTCACGGGACAGGTACGAGCCGGGTACCACGGTCACATGCTGGTCTTCGAACAGATCGCGGGTGAAGTCGGCGTCACAGCCCGGGACCTTGGCCCACAGGTAGAAGCTGCCGTCAGGGCGCTTTACGTCGAGCACCGGTTGCAGGATGTCCAGCACGGCATCGTACTTGGCCCGGTACTGGTCGCGGTTGGCGCGCACATGGGTTTCGTCGTTCCAGGCCGCGATGCTGGCCAGTTGCGTTTGCACCGGCATGGCGCAGCCATGGTAGGTGCGGTACAGCAAGAACGGTTTGATGATGCTGGCGTCACCCGCCACGAAGCCCGAGCGCAGGCCTGGCAGGTTGGAACGCTTGGACAGGCTGTGGAACACCACGCAGCGGGCGAAGTCGCTGCGGCCAAGCTCGGCGCAGGCGGTCAGCAGGCCCGGTGGCGGGGCGTCTTCATCGAAGTACAGTTCGCTGTAGCACTCGTCCGAGGCGATCACGAAGTCGTGCTCATCGGCCAGGGCGATCAGCTTCTTCAGCGTGTCCATGGGCACCAGCGCACCGGTAGGGTTGCCTGGAGAGCACAGGAACAGGATCTGGCAGCGTTTCCAGACCTCGGCTGGCACCGCGTCGAAGTCTGGGTTGAAACCATTGCTTTCGAGGCATGGCAGGTAATGCGGGGTGGCGCCGGCGAGCAAGGCTGCGCCTTCGTAGATCTGGTAGAACGGGTTGGGGCTGACCACCAGGCCGTCATCGGCACGGTTGACCACGGCCTGTGTGAAGGCGAACAGCGCTTCACGGGTGCCATTGACCGGCAGTATATGGCGCTCGGCGTCGAGCCAGCCGGCCGGGACCTTGAAGCGTCGTTCGCACCACTGGCCGATGGCCTGGCGCAAGGCCGGCAGGCCCAGGGTGCTCGGGTAGACGGCGAGCTTGTCGAGGTTGTCGGCCAGGGCCTTGGCCACGAACGCCGGCGATTCGTGCTTCGGCTCGCCGATCGAAAGGGCGATGGCTCGTTTGTCCGCCGCTGGAGTCACGCTGCCGAGCAGCGCGCGCAGTTTTTCGAACGGGTAGGGCTGAAGCTGGGTCAAGGCATGGTTCATCGGCGCAAGGTCTCGTAATCGTCAAAAGGTCATGCGGGTAGGGCTGGCGTCACTGGCCTGGCCGGCTTGCAGTTGCTCGATGATGGCCTCCTGCAAGCGGCTGCACAGCTGCGGGTCGGACAGCGGCTGGTTGTCGGCGTCGGTGATGAAGAACACGTCTTCCACCCTTTCGCCGAGGGTGGCGATCTTGGCGTTCTGCAACGACAGGTCGAACTCCAGGAAGATCCGTCCGAGACGAGCCAGCAGGCCTGGTCGGTCCGGCGCGGTAATTTCGAGGATGGTCACAGGGCGCTGTGCGTCGTTGAGAATGGTCACCTGGGGGGCGAAATTGAAGTGCTTGAGCTGACGCGGCACGCGGCGCTGGATGATGGTCGGGTAGTCCTCGGGGTTGCGCAGCGCTTCGGTGAGGCCGTCACGGATCTGCTTGACCCGCTGCGGGTTGTTGCCGATCGAACCGCCGTCATTGTCGAGCACGATGTAGGTGTCCAGGGTGAACTGGCTGCTCGAGGTGATGATACGTGCGTCGTGAATGTTCAGGTTGAGCTGGGACATCGCGGCCACAGTCACGGCGAAGAAATCGTGCTGGTCGGGCGCATAGATGAAGATCTGCGTGCCCCCCTCGAATTCGCGCTGGGTCGTTTCCTTGATCAGCACCAGCGGGCCGCCATCGGCTGGCTGCTGCAGGATGGCGTCGGTGTGCCAGGCTACATCGGCAGCGTTGTGTTTAAGGAAATAGTCGTCGCCCAACTGCGCCCACAACTGCTCGACGTCGTCCGGATCGGTGCCTTCGCGAACCAGGATATCCAGCGCGGCCGATTGCGTCTGGCGGATCTGCTCCTCACGGTCCAGCGGATTTTCCAGGCCACGGCGCAGGGCACGCTTGGTTTCGGTGTACAACTGGCGCAACAGGCTGGCGCGCCACGAGTTCCACAGGCTGGGGTTGGTAGCGTTGATATCGGCCACGGTCAGTACGTAGAGGTAATCCAGGCGCGTTTCGTCGCCCACATGCAGGGCGAAATCGTTGATCACCTGTGGGTCTGACAGGTCCTTGCGCTGGGCGGTGGTGGACATCACCAGATGGTTCTGCACCAGCCAGACAATCAGCCGGCTGTCCCAGGCTGGCAACTGATGGCGTTCGCAGAAGGCCTGGGCATCCACGGCGCCGAGTTCCGAGTGGTCGCCCTGACGGCCTTTGCCGATGTCGTGGTACAGCCCCGCCAGGTAGATCAGCTCGGGCTTGGGCAGACGGCCCATGAGCTTGCTGGCCAGTGGGAATTTCTCCGAAACCGGCGTGTACTGGAGCTTGCGCAGGTGCTTGATCAGGTTGAGGGTGTGCGCATCGACCGTATAGATGTGGAACAGGTCGTGCTGCATCTGCCCGACGATCAGGCCGAACTCCGGCAGGTAGCGGCCGAGGATGCCGTAGCGGTTCATCCGACGCAGGTTGCGGTGGATACCGATCTCGCACTTGAACAGTTCGATGAACAGGCTGGTATTGCGGATATCGTGGCGGAACTTGTCGTCGATCAGGTGCCGGTGCTCGCGCAGCAGGCGCACGGTATCGGCGCGTACCCCCTTGATATCGGGATGCTGGGCCATCAGCACGAAGATCTCGAGCATGGCGAACGGGGTGCGGCGGAACACGTTCGGGTTGGTTGCTTCTATATAGCCGTCGTGCAGGCGAAAACGCGCATTGAGCGGTTGCGTGGTGCCACTGTCGTCATCGGCGAGGATGACTTCCTCGAAGTGCTGGATGATCAAGTCGCACAGTTGGCTGATGCTCATCACCACCCGGTAGTACTGCTGCATGAACTGCTCGATGGCGCGCTTGGGGTTGTCGTCGCTGAAACCCAGCAGGCCGGCGACGCTGCGCTGGTGGTCGAATAGCAGGCGGTCTTCGGCGCGTCCGGCGAGCATGTGCAGGGCATAGCGCACCCGCCACAGGAACGCTTGCGAGGAGGCCAACAGCTCGTTCTCGCTTTCGAGCAGAAAGCCTTCGTCGGCCAGAGCGTTCAGGTTGAGGGTGCCGTACTGGCGACGGGCTACCCAGAGTACCGTCTGGATGTCGCGCAAACCGCCAGGCGAGCCCTTGACGTTGGGTTCGAGGTTGTACTCGGTGTCGTTGTACTTGTGGTGGCGGGCCTTGAGTTCGGCGCGCTTGGCCAGGAAGAACTCGCGGCTGGGCCACATGTGCGCGGTGCTGGTTACCTCCAGCATGCGCTGGCGCAGCGGCTCGGGCCCGGCGATGGTGCGGCTTTCCATCAGGTTGGTGATGACCGTGAGGTCGGCGCGGGCTTGCTCGGCGCACTCATCGACCGTACGCACGCTCTGGCCCACTTCCAGGCCAATGTCCCACAACAAGGTCAGGAAGCGTTCTATGGCGTCGCGGTACAACTCGTGCTCGGCACTGTCCAGCAGGATCAGCAGGTCGATATCCGACCAGGGGTGCAGTTCGCCGCGTCCGTAACCGCCCACCGCTATCAGGGCGATACCGTCTGGCTTGCCCCAGTCGAACTGGCGCCAGGCCTGTTGCAGGACGTTGTCGACGAACCATGCGCGGTCCTCGATCAGTCGACGGATTTCACCGCCTTCGCGAAAACGTCTGTCGAGCACTTCGCCAGCCAGGCGGATCGCCTTCTTGAACGCGGCGATGGGGCTAGCTTTGAGGGCCAGTTCCGCCTGGAACTGACCGGGGTCGAACAGATCGGGATCCACCTGGGGCATCGAGTCGCGTTCCTGTTAGATGAGAATCAGGCCGAGGTGCGCGGGATGGTGTCGTCCTTGCGCAGGGTGAAAATCTCGTAGCCGGTGGCCGTCACGACCAGCGTGTGCTCCCACTGTGCCGAGAGCTTGCGGTCCTTGGTAATGGCGGTCCAGCCGTCGCCGAGCACCTTGGTATCGGCTTTGCCTTGGTTGATCATTGGCTCGATGGTGAAAGTCATGCCTTCCTTGAGTTCCATGCCGGTGCCTGCGCGGCCGTAGTGCAGGATCTGCGGTTCTTCATGGAACACCTTGCCGATGCCGTGGCCACAGAATTCGCGTACCACCGAGAAACCGTTCTTTTCCGCGTGTTTCTGGATCACCTCGCCGATGTCGCCGAGGCGGCAGCCGGGCTTGACCAGCTCGATGGCCTTGTACAGGCATTCCTGGGTGACCTTGGACAGGCGCTCTGCCCAGGGCGCGACGCTGCCGACATGGAACATGCGGCTGGTATCGCCGTGGTAGCCGTTCTTGATCACCGTTACATCGATGTTGAGGGTGTCGCCATCCTTGAGCGGCTTCTCGTTGGGGATGCCGTGGCACACCACATGGTTGATCGAGGTGCAGATCGACTTGGGGAAGCCTTTGTAGTTGAGCGGTGCCGGGATGGCCTGCTGGACATTGACGATGTAGTCGTGGCATAGGCGATCGAGTTCTTCGGTGGTGACCCCGGGCTTGACGTGCTCCGCGATCATTTCCAGGACTTCGGCGGCCAGGCGGCCGGCGATGCGCATCTGTTCGATGTCTTCTGCGGTCTTGATGGTGACGGTCATTACAGGCTCTCTACGGCGCCGCGTGCGGCGCGAACGAACGGGAAAGACCAGATTCTACCAGAGCGTGGCCGTGGCCGTGAGCGGCAAGACATTAAGCAGCAAGCAGCAAGCAGCAAGCAGCAAGCAGCAAGCAGCAAGCAGCAAGCAGCAAGTAGCAAGTAGCAAGTAGCAAGTAGCAAGCAAAGGCAGATTTGCTTTTGCGTGATTTTCGAGTCATAAGCTGCAAGCCGCAAGAAATACTGTTTGGCTTGCAGCTTGCAGCTTGCAGCTCATGTGGGTTCCGTTCGTCTTTGGGTTGTGGTATAACATGCGCCGCTTTCAGGGGACGACCTCTGTTGGCTCAAACCCACACACGTGTCGACACGATGACCTGGGTGCCCCGCTTGTTCGCAAGTGCGGGTTGGTCATTGGGATACGTGGAGGCCCAACCCGACTTACCAAGGAACTATCATGTCCCAAGTCAACATGCGCGATATGCTGAAGGCCGGTGTGCACTTCGGCCACCAGACCCGTTACTGGAACCCGAAAATGGGCAAGTACATTTTCGGCGCGCGCAACAAGATTCACATCATCAACCTGGAAAAAACCCTGCCGATGTTCAACGACGCTCTGTCGTTCGTAGAGCGCCTGGCCCAGGGCAAGAACAAGATCATGTTCGTCGGCACCAAGCGTTCCGCCGGCAAGATCGTCGCCGAGCAAGCTGCTCGTTGCGGTTCGCCATACGTTGACCACCGCTGGTTGGGCGGCATGCTGACCAACTATAAAACCATCCGTGCTTCGATCAAGCGTCTGCGCGACCTGGAAACCCAGGCCGAAGATGGCACCTTCGCCAAACTGACCAAGAAAGAAGCCCTGATGCGTTCGCGCGATCTGGAAAAACTGGACCGCAGCCTGGGTGGTATCAAGGACATGGGCGGTCTGCCTGACGCACTGTTCGTCATCGACGTCGATCACGAGCGCATCGCGATCACCGAAGCCAACAAGCTGGGCATCCCGGTCATCGGCGTTGTCGATACCAACAGCAGCCCAGAAGGTGTTGACTTCGTCATTCCAGGTAACGACGACGCCATCCGCGCCATCGAGCTGTACATGACTTCGATGGCTGACGCTGTCATCCGCGGCCGCAACAACGTTGCTGGCGGCACCGAAGTCTACGCTGAAGAAGCGGCTGCACCTGCTGCCGAGTAATAGACGCTAGCGTCGACTTGGCACGCGAAAAGGGGGCTTTGCCCCCTTTTTGCCACCTTGAAATCCTGCTGTCAGCAATGGCCCTACATCATGGTCGTGCTGAGCTTAAAGCAGCGGATTTGCAGAATTTAACGCCCGTGACAAGCGGGTGGAATGGTTGAAAAACTTTCCAAGAGGATTTTGAAATGGCAGCAATTACTGCAGCGCTGGTCAAAGAACTGCGCGAGCGTACCGGCGAAGGCATGATGGATTGCAAAAAGGCCCTGGAAAAGGCCGGCGGCGACATCGAAAAAGCCATTGACGACATGCGTGCCTCGGGCGCCATCAAGGCCGCCAAAAAGGCAGGCAACGTTGCCGCCGAAGGCGCCATCGCTGTCAAGACCGACGGCAAGACTGCCGTTCTGCTGGAAGTGAACTCGCAGACCGACTTCCTGGCCCTGCAAGACGACTTCAAGAACTTCGTTGCCGAAAGCCTGGAAGAAGCCTTCGCCCAGAAGCTGACCGACGCCGCTCCGCTGATCGCCTCGCGTGAAGCCGCTCGTGAAGCCCTGGTCGCCAAGTGCGGCGAGAACGTCAACATTCGTCGCCTGGTGCGCGTTGAAGGTGACGTTGTCGGTGCCTACCTGCACGGCAACAAGATCGGCGCTGCCGTTGTCCTGAAAGGCGGTGACGTCGATCTGGCCAAGAACATCGCCATGCACGTCGCTGCTTCGAACCCAGAGTTCCTGGATGCGTCGGAAATTTCCGCCGAGGCTATCGAGCGCGAGAAGAACGTCTTCCTGCAGCTGAACGCCGACAAGATCGCTGGCAAGCCTGAGAACATCGTTGAGAACATGATCAACGGTCGTATCACCAAGTTCAAAGCCGAAGCCTCGCTCAAAGAGCAAGCCTTTGTCATGAACCCAGAAGTCAAGGTTGGCGAGCTGGCCAAGAAAGCCGGTGCTGAAATTGTTTCCTTCACCTACTTCAAGGTCGGCGAAGGCATCGAGAAGCCGGTTGACAACTTCGCTGAAGAAGTTGCCGCCCAGGTAGCTGCCGCCAAGCAGTAAGACGGACTCGTCTGTCGCCCCGAAGAGGCTGCCCGCTCACGCGCGCAGCCTCTTTGTCAAAACGGAGAAAGGTTTATAAGACCTGGCTCCGCTGGCACTGAAGCAGTGCCACGCTACAGTTAGCAGGCTGCAAACAGCCCGCACGGAATTTTCTAAAAGTACGCCGCAGGAGAGACTCGCAATGGCTCAGCAGGTGAGTGGTCGCCAACCTCGCTATAAACGCATTTTGCTCAAACTTAGCGGCGAGGCCCTGATGGGCTCGGAAGACTTCGGGATCGACCCGAAGGTGCTGGATCGCATGGCCCTGGAAGTGGGTCAACTGGTCGGTATCGGTGTCCAGGTCGGCCTGGTCATCGGTGGCGGTAACCTGTTCCGCGGTGCCGCGCTCAGCGCAGCCGGCATGGACCGTGTCACCGGCGACCACATGGGCATGCTGGCCACCGTGATGAACGGCCTGGCCATGCGCGACGCCCTGGAGCGTTCGAACATCCCGGCGCTGGTCATGTCGGCCATTTCGATGGTCGGCGTCACCGATCATTACGATCGTCGCAAAGCTATTCGTCACTTGAACTCCGGTGATGTGGTAATTTTCTCCGCCGGTACTGGCAACCCGTTCTTCACCACCGACTCCGCAGCCTGCCTGCGCGCCATCGAAATCGATGCCGACGTGGTATTGAAGGCGACCAAGGTCGATGGTGTGTACACTGCCGATCCATTCAAGGATCCACACGCCGAGAAGTTCGATCACCTCACCTACGACGAGGTGCTGGATCGCAAGCTCGGTGTCATGGACCTGACCGCAATCTGCCTGTGCCGCGACCACAAGATGCCATTGCGGGTATTCAACATGAACAAGCCTGGCGCCCTGCTGAACATTGTGGTGGGTGGCGCTGAAGGTACTTTGATCGAGGAAGGCCAAGCATGATCAACGACATCAAGAAAGACGCCCAGGAGCGCATGAGCAAATCCCTGGAGGCCCTGGCCCGCAACCTGGCGGCGATCCGCACCGGTCGAGCTCACCCGAGCATCCTGGACGGCGTCAAGGTGCCAGCCTGGGGCAGCGACATGCCGCTGAACCAAGTGGCTGCGATCACCGTCGAGGACGCCCGTACCCTCAAGATCGTCGCCCACGACAAGAACCTCAGCGCGGCCATCGAGAAGGCCATTCTGACCTCCGACCTGGGCCTGAACCCGTCCAGCGCCGGTACCACCATTCGTGTGCCGATGCCTGCCCTGACCGAGGAAACCCGCAAGGGCTACACCAAGCAGGCCAGTGGCGTTGCCGAAGATGCCAAGGTCGCCGTGCGCAACGTGCGCCGTGACGCTTTGGCCGACCTGAAGAAGTTGACCAAGGACAAGGAAATCAGCGAAGACGAAGAGCGTCGTGCCGCTGATGAAATCCAGAAACTGACCGACAAGTTCGTCGCCGAAGTGGATGCAGCGTTCAAAGCCAAGGAAAAGGACCTGATGGCCGTTTAAGGCCGAGGTTTTTTAATGGAAAAGACCAAGCTGGCGGCACCGGGTTCGGTGCCGCGTCACGTCGCAATCATCATGGATGGTAACAACCGCTGGGCGAAGAAGCGCCTGTTGCCCGGTGTTGCCGGGCACAAGGCCGGCGTCGATGCCGTACGTGCGGTGATCGAGGTGTGCGCAGAGGCGAAGGTCGAGGTGCTCACGCTCTTCGCCTTCTCCAGCGAGAACTGGCAGCGTCCGGCCGAAGAGGTCGGCGCGTTGATGGAGCTGTTCTTTTCGGCGCTACGTCGCGAGGCCAGGCGTTTGAACGAGAACAACATCGCCTTGCGTATCATTGGTGATCGTTCGCGCTTTCATCCTGAGTTGCAGGCGGCCATGCGCGAAGCCGAGGCCGTCACCGCTGGCAGCAACCGCTTCATCTTGCAGATCGCCGCTAACTACGGCGGTCAGTGGGATATCGCCCAGGCGGCTCAGCGCCTGGCGCGTGAAGTTCAGGCCGGGCATCTGCGCCCGGACGACATCACTCCGCAGTTGTTGCAGACGTGTCTTGCCACTGGCGACCTGCCGTTGCCCGATTTGTGCATCCGAACGGGGGGCGAGCGGCGCATCAGCAACTTCCTCCTGTGGCAGCTGGCTTATGCCGAGCTGTATTTCTCCGACCTTTACTGGCCGGACTTCAAACACGAGGCCATGCGCAATGCGCTGGCCGATTTCGCCTCGCGCCAGCGCCGCTTCGGTAAGACCAGCGAGCAGGTCGAGGCTGGAGCTCGTGCTTAATGCTTAAACAACGCATCATTACTGCGCTGATCCTGTTGCCGATCGCATTGGGAGGGTTCTTCCTGCTCAACGGCGCCGATTTCGCGCTGTTCATCGGCCTGGTGGTGACACTTGGCGCTTGGGAGTGGGCGCGCCTGGCCGGGCTGGTTGCCCAGTCGCTGCGTGTCGCCTACGCGGCTGTCGTCGCCGGTGGCTTGATGCTGCTGTACATCTTGCCGGAGCTGGCGCCCTGGGTGTTGGGGGCTGCGGTGATCTGGTGGGCCCTGGCGACCTGGCTGGTACTTACCTATCCGCGCAGCAACGACCTCTGGGCCAGCGCCGCTTGCCGGTTGTTGATCGGCCTGCTGGTGCTGCTGCCGGCCTGGCAGGGGCTGGTGCTACTCAAGCACTGGCCGCTGGGGAACTGGCTGATTCTCGCAGTCATGGTGCTGGTATGGGCGGCTGATATTGGTGCCTACTTCTCTGGCCGTGCCTTCGGCAAGCGCAAGCTGGCGCCGCAGGTCAGCCCCGGCAAGAGCTGGGAGGGCGTGTATGGCGGCCTGGTGGTCAGTTTGCTGATTACCCTGGTCGTGGGCGTGAGCCGCGATTGGAGCATCGGCGAGCTGTTGCTGGGCCTGCTGGGTGCGGTGGTGGTGGTCATGTCTTCGGTGGTCGGTGACCTGACCGAAAGCATGTTCAAGCGCCGTGAGGGCATCAAGGACAGCAGCAACCTGCTGCCTGGCCATGGCGGTGTGCTTGATCGGATCGACAGCCTGACCGCAGCCATTCCGATGTTCGCTGTGCTGCTGTGGGCTGCCGAATGGGGTGTCATGTGAGCCAGGTGCAGCGCATCACCGTGCTGGGGGCTACAGGCTCCATCGGCTTGAGCACGCTGGATGTGATCGCCCGCCACCCTGATCGCTATCAGGTGTTCGCCCTGAGTGGCTATTCGCGTATCGACGAGTTACTGGCCTTGTGCGTGCGTCATCGCCCGGCATTCGCCGTGGTGCCGAGTGCCGATGGTGCGGTGCGCCTGCGCGAAGGTCTCAACGCGGCCGGTTGTGCTACGGAGGTGCTGGAAGGCGAAGCCGGGCTGTGCCAGGTCGCTGGTGCGCCTGAGGTCGACGCGGTCATGGCGGCCATCGTCGGCGCTGCGGGTCTGCGACCGACGTTGGCGGCGGTAGAGGCGGGCAAGAAGGTGCTGCTGGCCAACAAGGAAGCTTTGGTGATGTCCGGGGCGCTGTTCATGGAGGCAGTGCGTCGCAGTGGTGCTGTGCTGCTGCCGATCGACAGCGAGCATAACGCGATCTTTCAGTGCATGCCGGGCGACTACAGTCGTGGCCTGGGCGCCGTTGGCGTGCGCCGTATCCTGTTGACCGCCTCGGGTGGGCCGTTTCGCCAGACGCCGGCGGCCGAGCTGATGGATGTCACCCCCGAGCAGGCGTGTGCCCATCCCAACTGGTCGATGGGGCGCAAGATCTCGGTGGACTCTGCCAGCATGATGAACAAGGGGTTGGAACTGATCGAAGCCTGCTGGCTGTTCGATGCCGCGCCGCAAAACGTCGAGGTGGTGGTTCATCCGCAAAGCGTGATTCATTCGCTGGTGGACTACATCGACGGCTCGGTACTTGCCCAGTTGGGCAACCCGGACATGCGCACCCCGATCGCCAATGCCCTGGCCTGGCCGGAGCGTATCGACTCGGGCGTGGCGCCGCTCGATTTGTTCAGCGTCGCCCGTCTGGATTTCCAGGCCCCCGACGAACAGCGCTTCCCTTGCCTGCGTCTGGCGCGTCAGGCTGCCGAGGCGGGTAACAGTGCCCCGGCGGTGCTCAATGCGGCCAATGAAGTGGCAGTGGAGGCGTTTCTTGAGCGGCGCATCCGCTTCCCGGAAATCGCAGGTATGATCGAGCGTGTACTCGACCAGGAGCCTGTGGTGCCGGTCGCCACGCTCGATGCGGTATTCGCTGCCGACCAGCGCGCCCGGGAGTTGTCCCGTGAGTGGCTGCGGCGCCACGGTCGCTGACCGGCAGCCGACGGCTGCGTCAACGTCATCCGGAGATTGGACATGTCTGCGCTCTACATGATTATCGGCACGCTGGTGGCGTTGGGTGTGCTGGTCACCTTCCACGAATTCGGCCATTTCTGGGTGGCGCGTCGTTGTGGAGTCAAGGTGCTGCGTTTCTCGGTGGGCTTCGGCACGCCGCTGGTGCGTTGGCATGACCGCCACGGCACCGAGTTCGTGGTGGCGGCGATTCCGCTGGGCGGTTACGTCAAGATGCTCGACGAGCGCGAAGGTGAGGTGCCGGCTGCGTTGGCTGGGCAGTCGTTCAATCGCAAGACGGTAGGGCAACGTATTGCCATCGTGGCGGCCGGGCCGGTCGCCAACTTCCTGCTGGCCATCCTGTTCTTCTGGATCATCGCAATGCTCGGCACGCAGCAGGTGCGGCCGGTGATTGGCTCAGTCGAATCGGGCAGCCTGGCGGCCAGTGCTGGGTTGAGCGCCGGTCAGGAAATCGTTTCCATCGACGGCAAGCCGACCAACGGCTGGTCGGCGGTGAACCTGCAACTGGTCCGCCGTCTCGGCGAGAGCGGCACCTTGCGCGTAGACGTGCTGGATGAAGGCGCCACGACACCGCGTCAGCATGACATTGTCCTCGATCACTGGCTCAAGGGCGCCGACGAGCCCGATCCGATCCAGTCCCTGGGCTTGCGCCCCTGGCGCCCTGCGGTGGTGCCGGTGCTTGCCGAGATTGATCCCAAGGGGCCGGCTGCCGCTGCCGGGCTCAGGAGCGGCGACAAGCTGCTGGCCCTGGACGGCGCTGCGCTGAGTGATTGGCAGCAGGTGGTCGATGCCGTACGTGCCCGTCCCGAGCGTAAGGTGACCCTGCGTATCGAGCGTGACGGTGCGCCACTCGACGTTGCCGTGACCCTGGCGCGTAAGGGCGAGGGGCAGGCCGCGGGTGGCTACCTCGGGGCAGGCGTCAAGGCTGGCGAATGGCCGGTGCAGATGCTTCGCGAAGTCAGCTATGGCCCGCTGGAGGCGGTGGGCGAGGGGCTTTCGCGAACCTGGAACATGAGCGTCCTGACCCTCGAATCACTAAAGAAAATGCTGTTCGGGGAGCTCTCGGTAAAAAACTTGAGTGGACCGATAACCATTGCTAAAGTGGCGGGCGCTTCAGCCCAGTCGGGCGTTGGGGATTTCCTGAATTTCCTGGCCTACCTGAGCATAAGCCTGGGGGTTCTGAATCTGCTGCCCATCCCGGTACTGGATGGGGGGCATTTGCTGTTCTACCTGATCGAGTGGGCGCGCGGTCGCCCGCTCTCGGATCGGGTGCAAGGTTGGGGGGTCCAGATCGGTATCAGTTTGGTCGTCGGGGTGATGTTGCTCGCCCTGATCAACGATCTGGGTCGACTATAAAAGCTTCGCTCAATCGCGAAACCTGCCGTACTTTTTGCGGCGGGTTGTTTATTGCCAGTTGGAATAAAAGGACTTCATGAAACGTCTGCTGCTAACTGCGGTCCTCTCCGCACTGATGATCGCTGAAGTTCACGCCGAGTCCTTCACCATCTCCGATATTCGCGTCAACGGCCTGCAGCGGGTTTCCGCCGGCAGCGTGTTCGGCGCCTTGCCGTTGAACGTGGGCGACCAAGCGGACGATAGCCGCCTGGTCGATTCGACCCGTTCGCTGTTCAAGACCGGCTTCTTCCAAGACATCCAGCTGAGTCGCGACGGCAATGTCCTGATCATCAACGTGGTCGAGCGCCCATCGGTCGCAAGCATCGAGATCGAAGGCAACAAGGCGATCAGCACCGAAGACCTGATGAAAGGCCTGAAGCAGTCGGGCCTGGCCGAAGGCGAGATCTTCCAGCGTGCGACCCTCGAAGGTGTGCGTAACGAGCTGCAGCGCCAGTACGTGGCCCAGGGCCGCTACTCGGCCGAGGTCGACGCCGAAGTCGTACCGCAGCCGCGCAACCGCGTTGGCCTTAAGATCAAGATCAACGAAGGCACGGTCGCTGCGATCCAGCACATCAACATCGTCGGCAACACCGTGTTCGACGATGAGGAGCTGTCGCAGCTGTTCGAGCTGAAGACCACCAACTGGCTGTCGTTCTTCAAGAACGACGACAAGTACGCCCGCGAGAAACTCTCCGGTGACCTCGAGCGCCTGCGCTCGTACTACCTGGACCGCGGCTACATCAACATGGACATCGCCTCCACCCAGGTGTCGATTACCCCGGACAAGAAGCACGTCTACATCACGGTCAACGTCAACGAAGGCGAGAAGTACACCGTGCGTGACGTGAAACTCTCGGGTGACCTCAAGGTGCCGGAAGACCAGGTCAAGTCGCTGCTGCTGGTGCAGCCTGGCCAGGTGTTCTCGCGCAAGGTCATGACCACCACCTCCGACCTGATCACCCGTCGCCTGGGTAACGAAGGCTACACCTTCGCCAACGTCAACGGCGTGCCGCAACCGCACGATGAAGACCATACCGTCGACATCATGTTCGTGGTTGATCCGGGCAAGCGTGCCTACGTCAACCGCATCAACTACCGTGGCAACACCAAGACCGAAGACGAAGTGCTGCGCCGCGAAATGCGCCAGATGGAAGGCGGCTGGGCATCGACTTACCTGATCGACCAGTCCAAGACCCGTCTTGAGCGTCTGGGCTTCTTCAAGGAAGTCAACGTCGAAACCCCACCGGTGCCGGGCACCGATGACCAAGTCGACGTGAACTACGCGGTCGAAGAACAGGCCTCGGGCTCGATCACCGCCAGCGTCGGCTTTGCCCAGAGCGCCGGTCTGATCCTGGGTGGTTCGATCAGCCAGAGCAACTTCCTGGGTACCGGTAACAAGGTGTCCATCGGCCTGACCCGTTCGGAATACCAGAGCCGCTACAACTTCGGCTTCGTGGACCCCTACTTCACTGCCGACGGCGTGAGCCTGGGCTACAACGCCTTCTACCGCAGCACCAACTACGACGACCTTGACGTTGACGTGGCGAGCTACGCGGTCGACAGCCTCGGTGCGGGTGTCAGCCTCGGCTACCCGATCAGCGAAACCTCGCGCCTGACCTACGGCCTGACCGTGCAGCAAGACAAGATCAAGACCGGGAAGTACACCGTCGACGAGATTTTCGACTTCCTGAAAGACGAAGGCGACAACTTCCTGAACTTCAAGGCTTCGATCGGCTGGTCCGAGTCGACCCTGAACAAAGGTGTGCTGGCGACCCGTGGTCACTCCCAGAGCCTGACCCTGGAAACCACCGTGCCGGGCAGCGACCTGTCGTTCTACAAGCTCGACTACCGCGGCCAGCTGTTCAAGCCAATCAACAACGACTACACCCTGCGCCTGCACACCGAGCTGGGCTATGGTGACGGCTTTGGCTCGACCTCCGGCCTGCCGTTCTACGAGAACTACTACGCCGGTGGCTTCAACTCGGTGCGTGGCTTCAAAGACAGTACGCTCGGCCCGCGCAGTACGCCGAGTACCGGCAAGAACCCGGGCACCATCACCGACCCGGACCAGGACCCGCTGCCGTTCGGCGGTAACGTCCTCGTCCAGGGTGGCGTGGAGTTGCTGTTCCCGCTGCCGTTCGTCAAGGACCAGCGTTCGCTGCGCACGTCCGTGTTCTGGGACGTGGGTAACGTGTTCGACACCAACTGCGGCTCCAAGCCTGATTGCACCAAGGTCGGCTTCAGCGACATGGCCAGCTCCGTCGGCCTGGGCGTAACCTGGATCACTGCGCTGGGCCCGCTGAGCTTCAGCCTGGCGATGCCGATCAAGAAACCGCAAGACGCCGAAACCCAGGTGTTCCAATTCTCTCTGGGCCAGACCTTCTGAGGTCGGCCCTCGTACAACGACAACGGTTTATCCAGGAGTGCATCGTGCGTAAGTTGACTCAACTGGCCATCGTGGCCGCGGCGCTGGTCGCCACCCCGGCTTTCGCCGAAATGAAGGTTGCCGTGCTGAACTATCAGATGGCCCTGCTCGAATCCGATGCGGCCAAGAAGTACGCAGTTGATGCCGAGAAGAAATTTGGCCCGCAACTGACCAAGCTCAAGACTCTCGAGAGCAGCGCCAAGGGCATCCAGGACCGTCTGATCAAGGGCGGCGACAAGATGCAGCAGCAAGAGCGCGAGCGCCTGGAACTTGAATTCAAGCAAAAAGCCCGCGACTTCCAGTTCCAGTCCAAGGAACTCAACGAAGCCAAGGCCGTAGCCGACCGTGACATGCTCAAACAGCTCAAGCCGAAACTCGACGGTGCTGTCGAGGAAGTCATCAAGAAGGGCGGCTACGACCTGGTGCTTGAGCGCGGCGCGGTCATCGATGTCAAACCTCAGTACGACATCACCCGCCAGGTCATCGAGCGTATGAACCAAGCGCGTTGATATGACCGTGACCATGACGCTCGGCCAATTGGCCGAGGCCCTCGGGGCGCAGCTAAAAGGCTCCGAGGCGCTGCCGATCACCGGGCTGGCGACCTTGCAGGACGCCGGGCCTGGGCAGTTGAGCTTCCTTGCCAACAAGCAGTACCGCAAGTTCCTTGACGATACTCAAGCCGGGGCGGTGCTGCTCAAGGCCGAGGATGCCGAGGGCTTTGCTGGCAACGCCCTGATCGTGGCAGATCCCTACCTGGCCTATGCGCGTATTTCGCACCTGTTCGACCCTAAACCAAAGGCTGTGGCGGGTATTCATCCCAGCGCCGTGGTGCATGAGGACGCTCAGGTCGATGCCAGCGCCAGCATCGGTCCGTTCGTGGTGGTCGAGGCCGGTGCGCGGATTGGCGCCCACGTGACGGTCGGCGCGCACAGCGTTATCGGCGCGCGCTGCGTGATCGGTGAAGGCGGGTGGCTCGCGCCACGGGTCACGCTGTATCACGACGTTACCATCGGTAAGCGTGTGGTGATTCAGTCCGGCGCGGTGATCGGGGGCGAAGGCTTCGGCTTTGCCAATGAAAAGGGTGTGTGGCAGAAGATCGCCCAGATCGGTGGGGTCACCCTTGGTGACGACGTCGAGATCGGTGTGAACACCGCCGTTGATCGCGGTGCGCTGTCCGACACGCGCATCGGCAATGGCGTCAAGCTCGACAACCAGATCCAGATCGCCCATAACGTGCAGGTCGGTGACCACACGGCAATGGCGGCCTGTGTCGGTATTTCCGGTAGCACCAAGATCGGCAAGCACTGCATGATTGCTGGCGGTGTCGGCATGGTCGGTCACATCGATGTTTGCGATAACGTATTTGTCTCCGGTATGACCATGGTCACCCGTTCCATTACCGAACCGGGCGGCTATTCTTCCGGAACGGCCATGCAGCCTTTGGCCGAATGGCGCAAGAGCGCCGCGCGTATCCGTCAGCTCGACGAGATGTCCAAGCGTCTCCAGCAGCTGGAAAAACGTGTCGACACCGTGACCTCAGGTGGCCAGCCGACATCAGAAGGCTGATACCATTTCCTGAGCAAGAGAACAGTCGCTGGCCGGCGCCTCTTTGACTTTGCAAGAGGAGCGCGTGGTCAGCACCTGCGCTCCCTATTCTTATTACAGGCTTCCCCCCGAAATGATGGACATCAACGAGATTCGCGAATACCTGCCTCACCGTTACCCGTTCCTGCTGGTGGATCGTGTCACGGATCTGGACTTCGAGGCCCAGAGCATTCGTGCCTACAAGAATGTCAGCATCAATGAGCCGTTCTTCAATGGCCACTTCCCGGCACATCCGATCATGCCGGGCGTGCTGATCATCGAGGCGATGGCCCAGGCAGCCGGGATTCTCGGATTCAAGATGCTCGACGCCAAGCCGGCCGACGGCACCCTCTACTATTTCGTTGGTTCCGACAAGCTGCGCTTCCGTCAGCCGGTACTGCCGGGCGACCAGTTGGTGCTGGAAGCCAAGTTCCTCAGCCGCAAGAGCATGATCTGGAAGTTCGAATGCCGTGCCTTGGTCGACGGCAAGCCAGTCTGTTCGGCTGAAATCACCTGCGCGGAACGCTCCCTATGAGTTCGATTGACCCTCGGGCAATCATCGACCCTTCGGCCAAGCTGGCCGAGGGTGTCGAGGTTGGCCCCTGGTCGATCGTCGGCCCCGATGTGGAAATCGGGGAGGGTAGCGTGATTGGCCCGCATGTGGTGCTCAAGGGGCCGACGCGCATCGGCAAGCACAACCGCATCTACCAGTTCAGCTCCATCGGTGAAGATACCCCTGACCTCAAGTACAAGGGTGAACCGACGCGTCTGGTGATCGGCGATCACAACGTTATCCGCGAAGGCGTGACCATTCACCGTGGCACGGTGCAAGATCGTTCCGAAACGACCTTAGGTGATCACAACCTGATCATGGCGTACGCCCACATCGGCCACGACAGCGTGATCGGCAACCACTGCATCCTGGTCAACAACACTGCGTTGGCGGGCCACGTACACGTCGGCGACTGGGCCATTCTGTCCGGTTATACGCTGGTGCATCAGTACTGCCACATCGGCGCTCACGCCTTCTCAGGCATGGGCACGGCGATCGGCAAGGACGTCCCGGCCTTCGTCACCGTCTTCGGCAGCCCCGCCGAAGCACGCAGCATGAACTTCGAGGGCATGCGCCGCCGTGGCTTCAGTGATGAGGTCATCCATGCTCTGCGCCGCGCCTACAAGATCGTCTATCGTCAGGGGCTGACCGTCGAAGAGGCGGTGAAGGAACTCGATGAGCTGGTTGGCCAGTACCCGGAAGTGGACCTGTTCCGTCAGTCGATCCTGAATTCCGAACGCGGCATCACCCGCTGATATGGCCCAGCTCTGTGTTGCGCTGGTCGCGGGCGAAGCCAGCGGCGACATCCTCGGTTCCGGCCTGATGCGCGCCATCAAGGCGCGTCACCCCGATGTGCGGTTCATCGGGGTAGGTGGGCCGTTGATGGAAGCCGAAGGCATGCAGTCATATTTCCCCATGGAGCGTCTGGCTGTCATGGGGCTGGTGGAAGTGCTGGGGCGCCTGCGTGAGCTGCTCAAGCGGCGCAAGCTGCTGATCGAGGCGCTTATCGATGAGAGACCCGATGTTTTCATCGGTATCGATGCCCCGGATTTCACCCTCAATATCGAACTCAAGTTGCGTCAGGCCGGGATCAAGACCGTGCACTACGTCAGCCCTTCGGTCTGGGCCTGGCGGCAGAAGCGCGTATTGAAGATCCGCGAAGGCTGTGACCTGATGCTCACCTTGCTGCCATTCGAGGCACGTTTCTACGAGGAGCAAGGGGTTCCGGTGCGTTTCGTGGGCCACCCATTGGCAGACACCATCCCGCTGGAGGCCGATCGCGCGGCGGCGCGCGTCGAGTTGGGGCTGGCAGACGGCCCGGTGGTTGCGCTGATGCCGGGCAGCCGTGGTGGCGAAGTCGGGCGTCTGGGGGCGTTGTTCCTGGATGCCGCCCAGCGCCTGCGGACGCTGGTGCCAGGGGTGCGCTTCGTGCTGCCGTGCGCCAATGCTTCGCGCCGTGCGCAGATCGAACAGATGCTCGAAGGTCGTGAGCTGACAGTGCAACTGCTCGATGGTCAGTCGCACCTGGCCTTGGCGGCATGCGATGCGGTATTGATCGCCTCCGGCACGGCGACCCTTGAGGCGATGCTGTACAAGCGCCCCATGGTGGTAGCCTACCGCCTGGCGCCGCTGACGTACTGGATCCTCAAGCGCATGGTCAAGAGTCCTTACGTCTCGCTGCCCAACCTGCTGGCCCAGCGCATGCTGGTGCCGGAACTGTTGCAGGACGCCGCTACCAGCGAGGCCTTGGCCAGTACGCTGGCGCCCTTGGTGCGCGATGGCGCGCAGCAGACCGAACGCTTCGACCAGATTCACCGTACCCTGCGCCGTGACGCCTCCAACCAGGCGGCTGATGCGGTGCTGGCCTTGCTCAAGGACCGTTGACATGCAGATGGGACTGGATTTCAACTTGGTCGAGGACCTGGTGGCCGGCGTTGACGAGGTGGGTCGCGGCCCGCTGTGCGGCGCGGTGGTCACGGCGGCGGTGATCCTCGATCCGAGCCGCCCGATCCTGGGCCTGAACGACTCGAAGAAGCTAACCGAAGCCAAGCGTGAGGCGCTGTTCGACGAGATCCGTGAAAAGGCCTTGAGCTATTGCATCGCGCGTGCCGAAGTGCACGAGATCGACCAGTTGAACATCCTCCAGGCCACCATGCTGGCCATGCAGCGTGCGGTCGAGGGTTTGCACATCACGCCGAAGCTTGCGTTGATCGACGGTAACCGCTGCCCGAAACTGGCCGTCCCATCGGCGCCGGTGGTCAAGGGCGATTCGCAGGTACCGGCCATCGCGGCGGCTTCGATCTTGGCCAAGGTCACCCGTGATCGCGAGATGAGTGCCTTCGAGCTGATCTACCCGGGTTACGGCATTGGCGGGCACAAGGGTTATCCCACACCGGTGCACCTGGAGGCGTTGGCGCGCCTGGGGCCTACGCCGATTCACCGGCGTTCGTTCGCGCCGGTAAGGGCCGCATGGGAGGCCCGCGAAGGCGCCTCTACCTCGTTGATCTGATCCATTGGGGCCGCGTAGCGGCCCCAAACGTTCCGGCTATTTACGCTACAATCGCGCCCTTGTCGTTCAGCACTGCTACAGGATTTTCCATGTCGGTTTCCTTCGTTCACCTTCGCGTGCACTCCGAATTCTCCTTGGTCGATGGCCTAGTGCGGATCAAGCCGCTGGCCAAGGCCTTGGCCGGGATGAACATGCCGGCGGTGGCGATCACCGACCAGAGCAACATGTGCTCGCTGGTGAAGTTCTACAAGACCGCGATGGGCGCGGGGATCAAGCCGATCTGTGGTGCCGACCTGTGGCTGGCCGGCGCCGACGCCGAGGCGCCACTGTCGCGCATTTGCTTTCTGGCGATGAACCCCAAGGGCTACCGCAATCTCACCGAGCTGATCTCGCGTGGCTGGACCGAGGGCCAGCGCAACGGCCTGGTGGTCATCCAGCGCGACTGGATCGCCCCGGCCAGCGAAGGTCTGATCGCACTGTCCGCAGGTCGCGAAGGTGATATCGGCATGGCCTTGCTGGCCGGCCGCCAGGGCGAGGCCGAGGCGTTGCTTGGCGACTGGATGGCGATGTTCCCGGAGCGTTTCTATGTCGAGTTGCAGCGCACCAACCGTGCCGGTGACGAAGAGTATGTTCACGCCGCCGTGGCTTTGGCCGACCAACTCGGCGCGCCGCTGGTGGCGACCAACGACGTGCGCTTCATCAAGCAGACCGACTTCGACGCCCACGAGACCCGCGTGTGCATCGGCGAGGGCTGGACCCTGGACGATCCGCGCCGCCCACGCAGCTACAGCGACCAGCAATACCTCAAGTCGCCCGAGGAGATGGCCGAGCTATTCAGCGACTTGCCCGATGCCATCGCCAACACGGTCGAGATTGCCAAGCGCTGCAACATCAGCGTGCAGTTGGGCAAGTATTTTCTCCCAGACTTCCCGACGCCCAACGGCATGGGTATCGACGACTACCTGCGGCATGTCTCCCACGAGGGCCTGGAGGAGCGCCTGGCGGTGCTCTGGCCGAAGGACACCACGCCCAACTATGAAGAGAAGCGCCAGGTCTACCTGGACCGTTTGAAGTTCGAACTGGATATCATCATCCAGATGGGCTTCCCCGGTTACTTCCTGATCGTAATGGACTTCATCAAGTGGGCCAAGAACAACGATGTGCCGGTCGGCCCTGGCCGGGGCTCGGGTGCCGGCTCGCTGGTGGCCTACGTACTGAAGATCACCGACCTCGACCCGCTGGCCTACGACCTGCTGTTCGAACGTTTCCTCAACCCTGAACGTATTTCCATGCCCGACTTCGACGTCGACTTCTGCATGGACGGTCGTGACCGGGTGATCGACTACGTGGCAGAGGCGTACGGGCGCAATGCCGTGAGCCAGATCATCACCTTCGGCACCATGGCCGCCAAGGCGGTGGTGCGTGACGTGGCGCGGGTACAGGGTAAGTCGTACGGGTTGGCGGACCGTCTGTCGAAGATGATCCCGTTCGAAGTGGGCATGACCCTGGAGAAGGCCTACGAGCAGGAAGAGATCCTGCGCGATTTCCTCAAGGGCGACGAAGACGCCCGCGAGATCTGGGACATGGCCCTCAAGCTCGAAGGGGTCACCCGTGGTACCGGCAAGCACGCCGGTGGCGTGGTGATCGCGCCGACCAAGCTCACCGACTTCTCACCGATCGCGTGTGACGAAGAGGGTGGCGGCCTGGTGACCCAGTTCGACAAGGACGACGTCGAGGCAGCGGGGCTGGTGAAGTTCGACTTCCTTGGCCTGCGTACGCTCACGATCATCAAGTGGGCGATGGAGATCATCAATCGCGAGCAGAAGAAGCGCAATCTGCCCGACGTCAATATCGACTTCATCCCGCTGGACGATCGCAAGACCTACGAGCTGTTGCAAAAAGCCGAAACCACGGCGGTGTTCCAGCTTGAATCGCGCGGCATGAAAGAGCTGATCAAGAAGCTCAAGCCCGACTGCCTGGAAGACCTGATCGCATTGGTTGCACTGTTCCGCCCGGGGCCGCTGCAGTCGGGCATGGTGGACGACTTCATCAACCGCAAGCACGGCCGCGCAGAGCTGGCCTACCCGCACTCGGACTACCAGTACGAAGGCCTCAAGCCGGTCCTGGCGCCGACCTACGGCATCATCCTGTATCAGGAACAGGTGATGCAGATCGCCCAGGTCATGGCCGGCTACACCCTCGGTGGCGCCGACATGCTGCGCCGGGCAATGGGTAAGAAAAAACCCGAGGAAATGGCCAAGCAACGCGGTGGCTTCATCGAAGGCTGCGTGGCCAACAATATCGATGCTGACCTTGCGGGTAACATCTTCGACCTGGTGGAGAAGTTCGCAGGTTACGGCTTCAACAAATCCCACTCCGCAGCTTACGGGCTGGTGTCGTACCAGACCGCCTGGCTGAAGACTCACTATCCAGCGCCATTCATGGCGGCGGTGTTGTCGGCGGATATGCACAACACCGACAAGGTGGTGGTGCTGGTGGAGGAAGTGCGCAGCATGAAGCTGCGCCTGGATGCGCCGGATGTGAACTTCTCGGACTTCAAGTTCACTGTCAACGACGACGGGCGCATCGTGTACGGCCTGGGCGCGATCAAAGGCGTCGGTGAGGGGCCGGTGGAGGCGATCGTCGAAGCCCGCGCGCAGGGAGGTCCGTTCAAGGACCTGTTCGACTTCTGTGAGCGTATCGACCTCAAGCGCGTCAACAAGCGTACCCTCGATGCGTTGATCCGCAGTGGCGCACTGGACCGGCTGGGCCCGCACTTCTATGACGAAATCAAGGCCTACCAGGCCCACATCGATATCAACCGCGCGACCTTGTTGTCGGCGCTCGGCGAGGCGATCAAGGCTGCCGAGCAAGCGGCGCATACCGCCGACAGCGGCCATGTCGACCTGTTCGGCAGCATGTTCGACGCGGCGGATGTCGACGTCTATGCCAATCATCGCAAGGTGCGTGAGCTGACGCTCAAAGAGCGCCTGAAAGGCGAAAAGGACACCCTGGGCCTGTACCTGACCGGTCACCCGATCGACGAGTACGAGGCCGAGATCCGCCGCTTCGCCCGCCAGCGCATCGTTGACCTCAAACCTGCGCGCGATACCCAGACCATCGCCGGCATGATCATTGCGTTACGCGTGATGAAGAACAAGAAGGGCGACAAAATGGGCTTCGTGACCCTCGACGACCGCTCCGGGCGCATCGAGGCGTCGCTGTTCGCTGACGCTTTCATGGGCGCCCAGGCCCTGTTGCAGACCGACGCGATGGTGGTGGTGGAAGGGGAGGTGAGTAACGACGACTTCTCCGGCGGCCTGCGCTTGCGCGTCAAGACGGTCATGACCATGGAGGATGCGCGCACCAAGCTGGCCGAAAGCCTGCGACTGAAGGTCGCCCATGACGCGCTCAAGGGCGATCGCCTGAACTGGCTGGGTGAGCTGATTACCCGTCACCGTGGCGGTTGCCCGATTACCCTGGAGTACACCGGCAGTGACGCCAAGGCGATGCTGCAGTTCGGTGAACAGTGGTGCATCGACCCGGCCGATGGACTGATCCAGGCGCTGCGTGACCAGTTCGGACGTGAGAACGTCTTCCTGCAATACCGTTGAAACGACGAATTTTAATCTCGACCTTTATGCGCCTGATCCCTTAAGGTATGGCGCCAAACGGATCAACCGGCCGGCCGCCTGGCCGTAGACCCAAGACGGAAGCCTATGAACCCGAATTTCCTCGATTTCGAACAGCCGATTGCCGACCTGCAAGCCAAGATCGAAGAGCTGCGCCTGGTGGGTAACGACAACTCGCTGAACATCAGCGACGAGATTTCCCGTCTGCAAGACAAGAGCAGCACACTGACCGAAAGCATCTTCGGCAACCTGACCAGCTGGCAGATCGCCCGCCTGGCCCGTCACCCGCGCCGCCCGTACACCCTCGACTACATCGAGCACATCTTCACTGAGTTCGAAGAGCTGCACGGTGACCGTCATTTCTCCGATGACGCTGCCATCGTCGGGGGCACCGCGCGCCTGAACGACCAGCCGGTCATGATCATCGGCCACCAGAAAGGCCGTGAAGTGCGCGAGAAGGTGCGCCGCAACTTCGGTATGCCGCGTCCTGAAGGCTACCGCAAGGCATGCCGCCTGATGGAAATGGCCGAACGCTTCAAGATGCCGATCCTGACCTTTATCGACACGCCTGGCGCCTACCCGGGCATTGACGCTGAAGAGCGCAACCAGAGCGAGGCGATCGCCTGGAACCTGCGCGTGATGGCCCGTCTGAAGACCCCGATCATCGCCACCGTCATCGGTGAAGGTGGTTCCGGCGGCGCGCTGGCCATCGGCGTGTGCGACCAGCTGAACATGCTGCAGTACTCCACCTACTCGGTGATCTCGCCGGAAGGCTGCGCCTCGATCCTGTGGAAGACCGCCGACCGTGCGGCCGATGCTGCCGAGGCCATGGGCGTGACCGCCGAGCGTCTCAAAAGCCTGAACATCGTCGACAAGGTCATCCAGGAGCCGCTGGGCGGCGCCCACCGTGACCCACAGGCAATGGCCGCCAACGTGCGTGCCGACCTGATCGAGCAACTGGACATGCTCGGCAAGCTTGACCATGACGCGCTGCTCAAGCGCCGTTACGATCGCCTGATGAGCTACGGTCTCTGATGGATTTCGGGGGCCGCGTTGCGGCCCTTTCGCGGCACAAGGCCGCTCCTACAGAGATAACGGCAGTATCAAAGACTGCGCGATCCCTGTAGGAGCGGCCTTGTGCCGCGAACGGGGCGCAAAGCGCCCCCGTCGATCTTGCCCCCTGTGAGGCCTTGATGCTCAACCTCACCCCCTGGCTAAACGCCCCCGCTTGGTATGTTGCCTTCTCCGGTGGCCTCGACTCCACCGTCCTGCTGCACCTGCTCGCCGACTACGCCCGTACCCATCGAGCACCGCCACTGCATGCCGTGCACATCCACCATGGCCTGCAAGCCGCCGCCGATGCCTGGCCCGAGCACTGCCGTTCGGTATGCGATGCCTTGGGCGTGGAGTTCGATGTCATCCGCGTACGTGTCATACCCGGTGCGAGCCTGGAGCAGGCTGCCCGAGACGCCCGCTACGCGGCGTTCGAAAAGTTGCTGGTTCCAGGTGCAGTGCTGTTCACGGGCCAGCACCGTGACGACCAGGCCGAAACCTTGTTGTTTCGCCTGCTGCGCGGTGCCGGCCTGCGTGGACTCAGTGCCATGCCGCAGACCCGCGCGCTTGGCTTGGGCAGCCTGGTGCGGCCACTGTTGAAAACCTCGCGCCAGCAGTTGCAGGCTTACGCCGATGCCCACGGACTGAGCTGGGTCGAAGATCCCAGCAACGCCGACAGCGCCTTTGCCCGCAACTACCTGCGCGGCGAAGTCTTCCCGTTGCTGCGTCAACGCTGGCCACAGGCTGAGGCCAACCTGGCGCGCAGTGCCGAGCACTTGGGCGAGGCGCTGGGGCTGCTGGAGGAGTTGGCCGAAACCGACCTGATGGCAGCCAGCGTCGATGCGCCGCTCCCTTGGCTCGGTGTGGAGTCCCTGAATCTTGATGCGCTCAAGGCGTTGTCGCCGGCCCGTCAGCGCAATGCCTTGCTGTATTGGTTCAGCCAGCGCACCCGGCTTCCTGACACTCGCCATTGGGCCGGCTGGAGCGACCTGCGCGATGCTGCCGCGGATGCCCAGCCGGTGTGGCGGCTGACCGATGGCGAGCTGCATCGCAGTCATGGCCGGATCTGGTGGGTCAGCGCTGCCTGGCTGGATGCGCCGCACGCTGTGCAGCCTTGGCATGACCCGAGCCAACCCCTGCACCTGCCCGGCAATGGCCATGTGTGGCTGGGTGGCGGCCAGGGCGGGGAGGGCTTGCGCATCGCCTATCGCCAAGGCGGTGAGGTGATGCAGTTGCCTGGGCGCGGTCGGCGTGATCTCAAGCGCTTGCTCAACGAGGCGCAGATCCCGCAGTTCGTGCGTGCGCGCCTGCCGTTGCTGTACCGCGGCGAGCAGTTGCTGGCAGTGGCCAACCTGTCCTGGTCGACTGAGCAGGATTACCAGTTGCACTGGCAACCTGCGACCCGCGTGCAAGGTTTGAGCTGAAGGGTACATTCGGGTAGACTACCCTCCCTTCTTGATACAGCTTCTGTGGGTTCCTCGAAAACACAGGAGTTGCCGATTACCAAGCAGTTTTTTGCTGGGCTGATTCTTAAAATGACGAGCGAGCTCCAAACTGGGTACACCCCGGTCTGTACAGACGCGGCAGTTGTTCGAGATGCACTGTGATTGACGCAGGTGATCGGGGGCTTCGGCCTTCCTTCGCTTTCTCCGGCGGCCCATGCCGCCTTAACGCAGACTTCTAGGGTTTTTCATGACGCGCTACATATTCGTCACGGGCGGTGTTGTTTCTTCATTGGGGAAAGGCATTGCCTCGGCTTCCCTGGCGGCCATCCTGGAAGCGCGGGGGCTCAAGGTCACCATGCTCAAGCTGGACCCGTACATCAACGTCGATCCGGGCACCATGAGCCCGTTCCAGCACGGTGAAGTGTTCGTCACCCACGACGGCGCCGAGACCGACCTCGACCTGGGCCACTACGAGCGGTTCATCCGCACCACGATGACCCAGAACAACAACTTCACCACCGGCCGCATCTACGAGCACGTGCTGCGTAAGGAGCGTCGTGGTGATTACCTGGGTGCGACCATCCAGGTCATCCCGCATATCACCGACGAGATCAAGCGCCGCATCATCAAAGGTGCAGGCGACGCCGACGTCGCGCTGGTCGAGATCGGCGGCACCGTCGGTGACATCGAGTCGCAGCCGTTCCTCGAGGCCATCCGCCAGTTGCGCGTCGAAGTGGGCTCCAAACGCGCGATGCTGATGCACCTGACCCTGGTGCCGTACATCGCCACCGCTGGCGAGACCAAGACCAAGCCGACCCAGCACTCGGTCAAGGAACTGCGCTCCATCGGTCTGCAACCGGACGTGCTGATCTGCCGCTCCGATCACCCGGTCGATGCCTCGTCGCGTCGCAAGATCGCACTGTTCACCAACGTCGAAGAGCGTGCGGTGATTTCGCTGGAAGACGTCGACACCATCTACAAGATTCCTGGTGTGCTGCACGCACAGGGCCTGGACGACTTCGTCGTCGAGCGCTTCGGCCTGCAGTGCAACAGCGCCGACCTGTCCGAGTGGGACAAGGTGGTCGATGCCAAGCTCAACCCTGAGCAGGAAGTCACCATCGCCATGGTCGGTAAGTACATGGAGCTTCTGGATGCGTACAAGTCGCTGATCGAAGCGATGAGCCACGCCGGCATTACCAACCGCACCAAGGTCAACCTGCGTTATATCGACTCCGAAGACATCGAGAACCAGGGCACCAGCCTACTCGAAGGCGCCGATGCCATTCTTGTCCCGGGCGGCTTCGGTCTGCGTGGCGTCGAAGGCAAGATCACTGCCGTGCAATATGCCCGTGAGAACAAGGTTCCCTACTTGGGCATCTGCCTCGGCATGCAGGTCGCGGTGATCGAGTTCGCGCGTAACGTGATGGGCTGGAAAGACGCCAACTCCACTGAGTTCGATCGCAACAGCGGCCACCCGGTCGTCGGCCTGATTACCGAATGGGCAGATGCCACCGGCGCGGTCGAGATCCGTACCGAAGCGTCCG
Source organism: Pseudomonas mosselii (assembly GCF_005796105.1). Classification (GTDB taxonomy): domain Bacteria; phylum Pseudomonadota; class Gammaproteobacteria; order Pseudomonadales; family Pseudomonadaceae; genus Aquipseudomonas; species Aquipseudomonas mosselii_C. Next base: position 385,433 of record NZ_VAUO01000002.1, on the reverse strand, counting down.
ACCTGGGCGGCACCATGCGCCTGGGCGCTCAGGACTGCCAGCTGACGGCCGGCTCCAAGGTTCACGACTGCTATGGCAGCGACGTGATCACCGAGCGCCACCGTCACCGCTACGAAGTGAACAATAACCTGCTGCCACAACTGGTCGAGGCTGGCCTGGTGGTTTCCGGTCGTTCCGATGACGGCGCGCTGGTCGAAGTGGTCGAGTCGAAGGATCATCCATGGTTCGTCGCCTGCCAGTTCCACCCGGAGTTCACCTCGACGCCACGTGACGGTCACCCGCTGTTCAGCGGTTTCGTCAAGGCTGCCCTGGCACAGAAGAACAAGGCCTGATCCATGACTCAGAAGATCATTCGCGTCGGTAACATCGAGATCGCCAACGACAAGCCGTTCGTCCTGTTCGGCGGCATGAACGTCCTGGAATCCCGTGACCTGGCCCTGAAGGTCTGCGAGGAGTACGTGCGGGTGACCGAAAAGCTCGGGATCCCGTACGTGTTCAAGGCCAGCTTCGACAAGGCCAACCGCTCGTCGGTGACCTCGTACCGCGGCCCGGGCATGGAAGAAGGCCTGAAGATCTTCGAGGAGATCAAGCGCACCTTCAACGTGCCGGTGATCACTGACGTGCACGAGCCCTACCAGTGCGAACCGGTGGCCAAAGTGTGCGACATCATCCAGCTCCCGGCCTTCCTGTCGCGCCAGACCGATCTGGTCGTGGCGATGGCCAAGACGGGTGCCGTGATCAACATCAAGAAGGCGCAGTTCCTTGCGCCTCACGAGATGAAGCACATCCTCGCCAAGTGCGTCGAGGCCGGCAACGACCAGTTGATCCTGTGCGAACGCGGTTCGAGCTTCGGCTACAACAACCTGGTGGTGGACATGCTCGGCTTCGGCATCATGAAGCAGTTCGAGTACCCGGTGTTCTTCGATGTCACCCATGCGTTGCAAACGCCGGGTGGTCGTGCCGATTCCGCCGGTGGCCGCCGTGCTCAGGTCACCGACCTTGCCAAGGCTGGTATGAGCCAGGGTCTGGCGGGCCTGTTCCTCGAAGCGCACCCGGACCCGGACAACGCCAAGTGCGACGGTCCGTGCGCCCTGCGCCTGGACAAGCTGGAGCCGTTCCTGAGCCAGCTCAAGCAACTGGACGACCTGGTGAAGAGTTTTCCGACGGTAGAAACCGCGTAAAGCTCGTTTCTCGGGTAAAGTACCGCCCGTTCCACCCCTGACCGTTAGGTCAGGGGCTCCCTTCGCCAGGCCTGCCCGTGCCATGTCGCCTGGTGAACGGCAAGAATTCCCAAAGCTGCGTTGTTTTCGTCAATTCTGGAGTGCTTACAACAATGGCAAAGATCGTCGACATCAAAGGTCGTGAAGTTCTCGACTCGCGTGGCAACCCGACCGTAGAAGCCGATGTACTGCTCGACAACGGTATCATCGGCAGCGCCTGCGCGCCGTCGGGTGCCTCCACTGGCTCGCGCGAAGCGCTGGAGCTGCGTGATGGCGACAAGAGCCGTTACCTGGGCAAGGGCGTACTCAAAGCCGTTGCCAACATCAACGGCCCGATCCGTGACCTGCTGCTGGGCAAGGATCCGTCCGACCAGAAAGCCCTGGACCGCGCGATGATCGAGCTGGACGGTACCGAGAACAAGGCCAAGCTGGGCGCCAACGCCATCCTGGCCGTCTCCCTGGCTGCCGCCAAGGCCGCTGCCCAGGACCAGGACCTGCCGCTGTACGCGCACATCGCCAACCTCAACGGCACCCCTGGCCAGTACTCGATGCCGGTGCCGATGATGAACATCATCAACGGCGGCGAGCACGCCGACAACAACGTCGACATCCAGGAGTTCATGGTTCAGCCGGTTGGCGCCAAGACCTTCTCCGACGGCCTGCGCATGGGCACCGAGATCTTCCACCACCTCAAGGCTGTGCTCAAGGCCCGTGGCCTGAATACCGCCGTGGGTGACGAAGGTGGCTTTGCCCCGAACCTGGCTTCCAACGAAGACGCCCTGGGCGCTATCGCCGAAGCCGTCGAGAAAGCCGGCTACAAGCTGGGTACCGACGTTACCCTGGCCCTGGACTGCGCTGCGTCGGAATTCTATGAAGACGGCAAGTACAACCTTTCCGGTGAAGGCAAGTCGTTCGATGCCGAAGGTTTCGCCGATTACCTCAAAGGTCTGACCGAGCGCTTCCCGATCATCTCCATCGAAGACGGCCTGGACGAGTCCGATTGGGCTGGCTGGAAGATCCTGACCGACAAGATCGGTGAGAAAGTTCAACTGGTAGGCGACGACCTGTTCGTCACCAACACCAAGATCCTCAAGGAAGGCATCGAGAAGGGCATCGGTAACTCGATCCTGATCAAGTTCAACCAGATCGGCTCGCTGACCGAAACCCTGGAAGCCATCCAGATGGCCAAGGCTGCCGGCTACACCGCCGTCATCTCGCACCGTTCGGGCGAAACCGAAGACTCCACCATTGCCGACCTGGCAGTCGGTACCGCTGCCGGCCAGATCAAGACCGGTTCGCTGTGCCGTTCCGATCGCGTCAGCAAGTACAACCAACTGCTGCGTATCGAAGAGCAACTGGGCGCCAAGGCCGTCTACCGTGGCCGCGCCGAGTTTCGCGGCTGAGCAAGAGATGGTAAAAAGGCAGCAGCCGGGGCAGCCCGAACGTTCTGAGTGACCGTTCAGGCATCTCCCACGGGTTTCTGTCGACGAAGCCTGGCCTCGGCCAGGCTTCGTGCTATTGGAAGCTCGCTGCGGCGGCCTTTATACCTGGATATCTTCATGCGCAGTCCCTATTGGTTGTTTCTTGTCCTGCTCCTGCTGCTCGGCGGCCTGCAATACCGCCTTTGGGTGGGTAATGGCAGCCTGGCGCAAGTGGCCGAGCTCAAGCAGCAGATTGACGAACAGCACGCCGAGAACGAGCGGCTGCTGGAGCGTAATCGTGTGCTCGATGCCGAGGTCCTGGAGTTGAAGAAAGGTATGGAGACCGTGGAAGAGCGGGCTCGTCATGAACTGGGGATGGTCAAGGACGGCGAAACCCTCTACCAGCTGCCGCAAAAATGACCCACCCATTACCGGCTTTCTGGGCCGTGATTCCTGCTGCGGGTGTCGGTGCCCGTATGGCTGCCGACCGCCCCAAGCAATACCTGCCGCTGGGCGAGCAGACCCTTCTCGAGCACAGCCTCGACTGTTTTCTCGACCACCCTGCGCTCAAGGGCGTGGTGGTCAGCATTGCCGATGACGATCCGTACTGGCCTGGCTTACGCTTGGCCAGCGATCCGCGCATACAACGAGCGCCCGGCGGGCGCGAGCGTGCCGACTCTGTGCTCAACGCGTTGCTGCTGCTGCATGCGCAAGGTGCGGCGGACGACGACTGGGTGCTGGTGCATGACGCCGCCCGGCCGAACCTGGCGCGCAGCGATCTCGACCGCTTGCTGGTCGAGTTGGCCGACGACCCGGTGGGTGGCCTGTTGGCGGTCCCGGCACGCGACACCCTCAAGCGCGCTGGCGCAGATGGCCGGGTGAGTGCCACGGTCGACCGCAGCACCATATGGCAGGCCTATACGCCGCAGATGTTCCGTCTGGGGATGCTGCACCGTGCCCTGGCCGAGTGCCTGGTGTCGGAGGTTGCGGTCACCGATGAATCGTCCGCCATCGAATGGGCCGGATACGCGCCCCGGTTGGTGGAAGGGCGCAGTGACAACCTAAAGGTGACTCGCCCGGAAGACTTGGAGTGGTTGCGTCAGCGCTGGGCTGTCCGGCGCTGACTCCCAAGGAGCGGCCTTGCCGGAGCGCAGGCCCGGCCCCGGCGATTTTGCATGAGTCCGAAATTTTAGGGCCGCTTCGCGCCCCTTTCCGGCCGGTCCGGCGCCCCGGCAAGGCCGCTCCTACACGGCGGTGGCCCGATATTCCGGTAGCCCCGCCAATCCTTCCTTCATGTAGTCCACCAGTCGCCTGACCTTGGGCGACAGGTGACGTTGTTGCGGATACAGCGCCCACACGGCGGTATTGGGTGGCTGGTGGGCTTCGAGCAGCGATACCAGTGCGCCGCTGTGCAGGTGTTCGAGCACGTAGTAATCCGGCAACTGACACAACCCCATGCCTTGCAGCGCCGCGTCCAGTACTGCTTGGCCACTGTTGCAGCGCCAGTTGCCTTGCACCCGTTGGCTGATTTCGCGGCCATCTTGTTGCAGTGCCCACAGGTCGGAGCTGCCGATCAGGCAGTTGTGCCGCGCCAGCTCCGACAGACTATGGGGCCTACCATAGCGTTCCAGATACGCCGGTGAAGCGCACAGGTACATGCGCCGTGGCGCCAGGCGCGTGGCCACCAGCCGCGAATCTTGTAGGCGCCCCAGGCGGATCGCCAGGTCCATGCCTTCGTGCAGTAAGTCCAAGGTGTGGTTGCTCAACTCCACTTCCACCCGCAGCTGTGGGTACAACCCCATGAACCGCGTCACCAGCGGCACGATGAAGCGTTCACCATAGGCCACCGCACAGGTCATGCGCAGCAGTCCCTTGGGCTCGCTGGCCAAATCGCCCATGGCCCGCAGCGCTTCCTCGCGGCCATCTTGCAAGCGTTGGCAGTGTTGCAAGAATGTCTGGCCGGCCTCGCTCAAGGTGACCCGGCGGGTGCTGCGGTACAGCAGCCGGGTTTGCAGACGTTCTTCGAGCCGGGCGATCTGCCGACTGATGTGCGAGGAGGACACTCCCAGGCGCTCGGCTGCCGCAGTGAACTGCCCGATCTCGGCAACTGCGACGAACTCGTCGATCCCTTCCCAGCCGTTGAGCATCAATTATCCCTGTGTGGCAATAATGTTTTTTAACTGGTCGGATTATTCCCCAAAAGCCTGTGAATTACACTGTTCGTCTGTATTCGACCCCCAGTCTGGAGACCGTTGATGATCAAGTCCCGCGCCGCCGTAGCCTTCGAGGCCAAGAAACCCCTGGAAATCGTCGAAGTCGACGTGGCCATGCCCAAGGCCGGTGAAGTGCTGCTGCGCGTCGTCGCCTCCGGCGTCTGCCACACCGACGCCTACACCCTATCGGGCGCCGACCCGGAAGGCATTTTCCCGTCGATCCTGGGCCATGAAGGCGGGGCCATCGTCGAGGCGGTGGGCGAGGGCGTTACGTCCGTGGCGGTGGGTGACCATGTGATCCCGCTGTACACCCCAGAATGCGGCAAGTGCAAATTCTGCCTGTCGGGCAAGACCAACCTGTGCCAGGCCATTCGTGCCACCCAGGGCAAGGGCTTGATGCCTGACGGCACCACGCGTTTCAGCTACAAGGGCCAGCAACTGTTCCATTACATGGGTACCTCGACGTTCTCCGAGTACACCGTGCTGCCGGAAATCTCCGTTGCCAAGATCCAGAAAGAAGCACCGCTGGAGAAGGTCTGCCTGCTCGGCTGTGGCGTCACCACCGGTATCGGTGCAGTCCTCAACACCGCCAAGGTCAAGGCCGGCGACACCGTGGCCATCTTCGGCCTGGGCGGCATCGGCCTCTCGGCGGTGATCGGTGCTGTCAAGGCCAAGGCCTCGCGCATCATCGCCATCGATATCAACCCGGCCAAGTTCGAGATCGCCCGTCAGTTGGGCGCCACCGACTGCATCAACCCGAAGGACTACGACCGTCCGATCCAGGAAGTCATCGTCGATCTTACCGACGGTGGCGTGGACTTCTCCTTCGAGTGCATCGGCAACGTGCAATTGATGCGTGCCGCGCTGGAGTGCTGCCACAAGGGTTGGGGTGAGTCGGTGATCATCGGCGTTGCCGGTGCTGGCCAGGAAATCGCAACCCGTCCTTTCCAGCTGGTGACCGGTCGGGTCTGGCGTGGTTCGGCGTTCGGCGGCGTGCGTGGCCGCAGCGAGCTGCCTAGCTACGTCGAAATGTCCGAGAAGGGCGAGATTCCGCTCGACACCTTCATCACCCACACCATGGGCCTGGAAGACATCAACAAGGCCTTTGATCTGATGCACGAAGGCAAGAGCATTCGCAGCGTCATCCACTTCTGAGGCCTTTGCCATGACGCTGGATAACATCTCCTGCCAGAAAAGCTTCGGCGGCTGGCACAAGCGCTATCGGCACCGCTCCACGGTGCTGGGCTGCGACATGGTGTTCGCCGTTTACCTGCCACCGCAGGCCGAGCAAGGCGAGAAACTGCCGGTGCTCTACTGGCTCAGTGGCTTGACTTGCACTGACGAGAACTTCATGCAGAAGGCCGGTGCCCAGCGCCTGGCCGCCGAGCTTGGCTTGATCATCGTCGCGCCCGACACCAGCCCGCGTGGCGATGGGGTGCCGGGCGATCCAGACGGTGCCTGGGACTTTGGCCTGGGGGCGGGTTTTTACCTCAACGCTACCCAGCAACCGTGGGCTCAGCACTACCGCATGCACGACTATGTGGTGGACGAGTTGCCGAAACTGATCGAGGCGCACTTCCCGGCCTCCGATCAGCGCGGCATCAGTGGTCATTCCATGGGCGGGCACGGTGCACTGGTGTGCGCGTTGCGTAACCCTGGGCGCTACCGTTCGGTGTCGGCGTTCTCGCCTATTAGCAATCCCATCGATTGTCCGTGGGGTGAGAAGGCGTTCTCGCGTTACTTAGGCGAAGACCGCGCACGCTGGCGCGAGTGGGATGCCAGCGTGTTGCTGGCCGAGGCGGGCGAGTGTCCACCGCTGCTGGTAGACCAGGGCGACCGTGATGATTTCCTCGACAAGCAGCTCAAGCCGCAGGCGTTGGAGCAGGCTGCGCGCAAGGGGGGACATACGCTGACCCTGCGTCTGCAGCCAGGCTATGACCACAGCTACTACTTCATCGCCAGCTTCATCGACGAGCACCTGCGCCATCACGCGCTGGCCTTGGGGCGCCTTTAAGCTACAAGTGGCAAGCTGCAAGCGACAAGTAAAAGCCGGACCGCGTGGGCTGACGTTTCGCGATCTGGCTTTTACTTGCAGCTCGAAGCTCGCTTGCGACTCGTCTGCGCCCAAGACTGCGCAAAGCAGGTAGAATCACGCCCTGACTCAATCAGGGCGTTTTTCTATGCGTATTGGCCACGGCTACGATGTGCACCGTTTTGCCGACGGTGATTTCATTACCCTGGGCGGGGTGCGTATCCCCCACAAATACGGCCTGCTGGCCCACTCCGACGGCGACGTGCTGCTGCACGCCGTCAGCGATGCCTTGCTCGGTGCTGCGGCCCTGGGCGACATCGGCAAGCATTTCCCCGATACCGACCCGCAGTTCAAAGGGGCTGACAGCCGTGTGCTGTTGCGTCATGTGGTTGGCGTGGTGCGTGGCAAAGGCTGGAAGGTTGGCAATGTCGATGCCACCATCGTGGCCCAGGCGCCCAAGATGGCCCCACACATCGAAACCATGCGTCAGCGCATCGCCGAAGACCTGCAGGTGGACCTCGACCAGGTCAACGTCAAGGCCACCACCGAAGAGAAGCTCGGCTTCACCGGTCGCGAGGAGGGCATTGCCGTGCACGCTGTCGCCCTGCTGTTGCCAGCATGACCGAACTGGAGCTGCTGGGGCCAAGGGCCTCGGGCGAGGCGTTGGGCACTGCGGTGCTCAAGGCAGTGGCCGAAGATTTCCAGGTCGATGAAGTGCTCGACATCCCGTTGTCCGGGCAGGGTGAGCACCTGTGGCTGTGGGTCGAGAAACGCGACCTCAATACAGAGGAAGCCGCCCGCCGCCTGGCCCGCGCTGCCGGTGTGCCGGTGCGCACCATCAGCTATGCCGGCCTCAAGGATCGCCAGGCCCTGACCCGCCAGTGGTTCAGCCTGCACTTGCCGGGCAAGGCCGACCCCGACCTGTCGCGCGCTGAAGACGACACGCTGCGTGTGCTCAAGCAGGTGCGCCATTCGCGCAAATTGCAGCGTGGAGCACATTCGGCCAACGGCTTCACCTTGCGTCTGACCGGTCTGACCGCTGAGCACGCGGCGATCGATGCGCGCCTCGAACAATTGAAGCAGTGCGGTGTGCCGAACTATTTCGGTGCCCAGCGTTTCGGGCATGCCGGCGGCAACGTCCACGATGCCCAGGACTGGGCCGCGCGCCAAGCGTTGCCTGAGCAGCGCAATGTGCGTTCGCGACTGCTTTCGGCCGGGCGCAGCTACCTGTTCAACCAGGTGCTGGCCGCCCGAGTGGCCGACGGCACGTGGCAGCGTGCTCAGGTCGGCGACCTGCTGGCCTTCACCGACAGCCGCAGTTTCTTTGCGGCGGGTGAGCAGGAGTGTTCCGATCCGCGCCTGGCGATTCTCGACCTGCACCCCACCGGTCCGCTGTGGGGCGAGGGCGATGCACCGGGCGCTGGCGCCCCCCAGGCTTTGGAAAGCGCCATTGCTGCCCGCCATCCGGCGCTGTGCCAATGGCTGGCGCGGGCGGGCATGGATCACGAACGACGCATTCTGCGGCTCCCTATTGGGCGGCTGACGTGGCATTATCCCGAGCCTGATATTCTGCAACTGGAATTCGTCCTTCCGGCCGGATGCTTCGCCACCGTGGTGGTGCGCGAACTCGTCGATCTGGTGCCGGTAGGGCAGACGGACAGCCCATGCGTATTCTGATTTCCAATGACGACGGTGTTACCGCTCCCGGCCTCGCCGCGCTCCATGCTGCGCTGGCCGATTATGCCGAGTGCGCGGTGATTGCCCCTGACCAAGACAAGAGCGGTGCCGGCAGTTCCCTGACGCTGGATCGCCCGCTGCACCCGCAGGTGCTCGCCAACGGCTTCATCAGCCTCAACGGCACCCCCACCGACTGCGTGCACCTGGGGCTCAACGGCTTGCTGGCCGATGCGCCGGACATGGTGGTATCGGGGATCAACCTGGGTGCCAACCTGGGCGATGACGTGCTGTATTCCGGCACCGTCGCCGCAGCGCTGGAAGGGCGCTTCCTCGGGGGGACGTCGCTTGCGTTCTCGCTGGTGTCGCGCCAGCCCGACAACCTGCCGGCCGCTGCGTACATCGCCCGTCGTCTGGTCGAGGCACAGGCGCGCCTTGAGTTGCCGCCGCGCACCGTTTTGAACATCAACATTCCCAACCTGCCGCTGGCGCATATCCGTGGCATCCAGCTGACCCGCCTGGGGCACCGCGCACGCGCCGCAGCGCCGACCAAGGTGGTCAACCCACGCGGGAAGGAAGGTTACTGGATTGCCGTGGCCGGTGACGCCGAGGACGGCGGGCCGGGTACGGACTTCCATGCGGTGATGCAAGGCTATGTTTCCATTACGCCTTTGCAGCTCGACCGCACCTTCAACGACGCCTTCGAGTGCTTCGATGGCTGGCTGGAGGGCGTGCTCTGATGCGCGAGCAGGACGATCTGATGCGCCGCGGGATCGGCATGACCTCCCAACGTACTCGCGAGCGGTTGATCCAGCGCTTGTACGAGGAGGGTGTATCGAACGCCAAGGTGCTCGAAGCCATTCGTCGTACCCCGCGCCATCTGTTCGTCGACGAAGCCCTGGCCCATCGGGCCTATGAAGATACCGCGCTGCCGATCGGGCACAACCAGACCATCTCGCAGCCGTTCATGGTCGCGCACATGAGCGAGTTGTTGCTGGAGGCCGGGCCACTGGACAAAGTGCTGGAGATCGGCACCGGCTCCGGCTATCAGACCGCGATCCTCGCCCAGTTGGTGGAGCGGGTGTTCTCGGTCGAGCGCATCAAGGTTCTGCAGGACCGGGCCAAGGAGCGTCTGCTCGAGCTTAACCTACGTAACGTGGTGTTTCGCTGGGGCGATGGCTGCGAAGGTTGGCCGGCACTGGCACCGTACAACGGCATCATCGTGACCGCTGTGGCCCCTGAGGTGCCCCAGGCCCTGCTCGACCAGCTCGCTCCCGGCGGGCGTATGGTGATTCCGGTGGGCCCTGCCGGAGAAGCTCAGCAATTGATGCTGATCGTGCGCGAAGAGCACGGTTTCTCCCGGCGTGTGCTCGGAGCGGTGCGTTTCGTGCCACTGTTGGGCGGCCCGCTGGCCTGAGGCGCCCCGGATAATATTTGCGCCCTCAACGAATTACTCGGCGTGGGCCCTGTCTATTCGGCGAGGCTGGCGCATACCGCGAGGCTGACCGAGCCCCTTAATTACGAGCGGCTCGGGTATAATTGCAACAATATTGCATTTCATATCGTCATCTTTACTGCACCATGAGGGGAGCGCGGGTGGGTCACACAGTCGTTCGGCAGCGCAGGTATCGTTCGGGTTTGAAGCTTCTGGTGCTCGCGCTTGCCATGGGAACCCTGTTGGCCGGTTGCTCGAGCACAGGCTCCAGCGGTGCGCGCGTGGTCGATCGCAGTAATGGCGCCAGCAGCGCGCCCAAGCGTCCTACGGTCACCTCGGGACAATACGTGGTCAAGCCAGGTGACACCCTGTTCTCCATCGCCTTCCGCTACGGCTGGGACTACAAGGAACTTGCTGCGCGCAACAACATTGCAGCTCCCTACACCATCCGTCCGGGGCAGGCCATTCGCTTCAACAGTACCGCCGGAGGATCCACGACGGTCGTTTCCAGCCCTTCTTCGTCAAGCAAGACAACGGTCATTCGTCGGCCAATTGCCACTACTGCGCCAGCCTCCACGGGTGGCAAAACGGCCACCGTGGCGCCTTCGACCTCGACGCAAACGGTTGCCCAGGTCCCGGCTGCAGAGCGCGCCGTAGGCGGCTGGACATGGCCTGCGAACGGTGTGCTGATTGGAAAATTTGCTTCAAACGGTAGTTTGAATAAAGGCATTGATATCGCCGGTGATTTGGGACAGCCTGTTTTTGCCGCGTCTGATGGTGCAGTGGTTTACGCCGGCAGTGGCTTGAGGGGTTACGGCGAGCTGGTCATCATCAAACACAGCGATACCTACGTCAGTGCCTACGGTCATAACCGCAGGCTTTTGGTTCGGGAGGGGCAGCAGGTCAAGGCAGGGCAGACGATTGCAGAGATGGGGTCTACGGGCACTGATCGGGTGAAGCTGCACTTTGAGATTCGCCGCCAGGGCAAACCCGTCGATCCGCTCCAGTTCTTGCCGCGCCGTTGATCCAAGTTCCGGCCTGTTCCTTGAATGTAGAGGGGACGGGCTCCAGCGCTGCCATGGAAAGGTGACGCTCGAGTCTGAGTTCGAACTCAGCAAAGGACTACAACAATGGCTCTCAGCAAAGAAGTGCCGGAGTTTGACATCGACGATGACCTGCTCTTGATGGAGACAGGGATCGTTTTGGAAACGGATGTGGTGTCAGACGAACCTGCTGTACCATCGGTTCGGACCAAGTCGAAACAGGGCGCCTCGCTCAAACAGCACAAATACATCGATTACAGCCGTGCGCTCGATGCCACCCAGCTGTATCTCAACGAGATCGGTTTCTCGCCTCTGCTTTCGCCGGAGGAAGAAGTACATTTCGCGCGGCTTTCGCAAAAAGGCGACCCGGCAGGTCGCAAGCGTATGATCGAAAGCAACCTGCGTCTGGTGGTGAAGATTGCTCGCCGTTACGTCAACCGTGGGTTATCACTGCTCGACCTGATCGAGGAGGGCAACCTGGGTCTGATCCGCGCGGTCGAGAAGTTCGACCCCGAACGAGGTTTCCGCTTCTCGACCTACGCTACTTGGTGGATCCGTCAGACCATCGAGCGCGCGATCATGAACCAGACGCGCACTATCCGGCTGCCGATCCATGTGGTCAAGGAACTCAACGTTTACCTGCGCGCCGCGCGGGAACTGACGCAGAAGCTCGACCACGAACCGTCACCTGAAGAAATCGCCAGCTTGCTGGAGAAACCAGTGTCGGAGGTCAAGCGCATGCTGGGGCTGAACGAGCGGGTTTCGTCGGTGGACGTGTCCCTTGGCCCTGACTCAGACAAGACACTGCTTGACACCCTCACCGATGACCGCCCGACTGACCCTTGCGAGTTGCTGCAAGACGATGACCTGTCGCAGAGCATCGATCAGTGGCTGGGCGAACTGACCGACAAGCAGCGTGAAGTGGTGGTGCGGCGTTTTGGCCTACGAGGCCATGAAAGCAGTACGCTGGAAGACGTTGGCCTGGAGATCGGCCTGACCCGCGAGCGGGTACGGCAGATTCAAGTGGAAGGGCTCAAGCGCCTGCGCGAGATCCTGGAGAAAAATGGCCTGTCCAGCGAGTCGCTGTTCCAGTAGCCGCCAGTACACCTGGCAAAAACGCCCCGATGACCTCGGGGCGTTTTCGTTGATGTGGCCGAAACATTGATTTATCTACCGCCATCACTTTACATGTAAGCGTTCTCTTACGCGTTATGTAAGCAAACGGCGTCGGGATAGGTAAATAAACGTCCTTCTCGGTGTATGTATTTTTCTAAGTTATTGAATTTAAAGAATTTATCAGATTTTTCTAAATATGTCAGATGAAACTCCCTGAGAAATCTACCCCTTGTTACCTGCCTGAAAATCGCTAGTATTCGAACTGTGCCAAGGGACAGGCACAGGCTTTCAAGGATGATGGCCAAGGACATCGCACGACGCGATTCATCAGGACGATGAGTTGGGATATACAGGGACTACGGAAAAAATGTGGGCGGGTCAAACCGCCCCTTTTTTTGCCCGCTGAAAAGCAAAAAAGGCCCGTTGCGGGCCTTTTTCGTGTGTGAACGTTTTAGCGCTCCAGATCGGCAACCTTGCCAGGTTTACCGTCCCACGCTTCGGCGTCCGGCAGGGCGTCCTTCTTCTCGGTGATGTTCGGCCAGATTTCAGCCAGCTCGGCGTTGAGCTCGATGAAGTTCTCCATGCCTGCCGGGATCTCGTCTTCCGAGAAAATGGCCTGGGCCGGGCACTCAGGCTCGCACAGCGCACAGTCGATGCACTCGTCCGGGTGAATCACCAGGAAGTTCGGGCCTTCGTAGAAGCAGTCCACCGGACAGACTTCCACGCAGTCGGTGTACTTGCATTTGATGCAGTTGTCGGTGACGACGAAGGTCATTTCTAATTCTCTCCTCAGGCGACGGCAGCTTGCCCTTCCTTCCAGGGCAGCGCGGTTCACGATTTTGGCTGCAGGCCAGGCTAATAACCTGCAGCACACGCAAACCGCGCCGGATTCTACCAGCTTGCGCGGGTGGTCGTTATAACAGGTTTTTCAGTTGATATAGCATTTCGATAGCTTGGCGCGGCGTCATGTCGTCCAGCTCCAGCTTGCCCAGCTTCTCGATGGCTGGGTGCGGCAGGCTGGCGAACAGATCGCTTTGGTGCGGCACGTTGGGCTCGCCCTTGCGCTGGCTGGCAGGTGGCGCTTCGTGCGGCAGGCTCGCGGTCTCCAGGCGCCCCAGGTGCTCGCGGGCACGCTGGATCACCGTTCCCGGTACGCCGGCCAGTTGAGCCACGGCCAGGCCATAGCTCTGGCTGGCAGGGCCTGGCAGTACATGGTGCAGGAAGACGATGCGCTCGTTGTGCTCGGTGGCATTCAAGTGCACGTTGGCCACCAGCGGCTCACTCTCCGGCAGCACGGTCAGCTCGAAGTAGTGGGTGGCGAACAGCGTGTAGGCGCGCAGTTGGGCCAAGCGCTCGGCGGCGGCCCAAGCCAGTGAAAGGCCGTCGAAGGTACTGGTGCCACGGCCGACTTCGTCCATCAGTACAAGGCTACGCTCGGTGGCGTTGTGCAGGATATTAGCGGTTTCGCTCATCTCGACCATGAAGGTCGAGCGCCCACCTGCCAAGTCGTCGCTTGAACCGATGCGGGTAAAGATGCGATCAACCAGCGACAGCTCGCAGCGTGCGGCTGGAACGAAGCTGCCAATATGGGCCATCAGCACGATCAGCGCGGTCTGGCGCATGTAGGTGGACTTACCGCCCATGTTCGGGCCGGTGATGATCAGCATGCGCGTGCTGTTGTCCAGCCCCAGGTCATTGGCCACGAACGGTGTGGTCAGCACTTGCTCGACCACGGGATGGCGACCTTGCTCGATACGCAGGCACGGCTCGTCGACGAAGCTTGGGCAGTTCAAGTCCAGGTTGAGCGCACGTTCTGCCAGGTTGCTCAGTACGTCCAGCTCGGCGAGGGCGGCGGCGCTGTCTTGCAGCGGCGCCAAGTGGCCGATGAGGGTTTCGAGCAGGGCGTCGTAGAGCATCTTTTCGCGTGCCAGGGCACGGCTCTTGGCCGACAACGCCTTGTCCTCGAAGGCCTTGAGTTCCGGGGTGATGAAGCGCTCTGCGCCCTTGAGGGTCTGGCGGCGGATGTAGTCCGCAGGGGCTTGTTCAGCTTGCTTGGTCGGTAGCTCGATGTAGTAGCCGTGCACACGATTGTAGCCGACCTTCAGGTTGGCCAGGCCGGTGCGGGCTTTCTCGCGGGCTTCGAGGTCGATGAGGAATTGTCCGGCGTTTTCGCTCATCGCCAGCAGTTCGTCCAGTTCGGTGTCGTAGCCGGTCTTGAGTACACCGCCGTCACGAATCACCGCAGGCGGGTTGTCGATGATCGCCCGCTCCAGTAGGCCAGCCAGCTCCGGGTAGGTACCGGTGATGGCGGCCAGGCGTGCCAGGTGCGGCGCCTCCAGCTCGGCCATGGCGTTCTGCAATTCAGGCAGTGCGCCCAGGGCATCGCGCAGGCGCGCCAAGTCGCGTGGGCGGGCATTGCGCAGGCCGATACGGGCCAGGATGCGCTCGATATCGCCGATTTCCTTGAGTTGCGGCTGGAGCTTTTCGAAGCGGTAGCCGTCCAGCAGGCAGCGGATCGAGTCCTGACGGGCCTTGAGGACTTTAAGGTCGCGCAGTGGGCGGTTTAGCCAACGGGTCAGCAGCCGGCTGGCCATGGCAGTCTGGCAGCGGTCGATGACCGACTGCAGGGTATTGTCGCGGCCCCCGGCCAGGTTGATGTCCAGCTCCAGGTTGCGCCGGCTCGCTGCATCGAGGATGACCGTGTCGTCCATGCGCTCATGGCGCAGGCTGCGCAGATGCGGCAGCGAGGTGCGCTGGGTTTCCTTCGCGTAACTCAGCAGGCAGCCGGCGGCGCCGATGGCCAGGGTCAGCTTGTCGCAACCGAAGCCCTTGAGGTCTTGCGTGGCGAACTGCTGGCACAGGCTCTTGCGGGCCGAGTCGCGGTCAAAGTCCCACGGCGCTCGACGACGGGCGCCCGGGCGCTTTTCGGCAGGCAAGCCCTGAGGCCAGTCGTCGGGGATCAGCAGTTCCACAGGGTTGATGCGTTCGAGCTCTGCCAGCAGGTTCTCCCAGCCCTTGATCTCCTGCACGGTGAAGTTGCCGCTGGTGATGTCCAGCACGGCCAGGCCGAACAAGCGCTCGTCACCCAGCAGCGCGGCGATCAGGTTGTCGCGGCGCTCGTCGAGCAGCGCCTCGTCACTGACCGTACCGGGGGTGATGATGCGCACCACCTGGCGCTCCACCGGGCCCTTGCTGGTAGCGGGATCGCCGATCTGCTCGCAGATCACCACCGACTCGCCGAGCTTGACCAGCTTGGCCAGGTAGCCTTCCAGCGAATGGAACGGAATCCCGCACATGGGAATGGACTGCCCCGCCGACTGCCCGCGGGCGGTCAGGGTGATATCCAGCAGTTTCGCGGCCTTCTTTGCATCTTCATAGAAGATCTCGTAGAAGTCGCCCATGCGGTAGAACATCAGCTGGTCTGGGTGCTGGTTCTTCAGCTTCCAGTACTGCTGCATCATCGGGGTGTGTGCGGAGAGATCAGACATTCGGGGCCTTGAAGCAGGTGGTCTGGTGGCAAATTGCGAAACCGGCAATGGTACAGGCTTTTTCCGAGCGCTGCAGGTTTGCGGGGGAGGCGCACAGGGGCATGTACGGGCTTGCATTGCGCCGTGCGCGGCTGCATTATGCACGCTATGCAAAAACGCAATGTAGCTTCTACCCTCAAAGCGCTGCTCGATCGCCACGGCCTGTCCCCGACGGAGCTGCATCGGCGCACGGGCGTACCGCAATCCACGCTCTCGCGCATTTTGAGCGAGAAGATCGTCGACCCTTCCGACAAGCACGTGTCGAAGATCGCCGACTACTTCGGCATCAGCACCGACCAGCTACGCGGCCGGGCCGAGCTGGGCGCGTCGCGTGAAAGCGCAGCCGTCACAACGGGCCATTCGGCGTTGAGCGACATCAGCCTGTGGGATGATGAAACCCCCGTCGAGGACGACGAGGTCAGCGTACCCTTTCTTCGTGAGGTCGAGTTGGCAGCAGGATCAGGACGATTCGTCATCGAAGAGAGCGAGCACGCGCGCTTGCGGTTCGGCAAGCGCAGCCTGCGTCACAACGGTGTGCAGTTCGACCACGCCAAGTGCGTGACGGTGCGCGGCAACAGCATGTTGCCGGTGCTGCGCGACGGCGCGACGGTCGGGGTCAACACCGGGCGTTGCAGCATCGGTGACATCATCGATGGCGACCTCTACGCCATCAACCACAACGGCCAACTGCGGGTCAAACAGGTGTATCGCCTGCCTACCGGTATTCGCCTGCGCAGCTTCAATCGCGACGAACACCCTGACGAAGACTACAGCTTCCAGCAAATGCAGGATGAGCAGATCAGCCTGCTGGGTCATGTGTTCTGGTGGGGCATGTACGCCCGCTGATCGACCCATTTGCACAGAAAACCCGCTTCGGCGGGTTTTTTTTCGCCTGCAGAAAATCCCTACAAACCTTGTAGCGCATAGCCTTCATGCAATTCAGGCAGTTCGAACGCATAAAAACTTGAATAAACGCATTGACTGCATATGCGTTAGTGCATAATCTGTGTCTCAAGCCGGTCAGCAACCGGTTGTTACACAGGCAGCGATGAACAGGCCTCGACTGTTCAGAGGGTTGGCAACTGGCCCGGGTGTGCAGCGTAAAGCACCACGAACAGTTATCTGGCGGGCAGGCGGCCGCGGTCGGAGTCATCAATTCGAAGCGCAATCGCACGGCGTCACCAGTCGTGGCCTGCGGTTGGACAACGCATTACTGAAGGGCCTGGCGAACCGGGCCCTTTGGAATGTCGCGTACCTCGTGACGACATCTCACACACAACACGTCCCGCTGGCATGCCGCCAGCGGGCATCACACAGGAGACAGGACAGTGACGAACGAGCAACAGACGTTGCTGGAAATGCCGCTCTGGCTGGTGATCGTCCTGGCATTGCTGGGCGGTCTATCCGGCGAGATGTGGCGCGCCGACAAGGCGGGTGCCCGAGGCTGGGGGTTGATCAGGCGGCTGGCGCTGCGTTCCGGGGCCTGCATGGTCTGCGGGGTATCCACAGTCATGCTGTTGTATGCCAGCGGCATGTCGATCTGGAGCGCCAGCGCCTTCGGCTGCCTGACCGCCATGGCCGGCGCCGATGTGGCTATCAACCTTTATGAGCGTTGGGCGGCCAAGCGCCTGGGGCTACAAGGCCCGGCCGAGGGAGATCGCACCTTGAAGGAGGAAGCATGAGCCAACTGGCGACGTTACAGGCGACTCTCACCGCCGCCATTCGTGAGGCGATGCCGGATCTTGCGTCGGTTGACGCGGATTCCACTGTAGGAAATGTCACTGCGCTACCCGCGCTGCGCCACGGCATCGTCAGCATGGTGGCCGACGCTGCGCCCCGCGATGGGCGTTCGGTGCTGGCCGTCACCTTCGAGGCCGATATCACCCCCGACAGCGCCAGCGGCGACGCTCGCCTGCAAGGCAGCGAGCTGGCGGCGCAACTGATGGACCTGCTGCGTCAGCAGCTCTGGGGCCTGGAGTTCGTTGAATCGACGCGCAACGTGCAGGCGCAGTATCAGGATGCCCAATGGAAGGTGCGTTGGGAGCAGCCGGTGCTGCTAGGGGATCCGCATTGGGACTGGCCCGACCAGCCTCCGGGTAGCCTGCTGTTGGGCTTTGCCCCGGACACGGGCGCGGGCAACGAAGACAAGTACATCAAGCCGGAGGACCTGGCATGAGCTACGCCAGCGCTATGCACGACCGCATGCTGGCCAGCGTACTGATCCCTTGCCGTGTGGTCGCGGTGGACCTGGCCGCCGCCCGCGTGCGGGTGTCCGATGGCGATGGCTGGACCAGTGCCTGGGTGCGCTGGCATTCCTTGGCCGCAGGCAAGGCCCGGCACTGGCGTGCGCCAAGCCTGGACGAGCAAGGGGTGCTGGTCAGCCCCAGCGGCGAGCCGGCCCAGGGCACGTTCGTGCCGGGGCTGTACGGTAACGCCGGTACTGCGCCGGACAACCGCGATCACATCGAAGCCTGGCATTTCGACGACGGTGGCTCGCTGAGCTACGACTGGCAGGCCGGGCGCTATGACATCCAGCTGCCTGCCGGCAATGCCACCATCACGGTAGGGGCGAGCACGCTGCTGGTGAACGACGGCGCCATCACCCTCAAGGCTACGGCCGTCACCGTGCAAGGCACGTCCATCACCCTCGACGGCCCGGTCGCCATCAACGGCGTACTCAGCGTCAGCGGCGACATCAACGGCGGGGGACGGATCCTCGACACTGCCGGCAACACCGCCAACCACAAGCACTAGGAAGGTTGCACACATGCTCAAGGACCTGCGTTGCGGCAAGTGCGCGCGATTGCTCGCCCGCACGGGCAGCTTTACCGAATTGCAGATCAAGTGCCCCCGTTGCGGGACGCTGAATCATGCCCGGGCCACGAGCCCCGAGCGATCGCCTGAGAGCGACATGACCGCGGCTGCGTCCGCGTCCCATCCCTCGCTGCAATAAACAGAAGGCGCCTGCCGGCGCTTTCTGCCATCAGGAGAACGCTATGCATATCCACGAACGGGATGCGCCTGCGTCGGGAGGTGCCCCTTGATCGGCATGGACCGCCGTACCGGGCAACCCTTGAGCGGCGTTGCCCATCTGCGCCAATCCATCGAAGACATCCTCACTACGCCCCTCGGCAGCCGGCGCATGCGCCCCGAGTACGGCAGCCAACTGCGCCGTTATGTCGACCTGCCGGTCAACCAAGGCTGGAAAAGCGCGGTACAGGCGGAAGTGGCCCGCGCCCTCGGGCGTTGGGAACCGCGCCTGAAGCTTGAACGGGTGCGGGTGGTGTCGGTGCTTGACGGCCAAGTCAGCCTGGCCCTCAGTGGCCGTTACCTGGGCGACGACATGTTGTTGGAGGTGAGCGTATGAGCCAGGTCGATCTGTCAAAATTGCCAGCCCCGCAACTGCTCGAAGACCTGGATTTCGAGGTGCTTTACCAAGAAGATCTGGAGACCTTCCGCACGCAACTGGGCGAGCGCTGGAACGCCAGCCTGGAAAGCGATCCGGTGACCAAGCTGCTGGAGGTAGGCGCCTACCGCAAGCTACTCAATCGCGCGCGTATCAACGACGCAGCCAAGTCACTGTTGTTGGCCTATGCCCAGGGTAGCGACCTTGAGCACTTGGCGGCCAATGTCGGTTTGCAGCGTCTGGTGATCCAGGCCGAAGACCTGACTGCCACGCCGCCGGTCGAAGCGTTGCTGGAACTCGACGATGCCCTGCGCGAGCGGGTGCAACTGGTCTACGAAGGTCTGACCACCGCCGGCCCGCGCAACAGCTACATCCTGCATGCCCGCAACGCCTCCGGGCAGGTGGCCGACGCTACCGCCGAGAGCCCGTCGCCGGCAGTGGTCGAGGTCAGCGTGCTGAGCCTGGAGGGCGATGGCACCGCCAGCCCCGCATTGGTTGCCGAAGTGGCGGCCTACCTCAGCGACGACGACATCCGTCCGGTGGCCGACCGGGTTCAGGTACGCAGTGCCGAGATCCTGCCGTATCGCATCAATGCGGTATTGCACATGGCCGGCGATGGCCCGGAGTACGAAGCCATCCTGGCCGAGTGTCGACGGCGCTTGCAGGCCGGGATCAATCCGCGTCGGCGCCTGGGCGTCGAAGTGGCCCGCTCGGGTATCGATGCGTTGCTGCACATCGACGGCGTCAGCCGGGTCGAGCTGATTGGTTGGTCCGATCTGCAGCCAAGCAAGGCCCAGGCGGCCTGGTGCACCGGCTTCGACCTGACCCGTGGAGGCTGACATGCAAAGCCTTCTGCCGTTTAACCGCACGCCGCTGGAGCGCGCCCTGGAAGTTGCTGCCGACGAGGACCTCAAGGCCGGCCTGCGCACCCTCTACAACCCCGATACCTGCCCTGCACACCTGTTGTACCAACTGGCCTGGGCTTGGTCGGTGGACCGTTGGGACGACAGCTGGAGCGAGGCAATCAAGCGCTCGGTGATCCGCTCGGCGTTCTACGTGCATGCCCACAAAGGCACCTTAGGCGCCCTGCGCCGCGTGGTGGAGCCATTCGGCTACCTGATCGAGGTGCGTGAATGGTGGCAGTTAGACCCACCCGGCGTGCCCGGCACCTTTGCCTTGAAAGTCGGGGTCGAGAGCGCCGGTATCGACGAAAGCACTTTTCTCGAACTCAGTCGCCTGATCGAGGACGCACGGCCGGTCAGCCGTCACCTGATTGGTCTGGACATCAGCCTGGAAAGCCTGATCCCGGCCTATCAGGCGCTGAGCGTCAGCGATGGCGAGATGCTCGAGGTGTTCCCCTGGGAAGCGGCGGACATCGACGTACACCTGGTTGCCAGCCAACAGCTGAACGACCACACCCTGGACATATTGGACATTTACCTCAATGGCTAACTCAACCACTCAATTCGGTGGGTTCCTGACCAATGTCGGCATCGCCCAGCAGGCCAATACTGCCGCGCTGGGGCTGCCTTGGAACATCACCCACATGCTGATCGGCGATGCCGGCGGCGAACCTTCGCAAACCCCCGACCCAACGCCTAAAGCGACACAGGACGCCTTGGTGCGCCAGGTCTACCGGGCGCAACTCAACGCGCTGTACCCATCGCCTGCCGACCCCAATGTGCTGGTGGCGGAGCTGGTGCTGCCACCGGAAATCGGCGGCTGGTGGATCCGTGAGCTGGCGCTGGAGGACGCCAGCGGCAACTTCATCGCCGTGGCCAAGCCTGCGCCGAGCTACAAGCCGCTGCTGGCGCAAGGCTCGGGGCGTACCCAGACCATCCGCATGCACGTGGTATTTGGCAACCAGGCCAATGTCACCTTGAAGATTGACCCGAGCGTGGTGCTGGCAACGCGAGACTACGCCGACAAGGCGCGGGAAGCGGCCGAGCTGTACACCCGCAACCAGCTCAAGGCGCATGTCGAAGCGCCAGACCCCCACCCGCAGTACCTGCGCCGTGCGGATGTGGCCAAGGACGCCGGACAACTGGCCTGGCTGGGCACCGCCACTGGCACTGCCAATGCACTGGTGCTCAAGCTCAAGAGCACCGAATCGACCCTGGCAGCTTATGCGGCGGGCCAGCGCTTCCAGTTCCAGGCCAGCGCCAGCAACACCGGGGCTGTGACGGCGCGTATCAACACCCTGGCCGCCGTGGCCGTGAAAAAGGCCGGTACTGCTGGTCTGGTGGACCTGGTGGCCGGTGATATCCGCGCTGGCGCCCTGTACGACTTGAACTACGACGGCACCTACTTCCAACTGGGTGGCGGCGTTAGCGCCGGGAAGGCATTCGAGCGCTTTTCGTTCGAGGCCTCGGTGGGGCAGACCACGTTCAACCTGCCGCATACCATCGGCAGCACCATCGTGCTGCGCAACGGGCGCGAGGTGACCGATTACCAGTCGGATGGGCAGAAGATTATCTTCCGTACGGCGTGTGCGCTGGGTGATTCGGTTGAGATCCTGGCGTTCAGTGCCTTCCAGACGGCCAACAGCTACACCAAGGCTGAAGTGCAGGAACTGGTGAAGACCGCACTGGCGCTGCCGGTCGGGACCATGTTGCCGTTCCCGCGCGGCACCGTGCCGCCTGGCTTCCTTGAGGTCGATGGTAGTGCGCAGAGTGCTTCTGTTTATCCAGACCTGGCCGCTTATCTGGGTGGGGCGTTCGACAAGGGCGATGAAGGGGCGGGATTCTTCCGACTTCCAGATACTCGCGGTGAGTTCTTGCGCGGTTGGGATCATGGGCGGGGGGTGGATGCTGGGCGAACTGTTGGTAGCAGCCAAGCGGAGGAAATGAAGGCTCACCGACACGAAAAACTCAACGTTGATATTACCGGCGTGCAGTACGGCATTAGCTCTGGAAATCTGAGTGGAGCTAAAACGGGCGGCCTCTATGTATCTGCGCCAGATACAACTTTAGACTCCGGTTATCCTGGCATCAATACCGGTATGTATGGTGGCACCGAAACCCGGCCGCGTAACATTGCAGTCATGTGGTGCATCAAGGCTTGGAATGCACCCGTGAATCAGGGGGGCGTAGATGTAGCTGCGTTGAAGCCACTCGCGGGACAAGCCACCGAAACCTCACTGGGTGTGATGCGAATCGCTACTCAAGCGAATGTGCTTAAAGGGGAGGACGATCAGTCCGCTGTTACTCCACTCAAGCTGAAGCAGCTGAGGTCTGCTCAGACATATGCGGTCGAATTTCCTATTTCGCCAGGCACGCCTAATGTAATTGCCTACCCAGACGGCATAACTTTTAATAATTTTGACATTCGCTGGAAGTGCGTATCGACTACAGGTTCTGCTGGCTACTTGATCGGGGACGAGGTTGATCGAAAATTCTGGATCTATAACTCGGAGGCAACGGTAAATAATGACGGTCCTTATCTTCATAGTTTTAGTTCCAACGGATGTGTGATGATGCAGGCGAATATCGCTCGGTCGATCTTGCCGCATAAAACTACGGGCGCTGCTACTTCTGTCACACTATCCAGTTTCAAGCTCGTCGTGAGGATGACGCCATGATGTTGCGCTATTACGTAAAACCTTCGGGTCAGTACATGGGCGCTGCCAGCGTTCCAGATGGCGAGGACCCACAGCGAACCTTCAACCCTCTGCGTGATGCGGGCTACATCGAAGTTCCGGAGCCGGCTCAAAGCGCGTCCTGGTATTGGGACTTTACGTCTAAGACATGGTTCTTGCCTGACTCGGCTTTGATGGACATCGAGCGAAGCTGGCGGGATGCCGAGCTGGTCGGATGCATCTGGCTGCGAGATCGTCATCGTGATCAGTTGGAACTAGGGGTGGACACTGTGCTGACCGCCGAGCAGTTCACCGAGCTTTTGTTGTATATGCAGGCCTTGCGTGACTGGCCACAGTCCGGAAATTTCCCAGCGTCGTCGAAACGTCCCAATGGCCCGGTTTTTCTCCCAAACCTTAAAGGTGAACTATGAGCCGTGCCGACAATTTTGCTGTTGATGACAAAGCTGTTCAGGACTTTGTTCTGAAGGGCGAAATCAGTGAACCCGAAATCAGTGCTGGTGCTGCTCAAGGCAGTAAATGGATAAGTTTACGTCGTTTGCGAATGGGCTTTGCAGTAAAGCTTGCGCAGAACGGCTACGTGACTTTCCCGACCTGGCTTGGCGGGCTGATCATTCAATGGGGGCGCGTCGCCGCCCCGACGGCTGATCGAGAGTACGAAGTCACATTTCCTATCCCTTTCCCAGTCGAGTTATTCAATCTGCAAGTGGCCTATGGCTACGAGCAGGCACGACAGAACGATGGAATCGTCGCTCAGATAAGCACCACTACTTTGCAAGGTTTCATGGCCAACCGGCAGGACATCGGCCAGGTCGCCAGCGTAGCCACTGCCTACATCAACTATCTCGCAATCGGTCGTTGAGTGTGGCTCGCTTAGTTTTTCTACCGGCCCATCGCGAATTGGTTAATTAGCGCCCTGCACTCCCGTCATGCTGTTTATTTAGAGTTGCCGTGCAGCCCATCGCGGCCCAAGCCATTTCAAATGAATAGTATGACCGTACCCCCGGGGCCTTTTCAAACGCGCCCCCCTCAAGGCCCCGCATCCGCGGGGCCTTTTCACATCTGAATCTTGGAGCAAAACCCCTATGAGTGGATTCTTCCACGGCGTTACCGTGACCAACGTCGACACTGGCGCACGCAGCATCGCGCTGCCGTCGTCCTCGATCATCGGCTTGGTCGACACCTTCACCGAAGGCCCTGACGCTACTGCCAAGGCAGGCGATCTGGTGCTGATCACCAGCGAACGCGAAGCGGTCGCGGCGTTCGGCCCTGACGCGGCGATCACCAAGGCCTGCCGCGCCATCTACACCCGCGCCAAGGCGGTCATCGTCGCCTGCGGCGTGGCCAAGCTGAGCGACCCGGCCGAGCAAACCTCGGCGATCATCGGCAGCGTGCTGGCCGATGGCAAGCGCACCGGCCTGCAAGCGTTGCTCGATGGTAAAAGCCGCTTCAACGCCCAGCCACGCCTGCTGGTCACGCCCAAGCACAGCTCGACCGATGCCGTCGGCAATGCGCTGGTGGCCCTGGCCGACAAGCTGCGTGCCATCGCCATCATCGACGGTCCCAACACCACCGACGAGGCGGCTATCGCCTACGCCGGCAACTTCGGCGCCAAGCGCGCGTTCCTGGTCGATCCGGGCGTGCGTTACTGGGACAACGATGAAGCGGCCACAGTGGATGCGCCGGGCTCGGCCTGGGTCGCCGGCTTGTTCGCCTGGACCGACAGCGAGTACGGCTTCTGGGCCTCGCCGTCGAACAAGGAGTTCGTCGGTATCACTGGCACCACCCGCGCGGTGGAGTTCCTCGATGGCGACGACACCTGCCGCGCCAACCTGCTGAACAACGCCAATATCGCCACCATCATCCGCGACGACGGTTTCCGTCTTTGGGGTAACCGTACCCTGTCGAGTGATCCGAAATGGGCCTTCGTCACCCGCGTGCGGACTATGGACATCGTCATGGACGCGATCCTCTACGGGCACAAGTGGGCGGTCGACCGCTCCATCACCGCCACCTACGTCAAGGACGTCACCGAGGGTCTGCAAGCCTTCATGCGCGACCTGAAGAACCAGGGCGCGATCATCAACTTCGAGGTCTACGCCGACCCTGAGCTGAACACCGCCAGCCAGCTGGAGCAGGGCAAGGTGTATTGGAACATCCGCTTCACTGACGTACCGCCTGCCGAAAACCCCAATTTCCGTGTCGAAGTCACCAACCAGTGGCTGACCGAAGTCCTCGATTCTGCCGCTTAAGGAGCGCATCTACATGGCAATGATTCCCGAAACACTGGCCAACCTGAACCTGTTCGTCGATGGCGTGAGCTTCCAGGGCGACGTGCCCAGCCTGACCCTGCCCAAGCTCACCCTGAAAATGGAAGAGCACCGCCCCGGCGGCATGGACATGCCGGTCGAGATGGACCAGGGCATGGAAAAGCAGGAAGCCGCCTTCACCACCACTGGCGTGCGCCGCGAAGCCCTGAAGTTCTTCGGTCTGGCCGATGGCAACGGCTTCAACGGCACCTTCCGTGGCGCCTTCAAGGGCCTCAAGGGCCAGATCAACCCGGTCGTGGTGAGCCTGCGCGGCACCCTCAAGGAAGTTGATATGGGTGACTGGAAGTCTGGCGACAAAGCCGAGATCAAGCACAGCGTCAGCGTCACCTACTACAAGCTGGAAGTCGACGGTCGGCTGATCTACGAGATCGACGCCTTGGGCATGAAGCGGGTGATCGACGGCGTCGACCAACTGGCCGCCCAGCGCGCCGCCCTGGGCTTGTAAGGAGGCTACCCAATGGCTCAAGCGAAAAAGCTTCCCCAGTGGCTCACCGTCGACGCCGAGCGCGTGACCGTGCGCCTGTCGCGCCCGAGCGAGGCCAACGGCGTGCAGGTCGACAGCCTGTCGCTGCGCGCGCCCACCGTGCGTGATATCCGCAGTGCTCAGTTGGGCGGCGCCAAGGACGATGAGCAACGCGAACTGAACCTGTTCGCCTCGCTCGCCGAAGTCGGTGTCAAGGACCTCGAAGGTCTGGCCCTGAAGGACTACAGCCGCCTGCAAAGCGGCTACTTTCGCCTGGTCCAGGACGACGAGCTTTGACCCTGCCCGGCAAAAGGCCGCCGCGCGGCGGCTGGCCACGGAGCTGAACTTTTCCGCGAGCGAGATCATGAGCATGTCGTACCCCGACATGCTCTGGTGGCTCGGGGAGTGACAAGGAGGAACGCATGGCGAACACACAGGTGTTCACCCTCGGCGTCACCAGCAACCAGTCTCTGGGCAGTGCCATCGACACGTTGCGCGAGCCGCTTGAACGGCTGCGCGGGCAGGTCGATGGCACCCGGCTCGGGCGGCTGATCGGCGAGGTCATCCGCCTGGGGCTGGAACTGGACAAGGTACGCCAGGTGGAGCGGCAACTGACCACCGAACAGGCGTGGGCGCATGAGGATCAGATTGATCGGCTGCGACGAGAGGGGGATGAGGTCGAGCGCTTGCGCAGGCGTTACCTGTCTCTGGCACGCAAGCCAATCCAGTTGCACATTGAACGGACCACCGCCGCTGCGACTCCCGATACCGACAGGTCGCCAGCGGCACCTGAGGCTTCAAGGGGCGAGGGCATGGTGCCAGCTGCCCAGCCCTCGCCGAATGATTCTCCAGAGCCAAGAAGCGCTGAGCACGGACGTGTGCCGATGGAGTCGGCCATCCCGGCGCTCAAGGTGATGTTCAGTCTATTAGGCGTCGCCGCGACGGCTCTGCTTCCGTTGGTGGCTTATAAGGGCTACAAGGCTTTACCGCCCGGCGTGCGGCAGGCTGGGCTGAGCAACGCCAAGGAAAACCTGGCGCCTGCGGTCGTATCGTTAGTGGGCGCTGGCGCTGTCGCTTACTTCAAGGACAGCGGTCGCGATCAAGCCGATGTGATGGGCGGGGGCGTGGGAACGCTGCTCGGTACCTTGGGCGGCGCGGTGCTTGGCGGGATGACGAAGACCGCCCTAGGCAAGCAATACGGCCCGCTGATCGGTGGCATCCTGGGGGGCGTTGTCGGTAGCGGGGTAGGCACCTCGATCTTCGACCTGTTTGCCGGCAAGGACAGTGCTGATGGCAAGCAGGTCGCTTCAGCGCAAGGCTCCAGCGCCGCTTCGTCTTCAGGCAGGCGAACAAGCGTAGCCCGAGGCGAAGAGGAAGAGGAGGAGGAAGAAGAGGAGGAAGAGGAAGAAGAGGAAGACCAATCTGAGGCGCAATCCGCGTCGGCAGTCAACTCCGCTGTACTCGGCGTCACTTCGCTCGTCGGCTCGATGGGCAAGACCGCAGCAGCCCCCCCTGGTGCGTCGTTGGCGCGCCGCGCGATGCGGCGTGTACCGGGTCTGTCGTTGCTCACTACAGGTATGCAGCTGGCCGAAACCTACAACAGCGACGCCACTCCAGAGCAAAAGCTGGAAGGTTACGGCACCGCCGTTGGCGGGTTGGGTGGTGGCTTGGCCGGTGCGGCTGCCGGTGCGGCGATTGGTTCGGTCGTGCCGGTCGTTGGCACGCTGATTGGCGGCCTGATCGGCGGGGCACTCGGGAGCATGGGCGGAGAAAGTCTCGGCGGCTTTCTGGGCAAGTCGTTAGGCTCAGGCCCTGACGCCACGCCTACCCCGGCAAACCCAGCGTTGCCACCCCCTCAACCGCCAGCGCCAATCAACCAGCAATTCACCTTCACCGCCAACATGCCGGTCACCTTCACCAACAGCCTGTCCGACCCAAGCGTACTCCAGCAACTGGAAGGTATCGCCCGTCGGCAACTGGAGGAACTGATGCGTCAGGCCCGTTCGGTGCAGCTGGCGGACACCCCACACATCGCACTTTAAGGAGCATCCATGACTTATCTGGAGCAGCTGCAAGCCACGCTGCGCGCCTTGGTCGAGGCGGGGGAGGCAGGGCGGCGGCGAGTCGACGCCATGCTCGACCCGATGGACGAGGCAATCGTTCACGTCAAGGGCGCAGTTACCGAGCTGGAGGGTTTGCCTGTGGTCGGCCCGATCATCGGCGCCAAGCTACAACGCGCGCTGCGCGCCATCGACCGGGCCCAGGCGCGGGTGACCAAGGTGGTTGCCAAGTACGACCAGGCATTGGGCGTGGTGCGCCAAGTGCGTGAACGTATCGACGCGTTTGCCGGCCATGTGGCCAAGGCGGGCGCGGCGATTCGCCGGGTGGTGGGCGAGGTGCGCAGCAGCGTCAGCGGCGTGTTGCAGACCCTGGGCTTCGCGCCCGAGGCCACGCCCGCCGCCGAGGCGGTCAAGCCGTTCCCCCACCTGTTGGTGTTGCAGCCCTTGCAGCCGGGCGCCGCGCCTTACTACTTCAACCTCGACACCGCAGCCTTCGACCAGTTGCGCCGACAAACGCGCTTTCGCTGGGCCGGGCAGGAACGCCTCGGCCGCGACAGTGCGCAACAGGCGGTCAGCCAGGGCGAGGAGCACATCACGCTTAGCGGGGCGATCTTTCCCGGTTTCAAGGGCGGGATTGGCCAGTTACAGGCCTTGCGCAGCATTGGCCGGCAGCTCCAGCCGTTATCGCTGACGACCGGTTACGGCGAAGTCCTGGGTAACTGGTGCCTGACCAGTGTCGAAGAAACCCAGACTCAACTGCAGGCCGGCGGCATTCCACGCAAACAAGGCTTTTCATTGGAGTTCGTAAGTTATGGCCAAGACTTGTACCACGTCTGAGGGCGACCTGTTGGACACCCTTTGCCAGCATTACTACGGGCATTTGGGCGGTGCGGTCGAGGCGGTGCTCGCGTTCAACCAAGGGCTGGCCGACGAAGCGCAGCCGTTTCGCGCCGGGGTCAACATCGTGCTGCCGGAGCTGACCGCACCGGTCAGCGAAACCGTTCAACTGTGGGACTGACAGGGAGGGCGGCGCGGCCACGCGTCGCCCCTTACACGGAGACACCACCATGAAACCTGTGTTCAGCATCCAGGCTGATGGCAACGACATCACCACGCTGATCAACGACCGCCTGCTGCTGATGCGCACCACCGACAAGCCGGGCCTTGAGTCGGACGACTTCGAGCTGCGCATCGACGCCCGCGACGGAGCCTTGGCGTTGCCCGCGCGCGGTGCGGTATTGGCCGTGCACCTGGGGTATGCCGGGCAAGCGCTGCACCTGTTGGGACGTTACACGGTCGATGAAGTGGAGTTGTCCGGGCCGCCAGATACCTTGGTGATTCGCGGCAAGGCCAGTGACCTGCGTGGCAGCGGCAAGACCATCCGCAGCGGCAGTTGGGAGGGTGTCACGTTGCAGCGCATCGTCGCAGACATCGCCACGCGCAACGGCTGGCAGGCGGTGTGCCCGGTGACCACGCAGATACCGCGCATCGACCAGTACAGCGAGTCGGACTTCAACTTCATCACCCGTGTTTCTCGCCAGCACAACTGCACCGCCAAGCTCGCCAACGGTCAGTTGCTGGTGCTACCCCGCCAGGGCGGAACCAGTGCCAGTGGCCAAGCACTGGGCGTGGTAACCCTCAACCGCACTGAGGTTAATCAATGGCAGTTTCGCCTGGCTGATCGAACCACCCACAAAGTTGTGCGCACCCGCCATCAGGATAGCGCCACGGGGCGCTTGCAGACGGTCGAGCTGGATAACGGCGAAGCGCCGGAGGGGTTGCAACCGGTTTATACCGATCGCCATCTGTATCCCAGTCGCGCTGCCGCCGAACAGGCCGCGCGTGCACGCTTGGCCAGCTTCAACCGCGACACCGCCAGCGTGCGCCTGGACATGCCCGGACGCACCGACCTGTTCGCCGAACGCAGCATCGAGGTGCGCGGCTTTCTGGCCGGGCTCGACGGGCTTTACCTGATCGAGTCGGTGGAGCAGGTGTTCACCAGCAGTGGGTGGCGCACCACTTTGCAGTGCAACGGCGGCCAGCAGGGCAAGGCCAAGGCCAAGGGCCGCGCGACGGGAAAGGCCAGCCCGCTCAAGGTGCAGCGTTGAACAGGTGAGCGGCATTTCCCCATGTAGCGGCGCGCGAGCGCTTTTTATAGTCAGCTCCCGCTCAAACGAGAGGCGCTGCGATCTCATTGAAAGCCCCGTGCTTCGAGCCATCGCCCATGAGCGAGTCCCGGCGGCATCTGCCGCCTTTCGATCAGACAGCAATGGAGCATGCCGTGATGGAACTGACTGCACGACAACTGAGTGATATCTACCCCCTCGCCGGTCAACGCGTCGAGGTATTTCTACCCGCGCTGAACGAGGCCATGGCGCGTTGGGACATTGACCATCCCAAGCGCATTGCCGCGTTCCTCGCGCAGGTTGGCCACGAGTCTGGCCAGCTGCGTCACGTCAAGGAATTGGGTAGCGACAAATACTTGGCCCGCTACGACACCGGCCGCCTGGCCAGGCTTCTGGGCAACACCCCTGAGCTCGACGGCGATGGCCAGCGCTATTGCGGGCGCGGCCTGATCCAAGTGACCGGCCACAATAACTACCAGGCTTGTAGTCGTGCGCTGTTTGGCGACGAACGCCTGCTGGCGCAGCCGCAGATGCTTGAGCAGCCGCGCTGGGCCTGCGAGTCGGCGGCGTGGTTCTGGCAATCACGTGGGCTCAACGGACTTGCCGACCAAGGCGAGTTCAACCGCATCACCCGGCTGATCAATGGTGGCCTGAATGGCCTGAGTGAGCGCTTGCAGTTATGGGCCCGGGCGCGGGAGGTGTTGTGTTGAGTCGTTGGCAATTGGGGCTGTGGGTGTTGTGCATGCTGCTGTTCGGGGCGCTGGCCTGGCAGGTCCAGGCCTGGCGCTACGGGCGTCTGCTGGCCGCGCAGGAAACCGAACTTGTGCAGCAGCGCCTGGACCAGGCCGAGGCGCTGCATGGCCTGCTGCTGGCCGAGCGCGAGCAGCGCCAGGGGCTGGAGCGGCGCCTGCACGACAGTGAATCGAAACATTTCAAGGAGCTGAACGATGTTCAGGACGCCCAGGCTCGTTTGCGTGATCGCCTTGCTACTGCCGATCTGCGGCTGTCGGTCTTGGTCGAGCGCGACGCCGGTTGCCGTGCAGTGCCTGCCACCCCCAGCGCCAGCGGCGTGGATGATGGCCCCGTACGCGCCCGACTTGACCCAGCGCATGCTCGACGAATTATCGCCATCACCGATGACGGCGACCGCGGACTGATCGCCCTGCGCGCCTGCCAGGACTATGTGCGTGCTCTGGCACCTTGAGCGCTTGCCAGGCTTTGGGAGGGTGATAGGGTAGGGCGCATTCTTGCCAGGAGACCGTCATGGACCCGATCACTGTTCTCTCCACCCGCCTGGGTGAGCATCTGCGGCGTTTCAACGCTCAGGTCAGTACCGCCGAATCCTGCACCGGTGGCGGCATTGCCGAAGCCATCACACGTGTCCCTGGCAGCTCGGCGTGGTTCGAGGCCGGTTACGTCACCTATTCCAATGCCCAGAAAACCCGCCAGTTGGGCGTGCCCACTGCGCTGTTCACGCAAGTGGGCGCGGTCAGCCAGGAGGTGGTCGAAGCCATGGTGCGCGGGGCCCAGGCGGCCAGTGGCGCGCGCTTTGCCGTGGCGGTCAGTGGTGTGGCGGGCCCGGATGGCGGCTCGGCGGCCAAGCCGGTAGGCACGGTATGGCTGGCCTGGGCCGATGGCGTGCACATCAGCAGTGAGCGGCGTCACTTCGAAGGGGACCGCGAGGCAGTCCGCAGACAGACGGTGATCGCCGCGTTAGACGGCTTGTTACAGCTTGGTGGGGAGTAAATCGCCCAACGGGGGTTTGCGGAAACGAATCCCTGTGGAATAATACTGGCTACTTATACAGTTATTCCGGCCGTCAGGGCCACGTCGAACACGTGAGGATATCAATGGACGACAACAAGAAGCGCGCCTTGGCTGCGGCCCTGGGTCAAATCGAACGCCAATTCGGCAAAGGCGCGGTCATGCGCATGGGCGACCACGAGCGTCAGGCTATCCCCGCCATCTCCACTGGCTCCCTGGGCCTGGACATCGCCCTGGGCATCGGCGGCCTGCCGAAGGGTCGTATCGTTGAGATCTACGGCCCGGAATCTTCGGGTAAAACCACGCTGACTCTGTCGGTCATCGCAGAAGCCCAGAAAAACGGTGCTACCTGCGCCTTCGTCGATGCTGAGCATGCCCTCGACCCTGAATACGCTGGCAAGCTGGGCGTCAACGTCGACGACCTGCTGGTCTCTCAGCCGGACACCGGCGAGCAAGCCCTGGAAATCACCGACATGCTGGTGCGTTCCAACGCCGTCGATGTGATCATCGTCGACTCGGTGGCGGCTTTGGTACCTAAGGCAGAGATCGAAGGCGAGATGGGCGACATGCACGTCGGCCTGCAGGCCCGTCTGATGTCCCAGGCGCTGCGTAAGATCACCGGTAACATCAAGAACGCCAACTGCCTGGTCATCTTCATCAACCAGATCCGTATGAAGATCGGCGTGATGTTCGGCAGCCCGGAAACCACCACCGGCGGTAACGCTCTGAAGTTCTACGCGTCGGTTCGCCTGGACATCCGTCGTACCGGTGCGGTCAAGGAAGGCGACGAAGTGGTCGGCAGCGAAACCCGTGTCAAGATCGTCAAGAACAAGGTCTCGCCGCCGTTCCGTCAGGCCGAGTTCCAGATTCTTTACGGCAAGGGCATCTACCGCAACGGTGAAATCATCGACCTGGGTGTTTCCCAAGGTTTGGTGGAGAAATCCGGTGCCTGGTACGCCTACCAGGGCAACAAGATCGGCCAAGGCAAGGCTAACGCTGCCAAGTACTTGCATGAAAACCCGGCCATCGGTGCTGAGATCGAGAAGCAGATCCGCGATAAGCTGCTGACCGCCGGTGCCGCTGCTGCCGCCGCCGCCAAAGCCGCTGCTGCCGAAGCCGATGCCGATGACATGGCTGACGCCGACGCTAATTACTGATCTGTCCCATGTCCGCCGTACTCGACACCCCCGTCGCCGTTCGGCGGACAGCCATGGACCTGCTTGCGCGCCGTGAGCACGGTCGCGTCGAGCTGACGCGCAAACTGCGTCAGCGCGGTGCTCCCGATGAGTTGATCGAGCCTGCGCTCGATCGGCTTGCCGAAGAAGGGTTGCTCAGCGAAGCCCGCTATCTGGAGAGCTTTATCCGCTACCGTTCCGGTGCCGGTTACGGCCCTGCGCGTATTCGGGAGGAGTTGGGCCAACGGGGCCTTTCCCGTAGCGATATTGAGCAGGCGCTGCGTGAGAGCGAAGTGGACTGGAAAGAGCGCTTGCGAGATGTCTGGCAGCGCAAGTTCGCCGGTCAGCGCCCTGTCGATCCGCGCACCCGCGCACAGCAAACGCGCTTTCTCGCTTACCGTGGTTTTCCCATGGATATGATTGGCAGGCTGCTCAACGGTCGCGACCTAGACGACTATTAATGAATGCCCCGAATAGCCGATGCCGGTAGGTATTGGCTATTCGGGGCATTTTGCGTTCAGCTTACCTTCATGGCCTCCCGTGCCCGTTGCGTGGTGTGCATCGGTTCGGGTTTGGCCCAGTTCTCCGGCAGGTTGATGAAATCCACCAGCTCGCGCAGGCGGCCCAAGGCGCGACCGTTGAAGGCGAAGGTCAATCGGGTCAGGTGGCTGAAGTTGCCTTCCTCATGTTCGACTCCGCTATCTGCTTGCTGGCGATAGCACCCACTCAGGCGCAGGTCAGCGAAGCTCTCTTCGATGTCCTGTAGTGCCGCGTCGCTCAAGCGGTGCTGCATACGAATCACGAACTGATTCTTCAGCCAGCGGCTGGAGTGGTAGTTGCGATAGAACTGCCGGATTTCCTCCACGGCCTCGTCGGCACTGTGGGCCATGCGCACCAGCTTGAGGTCGCTGGGCAAAATGTAACGGTTGGCTTCAAGTTGGCGGCTGATGAACGCCAGTGCGTCCTGCCAGAAGCTGCCGCCCGGTGAGTCCAGCAGGACCACGGGCACCAGCGGGCTTTTACCGGTCTGGATCAGGGTCAGTACTTCCAGCGCTTCGTCCAGCGTGCCAAAGCCACCGGGGCATAGCACGAGCGCATCGGCCTCTTTGACGAAGAACAGCTTGCGAATGAAGAAGAAGTGGAACGGCAATAACCGGTCAGTGCCATCGACCGTGGCGTTGGCGTGCTGCTCGAATGGCAGGGTGATATTGAAGCCCAGGCTGTGGTCGGTGCCGGCGCCTTCGTGGGCGGCGGCCATGATGCCGCCGCCGGCACCGGTGATGACCATCAGGTCGGCGCGTGCAAGCGTAGCGCCCAGTTCACGGGCCAGCGCATACATCGGATGTTCCTGCGGCGTGCGGGCCGAGCCGAATACCGTGACTTTGCGGCGCCCTTTGTAGCGTTCGAGGGTACGGAACGAATGGTCGAGCTCTCGAAGCGCCTGCAGGGTGATCTTGGCGTTCCAGCGATTACGGTCGTCATGCGCCATGCGCAGGACCGTCAGCAGCATGTCGCGATACAGCGCAAGGTTGGGGCTGTTCGGGGCAACCAGTTGCAGTTGCTCGTCGATCTTGCTCAGGTCTATACCCTGTTCCCGGAAGTGCTCGGACAGGCGCTCGTTCGATTGGTAGGGCATTCAACGTCTCCTTCTGCAGCAAAACCTCTGACCGGGCCGATGGTGTGCCCCGGCCGCGACGCCTGATGTGTCGCAGGCTGCTTTGGCTCGAGTGTGCGCGTCGAGCATTGCAGTAGGCCTTCAAGGCCGTGTTGCAGGGTAAAGTCCATCCTCTCTCGTGTGTTTTGAGCGAAACGCAATCGGTAGACGCTCGCTTTCAATCTAGACGCCAGAGCCGGTTCCTGCTGCTGCATGAGGCGGCCAGGGGCCCGCTGGTCGGATAGGATCCAATCTTTTCGAAGCTTTGATTAACTGAACGAGTGGCGGGAGGCGATGCGCGGAGGTGGCACTATGCGTCGGCTGGTGATCGAGGTGGAGACACAACTGTACGCCCAGTTGTCACGGGCGGCTCAAGACAATGGCCTGAGCATTGAGCAGGAGTGCCTGCGGCGTTTGCAGGGCCTGGACCGGCACTCGCATTATCTTCAGGCGTTGCTGGCAGACCTGCGCGCCGAAGAAGAACAGCGACGCGCCAGTGCCCGCGACGAGGTCGCCTGAATCACTTTTTCTTGTTGCCGGCCACGCAGCTGGCGCCGTCGAACGCTTGGTCCATGATCGGCTGATTGGTTTTGTAGACGGTGAAGCGGTAAACCAGCACGGCGCCTTTGGACATCAGTTGACGGTAGCCGTTGTTGCGGCACACGCTGTCACCCAGCTGGCTGCGGACTTGTTCGGGGTTGGCGAGCATGCGCTCGGCGTGACTCTGGCGCACACTCAGGTGGTTGACCAGCGCCTTGCCTTTCTCGACGGTGTACCCTTGGTCGAGGATATCCTCATTGATGGCGCGCGGGGTGCCAACGCTGCTTTCCTTGGCGACCTTCTGCAGCATCTGGGTCAGCTCGTACTCCTGCTTGGAGGCAGCCTGGGCGGCCAGCGGCAGGGCGAGCAGCAGGCTCAGGGTCGGGACGATAAAACGCAGCATGAATCTCTCCTGGTTCGATGACTGGCGCTTTGACCTGCGCCGGCGGGCGGCGTTCCATCAAACCACGTGGTCGCCAGGCCGCCAAAGCAAGGATTATAAAGGAGCGGTGCGCACCGCTGCACGGCAAAACACGAGCGCTCTGGTAGACTGGCACTTTGTTTTCGTCGAGTCGTTCCTGTGTCCGTTCCCTCTTTGTGCCTAGGCCTGCTGCCATGAGCCATGCAGTCGCGCGCTTGCGCGCCGAGCGGCTGGCACGCAGCGTCAAACCTTTCATTGCGCGCGGTTCGCGCGCCGAGCGTTGCCCTGACTGCCGCGTGATCGCCACCCATTGCCTGTGTGCCTGGAAACCTCGCGTGCAGGCCGACTCCGGCGTTTGCCTGCTGATGCATGACACTGAGCCACTGAAACCTACCAATACCGGCTGGTTGATCGCCGACCTCATCGAAGACACCGCCGCCTTTGGCTGGCTGCGTACTTCGGTGGACGAGGGCCTGCTGGCGCTCCTCGATGACCCGCAGTGGCAACCTTACATCGTCTTTCCGGGAGAGTTCGTCGCCCAGCAGCGGGTGGTCAGCGAGGTGGTGCGCGAGCCGGGCAAGCGGCCGCTGTTCATCTTGCTCGATGCGACCTGGACCGAGGCGCGCAAGATGTTTCGCAAGAGCCCGTACCTGGACCGCTTCCCGGTGCTGAGCCTGCAGGCCGAGCAGATGTCGCGCTATCGCCTGCGCCGCTCCAAGCGCGACGATCACTTCTGCACCGCCGAAGTGGCCGCCATGTGCCTGGACCTGGCCGGTGACAACCAGGCCTCGCAAGCGCTAGACGCGTACCTTGACGTGTTCAGCCTGCACTACCTCAGTGGCAAGCGGCGTCTGCCGCTTGACGAGCAGGATGAGGTGCACCGGCGTTTGCATACCTTCCTATAGTCCAAGGGGCAGCCGCGACGGATTGGTTCATACTGTCGCGGCTGACCACCAGGGTAGGCGCGACGACCGGGCATTTGGCTTGACCCCCCGCAGCGTGCTCGTCATCCTTGGCCCCGCTTCGGGCACGGCGAAGCGACTCTCCTGGTTTTCGCCGTGCCATCCCGGCCGACGGCTCTGCCGTCCTGGCCATGAGTTGCCTGCCAGGCGCCCCGTACTCTACGTCTGGCACAGAACAGGATCCCTAGATCGATGGCCACGTACGAAATCCTGATTGCCGATGACCACCCGTTGTTCCGCAGCGCCTTGCGCCAGGCCGTTACCCTCGGCCTCGGGCCCGACGTGCGTTTGGTCGAGGTGGCAAGCATCGCTGAGCTTGAAAACCGCTTGACCGAAAAAGCCGACTGGGATTTGGTCCTGCTGGATCTCAACATGCCTGGCGCCTACGGCTTCTCTGGCCTTGTGCTGCTGCGCGGCCAGTACCCGCAGATTCCAGTGGTGATGGTCTCGGCCCAGGAGGAAGCCGCGGTGGTGGTCAAGTCGCGAGAGTTCGGTGCCAGTGGCTTCATTCCCAAGTCGAGCAACCTGGAGGAGATCCAGGATGCCGTGCAGAAGGTGCTCGATGGTGAGGTCTGGTGGCCGCCCCAGGCATTCGAGAAGGTCGATGTGTCGGCCGAGGCCAAGGCTGCCAGCGAAGGCCTGGCGAGCCTGACGCCACAGCAGTTCCGGGTGCTGACCATGGTCTGCGAAGGGCTGTTGAACAAGCAGATCGCCTACGAACTGAATGTGTCGGAAGCGACCATCAAAGCCCACGTGACCGCGATCTTCCGCAAGCTGGGCGTACGTACCCGTACCCAGGCGGCCTTGCTGTTGCAACAACTGGAATCGGTTTCGGCCGGCTAAATTCGCGCCTTCACGCTTTTTTGACCCTGGTTGAACTAGCCTGCGGGCCTTTTTCTCGGTGTAGTGACGGACACACATGTCGCCATTCAAAGGCCAGACAGGCCTCAAACGTATCTTCAATGCCGCCGGCTATTCGCTGGATGGCCTGCGCGCGGCGTTCAAGGGCGAAGCGGCGTTCCGCCAACTGGTGCTGGTCAATGTGCTGCTGATTCCCACGGCCTTCTGGCTGCCGGTCAGCCGTGGCGAGCGCGCTATCCTGATCGCTGTCTGCCTGCTGGGGCTGATCGTCGAACTGCTCAACTCGGCGGTGGAGGCGGCCATCGACCGTATCTCGCTGGACCGCCACCCGCTGTCGAAGAATGCCAAGGACATGGGGAGCGCCGCACAGCTGGTCGCCATGACCATGGTGGGCCTGGTCTGGGGTGTGATTTTGCTCGGTTGACGTTCAGGCAATCGGCGGCAGCACGATCTCGTCGCTGCGCCGAACGCCTGCGGTGAAGCTGCGGCACAGTTCGAGGAACTCACGCATGGCGGAGGTCTGGTACTTCTGTTTGTGCCAGATGAAGTAGAACTGCCGCGCCAAATCCAGCGCGGGGGTTTCCACCGGCACCAAGCTACCGCGACGGAACGCATCACGCAGGGCCAGGCGTGAGATGCAGCCAATCCCCAGGCCTGATTCGACAGCGCGCTTGATTGCCTCGGTGTGTTCGAGTTCCAGGCGGATATTGAGGTTGGCGCGGTGATGACGCATGGCCTGGTCGAAGGTCAGTCGCGTGCCTGAGCCCTGTTCACGTAAAATCCACGCCTCCTGGGCCAATTGCTCGATGTCGGCGTGCCCGGTTTGGGCGAGCGGATGTTGCGGCGCGCAGAACACCACAAGCTCGTCTTCGACCCACGGTTGTACGTCCAGGTCGGGGTGATTGCAGTCACCCTCGATCAGACCCAAGTCAATTTCGTAATGCGCAACCTGCTGCACAATATGCGCAGTGTTCTGCACATGCAGCTTCACCTGGCTTTCCGGGTGTACCTGCATGAAGCTGCCGATCAGCAAGGTCGCCAGGTAGTTGCCGATGGTCAAGGTGGCGCCCACCGCCAGAGAGCCGAAGCCGGACTTGCCGTTGAGCAAATCCTCGATTTCCTTGGCTTGGTCGAGTAGCGCCACCGCCTGTGGTAACAGCTGATGGCCGAGGGCATTGAGGCTCAGGCGCTTGCCGGCGCGATCGAACAGCTGGCAACTGGACTGGCGCTCAAGTTCGGTGATCGAGGTGCTCGCGGCAGATTGCGACAACGCCAGCACGCCAGCTGCGCGAGAGACGCTCTGGTGCTGGGCGACGGCAACGAATACTTGAAGCTGACGAAGTGTGAATCGCATATCGATATAACCGATAACACATATCTTGATAATTCAGTTAACAGATATTGTCGCTGCCCCTAAACTATCGCGCAACTGCGCGTTTTGCGCGCTGCGTTTTTCTTCAGGAGCCCCTAGATGAGCAACATGAACCACGAACGTGTCCTCAGTGTGCACCACTGGAACGACACCCTGTTCAGCTTCAAGTGCACCCGCGACCCGGGCCTGCGCTTCGAGAACGGTCAGTTCGTGATGATCGGCCTGCAGCAGGAAAGCGGCCGTCCGCTCATGCGCGCCTATTCCATCGCCTCGCCGAACTGGGAAGAGCACCTGGAGTTCTTCAGCATCAAGGTGCCGGACGGTCCGCTGACCTCCCAACTGCAGCATCTGAAAGAAGGCGACGAGATCATCATCAGCAAGAAGCCTACCGGCACGCTGGTACTCGACGACCTGAACCCAGGCAAGCATCTGTACCTGCTCAGCACCGGCACTGGCCTGGCGCCGTTCATGAGCGTCATCCAGGACCCCGAAACCTATGAGCGTTTCGAGAAGGTGATCCTGGTTCATGGTGTGCGCTACGTGAACGAAGTCGCCTACCGCGAGTTCATCACCGAGCACCTGCCGCAGAACGAGTTCTTCGGTGAGGCAGTGCGCGAGAAACTGATCTACTACCCCACCGTCACTCGCGAGCCTTTCGAGAACCAAGGGCGCCTGACCGACCTGATGCGCAGCGGCAAGCTGTTTAGCGACATCGGCCTGCCACCGATCAACCCACAGGACGACCGTGCGATGATCTGCGGTAGCCCAAGCATGCTCGACGAGACCAGCGAAGTGCTCGACAGCTTCGGCCTGAAGGTTTCGGCGCGTATGCGCGAGCCAGGCGATTACCTGATCGAACGTGCTTTCGTCGAGAAGTAAGGCGAGCGCGGCAATGAAAAAACGCAGACCTGGGTCTGCGTTTTTTTATGTCTGCGATATTTCGCTTGGCAGGTCTGGCGCCAAACCTCAGGCCTCGCGCACCACTTCCAGCACCCGGATCACATCCGGCTGCGGATACTGCCACCTGACCTGCACGTCCCAGAACTTCACGCCGTACACCCGCTCCGGTGGCGGTATCTGGTAGGCCGGGCGCGGGTCCTGTGCCAGGCACTGCTCGATCAGCGCCACCAGCGGCTCGCCCAGGCGAAGGCCATGCTCATGCGCCTGGGGCAGGGCGCTCTCGTGCCATTGCACGGCGATCGACTCGGGCGCTGTACCGGCCATCTGGTTGGTCGCGCTCGGTACACTGTCGGCATAGGGTACGTAGGGTTTGATATCCAGCACCGGGGTGCCATCGAGCAGGTCGATGCCTGACAGCAGCAGGCGCTTTGGCTCGACACCATCCAGGCGTACCACCGACTGGCCGATGCCGTTTGGGCGGTGCGTGGCGCGAGTCGCGAAAACGCCCATGCTCTTGTTGCCACCCAGGCGCGGGGGGCGCACCTTCAGCCGCGGTTTGTCCTCAAGTGCCTGGTGGAAGAGAAACAGCAGCCATACATGGCTGACCTGCTCAAGGCCTTCGACCGCATCGCCTTGGTCGAACGGTGGCAGCAGCTCCAGCACGCCACGGGCAGCGGGCGCCAGATGCGGCTGGCGCGGAATGGCGAACTTCTCCTTGAAGCAGGAGCGCACGATGCCGACCGGCGAGACCGTATGCTGCATCAGGGCTAGCCGCGCACGCGAAGGGTGAGACCCTTGAGGAAATTGCGCAGCAGCTGGTCGCCGCAAGGACGGTAGTTGTCGTGGCCGACCTTGCGGAACAAGGCGCTCAGCTCAGGCTTGGAGACCGGGAAGTTGACCGACTTGAGTACCGCGTGCAGGTCATCCTCCTTGAGTTCGAAGGCGACACGCAGTTTCTTGAGCACGGTGTTGTTGGTCACCGGGACTTCGATCGGTTGTGGCGCACGGCTTTCGTCACGGCCGCGACGGTGGATCACCAAACCATCGAGAAAGTGCGCCATGACCTTCTCGGGGCAGCGCACGAAGCCGGGCTCTTCTTCTTTCTTCACATAGCCGGCGATGGCCTCGGCGGAGACTTGCAGACCACTCAGACCAATGATTTCGGCCATCTTCTGATCGTTGGCCTTGAGCATGTAGCGCAGGCTGCGCAGTACATCGTTATGGTTCATTGACGCCAATCCTGTTCAGGTGCCGCGCGATCCTACGCGGCGGTATCGCTTAGAAACGTTCGGTGGTTGCCAAGTAGCGCCATTGGCCCTGGACCAGCTTGCCCATGGACACGCCGCCCAGGCGGATACGGCGCATGCCGAGCACCTTGAGCCCAGCGGTCTCGCACAGGTGTTCGATCTGCCCTGGCAGCGGGTTCTTCAAGACCATGCGCAGGTGCTGCTCGTTCTGCCAGCTGGCCTTAGCCTTGGGCAACTCGACCCCCTTGCGCTCCACGCCACGGGCCAGGCGCTCCAGCGCGCCAGGTTTGGCTTCGCCGCTGACCTGGACGATGTACTCCTGTTCCATGCGGCGCAGGTCGGCGTCCAGCTTGCGGGTCACCCGCCAGTCCTGGGTGAATACCTGCAAGCCGCTGCTACCTGGCAGCAGCGGGGCGATGCAGGCCTGACGGACGAAGTGGCCATGCAAGGCCCGTACACCTTCGCGGTGAGCTTCGCTGAGGCTTTCCATGGTCATGCTGGCCTGGGCGCTGGCGGTGTCTTGTCCGGGCCGTTGGTGCAATAGCAGGGTGACCGGTTCGAGGGCTTCGGCGCGGGCGCCAGGCAGCAACTCGACGCGCTGTTGGTCAACCTTGAACTGCGGCTGCTCGACCACGACGCCATCGACCGTGACCCAGCCTCCTTCGATATACAGTTCTGCCTCTCGGCGCGAGCAGCCGAGCTGTTCGATGAGGCGTTTGGACAGGCGGATGGGGTCGGACATGGACAATGTATTCGCAGGGCAGGAAAAGCACTCATTGTACCTGCCCTGGCGGGGTTGCGGCTGCAAATCGGTGTCATTCACGTCAATTCGGCAGAAGACTACGCTGTCCTCGGCAGTGGTCTCAGGAAGCGGTAGGAACACGTCGCATATGCAGCAAAGGGTAAGGCTGCCCCAGCCCATCGGTTTCCGATCGGCCCACCACCTCGAAACCTTCATGCAGATAGAAGCCCAGCGCTTGCGGGTTCTGTTCGTTGACATCCAGCCGTTCGGCATTGAGTTCAGCCACGGCATGGCGCAGCAGGCGCTGGCCGACGCCACGGCCACGGTGCTCGGGCGCGACGAACAGCATGTCGATCCGGCCATTGGCAACGCCGGCAAAGCCCAGAATGCGGCGTTTGCTGTCTTTGCAGCACACCAGCATCACGGCATCCAGATAGCGACGCAGCACGTGGTCGCGCAGCAGCAGGATGTAGGTTTCGGGCAGGAAGTCATGGGTCGCACGTACCGAGGCTTCCCAGAGCGCCACCAGTTCCGGGTAGTCGCTGTAGCGGGGGGTGTGCAATGTCAGTGGCG
This sequence comes from Pseudomonas mosselii, assembly GCF_005796105.1. Lineage (GTDB taxonomy): Bacteria > Pseudomonadota > Gammaproteobacteria > Pseudomonadales > Pseudomonadaceae > Aquipseudomonas > Aquipseudomonas mosselii_C. Next base: position 343,561 of record NZ_VAUO01000002.1, on the reverse strand, counting down.
ACTTCATCGAGGCTGGCTCCTGCGCGGCTGTGGCCCAATGAAGCAAACATAGATGCAAAAAAATACCCCGCCAGTGGCGGGGTATCTTGACCTGCGGTGCGCTTCAGAGAGGCTCGGCCCACATGTCGTATTCGTCGGCATCGACCACACGGCAGCGTACCTTGTCGCCGGGCTTGAAGCCGTGATCGCCGTCGATGAACACGCTACCGTCGATTTCCGGGGCGTCGAAGAAGCTGCGGCCTACCGAGCCTTGCTCTTCGACCTCATCGATCAGCACTTCGATCTCCTTGCCGATGCGCAGTTGCAGGCGTGCGGCGCTGATGGCCTGCTGGTGCGCCATGAAACGGTCCCAGCGCTCCTGCTTGATGTCATCGGGGACTTCTTCCAGGCCCAGGTCGTTGGCCGGAGCGCCTTCGACCGGGGAGTACTGGAAGCAGCCGACGCGGTCGAGCTGGGCTTCGGTGAGCCAGTCCAGCAGGTACTGGAAGTCTTCTTCGGTCTCGCCGGGGAAGCCGACGATGAACGTGGAGCGAATTACCAGCTCAGGGCACTGCTCGCGCCAGTTCTTGATGCGCGCCAGGGTGCGGTCTTCGAAGGCCGGGCGCTTCATTGCCTTGAGTACCTTGGGGCTGGCGTGCTGGAACGGAATGTCCAGGTACGGCAGGATCTTGCCAGCGGCCATCAACGGGATCACGTCGTCGACGTTCGGGTACGGGTAGACGTAGTGCAGGCGCACCCACGCCCCCAGGCTGCTCAGCGCCTCGCACAGTTCGAGCATGCGGGTCTTGACCGGGCGGCCGTTCCAGAAGTCGGTCTTGTACTTGACGTCCACGCCATAGGCACTGGTGTCCTGGGAGATCACCAGGATCTCCTTGACGCCGGCCTTGACCAGGCGCTCGGCTTCGCTCAGCACCTCGCCCACCGGGCGGCTGACCAGCTTGCCGCGCATCGATGGGATGATGCAGAAGCTGCAACTGTGGTTGCAGCCTTCGGAAATCTTCAGGTAGGCGTAGTGGCGCGGGGTGAGCTTGACGCCCTGCGGCGGCACCAGGTCGATCAGCGGGTTGTGGTCCTGGCGTGGCGGCACTACCTCATGCACGGCGTTGACCACTTGCTCGTACTGCTGGGGGCCGGAAACCGACAGCACGCTGGGGTGCACGTCGCGGATGTTGCCTTCCTCGACACCCATGCAGCCGGTGACGATGACCTTGCCGTTTTCCTTGATCGCTTCACCGATCACTTCCAGGGACTCGGCCTTGGCGCTGTCGATGAAGCCGCAGGTGTTGACCACCACCACGTCGGCGTCCTCGTAGGTCGGCACGACTTCATAGCCTTCCATGCGCAGCTGAGTGAGGATGCGCTCGGAATCGACCAGGGCCTTGGGGCAACCCAGGGAAACGAAGCCGACCTTCGGGGTGGCGTTGGTGGTGGACATGACTAACCTCGGTATTGAATACGGGCCGCCCGACCGTTGACGGTGGCGTGCCTGACGGGCGCTTTGGGCGCCTCTGATCAAAAAGTGCGCAATTCTAGCGAGCGCACGTGCACTTGACCAGCAGAAATACGACGAACGCTGCGCTATGCTTCGCGCCGTTGTGTCAGGGCTAAAGCGTTGTCCTGCGCGAAGGTGAATTCAATGGGCCTGCAAAGGCCGTCTGCGGGAGTGGTCGATGGTTCAGGCAAGCAGTCACGCTCAAGGCGGGCAGGAGCAGCAGCACGGTGCCGCGCGTTCGCTGGGCCTGTTGGTGGCAGCTGTTGGGGTGGTTTACGGCGATATCGGTACCAGCCCGTTGTACACCCTCAAAGAGGTGTTCACCGGGGGTTATGGGGTGCCGGTGAATCACGATGGGGTACTGGGGATCCTGTCGTTGATCTTGTGGTCGCTGCTGTGGGTTGTGTCGTTCAAGTACGTCATGTTCATCCTGCGCGCCGACAACCAGGGCGAGGGCGGGACCATGGCGCTGACGGCGCTGGCACGGCGGGCCACGGCCAACTATCCGAAGCTGCGTACGTTGATGGTCATCTGTGGATTGGTCGGCGCCTCGCTGTTCTACGGCGACAGCATGATCACCCCGGCAGTATCGGTGCTGTCGGCGGTGGAGGGGATGGGCCTGGCGTTCGAGGGCATCGACCACTGGGTTGTACCGATTTCGCTGGTGGTGCTGGTGGCGCTGTTCCTGGTGCAGAAGCATGGCACCGAGAAGATCGGCAAGCTGTTCGGCCCGGTCATGGTCACCTGGTTCGTGGTACTGGGTGCGCTGGGTGTGCATGGCATCGCGCAGAGCCCCGAGGTGCTCAAGGCGGTCAATCCGGGCTGGGCGTTGCACTTCTTCATCGTCCACCCCGGCATGGGCGTCGCCATCCTGGGGGCGGTGGTACTGGCGCTGACCGGTGCCGAAGCGCTTTACGCCGACATGGGACATTTTGGCCGTAAGCCCATTGCACGTGCCTGGTTCATCCTGGTGCTGCCGGCGCTGCTGCTCAACTACTTTGGCCAGGGCGCGATGTTGTTGCAGAACCCCGAGGCTGCGCGTAACCCGTTCTACCTGTTGGCGCCGAGTTGGGCCTTGCTGCCGCTGGTAGGCCTTGCCACCCTGGCGACGGTCATCGCCTCGCAGGCGGTGATCTCGGGGGCGTTCTCCCTGACTCGCCAGGCCATCCAGTTGGGCTACATCCCGCGCATGCAGATCCAGCATACTTCCAGCGATGAGCAGGGGCAGATCTACATCGGGGCGGTGAACTGGACGTTGATGGTCGGCGTGGTGCTGCTGGTCATTGGTTTCGAATCGTCCGGTGCGCTTGCGGCAGCCTACGGTGTCGCGGTGACTGGCACGATGCTGATGACCACCATTCTGGTGTCGGCGGTGATGCTGTTGCTGTGGAAGTGGCCGCCGCTGCTGGCGGTACCGATTTTGGTGGGCTTCCTGCTGGTCGATGGGCTGTTCTTTGCCGCGAACGTACCGAAGATCGTCCAGGGCGGGGCGTTCCCGGTACTGGCCGGTGGTGTGTTGTTCCTGTTGATGAGTACGTGGAAGCGCGGCAAGCAGATTCTGGTCGAACGCATCGACGAGGGCGCCTTGCCGCTGCCGGTGTTCATCGCCAGCATTCGCGTGCAGCCGCCGCACCGTGTCGAAGGGACAGCGGTGTTCCTCACCGCACGGGCAGACGCCGTGCCCCACGCATTGCTGCATAACATGCTGCACAACCAGGTGCTGCACAGCCAGGTGGTGTTGCTGACGGTGGTCAGCGAGGACCGGCCTCGGGTGCCGGAGCATGAGCGCTTCGAGGTTGAGGCGTATGGGGACGGGTTCTTCCGCGTGTTGCTGCACTTTGGCTTCATGGACGAGCCGGATGTGCCGGCAGCGCTCAAGTTGTGCCATCTGGATGCGTTGGACTTCAGTCCGATGCGCACGACCTATTTCCTCAGCCGTGAGACGGTGATCGCTTCGCGTTTGGAAGGTATGTCGCGCTGGCGAGGAAATCTGTTCGCGTTCCTGCTCAAGAACGCCAACGGCAACCTGCGGTTCTTCAACCTGCCGTTGAATCGGGTGATCGAGCTGGGCACCCAGGTCGAGATCTGATCGGGGTGAATGGGGCTGCCTGGCAGCCCCATTCACTGTGAGAAGGGCCGCAGAGCGGCCCTTCTCAGGTTACTTCTCGGCGACGCTGGATTTGCCTTGGCGCGTCTCGATCTCATCGATCAGGCGCTTGGCCAGCGCTGGATAGTTCTCGTCGAAGTGGTGGCCGCCTGGCAGCTTCAGCCGCTCGCCCACTGCCGTCTTGTCAGTGCAGCCGCTTTCATCGGTTTCTTCCACGCCATAGATGCACACCACCTTCGCCGCCGGCAGCTTGGCCATTTCTGGGCCAGTAGGGGCTTCTTGGCCTTCCTTGCCCAGCCAGCCTTCGACCTGGATCTCGAAACTACCGCTGCGCGCGAAGGCCAGCAGCATGACCGCGTCGATACGTTTCTGGTCTTCTTCGGGCAGGCGGTTGTAGATCGCCGGAAGCACGTCGGCGCCGAACGAGTAACCGGTCAGTACGAAGCGTTTGGTGCCCCATTTCTGGCGGTAATGCTGCATCAGTTCGGACAGGTCGGCGGCGCTTTGCTCGGGGGTCTTATGCTGCCAGTAGTAGCGCAGGGTGTCGATGCCCACCACCGGGTAGCCCAGCTTGGCCATTTCACCGGCCACGTCGCGGTCCAGGTCGCGCCAGCCGCCATCCCCGGAAAGGAACAGGGTGACGGTATCGGTGGTCTGCCCGGCCGGCACCTCGACCACCGGAATGGCCAGGGCATTGCCGTTCTGGCCGACCAAGGCCTGGGTCAACTGAGCCTTGAGTACCTGAGGCAGATGGATGTCGTAGTCGGCGATGCTGGTTTCGGCATTGGCTTGGTCACGCACGAAGGCTGCGCTGGCGTCGTCCGGGTTGTCGTTCCAGGCCACGTTCCAGTGGCCGTGCGCCGCCGACTTGGGCAGGGCGAGTTGGCAGCCAGGCTGTTCGAGGTTGAAGTCCACCGAGATGGCGCGGGCTTTGTCGTCACTCTGGCTGGCCAGCCAGCGCCAAGCTTGTGCAGCACCTGGGCCGATACCGGCAACCAGGGTCGGTTTGTCGGCCAGTTGCGCGACGGCCTGGTCCATCGTCGCCTGCTGCTGGGTGCAATCGGTGGCAGGCAAGATCACCTGCACCAGTTGGGCTTCTCCGGCCTGGCTCAGGTCGAGCAGTTGCTTGTCGCTCAGCGCCTGCTCCTGAGGCACGCCGATGGCCACCCAGGCCTTGGCGCGTACGCCAGGGGTGGCACGGGTCAGGTCGCTGCCATTGCCCAGTGTCAGGTGTTCCAGGCGTGCTTCGGGAGCTGGGCGGGTCCACAGCCAGAAGGCCGTGCCGCCGGCCAGCGCGGCCAGCAGCAGGGGAATCAGTACGTACAGCCAATAGCGTCGGATCATCAGCGTTTCACCAATCCAGTCAGGCCACCCGCGATCAGGGCAGCAGTATCGGCCAGTGCCACCAGCGGGTCGAGCCCGGCCGGTACGGCCATGTAGCGAGGTTCCCAGTCCGGCTGGAACTTGTCCTTGAAGCGCCGCAGGCCCTGGAAGTTGTAAAGCTGTTCACCGCGCTGGAACACCATCGAGCCCAAGCGCTGGGTCAAAGGCGCCCCTCGGCGCGGTTGCAGCCCGGAAAGGGGGACCATTCCGAGGCTGAAGCGGCCATAGTCGTGGCTCTTGTAGTGAAGAATCAGGCCCACCATCATGAATTCCATGGTCAGCTTCGGCGCCTCGGGGTGGGCGCGCATTAGGTCCAGGCTGGCCAACTCGTTGCTGTGGGTCTCCAGCAGGTTGGCAAAGGCCACCGGCCGGCCCTGGAAGCGGATCAGGGCGATACGGAAGTGCTGCAGGTACTCGGGGCTGAAGCGACCGAGGGAGAAACCTTTCTCGCGCACGTTCTTGCCGGTCAGCCAAGCGTCGGAAATCTCCTTGAGTTCGGCCAGTGGGGCGTGGCCGGGTTCGTGGATTTCCAGGCTCAGACCGTCGCGACCACCCCGGTTCCAGGTGTAGCGCAGGTCCTTCATCTCCTTGCCTTTGGCCTCTATATCGAAGCGACGCAAGTCGACACGCGCTTCTTCACCGAGCTTGATCGCGGTCAGGCCGATGTCCATGTAGAACGGCAGGTTCTCCGCGCGCACCTGATAGAACACCGGGCGAGCATGGTGCAGGTCGCACAGGTCGCGGAACTGCCAGATCATCTCGGCGCGCTCCTGTGCCGGGCCGATCGGGTCATACAGTGCCACCAGGCTACGGCCGCGCCGGGCATACATGAGGAATGCGTTATCGTTGGGGTGGAACAGCAGCGCCTTGTCGCCGGTCAAGGCCAGGCCACCGTCGGGTTGGTCGGAGGCTAGCAGGATACGGTTGGCCCGTTGCAGCTCGTCGTCTGTGGGGAGGTGAATCACGGGGCGGGCGGTGCGCAGCAGCCAGGTCAGGGCGACGATCACCAGCAGCACGGCGCTGCCCAGTGCGGCGCGCAGGCCGCGGGGGGCGTCGGCATCAAGGGTGAATTGCCACCAGAGTTTGTGGGTGTAGGGCACGTCCTGGTAGGCGAACAGCAAAAGCCAGACCGATGCCCCGACCACACAGGCACTGGCGACCAGGTAGACCGGTGAGAACGGCAACTCCAGCAGGCGACTGGGGCGGTAGAACGAGCGGCGGAACAACGCCAGCAGGGCGGCTGTGAAGCACATCAGGGTCGCTTCTTCCCAGTCGAACCCCTTGAGCAGCGACAGCACAGCACCCACCAGCAGCAATACGGTGGTCAGCAGCCAGGCGGCTGATAGGCGTCGCCGCAGTCCTTGGGCCAGCAAAAGGCAGAGCACGCCAATCAGGCTGGCGCCAAAGTGCGAGGCATCGATCAACCGATGCGGTATCAGAAAGCCCATATGTTCCAGGCGGCTGTCGATCTCGGGTGTGGCGCCGGAGAACAGCAGTACTACACCGGACAGGAAGACCAGGATCGCCAATACCGGTGCAGCCAGCCCTGAGGCGGCGCGCAGGGCTTGTTGGGCGAATAGCAGGCGACGAGCCTCGTTGGCCAGCAGCAGGACGCAGGCCAGCAGCAGCGGTAGCACTACGTAGATCAGTCGGTACAGCAGCAGGGCTGCGGCCAAGGGGGCTGCGCCTAGCTGATTGGCGAACGCCGCCAGCAGGATCGCCTCGAATACACCGACCCCGCCGGGCACATGGCTCAACACGCCAGCGGCCAGTGCCAGCAGGTAGACCAGCACGAAGGCGCCGAACGGTGGAGCCTCGGGCAGCAGCATGTAGAGCACCGTGGCGGCAGCCGCCACGTCCAGTGCGGTGATCAGCAGTTGCAGTGCGGCCAGGCGCCCGCCAGGCAGGCGTAGGGTGCGCCGACCGAACTGCACCAGCAGACTGTCCTTGAGCGGTTGTTCCGGCAGGCGGCGACGGTGCAGGCCAATCACCAGGGCTACGCTCGCCACCAGCACCGCGACGGCGATACCACCGAGCAGGGGCGCCGGTAAGCGCAACGCAGTGGCGGCCGAGGGCAGATCGCTGAGGGTGGCCAGTGCTGCCAAGGGCGGGAGCGCGCAGCCCAGGGACAGGCTGGCGAACACGGTCATGCGTGCGACTTCGGCAGCCCCCAGCCCTTGGCGGGCGTACAGGCGATAGCGCACCGAGCCACCCGAGAGCATCGACAGGCCAATGGCATTGCCGATGGCGAAGGCGCTGAAGCCGCCCAATAGCAAGGTCCGCGTGGGCAGTTGCACCGCAGCGTAGCGGGTGGCTGACCATTCATAGCCGAGCAGGATCACGAACCCGACGACGCTGGCCAACAGCGCGCCAAGCAAGGACTTGGCCGGCACACTGAGCATGGCGTCGTGCAGGGCATAGATGTCCAGTTCGCTCAACAGGTGGCGACAGGCGATCAGACCCATGGCAAACAGCAGCAAGGTCACGGCCAAGCCCAGCGGTTGACGGTACTTGCTCAGGCGCTCCAGCCAGGGCAGGTGCTGGGCAGCCGTAGGCAATGCCGCTGTGAGCGGGGTCTGGGTTTCGGGAGTAGGGGCAGTCATGGTGTGCCTCGAGCGATCAGCGCGAGGAAGAGGCAAGGTACGGCCAAGTGAAAATCCCTTTGGAAAAACGTGTCCAGATATTACTCCGGGGCGCGTAGTTAATCTGTTTCAGGATAGTTAAACATAGTTCATTCAGCCATCGAGCCAAGGTATGGCACAGAGAAGGGAAGCGTTTTGCCGAAGCTGAATGCAACAAACCCCGCCATCTTTCGATAAGCGGGGTTCGTTCTGACGAATATGGTTGCGGGAGCCGGATTTGAACCGACGACCTTCGGGTTATGAGCCCGACGAGCTACCAGGCTGCTCCATCCCGCGTCAGTGGTGCGCATTTTACGGATTCCGAGCAGGGTGTCAAGCGTTAATGCTTGATTTCCCATAAGAATTTTTCAGCGACTATTTCTTGGTAATAAAAAAGGCCACTGTCGAAACAGTGGCCTTTTCTTTAATCTGGTTGCGGGAGCCGGATTTGAACCGACGACCTTCGGGTTATGAGCCCGACGAGCTACCAGGCTGCTCCATCCCGCGCCTGTGGAACTGAATTCTACGGATTTGCGTGCCTGTGTCAAGCATTCAGTCAAAAAAACCTTTTTTGTTCAATCTCTTAGCGCTTTCAAACGGTACGCGGCTCAGTGCTGGCGGGGCTTACAGGCCGATTCTCGTGGATGGACTGTCGTGCCCACGGGGCATGGGGTAGTATCTGTATGAATTTACAGTAGTGGCTGTCGTCCATGTCTCTGCGCAAGATCATCCACATTGATTGTGACTGTTTTTACGCCGCCATCGAGATGCGTGACGACCCGCGCCTGGTTGGCCGTCCGATGGCCGTGGGTGGGCAGCCGGGTCAGCGTGGGGTTATCGCCACCTGCAATTATGAGGCGCGCGCCTACGGTGTGCGTTCGGCGATGGCTTCGGGGCATGCGCTGAAACTGTGCCCTGACCTTGAGATCGTCAAGCCGCGTTTCGATGCTTATAAAGAGGCCTCGCGCGAGATCCACGCGATTTTTCGCGATTACACCGAACTGATCGAGCCGTTGTCGTTGGACGAGGCGTACCTGGACGTCTCAGACAGCACCTGGTTTGCCGGCAGTGCCACGCGGATCGCCGAAGATATTCGCCGGCGGGTCGCACGTCAGTTGCACATTACCGTGTCGGCCGGAGTAGCGCCGAACAAATTCCTGGCCAAGATCGCCAGTGACTGGCGCAAGCCCAATGGCCTGTTCGTGATTACCCCTGATCAGGTCGAAGCGTTCGTGGCCGCTTTGCCTGTCGCGCGCCTGCACGGGGTAGGCAAGGTGACGGCGGAGAAGCTCTCTCGGCTGGGGATCGATACATGCTTGTCACTGCGCGATTGGTCGCGCTTGGCGCTGGTGCGCGAGTTCGGCAGTTTCGGCGAGCGGTTGTGGGGGCTGGCGCGTGGGATCGATGAGCGTGCGGTGCACAACGACAGCCGGCGTCAGTCAGTGAGCGTGGAGAATACCTATGATCAGGACCTGCCGGATCTGTCCAGTTGTCTGGAGAAGCTGCCGGATCTGCTAGCCAGTCTGAACGAGCGGATTGCACGAATGGACAGCAGCTACCGCCCGGAGAAACCGTTCGTGAAGGTGAAGTTCCATGATTTCAGCCAGACCACGTTGGAACAGTCTGGCGCTGGGCGTGACCTGGAAAGTTACCGGCAGTTGCTTGGCCAGGCATTTGCCCGTGGTAACAAGCCTGTGCGGCTGTTGGGCGTTGGGGTGAGATTGCGCGACTTGCGCGGTGCGCATGAGCAGTTGGAACTGTTCGAGGGGATCTAGCGGTGATGGCCGGCAAACCCGCTCCGACAGGAGCGGGGCTGCACGGTTTACTGCGCGCCAGGGTCGGCGACCAGCCGGCCGGTCGCCCTGGTCAGGCTTTTTACGAACTCCTGCTGCAGTTCCGGGTCGTTCCGGGTCAGCTCGATCAAGCTTTGTTCCAGCTCGCTGGCTTCTTCTTCAAGACCCAGCTCCGACAAGCGCTTGACCCGATGAACCCACTGGCTGACATCGTCGTCTTCGAGGTCGTCGAAGATCAGTTCGTGAGCTTCGAGCAGCTTGCCGCGCAGGCTGCCGCTGACCAACAGGCTGGCATCGCCACGCACCCCGTTGTCCTCGTCGGCGACGTGCAGGTGCAGTGTGCCGACATGGTTGAGGTTCTGCTCGGAGAATGGGCTATCGAGCAGGTTCAGGCGCAGCACGCCGTTCTTGTCGGTGGTCAGCTCGTGGGTCATCTTGCCGGCTTTGACTTCGACCAGTCGCTCATTCCAGGGCAGGCTGATGAACTCTTCGCGCTTGCCTTTCTCGACCTCGCTGATACCCGCCAGGTTCTGTTGTGCGCGTCCGTTGGACTGTACGTTCATGAACGGATTGATCCCGGCTACGCCGTAGCTGAGCCAGTCGTGGGTGACGCTGTCGGGCAGATTGCCCAAGGCGAATACGTTGACCACGTTGGCGCCGATGCCGGCGACCACCGCCACTGCGCCCAGCGGAATCTCGTAGATTTCGCGCCAAGGTTGGTAGGGGGTGTAACGGTCATAGTGGCGGGTCACTTCGAACTCGGTGACTTCGAAGCGCTTCTGCTCGTGGATACGCACGCGTCGTTGCGGCAGCTCCATCACCTTCGGCTCGCCGACGTCGATCTGCAGGGTGTGTTCGAGCAGCTTGCGCTCGACGCGCTCCTCATGGTCACTGCGCTGGGACATCTGGTTGGCGCAGCCGCTCAGGAGCAGGGCGCCGCACAAGGCGGCCCCCCCGAGAGTGTGGGTACTTCGCTTTGACATGATCACTCGCGTAACGGGTTATCAGCGGCGGACACGGGCCTGTAGGAAGGTCAGCACGTCGTTGACCGGCAGTGCCTGGGCCTCGGACTCCGTGCGGTGCTTGTACTCGAGGTTGCCTTCGGCAAGGCCGCGGTCGCTGACGACGATGCGGTGCGGGATACCGATCAGTTCCATGTCGGCGAACTTGATGCCAGGGCTGGTCTTCTTGTCGCGATCATCCAGCAGCACCTCGAAGCCTGCGGCGGTCAGCTCGGCGTAGAGCTTGTCGGTGGCTTCGCGGACCACGTCGGTTTCGTAACGCAGTGGCACCAGGGCGATCTGGAAGGGGGCCAGGGCGTCGTTCCAGATGATGCCTTTGTCGTCGTGGTTCTGCTCGATGGCGGCGGCGACCACGCGGGATACGCCGATACCGTAGCAGCCCATCGACAGCACCACCGGCTTGCCGTTTTCGCCCAGGACCTGGCACTTGAGCGCCTCGCTGTACTTGGTGCCGAGCTGGAAGATATGCCCCACCTCGATGCCGCGCTTGATCACCAGGGTGCCCTGGCCGTCCGGGCTTGGGTCGCCTGCGACCACGTTGCGCAGGTCGGCGACCTGTGGCACTGGCAAGTCGCGTTCCCAGTTCACGCCGAAGTAGTGTTTGTCGTCGATGTTGGCGCCGACGCCGAAGTCGCTCATCAGGGCAACCGAGCGGTCGATGATGCATTCGAGCGGCAGGTTCAGCGGGCCCAGGGAGCCAGCACCGGCGCCAATCGCGTCACGCAGTTCGGCGTCGGTGGCCATGACCAGTGGGTCGGCGACCTGCTCGAGCTTGGCAGCCTTGATCTCGTTCAGTTCGTGATCGCCACGCACCACCAGTGCGATCAGCTTGCCTTCTTCGGCGCCGCGCACGATCAGGGTCTTCACGGTTTTTTCGATCGGCAGGCCGAAGTTTTCCACCAGTTGCGCGATAGTCTTGGCGTTTGGCGTGTCGACCAGACGCAGTTCCTCGGTCGGTGCCGGGCGTACGGTTTCCCGTGGGACCGCTTCGGCTTTTTCGATATTGGCCGCGTAGTCGGAGGTGTCGCTGAAGATCACGTCGTCCTCGCCGGAGGAGGCCAGCACGTGGAATTCATGGGAGTAGCTGCCACCGATGGAGCCGGTGTCTGCCTGCACTGGGCGGAAGTCCAGGCCCAGGCGGGTGAATACATTGGTGTATGCCTGGTGCATGCGGTCGTAGGTTTCCTGCAGGGAAGCCTGGTCGGCATGGAAGGAGTAGGCATCCTTCATGATGAACTCGCGGCCGCGCATCAGGCCGAAGCGCGGACGGATCTCGTCACGGAACTTGGTCTGGATCTGGTACATGTTCAGCGGCAGCTGCTTGTAGCTCGACAGCTCGTTGCGGGCGAGGTCGGTGATGACTTCTTCGTGGGTCGGGCCTACGCAGAAGTCGCGGTCATGCCGGTCCTTCAGGCGCAGCAGTTCTGGGCCGTACTGTTCCCAGCGACCGGATTCCTGCCACAGCTCGGCGGGCTGGATGCTCGGCATCAGCACTTCGAGTGCGCCAGCGGCGTTCATTTCCTCGCGTACCACGTTCTCGACCTTGCGCATGACCCGCAGGCCCATCGGCAGCCAGGTGTACAGGCCGGAGGCCAGCTTGCGGATCATGCCGGCGCGCAGCATGAGCTGGTGGCTGATGACCACTGCATCGGCCGGGGTTTCTTTCTGGGTGGCGAGCAAATATTGACTGGTGCGCATGGTGAGCCGTGTCGATTGCCTGAATGTGAGATGACCCCGCATTGTACGGGGGTGAAACGAAAGCGTACAGAATGCAGCAGATATGCTGTTGTGTCAGCCAAGAAAAAGCCCGGCATCAGCCGGGCTTTCTCAGGTGCGAAGCGCTGAAGCCAGGGGCTTACAGGATGCTCAGCGGGTACTCGACGATCAGGCGCAGTTCGTCCAGCGAGTTGGAGTAGACCGCGTCGGAGGAGCGATAGGTGGCCTGACGGACACGGAAGCTCAGGTCCTTGGCAGGGCCTTCCTGAAGGACGTACTTGATGTCGACGTCGCGTTCCCATTCCTTGCCGTTGTTGGTGCCGGCCACGTTGGCATCGGTACCGCGCACGTAGCGGGTCATGAAGGTCAGGCCCGGTACGCCGAACTCGGCGAAGTTCAGGTCGTAACGCAGCTGCCAGGATTTCTCGTCTTCGGCGTTGAAGTCGGAACGAGCGACCGAGTTCGACAGGAAGATGGAGCCGCCACCGTCGACGCCATACTGATAGTCGCCGTCGCCGGTGATTTTCTGGTAGGCCACGGTGAAGGTGTGCGCGCCAATGTTGTAGGCGCCGGACAGGCTGTACGCACGGTTGTCGAGCTTGTCGCCGTCGAAGGCGCGTGCTTCGCTACCCTCGCTCTTGGTGTCGTAGACGTTGAAGTCGAACACCAGGCCTTGTTTGTCCGAGATCGGCAGCGCCCAGTTGACGTTGGCGTAATATTTGCGCCAGTAGTCTTCTACTTTCGAGTAGTAGAGGCTGGTGCTCAGGCCGTCGGTGATGGCGTAGGTGCCGCCGACGACGTTGGCCGACTTCAGGTGCAGGGAGTCGTGGTTGGTTTCAGCTTGGGCGTCGAGGCCGGTGAAGCGGCCTGCGTGCAGGGTCAGACCCTTGATTTCGTTGCTGGTGATCAATGCGCCCTGAGCGGTCTCAGGCAGCAGACGGCTGTCGTCGGTGGCGAAGACCGGCAGCGAGGTGAACTGGTCGCCGACTTTCAGGACCGTGTTCGATACGCGGAATTTGACGGCGGCGCCGCCTTTGGAGTACTCGTCCTGCGAGCGGTTGTCGCTGCCGGTAGGGAACAAGCCGGTGCCCGAGTAGCCGCGGCCACTGTCGAGTTTCAGGCCGAGCATGCCGATGGCATCGACACCGACACCGATGGTGCCTTGAGTGAAGCCCGACTCGAAGGTGCCGATGAAGCCTTGGCCCCATTCGCGCTGGTCGTGACGCAGGCCGGCAGCTTGGTTGGCAGCCGACTCGGTGTTGCGGTAGTCACGGCTGAAGTACAGGTTACGCATTTTAACGTTCAACTTGCTGTCTTCGAGGAAGCCCTGGGCTTCATCTTGCGAAGACGCGACAGCAAACTGCGAGGTCCCTGCCGAAACGGCCAGGGCGATCATGCTCCACTTCATCACGCGCATCGTGATTTGCTCCTTTGGTTTTAGGAAGAGTACCGCTGCGCCCAAGTGTTTTAGTTATCAGGGCCAGCTCTTTCTTGTTATGTCGGCGAAAATGTATATCACGCTGACTATTCTTGGCGATACGGATAAATACAACCTTTCGGTAACTTTATGGTCGTGTCGCTTACGGTTAATTCCATGTCGCAAACCACACCCGGTTTAGTGGGTGTACAACGCCAGCGCTGCCCATGACTCATCATTAGTGTGTAAACACAAAGTAGGGTCTGTAGGGCTCCCTGGTGACTCCGATGCTGCTGTTGTTGTTTGTCGCGCTCACCTGTTCTTTGCAGGTGTCGTGCCGACTTGGTGTCGAATGAATGCAACAAGCGTGCTCAAATTCACGAACGTTTGATGAAATTTTCACAAACGCTGCTGGCATTGGCGGGAATCCCAGTAAATACGGGCTTTGCAGTGTCTGATGGTGTGCCAGGAGTGCGCGACTGTGCCGGGATCGGAGCAGCCTTGAAAGTCAAGGTGTTACCGCGATTTGTTGATCCTGACTGTTTTGTGTGAGGTCTTTGGGGTGGTGCGGTTACGGGTCGCCTCATTGTGGTGCGAAAAGTAGCGCGGTGTTACCGCAATGGGGCGCCGGGTGCTCAGGCATGACCCAGTCGGGTGCAAGTGTGTGCTTTTGCAGGGGGGGTGCCGTGTGGTGCCAGGCGAAGCAAGGTATCCTTCGCGTCCTGTTCCCGCCGTACGGGCGGGCATTGGTTTTCAGGAGGTTTGCCGTGTTCACCCTCGATTCACGCTTGCAGCAAGATACTCTGGTGCTGGGCGATCTGCCGCTGTGCCGCCTGCTGCTGAGCAAGGACGCCAACTATCCATGGTTCATTCTCGTGCCGCGCCGCGCCGGCGTCAGCGAGCTTTTCGATCTCGATGAAGCCGATCAGCGCCAATTGTGGGAAGAGACCAGTGCGCTGGCCGAAGTGCTCAAGCATCCGTTTGCGGCCGACAAGATGAACGTTGCCACGCTGGGTAATGTGGTCAGCCAGTTGCACATGCACGTGATTGTCCGTCGGCATGGCGACGCTGCTTGGCCCGCGCCGGTGTGGGGCAAGGTGCCGGCAATTGCCTACACCCCGGAGCAGGTCGAGGCCATTGGCCAACAGGTGCGTGCGCTGCTGGGCGCAAGTTTCAAGGAGGTCTGAGGTATGTCGCTGGAGTTGCGTATCGTCGAACTGGAAACCCGTCAGGCGTTCCAGGACGACACTATTCAGGCGCTCAATGATGTGGTGGTCGAGCAGAATCGGGTGATCGAGCGTTTGCAGTTGCAGATGGCCGAGCTGATCAAGCGCTACGAGGAGATGTCCGGCCAGTACGGTAGCGCCGCAGAGGAGGCTCCACCGCCTCATTATTGAGGGCGGTGGAGCGTGCGGTCAGCGGCGCGAGACCGCGACCACGTCTTCGGCTTGTAGGCCTTTGTCGCGGTGCATCACGGAAAACTCCACGCGCTGGCCCTCGACCAGAACGCGGTGGCCTTCGCCACGGATCGCGCGAAAGTGCACGAAGATATCGTCGCCGGAGTCCCTGGAGATGAAGCCGAAGCCCTTTGAGGTGTTGAACCACTTCACCGTGCCGGTATCGCGTTTGCCGCCTTCGGGCGCGGTGCCTTGGCTGGTGCGTGGCTTGCGTGCGCTGCGGGCAAGGCCTGCGGCGATGTGCAGGGCAGTGGCGAGCGCTGCGCAGGCGAGCGCGGGCAGGTTGCCCAGCTCTGGGCGAGCCAGCAGGGTGATGGTCTGCAGGATCACTGCGGCGACCAGCAGGATGCTGGCAGCGCGTTGGAGTTGCTGGCGCATACCCTTGTAGTACAGCGGCAGGGCAGGGGCGAGCAGTAGGTTCAGCAGTCCGAGCAGGGTCAGGTAGACCGCTTCGGGTTGTTGCAGCAAGGGTGTCGCGTCGGTTCTGAGGCTGGGTATGAGCGAGAGCAGCAGCGCCGCCACGCCCGTCACCAGATGGACGATCTTGAACATATTGGTTTGGCTCGCATTGATAAGGCCGATCACAGGATGAGCTGGCTGCACGGTGCGCGGAAACGGTAGGCGCGAAAACGTGACAAGCCAGCCTATGCACCCAGCATTGACAATCTGACAATCCGCACGGGTGGCACGCTGCCTATTTAACCGCAAAGACGGGGGCTTCTCAAACCATTGGCGGTGGCAGTGGTGTGCGCCTTATGGTGTGGCATGCAGGGCGGGGAAACTCTTGATACAGTCACCTGCACCCGCTTGAGTGTTCAGGCGTTATGGAAAGGGGAGTTTTATGGCAATCGATATTGGTATCAGTGAAGAAGATCGCAAGTCTATCGTCGACGGACTGTCACGCCTTTTGTCCGACACCTATGTGCTGTATCTGAAAACCCACAACTTCCACTGGAACGTTACCGGGCCTTCGTTCCGTACGCTGCACCTGATGTTCGAAGAGCAGTACACCGAGCTGGCCCTGGCTGTCGACGCCATCGCCGAGCGCATCCGTGCCTTGGGCTTCCCGGCGCCGGGTGCCTACGCGTTCTATGCTCGACACTCTTCTATTAAGGAAGAGGAGGGGGTGCCAGTTGCCGACGAGATGATCCGTCAGTTGGTTCAAGGGCAGGAGGCGGTGGTGCGCACCGCGCGTAGCATTTTCCCGGTGGTGGACAAAGTCAGCGACGAGCCGACAGCTGACCTGCTCACCCAGCGTATGCAGGTTCACGAGAAAACTGCGTGGATGTTGCGGGTATTGCTCGACGGGAAATAGATACCGCTTGAATTGCGCGCAGTGCCCTTGGAATCGGGCCCGGCACCTTGGCAGGTGCCGGGCCCGATTGTTTGCGGGGAAGGCTTTGCCACTGGGAACCGCTCGTAGGGCGGCGCTTCATGGGGTTCTGGGTCTGTTCTTGGGATGGATGGACGGAGCGTGACATGGAGCGATTCGATGGGCGAGATGATACGAGGGGTATGTGGCGTCAACCGGAAGGTGCGGCGCTCGAACAGGCCAGGGTTGGATCCGTTCAGGGTGGATTTCGACATGGCCCAGGCGGGGCCAGTGTCGCGTTCGGTGCGTTTGAACGGTTTTGCCACCTGTTTGCGCCTGGAGGTCGTGTATTGGCGCATCCTTGAACGTATAGCCAGGGCCAACGAGTGTTCGGTCAGTGCGGTGCTGTCCTACGTTGATCGCGAGGTGCAACTGCGGCATGGTGGTGTGCGCAACTTCAGCGGGCTGGTGCGGGTCATCTGCGTGGCCTGGTTGCAGGATGCGCCAGATGCGGACTGAGTGCCGGGCGGGCTGCGCTGCGTCGGTTATCCATATATAATCGCGCTTTTTGCTGCCACGGGCAGCGTGCTATGCGGTTGACGAGAGACACCCATGCCCCTTTACGACTATCAATGTACCTCTTGCGATCACCGGCTCGAGGCGTTGCAAAAAATCAGCGCCGCGCCGCTGACCGATTGCCCGGCATGCCAGGCGCCGGCATTGAAGAAACTCCTGTCGGTCCCCGGCTTTCGCCTGAGCGGCAACGGCTGGTACGAGACCGACTTCAAAACCGGGGCAAAGAAAAATCTCGCAGGCGGCGACAAGGCCGACTGAGTTGAATTGCACCGACCAGGTCTTGCAGTATTAGCCCCTTGGGCAAGCCAGACCTCCACCGAACACACGAATCACGAGAAGCGAACCACCATCATGATGCGCAGCCACTATTGCGGCCAACTGAACGAGAGCCTGGACGGCCAGGAAGTCACCCTTTGCGGCTGGGTCCATCGTCGCCGGGACCACGGCGGGGTGATCTTCCTCGACATCCGTGATCGCGAAGGCATGGCCCAGGTCGTGTTCGACCCGGATCGCGCCGAAACCTTCGCCGCTGCTGACCGCGTGCGTAGCGAATACGTCGTGCAGATCACCGGTAAAGTGCGCAAGCGCCCGGACGGTGCGGTGAACGCCAACATGGCTTCCGGTGCCATCGAGATCCTCGGCTACCAGCTGACCGTGCTCAACGAAGCTGAAACCCCGCCGTTCCCGCTGAACGAATACTCCGACGTGGGCGAAGAAACCCGCCTGCGCTACCGATTCATCGACCTGCGTCGCCCTGAAATGGCCGACAAGCTGCGCCTGCGTTCGCGCATCACCAGCAGCATTCGCCGTTTCCTCGATGAAAATGGCTTCCTGGACGTTGAAACCCCGATCCTGACCCGTGCAACCCCTGAAGGCGCACGCGACTACCTGGTGCCAAGCCGCACCCATGCCGGCAGCTTCTTCGCCCTGCCGCAGTCGCCGCAGCTGTTCAAGCAGTTGCTGATGGTTGCCGGTTTCGACCGCTACTACCAGATCGCCAAGTGCTTCCGCGACGAAGACCTGCGTGCTGACCGCCAGCCAGAATTCACCCAGATCGACATCGAAACCAGCTTCCTGGACGAAGCCGAGATCATGGGTCTGACTGAAGGCATGATCCGCAAGCTGTTCAAGGAAGTCCTGGACCTGGAGTTCGGTGATTTCCCGCACATGACCTACGCAGAGGCCATGCGCCGCTACGGCTCCGACAAGCCAGACCTGCGTATCCCGCTGGAGCTGGTAGATGTCGCCGACCAGCTCAAGGATGTCGAATTCAAGGTCTTCGCCGGCCCGGCCAATGATCCGAAATGCCGTGTCACCGCCCTGCGTCTTCCAGGCGGCGCCAGCATGCCGCGTAGCAAGATCGACGAGTACACCAAGTTCGTCGGCATCTACGGTGCCAAGGGCCTGGCCTACATCAAGGTCAACGAGCGCGCCAAGGGTGTCGAAGGTCTGCAGTCGCCGATCGTCAAGAACATCCCCGAGGCCAACCTCAACAATATCCTCGACCGCGTCGGTGCGGTTGACGGTGATATCGTGTTCTTCGGTGCCGACAAGGCCAAGATCGTCAGCGAAGCCCTGGGCGCGCTGCGTATCCGCCTGGGCCA
Organism: Pseudomonas mosselii; assembly: GCF_005796105.1. Taxonomy (GTDB): domain Bacteria; phylum Pseudomonadota; class Gammaproteobacteria; order Pseudomonadales; family Pseudomonadaceae; genus Aquipseudomonas; species Aquipseudomonas mosselii_C. The sequence goes on along the minus strand of NZ_VAUO01000002.1, from coordinate 325,061 downwards.
CGATTTCGAACTGCTGACCTGCCAGTGGGCGCCAATGTGGGTCGTCGACTTCCCGATGTTCGAAGAGAACGAAGACGGCAGCTTCAGCGCGCTGCATCACCCGTTCACCGCGCCCAAGTGCACCCCTGAGGAACTCGAGGCCAATCCGGCCGGCGCCCTTTCCCGTGCCTACGACATGGTCCTCAACGGCACCGAGTTGGGTGGCGGTTCGATCCGTATCCACCGCAAGGAAATGCAGCAGGCGGTCTTCCGCCTGCTGGGTATCGACGCCGACGAGCAGCAGGAGAAGTTCGGCTTCCTGCTCGATGCCCTGAAGTTCGGTGCACCGCCCCATGGCGGCCTGGCCTTCGGTCTGGACCGTCTGGTCATGCTGATGACCGGCGCCCAGTCGATCCGTGAAGTCATTGCCTTCCCGAAAACCCAGAGTGCCGCCGATGTGATGACCCAGGCCCCAGGCCAGGTCGACGCTAAGGCCCTGCGCGAGCTGCACATCCGTCTGCGTGAGCAGACCAAGGTCGAGTGATCGACCGGGGTATCCCGGTGGCGGGGTGCCCCCGCGCAACTGCGCAGGTTTTTCACGTTCCGCCCTTCGGGGCGGAACCTGTTTCTGTTTCAAGGATTTGGAGTCGTTATGGCTGGTCATTCCAAGTGGGCGAACATCAAGCACCGCAAAGAGCGCCAGGATGCCAAGAGAGGCAAGATCTTTACCAAGTGGATTCGCGAGCTGACCGTCGCTGCCAAGCAGGGTGGCCCGGACGCTGCCTCTAACCCGCGTCTGCGCCTGGCGCTGGACAAGGCCTTGGGCGCCAACATGAGCCGCGACATCATCGATCGCGCTGTGGCCCGAGGTGCCGGCACCAACGAAAGCGATAACGTCGAGGAACTCAGCTACGAGGGTTACGGCCCGGGGGGCGTGGCGATCATGGTCGAGGCCATGACTGACAACCGCAACCGTACGGCGGCGGCCGTGCGCCACGCGTTCACCAAGTGCGGTGGCAACCTGGGGACCGACGGTTCGGTGGCCTACTTGTTCGAGCGCAAGGGGCAGATCAGCTTTGCCGCTGAGCTGAACGTGAACGAAGATGCGCTGATGGAAGCCGCCATGGAGGCCGATGCCGACGACGTCGTGGCCCATGACGATGGTTCGTTCGATGTATTCACCTCGTTCAACAGCTTCTACGCCGTGCGAAACGCCCTCGAAGAGGCCGGTTTCAAAGCGTCTGACGCTGAGATCGTGATGCAGCCGACCACCAGTGCCGAGTTGGATCAGGAAGGTGCGGAGAAGGTGCTCAAGCTGATCGACATGCTCGAGGACCTGGATGACGTGCAGAACGTCTACTCCAATGCACAGATCTCCGACGAGATCATGGAAGCGTTGGGCTGATGCTCAGGCTGGCGTGTGCCGGCCTGTTCGCGGGCAAGCCCGTTCCCACAGGGCTCGCATCATATTAAGAAACGGCGCGATGTGGGTGGGCGCGGGCTCGCCTGCGCAGGGTGCCTTGGCTGCTGCAACGATAAGACAGGTGTTATGACGCTGATTCTTGGTATCGACCCCGGTTCGCGCATCACCGGTTTCGGTGTGGTTCGCCAGACCGCGCGGGGCTGCGAGTACGTGGCCTCTGGCTGTATTCGCACTGGCGGGGGGGAGCTGCACGAGCGCCTGCAGATCGTGTTTCGTGGTGTCAGTGAAATCATTCGCCAGCACGGGCCGGTTACCATGGGTATCGAGCGGGTATTCATGGCGCGTAACGCCGATTCGGCGCTCAAGCTTGGTCAGGCCCGTGGTGCGGCCATCGTTGCCGCCGCCGAGGCCGGCCTCGAGATCGCCGAGTACACCGCCAGTCAGGTCAAGCAAGCTGTGGCCGGCACGGGTGGGGCCAATAAGGAACAGGTGATGATGATGGTCATGCACCTGCTCAAACTGACGCAAAAGCCGCAGATCGATGCCTCCGACGCCCTGGCGATCGCCCTGTGTCACGCGCACACCCGCTCCAGTCTCATTCCTCACGGTTTGAGTACGGCGCGGCGGCGTGGTGGGCGCTTGCGTCTGTAGCAGCTTCATGCGCTGATACACATTTTGTCCGGGGGAACCATTCACCCGGCGCATTTGCTGATAGGGTGGACCGGTTTTCGACCGGCGCCCCATAGGAAGGATCGGAACGTGATTGGACGTTTGCGCGGCACCCTGGCGGAAAAACAGCCGCCGCACCTGATTATCGACGTGGGCGGCTTGGGCTATGAGCTTGAGGTGCCGATGACCACGCTGTATCGACTGCCCAAGGTCGGTGAGGCCGTCACCCTGCACACGCACCTGGTCGTGCGCGAGGACGCCCATCTGCTCTACGGTTTCGCCGAAAAGCGCGAGCGCGAACTGTTCCGTGAGCTGATCCGGCTCAATGGCGTGGGGCCTAAGTTGGCGCTGGCGCTGATGTCTGGTCTTGAGGTCGATGAGCTGGTGCGTTGCGTGCAGGCTCAGGACGCTTCGGCCCTGGTGCGCGTGCCCGGTGTCGGCAAGAAGACTGCTGAGCGCCTGTTGGTCGAACTCAAGGACCGTTTCAAGGCCTGGGAAACCTCGCCTGCTATGTTCACCTTGGTTTCCGACGGCCCGCTGCCGGTCGCCAGCGAGTCCACGGCCGAAGCCGATGCGGTCAGCGCGTTGGTGTCCCTGGGCTACAAGCCGCAGGAGGCGAGCAAGGCCATTTCGGCAATCAAGGACAAGGCCGGCATGAGCAGTGAAGAGCTGATCCGTCGTAGCCTCAAAGGGATGATTACCAAGTGATCGAGACCGACCGCCTGATCGCCGCCAGCGGGCGCGACCGCGAAGAGGTCCAGGACCGCGCGATCCGTCCGCTGAGCCTGGACGAGTACATCGGCCAGCCGGTGGTGCGCGAGCAGATGTCGCTGTTCATCCAGGCGGCGCGCGGGCGCAGCGAGTCCCTCGACCACACCTTGATATTCGGGCCGCCAGGCCTTGGCAAGACCACCCTGGCCAACATCATCGCGCACGAGATGGGCGTGTCGGTCAAGAGCACCTCCGGGCCGATCCTTGAGCGTCCCGGCGATCTTGCCGCGATGCTGACCAACCTCGAACCCCATGATGTGCTGTTCATCGACGAAATTCACAGGCTTTCGCCGGTGGTCGAAGAAGTGTTGTATCCGGCCATGGAAGATTTCCAGCTCGACATCATGATCGGTGAAGGCCCGGCAGCCCGGTCGATCAAGCTCGACCTGCCGCCATTTACCCTAGTGGGCGCAACGACCCGTGCCGGCATGCTGACCAATCCGTTGCGCGACCGTTTCGGTATCGTCCAGCGCCTTGAGTTCTATAGCGACCGGGACCTGGCGACCATCGTCAGTCGTTCGGCGAACATCCTCGGGCTGCCAATGGACGACAAGGGCGCTTTCGAGATCGCGCGCCGCGCGCGGGGCACGCCGCGGATCGCCAATCGCCTGCTGCGGCGGGTGCGTGACTACGCCGAGGTACGTGGCAAGGGCGAGATCACCAAGGCGGTGGCGGACATGGCGCTGAACCTGCTGGATGTCGATGAACGTGGCTTCGACCACTCCGACCGTCGTCTGCTGCTGACCATGATCGAGAAATTCGACGGCGGACCGGTGGGGCTCGACAACCTGGCGGCAGCGATCGGCGAGGAGCGTCATACGATCGAGGATGTGCTCGAACCCTACCTGATCCAGCAGGGCTACATCATGCGCACCCCGCGAGGCCGTGTGGTTACCCGCCACGCCTACCTGCACTTTGGCCTGAACATTCCCGGCCGTTTCTGCGAAGGTGGCGAATATTCGTCAGCGGACGATGAATGACAGATCGAATCGGCTTTTTCGTGGTCCTACCCCGGGCATGCCGACCAGGCAATGGCAATACGACATTGTCACTGCAAAAACAGTTGCTGGGGCGGATTGGCAAGTTCAGGAGTAAGCACTAGAGTATGCGCGCGCAAAATGGGCTGGAACCGTTCGCACACCGCTGTCGCGTCTATTACGAGGATACCGACGCGGGTGGGGTGGTGTACTACGTCAACTACCTCAAGTTCATGGAGCGTGCGCGTACCGAGCGCCTGCGTCACCTGGGGTTCTCCCAGTTGGAGCTGGCAGGTGACAATCTTCTGTTCGTGGTCCATTCCAGCGAAGCGCGTTACCACGCGCCGGCGCGGCTGGACGACGAGCTGCGGGTCACCGCCCAGGTAATCGAGTTGAACCGCGCCAGCCTGCGCTTTGTGCAGCAGGTGTGGCGTACAAAGGATGAAACGCTGCTCTGCGAAGGGCAGTTTCTGGTGGCCGCCGTGCGTGCCGACACTTTCAAACCCCGGGCCATTCCCCCAGCGCTGCGCGACGCTTTCCTGGCGGACGGCACGGGTACTCAATCCAACGCAGGAGAATAAGCGTGGAAGCAAACGTCGTCGACCATACCTCCATGTGGAGCCTGGTCGCCAATGCCAGTGTCGTGGTACAGCTGGTAATGCTGACTCTGGTGGCCGCCTCGGTTACATCGTGGATCATGATCTTCCAGCGCAGCACCATGCTGCGTGCCGGTCGTCGTGCGCTGGACGCTTTCGAAGAGCGCTTCTGGTCGGGTATCGACCTGTCCAAGTTGTACCGCCAGGCTGGCAGTAACCCGGACCCGGATTCGGGCGTCGAGCAGGTGTTCCGCGCCGGCTTCAAGGAGTTTTCGCGCCTGCGCCAGCAGCCGGGTGTCGATCCTGACGCGGTGATGGAAGGCGTCGGTCGTGCTATGCGCGTGGCCATCTCGCGCGAGGAAGAGAAGCTCGAACAGAGCCTGCCGTTCCTGGCCACCGTCGGTTCTACCAGCCCGTATATCGGCCTGTTCGGGACCGTGTGGGGCATCATGAACTCCTTCCGTGGCCTGGCCAGTGCCCAGCAGGCGACCCTTGCCACCGTGGCACCTGGCATCGCCGAGGCCCTGGTGGCCACCGCGATCGGCCTGTTCGCCGCGATTCCTGCGGTCATTGCCTACAACCGCTTCGCGGCGCGCAGTGAAGTGCTGATCGGCCGCTACTACACCTTCGCCGACGAATTCCAGGCGATCCTGCACCGCAAAGTACACACCAGCGAAGAGTGATCAGGTAGAAACCCATGGCCCGAGTTCGCCACAAACGCAAGCCGGTCGCCGAGATGAACGTGGTGCCTTACATCGACGTGATGCTGGTACTGCTGGTCATCTTCATGGTGACCGCCCCCATGCTCAATCAGGGCGTGAAGGTGGACCTGCCCAAGGTTTCCAGCGAAGCCCTGCCGCAGGATAACAACGTGCAGATCCTGACCATCTCGATCAAGGCCGACAAGACTTACTACTGGAACCTCGGTAGCGAAGTCGACACCGACAAGCAGATGGACAAAGCCATGACCTTGCCGGAAATGACGGGGGCGGTGACCAAGATCATCGCCGCCGGTCGCGACCAGGGCAAACAGACCCAGGTCTTCATTCGTGGCGACAAGGCGGTCGACTACGGTGCGGTCATGGGCGCCATGGGCGGGTTGCAGAAGGCCGGTGTCGGTAACGTTGGCCTGATTACTGAGGCGCCCTGATGCAACAGCGAGAGCCATCCGCCTCGGAAAGCTACTTCTGGCCCAGTGTCTGGGCCATTGGCCTGCACGTGCTGGTCTTCGGCCTGCTGTTCGTCAGTTTCGCCATGACCCCGGAACTGCCACCGTCCAAGCCTATCGTTCAGGCTACGCTTTATCAGCTCAAGTCCAAGAGCCAGGCGACCACCCAGACCAATCAGAAGATTGCCGGGGAAGCGAAGAAAACCGCCTCGCGCCAGACCGAGGTTGAACAGCTGGAGCAGAAGAAGGTCGAGCAGGAGGCCGTGAAGGCCGCGGAACAAAAGAAAGCTGACGCGGCTCAAAAGGCTGAAGAAGCTCGCGAGGCCGCCGAGGCGAAGAAAGCTGAAGAAGCGGCCAAGGCCGCCGAGCAGAAAAAAGCTGCTGAGGCCAAGAAAGCCGAAGAGGCGAAGAAGGCGGCTGAAAAACAGCAGGCCGACATCGCCAAGAAGAAGGCCGAGGAAGAGGCCAAGAAGCAGGCTGAGGAAGAAGCCAAGAAACAAGCTGCGGAAGAGGCGAAGAAGAAAGCCGCCGAAGACGCGAAGAAAAAAGCAGCCGAGGACGCCAAGAAGAAAGCGGCGGCCGAGGATGCGAAGAAAAAGGCAGCTGAAGAGGCCAAGAAGAAGGCCGCTGCAGACGCCCAGAAGAAAAAGGCACAGGAAGCGGCCCGTAAGGCGGCGGAAGACAAGAAAGCCCAGGCCCTGGCCGAGCTGTTGTCCGACACCACCGAGCGGCAGCAGGCGCTGGCCGACGAGCAGGGTGACCAGGTGGCCGGCGACTTCGACGACCTGATCCGCATGCGCGCGGCTGAAGGTTGGGCGCGTCCGCCATCTGCGCGCAAGGGCATGACGGTAGTTCTGCAGATCAACATGTTGCCGGACGGTACGATCACCAACGTGAGCGTGGCCAAATCCAGCGGTGACGGTCCGTTCGACAGCTCGGCCGTGGCCGCGGTGAAGAACATTGGTCGGTTGACCGAGATGCAGGGCTTGAAGCCGAACGAATTCAATCCGTATCGTTCATTCAAGATGACATTTACACCTGAGGATCTAGCGTTGTGATTAAACGTCTGAGAGGACTCCTGGTCTTGCTCTGCTGCGTGGCAGGCATGGCCATGGCGGAAGAAAAGAACATCCTGGTCACCAGCGGCAGCGACCGGGCCACGCCCATCGCGGTAGTGCCGTTCGCTGTGCAGGGTGGCAGCGTGCTGCCGGAAGACATGGCCGACATCATCGGCAATGACCTGCGCAATTCCGGTTACTACGCGCCGATCCCCCGGCAGAACATGATCAGCCTGCCGAGCCAGGCCAGCGAAGTGATCTTCCGTGACTGGAAAGCCCTGGGCGCCCAGTACGTGATGGTCGGTAGCATCGTGCCGGCTGGCGGTCGCCTGCAGGTGAGCTACGCGCTGTTCAACGTCGCCACCGAGCAGCAAGTGCTGACCGGCAGCGTGGCCGGTGGCGTCGACCAATTGCGCGACATGTCCCACTACATCGCCGACCAGTCGTTCGAGAAGCTCACCGGTATCAAGGGTGCGTTCTCCACGCGCATGCTGTACGTGACCGCTGAGCGTTTCTCGGCCACCAACACCCGCTACACCCTGCAGCGTTCGGACTACGACGGCGCCCGCGCGGTGACCCTGCTGCAATCGCGCGAGCCGATCCTCTCGCCGCGTTTCGCACCGGATGGCAAGCGCATCGCCTATGTGTCGTTCGAACAGAAGCGTCCGCGCATCTTCGTCCAGCACATCGATACCGGTCGCCGCGAGCAGATCACCAACTTCGAAGGCCTGAACGGCGCGCCAGCCTGGTCGCCAGACGGTTCTCGCCTGGCGTTCGTGCTGTCGAAGGACGGCAACCCGGACATCTACGTGATGAACGTTGCCTCGCGCCAGATCAGCCGTGTCACCGCCGGCCCCGGTATCAATACCGAGCCGTTCTGGGGCAAGGATGGCAACACGCTCTACTTCACTTCCGACCGTGGTGGCAAACCGCAGATCTATAAACAGTCGGTCAGTGGTGGCGGCGCCGAGCGCGTAACTTTCGTGGGCAACTACAACGCCAACCCGAAACTGTCGGCAGATGAAAAGACCCTGGTGATGATCCATCGCCAACAAGGGTTCACCAACTTCAAGGTGGCTGCTCAGGATTTGCAACGCGGAAGTGTAAAGATTCTCTCCGAGACCAGTCTTGATGAGTCTCCCACTGTTGCGCCAAACGGCACCATGCTAATCTACGCCACCCGCCAGCAGGGCCGGGGAGTCTTGATGCTCGTGTCGCTTAACGGCCGTGTGAGGCTCCCACTTCCTACCGCTCAAGGCGAAGTCAGAGAACCGTCCTGGTCCCCTTACCTGAACTGATTGCGGCGTAACATTTTTGCTTAACACACTGGGGTTTCATTAGGAGTTTCACGATGGAAATGCTGAAGTTTGGTAAATTCGCTGCGCTGGCTCTGGCCATGGCCGTAGCTGTAGGTTGCTCCTCGAAAGGCGGTGACAACGCTGGTGAAGGCGCTGTTGACCCGAACGCTGGCTACGGTGCCAACACTGGCGCTGTCGACGGCTCCCTGAGCGAAGAAGCCGCCCTGCGCGCAATCACCACCTTCTACTTCGAATACGACAGCTCGGATCTGAAGCCAGAAGCCATGCGCGCCCTGGACGTTCACGCCAAGGACCTGAAAGCCAACGGCAACCGTGTTGTCCTGGAAGGCAACACCGACGAGCGCGGCACCCGCGAGTACAACATGGCTCTGGGTGAGCGTCGTGCCAAGGCTGTTCAACGCTACCTGGTTCTGCAGGGCGTTTCCCCTGCTCAGCTGGAACTGGTTTCCTACGGCGAAGAGCGTCCAGTTGCTACCGGCAACGACGAGCAGTCCTGGGCTCAGAACCGTCGCGTAGAACTGCGTAAGTAAGTTCTCATGCGTATGTGCCGTCGTGCTGTAACCGTCCTCGCACTCAGCCTGCCGCTTTCAGCGTGGGCTGCGGTTCCCGTAGTAGATGACAACGCCGGTGGTTATCCACCAGCGGGTTATGGCACGAGCGGCGCCTCTGCCGGAGTAGGGGCTTCGGCCCCTGCTTCTGCAAACGGCCAGCTGTTCATGCAGCTGCAACAGATGCAGGACCAGATTTCCCGCCAGCAAGGCATCATCGAAGAGCTGCAGAACGATGTGTCGCGCATGAAGCAGGAAAACCTCGAGCGCTATCAGGACCTGGATCGCCGTATCGGTACCGGGACACCTGCACCAGCAGCGCCTGAAAATTCTTCCACCGGTGGCGCGAACAACACAGCCACGGGTGCCGCTGCCGGCGCCAACGCCGCGCAGCCACCGGCCGCCAATAGCGAGCCGGGCGATCCGGCGAAAGAAAAGTTGTATTACGACGCCGCTTTCGACCTGATCAGGCAAAAAGACTTCGACAAAGCCAGCCAGGCGTTCAATGCCTTCCTGCGCAAGTACCCCAACAGCCAGTATGCCGGCAATGCCCAGTACTGGCTTGGCGAGGTGAACTTGGCCAAGGGCGACCTGCAAGGCGCCGGCCAGGCTTTCGCCAAGGTCAGCCAGTTATACCCGCAGCACAGCAAGGTGCCGGATTCGCTGTACAAGCTGGCCGACGTCGAGCGTCGCCTTGGCCACACCGACAAGGTCAAGGGCATCTTGCAGCAAGTCGTTACCCAGTATCCCGGCACTTCCGCCGCGCAACTGGCCCAGCGCGACCTGCAAAAGCTCTGAACTGCACCTTCATGAAGAAACCCGCACTTGTCGCGGGTTTTTTCGTTAGAATCTCTGCCCTTTTTTCGTAAACACGCTGCTGCGGATAACGCCATGTCGAGTCCGCTACAGTGCCTGACGGAGGCGGACAGCCTGTTTAGCTGTCACGCCCGTGGCGACCATGCAAGACACATTACGCATCACCGAAGTCTTTTACTCGTTGCAGGGTGAAACACGAACGGCTGGGCTGCCCACGGTATTCGTGCGCCTGACCGGTTGCCCTCTGCGCTGTCAGTACTGCGACAGTGCCTACGCCTTCACCGGTGGCACCCTGCGCACCCTCGATTCGATCCTGGAGCAGGTGGCTGGTTTCAAGCCGCGCTATGTCTGCGTGACTGGCGGCGAACCCTTGGCACAGCCCAACGCCTTGCCGCTGCTCAAGCGCCTGTGCGATGCCGGTTACGAAGTATCGCTGGAAACCAGCGGTGCACTGGATATCGCCGGCACCGATACGCGGGTCAGTCGCGTGGTGGATCTCAAGACCCCAGGCTCGCAAGAGTCGCACCGCAACCGCTACGAAAATATCGAGCTGCTGACGCGCAACGACCAGGTCAAGTTCGTCATTTGTTCGCGCGAAGACTATGACTGGGCGGTTTCCAAGCTGATCCAGTACAACCTGTCCGAGCGCGCTGGCGAGGTGTTGTTCTCGCCCAGCCACCATCAGGTGAGCGCATCCGACCTGGCCGACTGGATCGTTGCCGACAATCTGCCTGTGCGGTTCCAGTTGCAGTTGCACAAGCTGCTGTGGAACGACGAACCTGGACGCTGATGAGGAAAACACATGACTGACAAACGTGCGGTAATTCTGCTGTCTGGTGGACTGGATTCGGCCACCGTAGTGGCCATGGCCAAGGCCGAGGGCTACACCTGCTACACCATGAGTTTCGACTACGGCCAGCGCCACCGCGCCGAGCTTGACGCCGCAGCCCGTGTGGCCCGGGATCTGGGTGTGGTGGAGCATAAGGTGATCGGCCTGAACCTGGACGGTATCGGTGGTTCGGCGCTGACCGACACCAGCATCGATGTGCCGGAAACCCCGGGTGAAGGTATCCCGGTCACTTATGTGCCGGCGCGCAACACCGTGTTCCTGTCCCTGGCCCTGGGTTGGGCCGAGGTGCTCCAGGCCCGCGATATCTTCATCGGCGTGAACGCGGTCGACTATTCCGGCTACCCGGACTGCCGTCCCGAGTTCGTCGAGGCCTTCGAGCGCATGGCCAACCTGGCCACCAAGGCGGGTGTGGAGGGGCAGGGCTTCCGTATCCAGGCGCCGCTGCAAAACCTGAGCAAGGCGCAGATCGTCCAGGCCGGTGTGGCCCGTGGCGTGGACTACAGCCTGACGGTCTCGTGCTACCAGGCCGACGATGACGGCCGCGCCTGCGGCAAGTGCGACAGCTGCCGCCTGCGCGCCGAAGGCTTCAAGGCGGCCGGGGTCGCGGACCCCACCCGCTACGCCTGAAAAAATTCTGATGGGGTGTTGATTTCCTCTGAGAAATCAGTAATATACGCGCCATCCAACGGGTCGTTAGCTCAGTTGGTAGAGCAGTTGGCTTTTAACCAATTGGTCGTAGGTTCGAATCCTACACGACCCACCATTTTCACAGCGGTTCGTGATGTACTAGGAAGGAGGCTTTTAGCCAGTTTCTAGTCTCGCAGCTGTATGAAGCGAATCTTAAGCTCGCTTCAACGTGATGCTTATATCGAAAAGCCCGCCTTTAATGGTGGGCTTTTTCGTGTCTGGGTCAAAAAAACTCAAAGACTTTATCCCTGCTCTTTTGGCGCGCTCGCCGAATAGATCCAAAATCCCGCACAGCCAAAGACGCCGTACTCGATGCCATGGCCCTCTATCGTGCGTAGGTGAGACCGGCCACTTCACGTAGCCAACAGGGCTGCTGTCCTGTACTCATGGCAAAATGCCATTTAGCGCTAAAGTTTTCACCCCTAGTGCCGCTAACCATCTCAATTGGAAGGATTTATTTAGCTGGGCTTTGCGCAAGTCGAGCTAATCCACGGAAAGTGCCGATGCAAAGTGACCGGAAAGGATATGCAGCTGCGGTATCGCTGCAGGCCGGGCAAGACGGACTTCTGTTCGTCGTGCGACATACGAAAATGTCAACACATGGAAAATATGCAATGCAATTGAAGAAACGGATCTTCGCGGCCCTGGCCGTCACCTCCCTGTTCGCTGCCGGTGCAGCATACGCAGGCCCGCCCGTGCAAATCACCGTCAAGAACCTGGGTACGGCCGATGCCAAGTACTCGGTAATCGGCAATAACGAAGCGCTGACCAACTCTAGCGCAACGCCTAAGCCCAAGGACTCGATCGCGCCGAATCAGGCCTTTACCTTCGTCGTGACCGGTCCCCTGAGCCCGGATTTGACCAACGCTTTTGTGCGCTACGCGATCGGCGGCAAGACCTGTGTGTTCCGTACCGCGTTCGTCAAAACCATCGCGCCGGGTGGCCTGGGCGGCACCATCACCTACATCCCGAAATGGACCAAGGACGCCACTGCCAGCGGCGGTGCCAGCTGTAATGCAACCATCACTTCGGCCAACTTGTCGAACTACTCGTGGAACGTCGAGTTCACCATCAAGTAAGTGGTTGAATAGGTTGCTCCGCCGTTAGGGCGGGGCAACTTGGTCCTAAGTAGACGCAGCGTTTCTGCTGCCAAGAGAGATACGGAGACGATCATGGATGTTGTCAACAACCTGTCGGCGTCACAGGCCAAGCCAACCAGCGTGTCGCAGAGTACTGCGATACAGGACGAAGGGCTCGTCAGCAAGAACGTTGCTGCGTCGGCAAAGACAGCTGGTACTGCCGATAGCGCCAACATCTCGCCCCTGGCACAGTTGCTCAGTGACGCGGCAGCCCGCGCCGCAAAGCGCGACGCCAGCACCGACCGCAGTGGCCTGAAAGCTATCGCCGAGCAGGTGACGCGTGCAATTCACAGCCCGGCCTTCGAGCAATCCAAAACGGCCCGAGATGCGCAGATCCCTGCTTCGGACAACCCGCAACGCCTCGAGCAGGCCCAGCAGGCGACCTCGTTCCTCAACAACAAGGGGAGCAATCCGTTCACGGGTCTGTCGATGGAACAACTGTCGTTGATTGTGTATGACGACAGTGGTGCCTTCACCACCAACGAGCGGCGAGCAGCACTCCTGGAGACCGGTGCTCAGGAAGAGGCCTGGTCAAGAGCTGTGTCGCAGAAACTGATGGACGAATACAACCGTGACGGCCACATGTCGCCCGAGACCATCCAGGGCGTGTTGGATTACTACAAAGCGCTGCCGCCGATCCTGGAAGCCCAGCTTCCTGATGAATACGAGCAGGATTTGAACAAGCTCATCGATTACGCCGAAAAACAGCAATCGAGCAGCAAGGACCAATTGCAGTCGCTGCTCGACCTGGTGTTGGCGCAACGGCTCGAGCGTAGCGATAAGACGGCGACAAAAGACGCCTGAACCTCTTCAGCCAAGCGCCCTCCGCCTTGAGGGGCGCGCTTGGACAGCCCGACAAAGGATTGTGGGCAGCGGATGCCTGATTTAACCAACTCAGCGTTGATTCGCCTGCACGGCGTGAGCCACGCCTATGACACCGACAGCGCCGGGCATCCTGTGCTGCGCGACGTTTCGCTGTCGGTGGAGGTAGGCCAGAGCTGCGCTATCGTGGGGACCTCGGGGTCAGGCAAGAGCACCTTGCTAAGCCTGATCGGCCTGCTCGATCAGCCCACCAGCGGGCAACTCTACCTTGCCGGTCGCGACATGACCCGGGCATCGGCCGAGATGCGCGCCAGGATGCGCAACCAGCACATCGGCTTCGTTTTCCAGAGTTTCAACTTACTGCCGCGCCTGGATGCTCTCGATAACGTCGCCTTGCCGCTCTTGTACCGCGGTGTGTCGCGTTCTTCGGCCCGTGTGGCAGCGCGCCAGGAATTGCTGCGGGTCGGTCTGGGCGAGCGCCTGCATCATCGCCCTTCAGAGCTTTCTGGGGGGCAACGCCAGCGGGTAGCGATTGCCCGTGCTCTGGTCGGCGAGCCGAAGCTGCTGCTTGCCGATGAGCCCACCGGAAACCTCGATAGTCAGACCGCGCAGGACATCCTCGCGCTGCTGCTGGCCCTCAACCGTGACCAGGGCGTTACGCTGGTCATCGTCACTCATGACCAAGGGATTGCCCGCCGCCTGCAACGCTGCTTGCAGGTTTGCGAAGGGGGCGTTCGGGAACTCAGGCATGCCTAGCAGACTCGTCTACGGCCCCTCCCTGACGCAGCGCCTCGCAGAACCGTTCGATAGCCTGCAACGCCTGGGGCGTCGTGCAGTGCTGGCGCTGCTTGGGATCGCCGTTGGCTGCGCAGCGGTGGTCGCGCTGTTGAACATTGGGCACAACGCCCAGCGCCAGGCGATGGCGGTGTTCAAGGGCATGGGCAGCGATCTGCTGGTTGCCGATGTGCATTTGCCTGCCGGCGTCGATCTGTCGGGACTGACCGCAGATCGTTTCGACAGCCGTGCCGTGCATGCAGCCGAGTCGGTGCTGCGCGCGGTCAGCCCGTTGAGCCTTACATCGGTGCGCATCAGTTTGCACGGACGAACAAGCGATGCGTTGCTCGCTGGAGTCGGTCCGGAACTGACAGAGGTGCTTGATCTGAGGATCGCAGAGGGGCGTTTCATCAGCCACTACGATAGCCGAAGCACACACGCTGTGTTGGGCGCGCGCCTTGCCGCCAATCTGGCTGCCGAGGGGATGCCGGTTACACCTGGCGCACAGCTCCAGGTGGCAGGCTACGTTTTTCGAGTGATCGGTGCGCTGCAAAGTGTAGGAGAGAATCCTCTGTTGCCACTCTCGATCGACGACAGCCTGCTGGTTCCGCTCGAAAGCGTACGGCGGTTGGTCAGCTCGCCGCAGATCGGTACCGTTCTGGCACGGGTCGTGGACGGTGCTGACTCACTGGTTCTCGCTCCTCGCCTGAAGGTGCAATTGCAGAGTAGCTTCCCCGGTCGCACGATCGAGGTCCAGGCTCCCTACCAACTGCTCGCGGGCATCGCCCAGCAGTCGCAGTTGTTCGCCTGGCTTTTGGCCGGTCTGGGCGGCATCGCCTTGCTAGTAGGCGGTGTGGGGGTCATGAACGTAATGCTGATGAACGTTGCCGAACGCCGCCGAGAGATCGGCGTGCGCCTTGCACTGGGCGCACGTCCTCAGGACATTGCCTGGCTATTTTTGCTTGAAGCGGTGCTGCTGGCGGGGGCTGGCGCCGCAGTCGGTGCCTTGTTGGGCGTGGCGGCGGCCTGGTTGTTCAACCTGGTGTCGGGCTGGGCCGAATTCAGCCTTGCGCCGCAGTCTTTGCCTTTGGGCATCGGCGGCGCGGTGCTTACAGGGCTGTTCTTCGGCTTGAGCCCAGCGCTGTCGGCCGCTCGTCTGCAACCGGTACAGGCGCTGCGGGATGATTAAACGCTGCTTGGCCTTGCTCCTAGTGATAGGGGGCGCTGTACCGGCACTGACGGCCGTGGCGCTTGCGTCTGTCGGTGCGCCGCGTGTTGGGGCCCTTTCCGCAGACGCATCCAGCCTTTCCTTGAGCGCGCAGCGCATCGACCTGAGCCTCAGCGACGCCATCTACCTCGGCCTGCGCGACAATCGCAGCATCCGTAGTGTTTATCTGGATCGAATTGCTCAGAAGTTCGACCTGCGCGTGGCCGAGGATCGTTTCACTCCCAAGCTGCTCATCCGCAGCAACTACCTGTCCAACCATAACCAGGCCGATCGTTATCGTCAGGGCGATATCACGCCCAGTGCAACGATGCTTACCCCCTACGGCACTCGTCTGAGCCTAGGCTGGACCTACCGCCACACCGCCGCCGACCTAGCTGGGCTGACCCGCAACGACGGAGCCAACATCACCGTCATCCAGCCTTTGCTGCGCGGCGCAGGTCGAGATGTTGCCACTGCCCCGGTGCAACTGGCGCGTCTAGGCGAGCAGGTCAACCGTCTGGTCTTGAAGGACACCGTGGCGCAGACCATCACTCAGATCATCAGTGGCTATCACGCACTCCTGCAGGCCCAGGAGAAACTGCAGATAGCCCGCGATGCATTAGAGCGTGCTCGTCAGTTGCTCGAAGTGAACCAGGCGATGATCGCGTCTGGGCGCATGGCAGCTTTCGAAATCGTCCAGACCGAGGCCGAAGTCGCCAGTCAGGAACTCGGGCTGGAAGAAGCCCGCAACCAGCAGCAAACCGCGCGTCTTGCCCTGTTGCAGATGCTGGCGCTTGACTTGGACACACCGATCGTCGCCACCGAGAGCACCCAGGCGAACGCCATCGACGTCGACATTTCCCAGGCCCTTGAACAAGCACAAGCTCTACAACCGACCTACCTCATTGAATTGATCGCTGGCCAACAAGCTGCGGTCAACCTGACTGTCGCGCGCAACGAGCGCCTGTGGGACGTTTCACTGGTTGGTGGCGGCGCGCAGGTCCGCGAGCGTAACAGCGTCAGCGGCGGGGTAAGTAGCTGGGAGAACTACGTGGGTGTGCAAGTCGAAATTCCCATTGGCGACCTGAGCACCCGGCAAGCCGAAGTGCACGCCCGCGTTGGCGTGGAAACCCAGGAAGTTCGTATACAGGAAGCGCGCCAGCAGCTACAGCGGGAAGTAACCAACGCTGTGCGCGACATCGGCGTGCGGTGGCGGCAATACCAGATTGCCCTGCGTGCGCAGGAGCTGTCGCAACGCAAGCTTACGGTTGAACGTGAAAAGCTTAGCGTCGGGCGCTCCAGCAACTTTCAGGTGCTCAGTTTCGAGAACGACTTGCGCAATGTGCAGAGCGCTCGACTGGGAGCGCTCATCAGCTACTTGAATGCCCAGGCGGATCTGGACCAGACCCTGGGAACCACATTGGACAGCTGGGACATTGTATTGAATGACTAGGTTTTCTTCGAACATCGGCCGCTGCATGCTGCTGGGATTGGCCCTTGCCAGCCTGCTCGGCTGTTCTGGTGACGCGGATGAACTGGGCAGCACTGTGCAAGGCTCGGATTGGGTGCAGGTAGCACCGCGTTTGTTGGAGCAGCGCCTGGGACTGGTGGGGCGACTGCAATCCGTTGAGCAGACCACCCTTGCCGCACCGTTCGACGGCTTGATCGCTGAAGTGCGTGTAGAGGAAGGCCAGTACGTCGAGAAAGGCCAGGTGCTGATCAGCCTCAACCCGGCACAACTACAGGTGCAACAGCGCCAGGCTCAGGTCGAACTACTCAAGGCTCGTAGAGAAGCGCAACGCTTGGAACATTGGCGCGATAGCCCTGAAGTGGCCCGCGCCCGGCGTGCTGTAGCCACGGCCAGGCAGACCCTTGCCAGTAGCGAAGGCAACCTGCGCGACACCCAGGCGCTGTTCGAGCGCGGCATTGTGGCGCGCATGGAAGTTCAGAGCCTGGCGCAGCAAGTCGATACGCAGCGCCAGGACTTGGCCGCCGCCAGTCAAGAGTTGGCCACCACGCTTGCCTACGGCCTGGGTGAAGAGCGCAGCATCGCTGCGATGGAACTGGCCAACGCCGAGGCACGTCACCAGGCACTCGAAGCGCTGTATGCCCGCCGTGAAATTTTCGCACCACTGGCTGGCCATGTCGTGCGGCCCAGGCTTCAGGACGGCGGCAAGCCCGTGCCATTGCAATCAGGTATCGCAGTCACTCAAGGGACACCGCTGATCGGAGTGATTGGCCAGGAGCGTTTCCAAGCCCTGACTCGGGTAGAAGAGACTGACTTGCACCTACTGCACGAAGGCATGGCGGTGCAAATTAGCGGTGACGGGTTCTCCGGTGAACTGAGTGGAAACATCAGCGCCCTTGGTATCCAGAGCGAAACGACTGAAACCCAAGGTGCTGGTGCGCAGTATGAGGTAAAGGTCAAGATCGACCCTCCCGCACAGCCGTTGCAGCAACCTATGCGGGCCGGTATGAGCGCACGTCTTTCTATCATTCTGCAACGCAATGAACAGGCTATCGCCTTACCGCCGCAAGCACTACGCGATGATGAGCGGGGAGGGCGTTATCTGGTGTATCGAGCAACGCCTCAAGCTGAGGTCGAGCGCATTACGGTGACGACGCTTGGTGTGGTGCCCGAAGGGGTTGTAGTGCAGGGACTTGGTGCTGGGTTTGTAGAGGTGCCGCGTTCGTAAACCATGAGGACTGTCCTCAGTCGTTGTGGGTGCGGACCGTCAGCTTCGTGAGTGCTGTTCATTCAAGATCGTCGGAGCCGCTTTGCGGCCCTTTCCGGCCGGTCCGACGCCCCGGCCGCGAAAGGGCTGAGAAGCAGCCCTAAGTGAAAGTATTACGTCTTGATGGCGGGCTTTTTCGTTTGCGCGGTTTTCCATTCCCAAGCTGTTTCACACCGGCGCAGGATGCTCTAGTCTGCTCGCTCATCGGTCTGGACCGACCCCTATTCAACGGAATGAGTGAACCGACATGGCGACCATCACCCTCTCGCGCACCTTCAGCTTTCTCGACCCCCAAGACTGGGAGTGGGATGTCACCCGGGCGACCAGCAGCTCGATGGTCATCAGCGATGGCGTTCATACCCAGTCCTTTGGCGGCCGCTTCACGTACTTCGGCGACTATGCCAGCGGTGTGGTCACCTCCAGCACGTTCCGCCTGAATGGCGCCACGGTGTATTCGGTCACCGGCATGAACAAGGACTTGGCGGCCCTGGCCGAATTCGCAATCACCGAGGGTGATACCCTGGAGACCTACGCCTACGTGCTCGACGGCAATGACACCATTCGTGGCAGTGCCAGTAACGACACGTTGATGGGCTTCGCCGGCGATGACCTGATCGACGGGCGCGGCGGTGCCGACATCATGATCGGCGGCACCGGCAATGACACCTACGTGGTGGACAACGTCGGTGACCAGATCCATGAGCTGGCCGGTGAAGGCACGGACACCGTCAATGTGGCGATCGCCCAGAAGGGCGGTTCGTACACCCTGGGGGCGAACCTTGAGAACGCACGGCTGGTGAACAAGGTCGCCTTCGACCTGGTCGGCAATGTCGATAGCAACCACTTGATCGGCAACGCGGCTGCCAACCGCCTCGACGGCGGCTTGGGTGCCGATACCATGGAGGGCGGTGCCGGTAACGACACCTACGTGGTCGACAATGCCGGGGACATCATCATCGATACCGCCGGCATCGATACTGTCGAATCGTCGATCAGCTACGTGCTGGGTGCCAGTCTCGAAAACCTGGTGCTTACCGGAAGCGCGGCGATCAGTGGCACCGGCAACGACAAAGCCAACGTGCTCGATGGCTCGCAGAACACTGCGGCCAACCAGCTCGTCGGTGGCAAAGACAACGACACCTACATCGTCGGAGCCGGCGATACCGTCGTGGAGCAACTCAATGAAGGCATCGATCTGGTCCAGGCCCATGTCAGCTACGTGCTGGGCGCTAACCTCGAGAACCTCACGTTGCTCGGTAGCGCATCCATCGATGGCACCGGTAACGCGCTCAAGAACCTCATCATTGGCAACAGCGGCGATAACCGGCTCGATGGCGGCGATGGCGTCGACTCGCTGCGTGGCGGTGCCGGTAACGATACGTACCTGGTCGACTTGACTGCCGGCAACACGCTGCAAGACCAGATCATCGAGCGCGCTGGCGAGGGTATCGACAGCGTGCTGGTGCGCGGCGGTACGGCTGGGCTCGCCAGCAAGACCATCGTCCTGGGCGCTAACCTGGAAAACCTCGATGTCAGCGATACTGCTGCCGGGGTACGGCTCAACCTTAAGGGCAATGCGCTGGACAACGTACTGGTGGGTAACAGTGCGCAGAATGTCTTTACCGGTGGTGCGGGCAAGGATGTGTTTCGCTTCGACCAAGTCGATCAACTGGGTAATACCACTGACACCCGCGACACCATCACCGACTTCAAGTCCGGCCAGGACCTTATCGACCTCAGCCGCATTGGCGACTTCCACCTGATCGAACGGGATACTGCGTTCAGTAGCGCCTTCCAGGTCAAGCTAGTGGACGGTGTGCTCCACGGCACCCTGGACAACAACGCCGAGGCGGACTTCCAGATCGTTCTGACTGGCGTCAAGAGCCTGACCCAAGCTGACTTCTTGACGCTGCCCTGATGTTAAAGCCCTGCCCTTGGGCTGAATATCAGCTTGACCTGCGATCTCAACCTGGTCGCCTCAAGGCTCCACCAGCCAGTCATTGGCCCGGCGGATGTCGTTGTCGGTCAGTTGCCCACGCCAGCGGTGCAGGGTCAGCAGGCTGGTGATGAAGCGGTACTGGGCCTGTTGCAGGTCTCGGCGGGCGCGGAATTCTTCGCGGATGTTGTACAGCACGTCGGTGCTGGTGGTGATGCCGCGTTTGAACACTTCCTTGGACGACTGCGTCGCTGCGGCGGTCGAGGCCACCGCGACCCTTGATGCCTTGATGCGCTGTAGCTCGGCGTTCATGGTCAGGTAGGCAGTAGCGGTTTCGCGCTTGACCTGCCGGCGCAGGGCTTCGAGTTCCTGCTCGGCGGCGTCGCGGTCGCCCATCGAGCTGGCCACTCGGGCACTGGTGGAGCCACCGCTGTACAACGGCATCTGCATGTCCACAGAGGCGACGTAGTTGTCCGAGCGGGGCGTGAGGGTGCCTTCATAGCCGATGTCGCTGCGCAGCGCCGTCAGGCTCACTCCGAGCCGCGGCAAGTGGCCGGCCTTGGCTTCGGCAATGGCGACCTGGGCCGCCGCCAAGCTGCGTTCGCGTGCCTTGATGCCGGGGTTTTCCTGTAATGCCGCCTGCTCCCAGTAAGCCTGCGATTGCGCCGGCAGGGTGTAGCTGGCGTGCTTGGCGATACGTTTGAGCGGCTCTTGCACGTCGCGCCCGACCAGTTCCGAAATCGCCTCGCGGGCCACGGCCACGCGGTTGGCCGCTTCGATCTCGTCGGCTACCAGGTTGTCGGCGCGGGCCTGCATTGCCTGGGCGTCCTGCATCGTGGCCATGTGGTGATCGAGCAGGGCGTACAGGCGCTTGCTGTCCCTCTGGGTGGCATCGAGTTCTGCGCGCACCAGTTCCAGTTCGTCTTCGGCGGCGAGCGCGGCGAAGTAGCGTTCGGCCAGATCGATACTCGCCTGGATACGCGTGTCCTCGGCCTCGAAGTTGCGTTGGCGGGTCAGTTGCCGGAATTTTTGGTAGCTGCGCCATACCTGCGGGTCGTAGATCGCCTGGGTGACGCTCATGGCCACGCGTTTGCCGTTGTACTCCGTACGGCTCAGGTCGTCGTCGCGGCGGCTGCGGTTGACGCTCGCGCTGGCACTGATTTGCGGCAGCAACTGGCCAAGCGCTTCACGCTCGCGGCCTTCGCCACTGCGCATGACCGCCTCGGCATGTAGGACCCTAGGGTCGGCGCTGGCGGCCTCCTGTTGCAACTGCCACAGATCGACGGCCGCGGGGCTTGCCAGAAGCATGCTGGGCACGCCCATCAGGCAGAGGGTGATCAGATACCGCATGTCAGTCCTCGATCAGCGAGCGGGCGAACGCGTTGCTGGCCGGCTGGACCAGGTATTGCAGCAGCGTGCGTGCGCCGGTGTTGATCAGCACCTCGGCAGGCATGCCGGGCAGTAGTGCCAAGTGGCCAAGGGCTTTGCGGCCGTTGTCGGTCACTGCGACACGCGCCAGGTAGTAGGGCGCGCCGTTGTCCTTGTTCACCAGGCGGTCGGCTGAGACCTGTACCAGACGGCCTTCGATCACCGGTGTGGTACTGCTCTTGAACGCGCTGAAGCGGATGTTGGCCAGGCTCCCGACGCTGATGCGGTCGATGTCCATGGGCGAGATCTGCGCTTCGACGATCAGCTCTTCGTTGGCCGGCACGATGTCCATCAGCGGCGTCCCCGGACTGATGACCCCGCCCAAGGTATGCACGGTCATGCCCATGACCATTCCGGCCTCCGGGGCCTGCACCTCGGTGCGCTGGTCGCGGTCCTGCACGGCACTTAGGCGCTCGCTCAGGTCGTAGACCTTGTTGCGGGTCTCGCCCAACTGCGCGGCCACTTCACTGGCGAAGGTCTTGTTCAGTTGCAGGATCTTCAATTGGGCCTCGGCGATCTGTTGTTCGGCGCGGGCGGCGTCCGAGCGCAGTTCGGCCAGTTGTGCCTTCATGTTGCCCAGGTCGCGTTGGCGTTCTTGCAGGCGCTGGCTGTCGACATAGCCTTGCTTGAGCAGGTCATCGAGGCTGGCGATCTCGCTGTCGTAGCCTGGGATCAGGCGTTCCTTTTCGGCGCGGATGGCCTTGTTGCCTGCGATCTGTACGCGGATTTGCTGGATGGTCTTCTCTTGCAGGCTGATTTCACCGAGCAGGGCGGCGCGCCGGGCCTGGAAGATTCGCGCCTCGCTTTCCCGGGCCTCACGCACGCGCGGGTCGTCGGCGTTCAGGCGCGCCTGCGGTGCCGGGGCGGTCAGGCCATCACGCTCGGCTACCAGGCGTTCTTCCAGCGCTTGCGCGGCAATCAGCTGGCTGCGGATCATTTCGGCGTCGGCGCGGGCCTGGGTGTTGTCCAGCACCAGCAGCACGTCGCCGGCTTTGACTTGGTCGCCGTCATGCACGCGCAGCTCGCGCACGATGCCGCCTTCCAGGTGTTGCACGGTCTTACGGTAGCTCTTGACGGTGACCACGCCGGGTGCGAGCGCTGCGCTGTCGAGGGGGGCGAGGGCGGCCCAGCCGCCGAATAGGCCGAAGGTCACCAGTACGATCAGGTAGCCGATACGCCGGGTCGGGCGGTCATCGACAGGCAGTGGCGCGTCGGCCTGGGCTGGCGTGCCTGGGGTTTGCAGAGTCAGGTTCATGTCGGAGTACCGGTAGCCTGCGCGGCGGGCGCAGACGGGTTTGCAGCGTTTTGCAGATGGGCCAGCACCTTGTCGCGGGGTCCATACAGGCTCAATTCGCCCTGGTTGAGGACCAGCAGGCGATCGACGGCGGCCAATACACCGGAACGGTGGGTGATGACGAACACGGTGGCGCCGCTCTGCTTGAGCTTGAGCAGGGCTTCGGCCAGCAGTCGCTCGCCGGTTTCGTCGAGGTTGGAGTTGGGCTCGTCAAGCACCACCAGGCGCGGTGCCCGGTAGAGCGCGCGGGCCAGTCCCACGCGCTGGCGTTGCCCGCCGGAAAGACCGCCACCATTGGCCCCGATCAGCGTGTCGTAGCCTTGCGGCAGT
Organism: Pseudomonas mosselii; assembly: GCF_005796105.1. Taxonomy (GTDB): domain Bacteria; phylum Pseudomonadota; class Gammaproteobacteria; order Pseudomonadales; family Pseudomonadaceae; genus Aquipseudomonas; species Aquipseudomonas mosselii_C. The sequence continues at coordinate 302,535 of NZ_VAUO01000002.1, read as the reverse complement.
TGCAGGATCATCTCGTGCACCCCGGCCATGCGCGCGGCAGCCACCACGGCTGCGGCGTCCACCTGGGCAAAGCGGGCGATGTTCTCGCTGATGGTGCCTTCGAACAACTCGATGTCCTGGGGCAGGTAACCCAGGAAGGGGCCGAGTTCGTCGCGGCGCCACTGGCTGATATCGGCGCCGTCCAGGCGCACCGTACCCGCCAGGCTCGGCCAGATGCCCAGCAAGGCGCGGGCCAGGGTCGACTTGCCGGCGCCGCTGGGGCCGATGATGCCGACGGTTTCGCCCGCTGCGACCTTGAAGCTCAGGTTGCGTACCAGTGGCGTGCGGGTGCCGGGAGCGCCCACCGACAGCCCTTCGACGCTGATCGCCCCTTGTGGGGCTGGCAGCGACATGCGCGCAGGCTCTGCGGCGATTTTCTCCAGCAATTCGTGCAGGCGGGCGTACTGCCCACGGGCGCCGACGAAGCCTTTCCAGACCCCGATCAACTGGTCGATCGGCGCCAGTGCGCGGCCCAGCAGGATCGAGCCTGCGATCATCAGGCCCGAGCTGATCTCGTGCTTGATGGTCAGGTAGGCGCCCAGGCCCAGCACCAGCGACTGTACGATCTGGCGGAAGGTGCGCGACACCGAACTGATGGCGCCGGCGCGATCACTGGCCACGCTCTGCAGGCTCAGTACCTTGTGCACCCGCGCGCTCCAGCGCTGGCGCAGATCGCTCAGCATGCCCATCGACTCCACCACTTCGGCGTTGCGCAGGCTCTTGTTGGTGAAGGCGGTCGCGGCCATGTGCTCGCGGTTGGCGTTGTGCAGCGGCGCTTTGGTCATGCGTTCGTTGAGCCAGGCCAGCAGGCCCAGCAGCAGCGCGCTGATCACGCCCATCCAGCCGTACCAAGGGTGGAACATGAACATCACCGCCAGGTAGATGGGGATCCATGGGGTGTCGAAGAAGGCGAACAGGCCATTGCCGGTGAGGAACTGGCGCAGGCTGCTCAGGTCGCTCAAGGGCTGCGCCGAGGCATTCATGCCACCGCTGTCCAGGGCCTGGCGAAAGCTTGCGTCGAACAGACGCTTGCCCAGCAGGGTTTCCAGGCGCGTACTGATGCGCACCATGATGCGCGAGCGTACCCATTCCAGGGCACCGAGGGTGCTCATCAGCAGCAGCATGATCAGGGTCAGCATCAGCAGCGTCGATTCGCTGGCGCTGCCCACCGCACGGTCATAGACCTGCAGCATGTAGAAAGAGGGGACCAGCATCAGCAGGTTGACGAAGAAACTGAAGAAACCGACCGATAGGAAGCTGTCCTTGCAGGTGGCAAGCGCTTGTTCGAGTTCCGTTCGTGTAGGTGTTGCCATGTTTGCCTGCCTGAAGAACCGGGCACCACAGCCCGGTCGTCGTTAAACGTGCCAATGCCCATGGCTGCCGGTCGTATCATCGAGCGGTCGGCAGTCATGGGCATTGGCGATGCCGCCCCGGTACACCCGGGGCGTGGAGGGCAGTTTACAGCGACAACTGGTCGGCTTGCAGGTGATCGATGACACCCACGATCTTGATCGAGAAGTCCGGCGCGGTGTTGGCGTTGCTGTTGCCGTACACGGTGATGCCGTCGTCGTTGACCTCGTAGCGCAGTTGCTTGGCGCCGCTGAAATTGTCGGTGCCCACGAACGTGTAGCCCTTGAGCGCCGAGAAGTCGAGTGTGTCACCGCTGCCGAAGTCGTGGATCACGTCCTGCTTGTCGCCCAGGCCCAGTTCCTTCAGGTTGGTGAACTTGAAGGTATCCTGGCCGGCACCACCGTACATGACATCTGCCCCGAGGCCACCAATCAACACGCTGCCGCCGTCGCCGGCGTGCAGGATGTCGTTACCGGCGCCGCCATTGATTACGCCATTGCCATCGCTGCCCCAGATCTCGTTATCGGCAGCGTTGCCGGTAAGGTTAATCGACAGGTTGCCGAGCTGACGAGCGTCGAGGTTTTCCAGGTTGGCGCCCAGGGTGATCGAAGCGCTGCCCTGGAAGCCGTTGAAGGCGTCGGCATCGGCGCGCAGTTGCAGGGTGTCGGTGCCTTCGCCGGGCTTCTCGACGATCTTGTCTTCGAGAACTACGCTGGCTTTTGCCCCAGTGCCTTTGATCAGCAAATCGACGATGTAGGTGTCGTTGCCCTTGCCACCGGTGAGGGTATCGACACCCTTGCCGCCGTCGAGCACGTTGTCCGCATTGTTGCCGGTGATGCTGTTCTTCAGATCGTTGCCAGTCCCATTGACTGCGCCGTCGAGCAGCACGAGGTTTTCCAGGTTGTCGCCCAGGGTGTAGTCGACCGACGCTTTGACCGTGTCGATACCTTCGTTGGCAAACTCGACCACTACATCGTCAATGTTATCGACGATGTAGGTATCGTTGCCCTTGCCGCCGATCAGGGTGTCGGCACCTGCACCGCCATCGAGGACGTTGGCGGCGGCGTTACCGGTCAGGGTGTTGGCCTGCGTATTGCCGATCAGGGTGAAGGCGGCTTTGGAATCGACGATGGCGTTTTCGACGTTGTTGGCCAGCGTGTAGCTGTTCTTGAGGTAGGAAACCACGCGCACGGTATCAATGCCGCCTGCTTCGCCATTGAGTTCCACCACCACGTCCTTGTCGCTGTAGATGTAGTAGGTGTCGTCGCCATCGCCGCCGACCAGGCGGTCGCCGCCGTTCTTGCCGTCAAGGATGTTGTCACCGGAGTTGCCGGTCAGCGTATTGCTGGACTTGTTGCCCACCAGGGTCAGGTTCAGCGCGCCGGTGCCGCTGGCGTCGAGGTTTTCCAGATTTGCGTCGAGGGTGATCGAGGCGGTCCCGGCGAAAGCCCGAACGGCATCGTCGTCCATGCGTAGTTGCAGGGTATCGGTGCCTTGCTTGGCTTTCTCGATGATGGTGTCTTGCAGCTTCAGCGTAGCGCTGCTGCCGGTGCCTTCGACCACCAGGTCGACGACGTAGGTATCGTCGCCGAGGCCACCATCGAGGACATCGACGCCATCGCCGCCATCGAGGGTGTCGTTGCCTGCACCACCGCTGAGGATGTTGGCGGCGCTGTTGCCGATCAGTACGTTGTCACCAGCATTGCCGGTGCCGTTGATCGCGGCGCTACCGGTCAGGGTCAGGTTCTCGAGGTTCGCACCCAAGGTCCAGGTAACCGCAGAGCGCACGGTGTCGATGCCTTCATCGGCGTTCTCGATCACTTGGTCATTGGCGTTATCGACGATGTAGGTGTCGTTGCCTTTGCCGCCTACCAATACGTCCGCACCCAGGCCGCCATCGAGGATGTCGTCGCCGGCACCGCCGATCAGTGTGTCGTTGGCCGCGCCGCCGACCAGTGTGTCGTTACCTTCTTCGCCGCTCAGGATCACGCCGCCTGCACCAGTCCAGACCAGGGTGTTATCGCCGGTGTCACCGATCAGCTGATTGGCGTTGCCGTTGGCGTCGAAGCGCTGGCTGTAGATGTCGCCCGTGGCGTTCTGGCCGTTGACCTGCGGTGACAACACTTCCCAGGTGATGATGAACCCACCGTCATCGGTGGCGGCGATCACCGGGAACATGTCGTTGCTGTCATCGGAGGTGATGTGCAGTGGGGCGCCGACCTTGTTGCCGCTCTTATCGTAGATTTGGGCGTATAGGTTGTTGGTACCGTCGTAGGCAACCTCGTCGGAGGTGGCCCAACTGATCACGTAGCCGCCACCTTGCAGGGCGGTGATCGCAGGTTCGCCTTGGGGCTCACTGCTTGTCACGTTGACCTGGGTCTCGCCACCCAGGGCTTTACCAGCCGCGCTGTAGCGCTGCATGAATACGTCGGCGCTGGTGGCGTTCTCGTTAGCGTCATACTGGACGCTGGTCCAAGTCACTACATAGCTGCCGTCGCCGAGCACGGCGACTTCAGCGCCATACTGCTCGCCGGCAATGGTGCTGTTGACCCGAACGTTGCCGCCGACAGGCTTGCCTGCGGCGCTGTAGAGCTGCATGTAGACATCGACGTTGTCGGTGGCATCGGTCTCGCGTTCCCAGAGCACCACGAAGCCGCCGTTGGATAGGGTGGTGACACTTGGCTCGACAGCGTAGATCGCGTTGTCCTTGACGGTATTGTCGACTTTCACCGGCTTGCCGATCAGTGCGTGAGTAGTCGGGTTGATCAACTGCATGAACAGCTCGCCGCCCTCCGATACGTGCTGGTTACCGTTCTGGTCCATCCAGTAGTCGCGCATCTCTTCGGACCAGGTCACCACCCAAGTACCGTTTTTCAACACGGTGATCGATGCGTCCTCGATCTTCACGCTAGGGTTGTCGTTATCCTGGGTCTCGACGGTGACCGGGACGCCGCTAGCTACGCCATTCTTGTCGTATGCCTGAAGGACTTGGGTGTAAGGGGTGGCGGTCCAGCCGACCACATAGCCGCCGTCGTTGGTTGCTGCGACGACCGGATTGGCGCCGGTAACACCGGGCAGTACGGTGTCGCTAACCAGGTCCTGGCTTTGGTCGTACTGCTGCACGCGGATGTTGTCGCCTTGTTGCCAGGCAATCACGTAGCCGCCATTGCTCAGGGCGGTGGAGGCTGGCTCCATCGACACCACGCTGCCGCTTTCGTTGGCGAAGCGACCGGTCTGCAGGGTGACTATGGCATCGTCGAACTGAACCGCACCGATGTCGGCCAGGCTGGTGGTCTGCTGGCCGTTGACGGTGAGGTTGCCGGAGGAGTCGGTAGCGAAGGTGAAGTCTGCCAGGTTGCCATCGATCTGCGCGGTTTCGAGCACGCTTTCGGAGCCGCTGTCGGTCTCCGACGGGGTCCCAGGATCCACGCTACCGAACAGCTCGCCGGCGGCGCTGACCTGCTGGATGTGCAACACAGTGCTGCCACCGTCTTCGTTGCTGTTGCTGAAGTCCGAGGTGTTCCAGCTGACCACCAGGCTGCCATTGCCGAGCACGGTCACGCTTGGCGCATCCCACAGGATGACACCGCTCTCGGTGGTACCGACCAGGATCGGGGTTTGGTCGGCGGCGCTACCATCGGCATTGAAGCGCTGCACGTAGACACCGGCGCCATTCGGGTCATAGATGTTCCAGGCCAGCAGGTAGCCGCCATCAGGCAGCGCCTGGGCACTGGCACCGTTCACCGAGCCGGCAGCGGCCACTTCGCTCGCCTCGCCTAGGGCCTGGAACTGCTGATCGTACTGCTGGGTGTGGATCACCCGGCTGAGGCCGGCCTGACTGTCGTCGACCCAGGTCACCAGGAAGCCGGTGTTGGTCTGGACCACGTTGAAATACGCGGCGTTGGCATTGACGTAGTTGGAAGTGACCTGCGCAAGCTCCTGGGTGGTACCTGGAATCGCCGTACCGGTGCTGGTGATCTGGGCGATGCTCAATGTCGAGCTGCTGGACTGGACACTGCCGTCGACGTAGGTGGTCTTCTGCAGCGAATAGGTGAGCCACAGATTGCCGCTGCTGCTAAAGATCGCCACGTCATCGGCCTCACCTGCGTTGAGGTCGCCTGTCAGCAGGGTTTGTACGCTGCCTGGCTGGCCGTTGGTGTAAACCACGGCCTTGATGTCGGCGGTGGAGGGGTCGAGTTCGCCACCTGTCGAGTGGGTTTCGCCCCAGGTGACGATATAGCGGGTGTCGCTCAGCACATGGACCTTGGCGTCTTCCAACTCGTATTGAGCACTGGCGACCAGCACCGGCGAGCCGATCTTGCTGCCCGAGGCACCGAACAATTGCGTATAGACATAGCCTGTATCGGTGTCATCGTTCTCCGATGTCCATGCCAGGATGAACTGGCCGTTGGGCAGTGCAGTGACCGATGGATCGTCTACGTCATCGCTGGCGATGTCAGTGCGTTGCAGCAGTGTGCCATCGGCGTTGTAGCGGGCTACCACGACACCCTCGAAGGTGGCGCTGTCGGCGCTCCACACCAGCACGTAGCCGTTGTCGGAGAGCGCGGTCATACCAGGCCCGTCGACATTGCCTGATGCCAGGACGTCAGTGTTTTGATCCAAGGTGCTCATGTCCATTTCCTTGCAGGATGGGCCCTGGCATTCATGCCGGGGCGTAGTGGGCGTGTTCGGCAGTGGTGGCAAAGTGAGGCCATCTAAAGATGTGGCATTCTGCCAGCTTGTTAGGCGGGGTAATAGAGCGCGGAGCTTCGAAGTAGGGCCTTTGACGTTTTCTTCAGCGTGTTTAAAAAGGGGCGCAGCGGCGCAGCGGCGCTGCGGCCTTCCGGGTGCCCCTTTTCGAATCAACGTTTGGCAGGTGCCTCAGACGCGGAACTGCTCCATCAGTACCTGCTGCTGGTTGGCCAGGCGGTTGAGTGCCTGGCTGATGTGCGCCGACTCCTCGGCCTGGCCGGACAACGACTCGGTCACATCGCGAATGCCGGCCACGTTGCGGTTGACCTCCTCGGCCACGGCGGATTGCTCCTCGGCGGCGCTGGCGATTTGCAGGTTCATGTCGCTGATCACCGCTACCGCTTCGCCGATGCGCTGCAAGGCCGGCAGGGTCTGCTCCATCTGCGCGGCGCTGTCCCGGGCCTGGCGCTGGCCCTGGTGCATGGCGCCGACCACATCGACGGTGCCTTGTTGCAGGCCTTCGATCACCTGGCGGATCTCTTGCACCGACACCTGGGTGCGCTGGGCCAGGTTACGCACTTCATCGGCTACCACCGCAAAGCCGCGTCCGGCTTCACCGGCACGGGCTGCTTCGATGGCGGCGTTGAGCGCCAGCAGGTTGGTCTGCTCGGCGATCGCGCGAATCACTTCGAGCACCGAGCCGATCTGCTCGCCGCGGCTTTCCAGGGCGCGGGCTTCGTCCATGGCAGTGTCCATGCCGCCGGCCAACTGGTCGATGGCCTGGCGGGTAGCGGCCACCAGTGCCAGCCCTTCACGGGTCGCCTGGTCGGCGCCACGCGCGGCTTGCGCGGCCTGGGAGGCGTTGCGCGCGACGTCCTGGGCGGTGGCACTCATCTCGTTGGCGGCGGTGGCGACCTGCTCGATCTCGCGCTGCTGCTGCTGCATGCCGGCGCTGGTCTGGCTGGCGATCAGTGCCGACTGGTCCGCGGTGCCACGGGCCTCGCTGAGCGAGCCTTTGACCTGGGCGATCACCGGTTGCAGCTTGTCGAGAAAGCGATTGAACCAGCCGCTGAGCTGGCCCAGTTCGTCATCGCGGGCGTAGTCCAGGCGCCGGGTCAGGTCGCCTTCGCCGCTGGCGATGTCCTTGAGCCGCTCGGCCACGGCCAGTATCGGGCGGGTTACACCGCGAGCCGTCAGCCACACCAGCAACAGGCCCAGCAGCGCAGCGCCCAGACCGATCAGCAGGCTGCTCAGGTTGGCGCTACGGTTGTGCGCGTCCAGGCGCTGGTTGAGGGCCACGGCGGGGGCTTGCAACACGGCTTCGGGCAGTTCCAGCAGCACCTGCCAGGGCGCGGTGTCAGGGATCGGTGAGAATGGCCGGGCCACTTGCAGTACACCGTCGGCAACCTCCTTGCCAAGCGCTTGGCCCAGTTGGCGGGCATCGCGGCTGTGTCCGGCCAGCAGGCCGTCGGGACTGACGATGCTTACCTGGCCCTGGCCTTCGAACAGCTCCTGGCGTCCGTCCAGGCTAAGTTGCTGAAGGTTGTCCAGGCCGATGTCCAAGCCGAGCACGCCCACTACCGTGCCATTTTCCAGCAACGGCAGGGCAATACTGGTCATCAGCACCTGCTTGCCGTTGACGTCGTCGAGGTAGGGTTCAAGCACGCAGGCCCTGGCGGTTTCCTGTGGGCAGGTCAACCAGCGGTTGCGGGCAAAACCGTTGCTGCCCAGGCTGCTGTCGCCGAGCATCGACTCGGGCATGGCCTCTTGCTCCAGGGTGCCAGGGCGTGGCTGCGACCAGTACAGCGAGAAGCGCCCGGTTTCGTTGCTGCCGTTGGTATCCTGGCCAATGAACTGGCTGTCCTGGTGATCCAGGGCGTTAGGTTGAAATACCACGTACAGGCCAATCACATCTGGATTGCCGGCAAGGCTGGCGCGGGCCTGTCGGATCAGTTCGCCGCGCAGGTCGCTGCCGCCCCGGTGCCTGAGCACCTGCACCAGGCGGGCAAAACCGTTGCCGTACTGGTAGGCGTCCATGAAGTAGCGTTGGATGCGTAGCGCCTGGGTCTCGGCGTAGGCCTGCAAGCGCAGGCGTGCGCTGTGGTCGAGCATTTCGGTGTTGGCCTGGTTGACCAGCGCAGCACTGCGACGGGCTTGGCTCAGCGCGGAGGTCACCAGCACGGCGACGATGGCCAGCAGGCACAGGCCCGCCAGCAGGGTGATCTTCCACTGGATGGAGAGGCGGCGCGGTAGCATGGGCTTTTCCTTCTCGATCGGCAAAAAGACGCCCGCTATCAGGCGGGCGTCCGGTGGTTCATTCGGCGAGGCAGTTCGGTGGTGCGACCCTGAAGGCCTTGGTCAGCCACGCCAGGTACAGCACGCCCAGCACCGCCCAGACCCCGCCGAACAGCAGCGAGTGCTCGTTCAGGTCCAGCCACAGCGAGACGATGATGCAAAAGCCGACGGTCGGCAGCACCAGGTACTTCAGCTGGTTGGCCAGACCTTGGCGCAGGCCCTCGCGCACGAAGCAGTGGTTGATCACCGACAGGTTGACGAAGCTGAAGGCCACCAGCGCGCCGAAGTTGATGATCGAGGTGGCGGTGACCAGATCGAAGAAGATCGCCGACAGCGACACCAGGCCGACCACCGCGATGTTGACCACCGGGGTCTTGTAGCGAGGGTGCAGGCGCGCGAACACCCCCGCCGGTAGCACGTTGTCGCGACCCATCACGTACAGCAGGCGTGAGACGCTGGTCTGCGAGGCCAGGCCGGAGGCGATGGTGTTGATCACCGTGCAGGCGATGAACACGGACTGGAACAGCTTGCCACCCACGTACAGGGCAATCTCCGGCAGGGCCGCTTCCTGGTCGTGGAAGCGCTGCATGGTTGGGAAGTAAGCCTGGATGAAGTACGACACGCCGATGAACACCACACCGCCGATCAGCGCGGTGAGAAAGATCGCCATCGGGATGGTCTTGCCGGGGTTGCGGGTTTCCTCGGACAGGCATGTCACCGCATCGAAGCCCAGGAACGAGAAGCACAGGATGGTCGCGCCGGCGGCCAGGGCGGCGAACTGGGTCTTGTCGTCCACGAACGGTGTCAGGCTCCATGCCGTGCCCAGGCCCTCTCCCTGATCCAGGCCACGTACGCAGAGGTAGACGAACACGCTCATGATCGCCACTTGTACGAGCACGAACAGCAAGTTGAAGTGCGCCACCAGGTTGATGCTGCGCATATTGATCAGGCTGATCAGGCTGACGAAGCCAGCCACCCAGGCCCACTCCGGCACTTCGGGGAACATCGCCGACAGGTACAGCTTGGCCAGTAACGCATTGACCATCGGCAGTAGCAGGTAGTCCAGCAGCGACGACCAGCCTACCAGGAAGCCCACGTGCGGGTTGATCGCGCGCTGGGTGTAGGTGTACGCCGAGCCCGACTGCGGGAAGCGGCGGACCAGGGTGCCATAGCTCACGGCGGTGAACAGAATGCCGGCCAGGGCCAATATGTAGGCGCTCGGCACGTGCCCTGCGGTGATGCCAGAGACGATGCCGAAGGTGTCGAACACGGTCATTGGGGTCAGGTAGGCCAGGCCGATGATCACTACATGCCAGAGGCGCAGTGATTTGCGGAACTGGGCGTTGTCGGCGGCGCTGTGGTCAGGCATGCGGGCGGCACTCCTGGTTCAGGGCGGCGGACGCGGATGACGTGCACGGCAAGGTCGAGCGGGTTGGCTCCATGTTGTTCACCTTTTATGGAGGAGCTGCGAAGTGCGCGGGGAGGGCGCTGGTGTCAGGGCTGGCAGGGCCGCAACGAGGACGGCGGCGCGTGGGGGCTGGGGCGTAGGGGCATGATGGCGGCGCGTTTTCTTCTGCGTTGGAATCGGGCGCTTGCAAGGTGGGTGGAATAAAAAACGATGCCTAGGAAGGTGTCAAGTTAAACATGACAAGCTGACGATCTATTGGAAGGTTAATCGGTTAATTTGGCCGATATAAGCGGATAAAATTGGCATTGATGGCTTTTTTATCGATTGTGGTGTTCGTAAAATTTTACGAATCTTTTGGCGGTGGCGGTGCCGTTATACCTGGGAGGCTCAGGCCGGCAGCCTCCCAGTTGCACGACGGGTTCGTGCAGCGCCCATGCTCAATCGGCTATGCTTGCCCGGCCGCGCGGCACGCCTTGAGGCCTGCGCGTTCCTCCCCCTTATGGACAGCAATCGGTTTTATTCATGAAGAAATCAGTAGGCATCCTTTCTGGTCTGGCCGTCGCCATCGCCGTCGCAACCACTGCTGGCGCCTGGTACACCGGCAAGCAACTGCCCGCAGAGCTGGAGCGCTCCATCACCCAGGGTAACCAGGAGCTGAAAAAGGCCCTGGTGGGTACTGGCGGCAGCATGACCATCGAACTGGTCTCGCTGGAGCAGCATTTTTTCACCAGCACCGCGCATTACCGCCTCAAGGCCAAGGACATTCAGCTCGGTGAAGAGCAGAAGCTGAACTTCGATGTTGGTGTGGTCGATCAGATCGAGCACGGCCCGTTCCCTTGGTCGCGGGTCAAGGCATTCAAGCTGATGCCGGTGATGGCTACCAGCAACAGCGCGCTGCAAAAGGATGACTACACCGCTGACTGGTTCGCGGCTGCGGGTGACCAGTCACCGGTAACTGCGCAGGTGAGCCTGGGCTACAGCGGTCATGTCGAGAGCGATATTCGCCTGGCTCCGGTCAAGCTCGAGCAGGACGGCGACAAGGTGCTGGACTTCTCCGGCATGCAGTTGCGAGTGAGCGGCGACCGCGAAGGCAAAGCGGCCGAGGTGCACGGTAACGTCGGTAGCCTGGAACTGAACTTCGTCGATGCCCAGGAAACCCCGGTCAAGGTGCTGCTCAAGGGCTTCAAGGTCGGTGGCAAGCTCAGCCAGACCGACCACGACATGGTGTATGTCGGCAATGTCGACCTGGCCCTGGCCGATGCGCAGATCACCAGCGGGCCCAAGCAGGACGTACTGGTGCTGCGTGACCTGCAACAGAATAACCTGTACAGCGCCGATGGCGAGGCCAAGGACAAGCTGTCCGGGCGGCTTGAGTACAAGGTCGGCGACATCACCTATGCCGGGCGCAAGGTAGGCAGTGGCGAGATGGTCTTCACCATGCGCTCGATAGACATCCCGGCCATGCAGTCGCTGATGCAGTGGTATCAGGGCAAGCTGCCCGAGATGCAGCAGGCTGCTGCCGAGGGTAACGGGCTGCCAGCACTGGACATGACCCCGGAAGAAAAGCTCAAGGTGCAGGCTGACCTGCAGAAGCTGCTCGCCGGCAAGCCGCAGTTCGCCCTGGAGAAGTTGGCGTTCAAGACGGCCAATGGTGAAAGTCAGTTCAACTTGGCCATGGACTTCGCCAACCCCAGCTCGTTCGACCTGCCGCCTGATCAGCTGGGCAAGCAACTGATCAGCCGCCTGCACAGCAAACTCAGTGTGTCCAAGCCGATGATTGGCGACCTGGCCACCTTGCAGGCGCTGTTGGGCGGCGAGACCGACGCGCAGGCGATCGCCCAGCAGTCCAGTCAGGCTGGCGAGATGGTGGGCATGATGGCGCTGCAGAGCGGCATGGCCACGGTGCAGGGCAGTGACGTGGTGACCAGCCTGCAATACGCCGATGGCATGGTCGACTTCAACGGCAAGAAAATGACCGTCGAAGAGTTCGCCATGCTGATCGGCGCGCAGCTGTCGGCGTTGCAGCCGCAGGGTTGATCGAGCTTGCGTGGTACTGATCGCGGGGCAGGCCGGGCCTGGCGTCAAACGGCCCGGCTTGCCCCGCGATTGCATTGGGTCGGGCAACGCAAAAACCCCTTTTGCATCGCCCCGATTGCCTGTAGCCTTCGCCGTCCGATAATAATCCGTGCCCGCAGAGGGGCCGGGAGGGCCCGCCCAGGCTGGCCGTCCGGCGCCATTAGCCGATCTGCCAGGGCCGGGTGATACTCTCGATTGACGCGCCAAGCGCCCTGCAGGTCCAGCGATCATGACCCAGATTTCCGAACGCCTGTTGGTTCAGGCCCACCTCGACGCCAAGCAGCCTCACCCGCTGACGCCCGCGCAGGAGGCCGAGTACCGTGCGGCCATCGCAGCTGAGCTGAAGAAGCAGAACGCTGTACTGGTAGCCCACTTCTATTGCGACCCGGTGATCCAGGCCCTGGCCGAGGAGACCGGCGGTTGTGTGTCCGACTCCCTGGAGATGGCGCGCTTTGGCAAGAACCATCCCGCCGAGACCGTGGTGGTGGCTGGCGTGCGCTTCATGGGCGAGACGGCGAAGATCCTCACCCCGGAAAAGCGCGTCCTGATGCCCACGCTCGAGGCGACCTGCTCGCTTGATCTGGGTTGCCCGGTCGAGGCGTTCTCGGCCTTCTGCGACCAGCATCCCGAGCGCACCGTGGTGGTATACGCCAATACTTCGGCGGCGGTGAAGGCGCGTGCCGACTGGGTGGTGACCTCCAGCTGCGCGTTGGAAATCGTCGAAAGCCTGATGGACAACGGCGAGACCATCATCTGGGGGCCCGACCAGCACCTGGGTCGGTACATCCAGAAGAAAACCGGCGCCGACATGCTGCTGTGGGATGGTGCGTGCATCGTCCATGAGGAATTCAAGTCGCGCCAGTTGGCCGACATGAAGGCGCTGTACCCGGATGCGGCGATTCTGGTCCACCCCGAATCGCCCGAGTCGGTGATCGACCTGGCTGACGCGGTGGGTTCCACCAGCCAACTGATCAAGGCTGCGCAAACGCTGCCGAACAAGCAGTTCATCGTCGCCACCGACCGTGGCATCTTCTACAAGATGCAGCAGTTGTGCCCTGACAAGGAATTCATCGAAGCCCCCACGGCCGGCAACGGCGCGGCCTGCCGCAGCTGCGCGCACTGCCCTTGGATGGCGATGAACACCCTGGAGCGGGTGCTCGACTGCCTGCGTACGGGGAGCAACGAGATTTTCGTCGAGCCGGCGCTGATCCCCAAGGCGATCAAGCCGCTGAACCGCATGCTCGATTTCACCCAGGCCGCGCGCTTGAAATTGTCTGGTAACGCCTGAGGCGCCGCGCAGCGGCTACAGGATTGCGGTAAGCCTGAATCCAGCACTGTACCTGTAGGAGTTCACCCAGCCCTGCCGGGCTGCGCTGTCGTGCAGAGAACTGATTTCGCAAGCGCGCCGCGTACCCTGTGGGAGCGGGCTTGCCCGCGAAGCAGGCGACTCGGTGTATGGCACCGGCTTCGCCGGTGTTCGCGGGCAAGCCCGCTCCCACAGGTCCCTGCTAAATCAACAAGTTATGTGTAGTTCTATGAGAGCGGCCGGTCCGGCGCCCCGGCAAGGCCGCTCCTACAGGTACAGCGCTGGATTCAGGCCCTAGCGCCCCATCATGTCCTTGACCATGCGCTGCTGCTCCATCACCTCACGCTGGCGCTGGTCGATCTGCGCGGCAAGCGGGAAGTTGCTGCCGGCCCGGCGCTTGGCGAAGTCCAGCTGCTGGATGGCCTGGTCGAAATCCCCCACCAAGGTGAAGTATTCGGCGCGGGCGCGGTGCAGGCCGATGGTGTTGCCTGACAGGCCACGCACCTCGGCCACGTCATACCACACGTCCGGATCGTCTGGACGGTTCTTCACCAGCTCATCCAATACCTTTTCCGCCTCGGCCGGCTTGCCTTGCTTGACTAGCAGGTCCGCGCTCACTTGCTTGAGTGGGTAGTTGCCAGGGTACAGCTGCAACATGCGCTGAACCCGTTGCTGGGCATCGGCCAGGCGATTGTTGGTGATGTCCAAGTCGATCTGCGCAAGGTTATAGGTGATGTCGTTCGGCGCCTTGGCCAACAGTGGCTTGAGGTTGTCGCGCGCTTCGTTGAGTTGGCCACCCTTGATTTGCGCCAGCGCTAGGCCGTAACGCGCAGCGTCCAGGGTTGGGTCCTCGTCCAGTTGGGCGCGGAAGCGCTTGGCGGCCAGGCCTGGCGTGCCTTCGTAGGTGAGGGCAACACGGGCGCGGATCAGTTGGTAGCGCTGGCTGTCTTCCACGCCGCCCTTGGGCGCCTGCTCGGCACGGTTACGGGTGTCGGCGATACGCGACTCGGTGACCGGGTGGGTCAGCAGGAACTCAGGTGGCTTGGCGTCGTAACGGTACTGGCGGGCCAGGCGCTCGAACATCGACGGCATGTTGCGGGGGTCGTAGCCGGCCTTTTCCAGGTTCTGGATGCCGATGCGGTCGGCTTCCTGCTCGTTCTGCCGCGAGAAACGGCGTTGTTCCTGCAAGGCGGCCGCTTGCGTGCCGGCGATCACGCCGATGCCCGCATCACCGCCGCCGCCAGCGGCCAGCACGATGCCGGCCAGCAGTGCGGCCATCATCGGCAACTGCATGCGCTGCTGGGCCTCGACACCACGGGCGAAGTGGCGCTGGGACAAGTGCGCCAGTTCGTGGGCCAGCACCGAGGCGTACTCGCCTTCGGTCTGGGCGTTGAGGAACAGCCCACCGTTGACCCCGACGATCCCGCCGGGAGCTGCGAAGGCGTTAAGCTCGCGGCTGTCGATCAGGATGAATTCCAGGCGTCGGTCCTGTAGCTGGCTGGTTTCGGCGAGCTTGTACACGCTGGTCTCGACGTAGTCCTTGAGCTGTGGGTCGTTGAGCTGGTTGACTTGGCCGCGCAGCAAGCTCAGCCAGGCGCGGCCGAGCTGGTGTTCCTGTTGCGGCGAGACAATGGCGGAGCTGGCATCGCCCAATGACGGCAGGTCGTCGGCGTGGCCTGGCAGGGCCATCAGGCAGGCCAGCGCCAGCAAGGTGGGGCGCAGTCGATTCATGCAGAAGCTCGCGTCGGTCAAAAGGCTTACTGTAGCCGGGTCGCACGATGCCGACCAGTGGCGGTATCCTAGCGGCTTTTCTCAGCCTGCCCAGGAGCTGCGCCCGATGAGTGACCTCCCGAGTTGTGACGCCGAGCTCGACGCCAGCGGTCTCAATTGTCCATTGCCGTTGCTCAAGGCCAAGATGGCGCTCAATCGCCTGGCCAGTGGCGCGGTGCTCAAGGTGATCGCCACCGACGCCGGTTCCCAGCGCGACTTTCGCACGTTCGCCCAACTGGCCGGTCATACGCTGCTGCATGAAACCACCGAGGCCGGTGTATACACCTACTGGCTGCGCAAGGCATAAGCCCTCATCACTAGGATCGTCAATGTTCAAAGTGCTTCGCGACTGGATGCAGCGCTACTTCTCCGATGAAGAGGCAGTGGTGCTGGCGGTCCTGCTGTTCCTGGCCTTCACCGTGGTCCTCACCTTGGGGGGCATGCTGGCGCCTGTGCTGGCGGGCATGGTGTTGGCGTTCCTGATGCAGGGCCTGGTCAATGCCCTGGAGCGTCTGCGCGTGCCGACGCGGGTGGCGGTGTGGCTGGTGTTCGCTCTGTTCATGGGGGCGCTGGCGGTGTTCATGCTGGTGCTGGTGCCGCTGCTCTGGCATCAGTTGATCACGCTGTTCAACGAGTTACCGGGCATGCTGGGTAAGTGGCAGTCGCTGTTGCTGCTGTTGCCGGAGCGCTATCCGCATCTGGTATCCGACGAGCAGGTCCTGCGTGCCATCGAATCGGTACGCGGAGAGATTGGCAAGTTCGGTCAATGGGCGCTGACGTTCTCGTTGTCGAGCCTGCCGCTTCTGGTCAATGCGATGATCTACCTGGTGCTGGTGCCGATTTTGGTGTTCTTCTTCCTTAAAGATCGCGAACTGATCGGGCGCTGGGTCAGCGGCTACCTGCCGCGTCAGCGCACGCTGCTCAACCGTGTGGGCGATGAGATGAACCGGCAGATCGCCAACTACATCCGTGGCAAGGGCATTGAAATCCTGATTTGCGGCAGCGCCACTTATATTGCGTTCATCACCTTGGGGCTCAACTACGCTGCCTTGCTGGCGCTGCTGGTGGGGTTGTCGGTGGTGGTGCCGTATGTCGGTGCGGTGGTGGTGACCGTGCCAGTGACGCTGATCGCGTTGTTCCAGTGGGGCTGGGGCGATCAGTTCATCTACCTGATGGCGGTGTACGCGATCATCCAGGCGCTGGACGGCAATGTGCTGGTGCCGTTGCTGTTCTCGGAAGCGGTGAGCTTGCACCCGGTAGCGATCATCTGCGCGGTGCTGCTGTTTGGCGGGCTGTGGGGATTCTGGGGGATCTTCTTCGCCATCCCGCTGGCGACGCTGTTCAAGGCGGTGCTCGATGCCTGGCCTCGGCAGGAGAGCAGCGTTTCGCCGATGCTCTAAAAATGCGCTAGCTACTTCGCGGGTAAACCCGCTCCCACAGGATTTCCGCTCCCCTCAGGCTTGCGCTACTGCTGTGGGAGCGGGTTTACCCGCGAACGAGCCAGCACCTGTCTCAAGCCTTGTTCAGGGCCTGGGCCGCTGCCAGGACGGCATCCACATGCCCCGGCACCTTGACGCCGCGCCACTCCTGGCGCAGGACACCGTTGGCGTCGATCAGGAAGGTACTGCGGTCGACCCCCAGGTACTCCTTGCCGTACAGCTTCTTGAGCTTGATCACATCGAACAGCTGGCACAGGGCCTCGTCCTTGTCGCTGATCAGCTCGAACGGGAACGCCTGCTTGGCCTTGAAGTTCTCGTGGGACTTGATGCCGTCGCGCGAGACGCCGAATACCACGGTATTGGCCGCCTGGAACGCCGCATGCTGGTCGCGGAAACCCTGGCCCTCGGTGGTGCAGCCTGGGGTGCTGTCCTTGGGGTAGAAGTACAGCACCACCTGCTTGCCCTTGAGTTCGGCCAGGCTGACGCTCTGGCCGCTGGTGGCCTGGGCCTGGAAATCAGCGACGGGTTGGTCGAGTGCTACAGCCATGGATGCCTCCTTAGACAGGGTTCTGTGGGCGCCACGGTTCGATCAGCGCGTCCAGGTTGAGTGCGTCGGCAAAATCGAGGAACTGGTCGCGCAGCCAGCTGATCTGGGTGCCGGCCGGCAGGATCACGGTGAACTGGGCGTTGAGCATGCTGCTGCCGGTCTGCGGCGCCAGGTAGGTGTCGCAGGTCATGGCGTCGAGTTCGACGCGGTGGTCGAGGAAGAACTGGCACAGCTCGCTGATGATGTCCGGGCGGTAGGCGGCGCTGACATAAGCGACGTACGGCAGGGCTTGCGGGCGTACTTCTTGATCGGCGCTGCGTACCACGTTGAGCGTCAGATCGTGTTTCTTGGCAAGGCCCGGCAGGGTGGTTTCAAGGCGTGCCAGGGCATCCCAACTGCCACCGACCTGCAGCACCAGGGCGCTGGTTTCGCCGTGGCGGGTCAGGCGCGAGGTGACCACCGCGCAGCGGTTGTCGAAGGCTGCGCGGCTCAGCACGTTGGCCAGCTCCATGGGGTTAGGGCCCAGGGCACTGATGACGATGAATTGTTCGCGGACGGTGGGGGTGGACATGCAGCATTCCTAAAGCGATGAGCGGTCGGTGCAGGACGGGTTTGGCGGCTATGCAGGCAGGCCGGAAGCACTGTCGACGGCCCGACGGGCCGCGCTGCACCGATCAAAGGATCAAGGGTAGCGAAATAAGGCGCGAAGGGGAATGCTCCGCCCGCCTGCTTCGCTTGTACAAGGCCGATGCCCCCAGTACCATTACCGCTCTCTTTTTCCGGCAGGAGCAGTTACATGATTGCGGGCAGTATGGTGGCGTTGGTCACACCCATGGATGCACAAGGGCGTCTGGACTGGGACAGCCTCGACAAACTTGTAGACTTCCACCTGGAAAACGGCACCCACGCGATCGTCGCTGTCGGCACTACCGGTGAATCCGCAACGCTCGATGTCGAAGAGCACATCCTGGTCATCAAGCACGTGGTCGAGCGGGTCAAGCACAGCAAGCACCCGATCCCCGTGATCGCCGGCACTGGTGCCAACTCCACCGCCGAAGCCGTGCACCTGACGCAAAATGCCAAGAATGCCGGTGCCGACGCCTGCCTGCTGGTCGTGCCCTACTACAACAAGCCGACCCAGGAAGGCTTGTACCAGCACTTCAAACACATCGCCGAAGCCGTCGACATCCCGCAGATTCTCTACAACGTACCCGGCCGCACCTCCTGCGACATGCAGGCCGAGACTGTGATCCGCCTGTCGAGCGTCAAGAACATCATCGGCATCAAGGAAGCCACCGGCGACCTAGCGCGCGCCAAGGCGATCCTGGACGGCGTCGACAAAGACTTCATCGTCATGTCCGGTGACGATCCGACCGCGGTTGAGCTGATTCTCATGGGCGGCAAGGGCAACATCTCCGTTACCGCCAACGTCGCCCCGCGCGAAATGGCCGATATGTGCGAGGCCGCCCTTGAGGGCAATGCCGAGAAGGCCCGCGCGATCAACGAAAAACTCATGCCGCTGCACAAGGACCTGTTCTGCGAGGCCAACCCGATTCCGGTGAAATGGGCACTCGTCGAAATGGGCCTGATGCACAAGGGCATTCGCCTGCCATTGACCTGGCTGAGCGACAGCTGCCACGACAAAGTCCGTACTGCCTTGCGCCAGTCCGGCGTACTGGTTTAATCGAGGAAGTACACCGCATGAAGCGACTGGCTGGTCTTTCCACCCTTGCCCTGATCATCTCCAGCACCAGCGGTTGCGGCTGGCTGTGGGGTGAGGACGGCTATTTCCGCGACCGTGGCAGCGATTACCTGGAGGCGCGTCCGACCGCCCCCATGCAGCTGCCGCCGGACGCGACCAACGTCAAGCGCCTCGACCCGCTGCTGCCGATCCCGCGCAACGTCGCCGACGGCCAGGCGGCCGGCGAATTCGAGGTGCCGCGCCCACAGCCGCTGTCGGCCAGCGCCGATGTCAGCGATTTCACCCTGCAGCGCAGCGGCAGCAGCCGTTGGGTCTTGGCCCAGCGCGCGCCTGCCGAAGTCTGGCCGGTAACCCATCAGTTCTTTGAGGACAACGGTTTCCGTATCGCCGAGGAGCGTCCGCAGACCGGTGAGTTCACCACCACCTGGCAGCGCTTCGACGAGTTGTCGGCCTCGCTCGGCCAGCGTCTGGCCAGCGCCTCCAGCAGCCAGGACAGCGAAGTGCGCGTGCGTGTGCGCATGGAACCCGGCGTGCAGCGCAACACCTCGGAAGTCTACGTGGTTAGCGTCGAGCGCCCGGCGGGCAGCACGGCCGAGCCTGACTTCCCATCCACGTCGAGCAACGCTGGCGCCGATGCGCTGCTGGTCGACGAAATGCTTGCCAGCATGAACCGCAGCGCCGAGAAGGGCGGTTCGGTGTCGCTGCTGGCGGCGCGCGATTTCGACGCACCCAGCCAGGTCAGCCTCAGCGAAGACGGCAGCGGCAACCCGGTGCTGTACCTCGGCTCGGACCTGGACCGCGCCTGGTCTGGCGTAGGCCGCGCCCTGGAAAAGGGCGAGTGGCGGGTTGAAGACATCAACCGCAGCCTTGGCTTGTACTACATCAACCTGTCCGAGAAGCCGGAAGACAAGCAGAAGGAGCCTGGCTTCTTCAGCCGCGTGTTCGGCAGCGAACCGACCAAGGAAGAACGTGAAGCCCGTGCCGAGCGCTATCAGGTGCGCTTGAGCAAAGTGGGCGAGAACGTGCAGGTGACCGTCGAGAAGAACATCAACACCGTGGCACCGGCCGATGTGGCCCGCCGCGTGCTGAGCGCCATCCAGGACCGCCTGGGCTAAGTGCGCTTCGCGGTTCTGGGAAGCGGTAGCCAGGGAAATGGCACGCTGATCGCCAGTGGTGACACGTTCATTCTGGTCGATTGCGGATTCTCGTTACGTGAAACCGAGCGGCGCCTGGCGCTGCTCGGGGTTTCGGCGCAGCAACTGAGCGCGGTGCTGGTCACCCATGAACATGCCGACCACGTGCATGGGGTCGGGTTGCTCGCACGCCGCTACAATGTACCGGTCTACATGAGCCAGGGCACCCTGCGCGGCTTGCGCAAGCCGGTGGAGGTGGCCGAGTTCATCGGTTGTGGCGATGTACTGCGCATCGGCGCGCTGCACGTCAGCGCCGCGCGGGTCGAGCATGATGCCTACGAGCCGCTGCAGTACGTGATCAGCGACGGCCAGCGGCGCTTTGGCATGCTCACTGACCTTGGCAGCTATGATTCGCAGTTGCTCGAGCGTTATCAGGGGCTCGATGCGTTGCTGATCGAAGCCAATCACTGCCGTGACCTGCTTGCCCGTGGCCACTATCCGCGCTTTCTCAAGCTGCGGGTCGGTGGCAGCCAGGGCCATTTGAACAACCACCAGGCCGCAAGCCTGGTGAAAGAGCTGGGCTGGAACAACCTGCAGCATCTGGTGCTGGCCCACCTCAGCAGCAAGAACAACCTGCCACAACTGGCGCTCCAGTGTTTCGTCGATACCCTCGGGTGCGATCCGAACTGGCTCCAGGTGGCGAATCAGGACCATGGGCTCGACTGGCGCCATATCGCCTAGCCCACCAACTCAGCAAGCGGAGCCCATCATGGAAAAACGCGACGAACTCTACCGCGGCAAGGCCAAATCGGTTTACAAGACCGACGACGCCGACCGCCTGATCCTCTTGTTCCGCAACGACACCTCGGCGTTCGACGGCAAGCGTATCGAACAGCTCGACCGTAAAGGCATGGTGAACAACAAGTTCAACGCCTTCATCATGCAGAAACTCGAAGAAGCCGGTGTGCCGACCCAGTTCGACAAGCTGCTGGGCGACAACGAGTGCCTGGTGAAGAAGCTCGACATGATCCCGGTCGAGTGCGTGGTGCGTAACTACGCAGCTGGCAGCCTGGTCAAGCGCCTGGGCGTCGAGGAAGGCATCCAGCTTTCGCCGTCGACCTTCGAGCTGTTCCTGAAGAACGACGAGAAGGGCGACCCCTTCATCAACGAATCGCATGTCGTCGCGTTCGGCTGGGGTACCGCCGAGCAGTTGGCCGAAATGAAGAAGCTGTCGCTGAAGGTCAACGAAGTGCTGAGCAAGCTGTTCGATGACGCCGGCCTGCTGCTGGTCGACTTCAAGCTGGAGTTTGGCGTATTCCGTGGCCAGATCGTACTGGGTGACGAGTTCAGCCCGGACGGTTGCCGCCTGTGGGACAAGGAAACTCGCAAGAAGATGGACAAGGACCGCTTCCGTCAGGGCCTGGGCGATGTGATCGAAGCCTACGAAGAAGTTGCCAAGCGCCTGGGCGTACCGCTGTAAGCGGTACGTTCACGCAAGCGTCTGATACCACGCGAATTTTTTTCAAAAAAAGTTTGCTAAAAGCGTAAACGCTGGTATGATTCGCGCCACTGGAGAGATGCCGGAGTGGTCGAACGGGACGGATTCGAAATCCGTTGTACTGGCAACAGTACCTAGGGTTCAAATCCCTATCTCTCCGCCATATCGAAAAAAGCCTCGTAAGTCTTTGATTTACGGGGTTTTTTTTCGTCTGCTGTTTTTGCATTTGACCACTCGGTTTGACCACTTAAACCTGTGTAGCCACTGGCCACATTCGGCGGTGTACAATCCATACGTTCTCGCTCTGTGAGCACACTGGCCAATGACGGCCGTTAAGGCAGACACACGAGGTGCCATGGTGACGATGGATTTTTCGCAGCGCATGGGCTTGGCTCCGGCGACTAAGACTGCTCAGATTGACAGCATTGATCGTGATTTGAAAAACTCCTTATGGAACGTCATTATTTCTTACCGACTTAACAGATTCACGCACCCTGCAAAGTACGACAAAGTCGTAGGATCTAGTTTAAGTTGGTTTGCTACTCAGACATATAGAGATTTTTTCAAAGCTCCCTTAGATACCGTTCCTTACAAATGGTCAGATTTCAAAAAGACCATTCGTGAAGAATTTTTCAAAATGAGTTGGCATCGTACATATAGCTTTGTGGAGTTTGTTGTAGACTCATCGGACGAGAGCGAGCAAAAAAGATTTGCAAGCGCATTTAATTTGGTGCTGGAGCAGGAGAATTCCGCTTATCGCTTTGTTTCAGGAAAGTTGACTCCTATAACTTCCACTGATGAAATCGATGAAATCGAGTCAGCAATCGTCAACTCCGATCGCTACGCGGGCGTTAGGACTCACTTAAGCTCCGCCCTCAGTTTGCTAACTGACAGGGAAAATCCTGATTATCGCAATTCAATCAAAGAAAGCATTAGTGCTGTCGAATCGCTCGCAAAAAAGTTAATAAATGATGACAAAGCAACACTAGGCCAAGCACTCAAAACGCTTGAAGCAAAGCACGGTTTGCACTCCAGCCTAAAATCAGCGTTCATGACCTTGTACGGATATACGAGTGACGCTGGTGGGATCAGGCATGCACTTCTAGATAGCACCAGTACTTCTACAAAAGCAGATGCGCGATTCATGCTCATCACTTGCTCTGCTTTCATTAATTTCGCCATCGACAGTATCGAGGATTGAATGTGGGTACTGACATCCGGTTCTGCCGGCGATGCATCACTGAGATTATTTAATATTACATACATGGAATAGTACAGCATGAGCATAGAGCGTCGCCATCAAGTTTTTGTAAGCTCCACCTATGAAGACCTTCGCGAAGAGAGGCATGAGGTTATACAAGCCCTTCTGGAACTGGACTGCATTCCAGCAGGAATGGAGTTATTCCCAGCGACTGATGAGGATCAGTGGAGCTTGATAAAGCGGGTGATTGATGAGTGCGACTACTACATTATAATCGTTGGCGGTCGCTATGGATCAATCGGCCCACAGGGTATCAGCTATACTGAGCAGGAATACCAGTACGCGCTGGAGACTGGCAAGCCAATTATTGCATTCCTTCACAAAACGCCTGCAAACATCACGGCAGCAAAAACCGAAACCAGTGCTGAGTCAAAAGTTTTGCTGGAAAAGTTTCGAATTTTAACTCAGAAGAAGATGTGTAAATATTGGGAGACTTCAGCAGAGCTTGGCTCGGTAGTAAGTCGTAGTTTGGTAAGGTTAATAAAAACTCACCCTATGCCCGGCTGGGTTCGTGCAGACAAGGCTGCTGCATCCCTTGCTGCTGAAGAGGTGCTCCGCTTGCGTAAAATAATAGATGACCTCGAGGAGCAGCTTAATAAGTCAGCATTGGAGATACCAGACGGGGTAAGCGAATTGGCTCAGGGGGATGAGAATTTCCCTGTAGTCTTCGAGTTTAATGCCGACGATGAGAATGGCGAAATCTGGACCTTTACTCGCACCATTAGAATTTCATGGAATGATATATTTGAAGATATAGGCGCCCTTATGCTTGATGGCATAAGTGATCATGAGTATCAGGTGGGGCTCAATAAGATTATAGAATCTGACTACGTTGATAGCACCCAAATGAAAAACGATGAAGAACTAAAAGGCTATGACGATCTTAGATATTTCAGCATTGACTGGCGTGATGAGCAGACGATAAAAATTCAGTTCAAAGCTCTCGGCTTTACTGAGTATCATAGCGAGACATCAAAGTGGAGGTTGACGCCGCATGGTAGTACTATGTTGCTCAAGCTCCGAGCCATACCGAAGGGCCTGTTCGAGGTCGATGAAGAATTTGATGATATCTCGGAGACTTCCAATCGTACGGAGATTGAAGAAGCAACGAGCCAATAAAATCATATCCAACAGTCATTCAGAGCCCATTGAAAACGACCTTCCTATATTGGATGGAAGGTCAATTACTAATGTTGCTCCAATCATTCATTCCCGTAACTTCTCGATTGCTGAGCCGATGGCCCCGGCATTGGTGTCCAGTACCTGCAATGCCGGCATCACGTTGTCGTGAACGTCAGTGGAGCCGCGTTGACGTATCCATGTACTGACCTCTTCAATTGCGGTCCGGATAGCTATCTGGTTGAGATGTAGCAGTTCAAGCGCGTCGGCTGTGGTGGTGGCTGCGTCCATGGTCACGCTCTGTCAGAAGTTTCGTAAGTTTTCGAGGGCTTCGTCGTTTAGAGTTTCAAATCCGGGCAGTTTCTAGGACAGATTTGGCACCTTGGGGCCTCGTCGGATCTGTCCACTGCTGATCGCCACGCGCGTGGCATTCTTCTCCGTAATGTTTGCGAACATCTTGAGTGTTTCGGCCATTTGCAACGATCACCTTGGAAAGGGACAATTCCCGCTTTGCTGCGAAAGGACGCGTGCAATGCAGTTCGAAGGGACCTTCCAACTCATGGGCAATCACGGAATCGTGTTCAGCGTCCTGCAGGTCACCCTGACTGATAACGAGCGCGGGCGCCTACGCGAACTGCATATCGGCGAAGCCAGAAGTGCTCACTATGCAGTCAACAGCAAGGTGGTCGAGGTATACGACAAGATGCAGGCCGAAAGCTGCCTTGCCTGATGAAGGTCGCTGTCTCCAAACCGCTTAGCCGCCAACAGGGCGATAGCCTCAATACCCAACGTACAACTGTCGCCAACGCTATAGGTGCCATCTTTACCGCCGGTACCAGTGCAGTCAGCACACCCTTTGTGGGGGCAGTGGTTGGCACTGCTACTCGCGCGTACACCAACGAAGTCCTACCCACCTACCATGCAGGCGATGTGCTCGTCAGCATCGAGGCGCAGGTCAATGGTGGCATTGGTCCGCAGCGCAGCATCACCAGTCTGATCATCAAGGCTTGAGCAGAGGCGCATATGTCGGAAATTATCCATTTGGCAATTGCGCTTGGGGCCTATGTATTGCTCGATCGCTTTCTCCGGTCGTACGCAATACGCAAATGGCTCGGGGTCGCTTTGATGGTGATAGGCCCCATCGGCTGTATTTTGGCAAGCCAGACCCGCTTTCTTGGAATGGACGTGGGCTTACTGTCGGTCTATGCAGTCGGGTTGGGCGTAGGGCTGTTCCAGAGGCGGCGCCGGTTCGAATCGCTAGGCAGCAGTAGCCGTTAGCGGGCTGTTGCCACCGCAACCCTGCGCCGTTTCGACGTCCGCTGATGGCTCTACCAAACGCCACACCAGGACGCTTGGCTTGGATTCGAAAGCCGTTTTTCGTATCATTCCTGCGCCATCATTGTGTTGGCGGATCAAGGACTTAAAGGATTTTTATGAAAAAGCTGATCAAAGCAACCGTCGCTGTTGCTGTCGTTTCGGGTGTTGCCCTGCTGTCCGGTTGCACTGGCCAAGTGTACAACCAGCCGAAGAACTGCTCGTACGACTACCTGTTCCACCCAGCAGTTTCCATCTCCAAGATCATCGGTGGCTGCGGCCCGATCGATAAACTGCCTCAGCAGCAGTAATCTTGGCGATACCCCGATCAGGCCGCTAGCGGCTTGATCCAAGACCCCCGGCCATGGATGTGGCCGGGGGTTTTTGTTTTCAGGGGTGGCTTAGCAACGGCCTCGGCGCTGGTTTGCGGTGGTGCCTGAGGTAGGCGGATGAAAGGTCGAGATAGGGGGGTAATTTTAAAAGTAGACAATATGTATACATAGATTGGAGAATGGCCGGGCGTCGCACTTCAAGGCCCGCGCACGCGTTGTCCAGATCTGTTCGTGGGCCACTGAGCACGGTGTTTGCCGGGCTGCGACCGAGCACGCGGCTGACCGCACCGCGTACTGACGGCACAAGTACAAGAACCGGAGTAAACGCATGTACAAAGTCACATCGCTTCCTGGCGACGATTCCCGTCCGGGCTGGTTCCACACCAGCGCCCAGCGCCAACCACGTCCGGCCCTTGCCGGGCACAAACGGGCGCGTTGGACCGTCATCGGCGCCGGCCTTACTGGCCTTGCCGTCGCCCGGCAGTTGGCGCTGAATTTCTCTGATCAGGAAATCGTGCTGGTCGAGGCGCAGGAAGTGGGCTTTGGTTCGTCCGGGCGCAACGCAGGTTTTGCCATTGATGTGCCGCATGACATCGGCGCCAAGGACTACATCGGTGATGTCACCACGGCGATGAAGATCCTCAAGCTCAACACCTTGGGCCAGGACTACCTGCGCGAGATCGTGGCCGCGCACGGCATCGATTGCCAGATGTCCGAGTCCGGCAAGTACCAGGCCGCCGTGGGCGAGAAGGGCATCGCGATTCTTGACGCCTACCGCTCAGGCCTTGAAAAGATTGGCCGGGCGTCCACGCTGATCGAGTCCAAGGACTTGCCTGCGCACATCGGCACCGCCTACTACAAGAAGGCCCTGCACATTCCCGGCACCTTGCTGTTGCAGCCGGCGGCGCTGGTCAAGGGCCTGGCTGACAACCTGCCGGCCAACGTCAGCTTATACGAGAACACCGCCATCACCGCGCTGGAGCAGGGCGACAAGATCACCCTGGTACACGCCCACGGCAGCATCGTCACCGACAAGTTGATCCTGGCCAACAATGGCTTCGCCTCGCACTTCGGCTTTCTCAAGAGCCGCCTGTTGCCGACCTTCCTGTACGCCAGCCTGAGCCGTCAGCTGAACGAGGACGAGCAAGCGCGCCTGGGCGGTCAAGGCGTCTGGGGCGTGATCCCGGCGCACCCGTTCGGCAGCACTGTGCGGCGCACCGTCGACAATCGCATCCTCATTCGCAACAGCTTCAACTTCTACCCCGATGGTCGTCCACGGCGCCACATGCTACAGCGCCACCTGCCGACCCACCGCAAGTCGTTCGAACGGCGCTTCCCGATGCTGGGCAACGTCGATTTCGAATACACCTGGAGCGGTGCGATCTGCCTGTCCGAGAACCACGAAGGCTTTTTCGGCCAACTGGCGCCCCACGTCTATGGCGCACTGTGCTGCAACGGCCTGGGCATCACCCGCGGCACCGCCACTGGCAAGTTGCTGGCCGATTGGCTGGCAGGCCAGCGCAACGAGCACATCGACTTCCTGCTGGCCTCGCCCGGCCCCAACAAGACCCCGCCGCAACCGTTCCTGTCGATTGGCGTCAACTCGGTGTTGAAGTGGGGGCAGTTGCGCGCGGGCCTGGAAGTCTGAGTGTTTCCTCCCCCTTGACGTGCAGATCAACCGTTTCCATCAGTTGCTGACCCGGCGTACGGGCCTTGGCTGGGCCATGAGAAGTCGCGTGGCTCGCGCCGGCTACGGCAAACGGATCTTCTTCGTGGTGATGTTCTGGGCCTGCGCGGTGATTCCGTGGTTCGCGGTGTACGCCTTCGTGCCCAAGCTGTTCAGTGCGCTCAACCTCACCGGTAATCCGACGGCCTTGTAAGCCGCCAGCGCGGGGCACGGCGCTGTTGCGAGGAGCCCCGCGCTGGGTTTACCAGCGCAGCGAAACTGTGCCCAGCAGCGTGCGCTCTTCACCCCAGTAGCAACGCCCGGCGTTGTTGCAACCGGCCACGTACTCCTTGTCGAACAGGTTGCGCGCATTGATCTCCACCGACCAGTTTTCGTCGATGTCGTAGCCGACCTTGGCATCCACCAGGGTTACGTCACCGCTGTCCAAGGTGCCGTACAGGCTGATCGGGGTGTAGGCGAAGGTGCTGTCGAAGTGGCGCACGCCGGTGCCGAGCTGCAAGCCCTTGAGCAAGCCGTCACGAAAGCGATAGGTGCTCCACACCGACGCTTGGTTGCGCGGTACCCCGGTCATCTGGTGGCCTTCGAGCAGCGAACCTGCCTGATCCTTGGTGATACGCGAGTCGGTATAGGTGTAGGCCGCCGTCAGGTTGAGGTTGTCGGTCAGGTCGCTGTTTAGCTCCAATTCCACGCCCTTGGCGCGGCTGGCGCCGATCTGGCGATAGTCACCGGCATCGAACACCACGTCGTCTTTCTTGCGCAGGTCGTACACCGAGGCGGTGAAGGCGGTGTTCCAGCCCTTGGGCTCGTATTTCACGCCCACCTCGTACTGTTCGCTAGTGGTCGGGTCGAGCGCGCCGTTCTGGCTTTCGGTCTGCTGGGTCGGGGCAAAGGCGGTGGAGTAGCTGAAGTACGGCGACAGGCCGTTTTCGAACTGGTACATCACGCCGGTTTGCCAGGTGAAGTCGCTGTCCCAGTTGTCCATGTCGGCGGGCAGGTTCAGAGTGCCTGCCTTGTTGCGGAACTGGCTGTTGGCGCGGTCCAGGCGCCCGCCGAGCAACAGCACCCACTGGTCGACTTTGGTCTGCCACTGCGCGTAGAGGCCATACAGGGTCTGTTCGAGCAGGGCGTTCTGCACGTGGAACGGCGCACTCGGCGTGCCGCTCCACACCGGGTCGAACACGTTTTCGAGGCGGCCGACACCTGCGTCCCAGTCCTGGTTGAACGAGGTGCGGTCAAGGCTCGCGCCCACCAGCACGGTATGCTCCATCGCGCCTTGCTCGAAGTGGCCTTCGAACTGGTTGTCCAGCGAATAGGCGATCGAGCGGTTGTAGCGGTCGTAGTACTGGACATTCATGGAGGTGCCGAAACCACCGTCCTCCAGGCTACCCGGCCAGGTTTCCTGGCGGTCGATGCGCGACTGCATGTAGCGCGAGTTCTGGCGGAACTGCCAGGTGTCGTTGAAGCGGTGGCTGAACTCGTAGCCCAGGCTCCAGGTTTCACGCTGGAAGTTGTCCCAGTCGGGGTTGCCCGACAGCTGGTCCTTGTCGATCTTGCCGTTGGGGTTGTGCAGCAAGGTGCCGGCAGCCGGGTGGCCCAGCTCCATCAAGGTGCGGTCGCGCTGGTAGGTGGCCAGTACGGTCAGGCTGTTGAAGTCATCGAAATTCAAGGTCAGCGACGGCGCGAGGTATAGACGGTCGTCCGGTTGATGCTCGACCTGGGTGTCGGACTTGCGTCCCATCACCACCAGGCGCCCGAGGATGTTGCCTTCATCGGTCAGCGGGCCAGACACATCGACGCCCAACTGGCGGCGGTTGTGGCTGCCATAGCTGAGCTGCACCTCGCCCCGGGCTTCGGCGGTGGGTCGTTTGCTGACCAGGTTGACCACGCCGCCGGGGGCGTTTTCACCGTACAGGATCGAGGTCGGGCCGCGGAACACTTCCACTCGCTCCAGGCCGTAGGGTTCGCTGCTGGTGTCGTAGCGGTTGCCTTGCACCCGCAGGCCGTCGCGCAACAGGCCATAGCCCCAGTCGGTGGCGTTGAAGCCGCGGATGAAGAACAGGTCGCCGGCTTGCCCGTCACCTCCGGCGAACGGCGGCGAAAAGATGCCCGGCACATAGCCGAGCACTTCAGTGAGGGTCTGCGATTGCTGGTCGTCCATGCGTTTGCGCGTCACCACCGAGACCGAACGCGGGGTCTCGGCCAGGGCGGTGCTGGTCTTGCTCGCCGTGGTGCTCGCCACCGCGCGATAACCGGTGTCTTCCTGGCCACTGCCATTGAGCAAGGCGGCGCTAATGGCGGTGGCATCCAGTTGCAACGCGCTGCCTTCGGCGGCCGGTTGCAGGACATAACCGGCATTGCCCTGCGGCACAGCCAGCAGGCCGCTGCCGTGGAGCAGGCGCGTCAGGCCCTGGGCCACGCTATAGCGGCCGTGCAGGCCTGGGCTGGTCTTGCCGGCCGCCAGCTCGTTGCTGCCGGCCAGATAGATGCCGGCCTGGCCGCTGAACTGATTGAGGGCGGCGGCCAGCGTGCCGGGGGCGATGTCGAAGTTCTGCTCGGTGCTGGCGGCTTGCTCGGCATGCGCCAGGGTGGCCGGCAGCAGCAGCGGCGCGGCGGCGCAAAGGGTTAGCGGCGCGGTGAGCGCCAGGCGAAGCAAGGGGTGGAGAGGCATCGGCATGCGGGTCCCTGGAATCGATACGGCAGGTTGATGGGGGTTGCCAGGGGTAAACCGAATGAGATTGAAAAAGGGGAACTGTGCAGCCGGTTTTTTTTCAGGTGTTTGCCTCAGGGGCCGCTTTGCGGCCCTTCGCGGCCGGACGGCGCCCCGGTGAGGCCGCTCCTACAGGAGGGCGCGCGCAGGGCCGGTTCAAACCGGTTCCAGGGTTACCCACCATGGCGTCAGGCGCTGCACCCGCACCGGCAACGCCGCTTGCAGCAACGCCAGCGCGCGGTCGGTGTCGTCCAGCGGAAACGCGCCCATCACCGACAAGCCGGCCACCGAGGGATGCCAGCCCAGGTGGCCATGGCGATAGCGGCCCAAGGTCTGCAGCAACTGCGCAAGCGGCATGGCCTCGGCGTTCAGGCGCCGCTCGATCCACGACTGCCCGGCGCTCTGTGCGGGGCCGCTGGCGCCGATGGCCTGGGCGCTGAAGTCGACCTGCTGGCCGGCTTGCACGATGCGCCGCTCGCCGCCCAGTGCAGTGCACACCTCGACCGCCCCGGCGTACACGTTCAAGCGCGTGTTGTCGCCTTGCTGGCACACCGCGAAGCGCGTACCCAGGGCCTGCATGCGGCCTTGGGCGGTGTCGACGAAGAACGGACGCTGCGCGTCATGCGCGGTGTCCACGAGGATTTCGCCAAAGCGCAGGCGCAGCACCCGGGCCAGTGCCGAGAAGTCCAGGTCGACCGCGCTCTGAGCGCCCAGCCACAGCTGGCTGCCGTCGTTCAGGCGGGTCTGCCGGTTTTCGCCGATGCCGGTGGAAAGATCTGCTGTCCAGCCCGACAGCGGCGCACCGCGCCAGGCCTGCCAGCCAAGCAGCGAGCTGGCGCCGCACACCAGCAGGGCCTTGAGCCCCGCGCGGCGGCTGAAGCGGTGCGGCTCATGCTCGCGCAGGGCATGCCCGGCAGCGCCGCCTTCGGCCAGCAGCGGGGCGAAGCGTTCGCCCACGCGCTGCACGTACAGCCAGGCGGCCTGGTGCTCGCCGTGCTGGTCTAACCAGTGCTGCCACTGCTGGCGCAGCTGCGGGGCAACCGGTTCATCCTGCAATTGCACATACCAGTGCGCGGCCTGTTGCAGGCTGGCGTGGCTGAGTTTCTGCGTGGGCAGGTTCATCGGCTCACTCCACCAGCACGCCGTCGAGTTCGGCTTCGAGGATGGCGCAGTGCAAGAAGGCTTGGGCCAAGTACTTCTTGATCATCCGTTCGCTGACGCCGATGCGCGCGGCGATGTCGCGGTAGGCCAGGCCGTCGACCTGTGCCAGCAAAAAAGCCTGGCGCACCTTGGCCGGTAGGCGCAGCAGCATGGCGTCTACCTCGTGCAGGGTCTCGACGATGATCGCGCGCTGCTCGGGGGAGGGCTGCACCGCTTCGGGTTGCAACGCCAGTTGCTGCAACCAGGCGTGCTCCAAGCGCTGGCGGCGCCAGTGGTCTACGCACAGACCGCGGGCGATGGTGGCTAGGTACGAGCGCTCGCCGCTGGCGCCGTCGAAGCTGCGCGGGCGCTGGACCAGCCGCACGAAGGTGTCCTGCACCAGGTCGGCAGCTTCGCAGCGACAGCCCAGACGCCGGTGCAGTACGCCCAGTAGCCAGCGCGAGTGGCTGTGGTAAAGGGTGTGGAGCGAGGCATTCACTTCAGGTATCGAAACCACGGCGGCATCCGGCGCGAGCGCTATTTATGTGCAAATGAGAAGTGATCGCAATAGTAGGGGCGCGCGACGAATACTGCAATCGGCCTGAGACAACCTGCCGCCTTGCCTGGCCGTGCACAATTTGTTTGTGCTGGCAATTCGGTTACAATCCGCCGCGAAACGATTCAGCGTGTCGGTCAATTCGACGAAAGACTGGATCGTCTTCGGGTTCTCTAGCTGCTGAACAATGATCACAAAAAGCCTGCGCTGAAGAACATGGAACACCCGGGCCAGCCACAGGCCCTCACTCCGTTCTACAACCCTGGAATCGATCAATGTTCAAGAAAGCTGGCAAGACCTTGCTGGGTCTGGCTGTCGCGGCGAGCTTCATGCACGCCCACGCCGAAGAGACCAAAAAAGTTGACGTGCTGCTGGTCGGCGGCGGCATCATGAGTTCCACCCTGGCGGTCTGGCTCAACGAGCTGGAGCCGAGCTGGTCGATGGAAATGGTCGAGCGCCTGGACGGCGTCGCCGAAGAAAGCTCCAACGGCTGGAACAACGCCGGTACCGGCCACTCCGCGCTGGCCGAGCTGAACTACACCCCGGAAGACAAAGACGGCAACGTCAACATCACCAAGGCCATCGAGATCAACGAGTCGTTCCAGATCTCTCGTCAGTTCTGGGCCTGGCAAGTGCGCCAGGGCGTGCTGAAGAACCCGCACTCGTTCATCAACACCACCCCGCACATGAGCTTCGTCTGGGGCGATGACAACATCAAGTTCCTGAAGAAGCGTTACGACGCCCTGCAGCAGAGCCCGCTGTTCCGTCCGATGCAGTACTCCGAGGACCACGCGCAGATCGCCAAGTGGGTCCCGTTGATGATGCAAGGCCGTGACCCGAATCAGAAACTGGCGGTCACCTGGACGCCGATCGGCACCGACGTGAACTTCGGCGAGATCACCCGCCAGTTCGTCGGCCACCTGAAGGCTCAGCCGAACTTCGACCTCAAGCTGTCCAGCGAAGTGCAGGACATCACCCGCAACGAAGACGGCTCCTGGCACGTCGAGTACAAGAACCTGAAGGATGGCACCGAGCACGCCACCGACGCCAAGTTCCTGTTCATCGGTGCTGGCGGCGGTGCGCTGAAGCTGCTGCAGAAGTCGGGCATCCCTGAGGCCAAGGAGTACGCAGGTTTCCCGGTTGGCGGTTCGTTCCTGGTAACCGAGAACCCTACCGTTGCCATGCAGCACATGGCCAAGGCCTACGGCATTGCCTCCACCGGTGCGCCACCCATGTCGGTTCCGCACCTGGACACCCGCGTGCTCGACGGCAAGCGCGTGATCCTGTTCGGGCCATTCGCGACCTTCTCGACCAAGTTCCTGAAGAACGGCTCGTACCTGGACCTGCTGAGCAGCACCACGATGCACAACGTCTGGCCGATGACCAAGGTCGGTATCGAGCAGTACCCGCTGGTGGAATACCTCGCCGGTCAGCTGATGCTGTCGGATGACGACCGCTTCGAAGCCCTGCGCACCTACTTCCCAGAGGCCAAGAAAGAAGACTGGCGCCTGTGGCAGGCCGGTCAGCGCGTGCAGATCATCAAGCGTGATGCCGAGAAGGGCGGCGTGCTGAAGCTGGGCACCGAAGTGGTGGCCTCGCAAGACCGCACCATCGCAGGCCTGCTGGGTGCCTCGCCAGGTGCTTCGACCGCTGCGCCGATCATGCTCAACGTGCTGGAAACCGTGTTCAAGGAAAAGGTCGCCACCCCAGAGTGGCAAGCCAAGCTCAAGGAGATCATCCCAAGCTATGGCACCAAGTTGAACGACTCGGCCGCCGCCACTCAGAAAGAGTGGAACTACACCGCCGAAGTATTGCAACTTGAGAAGCCGCCGGTGATCGACCAGAGCGTCGGCACCAGCGTTGCGCCGATCGCGGCGCCTGTCGAAAGCAAGCCTGCCAACGACATGGCCCTCTAAGGCCTGAGCGTGTGCCGGGGTAACCCGGCAACACCCGCCCCGAGCTTCGCCACTGGCGGACTCGGGGCTTTTTTGTGGGCTTTTTGAAGTTCCTGCTGCGCCTGGTCAGCTCAACGCTGGCGCAACACGCACGCGAGCAACCCTGGAAACCGTTCATCCAGAATGTCGCTGCGCAGCGAGTTCATGTGCGTGGTGCCGACGTTGCGGGTGTACACCAGCCCGGCCTCGCGCAACACGCGAAAGTGATGGGACATGCTCGACTTCGGACGCCCGCCGTCCAGTTCTCCGCAGCTGGCTTCGGCGGTGCCGGCCAGATGGCGGACGATCTCCAGGCGCACAGGGTCGCTCAGGGCATAGAGCAGGCGCTCCAGCGTGAGGTTGTCGGGGGAGGGGTGAGTATAGGCTCGCATGGCCGACATGATAACGGGGGTTTCCAAAATTGCCATAGTTCGAATATGATCGAACAATCGTATGCAACCCATCCCCTGGAGTTCCCCCATGTCGGCATTGTTCCAGCCCTATACCCTCAAAGACGTGACCCTGCGCAACCGTATCGCCATTCCACCGATGTGCCAGTACATGGCCGAGGACGGCCTGATCAACGATTGGCACCACGTACACTTGGCCGGTCTTGCCCGTGGCGGCGCAGGCCTGGTGGTGGTCGAGGCCACCGCCGTGGCGCCAGAAGGGCGCATCACCCCCGGTTGCGCCGGGATCTGGAGCGACGCCCATGCCCAGGCCTTCGTGCCGGTGGTGCAGGCGATCAAGGCCGCAGGCTCGGTGCCGGGCATCCAGATTGCTCACGCCGGGCGCAAGGCCAGTGCCAATCGCCCTTGGGAGGGCGATGACCACATTGCCGCCGACGACGCTCGCGGCTGGCAGACCATCGCCCCGTCGGCGATCGCCTTCGGTGCCCACCTGCCGAAAGTACCGCGGGAGATGACCTTGGAGGACATCGCCCGGGTCAAGCAGGACTTCGTCGATGGCGCCCGGCGCGCTCGCGAGGCCGGTTTCGAGTGGATCGAGCTGCACTTCGCCCACGGCTACCTGGGTCAGAGCTTCTTCTCGGCGCACTCCAACCAGCGCACCGACGCCTACGGCGGCAGCTTCGACAACCGCAGCCGCTTCCTTCTGGAAACCCTGGCCGCCGTGCGTGAAGTGTGGCCTGAGCACCTGCCGCTGACTGCGCGTTTCGGCGTGCTGGAATATGACGGGCGTGACGAGCAGACCCTGGAAGAGTCCATCGAGCTGGCGCGCCGTTTCAAGGCCGGTGGCCTGGACCTGCTGAGCGTCAGCGTTGGTTTCACCATTCCTGACACCAACATCCCGTGGGGTCCTGCGTTCATGGGCCCAATCGCCGAGCGCGTGCGCCGTGAGGCGGACCTGCCGGTGACTTCGGCGTGGGGCTTTGGTACGCCGCAACTGGCCGAAGGCGCGCTCCAGGCCAATCAGCTGGACCTGGTGTCGGTTGGACGTGCGCACCTGGCCGACCCGCACTGGCCGTATTTCGCGGCCAAGGAGCTGGGCGTGGACAAGGCTTCGTGGACCTTGCCTGCACCCTATGCGCACTGGCTCGAGCGTTATCGCTGAGGTGTGAAGGGGCTGCTTTGCAGCCCATTCGCGGGTGAACCCGCTCCCACAGGGATCTGCGTTGCGATGAAGGGGCTGCCTTCAGGCTGGACGCTACCCCTGTGGGAGCGCGTTTACCCGCGAAGAGGCCTGCACAGGCTAAAACCGATCCAACCGGTAATACGAGGTTGCCAATCCGGCTGACTGCTCCACCATCTTCCCCACCCACTCCGCCGTCACCGCCGCCTGGGTCAAGCCCAGATGCTGGTGCCCGAACGCCAGCAGCACCTTGCCTTCGGCCACCCGGTCAATCACTGGCAACGAGTCCGGTAACGAGGGCCGCAAGCCCATCCAAGGCGTCGCCCCCTCGGCACTCAAGTCCCTCTTGAACAACCCCTGGCTCAGCCGGTGCAACTGCCACGCCCGCTGCATACTCGGCGGTGCGTTCAGCCCTGCGAACTCTACCGTGCCGGCCAGGCGCAAGCCGCCTTCCATCGGGGTCATGATGAAGCGGCGTTCCAGCGACGTGACGGCGAAAGGCAGGCGTTGATGCTCGTTTGGCAGCATCAGGTGATAGCCGCGCTCGGTGTCCAGTGGTACACGCTTGCCGGTCAGTGCCTTGACCAACGCGGCCGAGTGCGCGCCACAGGCCAGCAGCACCTGGCGCGCCTGCAACGCGCCCTGAGCGCTGTCCAGCCTGACCCCATCGTGCTGCACGCGTGCGTTGGTGATCTCGCGACTGGCGAACTGCACACCGGCTGCGAGCGCGGCATCGAACAGGGCGCTGACCACCCGGTACGGGTCGATGAAATGCCCGGTACGCGGAAAGAACAGGCCCCCTTGCAGTGATTCGCTCAACTGTGGCGCCGCATCGCGCACCTGCTGCGCTGGCCAGAATGTCACCGGCACCGCCTGCTCCTGCATGCGTGTGCGCAATGCTTCCAGCGCCTGGCGCGATTCGTGGCGCTCGAACACCAGCAGCGAACCCTGCTCATGGAACAGGTCACTGCGCCCAAGACTACCGAGCAGTCGTTGCCAGGCCCCAAGGCTGGCTTCGTTGAGCGCGCGCAGGCCGGCAACGCTGCGCTGGAACGGCGTCGGGCGCAGGTTGAGCAGCAGCCGGGTGAACCACGGCAGGGCACGGGGCAGGTACTTCCAGTCCAGGCGCAGCGGGCCCATGGGGTCGATCAGCATGTTCGGCAGGCGCTTGAGGATTGACAGGTCGGCAATCGGGAACACCTGCTCGCTGGCCAAATGACCAGCATTGCCCCAAGAGGCACCATGGCCTGGGGCCTGTCGATCAATCAGCAGCACCCGCTTGCCCTGGCGTGCCAGTTGCAGCGCGCAGGCCACGCCGACAATGCCGGCGCCGACCACAGCGATATCGGTGTCGAGGCTGGCCATGGCTCAGGCTTCCCGCTGGCTGTCGAGCAGCCGACGCAGGTGTAGCGGGTTGGCATGTTGCAGAGCGCTGGGCAGCAGCGCGTCGGGGAAGCCCTGGTAGCACACCGGACGCAGGAAGCGCAGGATCGCTGCCGAGCCCACCGAGGTGCTGCGGGTATTGGAGGTCGCCGGGAACGGTCCACCATGCACCATCGCGTCGCAGACCTCCACCCCGGTGGGCCAGCCGTTGACCAGGATGCGCCCAGCCTTGCGCTCAAGGATCGGCAACAGTGCGCGGGCGGCGTCCAGGTCGGCGTCGTCCATGTGCAGGGTGGCGGTCAGTTGGCCTTCCAGGTGTTCGGTCACTTCACGCATTTGATCATCGCTGGTGCAGACCACCACCAGTGAGGCTGCGCCGAACACTTCGGCGTGCAGCGCCGGGTCGGCGAGAAACGCGTTGGCCTCGGTGAGCAACAACTGCGCTTGGCACTGGTTCGGCCCTTGGGCCGGTAGGCCGCGGGCGGCCAGCTGGGCGTTGCGGTTCTCCGCCAGCGCGGCGATTCCGGCCTGGTAGGCATTGAAGATGCCGGGCGTGAGCATGGTCTGGGCCTGAGCCTGGCGCAGGTGCTCGCTGGCCGTCTCTATGAAGCGCTGCAACGCCGGCCCCTGGCGGGCGATCACCAGGCCCGGGTTGGTGCAAAATTGCCCGGCACCCTGCGTGAGCGAGGCGACGAAGCCCTGAGCCAGTGCTTCGCCACGGTTGTGCAGGGCGGCATCGAACAGCAGCACTGGGTTGATCGATGCCATCTCGGCGTACACCGGGATCGGCTCGGGGCGGGCTTGGGCTGCCTGGCACAGGGCGAGGCCGCCGCTGCGCGAGCCGGTAAAACCCACGGCCTTGATGCGCGGGTCGCTGACCAGGCCGATGCCCACTGCGCGTCCAGCGCCGTACAGCAGCGAGAACACGCCCTCGGGCAGCCCGCACAGTTGCGCAGCCTTGGCCACGGCGCGGCCGACCAATTCGCCGGTGCCGGGGTGCGCGCTGTGCGCCTTGACCACCACCGGGCAGCCCGCAGCCAGTGCCGAGGCGGTGTCGCCGCCAGCGACCGAGAAGGCCAGCGGGAAGTTGCTGGCGCCGAACACCGCCACCGGGCCCACGGCCACTTGGCGCTGGCGCAGGTCAGGACGTGGCAGGGGCTGGCGCTCGGGCAGGGCGGTGTCGACGCGCACATCCAGCCACTCCCCGGCGCGCACCACCCGTGCGAAGCTGCGCAACTGCGTGCTGGTGCGGCCACGTTCGCCCAGGATACGTGCGCTGGGCAGGCCGGTTTCGGCAACCGCGCGTTCGATCAGTTCATCGCCCAGGGCTTCGATCTGCTCGGCGATGGTTTCAAGAAAGCACGCCCGTTGTTCGAGCGAGGTGTCGCGGTAGGCATCGAACGCTGCCCAAGCCAGGGCACAGGCCTGGACTACTTGCTCGGCGCTGGCGCCGGGGTAGGCGGGTTCGAGTGGCTGGTCGGTGGCCGGGTCGATGGCGTGGATCGGCGCCTCGGTGCCGGGCACGGCGCGTTGGCCAATCAGCAGGTTGCCGGTGAGGGGCATGGAGGTGTCCTTTGCAAATGAATTCGGGATGCCGTCTTTGTAGGAGCGGCACAAGGCCGCTCCTACACGGGGCGTGCGTCGCAGTCGGGTATCAGGCGATGTTCTGCTCGGCCGACCAACTGGCGTACCACTGGCGGAACAGCGCGTATTGCTGTTCGGCATAGTTGCGCTGGGCATCGGTCAGCACGTCGGTCTCGTTGAAGTGCAGGCTGTACTCGGTGTCGCCGTTGAGCACCATCAGGTGCTTGTAGTACAGCACCAGGTCGCAGCCTTCATCGAACGATGACAGCACCGCCAGCGCCGACTCCAGCTCTCGGGCCAGGCGGCGGGCACGGGCATCGCCCTTGGCGGCCTGCTTGCTCAGGCTGACCAGTTGCAGCACTTCGCGCGGCAGTGCGTTGCCGATGCCGGTGATGGCGCCGGTGGCGTTGCAGTTGACGAAACCGTGTACCACTTGCGTGTCCACACCCACCATCAAGGTCACATCGTCATCTTGCGAGGTGATGTGCTCGGCGGCGTAGCGCAGGTCGGCAGCGCCGCCGAATTCCTTGAAGCCGATCAGGTTTGGGTACTCGCGGCGCAATGCGAAGAACAGGTCGGCGCGGGTGGCGAAGCCGTAGTAGGGGCTGTTGTAGATCACCGCCGGCAGCTTCGGTGCGGCGCCCAGGATCGCTGAGAAGTGCTGCTGCTGGGCGCCCAGCGAGGCGCCTCGGGACAGCACGCGGGGGATCACCATCAGGCCGGCAGCGCCGACCTTGGCAGCGTGCGCCGCGTGGGAGACGGCTTCACGGGTATTCACCGCGCCAGTGCCGACGATGGTCGGGATGCCAGCGGCCACCAGGCGCGCGACGCCTTCCTGGCGCTCGGCCTCGCTCAACAGCGGCCAGTCGCCCATCGAGCCGCAATACACCACCGCGCTCATACCGGCCTCGATCAGTTCGCGGCCCTTGCGTACCAGGGCATCGAAGTCTGGCTTGCGCGCGGCGGTGCACGGGGTCATCAGGGCGGGCATGGTGCCGGTGAAAATGTTGGTGTTCATGGGGTCACTCCTTGCACTGTTCAGTCAGAAAGAACGCCGGGGTCAGATGCCCCAGGCGAAAGGGTCTTGTTCGTCGATCAGCAGGGTGCTGTCGGCGGTCATGTAGGCGCGGCCGGTGATGAACGGGCGAATGCGCTCGCCGAGGCGTTCGAAGCGGCCCTGGAACTGGCTGCCGGTGATACTGGCCTGGGTCCAGACCTGGCCCTCGGCGAGCTTGCCGTCGGCGGCAAGGCACGCGAGTTTGGCGCTGGTACCAGTGCCGCAGGGCGAGCGGTCGTAGGCCTTGCCGGGGCACATCACGAAGTTGCGGCTGTCTGCGTTGGGGTCGTCTGCGAACAGTTCGACATGGTCGATTGGCGCACCGTGCTCGCCGGTGATGCCCTGGGCTGCGAGGGCCTTGAGCAGGGCCCAGGTGTAGTCGGTCAGGGCATCGCGGTTGTCCAGTTCGAGGCGCAGGCCATGCTCACTGACCAGGAAGAACCAGTTGCCGCCCCAGGCAATATCGCCGTGAACGATGCCGTGGCCCGGGACGTCCACCGCTATCTGCTGGCGATAGCGGTAGGCCGGTACGTTGCCGATGGTGATGGCGCCGTCCTCATGCAGGGTGGCACTGACCTGGCCGACCGGGGTGTCGATCTGGTGCTCGCCTGGCTCGATCAGGCCCAGATGGTGCAGCGAGGCAACCAAGCCGATGGTGCCGTGGCCGCACATGTTCAGGTAGCCGGCGTTGTTGAAGAAAATCACCCCGCAGGTGGCACCGGCCGAAACCGGCGGGCAGTAAAGCGCGCCCACCAAAACATCGTTGCCGCGCGGTTCCAGCAGGCAGGCGCGACGCCAGTGGTCGTGTAGCTCGCGCAGCTCGTCGCGTTGTTCGGCCATGCTGCGCCCGGAGAGGGCGGGGAAGCCCTTCATCACCAGGCGGGTGGGTTCGCCGCCGGTGTGGGAATCGATGACTCGGATCTGTTTCATGGGATTGTCCGTTGCAGGTTCAAGTGATCCCGAGGGAGCGGGCTTGCCTCGTGTTGAGGGCGGTGACCACTCCGATCAATGCAGTGGGAATATCAGGAAGCCAGTACCGTCGGCCGATGGCTGCTGTGCACCTGCCCGGGCAGTTCGCTCTCGTCATCCTCATCCAGCCGCACCAAATGCGCGGGTACGCCGGTGGCCGCGCCCCAGTAGTAGATGCCCAGGGCGGCGATGGCCACGACCACGGTATCGAGTGGATGGCCGATCACGCCCAGGCCGCCGAAGCTGCCCAGCCAAGACAGCAGGATGGTCACGGCATAGAAGCCGATCAGCCAGGCCGATGCGCGCACCTGTTGGGCCAGCGACAGGTGTTCGGTGGGTACGAAGCGGCGGCACAGCAGGTACAGCACGAACATCACGATCTGCAGGGCCAGCAACCAGGACACGGTATTCCAGCCCGACCAGTAGACGATCAGCGCGGCGATGATGAACGACAGCGGGCCGAGCACGCGCATGCCCTTGACGCGGAACGGCCGGGGCAGGTTGGGGGCACTGCGGCGCAGGGCGGCGACCGAGACCGGGGCCACGGCGTAGCTGAGCACCAGAGCGGCGGAAACCACGTTGATCAGCGCCTCCCAGGACGGGAACGGCAGGGTCCAGAACACCGACAGACCGAAGGTCAGCCACAGCGCAGGGCGCGGGATGCCGGACTGCTCGTCGATGCGGGTGAAGTACTTGAAGAAGGTGCCGGTCTGTGCCCAGCCATAGATCACCCGTGGGGTGGCGTTCATGTAGATGTTGCCGCAGCCGCTGGGCGAGATCACCGCGTCTGCCACCACCAGGTAGGCCAGCCAGCCCACACCCAGGGCCAGGGCGATGTCACGGTAGGGCAGGGCCAGTTCCTTGGAGATTCCGGCCCAGCCATTGGCCAGCATTTCGGTTGGCACGCTGCCGAGGAAGGCTAGCTGCAGCAAGGCATAGATGGCGGTAGACAGCAGCACTGAAAGGATCAGTGCGATGGGGATGGTGCGCTGTGGGTTCTTCACTTCGCTGGCCACCGAGATGATCGGTGTCAGGCCCAGGTAGGCGAAGATGATGCCGCCCGCCGAGACCGCCATTTCGATGCCTGACAGGCCGAATGGGGCGAAACCTTGCACCTCGAAGTTCTCGGGCTTGAAGAAGGTGAACAATACGCCGATTACCAGCAGCGGCACGATGAACTTGAACACGCTGACCAGGTTATTGGCCTTGGCGAAGGTCTTCACGCTGCGGTAGTTGAGGAAGAAGAACAATCCCAGCAGGGCGAACTGCACCAGCCAGCCCAGTACCGTTGGATCGCTTGAACCGGCCTTGGTCAGCCCAGGGAACCAGGCTGCGGCGTATTGGCGCGAGGCGACCACTTCGATGGCAATTAGGCTGGAGAAGGCGATCAGGGTGATGAAGCCCATCAGGTAGCCCAGCAGCGGGCCGTGTGAATACACCGGGTAACGTACTACGCCACCGGCCCGTGGCAGGGCGGCGCCCAGCTCGCAGTAGACGATGCCCAGCAGCAACACGGCGAAGCCGCCAAGGAACCAGGAGAAGATACCGGCGGGGCCGGCGATGGCCGAGACGTGGCTGGCGGCGAACAGCCAGCCGGAGCCGAAGATCGCGCCAAGGCCGATGAAGGTGAGATCCAGCAAGGACAACTGTTTCTTGAATTTGCCTGACATGGTGGCGCCTTTTTGTAGGTTTTTGGATAGGCAGGTCTGATGTCACGATGCGGCGTTGCGGGCCGCGTTCTTGTGGAGGATGAGCGGCTTGCGTGGGACATAGAGTGGACCGATCGCAGGCTCGGTTCTTGATGCTTTTCTGCAGGTGTGATGACGAAATCGGCACAGTTATAGAAAAGTCTGGCGTTCGGCTGTGTCTGCTGGATAGGCTGTAAGCCATATCGCGCAAGGGCTATAGAGGTGCGGTGGGTGTGCTGGCGCGTTCGCGGGCAAGCCCGCTCCTACAAGTGCCCGCACAGCCAATCGAGCACTGAAGCAATGACTGACATCGCCCTGGCAACCCTGTACCAGACCCTCGACCAGCACCGCCCCGCGTCCCTCGAGGCGTTGCTCACCGGGGTGGTCTGGCTGTTGCCCATGCTCGACGTGATCGCCAACGCGGCAATCTTCATCAAGGACGATCACGCCCGCTATGTGTTGACTAATCGCACCTTGGTGCAACGCTGCGGCCTCAAGCAGCTACAACCGCTGCTGGGCAAGACCAGCGCCGAGGTGTTCCCGGCGCGCCTGGGCCCCGGCTATACCGAACAGGACCGCCGTGTGTTGGAGCACGGGCTGGTGCTGGAGGACCAGTTGGAGTTGCACCTGTACGGCAGCCGCGAGCCGGGTTGGTGCCTGACCCACAAGCGACCGCTGTACGACCCGTCGGGCAGGATCATCGGCCTTGTGGGGATTTCGGTCGATTTGCAAACGGCTGCCGACACGCACCCTGCGTATCAGCGCCTGGCGGCGGTGGACGAGCATATCCGCGCGCATTTCCACCAGCCCATCAGCCTGGGCGAGTTGACCCGCATTGCCGGTATTTCGGTGGCGCAGCTGGAGCGCTACTGCAAGCGGGTGTTCCACCTCACCCCGCGGCAGATGATCCACAAGGCGCGGCTCGAACACGCCCACCGGCTATTGCATTCGGACCTGCCGATTACCGAAGTGGCGCTGCGTTGCGGCTACACCGACCACAGCGCGTTCAGTCGGCAGTTCCGCCAGTTGACCGGTTTCACCCCGCGCCAGTAC
Organism: Pseudomonas mosselii; assembly: GCF_005796105.1. Taxonomy (GTDB): domain Bacteria; phylum Pseudomonadota; class Gammaproteobacteria; order Pseudomonadales; family Pseudomonadaceae; genus Aquipseudomonas; species Aquipseudomonas mosselii_C. Next base: position 259,906 of record NZ_VAUO01000002.1, on the reverse strand, counting down.
CGCCAGGCGACCGCTCAGGAGCCCTGAAACAGCGCCCGCGCCTCGTCGAAGCACTGCTCTGCGATCGCCGAGCGCGGTTCGCTGCGGCGTAGCAACAGGCCGACCGGGCTGTGGATGCTGGCCTCGTCGATTGGCAGGATGCACATGTGCTCGCTGAGGTCTTCCAGGCCACAGTCCAGCGGCATGATCGCGCAGCACACGCCGGTGTTGATGGCCTGGATCAGCTGGAAGGTCGAGTCGCTTTCCAGTACCGCGTTAGGCTCGATGCCACGGCTGCGAAAGCTCAGGTCCAGCGATTGGCGATAGTGCATGCCCTTGCTCAGCAGGCCCAGGGGAATCTCGCCCAGGTCCTCCCACCGCAGGCTGGTGGCTTCGAAGTCGAAATGCCGGACGTCGTGCAGCAGGCCCATGGTGGTGGTGCCCAGCTCGATCACTTCGAAGAAGCTGGCGTTGACCTGGTCGAGGTAGCAGATCCCCAAATCCAGCTGGTTGCGGCTCAAGCCATCCATGATCTGTTCGGTGCTATGGGAGCTGAGCTGGAATTGCAACTCCGGGTATTTTTCGCGCAGCGGCAGCAGCAGGTGCATGGGGTTGAAGCTGGCCAGCGGCACCGTACCCAGGCGCAGGCTGCCGACCACCTGGCCACGGCAGCTGGCGGCTTCGGCTTGCAGGCCGTCGTGGGCCGCCAGCAGGGTACGGGCCCAGGCCAGGATGCGCTCGCCGGCCTCGGTGAAACCCTCGAAGCGTTGGCCACGCTTGACCAGGACCAGGTCCAGTTCGTCCTCCAGGTTGCGCAGGCGCATCGACAGCGTGGGCTGGGTGATGTGGCAGAGCGCCGCGGCCTGCCCGAAGTGGCGGGTCTGGTCGAGGGCGATAAGGAACTTGAGTTGCTTGATGTCCATGGGCGGGCCTGGGCGTGCGAGATGTGGTGACCTTAACCAAGAGTGAGGGGCATGACCACAAATGGATGCTGGCGCGGGTTGTGTAGGAGCGCCCTTTAGCGACACAAGGCTGCTCCTACAGGCGATCAAACCGGAACAGGTGATAGGGACTGTCGATCACTTGGTACGCCATATCGATTGGACGCGCGCCGGCCCTGGCCCTAGCGTTGGCCACACTGCCATTCAAGGAGCCTCACCGTGAGCGTCAAACCTGACGCGGTCTTCGTGCCGCTGAATATCGCCGTGCTGACTGTCAGCGACACCCGCACCTTTGAGACCGATACCTCCGGCGAGCTGCTGGCCAGCCGTGCGGTGGGCGTGGGCCACCGCCTGGTGGCGCGGGAACTGCTCAAGGACGACCTTTACAAGATCCGCGCCCAGGTCGCCACGTGGATTGCCGACGAGCAGGTGCAGGTGGTGCTGATCACCGGCGGTACCGGTTTTACCGGGCGCGACAGCACGCCCGAAGCGGTTGACTGCTTGCTGGACAAACGTATCGACGGTTTCGGCGAGCTGTTCCGTGCGCTGTCGATTCTCGATATTGGCACCTCCACCGTGCAGAGCCGGGCCCTGGCTGGCATGGCCAACGGCACCCTGGTGTGCTGCCTGCCGGGCTCCACGGGGGCATGCCGCACGGCGTGGGAGGGGATTCTGGTCGAGCAACTCGATGCCCGGCACCGGCCGTGCAATTTCGTGGCGCATCTCAAACCGATCGGGTTGTGCGAAAGCCGCGGTTGAGGCGCCCGTTCAGCTCAACACATGCTCCACCGGCATCAATGCCGGTGGTAGTGGCTCATGTCCCAAGGCCGACAGCACATCGCGCTCGATGGTGCGCACCAGGGCGTCGGTCGGCAGGTCATTCTCGTCACGCCCGAATGGGTCTTCCAGCTCGTTGCCGATCGCATCCAGCCCAAAGAACGTGTAGCTGACCAGGGTGGTGAACAACGGTGCCAGCCAGCCCAGCGGTTCGGCCAGGGCGAACGGCAACAGCAGGCAGAAGATGTAGATGGTGCGGTGCAGCAGCAGGGTATAGGGGAACGGTAGCGGGGTGCCTTTGATCCGCTCGCAGGTGGCCTGAACCTGGGACAGGCCGAGCAAGCGCTGCTCCAGCAAGGTGTAGCGCATGTCGCTGATCGCCAGCGCCGCGCAATCCTTGCCCACTGCCTGCAGGATGCCGTCGCAGACGTTGTGCGGCGTGACCGCCTGGCCTTCGACGAGCCACGGTTGGGCGGCACGCAGTTCATCTTCGTTGCGTAACCGGGCATTCAAGGCATGCGCGAAACCGCACAGGTTGCGTAGCAGTTGCGCGCGTAGCGCATGATCTTCGATCACCACGCTTGCACGTACAAACGAACGCACTTCGATGATCATCTGCCCCCATGCCTTGCGACCCTCCCACCAGCGGTCGTAGCAGGCATTGTTGCGAAAACTCATGAAAATCGACAGCGACAGGCCCAGCAAGGTGAAGGGGGTGGCGCTGACCGGATAGAACAGCGCCGGATAATGCCGTTCGATCAGTACGATTAGCGCGGCCAACAGGGTCACCCCCAGGCAGCGCAGGGCAATGCGTTTGACGATCGAACCCTTGAGGGTGAACAACACGCGCAGCATGTCGGGGCGTGAGTGGACGATCACAGCGGTTCCAGAGGCGGACGATCAGCCGCCGGTCATGTTCATGAAGCGCAGGATTTGCACCTCGCCGCCCACTTCGAAATGGTGGCGATAGGGCTTGAGCTGCATGGCATCACGGATGGCGGCTTCGAGGCGTGCGCTGTCGCCTGGGTGCTGGCGCAGCACCTGCTTGAGGTCCAGCGAATGCTCGTTGCCCAGGCACAACAGCAGGCGGCCTTCGACGGTCAGGCGCACACGGTTGCAGGTGGCGCAGAAGTTATGGCTATGGGGCGAGATGAAACCCACTCGGGTGTTCGGTGCCTCGGCCAGGCGCCAGTAGCGGGCTGGGCCCTGCGAAGACTCTGCGGACTCGATCAGGCTGAAGTGCGCGGCCAGGCGCGCGCGCACCTCGTCGCTGGAGCAGTACGACTCGCTGCGCTGGTGCTCGCTGATCACTCCCAGCGGCATCTCCTCGATGAACGAGATATCCAACTCGCGGTCGATGGCGAAGCGCACCAGGTCGACGATTTCGTCATCGTTGCGGCCCTTGAGCACCACGGCGTTAAGCTTGGTGCGCCGAAAGCCGGCGGCGCGGGCAGCGTCGATGCCGGCGATCACCTGGGTCAGGTCGCCGGTGCGGGTCAGGTTGCGGAAACGCTCAGGGTCCAGGCTGTCCAAGCTGATATTCAGGCGTGCGACACCCGCATCGAACAGGGGGCTTGCCAGGTGGCCGAGCTGCGAGCCATTGCTGGTCAAGCACAGCTCGCGCAGGCCAGGAAGGGCGGCAATGCGTTGGCACAGCCCGACAATTCCCTGGCGCACCAATGGCTCGCCACCGGTCAGGCGGATCTTGCGGGTGCCCAAGGCCACGAAGCGTTCGGCGACCTGGTAGAGCTCTTCGAGGCTGAGGATCTGCTGGCGCGGCAGGAACTGCATGTCTTCGGCCATGCAATAGACGCAGCGAAAGTCGCAGCGGTCGGTAACCGACATCCGCAGGTAGTCGACTTTGCGATTGAATCCGTCGATCAGGGCCGGGAGCTGTTCCACATTGGCGCTCGAAAGAAATAGGGTGGTACGGTCCAAACTATCCCGAGCGCAGGACAGCGTCAAATTGCTTTCCCTGACCGCTTGATCGACCGCCTCTATCATGCCGCAAACCAAGCTAGACAAGGGGGCGCGTGTTGCGCGATGCGCGGGTAAACCGGCTTGCACCGGCTGAACCGTCGTTTCAGGGCGACAACGAGCCGGTGGTCGCCGATTTGGCCACGAATGCCATCGCGCAGTTCAACGCCATGATCGACAGCACCTATCACAGCGTAAGACATTTCGATTGGACGCCCGTGTCGCGCACTCCATAGGCTGGAATAAGCAGCGGGTCAGTGGATCCGCCCCAGCATTATCCTGCCCCGCGAAAGGACCGACCCCATGCACGATGACCCACACATCAGGGACTACAAAGGCCCAGCTGCCGGCTGGGGCGCGCTCAAGAGCGTGACCAAGAGCTGGCTGGGCAGTCAAAACCCCTTCAAGAACCTGCGTGCCATGCTCAAGACCAACCAGAACGGTGGCTTCGACTGCCCTGGCTGCGCGTGGGGCGAGTCGCCTGAAAGCGATACGGTGAAGTTTTGCGAAAACGGCGCCAAGGCGGTCAACTGGGAAGCTACCGGGCGTTCGGTTGATCCCGCATTCTTCGCCCGCTACAGCGTCAGCCAGTTGCTTGAGCAAACCGACTATTGGCTCGAATACCAGGGGCGTCTGACCCACCCGATGCGCTATGACGCGGCGACCGATCATTACGTCGAAACCAGCTGGGATGAAGCGTTCGCGCTGATCGCCCAGCACTTGAACAGCCTCCAGTCACCGGACCAGGCAGAGTTCTACACGTCCGGTCGGGCCAGCAACGAAGCGGCGTTTCTCTACCAACTGTTCGTACGTGCCTTTGGCACCAATAATTTCCCCGACTGCTCGAACATGTGTCACGAAGCCAGCGGCGCAGGCATGTCGGAAACCCTAGGCGTGGGCAAGGGCACCGTGGTGTTCCACGACCTGGAGCTGGCCGACGCGATCTTCGTCATCGGCCAGAACCCGGGCACCAACCACCCACGTATGCTCGAACCGCTGCGTGAGGCGGTCAAGCGCGGCGCCCAGGTCATCTGCTTCAACCCGCTCAAGGAGCGCGGCCTGGAACGTTTCCAGCACCCGCAGCACCCTTTCGAGATGCTCAGCAACGGCTCCGAACCGACCAATACCGCGTATTTTCGCCCGGCCCTAGGGGGTGACATGGCGGCCATGCGCGGCATCGCCAAGTGCTTGCTGCAATGGGAGCGAGAGGCGCAGCGCAACGCTGAACCGGCGGTATTCGATCATGCCTTCATCGCCGCGCACACCAGCGGCATCGACGCCTATCTGGAGGCCGTGGACGCGACCTCCTGGGCGCACATCGTCGAGCAATCAGGGTTGAGCAAGGCTGAGATTGAACTGGCGGCACGCATGTACCGCAAGGCCGAGCGGGTGATCATGTGCTGGGCGATGGGCATCACCCAGCACCGTCATTCGGTGCCGACGGTACAGGAAATCGTCAACCTGCAACTGCTGCGCGGCAACGTCGGCAAGCCCGGCGCGGGCTTGTCGCCAGTGCGTGGGCACAGCAACGTGCAGGGCGACCGCACCATGGGGATCGATGAGAAACCCAAGGCTGCGCTGCTCGATGCGCTGGAAAAACGCTTCCAGTTTCAGGTACCGCGTGCCCACGGCCACAATGCGGTGCTGGCGATCAAAGCGATGGAGCAGGGCCGTGCGAAGGTGTTCATCGGACTGGGCGGCAACTTTGCCCAGGCCACCCCGGACACCCCGCGTACCCACGCGGCGCTGCGCAACTGCGCGCTGACCGTGCAGATCTCCACCAAGCTCAACCGCTCGCATCTGGTCACCGGGCGTGATGCGCTGATCCTGCCGTGCCTGGGGCGTACCGAGATCGATATTCAGGCTCAGGGCCCGCAGGGCGTGACGGTGGAGGACACCTTCAGCATGGTGCATATCTCCCATGGCCAGCTCAAACCGCGCTCGCCGCACCTGCGTTCGGAGCCCGCGATCATCGCCGGGATGGCCCAGGCCACCTTGGGCAAGCGCCCCATCGATTGGGCTCACGCCATCGCCGATTATTCGCGTATCCGCAGCATGATCGCCGACGTGATCCCAGGATTCGCCAATTTCAACGAGCGCCTGCAATCGCCTGGCGGCTTCCACCTGGGCAACGCCGCCGCCGAGCGCGAGTTCCGTACCCGCACCGGCAAGGCCTGTTTCAGCCCGCATGCGCTGCCTGAACAACTGGTCAACGCCCAGGTGCTGGCGCGCGGCGACAAGCCGGATCTGATCCTGCAGACCCTGCGCTCCCACGATCAGTACAACACCACCCTGTATGGCCTGGACGACCGCTACCGTGGGGTGTTCGGTCTGCGCGAGGTGGTGTTCGTCAACCCAGCTGACATCCGCCGGCTGGGCTTCGAGCCGGGCGAGCAGGTGGACCTGGTGTCGCTGTGGGAGGATGGTGTGGAGCGGCGCGTGTCAGGGTTTCGCCTGGTGGCCTATGACGTGCCCGAGGGGCAGGCGGCGGCCTACTATCCCGAGACCAACCCGCTGGTGCCGCTGGAGAGCTATGGCGATGGCACCTACACGCCGACTTCGAAGTTCGTGGCGATCAAGCTGCACAAGGCCCAGGCAGGCAACCGTATTGCGGCGGCGGCCGCAGAGTGATCGTTTGATCGCTTCCAGCCCGGATCTCGGCTACTGCACGCATCGCCGGGGCCGCTTTGCGGCCCTTCCGCGGCACAATGCCGCTCTCATAGAACTACACATAACTTGTTGATTTAGAAGGAGTCTGTGGGAGCGGAGCGCTTGCGAAATCAGTTCTCTGCGCGACAGCGCAGCCCAAAGGGCTGGGTGATCTCCTACAGATCCGGCGTTGATTCGGGCATCGCGCAGTCTTGGCACGGTCCCCTGTGTAGGAGCGGCCTTGTGCCGCGAAAGGGCTGCATAGCAGCCCAAGGATCTCAGCCACGGCACACATAAGAGAGTGATGTGGCTTCAGCGACTGACCGGATACGCCGTGGTGTACTTCATCTGCTCCATGGCAAAGCTCGAGGTGATATTGGACAACCCCTCGGTGCTGGTGATGAGCTTCTTGTAAAAACGGTCATAGGCCTTGATGTCGCCGACCACCACCCGCAGCATGTAGTCCCAGTCGCCGGACATCCGGTACACCTCCATGACTTCCTCGAACGCCGTTACGGTGGTGGCGAACTGCGCCAACCACGCGCTGTCATGGCGCTGGGTCTTGAGCTGCACGAACACCGTCAGCCCCAGGCCCAGCCGCTCGGGATCGAGCAGCGTGACGCGGCCACGAATGTAGCCTTCCTCCTCAAGGCGTTTGACGCGTTTCCAGCACGGCGTGGTCGACAGATTGACCGCTTCGGCCAAATCCTTGAGCGACAGCGAGGCGTCGCGCTGAAGCAGGGTGAGGATATGCTGGTCGAAACTGTCCATGGTGCGTTTAGGCTCAATGGGAGAAAAAGTTACCCCAGATTAGCCGCTTATAGTGATAAAGGGGAGCCATGGGGCCTTCGCATCGATAACAATATTCGCGGCAGCGCCAGTGCCCCGCGGATATGCGATAGTGGCGTCTTTTCCACTTCGCCCAAGAGCCCGAGCATGTCCGACAAGCCGCGTAATTTCGCCACCCGCACCATCCACGCCGGCGAGCAGTCCAACGTTGCCGACAACGCCATCTTCCCGGCCATCGTCACCTCCAGCTCCTTTATCAAGCGTGGGTTGGACGACCATCCCGAGTACGCCTACAGCCGCGTCAGCAATCCCACCCGCCACGCCTATGAGACGTGCGTGGCCGAACTGGAAGAAGGGGTCGGCGCGGTGGCGTGCGCCTCGGGCGTGAGCGCGACCGCCACGGTGCTCGAACTGCTCGACAAGGACGCCCATGTAGTGGTGATGAACGGGGTCTACGGTGGTACGTTCCGACTGCTTGAGGACTACCGCGCGCGCACCTCGGGCTTGACCACTACCTACGTCGATCTCAACGACCTCGACGCCGTGGCCGCAGCCATCCGGCCCGAAACGCAATTGATCTGGATCGAATCGCCGACCAACCCGCTGCTGCATCTTGTGGATATCAAGGCGGTATGCGCGCTGGCCCGCGAGCGCGGCATCCTGACCTGCATCGACAACACCTTCTGCTCGCCATGGAATCAACAGCCGATCACCCTCGGCGTGGATCTGGTGATGCATTCGGCGAGCAAGTACATCGGTGGCCACTCCGACCTGACCGGTGGCGTGGTGGTGGCGGCCAACCACGACCTGCTCAAGCGCCTGCGCCGCATCAGTATGGCGGTGGGTGCCATTCAGGGCCCGTTCGATTGCTACCTGGCGTTGCGTGGGCTCAAGACCCTCGATGTGCGCATGGACCGCCAGAGCGCCAATGCCCTGCGCGTGGCGCAATTCCTCGAAGGGCATCCGCAGGTCGAGCAGGTGTTCTATCCGGGCTTGCCGAGCCATCCGCAGCATGCACTGTGCACCCGCCAGATGCGTACCGGCGGGGCGGTGGTGGCGCTGCGTATCAAAGGCGACCGGGCAGCGGTCAACCGGCTGGTGGAGGCGTTGCAGATCTTCGTGCTGGCCGACTCGCTGGGTGGGGTGGAGAGCATGATCAACCACTCCTGGAGCATGTCGCACAACTCTTTGAGCCCGGCGCAGAAGGGCGAGATGGGGATCAGCGAGAATCTAGTGCGCTTGTCGGTGGGGATCGAGGATTACCGCGACCTGATCGAGGACCTGGAAACGGCATTGCAGGCATCGGCTTGAGGGTACGCTGAGTACGGGGCGCGTCCTGCCGGTGTAGCACCGTTGCGACGTGCCCCGCGATGGCCGTGTCAGGCCTTGGGCGGATGGATGATTCGTTCGATCTTATCCTTGAGCAGTAGTCTTTCCTTGCGCAGGCGGTTGACCGCCTCGTCGTTGGTGCCGTTGCCTTCGGCGGCGACGACCTCCTTGTCCTTGGCGTTGTACTCCTTGTGCAGCGAATGGAGTGCCTGGTCCTTGTCCATGAGCGCCTGGAATGCGTCAGCGGTAATGTGCAGGTCTGCTAGCAAATCGTGCGGAACTGGCATTTCTTCACCTCTGTCTGGGGTTGGCGAAAGGGCCTGATCTCTGAGAATAGTCGCCCTGCGCGCAGTCGTGGAGTCGATAGCGATGCGTCAGCCCTGGCTGAATGAATGCTGAATGAAAACTGTTTATTCAGTGAAATCCACTGTCGCACCAATTGTTACCAAGTTTTTCACAAAAAATTGATGCTAGGCTTTCTAGAGTTCGGCCAACTTTCCAGGGCCCGTCCGGTCGCCCTGGCCGCTCATGAACTCTAAGTGCGAATGCCAATGTTGAATGTCAAATCCCTGCGGACTGAATGGGTCACGCTGTTGGCCAGCCTTTACCTGTTGATTGGCCTCAACACCTACCTTTGGGGGCACCTGCAAAGCATTCTGCCGCCCGGCATGGTAGGGCTCTGGCTGGGCTTGGCGTTCGTTGTGCTGATGCTGTTCGCCTTCAACCTGATACTGACGTTGTTGGCCTTTCGTTATGTCTTGAAACCGGTATTGATTCTCCTGTTCATGAGTGGGGCAGGGGTGGCTTATTTCATGAATCAATACGGCGTACTGATTGATGCAGGCATGTTCCGCAATGTCGCGGAAACCAATGTTGCGGAAGTACGCGACTTGTTGTCTGTGAAGTTTGTGCTGTATATCGCGCTGCTCGGTGGGCTGCCGTCGCTGCTGGTGTGGAAGGCCAACATCGTCTATCGCCCCTGGCACCGCGATTTGCTCGGCAAGCTGGTGGTCAGCGGCGCGTGCGTGGCGGCGTTAGGTTCGGTGGCATTGATCAACTATCAGGGTTTGTCATCGCTGTTTCGCAATCACCACGAGCTGCGCTTGATGCTCACCCCAAGCAACATCGTCGGCGCTTCCATCGGCTACGTGAACGAGCAGTTCGGCACCGCTGCGCGGCCGTTCCAGACCTATGGTGAAGACGCCCGCCGCGATGCGGCCTGGCAGCACCACACACGTAAATCCCTGACCGTACTGGTGGTGGGGGAAAGTGCCCGTGCGGAGAATTTCGGGCTGCTGGGCTATGCCCGCGACACCACGCCCAAGCTGGCCCGGCAGGCAGGTCTGCTGAGCTTCACCGACGTGCACTCGTGCGGTACCGAGACCGCCGTGTCGGTGCCCTGTATGTTCTCCGGCATGGGCCGCAAGAACTATGACGCCCGGGTGGCCAAGAACCGCGAGGGGCTGCTGGATATCCTCCAGCGTGCTGGCCTTGCCGTGCAGTGGCGCGACAATCAGTCCGGCTGCAAGGGGACCTGCGACCGGGTGCAGTTCATCGACGTGAGCAACCTCAAGGACCCGACCTTGTGTGCGGGCGGTGAGTGCCACGATCAGATCCTGCTGCAGGGGCTGGGCGAGCTGATCGACAACCTCGACAAGGACACCGTGCTGGTGCTGCACCAGATGGGTAGCCATGGCCCGGAATACTTCAAGCGTTATCCGCAAGGGCAGGAGCCGTTCCAGCCGGTGTGCCGCAGCAATGCGCTGAACCAGTGCAGCCGCGAAGAGATCATGAATGGCTATGACAACACCCTGGCCTACACCGATAGCGTTCTTTCGTCGCTGATCGATACCCTGCGCAGCAAGCAGGACAAGGTCGATACCGCGATGATCTACCTCTCCGACCACGGCGAGTCGCTGGGCGAGTACAACCTGTTCCTGCATGGCACCCCGTACGCCATCGCGCCGGATCAGCAAAAGCACGTGCCATTGCTGGCGTGGTTCTCCGACAGTTACCGCCAGGACTTCGGCCTGGATACCGAGTGCATGGCCAAGCTGCGTGATGCACCGTTGTCCCAGGACAACCTGTTCCACTCCATGCTCGGCCTGCTGCAGGTGCGTACGGCGGTCTACCAGCAATCGCTGGACATGTTCGCCAGTTGCCGGCCGTGGCTGGCGGCAGGACGTTGAGCCACCTGCACACGAAGCACGGCGCTGCGCCGTGCATTGTGTGCAGGCTGATTCGATCTTGCACCGGGCAACCGCCCGGCACCACGGATGGCGCGAGGTTTCACCCGCAGGGGCCGCGCCGTATATACTGCGCGCCAATGTTAGTGGGAGAGCCTCGTGGCCATCGAAATTCACTGGATCCGTGACGACCAGCCCCTGGCCGAGCACTGTCGACGCTGGCGTGAGCAGCCCTTCGTGGCGCTCGACACCGAGTTCATGCGCGTCGATACCTTCTATCCCAAGGCCGGCCTGGTGCAGATCGGCGTCGGTCGACATGCCTACCTCATCGATCCCTTGCTGATTCGTGACTGGCAGCCCCTGGCAGGGCTTCTGGAGGACAGCGCGGTGGTCAAGGTGCTGCACGCGTGCAGCGAAGACCTCGAAGTCCTGCTGCGCCTGACCGGCAAGCTGCCGCAGCCGCTGTTCGACACGCAACTGGCGGCTGGCTACCTCAACATCGGCTTTTCCATGGGCTATTCGCGCCTGGTGCAGGACGTGCTGGGGCTTGACCTGCCCAAGGGCGAGACCCGCTCTGACTGGTTGCAGCGGCCGTTGTCCGAGACGCAGGTCAGCTACGCTGCCGAAGACGCGGTGCACCTGGCTGAGTTGTTCGACGCCCTGCGCCCGCGCCTGAGCGACGACAAGTACGCCTGGGTGCTTGAGGATGGCGCGGAGCTGGTGGCCGCCATGCGCCGCGAAGTCGACCCGCAAACGCTGTATCGCGAGGTGAAGCTGGCCTGGAAACTGTCGCGCCAGCAACTGGCCGTGTTGCGCGAGCTGTGTATCTGGCGCGAAGGCGAAGCCCGTCGGCGTGATGTGCCGCGCAGTCGCATTCTCAAAGAGCACGCGCTGTGGCCGATGGCCAAGACCCAACCGGACAACCTCTCGGCGCTGGCGAAAATCGAGGACATGCACCCGCGTACCATCCGCCAGGACGGTCAGTTCCTCCTTGACCTGATCAAGCGCGCTGCGGCCCTGCCGCCAGATCAATGGCCACCGGCGCAGCCCGAGCCACTGCCGATCGAAGCCGCCGGCATTCTCAAGCGTTTGCGCGCCATCGGTCAGGCCGAAGGCGAGCGCTTGCAGATCGCCCCGGAGTTGATGCTGCGCAAGAAGACCCTGGAAGCGCTGCTCAAGAGCGGCTACCCCAATGGCCCCTATCAATTGCCCGATTCGCTGCGCGGCTGGCGTCGCGAGCGTATGGGCCAGGCCCTGCTGGATGATCTGGCGGGTGCTGGAGACAACGCATGAAACGTATCTGCTCGATCTACAAGAGCCCGCGCAAGCACGAAATGTACCTCTACGTACTCAAGGCCGATGGCCTGGAGCGCGTACCGGAAGGTCTGTTGCCGTTTTTCGGCACCCCGATGCACGCATTCGATCTGGTGTTGAGCCCCGAGCGCAAGCTGGCCCGTGAGGACATCGCCAAGGTCCTGGAGAACCTCGACAACCAGGGCTACCACTTGCAGATGCCGCCGCCCGAAGACGACTACATCGAGCACCTGCCCGAAGAGCTGCTGCGGCGCAACGATCCGGCCTGAGTCGGACACTGCGCAGCGCATTCCAGCGGCCCGCCACGCGGGCCGTTTTCGTTGTCTGTCAAGGTTGTGTTTCACATGCGTGTTCTGATCGCTGAAAAGGATCATGCCCTCTACGCTCGCCTGCTCGGCGAAGCGGCACCGGACCTGGAAGTCCTGACCAGCGGCGATTCCGCTGCGCTGGCGCGTTTTGCCCCCGATTGCCCGGTGTGGTTGGGCCAGCCGGACCTATTGGCCAGCCTGTTGCGTCAAGGCCACACCCCGCAATGGATGCAGTCGACCTGGGCGGGCATCACCCCGCTGCTGGCTGCAGGTTTGCCCCGTGACTACCGTTTGACCCGTGCCGTGGGCATTTTCGGGCAGGTCATGGCCGAGTACATGCTCACCTACATGCTGGGGCACGAGCGCGATGTCCTGTCGCGCCTGGTCAGCCAGGTGGAGCGGCGCTGGGACGCGCGCCCTGGGCGCACGCTGGAAGGTCGGCGGGTGCTGATCGTCGGCACCGGCGATATCGGCCAGCGGGTCGCCGAGTTCCTGCTGCCGTTCGGGGTGACGCTGTACGGCGTGGCCAATAGCGCCCGTGAGCAGGCACCGTTCGTCGAAGTGGCTGGGCTTGAAGCATTGCCGCGTCTAGTCGCACAGGTGGACTACGTGCTCAACCTGCTGCCCGACACGCCAGCCACGCATGATGTGTACAACGCGGCGTTGTTCCAGCGCTTCTTGCCCACGGCATTGTTCATCAACGCCGGGCGCGGCGCGGCGGTGGTCGATGCCGACCTGGTCGAGGCGCTCAAGCAGGGGCACCTGGCGGGCGCGGTGATCGATGTGTGTCGGCAGGAGCCGCTGCCCCAGCGGCATCCGTTCTGGACGGCCTGGGGCTTGCTGCTGACTGGGCACAGCTCGGCACCCACATCGCCTGCGGCGATGGTGCGTTTGTTCGTCGAGAATGTGCAGGCGTATGCAGCAGGGCAAGGTTTGCGAGGCGAGGTGGATTTCGCCCGGGGGTACTAGGCGCAAGCTGCGAGCTACAAGCTGCGAGCTCACACGAACTCGCTTCTTCTTGCCGCTTGCAGCTTACAGCTCACCGCTTTTTAGAGACTGAAGTCACCCTCGGCCGCCAGCTCGCTCAGGGGCCGGCGCGGGCTGGGTACTTCGCGCGATTGCAGGGCTTCGGCCAGGGTCGCCTTGTCGCCCAGCTTGCCGATCGCCACCATCGCATGCAGCGCGTAGCCTTCGGGGATCTTCAGCTCGCTGCGCGCCAGTTCCTGGTCAAAGCCGGCCATGCCGTGGGTGTGCCAGCCGCTGATGCTCGCCTGCAAGGCCAGGTGGCCCCAGGCGGAGCCTGTGTCGAAGGTGTGCCACAGGGCGGGTTTTTCTTCCTCGGAGCCGGGCGCGGCGAAGGTGGTCTTGGAGATCACCAGCACCAGCGCCGAGGCGTGCTGCGCCCAGCTGCGGTTGAACTCGTTGAGAATCGCCAGGTAGCGCTCCCAGCTTGGCGTGTCACGGCGGGCATAGAGGAAACGCCATGGCTGCGAGTTGTAGGCCGACGGCGCCCAGCGCGCAGCTTCGAGGAAGCTCAGCAGGGTGTCCTGGCTGATCGGCTCGCCGGTGAAGGCCCGGGGCGACCAGCGATTGATGAACTGCTCGTTGATGGCGTAGTCGGCAATGCGAGGGTTGGCGCTCATGGGGGCTCCTGCGAAGGGATGGATAAGGACCGCACGCTACTGCGTCCGACGGGCACTGACAAGCGGTCTGGTATTGCTGCCAGACAGTCTCTAGACTGGCGCCGCCATGGCGCCAGCTACTCGTCTCAAGCTGCAAGCCACAAGAAAAAAGCCGAACTCGTCGCACTCGCTTGAAGCTTATGGCTTGAAGCGTGTAGCAGACCCTCGCAGGAAACCGTGTGATGATCGCCGACACCGCGCCGTTCTGGCGGCGCAAGACCCTCGATGAACTCGACAATAAAGAGTGGGAATCGCTGTGCGACGGCTGTGGCTTGTGCTGCTTGCAGAAGCTCGAGGACGAAGAGGACAACGCCGTCTATTACACCAGCATCGCCTGCAAGCTGCTTGACCTGCACAGCTGTCAATGCAGCGACTACCCCAACCGTTTCGCCCACGTGCCCGACTGCATTCAGCTGACGCCCGGCAAGGCGGACCAGTTCAAATGGCTGCCGCCGACCTGCGGCTACCGCCTGGTCAGCGAAGGCAAGGACTTGCCGGCCTGGCACCACTTGGTCAGCGGCGATCGCACTCAGGTGCACGAGCAGCGTATTTCCCGCGCCGGGCGCATGCTTAGCGAAAACGATGTAGACGAAGACGACTGGGAAGATCACCTGATCTTCCGTGCCGGCTGAACATTCTCGCCCCTGGGGAACAAGGAGTTGTGTAATGCGTCGCCTGCTGTTGATAGTTGCCTGCCTGCTGGCCAGTTCACAGGTGTTGGCCAAGAAAGTCGACCTGGATTATCAAGTGCGTCTGCTGCCGCAGAGCGGCCAGGCCGAGGTGCGCCTGACCCTGGCCGACGGCAGTGTGGTGCGCAGCCTGGACTTCGACCTTGGCAAGGGCGGTGCCTACAGCGACTTTCTCGCCGATGGCCAATGGCAGGCGCAAAACGGCCGTGGCGTGTGGCGTCCGGCGCCTGGCAAGACCAGCCTGAGCTATCGCGTTCTGCTCGACCAACAGCCCCGTAGCACTACCCACGAGACCCGCATCACGCCCCACTGGGCGTTGTTCCGCGGCGAGCAACTGGTTCCACCGGCCCGCCTCGATCAACAGGACGGCACCGAACTGGTGGCGCGCCTGGCCTTCGACTTGCCCAAGGGCTGGAAGAGTGTCGAGACCGCTTGGCCGCGCATCAGCCGGCAGAAGTTTCGCATCGACGATGTCTCGCGCCTGTTCGACCGCCCCACCGGCTGGATGCTCGCTGGCAACCTCGGCAGCCGTCGCGCGCGCCTGGGCGAGACCGAAGTCACCGTGGCCGCGCCGCAAGGGCAGGGCATGCGGCGCATGGACACTCTCACCCTGCTGACCTTCATCTGGCCGCAGTTGCAAGCGGTGTTCCCGCGCAATCCGAACAAGCTGCTGGTGGTCGGAGCGCGTGACGAGATGTGGCGCGGCGCGCTGCCTGGCTACAACTCGCTGTACCTGCACAGCACCAGCCCGTTGATCAGTGAAAGCGGCAACAGCCCGTTGCTGCGCGAGTTGGTGCAGCTGTTCGCGCAGATAAACGACCGCGACGCCAGCGACTGGTTGGGTGAAAGCTTCACCGATTATTACGCCACCGAACTGCTGCGTCGTGCTGGTGGCCTGAGCGATGACCGATATGCCACGTTGCAGGCCCGGTTGCACAAGCGTGCGGCCAAGGTCAGCCACCTCAACGGCGACAAGGCCGACGCCGCCCAAGTGGCTCGCGGCGTACTATTGTTGCAGGCCCTGGACCGCGAGATCCGTCTGCACAACCACGACAAGCGCTCCCTCGACGACGTGGCCCGTGCGCTGATGCGACTGTCCAGCGTCAACACCGAGGAGTTCGTGCAGATCAGCGAGAACGTGCTCGGACGCCCGTCGGAGGTGTTGCAGAGCAAGGTGCTGCGCTGAGCAAACCCCGCGAGGGTGGGCTCACGGGCCCGTCAACGGATCCTTGCCGGTCACCGTCACTGCGCGCGCCGCAGCCTCGGCACTGGCCTTGAGCGCTTGCAACTCGGCGGCCCCTCGCTTGATATCGCTGTGCAAGCGCTGATACTCGGCGCGCTGATGCAGCCACCAGGCTTTGGTCGAACAGTGTCCGCTGACGCCACGGGCCAGGGCCAGGCCGCCGACCGCGACTTGCAACATGCCAAGCAGGCCGCCGTGACGCAGGCCTTTGCTGATCATCAGTGCGCCACCGGCCAGGGAGCTGAGGCGCTCCAGGCCGTGCACGTTGTTTTCGCGGGTGTCCGGTAGGGGGTGGATATCGCGCATTGCAAGGTCTCCTGTAAGCATGGGGTATGCAGCTGACCCCGTGAGCGCGATGCCTGTTCAATCGCGCTGCTCGCTGGTGGCCGTATGCAGGCGTGTCCCACGCTTCGGTGCCTGTGCAGCCTGACTGAACGAGGCCTCTAGGCGCTCTCGCGCTTGACTGTCTTCACGCAGCCAAAGCGCTTCTCGCGCGATGGGCTGTAGCCGAAGAACGACGCATAGCACTTGCTGAAGTGGCTGGCCGAGACGAACCCGCAGGCCACCGCCACATCCAGGATCGGTAGTTCGGAATACTGCAGCAGGCGCCGGCTCTCGGTGATACGCAGCTCCAGGTAGTAGCGCACTGGGGTAGTGCCCAACTGATGCTGGAACAATCGCCCGATCTGGCGTTTCGAGCGGCCGACATAGTTGGCCAGTTGGTCCTGGCTCAGAGGTTCTTCCAAGTTGGCGTTCATCAAGTTGATCGCCTCGCGCAGCGGCTCGCTGATATTGGCTTGCGCCGCTGCCGTGGTGCGTTTGTAGCGTGACGCCTCGAAGGCCAGGATCGCCTCGATGCCTTCGGCCAGTGCCCTGCCGCGCAGGCGCCGGAGCCATTCGAGCAGCATGCTGAACGCCCCTCCAGGGCTGGCGGCGCTGAGGCGGTCGCCGTCGACCGCGTAGCTATCGGTGCAGACCTGGCTGTGCCGGGCGATTTCGGCCACCGCGCCGCGGTGCTCGGGGTGCACGGCGCAGCGGTGGCCTTCGAGCAGCCCGGCCTGGCCGAGGAACCACGCGCCATTCCATAACCCGGCCAGCGCTACGCCCTTGCGCGCCAGCGCCTGGAGCAGGCTGGTCAGCTCCGGGGTGGCGCTGAGCGCAGTGCGTAATCCACCACAGACCACGAACAGTTCCAGCGGCTGCTCCAGGCTCTGCGCCATAGCGGCGGCGGGGCAGATGACGATGCCCAGATCGCTCGCGACCGATGCGCCGTCGAGGGTGAAGGTTGTACTACTGCAAACGTTGGGCTGGATCAGGTTGGCGGTGACCAGGGTGTCCAGCGCCTGTGTGAAGGCCGGCAGGGAAAAGTGTTCCAACAGCAGAAAGCCCACGCGGGCCGGTTGGTCGGTGGACTGTGCTGGATGGCTGGTGAAGCGCGAGTTATGCCCTTGCAGGGCGTTGCTGAAATGTCGAGTCGGGCGCAACGGGTGTTTCTCTTGCTGGCAGGTTGGAAAACGGCGGGCGCGTCGGCCCGCCGCAGGTTAGGTTCAGTGACTGGGCACGGCCCCCCGGCGTTTTTCCAGCAGGCCCCGGGAGAGTCGGTCGAGCAGCAGGGCCACGGCGACGATCGCCAGGCCCGCGCGCAAGCCCAGGCCCATTTCCATGCGGGTCAGACCGCGGGTCACTTCCGCACCCAGGCCGCCAGCACCGACCAGCCCGGCCAGTACCACCATCGCCAGCGACAGCAAGATGCACTGGTTCAGGCCCACCAGCAGGGTCGGCAGGGCGCTGGGCAGTTCGATCTTGAGCAAGATGGTGGTGGGCTTGGCGCCGGTGGCTTGGCCTAACTCCAGCAAGTCCTTGGGCACCTGGCGAAAGCCCAGGCTGGTCAGGCGCAACATCGGTGGAATGCCATAGATGATGGTGGCGATGATCGCCGGCACCTTGCCCAGGCTGAAGATGATCACCGCCGGGATCAGGTAAACCCATGGCGGTACGGTCTGCATGATGTTCAGCACCGGACCGATTGCGTTGTCGAAGCGCTTGACCCGCGCCGCCAGAATCCCCAGCGGGAAGGCGATGGCCACGGCGATCAGCACCGCCACCGACACCAGCGCGATGGTCTGCATCGAGGCGTTCCAGAATCCACTGATCCAGCAGAAGCCGAGCAATGCCAGAGCCAGCGCGGCGCTGCGCAGGCTGATGAAAACGCCGGTCAGCAGGCACACTACGGCGATCAGCGCCCAGGCCGGCGGTAACAGCAGGGCCGCTTCGATGGCGCCGAGCACGGCTTCGACGAAGTGGCTGATGGCCACGAATAGGCCATGCAGGTTGGCGTTGAGCCAGTCGAACACCGGTGCCAGGTAGGCGCCGGGCGATACGTTGAGCTCAGTGAGCGTCATGGCTGTTCTCCTGGCGAGTGCCGCTCTGGGCGAGGCGATCGAGGATCAGGGTCAGCACCACGATGGCGATGGCGGCATTGATCGAACGGGCGATATCCAGGGTACGGATGGCGGTGTAGATCACCTCGCCCAGGCCGCCGGAACCGACGATGCCGGCGATCACCACCATGCCGAAGGCCATCATCAGGCTCTGGTTGATGCCGGTCATGATGCTGGGCAGGGCGAACGGCAGGCGGATCTTGACGAACTGCTGCCAGCCGGTGGTGCCACTGGCGTTGCCCAGTTCCAGGAACACCTTGGGCGTCATGCGGATGCCCAGTGCGGTCAGGCGCAGCACCGGTGGCACGGCGACGATGAAGGTGGCCACCAAGGCGGTGCCGGAGCCATAGCCGAGTAGGGCGATGGCCGGTAGCAGGTAGATGTAGGGCGGCAGGGTCTGGACCAGGTCCATCACCGGCTCGCTGATCCGGTGCAGGGTGGGCGACAGGCCTGCGGCCACGCCGCACGGGATGCCGACCACCAGCGCCAGGCTGGTGGCGGTCAGCACCAGCGCCAGGGTGCTCATGGTCTGCGGCCACAGGCCCATGACCGCGCACAACAACAAGGCGGCCAGGGTCCCGAGGGCGAAGCGCCGCCCGGCCAGGCGCCAGGCCAGCAAGGCGAACAACACTGCCACTACATAGAAGGGGGCCACGGTGAGCACCGCCAGTACCGCTTCGTAGAGCGCCTTGAGCACACCGTTGAGGGCATCGAAGATGTGCGAGGCGTTGTCCGACAGCCACATCAGACCGTTGTCGACGGTTTCGTCGAAAGCGGCAGCGAAGTCCGCGGGGTTCATGCCGAGCCCTCCCGTTGCGAGGTCACCGCGTACAACGGCGTTTCCGGCGGCACACCTTGCACGGCGCGCAGCAGGTCGCGCTGACTGATCACGCCGACCAAGACGCCGTTGTCGCGCACGCCCACGGCGTCGTGCCCGGAGCGAATCAGCAGGTTGATCAGGGTGTCCAGGTCGCTTTCTGGGCTTGCGCACTCCAGGTGCTCGTAACTTTGGCCGCGGGCTGGCGGCAGCATGATCGAGTGGGCCTTGACCAGGTGCAGGCGCGAGATGCCGGCGACGAACTCGGCCACATAATCATCGGCCGGGTTGAGCACGATGTCCTCGGCGGTGCCTTCCTGGATGATCACCCCATCTTTCATGATCGCGATGCGGTCGCCGATGCGAATGGCTTCCTCGAGGTCGTGGGTGATGAACACTGCCGACTTGCCCAGGGATTTGGTCAACTCGCGGAATTCGTCTTGCAGTTGGCGGCGAATCAGCGGATCGAGGGCGCTGAAGGGCTCGTCCATGAGGATCACTTCAGGGTCCGAGGCGATTGCCCGGGCCAGGCCCACCCGCTGCTGCATGCCACCGGACAGGTCTGACGGATAGCGGTTGGCCCAGTCGCTCAGCCCTACGGTGGCCAGTGCGCGACTGGCCACCTCATGGCGTTCTGCCTTGGCCACGCCTTGTACTTCAAGGCCGAAAGCCGCGTTTTCCAGCACTGTGCGGTGTGGCAGCAGCGCGACGCTTTGGAACACCATGCCAATGTGCTTGGCGCGCACCTCACGCAGCGCGGGTGCGTCGAGCCGGGCGATGTCCCGGCCCTTGACCAGCACTTCACCGCTGGTGGGGGTGATGAGGCGGTTGAGCAGGCGGATCAGGGTGGACTTGCCACTGCCGGACAGGCCCATGATGCAGAAGATTTCACCACGACGGACCTGCAGGCTGACGTCCGAGACGCCGACCACGCAGCCGTATTCCTGGAGGATCTGGGTCTTGCTCAGGCCGCGCTCGCGGTAGGCCTGGAGGGCGGCCGGCGCGCGGTCGCCGAAAATTTTCCAGACGCCGCGGCAATCGACCAATGTATCTACAGCATTTTCGGTATTCATAAAGTGCACCCGAACCAGGTTTTCTGGTGTGTTCTTGTGTTCAAGTTCGGCAGTGGCAAGGGCTGTTACGCCTCAATCAGTACTTCTTCATTTCCGCCCAGCGTTTGAGCAGGTCGGCATGGCTGTCGGTCCAGTCCTTGATCGCCTGGTCCATGCTCTTGCCATCGTTGACTGCGGCATTGATCGCGCTGATGTCCGGCAACGGCACGTAGACTCCGGCGATCACTTCGCGCGCCTGCGGGTTTTCTGCCGAGAAGCCCTTCTGGCCGATCCAGTAGTAGGTCTGTGGCGGGGCGAAGATGCCTTTAGGGTCGGCGAGGAACTTGGTGTCGTACTTCAGGGCCATCCAGGTGGGTTCCCACAGGGTCACGGCGACCCACTCTTTACGGTCCACGGCCGACTTGAGCGCGGCGGTCATGGCCGCGGTGCTGCCCTCGATCAGGTTGAGCTTGAGGTCGTAGTCCTTGACCGCCTTGGCGGCTTCGCCCATCAGGCCCGAGCCCGGCTCGATGCCGATGATCTTGTTGCCGAACTTGTCGGCGTTGGCGTTGAGCTGTTCGACGGAATCGATGTTCACGTACTTGGGCACTGCAATGCCTTGGTACAGCCCGTGGGACACAGGCGAGATCTTCTCCAGGCGGTTCTTGTTCTTCTTCCAGTAGTCGCTGGCCACGTAGTTGATCTGCGACGCGAGGATCTGCACGTCGCCCTTGCCCAGTGCGGCATAGGCGATGCCCCATTCGGAGAACGAGGTCACTTCGACCTTGTAGCCTGCGTTTTCGAGGGCTTTCTTGGTGATGCCGGTGATCGGCGTGAGGTCTTCCCAGGACAGGGTCCCCATCTTGATGACCTTGTCTTCGGCATGCGCCTGGCATAACCCCAGCCCGACCATTGCCAGTGCACACAACGCCTTGCGGATACGATTCATGTGGTGCTCCTTCGAGGTGTCGAAACGGGCGTTGCCGCCCTATTAGTTGTTGTCGTTGTTGAATTTCACCTGCGCGGATCCGCCGCCGGGCAAAGGCCCGCCAGGGTTCCGTACTACCAACGTCTACAGTGATCGGGCGATGCCCGCTTGCTTCAGCCCCCGGTACCGGTGGCGAAGTCGTCCACTAGCCCCTGGGGGGCGATGTACAACTGCATGTTGCCGCGCGACAGTTCCCAGTGTTCGAACACCAGATCCACCACTGCGCCTTCGTCGTGGCGGTCGAAGGCCTCGATGAAGCTGTCGTGGTGCGCCACCGCCAGTGCCAGGTCGTGGTGCATGGCGCCGTTGCGCGGGCGAAAGAACGTGTGGCCGATGCGTGCATGGTCGATCAGCAGGCGCCCCAGGCTCGGTTCGAGGTAGGGGTTGGCGGACATCTGGCCCATTATTTCGTGAAAGCGATTGTTCTCCACCACCATCGCGCGGGCGTCGTGCTCGATGCTGGCGCGGCGAAAGCGTTCTTGTGTCGCGCGCAGCTCGCGCAGTTGACCTGGCTTGTAGTTGTGCACTGCCAGGCGGCCAACCGCAGCGTAGATCATCGGGGCGACGAGGAAGAAATTGCGCAGCGTCGCGTGGTTCATCGGTGCCACCCGGGCGCCGCGGTGTTCCTGGATGTCGAGATAGCCCTCGCCGGCCAGGCGGCGGAACACGTCACGCACCGGGGTCCGCGACAAACCATAGCGCTCGCTCAGACCCAGTTCGTCGAGCGCCTGGTCGGGATCCAGTTCCATGGTCAGGATCTGGTGTTTCAGATCCTCGTACAGGTCGTTCTTGCCGCTTCTCATGAAGACCCCCCGCTGCGGTGACACCCGGAGTGATGGCTGTTTTGAAGCAGACTGGCACGGGATCGGAAGGGGGTCAATCGTGTTGTATTCTTTGTGTATACCAAAAAAATTCATCAAGAATACCCATCGAGCCAGTAGATTCATGGCTTTGCGCCCGAGATCTGCTCGACACGCAGAGTGAAAAAGGGTCGTACATGGGCACGACTCTGTCGGCAATGGATAAGCGCCTGTTTACCGATATCGATCCAGGGCCGCCGACCCGAGGCGCGTGCGGATGTGATCAAATGAGCCAAGCGTTATCCGGCTACACGCACCCTGAAACCGCTCATCGAAAAAGCTGTAGACACATTGTCTAACGCTCCCCTATAGTCATTATACAAATAGTAGACACAAGCTTATGACAACCAAAAAGGCCGCTATGAAAGCCACTGCTGATGTCCACCCACTCACAGGCGATGCGCCGCTCGACCGTAAGGGCGTCCTGGCCGACGCACTACGCCGGCGCATCCTGAGCATGGAGCTGGCACCCGGGGCCGTGGTCGATGAACTGGCGCTGTGCGACGAGTTCGGCCTTTCGCGCCCACCGGTGCGCGAGTTGCTGCGCCAGATCGCCGCCGAGGGTTACATCGAGCTGGAAACCAATCGCGCTCCCCGCGTCGCGGCCATGAACCATGACTCGCTGCACAGCTTCTTCCTGGCCGCACCGCTGATCTACGTGGCCACCACGCAGTTGGCTGCGACTTACGCCACCGCGCGTGAGATCGAGGCGCTGAAGGCGATTCAAGAGCAATTCCGCCAGGCTATCGTCGATCGGGACGTGGAAAACCGCGTGATCTACAACGACGCCTTCCACCTGGAAATCGGCAAGATGGCGCACAACGACTACCTGATGCCCAGCCTGCGTCGCGTCCTCATCGATCACACCCGCCTGGGCACTATCTTCTATCGCCACCCGACCACTGCCGACATGCAGGCCGACCTTGAACTGGCCTGTTTGCAGCACGACCAGATGATCGAGGCAATCGAGCGCCGCGACCCGGAAACCGCAGGACGCCTGGTCCGCGAACACATGGAGCTTTCCCGCCGACGCATGGCCGAGTACGCAGCGCCCCAGGGCATGGATGTGGCCCTGAACTTGTAGCACCGACACTCTCCGCCGCCCCTTGGTGCAAGGAGCGGGTGAGGAACAGACCTAACAACAATATCTGGTTCCTGAAATGACAAAGATCACCTCGTTGCCCGCCGACGACACCACTTGCGGCTGGTACCACCTGAGCAAGGGCCGCGCCGTACAACCAGCGCACAGCGGCCACAGCACCGCCCGCTGGGTCGTGGTCGGGGCCGGTTTCACCGGTCTGGCCGCCGCACGCCAGTTGGCCGAGCACTTCCCGGATGAGCAGATCGTGTTGCTCGATGCCCAGGAAGTGGGCTTCGGCTCGTCAGGTCGCAACGCAGGCTTTGCCATCGACTTGCCCCACGATATTGGTGCCGATGACTATATTGGCGACATCGGCATCGCCAAGACCGTTCTCAAGCTCAACCTCAGCGGTCAGTCGTTGCTCAAGGACCTGGTCGAGCGGCATCGCATCGATTGCCAGATGAAACACTGCGGCAAGTACCAAGCTGCCGTGGAGCCGCGGGGCATTGCCGTACTCGACGCCTACCGCCGTGGCCTGGACAAGCTTGGCCAGCCCTGGCAAATGATCGAGGCCAACGAGCTGCCCGAGCACATCGGCACGCACTTCTATCGCAAGGCCCTGTTCACCCCCGGCACCTCGCTGGTCCAGCCTGCTGCGCTGGTCAAAGGCCTTGCCGATCACCTGCCGGGCAATGTCACGCTGTACGAGAACACGCCCATCGTCGAGGTCGAGTACGGCGCCAAGACCGTATTGCGTCACGCCCACGGCTCGATCACCGCCGACAAGCTGGTGCTTACCACCAATGCCTTCGGCATGAGCTTTGGCTTCCTCAAGGGCCGTATGCTGCCGGTGTTCACTTACGCCAGCCTGACCCGCCCGATGAGTGCCGATGAGCAAGCGCGCCTGGGCGGCAAGCCGTATTGGGGCGTGATTCCGGCCGATCCGTTCGGCACGACAGTGCGCCGTACCCCGGACAATCGCCTGCTGATCCGCAACAGTTTCAGCTTCAACCCGGATGGCCGTGCCAACCGCAAGTACCTGGAGCGCTTCGCGCCGCGCCACCGCGATTCGTTCGAGCGGCGCTTCCCGATGCTCTCGGGCCTGCCGTTCGAATACACCTGGGGCGGCGCGCTGGCGATGTCGCGCAACCACCTGGGCTATTTCGGGCAGTTGGCGCCGAACGTCTATGGCGCGTTGTGCTGCAACGGCTTGGGTGTGACCCGCGGTACGGCCACCGGCAAGTTGCTGGCCGACTGGCTGGCGGGCGAAAAAAACGACTTGATCGACTTCGTATTGAACTCGCCAGGCCCGTGCGCCAACCCGCCGGCAGCCCTGACGTCACTGGGTTTGAACTTCAATCTGAAATGGGGCCAGTTGCGCGCCGGACAAGAAAGCTAATTGAACTGAGGCATGGCCAGTAAATAAGTATCGGCTGGGTATTTGATACCCGGCGTGAGGTTTCTATTGCGTGCTGTTTTTGTTCGAAGTGCAACTTCGAACTCACGGGGCTGAAAGTGTTTTTCAGCATCGCGGGTTCGTTCGCCCTGAGAACAGGCTGCGTTTGATGTGGGCTGGAGAAAATAATGACAAACACCGCTGTATCGATCGAAGATGTACCGCTTAATCGCTTTCACCAACTGTTGACTGTACGTTCGGGCGGTGGCTCGTTCGTGGACGGTTATGTGCTGAGTATCATCGGCGTGGCCATGGTGCAGATGGCCGCGGGCCTGTCGCTGAGCAGTTTCTGGCAGGGTATGATCGCCGCCTCCGCATTGATCGGGATTTTCTTCGGCGGTTTCTTCGGCGGCTGGCTGACTGACCGCTTCGGGCGCAAGCGGGTGTTCTTCGTCGGCCCGACCCTGTTCATCCTCGCCTCGCTCGCGCAATTCTGGGTGGAGTCGGCACTGGCGCTGTTCCTGCTGCGCTTGGTCATCGGCATCGCCGTGGGTATCGAATATCCAGTGGCCACTTCACTGCTGGTGGAGTTCCTGCCCAAGAAGAACCGTGGCCCCCGCCTGGCCACCCTGACCGTCCTGTGGTTCGCTGGGGCTGCCACCGCCTACGTGGTGGGTGAGGCGATCCTGCGCCATGGCGGCGACGATGCCTGGCGCCTGGTGCTGGCCAGTGCCGCCGTCATCGGTGCGCTGCTGTTCGTCATTCGCCTGGGGACGCCCGAGTCGCCACGCTGGCTGATCAGCAAGGGCCGCAGCCAAGAGGCCGAACAGGTCATCAAGCGTGTTTATGGCAGCGCCTTCTCGCTGCGCAACCTGCCCGAAGAGCCCAAGACGCGTACGCTGTCATTCATGAGCTTGCTGCAGGCCGGCTACGGTAAGCGCATGCTGTTCGTCACCATGTTCTGGACCTGTTCGGTGATCCCGGTGTTCGCCGTGTATGCCTTCGCCCCGAAGGTGCTGGGTGCGCTCAACCTCAAGGGCGACTGGGCCTCGATCGGTTCGGTGGCGATCACCTTCCTGTTCGTGGTCGGCTGCATCATCGCCACCCGCCTTCTGAACACCCTCGGCCGTCGTACCACATTGCTTCACAGCTTCTTCTGGTCTGGCCTGGCCCTGCTCGGGCTGGGGGCGTTCAGCAGTGCCACGGAAATGCTCATCCTGGTGCTCTTCGGCGCGTACGCGCTGTTCATCGGCGGTGCCCAGGTACTGCAACTGGTCTACCCGAACGAATTGTTCCCCACCGAGATCCGCGCGTGCGCGGTAGGTGTGGGCACCTCCATGTCGCGCGTTGGCGCGGCGGTGGGCACCTGGCTGGTGCCGATGGCCCTCGATAGCTATGGCATTGGCGCAACCATGTACGCGGCGGCGCTGGTGACATTCGTTGGCTTGGCGTTCTCCCTCGCCCTGGCGCCGGAAACCCGCTCGCTGAATCTGCAACAGGCCGCTTCGCTGAATTGAGCCATCCCTTGCCGGGGTGGTCCGGCAAGGTTCGAACATGAACGCACAGGAAACAACGGAGAAACCCATGAAATTCGAAGGCATCTACACCCCGGCAATCACCCCCCTGGCCGCAGACGGCTCGATCGACAAGGCGGCCTTCGCCGAGGTCCTCGAGTATCTGGTCGAGTCCAAGATTCACGGTGTAATCATCGGTGGCTCCACGGGCGAGTACTACGCCCACACCACCCAGGAGCGCATCGAGTTGGCCGCTCAGGCCAAGGACGTACTCAATGGCCGTCTGCCGCTGATCGTCGGTACGGGCGGTATCCGCACCGAAGACGCCGTTGCCTTCGGCAGCCACGCCAAGGAGATCAAGGCTGACGCGCTGCTGGTCGGTACCCCGCCGTACGCGCTGCCGACTCAGCAGGAAATCGCCCTGCACGTCAAAACCGTGGACGCTGCCGCCGATCTTCCGATCATGCTCTACAACTATCCAGGCCGCATGAGCGTGAGCATGGGCGAGGCGTTCTTCGACGCCGTCGCTGACGTGAAGAACATCGTCGCCATCAAGGAAAGCTCCGGTGACATGGCCCAGCTGCACCGCCTGGCGATCAAGCGCCCGAACATCCAGTTGTCCTGCGGCTGGGACGACCAGGCCCTGGAATTCTTCGCCTGGGGCGCGCAGAGCTGGGTCTGCGCCGGTTCCAACTTCATCCCGCGCGAGCACGTGGCCCTGTACGAAGCCTGCGTGATCGAGAAGAACTTCGACAAGGGCCGCAAGATCATGGCCGCGATGATGCCGCTGATGGACTTCCTCGAAGGCGGCAAGTTCGTCCAGTCGATCAAGCACGGGGTTGCCCTCAACGGCCTGAAAACCGGTGGCGTGCGCAAGCCGCTGTATGACCTCGACGCTGCCGAGAAAGAAGAGCTCAAGCGTGTGATCACCGAATTGAAGGCCACCATCGCCCAGATCAAATAAGGAGACCGAACATGGCTGAATTGCTGAGCAAGGCCCAATACGCGGCCATCGCCGCCAACCTGCAACTGCGCACCCAGGCGTTCATCGACGGTGAATTCCGCGATGCGATCTCGGGCCGCACCTTCGTCACCACCAACCCGGCTACCGGCGAGCAACTGGCTGAAGTCGCTGCGTGCGACGTCGACGACGTGAACCTCGCCGTGGCCGCGGCGACGCGCGTGTTCGAAGCGGGCACCTGGTCGAAGATGCAGCCGAACGACCGCAAGCACGTCTTGCAGAAGTTCGCCCAACTGCTCGAAGACAATGCCCATGAACTGGCCGTGCTCGAAGCGCTGGACAGCGGCAAGCCGGTCAGCGAGTGCCAGAACGTCGATGTGCCGGAAACCATCCACACCATCCGCTGGCACGCCGAGCTGATCGACAAGATCTACGATGCCACCGCCCCGACCGGCAATGCTGCCGTGACCATGGTGGTGCGCGAAGCCATTGGCGTGGTCGGCCTGGTGCTGCCATGGAACTTCCCGCTGCTGATGCTGGCTTGGAAGATTGCCCCGTCGCTGGCCGCTGGCTGCTCGATCGTGGTCAAGCCGGCCAAGGAAACCACCTTGAGCGCCCTGCGCGTAGCCGAGCTTGCCCATGAGGCGGGTATCCCGGCCGGTGTGTTCAACCTGGTGCCTGGCGGTGGCCGCGAAGTGGGCGAGGCCATCGGCCGCCACATGGACATCCCGATGGTCAGCTTCACCGGCTCCACCGATACCGGTCGCCTGTTCCTCAAGTACGCCGCCGAGTCCAACCTCAAGCGCATCGTGCTTGAGCTGGGTGGCAAGAACCCGGCCGTGGTCATGAACGACTGCGAAGACCTCGACGAAGTGGCGCGGTTCGTCACCGCTGGTGCGTTCTGGAACATGGGTGAGAACTGCTCGGCTTCCTCGCGCCTGATTGTGCACAAGGACGTCAAGGACGAACTGCTCGACCTGATCGGCAAGCACCTGAAAGACTGGAAGCTGGGCGATCCGCTGGACCCGGACAACCGCCTGGGTGCGATGGTCAGCAAGGCGCACTTCGAGAAGGTCAAGTCGTACCTGGACTACGCCGCCGAGCACAAGCTCAACGTGGTGCAGGGCGGCCAGACCGAAGACGGCCTGCGTGTGCAGCCGACCATCGTCGATGGCGTGACCCGCGACAACAAGCTGTTCGTCGAGGAGATCTTCGGCCCGATCCTCAGCGTGACGACCTTCGAGAGCATCGACGAAGCCATCGAGCTGGCCAACGACACCGTCTACGGCCTGGCGGCCTCGGCCTACACCGGCAGCCTGCGCAATGCGCTGCGCCTGTCCCGCGAGATCCGCGCAGGTGTGGTGACCGTGAACTGCTTCGGCGAGGGTGATGTCTCCACGCCGTTCGGCGGCTACAAGGAGTCCGGCTTCGGCGGGCGCGACAAGTCGATCTGGGCCCATGACCAGTACACCGAGCTTAAGACCATCTGGATCAACGCTTCGTAACCGAGCAGTACCGGTGCTGTTCTGACGGAGTTCGGCACCTGGCCGCCCCGGTGATACCGGGGCTGGCCCTTTCGCGGCGGTATGTCTACTTGAACTTCGGCCCCGAGCGGGTATTCAAGCCCTTGGCCATGCGGTCATACAGCACCACGTTCACCGTGGCCGCCAGGTTCATGCAGCCTTGGGTGGGAATGTAGATCGTCTCTTCGCACCAGCCACGTACGTCTTCGCTCAGCGAGCCATCCTCCGGCCCGAAGATGTAGATCGCCCGATCCGGGTGGGTGTATTCCGGCAGCGGCCTTGCACCGTCCACCAGTTCCACTGCCACCGGCGTGCAGCCCAGCGGAATGATGCGCTGCAGGTCATCGATGCCGATCAGCGGAATGTCGTAGTGCACGCGCTTGGTGTCGGTGACGAAGTCACGCGCGCGCTCATAGCGCTTGCCGGTGTAGAACACCGAATTGACCCCATAGCAGCCCGCCGCACGCATCACCGAACCTACGTTTTCGGCGGATTTGGGGTTGAACAGGCCGATGCAGCTGTACCGTTTGTTCGCCACGAGTCGGGGCCCTTCGCAAAAAAGAGCGCGATTATACGGGCTGCCCGCCCCTTAGGGCGACCGTCAGTCCTTCTGAATCGCCCCTGGTTTCGCAGGCACCCCCAAACCCCATGATGACGCCAGGAGGTGCCTGCGAAAAAACCGGGTCAGGCGAGGTGACCGCCGAGGGTTTCAGCGACCCAGTCGGCTATGAAATGTCCAGCGTTGATGCTGTTGTCGAAGCTTGAGTGCTGTACTCCCCCGGTACGCTCGTCGAAAATCTTCAGCTCTCGCTTCGGGCTGTTGACCAGTTGCTCATAGGTGCGTTCGGCCCACTTCACTGGAATCTGCGAATCCTTCGAGCCATGGGTAACCAGGAATGGAACCTTGATGCGATCCAGCACGCCGTCCAAGTGCACGTTCTCGGCAATGCGCATGAACTCCTCCATGTCCTTGGCGCCCCATACCCACTGTACGTGAGCCCAGTAGTGCGGTACGGGGAAGCTGCCTTCCTTTTCTAGACGGCGCTTTTGTACATCGCGCCAGTCGTGGTTGGCACCCCAGACCACGCCACAGGCGAAACGGGGTTCGAAAGCGACAGCGCGCGGACAGTAGTATCCGCCGAGTGACACACCCTCCATGCCGATACGTTTGGCATCGACGTCGCTGCGCGTTTCCAGCCAGTCCACCACGCGGCTAGCCCAATGTTCGCTGTCGTATCGCGCGGTTAGGTGGTGCAGGCGCAGTGCTTCCCCGGTACCCGGCTGATCTATGATCAACGAAGACACGCCACGTTTGGCCAACCAGGCTGGCAGGCCGACGCGATATTTCATTTCCTTTGTTGAGTCCAGTCCGTTGACTTGCACCAGCAGCGGAGCCGGCCCAGTGACACCTTCGGCGCGTACCAACAGGCCGGAAAGATGAGTTCCCTCGTAGGGTATCTCTACCCGCTCGCAGTTTTCCTTGGACAACTCGATGCTGCGCGCGAAGGTTTGTAAAACACGCTGATAAAGCGCTTCGCGACCAGGCGCTCCATGAGCTTGAAGGCGCTCGCAGGTCAGGTAGTACGTCGAGGCTCGGTTGTATTTCTCACCCGCTGAGAACAGGCGCCCAGCGGTTTCATCTTCCTCGGCCATACTGCAGAGTTTGTCGGCCATTTTGGCCCAGGTATCGCGGAAGGCCGCAGTACCGGTGGCATCTGGGTGCTTGGCAGCTTCGGCCAGCGGCTTGCACATCTCTTCGATTTCGCCGATGCGCGCGCCCATCTCGATAGCCAGGTTAACGGAAAGATCCCAGACGTAATTGGTAGGGAAGTAACGGAACATTCTTATTGTCCTTTAAGGTCGTCTGACACGCCCACCTCGCAGGCGTAGTGCCGAGTCACCTTAAGGACCCATTCGCTGAGTAGGCTAATCGTTACTTCGGATGCGAGGTATCGCGTTCTGCGATGCCTGGAACCGAGAGATCGACCGTCTTGATGAATTCGTGAATGCGTTCACGTAGCCATCGGTGCATGGGATCCCCGTCCGTGCTGCGGTGCCAGAGCATGAATTCACGCATGGCCGGAATTTTCACGGGCGTGGGTAAAATACGGAGTGGCAGGTATTTAGCATAGAGATGTGCCAGCCTACGATGCATGGTGGCGATACGCTGGGTGCCGACCACCAACTGCGGAACTGTATTGAAGTCGTGAGTGATCACTTCCAGGCGGCGATTGAAACCGTACTGGTTCATGAACCATTCTTCGATACTTGAGCTGCGGTTACGACCGAAGCCTACCGAGATGTGCCCCAACTCCATGTATTGCTCAAGCGACAACTGCTCACCCACCAATGTATTGCCCGCCCAGACGACGCAGACATGCTCTTCCTCAAACAGCAGATGCGAGGGGTGTCCTTCGATTACATAGCGTTCTGGGACGATCATCAGATCGATTTCACCACGTACCAGCAAGTCGCCATCGTTGGGCGCGATCATGTCGAATGTGATGTGGGGCGCCTGTTCGTGAATTTTCTGAATGACCTGTGAGAACAGCACAGTGATCAGATAGTCGGACGCCATCAACTTGAAGTGCCGTTTACTTGAGACCGGATCGAACACCTGTTTCGTGGTGATGGACGAACGAATGGTCAAGAGTACTTCGCGCACCGGTTTGGCGAGTTCCAGGGCATAGGGGGTAGGCTGCATCTTGCGGCCGACTTGCACCAGTAATTCGTCCTCGAAGAATGTCCGCAAGCGACCCAGGACACCGCTGGTGGCGGACTGAGTCATGTGTAGGCGTTCGGCCGCGCGGGTGATGTTCTGCTCTTCCAGCAGTACGTCCAATGCGACCAGCAGGTTCAGGTCGAGATGGTTGAAGCGCATGTTCAGGTGTCCGACTTGTTGTATTTATTTTTGAGATACATTTGCCGCCAACTATCGTTTAGTCAACCCTTTGTTACCCCTTATCGAGCCATGGCGCCGACAAATGTGCCTTGCGCCATGTATTGCGTTTGCCGATACGTCTCATCCCTACACACGATTGGTCCAGCTTGCCGGCTTCCTCCATCTTGAGTGGCAAGTCGTGGCTCTAGCGTGCTGCCCGGCTCCCCTCACCGGTGTCCTGCCAACGCGCCGGAAGAACAATTTCAATGGAGTGGTAGTCATGAACATCATTGGCCTTGACGCGCTGGTATTTGGCGTCGATGACATTCAGGCATGTGCCGACTGTCTGCGGGATTACGGCCTGGCCGCTGTCGAGCTGAACGAAGGAGGAGGCCGCTTTGAAGCGCTCGATGGCACAGCCATCATCATTCGTCGGCATGACGATCCGACCCTGCCACCTGCCTTGGGGCCGGCACCTTCCCTTCGCGAAACCATCTATGGCGTCGAGTCGTCGGCCGACCTTGACGCGATTGCCGACGAACTCGGGCGTGACCGTGCTGTGCTGCGTGATGACCGGGGTGTCTTGCGTAGTGTCGACGACTTAGGCTTCGCCCTGGCGTTTCAGGTCACCTGCCGTCGAGCCTTCGAGGCTGAGGCTGACCTGACCAATGCGCCCGGTTCTGCTCCCCAGCGCCCGGCCAACAAGCCAGGCATCACGCCGGATATGCCTGCACTGCCACGTACGCTGTCGCATGTCGTGTATTTCGTGCCTGATGCCGCGAAAGGCGAGGCGTTCTACCGAGATCGTCTGGGCTTCGTCACCACCGATACCTTCGTCGGGGTCGGTCCGTTCATGCGCACCGGCGCAATGGACGATCACCACTGCCTATTCATGATCCAGACGCCACCGCACATGCGCGGTTGCGAACATTTCACCTTCCACATGGGCAGTGGCACCGAGGTGCTACTGGCTGGCCGGCGGTTCGAGCAAAAAGGCTGGACCAGTTTCTGGGGGCCGGGTCGTCATCTCTTCGGCTCCAACTGGTTCTGGTACTTCAACAGCCCGCTGGGGTGTCACATCGAATACGACGCAGACATGGACACTCATGATGATGAGTGGGTGGCCCGTCAAGCGCCGATGTCCGCGGATAACTCACAGCTATTCCTGTTCTCCTCCCGCGAGAAATGGGCCCCTGGCGGTCCGCCGCCCAAGCAGGGTTGAGCGTGTTTGTCGCGCTTTGCCGGCTCGATGAGCTGGTAGAGGGGCAGTCGCGTGGGTTCGACCCCTTGCAGCGTGGCAAGGATAGTCTTTTTGCCCTGCGTTACGCGGGGGCCCTGTACCTGTATCGCAACAGCTGCCCGCATCTGGATGTTCCTCTGCACTACCGCAAGGACCGCTTCCTGTCTGCCGATGGTTCTCGAATCATCTGCTATGCGCATGGCGCCCAATTCGTACCTGACACGGGTCTTTGCGTGTTCGGACCCTGTTTGGGGGAGCGGTTGGTGGCCGTACCTTGGAGGGAGCAGGAGGGGTGGCTGGCGGTCGATGAGCTGGCATTGCAGTGAGTTGAGGTATCGCGATCAACGATACATCGAATCCGAACATGCGATTAGTCAAATTCCTGATTTGGCCAGAAGCTGGTGGACAAGGTGCACAGCACCACGGCCAGCGGCCATTTCAAATAAGAACAAGAAGCGAGAAGTGCCATGAATTCAGTTAAGAGTGTTCTGGTCGTCGGTGGTGGAATTGGTGGTCTTTGCGCAGCCATCGCGCTGCGCCGCAAGGGTATTAGCGTCGACTTGGTCGAGCTTAAATCCGAGTGGACCGTTTATGGCGTCGGTATCATTCAGCAGAGCAATGTGGTGCGTGAGATGTCGCGCTTGGGCCTGCTCGATGCTTATCTCGATGCGGCCTATGCCTTCGAAGATGTCGCCATCTATACCACCGACGGGCAGCCGTTGGTGCGTATCCCCGGTCAGCGCCTGGCCGGTCCGCAGTACCCCGCCAATGTCGGTATTTCTCGACGTGCCCTGCACAAGGTACTGAGCGAGACGACCATCGAGCTCGGTGCCAAGGTGAGCCTTGGCACCACTGTGCAATCCCTGGAGCAGGATGAAGACGGCGTTGATGTCGTACTGACCGATGGCACCAGTGTTCGCTACGACCTCGTAGTTGGGGCGGACGGCCTCTACTCCAAGGTGCGCGAGATGCTGTTCGGCAACAAGTACATGCCGCGGTTCACGGGTCAGTCGGTATGGCGCTACAACTTCCCGCGTCTGCCGCAGATCAATCATCTGGCCAACTATCAGGGGCCTGCAGGTAACGCCGGTCTGGTGCCGCTGTCCGACGAGCTGATGTACATGTTCACCACCTCCCATGAGCCAGGTAATCCGTGGATGCCCAACGACTCCCTGGCAGCCGAAATGCGCCAGCGCCTGCAAGGCATGGGTGGACTGATCGCCGAGTTGCGTGAGCAGATTACTGACAATGAGCAGGTGGTCTACAAGCCGCTCGAAGCTGTCTTCGTCAACGAACCCTGGTATCGCGGTCGCGTCCTGATCATCGGTGACGCCGCGCATGCCACTACTCCCCATCTGGGCCAAGGTGCCGGCATGGCGATCGAAGATGCCCTGGTGCTTAGCGAGGAACTGACTGCCGAAGGGGATCTGAGTCAGCAGTTGGCGCGCTTCATGACCCGTCGCTTCGAGCGCTGTAAATACATCGGCGAGAAATCGCTACTGGCTGGTGAGAGGGAGATGGCGCGTGATCGCGACTTCGACCGTATCGGTCTGGTCAAGGAAATGCTGGAGGTCACCGCTCGACCGATTTGACGCCGTGAAGGCGGCCGTACTCGCCGATCTGCCGCCGGCGTGACCTTGCACAGGCGCTTTACACGATCCGCGTGACCTTGCAGCGATGTGTAAAAGAAGCAAAAAACGCTCATAAGAACAAAAAAGAGGCATATATCGATGGCAAATCGAGAGCTCGTTGCATCTTGGAGAAAGCTGGCTACCGAACGTCTGACGCTTACCGCAGCACTATTGGCCTGTACTAACCAGGCGCTTGCATTCCAGATTGATACTGGAAACCCCGATTTAAGTCTGCGTTGGGATAACACCGTAAAGTACAGCGCCGCCTGGCGTATGCAGGACCGCAGCAGCAAGCTTTCCGAGGGGACGGTCGCACGCAATCAGGATGATGGTGATCGTGCTTTCGGTAAAGGCCTGATCTCCAACCGCCTGGATATCCTCAGCGAACTGGACATTGGTTTGCGCGACTTCGGTGCCCGTGTCAGTGCCGCCGGTTGGTATGACACCGAGTACCAGAAAGACAACGACAACAATAATCCCACCCGCGCCAACGCCCGCTCGGTCGCCTATGACGAGTTCACCGCCGATACACGCCACCTGCATGGCGGGGACTCCGAACTACTCGACGCTTTCGCATATTGGAACGGCGAGCTTGCCGACAGAGCCCTGTCGGTGCGCTTGGGTCGCCATGGCTTGGTGTGGGGCGAGAGTATGTTCTTTGGCGCTAACGGCATTGCTGGCGGCATGGCGCCTGTCGATGTGGTCAAGGCGGTTTCGGTACCCAATACCCAGTTTAAGGAGATCACGCGTCCAGTCAGTCAAATCTCCACGACCTATCAACTTACAGATGATCTTTCGCTCGGCGCCTTCTATCAGTTCGAGTGGGAAGAGACACGCTTACCAGGAGCGGGTAGCTACTTCTCCGTGAGTGACACGATCGGCGAGGGCAATGAACGTTTGATCGTGGGTGATCCGTTTCCAGCATTCCTCGGTGGTAATCCGAACAGCCCAGCAGCGTTTTTCCACGGTAAAGACAAGAAGGCCAGAAGCTCCGGGCAGGGAGGGGTGCAGTTACGCATCACTGACGATACGGTCGAATACGGCGTGTATGCCATCCAATATCACGACAAGTCGCCCAAGCTCTACCTGAAACCCAGTGCCACCCCTGAGTTCAGTACCGGAAAGATCGGCGAGTATTACTGGGTCTACCCGGAAGATATCCGGGCGCTGGGAGCCAGCTTCATCACCACGGTGGGTGAGTACAGCTTCGCGGGTGAAGCCTCCATGCGCTGGAACATGCCACTCGTTTCCAATGGCCAGACGGTCCTTCCTGGCGTGGACGCGGACAATAACGATGACGCCCTTTACGCGGTCGGCCGAACCGCCCATGTCAACCTCAATATGATCGCGTCGTTCGGGCCGAATTTTATTGCCCAAGAGTCTGGACTGGTCGCCGAGGTCGCCTGGAACCGCCTGCTCAAGGTTACCCGGAATCGCAGTGCGCTGGACCCCAATGCGACTGACGACGCGGTTGGCATGAAGCTGGTGTACACCCCTACGTATCGCCAGGTCATGCCTGGCATCGATCTGAGTGTGCCAATTGGTGTCAGCTACTTCCCAATGGGTAAGTCCGCTGTAGTCGGCTCTTTCGGCCCAGACAAAGGCGGGGACTTCAACATTGGCGTGAGTGCCACCTACCTCGACCGCGTCACCCTCGGGCTGACTTACACACACTACTACGGCCCCGAGGATACCAATCTGAACGCGGCCACCCAGTTCAATTACAAGCAGTCGTTGAAAGATCGCGATTTCTTGGCCTTCTCCGTGAAAACCACATTCTGAGGATCGCGCACATGGCTATTCAGTTTGCACTCAAGACGTTTTGCCTGACGCTCGCAGGAGCGATGGCCCTGAGCTTGCAGCCAGTGATCGCTGCTAGCGCCGACGATCTTGGCAAAAGCCTGACCCCGTTTGGCGCTGAAGCATCCGGCAATGCCAATGGCAGTATCCCAGCCTGGACAGGCGGCATGACCACGGTCGATCCCTCCTTCAAACCCGGTGGCAAACGTAGCGATCCATTTGCCTCGGAAAAGCCGCTGTTCAGCATTACCGCGAAGAACATGGCCCAGTACGAAGGCAAGATTAGCGACGGCACCAAGGAGATGCTCAAGCGCTACCCAGACACCTATCGTCTGGATATCTACCCGACGCACCGCACTGCCGCTGCACCGCAGTGGGTGTACGACAACACCGCGAAGAATGCGCGTAACGCCAAGCTGGTCGAGAGCAGTGCGGGCCTTATCCCAGAGGGTGCCTATGGCGGTATTCCGTTCCCGGTACCGAAAAATGGCAGCGAGGCGATGTGGAACCACCTCCTGAACTGGCGTGGTACGCCGCTGGCCATGGATTTCCGGCATTACCTGGTAACTGCCGAGGGTACACCTGTCATGACCACGGACGGCAAGGCCATCCAAGAGATGCCCTACTACTATCAAGAGGGTTCGGCGGACACGTTCGATGGCGATTATTGGTTGTTCCGCTTGACCAACGTGGGTCCAGCTCTGCGTGCGGGCGAGCAAATCATGGGGCGCACTAACCTGAACGGCGACAAGAGTCAGGCGCACGTCTATCTGGCGGGGCAGAGACGTGTGCGTAAGCTGCCCAACGCCTGCTGCGACACGCCGACTCCGGCTACCGCCGGCGTCATGTCCTTCGATGAGTTGAATGTGTTCCAAGGACGCATGGACCGCTTCAATTGGAAGTTGGTCGGCAAGCAGGAAATGTACATCCCCTACAACACTAACAAAGTGCAAACGGCAAACAACCCAGAAGATGTATTGGGCAAGCACCATATGAACCCGGACTACGTGCGCTGGGAGCTGCACCGCGTATGGGTCGTCGAAGCTGACCTTGCCCCTGGCAAGCGCCATCAATTGCCGAAAGGGCGTTACTACCTCGACGAAGACACTTGGCAAGCCATTCTGGGTGATCGCTGGGATGCTAACGGCCGACTGTCCAAGAGTCTCTGGTCGCTACCAGCGGTCATGCCGGACATCCCCGCAGTGGCCCAACTGTCGTCTGGCTTCTACGACCTGACCTCCAACACCTGGTTCATCCAGAACCTCTATGCGGGCAAAGCGCAGCAGTACGCAATCGTCGATCGCTATAAGTCCTCCGAGTTTTCGCCAGCAGCGATGGCTGGCCGAGGCGTGCGCTAGAGCCTGATCGGGAGGGCCCATAAGCCCTCCCTGTTCGATGTAGTTCGAGGTGAATGATGAGCAGATCGAGATGGACAAGTGGCCTTCTTTTGACCCTTACCTTGCCCTTTTCGTTAGCCACCCATGCACAGCCATTGGCTGTAGCTGACGTGTTGCAAAGCCCTGCGATGCAGATATCGAATGCAGCGCATGCCGTTTTCAGCAGTGTCGTGCGTGCAGAGGATCGACTGGTTACCGTCGGCGAGCGTGGGTTGATCCTGCTGTCCGATGACAATGGCCTGACCTGGCGTCAGGCCCGCGTGCCGGTTTCGGTGGGTTTGACGGCAGTGCAGTTCGTTGACGCACGACATGGCTGGGCAGTAGGCCACTGCGGTGTGGTGTTGTTTAGTGAGGATGCTGGTGAAAACTGGCGGGTGCAGCTCGAAGGGCAGCGGGCCGCTGAGCTGGAATTGGTTGCGGCCCAGCAGGCGCTGGGCGTCGCGGCGGATGTCGACGCGGCTCAGGCGCGTGTCGATATGGCGCAGCGGTTGATGGATGAGGGGGCGGACAAGCCGTTCCTCAACCTGCACTTTACCGATCAACAACACGGCCTTGTTGTCGGCGCCTACGGTATGGCGCTGCGTACAGTCGATGGTGGAAGGTCTTGGCAGTCGGTGGCTGGCCAGATCGACAATCCGACAGGCCTGCATCTGTATGCGGTGGCTCAACAAGGCCTTGACTGGTACCTGGCCGGTGAGCAGGGCTTCCTCGCCCACTCCAGCGATGATGGTCAGCACTTTGAGCAACTACCAAGCCCCTATGAGGGCACGTTTTTTACGCTGGTACCGCGACAAGACGGTTCGCTGTTGCTGGGCGGTCTGAAAGGCAATGCTTTCCTCATCCGCAGCGCTGGCAAGCTAATCGAACCACTGGCGGTGACCATGCCGGTGTCCTTCAGCGATGGCACACGCCTTACCGATGGCCGTGTGCTGCTGGCCAACCAAGCCGGCGCCGTGTTCGTCCTCGAGGCTGCCGGCCACCGCTTGCAGCAACTGATACCAGCACAAGGGCGGCCTCTTGCCGGACTGACCCAGGCCGCCGACGGTAGTCTGGTCGCTGCTGGCTTCACCGGTCTGTCTCAGTTGTCTACATCTGCTGCGAAGGTTTCGGAGTGATTTCATGACTTTCAATACGTCTGCCTGCCAGCAAACCTTCGATCCGGGCTCCGGTTCGTTGATCGAGCGAGCCTTGTTCAATCACCGTCATTGGGTGCTGTTGGTTTGCCTGGTGAGCACGCTGCTGCTTGGCTGGCAATCGACCCGCCTCGAACTCAACGCCAGCTTCGAGAAAATGATTCCCACGGGGCACCCCTACATTGTCAACTACCTGGAGAACCAGAAAGAGTTGTCCGGCCTAGGCAACGCGCTGCGTATTGCTGTGGCTAATCAAAAGGGTGATATCTACGACGCCGACTACATGAAGACCCTGCAGGCACTGAGCGATCAGATCTACCTGCTGCCGGGCGTTGACCGCGCGTTCATGAAGTCGTTGTGGACTCCCGCCACACGTTGGGTATCGGTGACCGAAGAGGGCCTTGATGGAGGCCCGGTGATTCCTGACCAGTACGACGGCAGCCCTGCCTCGCTGGCGGAGCTGCGACGCAACGTGCAATTGTCCAACGAGATCGGCCAGTTGGTATCGTTCGATCAACGCTCCAGCATCATCTACGTACCACTGCTGGCGACCAGTGCCGATGGTCAGCCGCTCAATTATGCGCAACTGTCCGCTGAGGTCGAGGAACTGCGCAACCGCTTCCAGAGCGACCGTATTGCCATTCACGTGACTGGCTTTGCCAAAAAAATCGGCGACTTGATTGCCGGGCTGGAGCAGATTCTGCTGTTCTTCGCTGCCGCGATTCTGATTACAACGGTGGTGCTCTACAGCTACACCCGCTGCGTGCGTAGCACCTTGCTGGTGGTCATCTGCTCGCTGGTAGCGGTGGTCTGGCAGCTTGGCCTGCTGCCGTTGTTGGGGTATGAGCTGGATCCGTACTCGGTGCTGGTGCCGTTCCTAGTGTTCGCGATTGGAATGAGCCACGGCGCGCAGAAAATGAACGGAATCATGCAGGATATCGGTCGTGGCATGCATCGTTTGGTGGCCGCCCGTTTCACATTCCGACGTCTGTTCCTGGCCGGTCTTACCGCGCTACTGTGCGATGCCGTGGGCTTCGCGGTGCTGATGATCATCAAGATCCAGGTGATTCAGGATTTGGCCATCATCGCCAGCTTGGGCGTAGCGGTGCTGATCTTCACCAACCTTATCCTGTTGCCCGTGCTGCTTTCCTATGTGGGGGTGAGTGCGAAGGCTGCCCAACTCAGCCTCAAGAGCGAGCGAGCCGAGCAGTGCGGTCAGGCACGGCATCCCTTCTGGCGCTTCCTCGATCTGTTCACCCGTCGTCCTTGGGCTGGTATGTGTGTGGCAGTGAGCCTTGCGTTGGCGGTGCTGGGTTTCATCGTCAGCCTGCACCTGAGCGTTGGGGACCTCGATCCAGGCGCCCCGGAACTGCGTGCCGATTCGCGCTACAACCAGGACGATGCTTTTCTCACCCGTCACTACGGCGCCAGTAGCGACTTGTTCGCGGTGATGATCCATACACCGGCGGGTGCCTGCGCACGCTACGACATCTTGCGCAAGGTCGATCAGCTGGATTGGCAGTTGCGCAGCCTGCAAGGCGTGGATTCGACCAATTCACTGGCGTTGCTCAACCGTCGCATGCTGGTCGGGCTGTCCGAAGGCAGTCCGAAGTGGTACGAGCTGCAAAACAACCAGGCGACGCTGAACATGATTACCGCCAGCGCGCCTCGGGGGCTCTACAACGAGTCGTGCAACCTGCTGACCCTGTATGTCTACCTCACCGACCACAAGGCCGAGACGCTGACTCGCCTGGTCGATCATGTCGAAGCCTTTGCTGCTGCCAACAACACTGAAGAAGTGCAGTTCATGCTCGCCGCTGGCAACGCGGGTATCGAGGCAGCCACCAATATTGTCGTGAAACAGGCCAATCGCGAGATGCTGTTCTGGGTCTACGGTGCGGTGATTCTGCTGTGCCTGATCACCTTCCGTTCCTGGCGCGCAACACTGTGCGCTGTGATTCCGCTGATGCTCACCTCGATTCTTTGCGAGGCGCTGATGGTCTGGCTGGGCATTGGGGTGAAGGTCGCGACGCTGCCGGTCATCGCCCTGGGCGTGGGCATTGGTGTGGACTACGCGCTGTATGTCATGAGCATCATGCTCGGTCATTTGCGCGAGGGGACTAGCCTTTCGCAGGCCTATTACCGTGCGCTGCTCTCCACCGGCAAGGTGGTCATGCTGACCGGCGTCACCCTGGCTATCGGTGTGGGTACCTGGGCGTTCTCTCCCATCAAGTTTCAGGCCGACATGGGCATTCTTCTGGCATTCATGTTCGTCTGGAACATGGTCGGTGCGCTGCTGTTGCTCCCGGCCCTGGCCTATTTCCTTCTACCTGTCGGCAGGCGCAATACCCCGGTGGTCGAGCTTGCGCCCGAGCATCAGGCATACGCCCTACCGACAGAGCCGGTCGAGCCTGCGCCGCGCATTGCCCACGGCTGAACCCTTACCTTCTAAAACAACAATAGGCACCGCCAATGAAACGACTGACCTTGCTGCTCAATGGCCTCCACGAGGGGCTCATCGTCTATGGCGCCGCGTTCTCGGGCCTCCTGCCGGATGAGGTGAGTCATGCGCGCTGATCGCCAGGCGGGGCTCGCACAATCCGCGCTGCTGCTGTTCGGTAGCTGTCTGCCTGTGCTGGGGGCGGTATTGATCGCGCCGATCTTGCCGCGTATGCAGGCGCATTTTGCGGACACGCCGAGCGTAGCGATTCTGACGCCTATCGCGTTGACCATTCCAGCGCTAGTGATCGCATTGCTGGCCCCTTTTGCCGGGGTGATTGCTGACCGTTTAGGGCGAAAACCTCTGCTGCTCGGTTCGCTCATGCTGTACACGCTTTGCGGGCTGTTGCCTTTGTGGCTGGAGTCGTTGCCGGCGATCG
The DNA here is from genome assembly GCF_005796105.1 of Pseudomonas mosselii. Lineage (GTDB taxonomy): Bacteria > Pseudomonadota > Gammaproteobacteria > Pseudomonadales > Pseudomonadaceae > Aquipseudomonas > Aquipseudomonas mosselii_C. The sequence goes on along the minus strand of NZ_VAUO01000002.1, from coordinate 218,449 downwards.
TCGCCAGCCGGGCCGGACTTGGCTTGGCGGAGGCCGGCATCATGACCTGCTGTACCGCGCTGATGGGCGATTACTACCAGGGTTCGCGACGTGAACGGCTGTTCGCGTTACAGATGGTTGCCACCTCGCTTTCGGCAGCGGTGTTCATCGCCCTGGGCGGGACCTTGGGGCAGAACGATTGGCGCGTACCGTTCACGCTCTATGCCGCCGGGTTGTTGCTATTGCCGATTATGGCGCGGTGCCTCTGGGAACCACGTCCCTCGGAGGCAAACTCACAACAGGTCGCGCCAGCGAAGTTTCCATGGAATGCGCTGTTGCCGCTCTACGCGTTGACCATCTTGGCCGGTGTCAGCCTGTTCATCGTGCCGGTGCAGGCGGGCTATTTGCTCACCCTCCTGCAAGTGGACTCGCCCCAGCAGATTGGCATGACCATGGGCGCGAACCAGCTTGGGGTTCTGATCGGTGCTCTGCTTTTCCGGCTGCTGACAAGCCTGCGTCGGCAGAACGTGATGCTGCTGGCATTCGCCACTGCCGGGCTAGGCGGCATGCTGATGGCGAAAGCGGATAGTCATGGGTGGGTAATCGTCGCCGTGCTTATCAATGGTCTGGGGGTTGGTCTGATGCTGCCGACCCTGATCACCTGGGTGATGAGCAAGGTCAGCTTTGCCCAGCGTGGTCGCGCGGCTGGTGGCTTTACTGCGGCGCTGTTCGCCGGTGAGTTCATCAGCCCCTTGGTGGTGATTGCCTTCACAGGCGGCCAGCTTACCGCCTTGCCGACGGTGCTTTCCTGGATCGCCATCGCGCAGCTCGTGCTGGCGCTGGTTTGCCTGGTTTTGCACCGCGTATTCCGCGCCTTGGCCGAACCGGCCCCCGCGCTTGCTTGATCCGTTCGAGGTTGTCCATGAAACATCTGCTGAATTCCGCGATGCTCGACCAACTGTTTTTGACGGCTCGCTCGCATAACCGGTGGCAAGATCGCCCGGTGCCTACCGAACTGCTACATCAGCTCTATCAAGTTCTGCGACAGGGGCCGACCAGCAATAACTGTTGCCCTGCGCGTTTTGTTTTTCTGTCCAGCCTCGAGGCCAAGCACAAGCTGTTGCCGGCGCTCAAGGGGCACAACGGCGAGAAAATGCTGCAAGCACCTGTGACGGTCATCGTCGCCTGGGACAGTCGTTTCTTCGAGCACCTTCCCGAGCTGTTTCCGATTTATGACGCCGCTGCGGTTTTTCGTGACGACCCCCAGGCGACCTTTGTAGCGGGGCTTCGAAACAGCAGCTTGCAGGGCGCCTACCTGATGCTTGCCGCCCGGGCGCTGGGCCTGGATTGCGGACCGATGTCCGGCTTCGATGCAGGCCAGGTAGACGCCACCTTCTTCCCGGACGGACGCTGGCGCAGCAATTTCCTTTGCAGTCTGGGGTATGGCGATACAGCGAGCCTGCATCCGGGCGGGCCGCGATTGTCCTTCGAGCAAGCTTGTCAGGTGCTGTAAGTCCACGGTCTTAGGAGTCTTCGCATGCAAACACTTCCTGCATTCCGACGCATCGTTACGGGCCATGACGGCAAAGGCCGCGCGGTAGTCGCCATAGCCGGTGAAACACCGAATAAATTTCCGCTCAAGGCCGTGCCCGGCACGGTGTTTCACGAGGTATGGAACAGCCCCAACAGCCCAGCCCTTATAGACAACTCGGACGATCCCACTGGTAAACCTCTGCAACTCAGTCCGGCAGCCTCAGGCAGTGTCATCCGGGTGGTCGACATCCCGCCGGACAGCCTGCAGAACGAGGTTAGCGCCGAGGACGCTGCCGCTGCGTTCGCCGAGATTGGTCAAGCGCAGGCCGGCACCGGCAAGCCCGATTCGAAGCATAAGCTCATGCACCGCACCGAGACCTTGGACTACGGCATTGTCACCGAAGGCGAGGTCTGGCTGGTGCTCGATGGTGAGGATGTCCACCTCAAGCGCGGTGACATCGTGGTACAGCGCGGCACCAACCATGCGTGGAGTAACCGTACCGAACAGATGGCGCGCATGGTCTTCATTCTGCTCGATGGCCGCTATGCCGATGAATTAAAGGAGTTGGTTGAATGAAATTGGCAACGTTGAACGACGGCAGTCGTGATGGCCGCTTGCTGTTGGTCTCCCGCGACCTGGCGCGTGCTGTGAGTGCTGCCGATCTGGTGCCCACGCTACAGGCTGCCATCGAGCATTGGCAGAACGTCGAGCATGGGTTGCGACGTCGCTATGACGCGCTCAATCGCGGCGAAGCGCAGGACGCATTCGATTTCGATCCAGGCCAAGTGATGGCACCGCTGCCACGCGCCTGGCAATGGCTGGATGGATCGTGCTTTCTCAGCCATAGCGAGCTGATGCAACGCGCGTTCAACCTCGATCCTATCGAGGGGGTAGAGCACACGCCGCTGATGTATCAGGGGGCTGGCGACGACTTCCTCGGCCCGCGTCAGGACATCCCACTACCCAGCGAGGCCCACGGTATCGACTTTGAGGGTGAGTTCGCCGTACTGGTCGACGCGGTACCGATGGGTTGCACGGCTGAACAGGCACGCCAGCACATCAGGCTGTTAGTGCAGGTTAATGACGTCAGTCTGCGCGCACTGGCGCCGCGTGAGATGCGCACCGGCTTTGGCTTCGTCCAGGCCAAGTCGTCGTCAAGCTTTGCTCCCGTGGCGGTGACTCCCGACGAACTGGGTGCGAGCTGGTGCGATGCGCGCGTGCACCTGCCGTTGCAGGTCGAGTGGAACGGTGAGTGGTTTGGGCATCCGCACGGCGGTGCCATGCACTTCGGCTTTGATCAGTTGATTGCCCATGCAGCGCTCACTCGCCGCCTGAGTGCCGGCACGCTGATCGGTTCCGGAACGGTCTCTAACCGTGACCGTAGCGTCGGCTCGGCCTGCATTTCCGAGCGTCGGGCCATCGAGATGATTGAGCACGGTGCGCCCCGCACGGGTTTCATGCGCTTCGGAGATCGCATCCGCATGGAGGCGCGCTGTGCAGACGGCAGCCCGCTGTTCGGCGCCTTGGACCAGTGCGTGGTGCAAGAGGCAACCCTATGCGAGTGATGATCACCGGTGCTAACGGGTTCGTCGGGCGCGAGCTGGTAATGCGTCTGCTGGCCGATGGCGTGCTGCGTGGCCAGCCTGTGGAGGCTGTGCTGCTGCTGGATCGATCTCTGGATGGCTTTCCCGAAGAAAAGCGCATCCGCCGCTACTGCGGCAGCGTGACCGATGCCGCCTTGATGCGTCGCGCGCTTGCCGACGGTATCGATGTCGTGTTTCACCTGGTCAGTGTGCCGGGCGGCGCCGCCGAGGCAAATTACGAGCTGGGTTATGAAGTGAACCTGAAAGCCAGCCTGGAATTGCTGCATCAGTTGCGTAATGCGGCCCGTCCGCCACGCATGGTTTACGCCAGCAGCATCGCGGTGTACGGCAGCGATCTCGCGTTGCGTATGGATGAGGCGTCAGCCTGCTTGCCGCAGTTGTCCTACGCCAGTCACAAACTCATCGTAGAAACCCAGCTTGTCGACCTGGCTCGGCGTGGCGAGGTAGATGGGATCGCGCTGCGCTTGCCCGGTATCGTGGCCCGTCCGCGCCAGTCACGTGGGCTCAAGTCCGCCTTCATGAGCGACCTGCTGCAGGCCTTTGCGGCGGGAGAGCCCTACGTGTGTCCAGTGTCAGCGCAGGCCACGGCCTGGTGGATGTCGGTTCGTTGCTGTGTGGACAACTTGATGCACGCCGCTGAGCTGCAAGGCGAACTGGCCAGTCGGGTCGTCCAGTTGCCAGTGCTACAGCTGTCGATCGAGCAAGTGCTCGATGCGCTGTCGACCTGCTTCGGCGAGCAGCAACGCGCTCTGCTCAGCTTCGCTCCGGAGCCAGAGTTGGAGGCCCTGTTTGGCTGTTATCCGCCGCTGCGTACACCCCAGGCCAAGGCTATGGGGTTCCACCACGACGGCTCCGTGGCCGCTCTGCTGCGCAATGCCCTCCATCTACCTGCGACGCCGCGAGCGCGTCGTTTCGTTCCTACTCTTGCAGGAGCTTCATCATGAGCCAGAAGACGCGTCGCCTGGTTGATCTGTCAGTCACACTCGACAACAACCCCTACACTGACCCGCCGCCCTTGCTGCCCAAGATCGACTACATGGATCACCAGCAGGGCTGGCCAGAGATGGCTGCGATGTTCCCTGGCTTGCGCAAGGAGCAAATGCCGGGCGATGAGTCCTGGGCCGCAGAGCGCCTGAACATTACCACTCATAGCGGCACGCACATGGATGCGCCTTGGCATTACGCGTCGACCACAGATGGCGGCCAGCCCGCATTCGGTATCGATGAGCTGCCGCTGGAGTGGTGCTTGCAGCCAGGTGTCAAACTGGATTTCCGCCATCTTCCTGATGGTCATGTGGTGAGCGCAGCCCAAGTGGAGGCGGAGCTGGCGCGCATCGGGCATGATCTTCAACCGTTGGACATCGTGCTGGTCAACACGCGTGCTGGCAGCCTATTTGGTCAGCCGGGCTACTTGGACGCTGGTGTTGGCATGGGCCGCGAGGCCACCCTGTATCTGCTGGAACGCGGGGTGCGTGTGGTCGGGACCGATGCCTGGAGCTGGGACGCCCCGTTTAAATACACGCGTCAGCGTTTCGAAGAAACCGGTGATGCCTCGCTGATCTGGGAGGGGCACAAGGCTGGGCGAGATATCGGCTACGGGCAGATGGAAAAACTCGCCAACTTGCAGCTGTTGCCGGCCAACGGTTTCCAGGTTTCGTGTTTCCCCTACAAGATCAGGCATGCCTCGGCGGGCTTTGTGCGCGCCGTGGCGATCTTCGAAGAATAAAAAGGAGTTTACTGTGCGCCTTTGTGCCTTGCTTACCGTCGCGATTTGCCTGGCAAGTGCCAGCGTCGTGGCCGCCGAACGTCCCAATATTTTGCTGATCGTCGCAGACGATCTTGGTTATTCCGATCTGGGGGCATTTGGTGGTGAGATCAAAACGCCCAATCTGGATCGGTTGGCCGCCGATGGCCTGCAACTGACCAGCATGTACGCGGCGCCGACCTGCTCGCCGACCCGAGCCATGCTGATGTCCGGCACGGACAACCATTTGGCAGGTCTGGGCACGATGGCCGAGGCTATCCAGCCGTTCCAGCGAGGCAAGCCGGGTTACGAGGGCTACCTCAGCCAACAAGCGCACTCCATCGCCGAGCTGCTGCGCGATGGTGGTTATCGAACCAGCATGGTAGGCAAATGGCACCTGGGCCTGGCACCCGAACAAGGGCCAGATCGCCGTGGCTTCGAACAGTCGTTCACGCTGCTAGAGGGCGGTGGCGTGCACTTCAAACCCACACCTGGATCCACAGCGAAGATCGAGCAAATTACCTACCGCGAGAACGGCCAGCCGGTGGAGTTGCCGGAGAGTTTCTATTCCACCGATTTCTATACCGACAAGCTAATCGACTATCTCAAGACCGGAGAGGGCAGCGCCAAACCGTTCTTTGCGTATGCCGCCTATACCTCACCCCATTGGCCCCTGCAGGCGCCTGACGCCTACCTCGACAAATACCGCGGTCGCTATGACGGCGGCTACGACGAAGTACGGCTGGCGCGTATTGAGCGGATGAAAGAAAAGGGCTTGTTGCCTCCTGATTTCCAAGCGGCGGAGCCACTGCCAGTGACCCCGCTGTTACCTGGCTGGCAACAGTTGGATACGCAGCAGCGGCAGGTCGAGGCACGCAAGATGGAGATCTACGCTGCCATGGTGGACAACCTTGATCACAACATCGGACGGTTGCTCGACTACTTGCGTAAGAGCGGACAGCTGGACAATACCTTAATCGTGTTCATGTCTGACAACGGCGCAGCCGGGGAGCGCCACGAGCTGTTCTATCCGGCCGCTCCAGATACCGACAATAGCCTGAAAAACCTGGGACGACGCGGTTCGCAGATCGACTATGGACTACGTTGGGCCGAGGTCAGCGCTGCACCGTTGCGCCTTTTCAAGGGCACTACCGCCGAGGGCGGCATCAGCGTTCCGGCCATCGTTCAGCTTCCCGTCAGCCTGCGGCGTCAAGGTTTGGAGCGCAGCGTGGCACGCGTTGATGACCTGGCGCCGACCTTCCTCGCTCTGGCGGCGTTGCCGGATCCAGGCGATACCTATCGAGGCCAGGCCAAGCATCCCATCACGGGCCGCTCGATGCTTCCGATGCTACAGGGCAAAGCCCGTGATGAAGGGGTCATGGCGGGCGAACTGTTCGGTAGCCGCTACTACCGCGAAGGTAACATGAAGTTGCTGGGTCTGGTCCCGTGGGCGAAGCCGGGGGAAGCTCCGCAGCCTCTACGTTGGCAACTGTTCGATCTCGCGCGTGATCGTGGCGAGCAGCACGATCTGTCGGATAGTCAGCCGCAGACCACGGAGCGTCTCAAACAGGCCTGGCAGGCCTATGCACGCCAGGTTGGCGTGGTCACGCCACCGCAAGCCGCCAAGCCATGAAGCGCTGGTTGGTCAGCAGTTTTATCCTGGCGGGCGTTTTATGGGCGGTGGCCGCCTTATGGCCACGTCCCGTGCCGACGTTGGGTAGTCGTACCGCCTGCGAGGCTTATGACGGCTTGCCCAACGGCTGGGGAAGCGATCCACTGGCCGGCATGGTCCGTGTTAGTGGGGGGCGTTTCACGCCCGGCAACGAAGCGGGATACCCGGATGAACGTCCCTTGGGAGCGGTGGATGTAGGAAACTTCTGGATTGATCGCAGCGAGGTGACACGCGCCCAGTTCGGTGCCTTCGTGGCCGCCACCGGCTACGTCACCGAGGCCGAACGCGCGGGCGTAGGCGCCGTGTTCAGGCCGTCACAGGAGGGGGCCCAAGATACCACCCCACTTAACTGGTGGAAGCTGGTCAAAGGGGCTGACTGGCGCCATCCCGATGGCCCTGATGCTCCCCCTGCCGCCCTTGATGGGCGGCCTGTCACCTTGGTGACTTTGGCGGACGCCCAGGCCTATGCAAACTGGCGCGGCAATCAGTTGCCCAGTGAGGCTGAATGGGAGTACGCCGCGCGTGCAGGTTCCGCCTCGCAACGGTTGGGCGAGCTACCGTTAGATGCCCATGGTAAGCCGGCTGCCAACTATTGGCAGGGCATATTTCCGCTGATGGACATGGGTGAAGACGGTTACACCGGCTTGGCCCCGGTCGGTTGTTTTGCCCCTAACGCCTTTGGTCTGTTCGACATGATTGGCAACGTTTGGGAGTGGACCACCGATACGCAGTGGGGGCCTTTGATGAGTCATGCCAATGGCGATCCCGGCCAGTTGCGGGCAATCACAGGTCGATCAGCTTCCCGGATCATCAAAGGTGGTTCTTATCTGTGCGCGGACAACTACTGTGCACGCTATCGCACGGCGGCACGGGAACGCCAGGAAGCTGATTTAGCGACCTCGCATGTAGGTTTTCGCACCATTCGCCCTATCGTTCCCTAGGGATAACCGCCGTGGAGTGAAAACAATGTGTGCTCGTCGATAACCAAGCTAACAGCGGCAGTTTTAGTTCCAGATCCACTATTGGCGTGAGCCACGGTATGGGATCTGGACGAACAAATCTATCTGATATGAATCGCGGCCACTGGACTGTGCGCTAACTGATGCTGCGTGGAGCCGATTGGGTTTCTATGGGCATGGGCCGTACGTCTGAGCGTACATAGGAGTTGGAAATGCGTTTGATGACATTCTTTTGTAGTGCCTTGTTGTTGCTGAGTCACGGTTTTGCGAGCGCCGATGAACAGCAGCGCGCCCGGCAACTGCTCCAGCGCGCGGTGGAATACTACCGCGTTCAGGGCGATGTCGCCTTTGCAGCATTCAGCCGCCAGGGAGAGTTCATCGACGACGAGCATTATGTGTTCGTCGTCGACACCACCGGCACCCTGTTGGCAAGCGGCGGTACGTCGGCGACCTGGATTGGTCGGGATGTAACCGAGGCATTTGAGCCCGAGGTGCGCGACGGATTTCGCCAGGCGCTATCTGGTGCGGAAGGGCAAGTGTTGTCTGCAGAATACCGCTGGATGAATGCGCAGGACGGCAGGGTCGAACGCAAGCGGGTGTTCTTCGAACGAGTCGGTGATCGCGTACTCGCCGTTGGAATGTACCTGCCGCGCGCAACAGCAGATCAAGCCAAGGCGTTTCTGAACCGAGCGGTAGAAGCCATTGAGCGTGAGCCCGAAGCCAGCCTGCGGGCCATCAATAGCCTGTCTGCGCGTTTCAATGAGGACGACCTGTACCTGTTCATCATCGACCTGCGCAATGGTCGTTACCTGGCCCACGGCTACAACCGTCGGCTGCTGGGCGTCGAGTTCGCAACGGTCAAGGATCCAGACGGCAAACCAGTCGGCGCGCCCATCCTTGAAATGATGAAGAGCCGGTCTGAAGGGGGGTACGGTTACCGCTGGCGTAACCCCGTGACGGGCAAGGTTGAAGACAAATATGCGCTGCTGCGCAAAACTGGCCATCTGCTCGTGGCGACGGGGTATTACCTGAGGGCCGAATAAGCGAAACCCGCTGTGGATCTAAGCGTGGCAAGGCTGCAACAGCGGGTTGCTGAGGTTGTGCTCGTTGCTGAAACCTCGGATCGGAGTGAGCGCTGTAGATGAATTGGGCGAACTATGTTGTGAGCCCTTTAGTTATCGTTGCACAGAATGGGTTGAACTATTTTTTCATTAAATCCGCAAGAGCAGCGAACGGATTATGAGTTGCCTTAGCGGTAGTGGGGGTCTTTAAAGAATCGTCGGAAAAGTACTGCTGATCGGTATAGCGCGAGTGCTCGTTATCGTGGCAGTACAGGCACAGCAACTCCCAGTTGGAGCCATCCTGCGGGTTGTTGTCGTGGTTGTGGTCGCGGTGGTGCACGGTCAGTTCGCTCAGGCGCTTGCCGGAGAACTCGCGGGTGCAGCGGCCGCAGACGTGCGGGTACATCTTCAGCGCTTTGTCGCGATAGCCCATTTCCTTGTCGCGCTTGGCGTCGGCAAGGATGCGGTCGAGGCGGGCGGTGGCGGCGGAGGTGGAGCTCATGGGGATACCTTTGTTCTGGTCAGGCCGGTAATAACCTTGAGTCTAGCGCGCCAGTGGCCTGGGCGGACAGGCAAAAACCGCAGGATCGGCATAGCCTGTAGAGACACACACGACAGGAGGCTGCCATGCTGCCCGCGATGCTCGCCACGCTGCTGCTCGCCGCCGTGCCGATTGCCCATGCAGGTGGCCAGCAGGCCGGGCCGTTGACCCAGGTTCCCGGCGCGCCCGGCACGCCGACGCCTAGCCCGTACCCGCAAATCACCCCCAGCACGCCCCCCAAGGCCGGCGACAGCCAAGCCGGCGCTCCGTTATTGCCGCCCATGCCCTTGCCGGCACCGCCGAAGGATCAGCCATTGCCAGGCTTGCAGCCTGAGGTGCAAACACCGTCGCCAAAAGCCGACTAGGCCAGGCGCTGGCCATCGTGCATGCGCAGGCGTTTGGACAGCGTCACGGCCAGCACCCGGATGATCCGTGCGCCGATACGGGGCGCTTCGTTGAGCATCTTGTCCAGCGAGTCCTTGCCCAACGTCAGCAGTTGGCAGGGCGTCGCCGCCACGCAGGTAGCCGAGCGGCGTTCGCCGTCGAGCACGGCCATTTCACCGAAGGTACGGCCTTTGCGCAGGTTGGCGATTTCCACCTGCGCGCCGTGGCTGTCGGTCTTGCGTACCGAGACCACGCCATGCTGCAAGATGCACATGAAGGTTCCGGCGTCGCCTTCGTGGAAGATGGTCTGGCCTTGCTCGATACTGGCAAGGCTGAAGTACCCTGCGGCGGTGGCGAAGTCACCGGGCTGGAGGCTGTCGAACAGGCCGCAATCCATGAGCATGTCGCGAATTTCGGCGTTCAGGTGCAGTTCGTCGGGCATGTGTTGTTCTTCTTTGATGTCAGGTGGGCGCCGCTCCCACAAGCTCCGGCACCTCACTTCAGGGTGAGCAAACCCTATGACAATGAAAAACGCTTTTTACACCACCCCCAGCTCATTGAGCACGAACGCATATTCCAGCGCCACGTCACGCAGCCCTTGATAGCGGCCGCTCATGCCGCCGTGGCCGGCGCCCATCTCGGTCTTGAGCAAAAGCAGGTGGTCGTCGGTCTTCAGGGTACGTAGTCGCGCCACCCATTTGGCCGCTTCCCAGTACTGCACCCGGCTGTCGTTGTAGCCGGCGATCACCAGCATGGCCGGGTAGGCCTGGGCGCTGACGTTCTCGTACGGTGCATAGCCCTTGATCCGGGCGTACACCTCCGGCACTTCAGGGTTGCCCCATTCGTCGTACTCAGTGACGGTCAACGGCAGGTCGGGGTCGAGCATGGTGTTGAGCACGTCGACGAACGGTACTTCAGCGATGGCGCAGCGGAACAGTTCCGGGCGCAGGTTGAGCACCGCGCCAATCAACAGGCCCCCGGCACTGCCGCCGCTGATGGCCAGGCGTTCGCGGGTGGTAACGCCTTCGCTGAGCAGGTGCTCGGCGCAAGCGATGAAGTCGTCGAAACTGTTGTGCTTGTGTGCCTGCTTGCCGGCCCGATACCAGGCTTCGCCCAGCTCGCCACCGCCGCGCACGTGGGCGATGGCGAAGGCCACGCCGCGCTCCAGCAGGCTCAGGCGGGCGTGGGAGAACCACGGGTCGAGGCTTTCGCCGTAGGCACCGTAGCCGTAGAGGTACAGCGCCGTGGTGCGGCCCAGATCGGCGCGGCGGCGCACCAGGCTGATCGGCACGCGGGTGCCGTCCTTGGCCACCGCCCACAGCCGCTCGCTGACATAGTCGTCGGCATCGAACGTGCCCAGCACCGGGGTCTGCTTGAGCACCTGCTGGGCGCCCGTGGCCAGCTCCAGCTGACGCACCTGGGCTGGGCGATTGAGTGCCTCGTAGCGCAGGCGGATGCGGTCGCTGGCGAACTCCAGGCTGTCCTGAACGTAAAGGCTGTAGGCCGCATCGGGCAACTCGACGCGGTAGGCCGCCAACCCCTGCGGATGCACCTCGATGATCGGCAAACCGCCTTCACGCAGGCTCAGCGACAGCGCTGCGGCGTTCAGACTGAGGCCTTCGAGCATCACGTCGTCGCGGTGCGCCACCAGCACCTGCCACTGCTCACGGCTCGGCACCTGATCGGCCGGGGCGTGGTAAAGGGCGAAGTTGATACCCTGCTGATTGCTGCGAATGAACCAGCGCCACTGACCGTCTAGCAGGCCGTGGTCGGGGAAGTATTCATGGCCTTCGACCCGCGCTGCCAGGCAGGTGAAGGCCGCCTGTGGGGTCGCGGCGTCGAGCACCCAGGCTTCGCTGGTGGTCTTGCTGTTGAGCAGCAGCACCAGCTGACGCTCGGAGCTGGCGCGGTAACAGTGCAGGAAGAAGCGCCCGTCGGGCTCTTCGAACACGCACTCGGCGCCTGCCGTGCCAAGCGTATGGCGGCGCAGGCGCCAGGGGCGGTGGGTGTCGTCCAGCTCGGCGAAGAACAGCGTCTGGCCGTCGTTGGCCCAGGTCATGCTGCCATCGCAGTCGTCGAAGGGCAGGGTGGTCAGGGCTGCGCTGGCCAAGTCCTTGACGTACAGGGTGTAGACCTCGTCGCCACTGATATCGAGGCTGTAGGCCAGCAGGCGGTGGTCGGGGCTGACGCTGAAGGCGCCCAGGGACAGGAAGCCGCCGTCCGCCAGGGCGTTGGGGTCCAACAGCAGTTCTTCGCGGCTCTCATCGACGCGGTTGCTGTCGTCTGCCGGACGTGGGCAACGGTAGTGGCGCGGGTACTCGTCGCCTGCGGTGGTGCGGGTGTAGTACAGGTACGGGCCCCAGGGCGATGGAAGCGACAGGTCGGTTTCGAGGATGCGGCCCTTGATCTCTTCGAACAGCTGTTCGCGCAGCGGCGCCTGCTCGGCCAGGCAGGCCTCCTGATAGGCGTTTTCTTGTTGCAGGTAGTCGAGGACTTCGGGGGTGTCGCGTTGTTGCAGCCAGGCGTAGGGATCGGTGGCTTGTTCCTTGCGGGCGACGGGAGGCTTGATCTGCATGCTGGATCTCTTGATTAGGGTCGCCTGTGCCGGCCTCTTCGCGGGTAAGCCCGTGAATAGGCCGGCGCGGTCCTGAATAGGATGGGGGCGCCTGCGCCAGTAAAAGTGTTTATCATAGGCGCCTCTTTGCCTGGCTTGCACGAACACCATGACCGAACACGACTATCTGCTGGCCTGGGGCCTATACGCCGTTGCCGCCCTGGGTTGCCTGCTGGTGGCTTTCAAGTTCACCGGCTGGATGTGGCGCTGGCTGCGCGAGCCATTGCGGGTGATCGTCGCCGTGTTGCTGTTGAGCCCGACCGTGGTCGATCCGGTCAAGGACAGCTTCGCTCCGGCCATTGCCATCACCACCCTGGATCTCGCGTTCAAGGTCGGCAACAACGCCTGGCGCGCCGCTTCCGACCTTGCCATGTACGGCATGATCGCTTTCGCCTTGTACTTCGTCTTCGTGCTGATCCGCTGGCCGCTGGAAAGGCGCGCCAGGGAGCGCCGCGCGCAGCGCGAGGCCGCTGCCCAGCGTCAGAAGCAGGAGGATGACCAGATGATGGCCGAGACCTCGCTGGCCGCTGAGCGTAACGACCGCTACCGCGATGAGCCGCCACCTGCCGCCGTGCGCCGCGCAGGCCCGGACCAAGGCCGCGTCGAGCCACGCCTGTAAACGGAGCTGCGAACATGTGCGAATTGCTGGGCATGAGCGCCAACGTCCCCACCGACATCGTCTTCAGCTTCACCGGCCTGATGCAGCGCGGCGGGCGCACCGGCCCGCACCGCGACGGCTGGGGCATTGGTTTCTACGAGGGGCGCGGCCTGCGCCTGTTCCAGGACCCGGCGGCGAGCAGCGAGTCGGAGGTGGCCAACCTGGTGCAACGCTATCCGATCAAGAGCGAAGTGGTCATTGGCCATATTCGCCAGGCCAACGTCGGCAAGGTCTGTCTGTCCAATACCCACCCGTTCGTGCGCGAGCTGTGGGGGCGCAACTGGTGCTTTGCGCACAATGGCCAGCTCGGCGATTTCAGCGGCTTGCGTACCTTTTACCGGCCCGTTGGTGACACCGACAGCGAAGCGGCCTTCTGCGACCTGCTCAACCGCGTGCGCGAAGCTTTCCCGGAGCCGGTTGCGATCGAGCAACTGCTGCCCGTGCTGGTCGAGGCGTGTAACGAGTACCGTGGCCAGGGCGTGTTCAACTGCCTGCTCAGCGACGGTGACTGGCTGTTCTGCTTCTGCTCCACCAAGCTTGTACACATCACCCGTCGCGCCCCGTTCGGCGCCGCGCGGCTGAAGGACGTCGACCTGATCGTCGACTTCCACACGCAAACCACCCCCAACGACGTGGTCACGGTGATCGCTACCGAGGCCTTGACCGAGAACGAAACCTGGCAGCGCTACGCGCCGGGCGAATGGGCCCTGTGGCGGCACGGCGAGTGCACCGCCCACGGACAAAGCCAAGGACGCTGAATGTTCAGAAGTTACCTGCGGTTGCTGTTGTTCACCTTTGGTCTGCTGGCCGGTGTCCAGGTGCCCGGGCTGGTCAAGGACTATAGCCAGCGGGTCGAGGCGCATGTGCTCGAATCGCGCCAGGCCTTGGATGGCTTCCGCCAGACTGCCCAGCGCTTTTTCAACGGCGATCTCGAGGCTCTGGTGCGGCATTACCGCAGCAGCGATGACCCTGTGTTCAACAGCGATGCCAACAGCATCGAGAGTCTGCTGATCCGCAACCAGTTGCTCGAGCGCGAATGGCAGGCGCTGCAAGGTTCGTGGCTGAGCCGTACCTGGCATGTGCTGGTGCAGCCAGAGCCGGCGCTGCGTGAAGAGACGCTCAAGGGCTACAGCTACCAGGTTCTGCTGGTGCCCGAGGCGATCGGCTGGGGCATCGGCGCCGGGTTCGTGCTGGCGTTCGTGGTCGAGAGCCTGTTGCTGGTGATCGGCTGGGTGATCCTGGGTGGACGGCGCAAGGCGGTCAAGGAAAGCTGGCGCTGAGGGCAATGCCAGTCAGCTAAGCCAATGGGGCCGCTACGCGACCCTTTCGCGACGCAAGGCCGATCCTACAGCCGGTATTCATGAGGATCACACGGTCGTGTAGGAGCTGCCTCGCGCCGCGAAAGGGTCGCGCAGCGGCCCCAACTGTTGATAGCTTTCCACAAACACGCGGCAAACAGTTGCAGGCGCGTTAATGTAGGCCATATGAACATGCACATGGGAGGCCGCCAAGTGAATCGCCTGCTGCTCAATTGCGACATGGGTGAAAGTTTCGGCAACTGGCGCATGGGCCTGGATGCCGAGGTGATGCCGTACATCGACTGCGCCAACATCGCCTGCGGCTACCACGCCGGCGACCCTGGCAGCATGCGCAGCACCGTGGCACTGGCGCTTGAGCATGGGGTGAGCATCGGCGCGCACCCGGCCTACCCGGATCTGGTTGGCTTTGGTCGCCGCTCCATGGCTTGCAGCGTCGAGGAGATCCGCGACCTGCTGCACTACCAGATCGGCGCCCTGGATGGCATCTGCAAGGTACTTGGCGCCAAGGTGAGCTACATCAAGCCGCATGGCGCGCTGTACAACGACATGATGGCCGATCCGCTCAAGCTGCGTGCGGTGCTCGAAGCCGTGGCGGCCTATGGCAGCGATCTGCCGCTGATGCTGATGGCCACCGCCGACGATAGCGCCGCCCAGGCATTGGGTGACGAGATCGGCGTGCCGCTGTGGTTCGAAGCGTTCGCCGACCGCGCCTACACCGCCAGTGGCCACTTGGTCTCGCGGCGTCTGCCAGGGGCCGTGCACCACGACCCGGCGCGGGTGGTCGAGCAGGCCGTGCGCCTGGCCCGTGGCCAAGCGCTGGTGGCCGATGATGGCAGTGCACTGCTGCTGAACGCCGCAACCCTCTGTGTGCACGGCGACAACGACAGCTCCGTGGCCGCCGTGCGCCAGATTCGCCAGGCCCTCGATGCGCTGGAGGCGCGATGAAGCTGCGTATCGAAGTCGTGGCCATCGACAGCCTGATGGTGCGCTTGTTCGACCGTATCGACGAAGCCAACATGCCGTGGATCCTTGCCGCCAGTCAGCGCCTTAGCGCGGCGTTCGGCGCGCACTTGCTCGACCTGGTGCCGTCCTATACCACGCTGATGGTGCAGTTCGATCTGCCACCGGCTCAGGCGCGGGCGCTGATCACCCAGGCACTGGACGGGTTGCAGCCAGACACCGGCAGTGCAGGTCGGCGTCATGATATCCCGGTGTGGTACCACGCCAGCGTCGGCCCGGAACTGCCCGTGCTGGCAGCGCGCAGCGGGCTGAGTGAAGCCGAGGTGATCCGCTTGCACTGTGAACGTGAATACCCGGTGTTCGCCCTGGGTTTCGCACCCGGTTTCGGCTTCATGGGGCTGGTCGACGAACGCCTGGCCAGCCCGCGCCTGAACACCCCGCGCAAGCGTGTGGCGGCTGGCAGCGTCGGTATCGCCGAACGCCAGACGGCGGCTTATCCGGCAGTGTCGCCGGGAGGCTGGAACCTGATCGGGCGCACCCCGGTACGCCTGTTCGACCGCGAACGTGAAGGCTACAGCCTGCTACAGCCAGGGGACCGGGTGCGTTTCGTGGCGGTATCGCGGGAGGAATTTCTGGCCTTGGGCGGCGATGTGGAGGCGCAAGGGTGAAGCGCTTGAGGATCGAGGCCAGTACCGCCTTGTGCCAGTTGCAGGATGCCGGGCGCGTTGGTGTGCGTCATCTGGGCGTGACACAGGGCGGCGCGCTGGATTGGGTGGCGATGTATTGGGCCAACTGGTTGCTGGGCAACCCACTGGGGGCGCCGCTGGTAGAGGTGGCGCTGGGTGGTTTTGCGCTGGTGGCCGAGCAGGATTGCGTGCTGGCGCTGGCCGGGGCAGACCTGGATGCACGGGTGGATGATCAGCCAGTGCTGCCATGGCGTAGCGTGCGTTTGGCTAAAGGGCAGCGCTTGATCCTGAAACAGCCGAAGCAGGGTGTACGGGCGTATCTGGCCGCCCCGGGCGGGTTTCTTGGTGACGCTGTGTTGGGCAGCTGTGCCACGGTCGTGCGCGAGGAACTGGGCGGGATCGATGGGCGAGGGGCAGCGTTAGCTAAGGGGCAGGTGCTTTCCTTTGCCGGTGATTCGCCGGCCTTGCGCGAAGTACCGGCGGCCCTGTGCCCGTGCCATGTGGCCAAGCCGGTACTCGACTTGGTGATGGGCGCACAGATCGGTGACTTCAGCGGGACCAGCCTGTTCGAGGCGTTCAATCGTGGCTGGACACTGGACAGTCGCGCCGATCGCATGGGCATTCGTCTACTGGGCCCGCAACTGGTGTACCAGGGCGCACCGATGATCTCCGAAGGCATCCCGCTGGGGGCCGTGCAGGTGCCGCCGGATGGGCAGCCGATCGTGCTGCTCAATGACCGGCAGACTATTGGCGGGTATCCGCGATTGGGGGCTTTGACGCCGTTGGCGTTGGCACAGTTGGCGCAGTGCATGCCAGGTGCGGTGGTGCGGTTCAGGGCGGTGGTGCAGGACGAGGCGTGGCGCGAGCAGCAGGCTTACCTGGAACGTTGGTCGTAAGGTGGCTGGCCTATTCGCGGGTAAACCCGCTCCCACAGAATGGGCCAGCACAGGCTGCGTCACTTGGACAGGTAGCGCATGCCGTCTTCCAACCCTTGCAAGGTCAGCGGGAACATCTTGTCCTCGATCAAATCGCGTACCAGATGGGTCGAGGCGGTGTAGTCCCAGGTTTGCCTGGGGTAGGGGTTGATCCAGATGATGCGCTTGAATTTCTCCATGAAGCGCTGCATCCACACGTAGCCTGCCTCTTCGTTCCAATGCTCGACGCTGCCACCGGGCTGGGTGATTTCATACGGCGCCATGGCCGCGTCACCAACGAACACGACCTTGTAGTCGTCGCCGTACTTGTGCAGCAGGTCGAAGGTCGCGAAGCGTTCAGAGGTGCGCCGCAGGTTGTTCTTCCACACTGACTCATAGATGAAGTTGTGGAAGTAGTAGTACTCCAGGTGCTTGAACTCGGTCTTGCAGGCCGAGAACAGCTCTTCGCACACCTTCACGTGGGCATCCATCGAACCACCGATGTCGAACAGCAACAGCAGCTTCACCGTGTTGCGCCGCTCGGGGCGCATCTGGATGTTCAACAGGCCCGCGTCACGCGCGGTGTGGTCGATCGTGCCGTCGATGTCCAACTCCTCGGCGGCGCCCTCGCGGGCGAACTTGCGCAGGCGGCGCAGGGCCAGCTTGATGTTGCGCGTGCCCAGTTCGACCTGATCGTCGAGGTTCTTATACTCGCGCTGGTCCCATACCTTGACCGCCTTGCCCTGGCGTTTGCCGGCCTCGCCGACGCGGATGCCCTCAGGGTTAAAGCCCCCAGAGCCGAACGGGCTGGTGCCGCCGGTGCCGATCCACTTGTTGCCGCCGGCATGGCGTTCCTTCTGTTCTTCCAGGCGTTGCTTGAACGCCTCGATCAGCTTGTCCAGGCCGCCCAGTGACTGGATCTGCGCGCGCTCCTCGTCGCTGAGCGAACGTTCGAACTCCTTGCGCAGCCAGTCTTCCGGGATCAGTGCCTCGATATGCCGGTCGAGGTTTTCCAAACCCTTGAAGTAGGCGGCGAAGGCTCGGTCGAACTTGTCGAAGTGGCGCTCGTCTTTGACCAGGATTGCGCGGGCGAGGTAGTAGAACTCGTCCATGTCGGCGAACACCACGCGCTTTTCCAGGGCATGATGCAAATCAAGCAGCTCGCGCACCGATACCGGCACCTTGGCTGCACGCATTTCATTGAACAGGTTGAGCAGCATGGCCCGGCTCCTGTCAGCGGTTGCCGCGCCGGCTCATGAAGGCCAGGCGCTCGAGCAGTTGCACATCTTGCTCGTTCTTGACCAGGGCGCCGGCCAGCGGCGGGATGGCCTTGGTCGGATCGCGCTCGCGCAGCACCGCTTCACCGATGTGGTCGGCCATCAGCAGCTTGAGCCAGTCGACCAGCTCGGAGGTGGAGGGTTTTTTCTTCAGGCCCGGCACCTTGCGCACGTCGAAGAACACGTCCAGCGCTTCGCTGACCAGCGACTGGCTGATGTTCGGGTAGTGTACGTCGACGATGCGCTGCAGGGTGTCGCGGTCGGGGAAGGCGATGTAGTGGAAGAAGCAGCGGCGCAGGAAGGCGTCGGGCAGCTCCTTTTCGTTGTTGGAGGTGATGATGATGATCGGGCGCTGCTTGGCCTTGATGGTCTCGTCGATTTCGTAGACGTAGAACTCCATCTTGTCGAGTTCTTGCAACAGGTCGTTGGGGAACTCGATGTCGGCCTTGTCGATTTCGTCGATCAGCAGAATGACTCGCTCGTCGGCCTCGAAGGCTTCCCACAACTTGCCTTTTTTCAGGTAGTTGCGCACGTCATGGACCTTGTCCACACCCAGTTGCGAGTCGCGCAGGCGGCTGACCGCGTCGTACTCGTACAGGCCCTGGTGGGCTTTGGTGGTGGACTTGATATGCCAGGTGATCAGGCGTGCGCCGAAGGAGGCGGCCAGTTGCTCGGCAAGCATGGTCTTGCCGGTGCCCGGTTCACCCTTGACCAGCAGCGGGCGCTCCAGGGTGATGGCCGCGTTGACCGCCAGTTTCAGGTCGTCTGTGGCGACGTAGTCGCGGGTGCCTTCGAACTTCATGAAGCGGGTCCTCTGGAAGGCCTCATTGCGGGGCCAGGAAGGTTTACGAGTATTCAGCGACTATAACCCCGGCCCTGCGCGCTGAAAACGCAGACCGGGTATTCAGTCCCTGAATGGTGCGTCACTCGGCCCTCGCCGCTCACTTGGCTTTGCGGTATCGGGCTTTCATCAGCGGCTCTTCAGCATCAGGTGAGCGCTTGACCGTCGCCGGCCCGGTCGAGTTCGAACGGGCTTTACGCACCTAGGCCATGGGCTTACCCTGCGCTTTTAAGCAGCATCATCCGACTTTTCAAGGACCCTGCCATGAGCCGTATCTACGCAGACAACGCCCACTCCATCGGCAACACGCCATTGGTGCAGATCAACCGTATCGCCCCGCGCGGGGTGACCATTCTGGCCAAGATCGAAGGGCGCAACCCGGGCTATTCGGTGAAATGCCGGATCGGCGCGAACATGGTCTGGGACGCCGAAGGCAGCGGCAAGCTCAAGCCGGGCATGACCATCGTCGAGCCTACTTCGGGCAACACCGGCATTGGCCTGGCCTTCGTCGCTGCGGCGCGTGGCTACAAGCTGATGCTGACCATGCCGGCCTCGATGAGCCTGGAACGGCGCAAGGTGCTCAAGGCCCTGGGCGCGGAACTGGTTTTGACCGATCCGGCCAAGGGCATGAAGGGGGCCATCGAGAAAGCCAACGAGATCGTCGCATCCGACCCTGCCTTGTACTTCCTGCCCGGCCAGTTCGAGAACCCGGCCAACCCGGCGATTCACGAAAAGACCACCGGCCCGGAAATCTGGAACGACACCGACGGCGCGGTGGACGTACTGGTCGCTGGCGTGGGCACTGGCGGCACCATCACCGGGGTGTCGCGCTACATCAAGCACACCCAGGGCAAGTCGATCCTCTCGGTGGCGGTGGAGCCGACGAGTTCGCCACTGATCAGCCAGACCCTGGCCGGCGAGGAACTCAAGCCCAGCCCGCACAAGATCCAGGGCATCGGCGCAGGCTTCGTGCCGAAGAACCTCGACCTGTCGATCGTCGACCAGGTCGAGACAGTGACCGACGATGAAGCCAAGGCCATGGCCATCCGCCTGATGCAGGAGGAGGGCATACTCTGCGGTATCTCCTGTGGCGCGGCGATGGCGGCTGCGGTGCGACTGGCCGAGAAGCCGGAAATGCAGGGCAAGACCCTGGTGGTGATTCTGCCGGACTCCGGCGAACGCTACCTGTCGAGCATGCTGTTCAGCGACCTGTTCAGCGAGCAGGAAAACCAGCAGTAAGCGGCAAGTTGCAAGCTTCAAGCCGCACGATCATGGCCTGCATTGACGTAGATCAGCTTGCCGCTTGCAGCTAGAAGCTTGCAGCGCCCCCGGAGGGGGTTATCATGTCCGGCTATCTGGGGATGGCCTGATTTCCCCTCCAAGGAGTGTTGCATGACCTTTTCCTTCGTCGCCAAGGCGGGTGTCCTGCTGGTGTTCATCTCCAGCGTGCTGTTCGTTCACCTGCGCGGCAAGGCGCGCCTGCCGGTGCTGCGCCAGTTCGTCAACCATTCGGCGCTGTTCGCCCCCTACAACGCCCTGATGTACCTGTTCTCCGGCGTGCCGTCCAAGCCTTACCTGGACCGCGAGCGCTTCCCCGAGCTGGACGTGCTCAAGCACAACTGGCAAACCATCCGTGAAGAAGCCATGCGCTTGTTCGACGAGGGCTACATTCGCGCCGCCGAAAAAGACAACGACGCCGGTTTCGGCTCGTTCTTCAAGAAAGGCTGGAAACGCTTCTACCTCAAGTGGTACGACAAGCCGTTGCCCTCGGCCGAAGCCCTGTGCCCCAAGACCGTGGAGCTGCTCAGCGGTATCCCCAACGTCAAGGGTGCGATGTTCGCCCTGCTGCCTGGCGGCAGCCACCTGAACCCGCACCGCGATCCGTTCGCCGGCTCCCTGCGTTACCACCTGGGCCTGGCCACGCCGAACTCCGACGCCTGCCGCATCTACGTCGACGGCCAGCCCTACGCCTGGCGTGACGGTGAGGACGTGATGTTCGACGAAACCTTCGTGCACTGGGTCAAGAACGAAACCGACGTCACCCGGGTGATCCTGTTCTGCGACGTCGAGCGTCCGCTCAACAGCCCGCTGATGACCCGCATCAACCGCAAGGTCAGCGCCTTCCTCGGGCGTGCCACCGCGCCGCAGAACACCGACGACGAGCGCGTGGGTGGGATCAACCAGGCGTATGCCTGGAGCAAGCGCTTCAGCAATGTGATCAGCTCGCGGGTGAAGACCTTCAAGCGTGCTAACCCCAAGGCCTACCGCGTGTTGCGGCCGGTGCTGGCGGTGCTGGTGGCTTACGCGTTGTATCGCTGGTTGTTCTGAATCAGTTTTAGCCTGTCAGGGCCTATTCGCGGGCAAGCCCTGACAGGCAGCTGACCTTTCAGAGCTTGTTCAGCCCTCGATTCGCCGTTATAGTCCGAAGCTCTCAATTCTTCCCAAAGAACCGTGTCCATGCCAGCCATCCCTTCCAGTACCGCTTTTGCCTCCGCGTTCGTCGCGGGCATGCGCGTGCATGGCAGCCAGCAGGCCGCGTTCAATGGTCAATACCCCCCACCTGTCAGTGGCGTCGTAGGCGGCGTAGCTCCGTCTCTTTGCGTGGTCGTGCTGGGCTGAGTCCCTGCGCACCTGCAACCTACTGAAATACGGTCGGCTATCCCTTCGCTAACGCGATAGCTGCGCCGTGCGGCTTTTCTTGCCCATACAGGTGGCATACATGTCTGTCTTCAACAAAGCATCCGTGGCCGCGGCGGCCACTACCAGCCTGTTCGTCCTGCTGTGGAGCAGCGGGGCGATCGTCTCCAAGCTTGGCCTGGCGCAGGCCAGCCCGTTCGCGTTCCTGCTGCTGCGCTCGGCACTGGCGCTCACCGGCCTGCTGCTGATCGGCCCGTTGCTGGGGCTGCGCTGGCCGCGTGGACGCGGCGCGATTCTGCGCGCGCTGGGCACCGGTTGCGTGCTGCTTGGCGCCTACCAGATCTTCTACCTGCTGGCGCTGAACACCCACGTGACCCCTGGCATCATGGCCACGGTCATGGGGGTGCAACCGATCCTCACGGTAGTGCTGATGGAACGCCAGCGTTCCTGGAGCCGGCTGTTCGGACTGGCTCTCGGGCTGGGCGGTCTGGTGATGGTGGTCTATCAGGGCATCAACCTGGGCGGTGTGTCGCTGGCCGGCATGCTGTTCGCCCTGCTGGCGCTGGCCAGCATGACCGGTGGCTCGATCTTGCAAAAACGCATTACCGACAACCCCATGGGCACGCTGCCTCTGCAATACGTCGCCGGGTTTGCCCTGTGTGTGCTGTTCGCGCCGATGCAACCGCTGCACGTGCAGTGGAGCGCTGGCTTCTTCGGAGCGTTACTGTGGATGGGGCTGGTGGTGTCGCTGCTGGCGAACCTGCTGCTGTACCGGCTGATCGCGCGGGGCAACCTGGTGAATGTCACCAGCCTGTTCTACCTGGTACCAGCGGTGACTGCGGTGATGGACTTCATGATCTTCGGTAACCGCCTGGCGCCGCTGAGCTTGCTGGGTATGGGCTTGATCGTAGTGGGGTTGTTGTTCGTGTTCCGCAAGCCGGCGCTGCGTGCCGCCGAGGCCTGAGCGGTCTGGCCGGGGCGCCGGACAGGCAGGAAAGGGCTGCGCAGTAGCCCCAGGATCTTGGCATCCTGCATAGATCGTCGGGGGCCGCTTTGCGGCCCGTTCGCGGCGCAAGGCCGCTCATACACGGTCCGCGCCGTTGTTGTCATTGCCTGGCAGGTTTGAGCACCAGCCACAGCGCTGCGCCAATCAGCACACCGCCATACAGATGCGCCATCGACAGCGGTTCATCCAGCAACCACGCCCCCCACAACACCCCGAACACCGGGATCAGGAAGGTCACGGTACTGGCCTTGACCGGCCCGATCTCGGCCAGCAGGCGGAAGTACAGGATGTAGGCGAACGCCGTGCACAGCAGCCCCAAACCCAGCAGCGACAGCCACACCTGCCAGCCGCCCCAGCTGGCAGGTGGCTGGGTCAGTGCGCTCCAGGCGAACAACGGCGTCAGCATCAAGGTCGCGCCGAGCATGCTGCCCAGGGCCGACAGGCGGCTGTCCAGGCCGCTGATCCAGCGGCGCGCGAGAAAACCGGCAAAGCCGTAGCAGGTGGTTGCCGCGAGGCAAGCCAGGGCGCCTTGCAGCAGGGCTAGGTCCAGCGCCACAGGCCCGGCGCCGCTGAGTATGCCAACGCCGAACAAACCGAGGAAAATGCCGCACAGCTTGGGCAGGGTCATGGCTTCGCGGAAGCACAGTGCGCCGATCAGCACGCCCATCAACGGCGTGGTGGCGTTGAAGATCGCCGAATAGCCAGCCGGCAGTACCTGGGCGGCTACCGAGTAGAAGGTCGCCGGGATCCCTGAGTTGATCATGCCCAGCACCAGGCAGGCGCCGAGCTTGCCTTGGAAGTCCCAGCGCACCTTGGCTGTACCCAGGATCGCAATCAGCCCCAGGCAGGCGATCGACACCCGCAAGAACGCCGTCGGTACGCTGCCAAGCTCCGGGGCGATGATACGCATGAACAGAAAGCTCGCCCCCCAGACAGCGGCAAGGGTCAGCAGGCGGGCAAGGGCGATGGGACTCACGGGGGGGCTCCGGCGATAGGGCAGGGGCGCGAGTGTACGCCAGGCAGGGGCGCAGATTCTTGTGCTTTCTTGCGGCACTGTCGGGGCGATTCGGGCGGCGAAACAGATGCAGGCGGCTAAGCTCTTTCACTCCACCCTTACCGAGGCCCTGCCATGTCCCAACCCTGGCCCGCCACCGACATCGCCCGGACGATCCTCGAGGGGTTCGACGACTACCGCGAGCACTTCCGGCGCATTACCCTCGGCGCCCGCGAGCGCTTCGAGCAGGCGCGCTGGCAGGACATCCAGCACGCGGCGGCCGCGCGCATCAACCTGTACGAAGAGAAAGTCGCCGAGGTCAACGGCTGGCTGCGCAAGCGCTTCGCGGCGCAATTGCTGCTGGAGGTGGAGCAGTGGCCGCTGGTCAAGAGCGCGTACATCCGCCTGATCGACCCGCGTCTGGACGATGAGTTGTCCGAGACGTGGTACAACTCGCTGTTCTGCAGCCTGTTCAGCCATGATCAGATCAGCGATGGCTGCATGTTCATCCACACCACCCGGCCATCGATGCGCAGTCACGAGCGCGCCGCGCAGATCCGTACCTACCGCCCCGATGGCGGTCTCAAAGGGCTGCTGCGCACGGTCTTTGCCGATTACGCATTCGAGGTGCCGTTCGCCAACCTGGAAGGCGACCTGGAGCGGCTGCAAGAGCAGTTGCGCGAGTGCCTGCCCGATTGGGTCAGCAAGGATCCCTCGCTGGTGCTGGAGCTGTTCACCCCGGTGCTTTACCGCAACAAGGGGGCGTACCTAGTGGGCCGCTTGCACAACCGCGACGAACAGTGGCCGCTGGTGATCCCGCTGTTGCACCGCGAGGGCCAGGGGCTCGAGGCCGATGCGCTGATCACCGACGAAGCGCAGGTGTCGATCATCTTCTCGTTCACCCGTTCCTACTTCATGGTCGATGTGTCGGTGCCAGCCGAGTTTGTTAATTTCCTCAAGCGCATCCTGCCAGGCAAGCACATTGCCGAGCTGTACACCTCGATCGGCTTCTACAAGCACGGCAAGTCGGAGTTCTACCGCGCATTGATCAATCACCTGGCCAACAGCGACGACCGTTTCATCATGGCTCCGGGGGTGCGCGGCATGGTCATGAGCGTGTTCACGCTGCCGGGCTTCAACACCGTGTTCAAGATCATCAAGGACCGTTTCTCGCCCTCGAAAACCGTGGATCGTGCCACGGTGATCGATAAATACCGCCTGGTGAAGAGTGTCGATCGCGTCGGGAGGATGGCCGATACCCAGGAGTTCGCCGATTTTCGCTTCCCAGTGGCCAAGTTTGAGCCCGACTGCCTGGCCGAGTTGCTGGAGCTGGCGCCGTCCACGGTGGTATGTGAAGGCGACACGGTGCTGATCCGCCATTGCTGGACCGAACGGCGCATGACCCCGCTCAACCTGTACCTGGAACAGGCCAGCCCAGCGCAGGTGCTTGAAGTGCTGGAAGACTACGGCCTGGCAATCAAGCAGCTAGCGGCGGCGAACATCTTCCCAGGCGACATGCTGCTCAAGAATTTTGGCGTCACCCGCCACGGCCGAGTGGTGTTCTACGACTATGACGAGATCTGCTTGCTGACCGAGGTGAACTTCCGTCGGATTCCACCGCCGCGTTACCCGGAGGACGAGCTGTCCGGCGAGCCGTGGTATTCGATTGGGCCGCATGATGTGTTCCCTGAGGAATTTCCGCCGTTTCTGTTCGCTGATATCACGCAGCGGCGCCTGTTCAGCCGGCTGCATGGCGAGTTGTATGACGCCGGATACTGGCAGGGTGTGCAGGCGGCAATCCTGCAAGGCAAGGTGATTGACGTGTTTCCATACCGGCGCAAGGTACGCTGATTAGACGCCCGTCTGCGCTGGCGCAGGGCGTGCAATCTACCGGGCTTTAGCCGCGTGTGCTCGTCGAGCGGTTCAGCCTTTCAGGCACTTAAGCTCACTAAAATCCGCCCGCACCTTGTCCAGCCGCTGTTGCAGGAACTGCCGCTGCTCGGGGCTGCTCTGTTTCATCAGATCCACCAGCAGGCTGCGTGCCTGCTGCTCGGTGTGCTGGAAGGCCTTGCGGTACTCCGCTGTCCACAGGCTTTCACGGCGTTGCAGCAATTGCGCCAGGCGTGGCTCGAAGCTGGGCGTGGTGCGCTGCTCCATCACCAGCAGCAGTTGCTGCTGCCAGTGGGCACGGTTGGCGATCCATGCGCGGTTCTGGTCGCCCAAGGCCTCGGACCAACGCTCGACGCGCAGGCGCTGTTCGGCATTGAGCTTGCCCAGCCACGGCGTCAGGCGCTTCTGCATGCGTGTGGCGCGCGCTTCGATCTGTCGGGGCAGGGGCGTATCGACGTATTCCTTCTGCCGCTTGGCGATATCGTCGCGAAATGCCTGGCGCATCTCGGCCACCTGGTCGTCGCTCATGTCACGCAGCAACACAGTGGCCGAAGGGGTGATCTCGGCGGCGACTCGGTCAATCGCCTGGCGTATTTGCGCGGTACGTTGACGCAGGGCGTCATCGGTCACCGCATCGTCGGCCACCATCTGGCGCACACCGTCGAGCCAGTCGAGGTAACCGGGCAGCTGTGTCTTGCAGTGCCAGGCCAGGTGTTCCTTGAGCCGTTGGTCCAGCAGGTTTTTCTGTTCGCGGTTCATGTCCAGGTAGTCGCCCAGTGACCAGGGCACCAGACGGTCGAGGTTGCGGTAGGCCAGGTCGATGCGGCTGCAGGCCATGAGCGACAGGGCCAGGGCAATCAACAGCAACACGGGCTTTATCAGGCGTAATGGCATGGTGCAGATCCTTGCAACGGCAGACCAGGCGGTAGATGCAAAGGGCGCGCGGCGGTTCCGGCGGATGTGCGCGCGGGCGGGCGGACGGGTCAGGTGTTAGAATAGTCGCCTTGTCTTGAGGATCTTCACACATGGCTCTGCTTGGGCGTTACAACAGTTTGCAAATCGTGAAACACGTGGAATTCGGCCTGTACCTGGACGGCGGTGCCGACGGCGAAATCCTGCTGCCACGGCGTTATTTCCCCAAGGATGCAGAGCTTGAACTCGATGATTGGCTCAACGTGTTCATCTACCTGGACAGCGAAGACCAACTGATCGCCACCACCGAGAAACCGAAAATGCAGGTCGGCGAGTTCGCCAGCCTCAAGGTCAAGGACATCAACGGTGCGGGTATCTTCCTCGACTGGGGCCTGTCCAAGGACCTGTTGATGCCGTATTCGGAAGAGTCGCGGCCGTTGAAGATCGGCGACTACTGCGTGGTCCACGCCTACCTGGACAAACGCACCCGGCGCATCACCGCTACCGCCAAGCTAGACCGCTACCTGGACCGTACCCCGGTGGACTACACGCCCGGCCAGCCGGTCGAGCTGCTGGTGGCCGGCGAGACGCCGATGGGCTTCAAGGCGATCATCAACAACCGCCACTGGGGCCTGATCCACAAGAACGAGGTGTTCAAGTTCCTGCGCTCGGGCATGCACGAGAAGGGTTTCATCAAGGAAGTGCGCCACGACGGCAAAATCGCCTTGAGCCTGCAACCGGTGGGCCAGGCCCTGGCCGACAGTCTCAATGAGCAGATCATGCAGCGCCTGGACGCTGCGGGGGGCGTGTTGCCGGTGTGTGACAAGAGCGATCCGGCGGTAATCAGCCAGATGTTCAATGTCAGCAAGGGCAACTTCAAGAAGGCGATTGGCGCGCTGTTCAAGCAGGGCCGCATCGTCATCCATGACGACCGGATCGAGCGGGCCTGATCAGGCCTGCACGAAGGTGCTGAAATCCAGCTGCTCGCCGCCTGGACGGGTGTCGCGCAGCAGGCTGTCGCGGTCGGCGCTCAGCGCCAGACTGATGGTCGAGCGACGCTTGCCGGGGTGGCGGATTTCCATTTGCTCCTGGTGAGCACGCAGGAAGTTGGTCGGCACCTTCAGGTGTTGCAGTTCGTCGGTCTGCGGGGTGTGCAGCAGCAGGTTGACCCAGTCGGGCTGGCCTTTGCGCAGCAGTGCCACCGGCACTTCGAACCACCACAGGTTGCGCTTGCTGTCGAGGATCGCGAACAGGGTGTTGTCGCGGCTGAGCACCGGTCGCGCCAGTGCTTCGTTGCGCCGGGCGATGGCGGTGGGTTTGTCGAGTTTCATGCAGGTTCCTGCGGGTTGACGCCAGAAAGGCCTGTCATTGTGCGGCCGACCTGATCGCGGGGCAAGCACCGCATGCCGCTGTTGAAACGGGCTTGCCAGTCATCCACCGCGTTTTCTGCTGCGCGGCCTTGCCGATTCGATGCGATAGTCGCCCGCTGTTTGCCATTAGGCTGGCGGGTCGCAACGTGGATGAAACTCTCGCCAATGTCGGTGGGTCCACCTCATGTCGACACGATTTCCCGTGTCTTTAATGCAAGGAGTCATCCCATGAGTGGCACCAAGGATAAAGCGAAAGGCCTGGCCAACGAGGCGATCGGCAACATCAAACAGGGTGTGGGCAAGGTGACCGGTAACGACAAGCTGCGCGCCGAAGGCAAGGCCCAGGAGCTGAAGGGCGAGGCGCAGCAGGTCAAGGGTGATGTCAAGGATGCCGTGAAGAAGCCTTGACCCGCAGCGCCACCTCGCGGGGCCCCTCGCACCCATGCCAGCGGCGGGGCGGGTGTCCCTCGCGAGGTTTTTTCGACGCTGCACGGAGTCGTCACACTCGCTACGTGGTCTATTAGACTTGTCCGTATCGACAAGGCCTTCGCGTTCAGTCGGCCAGCCTCAACTGATGATCAAGCGGCGAAAGGAGACGCTATGATTTTCCCCGACCTGCGCGGCCTGCCTTTGCACCGTGTACTGGTGCGTACCGTCAAGGAATTCCTAGACGACGAGATGTCTACCTACGCCTCCGCGCTGGCCTATCAGATGTTGTTTTCGTTGTTCCCGTTCTTGTTGTTCCTGATTGCCCTGATCGGTTTTCTGCACCTGCCGGACTTCTTCTCCTGGCTGCGCCTGCAATCGGAACTGGTACTGCCGCCGCAAGCCCTGGAGCAGGTCAATCCGGTGATCGACCAATTGCAGCAGTCCAAGGGTGGATTGGTGTCGGTGGGTATCGTGATTGCCCTGTGGACCGCCTCGGCTGGCGTGCGCCTGATGATGAGCGCGATGAACGCTGCCTACGACGTACCTGAGGGGCGTCCGGTATGGAAGCGCATTCCGCTGTCGATCATCTATACCGTTGGCATTGCCGGTATGCTGCTGGCCGCCGCCGCACTGATGGTGCTCGGGCCCCAGGTGATGGAGTGGATCGCCGCTCAAGTCGGCTTGCAGGAGGCAGTGGTCACCGTATGGACCGTGCTGCGCTGGCCCGCGATCATCATCCTGATGATGGTGGCGGTGGCGCTGATCTACTACGTGATGCCCGATGTGAAGCAGAAATTCCGCTTCATCACACCAGGCTCGGTGTTGGCGGTGGTGGTATGGATCATCGCCTCGTTGGGCTTTGCCTATTACGTCAGGACGTTCGCCGACTACAACGCCATGTACGGCAGTATTGGGGCGATCATCGTGCTGCTGCTGTATTTCTACATCTCTGCTGCGGTACTGTTGCTCGGTGCCGAAATGAACGCGGTGATCGAGCACATGTCGGCCGAGGGCAAGAACCCCGGCGAGAAGGATTTCGACGACCGGCAGCCGACTGAGACCATCACCGTGCTCGGTCATGAACACCCCGCCCAACCCCATGAGTCCAGCCGCCCATGATCCATGACGTGCTCAAGATGGGCGACGAGCGCCTGTTGCGCATCGCCAAGCCCGTGCCGGAATCCATGCTCGGTACACCCGAGCTGCAGCGACTGATCGACGACATGTTCGAAACCATGGCGCATGTCGGCGGGGTTGGGCTGGCGGCGCCACAGATCGGTATCGACCTGCAACTGGTGATCTTCGGTTTCGAGCGTAGCGAGCGCTACCCGGATGCCGAGCCCGTGCCGCGTACCATCCTGCTCAACCCGGTGATCACTCCGCAGGTCACCGAGATGGAGGAAGGATGGGAGGGGTGTTTGTCAGTGCCTGGCTTGCGTGGTGTGGTGCCGCGTTACAAGCACATCAGCTACACCGGCATCGATCCAGCGGGTAATCCCATCGCGCGCTTCGCCGATGGCTTTCACGCACGGGTGGTGCAGCACGAGTGTGATCACTTGATCGGCCGGCTGTACCCCTCGCGCATCCAGGACTTCAGCCGCTTCGGCTACACCGAGGTGTTGTTCCCTGGGCTTGAAGTGCCCGAGGACTGACCGCCGACCAATGCCACCAGCGGTTTGCTGCGTTGATAACGGGCCAGGCGCGAGGCCAGGGCCTGGGGCAGTTGCTCGGTTTCGGTGAACCCCAGGCGTGCGTAGAGCGGCGTCAGCAGCGGGTCGCAGAACAGCCAGACTGGCCCGGGATTGGCCTGCAAAGCCGCTTTCAGCAGGCGCGAGGCCACCTGCCGGCCACGATGCGGCGGCGCAACGAACAGGCCAGTCAGCCAGTGCCCGGCAGCCACGGGCACCAGGTTCAGCCCTGCGACGATTTCATCTTCCCGTGCCACCCATTGCACACCCTCGCCAGCGGCGCGCATGCGCGAGCCGTGCTGACGGTAGAAGAGCGCCAGCAAGCGGCGTTGCGGTGCGGGAAGAGGGGCGCAGGTCAGCGTTGGCATGGCGAGTCCTGAGGCAGTGGCGGTGCGCTTTGTCGCAGATTGTTGCAAATCCCGCAAGGGTGAATATCCGACTTCGGGGTTCAACTATTCTGGCGCAGGCGTAGACTTTTTCTCATCCCCACTGCAATACGAAAGCGTGGGATCGGTACTTCGTGTCATCCCGTCAGTCGATGACAACTTCTCCGCGCCATTGACGGCATCAGAAGTCACACGATCAGCCATCAAGGTTCGCTACTCATGAAAACGTTACTGATTCTTGCATTGGTCGGTATGTCCTCGTTCGCCCTCGCCGATGAGGTCAAGCCCGCCAACTCAAAACCGGTGGTCGAGCAGTACGACTATTCCACCAACCTCGACATCAAGCGCGTGATCAACCTCTCGACCCTCCCCAACGTCTGCGATGTGGTCCCGGCCACGATGACGTACGAAGACCACCACGGCCAGGTGCACACGTTGCAGTACCGTGCCATGGGCGAGGGTTGCAGCCAGAGTTGAGGCCAGCCTGACCCTGCCGCCTCTTCGGGCTGCGTTGTCACGCAGAGCACTGATATCGCAAGCGCACCGCGTACCCCGTGCCAGGCGTGGTTGCGTCACTGGATCAGGTGTATTTTCAGCACATCCAGCCCCTGCTTGAGCTGTGCCCGGCTCGCTGCTGCGGACAGGCTGATCCTGATGGCCTGGGGGATTTGCGTGGACACGGCGAACACGCTGGCGGGGACTACCTCCACCCCTTGTTCACGGCACGCCGCCGCCACCTGCTCCGGGCTGCCTGAGGTCGCCACCCAGGCATGCGGTGACGGCTCGCCATCAGCGCGCATCGCAGACCCCAGCAACGTCCGCGCCAGCCGCCAGCGTTCGGCGATTTCCTGGCGTTGCCAGGTCAGCCGCCTGGCGGCGGTGCCGTCGGTGATCCATTGGCAGGCGATGCGCAGGTTCAGCGGTGAGACCGGCCAGTGGGTGGCCTGGGCATGCGGATCGATGCGTGCCAACACGTGCGGTTCTGCGACGATCCAGCCTAGGCGCAAGCCGGCGGCCACGGTCTTGGACAGGCTGCTGACCAGCACCCCACGCCCTTCCAGTAGCGGATACAACGGTGCCCGGTCGGTCAGCGCGCCGTACACATCGTCTTCGATCACCCGCAAATCGTAACGCCTGATCACCTGCGCCAAGGCCTGGCGGCGGCTTTCGCTCATGCAGGCGCCGGTGGGGTTGTGCAGGGTTGGCGTGGTCACCAGCACCCGTGCGCCGCTGGCGCGGGCCATGCGCTCCAGAGCCTCGGGGCGCAGGCCCTCGGCATCGAGTGCCACGCCATGTACCGGCAGGTGCAATTGGCGACAGGCCGCCTTGATACCTGGCGCGGTCAGGGCCTCGACCAGCACCGCTTCGCCCGCTTGGCACAGCGACTGCAACACGCTCATCAGCGCCTGCTGGGCACCGCCGCTCAAGGCTACCTCGTGCGGCGTCAGCTTCAGCCCCCGGCCGGCGAGCCAGCGCGCGCCGTGCACGCGCCCCAGGAGCAGTTGCTGCGGGCCCAGGTAGTGATCGAGCAGTGCGCTGTCGGCTTGATCGAGCAGGGCGCGCAGGCTGTCTTGCAGGTCGCTGTTGTGCGGGTCGACCACCGGCACGTTGGTCGACAGGTCGATCAGCCCGTGCCCTTGGCCTTGCTGTTTCAAGCGAAATAGCGTGGCTTCCTTGCTGCCCGCCAGCACGTAGGTGCCGCGGCCCACTTCGCCGGCTACCAGATGACGCGCTGCCGCCTCGCGATAGGCCTGCTGGGTGGTACTGGGGTTCAGCCCCAGTGCCCAGGCCAGGCGGCGTTGCGGTGGTAGGCGTTGGCCGACCGCCAGTTCGCCGTGTTCGATGGCGTTGGCGATGGCCGCGACCAGCGCCAGGTAGCGGGGCTGGCCATCGTCGGCCAGGGTAGGTATCCACACAATATTGTCGCCCATGCAATATATCGGTTGGCCCATACAATGCCCGGCGCTTAGCATCGGTTCAACCTCAGACCGATGAAGGATGCTCCTGATGTTCGACTTGTCCGCCCTGCGTGAAGCCGCCGCCTTCGTTCGCCAGCATGTCCCGCCTACCCCGCAGCACGCCTGGCCGTTGCTGGTCGAGCGGCTGGGCTGCCAGGTCTGGGTCAAGCACGAGAACCACGCGCCCACCGGGGCCTTCAAGGTGCGTGGCGGCTTGGTCTATGTCCGTTCGCTGCTGGCTGGTGGCGAGGTGCCGCGCGGGTTGGTCACCGCCACCCGTGGCAATCATGGCCAGAGCATGGCCCTGGCGGCACGTCAGGCGGGAGTGCCGTTGATCATCGTGGTGCCCGAAGGCAACTCGCGGGAGAAGAATGCCGCCATGCGCGCCCTGGGTGCGGAATTGGTCGAGCATGGCGTGGACTTCGATGTAGCGCGCGAGCAGGCCGCGCGGCTGGCCGAGGCACATGGCTATGCGATGGTGCCGTCGTTTCACCCAGAGCTGGTGCGCGGGGTCGCCACCTATGCGCTGGAACTGTTCGAGGCGGTTGCTGATCTGGATTGCGTGTATGTGCCGATAGGCATGGGTTCGGGCATTTGCGGTTTGATTCAGGCGCGCAACCTGCTGGGGCTGCGTACCGAAATCGTCGGCGTGGTGTCGCAGGCTGCGGATGCCTACGCACAGAGTTTCAAGCTGGGCCGCATCGTCACCACCGACAGCGCCGACACCTTCGCCGATGGCATGGCCTGCCGCGTGCCACACCCGGAGGCATTCGCTCTGGTACGCGAGCATGCGGCGCGTATCGTACGGGTCAGCGATGCCGAGATCGGCGCTGCTATGCGCCTGTATCACGAAACCACCCATAACACCGCCGAAGGGGCAGGGGCTGCGGCATTGGCTGCGCTGATGCAGGAGCGCGAGCATCAGGCCGGCAAGCGGGTGGCGGTGGTCCTCAGCGGGGCGAACGTTGACCGCGCCGTGTATGCCCGAGTGCTTGCCCAGTAGAACGCACTGGGCCGTGGTTGGCACAAAGGGGGCGTTATTCCCTACAATCGCCGCTCCCTTTTGCCTACCTGAGTGTGTGATGCCTTTCTCGAATGGATTCCTGCTTAGCCTTTCCCTGTGTCTGGACATCGGTATCGCCAACATCGCGATGATCACCCTGGCCATGCAGCGCGGGTTCCTCCAGGGCTTCTGGCTGGGCTTGGGCACCTGCGTGGGCGATCTGGTGTACGCCGTCGCTGCCCTGGCCGGGATGACCGTGCTGTTGCAGTTCGAGAGCGTACGCTGGGGATTGTGGCTGGGCGGATCGGCTTTGCTGGTGTGGTTTGCCTTTAAGATGCTACTGGCGGCCTGGCGTGGCGGACACCTCGAGGCGCGCGCTGAGGTGGTGATCGAGTCAGGCTGGCGCGAGTTCTTGCGCGGCATCTTCCTGGCCATGTCTTCGCCAACGGCCATCCTCTGGTTCGCGGCGGTGGGGGGCGTGTTGATCTCGCGCTCCGGCGGTGGCAGTGCCATGGACGCCGGTTTGTTCCTGGCGGGCTTTTTCGCTGCCGGGCTGGTCTGGTGCATGACCCTGTGCGGTGTCGCCAGTCACGGTGGGCGCCTGCTGGGTGACCGTTTGCTGACCTGGTCGTACCTGCTGTCGGCGGCGATCTTCTGCTATTTCGCAGGTTACGTGATCATTTCCGGTTATCGCGAGTTCATTCTGGCAGCCCCAGGGTTGTAAGCGGCGCAGTTGCACCGGCAACTGGGCAATGTCGAGCAGGCCCGCCAGGCGTGGCAACAGGCGCTGGCGCGACAGGGGCGTGAGCTGCGTATATCGAGCATTGTCTGCCGCGCCCGGGCTGAGCGCTGGATCGCAGGGGCGTCCGGCAGCCACCGTGCGCCCTGCGACCGGGCGTAATTAGCTGGCGACGAAGTTCGGTGGGCTGACCAATTCGACGGTTTGCTGTTTGCGCGGCGCGAGGATTTCGGCCTCGCCTTCGACTACCAGTTCGTCGTTCTGGTTGTACACGTTGGTGGCGATGCGCACCTTGAACTTGGGCAGCTTCTCGAGAATTTCCAGGCGTACGGTCAGGCTGTCGCCGATTTTCACCGGCTTTTGAAAGCTCATTTTCTGGCCCAGGTAGATGGTGCCAGGGCCTGGCAGGGTGCAGGCCACGGCGGCGCTGATCAGCGCGCCACTGAACATGCCGTGGGCGATACGCTCGCGGAACATGCTCTTGGCGGCAAATTCGGCATCCAGGTGCACCGGGTTGTGGTCACCGGACATCGCGGCGAACAGCTGGATGTCGCGCTCTTCAACGGACTTCTTGTATTCGGCTTTCTGGCCGACTTCGAGGGCTTCGTAAGGCGTGTTGGTGACCTGAGTCATCGGGGCTTCCTTGGAGGGTGGGCGAGGGCGCCGATCATTCGCTGCGGGTAGGGCGGCCAAGGGCCAGCGCCTGTTCCAGCCAGCCGATGATATCGGCGGTAACCTCATCGCGATGGGTTTCATTGAGCACTTCATGCCGCGCGCCGTGGTACAGGCGCAGTTGCACGTGGCGGTTGCCGGTCGCGCGCAGGGCGTCGGCCAGATGGGTGAGACGCTTGCCGGCACTCACCGGATCACATTCGCCGCCAATCACCAGTATCGGCAGGTTCGGGTCGATCTGCGCCAACGACCTTGGCTGGCTGATCTGCGTCAGGCCTTGAAGCAGGTCGAGCCACAGCTGGTTGCGGCAGCGAAAGCCGCAGAGCGGATCAGCGATGTAGGTGTCGACCTCGGCCGGGTCGCGGCTGAGCCAGTCGAACGCGGTCCGGTTGGGCTTGAAGGCCTTGTTGAAGGCGCCGAACGACAGCCAGTCGATCAACGCACTCTGACCCATGGGCCCTTGGCGCCAGGTTTCCAGGCGAGCGATCAGCCGCGCGGCGCGGTACAGCGCAGGCGGCTGGAAATTCGAGCCGCTGAGGATCGCCCCTTGCAGGCTGGCGCTGTGGTGCAGCAGGTAGGCCTGGGCAATGTAGCTGCCCATGCTGTGGCCGAATAAAAACAGCGGTGTGGCGGGGAACTGTTGGCCGATGTGCTGAGCCAGCACCCCCAGTTCGTTGACCACGGCATTCCAGCCATTGTGCGCGGCGAACAAGCCCAGGCTGCCGAGTTCGGCGGTGCGCCCATGGCCCCGTTGGTCGTGGGCCAGCAACGCGTAGCCGGCGGTATTCAGCGCATGGCCCAGGCGTTGGTAGCGATTGGCATGCTCGGCCATGCCATGGGCCAGCAACACCACGGCCTTGACCGGCCGGGACGGCAGCCACTGGTGCACGTACAGGCTGCAATGCTCGCTGGCAGGTAGCCAGAAGGCGTCATGGGGCATGGCGGGTCCTTGCACGCGGGGGATGGATCAACAGTGTATGCGCAAAGCGCGAGATTGCAGGAAGGGCACAAATAAGATTCACAATGTTAATGGCGGCATCTGGCGTATTTGCCACCTGGGGGGGACCTGCTAACGTCGGCTCAACGCCTTTTTGCCATACGGCAATCTGGTCAGGGACGGTCCCGGCAGAGGAACAAGAATAAATGCAAGCCGATTTCTGGAACGACAAGCGCCCGGTGGGCGTACCCTCCACCCTCGATATGACGGCCTATGCCTCGGTGGTCGACGTCTTCGAGCGCTCCTGCAAGCGCTTCGCCGACCGCCCAGCCTTCAGCAACCTGGGTGTAACCCTGAGCTACGCCGAACTCGAACGCCATTCGGCCGCCTTCGCCGCCTGGCTACAGCACAACACCGACCTGGTGCCGGGTGATCGCATCGCGGTGCAGATGCCCAATGTGTTGCAGTACCCCATCGCCGTGTTCGGCGCCATGCGCGCAGGGCTGGTGGTGGTCAACACCAACCCGCTGTACACCGAGCGCGAGATGCGCCACCAGTTCAAGGACGCCGGCGCACGTGCCTTGGTGTACCTGAACATGTTCGGCAGCCGGGTCCAGGCGGTGTTGCCGGACACCGACATCGAGTACCTGATCGAGGCGAAGATGGGCGACTTGCTGCCGAGCGCCAAGGGCTGGCTGGTCAACACGCTCGTCGACAAGCTGAAAAAGATGGTTCCGGCCTATAGCTTGCCCCAGGCCGTGTCGTTCAAGCAGGTGCTGCGCCAAGGTGCGGGCCTTTCGCATCGCGCAGTGGCGCGCACCCTGGATGACGTCGCGGTGTTGCAATACACCGGCGGTACCACGGGGCTGGCCAAGGGCGCGATGCTCACCCACGGCAATCTGGTGGCCAACATGCTCCAGGTCCTGGCGTGCTTCGCCCAGCATGGGCCAGATGGCCAGCCACTGATCAAGGAAGGGCAGGAGGTAATGATCGCGCCGCTGCCGCTGTACCACATCTATGCGTTCACAGCGAACTGCATGTGCATGATGGTCACCGGCAACCACAACGTACTGATCACCAACCCGCGGGATATTCCAGGCTTCATCAAGGAGCTGGGCAAGTGGCGGTTTTCGGCGTTGTTGGGGCTGAACACATTGTTCGTCGCACTGATGGACCACCCAGGCTTCAAAGCGTTGGATTTCTCGGCACTCAAGGTCACCAACTCTGGCGGCACTGCGCTGGTCAAGGCCACCGCCGAACGCTGGGAGACACTGACCGGTTGTCGCATCGTCGAGGGCTACGGCCTTACCGAAACCTCGCCGGTCGCCAGCACCAATCCCTATGGCCAATTGGCGCGGCTGGGCACCGTGGGCATTCCGGTGGTGGGGACGGCGTTCAAGGTAATCGACGATGACGGCAACGAGCAGCCGCTGGGGGAGCGTGGCGAGCTGTGCATCAAGGGCCCGCAGGTGATGAAAGGCTACTGGCAGCAGCCCGAGGCCACCGCCCAGGCGCTTGATACGCAGGGCTGGTTCCGTACCGGCGACATCGCGGTGATCGACCCGGACGGCTATACCCGCATCGTCGACCGCAAGAAAGACATGATCATCGTCTCGGGCTTCAACGTGTACCCCAACGAAATCGAGGATGTGGTGATGAATCACCCACAGGTGGCCAGTTGCGCAGCCATCGGCGTGCCGGACGAGCGCTCGGGCGAGGCGGTCAAGTTGTTCGTGGTGCCCAGGGCAGGAGGGGTCAGCGTGGATGAACTCAAAGCCTACTGCAAAGCCAATTTCACCGGCTACAAGGTGCCTAAGCATATCGTGCTGCGTGATTCACTGCCCATGACGCCCGTGGGCAAGATCCTGCGCCGCGAGTTGCGCGATATCGCCTGAAACAGCTGCAAGCGGTAAGTTGCAAGCCTCAAGCTGGAGCGCGTTTTGGCTCTGGCTTGCCGCTTGGAGCTGATTGTTTGGATCTCTTGTATAAATACTCTAAAAATGACCTGAATCATTCTTTGAGTCATTTTTGTGACCGTAAGGCCTGTTTCGGCCTCTAGGCGACCCCAGGCAAAGCTGTTACTCTCGGCGCGCTTTCCGAGGATCCGGTTTGCAATGAGCCGGGCTTCCATATCAATAATAAGCGCATCGACGCGTACCGAATTCGCTGTTGCTGAAGGAGCGGGCTTCCATGATCGAACATTTTTGGAAGGATAAGTACCCTGCCGGGGTCACGGCGGACATCAATCCTGACGAATTCCCCAATATCCAGGCCGTACTCAAGCAATCCTGCCATCGTTTTGCTGACAAACCTGCCTTTAGCAACCTGGGCAAGACCCTCACCTATGGCGAGCTGTACACCCTGTCCGGTGCGTTCGCCGCGTGGCTGCAGCAGCACACCGACCTCAAGCCAGGCGATCGCATCGCCGTGCAGTTGCCCAACGTCCTGCAATATCCTGTCGCGGTGTTCGGCGCCATGCGCGCTGGGTTGATCGTGGTCAACACCAACCCGCTGTATACCGCGCGGGAAATGGAGCACCAGTTCAACGACTCCGGCGCCAAGGCGCTGGTATGCCTGGCCAACATGGCGCACCTGGCCGAGAAGGTGGTGCCCAAGACCCAGGTCAAGCATGTGATTGTCACCGAAGTGGCCGACCTGCTGCCACCGCTCAAGCGCTTGTTGATCAACAGCGTGATCAAGTACGTGAAGAAAATGGTGCCTGCCTACAACCTGCCCAAGGCCGTGCGCTTCAATGACGCCCTGGCCCTGGGCAAGGGGGGGGCGGTCACCGAGGCCAACCCGCAAGCGGACGATGTGGCTGTGTTGCAGTACACCGGCGGCACCACTGGGGTGGCCAAGGGCGCGATGCTAACCCACCGCAACCTGGTGGCCAACATGCTGCAATGCCGTGCGCTGATGGGCGCCAACCTGCACGAAGGTTGCGAAATCCTCATCACCCCGTTGCCGCTTTACCACATCTACGCGTTCACCTTCCATTGCATGGCCATGATGCTGATCGGCAACCATAACGTGTTGATCAGCAACCCGCGTGATCTGCCGGCCATGGTCAAGGAACTGAGCAAGTGGAAGTTCAGCGGTTTCGTCGGGCTCAACACCCTGTTCGTCGCCTTGTGCAACAACGAGGCATTCCGCGCCCTGGATTTCTCCGCGCTGAAGATCACCCTGTCTGGCGGCATGGCGCTGCAATTGAGTGTGGCTGAGCGCTGGAAGGCCGTTACCGGCTGCGCTATCTGCGAGGGCTACGGCATGACCGAGACCAGCCCGGTGGCGGCGGTCAACCCGGCCGAGGCCAACCAGGTGGGCACCATCGGTATCCCGGTGCCGTCGACCCTGTGCAAGATCATCGACGACAACGGCCAGGAGCTGCCGCTGGGCGAAATCGGCGAGCTGTGCGTCAAGGGGCCGCAGGTGATGAAGGGCTACTGGCAGCGCGAAGAGGCCACCGCCGAAATCCTCGACAGCAACGGTTGGCTGAAAACCGGCGATATCGCCCTGATCCAGCCGGACGGCTACATGCGTATCGTCGACCGCAAGAAGGACATGATCCTGGTCTCGGGCTTCAACGTGTACCCCAATGAACTCGAAGACGTGCTCGCTGCCCTGCCGGGCGTGCTGCAGTGCGCGGCCATCGGTGTGCCGGACGAAAAATCCGGCGAGGTGATCAAGGTGTTCATCGTGGTCAAGCCGGGCATGACCCTGACCAAGGAGCAGGTGATGGAGCACATGCGTGCCAATGTCACCGGCTACAAGGTACCCAAGTCCATCGAGTTCCGCGACGTCTTGCCGACCACCAACGTGGGTAAGATCCTGCGGCGTGAGTTGCGCGACGAAGAGCTGAAGAAACAGGGCTTGAAGAAGATCGCCTGATCCGGGCTTGTCGCTGAAATCCTGGGGCTGCTTTGCGGCCCTTCCCGGTCGGTCCGGCGCCAGAAC
Source organism: Pseudomonas mosselii (assembly GCF_005796105.1). Taxonomy (GTDB): domain Bacteria; phylum Pseudomonadota; class Gammaproteobacteria; order Pseudomonadales; family Pseudomonadaceae; genus Aquipseudomonas; species Aquipseudomonas mosselii_C. The sequence continues at coordinate 179,127 of NZ_VAUO01000002.1, read as the reverse complement.
CTCGCAGCCCCCTGTAGGAGCGGCCTTGTGCCGCGAAAGGGCCGCAAAGCGGCCCCAGGATTTCAGCCATAGCAAAATTGATGGGGTGTCACGCGCCCCGTTCGCGATACCACGGCGCGCTACCTCAGCGCAGCTTTTCAAGCATTTGGTAGTACCACATCCCCGCCGCCAGCAGCGGATTGCCCAGCACATCTCCCATCGGCACCTTGATGTGCTTGCAGCCTGCAAAGGTATCGAACTTTTCCAACGTGCCAGTCAGTGCCTCGGCCATGATCTCGCCCATGATGTGGCTGGTGGCGATGCCGTGGCCTGAATAGCCCTGGCAGTACCAGACGTTGTCCGACAGCTTGCCCAACTGTGGAATGCGGTTGACCACGATCCCCATCGCGCAGCTCCACTTGAATTCGATCGGCACGCCTTTGAGCGCTGGGAAAGTGCGTTCGATGCACGGTCGCAGCTCGGCCTCGATGTCTCGCGAATCACGCCCGGAATAGTTGGCGCCGCCGCCGAACAGCAGGCGCTTGTCGGCGGTCAGGCGGTAGTAGTCGAGCACGAAGCGGCAGTCATACACCGCCAGGTCCTGCGGGTTGATCTGCGCGGCCAGCTCGCCCAAGGGCGCGGTGGTGACGATGCCGCCCATGGCCGGGAAGATCTTGCCCTTGAGCTGGCGCTTTTCCAGCTTGTGGTACACGTCGCCGGCGAGCATCACCTGGCGGGCGTTGATGCGCCCGTGGCGGGTGACCACGGCTGGGCGCGCGCCGTGCACTATTTCCAGGACCTCGGAGTGCTCGAAGATCAGCGCCCCGAGGCTTTGCGCGGCGCGCGCTTCGCCCAGGCACAAGTTGAGCGGATGCAGGTGCAGGTTGCGCAGGTTCTTTAGTGCACCCAGGTACAGCGGGCTTTGCAGGTGCGTGGCCATGGCCGCACGGTCGAGTAGTTGCACCTGATCGCCCATGCCGCGCCGCTCTGCCTCTGCGTACGCTGCCTTGAGTTCGTTCATGTGCGAGGATTTCATCGCCGCATGCAGGTGGCCATGCTTGAGGTCGCAGTCGATGGCGTAGCGGGCCACCCGCTGTTCGATGATTTGGTGCCCGCGCCAGCGCAGGTGCCAGATGAAATCATCCACCTCGTTGCCTAGGCGCTGGCGCATTTGCGTGCGCATGGCCTCGTCGCCCGACAGGCTACCGGTGACCTGCCCGCCGTTGCGCCCGCTGGCGCCCCAGCCGATGCGGTGGGTTTCGACGATGGCGACTTTCAGGCCGCGCTCGGCCAGCTCCACGGCTGTGGCGACGCCAGTGAAGCCGCCGCCGATGATCGCAACGTCCACCTCCTGCGTGCCCTTGAGCGTGGGGTAGACGGTGCTGTCGTTAAGGGTGGCGGTGTAGTAGGACGGCGCGCGTTGGGCGCTGTCGGTATTGATTGCTGCGTTCATGAGTAGTCCTTGTTGTAGTACGCGGGCTCAGGCCTGATGCAGGTACCAGCGCCAGTCCTGTTCACCGACCTCGGCCATGAACTGGCGGTACTCGGCCTGCTTGACCTTCAGGTACACGTCGACGAAGGCCTTGCCCAGCGCTTCCCTGGCCCAGGTCGAATGCTCCAGTGCATCGAGTGTGGTGAGCCAGTCGGTGGGCAGCTGCTCGGTGGCCTGGGCGTAGCCGTTGCCTTCGACCGGTGCGCCGGGATCGAGCTGTTCGCGGATGCCCTGGTGGCTGGCGGCGAGGATTGCTGCAGCGGCCAGGTAAGGGTTGGCGTCGGCCCCGCAGATGCGGTGTTCCACATGCCGGGTGTGGGCCGGACCACCTGGCACGCGCAGGCTCACCGTGCGGTTGTCCACGCCCCAAGTGGGCGCCAGCGGCGCGTAGCTGTTGGCCTGGAAGCGTCGGTAGGAGTTGGCGTTGGGGCAGAACAGCAACAGCGATTCGCGTAAGTGACGGAGCATGCCACCGACCGCCTGGCGCAGCAGCGCGGTGCCGGCTGCCTCGCTGCTGGCGAACAGGTTGTTGCCTTCGGCGTCCGCCAGGCTCAGGTGCATGTGCATGCCGGTGCCGGCCAACTGGGCGAACGGTTTAGCCATGAAGCAGGCCTGCATGCCGTGGGCGTTGGCCACGCCCTTGACCAGACGCTTGTAGCGCACGGCTTGGTCCATCGCCGCGAGCGCGTCGCCGTGTTCCAAGGTGATCTCCACCTGGCCGGGGGCGTATTCGGAAATCGCCGTGCGCGCCGGAATGCCTTGCGCCTTGCAGGCGGCGTAGAGATCGGCCAGGAACGGCTCGATCTGCTCAAGCTCACGCAGGCCGTACACCTGCGTGGTGCGTGGCCTGCCGCCATCGCGGTCCAGCGCCGGTTGCGGCCGACCATCGGCATCGCGCTGCTGGTCGAGCAGGTAGAACTCCAGCTCGCAGGCCATCACCGGATGGTAGCCGTCGGACTTGAGGGCATCGATGGTGCGGATCAGCACATGGCGCGGGTCGGCGATGCTCGCAGGCAGCCCTTCGCTGGGGTGCATGCTGACCTGTACGGCGGCCGTCGGCACGCGGCGCCAGGGCAGGCGCACCAGGCTGTCTGCGAGGGGGTAGGCGCGGCAATCGATATCGCCGACGTCCCACACCAGGCCCGAATTCTCCACGTCGTCGCCGTTGAGGGTCAGGCCCAGGATGGTGCTGGGCAGCGGGCGCCCGCTGTCGAACACCGCCAGCAGTTCGTCACGGTGCAGCAGCTTGCCGCGGGGGACGCCGTTGGCGTCGAGGATGAACAGTTCGATCAGCTCGATATCGGGATTTTCGGCCAGGAAGCGTCTGGCCTGCTCTGCAGGAGCAAAGTGCATGATGGGTTCGCTCGCGCCCACGGGCGCATGGGACCGCCTGCCAAGCAGGTGCGGTCGGACTGAAAGACCGGCGCAGGTGGCCGGAACGGGTCAGTGCAGGGCGGGCGAGGTGTCCGGTGGGCGCGCGTGGCGGCAATGCCACAGGGCCCAGAAGGCGAGGATGATATGCACCAGCGGATTCTCGCCGGCACGCGCCCTGGCCTTCGGCAGCGAAGGGTGGGGCAGTAGGCGGGCAATCAGCGGGTCGGGGAGCATGAATCGATACTCACATGGGGCGTAAGGTTGATTAAAGCAGTGAATGGCGACGTTCATTCCGGTGTGAGCTAAACATTGGCAAGGTTTGCCCGTCGCTTCACTTTAGCTTAGGAAGCCTCCCACAGCTTTATCGGACCTAGGCTAGTTTGCAGGGCTAGTGCTAGAGGTGAAAGTCCCTACGTTCTGCAGAATAGGCAAGCGACAGGGACAGCCATGCGAGCACAGAGGACTTATCAGGTAGTTGCACATCACGCGATCGTCTTCGATGTCAGCGAGTTCGTCATCCAGCCAGGGGAATGTTGTCAAATTCGGCAAACGAGCCTGCCGTGGGTGCATGCCGGACACTATCGGATTGTTGAAAAAATGGCGGAGCTTTAGGACCGGATGCTGGCAGGGCAGCGGCCCTGCCATATGACGGTTGCAGTATCACGCCCGTTAACTCGTCAGCAGGGAGACAGCCTCAATCAGCAGCGATACAGGGTTTCGGGCATTTTCAGCAGCGCAGCGGGAAAAGCGACGGCTGATGTTGCGATAGCTATGGCAGGTGGGCCTGCGGGAGCGGTCGCAGGGATCGCTGTCACCGGTGCTGTGGCCTGGTTGATTCAGAATAAAATTCCTACTTTTCATGCTGGGGATGTGCTGGCATCACTATCAGCCACTGTGAAGGGCGGTATTGGTCCTCAATTCAGCAGCCTGATGTTGATTATCTGAAGGGGGGGCGGATATGTGGGTGCTTTATGCTATTTGCTATGCTCTCGTGGTCGGCACGTTAGTCGACTGGGCATGCCGGTCAAGGTGCATCAGGCTTTTTCTTTACATCGTGTTCAGCGTCACAGGGATCACTGCTTGTACTCAACTGGGTGAAGAGCAGTTCCTGCAACTTGATGGTATTGGCTGGTCAGCTTTTTTCATGGCAATCGCTACCCCGTTGCTATTCAAGCGTTCCCGCTATTTCGAGCGTGATCGTGACTGATGGTTGGCATGGGCAGCATCCATCCGGCAAATCTGCGACAATCGCGCCCCTTACAAATGCCGACCATGTAAAAGCAGCGCCCACCTGCATCACTAAAAAGCCCCATGACAGACCACGCCATCGACCAGTTGCTGAAGAACCTCGACCACGCCATGATCGCCGACCGCCATCGCCTGCGGCGGCAGTTGCACGAGCTGCGCAAACGCCCCGATGAGGGCAAGCTCGCGCAGTGGGTGGAAAAGGTCCAGGCTTCCTGCGCCCAGGTCACCGCGCGCCAGCATAGCGTGCCGACCATCCGTTATGACGACAGCCTGCCGATCGCGGCCAAGCGTGACGAGATCAAGAAGGCCCTGGCCGAGCACCAGGTACTGGTGATCGCTGGTGAGACCGGCTCGGGCAAGACCACCCAGTTGCCGAAGATCTGCCTGGAACTTGGGCGTGGTAGTCACGGCTTGATCGCCCACACCCAGCCGCGCCGGATCGCCGCGCGCAGCGTCGCGGCGCGGGTCGCCGAGGAGCTGGGCACGCCGCTGGGGGCGCTGGTCGGCTACCAGGTGCGTTTCGAGGACCAGAGCGACGCCAATACCCTGGTCAAGCTGATGACCGACGGCATCCTGCTGGCCGAAACCCAGCACGACCGTTTTCTGGAACGCTACGACACGATCATCGTCGACGAGGCCCACGAGCGCAGCCTGAACATCGACTTCCTGCTCGGCTACCTCAAGACCCTGCTGCACCGCCGCCCGGACCTCAAACTGATCATCACCTCGGCGACCATCGACCTGGAGCGTTTCTCCCAGCACTTCGATGGCGCACCGATCATCGAGGTGTCCGGGCGCACCTTCCCGGTGGATACCTGGTACCGCCCGCTGACCCGCGAGCAGGACGAGGAAGGCAACCAGGTCGAGGACGATATTTCGGTCGACCAGGCGATTCTCGCCACCCTCGATGAGATCGCCCATCACGAGCGCAGCCAGGGCAAGGGCCCAGGCGATGTGCTGGTGTTCCTGCCCGGTGAGCGCGAGATCCGTGATGCTGCCGAGATCTTGCGCAAGGCGCAGCTGCGCCACACCGAGATCCTGCCGTTGTACGCGCGCCTGACCCCGGCCGAGCAGCAGAAGATCTTCCAGTCCCACAGTGGTCGGCGGGTAGTGCTGGCGACCAACGTCGCCGAAACCTCGTTGACCGTGCCGGGTATTCGCTACGTGATCGACAGCGGCACCGCGCGCATCAGCCGCTACAGCTACCGCGCCAAAGTCCAGCGCCTGCCAATCGAGGCCGTCTCGCAAGCCAGCGCCAACCAGCGCAAGGGCCGTTGCGGGCGGGTCGAGCCGGGTATCTGCATCCGCCTGTACAGCGAGGACGATTTCAACGCGCGTCCAGCGTTTACCGATCCCGAGATCCTGCGGACCAACCTGGCAGCGGTGATCCTGCAGATGCTGCACCTGCGCCTGGGCGCAATCGATGCCTTCCCGTTCATCGAGCCGCCAGATGGCAAGGCCATCAGCGATGGTTTCAACCTGTTGCAGGAGCTGTCGGCGGTCAATCGCGAGAACCAGCTCACCCCGCTGGGGCGTCAGCTGGCGCGCCTGCCGATCGATCCACGGCTGGGCCGGATGCTGCTCGAAGGCGCACGCCAAGGCAGCTTGCAGGAAGTGCTGATCGTCGCCAGCGCGCTGTCGGTTCAGGACCCGCGTGAGCGCCCACCGGAGCGCCAGCAGGCCGCCGATCAGGCGCATGCGCAGTGGAAGGACGTCGACTCCGACTTCGCCGCGCTGGTGAACCTGTGGCGCGGCTTCGAGGAACAGCGCCAGGCACTCACCGCCAACCCCCTGCGCAACTGGTGCCGCAAGCAGTTTCTCAACTACCTGCGCCTGCGCGAATGGCGTGATGCGCATCGCCAGTTGTCGCTGATCTGCCGCGACCTGCAACTGACGGTGAACAAGGAGCCCTGCGACTACCCGCGCATGCACAAGGCCATTCTCAGTGGCCTGCTCAGCCAGATTGGCCATAAGGCCGAAGAGGGCGACTATCAGGGCGCGCGCCAGCGCCGTTTCTGGATTCATCCATCCTCGGGCATCGGCCGCAAGCGCCCACAGTGGGTGATGGCCGCGGAGCTGGTAGAAACCACCAAGTTGTATGCGCGCATGGTGGCCAAGATCGAGCCGGACTGGATCGAGCCGCTGGCCAGTCACCTGATCAAGAAGAACCACTTCGAGCCGCACTGGGAGAAAAAGCGCGGCCAGGTGGTGGCCTTTGAGCAGATCACCCTGTACGGCCTGATCCTGGTGGGTCGCCGGCCAGTGCACTTCGGCCCGATCGACCCGGTTACCTCGCGCGAGCTGTTCATTCGCGAAGGTCTGGTCGGTGGCCAGATCCAGTCGCGGGCCAAGTGCCTGGCGGCCAACAAGCGCTTGCTGGAGCAGTTGGACGAACTCGAAGCCAAGGCGCGCCGCCGCGACATCCTGGCCGACGAAGAGACATTGTACGGCTTCTACGAGGCGCGCTTGCCCGAGGAGATCCACCAGACCGCGACTTTCGACAGCTGGTACCGGATGAACAGCCAGAAGGACGCCAACCTGCTGATCATGCGTGAGGAAGACGTACTCGCCCGCGAGGCCAGCGAGGTCACCGCCGCGCAGTACCCGGACCACTTGCAGGTGGGCGAGCTGCGCCTGTCGCTGAGCTACCACTTCGAGCCCAACCACCCCCGCGATGGCGTGACCGTAAGAGTGCCGGCGCCGTTGTTGCCGAACCTGCCGGGCGAGCGCCTGGAATGGCTGGTGCCGGGATTACTCGAAGCCAAGTGCATCGCGTTGGTCCGTAACCTGCCCAAAGCCCTGCGCAAGAACTTCGTGCCGGTGCCGGACTTCGTCAAGGCGTCGCTGGCACGCATGACCTTCGCCCACGGCGCCTTGCCTCAGGCGCTGGGTCAGGAACTGCTGCGCATGACCGGTGTGCGGGTCAGCGACGAGGCCTGGGCCGAAGCGGCAAGCCTGGTGGAAGGCCACCTGCGGATGAACATCGAAGTGGTCGACGCTCAGGGCAAGTTCCTCGGCGAAGGCCGTGACCTGGCCGAACTGACTGCGCGCTTCGCTGCCGCTAGCCAGGCGGCGTTGGCCTTGCCGCGTAACGAAAAAGCCGAGCAGCCGGTGCAAGCCAAGGCCTTCAGCCAGGTCGCGCAGACTGCTCAGCAGAAGATCGCCGGCCTGTCGATGACGGTCTACCCGGCGTTGGTGGAAGAGAGTGGCAGCGTGCGCGAGGGCCGTTTCTCGACCCAGGCCGAAGCCGAGTTCCAGCACCGCCGTGCGTTGCAGCGCCTGCTGCTGCAACAGCTGGCTGAGCCTGCCAAGTTCCTGCGTGGCAAGTTGCCCGGGCTGACCGAGCTGGGCTTGTTGTACCGCGAGCTGGGCCGGGTCGAGGCGCTGGTGGAAGACATCCTGCTGGCCAGCCTCGACAGTTGCGTGCTTGAAGGTGAAGACCCGCTACCCCGCGACGGCGCCGGCCTGGCCTCGCTCGCCGAGCGCAAGCGCGGCAGTTGGACCGAGCACGCCGAGCGCCTGGCGCGCCAGACCCTGGAGGTGCTCAAGCTGTGGCATGGTTTGCAGAAGCGCTTCAAGGGCAAGATCGACCTGAGCCAGGCGGTGGCACTCAACGACATCAAGCAGCAGTTGGCCAACTTGGTGTACCCAGGTTTCGTGCGGGAAACCCCGGGCGCCTGGTTCAAGGAGTTGCCGCGCTACCTGAAAGCGGTGGAATTGCGCCTTGAAAAGCTCGGCTCGCAGGTGCAGAAGGATCGCGTGTGGAGCAGCGAGCTGGCCAATTGCTGGGCGCAGTACAAGGCGCGTGCCGACAAGCATGCCCAGGAAGGCAAGCGTGACGAGCAACTGACACTGTACCGCTGGCTGCTGGAGGAGTACCGGGTGTCGCTGTTCGCTCAGCAACTGGGCACCAAGGTGCCGGTTTCCGACAAGCGTTTGAGCAAGCAGTGGAGCCAGGTGGAAGCCTAACCGTTGTAAGTTGTGGCAAACTTGCAGGAATTTGCGGCCGCTGTGCGGCCGTTCGTGAGTGGACCCGCGCCCACCAGGCCGCGCAGCCTGGATGGATGCGGAGCGACCCGTGAACGAGGGCTTGCCCTTCGCCTGCAAATTGGCACCAAGGTGCCAGTATGATGCCCCCTATCCCGGCCAGCGCCGCGTGGCGATGGCCTCTGACCAGAGGAACGACCGTGCATAACGTCGTGATCAGCGGCACCGGCCTGTATACCCCGGCCCAGAGCATTTCCAACGAAGAACTGGTGGAATCCTTCAATACCTGGTCGCAACAGTTCAATCGCGACAATGCCGCTGCCATCGAGCGTGGCGAGGTGGAAGCGGCACCGCTGTCGGATGCTGCGTTCATCGAGAAGGCCTCAGGTATCAAGAGCCGCTTCGTCATGGACAAGGCCGGGATCCTCGATCCGCAGCGCATGAAGCCACGGCTGCCTGAGCGCAGCAACGACGAACAGTCGATCCTTTGCGAAATGGGCGTGGCCGCCGCGCGTCAGGCACTGGAGCGTGCTGGCCGAACAGCTGCGGATGTCGATGGCGTGTTGGTGGCGTGTTCGAACCTACAGCGTCCGTATCCGGCTATCGCCATCGAGGTGCAGCAGGCGCTGGGCATCCAGGGCTTTGCCTTCGACATGAACGTGGCCTGTTCGTCGGCCACCTTCGGTATTCAGACCGCTGCCAACAGCGTGCAACTGGGCCAGGCCCGTGCCGTGCTGGTGGTTAGCCCAGAGATTTGCACCGGTCACCTCAACTTCCGTGACCGCGACAGCCACTTCATCTTCGGTGATGCCGCCACCGCCGTGCTGGTCGAGCGCGCCGACCTTGCCAGTTCCGAGCATCAGTTCGATGTGGTGAGCACCAAGTTGGCGACGGTGTTCTCCAACAATATTCGGAACAACTTCGGTTTCCTCAACCGTGCTGGTGAAGAGGGTGTTGATGCGCGCGACAAGTTGTTCGTGCAGGAAGGGCGCAAGGTGTTCAAGGAAGTGTGCCCGATGGTTGCCGAACTGGTCGGCAAGCACCTGGCTGAAAATGGCCTGCAAGCGTCGGACGTGAAGCGTTTCTGGCTGCATCAGGCCAACCTCAGCATGAACCACCTGATCGTCAAGAAGCTGTTGGGGCGCGAGGTGAACGAGGATGAGGCTCCCGTTATTCTGGACCGCTATGCCAACACCAGCTCCGCAGGTTCGGTGATCGCCTTCCACCTGTATCAGGATGATTTGCCCAAGGGCTCGGTTGCGGTGCTCAGCTCGTTCGGGGCGGGGTATTCGATTGGTAGCGTGATTCTGCGCAAGCACTGAGGCGCAGCGGCGAGCTACAAGCTACAAGCAAGAGCAGATCTGTGGTCCCCCGCGATCTGCTTTTACTTGAAGCTTGCCGCTTGCCGCTAAAAAAGGCGGGAAACGCCGGATGGGGGGTCGGCATTTCCCGCCTCAGAGTGAAGCAGAGGAGGGTGTCGCTTAGAACTTCGCTTCCAGGTCTACCTGCAGCGTGTCTACGTCGGCATCGCTGTTCGGCAGGTTGGAGTAGTCGGTCTTGGCCATCAGGTAGGCCGCACCCAGAGAGAAGTTCTTGTCGATTTCGTAACCGACCTTGAACTTGTGGCCGCGCGAGCCGGTGAAGCCGTTGCCGAAGTCCGAATCGGTGAACAGGCTCACCACACCGTTACGCTGCACGTCACGGTAGTTGTAGTCCAGGCTCCAGGCGCCGAGCTTGGTCTTCACACCGGCCAGCCAGGCCTTGTCCTTGCCATCGGTGCTTTCGGTGTTCTTGACGAACTGACCGTACGCCGACAGCGGAATGGCGAAGCCGGTGAAGTCCAGCTGACCGAAGCCTTCGACCAGGTTGAACTCGTCGGTGGTGTTGCCCAGCGAGCGCAGCACGGCAGAGGCCTTGTCGTTGTCGTAGCCGTAGATGCTGCCGCCAACGGTCATCTTCACGGTGTCAGCCAGGTTGAACTTGGTGCCCAACTGGCCGTGGTACAGCTGTGCGTCGTGCTTGTACTGCACGCCGTCGCCATCGACGTTGTCCTTCAGGTTGTAGTGACCGACGCTGCCGAACACTTCGGCTGCGCCCAGGTTGGTCTTGTAGGTGACGGCCACGCCTTCCGGGTTGATGTCGCTGTCCCAGATGATGTCGCCCATGCTCACCCATGGCTGGGCCATCTTGCCGCCGATGATGTGCAGGTTAGGCACGGCGGTTGGGTGCCAGTCGAGGTAGGCCATGTCGACCCACAGCGCCTTTTTCTCGAAGTAGTTGTCCAGGCTCTGGTTGGTCGAGCGGGCATCGGCGCTGCTGCCGGTGGCCACCCGCACGCCGGCGTCGACCTGCGGGTTGATCTCGCTGTAGAAACCGACGCGGGCACGCACGCGCTCGCGGTCCTGATTGCCGCTGCGGGCAATCGGGTTGTCGACGTTGACGTCTTCGTAACGCAGGCGCACATCGCCTTTGATCTGGGTCTTGGCAGCCCATGCCACTTTCTGTTCGAACGAACTCATGCGCTCTGCTTGCGCTTTTTGAGCCGCCTTTTCCTTGGTTTCGGTCGCCAGGTCCTGTTGCAGTTCGGCGTACTGCTCCTGGTTGATCGAGCCGTTGGCGCGGAGCATTTCGAGCAGCTTGGCGTCGACTGCGGCACTGGCCGGAGTACTCAGAGCCAGCATCATGCCGGTGAGGCTCACTCCGGTGAGTGTGGAAACAAGACGCATAAGGTTCTCCCTGTTGGAAAGGTGGGGGAGGCTCAAGCGCTCGCCCCCGAGTTGGCATGTCTTCGGAAAGGGCCTGAATAGACAGGTTCTGGGGTTTCGGAAAACAGGCGCAAGTATTGCGGGGGGGAATGACAGAATAATGTCCAAACAGTGGCACTGTTGTTAACAACGTGTTGTCATTTGAGTGCGCGTAGCGCTTTGGCAATACTGGCGTCCTACTTTCAGCGAGTCGTCGATGTGATCAGTCTTCACAGCCTTGCCCACCTGCGTGAACTACCGGCCAGCACCTGGGATGCGTTGGTGCCAGACGGCCAGCCGTTCCTGCGCCATGCCTTCCTCAGTGCCATGGAGGACAGTGCCAGCGTCACTCCCGAGACCGGATGGGCCGCCGAGCATCTTGTGCTGGAACGCGATGGGCAGGTCCGTGCGCTATTGCCGGCCTACCGCAAATGGCATTCGTTCGGCGAGTACGTGTTCGACCACGGCTGGGCGGATGCCTGCGAGCGTGCCGGCATCGCCTACTACCCCAAGTTGTTGGGGGCGGTGCCGTTCAGCCCAGTGAGTGGGCCGCGCCTGCTCAGCGCCGAACCCGCCGACGGCTTGCTGCTGTTGCAGGCGATTCCCGAGTACCTGAACAAGGCTGGATTGTCCGGGGCGCATATCAACTTCACTGACACGGCCTTGGACGACGCAATGGCGGGCTTGCCTGGCTGGATGGAGCGTCTGGGCTGTCAGTTCCACTGGCGCAATCGCGGCTACCGCGACTTCCAGGACTTTCTCGACACCCTCAGCTCGCGCAAGCGCAAGCAGATGCGCAAGGAGCGCGAGCAGGTGGCGGGGCAGGGCATCGAGTTCGCCTGGTATCGCGGCGATGAGCTGAGCCAGGCGCAGTGGGATTTCGTCTACCGGTGTTACGCCAACACCTATGCCGTGCGTCGCCGCGCGCCATACCTGACGCGTGAGTTCTTCAGCCTGCTGGCCGAGCGCATGCCCGAGGCGGTGCGGGTGGTGATCGCCCGCCAGCACGGACGTGAAGTGGCCATGGCTTTGAGTCTGGTGGGCGGCGACAGCCTGTATGGGCGTTACTGGGGCTGTCTGGATGAGTTCGACCGGCTGCATTTCGAGACCTGCTTCTACCAGGGCATGGACTTTGCCATTGCCGAGGGGCTGCAGCGCTTCGATGCTGGTGCACAGGGCGAGCACAAGCTGATTCGCGGTTTTGAACCGGTCATCACACGGTCATGGCACTACCTGCTGCACCCAGGCTTGCGTCGGGCTGTAGAGGAATTCCTGCAGCAGGAGCGGGTGGGGGTACGCGGGTATGCCGAAGAGGCCTGCGCGGCATTGCCTTATCGCAAGGCGTGAAGCTCTCATCTGAGCAGCGCCCCGGCGAGGCCGTTCCTTGGCCTCGTATTTACCTTGTTTGGCCGGTAAGGGCTTACAAGGTAAAGCGCTTCACCAAGCCATTGAGCCCACTGGCCAGGCGCGACAGTTCCTGGCTTGAAGCGTTGGTCTGCTGCGCGCCCGTTGCGCTCTGCACCGAAAGGTCGCGAATGTTGGTCAGGTTGCGGTCCACCTCGCGGGCCACCTGGGCCTGCTCTTCGGCGGCGCTGGCGATCACCAGGTTGCGCTCGTACATCTCGCTGATCCCCGAAGTGATCGCTTGCAAGGCCTGGCCTGCACTCTGGGCCAGTTCGCGGGTATCGCGGGCGCGCGTGCTGCTGGTTTGCATGGCGCTCAGGGCCAGGCTGGCGCCGCTGCGCATCTGCGAGACCATCTGTTCGATCTCCTGGGTCGAGTTCTGCGTGCGGTGGGCCAGGGCGCGGACTTCGTCAGCGACCACGGCGAAGCCACGGCCCGACTCACCGGCGCGGGCGGCCTCGATGGCGGCATTGAGCGCCAGCAGGTTGGTCTGCTCGGCAATCGCTCGGATTACATCCAGCACCTTGCCCACTTCCTGGGACTGCTCAGCCAACTGCCCCACCAGCGCGGCTGAGGCCGCTACTTCTTCGGCCAGGTCGCTGATCGCCTCGATGGTCTGGGATACCCGGGCCTGGCCCTGTTGCGCCGACTCGGTCGACTGCCGCGAGGCTTCGGAGGTGGACACGGCATTGCGTGCCACCTCTTCGACCGCAGTGCTCATTTCATTGACGGCAGTGGCGGCCTGCTCGATTTCGTCGTGCTGGCGAGTGATGCCGCGCCCGGCTTCCTCGGTAACCGCATGCAGCTGCTCGGACGCGGCGGCCAGTTGCGTGGAGGAGCCGGAGATCTCGCCTAGCGTGTCACGCAGGCGTTCACGCATCTGTGCCAGCGAATGCTGCAACTGGCTCACTTCGTCGTTGCCGTTGGCGACGATAGCGTTGCTCAGGTTGCCTTCGGCCACCTGCTTGGCCGCCAGCACGGCTTCCTTGAGTGGCTGCACGATGCTGCGTGTGAGCAGCCAGGCCAGGGCGACGGTGACCAGCGCGGCCAGCAGGATCACGCCGATGACAATGGCGCGAGACTGGTCATAGCGCTCGGCCGCCTGGTTGCCTTCACGCTCGATGCTCTTGCCGTAGAGGTCACCCAACTCCGCCAGTTGTGCACCGGTGCCATCGACGACCGGCTTCATGTCTACCAGCACCAGTTTGTGCAGGGCCTGGATATCCCCCTTGCGGGCCAGGGCGAAGGAATCGGACATGCCTTTCTGGTAGGTGGCGAAGTCACGCTGGAACTGCTGGTAAATACGGGTTTCTTCAGGAGTGTCGACGAATGCTTCGTAGTCCTTGATGTTCTGCATCAGGATCTTGTTACGGGCTTCGTACTGGCCGAGGTAGGTGTCGACGTTGGCCGGGTTCGGGTCGAGGGCGACGCGCAGTGAGATGGTACGTACACGCAACATGTTCTCGCGGATGGCGTCCACGGTGCGGATGCTCGGCACCCAGTTTTCTTCCATGGCCGTGGCCGAGTCGCGGATGTCGTCCATCTTCGCGAGGGAGAACATGCCCAACAGGGCAACCATCAAAGCGATGCACGCGAACCCCGATGTTGCCCGGGGCGCGATACTCCATTGGCGTAACAGCATTACCACCTCGCCGGCCCACCTGGGCCAATCAATTGTTGTACGACAACCTGTATCGGCCAGGCGGGCAGCGGCTTGAGCGGTGTGCGAGGTTAATCCACGCCGACGAACCCGCCGGTCTGGTGGTGCCACAGTCGCGCGTACAACCCGCGTTGTGCCAGCAGTTGAGCGTGGCTACCGACCTCCACGATACGTCCTTTGTCGAGCACCACCAGGCGATCCATGCGTGCGATGGTGGAGAGGCGATGGGCGATGGCAATCACCGTCTTGCCTTGCATCAGGGTTTCGAGGCTTTCCTGAATTGCAGCTTCGACCTCCGAGTCCAGCGCCGAGGTAGCCTCGTCCATGATCAGGATCGGGGCGTTCTTCAACAGCACGCGGGCAATCGCGATACGCTGGCGCTGGCCTCCCGAGAGTTTTACCCCACGTTCGCCCACGTGGGCGTCGAAACCGTTACGGCCCTGGGCGTCGGACAGCTGTGGGATGAACGCGTCGGCCCGCGCCCGTTGCACGGCGTCCCAGACGTCCTCTTCGCGGGCCTCGGGGCGGCCATACAGCAGGTTGTCGCGGATCGAGCGGTGCAGCAGCGAGGTGTCCTGGGTGATCATGCCGATCTGCGCCCTCAGGCTGGCCTGGTCGACCTCGGCGATGTCCTGCCCGTCGATGAAAATGCGCCCGCCTTGCAGGTCGTAGAGCCGCAGCAGCAAGTTGACCAGGGTCGACTTGCCGGCACCGGACGGGCCGATCAGGCCGATTTTCTCGCCGGGGCGGATCTTCAGGTCGAGGCCGTCGATCACCGTGGCGCCTTTGCCGTAGTGAAAGCTCACCTGCTCGAAATGTACCTCGCCACGGGTGACCTTGAGCACCGGTGCGCCGGGCTTGTCGCCCACGGTGACCGGTTGGGCGATGGTCTGCAGGCCGTCCTGGACCATGCCGATGTTCTCGAAAATGCCATTGACCACCCACATGATCCAGCCGGACATGTTGACTATACGGATCACCAGGCCTGTGGCCAGGGCGATTGCACCGACGCTGATCAGCGACTGGCTCCACAGCCATAGGGCCAGGCCCGTGGTGCAGACCACCAGCAGGCCGTTGAGCGAGGTGATGACCACATCCATGCTGGTGACCACCCGCGCTGCCAGCTGGGTCTTTTCGGTCTGCTCGCGAATCGCTTCGCGGGCGTACTGGCGCTCGTGGTCGGTGTGGGCGAACAGCTTGAGGGTGGCGATGTTGGTGTAACCATCGACGATGCGCCCCATCAGCTTGGAACGGGCATCCGAAGAGATCACTGCGCGTTCCTTCACCCGAGGCACGAAGTAGTAGAGCGCGGCGAGGTAGCTGGCGATCCACACCAGCAGCGGCAGCATCAGCCGCCAGTCGGCCTCGGCGAACAGCACCAGCGAGCTGACCGCGTAGATCAGCACGTGCCACAGCGCGTCCACGGCCTGCACCGCTGAGTCCCGCAGCGAATTGCCGGTCTGCATGATGCGCTGGGCGATGCGCCCGGCGAAGTCGCTTTGGAAAAAGTTCAGGCTCTGCTTGAGTACGTAGGTGTGGTTCTGCCAGCGAATCAGGCTGGTCATGCCGGGGCTGATGGTCTGGTGCACCAGCAGGTCGTGCAGGCCAAAGAACAGCGGGCGCAGCAACAGGACCACCACCAGCATCCAGATCAGTTCGCCGCTGTGCTGCTTGAAGAAATCGGTGTTGGGGGTGCCTTGGGCCAGGTCGATGATACGGCTCAGGTAACTGAACATGGCCACTTCGATGATCGAGGCGAACAGCCCCACGATCAGCAAGGCGACGAAGCTTGGCCACACCTGGCGCAGGTAATACAGGTAGAAGGGCCAGACCTTGTCGGGAGGCGCCTCACTAGGCGCCTCGCGAAAGATGTCGATCAATTGCTCGAAACGGCGGTACAACATGAAGGCAAAGACTCCTGTTGCATCCGACCCTCAGGCGCTATCACGCGTATCGTGATACCCGCGTTCAGTCGATGCGTTTGGCTGACTTGATGTAGACCGGGTCGGCCGGCACGTCACGCATGCCTTTCTTGATCGTGGTCGGCGAGTTGACGATCTGGTCGACCACTTCCATGCCCTTGGTGACCTTGCCGAACACGGCGTAGCCACGGTCGCGGCCGGGGTTGAGGAAGTCGTTGTCAGCCACGTTGATGAAGAACTGGCTGGTGGCCGAGTTCGGATCGGAAGTGCGCGCCATCGACAGCGTGCCGCGGGTGTTCTGCAGGCCGTTGCTGGCCTCGTTGCGGATCGGATCCTTGGTGCTTTTTTGCACCATTTGGTCGGTGAAGCCGCCACCCTGGACCATGAAGCCTGGGATCACGCGATGGAAGATGGTGTTGTTGTAGAAGCCGCTGTCGACGTACTCGAGGAAGTTCTTGGTACTGATCGGCGCCTTTTCTGCGTTGAGTTCGATTTCGACCTGGCCGAAGCTGGTGTCCAGCAGGACGTGTGGGGTCTTGTCGGAGGCCATGACGCTGGTGGCGAAGGCGAGCGAGCAGGCGGTGAGCAGGAGTTTTTTCAGCATGGGCTCAAAGATCCTTGAGGGGTGGAAGCGGCTGCGAGGAACTGCAGCACGGTGAGGTTGAAGACCTCGGGTTGGTCCAGGGGCGTAGCGTGACGCGAATCCTCGATGACCGCCAGCGTGGCGTTGGGCATCAGGGCCACATAACGCTCTTTCAGTTGTATCGGTGTGTAATCCTGATCGGCGGCCACCACCAAGGTCGGACACGCGATCTGCCCGATGCGTTCCTGTACGCCCCAATTGACGATGGCATCGAAGCTTTTCAGGTACGCGCGCTTGTCGTTGCGCGCCCAGCGCTCGGCCATGGCGCGGCGTAGGTCGGCCTGCTGCGGCTTGGGGAACAGCCGGGCGGCCAGGCCCTGGCCGACGGTTTCGACGCTGAGCAGGCGTGCCAGGCCCCAGCGCTTGAGCCACCACAGCCAATCGCTGCGGGTGCGGCGCTTGACCTCAGGCGCGCTGTTGACGATGCACAGGCTGCGCAGCCAGGCGGGGTGATCGACAGCGAACTGAAAGCCGAGCATGCCGCCCATGGACAGTCCGACGAAGTGCACCGGGCCGGTCTTGAGGTGCTTGAGCAGGGCCAGCAGGTCTTCGCTGAACGTCTTGATCTGGTAGCCCCGGCGCGGTTTGGACGATTGCCCGTGGCCGCGGATGTCCATGAGGATCACCCGGTAGTGGCGGCTGAATTCGGGTACTTGCAACTCCCAGTCCTGGCTGCTCGAACCCAGCCCATGCAGCAGCACCAGAGGCTCGCCCTGGCCGTGTATTTCGTAATGCAGCAGGCATCCATCATGTTCGAACCAGGCCATGGGCAGCTTCTCTCATGCTTGGGGAGGGGCTGCGAAGGGTACGTCCAAGGGCGCGGTGTCAAAGTTACGCAGCAACTCGATGAGGATCTGCGTGGCCGGGCCCAAGGTCTTTTCCTTGCTCGAATAAAGGTAGAACAGCGGGTGGCGACTGCCACCCTGATCCAGCGGCAAGGGCTTGAGCACGCCTTCGCGCAGCTCGCGCTCGATCATGTGGCGGGGCAGCCAGGCAAAGCCCAGGCCGCTGCTGACGAAGGTGGCCGCGGTGCCTAGGCTGCCGACGGTCCAGCGCTGTTCGGCACCGAGCCAGCCGACATCCCTCGGCTGGGCGCGGCCGGAGTCACGGATGACCACCTGCAACTGGCTTTCGAGGTCCTGGAAGGTGATCTCCCGGCCCATGCGGTGCAGGCTGTGCTCGGGGTGGGCGACGGCGACGAATTCCACCGGGCTGAGTTCGGTGCCCAGGTAGCCGCCGATGTTGAAGCTACTGATGGCCAGGTCCGCGATGCCCTCGTGCAGCACTTCCTCGACCCCCGACAGCACCTCCTCACGCAGGCGCACCCGGCAGCCACGGCTTTGCGGCATGAACGCGCTCAGGGCACGGACCAGGCGCGCGCTGGGGTAGGCGGCATCGACCACCAGGCGCACTTCAGCTTCCCAGCCTTGCTCCATGTGGTGGGCAAGATCCTCCAGCTGGCTGGCCTGTTTGACCAGGTGCCGCGAGCGACGCAGCAGCACGTTGCCGGCTTCGGTCAGCACCGCCTTGCGCCCGTCGATGCGCAGCAGCGGTACGCCCAGTTGCTCCTGCATGCGCGCCACGGTGTAGCTCACCGACGACTGCGAGCGGTGCAGGACCTCGGCGGCCTGGGCGAACCCGCCATGGTCGACCACCGCTTGCAGGGTCCGCCACTGATCCAGGGTTACGCGCGGCGCTTTCATCTATGGCTCCTGTTGTCCTAAGCTGCGCTCTTCTCACGGAGAGCGCCCTATGAAGAAAAGTTGTGTGGCTTTGCTGCTGTGCCTGCCCTTCACCGCCATGGCCTATCCCATCGACGTGGACAAGCAACTCGATGGCGTCAAGCTCGACTACACCGCTTACGACACGGCCTACGACATCGGTGCGATCACCTTGAACAACTACGGCAAGGTGCCGGCCGCCTGCCGGGTGATGTTCCGCAACGGCCCGGAAGCCCCGCGGGTGCGCAGGGTGAACGTGCCGGCTGGCAAAAGCGTGGATGTGACTGCCAAATTCACCCGGCAGATCATCAAAATGCGCATCAGCCTCGACTGCAAAGCGGAATAAACTGATTAATCGATAGATTGAACCCACTTTTTACGCTTTTTTATCGATAGGTCAACCTCTAATCTCACCTCCATCGAATCGCAACCCTTTCCCGCCGATGGAGGCACCCATGTCCCGCGTACTGATCATCGAAAGCAGCGCCCGCCAGCAGGATTCCGTTTCCCGTCAGCTGACCCGTGACTTCATCCAGCAATGGCAGGCCGCCCATCCGGCCGACTCGATCGATGTACGCGACCTGGCTGTGAACCCGGTGCCGCACCTTGACGCCGATCTGCTTGGCGGTTGGATGAAGCCCGAAGCACAGCGCAGCGCTGCCGAACTCCAAGCCTTGGCTCGCTCCAACACCTTGACCGACGAGCTGCTGGCGGCCGACGTGCTGGTGATGGCAGCGCCAATGTACAACTTCACCATTCCCAGCACCCTCAAAGCTTGGCTCGACCATGTGCTGCGCGCAGGTATCACCTTCAAGTACACCCCGACTGGCCCGCAAGGCCTGCTGACCGGCAAGCGCGCCATCGTCCTGACCGCCCGTGGCGGTATTCACGCCGGCGCCAGCAGCGACCACCAGGAGCCCTACCTGCGCCAGGTGATGGCTTTCATCGGTATCCATCAGGTGGACTTCATCCACGCCGAAGGCCTGAACATGAGCGGTGAGTTCCACGAGAAGGGCCTGAACCAGGCCAAGGCGAAGCTGGCAGCGGTAGCCTGAGCCGCAACGAATTCCCAACCCTGACACCTTGTTGCTCCTTTAGGTGTACCTGCCCGGCCTGTATGGCCGGGCTTTTTTATAGGAGCAGATTTTTGGGGGGGCGCGTTGCACCCTTACAAACCTCAGGGTTGAACAGCCTGGACTCAACCCGCTAAGGTCGCCGCCTTGATTCACGAGAGGCAACCATGGGCTACCTGATAATCGTCGCGCTGATCCAGGCGTATTCTTTCAACCTGATCGGCGAGTACCTGGCCGGCCATGTCGACAGTTACTTCGCGGTGCTGGCGCGGGTGGCGCTGGCGTTGCTGGTATTCCTGCCGCTGACCCGCTGGCGCCAGGTCGAGCCACGCTTCATGCGTTCGATGTTGTTGATCGGCGCCTTGCAGTACGGCATCACCTATGTCTGCCTGTACCTGAGCTTCCGGGTGCTGACGGTGCCGGAAGTGCTGTTGTTCACCATCCTTACGCCGCTGCATGTCACGCTGATCGAAGACGCCCTGAACCGGCGCTTCAACCCCTGGGCACTGCTGGCCGCGCTGGTGGCGGTGGCCGGTGCTGCGGTGATCCGCTTCGACAGCGTCACTGGCGAGTTCTTCCTGGGCTTCTTGCTGCTGCAACTGGCCAACTTCACCTATGCCGCCGGCCAGGTGCTGTACCGCCATCTCGTCGCCCGCCACCCCAGCGACCTGCCGCACTACCGGCGTTTCGGCTACTTCTATCTGGGTGCGCTGCTGGTCGCGTTGCCTGCGTTCCTGCTGTTCGGCAACGCCCAGCACTTGCCGAGCACCGACACCCAATGGCTGGTGCTGCTGTTCCTCGGCCTGTGCCCGACCGCGCTGGGGCTGTACTGGTGGAACAAAGGTGCCTGCCTGGTTTCCGGCGCCACGCTGGCGGTGATGAACAACCTGCATGTGCCGGTGGGGCTGCTGCTGAACCTGTTGATCTGGAACCAGGACGAGCCATTGGGGCGGCTTGCCGTGGGCGGGGGGATCATCCTGGCGTCGGTGTGGCTGAGCCGCTTGGGCGTGCAGGGCAGGGGCGTGTCGGCATCGCGTTGAGGCGCTGCCGACGACGCGTTTTCAGGCCAGCTTCGGGGGCGTGTGACCCGCGCCGCCAAGCCAATGCACATTCAGCGCTGAATCGCGATCTGATGTGTGGATCCTGAACTTCTCGCGAGGCGAACGGTAAAACAGGTATCGCGCTTCGCTGATCTTCAGATGCAGGCCATCAGCTATTGCTCGACCTCTTCGACCCTGCCGCCACAGGCTATGTACTTGTCTTCATAATCAGAGCGGCAGTCGTTGGGCACACGTGTTGGAGTGGGGGGCGGTGGGCAAGCATTAGGTATGTTCAGGCGGTTGTTGTGCTCGCACTGCTGCGTGGAGAGCGCTTGAAACTCGTGTAGACGGTCGTAATTGTCCTGCCGTGCTTTGACCCTGGCCTCGCACTCATTCACCTGGGCGTCAAGTTTGTGGAGGCAATCCAGACCTTCTGGGGTCTGTGGGTCAATGTGGCGGTAGTGGGTGCAGGCAGTCAGCGATATCCCCAAGGCCAGGGCGAGTAATCGGGTCAACACAGTCGCGGTTCCTTCCAGTTCGAACGTGACGGTTTGGACTTCGAAATGCCATCTGCGTTCAGGTGGCGGGTCGAGCGCTGGTTGGCCTGCCGCCTGGCGAAATCTTGGACAGTCAAACTACGCCATAGCAGAACAGCAATGCTCACGTCGTCGCAGCTCACCAACCTTTTCGGGATAACGCTGCCGACTCACCGGGCGTCCTATCTGGGCGTTTCTGTGAGGTTTGAGGGCTTCTAAAAAACCCTACGATTACCATATGCCTGGCGCCCGGCCATGCATCCATGATCCTGATTTTTCGGCATTCCGCAGTTGGCAGTGCAGCCAGAAGCACGTTTTGATTCCGATCATAATCTTTAATGTTGACTTTTTTGATTGTGATTGACATCATAAATTCATGCGCAAAGTCCGGACCAAATTTTATGGGCGGCCGGAGCCGGCGCTTCATGTAACCCTACGTCGAAAGCAAATGCCTTTGTATCAATTGCTTTGGTCAACGTGACCGGTTAACGCCTTCACTGTCTGGAGTGGGATTTATGAGTCAACCGACTGCAATAGTGTTTGGCGTAGGTACGACCCGAGGCGTAGGGGGAGCTGTCTGTAAGCGTTTTGCCCAAGAGGGGTATCACGTCATTTTCACAGGCCGAACCTTGGAAAAGATCCAGGAAGTAGTTGCAGATATTCGGAGCTCCGAGGTCGGGAGCGCGGAAGCGTTGCAGACCGATGTCACTGTCGAAGAGCAAGTCATCGCAGCGTTTGATCTTGCGATGTCTCCAGGCACGGGCCGAGCTCCTGCCGACGTCGTGATCTTCAACGCGGGCAATAATGCCCTGATCGATTTCACTCAGCTCACGGCCAGCCAGTTTGAAAATTTTTGGCGAGTAGGCTGTTACTCCGGCTTTCTGGTTGGTAGAGAAGCTGCCAGGCGCCTGGTTCCTCTGGGGCGGGGTACCTTGATTTTTACCGGTGCTTCAGGAAGCTTGAGGGGCAAGCCTGGCTTTGCCCACTTTGCCGCTGCCAAGGCGGGATTGCGAATGATCTCCCAGAGCATGGCACGCGAGTATGGGCCTAAGGGTATTCATGTCGCTCATGTGGTGATCGATGGCGGCATCCTGGGGGACCGACTGCGCAATGCTGCCCCGGCCATGGTAGAGGCTCTTGGGTCGGATGGGTTGTTGGGATATGGAGCAATAGCTGAGAACTATTGGATGTTGCACCGGCAGCCACGCTCCGCGTGGACTCAAGAACTCGATATCAGGCCGTATAAGGAAAACTGGTAGTTTTTCTGTATCGATATGGCCAAAATTTAGCGATCTGTAGGTCGTTTGTCTATTCGATAGAGAGTATCGAAGAGGGATTGGAGTTTTATTTATATGAAAGCTTTGACTTTTAAACGCTATGGAAAGGCTCCTGATATTGGGTTTTCGGAAGTCGCTAAGCCATCGATCAAATCGAACGAGCTTCTGGTTGAGGTTTATGCGGTGGGGCTGAATCCTATTGATAATATGATTCCTACCGGTATATTTAAAGAAGTATTGAAGTTCGAAATGCCGGCTACTATGGGCAGCGATGTTGCTGGTGTCGTTGTCAGCGTGGGCAGTGCCGTGACGAAATTCAAGGTTGGCGACGAAGTGTTTGCCAGTGTATTCGACCTGGGTGTGGGAACCCTTGCTGACTTTGCGGCTGTACCTGAGTTTGCAGCTGCCCATAAGCCAGAGAGCCTAAGTTTTGTACAAGCAGCTTCTGTGCCTATGGTTGGCCTGACTTCGTGGCAAGCCTTGACAGAGCGCGCCAATCTGGAGGCAGGTCAGAAGATATTCATACCTGCAGGCTCAGGTGGTATTGGGACTTTCGCTATTCAGCTAGCTAAGTATGTAGGCGCTAGGGTTGCAACAACTACCAGTGCTGTAAATACTGGTCTGGTACGTAGCCTGGGGGCTGATGAAGTAATCGATTACAGATCACAAAAATTCGAAAATGTTCTGGCGTCTTATGATCTGGTTCTTGGTACAGTCAGAGGCGATGAACTTGAGCGGTCTATTAGTGTTGTCAGGGCGGGTGGAAAAATCGTCTCTCTCATTGGCCCATTGGACAGCGCCTTCGCCGAAAAGCGCGGGATGAGCTTCATTTTTAAATTCATATTTGCTCTGATGGGCTGGAGGACCAAGAGGCTTGCCAGGAAACGCGGAGTAAGTTATTCATTCTTATTTGTTCGCCCCGACGGTGCTCAGCTCAAAGAGATAGCAGCCATTATCAGTGCTGGTTCGATTAAGCCGGTTATTGACAAGGTATTTGCTTTCGAGGATGTCAAGGAAGCGCTAAGCTATCTCGCCCAGGGACGAGCGAAAGGCAAGGTTGTTGTACAGATGAAGTGAGTGGGGCTGAGAGGTTTCTTCAGGGGGGCGTTAGCCTGTGCAGGAGGCGGATCGAACCTTGCTCCCGACTCGATAAGACGCCGAAAAAGGGAAGCTAAAGTTCCCCGTGTTATGGTTATAGTTTAGATCTGTGTAGATATTGATCAGACGCCTTGCCTTGGGTCTTAAACAATGTTCAAGATGTAGATGATCGCAGTAGTCATTATATTTGCCCGCACTAATTCAAAGGCTATATGTGCGTAATGACTACTCTCTGGATTACCTTTCTTGTAGTCCGGCAGCAGGAGCTGTTAGGCCTGTCAGAGAACTCAAGGCATTCATGCGCCTGTCGCCGACACACAGTTATGTGCAGTTTTTCAAAGCTCTCGTGAGCTTCAAGTTTAATGGATGAGTGCTTAAGGGTTGAGAGTCAAGTCTGGCAAGTTTTTAATGGTTGTCTATATTTAATTTTGGTTTTTAGAAACTCATGCAGTCGCTCTACTACTGCTGCTGGAGACGAGTCTGGGAAGAAGTGGCCTCCCGGTACTGCCGCCGATTTTAAGTCGGAGCAGCGCTCTGACCAAACGCTCGGAATATCATAAAGTCTAGCCATTACTGAATTTTCACCATACATTACCAAAGTGGGGGTGCTAACTTTTCGGCCCTGATCGGCTATGTCATGATCAAAGTCTATAGCTAATGTTGCGCGGTAGTCATTGCAAAAACCTGAAACTGTCTTCGGGTTTCGCCAGCTTTCTCGATAGGCAGCAAGCTGCTCAGGATTGAAGTCAGCCTCACTAGCACCACCCCATCCGAAAAGGCAGGCCTGAAAAAAATAATCAGGATCCTTAAGGATGATTTGTTCTGGGAAAGGAGCGGGCTGCGCTAGGAAGTACCAGTGCCAGTAGCTTTGCGCAACGTCCTTGCGTATGTCTTTTAGCAATACATCTGTTGGAACGATGTCCATAATGGTGAGGCTGGAAATCATCTCAGGGTTATCTAATGCCAAGCGATAGGCTGCACGAGCACCTCTATCATGTCCTATGACGTGAAAATGTTTGTGGCCCAACGCCTGCATTACTTTAATCTGATCGGCAGCCATGCAGCGAAAACTGTAGTTTTTATACTCGACACTCGCACATGGTTTGTCAGATGCTCCATAGCCCCTCAAATCCGCACATATAACTTGGTAGCCAAGCTTAACTAAGGCAGGAGCGATAGTTGCCCAAATTGCCATGGTTTGCGGAAAACCATGTAGTAGTAGGATAGGTGCGCCTACTCCAGCTACCACGCATGATATCTCCAGCTCGCCAGTGTCGATACGCAAGTGTTCAAAGTTATCAAACATCAGCTTTCTCCCGTTTGAGACAATAATTTTTGTTCTGGTCTTGCAGAAGGCTTTGTTCTTTTATATGTCTTTATAAGATTTTATTGACGGCGCTGTATGTGTCCAGCTTGTTGAGTTTTCTTAAAGGTGTGCATGACTAACTAGCTACTTAAGAATCTTAAAGCCTTTTCTAGGAATTCCGAGCTGTATTGGAATACTGCCCCATGTCCGGCGTCCTCAAAAATAACCACCTCTGAGTTAGGGATGCGTTGTCCCATATCATGGCTAAGTTTGGTAGGGACCATGATATCGCTATCACCATTCACAATTAGTACAGGCATATGCAGCTTATTAAGCTCCGACCTTTCTTGCCTGGCCCAGAAATTTATGGCTCTGAGTTGATTGAAAAACGCGCGTGGTGTGGGCCCCTTATCGCGATTAAGAGTGCGTTGCTTTAGTCTAGCTAGAAACCCTTTGGCAGCAATTTTCCCATTCTTTGTTGATGTGAAGAAGAGATAAGTCTTGGGGTCTGTAAAAGTTAATAGCCCTTTTATCATTAATGGCCAGGTAACAGACCAAACCTTACCAATGCCGTCCCCGCCTGCAGGGCCGGTTCCTGCTAGGATTAGCTTCCCCACGAGCGATGGTGCTTTCAGCGCTATATCCTGCGCAACAAAACCCCCTAATGAAAAACCAAGCAGATTCACTTTCTCGAAGCCCATTGCACGGACTAAGGAAATTGTGTCGTCCGCCATTTCCGATACCGTTACTGGTGCTGTACCAGTAGATAGACCAATACCTTTATAGTCTATGGCGATTACTCGATGGTTTAGTGACAAGCCATTTAACAAGTTTGGGTCGAAATTATCTAGGGTAGCGCCCCAATGGTTGAGCAGGAGAATTGGAGGTGCATCATTCTTGCCCAGCTCTCGATAGGCGAATGTGATTCCATCGACTAATATTGATTTGTTGAGTGCGCTATCAAATGAGAAACTATAATCTTGCCGCATACTTGAACTCCTTGTGGCTGCACCTGGCCCTTAAATATGAATGCTAAGAGTCATGTTGGATTTGTATCTTTTGGTTGAGTGAAGCGGGCGCTCTAATGAAATTCGAGAAATGCTTTGTTGCCCCCTGTGTCTTGCAGGAGGCATAAAATATAAAGTGGATGTTATCTATGCTTTCGCTTTATAACGCTCGGCGGCATGTGACTGCCGAATGTCGGAAAGTAGCCCTTGACGTGCTTGATCAAGCCGATCCCATCTGACTTCTTCGTGTAGCGGTGGGATGGTTACGAGCTCACCTCGATCAAAGCCGATGAGGGCAGCATCGACCAGCTCTTCAACATCCATTACTTCAGCGATTGAATTAATATCAATTCCCGCGCGCTCCCAGATTTCTGTACGTGTAGCAGCCGGTATAACCGCCTGGACATATACGCCCTTAGGTGATAATTCCAGGCTTAGACCCTGAGACAGATATAGAACGAACGCTTTTGTCGCGCCGTAAATCGACATCCCGAACTCCGGTGCAAATCCTACCACTGAACCTAGGTTGACGATTGCCCCTGCTCCTGCTTGCGAGAAGCGCGGTGCTACTGCTGCGGCCAAACGTGTGGGGGCGGTTACATTGAGTGAGATTAGCTGCTCAATATCAGCAGGACTCTGCTTGGTAAAAGCTCCTGACTGAGCTATACCTGCATTGTTGATTAGAATTCCGATTTTCTCGTCCTCTCGCAAACGAGTTTCAACGGCTGAAAGATCTGTGCTATCAGTCAAATCAGCCTGATGTACTTGGACGTTGACGTAATTATCCTTTCGCAGCTGTTCAGCCAGGCTTTCGAGCCTGGCTTTATCCCTCGCGACAAGTACGAGGTCATGCCCGCGACTAGCAAACCGTTTCGCGTATATAGACCCGATGCCAGTTGATGCGCCGGTAATAAGTACAGTTGGAAGCGTGTTCATTTTCATCCTCTAATTAAAGTGTTGACTATATAATGATTCACTGATCTTGTGTGGTGAGGGTTGGGTAGTCGGTATAGCCTTCAGCTCCGCCGCCATATAAAGTTTTTGGATCAATTGCCGCGAGTGGGTAGCCAGTCTTCAGTCGTTCCACGAGATCCGGGTTGCTGATGAAATAGCGGCCGAAGGCGAAGAGGTCTGCTTTATCTTCACTCAAGCTGCTAGTAGCCAGCTCTAGATCATATCCATTATTGGCAATGTAGGTCTGCTTGAATCGTTGGCGTAGTGATTCATAATTGAAGGGGCTGATATCGCGTGGCCCTCCTGTTGCACCCTCAACAACATGAATAAAAGCGATACCTAGTGCACTGAGTTGGTCAGCGATATAGTCATATTGAGATTGCGGATCGCTGCTGGAGACGTCGTTGGCAGGTGATACAGGTGAGATTCGAACACCAGTGCGTTCGGCACCGATCTCACCGGTAACGGCGGTTACAACTTCAAGCAAAAGACGCGCGCGGTTCTCAATGGATCCGCCGTAAGTATCTGTACGCTTGTTAACGCTGTCCTTGATGAACTGATCAATCAAGTAGCCGTTGGCTCCATGGATTTCCACTCCGTCAAAGCCCGCAGTAATAGCGTTCGCTGCTGCCTGGCGAAAATCATTCACGATGTGTGGCAGTTCGCTCAACTCAAGCGCGCGTGGGTTGCTAACGTCCGTGAACACACCATTAACAAAGGTTTTGGTCTGCGCGCGGATACCAGACGGTGCGACTGGTGCTGCGCCGCCAGGTTGCAGGTCAGTGTGTGAGACTCTGCCTACATGCCACAGTTGGGCAAAGATTCGTCCCCCTTTTGCATGTACAGCATCTGTGACCCTCCGCCACCCGTCGATTTGGTCTGCGGTGTACAGCCCAGGAGTGTCTTGGTATCCCTGGGCCTGAGGAGATATTTGAGTGGCCTCAGTAATGATCAGGCCGGCTGAAGCTCGCTGTGCGTAATAGTCCACTGTGAGCTGGCTGGGTGCTAGGCCTTTACCTGCGCGGTTACGTGTCAGAGGCGCCATGACGATGCGGTTAGCGAGTGTCAGATTGGCCAGGTTATATGGCTCGAAAAGCGGATTTAGCTGCATTTTGTGGATCTCAGGGGGTGTGAGAACATAATGATTACGCTCAACATCTAAATATGTCAATCCTTTGATGTCGACCATAATCAATGTATGATGTCCGTATTTCACACCACTCCTGGAGCAATGATGAAGGTCACCAAAAAGCAGGCGCAGGCAAACCGCGTGCACATAGTTGAGACGGCATCAGCCCTCTTCAAGGAGCGTGGCTATGACGGAATTGGAATCGCAGAGCTGATGGGGGCTGCTGGGTTTACTCAAGGTGGCTTCTATAAGCATTTCGAGTCTAAGGCTGATTTGATGGTGCAAGCGTCAGCCTGTGGTCTGACTAAATCAGCAAATCTTATGTCTGGCGCTTCATTAGTTGACTTCATCAATGCTTATCTATCGCGTGAGCATCGAGATCACCGAGCGTCAGGTTGTACACTTGCAGCCCTGTGCGGGGATGCTGCTCGCAAAGAAGTTGAAGTAAAGGCTACATTCGCTGATGGAATAGAGAGCCAGATTAAGGAGTTCCTAGATAGTGCCGCCCAGCAGGGCGAATCTGGGACAGTACAAATGCGTGCAAAGATCTTAGCTGCTATGGCTCAATCTATAGGGGCAATTGTAATGTCTCGCGCATGCCCAGACGACTCTCCACTTGCCGATGAAATTCTCATGACGTGTCGGGATGCACTGCTTCAATACCTCAGCAAGAACTAGGTAATGGGGTTCTAGCTGAGTAGATTCTCTTTGAAAAATGCGTTGAGTTTGATGATGAGATTTTTGGTTGCCTTAGGTGAGAATCCCATAGTTGCACCTTTTATAACGTCGGAGTCGTTATAGGAGAAAGGTACACCTGTTCTTGCATTAATTAGAAGTCCTGGGCTAATTTCTTCCACTTGGCAATTCACGGTTGACTGAGCCTCTGGGAAAAATTTTGCTGGAATAAGCGCGTCCCAGTCAAAAACATGATGCGCGTCATCGTACCGATGTAATGTTATATCAGCGTTGCGACTTTTAGCGCGATCACAAAATATTTGTGTTGCACTCGCAGGGTTGTAGTCATCCGCGTCGCCATGGTGAACGCTGATGGGCTTGCAGTCGAGTAAGTTGTCTTCGATGTAACGTGTGGTGCAGTTTGGATATAGCGCAACATATGCACGGAATGTTAGGCTTGTACAAAGGTGCATTCGCTGAAAGCGCTTCACTGATGCGTATAGAGCACCTTGCCCACCTCTTGAAAACCCCATAACAGCAATTTTAGATTTATCGATGGCATGCATTTTCGAGCAAAAATCAAGAGCGCTATACGCATCCATAATGCTTACCAAGCGCCCAAGGGCGTCTTGGTTGTCTCTTACACTGGTCAGTCCTCTCCCGGTGAAGCTATCGACTGCAAATGTCCCAATGCCAATTTTTTGTAGTCTTCTTACCCATTGATTTATCAGGGGCCCGCGACCACCAGAGCCGTGGAGTAAAATCACTAACGGACTTGGTTTTTTTTCGGGGAGTGGCAGCGTAAGTACGCCATCTATGATAGTTGGATGTGAGGCCGTGCCCCTTAAGAACTCACTGTCGCTCGGCGTATAGCTTTGGAAATACAACTTCACTATTTTCGTACCTGCTCATTGCATTTCTATTTCAGTGTGCGAGAGGCTTTTGGTTGGCCTCTCACACTTGGGCCCATGCCAAGGGCTTTACAATTTACGAGGCCATTGAGACTGCTGCTGTATTACCCTCTAGGCTACTTGCACTATTTAGCCTGGTGAGTTGCTCATGTGAGAGGTTGAAGGATAGTGCGCCAAGATTGTCAGCGAGTTGTTGCTCGGATCGAGGGCCGATGATGGGGACTCCTCCATGTGTGCATGCCCACGCAATAGCAACTTGGCCAGCACTTACATCGAGTTCTTTTGCGATATCTAGCACCGTGTCTAGGATCAGTGTCCGCTGTGCCGAGTTCTCTGCTTGGAAAACCTTTCCGCCAAAGCCTTCTGCTCGACCTTTTTCACCTTGCCTATATTTACCTGTCAGCATTCCACCGCCTAGAGGAGACCAAGTAACTACCCCCAGCCCTAGTGCATTTGACGCTTGAAGGAGATCAGCTTCTGGCTCCCGACGAACTAAGCTATGCTCAAACTGCGCTGCTGCAATCGGTAACGAATTTGTCAATTCAGCTAATGTAACTGCACGCGCGAGTTTCCAAGCTGGAAAGTTAGACAGACCTGCATAAAGAATTTTTCCATCGCGTGCCAAGTCCTCAAAACCCCTTATGATTTCTTCAAGGGGGGTTACCCCATCCGGATGATGTGCCCAATAAATATCGATGCGATCCGTTTTAAGGCGTTTTAGACTTGCCTCTACCGAGGTCACCATGGCCCGGCGACTGTTCCCTGTGGCTAAACGATCAGTGTTTGGCCCTGTACCATTCGTGAATTTTGTGGCCAGGACAAAACTATCGCGTCTTCCTGTTAGTAAAGTTCCGAGTAGCTCTTCTGATTGACCAAATTGATAAATGTCAGCTGTATCTATGAAGTTCCCGCCAGCTTCGGCGTACGCATTGAATATAGCTTTGCTAGACTCGTAGTCGGCACCATAGCCCCAGCCAGTACCAAAGTTTCCTGTGCCTAAAGCAAGCTCAGATACGCTGAGTCCCGTCTTTCCGAAAGCTTTATAGTTCATGTTGATCTCCAGGTGTTTGTGGTAGCGACTTGGTGGCTATCTGCTTTAAGTTAGTTTGTTTGCTATGGTTCTAGCATCAAACTGCGCCATATAATTTTGGACGGATCCTGTAATTTAGGGCGGGCGGAACTACTGTCAGTTTGAGATGATTCCTTTTTTGGTGAGGCCATGCCTCGGCCTGCTGAATCTTCGCTCTCTACAGATGTCGCAATATTTGGGTTTTCTGCTTTAGGTTCGCCAATAGGAGCAATTCCAGTCAGCTCTGATCGCTTCGTAATTGAGTGAGCTGACAAACTGTCCCCGATTTCAAATTCTGGGTGTTTAGAGCCCCTTGAGACTTTGCTATTCATGTCTAGTCCGAACCTAGTCGCCTGGGCCTTGGGGGGCTCGCTTTTAGGCGGCCTTACCCGGAACGGCTTAATGATGTCGCTCGAAATCTAAAATGTCAATTCTTAGATTTTGATCGACATCTAAGTCACCTCGCCAAGCGCTATGGTGTGTTTCACTGGGATCTGGCAGTGATGTGGGGGGTGTATAGAAGGTGAGTAATTATTGATTTTTAGAATGAATTCGTATGTATTTTTGGATTTATTAATCTATATTTTTGATTATTATCGCCGTCGACTGACCTAGTATCCAGCAAACCAACTGAACTCCCCGTTCAGGGCTCCTTGAAGGAAATTCTGAAGAATGCTTCGATAATCGATCGTCCCCGGAGGCCACTAGCTTTTTTCGACCTTTCGACCTTTCGACCTTTCGACCCTGCCGCCACGGCTATGTATTTGTCTTTATAACCAGAACGGCAGTCGTTAGGCACACGTGTGGGAGTGTGGGGCGGCTTGCAAGCATTAGGTATGTTGAGGCGGTTGTTGTGCTCGCACTGCTGCGTGGAGAGTGCTTGAAACTCGTGTAGACGGTCGTAGTTGTCCTGCCGTGCTTTGACCCTGGCCTCGCACTCATTCACCTGGGCGTCAAGTTTGTGGAGGCAATCCAGACCCTCTGGGGTCTGGGGGGGCAATGTGGCGGTAGTGGGTGCAGGCAGTCAGCAGTATCCCTAGGGCCAGGGTGAGCAATCGGGTCAACAATGTCTCGGCTCTTTCCAGTTCGAACGTGACGGTTTCTACTTCGAAATGCCATCTGCGTTCAGGTGGCGGGTCAAGCGCTGGTTGGCCTGCCGCCTGGCGAAATCTTGGACAGTCAAACTACGCCATAGGAGAACAGCAATGCTCACGTCGTCGCAGCTCATGTCACTGGCCCGTGGCGCGCACGAGGATCTGAAATCGTGGTCCAGCTTCGTGGCGCTGACGGAGTTTGTCTGGCAGAACACCACCCTGGTCTCGGATGCTGCCAAGTGGGAGTCTATTTGGTTCGAGATGGAGATCGTCAACGCACTCGCCTTGGCGCAGTGGGAGGAACAGGGCTCACCTTTGGATTGGCACGCGCGCTGGTGCGAAGGTTACCAAGCGGATGCTCAGGCCTTATCGTCTGAACTGACTCGCCTGATCGTCACGCAGGTAGCCAGCGAATAGTGTGTCGTGGTGGGTAGCCAGGCAACTGGCCAGAACGGATACGGTTGTGAGGAACGACCCGAGCAAGGTGCCCATGCCTGATAGGTGCGAATGGGCCGCAACGCGGCCCCGGTGATTTCAGGCTTCACTCCAGCTCTTTCAGCCGCTGTGCCGCCGGCTCGACAGCTCGCCCAGCCAATCCCACGCGCATATCGTTGCCACTAGGCTGTTGATACAGCCCCAGGCCGAACTCCGGCAGCACCGCCAGCAGGTAATCGAAGATATCGCCCTGGATGCGTTCGTAGTCGGCCCATACCGTGGTGGTGGTGAAGCAGTAGATCTCCAGCGGTACGCCTTCGGCGGTGGTTTGCATCTGTCGGACCATGCAGGTCATGCCCTTGTGTACCTCGGGGTGGTTCTTCAGGTAGGCCAGGGCGAAGGCGCGGAAGGTGCCGATGTTGGTCAGCTTGCGGCGGTTGGCCGAAAGCTCCGCCACCGGTCCCAGGGCTTGGTTCCATTCGTGCAGTTCCTGGCGCTTACCGGCCAGGTAGTCGCCCAGCAGGCGCACCTGGCCCAGGCGCTGCTCTTCATCGCGGGTCAGAAAGCGCACGCCGGTGGCATCGATGAACAGGCTGCGCTTGATCCGTCGCCCGCCGGATTGCTGCATGCCGCGATAGTTGCGAAATGACTCGCTCATCAGCCGCCAGGTAGGGATGGAGACGATGGTCTTGTCGAAGTTCTGCACCTTGACTGTATGCAGGGTGATGTCGACCACGTCGCCATCGGCACCGGCCTGGGGCATTTCGATCCAGTCGCCGACGTGCAGCATGTCGTTGCTGGTGAGCTGCACGCTGGCGACGAACGACAGCAGCGTGTCCTTGTACACCAACAACAGCACCGCCGACATGGCGCCCAGACCCGACAGCAGCAACAGCGGCGAGCGGTCGATTAGGGTGGCGACGATGACGATGGCGGCGAAGATCCACAGCATCATCTTGGCCAACTGCATGTAGCCCTTGATCGAGCGGGTGCGGGCGTGTTCGGTGCGCGCATAGATGTCCAGCAGCGCATCGAGCAGGCACGACAGGGCGCGGGTCATGAACAGTAGGGTGACCGCCAGCGCTGCGTTGCCGAGCAGGTGCTGCGTGGTGTTGGACAGCTCCGGCACCAGTTTCAGGCCCGATTGCACCACCAGCGACGGGGTGGTCTGGGCCAGGCGATGCAGCACCTTGTTGTGGCGCAGGTCTTCGAGCCAGCGCAGCGCGGGTTGGCGAGCCAGCAGGCGGCAGGCATGCAGCACCAGAAAGCGTGCCACGCGGCCGATCAATAGCGAGACCAGCAGCAGCACGCTCAGGCCGATGGCGGCGTGCAGCAGCGGGTGTTGGTCGAGGGTACCCCAGAGGTCGAAGGCATCGCGCGAGAATCGTTGCAGGTCCATAAGTCGTCAAAGCGGTCTGTGTTGCGGTACGAAGCCGCATTAGAGCGCGGATCGGCGCAAAGTTGCCAAAAGAAATTCGGTTCTGGCCACGGAAAACGTTACCCTATGCAACTTGAATTTTTCGCACTTGCCCGAGGTTACCCCCGTGTTTTCCCAATTCGCCCTGCACGAACGCCTGCTCAAAGCCGTGGCCGAGCTGAAATTTGTCGAGCCGACCCCGGTGCAGGCGGCGGCCATTCCCCTGGCCCTGCAAGGGCGTGACCTGCGGGTGACGGCGCAGACCGGCAGCGGCAAGACCGCAGCCTTCGTGCTGCCGATGCTCAACCGCCTGGTCGACCTGAGCGGACCGCGCGTGGAAATCCGCGCGCTGATCCTGCTGCCGACCCGCGAGCTGGCCCAGCAGACCCTCAAGCAGGTGCAACTGTTCTCGCAGTTCACCTACATCAAGTCGGGCCTGGTCACCGGCGGTGAGGACTTCAAGGAACAAGCCGCCATGCTGCGCAAGGTGCCGGACGTGCTGATCGGCACTCCGGGCCGCTTGCTCGAGCAGCTCAATGCCGGCAACCTCGACCTGTCCCACGTGCAGGTGCTGGTGCTCGACGAAGCCGACCGCATGCTCGACATGGGCTTTGCCGAAGACATGGAGCGCCTGTGCAAGGAGTGCGAGAACCGCGAGCAGACCTTGCTGTTCTCCGCCACCACCGGTGGTGCTGCGCTGCGCGACATCATTGGCAAGGTCCTCAAGGACCCCGAGCACCTGATGCTCAACAGCGTCTTGCAGTTGGCCGAAGGCACCCGCCAGCAGGTCATCACCGCCGACCACGATCAGCACAAGGAGCAGATCGTGCAGTGGTTGCTGGCCAACGAGACCTACCAGAAGGCGATCATCTTCACCAACTACCGTGCCTTGGCCGACCGCATCTACGGCCATTTGGTAGCCAAGGACGTCAAAGCCTTCGTGTTGCACGGTGACAAGGACCAGAAAGACCGCAAACTGGCCATCGACCGCTTCAAGGAAGGCGGCTCCAAGGTGCTGGTGGCCACTGACGTCGCCGCCCGCGGCTTGGACATCGACGGCCTGGACCTGGTGATCAACTTCGACATGCCGCGCAGCGGCGACGAGTACGTGCACCGTATCGGGCGTACTGGCCGCGCTGGTGGCGAGGGCTTGGCGATCTCGCTGATCACCCATAACGACTGGAACCTGATGTCGAGTATCGAGCGCTACCTCAAGCAGCAGTTCGAGCGCCGCGTCATCAAGGAGGTCAAGGGCACCTATAGCGGTCCGAAAAAGGTCAAGGCCTCGGGCAAGGCCGCTGGCACCAAGAAGAAAAAGGTCGAGAAGAAAACCGGCGAGAAGAAGGGCGCCGCCAAGCGCAAGCCGGCCGCCAAGCCGAAAGCCAAAGGTCCATTGGCCAGTGCCGATGGCCTTGCACCACTGAAAAAGCGCAAGCCAGCCGCTGAGTAACACCGCGCTCGATCAGGCCCGCCACTGCAACGGTGGCGGGTGCTTCTAGGCTTTCCCTGAACGTTGTAGGGCTTTTTCCAAGCTGTTCCAAAGCCCAGGTTGTTCAATGCCGCGCGCCGCGCCCAAGCGCTGGCCGACCCGACGCGATCAAAGATGGCATTGAAGAGCCCACGACTCGATAATCCCTGCTGGATCCCATTCGACTGCCGAGCCGTGCCAATGACCTATTCGATAAAAGGAGCCCGCCTATGAGCGAGGCCCGCAAGAATCCCGACGCCTTTGCCTTGCAGGTGATGCTGGGGCTGTGCCTGATTTGGGGCTGCCAGCAGGTTTTGATCAAGTCGGCGGCGATGGACATCGCGCCGGTGATGCAGGCGGCGTTTCGCAATGGTATTGCGGCTGTGCTGGTGGGGTTGCTGATCTGCTGGCGTGGCGGCTGGGAGCAGGTGGGCAGTACCTGGCGCGCGGGGCTGCTGGCCGGTGCGTTGTTCGGGCTGGAGTTCCTGTTCATCGCCGAGGGCCTGAAGTTGACCTCGGCGGCGCACATGTCGGTGTTTCTGTATACCGCGCCCATTTTCACTGCCCTGGGACTGCATGTGATGATGCCTAGCGAACGGCTGCGGCTGTTGCAGTGGCTGGGCATCGTACTGGCGTTCGGCGGTATCGCCCTGGCCTTCGCCGGAGGCGTGTCGTTCGAGCAATTGGACGGGCGCATGTTGCTCGGTGATGCTTTTGGCGTGCTCGCCGGGCTGGCCTGGGGGGCAACCACGGTGGTGGTGCGCGCTTCGAAGTTATCCGAAGCGCCAGCGACACTCACCCTGTTCTACCAGTTGGCCGTCGGTTTTGCCGGGTTGGTTCTGATTGCCTTGCTGAGCGGTCAGATCGGGCAGTTCACCCTCACGCCGCTGGCGGTGGGCAGCGTGCTGTTCCAGGGCGTGGTGGTGTCGTTCGTCAGCTACCTGACCTGGTTCTGGCTGCTGCGCAAATACCTAGCGTCCAACCTGGCAGTGTTCTCGTTTATTACCCCGCTGTTCGGCGTGACCTTCGGTGTGCTGTTGCTGGATGAGCCGCTAAGCCTGAATTTCGTGCTCGGCGCGGTGATGGTGCTGATCGGTGTGATCATGGTCAGCGCTGAACAGTGGGTGCGCCAGCAACTGCGCAAAGTGGTGGGTTAAGCCCTTTCATCAGCACCAGCACGCCGGCCACGCCCAGGCCCATGGCCGCGAGGATCAGCGCCGGTTGCAAGCCGCCGCTGACATGGCTGCTGACTGCCGCCAGCAGTGGGCCGCTCAGTTGGCCAAGGGCGAAGCATGCGGTGAGCAGACCGGCATTGCGTTGCGTGGCATGCGGCGCCAACTCCCGCGAGCGCTGCATCACCAGCTGCATGCAGGCCAGGAACGGCCCACCGCACAGCAGCACCCCCAGCGCTAGGCCCAGGCCATCGCCCAGCAGGCAGGCCAGCACGCCCAGGCCTTGCAGCCACAGGGTTGCGCTGAGCCAGGCTGCGGTACGACGTGGCCTACGCAGGCCAACCACCAGCACGCCGAGTGCTGCCGCCAGACCGAACGCTGGCCAGAACAGGTCGGCCTGCCATTGGCCGTGGAACTGATGGCTGGCCATCTGCGACAGGAACGTGGCGGGCAGGATATAGCCGATGCCATACAGTGCGTACACCAGGCCCAGGCGGCCAATCCCCGTACCACGGGTCGGACCTTGGTTGATCACGCCAGCACTGGGCTGCACGGCGCGCGGCAGCCACGGCAGCACCGCCAGCAGCATCACCAGCGCCGCCACGGCGTAGATCAACCACAGCGCCGACGAACCGAGCCCAAGCAGATGCGCCACCAACGCCAGCAGCCCTGTCAGCGCAATACCGGCACCGGGCCCGGCGAACACCAGGGCGCCCTGGCGTTGGCAGCCGTGTGCGTTGGCCAGTTGCTGGGTGAGACTGGTGATCATCACCAGTACCCAGGCGCTGGCGATGCCTGTGCCGAAACGCAGCAGCAGGTGGCTCCAGAATCCGTCGGCGGCTGCTGAGGCCAGGGTCAGCAGCACGCACAGCCATAGCCCCGCGTGCAGGCGCAAGCGTACTTGGCTGGGTTGACGGGCGAACATGCCGTCCACCGCGCCCAGAAAATAGCCTAGGTAGTTGGCTGCCGCGATCAGGCCGCCGGCGGTCAGGTCGAGCTGGCCTTCTGCGATCAGCCGGGGCAGTTGCGGGGTCAGGGCGAAACGCCCGATACCCATGGCCATCATCAAGGCCACGGCGCTGGCCAGCAGTTGGGCGAAGAGCGACATGCTGAGTCTCCTGCTCGAAAGGATGTGATGGCTGGCAGGTTAGGCGTGATTGACTTTCAGTAAAATTGAATAATGATGATCAAGTTGTTCTGTTTTGGAGAATCTCATGGAGTTCAGCCAGCTGCGTATTTTCCAGGCTGTAGCCGAAGAGGGCTCGGTCACGCGTGCCGCCGAGCGCCTGCATCGCGTGCCGTCGAACCTGTCCACACGCCTGCGACAGCTCGAAGAGCAGTTGGGCGTGGAGCTGTTCCTGCGCGAGCGCCAGCGCTTGCAGTTGTCGCCTGCCGGCAAGGTGCTGCTGGACTACGCCAACCGCCTGTCCGCGCTGCGCGACGAAGCGATGGCGGCGGTGCAGGGCGGCCAGCCGGCGGGGGACTTCGTGCTGGGCACTATGTACAGCACCGCCGCCATCCACCTGCCGGCGTTGCTGGCGCGCTATCACCAGGCCTACCCTGCGGTGAACCTGCAAGTGCAGGCCGCCCCAAGTGGCGAGCTGCTCGAAGGGTTGCTCAACCATACGCTCGATGCCGCGCTGGTGGACGGCCCGCCCAGCCTGGCCGGGCTCGATGGCGTGCCACTGTGCGACGAAACCCTGGTGCTGATCAGCAGCCCCGAACACCCGCCGGTGCGCACCGCCAAGGATGTCGCCGGCAAGGCGGTGTTCACCTTCCGCCAGGGCTGCTCGTACCGCATGCGCCTTGAAGCCTGGTACGCGCATGCGCACACGCCCATGGGGCGGGTGATGGAAATCGAGTCCTACCAGAGCATGCTGGCCTGTGTGATCGCAGGTGCGGGCGTGGCGTTGATGGCGCAATCGATGCTCGACAGCCTGCCAGGCCGTGACCGGGTGCGGGCGCATCGGTTGCAAGCCCCCTTCGATCAGGCGACGACCTGGCTGATGTGGCGCCAAGGCATGCGCGGGGCCAATCTGCAGGCCTGGATCGATCTGCAACAAAGCGAAACGATTAGCCGACCGTCGGAAGCTGCGGCCAGTGCTTGATCCGAGTCAAAATCATCCCTATGTGTAGAACAGGCGAATGCGCAATGCAGGACATAGGGCTATGATCTGTATGAAGCATCGCAGGATTGACTGACCGTGAGGCTGACCCGTCGAGGGGGCACTATGAACGAACGCATGTACAACTGGCTCCACGACCTCGCCGTCGCCTTGGGTTTGCTACCGCCACCCTTACAGCCGGTGCCAATCCCGACCGACGAAGAACAGCGTAAGCGCCAGCCGCGCCGCCGCTGATTCCACCGCAGCAAAAGGCCGGCGCATCGTGAAGATGCGCCGGCCTTTTGCGTTTTATCGGTGTTCTGATCGTTTCAGGCCAGGTTCACCGCCGCTGCTGGCTTGCGCGAAGCCAGGCTGACGAGCACGAAACTCACCAGGCCAATGGCCAGGCTGTAGTAAATCGGTGAGTTGGCGTCCAGGCCGTCCTTGAACATGAACAGCAGAGCGGTGGCAAAGCCCAACGACATGCTGGCGATGGCCCCGGCGGTGGTGGCGCGCTTCCAGAAAATCGCCCCGATCAGCGGGATCAGCATGCCGCCCACCAGCAGGTTATAGGCCAGGGTCAGGGCGCTGATCACATCGTTCACTGCCAGCGCGATGCCCAGTACCACCAAGCCGGTGAGCAGGGTGAACAGGCGATTGATGCCCAGGCTCGACTGCTTGCCGCCACGCAGCTTGGGCAGCAGGTCTTCGGTCAAGGTGGTCGAGGCGGCCAGCAGGCCTGCGCTGGCGGTCGACATCATCGCGGCCAGTGCGGCGGCCATCAGCAGGCCTCGCACGCCCTCGGGCAGTTGGCCCTTGATCATCTCGGCAAATGCGTTGTTGGGGTTGGCAAGATCCGGCATCAGCACGTGGGCGGCCATGCCGATCAAGGCGCAGGCCAGGCCGTACAGCACGCAATAGACGCCTGCGGTGGTACCGGCGCGCTGGCAGACTTTCTCGTCACGCGCGGTGAACACGCGCTGCCAGATGTCCTGGCCGATCAGGATGCCGAAGAAGTAGATCAGGAAGTAGGTGATGATGGTGTCCCAGCCGATGGTGGTCCAGCTGAAGCTGGACGCCGGCAGCTTGGCCACCAGCATGTCCCAGCCACCGGCCTTGTACAGGCACACCGGCAGCAGGATGAACATCAGGCCTACGGTCTTGATGATGAACTGGACGATGTCGGTCAGGGTCAGCGACCACATGCCACCGATGGTCGAGTACACCACCACCACGCCACCGCCGAACAGCAGCGCCATCCAGAACGGCACATCCAGCAGCACTTGCAGCACGGTGCCCATGGCCAGGGTCGAGGTCACCCCGATCATCAGCGCGTAGGCGAGCATGATCGCCGCGCTGGCCTGGCGTGCCATGGGGTTGTAGCGACGCTCCAGCACCTGGGTGACGGTGAAGATCTTCAGGCGCAGTAGCGGTTTGGCGAGGAACAGGTTCAGCGCGATGATGCCAAGGCCCAGGGCTGCGCACAGCCAGAAGCCGGAGATCCCATGCACATAGCCCAGGCGTACGGTGCCGACGGTGGAGGCACCGCCCAGCACGGTGGTGGCCATGGTGCCCATGTACAGGGTCGGGCCGAGGTTACGCCCGGCTACCAGGTAGTCTTCATGGGTCTTCGCGCGGCGCATGCCGTAGTAGCCCAGCCCGAGCATGCCGACGGCATAGATCAGTACAACGATGATGTCCAAGGCCATTGGGGGTCTCCCGATTATCTTTATTATGGCGAGATCAGCCGCCCAGGCGGCTCATGGCGCCCGGCGGTGCTGTCTTGTGTTGGCGGGCCTCAGTGGCCCTCCCGGATGGCTCCTGCCGGGGGTGAATCAATTCGTCGCAGAGATCTCTGTAGGAGCGGCCTTGTGCGCGATGGGCTGCTTAGCAGCCGCGGATTTCCTGTACCACCGCATGTGCAGAGGTTGGGGCTGCTGCGCAGCCCATCGCGCACGAGGCCGCTCCTACAAAAAACAGGGCTTCACTGCAATCAGCGGCGTACCACCCCTGGCAGCACGCAGAGCATTTCGAACAGCAGATTGGCCCCCAGCAGCGAGGTGTTGCCGGTGGTGTCATAAGGCGGGGAGACTTCGACCAGGTCACAGCCGATAAGGTCCAGGCCGTGGCAGCCGCGGATGATCTCCATCGCCTGGATGGTGGTCAAGCCGCCGATCTCCGGGGTGCCGGTGCCCGGTGCCCAGGCAGGGTCGATGCCGTCGATGTCGAACGACAGGTACACAGGGCCGCCACCGACCTTCTCGCGCACTTCGGCCATCAGTGGTTGCAACGACTTGTGCCAGCATTCTTCGGCCTGCACCACGCGAAAGCCCTGGCGGCGGCTCCAATTGAAGTCGTCGGCGGTATAGCCCTGGGCGCGCAGGCCGATCTGCACCACGCGGTCGCAATCGAGTAGGCCTTCTTCCACGGCGCGGCGGAAGGTGGTGCCGTGGGCGATCTTCTCGCCGAACATGTGGTCGTTGACGTCGGCGTGGGCATCGATGTGCACCAGGCCGATCTTGCCGTGCTTCTTGTGCAGGGCACGCAGGATGGGCAGGGTGATGGTGTGGTCGCCACCCAGGGTCATGGGGATGACGTTGTGTTCGAGGATCTCGTCGTAGGCTTCTTCGATGATGCGCACGGCGTCCAGCAGGTTGAAGGTGTTGATCGCCACGTCACCGATGTCGGCTACTGACAGCGAGTCGAACGGGGCGGCGCCGGTGGCCATGTTGTACGGGCGTATCATCACCGATTCGGCGCGGATCTGCCGAGGGCCGAAGCGAGTGCCTGAGCGCAGCGAGGTGCCGATGTCCAGCGGTACGCCGATGAACGCGGCGTCCAGGCCCTCAGCGCTTTGCAGGTGGGGCAGGCGAAGCATGGTGGCGATGCCGCCGAAACGCGGCATTTCGTTGCCGCCCAGTGGTTGGTGGAGAATCTTGTCCACGGTGGGCCTCATCAGTCGGTCGATTGTTCTGTTTGTTCGAACCTGTTCCGCCACACGCCTGAAAGACCAAGGATGCCGGCGAGCAGGGACATTTCGCCGCAGTCTGCGCAAGGTAGTGCGTGGGAAGAATCGCTACCGACAAAAACTTACTTCAGGATTTTATGAACTAACCGCGCCGGGGCGCGTTAGACTCTGGCCATTGCCATCCAGCGGACCCCTGATTCCATGGCCTCATCGCTGC
The DNA here is from genome assembly GCF_005796105.1 of Pseudomonas mosselii. Lineage (GTDB taxonomy): Bacteria > Pseudomonadota > Gammaproteobacteria > Pseudomonadales > Pseudomonadaceae > Aquipseudomonas > Aquipseudomonas mosselii_C. The sequence continues at coordinate 138,002 of NZ_VAUO01000002.1, read as the reverse complement.
CCGACCTGAAACTGCTGCGGATCTTCGCCAGCGTGGTGCGCCACCAGGGATTCGCTAATGCCCAGCGCGACCTGAACCTGTCCACCTCGGCCATCAGTACCTACATGAGCCAGTTGGAAAGCGCCTTGGGTATCGTGCTGTGCCACCGCGGCCGAGGCGGGTTCAGCCTGACCAGCAAGGGCGAGTTGTTCCATCAGGAAACCTTGCGCCTGCTGGGCGAGCTGGACGGCTTCGAGCAGTACGCCGCCGCGCTCAAGGGCGAGCTGCGCGGCACCCTCAACCTGGGGGTGATCGATTCCACCGTGGGCGACCGCGCCTTGCCGCTGGCCGAGGCCATTGGTGCCTATAGCCAGGAGCACCCGGCGGTGCACTTGCACCTGTCGGTCTCAAGCCCCTATGAGCTGCAACTGGGCGTGCAGGACAACCGCCTGGACCTGGCCATCGGCGCGTTTTCCTCGCGCATGAGTGGGTTGTTGTACCAGCCGCTTTACCGCGAGCAGCACTGGTTGTATTGCAGCAGCCGGCATCCGCTGTACGGCGAACGGCGTATCCCGGAGCCGGTGATCACCCAGCAGCGCATGGTCGGGCGGGGTTACTGGAGCCAGGCAGAGTTGGCCCGACACGGCTTCAAGCACAGCGCTGCGACCGTGGAAAGCATGGAGGCGCAGCTGATCCTGATCCTCTCTGGCGCCTACATCGGTTATTTGCCCGAGCACTACGCCCAGGCCTGGGTCGACAAAGGTGACTTGCGCGTGCTGTCGCCGGCCACTTTCGGTTATCAGGCGCCGTTCTCGCTCATCATTCGCCGCGGTCGCAGCCGCGAACCCTTGATCCAGACCTTCCGCGACCTGCTCAAGAGCCAGCTCAACGTCGGCTGAAATCGTGCAGGTCATCAGGCCGAGTGAATTTCCTGCAAAACTTGCTGCTGTCGTGCTGGCCTTCTGCTAAACCTCTACGTGGTTTGATGTTTTACCACTCATCTGGATCAGCAAGGGACCGCCAACGATGCGCATGAATTTGCCCGTCACCGAACACGAGAGAACGTTTCCCAACGAACAGCGGCTGATTTCCACCACCGACCTGAACAGCCGCATCACGTATTGCAATGATGCTTTTGTGGCCATCAGCGGTTTCACCTATGACGAGCTGGTGGGACAGCCGCACAACCTGGTGCGCCATCCCGACATGCCGCCGTCGGTGTTTGGGCATATGTGGGACACCATCAAGCAAGGCAAGCCCTGGATGGGGGTGGTCAAGAACCGCGCCAAGAACGGCGATTTCTACTGGGTCAGCGCGTATGTCACGGCGGTGTACGAAAATGGCCGGATCAGTGGCTACGAATCGGTGCGATCGGTGCCCAGCCGCGCGCAAATCCGCCGCGCCGAGGCGTTGTATGCGCGCTTGCGTGGCGGCCGTGCGCCAGTGCCATGGGCGGCGCGGCTGGCGCAGTTCATGAGTAGCGGCTGGCCGTTGATCGGCGCCGGAGCCCTGTCGGCGCTGGCGTATCTGTGGCTGCCGGCCTATGCCGCCCTGGGCGTGCTGATGGCTAGCTTGCTGGTGGCTTGGTACCTGATCGAAGTGCGCCAGAACCAGGCGATCCGTAGTACCCTCGGCGAGCACCCCAAGGCCTTCACCAGCCCGCTGGTGGCGTTGACCTACAGCGACAGCCCTGGGCTGCGCGGCCAGCTGGACCTGGCTATTTTCAGTGAGGAGGCGCGCTTGCAGACCGCGCTGACGCGCCTGGTCGATGCCGGCGTTGGGGTGAAGTCGCGGGCTGCGCAATCGTCCGAGCTGTCCGATTCGCAGGCGCAGATGCTCGATCGTCAGCGCAGCGAGACCGACCAGTCGGCCACCGCCATCGCGCAAATGGCCGCGACTATCCAGCAAGTCACGCATAACGTACAAAGCACTGCCCACGCTGCCGGCGACGCTGACCAGCTTGCCCAGCAGGGCAGCGACCTGGCGCAGCAAAGCCTGCGCGCCATGGGCAGCATGAGCGAGGCGGTCAGCGATATCGGCCAGGCGGTCAACGCCCTGGCCGAGCAGACCCAGTCGATCGGCGGGGTGGTGGATGTGATCACCTCGATCGCCGAGCAGACCAACCTGCTGGCGCTCAATGCGGCCATCGAGGCGGCCCGTGCCGGTGAGCAGGGCAGGGGCTTTGCCGTGGTGGCCGATGAAGTGCGTTCGCTGGCCCAGCGCACTCGCGCTTCCACCGACGAGATCCACCAGCTGATCGCCACCTTGCGCTCGGGCGCCGACCGCGCGGTGGCCAGTGCCAGCCGTGGCCAGCAGATCTCCCAGGACAGCGTGCACAGTGTCGAGGCGGTGCAGCAGGCGTTGGCCGGTATCGCCCAGGCAGTCAGCCGGATCACCGGCATGAGCCAGCAGATGGCCACGGCCTCCGAGCAGCAGAGCCATGTGGCCGAGGATATCAACCAGCAGATCGTGCGCATCGCACAACTGTGCGATGAAAGTGCGGGCCAGGCCAGGCAAGGCGCCGAGATCAGCCAGGACCTCGAACGCATGGCGGAGTACCTGCACAGCCTAGCGGAGCGGTTCAATCGATAGGGTACGGCGTGCCGTGCGGTCCACGGTCAAGCCCGTTCCCATCGCTTGACACGTGTGTTTCCAGTGGGTGCGGGCCTGCCCGCGCCTGCTGCGCAGAACGGGCTGAAAGTTTCGGGATGTGGCAAAATTCGCCCGCCAACGGAGGCCCTCATGCCCAGACCCCGCTGCGAGCGCTGCCAGCGCCCGCTCGCCCATTGCCTTTGCCCGCTGATCCCGCGCCTCGCCAGCCGCACCCGTGTCGTGTTGCTGCAGCACCCCAGCGAGTCGGCGCACGCCCTCAACACGGCGCGCTTGGCGGCCCTGGGGCTGGTCAATGCCGAGTTGCGCGTGGGCGAAGTGTTCGAAGATCTGGACGCCTTGCTGCAAACCCCTGGCTATCGTCCGGCACTCTTGTTCCCCGGGGCACAAGCACAGGTGCTGGATGCCTACGCCATGCCAGACACCTGCCCGTTGCTGCTGATCGTCCCCGACGGCACCTGGCGCAAGGCGCGCAAGCTGCTGTACCTGAATCCACTGCTGGAAACGCTGCCAAGGGTTACCCTGGCGCAGGTCGCGCCGTCGCGCTATCGCCTGCGCAAGGCGCCCGAGCCTGGGGCGTTGTCGACCCTCGAAGCGGTGGTGCACGCATTGAACACGCTGGAGGCACCGACCGGCTTCGACGCCTTGCTGCGCCCCTTCGACGCCTTGATCGAAGGACAGATCAGCGCCATGGGGCAGGAAACCTTCGCGCGCAATCACGCAGAGCCTTGAGTCTCGGCAGCCTGTTTTGGTTCATCCCAGGAGGCGCGCGCTAGCGTGCGCCCTGTTCTGGTGCGTCGCCGCGCCAGTCGTCCCCTGCGTACCCCTTGGCGCACCTGATGTGGCGTGTTTTCGGCACTGCTATTGCTAGGTCAACTGCGCATCGTTAACGGATATGCATCGCGTGGTCAGGAGTTGAGTATGCCTCGGGACTTTTTCAATGAGATGTACGATGCGGCGGGCACTTGCCGGCCCCATTACCAGGCGTTCGCACGCTGGTTGTCCAACACGCCGTTGGAGCTGTTGGACCAGCGTCGTCGCGAGGCTGATCTGTTGTTTCATCGGGCTGGCATCACGTTCACTCTGTACGGGGATGAGCAGGGGACCGAGCGGTTGATCCCCTTCGATATCATTCCGCGCAGCATCAAGGCCAGCGAATGGCAGGTGGTCGAGCGCGGCTGCATCCAACGGGTGCAGGCCCTGAACCTGTTCCTCGAAGACATCTACCACGACCAGCGCATCCTCAAGCAGGGCATCATCCCGCCGGAGCAGGTGTTGGCCAATGACGGCTACCAGGTGGCCATGCAGGGGCTGGACCTGCACCGGGGTATCTATGCGCACATCGCTGGCGTCGATCTGGTGCGCGATGGCGACGGCAGCTACTACGTGCTCGAAGACAACCTGCGCACCCCCAGCGGCGTGAGCTATATGCTCGAAGACCGCAAGATGATGATGCGCCTGTTCCCCGAGCTGTTCGCCGCCCAGCGGGTGGCGCCCATCGATCACTACCCCAACCTGCTGCTCGATACCCTCAAAAGCTCAAGCCCGCTGGACAACCCCACCACCGTGGTATTGACCCCGGGGCGCTTCAACAGCGCGTATTTCGAGCATGCCTTCCTGGCCCGCGAAATGGGTGTGGAACTGGTGGAAGGTGCCGATTTGTTCGTGCGCGACAACCGCGTGTTCATGCGCACCACCTCAGGCCCCCAGGCGGTGGATGTGATCTACCGTCGCTTGGACGACGCCTTCCTCGACCCGCTGACCTTCAACCCTGACTCACTGCTGGGTGTACCCGGCCTGATCACCGCCTACCGCGCTGGCAACGTGGTGCTGGCCAACGCCGTGGGCACCGGGGTGGCCGATGACAAGTCGATCTACCCGTATGTCGACGACATGATCCGCTATTACCTGGCCGAGGAGCCGATCCTGCGCAACGTGCCGACCTGGCAATGCCGCAAGCCCGCCGAGCTGTCTCATGTGCTGGCCAACCTGCCGGAGCTGGTGGTTAAGGAAACCCAAGGTTCAGGCGGCTACGGCATGCTGGTTGGGCCGGCGGCCACGGCGGCAGAGATCGAGGCCTTTCGCGCGCGTATCAAGGCGCGTCCTGAGGCGTACATCGCTCAGCCGACGCTGTGCCTGTCCACCTGCCCAACCTTCGTCGAGAGCGGTATCTCGCCTCGGCATATCGACCTGCGCCCGTTCGTGCTGTCGGGCAAGGAAACCCGTCTGGTCCCTGGCGGCCTGACCCGCGTGGCACTGCGCGAGGGCTCGCTGGTGGTGAACTCGTCGCAGGGCGGCGGTACCAAGGACACCTGGGTGGTGGAGGACTGACTGATGCTTTCAAGGACCGCTTCGGACCTGTACTGGATGTCCCGTTACCTGGAGCGCGCGGAGAACCTCGCGCGCATGCTCGAAGTGAGCTACTCGCTATCGCTGATGCCCCAGGCTGGCCGCAGCGATGGCCGCGCGGAGCTGGCAATGTCGCTGCTGGCGGCCGGAACGCTGGACGATTATCACCGTCGGCATGGCGAACTCGACGTGGAGCGCATGCTGCATTTCTTCGCCCTGGACGACAGCAACCCCGGCAGCATCTACTGCTGTCTACGCGCGGCCCGTGCCAATGCCCATGCGGTGCGTGGGCGGATTACCGCCGATATGTGGGAGAACATCAACGCCACGTGGCTGGAAATGCGCAACATCGCCGACAAAGGCCTGGCGCGCTATGGCATCAACCACTTCTGCGAGTGGGTCAAGGAGCGCTCGCACCTGTTCCGTGGCGCCACGTCCGGCACCATCATGCGCAACGAAGCCTATGGCTTCATCCGCCTGGGCACGTTCCTGGAGCGTGCCGACAACACCTTGCGCCTGCTCGATGCACGCTACGAAATGTTCGGCGAGGAGTCCGAGGAGGTGAGCGACGACTCGGCCCGCGGCTATTACCAGTGGAGCGCCTTGTTGCGCGCGCTGTCTTCATTCGAGGCGTTCAACGAAATCTACCGTACAGCGCCGGGCGCCGAGCAGGTGTCGGAGATGTTGCTGTTGCGCGCGGATGTGCCGCGTTCGCTGCATGCCTGTGTCGAGGAGCTGGCGCACCTGCTGGCGGGATTGCCGGGCGAAAACGGGCGGCCAGCGCAGCGCCTGGCGGCTGAACTGAGCGCACGGCTGCGCTTCACCGGTATCGAAGAGATTCTTGAGTCCGGGCTGCACCAGTGGCTGACCCACTACATCGGTCAGATCAACCACTTGGGGCAGAACGTTCACGATTCCTACCTGGAGGTAGTATGAGACTGTCCATCCGCCATGACACCACCTATCACTACTCCGATGACGTGTGCATGAGCATCCAGCTCCTGCGCCTGACGCCCAAGAGCAGCGCCCGCCAGCGCATCCTGCAATGGCAACTGGAACTGCCGCGCGCGGTGGGCAGTCAGCTCGACCCATATGGCAACGTGCTGCATGTGCTGACCCTCGACGAGCCGCATGGGGCGCTGATGCTCAGCGCCCACGGTGAGGTGGAGATCGATCAGTACTTGGAGGTGGAATACGATACCCAGTCGCCGTTGCCGTTCCTGCGTTCGAGCAAGCTCAGCAGCCCGGATGAGGCCCTGCGCGCCTTTGCCGTGAAGCACTGTGGCGCCCGCCGCGATCGCGCGGCGCTGACCGACTTGATGAACGGATTGGCCGATCATATGCCCTACAGCCCTGGCGCCACGACGGTCGATACCGTGGCCGCCGAAGCCTTCGCCAGGCGTGTCGGGGTGTGCCAGGACCATACCCATGCCTTTCTGGCCTGCGCGCGCAGTCTGGGCGTGCCGGCGCGCTATGTTTCGGGCTACCTGTGCACCGAGGACGAAAGCCATCTGGCCAGCCATGCCTGGGCCGAAGTTTGGCTCGATGACGGCTGGTACAGCTTCGATGTGACCAACCGCCTGGCCCGGCCCGAACGCCACCTGAAGCTGGCGGTCGGGCATGACTACCTCGACGCCTGCCCGGTACGCGGCATGCGCCGTGGCGGCGGAACCGAGTCGATGCAGGCGCAGGTCCTGGTCAGTTCGCTGCCCGAGGCTCAACAGTAACAGCGCCCCCCTTTCATCTGCATGAGCCAGCACCATGACGTACTGCGTTGCCATGCACCTGGCCGATGGCCTGGTGTTCATTTCCGACTCACGCACCAATGCCGGGATCGACCAGATCTCGACGTTTCGCAAGTTGTTCGTGTTCACCCGTCCCGGCGAGCGCCTGATCGTGCTGCAAAGTGCTGGCAACTTGGCTACCTCGCAGTCGGTGGTGAGCCTGCTGCGCCAGCGCTGCAACCAGGAAGTCCAGCACCTGCTCAACGTGCCGACGCTGTATGACGCCACAGCGCTGGTGGCCGAGACGGTACGCGAGGTGATCGCCCGTGACAGTACCAAGCTGTCGGGCAAGGTCGACCTGAGCTGTTCGTTCCTGGTAGGCGGGCAGATCGCCGAGCAGCCCATGGGCGTTTACAGCATCTACCCGCAAGGCAACTTCATCCAGGCCACCGAAGACACGCCGTTCATGCAGTTGGGCGAGAGCAAGTACGGCCGGCCGATTCTCGATCGCAACCTGCTGCATCACACGCCGCTGGGGGAGGGGTTGCGCTGCGGGCTGATCTCGTTCGATTCGACCATGCGCAGCAACCTGTCGGTGGGCATGCCGCTGGATGTCTTGGTGTACCGCAAGGACAGCCTGGTGGCGAGCAACTGTCAGCGGATAACGGCCCAGGATCCGTATTTTCTGCAGATCCAGGCGCAGTGGGCCGATGGCCTGCGGGATCTGTTGGCGGCGTTGCCAGAGCCGCCACAGGCCTACCTCCGCCCGTGTTGACGGGACGTCGTAGGGCCGGGAACGGGCCGGTGCGTGTCACCCGGCTCAGCGCTCGCGCATCGCCTCGGTACGGGCCTTGAGCACCGGCTTCAACAGGTAGTCGAGTACGCTCTTCTGCCCGGTGATGATATCCACCGTGGCGACCATGCCGGGGATGATCAGCAGCGGCTTGTTGTCCCCGCCCAGGTGGTTTTTGTCGGTACGCACCTGGATCAGGTAGAAGGCATTGCCTTTGTCGTCGGTCACGGTGTCTGCGCCGATCAGCTCCAACTTGGCTTTGAGCCCGCCGTAGATCGTGTAGTCATAGGCACTGAACTTGACCATCGCGGTCTGCCCCGGATGCAGGAACGCTACATCCTGTGGTCGTACCTTGGCCTCGATCAGCAGGTTGTCCTCGATCGGCACGATCTCCACCAGGTCGCTGCCGGGCTGCACCACGCCGCCGATGGTGTTGACCTTGAGCATCTTGACGATGCCGCGCACAGGCGACACCACGGTGGTGCGCTTGACCCGGTCGTCGATGGCGATGCTGGTCGCAGTGATCTTCGACAACTCCGTGCGTTTGTCGTTGAGTTCCTTGGCCGCGTCTGAGCGGAAGCTGGCGTCGGATTCCTGGATCTTGCTGCGGATTTCTGCCACCGCCGCTTCGGCACGGGGGATGGCCAGGCTGGTGGCGCTGAGCTGGCCACGGGCTTCGACGCTGCGTTGTTTCAGGCGCAGGATCTCCACGGGCGAGATGGCGCCTTTGCCCACCAGCGGCGTGGACATGTCCAGCTCCTGCTGCAACAGGGCCACGGCCGAGCGGTACTGGTCGACTTTGGAGCGAAACTCGGCCAACTCCTGGGTCTTCTGACGCAGTTGTTCGTTGAGGGTCTGCTTTTCGCTGGCCAGCCGGCGCTGGCGCGAGTCGTAGAGTGCGGCCTCGTCGGCGGCGACCTGCGGGGCTTTGCTGCGCACTTCATCGGACAGCACGAACGGCTTGCCCTCGGCCTCGGCCGACAGGCGCTCGACCTGGGCGGTGAGGGCGTAGCGATCGGCTTCGCTTTCGCCCTTGTTGGACTTGAACCGAGTGTCATCCAGGCGCAGCAGGGTGGCGCCTTTGGCCACCATCTGCCCTTCGCGCACGAAGATCTCGGTGACGATACCGCCTTCGAGGTTCTGCACGACCTGCACCTTGCTCGATGGAATGGCCTTGCCCTCGCCGACCGTGACTTCGTCGAGCACCGCGAAGTTGGCCCACACCAGCGCTACCAGCAGCAGGCTAGCGGCCAGCCACACGGTCAGGCGCGAAAGACGCGGTGAATCCTGCAAGGTGGCGCCGGCAAGCTCGGGCATGTAGTCGCGTTCGGCGCGCTTGTCTGCACCTTGGACATAGCTGTGCACGCGATGCTCGATGAACATGGGCTACCTCCAAGACAGAGTAGGGCCGGTGCGGGGGCTGTGCGTTCAAAATGCCGAGCCGATACGCCCCTTGCGCAGCGCATCGATGACTGAGTCTTTCGGACCGTCGGCGACGATCTTGCCGTTGTCCAGTACCAACAGCCGGTCCACCAGGCTGAGCATCGAGGTGCGGTGGGAGACCAGCAGCAACGTCTTGCCAGGTACCCAGCCCATCAGGCGTTGGCGCAGTTGGTCTTCGCTGCTGTTGTCCATGTGGCTGGTGGGTTCGTCGAGAATCAGGATCGGCGGTTCCAGCAGCAGTGCCCGTGCCAGCAGCACCGCCTGGCGCTGGCCGCCGGAGAGCAGTTGGCCACGTTCGCCCACGGGGCGGTCGAAGCCTTGCGGGTGCTGTCGGGCCAGCTCGCTCACCCCTGTCAGTTCGGCCACCTCTAGCATGCGCGCGTCGCTCACCTGGCGGGCACCGAGGGTTAGGTTGTCGCGCAGGCTGCCGGCCAGCAGGGGCAGGTCGTGGGCCACGTAGCCAAGCTGGCTGCGCAGGTCGGCGATGTCCAACTGGCGCAGGTCGAGGTTGTCCAACAGCACCTGGCCTTCGTCGGGGTGGTGAAAGCCCATGAGCAGGCGCGTCAGGGTGCTCTTGCCCGAGCCGCTGCGGCCGATGATGCCGATGCGCTCGCCAGGCGCCAGGTTGAAGTGGATGTCGTTCAGCGCAGCAGCGCTTTGTCCGGGGTAGCGGAACGTGGCATGGCTGACGCTCAGGGCGCCTTGCAGGGCGGTGTGCTCAAGGGCGTGGTGTTCAGCCTGGCGCTCCTGGGGCAAGCCCATCAGGGCGTCGGTACTGCGCATGGTCAGTTGGGCCTGCTGGTAGCGTGTGATCAGCCCGGCGATCTGCCCGAGCGGGGCGAGTACCCGGCTACCGAGCATGTAGCTGGCCACCAGCGCGCCGACGCTGAGATTGCCGGCAATGATGCTGTACACGCCGGCCACGATGGTGGCCATGCCGCAGAACTGCTGGATGAACAGCGTCCCGTTGGTGGCCAGCGACGACAGGTTGCGCGCGTGGGCATCGAGCCTTGCGATAGCGCCGTTGGTGTGTTCCCACTGATACTGGCGTTCGCTCTCGGCACCACAGGCCTTGAGGGTTTCCAGCCCGCCAAGGGTCTCGATCAGCAGCGCCTGGCGCACGGCACCCAGGCTCAGGCTCTTTTGCACGGTGTCGCGCAAACGTGCCTGGATCAGCAGCGCCAGGCCCACCGCCAGTGGGAAGGCTATCAGCGGAATCAGCACCAGCCAGCCGCCGAGCAGGCCGATTACCACGAGCATCAGGGCAACGAAGGGCAGGTCGATGATGCTGGTCAAGGTCACTGCCGTGAGGAATTCGCGCAGGCCCTGGAAGTCATGGATGCTTTGCGCGAACCCGCCGATGGTGGCAGGACGTGCCTTCATGCTCATGCCGGTGATGCGCTCGAATAGCGTGGCAGAGAGGATCAGGTCGGTTTTCTTGCCAGCCTGGTCCAGCAGATGGGCGCGCACCATGCGCAACACCAGCTCGAAGGCCGTGCCGATGAACAGGCCGGCCACCAGCACCCACAAGGTTGATAGCGCCTGATTGGGGACCACGCGGTCGTAAGTCTGCATGACGAACAACGGCACCATTAGCCCCAGCAGGTTGATCAGCAGGCTCGCCAGCAGTGCGTCGCCGTACAGCCAGCGGGAATGGCGCAGGGTGTCGCGAAACCACGCCTCGACCCGAGGCAACAGCGGCGCGCGCAGGTCTTCAAGGGTATGCCGGGGGCGCGCGAACAGGGCGTGACCACTGTAGGCCTGGGCGAGCGCATCGGCCTCCACCCATTGTTCGCCGCCGTCGGCCTCGCATGGCAACAGCAGCGCACGGCCGTTGTCGTCCCTGCGTTGCAGTACCGCGCTGCGACCATCGTTGAGTATCAACAGTACTGGCAGGTTGAGCGGGGAAATGGCGTTCAGCTCGCGCGCCAGCACGCGAGCCTGCAACCCCGCCCGCGCGGCGGCGCGCGGCAGCAACGCCAGGCTCAAGCGCTGGCCGGCCATGGGCAGGCCACTGCACAAGCTCGCGCGACTGGCCGTGCAACCCTGTAGCCGGCACAGGATCAGCAGGCCATCGAGCAGCGGATCATCGATGTCCACACGCGGCTGCGCGCTTTGCATACTGGTCACGATGGCCTACTCCTGTCACGGTGGACGGGGAATGGGCGCTGGTTGAAAAGTCCTTGTTTCGTCCAGTCCCTGGGACGGGCGCGAAAAGTGGCCGCAGCGACCGGATGAACCTGCGCCCACGCAGGCACTTTTCGCACACGACTTCAACGCATGTCCGGTAGCCGGGCTTCGTTCCTCACGTCGGTCTTGGCTACGGCTTCCGGTGGCAACGAGATGCGTTGCTTGCTCAGCAACTCGCCCATGTTCGCCAGCAAGCGGTACATGGAAAACTCCTCGGTGTAACGCACCTCGGTGTAGCGTCGGTTGGCGTTGTACAGCTCGTTTTCGCTGTCGAGTACGTCGAGCAGGGTGCGCTGGCCCAGCCCAAACTGGTCTTGGTAGGCCGCGCGTACCCGTTGCGTGGTTTCGGCATACTCGCGCGCGCTCGGGGTCTGCTTGCGCGCGTTGTTCATGGCATTCCATGCCAGGCTGAGGTTTTCGTTGAGTTCGCGCAGAGCGTTGTTACGGATGTCCATGGCCTGGTTGATCTTATGCGCATCCGACTGTAGACGGGCCTTGTCGCTGCCGCCGCGGAACAGGTTGTAGCTGAGTTCGACACCGGCCTGCCAGTCATTGTTGGAATGGCCCTTCTGACCGCCGATATTGTTGTCGGCACCGGTGGCCAGTACGGCGTCCAGGCGCGGGTAGAACGGCGATTTGGCGACTTCGTACTGTTGCTCGGCCGACTGCACGTCGGCCTGGGCGGATTTGAGGTAGGGGTTGTTTTCCAGCATGCCTTGGCGAGCTGCCTGCAGGTCGGCAGGCACTTGGGCCTTGATGGTGGAGGGCGTTTCCAGTTCATCGGGCATGCGCCCGACGACACTGAAGAAGTTGGCCTCGGCATCGGCGAGGTCGACTTCGGCGGTGTCCATGTTGTTCTCAGCCAGTGCCCGACGAGCGCGAGACTGATCAAGGTCGGCGGTACTCCCCACGCCGCGCTCGCTGCGCAAGCCGATCTGGTCGTTGACCCGCAAGTGGGCTTGCAGGTTATTACGTGCCAAGGTAACCAACTCACGGCGTTTGAGCACTTCGAGATACACCTCGACCGCGCGCAGGGCCACCGTTTCAGCGGTGGCCTGGGTGTAGTAGGCCCGTGAGGCCGCGACCGCCTCGGTGCGACCGACTTCGTTGGCGGTGTTGAAACCGTCGAACAGCATCTGGCGCAGGCGCAGTTCGGACTGGGTGTAGTTGAGGGTTTCTTTATTGTGATTGCGCGTGCCGTCGGCGTTGAAGCCACGGGTATTGGTATTGTCCGAGCGCTGACGGCCGTAGCCGGCGACCAGGTCGACGGTCGGGTAGTACCCCCCGCGGGCGAATTTCACATCCTCGTCAGCCGACAGCCTGTTGTTGCGGCTGGCACTGATCTCTGGATGGTGGTCCACAGCGTTCTGGACGGCCTCGGTGATCGACATCGCCTGACTGTCGGCACACGCCATGGCCAACAGAATTGCACCGGTGATGGGCGTTAAAGCGCGCATGGGGTACTTCTCCCTGGTCTCAAAAATGTTCCTGCAATCGCCAAAAAAATGGCGAAAAATAAGAGTCAAACCGTTTCAGGTTTGTAACAACAGAGCTAAGAACATTTGTGGGGCAAGCTAAGAAGAATTTTTCATAAGGTATATGCGAAAAAAAACTTATGAGGTCTAAGGAATCCACGACATTGTTGCAAACAGGTGGCTCGATGAATCGTCTGGAATACGCGGTTTTTCGGGCTTCGGCGGAAGTTCCAGTTTTTTTGCAGCGAAGCAGACCGGGGAGGAAGGCGAAAGCGGTATTTGGCGACAATAAATTGGCATTTAAGAGTGGCCACTACCCGTAACCGCTATCGCGACAGTGTCACAAGGAATGTGATTTTCGACGTGAGGACGGCGCTCCAACAACCGTTAAACACCGGAGCGGCGCACGTTATACCCGACATGTCTTGATCTGCGAAAAGCCCATCGGCAGGGGAGGCGTGCGCACATGGCCAGATTAGTCGGCGTGGTCAGCAAGGTGATCGGGCAGGTATTCGCGGTGGATGACGACGGTCATCGACGCGTACTGGTGGAGGGCGACCGGCTGTACGCGGGCGAACAACTGGAAACCGGCAGCACTGGCGCGGTAGCGGTGCGCCTGCACAACGGCGCCGAACTCACGCTGGGGCGTGACAGCAGCCTTGAGATGACGCCCGAGCTGCTTGCCAATCGCGCGCCCCACCTGCATGCGCCTGATGCCGTCCCCAGCGAAGCGCAGCTCAGCGATGTGGAGCAACTGCAACGCGCCATTGCAGCCGGCAGTGACCCGACCCAGGATGCCGAGGCCACCGCCGCCGGCCCCAATCCTGGTGGCAATGGTGCGCTGGGCGGCGGACACAGCTTTGTGCTGCTGACCGAGGTGGCCGGGCGTGTCGACCCTAGCATTGGTTTTCCTACGGCGGGCTTCAACAATGTGCCGGAACTGGCCCGTGACTACCTGGGCGAGCGCAGCAACGACAGCAACCCGGGCACGTTTACCCCAACGCCGCCGGATCATCCGGTTACGCTGGTGGGACTGGATGTCGAGCCGGGTGAGCTGACCCTCGACGAAGCCAACTTGCCGCAAGGGTCGGTGAACGATCCGAGCCAGTTGACCCAACACGGAAGCTTCACCGTGGTGGCGCCGGACGGTGTGTTCAACCTCAGTGTCGGCGGCATCAATGTGGTCACCGCAGGCGTGGTCACCGGGGTTGGTCAGTCGATCACGACCGCGCTGGGTAACACATTGACGATCACCGGCTACAACCCTGGCACGGGCGTGGTGAGCTACAGTTACACGCTGACCGGTGCCGATCAGCATGCCGATGGGGCGGGCAACAACGTGCTGTCCGAGCATTTCCCGGTGCTGGTCAGCGACACTGACGGCGATGTGGCCAGCGGCTCGCTGGATGTGAACATCATCGACGACGTGCCCAAAGCGGTGGATGACCAAAACGCCACGCCTGCCACTGAACTGCACACCGAGCTGACCGGCAATGTGCTGGACAACGACACCCAGGGCGCCGACCGCGTGCCGGGCGGCATGGTCCAGGGCGGCGCCTTCACCGGCACCTACGGCACCTTGCTGTTGAACGCCGACGGCTCCTACACCTACACCCTCGACACCAGCGACCCGGACTTCAAGCAGTTGCTCGGCGGCGGTACGGGCGTGGAACACTTCACCTACACGATCAAGGACGCCGACGGCGATACCAGCACGGCCACCTTGACGCTCGACATCAAGAACCTCGACGACCCGGTCAAGCTCTGTGGCCTGGATGTCGAGGGCGGTGAAGTGACGGTGTACGAAAAACACCTGGGCGACGGCAGTGCACCGAACACCGGCGCGCTGACCCAAGGCGGCACCTTCACCGTCAGTGCCCCGGATGGCTTGCAGACCCTGACCGTGGGCGGCATTGCGGTAGTCAGCGGTGGGGTAGCGGCGGGCTTCCCGCAGTCGGTCACCACGCCTTTGGGCAACACTTTGACCATCACCCGCTACAACGCGGACACCGGGGTGGTCAGCTACACCTATCAACTGCTCGACAACGAAACCCACGCCAACGGCGACGGCACCAACAGCCTTTCAGAACACTTCACCGTCACCGCGACCGATGGGGACGGCAGCATCGCCAGCGGCTCGCTGGACGTGAACATCATCGACGACGTGCCCAAAGCGGTGGATGACCAAAACGCCACGCCTGCCACTGAACTGCACACCGAGCTGACCGGCAATGTGCTGGACAACGACACCCAGGGCGCCGACCGCGTGCCGGGCGGCATGGTCCAGGGCGGCAGCTTCACCGGCACCTACGGCACCCTGCTGCTGAACGCCGACGGCTCCTACACCTACACCCTCGACACCAGCGACCCGGACTTCAAGCAGTTGCTCGGCGGCGGTGCGGGCGTGGAACACTTCACCTACACGATCAAGGACGCCGACGGCGATACCAGTACGGCCACGCTTACCTTGGATATCAAGAACCTCGATGATCCGGTCAAGCTCTGTGGGCTAGATGTCGAAGGCGGGGAGATCAAGGTCTACGAGAAGAACCTCTGCGACGGCAGTGCGCCCAACCCTGCCGACCTGACTCAAGGCGGCACCTTCATCGTCAACGCGCCGGACGGCCTGAAAACCCTGGCCGTAGGGGGCATCATTCTGGTCAATGACGGCGTGGCAGCAGGCTTCCCGCAGTCGGTCACCACGCCTTTGGGCAACACTTTGACCATCACCGGCTACAACCCGGACACCGGGGTGGTCAGCTACACCTATCAACTGCTGGACAACGAAACCCACGCCAATGGCGACGGCACCAACAGCTTGGTGGAACACTTCACCGTCACCGCGACCGACCTCGACGGCAGCGCCGCCAGTGGCTCGTTGGATGTCAGCATTGTCGATGATGTACCCAAGGCGCATTGTGATTTCGCCGACGTCACCGAGGGCGGCAGCGTCAGCGGCAACGTGCTGGCCAACGATGTGATTGGCGCCGACGTGCGCGCAGATAGCCACTACGTGGTCGGTGTACGCGCGGGTGGCGACACCTCCACCTCGGCCATCGGCCATGTGGGCGAGCAGATCAATGGTGTGTACGGCTACCTGATCCTGGACGCTGACGGTAATGGCACTTATCACGCCAACGCCAACCAGCCCCTGCCACAGTGGGCCAGCGACACCTTCGTCTACACCATCCGCGATGCCGATGGCGACGAGAGCACCGCAACCATCACCATCAATGTGCAGGACTGCAAGCTGGTGGCCGGTGAGGATGACGTGACGGTGTATGAGAAAGCCCTGGACCTGTGCAAGACCGGCAACGACCTGGCGCCGGGCACGGTGGTGGGCAGCGATCCGCATTCCAGTGCCGAGACCGCTAGCGGTTCGGTGGCCGATGCCGTGAGCGGCGGGGTCGGTGCGCTGACCTTCAGCTTGGTGGGCAATGCCATGGGGCAGTACGGGCAGATCCTGCTCAACGCTGATGGTAGCTACACCTATACCCTGACCTCCGCGCCCAATTCGCCAACCCACGCTAACGACGGCGCGAACGTGGTCAGCGAAAGCTTCACCTACCAAGTGAAGGATTCGCTGGGCAATACCACCACCAGCACCATCGTCATCAACATTGTCGACGACGTGCCCCAGGCACATTGCGATTACGCCGATGTCAGCCAAGGCGGCACTGTCAGCGGTAATGTGCTGGCCAACGATGTGATTGGCGCCGATGTGCTCGCAGATGGCCAGTACGTGGTCGGTGTACGCGCAGGCCACGATACCTCCACCTCGGCCATCGGCCACGTGGGTGAGCAGATCACTGGCTTGTACGGTTACCTGACCCTCGATGCCCAGGGCAACGCCACTTACCATGCCAACGCCAACAGCGTGTTGCCGCCGTGGGCCTACGACAGCTTCGTCTACACCATCCGCGACGCCGATGGCGATGAAAGCACCACGGTCGTCCAGATCAATGTGCAGGACTGCAAGTTGGTGGCTGGCGTCGACAGTGACGTGACGGTGTATGAGAAAGCCCTGGACCTGTGCAAGACCGGCAACGACCTGGCGCCGGGCACGGTGGTGGGCAGCGATCCGCATTCCAGTGCCGAGACCGCTAGCGGTTCGGTGGCCGATGCCGTGAGCGGCGGGGTCGGTGCGCTGACCTTCAGCTTGGTGGGCAATGCCATGGGGCAGTACGGGCAGATCCTGCTCAACGCTGATGGTAGCTACACCTATACCCTGACCTCCGCGCCCAATTCGCCAACCCACGCTAACGACGGCGCGAACGTGGTCAGCGAAAGCTTCACCTACCAAGTGAAGGATTCGCTGGGCAATACCACCACCAGCACCATCGTCATCAACATTGTCGACGACGTGCCCCAGGCACATTGCGATTACGCCGATGTCAGCCAAGGCGGCAGTGTCAGCGGTAATGTGCTGGCCAACGATGTGATTGGCGCCGATGTGCGCGCAGATGGCCAGTACGTGGTCGGTGTACGCGCAGGTCACGATACCTCCACCTCGGCCATCGGCCACGTGGGTGAGCAGATCACTGGCTTGTACGGTTACCTGACCCTCGATGCCCAAGGCAACGCCACTTACCATGCCAACGCCAACAGCGTGTTGCCGCCGTGGGCCTACGACAGCTTCGTCTACACCATCCGCGACGCCGATGGCGATGAAAGCACCACGGTCGTCCAGATCAATGTGCAGGACTGCAAGTTGGTGGCTGGCGTCGACAGTGACGTGACGGTGTATGAGAAAGCCCTGGACCTGTGCAAGACCGGCAACGACCTGGCGCCGGGCACGGTGGTGGGCAGCGATCCGCATTCCAGTGCCGAGACCGCCAGCGGTTCGGTGGCCGATGCCGTGAGTGGCGGGGTCGGTGCGCTGACCTTCAGCTTGGTGGGCAATGCCATGGGGCAGTACGGGCAGATACTGCTCAACGCCGATGGTAGCTACACCTATACCCTGACCTCTGCGCCCAATTCGCCAACCCACGCCAACGACGGTGCGAACGTGGTCAGCGAAAGTTTCACCTACCAAGTGAAGGATTCGCTGGGCAATACCACCACCAGCACCATCGTCATCAACATCGTCGACGACGTGCCCCAGGCACATTGCGATTACGCTGATGTCAGCCAAGGCGGCAGCGTCAGCGGTAATGTGCTGGCCAACGATGTGATTGGCGCCGACGTGCGCGCCGACGGCCAGTACGTGGTCGGTGTACGCGCGGGTGGCGACACCTCCACCTCGGCCATCGGCCATGTGGGTGAGCAGATCACCGGGCAGTACGGTTATCTCGTCCTCGACGCCCAAGGCATGGGCACCTACCACGCCTATTCGAATCACCACTTGCCAGCGTGGGCCAGCGACACCTTTGTCTACACCATCCGCGATGCCGACGGTGACGAAAGCACCACGACCATCACCCTCAACGTCAAGGACGGCAAACCGGCAGACTGCGACGATCAGGGGCGTGGACCTGGCCAGCAAGCGCAAAGTCATCACGACGCCGGCGCAGCCAGTCAAGCCCAGGTGATTCGTTTCGATGCCCCGGAAAACAAGGCGGCGAACCAGTACCGCGACTTGGCGCGCAGCGAATTCACCGGCCTTGCGGGCAGCATGACCGCCGCGCTGGTGGTGGCGGGTTACCTGGGCGCAGTGGGCGGCGCCAATGCCGAGGACCGCTTCACTGTCAACCTGCACAAGGGCGAGACGCTGACCCTCGACCACGATCGCCCTGCCGGTAACCTGGTGCTGGCCTGGAAGGATGCTGGCGGCAGCTACCAGACCTTGGCCGATGGCGGCAGCTTCACGGCAAGCCATGACGGGCAGTACAGCATCCGCGTGACCAACATGGCCGACAGCGTGGGCGGCAGCAAGGCTGCGGAAAACTACAAACTGAACCTGGCGGTGGATTACAGCCAGGCTGGCAAGGGGCCTGAAGACACAGGACATGACGAGCATCGTGACGATGCCCAGGCCGGGTACGGGGGGCAGCGCCTGGCCGATGACGCGGTGAGGCATGGCGGCAGTCAGCCGCATCCGTCGGCAAGCGAGCACCCCGTTCACTCAGCAGACAACGCTGGAAGCGCCAAGACCGGGGCGGGCATGGAAAATCTGCTAGGCCCTGACCACGACGAGCTGTATGGTCAGGCCACTGAACAGACGTTCAAAGGCAGCGAGGGTAGCGATACGTTCGTTTGGCATAAGGGCGACAGTGGTCATGACACGGTCATCGACTTCACCCCGGGCAGCGATCATCTGGACCTGTCGCAGCTCTTGCAGGCTGAACAGGGCGGTGCAACCTCGTTGGACGAGTTGCTGAGCTTCAAGGTCAGTGGTACTGGGGCCAATGTGGTGTCGACCATCGAGGTCAGCCATGTTGGCGGTGGTGCGCACAGCCAGAGCATCGAACTGGCCGGAGTAGACCTTGCCCAGCACTATGGCGTCTCGGCCGGGGCGGGCGGGTTGATCGCCGCAGGGCATGACACCGCGACCATCATCAACGGCATGCTCAATGATCATTCGTTGAAGGTGGATACGGTGTAGCTGCCGTTGCCGGCGGCGTTTGCAGGTGAGGGCGCTGGGGGCAGATCAGCAGTGCCCGGCAGCTCAGCGCAGAGCAGGCTGTGATGCGTTCAGTGCGGTCGGCGCAGGGTTTTCTGCCGCAGGATGTACAGGCTGACCAGTACCGCGCTGGTCAGCATGAACACGCGTGCCCAGAACAGCGGCACCAAGTAGCAAGACAGGCTGATGCTCGCCCACATCAGGCCAATCGCGTACACCTTACCCTTGAGCGGAATGCCTTCACCGCTGAGGTAGTCGCGGATCCAAGGCCCGAGCTTCGGGTGGTGGACCAGCCAGGCATGAAAGCGCGGCGAGCTGCGGCCAAAGCAGGCCGCTGCCAGCAGCAAAAAGGGCGTGGTGGGCAGTACCGGCAGGAATATCCCCGCCACCCCCAGCGCGACGCTGAGCCAGCCGACGGCCAGCAGCAGGTAGCGCACCACCTCGATCAGTGGTGGCGAGGCTTGAGCAGAGCCGGTTTCTCTTCTGGAGCGTGCAGCAGCAGGAACAGTGCGCTGAGTGCCTCGGGGATTTGCACGATCATGTCGTCCTGCAGGTTGGCATTGCTGGCGATATCGGCGAACTCTGGTTGTTCGTCGAACAGGCCCGAGCCGACCATGATCGGCAGCAGCATTTCGCTGACTTCTTCTTCGGCGTTCTCGAACCAGGCCTCTTCACGCAGGAACACGCCTTCCATGAAGCCGATGCACCAGCCGCGCAGGTCGGAGTCGTCCGGCTCGTCGGTCAGGTCCAGCTCGCAAGGCAGGTCGAATTCTTCGTCGCTGGCCAGTTGGCGGGCGATGTGGCCCTTGAGCGCGATCAGAGTGGCTTCGATCTCGGTGCGCTGGGCGTCGCTGGCGTAGTGCGGTTCCTCGGCGAACAGCGCATCGATCCACTCACGCTCTGGCACTTCCTCCGAGCAGATCGACAGCGCGGTCAGGTAGCCGTGCGCGGCGACATAGTCCAGTGCTTCTTCGTGCAGTTCGTCGGCGTCGAGGAAGGCTTGCAGGCGGGTCAGTTGCTCGGCGAAGGACATTACAGGGCTACCTTGGGGGAATAAACGATAGTGAATTCTAGCACCTTGCGGCGCTGGCAGGGTAAAGGGAACGTCTGTCACCGGGGCATGCCGGGGCGTGGAGCACTCGGGTATACTGCGCGGCTTTTCATGCCGGGGGCGTTTTCGCCCACTTGGCAAAAACCGCTTACGCATTCGGTGCGCGTGCGGCGGGTTTATCGTCCAGCCTGTGTGCAGGTTGGTGCGGCGATTTTGGAGTGGCAAATGCTCGAACAGGCTCAGCGCGTTCTCAAGGATGTCTTCGGTTACGACAGTTTCCGGGGGCGTCAGGCCGCGATCATCGAATGCGTGGCCGGCGGTGGCGATGCCCTGGTGCTGATGCCCACTGGCGGCGGCAAGTCGCTGTGCTTCCAGGTGCCAGGGTTGTTGCGCCCGGGGTTGACGGTGGTGGTGTCGCCGCTGATCGCGCTGATGGACGACCAGGTGGCCACCCTGGATGAGCTGGGCGTGGCTGCTGCTGCGCTCAATTCCACGCTGAGCGCCGAGCAGCAGCGTGACCTGGCCGGGCGCCTGCGCCGTGGTGAGGTGAAGATGCTCTACCTGGCGCCTGAGCGCCTGGTGCAGCCGCGCATGCTGGACTTCCTGCGTGGCCTGGACATCGCCTTGTTCGCCATCGACGAAGCGCACTGCGTATCGCAATGGGGGCACGACTTCCGCCCCGAGTACCTGCAATTGGGCCAGCTCGCCGAACTGTTCCCGCATGTGCCGCGCATCGCCCTGACCGCCACCGCCGACATGCGCACCCGCGAGGAGATCGTCCAGCGCCTGCACCTGCAGGGCGCAGAGCGCTTCCTGTCGAGTTTCGACCGGCCGAACATCTTCTACCGCATCGTGCCCAAGGAGTCGCCGCGCAAACAACTGATGGCTTTCCTCGGCGAGCGCCGGGGCAATGCCGGAATCGTCTATTGCCTGTCGCGCAAGAAGGTCGATGAAACCGCCGCTTTCCTTTGCGAGCAGGGTTTTCCGGCGCTGCCCTATCACGCGGGCCTGGCCGCCGAGACCCGTGCGGCCAACCAGCACCGCTTTCTCAACGAGGAAGGGCTGATCATGGTCGCTACCATCGCCTTCGGCATGGGCATCGACAAGCCCAAC
Source organism: Pseudomonas mosselii (assembly GCF_005796105.1). Classification (GTDB taxonomy): domain Bacteria; phylum Pseudomonadota; class Gammaproteobacteria; order Pseudomonadales; family Pseudomonadaceae; genus Aquipseudomonas; species Aquipseudomonas mosselii_C. Next base: position 116,713 of record NZ_VAUO01000002.1, on the reverse strand, counting down.
GTGCGCTTCGTGGCCCACCTCGACCTGCCTAAGTCGCTCGAGGCCTACTACCAGGAAACCGGTCGCGCCGGGCGTGACGGCCTCCCCTCGGATGCCTGGATGGCCTATGGGTTGCAGGACATGGTGATGCTCAAGCAGATGCTGCAGAACTCCGAAGGCGACGAGCGCCACAAGCGTATCGAACAGCACAAGCTCGACGCCATGCTGGCCCTGTGTGAAGAAACCCGCTGCCGCCGCCAGTCGCTGCTGGCTTACTTCGACGAGGTGCTGGAGCAGCCCTGCGGGCATTGCGACAATTGCGTCGACCAGGTGCAGACCTGGGACGCCACCGAGCCCGCACGCCAGGCGCTGTCGGCGGTATTCCGCACGGGCCAGCGCTATGGCGTGGGCCATCTGGTGGACGTGTTGCTGGGCAAGGACACTGAAAAAGTGCGCAACTTCGGCCACGAGAAACTCTCGGTGTTCGGCGTCGGCAAAGCTCTGGCAGAGGCCGAGTGGCGCTCGTTGTTCCGCCAACTGGTGGCGCGCGGCCTGGTGGATATCGACCTGGAAGGCTATGGCGGCCTGCGCCTGTCCGACAGTTGCCGGCCATTGCTGCGCGGCGAGGTGAACCTGCAACTGCGCCGCGACCTCAAGCCACAGACCGTGGCCAAGTCTTCCGGCAGCAGTGGCGCCAGCCCGGCCAGCCAATTGGTACGCGCCGAGGAGCGCGAACTGTGGGAGGCCCTGCGGACCCTGCGGCGCAAGCTGGCCGAGGAGCACAGCGTACCGCCGTATGTCATCTTCCCCGACTCCACGCTGCTGGAAATGCTGCGCAGCATGCCCACCAGTCTCAGCGACATGGCCCAGGTCAGCGGCGTCGGTGCGCGCAAGCTGGAGCGCTATGGCCAGGCGTTCCTCGAAGTGCTCAACGGCGCCGGAGGCACCGAGGAGGCGCCGAAGGTGGTGCTCGACCTGCGCCACGAACTGGTCAGCCTGGCTCGTGCCGGTATGACCCCGGCGCAGATCGCCGGTCAGTTGAACTGCAGCGAGAAGAATGTCTACAGCCTGCTGGCCGAGGCCATCGGCCGCCAGGAGCTGAGCCTGGAGCAAGCTCTGGACTTGCCCGAAGAGCTGATGATGGAGGTGCAGGACGCCTTCCTCGACGGCGAGGGCGAGTTGCCGCCGGTGTCAGCCATTGCGCCGCTGTTTGGTGCGCGGGTACCTGAGGGTGTGCTGTATTGCATCCGTGCGGCCTTGGCGGCGGAGTTCGAGCTTTGATCGAGGGCATTTGCGCTATTGACTGACCTTGGTCATATCCGTTGACGGCTAACGGTCTTGCCTGATCGGGGCGAGCATGATTAGCTGACTAACAATTAGTTTTATTCATCGAGTTACTTATGCCCCTGACCGACAACCAACACCGCTTTGGCATGCAGCTGGCCCAGATGTCCCGGGGTTGGCGAGCCGAATTGGACCGCCGCCTGGCCGGGCTCAACCTGTCCCAGGCCCGCTGGCTGGTGCTGTTGCACCTGGCGCGCTTCGACGAGGCGCCCACGCAGCGCGAATTGGCCCAGAGCGTCGGTGTCGAGGGCCCAACGCTGGCCCGTTTGCTCGACAGCCTGGAAAGCCAGGGCCTGGTCCGTCGCCAGGCGGTGATGGAGGATCGTCGGGCCAAGAAGATCCTGCTGTGCCCGCCGGCCACACCGTTGATCGAGCAGATCGAGACGATTGCCAATGCCCTGCGGCTTGAGCTGTTCACCGGCGTCGACGAGGCTGACCTTGAGACGTGTATGCGCGTGCATGCGAAGATCCTCGGCAATCTCGAAAAATCCTGACATGTCCGACAGAAAGCCATACATCGTCATTACTTATTGCACCCAATGCCAATGGCTGCTGCGCGCCGCCTGGCTAGCCCAGGAACTGCTCAGCACCTTCGCTGACGATCTTGGCCAAGTGGCCCTGGAGCCTGGCACTGGCGGGGTGTTTCGGATCACTTGTGACGGCGTGCAGTTGTGGGAGCGCAAGGCCGATGGTGGTTTTCCCGAAGCCAAGGTGCTCAAGCAACGGGTGCGCGACCAGATCGATCCGCAGCGCGACCTTGGCCACAACGACCGCTGATTAAGTGTCCTCGGTGAGCGTACTCTGGCGTGGCGGCTGCTCGGCCGCCAGGCGACTGGACAGCACGATGGCGAAGATGATCAGCGCTCCGCCTGCGAGCATGCGCAAGGTCGGGGTTTCGGCGAATATTGCCCACGCCACGGCGATGCCGTAGACCGGCTCCATGCCGAACACCACGGCGGCGGTGCGTGCCTTGATCACGGCCAGCGCGGCGACGAACAGGCTGTGCGCAATGCCGGTGCAGAAGATGCCCAGCAGCGCGATCCACAGCCAGTCCAGCGGTGCTACCGCACCCAGACCGGGGGCTGCGAACGGCAACAGGCACAGGCCGACCACGAAGTTTTGGCAGAGCGCCGCCTGGGCGGCCGGCAGGCGCCCAGAACCGGCACGGTTGGTCAGCGACAGCAACGAGAACAGCAAACCTGAGAGCAACGCCCAGAGCAGCCCGCCAGTGGCTTTGCTGGCAAGGTCGAACTCAGGCGTCACCAGTACCAGGCCGATACTCACCAACACTACCAACAGGGCCTCGTTACGGCGGATGCGTTCGCGGAACAGCAGCCCTTCGAGGATCACCGTGAATGCCGGGAAGCTGGCGAAGCCCAGCGTGGCGATGGCTACACCACCTACCTTTACGGCGATGAAGAAACTTACCCAGTGTCCAGCCAGCAACACCCCGCCCAGCAACAGGCGGTGCAGGTCGGGCCTGCTCAATGTCTGCCAGGCCTGGCGCGTGAAGCCTGCGAACAGGCCCAGGGCGAGCACGGCGAAGACGGCGCGGCCAAAGACGATGATCGAGGGGCTGGCGCTGTTGGCCAGTTTGCCGAAGACGCCGGTTAGGCCGAAGAACAGCGCGCCGATGTGCAGGGCGCCGAGGGCGGTGCGGTGGTTCATGGGAGTCCTTTTGCAGGCGATGTTGATGCAACTGGCCAAGTCTAACGCTCAGGGCAAACGCCTGCTGTCGCCAGCCTTGCGTCAGTTGTCGCCAGACTCGCGCCGCAGTCTCAGTGGTGAGCAACCGAACGCCCGCAAGACTGCCGCCGAGAACGCGCTCTGCGACGCGTAACCCACCTGTGCTGCGATCTCGCCCACCGGCAAACGGGTTTCGTGCAGCAAGCGCCGGGCCTTCGACAGGCGGCGTTGACGGATGTAGTCCATTGGCGTCATCGCACATTCCTGGATGAAGCGTGCATGCAGGCGCGCGCTGGACAGGCCGGCCAGGCGGGCCAGGTCGGCTACCTGCAACGGGTGGGCGGCGTGCTGCTCGATATGCGCGTCGAAGGCGGTGTAGGGCAGGCGAGTGCTGGGTTTGATCTGGGCGGTGGCCTGCGGGTTGAGGCTGGCCAGCAGCAGTGCCGCGCCTTGGCGGGCGATCAGTGGGTCGTCCACCGGGCTTGCGGCGAGCCAGTCCACCAATTGCTGCTGGCGGTTGTCCAGGCCGAGGGCGGCGGGGTGGTCGAGCAGGCGGCGGCTGGCGTCGGCGTGGGCGCCTAGTTGGTCGCTGAGCCAATGGTCGCTTGGGATGTCCAGGACGAGGCAGTGGCTGCCGGTGGCGCTGGCGCAGGTGTGGTGGGCTCCGGCGGGGACTACGATCAGGCTTTGGCGGTCTATTCGGGCGCCTTGGCCTTGTACCTCGAAGTCCAGGCGGCCGTGGAGGCCGAACACCAGTTGTGGGTGGTCGTGGCTGTGGGCGATCAGGTCGTTGTGGTAGTGGCGTAAGGTGAGGAGGGGGCCGGTGGTCATCGGGGGATCCTTCTTCGCAGGGAGCAAGTGTACGCCCTGGTCTGGATTTGGCGCGGGTTTCGTGTTGGTTTGCTTGGTTACTGGTTTGTTTTTATAGATTTATGCGCATTCATTAGTGATGTCGACTTTGAGTCAACTTTCCGCCTTTACGGCGGGTCCCTTTTTGAAGCATCAAAAAGGAACCAAAAAATGCTCGCTCCATTCATTCGGCCCCTGCGCTTCGCTCCGGGGTTCCCTCGCTGCGGTGACTTGCGGGCCCGCGCGGCCTCCGACTTGCTACGCAAGTCTACATCTCGCGCCTTCGGCTGCGCCGAAGGGTGCTGCGCACCTTGGGCCCTCCAGCCACCTCCGCTCGGCCTACTGAAGTCGCGAAGTTACGGGTGGCGCCTGTACTTGCGCAGCTAACCGCTAGTTGCAGTTGTGGGGCCTCGGGATTACAGGACTGCGCCCAGCCTGAACCCAGCTCTGTACCTGTAGGAGATTACCCAGCCCTTTGGGCTGCGCTGTCGCGCAGAGAACTGATTTCGCAAGCGCGCCGCGTACCCTGTGGGAGCGGCGGTTCGGCGCCCCGACTTGCCCGCTCCCACAGATTCCTTCTAAATCAACAAGTTATGTGTAGTTCTATGAGGGCGGGCTCGCCCCGCGAACACCGGCGTAGCCGGTGCCATCCACTGCGAAATACATTCATCACTTCAAACAAATAATTCTGCTGCTCTTGCTCTTGCTCTTGCTCGGTGCTCTTGCTTCTAAGCGCGCAATAGCCCAGGCGCCGCCAATTGCGACTTCAGGAGGCCGAGTGTAGGCGTCTGTAGGGCCAGGTGCGCAGCACCCTTCGGCGTAGCCGAAGGCGCGAGATGTAGACTTGCGTAGCAAGTCGTAGGCCGCGCGGGCCCGAAAGGCGCCGGAGCGAGGGAACCCCTGCGCGCAGCGCAGGGGCCGGATGATGGAGCGAGCGGTTTTTGCCTACTTTTGCCCAAGAGCAAAAGTAGGTCGCCGTAAGGGCGAAAAGGTGACTAAAAGTCGACATCCAAAATGAATGTGCATACATCTCCAAAAACAAACCTCCTGATCCCGGAACCCGAACCCCCTCAGCTCAGATAGTCACAACCCCGCCACGAATCTGTCATCAACCCCTGCCAGTCTCCAGCAAACAGCGCCGGAGCCCCCCCATGACCCAAGCCGAACTCCCCCGCCCCTCACGCAAGCAGCGTGTCCGAACCCTGTGGATCTCCGACGTGCACCTCGGGACCCGGGACTGCCAGGCCGAACACCTCTCGCACTTCCTCAAGGGCTACCAGGCCGACCGTATCTACCTCGTCGGCGACATCATCGACGGTTGGAAGCTACGCAGCGGCATCTACTGGCCACAGGCCCACACCAACGTCATCCGCCGCCTGCTGACCCTAAGCAAGCGCGGCACTGAGGTGATCTACGTCACCGGCAACCACGACGAGTTCCTGCGCCGCTATTCCAAGCTCATCCTGGGCAATATCCAGCTGGTCGACGAGGCCGAGCACCTCACCGCCGATGGCCGGCGCCTGCTGGTGATCCACGGGGATCAGTTCGACGTGATCACCCGCTACCACCGCTGGCTGGCGTTTCTGGGCGATCGCGCCTACGAATTCACCCTGGTGCTCAACCGCTGGCTCAACCATTGGCGCGCCCGCTATGGCTACGGCTACTGGTCGCTCTCGGCGTACCTCAAGCACAAGGTCAAAGGTGCGGTGAACTTCATCAGCGACTTCGAAGATGCCATCGCCCACGAATGCACCAAGCGTGGTTTCCATGGCGTGGTGTGCGGGCATATCCATCACGCCGAGATCCGCCAGGTGGGCGAGGTCGAGTACCTCAATTGCGGCGATTGGGTCGAGTCGTGTACAGCGTTGATCGAGCATTGGGACGGGCAAATCGAGCTGTACCGCTTCGCTGATGCCCAGGCACGGGAGGCCGCGCAGCGTCTTGCAGAGCTTGGCGAACCGGCCTGAAGCGGTAATGATCTGATCGCAGGGCACGCTCGCATCTACGGCGCAGCGCCTGCCCTGCCGGCATTTTCAGAGGGCGATACGCCCCAGCAAGATGTCGCGGAACATGGCGAAATCGCCGATCAGGCTGTACCACGGGTGGCTGAAGGTGGCCGGGCGATTCTTCTCGAAAAAGAAATGTCCGACCCAGGCAAAGCCGTAGCCTGCCAACGGTACGACCAGCAGCAGCAACCAATTGCCACTGCCAAGGGTGTAGGCGAGCAGGGCAATTGCCAGGCTGGTCCCGACAAAATGCAGGCGTCTGCAGGTGGGATTATTGTGCTCGCCCAAATAGTACGGGTAGAACTCGGCAAAACTGCGGAACTGCGCTGTGCGGGTCATGGCGGTGCTTTCCGGGTCTGCGTGTCTGGAGGCAAGATACACGGCATGGAGCCTGAATCGAGTCTAGAGTGACTGAAAACGCCGACCAGTGACAATAAGCGCCAATTGAGTATCCTTTGGATTCATCGTTGGAGCGGTTAGCACAAGAAGCCTGTCATGAGTGAAAGAACCACGTCAGCCAGCTGGGCATCAGGGATCGTGAAGGCGCTAGAGCTGGAGGGGCTCGATTGCCAAGGTATGTTCAGGCAATTGGGGCTCGATTTCGCCGCCCTCGACGACCCCGACGCACGCTTTCCGCAGGACGCCATGACCCGTCTGTGGCAACTGGCGGTGGAGTTGTCCGGTAACGAGGCCATCGGCCTGAACATGGCTCGGGTGGTGCGTCCGGCCTCTTTCCACGTCGTCGGCTACGCGCTGATGTCCAGTCGCACCCTCGCCGAAGGTTTCGAACGCCTGGTGCGCTACCAGCGCATCATCGCCGAAAGCTCCGACCTGAGTTTTCGCTTGGGCCCGGAAGGTTATTCGCTGGTGTTGACCGTGCACGGCGACCACCTGCCGCCCACCCGTCACAGTGCTGAAGCGTCGCTGGCCTGCGCACTGTCGCTGTGTACCTGGCTCAGTGGTCGACCAATACAGCCTCGGCGCGTGCTGATTCAAGGGCCTCAGCCGAAGAATGTCGAACCCTACAAAGTGGCGTTCCACTCACCGCTGGTGTTCGATGCACCGCATGATGCGCTGGTGTTCGAGCGTGCAGACATGGAAGCGCCGCTACCTACCGCCAATGAAGCCATGGCTGTGCTGCACGACCGTTTTGCCGGCGAGTACCTGGCGCGGTTTTCCGAGAGTCGCGTGACTCATCGTGTGCGCCAGGTGCTTTGCCGTATCCTGCCTCAGGGCGAGCCCAAGCGCGAAAGCGTGGCCCAAGCCCTGCATCTGTCCCAGCGTACCTTGCAGCGGCGCCTGCAAGACGAGGGCACCAGCTTCCAGACCCTGCTCGACGACACCCGTCGGGAACTGGCTGAGCAGTATCTCGCCCAGCCTTCGACCACCTTGCTGGAAACCGCTTACCTGCTGGGCTTCGCTGACCCGAGCAACTTCTACCGGGCGTTCCGTCGCTGGTTCGATGTCACCCCCAGCGAGTACCGTGCGCGCCTGGCAGTCAGTGACGCCAAAACGCCGGCATGCACAATACCAGCACCGTGATGATCTCCAGGCGGCCCAGCAGCATGCCGCCAGCCAGAATCCACTTGGCCGCATCCGGTAGCGAAGCGAAGTTGCCGGCCGGGCCGATCACCTCGCCCAGCCCAGGGCCCACGCCGGAGACGGTGCTGGCCGCGCCGGTCAGCGCCGTCATCCAGTCTAGGCCGAGCAGCGACAGCAACAGGGCGATGATGCAGATGGTAATGGCGAAGAAGAACGAGAAGGTCAGGATCGAACGTACGATCTCTTCGTCGAGGCGGTGACCGTTGTACTTCTGCTTGATCACCGCGCGTGGGTGGATCAGTTGGTTAAGGCTCGCCTTGAGCAGGATGTAGGCCACCTGGAAGCGGAAGATCTTGATACCGCCGGCGGTGGACCCCGAGCACCCGCCAATGAACCCCAGGTAGAAGAACAGCATCAGCGAGAAGTTGCCCCACAGGCTGTAGTCGCCCAGGGCGAAGCCGGTGGTGGTCACGACCGAGGTGACGTTCAACGCGACGTGACGTAGGGCGTCGAGCCAGTGCAGGTTGGTGGTTGCCCAGTACCAAGTGCCGAGTACGATCCAGGTGGCCACCAGCAGCCCGAGAAAGCCCTGCACCTGCTGGTCGCGAAGCATGGCCTTGCGGTTGCCGCGCAGGGTCGCCACGTACAGTGTGAACGGCACACTGCCCATGATCATCACCACGACCGCGACCCAGTGCACGGCGGGGATGTCCCATTTGGCCAGCGACAGGTCGGAGGTGGAGAAACCCCCAGTGGAGATCGCCGACATGGCATGGTTTATCGCAGCGAACGGGCTCATCCCGGCCCACCAGAACGCCAGGCTGCCCAGCACGGTGATGCCGACGTATACCGCGACGATGTACTTGGCGACCATGTGCGAGCGCGGCATGACTTTCTCTGAGCGGTCGGACGACTCGGTCTGGAACAGCCGCATCCCACCGATGCGCAGCAGCGGCAGGATCGCCACCGCCATACCGATGAAGCCGATGCCGCCCAGCCAGTGCAGCATCGAGCGCCACATCAGGATACCCGGCGACATGCTGTCCAGTCCGCTGAGCACGGTCGAGCCGGTTGCGGTGATGCCGGACATGCTCTCGAAGAACGCGTCGGTGTAGCTGATGTGTTGGGTCAGCAGGAACGGCAAGGCGGCGAAGACGCAGACCACCACCCAACTGCTGACAGTCAGCAGGTACATGTCGCGTGGGCGCAGGTGCACGTGTTCGGGGCGTCCCTGGACCACCAGGCCTAGGCCTGCGACGAAGGTGATCATGCTCGACCAGAGGAACGACGGCATGTCGCCGGTGCGTTCGAAGACCACCAGGGTCGCCATGGGCACCACCATGCTCACCGCCAGGGTGATCAGGAAGATGCCGATGATGAAACCAATGATCCTTAAGGTCGGCAACGCCATGTGATCTGCTCTGACTGGCTATGAAAGGGGCGCCATTTTAAGCCGCAAGTTGCAAGCTGCAAGCTTCAAGTACGAACAAGGCGGTATCACGGCTGCTTTTTCTTGCGGCTTGCAGCTTGAAGCTTGCAGCTTGAGAATGGCGGCACTTTCAATCTGCCAGGAGGGTAGCCGATGGAGGCTCTCGACGCATTGCTCAACCGTGTTTCCGTGCCACGCCTGACCGAACCTGCGCCCAACGCCGCCCAGCGCGAGGCGTTGTTCCAGGCTGCGCTGCGTGCGCCGGATCACGGTCAGCTGCGCCCGTGGCGTTTCATTACCATCGAAGGCCAAGGCCGCGACAAGCTCGGTGAGCTGTTCGCCAGTGCCTTGCAGGCCAAGGGCGATGCCAGCCAGGCCGCGCTGGACAAGGCTCGCGCCATGCCGCTGCGGGCGCCCTTGTTGATCGTGGTGGTGGCGCGTTTGCAGGAACACTTCAAGGTGCCTAAGTCCGAGCAGCGCCTGGCCGCCGGTTGCGCCGCCCATGGCATCCTGATCGCCGCCCATGCCCAGGGCATCGGTGCGGTGTGGCGCACCGGCGACATGGCGTTCGATGCGCATGTGCACCAGGGCTTGGGGCTTGACGCCAATGAAGAGTTGATCGGCTACCTGTACGTCGGCACACCGGCCGCCGAGCCGCGCACGGCGCCAGTGCTGGCAACCGAGGATTACGTCAGCGCCTGGGGTGAGTAAACCGCTCCTGCGCCTGGGGGCGTTTATCCCCGGGCGCTGACGGGCTGGGGCAATTCCAGCGTTGCCACGAATCCACCCTGCGGGTGATTCGCCAGGCTCAGACTACCGCCATGGCGTTCGACTGCCTTGCGTGCGATCGCCAGCCCCAGCCCATGCCCCGGTGCTTGCTGTCCGGGTGCACGATAGAACGGCTCACCCAGCTGTGCCAGGTGCTCTGCTGGGGCGCCTGGGCCATGGTCGCGTACGCTCAGCACGATGCGTGTTTGCTCGTTTTTGGCACAGATCTCGATGGGTTGTCCGACCGGGTTGAAGCGCAGCGCGTTGCGCACCAGGTTGTCCACCGCCCGTTCGATCAGCGTTGGCCAGCCCAGCAGTGTCAGGCCTGGTTGTGCCTCCAGGCGTAGCTCCTGCTCTGGCGCGCTGAGTTGCGCATCCTTACGGACGCTGCCCAGCAGTGCGTTGAGGTCCACCGGCTCGGCGTGGGCCTGTTCGGCATCGACCCGCGCCAGTTCGAGGATTTCACTGATCAGCGCCTCCAGGCGATCGCACTCGCGGGTCAGGCGTGGCCACAGCACCTGGCGTTGTTCGGGCTCCGCCCGTTCGGCCAGGGCCAGGGCGATGCGCAGGCGTGCCAGTGGCGAGCGCAGCTCATGCGATACGTCGCGCAGTAGCTGGCGTTGGCTGCCGATCAGGCTTTGCAGGCGGGCGCCCATCTTGTTGAAGTCATTGGCCAGCACGCCGAACTCGTCACGGCGTACCGCCAGTCTTGCGAGGCTGTTCTGCTGGTAGCTGGTCTGTCCCAGGTCGTGTACTGCGCTACGCAGGCGGCTAAGGGGGCGGGTGATCGACAGCGTCACCAGCAAGCTGAACAAGGTCAGTACCACCAGGGCGATGCCCAGGGCGCTGATCGGCCAGATCAGGCTATCCCGGTGCCATTCCTCCAGCGCTGGATGCGGGATGCGGTAGATCAGTAGGTAAGTCTGGCCGGTGGTGGGGCTGGTGTACTCCTCGGTCAGCCGGCGCCAGGGCAGGCGGCGCTCGTCATTGTTCTGGCGCGCCTCGAAGGCGGCGGCGCGGCGCGGGAAAGTACCCGGCACAACCGCATCACCGCTGTCGTCTAGCACCTGCACGTCGATCTTGTAGCGCTCTTTACGTCGCTCCAGAAAGCGTTGCGAGGCATCCAGGCCCTCTTGCTCGTAATGCTGCGCCCAGCGGCTGGCCAAGGTGTTCAGCCCCGGATGACGACTGAGAATCCAAGTGTCCTGGTTGAGCATGTGGCCAAGCAGGATCGACAAGCCGGCGACCAGGGCGATAGCCAACCAGAAGCTGGCCAGGATGCGCCAGAACAGTGAACGCAAGACGAGCACCTCCGTGGAATGACAAAAGCCCGGCCCGCGAACAAGCGGGCCGGGCGTGGGGCTCACAGCTTACTGGGCCTTGCTGGCTTTTTCAGCTTTCCAGGCCTGGAACTCTTGCCACTCGGCCTTGCGTGCGGCGCGTTCCTTTTGCAGCTCGTCGAACTGCTTCTGCTGATCGGGCTTGAGCAGTGCGCGCACTTGGCTGTCGGTCTTGTCGTGGCTGGCCTTGAGCTCAGCCTGCATGGCTTTCTGCTCAGCGGCTGGGAGCTTGTCCAGGTAGCGTTCGGTGATGTCGCGGCGTTGCTTCATTTGCTCGCCCATCAGCTTGCCGATCTGCTGGCGTTGCTCGCGGCTCAGGTCCAACTGGGCGAACGGCGCGTCACCCCGGTGATGCGGGCCTTCGTGACGTGGGCCGCCTTCAGGCATGGCCATGGCCACGGTTGGCAGGGCGGCGGCGAACATCAGGGCGATAAGGGTCTTGCGCATGGTGTCTCTCCTGTCATGGGCCGGTGTTTACCGGATGAGCCCAGTCTAGGGAGATCAAGGTCAAGGGCGGTCAGGTGAGGGTAAAGGCTGGGTAAAGAGGAGCTAGCTTCAAGCTGCAAGCTGCAAGAAAGGGTGGGCCAGCATGCGATCTGCTCTTTCTTGTCGCTTGCAGCTTAAAGCTTGTGGCTGCCTTCAGAGGCTGTAGTAGTAGCCGCGGCTGCGCAGGGCGACGATGCGTGGGCGCCCGTCAGGGTGCGGGCCGATCTTCTTGCGCAGGTTGCTTACGTGCATGTCCAGGCTGCGATCGTACAGCGTGAGTTTTCGGCCCAGGCCAATCTGCGCCAGCTCCTGCTTGTCCAGCGGCTCGCCAGGCTGGCGCAGCAGCGCTTCGAGGATGCGGCTTTCGGAGAGCGTGAGAGTCATTTCGCGCTCGTCGATGCTCACCACCCCGCGCACCGGGCTGAAGGCCAGGTCGCCTATCTCGACCTGCGTGGCTGGTGCAGTGGGGTGGCTGCGGCGTAGCACCGCGCGCAGGCGGGCGGTCAGCTCGCGCGGGTCGCACGGCTTGGCCAGGTAATCGTCTGCGCCCAGTTCCAGACCCAGGATGCGGTCCAGCGGCTCGCCACGGGCCGACAGCATCAGCACCGGCAGCTCGGCGTGCTCGCTGCGCAATTGCTTGAGCAGTTCCAGGCCACTGCCGTCGGGCAGCATCACGTCCAGTACCACTGCCGCCGGAGCCTGGGCGGCCAAGGCCTGGCGCGCGCTCTGGCCATCGTGGCAGGCGCGAACGGCAAACCCTTCCTGGGTCAGCCAGCTGCCGAGCAGCTCGCAGAGTTCCTGGTCATCGTCAATCAGTAACAGCTCGCTCATGTCTCACTCAATTCAACCATTGACGGCGTCTTCTGTGTCCGCCGCTGGCTAAGATACCGCAGACGACCGATAACAGTGCAACGCCCGAGCCAATCAGGAACCATTGTTGCTGATCGGTCAGTAGGCGTTGCGAGGGGGTGGCGCTGGCTTGCAGCTCCTTTATGGACAGCTTGAGGCGTTGATTGTCCTGGCGCAGGCGGGCGAGTTGGGCGCTCTCGCGTTCGCTGACCTGGCTTTGCAACTGCTGTGCGAGCAGGTCGCGTTGTTTCTCGCTGTCTTCCAGGCGTTGCTGCAATTCGGTGATCCGTGCCCCGGCTTCCAGCGACAGCGGCTGTTCGGCCTTGGCCAGGGGGGAGAGCAGCAACAGGCAAAGCAGGATTGGACCTTGGCGCATTGGAACTCCTGATTGGAATCGGTTCAGGAGGTTGTCGGCCGTTACGCCGATTATCTGAATGGTCCTGACACAGAGTCGTCCCGTTCGCGGGTAAACCGGCTTCCAGTGGCATCGATGAACCTGTGGGAGCGGCTTTCCCCGCGAGCGGGGCAACTCGGTCTAGCGGTTTACGGCAGCACTTGCTTGAAAGGCTTGACCACCACCTTGTCGTACACGCCCGCTGCGATGTAAGGGTCGGCATCGGCCCAGGCTTGCGCTGCGGTTAGCGAGTCGAATTCGGCGACGATCAGGCTGCCGCTGAAACCGGCCTCGCCTGGGTCGTTGCTGTCGATGGCTGGATGCGGGCCGGCCAGGACCACGCGGCCTTCTGCCTTGAGCTGCTGCAGGCGCTCGATGTGCGCAGGGCGCGCGGCCAGGCGTTTTTCCAGGGAATTGGCGACGTCGCTGGCGATGATAGCGTAGAGCATGTCAGTCCTTGGGTTTGGAAGTGGACGGGTCGGTGTCGTGCAGGTGACGCGAAAGATACAAGCCTTGGGCCACCAGGAAGAGCACGGTCATGCCCAGGCTGCCGAACACCTTGAAGTCGACCCAGAAGTCCTGGAAGGTGAACGCGACGAACAGGTTTGCGGCGCCGCAGACCAGGAAGAACGCGATCCACGCGACGTTCAGGCGGTTCCAGATGGCATCGGGCAGGGTCAGCGCGTGGCCCATGATGCGCTTGATCAGCACCCGGTCGCCGATGAAGTGACTGCCGGCGAAGGCCAGGGCGAACAGCCAATTGACCACCGGTGCTTTCCACTTGAGGAAGGTTTCGCTGTGGAACGCCAGGGTCAGGCCACCGAACACCAGGCATGCCACCAGGGTGAGCAATTGACCTTTTTCCAGCTTGCCATGACGCAGGAACAGCGCGCCGTAGACCACTACCGAACTGGCGATCAGCATTGCCGTGGCGCTGTAGATGCCGCCGAACTCGAACGTGTGGCCAGCCAATTCGACCGTGCGTGGGTCCAGTTTGTAGACGATGAAGAACAGCAGCAGCGGGATGAAATCGATGAATTGTTTCACAATGGCAGCCAGAAGCGGGATGTGACGGCATAATAACAAACATCGATTCTTGCGAAAGCGCTTCACCATGAATGTTGATCTGCACTGTCACAGCACGGCCTCCGATGGCGCCCTGTCGCCCACGGCACTGGTCGCCCGGGCCCATGAGCATGGGGTGCAAACGCTCTCGCTCACCGATCACGACACCCTCGAAGGCCTGCCTGAAGCGCGCCAGGCCTGCACCGAGCTTGGCATGCGTTGGGTCAGCGGGGTGGAGCTGTCGTGCACCTGGGGGGGCGCCACCATCCACGTGCTGGGTTACGATTTTGCCCTCGATGCAGCGCCGTTGCTCGAGGCCATCGAGAGCCTGCATCGTGGCCGCTGGCTGCGCGCCGAGGAAATCGACCGCAAGCTCGCGGCAAAGGGCATGCCGGGCGCGCTGGAGGGCGCACGTGCAGTGCAGCAGGAACTGGGCGACAGCGGCAACGCCCCGGCCCGCCCGCATTTTGCCGAGTTCCTGGTGCGTGCAGGTTTCGTCAAGGACCGTGGCGAGGCGTTTCGCAAATGGCTGGGCGCTGGCAAGCTGGGAGACGTCAAGCTGCATTGGCCGACGCTCGAAGAAACTGTCGGGACGCTGCGCGAGTCCAACGCATGGGTGAGTCTTGCGCATCCGATGCACTACGAGCTAACCCGCAGCAAGCGCAGACGGCTGATTGCCGACTATATTCAGGCAGGTGGGCAGGCACTGGAAGTGGTCAACGGGATGATGCCGCCCGAGCAAGTGGGGACGATGTCGATCCTCACCCGTGAGTTCGGCCTGCTGGCAAGTGCTGGCAGCGATTTCCACGGCCCCGGCACCTGGGGCGAGATCGGTGCCTATCGGCCATTGCCCGAGGACCTGCCACCCCTGTGGCACCGATTCCGACATGAACAGCCTATGGCGGTATGAACAGGAAGACTCCGTGAGCCAATTTTTCCAGATCCACCCGGAAAACCCGCAGCCGCGCCTGATTCGTCAGGCCGTAGAGATCATCCGCAAGGGCGGGGTGGTGGTGTATCCGACCGATTCGGCCTATGCCTTGGGTTGCCAGATCGGCAACAAGGCTGCCATCGAACGTGTCAGGCGCTTGCGTGGCCTGGACAAGACCCACAATTTCACCCTGATGTGTTGCGACATGTCACAGCTGGGGCTGTACGCCAAGGTCGACACCGGCACGTTCCGTCTGCTCAAGGCCCACGTACCCGGCCCCTACACGTTCATTCTCAATGGCACCCGCGAGGTGCCGCGTTTGTTGCTGCATGAGAAGCGCCGCACCATCGGCCTGCGTGTGCCGGATCACGCCATTACCCTGGCGTTGCTGGCCGAGCTGGGTGAGCCGCTGATGAGCGTGAGCCTGATCCTGCCCGGCGACCATGAGCCAATGGTCGACCCCTACGAGATCCGCGAGCGCCTGGAGCACCACGTCGACCTGGTGATCGACGGCGGTTTCGGCGACCTGAAGGCTTCCACCATCATCGACCTGTCGGGCGATGAGCCCGAACTGATCCGCGAGGGCTGCGGAGACCCGAGCCCATTCATGGCCAACGTGTGAGCTTGGAAAACGCGCCCCAGGCGCAGGTCCCCGAGGCCCAGACGCCGTTCCAGATGCAACTGGCGCTGGTGTATGGCGAGGCGCTCACCGAAATGCCGGTGGACCTGTACATTCCGCCAGATGCCCTGGAGGTCTTTCTCGAAGCCTTCGAAGGGCCTTTGGACCTGCTGCTGTACCTGATCCGCAAGCAGAACGTCGATATCCTCGACATTCCGGTGGCCGAGATCACGCGCCAGTACATGAGCTACGTCGAGTTGATGAAAAGCGTGCGTCTGGAGCTGGCCGCCGAGTATCTGGTCATGGCCGCGATGCTGGCTGAGATCAAGTCGCGCATGCTGCTGCCGCGCTCGGCCGATGTCGAGGAAGAGGAGGGCGACCCGCGCGCCGAGCTGATCCGTCGCCTGCAGGAGTACGAACGCTTCAAGGCCGCCGCCGAAGGTATTGACGGGTTGCCGCGAGTGGGGCGCGATGTCCTTGTGCCACGCCTGGATGCGCCTCAGGCCAAGGCCCGCAAGCTGCTGCCCGAGGTGGCCCTGGAAGAAATCCTGCTGTCCATGGCCGAAGTCATGCGGCGCAACGATCTGTTCGAGAGTCACCAGGTTACCCGCGAAGTGTTGTCGACCCGCGAACGCATGAGCGACGTGCTCGAGCGCCTCAAGGGCGGCGGCTTCGTGCCGTTCGTTGAGCTGTTCAGCGCCGAGGAAGGCAAGCTTGGTGTGGTGGTCACCTTCATGGCGATTCTGGAGTTGGTGAAGGAATCGCTGATCGAACTGGTGCAGAATGAGCCCTTCGCCCCGATCCACGTCCGCGCCCGGACAGAGTGACCTGACGACCGATGAACCTGAATGAACCTCGCGAACTTGCCTCATTGATCGAGGCCTTTCTGCTTGCCTCGGGCAAGCCGCAATCGCTTGAACGCCTGTATGAGTTGTTCGAAGAGGCTGAGCGCCCGGCACCTGCGATCTTCAAGAAAGCCCTCGAGGTGCTTGCCAAGTCGTGCAATGGTCGGGCCTTCGAGCTCAAGGAGGTCGCCAGCGGCTATCGCCTGCAGATCCGCGAAAGCTATGCCCCCTGGGTGGGCCGGTTGTGGGAGGAGCGCCCGCAGCGCTACTCGCGTGCACTGCTCGAAACCCTGGCGCTGATTGCCTACCGTCAGCCGATCACGCGTGGCGAAATCGAGGATGTGCGCGGTGTGGCTGTCAACAGCAATATCATCAAGACGCTGATCGAGCGCGAGTGGATCCGTATCGTCGGCTACCGTGAGGTGCCCGGCCGCCCGGCGATGTTCGCCACCACCCGGGCGTTTCTCGACCATTTCAATCTCAAAAGTCTCGACGCGTTGCCAGCGCTGGCCGAATTGCGCGAACTGGAGCCTGAGCCGGAACCTGCGTTCGACCCGGACGATGCGCCCGTCCCGGCGTACCTGCAGGCCCTGGCCGATGCCAGTCTGGCGGAGGAAGAGGCGCCAGACGAGGCGAAGGCACAAACCAGCTTCCGCTCGCTGCTGGTGGAACTCGA
The DNA here is from genome assembly GCF_005796105.1 of Pseudomonas mosselii. Lineage (GTDB taxonomy): Bacteria > Pseudomonadota > Gammaproteobacteria > Pseudomonadales > Pseudomonadaceae > Aquipseudomonas > Aquipseudomonas mosselii_C. The sequence continues at coordinate 99,905 of NZ_VAUO01000002.1, read as the reverse complement.
TGCCATGGAAGAGGGATTGAAGATCGATTTCGATGATTTGCGCGATGAAGCGCATGAGGATTCGGCGCAAGAAGACGGCAAGCTGTAATCCTGATTGCCTTTTAATGCCGCCTGCACCGCTAGTGAGGTGAGCGCCTCACCTGTGGGAGCGGGTTTACCGGAGTGCCGGACCACCGCGAAAGGGCCGGCACCGGCAACGGATAACCGTCAGGCAGAAAATCCTCTTGGGGTGCATAAAACCCTCTACCCTCCAGATGCGTTAATTGCTCAAACCGCGTATAGTGCGCGCCCGCTTTCACTACTACACCGGGAGGTGCCCAGATGAGTGACAAAGACCTGCAAGACCAACAACCCACCCCTCCGTCCGGCGAAAAACTGCAAAAGGTACTGGCGCGCATCGGCGTCGGTTCGCGTCGTGACGTCGAGGCCTGGATCAGCCAGGGCCGTATCAAGGTCAACGGCGTCGAGGCGACCTTGGGCCTGCGCGTCGACCTGCACGACGCCATTACCGTCGACGGCAAGCTGATCAAGCGCGTCGAGGCCGCTGAGGCGACCCGCCGGGTGATCATGTACAACAAGCCCGACGGCGAAATCTGCACCCGTGACGACCCTGAAGGCCGTCCGACCGTGTTCGATCGCCTGCCGCGCCCGAAAGAGGGGCGCTGGATCAACATCGGCCGCCTCGACATCAACACCACCGGCCTGCTGCTGTTCACCACCGACGGCGAGTTGGCCAACCGCCTGATGCACCCGTCCTACGAGATGGACCGCGAGTACGCGGTGCGTGTGCGGGGTGAGGTCGACGACGATATGCTTGAGCGCCTCAAGGCTGGTGTGATGCTCGAAGATGGTCCTGCCAAGTTCACCGATATCCAGAAAGCGCCGGGCGGCGAAGGCTTCAACCACTGGTTCCATTGTGTGGTTATGGAAGGTCGCAACCGCGAAGTTCGTCGCCTCTGGGAATCCCAGGGCGTGGTGGTGAGCCGTCTGAAGCGTGTGCGTTTTGGTCCGGTGTTCCTCAATTCCGACCTGCCCATGGGGCGCTGGCGCGAAATGAGCCAGAACGAAATCGACATCCTCTCCGCCGAGGTCGGTTTGCAGCCGGTAGCGCTGCCAGAGATGAACCTCAAGGCCAAGGACCGTCTGGAGCGCATGCAGCGCAAATCGACCCGTCCATTGGGCCGTGGCGAGCGCGTGCGTACCCTGCGTCCGGCCCAGGAGGGCGGCGCCGAACGTCCGGCCCGCGCACCACGCGAAGAGGCCGCACCACGCAAAGGTAGCCGTGGCAGTACGGTGGCTGAGCGTCCGAGCGAGATGCGCAAGCGTCCAGCGCGTGCGGAGGGCGACAAGCCGACTGGCCGTGGTCGCGGCAAGCCGCGCGGCTGATTCAGCCCGGTAGCGAAACAGCCAGCCTTCGGGCTGGCTTTTTTGTGGGTGCTGCAAATGCCCAAGCCACTGAATAGAAAACAGATTTTGCGCAGCTGGAAAGTTTTCAGACCATCTTGTAAAGAAATTTGTACGCTGGTTGCCAGGATTCGCTTCAAAATCCGATTTTTCCGGCACCTGTAAAAGAAACTTTCCAATCGTCGGCTGCCCTAGGCGCTCGCCCCTGGTCCAGGCCCCTTCCCAAATCCCCGCCCAACCGCTGAGATAGCGCCATTGCCACGTGCACAGCCGGGCCGCAGAGCCGGGCGAACAGAACAACAAATGGAGGCGCTATGTACGCCGATCACCTCGCCTTTTCGGGCCTTCACCCCAGGAACGCTGCGCTTTTTCTCAAGGAAACGGTGCAACGCGTTGACGCCTGCGCGTTTGCAGGGGTATACAGTGCGCCGCGTTTTACCTGTGACCCCTTTGCGTACCGCGCACTCTTGCTGACACCCGGCTGATCGGACTGGGCTCCTTGCCCTTGCGTCGATTGCCCGTCCAAGAAATCAAGGTAACCACCTTGCCCATTCCGCTGCGCCACGAGCGCGGTGGGTCCGATTCCGTCACAGATAAAAACAAGCAGGTGACTTCGTTCATGAGTGGACACAACCCTCAGACCGGCGAGCTCAAGCGTGGCTTGAAGAACCGCCATATCCAACTGATCGCCCTTGGTGGCGCCATCGGTACCGGATTGTTCCTCGGCTCGGCCGGGGTGATGAAATCCGCTGGCCCATCGATGATCCTCGGCTATGCCATCTGTGGTTTCATTGCCTTCATGATCATGCGCCAGCTGGGCGAGATGATCGTAGAGGAGCCTGTGGCCGGTTCCTTCAGCCACTTCGCGCACAAGTACTGGGGCGGTTTCGCAGGCTTCCTGTCGGGCTGGAACTGCTGGGTGCTGTACATCCTGGTTGGTATGTCGGAGCTGTCGGCAGTAGGCAAGTACGTGCATTACTGGTGGCCGGAGATCCCGACCTGGGTCACTGCTGCGGGCTTCTTCCTGCTGATCAATGCCATCAACCTGATGAACGTGAAGATCTTCGGTGAAGCCGAGTTCTGGTTCGCCATCATCAAGGTCGTGGCGATCGTGGCCATGATCGGCCTGGGCGCTTGGCTGCTGACTAGCGGCAATGGCGGCCCTGACGCTTCGCTGAGCAACCTGTGGTCCCACGGCGGCTTCTTCCCGCACGGGGTCAGTGGGTTGGTGATGGCCCTGGCGTTCATCATGTTCTCCTTCGGTGGCCTCGAAATGCTCGGTTTCACCGCCGCCGAGGCCGACAAGCCGAAGACTGTGATCCCGAAGGCGATCAACCAGGTCATCTACCGCATCCTGATCTTCTACGTAGGTGCCCTGGTGGTGCTGCTGTCGCTGACCCCGTGGGACAACCTGGTGGCGAGCATCGATGCCTCTGGTGGCAGCTACGGTTCCAGCCCGTTCGTCCAGGTGTTCTCGTTGCTCGGTAGCGACGTTGCCGCCAACTTGCTCAATTTCGTGGTCCTGACCGCCGCATTGTCGGTGTACAACAGCGGCACCTATTGCAACGCGCGCATGCTGCTGGGCATGGCCGAGCAGGGTGACGCTCCCGCGGCCCTGGCCAAGGTCGACAAGCGTGGCGTACCCGTACGCGCGATCCTGGTGTCGGCGGCGGTGACCCTGATCGCTGTGCTGCTCAACTACTGGATGCCGCAGAACGCCCTGGAGCTATTGATGTCGCTGGTGGTCGCGACCTTGGTGATCAACTGGGCGATGATCAGCTACTCGCACCTAAAATTCCGTCAGCACCTCGACCGTACCGGCCAGAAGCCGCTGTTCAAGGCGCTGCTGTACCCCTACGGCAACTACCTGGTGCTGGCGTTCGTGGTGCTGATCCTGGGTATCATGCTGCTGATTCCAGGGATCCAGATTTCGGTCTATGCGATTCCGGTGTGGCTGGTGGTGATGTACGTGGCTCACTTGCTCAAGGGCAAGCGTGGGGCGCAGACACGCGAAGGTAGTGTGGCCAGGTAAGCGACGCGGCTTCGCAAAAGCCCGATGTCAGGTAACTGGCATCGGGCTTTTTGTTGCCTGTGCTGGCCTTTTCGCGGGTAAACCCGTTCCCACAGAACGACGCATAACTTGTTGATTGAGCAGGGACCTTTGGGAGCGGGTTTGGCGCACATCCTGTGGGGCGGCAGCGCAAAGCATGCAAGGATCAAATTTGCTCCAGCAACCACCCACGAAACGCTCGCAACGATGGCAGCGCCTCGTTGCGGGGTGGGTAGATTAGGTAATAGCTGCGCTGGCTGGCGATCGGTGCGCCAGCGCTGACCAGCTCGCCACTGGCCAGCTCTTCCTCCACCAGGATGCGCGGCACAAGGCCGATGCCAATTCCGGCGCGAACTGCCTGGATCAGGTGCGAGGTCAGCTCGAAGCTAGGCCCCAGGCGCATAGCGCGGTGCGGCAGGGCGTGGTGGGAGAACCATTCTCCCCAGGCGTGCGGGTTGTTGGCCACGTTCAGCAACACCTGGCCGCTGATCCGCGTCGGGTCCCATTGGCCGTCGGCAGCACCCTGTGGCGGCAGGATCACTACCAGTTCCTCGGCGTGCAGGCGGTGACAAATGAGTCCGGGCAGGTCGTGGCTGGCCACGCCGATGGCGGCGTCGATCTCGCTGGTATCAAAATTGATCGCTTCGATACGTGAATGAATATGTACGAGCATGCCTGGGTGTGCGCCGTAGAACGCGTGCAGGCGCGGCAGCAGCCACTTGGAGCCGAAGGTCGGCAGGGTGGCCAGGCGCAGGGTGCCGACCCCGGACTGGTAGGCCAGTGCCTGCAACGTGGCGCTGCGGATACGCCCCAGGGCCTCGCTGAGTTCGCGTTGGTACAGGCGGCCGACGTCGGTCAGTTGCACCTGGCGGCCTTCGCGGCGGAACAGGGTCAGCCCCAGTTGCTGCTCCAGTGCCTGTACCTGGCGGCTCACCGCGCTCTGGGTCAGCGAAAGCTCTGCGGCGGCGCGGGTGTAGCTTTCATGCCGGGCGGCCGCTTCGAAGGCCAGCAGCAGCGACATCGATGGGGTCAGGTGGCGGTAATTCATTCATAAAGCTCATCGATAGCGGCAGGAATATCCGTTTGCCCCTGGCGCGAAACTACAGGAACATTGGTGCATACGTCATCCGCTGCGAATCCATTCATGCGCGAATGACAACTAAACGCATCTGTGCAAGCGAGCGAGCCCGCTTTCACAGCCCAGGCCTGACGCCTGAAACCGTGAACCAGCCCATACCAAGAGGCCATCCCCTGATGATCGCCCAGTTGCCGACCCGTGCGCCTGCCGCCAACTATCCTGAATTCCTCGAAGCGCTTAAGAACAGCGGCTTCCGCGGCCAGATCAGCGCCGACTACGGCACCCGCACGGTACTGGCCACCGACAACTCGATCTACCAGCGCCTGCCCCAGGCTGCGGTGTTCCCGCTGGACGCCGACGACGTGGCGCGGGTCGCCACGCTGATGGCCGACCCGCGTTTTCGCGACATCAAGCTGACCCCGCGCGGTGGCGGCACTGGCACCAATGGCCAGTCGCTGACTGATGGCATCGTCGTCGACCTGTCGCGGCACATGAATCGCATCCTCGAGATCAACGTCGAGGAGCGCTGGGTCCGGGTGCAGGCTGGTGTGGTCAAGGATCAGCTCAACGCCGCGCTCAAGCCGCATGGCCTGTTTTTCGCGCCTGAACTGTCCACCTCCAACCGCGCCACCGTCGGCGGCATGATCAACACCGACGCCAGCGGCCAGGGCAGCTGCACCTACGGCAAGACCCGCGACCATGTCCTTGAGCTGAACAGCGTCCTGCTGGGGGGCGAGCGCCTGCACAGCCTGCCGATCGACGACGCCACGCTGGAGCAGGCCTGTGCCGCCCCTGGTCGGGTCGGCGAAGTGTACCGCATGGCCCGCGAGATCCAGCAAACCCAGGCCGAGCTGATCGAAAGCACCTTTCCCAAGCTCAACCGCTGCCTGACCGGTTACGACCTGGCGCACCTGCGCGATGAGCAGGGCCGGTTCAACCTCAATAGCGTGCTGTGCGGCGCCGAGGGCTCGCTGGGCTACGTGGTCGAAGCCAAGCTCAATGTGCTGCCGATCCCAAAATACGCAGTGCTGGTCAACGTGCGCTACACCAGCTTCATGGACGCCCTGCGCGATGCCAATGCGCTCATGGCGCACAAGCCGCTGTCGATCGAGACCGTCGATTCCAAGGTGCTGATGCTGGCGATGAAAGACATCGTTTGGCACAGCGTCGCCGAGTACTTCCCGGCCGACTCCGAGCGGCCGACCTTGGGCATCAATCTGGTGGAGTTCTGCGGCGATGAGCCGGCCGAGGTCAACGCCCGGGTGCAGGCCTTCGTCGAACACTTGCAGGCCGATACCAGCGTCGAGCGCCTGGGTCATACCCTGGCCGAGGGGGCCGAGGCCGTGACCCGGGTGTACGTGATGCGCAAGCGTTCGGTGGGGCTGCTGGGTAACGTCGAGGGCGAAGTACGCCCGCAGCCGTTCGTCGAAGACACTGCCGTGCCGCCGGAACAGTTGGCTGACTACATCGCTGACTTCCGCGCGTTGCTCGATGGCTATGGGCTGGCCTATGGCATGTTCGGCCATGTCGATGCCGGGGTGTTGCACGTACGTCCCGCGCTGGACATGAAGGATCCGGCCCAGGCCGCGCTGGTCAAGCCAATCTCCGATGCGGTGGCGGCACTGACCAAACGTTATGGCGGCCTGCTGTGGGGCGAGCACGGCAAGGGCCTGCGCTCGGAATACGTGCCGGAGTACTTCGGCGAACTGTACCCGGCCTTGCAGCGTCTGAAGGGTGCGTTCGACCCGCACAACCAGCTCAACCCTGGCAAAATCTGCACTCCGCCGGACAGCGCTGAAGGCTTGACCCCGGTCGATGGCGTGACCCTGCGTGGCGACCTCGATCGGACTATCGACGAGCGTGTCTGGCAGGACTTCGGCAGCGCCGTGCACTGCAACGGCAACGGCGCCTGCTACAACTACGACCCCAACGACGCTATGTGCCCGTCGTGGAAGGCCACCCGTGAGCGTCAGCACTCGCCCAAAGGGCGCGCCTCGCTGATTCGCGAATGGCTGCGCTTGCAGGGCGAGGCCAATATCGATGTGTTGGCCGCCGCCCAGCGCAAGGCATCGTGGTTCAAGGGCCTGCCAGCGCGGCTGCGCAACAGCCGGGCCAAACATCAGGGCCAGGCCGATTTCTCCCATGAGGTGTACGACGCCATGGCGGGCTGCCTGGCGTGCAAGTCGTGCGCGGGGCAATGCCCGATCAAGGTCAATGTGCCGGACTTCCGCTCGCGCTTCCTCGAGTTGTACCACGGCCGCTACCAGCGCCCGCTGCGTGACTACCTGATCGGCTCGCTGGAATTCACCATTCCGTACCTGGCCCACGCGCCTGGGCTGTACAACGCGGTGATGGGGTCGAAGTGGGTCAGTCGCTTGCTGGCGGACAAGATCGGCATGCTCGACAGCCCGCTGATCAGCCGCTTCAACTTCCAGTCCACCCTGACCCGCTGCCGGGTCCAGGTGGCCAGCGTGCCGGCCCTGCGCGAACTGACGCCTGCCCAGCGCGAGCGCAGTATCGTGCTGGTGCAGGACGCTTTCACCCGCTACTTCGAGACGCCGTTGCTGGCGGCGTTCATTGAGCTGGCCCATCGCCTAGGCCACAAGGTATTCCTGGCGCCCTACAGCGCCAACGGCAAGCCGCTGCATGTGCAGGGCTTCCTTGGCGCGTTCGCCAAGGCGGCGATCCGCAATGCCACCCAGCTCAAGGCGTTGGCGGACTGTGGTGTGCCTCTGGTGGGCTTGGACCCGGCCATGACCCTGGTGTATCGCCAGGAGTACCAGAAGGTCGATGGCGTGGACTGCCCGCCCGTGCTGCTGCCTCAGGAGTGGCTGATGAATGTGCTGCCTGAGCAGGCTGCGCCTGGCGCGGGCAGCTTCCGTCTGATGGCCCACTGCACCGAGAAAACCAACGTGCCGGCCAGCACCAAGCAGTGGGAGCAGGTGTTCGCGCGCATAGGGCTCAAGCTGGTCACCGAGGCCACTGGTTGCTGCGGCATGTCCGGCACCTATGGGCACGAGGCGCGTAACCAGCAGACCTCGAAGACCATTTTCGAGCAGTCCTGGGCGACCAAGCTGGACAAGGACGGTGAGGCGTTGGCGACCGGCTATTCGTGCCGCAGCCAGGTCAAGCGCATGACCGAGAAACAGTTGCGCCATCCGCTGGAGGTGGTGCTGCAGTACGCGCAGCGCTGAGTGGTCTCAAGCCTGCACCGGCCTCTTCGCGGGTAAACCGGGGCGCCGAACCACCGCTCCCACAGGATTGCGCGAAACCTGAATCCAGCGCTGTACCTGTAGGAGATCACCCAGCCCTTTGGGCTGCGCTGTCGCGCAGAGAACTGATTTCGCAAGCGCTCCGCGTACCCTGTGGGAGCGGGCTTGCCGGAGTGCCGGACCACCGCGAAGCAGGCGACTCGGTGTATGGCACCGGCTTTGCCGGTGTTCGCGGGCAAGCCCGCTCCCACAGGATTGCGCAGGGTCTCAAGCTTGCGCTGTACCTGTGAGAGCGGCGGTTCGGCGCCCCGGTTTACCCGCGAAGAGGCTGGCGCAGATTCGAGCAGATCAGCTGTTCTGGCGCAGTCGCCGTGCCTGCCGGTACAGATACAAACTCAACACCAATCCACACGCCGCCGCCGCTGCTGCAAACAAAAACATCGAAGCGAACCCGAACCCCGCTGCCACCGCGCCCACCAGTGGGCCGGTGATCCCCAACGACAGGTCGATGAACAGCGAGTACGCGCCCACCGCCGCGCCCCGGTTGGCCGCCGACACTTGATTTACCGCCTCGACCCCCAGTGCGGGGAACACCAGCGAGAAGCCGAACCCGCTCAATGCCGCACCGGCCAAGGCCAGGTGCGGGTTGGGCGCCAACCACAGCATCAGCAGCCCCAGCGTCTCCACCGACAGGCAGGCGATGGCCACGCGAAAGCCGCCAATACGGTTGATCAGGTTGCCGAACATCAGCCGCGCGCAAATGAAGCTAGCGCCGAACAGGCTCAGGGTCAGAGCTGCGTTCGGCCAGTTGCGACTGGTGTAGTACAGGGTGATGAATGTGGCGATTGTACCGAAGCCGATCGAGCCCAGGGCCAGCCCCGACCCATGTGGGAAGACTTTGCCCAATACCCGCAGGAACGGCAGACGCACGCCAGCCACCACCGGGGCGGCGCGCTTGGGCCAGGCCAGCAACACCCCCAGCACGCCGAGCAGGATGATGCTCACGCCCATGCTCCACATCCCGAGGTTCTTGACCATCAGTACGCCCAGCGGCGCGCCGATGGCCAGTGCGCCGTAGCTGGCAATGCCGTTCCAAGAGATGACCTTGGCGGTATTGTTCGCGCCAACCCGGCCAATGCCCCAGCCGATCGAGCCCGAGCCCACCAAGCTTTCAGCGCTGCCTAGCACCAGGCGACCGATCAGCAGGCACGCAAGGCTCAGCCAAGGCCAGGCCGTGAGGAAGTTGCAGGCCAGCATGAATACGCCGCTCAGGCCGCAGCCGGCCAAACCCCACATGACCGCCTTTTTGCTGCCGAGGTTGTCGATGATGCGGCTGGCGGTCGGGCGGCTGAGCAGGGTGGCGAGGTACTGCACACTGATCACCAGGCCCGCGATTACGGCGCTGAAGCCCAGTTGGTTGTGTACATAGCCTGGCAGGACGGCGAGGGGAATGCCGATGTTCAGGTAGCCGATGAAGGTGAACAGAACGATGGAGACGACTTGCAGGGTGACCGCAAGGGGGCGCGGTGAATCGGGCATGGGGGCCTTCGGTGGGCAGAGGGTCTGGACGGTGTGAAAACGCGATGACGGGGAGGTTCCCACAAGCCAGCCGTTTTCACACTGTCGATGGGCGCGGTTAGTCCTGGTCGGCGCTGGATTGATCGTCGCTGCCAGGTTCGACGGCAGGCGTCGGTTCGGCGTGGGCAGCAACGGATTGCTCTTCGGGGTTCAGGCTTGGGAAGGGAAGATTCGGGATTTCATGCATCTCGTCGTTCCTCGCAAGTGTGAGTGAGAAGGCTGCGCTTGGCGCGTGAGGGCTTCGAAAAGCTGGGGCAGGATACCGCAGTGCGGATGACAGTTTGAAAATTTTCCGGCACGTCTGTCGGTTTTGCGTGCGGATATCGGACGGGGAGGAGGTCGTGAGTGTATTGATAGTCTGGGCGCAAGCAAGGCACTTGCGGGTACCGCGAGCACCGGCGAAGCCGGTGCCATCCACGTGGTACGGACCTATTTGCGGCCTTCTGCGCCTTTCGCCACCTCATCGGTGCGTGCGCACATGATGAAGTCGTTGCGGTGCAGGCCCTTGATCGAGTGGCTCCACCAGGTAACGGTGACCTTGCCCCATTCGGTCAGCAAGCCTGGATGATGGCCTTCGGCCTCGGCGATGTCGCCGACGGCGTTGGTGAAGGCCAGGGCGTGCTTGAAGTTCTTGAACAGGAACACACGCTCAAGCTCCATGTGGCCGTCGCGTACTTCGATGCTCCAGTCCGGGATCTCGCGGATCAGCTCCGCCAGCTCTTCATCGGTAACCTTCGGCGCGTCGGCGCGGCAGGCTTCGCAGTGGGCTTGGTTCAAGGCATTCATGGTGATTTTCCGGTTTGAATTGTTATCGACAAGGGCGGCTCACGCCGCCGCCTTCGGGGGAAACTTCGGGGCGTGTAGCCCCAACTGCATGGCCTGTTGGACCATGCCTGCGATGTCCTCGTGAGCCAGGTCGAACAGGCGCTTGAGGTTGGGTAGCACGAAGTACACAGGCTGCAGGATATCGATACGGTATGGCGTGCGCATGGCCTCGATGGGGTCGAAGGCCTGGTACTCAGGCTCGCCGGACAGGCTGTAGACCGTCTCCTTGGGCGAGGAAAGGATGCCGCCGCCATAGATCTTGCGGCCCTGGGCGGTGTCCATCAGGCCAAATTCGATGGTCATCCAGTACAAGCGTGCCAGGAACACGCGCTGTTCCTTGCTCGCGGCCAGGCCAAGCTTGCCGTAGGTGTGGGTGAATTCGGCGAAGAATGGGTTGGTCAGCAGCGGGCAGTGGCCGAAGATCTCGTGGAAGATGTCGGGCTCTTGCAGGTAGTCCAGCTCCTGCGGTGTGCGGATGAAGGTGGCCACCGGGAAGCGCTTGCTGGCCAGCAGCTCGAAGAACGTCTGGAACGGGATCAGCGCCGGCACCCGGGCGACCTGCCACCCGGTCGTGGCGCCCAGCACTTTGTTGATCTCGCCCAACTGCGGGATGCGCTCATGTGGCAGCTTGAGCTGCTCGATGCCGTCGAGATATTCCTGGCACGCCCGGCCTTCGATGACCTTCATCTGACGGGTGATCAGGGTGTTCCATACCCTATGCTCTTGCTCGGGGTAGTCGATAAAGCCGTGCGCATCGGGCTCGCGTGCCACGTAGTGCGTCTGTTTCATGTGGCTCTCCAGGTGAGGGCTTCTTGTTATGAGTGGAACATGCCCTAGAAATATCCCGGCCAGAGCAGCTTTGCAGGGGGGAGAGGCTGAGGTAAACGGCGGCGCGATCGCTGTTTTTGTAACGTTTATTTTACAAAAATCGCGATGTCGCGGAAAATCGGGTGCCTGAGGCTGGCTGTCGTGGGGTTTTTGTCAGCTTATCTTTACGACTTTTCTGCGTGACGAAGCGAAACTTCCCGCGCTCCTGGGGTTTTCCATGCGTATCAAAGTGCATTGCCAGAACCGCATCGGCATTCTGCGCGACATCCTCAACCTGTTGGTCGAGTACGGTATCAACGTGCTGCGTGGCGAAGTCGGCGGCGACCATGGCAATGCCATCTACCTGCATTGCCCGAACTTGATCAACTTGCAGTTCCAGGCGCTGCGGCCGAAGTTCGAGTCCATCGCCGGGGTGTTCGGGGTCAAGCGGGTCGGGCTGATGCCCAGTGAGCGGCGGCACATGGAGCTCAACGCGTTGTTGGGGGCGCTGGATTTCCCGGTGCTGTCGGTCGATATGGGGGGCAGTATCGTCGCCGCCAACCGGACGGCTGCGCAGTTGCTCGGGGTGCGCGTGGATGAGGTGCCGGGGTTGCCGCTGTCACGCTATGTCGAGGATTTTGACCTGCCAGAGTTGGTGCGGGCTAACCAGTCGCGCATCAATGGGCTGCGCATCAAGGTCAAGGGCGATGTGTTCCTGGCCGACATTGCTCCGCTGCAATCGGAGCACGATGACAGCGAGGCATTGGCAGGCGCGGTACTGACCCTGCACCGCGCCGACCGTATTGGCGAGCGCATCTATAACGTACGCAAGCAGGAACTGCGGGGCTTTGACAGTATCTTTCAAAGCTCGCGGGTCATGGCCGCGGTGGTGCGCGAGGCGCGGCGCATGGCGCCGCTGGACGCGCCGCTGTTGATCGAGGGCGAAACGGGTACTGGCAAGGAACTGCTGGCGCGTGCCTGTCACCTGGCCAGCCCGCGTGGCCAGGCGCCGTTGATGGCCCTCAATTGCGCGGGCTTGCCCGAGTCGATGGCCGAAACCGAGCTGTTCGGCTACGGCCCAGGTGCCTTCGAGGGGGCACGGGCCGAGGGCAAGCTCGGGTTGCTGGAGCTGACTGCCGGGGGCACCTTGTTCCTCGATGGGGTTGGCGAGATGAGCCCTCGCTTGCAGGTGAAATTGCTGCGTTTTCTCCAGGATGGATGCTTCAGGCGGGTCGGCAGCGACGAGGAGGTGTACCTGGATGTGCGGGTGATTTGCGCGACCCAGGTCGACCTGTCCGAATTGTGCGCGCGCGGCGAGTTCCGCCAGGACCTGTATCACCGTTTAAACGTGCTGTCGTTGCACATTCCGCCGTTGCGTGAGTGCATGGATGGGCTGGATGGGCTGGTACAGCACTTCCTCGACCAAGCCAGTCGGCAGATCGGTTGTGCAATGCCGCGCTTGTTACCCACGGCGATGGACAAGTTGGCGCACTATCATTGGCCAGGCAATGTACGGCAATTGGAAAATGTATTATTCCAGGCCGTTTCATTATGCGAAGGCGGCGTGGTGAAGGCGGAGCATATTCGTCTGCCAGATTATGGTGCACGTCAGCCGTTGGGTGAATTTTCCCTGGAGGGCGATCTTGCGCAGATTGTCGGGCGCTTTGAAAAAGCGGTGTTGGAACGTTTGCTGAATGACTTTCCAAGTAGTCGGGCGCTGGGCAAAAGATTAGGTGTTTCACACACGACGATTGCCAATAAGTTACGTGATTATGCCGTGGGCAAGTCGGCGCAGTGAAATAGAAAGTTCACGTGTCGAGCGGATCTCAAGGGCCGGCCTGCGGCCACATGATTGTCGTGGTGCAGGCCGGTCTGGCGATGGGGTTGGGCGAATCAACCGTTGGAGCAACCGTTACCCATGACGCGGTATTCGAGAATGTGCTTCTGGCCCTTGGAGTCCTCGTAGGTCATGCGCGCGGGCACCACTTCGCAGACATTCGGAACTTCGCTCATGGAAATGACGCGGGCGATATCCAAGTGCTGCGCGTAACTGTACTGTTCGACCGGAATCTGCTCGGCATCTTTTGCCTCGCCGGCCATTGCCGCGCCGCAAAGACTGCCAAGTACCAATACCAGTAAAGCTTTCATTTTCAATTTACCTGTCTAAGGTCGTAAGGGGGCACGCGGCGCTTGTGGCGCCGCGAGTACAACGAGTTTCAATGTTCTGAATGAACTGCCGATTAACTTGCCTGCGTGGGGGTGTTAGCGGAAGTTAATCGCATTGCCGTTGCTGGCGAGATGAATTTTAGGGGCGCTGGCGCGCCTGAAACAGAGCGGGTTTTGATAAAGACTGTTGGCGGAATCTGTAACAATCACCGCTCGACAGTAAAGCGGTCTTTGTGGAAGTGGCTGTATGCCATGACCTAGAGCGGTCGTTCCATTTTCCTGGGGGTGCAGTCGGTCGTGTTACTACCAACGTCGAATGGCCTATGACGCTCTGGTACAGTTACAAACGGTCCCATACAAAAACAACTATTACACCGAGGTAACACAGATGAGTGCGGCTCCACTGTATCCCGTTCGTCCCGAGGTTGCGGCCAGTACCCTGACCGACGAGGCCACCTACAAGGCCATGTACCAGCAATCGGTGATCAACCCGGACGGATTCTGGCGCGAGCAAGCCCAGCGTCTGGACTGGATCAAGCCTTTCACCAAGGTCAAGCAGACCTCGTTCGACGACCATCATGTCGATATCAAGTGGTTCGCCGATGGCACTCTGAACGTTTCCTCAAACTGCCTGGATCGTCACCTCGAAACGCGCGGCGACCAGTTGGCGATCATCTGGGAAGGCGATGACCCTTCCGAGCACCGCAACATCACCTACCGCGAACTTCACGAGCAGGTCTGCAAGTTCGCCAACGCCTTGCGTGGCCAGGACGTGCACCGTGGCGATGTGGTGACCATCTACATGCCAATGATCCCTGAGGCCGTCGTCGCCATGCTGGCGTGCGCCCGTATTGGCGCGATCCACTCGGTCGTGTTCGGTGGTTTTTCTCCCGAGGCCCTGGCTGGGCGCATCATCGACTGCAAATCCAAGGTGGTGATCACCGCCGACGAAGGGGTGCGCGGTGGTCGCCGCACGCCGCTCAAGGCCAATGTCGACCTGGCCCTGACCAACCCTGAAACCAATAGCGTGCAGAAGATCATCGTGTGCAAGCGCACCGGTGGCGACATCGCCTGGCACCAGCATCGCGACATCTGGTACGAAGACCTGATGAAGGTCGCCTCCAGCCACTGCGCGCCGAAGGAAATGGGGGCCGAAGAAGCGCTGTTTATCCTTTACACTTCCGGTTCCACCGGCAAGCCCAAGGGGGTGTTGCACACCACTGGCGGTTATCTGGTGTATGCCGCACTGACCCATGAGCGGGTCTTCGACTATCGCCCGGGCGAGGTGTACTGGTGCACCGCGGATGTGGGTTGGGTCACCGGCCACAGCTATATCGTGTATGGCCCGCTGGCCAATGGTGCGACCACCTTGCTGTTCGAAGGCGTGCCTAACTACCCGGACATCACTCGTGTGTCGAAGATCATCGACAAACACAAGGTCAACATCCTCTACACCGCCCCCACCGCCATTCGCGCCATGATGGCTGAAGGCCAGGCTGCGGTGGCCGGTGCCGACGGTTCCAGCCTGCGTCTGCTGGGTTCGGTAGGTGAGCCGATCAACCCGGAAGCCTGGAACTGGTACAACAAGGCCGTGGGCAAGGAGCGTTGCCCGATCGTCGATACCTGGTGGCAGACTGAAACCGGCGGCATCCTGATCAGCCCGCTGCCGGGTGCCACGGCGCTCAAGCCTGGCTCAGCCACGCGTCCGTTCTTCGGCGTGGTGCCGGCACTGGTGGACAACCTGGGTAACCTGATCGATGGCGCCGCGGAAGGCAACTTGGTGATCCTCGACTCCTGGCCGGGCCAGTCGCGTTCGCTGTACGGCGACCACGACCGCTTCGTCGATACCTACTTCAAGACCTTCCGCGGCATGTACTTCACCGGTGACGGTGCGCGTCGCGACGAAGACGGCTACTACTGGATCACAGGCCGGGTGGACGATGTGCTCAACGTCTCGGGCCACCGTATGGGGACCGCCGAGATCGAAAGCGCCATGGTCGCCCACTCGAAAGTCGCCGAGGCGGCGGTGGTGGGCGTGCCGCACGACATCAAGGGGCAGGGTATCTATGTGTACGTCACCCTCAATGCAGGCGAAGAGCCGAGTGAGCAGCTGCGCCTGGAACTGAAGAACTGGGTGCGCAAGGAAATCGGCCCGATTGCCTCGCCGGACGTGATCCAGTGGGCCCCGGGATTGCCGAAGACGCGTTCGGGCAAGATCATGCGACGTATCCTGCGCAAGATCGCCACCGGCGAATACGACGCACTGGGTGATATCTCCACGTTGGCTGATCCGGGTGTGGTGCAGCACCTGATCGACACCCACAAGGCCATGAGCCTGGCGTCGGCTTGATCGAGGTAAGCCGTGTCGGTGGCGTGCGAGCGGCGTTAGGGCCAGATCTGCCCTGACAGACATCGCACCGGCTATGTGAAGCCGCCTAATGAAAACCCCGCCGGGCAACCGGCGGGGTTTTTGCTTTACTCAAGGGAGGAGGGAACTGTTACTCCGACATTCATCGGTAACTGATGTTGTCGGAGCTTTCGCACAATGCTGGGGCTTGTGGAAACACTCATGCGCCAAACCGGGGCGTTTTCGTCGTCTTTTTACCTGAGGTGACACGCTGGACTTGCCGGAATTCAAGGGTTTGCGAATAATGGGCCCGCTTATTGCTTTGGATAAAGGTTATTTTCCTTTTGCTCTTGCATAATTTGCAAGGGCTGTCAACATCGCCCGCCGCGGTTTCAGGCGCTTCTATAACTAGTTGTCGCTTTGAAGAAATATCGACTAAAGGGCTGTCGTTAGAATGCCACTCACTCGCTCGTGGTCTGCGACCTTGGTCGAAACCTGCGCGGCTCGCGTTGTACCCATTCGCATAGCGGGCAGCCGTTACAACTGCCTCGTATTGCCCCGTACCGATGGAGTTACCTGATGAAGAAGCTCGCACTGTTTGGCGCCCTGGCGCTTTCCATGTTTTCCCTGGTATCGCAGGCCGATGAAAAGCCGTTGAAGATCGGTATCGAGGCTGCTTACCCACCCTTCGCCTTCAAGCAGCCTGATGGCAGTATTGCTGGGTTCGACTACGACATCGGCAACGCCCTGTGCGAAGAGATGAAAGCCAAGTGCACCTGGGTCGAACAGGAGTTCGACGGCCTGATCCCGGCGCTGAAAGTGCGCAAGATCGACGCGATCCTGTCGTCGATGTCGATCACCGAAGACCGCAAGAAATCCGTCGATTTCACCAAGCGCTACTACCTCACCCCAGCGCGCCTGGTCATGAAGGAAGGCGCTGTGGTCAGCGATAGCCTCGATGAGCTCAAGGGCAAGAAGATTGGCGTACAGCGCGGCTCGATCCATGACCGCTTCGCCAAGGAAGTGCTGGCCCCCAAAGGCGCTACTGTCGTGCCGTATGGCACGCAGAACGAAATCTACCTGGATGTCGCTGCCGGTCGCCTGGACGGCACCGTGGCTGATGCGACCCTGCTCGAAGACGGTTTCCTGAAAACCGATGCCGGCAAAGGCTTCGCCTTCGTCGGTCCGGCGTTCACCGACGTGAAATACTTCGGCGACGGTGTGGGTATCGCTGTGCGCAAGGGCGACAAGGCTAACGCCGAGCGTATCAACGCCGCGATCGACGCCATCCGCGCTAACGGCAAATACCAGGCAATCGAGAAGAAGTACTTCAACTTCGATATCTACGGTCCGGAATCCAAGTAAGCCGTCGAGTCTCACCTGTGCAATGGTGCAAACAGCAGGATCGCTGAGGTTTGCACCATTTTTTCATTCCCAAGCCCTGAGGAATTCCAATCATGTTGAAAGGCTATGGGGCAGTCATCCTCGACGGGGCGTGGCTGACGCTGCAGCTCGCCCTGTCGTCGATGGCCCTGGCCATCGTCCTCGGCCTGATCGGCGTGGCGCTGCGTTTGTCGCCGGTGCGTTGGCTGGCCTGGCTGGGGGATCTGTACTCCACGGTGATCCGTGGCATCCCGGACCTGGTACTGATCCTGCTGATCTTCTACGGTGGCCAGGACATCATCAACCGGGTCGCGCCGCTGGTTGGCTATGACGACTACATCGACCTGAACCCGATGGCGGCCGGTATCGGTACGTTGGGCTTCATTTTCGGTGCCTATCTTTCGGAAACCTTCCGTGGCGCCTTCCTGGGGATTCCCAAGGGCCAGGCCGAGGCCGGTGCGGCGTATGGCATGAGCGGGGTGCAGGTGTTCTTCCGAATCATGGTGCCGCAGATGATCCGTCTGGCGATTCCAGGTTTCACCAACAACTGGCTGGTACTGACCAAGGCCACGGCTCTGATTTCGGTGGTGGGCCTGCAAGATATGATGTTCAAGGCCAAGCAGGCTGCCGACGCCACCCGCGAACCCTTCACCTTCTTCCTGGCGGTGGCTGCGTTGTACCTGGTGCTCACCAGTGTCTCGCTGCTGGCGCTGAAGTACCTCGAGAAGCGCTACTCGGTTGGCGTCAAGGTGGCTGAGCTATGATTTTCGACTACAACGTGATCTGGGAGGCCATGCCGCTGTACGTGGGCGGCCTGCTGACCACCCTCAAATTGCTGGCGCTGTCGCTGTTCTTTGGCCTGCTGGCGGCGATTCCGCTGGGCTTGATGCGAGTGTCGAAACAGCCGCTGGTGAATATGAGCGCCTGGCTCTACACCTACGTGATCCGTGGCACGCCGATGCTGGTGCAATTGTTCCTGATCTACTACGGCCTGGCTCAGTTCGAGGCGGTGCGCGAGAGCGTCCTGTGGCCGTGGCTGTCCAGTGCGACCTTCTGCGCTTGCCTTGCGTTCGCCATCAATACCAGTGCCTACACCGCCGAGATCATCGCCGGCAGCCTCAAGGCCACGCCGCACGGTGAGATCGAGGCGGCCAAGGCGATTGGCATGTCGCGCATGAAGATGTACCGCCGCATCCTGCTGCCCTCGGCGCTGCGCCGTGCGCTGCCGCAGTACAGCAACGAGGTGATCATGATGTTGCAGACCACCAGCCTGGCGTCGATCGTCACCCTGATCGATATCACCGGTGCCGCACGCACGGTCAATGCCCAGTACTACCTGCCTTTCGAGGCCTACATCACGGCAGGCGTGTTCTACCTGTGCCTGACCTTCATCCTCGTACGCCTGTTCAAGATGGCCGAACGCCGCTGGCTCGGCTACCTGGCGCCGCGCAAGCACTGACCGCTCTGTGAGAACCGACAGCATGTACAAACTTCAAATCCAGGACCTGCACAAGCGCTACGGCAGCCACGAGGTCCTCAAGGGCGTCTCCCTCGAGGCCAAGGCGGGCGATGTGATCAGCATCATCGGCTCCAGCGGCTCGGGCAAGTCCACCTTCCTGCGCTGCATCAACCTGCTCGAGCAGCCCCACGGCGGCAAGATCCTGCTCAATAACGAAGAACTCAAACTGGTGGCTGGCAAGGATGGCGCGCTCAGGGCTGCCGACCCGAAGCAGCTGCAGCGCATGCGTTCGCGCCTGTCGATGGTGTTCCAGCACTTCAACCTGTGGTCGCACATGACGGCCCTTGAGAACATCATCGAGGCACCGGTTCACGTGCTGGGCGTGAACAAGAAAGAGGCCCTGGAAAAGGCTGAACACTACCTGGCCAAGGTGGGTGTGGCCCATCGCAAGGACGCTTTCCCGGGGCATATGTCGGGGGGCGAGCAGCAGCGCGTGGCAATCGCCCGCGCCTTGGCCATGGAGCCTGAGGTGATGCTGTTCGATGAACCCACCTCGGCGCTCGACCCGGAGCTGGTAGGCGATGTGCTCAAGGTGATGCAGTCGCTGGCCCAGGAGGGTCGCACCATGGTCGTGGTTACCCATGAGATGGGCTTTGCCCGCGAGGTTTCCAACCAGCTGGTGTTCCTGCACAAAGGGTTGGTGGAGGAGCGTGGCTGCCCGCGCGAAGTGCTGGTCAATCCGCAGTCGGAGCGGCTCAAGCAGTTCCTCTCGGGCAGCCTGAAGTAAAGCTGCACTTTTGCACCAGAATGGGGCATGCTGCGTGGTGCACGTAGCCTGCTTCCTGCGCCACAGGCGCGCACCACCTTCTTTCAGGTTTCGGACCACGCCCTATGACCACCCAGCGAATCGGATTTCTCATCTGGCCCAGCACGCGGCCGCTGACCCTGGCGTTGGCCGAAGAAGTGTTGCTGGTGGCTCAGCGGGTGCATCCGGATGTGGTCTACGAGCAGGTATTCCTGCACGCCGAAGCGGCTCAGGAGGGCGCCTGGCGCTTGCCGGGCGAGGCCTGGAATGGGCGCCTGGAAGGTTGCCATAAGCTCTTTCTGATGGCGGATGAGCCGCCTGCCGCGGTAGGTGCGGCGTTGTCTGCGGCGCTCAAGCAACTGGCCCGGGGTGGCTGCATGATCGGCGGCTTGTCGGCTGGCGTGTATCCACTGGCTGCATTGGGTTTGCTCGATGGCTACCGGGCCGCAGTTCATTGGCGCTGGCAGGACGATTTCGCCGAGCGCTTCCCCAAAGTGATCGCTACCAGTCACCTGTTCGACTGGGATCGTGACCGCCTGACGGCCTGCGGCGGCATGGCACTGACCGACCTGCTGCTGGCGGTGCTGGCCCGCGACCATGGTGCGGAGCTGGCGGGCGCGGTGTCCGAGGAGCTGGTGGTCGAGCGCATTCGTGAAGGGGGCGAGCGGCAACGTATTCCGCTGCAAAACCGTCTAGGTTCTAGCCATCCCAAGCTCACCCAGGCCGTGCTGCTGATGGAGGCCAATATCGAAGAGCCTTTGACCACGGATGAAATCGCCCAGCACGTGTGCGTCTCGCGGCGTCAGCTGGAGCGCATCTTCAAGCAGTACCTGAGCCGCGTGCCGAGTCAGTATTACCTGGAGCTGCGCCTGAACAAGGCGCGGCAGATGCTGATGCAGACCAGCAAGTCGATCATCCAGATCGGCTTGTCGTGCGGATTCTCGTCCGGGCCGCATTTCTCCAGCGCCTACCGCAACTTCTTTGGCGCCACCCCGCGTGAAGACCGCAACCAGCGGCGCAGCAGCAGCCCGTTCGAGCTGAGTTCGGCGCCTGCCGAAAAGGGCTGATTTCTTTATTGCTTGTGCTGGCCCTTTTCGCGGGCAAGCCCGCTCCCACTGGACCTGCACAGCATTTGAAACCTGTGCGGTCCCTGTGGGAGCGGGCTTACCCGCGAAAGGGCCGGGACAGGTAACATCCTTTCTTATGTGAACACCCGTTCACCCAGCCCCTGTCTCCCTTTACACTGCGCGATTGCGACACTGTTTGTCGCATTGCCGAAAGCCTTGTTAAAACAGGGTTTGGCGCTGTAACAAGTTGTCGCCTGGCAGCAAGGACAGGCGCCGATCAGTCCTTACAATCCCCCCATCGCTGGCCACTTCCAGACCAGCGTTCCTCTTCAGGAGACTCAGATGTCCGTTGAGCAAGCCCCGGTGCAACGTGCCGATTTCGACCAGGTGATGGTCCCCAATTATTCTCCGGCGGCCTTCATTCCTGTGCGAGGCGAGGGTTCCCGAGTATGGGACCAGTCGGGTCGCGAGCTGATCGACTTTGCCGGCGGCATCGCCGTCAACGCGCTGGGTCACTGCCATCCGGCGTTGGTCAAGGCCCTGACCGAGCAGGCCAACACCCTCTGGCACGTCTCTAATGTGTTCACCAACGAGCCGGCACTGCGCCTGGCGCACAAGCTGGTGGACGCGACCTTCGCTGACCGGGCGTTCTTCTGCAACTCCGGCGCCGAGTCCAACGAAGCGGCCTTCAAGCTGGCCCGTCGCGTGGCCCACGACCGTTTCGGTGCGGAAAAAAACGAGATCATCGCCACCGTCAACAGCTTCCACGGCCGCACCCTGTTCACCGTGAGCGTGGGTGGCCAGCCGAAGTACTCTGACGGTTTCGGCCCGAAGATCACCGGCATCAGCCACGTGCCATACAACGACCTGGAAGCGCTCAAGGCACAGATTTCCGACAAGACCTGCGCTGTGGTGATTGAGCCGATCCAGGGTGAGAGCGGCGTGGTGCCGGCTGATAAGGCCTACCTGGAAGGCGCGCGCAAGCTGTGTGACGAGCACAATGCCCTACTGATCTTCGATGAAGTGCAGACCGGCGTTGGCCGCACCGGCTCGCTGTATGCCTACCAGCACTACGGCGTGACCCCGGATATCCTGACCAGCGCCAAGAGCCTGGGCGGCGGTTTCCCGATCGGCGCGATGCTGACCACCAGCGAGCTTGCCAAGCACCTGGCCGTCGGCACCCACGGCACCACCTATGGCGGCAACCCGCTGGGCTGCGCGGTGGCGTGTGCGGTGCTGGACGTGATCAACACCCCCGAGACCCTGGCGGGCATCAAGGCCAAGCACGCGCGTTTCAAGACCCGTCTCGAGAAGATCGGCCAGGATACCGGCCTGTTCAGCTTGGTGCGCGGCGTGGGCTTGCTGATCGGCTGCGTGCTGAGCGAGGCCTGGAAGGGCAAGGCCAAGGACGTGCTCAACGCGGCTGAAAAAGAAGGCGTCATGGTGCTGCAGGCAGGCCCTGACGTGGTGCGTTTCGCCCCGAGCCTGGTGATCGAGGATGCCGACATCGACGAAGGCATGGACCGTTTCGAGCGCGCCGTGGCGCAACTGATCAAGGCCTGACCGGCCTTGTTCGCCGGCCCTGTGCAGGGCCGGCGGCACCTGAATTCAAGGCGGGCACCTGCTGGCAGGTGGTGGCGTGTGCCCGCTGTTTTTCCGTGTCGATGTGAGCGGCACGCTTTCCCCAAAGGAGTGACACCATGCTGGTGATGCGCCCCGCGCAAATGGCGGATCTGAACGAAGTGCAGCGCATGGCTGCCGACAGTCCGGTGGGTGTCACCTCGCTACCGGACGATGCCGGCCGCCTGGGCGACAAGATCGCCGCCTCGGAAACCTCCTTCGCCGCCGAAGTGAGCTTCAACGGTGAAGAGAGCTATTTCTTCGTGCTCGAGGACAGCGACACCGGCAGGCTCGTCGGGTGCTCGGCCATCGTCGCCTCGGCCGGCTATTCCGAACCGTTCTACAGCTTTCGCAACGAAACCTTCGTGCATGCCTCGCGCGAGCTGAAAATCCACAACAAGATTCATGTGCTGTCGCTGTGCCATGACCTGACCGGCAACAGCCTGCTGACCAGCTTCTATGTGCTGCCCGAGTTGGTGGACAGCGGCTGGGCCGAGCTGAATTCGCGCGGCCGCCTGCTGTTCATGGCCTCGCACCCTGAGCGTTTCGCCGATGCAGTGGTCACCGAAATCGTCGGCTACAGCGACGAGCAGGGTGAGTCGCCGTTCTGGGATGCCATCGGACGCAATTTCTTCGACTTGAACTACGCCGATGCCGAGCGTCTGTGCGGCTTGAAGAGCCGTACCTTCCTGGCTGAGCTGATGCCGCATTACCCGATCTACGTGCCGCTGTTGCCTGACCAGGCCCAGGAGGCCATGGGGCAGGTGCACCCGCGCGCGCAGATCACCTTCGACATTCTCATGCGCGAAGGCTTCGAGACCGAACACTACATCGACATTTTCGACGGCGGGCCGACCCTGCATGCGCGCGCCTCGGGCATCCGCTCGATCGCCCAGAGCCGTGTAGTACCGGTCAAGCTCGACGATAGCCCGGTCAAGGGCACGCGCCCGTACCTGGTGTGCAATGGTCAGTTGCAGGATTACCGCGCCGTACTGCTGGAGCTGGATTGGGTGCCGGGCAAACCGGTCATCTTGAATGCACAGGCAGCGGATGCACTGGGTGTCGGCGAGGGCGCCAGTGTGCGCCTGGTCGCGGTCTGAAACGCCGGAACAGTGAGTTTTGCGGCAGGCCACGCCCGCTGCACAAGGAGAAAGCATGATCGTTCGTCCCGTACGCAGCAGCGATTTACCCGCGCTGATCGACCTGGCCCGCAGCACTGGAACTACCGGGCTGACTACACTGCCGGCCAATGAAGAGCGACTCGCCCGGCGTGTGGGTTGGGCCGAGAAGAGTTTCAGCGGCCAAGCCGAGCGCGGCGACACGGACTACCTGTTCGTGCTGGAGAACGATGAGGGCCTGGTGGTGGGCATCAGCGCCATCGCGGGTGCCGTGGGTTTACGCGAGCCTTGGTACAACTACCGGGTCGGCCTGACTGTCAGCGCCTCTCAGGAACTGAACATCTACCGTGAAATCCCCACGTTGTTCCTGGCCAATGACCTGACCGGCAACTCGGAACTGTGCTCGCTGTTCCTGCGCAGCGATTACCGCAGCGGGCGTAACGGTCACCTGCTGTCCAAGTCGCGGATGCTGTTCATCGCCGAATTCCCCGACTTGTTCGGTAAGAAAATCATCGCCGAAATGCGCGGCATGTCTGATGAACACGGCCGTTCGCCTTTCTGGGAAAGCCTGGGCCGACACTTCTTCAAGATGGAGTTCAGCCAGGCCGACTACCTCACCGGCGTTGGCAACAAGTCGTTCATCGCCGAGCTGATGCCCAAGTTCCCGTTGTACACCTGTTTCCTGTCGGAGGCTGCGCGCAGCGCGATTGGTCGCGTGCACCCGGACACCGAGCCTGCGCTGGCGATGCTCAAGCGTGAAGGCTTCAACTACCAGGGGTTCGTCGACATCTTCGACGCCGGCCCTGCCATCGAATGCGAGACCGCCAAAATCCGCGCGGTGCGCGAAAGTCAGACCCTGGTGCTGGCCGTCGGTACCCCGGGCGATGACGCGACGCCTTACATCATCCATAACCGCAAGCGCGATGACTGTCGTATCACTGCCGCCCCCGCGCGCCTGGCAGCCGGTACCTTGGTGGTCGATCCCTTGACCGCCAAGCGCCTACGCATGGGGGTCGGCGACAACGTGCGCGCGGTGCCGCTGACAGCCAGTCGGGAGGCCCAGTAAATGACCACGCATTTCATTGCCGGTGCATGGCAGGCCGGGCTCGGCGAGCCGCTGCAATCGCTCAATCCAGTCACCCAGGCCGTGGTTTGGGCTGGGCAGGGTGCCGATGCGAGCCAGGTCGAGGCCGCCGTTGCGGCGGCGCGCCAGGCTTTCCCTGGCTGGGCGCAACTGAGCCTGGATGCGCGCATCGCCGTCCTCGAAGCATTTGCCGCTTCACTCAAGGCCCGCGCCGACGCGTTGGCGCAGTGCATTGGCGAGGAAACCGGCAAGCCGTTGTGGGAGTCGGCGACTGAAGTTACCAGCATGGTCAACAAGGTGGCGATCTCGGTGCAGAGCTACCGGGAGCGTACCGGCGAAAAAAGCGGCCCACTGGCTGACGCCACCGCTGTGTTGCGGCACAAGCCGCACGGTGTGGTGGCCGTGTTCGGCCCATACAACTTCCCTGGACACCTGCCCAACGGCCATATCGTCCCGGCGCTGTTGGCGGGCAACTGTGTGGTGTTCAAACCCAGCGAGCTGACCCCTAAGGTCGCTGAGCTGACGGTGCAATGCTGGATCGAAGCCGGGTTGCCGGCAGGGGTGCTCAATCTGTTGCAGGGCGCCCGAGAGACAGGCGTCGCCTTGGCTGCCAACCCTGGCATCGACGGCTTGTTCTTCACCGGCTCTAGCCGTACCGGTAACCTGCTGCACCAGCAGTTCGCCGGGCGCCCTGACAAGATTCTCGCCCTGGAAATGGGCGGCAACAATCCGCTGGTGGTCGACGAGGTCAAGGACCTGGATGCGGCGGTGTACACCATCATCCAGTCGGCGTTCATTTCTGCCGGGCAGCGCTGCACGTGTGCCCGTCGTCTGCTGGTGCCGCAAGGCGCCTGGGGCGACCGTTTGCTTGCGCGCCTGGTGGAAGTCAGCCGTGGCCTGAGCGTCGGCGCCTTTGATCAGCAACCGGCGCCGTTCATGGGCTCGGTGATTTCGCTGCAGGCTGCACAGGCGCTGCTGACAGCCCAGGCCGAACTGCTCGGCAAGGGCGCTGTGGCCCTTTTGCCAATGACCCAGCCGCAGGTCGGTTCCGCGTTGCTCACCCCTGGTCTGCTGGATGTCACCGGGGTGGCCGGGCGCCCGGACGAAGAGTTGTTTGGGCCGCTGTTGCAGGTGATTCGCTACGCCGACTTCGATGCTGCCATCGAGGAGGCCAATAACACCCAATATGGCCTGGCCGCTGGCCTGTTGTCGGACTCCAACGCGCGCTACCAGCACTTCTGGTTGCGCAGCCGTGCAGGTATCGTCAACTGGAACAAGCAACTGACTGGCGCTGCCAGCAGCGCGCCGTTCGGGGGTGTCGGTGCCAGTGGCAACCACCGCGCCAGTGCGTATTACGCAGCCGACTATTGCGCCTACCCTGTGGCATCGCTGGAGACCGCCAGCCTTGCATTGCCGGCGACTCTGACGCCGGGCGTCACCCTATAACAACCGGTCTCGGAGCCTAGCCGATGAAATCCTACGAAGTGAATTTTGATGGCCTGGTGGGGCCGACCCACAACTATGGCGGCTTGTCCTACGGCAACGTGGCCTCGCAGAGCAACAGCCAGCAGGGTTCCAACCCGCGCGAAGCGGCGCGCCAGGGCCTGGCGAAGATGAAAGCGTTGATGGACATGGGCTTCAAGCAGGGCGTGCTGGCTCCGCAAGAGCGCCCGGATGTGGCAGCACTGCGCCGCCTGGGCTTCTCGGGCAGTGACGCCGAGGTGATTCAAGGTGCCGCCAAGCAAGCCATGCCCTTGCTGGTGGCCAGTTGCTCGGCGTCGAGTATGTGGGTGGCCAACGCCGCGACCGTCAGCCCGAGCGCCGATACTGCCGATGGTCGCGTGCACTTCACTGCCGCCAACCTCAATTGCAAGTACCACCGCAGCATCGAGCACCCGACCACCAGCCGCGTGCTGGGGGCGATGTTCCACGACGCGCGCGTTTTTGCCCATCACGAGGCGCTGCCGGCAGTGGCGCAGTTCGGTGACGAAGGGGCGGCCAATCACACGCGTTTCTGCCGCAGCTACGGCGAGGCCGGCGTCGAGTTCTTCGTCTACGGCCGCAGCGCCTTCGACAGCCGCTACCCGGCGCCTCAGAAGTATCCGGCGCGCCAGACCCTGGAGGCTTCGCAGGCAGTGGCGCGTCTGCACGGGCTGAGCGAGGGTGGGGTGGTCTACGCTCAACAAAATCCCGCGGTGATCGACCAGGGGGTGTTCCACAACGATGTGATCGCGGTGGGCAACGGTGAGGTGCTGTTCTACCACGAGGACGCGTTTCTTGAAACCGAAGCGGTGCTTGCCCAGCTGCAGGCTAAACTGGCCAGCAAGGGCGGTAATTTCCAGGGCATTTGCGTGCCGCGTTCGGCGGTTACGGTAGAGGACGCAGTGCGCTCCTACCTGTTCAACAGCCAGTTGCTCAGCCGCGACGACGGCTCGATGCTGCTGGTCGTGCCGGAGGAGTGTCGCAACAACGAGCGCGTATGGGACTACTTGCAGCAACTCACCCACCAAGGCGGTGCGGTGAAGGAGGTCAAGGTATTCGACCTCAAGCAGAGCATGCAGAACGGCGGCGGCCCGGCTTGCCTGCGCTTGCGCGTGGCGCTGAAAGAATCGGAACTGGCGGCGGTCAATCCAGGCGTTATCATGACCGCCCCGCTGTACGACACCCTGGTGCAGTGGGTCGACAAGCACTACCGCGATCGCCTCGGTGAAGCGGACCTGGCCGACCCACAGTTGCTGGACGAATGCCGCACGGCACTGGATGAACTGACCGGCATTCTCAAGCTGGGCTCGGTCTATCCGTTCCAACGCCAACCTTGATAGAGAGAATTTGCAATGTCCGATGCCCTGCGCCTGATCCTGGAAGATGAAGACGGCACCCAGCTGGAAACTTCCTGCACCCGCTTTGCCGTGGTCTGGCAAGGCAAGGAGGTCTGGATTCAGCAGGACGGCCGTGGCCAGTTGCTGATCGGTGTCGACGTCGAGGAAGGCGATGCGGAGTACGCCAACCTGCTGCTGCGCCCGATGGCCACCAACCTGGTGAGCCTGCAACTGGAGATGGAACCGGCCGATGCCGGTGAAGACGACGATCACGTCCACGGCCCGGACTGCGGCCACCACCACTAAGGAAGCGCCTATGCTCGCCCTTGGCAAATTGCTTGAGCTGACCCTGACCGATCACGAACCGGCCGAGAAGACCCAAGTGACTCCCAGGGGCGTGCGTTTGCGCTGGCTGGGGGAGGGCGCGCTGGAGGTGCGTCCGCCCGAAGCCGAGGACTGCCAGCTCGACCTGTTGCTGTCGGCCGGGATCCATGGCAACGAGACTGCGCCGATCGAGCTGCTTGAACGGCTCCTGCATGGGGTGGCCAACGGCAAGATCAAGCCTCGGGCCAGGATATTGTTCCTGTTCGGCAATCCGGCGGCGATCCGCAAGGGCGAGCGTTTCATCGAGCAGGATATCAATCGCCTGTTCAATGGCCGGCATGAGCTTTCCAGTGGGTTCGAGGCGTTGCGTGCTGCAGAGCTCGAGCAGTTCGCTCGGGTGTTCTTCAGCAAGCCTGAGCGTACCCGCCTGCACTACGACCTGCACACGGCCATTCGTGGCTCGAAAATCGAGCAGTTCGCACTTTATCCGTACAAGGAAGGGCGCAAGCACTCGCGCCGCGAGTTGGCCCGCCTGGCGGCGGCCGGTATGGAAGCGGTGCTATTGCAGAGCAAGTCATCGATTACCTTCAGCGCTTTCACCTACGAGCAGCTCGACGCCGAGGCCTTTACCCTGGAGCTGGGCAAGGCGCGTCCGTTCGGGCAGAACGAGCAGGTCAATCTTGATCGGCTCGAAGCGCGGCTGATTCAGATCATCGAGCACACCGAGCCTGAAACCGAGCAGTCCCTCGAGGGCCTGAAACTGTTCAGCGTGGCCCGTGAGATCATCAAGCACAGTGACAATTTCCACCTGCACCTGCCCGCAGACATCGAGAACTTCTCCGAACTGAGCAAGGGCTACCTGCTGGCCGAGGACCTCGCCGAGACGCGCTGGATCGTGGAGGAGGAGGGGGCGCGGATCATCTTCCCTAACCCCAAGGTACGCAATGGCTTGCGCGCCGGCATTCTGATCGTGCCGGATTCGGGGCAGCGCCTGGACTGACGGCCGCCCGCGCGTTTAGGTGGGATCCTGATCGGGGTTGAATGCCCTTTCATCAGCACCTATTCGCTTTTCCCCTCCCTTGGCTGCTAATCGGCTTGCCAGTGACGAAAGCCTGCATTTAGCATCGCGCCATGTCTTTTTGGTTTTCAAGCCGCTAAAAACCGTCCAAACGACGGTTTCTATCGCATAAACACACTGCACCCAGACTGCAGGACCGATATAATGCGGCCCTTTGCCGTCGTTTCGACGTGGCCGCCGTTTCCGTGGAAGAACCTATGAAAAGCGCAGAAATCCGTGAAGCCTTCCTTCGCTTCTTCGAAGAGCAGGGACACACTCGCGTCGCCTCCAGCTCCCTGATCCCGGGCAATGACCCGACCCTGCTGTTCACCAATGCCGGTATGAACCAGTTCAAGGACTGCTTCCTCGGTCAGGAAAAACGCGCCTACACCCGCGCGGCCAGCAGCCAGAAATGCGTGCGCGCCGGCGGCAAGCACAACGACCTGGAAAACGTCGGCTACACCGCTCGTCATCACACCTTCTTCGAAATGCTGGGCAACTTCAGCTTCGGTGACTACTTCAAGCGCGATGCCATCACCTTCGCCTGGACCTTCCTGACCTCGGACAAGTGGCTGAACCTGCCGAAGGAAAAACTCTGGGTCACCGTCTACGCCAGTGACGACGAAGCCTACGACATTTGGACCAAGGAAGTCGGTGTGCCGGCCGAGCGCATGGTGCGCATCGGTGACAACAAAGGCGCCCCGTACGCCTCCGACAACTTCTGGACCATGGGCGACACCGGCCCTTGCGGCCCGTGCACCGAGATCTTCTATGACCACGGCGCCGACATCTGGGGTGGCCCGCCTGGCTCGCCAGAAGAAGACGGTGACCGTTACATCGAGATCTGGAACAACGTCTTCATGCAGTTCAACCGCACTGCCGATGGCGTCCTGCACCCGCTGCCAGCCCCGTCGGTGGACACCGGCATGGGCCTTGAGCGCATCAGTGCGGTGATGCAGCACGTGCACTCGAACTACGAGATCGACCTGTTCCAGAACCTGCTGGACGCGGCGGCCAAGGCCATCGGTTGCAGCAACGAAGGCCAGGCTTCGCTGAAAGTGGTCGCCGACCACATCCGCTCCTGCGGCTTCCTGATCGCCGACGGCGTGCTGCCGTCCAACGAAGGCCGCGGCTACGTGCTGCGCCGCATCATTCGTCGCGCTTGCCGGCATGGCAACAAGCTGGGGGCCAAAGGCAGCTTCTTCTATCAGATCGTCGCGGCCCTGGTGGCCGAGATGGGCGAGGCCTTCCCGGAACTCAAAGGCCAGCAGGCACACATCGAGCGCGTGCTCAAAGCTGAAGAAGAGCAGTTCGCCAAGACCCTGGAGCAGGGCCTGCGTATCCTCGAACAGGACCTGGCCCAGCTCGAGGGTTCGGTAGTGCCGGGTGATGTGGTGTTCAAGCTGTACGACACCTACGGCTTCCCGATGGACCTGACCGGCGACATCGCCCGCGAGCGCGAACTGACCCTCGACGAGGCCGGCTTCGAGCGGGAAATGGAAGCTCAGCGCGAGCGTGCCCGTTCCGCCAGCGCCTTTGGCATGGACTACAACAGCCTGGTCAAGGTCGACACGGCTACCGATTTCCTCGGTTACGACGTCACCGAAGGCCAGGGCAAGGTGATTGCCCTGTACAAGGACGGTCAGGCTGTCGAGCAGTTGGGCGAAGGCGAGCAGGGCGTCGTGGTCCTGGACCGCACCCCGTTCTATGCCGAGTCCGGTGGCCAAGTGGGCGACACCGGCTTCCTGCAAGCCGGTGCAGTGCGCTTCGACGTGCGTGACACCACCAAGACCGGTGGCGCCTTCCTGCACCACGGCGTAGTCGCCAGCGGTGCGCTGAGCGTCGGGGCCACGGTCGAGGCCAAGGTCGACGCCGAGGTGCAGCACGCCACGTCGCTGAACCACTCCGCGACCCACTTGCTGCACGAAGCGCTGCGCCAGGTGCTGGGCGAGCACGTGCAGCAGAAGGGCTCGTTGGTCGACAGCCAGCGCCTGCGTTTTGACTTCAGCCACTTCGAGGCGGTCAAGCCTGAGCAGATCAAGGCCCTGGAAGAAATCGTCAACCGCGAAGTGCGGCGCAATACCGAAGTGCAAACCGAGCTGACCGACATCGAGACTGCCAAGGCCAAGGGCGCCATGGCGTTGTTCGGTGAGAAGTACGGCGATACCGTGCGTGTGTTGAGCATGGGCGGCGACTTCTCCGTCGAGCTGTGCGGTGGTATCCACGCCAAGCGTACCGGCGACATCAGCCTGTTCAAGATCATCAGCGAGGGCGGTGTGGCCTCTGGCGTACGCCGTATCGAAGCGGTCACCGGCGCTGCTGCACTGGCCTACCTGAACGCTGCCGAAGAGCAGGTCAAGGAAGCTGCGCAACTGGTCAAGGGCAACCGTGACAACCTGATCGACAAGCTGTCGGCTGTGCTTGAGCGCAACCGTCAGCTGGAAAAGCAGCTCGAGCAGCTGCAAGCCAAGGCCGCCAGCGCCGCCGGGGACGATCTCTCCAATGCGGCCGTTGAGGTCAAGGGTGCCAAGGTGCTCGCCGCCCGCCTGGATGGGCAGGATGGCAAGGCGCTGCTGGCGCTCGTCGATCAACTGAAGAACAAGCTCGGCCACGCAGTGATCCTGCTGGGCAGTGAGCATGAGGGCAAGGTCGTGCTGGTGGCTGGCGTGACCAAGGACCTCTCCGGCCAACTCAAGGCTGGCGACCTGATGAAACAAGCCGCTGCGGCGGTCGGTGGCAAGGGCGGTGGTCGCCCGGATATGGCCCAGGGCGGTGGCGTTGACGTCGCAGCCTTGGACAGCGCCCTGGCCTTGGCAGTGCCGTTCGCCGAGCAGGGACTTTGAGATGCAGGGGCGGCGGCCTGGTCGCCGTCCCTCATGTTGGATTGTTTTTTGGGGCCCTTGTGGGCTGAGGCACCTTTGAAATGGCGTTGATCGTACAGAAATTTGGCGGTACCTCTGTCGGTTCCATCGAGCGGATCGAGCAGGTTGCCGACAAGGTCAAGAAATTCCGTGAGTCGGGCGACGACCTGGTGGTCGTGCTGTCGGCCATGAGCGGTGAAACCAACCGCCTGATCGACCTGGCCAAGCAGATCTGCGATAAACCAGAGCCTCGCGAGTTGGACGTCATCGTCTCGACTGGCGAGCAGGTGACCATCGCATTGTTGGCCATGGCCTTGATGAAGCGTGGCGTACCGGCGGTCTCGTATACCGGCAACCAGGTGCGCATCCTTACCGATAGCGCTCACAACAAGGCGCGCATCCTGCAGATCGACGACCAGAAGATTCGCGCCGACCTCAAGGCCGGGCGTGTGGTCGTGGTGGCCGGTTTCCAGGGCGTCGACGAGCACGGCAATATCACCACCCTCGGGCGTGGTGGTTCGGATACCACTGGCGTGGCCTTGGCGGCAGCGCTCAAAGCCGATGAGTGCCAGATCTACACCGATGTCGATGGCGTCTACACCACCGACCCGCGCGTCGTGCCTCAGGCCCGGCGCCTGGAGAAGATCACCTTCGAAGAGATGCTGGAAATGGCCAGCCTCGGCTCCAAGGTGTTGCAGATTCGTTCGGTGGAGTTCGCCGGCAAGTACAACGTTCCGCTGCGCGTGCTGCACAGCTTCAAGGAGGGTCCGGGTACCCTCATTACCATTGATGAAGAGGAATCCATGGAACAGCCGATCATTTCCGGTATCGCCTTCAACCGTGATGAGGCCAAGCTGACCATTCGTGGCGTCCCGGACACTCCAGGCGTCGCCTTCAAGATCCTCGGCCCGATCAGCGCCGCGAACATCGAAGTAGACATGATCGTGCAGAACGTTTCGCACGATAACACCACCGACTTCACTTTCACCGTGCACCGCAACGAGTACGAGAAAGCGTTGAGCGTGCTGGAAAACACTGCTCGCGAAATCGGCGCACGTGAAGTCAGCGGCGACACCAAGATCGCCAAGGTGTCCATCGTCGGTGTTGGCATGCGTTCTCACGCCGGTGTCGCCAGCCGCATGTTCGAAGCCCTGGCCAAGGAGAGCATCAACATCCAGATGATCTCCACCTCCGAGATCAAGGTCTCGGTCGTGATCGAAGAGAAGTACCTGGAGCTGGCTGTTCGCGCGCTGCACACCGCGTTCGAGCTCGATGCACCTGCCCGACAGGGCGAGTGACGCGCAGCCAAGAGGGGCGCGGCTTGCCGCGCCCTTCGCGTTTCTGGCTTTTGGAGGGGCTTCTGTCCAGGCGCCTTCAATCGCCAACCGGGCAATGCCGTCGTCCCCGGCACTGCCTGTTTTTCACAGACTGTTATTCCTGTAGATCCCTGTAAGGAGAAAAGTATGCTGATTCTGACTCGTCGGTGCGCCGAGAGCCTGATCATTGGAGATGGTGAGATCACCGTGACGGTCCTGGGTGTCAAGGGCAACCAGGTGCGTATTGGCGTGAGCGCGCCCAAGGAAGTGGCCGTTCACCGCGAAGAAATCTACCTGCGAATCAAGAAAGAGAAGGACGAAGAACCAAGCCTTTAATTTTTTTGAAGTTTTTTTCAAAAAAGGGTTTGCAAACGGGGAGGGGTCTGGTTAATATACGCCCCGTGTTGCGGTGAGGTGGCCGAGTGGCCGAAGGCGCTCCCCTGCTAAGGGAGTATACCTCATAAGGGTATCGGGGGTTCGAATCCCCCCTTCACCGCCATTATTTGCCTAGAGCGCTTCTGGCGATCTGAATGGCACAGTAAGCCACGGACTCATAGCTCAGCTGGATAGAGTACTCGGCTACGAACCGAGCGGTCGGAGGTTCGAATCCTCCTGAGTCCGCCACTTTTGAAGTGGCTTTGTTTGCAAGGTCGCTTCAATCAACCAGTGGTAACCTGGTCTAAAAATAACCCACGGACTCATAGCTCAGCTGGATAGAGTACTCGGCTACGAACCGAGCGGTCGCAGGTTCGAATCCTGCTGAGTCCGCCATTTTTGAAGTGGCTTTGCTTGCAAAGACGCCTCAACAAGCCAGTGGTAACCTGGCCTAAAACTACCAACCACGGACTCATAGCTCAGCTGGATAGAGTACTCGGCTACGAACCGAGCGGTCGCAGGTTCGAATCCTGCTGAGTCCGCCATTTTTGAAGTGGCTTTGCTTGCAAAGACGCCTCAACAAGCCAGTGGTAACCTGGCCTAAAACTACCAACCACGGACTCATAGCTCAGCTGGATAGAGTACTCGGCTACGAACCGAGCGGTCGCAGGTTCGAATCCTGCTGAGTCCGCCACTTTTGAAGTGGCTTTGCTGACGAAGACGCTTCAACAAGCCAGTGGTAATCTGGTCTAAAACTACCAACCACGGACTCATAGCTCAGCTGGATAGAGTACTCGGCTACGAACCGAGCGGTCGCAGGTTCGAATCCTGCTGAGTCCGCCACTTTTGAAGTGGCTTTGCTGACGAAGACGCTTCAACAAGCCAGTGGTAATCTGGTCTAAAACTACCAACCACGGACTCATAGCTCAGCTGGATAGAGTACTCGGCTACGAACCGAGCGGTCGCAGGTTCGAATCCTGCTGAGTCCGCCACTTTTGAAGTGGCTTTGCTGACGAAGACGCTTCAACAAGCCAGTGGTAATCTGGTCTAAAACTACCAACCACGGACTCATAGCTCAGCTGGATAGAGTACTCGGCTACGAACCGAGCGGTCGCAGGTTCGAATCCTGCTGAGTCCGCCATATCTGAAAAGCCCGCTTATCAAAGCGGGCTTTTTCTTTATCTACTGCATTCACTGCGGTAGCGCTCGATTGGCCGGCTGAGGCTAGATGCCAATCACTCCGGGTTTTCCTGCCTTTACCCGTTCATGTGCTTTTTACCGTCTGTGCGCCGTCGCACTGTTGGCTTCGAGCGTTGTCACAGCTTTAGCGCGCAAACGATTGTTCTGGCCAAAAATTTAAGCGATCCGACAGCTTGTACAGTGTATGATTGCGCCCGTCAGCCCCGCCGGGGCTTGTGGAATCCCACCATGGACTTACCCAGTAGTTACTCGTTAATCCGTTTCATACAGCCAGATCTGCCTGATTGAATCTCCCGGCGTGCCCACTGCTGGGAGTGGAGTTCGCCTATGACTGAAATCGAAGTAAAGAAAGCCCAAGAGAGCCTGCAGGATCGCCTGGCTCAGGTGATCGAGCTGCTGCAGCGCCAGCGGGTGGTCGAAGACCTGACGCACCGTCAGGAAGGCCACCACCACGACCTGGTGGAAAACCTCGTCCATCGCCAGAACCTCGTCGAACTGCAACGCAAGCTTGACGACCTTCACCCTGCCGACATCGCCTATATCCTCGAAGCCTTGCCGCTGGAAGACCGTCTGACGGTCTGGCAGTTGGTACGTTCGGATCGCGACGGCGATATCCTGCTCGAAGTCTCCGACGCTGTACGCCAGACCCTGATCGCCGATATGGACGATCACGAGCTTTTGGCTGCCGCCAAGGAAATGGACGCCGACGAACTCGCCGATCTCGCGCCTGAGCTGCCACGCGATGTTGTCCACGAGCTGATGGAAAGCCTCGATGCCCAGCAGCGCGAGCGCGTGCGCTCGGCCTTGAGCTACGACGAGGAGCAGGTCGGTGCGCTGATGGACTTCGAGATGGTGACCATCCGCGAAGACGTCAGCCTCGAAGTGGTGCTGCGTTACCTGCGTCGCCTCAAGGAGCTGCCTGGGCACACTGACAAGCTGTTTGTCGTCGACTACGACGGCAAGCTCAAGGGCGTGTTACCGATCAAGCGTCTGCTGGTGAACGACCCGGATAAGAAGGTCGCCGACGTCATGGCCAACGACCCGGTGGCATTCCACCCCGAGGAAGATGCCTATGACGCGGCTCAGGCCTTCGAACGTTACGATCTGGTGTCTGCCCCGGTGGTGGACAAGAACGAGCGCCTGATCGGTCGTTTGACCATCGATGAGATGGTCGATCTGATCCGCGAGGAAAGCGAAAGCGAAGTGCTCAACATGGCCGGCTTGCGTGAAGAGGAAGACATCTTCGCGTCGGTCTGGCGCTCGCTGCGCAACCGTTGGGCCTGGTTGGCCATCAACCTGATCACGGCCTTCCTCGCTTCGCGGGTCATCGGCCTGTTCGAAGGCTCCATCGAAAAACTGGTGGCGTTGGCCGCATTGATGCCGATCGTGGCCGGTATCGGTGGCAACTCCGGCAACCAGACCATCACCATGATCGTGCGTGCCATGGCGCTTGATCAGGTGACGCCGGGCAACACCAGTCGCCTGATGCGCAAGGAGCTGGCGGTATCACTGCTCAATGGTCTGATCTGGGGTGGGGTGATCGGGGCGGTGGCGTTCTGGCTGTATGGCAGCTGGTCGTTGGGCTTGGTGATGACCGCCGCCATGACCTTGAACTTGCTGCTTGCGGCGCTGATGGGGGTGTTGATTCCGATGACTCTGACGCGCCTTGGTCGCGACCCGGCTATGGGGTCGAGTGTGATGATCACTGCCGTCACCGACAGCGGTGGCTTCTTCATCTTCCTTGGGCTGGCCACCTTGTTCCTGCTCTGATGCAGTAGGGGTGCCCACGCGGTAGGCATCGCATGAGCCGCACACGAAAAAGCCAGCTTTCGCTGGCTTTTTCGTGTGCGGCGTCAGTTGCTCGATCAGGACGCGTCGGCGGCCATCTCTACATCGTGGGCGATGAGGGCAACCAGTGCGTTCTGCTGTCGGTGTGACAGTTGACGGAAACGCTGCAACAGCTCGCGTTCGTGCAGGCTGAGCTCTGGGCTGTCCAGGCGCATGCTCAGCTCGTCACCCAGCGCACCTTCCTGAAGAAGGCTCTGTTCCAGGCGGGCGATGATCTCGGAGTTCATGCTGCGGTGATGGTTGCGCGCTACCTCGGCAATGCGCTCTCGCATCCCATCTGGCAGGCGGACGACGAACTTGTCAGCGGTGCGGCTCGAATAGATAGCCTGTTTCATTGGGCGCATATAAATTGACCGGTTGTTCTGGTTCAGGGGAAGCGGTTCTCAAATTGGCCGCACGGTGGTGGTACGACCGCGGCGACGACAAAATGTTCAACCGTCGTTGGATTTTGGTTAGTCATCTTGCCTCAATGTCGCCGTTTCCTTGGCGTCAATTCTGTGACAAATAGTGATCTGGATAAAGGCTTTCTGCCAGTACCAATTATCAGAAATGAGCACTGGTTTGAAAAGTTTAACGTTCATCCATTCCCACCGGTGTCAGGCCTTTGTCGTCAAAATCTGGTAACAGGCGGCAAAGACAAGGGAAAAAGCCTAGAATGCGCGCGTTCACCCTCATAATGAGCATAGTGGCTATGCAACATGACGCAAGCGGCACATTGCCTCTGCCTGGGCGACTGATCTTCCTGATCGGACCGTCCGGTTCTGGAAAAGATTCCCTGATCGACGCTGCCAGGGGGGCGTTGCAAGTCGCAGGGGTAGACATCGCCCGAAGGGTCATCACCCGCTCTGCCGAGGCTAAGGGTGAAGCCGCTCAGGGCGTCGACCCGCAGCGTTTCGAAGGTATGCGCGCAGAGGGCGCATTCGCCTTGGACTGGCGCGCCAATGGCTTGAGCTATGGCATCCCGGTTCAGATTGAGCAGTGGCTGGCGGCGGGACGTTCGGTGCTGGTCAATGGCTCACGTGGGTATTTGCCGCAAGCGCGTCGCCGCTACCCGGATCTGCTGGCCGTTGGCCTTACCGTCGCGCCCGAAGTGCTACGTGCCCGGCTGCTGGCGCGTGGGCGAGAGAGCCCCGTTGAAATCGAGCAGCGCCTGGCGCGCAACGCCAGCCTGGCGCCCTATGACAGCGACGTTCACGTGCTGGATAACTCGGGCCCGCTGGACAGCGTCGTGCAGGCATTGCTCGGGCTTTTGCGCGAGCAGGGCCTGCTTGGGAATTCTCCGACGGGCAAACTGCCTGATTGAGGCATGACAAACGGCTGCATGCTGGTTAACATGCACGCCGTCTTCAGCGTACAACGCTCGACAGGTCTCAGTAGCTCAATTGGATAGAGCATCCCCCTCCTAAGGGGAAGGTTGCAGGTTCAAATCCTGCCTGGGACGCCATTCCCCTCATGCGCTGGGCTTGCCCCGGTCCCGGTCAGCCATTCAAAGCTCGGCTGTCTTTTGTTTCTCGCTACGTTCAGCCTCCGATGCCGCCACTGCCAGGCCGCTACCGACCTGCTGCGCCTGCTTCTCTGCCTGCTGCTGCAGTTTGGCTTGGGTCTTGATTTCGACGTCTTCCTTGATCCGTTGTGCGATCTTATCGTCGATCTGCGCTTTCTTTTCAGGCGGCAGGTTGTTGTAGTCCTCCTCGGTCAGCCCCAGCTCCTGAAGCATCTTCTCCTTGATTTTTTCCTCCGGCGACTTGGCCATATAGTCGTGGAAGTTCTGTGCCGCCGTGCTTTGCTCCTGTTTACCGACGCTGGCCTGCCGGCGCGCATCGTTGTCGGGGTTCTGGAGCATCACCAGCAGCTTGGCGAAGGCTTCTTTCTGATTGTCTTCGGTATTGTGCTGCGAGAGGCTGCCCTGGCTGTTGCGCTGCGCTGTGGTATCGGCGGTTGCCGTTACCGGTTGCACCGGCGTGAACTGGCTCAACGCGAGTTCGCCGCTGACGCGGTTCTGCTGCTGGAGGGCGGTCTGCCACCCCAGCCCGTTCAATGCGATGCTCATAGTCTGTTCCTGACTGAGTCGATGGACGCCTGTAAAACGGCAAAAGCTGTGCCAGCGCTCGTAAACCCTTAAAATCCCAAGAATTGGCTATTCTGGTGGGACGCGGGTTGGCACGAGCTTGCCCGCCAGAGGAACGGGATTGCCGCTGGCGGCAATCGAGTGAGCTAACGGCAATCCCTGACAGGGACGCAGCCGCTGAACTGCGAGGGAGTGGGGCGATGAGTGAGGTTACAAAGCCGGTGCCAACCGGCTTCACCGAGCAGCAACTGCACACTCTGTTCGAGTTGGTCAGCGACGGGATCTGGGACTGGAATGCCAACACCGGCTATGTGTATCGCAATCCAGGCTGGTACGCGATGCTCGGCTATCCCAGCCATTCCCTGGATAATTCGGTGTTCACGTGGGAAAACCTGATCCACCCCGAGGATTACCCGCGGGTGATGGCCCATTTTGAGGCCTATCTCGATCACCGCAGTGAACGCTATCGCATCGAATATCGTTGCCGTTGCCAGGATGGCAGCTACCTGTGGATCGAGGACAGCGGGCACATTATTGCGCACAACCCGGATGGCTCGGTGGCGCGCATGCTCGGTGCCCATCGCAACATCGATGCCGGCAAGCGGCTGGTTGCGGAGCTTGAACTGCGCAACAAGTCGCTGGAGAGCCTAGTGGCCGAGCGTACTCAAGAGCTGTCCTGGGTCAACCAGCAGTTGCAACGGCAACTGGACGAAAACCGCATGCTGGCTGAGCGTGACCCGCTGACCCGCACGGCCAACCGTTATCATCTGGAGAACACCTTGCAACAGGCCTGTGAGCGCGCCCGGCGCTTTCGCGAGCCGCTGGCGCTGATCGTCATGGACCTGGATGACTTCAAGCCCATCAATGACGTGCACGGGCATGCCCGCGGCGATGCGGTGTTGATCGAGGTGACCGAGCGCGTGCGCCAGTGCCTGCGCGAGCATGACCTGCTGGCGCGCTGGGGCGGTGATGAGTTTGTCGTGGTGCTGCCGTGTACCTCGCTTGCCGACGCGCGCGAGGCTGCCCAGCGAATTCGTCAGGCACTGGCGACGCTTGAGCCAGTAGGGGATTGTCGGCTGAGCATGAGTTATGGGGTGGTGCAGTGGCGCGCAGGCGAAAGTCAGCAAGGCCTGCTGGCACGGGCCGATCAGGCGTTGTACCGGGCCAAGGCGGCGGGCAAGAACACCGTTGCCGAGTGAGGGTTTGGCGTTGTGCGCTCATGCTGACTATGCCTGAGCGGCCAGGCAAAAAAATGCCCGCGACGCCTGGTAACGTCACGGGCCAACTCGGCTTTCGCCGCTTCAGTACCTAGACGTGTAGCGCATGCCCCAGCGCTTTGAGCGCCGCTTCCTGTACGGCCTCACCCAGAGTGGGGTGGGCGTGGATGGTGCCGGCCACATCTTCCAGGCGCGCGCCCATCTCCAGCGACTGGGCAAAGGCTGTGGACAGTTCAGACACTGCCACCCCCACCGCCTGCCAACCCAGGATCAGGTGATTGTCCCGTCGGGCCACGACCCGCACGAAACCGCTGTTCGATTCCAGGCTCATTGCCCGGCCGTTGGCGGCGAAAGGGAACTGCGCGACGATGCAGTCGACGCCTTGCTGGCTGGCCTGCTCGGGCGTGGCACCGACCACGACGACTTCGGGGTCGGTGAAACACACCGCAGCGATTGCGTTCGGCTCGAAACGGCGCGCCTTGCCGGCGATCAATTCAGCGACCATCTCGCCCTGGGCCATGGCACGGTGGGCCAACATCGGCTCGCCGGCCACGTCCCCAATGGCCCAGACGTTGCGCATGCTGGTCTGGCAGCGCGCGTCGATGGCAATGGCGGCGCCGTTCATCTTCAGGTCCAACTGTTCCAGGCCGAAACCGTGGGTGCGCGGTCGGCGCCCAACGGCCACCAGCACCTGATCGGCCTCGATGCGCAGCTCGTTGCCTTGGCCGTCCCGAGCACTCAGGCAACCGTTGGCATAGTGCTGTACGCTGTGGCCCAGATGCAGATCCACGCCCAGTTTCTTCAGTGACGCGGCCACCGGCGCCGTCAGTTCGGCGTCGTAGGTGGGCAAGATGCGTTCGCGCGCCTCGACCACACTGACCCTCGCTCCCAGTTTGCGGTAGGCGATGCCCAGTTCCAGGCCGATGTAGCCACCACCGACCACGACCAAGTGGTTAGGCACTGACTTGGGCGCCAGCGCTTCGGTGGACGAGATCACCGCGCCGCCGAGCGGTAACATTGGCAACTCGACGCTGCTGGAGCCGGTCGCCAGCAGCAGGTGCTCGCACTGAATGCGCTGGCCGTCCACTTCGACGTGCTTGCCGTCGAGGATTTTTGCCCAGCCATGGATCACCTTCACGCCCTGTTTCTTCAGCAAGGTCGCGACACCGCTGGTGAGTCGGTCGACGATGCCATCTTTCCATTCCACGCTGCGTGCAATATCCAGGCGCGGTGACGACACGCTGATGCCAAGCGGCGAGGGTTCAGTGAAGCGACTGGCCTGATGGAACTGTTCGGCCACATGGATCAGCGCTTTGGATGGAATACAGCCGATGTTCAGGCAGGTGCCGCCCAGTGCTTGGCCTTCGACCAGTACCGTGGGGATGCCCAGTTGTCCGGCACGGATGGCCGCCACGTAGCCGCCCGGGCCGCCGCCGATGATCAACAAGGTTGTCTGGATAGTCGGTTGCATGCTTACTCCACGAACAGGCAGGCGGGTTGTTCGAGCAGGCCGCGCATGGCCTGGATGAACAGGGCTGCATCCATGCCGTCGACCACACGATGGTCGAACGAGCTGGACAGGTTCATCATCTTGCGCACGACGATCTGCCCGTCGACCACCACCGGGCGTTCAACCATGCGGTTGACGCCGACGATTGCCACTTCCGGGGTGTTGACCACCGGTGTACTAACGATCCCGCCCAGTGCGCCGAGGCTGGTGAGGGTGATGGTCGAGCCTGACAACTCGTCACGGTTTGCCTTGTTGTTGCGTGCGGCGTGGGCCACTCGCGCGATTTCACTGGCGTTACCCCACAGGCTGCCGGCCTCGGCATGGCGTAGAACCGGCACCATCAGACCATTGTCAGCCTGGGTGGCGATGCCCACATGCACCGCGCCATGGCGGGTGATGACCTGCGCTTCGTCGTCGTAGGTGGCGTTGATCTGCGGGAACTCGCGCAGGGCGACGACCATTGCACGAACCAGGAACGGCAGCAGCGTCAGCTTGCCGCGGCTTTCGCCATACTTTGCGTTGAGCTGTTGGCGCAAGGCTTCCAGGGCGGTGACGTCGATTTCCTCGACATAACTGAAGTGGGCCACGCGACGCTTGGCATCCTGCATGCGCTGGGCGATCTTGCGACGCAGGCCGATGACTGGCACCTGTTCGCTGTCGTTGCGTCGGGCATAGCCGCTGGGGGGCTGGCTCGCACTGATGTGCGGTCTGCTGATGAAGGCGTCGAGGTCTTCATGCAGGATGCGCCCGGCTGGACCACTACCCTGTACGTAGCGCAGTTCGATGCCGGCATCCAGCGCACGCTTGCGCACGGCCGGGGAGGCCAAGGGTTTGTCGTGCGGCTCGCGTGGGACGATGGGCGCTGCTGGGTGTTGCGCAGCGATTGTCGGTTGCGCCGGCGTGTGCGGTTCGGTGTGAGGCTTGGCCGGTACTGGCTCGGGTTCGGCTTCTGCGGGTTTGGCCTGGGGCGTATCGATGTGGTTGCCGCCGCCTTCGACCTCGATGCGGATCAGCTCGCTGCCCACCGCCATGACTTCGCCGGGCTGGCCGCCCAAAGCCAGGACCTTGCCGCTGACCGGCGAGGGGATTTCAACCGTGGCTTTGTCGGTCATGACATCGGCGACGACCTGGTCTTCGGCGATCACATCGCCGACCTTGACGAACCATTCCACCAACTCGACCTGCGCGATGCCTTCACCGATGTCCGGCATCTTGATGACGTGCGTGCCCATTCAGACCTCCATGACCCGTTTCAATGCCGCGCCGACTCGCGAAGGACCGGGGAAGTAGGCCCATTCCTGTGCGTGGGGGTAGGGGGTATCCCAGCCGGTGACACGCTCGATCGGTGCTTCAAGGTGGTGGAAGCAGTGTTCCTGCACCAGCGCCACCAGCTCAGCGCCGAAGCCGCAGGTGCGCGTCGCTTCATGCACTACCACACAGCGCCCGGTCTTTTTCACCGACTCGACGATGGTCTCCAGATCCAGCGGCCAGAGGCTGCGCAGATCGATCACCTCGGCATCGACGCCGCTCTCTTCGGCGGCCACCTGCGAAACGTACACGGTGGTGCCGTAGGTCAGCACGGTGACGTCGTTGCCGGGGCGGGCGATGGCTGCCTTGTCCAGTGGTACGCGGTAGTAACCGTCTGGCACGGTGCTGTGCGGGTGCTTGGCCCAGGGCGTTACCGGGCGCTCGTGATGGCCGTCGAACGGGCCGTTGTACAGGCGCTTGGGTTCAAGGAAAATCACCGGGTCGTCGCATTCGATCGAGGCGATCAGCAGCCCTTTGGCGTCGTAGGGATTGGACGGCATCACGGTGCGCAAGCCGCACACCTGGGTGAACATCGCTTCCGGGCTCTGGCTGTGGGTCTGGCCGCCATAGATGCCCCCGCCGCAGGGCATGCGCAGGGTCAGTGGCGAGATGAACTCGCCGGCCGAACGGTAGCGCAGGCGCGCCATTTCCGACACGATCTGGTCGGAGGCGGGGTAGAAGTAGTCGGCGAACTGGATCTCCA
This sequence comes from Pseudomonas mosselii, assembly GCF_005796105.1. GTDB lineage: Bacteria > Pseudomonadota > Gammaproteobacteria > Pseudomonadales > Pseudomonadaceae > Aquipseudomonas > Aquipseudomonas mosselii_C. Next base: position 57,296 of record NZ_VAUO01000002.1, on the reverse strand, counting down.
CCACCGGGCGCAGTCCGTAGGCGCCCATGCCCACGGCGGTGCCGACGATGCCGCTTTCGGAGATCGGTGCGTCGAACACCCGCGATGTGCCGTACTTGGCCTGCAGGCCTTCGGTGCAGCGGAACACGCCGCCGAAGTAACCCACGTCCTGGCCGTAGATCACCACGTTGTCATCGCGTTCGAGCATCACGTCCATGGCCGAGCGCAGGGCCTGGATCATGGTCATGGTGGTGGTGGACATGGCGTTTTCCAGGTCGATGCTGTTGTTGTGGTCGTTCATCTCAAACCCCCAGTTCCTGGCGTTGACGGCGCAGGTGGTCGGGCATGTCCTTGTACACGTCCTCGAACATCGAGGCGGCGCTTGGGATGTGGCCGTTGCTCAGGGTGCCGTACTGTTCGGCCTCCTTCTGGGCCTTTATCACCTCGGCTTCAAGCTCGGCGGTGACCGCCTGGTGCTCGTCTTCGGACCAGTGGCCGGCCTTGATCAGGTGCTGCTTCAGGCGAGCGATCGGGTCGCCCAGCGGGAAGTGGCTCCAGTCGTCGGCGGGGCGGTACTTGGATGGGTCGTCCGAGGTGGAATGAGGGCCGGCGCGGTAGGTCACCCACTCGATCAGCGTCGGGCCAAGGCCGCGGCGGGCGCGTTCGGCGGCCCAGCGCGAGGCGGCGTACACGGCGACGAAATCGTTGCCGTCTACCCGTAGCGAGGCAATGCCGCAGCCCACACCACGACCGGCGAAGGTGGTCGACTCCCCGCCTGCGATGGCCTGGAATGTCGAAATCGCCCATTGGTTATTGACCACGTTGAGAATCACCGGAGCACGGTACACGTGAGCGAAGGTCAGGGCCGTGTGGAAGTCGGACTCGGCCGTGGCGCCATCACCGATCCAGGCCGAGGCGATCTTGGTGTCGCCCTTGATTGCAGAAGCCATGGCCCAACCGACCGCCTGCACGAACTGGGTGGCCAGGTTGCCGCTGATGGTAAAGAAGCCGGCTTCGCGCACCGAATACATGATCGGCAACTGACGGCCCTTGAGTGGATCGCGCTCGTTGGACAGCAGTTGGCAGATCATCTCGACCAGCGACACGTCGCGGGCCATCAAGATGCTCTGCTGGCGGTAGGTGGGGAAGCACATGTCGCTACGGTTGAGCGCCAGCGCCTGGGCACTGCCGATGGCTTCCTCGCCCAGGCTCTGCATGTAGAAGGACATTTTCTTCTGGCGCTGGGCAACCACCATGCGGCTGTCGAAGATGCGCGTCTTGAGCATGGCGCGCATGCCCTGGCGTAACACGCTTGGGGCGATGTCCTCGGCCCATGGGCCTAAGGCGTCGCCGTGCTCGTCGAGCACGCGTATCAGGCTGCCGGAAAGGTCAGCGGTGTCTGCCGGCTCGACATCGATGGGAGGCTTGCGGACTTGCCCTGCGTCGTTCAGGCGCAGGTAGGAGAAATCGGTCTGGCAGCCTGGCCGGCCTGTGGGCTCGGGCACATGCAAACGCAGGGGGGCGTACTCGTTCATGCTTTTACGCTCGCTCGGATGTTGTTTTTGTGAGCTTTGAAGCGGTCGCCGCTGAGTGCCGGCTCGTGACTGGCAGGTCAGCGTCAGTTACATCATAGGGGGGCTGACGGAGAATTTTTCTCTCAAGTTCGTTGCCTTTGTTTGGCGCGGGAGATAAACATTCCGCACAAACACAAAAACCGGGTGAATTTGTCTGATGCGCAAACTGGATCGCACCGATATCGGCATTCTCAACAGCCTTCAGGAAAACGCGCGGATCACCAATGCGGAGCTGGCGCGTTCGGTGAACCTATCGCCCACCCCCTGTTTCAACCGGGTCAAGGCCATGGAAGAGCTTGGGGTGATCCGCCAGCAGGTGACCTTGCTGTCGCCCGAGGTGCTGGGGCTGGACGTCAACGTATTCATTCACGTGAGCCTTGAAAAGCAGGTGGAGCAGGCGTTACACCGCTTCGAGGAGGAGATCGCCGAGCGGCCCGAGGTGATGGAGTGCTACCTGATGACGGGGGACCCGGATTACCTGTTGCGGGTGCTGCTGCCCAGCATCCAGGCGCTCGAGCGTTTTCTCGACTATCTGACCCGCTTGCCCGGGGTGGCCAACATTCGCTCCAGCTTCGCCCTCAAGCAGGTGCGCTATAAGACGGCGCTGCCGTTGCCGGCCAACGGCATGACCTTGCGCGAGTGAGCGCTGCGCCATGGTCTGTGCGCGACGTAAGGTGTAACAAGCGCGCCGCCCGTGTTTTTTTCGATTACGCAGGCCTGCACCCCAGCCGTTTTGCCCTTATGCTAGCGTGCACCGCTGCCACCTGACCCAGGGAGCTTTTCGGGACGTATGCGCACTATCTGGAAACCGTTTCAGTCGTTGTATTTCGCCGCGTTGATGATGTTGATCGGCTCGGGCTTGCTCAGTACCTACCTGGCCTTGCGCCTGGCTGCTGAGCATGTCGATAGCCTATGGGTCGGTGCGCTGATGGCCGCCAACTACTTCGGCCTGGCAGTGGGCGGCAAGGTCGGGCATCGGCTGATCGGGCGGGTAGGGCACATCCGTGCCTACGCCACCTGCGCTGGCATTGTTGGCGCGGCCGTGCTCGGCCATGGCATGACCAGTTGGCTGCCGGTATGGGTTGGCCTGCGCATGATCGTCGGCCTCGGCATGATGTGCCAGTACATGGTCATCGAGAGTTGGCTCAACGAGCAGGCCGATGCCAAGCACCGTGGCGCGGTGTTCAGCGGCTACATGATCGCCTCTTACCTGGGACTGGTACTGGGGCAACTGATCCTGGTGGTACACCCGCAACTGGGGCCGGAGCTATTGATGCTGGTGGCCATGTGCTTCGCCCTGTGCCTGGTTCCGGTCGCTATGACGCGGCGCATTCACCCTGCGCCATTGCGTCCTGCACCGATGGACCCTAAGTTCTTCATCAAGCGCGTGCCGCAATCGCTGTCCACCGTGCTCGGATCGGGCCTGATCGTCGGCTCGTTCTACGGTTTGGCGCCGTTGTATGCCGCTAACCAGGGCCTGAGCACCGAACAGATCGGTCTGTTCATGGGGAGCTGCATTTTTGCCGGCCTGCTGGTGCAGTGGCCGTTGGGCTGGTTATCCGACCGTTACGACCGCGCGGTGCTTATCCGCAGCGTGGCCATTGGCTTGGCTGTGGCCTCGGCGCCGTTGGCCATTTTGCCGAGCGTGCCTTTGGAGCTGTTGTTCGGCATCGGCTTCGTCATTTCGCTGTTGCAATTCGGCCTGTATCCGCTAGCCGTGGCATTTTCCAACGACCACGTAGAAAGTGAGCGCCGCGTGTCGCTGACGGCCATGCTCCTGGTGACCTATGGCGTGGGGGCTTGCATCGGGCCATTGGCGGCCGGCGTGCTGATGAAGCTGCTGGGGCCGCAGATGCTCTATGCCTTCTTCCTGTTCTTCGCGCTGGTACTGGTCTGGCGTATCCGTCCTCAGGCCGTTACGGGCCTGCATCAGGTACAAGATGCGCCGCTGGGGCACGTGGCCATGCCGGCAGCTGGCTCGCCCTTGTCGGCGGCGCTTGATCCACGGGTTGACGAGCAGACCGTCCAGGACGTGATGCAGGCACCGGTGGCGGCGGAAGATACCGAAGAAGAACCTGCTGCACCCGGGCCGCGCCAGGCCGAGCCAGAGTTGGGTCGACCGACCTAGTGCCTTGTCTGGGAAATGCGTTCCCTTTTGATGAATGACCGGAGTGTTCGGCCAAGGCACCGCCGAAAGTGAACAGCTTGTTTCCGAGACAGGGCACTGACAGAGCGATGCGCAGTTGCCCAGCTCAGTTGGGGGAGCTTTACCCGTGCTGTGGTCGGCAGGTGGTGTTTCGTATCCTCTGTGCGAATGAAAAACGCCACCCGAGTGGGTGGCGTTTTCAGAAGGCTCGAGCGATCAGTAGTCGTCTTTGTCGAAGCGCCGCGCCTCGCGTTGCAGCTGGTAGACGAAGCTTTCGATCTTGCGCTGTGCCTGGCCGTTCAGGTTGTGGAAGCGCACGCCAGCGAAAGTGGTGTTGATACGTTCTTCGAAGTGCAGATGGCGCAGCTCGACCATGGTGTCTGACAGGCCTAGCGGGTTGGCGGCCTTGAAGCGTTCGTACACCTGCCCCAGTTGTAGGCGATCTTCGATGTCGCCGTCAAAGCGCAGCTTGCAACCGGTAGCCGAGATGTCCAGCAACTTGCCACGCAGGGCGCCGTTACCCTTGAGGTGGGTGCCATCGAGGATCACCTCGACCAACTGCGAGAGCTTCAGCGCGGCGCGGAACGCATTGCGGCGCTGGTGGTAGGTGACTTCCTCGGGCAGCGGGCCGCGATAGCAGCGGTGGCCGTCGATTTCGGTAATGGTCAGGGGGGTGTTGCATTCCCAGGCGATGCGCACGCCGTCGTGGAAGCCCTCGACACGGAACGGTTCGCCGTTCTCGATGTACTTTTCGCCGTCTCGGGGGATCATTTCGTCCAGGGCGAGAACACCGGTGTCTCGGTCCACGTGCACCACATAGCTCTGGAACCGCTGGCTGCGCTCATGGAAAGTGAGAATCAGCGGGTCGTGGCTCTCCAGCAATTGGCGCAGGTTGGCCGTGATCTCCAAAGGGGTGTTTAGCACCTTCGGTGGCTGGGGGGCATCGGTTTCATTGAACACGGGTTATCAATCTCCAGGCAAAAACGACACACGCAAGTAACGGCATTTTGCCAGTATGTTCCGTGCCTTGAATAGAAACAATCACACTTGGCTGAGCGCCCGGGGCTTGGCCATCGGAGAGGTAGCGCCACGGCTGTCGTACAGCGACGGAGAATCGCCGCCGTTGAGGATTCTGATCTGGTTGGCCGTGACGTTTTGCTGCATCTGAATGATCCGGCCGTTGGTCTCGTTGACTTTCTGGCAGGTATCCATCAATTGGGTGAGCACGTCGAGTTGCTGCAGGATGATGTCGCCGTTGGCCGATTGTGCGGCCACCGCCATGACGCCTGCGCGATCGGCGCTGAAACCTTGGCCAATGAGCAATTGGTTGCGCCGCTGGCCCTGCTGCTCGAGCAAGACGATCAAAGACTGCTTGCGTGCCAGGATCTGTTCCAGCACCACCATGTCGCGACCATGCAGGGCGACTGCTTCCCTCTTGAGAAGGTCAAGCAGTTCCTCGGTAGGTGCGATGTCGTCTTCGATCAGTTGCAGCAGAGTGATGTCGTGCATGGCTAACTCTTGGCTGTGTTGCGTCCTTGAAGTCAGCGCGCCAAACGGTTAGCGCTGAGCTTCGAAATCGAGCAGTTTGCTGGCGACCCGGCCGGCATCGACCTTGTAGCTGCCGTCTGCGATAGCCTGCTTCAACTCAGCCACGCGGGCACTGTTGACGGTGGGCTGGTCGCGCAGCTTGTCGCTGATCTTCTGCAACTGCTGTGCCTCTTGGCTGAGATGTACCGATTCTCCGCTGGCATTGCTACGCACGGTGGTTTCGCTGGCTTCACCGGCTTTTTCGGGGCTGCCCGATGCCGTGTTGCTGCGAACGCCGCCTGTGACGGACGGAGAATTATTCAAACGACTGAAGTCGATGACCATGATCAGAACCTCTGGGTATTGGGACGCATGCCTTGTTTTCGGCCAACCCGAAATAAACTTTAGGCACGAATGCGTCGCCGCCTGTCAGCAGGCATGCGTCACCCGATTTCCGACACAGTTTAGGGGCAGCGGTTGCGCGCCGCCAGTCTTGCGTCGTTCGCCGGCACTTCGTTGTCGGGGGTCGTGCTACATTGCCACCTCGACTTGGCCAGGCCCTGTCACACGGGCCTTCACCACACGTTTGGAGTTCAGGTTGCGCACCCGGATCTGTTCCTGCAAGCCGCCTTTGCTCAGTGCTTCGCCCGGCATGCGCACGCTCAGGTTGCCGCTGCGGGCGATGATCACCACCTGATCGCCCTTGCGCACCACTTCGGCTTGCTCGATATGCACCTGCGTCAGCACCTGGTCGTGCACCACCGGGCGCACCAGTTTCATGCCCACGGCCTGCTCCAGCGTGGTGAGGTAGCCCTGGCCGAGTGTGCCGACATCGCGTTCGCGCAGGCCTACGTCGCCTTCCTCGATCACGCTTTCGCGCTTGAGCGGCCGGGTCATCACCACCACGTCGCGCAATAGGCGCACTTGCGCCGGAACGTAAACCGTCCAGGGCGAGCTGCCGTCACAGCGGACCTTCACCGTTACGCGTCCCAGTGGCGCGGGGCTTTCCAGTGAGGCGTCAAGTTGCTGGCTGCACAGTGGCATGCGCAAGCGCGGGTCGAGGTTGTTGACCTGGATCTCATAGCGCCCCTGGGTTTGGGTGCTAGCCAGATAATCTTCCACCGTGAATTCAAGAAACCCTTGAGTGACACCGATAAGCTGTTCAGGCAAGGTGAACGCCTCCGCCAGTGTACGAGCGCTGGGTGCCATGAGGCACAAGGCGGCGAGCGAGCTAGTCAGCAGGCGCGTCAGTCGTCGGGAAAATGTCGTTTTCGTGTACATGGTGCTCAAAAAAGCAAAGCCCGTGCCGATTTGGTACGCAGGCAATCGTTCAAGGAGTCCGGCATGGCTGGAGTGATGGATTCGGTCAACCAGCGCACGCAGCTGGTGGGGCAGAATCGCCTGGAGTTGCTGTTATTTCGCCTCAATGGCGAGCAGCTCTACGGCATCAATGTGTTCAAGGTCCGGGAGGTGCTGCAGTGCCCGGCACTGACGCTGCTGCCCAAGGCTCATCCGGTGGTGCGCGGGGTGGCCAACATTCGTGGGGCGACCATCCCGATCCTGGATCTGTCCATGGCCACGGGGCTGCCGGGGTTGCAGGAAGACACCCGTAGCAGCTTCGTGATCATCACCGAATACAACACCAAGACCCAAGGTTTCCTGGTGCATTCGGTAGAGCGCATCGTCAACATGAACTGGGAAGAGATCCACCCGCCACCCAAGGGCACCGGGCGCGATCACTACCTGACGGCGGTGACGCGGGTCGACAACCGCATGGTTGAGATCATCGACGTGGAAAAAGTGCTTGCGGAGGTTTCACCGTCGTCACAGTCGGTGTCGGCAGGTGTAGTGGATGCTGAGGTGGCTGACAAGGCCGTGATGCTGCGGGTGCTGACCGTCGACGACTCGTCGGTGGCGCGCAAGCAGGTCAGCCGTTGCCTGCAAACCGTCGGTGTCGAGGTGGTGGCGCTCAATGACGGTAAGCAGGCGTTGGACTACCTGCGCAAGCTGGTCGATGAGGGCAAGCGGCCGGAGGACGAGTTCCTGATGATGATTTCCGACATTGAAATGCCGGAAATGGACGGCTATACCCTCACCTCAGAAATCCGCAGCGATCCACGCATGCAAAAGTTGCACATCTGCCTGCATACTTCGCTTTCCGGGGTATTCAACCAGGCAATGGTGAAGAAGGTCGGTGCCGATGACTTCCTGGCCAAGTTCAGGCCGGATGATCTCGCCCAGCGCGTGGTCGATCGGATCAAGGCAATGCATTGAATTAGCCGGGGTACGCCCCGGCTTTAGTGATTTGAAAAGAGGCGGCAGCTTTGTCTACGGGTAATTTGGATTTCGAACAGTTCCGGGTCTTCCTGGAGAAAGCCTGTGGCATCCTGCTGGGCGAGAATAAGCAGTACCTGGTGTCCAGCCGTCTCAACAAGTTGATGGAGCAGCAGGGTATCAAATCGTTGGGCGAGCTGGTCCAGCGCATCCAGACCCAGCCGCGTAGCGGTCTGCGCGAGCAGGTGGTCGATGCCATGACCACCAACGAGACGTTGTGGTTTCGCGACACCTATCCGTTCGAGGTGCTCAAGAGCAAGGTCATCCCTGAGTTCATCAAGCAAAACCCAGGGCAGCGCCTGCGTATCTGGTCGGCTGCCTGTTCCTCTGGCCAGGAACCGTACTCCATCTCAATGGCCATCGACGAGTTCGAGCGCAGTAATATCGGTCAGTTGAAAATGGGTGCGCAGATCGTCGCCACAGACCTGTCAGGCTCCATGTTGACCAACTGCAAGACCGGCGAGTACGACAGCCTGGCTATCGCCCGGGGGCTTTCGCAGGAGCGCCTGCAGCGTTATTTCGACACCAAGGGGCCGGGGCGCTGGGCGGTCAAGGCGCCGATTCGCAGTCGTGTCGAGTTCCGCTCCTACAACTTGCTCGACAGTTATGCGCCGTTGGGCAAGTTCGATATCGTGTTCTGCCGCAACGTACTGATCTATTTCTCGGCCCAGGTCAAGAAAGACATCCTCATGCGCATCCATGCCACCCTCAAGCCCGGTGGCTACCTGTTCCTTGGCGCTTCCGAGGCGCTCAACGGATTGCCTGAGCACTACCAGATGGTCCAGTGCAGCCCGGGGATCATCTACCAGGCCAAGTAAGGCGTTGAACGAAGGCCGGTGTCGCAAGACGCCGGCCTTTTTCGTTCTTGGGCGGTGTCGCAGCAAGAGGCAAGTCCTGGCGTCAATTTTCCGTTTTGCCGCTTTTGCCACCCGGCAATTGCCGCTTGTCTGCCATTGGGCGGAACCGCTTTGCCGCTTTTCTGGCATCCATCGATCGCCTTAGGGGCGTGCAGCCCCGTGAATTCGGTCTTTGGCAAAACTGGCACAGGGCTTGCTAAAGCTTTGCCAACGAAATTCCGGTCAACCTTCGAAGGTTTCCCCGACATGAGCATCAGCTTCGACAAAGCGCTCGGCATCCACGAAAAGGCACTGAGCTTCCGCGCTCAGCGCGCCGAAGTGCTGGCCAACAACATCGCCAACGCCGACACGCCCAACTACAAGGCACGTGACATGGACTTCTCGTCGGTGCTCGCCGCCGAGGCGGACAAGCAGCAGAAGGGTCGTATCACCCTTGAGCGCACCGACAGCCGGCACATCGAGGCTGAAGGCCTGGCCATGGCTGACGACAGCCTCAAGTACCGTACCCCGACTCAGCCATCGATTGACCAGAACACTGTGGACGCGCAGATCGAGCAATCGAACTACGCCGAGAACGCCATCAATTTCCAGGCCAGCTTCACCTTGCTCAACAGTAAATTCAAAGGGCTGGTGTCGGCCCTGCGCGGAGAGTAATTCATGTCCCTTTCCAGTGTTTTCAATATCGCCGGTAGCGGCATGAGCGCGCAGAACACCCGCCTCAACACCGTCGCCTCCAACATCGCCAACGCCGAGACCGTCTCGTCGAGCATCGATCAGACCTACCGTGCCCGCCACCCGGTATTCGCCACCACCTTCCAGAACGCGCAAAACGGCACGGGCCAGTCGCTGTTCGAGGATCAGGGTGAGGCTGGGCAGGGTGTTCAGGTGAGCGGCATCGTCGAGGACCAGAGCAACCTGGAGGCTCGCTACGAGCCTAACCACCCGGCGGCGAACAAGGACGGCTATGTCTATTACCCGAATGTCAACGTGGTCGAGGAGATGGCCGACATGATCTCCGCCAGCCGTTCGTTCCAGACCAATGCCGAGCTGATGAACACCGCCAAGACCATGATGCAGAAAGTGCTGACCCTGGGTCAGTAATAAGGAACCCAGACCATGGCTATCGATACCAGCACCACGGGTGTGAATCTCAACGACGTGCTCGCGGCATCCGGCGTCAGCTCCGGCACCAGCAAGAGCGCGCTCAGCGGAACGACCACCAAGACCACCGGTAACGACACCCTCGGCAAGGACGCGTTCCTGCAGCTGCTGGTGACTCAGATGCAGCACCAGAACCCGCTGGACCCGCAGGACAACGGTGAGTTTGTTGCCCAGCTGGCACAGTTCAGCAGCTTGGAAGGCATCACCTCGCTGAATGAATCGGTTTCCGCCATTACCAGCGCCATGGCCTCGTCGCAGGCCCTGCAAGCCTCCTCGCTGGTTGGTCGCTCGGTGATCGTGCAGAACGACAAGGCGGTCGTCGACACCGCCGAGAGCTTCAATGCCCAGTTCGTTGTGCCGCAGGCGATCAGCGAAGCGAAGATCACCATCACCGACAAGGACGGCAAGACCGTCAAGACCATCGAGTTGGGCGAGCAGAAAGCCGGTTACGCCGATTTCATCTGGGACGGCACCAACAGCAGTGGCGAGAAGGTCGATCCGGGCACCTACACCTTCACTGCCACCACCACGGTGGATGGTCAGTCGGTGCAGATGAACACCCTGCTGCCCGCCAAGGTCACCAGTGTCAGCTTCAACACCACTGGCGAGATGGTCCTGAACCTGGCTGGGGTTGGCAAGGTTTCGCTGTCCGACATCCAAACCATCGGTATCTAAGGCCGACAGAACGGCAAAAAGGAGCAACAGCATGTCTTTCAATATCGGTCTTAGCGGTCTGTACGCGGCCAACAAGCAACTGGATGTCACCGGTAACAACATCGCCAACGTCAATACCACCGGCTTCAAGTCGTCGCGCGCCGAATTCGCCGACGTGTACGCTGGCGCCAACCGCCTGGGCGTGGGCAAGAACCAGGTCGGCAACGGCGTGCGCCTGGCGGCGATCTCCCAGCAGTTCACCCAGGGCGATGTGAACAACACCGGCAACGTGTTGGACATGGGCATCCAGGGGACTGGCTACTTCATCCTGTCCGACAACGGCTCGATGGTGTACACCCGTGCGGGTGCTTTCCAGAGCAACAAGGACAACTATGTGGTTACCTCGGACGGCCTGCGCCTACAAGGCTATGCCGCCGATGCCAATGGCAACATCAAGAAGGGCATCCTGACTGATCTGAGGATCGACACCTCGGCGCTGGCGCCGAAGGCGACCTCGCTGATCGACCAGGGCATCAACCTGAACTCCGAAGCCGACGATATCCCACTGCCGACCGCCACGCCGCCGGGGCCTGGCGAAATCGCCTTCGACCCGTCCGATGACACCACGTACACCAAGTCGTTCGCCACCAAGGTGTATGACACCCAAGGTAACGAACACACCATGGAGCAGTTCTATCGCAAGACCGATCAGAACGAGTGGACCATGTATACCCTGATCGACGGTCGCAATCCGATGGATCCTTCCAGTACCTCGCCACTGATCGGCACCATTTCGTTCAATGAAGATGGCACCGTGAAAGCGATGGACGCCGACGCCACCAGTATCCCGGTCGGCGCGCCGGCCACTGCCGAGTGGGCTGTGACCAACAACACCTTCAGCCTCAAGGGTTGGATTCCGGCGACTCAGGATTCCTCGGGTAACTGGGTGTCCAACGGTTCGGCCGAGAACACCGCTGGCATGCGCCTGTCGATGAACAGCACCACCTCCTACAACACCGAGACCGCGCGCTCGTCGCAGTCCCAGGACGGCTACGCCACCGGTATTCTGTCGAGCCTGTCGATCGACTCCACCGGCGTGATGTTCGCCAGCTTCAGTAACCAGCAGTCCCGCGCCATCGGTCAGATCGCCCTGGCGAGCTTTGCCAACGACCAGGGGTTGCAGCAGATCGGTGGTACTCGCTGGACCGAGACCTTCTCTTCGGGTATTCCGGGCATCGACTCGCCGAAGACTGGCATTCTGGGTAGCGTCGAGTCCAACTCGCTGGAAGCCTCGAACGTCAACCTGACCCAGGAGTTGGTCGAGCTGATCAAGGCGCAGAGCAACTACCAGGCTAACGCCAAGACCATCTCTACTGAAAGCACCATCATGCAGACCATCATCCAGATGACCTGATACGGCCTGACTGAGCGTGTTCGGCGAACCCCTTTGCGTGCGAAGGGGTTCGTCGTTTTTGCAGGAGGGATCATGAACAAGTTGCTTGTGGCGTTGCTAGTCGCGTTCTGCCTGTGTCAGGCCCAGGCCGGCACTGCACCCTGGTGGCGCTGGGAAAGCCAGGCCGACGGGCGCCTGGTGTGTTCGCAATGGTCGCCGGGGGAGGGCTGGAAGAAGTTCGCCGGGCCCTACACCAATGCGGGGTGTCGCGAGCCTTGATGTTGTGTTGCCACCCACCGGCAATTCCGCGCCGGTTATCCGACGGCGCGCCCGCTGATCGGTCCTGCAAAAGCCCGATTCCACGGGCTTTTTCGTGTTTTTCAAAAGTTGGTTCGGAACTTGCTTTGTAGCCTGTACAGCAACGGCGAGCGGCAAACGATCGCCAGTGCAGCGGAGGATGACTGTGGACAAGATGCTTTACGTGGCCATGACCGGCGCCAGCCAGAACGCGCTGGCGCAAAAGGCCCACGCCAACAACCTGGCGAACATTTCCACCAATGGTTTCCAGAAAGACCTCGAACAGGCGCGCTCGATGCCGGTGTTCGGCGACAGCTTTCCGTCGCGCGCCTACGCCATGACCGAGCGGCCGGCCACCGATTTCAGTGAAGGCCCGCTGGTCGAAACCGGGCGTGACCTGGATGTGGCGGTGTCCGGCAAGGGGTTCATTGCCGTGCAGGCGCCCGACGGCAGCGAAGCCTATGTGCGCACCGGCAGCCTGAACATTGACGCCCTGGGTGTGCTGCGTGCCGGCAACGGTATGCCGGTACTCGGCAATGGCGGTCCTATCGCGGTGCCGCCGGAGCAGAAGGTCGAGGTAGGGGCTGACGGCACCATCAGCATCCGCTCCATGGGCGAAGGTCCGCGGGTGATGGCTGAGGTGGACCGCATCAAGCTGGTCAATCCCGCTACCACCGCCATGACCAAGGGTCTGGACGGCATGATCCATACCAAGAGCGGGCAGCCTGCCGACATCGACCCGACTGTACGCGTGGTGTCGGGCTTCCTGGAAGGCAGCAACGTCAATGCGGTCGAGGAAATGACCTCGGTGCTGGCGCTGTCCCGTCAGTTCGAACTGCACGTGAAAATGATGAACGCAGCCAAAGAAGGCGATGAAGCCATGGCGCGTGTTTTGCAAATCGGCTAACCACACTTGAACGGGTGCCGTAAAACAGGCGCACGAGGAGAACACTGATGCTTCCGGCTCTTTGGGTCGCTAAAACCGGCCTGTCCGCCCAGGACACCAATCTGACCGTCATTTCCAACAACCTGGCCAACGTCTCGACCACCGGCTTCAAGCGTGATCGCGCCGAGTTCCAGGACCTGCTGTACCAGATCAAACGCCAGCCGGGCGCGCAGTCCACCCAGGACAGCGAGCTGCCGTCGGGCCTGCAGGTCGGTACCGGTGTGCGCATCGTCGGCACCCAGAAGAACTTCTCCGTCGGCAGCCTGCAAACCACCGAAAACCCGCTGGACCTCGCGGTCAATGGCCGTGGTTTCTTCCAGGTTTTGCAGCCCGATGGCACCGTTTCGTATACCCGTGACGGCACCTTCCACCTGAACGCTGACGGTCAGGTGGTCACCGTCAATGGCTTCCCGCTGGAGCCTGCGATCGTGGTGCCCAACAACGCCCAGACCTTCACGGTTGGCCAGGACGGCACTGTCTCGATCACCGTTGCTGGCAACGCCGCACCCCAGGTGATCGGTAACCTCCAGACCGCCGACTTCATCAACCCGGCCGGTCTGCAAGCCATTGGCGACAACCTGTTCCTGGAAACCGCTGCCAGCGGCGCGCCGCAGGTTGGCACGCCAGGCCTGAACGGCTTCGGCACCACCCTGCAACAGACCCTGGAAAACTCCAACGTCAGCACGGTGGAAGAGTTGGTCAACATGATCACCACCCAGCGTGCCTACGAGATGAACTCCAAGGTCATCTCCACCGCCGACCAGATGCTGTCGTTCGTTACCCAGCAGCTGTAAGCCCTGAGCCAGTAACACCGTGAGGTAAGTGTCATGAAGCGTCTGTTGTCCGTTTTCGCCCTTGGGGGGGCGGTGTCGTTGGCCGGTTGCGTCGCGCCGACGCCCAAGCCCAACGACCCGTACTACGCGCCGGTTCTACCGCGCACCCCGTTGCCGGCGGCGGCCAACAACGGTTCGATCTACCAGTCCGGCTTCGAGCAGAACCTGTATTCTGATCGCAAGGCGTTCCGGGTGGGTGACATCATCACCATCACCCTCAACGAGCGTACCTCCGCGAGCAAGAACGCCGGATCCCAGGTTGCCAAGGACAGCACCGCGAACCTCGGCCTGACCTCGCTGTTCGGTGCCGTGCCCAACACCAACAACCCGCTGGGCAGCGGCGACCTTACGCTGAACGCTGGCTACAGCGGCACCCGGGCCACCAAGGGTGCTAGCACCGCCTCGCAAGGTAACACCCTGACCGGTTCGATCACCGTCACCGTGGCCGAGGTGTTGCCCAACGGCATCATTGCCGTGCGCGGCGAAAAGTGGATGACCCTGAACACCGGTGAAGAGCTGGTGCGCATCGCCGGCATGATCCGTGCCGACGACATCGCCACCGACAACACCGTACCGTCCACCCGTGTGGCCGATGCGCGCATTACCTATTCGGGTACCGGTTCGTTCGCCGATGCCAGCCAACCCGGTTGGCTGGACCGCTTCTTTATCAGCCCGCTCTGGCCCTTCTGAGTACGGATGACCATGTTCAACGCTAGGCGGTTGATTGCCGCGACACTCCTGCTGACCTGCGCGTTCGGTGCCCATGCCGAGCGTCTGAAGGATATCGCCAGCATTTCCGGCGTACGTGCCAACCAGCTGATCGGCTACGGTCTGGTGGTGGGCCTGGCCGGTACGGGCGACCAGACCACCCAGACCCCGTTCACCCTGCAGACCTTCAACAACATGCTCTCGCAGTTCGGTATCAAGGTGCCGGCAGGCTCGGGCAACGTGCAGTTGAAGAACGTCGCTGCGGTGTCGGTGCATGCGGACTTGCCGGCCTTCGCCAAGCCAGGCCAGGTAGTCGATATCACCGTGTCGTCGATTGGTAACTCCAAGAGCCTGCGCGGTGGCAGCCTGCTGATGACCCCGCTCAAGGGGATCGACGGCAACGTCTACGCCATCGCCCAGGGCAACCTGGTGGTTGGCGGTTTCGATGCCGAAGGCCGTGACGGCTCGAAGATCACCGTCAACGTACCGTCGGCCGGTCGGATTCCTGGCGGCGCCACGGTCGAGCGTGCGGTGCCGAGTGGTTTCAACCAGGGCAACAGCTTGACCCTGAACCTCAATCGTCCCGATTTCACCACCGCCAAGCGTATCGTCGACAAAGTCAACGAACTGCTCGGTCCTGGCGTGGCCCAGGCCTTGGACGGCGGCTCGGTGCGCGTCAGTGCGCCGATGGATCCGAGCCAGCGGGTCGATTACCTGTCGATCCTCGAGAACCTGGAGATCGATCCCGGCCAGGCTGTAGCCAAAGTCATCATCAACTCGCGTACCGGTACCATCGTGATCGGTCAGAACGTCAAGGTGTCGCCTGCGGCGGTCACCCACGGCAGCTTGACGGTGACCATCACCGAAGATCCAATCGTCAGCCAGCCAGGCCCGCTCTCCAACGGCCAGACCGCCGTGGTGCCGCGCTCGCGAATCAACGCCCAGCAAGAGGCCAAGCCGATGTTCAAGTTCGGCCCTGGCACCACGCTGGATGAGATCGTCCGTGCGGTGAACCAGGTAGGCGCTGCCCCCGGCGACCTGATGGCGATCCTCGAAGCCCTGAAACAGGCCGGTGCGTTGCAGGCCGACCTGATCGTGATCTGAGGACGCCGCTGATGAATCCGAAAAGCCTGGTTTCCAGCCCCGCCGACAGTGGCGCCTTCACTGACCTCAATCGCCTGAACTCGCTCAAGCATGGTGACCGCGACAGCGATGCCAACGTGCGTAAGGTGGCCCAGGAGTTCGAGTCGCTGTTCGTCAGCGAGATGCTCAAGGCTTCGCGCAAGGCGTCCGACGTGCTGGCTGACGAAGACAGTCCGATGAACAGTTCGACGGTCAAGCAGTACCGTGACATGTACGACCAGCAGCTGGCGGTGAGCATGTCTCGCGAGGGCGGCGGGATCGGCCTGCAGGATGTGCTGGTGCGGCAGTTGTCGAAGAACAAGGCGGCTCCCGTCAACACCAGCCCGTTCCCGCGTATCGAAGGCAAGGCCCCGACGCTGTGGGGCGCCAAAGTGGACGAGCAGGCCAATACGACCCAGTCCACCGTGCACCGCAACGACGTGGCGGCGCTCAACTCGCGCCGTCTGGCCTTGCCAGGCAAGCTCACCGACCGCCTGCTGGCCGGTATCGTACCGTCGGCGGCCACCCCCAACACGGCGGCTTTGCCGCTGCGTGACGGCCAAACCCTGGTCGATGGCGTGGTCAAGGGCGATTGGCAGCCGGCACAGACCTTCGGCGTCGGCACCGACGGCACGCGCATTCTCGGACGGGCCGTGGCGCAACCGCCGCTGGCGCCGAAGAAAGCCTTCGCCGACAGTGACGCCTTTGTCGCCACCATGCTGCCGATGGCTGAGCAAGCCGCCAAGCGCATCGGCATCGACCCGCGCTACCTGGTGGCCCAGGCTGCCCTGGAAACCGGCTGGGGCAAGTCGGTCATGCGCAACAGCGATGGCAGCAGCAGTCACAACCTGTTCGGCATCAAGGCCACCGGCAACTGGCAAGGGGGCGAGGCGCGGGCGATCACCAGCGAATTCCGCGATGGACAGTTCGTCAAGGAAACCGCCGCGTTCCGTTCGTATGATTCGTACCAAGACAGTTTCCACGACCTGGTCAGCCTGTTGCAGAACAATTCGCGCTATCAAGAAGCGGTGAAGTCGGCCGATAAACCAGAACAGTTCGTGCGAGAGCTGCAAAAGGCCGGGTACGCAACCGACCCGAACTACGCCAGCAAGATCTCGCAGATCGCAAGACAGATGAAGTCGTACGAGAGCTACGCGTCGCTCGGTACCACCACGAAACTTTAAGGGCTTGAACCATGGCGAGTTTGCTAAACATTGGTATGTCGGGACTTGGCGCTGCGCAGTCGGGGTTGTACACCCTCGGTAGCAACATCGCCAATGCCGATGTCGAGAGCTACTCGCGCCAGCAGGTCGTGCAGAAAACCAAGGGTGGCCAACAGGTTGGCCAGGTGTTCATCGGCACCGGCACCACCTTGGCCGACGTACGCCGGGTCTATAACGCCTATCTGGAAAGCCAGCTGCGCACTACCACCTCGTTGTCTAGCGACGCTACCTCGTACCTGAACCAGATCACGCCCCTGGACACAGCCCTGTCCAGTGCCGATACCGGTATCACTGCGGCTCTGCAAAGTTTCTTCAGTGCCTTGCAGGACGCCTCGGCCAAGCCAACCGAAGACGCCTCGCGCCAGTTGCTCCTGACCAGCGCGCAATCGCTGGCCAAACGCTTCAACACCCTGTCTTCGCAGTTGAACCAGCAGAACAGCAACATCAACAGCAACATGGCGTCGTTGGCCTCCCAGGTGAACAACCTGACTGCGACCATCGCCGACCTCAATGCGCAAATCTCCAAGGTCGGTGCCATCACCGGCCAGCCCAACGACCTGCTGGACCAACGCGACGGTGCCGTGCGTCAACTGTCGTCGCTGATCGGCGCCGACGTGGTCGAGCAAAAGAACGGCAACTACGACATCTACCTGAAGAACGGCCAGGCGTTGGTATTGGGCAACACCACCCAGACCATCGGCGTAGCCGCCAGTGCCACCGATCCGACGCGCATGAGCCTGATCCTCAACCGCGGCTCGACGCAAATGGACATCACCAACAGCACTACCGGTGGTGAACTGGGCGGCCTGATCCGCTACCGCAAGGAAACCCTGGACCCGGCGCTCAACGAGCTGGGGCGCGTGGCGCTGGTGGTGGCCGATGCCATCAACCGTCAACTGGGCCAAGGCATCGACAAGAACGGCGAGTTCGGCGCCAGTCTGTTCGCCGACATCAACAGCGCCAAGTCCATCGCCAACCGCAGTGTCGCCAAGACTGGCAACAGCGCAGGTTCCGGCAACCTCGACGTGACCATCAAGGACACCGGCAAGCTGAGCACCAGCGATTACCAGGTGACCTTCACCAGTGCTACTGGCTACACCGTGCGCAAGCTGCCCGAAGGCACCGACATGGGCAGCTACGACCTGAGCGACGACCCGGCGCCGGTGATCGACGGCTTCAGCCTGTCGCTCAATGGCGGTGGAATGAGCGCCGGTGACAGCTTCAAGATCACCCCGACCCGCAACGAAGCTGCGAGTATCAATGCGACCCTGACCGATCCCAAGCGCCTGGCTATGGCCGCGCCCCTTACCGCCGTCAGCGGTTCGGGCAACAAAGGCACTGGCTCGATTACCCAGCCGACGTTGACCTCACTGGTGGACATCTACGATGCCACCCAGAAGGCTGATTTGCAGACGGGCTTGAAGTACTCCACCCCGGTCAAGTTGGTGTTCGGCGACGACACCGCTTCGCCGCAGGCCTACACCCTGTTCGACGCCCAAGGCAACAACATCGGCAGCGGCACCATCGTGCCGGGCCAGGACAACGCCCTGCAGCTGTCGGTGCCGATGGTCGATGCCAGTGGCAACCCGATTTATGAAGCCGATGGCGTTACCCAGAAGACCTTCGGTTTCGAGATGAACGTGGCGGGTGTGCCCAAGACCGGCGATAGCTTCACCGTGTCGCTGACTGCCTCGGGCTCGGCCGACAACCGCAACGCCCAATCGGTGCTCGATCTGCAGACCAAGCCCACGGTCGAGGTGAATGCCGATGGCAAGGGCATCAGCTTCACTGACGCTTACGCAAAGCTTGTGTCCAACGTCGGCGGCAAGACGGGGCAGGCGCAGATGGACAGTGACGCCACCACCGCGCTGAAGAAGTCGGCACTGGATGCCCGCGACAACTTGTCAGGGGTGTCGGTCGATGAAGAGACCGGCAACCTGATCAAGTTCCAGCAGTACTACACCGCGTCGTCGCAGATCATCAAGGCGGCCCAGGAAACCTTCGCCACCCTGATCAACAGTCTTTAAGGAATCGTAGATCGTGAGCGTACGCATCTCTACTTCGCAGTTCTACAACACCACCAGCGCCAACTATCAGCGCAACTTCGCCAGCCTGGACAAGACCCGTCAGGAGGCCAGCGACGGTATCCGCGTGCGCACTGCCGCCGACGATCCGGTCGGTGCCGCGCGCCTGTTACAGCTTGAGCAGCAGCAGAACATGCTCAAGCAGTACAGCGACAACATCGTCAGCGTGCGTAACTCGCTGGGCTCGGCCGAAAGCACGCTGACCTCAATCGGGCATATTCTGCAGCGTGTCAACGAACTGGCGGTGAGTTCGGGTAACGCGGGCATGACCGACGACGACCGTAAATCCAACGCTGCGGAGCTGGAGGCGCTGGAGCAACAGCTGTTCTCGCTGATGAACAGCAAGGATGAGAACGGCAAGTACCTGTTCTCGGGCTCCAAGGGTGACACCCAGCCCTATGTGCGCAACGCTGACGGCACCTACACCTACCAGGGCGACCAGACCCAGCTCAAGCTGCAGGTCGGCGATGCTTTGACCCTGGCGGCCAACGAGACCGGCTACGATGCGTTCGAGCAGGCACTGAACACCAGCCGCAGCGAAACTCAACTGACCTCGCCGGCCACCGATGACGGTCGCGTTAGCCTGTCCAATGGCCAGGTGTCGGGCAGCTCGGTGTACAACGACCGCTTCCGTAGCGGCGAGCCCTACAGCATCGAGTTCACCAGCAGCACGCAGTTCAAGATCACCGATGCCAGCGGCAACGACGTGACCCTGGAAGCCACCCAGGGCGGCAAGTTCGACCCTAACGGCGACAACACCATGATCAGCTTCCGCGGGGTCGACCTGCGTCTGGCTGTCAGTTTCCAGGCGGGCGACGCCGCCGACCCGGATGCGGCCATCGCCGGCCACACCTTCAGCCTGAGCTCCAAGGCCGATCAGATCAGCGGTACCCGTAGCGCCGGCAACAGTTCTTCTGCGCAGATCACTGACGCCACCATCACCGACCAGGCGGCCTACAAGGCAGCGTTCCCGGAAGGTGCGGTGCTCAAGTTCACCAGCGCCACTGATTTCGAGCTGTACGCATCGCCCGTGACCGCCAACAGCCGTCCTGTCACCAGTGGAACTCTGAGTGGCACCACCGCCACGGCCATGGGCGTGGAGTTCGAGCTGTCCGGCGCGCCAGCGGCTGGTGATTCGTTCGGCGTCAAGGTCGATACCCACCAGACCCAGAACATCCTGGACACCATCGGCCAACTGCGCACCGCGCTGAACACGCCTATCGATGGCGACCCGGCGGCCACGCAGAAATTCAAGGCTGCGCTGGATTCGGCTATCGGCAACATCAGCAGTGCCACCAATCAGGTGTCTTCCTCCATCAGCGCCATTGGTGGTCGTGGTCAGGCACTGGACGTGCAGGCCGAAACCAACGAAGCCCTGAGCGGTGAGAATACCAAGACCCAAAGCTCGATTCGCGACAGCGATCCGGCCACCGTCATGCTGCGCCTGCAGATGCAGACCAACATGCTCCAGGCCTCGTTGCAGGCCTATGCCAAGGTGGCGAGTCTGTCGCTGGTCAACTACATCTGACCGCGCCTGACGCGTCGTCAACCATGCGCCGCCACCGTCAGGTGCGGCGCATTTTTTTTGCAAGGTCGTCATCGTGAACGAAAAGCCACTGGTCAGCATCGTCATTCCCGCCTACAACCCTCGATTCTTCGCCATGGCGCTGCAAAGCGCCCTCGGCCAGAGTTACCCCGCGCTGGAAGTGCTGGTATGCGACGACAGCGAGGGCGAGGAGATCGAAGCCATCGTCCGCGCCGTGCAGGATGATCCGCGCCTGCGCTTTGTGCGCAATTCGTCGCGCAAGGGCTTCGTCGGCAACCTGCTGCACGCGGTGGGGCTGGCCCGCGGCGAGCTGGTCAAGGTGCTGTGCGATGACGACCGCCTGTTCCCGCTGTGCGTGGAGCGCCAGGCCGAGGTGCTGCTGGCGCATGAGGAGGTCGGCCTGGTGCTGTCCCAGCGCGTGCTGTGCGACGAGAACAACTACATCCTGCCCATGCGTGTGGCCAATACCCGTTTCGCCGCCGTCGACAGCCTGTTCAAGGGCGAGGACATGCTGGCGTTGCTCGATGGCCGGCCGGTGAATTTTATCGGTAACTTCTCTGCCGCGCTGATGCGTCGCGAACAGGCCCTGGGGTTCTTGCAGGCATTGACCGGTGAAGGCATGACCTTCGTCGCACTGCTCGACCTTGCGCTGTTCGTGTGCCTGATGCGGCGCGCCAACATGGTCATGCTCAGCGAGCCCGGGCTGATCGAGCGCCTGCATCCGCAGCGCCTGAGCAAGCAAGAGGCGGTGGCCCAAGCGCAGGCCCAGGAATGGCGCTGGCTGATGCAAATGCTCGCTGCGCGCAGCGGCGAAGCCGCGCCGGCCAGCGGATGGGTGCGTTATGTGCCGGTGCAGGAGGCCGCCCAGCAGCCGCGCAACTGGCAGGAACTGTGCCTGGTACGCGTCATCAGCAACTGGCAGATGCGCCTGAAAGGCCGCGTGGGCAGCGATTGCGAAAGCTACGCCGAACTCTACGAACATTGGTTGGCGGCGCGACACTTCAGCGATGTGCAGCGCCGCTTGCTGCCGCAGACCGTCGCGGCCTGGCCGCGTCAGCCACGGATCGTCCCGGTGGTGCTGGATAGTGCCGGTGATGCCCAGGCCCTGGCACAGACCCTCGCTAGCCTGGAGGCACAGCTGTACCCGGTGCATGCCTGCGTGGTGCTGGCTGAGCACGTGCCGAGCAGCGACCTCGCGCTGATCCATCAACCGTTGCAGCAGGACTGGTCGCGGCAGGTCAATCAGGTGTTGGTCTCGCTGCCGGAGGCTGACTGGATCTACCTGTTGCGTGCCGGTGATCAGCTGGACGAGGCCGCGCTGCTGCTGCTGGCCGAACGCGCCGCGGTGTTTCCAGGTGTGGCATGCATTTACAGCGACGAAGGCTGCTGGGTGGATGGCAAGCCTGGCGAGCCGGTTTTCAAACCTGATTTCAACCTCGACTTGCTGCGCAGCTATCCCTACGTCGGACGGACCCTGGCATTTGCCCGCGACGCCGTTGTGGACCTTGGCGGTTTTGCCAGTCAGTTCGCCGAGCTGTCACCGCACGATCTGCTCTGGCGCCTGGTCGAGCAGCGTGGACCGCAGGCGGTGGAGCATATCGCCGAAATCCTGGTGCAATCGACCTTCAGTTTCGCCCAGTGGCTGTCGTTGCCAGTGGTCGAGGCGCAGAGCGAGCCGGTGTTGGCGGCGCACTTGGAGCGGCTTGGCGTGGCCCATCGCATCCGCCATGACGACATGCCGCTGCTCAACCGGGTTGACTACCTGCACGAGGGCAGCCCGCTGGTCTCGGTGATCGTCCCGGCGACCGCCGAGCTTGCACGCTTGCACGCCTGCGTGCAGTCGCTGATCGAACATACCCATGGCCATTACGAAGTGTTACTGGTGGCGGACCAGTCCCAGGATCAAGACGTCGAGGCGTGGTTGCAGGCCATGGGCGAGCTGGATGCGCAGATGCTGCGCGTGGTGCGCCTGCCGGGCCAGCAGTCGCGTGAGTCGCTGCTCGATGCGGCGGCCGGCCAAGCGCGCGGCGAGTACTTGCTTTTGCTCGACGCTTCGCTGCAGGTGTTCGATGAGCATTGGCTTCAGGAGCTGTTGCAGCATGCCCGTCGCCCTGAGGTGGC
This sequence comes from Pseudomonas mosselii, assembly GCF_005796105.1. Lineage (GTDB taxonomy): Bacteria > Pseudomonadota > Gammaproteobacteria > Pseudomonadales > Pseudomonadaceae > Aquipseudomonas > Aquipseudomonas mosselii_C. The sequence goes on along the minus strand of NZ_VAUO01000002.1, from coordinate 34,791 downwards.
GGTGGTCGGTGCCAAGCTGATCGATGTGCAGGGCCGGGTTGTCGAGGTGGGGCGCGTGCTGGGTGTTTCCAGCGTTGCAGGCCCTGCGTTCGCCGGTGAGGAGCTGCAAGCCCGAGGCTATCTGCAACGCTTGCAGGTGGTGCAGAACTGGAGCGCGGTCGGCGGCGACTGCCTGATGGTGCGTAAGGCTGTGTTCGACGAGTTGGGCGGGCTTGCCGGCCAGGCGTTGGCCCAGGGGCTGGCTGAGCTGGACCTGTGTCTGCGCGCCGGGCGCCTGGGTTATCTGGTGGTGGGCACGCCGTATGCGTTGCTGCTCAAGGCTGGCGCGACCGCGCCGGGCACGCCGCTTGACCCGGAGCAGGCGCTGGAGCAGCAGCAGGCGTTCTGCGAGCGCTGGTTGAGCAAGGTGGTGCGCGATCCGGCCTATAACCCAAGTCTTAGCTTGGCCACCGCCGACTTCAGCCTCGAACCGAGCCTACGCGGCAGCTGGAACCCGCTGTGCGCGCGGGCGCTGCCGTCCGTGCTGGGTTTGCCGGTCAACGATACCGCTGTAGGCCACTATCGGGTCAGTCAGCCGTTCCAACAATTGGAGGCAGCCGGTCGGGTGGTCGGGCGCATCGCCTATGAGTCGCCCAGCGTCGTGCAGTTGGCGCGCATGGACCCTGACGTGATCATCCTGCAACTGCGCCATGCCGATGACTCGGTGCGTGACATTGAGCGCATCGCGCGTTTCTCCAATGCCCGCCGGGTCTACGAGATTGACGACTATGTGCTCAGCGCGCCGAAGAAGAATACCCACGCCCGTAACAAGCCAGCCGATATCGAGCAGCACCTGCGCCGCGGCATTGGCCTGTGCGACCGGGTGGTGGTAACCACCCAGGCGCTGGCCAACGCCCTGGCCGACATGCATCGCGATATCCGCGTGGTGCCCAACATGCTCGCGCCGCACCTGTGGACCAACCTGCCGCCGAGCCGCCGTGGCAGCTCCAGCAAGCCGCGTGTGGGCTGGGGTGGCGGCACCAGCCACAGCGGCGACCTGGAGATCATTGCCGAGGTGGTGCGCGAGCTGGCGAACGAGGTGGAGTGGGTGTTCTTCGGCATGTGCCCAGAGGCGCTCAAGCCGTATATCCACGAGTACCACCCGGGCGTGCCGCTGCAGGCGTATCCGGCCAAGCTTGCCAGCCTCAACTTGGACCTGGCCCTGGCACCGTTGGAATTCCATATCTTCAACGACTGCAAGAGCAACCTGCGCCTGTTGGAGTACGGCGCCTGCGGCTACCCGACCATCTGCACCGATACCGAAGCCTATCGCGGCTACTTGCCGTGTACTCGGGTATACAGCAACAGCACTGAGGAATGGTTGAAGGCGATCCGCATGCACTTGAGCGACCCGGCAGCCAGCTACCGCATGGGGGATGAGTTGCGCGAGGCGGTGATGCGCGACTTCGTGCTGCGCGACGACAACCTGCGGCACTGGGAGTGGGGGTGGTTGGCGGACTGACCGTCGCTGCCAGGATTGGGGCTGCTGTGTAGCCCATCGCCAATCCTTGTCCATTGGGGGCCTGCTGCGGCCCCCTTTTCATGTCCAGTGAATCTTGGCGCAGTTCCTGCAATAACCCTGGCTATCGCCATAAATCCTTCACCCTGGGGGTCCGGGGGGCGCGAAGCACATGAGGAAAACGATGAAGGCAGTCATTCTGGCGGGTGGACTCGGCACGCGGATCAGCGAAGAGTCGCACCTCAAGCCCAAACCGATGATCGAAATCGGTGGCAAGCCAATTCTTTGGCACATCATGAAGCAGTACTCGGCCCACGGCATCCACGACTTCGTGATCTGCCTCGGTTACAAGGGCTACGCGATCAAGGATTTCTTCGCCAATTACTTCCTGCATACCTCCGATGTCACCTTCGACATGTGCAACAACCGCATGGACGTCCACCAGAACTACAGCGAGCCGTGGCGCGTGACCCTGGTAGACACCGGCGAGGAAACCATGACCGGTGGCCGCCTGCGACGTGTGTCGCGCTACCTCGAAGGCGAAGAGGCATTCTGTTTCACCTACGGCGACGGCGTCTCGGACCTGAACATCGGCGCGCTGGTGGACTTCCATCGCCGCCACGGCAAGCTGGCCACGGTCACCGCCGTGCAGCCGCCGGGGCGCTATGGCGCGTTGCAGCGTGACGGCGATCAGGTCCTGGGTTTCAGTGAAAAGCCCCGTGGTGATGGTGGGTGGATCAACGGCGGCTTCTTCGTTTTATCGCCCAGGGTAATTCCTTATATCGCCGACGATGCCACCCCATGGGAGTCCGAGCCATTGACCAACCTGGCCCGCGAGGGGCAGTTGATGTCGTTCGAGCATGACGGCTTCTGGCACCCGATGGACACCCTGCGCGACAAGAACCACCTCGAGCACCTTTGGAGCAGCGGGGAGGCACCATGGAAGCAGTGGGCCTGAACCCCGCGTTCTGGCAGGGCAAGCGCGTCCTGGTCACTGGCCATACCGGCTTCAAGGGCAGCTGGCTGGTCCTCTGGTTGCAGCGCCTGGGCGCCCAAGTGACCGGCTTTGCCCTGGACCCGGCCACCGAGCCGAACTTGTTCGAGCTGGCCCGTGCCGGAGAAGGCATCGATGATCGGCGTGGCGATGTGCGTGACCTGGGCGTGCTGCTGGAACTGATGGCCGAAGTCGAGCCTGAAATCGTCCTGCACCTGGCCGCGCAGCCGCTGGTTCGTGAAGGCTACCGCGACCCTCTGGGCACATATTCGACCAACGTCATGGGCACCCTCAACCTGCTGGAGGCCATGCGTCAGGTAGGTGGCGTGCGCGCCTGTGTGGTGGTCACGACCGACAAGGTCTATGCCAACCAGGAGTGGTCCTGGCCGTACCGTGAGAATGAAGCCTTGGGCGGGCACGATCCCTACAGCAGCAGCAAAGCCTGCTGCGAGATCCTGACGCAGTCCTACAGCGCGTCGTTCTTCCCCCCCGAGCGCCACGCCGAGCACGGCCTGAGCCTGGCCACGGCGCGTGCCGGCAACGTGCTGGGCGGCGGCGATTTCTCTCCCGAGCGACTGATCCCCGATGTGCTGAAGGCCTGGAGCGAGGGCGAGCAAGTGACTCTGCGCATGCCCCACGCTGTTCGCCCTTGGCAGCATGCGCTGGAGCCGCTGGCCGGCTACCTGCAACTGGCCGCCGCGCTTTACGAGCATGGCCAGCGCTTTGCCGGGGCGTGGAACTTCGGGCCGAGCGATGAGGACATGTGCAGCGTTGGAGATGTGGTCGAGTTGATGGCCGCGCAGTGGCCGCAGGCGCCGGGCATCGTCGTGCAGCAGAGCGACATGCATGAGGCCGGTCTGTTGCGTCTGGACAGCTCCCGGGCCCGGAAACTGTTGGCCTGGCGCCCGCGTTGGTCGTTGCACGAATGCCTCGGCCAGACCCTGGGATGGCATCTTGCTTGGCGCAAGGGCGTGGACATGCGCGCGGTCAGCCTGACTCAGCTTAGCCAATACGAGGAGTCGCTATGAGCCAGTACCTTGAGCGGCCACGGCCCTGTGTAAGGAATCTCAATGAATGATTTTGATGTGCACGCGCTCCCTCTGGAGGGGCTGTGTCTGATTCAGCAGAAAGTCTTTACCGATCATCGCGGGCGCTTTGCCCGGTTGTTCTGCCAATCGCGCCTGCAGGTACAAGGCAAGCGCTTTGACATTCGCCAGATCAACCACTCACATACGCTCGGCAAAGGCAGTGTGCGCGGCCTGCATTTTCAGTATGCCCCGCATGCCGAAAGCAAACTCATTACCTGCCTTGCCGGCGCGATCTGGGATGTGGCGGTTGACCTGCGGATCGATTCGCCCACGTATCTGCAGTGGCATGCCGAAGAGCTGGCGGCCGGCGATGGCCGCAGCCTGTTGATCCCAGCCGGGTTCGCGCACGGGTTTCAGGTGTTGAGCGAAGAGGCGACCATTCTCTATTGCTCCGATGCCGACTACAGCCCTGCCCACGAATCGGGTATTGGGCCGGAGGATACAGCGCTGGCCATCGCTTGGCCGCTGCCAGTGACCAATCTGTCTGCCCGGGATGCCGCACATCCGCCGATTGACGCAGGTTTTAGCGGGGTGCGCTTGTGAGTTGCCTGCCGGCCAAGGTGCTGGTGACCGGTGCCACGGGGTTCGTTGGCCAACATTTGGTGGCTGCGCTGTTGGCCGCTGGCGTGCAGGTGCGTGCGGTTGCCCGTTCGTCCGAGCGCGCGCGCGTGCTGCCCTGGTTCGACCAGGTGGAGTTCGTAGCGGCGGATATCCACGATCAAGCCCTGGACGTGCAGGCTTTGACCGATAGCGTCGACGCGCTCGCCCACCTGGCGTGGTCAGGGCTGCCGAACTATCAGCAGGCCTTTCATTACGAGGTCAACCTGCCGGCGGACTTACAGTTCATCAAGCGCGTGGTCGCCGCCGGGGTGGGGCAGGTGATGGTTACCGGGACCTGCTTCGAATATGGCCTGCGCAATGGACCGCAGAGTGAAACCGATGCTGCTCAGCCGGCTACTGCCTATGGGCTGGCGAAGAATGCCTTGCGTCTGTTCCTTGAGCACATGCGTCAACAAACACCTTTCACGCTGCAGTGGGTGCGGCTGTTCTACCTGTATGGCCCTGGGCAAGCGGCCAATAGCCTGCTGGCTAGCCTAGACCGGGCAATCGACCAAGGGCATGCGCAGTTCCCCATGTCTGCCGGGGAGCAGTTGCGTGACTACCTGCCCATTGAGCAGGTTGCCGCGCATCTACTGGCCATCCTTGGCAGGCGCGAATTTTCCGGTGTGGTCAATTGTTGCAGCGGCGAGCCGATATCGGTTCGGTCGCTGGTCGAACAGCACCTCGCACGGCGCAACAGCCGCATGGCGCTGCAGCTAGGTCATTACCCGTATTCTGCCCACGAACCGATGGCGTTCTGGGGCGATCCGCAGCGGCTGCGGCAACTGACAGGAGAGCAGCATGGCGCGTGAACTGTATCGGGCCGCGGGGCTGCCGGTCTTGCAGAACCGCACATTCGCAACCGCCCAGCAGGCCCGCGCGTGTGGCGCGGCGGACGTGCTGCTGGTGCAGGATGAGGTCAGTGGCCTGGTGTTCAACCAGGTCTTCGATCCCAGCAAGCTGGTGTACGACGCCGACTACCAGAACGAGCAGGCCCATTCGCCGCACTTTCAGCGTCATCTGGAGGCTGTCGAAGGCATTCTGGCCCGTCACTTCAGAGGCACGAGTCTGGTGGAGGTTGGCTGCGGCAAGGGTTATTTCCTGCAGATGTTGCGTGAGCGCGGCTATGCCGTGAAAGGCGTTGATCCGTCCTATGAAGGGCAGAGCGATGATGTGGTCTGCGCACCCTTTACTCGCGAGCTGGGTATCCAGGCCGACGGTGTGATTCTGCGCCACGTGCTCGAACACATTCAGGACCCCTGTGCATTTCTTGGCGAAATCGCCGAGGCCAATGAGGGTGGGTTGATCTACATCGAGGTGCCGTGTTTCGACTGGATCATTGAGCGCTGCGCCTGGTTCGATGTGTTCTACGAGCACGTCAACTATTTCCGCCTGGACGACTTTACCCGCATGTTCGGCCGCGTTGTCGAGAGCGGACATCTGTTTGGCGGTCAGTACCTGTATGTCGTTGCTGACCTTGCGAGCCTGCGGGCGCCGCGTCAGGCATTCGCCCCGCTGTCGCTGCCAACGGCCTTCAAGGCCGGCGCCGACATTGCCGCGCGTGCCCTGTTGGCCCAGCCTGAGCGGCGTGTCGCCCTTTGGGGGGCGTCTTCCAAGGGCGTGATCTACTCGCTGTTCCTGCTGCGTGCCGGTGTGCCCATCGATTGCGTGGTCGATATCAACCCAGACAAACAAGGTCGTTTTCTTCCGCTGAGCGGGCAGTTGGTGTCATCGCCTGAGCAGCTACTCCAGACACTGCCTGCCGGGGCGCTGATCCTGGTAATGAACTCCAACTATCTGGACGAAATTCGTCATATGACCGGTGGCCGGTATACCTATCTGGCCGTAGATGGCGTCACGGCCTCCTGAACTTCAAGGAATTTCACATGCAAGACAATCATCCCAACGCCATATTCGCCCGTGAGTGCGAGGCCGAAATCAGCGCTCAGGCAGCGGATCAGAAAGTCCAGGGCCTGGCTCGCGATTTCTTCAACGAGTCGGCCAGGCACAAGTACAGCTACCACTTCTCGTGGATGGGGCGGCCGATCATCCAACTGCCTCAGGACATGATCGCCATGCAGGAGCTGGTGTGGCGCATCAAGCCGGACCTGATCATCGAATGCGGTATCGCCCACGGCGGCTCGATCATCTACTACGCGTCGCTGCTGCAGTTGGTGGGTCATGGTCAGGTGCTGGGCATCGACGTCGACATCCGACCGCACAACCGCCAGGCCATCGAAGAGCACCCCATGGCCCACCGTATCAGCATGTTGGAAGGCTCCAGCGTCGCGCCGGAAATGGTTGCCGAGGTGGCACGCATCGCTGCGGGTAAAAAAGTCATCGTGGTGCTGGACTCCAACCACACCCATGATCATGTCTTGCAGGAGCTGCGTGCCTATGCGCCGCTGGTGTCGGTCGACAGTTACTGCGTGGTGATGGATACCGTGGTCGAAGACATGCCGGCCGACTTCTTCCCGGATCGGCCATGGGGCCATGGCGACAATCCGAAAACCGCCGTGTGGCAGTACCTGAAAGAAAACGGTGACTTTGAAATCGATCGCCCGCTGCAGGACAAGCTTTTGCTGACCGTCGCGCCGGATGGCTATCTGCGCCGAGTGCGCTGATCAATATCGTGGATCTCAAGCAGGAACGCCTTATGCCGTATCAGCAAAACCCGTGCATCGACAGCTCGCTGCGCGAGCGCTTCACTGTCGTGGTTATTACCCATAATCGCCCGGCGTTTCTGCGTCGGACCTTGCACTACTATCGGAATTTCCCCGCCAGCATCCTGGTGCTCGACTCCTCCGCCCAGAGCAATGCCGCCCTGCTGGATGACTACCCAAACGTTGACTACCGGCACCTGCCGCAGTTCACCTACAAGGGCTTGCAGGACAAGGTCAGCTACGGGGTCAATGAAGTCCGCACGCCCTACATGACCTTCGCTGCTGATGACGACTTCCTGCTGCACGAGGGCATGGTGAGATCCCTCGAGTTCCTGGAGCAGCATCCCGATTACGGCATGTGCCATGGCTACGGCATGATGTACGTCGGGCGCGGTACCCGGGTGGACTTCTATCGGCGTGACAAGCGCGTGCAGGAAGACTACTGCGCTGAGCCGGGGCAGCGCCTGATCGAGTTCATGGGGCAGTTCCTGCCGCCATTTTATGCAGTCACCCGCACCGCGTTGCTGCAGCAGTGGTATGCCTTGCTGCCGCCGGGTACTAATTTCGAATGGCAGGAGATCGGTCATACCTTCTACCTGCTAGCCAACGCCAAGGCGCGGATTCTGCCGATCCCTTACGCAGTGCGCGAGATCAACTATGGTGCCTCGGAGCACAGCACCAACGTGCTGACCGTGCTGGCGCTGCAGGACGAGCAGTCGCAGCGTGGGCGCGAAGCCTTCGCCGAATTCCTCGCCTCCATCCCAACCGCGTTGAGCGGGCAGGGGGCAGAGGCAGTCAAGCGTATTGCCTTGGACAGTTTCAAGGCTATGGCTGAGGGCCTGCTCACGGGGCGTGCGCTACAGGGCTGCTTGATCGTTCGCTCGTACTGGTCACAGCCCAAGGCCGAGCCGGAGCGGATTTTCGGCGAGCGGCAGTTCGTCGAGATGCCGTTCTACAACCAGCCTACCTTCGACCTGCTGGCTGAATGCGAATTCCTGATTCACACCATGCCGGCCGGTCGCCAGCAATTGCTGGAGCTTGAACCGATCCTGCTGCGTCAGTCGCAGTTGCTGCAAGTGCAGGCCAACGATGATGCGCGGACCCGCCGCAGCCGCTTGTGGGAAGCGCTGACGCTGAGCCCGTTCAACCGCGTCGTGGTCCAGCAGTTGCTGGCGTCGTTGGAAGAGGCCGGCGAAGACAGCGAAGCGGCGTCGCTGCGCGCGTGGCTGGGCAAGCTCGACAGCGTGCCGTGCTTTGACAGCCAGGCGCTGCTCGACAGCTTGCCATCGGGGCGTCTGTTGAACTGGCTGAAGGCCCGCGAACCGAGCGCCGAGCAGGCGCGCAGTGCGGCTCAGCACCTGGCGCAGCATCAGGGGGGGCCGAGCTTCGGCATCCTGCTGCTGGACCTGGACGCTGACATGGCCAAGTTGCAGGCGACCTTCGACAGCCTGATGAACGGCCACTGCCGTGCCTTCAAGGTGGTGGTGCTGACTACCGGCGAGCTGCCGGCGGTCACCCATGCGCAGCAGACCGTGCACTTCGTCAAGGTCAGCACGCAGGACTACGTTCAGCGCCTGAATGAAGCCGCCCGCGAGCTGGGCACCGACTGGCTGCTGCTGGCCGAAAGTGGTGATCGCTTCACCGTCGGTGGTTTGTTGCGCGCCGGTCTTGAGTTGTTGAATGTCGACGGTGTGCGTGCCGTGGCCATGGATGAGCTGCACAGCCAGACCGATGGTTCGCTGCGCGAAGTGCTGCGCCCGGGCGTCAACCTCGACCTGCTGCAAAGCGTGCCGGGGTTGATGGCGCGCCACTGGCTGGTGCGCCGAGACCTGTGGCTGGCCTGTGGCGGCTTCGATGCGCAGTATCCCCAGGCACTGGAGTTCGACCTGCTGCTGCGCCTGATCGGCGAAGGTGGCATGGCCGGCCTTGCGCACCTCGCCGAGCCGCTGCTGATCTGCACGGCACCTGGCACCGACGAGCATGACCAGCAGCGCAGTGTGCTGGCCCACCACATCAAGCAGCGTGGCTACGCCGCAGCGATCGGCATGAACCATCCGGGCGTGCTACAGGTCGACTATCGCCACGAGGCGCGTCCGCTGGTTTCGATCGTCTTGCATTGCCAGGACAATTTCGACGAGCTACAGGCGTGCCTGGTCAGCGTGCTGCAGCGTACCCGCTACCAGAATCACGAGATCCTGATCGCCGACAACGCCAGCCAGAGCGCCGCGCTGCGCGACTGGTTGGGAAGCCTGGCAGCCGCTGGCAGCCGGGTGCGGGTGATTCGCAGCGAGCAGGCGCTGGCTCCGGCGGCCATGCTCAACCTGGCTTGCCGTGAGGCGCGCGGCGAGTACCTGGTACTGCTCGACAGTTCTGCCGAAGTGCTCAACGCCAACTGGCTTGAAAGTCTGCTCAACCAGGCCCTGCGTCCGGAAGTCGGGGTGGTGGGCGGCAAGCTGCTGGGCGCCGATGGCAAGGTGGTGGAGGCCGGCCTGGTGCTGGCAGGTCAGGCGGGTGTGCGTGCAGCGTTCGCCGGAGAGGCCAAGGACGCGGCGGGTTATCTGCAGCGCTTGCAGGCCGAACACAATGTCTCGGCGGTGTCTGGGTGTGTGATGGTGCGCGCCGAGCTGCTGCGGGCGGCGGGTGGTCTGGATGAACAGGCCACGGACGTGCGCGCCGCGCAGGTCGATCTGTGTCTACAGGCCGCCGCTTCCGGCCTGCTGGTGGTGTTGACGCCACAGGCTCAGGCGGTGCGACACGCGGCCGTCAACGACGATGCGTTGGCCTGTCCGGTGCTGCGCCAGCGTTGGGCTCAGGCCCTGGCGCAAGACCCTTGCCACAACGCCAGCCATCGGCATGACGGCCAGTTGTTCAGCCTCGACCTCGAGGCTCGAGTGCAGTGGCAGGCGCTGATCGGCTGACGCCGAGCTGGCAGTTGCATGGAGCCCTGGTCGTCGAGTGACGGCCAGGGCTTTTTCATTTGTCGGTACGGTCAGCCAAGCCCTTGTGTCGATTCGACAAAAAGAGCGTGACCTGAGAGTCATAACGCGCATCTTCACTGTATATTGTCGAAACCGGGAACCGCTGCGTCGCACCCGGACAAGCCGTCAGGGATAGGGCCGCCCCCATCGCCTGGCGTTTTTCTGTTGAAGGCGCGCGGGTATTTCGCTGTTACTGAATTGGGAAGCCATATGATTGGCATTAAAAGCATCGCCAGTTACGTGCCAACTGAAGGCGTGGACAACTACGCCCAGGGCGCGAAATTCGGCAAGGATCAGGATTTCATCTTTGGCAAGATCGGTTCGACCTTCTTGCCGCGCAAGGAAGCTGGCCAGGAAACCTCCGACCTGTGCGTCGAGGCTGCCAAGAACCTGTTCGCTGCCAACCCTTCGCTGGATCCTGCAGCCATTGATGTCGTGATCGTCGTCACCCAGAACGGCGACGCCGAAGGCCTGCCGCACACCGCGGCCATCGTCCAGCACAAGCTGGGCCTGCCGACTGCGATTGCTGCCTTCGATATCTCGCTGGGCTGCTCGGGCTATGTCTATGGCTTGTACGCGATGAAGGGCTTCATGGAAGCAGCGGGCCTGAAGAACGGACTGCTGCTTACCGCTGATCCATATTCGAAGATCGTCGACCCGGAAGATCGCAATACCACCATGCTGTTCGGTGATGCCGCCACCGCCACCTGGATGGGCGAGGGTGCTGCCTGGCAACTGGGCAAGTCGTTGTTCGGCAGCGACGGTGCCGGTGCCGAGCATCTGCGCACCACCGACGGCAAGTTCTTCATGAACGGCCGCCAGGTCTACAACTTCGCCTTGGTGAAGGTGCCGGCGCACCTTCAGCAGTTGCTCGAAGCCAGTGAGCTTAAGGCGGGCGACATCGACTTGTACTGCCTGCACCAGGGCAGCGCGGCGATCGTCGATGCGGTGTCCCAGCGTTTCGACGAGGGCGAGTACAAGCACAAGTTCGTCAAGGACATGGTCGAGACCGGCAACACCGTGTCGTCGAGCATCCCGTTGCTGCTGGAAAAGCATGTGATTGGCTCGCAGCACCAGCGCGTTGCGTTGAGCGGCTTCGGCGTGGGCTTGTCGTGGGGCTCTGCGATCATCGAGCGCCGCGACTGACCGTTGTTTGCCATCGCAAGACGCCGCCGCTTCAGGCGGCGTTTTTGTTTCTGCTGCATCAAAGGGCGCGCCTGTAATCTGGCGTCAAGTCCTTGATTTCATTGGGCTGGCAGGATGCCAGTAATTTTTTTCGAAAATCCGCTAAAGCAACCCGCCCTGACGACGATAACTATTACGAAGGTTCTCTGTGCCACACCCGGCGAATGCCAGGGCCGGAAGCCGTAGTACCCATATCACGAGGAATTCGTCATGGCTTTGACCGTAAACACCAACACCACCTCCCTGGGCGTTCAGAAGAACCTGAACCGTGCTACCGATGCCCTGAGCACCTCGATGTCCCGTCTGTCCTCCGGCCTGAAAATCAACAGCGCCAAAGACGACGCCGCCGGCCTGCAGATCGCTACCCGCATGACCTCGCAGATCCGCGGTCAGACCATGGCGATCAAAAACGCCAACGACGGTATCTCCATCGCACAGACCGCTGAAGGCGCGATGCAAGAGCAGACCAACATCCTGCAGCGTATGCGTGAACTGGCCGTCCAGTCGCGTAACGACTCCAACAGCACCGAAGACCGCATAGCTCTGAACAAAGAGTTCGCCCAGATGTCCGACGAGCTGACCCGTATCGCCAACTCGACTCAGCTCAACGGCAAAAACCTGCTGGACGGTTCGGCTGGCAAGATGACCTTCCAGGTCGGTTCGAACTCCGGTGCTGACAACCAGATCTCCATCACTCTGGACAGCGGCTTCGACGCTGCTACCCTGAGCGTTGACTCGGCTACCATCGCGATCACCGGTTCGACTTCCGACGAAGCCGAAGCCAGCATGAACGCTGCTCTGGACGCCATCGACGCCGCTCTGCAGACCATCAACACCACTCGTGCTGACCTGGGTGCTTCGCAGAACCGTCTGACCAGCACCATCAACAACCTGCAGAACATCAACGAAAACGCCGAAGCTGCCCGTGGCCGTGTACAGGACACCGACTTCGCCGCTGAAACTGCCCAGCTGACCAAGCAGCAGACTCTGCAGCAAGCTTCGACTTCGGTTCTGGCCCAGGCCAACCAGCTGCCATCCGCCGTACTGAAACTGCTTCAGTAATCGCTGATGGTAACCGGCGGGGGAGTGCATAATAGGGCACTTCCCCGCCTTTTCGTTGCGAGGTGGTAGAAATGGACATGAGCGTCAAGCTGAATCTGTCCTACCCGGCCGCTCGTCCGGCCGAGCAGGTAGGCGAGAAGCCGGCTGCCCAGTCGGTACAAAACAACCATGGCAGTGATTCGCTGGAACCTACGGCAATCAGCGCTGCCGATAGTGCAAACGATATCGAAAAGGTCAAAAGCGCCGTATCGGATATCGAAAAATTTCTCAGTACGACACGACGCAGCCTGGAATTCTCCACGGACGAAGAATCCGGCAAGATCGTGGTCAAGGTCATCGCCAGCGAGACCGGTGAGCTGGTTCGTCAGTTGCCCTCCGAAGAGGCACTGCGAATCGCCAACAGCCTCAGCGATGTCAACAGTATTCTGTTCGATGCCAAGGTCTGACCTGGCAGCGAGCATCCTGAAGTAATTCATGTCGGCCCGGCAGGAGCGGGGAAGGCGCGTAAATCAAGAGGGACACAGCATGGCAACCATTACTTCCTCCGTTGGTATCGGTTCGGGTCTTGAGATCGGTACGATCGTCCAGACCCTGGTAAACGCTGATACGGCGGCCAAGAAGGCCCAGATCGCTCGCCAGACCAGCAATAACTCGGCAATGATCTCGGGTATCGGTGCGCTGCGCAGTGCCCTCACTGCATTCACCACCTCCATGGGCAAGCTCAACGACAGCACTTCGCCGGCGTTCAACGCCTATGCGGCTACGTCGGCCAACGAGGGTGTGATCAAGGTCACGGCCAGCAACAAGGCGGTGGCCGGCAGCTACAGCATTGCCGTGGAAGCCCTGGCAACCAGCTCAAAGGTTGCCAGCCAGAGCTTCGCCAGCAGCACCACGGCGATCAGTGAAGGCGACATGGTCATCGGTGTGGGCACTGGCACCAGCTATACCGTCAAGGTGGGCGCGGGTGCCACGCTCGAATCGGTGCGTGACCAGATCAACAAGGAGCTGGGTGCCAGCGGTATCTCTGCCAACATCGTCAACGGCAAGGATGGTTCGCGCCTGGTGTTGAGCTCCAGCACCACCGGTGCCGGTAACGACATCTCCGTGACCGGTGATATCGCCGAACTGCAGATCGATGGCACCCAGTCGATGAGCCAAAACGCCAATGGCGCTGGTTTCATCGAGGCGGCGGCTCAGGATGCCAAGCTGACCATCGATGGTCTGGTGGTGACCAGCTCCACCAACAAGGTGGCCGATGCAGTCAGCGGCCTGACCCTTGAGCTCACCGGTGTCAGCGCCTCCAGTGGCAACGCCTTCACTAGCACCAAGGTCACCGTGGCCACCAACAACGACGGCCTGAAAACCTCCATTCAGAGCTTCGTTGACGCCTACAACACCCTGCAGAAAGCCATCACTTCGCTGACCTCCACCTCTGAGGATGCAGATGGCAACATCGTGTTGGGTTCGCTGACCAACGACCCGACCACACGCTCCCTGTTGGGTGATGTCCGCAAGGTGCTGAGCGAAGTCGGTTCGGGTGATCGCCTGACCAGCCTCAGCCAGCTGGGTATCAACACCACCAAGGACGGCACCCTCGAGTTCAACAGCACCAAGTTCACCGCGGCGATGAACGACAAAAAGCTGGGTAATGAGGTGCAGGAGCTGTTCACCGGTGACAACGGCATCATTGCCCGCATGAACAAGGCAATCGACCCGTACAACAAGACCGACGGTAGTCTGGCTACGCGTAAGTCTGGTCTGGATAAAATCGCCAAGAACCTCAGTGATCAGCAGGACGCGCTGGACCGTCGTATCGACGCGTTGACCACCTCGTTGACCAAGCAATACGCGACCTTGGACGCCAACCTGGGCAAGATGAAGGCCCAGGCCTCGCAGATCACCGCGATCTTCGAAGCGCTCAACGCCCAGGCGAAGAACTCCTGATACGCTGATGGCGCCAAAAGCCCGGCGACGCCAACCTGGTGTCCCGGGCTTTTTGTTTTTCCCCTAAAGTTTTTTGACGTGTCGGCGATACACTGGCTATAGGCAACTTTTTTCGCTGCAACGAGGTAGATTCATGAACCCGATGTTGGCCCTTCGGCAATACCAGAAAGTCAACGGCGTGGCGCAGACTTCCGAAGCCAGTCCGCACCGCCTGGTGCAAATGCTCATGCAGGGTGGCCTGGACCGCCTGGCCCAGGCCAAGGGTGCTATCGCACGCAAGGACGTGGCCCAGAAGGGCATCCTGATCGGCAAGGCCATCGACATCATCGGCGGCTTGCGCGAAGGTCTGGACCTGGAAAACCACGCTGAGAGCCTGGCTGACCTGGACAGTCTCTACACCTATATGAGCCGCCGTTTGGTCGAAGCCAACGTGAAAAGTGATCCGGCGATCATCGACGAAGTAGCGCGCCTGCTGATCACGGTCAAGGAAGGTTGGGACGCGATCGCCGAGCCTGTGGCGACGCCGTGATCCAGGAGGTGGTATGAGCGAGGTGATCGAGCGTATCGAACAGACCCGCGAGGCGCTGCTGTCGGCGCTGGCCAGTCGTGACTGGGATGCGGTGGGGGAACTCGATCTGGAATGTCGGATTTGCGTCGAGGACGTGTTGGCCGAGGCGAGCAGCAACGAGAGGGCGGTGCGCGCGAGCCTCGAGGAGTTGCTGGCGGTCTACCGGCAGTTGATTGATGTCGCCAGTGGTGAACGGCAATCGATAGTCGACGAGATGATGCAGATACGTCAGGCGAAAAGCGCCGCGAAGGTATACCATCTGTTCTCTTGACCACGAGCGATACGAGAAATAGCGCGCCATTAATTTGACTGCACGCTATTTTTTGACTTAACTAGTGGCTGTTTTCGAATTTCAGACGTCCGAACACTGACCATTCAGTCGGAATGATGTCGAGCTCGCCCCCAGGGCGCCGATATGACTAGGGAAGTTGCTATTGCATGTGGCGTGAAACCAAGATTCTCCTGATCGATGACGACAGCGCACGCCGCCGCGATCTGGCGGTGGTTCTGAATTTCCTCGGCGAAGAAAACCTGTCCTGTTCCAGTGATAACTGGCAGCAGGTGGTCGAGTCGTTATCGTCTAGTCGTGAAGTGCTGTGCGTGCTGATCGGGGCTGTGAATGCTCCGGGTAGTGTGCTCGGGCTTCTTAAGACAGTGGCTGGGTGGGATGAGTTCCTTCCGGTGTTGCTTCTGGGTGAAATTTCTTCTGCGGAGTTCCCCGAAGAGCTGCGTCGGCGCGTGCTTTCGAACCTCGAAATGCCGCCGAGCTACAGTCAGCTGCTCGATTCGCTGCACCGTGCGCAGGTCTACCGCGAGATGTACGATCAGGCTCGCGAGCGCGGCCGCCAGCGCGAGCCCAACCTGTTCCGCAGTCTGGTAGGCACCAGTCGTGCGATCCAGCATGTGCGCCAAATGATGCAGCAGGTGGCCGATACCGACGCCAGCGTGCTCATTCTCGGTGAATCCGGTACCGGCAAGGAGGTGGTCGCGCGCAACCTGCACTACCACTCCAAGCGCCGCGAAGCCCCGTTCGTGCCGGTCAACTGCGGTGCTATTCCGGCCGAGCTGCTGGAAAGCGAACTGTTCGGTCACGAGAAGGGAGCATTCACCGGGGCCATCACCAGCCGTGCCGGGCGCTTCGAGCTGGCCAACGGCGGTACGCTGTTCCTCGATGAGATCGGCGACATGCCGTTGCCAATGCAGGTCAAGCTGCTGCGTGTGTTGCAGGAGCGCACCTTCGAACGCGTGGGCAGCAACAAGACCCAGAGCATTGACGTGCGCATCATCGCGGCTACTCACAAGAACCTCGAGAGCATGATCGAGGACGGCACGTTCCGCGAAGACCTCTATTATCGTCTGAATGTCTTCCCTATCGAGATGGCGCCCCTGCGCGAGCGTGTCGAGGACATTCCGCTGCTGATGAACGAGCTGATCTCACGCATGGAGCATGAGAAGCGCGGTTCGATCCGCTTCAACTCGGCCTCGATCATGTCGCTGTGTCGCCACGGTTGGCCGGGTAACGTTCGCGAACTGGCCAACCTGGTGGAGCGCATGGCGATCATGCATCCGTACGGTGTGATCGGTGTTTCCGAGCTGCCAAAGAAATTCCGCTATGTCGATGACGAAGACGAGCAGTTGGTGGACAGCCTGCGCAGTGACTTGGAGGAGCGGGTGGCGATCAATGGCCATACACCGAGCTTTGCCAGCCACGCGATGCTGCCGCCTGAGGGCCTGGACCTGAAGGACTATCTGGGCGGGCTGGAACAAGGCCTGATCCAGCAGGCGCTGGATGATGCCAATGGCATCGTTGCGCGTGCCGCTGAGCGTCTACGCATCCGTCGTACCACGTTGGTGGAAAAAATGCGTAAGTACGGCATGAGCCGCCAAGGTGGCGAGGAGCAGGCGGAGGATTGACGCCTGTTCGGCCTTGGGGTTGGGGTGGGTTTGTCCTAGCGGGCGCTTGTGGCGCGCGGTGGGTGGCCCGTTTGGACTATTTCCCCATCCCCGGCACGGCTATTGCTATATCGCTGGCATCACACCGTTTTTATGACGGTCAGCCACGCGAGAGAGCACGATGCCCCAGGCCGCCCATCACTCCCGAGTCCCTGCCTTGCAGGGGAGCCTCCCGGTCGAGCAGGAAAGCCGACTGGGCCTTGAACAGGCCTTCGCCCTGTTCAGCCAGGTATCGACCCAGCTCACCGAGTCCTACGGGATGCTCGAGGCGCGCGTCAGCGAGCTCAAGGGTGAACTGGAGGTCGTCAGCGACCAGCGTATGGCCGAGCTTGGTGAAAAAGAGCGCTTGGCCAATCGTCTGCAAAACCTGCTGGACCTGCTACCGGGTGGGGTGATCGTGATCGATGCCCAGGGCTGCGTGTCCGAGGCCAACCCGGCCGCTTGCGAGCTGCTGGGCGAGCCACTGATCGGTCAGCTATGGCGTCAGGTCATTGCCCGCAGTTTCGCCCCGCGCAAGGATGACGGCCACGAAGTCTCGCTGCGCGACGGTCGGCGCCTGTCGATCGCGACCCGTTCGCTGGACGCCGAGCCGGGCCAGTTGGTGCTGCTGACCGACCTGACTGAAACCCGTCGCCTGCAAGACCAGTTGGCGCGTCATGAGCGACTGTCGTCGCTGGGGCGCATGGTCGCTTCGCTGGCTCATCAGATCCGTACCCCGCTTGCCGCAGCGATGCTCTATGCCGGTCATCTGGCTGATGGCGAGCGTGACTTGCCATTTGAAACCCGTCAGCGTTTTGCCGGTAACCTCAAGGAGCGGTTGCAGGAGCTGGAGCATCAGGTGCGCGATATGTTGGTGTTTGCTCGGGGCGAGCTGCCGTTGGGCGAGCGCTTGACCCCCAAGGCTTTGTTCCAGGCCTTGCAGCAGGCCGCGCAGGTGCATGTACAGGGGCATGCGGTGCGCTGGCAGTGCGATATCCATCTGGGTGAGTTGCTGTGCAATCGCGATACCCTGGTGGGCGCCTTGCTCAATCTGATCGATAACGGTCTGCAGGCCAGTGTCGAGCCGGCGCGCCTGAAAGTGCATCTGTACCGCCGTGCGCAAAACCTTCACCTGTGCGTGAGCGACGCTGGCTGCGGCATCGATGCCGAGTTGCTGGCGCGGCTGGGTGAGCCATTCCTCACCACCAAGACGACCGGCACCGGGCTAGGACTGGCGGTGGTCCAGGCGGTGGTGCGTGCCCACCAAGGGACGCTGCGACTGCGTTCCAAGCCTGGGCGCGGTACCTGTGCCCACGTGGTACTGCCGCTGATCGGCGCAATGGAGGAGCACTGATGGATATCAAGGTGCTGTTGGTCGAGGATGATCGGGTGTTGCGCCAGGCGCTGGTCGATACCCTGGAAATCGGCGGATTCGCCCACCGTGCGGTGGGGTCGGCCGAAGAGGCCTTGCAGGCGGTGGGGCAGGAGGCATTCAGTCTGGTGGTCAGCGATGTGAACATGCCGGGCATGGACGGGCATCAGTTGCTCGCCCAGCTGGGGCGCAACCATCCTGAGCTACCCGTGCTGCTCATGACCGCCCACGCCGCGGTCGAGCGGGCTGTCGACGCCATGCGCCAGGGGGCGGTTGACTATCTGGTCAAGCCGTTCGAGCCGCGTGCCCTGCTCAGTCTGGTGGAGCGGCACGCGGCGGGTCACTTGGGGGCTGCCGAGCAGGAGGGCCCAGTGGCCTGCGAACCGGCCAGTCGGCAGTTGCTGGAGCTGGCTGCGCGGGTGGCGCGCAGCGATTCGACCGTGTTGATCTCGGGTGAGTCGGGCACTGGCAAGGAGGTGCTGGCACGCTTCATTCACCAGCAATCGCCGCGGGCCGATGCGCCGTTCGTGGCGATAAACTGTGCTGCGATCCCCGATAACATGCTCGAAGCCACCTTGTTCGGCCATGAGAAGGGCGCCTTCACCGGTGCGATCGCGGCCCAGGCTGGCAAGTTCGAGCAGGCCGATGGCGGCACCCTGCTGCTCGACGAGATTTCCGAAATGCCCCTGGCGCTCCAGGCCAAGCTCCTGCGTGTACTGCAAGAGCGCGAAGTGGAGCGGGTAGGGGGGCGCAAGCCGATCGCCTTGGATATCCGTGTACTGGCCACCACCAACCGCGACCTGACGGGCGAAGTGGCGGCTGGACGGTTCCGTGAAGATCTCTATTACCGGCTGTCGGTGTTCCCTTTGGCCTGGCGCGCCCTGCGCGAGCGCCCGGCGGATATCCTGCCACTGGCTGAGCGGTTGCTGGCCCGGCATGTCGGCAAGATGAAACACGCCCCCGTGCGCCTGTCGGCCGATGCTCGCGCCTGTCTGCAAGGCTATGCCTGGCCGGGTAACGTGCGTGAATTGGACAATGCGTTGCAGCGGGCCCTGATCCTGCAGCAGGGCGGGGTGATCGAAGCGGCGGATTTCTGTCTGGGAGGTGTCATTCCGTTGTCGGCTCCGCAAGTGGCCACTATTGAGCCATTATCCGGGGAATTGACGGTTGAGGCGGGTGGCCTTGGCGACGACATGCGCCGTCACGAGTACCAGATGATCATCGATACCTTGCGTGCCGAGCGTGGGCGTCGCAAGGAGGCCGCCGAGCGACTGGGCATCAGCCCGCGTACGCTGCGCTACAAGCTTGCGCAGATGCGTGATGCCGGGCTTGATGTGGAGGCCAGCCTATTCGGCTGAAACACCGTTTTGAATGTTCGATGGGTGGGCTGGCACTCCTCTTGCTAGCTCCAGCCTATCCGCTGCATGACTGTCAAAAAAATGCGGCCGCCGGAGAGAGAAGTCCATGACCCAAGGTGTTGAATTCAATCGTCTGATGTTGGACATGCGTGCCATGCAGGCCGACGCCATGTCCCTGCCCAAGACTGTCGCCGCTCCTGAGCTGGCACCAGGGCAGAGCAGCTTCGCCGACATGCTTGGCCAGGCGATTGGCAAGGTGAACGACGTTCAGCAGGCTTCCAGCCAACTGTCCAACGCCTTCGAGATTGGCAAGAGCGGCGTGGATCTGACCGATGTGATGATCGCTTCGCAGAAGGCTTCCGTGTCGTTCCAGGCACTTACCCAGGTTCGTAACAAACTGGTGCAAGCGTACCAGGACATCATGCAGATGCCGGTTTAAGGGCGAGAGTTGAGTCATGGCCGAAGCAGTCGTCGATAACGCCCCCGCCAAGAGCGGCCCGCCAGCAGCCAAGCCGCCGCTGTTCGGCCTGTCGTTCCTGGAGAATATCTCGCAGATGCCCATGCTGCGCCAGATCGGTCTGCTGGTCGGCCTGGCCGCTAGCGTGGCCATCGGTTTTGCCGTGGTGCTGTGGTCGCAACAGCCGGACTACCGTCCGCTGTACCCCAGTCTGGCCGGCATGGACACCAAGCAGGTCATGGAGACCCTGGGCGGCGCTGACATTCCCTATCGCGTGGAGCCAAACTCTGGCGCACTGTTGGTCAAGGCCGACGATCTCTCCCGTGCGCGCCTGAAACTTGCAGCAGCCGGGGTGGCGCCGAGCGACGGTAACGTCGGTTTCGAGCTGCTCGACAAGGAGCAGGGCCTGGGCACCAGCCAGTTCATGGAAGCCACCCGCTATCGCCGTAGCCTGGAGGGTGAGCTGGCGCGCACCGTTTCGAGCCTGAACAACGTCAAGGCCGCCCGTGTGCACCTGGCCATTCCGAAAAGCTCGGTGTTCGTGCGTGACGAGCGCAAGCCAAGCGCTTCGGTACTGGTCGAGCTGTATCCGGGGCGCGCCCTGGAGGCCGGGCAGGTGATGGCCATCGTCAATCTGGTCGCTACCAGCGTGCCTGAGCTGGACAAGTCCCAAGTCACCGTGGTCGACCAGAAGGGCAACTTGCTCTCCGAGCAGATTCAGGACACCGCCCTGACCATGGCCGGCAAGCAGTTCGATTACAGCCGTCGCATGGAAGGCATGCTCACCCAGCGTGTGCACAATATCCTGCAACCGGTGCTGGGCAACGACCGTTACAAGGCCGAAGTCTCGGCCGATATCGACTTCAGTGCCGTCGAGTCCACCTCCGAGCAGTTCAATCCTGACCAGCCCGCGCTGCGTAGCGAGCAATCGGTCAACGAACAGCGCTCCAGCAGCCAGGGGCCGCAAGGCGTACCGGGTGCGTTGAGCAACCAGCCGCCAGGTCCTGCATCGGCGCCGCAGACCACTGGCGGCACCGCTGGTGCGACAGGTCCGATCCAGCCAGGCCAGCCGCTGGTCGACTCCAATGGCCAGCAGGTCATGGACCCGGCCACTGGTCAGCCGATGTTGGCGCCGTACCCCAGCGACAAGCGCCAGCAAAGCACCAAGAACTTCGAGCTGGACCGCTCCATCAGTCACACTCGTCAGCAGCAGGGTCGCCTGACCCGCTTGTCGGTGGCCGTGGTCGTGGACGATCAGGTCAAGCCCGGCGCAGCCAGCGGCGAAGTCACCCGTACGCCCTGGGGCGCCGAGGATCTGGCGCGCTTCACCCGCCTGGTGCAGGATGCGGTGGGCTTCGATGCCAGCCGTGGCGACAGCGTGACGGTGATCAACGTGCCATTCGCCGCCGACCGTGGCGAGGAGCTGGCCGACATCGCGTTCTACCAGCAGCCGTGGTTCTGGGACATCGTCAAGCAAGTGATGGGCGTCCTGTTCATCCTGGTGCTGGTGTTCGGTGTGCTGCGGCCTGTGCTCAACAACATCACCGGTGGCGGCAAGCAGGCTGCCACGGACAGCGACATGGAACTGGGCGGTATGATCGGTCTGGATGGCGAACTGGCCAACGACCGCGTCAGCCTGGGTGGTCCTTCAAGCATCCTGTTGCCGAGCCCGACCGAGGGTTATGAGGCGCAGCTCAACGCAATCAAGGGCCTGGTGGCCGAAGATCCGGGTCGCGTGGCCCAGGTCGTGAAAGAGTGGATCAACGACGATGAGTGACAACCGAGCCGTTACCGCCAAGCTGAGCCGCGTCGACAAAGCGGCGATCCTCCTGCTCTCGCTCGGTGAGACCGACGCGGCGCAGGTCCTGCGCCACATGGGGCCCAAGGAAGTGCAGCGGGTCGGCGTGGCCATGGCGCAGATGGGCAATATCCATCGCGAACAGGTCGAACAGGTGATGAGCGAGTTCGTCGAGGTGGTGGGCGACCAGACCAGCCTGGGCGTTGGCTCCGATGGCTACATTCGCAAGATGCTCAATCAGGCTCTGGGCGAGGACAAGGCCAACGGCCTGATCGACCGTATCCTGTTGGGTGGCAATACCAGCGGCCTGGACAGCCTCAAGTGGATGGAGCCGCGCGCGGTGGCTGACGTCATCCGCTACGAGCACCCGCAGATCCAGGCCATCGTGGTCGCCTACCTCGACCCCGACCAGGCCGGCGAGGTGCTGGGCAACTTCGACCACAAGGTACGCCTGGACATCGTCCTGCGCGTGTCGTCGCTCAACACAGTGCAGCCGGCGGCGCTCAAGGAACTGAACCAGATTCTGGAGAAGCAGTTCTCGGGCAACTCCAACGCCGCGCGTACCACGCTGGGTGGTATCAAGCGTGCTGCGGACATCATGAACTTCCTCGACAGCTCGGTCGAAGGCGCACTGATGGATGCGATCCGCGAAATCGACAGCGACCTGTCCGAGCAGATCGAAGACTTGATGTTCGTGTTCAACAACCTGGCCGATGTCGACGACCGTGGCATTCAGGCGTTGTTGCGCGAAGTGTCTTCCGATGTGCTGGTGGTGTCGCTCAAGGGCGCCGACGAGCGAGTCAAGGACAAGATCTTCAAGAACATGTCCAAGCGTGCTTCGGAGCTGCTGCGCGACGACCTGGAGGCCAAGGGGCCGGTACGGGTCAGCGACGTGGAGACGGCGCAGAAGGAAATCCTCACCATCGCCCGGCGCATGGCCGACGCTGGCGAGATCGTGCTCGGTGGCAAGGGCGCCGAGGAAATGATTTAAGTCTCAAGTTGCGAGCCTCAAGCTGCAAGAGAAGGCCGGCGTACGTATCTGCTTTTTCTTGTGGCTTGCAGCTTGAAGCTTGTCGCTCGACCCCATTTCATCTGTAGGCGTTGCCATGTCCACCACCGAACACCCCAGCGACCTGATCCGCGCCCGCGACCTCGAAGGTGTTGATCTCTGGGCGCTGCCTAGCTTCGACCCGGAGCCCGAGCCTGAACCGGAACCTGAGCCTGAGGTCGTTGAAGAAGTCGAAGAGGTGCCGCTGGAAGAAGTCCAGCCGCTGACCCTCGAAGAACTCGAAGCCATCCGTCAGGAGGCTTACAACGAAGGCTTCGCCACCGGTGAGCGCGAAGGTTTCCATAGCACTCAGCTGAAGGTGCGCCAGGAGGCCGAAGTGGCTCTGGCGGCCAAGCTGCAGCAGCTCGAACAGCTGATGGGCCACCTGCTGGAGCCGATCGCCGAGCAGGACACCCATATCGAGAAAGGCATGGTGCAACTGGTCGCGCACATGGCGCGGCAAGTCATCGGCCGCGAGCTGCGCAGCGACTCCAGCCAGATCACCCATGTGCTGCGCGAAGCCCTGAAGCTGCTGCCGATGGGCGCCGACAACATCCGCATCCACCTCAACCCGCAGGATTTCGAGCAGGTCAAGGCGCTGCGCGAGCGGCACGAGGAAAACTGGAAGCTGCTCGAAGACGAAGCGTTGCTGCCGGGCGGTTGCCGTATCGAGACCCTCCACAGCCGCATCGATGCGAGCATGGAAACCCGTATCGAAAAAGCCATCGCGCAACTGTTCGACCAGTCCCATGACCAGGCGCTGCACCCGGCTGCCCCGGATATTTCACTGGCGCTCGACGCGCGCGTGGGTGAGACCGATGCGCCTTGAACGCACCAGCTTCGCCAAGCGTCTTGAGGGCTATCAGGACGCCGTGAAGCTACCGGACCAGCCGGTGGTCGAAGGCCGTCTGCTACGCATGGTCGGCCTGACCCTGGAGGCCGAGGGCTTGCGCGCCGCTGTAGGCAGTCGCTGCCTGGTAATCAATGACGACAGCTACCATCCTGTGCAGGTGGAGGCCGAAGTGATGGGCTTTGCCGGCACCAAGGTGTTCCTGATGCCGGTTGGCAGCATCGCCGGCCTTGCCCCGGGTGCGCGAGTGGTACCGCTGGATGACAGTGGCCGTCTGCCCATGGGCATGAGCATGCTCGGTCGCGTGCTCGATGGTGCCGGTCGCGCGTTGGATGGTAAGGGCGGAATGAAGGCAGAGGATTGGGTGCCGATGGACGGCCCGATCATCAACCCGCTCAACCGCGACCCGATCAGCCAGCCGTTGGACGTGGGCATTCGCAGCATCAACGGCCTGCTCACCGTCGGTCGTGGCCAGCGCCTGGGGCTGTTCGCCGGTACCGGTGTCGGTAAGTCGGTGTTGCTCGGCATGATGACCCGCTTTACCGAGGCGGAGATCATCGTGGTCGGGCTGATTGGCGAGCGGGGCCGCGAGGTGAAGGAGTTCATCGAGCACATTCTTGGCGAGGAAGGCCTCAAGCGTTCGGTGGTGGTGGCGTCCCCGGCGGACGATGCGCCGTTGATGCGTCTGCGCGCGGCCATGTACTGCACGCGTATCGCTGAATACTTCCGCGACAAGGGCAAGAACGTGCTGTTGCTGATGGACTCGCTGACGCGCTTTGCCCAGGCCCAGCGTGAAATTGCCCTGGCCATTGGTGAGCCGCCTGCTACGCGTGGTTATCCGCCTTCGGTGTTCGCCAAGTTGCCTAAGCTGGTGGAGCGTGCCGGCAACGGCGAGCCCGGTGGTGGCTCGATCACAGCCTTCTACACCGTGCTTTCCGAAGGCGATGACCAGCAGGACCCGATCGCTGACTCCGCCCGTGGTGTGCTCGACGGCCATTTCGTGCTGTCTCGGCGGTTGGCTGAAGAAGGGCACTATCCTGCCATCGATATCGAAGCCTCGATCAGCCGGGTGATGCCGCAGGTGGTCGATGCCGATCACCTGCGCCAGGCGCAGAAGCTCAAGCAGCTGTGGTCACGCCTGTCGCAGAGCCGCGACTTGATCAGTGTCGGTGCGTATGTGGCCGGCGGCGACCCGGAGACGGACCTGGCCATCGCCCTGCAACCGAAGATGGTCGATTACCTGCGCCAGGCCTTGGACGAGAACGTGCCCATGGCTCAGAGCCGGGCCGAACTCGAGGCGATTTTCACCCCGCCGGCAGCGGGGCGATAGGCCGTGGGGCTGCCAAGTCGCGCTGCGCGTTTGGCTCCGGTGGTCGAGATGGCCGAGGAGACTGAGCGCAAGGCCGCGCAGCGCGTCGGGCATTTCCAGCAGCAACTGGCCCAGGCACAGGCCAAGCTGGCAGAGCTTGAGACGTTTCGCGAAGGTTATCAGGCGCAATGGATCAATCGCGGCGGGCAGGGCGTCAATGGCAGCTGGCTGGTCAACTACCAGCGCTTTCTCGGGCAGTTGGAGACCGCCATGACCCAGCAACGCCAGAGCATGGCGTGGCACCAGAACAACCTCAACAACGCGCGTGGCAGTTGGCAGCAGGCGTATGCCCGTGTGGAAGGCCTGCGCAAGTTGGTGCAGCGTTACATGGACGAGGCGCGTCGCGCCGAGGACAAACGTGAACAACGCTTGCTGGATGAGTTGTCACAGCGCCTGCCACGCCAGAGCACGCTCTGACCGGGGCACGCTGGCGTTGTCGGTCAGGCCCTGTGCGCAGCCGCTCCAGCGGTCACCTTGCACCCCAGGATACCCCCTGCTAAACCTTCCAGTAGCATTCGCCATCATCGAAGGAATCGCTCGCATGGCACTCGAAACCGATCTTTCGCCGGACAAGAAGAAGCTGACGATCAGGGTCAAGGGTCGTTTCGACTTCGGCAAGCACGCGCAATTCAAGCAGGTCTACGAGGGTCTTCGACTGGAGTCGGTTGTGGTCGACCTCAAGGATGCCACTTACCTGGATAGCTCTGCATTGGGCATGCTCCTATTGTTGCGCGACTATGTGGGCGGTAATGAGCCTGACATTCGGGTGGTCCACGCCAGCCCTGACGTGCGCAAGATCCTGGCTATCTCCAATTTCGAACAACTCTTTGATATTAGTTGAGCATGTCTGCCGAACCGGCGTTGCGTGTGCTGGTGGCCGAAGATGGCGCCGCCGATCGCCTGTTGCTGGCGCAGATCGTGCGCCGTCAGGGGCATCAGGTGTGGACGGCGGAAAACGGTGAGCAGGCGGTGGCGCTGTTTCTCGAACAGCGCCCGCAGTTGGTGTTGCTCGATGCGCTAATGCCGGTCATGGACGGTTTCGAGGCAGCCCGGCGAATCAAGGCGCTGGCCGGCGAAGCGCTAGTCCCGATCATCTTTCTCACTTCGCTCAACGAGGAGCAGGCGCTGGTGCGTTGCCTTGAGGCTGGAGGCGACGATTTCATGGCCAAGCCCTACAGTCCGATCATCCTTGCGGCCAAGATCCGCGCCATGGATCGCCTGCGTCGGTTGCAGGCAACCGTGTTGCAACAGCGTGACCAGATCGCCCGGCACCACCATCACTTGCTCAACGAGCAGCGTGTGGCCAAGGCCGTGTTTGACAAGGTTGCGCACTCCGGCTGCCTCAACGCGCCAAATATTCGCTACCTGCAATCGCCTTACGCCTTGTTCAACGGTGACCTGTTACTGGCGGCCTTCACCCCCGGTGGCGACATGCACGTGCTGCTCGGTGACTTTACCGGGCACGGCCTGCCCGCTGCGGTGGGTGCCATGCCGTTGGCCGAAGTGTTCTACGGCATGACTGCCAAAGGCTACGGCCTGGTGGAAACGCTGCGCGAGATGAACGCCAAGCTCAAGCGCATCCTGCCGGTGGACATGTTCTGCTGTGCGCTGCTGGTCAAGGTGGGTTTTCAGCGCGGTACGGTCGAGGTTTGGAACGGTGGCATGCCTGATGGCTATCGTTTGTCTGCAACGGGCGAGGTGCTGGGGGTGTTGCCGTCACGGCATTTGCCGCTCGGTATCCTGTCTTGCGAGCAGTTCGACGACCGCACCGAGGTGCTGCCGTTGGCGGTGGGCGAGCGCTTGCTGCTGCTGTCCGATGGCGTGGTCGATAGCACTGATGTCAGCGAGCGCCTGTTTGGTGTCGAGCGCCTGCGGCGGGTGTTGGCTGACAACCGTGATCCAAGCCTGCTATTCGAAGAGGTCATGCAGGCGCTGGCACATTTTGGTGGGCAGTCACGGGACGATATCAGCTTGTGCGATGTGCGCATGCTCGGGCCCGAGGAGGTCAGCGCACAGCCGGTGGTGTACTCCGACAGCGGGCGTTCTAGCCCGCTGGATTGGTCGATGCAGTTTGAGTTGCGCGGCGAGAGCCTGAGTCGCTTCAATCCGATTCCGTACCTGGTGCAACTCTTGCAGGAAATTCATGGCCTGCGGCCAAGCAGCGGCATCCTCCATAGTGTGCTCAGCGAACTCTACTCCAATGCCTTGGAGCATGGTGTGCTGGGCCTGGATTCCAGGATCAAGCGCGACGCTCAGGGCTTCTGCGAGTACTATCGCCTACGCAGCGAGCGCTTGGCGCAAGCGCCGGACGGTTTCGTGCGTATTGGCCTGAAGGTGGAACCGTATCCCCAAGGTGGGCGTCTGACGATCGAGGTCCGTGACAGCGGTGCGGGCTTTGATGCGGATGAGGTGTTGGCACGCCGCCCTGTCGAGCATGGCTTTCACGGCCGAGGGCTAGGCCTGGTCAGTCGCTTGGGGCACGACGCGCAGTGGCTGGAAGGCGGTCGATTGGCGCGGGTGATGTTCCAGTGGTAGAGCGAGGGCGGGTCGGGCAGCGTTGCCCGACCTAGCTTCAGGTGGGCTTGATCAGGGAGTGAGCAAGTGATGGACATACATATTGATCACAAGGTCCTTAGCGATCTGCGCGAGGTCATGGAAGATGGCTACCTGCAATTGCTGGAAACCTTTCTTGAAGACTCCGAGCGGCGGCTGAGCCAGCTGCATGAGGCCAAGGACGCCGCCGAGCTGGGCTTGGCCGCCCACAGTTTCAAAGGCAGCAGTGGCAACATGGGGGCAGTGGGCCTGGCTGGGCTTTGCCAGCAATTGGAGGAGCGGGTCAAGCAATTGCCGCTTTACGGTATCGAGGACCTGATCAATCGTATCGACCAGGAATACCTCGAAGTGCAGCGCTTCTACCGCAACGAACGGCAGCGGATTTCTGCACAGTAACCAGACCTGGCTCGACTTTTGCCTGTCTTTACCCAGACGTTTTTTCAAGTTTCTGGCGTGGAGACCTTTCAATGCCTGTCGCACCCAATCCATTGTTGCAAGCCGGCCTGCTGAACAAGACCTCGCGTTCGGTCACCGGGGGTGTGGACAAACCGCTGCAGGCACCCGCCGATCAGGGCTCGGGCTTCGACAAGGTCATGGCCCGGCAAGGCCGTGACGCGGTGTCCAAGCGTGATGACAAGGTTGCCCAGGCCCCGGCGCAGCCCAAGCCAAAGGACAAGCCTGAACCTGCCGCTGGCGGCAAGAAGGATGACGTTGCCGCGCCAACCGTTGCCGATGACGGCAATAGCTTGCCAGCGACTCCAGTGGCTGACGCCAGCCAGGATGGCAGCAGCGACCCGGCAGCGTCCTTGGATTCGAACCTGGTAGCCGGGCAGGTCACCGATGCCCAGCCTGGCGCGCAGTTGCTCCAGGCTCAGGCCGAAGCCGTAGCGCCCGTTCTGCAACAGGCTGCCGCGCAGCCGCAAGCCGCCGAACAGCCGGTGCAGGAGGCTGTGGCCGAGGCATTCGATCCCGAGGCCGATCCGCTGGCTGATATGCCGGCGCTGCGCATGGCTCTGGAGCACAGTGCCCAAGCCAAAGGGACGACCTCGGCGCATGCCAGCAGTCGCAACGAGAACGCCGCCGCGCAATCGAGCGACCCCAACTCGGGTGCCGTCAATACCTTGGCGAACCTGGTCGAAAAGGCTGACGCCGAACCTGGCCAATCCGAAGGGGGCGACAAGGCCTTTGCGGGCTTGATCGACGACGGCCTGAAAGACCTCAAGGGCGCCAGCAGTGACACTCGCGTGGATGATTTCGCCAATCGCCTGGCCAATCTGACCCAGGCGGCGACTGCCAAGACGGCTAATGCCGTGCCGGTGACCCCGAGCCCCTTGGCGCAGCCGTTGGCGATGAACCAGGGCGCCTGGACTGAGGGGCTGGTCAACCGGGTCATGTACCTGTCCAGCCAGAACCTCAAGTCGGCGGATATCCAGCTTGAGCCTGCCGAGCTGGGGCGTTTGGACATTCGCGTCAATGTGGCGGCGGATCAGTCGACCCAGATCCACTTCGTCAGCGGTCACGCCGGTGTGCGCGACGCGCTCGACAGTCAGGCCTATCGCCTGCGTGAGTTGTTCGCCCAGCAGGGGCTTTCCCAGCCTGATGTCAGCGTCGCCGACCAGTCTCGTGGCCAGCAGCAACAGCAAGCCCAGCAGCAGGGCTCGAACCTGTCCGGCGTGGCTGCGCGCCGTGCGGCCGGTGGTGCGGCCGAGGGTAATGAGCTGGCGGATGCTGCTCGCCCGCTGGAACAACAGGTGGTGATCGGCGACAGCGCGGTCGATTACTACGCCTGAAATGCCTGGTCGATCGCGGCGCATCGATCCCAGGTGCGCTGCGATACATTGGGTTTATTCGCTCGAACGATAGCGCCGACAAATCTGGCATAACACTTGCTCAAGCCTCGTCATCCTTCTTTGAAACCTCGATGGACGACGGATTATTGGCATGGCGAAGAGCGAAGCAGTGAAAGACCCCGCCGCTAAAGGCAAACTCAAGCTGATCCTGCTGCTGGTAGTGGCCCTGCTGCTGGCGATCGGCCTCTCGGTGGGCGCCACGTGGTTCTTCATGCACAAGAGCGAGCCTGCGCCAGCACCCGACGCAGCGGCCGCCAACGTCAAGCAGGCCGCGATCTACGAGCCCCTGGCGCCGGCCTTCGTGGTCAACTTCAACCAGAACGGGCGTCAGCGCTACATGCAGGTGAGCATCACCATGCAGGGCCGCAACCAGGCAGATCTGGATGCCCTGAAAGTGCACATGCCGGTGATCCGCAACAACCTGGTGATGATGTTCTCCGGCCAAGGTTTCGACACCCTGGCTGCCAGTTCGGTAGGCCAGGAAATGCTGCGCCAGAAAGCCACCGCGGTGGTCCAGGAAGTGGCCCAGAAGGAAGTCGGCAAGCCGGTCATCGACCAATTGCTGTTCACCAATTTCGTATTGCAGTAGGAGCACACAGATGGCCGTGCAGGACCTGCTGTCCCAGGATGAGATCGACGCCCTGCTGCATGGGGTGGACGATGGTCTGGTACAAACCGAGAGTGCTGGCGACCCGGGCAGCATCAAAAGTTACGACCTGACCAGTCAGGATCGTATCGTTCGGGGTCGCATGCCGACCCTGGAAATGATCAACGAGCGTTTCGCCCGTTACACCCGCATCAGCATGTTCAACCTGCTGCGCCGCTCTGCGGACGTTGCGGTAGGCGGCGTGCAGGTGATGAAGTTCGGCGAGTACGTGCATTCGCTGTACGTGCCTACCAGCTTGAACTTGGTCAAGATCAAGCCGCTGCGCGGTACTTCGCTGTTCATTCTCGACGCCAAGCTGGTGTTCAAGCTGGTGGACAACTTCTTCGGCGGCGACGGCCGTCACGCCAAGATCGAGGGTCGTGAATTCACTCCCACGGAGCTGCGTGTGGTGCGCATGGTGCTGGACCAGTGCTTCGTTGACCTCAAGGAGGCCTGGCAGGCGATCATGCCGGTCAACTTCGAGTACATCAACTCCGAGGTCAACCCGGCCATGGCCAACATCGTCGGCCCGAGCGAGGCGGTGGTGGTTTCGACCTTCCACATCGAGCTTGACGGCGGCGGTGGCGACCTGCACGTAACCATGCCGTACTCGATGATCGAGCCGGTGCGCGAGATGCTCGACGCTGGCTTCCAGTCCGACCTGGATGATCAGGATGAGCGCTGGGTCAAGGCCCTGCGCGAGGACGTGCTGGACGTCAACGTGCCGCTTTCGGCCACCGTTGCCCGCCGCCAGATGAAACTGCGCGACATCCTGCACATGCAGCCGGGCGACGTGATCCCGGTAGAGCTGCCCGAGCATCTGGTGCTGCGTGCCAATGGCGTGCCGTCGTTCAAGGCGCGGTTGGGCTCGCACAAGGGCACGCTGTCCCTGCAGATCATCGACCCGATCGTGCGCCGTTGAAGGCGTAACGCTCGAACCCAACGAATTGAATGCCTGTCGAGGAAATCATGGCTAACGAAAACGAGATCAATTCTCCAGAAGAGCAGGCCCTGGCCGATGAGTGGGCTGCGGCGCTCGAGGAGACCGGCGATGCCGGCCAGTCCGACATCGACGCGCTGCTGGCCGGCGACGGCGGTGGCGATCGCTTGCAGATGGAGGAGTTCGCAAGCTCGCCGAAGCCGAACGAGAACGTCAGCCTCGAAGGCCCTAACCTGGATGTGATCCTCGACATTCCGGTGAGCATCTCCATGGAAGTCGGCAGCACCGAAATCAGCATCCGCAACTTGTTGCAGCTCAACCAGGGCTCGGTCATCGAACTCGACCGCCTGGCCGGCGAGCCGCTGGATGTGCTGGTCAACGGCACCTTGGTAGCTCACGGTGAAGTGGTGGTGGTCAACGAGAAGTTCGGCATCCGCCTGACTGACGTGATCAGCCCCAGCGAACGCATCAAGAAGTTGCGCTGAGTGAAAGCCACATTGCGGGCCATCGCGGCCCTGGCTGCGCTGCTGGCTAGCGAAGCGGTGATCGCCGCCGCCGAGCCTGCGCTAGCGACTGCTGCCGCCGCCGCGCCTGCGGCGCCCGGTGGCTTGGGCGCGCAATTGGCGCAGACGGTGTTCGGCCTGCTGCTGGTGGTGGCTTTGATTTTCGGCCTGGCCTGGGTGCTGCGCCGCATGCAGGGCAACGCCCGACAGGGCGCGCCGGTGATCGATATCGTCGGCATCCGCGCCATCGGTCCGCGTGACCGTCTGTTGCTGGTGCAAGTCGGCAAGGAGCAGATCCTGATCGGTCACACGCCAGGCAGTATCGAGGCCCTGCACGTGCTGGCCGAACCTGTCGAGGTGCCGGCTGCGTCGCGCCAGGCCACGCCGGAATTCGCCCAGCGGCTGCTCGAGCTGATGGGCAAGGATCATAAGGACAAGACGTGATGAACGGCGCTGCGCGCTTGCTGTTGACCCTGGCGCTGTTGTTGGCGGCGCCGTTGGCCCTGGCTGCCGACCCGCTGTCGATTCCGGCCATCACCCTGTCCAATGGGGCGGACGGGCAGCAGGAGTATTCGGTCAGTCTGCAAATTCTGCTGATCATGACGGCGCTGAGCTTCATTCCCGCGTTCGTCATCCTGATGACCAGCTTCACCCGTATCATCATCGTGTTCTCTATCTTGCGTCAGGCGCTGGGCTTGCAGCAGACACCGTCGAACCAAGTGCTCACAGGCATGGCGCTGTTTCTGACCATGTTCATCATGGCTCCAGTGTTCGAGAAGGTGAACAGTGGGGCCATCCAGCCCTATCTGGCCGAACAGATGACTGCTCAGCAAGCCATCGACAAGGCCCAGGGCCCGCTCAAGGACTTCATGCTGGCGCAAACCCGGCAGAGCGACTTGGACTTGTTCGTGCGCCTGTCCAAGCGCACCGATATCGCCGGGCCTGACCAGGTCCCGCTGACCATCCTGGTGCCGGCATTCGTCACCTCCGAGCTGAAGACCGCCTTTCAGATCGGCTTCATGATCTTCATTCCGTTCCTGATCATCGACATGGTGGTGGCCAGTGTGCTGATGGCGATGGGTATGATGATGCTCTCGCCGTTGATCATCTCGTTGCCGTTCAAGATCATGCTGTTCGTGCTGGTGGATGGTTGGGCGCTGATCATGGGCACCCTTGCCGGCAGTTTCGGCGGCGTTTGACGCTGCCCCAGGAGAGCGACCCATGACCCCTGAAGTTGCCGTCGACCTGTTTCGAGACGCCCTCTGGCTAACCACGCTGATGGTCGCCATCCTGGTGGTTCCCAGCTTGCTGGTGGGCCTGGTGGTGGCGATGTTCCAGGCCGCCACGCAGATCAACGAACAGACCCTGAGCTTTCTGCCGCGCCTGCTGGTGATGCTGGTCACGCTGATCGTTGCGGGCCCGTGGCTGGTGCAGAAGTTCATGGAGTATTTCATTGGCCTGTACACCAGCATTCCGCAGTTGATCGGTTGATGCCGCCATGCTGGAGCTGACCGACACGCAGATCGGCACCTGGGTCGCGACGTTCATCCTGCCGTTGTTCCGGGTTACGGCGGTGCTGATGACCATGCCGATCTTCGGGACCCGCATGCTGCCGGCGCGGGTGCGTCTGTATGCGGCGGTGGCAATCACCGTGGTGATCGTGCCGGGGTTGCCGCCGCTGCCTGAGATCGATCCGTTGAGTCTGCGCGGGGTGATGCTGTGTGGCGAGCAGATCATCGTCGGCGCGCTGTTCGGTTTTGCGCTGCAGTTGCTGTTCCAGGCGTTCGTGATCGCCGGGCAGATCATCGCTGTGCAGATGGGTATGGCGTTCGCCTCGATGGTCGATCCGGCCAACGGGGTCAACGTGGCGGTGGTCAGCCAGTTCATGACCATGCTGGTGAGCGTGCTGTTCTTGCTGATGAACGGTCATTTGGTGGTGTTCGAGGTGTTGACCGAGAGCTTCACCACCTTGCCTATCGGCAATGCCTTGGTGGTCAATCATTTCTGGCAGATGGCTGGGCGCCTGAGCTGGGTGCTAGGGGCAGGGCTGCTGCTGATCCTGCCGGCGATCGCCGCGCTGCTGGTGGTGAACATCGCGTTCGGTGTGATGACCCGTGCGGCACCGCAGTTGAACATTTTCTCCATCGGTTTTCCGCTGACGTTGGTGCTGGGTATCGGCATCTTCTGGGTAGGCTTGGCCGATATCCTTTCCCACTACCAGGCGCTGGCCAGCGAAACGCTACAGTGGCTGCGTGAACTTGCACGGGCGCGCTGAGCATGGCAGAGAGCGAGAGCGGTCAGGACAAGACAGAAGAACCCACCGACAAGCGCAAGCGCGACGCGCGCGAAAAAGGTGAGATCGCCCGGTCCAAGGAACTCAACACTGTGGGCGTTACCTTGGCCGGAGCTGGTGGCTTGCTTGCGTTCGGCGGTTCCCTGGCCGAGTCGTTGATGAGCATGATGCGCATGAACTTCTCCCTCACTCGCGAGGTGATCGTGGATGAGCGCAGCATGGGTGCGTTCCTGCTGGCGTCGGGCAAGATGGCCATCTGGGCGACGCAGCCTGTGCTGATCCTGTTGTTTGTGGTGGCTTTCGTTGCGCCTATCGCGCTGGGTGGTTTCCTGTTCTCCGGCAGCTTGCTGCAACCGAAGTTCAGCCGCATGAACCCGCTGTCGGGGATCAAGCGTATGTTTTCGATGCATGCCTTGACCGAGTTACTCAAGGCGTTGGCGAAGTTCTTCGTGATCCTGATCGTGGCGCTGCTGGTGCTGTCCAGCGACCGTCAGGCGTTGTTGTCGATCGCCAACGAGCCGTTGGAGCAGGCGATCATCCATAGTGTGCAGGTGGTGGGCTGGAGTGCGCTGTGGATGTCGGCAGGGTTGCTGCTGATCGCGGCGGCGGATGTGCCGTTCCAGCTGTGGCAGACCCACAAGAAGCTGAAGATGACCAAGCAAGAGGTCAAGGATGAGTACAAGGACAGCGAGGGTAAGCCCGAGGTCAAGCAGCGTATCCGTCAACTGCAGCGCGAGGCCTCGCAGCGGCGCATGATGGCGGCGGTGCCTGAGGCTGATGTGATCATCACCAACCCGACGCACTATGCCGTGGCGTTGCAGTACGACCCGGAGAAGGGCGGGGTGGCGCCGTTGCTGTTGGCCAAGGGGACTGACTTCATTGCCTTGAAGATTCGCGAGATCGGGGTGGAGCATAAGGTGCAGATCCTTGAGTCGCCGGCGTTGGCGCGGGCTATCTACTATTCCACCGAGCTTGAGCAGGAGATTCCGGCGGGGCTTTACCTGGCGGTGGCGCAGGTGTTGGCTTATGTGTTTCAGATTCGGCAGTATCGGGCTGGGCGTGGGAAGGCGCCTGAGCCTTTGAAGAAGGATTTGCCGATTCCTGATGATTTGCGGCGTGATGAGTGATTGGTTTGTTTGTTGGTTTTGATGGCGGTATGCGCATTCATTATTGATGTTGACTTTGAGTCACCTTTCCGCCCTTACGGCGGGTAACTTTTTGAAGGATCAAAAAGTCACCAAA
>NZ_VAUO01000019.1 GCF_005796105.1 Pseudomonas mosselii | reverse complement strand
TTGTGCCGCGAACACCGGCGCAGCCGGTGCCATCCACCGAGTCGCCTGCTTCGCGGTGTTCCGGCACTCCGGCAAGCCCGCTTCCACAGGGCTATGCAACGCCTGAATCCTAACGGGTGCGGGTCAGCCAGTCTGCCGCAGCTTGGCCAGCTTTCAAGCCGCTGGCAAAGCACGCCGTCAGCAGATAACCCCCGGTCGGCGCCTCCCAGTCGAGCATCTCGCCGGCGCAGAACACC
Source organism: Pseudomonas mosselii (assembly GCF_005796105.1). GTDB lineage: Bacteria > Pseudomonadota > Gammaproteobacteria > Pseudomonadales > Pseudomonadaceae > Aquipseudomonas > Aquipseudomonas mosselii_C. The sequence goes on along the minus strand of NZ_VAUO01000019.1, from coordinate 49,713 downwards.
CCCGGCATCCCGCGTAGCATCAACCCCTCGTCCAGCCCCTCGAAACACACCCCACCGGCACTGCTGATCGCCTCGTCCAACGGCCGTGCGCGCACCAGCTCGATTGGCAGGGCCTTGATCGCGGCCGCCAGGCGCGCAGGGTCGGCGAACGTCGCTGGGTCGGTCAATTCGCGCAGCAGCGCGGCCTTGACGCCGTCGAGGCCCAGTTGGCCTTGCAGGTGCTTGGCCATCGAGCGTGACCCCCGGGGCTTGGCCAGGGCTTGGACGATGTTGTCCACAGGCCGGTCAGGCAACAGGTCGAGCAGCAGGGTGGCGCGTGCGTCGCGGTTGATCGCCTCGCGCAGCGCCGCCGACCAGGCATACACCAAGCTGCCTTCCACGCCTTGGGTGGTAAGGATGAATTCACCCTTGCGCGGCGTAGCGCCGGGCACGCTCAGGGCAATGTTCTTCACTGGCGCGCCGGCAAACTTGTCCTTGAGCAGCGTGCTCCAACCTTGCACCTCGAAGCCACAGTTACTGGCCTGCAATGGCGAGATATCCACACCCTGCGTGCCCAGCAGTGGCACCCAGGCGCCGTCCGAGCCCAGGCGCGCCCAGCTGCCGCCGCCCAGGGCCAGGATCACGGCGCTGGCCGCGACGCGCTGTTCGCCCTGTGGATAAGTGATCCGCAAGGTCCCGTCGGCGTTCCAGCCCTGCCAGCGGTGACGGGTGTGGATAACCACGCCGGCCTCACGCAGGCGCTTGAGCCAGGCGCGCAACAGTGGCGCGGCCTTCATGTCGCGGGGGAATACCCGACCGGAGGTGCCGACGAAGGTTTCGATGCCCAGGCCGTGAATCCACTGGCGCAGGGCGTCGGCATCGAAGCCTTGCAACAGCGCGTGGATCTCGCCCTGGCGCTGGCCGTAGCGGGCCACGAACGCGGGGTAGGGCTCGGCGTGAGTGATGTTCATGCCGCCGACCCCGGCCAACAGAAACTTGCGGCCCACCGATGGCATGGCGTCGAATACCTCCACGGCCACCCCGCGCTGTGCCAGGGCCTCGGCTGCCATCAGACCGGCGGGGCCGCCACCGATCACGGCAACGGGAGGGCGAGCAGGGGAGCGGGAATCGGTCATGGTGGGCAGCAGGCTGTGGAAAAGGTCGCGCATTCTACCCCAGCGCAGCACCTGGAAACACTGTGCAAAAAATAACCAGGTTCTTGCAGGTCAGGCCGTTAAAGGGCTGGAGCGGCTTTCCCGCAGGTTATCCACAGGCGGTTCCACAGTCATTGTGCACAACCGAGCACCTTGGCGGCGCTGTGGTGCAGGATGCCGTGGCGCCGGGCCAGTGCCACGCGGTCCTTGCTGTAGCCGCCACCGATCACGCCGACCACCGGGATGTCCCGGCCCAGACATTGGCGCAGTACATGCTCGTCGCGGGCGGCCAGGCCCTCATCGGTCAGTTGCAGGTAGCCGAGAGCATCGTCCTTGTGTACATCGACGCCGGCGTCGTAAAGCACCAGGTCCGGCTGGTACAGCGGCAGCAGGTAGTTCAGCGCGTCTTCGACCACCTTGAGGTAGGCCGCGTCATGCATGCCGCGGGGCAGGGGGATGTCCCAGTCGCTCTGCGCCTTGCGCGCCGGGAAGTTCTGCTCGCAGTGCAGCGATACGGTGATCGCCTCCGGCGTGTCGTGCAGGATGCGTGCGGTGCCGTCGCCTTGGTGCACGTCGCAGTCGAAGATCAGTACCCGTTGCACCCGACCGGCTTCAAGCAGGTAGCGGCTGATCACCGCCAGGTCGTTGAAGATGCAGAAGCCGGCTGGGTGATCGTAATGGGCATGGTGGGTGCCGCCGGCCAGGTGACAGGCGATGCCATCGCGCAGTGCCATTTCTGCGCTCAGCAGCGAGCCGCCGACGGCGCGCACCGTGCGCCGGGCCAGCGCCTCGCTCCAGGGCAGGCCCAGCCGGCGCTGGTCCTCGCGGGACAGTTCGCCGTGCATGTAGCGCTCGATGTAGTCGCGGTCGTGGGCCAGGGCGAGAATGTCGTTGGGACAGATCTCGGGGCGCAGCAGCGCCGCGTCGGTGGTTAGCCCGCTGTCCACCAGGTAGTCGCGCAGCAGACGGAACTTGTCCATCGGGAAGCGGTGGTCGGGCGGGAACTCGGGGCTGTAGTCGTCGTGGTAGATCAGCGGCAGGGGCATGGCGAGGTCTTGGTGAGGGCCTGCGCCGATTATGCCAGCTGTGCTGGGCCTGTCTTCCCCTGTGGACGCGGCTTTAGCCACGAAGCAAGCGACGCGGTGGATGGAACCGGCTGCGCCGGTGTTCGCCGGGCAAGCCCGCTCCTGAAAGAGCCCGCTTAGTCAGTGGCATCGCTTGGATCATTGCGCGGTCGATGCCAGTACCCGTTGCCATTGCGGCTCGTTCATGCGCCCGAGGATGCGTGCCTTGCCGTTGCCGTCCACCGACACGAACAGCGCGCTGGCGTAGTCGCTGGCACGCTCGCCCCCCGGCACCCGCTGCTGGCGCTGGAAAAAGTCGATGCAGCCGTTGTGGGTCACCAGTACCAGATTGTGCCCAGGGCGTTTGTGCGCCAGGGCCTCGGTGGCGAACTGCGGATCACAGGTCTTCAGCCAGTCCTGGCTCGCTGCCTCCTGGCCGAGCAAGAAGTGCGCGGTCTGCCGGGTGCGCAGGCGTGGGCTGCTGAATACATCGGTTTCGGCCAGCCCCAGGCGCTGCAAGCCCAGGCCCACCCGTGCGGCGGCTTCGCTGCCTGCCACGGTGATGCCGCTCTTGTCGCCCAGGCACGGCCCGGGTGCGCTGTCGCAGCGTTCGGCATGCCGAATCATGACCAGCACGGCACCGTCCTTCCAGGCTTGTAGCAGGCCGCTTTTGCTCAACTGTTGTTCATTGCCAAGGTCCACGATGTGAGTCCTCGTCGCTAGCCAGACGGCCAACGCGGCCAGCACGATCAGCACGCCAAGGGCGACGCTGCGCATCCGGCGCGAAGTGCGGCGTCGCTGGGGGCGGGCCTGGCGGGCCAGGTTGTCCAGGGTGTTGGAAAACATGTGTCACTCCGATGGCAGTGCGGCGTCGACGTATGGCCGCTGTGTTTGCCGGCATTCTCGGCAGGTGCCCGTCGGAGGGCGGTGAAACCGATGTGAAAAAAGCATCAGCGCCTGACACGCGACGGTGAAATTTCCTTCATGGGCCTACGCTGTAGACTGGAAGACCGCCCATTCGGAGCCCGTGATGACCCCGATCCTCCACCTGGAAAGTGCGCGCCTGGTGCTGCGTCAGTGGCATGACGACGACCTGCGCGAGTTCGCCGCGCTGTGCGCCGACCCACAGGTGATGCGCTATTTCCCCGCGCCCATGACGCGCCTGGAGACTGCCGCGCTGATGGGCCGTATCCGCGGCCATTTCAATGAATTCGGCTACGGCCTGTGGGCCCTGGAGCGCAAGGACAGCGGGGCGTTCATCGGCATGACCGGGCTGCTCAAGGTCAACTTCGACGCACCCTTCGCACCGGCAGTGGAGATCGGCTGGCGCCTGGCCCGGCGCCACTGGGGGTTGGGTTTTGCCAGCGAGGCGGCGTGGACCTGCCTGCGTTGTGCGTTCGCCCAGTTGCGCTTGGAGGAGGTGGTGTCGTTCACCGCCGAAGGCAATTTGCCTTCGCAGAAGGTCATGCAGGCCATCGGCATGCAGCAGGATGTCGAGGGCAGCTTCGAGCACCCCAACCTAGCGCAAGGCCATCCCCTGCGCCGCCATGTGCTGTACCGCATCGACCGCCCACGCTGGGAAAGCACCCTGCGCGGATGACCGGTATGCCCCTGGACGGCGACGCTGACAAACCCTGTATCATCTGCCGGCATCACCGCGCGTATTGCCTTGCCAGGAGAAGCTTTCATGAGTCATGTGCTGGACGACCTCGTCGACCTGTTGAGCCTCGAACCGATTGAGGAAAACCTGTTCCGTGGCCGCAGCCAAGACCTGGGTTTCCGCCAGTTGTATGGCGGCCAGGTGCTTGGCCAGTCGCTGTCGGCGGCCAGCCAGACGGTCGAAGACGCCCGCCACGTACATTCGCTGCACGGCTACTTCCTGCGTCCGGGCGATGCGAGCATGCCGGTGGTCTACTCGGTGGACCGCGTGCGTGATGGCGGCAGTTTCAGCACCCGGCGCGTCACGGCGATCCAGAAAGGCCAGCCGATCTTCACTTGCAGCGCGTCGTTCCAGTACGACGAACAAGGCTACGAGCATCAGGTGCCGATGCCTGCGGTGGTGGGCCCGGAAAACCTGCCCAGCGAAGTGGAACTGGCGCGCGCGATGGCCGACAAGCTGCCCGAGCGCATCCGCGACAAGGTGCTGTGCGCCAAGCCCATCGAAATCCGCCCGGTGACCGAACGTGACCCGTTCGACCCCAAGCCGGGCGATCCGGTCAAGTACGTGTGGTTCCGCGCCGACGGCAACCTCGCGGACATTCCGGCGCTGCACAAGTACCTGCTGGCCTATGCCTCGGACTTCGGCCTGCTGACCACCTCGCTGCTGCCGCACGGCAAGTCGGTGTGGCAGAAGGACATGCAGGTCGCCAGCCTCGACCACGCGCTGTGGTTCCACCGCGACCTGCGCGCCGACGACTGGCTGCTGTATGCCACCGACAGCCCGTGGGCCGGCAACGCACGTGGTTTCTGCCGTGGCAGCATCTTCAATCGCGCCGGCCAGTTGGTCGCCTCGTCGACCCAGGAAGGGCTGATCCGCCACCGCAAGGACTGGGCATGAATCTGGCCGCAATACGTCATTGGGTGTTCGACATGGACGGCACCCTGACCGTGGCCGTGCATGATTTTGCCGCCATCCGCCGTGCGCTGGGGATCCCCGCCGAGGACGATATCCTCACCCATCTGGCGGCGTTGCCGGTGGATGAGGCGGCGGCCAAGCATGCGTGGCTGCTGGAGCATGAGCGCGACTTGGCGCTTGCCTCGCAGGCGGCCGTAGGGGCGGTGGAACTGGTGCGCGAACTGGCGGCGCGCGGTTGCCAACTGGCGATCCTGACGCGCAATGCCCGCGAGCTGGCGCACGTCACCCTGCAGGCCATCGGCCTGGCCGATTGCTTCGCGCAGGCGCAGGTCCTCGGGCGCGACGAAGCGGCGCCGAAACCGAACCCCGATGGGCTGTTGCAAATCGCCCAGGCGTGGGGGGTGAGCCCGAGTGACATGGTGATGGTCGGCGACTACCGCTTCGACCTCGACTGCGGGCGGGCTGCTGGTGCGCGTACCGTACTGGTGAACCTGCCGGACAACCCCTGGCCGGAGCTGACCGACTGGCATGCGGCCGATTGTCGGGCGCTCAGGGCGCTGCTCGGCTGAGGCCGACAGCGCGGCCTGGCGGTCGCATGGCGTTGCGCCGTGCGTGCGCGCGCAAGATGAAAGCTTGTAATGGTTTGTGCCCGGCGTGTGACATTTGCGCACACAGCCAGGGGAGGGCGGCTGACTAAAATGCCGCGGTCAAATGCGACCAATTCTCTTCCAGAGGATACCCCCCATGTTCACCATTACCCGATCCTGGCGGCGCTTGGCTGCCTTGCTGTTGTTGGGCGCCTGGCTGGGCTTCGCGCCAAGTGCTGGCGCCGTCGAAGTCACCGATGTGCTCGGGCGCAAGGTCGAGATGGACCACGCCCCGCAGCGCATCGTGCTCGGCGAGGGCCGGCTGTTCTTCGCCCTGGCGCTGCTCGACCGCGACAACCCGTTCCAGCGCGTGGTTGGCTGGCAGAACGACATGCGTCTGCTCGACCCACACACCTACTCGGTCTACGCCAAGCGTTATCCACAGGTCAGCCAGTTGCCGCTGATCGGCCAGGCCTCCGAGCAGAGCGTCAGCGCCGAGCAGATCCTGGCCCTCAAGCCGGACCTGGCGATCTTCAGCATCGCCGGTGAAGGCCCGACCCAGCACAGCCCGGTGGCCGACTTGCTGGCCAAGGCCGGGGTGCCGGTGTTGTTCATCGATTTCCGTGTGCACCCAATCGAAAACACCCGGGTGAGCATGCGCGCATTGGGCCAGTTGCTCGGGCGTGAGCAGCAGGCCGAGCAGTACCTGAGCCTGTATGACCAGCACCTCAAGCGCGTCACCGACCAGGTGGCAGGGCTGCCCGATAGCCAGCGGCCGAAGGTCTTCCTCGAACTGTTGGCGGGTGTCTGGCAGGCGCCGGGGCATACCACCGGCAAGAGCGGGTTGGGCAGTGTGGTGACGGCAGTGGGCGGGCATAACATTGGTGCCGACGTGGTGCCGGGGGCGTTGGGCGATGTGAGCGTGGAGTACGTACTCAAGGCCGATCCGGACGTGTACATCGCCACCGGCAACCGCGCACCGGGCGTGCTGTTGGGGGCTGGCGTGTCGCAGGACACTGCGCGCCAGAGCCTGGCGAAAATCACCGCGCGGCCAGAGTTCGCGCCGCTGCGGCCGATCCAGGCTGGCCAGGCCCATGGCCTGTGGCATGACTTCTACAATTCGCCGTTCAACATACTGGCCATCGAAGCCATGGCGCGCTGGGTACATCCTGAGCGCTTCAAGGACCTCGATCCGCAGGCGACCATGGTCCAGATCAACCAGATGCTCAACGTTGGCCTGGATGGCCAGTACTGGGTCGACGCCCAGTGACCGCCCTGGTTCAGGACGGCGCCGCCGTCGCTGCCTGGCGCTACCGGCGCCTGCTGTGGCGCCGTGCGCTGTTGGTCATGGGGCTGGCGGCGGCGTTGCTGCTGTCGGTGCTCGGCGACCTGGCCAGCGGTGCCTCGGGCATGGGGCTTGGCCAATTGCTGCATGGCGTGTTCGATCCCTCGGCGCTGAGTGCTACCGAGCGGGTGATCATCTGGAACGTGCGCCTGCCCTATGCGCTGATGGCGGTGCTGGTGGGCGCTGCGCTGGCCCTGGCTGGCGCCGAGATGCAGGCGATCCTCGACAATCCCCTTGCCAGCCCGTTCACCCTTGGGGTGTCGTCGGCGGCGGCGCTGGGCGCGTCGTTGGCCATCGCCTATCCGTTGGGTTTGGCGTGGCTGGCGCCAAGCGTGCAGGTGACGGTGATGGCGTTTGCGTTCGCCTGCCTGTCGGTGGTGCTGTTGCAGGCCATGGCGCGTTTGCGCGGGGCAGGTGTGGAAAGCCTGGTGTTGTTCGGCATCGCCCTGGTGTTCAGTTGCAACGCGGCAGTGTCGTTGTTGCAACTGCTGGCCACCGAGGATGTGCTGCAACAGTTGGTGTTCTGGACCTTGGGCAGCCTGGCCCGGGCAGATTGGAACAAGCTGACGATTCTGGCTTGCGTGCTGGCGTTGCTGTTGCCTTTCTCGCTGCGCGCTGCGCCGGCGATGACCTTGCTGCGCATGGGCGAGGAGCGGGCGCGCAGTTTTGGCGTGGACACCCGGCGCTTGCGCCTGGCTTCGCTGCTGCGTATCAGCCTGCTGTCGGCCACGGCGGTAGCGTTTGTCGGCACCATTGGCTTCGTCGGCCTGGTTGGTCCGCATATCGCGCGCCTGCTGGTGGGTGAGGACCAGCGCTTCCTGTTGCCGGCCAGCGCCTTGGTCGGCGCGTTGCTGCTGTCGTTGTCGTCGATTGCCAGCAAGTTGATCCTGCCTGGGGTGATCGTACCGGTGGGAATCGTCACCGCGTTGGTCGGCGTGCCGGTGTTCGTGGTGCTGGTGTTCCGTCGGGGGAGAAACCTGTGAGCCTGTTGATCGAGCGACTGTCGGTGGCCTATGGCAAGCGGCGGATCATTCATGAGGTGAGCCTGCCGAGCTTGCCGGCCGGCAGCCTGGTGGCGCTGGTGGGCCCCAACGGTGCTGGCAAGTCGACCTTGCTGCGTGCGTTGGCGGGGCTTGAGCGCATGCACGGCAGCGTGACCCTGGATGGCGAGGATGTCACCCGGCTGGGCTTTGCCGAGCGCTCCCGGCGCCTGGCCTACATGCCCCAGCAATTACCGCCGGGCCTTGCCCTCGGCGTGCTGGAAAGCATCATCGTCGGGCTGCGCGTGGCGGGTGTGGACAACCCCTTGGGTGTTGCCTTCGAGGCACTGCGGCGGCTGGGTATCGAGCACTTGGCCGAGCAGCCGTTGGGGAGCCTGTCGGGTGGGCAGCGCCAGTTGGTGGCATTGGCCCAGTTGCTGGCGCGTAATCCGCGGGTGCTGCTGCTGGACGAGCCCACCAGCGCGCTGGACCTGCACTATCAACTGCGGGTGATGGATGCCGTGCGCGAGCGTGCCTTGGCCCACCGGTTGCTGGCGGTGGCGGTCTTGCACGATATCAACCTGGCGGCCAGCCAAGCTGACTGGCTGGTGGTGCTGAGCAAGGGGAGGGTGGTCGCCAGTGGGGCGCCGGAGCAGGTGCTGGTGCCTGGGTTGCTGGCCGAGGTGTATGGCGTCGAGGCGCGGGTGGAGCGTTGTTCGCAGGGGCGTTTGCAAGTGCTGGTGGATCGGGCGTTGGCGTGACTGTCTGCTGGCAGTGCGGCCAGGGGATTTGCGTGTCTTTCACGAACGCCGGAGCCCTGTAGGAGATCACCCAGCCCTTTGGGCTGCGCTGTCGCGCAGAGAACTGATTTCGCAAGCGCTCCGCGTACCCTGTGGGAGCGGGCTTGCCGGAGTGCCGGACCACCGCGAAGCAGGCGACTCGGTGTATGGCACCGGCTTTGCCGGTGTTCGCGGGCAAGCCCGCTCCCACAGATTCCTTCTAAATCAAAAAGTTATGTGTAGTTCTATGAGAGCGGCCTTGTGTCGCGAAAGGGCCGCGCAGCGGCCCCCTCGATCTTGCATGACACACAAATCCTGGGGCCGCTTTGCGGCCCTTTCGCGACACAAGGCTGCTCCTACAGGGGGGCGTGTTGGCGGGGGCTCAGTCGGGTACCAAACGGTCGCGGCTGTTCGACAGGTGCAGGCAGATCGCTGCGCGGGCGGCATCCGGGTCCTGGCGACGGATGGCGTTGAGGATCGCCTCGTGCTCCAGGTTGGCCAGGTACGCCTGCCGGGCCAGCCTGGCGCCGCTGCGCTCGGCCAGGGCCAGGCGGTTGCGTGGGATCAGGCCGTTGCCGAGCTGGCCCATCATTTCACTGAAATACAGATTACCGGTGGCCTCTGCGATTAGCAGGTGAAAGCGCCGGTCGGCTTCGATGCAGCTGTCGCCTGCGGCGGCCAGGTCCTGATAGTCGTCCAATGCCTGGCGCATGCGTGCCAGGTGATCGTCGCTGCGACGTACCGCCGCCAGCGCAGCCGCCTGGCCTTCCAGGCCGATACGCAGCTCCAGCAACTCGCGCACGCTCGCCGCGTTTTCAGCACCCACCCTCAGCCCGGCCTGGGTCTGGCGTTCGATCACGAAAGTGCCGATGCCGTGGCGCGGCTCAACCAAACCCGAAGCCTGCAACTTGGACAGCGCCTCGCGGACCACGGTGCGACTCACGCCATGTTCGCGCACCAAGGTGTTTTCCGAGGGCAGGCGATCACCGGCCTGGAAGGTGCCCAACAAGATCTGCTGGGTCAGGCTGGAGACCAGATCGTGCGCGCGGCTGTGGCTGCGCTTGCGGGTAGGCTCGGTCATGCGGGTTCTCTGCGATTTGTACTTGTATGACAAGTTAGTTCATAAAAGTTTTTTTTGCCGGTTTTTTCCATGCGGCTAGATATGTTGGTCTGCTTGTTGTCGTGAATATCGCGTATTTTTAGCGTTTTATAAGCTTGTATTTTGTCTTTTAGCCGACATTTATGCTCTTGTCGTACAACTTCGGCAAGCCTATGCTCTGTCCCACTGCCCTGTCAGACAACCGACCCGCACAAAAACAATTAGTGGGAGATCCACCTGTGAACGACACCCTCGATCCGTCTACCCGGACCGACGGCGACGCGCTTGCCAGCGCGGTGGCCAAGGTCAAGCGGCATGTCCTGCCGCTGTTCGTCATCATGTTCATCGTCAACTACCTCGACCGCGTCAATATCGGCTTCGTGCGCCCGCACCTGGAAAGCGACCTGGGCATCAGCGCGGCCGCCTACGGTTTTGGCGCTGGCTTGTTCTTCATCGGTTACGCGCTGTTCGAAGTGCCCTCGAACATGCTCTTGCAGCGCGTCGGTGCGCGTCTGTGGCTGACCCGCATCATGTTCACCTGGGGCTTGGTGGCTACCGCCATGGCTTTCGTGCAGAACGAAACCCAGTTCTATGTGCTGCGCTTCCTGCTCGGCGTTGCTGAGGCCGGCTTCTTCCCCGGTGTGATCTACTACTTCACCCGCTGGCTGCCTGGTGCTGAGCGTGGCAAGGCAATCGCCATCTTCCTTAGCGGTTCGGCCGTGGCCTCGCTGATTTCCGGGCCGCTGGCCGGGGCGCTGATGCAGATCCAGGGCATGGGCCTGCACGGCTGGCAGTGGATGCTGTTCGTCGAAGGCATGGCCTCGGTGGTGCTGTGCTTCTTCGTGTTCTTCTGGCTCGACTCCAAGCCGCAGGACGCCAAGTGGCTGACCCAGGCCGAGCAGGACGCGCTGGTCGCGACCATCGACCGCGAACAGCGTGAGCGCGAAGCGGTGGGGGCGGTCAAAGTGTCGTCCTGGAGCCTGCTCAAGGACCGCCAGATCCTGCTGTTCTGCCTGATCTACTTCTGCATTCAACTGACCATCTACGCCGCCACCTTCTGGCTGCCGAGCATCATCAAGCGCATGGGCGACCTGAGCGACTTGCAGGTGGGCTTCTTCAACTCGATCCCGTGGCTGATCTCGATCATCGCCATGTATGCCTTCGCGGCCGGTTCGGCACGCTGGAAATTCCAGCAGGCCTGGGTGGCCGGTGCGCTGGTGGTCGCGGCGATCGGCATGTTCATGTCCACCACGGGCGGGCCGGTGTTCGCCTTCGTCGCCGTGTGCTTCGCTGCCATCGGCTTCAAGTCGGCCTCGTCGCTGTTCTGGCCGATTCCGCAGGGCTACCTGGATGCGCGCATCGCGGCTGCGGTGATTGCGTTGATCAACTCCATCGGCAACCTCGGCGGTTTCGTCGCCCCCACCACCTTCGGCTTGCTCGAACAGCAGACCGGTTCGATCCAGGGCGGCCTGTACGGCCTGGCAGTGACCTCGGTGCTGGCGGCAATCGCGGTGTTCTTCGTGCGCACCCGCCCCAAAAGCGCGCCTGCTTCCGACCTCAAGGCCACCTCGGCCTTGGGCCAGACCCACTGATGACTGCGAGACAACAATCATGAACATGCAGACAACCCCCAGCGTTCACGCCTCAACCCCGGTGGTCACCGACCTGCGGGTGATCCCGGTGGCCGGCCACGACAGCATGCTGCTCAACCTCAGTGGAGCGCATGGCCCGTACTTCACGCGTAACGTCGTGGTGCTGCGCGACAGTGCCGGCAACACCGGTCTTGGCGAGGTGCCGGGCGGCGAAAAGATCCGCCAGACCCTCGAAGACGCCCGCAGCCTGGTGGTCGGCCAGCCGATCGGCCACTACCAGCGCGTGCTCAACGCCATGCGCCAGACCTTCGCCAATCGCGACTCGGCCGGGCGTGGCCTGCAGACCTTCGACCTGCGCATCACCGTGCACGCGGTGACCGCCATCGAATCGGCCCTGCTCGACCTGCTCGGCCAGCACCTGAACGTGCCCATGGCGGCGCTGTTGGGCGAAGGTCAGCAGCGCGACGCGGTGAAGATGCTCGGTTACCTGTTCTACATCGGCGACCGTCAGCAGACCAACCTGGCCTATCGCAATGAAGCGGACGCGGACGATGACTGGTTCCGCCTGCGCCACGAAAAGGCCCTGACCCCCGAGGCGGTGGTGCGCCTGGCCGAGGCGGCCAAGCAGCGTTATGGCTTCAGCGACTTCAAGCTCAAGGGCGGCGTGCTGCGCGGTGAAGAGGAAATGGAGGCGGTGACTGCGCTGGCCGAGCGCTTCCCCGAGGCGCGCATCACCCTCGATCCCAATGGGGCCTGGTCGCTGAAAGAGGCCATCGCCCTGTGCCGCGACAAGCATGCTGTCCTGGCCTATGCCGAAGATCCATGTGGCGCCGAGAACGGCTATTCGGGGCGTGAAGTGATGGCCGAGTTCCGCCGTGCCACCGGCCTGCCGACTGCCACCAACATGATCGCCACCGACTGGCGGCAGATGGGCCATGCAATCCAGTTGCAGTCGGTGGACATCCCGCTGGCTGACCCGCACTTCTGGACCTTGCAGGGGTCGGTGCGGGTGGCGCAGATGTGCAACGACTGGGGCTTGACCTGGGGTTCGCATTCGAACAACCACTTCGACATTTCGCTGGCGATGTTCACCCAGGTGGCTGCTGCGGCGCCGGGCGAGATCACCGCCATCGACACCCACTGGATCTGGCAGGACGGCCAGCGCCTGACCCGCGACCCGCTGCGTATCGTCGACGGCCACGTGCGCGTGCCGCAGCGGCCGGGGCTGGGGGTCGAGCTGGATGAGGACCAACTGGCCAAGGCGCATGAGTGCTACCGCAACATGGGGCTGGGCGCGCGCGATGACAGCGTGGCGATGCAGTTCCTGATTCCGGGTTGGACGTTCGATAACAAGAAGCCTTGCCTGGTGCGCTGAGCAGACCTGTAGGAGCGGCCTTGTGTCGCGGCGGGCTGCGCAGCAGCCCCAGGATCCTGGCATCATGCGAGATTGCCGGGGGCTGCTGCGCAGCCCTTTCGCGGCACGAGGCCGCTCTCATAGAACTACACATAACTTGTTGATTTAGAAGGAATCTGTGGGAGCGGGCTTGCCCGCGAACACCGGCAAAGCCGGTGCCATCCACCGAGTCGCCTGCTTCGCGGGCAAGTCGGGGCGCCGAACCGCCGCTCCCACAGGGTACGCGGAGCGCTTGCGAAATCAGTTCTCTGCGCGACAGCGCAGCCCAAAGGGCTGGGTGATCTCCTACAACGACTGTGTATTGCTTATCCTGCCTCGAAGAACGCCCGTGCCATCGAGACGAACGCTCCCAGCACCGGGTTGGGGTTGTCTGGGCAAAATGCCAGGAAAATCTCCGCTTCCTGGTCCGTCCCGGCCAGCGTCCTGAACACCACCTGCTGCATGTGTAGCGCCTGCGCCGAAGCCGGCACCACCGCACAACCCAGCCCGACATTCACCAGCCCCAGAATCGAGTGCGTCTGCCCCAGTTGATGCAGGTAGCGCGGTTGCACCTGATGCCGGGCGAACAGGTTGGCGATACGGTCGTGGAAGTAGCGGCCTTCATTGGCGCTGTACATCACGAACGGCTGTTCATGAAAGTCCACCGGCCGCAGCCGTTCGCGGGCGCTCAGCACGTGACCGGCGGGCAATGCCGCAAGGAACGGCTCGCGGTGCACCGGCAGGTATTCCACCCGCGCGCTGGGCAGCACCTGGCGCACCAACCCCACGTCGATCAGCCCGGCTTCGAGGTCATGCACCTGTGTGCTGGAGATCCGCTCGCTGAGCACCAGCTCGATATCGGGCAGGGTCTTGCCGGCATGCACCAACAGGCGCGGGATCATGTTGTAGGCGCCGACCGCAGTGAAACCCAGGGTCAGGCGGCCCGCCTCGCCATGCGCGATGCGCCGCGCGGCATGGCGCGCCGATTCGCTGATCTGCAGGATGCGTCGGGCATCCTCCAGGAACGCCTGGCCGGCCAGGGTCAGGCGGGCCTGGCGGTTGTTGCGTTCGAGCAGCAATACCCCAAGGGCGTGTTCGAGCAATTGGATCTGCCGGCTCAGCGGCGGCTGGGTCATGTGCAGGCGGGTGGCAGCACGGCCGAAATGCAGCTCTTCGGCCACGGCCACGAAACAACGCAACTGGTGCAATTCCACGATTCAATTCCTGGATTATTCGATGCGGCATCTATATTAGACCTGTATCGAGTGCCGGCCTAGGATCGAGTCATGAACTGAGAACTGCCGGATACCTGAGATGACCCTTCCCACTATCGACGTATTGCTGACCCAGCCCGTACCCGACGCCATCGATGCGCAACTGACCAGCGCTTATCAGGTGCATCGGCTGTACCAGTACGACGACCCGCAACGACTGCTCGCCGAGGTCGGCCCGCGTATTCGCGCGGTCGTCACCGGGGGCGCCAAGGGCCTGTCCAACGCATTGATGGACCAGTTACCAGCACTGCAAATCATCGCCATCAGCGGCATTGGCACCGACGCTGTGGACCTGCGTCACGCCGCCAGCCGGCGCATCCAGGTCACCACCACGCCGGGCGTGCTTACCGCCGATGTGGCGGACCTGGCCATGGGCCTGATCATCAGCACCTTGCGCCGTCTGGGCGAGGGTGAGCGGCTGGTGCGCGACGGTCAGTGGGGCACGGTCAACCTGCCGCTGGCGCGCAAGGTCAGTGGTATCGAACTGGGTATCGTCGGCCTTGGCCAAGTGGGCAAGGCCATCGCCCGCCGCGCGGCAGCGTTCGACATGCGCATCGCCTACAACGGGCGACGCGAGCAACCTGAGAGCGGCTATCGCTACGAGCCCGACCTGATCGCGCTGGCGCGCTCGGTGGACGTGCTGGTGCTGGCCGCCTCCGCCGATGGCGGCCAGGTGCTGGTGAACGCCGAGGTGCTCGATGCGCTGGGGCCGCAGGGCTACCTGGTGAATGTGGCGCGGGGCAAGTTGGTGGACGAAGAGGCATTGGTGCAGGCGCTGCGTGAGCGGCGTATCGCTGGGGCTGGGCTGGATGTATTCGTCGATGAGCCGCATGTGCCGCCAGCCTTGCGCGACCTGGACCACGTCAGCCTACAGCCACATCGAGGCAGTGCCACCGAACAGACCCGGTTGGAGATGGGCGCCATGGTGCTGAACAACCTCAAGGCCTGTTTTGCCGGTGAGGTGCCGCCGAATCGAGTGAATCAACGCTAGGGCTCTTTCGCGGGTACTGCACAGACCTTTTGAGCGTGGGAGCGGGTTTACCCGCGAATAGGCCGGTACAGGCAATAAAAGGCCCCAAGGGGCCACACCTTCTTTCCACAAGAACAATCGCTTCCATCGAGAAGCAAGAGGGTCCATATGCACAGCAAATCCGCCGTCGCCGCCACCCAGGCTGTGGCCAGGATCGGTCGCCATCGCTTTGTAGTTCTGGCGCTGATCTTCGTCATCACCGTCATCAACTATGCCGACCGCGCCACCCTGTCGATCACCGGCACCCAGGTGCTGAGCGACCTGGGCTTGGACCCGGTGATGCTCGGTATGATTTTCTCCGCGTTCGCCTGGGCCTACGCCTTGGGCCAAGTGCCCGGCGGCTGGCTACTCGACCGCTTCGGGGCGCGCCGGGTGTATGGCTATAGCCTGATCCTCTGGTCGGTGTTCACCCTGCTGCAAGGCACCGTAGGCTGGATGGGCCTGGCCGGCGTATCGGCAGCGGTGGCGCTGTTCTCGATGCGCTTTATGCTCGGCCTGGTGGAGTCGCCGGCATTCCCGGCCAACTCGCGCATCGTCAGTTGCTGGTTCCCGACCCGCGAGCGCGGCACTGCCTCGGCACTGTTCAACTCGGCGCAGTACATGGCGGTGGTGGTGTTCGCGCCGTTGATGGCGTGGATGACCCATACCTTGAGCTGGGAGCAGGTGTTCATCTGGATGGGCGTGCTCGGCCTGTTGCTGGCGGTGCTGTGGTTCCGTCTTTACCACGAGCCGCACAGCGCACGGGGGCTGAGTCGCGAAGAGTTCGACTACATGCGTGAAGGCGGCGCGTTGGTGGACCTTGAGAAAGAACGCAAGACCGCCAAGAGCAAACCCACCCGCGCCGAGCTTGCGCAACTGTTCACCAGCCGCAACCTGTGGGCTGTGTACCTGGGCCAGTACTGCATCACCGCGCTGACGTACTTCTTCATCACCTGGTTCCCGATCTACCTGATCAAGGGCCGCGGCATGAGCATCATGGAGGCGGGCTGGGTTGCCGCGCTGCCGGCGATCTGCGGCTTTACCGGCGGCATCCTCGGCGGCTTCGTTTCCGACTGCCTGATCCGCCGTGGCGTGCACCCGTCCAAAGCACGCAAGACGCCGTTCGTGATTGGCATGGGGCTGTCCACCAGCCTGGTGCTGGCCAACTACGTGGACGGCAATGCCGCAGTGATCGCGCTGATGACCTTGGCCTTCTTCGGCAAGGGCCTGGCAGCGGTGGGCTGGGCAGTGCTGTCGGATGTGGCACCGAAGAAAATGGTCGGCCTGTGCGGCGGCGTATTCAACGGGATCGGCAATATCGCCGGCATCGTCACCCCACTGGTAATCGGCTACGTGGTGGCCAGCACCGGCTCGTTCCACAACGCACTTTGGTTCGTGGCCGCCCATGGCGTGCTGGGGATCTTCGCTTACCTGCTGCTGGCCCGGCGCTTCGAGCGTACTGGGCAGGCGTAGGCAGACGCCGGCAGCAGAGCCCCGGGAGACCGGGGCTTTTTTGTGGGCGGGCGAAACGACGCGGGTTTTTTGGGGGGGCAGTGCCGGCCCGTTCGCGGGTAAACCCGCTCCCACAGGGCTCGCGTAGATTTCGAGCACTGCGTAGTACCTGTGGGAGCGGGTTTACCCGCGAATGCTCCGGCACTGGCAGAGCATATTCCAAGGCAAAACAAAACCCTCGAATGGAAGGCTGGCGTGATCCGGCATGCCATTCACGACATCTGGCGTGAAGCGGCATGCGTTGTCGTGATCGCGCACCTTCGAGGCGTTCTCGAATAATTTCACCGGGCCCGGCGCTGTTTGAATGAACGCCGAACTTGCCGGTGCGTTGCTCTGTGAAAGCGTGAACAAGGTCAACAACAGAGCGTGAGCGACGTATCATTCTGTTTCATTTCAAGGAGATACTGCTTCGCCTACGCCTTCTGCCCAATCCTTGTGTCAGCAAAAAGAGAACAACATCAATGAACACCGTGGGAACTGATGGCAACCTTGCACAAGGTTTCAAGCCACGTCACGTAACGATGCTGTCCATCGCCGGGATCATCGGCGCCGGACTTTTCGTGGGCTCCGGGCACGCCATCGCGGCGGCCGGCCCCGCTACCATCCTCTCCTATTTCGTGGCCGGCACACTGGTGGTGCTGGTCATGCGCATGCTCGGCGAAATGGCCGTGGCGCACCCGGACACCGGCTCCTTCTCCACCTACGCCGACCAGGCGATTGGCCGCTGGGCCGGCTACACCATTGGCTGGCTGTACTGGTGGTTCTGGGTATTGGTGATCCCGATCGAAGCATTGGCCGCAGGGCACGTGCTCAACGCCTGGTTCCCCCAGGTGGACAGCTGGATCTTCGCCCTGGCCTCGGTGCTGCTGCTGGCCTGCACCAACTTGTTCAGCGTGGCCAAGTACGGTGAGTTCGAGTTCTGGTTCGCGATTCTCAAGGTGACGGCGATCCTTGGCTTCATCGGCCTGGGCTTCGCGGCGCTGATGGGCTGGTTGCCCCAGCGCGAGGTCAGCGGCCTGAGTACCTTGATGGCTGAGCACGGCGGTTTCGTGCCCAAGGGCTGGTCGGCGGTGGTGGGGGCGTTCATCACCGTGATGTTCAGCTTCATCGGTACCGAAGCGGTGACCATTGCCGCGTCCGAATCCAGCGACCCGGCGCGCAACATCGCTAAGGCCACCCGCTCGGTGATCTGGCGCATCAGCACCTTCTACATCCTGTCGATCTTCGTGATCATCTCGGTGGTGCCGTGGAACGATCCGCAACTGGCCGTCGTGGGCTCGTACCAGCGTGCGCTGGAGATCATGAACATCCCGAATGCTGCGCTGATGGTCGACTTCGTGGTGCTGATCGCGGTGACCAGCTGCATGAACTCCTCGATCTACATCGCCTCGCGGATGATGTACTCGCTGGCCAAGCGCGGCGATGCGCCGGCGCTGCTCAAGCACACCTCCAAGGTCGGCGTACCGCGTGCGGCAGTGTTCGGCAGCACGCTGATCGGTGCGGCCATCGCCATCCTCAACTACTTCGCGCCCAAGGGCGTGTTCGAGTTCCTGTTGGCCAGTTCCGGCGCCATCGCGCTGCTGGTGTACCTGGTGATCGCCATTTCGCAATTGCGCATGCGCGCTCGGCTGGAGCGTGAAAACGCCAACCTGAAGTTCCGCATGTGGCTGTTCCCGTACCTGACCTGGGCGGTGATCCTGTTCATCAGCGCGGCGTTGGCGGTCATGATGTTCACCGAGGAGCACCGCGCCGAGGTCAGTGCAACGCTGAGCCTGGCAATCGTGATTTCGTTCCTGGGGATCGTGACCACGCGTGGACACAAGCGCGCGGTGGCGGCCAGCTCGGTGGGCTGAGCGAATGGTGTGACGGGAGGGAGGGGCGCCGCGAGGTGCCCCTTTTTCGTTACGTGCGCAATGGCCTCAGAACAGCTGATGGGCAACCGCTGGCGCTGCGAACAATTGCGCAGCACTGTGTCCCACACCCGGCACCAGGAATTGACGATGGGCAATGGCCACGCCCCAGGCTTGTGACAGGAAAGCCTCGTAGCGCATATAGCCAAGCTGGCGCTCGACCCGATTGCGCCCCTGGACTTGCGCGCCGCAGCGATGGTCCATGACCTTGCTGTCGGCGTGGGTGTCGCGGGCGCCGACCAGGTAGGTCACGTCACGCGCGGCGTAGCGTTGGAGCAGTTGGCGCGCATCGAGCCGCTGCCGCGTGAGATAGGCCGGTGGCTGTTCAAGGCCATAGCGATAGCGGTTGTAGTCGGCACACAGGCCGTTGTCGGTGAAGCCATCGCCCTGGGGCCGGTGAGGGTCCAGGTACAGGTACGACGATGGACTTGAAACCCCATAGCGCACCTTGATACCCAAGGCTTGCAGGCGTTGATCGCCCGTACCCAGCAGCGCATAGCGCTGCATCAGCTGGGCGCCGGCCGAATGGCCAATCAGCACGATTTCCTTCAAGTGCGGGTAGCGCTGCCGGTCGGCCAGGTAAGCCAACAGGTCGTCCAGCACGCTGAAGGCGGCAATGCCGCGCTGGCCAGCGCTCGATTCGCTGCCCTGCATCCAGCCATCCTTGGGCCACAACGGCATGCTGTCGCGGGCGAGGGGGTCTTGGGTGGTGAGGAAGTTGGGGGCCAGCAGCAGGGTGGTCGAGCGCTCCAGGCCGGCGTTGTGCAGCAGCACTTCGCCGCTGCGGTAGTAATCCTCGGCATTGCGCCGCACGCCATGCACGATGATCACCGCGCGCGTGGCCTGTGGCTGGGCGAGGTTGGCGTAGGCGAGCAGGTCGTAACCTCGGCCTTGCCCAAGGTGCAGGATGTGCGGGGCGGCGTGGGCGCTGCTGGCGAGCAGGCACACGCAGAGGGTTATCCACAGGCGTGACATGCGAGCGTTTCTCCCCGGCGCCCTGGTGGGCAGGTGAACGTCAGCTTACCCGCCCAGGGCTCTGGCCAGCATGAAATACCGCGCTTGGTTAGGGCTGCTTTGCAGCCCATCGCGGCGCAAGGCCGCTCTCATAGAACTACACATAACTTGTTGATTTAGCAGGGACCTGTGGGAGCGGGCTTGCCCGCGAACACCGGCGAAGCCGGTGCCATACACCGAGTCGCCTGCTTCGCGGGCAAGTCGGGGCGCCGAACCGCCGCTCCCACAGGGTACGCGAGCGCTTGCGAAATCAGTTCTCTGCGCGACAGCGCAGCCCAAAGGGCTGGGTGATCTCCTACACGACCGCGCAAGCCAACATTTACAGGCTAGTGCGAAATGTGAGCGGCCTTGCCGGAGCGCCGGACCAGCCGGAAAAGGCCGCTCCTGCACGACCCTCGTAACGCAGCGGCGACACATCAATAAAAATAAATGAGGTGATTTCTCATTCTCGTTCGGCATCTAGGAAAGGCCGGAATACAGGCCAGTCTGCCGATCCCATTACGGAGCGAGAAAATGAGTTCGTCCCCGGTTCCACAGCGCCACCCCCTGAGCCGTGCCATCCAGGCGGCCGCCTTGGGCCTGATCGTCGCCAGCCATGCGCTACCGTCGCTGGCGCAAACCACGTCCGCCGAACACCGCCAGCAGGCCCAGTCGTGGAACATCCCTGCCGGCGCGCTGGGCCCGGCGCTCGACCGCTTTGCGCGCGAGGCCGGCATCAGCTTGTCGTTCGACGCGGCCAGCGTGGCGAACCGCACCACGCGCGGGGTGAGTGGCACCTTCGATACCGCGAGCGCCCTCTCGACCCTGTTGCAGGGCAGCGACCTGCAAGCCGAGCAACAGGCGCCGCAGGCCTACCTGCTGGTGCCGCGAAAAAAGCCTGAAGGCCCCCTCGAGATCGGCGCTACCGAGGACTACCGCCTGGCCCCGGTGATCATCAACGCCAAGGTCAAGGTCGATGCCGGCGACGACATCAACTCGGTGGTGGCCAAGGAGCTGTGGGTCGGTGGCAAGGTCGCGACCAGCATCCTCAACACCCCGGCCTCGGTCTCGGTGGTGACCCGCAAGGAGCTTGAGCAGCGCAGCGTCAGCACCACCGAAGAAGCGTTGCAGTACACCCCAGGCGTGGTCAGCGACTACTACGGCACGGACGACCGCAACGACTACTTCCAGATCCGCGGCTTCCAGGCCACCACTTACCGTGACGGCCTGACCCTGAGTTCGATGCGCGGTGTGCGCGAAGACCCGTTCGCCTACGAGCGCATCGAAATCCTGCGCGGCGCCAACTCCACCTTGTTCGGCCCCGCCGACCCAGGCGGCTCGGTGAACTTCGTCACCAAGCAGCCGCGCTTCGAGCAATTCGGCCAGGGCTACGTCACCTACGGCTCGTACAACCACCGCGAAACCGGCATCGACGTGGGCGATGCGCTGAACGATGACAAGACCCTCGCCGGCCGCCTGACCGCCAAGCTGCAGAACAGCGACCGCGAGTACGAGCACTCCCAGGACGACAACCGCTTCATCATGGGCGGCCTGACCTGGGCGCCAACCGACTACACCTCGGCCACCGTGGTACTCGACTACCTCAAGACCAACAGCTCGCCCAACAGCGGCGGCTACCCGCTGGACAAGGAATACGACCGCGACAAGTTCTACGGCGAGCCCAGCTACAACTACCACGACGTTGAGCGCACCAGCCTCAGCGGCAACATCACCCACGACTTCGACAACGGCTTCGTGCTGCGCAGCAACCTGCGCTACAGCGAGCTGACCGACAACTACGGCTATGTCTACCTGAGCGACTCCGCCGGGCGCGTGGGCAGCAGCATCCCGCGTTACCTGCTGGGCACCGACAGTGACGCCAACCAGTTCAACGGCAACCTGATGCTGCAATACGACGCGCAGTTCGAGCACGTCGACAGCAGCACCCTGGTGGGCGTGGAGTACCTCAACTCCGCGACCAAGGAAACCTCGGTGTACGACAGCGTGTCGCCGATCGACATCGCCAACCCGGTGTTCACCGGCGTACCCGCCACCCTCACGCCCTATACCGCGACCAAGAACGACGTCTCGACCAAGGCCGTGTTCTTGCAGCAGAACCTGTCGTTCTACGACCGCTTCATCGTCACCGGTGGCGTGCGCAAGGACGCGATGGACCTGACCAGCAAAGGCTACAACCTGTTCTCCACGCCGACCCAGATCGATGAGCGCGACCACTTCAACGAAACCTCCTATCGCGGTGCGCTGACGTACATCGTCAACGATGAAGTGTCCACTTACGTGAGCATGGTCGAGTCCGTTTCGCCGCCTCAAGTGGGCGTGACCCCACAGACCGGTCGGCAATACGAAGTCGGTGTGAAGTACTCGCCGATGAGCATGGACGCGATGTTCTCGGCCTCGGTATACGACCTGACCCAGGAGAACGTGAGCATTGCCGTGGTACTGCCGAGCGGCATCATCGAGCAGCAGACCGTGGGCGAGTCGCGCGCACGCGGCCTGGACCTGGAGGCCAAGGCGCAACTGACCTCGCAGCTCAGCCTGGTCGGCGGCTATTCGTACATGGACTCCGAGGTGATCCGCGGGTCGCTGTATGACGGCAGCTCGCTCAAAGGCAACGAGCTGACCACCGCGCCGAAGCATTCGGCGTCGTTGTGGACCTATTACGATGTGCCGGGGACCGACGTGAGCGTCGGGCTGGGTGCGCGGTATGTGGGGGCGTACTTCATGGACGCCGCCAATACCAAGCGTACGGATGGGACCACGCTGTTTGATGCGGCGTTCAACTACAAGATTGCCAAGGGGACGGACTTGGCGATCAACGTGAGTAACTTGTTGAATGAGCAACATGTGGTGGGGTCGGGGACGGCGAACTACTACAACCCGGCGCGGGAGGTTACGGCTAAGGTGAGTTATAGCTGGTAAGGGTTGGGTGTGATTTGGTGAGAAGGGAGGTGCCTGCTGAGAAGCGGGCACTTTGCGTTTTGGGAGGGGGCATTTTGCGCGAAGCCATCGATGCGGCATCATGCTGCCTGGACTGCGCGCCAGAGGAGCGTTTCTGGCAGTGTCGCGCAAATTGAAGAGGAAGCACGATGTCGATCCCGGATTTTCAAAGTGTCATGCGCCCAGTGCTGGAGGTTGTTCGCGACGGTGCCGCGATACCGCTCAGCGCGCTGCGTGAGGCCATCGCTGATGTGTTCCAACTCACCGAGGAGGAGCGCAAAGAGCAGCTGCCATCTGGGCATCAAACGGTGATCAATAACCGTGTGGGTTGGTCCAGGACATACCTCAACAAAGCAGGGTTGTTGACTATCCCGAGCAAGGGCATGGTGCAGATCACTGACCGAGGTCGCCAAGCGCTAGCCAACGGCCCAGCACGCATTACCGTGGCGTGGCTCAAGCAGTTTCCAGAGTTCGCCGATTTTCATACCAGCAGGCCCCAGGTTACCGAGGGGCAGGGTGTGATGGGCCGTGCAGTTATCGAAAGCACCGAAGCGACCCCTGACGAGCAACTGGCGGATGCTCACCAAGCGTTGATGCAGTCACTCGCTGAAGACCTGTTGGCACAGGTGAGGGCTGCCAGTCCGATTTTCTTTGAACAGTTGGTGGTCGACTTGATGTTGGCCATGGGCTACGGCGGTTCGCGCAAAGAGGCGGGCAAGGCCACCCAGGCGACCAATGATGATGGCATCGACGGGATTATCAACGAGGACAAGCTTGGGTTGGATGTGATTTACCTGCAGGCCAAGCGCTGGAGCAACACGGTGCACCGGCCAGAGATCGACAAGTTTATCGGTGCATTGACCCGGCAGCGGGCGCGCAAGGGCGTGTTTATCACGACCTCGGATTTTTCTGTGGGGGCGCGAGAGGCGGCGTTGGGGTTGGATATTAAGGTGGTGCTGATTGATGGGGTGGAGCTGGCTCGGTTGATGGTTGAGCACAACTTGGGGGTTAGTGTTAAGCAGGTTTATGAGGTGAAACAGGTGGATAGTGATTATTTTGCTGGGGAGGGCCGGGGTAATCTGAAAAGAATTCCTATCTTATTGAAAATAAAAGATAAATTAAGATTTTATTTTTCTATGGAATACCTTTTGGAATACCGCTTCGCAAAATCTGAAATCAGGACTATGAAGTCGAATGGAAGGGGCTCGTAGTCGACCTCATGCGTTGACCTGGTGCTTCGGACCAGCAACGACACCGATTACTGTGCCAGCCTGGCTACCGGCCAGAGCAGGACCGGCGCCAGGAGCGGCACCACCTATAACACTGACCACGGCGGCGATCTTCAACTCATGGCGGAATGAAGTGACTTTGGGGGCAGCGGAGGACTGAAATGACTTGGCTTGAGACTCCGTGGCGGGGGCATTGAAGTGATCTATGACTTAGATCTTCCGACTCGCGTGATGCGTTGTCATACCCTCGTCTGGAGGAAGTCCCACTTAGTCACGGCCGTTTTGATGGCCTTCTTGACGGCCTTGGTCTTTTCCTTCGCAGTGTCGGCCAGCATGGTCTGATCCACGCTGATGTCGGGATGCTCCGCCCCAAGAGCCAGCTCCCAGATCGAAAGGCGTGTCGCGAGCATCTGGATTTGCCTCATCGCTTCGTGGTGTTTGACGCTGAGTAGCTCGATGCGCTGTTTCGCTCGTTTGCGTTCAAGTTCGCGAACTTTCTCAAGCCGTTGTTCCCGCTGCCGGTGTTCCTCAATCAGCTTTTCGGATTGATTGAGGGCTTCGTCCACGAGGTCGCTCTCGCTCTTGCTCAGCTTCTCTGCATTTTGGCGCAGGGCCTTCTTGGTTTTAGTTGGCAAGGCAAAGGTGCAAATTATTTTGCCGTTCTCAGATGAACGATACCTGTGCTGGCGCAGGGCATTTCTGAGGCGTTTTATAAAGTCACGACCGCGCTCAGTCCTCGTGAGGTGTCGAATGATCTCCTCAATGACCTCATGGCTGGGTTCCCTGTCCCTGAGGATGCACCTGATGTCCTCGGCAATCGCCTCGCTGGCATTACCGTTCATGTAATCGCATACCCACTGCCATTCGGCGTTCTCTTTTTTCAGCCAGCGAATCTTCTCTGCTGTTCGCACCGTAGCTCTCCATCTCCCCCTGAAAGTGCCGCCCAGGTGTGGGGCGGCGTTCGGACTGCTCTATTTTTCTGAAAAGTGTTACGCGTGTATGTTATCAGTAACACTAAATAAAAACTGCTGTGAAATCTACAGGGTGTAAAATATCTGTTTTTTTGATTCTGGACGCGACATGGCTCTGTATTTTGAGCGAGTTTCAACGGTGGTTTCCGCGTGTGGCCCGGATGCCCGCTTTCTGCTGGAGGTCATCATTGCTGGATCGGAGCACAGGCATGAGCAATGGCAAGACCTCAGCGTAAAGTCGCTTGCGAAGCACCTTCGCTTGGATGAGGCGGTCGTTTCCGCTGCGTTGAGCGAGCTGGTCGATGCGAGTGTGGTGGAGCGATGTGTCGCCCCTCGGAATGGACTCAGAGGGCGTGGGAAGGTCACCTACGCACTGTGCCTGGGTAATGAGCCCGAACTAGCAGATCGCACTTATCCGCAGCACGCCGAGCTATTGCAGGCTTTGTTCTCCGGAGCGGATATGGTCTTTGCTGTTCTCGGAAGCGAACTGGGCAAGTCTAGGAAGTCCAGAGAGTTCGGCGAGGAGGCAGCCATTGCACGGCCTGCGAAGGGAAAGCGCCAGCTTCTCGGAAGCCGTGGGCGATTGAGTATCCGCAATCGCCTGCTTTTCGCGGTGCTGCTCTCACGCTCAGATCAGTTCGGTGAAGTGCAGGTAGGGCTCCCAGAACTGGCGAAGCTCACGGGCATGCAACCTGAGCAAGTGAAAACTCGCCTTGTTCGCCTAATGATGCTGGGGCTGATTCGGCGGCATATCCCCGGTCTGTCGAGCAAGGTTTTTGCCGCAGGCAGGATCGAGAGCAGTTACTTTCTGAATATCGATGCTGTCGCACCACAGGGGGCCATCGCCGTTCATATAACCCATGACTTGGAGGGCAAGGCGTACACCCATGCGGACGTGCTGCGCGGTGATTGTAAAAATGCAAGGGCAGGGCAGCTACATGGGATTGAAACGCCCGCCAGTCTTCTTCGCCTCTTGATGGGGCAGCCGGGGAAAGTCTTTTTCCTGTTTCAGTACTTGCTCTGTCGGTACGCCTCTCACCTGCTCTCGCGACATTGGCAGAAATTGGCTTCGGATAAGCCGATTGAGGACGCTGAGTTGAGGGCGTGGATTGAGAGGGATTTCATCAAGGCGCCAAAACCTGCGCTGGCAAGCGAAATCGATCCCGAACTGAAAGCGGGAAGAAGTGGCGAAGCGGCCAGTGATCTGAAGGATGGTGCGGGCGGCGAGGCAGGGCAAACCTGTGGATGCATCTACGCATTGGCAATGGAGATTGCGCGCGAGTATCGAGTGCGATTCGGCCAGGCGGACTGGGTAGATTTCGAGGCAGAGGCAGCGGATATTCGCATTCTTCCGAACATGAGCGATTTCGGTTACCGCGCGATCACGATCCTGTTTCAGCCCATGCTCGTGGGGCTTGGGCGTTTTTCGGTGCTTCGTGAGGTTAGTCGGGGAGTGGTGAATATCGGATCGGAAGCCAGTGACGCGGAGTTCGACTTGCAGCGCCGCTTGGATTTCGGTTTGGTTTGTTTGCCTCGCAAGGTAAGAAAGGCGTTCGGGCTGCAGTAAAAAAAACCTCTGCATGCAGATCCTCTGAGCTAACAGAGGAGCCTGCTCATGAGGATCATTCGCCTGAAAGAAGTCATCGATTCGACCGGCCTGGCCCGGTCGACCATCTACAAATACATCTCGGAAGGCACCTTTCCGAATTCTGTGCCGCTGGGCGACCGTTGCGTTGGCTGGGTCGATAGCGAAGTACACGACTGGATTCTGGCAAGGATTGAGGAGCGTGACTTGGCAGAGGGTGCAGCGGTACGCCCCAAAAGCCACTTGAGTATGGCCAACTAGAAACGATCATTTGCGCCATGACTGGCTGAGCCTAGTCATGGCGCTTATGCCGTCTGGGAGGCGGCATTCTCAGCTAACTTACCCAGTCTGCAATTTAGAGAATCCCTCGGCTGGCCCGGTCATATTGCTCCTCATTACCTGGCCAGCCTGGGGCGATCACTGGGGCTGGGAGCGGGATCTAGTTATATAGCTCTAGACTATCAGCCAATGACCACTCGATAGGCGGAGTTCTAGTAACTACACAGGCACTGCCACCCTGCCTCTGGGGTAGGTCATCGGTTAATAAATACACAGCCGGTACTTGGTATGCGATACCACTCACCAGGTACAGAACCATGACCAAACGAAACACCAACACCCTCCAATCCCAGTCCGATACCGCCATTCGAGTTGAGCGTCTCGTCAACGCCATCCAACGTACCGATAGCCAAGCCTTCCGAATCACATACTCAAAGCACGGTGATGAGCAGATCAGGGAGACCAAGCTGTCAAAATACTTCGATAGGATCGTGCAAATGGTCGCGTTGTTCGAGGGCGATGCAGACTACCGGTACAGTTGGCACCTGAATCTTTTCCAGGAAGCCTGCCAGACCATTGGGATAGAGCGCAGTCCCTTTGGTATTACCTGCTTGAGCGCGGACGAAACGCGCTATCTGAGCACCAGCGAGACGCTGAACGAACTGACCAAGACCGTCCGTACTCTCCTCACCCAAAAGCGGTATACCCGTCAGGAGCACGATCAGCATTACCAGGCGGCTCAGCAGGAGGTTGAGGTCGGTCGCTATGTCGACGCTGTGCTTGATCGCTACGCCCGCACCTGCGTAGTCAGGGTTGATCTGTATTATCGGGCAGAGGTCCGGGCGAGATTGCGTGCTGAGCATGTATTCGATGACCTGGATCGGCTCATCGCTGAACGTGAACGCAATCCGATCTTCGACCATGAGACCGGCTACATCTGCTGTGTCGAGCAGGGGGAGGATCGCGGGTACCACATCCATGCTGCGTTCTTCTTCAACGGTGCTAAAGTGAGCGCTGATATCTACAGGGCTCAGCGGATCGGTGAGTTGTGGGAGCGTATTACCCGTGGTCAGGGTTACTTCAACAACTGCAACCTCGACAAAGATAAATACCCAGATAGGCTGGGGCTTGGCCTGATCCATAGGCGGGACGTGGATACGCGGGCTGACGTGCATTACACGATGCGTTATCTAGTCAAGAACGATCAGCATCTGCGACTCAAGCCAGTAGGTGCGCGTTGCTTACGTAAGGGGCAGGCAAGGAGGTGTCTGGGATGACTAGGGAAACTCCGAAAAAGTTGCCTTGAGCGCGCTATGAGCAGCGCTTTGGTGCCCCCGCCCCCGTTTTTTTCAACCGTCAATCGGCTCAAAACCAAGACTTTGCCTTGATTCTTACCCGCTACATACGCACCTTTTCCGCAGTGCTCAATGCTACCGGCGTGCCATCCGCAGATTCGATAGCGCAAAGAGCGTCGTGAGTTGCGCCGTATTCTTGGCCTAGCCAAGAAAGCGAGTATTTACATAGCCGAACTGGCGTTTGATCACCCGGAGCGGGTGCTCCACCTTCGCACGCAACTGCGCCTTGGCCTTTTCGATTTATAAAGCACGCTGCGTTTACCCAAGTGCTTGTAGGTGTTGCGTCGTGCACCGGTCAGGTAGTCAGTGCTGACTTGATAGGAGAATCCCTTAACTGAGGATACAAAAAATAAAAGGCACGGAAACATTCCGTGCCCTCGAGTATTTAGTGAATGCCGACAGGTTTGTCATTCTTGTCGTAGCAGATCGGATGCTCACAATATCCGCCTGCGTTTAGAACTTCTAGTTCGTAAATTTCTGGAAGGTACTGCTTAAGCTCCGCCTTAGCTACTTTGTTTCCGTTGATAGTGCACTCATCGTCCGCGCGTGGGTTGCACCAAGCTTCTTTTACTTCGATATTTTTTGTAGGCTTTGTCATGGGCTTTTCTGCAGGCTGAGGGGGCGCGTCACTAGAAGAGCCAACCTCAGTTTGCACGTCAAGGCTGTACGCTCCGATAGTGTCTTTTACACTCGTAGAACTGATGCCGTGGTCGAGTAAAAATTCTTGAAGTATTGTTCGGGCTTGCGCGTAGGTAACATCTTTCCCCTTTTTGTGGGGGCCACCATCCATGCGATAGGCAATCGGATAGCCATCCTTGCTTTCATATATGTAGTAGTAAATGGACAGGGTAAAGCTGAGGTCTTGTCCGTACATCCCATAGACGCCGGAGCCATTGGACGCACGACAGGTCCCTCGCTGGCATGCGCCGCTTATCTGATTACTGAAACTAATGTTACGCTGCTGTTGGGCGTCCCACGTGGTAATGTTTCTAGGTAGGGTGTACCAAGTGCAGCGATAAAATTTTGCTCCATACTGATTCTTGGCCTCTGCGCAGGGAATTGCATAAGGTAAATCCTTCATTGATTTTTCGTTGGGTAGCGTGCTTGGGTATAGATACCCGTAGTCAACATCCGCTTGAGCATTAAGAGAGAGTAATAGTGTTAAGAAGCCTGCTGCTTTCAGTATGCTTGATTTGGCTTTCATGTACTTGAGTCTGCAATTATTTGAGAAGGTTTATTTGCTTTTTGTTTGTCCGTTTTTTATAGGCTACTTTGAGCTTTTTATTGACGTAATCTTTTACAATCTCATAGTCCGGGTCGTAAGTTGCGAGCGTATGGCCCACCCCCGCTGCTGCGGTCAATGTGGCAATGGCCAATGTGGCGGGTGTAGATACCACGCTAAAGACTGCACCCAGGGCTCCGCCTTGGATCAGGGATCCTTTGACATCTGTCCTGACTCGGCACTTCATGCCGAGGGCTTCTATCTTGGTTTCTACCAGCTTGATCCCTTCCATGAAATTTCCTCTGAGGCCGACTACCTCGAAGGATGATTTGCCTCTCACGAGGCCTTCAATCTGCGCTTCATTCAGACCAGTTACGACGATCATGGTGCTTTGTGCTCCCTGCTTGGGATTTGAAATGGCGAGAAGGTCGAATACCAACCTTTAGGGTTGAGTCTCGGTTCGCAAGGTCCTTCATGTCAACAGGTTGATGGCCAACCATTCAGGTTGATCTGGAGGGCGGCATGTCAAAAACCGATTCGAAGCAGTTGGCTGAGGTTGTGGGCCAAGCGATTGCGCGCCAACGAATGCGTTGTAAGCTGAGTCAGGAACAGGTCGCTGAGCGATTGGGTATCGGTAGTGAAGCCGTATCACGTATCGAGCGCGGGGTCGTTATGCCAAACGTGGAGCGTCTGGTTGAACTCGCTTCGGTTTTCGGCTGTGAGACAGCTGACCTACTGACCGAAGGTAGCTCGCGCCCGGAGGATCAGGCGCGCCGCCTGCAGAACTTACTATCTATCCTGACGGCGGATGATCGGGCACTGGTGCTGGAGATGGTGGAGCGTCTGGTGGAACGTCTCAGCCGCAGCTGAAGTTCTCCTAGTACGCGACAGCAGCTTCGAATAGCGCACCACAGCGCAGGCAGGGGCAATCGAGGCGCCGGAAGTGGAAGTCGGCGACATCCTCTGCCGCATCCAGTGCGGCAGGATAAGTCGGGGTAATCGCTGCCAGTCTGTTCATGAGCATGTCACGATGGCATTCTCCGGGTGTGCTTCGAGCGCACCGAGCCGCACCATCGATCAACCCGACCAACAGTGCAAGGCCCTTGGCGGCGTCACGGGTCATGACGGCCCTGGACTCGCAAATCAAACATGGTCTGTTCATCTTCATGCTTCCTCGGGAGGGATAGAGCAGCCAGGGTTTGCCTGGCTGCTTATGGTGGAGGGTCACTGCAAGGAGGTGGGGGGCTTTGTCGGTGCTTTCTCTGACTTCTGGAACACTTTCAGCAGTCGGCAGAGGATCCAGCACGCCAGCAGCACCGCGATCAGCAGTGGCGGAAAGCGCATCATCAGAATAACCAACAGCAGGAGCGCCACGCAGCCAGCGAGAATGCCAACGAACATAACCACGGCCGCGAAGATCCGTAGTAGCGACATCTTCGTTTTCTCCTTACAGGTGACCCTGTTCTGCCAGCGATAGGCAGCCTTCGCGACCGACGATGATGTGATCCAGCGTCCGCACTCCAACCAGGCTCAGTGCCTCCTTCAGTTTGTGGGTCAGGTTGCGGTCCGCCTGACTGGGTTCAGGATTCCCAGAGGGGTGGTTGTGCACCAGGACCATGGCTGCGGCGTTGTGCTCCAATGCTGCCTTGACAACCTCGCGTGGATAGACGCTGGCACCGTCGAGCGTGCCTCGGAACAGTTCCTGGAAGGCTATAACTCGATGTCGGCTATCAAGGTGGAGAAGGGCAAAAACTTCATGCTCGTAATCGCTCAACAGGGCCTGCAGGTGGCTGAACACCGCCTTCGGTGAGGTCAGTGCTCGCCCCCGACGCAGACGTAGATTCGCCAACTGGCGGGCCATCAGCAGGATGTCGGTTTCGGTGACTGGCGACTCGATCAGGTAGGTGCCGCTCGAGTCACTGGCTTTTAGTTTGTGCAGGCGCATGGCCGGCTCCTTGGCGGTGATCAGTCGGTGGGATGTGGCGCTGGGCTTGCGTCTCCAGCTTCTCGGCTAAGCTGTTTTTCGCAGATCGTTGGGGAGGGTTGGCGGTTGGGGATTGGCTTGCCTCTGCGGGGTAGAACTCCTCGACGATGGTGCGGGTATCCTCCTCACTGTCCTCGAACGCGCCATTGGCGAAGCCGCGCTGCGCCGCTTCATCCAGCGCGTCTTGATCGAAGCCTGTCGCTTGCCGCTGCGAATCGAGCTCACTGGCGGCCAACAGCGCCTCGGCCATGTCCATGCCGCCGCGTACTGTCAGGTCGACGTAGAAGATTGGCGTCCCATGGCTCTGGCGGGTGGCCTTGCCCCGTAGGCGCAATTCCAGCGGCAGGCATGCCAGGCGGTTGCCGGAGATGGCCTGGAAGTAATGCAGCCGGGCGGCGAGGGTGCGGATGCTGTTGAAGCCGGTAGTGCGAAACATGAAGCTACCTAGCGGATCCTCATCGCCAATGATCACGTTCAGTCGTCCGTAGGGCCTACAGGCATTACCTTTGGCCAATGGGCAGGCATCCGGCGAGGGACAGGGTAGGGATTGCATACCGTCTTGGGTGACGCGCTTGCAGGTCTCGCCGTTGCCCACGCACAGCGGTCGTCCGGACTGCCGATCAAACAGCGTGTAGTCGGCACGAAAGTTCAGCTCAGGCGCGTTGAACAGCAGACGAACTGGAATACTGCGCAGCTTGTCCTCCTGGGATTTGCGCAACTCGTCGTTGAGCGGGTGCAGCAGCCAGCCATCCTTGTTCTGTACCTGCGAGGTGATGGTGAACTGGTCGTCTTTCTCCGGTAGGCGCTTGCCGTTCTTCTCGACGACCCTGCCGATGGAGATGCGCCCCAGCACGGGCGGGGTGATTGCGAGGCCTTTCAGCATGGTGGTTCTCCTGGAAACGAAAAAGCCAGCCCAGCAGTGCGAACTGCGGGCGCTGGCCAAGGGGAGGGAGTTGGGAAATCAGTTGATCAGGAAGCGGCGTGAGCCGGGTTTCAGCAGCGGGTATTTCGCCTGGAGATAGGGCTTGTCCTTGAGTAGGCGCACCACATCGAGAGTTATGCTGTCCTTGGCTTTCTTCCAAGTGATGCTGCCGCTGGAGAACGCCGCACGAGTGGCAGCGCCCATGGCCTGCTGCAGGCGCTGCTTGAGTTCGGCTTCGCGAATCTCTTTCTCGGCAATCGACTGGCGTACCGCCTTCAACTCCAGGAAGACTGCTGCCAGGCCAGCATTACTGCTGAGGTCTAGCGTCTGGCCGTTGTCCTGGGGATAGAGGCAGCGCAGGGCGAGCTCGGCCGAGGCGCTGCCGTCGGCGGGTGGCGGTGTATCCGTTTCCACGTACTGCCAGAAATGCCGTTCGAGCTCGATCAGGCGGGCGATCATCTGCTCGTCCCGCTCGATCCGATGGATCTCCAGAGTCTGGCCGCCAAGCAGCACCGCCACATCCGCCGCCTGTTTGCCGGTGACGGCGAGCTGGTGCATCACCTGCAACTGTACATACTCTGGCACGCCCTCTTTCCAGAGGCGTGCCCCGTTTATGCCGGCTGTCTTGCATTCGAGGATCTGTACGTCGTCGGCACCGATCACCTCGCGGTCGATATTGGCCAGCATCCAGGGCAACTCGGGATTTGGATGCTGCAGCACCGCGTTGATACGCCGCACCTTGTTGCTGGTGCGCTTGCTATAGTGCCAGGCGACTATGGGTTCCAGCACATTGCCCCAGTACATCGGGCTTTGCTCGTCATGAGGGTCGGCCTTCGGCAGCCTGGCGTCGCGGCCGGTTTTCTCCAGCCACAGCTCCAGTTGCGATTTGTAGGGGTTCAGGCCGACTGCGGCCGAGGCGTCAGAACTGCCGATGCCTTGCTTGCGCACAGCCAGCCAGTCTTCGCGGGGCAGTTCCTTGGTACTGATCAGGCGCAGCGCCGGGCGAGTCTTGCCGGTGCTGCTCAACGGAGTCGCTTTCATCGTGTTCACCATGTGGAAATAGAAACGCCCGATCAGCGGCGAGGCTGATCGGGCGTTATGGGGTGAGGAGGGTAGAGGTCAGGCGACCAATTGAAGGGCGGTGTCTAGGGCACATTGCTTGATCTGCGCGCCCCGGCCGAACCAGGCCGAGTCCAGGCGGTATTCGGTGCTGCGCGCCCGGCGCTCGTGGTCGACGAACTCGGTCACGGCATTGAGCAGTCCCCAGGCGGTACCACGAGTTGAATCCAGGTTCGAGCCACGCCCTCGGCCTTCGTACAGCTCCTGCACCTTGCGCAGCGCTCGTTCGTTCGGCAGCGCTTCCGGCAGGGCGCCGGTCGGCGAGGTCCCGCACAACACGTTCATGAAGAAGCCCAGGGCCTCATGCCACTGCACCTTGCGTTCGGCCAACGCACGCATGCGATACATGAAGTCGTCCCATTGCGAGACGGCGATGCCGAGCTGTTTCTTCACCATCTTGGGATCGAAGCGCGTGTTGTGGGGCACCTTGATCGCTCGGCTGGTGCCGTCCAGTGCAACCGTCAGGGTGTTGTTGCACACCACGCGCACCGTGGTTGGCGTTGCAGTGGTGGCCAGGGTTCCGTCGCAGGACGTGGCCAGCAGTAGGTAGCTGTTGACCTGATCGTTACCCTTGAGCGCAGCACCTTGGCCGGTACGCGCCAGCGCCCAGAACTTGCGACCGCCCTTGAGCACGCCAGCGGTTTCCAGCTCGTAGCCAGAGACCTCGGTGAGGTCGCGGTAGAACTCCAGCACCTCTCGCGGCTGCACGGTGTGGTAGCGCTGGGAAACCACCGACAGCGGTGCTTTGGTGTCCGAGCGGAAGAGCACCTTCTGCTCGGGGAAGGAATGAATAGCGCCCAGGTGGCCAGCTGTGTCTGACTTGAAGTGCACCGGGCTTTCGAGAATTTGCCAATCCATGCCAGCTTCACGCTGCCAGATCTCGATGGGTTGCTTGCGCGGTAGATTGTTGCCCAGGCCGTGCCAAGGAGTTTGGCCGACATAGGTCATTTGTTCGATTTGATGAGCCATTGTGAGTTTCCTTTGAGCAATAGCCGGCATAAAGCGCTGCGCGGCAGCGCAGCACCAACCGGGAGTACTGTGAAATGGAGGCGGGGAAGTCGGATCAGGCCGGCAGGTTGAAGCGGTGTCCGCAGATCAGGCACAGGTTGTTGGCCAGCACGTGACGATCCAGCTTCTCACCGAGCTGGGCACCAAGCGCACAGCCACCGGCACCGCCAATGAGTCCACCAAGGATTGCCCCCGATACGGATCCGAGGGTGATGCCCAACGGGCCAGCAACAGCACCAATTGCTGCGCCGGCCTGGCCACCGGCCAGGGCAGCACTGGCGCCACGAGCGGCACCACCTACAGCACCGACCGCAGCGGTGATCTTCATTGCATGGTGGAGTGAAGCGACTTTGGGGGAGTGACAGTGAGGGCACTGCAATGACATGGTTTGAGGCTCCATGGTGGGGATGTCATTGCGGTGATGTGTGACTGAATTTTTTTGGAATTGACTCAGTGGGGGCGATATTCCGGAAGCGAGTCAAGTAAGGCATGGTGAATCTTATCTTGCGCTCGTACCCTCATGGCTTGGCGTGGTTCATCTTGGCTTCCAGCTCACTGTCGTTTGCTAGCGGTCCAGTCGGCGTCGCGTAAAGGCCTTTCACGATGTCATCGTTCCGATAGTGGCCATCCTGCAGGTTCGACGGCACAAGCCTGTGGAGCAGCTCGACTCTGATGGTGGCGTACTCGACGACAGATTTATTCTTGAAATCTCCAGCATTGCGAAGCTTTGTATTTTCAAACACCGCCCTCCATGATCTTGCCTAGAAGCCAGTTGCTCTGCCTGGAGGAGAGAGGAAGGGCTATCTACGAGGCCCCATAATCTTGCATTCCGATCTAACCAGGTGAAGCATTTTTCGCAGAATTCATGATGGCTGCTCGGTGCCAGACATTGCTTTTAAAACTCTGAGGGCGATCAAGCAGCGCATCTGCTGCAAGCACTGTCGCCAGGTGAAGCCCTCAAAACCCGTGAGTTGATGCAATGCTCGAATCTGAAGCATTGGCAACCACTGCATGTGAGTCGAGGGCCTTACTGGAAGAGTTCTAGCCTCTGGCTGCTTGTTCCTTCGGCATGAATGCACCGGTAAGTCGACCATGCTGGCAAAAAGCTGTGGATGTGGCTTTACCCATCCTCAGCCAATGGATAAGGTGACTAACATCGCATTATGGCAGGCCGTGGTATTCCAGGGATGGTCGATCTACAGCGTTTCTACTAGCACGAACGCTGCCGTTTCAGACCTCGACTCCGCACCTATGCCCAACTGTATTTAGTCCTGCGCGCTCTTGGAGCGCGCCGCGTATAAGCTTTTGCTCATCCGTAGTCATCAGTTAGGTGGTTACGGTGCTAGGGAGTTAAGAATGACTGTAACTGCGGAAGATAGCAGCTACCGCAATATCCCGGAACCAGGCCAGCTCGTCGAGGTTAGACGTCGGCAATGGGTGGTGGCTGAAGTGGATGCGTCCAAGTTGGGCAGCGTACAGCAGCACGCCGTCACGCTGGCTTCCATCGATGAGGATGCCCTCGGCGAAGAGCTTCTGGTGATCTGGGAAATCGAGCCGGGCGCACATGTCATCGAACGCGCTGGCTTGCCAGACATCACCGGACAGGACGACTCCGATACGCTGGAAGCTTTTCTCGATGCCGTGCGTTGGGGGGCTGCAACCAATGCGGATCGCGGCTTCCTCCAGGCTCCGTATCGCAGCGGTGTGAGCCTGCAAGACTTCCAGCTGGATCCTCTGGTCCGTGCAATCGATATGGCGCGTGTCAATCTGCTGATCGCCGACGACGTAGGTCTGGGCAAGACCATCGAAGCTGGCTTGGTCATTCAGGAAATGCTACTGCGTCATCGCGCTCGAACTGTGCTGATCGTTTGCCCCGCGTCACTGCTAGAAAAGTGGCGTGTCGAGATGATGGAAAAATTCGGTTTGGAGTTTCGGGTTGTCGACAGCACTTACATCAAGGGGATGCGACGCGAGCGCGGAATACATGCCAATCCATGGACCTCGTTCCCGCGTCTGATCACGTCGATGGATTGGGCCAAGGCTGGCGATGGTTTGCGTGCATTCCGCGATATCCTGCCAGCGCATGTCAGCTATCCACGCAAGTTCGACATGCTGGTCGTCGACGAAGCACACAACGTCGCGCCGTCAGCGAGCGCTCAATACGCTATCGAAAGTCAGCGTACTCGTTTCATTCGTACCATCGCCCCGCATTTTCAGCACCATCTATTCCTGACTGCGACGCCGCATAACGGCTACACCGAATCCTTCACTTCGCTGTTGGAGCTGCTAGATGATCAGCGCTTCGCCCGCAACATCATGCCTGAACCGAAGCAGCTATCTCAGGTGATGATTCGCCGCCTCAAGAGCGAGATCGTCGATAAGGACGGGAACCTGATCTACGCGCAGCGCAAGCTCGAAGCATTGCCCGTCGACTACACCGCCAAAGAGAGAGAGATTCATCGCAAGCTGCAAGAGTTCTGTGCCAGTAGGGAAGTAGCAGATGAGGCGTTGGGCGGCGTAACCGGCGCATCCTTCGTCAACCAGCTGCTACGCAAGCGCTTGTTCTCGTCGCCGGCTGCCTTCGCGTCGACCCTGGAAAAACATGTCGCGACCTTGGAAAGTGGCGGAGCTAGCAAGGGACGGACGGATTTGTCCGAGCGAATCTTGCTCAAGGCTATCCAACGCGCCGAAGAAGATTACGCTAATGACGCAGACGTTGAGGTCGCGCAGCAAGAGGCCGTCGAGGAAGCCACGCGCCACTCACGCCCATTGAGCGTAGAGGAGCGTGTC
The DNA here is from genome assembly GCF_005796105.1 of Pseudomonas mosselii. Lineage (GTDB taxonomy): Bacteria > Pseudomonadota > Gammaproteobacteria > Pseudomonadales > Pseudomonadaceae > Aquipseudomonas > Aquipseudomonas mosselii_C. Next base: position 13,046 of record NZ_VAUO01000019.1, on the reverse strand, counting down.
TTGCTTGATGAGCTCAGGCACTGGGCTCAGCAGGCGATGAATCAAACCGACTCCAAGGTCAAAGCGCTGCTTGATTGGATCGATCGGCATCTGAAGACCGATGGTTCCTGGAATGGTAAACGAGTGATTCTCTTCACCGAGTACCGCACCACGCTCGACTGGCTGCATCAGATTCTGGCGACTCATGATTTGGGTGGCGATCGCCTGATGATCTTGCACGGCGGCATGGATCACGATGATCGAGAACAAGTGAAGGCGGCATTCCAGGCCGCTCCAGACATTTCCCCTGTGCGCATCCTGCTGGCCACCGACGCCGCTTCCGAAGGTATCGACCTGCAGAACCACTGTAACTACCTCATTCACCTGGAGATCCCGTACAACCCCAACGTCATGGAGCAGCGCAACGGTCGTATCGACCGCCATGGCCAGCGTGAGAGAGAGGTGGTGATTTGGCATCCGGTCGATGCTTGTCAAGACCAGGATTCTGTCGGCGGCCACCAGAACGATATTCTGCGTGCCTTGCGTAAGCTCGACTCCATGCGTGCCGATATGGGCAGCGTGAACCCAGTGATCGCACCGCAGATGTCTGGGCTTATCGAGGGAGCGTTGCGTGATCTGGATACCCAATTGGCGGACGCGAAGATCGCTCAGGCCCGCCGATTCGTCAGAACTGAAAAAGACCTCTCCAATCGAATAGCAAAGCTACATGAGAAGTTGGTCGAGACTCGCGAGGACTTCCATCTCTCTCCCGAGCACATCCTGACGGCGGTTGAAACCGGCTTGGCGTTGGCCGAGAAACCGGCACTCAAACCGCTGACATTGGCGGGGATCGCGCCGGGTAAAGTCTTCGAGCTGCCGCCTCTGGGGGGGGGCTGGGAGCGTTGCCGCGAAGGGCTGGAGCATCCATTCACCGGCAAGATCCGCCCGGTGACATTCGATCATGAAGTCGCTAATGGTCGAGACGACCTGGTGCTCATCCATCTCAATCATCGCTTGGTGCAGATGTGTTTACGTTTGCTGCGTGCCGAAGTTTGGGCGCAGGAAGACAACAAGCGTTTGCATCGAGTGACGGTGCGAACGTTGCCTGACGATCGTATCGAGGTCCCAGCGGTCGTGGTTGTGTCGCGCTTGGTGATTACTGGCGGTAATCACCATCGTCTACATGAGGAACTGACATTAGCTGGGGGGTATCTGCGCGAACAGGGCTTCAAGCGCGAAGAAGGCGTCGCCCGCGTACAGTCCTGGTTGGACGACGCGCAGCCGTGTCGGCTTGATGACTCGGTCTTCGCCATGTTGCGCTCTCGCTTTGCCACAGCGGAAGAGGCCATCCAGCAATCCCTCGGAGCACGCTCACGCAATCGCCTTGAGTATTTGGGCAACACCCTGGAAACCCGTAAGAACAAAGAAAAGGAAGACATTCTCGCTGTACTGGATGAGCTGGATAGCGCTATTCGCAGGGAGCTGGGCAAGGACGAGTTGCCTGGGCAGTTTTCTTTGTTCAGTGAAGACGAGCGCACCCAGGTTCGACGCGACAATTCCGCCCTGCAAGCACGCCTCACGCGCATTCCCGCGGAGCGGGAAGAGGAGGCCGGGGCCATCGAAGCACGCTATGCTGAACCGCAGGATCGCACCTTCCCGGTAGCCGTCATTTTCATCGTACCTGCATCTCTAGCCCAGGGAGGCTGCGTATGAACGCCCTCAATATTCACGATGAATGGTTGTCGCTGATTGAGGTCTCCGGTCCTTTCCTCGCCACGCCGGTATTGAAACGGATCTTCTCCACTGGTCTACCTGCTGTCGAACCGCGAATTCGACAGTACCTGCGGCAGGCTTATGACGAGTGGTGCGAGGCTCGTGACAACGTCGACCCCAGGTTCACCGAACTGCATCGCGCCTGGATCCACGAGGTACTCGCCCGCGGCCTGGAGTACGACGAATCCGATAGCAGTGAGCTCCTACTGCGAGGTGAGCGCATTCCTTCAGAGCAACGCGTTACTCTGCCGGAACACGGTGTCACCTTGGCGCCTGACTATGTGTTGGTCTCGGGCGGCAAAAGCCAACTGCTCGTGCAAATTTATTCTGCGGGCACGGACCTCCAGGCAGCGCTGAAATTGGATGGCTGGTCCGCAAGTCCAGCGGAGCGCATGGAGCGGCTCTGCCGGGCCAGCGGCTGTCGTCTTGGTTTGGTCACCGATGGCGAGCGCTGGATGCTGGTTGATGCTCCGGTTGGCGCTGTATCGACCTTCGCCAGTTGGTATGCACGCCTCTGGGGGCAGGAGCGGCTGACGCTGCAGGCCTTCCTCACCCTATTGGGTATTCGGCGCTTCTTCGGCCCTGACGATGAGACCTTGCCCTCAATGCTGGACGAGTCTCTCCAGCATCAGGAAGAAGTAACCGATGCCTTGGGTGAACAGGTTCGTCGGGCGGTCGAGGTGTTGATCCAGGCACTGGGTAAGGAAGACCGTGAACGATCAGGGGCATTGCTGCAAGGTGTCGAGCCGACCGAGCTCTACGAAGCGGGTCTGACCATCATGATGCGTCTGGTGTTCCTGCTGTCGGCGGAGGAACGGGGGCTCTTGCTGATGGGGGAGGAGGCGTACGAAAGCAACTACGCCATTTCCACTCTACGTATGCAGCTGCGCCAGGAAACCGAGGAGGTGCTGGAGCGGCGCAACGATGCCTGGACACGGTTATTAGCAACATTTCGCGCAGTGCATAGCGGCATTGAGCATGAAATGCTGCGCCTTCCGGCACTGGGTGGTTCGCTATTCGATCCGAATCGTTTCCCTTTCCTCGAAGGGCGCTCCAAGGGCTCCGATTGGAGGATCGCCCCTGCACGACCACTACCGATAGATAACCGCACGGTGCTGCTCCTGCTGGAAGCGATCCAGCAGTACGAAGGGCGTACGCTTTCCTACAGAGCTCTGGACGTTGAGCAGATCGGTTACGTCTACGAAGGCTTGTTGGAGAGAACTGTCGGACGAACCGAGCAGGTGACAGTAGAGCTTGCCGGTGGCAAGGGGGCGAAGAAGACCCTTTATGCTCTAGAGGAGCTCGAAGCTCTGCACCAGCGGGGGTGCAAAGTGTTAGTTGAGGCGCTCTCTGGCGCCGATGCAATTAAGCGTGGCGTAGGAGCGATCTGCAAGGATCTGGAACGCTCGGTCGATGCTGTCCAGGCCAACCGTCTGCTCACTGCCTGCGCTGGAGACGAAGGCCTACGTGATCGTGCGCTGCCATTCCTCAACCTGCTGCGTACTGATCCTTGGGGTTATCCGCTGATTTACCCTGAGGGGGCATTCATCGTCACCACGGGCAGCGATCGGCGCGAGACGGGGACGCACTACACACCGAAATCGCTCACCGAAACCATTGTCGACGAGACGCTGACGCCGATCGTCTACACGGGGCCGTCAGAGGGAGCTCCACGTGAACAATGGGTGCTGAAACCACCCTCCGAACTGCTGGGTCTGAAGATCTGCGATCCAGCCATGGGCTCGGGCGCCTTCCTGGTGCAAGTCTGCCGTTGGTTGGCCGATCGACTCATTGAGGCATGGTCGAAAGTTGAAGGCAGCGGAAAGACAGTGAGTGTGGATGGCGAAATTGTGGATGCGCCGAATGCCAAGGAGCCTTTGCCCTTGGATACAGAGACACGCACCGTGATCGCTCGCCGCCTTATCGCTGAACGCTGCCTCTACGGCGTGGATCTTAATCCCCTGGCGGTGGAACTAGCAAAGCTCTCCATCTGGCTGGTTACGATGGCCAAGAATAGGCCTTTCGGCTTCCTCGACCACAACCTGCGTTGTGGCGATAGCCTGTTGGGCATCCATCGACTGGAGCAGCTCACCGAACTTTCGATGACGCCTGGCGGTAAAGGGCAGCAGCGTCTGTTTGGAAAGAACATCGAAAAGGCCGTCCAAGCAGCGATCGAATTACGCCAGCGACTGCGCGAGATGCCGATACGCGACATTCATGACGTCGAAGCGATGGAGCGACTTGATGCTGACGCGCGTAGAAAACTGGAAGTAGCGGAAAACATTGCTAATGCATTCATCGGTGAGGTTCTTGCCTCCGATGGCAGCGTATCTGCACTAGCGAGCGGACTGGCATCTCTTGCCGTTCAGGCCGGAGAAGCCGTTGAAGGAGATATTGAGTCAACCCAATCCATCGCGACGCGTGCGGGAATCACCCTTGCCTCTGGTTTATCGATTGGAGTGGCAGCCCGCCGCCCGTTCCACTGGCCATTGGAATTCCCTGAAGTGTTCATGATTGGACGGCCAGGGTTTGATGCTTTCGTGGGGAACCCTCCGTTTTTGGGTAACCGCCTATGGAAGTCATCAATGGGCGAGAAGCTACAGTGGCAGTGCCAGATGATTCTTGGCACATCGCCTGGAAAGATCGACCTGAGCATCGTCTTCCATAGGCGAGTCGTCGAGCTGCTCTGCCTGAATGGCTGCTATGGCCTACTTGCCACGAGCAACATCGCTGAAGGAAGCGCGGTCGCTGTTGGGCTCGGGGCCATCGTTCAGAGCGGTGACATCTACTTCTCTAGAAAAGGCATGCCATGGCCTGGTACGGCCTCAGTCGTTGTCGCCGTAGTCTGTTTTTTCAAAGGGCGTTGGGCCGCTTCGTGCGATTCAGAGGGGCATGCTTGCAAACGCATTGGCGCACGTTTGGAGCCTGAGGCTACGGATGTGTGGATACCTAAAGAGCTTCCTGATCCGCTATTTAGCTTCGAGGGGGTAAATAACAGTAAGGGGATGGCTTTTGTTCTCAGGGCTGACTCCCCATGGTTCGAACGCCTCAAGAACGAGCAGAATAGCCTTCTTCGGCCATACATCACCGGAGACGACATAACCAGTTATGCGCTTCGGATAACCGACCGATGGGCGTTGGACATTGCTGATAAAAGGCTGGAGGAGATTGCAGAGAACTGGCCAATTGCTTTCGAATTTCTGATTCAAGAGGTTCAGTCAACTCGAACGCCTGAGGCTTTGAAGAGCTACAAGGGGCTCTATGATCGCTGGTGGCAATTTTGGAATCATCGCGCTGGGCTCATGCGAAGGTTGCGCGAAAAAGAGCGCTTTATTGGGTTCGCTAAAGCTACGAAATATCCATTTTGTATCATGGCTCCCTCTGCATGGTTATATACAAATCAAGTCCTGCTAATAGAGGAAAATCGAGTCGACTTGTATGCAATTTGTCTGAGTTCGTTTTTTCGAAATTGGCTTTATGGTTTCTCCGTCCGTAGCTTAGGAGCTGATACAAATACCCTCCGGCTCTCAATTCGAGAGGCGGTGTCAACCTTTGCCCTACCGAATGAGATGGTATCGATTTTCGGTCGCGACCATGCAACTCGTTTTCAAGACGTTCTCGTCGCATGGAGCGATCAGAATCAGAGTGGTTTAACTGACGCACTGAACGCTGTGAACACGCCCAGCTGCAACGATCCTGCTATCTGTGAGCTGCGCCAGATCATGGCTGCAATAGACGCCGAAGTTGCGCAGGCTTATGGCTGGGATGATCTTGATATTTCCTACGATTTCCAGGAGTTCAGTGGCGGTTCTGCAAGGGACTCGTGGCGTTGGGCACTTTCGGAAGACCTAACGACGGAGTTGATGCATCGGCTCACAGAACTGAACCGACATCGCTTTAATGAACTCTCGCAACCACCAGCCAATGCTCTCAGCCCTGCCAAACGAGGGCGTCGTTCGAAAGCTGCTTCATCCGTGCGCCAGGATGATTTGTTCGCCGGAGACAACGTATGAGCGACCAGCGTTACTCCGCCGACCTGATAGTCACCACGCAAGACTTCGCAGAGTGCAGCTGGAAAAGCGCTCTGGCCAACGAAGAGCTTGAAGGCTACTCCTCTATGTGGCAGGCGTTCTCCAGCGCCGCTCGCAAAGCCTCGGAAGACGATCGCCCATCACATGGGAACCCGGATCGACTCAAGTCGTCGATGACATTGATCTCGCCAGGCAGTCGCATCGATCATTACGACACTCTGATTCGTGGAGCGCAGGAAGGGTATTCGGCCTATATCGCCCAGAGTAAGTCGCTCGACAAGCTGGAAGATATCGTGAATAGGATTTGAAGAATGAGCATGGAAGAGATGCAGCAAAACAGTACCCAAGAGGCTTGGATAGTCGTAGATCGTGGCTTGGGGCGCGACGCTCGTTTGGCCGACAAGGTCGTCTATCTGAGGGGAAATCATCCCGCGTTGCGCGAGGGGGCCTGGGTACTGGTTTTGAATCCAGCCGGCGGCATTGTGCGTATCGGTCGTGTATTGCGCATACGCGTTGATGTGGAAGGTACCGTGCTTTACTTCGATAAGGTCAAGACGGTTGAGCCTGTGGTAGGAATCGGTAGCACTGGTTTGCTGCCGCCTACCGCTGGCAGCATCGTGCGTGCGCCCTGGACCGAGTTCGCAGAGGCTATCCCCCGTGTGCTGGGCATCACTCTCGCCGACATTCCTCTGATCGAGAACGAGGCTTACGTTCGCGAGCTGCTGCAGTACGCCATTATGGACGACCTTCTAGGGCCCGCTGGTGGGCCGGAAGAACTCATCGCCGATATGAGCGTTCGCGACCGATACCTCGTCGGCAAGCTTGCGCCGATGGAGAACTCCGAGAGCGGCGAAGATGTGGCTCCCCCGGAAAAGAATGAGGAGGACGAGCCTGCGGATCTGGAGCCGAAGGCTCAGTCGAGTAAGGTCGACTCACCTCAGAAATCTGGTGGTGGGGATTCCGAGGCAGAAGAGGAAGTGGATACGGCCTCGAACCAATCACTCGCACCGTCGAGTCTGGGCTTTACTTTTTGCGTCGATGGCGACGCGAAAAGTCTTGAGGTGGTGGTGAGTTGGGGGCGCTATGAGCGCTTCGACTCCGATGACCCGGCTCATGCCAAAGTGGTCAAGAAGGCAGTACGTGACGCCGAAGGTCGAGTGATCAAGACCACTGAGCAAGTTCTCAAAGCCAAAGTCTGGCGGCGTAAGCCTTCTGGTGGAGCCTTCCAGCTGGAGCTGAAGGATGGAGTGATCTCTCCGGTCATCCCGGATTCGGCCTGCCCAGAAGTTATCATCCAGGGTACGGTGCGTTCACCCAACGCGAAGGGGGAGCGATTGGTCACGCTGTTCCTGGTGAATGGCCAAACGGAGCCTGATGAGAATCGTGATACCGCTTGGGTGTTCCAGCCGGAAATCCTCGTACGAGCCAATGACGAGAATTCGTTGAAGGATATATTCCGCCGCCGTCCAGCATTGGAAGCCGATGTTGGCGCTGCGGACGATGACGATTTACGTGAGCGCTTGGCGCTGGAGATGATCTATCGCGATCGGGTTGAGTTCGCAGTAGGGCACGGCGTCGCAGTGCATGCAGTGGCTGGTCCAGATGTGGCGAGGGCGGTAGAGCTGCGCACGGCGGTGATGCCGCAGTACGAGGTGCCGGTCACCGAAACGCCGGGGTTAGATCCGCAGGATCGGCCAGCGATGCGCAGATTGGTCGACGAAGGTCTGCTGGATATGAAGCGACTGGCAGAGCTGGAGAAGGACCAGCTCGTCACTGCACTCGGGATTCTGACCGAGGACTATGGAGCATGGATCAAGGATCAGCGTGCGCGCACCGATAGCGATGTAGCTGGCTATGTGCAGCAAGCCGAAGATGCGCTGAGCTACTGTGAGTCGATTCTGATTCGTCTGCGCGAGGGTGTGGAGTTATTGGCTGCGGATGACAAGGCCCTGGCGGCTTTCCGTTTCGCTAACCGAGCGATGGCGATTCAGCGGGTGCATAGCGCGTTCGCCTTGCAGCGCCGCCGCGGGCGAACTTTCGAGCTAGCGGAGGTTGATGTACCAAAGAACCGCTCTTGGCGTCCCTTCCAGTTGGCTTTCCTGCTGCTGTCCGTTCCTGGGCTGACCGATCCTAAGCATACGGATCGCACTCAGCCTCTGCAGGCCTATGCGGATTTGCTCTGGTTCCCAACGGGTGGTGGTAAAACCGAGGCCTACCTGGGTGTCGCTGCATTCACCATGGCGATTCGCCGCCTGCAAGGAAACTTGGGGGGTTACGATTCGTCTCGCGGGCTGGCAGTGATCATGCGGTACACCCTACGGTTGCTGACTTTGCAGCAGTTTCAACGGGCTACCGCGTTGATCTGTGCAATGGAACATATTCGTCGGGAAGCATTGGCCGCGGGTGATAAGTCCCTTGGCGAGAACGCATTCACCATCGGCCTTTGGGTCGGTAATAAGGTGACACCAGGCACTACGGAGGATAGCCACAAGTTCATCGAGGCCATCCGTACCCCAGGGCGAAACCCCACCGGAATGGCTTCACCGGCGCAGCTGACAGGTTGCCCATGGTGCGGAACTGAGATCGACCCGAAGCGAGATATCGAGGTCGACAAGATATCAGGGCGTACGACGATCTATTGCGGCGACAAGCTGAGTACCTGTGTCTTCTCTCGTGGTCGTTCGAGCAAGCAGGCACACCCCGGTTTGCCCGTGATGGTCGTGGACGAGGAGATGTATCACCGCCCACCGTCCATGATGATCGCCACGGTGGACAAGTTCGCCATGATGGCGTGGCGTGGGCAGGTACGGAACCTCTTCGGCCGGGTATCGAAGGAGTGTTCTAGGCATGGATTGCTCTGGCCCGGCTCTGAGTGCAATACCGGTCACAGAGCTGTCGCGGGGCGGGCTGCTGCGACGGTGCAGGTGATTTCTCCGGTTCGGCCTCCGGATCTGATCATACAGGACGAGTTCCATCTGATCAGCGGTCCCTTGGGAACGATGGTGGGGCTTTACGAGAGTACAGTCGATGAACTCTGCACATGGCAGTTGGAAGGTGAAGCGATCCGGCCGAAGGTGATCGCCTCCACCGCTACCGTGCGCAAGGCGCAGCAGCAGGTCAACAACGTATTTATGCGCCAGGTCTCGGTGTTCCCACCCCATGGCTTGGACGTCGAGGACAACTTCTTCTCGGTACAGCGGCCCATTGAGCAGAAACCCGGACGACGTTATCTAGGTATCTGTTCTCCTGGCAGCTCACGGCCGGCGATGTTGATTCGTGTCTATACGGCAGCGCTGACTGCGGCTCAAGCGCTATTCGATCGATTCGGCAAAGCTGCCGACCCTTACATGACCATGGTGGGTTACTTCAACTCCTTGCGAGAGCTGGGAGGCATGAAGCGTCTGGCCGAGGACGACGTGCAGACCCGTGCGTACCGTGTGCAAATGAGCATGGTGCAGCGGCCTGGATTGGCCCAGCGCAGCGTCATGAATATTCGCGAGCTGACTTCTCGGGTTTCGAACCAGGACATCCCCAAGTATCTCGATCAGCTCGAAGTGATGTTCAAGTCTGAATGGGATCCCGAGAAAGGTAGGTACGTGACCAAGTGGGAGGAGGGCGATGCACGTGCCATCGACATCGTGTTGGCGACCAACATGCTGTCGGTCGGCGTCGACGTTAATCGGCTCGGCATTATGGCTGTCAACGGTCAGCCGAAAGGAACGGCGGAATACATTCAGGCAACCAGTCGTGTTGGCCGACAGTTCCCTGGGTTGGTCTGTACCGTACTGACATGGGCTCGCCCCCGCGATCTCTCGCATTACGAGACCTTCGAGCATTACCACGCGACCTTCTATAAGCACGTCGAAGCGCAGTCGGTCACTCCGTTCTCCCCGCGTGCGATGGATCGTGGTCTGACCGGGGCGATGCTGTCGCTTATCCGCGCCAAGAGCGATGATTTCGCGCCGAACGAGGGCGCGCAGAGTCTCAAGCAACCGAACCAGGCGGAAATGCTGGATGCAATGAGAGTGCTCGAAACGCGCGCCGACAACATCGCCGAGGCTCCAGCGAAGAAGCTTGCTGCCGGCATGCTCAAGCAGCGGGCGGACCAGTGGGTGAGTGAGGTGATGCAGGGTAATCGTATCTTGGCGTATGAGAAGCGAGGACCAGACAAGGACAGGACTGCCCCTTTGATCAAGTCACCTGGTGTGCAGGCGTGGGATAACTGGACAGTCCCTATGTCGATGCGTGAGGTCGAGCCAGGTGTTCGTTTGATCATGAACTCGGCGAAGATCAACGACGATATCCAATGGAAGCCTCGCCCAGCAGCGGCTGATAAGGATCAATGAAGATGGCTAACGAAAAAACTAACGTTGGCTCGGTACGGCCAAGCCAGTTGCTGTGGACCTATGGCCCAGGTGCGCTCGTCGATTTGCCGAATCTGTCGGTCGTGACGTCCGGTATCGATGTCTGGGAAAAGGATCGTTGCCATCCAGTAATCGAAAATCGTTTGCTCGTTGCTGTGCAGAATGCGTTGGGGGCCCAGGTGGAGTCGCTGCGTATGCCTCCGATGGTCAAGACTGAGTCGATTGATCCTTTCTCTGCAGAGGCTAGTGTAGGGGTTCCAGTCAGACCTTTTCCTCGCTGGTTGCGTTGTGTGAAGTGCGGCATGTTGTCCACTTATGACAGTAACTTATTCGCTCTCAAGGAAAATAGGTATCGTGCTGAAGCCACTCGTTTTGTTCACAAAGATTGTATGGGGTCTAGGAAGGATCAGTCGGCCAAAGATGCAGATGCTGTTCCCGCGCGTTTCCTTTTGGCCTGCAAGAATGGTCATCTTGACGACTTCCCTTGGCAGTGGTTCGTCCACAGTGGTCCCAGCGATTGCAAAGGTACGCTCCGTTTTTTCGAAAGCGGCGCATCCCTGCAGACCGAGAACCTCTGGGTCAAATGCGACGCTTGCGGTGTGGCGCGCAACATGGCCCATGCATTCGGACAGCTCGGCAAGGAGAACCTGCCGGGGTGTCGTGGAAGGCACCCTCATCTGGATCAGTTCGAGCCGGACTGCGATGCCGAGCCGCGAGCGGTGCTGTTGGGGGCGACCAATAGCTGGTTTCCGGTCTCCTTGTCTGCGTTGGCGATACCCCAAGCAAAGGATGGACTGGCGCAGGTGGTAGAAGATGGTTGGAAATTCCTTGGGAACTTGAACTCTTTTGAGCTGGTGGCGCCGACAGTTGACGTGCTTAAGACCGCAGGTTTATTGCCTGGAATCGATCAGTATTCCGCAGAAGCCATTTGGACTGGCATCGAGGCTCATCGTTCTGGAGATATCGAGAGTGTCACTGAGGCTGATATCAAAGGTCCCGAGTGGAGGGTGCTGACCGACCCGGTGCCGGTGAATGACTATCCGCATTTCTTGTCCGAGGCAGTGGCCGTTCCTCAGGGTTTCCAAGGCAAGATCGCCAGGGTCTTGCTGTTGAAGCGTCTGCGCGAAGTGAATGCTTTGCTAGGCTTCACGCGAGTCGAGGCGCCTGACGACTCCGGTGGTGGTGGGGCTGGACCGATCCAGGCACCGCTGTCACGTGTGAAGCCCGATTGGGTTCCTGCTAACCAGGTGCACGGTGAGGGCATCTTCATTCAGTTCGACGAGCAGTCGATAGCGGTGTGGGAGCAGGGGGCCGATGTTCAGGCCGTCGATGCGAGGCTACGTGGTGGGCACAAAGGTTGGCGGAACTCCCGCCGTCTCTGTCCTCCGGAAGATGGCTATCCAGGCGCTCGTTACGTGATGCTGCACACGCTGGCGCATATGCTGATCCGAGAGTTGGCGTTGGAGTGCGGATATAACGCGGCCAGCATCAGAGAGCGGATCTATGCAGAGGTGAATGAGGCCGGTAACCAGTGCGGTTTCATCATCTACACAGCGGCTGCGGACTCCGATGGCACCTTGGGAGGGCTGGTCGAACTGGGCAAGCCCGAGAACCTGGAGCGCCTGCTGGTTCAGGCTTTGCGGCGTGGGCGTATTTGCTCCTCCGATCCCCTGTGCGCGGAACATGATCCCCAGAAGGATCGTAGTTTGCATGCGGCAGCGTGTCATGCATGCTCCTTCGTCGCGGAGACTTCGTGCGAGCGTGCCAACCGATATCTCGACCGGGCGATGGTCGTGCCCACTTTCGAGAATGCCAAAGCGGCATTCTTCCTGGATGCCTAAAGTGAGAGAGCTACTGGCGGCGGTATCTGAGTTGGTTTCCATAGTCTCCTATGACCGCGTAGCTGCCTTGGCTGCAAAGATCAGGGCAGTGCAAGTCGAAAAAACTGGAGATCTGAGGGCGGGAGCGATGTCGGCGAAGGCCGAAAATGCGCTTAAGGGACTGGTCGTGGCCTGGAAGCCATCGACCATCAGTGGCGAGACGTTGGCTGCAATGCTCTTGGCCGCTGCACATGCGTTTCGTCATGCCGAGAGTCGGCAGAGGGTCGAGTTGGTATGGACTGGGCCTACGACCGAGCTCGTTCCTGCTCGGCGAACCGAGCAGGCTTTGATTCAGGTGATTGATGCTGCTCAGCACCGGTTGTTCATCACCAGCTACGTCGCTTATGACATTGAGTCGGTAGCTAGAGCTCTGAAGTTAGCGGCGAAGCGTGGCGTGAAGATCGAGTTCCTGATGGAGCTCTCGAGCGCTCAGGGTGGCAAGGTCAGCATCGACCCTATCGGTAACCTGAAGAAAATCGTCCCTAATGCGCTGTTCTATGTCTGGAAAGACAAGGGGGCTGCGTTCGTTAATGGCAGCGTGCACGCGAAGGTCGCGGTGGCGGATGGAGCGTATTGTTTCATCACCAGTGCCAACCTGACTGGATATGCGATGGATCAGAACATGGAGGCCGGGGTCTTGATTTCGGGTGATCCATTGCCAGAGGAGCTTCATCGACATTTGGAAGCCTTGGCGATGACGGGGGTGGTCGTTCCAGCCGACGATTGAGCGTAGGAGGAGGGGTAATGTCGCGTAGCGACATCATGCGTGCGGTCAAGCGTGCTCACACTGGGCCAGAGATCGTTGTTCGCCAAGTGTTGCATGCTCTGGGGCTCAGGTTCCGTTTGCATTGTCGGGATCTCCCAGGTTCGCCGGACATAGTCCTGCCGCGATTCCGGACGGCAGTCTTCGTGCATGGGTGTTTTTGGCATCGACATCCTGGCTGCCGTTACGCAAGCACGCCGAAGAGCAGGCAGGAGTATTGAACTGGTCAAGCAATTTTGGACACCGGTTAAGGTTC
>NZ_VAUO01000018.1 GCF_005796105.1 Pseudomonas mosselii | reverse complement strand
CTGCTGCTTAAAACTGTCCAACTTTTGGGGGGCAGTCCACTTTGTAGGAGCGGCCTAGCCGGGGCGCCGGACCGGCCGCTCCTACATAGAATCGCGGTAGCCTGGACGGCCTGCGATTCCAGCGAGGTAGGTCAGCTTAGAACGCTGGAACCACAGCGCCTTTGTACTTCTCGTTGATGAACTGCTTCACCTCAGGCGAGTGCAGTGCTGCTGCCAGCTTTTGCATGGCATCGCTGTCCTTGTTGTCCGGGCGGGCAACCAGGATGTTCACGTACGGCGAGTCGCTGCCTTCGATGGCCAGGGCGTCGGTTTCTGGGTTCAGCTTGGCTTCCAGCGCGTAGTTGGTGTTGATCAGGGCAGCATCGACCTGTGTCAGCACGCGCGGGATGGTGGCCGCTTCCAGCTCACGGAATTTCACGCCTTTGGGGTTTTCGGCAACATCCTTCACGGTGGACAGGATGTTCTTGTTGTCCTTGAGCTTGATCACGCCGGACTTATCCAGCAGCAACAGGGCGCGGCCGCCATTGGTGGCATCGTTGGGAATGACCACGGTGGCGCCGGTTGGCAGCTCGTCGAGCTTCTTGAACTTGGTCGAGTACACGCCCAGTGGTTCGATGTGCACGCCGGCAACGCTCACCAGCTGGGTGCCCTTGGCCTTGTTGAACTCATCCAGGTACGGCTGGTGCTGGAAGAAGTTGGCGTCCAGGCGCTTTTCGGCCACTTGCACGTTCGGCTGGATGTAGTCGGTGAATTCCTTGACCTTCAGCTCCACGCCCTCTTTCGCCAGCTGTGGTTTGACGAAGTTGAGGATCTCGGCGTGCGGCACCGGGGTGGCCGCGACGGTCAGGGTTTCGGCGTGGGCCGAGAAGGCCGCGACAGCGGCGACGACAGCAAGCAGCTTCTTCATTGATCACTCCTTGTGAGGGCCGCGACGGCCCCCGAACGGGTCGGCCGGGCCGACCCCATTGGGGTTATTTACGGGAGAAATGCACGACCAGTTTGTCGCCGACGCTCTGCAGAACTTGAACCAGTACCAGCAACAACACCACGGTGACCACCATCACGTCGGTCTGGAAACGCTGGTAGCCGAAGCGGATGGCCAGGTCGCCGAGGCCACCGGCACCCACCACACCGGCCATTGCGGTATAGGACACCAGGGTGATGGCGGTGACGGTGATGGCGGCGAAGATACCCGGGCGTGCCTCGGGCAGCAGCGCGTTGGTGATGATCTGGCGGGTCGTGGCGCCCATCGACTGGGTCGCCTCGATGATCCCCCGATCCACCTCACGCAGGGCGGTTTCGACCAACCGCGCGAAGAACGGCGTGGCGCCCACCACCAGCGGCGGGATGGCGCCGGCCACGCCCAGCGAGGTGCCGGTGATCAGCACGGTGACCGGGATCATCACGATCAACAGGATGATGAACGGCAGCGAGCGCAGGATGTTGACGATCAGCGACAGCAGCGCGTACACGCCCTTCTGTTCGAACATCTGGCGTGGCCCGCAGAGGAACAGCAGCACGCCCAGCGGTAGGCCCAGCAGCACGGTGAAGAACAGCGAGCCGAACAGCATGATCATGGTGTCGAGGGTAGCCAGCCAGATTTCGGCCCAGTCGACGTTGGCGAAGAAATTCAGAGCGTCCATCAACGCAGTACCTCCATATGTACGTCAGCTGCCGTGAAGCGTGCGAACGCCGCGTCCATGTCCCCGCCGATCAGGGCAAGGGTCAGCTGGCCATAGGGGACATCCTTGATGCGGTCGATACGCCCGGCGAGGATGCTGTAGTCCACGCCGGTCTCGCGGGCCACGGTGCCCAGCAGCGGTGCGTAGGTGGCATCGCCCTGGAACGTCAGGCGCACGATGCGCCCAGGGACGTGGGCGAAGTCGTCGCGTTGCTCGCCTTCGTCGACCTGCTCGTCTTCCTGGACGAAGCGCTTGGTGGTTGGGTGTTTTGGGTGCAGGAACACCTCGGCCACCGGGCCTTGCTCGACGATCTTGCCGGCGTCCATTACCGCCACGCGGTCGCAGACTCGGCGGATCACGTCCATTTCATGGGTGATCAGCACGATGGTCAGCTTCAGCTCGCGGTTGATCTCGGCCAGCAGTTGCAGCACCGATGCGGTGGTTTGCGGGTCGAGGGCGCTGGTGGCTTCGTCGCAGAGCAGGATCTTGGGGTTGGTCGACAGGGCGCGGGCGATGCCGACGCGCTGTTTCTGACCGCCCGAGAGCTGGGCCGGGTATTTCTTGGCATGGTCTTGCAGGCCGACACGTTGCAGCAGCTGCATGACGCGCTCGTTGATCGCGTCGCGCGACAGCTCGCCAGCCAGCACCAGCGGCAGTGCGACGTTATCGGCAACCGTCTTGGAGGCCAGCAGGTTGAAGTGCTGGAAGATCATCCCGACCTGTTGGCGGAAGCCGCGCAACTGATTGGCGTCGAAGGCGGTGACCTCCTCGCCGTCGACGATGATCTGGCCACCGGTGGGGTTTTCGAGGCGGTTGATCAGGCGCAGCAGCGTACTTTTGCCGGCGCCGGAGTGGCCGATCAGGCCGAACACCTGGCCATCTTCGATGGTCAGGCTGGTCGGGTTCAGGGCCGGGATGTCCCTACCATTGACGCGGTAGGTCTTATGGACGTTTTGAAACTCGATCACTGAGCGAACCTTGTGGGGCGCATGGAATGTGGGCCAGCGGTGAGCCGGGGTCGCGCATTTTAGCCTTTTCCACTCGCTGTTCTTAGCATTTATTTCGTCACCGTCCAACCCAGCGGGCATAACGCGACAACCGGTAATCCTGATTGAACGCTCGCCAACGCCCCTCAGTCACTACTTGAACAAGCCCGCACGGGCAGCCTGAAGACTGAGGAGAAGCGAACATGGCCAGCAAGAAGACCCCCGAGTCCCGCCAGAGCCAGGTGGCGGGCACCGACACGCCGGACCGCGCCAACACCAATGCCAAGTTGCAGAGCCTCGAGGCGTTCCGTAGCGATGCTACCGGCCAGGCACTGCGCACCAATCAGGGCGTGAAGATCGCTGACAACCAGAACAGCCTCAAAGCCGGTGCGCGTGGGCCATCGCTGCTCGAAGACTTCATCATGCGCGAGAAGATCACCCACTTCGACCACGAGCGCATTCCTGAGCGCATCGTGCATGCCCGCGGCACCGGGGCTCATGGCTATTTCCAGAGCTATGGCTGCCACGCCGAGTTGACCAAGGCGGGCTTTCTGCAAGACCCAGAGAAGATCACCCCGGTGTTCGTGCGTTTCTCCACCGTGCAGGGCCCGCGTGGCTCCGGCGACACGGTGCGCGACGTGCGCGGTTTCGCAGTGAAGTTCTACACCGATGAGGGCAATTTCGATCTGGTTGGTAACAACATGCCAGTATTTTTCATTCAGGACGCGATCAAGTTCCCCGATTTCGTGCATGCCGTGAAGCCTGAACCGCACAACGAGATGCCCACCGGCGGTTCGGCGCATGACACCTTCTGGGATTTCGTGTCGCTGGTCCCGGAGACGGCGCACATGGTCATCTGGGCCATGTCCGACCGTGCCATTCCGCGCAGCCTGCGGATGATGGAAGGGTTTGGCGTGCATACGTTCCGCCTGATCAACGCCCAAGGCGTGGCCAGTTTCGTCAAATTCCACTGGAAGCCACGCCAGGGCGTGCATTCGGTGCTGTGGGACGAGGCGCAGAAGCTTGCGGGCAAGGACACCGACTATCATCGCCGTGACCTGTGGGAAGCCATCGAAACCGGGCACTACCCGCAATGGGAGCTGGGTGTACAGATCGTGCCTGAAGCCGATGAGCATATGTTCGACTTCGACCTGCTGGACCCGACCAAGCTGATTCCCGAGGAACTGGTGCCGGTGACGCCGTTGGGCAAGATGGTGCTCGACCGCAACCCGGACAACTTTTTCGCCGAAGTGGAACAGGTGGCGTTCTGCCCAGGGCATATCGTGCCGGGCATCGATTTCACCAACGACCCGCTGCTGCAAGGCCGGTTGTTTTCCTACACCGACACGCAGATCAGCCGGCTTGGCGGGCCGAACTTCCACGAAATCCCGATCAACCGCCCGCTGGCGCCCAACCACAGCGGCCAGCGGGATGCCATGCACCGCATGACCCTCGACAAGGGCCGCGCCTCGTACGAGCCTAATTCCATCGATGGCGGCTGGCCCAAAGAGACCCCGCCAGCGCCTCAGGCTGGCGGCTTCGAGAGTTACCAGGAGCGCATCGATGCGCACAAGATTCGCCAGCGCAGCGATTCCTTCGGCGACCACTTTTCCCAGGCCCGTTTGTTCTTTCAGAGCATGAGCGCGCACGAGCAACAGCACATCATCAAGGCGTACAGCTTCGAGCTGGGTAAGGTGGAGCGCGAAGCGATCCGGGCCCGCGTGGTCAACGAAATCCTTGCCAACATCGATCTCACGCTGGCGGCGGCAGTGTCGGCCAACCTGGGTCTGCCCGCGCCGAAGGCCGCGACGGTCAAGGTCAAAGGCAGCAAGCTCAAACAATCCAAGGCCCTGAGCCAGCTCGGCAAGCAAGGCGAGATTGGCATCAGCGGGCGCAAGATCGGCGTGCTGGTGGCCGATGGGGTGGAGGTGGCGAGTGTCGACAAGGTGGTCAAGGCCCTGCAGGCGCAGCGTGCCCGGCCGATGCTGCTGGGGCCGACGTCGGCGCCGGTGAAGACCGCCGACGGCAAGGCCTTGCCGGTGGATGCCTCGATCGAAGGGATGCCTTCGGTGATGTTTGATGGCGTCTGGGTGCCGGCGGGCAAGGCTTCGCTCCAGGCGCTGGAAGGCAGTGGGGTGGCCAAGCACTTCCTGTTGGAGACCTACAAGCACCTCAAGCCCATGGGCCTGAGCCTGGACGGCAAGCTGTTGCTGAACAAGCTGGGGCTACAGGAGGATGCAGGGCTATTGCTGGGCGATGAGCAAAAGACCTTCGAGGCGTTCTTCAAGGCGTTGGCGGAGCATCGGGTGTGGGCGCGCGAGGCGGTTGCCGAGTCGGTGCCGGCCTGACCGATGGGGGCACGTCGGCGCATGGCGCCGACTTGGCCCTTGATGCCAATCCGTCAGGGCTGATGCGGTATCAGCACAACCTGTGCTGGCAGCGCGCGCTGAATTTCGTGGCTCTGCTTGAGCACGAAGCTGCTGTCGAGCATGTGCACGCGCTTTTGCAGCAGGGTCTTGAGCCACGGCGCATCATGCGTACGCGGCACCTGGAATACCACCTCGCAGCGATAGCTCACCACGTCGGCGGCGATGTCGTCCAACTGGCGCCGCAGCGCGCGGCTGTCAGTGGTCTTCAGGGCGATGACTGTGTGTGGCGCGGCGGGGTCGATGATCCGGGCGCTGGGCTTGGCTTCGGCAGCCTTGAGTGCGGCTTCGGCTTTTTCCAGCTCGGCCTTGCGGGCATGGGCCATGGTGTCGCCGCCGGTCACCGCCGGTGCCTGTGGCATCAGCGCGCGGGCGCGGGCCAAGGCGGTCGCGGCGGCGTTGACATCACCCTTTTGCAGGACGATTTGACTGCGTTTCAGGTAGGCCTCGGCCAACTGCCGCTGGTGCGGTTCGAGACGCGCATCGTCCGGCGTCTGGGTTTGCAAGGCGGCCAGCTGATCTTCGGCGGTGGCCAGCTCGTTGGTGGCGATGCTCTGTTCCAGTTGCTGCCAGGCATCTGGCTGGGCAGGCACGACCGGCTGCTCGACCGGTGCGCTGGAGCAAGCGGCCAGGAACAGGGAAAACGTGGCAACAAGCAGATAACGGGAGGCGAACAGCTTCATTCCTGCGACTCTCTATTTGCGCAAAAAGCGAGCAAGTCTACACCCAGGTGCGCACGCTCGAAAACCGGTCTTACAGACCCTTTACCAGCGAAAAGGTTGCGTGTGGCTGGGATTTTTCAGCGTTTTGGCAACGCCAGGCTCAGCAAGAATAGCACTGCCGCGCAGACCACGATCGATGGCCCTGCCGGGGTGTCCTTGAACCACGACATGGCCAGACCGCCGCATACGGCAGTGATACCCAGCAGGCTGGCGCCCAGTGCCATCTGTTCAGGCGAACGAGCGTGACGTTGTGCCGCGGCTGCCGGGATGATCAGCAGCGAGGTGATCAACAGCACCCCGACGATCTTCATGGCAACCGCGATCACCACGGCGATCAGCAGCATCAGTGCCAGGCGCAGGCCTGCCACTGGCAGGCCTTCGACCATCGCCAGTTCTTCGTGCACGGTAACGGCCAGCAGTGGCCGCCAGAACAGGGCCAGCAGCGTCAGCACCAACGCGCTGCCGCCCAGGATCCAGGCCAGGTCCGTGGTGCTGATCGCCAGCAAATCGCCAAACAGGTAGGCCATCAGGTCGATGCGTACATCGTGCATGAAACTCAGCACCACCAGGCCCAGCGACAGGGTGCTGGGGGCGAGGATGCCGAGCAGGGTGTCCGATGCCAGTGGCTGGCGTTGTTGCAGCGTCACCAGCAGGATCGCCAGCAGCAGGCAGCCAACGGTGACCGCCAGGGCCGGGCTGACATCCAGGGCGAAGCCCAGTGCGACACCGAGTAACGCGGCGTGGGATAGCGTGTCGCCGAAATAGGCCATGCGCCGCCATACCACGAACGAACCCAGCGGACCGGCCACCAGCGCCAGCGACAGGCCGGCAAGCAGGGCGTAGAGAAGAAAATCAGCCATGCTTGCAGTGCTCTCCGTGAACGTGGGCGCCGGGGGCTACGACCGAGCCGTGCAGGTCGTGGCTGTGGTCGTGATGGTGGTGGTAGATGGCCAGGCTCGGTGCGTTCTGGCCGAAAAGCTCGACGAAGGCCGGGTCGTTGCTGACCTGTTCGGGGTGGCCCGAGCAGCACACGTGGCGGTTTAGGCAGACCACCTGGTCGGTAGCGCTCATGACCAGGTGCAGGTCGTGGCTGACCATCAGCACGCCGCAGCCGTGGCGGTCGCGCAGGCGCGTGATGAGGTTGTACAGCTCGGTCTGGCCGACCACGTCGACGCCCTGCACCGGCTCGTCGAGCACCAGCAGCTCGGGTTCGCGCAGCAGCGCGCGGGCCAGCAGCACGCGCTGCATTTCGCCGCCAGAGATGGTCTGGATCGGGCTGTCGATCACCTGTTCGGCGCCCACCTCCTGCAACGCCGACAAGGCTGCCGCGCGGTCTACCCCGGGCACCAGGCGCAAAAAACGCAGCACTGACAACGGTAGCGTGGCGTCGACCTGGATCTTTTGCGGCATGTAGCCGATGCGCAGCTTCGGTTTGCGCCACACCTTGCCACGGTGCGGCTTGAGTAGCCCGAGCACGGCGCGCACCAGGGTCGTCTTGCCGGCGCCATTGGGGCCGATGAGCGTGACGATCTGGCGCGGGGCCACGGCCAGGTCGATGCTGTCGAGCACCGCCTCGCCGCCAAAGCTAACGCCGACCTGTTCGAGGCGGATCAGGGCGTCGCTCATGCCTTGCCTCGGCAGTTACCGCACAGGCCGACGATTTCCACGGTCTGGGTTTCGACGCTGAAACCAACGGTTTTGGCGCTGTCGACGATGGCGTTGCTGATGCTGTCTTGTTCGAGTTCGATGGCCACGTGGCATTCGCGGCAGATCAGGAACTGACCCTGGTGCGCATGCTCGGGGTGGCTACAGCCGATGAAGGCGTTGAGCGAGGCGATGCGGTGTACCAGGCCGTTGTCGAGGAGAAAATCCAGGGCCCGGTACACCGTGGGTGGCGCGGCGCGGCGCCCGTCCTGCTCGCTGAGCACGGCGAGGATGTCGTAGGCGCCCAATGGCTTGTGGCTCTGCCACACCAGCTCCAGCACGCGACGGCGCAGGGCGGTCAGACGCAAGCCCTGGCGATTGCACAGCGCATCGGCCTCGGCCAGCGCGCTATGAACGCAATGGGAATGATCGTGGGGACGGTGGGCCAGCGGCGTGATGGACATGGGCAGCGACGGTTCTGGATGGAGACGTTATTATGTTACCTGTTTCTGACGAGCCGAGTATCCACCGTGTCCCGATTCCTTGCTCTCTTTGTCGCTTTCATCGCCTTTTCGGCCCACGCCGAGGTGCGTGTGCTGACCAGCATCAAGCCCTTGCAACAGATTGCTGCCGCGGTACAGGACGGTGTCGGTAGCCCCGACGTGTTGCTGCCGCCGGGGGCGTCGCCGCATCATTACGCGTTGCGCCCTTCCGATGTGCGCAAGGTCGGCGACGCGGACCTTTTGTACTGGATCGGCCCGGACATGGAGAACTTCCTGCCCCGTGTGCTGGGCGGGCGTAGCAAGCCAAGCGTGGCTGTGCAGTCGCTCCCTGGCATGCAGCTGCGCCATTTTGGCGAGGACAGCCACTCCCACGATGAAGCTGACCACGACGACCATGATCACGACCACCGCCCAGGCAGTCTCGACGCACACCTGTGGCTGTCGTCGGTCAACGCGCGGGTGATTGCGACGAAGATGGCCGCTGACCTGGCGGCAGCGGACCCAGCCAATGCGGCGCGCTACCAGGCGAACCTTAAACAGTTCGTCGAGCGTCTGGATGCGTTGGATGTGCGCATCAAGCAGCGGGTGGCAGGCATTGCCGACAAGCCTTACTTCGTGTTCCACGAAGCCTTCGATTATTTCGAAGCTGCCTATGGTCTGAAGCACACCGGCGTGTTCAGCGTTGCCTCCGAGGTGCAGCCGGGCGCGCAGCATGTTGCGGCCATGCGCAAGCGCTTGCAGGAAGTGGGCAAGACCTGCGTATTCAGCGAGCCGCCGCTGCGTCCGCGCCTGGCCGAAACGTTGACGACGGGCCTGCCGGTGAGGCTGGCTGAGCTGGATGCACTGGGCGGAACGGATCCGGTGGACGGCAAGGGCTACGAGCGTTTGCTGGAGAAGCTGGGCGGGGATCTGGCGGGGTGCCTGGAGCAGCTTTGAGCTTCGGCATGGGCCGTTAGACGCGGCTCAAGATCTCGGGGCCATGCAAGATCGCCAGGGCTGCTGCGCAGCCCATCAGGCTGCGCCGGTGTTCGCGGCTAAANTTTAGCAGGGACCTGTGGGAGCGGGCTTGCCCGCGAACACCGGCGAAGCCGGTGCCATACACCGAGTCGCCTGCTTCGCGGGCAAGTCGGGGCGCCGAACCGCCGCTCCCACAGGGTACGCGGCGCGCTTGCGAAATCAGTTCTCTGCGCGACAGCGCAGCCCAAAGGGCTGGGTAATCTCCTACAGGGAGCGGCGGTGTTGGTGTTGGTCAGTGCGATTACAAGGCGAACGGCAGGTGCAACGCCACCTGCTGGCGTTGCGCCAAGCGCACTTCGAAATCCCGTGGGTCATGGATGGTCACGTCCATGCCAGCGAACTCCCTGGCGGCGATCAGCCGCGACAGCCAGAAGCGCACGCACGCTACCCGCAGCATCACCGGCCACAGTTCGGCCTCGGCCGCCGTGAACGGCCGTAGCGCCGCATAGGCGCCCAACAGCGCTTGGGCGCGGGCCAGGTCGATACCGCTGTGTGCGTCCAGGCACCAGTCGTTCACAGTGATTGCGATGTCGTACAGCATTGGCCCGGAGCAGGCGTTGTAGAAGTCGATCAGCCCGCTCAGGTGGGTGCCTTCGAACATCACGTTGTCGCGGAACAGGTCAGCGTGCAGGTTAGCCTTGGGCAGGGCCATGATCTGCGCCTTGTGCGCGGTGATTTCGGCCAGGGCCGGGGTCAGCAGCGCGGCCTGTTCGGCGTTCAGGCCCGGCAGCAATTCGGCGCCCGATTGCAGCATCCAGTCCAGGCCACGGTCGGTGCGGCGTTCGAGGGGGCGCTCGCGGGTGGCCAGGTGGATGTGCGCCAGCAATTCACCGACCTGGGCGCAATGCTGGTTGTTCGGCTGCTTGACGTGCTTGCCCGACAGCCGTGGCTGCAACAGGGCAGGCTTGCCGCACAGCTCGCGCAGGCCTTTGCCGTCGCGCGCACGCACGGCGTAGGGCACCGGCATGTCGGCCTCATGCAGGACGTCGAGCAGTTCGATGAAGAACGGCATGTCCTCGACCGGCCCACGTTCGACCAGCGTCAGGACGAACTCCCCCTGTTCCAGGCTGACGAAGAAGTTGCTGTTCTCTGTGCCGGCGGCGATGCCCTGGAAGTCGAGCAGACGGCCCAGCTCGTATTGCGCCAGAAAGGTTTCCAGCTCAGGCCGGGTCACGGGGGTGAAGACTGACATGTCGAAAAATTGCCCATACGGGCACTTCCGCCGGGAAGTGCCGGGTTGATATGAACGGTACCCGCGGTTACTTCCACTCGAAAATTTTCCAGGCCGGAATCAGCATGTCCGGCTGGTCGGAACGAATGAAATTGGCATCGGTGCCATCGGCGCGTACCAGGAAATAAGGCTTGCCGCCCTTGGGCGTGACCTTGATCGCATACAGGAAGCCGTTTTGACGGTACTCCTGGATGGTTCTATCGCCTTCCGTGCGAATGGTGACATCGGGATCTGCCGATGGCGCGTCTTCCGCCGCCAGGGTGACGACTGGCATGGTGGCCAGCAGACCGAGCAGTAACAGGCGATTGAGTGTACGCATGATAACCTAGTCCCTTTGTCGTCAAATGTTCTGGCTATTCTAGCGCCGGACCTGCCGAAAAGGTTGATTCTCCTCATGAGCCAAGCGCCCCTCGTCCTGGTGGACGGTTCGTCCTACCTCTACCGCGCCTTCCACGCGCTGCCGCCGCTGACCACCTCCAAAGGCATGCCTACCGGCGCGGTCAAGGGCGTGCTGAACATGCTCAAGAGCTTGCGCCGACAGTATCCGGACAGCCTGTTCGCGGTGGTGTTCGACGCCAAGGGCGGAACCTTCCGCGATGCCATGTTCGCCGAATACAAAGCCAATCGCCCGAGCATGCCCGATGACCTGCGTGTGCAGGTCGAGCCGTTGCACGCCAGCGTGCGCGCATTGGGTTATCCGCTGCTGTGCGTCGAAGGCGTCGAGGCCGATGACGTGATCGGCACCCTGGCACGTAGCAGCGCCGCAGCCGGGCGCCCGGTGATCATCTCGACCGGTGACAAGGACATGGCCCAACTGGTGGACGGCCACGTTACGCTGGTCAACACCATGACCGGCAGTGTGCTGGACGTTGCTGGCGTGCACGAAAAATTTGGCGTGGGTCCCGAGCACATCATCGATTTCCTCGCCCTGATGGGCGACAAGGTCGACAACATCCCCGGCGTGCCGGGCGTTGGCGAAAAAACCGCCGTGGGGCTGCTGACCGGTATCGGTGGCGGTCTGCACGCCCTTTACGAGAATCTCGACAAGGTTCCGGCGCTGGCCATTCGCGGCGCCAAGACTCTGCCGGCCAAGCTCGCCGAGCACCGTGATGCCGCGTTCCTCTCCTATGAGTTGGCCACCATCAAGTGCGATGTCGAACTGGACGTGGCGGTGGACGCGTTGGTGTGCGGCGAGCCTGATCGCGACGCCCTGCTGGCGTTGTACACCGAGATGGAGTTCAAGAGCTGGATCGCCGATGTGCAGCGTGACGCCGCACAGGCTGGCAATGCGATGACCGCCGTTGCCCAGGCACCGGCGGAAAAGGTCGAGCCTAAGTACGAAACAATCCTCGAACAGGCGCGTTTCGACGCCTGGCTTGAGAAGCTGCGTGCGGCAACGCTGTTCGCCTTCGACACCGAGACCACCGGGCTGGATGCGCAGAAGGCACAGCTGGTGGGCGTGTCGTTCGCCGTCTCGCCCTTCGAGGCTGCCTATGTGCCGCTGGCCCATGACTACGAAGGCGCACCCGCGCAGCTGGAGCGCGAAGCCGTGCTGCTGGCGCTCAAGCCTTTGCTTGAAGATCCGGCCAAGGCCAAGGTCGGCCAGAACGCCAAGTACGACATCAACATCCTGGCCAATGGCAGCCCAGCCATCCAGGTGCGCGGCGTGGCCTACGACACCATGCTTGAGTCGTATGTGTTCAACTCCACCGCCACCCGCCACGACATGGACAGCCTGGCGCAGCGCTACCTCGACCACACCACGATTACCTTCGAAGAAATCGCCGGCAAGGGCGCGAAGCAGCTGACGTTCAACCAGATTGCGCTGGACAAGGCGGGCCCTTATGCGGCCGAGGACGCCGACATTACCCTGCGCCTGCACCACGCCTTGCAGGCACGCCTGGCGGAGACGCCGAGCGTGCAGCCGGTGCTGATGGACATCGAGATGCCGCTGGTGCCGGTGCTGGCTCGTATCGAGCGCCAGGGTGCGCTGGTGGATGCCGCGCTGCTCAAGGTGCAGAGCGGTGAGCTGGGGGCAAAGATGGTTGAGCTTGAGCGTGAGGCGTTCGTGTTGGCCGGCGAGGAGTTCAACCTTGGCTCGCCCAAGCAGCTGGGGGGGATCCTCTATGACAAGCTGGGCATGCCGGTACTGAGCAAGACGGCCAAGGGTCAGCCGTCCACGGCCGAGGCGGTGCTCGATGAACTGGCCGAGCAAGGCTACCCGCTGCCCAAGGTGCTGATGCAATACCGCAGCCTGAGCAAGCTCAAGAACACCTACACCGACAAGCTCCCCGAGCAGATCAATCCGCGTACCGGGCGCATCCACACCTCCTACCAGCAGGCTGTGGCAGCCACCGGGCGCTTGTCTTCCAACGACCCGAACCTGCAGAACATCCCGATTCGCACCGCCGAGGGCCGGCGCATCCGTCAGGCCTTCGTCGCCAGCCCCGGCTACAAGCTGCTGGCGGCGGACTACTCGCAGATCGAGTTGCGCATCATGGCCCACCTGGCCAAGGACGAGGGGTTGTTGCACGCGTTTCGCAATAACCTGGACGTGCACCGGGCAACGGCTGCCGAAGTGTTCGGCGTGGCCCTGGAGGACGTCACCCTCGACCAGCGGCGCAGCGCCAAGGCCATCAACTTCGGCCTGATCTACGGCATGAGCGCGTTCGGCCTGGCCAAGCAGATCGGCGTCGATCGCAAACAGTCCCAGGACTACATCGACCGCTATTTCGCGCGCTACCCGGGCGTGCTCGCCTATATGGAGCGCACCCGCGCCCAGGCCGCTGAACAAGGTTTCGTCGAAACGCTGTTCGGCCGCAGGCTGTACCTGCCGGATATCAACGCCAAGAACCCTGCGCTGCGCAAAGGCGCCGAACGCACCGCGATCAACGCGCCGATGCAAGGCACCGCCGCGGACATCGTCAAACGCGCCATGGTGGCTGTGGATAACTGGCTGACTGACAGCGGCCTGGATGCACGGGTGATCTTGCAGGTGCACGACGAACTGGTGCTGGAGGTGCGTGAGGACCTGGTGGCGCAGGTGAAAGATGAAATTCGCGGGTACATGAGCGGCGCTGCGCAACTGGACGTTCCGCTGCTGGTGGAAGTGGGCGTTGGCTCGAATTGGGACGAAGCTCACTGAATGGCGCCGTGAAGCGGTGTAGGATCTGCGGCGTAGTGTCGCGGATCCGGCTGGCCTCCCCTCCCTTAGATCCGGTGTTTCATGAAACTATCGCAAATAGTTTTCAGAGCCCCGGAACTAAACCGGTGAACCGCCACTCAGAGTACCTGAATGGCTGGTGAAGCCCTTCGATGCTCCTATGTTGTGTTAAGTGTTGGCAGATATCTGGACCCCGCCCTAGCGGTCCGGACTTGAACCCCGAACTTCCCCCTCCCCATATGAAGTCCGGGGTTTTTTTTGCCTGGAATTTGACCTCCAGGTACTGCGCAACCGTGTAGGAGCGGCCTTGTGCCGCCCCACACAAGCGGTCAAGCCGCCGGCTTGTCTTCCAACTCCATCCAGTCCGCCAGCACCCGATAGGCCTCTTCCAGCCCCTGGCGCTTGGGTGCCGAGAATAGCTGGATGGTCGCCGCGTCGCCCCAGCCCTTGCGGATCTCCGACTGCACCTTGAGCAGCGTGTTCTTGCCCGCACCGTGGGTCAGCTTGTCGGCTTTGGTCAACAGGATGTGCATCGGCATGCCGCTGGCCTTGGCCCAATCGAGCATCATCTTGTCGAAATCGGTCATCGGGTGGCGCACGTCCATCATCAGGATCACCCCGCGCAGGCACTCACGTCCGCCCAAGTAGGCCTCCAGGTGCTTTTGCCAGTGCTGCTTGAGCGGAATCGGCACTTTTGCATATCCGTAGCCCGGCAGGTCGACCAATCGCCGTTCATCGTCCAGACTGAAGAAATTCAACAGCTGGGTGCGGCCCGGGGTCTTGGACGTCCGCGCCAGGCTGGCATGGGTCAGGGTATTGAGGGCACTGGATTTGCCAGCGTTGGAACGGCCGGCAAAGGCCACCTCGTAACCCTGGTCTTCAGGGCATTGTTCGACCTTGGCGGCGCTGAGGGCGAATTTGGCTTTCTGGCAGAGGCCGAGGATGGGGTTCTTGACTTGCATGGGATATCCGATGTGGGTGTTGCCAAGGCCAGGGCCGGCAAGCAGTGTCGTTTCCGTTTGGATGGCGGAAGTATATAATGCCCCAGTTTTTGTGTGCTCTTTCTCCCAGCGAAGGAGATTGGGCATGGGGTGTCGAACAATAGCTCGCGCGACAGAACGCAGCGCGGCCCCCAACCCTGTCAGGTCGTTGCGCATGGCGAAATGGCTGCTTGCTGTCGGTGTGTTCCTGCCGATTTTCAGCGCACAGGCTACACAGGATCCCGAGGCGTTGTACAACCGCACGTGTGCGGCCTGTCACGCCGGACAGTTGCCACAGGCCCCCCAACGGGGTGACCGGGCAGCTTGGGAGCCGAGACTGGCGCAAGGCATGGCACAGCTGGTGGTGCATGTTACACAGGGTTTCAAGGCTATGCCGCCGCGTGGATTGTGCATGGACTGCAGTGCCGAGGACTACCGATTGGTCATCCTTTGGATGAGCGGCAGTCCCGATACATAACATTTCACCCTTAGCCGTGTTGGATTAGCTGATGAACAAACTATTCGTGAGTCTGCTGTTGACCATGGGGGTCGCAGGTGCGGCAAGTGCTGCCGATCCCATTAAAGGCGATGCCACTGCCGGTCAGGCCAAAACCGCTGTCTGTGGGGCCTGTCACAACCCTGACGGCAACAGCCTGGCACCGAACTTCCCCAAACTTGCAGGCCAGGGCCAGCGCTACCTCGAAAAACAGCTGCACGACATCCAGTCCGGCAAGCGTACGGTTCTGGAAATGACGGGCATGCTGGCCAACTTCAACGACCAGGACTTGGCCGATATCGCCGCCTACTTCTCCAGCCAGAAAGGTAGCGTCGGCGCCGCCGACCCTAAACTGGTGGAGCGCGGCCGCGCGCTGTTCAACGGCGGGGACCTCGAAAAAGGCATGCCTGCCTGCACCGGTTGCCACTCACCCAATGGCGCAGGCCTAGCCTTGGCCGGCTTCCCGCACTTGGGTGGCCAGCACGCGCAGTACGTGGCCAAGCAGCTCACTGACTTCCGCGAAGGCAATCGTACCAACGATGGCGATGCCATGACCATGCGCACCATCGCCGGCAAGCTCAGCAACAAGGATATCGAGGCTATCGCCAGCTATATCCAGGGCCTGCATTAACATTCGGTTAATGATGTCGGGCAAAGATGAAAGGGCAGCTTGGGCTGCCCTTTTTGCTGTTCATGGCCGTACACTACAGAACTCGCGCCCTTCCCGGCCTGTCTGAGCACAGGTCGCGTCGAGGCGACCAAAGACTGCTCAGGAGTAAAGCATGCGTAAACTGATTCTCAGCGCTGCACTGGTCGCCGCCAGCGCATTCGGTATGGCCACCGTGCAGGCCGCAGAGCCTGCAACCGCTGGCAAGCAGTACATCGAGCTGAGCAACCCGGTGCCTGTGTCCCAGCCCGGCAAGATCGAGGTCGTCGAACTGTTCTGGTACGGCTGCCCGCACTGCTACCACTTCGAGCCGACCCTCAACCCGTGGATCGACAAGTTGCCCAAGGACGTCAACTTCAAGCGCGTACCGGCCATGTTCGGTGGCCCATGGGATGCCCACGGCCAGATGTTCCTGACCCTCGAAGCCATGGGCGTCGAGCAGAAGGTGCATGCTGCGGTGTTCGATGCCATCCAGAACCAGCGCAAGCGCCTGACCGACCCGCAAGACATGGCGGACTTCCTGGCCACCCAGGGCGTCGACAAGGACAAGTTCCTCGCCACTTTCAATTCCTTCGCCATCAAGGGCCAGGTCAACCAAGCCAAAGAGCTGGCCAAGAAGTACGAAATCACCGGCGTGCCGAGCATGGTAGTCAACGGCAAGTACCGCTTCGACCTGGGTACCGCCCAAGGGCCGGAAGGCGTGCTGAACGTCGCTGACCAACTGATCGCCAAGGAGCGCGCCGCTAAGTAAGCGGCGCCAGCATGGGCCGCTTTCGCACCTCACGCGTCGTCGGTTTGCACCAGCCGCAGGTCAACGAGCATCACCTACAGGCCTCGGGCCTGCCGGAGGATGGTCGTCTGCGGCTGCTCAGTTTCAATATCCAGGTCGGTATCAGCACCGAGCGCTATCGCCACTACCTGACCCGCAGCTGGCAACACGTGCTGCCGCACAACGGCCGCGCCGGCAACTTGCAGAAGATCGGCGACCTGCTGGCTGACTTCGACCTGGTGGCGTTGCAGGAAGCCGATGGCGGCAGCCTGCGCTCGGGCTACGTCAATCAGGTGGAACACCTCGCGCAGCTGGGCGCGTTCCCCTACTGGTATCAACAGCTCAACCGCAACCTCGGGCGTTTTGCCCAGCACAGCAACGGTGTGCTCAGCCGCCTAAAGCCGCAACATCTCGAAGACCATCCACTTCCCGGCCCGGCGGGTCGTGGTGCGATTCTGGTGCGTTTTGGCGAGGGCGAGGACGCGCTGATCGTGGTGATGATGCACTTGGCCCTGGGCGCCAAGACCCGCGTGCGGCAGTTGGCCTATATACGTGAGCTGATCGGCGGCTACCGCCACCAGATTCTCATGGGTGACATGAACACCCATGCCAATGACCTGCTCGAGCATTCGCCCCTGCGCGACCTGGGTCTGATCGCGCCGCACGTCGAAGCCACTTTCCCCAGTTGGCGACCGCAGCGCTGCCTGGACCATATCCTGCTCAGCCCAAGCCTTACCCTCGAGCGCGTCGAGGTACTGGCACAGCCGATTTCCGATCACCTTCCGGTTGCCGTCGAGATCCGATTGCCTGATGCATTGACTGTGGATACGCTGCCGGTCCTGACCTAGTGCCTTGTGTCGGAAATCAGCTGTTCACGTTGGCGTAGCGCTGCCGTGAAGGGTTGCGGCGTCGTGTCGGGCAACCCTCCCGGGCCCTGCCGCGGCCCGCGCCGGTGTTTCCCGCACAGATCATTAGCGTCAGGAGGACTCAAGCGTTTGGCATTGGCGCCGAAACGGAGTCATCACTGGGCGAGAAGCCCTCACCGGATGCGGATCCAGGCATGACCCAAGAAGCCGAGCGCTGGAAAGAAAAGTACCTCAAGAGCATCGAGCAGCAGGAGAAGCTCGAACGGCGCTGGGAAGCGCGTCTCGACTTGCTGCGTCGCGGCCTGGTGCGCAGCACCCTGGCGGCGGAGGGGAGTGACAAGATCGTCGACCAGTGCATGAAGGAAATGCGCGAGGTGATCCGCAGCGACAACATGGACGCAGGCCTTGCCGGGCTGATTCCGCGTCTGGAACAAGCCGTGCTCGACTCCGAGCAGCGCCGCGAAACCCGCATGAACCAAGTCAGCGATGCGTTGAACGCGCTGGTCACCCAGTTGCAGACCCTGCCGCTGCCCGGCGATGTGTCGCGCTCCTTGAAGAAACTCGCGAAAAAGCTCGACGGCGGGGTCGCTCAGTCCCGCGACTTGCCGCCCTTGCTCGGCGAACTCAGTGGCCTGCAGGGCAAGGCTCTGAATGCGCTGAGCAAACCTGATGAGGAGGCACGCCCTGGCCTGCTTCAGCGCCTGTTCGGTGGTCGCGAGCAGAACCCGCAAGTTTCAGGGGATACCGACGTGCCCCGCGATATGCCTGGCTTGCCGAGCGTGCTGCCACAAACGCCCACGCCGGCGGCGGAGCAAGCGCAGGAAGTGCAGGAAATGCCACAGGATGCCGATGAACTGCATCCCCTGCCCACGCCTGCCCCTGCGGCTGGCGCGCAGGTGGTGGTTGAGGCAACTGGGCAGGCTTCGCTCGCTCATGTCGAGGTGCCTGGCCCGGCACCGATCACGGCTGAGCCAGCGTCAGCGCTCGAGGTTCTGCAAAACACTGCGTCGGGCGGTGCCGATGAACCTGCGACGATGGCTGAGCCCGAATCTGAAAGCGCGCAAGCTGCGAGCGAATCCCCGAACCAGGCGCCAGCCGAAATCGTATCAGTGCTGCCACCTAGCGCTGCACCGGATGGCGAGGACATCATCGAGGGCGAGGACGGCCCCTACGCCCTGCCTGACGCTGTCGAGCCGCCTTACAGTCAGGTGGCCGCGCATATCGAGCAGACCCTTATCGGTTTGCTCGATGACCTCAGCTTGCCTGAGCGCCATAAGGCCCAAGCCTTGGAGATGCGCGAGCGCGTTGCGCGTGGGCTGAACTGGTACGAGCTGATCCCGGTGCTGGATGATCTGGCGGTACTCATGCTGGCGATCACAGACAGCGGTCAGCATGAATTCGAAGCCTATCTGCAGCAGCTCAACGAGCGTCTGGACAGTTTCCAGAGCCACCTGCACGAAGCCAGTGCCGGTCACGCTGACAACAGCTTCGTTGCCCGCGAGCTGGACAGCCAGCTTCGCGAGCAGGTCGACGGCCTGCAGAGCAGCGTGCAGGATGCAGCGGATGTGGACAGCCTCAAGCACATTCTGGAAAACCGTCTTGAAGGCTTGCTCGGGACCATGGACCAGCACCAGCTCGAACGCGACCGCCGCGAGCAGGAACTGGCCGGTCGCCTGCAAGGGTTGGTCGAGCGGGTTGCGAGTATGGAGCAGGAGGCACTGGGTTACCGCGAGCACCTCGAAGAGCAGCGGCAGAAGGCGATGGTCGATCCGCTGACTGGCCTGCCCAACCGTGCAGCCTGGTCCGAGCAGCTTGAGCGTGAGGTACTCGACTGGCAGGAAAACGGTGGCCATTTGGCCATGGCTATCCTCGACCTCGATCATTTCAAGCGAATCAACGACGGATATGGCCACCTGGCCGGTGACAAGGTACTGAAGATCGTCGCCGAGCAGTTGCGCAAACGCCTGCGCGGACGTGACTTCATCGCGCGTTTTGGCGGCGAGGAGTTCGTCCTGCTGCTGCCACAGACATCGCCGCCGGCTGCTGCGCAGGTCGCTGAAGCGTTGCGTGCGGCGGTCGAGGCGTGCCCGTTCCACTTCAAGGGCGAGCGGGTGGTGATCACCACGTCGATTGGCGTGAGTGCGTTCCGTTCCGGCGAGCGCGGCGACCAGGTGCTCAAGCGCGCCGACGAGGCGTTGTACCGGGCCAAGGACAGTGGGCGTAACCGGGTGGAGCAGGCATGAAGCTGCCCTTACCCGGCTGTATGTAGTTACCGCAGCGACCTACCTGGATTCATCGAACATCACCGCACTGGGCCTGGCTGAAGCATCAGGCCTGCGCGGTGATTCAGGTAGAAGGTGAAAAACATGACGCTCAAGCGTTTGCTCAGCGCGCTGCTGCTGACGATGGGATTGCAGTGTGTCGTCCAGGCGGCCCCGCAAATATTCACGGCGCACATCAGTGCACGTGGCTATGTAGTGAAGCAGTCACCAGACTGGATCACTGAGGTCAAACGTTATACGCGGCAAGACATTACCGAATACACCCTGCTGCTGGATGAGGGTGTCACGCAAGGCGATCCGACCTTCTGCAGCATGTCCCCTATCGATGTAGGTACTTATGAACGGCTGATTCATGGCCAGGGCAAGGTCATCGGAGCGGCCTCGGCGGGGATGGTGAGGGTCGCGACTCGCTTGGTGGGGCTGGAGGCGCCCGGTGACGGGGCGATGCAGTTTCAGCTCATGTGTGTTCGTTGAGGCAGTGGATCAAGAGCACGTTATACTGTAGCGCTGTTGTCCGCTGACCATGACGTGCTCCTTGCAATGAAAACACTTCTCACCGCCCTGCTTTTGCTTGCCCTGGCCGGTTGCGCCAGTGGCCTGCGCATCGACCGCAGCCACCCTTCGGTCAACCAGGACAGCCGGATCCAGTTCGTCGTCCTGCACTACACCAACGCATCGCTTGAGCGTTCGCTGGCCTTGTTGACCCACGGTGAGGTGAGCAGTCACTACCTGATTGGCGACGGACCTGCCACGGTCTATCAACTGGTGGATGAAAGCCGTCGCGCCTGGCACGCCGGTGAAAGCCAGTGGGAAGGCCGTACCTGGCTCAACTCCACCTCGATTGGCATCGAGATCGTCAACCCGGGCTACACCGACACCCCGAACGGCAGGGTCTGGCACCCATACAGCGAAGCGCAGGTGCAAGCGTTGATCGCCTTGCTCAAGGACATTGTCAAACGCAACGGCATCAGCCCAAGACACATCATCGGACACAGCGATATCGCGCCCCTGCGCAAGCTCGACCCGGGCCCGATGTTCCCGTGGAAGCGCCTGGCCGATGCGGGGCTGGGGATCTGGCCCGACGCCAGCGCGGTGGCTCGCCAGCAGGTGTACTTCGAGGCCAACCCGCCGACGGTTGGCTGGTATCAGCAGCAATTGGCGCGCTTTGGCTACGCCATCGACCAGACCGGCGAGCTGGACGTGGCCACCCGCCACGTGATTGCCGCGTTCCAGATGCGCTTCCGCCCGCAACGCTTCGATGGTATGCCCGACGCCCAGACCGCCGCCATGCTGCAGGTGCTCAACCGCCAGCGGTAATCTGTAGGCGATCACGCAGCCTGGCAGGGCTGGCTGACTTTGTACGGGCAATTCAGCCCGCCCAACGGCTGAGCCAGCCTGCCGTTCCGTTGCTATACCTTTGGTATTCAACTGGATGCCGTGCATGCTCGCCCTCACTGCCGCAGTGCGCCAATTTTTTCACCGTCCCTGGCCGTTGGCGGTGCTCGCGGCCTCGGCCAGTGCCGCGCTGCTGTTGGCTGCCAGCGTGGGGGTGACGTTGCAGCAGATGCGCCAGAGCGAAATCGCCCAAATGAACGCGCGTGGCGAGCGCTTTCTCGACCGGCTCGAACAGGTATTCGGCCAGTTGCGCGAAGGGGTCGATCAATTGCAGGCCCAGCCGCTGCGCGGTTGCAGCCAGGCGATGTTGCGCCAGTTGCAGCAGGTGGCATTGGCGTCCCGCTTCATTTACGAGACCGCCTACGTTGACTCGCAGGTCGCCTGTTCCAACCGCGGGGAGCGACTGGTCGAGCCATTGCGCGGCCCGGATATCCAAGGCCCCACCTATAGCTACTGGCTCAATACCACCACCGAACCCAACGAAAACCTCGCGGCCTTGATGCTGGGGCGGGGAAACTTCCTGGTGTCCACCTCGCGCGGGCACCTGACCGACGTGGTCGACCTGCCGCCAGGCGGCAGCCTGCTGGTGGTGCTCGACCGAGGGAGCCGGGCGATTCCGGTACTGGGCCCGGCACAAACCTGGCCTCCTACCGCCGACTGGCCGCCGCCCTCGCACAAGTCGTTGTTCGAGCTCAATGACCGGCTGGTTTACCGGATGGCCACCAAGTCGCCGGATTACCAACTGGTGCTGATCGCCCCTCGGGCCGGCCTGCCGCTCAGGCTCAATGGCATGCTGTGGTTGCTGTTCCCCGGCAGCCTGGTGCTGGCTTGCTGCATTGGCTGGCTGGTGCTGCAAGTGATCCAGCAGCGCCGCTCGATGAGTTCGGAGCTACAGAACGCGCTGCGCCGTAGCGAGTTACAGGTGCTCTATCAGCCGATCTTCGAACTCGACAGCCGGCGTTGCGTGGGTGCAGAGGCACTGGTGCGCTGGCGCCGCCCGGATGGCAGCCTGACCAGCCCGGACTTGTTCATCCCGCTGGCGGAGAACACCGGGCAGATCCGCCAAATCACCGATTTCGTGCTGCAACGGGTGCTCGAACAACTGGGCCAGCTATTGCGCGCCAACTGCCAGCTGTACATCTCGGTCAACCTGGCTGCCTGCGATGTGATGGCACCGCGCATCGGTCGGGTCGCGGCCAAGCTGTTGGCCCAGCATCGGGTAGCTGCGCGCCAGATCGCCTTCGAGGTGACTGAGCGTGGGCTGATCGATGTGGTGGTAGCCCGCGACAACCTGCAAGCGTTGCGCGCATCCGGGCATCAGGTGTTGATCGACGATTTCGGCACCGGCTATTGCAGCCTGGCGTATTTGCAGACCCTGCCGGTGGATTGCCTGAAGATCGACAAGGCGTTCATCGACGCCCTGGGTCACGATGCGGCGAGCAGCGGTGTGGCGCCGCACATCATCCGCATGGCGCATGACCTGCACCTGCGGGTAATTGCCGAAGGTATCGAGAGCGAGGAGCAAGCGGCATTGCTCAGCGGCGAAGGGGTCCGCTATGGCCAGGGCTGGCTGTTCGCCCATCCGCTCAGCGCCCGGCAGTTCATCGAACTGATCACCCGTGGTCGGCGAGTGCTGGGGCGCAGGCTCGATGATGAACCCTGATCAGACCGGCAGGGCCATGTAGAACTGGGTACCCTGCCCCGGTCGTGAAAACACCCCCATGCGCCCGCCGTGCAACTGCACGATCTCCTTGCACAGTGCCAGCCCGAGTCCGGCGCCGCCTTTCTTGCGCCCCACCTGTACGAATGGCTCGAATATGCGGCCCTGCTGCCCGTAGGCGATGCCCTCGCCATTGTCCTCGACGCTGATGATCACCCGCTCGGCGTGCCGGCGCGCATGCAGGCGGATGTGTCCACCGTTGGGGGTATGGCGGATGGCGTTGTTCAGCAGGTTGTCCAGCACCCGGTCGAGCTGGGCGATATCGGCTTGGATGCGTGGCAATGGTGGTTCAAGCTCGCGGATCAGTTCGATCTGTTTCTCCGCCGCTTGTGCGGCGAAGCGCGCCTCGGCACGCTCGAACAGCTCGTCGAGGACGCAGGGCGCCAGGTCCAGCTTCTGCAGGCCACTCTGGTAGCGGGAGAAGTTGAGCAGATCGTGGATCAACTGGGTCAGGCGCTGCATTTCTTCGCCGATGGTTTCCAACAGGTCGTACTCGCGGGTTTGCGGGGCGAAGCGCAGGCGCTCGCGCAGCAGGCCGAAGGCCATGTGCATACCGGTGACCGGGGTGCGCAATTCGTGAGAGGCGCGCAGCACGAACTCGCTGCGTACGCGTTCGAACGCGCGCTGCTCGGTGACGTCGTGTAGCACCATCACCGCGCCGAGGATCGGTCCTTGTGGGTGGCTGACCGGGGTCAGGCTGTAGGTCAGCAGGCGGCTTTCATCATCCACCTCAAGGCTCAAGTCTTCCGGCGGGCGATCCAGGCTGCCGCCACGCAGTACCTGGCGCATTTGCTGCTCCAGCTCAGGGCGTTGCAGCGCTTGGGCAAGGCTCACCCCCAGGCGGCTAGAGTCCCAGCCAAGCTGGCGCTGCGCGACCGGATTGAGGTGTTCCAGGCAGCCTTTGCGGTCGATGATCAGCAAGCCGTCGTCGATACTGTCGAGTACCGCTTGCAGGCGTTGCTGGCCGGCCAGCAACTCATCGACGTTAGTTGCCTGGTGTTTACGCAGCGCTTCGGCCATCAAGCCGAAACGGCGGGTGAGCTGGTTCAGCTCGGCGGCCTGGGTTATCGGCAGGGTCACTTCGAAATTGCCTTGCCCCACTTGGTCGGCGGCCTTGGCTAAGGCCTCGATAGGCGCGCCGAAGCGGCGTGCGATGTTGTGCGCGGTGATAAAGCCTAGCACCAGCACGGTCAACCCCATCAGCCCCAGTACGCCACTGACAAGCAGTGCCCGGTCGCGTGCGTGCTCTTCGCTACGGGTGATGTGTTCCAGGGCTTGGCGGTGCGAGTCGAGCAGGTCGGTGCGGACCTGGTTGAACGCGGCGCCCAGCGGTTGATCCAAGCCCATGCTGTGGGCTGGCGCCGCGCTTTGCCGATAGGCCTGTAGAAACGCTTGGTAGTTGCTGCTGGCCTGGCTGAAAGCTGCACGTTCGCCGCCCTCTTCAAGGCCTTGCTCAAGCAGGCTCTGGAAGCGCTCCTGAAGGGCGCTCAGGTTTTGCGGATTGGCATCGTCGTCGAGGATAAGGGTGAGCTGTTCACCCAGGTTCTGTCGCAGTTGCAGGCCAAGCGACAGCGTATGGTTGGTGTCCTGCACCAGGCGTTGCTGCACGCTGGCCATCTGCAGCACGCTGACCAGCCCCAGCAGCAACCCTAGCAGGGCCACCGTGACCAAGACCGAGGTGCTGAGAAACAGCCGCGTACGCAGCTTCATCTGCCATTTCATAGGTTGTACTGCTTGCGTTTGCGGTACAGCGTGGAGGCGTCGATACCCAGGGTCTTGGCGGCCTGGTCGAGGGTGTCGCTGGCGGCCAGCACCGCGCCGATGTGGGCCCGCTCAAGTTCGTCCAGGCTCATCGCGGCGCCGACTTTAGGCGCGTTATTGGCTGGTTGCTCGCCCATGCCCAGGTGGCTGACTTCAACGCGCTCCTGCGGGCAGATGATGCTGGCACGCTCGATCACGTTGCGCAGCTCGCGGATGTTACCCGGCCAGCGGTAGTTGAGCAGCGCACTGCGCGCTTCTTCGCTGAAGCCCCGGGCCGGGCGCGAATACTCCTTGACGAAGCGGGCGAGAAAGCGGTCAGCCAGGGTCAGGATGTCCTCGCTGCGCTCGCGCAGTGGCGGCAGGTGCAGGGTGATCACATTCAGGCGGTACAGCAGGTCTTCACGGAAACGGCTTTCGCGGACCATTTCTTCAAGGTTGAGGTTGGTCGCCGCGAGGATGCGCACGTCGGCACGGCGGGTCACTGGGTCGCCGACACGTTCGTACTCCTTGTCCTGGATGAACCGCAGCAGCTTGGGTTGAAGCGTGAGGGGAAAATCGCCGATCTCGTCGAGAAACAGCGTACCGCCATCGGCCTGGCTAACCCGCCCGAGGGTGCTCTCGCTGGCACCGGTGAAAGCGCCACGGGTGTGGCCGAACAGTTCGCTCTCCATTAACTCGGCATTGAGCGATGGACAGTTGATGGTCACGCAGGCCTTGCGTGCACGCTTGCTCCAACCGTGGATGGCCCTGGCCAGTTCCCCTTTACCGGTTCCCGACTCGCCCAGGATGAGGATATTGGCATCGGTGGTCGCCACCTGTCGGGCGGTTTCAAGCACCGCCATCATCGCCGGGCTGTGCGAGTCCAAGCCGTCCTTGGGCTTGCGCACTTCGCCTTCGAGCGCTTCCAGGCGCGCCGAAAGGTGGCGCATTTCCAATTGTTTGGAGGTCGCCAAACGCAATTGATCTGGGCTGCATGGCTTGACCAGGTAATCGGCGGCGCCAGCCTGGATAGCGTCCACGGCGGTATCGATCGCCGAGTGGGCCGTGACGATCACGACCCGCATCCAAGGCGCTTGTACGCGCATCTGCGCCAATACATCCAGGCCATTGTCCTCGCCAAGGCGCAGGTCGAGGAAACACAGGTCGAACACCTGGCGCTGCAACAAGGTCTCAGCTTGGGCAGCGCTGTTGGCGGTGGCCACGCTGTACCCCTCATCTTCGAGGCAGTAGCGGAAGGTGCGCAGGATCGCGGACTCGTCATCCACCAACAGAATGCGGCCTTGTTTGTCCTGGGATGAATCCATTTCCTACGCTCCTTTGGGAAAGATCTCAATTAGTGTCGGAAAAATCGGGCAAGTTGCATGGTCAATTCTGATTGATTCTGCGGCACGCATGCTACCCGGATGCAGTGGTGATGGCTAAGTGGCTGTTTATATTAATTTTTTTGATTTTTTTGGAGGGCCTGAAGGTTGTAAAGGCCCCGATTCGAAGTGTTCGACAGGAGATCATTCATGTTCTTTTCCCCTCGCTCAATCGTCTTGGCGTGCTGCCTCTTGCCGCTGAGTGTCATGGCCAGCGCCGACCCGGTGCAGGATGCGCGCCTGGAGGGCGCCTTGCAGACCGCGCTGTCGCTCAATCGCCTGCTCAACCCCTTTCCGATAAAGGTAGAAGTCGATGGCAGCCAGGCGCGCTTGACCGGTGAAGTGGAGAACCCGGTCGAGCGCGACCTTGCCGAGCGGGTGGCGATGGCCACCCGCGGCATTGAACAGGTCGATAACCAATTGCGCGTCAACCCGGCGCTGAGCGAGCGCTCCTTGGAACCTCGCGCCTATGCCCAGCGCGTGGAGGACGCCACGCTTGGTGCGGTGATCCGCGCACGCCTGTTGTGGAGCCGGGTCACCGAGCAGGCGCCGATCGAGGTGCAAAGCCGCGAGGGTGTGGTGACCTTGCGCGGCAAGGTCGACAGCACCGAGGCCAAGGAACTGGCCGGAGTGCTGGCGCGTACCACCGACGGAGTCTACCTGGTCAACAACCTGGTCAGCTTGGACAGCACTGCTTTGGCCAAGGCCCGCGAGAAGCCCGTGGATGCCCCGGCCGGGCCGCAGCCTGCCGACAGCTGGATCGTCGACAAGATCCAGACCAGCTACCGCTTCAGCCGCAACCTCGATGGTTTGAACATCAAGGTCGTCAGCGAGCAGGGCATGGTGCGTTTGTCTGGTGAGGTGGTCAGCAGCGAGCAGCGCACTATCGCCGTGGAGGTGGCGCGACAGGTCGTGGGTGTACGCGGCGTTGACGCGGATCTGCTCAAGGTGGCGACCAAGGTCGAGGGCTGAATCGTGCAAAACGCACGGCTCGCCGAAGGGGCATCGTGCAAGATACGTCCCCGAGCTATTTGGTAATGTTTTTAACTTATTGATTAATAAGGATTTTATTTAGAAAACAAGACTGGCATGCAGGCTGCAGTGACGTACTCAGGTTTACACAACAAGTACAGCAGGAGGAGCCGGCATGAACCGCCCAACCGCCAACCGCACGCAGTCCGCCGTATTGCCCATTCGCCAGATGCTGTTCCTCGGCATGGCGGTGCTGCTCACCTTGGCGGCCGGTCAGTTCTACTACAGCGTGCAGACTGCTCGGCTGGCCGAGCAGGTCGCGGCGCAGACCGCGCTGTTGACTGAGTTGCGCGCGACCCGTGCCAACACCTTGGTCAGGGCAGCCGAGCCGCTGCCGGCTGCCGACACCGCCCCGGCTGTCCTTGAAACCGTCGTACCGCAGGAGCGCTGGGTGTTCTAACCCAACGACGACCGATTTCGCACACGCAAGAAAGGAGAAACATCATGCTGAGTTGGGCCATCACTTTCCTGATCATCGCCATCATTGCTGCTGTGCTGGGCTTCGGTGGTATCGCCGGTGCTGCGACCGGTATCGCGAAGATTCTGTTCATCATCTTCCTGGTGCTGTTCGTCGCTTCCTTCTTCTTCGGACGTCGCAGGGGCTGAACCATGAAGAGGATCCTGGCCGGCGCCCTGCTGTTGGGCGCCGTCAGCACGGCCATGGCAGCCAACGACGGCCAGGCCCGTGTCGATGAGTTGCTGGGTCAGGACGCCCAGTACCGGACAGCCTGGCAAGGCGCGATCAAGGGCGAGGAGCGCCTGCCCGAGTGGGTGATCAACCTCAGTGGCAGTGCGCCCTTGCAGATGTCGGCGGTCACCGAGGACGGCGACCGTTACTTGGTCGGCCCGTTGTGCGAGTCCGCTGACAACTGCACCTACAAGCGCTTGATCGTGGCTTTCAGCTGGGACAAGGATGCGGCCTACGGGATGCTCGTGGAGGTTCCCGAAGGCTTGCCATCGGATAAGTCGCCCACCCGTCACGCGGATTACCGCTGGCTGGGCAAGCCCGATGACGGCATGAAGGCGTTGCTCAAGGAGCAACTCAAGCGTGATCCGAACTGGTACTGAAGCGGGCCACGCATTGTCACGAAATAGAAGCCGAACCTTTCTATCTTTCTGGCTTCTATGATGCGCCGCCTCGAAGAGAGGTGGCGTATGACCAGGGGGCCGGGCTGTTCTGATCGATGCAGGATCGGAGTGGCCTAGGGGTACAGGGAGTACCTCCTTGATGGGCCGGGTCAGGAGAGGGTGGCATCGGGAGCTGCAGATCGGCCAGGGCCTGCGTGGTGCAGGGGCCGATCTGGCTTCCGAAGCGCCTGTCGGTGAAAACCGACTTACAGGTGTGCGCCTGTCCTCGAAGAAACATTTTGTCGCGACCGTACATCTAATTTTTTTCGGCTGTCCGAGCGGTCAGCTCAGGCGGTATTTCGGCCATTCGGATTGTCGAACACGCCATTTTCCCCTTCCAGTTCATACCGTCAAATCTGCCGAAAAATGGCGGTTCGGCCCTGTTCGGAAATCCGAACGCTTAAAATCAAGGGTTTGACGATGCCCGATTTCAGCGCTGAGTCTCATGCCGATTCTGCATAGGGTAGTCGTTTCAGGCATTAGACTGGCCCCTCTCCCATCGCAATAGTTGCCGCCTTTTTTACCTGGCCCGAGCCCCTTCAAGGCGAGCTCGCGGTAAACCTACATGGGGCCACCATGCCT
The DNA here is from genome assembly GCF_005796105.1 of Pseudomonas mosselii. Lineage (GTDB taxonomy): Bacteria > Pseudomonadota > Gammaproteobacteria > Pseudomonadales > Pseudomonadaceae > Aquipseudomonas > Aquipseudomonas mosselii_C. The sequence continues at coordinate 22,722 of NZ_VAUO01000018.1, read as the reverse complement.
GCACAGCCCTTCTCCAACTGCCTACTAAAGGCTCTGGGACGAGGCTTTGCGGTGGGTGACTGTGACCACTACAACAAAGGGTAATGACATGAAGAAGGCAAAACTGAGCCTCGCCTGGCAGATCGTCATCGGTCTGGTACTGGGCGTTGCAGTCGGCGCGCTACTGAATCATTTCAGTGCAGAAAAGGCATGGTGGATCAGCAACGTCCTCCAGCCCGCTGGCGACATCTTCATTCGCCTGATCAAGATGATCGTCGTCCCGATCGTGATCTCGTCGCTGATCGTGGGCATCGCCGGGGTAGGCGACGCGAAGAAACTGGGCAGTATCGGCCTGAAGACGATTGTTTACTTCGAAGTGGTGACCACCATCGCCATCGTCGTTGGTCTGGTGCTGGCCAACGTGTTCCACCCAGGCGCTGGCATCGACATGAGCACTCTGGGCACCGTCGACATCTCCAAGTACCAGGCCACTGCGGCCGAGGTGCAGCATGAGCATGCGTTCATCGAAACCCTGCTCAACCTGATTCCGTCGAATATCTTCGCAGCGCTGATGCGTGGCGAGATGCTGCCGATCATCTTCTTCTCGGTGATGTTCGGCATGGGCTTGTCGAGCCTCAACGCCGAGCTGCGCGAGCCGCTGGTGCGTACCTTCCAGGGCGTGTCGGAGACCATGTTCAAGGTCACCCACATGATCATGAACTACGCCCCAATCGGCGTGTTCGCCCTGATCGCCGCCACCGTCGCCAACTTTGGCTTCGCTTCGCTGCTGCCGCTGGCCAAGCTGGTGCTGCTGGTGTACTTCGCCATCGCCTTCTTCGCCTTCATGGTGCTGGGCTTGGTGGCACGTGTGTTCGGCTTCTCGATCATCAAGATCATGCGCATCATGAAGGACGAGCTGATCCTCGCCTACTCCACCTCCAGCTCCGAGACCGTGCTGCCGCGCGTGATCGAGAAGATGGAGAAGTACGGCGCGCCGAAGTCGATCTGCTCGTTCGTGGTGCCGACCGGTTACTCGTTCAACCTTGATGGCTCGACCCTGTACCAGAGCATCGCGGCGATCTTCATTGCCCAGCTTTACGGCATCGACCTGTCGATTGGCCAGCAGTTGATGCTGGTACTGACCCTGATGGTTACTTCCAAGGGCATCGCCGGGGTTCCGGGCGTATCGTTCGTGGTCCTGCTGGCTACCCTGGGCAGCGTGGGCATCCCGTTGGAAGGCCTGGCGTTCATCGCCGGTGTCGACCGCATCATGGACATGGCCCGTACCGCACTGAACGTGGTTGGCAACGCCTTGGCCGCGGTGGTCATCGCCAAGTGGCAAGGCATGTACGACAGCGCCAAGGGCGAGGCTTACTACGCGTCGCTGGCGCTGGCAAAAAGCAACAAGGCGGCTGCGGTCGCCGGCCAGACCGCCAACCAATAAGACGGCTGCGCTGAAAATAGAAAGCCCCGACTCGTCGGGGCTTTCTGCATTTGCAGTGCCATGCGCTCCCACGGTAGGCGAATGATTCGAGGCGATCTTGCGCTATCATTCGGGCATTTTTCACAGGGGAACTCACGGATGCTCAACGGTCTGTGGCTCGGCTTTTTCCTGGTGGCGGCCATCTCCGCCCTGCTCCAATGGCTGGTGGGCGGTAATGCCGGTATCTTCGCCGCGATGGTCGAGAGCATCTTCGCCATGGCCAAGCTATCGGTGGAGGTCATGGTCCTGCTGTTCGGCACCCTGACGCTGTGGCTGGGTTTTCTGAAGATCGCCGAGAAGGCCGGTATCGTCGAATGGTTGGCCAAGGTGCTCGGCCCGCTGTTCGCCCGCTTGATGCCCGAAGTGCCGCCTGGCCACCCTGCCTTGGGCCTGATCACCATGAACTTCGCCGCCAACGGCCTGGGCCTGGACAACGCCGCCACACCCATCGGGCTCAAGGCCATGCGTGCCCTGCAGGAACTCAACCCCAGCAGCACTACGGCCAGCAACGCGCAGATTCTGTTCCTGGTACTCAATGCCTCGTCGCTGACCCTGCTGCCGGTGACCATCTTCATGTACCGCGCCCAGCAAGGAGCCACCGACCCGACCTTGGTGTTCCTGCCGATCCTGCTGGCTACCAGTGCGTCGACCTTGGTCGGCCTGCTGTCGGTAGCGGTGATGCAGCGTCTGCGCCTGTGGGACCCGGTGGTGCTGGCCTATCTAATCCCCGGTGCTTTGCTGCTGGGCGGTTTCATGGCGTTTCTCGGCACCTTGTCGGCTGCCGCGTTGGCGAGCCTGTCGTCGATCCTCGGTAACCTGACGTTGTTCGGGGTGATCATGCTGTTCCTGGTGATCGGCGCCTTGAAGCGCGTGAAAGTGTATGAGGCGTTCGTCGAGGGGGCCAAGGAAGGTTTTGATGTGGCCAAGGGCCTGTTGCCCTACCTGGTGGCGATGCTGGTCGCCGTGGGCGTGCTGCGTGCCTCGGGCGCTCTGGAGCTGGCGTTGGACGGCATCCGCCATGCGGTGAATGCGCTGGGTCTGGACGCCCGCTTCGTTGAAGGCCTGCCCACGGCGCTGGTCAAGCCGTTCTCCGGCAGCGCTGCACGGGCCATGTTGATCGAGACCATGCAGACCCATGGCGTGGACAGCTTCCCCGCATTGGTGGCCGCGACCATCCAAGGCAGTACCGAAACTACCTTCTACGTGCTTGCGGTGTACTTCGGCGCGGTGGGTATCCAGCGGGTGCGCCACGCCGTCGGTTGCGCCCTGCTGGCCGAGCTGTGCGGAGTAATCGCGGCGATCTTCGTCTGCTACTGGTTCTTTGCCTGAGCCGGGTATCGGACCGGGCAAGCGCAGGCTGTTCAGGTGCGTGCGTACTGAGCGGGCGCTGGGCGCAGGACAATGGCCTCAACCCGCCGGTGCGTCGTCCACCACCTCGAATCGCAGCACCCCGATGACCTGCCCGTCCTCGGTCAGTACCCGCACCTGCCACTTGCCCACCGGATTGGGCGGGAAGTTCTGCTTGCGGGTCCAGGCGCGGTAGCCTTCTTTACGCCCACCGTGGATGTCCAGGGCGATGCGGTCGACTTCTTTGCCGTCCAGCTGCCACACGTGGTAAATGCGCTCGTCCAGGCCGCGTGGGGCATTGATCGCGGTGTAGGCGTACAAGCCGCCATTGCGGACACGGCTGGCGGGAACCTCGTCCAGCGACGCGCCTGGCTGACGGTTGATTACCTCGGTACTGACCGCCACATCCGTCAGCCACAACGTAGCGGGCGGCACCCACGAGCGCAGCCACCAGCCACCAGCGCCGACCGCCAGGGTCACCAGTACCAGCGCCACGCCACGGCGCCAGGTGCGGATCGGGAAACTGCTGGCAAGGCTGGGGAATGACAGCACCATGGCCGCGATCAGCGCCAGCTTGAAGCTCTGCGCGGTGGTCAGGTGCAAGATGATCGGCAGCGCGGTGAGCATCGCCGCGAACAGCGTCAGGGTGTGCAGGGCCAGGAATAGCCAGCGCCGGGGGGCCAGCCATTTGTAGTACAGCGGGTCGATGATCGAGATCAGGCCCGCCGCGCCGAGCAGGCCGGTGAACACCAGTTGGCCGCTGTTCCAGGTGGTGGTGATGAAGAAGAACGGTAGGACGAAGAACAGGCTTTCCTGGTGGATCATCTGTGTCGCGTAGCGCAACAGCGGCTGTGGGATCTCGCGCTTGAACGTACGCGTGAACAGGCCAGTAAGGGTGTTTTCCAGCATCAGCCAGACCCAGCTGACCAGCATGAGGATGGCGATCCAGCTGGCAAGTCCGGCCTGGCGGTCGACCAGGATGAAGCTACCGATACCAGAGAGGAAACCGCCGAGCGCGATGATGCCGGGGTAGCGCTTGAGCAGTTCGATCACGCGCAGGACGAAATTGGGGATTGGGGGCATGGGTCTACGACAAGGAAAATGAGGTGGCTGTGCCGGCCTCTTCGCGGGTAAACCCGCTCCCACAGGTCTAGCGCAGTCCTTGAGGCACACGCAATACCTGTGGGAGCGGGTTTACCCGCGAAGAGGGCTGTACAGGATACCGCCGATTCACCGCTCCCGTGTAGCATCGCTGGGCTTGGCGGCCTTTGGGCGCCGCCAGCGGATCAGCGCGGCGGCCAGGATCAGCCCCAACACTAACGCCACCCAGCCGTACAGCTCGTCATAGCTGAGCAAGGGCTTTTCGATGCGTAGGTAGCCGGGCTGCTTCAGCAGTTCGTGCAGCGCCTGGTTGGCCTGTGTGAGGCTGACTAGGCGCATTTGACGGACCGGGTCGCTGAAGCGGCCATTGTCGTAGGCGTTGAGCGCGCCCCAGTAGTAGTCGGCCAGCGCGCTGTTGCCCTGTGTGGTCCAGCTTTCGCGCGCGATTGCTGCTTCCTTGATGCGGGCAAAGGTGTCCGGGTCTAGGCCGTGGGTGCGCAGGTGCTCGAACAGTTGGTCGAGCACGTTGAGCGCGGCGTCGAGGTCGTTGCGCTCAAGATCGGCGTTGAGGCTCAGCAGGCCGCTGTCGCCGAAGCTTTCGCGCTGCACCGAAGGGCCATACGACAGGCCGTGGCGCAGGCGCAGTTGGTCGTACAGGGCCCAATCCAGGTAGCGTGACAACAGCTCGAGGGTCTGCTCCTGGCCATCCTCGGGGGTGGGTTCGACGAACAGCCAGTGCAGTTTGACGCTGTCGCCCAGCCAGCCACGGGTCAGGTCACGGCGGTGCTCGGCTTGCTGGGTAATGCTTTCGAGGTTGCGGCGCTCCTCGGGCTCGCTGGCTGGCAGCGTGCCGAAGGTGCGCTCCAGGTAGGCGGGCAGCACGCGGTCGAGCCCACCGACCACGATCAGGCTCATGTTGTTGGCTGCATACCAGCGTTCGCGCAACTGCTGGACCTGTTCAAGGGTCATGTCGTCGAGGTCGGAGCGCTCCTTGCACTTCAGACCCAGCTCGGTCGCCAGCTGGTCGCTGGCCGGGTGGCCAACTTGCTGGCGGTCGAGCCAGCGTTGCAGGTGGCCGTAGTGGCCGCCGTCCTCGCGCTCGATGATGCGCTTGGCGGTGGCCAGGGCCTTGTCATCGATACGCGTGTCGCGCAGCAGCGCCAGTAACAGGTCGAGGACCTTGCGCTGGTTACGTGCTGGCGCCTCGATTACGAAGGTGGTGTCGGCGCTGCTGGTGAAGGCGTTCCACTCCCCGCCCAGTGCTTGCAAGCGTTCTTCCAGGCCACCCTCGCCGGTTTCGTCGATACCGCTGAATAGCAGGTGTTCGAGCAGGTGCGGCAACTCGCGCTGGTTGCAGTCGAAGTCGTCCAGGCCCACGCCGACGACCAGGCGAATCGACACATGATCGCGCTCGTAACCGGATTTTAGGATCACTTGCAGGCCATTGGGCAACAGGTAACCTTCCACCCGCGAACGGTCCAGGGCGAGGCTGGGCAGGCTGCAGATCAGCAGACAAACGAACATCAGGCAACGCATAAGCGAGCTACGGTCTCCGGGATGCGTGGGTCAGGGCTGGCGGGCTTCGTCTGGCACACTGTCGAGCATCAGCCCGCCGGTGTCGGTTCCGCCCAGTACCACATAGGCACTGCTACAGAACAAAGAGTTCAACCGTTTCATGTCCGCAATGAGCTCCAAGTGTAGCGAACTGGTCTCGATGCTCTGCACCACTTTGCGTTGCAGGCGGCTGACATGGGCGTGGGCCAGGCGCCGCTCATGCGCTCGGAAACGACGTTTTTCCCGCAGCAGCAGGCGTGCGCTCTCGGGGTCGGCGCTGAGGAAGACGGTCAGGCCCAGGCGCAGGTTGGACAGCAGTTGCTCTTGCAGGCCGGTCAGTTCCTCCAGGCCCACCTGCGAGAACTCTCGGCGTTGCGAGGTCTTCTGCTGTTGCACCTTGCGCAGCATGCGCTCGATCAGGTCGCAGCCCAGCTTGAGATTGATGGCCAGTTCGATGATCTCGGCCCAACGCCGGTTGTCGGCCTCGCTGAGGTCTTCCCGGGGCATCTGCGCCAGATACAGCTTGATCGCGCTGTACAGTGCTTCGGCGTCCTCGCTCAGGGCACGGACTTGCTGCGGCATGGCCGTGGTGTGGCCGCGCAGGGCGCTGAGCATCGCTTCGAGCAGGCTGTCGACGATATCGCCCAGGCGCAGGGTCTCGCGTGCGGCGTTGGCCAGTGCCAGGCTTGGGGTTGCCAAGGCGGTGGCATCGAGGTGTCGGGGCTTGAGCGGGCCAGTGGTGTTGTCGCGCTCGGGCAGCAGTGTGTTGCACAGCCGGCCCATGAGGGGCACGGTGGGCAGCATGAGCAGGCAGCGCAGGGTGTTGTAGAGCAGGTGGAAGCCGATCACCAGCTCCTGCGGGCTGAAGCTCAGGCTGTCCATCCACTCCACCAGCGGGTGCAGCGCCGGGATGATCAGCACCAGGCCGATCAGCTTGTACAGCAGGCTGCCCAGCGCCACGCGGCGCCCGGCGGCATTCTGCATGCTGGTGCTGATGAACGCCAGCAGGCCGCTGCCGATGTTGGCGCCCACCACCAGGCCAATGGCTACTGGCAGGCTGATCACCTCGGCGCCGGCCAGGGTCGCGGTGAGCAACACGGCGGCTAGGCTTGAATAGGACACCATGGCGAACAGTGCGCCGACCAATGCGTCGAGCAGAATGTCGCCGGTCAGCGAGGCGAACAGCACTTTCACCCCTTGTGCGTGGGTGATCGGGGCAGCGGCCTGCACGATCAGCTCCAGAGCCAGGATGATCAGCCCCAGGCCGATGGCCACGCGGCCCATCTGCCCCAGGCGGGTCTGTTTGCGCGACAGAAAGAAGATCACCCCCACGAACACCAGCAGTGGCGACAGCCAGGACAGGTCGAAGGTCAGCACCCGCGCCATCAGTGCGGTCCCCACGTCCGCTCCGAGCATGATCGCCAAGGCCGGGGTCATGGCCATCAGGCCTTGGCCGACGAATGAGGTGACCAGCATGGCAGTGGCGTTGCTGCTCTGCACAACGGCAGTGACCACGATGCCAGCGATGAACGCCAGTGGGCGTTTGTTCATGTTCTGGCTCAGCACCCGGCGCAGGTTTGAGCCATACACGCGCAGGATGCCGGTGCGCACGATATGCGTGCCCCAGACCAGCAAGGCCACGGCGGAGAGCAGGTTGAGCAAGGTCAGCATGGTCGGGCCCCCTGTGTTCTTGTGCCCCACACGGGGCCAATTGGCAATGCAGTGAGCCTGGCCCGGGGGTGGGCATCGGTTTTGTGCAGGGCTCATTCAAGCTTTAGTTGTTTTGCGTAGCTGCCGCCAGCTTGGCATGGCTGACATCTATTTGAAACAGCTGCGGGGGTGGTGCAGGCCGGGCCGAAACGACACAGGGCCCCGAAGGGCCCTGTGTTTAACCGCGGTTGCAGCGTTTACTGACCGGGAATGTCCTTGCGCAGTTTCACTGCCTCCGGCTCCTGCCCTTGTTTGCGCGCCTTGGCGGTGCGCATGCGGATGTTGATCGCTTCGACCGCCAGCGAGAACGCCATTGCGAAATAGACGTACCCCTTGGGTACATGGACATCGAAGGATTCAGCGATCAGCACCGTACCGACCACGATCAGGAACGAAAGGGCGAGCATCTTCAGCGAAGGGTGCTTGTCGATGAAGTCGCTGATGGTGCCGGCGCAGAGCATCATCACCAGGACGGCGACGATGATCGCGGCAATCATCACCGGTACGTGCGACACCATGCCCACGGCGGTGATCACCGAGTCCAGGGAGAACACGATGTCGATGATCGCGATCTGGATGATGGTGTAGAGGAATTTGCCGCCTGCGCCCTTGGGCGCGTCACTGCTTTCGTCTTCGCCTTCCAGGCCGTGGTAGATCTCTTGCGAGCTTTTCCACAGCAGGAACAGGCCGCCGAAGAACAGGATCAGATCGCGGCCGGAGATACCTTGGCCGAGCACCTCAAAGAGGTCGTCGGTCAGGCGCATGACCCAGGTGATCGACAGCAACAGCATGATCCGCGTGACCATGGCCAGGGCCAGGCCGAAGATCCGGGTGCGAGGCTGCATGTGCTTGGGCATGCGGCTGACCAGGATCGAGATCATGATGATGTTGTCGATCCCGAGCACGATCTCAAGGGCCGTGAGGGTGAAAAAGGCAACCCAGATTTCCGGGCTGGTCAGCCATTCCATGTGTATTCCTTCGAGCGGTAAAGGCCCGACACCCACGTGGAGGGGGTCGGGCGGTTGGGGTGATGCGCTTGTATCAAAGACTGCTGAACAGCGGGAAGGTGCCCAGCGCCAATGCGGCGAACATTATGCACAGGCATACCAGCACTGCCCACTTGAGGGTGAAGCGCTGGTGATCGCCGAACTCGATCCCGGCCAGCGCCACCAGCAGGTAGGTGGAGGGTACCAGCGGGCTGAGCAGGTGTACTGGTTGGCCGACGATCGAGGCTCGAGCCATTTCCACCGGGGTCACGCCGTAGTGGCTGGCGAAGTCCGATAGCACCGGCAGTACGCCGTAGTAGAAGGCGTCGTTGGACATGAAGAAGGTGAACGGCATGCTGACGATGGCGGTGATGACGGCCATGTACGGGCCGAACGCCTCAGGGATGACCGCCAGCAGGCTTTTGGACATGGCCTCGACCATGCCGGTGCCGGACAGGATGCCGGTGAAGATGCCCGCCGCGAAGATCAGCCCGCTTACTGCCAGCACGCTGGACGCGTGGGCCGCGATACGATCCTTCTGCTGTTGCAGGCAGGGGTAGTTGACGATCATGGCGATACTGAAGGCGATCATGAACAGCACCGGCAGCGGCAACACGCCGGCGATCAGCGCGACCATCAGGGCGGCGGTCAGTGCGCCGTTGAACCAGATCAGCTTGGGACGGCGCGCTTCGGGGAACTGCGAGACGCTGATTTCGCTGTGGTCGATGTCGTCGGTGGGCAGGTGCAGCTCGCCCAGACGGGCGCGTTCGCGCTTGCCATACCAGTAGGCGATGGCCAGGATCGCCAGCACACCGAAGGCCATGGCCGGAATCATCGGCACGAAGATGTCCGATGGGTCCACGTGCAGGGCACTGGCGGCGCGTGCGGTCGGACCGCCCCACGGGGTCATGTTCATGACGCCGCCGGCCAGGATAATCAGGCCGGCCATGATCCGTGGGCTCATACCCAGGCGGCTGTACAGCGGCAGCATGGCCGCGCAGCAGATCATGTAGGTGGTGGCGCCGTCACCGTCCATGGACACTACCAAGGCCAGCGCGGCGGTGCCTACCGAGACTTTCAACGGATCGCCCTTGACCAGCTTGAGGATCTTGCGCACGGCCGGGTCGAACAGGCCGGAGTCGATCATCAGGGCGAAGTAGAGAATGGCGAACATCAGCATCACGCCGGTGGGCGCGAGCTTGCTGATGCCTTGCAGCATCATCGGACCGATGTCGCTGTAGAAGCCCCCGAACAGGGCGAACAGGATTGGAACCAGGATCAGCGCGATCAAGGCCGACAGGCGCTTGGTCATGATCAGGTACATGAAGGTGATGACCATGGCAAAGCCGAGGAAGGTCAGCATGGCGGTACTCCAGGCGTGGCGCGGCGAAAAGAAGAAGTATTCGGGCGAGGGTCAGCGCGTCGAGCGCTGCACGAGGAGTAAGCGGAGGGGGATAACGCAAACACGGGCACAGGAAAACATCGGTATCACCATTGTTGTTGTTGGATGGGCCGGGCTCGGAAAATTCCAGATGCCCTGGCGACCGGTCTTACGCCGGTAGTGGCGCTATCCTATGCGGGCAAGCTTTCAGCCAGCTTTCGTCCTGCGCAAGGCGACGGGAGGTCGTATCAATGCTTGAAGTGGTCGAGGGTGGGTGCCATTGCGGCGCTCTACGGTATAGGTTGCGCGGCGATTTGGGTGACGTCGCGCATTGTCATTGCTCGATCTGTCGGCGGGTCAGCGGCGGCACGTTGGTGACCTGGGTGACGCTGGCGCTGAACGATTTCGAATGGCTCTGCGGGTCGCCCCAGCGGTACGTGGCGCCGGACAGTTGCAGCCGCTATTTCTGTGGCGGCTGTGGGGCGCATGTGGCGCTGGTGACCACTCACAGCCCGCAGACCATCGACGTGACAGTGGCGACGCTGGATCAGCCGCAGCGGGCGGTGCCCAAGCGGCATATCTGGGTCGGCAGCCGTTTGCCGTGGATGCGGGTGGACGAGGGCTTGCCGCAGGAGGATGAGGAACGCCTGTAGCCGGAGCCATTCGCGGGTAAACCCGCTTCCACAGGGTTGCGTGAATCCCGAATCCAGCGCAGCCCGTTCTGGCCGGTCCGGCGCGCCGGCAAGGCCGCTTCTACAGGATGGCGTTTAGAACCGTGTGGTCAGGGCAACTGCAATCCGCCCGCCGCCTTGTGCAGCGCCCTCAGGTGTTCGCCCACCTGCTTGATATTGGCCTCGACCGCCTTGATCTCCCTGCCCCGCTCCGGTCCCAGCAGCGCCCTCACCTGCTGGTCGAGGGTGGTGCTCAATTGCAGCAACTGCGCCTGACGCTCACTGCTCACCTGCTCCAGTTGCTTGCGCTCATCCGGCTGCGGCAGGCCATAGCCACCCGCCCCCAGCAGCTCAGCCGGACGGCTGAGGAAGCCACTGTTGGCCAGCATCGCCTGCAAGGTTTCGTTGGCTTTGTCGAAGCTGCCATCCTTGAGCGCCCGCTCATTCAGGTAGCGCTGTTTCACCTCGTCCTGGGCGAGCAGCAGCTGGCGGCGCAGTGCGGCCTGTTCGAGCAGCAACAACGCCGCGCTGGTACGCAGGTCGGCGCGCTCGAACCATGGGCGGCGCGCCTCGGCGTCCTGGGCCAGCCAGTCCTCAACGGCGCTCTGCTTGACCGGGAGCTGCTTTTTCAGCACCTCGAACATGGCTTGGTAGCGGTCGCGGTACGAGTCGAAGCGATAGCCCAGGCGCAGTGCTTCGCGCGGGTCATCCAGCACGCTGGTGTCGGCCAGGCCGCGACCTTTGAGCACTTCCAGCAGACCATTGGGCATGATCGCGTCGAGGTCGTTCAGGCGCGGGTTAGCGCTGCCACTGCGCAGTAACTTGAGCGATTCCACCGCGCAGTTGTTGGACAGGAAGTAGTAGTTGCCGTCGTAGCTCCAGTGCATCTCGGCTGCTTGGCGTACCAGGTTCTCGATCTCGCTGCGGCTGAGCTTGAGGGGCACCGAGGCCAGGCTACGCAGTTCGGTCTTGGTGTATTCGTCGATCACCTGCCCCAGTGGCAACACGAACAGCCGCGATGGGTAGGCGCCGGTGAGGCCGTCCCAGCTGGACAGCTGTACGTCGTTGACGAAGGCGCGGTACGACAGCACCAGGCTTTGGTCCAGGTCCAGGCGGCAGTCTGGGCCCCGCGGGCGGCCGGGGGCGCAGATGACCAGGCGCAGCATGCTGTGGCCCCAGCGGCTGACCCAGTTCTGGTTGGCTTCGGCCAGCAAGTAGTCAACTTGGTAGACGCGCTCGGGGTCGATTTCGCCCAGCGGTTGGCGGGCGAAGTCGTTGCCGGCGTTGAGAAACGGCAAGCCCTTGGCGCACGTATCCTGTTGCGGCGCCCAGCCGAAGTGGTCACGTAGGTATTGATTGAGCGCCGGTCGGCGGCAGGCGTAGCTCGGGTCGAGGAGGAAATACTCCATGTTGACCGCGATGAATTCCTTCGGGCTGCTCAACTCGTAGGCGTCGGGGCTGCGCACCCTTTGGCCGTTGTGCTGTTCGCGCTCGCCGCGGCGGCCCACGTACTGCGGCCAGCCGGCAAGGTCGAGCAGACGCGGATCGTCGCTCAGGGTGAAGCGGCGCTCGGCCTCGCCTCGACAGTCCTGAGGCAGGCCTACCTTGCCTAGGGTGTCCTGCTGGCGCTTGCAGCGGCTGATCAGTTGGCGCTCGGCGCTCGGCCACAGGCGGGCACGGTCGTAGATATGGGTCAGTTCATGCAGGACCGTGGCCAGCAGTTCCTCGCGCACTGTGCCGTGGGGGCGGCCGGTCTTTTCGCGGGCAGCACTGCCATCGACCAGGCTGGGTAGCAAGCGGCGATTGAGGTCCAGGGTCGAGACAGGGGTCGCCTGTCCGTAGGCATCCTCGGGCATGTGCGCGGACCAGCTGACCAGCACCTGGCGGTCGAGGGCCTGCTTGAAGCGTGGTGGCAGCTTGGCCATGGCTTCATCGAGCAATACTTGGGTGGCTTGTCGTTGCGCAGGGTCGAGGCTGTCGGCCTGCAGCGTCAGCTGCAGGTCGGCCAGGGCGGGCGTGCCAAGCAGCGTCAGGACGCAGCCTAGCAGCCAGGCACGCACGCGCTTCACAGAGCGAGAATGGCTTCGGCCAGCACCTGGTCGCTGGCGTCACGGGCCTCGGGTACGCGGGCGCGCAGGGTGTCGAACGCGGCTTCGAGCTGCGCGCCACGGATGTCACCGTCGCTGGCAACGAAGCTGGCGGCGTCATCGTGGGCCTCGCGTACCACTTTCGAGTCGCGGATCGAGGTGGTGGTGTCGGAGGTGAAATCGATCGAACGGCCAAAGGCACGGACGATGATGTTGCTGGTGGCCACCAAGGTGTGTGCCTGAGCCAAGTCAGCCAACAGCAACATGCCGAGGGTGGCGGCGATCAGCGGTTTACGCATGGAGCATCTCCAAAAGATACGAAGGAGTCAGAGGTATTCATTGGACGAGAATTGCCTCGGCCAGTTCAAGATCGCCGACAGCATGACAGGCGCGCTGTTCACGCAGCGAAATCAGCGCCGCTTGCAGGCGTGCACCCCGAATCATGCCATCGGTGGCGACGAACGCGGCAGCATCGTCACGGGCGGCGGCGACGACCTTGCGATCGAATGGCGCGGTGGTCACCTGGCTGGTGACGTAGCCAGTGACAACGAGGCTCTGGGTGGTGACATCCATGGCATGGGCGCTCCCAACACCGGCCAAGGCGAACAGCAAAGGCGGTAAATAACGCATAGGCTCTCGGGTGGTCGTGGTTTCGGGCGGCGAAGGCTACCCCGGATGCACGGGCCAGGGCTAGTGAATCCGGGCGCGAGGCTTGTGTTAGAGCGTCAGGATAGCGCGTGCCAGTTGCGTGTCGCTGGCTTGCAGGTCGGGCAGTTGCTGGCGAATGTGCACGAAGGCACTTTCCAGTTTGGCACCGCGAATGGCGCCTTCGCTGCCAACGAAGCTGGCGGCATCGTCGCGAGCGGCCTGGACGATCTTGTCGTCGCGCAACGACGAGGTCACGTCCGAGGTGGCGTCAGTGGTCGCGGCAAGCGCACCGACCACGGCGTCGGTGGTGACCACGAAGCTGGTGGCGTGAGCCGCGCCGGTCAGCGACAGCAGCAACGCGGCGCCAAGCAGATGATTATGGGACATGGTTGGAACTCCTGCGCAGGTCTGTGTCTGTGTGTTACGGGCTCGGTACGGATGGGCGTGGCCAGGCGTGTATGACAAGCGTAACACGTGCCGGTTCGCCCCTCTGCAGTGAGCAGGGATGACAAAACGTAACTGTTGCTGTCATTTAATAGATTTACAAAACTGTAATTGTCGCGGCCTGGACCGCTCTATTGTGCGGCATACAAACAAAAAACCCGTCGCAGTCACCTGCGACGGGTTCTTGTGAATTCGCGGTTGCGGCCTGGGCCGCAGACCGGTGCTTAGCGCCAGAAAGGCTTGCTCAGCTCTTCGTAACGCTGCGACTCGCTGATACCGGCGTCAGCCAGCAGGCGGGCGTCCAGACGGGCCAGTTGACGACGGCTGGCCATGCGGCGCTGCCACAGCAGCAGGGTCGACAGGGCGCGCAGCGGCAGCGAGGCGTTGGAAGCTTGGGCGTTGCTTTCGAAAACCAGACCGGAACTGAGGGTACGTTCCATGATTGACATCCTTCCGCTTATGGCGGGATTAGGTAGTGATTTAACTGGTGCCCATCTTCCTCCTCCGCTGTCCATAACAGTAGATACAGTTCAACAGTAATACGCTCACTCAGTTAACTGTGTAATGCCGCTGTTGCACTCAAAATTGGCTAAACTGTACTGGTCTGCACCAATAGTGTGCATTTTGACGTGAAGGCTCCTTCGCCCTGTTCGGTAGGGCGAGGACTTACCAGTACAGTAGAACAGTTATTTGATCTTGGTGTGTCGGTCCAAACGCATCGCGGGGCAGACCCGCTCTCACATGACCTGGTAGGGGTCTTGTGGGAGCGGGTCTGCCCCGCGATTGAGTCGCTTACAAGGATCAGCTGGCCAACATGCGCCCGCTTTCTTCCAGGTTCTCGTGCCAGCTCAAGGCCTCGCGCAAGATGTGCGGAGTGTGGCCGCCGCGCTGGCAGGCACGCTCGAAGTAGTCGTTGAGGGCCGCGCGATAGTCCGGGTGTACACAGTTGTCGATGATTACCCGCGCGCGTTCCCGCGGTGCCAGCCCGCGCAGGTCGGCCAGGCCCACCTCGGTCACCAGGATGTCGACATCGTGTTCGGTGTGGTCCACGTGACTGACCATCGGCACCACGCTGGAAATCGCACCGCCCTTGGCGATCGACTTGGTGACGAAGATGGCCAAGTGCGCGTTGCGGGCGAAGTCGCCCGAGCCGCCGATGCCGTTCATCATCCTGGTACCGCAGACGTGTGTGGAGTTGACGTTGCCATAAATGTCGAACTCCAGTGCGGTGTTGATGCCGATGATACCCAGGCGACGTACCACTTCAGGGTGGTTGGAGATTTCCTGCGGGCGCAGTACCAGCTTGTCTTTGTAGCGCTCCAGGTTGCCGAACACATCGGCGTTGCGCCGGCTCGACAGGGTGATCGAGCTGCCCGAGGCGAAGCTCAGTTTGCCCGCGTCAATCAGGTCGAAGGTCGAGTCCTGCAGCACTTCGGAGTACATGGTCAGGTCTTCGAACGGTGACTCGATCAGACCGCACATCACCGCGTTGGCGATGCTGCCGATACCGGCTTGCAGTGGGCCGAGCTTGTTGGTCATGCGCCCGGCCTCCACTTCGCGCTTGAAGAAGGCGATCAGGTGGTCGGCAATGCCTTGGGTTTCGTGGTCAGGCGGCAGCACGGTGGACGGCGAGTCCGGCTGGTCGCTGATGACGATGCCGACGATCTTGGCCGGATCGATCGGGATGGCAGTGCTGCCGATGCGATCGTCCACCTTAACCAGCGGGATTGGCGTACGGGTCGGGCGGTAGGTCGGGATATAGATGTCGTGCAGGCCTTCGAGGTTGGTGTTGTGCGACAGGTTGATTTCGACGATGACCTGCTTGGCGAAGATCGCGAAACTGGCCGAGTTGCCGACCGAGGTGGTCGGCACGATATGGCCTTGCTCGGTAATGGCCACCGCTTCGATCACCGCGATGTCCGGCAGGGTGAGCTGTTTGTTGCGCAACTGCTCGACGGTTTCCGACAGGTGCTGGTCGATGAACATCACCTGGCCATCGTTGATGGCCTTGCGCAGGGTGCTGTCGACCTGGAACGGCATGCGGCGGGCCAGTACGCCGGCCTCGGTCAGTTGCTTGTCCAGATCGTTGCCCAGGCTGGCGCCGGTCATCAGGCTGATCTTCAGCGGCGACTGTTTAGCACGCTCGGCCAGTGCGTGTGGCACGGCCTTGGCTTCGCCGGCGCGGGTGAAACCGCTCATGCCGACGGTCATGCCGTCCTGGATCAGTCCAGCGGCATCAGCCGCACTCATTACCTTGCTGTGCAGGGAGGACAAGCGGATACGATCACGGTACATGGATTGTTATCTCGGGCTACTGAGGCTACTGGGAGCGCAGTCTAGAGATTTCGCCCGATGCCGTCCCGCGACCATGGTCGTATGCCAGGGCCGGAAGTAGAGCCGTTGATCTGGATCAAGCCAATCAAAAGGCCCCCGCGGAATAACTCCTCGGGGGCCTTATGCGCTTCTTTATATAGGGGTGGTGTTATTCCACGGCCTTGACCATGTCTTCGATGACTTTTTTCGCGTCGCCGAACACCATCATGGTCTTGTCCAGGTAGAACAGCTCGTTATCCAGGCCCGCATAGCCACTGGCCATGGAGCGCTTGTTGACGATGATGGTCTTGGCCTTGAACGCTTCGAGGATCGGCATGCCGGCGATCGGCGATTTGGGATCGTTCTTGGCTGCCGGGTTGACGACGTCGTTGGCACCCAGGACCAGTACCACATCGGCCTGGCCGAACTCGGCGTTGATGTCTTCCATCTCGAACACCTGGTCGTACGGCACCTCGGCTTCGGCCAGCAGCACGTTCATGTGCCCAGGCATGCGCCCCGCCACCGGATGGATCGCGTACTTCACGGTCACGCCGTTGTGGGTCAGCTTCTCGGTCAATTCCTTGAGTGCATGCTGGGCGCGTGCCACCGCCAAGCCGTAACCGGGGACGATGATTACGCTGTCGGCGTTGCTCAACAGGAAGGTGGCATCGTCGGCTGAGCCGGACTTCACTGGGCGCTGCTCTTTCGTACCTTGTGTTGTGCCAGTATCGGTATCGCCACCAAAGCCGCCGAGGATCACGTTGAAGAACGAGCGGTTCATCGCCTTGCACATAATGTACGAGAGGATCGCACCGGACGAACCGACCAACGAACCTGCGATGATCAGCATCGAGTTGTTCAGCGAGAAGCCGATACCGGCCGCTGCCCAGCCCGAGTAGCTGTTGAGCATGGAGACCACCACCGGCATGTCGGCGCCGCCGATTGGGATGATGATCAGTACGCCCATGATGAAGGCCAGCACCAGCATCAGGGTGAACGCGCTGTAGTGGCCAGTGAAGGTGAACAGCAGCCCCAGGGCGATGGTGGCCAAGCCCAGGATCAGATTCAGTTTGTGCTGACCGACGAACTGTACCGGTGCGCCCTGGAACAGGCGGAACTTGTACTTGCCCGACAGCTTGCCGAACGCGATCACCGAGCCGGAGAAGGTAATGGCACCAATCGCCGCGCCGAGGAACAGCTCCAGACGGTTACCGGTCGGGATCGGATCGCTGATGGTGGCCACGATGCCCATCGACTGTGGCTCTAGCACCGCCGCGATGGCGATGAATACCGCCGCCAGGCCGATCATGCTGTGCATGAATGCGACCAGCTCGGGCATCTTGGTCATCTCGACACGCTTGGCCATGATCGAGCCGGCAGTACCGCCGACCAGCAGGCCGACGATCACGTAGCCGATGCCGGCGGTCGCCAGCTCAGCCCCGAGTTTGTAGATCAGGCCTACCGTGGTGAGGATGGCGATCCCCATGCCAAGCATGCCGAACAGGTTGCCGCGCCGCGAGGTGGTCGGGTGCGACAGGCCCTTGAGCGCCTGGATGAAGCAGACCGAAGCGACCAGGTACAGAAGTGTTACCAGATTCATGCTCATGCTGACTTCTGCGCCTCGTTCTTGGTTTTCTTCTTGAACATCTCAAGCATGCGGCGGGTGACCAGGAAGCCACCGAACACATTGACTGCGGCCAGTGCCACGGCCAGGGTGCCCATCAGCTTGCCTGCCGGGGTGACGGTCAGCGCGGCCGCCAGCATGGCGCCGACGATGACGATCGCCGAGATGGCGTTGGTCACGGCCATCAGCGGGGTGTGCAGGGCCGGGGTGACGTTCCATACCACGTGGTAGCCGACATAGATGGCGAGCACGAAGATGATCAGGTTATAGATGCCGTGGGAAATCAGCATGTCTTCCATTGTCGTGCTCCTCAGCCGTTTTTGCGCACGACTTGGCCGTCGCGGCACATCAGGCACGCGGCGACAATGTCGTCTTCGAGGTTGATGGTCAGTGCGCCGTCCTTGTCGAACAGCAGCTTCATGAAGTCCAGCAGGTTGCGTGCGTACAGCGCCGATGCATCGGCACTCACCTGGGCGGGCAGGTTGGTCGGTCCTACGATGATCACGCCATTGGTTTGAACCACCTGGTCGGCGACGGTCAGCGGGCAGTTGCCGCCTTGGGCAGCAGCCAGATCGATGACCACCGAACCGGGCTTCATCTGTGCGACGGTTTCGGCGCTGAGCAAAGTGGGGGCCTTGCGTCCTGGGATCAGTGCGGTGGTGATGACAATGTCGGCCTGCTTGGCGCGCTCGTGCACGGCCTGCGCTTGACGCTGCATCCAGCTGGCCGGCATCGGCCGGGCATAGCCGCCCACCCCTTCGGCGCAGGCGCGTTCTTCATCGGTCTCGTAGGGCACATCGATGAACTTGGCGCCTAGGGACTCGATCTGCTCCTTCACCGCCGGGCGTACATCCGACGCTTCGATCACCGCGCCCAGGCGCTTCGCCGTGGCGATGGCCTGCAGGCCAGCGACACCGGCGCCCAGAATCAGCACGCGGGCTGCCTTCACCGTGCCGGCAGCGGTCATCAGCATGGGCATGAAGCGCGGATAGTGATGGGCCGCCAGCAGCACGGCTTTATAGCCGGCAATGTTGGCCTGGGACGACAGCACGTCGAGGCTTTGGGCCCGCGATGTACGTGGCGCGGCCTCCAGGGCGAAGGCAGTGATACCTCGCTCGGCCATCTTGCCGATCAGTTCGCTGTTGAACGGGTTGAGCATGCCCACCAGCAGGCTGCCGCGGTTGATAAGGGCAAGCTCCTGATCGTTGGGCGCGACCACCTTGAGCACCAACTGCGCGCCGAAGGCATCGGCCGCTTCGCCCAGTTTCGCGCCAACGGCTTCGAAGGCCGTGTCCGGGATGCTGGCATTGAGCCCAGCGCCCCGTTGCACGGTGACCTGATGGCCCTGGCCTATCAGTTTCTTGAGGGTTTCCGGGGTCGCGGCGACCCTTGTCTCACCGGTCTGCGTCTCGAGAGGAACACCAATGTGCACGACTTTGTCTCCTGCGGTGACCTTTTGTCTTTATAAAAACCCGCGCACTTCGGAAGGTGCAGCTGGGCGGTCGTAGAGCACGACCCCGCCGGATCCCGGCCGGGGGAGGCATTTTGCAGACGAACCCAAGGGCCTTCAACCGGTTCTGAAGCGATACGAACTCAAAACTACAAGTCATCCTGTGACCGTATGTCGCAACTGACGGCTAGAAACCCTTCAAGGACGCGCTATTTCGAGGTTAGGAGGAATTTTGAAAATTTTTTGCCGATGATCGTTAGTAGCGTGGTGAATGTCGCAAAATACGCTGCAAAACCGCGCGGCTGCTAGGGTTGATCGAGTTTTTCGTGTCATTGGTACAGATTACGAATTGGCGACAAATACGTATATCTGTAGGTGTTTAGAATAATTGACTACCGGGTCAGCTCTGTCGTTTTTCAAGCGCCGTGTACTGTTGCGCCTGTGCCACCAGCCAGTCTCGGAAGGCCCGCAGCGAGGCGGATTCCACCTTCCGCTCGGGAATCATCAGATGGTAGGCCTTGTCGCTGGACAGGGCATGCCTGTTTGCGACCACCAGCCTGCCCTCTTCCAACTCGCGCTGGATCAGGAACGGTGGGATCAGTGCTATGCCCATCTCGTGCATGGCCGCTTGGGCCAGCATTGAAAACAGTTCGTAGCGAGGGCCGGTCAAATCGCGCTCGACGCTCATGCCCTGCCCGCCGAACCATTGTCGCCAGGCGTAAGGGCGTGTGGTCTGCTGCAGTAACGGCAACTCGGCAATCCGCTTGGCCTCAAGTCTATCTTGGCCGCCCAGCAAGGCTGGGCTGCACACCGGCAGCGGGTTCTCGCCCATCAGGCGATGGGCCTGGGTGCCCGACCAGTCGGCATCGCCGAAGTAGATGGCGGCATCGAACGGAGTATCGGCGAACAGGAAAGGTCGCGTGCGGTTGGTGAGGTTGACCGTGACCTCCGGGTGGCGCCGCTGGAAGTCCTTGAGCCTGGGCAAAAGCCATTGAGTGCCGAAGGTTGGCACTACCGCCAGCTCTATCACGTTCGCGCCCTGCTGGCGCATGACCGACAGCGTGTCGCGCTCCACGGCATCGAGCTGCGCCGAGACCTGGCGGCTATAGGACAGGCCCGCTTCGGTCAGCTTCACGCCACGGCGCGAGCGCCGGAACAGTTCCACGTTGAGGAACGCTTCCAGGCCACCGATCTGCCGACAGACCGCGCCTTGGGTAAGGGCCAGTTCATGGGCAGCCTTGGTGAAGCTCTCGTGGCGTGCCGCCGCTTCGAAGCAAACCAGGGCTGTGGTGCTCGGGATCTTACGGCGCATGTACGTCGACCTCACTAGTTAGTCAGCAGACTTGGCGTTTGGCTGATTACGAAGTGAGAAAATATCACTAAAGCGTGCGCAATCCTCGTTTGTCGTGCCGACGGTTCGGGCCTAGGATCAATCCAACGCCACCCTTCCCTGCCCGACTTCGAGGTTTCTGCACATGGCCGGTAAAGCAAGCTTCAACTGGATCGATCCCCTGCTGCTCGACCAGCAGCTCACTGAAGAGGAGCGCATGGTGCGTGACAGCGCTTTCCAATTCGCCCAGGACAAGCTGGCTCCGCGTGTGCTGGAGGCGTTCCGTCATGAGCAGACCGACCCTGCGATCTTCCGCGAAATGGGCGAAGTGGGTCTGTTGGGTGCGACCATCCCCGAGCAGTACGGCGGTAGTGGCTTGAACTATGT
The DNA here is from genome assembly GCF_005796105.1 of Pseudomonas mosselii. Classification (GTDB taxonomy): domain Bacteria; phylum Pseudomonadota; class Gammaproteobacteria; order Pseudomonadales; family Pseudomonadaceae; genus Aquipseudomonas; species Aquipseudomonas mosselii_C. The sequence goes on along the minus strand of NZ_VAUO01000018.1, from coordinate 2,227 downwards.
GTGCTACGGGCTGATTGCGCGCGAGGTGGAGCGCATCGACTCGGGCTACCGCTCGATGATGAGCGTGCAGTCTTCATTGGTGATGGTGCCGATCAACACATTCGGCAGCGAAGCACAGAAGCAGAAGTATCTGCCCAAGCTGGCCACCGGGGAGTGGATTGGTTGCTTCGGCTTGACCGAGCCCAACCACGGTTCCGATCCAGGTTCGATGATTACCCGTGCGCGCAAGGTCGAGGGTGGCTATCGCCTGACGGGCGCCAAGATGTGGATCACCAACAGTCCGATCGCCGATGTGTTCGTGGTCTGGGCCAAGGATGACGCAGGCGATATTCGCGGCTTCATCCTGGAAAAAGGCTGGCAAGGGCTCAGCGCCCCGGCGATTCACGGCAAGGTTGGCCTGCGCGCCTCGATCACCGGCGAAATCGTCATGGACAACGTATTCGTGCCCGAAGAGAACATCTTCCCGCAGGTGCGTGGCCTCAAGGGGCCGTTCACTTGCCTCAACTCCGCCCGCTACGGCATTTCCTGGGGTGCGTTGGGGGCGGCCGAAGCCTGCTGGCACACGGCTCGCCAGTACACGTTGGATCGCCAGCAGTTTGGCCGGCCGTTGGCAGCCAACCAGCTGATTCAGAAGAAGCTCGCTGACATGCAGACCGAAATCACCTTGGGCTTGCAGGGTTGCCTGCGCCTCGGGCGGATGAAGGATGAAGGCACCGCTGCCGTTGAGATCACCTCCATCATGAAGCGCAATTCGTGCGGCAAGGCCCTGGATATCGCTCGCATGGCGCGTGACATGCTCGGTGGCAATGGCATCTCCGACGAATTCGGCGTGGCGCGTCACTTGGTCAACCTTGAAGTGGTCAACACTTATGAAGGCACCCATGACGTGCATGCGCTGATCCTTGGGCGTGCGCAGACCGGCATCCAGGCGTTCTATTAATAGAGGAGCCAGGCCATGGGTGCGCTTTCCCATCTGCGGGTGCTGGATCTTTCACGGGTGCTGGCCGGGCCGTGGTCGGGGCAGATCCTCGCTGATCTTGGGGCGGACGTGATCAAGGTCGAGCGTCCAGGCTCGGGGGATGATACCCGCGCTTGGGGGCCGCCCTTCCTCAAGGACGCCGCGGGGGAAAATACCAGTGAGGCGGCTTATTACCTGTCGGCCAATCGCAACAAGCGTTCGGTGACCATCGATTTCACCCAGCCCGAGGGGCAGCGCCTTGTGCGTGAGCTAGCGGCCAAGTCGGATGTGGTGATCGAGAACTTCAAGGTAGGTGGCTTGGCGGGCTATGGGCTGGACTATGAAAGCCTGAAGGCGATGAACCCGAAGCTTGTGTACTGCTCGATTACCGGCTTCGGTCAGACCGGGCCATATGCCAAGCGGGCGGGGTACGACTTCATGATCCAGGGGCTGGGTGGGCTGATGAGCCTGACTGGACGCCCGGAGGGTGAAGACGGTGCAGGACCTGTGAAGGTAGGTGTCGCATTGACCGACATCCTGACGGGCCTTTATTCCACGGTGGCGATACTGGCTGCCCTCGCCCACCGTGACCAGGCGGGGATTGGCCAACACATCGACATGGCGTTGCTGGATGTTCAGGTGGCATGCCTCGCCAATCAGGCGATGAACTACCTCACCACAGGAGTCTCGCCTCGTCGCCTGGGGAATGCGCATCCCAACATCGTGCCTTATCAGGACTTTCCCACGGCGGATGGGGATTTCATCCTCACCGTTGGTAATGATGGGCAGTTCCGAAAGTTCGCCGAGGTGGCCGGTCAGCCGCAGTGGGCGGATGATCCGCGCTTCGCGACCAATAAGCAGCGAGTGGCGCACCGTGCTGAGCTCATCCCATTGATTCGCCAGGCGACAGTGTTCAAGACCACGGCCGAATGGGTGAGTGCGTTGGAGCAGGCTGGTGTGCCTTGTGGTCCGATCAACGATCTGGCGCAGATGTTCCAGGATCCGCAGGTGCTCGCCCGTGGGTTGGCGGTGAATATTCCCCACCCGCTCGCCGGGAGCGTCCCGCAGGTGGCTAGCCCGATCAGGCTATCGCAGACGCCGGTGGAGTATCGGCAGGCGCCGCCGTTACTGGGCGAGCACACCGAGGCGGTGCTCGGCGAAGTGCTGGGGCTGAGTGCCGAGGCTGTGCAGCGGCTGCGTGGGGCGGGTGTGCTCTGACGCTTCTCTCTATATAAAGCGGGGAGGCCGACAGGCCTCCCCGCTTTGTTT
>NZ_VAUO01000017.1 GCF_005796105.1 Pseudomonas mosselii | reverse complement strand
GTCATCGTCAAGATTCATTTCGCAAAACCCCTATCTGCGCGAGCAGGTAGGGGTTTTGTCTTTCTGGCTTTACCTAATGTTCGAGCATACGCTCAACTAAGTGCCAGCTCCGCCAGGTGCGCGATCGCCTCTTCGCTCTTGAGCACGAGTACATCGCCTTCGAGCGAATCGAGTACCACCTCTGCCGTGTTGCCGATCAAGGCGCCGGAAATTCCTGTACGTGCAACAGTACCGACAATGGTCACCACGGCATCGCACTGCTTCTCGACGTAGGGGATCAGCACGTCGGCTGGCCCTTCAGCGACATGCAGGCGTTCTTCGCTGATATCGAATTCAGCCTGGAAGGTGCTGCAAGCTTCCCTGTAGCGCTTCTCGATGGTTTCACTGAGCTGGTACACCGGATCCGACGCCGAAAGCATGGGGGAGGGATGCGCGCTGATGACATGCAGTTGGCCCTTGGCTAGGCTGGCTATCGCATACCCATGGTCGATGATGCTGGCATGCAGACGGCGGTGAGCTTCATCCTGGTTGCCCACATCCACGGCGGCGAGAATCACGCCACCGGTCCACGGCCGTTCACTCTTGACCATGAGTACGGCACATGGGCACTGGCGCAGCAACTCCCAGTCATTAGGGGTGAGTAGCGCCTTGCGCAATGGGTTGTCCGGGCGGTGTTCCTTGATCACCAATTCGCACCCTTCGGCCTGCTGCACAGCGATGATCGACTCATGCAGGCTGTCCTTCCATGTTTGCTCATGCGAGACGTTGTCGTAGCCATCATCGTACAGTTGGCTGCTGAGCAGGCTCAGCAGTGCGCTGTGGTTTTGCTTCTTGTCGCACATCAGCAAGTGCAGGCGCGCACCGGTCACCCCGGCGATCAGTTTAGCTCGGGTCAAGGCCCGACTGTGGGCGTGTTCGGGGTCGAGGACGACCAGGATGCTGCGGATGGCTTGCATGGGCGTGAACTCCCTTATCGATGGCGACCAATGCCTGACTATAGTCGGCGCCCCGTGTCTCGCCGTTTGACGTGCATCAAGCATAGCCACTGGTGCTGGCCGACACCGCCGGTATAATCGCGGGTTTTGTCGATGCCCTGCGATTGTGAGTGCCATGTCCCTGATTCCCGAAATCGAAGCCTTCCTCGGCTGCCGCACCCCGGATGCCTGGATCGAAGCGGCGCTCGCCGACCAGGAAACCCTGTTGATCGATCACAAGAACTGCGAGTTCAAGGCCGCCAGCACCGCCCTTAGCTTGATCGCCAAGTACAACACCCACGTTGAACTGATCAACATGATGTCGCGTCTGGCACGGGAGGAATTGGTGCACCATGAGCAAGTGATGCGCCTGATGAAGCGACGTGGCGTGCCGCTTCGGCCGGTGTCAGCCGGGCGTTATGCCTCTGGGCTTCGCCGCCAGGTACGCGCCCACGAACCGGCGAAGCTGGTGGACACCCTCGTGGTGGGGGCATTTATCGAGGCGCGCAGCTGCGAGCGTTTTGCAGCCCTGGTACCGCATCTGGACGAGGAGCTTGGCAAGTTTTACCACGGCCTGCTCAAGAGCGAGGCGCGCCACTACCAGGGCTATCTGAAGCTGGCTCACCAGTATGGCGACGCCGACGACATCGCCCGTGTGGTGGAGCAGGTACGCGAAGCTGAAGTGCAACTGATTACTTCGCCGGACCAGGAGATGCGCTTTCACAGCGGCATCCCCATGGCGGCGGCTGCCTGATCAGCGCTTACTGACGCCGGCCCAGCAACAGCCCGATCACCAGCCCGAAACCGGCAGAAATGGCCACGGTCTGCCAAGGATGACCGCCTATGTAATCCTGGGTCGCGTCCACCACAGGCTGGGCCTTTTGCCCAAGCCGGCTGGTGGCCTGGCGTGCCTGGCGCAACTTCTGGCCCAGCTGCGCACGCAGGCCTTCGGCTTCTTCGCCCACCAGCGACGCACTGTCGCTGAGCAGTTTTTCGGACTCTTCGATCAAGGCTTGAAGCTCGCTGAACACCTGGTCCTTGATCTGGTCATTGTCGACTTGCGTGGCAGTTTTCCTGGCCATGTACACATCCTCGTGAAAGGTAGGGGGTGAACTGTGGATGCCGCCGCGTCTGGAAAGTTGCAGTGGCGTACCGACGCACGGGCGTCCCGGTGTAAGATAGCGAGCATTTCCCAGTGGCAGGTATTACCCATGAGTTTCAATCTGGCCAACATGAGCTTCGAGGAACGGGCACAGATCGAGGCAGAGAAGGCCCGTTTGTTCGAGTACTGGCAGAACAACCTCGGCAAGGCAAAGGGCGAGGCCGCTCGGTTGATTGCCGAGAAGCCGCGGCGCAAAGGCAAGTGGGCAGAGTGGGTGCGGGCCGAGCTTGACGCCATGTCGCCAGCGGACTTCACCTACCTGGTGCGCAGTGAAGTGAACAAGATGATGGCCGCCGCGAACAACGCTCGCTGACGCACGTTCACCACCGCCCGCTGGCGGCATCTGTCAGGTCGATCCTGCCCTCGTCGATGAAGCGCACGGTGCCCAGCGGGCCGCCAGCGAGCTTGCCGCGCAGCACGTAGGGCAGCCCTTGCAACGACTCCACACGGCTCATTCCATAGGCCTGGCGTAGAAAGGCGAAGGCGGTGATGCTCACCGGCACCACCAGCACGGCCTCGTCATAGCGGCCTATCTGGCCGCGCTGGTTGCTCACCCCGGCCGCCAGCGGTTGGTCGTTTACCTCAAGGTTCAACGCAACCCCGTTGAAATCCACGGGTGTTTCGTTCGGGTTCTGCACCCGCAACTTCACCGCCATGCGCAATTCGAGTTCTTGGCCGGGCAGCGGTTCTATACCGATCACGCTGATATTCAGCGGATCGCGGTTGGGCCACAGCGCGCATGCGTTCAGGCCGAGCGTCAGCAACAGGATCAGGCAGCAGCGGGTCAGCATCAGGGCACCGGATGGGGTCGCGGGTGAGCCAGCAGTGTGGCAAATGCACGGCGGCGTTGAAAGTCTAATGCGTTATGAAAGATACTGTTTCTCATTAACGCCCGATAACTCTTCCTAGCGGCTCTTACTTTTCGATGTTGACGTCTCCTGTTTCCGGGCTGCTGGCAAGTTTCCAGGAGCACTACGACGACCTGCTGCAGTTCCTGACCCGGCGCATGAGCGACCGGCAGCGAGCGGCTGATGTCGCCCAGGAAACCTACCTGAAACTGCTGAAGGTCGATCAACAATCGGTCGAAGTACTGCATGCGCGCAGTTTTATTTTTCGCGTGGCCGGTAACTTGGCCATCGATGCGTTGCGCCGTGAACAGCGCCTGGCCGCCAGCCATCAGCCCAGCGACAGTAGCGTCGAGGTGGCCTGTCCAGCCCCCGCACCTGAGGCTACGCTACTGGCCCGTGAGCGCTTGCAGATACTTGACGATGCCTTGTTGCAACTCTCCAGCAACGCCCGGCAGGCGCTGTTGCTGAACCGCGTCGAGGGTCTCACCCAAGCGCAGATCGCACAACGGTTGGGCGTTTCCGAAAGCATGGTGGCAAAATACATCGGCCAGGCTTTGCGGCATTGCCGTGACTGGCTCAAGCACAACCATGACTGACGTAGCCGCCATGCCCGCACCAGAACCTCTCTGCGATCTGTCCGACGATGCCCTCGATTGGCAGGTGACGTTGCATTCGGGCAATGCCAGCGTGGCCGACCAGGCGCGCTACAGGCGCTGGTGTCAATTGAGCCCGCAGCACGCCGAGGCCGCGCGCGAAGCCGAAGCCTTGTGGCAGGACATCGGTCACACTGCAAGCGCTGCCTCGACGCCACCACCGCTAAGGCGGCGCTGGGCGCGACTGGCCGGTATCGCGGCTTCGCTGATGCTGCTGATGGCCGGCTATGGTGGCTGGCAGCAGGCGCCGTTCTGGCGGTCGGACTACCACACTGGCGTCGGCGAACGGCAGCGCATCACCCTGGCCGATGGCTCGCGTGTCACCCTCAACAGCGCCAGTGCCCTGTCGGTGGCGTTCACCGGTGCCGAGCGCAAGGTGCTGCTACGGGCAGGGGAGGCCTTGTTCGAGATGGCCGACGATCCTCGGCCATTCGTGGTCGAGGCGGGCGCTGCACCGGTCACCGCCGAGGGCGCGGTATTCAGTGTGCGTCGCGAGGCTGGCGGCAACCAGGTGGTGCTGGCCCAGGGCCGGGCCGAAGTTGACGGGCAGACGCTGCAACCGGCGCCGGATGCACGTACCCGTACGGCCTGGCAGCGCGGCAAGCTGATTTTCAATGGCAAGCCGCTCGGCCAGGTACTGGCAGAACTCGAACGTTACCAGCGCGGACGGATCGTCATCCCCGACCATCAGTTGGCAGCGCTTGAAGTCAGTGGCGTGTTCGACCTTGACGATCCCCAGGCGCTGTTGCGTACCCTCGAGCAACGTTACCACCTGAACGTCACCTATTTGCCATTCTTGGCCGTGGTCTACTGATCACGTAAAAGAAAATCTAAATTTTTTTCATTCAGCACTGCAAGTTCGTCATCGCCAGATCGTCGTAGGGGCACTGATCAGTTCACCCTCTTCGTCCACGACTGTCTGGAAGCCCATTCGTGAAGGCCACATCCACGCTGCCGTACCGTTTCAAACAGGTCCTGTTGTCCTGCACCGCCTTGGCGACACTGGCTGGCCCGCTGCTGGCCGAGGCGGCCAGTGCCCCATTGCTGGCAAGCGCCGAAGCCCGCCAGGTGCAGCTCGACCTGGCGTCCCAGCCCCTGGACCAGGCGTTGACCGCCTTCGCCGACCAGGCGGGGCTGCACCTGCTGTATACCACCGAAGACGTCGCCGGCCTGCAAAGCCCCGCGCTCAAGGGCAACTACGCCGTCGAGCAGGCCTTGCAACAGCTGCTTGCCGGTAGCGGGGTCAGTTACCGCTTCAACGCCCCACGCACGGTCACCTTGCGCAAGGACGCAGCGCAGAGCGTCAACCTCAAGCCCATCGAGGTGAGCGTGGCCTCGCGCACCAGCGCCGCCATCAGTGAGATCCCTGGCACCGTCTGGGTGGTCGACCAGCAGCAGTTGCGCGAGCAGATCGACAGCGGCGTCAGCCTCAAGGAGGCAATCGGCAAATTGGTGCCGGGCCTGGATCTGGCGCCTGAAGGACGCACCAACTACGGCCAGAACATGCGCGGGCGTGAAGTGTTGGTGATGATCGATGGCGTCAGTCAGAACAGCTCGCGGGGTTTGTCCCGCCAGTTCGACAGCATTGCGCCGTTCAACGTGGAGCGCATCGAAGTGTTGTCCGGTGCCAGCGCCATCTATGGCGGCGGCGCCACTGGCGGGATCATCAACATCGTGACCAAGAAGGGCGAGCCCGGCCCGCTGCGCTTTGAAACCCAGCTGGGCGCCAGCAGCGGCTTCAACAACAGCGACGACTTGTCGACCCGCATCGCCCAGTCGATCAGCGGCGGCAACGAGCGTGTGAACGCCCGCCTCGGCGTGTCGGGTGAGCAAAACGAAGCCTTCTACGACGGCGCCGGTGAGCAGATTTTCATCGACAACACCCAGACTGACCTTCAGTACAACCGCAGCATCGATGTGCTCGGCACCCTGGGATTGACCCTGAACGATGAACAGAGTCTCGATCTGCTGGCACAGTACTATGACTCCGGCAACCACGGCAGCACGGGTATCTACTTCCCCAACCTCAACTACAACGCGCCGTCCGACCTGGAAGACGCCGAGTTGCGCGGTGGCTATTCCGCCGACCTGCAGCCGCGCACCCGACGCCTGCTGCTCAATGCCAACTATCACCACAGCGATGTGCTGGGCCAGGATTTCTACCTGCAGGCCTCCTACCGCAAGGAGAACGACAACTTCTACCCGTTCCCTTACTACAACAGCGGGACCCCGCGCGGCTCGCGAGGCGTGTATTTCGCAGCGTCCCAGCAGAACTTCGAGGTGTCCGGGCTGAAGGCGTTGTTCGCCAAGCAGTGGGACACCGTCAAGCTGACCTATGGCGTGGACCTGGACCGTGAGCGTTTCAGCGCCGACCAGACCACCTTCGATGCACTGACGTCGTCCCAGAGCGGCGGCCTGGATCTGGACAAGGCCAGCCAGGCGCCGCGCTATCCCAGCTACCGGGTCGATGGCGTGTCGCTCTACACCCAGCTGGACTGGCACCTGAGCGATAACCTGACGCTATCCGGCGGCGCCCGGCGCCAGCAGATGGATGTCGAGGTCAGCGACTTCAAGGGTGTGCCTGGCGGTAGCAACGACTATCAGGTCAACCTGTACAACCTGGGGGCGATCTACGACTTCAAAAACGGCCACCAGCTGTGGACCAACTACGGCGAAGGCTTCGAGCTGCCAGACCCGGCCAAGTATTACGGCAAGGCCGGCCTGTCGGTGGCTGACAACCCCCTGGCCGGCATCAAGAGCCGCCAGGTGGAAATGGGCTGGCGGTTCTCCGATCTGGACTGGAGCGCCCAGGCGGCGCTGTACTACATCTGGTCGGACAAGGTCATCAACGTCGACTCTACGACTCTGACCATCAATGTCGAAGACCAAAAGCGCCGCGACTTTGGCTTCGAGGGTGCGCTGACCCGCTACTTCCAGAACGGCTGGGAGGCCGGCAGCACGCTGCATCTGGTGCGTTCCGAGGAAGAAGCGGCCGACGGTGGTTGGATCAAGCGCGACGCGCGCTACGCCTCGCTGTCCAAGGCCACGGGTTTCGTCGGCTGGAAAGGCGATGGGCGCAGCGCGCGTTTGCAGGCCAACCACGCCTTTACCCTCAAGGATGATGCCCAGCATCAGATCGACGGCTACACCACCTTCGATCTGCTGGGCAGCCAGCAGACCTCGTTCGGCACCTTCAGCGCCGGGATCCAGAACCTGTTCGACAAGCAGTACAGTACCGTGTGGGGGCAGCGCGCGACGTTATTCTATTCGCCGACCTACGGCCCTGAGTACCTGTACGACTATCAGGGCCGGGGGCGCACCTACACGCTGACCTGGAACCTGGTCTACTGAGTCCCGCGCAGCGCGGGCACTGGGCCCGCGTCTGCGAAGCTCGACGACAGGTCCTGCACGAACGCGACCAGAGCCTCGCCCGGCGCTTGCCCGCGATGCCGGGCCAGGGTGAACGGCACCACGAAGTCTAGCGCCGGTGCCAGTGCCCGCAGCAGTCCCTGCGCCTCCCAGGGAGCGGCGCAGTGACAGGGCAGGTAGCTGATATGCCTTCCTGACAGGGTGAAGGTCAGCGCGCTATCGATCTGCTCGGCCACTGCGCTGCTGTGCAGGCTCTGGAACGGCTCGCCCTGTTTGAACACGCGGTAGGGATGGCGCACCTGGTCCGCTTCCAGCAGTTGCTCCTGGGTCGGCTGCGCCACGCTGAACAGCGGATGCCCCTGGCCGCAGTACAGGCGTTGTTGCTCCACGAACAGCGGCTGATAGTCGAAGGCTGCCTGGTTACCGGAGAAGTAGCTGATGGCGCAATCCAGCCGCTGCTCCAGTAGCAACCGTTCAAGCTCGGCGGGTGGGGCGCAGGTCATCTCCAGTTGCACAGACTCGTCGCGCTGGCGAAAGCGCGTGATGGCCTGGGCGATGCGCAGGGTGACCGCGCGGTCCTGGTTTTCCGCAAGACCGAGGCGCAATCGGCCCAGCAGCCGACCCGTCACGCCATTGGCCTGCTGACGGAACTGCTCGATCTGCAGTAGCAGGCTGCGGGTTGCCTGCAACAGCAACTCGCCCTTGTCGGTCAGGCGAAACCCGCCCTTGCCACGGCTGCACAGTCGATATCCCAGGCGGGTTTCAAGCTTGGCCATCTGCTGGCTGATGCTCGGCTGGCTAAGCCCTAGCACACCTTGGGCGGCACTGAAGCCACCGGCCTCGACTACAGTGACGAACAGCCGCAGCAGGTGCAGGTCGAGGTCGTGGAGTTGTCCGAGCATCACATTGCCTCTGGTGAATGTCAGCTTTGTATAGTTGCCATTTTTACAATGTAACCCGGCGGGCATGCTGGCGGCATCCACCCACATGCCGAGGTGCCCGCCATGCGTCGAACGTTGTGCCTGCTTTGTGCCCTTATCGCCCTGCCGCTGCAGGCCGAGGAAAAGGTCGTCAACCTCTACAGCTGGGCCGATTACGTCGCCCCGCAAACCCTCCAGCGTTTCGAGCAGGAAACCGGCTATAAGGTGCGCTACGACACCTTCGACACCAGCGAAGTGCTGGAAACCAAGCTGCTGACCGGTGGCAGCGGCTATGACGTGGTGGTGCCTTCGGCCACGGTGCTGGCCCGGGCGCTGAAGGCCGGTGCCTTGCAGCCGATCGATGCGCACGCGTTGCCCGGCTTTGCCAACCTTGACAAGGACCTGCTGGCCAAGCTGGCCGAGGCCGACCCTGGCAATCGCTACGCGGTGCCTTACACCTGGGGCACCCTGGGCCTTGGGATCAACGTCGAGGCGGTGCGCAAGCGCCTGGGTGACGCACCGTTGGACAGCCTCGACTTGCTGTTCAAACCCGAATACGCCAGCCGCCTGAAGGATTGCGGGATTGCCATGCCCGACTCGCCACAGGAAGTGATCGGCGTGGCGCTGCATTACCTGGGCAAGGACCCGTACAGCCAGGTCAAAGCCGACCTTGACGCTGCTCACGCCCTGCTACAGCAGTTGCAGCCTTCGATCAGCTATGTGGCTAATGGCCGGCAGATCAACGACCTGGCCAACGGCAGCGTATGCCTGGCACTGACCTACAACGGCGACGCCGCCATGGCCGCCGAGCAGGCCCGCCGCGCTGGCAAGCCGTTCGAGCTGATCTACCGCATCCCCCGTGAAGGCACCCTGGTGTGGCAGGACAACCTGGTGATCCCCAAGGATGCCCCGCATCCGGAGGCCGCCAAAGCGTTCATCGCCTTCATGTTGCGCCCAGATTCGGTGGCGGCGCTCACCAATACGCTGTTCTTCGCCAACGCCAACCAGGCTGCTACGCCGCTGGTGGACGAGGCGGTGCGCAACGACCCGGACATCTACCCGCCGGCCCAGGTGCGCGAACGGCTGTTCGCCGACCGCAGCATGGACCTGGCTGACCTGCGCCAGCGCAACCGCCTGTGGACCGCTTTCCGTACACGACAATAACGACGACAGGAGACGCACCGTGGAACTCGCCCAGGACAACGACCAAGCCATTACCCGCGACAGCCTTTACGGCACGGCTGCCGAGAGCACCTATGCCGGGATCACCAGCTTTTCCCGGCGTCGCTACAGCCGCGATCTACGCGGGGTCGATGTGGTGGTCAGCGGGGTGCCGTTTGACACCGCTACCAGCAACCGCCCCGGCGCACGCTTCGGCCCGCGAGCCATCCGGGCTGCCTCCGTGCAGCAGGCCTGGGCCCGCCACTGGCCGTGGGCGTTCGACCCCTTCGACCACCTGGCGGTGATCGACTATGGAGATTGCGCCTTCGACAACGGCACTCCCGAGTCGGTACCGGGCAGCATCCAGGCTCACGCCGAGCGCATTCTCGACGCCGGTTGTGCGATGCTTACCCTGGGCGGCGATCACTTCATTAGCTACCCGCTGCTCAAAGCCCATGCGCGCCGGTATGGCCCGTTGGCGCTGATCCATTTCGACGCCCACAGCGACACCTGGCCGGACGAGGAGGGCAAGCGCATCGACCATGGCACGATGTTCTGGCATGCCGCACGGGAAGGGTGGGTGGACCCGGCGCATTCAGTGCAGATCGGCCTGCGTACCACCAACGATGACAGCCAGGGCTTCGCCATCCTCGACGCGCGCCAGGTGCATCGCCAGGGCTGCGAGGCGATCGTCGCGGCGATCCGTCAGCGGGTAGGCGAGCGGCCGGTGTACCTGACTTTCGATATCGACTGTCTCGATCCGGCCTACGCACCTGGCACGGGAACGCCGGTGTGCGGTGGCCTGAGTACGCTGCAGGCGCTGGAAATCCTCGGTGGCCTGCGCGGTATCAACCTAGTGGGCATGGACTTGGTGGAGGTGGCACCGGCCTATGACCATGCCGATATCACCGCGTTGGCTGGGGCGACCCTGGCGATGGAGATGCTGTGCCTGTATGCGGCGCGGCACAAGATGGACAAGGCCATCGCTACGTCCGACTGAAACATCAGGTAAGCATTCACGCTTTCGCATCGAACCCTGCGCGCCGTAGGCTATCCAACGCCCAGGCGCGCTTTTTCGTACAGGAGGTGAAGCATGAACCTTACAGTGCCAACCTTGACGCTCGGCCTGTTGTTGAGCATGTCCCTGCACGCCGCGCCCTGGGCGCCACCCCTGCTCGCCGCTAGCGACAGCAACCCCTATAACAGCCCGATCCAGCGCGCCAACCCCAACAGCCGCCAAGGCAGCGTGCCTGCTACGCCGCCAGTACGTGGCCCATCCACCCAGCCCAATCCGCGCCCGCCTACCCTGGACAACCGTGGCATCGGAAATGGTGAGAATTTACGTCGTCAGCAGCAGCGCCCTGACCTAGAACCCACCCGGCCGCCGCGTGACTCGATACGCACGCCGTGAGCCCCTTCGAAGGATTCGAGTATGACCCCACGCATCTGGTTGACCACCCTGGCCGCCGCCAGTCTGTTTCCGCTGCTGGCCCACGCCGCGAACGAGCAGCAGTTCCCCAGTGAAGAGGGCCAGTTGAGCGTCAGCACCGTCGCCGATGGTTTGAATAACCCTTGGGCGCTGGCGTTCCTGCCCGGCGGCAAGGACATGCTGGTCACCGAGCGTCCCGGCAACCTGCGCATCGTCAACGTCGAGGGTCGGGTCGGCCCGCCCGTATCGGGGGTGCCGAAGGTCTGGGCCGAGGGGCAGGGCGGCCTGCTCGATGTGGTGCTCTCGCCCGAGTTCGCCAAGGACCGTACGGTATACCTGTCGTTCGCCGAGGTGGGCAGCGATGGCAAGGCCGGGACCGCAGTCGGGCGTGGCCAGTTGTCCCAGGACAACGCGCGGCTGGAAAACTTCACGGTGATCTTCCGCCAGCAGCCCAAGCTGTCCGAGGGTAATCACTTCGGCTCGCGCCTGGTGTTCGACCGGGATGGCTACCTGTTCATCGCCCTGGGCGAGAACAACCAGCGTCCCACTGCGCAGGACCTGGACAAGTTGCAAGGCAAGATCGTGCGTATTCTGCCCGATGGCGAGGTGCCGAAGGACAACCCCTTCGTCGGCCGCGACAACGTGCGCCCGGAGATCTGGTCGTTCGGCCACCGCAACCAGCAGGGCGCGGCCCTCAACCCCTGGACCGGCAAGCTGTGGACCCACGAGCACGGCCCACGCGGCGGTGACGAGATCAATATCCCCGAGCCCGGCAAGAACTACGGCTGGCCGATCGCGACCCATGGCATCAACTACTCGCTGCTGCCGATCCCCGAAGCCAAAGGCAAGCATGTCGATGGCATGGTCGATCCGCATCATGTATGGGAGAAGTCGCCGGGCATCAGCGGCATGGCGTTCTACGACAGCCCAACGTTCAAGGCCTGGGACCACAACCTGTTCATCGGTGCGTTGGCCACCCAGCAATTGATCCGCTTGCAACTCGATGGCGACAAGGTGGTGCATGAGGAGCGTCTGCTTGGCGACTTGAACGCGCGGATCCGCGATGTACGGGTGGGGCCCGATGGGTATCTGTATGTGCTGACCGATGCCAAGGATGGCGCGCTGCTCAAGGTGGGGCTCAAGCAGGGCTGATCACGCCGGGTCCAGTCGGGGCGAAACTGGCGTACCATGCGCCCCATGACACCTTATGCGCTCTACCAACACGCCCTCGATGAACGGGGTTTCATCGCCGATCCCGCCCAGGCGGTCGCCATTGAAGCGCTGCAGGGATGTTTCGATGCCCTGCAACGTGGTGACCGTTCCCAGGGGATCTACCTCTGGGGCCCGGTGGGGCGCGGCAAGACTTGGCTGATGGACCTGTTCCACCGTTGTTTGTCGGTCCCCGCCCGACGCCAGCACTTTCATCACTTCATGGCCTGGGTTCACCAACGCCTGTTCCAGCTCGGCGGCACCGCCGACCCACTCAAGGCCCTGGCCCGGGAGCTGGCGGGTGAGATCCGGGTGCTGTGCTTCGATGAGTTGTTCGTCAGCGATATCGGCGATGCGATCATTCTTGGCCGTTTGTTCCAGGTGCTGTTCGATCACGGCGTGGTGATCGTCGCCACGTCCAACCAGACGCCCGACCAGCTGTATCGCGATGGATTCAACCGCGAGCGCTTTCTGCCGGCGATTGCGGCCATCCAACGGCACATGGCGCTGTACGCGGTAGCCGGCGAACAGGACCACCGTTTGCATCCGGGCGTCCGGCAGCAGCGTTACTGGGTGGCACAGCCCGAAGCATTGGCCACGGCATTCGCGCAATTGAGCCCGCACGATTGCGGTAGTACAGCACCCTTGCAGGTCGGCGCACGCCAGATTCAGGTAGTACGGCATAGTCCCAAGGCGCTGTGGTGCGGTTTTGCCGACCTGTGCGAGCAACCCCTGGCCGCGATGGACTTCATGGCCCTGTGCGACCGTTTTCCGGCGATTCTGGTGGGGGGCATTCCGCTGCTCGGTGGCGTGCCGCAGGCCGGGCGCATCGCCCGTGGCACGGAAGATGGTGCGGCACGAGTGCTGGCGGGGGACCGTGAGCTGCCAAGCCTGGCCCCCCGCGATGACAGCGTGCGCCGCTTCATCGCCTTGGTCGATGAATGCTACGACCGTCGGGTGGCGCTGTACCTGGAGGCCGAGGTCCCCCTGGAAGCGCTCTACACTCAAGGGTATCTGGCGTTCCCGTATCAACGGACCCTGAGCCGGTTGCGGGAGATGCAGTTGCAACGTTTCGCCTGAAGCAGGAGCCGACCATGGAGCCGCTTTCACATTATCTGCTGACCCAGGCCTGCAATAACGCGTGGGCCAATCACCGCCTATACAAGGCTTGCCTGCAACTGACCCAGGACGAGTTCGTCGCCCCCCGTTGCAGCTTCTTCCCTTCGATCAAAGCCACCCTCAATCACCTGTTGACGGTCGATTGGTTCTACCTCGATGCGTTGGAGTGCGAGCAGCGCGGCGCCATGCCTGATCTGGATGGTGAACGCTTCTTCCAGCCCGAGCAGCCTTTCGCCACCTGCACCGATCTGCAGGCCCAACAGGCGCAGGCCGATCAGCGGCTGATCGCCTACTGTCGGCAACTGCGCGATGACCAGTTGAGGCGCTATGTGAGTATCGTACGGCCGGACCGTATGCAGCGTGAACAACGCCTGCGCTTGCTCGCGCACCTGTTCGAGCATCAGATCCATCATCGCGGACAGGTACATGCGATGCTCAGCGACACTACGGTGCGCCCGCCGCAGTTGGATGAGTTCTTCTGTGAAGAGGAGGCCGGGTTGCGCGCGGACGATTTCGCCGAGCTGGGGTGGAGCGAGGCGTCGGTGTGGCAGTAGCCTGTCTACTAATGCCTGGCCTGTAGGCGCAGCGCCGGGCCGCGCCTGGTTTCTACAGGATGCGGGCCGGCTTCCCGAAGTTCGCTTAGCGGCCCAACCAGCCGACCAATGCTTGGTGGAATTGTGCAGGCGCTTCGATTTGCGGGGCATGCCCCAATCCTTCGAATGTCACCAGCTCGCCCTGCGGGATCATCTTCGCCACTTGCGGCCCCAACACCTTGTACTTGCCAAGCGTGGCCTTGACCTCGGGCGCTGCGATGTCGCTGCCGATCGCGGTACTGTCCTGATCGCCCACCAGTAGCAGGGTCGGCATGCTCAGGTGCTTGAATTCGTGGACCACCGGCTGGGTGAAGATCATGTCGTAGATCAGCGCCGAGTTCCATGCCACGGCTTCGTGCCCAGGGCCTTTGTTCAGCCCCACCAGCATCTGCACCCAGCGCTCGTACTCAGGCTTCCAGCGCCCGGCATAGTAGGTGTTGCGCTCGTAGTTGCGTACGCCCTCGGCATTGAGCTTGAGTTCGCGCGCATACCACTGATCCACCGTGCGGTAGGGCACACCGAGGGCTTTCCAGTCTTCCAGGCCGATGGGATTGACCAGCGCCAGGCGCTCGACCTGCTGCGGATACATCAGGGCGTAGCGGGTGGCGAGCATGCCGCCGGTGGAGTGGCCGAGCACGCTGGTCTTGTTCACGCCAAGCTTGGCCAGTAGCGCGTGGGTGTTATCGGCCAGTTGCTGGAAGCTGTACTGGTAGTGCGCGGGCTTGCTGGAGGTGCAGAAGCCGATCTGGTCGACTGCGATCACCCGGTAGCCGGCCTGGCTCAAGGCATCGATGGTGGTTTCCCAGGTGGCGGCGCAGAAGTTCTTGCCGTGCATCAGCACCACGCTGCGACCATTGGCCTTGCCTTGGGCAGGCACATCCATGTAGCCCATCTGCAAAGCTTGGCCCTGGGACTGGAAGTCGAAGTGCTGGAGTGGATGCGGGTAGGCAAAGCCCTCGAGCTGCTTGCCATAGGTGGGCGATTCGGCGGCGACGGCAGTGCCTGCGCTGAGGCAGGCGAGGGCCAGGGCGGTGGCGCGCAGCATAGGGGCACTCCGAGTAGGGCCATGTAGGAAAGGGCGACTTTAGCAGTCAGTGGACCGCACGAATCTTGAAAGGTGTTACCTGGTGTGAAACCAGCCCAGAGTCATCATGACCACCACCAGGTAGCGTCCGCCCTTGGCCAGGGTCACCAGTAGCAGGAAGCGCCAGAACGGCTCGCGCAGGATCCCGGCAATCAAGGTCAGTGGATCGCCGATCACCGGCATCCAGCTCAGCAGCAGCGACCATGGGCCCCAGCGCTGGTAGCGCTGCTGGGCACGCTCCAGTTGGCTGGCGCCGAACGGGAACCAGCGTTTGTCGCGCAGGTGCTCGATGGCCCGGCCCAGCAGCCAGTTGACCACCGAGCCGAGCACGTTGCCGAGCGTGGCCACCAGCAGCAGGCAGAGCCAGGCATGCGGTTCGCGCAGCAGCAGGCCGACCAGCACCGCTTCCGATTGCAGTGGCAACAGGGTGGCGGCGCCGAAGGCGCTGAGAAACAGCGCCCACAGGCTGAGCATCAGTATTCAGCGACCACGCTGTCCTGACCGTCCAGGGTCACACCGATGACCTGGTAGGCATCCTTGTGGTCACCCATTTCCATGCCCGGCGAACCCATCGGCATGCCGGGTACGGCCAGCCCCTTGAGGTCGTCACGCTTGGCCAGCAGGCGGACCTGTTGCGCCGGGACATGGCCTTCGACGAACTTGCCGCCGATCACGCCGGTGTGGCACGACGCCAGGCGCGGCTCGACGCCCAGGCGCTGTTTCACGGCGCTCATGTTCGGCTCGACATGGTCGTTGACCGTGAAGCCGTTGTCGCTCAGGTGCTTGATCCACGCCTTGCAGCAACCGCAGTTAGGGTCGCGGTAGACGTCGATGGTCTCGCCAGCCTGGGCAAGTCCGGTGACGGCCAGCAGGGCCAAGGGAAGCAGGTGTTGGCGCAGCATAGGGGGTTTCCGGGTAGTCGCGACGAACCGGCAGGATAGCGCAAGGGGCCTGCCGGCAGCGATTACAAATCTGTCAGGTCGCCGCCTCGTCGCGGTCCAAGTCGCGCATCAACAGGCCAAATTCCAGTGGCACCTGCTCGGGGATTGGCAAGTACACCGTATGCCCATCGCCCGGCGCGACCTCGATTGGCTGTTGCTGACGGTCGCACAGGCGTTGCAGGTCGAAGTGGTAGTTGCCGCGTGGGGTCATCAGTTCCAGATGATCGCCTACGGCGAAGCGATTTTTCACCGTGACTTCGGCCAGACCGTCCACGCGCGCGCCGGTCAGCTCGCCGACGAACTGTTGGCGCTCGGACAGCGAGTTGCCGCGCTGGTAGTTCTGGTACTCGTCATGTACATGACGACGCAGAAAGCCTTCGGTGTAGCCGCGTTGCGCGAGGGATTCCAAATTATCCATCAGCCCACGGTCGAACGGCTTGCCGGCTGCCGCGTCATCGATAGCCTTGCGGTAGGACTGCACCGCACGGGCGCAGTAGAAGTGCGATTTGGTGCGGCCTTCGATCTTCAGCGAGTGCACGCCCATGCGGCTCAAGCGCTCGACGTGCTGGATGGCGCGCAGGTCCTTGGCGTTCATGATGTAGGTGCCATGCTCGTCCTCGAAGGCTGGCATCTCTTCCCCCGGGCGGTTGCTCTCCTGGAGCAGGAACACCTGGTCGGTGGGGGCGCCCAGGCCCAGGGTCGGTTCGACCTCGCGCACGATGTCACCGGTGATCGCCTCGCTGGCCGCGATGGCGTCGTATTTCCAGCGGCAGGCGTTGGTGCAACTGCCTTGGTTGGCATCGCGCTTGTTGAGGTAGCCCGACAGCAGACAACGCCCCGAGTACGCCATGCAAAGCGCTCCATGGACGAACACCTCCAACTCCATGTCTGGGACTTGCAGGCGAATCTGCTCGATTTCTTCGAGCGACAGCTCCCGGGACAGGATCACCCGGGTCAGCCCCAGGCCCTGCCAGAATTGCACACTGGCCCAGTTCACCGTGTTGGCCTGCACCGAGAGGTGCACCGGCATGTCTGGGAAGTGCTGGCGCACCAGCATGATCAACCCGGGGTCGGACATGATCAGCGCATCCGGGCCCATCTCGATCACCGGCGCCAGGTCCTTGAGGAAGGTCTTGAGCTTGGCATTGTGCGGGGCGATGTTGACCACCACGTAGAAGCGCTTGCCCAGGGCATGGGCCTCCTGGATACCTTGGGCGAGGGTGGCGTGATCGAAGTCGTTGTTGCGCACTCGCAGGCTATAGCGTGGCTGGCCGGCGTAGACGGCATCGGCGCCATAGGCGAAGGCGTAGCGCAGGGTCTTGAGCGAGCCTGCGGGAGCGAGCAGTTCGGGGGCGGGGGAGGTCATGCTGTGCACCGGGGCAAAGGGCGCGGATGCTAAAGCCATCGGGGCATCGCGGTATTGACCTGGGTCAACGGCACTTTTGCGCTTGCCCTGCGCACTAAGCTTTTGAGCCCTAGAGGAATGCCCATGAACGACACTGCGTTACAGAACAAAGCCCTGACCGTGCTGCTGGCACTGGTGACCATCGCGTTCATCTGGATTTTGCTGCCGTATTACGGCGCGATTTTCTGGGCGGTGATCCTCGCCATCCTGTTCGCCCCGTTGCAGCGCCGGTTGGTGCTGCGCTTCGAGCGTCGACGCAACCTGGCGACCGCCGCGACCCTGACCACTTGCCTGCTGATCGCGATCCTGCCGGTGATCGTCATCAGCGCCTTGTTGGTCCAGGAAGGCGCGGCGCTTTACCAGCGCATCGAAAGCGGTCAGCTGGATATTGCCGGTTACGTCGAGCGTGGCAAAGACATGCTCCCGGCCTTTGCCCGGCATGGGCTGGACAGCATGGGCATGGGCAACCTCGACAGCCTGCGCGACAAGATCACCCATTGGGCCACCCAGGGCAGCCAGTTCCTCGCCGGGCAGGCGTTCAGCTTCGGCCAGGGCACCTTCGACTTCATGGTGAGCTTCGGCATCATGCTGTACCTGTTGTACTTCTTCCTGCGCGAAGGTGCGGAGCTGGCGCGTCGTGTGCGTCAGGCGGTGCCGCTGCCTGAGCAGCAGAAGCGTCGGTTGCAGTTGAAGTTCAAGCGTGTGGTACGGGCCACGGTCAAGGGCAACCTGTTGGTGGCGATCACCCAAGGTGCGCTCGGTGGGTTGATCTTCTGGGTCTTGGGTATCCCCAGTGCGCTGGTGTGGGCGGTGCTGATGGCGTTTCTGTCGCTGTTGCCAGCGGTGGGCGCGGGGATCGTCTGGGCGCCGGTGGCCGTGTACTTCCTGCTGACCGGCGCGATCTGGCAAGGCATCGTGCTGACAGCGTTCGGGGTGCTGGTGATCGGCCTGGTGGACAATGTGTTGCGACCGATCCTGGTGGGCAAGGACACGCGCATGCCCGACTACCTGATCTTGTTGTCCACCCTGGGTGGGCTGGCGGTGTTCGGGCTCAACGGTTTCGTGATCGGGCCTTTGATCGCGGCGCTGTTCATGTCCAGTTGGGGCATCTTCGTGGCGAACAAGCGACAGGTGCAGTTGCCGTCCTGAGCGGCATACATAGCGAGGGGGCAAGCCTGGCCATGCAGTAGGCTTGCCCCGCGATCTGGTCGTTAGCGGAAACTGTAGGAAATACCTGCGTACACGCCAAACCCTTCGCCGGGCACTGAACGGGCGACATCCAGCCCGCGGTCGTCGTATCCCGGCGTCACGATGGCGGCATAACGCTTGTTGGTCAGGTTGCGCATGTCCAGCCAGGTCTGCCAGTCCTGCTTGGGCGAATCCCAACCCAGGCGTGCGCCGAGCAAGGCATAGGCATCGGCATGGTAGCTGTTGGCGTAGTCCACCTGCACCTTGGAGGCCATCTGCGTGTTGACCCCGGCGTAGAACCCGCTTGGCCAGTCGTAGCGCAGCTCGGCCTGGTAGTAGTGCATGGGGATGCCGGGTAGGCGGTTGTCGCCGAACTGGTCGTCGTTGCGGTAATGGAAGTCGCTGAAGGTGTAGGCCTGGCGCAGGCTCACCTTACCTGTGCCCGGTTGCTCCCAAAGGACGCTGTCCAGGCTGGCTTCAACGCCTTGATGCACGGTGGGGCTGGCGTTGGATTCTTTGGCAGGTTGTCCGGCCACGATCTCCACCGCCAATAGTTCATGCCGCACCTGAGCGTAGTACCAGGCCAGATCCCAATGTCCGATCACCGAGTCGCCACGTGTACCGAGCTCCAGGGTGGTGGCGGTCTGGTTGCGCAGCTCTATGGGTTGGTAGGGCACTGTCGATCCCCAGATCAGCGCCCATGGGTGCGGCGGCTCGACCGAACGGCTGAGGTTGCCGTATACCTGTAGGTCCGCACGCAGGTCGTAACGCAGTCCGATACGCGGGGCAAAGTCCCAGTCGTGCTGGCTGACTTTGCCGCCGCTGGCCGGGTAAGTGAGTTCACTGTAAGTGACCGCGCTCTCGCGTCGGGTGTAGATCGCCGCAAGGCCGGTGGTCAGCCACAGGTCGGGGATCAGTTCCAGGTCGTTGCCCGCATGCAGCACCGTGTCCGAGCCTTGGTAGGTGAAGTCGCGGGAGCGCTCACCGACCACATCGTTGACGCGCGCGAACTGCGAGGCGCCGCTATTGGGCAGGTGTTTGGTGGTGCGCCAGCCGAGCGTGGTCTTGCTCTCGTGGCCAAACAGGCTGTCACGGCGGATGTAGTTCAGCGTGCCGCTGACGTCGGCGTAGGCCACCTTCAGGCGCATCGCACCTTCGCGCAGGTCCATCGGAAAGTCGTGGTAGACCAGCCCGGCTTCCAGGCGCGCGTCGTCGGCGAGGAAGAAGGTGGTCTTGTTACCCACCCAGGTACTGCCCGGCTGCGGACGGCTGTCGTTGCGCGACAGGTAGCCGGGGTTGGCGGCGCGCGGATCGTGCTTGATCTGCTGTTTGGTCAGGCGCCCGGCCAGGTCATTCTCGGTCTCTCGGTAACGCAGGTAGAAGCGCGTCTGCAAGTTGGTGTTGAAGCGGTAGCCGACGTTGGCGGCAATGCCTTTGGCGCTGCCGCTGCTGTGCGCCTGGTAGCCATCGTATTGCGAGTCGGTCAGGGCCACGTAGTAGTCGAGGTTGCCCAGTACCTGGCCAGAGCTGATGTGGCGGCGCTGGTAGCCGCGGCTGCCGACTTCGTAGCGCAGTTGCAGCGGTGCCGCATCGTAGCCGGTATGGGTGACGTAGTTGAGCGCGCCGCCCAGCGCGAGAGCGCCTTTGTCGAAGCCGTTGGCCCCGCGCAGCACTTCGGCACGGCTCAGCCACAGCGGCTCGAACAGCTCGTAGGGCGTACCGCCTGGGCCTGTCAGCGGCAGCCCGTCGAACATCGTGTAGACGCCCGAGCCGTGGGCGCCAGGGGCACGGTTTATCCCGGAACCGCGGATCGACAGCTTGATGCCGTCATTGCCCGCCGATTGGGCGAAGACGCCAGGCTGGTAGGCGAGCACGTCCTGGTTGGTGGCCACCCGACCCTGGCCGACCTTGTGCATGTCCACCAGGTTGCTGGCGCCGGGGATCTCACGCAGGCGCTGAGCGGCAGCGGCCTGTTCGTCCAGCTCTTCGTCGTTGATCAACACCTCGCCAAGCTCGACGGCGGATGCGGCCAGGGCAGGCTCAACGGTGCTGAACGCAACCAGCAGGCCAAGGCAGGACGAGAGGGGCAAAACACGACGCATTGTACGGCTCCAGGCGAAAGGCGAATGGGCAACGGCGTTGAGACGAGCGAAATGTCGCGTGAAGCACGAAGAATCTTGGGAAATGTCGTGCAGCTTTCGGCAGACGGTTTTGTAAGAAGGTTCTTTACAAACCGTGCGAGTAGAGCCAGGCAGCGAGCGCCTCGTAAGGTGATCGCCCTCGGCAGTGATGCCGCTCTCAATCGCTCTTGGAGTGCAAAGATGACTGACAACGCCTGCAACGCCCTGCAGCCACTACTGGATGCAGCCCCGATCCACCTGACCCCGCGCGAGCGGCAGGTGTTGTTGTGGTGTGCTTATGGCAAAAGCTCGTGGGAGATCGGCCAGATCCTTGAATGCAAGGAATCGACGGTCAACTTCCATGTCTCGAACCTGCTGCGCAAGTTCGACGTCTCCACCCGTGTGGCCGCCGTGATCAAGGCCATCCGCTACGGCATCCTGAGCGAGCAGTAAGGAGGCATCATGAGTATCCAGGCTTTTGCCGACAGCCATGATCCCTTCTGGCCCAGGGTGGATCTGGCCGGGCTGCATGCGCACTTGGTCCTGCATTGCAACGTCAGTGAAATCGCGCTGGACATTGCTGCACGGTGCGCCGTGATCGACGCGGCCCGCGAGTTCTCCGTCTGGCGTGCGGCGCTCAAGGCACGTGGCTATAACCGGCTAGAAGACGTGAGCGGGCACGCGGCTGGCCGCGCGTTACGGGTCTGCTACGTAAGGTTCGTCGAGGTTGCCATTGTGCGCAGTGCCTGCGGTATGGCGAGCAGAGGATTGGGATATGCCTGAGCACGTCTTCTTGGATGACCTATCTGCTGCCACCGCGAATCTGCTGGGTGCCGATGGCTACGTGCTGTTCGCGGCGTTGCTGGGGGCCTTGTTGGTCAGCGCGGCACGTGATCGGCTGATCACCGACAAGTCCCGGCGCCTGACACTGGCCAAGAAACTCTTGCTGGTCTTCATCACCGTCGGCGTGGGCCACCTGTTCGAGCCGCTGGTACTGTCAGTTGCCCCGATACTATCCAGGGGCATGGCAGCCTTCGTGGCGTCGGTGGTGGTCATTCCGATCAGCCTGAAGATCATGGTCGGACTCGATTCGCTGGACCCCCGCGAGTTGATCCAGCGTTGGCGCCGCAAAGGCTAAGGCGTGCCAGCTGTCGCCAGATCCCCGGTGAGCCTCGCCAGTTGCCACTGCAAATGCTGAATGCGTTGTTTGTCGCGAATGAACAGGGCAACGGCTCGACGGTCATCCGCAGGCAATACCCGTAGTTGCTCGAGGATCTCCTGCTCCCAGTGCCCGTCGTTGTCTGGCGCGGTATTGGCGGCGGTGTGGCCGAGCAACAGCCAGTCCAGCGAACAACCCTGCTGCTGGGCCAAGGCTACGCAAAACGCATAGGGAATGCTTTCACGCACCTTCCAGCTGCTGAGCGTCTGCGGGCTGATCGACAACGCCCGTGAAAGCTCCGCATCGCTCTGGGTGCCGGTCATCAGCTTCAGGCGAGCCAATACCGCTGGCAGTGAGTGTGTACTCATAACAAATATCCATGACTGGTTTAACGATAATTCATGGGCTTAAACTACTCGTTACGAATACAGCCCCGCGTTTCAAGGAGCATTCCTGCAATGAGAAATACCAAACTGAAGAATATACCCAGTTGTGCAGTTATAACTGACACACCAAAGCGATTTTTCCCACAGACAGGCTGCCTTGGCATGGCTGGTAGGTACATGCCGTGAGTACCTACAAGCTCGTTTGCCCTCACTGCCAGAGCAGGATGCGCATACGCACCAGTGAAGGGCGGCATATTTTTCTGCGAATTGCCTACTTGCAATGCACGACGGAGGCCTGTGGCTGGTCCGTGCGCGCTGAGTTCGAGATGACCCACGAACTGTCCCCCAGCGGGATGCCCAACCCCGAAGTCTACCTGCCGTCAGCCAACGGAGAACTGCGCAAAGCCGCAATGACCGGGGTAGGACAGGGTGGCGCTGGCGAGTGAACCGCCCAGGGCGCAGATAAAAAAACACCCCGCATGAGCGGGGTGTTTTTTGACGCGTAGGGCGGATCAGCCGATCAGTTGCAGGCCGGCTTGCTGCACCATCTCCAGCAGCGGCTGCGGGTATACGCCCAGCACGAAGGCGAGGATGGCGATGGCCAGCAGCATGACGCCGCCGGTACGCTGTTCCCACTTCAGCGGGGCGTCGTGGCGACGCAGGTTCGGCTCGACCAGGTAGAGGGTGACCATGACGCGCAGGTAGTAGTACACGCCAATGGCGCTACCCAGCACCAGTGCGCCTACCAGCCACCACAGGTGCGACTCGACGCCGGTGGCGATGATGTAGAACTTGCCGATGAAGCCTGCGGTCAGCGGGATACCGGCAAGCGACAGCATCATCACGGTCAGTACCGCCGTCAGGTACGGACGGCGCCAGAACAGGCCGCGGTACTCGTACAAGGCATCGGCGTCTCGGCCACCGTACGGCGAGGACATCAGGGTGATCACGCCGAAGGCGCCGAGGCTGGTGATCACGTAGGTGACCAGATACACGCCCATGGCTTCCAGGGCCAGGCCCTTGCTTGCGACCAGGGCGATGACCAGGTAGCCGAAGTGGGCGATGGACGAATAACCCAGCAGACGCTTGAGGTTGCTTTGGGTCAGGGCCAGCAGGTTGCCGACGATGATCGATGCCACCGCGATGACCGACAGCACGGTGCTCAGCACGCCGCTGCTGGCAGCAGGGGAGAGCATGAACAGACGGACCACGACGGCGAACACGGCGACCTTGCTGGCAGTGGCCAGGAACGCCGCGACGGGGGCCGGAGCACCTTCGTAAACGTCCGGCGTCCACAGGTGGAACGGCACCAGCGACAGCTTGAAGGCCAGGCCGACCAGCATCATGCCCAGGCCCAGCTGCGCCAGCAGGCTTGGCATGCTGGTGGCAGCCAGGACCTTGCCCAATTGGTCGAAGGTCAGGGCACCGGCGTCGGCGTACAGCAGCGCCATGCCGAACAGCAGGAAAGCGGAACCGGCGGCCGACAGGACCATGTACTTGATGCCGGCTTCCAGCGAACGCTTGTTGAAGAACGCGTATGCCACCAGGCCGTAGACCGGCACTGAGAGCAGCTCCAGGCCGATGAACAGACCCGCCAGGTGGTTGGCGCTGACCAGCACCAGGCCACCGAGAGCCGACATCAGCAGCAGCAGGTAGAGTTCTTCACGGTTGCCTGGGAAGCCCTTGGAGCCTTCGCCGAGGTAGGCGTGGGCTAGCGTCACGCAGGCCAGCGTGGCAATCAGGATGATCGCCATGTACAGGCAGGCGAACTTGTCGATGGTCACCAGCGAGGTGACCGCCAGCGGCGCGACTTTCAGTGCCGGCAGGATCGACAGCAAGGCCAGGTTCAGGCCCACGGTGGACAGCAGGAAGGTCTGCGAGTGGTTGCGCTTCCAGGCGATCGCCAGCATCACCACCACCGTGGTGATGGTGGTGATCAGCATCGGCGCCAATGCGATGAAGTGTTGAGTGGTGAATTCCATAGCGCTCTTACCGGGCCGAAGCGAGTTGAGTGAAAGCGGAACCGAGCCACTGCTGCACACCGCTCATGGTGGCGGCAGAGGTGTCGAGGAACGGCTGCGGGTACACGCCCAGCAAGATCAGCAACACCGCCAGGCCCAGCACCATGATCAGCTCGCGGCCGTCCATGCCGGCCAGTACGGTATCGGCCTTGGCCGGGCCGAAGTAGGCGCGGTGGATCATGATCAGCGAGTAGACCGAGCCGAACACAAGGCCGGTGGTCGCGATTACGGTGATCCAAGGGACGTGCACGAAGCTGCCGATCAGGATCAGGAACTCGCCGACGAAGTTGCCGGTGCCCGGCAGGCCCAGGGAGGCTGCGGCGAAGAACAGGCTGATGGCCGGAAGGTAGGCGATGCGGTGCCACAGGCCGCCCATCTCGCGCATGTCACGGGTGTGCAGGCGCTCGTAGAGCTGGCCGGAGAGGATGAACAGCGCCGCGGCCGACAGGCCGTGGGCCAGCATCTGGATCACCGCACCCTGCAGCGCTTGCTGGCTGCCGGAGTAGATACCGATCAGCACGAAGCCCATGTGCGAGACGCTGGAGAAAGCGATCAGGCGCTTGATGTCGGTCTGCGCGAAGGCCAGGAAGGCGCCGTAGAAGATACCGATCAGGCCCAGGGTCATGGCGATGGGCGCGAACTCTGCCGAGGCGTTCGGGAACAGCGGCAGGGCGAAGCGCAGCAGGCCGTAGGCCGCGGTCTTCAGCAGGATGCCCGCCAGGTCCACGGAGCCTGCGGTCGGTGCCTGGGCGTGGGCGTCAGGCAGCCAGGAGTGGAACGGCACAACCGGCAGCTTCACTGCGAAGGCGATGAAGAAGCCCAGCATCAACACGTACTCGATACCGGCAGGCAGTTCAGCCTTGAGCAGGTCGCTGTAGTTGAAGGTGAGCACGCCGGTGGCGTTGTAGTTCACCAGCACCAGGCCCAGGATCGCCACCAGCATGATCAGGCCGCTGGCCTGGGTGAAGATGAAGAACTTGGTCGCCGCGTAGATCCGGGTCTTCTTGCCGTCCGCCGAGCTATGGCCCCAGAGCGCGATGAGGAAGTACATCGGCACCAGCATCATTTCCCAGAAGAAGAAGAACAGGAACAGGTCCAGCGCCAGGAACACACCGACCACGCCGCCCAGGATCCACATCAGGTTGAGGTGGAAGAAGCCGACGTGGCGCTGGATCTCTTTCCAGGAGCATAGCACCGACAGCACGCCGAGCAGGCCAGTCAGCAGGATCATCAGCAGCGACAGGCCGTCGAGGGCCAGGTGGATGCTGATGCCGAAGCGCTGGATCCACTGGACCTTGTATTCCACGGCCCAGGCAGGTTCGGCGCCCGGTGCTGGGGCGAGGGTGTAGTCGCCAGTGCCCCACAGCCACAGGCCGATTCCGAGCAGCAGGGACATGGTCAGCAGCGCGATCCAGCGCGGCAGGGTGGCGCCGAAGCGCTCACCCAGCCAGCACAGGAAGCCGCCGATGAAGGGGATCAGGATCAGCCAAGGCAAAATCATGACGGGTTGGTTTCCTTTGGCAAAGTCGCAAGATTCAGGGTCATACCGCAGCCACCAGTACTGCGCCGAGTACCAGCACGGCACCGACGGCGATGGAGGCGGTGTACCAACGCAGCTGGCCAGTCTCGGTCTTGCTCATGGCAACGTGACCGCCACGCGCCATGCGCGGGATGAGGCCGATGCCGCGGTCAACCGGGTCCTTGCGCAGGACGTGGCTGATCAGCAGGTACGGTTTGACGAAGAGCTTGTCGTAGATCCAGTCGAAGCCCCAGGCGGCGAACCACCAGGCCGACAGGACGCGGCCCAGGCCGCTGTTGGCGATGCTGCTGACGAAGCTGCGCTTGCCCAGGAACAGCAGGGCCGACAGCAGGATACCGGCGACGGCGATGGCGCCCGAGGCGATTTCCAGCGAGTGCTTGGCTTCGCCACCGGCGTGACCGGCGCTTTCTGGCAGCACACCGGCCAGTGGCGGATGGATCCAGGCGCCGATGAACGTCGACAGCACGATCAGCACGCCCAGCGGCAGCCAGTGGCTGATGCCGTGGCCGGCGTGGGCTTCGGTCTTGGCTTCACCGTGGAAGGCGATGAAGATCAGGCGGAAGGTGTACAGCGAGGTCATGAACGCGCCCACCAGGCCTGCGTACAGCAGGCCGGTGTTGCCGCTGGCGAAGGCTTCCCAGAGGATCTCGTCCTTGGAGTAGAAGCCCACGGTCAGGATCGGCAGGGCGGCAAGCGCTGCACCACCGACCACGAAGCTGGCGTAGGCCAGTGGCAGCTTCTTCCACAGACCGCCCATCTTGAAGATGTTCTGCTCGTGGTGGCAGGCAACGATCACCGCACCGGAGGCAAGGAACAGCAGGGCCTTGAAGAAAGCGTGGGTCATCAGGTGGAAGATCGCCGCGTCCCACGCGCCAACGCCCAATGCGAGGAACATGTAGCCGATCTGGCTCATGGTCGAGTAGGCGAGGATACGCTTGATGTCGGTCTGCACCAGCGCGGCGAAGCCAGCCAAGACCAGGGTGACACCGCCCACTACACCAACCAGGTGCAGGATGTCCGGTGCCAGCAGGAACAGGCCGTTGGTACGCGCGATCAGGTAGACGCCGGCGGTCACCATGGTGGCGGCGTGGATCAGGGCCGAGACTGGCGTCGGGCCGGCCATCGCGTCGGCCAGCCAGGTCTGCAGCGGCAGCTGGGCCGATTTACCGACCGCGCCACCGAGCAGCATCAGGGTCGCCAGGACCATCCAGGTGTCGCCCGCCTGGAACTTCTGCGGGGCCAGTACCAGCAGCTCTTGAACGTTCAGCGTACCCAGCTGGGCGAACAGGATGAACAGGCCGATGGCCATGAACACGTCGCCGATGCGGGTGACGATGAACGCCTTGAGCGCCGCGTTACCGTTGTTGCGGTTGCTGTAGTAGAAGCCGATCAGCAGGTACGAGCACAGGCCCACGCCTTCCCAACCGAAGTAGATGAACAGCAGGTTATCGCCCAGGATCAGGAACAGCATGCTGGCGATGAACAGGTTGGTGTACGAGAAGAACCGCGAGTAGCCGGTCTCGCCACGCATGTACCAGGAGGCGAACAGGTGGATCAGGAAACCGACGCCGGTGACTACGCCGAGCATGGTGACCGACAGGCCATCCAGGTACAGGGTGAAGTTCGGCGCGAAGCCATCCACCGACATCCACTGCCACAGCAGTTGGCTGTACGCGCCGCCTTCAGGCGGGGCGACGTTGAACTGCCAGATGACGTAGGCGGCGGTGGCGGCCGAGAGGCCCACCGAACCGACGCCGATCAGCGCGGACAGGTTCTCCGAGAACCGCCCGCGCGAGAACGACAGCAGCAGGAAGCCGATCAGGGGGAAGACGAAAGTCAGAAAGAGTAGGTTCATCCGCGCATCTCACTGGCAGCATCGATGTCGAGAGTGTGGAAGCGGCGATACAGCTGCAGCAGGATCGCCAAGCCAATGCTGGCCTCGGCGGCTGCCAGGCTGATCACCAGAATGAACATCACCTGGCCGTCGGGCTGGACCCAACGCGCACCGGCGACGATGAACGCCAGGGCAGCGGCGTTCATCATGACTTCCAGGCTCATGAGCACGAAGAGGATGTTGCGGCGGACCATCAGGCCAACCAGACCTAAGCAGAACAGGATACCGGCGACCGCCAGACCATGCTCGAGAGGGATAGCACCCATGATTTACTCCTTCGCCTCGTTGCGGCCCAGGTGGAAGGCGGTGACGGCTGCGGCGAGCAGCAGCATCGAGGCCAGTTCGACCACCAGCAGGTAAGGACCGAACAGGCTGATGCCCACGGCCTTGGCGTCCACGGTGGTGCCGCTGATGGCCGCCCCGGTGGGGTTGGCGAACAGCACGTAGAGCAGCTCAAGCAGCAGCAGGGCGGCAAGGATCACAGGCCCCGCCCAGATTCCCGGCTTGAGCCAGCCGCGTTCCTGGGCGACCGAGGCCGGCCCGAGGTTGAGCATCATCACCACGAAGACGAACAGCACCATGATGGCGCCGGCGTAGGCGATCACTTCCAGGGCGCCAGCGAACGGCGCACCGAGGGAGAAGAAGATCATCGCTACGGAGATCAGCGAAATGATCAGGTAGAGCAGGGCGTGCACGGGGTTGGTGCCGGTCACCACGCGAAGCGTGGAGACAACGGCTATCCCGGATGCGAAGTAGAAAGCGAATTCCATCTTTCTGTCCTTATGGGAGCAAGCTCTTCACGTTGATCGGCTCGGCTTCGTTCTGCGCAGCGCCTTTCGGCTTGCCAGCGATGGCCATACCCGCAACACGGTAGAAGTTGTAGTCAGGGTTCTTGCCGGGGCCGGAGATCAGCAGATCTTCTTTCTCGTACACCAGGTCCTGACGCTTGAACTCGGCCATTTCGAAATCCGGGGTCAGCTGGATCGCGGTGGTCGGGCACGCCTCTTCGCACAGGCCGCAGAAAATGCAGCGCGAGAAGTTGATGCGGAAGAACTCAGGGTACCAACGACCGTCCTCGGTCTCGGCCTTCTGCAGCGAGATGCAGCCTACCGGACAGGCCACCGCGCAGAGGTTGCACGCCACGCAGCGTTCTTCGCCGTCGGGGTCGCGGGTGAGGACGATGCGGCCGCGGTAGCGCGGCGGCAGGTAAACCGGTTCTTCGGGGTATTGCAGGGTGTCGCGCTTGCGGAACCCGTGGGAGAACACCATGGCCAGGCTGCGCAGCTGAGTGCCGGTGCCCTTAACGATGTCGCCGATATATTTGAACATGGGTCAAATCCTCACTGGGCCGCGACGGCTGGCGTGTTGTAGAGCACGATCGCAGCGGTCACCAGCAAATTGATCAGGGTCAGCGGCAGGCAGAACTTCCAGCTGAAGTCCATCACCTGGTCATAGCGTGGGCGCGGGATCGAGGCGCGCAGCAGGATGAACAGCATGATGAAGAACGCAGTCTTCAGGGCGAACCACAGGAACGGCACCTGCGGCAGGATGCCGAACGGGCCGTGCCAGCCACCGAAGAACAGGGTTACCAGCAGCGCCGAGATCAGGATGATGCCGATGTACTCACCGACGAAGAACATGCCCCATTTCATGCCGGCATATTCGATGTGGTAGCCGTCGGCCAGTTCCTGTTCCGCTTCCGGCTGGTCGAACGGGTGACGGTGGGTCACGGCGACGCCAGCGATGAAGAAGGTGCAGAAGCCGAAGAACTGCGGAATGATGAACCACAGGTTGTTGGCCTGGTATTCAACGATGTCGCGCATGTTGAACGAGCCTACCTGCACCACCACACCCATCAGCGCCAGGCCCAGGAACACTTCGTACGATACGGTCTGTGCCGAGGCTCGCAGGCTGCCCAGCAGGGCGTACTTGTTGTTCGACGACCAGCCGGCGAAGAGCACGGCGTAGACCGACAGACCGGCCATGGCGAAGAAGAACAGCAGGCCGATGTTCAGGTCGGCGACGCCCCACAGCGGGGTGATCGGAATCACCACGAAGGCGATCAGCAGTGCACTCATGGCCACGACGGGCGCCAGGGTGAAGATCATGCGATCGACGAAGGGTGGGTTCCAGTCTTCCTTGAAGAACATCTTCAGCATGTCGGCGGCAATCTGGAACATGCCGAACGGGCCGACACGGTTCGGACCATAGCGGTCCTGCCACCAGCCCAGCAGGCGGCGCTCGACGAAACTGAGCAGCGCGCCGCAGACCACCACAGCCAGCAGGACCACGATGGCCCGCACGACGGTGAGAATCACATCGATCACTTCGGGGGTGAACCAGCTCATTGTGCTGCCTCCTGCAGGCCTTCGACGGGTGCACCGAAGATGGCGGGCGGAATGCCGGCCAGGCCTTTGGGCAGCGCAACCAGGCCAGCGCCCAGTTCTTCATGGATACGCAGCGGCAGGCGCAGCGAAACGCCGCCGACGCTCAGGCTCAGCAGCGCGCCGTCGTTGACGCCCAGGCGCTCGGCCTCGGACTTGGCCAGGCCCACGTAGGCAGCCGGGATACGCGATTGCACCGGGGCGGCGCGCGAGGAGTTCTCTTCACTGCCGAACAGGTGGAAGAACGGCACGGCAGTCCAG
The DNA here is from genome assembly GCF_005796105.1 of Pseudomonas mosselii. Classification (GTDB taxonomy): domain Bacteria; phylum Pseudomonadota; class Gammaproteobacteria; order Pseudomonadales; family Pseudomonadaceae; genus Aquipseudomonas; species Aquipseudomonas mosselii_C. The sequence goes on along the minus strand of NZ_VAUO01000017.1, from coordinate 29,403 downwards.
GTCCCACGGGCCGGGTTGAACGCGCCCGGAATGGTATTGAACCAGTTCAGGCGATCACCTTGCGATTCGATCAGGCGCACGCCCGGGTCGCCTGCACGCAGGTGACCACCGACCTCGTCCTGGAACTTGTTCCAGGCTTGCGGGGAGTTCCAGCCCGGCGACCAGGCGAACGGCACTTGCTGGCGCGGTTCGGCCGAGCCCGAGTAGCCTTCCATCGAGAAGGCGAACGCGGTGTCCTTGTCCTGCGGGGTGCGCGGCTCGTGGACGCTGATGTTGGCGCGCATGGCGGTACGCCCGGAGTAGCGCAGCGGCTCGCGGGCCAGCTTCATGCCCTTGATGCGGAACGCGGCGCTTGGCGCTGCGTTGACGATACCCGCCAGTTGCGGGGCAGCTTCGGCGCAGGCGCTGGTGACGTGGTCGAGTTGGGTCCAGTCCACCGGCTTGTTGAGCAGGGTCGCACGCAGGGCGTGCATCCAGCGCCAGCCTTCGTGAATCTGGATGCTGCTGTCCAGGTATTGCGGGTCGAACACCTGGAAGAAACGCTGGGCGCGGCCTTCCTGGCTGACCAGGGTGCCGTCGCCTTCGGCGAACGAGGCCGCTGGCAGTACCAGGTGGGCGCGGTCCACCGTCGCTGTCTTGGTGTGGTCAGCGACGATCACTACCTTGGCCGCCGCCAGGGCTGCATCGATCTTGGCGGCCGGTACACGGGTGTACAGATCGTTTTCCAGCACCACGATGGCATCGGCCTTGCCGCTGATGACCGCGTCCAGCGCGGCGTCAACGGACTCGCCGCCCATCATCGCCATGCCAAGGCTGTTGGCCTCGGGCACGACCAAGCTCAGCGAACCGTTCTTCTCGCGCAGCTTCAGGGCCTTGGCGATGTTGGCGGCGGCTTCGATCAGCGCAGGCTCTGCCAGCGACGTACCGGCGACCACCAGCGGGCGGTTGGCGGCGACCAGGGCATCGGCGATGCGCTGGGCCAGTGCCTTGGCGTCGGCGTCCAGGCCTTCGACGGCAGGCGCGCTCGGGTCGATGGCGTGGGCCACGGCGAAGCCAATGCGGGCCAGGTCGGCCGGGGCGGCGTGCACGCACTCCTCGGCGACGTCGTCCAGCTTGGTTTCAGCCAGCGAGGCGATGAACAGCGGGTACAACGCGTGCTGGCCGATGTTCTTCACCGCAGCATCCAGCCACGGCTGCACGCGCATGGCGTCGGCCATGGCCTCGGCCTTGCCCTTGGTCGCCTGGCGCACGGCCAGGGCTACTCGGGCGGCGGTTTGCGTGAGGTCTTCACCGAGCACGAACACGGCATCGTGGTCTTCGATGTCACGCAGCGTCGGGACCGGTAGCGGGCTGTTGTTCAGCACGTCCAGTACCAGGCGTACGCGGGCCAGTTCACTGGCTTCGATACCCGAGTAGAAGTACTCGGCGCCGACCAGCTCGCGCAGGCCGTAGTTGCTCTCGAGGCTGGCGCGTGGCGAGCCGATGCCGACGATGGTGCGGCCACGCAGCAGGTCGGCGGCCTTGTCCAGGGCGGCGTCCAGGCTCAGTTTGGTGCCGTCGGCGAGGAACGGCTGGCGTGGACGGTCCTTGCGGTTGACGTAGCCATAGCCGAAGCGGCCACGGTCGCACAGGAAGTACTGGTTGACCGAGCCGTTGAAGCGGTTCTCGATACGGCGCAGTTCACCGTAGCGCTCACCGGGGCTGATGTTGCAGCCGCTGGAGCAGCCATGGCAGATGCTCGGGGCGAACTGCATGTCCCACTTGCGGTTGTAGCGCTCGGAGTGGGTCTTGTCGGTGAACACACCGGTCGGGCAGACCTCGGTGAGGTTGCCGGAGAACTCGCTTTCCAGAACGCCGTCTTCGACGCGACCGAAGTACACGTTGTCATGCGCGCCATACACACCCAGGTCGGTGCCGCCAGCGTAGTCCTTGTAGTAGCGCACGCAGCGGTAGCAGGCGATGCAGCGGTTCATCTCATGGGCGATGAACGGGCCGAGGTCCTGGTTCTGGTGGGTACGCTTGGTGAAACGGTAGCGGCGCTCGTTGTGGCCCGTCATTACCGTCATGTCCTGCAGATGGCAGTGACCGCCTTCCTCGCACACGGGGCAGTCGTGCGGGTGGTTGGTCATCAGCCACTCGACGACGCTGGCGCGAAACGCCTTGGACTCTTCATCGTCGATGGAGATCCAGGTGCCGTCGGAGGCAGGGGTCATGCAGGACATGACGATACGACCACGGGTGTCGTTCTCGTCGGTGTACTGCTTGACCGCACATTGCCGGCAGGCGCCGACGCTACCGAGCGCCGGGTGCCAGCAGAAATAGGGGATGTCGAGGCCGAGCGACAGACAGGCCTGTAACAGGTTGTCTGCACCGTTGACTTCGAGCGCTTTGCCGTCTACGTGGATAGTGGCCATGGTTCAAAGTTCTTCGTTGGCCCGCGTGAGCAGGCGTGGCTAATGGAAATCGGTGGGCTTGCGACACGCCGCGATCACTCGGGCCTGTCGGCAAGCTGGCAAGTGGCACGGACCACCTGCCTCATCATCTTGTTATGCGCCGACCACGATCGGTTTGGCGAGGTTCGTACGCAGGGCGTCACCCGCGGCTGCTGGCGCGACCCCGGCCTCGAACTCCGAGCGGAAGTACTTGATGGCACTGCCCAACGGCTCGACGGCACCCGGTGCGTGAGCACAGAAGGTGCGGCCTGGGCCGAGGAAGTTGACCAGACCCAGCAGGGTCTCGATGTCTTCGGCGCGGCCTTGGCCTTTTTCCAGCGCGCGCAGCATCTTCACGCTCCACGGCAGGCCGTCACGGCAGGGGGTGCACCAGCCGCAGGATTCGCGGGCGAAGAACTCTTCCATGTTGCGCAGCAGCGAGACCATGTTGATGCTGTCGTCCACCGCCATCGCCAGGCCCGTACCCATCCGGGTGCCGACCTTGGCGATGCCACCGGCGTACATCTGTGCATCGAGGTGTTCGGGCAGCAGGAAGCCGGTACCCGCGCCGCCTGGCTGCCAGCACTTGAGCTTGAAGCCGTCGCGCATGCCACCGGCATAATCTTCGAATAGTTCGCGGGCGGTGACGCCGAACGGCAGCTCCCACAGACCTGGGTTCTTCACCTTGCCGGAGAAGCCCATCAGCTTGGTGCCGTGGTCTTCACTGCCTTCGCGGGCCAGCGACTTGTACCAGTCGTTGCCGTTGGCGACGATCGCCGGCACGTTGCACAGGGTCTCGACGTTGTTCACGCAGGTCGGTTTGCCCCACACGCCGACGGCGGCAGGGAAGGGCGGCTTGGAGCGTGGGTTGGCGCGACGGCCTTCGAGCGAGTTGATCAGCGCGGTTTCTTCACCGCAGATGTAGCGCCCGGCGCCGGTGTGCACGAACAGCTCGAAATCGAAACCGCTGCCCAGGATGTTTTTGCCCAAGAGGCCGGCAGCCTTGGCTTCATCGATGGCGCGATTGAGGTTCTTCGCCGCAGTGGTGTATTCGCCACGCAGGAAGATGTAGCCGCGATAGGCCTTCAGCGCACGGGCGCTGATCAGCATACCTTCGACCAGCAGATGGGGCTGTTGCTCCATCAGCATACGGTCTTTCCAGGTGTTGGGCTCCATTTCGTCCGCGTTGCACAGCAGGTAGCGGATATTCATGGATTCGTCTTTGGGCATCAGGCCCCACTTCACGCCAGTGGGGAAGCCTGCACCGCCGCGACCCTTGAGGCCGGAGTCCTTGACACTCTGCACGATGTCGTCGGCGGACATCTCGGCCAGCGCCTTGCGCGCCGCGGCGTAGCCGTTCTTGGATTCGTACTCGGCCAGCCAGACTGGCTCGCCGTCGTCACGCAGGCGCCAGGTCAGCGGGTGGGTTTCGGCACTACGCGCGATGCGGTTGGCCGGGCCGAAGGAAGTGATGGTCATACGTAACCCTCCAGCAGCTTGGCGACGCCGGCAGGTTGCACGTCGCCAAAGGTGTCGTCGTCGATCATCAGCGCCGGGGCCTTGTCGCAGTTGCCCAGGCAGCACACTGGCAGCAGGGTGAAGCGTCCGTCGGCGGTGGTCTGACCCAGGCCGATGCCCAGCTCGCTCTGGATCTGGCTGACCACCGACTCGTGGCCGCCGATGTAGCAGACCATGCTGTCGCATACGCGGATGATGTGGCGGCCGACCGGCTGGCGGAAGATCTGGCTGTAGAAAGTGGCCACACCCTCGACGTCGCTGGCAGGGATGCCGAGTACCTCGCCGATGGCGTAGATGGCGCCGTCCGGCACCCAACCGCGCTCTTTCTGCACGATCTTCAAGGCTTCGATGGACGCCGCGCGCGGGTCCTCGTAGTGGTGCATCTCGTGCTCGATGGCCGAGCGCTCGGTTTCGCTGAGGGCGAAACGGTCGGTTTGGATAAGCGTGCTGTTCATGCTTAGCGGTCCACGTCAGCCATAACGAAGTCGATACTGCCCAGGTACGCGATCAGGTCCGCGACCATGCTGCCTTTGATCACCGAAGGGATCTGCTGCAGGTGCGGGTAGCTGGGCGTACGGATCCGGGTGCGGTAGCTCATGGTGCCGCCGTCGCTCGTCAGGTAGTAACTGTTGATGCCCTTGGTCGCCTCGATCATCTGGAACGACTCGTTGGCCGGCATGACCGGGCCCCACGAGACTTGCAGGAAGTGAGTGATCAGGGTTTCGATGTGCTGCAGGGTGCGCTCTTTCGGCGGCGGCGTGGTCAGCGGGTGATCCGCCTTGTACGGGCCTTCCGGCATGTTGCGCAGGCACTGGTCGATGATGCGGATACTCTGGCGCATCTCTTCGACACGGACCATGCAGCGATCATAGGCATCGCCATTGTGGGCCAGCGGTACTTCGAACTCGAAGTTCTCGTAGCCGGAGTAAGGGCGCGCCTTGCGCAGGTCGAAGTCGCAGCCGGTGGCACGCAGGCCTGCACCGGTGGTACCCCAGGCCAGGGCTTCCTTGGTGTTGTAGGCGGCAACGCCGATGGTACGGCCTTTGAGGATGCTGTTCTGCAGGGCGGCCTTTTCGTACTCGTCCAGGCGCTTGGGCAGCCATTCGACGAAGTCCTTGACCAGCTTGTCCCAGCCGCGCGGCAGGTCGTGGGCTACACCACCGATGCGGTACCAGGCCGGGTGCAGGCGGAAACCGGTGATCGCCTCGATAACGGTGTAGGCGCGCTGGCGGTCGGTGAAGGTAAAGAACACCGGGGTCATCGCGCCGACGTCCTGGATATAGGTACCCAGGAACAGCAGGTGGCTGGTGATTCGGAAGAACTCGGCCAGCATCACGCGGATGGTGTCGACCTTCTGTGGCACCTTGATACCGGCGAGCTTCTCGACCGCCAGTACGTAAGGCAGGTTGTTCATCACCCCACCGAGGTAGTCGATACGGTCGGTGTAGGGAATGAAGCTGTGCCAGGACTGACGCTCGGCCATCTTCTCGGCGCCACGGTGGTGGTAGCCAATGTCCGGGACGCAGTCGACGATCTCTTCACCGTCCAGTTGCAGCACGATGCGGAACGCACCGTGGGCGGAGGGGTGGTTGGGGCCGAGGTTGAGGAACATGTAGTCCTCGTTGGCGCCCTGACGTTTCATGCCCCAGGCTTCGGGGTTGAAGCGCGCCGATTCCTCTTCGAGCTGCTGCTTGGCCAGCGTGAGGCTGTAAGGGTCGAACTCGGTGGCGCGGGCTGGGTAGTCCTTGCGCAGAGGGTGACCTTCCCAGGTCGGCGGCATCATGATGCGGCTTAGGTGCGGGTGGCCGGCGAAATCGATGCCGAACATGTCCCAGACTTCGCGTTCGTACCAGTTGGCGTTGGGCCAGATGCCGGTCACGCTCGGCAGATTCAGGTCGCCCTCGCTGAGCGAGACCTTGATCATCACGTCGCTGTTACGCTCGATCGACAGCAGGTGGTAGAACACGCTGAAGTCGGCAGCGGGCAGGCCGCGGCGTTGGGTACGCAAGCGCTCGTCGACGCCATGCAGGTCGTACAGCATGCTGTACGGTTTGGCGACACCACGCAGGAAGCTCAGCACTTCCTTGAGTTGGGCACGTTTGACCCACAGAACCGGCATGCCGGTGCGGGTTTCCTGGGCGACGAATGCGTCGGCGCCAAAACGGTTGTGCAGTTCGACGACCACATCCTGGTCGTCAGCCTTGTAGGGCGGAATGAAAATAGCGTTGTCCGCTGTCATGGTCTCGGTCGCTTTGGGTCAGCGTTAAGAATGAAGCCAGGCCGCCGGCTCCTGGGGGAGCGGGCGGCAGGTCGCTGGATCAGACTTCGTCGGGGCTGCGCAGGTTGGTTACCGCAATGCGCTGTTCGCGACGCAGGTCTTTCTGGGCTGGCATTTCGGCACGGTAGATGCCTTGATCACCAACCACCCAGGAAAGCGGGCGTCGTTCTTGGCCGATCGACTCCTGCAGCAGCATCAAGCCTTGCAGGAACGCTTCGGGGCGCGGCGGGCAGCCAGGCACGTAAACGTCCACGGGGAGGAACTTGTCGACCCCCTGAACGACCGAGTAAATGTCGTACATGCCGCCGGAGTTGGCGCACGAACCCATGGAGATGACCCATTTGGGTTCGAGCATCTGCTCGTACAGGCGCTGAATGATCGGTGCCATTTTGACGAAGCAGGTCCCGGCGATGACCATGAAGTCGGCCTGGCGCGGCGAGGCCCGGATGACTTCGGCGCCGAAGCGGGCGATGTCGTGGGGCGCCGTGAAGGCCGTGGTCATTTCCACGTAGCAGCAGGACAGGCCGAAGTTGTACGGCCAGAGGGAGTTCTTGCGACCCCAGTTGACCGCGCCACGCAGCACATCTTCGAGTTTCCCCATGTAGATGTTCTTGTGGACCTGGTCCTCTAGCAGTTGATCGGTGACGGTTTCCCGTTCACCGACCGGGTACTGCTCGTTGGGCGCATCCGGATCGATTCTGGTGAGATTGTATTGCATGCCAAAGCCTCATTGTTTCAGCTTCGCTTGCCGCTTGCGGCGACCTTCGGGAGCCCAATCGAGCGCCCCGACGCGCCAAAGGTAGACAAGACCTGCCAACAGAATTGCTATGAAAACGAGAGCTTCGACGAATCCGGTCCAGCCGCTTTCGCGGACGGACACAGACCATGCATACAAGAATAGGGCTTCGATATCGAAGATCACGAACAGCATCGCGACCAGATAGAATTTGGCGGACAGGCGCAGGCGCGCGCTGCCGACGGGCAGCATGCCGGATTCGAAGGGTTCGTTCTTGGCGCGACCCCATGCCTTGCTACCGAGCAGGCTGGACAGGCCGAGCATGAAGGCGCACAGGCCGACGACACCCAGGAGGAAGATGGCAAAGCCCCAATTGTGGGCGATGAGACCTACCGAATCGGACATGCTTGAAATCCTTATACAGAGACCCAGCTCTGCAGTCTGAAATAAGTAGAGCGGCGACGCGGTGTCGCAGATGCAGTGACCAAATGTCGCAGCTGAATCAATCTCGCTGATTTTATGGGTAAAGCCACTACAAGTAAAATTTCCGTTGCAAATTTATTCGTAGTTTTAAGAACAAAAACCGTTCGTAACTGGCTGAAACCCTTGATTTTAGGGCATTGCGCGCGCTTTTGTTAATTATGTTTCTTATCCACTGTAACGACGGTCTATTCGTGTAATGATAATTAATATCATTTAACGCTGACCTGCTTGTTTTGCCTTTTCGCCGCAGTTGCGAAGTTCATGTGGCGCACTGCCCACTTGCGTAGGCGAAAAACGCTCGTTCTAGCAGCTTCGAGGTGTACGTGCACCGCGCTGAGTCAACACTTTGCCGATTTTGTGCAGGTTCGAAGGTCGCGATCGGTCGCTGGTCGAGCCGATGCCTGGTGGGCAGTGAGCGTTGCGTCGGGCGAGAGCGGTCGAGGGCGATCATGCTGGAGTGGCCTGGACGAGGCATGGGCAATCCTTGCTGGCTGGGCTGCCACAATGATAGACCTGAAATGAAATGTTGCCTGCGCTGTGCTCCTCGTGGAAGGCGCGTCAAGGCAATGCGGGGGGGGCTACCGCTGACGCATAAAAAGGCCCGGAGCGCCTACACGCCCCGGGCCTTTTCTGAGCCGTCCGCAATCAGTGGAATTGCTCTTCCTCGGTCGAGCCCGTCAGTGCGGTCACCGACGAAGCGCCACCCTGGATCACGGTGGTCATGTCGTCGAAGTAGCCGGTGCCGACTTCCTGCTGGTGCGCGACGAAGGTGTAGCCTTTGCTGGCGTCGGCAAACTCCTGCTCTTGCAGCTTGACGTAGGCGGTCATGTCGTTGCGGGCGTAGTCGTGCGCCAGGTTGAACATGCCATGCCACATGTTGTGGATACCGGCCAGGGTGATGAACTGGTGCTTGTAGCCCATGGCCGACAGCTCGCGCTGGAACTTAGCGATGGTGGCGTCGTCCAGGTTCTTCTTCCAGTTGAACGATGGCGAGCAGTTGTACGACAGGATCTGGTCCGGGTACTCCTTCTTGATCGCCTCAGCAAAGCGGCGCGCCTCGTCCAGGTCTGGCTTGGCGGTTTCGCACCAGATCAGGTCGGCATACGGCGCGTAGGCAAGGCCACGTGCAATGGCCTGGTCAAGGCCGGCGCGGACTTTGTAGAAGCCTTCGCGGGTGCGCTCGCCGATCACGAACGGTTGATCGTAAGGGTCGCAGTCGCTGGTCAGCAGGTCGGCGGCGTTGGCGTCGGTGCGCGCCAGGATGATGGTTGGCACACCGGCGACGTCAGCGGCCAGGCGGGCTGCGACGAGTTTCTGCACGGCTTCCTGGGTCGGTACCAGGACCTTGCCGCCCATGTGGCCACATTTTTTCACCGACGCCAGCTGGTCTTCGAAATGCACGCCTGCGGCGCCCGCTTCGATCATGTTCTTCATCAGTTCGTAGGCGTTCAGCACGCCGCCGAAACCGGCTTCTGCATCGGCCACGATCGGTGCGAAGTAGTCGATGTAGCCATCGTCGCCAGGGTTCTTGCCGGCTTTCCACTGGATCTGGTCGGCGCGGCGGAAGGCGTTGTTGATGCGCTTGACCACGGTCGGCACGGAGTCGACCGGGTACAGCGACTGGTCGGGGTACATGGACTCGGCCGAGTTGTTGTCGGCGGCCACTTGCCAGCCGGACAGGTAGATGGCCTGGATGCCGGCTTTGACCTGCTGCACGGCTTGGCCGCCGGTCAGGGCGCCCATGCAGTTGACGAAATCTTTCTCTGGGCGGAAGGACGGGTGGGCGCCCTGGGTGACCAGCTTCCACAGTTTTTCTGCGCCTTGGCGAGCGAAGGTGTGCTCGGGCTGCAGCGAGCCACGCAGGCGAACGACATCGGCGGCGGTGTAGGTACGGGTCACGCCTTTCCAGCGCGGGTTTTCGGCCCAGTCTTTCTCGAGGGCTGCAATTTGCTGTTCGCGTGTCAGTGCCATGGAAATAAACCTCGTCGCATCGATCTTGAGAATAATTGTGCTGATGCTCGGATACGCAGCTCAGAGGGCCTGACGGCTGGCTGGAGATGGCGGCGGCTAACGCGGAAGGCTCGAAGGGGAAGGGGCAGTCAGGGCGCGGCGAGGCATGGCAGTTCGGCTCGTGGATGCCTTGCTGCTGCGACGCGATGACCTGTGCTGCGGTGATGCGCTTCCGTCCCTCGGGACAACTTCTTCGTTGCAGTCGCAATCGCGTCGGACCGCCTTGTGGGCCGTATGGACACGAAGCGCCTCCGCGGGTGTTGGGAGGGCGCTCCGAAGACCCTTGCCAGGGCCTCTGATTAGCGGGAGCGAGGCCACTATGCCTTTGCAAAAAAGGCCCTGTCAAATGTTTTGTAGTGACTTTTTGTGCTTACTACATCTTTGGTCTAATACGACTCACTGGTCAGTTTAAAGGCCTTTGGTCGAGGCCTTGATTTGTCTGGTTTCAGTCGAGAAGGTCGACTTTGACACGCAATGTCATGTTTTCACCCCGTTGTGTGCTGTAACTCAGGCTTGACGCGCTACGTTCGGCTTGGCTCTGTTGATTGAAGCCGGCCAGGGTGATCCACTCGCCGAGGCGGCCGGTGATGGTCGTGTCGGTGCTTTGCACGTTCACTACATCCTGACGTTGCTGGCTCATTCGATCATGATTGGTGCTTATTTGCAGCCGAACCGTATCACCGCTCAGGCGCGGCGTTACGTAGAAGCCTTGGGTGACGTTACGGTATTCGGTGTTGCTCTGAAGGCGCCCGTAAGCATCGGTTGAGGTGCTGGTGATGGGAATACTCTGCCCTACCTGGATCAACGCCGGCTGCCCTTCGCTGGCCTGCACTTGTTGCAGGCCTCCTTCGCGGTTGGAGGTGCCGTAGTGGATCACTCGTGCGTTACCGCGGTTGTCCTGGAAGTTGCTGTCGTTGTTATCGACGCTGATCAGTAGCCGTTTGGGGGCCGTGTCGAGCTGCTGCAACAGGGCGCGCAGATCGTCGATGCGCGGTTGCGCTGCGTTGACGATCAGCTTGTTCTCGAAGGCGCTGACGCTGCCGTCCTGGCCGATGAACGATTGGGCGGTGGGTAGCAGTTCGCTGCTGGCACGGTGTTGCAGGGGGATGACCTCGGTGGCGGCCTGGGCGGTCAGGCTGGCGGCCAGCAGCAGCGAGGTGAGGAGGGGGCGTAGCGGCATGTCCATGATCTCCGCGAGTGGAATACGCATGATGGCAAATTTACGAGCATCTTGCCGGGTAGGGATAACAGCGTGATGGCTGCTGTCAGACAAATTCCGTAACATCGCGCCCTCGATTTCAGCCACACCTGCGAAGACTGCCCGGTTCCTGTGGGAGCGGGCCTGTCTGTGCAACCGGTATAGGACCTTCATGAAACCCGCTCGTTTACGCGCCGATCTACTCGCCGGCCTGACCACCTCTTTTGCCTTGGTGCCAGAGTGCATCGCGTTCGCTCTGGTGGCGCATCTCAATCCGCTGATGGGCCTGTATGGCGCCTTCATCATCTGCACCCTGACCGCACTGTTCGGTGGCCGGCCAGGCATGATCTCCGGCGCCGCCGGCTCGATGGCCGTGGTGATCGTCGCTCTGGTGGTGCAGCACGGGGCGCAGTACCTGCTGGCCACGGTTTTGCTGGGCGGGGTGGTGATGATTCTGTTTGGCGTGCTGCGCCTCGGCAAGCTGGTGCGGTTAGTGCCGTACCCCGTGATGCTCGGCTTCGTCAACGGCTTGGCGATCGTCATCGCCTTGGCGCAGTTGGAGCATTTCAAGACAGGCGAGCACTGGCTCAGTGGTACGCCGCTGTACCTGATGATCGGGTTAGTGGCGCTGACCATGCTGGTGGTCTATGGCCTGCCGAAACTGACCCGCGCCGTGCCCCCGGCCCTGGTGGCGATCCTCGGTGTCGGTCTGTTGGTGTACCTGCTGGGCCTGCCGACTCGCACCCTGGGTGATATGGCGCATATCGCCGGTGGCTTGCCTGGCCTGGCGTTGCCCGAGGTGCCTTGGAGCCTCGAAACCCTGAAGATCATCGCCCCCTATGCGCTGCTGATGGCCATGGTTGGTTTGCTGGAAACCCTGCTGACCCTCAACCTCACCGACGAGATCACCGAAAGTCGGGGATTCCCGGATCGTGAGTGCGTGGCGTTGGGGGCGGCCAACATGGTGTCGGGATTGTGCGGTGGCATGGGCGGCTGCGCGATGATCGGACAGACCGTGATCAACCTCAGTTCGAATGGCCGTGGCCGGCTGTCTGGGGTGGTGGCGGGGGTGATGATCCTGCTGTTCGTGCTGTTCCTCTCACCGTTGATCGAACGCATTCCGTTGGCGGCGTTGGTCGGGGTGATGTTCGTGGTCGCCCAGCAGACCTTCGCCTGGGCTTCGTTAAGGGTGTTGAACAAGGTGCCAGTCAGCGATGTGCTGGCGATCATCGCGGTGACCGTGGTCACAGTGTTCACCGACTTGGCTACGGCGGTGCTGTTTGGCATCGTCATCGCTGCGGTCAACTTCGCCTGGCAGCACGCCCGCGAGCTGTATGCCGATGCTCATCTCGATGCCGAGGGCAGCAAGCATTACCAGGTGCATGGCACGTTGTTCTTCGCCTCGACCACGCCGTTTCTCAATCAATTCGACCCGGCACGCGACCCGGACAAAGTGACGCTGGATTGCCAGCACCTGAGCTTTGTCGATTATTCGGCGGTTGCGGCGCTCAAGACCCTGCGCGAGCGCTATGCCAGGGCCGGCAAGCACCTACGCGTGGTGCACCTGTCGGAGCGCTGCAAGAAGCTGTTGAAGCGCGCTGGCGAGCAGCACTGAAGAGGTGTGCTGCCAGTGCTGGCCCTTTCGCGGGTAAACCCGCTCCCACAGCGATCGCATAACCCGTGGGAGCTTTAGCCGCGAAAGGGCCGGTACAGTAGAAAGGCTATTCCCCGCGATTCTTCTTCACAATGCCATCGGCAATACTTGCCGGTGCCTCGGCGTACCGGGTGAACTCCATCGAGAAGCTGGCTCGGCCTTGGGTCATCGAACGCATCGAGGTGGCGTAGCCGAACATTTCACCCAGCGGCACCTCGGCGCGGATTACCTTGCCGGCCGGGGTCTCGTCGCCATCCTGGATCATGCCGCGGCGTCGACTCAGGTCGCCGAGGATATCGCCCTGATACTCCTCCGGGGTGACTACCTCGACCTTCATCACCGGCTCCAGCAGCACCGCGCCGCCTTTTTGCGAGAGTTGCTTGGTGGCCATGGAGGCGGCGATCTTGTAGGCCATTTCGTTGGAGTCGACGTCGTGGTATGAGCCGTCGTACACCGCAGCTTTCAGGTTGATCAGCGGATAGCCGGCCAGCACGCCGTTCTTCATCTGCTCCTCGATGCCTTTCTGGATCGCCGGGATGTACTCGCGCGGCACTACGCCGCCGACGATCTCGTTGACGAACTCCAGGCCCTCCTTGCCGTCGTCGCCCGGTGCGAAGCGGATCCAGCAGTGGCCGTACTGGCCGCGCCCACCGGACTGGCGCACGAAACGCCCTTCGATTTCGCAGGTATTGCGGATCTTCTCGCGGTAGGCCACCTGTGGCTTGCCGATATTGGCCTCGACGTTGAACTCGCGGCGCATGCGGTCGACGATGATGTCCAGGTGCAGCTCGCCCATGCCGGAGATGATGGTCTGGCCGGTTTCCTCGTCGGTGCGCACGCGAAACGACGGGTCTTCCTGGGCCAGCTTACCCAGGGCAATGCCCATCTTTTCCTGGTCGGCCTTTGTCTTGGGCTCGACTGCCACCGAGATCACCGGGTCGGGGAAGTCCATGCGTTCGAGGATGATCGGCTTATCGATGTCGCACAGGGTATCGCCGGTGGTGACGTCCTTCATGCCAATCAGCGCGGCGATGTCGCCGGCACATACGTCCTTGATCTCGGCGCGCTGGTTGGCGTGCATCTGCACCATACGGCCGATGCGCTCTTTCTTGCCCTTGACCGAGTTGAGCACGGCATTGCCCGAGCTGAGCACGCCGGAATACACCCGGGCGAAGGTGAGGGTGCCGACGAATGGGTCGGTGGCGATCTTGAAGGCCAGCGCCGAGAACGGCTCGTGGTCGTCGGCGTGGCGCTCCAGGTGCTTGTCTTCGTGGTCTGGGTCGGTGCCCTTGATCGCTGGGATTTCCGAGGGCGCGGGCAGGTAGTCGATCACTGCGTCGAGCATCAGCGGTACGCCTTTGTTCTTGAACGACGAGCCGAGGATGGTGGGCACGATCTCGTTGGCGATGGTGCGTTGGCGCAGGGCTGCCTTGATTTCTTCGACGGTCAGCTCTTCGCCGTCGAGAAACTTCAGGGTGAGTTCGTCGTTGGCCTCGGCAGCGGCTTCGATCATGTGGGCGCGCCACTCGTCGGCCAGGGCCTGCAACTCGGCAGGGATGTCCTCTTCGCGGTAACTGGTGCCTTGGTCTGCGTCGTTCCAATAAATGGCCTTCATCTTGACCAGGTCGATCTGGCCGATGAAGTGTTCCTCGCTGCCGATGGCCAGTTGGATAGGTACCGGGTGGTGGCCCAGGCGCTGGTCGATCTGCTTGACCACACGCAGGAAATCCGCGCCCTGGCGGTCCATCTTGTTGATGTAGGCCAGGCGTGGCACGTGGTACTTGTTGGCCTGGCGCCACACCGTTTCGGATTGCGGCTCGACTCCATCGGCGCCACTGAACACCACCACCGCGCCGTCGAGCACGCGTAGCGAACGCTCCACCTCGATGGTGAAGTCGACGTGGCCTGGGGTGTCGATGATGTTGAAGCGGTACTTGTGGGCGAATTGCTTGGTCGAACCTTGCCAGAACGCTGTGGTGGCCGCCGAGGTGATGGTGATGCCGCGCTCTTGCTCCTGGGCCATCCAGTCCATGGTCGCCGCGCCGTCATGCACTTCGCCCATCTTGTGGTTGACCCCGGTGTAGAACAGGATCCGCTCGGTGGTGGTGGTCTTGCCGGCATCTACGTGGGCGACGATGCCGATATTGCGGTACAGCTCGATGGGGGTGGTGCGGGCCATGGCGAGTCACCTGCAGGTGAAGGTTCTCCCAAGGTAGCAGAGCGGGAGAAACCTGCCGTGGTGCTGCGTCGTACAGCGTGCCGTCAGTCGGCCAGGACCTGCAATTGCCACTGGCCGTCGGTCTCGTGGGCCAGGCCGCTGGCGGGCAGCAGGGCCAGCAGGCGCTCGTGCAGACTGGCGTCGGTAAAGGCCTTGAGGGTGGTCATGTCCAGGCTGCCGACGGTGATCAGCTCGTGCTTGGTGTACGACAGCCAGGCTTTCTTCAGCACCAGCAGTACGTCGCTCCCGGCGCTGTTGGCGAAGCGGCGGTTGAGGGTGCGGCCTTCGAGTTCGAAGGTGTGGCGATAGCTGTAGGTGCTTTCGTCGCCGGCGTTCTCGACACAGCGATGGCAGCGGCACGGGCCTTCGCCGAAGGCGTTGCGCAGATAGCTGTTGAAGTCCACGACAGGCTTGAGGGTCAGGCGTTTGTCGACCTCGAACAGGTCGGCGATCAGGGGTTGTTCGGCGCTCACTCGTTGTCCTCGCGTGGTGGGGCGTGCATCGGCGGGCACCCTAACAGATCGAGGCGGTGGAGGCCATGCTGGTCTGGCCGCGCGGCGTCTTCGAAGCCTTTGCCGGAGTGCGCCTGCTTCGCGAGCAGGACACTAGAGACAACGACCACGCTCTGCCGTACCCTAGCGGCAATTTTCGCCCCCATGCCTTGAGGTAAACCCGCTTGAGTAACAAGTACCCCTACATCGCCACCGTGACCGTCAGCTGCGAAGATCGTGGGGGTGACACCGAGGCCTCGGAAAACCCGAACATGCGTGTTGGCCTGGAGGCGGTGACCGAAACCCTGAAAAAGGTGCATTTCGTGGGCACCCTCGCAGCGCCCGAGAAGTCGGCCACGCACATCTGCGTCACCCTGGACAATGGCTTGACCTACTACGGCCCGATCGTCAACGGTCATGCCGAACTCGAAGGCGGCTGGATCGCCTTCGAATGCGACATGCTCACCCCGGCAGAGCTGGGGCTGTAAGCCCCTCAGTCCAGTTCCGCCAGGCAGCGCTCGAGGATATCCAGGCCTTCCTCTAGCACCTCGGCCTCGATGGTCAGCGGGGCCAGCAGGCGAATGATGTGCCGCGCCTTGCCGCTGGGCATCAGCAGCAAGCCGCGGGTCCGCGCGGCCTCTAGCACTTTGGCCAGTTGCGCCGGTGCCGGGCTGCCGTCTGGATTGACCAGCTCGATGCCGCGCATCGCGCCGGTGCCGGTCAGGCGTCCCAGGTACTTGCAGGCCCCCGAGACTTTCCAGCGTGCATGGCGTGCGACTATCGCCTGTTCCTGGCGCTCGCCCCAGGTGGCGAGGTGGGTGTCGGTCATCTGTGCAAGGCTGGCCAGTGCCGCCGCACAGGCGATCGGGTTGCCCGAATAGGTGCCGCCCAGGCCACCTTTGGGCAGGGCCGCCAGCAGCTCTCGGCGGCCCATCAGCGCACCCAGCGGCATGCCCCCGGCGATGCTCTTGGCCAACAACAGCAAGTCCGGCTCGATGCCCAGTCGCGGGAAGCCGAAGCGTTGGCCGGTACGGCCGAAACCTGACTGGATTTCGTCGATGATGATCAGGATCCCGTGCAGGTCGCAAAAGCGCCGCAGCGCCTCGGCGAACGCAGGGTCCATGGCCAGGAAGCCGCCTTCGCCTTGCACCGGCTCGAAGATGAACGCTGCCACGTCCTCTACCGCCAGTTCGACGCTGAACAGCCGGTCCATGGCCTTCAGAGCCTGTTCGCAGGTAACGCCGGTGTCAGGGCTGGGGAAGGGCAAGTGGTACACCGGGCCTGGCAATTCACCGACGCGCTGCTTGTAAGGCGCGACCTTGCCATTGAGGTTTAGGGTGGCCAGGGTACGACCGTGGAAACCGCCGTCAAAGGCGATGATGGCGCGTTTGCCGGTGGCGCCACGTGCGACCTTCAGTGCATTTTCTGCCGCTTCCGCACCGCTGTTGGTCAGCATGCCCGCCAGCGGGTAGTTGACTGGCACGAACGCGGCCAGTCGCTCCATCAGTGCCAGGTACGGGCCATGTGGGGCGGCGTTGAAGGCATAGTGGGTCAGGCGGCCGGCCTGTTGCTGGATCGCCTCGACCACGGCGGGGTTGCAGTGGCCCAGATTGAGCACACCGATACCGCCGACGAAGTCGATGTAGCGTTTGCCATCGGTGTCCCATACTTCGGCATTGCGGCCGTGGGAAAGTGTAATCGGGTGAACGATGGCTATGGATTGGCTGATACTTTCCTGATTCATCTACACGCGGCCTGTTGTTCGAATATGGCTCATATCCAAGCGTGCAGTGGGTATGTTCCGCAAACGAATTATTGGATCACGATCATTCCCAGGATTCGTGATGTAAGGGCGCAGGCAAGCCCTGCTCGTACTGACGCCGCTCAATCTTCCTCAGCCACCCGTTCGCTGATCCAGCGTACGAAGGCCCTGACCTTGGGGACTTCGGCGGCATGTTCGGCATAGGCCATGAAGTGCCGGCCATTGCTCGGTACCGGATGGTCCCAGGCCACCACTAGCTTGCCCTCGCTCAGCTCTTCGGCCACCAGGTAGCGCGGGATCAGGGCGATGCCGCAACCGGCGATGGCAGCGCGGATACACAGGTAGAACGTGTCGAAGCGTGGCCCGTGGTAGCTGTTCTGGCTATGCAGCCCCAGCCCCAGGAACCACTCGTGCCAGGCCTCCGGGCGCGAGGCGCACTGCAGTAGGCGGTGCTCGCCGAGCATCTGCGCGCTGCGCAAGGGCCGATTGGCCAGCAGTTCAGGGGCGCACACTGGGACGACTTCCTCGCTGAACAGCTCGATGCAGGTGGCCCCAGGCCAGGTGCCCTGGCCGAAGAAGAACGCGATGTCGGCTTTGGCCTGCACCAGGTCGAACGGCTCCAGTTCGTTACGGATATCCAGGTGGATGCGCGGATGACGCTCGCCAAAGCCTTTTAGCTTGGGCACCAGCCAGCGCGCGCCGAAGGTCGGCTGGGTGGCGATACGCAGCACTTCGGTCTCGTCGCCGTAGCTGAGGATGTAACGGCTGGAAATGTCGATCTGGGTGAGGATCTTGTTCACTTCGGTGAGGTACAGCGCGCCGGCCGGCGTCAGGTGCAAACGCCTGCGAATGCGCTGGAACAGCGGGTGGGCGAGCATGTCTTCGAGCTGCGCCACCTGTTTGCTCACCGCGCTCTGGGTCAGGTGCAGCTCTTGCGCTGCACGGGTGAAGCTCAGGTGGCGGGCGGCAGCCTCAAAGCATTGCAGGGCGGTGGTCGAGGGCATCAGGCGTTTGGACATGGTGGCGGTGAACCCTGCAAAAAAAGGAACGAGTTCATTCTTTATTGGAATGATGTGTGTCGAAAAGGTCGTTTTGTCGACCCGGCCTCATAGATTAATACTGACCTGCGTCAACGATTTCAACCGGGCATGCGAAGAGGAGGGCAACCGCGCAACCGGGTATTACAAGAACAACAAAGAGCGACTCTGACTGACAACATTCTGCTTCAACTTTTTCAGCCGTTGCTGCAAACGGCCGACCCATTAGAGGGTTCCCCATGGCATCGCCACACAACAAGAAACAGCGTTCCCTGCAACACGGGCTGACCTCCCGCCAGGTCTCGATGATTTCCATCGCCGGCATCATCGGAGCAGGGTTGTTCATCGGCTCTTCCAACGCCATCGCCACCGCCGGCCCGGCGATTCTGATTTCCTACGCCATGACCGGCCTGCTGGTGCTGCTGGTGATGCGCATGCTCGGCGAAATGGCCATCGCCAACCCCAACAGCGGCTCGTTCTCCACCTACGCCAGCGAGGCCATCGGCCCCTGGGCGGGCTTTACCATCGGTTGGCTGTACTGGTGGTTCTGGGTGTTGATCATCCCGGTCGAGGCCATCGCTGGCGCCGACATCCTGCATGCTTACTTCCCTGCTGTACCTTCATGGCTGTTCGCCTTCCTGATCATGGTCGTGCTGTCGGGCACCAACCTGGTGAGCGTGAAGAACTTCGGTGCTTTCGAGTATTGGTTCGCGCTGGTGAAGGTGGTCGCGATCATCGCTTTCATCGTGGTTTGCAGCCTGGCGGTGTTCGGCTTCTGGCCGTTGGCCGAGGTGTCCGGTGTGAGCCGGTTGTGGGAGAGCGGTGGGTTCATGCCTAACGGTTTCGGCACGGTGCTGGGCGGCGTGTTGATCACCATCTTCTCGTTCTTCGGTGCCGAGATCGTCACCATCGCCGCTGATGAAACTGCCAACCCCAAGGAGAAGATCCGCCGAGCCACCAACTTGGTGGTGTACCGCATCGCGATCTTCTACTTGGCGTCGATCTTCCTGGTTGTCTCGCTGGTCGCTTGGAATGACCCGCAACTGAAGGCTGTGGGTTCGTTCCAGCGAGTGCTGGAGGTGCTCAACGTGCCGGGCGCCAAGTTGCTGGTGGACATCGTGGTGCTGGTGGCCGTGACCAGCTGCATGAACTCCGGGCTCTATACGGCCTCGCGGATGCTCTATTCGCTGGGCGCACGTGGCCAGGCACTGAGCATGACCAAGCGTATCTCCGGTGCCGGCGTGCCGACCGTGGCGGTGATCCTCTCCACTTTCGCAGGTTTTGCCGGTTGCCTGGTCAACTACGTTCTACCTGGCAAGGTATTCGGCTTCCTGCTCTCGACTACGGGCGCCATCGCCCTGCTGGTCTACCTGGTGATCGCCGTGTCGCAGTTGCGCATGCGGGCGCGTGCCGAGCGTGAAGGGCGTACGCCGGAACTCAAGATGTGGCTGTTCCCATGGCTGACCTGGCTGGTGATTGGCACCATCGTCATGGTCCTGGGCTACATGTTGTTCAGCGATGCCTATCGCTACGAGACGCTGATGACTGCGGGGGTGACCCTGTTCATCCTGCTGGTAGCATTGACCCGGCGTGGCAAGGTGCCGGTCGTGCAAGCGGCCTGAGCCCCAGGCCCAAGACCCAAAGCCCATGACTTGCTCATGGGCTTTTTGCGTGCAGGCAGTGCAGCCTTGCAGGCATCGGACGGGGCTGGCATTGTCGGGGCACACCCCCGGATGCCCGACAGGACGTTGCCATGCCTTACCAGATCCGCCCGGCCCGCTTCGATGACTGCGCAGCCCTCAGCCAGGTCGGTGAGGCCACTTTTGCCATGGCCAGCCCACCTGGCAGCGCGGCGGCGGCGCAGCATCACTACATTGTTCATCACTTGCAGCCCGAGCATTTCCAGGCGCACCTGCGGCATCCGCACAAGCGCTTGCTTGTGCTCGAACAGGGCGGCCAGGTGCTTGGCTACAGCATGCTCGACCTGGCCCCTGGTGTGCTGGGGGTCGCCGCCGCCGACCGTTTGGTTGAGGTCTCGCGTTGCTACGTGTTGCCCTGCGCCCATGGGCAGGGTGCGGCGCAGCAGTTGCTGGAGGCGACCTTGGCCCAGGCCCACGGGCCGGTGCGACTGACCGTCAATGAAGCGAACGCCCGCGCCATTCGCTTTTACCAGCGCAACGGCTTTGCCAAGGTCGGCGAGGCGGTCTTTACCTGCGGTGACGAACGGCACCGCGACTGGGTGATGGTGCGTAGCTCGCTTGCTCCTGATCCCGCAACCCTTTCCACTGCCAAGGCATGCACATGACTGATCTGTCTGCTTTCCCGATTACTGGCAAATGGCCGGCGCAGCACCCAGAGCGCCTGCAACTGTATTCGTTGCCGACCCCCAACGGAGTCAAGGTGTCGATCATGCTCGAAGAGATCGGCCTGCCGTACGAGGCGCACAAGGTCAGCTTCGACAGCAATGACCAGCTCAGCCCCGAATTCATCTCGCTGAGTATCAACAACAAGATCCCGGCGATTCTCGACCCGGCCGGACCGGGCGGTCAGCCGTTGCCCTTGTTCGAATCGGGCGCGATCCTGCAGTACTTGGCGGAAAAGACCGGCCAATTGCTCAGCAGCGACCCGGCCCAGCGCTACCAGACCTTGCAGTGGCTGATGTTCCAGATGGGCGGCATCGGGCCGATGTTCGGCCAGGTCGGGTTCTTCCACTTCTTCGCCGGCAAGGCCTACGAGGACAAACGCCCGCGTGATCGCTACGTCAACGAGTCCAAGCGCTTGCTGGGCGTGTTGGAGCGCCACCTGAAGGGCCGGCAATGGATGGTCGATGACTACAGCATCGCCGATATCGCCATCTTCCCCTGGGTGCGCAACCTTGTGGAGCGCTATGACGCTGGGGATCTGGTGGGTTTCGATGAGTTCGTCGAAGTGCAGCGGGTATTGGCGAACTTCCTGGCCCGTCCGGCGGTGCAGCGGGGTTTGCAGATCCCCGCTTGAACAGGCCACTAGTGCCGGTCAGAAAACCTGGTTGAGCAGCCAGTACAGGCACCCCGCCAGCAGCATCGCCGCAGGCAACGTCAGCACCCAGGCCATCAGCAGATTGATCAGGGTGCGGCGTTGCAGCCCCGAGCCATTGGCGACCATGGCCCCGGCCACTCCCGAACTGAGCACGTGGGTGGTCGATACCGGCAGCCCGAACATGTCCGCCGCACCAATCGTGCACATCGCCACCACCTCTGCCGAGGCGCCTTGGGCATAGCTCAGGTGGGTCTTGCCTATCTTCTCACCGACGGTCACCACGATGCGTTTCCAACCGACCATGGTGCCCAGGCCCAAGGCAATGGCCACCGCTACCTTGACCCACAGCGGAATGTAGCGGGTGGCATCGTCGAGCTGGCGTTTGAACAGTTGCACATGGCGGGCGGTATCGGCGTCGAAGCTTGCCAACTGGTGCTTGTCGAGCAGGCGGATTACTTCGCTGGTCAGGTACATGTCGTTGCGCACGTTGGCCATGGCTTCGGCCGGCACGCGCTTGAGCGAGCCATAGCCCTTGACCTCCTCGCCGACCATGCCGGTCAGCGCCGCCAGTGCCGGTATCAACGCCGGGCTGGCCTTGGGTTCGCTGATGAAGTCGGTCAGGGTCTGGCGTGGGTCGGCCGGCGCAGGTTGCGGCGCGCTGCGCACCAGGGCCTGGCGGGTGACTTCGGCGACTGCCGAGAATTGCAGCGCCTGCTCGTTGGGCATGGTCTTGTTCAGGGCATAGGCCATCGGCAGGGTGCCGACCAGGATCAGCATGATCAGGCCCATGCCTTTTTGTCCGTCGTTGGAACCGTGGGCGAACGACACGCCGGTACAGGTCAGGATGAGCAGGCCGCGAATCCACCACGGCGGCGGAGTCTGGCCTTCGGGCGCCCGGTACAGCTCGCGGCGCTTGACCAGTGCGCGCAGCGCCAGCAACAGCAGGGCCGCGCAAACGAAACCGATCAGCGGCGAGAACAGCAGGGCGTAGCCGACCTTGCTGGCCTGGCCCCAGTCGACCCCGCTGGTGCCGTCGCGCCCATGCATCAGCGCGTTGGCCACGCCCACGCCAATAATCGAGCCGATCAAGGTGTGCGAGGACGACGCCGGCAGACCCAGCCACCAGGTCCCCAGGTTCCAGATGATCGCCGCCAGCAGCAGCGAGAAGATCATGGCGAAGCCTGCACTGGAGCCGGCCTGCAGGATCAGCTCCACTGGCAGCAAGGCAATGATGCCGAAGGCCACCGCGCCACTGGAGAGCAGCACGCCAAGAAAGTTGCACAGCCCCGACCACACCACCGCCACCGAGGCCGGCAGCGAATGGGTGTAGATCACCGTGGCCACCGCGTTGGCAGTGTCGTGGAAGCCGTTGACGAACTCGAAGCCCAAGGCGATCAGCAGTGCCAGGCCCAGTAGTAGAAACGGCGTTACCGTGGTGACCAGGGTGCCGCTGGCGCTGACGTCTTGTTGCAGGCTGTAGAAAGTGTAGGTCAGGCCGGCCAGCAGCAGGCTGAAGAACAGAACAAGGGTGGCGCGGCTGGGGCGTTGTGACAGCTGTGGGAGAGCGTCGAATGGGGTCAGGCTATCCGGGCTGACCATCGAGGGGGTTGTCATGCGGGCTCCGAAGGCGTCGACGCGATGGGGGAGGTTTCCCATCCTAGAAACAATTCGTTTCCACGGCGTGACCTCGGTCAAAGGACTTCTAGTCTAGAAGGCAGTGAATGATCGCCACGATACCTGTCGGTGTGCCATGCCCCTTGAACTTATCCCTGCCAGCGATGATGACCTGCGCTTCGCCCGCGACCTCACGCGGCGCGCGATGTTGCCTTACTACCATGCGTTCGATTTGCTGTGGATCGAGGAGGCGTTCGACGAGGCCTGGCGCTGGCGTGAGCAGTGGCTGGTGGCCGAGGATGGCGTCAAGCTGGGCTTTTGCAGCCTGAGCCAAGACCGCCAGGCACTGTTCATTCGCGAGTTGCACCTGCTGCCGGAGCACCGCGGGCGGGGTGTCGGCGGCTGGGTGCTCGAGACGCTCGCCGCTTGGGCAGTCCAGCGCCGCTTGCCGGGCGTGCGTTTGATGGTGTTTCGCACCAACCCCGCGCGGCAGTTGTACCTGCGACATGGTTTTGTCGCACAGGGCGAGGATGAGTGTTTCGTAAGGATGCAGCGCAATGTCCTTTGATCGGCGCCGGCAGCATGGCGCAATGACGGCTTGCAAGGATTGGATCCAATTGGCATAGTGCAGACGACTGATCAGTCATTCACTCGGGTGCTGGATGCACCCGGGATTCATCCAAGCAGAGGAGGCGAGTAGATGAGCGGATTTGGTCCACGTTTGCGGGAAGAGCGTGAGCGCCTTGGCTTGACCCAGCGCGTGTTCGGCGACATCGGTGGTGTCGAGCCCAATGCCCAAGGCAAGTACGAAAGTGGCGAACGTACGCCGCGTATGGATTACCTGGCGGCTGTCGCGGCCCGCGGTGTCGATGCCTTGTACGTGCTGACCGGTTTTCACACGCCCGCGCCACTGGACAGCCTGAGCGCCGAAGAGGATCACCTGCTCGGTGCATTCCGCCGGTTGCCGGATGCCGATCAGGCTGCCGTCTGGCACTTGCTCAGCCGCCTGGCCGGCGAGGCGGATGCCGATCAACCCCCGCGTATTCGGCGCTTCGAGCGTGCGGCGGCATTTCAGTGAGGTCTACCCCCGTCGGATTTCGCCGGCTGGTCTATGAGGGCCGGTGCTTGAGCGGCGGAATTAACCGCGCTGGCCACTAGGTTGCCGGTGAAATTTTTTGTTAAGGTGGCGGGATCCAATCGCCCCCACTGACGAGGTGTCTGCTTGATAAGGGTCCTGGTGGTCGACGATCACGATCTGGTGCGTACAGGCATCACGCGCATGCTGGCCGACATTGATGGCCTGCAGGTAGTGGGGGAGGCGGACTCGGGCGAGTCGGCCCTCAAGCTTGCCCGCGAGCTGAAGCCAGATGTGGTCTTGATGGACGTGAAGATGCCAGGGATTGGTGGTCTGGAAGCAACCCGCAAATTGTTGCGCAGCCACCCGGATATCAAGGTGGTGGCAGTGACAGTGTGCGAGGAAGATCCGTTCCCCACGCGCTTGCTGCAAGCCGGTGCTGCCGGTTACCTGACCAAGGGCGCAGGGCTTGACGAGATGGTCCAGGCCATCCGTCTGGCCTTCGCCGGGCAACGTTACATCAGCCCGCAGATCGCCCAGCAGTTGGCGCTCAAGCCGTTCCAGCCGCAGGGCTCGCCATTCGATGCCTTGTCGGAACGGGAAATCCAGATCGCGCTGATGATCGTCGGCTGTCAGAAAGTGCAGATCATCTCTGACAAGTTGTGTCTGTCGCCCAAGACCGTCAATACTTACCGTTATCGGATTTTCGAAAAACTCTCGGTCA
Source organism: Pseudomonas mosselii (assembly GCF_005796105.1). GTDB lineage: Bacteria > Pseudomonadota > Gammaproteobacteria > Pseudomonadales > Pseudomonadaceae > Aquipseudomonas > Aquipseudomonas mosselii_C. The sequence continues at coordinate 5,155 of NZ_VAUO01000017.1, read as the reverse complement.
CCAGCGACGTCGAACTGACCTTGCTGGCTGTCCGCCACGGTATGGTCGACGCAAGTCTTTAAGCAAACCCCCATGTCACACACTTTCGATGCCAGCGCGTTCCTGGCCACCTGCAGCGGCCGCCCGGGCGTGTACCGGATGTTCGATGCCGACGCTCGCCTGCTTTACGTGGGCAAGGCCAAGAACCTCAAAAAGCGCCTGGCCAGCTACTTTCGCAAGACTGGCCTTGCGCCCAAGACCGCTGCGCTGGTGGGGCGCATTGCCCAGGTCGAAACCACGATCACCGCCAACGAGACCGAAGCGCTACTGCTTGAGCAGACGCTGATCAAGGAGTGGCGTCCGCCCTACAACATCCTGCTGCGTGACGATAAGTCCTACCCGTACGTGTTTCTTTCTGACGGAGACTACCCACGCCTTGGCATCCATCGTGGCCCCAAGAAGGCCAAGGGTCGTTACTTTGGCCCTTACCCGAGTGCGGGCGCCATTCGCGAGAGCTTGAGCCTGCTGCAAAAAGCCTTTTCGGTACGCCAGTGCGAGGACAGCTACTACGCCAACCGCACCCGCCCGTGCCTGCAATACCAGATCAAGCGCTGCAAGGCGCCGTGCGTGGGCTTGGTGGAGTCCGGCGAGTATGCCGAGGATGTGCGCCATTCGGTGATGTTCCTCGAAGGCCGTAGCCAGCAGCTGGGCAACGAACTCAACGCTGAGATGGAAACAGCTGCCATGGCCTTGAATTTCGAGAAGGCCGCGGAGCTGCGTGATCAGGTCGCCCTGCTGCGTCGGGTGCAGGACCAGCAGTACATGGAAGGCGGCTCGGGCGATGTCGATGTGGTGGCAGCGTTCGTCAACCCCGGTGGCGCCTGTGTGCACCTGATCAGCGTACGCGGCGGTCGGGTGCTGGGGAGCAAGAACTTCTTTCCGCAGGTGGGTATCGAGGAAGAGGTGGCCGAGGTTATGGCGGCATTCCTGTCCCAGTATTACCTGGGCAATGGCGAGCGCGAGCTGCCGGGCGAACTGATCGTCAACGTGGTACATGAAGACTTCGAGGCCATCATCGAGGCGGTGCACGCCCTGCGCGGCTGGGAACTTGCCATCAGCCACAGGGTACGCGGCACCCGTGCGCGCTGGCAGCAACTGGCCGTGACCAACGCCGAGCAGGCGCTCAACGCGCGCCTTGCCAACCGCCAGCACATGGCCGCGCGTTTCGAGGCCCTGGCCCAGGTACTGGAGCTGGATGAAGTACCCCAGCGCCTGGAGTGCTACGACATCAGCCACTCAAGCGGCGAGGCCACCGTGGCCTCCTGCGTGGTGTTCGGTCCGGAAGGGCCGCTCAAGTCCGACTACCGGCGCTTCAACATCGAAGGTGTTACCGCTGGCGACGACTACGCTGCCATGCACCAGGCCTTGCAGCGCCGTTACGGACGCATCAAGGACGGTGAGGGCAAGCTGCCAGATGTGCTGTTGGTGGACGGCGGCAAGGGCCAGTTGAACATGGCCCGTGAGGTCATGCAGGCGCTGGGTTTCGCGGACCTTACATTGCTGGGCGTGGCCAAGGGCGTAACGCGCAAGGCCGGTTTCGAGACGCTGTACCTGAACGATGTTGCCCATGAATTCACTCTCAAGGGCGACAACCCCGCGCTGCACCTGATCCAGCAGATCCGCGACGAGGCTCACCGCTTTGCTATCACCGGCCACCGCGCTCGGCGTGGCAAGGCCCGCCGTACGTCAAGTCTGGAGGATGTAGCTGGGATAGGACCCAAGCGTCGGCGTGACTTGCTGAAACACTTCGGCGGGTTGCAAGAGCTCAACCGCGCCAGTATCGACGAAATCGCCAAAGCGCCGGGCATCAGTAAAAAGCTTGCCGAGTCGATTTATGCGAGCCTGCATAGCGAGTAGAATGCCTGTTCAACTCGCAGCCAGTCGTACCGATGAATATTCCAAACCTGCTCACCGTTCTACGCGTCCTGCTCATCCCGATCTTCATCCTGCTGTTCTATGTGCCCTATCACTGGAGCTACATGGCCGCCAGCACGGTGTTCGCCATCGCCGCCGCCACGGATTGGCTGGACGGCTACCTGGCCCGTCGGTTGCAGCAGAGCACGCCGTTCGGCGCCTTCCTCGATCCCGTAGCGGACAAGCTGATGGTTGCCGTGGCCTTGGTGTTGCTGGTGCAAGTGCACGCCAACTTCTGGCTCACGTTGCCCGCAGCGGTGATCATTGGCCGTGAGATCGTGGTTTCGGCGCTGCGCGAGTGGATGGCCGAACTCGGCGCGCGTGCGCACGTGGCGGTGTCCAACCTGGGCAAGTGGAAGACTGCGGCGCAGATGCTGGCGCTGGTGATCCTACTGGCCAACCCGCCGGTGCTGACGTTCTGGGTGGTGCTGGGCTATGGCCTGCTGCTGGTGGCGGCGGGGCTGACGCTGGTGTCAATGGTGCACTACCTGCTGGCTGCCTGGCCGCACCTGCGCGAAGGCTCGGAGCAGAAATAAAAGTTTTTTGAATCAAGGGGTTGACGCCATTGCGCAATGCTTTAGAATGGCGCCCATCACGACGCGGGAATAGCTCAGTTGGTAGAGCACGACCTTGCCAAGGTCGGGGTCGCGAGTTCGAGTCTCGTTTCCCGCTCCAAATATTGGCTCACAGATTTCTACGAAATTCTTTGAGCCCTCGAAAAAAGACGCTTCGGCGTCTTTTTTCGTTCTCGTGTCAAAGTCGTTTGCCGGTTTTGCTGTCAATCAATCAGCCAACCCGAGTCGCCCTCGACCAAGGTTCCGCCATGGCTGGTGGTGTCTCCCTCCCTTGCCGCCGGTTGGCCCTCGATGATCGTGCCGCCAGCACCGGCTTCGATGACAGCGCCACAACTGATCCGGTCGCCGACGCGTGCTATTGCCCTGCCATCCACGAATGCTGCGCTTGCGCCCGTTTCTACTGTGCCTTCGCCATGGATAGGGCAAGTATGACGATGGCCTACGAGTACGATGGGCTTCATTTGCGCTTTCCTTTTTTGGGTTGAATANNNGCCATCCACGAATGCTGCGCTTGCGCCCGTTTCTACTGTGCCTTCGCCATGGATAGGGCAAGTATGACGATGGCCTACGAGTACGATGGGCTTCATTTGCGCTTTCCTTTTTTGGGTTGAATAGGGGCTTGCTCGAAGGCCTCTGGCGGCGGCGGTGCTGCCCGGACATTGAAGAGTCGACATACGCCATACCAGCAGAGGGCGAGGCCGATGTTGTAGGGAAACAGCACTNGCCCGTTTCTACTGTGCCTTCGCCATGGATAGGGCAAGTATGACGATGGCCTACGAGTACGATGGGCTTCATTTGCGCTTTCCTTTTTTGGGTTGAATAGGGGCTTGCTCGAAGGCCTCTGGCGGCGGCGGTGCTGCCCGGACATTGAAGAGTCGACATACGCCATACCAGCAGAGGGCGAGGCCGATGTTGTAGGGGAACAACACGGCCCAGAACGGCAGTTGCCAGTTTTTTTTGCCCTGCATTTCTCCGGGCTCGCCGGTTCGCCAGGGGGCGTAATGGCGCCAGGCTTCTGCCGGGGTCAGGCAGATGGCATGAAGTGGTCGGTGCCACCAGTTGGGTTCGCCGGGAGGAGGGAGTTTGGCTGAGCCTTGGTTCATGAACTGACGAAGGTATTCCCAGACTTCGGCGACGTGTTTGATGTCGGATTCTGTGGGTTCGTTGCTGTCGACCCATAAGCAATCTTTCTGGTGCAGGCTGCCATCCTCTCTAGGTGGGGCGAAGGCGAGTGCATAGCTGGTGCTGAAGGATGAGCCACCAAATTCTGTGCGCTTAAATACGCCGCCATGTACCTTATTCCAATCAAAGATTATGAGTTTTTTGCAGCGCTGATAATATATTTTTTGGGTTGCGCGGTTGAAATAAAAGCCGGAAAGATTTTTTATGAAATGGATTCGGTAAATCAGGAAGGGGAGAAAAATGAATGGCATGAGCAACATTATAGCAATGAAGGCCATGTCTTGGGCGTGAAAATTTGATATCTCAATAGTAAAGAAGCCCGGATAAATACCAATCATAGCCCCGATGATCAGTGCGGTATACAGCTTCCCCATAAATGCGGAATCTTTCACCCAGGGATTTCTTAAAGATAAAATATTTTCCTGCGAGTTTAGTAGTTGTCCAGTGACTGCAGGTTTGTAACCGGTTTTTGATCTTGTGTCAAATGTCCATATAACTGCCATGATTAGTGCTCGAGACGAAAAATTGAATTAATCTCATTTTTTTCATTTAAGCCTTGGTTTGGGCTGTAGGCTAAATGCAGTGAGGTATGATTTTGATTGTCTATCGTGTTCTTGAAATTCAGAATTAAGCCGGCGCCTACAACGTAACAAGCAGCGGCAAGTGGGAAAACAACCATTTCTCCGTCTTCACGAAGGCTGCTCAAGCTGCCTGACCATTCGCTTGTGCCTACGATGAAACCCGGTAGGAATACTGTGAGTTCCACGGTGGGTGGTGTGGTGGTGACTTCGTTATGGGTGATGGCGGTCCAATTTGCTGGTGCCCAATAATTATTTTCCTGCCAGCCACTGCCTATCCCGGTTATACCAAAGGATTGCGCCTCTTCTGCGGATATCAAGCTTGGCCCGTAATGCTCATCGTGCCAGGCTTTAAGTTCGTCTTGCAACGAGAGAAATGGAGGAAGTTTTTTTTCATGATCTAGAGTGATCTCGGAGCGCGCCTCTCCATCGTTTTTACGATTGCCGAAAATGCTCCGCGCTGCCCACAACTCAATAGGGGAGTGCAGGTGCGCATGTGCCTGAGCGTGGAGGTATAAACCTCCGCCGATAATCGCTATTCCTAAAAGCACTAGTCCAGCTGCGGCCCACCCGGCAAAGGGCACGACTGACGTAGCTCCCGCTACTGCGAGCCCTCCCTCAAGTGCGACCACAGAACCAGCGGCCATGGTGAGTCCGCCACTAGCTGTATAAACAGCGGTAGTAAAATTACCGTTATTGTACTGGCGAAATGCCTTTGAGCCATCTGAGATTAGGCTAAAAATAATTGCAGGATATCCCGCTAAACGCGCAAATAGATTACTGCTTAAGAACTTGACCACTCCATTACCAAACCCCATCCCCGGTGCCGTCGAACTCAATCTCAGCATCACGGCCTTCTGCGTAGCC
>NZ_VAUO01000016.1 GCF_005796105.1 Pseudomonas mosselii | reverse complement strand
GGGTTGGATTGGTGTCCAACTTCTTGGGGGCAGTCCAGGACCGCGCACTGCCTTCAAGACAGGCGCAGCACCTGTGGGAGCGGGTTCACCCGCGAACACCGGCAAAGCCGGTGCCATCCACGGCGAAGGGGCCGGGTCAGGCTGACGCAGCCACCTGCGTCGGGCGCTTGGCCTGCGCCTGACCGGCATTCGCCGCAGCGCCTTCCTCGATGGCTTGCTGGATCGCCTTACGGCGATGCTCTTCGGCGCGGCGGCTGAAGTACCAAACCAGGAAGGTCACCAGCGACACCGACAGCAGGATCAGGCTCGCCACCGCGTTGATCTCAGGCTTCACACCCAAACGCACCGCCGAGAACACTTCCATCGGCAGCGTGGTGGAGCCAGGACCCGACACGAAGCTGGCCAGTACCAGGTCATCCAGCGACAGGGCGAACGACATCATGCCGCCCGCCGCCAGCGACGGCGCGATCATCGGGATGGTGATCAGGAAGAACACCTTCCACGGCTTGGCCCCCAGGTCCATCGCCGCTTCCTCGATGGAAAGGTCCAGCTCACGCAGACGCGCCGACACTACAACGGCCACATACGCTGCACAGAACGTGGTGTGGGCGATCCAGATGGTGACGATGCCACGCTCCTGCGGCCAGCCGATCATCTGCGCCATGGCCACGAACAGCAGCAACAGCGACAGACCGGTGATCACCTCGGGCATGACCAAAGGTGCAGTGACCAGACCACCGAACAGCGTGCGGCCCTTGAAGCGAGTCACCCGGGTCAGCACGAAGGCAGCTAGAGTGCCCAGTGCCACGGCGGCGACCGCCGTGTACAAGGCGATCTCCAGCGAGCGCATCACCGACCCCATCAGTTGGGTGTTGTCGAGCAGCCCGACGTACCACTTCACCGACCAACCGCCCCACACCGTCACCAGTTTCGAGGCGTTGAACGAGTAGATCACCAGGATCAGCATCGGCAGGTAGATGAACAGCAAGCCGAGCACCAGCATCAGCTTGGAAAAACTGAAGCGTTTCATGCCCTGCCCTCCATTTCTTTGGCCTGGCTGCGGTTGAACAGCAGGATCGGCACGATCAGGATCGCCAGCATCACCACCGCCAGCGCGGATGCTACCGGCCAGTCGCGGTTGTTGAAGAACTCCTGCCACAGCACTTTACCGATCATCAGGGTTTCCGGGCCGCCGAGCAGCTCAGGAATGACGAACTCGCCCACCACCGGAATGAACACCAGCATGCAGCCAGCGATGATGCCGTTCTTCGACAGGGGCACGGTGATCTTCCAGAAGCTGTTGAAGGTGCTCGAACCCAGGTCGGAGGCCGCTTCCAGCAAGCTGGGGTCGTGCTTCACCAGGTTTGCGTAAAGCGGCAGGATCATGAACGGCAGGTACGAATAGACCACGCCGATGTACACCGCCAGGTTGGTGTTGAGGATCTGCAGTGGCTGATCGATCAGCCCCAACCACAGCAGGAAGCTGTTGAGCAGGCCGTTGTTGCTCAGGATGCCCATCCAGGCGTACACGCGGATCAGGATCGCGGTCCAGGTCGGCATCATGATCAGCAACAGCAGGACGGTCTGGGTTTCCTTCTTGGCGTTGGCGATGGCGTAGGCCATCGGGTAGCCGATCAGCAGGCACATCAAGGTGCTGAAGAACGCCATCTTCAGCGAGCCGAGGTAGGCCGAGATATACAGTTCGTCTTCGGTCAGCAGGCCATAGTTGGCCAGGTTCAGCACCAGCTGGATCTTGCCTTCGAGGTAGGTATAGATCTCGGTGTACGGCGGGATCGCCACGTCCGCTTCCGCGAAGCTGATCTTCAGTACGATGAAGAACGGCAGCATGAAGAACAGGAACAACCAGATGAACGGCACGCCGATCACCAGATGCCGCCCCTGCGGGATAATGCGCTGGAAGGCTCGCTTGAGCTTGCGAAGTTTCATGACCGCAGTACCACGCCGCTGTCGTCTTCCCACCAGACGTACACTTCATCGTCCCACGTCGGGCGGGCGCCCTGGCGCTCGGCGTTGGCAACGAACGTCTGGACGATCTTGCCGCTGGGCAGCTCCACGTAGAACACCGAATGGCCACCGAGGTAGGCAATGTCGTGGACCCGGCCGCGCGACCAGTTGTGCTCGAAGTCCGGCTGCGTGGTGGTGACCAGCAGCTTTTCAGGACGCAGGGCATAGGTGATGTGCTTGTCTTCGACCGATGTGGTAATACCGTGGCCGACGTAGATTTTGCGCTCCAGTTCCGGGCTGGCAATGATCGCGTGGCCCTCGGCGTCGTCGACCACTTCACCCTCGAACAGGTTGACGTTACCGATGAACTCGCACACCAGGCGGCTGGTGGGGGTCTCGTAGATATCCACCGGCGAGCCGATCTGGGCGATCCAGCCCAGGTGCATGATGGCGATACGCTGGGCCATGGTCATGGCCTCTTCCTGATCGTGGGTCACCATCACGCAGGTCACGCCCACACGTTCGATGATCTCAACCAGCTCCAGCTGCATCTGCGAACGCAGTTTCTTGTCCAGCGCGCCCATCGGCTCGTCGAGCAGCAGAAGCTTGGGGCGCTTGGCCAGCGAACGGGCCAGGGCCACACGCTGACGCTGGCCACCGGACAGCTGGTGTGGCTTGCGCTTGGCGTACTGGGTCATGTGCACCAGCTTGAGCATCTCGCTGACGCGGGCATCGATCTCGGCCTTGGGCATCTTGTCCTGCTGCAAGCCGAAGGCGATGTTCTGCGCCACGGTCATGTGCGGGAACAAGGCGTAGGACTGGAACATCATGTTGATCGGCCGCTCGTAGGGCGGCATGTCGGTGATGTCCACGCCATCGAGGAAGATCCGCCCTTCGGTCGGACGCTCGAAGCCGGCCAGCATGCGCAGCAAAGTGGACTTGCCGGAACCGGAGCCACCCAGCAGGGCAAAGATCTCTCCCTTGCGGATTTCCAGGGACACATCGTCCACGGCAACCGTTTCGTCGAATTTTTTCGTGACCCGGTCGATCTTGACCAGCACCTGCTTGGGTTGCTGGCCACCCTCGAGGGCTTTTTTATAGGCACCGGAGGCAACTGCCATGAGTGAAACTCCCAACAAGATTTTTGTGCCCGCACGGCCTGTACTCAAGGCATCGCGGCGGGTCTGGATAATTATTTACCCGACTTGACCTTGGTCCAGCTGCGGGTCATCAGACGCTGCACCTTAGGTGGCAACTCCGAGTTGACGAACATCTTGTCCAGCACTTCCTGCGGTGGGTAAACCGCGGCGTCAGTCCTCACGGCCTGGTCCATCAGGTCGCCAGCCTTGGGGTTCGGGTTGGCGTAACCGACGTAATCACTGACCTGGGCGATCACCTCAGGTTTCAGCAAATAGTTGATGAAGGCGTGGGCCTCCTTGACGTTGCTGGCGTCCTTCGGGATAGCCAGTACGTCGAACCAGAGGTTGCCGCCCTCCTTGGGGATGGCGTAGGCCAGCTTCACGCCCTTCTTGGCTTCTTCAGCACGGGCCTTGGCCTGGAACACGTCGCCGGAGAAGCCGGCGGCCACGCAGATGTCGCCGTTGGCGAGATCGGTGATGTACTTGGAGGAGTGGAAGTAGGTCACGTACGGGCGCACGGCCAGCAGTTTCTGCTCGGCCTTTTGGTAGTCCTTGGGGTTGCTGCTGTTGGGATCAAGGCCCATGTAGTTGAGCACTGCCGGGAGCATCTCGTCGGCCGAGTCGAGGAAGGCGACGCCGCATTGGCTGAGCTTCTTCATGTTCTCAGGCTCGAACAACACCGCCCAGGAGTCGATGGTGTCGGTGCCCAGCACCGCCTTGACCTTCTCGACGTTGTAACCGATGCCGTTGGTGCCCCACAGGTAAGGGACGGCGTACTGGTTACCCGGATCGTTCTTTTCCAGGCGTTTCATCAGCGCCGGGTCGAGATTGGCGTAGTTGGGCAGCAGACGCTTGTCGAGCTTCTGGAACGCGCCCGCCTTGATCTGCTTGCCCAGGAAATGGTTGGACGGCACCACCACGTCATAGCCGGTGCGACCGGCCAGTAGTTTGCCTTCCAGCGTCTCGTTGCTATCGAAGACGTCGTACTTCGGTTCGATGCCGGTTTCCTTTTGGAATTCGGCCAGGGTATTCGGGCCGACATAGTCGGACCAGTTGTAGATGTGCACCGTGGGCGCCGCTTGGACGCTGAAAGCCAGCGTCAGACCCGCTCCAGCCATCAAGGCCTTGCGAAGAGAATAGTTAGACAAGTGGGTGGTCCTCACAATCAGTGCCTTTGCGGGCGGAAAAGCCTCGTCGCTCACGCAAAACCGGCGCGCAACTTACCTTCACGGCGTGGATGCCGCAAACTTATTTGCCTCACACAGCCTCTGGGCCGGGAAACCCCGGCCCAGAGGGCCTCGCATCAGGCTTACTTGCCCGACTTGATCTTGGTCCAGCTGCGAGTAATGACACGCTGCACGGAAGCCTCAGGTGCGGCAATCGCGTACAGGTGTTTCTTCACCTCGGCAGGTGGGTAGATGCTTGGGTCGCTGGTGATGTCCTTGTCGACGAACGGGGTCGCGGCCTTGTTGCCGTTCGGGAAGCGCACGGCATTGGTGATTTCAGCCATGATTTCAGGCTGCATCAGGAAGTCCATGAACTGGTAGGCCGCGTCTTTGTGCTCGGCATCTTTCGGAATAGCGACCATGTCGTAGAAGGTACCGGCGCCTTCTTTCGGAATGACGTAGCTCAGCTTGACCTTGTCACCGGCTTCGTGGGCGCGGGTCTTGGACTGCTCCAGGTCACCCGAGTAGCCGACCGCCACGCAGATGTTGCCGTTGGCCAGGTCGCCGATGTACTTGGAGGAGTGGAAGTAGGTGATCGACGGACGAATCTTCAGGAACAGGTCTTCGGCGGCCTTCAGGTCTTCTTTCTTGGTGCTGTCGGTCGGCAGGCCCAGGTAATGCAGCGCGGCCGGGAGCATTTCGGTCGGCGCATCGAGGAAGCTCACGCCGCAGCTCTTGAGCTTGGCGATGTTCTCAGGCTTGAACACGACATCCCACGAATCGATCTTGTCCACGCCCAGCGCGGCCTTGACCTTCTCCGGGTTGTAGCCAATGCCGATCGAGCCCCACATGTAGGGGAAGGCGTACTTGTTGCCCTTGTCGCTGGCATCGCCGACGGCCTTGAGCAGGTCTTCGTCGAGGTTCTTCCAGTTCGGCAGCTTGGAGCGGTCCAGCTCCTGATAGACACCTGCCTTGATCTGCTTGGCCAGGAAGTTGTTGGACGGCACCACGATGTCATAACCAGACTTGCCGGCCAGCAGCTTGGCTTCGAGGGTTTCGTTGCTGTCGAATACGTCGTACTTGACCTTGATGCCCGACTGTTTCTCGAACTTCGCGATGGTGTCCGGCGCGATGTAGTCCGACCAGTTGTAGACGTTCAACACCTTGTCTTCAGCCTGAACAGCGGTAGCCATGACACCCATCAGAGCGGTGGCCAGCAGCGTCTTGCCCATTTTCTTCATGCGTAATGCTCCAGAATTTATTATCAAGCCATCTGTTCAGCAGCCAGGTCCCACGTGACATGCGCTGGGCGACTGAAACAGCCGTTAGTCTGGCAAGTTACAAGGCGCGGTTTCAACACACGCAACGCCCCGAAAGCACTTAATGTCACCTCGCCAGCCTAGCAGACCGTCACCGGATCGCTTCGAGGGTCAGGTCCAGGCACTTGCGCGCCTTTTCCACCAACTCGTCCACCTCGGCATGGCTGATCACCAGCGGCGGGGCGATGATCATGGTGTCGCCCACCGCGCGCATGATCAGGCCGTTGTCGAAACAGAAGTTGCGGCACACCATGCCCACGCCCTGGCCTTCGTAGCGGCTGCGGGTGGTTTTGTCCTTGACCAGCTCGATCGCACCCAGCAGGCCCAGGCCGCGCACCTCGCCCACCAGCGGGTGGTCCTGCAGCTCACGCAGACGTTTTTGCAAGTAGGGTGCCACTTCGTCGCGGGCGTTCTCGACGATCTTCTCGTCGCGCAGGATGCGCAGGTTTTCCAGGGCCACCGCCGCGGCAACCGGGTGGCCGGAGTAGGTAAAGCCGTGATTGAAATCGCCGCCTTCGCTGAGCACCTGGGCGACCTTGTCGCGCACGATCACACCACCCATGGGGATGTAACCGGAGGTCAGGCCTTTGGCGATGGTCATCAGGTCGGGCTTGAGGTCATAGTAGTCCGAGCCGAACCACTCGCCGGTACGCCCGAAGCCACAGATCACCTCGTCGGCGACGAACAGGATGTCGTACTTGGCAAGGATCTCCTTGACCTTCGGCCAGTAAGTCTCTGGAGGAATGATCACACCACCGGCGCCCTGGATCGGCTCGGCGATGAAGGCGGCGACGTTGTCCTCGCCGACTTCGAGAATTTTCTGCTCCAACTGCTCTGCCGCCCACACGCCGAACGCCTCCGGGGTCATGTTGCCACCCTCGCCGAACCAGTACGGCTGCGGGATGTGCACGATGCCCGGAATCGGCAGACCGCCCTGCTCGTGCATGCCACTCATGCCGCCAAGGCTCGCACCGGCCACGGTGGAGCCGTGGTAGCCGTTGATCCGGCTGATGAGGGTCTGCTTGTGCGGCTTGCCTTTAAGCGCCCAATAATGACGGACCATACGCAACACGGTGTCGTTGCCTTCGGAGCCGGAGCCGGTGAAGAACACGTGGGTCATGCCCTCGGGAGCGACCTCGGTGATCGCCTTGGCCAGTTCCAGCGCTGGCGGATGGGCGGTCTGGAAGAACAGGTTGTAGTACGGCAGCTCGCGCATCTGCTTTTCTGCTGCCTGCACCAGTTCTTCACGACCGTAGCCCACTGCCACGCACCACAGACCGGCCATGCCATCGAGAATCTTGTGCCCCTCGCTGTCCCACAAATGCACACCCTGCGCCTTGGTGATAATGCGCGGACCCTTGGCCTTCAACTGCTTGTAGTCGCTGAAAGGTGCCAGGTGGTGCTCGCCGCTCAGGGCTTGCCATTCGCGGGTTTGCGGGTTGTTGACGCTCATGTGCCTCTCCATTTTCCGGCGGCCGCGCGCAGGCGGCCTCAGGGTTGATCACACTGCAAAGAGCAGGAACTCACGCTCCCAGGAACTGATGACGCGCTTGAAGTTCTCGTGCTCGGCGCGCTTGGTGGCGACGTAGCCGGTGATGAACTTCTTGCCCAGGTACTGCACCAGCGCACGGCTGTTCTCCATGCGCTCCAGGGCATCCTCGATGGTCAGCGGCAGGCGCAGGTTGCGTCGCTCGTAACCACGCCCCTGCACCGGAGCGCTGGCCTCGATGCCTTCGACCATGCCGATGTAGCCGCACAACAGGCTCGCGGCGATGGCCAGGTACGGGTTGGCGTCGGCACCCGGCAAGCGGTTTTCCACCCGGCGGTTCTGCGGACCGGCATCCGGCACGCGCAGGCCGACGGTACGGTTCTCCTCGCCCCACTCCACGTTCACCGGCGCCGAGGTGTCGGGCAGGAAGCGGCGGAACGAGTTGACGTTCGGGGCGAACAGCGGCAAGGCCTCGGGGATGAACTTCTGCAGGCCACCGATGTGGTTGAGGAACAGCTCGCTCATGCTGCCATCAGGGTTGGAGAAGATGTTCTTGCCGGTGACAGCATCCACCACGCTCTGGTGCAGGTGCATCGCGCTGCCTGGCTCACCGGTCATCGGCTTGGCCATGAAGGTGGCCGCTACGTTGTGCTTGAGCGCAGCCTCGCGCATGGTGCGCTTGAACACCAGGATCTGGTCGGCCAGGTGCAGCGCGTCGCCATGACGGAAGTTGATCTCCATCTGCGCGGTGCCGTCTTCGTGAATCAGCGTGTCGAGGTCCAGCTGTTGCAGCTCGCACCAGTCGTAGACATCTTCGAACAGCGGGTCGAATTCGTTGGCCGCCTCGATGGAGAACGACTGCCGGCCAGTTTCCGGGCGACCAGAGCGGCCTACTGGCGGTTGCAGCGGGAAATCCGGGTCTTCGCTGCGTTTGGTCAGGTAGAACTCCATCTCAGGTGCGACGATGGGCTGCCAGCCTTTGTCGGCGTAGAGCTTGAGCACTTTCTTAAGCACGTTGCGCGGCGACAGCTCGACCGGGTTGCCCTTTTTGTCGTAGGTATCGTGAATCACCTGGGCGGTCGGCTCGATGGCCCAGGGCACGAGAAACACCGCGTTCTCGTCGGGGCGGCAGATCATGTCGATGTCGGCCGGATCGAGCAGTTCGTAATAGATGTCGTCATCGACGTAGTCGCCGGTCACAGTCTGCAGCAACACGCTCTCAGGCAGGCGCATGCCTTTTTCGGCGATGAACTTGTTGGTCGGCGAGATCTTGCCTCGGGTGATGCCGGTCAGGTCGCTGATCAGGCATTCCACTTCGGTGATCTTGTGCTCTTTCAACCAATCGGTGAGCTGGTCGAGGTTGTTACTCATAAATACCTCAGGAGGTAATGTGGCCAGGTTGAGGGCAACCGGCGGCCATGGACGCCAGGCGTCGTTCCAGGGCGGCGCACACGGCACCGAGGGGCCTGGACAGGCCCGCGCCTTGATTCTGGAGGGTGTGCATGGCTAAAGCAAAATCCCCTGCGCAGGACGACCGTGGAAACACCCGGTACAGGTGAGTCCGTGAAAAAACCAATGGGCAGGAGACCAACAAGAGGTAGGGCAAAGCGTTACGAGGTATGGCTTTTTTGTGCAATCCGTCAATTATTGCGGCCAGTGCACTCACCCACTGTTGCAGGTGTGCAATGACCGGACGGCAACCGGGAGATGTGCCTGAGCGCACCGTGCAAGCGGTGTTTTCAGGTCTCGGCAGGCGGACCATGTGACCCTCGTATTATTGTGTTCTGGGTTGTGACCGAGCTTAGCCTTGTTCATTTTTTTACACAACCACTCCGTAAAAAATAAAACACGCCCCGCTCGTAATCACCTTTCGGGACGAAAATAGCGGATAATGGCACGCCCCGATATGCAGCAAATCTGCCGTAGATGTGCCATTTAAGGGCATCATGGGGCTGGCTTGACTTCACCTGGTCTTTCCGATTGACTGAGGTTGCAAGCCCCCCTTGATTGATATTTTTAACAACAAAGGTGTTGCATCATGTCGGTACCCCCGCGTGCCGTTCAGCTTAACGAAGCGAACGCGTTCCTTAAGGAACATCCTGAGGTTCTCTACGTTGACCTTCTGATTGCAGATATGAATGGTGTGGTTCGTGGCAAGCGAATCGAACGCACGAGCCTTCACAAGGTTTACGAGAAAGGCATCAACCTGCCGGCCTCCCTCTTCGCCCTGGACATCAACGGTTCGACCGTAGAAAGCACCGGGCTCGGTCTGGACATCGGCGATGCCGATCGGATCTGCTATCCGATTCCCGGCACCCTCTCCAACGAACCGTGGCAGAAGCGCCCCACCGCGCAACTGCTGATGACCATGCACGAACTCGAGGGCGAGCCGTTCTTCGCCGACCCACGCGAAGTGCTACGTCAGGTGGTGAGTAAATTCACCGAAATGGGCCTGACCATCTGTGCGGCATTCGAACTGGAGTTCTACCTGATCGACCAGGAAAACGTGAACGGCCGCCCACAGCCGCCACGCTCGCCGATCTCGGGCAAGCGCCCGCAGTCGACCCAGGTGTATCTGATCGACGACCTCGATGAATACGCCGACTGCCTGCAAGACATCCTGGAAGGCGCCAAGGAGCAGGGCATCCCTGCCGACGCCATCGTCAAGGAAAGCGCTCCGGCGCAGTTCGAAGTCAACCTGCACCACGTCGCCGACCCGCTCAAGGCTTGTGACTACGCGGTGCTGCTCAAGCGCCTGATCAAGAACATCGCCTACGACCATGAGATGGACACCACTTTCATGGCCAAGCCCTATCCGGGCCAGGCAGGCAACGGCCTGCACGTACACATTTCCGTGCTGGACAAAGATGGCAACAACATCTTCACCAGCGAGGATCCCGAGCAGAACGCCGCGCTACGTCACGCTGTCGGCGGTGTGCTCGAGACCCTGCCCGCCTCGATGGCCTTCCTGTGCCCCAACGTCAACTCCTACCGCCGTTTTGGCGCGCAATTCTATGTACCGAATGCGCCAAGCTGGGGCCTGGACAATCGTACCGTGGCCCTGCGCGTACCTACCGGTTCGCCGGATGCGGTGCGTCTCGAGCACCGCGTCGCGGGTGCCGATGCCAACCCGTACTTGATGATGGCGGCCGTGCTGGCCGGCGTGCACCATGGCCTGACCAACAAGATCGAGCCAGGCGAGCCGATCGAGGGCAACTCGTACGAACAGCTGGAGCAGAGCCTGCCGAACAACCTGCGCGATGCACTGCGCGAGCTGGACGACAGCGAGATCCTGAACAAGTACATCGATCCGAAGTACATCGACATCTTCGTCGCGTGCAAGGAGAGCGAGCTGGAGGAGTTCGAGCACTCGATCTCCGACCTCGAGTACAACTGGTACCTGCATACCGTGTAAACGAAAACGCCGCCCCAAGGGCGTAATGCCAGTCAGTTAAGCCAATTGGGCCGCTTTGCGGCCCTTTCGCAACACGAGGCCGCTCCTACAATGTCCGCGTAAGCCTGGGAAGTTCCAGCTTGCCCGGTCGTGTAGGGGCGGCCTTGTGCCGCGAGAGGGCTGGGTAGCAGCCCCGGCGATCCTGCGGGATGCCGAGATTCTGGGGCCGCTGAGCGGCCATTTCGCCACACAAGGCCGCTCCTACCAGGGGCAACGGCCTCAGAGCGACTTCTCGAAAATCTTCGAATTGCGCTGGTAGTTGTACAGCGAAGCGCGCGCTGCCGGCAGGCGCTCTACCCCACTCGGCGCAAATCCACGTTCACGGAACCAGTGTGCGGTACGCGTCGTCAGCACGAACAAGGTATTGAGCCCCAGCGCACGCGCACGCGACTCAATGCGTTCGAGCAACTCGTCGCCACGCCCGCCATGTCGGTACTCAGGGTTCACTGCCAGGCACGCCAACTCGCCCGCGTCGGACTCGGCGATCGGGTAAAGCGCCGCGCAGGCGATGATCATGCCCTCGCGCTCCACCACGCTGAACTGTTCGATCTCGCGCTCCAGCACCTCTCGCGAACGACGCACCAAAATGCCTTGCTCTTCCAGCGGGCTGATCAACTCCAGCAGACCACCCACGTCCTCAATGGTCGCCTCGCGCACCACCTCGAACTGCTCCTGTGACACCAACGTACCGGCACCGGCGCGGGTGAACAGTTCATTGAGCAGCGCCCCGTCTTCGACGTAGCTGACGATGTGACTGCGCGCCACACCGCCCTTGCAGGCCTCGGCGGCAGCATCGAGCAGTTCGCCCTGATAATCGCTGCCCAGGCGTTGCAGGTGCGGAGCAACCTGCTGCGGACGCAGCTCGCGGACCAAGCGCCCCTGCTCGTCCAGAAGCCCCGACTCAGCACCGAACAGCAGCAGCTTGTCGGCACCCAGCTCGATGGCTGCACGGGTGGCGACATCTTCACAGGCAAGGTTGAAGATTTCCCCGGTCGGCGAGTAGCCCAGCGGCGACAACAGCACGATGGAGCGCTCGTCCAACAGGCGACTGATACCCTTGCGGTCGACCCGACGCACTTCGCCGGTGTGGTGGTAGTCAACCCCTTCGAGCACACCGATGGGCCGCGCGGTCACCAGGTTGCCCGAGGCCACCCGCAGACGCGAACCCTGCATCGGCGAGGCCGCGATGTCCATCGACAAACGCGCTTCGATGGCCAGGCGCAGGGCGCCCACGGCATCGATCACGCAATCCAGGGTGGCCGCATCGGTGATGCGCAGGCCACGGTGGTAGTGCGGGGTCAGGCCGCGCTCGGCCAGTCGGTTTTCGATCTGCGGGCGCGAGCCGTGGACCAGTACCAGTCGCACGCCGAGGCTGTGCAGCAGCACCAGGTCATGGACGATGTTGCCGAAATTCGGATGGGCGACGCCATCACCGGGCAGCATGACCACGAAGGTGCAGTCGCGGTGGGCGTTGATGTAGGGAGAAGCATGGCGCAGCCAGTTGACGTAATCGGGCATGACAGGGCCTGTGGATAAGTGAACGGAGAACGAAAAGGCGCACAACGTTCGAAAGTCATCGTCGGATCAGGCTTGCGGTCACGCGCGGTCTCCTCTAGGCAGGAACGAATCAGGTCAATGGACGTTTAGGTCAGGCAATAGTGCCGGATCAAGTCACGCAATAGACGCACGGTAGGCTCGATGCGTGACATTTCAAGGTATTCGCCGGGCTGGTGGGCACAGGCAATGTCGCCAGGCCCCAGCACGATGGTCTGGCAACCGAGCTGCTGAAGATAAGGGGCTTCGGTGCCAAAGGCCACCGCTTCGGCGCGATGGCCGGTCAGGCGTTCGGCCAGTTGCACCAGCTCGGCGTCGGCAGCCTGCTCGAACGGCGGCACCTCGGGGAACAACGGGGCGTAGTCGATGCGGACTTCGTGACGCTCGGCCAGTGGCGCCAGCTTGCTGCGGATCGCCGCGCGCAACTGCTCCACATCCATGCCAGGCAGCGGGCGCAGGTCGAACTCCAGGGCGCATTGGCCACAGATGCGATTGGGGTTGTCGCCGCCGTGGATGCAGCCGAAGTTCATGGTCGGCGTAGGAACGGTGAACTGCGGGTTGCGGTATTTTTCCTGCCATCCACGGCGCAGGTCCATCAATTCGCCCATTACCGCGTGCATCGCCTCCAGGGCGCTGTGGCCGAGGCTCGGATCAGACGAATGGCCGCTGCGCCCCAGGATATCGATGCGGTCCATGAGGATGCCCTTGTGCATGCGGATCGGCTTGAGCCCGGTGGGTTCGCCGATCACCGCAGCGCGACCGAGTGGTTGGCCGGCTTCGGCCAGGGCGCGGGCGCCGGACATCGAGCTTTCTTCATCGCAGGTGGCGAGGATCAGCAGGGGTTGCTTGAAATCATGTTCGAGCAGTGGCGTCACCGCCTCGATCACCAAGGCGAAGAAGCCTTTCATGTCGCAGCTGCCCAGGCCCACCCAACGGCCATCGACTTCGGTCAGCTTGAGCGGGTCGCTGCTCCACAGTTGCGGGTCGTAGGGCACGGTGTCGCTGTGGCCAGCCAGTACCAGACCGCCAGGGCCACTGCCACGGCTGGCCAACAGGTTGAACTTGCCGGGGGTGATCTCTTGGATTTCGCAGTTGAAGCCAAGATCGCCAAGCCAGCCGGCCAGCAGGTCGATCACCGCACGGTTGGACTGATCCAGCGCAGGCTGGGTGCAACTGACCGACGGGGCGGCGATCAGGGCGGCGAACTGGTCTTTCAGCGACGGCAACGGCATGCGCGAACTCCTCAAAAGCATGCGGGCATCATAACAACGCCTTCCCTGCGCAGGGCAACCCATTACCGGCGCCCAAATCCGGCAGGCTACAACCGACTCCTGTAGACTCCCCACCCACGATGCCCCTCCCTGCGAGCCCGCGATGCACAAAGAAACCGAACTCAAACTCCGCGCCAGCCGCGAGACCCTTGCCGCCCTGCGCGAGCACCCTTTGCTGAAAAAGCGCAACAAGTCCGGCTGGCAGACCCGCGAACTGCTCAATCAATACTTCGACACCCCTGAGCGCGACCTGTCCGCCGCGCGCGTGGCGCTGCGCCTGCGCCGCGACGGCGAGGTCATCATCCAGACCCTCAAGTGTCGCGGGCAAAGCGTGGCTGGCCTGTCCGAGCGCAACGAGTACGAATGGCACCTGGACAAGGTCAAGCTCGACCTGAAGAAGCTCGATGCCACCTGCTGGCCCGAGCAACTGGCCGAGCTGGACAAGAAGACCATCAAGCCGCTGTTCACCACCGACTTCACCCGTGAATACGCCGAGATCTCCTGGGGCCGTGGCAAGGCCAAGGTGGTGATCGAAGCCGCCCTGGACCAGGGTTTCGTGATTGCCGGCAAGCGCAAGGAAGAAATCTGCGAGCTGGAACTTGAACTGCGCGAAGGTGCGCCCGAAGCCCTGCTGGAACTGGCCGCCGAGCTGTCCGCCAGCGTCGCACTGATGCCGTGCGATATCAGCAAGGCCGAGCGTGGTTACCGCCTGCTGGACGAGAACAGCTACGAGCTGGACCTGCCTGCCAGCGAGCTGGACGCCGAAATGCCACTGGACGACGCCTATGCCGCGCTGGCCTGGCAACTGTTGGGCAGCAGCCAGCGCCTGGCCGAACAATATCGCCACAACGGCCACTGGCGCCTGCTGCAGGACTGGGTACGCTGCCTGGCCGAACTGCGCGCGCTCACCGCAAGCCTTGGCCAGGCAGCTCCGCGCCCGGTCACCCGCGCCCTGCGCGCGAGCCTCGACGCGCTGCTGGAAGACTGGCGCCCGCTGGTACAGGCGGGCAATGACGACGAAGACATTCGTCGCGCCGCGCCCGAACAGTTCGCCGAAGAGCTGCAAGACCCACGCTGGGGCCAGTTCTCGCTGGAAACCGCGCGCTGGCTGACTGCCCGTGCATGGACCGTCGAGCGCAAGGGCCGTGGCGAGCGCCAGGGCAAGGCGCAACTGGCTAGCTGGCTGCACCACCAGCTCGGTGAAGAGGCCCGCGCGTTGAAGCTGCCGTTGTACGTGCAACGCCCGGAAGACCTGGCCGAGCAATTGCCGCGCATCGAAGGCATCCTGGCCTGGCTGCATCATGCTCGCCAGGTACTCGATGTCCCGCAGCAAGACCGCTTATACGGCGAGTTGAACAAGCTGCACGAGCTAGCCGAACAAGCGCTGGGCGAAGAAAACCAGGACGAACTGCTGGAAGCGCGCATCGAGCAGGCTCGCGCCATCGAACAAAACCGCGCCTGGAAGCAACTGCTCAAGGCCTGACCTGTGCGCATTCGCGGGTAAACCCGCTCCTACGCCAGAAGCAAGCGCTGCACCTGTAGGTGATCACCCAGCCCTTTGGGCTGCGCTGTCGCGCAGAGAACTGATTTCGCAAGCGCTCCGCGTACCCTGTGGGAGCGGCCTCGTGCCGCGATGGGCTGCGCAGCAGCCCCAAGAATCCCAGCTGCCGCACAAATCCTGGGGCTGCTTTGCAGCCCATCGCTGCACAAGGCCGCTCCTACGCGGCGGCGCTCAGCGGCCCAGCGGCAAGCTGGTGGTGCTCTTGATCTCCGACAGTGCCACGATCGAGTTCACCTCTTGAATACCCGGCACGTTCGACAGCTTTTCAAAGAAGAACTGCTCATACGCCTCGATATCCGAGGTGACGATCCGCAGCAGGAAATCCACCGCCCCCATCAATACGTAGCACTCCAGCACTTCCGGGAACCCGCGAATCGCCTCGGTGAACTCGGCAAAGTTCGAGCGCCCATGAGCGTTGAGCTTTACCTCAGCGAAGATCTGCGTGTTGAGCCCAACTTTCTTGCGATCGAGCAGGGTTACCTGGCCACGAATAACCCCCTCCTCCCTCAAGCGCTGGATACGCCGCCAGCACGGTGATTGCGACAGCCCCACGCGCTCGGCGATCTGCGCGCTGGAGAGCGAGGCGTCCTCCTGTAGCAATTCCAGAATCCGACGATCATAGGCATCCAACCCGCCCTGCATGATTGATTCTCCAATTGGCATGTTTATGAATTGTTCAATTCGCTATCAACGGGAATTGGTTGAGTTATAGCGAAACAATACCCGAATCGACGTGCAAGAATTTCCCCACTTTCGCGGAGATCCAGCATGAACGCACTCGAACGCCCCCTGGCCACACCCCGCCTCGATGCCTGGGCCGCCTCGGCCGCCCACAGCACCGTGCACTACCACCTGCACGCCGAGGCCGAACCCGACAGCCTGTGCCGGATTCTCAACCTCTTCGCCTTGCAGTTCCTGACGCCGCACAGCCTGCACGTGGAGCAACACGACGACCTGTTCGACGTGCGTATCGGCATCGGCGGCCTGAGCTGGCATCGCGCCGAGGTGATCGCACAAAAATTGCGCAACCTGGTCTGCGTCGCCCAGGTCAGCCTGGAAAACCTACCGCAGCTGGCTGAGGTCGCTGCCGGCGCCAGTGCATCACGGTAAAGTTCGGAAACCCTTTGCCGGCTCGCAGGCTGCCGCGTGCGGCTAGCCTTCCAGGTCCAACCACCTGGCAAGGATGCCGCCATGCTCGCCAACGACACCCTGGATCTCGACCTGCGCCGCCTGCTCGACGCCCTGCTGGACGAGCAACGGATCACCGCCAACGCAGCCCTTCAGGCCTTGGAGCGGGCCCAGACCAATGCCGCCGAACACCCACTCGAACTGATCGCAGGGCTGGCCTTGCCCGACCCGAAACAACCCGGCCAGCAACTGAGCCTTGAACGCCTTTGCCAGTGGCTGGCGGCGCGGGTAAAGCAGCCCTACGTGCACATCGATCCGTTGCAAGTCGACCTAGCCCAGGTTGGCGCACTGATGTCAGCCGCCTTCGCCAGGCGCCACGGCATCCTCGCCATAGCCATCGACGCCACGAGCGTGACCGTGGCCAGTGCCCAGCCCTACCAACGGGACTGGGAGGCCGACCTGGCCCGCAGCCTGGGCAAGCGCGTACGCCGGGTCGTGGCCAGCCCCACGCAGATTCGCCAGCTCGCCGCCACCTTGTTTGGCTTGGCCCACTCGGTACAGGGCGCCGACCAGCAGCAACCCGCCGCGCTCGGCGAGTTGGAACAACTGCTGGAGCTGGGCGCAGGAAACAGGCCTGCTGCGGCGGACGATGCGCATATCGTGCATGTGGTCGACTGGATGTTGCAGTACGCCATCGAGCAACGCGCCAGCGATATCCACCTCGAACCCCGCCGCGAACAAGGCCACCTGCGCCTGCGCATCGATGGCCTGCTGCACACGGTCTATGCGTTCCCGACAGGGGTCACGCTGGCGATGAGCAGCCGCCTGAAGCACCTGGGGCGCATGGACGTGGCAGAAAAACGCCGGCCACAGGATGGTCGCCTGAAGCGTCGCCTGCCCGGCGGCGACGAGGTCGAACTGCGGCTTTCCACCCTGCCAACGCCGTTCGGCGAAAAACTGGTGCTGCGCTTGTTTGATCCCGGGCAACGCCACGAAACTCTCGAATGTCTTGGCCTGGAAGGCACCCTGCTGGAGCGCTGGCGCTCTCTGCTCAGCCAACGCCAAGGCATTCTGCTGGTGACTGGCCCCACCGGTTCCGGCAAGACCAGCACCCTCTACGCCAGCCTGCGACACCTGGCGACCCCGCAGATGAACGTGTGCAGCATCGAAGACCCCATCGAACGCCTGGAACCTGCGATCAACCAGTTACAGGTGCAGCCCGCCCTGGACCTGGGTTTCGCCGACGGCGTGCGCGCCATGCTGCGCCAGGATCCAGACATCATCATGATCGGCGAGATCCGCGACGCGCAAACCGCGCAGGCGGCGGTGCAGGCGGCCCTGACCGGGCATCTGGTGCTCTCGACCCTGCACACCAACGATGCCTGCGCCGCCATCACCCGCCTGTTGGAAATGGGCGTGGCCCACTACCTGATCAGGGCCACGCTGATCGGCGTCATGGCGCAACGCTTGGTGCGGATGCTGTGCCCGCTGTGCCACCCCACGACGCAAGCGAACGGGCAGGTTTGTCAGCAATGCCGGGGAACCGGCTTTCACGGCCGTACCGGGTTGTTCGAATTGCTCAGGGTCAGCGACGGCGTGCGTGAGCGGATCACCCCCGGCGTGGACTTGGCGGCTTTGCACCAGTACGCACAGGCCGAGGGTATGCGTGACCTGCGCCGCTGTGGCGAAGACCGCATAAACCGGGGCATGACCTGCGTGGAGGAGGTGCTCAGGGTCTGTGGATAACCGACAAATGCCCCGCGTGGCCGGGAACTTGGATCAGGGCAGGAGGATCAAAGCGAACATATCCACAACCCTCATCGACCGAGGTGATTCACCATGCGTTTCAAAACAGCCATCGCAGCCACCGTCCTGTTCGCACTGCCCATCGGTTCGGCCATGGCCGACGGCTTCTGGCGCAACATCATCTCGTCGGGAGCCACTACTGCCTCGACCTACCTGACCTTCAAGGACCATAAGCTGATCGTCGCTGCCCAGGACGATGCCGGCAGCTTCGTCGCCAGCGACGGGGCTATCCGTGGCCCGTTCTTGGAAGCGGCCATTCGCCAAGTGCGCGCCGACAACCCAGGCGTGCAGGCCAGTGACATGGACCTGGCCAACGCGATCCTGGCCAAGAACGCCGTGGCCGAGTGAGCCTCGTCGGATAAGCCCGTTCTCGCGCAGGTTCGATCAAGCCCCTGCGCGAGAGCCCCCGCCCGTTAGCGATAGGCTTGCAACGGAACACACGCACAGAACAGGTTCCTGTCCCCATAGACGTTGTCGACCCGGTTCACCGCCGGCCAGTACTTGTGCTGGCGCGCGTGAGCGCTGGGGGCGATGCCCTGCTCGATGCTGTAGGGGCGATGCCACGGTACTAGCACATCGGCCAAGGTATGCGGGGCGTGCTTGAGCGGATTGTCATCGGCGGGCCAGTGGCCCTCCTGCACCTGATCGATCTCGGCCCGGATCGCCAGCATCGCTTCGACGAAACGATCGAGTTCGGCCTTCGACTCGCTCTCGGTGGGCTCGACCATCAGCGTGCCCGGCACCGGGAACGACATGGTCGGGGCATGAAAGCCATAGTCCATCAGGCGCTTGGCCACGTCCTCCTCGCTGATGCCGGTAAGCGCCTTGAGCGGGCGCAGGTCGAGGATACATTCATGCGCCACGCGCTGGTTACGACCACGGTAGAGCACCGGGAAAGCATCGTGCAACTGACAGGCCAGGTAATTGGCGGACAGGATCGCCACTTCGCTGGCATCAGCCAGTTGCGAGCCCATCATGGCGATGTACATCCAGCTGATCGGTAGAATACTGGCGCTGCCCCAGGGCGCGGCGCTGACCGCGCTGTTGTTCGGGTCCAGCCCAGGCACCGGCACTACCGGGTGACTGGCAACGAACGGCTTGAGGTGGGCGCGCACGCCTATCGGGCCCATGCCCGGCCCTCCTCCACCGTGGGGGATACAGAAAGTCTTGTGCAGGTTCATGTGCGAAACGTCGGCGCCGATGTCGGCCGGACGCGTCAGCCCGACCTGGGCGTTGAGGTTGGCGCCATCCATGTACACTTGGCCACCGTGCTGGTGGATCACCTCGCAGATCTCGCGAATGCCTTCCTCGTAAACCCCATGGGTCGACGGGTAGGTAACCATCAGGCAGGACAGTCGCTCCCCGGCGGCTTCAGCCTTGGCCTTGAGGTCGTCGATATCGACGTTACCGTGCACGTCGCACTCGACGATCACCACCTCCATGCCGGCCATCTGCGCCGACGCCGGGTTGGTGCCATGCGCCGAGGATGGGATCAGGCACAGCGTTCGCCCCGGCTGCTGGCGGCTGCGGTGGTAGCGGGTGATCGCCATCAGCCCGGCGTACTCACCCTGGGCACCGGAGTTGGGCTGCATGCAGATAGCATCGAAGCCGGTGATGGCGCACAACCAGCTTTCCAGCTCGTCGATCATCGCCTTGTAGCCCTGCATCTGCGCCGCAGGCGCAAAGGGGTGCGGCTGGGCGAACTCAGGCCAGGTGATGGGAATCATCTCGCTACTGGCGTTGAGCTTCATGGTGCATGAACCCAACGGGATCATCGACTGGTTCAGCGCCAGGTCCTTGTTCTCCAGTTGCTTGAGGTAGCGCAGCATCTCGGTTTCGCTGTGGTGCAGGTTGAACACCGGATGTTGCAGGATAGGCGTGCGCCGCAGCAGCGCAACGGGGATGCCCTCGGCCAGCGCCTGCTGGTCGAGGGCATCGATATCCAGGCCATGGTCGACACCCAGGAAGATGTCGAACAGCTTCAGCACGGTGGACTCATCGCACGTTTCATCCAAGCTCACACCCAGCTGCCCCCGCCCGAGGATGCGCAGGTTGATGCGTGCGGCCTCGGCGCTTTCGATGATCGCAGCCTGGGTGCCGCCGACGTCCAGGGTAAGGGTGTCGAAAAAATGCGAATTGAGGCGCTTGAGGCCTTTGCTATGCAGCCCAGCGGCAAGGATGGCGGTCAGCCGATGCACCCGCTGGGCAATGCGGCGCAGGCCTTCAGGGCCGTGGTAGACGGCATAGAAGCCGGCGATGTTGGCCAGCAGCACTTGCGCGGTGCAGATATTCGAGTTGGCCTTCTCGCGGCGGATATGCTGCTCGCGGGTCTGCAGCGCCATGCGCAGGGCGGTGTTGCCACGCGCATCGCGAGACACGCCGATGATGCGCCCAGGCATGGCCCGCTTGTAGTCGTCGCGGCAAGCGAAATAGGCCGCATGCGGTCCGCCATAACCCATGGGCACGCCAAAGCGCTGGCTGGAACCCAGCACCACATCCGCCCCTTGCTCGCCGGGTGGGGCGAGCACCACTAGGCTGAGGATATCGGCGGCAACGCAGGCCAAGGCCTGCTGGCTGTGCAACTGGTCGATCAGCGGGCGCAGGTCGCGCACCTCGCCATGGGTGTTGGGGTATTGCAGCAAGGCGCCGAATACCGCGTGCTGGCCAAGGTTATCCACAGCATCGACGATCATCTCGAAACCGAAGCCTTCGGCACGGGTCTTGAGTACCGAGAGCGTCTGCGGGTGACAATGCTCGTCCGCAAAGAACGCGTTGCTCTTGCTGCGTGCGACACGCCGGGCCAGGGCCATGGCCTCGGCGGCAGCGGTGGCCTCGTCCAGCAGCGAGGCATTGGCCAACGGCAGGCCGGTGAGGTCGATGACCATCTGCTGGTAGTTCAGCAACGCTTCCAGCCGACCTTGGGCGATTTCCGGCTGATAGGGGGTGTAGGCGGTGTACCAGCCCGGGTTTTCCAGCACGTTGCGCAGGATCACCGTAGGCGTGAGGGTGGCGTGGTAGCCCATGCCAATCAGGCTGGTCCAGAGCTGATTCTGTGCGGCGTAGCCGGCAAGCTTGGCCAGCGCGGCCTGCTCGTCCAGGGCCGCAGGTAGCGCCAGCGGGCCATTGAAGCGAATGCCCGGCGGTACGGTCTGCTCGATCAGTTCGCTGCGGCTGGCGACACCCAGCGCGGCGAGCATGGCCTGCTGCTCCTGGGCATCGGGCCCCAGGTGGCGTTGTAGGAACGGGTTGGCGACGTGCAGTTGACGCAGGGAGCGCGACTGGGACATGGCGAGATCTCTTCCTGGACCAGTTCTCTAGGAGACTTACAAGTCTAGGAAGGATTGCCGATTGTGCGGGGATTATTACGCTTGTGCAGCGCACGCTATCGCCGAACAAGCCCGCTCCTAGCAGGAGGGGCATGCTCGGCGAACGATCATTCGCCGATAGCGGCCTTGTAGCCGGCAGCGTCGAGCAGCTTGTCCAGCTCGGCCTTGTCGCTTGGCTTGAGCTTGAAGATCCACGAGGTATAAGGGTCTTCGTTGAGCTGTTCCGGGCTGTCGGCCAGTTCGTCGTTGACGGCGATCACTTCGCCACTCACCGGGGCATAGATGTCCGATGCGGCCTTCACCGACTCGACCACGCCAGCAACGTCGCCAGCGGCGAAGACCTTGCCGACTTCGGCCAGCTCGACGAACACCACGTCACCCAGGGCCTGCTGGGCGTGATCGCTGATACCCACAGTCACGCTGCCGTCGGCTTCCAGGCGGGCCCACTCGTGGCTCTCGGCGAAACGCCGGTCGGCGGGAATCTTGCTCATATCTTGTCTTCCTCGTTTGGGTCAGCGGTCGGCCCGCCGTTGAATGTTCAGATCAGGATCTTGCCGTGACGCACGAAGGTGGGCTTGACCACCCGTACCGGGTACCACTTGCCGCGAATCTCCACCTCGGCACGCTCGCCAGTGGCCATGGGCACCCTGGCCAGGGCAATGGACTTGCTCAGCGTAGGCGAGAAACTACCACTGGTGATCTCCCCTTCGCCAATCCCGGATACCCGCACCACCTGATGGGCGCGCAATACACCGCGCTCTTCGAGCACCAGCCCGACCAATTTTTCCTTAACGCCCTGCTCGATTTCCGCCAGCAGGCCGGTACGGCCAATGAACGCGCGGGCGGCGGGCTCCCAGGCGATACTCCAGCCCAGGTTGGAGGTCAGCGGGGTATGGGCTTCGTCGAGGTCCTGGCCATAGAGGTTCATGCCGGCCTCAAGACGCAAGGTATCACGTGCGCCAAGGCCGCTCGGGGCGATGCCGGCGCCCACCAGGTCGTTGAAAAACGCAGGCGCCTGATCACCCGGCAGGATGATCTCCAGGCCGTCTTCACCGGTATAGCCGGTACGCGCGATGAACCAGTCAGCTTCGGCGACGCCCTCGAACGGACGCAGCTCACGAATCAGGGCAGCGCGCGACGCACTGAGCAACGCGGCGACCTTTTCGCGGGCGTGCGGGCCCTGGATCGCCAGAATCGCCAGCTCCGGCCGGGCGTGCACGCCGACCTTGAAACCCTCGCTCTGAGCACGCAGCCAGTCCATGACCTTGTCACGGGTAGCAGCGTTGGCCACCAGGCGGTAGCCGTCTTCGGTGCGATAGGCGAGCAGGTCGTCGATGACCCCGCCGTCGTGCTTGAGCAGAGGGCTATAGAGTGCCATGCCGGGGCGCTCCAGGCGTGCCACGTCGTTGGCCAATACGTGCTGCAACCAGGGCGTGGCGGCGGCGCCGTCGATGTCGATCACCGTCATGTGGGAGACATCGAACACCCCACAATCACTGCGCACCTGATGGTGCTCCTCGACCTGCGAGCCATAATGCAGGGGCATTTCCCAACCGCCGAAGTCGACCATCTTGGCGCCAAGCGCCAGGTGAAAGTCATACAGAGGCGTACGCTGTCCCATGGGTTTCTCCTTCCGGGCGTGGCGAGGCGGCGGGTGGGCGGTGTTTATTCACCACCTGTTCTTGTAGGAGCCGCCGCGCGAATGCCGCGCATTGTAGCCGCAAGGGCACGGCCTGACACCCTTAGCGCGATTGTCCCGGACGATGGGCCGAACGGCGGATCAGGCCAATAACTGGCAACAGGCCAACCAGCACCAGGCTCAGTGCTGGCAGCGAGGCCCGCGACCACTCGCCCTCGCTGGTCATCTCGAACACCCGCACCGCCAGCGTATCCCAGCCAAATGGGCGCATCAGCAGGGTGGCCGGCATTTCCTTGAGCACGTCGACGAACACCAACAGCGCAGCGCTCAGGGCACCGGGCACCAGCAGCGGCAGATACACCCTGAAAAACAATCCTGGCCCCGAAACCCCGAGGCTGCGTGCCGCCTCCGGCAGCGACGGGCGGATACGCTCAAGACTGCTTTCCAGCGGACCATAGGCCACGGCGATGAAGCGCACCAGGTACGCCAGCAACAGCGCCGACAGGCTGCCCAGCAGCAATGGCTTGCCAGCGCCACCGAGCCATAGCGACAGCGGGATCACCAGTTGGTTGTCCAAGTAACTGAACGCCAACATGATCGCTACCGCCAGGACCGAACCTGGCAAGGCATACCCCAGGTTGGCCAGCCCGACCCCGGCAGCAACCGCAGGGGTCGGCGCCTGACGCCGGGCGAAAGCCAGCAGCAGGGCCACGCATACCGTGACCAGCGCGGCCATCGCACCCAGGTAGAGTGTGTGCAGCACAAGGCTCACGTAGCGCTCGTCGAGGTCGTGCCGGCCGCGTTGCCAGAACCACGCCAGCAGTTGCAGCAGCGGGATCACGAACGCGCACGCGAATACCAGCAGGCACCAGCCGCTGGCCGCCCAGGCCTTGAGGCCATGCAGGTGATACAGCGCCTGCCCGCGTGGCCGCTCGTGGCCGCTACGGCTGGCACCGCGCGCACGGCGCTCGCCGTACAGCACTAGAATCACCGCCAACAGCAACAGGCTGGCCAACTGCGCCGCGCTGGAAAGGCTGAAGAAGCCGTACCAAGTCTTGTAGATGGCGGTGGTGAAGGTGTCGAAATTGAACACCGCCACCGCGCCGAAATCGGCCAGGGTCTCCATCAACGCCAGCGCGATACCGGCGCCGATGGCAGGGCGCGCCATGGGCAGCGCCACTCGCCAGAACGCTTGCAGCGGCGACAACCCCAGTACCCGCGCAGCCTCCATCAGGCCCTTGCCCTGGGCCAGGAAGGCGGTACGCGCCAAGAGGTACACATAGGGATAGAACACCAGCACCAGCACGGTGATCACGCCACCGGTGGAGCGCACCCGAGGCAGGCGCATGGGCCCGAACACTTCGCGCAGTGCGGTCTGCACGGGGCCGGCGAAGTCCAGCAGGCCGACGAACACGAACGCCAGCACATACGCCGGGATGGCGAACGGCAGCATGAGTGCCCAGTCCAGCCAGCGCCGCCCGGGGAATTCGCAAAGGCTGGTCAGCCACGCCAGACTCACACCCAGCACGCTCACCCCCACACCCACGCCCACCACCAACGTCAGCGTGTTGCCCAGCAATCGGCCCATCTGGGTATCGAGCAGGTGCGCCCAGATCTGCCCGTCGACCGTTTGCCAGGACAGCAGCAGCACGCTCAGCGGCAGCAGCACCAGGATGACAGTGAGGCCGACGGGGACGTACCAGCGGCGTTGAGGGGTGTGGGGCAAGGGCAAAGATCTCGGTGGCGGTACAATCGCATCGCGGGCATGCCTGCGCCCACCAGGGCCGTATTCGCAGAACCGGTGGGAGCGGACTTGCCCGCGAAGGGGCCGCAGAAGGCCCCGCAAGGATAAAGCCTGGCGCTTAGTTCCAGCCAGCCCGGTCCATCAGCTTGATGGCTTCGGCCTGGCGTTTGCCGGCCACTTCCACCGGGATGCTGTCTGCCTTGAAGCTACCCCAGGCCGCCACCTCCTGCGATGGCTTGACCTGCGGGTTGGCCGGGAATTCCTGGTTGATGTCGGCAAACAGCTTCTGCGCCTTCTCCCCGGTCATCCATTCCACCAGCTTGGTGGCGGCCTGCGGGTGCGGTGCATGCTTGGTCAGGCCTATACCCGAAAGGTTGACGTGTACACCACGGTCGCCCTGGTTGGGCCAGAAAATCTTCACCGGCAGCTTCGGATCCTGCTGGTGCAGACGTCCGTAGTAGTAGGTGTTGACGATGCCGACGTCGCACTGGCCGGCTGCAATCGCCTGGATCACCGCGTTGTCATCGGAGAACACGTCGGTGGACAGGTTGTTGATCCAGCCTTTGACCAGCTTCTCGGTGGCAGCCTCGCCGTGGTTCTCGATCAGGGTGGCGGTCAGCGACTGGTTGTACACCTTCTTCGCCGTGCGCAGGCACAGGCGGCCTTCCCATTGCTTGTCGGCCAGGGCTTCGTAGGTGCTCAGTTCAGCGGGCTTGACGCGCTCGGTGGAGTAGACGATGGTCCGCGCGCGCAGGCTCAGGCCGGTCCAGTCATGCGACGAAGCGCGGTACTGCGGCGGGATGTTCTGGTCGATGATGCTCGACTTGATCGGCTGCAGGATGCCCATCTGCTCGGCCTGCCAGAGGTTGCCGGCATCGACGGTCAGCAGCAGGTCGGCCACGCCGTTCTGCCCTTCGGCCTTGATGCGCTGCATCAGTGGCGCTTCCTTGTCGGTGATGAACTTGACCTTCACACCCGTTTCGGCGGTGTAGGCGTCGAACACCGGCTTGATCAGCTCGTCGATACGCGAGGAATACACCACCACTTCGTCGGCTGCCTGGGCGGTGCCACCGAACAGGGTGAGGGCCAGAGCGGCCAGTAGGGGCTTGCGGGGCAACATGGGGGCACTCCTCGCTGAAATGAGAGGTGCGAATGGTAGTGAATCCCATTTTTGCGCTCATCCCTGGAGCAGTTACCGGATGTTGCAGAAGGTGTTGCGGGGCACGTCGCAGCGGTGCGCCCCGCGCCTGGCCTCAAGCCCTGGCCAGCGCCGGCAGGTCCCCGGAAAGCCCCAGTGCCTGGCGCACGAACAAGGCCTTGGCCTCGGGCATTTGCTCCACCAGCTTCAGGCCACTGTTGCGCAGCCAGCGCAACGGCAGCGGGTTGGCCTGGAACAGGCGCTCGAAGCTCTCCATGGCGGCCATCAAGGCCAGGTTGTGTGGCATGCGCCGACGCTCGAAACGGCTGAGCACCTTCACATCGGCCAGACGCTCGCCGCGCTCGCAGGCCCGTACCAGCTCTTCGGCCAACACCGCCGCGTCAAGAAAGCCCAGGTTCACCCCCTGCCCCGCCAGCGGGTGGATGGTGTGGGCCGCATCACCGATGAGCGCCAGACCTTCCTGGACATAGCGCTTGGCGTGGCGCTGGCGCAGCGGTACGCAGAGCCGAGGGTCTGCCGCCAACACCTGTCCCAGGCGCCCTTCGAAAGCGCGCTCGAGCGCCTGGCAGAACGCGGCATCGTCCATTGCCATGGCCTGCTCGGCCTGCTCGGGGGTAGTCGACCAGACAATCGAGCACCAATCCTGCTGGCCGTCCCGGTTCAACGGCAGAAACGCCAGCGGGCCTTCGTCGGTGAAGCGCTGCCAGGCCGTGGTGCGGTGCGCCTGGCTGCAACGCACGCTGGTCACGATGGCGTGGTGCAGGTAATCCCACTCGCGGGTTTCGCAGCCGGCCAAGCGGCGTACGGCGGAATTGGCGCCATCGGCGGCGATCACCAGCGGCGCGCGCAAGCGGCGGCCATCGGCAAGGGTCAGCAGCCACTCGTCACCCGAGCGGCGCAATTGCTCCAGGCGCGCGTTGGGTAGCAAGCCCACGTCGCTGTCGTGCAGACGCTCCAGCAGGCCGTCCTGCACCACCCGGTTCTCAACGATATGCCCCAGCACCTGGGCATGCACACTGGCAGCCGAGAAGTGGATCTGGCCTGTGCCGCTGCCGTCCCAGACGTGCATGTCCGAATACGCCGACACCCGTCGCCGGGCGATGCCTTCCCACGCACCCAGGCGCTCGAGGATACGCTGGCTGGCCGCCGACAGGGCACTGACGCGCGGCTCGAATGGCGCCTGCGCATCGAACGGTTTGACCGACAGCGCACTGCCATCGAGCAGGAGAATCTCCAGGCCACTGTGACGCAAGGCCAGGGCCAGGGCGCTGCCGACCATACCGGCACCGACAATCACTAGATCTGCGCGCATTTCCATGCCTTACGCCTGCCTCGCTTGCGGCTTGAGCCGCACATATAGGGTTTTCTCGACCCGCGCCACCAGCTCGCCGGCCGCGTCGCGGATCTCTACCTGCAGATGTGGCAGGTACTTCTTGCCGCTGGCGGTCTGCTGGCGGATGTCCTCAAGCAGCGCATCATCGACGTGGAACTCGGCGTACACCGGGCCTTTGCCGGGAGAGATGAAATCGATGCTGGCAGCCTTGTCCCAGACGATATAGTCGCGCCCCAACTGCTCGATCAGCAGCAGCATGTAGAACGGGTCGACCATCGAATACAGGCTGCCGCCGAACTGGGTGCCGACGTAGTTGCGATTCCACCGCGTCAGCTTCATGCGCACCTTGACGCTGCGCATGTCAGGGCTGATCGACAGGATGCGAATACCGGCACCGAGGTAGGGCGGGTAAAGGTTCAGCAGCCAACGCAGCATGCGCGCGCGCCGCACCCGTTTACGCGTCTGGCTCATGCCTGGCCTCGCGGATCAGGGCGAGTACCCAGGCCCATGGCCTGGCGGGCGAACCAGCTTCTTGCCGGTGGCAGCAGGTCCAGCCCCAGCAGGCCGATGTTGCGCCCAGCGGCCATCAACGGCTGGTTACTGCCGAACAGGCGTGTGACCTGATCGGAGAAGCCGATGGTCAAGGCCTGGTCGAGGCGCTGGCGCTGATGATAGCGCTGCAGCGTGGCCAGATCACCTGGGTGTTGCGGACCGGCCAACAGTGCATCGGCGAGCGACTGCACATCGCGCAGCGACAGGTTGAAGCCCTGCCCGGCGATCGGGTGCAGGCTATGGGCGGCATTACCGAGCACGACTAGGTGCGGGCGCACCTGCTCCTGGGCCTCGACCAGTGCCAGCGGATAGAGGTGCCGCGCACCGACCTGGCGCAAGCCGCCAAGCCGATAGCCGAATACCTCCTGCAACTCGCGCAGGAAGCTGCGCTCGTCCAGTTCGGCCAGACGCCGGGCGTCCATTCCCTGGCGCGTCCAGACCAATGCGCAACGGTTGTCCGGCAATGGCAGCAAGGCCATCGGGCCCTGCTCGGTGAAACGTTCGAAAGCCTGGCCGCGGTGGGGCTCGCCTGGGGTGATGTTGGCGATCAGCGCGCTCTGATCGTAGGGGGTGTTGCGCACATGGATGCCCAACTGCTCGCGCAACCCGGAGCGCCCGCCGTCGGCCAGTATCGCCAGGTCGCATTCGAGCGACGTGTCATCGTCCAACTGCACGCAATAGCCACCGGCTATCGGCTGCAACGCCTTGACTTCGGCAGGGCAGCGCCAAGTGACGACCTCGCTGTCCAACGCCTGCCACAGGCACTGTCCAAGCCAGGCGTTCTCCACGACGTAGCCGAGCGCCGGCACGCCCTCCTCCTGCGCGTCCAGACGCGTCGCGCCGAAACGGCCACGGTCGGACACATGGATCTGGCGAATCGGCTCGGCACGCCGACCGATAGTCGACCACAGGCCCAACTGGTCGTAGATCTGCCGGGTGCCATAGGACAGCGCCGAGGAGCGCGCGTCGTAGCTGGGCTGGAAGCTGTCGCCGGGGGCGAACGGCTCGATCAGCAGGATCTTCCAGCCGCGCGCCTTGGCACCGGCTTGCAACGTGAGAGCCAGGCTGGCACCGACCAGCCCGCCACCGATGATCGCGAGGTTCACCCGACTCATGCCACCGCCTTGCGGGCATCGTGCATCAGCGCCTCGATCTCGGCGACGGTCTTGGGCACGCCGGTGGTCAGGATTTCACAGCCTTGTCGGGTCACTACCACGTCGTCCTCGATCCTTATGCCGATACCGCGCCACTTCTTCGCGACATCCTGATTGTCGGCGGCAATGTAGATGCCAGGTTCCACCGTCAGCGCCATGCCGGGCTCAAGCACCCGCCACTGGCCGCCGACCTTGTATTCGCCCACATCATGCACGTCCATGCCCAGCCAGTGCCCGGCACGGTGCATGTAGAAGGCGCGATAGGCCTCGCTGTCGATCAACGCCTGCACCTCACCCTTGAGCAGGCCCAGTTCCACCAGGCCTTCGGTGATCACCCGCACGGTCGCCTCGTGCGCGTGGTTCCAGTGCTTGCCTGGGGCGATCTGGGCGAATGCCGCTTCCTGGGCCTTGAGCACCAACTCGTAGATAGCCTTCTGCTCAGGCGAAAAACGCCCGCTCACCGGGAACGTACGGGTGATGTCGCTGGCGTAGCAGTCGATCTCGCAACCGGCATCGATCAATACCAAGTCACCGTCCTTGAGCGGGGCGTCGTTCTGCTGGTAATGCAGGATGCAGCCATTGCGTCCAGCGGCGACGATCGAGCCGTAGGCCGGCATCTTCGCCCCGCCTTTGCGAAATTCGTAATCCAGCTCGGCCTCCAGGCTGTACTCGTGCAGCCCAGCACGACAGGCCTGCATTGCCCGCACGTGGGCACGGGCGGAAATCGCCGCAGCTTCGCGCATCACCTTCACTTCTGCCGCCGATTTATACAGGCGCATGTCGTGCAGCAGGTGATCCAGGGCAACGAATTCGTTCGGCGGCTGGGCCCCCAGGCGGGCCTTGGAGCGGATCACATTGATCCAGTCCATCAGCCGGCGGTCGAACTCGGGGTTGCTGCCCATGGCGCTATAGACGCGCTCGCGGCCCTCGATCAGGCCGGGGAGGATCTCGTCGATGTCGGTGATCGGGAAAGCGTCGTCGGCGCCGAAGTCGCGTACCGCGCCCTCCTGCCCTGCACGCAGGCCATCCCACTGCTCACGTTCAGGGTTGCGCTCGCGGCAGAACAGCACGTACTCGCCGTGCTCGCGGCCTGGGATCAGGGCGATCACGGCCTCGGGCTCGGGGAAACCACTCAGGTACTGGAAATCGCTGTCCTGGCGGTACACGTGCTCGACGTCACGGTTACGAATGGCAACGGCGGCAGCGGGCAGGATGGCAATGCTGTTGGGGACCATCTGCGCCATCAGCGCCTTGCGCCGACGGGCGTACTCCGCCTTGGGTATGTGGCTCATGGGCAAACGTCCCCGCTCGAAATCAGTGCAGCGATGGTTTTGGCGCAGGTGCGGCGGGCGCGGCCAGCTCCGTGTAGAGCAGCAGCGGGGCGACGCGCAGGTACTCCATGACTTCCATGTAGTCGCTTTCGCCGTCTTCGGATTCTTCCAGCGCTTCCTGCACCTGCGAGATTGCGACCAGGTCCTGGAGCACTTCCTTCGCATCGGTGGACAGGTCCTTGCCGCCGGCGTTCAGCCCAAAGCCGGTGATGAAGCCCTGACACCACTGGCCCAGCGCAGCAGCACGGTCGGTCAGCGCCGCGTCATCGGAAGGCAGCAGCAGGACGATGGCGACGTCTTCGCCGGTCAGCTCGGCCTTGACCATCTCTTGCAGGCCGATCAGGGCGTTGCGCACGTTGTCGCCAGGCTCGGTCTCGAGCAGTTGGGCGGCATCGGCCAGCCAGGCGTCGGCATCGAAGCCGGCACCGGCGCAGCTGCGGCCGATCAGTAGGCCGTGCAGCTCAGCCGGGGTGACAGGATGGCCATTGCTCGAAAGCAGCATGGCGAAGGCAATGTAGGGCGATTGGGTATTGGGCATGGGCAGCTAGGCGCCAGACGGCGCAATGACTAGAATGAAGGCCTTGTATCCTAGCACCGGCAGGCGCGCCAAGACCATCAGCACTGGCCGCCAAGCCCCCGTGCAGGCATGATCGCCAGGTGAGTCGACGATGGAGCGAATCGAGTGCAAGCCATGCAAGAGAACGACCTGCAAGCGTTGATGAGCCGGTTCGAGTTGCTGATCGAGCGAGTCGAGCAACTAAAGCTGCAAAACGCACTCTTAGTAGCTCAGGAAAAAACCTGGCGCGAGGAGCGCGCCCACCTCATCGAAAAAAACGAGATCGCCAAACGCAAGATCGAATCGATGATCATGCGCCTCAAGGCCCTGGAGCAAGACTCATGAGTTCAAGCAATAGCGTCACCGTCCAGATCCTCGACAAGGAATACTCGATCATCTGTCCGCCCGAGGAGCGTAACAACCTGGTCGGTGCCGCCCGCTACCTGGATGGCAAGATGCGCGAAATCCGCAGCAGCGGCAAGGTGATCGGCGCCGACCGTATTGCCGTGATGGCCGCGTTGAACATCACCCATGAACTGCTGCACCGCCAGGACCGCCCGGAAGCCGCCAGCGGCGGCGCCACGCGCGAGCAGGTGCGCGACCTGCTGGAACGGGTCGACCAGGCACTGTCCGACGACCCGGTTAGCAAAAACGACTGAGATTGGTATACTGGCGCCACTCCCTGGGGGATGCGCCAGTCGGTTATGTCCCTGAGCCGATACGCACAACCACGGGGGTTGCACGCTGGGGCCGGTGTGCATGTCCGCCCGACGGAAAGCCTTAACGCCCCCTGCAATCTCCACCTTGAACTTTCGGGTTCAAGGGCTACACCGATAGCGGTCTTATCGGGGAGCCTCATTCCATTGCCCGCCTTCATGGCGGGCGATTCGTTTTGGTCGCCAGCCTGGATCACCCGTGCCATGACCGATACCTCGCCACTGACCCGCCCCCAGCTGCGCCGCCTGTTACGCAACGCCCGCCGCGCCCTCACCCCGGCCCAGCAGCGCCAGGCCGCGCTTGGTCTGTACCGCCAGCTGGCACAGCACCCGCTGTTTCGGCGGGCCCGGCATATTGCCCTGTACCTGCCCAACGATGGCGAGATAGACCCGCGCCTGCTGCTGCGCGAGGCGCACAAACGCGGCAAGTCCGTGTATCTGCCGGTGCTGCACGCCTGGCCACGCACACGCATGGTGTTCCAGCGTTTCGAGCAGGGCGAGCGCCTGCGTCCTAATCGCTTTCGCATCGCGGAGCCGGTGATCGAGCGCAGACGGCAACGACCGGTCTGGGCGCTGGACCTGATCCTGCTGCCGCTGGTCGGTTTCGATGAGGTGGGTGGACGACTGGGGATGGGCGGGGGCTTCTACGATCGCAGCCTTGCCTACCAAGGGCGGCGTAAAGGCTGGAAAAAACCGTTGCTGCTGGGACTCGCCCACGAGTGCCAGAAGGTCGAGCGCCTGGCTCAGGCGAGTTGGGATGTGCCGCTGCGTGGGACGGTTTCGGACCGTGACTGGTACTGGGCGTCCACGTAAGACCGGAGCCGGCTCAGGCTCAGCGCTGCGCCTGTTGCGCGGGATTGACCGGCGCCTGCTGGTAGGCGGCGTCGAGCTTGCGCTCCCAGAAACCCTGCGCATAACCGGTGGTGACCACGCCCAAGCCAAAGATGAAGGCGAGGATCCAGAGCAGGTCCGGCTTGCGTTGTTTCATGGTTTGCCCCCTAAGTGCCACTGTCCATGCTCGGCGGCTTTCTGGATGGCTGCCGGAGCGTCTAGCGTTAAAATCGGCGCATTTTCCGACAACATGAGTCGACACGCAAACGTTGACGCCAACCGACTGTCGGTTTGATGCAACTAGTTATTACAAACTTTTTCAGGAGCACCCGGCATGGCCTATTGGCTGATGAAATCCGAGCCAGATGAGCTGTCCATCGAAGCCCTGGCCCGCCAGGACGGCGCGCGTTGGGACGGGGTACGCAACTATCAGGCACGCAATTTCGTACGCGCCATGAATGTGGGCGACACGTTCTTCTTCTACCACTCCAGCTGCCCGCAGCCAGGGATCGCCGGAATCGCCCGGATCACCGCGTCAGCCTACCCCGACCCAACCGCACTGGACCCCGAGAGCCACTACTTCGACACCAAGGCCAGCGCCGAGAAAAACCCTTGGAGCGCAGTGGATGTGGCGCATGTGCGCACCTTCAGCCAGGTCCTGGGCTTGGGCCTGCTCAAGCAACAGGCCGCGCTGGAAGAGCTGCCCCTGGTGCAAAAAGGTAGCCGCCTGTCGGTGATGCCGGTGACCGAGGCCCAGTGGGCAGCCATCATGGCCCTGGCCGGTTGATTACTGCACGATCAGGTTGTTGAACAGCAGGTCCTCGACGATGGGCTTGCCCTCTTCGGACTCCATCACCTGCTGAACCTGCTTCAGGGCTTCCTGACGCAGCTTTTCCTTGGCTTCGACATTGCTCATGTCATCCACCCCTTGTTGGGTGAACAGCGCCACCAGTTGGTTGCGAATCAACGGCTCGTGGTGCTTGACCGCCGCAGCGGCCGCGTCGCCGGTTACCCGCAGGGCCACGTCGGCCTTGTAGACACGCAGCTTGGGGCCGCCATCGAGGGCGTAATTGCCGACGAAGGGCGGACTGAGGCTGATGTAGGCCACCTTCGGCTGCCCGTCCTTGGCTTCCTCGGCCATCGCTGCGGCCGGCAACAACAGGGCCAGCACCATCAAGATCCACGCTTTCACGAATTCGCTCCTCAAAACAGTTGGCGCCAGCTTACCCAGCGCACAGGCCAAACCCAAGCCCCAGGTTATACAGGCGTATCAGGGTCGGCCATGCTCGTTGACCCGCGTTGCGGACTTCCTCTACATATCGGCCAACACCGACAAAGGAATAGCCCTGATGAAAGCCTTGTTGTGCAAAGCGCTCGGCCCGGCGCAAGACCTGGTCCTGGAAGAGGTGGCAAGCCCTTCGCCGAAGAACAACGAGATCCTGCTGCAGGTCCATGCTGCGGGCGTCAATTTTCCCGATACCCTGATCATCGAAGGTAAATACCAGTTCCAGCCGCCACTGCCGTTTTCGCCGGGCGGCGAGGCGGCGGGCGTGGTGGCAGCGGTCGGCGAGAAGGCCGGCGCCTTCAAGGTGGGTGACCGGGTCATGGCCCTGACAGGCTGGGGGGCGTTCGCCGAAGAAGTGGCGGTGCCGCACTACAACGTGCTGCCAATTCCCGCCGGCATGGACTTCACCACCGCTGCCGCCTTCGGCATGACGTACGGCACCTCTATGCACGCCCTGACCCAACGCGGCCAACTCAAGGCCGGGGAGACCTTGCTGGTCCTCGGTGCCTCGGGCGGCGTGGGTTTGGCGGCGGTGGAGATCGGCAAGGCGCTGGGCGCACGGGTAATCGCCGCAGCCAGCAGCAGCGAAAAGCTTGCCGTGGCCAAGGCTGCCGGGGCCGACGATCTGATCGACTACGGCCAGGCCAGTCTCAAGGACGAGATCAAGCGCCTGACCGGTGGCCAGGGCGTCGATGTGATCTACGACCCGGTTGGCGGTGCGCTGTTCGACCAAGCGGTGCGCGGCCTGGCCTGGAACGGTCGGCTGTTGGTGGTGGGTTTTGCCAGCGGCACAATCCCGCAGTTGCCAGTCAACCTGGCGCTGCTCAAGGGTGCGGCAGTGATCGGCGTGTTCTGGGGCGCATTCGCCCAGCGTCAGCCCCAAGACAACGCCGCCAACTTCCGCCAGCTGTTCGCCTGGCATGCCGAAGGCAAACTCAAGCCGCTGGTCTCACAGACTTATCCGCTGGCTGAAGGCGGTGCGGCCATTGAGCAACTGGGCCAGCGCAAGGCTGTGGGCAAGTTGGTGGTGGCGATCCAGTAGGTGCACGGCACTGCGAGCCTCGCAGGCAAGCCCGCCCCGCCAGAAACCGCATGACCTGCGGGAGCGGGCTTACCAGCGCAGAGGTCGGCAGATTGAATCAGACCTCGCGCAGGTTGTGGCAGCGACGAAACCGCGCTTCCAGGTTGCGATCGGGCATCTGGTGGCTGCGCAAGGCGTTGAGGGTCTGCTCGACATACTCACGGGTGGTGCCATAGCGGCCCTTGGCACTGGCCAGGATCTGGCTGAGCAAGGTGTCTGGCAGGTTGCCGGCATAGCATGGCAAGTGCCGTTCCAGCACAAAACCCAGCGCCTGCACCTTGCTGCCATCGTTCAAGCGGCAGCTTAGCCAATGCGGACGGTACGCCGGATAAGGCATTTCGCGTTGCCACAGGGCCATCAGCGAATCGTCGAGGCGGCTGTCGTCCAAGCGGTAGGCGAAGCCGCTGCATGAACCACCTCGATCCAGGCCGAACACCAGCCCAGGGCATTCCGGCGTGCCACGGTGTTCGTGGGACCACAGGTAAAGACCGCGGTGATAGCCATGCACGCGGGCACGCTGGCGCTCCACTGACTGGCATTCCGGTCGCCATATCAGCGAGCCGTAGGCAAATAACCAGACCGGGCCACCGTCATGTTGTGACATGGTCGCCTGCATCGAATGCTGCAATTGCTCGCGCGTCAACTGTTCGCCGAAGTCCAGCGAGGGGGGATATGAAACTTGCCAGGAAACACTTTCAAGCGTCGACATGGGCTGCCGCCATCAAAACCGATATACCGTTCGGACGCCCCCGCACAACGGCGTAGCAGACCGTGGGAGCGGGCTTGCCCCGCGATTGGATCTGGCCTCTAACGTAAAACAGGAGACGGCTTAGGCTCAACCCCCGCAGCAAACTTTCACGCAATCTTCCGCCCAACGGAAAGTCAGCGTGCGCATCTAACGAAAGTTATAAGTCAGTTGGGTAAGTATGGGCGCTATATAGCCGAGGTTGAAAAACGGCTCATATAACCCCGGCCTGCCCTTGCAGCAGGCCGGGCGACAGTCAGCCGCGAGGCGCGTAGGCGAACACGTCAGCGCGCATGCGGTGGGCGTCCATCCCGGCCTCGACCAAGGCATCGAGGGTGGCGTAGACCATGTTCGGCGAGCCGCTGGCGTACACATGCACCTGGTTCAGGTCGCCGATATCTTCGCAGACGGCTTCGTGTAACAAACCGCAGCGCCCTTCCCACACACACTGATCACTCACTACCTTATGCAGGAACAGATTAGGCAGTTGCTGCCACTCGCTCCAGTGCTCGATCTGGTAGAAATCCTCGGGCCGCCGTACCCCCCAGTACAGGTGAACCGGGTGCTTGAAGCCCTGCGCACGGCAGTGTTCGACCAGGCTGTGCATCTGGCCCATGCCCGTGCCGGCCGCGATCAACACCAGCGGGCAGTCGGGCAGCTCGGCCAGGTGCGTGTCGCCAAAGGGCAGCTCGATGCGCGCCAGGCCGTTACGTTGCAGTTGCTCGATCAACTGCACCGCGCTGCTTTCACGCGCCAGAACGTGCAGTTCAAGCTCGCGCCCAGCGTGGGGTGCCGACGCCAGCGAGAACGCCGCCTTGTCGGCGCCTGCCCGCTCGATCATCAGATACTGCCCGGCGTGGTAGCGCAGCGGCTTGCCGGCCGGAGCACGCAGACGCACCCGCCAGACATCGCCACCCACCTCGACGCACTCGCTGACGGTGCAGGCGAGCGAGCGCACCGGCAGCTCGCCCAACGCCAACACGCCATCCCACAGCAGCACGCAGTCTTCCAATGGCTCGGCGATGCAGGTGAACAGCTCGCCATGATCGCGCACCTGCCCCTCCTGGCGCACTCGGCCTTCCACCAGCAATGCAGCACACACATGACAGTTGCCGTTGCGGCAGCTGTTCGGGCAGTCGTAGCCCAGGCGCCGCGCCGCATCAAGGATCCTCTCGCCCGGTTCGACGGCCAGCACTGCCCCGGACGGCTGCAACGTTACCTGCATCAATCTATTCCCAACTGATCCCACAGCTCATCGATACGGCGGGTGACGGCCTCGTCCTTGACGATGGCGCGCCCCCATTCACGCGTAGTTTCGCCCGGCCATTTGTGCGTGGCGTCCAGGCCCATCTTCGACCCCAGCCCCGATACCGGCGATGCGAAATCGAGGTAGTCGATGGGCGTGTTGTCGATCATCACCGTATCACGCTTGGGGTCCATGCGCGTGGTGATGGCCCAGATCACGTCGTTCCAGTCGCGGGCATTGATGTCGTCGTCGGTGACGATAACGAACTTGGTGTACATGAACTGTCGCAGGAACGACCACACACCCAGCATTACGCGCTTGGCGTGACCGGGGTACTGCTTCTTCATGGTCACCACCGCCATGCGGTACGAGCAACCCTCCGGCGGCAGGTAGAAATCGACGATTTCAGGGAACTGCTTTTGCAGGATTGGTACGAACACTTCGTTCAGCGCCACACCCAGGATCGCCGGCTCATCCGGCGGTCGGCCGGTGTAGGTGCTGTGGTAGATCGGCTTTTGTCGGTGAGTGATACGCTCGACGGTGAACACCGGGAAGCTGTCCACCTCGTTGTAGTAGCCGGTGTGATCGCCATACGGGCCTTCAGGGGCCATTTCGCCGGGATGGATCACGCCTTCGAGGATGATCTCGGCAGTGGCCGGCACTTGCAGGTCGCTGCCGCGACACTTGACCAGCTCGGTCCGGTTGCCGCGCAACAGGCCAGCGAAGGCGTACTCGGACAGGGTGTCCGGCACCGGGGTGACGGCGCCCAGGATAGTCGCGGGGTCAGCGCCCAGGGCCACGGCCACCGGGAACGGCTGGCCTGGGTGCTTCTCGCACCATTCGCGGTAGTCCAGCGCGCCGCCGCGATGGCTGAGCCAACGCATGATCACCTTGTTGCGGCCAATCACCTGCTGGCGATAGATACCCAGATTCTGGCGGTCTTTGTTCGGGCCGCGGGTGACGGTCAGGCCCCAGGTGATCAAGGGAGCCACGTCACCAGGCCAGCAGTGCTGGATTGGCAACTGAGCAAGGTCGACGTCCTCCCCCTGCACCACCACTTCCTGGCACACCGCGTCCTTGACCACCTTGGGCGCCATGGACACGACCTTCTTGAAGATCGGCAGCTTGGACCAGGCGTCCTTCAGCCCCTTGGGCGGCTCGGGCTCCTTGAGAAAGGCCAGGAGTTTACCGATTTCGCGCAATTCTTCGACCGACTCGGCGCCCATGCCCATAGCCACGCGCTCGGGGGTGCCGAACAGGTTGCCGAGCACCGGCATGTCGAAGCCGGTGGGCTTTTCGAACAGCAACGCCGGGCCCTTGGCGCGCAGGGTGCGGTCGCAGACTTCGGTCATTTCCAGAACAGGCGAGATGGGAACCTGGA
This sequence comes from Pseudomonas mosselii, assembly GCF_005796105.1. GTDB lineage: Bacteria > Pseudomonadota > Gammaproteobacteria > Pseudomonadales > Pseudomonadaceae > Aquipseudomonas > Aquipseudomonas mosselii_C. The sequence continues at coordinate 24,943 of NZ_VAUO01000016.1, read as the reverse complement.
TGCGCTTGAGTTCACCGCGCTGTTCCAGGCCACGGATGAAGTCGCGCAAATCGCGATACTGCATGCAAGGGCCTCGTGTGGGGCATGTCGGTCGGGGGACAGAGTGTAGCGCCGTTGAGGGGGTAAAGGCCAAAAATGACTTGGGGCTGCTTCGTGCCCATCACGACACAAGGCCGCTCCTACAGGATGACACGTTGCCCTGTAGGAGCGGCCTTGCGCCGCGATGGGCTGCGAAGCAGCCCCAATCAATACCGGTCTGAAACGCTTACTTACGTTTCATCGATAGGAAGAACTCATCGTTGGTCTTGGTCTGCTTGAGCTTGTCGACCAGGAACTCGATGGCGGCAATTTCGTCCATCGGGTGCAGCAGCTTGCGCAGGATCCACATACGCTGCAGTTCGTCGTCAGCGGTCAGCAGCTCTTCGCGGCGGGTACCGGACTTGTTGATGTTGATGGCCGGGAACACACGCTTTTCGGCGATGCGGCGATCCAGTGGCAGCTCCATGTTGCCAGTACCCTTGAACTCTTCGTAGATGACCTCGTCCATCTTCGAACCGGTCTCGACCAGCGCGGTGGCGATGATGGTCAACGAACCGCCTTCCTCGATGTTACGAGCGGCACCGAAGAAGCGCTTCGGCTTCTCCAGGGCGTGGGCGTCGACACCACCGGTCAGGACCTTGCCAGAACTCGGGATCACGGTGTTGTAGGCACGCGCCAGACGGGTGATGGAATCGAGCAGGATGACCACGTCCTTCTTGTGCTCAACCAGGCGCTTGGCCTTCTCGATCACCATTTCGGCGACCTGCACGTGGCGAGTCGGCGGCTCGTCAAAGGTCGAGGCGACCACTTCGCCGCGCACGGTGCGCTGCATTTCGGTCACTTCTTCCGGGCGCTCGTCGATCAGCAGAACGATCAGGTGGCACTCGGGGTTGTTGCGGGTGATGTTGGCCGCGATGTTCTGCAGCATGATCGTCTTACCGGCTTTCGGCGGCGCGACGATCAGGCCACGCTGGCCCTTGCCAATTGGAGCGCACAGGTCGATGACACGGCCGGTGAGGTCTTCGGTGGAGCCGTTACCGGCTTCCATCTTCAGGCGCTTGTTCGGGAACAGCGGCGTCAGGTTTTCGAACAGGATCTTGTTCTTCGCGTTTTCTGGACGGTCGAAGTTGATGGTATCGACTTTCAGCAGGGCGAAGTAACGTTCCCCTTCCTTCGGCGGGCGGATCTTGCCGACGATGGTATCGCCGGTGCGCAGGTTGAAGCGACGGATCTGGCTGGGCGAGACGTAGATGTCGTCAGGGCCGGCCAGGTAAGAGGCATCTGCCGAGCGCAGGAAACCGAAACCATCCTGGAGAATCTCCAGCACGCCGTCACCCGAAATCTCTTCGCCGCTCTTCGCATGCTTTTTCAGCAGGGCGAAAATCACGTCCTGTTTGCGCGAACGGGCCATGTTTTCGATGCCCATCTGTTCGGCCATTTCCAAAAGATCGGTAATCGGCTTTTGCTTGAGTTCAGTGAGATTCATAAGGGGAATGACGTAATCATGTAAGAAGGGGAGAAGTTAAGCATTTGGCTTAATGAGGCCGCGCCGCTAGATGGCGACAGGATCGCGTACTGATTCGAATTAGGGATGCTTCGGCGACGGCGTGCAGAGGGCACTGGAGAAGCAGTGCGAGGCCGAATGTAACACTTGCTTTTTTCGACGTCTAGTGGTTTTGGCCATGGTCGTCGGCCCGTTTTTGTCCAAGAGGCCCATATTCTGGGGCGTGCCTGCCTCCGCAGAAATGTCCTACGTCAATAAAAGAAAAGCCCCGCATTTGCGGGGCTTCTTCACATCACAGGTTGGCGTCGAGGAACGCCTTGAGCTGCGACTTGGACAACGCGCCGACCTTGGTGGCCTCGACGTTGCCGTTCTTGAACAGCATCAGGGTCGGGATACCACGTACACCGTGCTTGCCAGGAGTCTCCTGGTTTTCATCGATGTTCAGCTTGGCGATGGTCACCTTGCCTTGATACTCGGCGGCGATGTCGTCCAGCACAGGCGCGATCATCTTGCATGGGCCGCACCATTCAGCCCAGTAGTCGACCAGCACCGCGCCCTCGGCCTTCAGTACTTCGGCTTCGAAGCTGGCGTCAGTGACATGTTTGATAAGATCGCTGCTCATGGATATCTCCAGGTCGTAAGCAAAAAACGTTGCCCATCATAGCCGCACCCTCGCGCGACAGGAAGCCACAAGCGATTGAGTGTATCTATAGTTGAGCAAGACGCCACGAATCGAAACTGTCATGTGTCTGTCATAGCATTGCTACGACGTTGCCATGTATCAAGCCCGGCGATGCCGCGCGTTGGCGTATGGCCACGATCGTGGCACGATTGCCGGGTTAACGACCGAGAACATCCAGATCATGCCGCATACCACCGCGAAGAACCTGTCTCTGATCGCTGCCATCGACCTTGGCTCCAACAGCTTCCACATGGTCGTGGCCAAAGCCCACCATACCGAGATTCGTATTCTCGAGCGGCTGGGGGAGAAGGTTCAACTGGCCGCTGGCATCAACGAAGAGCGCCATCTCAGCGAAGAAGCCATGCAGCGCGGCCTTGAGTGCCTCAAGCGCTTTGCCCAGCTGATCAACGGCATGCCCGCAGGCGCTGTCCGCATCGTGGGCACCAACGCCCTGCGCGAGGCCCGCAACCGCAATGAGTTCATCCAGCGCGCCGAGGCTATCCTGGGGCATCCGGTTGAGGTCATCTCCGGCCGAGAAGAGGCGCGCCTGATTTACCTCGGGGTTTCGCACACCCTGGCCGACAACCCAGGCAAACGCCTGGTGGCTGACATCGGCGGCGGCAGTACCGAGTTCATCATTGGCCAGCGCTTCGAGCCGCTGCTGCGCGAAAGCCTGCAGATGGGCTGTGTGAGCTTTACCCAGCGCTATTTCCGCGACGGCAAGATCACCCCGGCGCGCTATGCCCAGGCTTACACCGCCGCCCGCCTGGAGTTGATGAGTATCGAGAACGCCCTGCACCGCCTGACCTGGGACGAGGCCATCGGCTCGTCCGGGACCATCCGCGCCATTGGTGCCGCGATCAAGGCCGGTGGCTTGGGTAACGGCGAGGTCAATGCAGAGGGCCTGGCCTGGGTCAAACGCAAACTGTTCAAGCTCGGCGACACCGACAAGATCGACTTCGAAGGCGTCAAACCCGACCGCAGGACGATCTTCCCAGCAGGCCTGGCAATCCTCGAAGCCATCTTCGATGCCCTCGAACTACAGCGCATGGACCACTGCGACGGCGCGCTGCGCGAAGGTGTGTTGTTCGACCTGCTGGGGCGCCACCACCACGAGGACGTGCGCGAGCGCACGCTCAATTCGCTGATGGAGCGCTACCACGTCGACCAGGGCCAGGCCGCGCGCGTGGAGCGCAAGGCATTGCACGCCTTTGACCAGGTGGCTGAAGCCTGGGGGCTGGAGGAAGGCAACTGGCGCGATCTACTGGGATGGGCAGCGAAAATCCATGAAGTCGGGCTGGATATCGCCCACTACCACTACCACAAACACGGTGCCTACCTGATCGAGCACTCCGACTTGGCCGGTTTCTCCCGTGAAGAGCAGCAGATGATGGCGCTGCTGGTACGTGGCCACCGCCGCAATATTCCCAAGGACAGGTTCAACGAACTCGGCGATGAGAGCGTGCAACTGATTCGCCTGTGCGTACTGCTGCGCTTTGCCATTCTGTTCCACCATATCCGCGGCACCCAGCAGATGCCGAAGGTGGAGTTGAAAGCGGGCGAGAACAGCCTGGAAGTGGTTTTCCCGGACGGCTGGCTTGAAAAAAACCAGCTGACCCAAGCCGACTTCGCCAACGAGGCGGAGTGGTTGGCACGGGTCAACTTTGTGCTTAGTGTCAGGTAATCGCGTTATGGGGGCTGCTTTGCAGCCCTTTCGCGGCACAAGGCCGCTCCTACAAGGATCGCGGTTCCCTGTAGGAGATCACCCAGCCCTTTGGGCTGCGCTGTCGCGCAGAGAACTGATTTCGCAAGCGCGCCGCGTACCCTGTGGGAGCGGGCTTGCCCGCGAAGCAGGCGACTCGGTATATGGCACCGGCTTCGCCGGTGTTCGCGGGTAAACCCGCTCCCACAGGTCCTCGCTAAATCAACAAGTTATGTGTAGTTCTATGAGAGCGGCCTTGTGCCGCGAAAGGGCCGCAAAGCGGCCCCAGCCTCACCCCTACCGAACGTTCAACACCGGATTGCTCAGGCGCTCGAGCAATGTCGACTGGGCACTGCGGGGGTTCTGGTTACCCGTCGGCGTACTGCGCACATAGCGCCCGTCCGGTTGCAGCGTCCAGGCCTGGGTGTTGTCGGTCAGGTAGCCTTCAAGCTCCTTTTTCACCCGCAGCAAGAGCTTCTTGCCTTCCACCGGGAAGCAGGTCTCGACGCGCTTGTCGAGGTTGCGTTCCATCCAGTCGGCGCTGGACAGGTAGATCTGCTCCTCACCACCGTTGAGGAAGTAGAACACCCGGGTATGTTCGAGGAAGCGGCCAATGATCGAACGTACATGGATGTTGTGCGACACCCCGGCAATGCCTGGACGCAGGCAGCACATGCCACGCACCACCAAGTCGATGCGCACGCCCGATTGGCTGGCCTTGTACAGCGCCTTGATCACCTTCGCGTCGGTCAACGAGTTGAATTTGGCGATGATGTGCGCAGGCTTGCCCTCCAGGGCGAACTGGGTCTCCCGGGCAATCATGTCGAGCATGCCTTTCTTCAAGGTGAACGGCGCATGCAGCAGCTTCTTCATGCGCAAGGTCTTGCCCATGCCGATCAACTGGCTGAACAGCTTGCCGACGTCTTCGGTCAGGGCGTCGTCGGAGGTCAGCAGGCTGTAGTCGGTGTACAGACGGGCGTTGCCGGCGTGGTAGTTGCCAGTACCCAAGTGGGCGTAACGCACGATCTCACCCTGTTCGCGACGCAGGATCAGCATCATCTTGGCGTGGGTCTTGAAGCCCACCACACCGTAGATCACCACGGCGCCCGCCGCTTGCAGGCGGCTGGCCATCTGCAGGTTGGACTCTTCATCGAAACGCGCGCGCAGCTCGATCACCGCGGTGACCTCCTTGCCGTTGCGCGCCGCATCCACCAACGCGTCGACGATCTCGGAGTTGGCACCGGAACGGTACAAGGTCTGGCGTACGGCAAGCACGTGCGGGTCCTTGGCGGCCTGGCGCAACAGGTCGATCACCGGGGTGAAGGACTCGAATGGGTGCATCAGCAGAATGTCCTGCTTGCCGATCACGCTGAAGATGTTGTCGGCGTTCTGCAACAGCTTGGGGATCGCTGGGGTGAACGGCGTGTACTGCAACTCCGGGTGGCTATCGAGCCCGGTGATGCTGAACAGACGGGTCAGGTTGACCGGGCCATTGACCTGATACAGCTCGCTCTCGCTCAGGCTGAACTGCTTGAGCAGGTAGTCCGACAGGTGTTTCGGGCAAGTGTCGGCCACTTCAAGACGCACCGCGTCACCGTAGCGGCGCGAGAACAGCTCACCGCGCAAGGCCCGGGCCAGGTCATCGACCTCCTCGGAATCCAGCGCCAGGTCGGCGTTACGGGTCAGGCGGAACTGGTAGCACCCCTTCACCTTCATGCCCTGGAACAGGTCATCGGCGTGGGCGTGGATCATCGAGGAGAGGAACACATAGTTGTCGCCAGGCCCACCGACCTCTTCCGGCACACGGATCACCCGCGGCAGCAGGCGCGGCGCCGGGATGATCGCCAGGCCCGAGTCGCGCCCGAAGGCGTCTACACCTTCGAGCTCCACGATGAAGTTGAGACTCTTGTTCACCAGCAGCGGGAACGGATGGGTCGGGTCGAGGCCGATCGGGGTGATGATCGGTGCAATCTCGTCGCGGAAATAGCGGCGCACCCAGGTCTTGAGCTTGGTCGTCCAGTAACGCCGGCGAATGAAGCGGATCTGGTGCTTCTCCAGCTCCGGTAGCAGGACGTCATTGAGGATCGCGTACTGACGCTCCACCTCGATATGCACCAGTTCACTGATGCGCGCCAGCGCCTGGTGCGGCTGCAAGCCGTCGGCGCCGGCCTGTTCGCGGGCGAAGTTGATCTGTTTCTTCAACCCCGCCACGCGGATTTCGAAGAACTCGTCCAGGTTGCTGGAGAAGATCAGCAGGAACTTCAAGCGCTCGAGCAGCGGATAGGATTCATCCAGCGCCTGCTCCAGCACGCGGATGTTGAACTGCAATTGCGAAAGCTCGCGATGAATGTACAGGCTGCTGTCGTCCAAGCCCGGCACGACGATCGCCGGGGCTGGTGCCGGCGCAGGGGCTGGCGTCTCGACCACGGGCTCTGCAGGCGCGGCTGGTAGGTCCGGCGGGGTCTGCACCATCTCTTCGGGCACGGCCTGGGCATCCTTGATCGCGACAGGGGTTAGCACTTCGTTATTCATCTGACGTTCCTGTGAGGGCGTTACTGCCCTCTCATCAATTGAGCGGCACGCACGGCGAAATAGGTCAGGATGCCATCGGCGCCTGCCCGTTTGAATGCGGTGAGGGATTCGAGGATCACGGCCTCGCTGAGCCAGCCGTTCTGGATCGCCGCCATGTGCATGGCGTACTCGCCACTGACCTGGTAGGCGAAGGTCGGCACCTTGAACTCGGCCTTGACCCGGTGAACGATGTCCAGATACGGCATACCCGGCTTGACCATGACCATGTCGGCGCCTTCGGCGAGGTCGGTGGCCACTTCATGCAGGGCCTCGTCGCTGTTGGCCGGGTCCATCTGATAAGAGGCCTTGTTGGCCTTGCCCAGGTTCAGCGCCGAGCCTACCGCGTCGCGGAATGGGCCGTAGTAGGCGCTGGCGTACTTGGCCGAATAAGCCATGATGCGCACGTTGACGTAGCCGGCTTCTTCGAGGGCCTGGCGAATCGCGCCAAGGCGACCGTCCATCATGTCCGAGGGAGCCACCACCTGGGCGCCGGCCTCAGCGTGGGACAGTGCCTGACGTACCAGGGCCTCGACGGTGATGTCGTTCTGAACGTAGCCCTCTTCATCGAGGATGCCGTCCTGGCCGTGGGTGGTGAACGGGTCAAGTGCCACATCGGTGATCACCCCCAGTTCCGGGAAGCGTGCACGCAGGGCACGTGTAGCGCGCTGGGCGATGCCGTCCGGGTTCCAGGCTTCAGCGCCGTCGAGGGATTTCTTCTCGGTCGGCGTGACCGGGAACAGCGCCAGCGCCGGAATCCCCAGCGCCACCCAACCTTGCGCGGCTTCCAGCAGCAGGTCGATCGACAGGCGTTCGACACCCGGCATGGAAGGCACGGCCTCACGGCGGTTTTCGCCATCGAGCACGAACACCGGATAAATCAGGTCGTCGACGGTCAGGGTATTCTCGCGAACCAGGCGACGGGAGAATTCATCCCGGCGATTGCGACGCAGGCGGGTGGCAGGAAACAGACGGTTAGCGGGGGTAAAGCTCACGGCAGACTCCTGAGCCCGCGCGGGCGGGCAGCGCGACAGTTATAAGCGGCCATTATGACGCCTGTGTTACACCCTGAGGCAACCCTGCGACTTGTGGCCGCAGCCATTGTCCGCGCAGGAAATGTTCACGTCGAGACACATTTGGACACTTTCGCGAACGCCCGCGAAGGCGTAGGCTGCGCGTTCATTTCGCCAGCATGCCTGCAAAATGCTCCAACAATTCCTGAACGATTTTGGCTACTTTGCCCTTTTTCTCGGCACGTTCTTCGAAGGCGAGACCATTCTCGTGCTCGCGGGCTTTCTCGCGTTCCGCGAATACATGGACATCAAGCTGGTGGTCCTGGTGGCCTTCTGTGGCAGCTATGCCGGTGATCAGCTGTGGTACTTCATGGGGCGGCGCCACGGGCGCAAGATCCTGGCGCGCAAACCGCGCTGGCAAGCCATGGGCGACCGGGCGCTGGAGCATATCCGTCGCCACCCGGACATCTGGGTGCTGAGTTTTCGCTTCGTCTACGGCCTGCGCACGGTGATGCCGGTGGCCATCGGCCTGTCGGGCTACCCACCGCGCCGCTACCTGCTACTCAACGGCATCGGCGCGGCGGTCTGGGCGTTGGCATTGGGCCTTGCAGCCTACCACTTCGGGGCAATCCTCGAAGGCATGCTGGGCAGCATCAAGAAGTACGAACTATGGGTGCTTGGCGGCTTGCTGCTGCTGGGCCTCGGGCTGTGGCTGCGGCGGCGCTTTCGCAATATCCGCGCCCTGCGTCGCGCGGCGGCAGAAGGCCAGGCCAACGAGGCTGAGCAGGCTGTATCCGAGCAGCACGAGCCAGACCAGGGGCGTCACCACCACTAGTCCCGTGGCGCCGGCCAAGTACAGCGCCGGTCCCGCCGACAACAGCCGCGCCAGCTCCAGGCGCGGTGCCCAAGGCCGGTCCTCGAGGGCCGCGCCGAGCACGAACAAGCCGAACACCATCACGCCCCAACCCAGCACCAGCGCCATACCCGACACGCGCCCGGCTGCCGCCATCAGGTAACTGCCCATCCCCACGTACACCGCGAACTGCGCCGTGACGTACAACTGCTGCGCGCGCCCCAGGGGAATGCAGAACTTGCGAAAACGCGTCAGGTCCTGCTTCACCTGTGGATCACCTGCCGCCACGTCTGCCGGGCGCCAGCCGGTGGGCATGAACCAGATTCGCAACTTATCCTGCCAGCGCGCCGTACGCCGCGCATCGCGGTACAGCTGGGCATAAAACTGCAAATTGGCCCACAGCGGATTCCAACTCGCCAGGGGCGTGGTTACGCCGAAGATCACGGGCTCGCGCTCGTCTTCTTCCTGGAAGGTGCCGAACAGTCGGTCCCAGAAGATGAACACCCCGCCGTAGTTGCGATCCAAGTACACAGGATTCTGCGCATGGTGAACACGGTGGTTGGACGGCGTGATCAACACCCACTCAAGCCAGCCGAGCTTGGGCACATGGCGGGTATGTACCCAGAACTGGTACAGCAGGTTCAGCGACGCCACGGTGACAAACACCAGAGGTGGCACGCCCAGCAGTGCCAGCGGCAGGTAGAAGATCCACGAGAAGATGAATCCGCTACTGGTCTGGCGCAGGGCGGTGGTGAGGTTGTACTCCTCACTTTGGTGATGCACCGAATGCGCCGCCCACAGGACGTTGCGCTCGTGCCCGAGACGGTGCAGCCAGTAGTAACAGAAGTCATACAGCACGAAGGCCAGTACCCACACCCAGGCTGCATTCGCCGGCAGGTCAAGCAGCGCCAGGTGCTCCCAGGCCACAGCATAGGTGGCCAACCCTACGCCCTTGGTCAGCAGCCCGGTGCTGGTGGAAAGTACGCCAGTGCTCAGGCTGTTGATCGAGTCAGCCAGCCGATAGTTGCGCTGGCCACGCAAGCGATCGGCAGCCAGCTCGACAGCAATCAGCACGAAGAACAACGGCACGGCCAGCAGAACCAGGTCCATGGGCGAAGGTCTCTGAAGTTATCCACAGAGCCTAGGCCGCCGATGCAGGAAACCCTATGGCGACATCTGCCAAACTAGAGGACATTTAGTGCCTCGACTCTGGAGTAATGAGCATGACGAAAAAAGTTGCGGTGATCCTGTCCGGCTGCGGTGTCTACGACGGTGCCGAAATCCACGAAAGCGTGATCACCCAGCTGCGCCTCGACCAGCGTGGCGCGCAAGTGCAGTGTTTCGCACCGAACATCGCGCAGATGCACGTGATAAACCACCTGACCGGCGAAGAGATGCCCGAGTCGCGCAACGTACTGGTGGAGTCGGCGCGCATAGCCCGGGGTGAGGTGAAGGACATCCGCGAGGCCAAGGTCGAGGACTTCGACGCGCTGATCGTGCCCGGCGGTTTCGGCGCGGCCAAGAACCTGTCCAACTTCGCGGTCGAAGGCGACAAGTGCAGTGTGCAACCCGATGTGCTGGCCTTGGCGCAAGCCTTCGCCGACGCCCGCAAGCCGGTGGGCCTGATCTGCATCGCCCCGGCGCTGGCAGCGAAGATCTACGGGCCAGGCGTGGTCTGTACCATCGGCAGCGATGCCGATACGGCGGCGGCCGTGGTGAAGATGGGCGGCACCCATGAAGAATGCGATGTGCACGACATCGTCGAGGATACCCAGCGCAAGCTGGTGACCACGCCGGCGTACATGGAGGCCAAGTCGATCAGCGAGGCGGCAGGTGGTATCTACAAGCTGGTGGATCGTGTGTTGGAACTGACCCACGAGAACGATTGAGAACATTCCTTACAGTGAGCGGCGCATCTGCCTTGCAAGCGCGCCGCATACCGTGTGGGAGCAGGCGGTCAGGCTTTCGACAAACGCGTGAGGATGCGGTCCAGGGCATTGGCGAAGGCCTGCTTCTCGCGCTCACCATACGGCGCCTGCCCGCCACCGACCTGCCCCTGCTCGCGCAGTTCGGTGAACAGGTTACGCACCGCCAGCCGCTCGCCCATGTTGCGCTCGTCAAACTCGCGGCCACGCGGATCCAGCGCGGCCACGCCCTTCTTGATCAGCCGATCGGCCAATGGCACATCGCTGCAAATCACCAGCTCGCCGGGCACGGCGTTGTCCACCAGGTAATCGTCGGCGGCGTCCATACCGCTGGGCACCACGATCAATCGCACGCAGGCGAACGCCGGTTTGATCTGCGGCTGGCCGGCCACCATCACGACCTCCAGCTTGCGCTTGAGGGCAAACTTGACGATCAGGTCCTTGGCCGCCTTGGGGCAGGCGTCGGCATCGATCCATACACGCATTGAGGCTGTTCCGATTTTCAGTTCACGAACCGCTAGTGTCTGACCTGGCCGCTTCGCGGGCAAGCCCACGAACGCAGCCACACCGCTCTCAGTTGGTCACCGCCCGCCGCCGCTCAGCCAACCAGCTCCGCCCGTACAGGCACAGGATCGCCAGCAGCGCCAAGGCCTGGGCACTGAGCGAGTAGGCGTCGGCGTGGATGCCCAGCCAATCGAACTCGAAGAACGCCACCGGCCGCGTCCCCAGCACGCCAGCCTCCTGCAAGGCTTTGACGCCATGCCCGGCGAACACCACCGACAGCGTGCACAGCAACGCGGCGTTGATGCTGAAGAACAGCGCCAGCGGCAGCTTCGCCGATCCGCGCAAGATCACCCACGCCAGCCCCACCAGCAGCACCAACGCCGTGGTGCCACCGGCCAGCACCGCCTGGTGTCCGGCAGGCCCAGCCTGTAGCCACAGGGTTTCATAGAACAGGATCACCTCGAACAGCTCGCGGTACACCGAGAAGAACGCCAGCAAGGCGAAGCCGAAACGCCCGCCGCCGCTGACCAGGCTGCTCTTGATGTAGTCCTGCCAGGCCGCCGCGTGGCGCCGGTCGTGCATCCACACCCCCAGCCAAAGGACCATAACCGCCGCGAACAGTGCCGTGCAGCCTTCGAGCAACTCGCGCTGGGCGCCGCCCACGTCGATCACGTATGCGGCCACAGCCCAGGTGGCGAAACCTGCGAGCAACGCCAAGCTCCAGCCGATGTTGACGCTACGCACCGCAGACTGCTGCCCGGTGTTACGCAGGAAGGCCAGGATCGCCGCCAGCACTAGAATCGCCTCCAGGCCTTCGCGTAGCAGGATCAACAGGCCGGAGAGGTAGCTCAACGACCAGCTCAGACCGTCGCTGCCAAGCAGCTTGGCAGCCTGGTCGAGCTTGGCCTTGGCGTCGGCCAGGCGCTGCTCGGCCTGGGCCAGCGGCAAGCCGTCCTGCAACGTCTGGCGGTAGGCCATCAGGGATTTTTCGGTGTCCTTGCGCGTGCCGGCGTCGATGTTGTCCAACGAGCTTTCCACCAGCTCGAAACCTTCCAGGTACGCCGCCACCGACAGGTCGTAGGCCTGGTCATGCTCACCTGCGCGGTAGGCCGCCAGGCTCTTGTCCAAGGTATTGGCGGTGTATTCGAGCAACTGCGCCGGGCCACGCTTGACCTGCGGCGGCTGCGCGCGCTGGGCGCGGAAAGTGGCCACGGCTGCCGCATCCGCCTTGGCCGCGATTTCGGCCGGGGTCTGACGTGCCAGATCGGCGATGTTCCAGGCCTGATCAGCGTTGCCCGCCTGCGGATCAGCGCTGAAACTGGCGATATAGGCCGCGACATCCCAGCGCTGGCGCTCGTCGAGCTGATCGGCGAACGATGGCATTTCGGTGCCATCGATACCCAACCCAAGGGCGTTGTACAGATCGAACAGGCTCAGTTGATCCATGCGCTCACGGTCGCGCAGATTGGACGGTGCAGGTTCCAGCCCAACCCCGGCCGGGCCGTCGCCCAACCCCGTGTCGCCATGACAGATCGAGCAGTTCTGTGCATACACCGCCGCGCCACGGGCCGGGTCGGGGGTAATCACCGGTGCCTGGCTCAGTTCGTAGGCCACCGCCAGGCGTGCGCTCAACTGACGGGCCTGACGGGCCACGGCAGCACCGTCCTGGTACTGCTGCATGGCGTGACGCAGACGCTGCACCTGCTGCTCAAGTGCGGCCTGCTCGGCATGGGCCGGTAGGCCCTGGAGCAGTTCGCTCAGCTCACCGGTACGGTTCAGTTGCTCGCGGTACTGGCGCGTGTCCACCACCTTGCCGTCATGCACCGTCAGCGGGTAGTCGGCAGCCAGGTAATCCAACAGGTGCAAGGCCTTGCCGGCCTCGACAGGGGCTTGGGCCTGCACCGCAATGCTGCACAACGCCAGCAGCGGGGCAAGGATCACGGCAGGCAACCAGGCAAGCGCACGGGAAGGGGATTTCATGGCCACTCTCGAAGAGAAATGCGAAAGAAAACATTGTTCACTTCCACTCATGACCACTCAAGGCTCACCGGTCGATTTCATGAAAAATTTTGCGACAAATTTGTCTCCAGCGCTTAACCCAGATCCATGCCGCGCCGTGACGCAATGCGCCATCTTCATGCCATCACTTTAGGTATACTGCGCGCGGCCGAAATAGCCAGTTGCAATCAAAACGCCTCCATTCAGAGGCTCTGGTAATAACCAGAGGGACCGCCGCCCCGCCCCGTGGCCTCCACCGATTCAGGGAATGATGAAGTCCGATGGTATCCCGTGCCCTAACCCTGGCGACCTTGTTCGCCGCTGTGCAGCTCGCTGGTTGCTCGGTGTTCCGCAGCTACGACAGCGAACTGCAAGAGACCAATCAGCAACTGGCCGCTGGTAACGTCGATGCCGCCCTGGCGCTGCTCGAAAGCCATAACAAGGGCGAGCAGAAAGACCTGCTCTACTACTTCGAAAAAGGCGAACTGCTGCGTTCGAAAGGTGATCTGCAGGGCAGTCAGGCCGCCTGGCGTTCCGCCGACAGCGTAGTGCTGCAATGGGAAGATACGGTCAAGCTGGATACCGCCAAGTACCTCAGCCAGTTCGGCAGCTACCTGGTCAACGACAAGGTCCGCCGCTACGAAGGCTATGACTACGAAAAAGTCATGCTGACCACGCAGATGGCCCTGAATCTGCTGGCGCAGAACGACTTCGACGGTGCCCGCACCGAGATCAAGAAGACCCACGAGCGCGAGGCGGTGATCGCCGAGTTGCGTGACAAGGAATACCTCAAGCGCGAGCAGGATGCCGAGCAACAAGGCATCAAGACCGAGTACAAGGACCTTCAGGGTTACCCGGTCGCCAGTCTCGATGCCCCGGAGGTGGTCAGCCTGAAGAACAGCTACCAGAGCGCCTTCAGCCACTATCTTTCCGGCTTCGTCTATGAGGCGCTGGGCGAGAAAGGCCTGGCTGCACCGGGCTACCGCAAGGCGGCCGAATTACGCCCGAACACCGCGCTGCTCGACCAGGCTTTGCTGGACCTGGACAAGAACGCCGCCAAGCCTGGCGAAAGCGACGTGCTGGTGGTGGTGCAGAGCGGCCTTGCCCCAGCCCGCGATTCGATTCGCATTCCCTTGCCGTTGCCGATCGACAACCAATTGGTGATCGTCCCGCTTTCGTTCCCGATCATCCGCGACGATACCTCCACCGCTGCGCTGGGTGAAATCCGCCTGGACGACAAGGTCCTGGCCCTGACTTCGCTCAACAGCACCAGCGCCATGTCGCGCCGTGCCCTGCGCGACGACATGCCGGGCATCATCCTGCGCACCAGCGTGCGCGGCATCAGCCGTGGCGTGGCGCAACACAACCTGAACAAGGCCAACCCAATGGCCGGCCTGGTGGTCGGCTTGGCCTCGGCCGTGGTCGAAGGCGCCGACACCCGTACCTGGCGTACCCTGCCCGACCAGACCCAGGTCGCTCGCCTGCGCCTGGCGCCGGGTGAGCATCAATTGAGCCTGCCCTCGAACCTGGGCGGCACCCCGGTCAAGGTGAAGATCGACCGGCCCTATCAGGTCGTGAGCCTACGGGTCATCGGCAACCGCGTGTTCGCCGGCGGCCCGGCCGTCGAGGTTGCACCGCAGGCCCCGGCCCAAGCCATCGCCACACTCAAGTAACCTTCAAGGATCGAACATGCGCAAAACATGCCTCGCCCTGGTCGCCGCCGCTTTCTTGGCAGGCTGCGCCACTGCACCTCCACCTGCCCCGGGCAGTGCCGCCAGCAAGGTGGTGACCATGGGCCAACTGGATGACATCGAGATCGGCCAGATGCGTGTGGCCCGCGAGAACGGTTTCCTGACCGTCAACGTGGCGCTGACCAACACCAGCCGCAGTAACCAGACCCTGTTCTACCGCTTCGCCTGGCTGGGCGACGACGGCTTCCCGGTGGCCGACGCAGAGAGCTGGAAAGCCCTGCCGCTGTACGGCAAGCAGGCCCAGTTCCTGCCCGCCATCGCGCCGACACCCGCCGCCCGCGACTTCCGCCTCGAAGTCCACACCCGGTAATCCCTTTCAGGAGCACACCCCATGTTTGCACGCCTTTCCCTCGCTGCCGTCGCCATCGCCCTGGTCAGCGGTTGCAGCACCCCGTCGCCGGTCCTCGGCGGCAAGAACATCAGCTACGGCGATAGCAAGGCCGTGGAACTGGTCACCAACGAGTTCGGCTCCACCGACTTGCAGATGATCGCCGAAAGCATGACCCGCTCCCTGGCCCAGTCCGGCGTACTGCACGGCCGCCCGGTGGTTCAGGTATACGATGTGAAGAACAAGACCAGCGAGTACATCGATACCCGCGAGATCACCACGTCCATCAAGACCCAGTTGATGAAGTCTGGCACTGCCCGCTTCGCCAGCGACAATACCGACATGCAGAGCCAGGTCGATCAGCTCAAGTTGCAGAATCAGAGCGGCCTGTACAAGAAAAGCAGCGTGGCCAAGACCGGCAACATGATCGCCGCCCAGTACCGCCTGGAAGGCTCGATCAGCTCCATCGTCAAGCGCAGCAGTGACTACAAGGACGTGTTCTACAAGTTCAGCCTGCAACTGATCGACGTCGAGAGCGGCCTGGCCGAGTGGATGGACGAGAAAGAAATCCGCAAGACCACGGAGCGCTGACCGATGCGTGCATGGATGGCGATGATTGGCCTGGCCTGCGCCTTCGGCGCCCAGGCAGCACCGAAGGTGGCGGTGACGGACCTGGCCTATGAAGCGCAGGTGCAGGAGTACATCCACACCGTCAACGCTCAGAGCAGCGCCCAGGCGAGCATGTACCACGCCAGTGGCCAATCGAGCTACAGCGAGTACGAGAGCCTAAACAGCTACATCGAGCAGACCGAGCTGCGCAAGTTCGGTGGTGACATCAAGGGAGAGATTCTCAAGACCGGCCTGTTCCAGCTGGTACAGGGCCGCCCCTACACCGCCGACGCGAAGGAAGATGTCTACGACGTGATCCGCCGGATCAAGGGCGGCGCTTTTCCAGGTGCCGACTACGTGCTGTTCGGCACCTTGTCGGACATCGACTTCCAGCAGGACACCAACGCCCTGGACCATACCGACAGCTATTCGGCGGTGCTGGGCCTGAGCGTGGTCGCTGACTTCAGCCTGATCAACACGCGCACCTACGAGATCACCTCGGCTTTCACCGCCATGGGTGAAGGCCAGGACACCAAGTTGGTGAATGGTCGCGACCGCCGCGTGACGTTGAACCGTCCCCGGGTGGTGCGTGAGGTGTCGAAAGCGCTGGGTGAGGATGTGGCCCAGCAACTGGCCGAACAGCTGGGTGGCCCGGTATCGGGCAAACCAGGCCGGGCGCGTAGCCAGAACTACCTGCCGCCGGACGAGCCGGCACGGGTGCTGAACTGAGCGTCTGATGCTATACAGTTGCTCTTGCGGGACTGCGCATCACTTGATGATGTGTAAAGGTCCCGTGAGAGATTACCCAGCCCTTTGGGCTGCGCTGCCGCGCAGAAAACTGATTTCGTAAGCGCGCCGCGTACCCTGTGGGAGCGTGCCATATGCTCGACCACGGTTCTGTGGACGAACTTGGCGGTTACCTATCAAATCAACCCGCTGCTCTCTTCTTCTTCGATCAAATTGGTCAGGCTGCCCAACGCACGACGCGCCGACGAGCGGCTGAGCAATTTGGCCTGAGCGCCAGCCGGCAGATCGGTGATGCTGATCACACCTTTGGTGGTCAGTACCTCGATCAAGTCTTCGAGCACCCGGATCATGTCCAGGTCGCTTTGCTTCAACTGCCTGAGGCTGTTTTCGACCAGGTTGTCGGCAAACCACTCCTGAATATCCACATGATCAGCCGGCAATGTCTCGGTAAACCCGGGATACTCGGCAGCCTCTACACGCAGCAACTCGCCGTCGGCGTCCCGTTGCACGTAGTACATGGCGTGGTCCCTCGTCACGATGTTTCCTTCTTGGTAGTCAGCAGCATAGGCGAAGTTCCCGGGCATGCGTCCCGGCGCCCGAGTATGCGCGCGATGCAAAGATGGTGAAAGCCCGAGCCCCGTAGACGGCCAGCTCAGGCCGTCTACGGAGAGGGGGATCAGCTGTTGGAGTTGTCGATCTTGATGGTCGGGTCGGCGCCGCTGATCAAGGAATTGATCGTGGTTGTGGACCAGTTCACACCTTCGAGCTTGATGGTCACATCGGCGTTGGCCAGGCCACCGACGGCGTTGAGCTTGCCTTCGGTACTGACCTGCAGGGTCGATTCGCCATTGACGGTGGTGATCTTCAGGAAGTTGTCGATGGTGGTGCCCTTCTCGCCCTGCAGCAGGTCGCTGAGGTCGAGGCGGTCGCCTTCCTTGACATTGAAGTCCTTGATCACATCGTTGCCCACGTCACCGGCTTTCCAGACGAAGGTGTCGGCACCGCTGCCACCGGTCATGATGTCGTTGCCCTTGCCGCCGATCAGGGTGTCGTTGCCGGCACCGCCGAACAGCAGGTCGTTGCCTTCGCCACCGAGCAGTGTGTCGTTGCCCGAGCCACCCAGCAGGATGTCGTTGCCCTTGCCACCATCGATGTAGTCGTTGCCGCCCTGACCGAAGATGATGTCGTCGCCGGCACCGCCGAGTAGCGTGTCAGCACCGTCATTGGTGCGCGACACGTCGAACTCGGTGTAATGCTCGGTGATGTACTGGTGCATCATCTTGGCACTGACATCGCCCAGCTCGACACCCAGCTTGCCGGCGACATACGCCTGGATCGCTTCGACGCCGGTACCGGCGATGTTGTCGAAGGTCATCAGGTCACCGAAGATGATGTCGTTGCCATCACCGCCGTTGACGGTGTCGTTGCCCGGCAGGAGCGCCTCGGTGTGGCCAAGGATGGCATCGGCCAGCTTGGTCGGGTCGATGTTGGTCTGCGGCACACCGTCGGAGTCGTAGGGCTTCAGGTCGCTGGCCTTGACGTCGCTGTTCAGCCCGATGGCCTCGACCGTCGAGAGACCCGACAGCAGCTTGAAGCTGTCCTGCGAGTTGGCGGTGGTAGCGTTGTCGGTGCTGTAGCCGGTACCGGCGAGGGTCGAGACCTCATAGGTGCCGTCGCCCTGGGCGTGCAACGAGCCAGTGCTGGTGTACCAGTTGCCGTTGCTCTTGGTCTGCAGCGTGATCGTACCGCTGGAGTCGATGCTCACGCGGTTGTTGCTGTCCAGGCTGGTGCGGCTGACCACATCGCCCATCTTGTAGCTAATCGACGACAGCCAGGTGTCCAGCTTGATGCCGCTGCTCCCGAGCGTCGGGTTGGTCTGCTCGTTGGTCTGGTAGTACGTCGGCTGCCCGTCGGTGATGAAGAAGGTCTGGTTGCTGGCAGTACTACCAGCGTCCTTCAGCGCCTGGAACCAGTTCGCGGTGGTTTTGAAGGCATCTTCGTAGTTGGTGCCGCCATCGGAACTCAATGTACCCAACGCCGCCAACAGCTTTTGCAGCCCCGCGTCGTTGAGCGTCACCGAAACGGTGCTCTTGACCTGGGTCGCGAAGTCCACCAGCAGGATGTTCACCGAACCGGACTGAGCGCCCTTGACGCTGGCGGCCAAGGTCTTGAACACCGACTCCAGGGACTTCTTCGCCGCATCCACGCCGCTCGAACCCATACTGCCCGAGGTATCGACGATGAACGCGATGTTGTAGTTCTGCCCAGAGACCACATGCAGGCCATTGACGTCAGCGACGATGATGTCGTTGCCATCGGTGCCGGTGATGCTGTCGTTGTCCGAGGTCAGGTTGCTGGTGGTGTAGGTTTGCGGATAGACCGTGACCTTGATGGTGCCCTCGTTGAGCGCCGTGCTGCCGCCCACGCTCTCGGTGGAGGTCGAGCTGACCTTCACATCGAACGAGCCGGAGTAGTAGGCCGGCGGCTTGATGGTCAGGCTGCCCAGGTTCCAACCGGTGACATCCACCGCGCTTGAACCGACGGTGAAGGTGTGGCCGGCGTTGTCGGCCACCACCGAGCCTGTCGGGATACCAGACAGCTTGACGCTCAGGGTTTCGGAGCCATCGGTGTCGGTCAGCGCGGTGCTGATGCTCACCAACTTGACCGGGGCACCGTTCTCGCCGCCTTCGTTCATCTTGTAGCCGTCGTAGTAACCGGTGCCGTTGCTGCCGTGCAGGTCGGACACCGTCACGCCGGCGTTGGCCAGGGCGGTAACGTTCGGGTACAGCGGGATGTTGGCGCTGGAAAGGTCGGTAACCGCCCCACTGCCGATCTTGATGTTGACGTCCAGACTGCCTGGGCCGGCCTGGTTGGCGTTGTAGATTTCCAGGGTGTAGTAACCGCTGGTGGTCGGCGTGAAGCTGCCGGAGAACACCCCGGAGTTACCGGCCCAGGTGGCGCCGGCCACGCTCTTGCCACCGACCACGACCTGCACGCTGTCGTCACCGACGCCGCTGAAGGTGTAGGTCTTGCCGGCTTCCAGGTAGATCAGGCCGGAGGTTTTCGAGCCCGAACCTGGTGTCACGGTGGCCGAGGTATCGGCGGTGGTAACCTGCTCGGACTTGCCAGCGCTGCCGGAATTGGCGAACACGTTCTTCAACGCATCGCCCGTGATGCCGTTGCCGTTGGTGCCCAGGCCAGTGAGGCTGGTCCAGGTTTCCTTGGTCAGGCCCAGCGAGTTGACGTTGTTGTTGCCGATCGACAAGGTCGGCTGGTCGGCCACTGGATTGATATCGACCTTCAGCGTGGCCTCGCTGCCCGTATCCTTGCCATCGGTTGGCTTGTACTTGACCTGTGCGTAGTCGGCTTGCTTGTTGCCGACACCGGTACCGCCGTAGCCATCCGCGCCGGACTGGTTGGCCAGCGGCACGAACTTCAGCTTGCCAGCGGCGATATCGGCCTGGCTGACGGTCTGGCCCACCTTCACATCGACCCAGCTGGTGCCGTTGTACAGTTTGAGCGTGCCAGCGCCCGGCAGTTGGGTGATGGTCACGCCCAGGCTGCTGGTCGGCGAGTCGACGTCGCTGACCTTGAAGTCGCTCCAGTTCAATACCAGGTCGGTGTCCTCCGTACCTGTCACGGCACCGCCGGTGCTGACCGGTGCGTCGTTGACTGCCACTACGTTGACCGTGGTGGTCGCGGTGTTGGAGGTGTTGACGCCGTCGGTCACCGTCACCGTGATGATCCGTGGCGTGGTGCTCGGGTCTTCGCTGGTGTTGATGAAGGTGATGTTCTTGATCGCCTGGATGTAGTCGGCCAGCGAGGCCGTGCCACTGAGGGTCAAGACCACTTTGCCGTCCGTGCTGTTGGCATTGATGGAAATGCCGTTGACGCTGTTACCCAGGTTGAGCGCATCGCCTGGCTGACGGTTGGTCAAGGTCACCGTGGCGCCGGTCAGGTTGGTGCTGTCGAAGTCGGTGATCGAGACATCGATATCGCCAATCGACACACCGCTGCCCGGCTGATTCTCGGTGAAGGTGGTCTGGTAGTCGGCACCGGTCTTGCCGCTCGAATCGTTGGCGTCCAGGTCCAGCACAGGTGCTGGCTCGAAGATCTGCGTGGTGACGCTACCGGCACCCGTGCTGATCGCCAGGTTCTCGAAGCTACCGCCGGCGGCCGAGTCGATCTTGACCGTGAACTGCTCAGTCCCTTCGGTGACGTTGTCCTTGATGGTCGGGATGGTGAACGTCGTCGACGAGGTGTTGGCCTTGATCACGACAGTGGCCACACCGGTGTAGTCCGAACCGTTGGTGGCAGTCCCGGAGTACACCAGCTTGACCGTCACATCGGTCTTGGCCGGATTGGTCAGGCTCAGCGTGTAGGTGGCGTTGTTACCCTCGGCCACCGCCGAGGTGCCGCTGATCGACAGGGTAGTGGTGTCGATGGTGTCGGCGATGGTGGCCGTTGCGGTCGCGCCGGTCACGCTGGTGGCTTCGAAGTTGCCGCCATTGATCGAGGTGACGATAGCAGTCAGGGTGCTGGCGTCGGTGTAGACGTCCTCGCCGTTCGGGTTCGGTACCGCCAGGGTACCCTTGCCGGTGGCGTCGATGTTCACCGTGTAGTTGGTGCCACCGACGTTCACGCTCAAGGTGGCCGGGCTGCCGGTTTGCGGCGGGTTGCTCAGCTGGAAGTTGAAGGTGACGGTGGCATCGCCTTCCTTCGCGTTCACGGCGGTGACCGTGACACTGGTGGTATCGATGGTGTCGGCGATGGTCGCGGTGGCGGTGGCACCGGTCAGGCTGACGTTCTCGAAGTTACCGCCGTTCACGGCGGTCACCGTGGCCTTGAGGGTACTGGCGTCGTTGTAGGCGTCTTCACCGTTCGGGTTCGGCACCGTCAGGGTGCCCTTGCCGCTAGCGTCGACCTTGACCGAGTAGTTGGTGCCACCGACGTTGACGGTCAGGGTGCTGGTGGTGCCCGTCTGCGGCGGGTTGCTCAACTGGAAGTTGAAGGTGACGGTCGCGTCACCCTCCTTGGCGTTGACAGCAGTGACCGCCACGGTCGTGGTGTCGATCGTGTCGGCGACGGTTGCGGTCGCCGTGGCGCCGGTCAGGCTGACGTTCTCGAAGTTGCCACCGTTGACCGCAGTGACCTTGGCCGTGACCGAGGAGGCGTCGAGATAGACGTCTTCAGTGTTGGTGTTGGCCACCACCAAGGTGCCCTTGCCGGTGGCATCGATATTGACGGTCCTGCTAACACCACCGACATCGACGGTCAGCGTGGTGGTGCTGCCGTTTTGCGGCGGATTGCTCAGCTGGAAGTTGAAGGTGATGCTGGCATCGCCTTCTTTGGCCGGGTTGGCCGTGACCGCCACGGTGGTGGTGTCGAGGGTGTCGGCGATGGTTGCAGTTGCCGTTGCACCGGTCAGGCTGACGTTCTCGAAGTTACCGCCGTTGACCTTGGTCACGCTGGCGGTGAGGGTGCTGGCGTCGTTGTAAACGTCCTCACCGTTCGGGTTCGGCACGCTCAGGGTGCCCTTGCCAGTGGCATCGACGTTCACGGTGTAGTTAGTGCCGGCCACATTCACGGTCAGCGTCGTGGGGCTGCCAGACTGTGGTGGGTTGCTCAGCTGGAAGTTGAAGGTGACGGTCGCGTCGCCCTCCTTCGCATTGACCGCAGTGACGGCCACGGTGGTGGTGTCGAGGGTGTCGGCGATGGTTGCGGTCGCGGTCGCGCCGGTCAGGCTGACAGCCTCGAAGTTGCCACCATTCACAGCCGTGACGGTTGCCTTGAGGGTGCTGGCATCGTTGTAAACGTCCTCGCCGTTCGGGTTCGGCACGTTCAGCGTGCCTTTGCCGGTGGCATCGACATTGACGGTGTACTGGTTGCCGCCCACATCGACGGTCAGGGTGGTCGGACTGCCGGTTTGCGGCGGATTGCTCAGCTGGAAGTTGAAGGTGACGGTCGGATCGCCTTCCTTCGCATTCACGGCGGTGACCGCGACACTGGTGGTGTCGATGGTGTCGGCGACCGTAACAGTGGCCGAGGCGCCGCTCAGGCTGACGTTCTCGAAGTTGCCGCCGTTGACGGCGGTGACCTTGGCGGTGACGCTGCTGGCGTCCAGGTACACGTCTTCGCCATTGGTGTTGGCCACCACCAGGGTGCCCTTGCCCGAGGCGTCGATATTGACAGTCCTGCTGACGCCACCGACATCGACGGTCAGGGTAGTGGTGCTGCCGTTTTGCGGCGGGTTGCTCAACTGGAAGTGGAAGCTGAGGGTGGCGTCGCCTTCTTTCGCAGCGTCCGCGGTAACCGCCACGGTGGTGGTGTCGAGGGTGTCCTTGATCTCGGCGGTGCCGGTGGCCGTGGTCAGGTCGACGGCCTCGTAGTTGCCGCCGTCCACCTTGGTCACGCTGGCGGTCAGCGTGGAGCTGTCCTTGTACACGTCTTCAACGTTGGTGTTCGGCACCTGCAGCGTGCCTTTGCCGCTGGCGTCGACATTCACGCTGTAGTTGGTGCCGGCCACGTTGACGGTCAACGTGGTGGCGCTGCCGGTTTGCGGCGGGTTACTCATCTGGAAGTGGAAGGTGACATTGGCGTCGCCCTCCTTGGCAGGGTCGGCCGTGACCGCAATGGTGGTGGTGTCGACGGTGTCGGCCACGGTCGCGGTCGCCGTAGCGCCGCTGAGGCTGACGTTCTCGAAGTTGCCACCTTCGACCTTGGTGACGGTCGCGGTGACCGTGCTTTGGTCCTTGTACACGTCTTCTACGTTGGTGTTCGGTACGTTCAGGGTACCTTTGCCAGTCGCATCGACGGTCACTTGGTAGTCAACCGCGCCCACCTTGACGGTCAGCGTGGTGGGGCTGCCGGTTTGCGGCGGATTGCTCAGTTGGAAGTTGAAGGTGACGTTGGCGTCGCCTTCCTTCGCGGGGTTGGCAGTGACCGAAACAGTGGTGGTATCGATGGTGTCGGCCACCGTTGCGGTCGCCGAAGCGCCACTCAGGCTGACGTTCTCGAAGTTGCCACCGCTGATCGCTGTGACCTTGGCCGTCACGGTGCTGGCGTCCAGGTAGACGTCATCGCCGTTGGTATTGGCCACCACCAGGGTGCCCTTGCCGGTAGCATCGAGGTTGACGGTCCTACTGACGCCACCCACGTCCACGGTCAGCGTGGTCGCGCTGCCATTCTGTGGCGGGTTGCTTAGTTGGAAGTGGAAGGTGATAGCCGCATCGCCCTCCTTGGCCGGATCAGCAGTCACCGCGATGGTGGTGGTGTCGAGGGTATCGGCGATGGTCGCGGTCGCCGTGGCGCCGGTCAGGCTGACATTTTCGAAGTTACCACCATTGACTGCGGTGACCTTGGCGGTAACCGAGCTGGCGTCCAGGTAGACGTCTTCGCCGTTGGTGTTGGCCACCACCAGGGTGCCTTTACCAGTCGAATCGATATTGACGGTTTTGCTCACGCCATCGACATCGACGGTCAGCGTGGTGGTGCTGCCGGTTTGTGGCGGGTTGCTCAGCTGGAAGTGGAAGGTGATGTTCGCATCGCCTTCTTTCGCGGCATCAGCAGTGACCGCAACGGTCGTGGTGTCGAGGGTGTCGGCCACGGTCGCGGTCGCCGAAGCGCCGGTCAGGCTGACATTCTCGAAGTTGCCACCTTCGACCTTGGTGACGGTCGCGGTAACAGTGCTCTCGTCTTTGTAGACGTCATCGATGTTGGTGTTTGGCACTTGCAGCGTGCCTTTACCGGAAGCATCGACGTTGACCTGGTAATCGGTGCCGCCGACGTTCACGGTCAGGGTGGTTGCACTGCCAGTCTGTGGCGGATTGCTCAGCTGGAAGTTGAAGGTGACGTTCGCATCACCTTCCTTCGCCGGATCTGCGGTGACAGTAACGGTGGTGGTATCGATAGTGTCTTCGATGTTGGCCGTGACACTGGATTTGCTTAGGTCGACGGCTTCGAAGTTGCCGCCGTCCACCTTAGTGACAGTCGCAGTCAGGCTCGACGGGTCTTTGTAGACGTCATCGGTGTTGGTGTTCGGGACTTGCAGAGTGCCCTTGCCGGAAGCATCGACGTTGACCTGGTACTCAGTGCCGCCAACGTTCACGGTCAGGGTGGTTGCACTGCCAGTCTGCGGCGGGTTGCTCAGCTGGAAGTCGAAGGTGACGTTTGCGTCGCCTTCTTTCGCTGGGTCTGCTGTGACGGTGACGGTGGTCGTGTCGAGAGTGTCGGCCACGGTCGCGGTCGCCGAAGCGCCATTCAGGCTGACGTTCTCGAAGTTGCCGCCTTCGACTTTGGTAACGGTCGCAGTGACAGTGCTTTCGTCTTTATAAACGTCTTCGACGTTGGTGTTCGGCACTTGCAACGTGCCTTTACCGCTGGCATCGACGTTGACCTGATATTCGGTGCCGCCGACGTTCACGGTGAGCGTAGTAGCGCTGCCAGTCTGCGGCGGATTGCTCAGCTGGAAGTTGAAGGTGACGTTTGCGTCGCCTTCTTTCGCTGGATCTGCCGTCACGGTGACGGTAGTGGTGTCGAGAGTGTCGGCCACAGTCGCGGTCGCCGAAGCGCCGTTCAGGCTAACGTTCTCGAAGTTGCCGCCCTCGACCTTGGTGACGGTCGCAGTGACGGTGCTTTCGTCTTTGTACACGTCATCGACGTTGGTGTTCGGGACTTGCAGTGTGCCCTTACCGGAAGCATCGACGTTGACCTGGTACTCA
>NZ_VAUO01000015.1 GCF_005796105.1 Pseudomonas mosselii | reverse complement strand
GCTGCTTCCGACAGTTGCGTAGGATAGGTCTGAAGGTGCTTTTGGCAGAAGCATCTGCTCGTAGGTTCGGAAATGTCTTACGAGGTTTGGAGCCTCTTCGCGGGCAAGCCCGCTCCCACAGAGGGAGCGGGTGGAGGCGGCATCAGGTTTTGCGCTGCAAACCGATTTCCATGTCATCAATCAGGGCCTTGGCCAGGGCGCTGAGAATCCGGGCTGAGCTGCCGGCGATCAGGTCGCTTTCCATTTCGGCTTCGCGGGTGAGGTGGCGGACGCAGCCGAGCAGGACCGACAACTCGCTGAAAGCATGCTCGAAAGGGATACCGGGCTGGATGCGGCAAAACTCCAGACAGGCGGTGACGCCTGCGGTTTGCCAGTGTCGGGGTTGCTGGGTCATGGCTGGGCTCCTGCTGCATGGCGGGTAAGGGGTTGCAGGAGCTGGCTGAGGTACAGGCTGGTGTTGATGAGTGTTTGGCGCTTGTCTTGGTCGCTGCTGTCGAAGTACAGGTCGAGGATCTGATGCAGGCAGATCATCAACGCTTCGGCTTCGGTGCTCGCATCTTCGGGGGAGAGGTCGGAGGACAGGGTTAGGTAGCTAAGTACGCGGGGCGGATCCGGGACGATTTTTTTCATGGGGTGAATCTCTTGTGCTGCCGTGGGGAAGCACCACCCGCCGAGCAATCTCACAAGCCGAAGGGTGGCAGCCGTGGACGGGGTGAGAATCCGGGGCACAAGAAACCCGGTCAGACCGAAGCCTGCCCGCACACGGCTGCCATAAAGCAAACGCTGAATTTCTTGAAACTACAGGATTCTCACACCCGGTCACCCAATAAGGCGACCCGGTGAAGTTATTCCTGAGTCTCTTGCCCGACAACGTAGCTGCTTCCGACAGTTGCGTAGGATAGGTCTGAAGGTGCGTTTGGCAGAAGCATCTGCTCGTACGTTCGGAAATGTCTTACGAGTTTTGGAGCCTCTTCGCAGGGCAAGCAGGGGCTCGCGATAACCGGGCGGGATCAGGTAGTGATGGTTGGTTGGTTGGCTCAGTCTTCGCCGTCACGCCAATAGCGCGAGCGTTTGAACAGCAGGCGCTGGCCCGCAAGCGCGAACAGCAAAGCCCATTGCCCGCCATCGAGTTGCAGTACTTGCCGTTCGCCCAGTTGGTTGCAGCTTGTGATGGCAATGGCCATGAAGGCGACGTACAGCGTTCTGCGTAACGCTATCGAGCGGCATAGCCAGTCGAGTAGGACGGCTGTGGCCAATAGGTAACCGATCAGGTAAAGCTCTGGCATGTGCGTTTCCTTCATAAGATGAGCAGCAGCGTGGATGTTTGTGGGCCGATGCCGCCACTCACCTGGGCTGACAAAAGCACTAATACACCGCCGACGTGGAACGTAGGCAGACGTGCCTTGGCTGCCCGATTTACGTAAGAACCAGCAGCGGTGCCTGCAATCAGGCTGCCGACCAAGCCTGCTGGGCCCCCCAGCACGGATGCCGTGGCTTTGCCTGCCAGGGCGCCGACAAGGTCGCTGACGCTTTGGCGCTGCTCATTGAGTAGGTCGCCTTGTTGTCGAGTGAGTGGGCGAGATACTGCGACTTGCATGAGGCAGGGCAGGTCGCCTGCCTGCATTCGGTCCTAGAGCTCAGCGATCTTTTCAATGATCTGATAGTGGTGTTTGTGCACAAAGGGCAGAGCCATGCTTCGCAGTTGGCAGCAGTGCTCCGATGTTATGAGGAGTTCGTTTACGTCGAAGACAACACCATGCTGCGTCACGCGTTGGTACGTTTTCTCGATTTGCATGGTTGAGTCCGTTTCCCTGGCTTGAGAGCACGATTCATAGTCCTGCGCACGATGCCTTCCGGGGCAAGCGGGGCATATTCGGCTCGGTCTGAGATTTTGGTGGGAAAGGTCTGTTGCTTTGCGCCGTGTGAGTGCTGTCGATCATTCGCCGGGAGCCGGCTTTCATAGCCCTGCACACCACTTTCTGATTTGGCAGGGGACTGTGGGAGCGGGCTTGCCCGCGAACACCGGCAAAGCCGGTGCCATCCACCGAGTCGCCTGCTTCGCGGGCAAGTCGGGGCGCCGAACCGCCGCTCCCACAGGGTACGCGGAGCGCTTGCGAAATCAGTTCTCTGCGCGACAGCGCAGCCCAAAGGGCTGGGTGATCTCCTACACGAGGTGTGGCGGGTTCTCGGGATCATTTGCCGGGCCGCCGCGTGGGCGGCCCGGATGCTTTAGAGGCTGCGCGCGCGGGTCACGCGGTCTACCAGGTACACCAGGCCGTGATAGTCGATCCCGCTATGGCTCGACAAGCCGATCTCGCACGTGCGGCTGGTGGAAATCCCTTCGCTGCAATACTGCACCGCATCCTTCAGCGTGCGCAGCGAGTGCGCATTGAGCTCCGGCGTGGTGAAGCCCTTGTCGCCGGCAAACCCACAGCAGTGGATACCTTCGGGGATCACCACCTGCTTGCTGCAACGGCGTGCGAGGTCGATCAGGGCCTGGCTTTCGCCCAGGTGCTGGGTGCTGCACGTCACATGCACGGCCACCGGTTCCTCCTGCGGGGTGAACTCCAGCTTGTCGACCAAGTGGGTGCGGATGAAGCGCACCGGGTCGTATAGGTCGAGCCGGGTTTCGCCCAGGTCTTGCACCAGGCGTAGGGTGCAGGGGCTGGTGTCGCAGTAGATCGGGTCGAGGCCGCCGCGGCTGGCGTGCAGCAGCGCGGCGATCAGCTCCTGGCGCTTGTGCTCGGCCTGCTCGGGGTAACCCTTGGAGGCGAACGGTTGGCCGCAGCACAGGCTGTCGGCGTTGCCGGGGAACACCACTTGGTAGCCGGCCTTTTCCAGCAGGGCGCGGGTCTTGTCCAGCAGCGAGCTTTGCTCGCGGTCGGCGTAGGCCGGGCCCATCACGCGCGAGACGCAGGCGGCCAGGTAGACCACGCGCGGGCGCGCGTCGTTGCTCGCGGGGCCGAAGTCGATGGGCTTGAGGGGTTGCGGCAGCGCCGGGGTCCACTGTGGCAGGCGGCTGTTGCTGGCTTTGCTCAGGCTGGCGCTCAGGCGCGCCAGGCGTGGGGCGCCGAGCAGCTTGCGCGCGCCGTTGGCGGCGGCCAGGGTCAGGCGCGCGCCACGCAGGGTGGTGGGGAAGTGCTCGGCCAGCCAGTCGGCGGTCTTGAGGTGCGTGGCGGCCTGGCTGCGCAATTTCTTCACCAGCTCGCCGGTGTTGATGCCTACCGGGCAGCGCTGGGCGCACAGACCGGTCGCGGCGCAGGTGTCGATGCCCTGGTATTGGTAGGTCTGCATCAGCTCGCGGGTGTCGAGGCCGGCGCGGGTCTTGGCCTGGATGTCGCGCCACATCACGATGCGCTGGCGTGGGCTCAGGGTCAGGCCTTTGGACGGGCATACCGGCTCGCAGAAGCCGCACTCGATGCACTTGTCGACGATTTCGTCGGCGGCGGGCAGCGGTTTGAGGTGCTTGAGGTGGATGTCCGGGTCGCTGCTCAGCACCACGTCGGGGTTGAGGATGCCGTGGGGGTCGAGCAGACGCTTGAGCGTCCACATCAGTTGGTAGGCGTCCTGGCCCCACTCCAGCTCGACGAACGGCGCCATGTTACGCCCGGTGCCGTGCTCGGCCTTGAGCGAGCCGCCGAACTCCACCGCCACCAGTTGCGCCACGTCATCCATGAAGGCCTGGTAACGCGCGATTTCTGCGGCGCTGTTGAAGCCTTGGGTGAAGACGAAATGCAGGTTGCCTTCCAGGGCGTGGCCGAAAATGATCGCTTCGTCGTAGCGGTGCTTGTCGAACAGCTGGATCAGGCGGTTGACGCCTTCGGCCAGTTGCTCGACGGGGAAGGTGACGTCCTCGATGATCACCGTGGTGCCTGTCTGGCGCACGGCGCCGACGGCGGGGAAGGTGTCCTTGCGGATTTTCCACAGCTGGTTGTACACCGCCGGGTCTTCGCTGAAGTCGACCTTTTGCTCCAGCGGGTAGTCGGCGATGGCGGCCATCACCTGTTCGAGCTGTTCGTGCAGCAGGCTCTGGCTGGCGGCGCGGGATTCGATCAGCAGCGCGCAGGCGTTGTCCGACAGGCCTTTTACCCAGGTCGGCATGCCGGGCATCGCTTGCACTGAGCGCATGCTGCGCCGGTCGAGCAGTTCCACCGCCGAGACGGGCTGGCGCTTGAGCACGGTCACCGCGCGGCAGCAGCTTTCGACACTGGGGAACACCAGCAGGGCGCTGGCCTTGTGCGGGTGGTCGGGCACGGTGTTGTAGGTGACGGCGCTGATGAAGCCCAGCGTGCCTTCGGAGCCGACTAGCAGGTGTTGCAGGATATCCAGCGGCTGGTCGTAGTCCACCAGGGCGTTGAGCGACAGGCCGGTGGTGTTTTTTAGCCGGTACTTGTGGCGGATGCGCTCGGCAAGTTCCGTGTTGGCGCGGGTTTCGCGCCCCAGGCGGGCGAGTTCGTCGAGCAGGCTGGCGTGGCTGCGTTCGAAGGCGGCCACGCTGGCGGGGTCTTCGCTGTCCAGGCGGGTGCCGTCGGCCAGCACCAGGCGCAGGCCGGCCAGGGTGTGGTAGGTGTTCTGCGCGGTGCCGCAGCACATGCCGCTGGCGTTGTTGGCGACGATGCCGCCGATCTTGCAGGCGTTGATCGAGGCCGGGTCTGGGCCGATCTTGCGCCCGTAGGGGGCTAGCCAGGCGTTGGCTTGGGCGCCGATCACGCCGGGTTGCAGGCGGATCTGCTCGCCCTCGGCGCGGATTTCCTTGCCGCTCCAGTTGTCGCCCAGCACGATCAGCACCGAATCGCTGATGGCCTGGCCGCTGAGGCTGGTGCCGGCGGCGCGGAAGGTCACCGGCACGCGGTCGCGCTGGGCCAGTTGCAGCAGCGCGACCACTTCCTCCTCGGACTCGACCCGTACCACCAGCTTGGGGATCAGCCGGTAGAAGCTGGCGTCGGTGCCGAAGGCCAGGGTCGAGGTGGGGTCGTCGAAGCGGCGTTCGGCGGGGATCAGGCGCTGGGCATCGCGCAGGAACGCGGCGGGCAGGCTCATGCAGTCTCCTCGCGGGGGCGCGGCGTCTGGTGCGCGGCGTACCCCGGTCATTCAGGCGGAATCAGGTGGGGGCGCGCTCAGGCGCCCAGTTCGCGGACCAGCGAGTCGCGGGTGATCTCGCTGATGGATTTGGCGCCGGTCAGCACCATGGCCACGCGCATTTCTTTTTCGAACAGCTCCAGCAGGTTCTTTACCCCGGCTTCGCCGTGGGTGGCCAGGGCATACAGGAAGGCGCGGCCGATCAGCACGCTGTCGGCGCCCAGGGCTATCATGCGCACCACGTCCAGGCCACTGCGGATGCCCGAGTCGGCGAGGATCTTGATGTCGCCCTTGACCGCATCGGCGATGGCCGGCAGCGCGCGGGCACTGGACAGCACGCCGTCGAGCTGACGCCCGCCGTGGTTGGAGACGACGATGCCGTCGGCGCCGAACTTGACCGCGTCGCGGGCGTCGTCGGCATCCAGAATGCCTTTGATGATCATCGGGCCGTCCCAGAATTCGCGGATCCACTCCAGGTCTTTCCACGAGATCGACGGGTCGAAGTTGGCTCCCAGCCAGCCGATGTAGTCAGCCAGCCCGGTGGGGTTGCCACGGTATTTGGAGATGTTGCCCAGATCGTGGGGGCGGCCCATGACGCCGACATCCCAGGCCCATTCGGGGTGGGTCATGGCTTGCAGCACGCGGCGCAGCGGGCCGTGCTTGCCGCTCATGCCGGAGTGGGCGTCGCGGTAGCGCGCGCCGGGCACGGGCATGTCGACGGTGAACACCAGGGTCTTCACTCCGGCGGCCTTGGCGCGCTCCAGGGCGTTGCGCATGAAACCGCGGTCCTTGAGCACGTAAAGCTGGAACCACATCGGCCGGTCGATGGCCGGGGCGACTTCCTCGATTGGGCAGACCGAGACCGTGGACATCGTGAACGGAATGCCGTGGGCCGCTGCTGCACGGGCCGCCTGCACTTCGCCACGCCTGGCGTACATGCCGGTGAGGCCGACCGGGGCGAGGGCCACGGGCATGCTCAGGGTTTCGTCGAACAGGCGGGTTTCGAGGCTCAGTTCCGACATGTTCTTCAGCACGCGCTGACGCAGGGCGATGCTGGCCAGGTCGGAAACGTTGTGGCGCAGGGTGTGTTCGGCGTAGGCGCCGCCGTCGGCGTAATGGAACAGGAAAGGAGGCAGCTTGCGTTGGGCCGCGGCGCGATAGTCGGTGGAGGCGGAAATAATCATGGATTCTCGCAGCGTGGGTTGAAGGTGATGCCGGGCGCGTCTGGGCGCCCGGCCCCTTTCACTTTAGTGATGAACCAGCATGCCGGTGAGCCAGTAGGCTTGGATCAGGGTGATCAGGCCGACGATGGTGGCGAAGAACAGGCTGTGCTTGACGGTGAAGCGGAACAGATCCGACTCCTTGCCGACCAGGCCGGTGGCGGCGCAGGCCACGGCGATCGACTGCGGCGAGATCATCTTGCCGGTCACGCCGCCGCTGGTATTGGCGGCGACCAGCAGGGTGTCGTTGACCTCGATCTGGTGCGCGGTGGTGGCTTGCAGCGAGCTGAACAGGGCGTTGGACGAGGTGTCGGAGCCGGTCAGGAACACGCCCAGCCAGCCGAGGAACGGCGAGAAGAACGGGAACGCAGCGCCGGTGCCGGCCAGGACCAGGGCCAGGGTCGAGGACATGCCTGAGTAGTTAGTGACGAAGGCGAAGGCCAGCACCATGCCAATCGACAGGATCGGCCAGCGCAGTTCCCAGAGGGTTTCTTTGAAAGTGGTCAGACCAGTTTTGATGTTGATCTTGAGCACCAGCATCGACAGCAGCGCCGAGAGGAAGATCGCCGTGCCGGTGGCCGAGATCGGGTCGAGCTTGAACACCGCAGGCATGGCGGTGGGGGCGGCGACGATCGGCGCGGTCTTGATCACCAGTTGGTCGAGGTGCGGGATGGCGAAGTTGAAGACGAAGTTGTACATCGCGCCGCCTGGAGCGAACGCGGCCTTGAACGGCTTGAGGGTCCAGAGGGTGACCAGCACGGTGAGGATCAGGAACGGCGACCAGGCCTTGAAGATCTCGCCGAAGCTGTACGGGGTCGGCTGGCTGCCGCCCGATTGCACCACGGCGGCGCCCACACTGCCGTGGGCCTCGCTGAAGGCGCGCTTGGGCTGCCAGACCTTGAGGAACAGGGTCAGGGCGATCAGGCTGGCCAGTGCCGAGGTGATGTCCGGCAGCTCTGGGCCGATGAAGTTCGAGGTGAAGTACTGGGTGACGGCGAAGCTCAGGCCGGCGACCAGGGCGGCAGGCCAGGTTTCCTTGACGCCGCGCAGGCCGTCCATCATGAACACCAGCCAGAACGGCACGAACAGCGACAGCAGCGGCAGTTGGCGGCCGGTCATGGCGCCGATGTGGAAGGCGTCGATGCCGGTGACCTGGCCGGCCACGATGATCGGGATGCCGAGGGCGCCGAAGGCCACCGGGGCGGTGTTGGCGATCAGGCACAGGCCGGCGGCGTACAGTGGGTTGAAGCCCAGGCCCACCAGCAGTGCGGCGGTGATCGCCACGGGCGCGCCGAAGCCGGCTGCGCCTTCGAGGAAGGCGCCGAAGCAGAAGCCGATCAGCAGCACTTGCAGGCGTTGGTCGTCGGTGATCGACAGCACCGAGCTGCGGATCACTTCGAACTGGCCGCTCTTGACCGTGAGTTTGTACAGGAACACCGCGGCAACGATGATCCAGGCGATTGGCCACAGGCCGTAGAGGAAGCCATAGCCTGCGGCAGCGAAGGCCATGTCGACCGGCATGTGGAAGGCGAAGATCGCCACTAGGATGGACAGTGCAAGGGTAATGCTGCCTGCGACGTGGCCCTTGAGGCGGAACACGGCGAGGGCGAGGAAGAAGAACACGATAGGAATGACCGCCGCCAGTGCGGACAGGCCGAGACTACCGAGTGGGGTATAGAGTTGTTGCCAGGTTTGCATACGGGTGGCCCCTAATTGTTGTTGGTCAAGGCACTGGCATTGGATAATTGGTAAGACCAATTTACAATGTCTGGGCGCTAGGTTAAAAGCCACTTCATGGGTGTGTCAATTTGTCCGAGGGAAAACTTTGGTCGCAGGCCGATGAGTGGGCGACTGAGGGGTGGTGAAAAACGCCATCTGATGGGTGTCGGGAGGGGCCGGTTAGGCGCAGAATAGGCGCCCCGGCTCAGCACCTCCGGGGTTCGTGG
This sequence comes from Pseudomonas mosselii, assembly GCF_005796105.1. GTDB lineage: Bacteria > Pseudomonadota > Gammaproteobacteria > Pseudomonadales > Pseudomonadaceae > Aquipseudomonas > Aquipseudomonas mosselii_C. The sequence goes on along the minus strand of NZ_VAUO01000015.1, from coordinate 70,071 downwards.
AGAGCATGTGATGGTTTTTGATCAGGTCCGCCAACGGCGCCTGTCCGACGATATCGTCGATCGCTTGGAAGGGATGATTCTCGAAGGCACGTTGACGTCTGGTCAGCGCCTGCCGGCTGAGCGCACCTTGGCTGAACAGTTCGGCGTGTCCCGCCCGTCGTTGCGTGAGGCGATCCAGAAGCTGGTGGCTAAAGGCTTGCTGGTCAGTCGCCAGGGCGGCGGTAACTACGTGGCTGACTCGCTGGGTTCGACCTTCAGCGATCCGCTGCTCAAGCTGCTCGAAGGCAGCCCCGAGGCGCAGCGCGACCTGCTGGAGTTTCGTCATACCCTCGAAGCGTCCTGCGCCTACTACGCGGCGCAGCGCGCCACTGCGCCGGACCGCGAACGCCTGAAGGTGGCGTTCGATGCGTTGCAGGATTGCTATAACCGGGTCGGTGAAGTCGACCGGGCAGAGGAGGGCGCGGCCGATGCGCGTTTCCATTTGGCTATCGCCGAGGCCAGCCACAATGCCGTGTTGTTGCACACCATTCGTGGGCTGTTCGATCTGCTCAAGCGTAACGTGGTCACCAATATCGGCGGCATGTACCAGCAGCGTTCAGAGACGCGCGACATGTTGATCAGTCAGCACCGTGAGCTGTACGAGGCAATCGTCGAGGGGCGTGCCGATGAGGCGCGGGAGGTGTCCAGTCGGCACATTCTGTATGTGCAGGAGGTGCTGGAAGAGGCGCAGCAAGAGGCTCAGCGAGTGGCGCGGGCGGAGCGGCGCAGCGGGCGTTGAGTGCTCGCCCGCTTGCGGCTTGCGCGATTTTTGTAGGAGCGGCCTTGTGTCGCGAAAAGGGCGCGCAGTGCCCTCAAGATATCTGCATCACTCAAGATCGTCGGGGGCTGCTTTGCAGCCCTTTCGCGACACAAGGCCGCTCCTACACGCGACCGCGTGGGCAGGACGTTACTCTTCCTTGCCCTTGTTGCGCATGGTGCGCTGCAGCTCGCGGTTGGAGTCGCGTTCGCGCACGGTGTCGCGCTTGTCGAACTCCTTCTTGCCCTTGCCGAGCGCGATTTCGCACTTGATCAGGTGCTTGCTCCAGTACAGCGACATCGCCACGCAGGTGTAGCCTTTTTGCGCCACGGCCGCTTCCAGGCGCTCGAGCTCGCGCTTGTTCAGCAGCAGCTTGCGGGTGCGGATGGGATCGGCGATGACGTGGGTGCTGGCGGTGGTCAGCGGTGTGATGTGGCTGCCGAACAGCCAGGCTTCGCCATCCTTCAGCAATACGTAGCTGTCGGTCAGGTGTGCCTTGCCGGCCCGCAGGCTTTTTACTTCCCAGCCGGACAGGACCAGCCCGGCCTCGAACTTGTGTTCGATGAAGTAATCGTGTCGCGCTTTTTTGTTTTGCGCGATGGTCCCGGTCGGATGTTTCTTTTGCTTAGCCATAGGGGCGGCATTATAGGCAGTCGCTGCGTCCTCGGCTATGGGGTTTAGGTGTGCTTGAGCCTGTAGGACTAATCCCGGACAATGCAGGGGCTGTTCCGTTGAACGGAATCGATTTTCCGGCGCTGCGATGCGCCACCGCCCAGTTTGGAAGTGACGCCTGGATGACTACCCATATTCAACGCTCGGCCCTGCTGCCTTACCCCGCCCAGGCGCTCTACGACTTGGTCAATGATGTGGCCAGCTACCCGGCGTTCTTGCCGTGGTGCTCGGCGTCGACGGTGATCGAGGCCAGTGACACGCAGATGCGCGCCAAGCTCGAAGTGGCCAAGGGCGGGATGAGCCAGCAGTTCGTGACGCGTAATGTGCTGGTGCCGGGGCAGTCCATCGAGATGAACCTGGAGGAGGGGCCGTTCACCCAGTTGCATGGGGTGTGGGTGTTCAAGCCTTTGGGCGAGAAAGCCTGCAAGATCAGCCTGGACTTGTCGTTCGATTATGCCGGTGCCCTGGTCCGTGCAACGCTCGGGCCGTTGTTCAACCAAGCGGCCAATACGATGGTCGATGCCTTCTGCCAGCGCGCCAAGCAACTTTATAGCTGACGAAGGCGCGCATAAAAAAAGCCCGGATAATGTCCGGGCTTTTTCGTCTACGCCTGTGGTTACTGAGGCGAGGTTTCCAGCGGGGCTGGGGTCGGAACCGGGGTCGTTTGGATGGTGTCGATCTCTTTCTGGATCGACTCTTCCAGCGAGCCTGCCTTGGCCGGTTTCTCAGCGGGTTGGCCAGGCTGTTGGGCCGGGCTGACGCGGGTATCGCCGCTGCCACCAAGGATTTCCTGGTCGCGGCTCACGCCTGGCATGAAGTCGCCGGCCAGGCTGACCAGTTGGTCGTTGTCGTTGAAGAAGATGCTCATGCGCTCTTGCTGGCGCCGGCCACCACCGGGCTGAAGGCTATACAGATAGTCCCAGCGGTTGGTGTGGAAGGTGTCCTGGAGCAGGGGGTTGCCCATGATAAACCTTACTTGCCGACGGGTCATTCCGGGGCGCAATTGGTCTATCATGTCCTGCGTGACGACATTGCCCTGCTGGATGTCGATTTTGTAAACCCCGGGAAACGAGCAACCGGCGAGTGCGAGCAGTCCCACGAGGGTGAGGCTGGTTAGCAAGAGCTTGGTGTTTTGCATCGGTGGGCGACTTCCACTATCTTGGCTGGACAACGTAAACCCCGATCATACCCGTATTAAGAGAAGCTGCGAAGCAGCATCGGCGAGAAAGCTGACCATGGTTGAAAATAGCGAATTACGCAAAGCCGGCCTCAAGGTGACCCTGCCTCGAGTCAAGATTCTTCAGATGCTCGACTCTGCCGAGCAGCGTCACATGAGTGCCGAGGACGTCTACAAGGCGCTGATGGAGGCTGGCGAGGACGTCGGTCTGGCGACCGTGTATCGCGTACTGACCCAATTCGAGGCTGCGGGTCTGGTGGTTCGCCACAACTTCGACGGCGGTCATGCGGTATTCGAACTGGCTGACGGTGGTCATCACGACCACATGGTCAACGTGGATAGCGGCGAAGTGATCGAGTTCGTCGACACCGAGATCGAGAAGCGCCAGAAGGAAATCGTGGCCGAGCACGGCTACGAGTTGGTGGACCACAACCTGGTCCTCTACGTGCGCAAGAAAAAGTAACGATTTCGATCGTTATGAATGACAAAGGCGACCTTCGGGTCGCCTTTGTGCTTTGTGCCTGAAAAACGCATTCCCCTGTGGGCGGCTGTGCCGGTGCGCTGGATCGGCCGGAAAGGGCTGCGAAGCCGCCCCGACGATCTTGGATAGCGCCAAAATCCTGGGGCCGCTTCGCAGCCCTTTCGCGGCACAAGGCCGCTCTCATAGAACTACACATAACTTGTTGATTTAGAAGAAATCTGTGGGAGCGGGCTTGCCGGAGTGCCGGACCACCGCGAACACCGGCAAAGCCGGTGCCATACACCGAGTCGCCTACTTCGCGGGCAAGTCGGGGCGCCGAACCGCCGCTCCCACAGGGTACGCGGAGCGCTTGCGAAATCAGTTCTCTGCGCGACAGCGCAGCCCAAAGGGCTGGGTGATCTCCTACAGGGAGTGCGGTCAGTCTCAAGCCTTGCTGCTGACTACCATCTTGCGCGCATGGGCCAGGGATTCCTTGGTCAGGTCGATGCCGCCGAGCATGCGTGCCACTTCCTCGACGCGCTCGCGTTTGCCCAGGTTGGCCACCGCCGTGTGGGTGGTGTCGCTGTTGCGCACTTTATGCACGAACAGGTGATGATGGCCCTGTGCGGCGACTTGGGGCAGGTGGGTGACGGTGAGTACCTGGCCGCGCTCGCCGAGTCGGCGCAGTAACTGGCCGACGATTTCGGCGGTGGGTCCGCCGATGCCCACGTCCACTTCGTCGAACACCAGGGTGGGAATGCGTGAGGTCTGTGCGGTGATCACCTGAATCGCCAGGCTGATGCGTGACAGCTCGCCCCCCGATGCCACCTTGGCCAGCCCCTTGAGGGGTTGGCCGGGGTTGGCGCTGACCAGCAGTTCGATCTGCTCCAGGCCGTGGGGTGAGAGTTCGTCGTTGTTGAAAGGCGAAAGCGCGATGCAGAAGCGTCCGCCGGGCATGCCCAGGCGCTGGATCTCCAGTTCGACCGCGCTGGCCAGTTGCGTCGCGGCCTGTTGGCGCAGGGCGCTCAGCTCGGTTGCCTTCTCTTTATAGTGCTGCGCAAAGGCTTTCAGCTCTTCGCCGAGTCGTTCGAGGGACTCGTCGCTGGCGTTCAGCCCTTCTAGCTCCTCCATCAACTGTTGTTGCAGGTGGGGCAGCTCGGTGGGGTGGACGCGGTGTTTACGGGCCAGCGTGTAGAGGGTGTCGAGCCGCTCTTCAAGGGCCTGCAGGCGCAGTGGGTCGGCATCGAAATGGTCGAGGAAGCGGTTGAGTTCGCCTACGGCCTCCTCGATTTGGATTTGCGCGCTGGCGATCAGATTGACGGCCTCGTGCAGGGCCTTGGGGGCGTTGCTGACGGCAGTCAGGCGATTGAGGCTGACAGTCAGTGCGCTGAGCACGTTCCCCGAATCGCTTTCGCTGCACTGGTCGATGACCTGGCGGCAGATGCCGAACAATGCCTCGGCATTGGTCAGGTTCTTGTGCTCTTGCTCGAGTTGCTCCAGCTCGTTTTCACCCAGGCCGAGGTTGTCCAGTTCTTCGAGCTGGTAGCTCAGCAACTGGTGACGAGCGCGTTGCTCGTCGCCAGCGTTGCTCAGGCGCTCGAGCTCCTGGCGCGTCTGGTTCCAGCGCTTGGCGGCCAGTTGTACCTGGCGGGCCAGGTCAATGGCGCCAGCGTATTCGTCCAGCAGGCGGCGGTGCGTGTCGGTTTTCAGCAGCGACTGGTGCTCGTGCTGGCTGTGGATGTCGATCAGCAGTTCGCCCAGTGCCTTGAGGTCGCCCAGCGGGCAGGGCGTGCCGTTGATGTAGCCGCGGCTGCGGCCCTCGGCGGTGATGACTCGGCGCAGGATGCACGGGCCGTCGCTTTCGAGGTCGCGCTCGGCGAGCCAGGTATGGGCCTCGGGGATGTCGATCAGGTCGAACGTGGCGAGGATGTCCGCCTTGTCTGCGCCGGGCCGCACTACGCCGCTGTCGGCGCGATCGCCCAGGGCCAGGCCCAGGGCGTCGAGCATGATCGACTTGCCGGCCCCGGTTTCGCCGGTGATTACCGACATGCCGCGGGCGAGTTCGAGGTCGAGGTGTTCGACGATGGCGTAGTTGCGAATGGACAGGTGCAGCAGCATGAGGGCGGCTCCCGGAAGCTTGGGTCTGGTTATTTATACAGTGGTTTGCAGTTGGCTGACAATGCCCGTCGGGCGAATATGGAAATGCACTTGCCCCCTTGAAGCTGGTTTTTCCGACCCCATATAGCCGGCAAGACATGGCGGGCGTGGCCCGCACCCCAGAAATTGCGAAGGAGAAACCCGATGGCTGACGAACAGCTGGATGAGAAGAACCTGAATGCCGAAGAAGCCGGTGCCGGCACTGCCGATGCTCGCGTTCTGGAGCTCGAGGAGCAGCTGGCCGCGGCCAAGGATCAGTCCCTGCGCGCCGCCGCCGACCTGCAGAACACCCGTCGGCGTGCCGAGCAGGATGTCGAGAAGGCCCACAAGTTCGCCCTGGAGAAGTTTGCGGGCGACCTGCTGCCGGTCATCGACAGCCTTGAGCTGGCCCTGGCCCACTCCAGCGCCGACGACGAGAACGTGAAGAAAATCCGTGAAGGTGTCGAACTGACCCTGAAGATGTTCCAGGACACCCTCAAGCGCTACAACCTCGAAGCCATCGACCCCCATGGTCAGCCGTTCAACCCCGAGCATCACCAGGCCATGGCCATGCAGGAAAACGCCGAGGTCGAGCCGAACAGCGTGCTGAACGTGTTCCAGAAGGGCTACCTGCTCAGCGGTCGTCTGCTGCGCCCCGCGATGGTGGTGGTCAGCAAGGCGCCTGCGGCGCCGCAGCCTTCTATCGATGAAAAGGCTTGAAATCCTTTCGGGCATCCCCATCTAGGTGTCAAGCCTTCAAGTATTACCGCAGTTGGCCAGTGACGCCGCTGTGAACACATTCAAGTTTCGGGAGAGTTAACATGGGCAAAATCATCGGTATCGACCTGGGGACCACCAACTCGTGCGTCTCCATCCTGGAAGACGGCAAGGTCAAGGTCATCGAGAACGCCGAAGGCGCGCGTACCACCCCTTCGATCATCGCCTACGCCAACGATGGCGAGATTCTGGTCGGTCAGTCGGCCAAGCGTCAGGCTGTGACCAACCCGCACAACACCTTGTTCGCGGTCAAGCGTCTGATCGGTCGTCGTTTCGAAGAAGACGTCGTACAGAAAGACATCAAGCTGGTGCCTTACAAAATCGTCAAGGCCAGCAACGGTGACGCTTGGGTTCAAGCCAGCGGCAAGGACATGGCACCGCCGCAGATCAGCGCCGAAGTGCTGAAGAAAATGAAGAAGACCGCCGAAGACTACCTCGGTGAGTCGGTCACCGAAGCGGTCATCACCGTGCCGGCCTACTTCAACGACAGCCAGCGTCAGGCCACCAAGGACGCCGGTCGCATCGCCGGTCTGGACGTCAAGCGAATCATCAACGAGCCGACCGCCGCTGCACTGGCCTATGGTATGGACAAGGCCAAGGGCGACCACACCATCATCGTCTATGACCTCGGTGGTGGTACTTTCGACGTTTCGGTCATCGAAATTGCCGAAGTCGACGGTGAGCACCAGTTCGAAGTACTGGCCACCAACGGCGACACCTTCCTGGGTGGCGAAGACTTCGACATGCGCCTGATCGACTACCTCGTGGACGAGTTCAAGAAAGAGTCCGGCATGGACCTGAAGAACGATCCTCTAGCCCTGCAGCGCCTGAAAGAAGCCGCTGAAAAAGCCAAGATCGAGCTGTCCTCGGCCCAGTCCACCGACGTCAACCTGCCGTACATCACTGCTGATGCAACCGGTCCGAAGCACCTGAACGTGAAGATCTCCCGCGCCAAGCTGGAGTCGCTGGTCGAAGACCTGGTTCAGCGCACCATCGAGCCTTGCCGCATCGCCCTGAAAGACGCCGGCATCGACGCCAGCAAGATCGACGACGTGATCCTGGTCGGTGGCCAGACCCGTATGCCGATGGTGCAGAAGGCCGTGGCTGACTTCTTCGGTAAAGAAGCCCGCAAAGACGTCAACCCGGACGAAGCCGTCGCCATGGGTGCTGCCATCCAAGGCGCCGTTCTGGCCGGTGATGTGAAAGACGTACTGCTGCTGGACGTCAGCCCGCTGACCCTGGGTATCGAAACCATGGGCGGCGTGATGACCCCGCTGATCGAGAAGAACACCACCATCCCGACCAAGAAGTCGCAGGTGTTCTCGACCGCTGACGACAATCAGGGCGCCGTGACCATTCACGTGCTGCAAGGCGAGCGCAAGCAAGCGGCGCAGAACAAGTCGCTGGGCAAGTTCGACCTGGCTGACATTCCGCCAGCGCCGCGCGGTGTGCCACAGATCGAAGTAACCTTCGACATCGACGCCAACGGCATCCTGCACGTCAGCGCGAAGGACAAGGCCACCGGCAAGTCGCAGTCGATCGTGATCAAGGCCAACTCCGGTCTGTCGGACGAGGAAATCGAGCGCATGGTGCGTGACGCCGAGGCCAACGCCGAGGAAGACCGCAAGTTCGAAGAACTGGCTGCTGCTCGTAACCAGGGTGACGCGCTGGTTCACTCGACCCGCAAAATGGTCGCTGATGCCGGTGACAAGGTCACTGCTGAAGAGAAAACCGCGATCGAAGCGGCTGTGGTTGCCCTGGAAGCCGCTGTCAAAGGCGATGACAAGGCCACCATCGACGCCAAGGTCGAGGAGCTGTCCAAGGTCTCGGCGCCGGTTGCCCAGAAGATGTACGCCGAGCAACAGGCTGAGCAGCCGCAGGGCGGCGCCCAGCAGGCCGAGCCTGAAGCCAAGCACGACGACGTGGTTGACGCCGAGTTCGAAGAAGTGAAAGACAACAACAAGCAGTAATCCCTGCCTGTTGTCGGCCAGTTCAGTGGCATTTGCCGCTGAACTGGTAGGATGTCGCCGCGCGGGGGCTTGCTCCCGCGTTGGCGTGTCTGGAACACGAGAATTTTTACAGCATCTGTCTGGGCGCATTCGCGTATGGCGGCAGGTGTTGGCGGCACGGCGCGACAGCTGCGCGCCGGTGCCAAACACCCCAAGAGTGCAAATGACCTATGTCCAAACGTGATTTTTATGAGGTGCTGGGTGTCGAGCGCGGCGCCAGCGAGGGCGACCTCAAGAAGGCCTACCGCCGTCTGGCGATGAAGTACCACCCGGACCGCAACCCGGGCGATAAAGAGTCCGAAGACAAGTTCAAGGAGGCCAACGAGGCCTACGAAGTGCTGTCTGACGCGGGCAAGCGCTCCGCTTACGACCAATACGGTCACGCCGGTGTCGACCCAAGTATGGGTGGCGGCGGTGCTGGCTTCGGCGGTGCCAACTTCTCCGATATTTTCGGTGATGTGTTCAGCGATTTCTTCGGTGGTGGTCGCGGTGGTTCGCGCGGTGGTGCCCAGCGTGGCAGCGACCTGCGCTACACCCTTGAGCTGAACCTCGAAGAGGCTGTGCGCGGTACGACGGTCAGCATCCGCGTACCTACGCTGGTCAACTGCAAGCCGTGCGATGGCTCCGGCGCCAAGAAAGGCTCCACGCCTTCCACGTGCCCGACCTGTGGCGGTATCGGCCAGGTGCGCATGCAGCAAGGCTTCTTCTCGGTGCAACAGACCTGCCCGCGCTGCCATGGCCAGGGCAAGATCATCACCGACCCGTGCACGTCGTGCCACGGTGAAGGTCGTGTCGAGGAATACAAGACCCTCTCGGTCAAGGTGCCAGCGGGTGTCGATACTGGCGACCGCATTCGCTTGTCCGGTGAAGGCGAGGCGGGTGCCCAGGGTGGCCCGACCGGCGACTTGTACGTGGTCATCAGTGTGCGTGAGCACGCGATCTTCCAGCGCGACGGCAAGCACCTGTACTGTGAAGTGCCGATTAGCTACACCGACGCAGCCTTGGGTGGCGAGTTGGAAGTACCGACGCTCGATGGCCGCGTGAAACTGAAAATTCCCGAAGGCACCCAGACCGGCAAGCAGTTCCGTCTGCGCGGCAAGGGTGTGGCGCCGGTGCGTGGCGGCGGTGCAGGCGACCTGCTGTGCCGCGTTGCGGTCGAAACGCCGGTCAACCTCAGCCGTCGCCAGCGCGAGTTGCTCGAAGAGCTGCGCGATTCGCTGGATGGCGACAGTTCCCACTCGCCCAAGGCCAGTGGCTGGTTCGAAGGCGTGAAGCGCTTCTTCGGCGATCTTTGACAAGGAACAGGCTATGCGACGTATTGCAGTGATGGGCGCCGCCGGGCGCATGGGCAAGGTGCTGATCGAGGCGGTTCAGCAGCAGGCGCCGAAGGCCGGCCTGACCGCCGCCATTCATCGCCCCGACAGCACCCTGGTAGGTGCTGACGCCGGTGAGCTGGCAGGTCTTGGGCGAATCGGCGTGCCGATTGTCGATGATCTGGCCAAGGTGGTCGAGGAATTCGACGTGCTGATCGATTTCACGCACCCGTCGGTCACCCTGAAAAACCTCGCGTTCTGCCGCAAGGCTGGCAAGGCGATGGTCATCGGTACCACCGGTTTCAGTGCCGAAGAGAAGCAGTTGCTGGTGGAGGCGGGCAAGGAGATCCCGATCGTCTTCGCGGCCAACTTCAGCGTGGGCGTCAACCTGTGCCTGAAGCTGCTGGATACCGCTGCCCGTGTGCTGGGTGATGAGGTGGACATCGAGATTCTCGAAGCGCATCACCGGCACAAGGTCGATGCGCCATCGGGCACGGCCCTGCGCATGGGGGAAGTGGTGGCCCAGGCGCTGGGGCGTGACCTGCGTGAAGTGGCGGTCTATGGTCGTGAGGGGCAGACGGGTGCTCGTGAACGGCAGACCATCGGCTTCGCTACGGTGCGGGCGGGCGACGTTGTGGGTGATCATACCGTGCTGTTCGCTGCCGAAGGCGAGCGCGTGGAGATCACCCATAAGGCTTCCAGCCGCATGACCTTCGCCAAGGGTGCGGTGCGTGCTGCGCTGTGGCTGGAGGGGCGTGAGCCTGCGCTGTATGACATGCAGGATGTGCTTGAGCTGCACTGATGCCGCCTTGCTGCGCAGCCCCTGTAGGAGCGGCCTTGTGCCGCGAAGGGAGCGCGTAGCGGTCCCAGGATTTGCGCATCACGCAAGATTGCCGGGGCTGCTTCGCAGCCCTTTCGCGACACAAGGCTGGCCGCTCCTACAGGGGCATGTCGCGCAGGCCTGTCGCATTCATGTGTTTTAGAGACACATATGCGGTAGACCCAAAAGGCACTTTTCTGTAAGCTACAGCTTTAGTGTGTCCACTAAAAGCGCGCAGCGAATTGAATTCAGCACATGAAAGCGGGGTGACGTGTCCATACGTCACTCCGCTTTTTTGCAACCTGCGATCGCCCTTTCATGCTTGATTTACGGGAGGTCTTCTTGACAAAGCCAGCCATACTCGCCCTTGCCGACGGCAGTATTTTCCGCGGTGAAGCCATCGGTGCCGACGGTCAGACCGTTGGTGAGGTGGTATTCAACACCGCTATGACCGGCTACCAGGAAATCCTTACAGACCCTTCCTATTCGCAGCAGATCGTCACCCTGACCTACCCGCACATCGGCAACACCGGCACCACGCCGGAAGACGCCGAGTCGAACCGTGTCTGGTCCGCCGGCCTGGTCATTCGTGACCTGCCGCTGCTGGCCAGCAACTGGCGTAACACCCAGTCGCTGCCGGAGTACCTGAAGGCCAATAACGTGGTTGCCATCGCGGGCATCGATACGCGTCGCCTGACCCGTATCCTGCGTGAGAAGGGCGCTCAGAACGGCTGCATCCTGGCCGGTGACGACATCACCGAAGAAGCCGCCATCGCCGCTGCGCGCGCCTTCCCGGGCCTCAAGGGCATGGACCTGGCCAAGGTCGTCTCCACCAAGGAGCGCTACGAGTGGCGCTCCAGCGTGTGGGAGCTGAAAACCGACAGCCACCCGACCATCGACGCTGCCGATCTGCCATACCACGTCGTTGCCTACGACTACGGCGTCAAGCTGAACATCCTGCGCATGCTGGTTGCCCGTGGCTGCCGCGTGACCGTGGTGCCGGCTCAGACGCCAGCCAGCGAAGTGCTGGCGCTGAATCCGGACGGCGTGTTCCTGTCCAACGGCCCTGGTGACCCCGAGCCGTGCGACTACGCGATCCAGGCGATCAAGGACGTGCTCGAGACCGACATTCCGGTCTTCGGTATCTGCCTGGGTCACCAGCTGTTGGCCCTGGCCTCCGGCGCCAAGACCATGAAAATGGGTCACGGCCACCACGGTGCTAACCACCCGGTCCAGGACCTGGACACCGGCGTGGTCATGATCACCAGCCAGAACCACGGTTTCGCTGTCGACGAAGCCACCCTGCCGGGCAATGTCCGCGCCATCCACAAGTCGCTGTTCGACGGCACCCTGCAGGGTATCGAGCGTACCGACAAGAGCGCGTTCAGCTTCCAGGGCCACCCTGAAGCGAGCCCAGGCCCGACCGACGTCGCGCCACTGTTCGATCGTTTCATCGATGCCATGGCCAAGCGCCGCTGAGCATCCTGCATCAAGGCCCCGGGGCGGCCCACGCCGCGCCCGGAAGCGCCTGACCCAGATTGTTCAAGACGGCTTGCCGACTGACCCGCGGATTTGAGTGACAACCATGCCAAAACGTACAGACATTAAAAGCATCCTGATTCTTGGCGCTGGCCCGATCGTGATCGGCCAGGCCTGCGAATTCGACTACTCCGGCGCCCAGGCTTGCAAAGCCCTGCGTGAGGAGGGTTTCCGCGTCATCCTGGTGAACTCCAACCCGGCCACCATCATGACCGACCCGGCCATGGCCGATGCCACCTACATCGAGCCGATCAAGTGGCAGTCGGTGGCCAAGATCATCGAGAAAGAGCGTCCAGACGCTGTCCTGCCGACCATGGGTGGCCAGACCGCGCTGAACTGCGCCCTGGACCTGGAGCGCCACGGCGTTCTGGAAAAGTTCGGCGTCGAAATGATCGGTGCCAATGCCGACACCATCGACAAGGCCGAAGACCGCTCGCGCTTCGACAAGGCCATGAAGGACATCGGCCTGGAGTGCCCGCGCTCCGGTATCGCCCACAGCATGGAAGAGGCCAATGCGGTCCTCGAGAAGCTCGGCTTCCCGTGCATCATCCGTCCGTCCTTCACCATGGGCGGCACCGGTGGTGGTATCGCCTACAACCGTGAAGAATTCGAAGAAATCTGCGCCCGCGGTCTGGACCTGTCGCCGACCAAGGAACTGCTGATCGACGAATCGCTGATCGGCTGGAAGGAATACGAGATGGAGGTGGTCCGCGACAAGAAGGACAACTGCATCATCGTCTGCTCCATCGAGAACTTCGACCCGATGGGCGTGCACACTGGTGACTCGATCACCGTGGCGCCGGCACAGACGCTCACCGACAAGGAATACCAGATCATGCGCAACGCCTCGCTGGCGGTGCTGCGTGAGATCGGTGTCGAGACCGGTGGCTCCAACGTGCAGTTCGGTATCTGCCCGAACACTGGTCGCATGGTCGTGATCGAGATGAACCCGCGTGTATCGCGTTCGTCCGCCCTGGCATCGAAAGCCACCGGCTTCCCGATTGCCAAGATCGCTGCCAAGCTGGCGGTCGGCTACACCCTCGACGAGCTGCAGAACGACATCACCGGCGGCCGTACCCCGGCGTCCTTCGAGCCTTCGATCGACTACGTCGTCACCAAGCTGCCACGCTTCGCCTTCGAGAAATTCCCCAAGGCCGACGCCCGCCTGACCACCCAGATGAAATCCGTCGGTGAAGTCATGGCCATCGGCCGGACCTTCCAGGAGTCCCTGCAGAAAGCCCTGCGCGGTCTGGAAGTCGGTGCCTGCGGCCTGGACCCGAAAGTCGACCTGGCCAACCCGGAAGCCGCCAGCATCCTCAAGCGCGAACTGACCGTGCCGGGCGCCGAGCGTATCTGGTATGTCGCCGATGCCATCCGTTCGGGCATGACCATCGAAGCGATCTTCGAACTGACCGGTATCGACCTGTGGTTCCTGGTGCAGATGGAAGATCTGATCAAGGAAGAAGAGAAGGTCAAGACCCTGGCCCTGTCGGCGATCGACAAGGACTACATGCTGCGCCTCAAGCGCAAGGGCTTCTCGGACCAGCGCCTGGCCAAGCTGCTCGGCATCACCGACAAGAACCTGCGTCGCCACCGCCACAAGCTGGAAGTGTTCCCGGTCTACAAGCGCGTCGACACCTGCGCGGCCGAGTTCGCCACCGACACCGCCTACCTCTACTCCACCTATGAGGAAGAGTGCGAGGCCAACCCGTCGACCCGCGACAAGATCATGATCCTGGGTGGCGGCCCGAACCGTATCGGCCAAGGCATCGAGTTCGACTACTGCTGCGTGCACGCAGCCCTGGCGCTGCGTGAAGACGGTTACGAGACCATCATGGTCAACTGCAACCCGGAAACCGTCTCCACCGACTACGACACCTCCGACCGCCTGTACTTCGAGCCGCTGACCCTGGAAGACGTGCTGGAAGTCTGCCGCGTCGAGAAGCCGAAGGGCGTGATCGTCCATTACGGCGGCCAGACCCCGCTGAAACTGGCTCGCGCCCTGGAAGAAGCCGGCGTACCGATCATCGGCACCAGCCCAGACGCTATCGACCGCGCCGAAGACCGCGAGCGTTTCCAGCAGATGGTGCAGCGCCTGAACCTGCTGCAGCCGCCAAACGCCACCGTGCGCAGCGAAGAAGAGGCCATCAATGCCGCAGGCGGCATCGGCTACCCGCTGGTGGTGCGCCCGTCGTACGTGCTCGGTGGTCGCGCCATGGAGATCGTCTACGAGTTGGACGAACTCAAGCGCTACCTGCGTGAAGCGGTCCAGGTCTCCAACGACAGCCCGGTCCTGCTCGACCACTTCCTCAACTGCGCCATCGAGATGGACGTGGATGCGGTCAGCGACGGCACCGACGTGGTGATCGGCGCGATCATGCAGCACATCGAGCAGGCCGGTGTTCACTCCGGTGACTCGGCATGCTCGCTGCCGCCTTATTCGCTGAGCCAGCAGGTGCAGGACGAAGTCCGCGTCCAGGTCAAGAAGATGGCCCTGGAGCTGGGCGTTGTCGGTCTGATGAACGTGCAGCTGGCCTTGCAGGGCGACAAGATCTACGTGATCGAAGTCAACCCGCGCGCCTCGCGTACCGTGCCATTCGTCTCCAAGTGCATCGGCACCTCGCTGGCGATGATCGCCGCGCGCGTCATGGCTGGCAAAACCCTGAAGGAACTGGGCTTCACCCAGGAAATCATCCCGAACTTCTACAGCGTCAAGGAAGCCGTCTTCCCGTTCGCCAAGTTCCCAGGTGTTGACCCGATCCTCGGCCCTGAGATGAAATCCACCGGTGAAGTCATGGGTGTGGGCGACAGCTTCGGTGAAGCGTTCGCCAAGGCCCAGATGGGGGCCAGCGAAGTTCTGCCAAGCGGCGGCACTGCGTTCATCAGCGTGCGTGACGACGACAAGCCACAAGTGGCTGGCGTTGCCCGCGACCTGATCGCCCTGGGCTTCGAAGTAGTCGCCACGGCTGGCACCGCCAAGGTGATCGAAGCGGCCGGCCTGAAAGTGCGTCGTGTGAACAAGGTGACCGAAGGTCGTCCGCATGTGGTTGACATGATCAAGAACGACGAAGTGTCGTTGATCATCAACACCACCGAAGGCCGCCAGTCGATCGCCGACTCGTACTCGATTCGCCGCAATGCGCTGCAACACAAGATTTACTGCACCACCACCATTGCGGCCGGTGAAGCCATCTGCGAAGCGCTGAAGTTCGGTCCTGAGAAGACCGTTCGTCGCCTTCAAGATCTGCATGCAGGACTCAAAGCATGAGCATTACCAAGTACCCGATGACCGTCCAGGGCGCGCGCGCCCTGGAAGAAGAGCATCTGTTCCTGAGCAAGACCGAACGCCCGCGCCTGAGCCAGGCGATTGGTGAAGCCCGCGAGCTGGGCGATCTCAAGGAAAACGCCGAGTACCATGCCGCCCGTGAGGAGCAGGGCATGGTCGAGGCGCGTATCCGCGATATCGAAGGCCGTCTGCAGAACTCGGTGGTGATCGACGTCACCACCATCGCGCACACCGGCAAAGTGATTTTCGGGACCACCGTGGACCTGGAAAACACCGAGACGGGCGAGCAGGTGACCTACCAGATCGTTGGCGAGGACGAGGCTGACATCAAGAAAGGCAAGCTCTCGGCCAGTGCGCCAATCGCACGCGCCATCATTGGCAAGGAAGAGGGCGATACCGTTGTCGTCAAGACGCCAAGCGGCACGGTCGAGTACGAGATTGTCGAAGTCAAGCACATCTGACCGACGCCTGCGGGCGCCTTCGCTCGAGGGTATCCTCTGGCAGCTGGCCCAGGTGTTCTGGGTCGGCGGCCTTTGGGTGTTCCACGTGGGGCTGGTGCCGGCGCTGAAAGTCAGTGGTCTTGCACCGTTGCTGGTGCATGACGTGGCCGCGCAGATCGACCGCTGGTTGATCGGCGTGGCGATGCTCGGGCTATTGACTCAGCTGGCGGTATTGGCGAGGGTCGATGGCCTGACGGCCTGGTGGCGGCAATTTCGCGGCCAGATGCTGTTGCTTGGCTTTGGTGCCTGTGTCGGGTACTACACGCTGCGCTACGGGATTTCCGTAGGGGAGCGTTGGCAGATGTTCTGCTTCCTGGTGTTGGGCTTCTCCGGCATCGTGCTGGTGGCCCAGCCGGTCCCGGTCAGGGCGCGGCGCTAGTCCAGACTTGACGCGACCCTTGTAGGAGCGGCCTTGCGCCGCGAAAGTCAGCCTTGCAGTAGATGCAGCCGGGGCCGCTTGGCGGCCCTCTCGCGGCACAAGGCCGCTCCTACAGGGAGCGTGTCCGTTACTTGTAACGGTGGATATTGGACAGCTGTTTGTTCGGCTGTGGGTTCTTGCGGTAGATCAGCGCTTTCTTGCCGATGGTCTGCACCAGCTCGGCGCGGCCGACCTTGCACAGTTCGGCAATCGCGGCAGCGCGCTCTTCACGGTCTTCGGAACGGATTTCGACCTTGATCAGCTCGTGATCGACCAGCGCCCGTTCCAGTTCGGCGACGACGCCTTCGTTCAAACCATTGCCCGCGACGATCAGAACCGGTTTCAGGTCATGACCAATGGACTTGTATTGCTTCTTCTGCTCGTTGTTGAGCGGCATAATCTGACCCTTTTCGTCTGATTCTGTAAAATTGACGGGCATTTTACCCGAGGGCCTGTGGCTCCGCCCAGTCAATCACGACGCATATCATCGAGGTGCCCCGTGGTACAACGTTCCAAAAGCAGCGCAAACTGGCTGCGCGAGCATTTCAACGACCCCTTCGTCAAACAGGCGCAGAAGGACGGCTACCGTTCGCGCGCCAGCTACAAGCTCCTGGAGATCCAGGAAAAGGACAGGCTGATCCGTCCTGGCATGAGCGTGATCGACCTCGGCGCCGCGCCTGGGGGGTGGTCCCAGGTGACCAGTCGTCTGATTGGTGGGCAGGGCCGTTTGATTGCCTCTGACATCCTGGAGATGGACGCAATCGCCGACGTGACCTTCATCCAGGGCGATTTTACCCAGGACGAAGTGCTCGCCCAGATTCTCCAGGCGGTGGGCGATTCGCACGTGGACCTTGTGATTTCCGACATGGCCCCCAATATGAGTGGTACGCCCGCAGTGGACATACCGCGGGCGATGTTCCTTTGCGAGCTCGCGCTCGACCTGGCAACCCGTGTACTGCGCCCTGGTGGCGACTTCCTGATCAAGATCTTCCAGGGTGAAGGTTTCGATGTGTACCTCAAGGAGGTACGGGGCAAGTTCGACAAGGTGCAGATGCGCAAGCCGTCGTCTTCGCGGGACCGCTCCCGCGAACAGTACCTGCTGGCCCGCGGTTTCAAAGGGGTGTAAGCGGTTTTGCGGGGCGCCCGATAGTTATTTCCAATCGGCTGCCGCGTCAGGATCGTCCGAACTTCGTGTAGTCTAGCTTTCACAAAGGGTTACAGACGGTGCCTGCGGCTGCGTAGGTAATGTAGTAAGTTAGGGCGATGAATATCATGCGAGGCACGGCTGCGTCGTGCGCCGGCCTCAGAGGGTAGCGAATTGAACGACATGGCAAAGAATCTGATCCTGTGGTTGATCATCGCCGCCGTCCTGGTGACGGTGATGAACAACTTCTCCAGCCCTAACGAGCCGCAGACCCTCAACTACTCCGACTTCATCCAGCAGGTCAAGGATGGCAAGGTCGAGCGCGTGACCGTCGACGGCTACATCATTACCGGCAAGCGCACCGACGGTGACAACTTCAAGACCGTGCGTCCTGCCATCACCGACAACGGCCTGATCGGCGACCTGGTCGACAATCACGTTACCGTCGAAGGCAAGCAGCCTGAGCAGCAGAGCATCTGGACGCAACTGCTGGTGGCAAGCTTCCCGATCCTCGTGATTATCGCCGTGTTCATGTTCTTCATGCGCCAGATGCAGGGTGGTGCCGGCGGCAAGGGTGGCCCGATGAGCTTCGGCAAGAGCAAGGCGCGCCTGCTCTCCGAAGACCAGGTCAAGACGACCCTGGCAGATGTTGCCGGTTGCGACGAAGCCAAGGAAGAAGTCGGCGAGCTGGTCGAGTTCCTGCGCGATCCTGGCAAGTTCCAGCGCCTGGGCGGGCGTATTCCGCGTGGCGTGCTGATGGTCGGCCCGCCCGGTACCGGTAAGACCCTGCTGGCCAAGGCCATCGCTGGCGAAGCCAAGGTGCCGTTCTTCACCATTTCCGGCTCCGACTTCGTTGAAATGTTCGTTGGTGTCGGTGCCAGCCGTGTGCGCGACATGTTCGAGCAGGCTAAAAAGCACGCACCGTGCATCATCTTCATTGACGAGATCGACGCCGTTGGTCGCCACCGTGGCGCCGGCATGGGTGGTGGTCACGACGAGCGCGAGCAGACCCTCAACCAGCTGCTGGTCGAAATGGATGGCTTCGAGATGAACGATGGCATCATCGTCATCGCCGCGACCAACCGCCCGGACGTGCTCGACCCAGCGCTGTTGCGTCCAGGCCGTTTCGACCGCCAGGTGGTGGTTGGCCTGCCGGATATCCGTGGTCGCGAGCAGATCCTCAAGGTCCACATGCGTAAGGTCCCGATTGGCGAGAACGTCAACGCTGCTGTGATTGCTCGTGGTACGCCTGGCTTCTCCGGTGCTGACCTGGCCAACCTGGTCAACGAAGCGTCGCTGTTCGCCGCCCGCGCAAGCAAGCGCCTGGTGGAAATGAAGGAGTTCGAGCTGGCCAAGGACAAGATCATGATGGGCGCCGAGCGCAAGACCATGGTCATGTCCGAGAAAGAAAAGCAGAACACAGCTTACCATGAAGCCGGTCATGCCATCGTCGGTCGCATCGTTCCCGAGCACGACCCGGTCTACAAGGTGTCGATCATCCCGCGTGGTCGCGCCCTGGGTGTGACCATGTTCCTGCCCGAGGAAGATCGCTACAGCCTCTCCAAGCGTGCGTTGATCAGCCAGATCTGCTCGTTGTACGGCGGCCGTATCGCCGAAGAAATGACCCTGGGCTTCGATGGCGTCACCACCGGTGCTTCCAACGACATCATGCGCGCCAGCCAGATTGCCCGGAACATGGTCACCAAATGGGGCCTGTCCGAGAAACTCGGTCCGCTGATGTACGCAGAGGAAGAGGGTGAAGTGTTCCTCGGTCGCAGTGCTGCTAGCCAGCACGCCAGTGTATCCGGCGAGACCGCCAAGCTGATCGACTCGGAAGTGCGCGCGATCATCGATCAGTGCTACGCCACCGCCAAGCAGATCCTCACGGACAATCGTGACAAGCTCGACGCGATGGCCGATGCCTTGATGAAGTACGAAACCATCGATGCCGACCAGATCGACGACATCATGGCGGGCCGCACGCCACGCGAGCCGCGCGACTGGGACAATGATGCCGGCACTTCTGGCAATCAGGCTTCTGAGGGTGATCGTCCGGAGTCGCCGATCGGCGGTCCAGCGGCTCAACACTAAGGGCATCTATGACCTTTCAGCAGTACCCGACCCGGTTGCCTTGCGGCAGCCGGGTTCTTGATTTGTCCCGTACCCACGTCATGGGTATTCTCAACATCACCCCCGACTCGTTCTCCGATGGTGGGCGCTTCAGTCAGCGTGACGAAGCCCTGCGGCACGCCGAGGCGATGGTCGAGGCGGGCGCCACGCTGATCGATGTGGGGGGCGAGTCAACCCGCCCGGGCGCGCGGGCAGTGTCCCCTATCGAGGAACTCGAACGCGTCGCGCCTATCGTCGAGGCGATCAACAGTCGCCTGGATGTGATCATCTCCGTCGATACCTCGACGCCCGCAGTCATGCGTGAGTCGGCCCGCCTCGGTGCCGGCTTGATCAATGACGTGCGGGCCTTGGAGCGTGACGGTGCGCTGGATGCGGCAGCCGATACCGGCCTGCCGGTGTGTCTGATGCACATGCGTGGCGAGCCGGGTAACATGCAGGACGACCCGCATTACGATGACGTGACCGTCGAGGTGGGGCGCTATCTGGAACAGCGCATCGCTGCCTGTGCGGCGGCTGGCATTGCTGCCGAGCGCATCATCCTCGACCCGGGTTTCGGGTTTGCCAAGAACCTGGCGCATAACCTGAGCTTGTTCAAGCACATGGAGTCGCTCTATCGACTCGGACGGCCGCTGCTGGTGGGTGTCTCGCGCAAGAGCATGATCGGTCTCACCTTGAATCGCCCGGTCGACCAGCGCCTTTATGGCAGCCTAGCCCTGGCGGCGCTGGCCATGACCAAGGGTGCCAGCATCCTGCGCGTGCACGACGTGGCCGAAACCGCCGACGTGGTGCGCATGATCGCAGCGGTGCAGGGCGCCGAATAAGAACACTGGAGTTCCTATGAGCAGAAAATACTTTGGCACCGATGGTATCCGTGGCCGCGTTGGCCAGTACCCCATCACCCCGGACTTCATGCTGAAACTCGGCTGGGCCGCAGGCATGGCCTTCCGCAAGCAAGGCAATTGCCGCGTACTGGTGGGCAAGGACACGCGAATTTCCGGCTACATGTTCGAGTCCGCCCTGGAGGCGGGCTTGTCCGCAGCAGGCGCCGACGTGATGCTGCTCGGCCCGATGCCGACACCTGCCATCGCCTACCTCACCCGGACCTTCCATGCCGAGGCCGGTATCGTCATCAGTGCTTCGCACAACCCGCACGATGACAACGGCATCAAGTTCTTCTCCGGGAATGGCACCAAGCTGCCCGACGAAGTCGAGCTGATGATCGAGGAACTGCTCGACCAGCCGATGAATGTGGTCGAGTCGAGCAAGCTGGGCAAGGTTTCGCGTATCAACGATGCCGCCGGTCGCTACATCGAGTTCTGCAAGAGCAGCGTGCCTACCAGTACTAATTTCGAAGGCCTGAAGATCGTCGTGGACTGTGCCCATGGCGCGACCTACAAGGTCGCCCCGAGCGTGTTTCGCGAGCTGGGTGCCCAGGTCACGGTGCTCAATGCCGCGCCTGATGGGCTGAACATCAACGAGAACTGTGGCTCGACCCATATCGAATCCCTGCAAGCCGCCGTGTTGGTGGGGCATGCTGACCTTGGTATCGCCTTCGATGGCGATGGCGATCGGGTGCTGATGGTCGATCACACCGGCGCTATCGTCGACGGCGACGAACTGCTGTACATCATCGGCCGCGACCTGCACGACCGTGGCAAGTTGCAGGGCGGCGTGGTCGGCACGTTGATGAGCAACCTGGGCCTGGAGCTGGCATTCAAGGAGCTGGATATCCCGTTCGTGCGTGCCAAGGTAGGCGATCGCTATGTGATGGCCGAGCTGCTCGAGCGTGAGTGGTTGCTGGGTGGCGAGAATTCTGGGCATGTGGTGTGCTGCAACCACACCACCACGGGCGATGCGATCATCGCCGCGTTGCAGGTATTGATGGCGCTCAAGCGCCGTGGCGATACCCTGGCCCAGGCTCGTCAGGGGGTGCGCAAGTGCCCGCAGGTGCTGATCAACGTGCGCTTCGAGGCAGGCAAGAGCGATCCGTTGGAAAACCCGCGGGTCAAGCAGGCCAGTGCCCAGGCTACCGAAGACATGGCGGGCCGCGGGCGCGTGTTGTTGCGCAAATCCGGGACCGAGCCGCTGGTGCGGGTAATGGTCGAGGGTGACGACGAAAGCCAGGTGCGTGGCCATGCCGAAGCCCTGGCCAAACTGGTCGCGGAAGTTTGTGCCTGAAAGAGGCTTGCCAGCGCAGATCGGGTTGGGTAAGATCTGCGCCCACTTTGACCGACGAGGTAAAGCATGCGTCGCCCCATGGTAGCTGGTAACTGGAAAATGCACGGTACCCGCGCCAGCGTCGCTGAGCTCACTCGTGGCTTGGGCGAAATGCCCATTCCTGGCGGTATCGAAGTAGCGGTGTTTCCACCGGCCTTGTTCATCAGCGAAGTTGTCGATGGGCTCAAAGGCAAGGGAATCATCGTAGGCGCACAGAATTCTGCCGTATTGCCCGAAGAGGGCGCGCTGACAGGTGAAGTTGCACCGAGTCAGTTGGCTGAAGTCGGTTGTAAGTTGGTGTTGATTGGTCACTCTGAGCGTCGCCAGATTATTGGTGAAACCGAGGAAGTGCTGAATCGCAAGTTTGCAGCCGCACAAAAAAGTGGTTTGACGCCAGTGCTCTGTGTAGGGGAAACTCTCGAAGAGCGTGAGGCAGGCAAGACGCTAGAAGTTGTAGGGCGTCAACTAAGCAGTGTTATCGACGCGTTCGGTATCAAGGCTTTTGCCAATGCAGTAATTGCCTATGAGCCTGTATGGGCCATCGGTACAGGTTTGACGGCCTCGCCCCAGCAAGCCCAGGATGTGCATGCAGCCATCCGTAAGCAGCTGGCAGCGCAGGACGCCGAAGTTGCCGGTAACGTGCAGCTTCTCTACGGCGGCAGCGTGAAGGCGGCCAATGCGGCCGAACTGTTCGGCATGCCGGATATCGATGGGGGGCTCATTGGTGGAGCGTCCCTGAACGCAGACGAATTCGGTGCAATTTGTCGCGCCGCAGGAAACTGAACAAATGCTGGAAACAGTCGTAGTTGTTTTTCATCTGTTGGCGGCGTTGGCGCTGGTTGTTATGGTGCTGCTGCAACAGGGTAAAGGTGCGGAAGCAGGTGCATCTTTCGGCGCAGGTGCTTCAAATACTGTGTTCGGAAGCCAAGGTTCCGCTACCTTTTTGAGTAAAGTTACTGCTATACTTGCTGCCACTTTCTTTTTGACTGCACTTGGGTTAGGATACTTCGCCAAGCAGCAGGCTCACCAGCTCACTCAAGCTGGTCTGCCAGATCCAGCAGTGCTGGAAGTCAAAGAGCAAAAGCCGGCAGTCAATGATGATGTACCGGTGCTCCAGCAGCAGAAGAGCGAAGCCACCCAATCCGGTGACGTACCTCCTCCGGCGAAAGAGCAGCAGTAACGGGTTTCAAGAAGTAGTATTGCCGAGGTGGTGGAATTGGTAGACACGCAACCTTGAGGTGGTTGTGCCCATAGGGTGTAGGGGTTCGAGTCCCCTTCTCGGTACCAATTGAAGCATGAAAGCCCGCTTTGAGCGGGCTTTCTTGCAGGTGGAGGTTAGATTGACCCTGTAGGGGGTTCGGTCTTATACTTTCGCCCCAGCTTTGTCGCGGGGTGGAGCAGCTTGGTAGCTCGTCGGGCTCATAACCCGAAGGTCGTTGGTTCAAATCCAGCCCCCGCAACCAGCTTCAGCAGAGCCCCTTTTCAGGGGCTTTTTGCTAGCCGACAGTTTTCGGCGCCGTTGTCCAACGGCGCTTTCAGGGATGGGCGCTTGGCCCATTTTTTATTTGCACAGCATGCACGAGGGGGTTCAGGTGTCGAGCAAGCTAGAACAGTTGCAGGCCTTGTTGGCCCCGGTGGTCGAGGGGCTGGGCTATCAGTGCTGGGGGATCGAATACGTTTCCCAGGGCAAACATTCGGTATTGCGCATCTATATCGATAAGGAAGACGGCATTCTGGTGGACGACTGCGAAGCGGTCAGCCGTCAGGCCAGCGCCATCCTGGATGTGGAAGATCCGATCAGCAGTGAATATACCCTCGAGGTGTCCTCTCCAGGCATGGATCGCCCGCTGTTCACTCTGGAACAGTTTGCCTCGCATGCCGGCGAACAAGTGAAGATCAAGCTGCGCACGCCTTTTGAAGGGCGTCGTAACTTCCAGGGCCTTCTCCGTGGTGTGGAGGAGCAGGATGTGGTGGTCCAGGTGGACAACAACGAGTTCCTGCTGCCGATCGATTCGATCGACAAGGCCAATATTATTCCCAGTTTTGACTGAGACGTGCCGGGCCCGGCGGATGTTTCGGGTCCAATGGCTTGCGCAAGGCGAGGCGTACGATGAGCAAAGAAGTACTGCTGGTTGTTGAATCGGTATCCAACGAGAAAGGTGTACCGCCCGGCGTCATTTTCGAAGCGCTGGAAGTGGCACTGGCTACTGCAACCAAGAAACGTTTTGAAGACGAAGTCGACCTGCGTGTGGAAATCAACCGCCACACCGGTAGCTACGAGACCTTCCGTCGCTGGACCGTGGTCGACGAAAACGACCTGGATGATCCGGCGATCGAGACCTGGCTGGCCAAGATCCAGGATACCCACCCGGACGCCAAAATCGGCGACGTGATCGAAGAAAAGATCGAGTCGATCGAATTCGGTCGTATCGCCGCCCAGACCGCCAAGCAGGTCATCGTGCAGAAGGTTCGCGAAGCCGAGCGTGCCCAGGTGGTCGATGCCTACCGTGAACGCGTGGGCGAGATCATCTCCGGCACCGTGAAGAAGGTCACCCGCGACAACGTCATCGTCGACCTGGGCAACAACGCCGAAGCGTTGCTGGCCCGTGAAGACATCATTGCGCGTGAGACTTTCCGTGTCGGCGTGCGCTTGCGTGCGCTGCTCAAGGAAATCCGCACCGAGAACCGCGGTCCGCAGCTGATCCTGTCGCGTACCGCGCCACAGATGCTGATCGAGCTGTTCCGCATCGAAGTGCCGGAAATCGCTGAAGGTCTCATCGAAGTCATGGCCGCTTCCCGTGATCCGGGATCGCGTGCCAAGATCGCCGTCCGCTCCAAGGACAAACGCATTGACCCGCAAGGCGCCTGCATCGGCATGCGGGGGTCGCGTGTCCAGGCCGTATCCGGTGAGCTGGGTGGTGAGCGTGTGGATATCGTCCTGTGGGACGAGAACCCGGCGCAGTTCGTCATCAACGCCATGTCGCCGGCAGAGGTTGCCGCGATTATCGTTGACGAGGACGCCCATGCGATGGACATCGCCGTTGCCGAAGACAATCTGGCCCAGGCGATTGGCCGTGGCGGTCAGAACGTTCGTCTGGCTAGCCAGCTGACGGCCTGGACCTTGAACGTGATGACCGAGAAGGACATCCAGGCCAAGCAACAGGCTGAAACCGGCGACATCCTGCGCAATTTCATCGAAGAACTGGAAGTCGACGAGGAGCTGGCACAAGTGCTGGTCGACGAAGGCTTCACCAGCCTCGAAGAAATTGCCTACGTACCGTTGGAAGAAATGCTCAACATCGATGGCTTTGACGAGGACATCGTCAATGAGCTGCGCGCTCGTGCCAAGGACCGCTTGTTGACCAAGGCCATCGCTACCGAAGAAAAACTGGCAGACGCCCATCCGGCCGAAGACCTGCTCTCTCTCGAGGGCATGGACAAGGACCTGGCGGCGGAACTGGCGG
Organism: Pseudomonas mosselii; assembly: GCF_005796105.1. Lineage (GTDB taxonomy): Bacteria > Pseudomonadota > Gammaproteobacteria > Pseudomonadales > Pseudomonadaceae > Aquipseudomonas > Aquipseudomonas mosselii_C. Next base: position 45,213 of record NZ_VAUO01000015.1, on the reverse strand, counting down.
TGCGCGGCGTGGTTAACCGCGAAGACCTGGCCGAGCAGTCGATCGACGATCTGCTCGACATCGACGGCATCGACGAAGAGCGTGCCGGCAAGTTGATCATGGCCGCCCGAGCCCACTGGTTCGAGTAATTAGGCGCGGCCTGAGGAGAGAAGTGCATGACGCAAGTCACGGTGAAAGAACTGGCCCAAGAGGTCGAGGCACCGGTAGAGCGCCTGCTGCAGCAGATGCGTGAGGCAGGTCTGCCGCACACCGACGCCGGTCAGGTAGTGACCGACAATGAGAAGCAGACCCTGCTGACTCATTTGAAGAGCAGCCACAAAAGCAAGGCGGAAGAGCCGCGCAAGATTACCTTGCAGCGCAAGACCACCAGCACGCTGCGTGTCGCCGGTAGCAAAAGCATCAGCGTAGAAGTACGCAAGAAGAAAGTATTCGTGCAGCGCAGCCCGGAAGAGATCCAGGCCGAGCAGAAGCGCGAGCTGGAAGAGCGCCGCGCCACCGAGAACGCCGAGCGCGAGAAGGCTGACGCCGACGCTCGCCAGCGTGCCGAAGAGCAGGCGCGCCGTCAGGCGGCTGAAGCACCGGCCGCTGCGCCTGCGCCGAAGGCCGAGCCTGCGCCTGCCCCTGCCGCTCCGGTAGTCGAGGCTCCGGTGTCCGAAGACGCCGCAGCCCGTGCTGCCGAGCGCAAGAAGGACGAGACCCGCCGCAACGAAAGCCGCAGCCGTGATGATGATCGTCGCGGTGGTGGCCCGGCAGCCGCCGGTCGCGGCGATGCGCCGCGCATGTCGGTCAAGGTCAAGGTCAAGGAGAAGGAAAAGGCTCCGACTCCACGCGCTGCGCCGCGTACCACCGATGAAGAAAGCGACGGTTTCCGTCGTGGCCGCGGTGGCAAGAGCAAAGCCAAGAAGCGCAACCAGCACGGCTTCCAGAACCCGACCGGTCCAGTCATCCGTGACGTGACCATCGGCGAGACCATCACCGTTTCGGACCTGGCACAGCAGATGTCGGTCAAGGGCGCTGAAGTCGTCAAGTTCATGTTCAAGCTGGGCACCCCGGTGACCATCAACCAGGTTCTGGACCAGGAGACCGCTCAGCTGGTCGCCGAGGAACTGGGCCACAAGGTCACCTTGGTCAGCGATACCGCCCTCGAAGATTCGCTGGCCGAATCGCTGAAGTTCGAAGGCGTGAGCGAATCCCGTGCGCCGGTCGTGACCGTCATGGGTCACGTTGACCACGGTAAGACTTCGCTGCTCGACTACATCCGTCGTGCCAAGGTTGCCGCAGGCGAAGCCGGTGGTATTACCCAGCACATCGGTGCCTACCACGTGGAAACCGACCGCGGCATGGTCACCTTCCTCGACACCCCTGGTCACGCTGCGTTCACCCAGATGCGTGCCCGTGGTGCCAAGGCGACCGACATCGTCATCCTGGTGGTGGCGGCGGACGACGGCGTGATGCCGCAGACCCGCGAAGCCGTTCAGCACGCCAAGGCTGCCGGCGTACCGCTGGTGGTCGCGGTGAACAAGATCGACAAGCCGGGTGCCGACCTCGATCGTATCCGCAACGAACTGTCCGTCGAAGGCGTGACCTCCGAGGACTGGGGTGGTGACACTCCGTTCGTCAAGGTTTCGGCGAAGATGGGTACCGGTGTCGACGAGCTGCTCGAAGCGGTCCTGCTGCAAGCCGAGATCCTTGAACTCAAGGCCACTCCAACCGCGCCTGGCCGTGGTGTCGTGGTCGAGTCGCGCCTGGACAAGGGCCGCGGCCCGGTTGCCACCATCCTGGTTCAGGACGGCACCCTGCGTCAGGGCGACATGGTCCTGGTCGGCTCCAACTATGGCCGCGTGCGCGCCATGCTCGACGAGAACGGCAAGCCTGTGAAGGAAGCTGGCCCGTCGATCCCGGTCGAGATCCTCGGCCTGGATGGCACCCCGGACGCCGGTGACGAGCTGTCGGTAGTGGCTGACGAGAAGAAGGCCCGTGAAGTGGCCCTGTTCCGTCAAGGCAAGTACCGCGAGGTCAAGCTGGCCCGTGCTCACGCTGGCAAGCTGGAAAACATCTTCGAGACCATGGGTCAGGAAGAGAAGAAGACCCTCAACATCGTCCTCAAGACCGATGTGCGTGGTTCGCTCGAAGCGCTGCAGGGCTCGCTCGGTAGCCTGGGCAACGACGAAGTTCAGGTACGCGTGATCGGTGGCGGCGTCGGTGGTATCACCGAAAGCGACGCCAACCTGGCACTGGCCTCGAACGCGGTGCTGTTCGGCTTCAACGTGCGTGCCGATGCCGGTGCGCGCAAGATCGTCGAGCAGGAAGGTCTGGATATGCGTTACTACAACGTGATCTACGACATCATCGAAGACGTCAAGAAGGCCCTGACCGGCATGCTCGGCAGCGATGTTCGCGAGAACATCCTGGGTGTGGCCGAAGTGCGTGACGTGTTCCGCTCGCCGAAGTTCGGTGCCATCGCTGGCTGTATGGTCATCGAGGGTACCGTGTACCGCAACCGTCCGATCCGCGTACTGCGCGAGGACGTGGTGATCTTCGAAGGCGAACTCGAATCGCTGCGTCGCTTCAAGGACGACGCCTCCGAAGTGCGTAACGGCATGGAGTGCGGTATTGGCGTCAAGAGCTACAACGACGTCAAGGTCGGCGACAAGATCGAAGTCTTCGAGAAAGTCCAGGTGGCTCGTACCCTGTAAGGGTGAGCCCGTTGCCAGCCCCCGTAGTAGGGCGGTTGGCAGCGCCTCTGTAGGTAGCGCCCGGTCAGGCCCACAGCTTGACCGGGCGTTTGCCGCTTTAAGTTACAGGTAGCAAGAATGGCAAAAGAATATAGCCGTACCCAACGCATCGGCGATCAGATGCAGCGTGAGCTGTCCGAGCTGATCCGCCGTGAAGTCAAAGACCCGCGTGTCGGCTTGGTGACCATCACCGCCGTAGACGTCAGCCGTGACCTGGGCCACGCCAAGGTGTTCATCACCGTGATGGGCCAGGAAGCTGCCGACGCGGTGCCGCAAACCCTCAAGGCCCTGACCAGCGCCGCCAGTTTCCTGCGCCTGCACCTGGGCCGGGTGATGCAGCTGCGCAGCGTGCCACAACTGCATTTCCACTTCGACGAGAGCGTTAGCCGTGGTGCCCACCTGTCGGCACTGATCGAGCGTGCAGTCGCCGAAGACCGTCTGCACAAGGATGCCGACAAGCCGGACGCCGAGGAGTAAGCGGTGGCCCAGGTCAAACGTATTCGCCGCAACGTCAGCGGCATCATCCTGCTCGACAAGCCGCTGGGCTTCACCTCCAACGCTGCGCTGCAGAAAGTGCGCTGGCTGCTCAACGCGGAAAAGGCCGGCCACACCGGCAGCCTCGATCCGTTGGCCACCGGCGTGCTACCGCTGTGCTTCGGTGAGGCGACCAAGTTCTCGCAGTACTTGCTCGATTCCGACAAGGGCTACGAGACGGTCATGCAGCTTGGCCAGACCACCAGTACCGCAGATGCTGAAGGTGAAGTGCTGCAGACCCGCGAGGTGACCGTTGGTCGCGCCGACATCGAGGCGGTGATTCCGCGTTTTCGCGGTGAAATCCTCCAGGTCCCGCCGATGTACTCGGCCCTCAAGCGCGATGGCCAGCCGCTGTACAAGCTGGCACGTGCAGGAGAGGTAGTGGAGCGCGAGGCGCGTTCTGTTACTATTGGACGCTTGGAACTGCTGGAGTGCGAAGGCACCCGTGCACGCCTGTCGGTAGGTTGCAGCAAAGGCACCTATATCCGCACCCTGGTGGAGGATATCGGTGAGGCGTTGGGTTGTGGTGCCTACGTCGCCGAATTGCGCCGGACCCAGGCAGGCCCCTTCGCGCTGGCACAGACCGTCACGCTCGAAGCGTTGGAGCAAGCCCACGCCGAAGGTGGCAACGAAGCGCTCGATCGCTTCCTGCTGCCCTCTGACAGCGGGTTGCAGGACTGGCCACTGGTGGTATTGTCCGAGCACAGCGCGTTCTACTGGCTGCACGGCCAGGCCGTACGTGCGCCGGATGCGCCGCAGTTCGGCATGGTCCGGGTACAGGATCACAATGCTCGCTTCATCGGTATCGGTGAAGTGAGCGAAGACGGGCGCATTGCGCCACGTCGACTGATTCGGTCGGAATGACCGAAACCGCAGGGCGAGGTCAACGCTTTGCCGTGCGGAATCGAGGATGGCTGTCAGTAGGCACGGTCATTTCTCTTTTTATTAATACAGGGATTCAGTCCCTGGCCTATTGGACCCCGCTCGCGGGATCCGTTTATCAGGAGAAGCCTCATGGCCCTCAGCGTCGAAGAAAAAGCCCAGATCGTTGCAGACTATCAGCAAGCCCAAGGCGACACCGGCAGCCCGGAAGTTCAGGTTGCCCTGCTGACCTTCAACATCAACAAGCTGCAAGGCCACTTCAAGGCCAACGAAAAAGACCACCACTCCCGTCGTGGTCTGATCCGTATGGTCAACCAGCGTCGTAAGCTGCTGGATTACCTGAAGGGCAAAGACGCCACTCGTTACAGCGCCCTGATCGGTCGCCTGGGCCTGCGTCGCTAATAGCGGCTTGGCCAGTGGTGTTGCATGGCGTGTCGCAATCTTCGGGAGTGTTGCCTGGCAACGCTGCCGTTGGACACGCCACGCGATCTGCGAGGTTGGCAGCCTGGTTAGCCGTGCGGTTCATCCGCTCGGCGCCAGGCTCCCAGCCTCGTGTTGTATCTGGACGGTCAATGGAGCCGATACTCCGTTCTGCCCAAGAATTCGCAAGAACCAGTTCCCCCAAGAGCCACTGAAAAAGGTAGGAAACCGTGAACCCGGTAATCAAGACTTTCCAGTTCGGTCAATCGACCGTTACTCTCGAAACGGGCCGCATTGCCCGTCAGGCGACCGGCGCAGTGCTGGTCACCGTCGATAACGACGTCACCGTGCTGGTGACCGTGGTCGGTGCCAAGCAAGCCGATCCGGGCAAGGGCTTCTTCCCGCTGTCCGTGCACTACCAGGAAAAGACCTACGCTGCCGGCAAGATCCCTGGCGGCTTCTTCAAGCGTGAAGGCCGTCCTTCGGAAAAAGAGACCCTGACCTCGCGCCTGATCGACCGTCCGATCCGTCCGCTGTTCCCTGAAGGCTTCATGAACGAAGTGCAGGTCGTCTGCACCGTCGTTTCCACCAGCAAGAAGACCGATCCGGACATCGCTGCGATGATCGGTACCTCGGCGGCCCTGGCGATCTCCGGCATTCCTTTCGAAGGCCCGATCGGCGCTGCCCGCGTTGCCTTCCACGAAAGCACTGGCTACCTGCTGAACCCAACCTACGAGCAACTGCAGGCGTCGAGCCTGGACATGGTCGTTGCCGGTACCGAGTCGGCTGTATTGATGGTTGAATCGGAAGCCCAAGAGCTGACCGAAGACCAGATGCTGGGCGCCGTACTGTTCGCCCACGACGAGTTCCAGGCCGTGATCAAGGCGGTCAAGGAACTGGCTGCCGAAGCCGCCAAGCCGGTCTGGGACTGGAAACCGGCCGTTGCCAACACCGAGCTGTTCAACGCCATCCGCGCGGAGTTCGGCGAGGCTGTTTCCCAGGGCTACACCATCACCGTCAAGGCCGACCGCTATGCGCGCCTGGGCGAGCTGCGCGACCAGGCGGTCGCCAAGTTCTCCGGTGAGGAAGGCCAGCCTTCGGCTGCCGAAGTCAAAGAAATCTTCGGCGAAATCGAATACCGCACCGTTCGCGAAAACATCGTCAACGGCAAGCCGCGTATCGACGGCCGTGACACCAAGACCGTGCGTCCGCTGAACATCGAAGTCGGTGTGCTGCCGAAAACCCACGGTTCGGCCCTGTTCACCCGTGGCGAAACACAGGCGCTGGTGGTGGCTACCCTCGGTACCGCACGTGACGCACAGCTGCTCGACACCCTGGAAGGCGAGAAGAAAGATCCGTTCATGCTGCACTACAACTTCCCGCCGTTCTCGGTGGGCGAGTGTGGTCGCATGGGTGGCGCCGGTCGTCGTGAAATCGGCCACGGCCGTCTGGCCCGTCGTTCGGTCCAGGCCATGCTGCCTGCCGCCGACGTGTTCCCGTACACCATCCGCGTGGTTTCGGAAATCACCGAATCCAACGGTTCCAGCTCCATGGCCTCGGTCTGCGGTGCCTCGCTGGCCCTGATGGACGCGGGCGTACCGATGAAGGCGCCGGTTGCCGGTATCGCCATGGGTCTGGTCAAGGAAGGTGACAAGTTCGCCGTTCTGACCGACATCCTGGGTGATGAAGACCACCTGGGCGACATGGACTTCAAGGTAGCCGGTACCGCCAAGGGTGTCACCGCGCTGCAGATGGACATCAAGATCAACGGCATCACCGAAGAGATCATGGAAATCGCCCTGGGCCAGGCCCTGGAAGCGCGCCTGAACATCCTCGGTCAGATGAACCAGATCATCGGCCAGTCGCGTACCGAGCTGTCGGCCAACGCTCCAACTATGATCGCGATGAAGATCGACACCGACAAGATTCGTGACGTGATCGGCAAAGGCGGCGCTACCATCCGTGCCATCTGCGAAGAAACCAAGGCTTCGATCGACATCGAAGACGACGGTTCGATCAAGATCTTCGGCGAAACCAAAGAAGCGGCGGACGCGGCCAAGCAGCGCATCCTGGGCATCACCGCCGAGGCTGAGATCGGCAAGATCTACGTCGGCAAGGTCGAACGCATCGTCGACTTCGGCGCCTTCGTCAACATCCTGCCGGGCAAGGACGGTCTGGTGCACATCTCCATGCTGAGCGATGCTCGCGTCGAGAAAGTCACCGACGTGCTGAAGGAAGGCCAAGAAGTCGAAGTGCTGGTACTGGACGTGGACAACCGCGGCCGTATCAAGCTGTCGATCAAGGACGTTGCCGCTGCCAAGGCATCGGGCGTCTAAGCCTCCAAAGGCTGCAAAGCAGGACCCTGCGGGGTAATGCGAGTCAGTTAAGCCAATGGGGCCGCTTTGCGGCCCCAACTAATGCAACAAAGGCTTAGCTGACGGGCATTACCCTACGGGGTCCTTTTTTATGCCTGTGTTTTTATCTGGCGGACTTGCATCCTGCACGCAGGAAATTGCCAAGGCTTGCAAAATGCACGATTCGCGCGTGTTCGATTTTAGCGTAAGTCATTGTTTTTAAAGGATTTAAGCGAAGCGGAAAAGCTGGCACAGGCCGTGCAACATCCCTGTTATCTGACGCCATCTACTTTGGCGCAGACCTTTCGAACAACAGGAGTGACTCACATGAAGAAGTTCGCCATTGCTGCCGCTACTGCTACCGCTCTGACCCTGACCATGGCTAACGCGGCATTCGCCCAGCAGTCTACCCAGGCCCCGATGCAACTGGCGGCCGGTGAGGTGACCAAGGCCAAGGAAGCCACCTCGGATACTTGGATCACCACCAAGGTCAAAGCTGATTTGTTGACCGAGAAGGGTATCCCAGGCAGCGACATCAAGGTTGAAACCAACAAAGGTGTGGTGTCCCTCTCCTCTGATGTAGCTGTCACCGATGCACAGAAAGAGATGGCTGTGGCCATCACCAAGAAGATCAAGGGCGTGCAGGCCGTTTCGGCTGATGGCCTGAAGTCCGAATAAGGAATTTCCCGTCGGCCAAAAGGACTTGGCCACCTATTTAGGGCTGCTACGCAGCCCATCGCGACACAAGGCCGCTCCTACACCGACCGCTTAAGCCAATTGCGGACTTTGTAGGAGCGGCCTTGTGCCGTTATGGGGTGGGCAACGGCTCGCTTGACCACTTATCGCCGGGCGTTCCCCGGCGAAAAGTGGTTATTCTGCGTCCAGGTGCAGCGGTGTGACGACCCGGCCATCACGCTCGGGCTGGCCGAGTGCGGCGTCGATGAAGTACACCCGGTCGTCTTCCAGCTGGCACTTGTCGACCAGGTAGTCCTTGATGCTGCTGGCCCGTTCCTGACCAAGGTTGCGTAGCAGAGGAGCACTCTCTGCCCAGGACTTGATGACGGCCTCGCGCAGCTTGGCGCTGCGCTCGTCACGCCCGAGGTTTTCCCATTGGGGTGGCGGCTGCTGTTTCAGGCGGCTGCGGTAGATGCCTTCGAGCATGGCCGGTTTGTCACTGTCTTCGACCACCAGCAGCGAAGGGTTGGCCGGCACTTTGTCGCCACGGCGCTGCAGAATCTTGTACCAGGTGGCCTGGTATTCACGCTCCAGGCGTTGCTCGGCGATCAGTGGGCCGTCACTGGCCTGGGCCGCAGTGCCTTCGATTTCCAGGCGCAGTTGTGGACGCTCCTTTAGCGCAGAAGCCAGTTTGTCCAGGGCGGCCTGGGCATCCGGAGCCAGGTCACTGGAGCCTGGGGCGAACGAGACGGTGCCGAGGTCCTCGGCGCCACCACCGGATACCAGCCCACCGATGAACTTGAACGGCGCCTGCGCCGCGCGCAGCACCAGGTTGCGCAGGGTTTGCCAGACGATTGGCATGACGCTGAATTGCGGGTTGTTCAGGTCGCCGGAAATCGGCAGCTCTATCGAGATCTTGCCCTCGGTATCCTTGAGCAGAGCAATTGCCAGGCGAATCGGCAGGTCCACGGCATCCGGGCTGTCGACCTTTTCACCCAATTGCAACTGCTCGACTACCACCTTGTTCTGTGCCTTGAGCTGGCCGTTGGTGATCAGGTAGTGCAGGTCGAGGTTCAGCCGCCCCTTGCGAATGCGGAAACCCGCGAACTTACCGGAGTAGGGGGTCAGCGTGGTCAGCTCGACGCGCTTGAAGCTGGTGGCGATATCGAGGCTGGCCAGCGGATTGAACGGGTTCAGTGCACCTTTGATGGTGACCGGTGCATAGCGGTCCACCTTGCCCTTCACATCGACTTTGGCCGGCAGCGGCTTGCGGTTGTCGATGGTGCCGATCTGGCCATTGAGCTGCTGCACGGCGGTGGCGAAGTTCGGGGTCAGGGTCAGGTCGGCGAAGTTGGCCGAACCGTCCTTGATGTCGATCTGCCCGATGTGAATACCCAGCGGCCTGTCCGCGCGCGTGCTCGCCGCAGGCTTGGATTGGGCGGCAGACGCTCCGGCGGGTTGTGGGATCAGCAGGTCATCGACGTTGGTGGTACGGTCTTCGTTGATGATGAAGCGGGCGTAGGGCTGCGACAGGGTAACTTTGTCGATCGACAGCGCGTCGCCATGCACGTACGACAAGCCATCGACGTTGACCTGTTGCCATTTGACAAAGTCGCGGTTCTTGATGGTGTCCAGCGTGTGCAGCTGATTGACCTGGGCCTTGCCGGTAATGGCGAAGGCCAGTGGGGCGGTGTTCTTCAGGTCTACCTTGAGGTCGCTGGAGAGCATGCCGCTGCGAAGCTCCAGGCGGATGAACGGGCTGATGTAGGCCTGGGCTACGCGTAGGTCGATGTCACGCGTGGCAACGTCGAGCTTGGCGGTCACCGGGGCCAGGTTGACTTCGCCTGCCGCTTGCAGCTTGCCTTGCCTGCCCACACCGGTATCGAGCTTGAGCTTGAAGGGTGACTGGTTGAGGCTGTCGAAATTCTGCAGGTCCAGGTTGAGTGGGCCGACATCCAGTGCCACGGGCTCTTTCTGGCTACGGTCGGCCAGATGGATCAGGTAGTTGCGCGCCTGCACGTCCTTGAGCAGCACCTGCCAGGGTTTGCTCGGCTGCTTGGCGGCTTTTTCCTTGTCGGTTGGTTCGGCGGCGGCGGGCTCGGCCTTTTCCTTCGGCGTGGCCTTGGCCGGTTGGCTGGCGAAGAGCTTCTGCCAATCGAGTTGGCCGTCTTTTTCAAGGGCTGCCCAGGTTTCCAGTTTTTCGCTGCGTACCTTGCCGACGGTCACTAGCTGCTTGGCCAGGTCGATGGAGGTTTCGCTGACATCCAGGCTGGCTAGGCGTGCCAACGGGCGCCCGTCGGGGGCATTGATGGCAAACGGCGCGACGCGCAGCGATACGTTGTCGAGCAACAGCTCGGTTTCTTTGGCGAGGTTGATCTTGTAGTGGCTGTCGAGGCTGAGCATGCCGTCGTCGAGCACCAGCGGCACGGCATCGCGCACATAGGGCCAGAACAGTTTCATCTTGCCATCGGTGATCTTCAGTGTGCCTTCGGAGGCGATCGGCGCCAGACTCAGGGTGCCGGCCCAATCGATGCGCCCGCCATTCGGGCCATTGGCCACCAGGGTCATGTCGGCGTTGTCGTCGGGCAGGGTGCTGAGGTTCTTCAGCTCCAGGTTCAGCGAGTCGTAGAGGAATTCGATGGGCTCGCTCGGGCGCAGGTCTTCGAAGTGCAGGTAGCCTTCGCTGAGCTTGATGCTGCCGATGCGCAGCGGGAAAGGGTCGCTGGGCGGCTCGTCGGCCTTGGGTTCGCTGGCGGGCAGCTTGAACAACTGGGTCAGGTTGAGGCTACCGTCCTTGGCGAACAGCAGCTCGGTACGCGGCTTGTCCAGCTCCACCGCGTCCAGGTGCAAGGCTTTGGTCCACAGGCTGTCCAGGGACAGGTTGGCGTACAGGCGTTCGAAGCCCACCTGTTCCTTGCCCGGCTCGCCGATCTGCAAGCCCCAGAGCGTCAGCTCCAGGCTGAATGGGTTGAGTTCGATGCGTTGCAGGTGGGCAGGGACTGTGGCGTACTGCGCAAGCTGATGGTTGGCGATGCGCAAGGCGATGCCGGGAAGAATGAGGAAGCCGAGCAGGCTGTACAGGGCCACGAGGGCTAGCAGTGCGCCAACGGCGCGGGTCAATCCTTTGGGCATGTGTCGCATCGTCTGTATCAGGCTGGTGAGCTTGGAGTATGGCACGTTAAACGGGTTCCGCTGAGGCCACCAAAATACCTTATTCAAGGCCCATGCGGCGTCTGGCGCGATGCGCCGAGCCATCACGCATGGCCCAGCGCAGCAACTGGGCCGTCTGGGCCAGGCCCAGGCGTACCATGCGCCGCTGCAACGGTGTCTGCGTCAGGCCGAGCATCTGTGCGGCCCAGTCCGGCAGCAGGTCGACCCCGGCCTTGAGCATCAGTTTGCCCACTGGCTGCGCCATGCGGCTGGGTGCCGGCGCTTGCAGCAGGATGTCGATCACCTCGAGGCTACGCGCATCGCATTGCAGTTGTGGGCGCATACGCTGCAGATACGCCTCGACTTCAGCGCAGGAGCGCGGCACGTCGCGCGCGCCCAGGCGTTCGGCGATCAGGGCGATTTCGTTGTAGTAAGCGTCCTGCCTGGCGCGCGGCAAGGCGGGGTTGCGATAACGCAGGTGGGCGGCGAGAAAACTGCTGACTTCTGCCACATGCACCCAGGTCAGCAGATCGGGGTCGCTGGCCGCGTACGCGCGCCCATCGGGGGCGATGCCGACTACTTGCAGGTGAATGCTGCGCACCTTGTCGATCAGCCATTCGGCGTCGCGGGTCGAGCCGAAGGTCGTACCGGAGATGAACTGGCTGGTGCGGCGCAGGCGCCCGAGCAAGTCCTGGCGGAAATTCGAATGATCCCACACGCCCGCCAGCGCCAACGGATGCAGCAGTTGCAGCATCAACGCGCTGATGCCGCCGACCAGCATGCTGGGAAAGTCGCCGTGCACCTGCCAGCTGATGCTCTGCGGGCCAAACAGGCCTGGGTCGCCTTTGGGCGACTCCAGATCGAGCTGGCCGAGGGCCAGGCCGGTAAGGCTCATGACCTGGGTTTCGATGCGACGGCGTAGAGCTTCCATGGCGGCCTTGCGCTGAGGCGGCCGCCGAGGGGGCCGCAGGTTAGGTGTTGAGGCGCTTGTCGATCAGGTCCTGGACAACGCTGGGGTCAGCGAGGGTCGAGGTATCTCCCAGGTTGTCCAGTTCGTTGCAGGCGATCTTGCGCAGTATACGCCGCATGATCTTGCCCGAGCGGGTCTTGGGCAAGGCCGGCGCCCATTGAATCAACTCCGGCTTGGCGAAGCTGCCGATCTCCTTGCTCACCAGCGCCAGCAGCTCGGCCTTTAGCGCATCGTCCGGGGTTACGCCGTGCATCGGGGTGACGAACGCATACACGCCCTGGCCCTTGAGATCGTGGGGGTAACCGACCACGGCTGCTTCGGCGATGCGCGCGTGCAGCACCAGCGCGCTTTCTACCTCGGCGGTACCGATGCGGTGCCCGGAGACGTTGATCACATCATCGATGCGCCCGGTGATCCAATAGTCGCCGTCGGCATCGCGGCGCGCGCCGTCGCCGGTGAAGTAGTAGCCGGGCAGGGGTTTGAAATAGGTGTCGACCATGCGCTGGTGATCGCCATAGACGCTGCGGATCTGCCCCGGCCAACTGGCTTTGATCGCCAGCAGTCCGGTGCCTGGCCCTTCGATGAGCTTGCCTTGATCGTCCAGCAGCACCGGTTGCACGCCGAACATCGGCTGCGTGGCGCAACCGGGCTTGAGGCGTGGCGTGCCGGGCAGCGGGGTGAGCATGATGCCGCCGGTTTCAGTCTGCCACCAGGTATCGACGATGGGGCAGCGCTGCTGCCCGACGGCCTCGAAATACCATTCCCAGGCTTCCGGGTTGATCGGCTCACCGACGCTGCCCAACAGGCGCAGGCTAGCCCGCGAGGTGCTTTGCAGTGGCGCTGCGCCTTCACGCATCAAGGCGCGCAAGGCCGTCGGCGCGGTATAGAAGATGTTCACCTGATGCTTGTCCACCACCTGCCAGAAGCGCGAGGTATCAGGGTAGTTGGGCACACCCTCGAACATCAGCGAGGTCGCACCGTTGGCCAACGGGCCGTAGACGATATAGCTGTGGCCGGTGACCCAGCCCACGTCAGCGGTGCACCAGAACACCTCGCCGTCGCGGTAGTCGAACACTACCTTGAACGTCATCGTGGCGTGCAGTAGGTAGCCGCCGGTGGTGTGCAGCACACCCTTGGGCTTGCCGGTGCTGCCGGAGGTATAAAGGATGAACAGCGGGTCTTCGGCTTCCATGGCTTCGGGCGGGCAGTCCTCGTCGGCCTGTTGCGTGGCCTCGTGGTACCAAAGGTCGCGGCCCTCGCTCCAGGCGATGTCGCCACCGGTGCGCTTGACGACCAGTACGCTGCTGACCGCCGGGCAACTGGCCAGGGCCTTGTCGACATTGTGCTTGAGTGGCACGCGCTTTCCGCCGCGCACGCCTTCGTCTGCGGTAATCACGGTATGGCAGTCGGCGTCGAGGATACGGTCACGCAGCGCGTCGGGGGAAAAACCGCCGAACACCACCGAATGGAGGGCGCCGATGCGCGTGCAGGCGAGCATGGCGTAAGCGGCTTCGGGGATCATCGGCATGTAGATGCACACCCGGTCGCCTTTTTTCACGCCACGCGCCTTGAGCGCGTTGGCCAGGCGGCATACCTGGCGGTGCAGCTCGCGGTAGCTGATGGCCTTGCTGTCGCCCGGCGCATCGCCTTCCCAGAGCAAGGCGGTTTGCTCGCCGCGCAGGGCGAGGTGGCGGTCGATGCAGTTGTAGCTGACGTTGAGCTGACCACCGTCGAACCAGCGTGCCTTGCCCGTATTCAGGTCGCATTGCTGCACGCTCGACCAGGGTTTGATCCAGTCCAGGCGTTTGGCCTGCTCGGCCCAGAATGTGTCGGGATCGTCGATGGACTGGCGATAGAGGCGTTGGTAGTCGGCGTCGGTCAGTTCGGCGGCCTGGCAGGTGGCCAGGGCTTGCGGGTAGTTGCGGATATCGAACATGGCGGGTGGTCCTGCTCTTGTTAGGGGCGAGGGACTGCAACGGCTATTCGATGGACAGTGTAGAAGGTGGGTGTGTTCCTGAAAGCACTGTGATCGTGTGATCAGCGCGTACCCTGTGGGAGCGGCTTTAGCCGCGAAGCAGACGACGCGGTGGATGGCACCGGCTTTGCCGGTGTTCGCGGCTGAAGCCGCTCCCACAGGCCAGTGCAAATCAGCGATTTATTTGCAGGTCCGTGAGGGCGGCGGTGCATCAGCTCGATATCAGCCGCGGTGACGCCCGCGGAAGTAGTTGATCAGGCCCTGGGTCGAGCCATCTTCGGCGCTGTCTTCCAGGCTGCCGACCAGGCGCTGGTAGACCCCCTTGCCCAACTCCTTGCCCAGCTCCACGCCCCATTGGTCGAAGGCGTTGATACCCCAGATCACGCTCTGCACGAATACCTTGTGTTCATACATCGCCACCAGCGCGCCCAGACGACGTGGGCTGATGCGCTCGACCACCAGGGTGTTGCTCGGGCGGTTGCCCGGAATGACCTTGTGCGGTGCGAGCTTGGCGATATCGGCTTCGTTCAGGCCCTTGGCGCGCAGCTCGGCTTCGGCTTCCTCACGGGTCTTTCCGAGCATAAGCGCCTGGCTTTGCGACAGGCAGTTGGCGTACAGCCACTGGTGATGGTCGGCCACCGGGTTGAAGCTGACCACCGGTACGATGAAGTCGGCCGGGATCAACTGCGTGCCTTGGTGCAGCAGCTGATGGTAGGCATGCTGGCCGTTGCAGCCGACGCCGCCCCAGATCACCGGCCCGGTGTCGGTTTTGACCGGGCTGCCATCTTGCAGCACGCTCTTGCCGTTGGACTCCATGTCCAGTTGCTGCAAGTGCTTGGTGATATTGCGCAGGTAGTGGTCGTAGGGCAGGATCGCGTGAGCCTGGGCACCCCAGAAGTTGCCGTACCACACCCCCAGCAGGGCCAGCAGTACCGGCATGTTCTTGTCGAACGGCGCGGTCTGGAAGTGCTGGTCCATGGTATAGGCGCCGGACAGCAGCTCCTTGAAGTTGGCGGTGCCGATGGCCAGGGCGATTGGCAGGCCGATGGCCGACCACAGCGAGTAGCGCCCCCCCACCCAGTCCCACATCGGGAAGATGTTCTCTTCGCGGATGCCGAAGGCCACCGCTGCGGCCTTGTTGCTCGACACGGCAATGAAGTGGCGATACAACTCGGCTTCCGAACCGCCCTGGGCCAGATACCAGGTACGCGCGGCCATGGCGTTCTTCAGGGTCTCGAGGGTGTTGAACGACTTCGACGAGACGATGAACAGGGTGGTTTCGGCGCGCAAGTTGGCCGACAGCTCATGGAATTCACTGCCGTCGATATTGGCCAGGTAGTGGCAGCGTACGCCGCGCTGGGCATAGGGCAGCAGGGCCTCGGAAACCAGCTCGGGGCCCAGGAACGAGCCACCGATGCCGATGTTCACCACGTCGGTGATTGGCTTTTCGCTGTAGCCGCGCCACAGGCCATCGTGGATGCGCCCGACCAGTTCGGTGATCTGGTTGAGTACCTTGTGCACGTCGGGCATCACGTTGACGCCGTTGACGCTCAGCTTGTCGCCGACCGGGCGGCGCAGGGCGGTGTGCAGCACTGGGCGGCCTTCGGAGGCGTTGATGATCTCGCCGCTGAACATCGACTTGATGGCGTCGCCCAGTTCGACTTCAGTGGCCAGGTTGACCAGCAGCTCGCGGGCTTTTTCGTCGATGAGGTTCTTCGAGTAGTCGAGGAACAGCCCGCAGCAGCTCAGGGAAAATTGTTCGAAGCGCTTGCTGTCGGCGGCGAAGGCTTCGCGCATGCTGAAGCCCTGCATGGCGTCGCGGTGTTGCTGAAGCGCCTGCCAGGCAGGCAGCGCCGTCACATCGTGGGGTGTACGGTAATACGCCATTGCGGATGGTTTCCTTGGTGCATGGTCAGGCTATGACACTGGCAACCTTTGCCAGTTGCAAGCTGCTCATTATAGGCATTGGTCGCAAGGCGGGAATGGCCAGGGTGAGGCGGCGGATGAAATTTTCCTGCCAGCTGGCGCGATCAGTGTAGGCGCGGCACGCGGCCGCGCCTACACGGTGTACCTCAGGCGGTCGGGGCTGCCAGGTGCAGGTACAGGTTGTCGATCAGGCGCGTGTTACCCAGGTACGCGGCCGCGATCACCACCAGGTCACGGTCATCGAGTTGCGCCGGGCGCAGGGTCAGGGCATGGCGCACTTCCAGGTAGTCCTTGCGAAACCCTGCGGCCTCCAGATGCGCCTGGCCCTCGGCAAGCAGCGCGTCGAAGTCGCGTCGGCCATGGCGGATCGCTTCGGCGATGCTGCCCAGTACGCGGTACAGTGCAGGCGCGGCAGCACGCTGTTCTGCGCTTAGGTAACCATTGCGCGACGACAGCGCCAGGCCGTCTTCGGCACGCACGGTCGGCTCGCCGATGATCTGGATCGGCATGTTCAGGTCGCGCACCATCGCGCGGATCACCGCCAGTTGCTGGAAGTCTTTCTCGCCGAACACCGCCAGGTCGGGCTGGACCATGTTGAACAGCTTGCTGACCACGGTCGCTACACCCTCGAAGTGCCCTGGGCGGCTGGCGCCGCACAGGCCTTCGGACAACTGTGGCACGCTGACCCGGGTCTGTACGGCCATGCCGTCGGGGTACATTTCTTCGACGCTGGGGGCGAACAGCAGGTGGCAGCCGGCCTGGAGCAGTGTTTCCTGGTCGGCGGCGAGGGTGCGTGGGTACTTGTCGAGGTCTTCGCCGGCACCGAATTGCAGCGGGTTGACGAAGATGCTCGCCACCACGAAGTCGGCACGTTGGGCGGCCTTGGTCACCAGGGCGGCATGCCCGCTGTGCAGGTTGCCCATGGTCGGCACGAAGCCGATGCGCTTGCCCTCGCCTCGGGCGCGCGCCACGGCAGCGCGCAGTTCACGGACGGTCTTGACGGTATTCATGCGCTGAACCCATGTTCGCTGGCGGGGAAACTGACGTCTTTCACAGCCTGTACGTAGGCCGCCAGGGCACTCTGGATATCGGGTTGGCCGTGCATGAAGTTCTTCACGAATTTCGGCACGTGGCCACTGAGCGACAGCCCGAGCATGTCGTGCAGCACCAGCACCTGGCCATCGGTCGCGCTGCCTGCGCCGATACCGATGACCGGAATGCCTACCGCCTGGGTGATTTCGGCGGCCAGCTCGCTGGGCACGCATTCGAGCAGCAGCATCGCTGCGCCGGCCTGCTCCAGGGCGATGGCGTCGGCGCGCATCTGCCGCGCCTGGGCTTCCTGGCGACCTTGGACCTTGTAGCCGCCAAGCACATTCACGGTCTGTGGCGTGAGGCCCATGTGCGCACAAACCGGTACACCACGCTCGGCTAGCCGTCCAATAGTGTCGGCCAACCACGCTGCACCCTCGATCTTGACCATGTGCGCGCCTGCGCGCATCAGTTGGGCGGCGTTGGCGAAGGCGTGTTCGGGGGTGGCGTGGGCCATGAACGGCAGGTCGGCGAGGATCAGTGCACCTGTGTTACCACGTTTGACGCAGGCGGTGTGGTAGGCCATGTCGTCGTTGTCGACCGGCAGGGTGCTGTCATGGCCTTGCAGGACCATGCCCAGCGAGTCGCCCACCAGCAACACTTCGACGCCGGCTGCGCTGGCGGCCTTGGCGAAGGTGGCGTCATAGCAGGTCAGCATGGTGATTTTTTCACCCTTGGCCTTCAGGCCATTGAGGGTGGTCAGGGTTACTTCAGGCATGTAGGGGCATCCTCGTTCAGGCGCTGTGAAAGACGACTGCGTACAACGCGTGTATTCATCAATCGGAGCGGCACATCATCGTTGTGATGTTCGGGCACAGGTCCGTCCGGGCCTAAATGGGTGATAGCGGCGGGTTGGTGCCGCGGGACGCTTATAGTCGTGAGCGAGGTGGGGGAAGTCAATGACCCTGTTACCGCATTGTTACGGCAGGGGTGTTACTGGCGTTACCGCTGTCTGAAACGCCCGAATTACAGGCGTTCCAGGCCGACGAACGGGCAGTCTTGAAGCATTTGCGCGAGACTGCGGCCATCGGCAAGGCGGAAGCTTTCCGGGACCAGCTCGGCAAGCGGGTAGAGCACGAACGGGCGGGCATGCATGTGGTAGTGCGGCACTTTCAGGCGCGGCAGGTCGATGACCTGGTCACCGAACAACAGCACGTCGAGGTCCAGCGTACGCGGGCCCCAGCGCTCTGCGCGCACACGGCCCTGGTCGTTTTCGATGGCTTGCAGGGCGTCCAACAGGGCCAGTGGCGCGAGCGCGGTGTCGATCGCGGCCACCGCGTTGGTGTAACGCGGCTGGCCCGGCAACAGCGAGTCGCTGGTGTACAGCGCCGAGGCCGCCACCAGGCGGCTGCCTTCGATCAGGTCGAGGGCCTGCAGGGCGCTGCGCAACTGTTCGGCCGGCGCATCGAGGTTGCTGCCCAGGCCGATGAAGGCTCGGGTGGTGTTCAATCCCAGGCCTGCTCGTCGTCACGCTTGCGTTTACTGCCACTGCGCTTGCGCTTGCGTGGACCGGTGCCTGGGGCGGCGGCCTCGTCACGGCTGCCCAGCTCGCGGATCATCTCGCGGCGTTCGCTGTCGTTGGCATCCTGGTAGTCGGTCCACCACTGGCCCAGCGCGTCGGTCTGCTCACCGGCGCTTTCACGCAGCAGCAGGAAGTCGTAGCCGGCGCGAAAGCGTGGGTTGTCCAGCAACATGTCGGCGCGCTTGCCGCTGCGCCGTGGCAGGCGCTCCTGCATGTCCCAGATCTCGCGGATCGGCAGGGTGAAGCGCTTGGGAATCGCGATACGCTGGCACTGCTCGGCGATCAGGTCGTGAGCCGCGCCGTTCATGGCTGGAATCGGCGGCACGCCTTGGCTCTGCAAGTACAGCACGCGGCTTGGCAGGGCCGGCCACAGCAGGGCGGCGAACAGGAACGCCGGGGTCACCGGCTTGCCCTGCTTGACGCGCAGGTCGGTGTTGGCCAGCGCCTGGCTGATCAGGGTATGGGTGTAGGTCGGGCGCTCTTCCAGGGCATGGCTGCTGGCTGGGAAAAGGGGCTCGAACAGGTTCAGGTCGACCAGCATCTCGAAGGTGATCGCGCCCTGGCCGTTGAGGAACAGCTTGAGGCTCTCTTCGAACAGGCGGGCTGGCGGGATATCCCGCAGCATGCGCGCCAAGTCGCGGATCGGTGCTACGGTGTGCTTCTCGATGCCGAAGTCCAGCTTGGCGGCGAAACGCACGGCTCGCAGCATGCGCACCGGGTCTTCCTGGTAGCGGTGCGTCGGGTCGCCGATCAGGCGCAGCAGGCGGTTGCGAACGTCGTGGATGCCATTGGCGTAATCGAGGATGCGCTCGCTGACCGGGTCGTAATACAGCGCGTTGATGGTGAAGTCGCGGCGCTGCGCGTCTTCTTCCAGGGTGCCGTAGACGTTGTCGCGCAGAATGCGGCCGCTGGCATTGTGCGAGGAGCGGTGGCTGTCGGCCTGGTCCTCGTCCGAGTGCGGCGCGCGGAAGGTCGCGACCTCGATGATCTCGCGACCGAAATGCACGTGGACCAGCTTGAAGCGCCGGCCGATGATGCGGGCATTGCGGAATTCGGCGCGCACCTGCTCTGGCGTAGCGCTGGTGGCGACATCGAAGTCCTTGGGCGTGATGCCCAGCAGCAGGTCGCGTACGCAACCGCCAACCAGGTAGGCCTCGTAACCGGCCGACTGCAAGCGCTCGACGATGCTCACGGCATGGCGGCTGAACTGGCTGCGTTGCAGCGAGTGCTGGCTCTTGTTGATCACTTCAGGCGTGGTGCGCCTGTGGTGTTGGCCCCGGACGGGCGGGCGGAAAGACTGGAACAGCTTCTTCAGCATGGGATGCACTGTTTGAAGGAATGTTCGGCCAAGGGTATGAGAATGGCCGCATGATGGGCGGGGATTCTAGCATTTACTGGGGGAATGGTGTAGGCGGTGTGCCAAGGGGCATCGCAGAGAGGGAGAAACGACATGGGGAGCCTAAGCTCCCCATCAAGTCGTTGTGTGCTCTTATTATTTTTTTGCTGGGCTTCTTGTTTTTGTTGAGTGCCCTGTTCACAAATCTCGAAGCTTGTGAACGACCCCCAAACCGGGGGTTAAGAGCAAACGGATTGCTTTGGTCGCCGAGATAATGCTGACCTTACGGTCCAATCAGTTCAGGTGCTGCTTTTAAGTGCAGTTTTTGTTGTTCTCTGCCTGATCGTGGGGCAAGCCCCAAACACAACTCCTCTCCAAAACAATCAGTTAGCTGCGCCTCCGCCATCTTGTTCTTATTGTGCGTGAGCCGTTTCGTCTTGTTCTTATTCTGAGTTGCAGTGCTTGTTATTGTTCTTGTGCCAAACATATAGCAGGTGCCGTGCCAACTTTTGAAAGTCCAATGAAACCGGGGGTTCTGGCGATTTTGACGGCTGTCGGTGCCGGGCAAATGTAGAAATTTCGTTACCGTACGCCTCGTGCGCTGTTACGCCGCAGGGCAGAGGTAACAGATTTTTGCGGGCGCTGGCTTGTGTTACCGGCGCCCAAACGCAGCGCGGGGCAAGGCGCGTCGGCGTACCGATGCGACTTGCCCCGCGCGAGGGACGTGGCGTTGTGTCAGTTGTCGCTGGTGGCGTTGCTCTTGCGACGTGGAATGCCCAGGCGCTGGCGGCGCTCCCACAGGCATTTGCGGCTTACACCCAGCTTGCGGGCCAGTTCCGTCTCGGTCATGTGATCTTGGTGTTCGAGTACGAAGTGTTGGAAGTAGTCCTCCAGCGACAGGTCCTCGGTGGGCTCATGGCTGGCATTGTTGGCGCCGCCTGCGGCCAACGGGGGCAAGTTGTCCAGGCCGTCGTCGTCCTCGAGGTCCGCCAGCTCGATGTCGATGCCCAGCAGGTCGGCGGAAATCTCCGCGCTCTCGCTGAGGATCACCGCGCGCTCCACGGCGTTCTCCAGCTCGCGCACGTTACCTGGCCAACTGTAGTGACGGATGGCCTGTTCGGCGTCGTGCGAGAAGTGCAGGTCGTCACGGCCAATGCGCGCGCTCTGGCGAGCCAGGAAGGCGCTGGCGATCTCCAACACGTCGCTGCCACGTTCGCGCAGGGCCGGCAACTTGAGGGCGATCACATGCAGGCGGTAATACAGGTCTTCGCGGAACTGGCCGGCCTTGGCGAGGTTCTTCAGGTCGCGGTGGGTCGCGGCGATCAGACGCACATCGACCTTTTGCGACTGCACCGAGCCGACCCGGCGAATCTCGCCTTCCTGCAACACGCGCAGCAGGCGGGCTTGCGCTTCGAGTGGCAGCTCGCCGATTTCGTCAAGGAACAGCGTGCCACCGTCGGCGGCTTCGACCAAACCGGCACGCCCGGCGCTGGCGCCAGTGAATGCGCCTTTTTCGTGGCCGAACAGTTCGGACTCGATCAAGGTTTCTGGAATCGCCGCGCAGTTCACCGAAATCATCGGTGCCTTGGCCCGCCGCGACAGGTTGTGCAGGGCCCGGGCCACCAGCTCTTTACCGGTGCCCGACTCGCCCTGGATGAGCACGTTGGAGTCGGTGGGCGCAACCTTGCGGATCTTGACGTACAGCTCCTGCATCGGTGCGCACGAGCCAATGATGCCGATCTCGCCGTTGGCGGCGGCCGGTGCGGGTTTTTCAGCAGCGGCCTTGCCATTGCTGGCGCGGGCTTCAGGGGCCGATCCTGGGGCCGGGGCGTTTTGCCGATCACGCAGGATGCGCGCCACCGCCTGAAGCATCTCGTCGTGGTCGAAGGGTTTGGCGATGTAGTCCACCGCGCCCATTTTCATTGAGTCCACGGCCGAGCGCAGGCTGGCATAGCTGGTCATGATCAGCACCGGCGTGCCCATGCCGAGCTTGATCAGCTCGGTGCCCGGTGCGCCAGGCAGACGCAGGTCGCTGACGATCAGGTCGAAGGTGGCAATGCTGAAGCGTTCCTGGGCTTCCTGCACCGAGCCGGCTTCGCTGACCTGGTACTGGTTGCGTTCGAGCAAGCGGCGCAAGGCCGAACGGATGATGGTTTCGTCTTCGACGATCAGAATGTGCGGCATTGATTCAATTCTCTCGACGGTCTCGAATTTCAGGGGACGTCGCTACGACATGCCGGGGCAGGGTCACGCGGATCCGGGTACCACGCTGGCGCTGGATATCGGCCGGGCTGTCGATGGTGATTTGCCCATAATGCTCTTCCACGATGGAATAGACCAGAGCGAGCCCCAGTCCGGTGCCTTCGCCTGGGTCCTTGGTGGTGAAGAAGGGCTCGAACAGGCGGTCCATGATGTTCTTCGGGATACCACTGCCTTCGTCTTCGACGATCAGGTCGATGGTGTGCTCGCTGCTTTCAGTGCGCACGCGCACGGCGCTGCCTGCGGGCGAGGCGTCGCGGGCGTTGGACAGCAGGTTGATGAGGACCTGGGCCAGGCGTTGGGGATCGCCCTCGACCCAGTGGTCCGGGTTGCACAGGTTGAAGAACTGCACTTCGAAATTGCGCCGGTTCAACGCCAGCAGGCCAATCGCGTCCTGCGCCACTTCGGCCAGGCACACCGGTTCTTCGCTGTTCTGCTGGCTGCCGCCGGCATGCGCGAAGCTCATCAGGGACTGAACGATGCGTGACACCCGCTTGGTCTGTTCCAGGATCTGACTGGACAGCTCGATGATCTCGCCGTCGTCTTCGCGTTCTTCGCGCAGGTTCTGGGCCAGGCACGCGATGCCGGTGATCGGGTTGCCGATCTCGTGGGCCACGCCGGCTGCCAGGCGACCAATGCTGGCCAGGCGTTCGGAGTGCACCAGCTTGTCTTCCAGTGCCTGGGTTTCGGTGAGGTCCTCCACCAGCAGCACCAGGCCGCTGTTACCGGGTGCCAGCGGCTCGTCGATGGCGGCCTTGTGCAGGTTCAGCCAGCGCGGCTGGCCGTCGAGGGCCAGGCGTTGCTTGTGCAGGTGCTCGTCGGGCAGGTTGATGAAACCTTGCAGCAGGCCGCGCCACGGGTCGGCGATGGTCACCAGGCGCGAGCCGACCACATGCTTGGCGGCGATGCCGGTCAGTTCTTCCATCGCTTTGTTCCACATCAGGATCTCTTGGTCCTTGGCCAGCGAGCACACGCCCATGGGCAGTTCCTGCAAGGTCTGGCGGTGGTAGCGGCGCAACGCGTCGAGTTCGGCGGCAAGGCCGGTCAGGCGCGAGTGGTAGTCCTCAAGGCGGCTTTCGATGAAGTGGATGTCCTCGGTAACGTAGTTTTCGTTACCGGACTTGTATGGCAGGAAGGTTTCGACCATGTCCTGGGCGACGCTTGGGCCCATCAGGCCGGACAGATTGGCCTCGATGCGATCGCGCAGACGGCGCAGGGCATAGGGACGACGCTCGTCGAAGGGCAGGTAGAGGTCACGCAGCGCCTGCTCGACCTCTTTCTGCGCCGCCTTGGCGCCCAGCGGTTTGGCCAGTTGTGTGGCGAACTCTTGCGGGGAAGCGGCATGCAGCTCACGGCGCTGCGGGCGACGCACGTTGTCCACCGCGCAGGCCTCGGCGGCACTGGCCTCTTCGCTGCTGGCGTTGGTGAACAGCGAGATCAGCGTGAACAACAGCACGTTGACTGCCAGCGAGCCGATAGCAGCCATGTGCCAACTGGTATCGTCGAGGACGTAGATCACATCCAACATGGGGATGTAGAAGCCCTGCAGGTTGCCCAGCAGCGGCAGGAGCATGGTCAGCATCCAGACCAGCATGCCGGCCAGCAGCCCGGCGATGAAGCCGCGTCGGTTAGCGGTCGGCCAGTACAGCACCGAAAGCACGCCGGGCAGGAACTGCAGGGTCGCGACGAACGCGACGATGCCCATGTTGGCCAGGCTCTGGTGATTGTTCTGGGTCAGGTAGAAGACGAAACCGGCGGTGATGATCGCCACGATTAATGCGCGGCGGGTCCATTTCAGCCAACGATAGATGTTGCCTTCGGCTGGGGGCTGGTAGAGCGGCAGCACCAGATGGTTCAGGGCCATGCCCGAGAGCGCGAGGGTGGTGACGATGATCAGGCCACTGGCTGCCGACAGCCCGCCGACGTAGGCCAGTAGCGCCAGGGCTTCGTTGTTGGCGGCAATCCCCAGTCCCAGGGTGAAGTATTCGGGATTGGTGCTTGCGCCCAGGCGTAGTCCGGCCCACAGCACCAGCGGCACGGCCAGGCTCATCAGCAGCAGGAACAGTGGCAGGCCCCAGCTGGCGCTGACCAGCGAGCGCGGGCTGAGGTTTTCGGTGAAGGCCATGTGGTACATGTGCGGCATGACGATCGCCGAGGCGAAGAACACCAGCAGCAGCGTGCGCCACGGGCCTTCCTGCAGCGGTGTGTGCAGGGCGGCGAGGGCAGTCTGGTTCTGTAGCAGCCACACTTCCAGCTCGTGGGGGCCGCCGAATACCCCATACAACGCGTACAGGCCGATCCCGCCGAGTGCCAGCAGCTTGATCACCGACTCGAAGGCGATGGCGAACACCAGTCCTTCGTGTTTTTCCCGGGTGGCGATATGCCGCGAGCCGAAGAAAATCGTGAACAGCACGATCAGCACGCAAAACGCGAATGCCACCCGTGCCTTGACCGGCTCGCCGGTCAGGATGCTGATGGAGTCAGCCACCGCCTGGATTTGCAGCGCCAGCAGCGGGAGCACGCCGATCAGCATGAAAATGGTGGTCAGCGCGCCCGCCCAGGTGCTGCGGAAGCGAAACGCGAGCAGATCGGCCAGCGAGGAGAGCTGGTAGGTCCGGGTGATCTTGAGGATCGGGTAGAGCAGCACCGGCGCCAGCAGGAAGGCGCCCGACACGCCCAGGTAGCAGGCGAGGAAGCCATAGCCGTACTGGTAAGCCAGGCCCACCGAGCCATAAAAGGCCCAGGCACTGGCATAAACGCCCAGCGACAAGGTGTAGGTCAGGGGGTGGCGGATGACTGCGCGCGGGATCAGTCCGCGTTCGCTGATCCAGGCCACGCTGAACAGCACCAGCAGGTAGGCGGCGCTGATCAGAATCATCTGGGTCAGGCTAAAGCTCATCGGCATCTCGTTGGCTCTGCAGGATGAAGGTGACGACGATCAGGATCAGCCAGAGCAGGTAGGGGCGATACCAGGCTCCGGTCGGCTCGATCCACCAGTCCATGATGGCCGGGGAGAACAGGTAGATCCCCACGACCAGAAGCAGGACCAAGCGATAGATATACATGTTGGCCTCGATGGTTAGGCGCTGCGGGCTTGGCGTTATTATTGGCGCAATTGGCGCAGGCGAGGTTAGCGGGAATCGGTACGCTTGGCCAAGGGTTTGAAATGTTTGGGCTTTTGATTGTTTGGCGGTGACGTGTGCGTGCAGGCCGGCGAACCGGCCGCTGCGGTCTCAGTGCAAATCCGCCTCGGGCACTGTCAGTTGCCGGGCAATACGCTCAGGCTGCCAGCGCTGGCGCGCCACCGCCAGTACTTCGGCGGGGCTGGCGCTTTGCAGCTGCGCCTCGGTCGTCTGGCCGAGGGCTCGCAGTGCCCGCAGCAACAGCGGCGTGGCCTGATCTGCCTCGAGCGGCGGCGAGCGGTAGGACTTGCCCAACTTGTGCCCGTCCGGCTGGGTGATCAGCGGAATATGCAGGTAGCGCGGCTGCGAGAAACCCAGCAGCTCTTGCAGATAGAGCTGGCGTGGGGTGTTGTCCAGCAGGTCGGCGCCGCGCACGATATCGGTCACGCCTTGCCAGGCATCGTCCAGCACCACTGCCAGCTGGTAGGCGTACAGCCCGTCGCGCCGCTGGATGACGAAATCACCGATGTCGCGGCCCAAGTGCTGCTCGAAATGGCCCTGTACCCGGTCTTCGAAGCGGTAGATCAGCTCGGGGACCCGCAGGCGGATCGCTGCCCCTTCCCGTGGGTGCCCAGCGTTGCGGCACAGACCTGGGTAGATCCCAGCATGCCCTTCGAGCTGTTTACGCGAGCAGGTACAGGCGTAGGCCAGCCCCAGGTTGAACAAGCGATCGACCACCGCCGCATACGCGTCGTGCCGCTGACTCTGGCACACCACTTCGCCGTCCCATTCCAGGCCATAGCGCTCCAGGGTTTGCAGGATTGCGTCGCGTGCGCCGGGCATCTCGCGGGGTGGGTCGGTGTCTTCCAGGCGCAGCAGCCAGCGGCCACCCACGGCGCGGGCGTCGAGCCAGGAGGCGAGGGCGGCGACCAGCGAGCCGAAATGCAGGAAGCCACTGGGGGTGGGGGCGAAGCGTCCGATGTAGCGGGAGTCGGTCATGGGCTGCACAGCTATATAAATGAAAACGGGGCGCATGATGCGCCCCGTTCGGATGAGGAAAGGGTCAGCCTTTGCCGACGGTCTTTTCCTTTTTCTCCGCGATTTCCTTGCAGTCGAAGCACAGATCGGCGGTCGGGCGTGCCTCGAGACGGCGCAGGCCGATCTCGACGCCGCAGGAGTCGCACCAGCCGTAGTCGCTGTCCTTTTCCTTGATCTTGTCGAGGGTCTTGTCGATTTTCTTGATCAGCTTGCGCTCGCGATCGCGGTTGCGCAGCTCAAGGGCGAACTCTTCTTCCTGGCTGGCACGGTCGGCCGGGTCTGGGAAGTTGGCGGCTTCGTCCTTCATGTGGTCTACGGTGCGATCCACACTGACCATCAGCTCGCCTTTCCAGGCGCTGAGCAGTTTGATGAAGTGCTTTTTCATGGGCTCGCCCATGTACTCTTCACCCTTGGTCTCTACGTAGGGTTCGACACCGTACATGGTCTGGGCTTTTTGCTTTTCTACGGTGGACATGAATAGACCGCCTCTCACTCATCTGATCCAATGCGCAGGCTTGCTTCCATCTCCGGCACCCGCCGGCCCTGCGACTGCGAGCCGCCGAACTTACCAGATAGATCCGGGGTGCGCTACCCCGCGCTATGCCTGCTATTGACAGCGGCGTGAGCCGCACGTTCGCAGGTGCGCACGGGTAGAATCACCAGTCTAGACCCAAATGAGAGAAGGCCCATGGCTCAGCCACACAGCGCGCGCAGTCGCGCTATCGAACCCTTTCACGTCATGGCACTGCTGGCGCGTGCCAATGAATTGCAGGCTGCAGGCCATGATGTGATCCATCTCGAGATCGGCGAGCCGGATTTCACCACCGCTGCGCCCATCGTCGCCGCAGGCCAGGCTGCGTTGGCTGCCGGACACACGCGCTACACCGCAGCCCGTGGCCTGCCGGCGTTGCGCGAAGCCATCGCGGGCTTCTATGGTCAGCGCTATGGCGTAGACCTGGACCCCGAGCGGGTACTGATCACCCCCGGTGGCTCAGGCGCCCTGCTGCTGGCCAGCAGCCTGTTGGTCGATCCGGGTAAACACTGGCTGCTGGCTGACCCGGGGTATCCGTGCAACCGCCATTTCCTGCGCCTGGTCGAAGGCGGTGCGCAGCTGGTGCCGGTCGGACCGGAAGTCAACTACCAGCTCACCGCCGATCTGGTACAGCGCCACTGGGACAAGGACACCGTCGGCGCCCTGGTGGCCTCGCCGGCCAATCCCACCGGGACGGTGCTCGACCGCGAGCAGCTGGCCAGTTTGTCCCAGGCCACCCGTGAGCGGCATGGCCATCTGGTGGTGGACGAGATCTACCACGGCCTGACCTACGGTATGGACGCACCCAGCGTGCTGGAAGTGGATGACCAGGCGTTCGTCCTCAATAGTTTTTCCAAGTATTTCGGGATGACCGGTTGGCGTCTGGGATGGCTGGTCGCGCCACCTTCGGCAGTCGGCGATTTGGAGAAGCTGGCGCAGAACCTCTACATCAGTGCCCCGAGCATGGCCCAGCACGCGGCGTTGGCGTGCTTCCAGCCCGACACCTTGGCGATTCTCGAAGCGCGCCGCGCCGAGTTCGGCCTGCGTCGGGACTACCTGCTGCCAGCTTTGCGTGAGTTGGGCTTCGGCATCGCCGTCGAGCCTCAGGGAGCCTTTTATCTGTATGCCGATATCAGCGCGTTCGGCGACGATGCCTTCGCGTTCTGCCGGCACTTCCTGGAAACCGAACATGTGGCGTTTACCCCGGGGCTGGATTTCGGGCGCCATCAAGCCGGTCACCACGTTCGGTTTTCCTACACCCAGAGCCTGCCGCGCCTGGAAGAGGCGGTGCAGCGCATCGCCCGTGGCCTGCGCAGCTGGCAAGGCTGATGGAGTTCTTTCCAGCACTGGAACACGCGCGGCTGCTGCGCCGCTACAAGCGCTTTCTCGCCGACATCGAGCTGGCCAACGGTGAGCAACTGACCATCCACTGCCCTAACACCGGCTCCATGCTCAACTGCATGCGTGAGGGCGGGCAGGTGTGGTTCAGTCGCTCCACCGACCCCAAGCGCAAGCTGCCCGGCACCTGGGAAATCAGCGAGACGCCGCAGGGGCGCCTGGCCTGCGTCAACACCGGGCGGGCCAATGCGTTGGTGGAGGAGGCCTTGCGCGCTGGGGTGATCACCGAGCTTGCCGGGTTCACGGCGCTACGGCGTGAAGTGGCCTATGGCGAGGAGCGCAGTCGCATCGACTTCTACCTGACGTTCGAGGACGGCCCAGCGTATGTCGAGGTCAAGAGCGTCACCCTCGGTTATCCCGACACCGCTGTGGCGGCGTTTCCAGATGCGGTCACCCAGCGCGGTGCCAAGCATTTGCGTGAACTGGCGGCGCTGGCTCGACAGGGCATTCGTGCGGTGCAGTTGTACTGCGTGAACCTGACCGGCATCGAGGCGGTGCGACCGGCGGATGAGATCGATCCCGCCTATGCGCAAGCGTTGCGCGAGGCGGTGGCGCAGGGGGTCGAGGTATTGGCCTACGGCGCTCGCCTGGATGCCACCGGTATCGTCATCGACCGCCGCCTGCCGGTGCTGCTTACAGCATGAGCCAGATGCCTTGTCTGTCTTCGCGGCAGTCCAGGGCCTCCAGCCATTCGCCGGTGCAGGGGCCGGTGACGCATTCGCCGCTGGCAATGATGAATTGCGCACCATGGTGGGCGCATTGGATCAACTTGCCGCTGGCGTCGAGCACACCTTCGGCGTTCCAGTTCAGGGCGATGCCACGGTGCGGACAGCGGTTGCGATAGAGGTATACCGAGCCGTTGTGGCGCACGCCGAACAGTGACAAGTCGGCGACGGCGAATGCGCGGCTTTGACCTTCGGCGAGGGCGGCGCTGGGGCAGAGGTAGTGCATTAAAGGCTTCTTAATAGTGTGTGGCTTGACGCTTCAATGCGAACAATTATCAAATTGCCCGCATTCGCTGCGCCAGGCTGTCCATGGTGCGCAGTTACGTTGCCCGCCACAAGGCGTGCAGCCCGCCTTCTGCAAAGGAATTCGATGATGCGCCGCCCCTCTGCCCTGATTGTCTTGTGCGCCGGTCTGTTGCTGTCCTCCCACACGTTGGCTACCGAGCTGCCGCAACGCTGGGTCAGCGCCGGCGGCGCGTTGAGCGAGTGGATCAGCGCATTGGGCGGTGAGCAACGCCTGGTTGGCGTCGACACGACCAGTCAGCATCCCGAATCGCTCAAGGCATTGCCGAGCATTGGCTACCAGCGCCAACTTTCGGCCGAGGGCATTCTCAGCCTGCGCCCGGATGTACTGGTAGGTACTGAAGAAATGGGCCCGCCGCCGGTGCTGGCGCAGATCCGCAACGCCGGGGTGCGGGTCGAGCTGTTCTCCAGCAAGGCCGAGCTGAGCGCGGTGGACGACAACCTCAAGCACCTAGGGACGCTGCTGGGCAGTGAGCAGAAGGCGGGCGAACTGGCGGCTGACTATCGCCGCCAGCTGGATGCGCTGCACGCGCAGATCAAGCAAGCCCAGGCCGGGCAGAAGGCGCCGGGGGTGCTACTGCTGGTCGGCCATGCGGGCGCCAAGCCGCTGATCGCAGGGCAGGGCAGCTCGGGTGACTGGGTGCTGCGCCAAGCGGGCGGGCGCAACCTGGCCGACCACCAGGGCTACAAGAATTTCTCGGTAGAAGCCCTGGCCGCCCTGGACCCGGACGTGGTGGTGTTCTCCGACCGCGCCCTGAGTGGTGAGCAGGCGTTACAGGCACTGATCAAGGAAAACCCGGCGCTGGCCAGCAGCCGCGCGGTGCGTGAAAAACGCCTGATAGCGCTTGACCCAACCTTGCTGGTCGGTGGCCTGGGTCCTCGTCTGCCGGCTGCCCTGCATGTCCTGGCGGCCAGCTTCTACCCTGGCGCCAAGGCTCTGCTGAACCCATGAAGCCGCGGGTTCAGCCGCGTACGCTGTTCACCTGCCTGGTCCTGCTGTGCTTGCTGGCCGTATGGCTGTCGTTGGCGCTGGGGCCAGTCAGCCTGCCGTTGTTCGACACGCTGCGTGCTGGTGTGCGCCTGATCGGTGTGCCGCTCGATGCCAACGGGCTCGAACAGGCCGAGATGATCCTTGGCCAGATCCGCCTGCCGCGCACCTTGCTTGGCCTGGCGGTGGGGGCGGTACTGGCGCTGTCGGGCGTGGCCATGCAGGGGCTGTTCCGCAACCCGCTGGCAGACCCCGGTCTGGTGGGGGTGGCCAGTGGCGCTGCACTTGGGGCGGCGCTGGCGATCGTCGGCGGTAGCTGGCTGGGTGGTATGCCGGCGTGGTTCGCGCCTTACCTGTTGTCACTGTGCGCTTTCGTCGGTGGTTTGGGCGTGACCGCTCTGGTGTATCGCCTGGGCCGGCGTGATGGCCAGACCAACGTCGCCACCATGTTACTGGCCGGTATCGCCATGACTGCACTGGGCGGCTCGGCGGTGGGGTTGTTCAGCTACCTGGCCGACGACGCCACCCTGCGCACCCTGACGTTCTGGAACCTCGGCAGCCTCAATGGTGCCAGCTACCAGCGGTTGTGGCCCCTATTACTGGTGTCCGTCGCCGTGACCCTGTGGCTGCCGCGCCGTGCGCAGGCGCTCAATGCCTTGCTGCTGGGCGAGTCGGAGGCGCGTCATCTGGGCGTCGATGTCGAGGGGCTCAAGCGCGAACTGGTGTTCTGCACCGCACTTGGCGTTGGTGCGGCGGTGGCGGCGGCGGGGCTGATCGGCTTCATCGGCCTGGTGGTCCCGCATCTGGTACGGTTGGTGGCTGGGCCCGATCATCGCGTGCTGTTGCCGGCCTCGTTGCTGGCCGGGGGGACGCTGCTGCTGTTCGCCGATCTGATCGCCCGCTTGGCGCTGGCGCCGGCGGAGCTGCCGATCGGTATCGTCACGGCGTTCATCGGCGCGCCGTTCTTTCTGTTTTTGCTGGTGCGAGGGCGTAGCTGATGCTCGATGTCGAAAGCCTTTCGCTCACCCGGGGCACCACCGAGGTGTTGCACGGTATCCACCTGCAACTGCAACCGGGGCAGGTGCTCGGTGTGCTGGGGCCCAATGGCGCTGGCAAGAGCAGCTTACTCGGTGCGCTGTGTGGCGAGCTGACGCCTACCTCGGGCGAGGTGCGCCTGGATGGCCGCGCGTTGGGCGACTGGCCCGGCCAGGCGCGGGCCCAGCGCCTGGCGGTGCTGCCGCAGGTTTCCACGCTTGGATTTTCCTTCAGCGTCGAGGAAGTGGTCGGCATGGGGCGTCTGCCCCACGCCAGCGGCCAGGCCCGTGACCGCGAGATCGTCAGCGCTGCGCTGGCGGCGGCAGACGCTTCGCACCTGGCCGAACGCAGCTACCTGGCGTTGTCAGGCGGCGAGCGTCAGCGCGTGCATCTGGCGCGGGTGCTGGCGCAGTTATGGCCCGGCGAGCCCGGGACCACGCTGCTGCTCGACGAACCCACTTCGGCGCTCGACCCGCTGCACCAGCACACTACGTTGCAGGCGGTGCGTCGTTTTGCCGAGCGTGGCGCAGCGGTGCTGGTGATCCTGCATGACCTGAACCTGGCGGCGCGTTACTGTGACCATATCCTGCTGCTCGAGCAGGGCCGTTGCCACGCGCTGGATACCCCGCAGCGGGTGCTCACCCCGACCGCGCTGAAGGCTGTGTTCGGCATTGACGTCTTGGTGCAGCCGCACCCGGAGCGCGGCCATCCGCTGATCATCACCCGCTAGGAGCTTGCCGCAATGCGCTATCCGCTGTTGTCTGGTGTGTCGATCTGCCTGGCGCTGGCCTTGAGCGCTTGCCAAACTCAACTGGCGCCGCTGCCGGTCTGGCAGAGCAGCGAAGGGCGCGACGATTCGCGCTTGGGGCAGATCCGCGACCTGGCCAGTGGTGAGTTGCTTAGTCCGGCGCAGCTGATACAGCGCCTGGCTGGTGCGCCGCGGGTGCTGGTGGGCGAGAAGCACGACAATCCCGATCAGCATGCCTTGCAGCTGTGGTTGTTGCGTGCGCTGGAGAGTCGTCGAGCGCAGGGCAGCTTGCTGTTGGAGATGCTGGAGCCTGAGCAGCAGCCGTTGGTCGATACGCTACAGGCCAATACGCCATTGCCGCCGGATCTGCCCAAGGCGTTGGATTGGGACGCGGGCTGGGACTGGGCGCTGTATGGGGCTATCGTGCGGCATGCCATGCAGCAGCCTTATCCGTTGCTTGCCGCCAACCTCTCACCTGGCGAGATCCGCGAGGCCTATCGCTATCCGCAGCGTCCGGTGGGCGAGCGCTCCAACCAACCCAGAGTGCTTGAGGCGCTGCGCGAGCAGGTGCGCACGGGGCACTGCAACCTATTGCCGGAAAGCCAGGTGTCGGCCATGCTCGCGGTCCAGCAGCAGCGTGATCGGCGTATTGCCGAGCGCCTGCTGGCCGCACCACAGCCGGCGTTGCTGTTCACCGGCAGCTACCACGCACGCAAGGACCTGGGCGTGCCGCTGCACCTGGCTGATCTGGGGGCTGAGGGCGATACCGTGGTGGTGTTGCTGGCGGAGGTTGGCGCAGAAGTCGAGCCGGGCATGGCCGACTTTGTCTGGTACACCGCAGCGCTGCCTGAACAGGATTATTGCGCGCAGCTGCGCAAGGGGCGTTGAATCGCGGGCAAAAAAAGACCCGCCCAATGGGCGGGTCAATAACCGTGATTAGCCTGATGAGGAGATAATCTGAGGCCCGAACCAGGGGCTTTCAGCTTATCCAACCAGTCTCGCGACCAGTTGTGATAATCATAACGATTCTCATTTAATCGTCAATGCCTTTTCCGAATTTATTTTTCGGCGCGTGGCGCGGGGCTTTTAGCGTCGAGTTGCTGGTTCAGTGCTTGCTTGCGTTCTTCTGGCAGATCGTTCCAGTGCATGTCCAGCAAGGCCCCTTCGATGGCATACAGCAGCACTTTGGAAGCCCGGAATCCTCGCGTTCTCACGGCCTGATAGGCCCCCACCGCGCCCAGGCGACGAAGGTCCGACGCACTGTGGATGCCGACGGCGTGCAGCCATTGCGCGGAGGTCTTGCCAAGGTTTTTCAGGTGCTGCAATTCATCGTTCATCGAGCCTCCTTGCGATGGCTGAACGGGTCTTGTGGATAAATCGCGAGCAGGTCAGAAAGGAGTGTAGCGGGGCTTGGCGATTATGCGGCCTTTCGCCGGGGGCCGATGGGATAGCGGCACGCTGGGCCAGCTCGCCATGAGGCGACCTGGCCCAGCACTGCGCTTAACGAATTGTGCGATATCGCAGGCGGGTGCCGTATTTCACCGACATCAGAATCTCGTCGGCAGACAGTTCGGCCGGGAAATACGTACCGGAGATCTGCGCATGGGCAAGGCTGGCGCCTTCCAGACCATTGTCCCGCAGGTCCAGGCCCCGCAGGTCGGCGGCACGGAAGTAAGCATCGGTGAAGTCGATGCCGCGGGTGTCCAGTTCACGCAGATCCAGGCCGCGGAAGTCACCGCCACGAAAGTCGATGGCGGCGTACTGGGCTTTCTCGCGGTTGAAGGCGGCGATCTGTTCGTTACGCACCAGCGTGAACAGCACGTTGTCCAGCTGACGGGGTTGGTTCATGGCGGCGCCTCCTGTGTGGATGATGTCATTTTAATGCTATCGGCAGGGAGGCGCCGAATTTCAAGCGGGAACTGTCGACTGCTTCACGCTAGAGGCCCGGCAGGCGCTGGCGAATCTGCTCGATCACCTGGTCCATGCTGCTGCTGTGTTGCGTGTCGACAGGCGTGCACTGCTGCAGCTCCTGGGCATCCAGAGGCTCTCGGCTGGCCTGCTGGGCCTTGACCACCTCCAGCGTGGCATCCGATGGATCGACGTTTTCGACTTGGCGCTGCGCCAGCCAGCTGGTGATCACCGCTTCGGGCGCGTGGCAGTCGAGGATCAGGAACGGCACGCCGGTTTGGCTGGCAACTTCCGCCGCGGCCTGGCGTTGGGCGTGCTTGAGGTAGGTGGCGTCCAGCACCACCGGGAAACCGGCGCGCAGAATGGTCGTTGCCAGTTGGTGCAGGTGCGCGTAAGTGGCGGCGCTGGCCTCTTGGGCATAGATACCGGTTTGCAGTTGGCCGTTGGCCGCTGCTGGCTGCTCGCCGAACAGGCGCTTGCGTTCGACGTCGGAGCGTACGCGCACCGCGCCCAGCGATTCGACCAGGCGCATCGCGACATGGCTCTTGCCCACTGCCGACACGCCATGGGTGATGGCCAGCAGGCGCGAAGGGATGGCCGCGTAGCTTTCGGCCAGGTTGGCATAGTTGCGGTAGGTGCGCAGGGTGGTGGCGCGCTGCACGCCATCGCTGTCGGGCGACAGGCTGAACAGCGCGACCTTGGCACGCACCAGGGCCCGGTAGGCCTTGTAGAAGTTGAGCAGCTCCAGGCCTGCGTAGTCGCCGGTCAGCTCCAGGTACTGGCTGATGAAGCGGCGCGACAGGCACTTGAGACCACGGTCTTCGAGGTCCATGGCCAGGAAGGCAATATCGGCGTAGACGTCGGTCAGGCGGAACGGCTCGTTGAACTCGATGCAATCGAAGATCACCACCTTGCCGTCGATCAAGGTGGCGTTGCCCAGATGGATGTCACCGTGGCACTCGCGGATGAAACCATTGGCCTTGCGCGCTTCGAACAGCCCGTGCAGACGCTTGAAGCTGTCCTGGGCCCAGGCCTGGAGGTTGTCCAACTGTTGCAGGTCGGCGGCGTCGGTGAGGAACGGACGGATCTGCTCGAAGTTCTGCTCGACCGGCGCCATGACCGCGTCCGGGCTGCCCAGTGGATGATCCACCGGCACTTTCGGTGCTTGCAGGTGGAACTCGGCGATCTGCTGGGCCATCTGGTCGATGTGCCCGGCGTTCAGCTCGCCGTTGGCCTGCAAGGTGTTGAGCATCTGGCCTTCGGGGAACTGGCGCATCTTCAGCGCGTACTCGATTGCCACGCCTTCGCCGCCGATCTGCGGTGCTTCGGCGCTACCGGTGATCGGCAGCACCTCCAGGTAAAGGCCTTCTGTCAGGCGCTGGTTCAGGCGCAGCTCTTCGTTGCAGAAGTGGCCACGCTGTTCGAGGGTGGTGAAGTCGAGGAAGCCGAAGTTCATCGGTTTCTTGATCTTGTAGGCGTACTTGCCGGTGAGCAGTACCCAGGAAATGTGTGTCTCGATGAGCGTGAAGCCCTCGACCGGGTGCGGATAAAGGGCGGGGTTCTGCAGCGCGCTGATCAGGGCTTGGCTCACGGAGCATCCTTTTGGGAGTCAGGGAATTCGAATGCGCCATTATGGTCAATGGTGCCGTCCCTGCAAACAGCCGAGGGGCGTCTGCCTCCCTTTTACAAAGTGCGTATAATCCGCGGCCATGACTCGTACCCGAAATTCTCGCCCCTCCAAACAACGCCCGACCGGCCGCACACGCGCCTGGCTGGGCTGGGCCATCAAGCTCAGCCTGGTCGGTCTGGTCCTGATCGCCGGCTTCGCGGTCTACCTCGATGCCACCGTGCAGGAGAAGTTCTCCGGCAAGCGCTGGACGATCCCGGCCAAGGTGTATGCCCGGCCGCTCGAGCTGTTCGTTGGCCAGAAACTGAGCAAGAACGACTTTCTCACTGAACTCGATGCCCTTGGCTACCGCCGTGAAAGCACGGCCAACGGGCCGGGGGCCGCCTCGGTAAATGGCAATAGCATCGACATCAACACCCGTGGCTTCCAGTTCTACGAGGGCATGGAGCCTGCGCAATTCGTGCGCGTGCGGTTCTCCGGCGACTACGTGGCCGGGCTCAACGGCGCCAATGGCGCCAAGCTCGACGTCGTTCGCCTGGAGCCGCTGATGATTGGCGGGATCTACCCCAAGAACCTCGAAGACCGCATCCTGATCAAGATCGACCAGGTGCCGCCGTATCTGGTCGAAACCCTGATCGCCACCGAAGACCGCGACTTCTACAGCCATTTCGGCGTGTCGCCCAAGTCCATCGCCCGGGCAATCTGGGTCAACACCTCCTCGGGTGCCATGCGCCAGGGCGGCAGCACCCTCACCCAACAGTTGGTGAAGAACTTCTTCCTCACCAACGAGCGCAGCCTCAGCCGCAAGCTGACCGAAGCGATGATGTCGGTCCTGCTGGAGATTCACTACGACAAGCGTGAGATCCTCGAGGCCTACCTCAACGAAGTGTTCATCGGCCAGGATGGCCAGCGCGCGGTGCATGGCTTTGGCCTGGCCAGTCAGTTCTTCTTCAGCCAGCCGCTGCAGGAACTGAAACTGCACCAGATCGCTTTGCTGGTGGGCATGGTCAAGGGCCCGTCCTACTACAACCCGCGCCGTTACCCGGAACGTGCGTTGCAGCGTCGCAACCTGGTCCTGGACCTGCTGGCAGAGCAGGGTGTGGCGAGCCAGGAAGTGGTCGATGCGGCCAAGAAGATGCCGCTGGGCGTGACCAAGCGCGGCAGCTTGGCCGACAGCTCATTCCCGGCCTTCCTTGACCTGGTCAAACGTCAGCTGCGCCAGGATTACCGCGATGAAGACTTGACCGGAGAAGGGCTGCGCATCTTCACCAGTTTCGACCCGATCTTGCAGATGAAGGCCGAGACCGCCATGAGCGAAACCTTCAAACGCCTGGGCGGGCGCAAGGGCGCTGATGATGTGGAGTCGGCGATGGTCGTCACCAACCCGGAAACTGGCGAGGT
Source organism: Pseudomonas mosselii (assembly GCF_005796105.1). Lineage (GTDB taxonomy): Bacteria > Pseudomonadota > Gammaproteobacteria > Pseudomonadales > Pseudomonadaceae > Aquipseudomonas > Aquipseudomonas mosselii_C. The sequence goes on along the minus strand of NZ_VAUO01000015.1, from coordinate 8,561 downwards.
GCAGGCCCTGATCGGTAGCCGCCAGGCGGGCTTCGCCGGTTTCAACCGTGCGCTGGATGCCGTGCGGCCGATTGGCTCGCTGGTCAAGCCGTCGGTCTACCTGACGGCACTGGAGCAACCGAGCAAGTACACCTTGACCACCTGGGTGCAGGACGAGCCGTTCTCGGTCAAGGGCGCCGACGGGCAAGTGTGGCGCCCACAGAACTATGATCGTCGGCCCCACGGCACCATCTACCTGTACCAAGGCCTGGCCAACTCGCTGAACCTGTCCACCGCCAAGCTGGGCCTGGAAGTGGGCGTGCCGAACGTGATCAAGACTATCGGCCGCCTGGGCGTGCAGGTGGACTGGCCGGCGTACCCGGCGATGCTGTTGGGTGCTGGCGGTATGTCGCCGATGCAGGTCGCGACCATGTACCAGACCATCGCCAATGGTGGCTTCAATACTCCCATGCGCGGGATCCGCAGTGTGCTCACCGCTGAGGGCGAGCCGCTCAAGCGCTACCCGTTCCAGATCCAGCAGACGTTCGATCCGGGTGCCATCTATCTGGTGCAGAACGCCATGCAGCGGGTGATGCGTGAAGGGACCGGCCGCTCGGTGTACAACGTATTGCCAAGCTCGCTGACCCTGGCGGGCAAGACCGGTACCAGTAACGACTCGCGCGACAGCTGGTTCTCGGGCTTCAGTCAGGATCTGCTGGCGGTGGTGTGGCTGGGCCGGGACGACAACGGCAAGACCCCGTTCACCGGCGCCACCGGTGCACTGCAAGTGTGGACCAGCTTCATGAAGAAGGCCGACCCGCTGCCGCTGGACATGCCACAGCCAGACAACGTGGTGCAGGCCTGGATCGACCCGCACACCGGGCAGGGTTCCGACGGCAGCTGTCCGGGAGCGGTGCAGATGCCGTATATTCGCGGCAGCGAGCCGCCCGCCGGGGCTACCTGCGGTGGCGAACAGAACCCGGCTGAATCGGTCATGGACTGGGTCAAGGGCTGGATGAATTGAGCGCGAGCTTTTGAAGAGGGTGTGAAGTGAACAAGTGGTGGATTCCTGCCTTGGCCTCGGTGGCCGTCCTGCACGGCTGTGCCAGTGTGCCGCGTGGCAACATTCCGGTGGTGGATTCGAGCACCCGGGTTTCCAATAGCGAGCGCGTCTCGGCCAATCGCACGTCGGCCTACCCGACCAGTGGCGGCACCAGCCAGGCGCAGGCCCTGCCAGAAGATTCCGGCGTGACCGTGATGATTCCGCAGGGTGCCGGTAGCGCACCGATCAGCACCACGCCAATCAGCACCGGCCCGATCACCCCGGGCCCGGTCAGCAGTGGTCCGATCAGCACCAACCCCAACCCGGTGGCCGATGAACCGTTCGACATCGCATCGATGAGCAGCGCGCCGGCCGCCACCCAGGCCCCGACCGGTATTCCACGGGCCAGCAGCGGCGGCTTGTCTGCCGACGAACAGCTCGATGGCCCGGTGCTGGCGTTGCTGACCACTGCCCAGCAACAACAAGGCAGTGGCGATTTCAATGGCGCCGCCTCTAGCCTGGAGCGTGCCCAGCGTATTGCCCCGCGCGAGCCTCAGGTGCTGTTCCGCCTGGCCCAGGTGCGTCTCTCGCAAGGCGATGCGGCGCAGTCCGAGCAGCTTGCCCGCCGCGCATTGACTTACGCCAACGGTCGTCCTGACCTGCAAGCCCAGCTGTGGAACACCATCGCCCAGGCCCGTGAGAAGCAGGGCGATAGTGCTGGCGCGGCGCTGGCGCGGCAGAAGGCACAGGTCAACCTGTGATGGAGCAGCGCATCCTGGATATCGCCGATCACCTGTTGCTGATCGAGCACGAATTGCGCACCCAGGGCTGGTGGAGCGACCAGGTGCCCAGCGCCGAAGCACTCGCCAGCACGGTGCCGTTCGCGGTCGACAGCATGGCCTTCGAGCAGTGGTTGCAGTGGATCTTCCTGCCGCGCATGGCACAGATTCTCGAACACGGCCATCCGCTGCCTAACGCCTCGGGCATCTTGGTCATGGCCGAAACCGTGTTTACCGACCGTCCTGAGCAAAGCCGCGAGCTGCGCCGACTGCTGGCAGCGTTCGACCAATTGATCAGTGCTTGAGCCGGAATTCCTCAGTTTTTTCTTCAAGGGCCGCAGATTGTGGCCCTTTTTTGTAGAAATCTTAATTTTCCTGCTGCTGCTTAGGTTTTTAGTGGTTGTAGCGATTCATCTTGCGGAAAAATTGGCAATAATTTTTCTTGACTTGTAGGCGCCAAATCACAAGAATCCAGATTCCGCTGTAGGGGGACTGCCAGAAGCAGACCCGCTAAGCAGATCATGAGGCGCACACCCGCGCCGACTTGTTACACCCCGCAACGCGTTACCTCGCGCTGGGTGGGAAGACCCGCAACACATCAGGGCTTTCCCAATACTTGCTCAGTCAGTGCTGACGTTCGCTCATGCTCTGCTTGGCAGTAAACCTATTAAGACCCGTCCAGTGAGGACGGTATTCTGGCGTTTTAGAGGTGAACAACGTGGAGCTCTTATCCGGCGCTGAAATGGTCGTCCGCTTCTTGCGTGACGAAGGCGTTAAGCACATCTACGGGTACCCTGGTGGTGCTCTCCTGCATGTTTACGATGCACTGTTCAAGGAACCGGAAGTCCAGCACATCCTGGTCCGTCACGAACAGGCTGCTACCCATATGGCGGACGGTTATGCCCGTGCCACCGGCAAGGCCGGTGTGGTGCTGGTGACTTCCGGCCCCGGCGCGACCAATGCCATCACCGGTATTGCCACTGCCTACATGGATTCCATTCCGATGGTCATCCTGTCGGGCCAGGTGCCTAGCACCATGGTCGGCACCGATGCCTTCCAGGAAACCGACATGATCGGTATTTCCCGGCCGATCGTGAAGCACAGCTTCATGATCAAACACGCTTCGGAAATCCCGGAAGTCCTGAAAAAAGCCTTCTATCTGGCGCAGTCCGGCCGTCCAGGCCCGGTCGTGGTCGACATTCCAAAAGATATGACCAACCCGGCCGAGAAGTTCGAGTACATCTACCCGAAAAAGGTCAAGCTGCGTTCCTATAGCCCGGCTGTACGTGGTCACTCCGGCCAGATCCGCAAGGCAGCCGAAATGCTCCTGGCGGCCAAGCGTCCGATCGTCTACTCCGGCGGTGGCGTGATCCTCGGCGGCGGCTCCGAAGCCCTCACCGAAATCGCCAAGTCGCTCAACCTGCCAGTCACCAATACCCTGATGGGCTTGGGCGGCTTCCCAGGTACCGATCGCCAGTTCCTCGGCATGCTCGGCATGCACGGCAGCTACACTGCCAACCTGGCCATGCACAACGCCGACGTGATCTTCGCGGTCGGTGCGCGTTTCGACGACCGTGTGGTCAACGGCCCGGCCAAATTCTGTCCGAACGCCAAGATCATTCACATCGACATCGACCCGGCGTCGATCTCTAAGATGATCAAGGCCGACGTACCGATCGTAGGTCCGGTCGAGAGCGTGCTGAACGAAATGCTGACCATCCTCAAGGAAATCGGCGAGCAGCCTGACAAGGTGGCGCTCGATGCCTGGTGGAAGCAGATCGACGAGTGGCGTGGTGACGCTGGCCTGTTCCCCTACGACAAGGGCGACGGCAGTGTGATCAAGCCGCAGCACGTGATCGAAACCCTGTGCGAGGTTACCCACGGCGACGCCTTCATCACCTCCGATGTGGGCCAGCACCAGATGTTCGCGGCGCAGTATTACCGCTTCAACAAACCCAATCGCTGGATCAACTCCGGTGGCCTGGGCACCATGGGCTTCGGTTTCCCGGCGGCCATGGGCGTGAAGTTGAACTTCCCCGATCAGGATGTCGCCTGCGTTACCGGTGAAGGCAGTATCCAGATGAACATCCAGGAACTGTCCACCTGCATGCAGTACGGCTTGCCGGTCAAGATCGTCAACATGAACAACGGTGTGTTGGGCATGGTGCGCCAGTGGCAGGACATGTCCTACAACGGCCGTCACTCGCATTCCTATGTCGAGTCGCTGCCTGACTTCGTCAAGCTGGCTGAGGCCTATGGCCATGTGGGTATCCGCATCACCAGCCTGAAGGACCTCAAGCCGAAGCTGGAAGAGGCCTTTGCGATGAAGGATCGACTGGTGTTCATCGACATCGCGATCGACCGTACCGAACACGTCTACCCAATGCAGATCAAGGACGGTTCGATGCGTGACATGTGGCTGAGCAAGACGGAGCGTACCTGATATGCGGCACATCATCTCCTTGCTGCTGGAAAACGAACCCGGTGCCTTGTCTCGCGTGGTCGGCCTGTTTTCTCAGCGCAACTACAACATCGAAAGCCTGACGGTGGCGCCAACCGAAGACCCGACCCTGTCGCGTCTGACGCTGACCACCGTTGGCCATGATGAAGTGATCGAACAGATCACCAAGAACCTGAACAAGCTGGTCGAAGTGGTCAAGTTGGTCGACCTGTCGGAAAGCGCGCACATCGAGCGCGAACTGATGCTGGTCAAGGTCAAGGCTACCGGTGCCCAGCGTGCCGAGATCAAGCGCACCACGGATATCTTCCGTGGCCAGATCGTCGATGTGACTGCCAGTGTGTACACCGTGCAACTGAGCGGCACCAGCGACAAACTGGACAGCTTCATCCAGGCCATCGGCACTGCATCGATTCTCGAAACCGTGCGCAGCGGCGTTACCGGCATTGCCCGTGGCGACAAAGTGCTCAGCGTTTAACATCAAAAATTAGCGATGGCTCCTCAGGGGCCGAGATATAACCAGGGGTATTTCATGAAAGTTTTCTACGATAAAGACTGCGACCTTTCCATCATCCAGGGTAAGAAAGTCGCCATCATCGGTTACGGTTCGCAAGGTCACGCCCAGGCGTGCAACCTGAAGGACTCCGGTGTAGACGTCACCGTCGGTCTGCGTAAAGGCTCGGCTACCGTGGCCAAGGCAGAAGCCCACGGCCTGAAAGTCGCCGACGTCGCCACTGCCGTCGCTGCTGCCGACCTGGTCATGATCCTGACCCCGGACGAGTTCCAGGGCGCCCTGTACAAGAACGAAATCGAGCCGAACATCAAGAAGGGCGCTACCCTGGCCTTCTCCCACGGCTTCTCGATCCACTACAACCAGGTCGTTCCGCGTGCCGACCTCGACGTGATCATGATCGCGCCGAAAGCTCCGGGCCACACCGTACGTTCCGAGTTCGTCAAAGGCGGCGGTATCCCTGACCTGATCGCGATCTACCAGGACGCCTCGGGCAATGCCAAGAACGTCGCGCTGTCCTACGCCGCAGGCGTGGGTGGCGGTCGTACCGGCATCATCGAAACCACCTTCAAGGACGAGACCGAAACCGACCTGTTCGGTGAGCAGGCCGTTCTGTGCGGCGGTACCGTCGAGCTGGTAAAGGCCGGTTTCGAAACCCTGGTCGAAGCGGGTTATGCGCCAGAAATGGCCTACTTCGAGTGCCTGCACGAGCTGAAGCTGATCGTTGACCTCATGTACGAAGGCGGTATCGCCAACATGAACTACTCGATCTCCAACAACGCCGAGTACGGTGAGTACGTCACCGGCCCAGAAGTCATCAACGAAGAATCCCGCAAGGCCATGCGCAATGCTCTGAAGCGCATCCAGGACGGCGAGTACGCGAAGATGTTCATCTCCGAAGGCGCCACCAACTACCCATCGATGACCGCCAAGCGTCGTAACAACGCCGTTCACGGCATCGAAATCATCGGCGAGCAACTGCGCTCGATGATGCCGTGGATCTCGGCCAACAAGATCGTCGACAAGACCAAGAACTGAGTCTTGCTTCGGTAGATGAAAAACGCGGCTTCGGCCGCGTTTTTTCGTTTGTGTGGGCTGCATCTGGTATAAAGCGACCAGTGGCCCGCCGTTAGAACCTGTTTCGCGGGCCCATGTCGAACATATTCCACCCTGTTGCAAGGTACTTTTCATGAGCGAACGTCCCGAAGAGCCGAATAAGCCCTCCGACGCCGAAAGCCTGCTACCTGTCGATGAGCACGTCGAAGAAGGGCATGACGCCGAAGGGCGCAAGGTCCGCCACCGCGGCATCTACCTGCTGCCCAATCTGTTCACCACCGCGAACCTGTTCGCTGGTTTCTATTCCATCATCAGCTCGATGAGCGCGCAAAGCGCCCTGAGCGCCGGTGACCCGCGAGAGGCGAGCAAGTATTTTGCCTTTGCCGCCATCGCGATCTTCGTGGCCATGGTGCTCGATAGCCTTGACGGCCGTGTCGCGCGCATGACCAATACGCAGAGCGCCTTCGGGGCCGAGTACGACTCGCTGTCGGATATGGTCGCATTCGGCGTGGCGCCGGCGCTGCTGGCGTTCGGCTGGGCGCTGGGAGACATGGGCAAGGTCGGCTGGATGGTTGCCTTCATCTATGTGGCGGGTGCGGCGTTGCGTCTGGCGCGTTTCAACACCCAGGTCGGCACTGCCGACAAGCGCTACTTCATCGGCTTGGCCAGCCCCGCTGCTGCGGGCGTGGTGGCCGGTACTGTGTGGGCGTTCAGCGACTATGGTATCCAGGGCTCGAAGCTGTCGTTCCTGGTGGCGCTGCTGGTGGCTGCTGCCGGCATGCTGATGGTCAGCAATATCAAGTACAACAGCTTCAAGGAGCTGGATCTCAAGGGGCGCGTGCCGTTCGTTGCGATTTTGGCCGTGGTGTTGGTGTTCGCCGTGGTGTTCAGCGATCCGCCGCGCATCCTGCTGCTGATCTTCCTCGGCTATGCGATTTCGGGTCCTGTGCAGTACCTGTTGCGCACGCGTCGAAAGAAAGCCTGATAAAAATTTAATCGCGGAATAACCTGCCGGCTCCATAGTCTTACGGGTACATCAGTTACCCGTACTGTGGAGCCGCCATGCTCATCAAGATCCCCCGCACCTCTGACTGCAAACTGTCGGACGTTACCCCCGAAGCACTTTACCTGTCCCGCCGTCACCTACTGGGTGGCACGCTGGCCGGCTTGGCTGTCGGCGCATTGCCGCGCCTGGGAGTGGCTGGCGAGGCGTCTCGCTATGCCGATGTCGAGCCTGGGACCGCACCTGGCTGGTTCGCGAGCAAGCTCGATGCCGCGCGCTGGCAGGCGGTGACGGTACAAGGGGAGGCGATTACCCCGTTCAAGGACGCCACCCACTACAACAACTTCTATGAGTTCGGGCCCGACAAAGGCGACCCTGCGGCCAATGCCGGGAGTCTCAAGACCGAGCCGTGGAGCGTGGTGGTGGATGGCGAGGTGGGCAAGCCTGGACGTTATGCCCTGGAAGACTTCGTCAAACCCTATCAGCTCGAAGAGCGTATCTATCGTTTGCGCTGCGTCGAGGCCTGGTCGATGGTGATTCCCTGGTTGGGCATTTCGCTGGCCCAGGTGCTCAAGCAGGTGGAGCCGACCTCCAAGGCGCGCTATGTGCGCTTCGAAACGCTACAAGACCCCAAGAGCATGCCGGGGCAGCGTTCCGGTTTTGCCTTGATCAATTGGCCTTATGTAGAGGGGTTGCGTCTGGATGAGGCAATGAACCCGTTGGCGATCCTGGCGGTAGGGATGTACGGGCGGGCGTTGCCCAACCAGAACGGTGCGCCGTTGCGTCTGGTGGTGCCGTGGAAGTATGGCTTCAAGAGCATCAAGTCGATCGTACGCATCAGCTTGGTGGCTGAGCAGCCAGGCACCACCTGGCAGGGGTTGGCGCCGGACGAGTATGGCTTCTATGCCAACGTCAATCCGACGGTCGATCATCCGCGTTGGAGCCAGGCCCGCGAACGCCGACTGCCCAGCGGGCTGCTCAGTCCAAATGTGCGCGATACGCTCATGTTCAATGGCTATGCCGATGAAGTGGCGTCTCTGTATAGCGGCCTCGACCTGCGGAAGAATTACTGATGCGTTATCCCTGGTTTCGTCTGGCCATTTTCGTGGCCGGTTGCCTGTTCCCCGCTGCGTGGTTGTATGAAGCCGCGATGGGGCTGTTGGGGCCGGACCCTGGGAAAATCCTGATGGACCGGCTTGGGCTGGGCGCCTTGGTGTTCCTGCTGATCACCCTGTCGATGACGCCGTTGCAGCGCTTGAGCGGTTGGTCTGGCTGGATCGTGGTACGCCGCCAGCTGGGGTTGTGGTGCTTTGCTTATATTGTGCTGCACCTGATGGCCTATATGGTGTTCATCCTTGGCTTGGACTGGGGGCAGTTGGGGGTGGAGTTGCGCAAGCGGCCCTACATCATTGTGGGGGCGCTTGGTTTTCTGGGCTTGCTGGCGTTGGCGGTGACGTCCAATCGCTACAGTCAGAAGCGCCTGGGCAGTCGGTGGAAGAAGCTGCATCGGTTGGTCTACGTGATTCTTGGATTGGGGTTGCTGCATTTTCTGTGGATCGTGCGTTCCGACCTCAAGGAGTGGGCCATTTATGCCGGCATAGGCGGGCTGTTGATGGTGCTACGTATTCCCCCGGTTTGGCGGCGTGTGCCGCGGTTGTTCGGGCGGGCCAGGGGATTTTGAGATTTTTGCAAATTAAGGGTTGACGGGGTTTCAGATCCCCTTATAATGCGCC
>NZ_VAUO01000014.1 GCF_005796105.1 Pseudomonas mosselii | reverse complement strand
CAGCGCAGCCCAAAGGGCTGGGTGATCTCCTACAGGTACGGCGGTGGATTCAGGCGTTACACAGTCCTGTGGAAGCGGGCTTGCCGGAGTGCCGGACCACCGCGAAGCCCGTGCCAGGCACCGTGTTGACCTAAGGGGACGCGTCTTGGCTTTTACGGCTTGCGCTTGGCCGGCTTGCCGCCAAAGCTCGGCACCTTGCGTACGGCCTTGACCGCTGGCGCCGCCGATTCGCTGCTGTCCATCCAACGCCCCAGACCGCGCTTGGCGCTGTTCTCCTTGGGCTTTTTCGGTTTCTTCGGCTTCTTTACCACCTGCCCGCTGGCATCGATCATCGGCACCCGATGATCGGGGATGAAATCCGGCTCTTCATGGCGCGGCAACTGTTGGCGAATCAGCGTCTCGATCGACGCCAGCAGGTTCACCTCGTCAGCGCACACCAGCGAGATCGCCTCGCCCTTGTTGCCGGCCCGGCCCGTGCGGCCAATGCGGTGCACGTAGTCTTCGGCGACGATTGGCAGATCGAGGTTGACCACCAGCGGCAGGTCGTCGATATCCAGGCCGCGCGCGGCCACGTCGGTGGCCACCAGCACCTGGATCTCGCGGGCCTTGAAGCTGTCCAGGGCACGCTGGCGCGTGGCCTGTGGCCGATCGCCGTGGATGCCATCGGCGTTGATGCCCTCGCTGAGCAGGCGTTCGACCAACTGGTCCACGCCATTGCGGGTCTTGGCGAACACCAGCACCTGCTTCCAGCGCTGCTTGCGCAGCAAATGGCAGAACAGGTCGGCCTTGCGCTTCTTGTCCACCGGCACCAGCCACTGCTTGACCGTGGTCGCGGTGGTGTTGCGCGGGCTCACTTCGATGCTCAGCGGATCGTTCAGCGCCAGCCCCGCGAGCAGGCGGATCTGCTCGGAGAACGTGGCCGAGAACAGCAGCGTCTGGCGCTTGCGCGGTAGCGCCGCGTACACCGCCTGCAGCTCTTCGGCAAAACCCAGGTCAAGCATGCGGTCGGCTTCGTCGAGCACCAGGGTCTGAACCTGGCCGAACTTGATGGCGTTCTGGCGGAACAGATCGAGCAAGCGCCCTGGAGTGGCCACCAACACATCCACGCCACGACGCAGGCGCATCATCTGCGGATTGATGCTGACACCGCCATACACCGCATAGGTCGACAGCGGCAGGTCCTCGGCGTACTCGCGCACATTGGCGTGCACCTGCTCGGCCAACTCCCGGGTGGGCACCAGCACCAGCGCACGCACCGAGTTACTGGCGACCTTCTCGCCCTCCAGCACCAGGCGTTGCAGCACCGGCAAGGCGAAGCCGGCAGTCTTGCCAGTGCCGGTCTGGGCTGCGGCCATCAGGTCGCGGCCTGCAAGCACGGCAGGGATGGCCTTGGCCTGGATCGGGGTGGGGGTGGCGTAGTCCAGCTTCTGCAGGGTGCGCAGCAGCGGTTCGATCAGGCCGAGTTTGGCGAAATTCATGGTGGTACCGTCAGGGGTTCAGCGAAGCCAGCAAGTTTACCGCAATGCACGGCATGCCGGGGCGCGACGCGCGCACCCTCAACTGACGGCGGCAGGCGCCTTGCGCCATTGCGGCAGGCCGATCAGCACCACCGCACCGATGATCACCCCCATGGCGATGCACTCTTCGGCGCCAATCCGCTCACCGGCGAAGGCAATTCCCAGCAATACCGCCACCGCTGGGTTGACGTAGGCATAGCTAGTGGCCGCCGCCGGGCGCACGTGCTTGAGCAGGTACATGTAGGCGCTGAAGGCCAGGATCGAGCCGAAGAACACCAGGTAGGCCAGTGCGCCCCAACCGGCGGCGGTGGGCATTTGGGTCATGCGTTCGCCGCTCAGGGCGCTGCCGATCAACAGCGCGGCGCCGCCAGCCAGCATCTCGGCGGCGCTGGCCATCGGCCCCTGGGGCAGCGGCAAACTTTTGCTCCACACCGAGCCGAAGGCCCAGGCCGCTGCGGCGAACAGGATCAGCGCCGCGCCCATTGGACTGGCCTGCAAGTTGGAACCCAGGTTGAGTAGGCCGATGCCGACCAGTCCGAGCACGATCCCCGCCCACTCCAGGCGCGAGTTGCGATGCCCGAACAGCAGGCCGAACACCAAGGTGAACAGAGGCACGGTGGCGACCGCCAACGCCGCCACGCCCGAGGCGACGCCAGCATGTTCGGCCAGGGTTACACCGCCATTGCCGCAACTGAGCAGCAGAAAACCAATCGCCGCCGCCGCGCGCCATTGCGTCCAGGTCGGTGCTGGGACCCCGCGCCAGCGCAGGAAGCCGTACAACAGGCTGCCAGCGATCATGAAGCGCACCCCGGCCATCAGCATCGGCGGCCAGGACTCGACACCAATGCGGATAAACAGGTAGGTCGAACCCCACACCAGGTACAAGGCGAGGAACGATCCAATGAGCAGCAGCGGGAAGCGACGGGAGGCAGGCATGGCAGAAGGGCTCGAAATCCGTTTACGGGTGGCTTAGTTTAGAAAGGCCCCTGCGCAAACTTAAGTTGCAAAACAGCTTTAAATCACTCGAACACTTTGCAAAGCATGCTTATGCAGCAGGTTTGCCATCGATTACAAAGTCACCAGGAATCACCATGGACAAGTACGACCGCATGCTCCTAGCCGCCCTGCTCGAAAACGGCCGGGCCACCTACGCGCAACTGGCGCGCCAGGTCAACCTGTCGGCCCCGGCGGTGGCCGAACGGGTGGCCAAGCTCGAGTCCAGTGGCGTGATCACCGGTTACACCGCCAACATCGACCTGGAAAAGATCGGCCTGCCGATCCAATGCGTGATCGAGCTGCGCCTGGCCAGCCACGGCAGCCATGACACCCACCACGCCTATGCCCAGTTGGCGAGCATCCCGCAGATCACCGAATGCCACCGCGTAACCGGCGACCCCTGCGTGATCATCCGCGCCGCCGTGGTGTCGATGCTGGAACTGGAGGCGTTGATCAATCGGGTGGCGCAACTGGGCTTCACCAAGACCTCGATCGTGCTCTCCAGCGCGGTACAGCGGCGGGTGCCGCTGGGGCATCTGGAGGGCAATGCGAGAAAGCCTTGAGCGCTCAATGGCGCAGCAGCAGCTTGCCCTCGATGGGTACGTAGCAGCTGGCCGCGCGAATCACCGACAACGCGGTCAGCCCCGGCACGCCATATACCACAGTCTCAACTCCATGACGCTGCATCGCCCGCTCCAGCAGCAGGTCGAAGTCGCCGTCACCGGAGGCCAGAACGATCTGCTCGACCCGCGCGGCGGCCTCGATCACATCCAGGGTGATGCCCACGTCCCAGTCGCCCTTGGCCGAGCCGTCGGCGCGCTGGATATAGGGCTTGAGGCACACCTCGAAACCCAGGTTGCGCAGGATCTGCTGGAACTGTTGCTGCTTGGCGTCACCCCGATCGATGGCATAGGCCTTGGCCTCGACGATCTGGCCCGCGCGGCTGACCTCGGCCCACAGCGCGGCATAGTTGAAATGGCAGCCGTGGCCTTGGCGAACCGTGTAGTAGAGGTTCTGCACATCGGCGAACAGCGCGATTTTCTTCACCTTGGGGCACCTGTCTGGCGGTCAATGAATCGCGGGGCAGCCCGCTCCAACGTGGGAGCGGGCTGCCCCGCGACAAGCACAGCCAGTATGCCAGAGCCCTCAGACGTAGTCGTCGTCCGAGAAGAAGCCGCCATCGTCGGCACTGTAGTCGGTGTCGGCGAAGCCGCCCTGGTCATTGCCCCAACCGCTGTTGTCGGCTACCTGGCGCTGGCTGTCCTGATCGTTCCAGCCGCCCTGGTCACTGGCCGGGGCAGGCGCTTCCTTGATCACCTCGACGATCTCGTCAGGCTGCGAATGGTGGCTGAACAGGCTGCTGATGCCTTGTGCGAGCAACACGCCACCCGCAACGCCCGCCGCGGTCTGCATGGCACCGCCGAGGAAGCTGCTCGCACCACTGCGGGCGGGCGCCGCACCGAAGCCTTGCTGCGGCGCCGGAGGCGGCGCATAGGCAGGCGCGGCAGGCTCGCGCCAGCCCCCGGCTGAGGCCGGCGCCGGGGCCACCGAGCGCTGCGGCTCAGGGCTGCGTGCACCGCCACCGAACAGCCCGGACAGGAAGCCACCACCACTGCTGGCGGGGCTGGAGCGGCTCGCCTCCAGTTGCGCGCGGGCCTGCTTGAGTTCGGCTTCGAGCTGTTTGTTCTGCTCGTCCAAACGCTTGAGCGCTGCTTCCTGCACCAGAATCGCCTGGGTCATGTAGTACGGCGCTGCCGGCTGCTGGCGCAGGTGCTCCTCGATGCGCGCCTGGGCCTGGGCATCGCGCGGCTGGGCGGGATCCTCGGCTTGCTTGAGGCGACCGAACAGGCCGTCGATCAGGGTTTGTTCTTCAGTGTTCATCGGGGCAACCTCGTGCGCTGAACAGGACATCGGACAGCCTCAAAGATGGGGCGCGGTACGCTGCGATTCAATCGCCCTGGGCATGAAACTTTTTTCAGCATGCAGGCTGTCTGGGCTAAAGTTACGCCCTGCTTTTCTGCCATGCGATGTTGACCGATGAATCCCCTGAGCGTTCTGCGCGACTCCCTGTACTTCTTCCGCCGCCACTTGGTCGGCATCCTGCAACTGTGCCTGCCGCTGGTGGTGATCGAAGCCCTCGGTACCCAATTGCTCTACCGCCAGCTCGGCGAATCGGCCTCACCGGTTTACGGCATGCTGGTCAGCCTGCTGGTCTACCCCCTGTACAGCGCGGCGCTGATCCTTTACCTCGACACGCGCAGCAATGGCCAGGCAGTGCCCAAGCGCGACCTGTTCGCCCGCGCCGTGCAATTGTGGCCAGCGCTGGCGCTGCTGATCCTCATCAGTTCGCTGCTGATCATGGCGGGCCTGGCACTGTTCATCTTCCCCGGTGTGTGGATCATGGTGAACTTGGTGTTCGCCGAGTACCTGCTGGTGCTGCGCGGCCTGCCGGTGATGCAGGCCATGCGCACCAGCGCGAGCATGACCACCGGGCACTTCCTGCGCATCATGCTGTGCATGCTCATGGTGCTGGCGCCGCTGTGGCTGATCGACGGGCTGCTGATGGCGCTGATCCCCGACCCGCAACCGGGCGCGCAATTGCTGCTGGACAGCCTCAGCGGCTTCTTGCAGTTGTTCAGCACGGTGGTGCTGTACCGCTTGTTCATGTTGCTCGAAGGCAAAGCCGGGCCCGAGGCGGGCTAGCGTTCGCGCGCTGATCCGCGAGGCGGCGGCCACGCCGCCCTCATGTACCGCGCGGCTTGGCCCGCGCCGTGGCCTCGGCCACCAGCGGATCGTCCGGCCAGTAGTGCTTGGGGTACCGACCCTTCAAATCCTTCTTCACCTCGGCATAGGTGGTGCGCCAGAAGTTCGCCAGGTCCTGGGTCACCTGCACCGGCCGCCGCGCAGGTGAGAGCAGGTGCAACTTGACCTGCTGGCGACCGCCAGCAATGCGCGGGGTGTCGGCCAGGCCAAACAGCTCCTGCAAGCGTACCGCGAGAATCGGCGGGTGTTCGCTGTAGTCCAGGCGGATGTTCGAGCCGGACGGCACGCTCAGGTGCGCGGGCGCCAGTTCTTCCAGGCGCTGGGGCAACGGCCAGGGCAGCAGGTTGCGCAATATCGACGACAGGTCCAGCGCCGCGAAATGGCTCAGCCGTGAAACCTTGCCCAGGTAGGGCTGCAACCAGTCTTCCAGGCTGCCCAGCAACGCCTCGTCACCCAGGTCGGGCCACTCGCTGTGGCCGTCCTTGTCCAGATCCAACTGACGCAGCAGCGCCACCCGCGCCTGCCACTGGCGCAGCTCCGGGGTCCAGTTCAGCAGGTTCAGGCCTTTGCGCCGCACCAGGCCAAGCAGCGCGCGGGCGCGGGCCTCATCGTCCAGGCCCGGCAGCGGTTCACGACTGAGCACCAACTCGCCGACCTTACGCTGGCGCTCGGCACGTAGCACCTGCTCACGCTCGTCCCAATCGAGCAGGTCAAGGGTTTCGACCTGCTCGGCGAGCACCTCATCGAACAGCGCCGGATCGAACTCGGCGGCCAGGTAGATGCGTTCCTCGCGTTGGCCCTGACGGCTGCCCAGGTCGGCGATCACCAGCCAGGGTTGCTTCATCAGCGCGTCGGCCTCACCGAACAACGCCGCGCGGCCGTTGGCCAGGCGATATTCGGCGCCCCCTGCACGGCGCTGCTGGGCGACGCGATCCGGGTAGGCCAGCGCCAGCAACGCGCCCAGCCAGCGCGGGTGGTCGGGATCGGCGACCTGTGCAGCGGATTTGCCACGCAGTTGGCCACGGTACTGCCGGGCCAACTGACGCGCACGTTGCACACCGCCCTGCCCGCCACGCGATGCCTTTCCGTCACCGCTGATCAGGCTCAGGCGGGTGTGCAGGTCGGCGCCGCCCCCACGCTGAATGTCACGTTCGCCCAGCAGCGCCGCGACATCGCAGGCCATCTCGGCCAGCCCCATTTGCTGACCGCGTAGCAACAGATGGGCGATGCGCGGGTGCGCTGGTAGCTCGGCCATGGCCTGGCCGTGGGCGCTGAGGTTATCGCGGCTGCCGGGCTTGTAGGCCCCCAGCCGCGCCAGCAGGTCCTGGGCCTGGGCGTAGGCCGCCGACGGCGGCTGGTCGAGCCAATTCAGTTGCTCCGGCGGCACGCCCCAGCGCCCCAGTTGCAAGGCCAGCCCAGCCAAGTCCGCCTGGAGTATCTCGGCGCTGCCATGGACGGCCAGCTGTTCGTGCTGCGCCTCGGACCACAAGCGCAAACACACGCCGGGCTCCAGGCGCCCGGCACGCCCCGCGCGCTGCGTAGCACTGGCGCGGGAGATACGCTGGGTGTCCAGGCGGGTCATGCCACTGCCCGGATCGAAACGCGGCACACGCACCAGCCCGGCATCGATCACTACACGTACCCCCTCGATGGTCAGGCTGGTTTCGGCAATGTTGGTGGCCAGCACCACCTTGCGCAGGCCCGCAGGCGCCGGCTCAATGGCCGCACGTTGGGCGCTCAACTCCAGCTCACCGTGCAGCGGGCACAGCAGCACGTCCGGGCGTTCGCCCAGCGCGTCCTGCAAGGCCTGGTGCACTCGGCGGATCTCGGCCTGCCCAGGCAGGAACACCAACAGACTGCCGGCCTCGGTGGCCAGGGCCTGCAACACGCCATCGACCACCCGCGGCTCGATGAACTCGCCGGGCTGCAACGGTCGGCTCCAGCGGATATCCACCGGGTACATGCGCCCTTGGCTGCTGACCACCGGTGCGTCGTCAAGCAGGCGTGATAGTCGCTCGCCCTCCAGCGTCGCCGACATCAGCAGGATCTTCAGCGGCTCGTCGCGCAGCAATGCACGGCCATTGAGGCTCAGGGCCAGGGCCAAGTCGGCGTCGAGGCTGCGTTCATGGAACTCGTCGAAGATCAGCAGGCCCACGCCTTCGAGCGCCGGGTCCGCTTGCAGGCGGCGGGTGAGGATGCCCTCGGTGACCACTTCGATGCGGGTTTTCGGGCCGACCTTGCTGTCCAGGCGGATGCGATAGCCCACGGTTTCACCCACCGGCTCACCCAGCTCGCTGGCCAGCCGTTCGGCTGCCGCGCGGGCCGCCAGGCGCCGGGGTTCGAGCATCACGATGGTCTGCCCGGCCAGCCACGGCGCGTCAAGCAGGGCCAGCGGCACGCGGGTGGTCTTGCCGGCGCCAGGGGGCGCCTCCAGCACGGCTTCGTCTCGTTGGCTCAGGGCGCGGCGCAAATCAGGCAGTACAACGTCGATCGGTAATGAAATCATGGTGGTCCTCGAACAGTCGTCCGAGTATAACGGCGAACCGAGCCGGCCCAATCATGGTCTGAGTCTCAGGCGTGGCGAATGCCCGCCCTCTAGTCGTGCTACTTCCCGGAGAGAAACATGCGCATCCCTTCCCGCGTCATTGGCGGCGCCCTGATCGCCACCCTGCTGACCCAGCTGACGGCCTGCGGCACCATTTTCTACCCTGATCGCCGGGGCCAGATCGAAGGCAAGATCGACCCTGTGGTGGTGGCAATGGACGCCATCGGTATCCTGTTCTACGTGATTCCTGGCCTGATCGCGTTCGGTATCGACTTTGCCACCGGCGCCATCTACTACCCCGGCGGCAAGAGCGCCCAGATCGACCCGGCCAAGCTCAAGCCCGCAATCAAGGCCGACGGTCAGGTCGACAACCTCAAGCTGCAAGCTATCCTCGAAAGCGAACTGGGCCAGCGCCTGCCGCTGGACGACCCACGGCTGATCCAGCACCGCGGCAGCGTCGAGCAACTGGCCGCGCTGGGCCTGGTACCCTCCGCCTGATCCATCTTACGCGTAGACCCCAAGCATGACCGTAACCACCGAACACCAACGCCTGCTGCGCCTGGCTACCCGCGCGTCCCTCACGGTGGCCAGCATCCTGGTACTGAGCAAGGCCGTGGCCTGGTGGCTCAGTGGCTCGGTGAGCCTGCTGGCCGGGCTCACCGACTCGGCACTCGATGCCATGGCGTCGTTTCTGAACCTGCTCGCAGTGCACTACGCGCTGCGCCCTGCCGATGACGATCACCGCTTCGGCCACGGCAAGGCCGAAGCGCTGGCGGGCATGGCCCAGGCGCTGTTCATCGGGGTGAGTGCGGTGTTGATCGGGGCGAGCGCGGTGCAGCGCTTGCAATCACCGCAACCGTTGGGCGACACCGGCGCCGGCATCGGCGTGATGTTGCTCTCGCTGGTACTGACCCTGGCGCTACTGGCGTTCCAACGCAAGGTAATCCGCGCCACCGGTTCGACCGCCGTGCACGCCGACTCCCTGCACTACCGCTCCGACTTGCTGCTCAACGGCAGCATCCTGCTCGCCCTGCTGCTGGCGCGCTTCGGCTGGCCCCAGCTGGACGCGCTGTTCGGTTTGGGCATCGCCGTGTACATCCTGTGGAGCGCCTTGCAGATCGCCCGCGAAAGCACGGCAATCCTCATGGACAAGGAACTGCCCGCCGACATTGGCGAGCGCATGGGCGAACTGGTCTTGGCGATTCCAGGCGTACAAGGGGTGCATGAACTGCGCACACGGGTCTCGGGCAGCCAGTGGTTCGTGCAACTGCACCTGGAGTTGCCAGGTGCATTGCCGCTGCACCAGGCCCATGCGCTGTGCGTGCAGGCGTCCCAGGTGATTCGCGAGCATTACCCAAAGGCCGACGTGATGGTTCACGCCGACCCGGTGTAGCGGCCTCAGTTGGTGCTGTAGCCACGCCCACTCAAACAGGCCCCCAGGGCGCGGCGGTAGCTATCAGCCACCTGCAAAGGCGGGGCATAGGTGGCGGTGGCCGGGTCGAAGCCGGACTGGCTCACGGCCCAGCGATGACACTGGTAGCGGTCCTGCCCCTGTTGTTCAGGCCCCTGGCCATACAGCGGATAGGCAATCACGTCATAGCCTTGGGGCATTGGCGCTGGCGCTGGTGATGGCGCCGCTGGCGGGTTGACCACCACGTACTCCTGGCTGTCGGCCAGGTACTGGTAATAGGTATCGGCCACCAGGAAGAACAACGCGCCCCCCACCCACACTTCGCGCGCATAGGACGGCAGGTAGCTGACACGCACTCCGTAAGGCGGCGTGACCACAACGTAACCGCCAGCGTGGGGACGGTACCAGTAGCCACCGGAATAGAAGTAATCCTGCCCACGGTACGGCACGCGCCAGTAGCGATCCGGGAACCGTTCGACACTGTGACCTGGCCGATACTGCGGCCCCGGCCCCCAGCCATTGCCATGCCCGTCTGGGCGCCCATCCCAACTGCCCCCTGGCCGCTGTCCTGGGCCGCCGGCCTGCCAATGCCGGCCATCGCCTGGGCGGCGCGGAATATCCTGATAGTTGCCCGGCCGCGCAGGTTGCGTCTGGCGAACCTCGTCACGCGAGTTGAGCGGCGAACCGCGACCACCAGGATGGCCATCCTGCGGGCCATCGCCCGGCCCTTCGGCCAGCACGACGAGGCTGATGCCCATGCTCAACAAACCAACACCTGCCAACTGCCAGATGCGCGACCTCATGTTGTTCCTCTCGCTCGATACGCAGACCTTACCGGCCCAGTCTATCCCGGCACCGGTGATCGGCTGATGAAATAGCCGACAGCTTGACTGCCCACCCAATGTTGGATCAACCCAGCCGCGTTCGGTTGCATGAAAGCGCGTCGGTCGGCCACAAGGCAAATAAAAAAGGGAGGCCCGATGGCCTCCCTTTGGGAATTGTTGTCCGTGCTCGGTGCTTGTGACACCGGCTCACCTCACACCGTTTTCTGAACAGTGCGTAGCCCGGGGGCCTGGCGGATCCTGTTGGATCGCTGGCCGCGACGGCCCGTCTGGGGCGCATCGCCGTGGACTGATGTCCGGGCAGTGATTCTGGTGATAAAGATACGCCCGCAGGCACGACACAGGATTGCGAAGATTGCTCTGATAAATAGCACTTGCGCAATTTTTCACCTCGGATCGATAATCCACAGCAATTCGAACAGAAAAGGCCCGTTCCATGAGCAAGCTCGACCGCTACGACCTGAGCATCCTCGCCGAATTGCAGCGCGACGCGCGCATCTCCAACCAGGAATTGGCCGAGCGCATCGGCCTGTCCCCTTCGCCTTGCTCGCGCCGAGTGAAGCAGCTCGAGGACGACGGCTACATCTCCCGCCAGGTCGCGCTGTTGGAGCGCAAGAAGCTCGGCCTGAGCCTGACCGCCTACGTACTGATCGGCATGGACCGCCACACGCCGGAGCGCTTCGAGACCTTCGAGGCGGCGATCCGCAGCCTGCCGCAGGTGCTCGAATGCAGCCTGGTGACCGGGATGGACGCCGACTATCAGCTCAAGGTCGTGGTACCGGACATGGACCACTACCAGAAACTGCTGCTTGGCAGCCTGACCCGCATCGAAGGCGTCACCAGCGTGCGTTCGAGCTTTGTGCTCAACCAGGTCCTGGCCAGCACCGAGCTGCCATTGACCCACCTTCGTTAAATTTGCGCCAGCCCGGCGTATGATCAGGTTTTCAGCCTGCCCGGAGAGAACAGATGGATCCCGCCGTATTCGAAGAATGGATGATGATCGTCCTGGTAAGCGTACTGATCGGCTTCATGGGCTTCATCGTCTGGGACTTGGCGAAGAAGTCCAAGGCTGGCCGCTTCGGCACGCTGATCCTGTTCTTCGTACTCGGGCTCGGTGTGCTGGCGTTCATCATCAAGANCCGCTTCGGCACGCTGATCCTGTTCTTCGTACTCGGGCTCGGTGTGCTGGCGTTCATCATCAAGAGCGTGGTGGTGGGGTTTATCGAAGGGGTCTAGGCCGCTCTCCTGGAGCCGCACATAACCTGTTGATTCAGCACGGACCTGTAGGAGTTCACCCAGCCCTGCCGGGCTGCGCTGTCGTGCAGAGAACTGATTTCGCAAGCGCGCCGCGTACCCTGTGGGAGCGGCCTCGTGCCGCGAACACCGGCTTAGCCGGTGCCATGCGGCGCGGTGGATGGCACCGGCTAAGCCGGTGTTCGCGGCACGAGGCCGCTCCTACACAGGTGCCGCTGACAACCTCAGAGCTTGGCTTGCACCTCGCGCCAGCAGCCCTGCTCCAGCCCTTCGATCGTCCAGTCGCCAATCCTCACCCGCACCAGGCGCAAGGTCGGCAGGCCCACCGCCGCCGTCATGCGCCGCACCTGGCGATTGCGCCCTTCGCGAATCACCAGTTCCAGCCATGCGGTCGGCACGCTCTTGCGAAAGCGTACGGGCGGATTGCGTGGCCACAGTTCAGGCTCCTCCAGCAAGCGTGCATCGGCCGGCAGGGTCGGGCCATCGTTCAGCTCGACGCCCTCACGCAGGCGCTGCAACTGCTCGGCGTTCGGTGCACCTTCCACCTGCACCCAATAGGTCTTGGCCAGCTTGTGCTTGGGGTCGGCGATGCGCGCCTGCAAGCGCCCGTCGTTGGTCAGCAGCAGCAGACCTTCGCTGTCGCGGTCCAGGCGCCCGGCCGGGTAGATGCCGGGAATGTCGATGAAGTCCTTGAGCGTGGCGCGGCCTTCGCCGTCGCTGAACTGGGTGAGCACATCGAACGGTTTGTTGAACAGGATCAAGCGCGGCTCGGCCGGCGGCGCCTTGGGCTGGCGCCGTGGGCCGGCAGGACGCGCCGCCGGGCGGCGCGGGGTGTGGCGGGGAGGCAGGGGCATGGATCCTCAGCGGAACGGCGGCTCATCGAAGCTGCGCAGTTTACGCGAGTGCAGCGAGTTGAGCTCGGTACGCAGCAAATCCAGGGCGGCAATGCCGATCTTCAGGTGCTGGCTGACCGCGCGGTTGTAGAACGCATTGGCCGAGCCCGGCAGCTTGATCTCGCTGTGCAACGGCTTGTCCGAAACGCACAGCAAGGTGCCATACGGCACACGCAGACGGTAGCCCTGGGCGGCGATGGTGCCGCTTTCCATGTCCACTGCCACCGCGCGCGACAGGTTGATCAGCGGACGCTCCTGGGCCCAGCGCAGCTCCCAGTTGCGATCATCGTAGGTCAGCACGGTGCCGGTCCGCAGGCGCTTCTTCAGCTCCTCACCACGCTCGCCGGTGACTTGCGCAGCCGCTTCCTGCAAGGCCAGCTGTACCTCGGCCAGGGCCGGGATCGGAATGTTCGGCGGCACCACGCGATCAAGAATGCCGTCGCGGCGCATGTAGGCGTGGGCCAGTACATAATCACCAATGGTCTGCGACTGACGCAGGCCGCCACAATGGCCGATCATCAGCCAGCAGTGCGGACGCAACACGGCCAGGTGATCGGTGATGTTCTTGGCATTGGACGGGCCGACCCCGATGTTGACCAGCGTCACGCCATCGCCGTCACCGGCGATCAGGTGGTAGGCCGGCATCTGGAAGCGATGCCAGACCACCCCAGCTACCAAGGCCTGGGCTTCGCCGTTGTCCATGCCCTTTTCGATGACCACGTTGCCCGGCAGGACCATGCGCACGAAACGCGGATCCTCGCGCAGTTGTTCAAGGCCATGGGCGATGAACTGGTCGACGTAGCGGTGGTAGTTGGTCAGCAGGATCCACGGCTGCACATGCCGCCAGTCGCTGCCAGTGTAGTGCACCAAGCGACGCAGCGAGAAATCCACACGGGCCGCGTCGAACAGTGCCAGCGGCAGGGTTTCGGCGCGCTCCCAGTCGTACAGGCCATCGGCAATATCGTCGGTGGCTGCCGACAGGTCGGTGCTGGGGAATACCCGCGCCAACTGCGCGGCGGTGATGCCGCTGCCCGCCAGCTCGTCGCCCTGCTCGACCACGTAGGGGTACGGGATGCTCTGCTCGCTGACACCCACTTCCACCGTTACGGTGTAGTCGTGCATCAGCGGACGCAACTGTTCCAGCAGGTAGCTGCGGAACGCGGCCGGTTGCGTGACGGTGACACTGTAGGTGCCATCGACCTGAACCTTGGCGTACGCACGGGTAGTCGCGGCAACCTCGCCGAGGCTGTGGTAAGTCAGGCGCAGGGCGGGATAACGAAACAGCGTACGTGCTTGCTCATCAGGCTCGGTGCGATCTTTGAGGTAACGCTTCAGGGCCTGGCTGAGCGCCCCGGTGGCTTGTTCATGCAGGGCCGCCAGACGGTCGACGGCCTGTTCAGGGGTGGCAACGACTTCAAACACTTGGCTCACGCTGGGCTTCCTGTCTTTTGCACATGCTTGCCTGGCATCTTGCCTGCGTTGCGCGGCAAATACACCCCCGGCAAGCGGCCGCGGGGCCAAGAACGTGCCCTGCGCGCCATGCAGCGCGACCCGGCACCATCAACCCGCCCACACCGGGGTAGCCCGCACCACCAGTGCCTCGGCATCCACGCCACGCGGCAGCGTGCCATACACCCGCCCAGCAGCAGTCAGGCGACTGCCGATGAAGGCATCGCTGACCGTCGCATCGCCGGCTTCGAGCAGCAGCTTGGCCTGCACCGCCAGGGCGATGTCCTCGGTCAGTTGCCGCGCGCGGTACTGCATCTGGCTGGTGTCGGCGAAGGCGCCCTTGAGGTTGCCAATGAACGTGGCCAGGCGCGTATCGCCATGCCCATCGCCCAGCTCGGCGAACAGCGCATCGAGTACCCCCGGTTCCTTCGACAGCGCCCGCAACACGTCCAGGCACTGCACGTTGCCCGAGCCCTCCCAGGTCGAGTTGACCGGCGCCTCGCGGTACAGCCGTGGCAGGATGCTGTCTTCGACGTAACCGGCGCCGCCCAGGCACTCGGCCGCCTCGTTGATCATCCCGGGCGCGCGCTTGCAGATCCAATACTTGCCCACCGCCGTCATCAGGCGGGCGAAATGCGCCTGCTGCGGGTCGTCCGGCTGATCCAGCGCCTGGCCCATGCGCAGGCTCAGGGCCAGCGCGGCCTCGCTTTCCAGCGCCAAATCGGCGAGCACGTTCTGCATCAGAGGCTGCTCGGCCAACACGCGACCGCCGACCTTGCGGTGCGCGCAGTGGTGTGCGGCCTGGGTCAGGGCCTGGCGCATCAGCGCACTGGAGCCGACCATGCAGTCGAAACGGGTCATGGCGACCATTTCGATGATCGTCGGTACGCCCCGGCCCTCCTCGCCCAACATCCACGCCAGCGCGCCACGAAACTCCACTTCGCTGGAGGCATTGGAGCAATTGCCGAGCTTGTTCTTCAGGCGCTGGATATAGAACTGGTTGCGCGTATCGTCCGGGCGATGACGCGGCAGCAGGAAGCAGCTCAAGCCTTTGTCGGTCTGGGCCAGGGTGAGGAAGGCATCGCACATGGGCGCCGAGCAGAACCACTTGTGGCCGACCAGTTCATACGGCTGGCCCGGACCGGCCGCGCCGACCGGGTAGGCCCGTGTGGTATTGGCGCGCACGTCGGTCCCGCCTTGCTTCTCGGTCATGGCCATGCCCAGGGTCACACCAGCCTTGTGCCGGTCGCCGACATTGCGCGGGTCGTACTCGCGGCTGAGCACCTTGGGCAGCCAGTAGCCAGCCAGCTGCGGTTGCAGGCGCAACGCCGGCACGGCGGCGAAGGTCATGGTCAAGGGACAGCCACTGCCGGCTTCGGCCTGGCTATGCAGGTAGGTCATCGCGGCGCGGGCAACGTGGGCGCCGGCCCGGGGCTCGGCCCAAGGCAGCGAAGGTAGGCCATGCTCGACGGCCGTGCGCATCAGTTCGTGGTAGGCCGGGTGGAACTCCACCAGATCGATGCGGTGGCCGTAGCGGTCGTGACTATGAAACACCGGTTTGTTGGCGTTGGCGAGAAACCCCGCCGCCATCAGTGGGCCGCCCGCCAGCGCACCGTAGGCATCGATCCGCGATTCGGCCCAACCGGCCCCACAGCGCCGCGCCCAGGTTTGTAGCGGCAGGTCGAGGCGGTACAAGTTGGCGCCGTCGAGCGAAGGCGGTTGGTTGCTGACTTCATGGGTTTCAGCGAACTGGTGCAGGTTCATCGGGAGCCTCCTGGATCCGCGCCTGTGCGAACCCCCAGTGAAGCACCGCAGCGCGCCGCGTCAAAGTGACATAACGGACGATAAGCAGGCCATTCGTCGAACACG
This sequence comes from Pseudomonas mosselii, assembly GCF_005796105.1. GTDB lineage: Bacteria > Pseudomonadota > Gammaproteobacteria > Pseudomonadales > Pseudomonadaceae > Aquipseudomonas > Aquipseudomonas mosselii_C. The sequence goes on along the minus strand of NZ_VAUO01000014.1, from coordinate 63,781 downwards.
CAAAGCGCTCTCAGCGCTTGAAACCACCCGCCAGTTGTCCGCACGGTACCTGGACCTGGGCCACGGCCAGGGTCAAGCTCAACTCGAAGCGGCTGCCCAGCCCTGGGGTGGACTCGTGGGAAAGTCGCGCCCCGATCAACTCGCCCAACTGCCGGCAGATCGACAGGCCGATACCCAAGCCGCCATAACGCCGCGTCATCGAGCCATCAACCTGGAAGAAGCGTTGGTACAGCACAGCCTGATCCAGGTCTTCGAAGCCGATGCCGCTGTCGCTGACGGTAAAACTCAAGGCCAGGCTGTCTGGCCCGGTCAAACGCCCACGGGCCTGCACCGTCACGCCACCGTGATGGGTGAACTTGAGGGCGTTGTCCACCAGGCAGGCCAGGCAGCGCGCAAGCTTCTGCGCATCACCAAGCAGCCCGTCCGGCAGGTCGGCCGGGACGTCGAGGCTCAAGTACAGGCCCTTGGCCAGGGCCTGGCCGGCATACCCCGCGCGCAGCTCTTGCAGCAGGCGGCGCAGGCTGAACGCCAGCGTCTGCGCGCGCAGGCGGCCGGCCTGCAGCTCGGTGAGCATGAGGATGTCGTCGACCATCGCCATCATGTCCTGGGCCGACCCGGTGGCCGTGCGGTGGTACTGGGCCTGCTCGGCGCCCATGGGCAGCGTGTGCATCAGCTCCAACGAACCGATCACGCCGTTCATCGGGGTGCGCAGCTCGTGGGTGACAGTGGCCAGGAACTCGTCCTTGAGCCGATTGCTGCGTGCCAGTTGCTGGTTCAGGTGTTCAAGGGCGCTACCCGTCTCGCGCAGAGTCTGCGCCTGCTCTTCACGCAGGTTGTTGATGCGGTCCGCCAGCGCCAGCGCCAACAGTGCCACCTCCAGCGCCGCGCCAAGCTGGCTGGCGTACATGGTGATGAATAGATTGGGCAGGTAGCCCAGCACCATCAAGGTATTGACCAGCCCACCCAGCAGGAACGCGCTCCAGGCAATGATGAACCAGCGCGCCACACGGACTCCGCGCCGCCAGGCATACACCCCGGCACTGAAGACGCTGACGATGAACAACAACGCCAAGCCCGTGGCCATGCGCAGTGCCAGGCCGTAGCGCAGGCTCAGCGCCAACAGCATGACCAGCCCGCCGCCGATCATCAGCGCCAGCAGCCAACGGTCCAGGCCACGGCTCAAGCGCCGCAGTTGCAGGAAGTGGCGCGCGAACTGGCAGCCGAACAGGCCCGCTGCACCAATGAATAATGGCGTCGAGGCGTTGGCCCACCAGGGACTGTCCGGCCAGAAGTAGGCGATTCCAGCGCCGTTGACCGACACCTGGTACAAGCCGAACGCGCCGATATAAAGGATGTAGTAGAGGTAACTGACATCCCGCACGCTCAGGTAGATGAACAGGTTGTACACCAGCATCACCAACAGCACGCCGTAGATCATCCCCAGTACATACAGCCGGGTCGGTTGGTTTTCCAGGTACGCCTGGGTCGACCACAGCGTCAGCGGTGCCTGAATCGAACCCTGGCTGTGCAGGCGCAGATACACCGTGGTGGCTTTACCCGGTGCCAAGGGCAGTTCGAACAGGTAGTTGTCCTGATGAATCTGCCGGCTGGCGTAAGGCAACGCATCACCAGTGCGCTGGGTCAGGCGGTAGTGGCCAGTGTCGTCGGGCAGGTACAGTTCGAGGTGGTCCAACGGCGGATAGGCCAGCTCCAGCAACCACTGGCGCGGCGCGGCGCCTGGAACAGCGACATACTGCAGATCGACGCGCAGCCAGAACACCGAGGACGAATACCCGGCGTTGAGCACATCGTTGGGGTGGTCGCGAAAACGCTTGGCGAAGGCTGGGGAGCTGACGTCGGCGATACTGGCGCTGCCATCGAGGTCTTCGAAGACCTGCATGTGCCGACCCAACGGGAGACGTCCGGTGGCATCGTCGAACTCGACCGCCCCCGCGAACATGGGCAAGCAGCCCAGAAGCACAATCAGCAAATAGCGCATACAGCCCCAGCATGGTCTGTCCGTTCGCGTCGCGTTGGCCTCCTTTCCCTTTGAGACGACGTGATTCGGCAGAGCCCGTTTATCGAATTGTCCGAGCACTCTAGCATAGCCTCCGGCTAACGAAACAGGTCATCTGCTTTTTGCCTAAAACCGCTCTAGCACGTGCGTTACAGGTAGGCACAAACAATTAACCTGACCACTCGATCAACAAAACCCGCCAAGCGACTGAACCGCACAAAAGGGTTTGGTGATAAGCTCGCCGCCCATGAATACCTACAGCTCCCGCCCCGTTGTCCTCTGTCTCTCCGGCCACGACCCCAGTGGTGGCGCCGGGCTGCAGGCAGATATCGAAGCCCTGATCGCCCAGGGTTGTCACGCTGCACCTGCCGTGACTGCCCTGACCGTGCAGGATACCGTCAACGTGTCCGACTTCCGCGTGCTCGACCGCGCGTGGGTGTTGGCCCAGGCCAACGCCGTGCTGGCCGACTCCACGGTCGCGGCGGTCAAGCTCGGCATGCTCGGCTCGATCGAAATGGTCGATACCGTCGCCGAACTGCTCAGCGCCCACCCGCACCTGCCACTGGTCTGCGACCCAGTGCTGCGCGCCGGTGGCGGTGGTCGCCTGGGCAAGGACGAGGTCGGCTACGCCTTGCGTGAACGCCTGCTGCCGCTGGCCACCATCGCCACCCCGAACCTGCCAGAGGCGCGCATTCTTGCCGAACTGCCTGAAGGCACGGCGGATGAGTGCGCCGCAAAACTGCTGCCGTTCTGCAAGCACCTGCTGATCACCGGTGGACACGGTGACGAAGACGAGATCCACAACCGCCTGTACACCCGCGACGGTCAACGCCACACCTGGACCTGCCAGCGCCTGCCGGGCAGCTACCATGGTTCGGGCTGTACGCTGGCCAGCGCCCTGGCCGGTCGCCTGGCCCTGGGCGAGCAGCTGCAAAGTGCCGTGCGCAGCGCCCTGGACTACACCTGGCGCACCCTGCGTGACGCCGAGCAACTGGGCAAGGGCCAGTACGTGCCGCGCCGCCTGCCCCTGGACTTCTGCTCCTGACACGAGGCCACCCGATGACGCTCCGCGGTCTGTATGCGATCACCGACAGCCAATTGCTCGCCGGTCGCTTCCTCTCCCATGTGCAAGCTGCCCTGGAGGGCGGCGTGTGCCTGCTGCAATACCGTGACAAGGGCGACGACGACGCACGGCGCCTGCGTGAGGCCGAAGCGCTGATGAAACTCTGCGAGCGCTACGGCACCCAACTGATCATCAACGACGACGCCGAACTGGCCGCGCGCCTGGGCGTCGGCGTGCACCTGGGCCAGACCGACGGCCCGCTCACCCCAGCCCGCGCCCTGCTCGGACGCCATGCGGTGATTGGCTCGACCTGCCATGCACGCCTGGAGCTTGCCGCCCAGGCGGCCAGCGAGGGCGCCAGCTACGTCGCCTTCGGCCGCTTCTTCAATTCCGTCACCAAGCCTGGGGCACCGGCCGCCAACGTCGAACTGCTGGAGCAGGCACGCGCCCAGGTCAAGCTACCGATCGCCGTGATCGGTGGCATCACCCTCGACAACGCCGCCCCACTGGTCGCCCACGGTGCCGACCTGCTGGCGGTGATCCACGGCCTGTTCGGTGCCGACAGCGCGCAGGAAGTCACCCGCCGCGCCCGCGCCTTCAACGCCCTGTTCGCTTCCTGATTTCGAGAGAAGATCCCATGTCCCGTTCCGAAGAACTGTTCGCCAAAGCCCAGAAACACATCCCCGGTGGCGTGAACTCGCCCGTGCGCGCCTTCAAGAGCGTCGGCGGCACGCCGCTGTTCTTCAAGCATGCCGAAGGCGCCTATGTCATCGATGAAGACGACAAGCGCTATGTCGACTACGTCGGTTCCTGGGGCCCGATGATTCTCGGCCACGGCCACCCGGACGTGCTGGACGCGGTGCGCAGGCAGCTGGAGCACGGCCTGTCCTACGGCGCGCCGACCGCCATGGAAACCGAAATGGCCGACCTGGTCTGCTCGATCGTGCCGTCGATGGAAATGGTGCGCATGGTCAGCTCCGGCACCGAAGCCACCATGAGTGCCATCCGCCTGGCCCGTGGCTACACCGGGCGTGACGCGATCATCAAGTTCGAAGGCTGCTACCACGGCCACTCCGACAGCCTGCTGGTCAAGGCTGGCTCCGGCCTGCTGACCCAAGGCGTACCGAGCTCGGCGGGCGTGCCGGCGGACTTCGCCAAGCACACCCTGACCCTGCCATTCAACGACATTGCCGCCGTCGAGAAGACCCTGGCGGACGTTGGCCAGAGCGTCGCCTGCATCATCGTCGAGCCGGTGGCCGGCAACATGAACTGCGTGCCACCGGCACCGGGTTTCCTCGAAGGCCTGCGCGCACTGTGCGACAAGCACGGTGTCGTGTTGATCTTCGACGAAGTGATGACCGGCTTCCGTGTGTCGCTGGGCGGCGCCCAAGGCCACTACGGCATCACGCCGGACCTGTCGACCTTCGGCAAGATCGTCGGTGGCGGCATGCCAGTCGGCTGCTTTGGTGGCAAGCGCGAGATCATGGGCTGCATCGCCCCACTGGGCCCGGTCTACCAGGCCGGCACGCTGTCGGGTAACCCGCTGGCCATGGCCGCCGGCCTGACCACCCTCAAGCTGATCAGCCGCCCAGGCTTCCATGACGAACTGAGCGCTTTCACCAGCCGCATGCTCGACGGCCTGCAACAGCGCGCCGATGCTGCTGGCATCCCGTTCGTCACGACCCAAGCCGGTGCCATGTTCGGCCTGTACTTCAGCGGTGCCGACGACATCGTCACCTTCGATGACGTGATGGCCAGTGACGCCGAGCGCTTCAAGCGCTTCTTCCACTTGATGCTTGAAGGCGGCGTATACCTGGCCCCGAGCGCTTTCGAGGCGGGCTTCACCTCCATCGCCCACGGCGACAAAGAGTTGCAGATCACCCTCGATGCGGCAGAGCGGGCGTTCGCCAAGCTCAAGTAAGCGACTTGCCCGGCGATAAGCTGGCCGAAGGCTGCGTTGTGATCCAGGTCACACCGCAGCCTTTGCGCGTATCAAAGCAGAAATCTGAGTAAAACTTTGTAAGGTAGGCGCTGCTTATCCCATAATGTGCCACCAGAGACATTGGCCGCAGCTTTGCAGAGGTAAGTCGATCCCCATGAACCGCACCGGCCGCGCCCTGACCTTGGGCTGCCTGTTGCTTCTTCAGCCTCTGCTGGTCCTGGCGGAGGGTGGTAACTCGTTGCTGATTCCGGCGACGGGACGCTGCACGCTGAACGCAGCACCGGAAGACCTTGAGAACGCCCTCAAGGCTTGCGAGCGGACGGCACAAGCCGGGGACGCCCAAGCGCAGTACGAGCTGGGTGAGTTCTACTACAGCGCCTCCCCACGCCAACTCGACAAAGCCCTCAACTGGTTCGAAAAGGCCTCCCTGCAAGGCCATGCCGAGGCGCAGTACCGCCTGGGTTCGATGTTCTATCGCGGTGAAGGGGTCAAGGCCAACAACGTGCAGGCCTATATCCTGCTGAAAATGGCGGCGGTCAACGGCGCCGAAGACGCCCTGGATCTGGCAGACGAGGTCACCGAGCAGATGCCGCGTGACGAGCTCGAACACGCCACCCAAGTGCTCGGCCAGATTTTCCGCAAGTACCTCCTGGAGCTGCAGAACGCCGAAGGGCGCTCGCCATTCTCGCCACTGCCCTGAGCCTTCACGGCACTTTCGCTCGCCATCACGCAAGCGTAAGAAAAACCGCGCATCCTGCTGTCTTAATCCGTGTGGGCCGGCTAGCCCCGCGAAAGACCAAATACCCTTGATCGTTTCAGTGCTTTCGCCACTGCGGTTCAAGGGGTATTCTTGAATTCACATTCACTGCCGTCGGGCGGCTATAAACGACCTTGAACGCACCCATACAACCCCATCGTTTCATCCTCGAACCTTTCGAGGCCAACCGTTTCGCCAACCTGTGCGGCCAGTTCGACGAGCACCTGCGCCTGATCGAACAACGCCTGGCCATCGAGATCCGCAACCGCGGCAATCAATTCGAACTGATCGGCGAACCTCAAACCACTTCCGCTGCCGAGCAACTCCTGCGCCGCCTCTACCGTGAGGCCAAGGCCACCGAGCTGTCGCCGGAAACCGTCCATCTCTATCTACAGGAATCGACGGTCGAGAACCTCGCCAACCCCGCCGTCAACGAGGTCAGCGTCTCGCTGCGTACACGCAAGGGCAACATCCGCCCGCGCGGCGTCAACCAGCAGCGCTACGTCAAGGAAATCCTGGCCAACGACATCAACTTCGGCATCGGCCCTGCCGGTACCGGCAAGACCTACCTGGCCGTTGCCTGCGCCGTCGATGCGCTGGAGCGCGAGCAGGTGCGACGCATTCTGCTGGTACGTCCGGCAGTCGAGGCCGGCGAAAAACTCGGCTTCCTGCCCGGCGACCTGGCGCAGAAGATCGACCCGTATCTACGCCCGCTCTACGACGCGTTGTACGAAATGCTAGGCTTCGAGCACGTGGCCAAGCTGATCGAGCGCCAGGTGATCGAGATCGCGCCGCTGGCCTACATGCGTGGGCGTACGCTGAACAACAGCTTCATCATCCTCGACGAGAGCCAGAACACCACGCTCGAACAGATGAAGATGTTCCTGACCCGAATTGGCTTCGGCTCCACGGCGGTGATCACCGGCGACATCACCCAGGTCGACCTGCCGCGAGGCACCAAGTCGGGCCTGGCCCACGTGATCGAGGTGCTGCGCGACGTACCGGGCATCAGCTTTACCCATTTCCAGCCCAAGGACGTGGTGCGTCACCCGCTGGTGCAGCGCATCGTCGAAGCCTATGACCGCTTCGACGCCCGTCAGGCCAAGCCCGAGGCACCCCGCGACGATGCTTGAACTTGACCTGCAACGGGCCACGGACGCCGCCGCCCCCGATGACGCCGCCTTCCGCCGCTGGTGCGAGCTTGCCTTGCGCCAGCGCAGCGCCGACTCCGAGATGACCATCCGCCTGGTCGACGAAGCCGAAGGCCGCGAGCTGAACCACACCTACCGGCACAAGGACTACGCCACCAACGTGCTGTCCTTCCCGGCCGAGGTGCCTGACGAGCTGCTCGACATCCCGCTGCTGGGCGACCTGGTGATCTGCGTGCCAGTGGTCGAGCGCGAGGCCGCCGAACAAGGCAAGTCGCTCGAAGCGCACTGGGCGCATTTGGTCATACATGGCTGCCTGCACCTGCTCGGCTACGATCACATCGACGATGAGGAAGCCGAAGAGATGGAAGCGCTGGAACGGAACTTGCTGGCTGAACTGGGTCACCCGGACCCATACGCCGACGACGAAACCGACTCAATTACACACTGACACTGTAAGGATCACGAGTAACCGCCATGAGCGAAGATCGATCGAGCAACGGGCAAAAGTCCTGGCTGGGTAAACTGACCCAGGCTTTTGCCCATGAGCCGAAAAACCGCCAGGAGCTCCTCGAGCTGTTGCGCGAAGCCCATCAGAACAAGCTGCTCGACAGCGAAGCCTTGACCATCGTCGAAGGCGCCATTCAGGTCGCCGACCTGCAGGTGCGCGACATCATGGTGCCGCGCTCGCAGATGATCAGCATCAAGGCCAGCCAATCGCCACGCGAGTTCCTGCCCGCGGTGATCGACGCGGCGCACTCGCGCTACCCGGTGATCGGCGAGAGCCACGACGATGTGCTCGGCATCCTGCTCGCCAAGGACCTGCTGCCGCTGATCCTCAAGGAGAACGGCGACAGCTTCAACATCAAGGACCTGCTGCGCCCGGCCACCTTCGTGCCCGAGTCCAAGCGCCTGAACGTGCTGCTTCGCGAGTTCCGTGCCAACCATAACCACATGGCCATCGTCATCGACGAATACGGCGGCGTGGCAGGCCTTGTGACCATCGAAGATGTCCTGGAACAGATCGTCGGCGACATCGAAGACGAACACGACGTCGAGGAAGACAGCTACATCAAGCCGCTGCCCAGCGGCGACTTTCTGGTCAAGGCGCTCACCCCGATCGAGAACTTCAACGAGTTCTTCGACAGCGAGTTCTCCGATGACGAGTTCGACACGGTCGGCGGCCTGGTCATGAGCGCCTTCGGGCATCTGCCCAAACGCAACGAGACCACCGAGATCGGGGCCTACCGGTTCCGTATTCTCAACGCCGACAGCCGCCGGATACACTTGCTGCGTCTGACCCCGATCAATCGTTAAGGAACAACATGCGCTGGATCACCCGCCCCGGCTGGCCCGGTAACCTGCTGGCCCTGGCGGCCGGCGCCTCGACCCTGCTGGCCCTGGCACCATTCGACATCTGGCCGGTGGCCCTGCTGGCACTGGTGCTGTTCTACGCCGGCCTGCGCCAGCTCACTCCACGCCAAGCCATGGGCCGTGGCTGGTGCTTCGGCTTCGGCCTGTACGGCGCCGGTACCTGGTGGATCTACGTCAGCATGAACACCTACGGCGGCGCCTCGCCGTTGTTGGCCGTACTGCTGCTGGTGGCGTTCTTCGCGGCCCTGGCGCTGTTCTTCGCGCTGCCCGCCTGGTTGTGGGCACGCTGGCTGCGGCGCGATGCAGCGCCCTTGGCAGACGCCTTGTGCTTTGCAGCATTGTGGCTACTGCAAGAAGCTTTCCGCGGCTGGTTCCTGACCGGCTTCCCGTGGCTCTACTCGGGCTACAGCCAGCTCGACGGCCCGCTCGCCGGCCTTGCGCCAATCGGCGGGGTATGGCTGATTTCGTTCGCCCTCGCCTTGAGCGCCGCCTTGCTGTGCAACCTGCACCGCTTGCGCGCACGCCCCGGATTCCTGGCCACTGCCCTGGTCTTGCTGGTCGCGCCGTGGATCATCGGCATGGCACTCAAGGGCCATGCCTGGACGCAGCCGGCGGGCGATGCGCTCAAGGTCGCAGCCGTACAAGGCAACGTCGAGCAGGATCTCAAGTGGGACCCGGCACACGTCAACGCCCAGCTGGCGCTGTACCGTGACATGAGTTTGAGCAGCAAGCCGGTCGATCTTCTGGTATGGCCGGAAACCGCAGTGCCCGTGCTCAAGGACCAGGCGCAAGGCTACATCGACATGATGGGGCGCTTCGCCGCCGAGCGTAACACCGCACTGATCACCGGCGTGCCGGTGCGCGAAGTGGTTCACCGCCAGCGCCGCTATTTCAACGGCGTCACGGTCACCGGCCAGGGCGACGGCACCTACCTCAAGCAGAAACTGGTGCCCTTCGGCGAATACGTGCCCCTTCAAGACATGCTGCGCGGGCTGATCGAGTTCTTCAACCTGCCGATGTCGGACTTCGCCCGAGGCCCCGATGACCAACCACTGCTGCAAGCCAAGGGCTACCAAGTAGCACCGTACATCTGTTACGAAGTGGTCTACCCCGAGTTCGCCGCCAGCCTTGCCGCGCGCAGCGACTTGCTGCTGACCATCAGCAACGACACCTGGTTCGGCACCTCGATCGGCCCGCTGCAACACTTGCAAATGGCCCAGATGCGCGCACTGGAAGCCGGTCGCTGGATGATCCGAGCCACCAACAATGGCGTGACCGCACTGATCGACCCGTTCGGCCGCATCAGCACCCAGATCCCACAGTTCCAGCGCGACATCCTGTACGGCGAAGTCGTGCCGATGCAGCAACTGACGCCTTACCTGCAATGGCGTTCGTGGCCGCTGGCGATCGTGTGTACCCTGCTGATGGGCTGGGCGCTACTGGCGCGGCGTATGGCCAAGACCGTCTGAGCCCACCAGGCGGCTCCCGTGCGGGAGTCGCCTGGATCAGTAGAACACCCGATAGCCGACCAACCCGAGCGCCTCGTTGAGCAACTGCCCGCTCTGCCAAATCGCGCGCCCTTCAGGCAATAGCCCCGCGAACGGCCGCGCATGCTCGCGTCCCAGGAACCCTACCGGCGCGGGGATCACTTCGAAACCCGCCTGTTCGAAACTCCAGCGGGCACGCTGCATGTGCCAGGCCTGGGTCACCACCACGACGCGGCGGATACCCAGCGGCTGCAACAGCTGCGCGCTCAGTTCGGCATTCTCCCAGGTGGTGCGGCTGGCCTGCTCCTTCCAGCTGACCGCCACCCCGAAATCCTGCTGCAGGCGATCGGCCATCAACTGCGCCTCACTGGGCGGCGTTCCGTAGTGCAGGCCACCGCTGGTGGCTACCGGCAACCCGGAAGCCTTGGCCAAGGCGGCGGCATAGCGCATGCGCTCCAGGGCGACGTAGGTGGGCTGGTCGGCACCTTGCCAGGCAGGATCGCCGCGCTCACGGCCGGCCCCGAGCACCACGATGGCATCGGCACGTGTGGCCAGATCGGCCCAGGCCTGAAGGGGCAAGGCAGGTTCAGTCTCCAACTGCCGCGCGGCCTGCTCAACCACCAGTGGCAGGCTCATCAGCAACAGTGCACCGAAGCCCAGCCCGAAGCAGCCTGCCGCCAGGCGCGGGCGGCGCTTGCGCAACCACCAGCCAAGCAGCAGCAACAGCAGCAGAATCCCCGGCGGCATCAGCCATTGTTTGATGAAAAATCGCAGTGGCATCGCACACCTCTCCATGCAGGGCATGCAGCCTAAGAGGAACGGCGCCGGGCCTCAAGAGGCAGCCGGCGCCTAACGATGCTGGGTATCTGGAAATCGGCGCGCAAACGCGCACCTGCGACGCTGGACGACTAACGCGAGGACAGCGTCCTGGACCTTGCCGATGCAGCGGGGCGCTTGCGATCTTTCAGCCAGATGATCCTGTCAGACGACGATTGCGCTTGCGGATAAGCACTGGCGCTGGCGTGACGGTTTTCTGGAAGCGACTCCAGGTAGGCCTTGATGACTTCGAACTCGGCATGGCTCAGACCACGCAACTCCAGTTCGGCAGGCATCTCGTCACGCAATCGCACTGAAGTCCTGGCCATTTCCAGTGCCAGCCCCAGGCGATCGATCAGGCGCTCATAAAGATCCGGTTTATTCGTGGTTAGTTGCGACTCTCCCATCCGTTCACCTCATTGAAGGTCAGAATATCTCCCCCCCTCCCGATGAGCTTAGCGTCGCTGGGAAAAGCAGCCGGGCGCTGCGACCAACGGCCCGTGCGGCGGGCGATGCAATCAAGGTTTCCCACGATACACAGCGCTCATGTATGCTACGGCGTTCACTCTATCGACACCGCAGTGCCGGTCGCAGCGAGGTTGCGCTGCCTGGAAACAGGGTCTTTTCTCTCTCAGCAAAAAAGTAGCCATGCACGAACAATACACGCCCCGTGATATCGAAGCCGCCGCCCAGACCTTCTGGGACGAGCAACAGTCGTTCGCTGTTAGCGAACAGCCAGGCAAAGACACCTACTATTGCCTGTCGATGTTCCCGTACCCGAGCGGCAAGCTACACATGGGGCACGTGCGCAACTACACCATCGGTGACGTGATTGCCCGCTACCAGCGCATGCTGGGCAAGAATGTCCTGCAACCGATGGGCTGGGACGCGTTCGGCATGCCGGCCGAAAACGCCGCGATGAAAAACAACGTCGCCCCGGCCAAATGGACGTACGAGAACATCGACTACATGAAGACCCAGCTCAAGAGCCTGGGTCTGGCCATCGACTGGGCCCGTGAAGTCACCACCTGCAAGCCGGACTACTACCGCTGGGAGCAGTGGCTGTTCACCCGTCTGTTCGAAAAAGGCGTGATCTACCGCAAGAACGGTACGGTGAACTGGGACCCGGCCGACCAGACCGTATTGGCCAACGAGCAAGTCATCGACGGCCGTGGCTGGCGCTCGGGCGCGTTGATCGAAAAGCGCGAAATCCCGATGTACTACTTCCGCATCACCGACTACGCCGACGAGCTGCTGGAAAGCCTCGACGAGCTGCCGGGCTGGCCTGAGCAGGTCAAGACCATGCAGCGCAACTGGATCGGCAAGTCGCGCGGTATGGAAGTGCAGTTCCCGTTCGATCAGGCCAGCATCGGCCATGACGGCGCGCTGAAAGTCTTCACCACCCGTCCGGACACCCTGATGGGCGCGACCTACGTCGCCGTCGCCGCCGAGCACCCGCTGGCCACCCAGGCCGCCCAGGGCAACCCTGCGCTGCAAGCATTCATCGATGAATGCAAGAGCGGCAGCGTGGCCGAGGCCGACATGGCTACCCAAGAGAAGAAGGGCATGCCGACCGCCCTCTTCGTCCAGCACCCGCTGACCGGTGAAAAGCTGCCGGTCTGGGTCGCCAACTATGTGCTGATGCACTACGGCGACGGCGCAGTGATGGCCGTGCCGGCGCATGACGAGCGCGATTTCGAGTTCGCCCACAAGTACAACCTGCCGGTCAAAGCTGTGGTGCGCACCAGTGCTGGCGACGAAGTCGGCCGCGAATGGCTGGCTGCCTATGGCGAGCACGGCCAACTGATCAATTCCGGCGAGTTCGACGGCCTGGACTTCCAGGGCGCCTTCGACGCCATCGAAGCCGCGCTGATCCGCAAGGAACTCGGCAAGTCGCGCACCCAGTTCCGCCTGCGCGACTGGGGCATCAGCCGCCAGCGCTACTGGGGCTGCCCGATCCCGATCATCCACTGCCCGTCCTGCGGCGACGTGCCAGTGCCGGAAGACCAACTGCCGGTCACCCTGCCCGAGAACGTGGTGCCAGACGGCGCCGGTTCGCCGCTGGCGCGCATGCCCGAGTTCTATGAGTGCACGTGCCCGAAATGCGGCGCTGCGGCCAAGCGCGAAACCGACACCATGGACACCTTCGTCGAGTCGTCCTGGTACTTCGCCCGCTACGCCTCGCCGAACTACGAAGGTGGCATGGTCGACCCGAAAGCCGCCAACCACTGGCTGCCGGTCGATCAGTACATCGGCGGTATCGAGCACGCCATCCTGCACCTGCTGTACGCACGCTTCTTCCACAAGCTGATGCGCGACGAAGGCCTGGTGACCTCCAACGAGCCGTTCAAGAACCTGCTTACCCAAGGGATGGTCGTTGCTGAAACCTACTACCGCGTTGCCAGCAACGGTGGCAAGGACTGGTTCAACCCCGCCGATGTCGAAATCGAGCGTGACGCCAAAGCCAAGATAATCGGCGCGCGCCTGAAGACCGACGGCCTGCCGGTGGAAATCGGCGGCACCGAGAAGATGTCGAAGTCCAAGAACAACGGCGTCGACCCTCAATCGATGATCGACCAGTACGGTGCCGACACCTGCCGTCTGTTCATGATGTTCGCCTCGCCGCCCGACATGAGCCTGGAGTGGTCCGACTCCGGCGTCGAGGGTGCCAGCCGCTTCCTGCGGCGTGTCTGGCGCCTGGCCCAGGCCCACGTTGCGCAAGGCCTGCCAGGCAAGCTCGACACCACCGCGCTGAGCGATGAGCAGAAAGTCATCCGCCGTGCCATTCATGCCGCGATCAAGCAGGCCAGCAACGACGTGGGTCAGTTCCACAAGTTCAACACCGCCATCGCCCAGGTGATGACCGTGATGAACGTGTTGGAAAAAGCCCCACAGGCCACCGCTCAGGACCGTGCACTGCTGCAAGAGGGCCTGGAAGCGGTGACCTTGCTGCTGGCACCGATCACCCCGCACATCTCCCACGCGCTGTGGAACCACCTGGGCCACGAGCAGGCAGTGATCGATGCGGTCTGGCCGAGCGTCGACGAAAGTGCCCTGGTGCAGGACACCGTGACCCTGGTTGTACAGGTCAACGGCAAGCTGCGTGGCCAGGTCGACATGCCTGCCGCCGCCAGCCGCGAAGAGATCGAGGCAGCCGCCCGCAACAACGAAAACGTCCTGCGATTCACCGACGGCCTGACCATCCGCAAGGTCATCGTGGTGCCAGGCAAGCTGGTCAACATCGTCGCCAATTGATGGCAACGCCCGCCCATGCACAGGGCGGGCGTATCGGCCCACGAGGGAGCTACAACATGATCAAACGCAATCTGCTGGTAATGGGCCTGGCCGTGCTGCTCAGCGCCTGCGGTTTCCAGTTGCGCGGCACCGGCACCAATGAAATCGCCGTCAAGGAGCTGGGCCTCAGCGCTCGCAACAGCTACGGTGCCACCGTGGTTCAGCTGCGCCAAGCGCTCACCAATAACGGGGTGACGGTCACCAACACCGCACCTTACACACTGGTGCTCGCCGACGAGAAAGAAGAGCGTCGCGCCGCCACCTACACCCGCTCCTCGCGTTCGGCCGAGTACGAGCTGAGCACGACCCTGGAATACACCATCAACGGGCGCGACAACACGCCGCTGCTGAGCGACAAGCTGGAAGTACGCCGCTACTACGTGCGCGACGGCAACAACATCACCGCCGGCGACCAGGAAGTTACGCAGGTCCGCGAGGAAATCCGCAACGACCTGGTCCAGGCCATGCTGGTCCGCCTGCAATACATCGACCCCGCGCACCTGGCCAAATTGCAACGCAGGGCTGACGAGCGCGCCAAGGCCGAAGCCCAGGCCGCGCAGGAAGCCCAGCGCATTCAGGACGAGACGCCCCAGCAATCCCCGCTGGAAGTACCGGCCCAGTGAGTCCGAGCGGGGCACCTCGGGTGCCCCGCCTACCACCATGAAACTCTCCCCCGCGCAACTCAACAAGCACCTGCAAGGCCCATTGGCGCCGGTCTATATCGTCAGCGGCGACGACCCGCTGCTGTGCCAGGAAGCCGCCGATGCCATCCGTGGCGCGGCGCGCCAGCAGGGCTTCGATGAACGCCAGGTGTTCAGCGCCGACGCCAACTTCGACTGGGGCAACCTGCTGCTGGCCGGTGCCAGCCTGTCGCTGTTCGCCCAACGCCGCCTGCTGGAACTGCGCCTGCCTTCGGGCAAGCCCGGCGACAAAGGTGCTGCGGCGCTGCTGGAGTATTGCGCCAACCCGGCTGAAGACACGCTGTTACTGATCAGCCTGCCCAAGCTCGACGCTAGCGCACAGAAAACCAAGTGGGGCAAAGCCCTCATCGAGGGCAACCAGTGCCAGTTCATCCAGATTTGGCCGGTGGACGCGCAGCAGCTACCACAATGGATCAACCAGCGCCTTTCCCAGGCCGGACTGTCGGCCCAACGCGACGCAGTCGACCTGATCGCCGCGCGGGTAGAGGGCAACCTGCTGGCCGCGGCCCAGGAAATCGAAAAGCTCAAGCTCCTGGCCGACGGTAACCAGATCACGGTCGAAACAGTTCAGGCAGCCGTGGCCGACAGTGCTCGCTTCGACGTGTTCGGCCTGGTCGATGCCATCCTCAACGGTGAGGCAGGCCATGCCTTGCGCATGCTCGAAGGGCTACGTGGCGAAGGGGTCGAACCACCGGTGATTCTCTGGGCGCTGGCCCGCGAACTGCGTCTACTGGCCGGGCTGGCCCAACAGTTCAGCCAGGGCGTACCGCTGGACAAGGCCTTCAGCCAAGCGCGACCACCGATCTGGGATAAGCGCCGCCCATTGGTCAGTAAAGCCCTGCAACGCCTTTCGGCACAACGTTGGGCGGCCCTGTTGCAGGACGCACAGCGGATCGACGCACAGATCAAAGGCCAGGCCGAAGGCTCACCCTGGACCAGCCTGGCGCGGCTCTCGCTGCTGATGGCCGGGCAGCGCCTGAGCTTGCCGGCTGAGTAGGTTCCGCGCCTCAGACGCTGCACACGCCCATTTCTATCAGCGCAAATCACTGCTCGTTGAGTTGACACGACCTCATGTGCGAGCGGCGCGCCCGTCTGCCAAAACCATAAACACAATCAATTGGCCCGCTCGCCCGCTCAGGCCTAAAGTGCGCCCCGACATCCACCCAATCGGGAACCCGCCATGTCCAAGAAGCCGAACAAGCACGGCCCCAACAAGGCCAAGTCCATCGTCGCCCAACCGCTGTTCCGCTGCCGCCAGGAGCGAGCCGCAAAAGGCAAAGGCAGCTACCGCCGCGAAGCCTTCCAATCGAGAGATTGGGAGGCTTCCTGCTTTATGGCCGCATGAAAGGCATGAAAAGCGCAAGCATGGTATGGTCGGCACCTGACCTGCAATTCTGGATCTGTGCATGCCCTCTCGTCTCACCCTGCGCTGGCAACCCCGTCAGCTGATCGCGGCTACAAGTTTCATCCTCCTCGTCGCCTGCGCGGAAAAACCCACCGCCGCCGACGCCCTGCCGCTGGCTCCGGCCCAGCCCGCCCCGGTGGTGACACTCCCCGGCACCACGCCTGCGGTCAGTACCGAAATCCAGCCGCTGCAAACCTTCGCCCAATGGCAGGCCGGGTTCCGTCAGCAAGCCCTGCAAGCCGGTATCAGCGCCAGCCTGTTCGACCGTGCGTTTCTGGGTGTTACCCCGGACTTGGACGTGATCAAGGCTGACCGCAGCCAACCCGAATTCAGCCGCCCGGTCTGGGAATATCTGGATGGCGCGCTGTCGCCGGTGCGCGTGCGCAATGGCAAGAAACTGCTGGAGCAGAACGCCGAGTTGCTGAGCCGTATCGAACAGCGCTACGGCGTCGATCGCCAGGTATTGGTGGCGGTGTGGGGCATGGAAAGCAACTTCGGCCAGTTCCAGGGCAACAAGTCAGTGATCCGCTCGCTGGCCACTCTTGCCTACGAAGGCCGCCGCCCGCAGTTCGCCCAGGACCAGCTGATCGCCGCGTTGCAGATCCTGCAGAACGGCGATATCCAGCCTGATGCCATGCGCGGTTCGTGGGCGGGTGCCATGGGCCAGACCCAGTTCATACCGACTACCTACCTTACCCATGCGGTGGACTTCGACGGTGACGGCCGCCGCGATATCTGGAGCAGCACCCCCGACGCCCTGGCCTCGACCGCCCACTACCTGCAAAGCTCAGGCTGGAAGCGCGGCCAACCTTGGGGCTTCGAGGTCCAGGTGCCGGACGGCTTCGATTGGTGGCTGGCCGATGGCAGCCAGCGCAAGACAGTCAGCGAGTGGCTGCAACTGGGCGTGACACTACCTACCGGCACTCAGCTGCCACCGGGTAGCAACCAACTGTCGGCGGCCCTGCTGCTGCCAGCGGGCGCACGCGGTCCGGCGTTCCTGGTGTTGGACAACTTCCGCGCGATCCTCAAGTACAACAACTCGTCGTCCTATGCGCTGGCGGTAAGCCTGTTGGGCGATCGTTTCTCGAACTGGGGCTTCATCGCCGGCAGTTGGCCGAAGGATGACCTGCCGCTCAGCCGTAGCGAGCGCATCGAGCTGCAAACCCTGCTCAATGCCAGCGGCCACGAAGCAGGCAACCCCGATGGCATCATCGGCGCCAACACGCGCAAGGCGATCCGCAACGCGCAGCAAGCGCAGGGCTGGCCTGCCGATGGGTATCCGACGCACAAGCTGCTCGACAGCCTGCGCCGCAGATAGCCAGCCCGGTGCCCGGCGTCACCGCCGTACTCCAAATCCAAGCCGCCTTTCCTCTATTGGGCGGCTTTGGCTGCGGTGGATGGCACCGGCTGCGCCGGTGTTCGCGGCACGAGGCCGCTCGCGCGTGCTTCAGCGCCTGAACAGATGCTGTAGCAGCGTGAGGCTTTGAGCGGCGCTGTCGAGGCGTACCTTGGCCCCCAGCGGCAGGCACACATTCGGGTCGCAATGCCCGCTGCGCCAACCGGCCAGCACCGGCACTCCCAACGGGCCGAACACATCGAGCAGCAAGGGCGTCAACGCCGTCACCGTGACCCCGGCAAAGTCCCCCACCAGCACCCCTTTCACGCTTCGTAGCTTGCCCGCCAGACGTAGTTGGGTCAGTAGACGATCAATGCGATACAGCGGCTCGTTGACGTCCTCGATGAACAGGATACTGTCCTGGCTGTCGATTTCAGCCAAGGTCCCCATCGTGGCCCCTAGCATCGACAGATTGCCACCGATCAAGCGGCCGCACGCGTTGCCTGGCACCACGGTGCTCAACGGATAGGCCGCAGGGTGCACAATCGCACTGCCGCTGCCCACTTGCCCGCCTAATTGCTCTAACAGCGAGGAAGCGGTGGGCGCCTGTTTTTCCCCTAGCAGATCGGCATTGAGCATCGCGCCATGGAAGGTGATCAGCCCGACACGCTGGTTGATGGCCGTGTGTAGCGCGGTAATGTCGCTGTAGCCCACCAAGGGCTTGGGATGACGGCGGATCAGTTCGAAATCGAGCCCATCGAGCAGGCGCATGCTGCCATAGCCACCGCGCATGCACAGGATGGCGTCGATGTCAGGGTCGGCAAACGCGTCGTGAAGGTCCTGCAGGCGCTGCCCGTCGCTACCGGCAAGGTAGCCTTCGGCCTGGCTGACGCCCGGATAGAGACGGCATCGGTAGCCGCGCCGCGCAAACCAATCGTGTGCCTTGCCGGGATCCAGCCGCGCTGGGCCAGCCGGGGCAACAATGGCGAAGCGGGCCCCGACCTGCAAGGCTTGGGGCAAGCGCGAGGCGGCGCTCTCCACACAATTCATCGCATCACTCCTACAGCTTGCCGCTTGCCACATGAAGCTCGCAGCTCAAAAACAAAAAAGCCGATGCCGCCTCATGGCGTGCATCGGCCTGTTACGCTCAAGCCCCGCTCAGAGCTTGATCTTGGCTTCGTGAGCCTGCTGGTCGGCATGGTACGAAGAACGCACCAGCGGGCCGGAGGCAACGTTCTTGAAGCCCATCTTGTAGCCTTCCTCGGCGAACCAGGCAAAGGTATCCGGGTGCACGAAGCGCTGCACCGGCAAGTGGCTACGCGAAGGCTGCAGGTACTGGCCAAGGGTAAGCATGTCGATGTCGTGCTCACGCATGCGGTGCATGACTTCGATCACTTCCTCGTCGGTCTCGCCCAGGCCGAGCATCAGGCCGGACTTGGTCGGCACGTGCGGAACCATTTGCTTGAACTTCTGCAGCAGGTCCAGCGACCAATCGTAGTCCGAACCCGGACGCGCAGCCTTATACAGGCGCGGCACGGTCTCAAGGTTATGGTTGAACACGTCAGGAGGCGTCTGCGCGGTGATTTCCAGCGCCACGTCCATACGCCCACGGTAGTCCGGCACCAAGGTTTCCAGCTGCACGCCCGGCGACAGCGCGCGGATCTCGCGGATGCAGTCAGCGAAGTGCTGGGCGCCGCCGTCACGCAGATCGTCACGGTCCACCGAGGTGATCACCACGTACTTCAGGCGCAGGTCGGCGATGGCGACAGCCAGGTTCTTGGGCTCGTCCAGGTCCAGTGGCTTCGGACGGCCATGCCCCACGTCGCAGAACGGGCAGCGACGGGTGCAGATGTCACCCATGATCATGAAGGTGGCGGTACCACCCGAGAAGCACTCGCCCAGGTTCGGGCAGGAAGCCTCTTCGCAGACGCTGTGAAGCTTGTGCTTGCGCAGCAGTTGCTTGATGCGGTCGACTTCCGGGGAGACGGGAATACGCACGCGGATCCAGTCGGGCTTCTTCGGCAACTCGTCGGTAGGGATGATCTTCACCGGGATGCGCGCGACCTTCTCAGCGCCACGCAGCTTCACACCGGCTTCGACTTTTTTCGGGGCAGGACGCGGGGTCACGTCTTGCGTGGGGATCTGGTTAGGCACGGCTTCTTGCACAGTTGTCATATTCAGTCGATTCCGCCCATGAGGGTCGTCTGCTCAGCATAGTCGAGGTGCTTGACCAGCTGTCCGCGCAGCCTTGTCCTGACCTCGTCGAGTTCGATCGGGCCTGCCAGGTCACGCAGCTGGGTCATGGCCAGCCCCGCGTACCCACAGGGGTTGATTCGGCGGAATGGCGCAAGGTCCATGTCCACGTTCAGAGCAAGGCCGTGGAAAGAACGACCGTTGCGGATTCGCAGGCCGAGGGAGGCGATCTTCGCTCCATCGACATAGACACCCGGCGCATCGGGCTTGGCAACCGCCTGCACGCCGTAGCTGGCGAGCAGCTCGATCAGCGTCAGTTCGATACGGCTGACCAGCTCACGCACGCCGATACCCAAGCGACGCACATCCAGCAGCAAATAGGCCACCAACTGGCCAGGGCCGTGGTAGGTGACCTGACCACCGCGATCGGTCTGCACCACCGGGATATCACCCGGCACCAGCAGGTGCTCGGCCTTGCCGGCCTGGCCCTGGGTGAACACGGCGGGATGCTCGACCAGCCAGATTTCGTCCTGGCTGTGCGGGCCGCGTTGCTCGGTAAAACGGCGCATGGCCTCCAGCACCGGTTCGTAGGGCTGTAGGCCAAGCTCGCGAATACCGAGACAAGCGTTCATCACAGCACCATTTTCACGATGCCGGTGGCACGCAGGGCACTGTTGATATCGTGCAGCTGGTTTTCGCTTTCAGCGACGATATGCAGCTGCACGGTGGTGTACTTGCCTTCCTTGCTCTGACGCTCGGCGAGCGTCGACAGGTCGACTTTGGCGTGCTTGCTGAGGATCTCGATCACGGTATCACGGAAACCGACAACGGTATCGCCGATCACCTTGATCGGGTAGTCCTCGCAGGGGAATTCAATCTTGTGCGACTTGACGTCTTCTTCGCTCATGGCGGTAACGGCCTCGTAAGCCGTGGCAGCAACAATGCCCCCGCCTGGTTCACGGGGGCATGCAGGTCACGTATCAGTTGAACAAACCGTAGAAGAACAGGCGGATGCTATCCCACATACGGCGCACGAATCCGCCTTCCTCGACGCCGTCGAGGGCGATCAGGTCAGCGCTGTGAACCACTTTCTCGTCCAGTTTGACTTCCACTTTACCGATCACGTCACCTTTGGCGATGGGCGCGGTCAGCTGCGGGTTCATGGTCATGGACGCCTGAAGGCGTTTCAATTGGCCTTTTGGCAGGGTCATGGTCAGGTCGTTGGCAAGGCCAGCCTTGACTTGCGAGGTGGCGCCCTTCCATACCGGCGCCTGGGTCAGCTCGGTGCCCTTCTGGTAGAAGGTCTGGGTTTCGAAGAAGCGGAAACCGTAGGTCAGCAGCTTTTGCGTCTCGGCAGCGCGGGCTTGCTCGCTGTTGGTGCCGAATACCACGGCAATCAGGCGCTGGCCGTCACGTACCGCCGAAGCCACCATGCAGTAGCCGGCTTCTTCGGTGTGGCCCGTTTTCAGACCGTCGACGGTCTTGTCACGCCACAGCAGCAGGTTGCGGTTAGGCTGCTTGATGTTGTTCCAGAAGAACTCTTTCTGCGAGTAGATGGCGTAGTGCGCAGGATCTTCGTTGATAATCGCGCGTGCCAGCAGGGCCATGTCGTGAGCCGAGGAGTAGTGCTCCGGGTTCGGCAGGCCGGTCGGGTTCATGAAGTGGCTGTTGGACATGCCGAGGTCGGCGGCAGTCTTGTTCATCATGTCGGCGAAGGCATCTTCGCTACCGGCGATGTGCTCGGACAGGGCAACCGAGGCATCGTTGCCGGACTGGATGATGATGCCGTGCAGCAAGTCGCTGACGGTGACCTGGCTACCGACTTTGATGAACATGCGCGAACCGCCGGTACGCCAGGCGTTTTCGCTGACGGTGACCGGGTCGTTCTCGCCAATCTGGCCGCGACGGATGTCGAGGGTGGCGATGTAGGCGGTCATCAGCTTGGTCAGGCTGGCTGGCGGCAGGCGCTCGTCACCGTTGTTCTCGACCAGCACGTTGCCGCTGGACGCGTCCATGAGTACGTAGGACTTGGCGGCCAGTTGTGGCGGTGCCGGCATCATCTGCTCGGCCGCGAAGGCGGCCGGCATGATCATCAGCAGAACGGGCAGGCAAAGTCGTTTGGCAAGGTTGGTGATATTCATCCGTCTCTCGTAAATCGCTAATGGTCTGATGTTCCGTCGGCAACAGGGTGCCCGACGCCGCGTCAGTCTGGTTATGTGGCCATTAGGCCTGGCCCAAAAAAGTGCGGCGTAATGCCGCCCAGGGCAAAAGCGGGCATTGTACATGGCAAGGCCCGGCAATTCATGAACAAACCGACAGCTAGAGCGGCTCTAGCTGCGAGCTGCAAGCTTCAAGAAAAAGCGACGATGTACGCTTCCCCCCTTCTTGCAGCTTGCCGCTTGTCCGCTCAGTCAGTGACAACCTTGGCCTGGCCAAGGTTCGCCAGGCGAATGCTGTCCTGGGCTTGTTGGATCTCGCCCTGGCTGTTGATCGGGCCCAGGCGTACGCGGTGCAGCGTCTGCTGGTTACGTACGATGGAGCTGATGAACACCGGCGCGCTGACCATGGTACTGAGTTTGGCACGCAGCAGCTCGGCGGCGTCCGGGTTGGCAAAGGCGCCCACCTGCAAGATGCTGCCACCGGCACTGGAGGGCACGTTGTTGCCCGCGACCTGCACCGGCACCACGGGCGCTGCATGCTGCTGCGCAGGCGGCGTCCACTGCTCGACACGACCGGTGCTGGCAGTCATCGGCTGCGCCTGGGCCACTTGCGGCTCCTTGAGCATCAACGGCTGCTGCTGGCCACGATCGGCCCACCACTGCTGCGGATCGATACCCTCCACACGCACGTGCGCGGTGCCAATCTCGGCGTAACCGAGCTTTTTCGCCGCCGCGTACGACAGGTCGATGATCCGGTCGGAGTAGAACGGGCCGCGGTCGTTGACCCGCAGGATCACGCTGCGACCGTTGGCCAGGTTGGTCACCCGCACGTAAGCCGGCAGCGGCAAGGTCTTGTGCGCCGCGCTCATGCCATACAGGTCATACAGTTCACCGTTGGCAGTATTCTGGCCGTGGAACTTGGTGCCGTACCACGACGCCGTGCCCTCGGCGCGGTAGTTGCGCGAATCCTGCATGGGGTAGTAGGTCTTGCCCAGCACCGTGTACGGGTTGGCCTTGTAGGCGCCGTTGTGCACGGTCGGGGTGGCATCGGGGATCTTGTTGACGTCCACGTCCCACCAGGGCGCGCCATCCTTGTGGGCACGGTTGATGTCCAGGCCCGGCTGCGCACGCACGACGTTACCGCCGCTTTGCGAGGTCGGTCGGCTGGAAGAACAACTGGCCAGCACCAGGCCGACGGCCACGCAGGTCAGCAATTTGAACGTATTGGCTGTAAAAAACTCGCGCATTTAGTTGACGCCCCGTGCCTGAACCAGCTGTTCCGAAAGCTGATGCACCGCCATGGCATACATCACGCTGCGGTTGTAGCGAGTGATCGCGTAGAAGTTCTTGAGGCCCATCCAGTATTCGGGGCCCTTTTCGCCTTCCAGACGGAAGGCGGTGACCGGCATATCATCGCGCAGCGCATCATGACTCGACCAGCCCAGCGCCCGCAACTGCCCCACGGTGCTCACCGGTTCGATGCCGCTGGTCAACCCTTGATCGGCCAGCTCGCCGGAGACCGTCGCGCGACTGACCACCGGCCCTCCGGCAACCCAGCCATGGCGTTTGAAGTAGCTCGCAACACTGCCGATGGCATCGTCCGGGTTGGTCCAGATGTTGATGTGGCCATCGCCGTCGAAGTCCACGGCGTAATTGCGAAAACTGCTCGGCATGAACTGCGGCAGGCCCATCGCACCGGCATACGAGCCCTTGAGCGTGAGCGGATCGAGTTGTTCATCGCGGGCCAGCAGCAGGAACTCGCGCAGTTCCTTGCGGAAGAACTCGGCGCGCGGCGGGTAATCGAAGCCCAAGGTGGACAGTGCATCGATGACCCGGTAATTGCCGGTGTTGCGCCCAAAGAAGGTTTCCACGCCGATGATCGCGACGATGTACTGCGCCGGCACCCCGTATTGCTGCTCGGCCCGCGCCAGGGCGGCCTCGTGCTGGCGCCAGAAGTCCACGCCACGGGCGATGCGCGCATCGGTGATGAACATCGGGCGGTATTCTTTCCACGGTTTGACCCGCTCGGCCGGACGCGAAATCGCATCGAGGATCGCTTGCTTGCGCTGCACCTCGCGGAACACGCCCACCAACTGCTCGCCGGCAAATCCATAGTCGCGGCTCATCTCACCGATGAATGCGGCCACTTCAGGAGAGGCGTCATAGTCGCCGGCATGGGCCTGCTGGACAGCGCCGAACAGGCCCACCGCACCGATCCACGGCGCACAACGGGCAGCCCAGTTACGCACTGCTTGCATCAAATTCATCACCTTTTTCAAACCTGTGCGATCCATTTGCGGTGCGTGTGGATCGACATCAGAACGCCAAACGCTGACAGCAGCGTCACCAACGAAGTTCCGCCATAGCTAATGAAGGGCAGCGGCACGCCCACCACGGGTAACAAGCCGCTGACCATACCGATATTGACGAACACGTACACAAAGAAGGTCATGGTCAAGCTGCCCGCCAGCAGCTTGCCGAACAATGTCTGCGCCTGGGCAGTGATCATCAGGCCACGGCCGATGAGCAGCAGATAGATGATCAGCAGCAGGCAGATGCCCACCAAGCCGAATTCCTCCCCCAGCACCGCGATGATGAAGTCGGTGTGGCTTTCCGGGAGGAAGTCCAGGTGCGACTGGGTGCCGAGCAGCCAGCCCTTGCCCAGCACGCCGCCTGAGCCAATCGCCGCCTTGGACTGGATGATGTTCCAGCCCGTGCCCAGGGGGTCGCTTTCAGGGTCGAGGAAGGTCAGTACGCGCTGCTTTTGATAGTCGTGCATCACGAAGAACCACATGCCTACCGCCACCGGCACTGCCGCGGTGATCACGCTGATGATCCAGCGCCAACGCAGCCCCCCCATGAACAACACGAAGGCGCCGGAGGCCAGGATCAACAGTGCAGTCCCCAAGTCAGGCTGACGCACGATGAGGATGAACGGCACGCCGATCAGCACCAGGCTGATCGCCACATGCTTGAGGTGTGGCGGCAGGGTGCGCTTGGACAGATACCAAGCGATGGTCGCCGGCATGATGATCTTCATGAACTCTGAGGGCTGAAAACGGATCACCCCGGGGATGTTGATCCAGCGCGTGGCACCCATGGCGTTGTGGCCCATCACGTCCACCACCACCAGCAGGAGCACACCGGCCAGGTACGCCAGCGGCACCCAGCGTGCCATGAAGCGCGGTTCGAGCTGAGCGATGATGAACATCGACACCAGACCAATGCCAAACGAGCTGGCCTGCTTCATCAGCAGATCCCAATTCTTGCCGCTGGCCGAATACAGCACGAACAGGCTGCCAGCGGCGAGTGTGAGCAGGATGAGCAGCAAGGGACCGTCGACGTGGATGCGCTGCAGGAAGCTGGCGCGCCTGCGCATCACGTCCTCGCTGGAGAGCATGCGATCGAAATTGTTCTTCACGGGGCCGTTTCCTGGGCGACTGTGGCGGGGCCAAACTCAGGCTTGAGCTGGCCATTCTCGTCGAGCAGCCAGGCGTCCATGACCTGACGTACCACGGGGGCGGCGACACCTGAGCCGGACTCGCCGTTCTCGACCATCACCGAGACCACGATCTTCGGGTCGTTGGCCGGGGCGAAGGCGACGAACAACGCGTGGTCGCGGTGGCGCTCCTGAAGCTTGTTGCGGTCGTACTTCTCGCCCTGCTTGATCGCCACCACCTGCGCCGTGCCGCTCTTGCCTGCGATGCGGTATTGCGAGCCCAGCGCCGCCTTGCGCGCGGTCCCCCGGGCGCCGTGCATCACCTGCTCCATGCCATGGGTAACCTTGGCCCAGTCGGATTTGTCACGCAGGACAATGTCTTGCATGGGGTTCTGGTCCACTGGCGGCTGACCTTCGATGGTCTTGGCCAGGTGCGGGCGGTTCCACACACCCTTGTTGGCGATCAGCGCGGTGGCCTGGGCCAGTTGCAGGGGTGTCGCCTGCATGTAGCCCTGGCCAATCCCGAGAATCAGGGTTTCCCCCGGGAACCAGGCCTGACGGCGGGTGGCGCGTTTCCACTCGCGCGATGGCATGAGCCCTGGAGATTCCTCGAACATGTCGAGCGAGACTTTTTGTCCAATGCCGAAGCGGTTCATGTAGCTGGATAACCGATCAATGCCCATCTTGTGCGCCAGATCGTAGAAGTACGTGTCGTTAGAGCGCATGATCGCCACATCCAGATCCACCCAGCCATCGCCGGTACGGTTCCAGTTGCGGTACTTATGGTCATAGTTGGGCAGTTGGTAGTAACCGGGGTCGAAAACCCGGCTGGACGCTGTGACCACGCCGCTGTCCAACCCGGCGATGGCCACTGCCGGCTTGATCGTCGAACCCGGCGGGTACAGGCCACGCAACACACGGTTGAACAGCGGACGGTCGATCGAATCGCGCAGTTCGGCATAGGCCTTGAAGCTGATGCCGGTGACGAACAAGTTAGGGTCGAAGCTCGGCTGGCTGACCATCGCCAACACCTCGCCAGTGCGCGGATCGAGTGCCACGATCGCGCCACGGCGTCCACCCAGCGCCTGTTCGGCAGCCTCCTGCAACTTGATGTCGAGGCTCAGGACGATGTCCTTGCCTGGCTTGGGGTCGGTGCGTTTGAGTACCCGCAGCACACGGCCACGGGCATTGGTCTCGACTTCCTCGTAACCCACCTGGCCGTGCAGCTCGTCTTCGTAGAAGCGCTCGATGCCGGTCTTGCCGATATGGTGGGTGCCGCTGTAATTGACCGGGTCGAGCGTCTTGAGCTCCTTCTCGTTGATGCGCCCCACATACCCCACCGAATGGGCGAAATGCGTGCCCTGCGGGTAGTGACGGACCAACTGCGCAGCCACCTCGACGCCTGGCAGGCGGAACTGGTTCACGGCGATACGGGCGATCTGCTCTTCGGTGAGTTCGAACAGGATCGGCACCGGCTCGAACGGCCGTCGCCCCTGCTTCATGCGCTTCTCGAACAACGCCCGGTCATCCGGGGTCAGCTCCAGCACCTCGACGATCACATCCAGCACTTCCTGCCACTTACCGGGATTGCCGGCGCGCTCGCGCGTCATCACCAGGCTGAAGCTTGGACGGTTGTCGGCGATGATCACCCCGTTGCGGTCGAAGATCAGCCCGCGGGTCGGCGGGATCGGCTGCACATGCACCCGGTTGTTCTCCGACAGCGTCGAGTGATAGTCGTACTGAATGACCTGCAGGAAATACAGGCGCGCAATCAGCACGCAGATCAGCAGCATGATCGCCACCGCACCCACGACGACGCGTTTACGCACCAGGCGGGCGTCTTTCTCGTGGTCCTTGAGGGGGATCTGCTGCGGCATCGGGCGGGCTTACAGGTTCATTTGTGGTAGGGGTGCCCGGACAGCACGGTCCAGGCACGATAGATCTGCTCGCCAAGCAGAATCCGCACCAGCGGATGCGGCAAGGTCAGCGGCGACAACGACCAACGCTGCTCGCTGCGCGCACAGACCTCCGGCGCCAGCCCCTCCGGGCCACCCACCATCAGGTTGACCGTACGCGCATCCAGGCGCCAGCGATCCAGCTCGCTCGCCAACTGCTCGGTGCTCCACGGCTTGCCATGGACCTCCAGGGTGACGATGCGTTCCCCAGGCTGCACCTTGCTCAGCATCGCCTCGCCCTCCTGACGGATCAGGCGGGCGACATCGGCATTCTTGCCACGGGTGTTGAGCGGGATTTCCACCAGCTCCAGCGCAAGCTCCGGGGGCAGGCGCTTGGCATACTCATGCCAGCCTTCCTCGACCCACTTGGGCATGCGCGAGCCAACCGCAATCAGACGCAGACGCACAGCGCGACCTTATTCCCGATCCTTGAGCTTTTCGGAATAGTCATGCGCGTTCTCCGGGCTGTGGTGGCGACCATCAGCCGAACGGCTCTGCTCGGCACCCAGCCACAGACGCTCAAGGTCGTAGAACTGACGCGCAGCGGCGGTCATCATGTGCACGATGACGTCATTCAAGTCCAGCAGCACCCAGTCGCTGTCGCCCTTGCCTTCTTCGCCCAGAGGCTGTGCGCCCTTGGCCTTGACCGCCTCGCGGACCTTTTCCAGCATCGCGTTGATCTGGCGGTTGGAGGTACCGGTGGCGATGATCATGTAGTCGGTCAGGCTGTGCTTCTCACGCACGTCGATGACCTGGATATCCTGGGCCTTGACGTCTTCCAGCGCGGCCTTGGTCAGTTCGACCAGTTCTTCGCCATTGATTTTCTGCTTGGTCATATAAAACTCGTTCAACTCATTGAATGAGGCGCCGTGGCGCCGTCAGTTGGACGCACGATACAGATCGTGCGCCTCGATGTAGGCCAGTACGGCGTCCGGCACCAGGAACCGAACCGACTTGCCACTGGCCAGCAGCTGTCGGATCTGGGTGGCGGACACCGCGAGCGGTGTCTGCCAGACGAACGAAATGTGCCCCGCCGGGCCGGACATGGCGGTGGGATCGCTCTGCTGACGCGCTGCCAACAAGTTGCGCAGCGCATCAGGGGGTTCTACGTCGGCATCCGGGCGTTGCAGGACCAGGATGTGACAGTGTTGCAGCAATTCTTCCCAGCGGTGCCAGCTGGGCAAGCCACAGAAGGCATCCCAACCCAACACCAGGAACAGTTGGTCGTCGGGCCCCAGCTCGGCGCGCACCGACTCCAGCGTGTCGAGGGTGTACGACGGCTTGTCGCGGGCCAGTTCGCGGTCGTCCACGCTCAGGCGCGCAACGCCCTGCACCGCACTGCGCACCATGGCCAGCCGGTCCTGCGCCGCCACCTGCGGGGTGTCGCGGTGCGGCGGGCGGGCATTGGGCAACAGGCGCAGTTCGTCCAGGTCCATGAACTCGGCCACTTCCAGCGCACTGCGCAAGTGACCGATATGCACCGGATCGAAGGTTCCGCCAAGCATGCCGATACGCCGGACTGCCGCAGCCTTGCTCAACTCAGCAGGACTCCTGGCCGCGCAGTTGGCCATCACCGATCACCACGTACTTCTCGCAGGTCAGGCCTTCCAGGCCGACTGGGCCACGGGCGTGCAGCTTGTCGGTGGAGATACCGATCTCGGCGCCCAGGCCATATTCGAAACCATCGGCGAAGCAGGTCGGGGTATTGAGCATGACCGACGCCGAATCGACCTCGGCCATGAAGCGCCGAGCCTGGCCCTGATGCTCGGTGATGATCGAGTCGGTGTGGTGCGAGCCGTAGTGGTTGATGTGTTCGATGGCCTGGTCCAGGCCATCGACCACACGAATCGACAGGATCGCGTCGAGGTATTCGGTGTGCCAGTCGTCTTCGCTGGCAGGCTTGCTGTCGATGAGTGCGCAGGTGCGTGGGCAGCCGCGCAGCTCGACGCCTTTCTCGACGAAGCGACGGGCCATTTCCGGGAGAAAGCCTTCGGCCACCTGCTGGTCCACCAGCAGCGTCTCCATGGCGCCGCAGATGCCGTAGCGGTAGGTCTTGGCGTTGAAGGCCACGCGCCAGGCCTTGTCCAGGTCGGCGTGTGCGTCGACGAACACGTGGCAGATACCGTCCAGGTGCTTGATTACCGGCACCCGCGCGTCACGGCTGATGCGCTCAATCAGGCCACGGCCGCCACGCGGGACGATCACATCGACAAACTCCGGCATGCTGATCAACGCGCCAACCGCCTCGCGGTCGGTCGTCTCGACCACCTGCACCACCGCTGGCGGCAGGCCGGCCTTGGCCAGGCCCTGTTGGATGCACGCGGCGATGGCGCGGTTGGAGTGGATGGCCTCGGAGCCGCCGCGCAGGATGGTGGCATTGCCCGACTTCAGGCACAGGCTGGCAGCGTCGATGGTCACGTTCGGACGCGACTCGTAGATGATGCCGATCACACCCAGCGGAACGCGCATCTTGCCGACCTGGATGCCCGACGGGCGGTAGCTCATGTCGCGGATCGCGCCGACCGGGTCCGGCAGGCTGGCCACCTGGCGCAGGCCAGTGATCATGCTGTCGATGCGCGCCGGCGTGAGCGCCAGACGGTCGAGCAGCGCCGGCTCCAGGCCGTTGGCGCGGCCTTTGGCTAGGTCCTGTTCGTTGGCTGCGGTGAGCGCATCGCGGGCGGCGTCCAGCGCGTCGGCAGCGGCCTGCAGGGCGCGGTTCTTCTGCGCGGTGCTGGCACGGCCGATCACCCGCGAGGCCTCGCGCGCGGCGCGACCCAGGCGGGTCATGTAGTCAAGAACGGACTCGGTCATGGGCTCGATGTCTTGTCAAAGGGGAAATCGGCTGATTATAACTGGCGCGCTCGGGTACGCCCAGCGGCGGGTGGCGGATGGTAGAAAATGGGTGGAAAGAATGCGTAGGAAAGATGTAACCACCCGTATCGGAATTATCCGAGCCAGATCCAATCCTTTCGTGGCACGAGGCAGCGCCTACAACCACAGCGCAAGCCAATATTCACGGGCTCACGCGGGCTCTGTAGGAGCGGCCTTGTGCCGCGAAAGGGCTGCACAGCAGCCCCAACAGGCTCAAATCGGGCACCTATGAAACAGCCCTCGCAAAGCATGCCCGCAAAGCGATTCAGCCTCGATTAAGCCATTCATTGCTATGATCCCCGGCTTTATCGCCACGAACTGCCTGCATGCCAGCCCCCTGCCCCGACCGCGCCCTGCCCGACAGTTTTTTCGACCGCGATGCACAGACCCTCGCCCGCGAACTGCTGGGCAAGGTGATTCGCCATCGCCAGGGCGAGCTGTGGCTGGCCGCGCGAATCATCGAGACCGAGGCCTACTACCTCACTGACAAGGGTAGCCACGCCTCGCTCGGCTACACCGAGAAACGCAAGGCGCTGTTTCTCGATGGCGGACATATCTACATGTATTACGCGCGCGGCGGCGATTCGCTGAACTTCAGCGCAAAGGGGCCAGGCAATGCGGTGCTGATCAAGTCCGCCTACCCTTTTACCGATGCGCTTTCGGATTCGAACAGCCTGGCGCAGATGCAGTTGAACAACCCCGATGCCAGCGGCAAGCTGCGCCCGCCCGAGCGCCTGTGCAATGGCCAGACCCTGCTGTGCCGGGCCATGGGCTTGAAGGTGCCGGACTGGGACGCTCAACGCTTCGACCACGCGCGTTTGTACGTCGAAGACTGCGGCCTCGCCGTGCCACGGGTCATCCAGGCCGCGCGCCTGGGCATTCCCCACGGTCGCGACGAGCACCTGCCCTACCGCTTCGTCGATGCCCAATATGCGCGTTTCTGCACGCGGAACCCGTTACGTCGCGGCCAAGTCGAAGGCCGCGACTTCGTCATTCTCGAACAAGGAAACTGAACATGGGCGAATGGATCGACAGCCTGACCGGCTGGCTCAGCGCCAACCCTCAGTGGCTTGGCCTGGCAATTTTCCTGGTGGCATGCATCGAGTGCCTGGCCATCGCCGGCATCATCGTGCCGGGCACCGTATTGCTGTTCGCCGTAGCGGTGCTCGCAGGCAGTGGCACCTTCAGTCTGGGTGAAACGCTGCTGCTGGGCTTTCTCGGCGGGGTGCTGGGCGATGCGTTGTCGTACGCGGTGGGCAAGTATTTCCACCAGAACATTCGCCGCCTGCCACTGCTGCGCGACCACCCCGAATGGATCGGCAGGGCCGAGGCGTACTTCCAGCGCTACGGCATCGCCAGCCTGCTGGTAGGCCGCTTCATTGGGCCGCTGCGGCCGATGCTGCCAATGGTCGCCGGCATGTGCGACATGCCGCTGCCTCGCTTTATCGCCGTCAGCCTGGTGGCCGGCGCTGGCTGGTCGGTCGCCTACCTGCTGCCGGGCTGGGCCACCGGTGCGGCCATGCGCCTGCCACTGCCGGAGGGCTTCTGGCTGGACGCTGGCATCGTGTTCGGCACCCTGGCGGTGCTGATTGGCCTGAGCCTGAACAGCAGTATTCGCGACCAGCGCCACGGCACCCGGCTGATCACGGCCATGAGCGGCGTGGCTGTGGCCGCGCTGTTCATCGGCTGGCCATACCTGAGCGCCTTTGACCAAGGCGTGATGACCTTGGTGCAGGAACACCGCAGCCAGGCCATCGACAGCATCGTGGTGGTCGTGACCCGTCTGGGTGATTTCCGCACCCAGTTCTTCCTGGGCGGCCTGCTGACCGGCCTGCTGCTGCTGGCCCGGCAATGGCGTCACGCGCTGTTCGCCGGCGCCGCACTGATCGGCACGGCGACCGCCAACGGCACGTTGAAATGGTTGTTCGCCCGCGCCCGCCCCGAAGTGCTGAGCGACCCGCTAACCAGCTACAGCATGCCCAGCGGCCACAGTTCGGCGTCGTTCGCGTTTTTCCTGGTGCTGGCGGTACTGGCCGGGCGCGGCCAACCCCCGCGCATGCGCCTGACCTGGGTGCTGCTGGGCTGCATTCCCGCACTTTCGATTGCCCTGTCGCGGGTGTACCTGGGGGTGCACTGGCCCACCGACATTCTCGCAGGCGCGCTGCTGGCCTGCTGCGTGTGTGCGTTGAGCCTAACCCTGGTGCAATACCGCCAGCCGCTCACGGCGTTGTCGCAACGGGTGTGGTGGCTGGTCTTGCCGGCGTGCATCGCGTTGCTGTCATTCTTTGCGCTGCATGCGCTGCCCAAGGCGTTGTTGCGGTACCAGTATTGAACCGAGCGCAAATCCCTGTAGGAGATCACCCAGCCCTTTGGGCTGCGCTGTCGCGCAGAGAACTGATTTCGCAAGCGCTCCGCGTACCCTGTGGGAGCGGCGGCTCGGCGCCCCGACTTGCCCGCGAAGCAGGCGACTCGGTGGATGGCACCGGCTTTGCCGGTGTTCGCGGTGGTCCGGCACTCCGGCAAGCCCGCCCCCCACAGATTCCTTCTAAATCAACAAGTTATGTGTAGTTCTATGAGAGCGGCCTTGTGTCGCGAAAGGGGCGCGTAGCGGCCCCAGGATTGCGGCCTCATGCAAAATTGCCGGGGCTGCTGCGCAGCCCTTTCCGGCCGGTCCGGCGCTCCGGCAAGGCCGCTCCTACAGGAGATCGTGGTCAGGCAAACAACTCGCCCTGGATCCGTTCCAACAGGGTCTGGATCGCCTCAAGCCGCAATTGCGGTGAGTCCATCGCCAGCAAGTCGAGCTTGTCTTCCTCCATGAACGGCAGCAGGTAGGCCAGCTGGTTGGCCAGCGCCTGGCGCCCGTCAACGTCGCGCGGCATGTCCAGCGCCTCGACCATGGGATGCTCGCCCAGTGCCACCAGAAGCGCTAGCAGGTCGTCGTCTTGCTCGATCAAGGGGCTGTCGGCCTGCTCCGGCAGCCAATGCACCTGGCCGACCAGCAATTGGTCCTTGCGCACCTCGGTCTGCGCCACGCGAAAGCGCCGCACACCCTCGACCCGAATGCCCAGCAAGCCGTTATCCTGCTGCACGAAGTCACGAATCACCGCCTCGCAGCCCACCGATGCCACCGCAGGTGGAGCCTTGCCCACCTGCTCGCCTTCGAGGATGCACACCACGCCAAAGCCTTCGCCCTGCTTCATGCAGCGGCCAATCATGTCCAGGTAGCGCGCCTCGAAAATCTGCAAATCGAGCAGGCAACCGGGAAACAGCACGGTATTGAGGGGAAACAGCGGTAGCGTCATCACGATTCCTCAAACAACCAGGCTGACCGCCAACGGCAGGAACACCGCTGTGGCCACCCCCATCAGGCTCATCGCCAGCGCGGCGAAGGCGCCACATTCATCACCTTCTTGCAGGGCCACCGAAGTGCCCACGGCATGCGCAGTAACCCCAAGGGCCATGCCCCGTGCTTCAGGGCTGAGCACACCAAAACGGCTGAGCAGCGCAGGGCCGAAGATCGCCCCGATCACCCCGGTGATCAACACGAACACTGCCGCCAACGCCGCCACGCCGCCAATCTGCTCGGCAACCAGCATGGCAATCGGCGAGGTGACCGACTTGGGCGCCATGGTCATCAGGATCATGTGCTCGGCGCCAAACCACCAGCCCAGCGCCAGGCACGCCACGGTGGCGAACAGGCCTCCGACTACCAGCGTAGTAAATGTCGGCCAGAACAACTGGCGAATGCGCCGCAAGTTCAGGTACAGCGGTACTGCCAAGGCCACGGTGGCAGGCCCGAGCAGGATGTTCATGATTTCGGTGCTCTTGCGATACTCGGCGTAGTCGATGCCGCACACCAGTAGGATGCCAATCACCACTAGCATCGACACCAGTACCGGCTGCAAGAAGATCCAGCGGGTTTTCTCGTAGGCTCCCAGCACCAACTGATACGCCGCCAGAGTGATGCCGATGCCGAACAGCGGGTGGTGGATGACAGCCTCCAGCGCGCCGTGCCAGTCGAGGTTCATGGTTGCTCCTCACGCCGCCCCTGGCGATGAATGAGCTTCTGCATCAACACGCCGACGAACACCATCGTCGCCAGACACGAGATGAACAGCGCGCCGACGATGGCCCAGAAATCTGCGGCGATGTCGCGGGCGTACACCATCACCCCCACCGCCGGTGGCACCAGCAGCAGCGGCAGATAGCGCAACAGGCTGCTGGCTGCCTCGTTGAGCGGCTTGCCCACTTCGCCACGCAGCATCAGGTAGGCCAGCAGCAGCAATAGGCCGATGATCGGCCCGGGCAGGATGTGCAGGAACAGGTGATTGATCGCTGTCCCAAGCAGCTGGAACAGCACCAGCCAGGTCAAACCACGCAACAGCATACGGACCTCCTGAAAGCAGGCGGCCATTATAAGCACGCTAAGCAACTGGCTATAAGGCGATATTCGCCGAAAAACGGCCAACTTGACTGAATCGGTTCGGCGTGCTGATCTTGCACCCTCGTACCAAATGACACTCAGGAGAGTCGCGATGCCCTATGTACCGGTTACAGAGCTTTCGCAGTACGTTGGCAAGGAGTTGGGACGTTCCGACTGGCTGAAGATCGACCAGCAGCGCATCAACCTGTTCGCCGAAGCCACCGGCGATTTCCAGTTCATCCACGTTGATCCCGTCAAAGCCGCCAAGACCCCATTCGGCACCACCATCGCCCATGGTTTCCTGACCCTGTCGCTGATCCCTAAGCTGATGGAAGATATCCTGGTGCTGCCCGAGGGGCTGAAGATGGCAGTCAACTATGGCCTGGACAGCGTGCGCTTCATTCAACCGGTAAAAGTCGACAGCCAGGTGCGCCTGAAAGTCGAGCTGACCGACGCCATCGAGAAAAAGCCCGGGCAGTGGCTGCTCAAGGTCACCGCAACCCTGGAAATCGAAGGCGAGGAGAAACCTGCCTACATCGCCGAGCCGCTCTCGCTCTGCTTCGTCTGAGCCGCGCCGGGGTTGCGCCCACAGGATCGAGCCGCGCTGGACCTGTGGGTGCTGGCGATAGCCTGCGATAAGGCCAGTACGGCATACTCGGCGCATCGTTTCGCCGGACACCAACATGCGCCCACTGCTGCCCCTGACCCTTGCCCTGCTGCTCGCTGCCTGTGGCGAAGGTGAACCCCTGTCGCCACCCGATGCACGCCTGCCCGATGGCGGGCGTTACCGGGGCCAGGTCGTCGACGGCTTGCTGCAAGGCGAAGGCCGCATCGACTATCCCAACGGCAGTTGGTACGCCGGCGGCTTCAAGGATGGTCAATGGCATGGCCAGGGCGAGTGGCACGGCAGCAACGGCGAGATCTACCGTGGCCAGTTCAGCGCAGGCCTGTTCCAAGGCCTGGGCGAGTTGAATACACCGGACAGCCACTACGCGGGCACCTTCAAGCAGGGCCGACGCGACGGCGAAGGCACCCTCAAACAGCACGACCAGACCTACCGTGGCCAGTTCAAGGACGACCAGTACAACGGCGCCGGCCTGCTTGAGCTGGCCGACGGCAGCCGCTACCAAGGCCTGTTCGCCAACGGCAAACCGAATGGCGCTGGGGTGCGCAGCGATGCTGCCGGCAACCGCTTCAGTGGCCACTTCATCGACGGCCAGTTGCAAGGGGCCGGCACCTACGACAGCGCCGACGGCGAGCAGTACATCGGCGAATTCAAGGACAACCACCTGCAAGGCCGTGGGCGTTACGAAAACGTCGACGGCGATGTCTGGATCGGCGATTTCAAGGACGGTTCGCTCACCGGCGAAGGCGAACTGCTGGGCAGCGACGGCAGCCACTACAAGGGCGGTTTCCGCGACTGGCGCTTCAATGGCAAGGGCACCCTGCAACTGGCCGACGGCAGCGAATTCAGCGGTGGTTTCGCCGACGACGTCTACCAGGGAAATGGCCGGCTGACCCACCCCGATGGCCGTCTCGAGGCCGGCTACTGGGTCAACGGCGTGCGCGTGCGCGACGACAAGGGCAAATTGCTGCCCGACCCGCTGGACCTGGCCTTGCTCAAGCAAGGCAAATTGCTCGACGACGCGCTGGCCAAGGTGCCGCACTCGATACCCCCGGTGCAGCTATACAGCCTGGTGGTGGCCGGCGATGGCCAGCAGAGCGTGTTCATGCGCGAGGCCGACTACGTCAGCAACATGCTCAGGGTACGCTTCGGCGCCCTTGGCCAGGTGACACTGGTCAACCACCGCGAGCACATGGCCGACCGCCCCATGGCCACCCGCGAAAGCCTGTCCCGTGCAGCCCGGGTGATTGCCGAGCGCAGCGGCCCGGAGGACCTGATATTCGTCTACCTGACCAGCCACGGCAGCCCCGACCACCAACTGGTGCTCGACCAGCCGCGCCTGCAATTGGCCGACCTGTCCGCCGACGAACTGGCCAGCGCCCTGGCCCCGCTGAAGAACCGCGACAAGGTGATTGTCATCTCTGCCTGCTATTCCGGTGGCTACATCGCCCCGCTCAAGGATGAACGAACCTTGATCATGACCGCCGCCCGACCTGACCGGGTGTCGTTCGGCTGTTCGGAAGAGGCTGATTTCACCTATTTCGGCGACGCCCTGTTCGCCCAGGCGCTGAACCAGACGGACGATCTGAAACAGGCGTTTGAACTGGCGCGACAAAGCGTTGCCCAACGAGAGCGAAGAGAAGGATTCGACGCCTCCGAACCGCAGCTCTGGGCCCCGCAGGCAGTGCTCGCGCACTGGCAGCGACTGCGCAAGCAACAGGCCGAGACAGCACTGCGCAACGAGGCCCAACCAGCGCCGGTGGAACAGGCAAAAACACCTGCCGACCACTAAGCTGTGTGTAACAAGGGAGAGACATCATGTACTTGACGCCTCAGCATGTCCTGCTTGCCGGTGCCACGGGTCTGACAGGTGAACACCTGCTCGACCGGTTGCTCAACGAACCCACCATCAGCCGTGTGCTGGCACCGACCCGCCGGCCGCTGGCCGAACATCCACACCTGGAAAACCCCGTGGGCGACCCGGCGGTGTTTCTTCCACAGCTGGCCGGCCGCGTCGATATCGCCTTTTGCTGTCTGGGCACCACGCTCAAGCAGGCGGGCTCCGAGTCGGCGTTTCGCGCGGTCGATCTGGACATGGTGGTGGCGTTCAGCAAGCGTGCCCGCGAGATGGGCGCGCGCCATCTGCTGGTGGTCAGTGCGCTGGGTGCAGACCCTAAGTCGTCGATCTTCTACAACCGGGTCAAGGGCGAGATGGAGCAAGCGCTCAAGGACCAGGACTGGCCGCAACTGACCATCGTGCGGCCTTCGCTGTTGCTCGGCGAGCGCATCCAACCGCGCCTGGGCGAAACGCTCGCGGCGCCGTTCTCCAAGCTGATTCCGGGCAAGTACCGTGGAATCGAAGCCTGCACCCTGGCTCGGGCGCTGTGGCGCTTGGCGCTTGAAGAAGAGGACGGGGTGCGGGTGATCGAGTCGGACGAGTTACGCAAGCTGGGCAAGTAGTCGGCGAGAGCCCTGCCGGGGGCGACAACGTAACGGCAACAGGATTAGCTGACTGTCGCCAGCCTACAGCCCGCCCCTGGCATTGAACCCCACCCCTGCCGCCGTCAGCAGCGACAACGGCAGCAACAAGGTATCCAGCAACGCGCTCCCTGGCAGATCCAGACGCGGATACGCCGGGGCCTCGGCCCCGAAGCGATCCAGCGGGCAGCATCCACCGTTCAACGCATACAGATCCAGCCGCGTGCCGGCATACACCACCGGCGCGCCAGGTTTGTTGGCATCCAGCGTACGTAGCGTGGCACACCCCCCCAGGGTGCAGCACATCAGCAAGCCCAGCAGCGTGCGTTTCAATCGTCAGCCCCGTAGTGGTGCTCGCCCCAGCGCGGCAGCATGTCCTGTGGAATATTCAGCAGGTTGAGGATGCG
The DNA here is from genome assembly GCF_005796105.1 of Pseudomonas mosselii. Classification (GTDB taxonomy): domain Bacteria; phylum Pseudomonadota; class Gammaproteobacteria; order Pseudomonadales; family Pseudomonadaceae; genus Aquipseudomonas; species Aquipseudomonas mosselii_C. Next base: position 25,891 of record NZ_VAUO01000014.1, on the reverse strand, counting down.
CGCCACGACAAAGTCCACCAGGTCGTCGATGCTCTGCGGCTGGTGATAAAACCCCGGCGCTGCCGGCAGGATCACCGCGCCCATCTGCGATAACTTGAGCATGTTTTCCAGGTGGATGGTCGACAGCGGCGCCTCACGTGGTACCAGAATCAACTGGCGGCGCTCCTTCAGCGTCACGTCGGCGGCACGTTCGATCAGGTTGTTGCAGGCGCCGCTGGCAATCGCCGACAGGCTGCCGGTAGAGCATGGCACCACCACCATCGCCGTCGGCGCACCAGACCCAGAGGCCACCGGCGACATCCAGTCTTCCTTGCCGTACACGCGGATCTGCCCGTCGGCGGCACCGGTATACTCGGTGAGAAACGCCTGCATGGCCTGGGGCTTGGCCGGCAGCATCACGTCGGTCTCGGTGGACATCACCAGTTGCGCGGCCTTGGAGATAAGAAAGTGCACCTCGCGGTCTTCGCGCACCAGGCAATCGAGCAGGCGCAGGCCATACTGCGCCCCGGAGGCGCCGGTCATGGCCAAAGTGATACGTTCCGGGCCGCTCATTGGAGGGCCTCGGCCAGTTTGCCGTGCAGGCCGCCGAAGCCGCCGTTGCTCATGATCACCACATGGGTGCCTGGGCGCGCCTGGCCCTTGATACGCGTGATGATTGCCTCAAGGCTGTCGGCAACGATACTCGGCACGGTGCACTCGGCGGCGGTGCCGGCCAGGTCCCAACCGAGATTGGGCGGTGCATACCAGATCACCTGATCGGCGTCGTTGACGCTTTCCGGCAGGCCAGCGCGGTGGGCGCCGAGCTTCATGGAGTTGGAGCGCGGCTCGATCACCGCGATCACCGGCGCCTCGCCGACGCGCTTGCGCAAACCGTCGAGGGTGGTGGCGATAGCCGTCGGGTGGTGGGCGAAGTCGTCATAGATGGTCACGCCCTGCACCTCGGCGACCTTCTCCATACGCCGCTTGACGCTCTTGAACGCGCTCAGGCCGTCGATGCCCATGGCCGGCACCACACCGACATGGCGTGCCGCTGCCAGGGTAGCCAATGCGTTGGCGACGTTATGCTGGCCAGTCAGAGCCCAGTCCACCACACCTTGCACCTGGCCATCGAACAGCACTTCGAAGCGCGAGCCATCGGCGCTGAGCAGGCGTGCCTGCCACTGCCCCCCCTCGCCAGTGGTTTGTACCGGGGTCCAGCAGCCCATGCCGATCACCCGCTCCAAGGCAGGCTCGGTGGTTGGATGGATGACCAGGCCTTCGCTCGGAATAGTCCGCACCAAATGGTGGAACTGCCGCTCGATGGACGCCAGGTCGGGAAAGATGTCTGCGTGATCGAACTCAAGGTTATTGAGGATCGCGGTACGCGGATGGTAGTGCACGAACTTCGAACGCTTATCGAAAAAGGCGCTGTCGTACTCGTCGGCCTCGACCACGAAGAACGGCGTGCCGCCCAGACGTGCGGACACCGAGAAGTTCTGCGGCACGCCGCCGATCAGGAAGCCTGGGCTCATGCCAGCATGTTCGAGCACCCACGCCAGCATGCTGCTGGTGGTGGTCTTGCCGTGGGTCCCGGCCACCGCCAGCACCCAGCGGCCTTGCAGCACATGGTCGGCCAGCCACTGTGGGCCTGACACGTAGGGCAGGCCCTTGTTCAGCACGTACTCCACCGCCGGGTTACCCCGCGACATGGCGTTGCCGATCACCACCAGGTCTGGCGCCGGCTCCAGCTGGGCCGGGTCATAGCCTTGGGTGAGTTCGATGCCCTGAGCTTCGAGCTGGGTGCTCATGGGGGGATAAACATTGGCGTCGGAGCCCGTGACGCGGTGGCCAAGCTCCTTGGCCAGCACGGCCAGCGAACCCATGAAAGTGCCGCAGATACCGAGAATGTGAATGTGCATGTTCGACCTCGCAAAACGTCGAGGCAGGGTAGCCCACGGCGCGGGAAATCGCACCCGATGTTTCGCTCAGCCGGCCCTGGCGATGCCGTGTTTACGCAGTTTTCGATAAAGGGTGTTGCGGCTGATGCCCAGGTGCTCCGCGACCTGGGTCAGGTGCCAGCGTTTTGCCTCGAGCACGCTGAGCAGCGCATCGCGTTCGGCGTGTAGGAGCGGCCTTGTGTCGCGAAAGGGCGGCGCAGCAGCCCCGGCGCAATTGCCAACGCCGCTGGATATCGGGGGCCACTCTGCGGCCCTTTCGCGACACAAGGCCGCGCCTACAGGGACCGCAGCGCTGCGGATGACAGCGGGCAGATCATGAAAACCAACCACCCCTTCCTCACACAACGCCACCACGGTGCGCAGTACGTTCTTCATCTGCCGTACGTTGCCCGGCCAGTCGAACGCCAGCAATGCCTGACGCGCAGCCGGATCGAGGGTCACCGTTTGCCCCTCGGCCTCCTGATGCAGCAGAGCGTCCAGCAACTGGCTCTTGTCGCTGCGTTCGCGCAGCGCCGGCAGCAACACTTCCAGGCCATTGAGGCGGTAATAGAGGTCTTCGCGGAAGCTGCCTTGCGCTACCCGTTCGAGCAAATCACGGTGCGTGGCACTGATGATGCGTACATCCACCGCCTGCGGCTCGCCGCCGATGGGTACCACCTGGCGCTCCTCCAGCACCCGCAGCAGGCGGGTCTGCAAGGCCAACGGCATGTCGCCGATCTCATCCAGCAGCAACGTACCGCCGTCGGCCTGCAACAGCTTGCCGCGCATGCCTTCCTTGCGCGCCCCCGTGAAACTGCCGCCCCGGTAGCCGAACAGCTCACTCTCGATCAAGCTCTCGGGGATCGACGCACAATTGATAGCCACGAAGGGCTTCTGCCGACGCGCACTGGCCTGGTGCACAGCCTGGGCGAATGCCTCCTTGCCGCAGCCGGTCTCGCCCCGCAGCAGCAATGGCACATCACGCTCGAACACGCGCACGGCGCGGCTGAATTCATGTTGCAAGGCAGCGTCGAGTAGGCAGATGCCCGGCTCGACGAGCCGACGCGGCTCACCCAACGCCACCGGCACCGACCACACCGGTGTGCGTGCCCGGCCCCGCAGGCTGGCGAACACCTGCCGCCCATCGCGGGTATGCAAAGGCCAGGCTGTGCTGCCTTGGGGCGTGGCACGGCAGAACAGCGCGTCATGGCTACAGGCAAAGAACTGCTCCATCGGCTTACCCAGTAGCTCGCCACGCACGGTCCCAAGCAGGTGCAGCGCGCCCTGGTTGGCCGCGCAGATCCGCCCATCGCCGTCGAAGGCCAGCAGGCCTTCGCTGAAAAGCCCGACCGACTCAGCCTGCAAGTGGAAACGCAGCAGCCATTGCTGCTCGTAATGACGCAGGAAGTAGCAACTTTCGATCATCTTGGCCGACAGGTTGACCAAGGCCATGGTGTGGAACTGGCTCTGGCGCGACACATCCGGGCGCGCCGACGAGACATCGAGCACCGCCAGCAGCTCGCCATGCGGGTCGAATACCGGGCTGGCCGAGCAGGTCAGACCGGTGTGGCGACCACGAAAATGCTCATCCTGATGGATGGTCAGGGCCTGGCGTTCGACCAGACAGGTGCCGATCCCATTGGTGCCTTCGCGGGCCTCGCTCCAGTCGGCGCCCAGCCACAGCCCGGCACGCTCGAAGATGCGCCGCTCACTGGCGGCGGTGACGCAGTTGAGGATCACGCCACGCGCATCGGTGAGCAGCACCGCATGCCCTGCCCCGGACAACTGCTGGTGCAGGCTGTTCATCTCGGTGTCGGCAATCTGCAGCACCTGGCGCAGGCCCTCACGGCTCTCCAGCAGGCGGCCATGTTCCAGCACCACTGGCGCCTGGGCTCGCTCGGGGTCGAGGTGGTAGTCCTCCAGGCAACGCAGCCAGGAGCGGGCAATCGAAGGGTCGCTGCCCGGCCCGCAGGCCTTGCCGTGGGCGACGGTGAGCACTTGCTGGGCATGGCGGCTGAAAGGGTTGCTCTGCATTTTTGTTGTTCTCCGCAGATACGCGTGCCCCCAGCATCCCCCAGGCCGGTGCGCTTTGCAATGCTGCCCTGACCACCTAGTCACCGAGCGCGCCATAAACGGTACAAAGTGTCACTCCCGCTGTACCAGCGCTGGCACGCCAGCGCCTGTCAGCGTGCCGAAAAATGACCCAAGTCATTGATTGGCAAGGGACTCCAGGCGCTGGCCCAAGCTTTGCTCTACGCTTTGAAACTCCGCAACAATCACAACGATCAGGAGACACACCATGCGTTACGCACATCCCGGCACCGAGGGTGCGAAGGTTTCCTTCAAGACTCGCTACGGCAACTACATCGGTGGTGAGTTCGTCGCTCCGGTGAAAGGGCAATATTTCGAAAACACCTCTCCGGTAAATGGCCAGCTGATCGCCGAATTCCCTCGCTCCACTGCCGAAGACATCGAAAAAGCCCTGGATGCCGCGCATGCCGCCGCCGACGCCTGGGGCCGCACTTCGGTCCAGGACCGCTCCAACGTGCTGCTGCGCATCGCCGATCGCATCGAGCAGAACCTCGAACTGCTGGCGATCACCGAAACCTGGGACAACGGCAAGCCGATCCGCGAAACCCTCAATGCCGACATCCCCCTGGCCGTGGACCACTTCCGCTATTTCGCCGGCTGCATCCGCGCCCAGGAAGGCGGCGCCGCCGAGATCAACGACAGCACCGTGGCCTACCACATCCACGAGCCGCTGGGCGTGGTCGGACAGATCATCCCGTGGAACTTCCCACTGCTGATGGCCGCCTGGAAACTCGCACCGGCCCTGGCTGCCGGCAACTGCGTGGTGCTCAAACCCGCCGAACAAACACCGCTGGGCATCACTGTACTGCTCGAGCTGATCGGCGACCTGCTGCCCAAGGGCGTGCTCAACGTGGTGCAAGGCTATGGCCGCGAAGCCGGTGAGGCCTTGGCCACCAGCAAGCGCATCGCCAAGATCGCCTTCACCGGCTCCACCCCGGTGGGCTCGCACATCATGAAGTGCGCCGCCGAGAACATCATTCCGTCCACCGTCGAACTGGGCGGCAAGTCGCCCAACGTGTACTTCGAAGACATCATGCAGGCCGAGCCAAGCTTCATCGACAAGGCCGCCGAGGGCATGGTGCTGGCCTTCTTCAACCAGGGCGAGGTATGCACCTGCCCGTCGCGGGCGCTGGTGCAGGAGTCGATCTACCCGCAGTTCATGGAAGTGGTGATGAAAAAGGTGCTGCAAATCAAGCGCGGCGACCCGCTGGACACTGACACCATGGTCGGTGCCCAGGCCTCGCAACAGCAGTTCGAGAAGATCCAGTCGTACCTGAAGATTGCCCAGGAAGAAGGCGCAGAGCTGCTGACCGGCGGCAAGGTGGAACAGCTCGAAGGCTCGCTGGCTACCGGCTATTACATCCAGCCGACGCTGCTCAAGGGCAACAACAAGATGCGCGTGTTCCAGGAAGAGATCTTCGGCCCGGTGGTCAGCGTCACCACCTTCAAGGATGAAGCCGAGGCCCTGGCCATTGCCAACGACACCGAGTTCGGCCTCGGCGCCGGGGTATGGACCCGCGACATCAACCGCGCCTACCGCATGGGCCGTGGCATCAAGGCCGGCCGTGTGTGGACCAACTGCTACCACCTGTACCCGGCGCATGCCGCGTTCGGTGGCTACAAGAAGTCCGGCGTCGGCCGTGAAACCCACAAGATGATGCTCGATCACTATCAGCAGACCAAGAACCTGCTGGTGAGCTACGACATCAACCCGCTGGGCTTCTTCTAAGCACCCGTTGCACGCTTGAAGCTACAAGCGCCAAGAAAGAGCGGGCCGCTGTGAAGCCGCTTCCTGGCGCTTGTGGCTCGTTTCATGCAGTACCCATCACCAAGAAGAGCAGTCTCGAGCTTCTGGCGACAAGTGATAGCAGCCTCACGCGGGCTGCTTCTACTTACCGCTTGCAGCTTGAAGCTGCTCCATAACTCAAAAAAACAGGTGAATCCATGCCAAGCGATCAATCCGCCGGCGCGCCGGCAAACTCCTCCGTCGACTTCGAAAAAGTCGGCTCCGACTACTTCCAGCAACGCGAACTGAAAAAAGGTGCTGCTGGCTGGGTACTGCTGGTCGGCCTGGGAGTGGCCTACGTCATCTCCGGCGACTACGCCGGCTGGAACTTCGGCCTGGCCCAAGGCGGCTGGGGCGGGATGTTCCTCGCCACCTTGCTGATGGCGACCATGTACCTGTGTATGTGCTTCTCGCTGGCCGAGCTGTCCTCGATGATCCCCACCGCAGGCGGTGGTTATGGCTTTGCCCGTAGCGCCTTCGGCCCCTGGGGCGGATTTCTCACCGGTACCGCGATCCTCATCGAATATGCCATCGCCCCGGCGGCCATCGCCGTATTCATTGGCGCCTATTGCGAGTCACTGTTCGGGATTGGCGGCTGGATGATCTACCTGGCGTTCTACGTCGTATTCATCGGCATTCACATCTTCGGGGTGGGCGAGGCGCTGAAGCTGATGTTCATCATCACCGCCATCGCGGCCATCGCCCTGGCAGTGTTCCTGATCGCCATGGTGCCCCACTTTGATGCAGCCAACCTGTTCGACATCGCCAAGACCGACGCTGTCGGTGCAAGCAGCTTCCTGCCATTCGGCTATGTCGGGGTGTGGGCGGCGATTCCCTACGCGATCTGGTTCTTCCTGGCGGTCGAAGGCGTGCCGCTGGCCGCAGAAGAAACCAAGAACCCCAAGCGTGACCTGCCGCGCGGCCTGATCGGCGCGATGCTGGTACTGCTGGCCTTTGCCCTGCTGATCCTGGTGGTGGGCCCAGGTGGCGCGGGCGCCGAAGCCCTGAAGTCCTCGGGCAACCCACTGGTCGAGGCACTGGCCAAGGCCTACGGCGGGTCCACCTGGATGGGCGGCTTCGTCAACCTGGTCGGGCTGGCAGGCTTGATCGCCAGCTTCTTCTCGATCATCTACGCCTATTCGCGGCAGATCTTCGCGCTGTCGCGTGCAGGCTATCTGCCGCGCAAGCTCTCGGAAACCAACAAAAGCAAGGCCCCGGTGCTGGCCTTGGTGATTCCGGGCTTGATCGGTTTCGCCCTGTCGCTCACGGGTCAAGGCGACCTGCTGATCCTGGTGGCGGTATTCGGCGCTACGCTGTCCTATGTGCTGATGATGGCCGCGCACATCACCTTGCGCATTCGCCGGCCGAAGATGGAGCGTCCGTACCGCACCCCCGGCGGCATCTTCACCTCCGGTGTCGCCTTGGTGCTGGCCTGCATCGCGGTGGTCGCAGGCTTCCTGGTGGACCCACGGGTAGTGATTGGTGCAGCGCTGATCTACGCGGTACTGATCGCCTACTTCGCCTTCTACAGCCGCCACCACTTGGTAGCCGGTACGCCGGAAGAGGAATTCGCCGCGATCCAGAAGGCCGAAGAGGCCTTGCACTGATCGCAGACTTGCGCCACCGGTTCGCCCGGTGGCGCCCTGGAGATTCTGTATGGCCGTTTTCGTACACACCGTTGGTAACCAGCTGTACCGCTTCGATAGCCTCAAGGAGGTGATGGCCAAGGCCAGCCCAGCGCGTTCGGGCGATTACCTGGCCGGCGTCGCCGCCAGCAATGACGGCGAACGGGTCGCCGCGCAGATGGCCCTGGCCGACATCCCACTCAAGCACTTTCTCAACGAAGCCCTGATCCCCTACGAACACGACGAAATCACCCGCTTGATCGTCGACACCCACGACACCCAAGCATTCGCCCCGGTCAGCCACTTGACCGTCGGTGGCCTGCGCGACTGGCTGCTCAGCGAGCAGGCCGATGAACACAGCCTACGCGCCCTGGCACCGGGCCTGACGCCGGAAATGGCAGCGGCGGTATCGAAGATCATGCGCGTGCAGGACCTGGTGCTGGTGGCGCAGAAAATCCGCGTAGTCACCGCGTTTCGCGGCACCATGGGCCTGCGTGGGCGGCTCTCGACGCGCCTGCAACCCAATCACCCCACCGACGAGCCCGCCGGTATCGCCGCGAGCATTCTCGATGGCCTGTTGTACGGCAATGGCGACGCCATGATCGGCATCAACCCAGCCACCGACAGCATTGCCTCGATCTGCGCGCTGCTGGAAATGCTCGACGCCATCATCCAACGCTACGACATCCCTACCCAGGCCTGCGTACTCACCCACGTAACCACCTCGATCGAGGCGATCAACCGCGGCGTGCCGCTGGACCTGGTGTTCCAATCCATCGCCGGCACCGAGGCGGCCAACGCCGGCTTTGGCATCAACCTCAACGTCTTGCAGGAAGGCTACGAGGCCGGGCTTTCGCTCAAGCGCGGCAGCGTCGGGCAAAACCTCATGTACTTTGAAACCGGCCAAGGCAGTGCGCTGTCGGCCAACGCCCACCATGGCGTCGATCAACAGACCTGCGAAACCCGTGCCTATGCCGTGGCACGGCATTTCAAGCCGTTTCTGGTCAACACCGTGGTCGGTTTCATCGGCCCGGAATACCTCTACAACGGCAAACAGATCATTCGCGCCGGGCTCGAAGACCACTTCTGCGGCAAGCTGCTGGGCGTACCGATGGGCTGCGACATCTGCTATACCAACCACGCCGAAGCCGACCAGGACGACATGGACACCCTGCTGACTCTGCTGGGGGTGGCCGGCATCAATTTCATCATGGGCATTCCCGGCTCCGACGACATCATGCTCAACTACCAGACCACCTCGTTCCACGACGCGCTGTACGCGCGCCAGACCCTAGGTTTGCGCCCCGGCCCGGAATTCGAGGCCTGGCTCGAGCGCACCGGCATCTTCACCCAAGCCGACGGGCGCATCCGCTTCGGCGACAACCTGCCGCCAGCCTTCCGCCAGGCCCTGGCGCAGTTGGCATAGGGACGACCGACCATGGACCGACACAGCCCCACCCCTGAAAACCCTTGGCTGGCCCTGCGCAACCTCACCCCGGCGCGTATCGCCCTGGGCCGCACCGGCATCAGCTTGCCCACTGGCGCCCAGCTGGATTTCCAGTACGCCCACGCCCAAGCCCGCGACGCCGTGCACCTGCCCTTCGACCACGCCAGCCTGCGCCAGCAGCTCAGCGAGCGTGGCCGCGACAGCCTGTTGCTGCGCAGCGCCGCCAGTGACCGCCACCAGTACCTGCAACGACCCGACCTGGGCCGGCGCCTGCACGAGGACTCAGCCCAGCAACTGCGCGCGCACGCTCAGGCCAACCCCGGCGGGGTCGATTTGGCAATCGTCGTCGCCGACGGCCTGTCGGCGCTGGCCGTACACCGTCACACCCTGCCGCTGTTGACGCGTTTCGACGAACAGGCCGCCGCCGACGGCTGGAGCCGCGCCCCGGTGGTGCTGGTGGAGCAGGGCCGCGTGGCAGTGGCCGACGAAGTGGGCGAGCTGCTCGGCGCACGCATGACCGTGATGCTGATCGGCGAGCGCCCTGGGCTGAGTTCCCCCGACAGCCTGGGCTTATACTTCACCTATGCGCCCAAGGTCGGCCTGACCGATGCCTACCGTAACTGCATTTCCAACGTACGCCTTGAAGGCCTGAGCTACGGCATGGCCGCCCATCGACTGCTATATCTGATGCGTGAAGCCTGCCGGCGCCAGCTCTCGGGCGTGAACCTAAAGGACGAAGCCGAAATCCAAAGCCTCGAAAGCGATGATTCAGGCAACAAAAACGGGAACTTCCTGCTTGGTGAAGGGTAAAAAACCTGTCACCGATGGCCGATTGCGCTTGTCGCCTGCTTTAGGCAGCATGCGGATGAACGCTGCTGGCAATTCGCCGTATCCCCCAATGGACTCTGAGGCCCGCCCATGCGCATCATCAAGGCAACCCTGGAACACCTCGACCTGCTCACCCCGCTGTTCGTGAAGTACCGCGAGTTCTATGGCGAGCTGCCCTACCCTGACAGTTCGAAGTCCTTCCTCAAAAAACGCCTGGAACGTGGCGAGTCGGTGATCTACCTGGCCATGCCGCTGGACGACGACAGCAAGCTGCTCGGTTTCTGCCAGCTCTACCCGAGTTTTTCTTCGCTGTCGCTCAAGCGTGTGTGGATCCTCAACGACATCTACGTGGCCGAAGACTCACGGCGTATGCTGGTGGCCGATCACCTGATGCGCGAGGCCAAGAAAATGGCCCGCGAATCCAACGCCGTGCGCATGCGCGTGTCCACCAGCAGCAGCAACGAAGTCGCGCGCAAGACCTACGAATCAATGGGCTTTCGCAAGGATACCGAGTTCGAGAACTACGTGTTGCCGCTCAGCCAGGAGTGACTCCAAGCGGCAAGGCTTTGCGCAAAAACCTGTAGGAGCGGCCTTGCGCCCCATCGCGGCACAAGGCCGCTCTCATAGAACTACACATAACTTTTTGATTTAGCAGAGACCTGTGGGAGCGGGCTTGCCCGCGAACACCGGCGAAGCCGGTGCCATACACCGAGTCGCCTGCTTCGCGGGCAAGCCCGCTCCCACAGGGTACGTGGCGCGCTTGCGAAATCAGTTCTCTGCACGACAGCGCAGCCCGGCAGGGCTGGGTGAACTCCTACAGAAAATTGCGCAGTGCCGGCTGACAATGCCGTAACCCCCCGCTACAAACTCTCCGGGCACTTTCCCGTCTTCGCCGTATAATCCCTTTCCAGTCATGTGTGAAAAGTTACCTTCTCCCAGGTGAATCTGCCCACGCCCTAGACGCCGTCCGTCATCGCGCGCCCGTAGAAGCGGGACAAGAACACAGGTGCTGTACATGGATTTCAACCCGCTGGACCTTATCCTGCATCTCGATGCCTACCTCGATCTGCTGGTCAACAACTACGGCCCCTGGATCTACGCCATCCTGTTCACCGTGATCTTCTGCGAGACCGGCCTTGTGGTGATGCCGTTCCTGCCGGGTGACTCCCTGCTGTTCATCGCTGGCGCCGTAGCCGCCGGGGGCGGCATGGACCCTGTACTGCTGGCCGGCCTGCTGATGGCCGCTGCGATCCTCGGTGACAGCACCAACTACGTGATCGGGCGCACGGCAGGCGAGCGCCTGTTCAGTAACCCGCGCTCGAAGATCTTCCGCCAGGACTACCTGCAACGTACCCATGAGTTCTACGAACGCCATGGCGGCAAGACCGTGACCCTGGCGCGCTTCCTGCCGATCCTGCGGACCTTCGCGCCTTTCGTCGCCGGTATCGCCCACATGCACTACCCCCGTTTCCTCGGTTTCAGCGTGGCCGGGTCGATCCTGTGGGTCGGCGGTCTGGTCACCTTGGGTTACTTCTTCGGCAACGTGCCATTCATCAAGCAGCACCTGTCGCTGATGGTCGTGGGCATCATCGTCCTGTCACTGGTGCCGATGATTCTCGGCTTGCTGCGCGGGCGCCTGGGCCGCGCGGCCAAGGCCCACTAAGCCGCACATGTGGTCGTTCAGCGCCTGGCGGCGCCGGCGTACCTTGGCCCGATACCCGGTGGACGACGCCCAGTGGCGCACGCTGCGCGAGCGCCTGCCGCTGCTCGACGGGCTGACTGACGAAGAAGACCATTGGCTGCGCGAGGCCTGCGTGCTGTTCCTGCATGACAAGCACCTGACCACCTTGCCGGGGGTCGAACTGGACGATGGCCAGCGCCTGTTCCTCGCCGCCCAGGCCCAGCTGCCCCTGCTGCACCTGGGCGAGCTGAACTGGTACCAGGGCTTTCACGAGATCATCCTCTACCCCGACGACTTCAAGAGCCCGCAGCGCCACCGCGACGCCAGCGGCGTGGAGCATGTCTGGGACGCCGAGCACAGCGGCGAGGCCTGGCAGCAAGGTCCGGTGATCCTGGCCTGGGACGGCGTACTGGCTGGCGGCGGCTGGGAAGCTTACAACCTGGTGATCCACGAACTGGCGCACAAGCTGGACATGCTCAATGGCGACGCCAACGGCCTGCCACCGCTGCACAACGACATGCGTATCGAAGATTGGGCCGAAGCGATGCAACACGCCTACGACGACCTGAACCGCCAATTGGACGCCGACCCAGACCGCGAAACCGCAATAGACCCATACGCGGCAGAGAACCCCGCCGAATTCTTCGCCGTCACCAGCGAGTATTTTTTCAGCGCCCCCGACCTGCTGCACGCGACTTATCCAAAGGTCTACCAACAGCTGGCACGCTTCTATCGCCAAGACCCGCTGGCGCGCCTGCGGCGCCTGCAGGCCGAGCACCCGGACTACCGCCAGCCCCCCGCCTGAATGCCCCACGCATCAGGGCGGGCGTGGCATGCAGCGGTGGAATGTGCCTATAATCGCCGCCACTTTTTTGATCAAACACGGGGGCATTGCCCAATGAGCTACAGCAAGATTCCGGCTGGCAAAGACCTGCCGAACGACATCTACGTCGCTATCGAGATCCCGGCCAACCACGCGCCGATCAAATACGAGATCGACAAGGACAGCGATACCCTGTTCGTCGACCGCTTCATGGCCACCCCGATGTTCTACCCGGCCAACTACGGCTTCATCCCCAACACCCTGGCCGACGACGGTGATCCACTGGACGTGCTGGTCGTGACCCCGTATCCGGTTGCTCCAGGCTCGGTGATCCGCGCCCGTCCGGTCGGCGTGCTGAACATGACCGACGACGGCGGCGGCGACGCCAAGGTCATCGCCGTTCCTCACGACAAGCTGAGCCAGCTGTACGTCGACGTGAAGGAATACACCGACCTACCAGCCCTGCTGATCCAGCAGATCGAGCACTTCTTCGCCAACTACAAGGATCTGGAGAAGGGCAAGTGGGTCAAGATCGAAGGCTGGGAAGGCGCTGACGCCGCCCGCGCCGCGATCACCAAGTCGGTCGCCGCCTACAAGGGCTGATAGATCAGACACGCAAGCCCCGCCTCGGCGGGGCTTTTTTCTGCCCGCAGGAAAAGGCCTACGCAAGCTGAGGATGCGCCCTACAAATGCGGCGTTTTCAGACAGATCGCATCAACATCAGGTTCATTTCCCTGATGATTCACCGGCGATACACTCCTCCCCATGAATACATCCGGTGATCGCCTCAAAGCTCTCCTGCTGGAGTGCAACCTGACCTCTTCTGACTTCGCTGCCCATCGCGACATTACCCCTCAGCACGTCAACAACTGGTTCAAGCGCGGTGTGCCCTTGGCGCGACTCGACGAAATTGCCGAGCTGTTTTGCGTGCACCCGCGCTGGCTACGCACGGGCGAAGGCCCCAAGCACCCCGACCCCCTTGTCGCCCCGCGCGCCGCCGTGCCTCGCGCCGAGCCTCCCAAAGCGCTGCTCGAACCGGGTTCGCCAAGCATATCGGTTGCGCTGCACCACATCCGCGAGGGCAGGTTGACGCCATCTGCCGGGCTGCACCAGTGCTTACCGGCCCAAGCCCTCGATAACCTGGGCGTGAACGCGCGACACGCGATCTGCGTCGCCATGCCCGGCTGCAACATGGCGCCGCTAATCCCACAAGGCGCGCTGCTGGCCATCGATCGCAGCGTCACCTGGATTGCCGACGGCGAGTACCACGCATTACTCCTGGACGGCCACCTGCGGGTCCACCAGCTCAGCCATGGCCCGAATGACACGCTCTGCCTGCACAGCCATGATCGCCTCAACCACCCGGTCGAGCGCCTCACGCCGAACCAGCGCCGCACCCGCCAGCTGGAAATCGTCGGCTGGGTATTCTGGTGGGCGTGCCTACGCGCCGCACGTCCGGCCTGAAACACCTCGCACCATTTTTTGCTGGGCATCGCTGGCAAGCCCTAGTATGCTACGCCGCACATCACGCCCCCTGTTGGTGCAAGCCGCATTCCAGAGGGCCTGGCGACGTCTCACACAGACGTCTGCCATCTTTTTCAGGCCATGTTGCCAACCGTTTAAGGCGATTGCGGCTTATCAAAAATGAGCCAAGATCGTCCCCGAGAAGCCGGCCACAAGCCGGCTTTTTAATTGCCCAGATTTTCCTACGTTTTCCGAGAGCCTCGCTATGCCGGAGGTAGGCATTGCCCTATGGGTAGCGGCTCATGACCCCCTCCCCCGCATTCACGCGCTCGGCTGTCAGCCCTTTACTCGCGCAAGCGCTACTGCTACGCCCCAATGACACGGTTAACAGGCTGGGGCGACTCAGCGCTGGCCGTAGGCAGAATCAGCCCCCGCCTGAACATAGCGCTACTACGCCAAAAAATTAAGGCGCTGGAGCCAAAGCGGAACAATAATCAGGAACTACAAACCTATCCGCTTTTGACTCAAAAAATCAAAGCAAAATAAACGCCCCTGAAAGCAATTATTTAATTAATCCCATAAGCGTGCCTCACACTCCAAAACAATTAAAGAGCAATGATTAAACGAAGAACAAAAACACCAGCTCGCAAAGCTATAACCCACCGACTTAAAATCAAAAAAACCAAACAAATAGACTAAAACACGAAAGCCGACAAGCAGCATTTACCCGAAGCGCGAAAATTGATACCATGCACTGCGCATGCGCGGCAATTGAAATGGGCTACCCCCACCTGAATGGACCTTATCAGTCATGACCAAGCAATACTCTCATGATGGCCACACCATATACCACGGAGAAGCTGTCGAGGTTCTCAAGTCCATCGAAACTGCCAGCATTGACCTGATATTCGCCGACCCCCCATATAATATTGGAAAAGATTTCGACGGCATCCATGACCGCATTGATGAGTCAGAGTATTTCTCTTGGTGCTGGCAATGGATTGACGAGTGCAGCCGCATATTGAAGCCAAACGGGACGTTCTACTTGATGAACTCCACGCAAAATATGCCTCACCTGGACATTTACTGCCGAAAACAGTTTGAAATTCTGTCGCGGATCATCTGGGCTTACGACAGCTCAGGGGTGCAAGCCAAGAAATTTTTCGGTTCGCTATACGAGCCAATCCTGCATTTGGTGAAAAACCCAAAATCCTACACCTTCAATGCCAATGACATTCTGGTTGAGGCGAAGACTGGGGCAAAGCGCGGCCTGATGGACTACCGAAAGAATCCGCCACAGCCGTACAACACAACGAAAGTACCGGGTAATGTGTGGGAATTCCCCCGCGTTCGCTTCAAGATGGATGAATATGAGAACCATCCCTCTCAAAAGCCTGAGTCCCTGCTGGAGCGCGTGATTCGCGCATCATCGAATCCAGGCGAAGTGGTGCTCGACCCGTTCGGTGGTTCATTTTCGACAGGGGCGGTGGCCAAGCGCCTTGGCCGCCGCTCTATTTCGATTGAAAAAAATGAAACTTACATAAAAATCGGACTTCGTCGCATTGGCATCCCTTCAGACTATTCGGACGAGGAACTGCTCAAGCACAAGGCTCGTAAAACTCAGAACCTGTCCAAAAAGCAGAGAACCAAGGAATCAGCCCAACAGCCCATATTCCAATTGGAATTGTAACGCGAGTTCGTGCTTGATCCGTTCAAGTGTGGCGACTGATAGTCCGGCCGCCACCGCTTGCAGATCCCGCAGCGTGAAAATCTCTTCAAAAAGATCCATATACATCAAGACCGTATCTACATTGTATTGCCCAGAGTGCAACGCATCGCGGTGAATGCGGCTCTTCACAGTCTCTTTGTCCGCAGGCACCTTGATCACGAATGACATCGGATAGCGATTGACCTTCTCAAAATCGAGAAAGTACTTCTTGAAATCCAACGTTTCGGTCACTTGAAAAAAACGACCTAACGGTTGCAAGACAAAATCGATCCCACCGTCGTTGGCATTGGTTCGCCCAGTTCGGAAAAGTACAAGCGGTTTAGGCTCAACACTCTCAGCCCGCGGGCCGATGAAAATCGTCTGTCCTCGATAGTGCTCCGCCAGCAGCACATAGGAAGCAATTTCAAACAATCTGGCATCCGCATTAGGCGCGAACGCTGCGGTGAAGAACCTGAAGAGATCCTCCAACGTTTCAATACCCTGAATCTCTTCCAGCACGCTGCTTTGATTAGCTGTAATCAGGTCAATGTACTCATTTACGGCATCGATAATGACACTCGCAACCCGCTTGGGATCGGCACCGCCATGACTCAACAGTTGCTCTGATATCGCCCTGGCCTTTTGCCCGCCCACCTTCGCCCCCCTGACGGGTAGCAAATCACCGTCTACGCGAAGCTGACGAGCGAATTCATCATTCAGTCGATTATCAAGGGGGTGATTTTGAAGTTTTGACCCAAACGGCAGCATTCGCATGCGCGCCAGTAAATCAGTAAAGCGAGAAGTCTTGCCGTCCCTGTAGTCTTCGGCCAGCACGAACAACGCATACACGTTCCCCAGCGAGCGCCTCGCTTTGCTCCCTCGATCTGCGGCCCGGGTCTTACGCACCAAATACTGCACCAGAAGGTTGCTGACTGGCACTCCATGGTTTTCAGCTATCGCTTCGACAAACGACATAGGCTCCTGCTCGCGTAGTCAATCCAAGAGCCGCAAGAGTACACCAGGGACAGTCGCAACCAAGCATCGCCCCCCCACCCAGGCTTGCCAACCGGATGGTAGCGCGCGTTATGCTTACGCGGTCTTCAGGGCGGGGTGAAAGTCCCCACCGGCGGTAAATCGAAAGATGAGCCCGCGAGCGCTCCGGCCATGTCGGAGGTCAGCAGATCTGGTGCAACTCCAGAGCCGACGGTCATAGTCCGGATGAAAGAAGGCGTTTGCCAGGGGCCTACAGGTGCCCCTGCGCGCGCGTTTTGTTCGCCCCGAGACGTTCATCGATCATTCACGAGGAGCGTTTCATGTCCACCACGCATCACTTGCACTTCCCCCGCGTTACTGCCGCTATCGCCGCCTTCAAGGCCGGGCGTCCGGTGCTGTTGCTCGACGACGACGACCGCGAGAACGAGGCCGATATCGTCGCTGCTGCCGAAAACCTGTCGCTGCAAACCATGGCCATGATGATCCGAGATTGCAGCGGCATTGTCTGCCTGTGCCTGGACGAAGCCACCGTCGACGCCCTGCAACTGGCGCCGATGGTACAGAACAACCAGGCCCGCCATGGCACTGGCTTCACCGTCACCATCGAGGCCGCCGAAGGCGTCAGCACCGGGGTCTCGGCACAGGACCGCATCACCACCATCGAGGCGGCACTGCGCTCGACAGCGCAGCAGCGCCATATCGTCAGCCCAGGGCATGTGTTCCCGCTGCGCGCCCGCGACGGCGGCGTGCTGACCCGCCGCGGCCACACCGAAGGCTCGGTGGACCTGGCGCGCTTGGCTGGCCTGCGCCCGGCTGCGGTGTTGTGCGAACTGATGAACCCCGACGGCAGCATGGCACGGGGCGAGGAGGTGGCGGTGTACGCCCGGCAGTACAACCTGCCGGTGCTGACCATCGATGAACTGGCGCGCTATCGCGAAGCGATGCTGGTGGCCGAGCCGGCCTGACCCGAAAGCATCGCGAGGCAAGTCGGCACTCCCGACTTGTCTCGCGACAGGGCCGCAAGCCTCAACGCAGGCCCAACGGCCCTTTCAGGAATTCATACAACCCCGCTGCGCTCTTGCGATAGCCCTCGGCGCTCAGGTGCACCAGATCGGGTCGCGCCAGGCCGCTGGCCTGCCAGCCGGCAATCGCGCACGGCCCGCCCATGAACGCCTGCCAATCCCAGAACAGCGCCTGGTGCTTACGTGCCATCTGCTGCTGGATGCGGATCACCGACGCCAGCGGCTGAGGCTGGCGCGCTGCACAGGTACGCGCCTTGCGCTGCTTGATCGAGTCTGGCGGGCCCACCAGCAGAATCGCAGTACGCGGCAGATCCTGGCGCAAGCGTGTCAGCGTGGTGTCCAACTGGGTCTGGTAAAGCGCTAGGTCTAGCTTGTCGTCGAACGCTTCGTTGGTGCCATAGGCGAGAATCACCAGGTCCGGCTTAACGGCCTTGAGGCTGTCCTGCCAACCCGGCTGCCACTTGTCCACCACCTCCAGGCGCGCACCATTGATGCCCAGCGTCGAGTAGATCACCCCAGCGTTCTTCTGCGACTGCAAGTACCAGCCGCCCAAGGCCACGCCGCGCCCACCCTCGACGCTCAGTTGCAGCGGCAGACCAGCGTTCGCGAAGACCGGACTGAAACGCCATTGGCCATTGCTGATCGCCAACGCGCGGCGCTGGCCGCCGTTGACCAGCAGCGCAGCATTGGTGGTGGACTGGTACAACGCCGACACCTTGTAGCGCTGCGCGTCTTCATCGCGCGCTTGCAGCACCACGCTGGAACGATTGGCCAGCGGCAACGACAAGTAGCCGCCCAAGGGGAACTGGCTGCTCTGCTGGTTGCGCGCCGAGATCAGCTCCCATTGGCGCTTCTCGCTCTTGATGATCACCCGGTCGTTGCGGATCCCTGGCACCGGCGAAGCGGGCACCAGACCAATGCCGCCGTCGCCGTAGCGCGCCTGCAACAGCCGGCGCAGCTCGCCGCTGAACAGGTCGGCAGCGGTGTGCGAGTCGCCCAGTTGGACGATCGCCACCGGTGCCCGGTTGGCGTTGCGCAGTTTGTTGGCCAGCAGCGACAGATTGCCGTCCTGGCGGGCGGCAGGTGCGGGCGCCGGGCGTGCTGCGGGCTGGGCGGCCACGCTGCTCGCGCCGGTGCTGCAACCGGGTACCGCGCTGATCAGCAGGGCCAGGCCCAGCAGGTGATGCCATTGGCGCATCTCAATGTCCTGTTACGGTCAGGCCGGGGAAGCTGATCAGCGACAGTACCTGTTCGGCGATCATCTTCTGGCCTGTGATGGTGAAATGAATACCGTCGTCGACACGCACCTTGACCCGCTTGCCCTCCGGCGTCTGCACCGTATAGGAGAAGGTGTCGTCCGCGTAACCGAGAATCGGGTTGGCCGAGACATAGTGCTGGCCGTACAGCGCGGTTTGCGCCTGATACAGGCCGCTCAGGTAGCCCATGGCTGTGGACAGCCGCGCCTTCTCCATGTTCGGCGGGCCCACCCACAGCACTTGCACGTTATGTGCCCGGGCTTGGTCTAGGATCGCGTCGATGCGTGCACGGTAAGCCACCTCCCACTCCGGGGACTTGAAGCGCAGGAAGGGCTTACCCTTGCCCTGAGGCATGTCCCAAGGATCGTTCGGCCCGAGGAACACCACCATCAGGCGGATGTTCGGGCCATGTTCGAGAGTATCGGCAACGGTTTTCGGCCAGTTGAAGAACCCCGGATACGCAAGCCCGGTGCTCTGTTTGCTGAGGTTGACGGTACGGATCTGGTAGCGCTTGCGCAGGCTGTTGGCCAGATGCGGCGCGACGCCCTGCATCAGTGAGTCGCCGACCAGGAACACCTCGTCACCCGACGCCAGCGAAACCAGCGTGCCGCCCTGCAACGTCTGCGGGTGCGGCGCCTGGGCAACAACGGCTGGCCGCATCACCGGGACCGATGTGTGCGGCACAGGCTCTGGCTCGACGCCAGGCACAGGTGGGCTCGCCACCGGCAACGGTTTGGCCAACGCCGCGGGCGTCTCCAGGTTGATCGTCACCACCGGCGCAGGCGCAGGCAACTCCACCGGCGCCGGGGACCGGGCCAACTGCGGGGCCTGCTGCAAGCGCTCGATGAAACTGTCGCGGCCGTCTTCCAGGGCCAAGGTCAACTGCGCGCCGTAGCGCCAGGCTGGCAGTTGCCCCAACAGCGGAATCTCGCAACCCTCGTGGTACTTCTGCTGGCAGTAGAGCTTGATCGAGTCCTGGTTCAGCCAGAACAGCAACGCGGTGGTCAACACAATCGCGTACAACGCACGGGCAGCGCCCAACTGCACCTGGAGCAGCTGTTTGCTATCAGAAACTTGCATAGATGAACCCCGGCACACCCGATTGCGAAGCGAAGATCACCAGCGACACACCGATCCCCAGCGGAACCGGATACAACAGCCACGGCAGTCGTTGGCTGGCGGCAAAGCACTGGCGCAGCAGCGCCAGCCACTGCGGGTAGCTGGCCACGAACAGTACGCAGCCCAGCAGCATCAGGCCGGTGCTGCTGGCCAGCCCAGCCAGGCTCAGCTCAGCGATATCACCGAGCATCTCCAGGGCGCCATCGAGCGTGGTACTGCGGAAGAAGATCCAGGCGAAGGCGACGTAGTGGAAGGTCATCAGACGCGCCATCAGCCCGGCCCCCGGCAACTTGGCGAAGCCGGGCAGCCACTGGCTGAACAGCTTGGAAATCGCCAGGCCCACGCCATGCAGCGCGCCCCAGATGATGAAGTTCAGGCTCGCCCCGTGCCACAGCCCGGACACCAGCATCGCCAGCAGCATGTTCAGGTTGCCGCGCCAGGCCCCCTGGCGATTGCCCCCCAGGGGGATATAGACGTAGTCACGGATGAACCGCGACAGGCTGATGTGCCAGCGCCCCCAGAACTCCTTGAGGTTGTGCGCCATGTAGGGCGCGTTGAAGTTCTCCGGCAGACGAAAACCCAGCAGCAGCGCAATGCCGGTGACCAGGTTGGTGTAGCCACTGAAGTTGAAGTAGATCAGGAAGCTGTAGCCATACACACTCAACAGCACCTGCTCGGGCGAATAGCTGCCGGGCGTGTCGAACACCGGGTCGACCCACTCGCTGCCCAGCCAGGCACTGAGGAAGAACAGCTTGATCACCGCCAGGGCAATCAAGCCCAGCGCACGCTGCGGCTCGAGCACTTGGCGCATGGCCTCGGGGCGGATCTGCGCCAGCATGTGCAGTGCCCGGTTCACCGGGCCCGCCACCAGGCTGGGGAAGAACGCCAGGTACAGGGCCAGGTCCAGCGGCCCGACCGGTTGCAGTTCGCGCCGACTGATCGACACCACGTAGCTGACCGAATGGAAGGCGTAGAACGACAGGCCAATGGGCACCAGCACGTCCAGCAGCGGCAACGCCACTTGCACCCCGGCCGCCGCCAAGGCGTTTTGCACCCCTTCGACGAAGAACACCTGATACTTGAACAGGTAGAAGCAGCCCACCACCAAGGCAAGCAACAGCGCATTGCAGAACCCACGCCCGGGATAGCGCCCGGCCAAGCCTCCAAGCAAATACACCAGCGCGCTGTAACCCAGCAGGATATACAGCGAATGCAGGCTGAAACTCGCCACCAGCGCATAGCTGGCCGTCAGCAGCAGCACGTTTTGCAGCCGGGCACTCCAGCACAGGCTCCAGTAGACAATGAAGAACAGCGTGAAACAGAGGCCGAATTCGATCGAGAGGAAGCTCACAACGTAGTCCGTTACGTGACATCGAGGGGAAAGACCCGCCGCACAGGGGCCGCGGGCCGAAGCGCGCGGATTATGGCAGAGGGCCAAGACCCTCACAATCCGATCACATCTGAATGTGCAAGACGTTACCGCTCAGATAAATGCAACAAAATAAGACAAAACCTGCGTTGATTTGCTCCCCCTGCCCCGCTCTGCTAGTGTCGCGCCGTTCTGAACACCACCGAGACAGTCGCCATGGCCCGCAAAAAAGCCTCCATCGATTTCGAACAATCCCTCGCCGACCTGCAAGCCCTGGTCGAGCGCCTGGAGAACGGCGAACTGTCGCTGGAAGAATCGCTGGCCGCCTTCGAACAGGGCATCGCCCTGACCCGCGACTGCCAGGGCGCCCTGGCCCAGGCCGAGCAGAAGGTGCAGATCCTGTTGGAGCGTGACGGCGAACTGGCGGCCCAGCCGTTCGACGCGGAGCCCGAGGCATGATCGCGCAGTACCAGGCCCACTGCCAGGCACGCGTGGATGCTGCCTTGGAAACGCTGTTCCAGGCCCCCTCCAAAGAACTCGAACGCCTGTATGCGGCCATGCGCTATAGCGTGATGAACGGCGGCAAGCGGGTCCGTCCGCTGCTGGCCTACGCGGCCTGCCAAGCCCTGGGCGCGCCGGCCGAACAGGCCAACGGCGCAGCCTGTGCGGTCGAGCTGATCCACGCCTATTCGCTGGTGCATGACGACCTGCCAGCGATGGACGACGACGACCTGCGCCGTGGCCAGCCGACCACCCATAAAGCCTTCGACGAAGCCTGCGCCATCCTTGCCGGCGACGGTTTGCAAAGCCTGGCGTTCAGCGCCCTACTCGACGCGCGCCTGAGCCCGCAGCCCGATAGCCTGCGCCTGGCCATGGTCCAGGCCCTGGCCAAGGCCGCAGGCCCCGCTGGCATGGTCGGCGGCCAGGCCATCGACCTCGGTTCGGTGGGCCTTAAGCTCGACCAGAAGGCGCTGGAATACATGCACCGGCACAAGACCGGTGCACTGATCGAAACCAGCGTGCGCCTGGGCGCTCTGGCCAGCGGCCACGCCGAACAAGCCCAGCTCGACGCGTTGCAGACCTATGCACAAGCCATCGGCCTGGCCTTCCAGGTGCAGGACGACATCCTCGACGTGGAAAGCGACACCGCCACCCTGGGCAAACGCCAGGGCGCTGACATCGCCCGTGACAAACCCACCTACCCGGCATTGCTCGGGTTGGACGCGGCCAAGGCCTATGCACTGGAGCTGCGCGACCAGGCGCTGGCGGCGTTGCAAGGGTTTGACGAGCACGCCGAGCCGCTGCGTGCGCTGGCCCGCTTTATCGTCGAACGCCGCCATTAAGCCCTGACACCCAGGCCTGAGCGAGCGTGGACAACCCGCGCCAACAGGGTGTGTATGCCCCTGCTTGAATGGGCAGCTTTTCCCACAATGGGGTAAACTGCCGCGTCTTCAAACCTATAACGACTCGCCTGATGCCCACGACGTTTCAAGAGATCCCCCGCGAACGCCCGGTCACGCCGTTGCTGGACCGCGCCGATACGCCAGCCGGCTTGCGCCGGCTGGCCGAAGCCGACCTGGAGACCCTGGCTGACGAGCTGCGCCAGGAGCTGCTCTACACCGTTGGTCAGACCGGTGGGCATTTTGGTGCTGGCCTGGGTGTCATCGAGCTGACCATCGCCCTGCACTACGTCTTCGACACACCCGATGACCGTCTGGTGTGGGACGTCGGTCACCAGGCCTACCCGCACAAGATCCTCACCGGTCGCCGCCAGCGCATGCTCAGCCTGCGCCAGAAGGACGGCATCGCGGCCTTTCCGCGGCGCAGCGAGAGCGAGTACGACACCTTCGGCGTCGGCCACTCCAGCACCTCGATCAGCGCCGCCTTAGGCATGGCCATCGCCGCCCGCCTGCAGAACGACCCGCGCAAATCCATCGCGGTGATCGGTGACGGCGCGCTGACCGCCGGCATGGCCTTCGAGGCGCTGAACCACGCGCAGGAAGTCAACGCCGACATGCTGGTCATCCTCAATGACAACGACATGTCGATTTCGCGCAACGTCGGCGGGCTGTCCAACTACCTGGCCAAGATCCTCTCCAGCCGCACTTACGCGAGCATGCGCGAAGGCAGCAAGAAAGTCCTCTCGCGCCTGCCAGGCGCCTGGGAAATCGCCCGCCGCACCGAAGAATACGCCAAGGGCATGCTGGTCCCCGGCACCCTGTTCGAGGAGCTGGGCTGGAACTACATCGGCCCAATCGACGGCCACGACCTGCCCACACTGATCGCCACCCTGCGCAACATGCGTGACCTCAAGGGCCCGCAGTTCCTGCACGTGGTCACCAAGAAGGGCAAGGGCTTCGCCCCGGCCGAAGTCGACCCAATCGGCTACCACGCCATCACCAAGCTGGAGCCGGCCGACAAGCCAGTGGCCCCGAAAAAGCCCAGTGGCCCCAAGTATTCGGCAGTGTTCGGCCAGTGGCTGTGCGACATGGCCGCCGCCGACAACCGCCTGGTGGGTATCACCCCGGCAATGAAGGAAGGCTCGGACCTGGTCGCATTCAGCGAGCGCTACCC
Organism: Pseudomonas mosselii; assembly: GCF_005796105.1. Lineage (GTDB taxonomy): Bacteria > Pseudomonadota > Gammaproteobacteria > Pseudomonadales > Pseudomonadaceae > Aquipseudomonas > Aquipseudomonas mosselii_C. The sequence goes on along the minus strand of NZ_VAUO01000014.1, from coordinate 2,189 downwards.
CGAGCGTTACTTCGACGTGGCCATCGCCGAGCAGCATGCCGTAACCCTGGCCGCTGGCATGGCCTGCGAAGGCGCCAAGCCGGTGGTGGCGATCTACTCCACCTTCCTGCAACGCGCCTATGACCAGCTGATTCATGATGTGGCAGTGCAGGATCTGGACGTGCTGTTCGCCATCGATCGCGCAGGCCTGGTCGGCGAAGACGGCCCGACCCACGCCGGCAGTTACGACCTGTCGTACCTGCGCTGCATCCCCGGCATGCTGGTGATGACCCCAAGCGATGAGAACGAGCTGCGCAAGATGCTCAGCACCGGCCATCACTACAAAGGTCCAGCGGCAGTACGCTACCCCCGTGGCACCGGCCCTAACGTACCGATCAGCGGTGACCTCGATCCACTGGAAATCGGCAAGGGCGTAGTCCGCCGCCATGGCCGCAACGTCGCGCTGCTGGTGTTCGGCGTGCAGTTGACCGAGGCGCTGCAGGTGGCTGAAAAGCTCGATGCCAGCGTGGTCGACATGCGCTTCGTCAAGCCACTGGATGAGGCGCTGGTGCTGGAGATGGCTGCTCAGCATGAGTTGCTGGTGACCATCGAGGAAAACGCCATCATGGGTGGCGCAGGTGCTGCCGTCGGTGAGTTCCTGGCCCGCGAAGCCGTGGTCAAGCCGCTGCTGCACCTGGGCCTGCCGGACCTCTACGTCGAGCACGCCAAGCCTGCACAGATGCTCGCCGAGTGCGGACTGGATGCCGCAGGCATCGAGGCTGCGGTACTCGCCCGCATGGCTAAGCTCGGCCTGTAACGCCCCCGCGACAGGCATTGGCAAGGCCGCTCTTGCATAGTCCGCGCTAGCCCGTGAATGTTGGCTTGCGCGGTCGGTGCAGGAGCGGCCTTGCGGGGATTTTCTCAGCCGAGCTGGCGTGGGATGCGATAGAGGTAAAGCACCACCACCGTCGACAGCGCAAGCAGGCACTGCGGTATCGCCTCCAGCCCCACTAGCACCGACAACGCGGCCACCCAAGCCGGGAAACAAGCAAACAGCATCGCCATGCGTCGCGCCTGTGCCAACGCGATCCAGGCAGCCGGCTCTTCGGCGCTGCCCAAGGCCTTGTCGGTGGCGATCAGCGCCCGCTTGTAGGCGCCGAAGCGCGGCAAGCTGAGAAACAACGTGGCGGTGCCAGCAATGAACAGCGGCATCGCCAGCACCGGCATCAGCGGGTCACCAGCACCAAAAGCCCAAGCCATCACTGGCAACGGCACCAAGCCGACCGCCAGGTACTGCCACCAAGCCAGGGCCAGTCGGCGCTTGACCTCGCCACGGGTCACGCCTGGGGGACCTCGCCCTGGTGCTGGTTGCCCATCATGTGGCCAAGCTTGTCGGCCTTGGTGGCCAGGTACAGGCGGTTGTGCGGGTTATGCCCGGTGTGCAGCGGCACACGCTCGGCGACCTTGATATGCATGTCGGTCAGGGCTTTGACCTTGCGCGGATTGTTGGTCATCAGACGCAGCGAACTGACCCCCAGGTGCTCGAGCATTGGCAAGCACATGGCGTAGTCGCGCTGGTCGGCAGCAAAGCCCAAGCGCTCGTTGGCCTCGACGGTATCGGCGCCACCGTCTTGCAGTTCGTAGGCGCGGATCTTGTTCAGCAGGCCAATACCACGGCCTTCCTGGCGCAGGTACAGCAGCACGCCACGGCCCTCACGGGCGATGGCTTGCAGCGCAGCTTCCAGTTGCGAGCCACAGTCACAGCGCTGGCTGAACAGGGCGTCGCCGGTCAGGCACTCAGAGTGCAGGCGCCCCAACACCGGCTGGCCGTCGGCAATGTCACCCAGGCTGAGCACCACATGCTCACGGCCGGTGGCTTCGTCGAGGAAACCATGCATGGTGAAAGTCGCGAAGGGCGTCGGGAGTTTTGAGGCGGCAACAAAGACGACGGGCACGTTGTGCTCCTGGTGGTAGGAAATTTCAGATCGACCGATTGTATCAGCAGCCCGGAGCAGGTGCGCAGGCTGAATACCGTGGATCAAGATCGAAAAGTTCGATGCTTATGGCGCCGCGCACATCATGCACGCGGGAACAACTTTCTTGCTGATCATTGGGAAGCTGATGCGAACCCTGTGGGAGCGGCTTTAGCCGCGAAGCAGGCGATGCGGTGGATGGCACCGGCTTCGCCGGTGTTCGCGGTGTACGACCGG
>NZ_VAUO01000013.1 GCF_005796105.1 Pseudomonas mosselii | reverse complement strand
GTCAGGAAGTGTTTATCCATGCGCAGAAGGACCAGAACACGCAGGTCAATAACAACCAAACACTCGCGGTTGGCGTAGACCGCACCCAAAAGATTGGCCAGGACGAGACCATTGCCGTCGGCCGTAACCGCCTGCGTGCAGTGAAAGCCAACGACACGCTGAAAGTCGGCGGCGGAAAGAACGACCTGATTGCCGGCGACTATGAAGTGGAAGCCGGTAACACGATACGCCTCAAGTGCGGAAAGACACTTATCGAAATGCATGCCAACGGCACCCTCAATATCACCTGCGAGACGTTCAACCTCACCGGCCAGCAGAGCGGGCAGATCAATACGCCCGCAGCGAAGCTCGATCTTAACCCTGAGGGCGGGCAAGCAGGCGCTACTGCAAACGGCCGAGCGAGCGGAGGGTTAAAGGCCGACGTAGATGGGCATTTCGAATGATGCAACCGGTGACCACGAAAACTCCAGAAAGGACCTCTGCGAATGACTGAATACCTGACTCAAGATGTGCTACTCGATCTAGGAGAGGAAGCACCCGAAGACCTGACACTGAACATGCTGCGCTTCGCCAACCGGGGAACGACATTGGTAGTGGCTCGCAGCCCGGTCACACACAACAAGACATTGGACGAAGCCATTGAAGATCAACTCAACGTGCTCCGCAAAAAATCGAAGGCAATGGCCATCACAGCCACCCAGGTCGCACGCCTGGGGGACAAAGAGCAGTTCGTGGAGGCTCGCGAGATGGCCATCCAATTCATGGTCGGTGAGAAGCTCAACTTTCAACTCCAAGCGGCCTGCCTGGTGCCCTATCAGCAACGCTTGCTAGTGCTCAACTACAGCAAGCCAGGCCCATTGAGTGATAGCGATATCGAACACTGGCGCGGGATTAAACAAAAGCTCCGATTTACCTGACCTCCTCTTCTGCTCAGGCCAATTCCTTTCTAACCACGTAGAGCTTGAAACCTATGGCGCAAACTGTCCATGCAGCTCGTGAGGGCGATGCAATCCTACATCCGTCGCTTGCCGCCGAAATGATCAGCGCAATCGCCGAGGCCGTTATTTACGCAGCAGCAACTGCTGCCGTTGCCGCCGCCATCAGTCTGGCCGTTGTAGGCACCGCAGCGACCGGGGGGGTAGCCGGCATCGCCATCGCTGCCGTCGCCGGCGTGGCAGTCGGCGCTATGAGCACCCTTTCGGTCGGCGAAGATCAGACTATTGGAGGTGCGATCTCCAGTTTCTGCGACGATCTTGGCAACAGTGTCGACGCACCTGATCCCTACGGAAAGATTGAAAGCGGGTCAGCTAATGTCTTCATCAACAGCAAGCCTGCCGCTCGCGCAGCGGGTATTACCGGACCACCGGGCGGCGGAGCGGCCGAGGGCGAGCAAGCCGAACCTTCTATCTTGGAAAATGTGGGTTCCATGGCGATGGCGGCGGCGCCCTACCTGTTTCCGGTCTTGGGATTGGGCATGGCGATCCGTGACATCTTCAACCCGCCCGTCACTACGCCTAAGGATCCTGATGCAAAGCCCAGGGACGAAGATACGACTTCCTGCAGCCGCCATCCACCTCTGCCCGACAACTTTATCGCCCAGGGATCGGATAACGTTTTCATCAATGGCCAACCCGCTGCACGATCAGGTGACAAGACCACCTGCGATGCCACTATCGATGTGAATGAGAAAGTGTCGCCGAATGTGCGTATTGGCGGCGGAACGGCGACGGTTCGCGACATTCGTAATGGCAAAAGCAAGATTGCGATGTTCACAGGGATTATTGCCGGGATACTCATTTCCCGGCGGATAAAATTTCGTCCTCGCCCCTTGAAAAGCATGTTTCCCTTCTCGCTTTTCAAACGCTGCGTAGGGAATCCGGTCATTGTGTCGACTGGAAGCAAAGTGCTCAGGGGTCCGGAGGATGTCGATTTCAGTCTTCCGGGCTTGCTGGGAATTGAATGGGCGCGTGGTTATGACAGCAATGATATACGCCGTGACGGCCTCTTCGGAATGGGCTGGAGTGTCCCCTACGAGGCAGAGCTGGTACGCGTCCCGCATCCTCAAGGGGGGCAGCTGTGGATCTATATCGACGAGGAAGGTAACCGCTTGGAATTGGGGAGCCTCAGCGCTGGCGATGCTTTCGTTAGTGTCACGGACGGCCTTGCATTCTTCCAGCTGGAAGGCGGTCAGACCGTTGTCGAGGATATCAACGAAGGCCGCTACCAAATCTTTGACACCGATCCTTTCAACCCACAGCGCTCACGCCTGACACGCATCGGTGACCGCAACCTCAACGTGATCGACCTAATGTATGACGACCAGGGCCGATTACAGGTTCTATACGACAAATATGGCCGAACCATTGTTCAACTGCACTATGACCTACGTCACCCGAATCGAGTAAACAAAGTTTCACAAGCTTTTCCAAAGAACAGCGAACCACTCGTTATAGAACGTAACGAGACACTGGTGAGCTACCGGTATACCGAAGACGGGCAGTTGCATGAAGTGCTTGATGCCACTGGTCAACTGATCCGCCGCTTTACTTACAACGCCGAGGGTTATCTCAACAGTCATCAGCTGGCTAGCGGCGCTGTGCGTCACTACGAGTGGGAAAAATTCAGTATTCCTACCAAGCGTCCAACGCCAAAACGCACCGATGGCACGCCCTACTCCTTGCCGCCTTTGCTTGAGCCACAACCTGATCACGAGTGGCGGGTGGTACGTCACTGGGGGAGCGATGGCGAGGAATACCGGTTCGAATATAACCTGGAAGACGGTGAAACATTCGTCACCGACAGCCTCGGCCGGCAGAGTCGCTACCACTGGGGGCCGATGTACGAGGTGTACAAGTACATAGACCCGCTTGGTAACTGCTGGCAAGAGGAGATCGTTGCCGGCCAACTGGTCAAGAGCATCGACCCTCAGGGCGGAGAATGGCGTTACAGCTACGACGATCTTGGCCGCTTGATCGAAACCCGTGATCCTCTCGGCCGCAGTGAACAGATCGAGTACTTGCGGCACTGGGCGCTACCCGTTCAAGTCAGCGATGGCGCAGGGCGCACCCAGCGCTACGGCTATGATGCTCATGGCAATCTGCTGTGGGAGCAGGACTCACTAGGGCGTAGCACCCAATACCAATACAACCCGGAAGGCCGCGTTACCCGCATTGTCGATGCCCTTGAAAAAACCAAGCATCTGGCGTGGAACACCCGTGGCCAGCTACTCTGCTACCGCGACTGCTGCAATGCCGAGACCCTGTACCACTATGACTCGCACGGCCGATTGCGCGAAAGCATCAATGCCCGTGGTGAACACACCCTCTTCCGCTATGACGCACGTGGCTACCTGATTGAAAGCGAACGCCCTGACGGGCGCATCGATCGCTATGAGGTGGATGCAGCAGGCCAACTCACACGCTACATCGACCCTGCACAGAAGAAGCTGCAGTTTCGTTACGATTGCAGTGGTCGCATGATCGAGCGCGTAGATGCCATGGGCTATCGCGTGAAGTTCAGTTATGACGCTTATGGCCGCTTGCTCCAACTCACGAATGAAAACGAAGAATCCTATCGCTTCGGTTGGGACAATCTAGATCGCCTGATCGCACAGGAAGACCTGGATGGCAGTGGGCGCATTTATGAATACGATGTGCTTGATGGAGTCACCAGTCTCACCCATGTGCCCTCCCCTCATGAACAAGCACCACTGTCCGATAACGCCCCAGCAACGCGGACGGCTTCGATCCGCCACGATTTCAAGCGCGATGCGGTTGGCCGCCTGCTGAGTAAGCGCACCGAGGATGGTGTTACAGTCTACAGCTACGACACCGCCGATAACCTAATAGCCATCACCTTCACGGACAACCAGGGCGAGAAGCAGCAACTCAATTACACCTTCAACGCCAATGGGCAATTGCTGAGCGAAACCAACAGTGCTGGCCTGCTGCAGTACCACTATGACGAGCTGGGCAATCTGCAGACCCTGGTCCTGCCCGACCAGCGCGAACTCAACTACCTGTACTATGGCAGTGGGCACCTGCACCAGATCAACCTGAATGGGGGAGTCATCAGCGATTTCGAGCGCGATGCAGTGCACGATGAGGTACTGCGTACCCAAGGCAAGCTGGTTACGCGCACTCGCTACGACAGCTGCGGTCGTCTGGCCGGCAAGGCGATCCACTACCGCGATGCCCCTATTGAAGCACTACCGCTGCTGGACAAATCCTACAGCTACGATCCTAGCGACAACCTGATTGCCGAGGTACTGACACAGACCCAGCGCACAGGAGTGGTCAGCGCCACCAACGATGAGAACGCTCACCTCGAACAAATCATCGGCCGCTTCCTTGACCTTCCACACACCAGCAAGAGCTATTCGGGGCGCAATCAATACGGCTATGACCTGAATGAGCAATTGCAAACCGTGCAGCAGTCGCGCCCCAGCTGGCAGACCACGCAAGTCGAGGATTTCAAGTACGACAAAGCTGGTAATCTATTCGACGGCCCCAAGCTCAACGGCCTGATCAAGCACAACCGGGTGCTAGTGTATCAGGACAAGCGCTACCGCTATGACCGTTTTGGACGATTGTGCGAGAAGCGGATCGGCAGCAATTGGGTACAGTATTTCGAGTATGACGCCGAGCATCGACTGATTTGTGTGGAGCAGTATCGGAGCAGCGAGCATGAACGAGTAGTTTTTACCTACGACCCACTCGGCAGGCGCATCAGTAAAGAGATCCATCAGAAGGATTATCCAGAGCCACGTCGGAGGGTGCATTTCCACTGGCAAGGATTGCGCCTACTACAGGAAGTGGAAAGCGGACTGGCTAGTTTGTACGTGTACGACACTCCGGATAGTTACGAACCTCTGGCACGCATAGACGGTAAACCGGGCAACGAGACGTTTCAATACTTCCATAGCAATCTAGCTGGGTTACCGGAGCAGTTAACTGACTCTAGTGGCAATGCGACTTGGCAAACTGACTATCAAGGCTGGGGGAAAAAACATGATGAATGGGCCTGCAAGCAGCAAGCTCGCGAACAAAACCTACGATATCAAGGTCAATACATTGACCGAGAGACTGGACTTCACTACAACACATCTAGATACTACGATCCCGACATAGGACGCTTTACACAAAATGATACAATAGGCATAAGCGGAGGAATCAACCTCACCGCATACAGCCCTAACGCATTCACTTATGCCGACCCACTTGGATTGGCAGTTGAGCAGATACCTTACGGCGACGGCCTAAGCCAAAGCGTGATAAACCAAAGGATCATCGAAGGGAATTTTAACGCTGCAAAAACAAATTACGCCGCAATTAAGTATTCTCTCAACGGCAAAGAACACATTGAGGTTATGCGAAACACACCTGGGGGGCTTCACTCCGAAGAGAAGCTTCTGGCAAAATACGCAAACAGGTCAGGAGTCACTATTAATGAAATATACTCCGAGCGACGACCGTGCCCTGGATGCAATTCGCTCGTAAATAGACACTCTCCCAAAAACACATTTTCTTTCCAATACAGCACCTCAGGTCGCAGCGCCCTACAATCCGCACTATCCAATATCAAAAAAACCATTTGCTGAGAAACACCATGACCCCTATAGCACTCGCGCTCATACAAACTCAAACACCACTAAGTAGTGAACAACTGAGATCAACCAACGTCTCCTCCATAATAAGCGACATAATCCCCCTACTGAAAAAATACCAAAACAACGGACTTGAGTTTTATAGCAAGCTTTACATCAATGCAACATTAGGAACTCCGACAATTTTCTTCGGCCATGATTTTTTCGGCTGCTTCGGAATTAACACAACAGACAACCACATTGAATACATAACCAAAGAAGACGACGCCATTAGAACTATATTTTGCAACTCTACAATAGGAAGTTTTCTCCGCTTCAACAACTCTTTCATTGACTTGGTACATGAAAAAATCGCCTCAAACCCGAGTGACTTCGAAACAAAAATCACGAAACTGACACGCATTTACTCTGAAGAAGATCCTGTAGCAATGGAGTGTGAAGGGAATTTCTGGCCACTACGCACTTACGAACTGGAGGAAGACTTCTTTCCTCTAGATGATTCGAAAGTCATTCTCTACTCCAAGTACCAATAATTACAAATACAACCGAAGTCATACCGCGAAATCTCCTGGCNATTCTCTACTCCAAGTACCAATAATTACAAATACAACCGAAGTCATACCGCGAAATCTCCTGGCCCCATGTAGTCGCAGGCACCGAAGGCTCCGACGACTGGCGTAAACCGATCATCTAACCCGGCTGAACACCCCTGGCAGGCATGCCCTGCCGGGGGTGTTTGAACTCTCAGACGGCGGAAGGATTTTTCATGCCCAGCCAATCTGATTTGCGGTACACCTTCGAGCCACTCGTTGGCAATGCCGAATTTGAAGTGGTGTCGTTCGAACTCAAGGAAGCGATCAGCGCGCCTTTCACCCTCGAATTGCAACTGATCAGCTTCGATCCCGACATCGATTTCGGCCAACTACTGGATAAACCCATCGTGTTCACGATCTGGGATGGCAAAGGTCCGGTGCGCCACGTGCACGGGCTGGTCAGCCGTTTCAGTCAGGGAAACTCCGAACAAGTTGCTCATCAGTTGAAAATGGGCAGCTTAGGGATTTTCCGATCAAGTCAGCACAGACCATCTGACCTGTGCTGACTTGATCGGAAAATCCCTAGGCCTACCTACACCCTTCATCGATCACCCCCTAATGAAAACCCCTTACGCAGCCCTGACCCTCCCACCCAATACCCGCCTAGAACCAGACGAACTGCTGGAAAACTTTCTCAAAGCCGCCTGCAAGCTCAACCCCGAGGCAGTGCCGGAGGGTTTGTATGAAGCGGTGGTGAGGACTTGGACGGAGCACTGAGCATGCCCGGACATGGAGCCATTCGCCTGGGCGATACGCATTCGGGCGGGGGAAGGATGATCGAAGCCAACGGCGTGATGATCGACGGTCAAGCGCAGTGCGTGCTGGGCGACAACGCGCAGTGCCCGCTGCATGTGGGGATTTATCCGCTGGTCAGCGGCGGCGACGGCAGCGTGTTGTTCGAGGGGCAACCGTTGATCTTCGAGCCAGCGGAACTGGCGTGCGGCTGCCAGGTGTTTTCAACGTGTACGCGGGGCATGCAAAAGCGTGAGAGGCCAGCGTTACTGGGGAAAACATCGTGGCGACACCACGCGCGGGACGTTATGTTTTGTTGACCGCAAAAACGGGGGCCGCTTTGCGACCCCCGTTCAACCTGGCTTACGCCAAGCTCTTGCTCACCACTTCATACACATCGCTGGACAGCGCCCCGGACGCCAGGATCCGCTCCAGCTCGCCCTTCATCAACACCTGCCGCGCATCGTCGTACTTGCGCCAGCGGGTCAGCGGCGCCAGCTGGCGCGAAGCGATCTGCGGGTTGAGCGCGTTGAGTTCGATCACCAGGTCCGCCAGGAAGCGATAGCCCGAGCCGTCGGCAGCGTGGAAGTTGACCAGGTTCTGCCCGGCAAAGGCACCCACCAGCGCACGCACCTTGTTCGGGTTCTTCAGGGTGAAGGCAGGGTGCTGCATCAATGCCTGAACCCGCGCCAGACCACCCGGCAAGCTGCTGGCAGCCTGTACGCTGAACCACTGGTCCATGACCAGCGGATTGTCCTTGAAGTGCTCGGCGAAGCTTTCCAGGGCGTTGGCCCGCTCGGCCTCGAACGGCGAGTTGACCAGCACCGCCAGCGCCGTGAGGCGCTCGGTCATGTTGTCGCAGTGCTCGAACTGCTCCAAGGTCGCCTCCAGCACCTGCGGCTTGCCGGTCAGCATCAGGTACGACAGGGCGATGTTCTGCAAGCTGCGGCGGGCGAAGTGCTCGGCGGCAGCCACGTAGGCGGTGTTGCGCGACACCTCGCGGTTGGCCTGGTAACGCGCCCACAGGGCGTCGAACAGCTGCTCGGCGATCTGCTGGCGGGCGAACTCGCGGGCAGCATGGATAGCGTCCACATCCACCACCTGGCTGATTTCGGTGAGGTAGGCCTCGCCCGGCAGCGAGAGCATCTCGGCGACCATGGCGGCGTCCAGCGCTTGATTGCCCAGCACGGTGCCCAGCGCGGTGATCAGGCGCTGGTCGAGCGTGAGGGCCTGGCCACGCTGGTACTGGCCGATCAACTCTTGCAGGACCTGCACCGACAGCTGCTGGCCAGCCTCCCAACGGTTGAAACCATCGCTGTCGTGCTGCATGAGGAACATCAGCTGGTCGCGATCGTACGGGAAGCTCAGCTTGACCGGCGCACTGAAGCCGCGCAGCAGCGAAGGCAGCGGCTTGGCGCCGAGCCCTTCGAAGGTGAAGGTCTGTTCGGCCTCGGTCACCGACAGCACGCGGCTGGTGCCCACGGCCGCGTCCTCGCCGACCAGGCGCAGCGGCAGGTCGTTGCCTGCGGCATCCAGCAAGCCCAGCGCCACCGGGATCACGAACGGCAGCTTGTCCTGCTTGTCCGGGGTCTGCGGGCAGCTCTGGCGGAAGGTCAGGCTGTAGCGCTGGGCGTCGGCGTCATACTGCTCGCTCACTTCCAGGCGCGGGGTGCCGGCCTGGCTGTACCAGCGCTTGAACTGGGTCAGGTCGACGCCGTTGGCATCTTCCATGGCCTTGATGAAGTCGTCGGTGGTTACCGCCTGGCCATCGTGACGTTCGAAATACAGGTCGCTGCCCTTGCGGAAGCCCTCGGCGCCCAGCAGGGTGTGGACCATGCCCACGACTTCTGCGCCCTTCTCGTACACGGTCAGGGTGTAGAAGTTGGAGATCTCGATGAAGCTGTCCGGGCGCACTGGATGCGCCATGGGGCCGGCGTCTTCGGCGAACTGGTGGGTACGCAGGTAGGCGACGTCCTCAATGCGCTTGACCGTGCGCGAGTTCATGTCGGCGCTGAACTCGGCGTCGCGGTACACCGTGAAGCCTTCCTTGAGCGACAGCTGGAACCAGTCGCGGCAGGTGACGCGGTTGCCCGACCAGTTGTGGAAGTACTCGTGGGCGACCACCCCTTCGACACGCTGGTGCGCAGCGTCGGTAGCGGTTTCGGCGCGGGCCAGCACGCAACTGGAGTTGAAGATGTTCAGGCCCTTGTTTTCCATCGCGCCCATGTTGAAGTCGTTGACCGCGACGATCATGAAGATGTCCAGGTCGTACTCGCGCCCATAGACTTCTTCATCCCAGCGCATGGACTTCTTCAGGCTGACCATGGCGTGGTCGCACTTGTCGATGTTCTCGGGCTCGACATAGATGCGCAGGGTCACATCGCGACCGGACTGGCGGGTGAAGCTGTCCTCGACGCACCACAGGTCACCGGCCACCAGCGCGAACAGGTAGGCAGGCTTGACGAACGGGTCTTCCCAGGTTGCCCAGTGACGGCCGTCCTCGGCTGGGCCGCTGCCCACCGGGTTGCCGTTGCTCAGCAGCACCGGGTAGCGGTGCTGCTCGGCGATCACCGTGGTGGTGAAGCTGCTCATCACGTCCGGGCGGTCGAGGTAGTAGGTGATCTTGCGAAAACCCTCGGCTTCGCACTGGGTACAGAACATCTTGCCCGACTTGTACAACCCTTCGAGCGCGGTGTTGCGCTCAGGGTGGATCTTCACGCTGGTATCCAGGGTGAAACGCTCGGCCGTGGGCTGTACGGTCAGGCTGCTGTCGTCGAGCTGGTAGTCACTTGGCTGTAGCTCTGCGTCGTCCAGCGACACCCGCAGCAGTTCCAGTTGCTGGCCGTCCAGCACCAAAGGCGGCAATCCGGCACCACGCGCGGGGTTGCGGCGCATGACCAGTTGCGCATGCACAAGGCTGTGATCCTCGAACAGCTCGAAGGTCAGGTGCGTCTCGTCGATCAGGTACTCGGGGGCCTGGTAGTCCTTGAGGTAGATCACTTGCGGTTGTTCAGTGCGCATGGTGACGATCCTTTACTGGAGCACGGCCAATTGGTAGGCCGTGTACTTGCGAATGTTGATCACGCCGGTATCGAAGATCAGGTACTGGCCCTTGATGCCCAGCAGCGTGCCCTCGACCACCGGGTCCTTGTCGAGGTTGAAGCTGACGATCTTTTTCGGGTACGCCTGGACCGGGTACTTGATCTGCACCACTTCGGCGTCCGCCAGCGGCTGGATGGCCTGCAACCCGAAACGCGCCTGGAGATCGCCAATGCCCTCGGCGCAGGCGTCGAAGATCTGCTCGCGGATCGCCACAAGGTCGAGCGCCTCGGCATCGCCCTTGAGCAGCGCGCGCCAGTTGGTGCGGTCCGGCACCTGGCTACGCAGGATGTCTTCGACCAGGCCCGATTGCTGGCGCGTGGCCACGCGCATGATCGGCAACGCCTGGCTGGCGCCTTGGTCGAGCCAGCGGGTCGGCAGTTGCGTGGCGCGGGTGATGCCCACCTTGATGCCCGACGAGTTGGCCAGGTACACCACATGGTCGGTCATGCAGAACTGTTCGCCCCACGACGGCTCGCGGCAGGTGCCTGCGTCGTAGTGGCATTTTTCCGGGGCCATGATGCACACGTCGCACTGCGCCAGCTTGGTCATGCACGGGTAGCAGTAACCCTGGCTGAAGCTGGTCTTGGTGCGCTTGCCGCAATGGGTGCAATGGATGGCGCCGAGGTACTCCAGGCGGATCGACTGGCCGATCAGCGGGTTGACCGGCACTTGCGTTTCATCGAGGCGGAAACTGTACTGCACCACCGGTGCTTCCAGACGCACCGCCATCTTGCTCAAAGAGCCACGAGCGAGTTCGATCAATGTACCGAGTCCGACTTGAACAGGATGTTGGGGATCGGTGCGGACTTGGACGCGCATTCCTGCGGGCCCATGTAACCGGTGCGCTGCTCCTCGGGGAGGTTCTGCATCTCCCAGGCGATCACCGCCTGCAGCGACAGCTCCTTCTGCTCGGTGGTCAGCTTGCGGCCGTCGGACCATTTGCCGATTTCCACGGCCGTCTTCAGGCTCTCGTAGATTTCCGGGGTAATGTTTTCGATCATTTGCGCGAATGTGGACATGCGGTCTCCTCAGTCAGGCGGCTAGTTTACGCCGGGCGATCATTCCACCCAAGAGCCCCGTCAGGCATCCGATGAGCAGGCCGCCGACATGCGCCGCGTTGGCGATCTCGCCAAAACCCAGCTTGCCGACCACGCCGCTCAGGCACACCAGCAGCCAGATCAGCATCATCGCCAGCACGCCACGGGGCAGTTTGAACAGCGGATTGGGCGCCAGCCAGTGGTACAGCCAGACATGCCCGAGCAGACCGTAGAGCACCCCGGAAAGCCCGCCGAACAGGCCAGGCCCGCTGGTCAGATGCTGGGCGAGGTTGGAAACCAGGCTGAACAGCAAGGTCAGCCCAAGCAACATGCCCGGGCCCTGACGCAGCTCGATTCGCCGCCCCAGTTCCCAGAACCACATGCCGTTCATGGCCAGGTGCAACACCCCGAAATGCAGCAGCATCGGCGATACCAGGCGCCACCACTGGCCCTGTTCCAGGCTCTGCGTCAAGCCTGTGAAATACAGGTATTCGCCCTGTACCTGAAACGGCAGGAAGGTGAACCAGCCAATGGTCGCGAGGTTATCGCCCAGGTTGGTCACGCCCGCCACCAACAGGCATAGCAACAGCACGCCTGCGGTGACCTTGCAGGCCAGCGCCTGCGCCTTGAGCGACGGCCGGGTAGGCTCGGCGACTGGCTGCGCCAACTGGATCTCGTCACTGCCCTCGGGGTAGCGGCGATACAGTTCCAGTACATCCTCGGCCACCGCCGGCGGCACCCAGAGCACCTGCTCTTCGCCCTCTTCCACCACCCGATGCGGGACCTGCAAGCGGCGCAGCAAGGCGACGAAGCCGGCCAGGTCCACGCTCACTGGCAGGCGCAACACTTCGATCACGTTCATTGATTGGCCTGCGGGCGTTCGACATCCACCCACACGAACTTGCGCGGATCGATGCGGGTTTCGTCATCCAGCCGGTAGGCGGCCAGCTTGCCGTAGAGCACGGCGCTGTAGTCCAGACAGGCCAGGTTGTCGCGGATCGGTGCCGGGCGACCGCTGCGCCAGTAATGGCCGACGAACAACAGGGGTTCAGCCTCCGAATAACGCAGCAGGGCGTTCTTCTGGCTATGGCTGAGCGGCGTGCGGGCCACTTCGTCGGGCAAGGCATCGGGCTGGAATACGATATCGCCGTAAGTCTGCGGATCTTCCTCCCAGAACTTGGTGCGGAAGAACGCACGGGTCAGGCCGTCACCACCGGTGAGCGTCAGACCATCGGGCAGGCGCATGTCGGTGCCACGCAGCAGGCGGTTGCACACGGTCGAGGCAAAGCTGCCGGAGACCGCCGACGCCTGGACGAAGTGCTCGTCGATGCAGCCATTGGGGTATTGCCGACGCAGCGGCTCGATCAGTTGAGGATCCCAACAGGCATGTACCAAGCGGAAACGCCCTGCATCGACGAACAGCGGCAGCTCGTAGAACCACTGGATGAAATCGTGCCAGTCACCGGGATGCTGGGCGAACTGCGTGAGCGTCTCGTCGATCAGCCGGGCGTGGCGCGGGGTATGCTCGCGCACAAACGCCTTGCCGCTTCCAGGCAGCGCCGGCGTGACCCAGCCCAGCGCGTTGTATTCGTGGTTGCCCATGATACAGAAGGCCTGCCCGGCCTCGACCATGTCGTGCACGATATGCAGCGCCTCGCGAATACGCGGGCCTCGATCGACGATATCGCCGAGGAACAAGGCCTGGCGCCTTGGGTGGCGCCAGACGCCGGAAACCCGCTTGTAGCCGAGCGCGTCGAGCAGCCGCTCCAGCGTGAGGGCACAGCCATGCACGTCACCGATGATGTCGAAACTGCGCGCCGGATCAAGCATCAGTCGTCCCTGCCGCCCAGGCGGCTGCCCCAACCGAGCTTGGTGCGGCAGACCTCGTAGTAGTTGTGGCCCAGCGGATGGATCAAGCGCAGCTTCTGCGGTTTCTTGCTCACCGTGATGGTATCGCCAGGGGCACAGGTGAAATGGTTCTGGCCGTCGCAAGAGACTTGCGGGTAGATCTGCAAGTCATTGGACACCACGATTTTCAACTCGCTGTTGCCGTCTACCACGATCGGCCGGCCCGACAGGGTATGCGGGTACATCGGCACGATGACGATGGCGTCGAGCTTGGGGTGCATGATCGGACCGCCGGCAGACAGCGCGTAGGCCGTGGATCCGGTAGGCGTTGCGACGATCAGGCCGTCGGCCTTCTGGCTGCAAACGAACTGGCCGTCGATGTGGATTTCGAACTCGATCATCCGGGTCGACTTGCCCGGATGCAGGACCACATCGTTGAGCGCATCGCCCTGGCCAATGGCCTCGTGATGGCGGCGCACCTCGGCCTGCAGCAGAAAACGGTTCTCGACCAGGTAATGGCCATCGAGCACCTCGGCGACCTTCTCTTCCAGCTCGTCCGGGCGGATGTCGGTGAGAAAGCCCAGGTTACCGCGGTTGATGCCCAGTACCGGGATGTTGTGACGGGCCAGGGCGCGAGCGGCGCCCAGCAGACTACCGTCGCCGCCGACCACGATCACCAGGTCGCAGACCTCGCCCAGCAGCTTGCGCGTGGAGGTCTGCAAGCCGTGACCAGGCAGCACCTCGGCGATGGTGTCCTCGAGAATCACGTGCAGGTGGCGCTCAAGCAGGAATTTTTTCAGTCGGCGAATGGTGTCGAGCACCTGGGAGCTACCAAGGCGTCCGATGATACCGATATTGCGAAATTGCTCCATGATGCTCCTGCAAGGCTCTGCGGCGGGTAACGATGGCAGGATTATGGGCGAAACGACCGGCTAGCGGCAAACCGGCTATGCTCGCTGGATGACGCCTTTCGCCGCCCTCGAACCCCTGCCCCGCCAGTTGCACCATCCTGCGGTGCGTGACCTGGCCTGGGTAATCGTGTCACCGCCGCTGCTGGGCCAGGCCCCGTGGCCGCAGCGCCACCCGCTGGCGGGCAGTGCCTGGGCTGACGATCCGGCGCACCTGGCCGCCTGGCTAAGCACCCTGGACCACGACCCTACGCCGTTGCTGACCTGGCTCACGCGCCTGGGCAGCCGTCGCCTGGGGCTGTATTACGAATGCCTCTGGCAGTTCGCCTTGCAGCAGGCGCCGGGCATCGAGCTGCTGGCAGCGAACCTGGCGCTCCGTGACGGCGGACGTACCTTGGGCGAACTGGACATCCTGCTGCGTGACCGCGACGGCGACCATCACCTGGAGCTGGCGATCAAGCTCTACCTGGGCCCCCAGATCGGCGCCGGCCAGGACCCTGCGCAGTGGCTCGGCCCCGGCTGCCATGACCGACTGGGCCTGAAGCTTGCACACCTGGCCGGCCACCAGTTGCCGATCTCGGCGCAGCCGCACGCTCATGCAGCCTTGCACGGCCTGGGTATCGACCACGCCCAGGCACACCTGTGGCTGGGCGGTTACCTGTTCTACCCCTGGACAGGCTCTGCCACGCCTCCCGCAGGTGCCCATCCAAGACACTTGCGCGGTCACTGGCTACACCGACGCGACTGGCCAACTGGGGCCGGGCGCTGGCAACCGCTGGCGCGGCACAACTGGCTGGCGCCCGCACGGATCGAGGCGGACCGTTGCTGGACACCGGCGCAGTTCGAACACTGGCTGCATGCACTGGACGACACGGCACCAGCTTATTTGCTGGTGAACGTAGAAAAAGAAGCAGACGGCGCCTGGCAGGAAACCGAGCGGGTATTCCTGGTGGCCGACCGTTGGCCACACCTGAACCCAGCCGAGCCCTTGCTCGCACCAACGTCCAATCCTTGATCGCGGCGTCAGGCCAACACATTTCTGGCATACCGCGCTACGCTGACAGCAGCAGGCGCCAGCAAGAGCGCCCCACCAACCTGATGACGAGGACCGACTATGGTTGAATCCACCCCCGCGGCGCACTATGCACGCGCATCGATCGTGCTGCACTGGCTGATGCTGGTGCTGCTGGCCGCCGTCTACGCCTGTATTGAGTTGCGCGGCCTGTTCCCCAAAGGCAGCGCCGAACGCGACGTGATGAAAGACCTGCACTTCATGCTCGGCTTGAGCGTATTTGTGTTGGTATGGCTGCGCCTGGCCCTGCGCCTGTCGCGCCCCACTCCGGCCATCGTGCCCAAGCCACCGGCTTGGCAGACTGGCCTTTCGCACCTGATGCACCTGCTGCTGTACCTGATGATGATCGGTCTGCCGCTGGCCGGCTGGACGATCCTCAGCGCCGCAGACAAACCGATCCCGTTCTATGGCCTGGAATTACCCAGCATCGTCGCTCCCGACCCAGACTTGGCCAAGTTCGTAAAAGGCTGGCATGAGCGCATCGGCGGCTGGGGTTACTGGCTGATCGGTCTGCACGCCCTGGCCGGGCTGTACCATCACTACGTACGCCGCGACAACACGTTGCTGCGCATGCTGCCTTACAAGTAACCGCGCCGCCCCTGTAGCCCGCCGGTGTGCACGAACACCAGGCGGGTGCCCGGGGTGAAATGCCCAGCCTCCACGTACTCACGCAACGCCAGCAAAGCCTTGCCGGTGTACAGAGCCTCCAACGGCAGGCAGGCCTGGGCCTCGCTCTGCCCAATGAACGCCAGCAGTTCGGCGTCAAGGCGGGCGAACCCGCCCCGGCAAGCGGCATGCAGCTGATAACCCGTAGGCCCGGCCAGGGTCAGCACGTTCTCGCGCACACCATGATCCAGCGGAACCGCTAACGCACCATGCACCGGGCGCCGACCGGCTTCGGCGAGCACCAGGCCAGCCAAGGTGGTGCCGGTCCCGGCAGCCAGCCACCAGGCGTCGTAATCCTCCCAGCCCAGCTCTGCGAGCTGCGCCTGGCACTGCTCGACGATCAGCGCACACCCGCGTGCACCGGCCAGGCCACCGCCGCCTTCGGCGATACAATGCCAGCCGGGGTAACGCGCCTGCCACGGCTGCCAGAAATCAGCACGGTGGCGCTCGCGATAGCCCGCATAGCCAAGCCAATGCAAGGTCATGCCAAAAGCCCGCAAGTCACGCACCGTGGGGGTGTCCTGTTCATGCCCGCGCAACAGCCCGACGCTGCCCAAGCCAAAGCGCCTGGCAGCGGCGGCCAGGGCATGCAGGTGATTGGAGTGGTTCCCACCCAGGCTGATCAAGCCCGGCGCTTGCGCTTGGCGCGCGTGCAGCAGGTGGTGGCGTAGCTTGAACCACTTGTTGCCGCTGATCAGCGGATCGACCAAATCCAGACGCAATACCGCAGCCTCGACCCCGGCTAACCGGAGCCAGGGCAGTTCGAGGCGTTGCAGAGGGGCTTGGGGCAGACTGAATACGGACATGGCGCGAGTCTATCAGTTGCCGGGCTGTATCGCCGTGGCCCGGCACTCTGTTAACCGCCCCCCACAGGATTGCGGCAAGCCTGAATCCAGCGCCGCCCCTGTAGGCGCGGCCTCGCGCCGCGAACACCGGCATAGCCGGTGCCATCCACGGCGCTGCCCGACAAAGCCTTGTACCGCCTATAGGTCTAGCGCTTGATCACAACTCGGCAGCCAGCCGCGAACCTTGGTTGATCGCCCGCTTGGCATCCAGCTCGGCGGCCACATCCGCTCCACCGATCAGGTGCACCGACTGCCCGGCCGCAACCAACCCGTCGTACAACTCGCGCAACGGCTCCTGGCCTGCGCAGATAACGATGTTGTCCACCGCCAGCAGTTGCGGCTCGCCGTCGGCGATGCGCACATGCAGGCCGGCATCGTCCACCCCCAGGTACTCCACGCTGTTGAGCATTTGCACGTGCTTGTTCTTGAGTCCGGTACGGTGGATCCAGCCGGTGGTCTTGCCCAGGCCGTCGCCCACCTTGGTTTTCTTGCGTTGCAGCAGGTACACCTGGCGCGCTGGCGCAGAAGGCTGAGGTTGAATGCCGGCTACCCCGCCACGTGCTTGCAGGTGCGTGTCGATGCCCCATTCCTTCCAGAACGCCTCACGATCCTGGCTGCTGGCAACGCCCTGATGGACCAGGTACTCGGACACATCGAAGCCAATGCCTCCCGCACCGATCACCGCAACCCGCTGGCCCACAGGCTTGCGCTGCAACAGCACGTCGAGGTAGCTGAGCACCTTGGGGTTGTCGATACCGGGTATCGCCGGCGTGCGCGGAGCGATGCCGGTGGCCAGGATGACCTCGTCATATCCCCCGGCCTTGAGGGCGTCGACATCAACACGGGTGTTCAGGTGCAGCTCGACACCGGTGCTGCGCAGCTTGTTGGCGAAGTAGCGCAGGGTCTCGAAGAACTCCTCCTTGCCCGGCACACGCTTGGCCACGTTGAACTGCCCACCGATCTCGGCACCTGCGTCGAACAGCGTCACCTGATGGCCACGCTCAGCCGCCACGGTGGCGGCCGCCAGTCCAGCAGGGCCTGCGCCGACCACCGCAATACGCTTGACGATACGCACCGGCAGGTAGTTGAGTTCGGTCTCGTGGCAAGCCCGCGGATTGACCAGGCAACTGGTCAGCTTGCCGCCAAAGGTGTGATCCAGACAGGCCTGGTTGCAGCCGATGCAGGTGTTGATTGCGTCGCTGCGCCCTGCGGCAGCTTTGTTGACGAACTCAGGGTCGGCCAGGAACGGCCGGGCCATGGAGACCATGTCGGCGTCGCCCTCGGCCAGCACCGCCTCGGCCACCTCCGGGGTGTTGATGCGATTGGTGGTGATCAACGGAATGCTCACCGCGCCGCGCAGCTTGGCGGTGACCTTGCTGAACGCCGCGCGTGGCACCTTGGTGGCGATGGTCGGAATCCGCGCCTCGTGCCAACCGATACCGGTGTTGATCAGTGTGGCGCCGGCCTGTTCGATGGCCTTGGCCAGTTGCACGATCTCTTCCCAGTTGCTGCCGCCCTCGACCAGGTCAAGCATCGACAGACGGAAGATGATGATGAACTGCGCGCCCACCGCCTCGCGCACCCGGCGCACGATCTCCACCGCCAGACGCATACGGTTCGCGTAGCTGCCACCCCAGCGGTCGGTGCGCTGGTTGGTGTGGGCGGCAAGGAACTGGTTGATGAAATAGCCTTCCGAGCCCATGATCTCGACACCGTCGTAACCGGCACGCTGGGCCAGGCTTGCGCAGGTGACGAAATCGGCGATCTGCTTCTCGATCCCTTCCTCGTCCAGCTCACGCGGCTTGAACGGATTGATCGGCGCCTGGATGGCGCTCGGCGCGACCTGTTTCGGGCTGTAGGCATAGCGCCCGGCATGCAGGATCTGCAGGCAGATCTTGCCCCCGGCAGCGTGCACCGCCTCGGTGACGATACGGTGCTTTTCGGCTTCTTGCTCGGTGCTGAGCTTGGCCGCCCCCGCATACACCCCGCCCTCTTCGTTCGGCGCGATACCGCCGGTGACCATCAGCCCCACCCCGCCCCGAGCCCGCTCGGCAAAGTACGCCGCCATGCGCTCGAAACCGCCTGGACGCTCCTCGAGGCCGGTGTGCATCGAGCCCATCAGGGTGCGGTTACGCAAGGTAGTGAAGCCCAAGTCGAGAGGGGCCAGCAGGTTTGGGTAGCGGTCGGTAGCCATGGAAGGACTCCCCAGGTGGCGTGATCACGGAAGTGCGGGCGCCTCTGCATGCTCGGCGGGGCCCGTCGTAGGTCTGAGGTGGACATTAAACAGGCGTTTGAATGCGCTCAATGATCGAAACTGACAACTTATTGATCCCGCTGCACAGCAGGCTTACCCTAGGGCACTGGCTCGCAAACTGCCGATGTTTAGCGCGCCAGGAGACCATAACCCTTATTGCCTACGGTACTGACTGCCTCCTTATGCGAAAACTGCTTGCCAGCGCGTTGCTGCTGGTCACCCTCGCCGGCCTCTGCGGCTATGGTTTCTGGACCTTGCAACGCCCGGAAGGCCACTATCTGTCAGACCTGCGCATCGAGTTGGCGCTCAACCAGGGCGTGCCAGGTGAGCACGGCAACCTGCTGGGGATCGAGCCTCTGCTGTTCCCCAGCGACTACCAGAACCTCTCGCGGCTGCACCGCAAACTCTCCGCCTACCTCGAACACGCTCGCGCCCAAGGCCTGGTGAATACCCGCACAGTGGTGGTGCTACCCGAGCATATCGGCACGTGGCTGTGGGCCCGAGGCGAGAAAAAAGAGCTGTACCAAGTCACCCAGCGCCGCGAGGCTTGGCAATGGCTGGAGTTGAGCAATCCGGTACGCTATGGGCTGGCACTGCTTGGCGCCAACGGCGACGACCGGCGCAGCGACGCGCACCTGCGCATGAAAGCCGCGCAGATGGCCGCCGACTACCAGCACCTGTTCGGCGGCCTGGCACGGGAGTTCGGCGTCACCCTGGTGGCCGGTTCGATCGTTCTGCCTGCCCCGTATGTCGAGCATGGCGTGCTGCACGTCGGCAGCGGCCCACTGTTCAACACCAGCCTGGTGTTCGCCAGCGACGGCAGCGTAATGGGCCAGCCGCAGTATCAGCAGTACCCGGACAGCGAAACGCGCCGCTATGTACACGGCGGCCAACAGCACCCGTTACACGTGCTGCAAACCCCTGCCGGGCGCCTGGGCGTGCTGGTGGGCAGCGACAGTTGGTACCCAGCCAATCACCAGCAACTGGCAGCGCAGTCGGTGCAACTGATTGCCAACCCGGCGTTTCTCAGCGGCCGCCAGAGCTGGCAGACCCCCTGGCGCGGTAACCGCCATCAACGCGCCGCAGCCACACTGCCGCTGCGACGCGGTGAGGTCAGCGAACAGATCGCCTGGCAACGACTTACCCTCGACGCCAGCCAAGGCATCAGCAGCATGAGTGTGTTCCTGCGCGGTCAGTTCTGGGAGCAGGCAGGCGATGGCCAAGGCTTTGCCAGCCAGGCCGACACGCTCTGGGCCGGCAGCGCCAACCCCGGCGCACGTCTGCTCAACTTGTGGCTGTAGCATGAGCCGCGCACGGGTACGCCTGGGGGACCTTTCGGTAGGGTTCACCCAGCCGCTGGCCGAGGCGCTGCGCGCAATGGGGCATGACCCTCAACCGCTGCTGGCGCGCTACGGACTGGATGAGCGGCGCCTGGGCGAACCCGGCGCGCGCCTGTCGATTCCGCGCTACATGCACCTTGGTCACGCCGCCATAACGCTGTGCCAGGAGCCGGCACTAGGCCTGCGCATGGGCAGCTTGAGCCGTCTGGCACAAGCCGGGCTTGCCGGCGTCACGGCAGCCCAGGCGCCCACGCTGGGCGAGGCGGCCCGCACGCTGCTGCGCTTCGAGCCGCTGTATGCAGCGAATTACCGTGGCCATTCGCGCTTCATCGAAGATAGCCACGGCGCGTGGCTACGGTTCTACTCCATCAGCCCCTACAACCACTACAACCGCTTCGTGGTCGACTCGCTGCTGGCCGGCTGGCTGGCGCAACTAGGGGCATTGGTAGGCCGGCCAGTGCGCGCCGAGCGCCTGGAGATCGAGTTCGATGCCCCGGATTACGCCGGGCAGTATCAACACCTGAGCTGCGCACCCGTGCAGTTTGGCGCCGCCGCCAACCAATTGCGCCTAAGCCCTGCCACCTTGGCGCAGGCCAATCCCCAGCATTGCCCCAGCACCTGGAGCCACTTGCTGCAATTGTGCGAGGCAGAGCTGGCGCAACGCACCCGTGTCCGCAGCCTGAGCGAGCGTATCGTGCATTTGCTCGGCCCACTGCTCAATGGCGGCCGCGAACCGGACCTGGAAGAAGTGGCGCAGCATCTGCAACTGCCCACCTGGACGCTACGCCGCAAGCTCGCCGAGGAAGGTACGCGCTTTCGCGACCTGCTCAACGACACGCGCCGCGACCTGGCCGAAGCGTACATCCGCGACACCGAGCTGGCGTTTGGCGAGATCGCCTATCTATTGGGGTTTGCATCGGCTGAGGCCTTCCAGCGCGCATTCAAGCGCTGGACGGGCCTGACGCCGGGGGAACATCGCCGCAAGCAGCGACGGGTGGGCTAGAGTTCGGTGGCATCGTCTGCCGGTTCCGGGGTGTCCAGCTCGTACGCCTGGAATTCCAACAATTCTTCCTGATAGTCGTCCATTGGCCTGTGTCCTCTTTCTTCGCTCATCGTTCATGGGTCTGACCGCCACCCTATGTCAGGTGAGTGACGGCTTGATGACAGGCCCTGATGGATAAACGTAGCAGCCGCTCAGGCAGTTATCGACCTATTACAGCGACGCTGGCGCCTGCTCGGCCTCAGGTGCCTGCTGCTGTACCTGGATCGGCGCTGCCTCAGCGGGCGGCGCGATCGGTTGCGAGCCCTGACTGTCATCGACCACCGGCGCTGCGGGCGCTTCACTGGCCGGCACTGCCACGGCAGGCGCAGCGCTCTCTGGAGCCGCTGGAGCCGCGACCGCCGCCTCTGGTGCGCTGAGCGCAACCGGCGCAGACGGCGTCAGCGACGCAGGGGCAGGCTCAGGCAGGCCCAGATCCTGGGCGGGCTGCTCAACCTTCGGCGGCTCGGCGGGAGCATCGGCTTTTTTGACCTTCTTCGGTTTTGGCAGGTAACTTTCGACCAGCGCGAAGTAGCGGTCATAGAACTGCGGCGCCGACACGGTCTCGCTGGCCACCTTGACCATCGAATCGTCGGTAGAGCCGATTGGCATCGACACCGAGCCGAGCACGCCAACCCCCAGGCTGGCCGAGGTATTGGACTTTTTCAGGGCGTAGCGATCCTGCAGCGCGTTGGCGAACATGGTCGAGCGCTGCTTGTCGCTCATGTCGGGCACGCAGGTGATGTTGAAGCTGATCTGGATGTGGTTTTCGGCGTTCTGCTGGAAGCTCTTGTTACCGGCTACCTGGTTGGCATCGGCGCTGGTGATGATATAGCCCTGGCTGAGCAGCGCACGGCGCGCCGCCTCGCAAGAGCCGGCCTCACTGACCGAAAAACTGCGCGAGAACGTGCCCGAGTCGTCGAAGTTCTCGTGCTCGTAGATGGCGGGCTTTTTCGAAGCGCAACCCGACACGCCCGCCAGCACCAGGGCCAGCCCGAGCGCACCATAAAAGGATGATCTGGACATCGTGAATTCCGGGGTAAATCGAACGGCGCCTATTGTGCAACACATCCACAAGGCACTGAAACCTTCAAGCTGCAAGGTTCATGTAAAGTCAGATTAAAAGATGGCCCAACATTGACGACTATTCCCACAACTGAATGCGAACAATCCCACACAATATGTATGGACGGTCTGACCGAACACTCGGGATTTCCTGAATAGACTTGAGCCCCCAGCTCGAATCCAAGGAGCCACGAGATGAAACACCGCCCCGTCCGTCAAAAACTCCTGTTGAGCCTGACGCCATTGCTGCTGGTCACAGCGCTCCTGGCACTCACCGGCGTGCACAGCTTGAAGACCCTCACCCATCGCGCCGAACGCCTGGTCTCGGTGAACTACATACTCGACGACCTCAACGACATCCGCGCGGCCCAAATGGCGTATGCACTGAACGCAGACCCGGCAGAACTCGGCGTGCTGCGCAAGGCGCATCGGCGCATGAACGACCTGATCGATGAAAACCTGGCCAAGATGCCTTACCCCCAGGCACAGGCTAGCCTGCCGGCCATCCGCCAGATCATGGACCGCTATGCGGAAAACCTCGAAGCAGGCCTCACGCAATTGGCAGGCCCGCGAGGCAGGCAATTGACCGAGCAGGTACTCAAGGCCATCGAGCAGGTCAACCTGCTGATCAGCGAGCAGAACGCGCGCAGCGCCCGCGAACTCCAGCAGCGCTCGCGCATGATGATCGGCATGCTGTGCGCAGGGCTGCTGCTGGCTGGGCTGGCGGCCTGGATGCTGATCCGCCAGATAGGCCAGCCGC
The DNA here is from genome assembly GCF_005796105.1 of Pseudomonas mosselii. GTDB lineage: Bacteria > Pseudomonadota > Gammaproteobacteria > Pseudomonadales > Pseudomonadaceae > Aquipseudomonas > Aquipseudomonas mosselii_C. The sequence goes on along the minus strand of NZ_VAUO01000013.1, from coordinate 70,119 downwards.
TGCAACAGGCCCTGGACATGGCCCGACGCATCGGCGAAGGCAACCTGAGCGCGTGCGAGCTGTCGCCACGCCGCGATGAATTCGGCCAACTGCTGCAAGCACTGGCGCGCAGCGGCGAGAATCTGCGCGGCATCCTGCAACAGATGGATCAGGTCAGCGCGCGCCTGTCGGCGTCAGCCAGCGCCTTGACCGGTGTCATCGAACATACCAGTAACGGCGTCGCTACCCAGCAAGCCGAAACCGCCCAGGTCGCGGCGGCCATGGGGCAGATGGCCACTGCCGTACAGGAAGTGGCGCAGAATAGTTCGCAAGCCAGTGAGGCCACACGCCAGGCGACTGACAAGGCCAACCTCAGCCATCAGGTTGTATGCGCTGCGCAGCAACAGATCGACCAATTGGCACGGGATATCGAAAGCAGCGCCGATGCGGTGCAACAGCTGTCGAGTTCTACCGAACAGATCAGCAGTATCACCACGGTGATCCAGTCAGTGGCCGAGCAGACCAACCTGCTGGCACTCAACGCAGCCATCGAAGCCGCTCGCGCGGGCGATGCGGGACGCGGCTTCGCGGTGGTAGCCGACGAAGTGCGCAGCCTGGCCCAGCGCACGCAGAACGCCACTGCCGAAATAGAAACCCTGGTGGCATCACTTCAGGACAGCGCCCGACATGCCGTACAGCGCATGCAGGGCAGTCGCAACGTGGCCTGTACCACCGTGACCCTGGCCAATCAGGCCAGCGAAGCGCTACAGGTCATTACCACCAGCGTGGACGATATCCAAGGCATGAACCAGCAGATCGCTGCCAGCACCGAGCAGCAAAATGCGGTGGTTCTGACGATTCATCGCAATGTGCAAAGCGTGCGGGATGTGGCCGAGCGCTCGCTGAGCGCGACCCGACAAGTCGAAGACGCCTCGGCCGAATTGGAGGGATTGGGACGCGAACTGAAGGGTCTGATTGGTAACTTCAGGTTATGATCGGCCACAAACTAAAAAAGCGACCCTAAGGTCGCTTTTCAAGACGCTTCGAGCTGTTCAAGGGACTCGAAGCAAAAGATGGCGCAGCGGACGGGACTCGAACCCGCGACCCCCGGCGTGACAGGCCGGTATTCTAACCGACTGAACTACCGCTGCGTATCGCTCGGGCTTGCACCCGAATGAAACTGGGATCTGAGCTTTCAAGCGATGAATCGCGAAAGCCAGACACAAAAAAGGCGACTTTCAATCGCCTTTTCTGGTTTGCTTCAAGCTGTTCAAGGGGCTTGATGCAGAAGATGGCGCAGCGGACGGGACTCGAACCCGCGACCCCCGGCGTGACAGGCCGGTATTCTAACCGACTGAACTACCGCTGCGTATCGTTCAGGCTCGCGCCTGATTGAAACTGGGATCTGGCCTTTCGGCCTCAGACCGGTGCAAGCACCCATCTGGATAAAATGGCGCGGCGGACGGGACTCGAACCCGCGACCCCCGGCGTGACAGGCCGGTATTCTAACCGACTGAACTACCGCCGCGCATAGTTGGACTTGCGTCCTGTTCCTCTCTGCCAATTTGCTTCTTTCGAAACACTTGAACCAGGAACGTCTCAGGAAGTGGTGGGTGATGACGGGATCGAACCGCCGACCCTCTGCTTGTAAGGCAGATGCTCTCCCGGCTGAGCTAATCACCCCCGCGATGTTGCTTGTTGCGTTTGCTTCGCTGAGGCCGCGAAATTTACGCAGGTACCGATGCTAAGTCAATAGCCCCATTGAAGTTTTTTTAAAAAAGATCAAAAAGCAGTGGCAAGCTTCGAGCTGCAAGCACCAAGCAAAAGCCGGGGGCCCCACACCGACACATCAGCGCTTGAAACGACGAAGGGACCTCGCGGTCCCTTCTTGCAGCTTGTTACTTGTTGCTTACCGCTCAGGTGTAAATCATCTTGCGCGTCATGCCGCCATCGACCACGAACTCCTGGCCGGTGACAAACCCCGCCTGGCGCGACAGCAACCAGGCCACCATCGCCGCCACGTCTTCCACCGTCCCTACCCTGCCCGTCGGGTGCTGGGCATGATCGGCGTCGCTCAAGGGCTCTGCGCGACGCTGCGACGGATCGCGCGCATCGATCCACCCAGGGCTCACCGCGTTGACGCGGATCTCCGGGCCCAGGCTCATGGCCAAGGCGTGGGTCAAGGCCACCAGACCACCCTTGCTCGCCGCATACGCCTCGGTGTCCGGCTCCGATTGTCGGGAACGGGTCGAGGCAAGGTTGACGATGGCCCCGCCGTGGGCACGCAGGTACGGTGCGCAATGCTTGGCCAACAGCATCGGTCCACTGAGGTTGACCGCCAGCACGCGGTTCCACTGGGCAAGCGACAGACTCTCGAGCGTCTGGTTATGCGGATTGGCGATGGCCGCATTGCACACCAAGGCATCCAGGCGACCGAATTGCCCCAGCACTTCGGACACCCCGGCACTGACTTGCGCTTCATCGGCTACATCCATGGCGATGAACCAAGCGTTATCACCCAGCGCCTTAGCCACTTTGCTGCCACGCTGGCGATCAAGATCGCTCAGCACCACCTGCCAGCCCTCGCAGATCAACCAGGCAGCGATGCCTAGACCGATGCCGCGCGCGGCACCGGTAACCAGGGCCACCCGGCCGTTATGGCCCGGCTCGCCACCTGTCCAGTCGATCACAGCGCTGCCAGACCGCGCGCGAGGTCGGCTTGCAGGTCAGCTACGTCTTCCAAGCCGACTGCGACGCGGATGAGGCTGTCACGGATACCCGCCGCTTCACGCTCCTGGGGCGACAGACGGCCATGCGAGGTGGTGGCCGGGTGAGCGATGGTGGTCTTGCTGTCGCCCAGGTTAGTGGTGATGGAGATCACCCGAGTGGCGTCGATGAAGCGCCAGGCGCCCTCTTTGCCGCCCTTGACCTCGAAGCTGACCACCGCGCCGAAACCGCTCATCTGGCGCTTGGCAAGCTCGTGCTGCGGATGGCTTGGCAGGCCGGCATAGTGAACCTTCTCCACGCCATCCTGCTGCTCCAGCCATTCGGCCAGGGCTTGGGCGCTCTGACAGTGCGCACGCATGCGCAGCTTCAGGGTTTCCAGGCCTTTGGTGAAGATCCAGGCGTTGAACGGGCTGAGCGTCGGGCCTGCGGTACGCAAGAAGCCCACGACTTCCTTCATCTGCTCGGCACGACCGGCGACCACGCCACCCATGCAACGGCCCTGACCATCGATGAACTTGGTTGCCGAATGGAGCACGATGTCGGCACCCAGCTTGAGTGGTTGCTGCAAGGCCGGGGTGCTGAAGCAATTGTCCACCACCAGCATCGCGCCACGGGCGTGGGCGATTTCGGACAGCGCGCGGATATCCACCAGCTCAGCCAGCGGGTTGGACGGCGACTCGACGATCAAGAGCTTGGTGTTGGCCTTGATGGCTTTTTCCCAACCGCTCAAGTCGACCAGCGGCACATAGTCCACCTGCACACCGAAACGCTTGAAGTATTTCTCGAACAGGCTGATGGTCGAGCCGAACACGCTCTGCGACACCAGCACGTGGTCGCCAGCGCTGCACAGCGACATGACCACCGCAAGGATCGCCGCCATACCGGTGGAGGTGCCCACGGCCTGCTCGGCGCCTTCCATGGCCGCCAGGCGCTCCTCGAAGGCGCGCACGCTAGGGTTGGTGTAGCGCGAGTAGACGTTGCCCGGCGTTTCGCCCGCAAAGCGCGCAGCCGCGTCGGCGGCCGTGCGGAAGACATAGCTGGAGGTCAGGAACAGCGCCTCGCTGTGCTCGCCCTCCGGTGTACGGTTCTGACCGGCGCGCACCGCCAGGGTGTCGAAACCGACACCCTCGAGGTCACTGTCCAGTCGTCCGGCATCCCATTGATCCGTCATGCCGTCGCTCCCAAATCAGTTGTTGTAGAGGTCGATGATCGCGCTGACAGCCTGGGTCTTGACCTTCGCCAGGTCGTTACGGGCCTGTTCGATGCGGTTCAGGTAGGCCTCATCGATGTCGCCGGTGACGTACTCACCGTTAAACACCGCGCAATCGAATTGCTCGATCTTGATCTTGCCGCCACCGACCGATTCGATCAGGTCTGGCAGGTCCTGGTAGACCAGCCAGTCGGCGCCAATCAACTCGGCCACCTGTTCGGTGGTGCGGTTGTGGGCGATCAGTTCGTGAGCGCTCGGCATGTCGATGCCGTAGACGTTGGGGTAGCGCACCGCAGGGGCTGCGGAGCAGAAGTAGACGTTCTTGGCACCGGCTTCGCGGGCCATCTGGATGATCTGCTTGCAGGTCGTGCCGCGTACGATCGAGTCGTCCACCAGCATCACGTTCTTGCCGCGGAACTCCAGCTCGATGGCGTTGAGTTTCTGGCGTACGGATTTCTTGCGCGCCGCCTGGCCGGGCATGATGAAGGTACGGCCGATGTAGCGGTTCTTGACGAAGCCTTCACGGAACTTCACGCCCAGGTGGTTGGCCAGCTCCAGCGCAGCGGTACGGCTGGTGTCCGGAATCGGGATGACCACGTCGATGTCGTGCTCGGGGCGCTCGCGCATGATCTTGTCGGCCAGCTTCTCACCCATGCGCAGACGCGCCTTGTACACCGACACACCGTCCATGATCGAGTCCGGGCGGGCCAGGTAGACGTGCTCGAAGATGCACGGCTTGAGCTGTGGATTGGTCGCGCACTGTTTGGTGTACAGTTGGCCGTCCTCGGTGATGTACACCGCCTCGCCCGGCGCCAGGTCGCGGATCAGGGTGAAGCCAAGCACGTCGAGCGCCACGCTTTCCGAGGCGATCATGTACTCAACGCCCTCGTCGGTGTGACGCTGGCCGAACACCACCGGGCGAATGCCGTTGGGGTCACGGAAGCCGACGATGCCGTAGCCGGTAACCATCGCGACCACGGCGTAGCCACCCACGCAGCGGCTGTGCACGTGGGAAACCGCCGCGAACACGTCCTCTTCGGTGGGCTGCAACTTGCCGCGTACTGCCAACTCGTGGGCGAACACGTTCAGCAGCACTTCGGAGTCGGAGTTGGTGTTGACGTGACGCAGGTCGGACTCGTAGATCTCCTTGGCCAACTGCTCGACGTTGGTCAGGTTACCGTTGTGCGCCAGGGTGATGCCGTATGGCGAGTTGACATAGAACGGCTGTGCCTCGGCCGAGGTGGAGCTACCTGCGGTCGGGTAGCGCACGTGGCCGATGCCGATGTTGCCCACCAGGCGCTGCATGTGGCGCTGCTGGAAGACGTCGCGCACCAAGCCGTTATCCTTGCGCAGGAACAACCGGCCGTCATGGCTGGTCACGATACCGGCAGCGTCCTGGCCGCGGTGCTGGAGGACCGTAAGCGCGTCATACAGCGCCTGATTGACGTTCGACTTACCGACGATACCGACGATGCCACACATGCGACGCAACCCCTACTTTGATGAAACTTGAGTGAAAAGCGCTCAGGGCTTGAGAGGCCCGAGCAACTGTTCCTTGAACGGAAGGTCAGCAGGTGCGCTGACCGCATTGGACATCCACTGGCCGGTGAACCCGAGTATGAGGTTCTTCGACCAGTCGGCCACCAATAAAAATTGTGGTATCAGGCGAGACTCCTGCCACCACGGATCCTGTTGTACCGGCCCCAGGCTCAGCAGCCCGACGGCCACCACCACCAGCAGCCCACCGCGGGCAGCGCCGAAGGCCATGCCGAGAAAGCGATCGGTGCCGGACAACCCGGTCACGCGAATCAGCTCGCCGATGAGGAAATTGAGCATCGCCCCCACCAGCAAGGTGGCGACGAAAAGAATGGCGCAGCCGGCGATGACCCGGGCCGATGGCGTCTGGATGTAGCTTTCCAGATACTGCGCAAGCGAACCGCCGAACATCCAGGCAACCGCACCGGCGACAATCCAGATGAGCAGGGACAAGGCTTCCTTGACGAAGCCGCGCTTGAGACTGATCAGTGAGGAAACGGCGATGATCGCGATGATCGCCCAATCAACCCAGGTAAATGCCACGGTGCTGCCTGCCGACGTTTGAGGCGGCGCATTTTAGCAGAGCGCAGGCCTTGGGGTAAGCGGAATGTCACGTCGTTGAAGGGCTGCAGCCTGACCCAGGGGACAGCTTTGAGCCAGCAGGCCGTGCCGCCCACCCCACGTGCACGGCGATAAACCACCAGCACTGGCGTGGGCGTGCCCAAGCATGGATATCAGCCGCGCTCGGGCTGGAAACGCACCACGATACCCTTGAGGTTCTGCTGACGATTGATCACATCACGCAGGCGCTCGGCCTCGGCTCGCTCGATCAGCGGCCCGACATATACCCGATTCATGCCACCCGCCGAACGGATATAGGCATTGTAGCCTTGGCTGCGCAGCGTCTTTTGCAAGTTTTCGGCGCCGGTACGATTGGACAGGCTGGCAAGCTGGATCGACCAGCTGACCGGCAGGCCATTGGCATCGATCTTCGAAGCAGCCGTCGGCTTTGCCGCCGGGGCAGGCGTCGCAAGCGTCGGGGCTGGCGCAGACGCAGGCGGCTGCTCAACCTTGGGCGTTGGCACCGGGGTCTGCGGCTTGGGCTGCACAGGCGCCTGAACCTGCGGCGACGGCGTGATGGGCTGGCTCGGGGCGCTCACCGGCGCGCTGGACTCATTCACCACCACTGGCGCTTGCTCTGCCTGATCAGGCAACGGTTGCGGCTCCGGCACCTGGACAGGTTCAACCTGCACCTGCGGCAGGCTCGGCATGGCCGGCGCTTGCGGCGCCTCGACGCGCACCTGGCGCATCTCGTCTTCGCGGGTGAACAGCATCGGCAGGAAGATCACCGCCAGCGCCACCAGCACCAGCGCACCGACCATACGCTGTTTGATCCCTTTATCCAGCACTGCCATCTACTCCATCCTCGGGGACATGCCGCTCAAGCCAGGCCAGGGCCTCGCCGACACAGAAGAACGAACCGAACAGCAAGACCTGGTCATCCGCCGTCGCCTGCGTGCACTGCGCTTCAAGCGCAGCACCGACGCTGACATAGGACTTCACCGTCGCACCGAGGTTCGCCAGCGCCTGCTCAAGCTCGCACGCAGGACGGCTACGCGCTGTGCCCAAAGGCGCCACCGCCCAGTCATCGACCAAGCCCTGCAGCGGTGCGATCACACCCTCAAGGTCCTTGTCGGCAAGCAGGCCGAACACGGCAAGACGCCGCCCCTTGGGCGCACGCGCAGCCAAGCGGCGCGCCAGGTACTCAGCAGCATGCGGGTTGTGACCGACGTCGAGCAGCAACTCGACAGGCTTGCCAGCGAACTGCGCCACGCGCCGGTCGAGGCGACCGGTGATACGTGTATCAAGTAGCGCCTGGCGAACCTGCCCTGCATCCCACGCCAGCCCCGTGAGCAGGAAGGCCTGCAAGGCGAGTGCCGCGTTTTCCATCGGCAGGTCGAGCAGCGGCAGGTCATGCAGCTCGACCTGCGTACCGTCAGGCGCGGTACCGCGCCACTGCCAGTACTGGTCGGTGTTCGACAGGTCAAAATCGCGACCGCGCAGGAAGAACGGGCAGCCCAGCTCGCGCACTTTGTCCAGCAATGGCTGCGGCGGATCCAGGTCGCCACACAGGGCCGGTTTGCCCTGGCGGAAGATACCGGCCTTCTCGAAGGCCACCGACTCGCGGGTATCCCCCAGATAGTCGGCGTGATCGACACCGATGCTGGTCACCAGCGAAACATCGGCATCCACCAAGTTGACCGCATCCAGTCGGCCACCCAGCCCTACCTCGAGCACCACGGCATCGAGCGCCGACTGCTTGAACAGCCAGAACGCCGCCAGGGTGCCCATTTCAAAATAGGTCAGCGAGATTTCACCGCGCGCCGCCTCGACGGCAGCAAACGCCTCGCACAGTTGCTCATCGCTGGCTTCGACGCCATCGATGAGCACCCGTTCGTTGTAGCGCAGCAAGTGCGGCGAGCTGTACACCCCAACCTTGAGCCCCTGCGCACGCATCAGCGCGGCTACGAAAGCACAGGTCGAGCCCTTGCCATTGGTCCCGGTGACGGTCACCACACGCGGCGCCAGGGCGCCCAACGCCAGGCGCGCGAGCACCTGTTGCGAGCGCGCAAGGCCCATGTCGATGGCCGAGGGGTGCAGCTGTTCGAGGTAGGCGAGCCAGTCGCCCAGGCTGCGCTGGTTCATCACGCGACCGGAGCGAGCTCTTTGGCTTCGTCCGGTGTGGCTTGGCCGGTCATCTGCGCCAGCAGGCGCGCCAGACGCACGCGCAGTTCGCCACGCGGGATGATCAGGTCGATAGCACCGTGTTCCAGCAGGAACTCGCTACGCTGGAAGCCTTCCGGCAGTTTCTCGCGTACGGTCTGCTCGATCACGCGCGGGCCTGCGAAACCGATCAGTGCCTTCGGCTCACCGACGATCACGTCACCGAGCATCGCCAGGCTTGCAGAAACACCGCCATAGACCGGGTCGGTCAGTACCGAGATGAACGGAATGCCTTCTTCACGCAGGCGCGCCAGTACCGCCGAGGTCTTGGCCATCTGCATCAGCGAGATCAGCGCTTCCTGCATGCGCGCACCGCCCGAGGCGGAGAAGCAGATCATCGGGCAACGGTGTTCGAGGGCGTAGTTGGCCGCGCGCACGAAGCGCTCACCGACGATGGCACCCATCGAACCGCCCATGAACGAGAACTCGAACGCGCTGACGACCACAGGCAGGCCCATCAGGGTGCCGCTCATGGAAATCAGGGCATCTTTTTCGCCGGTCTGCTTCTGCGCTGCGCTCAGGCGATCCTTGTACTTCTTGCCATCACGGAACTTCAAGCGGTCGACCGGTTCCAGGTCGGCACCCAGTTCGGCACGGCCGTGCTCGTCGAGGAAGATGTCGATGCGCGCACGCGCGCCGATGCGCATGTGGTGGTTGCACTTAGGGCAGACATCGAGGGTCTTTTCCAGCTCCGGACGGTACAGCACGGCCTCGCAGGACGGGCACTTGTGCCACAACCCTTCAGGTACCGAACTCTTCTTCACCTCGGAACGCATGATCGAAGGGATCAGTTTGTCTACCAACCAGTTGCTCATGCTTTCTTTCTCCAGTATTGGCCGGCGGGAGGCGTTGCCTGCCCGCCCCTGCCCTTGAGCTCAAATTCTGCTTCGAAACGACGATGGGCCGGCCATGCGCTGGCAACGTACCGCCCCACCTTCAATAGTTACGCCGACACCCCGCACAGGCGCTACCTGGCAGCATCGGGCTGCGAAACCTATGGACGATGGCGCGCGGCCAGCCGTCACATCCACACTCATGCCTGCCTCACCGCCCGCATGAAGGCCTCGATCTTGGCGGCATCCTTGATGCCCTTGGCGTATTCCACGCCGCCGCTCACATCCACTGCATACGGACGTACCTGGGCAATGGCCTGGGCGACGTTGTCGGCTGAAAGCCCCCCGGCAAGGATGATGGGCTTGCTCAGCCTTGCCGGCACCAACGACCAGTCGAAGGCTTCGCCGGTTCCACCTGGCACACCAGGCACGTAGGTGTCGAGCAGGATGCCGCGGGCACCGGCGTAGCGCTGGCAAGCAGCCTCCAGGTCGTCGCCTGGACGCACCCGCAAGGCCTTGATCCAGGGCCGATGATAGCCCTCGCAGTCGGCTGGGGTTTCATCGCCGTGGAACTGTAGCAGGTCCAGGGGAACCGCTTCGAGGATCTCGTTAAGCTCGCAGCGCGAGGCATTGACGAACAAGCCTACGCAGGTCACGAACGGTGGCAGCTCAGCCATGATCGCGCGGGCCTGGCGTACATCCACCGCCCGTGGGCTTTTGGCGTAGAAGACAAAGCCAATGGCATCAGCGCCCGCTTCGGCGGCGGCCAGGGCATCTTCGATACGGGTAATCCCGCAGATCTTGCTGCGCACGGTGCTCATGGACGGGGATCCTTTGATCGGTGAAGGGGCGGATGTTAGCAAAGGCCAGCCCCCCCGTCAGTTGCCCAAGGCTTCGTAGCCGGTGAGAAAGTGTGGGCCGATGTAACGCTGGGGCAAGGCGAACTCCTCGGGATATTCCACCTGCACCAGGTACAGGCCATAGGGATGCGCTGTCACCCCACCCTCGCGGCGGTTGCGCCCCTCCAGCACCTCACGAGCCCACTGCACCGGGCGCTCACCCGCACCGATGGCCATCAGCACGCCAGCGATGTTGCGCACCATATGGTGCAGGAACGCGGTGGCCCGCACGTCCAGCACGATCATCTGGCCATGGCGAGTGACACGCAGGTGATGGATATGCTTGATCGGCGACTTGGCCTGGCACTGGCTGGCGCGGAAGGCGCTGAAGTCGTGGGTGCCCAGCAGGTCTCGCGCGGCCAGGGCCATGCGCTCGACGTCCAGCGGGCGATGATTCCAGGTCACCTCTTCGGCCAGGTGCGCCGGGCGGATCGGGTCGTTGTAGATCACGTAGCGGTAGCGCCGCGCGGTGGCCTTGAAGCGCGCATGAAAATGCGCCGGCATCGGCCGTGACCAGACCACGCTGATGTCATGCGGCAAGTTGAAGTTGCTGCCCAGGGTCCAGGCCCGCTCGTCGCGCACCGCACGGGTATCGAAATGCACGATCTGCCCACTGCCATGCACGCCAGCGTCAGTGCGCCCGGCGCAGATCACGCTGATCGGCTCGTTGGCCACCTTCGACAACGCCTCTTCCAATGCCTGCTGCACACTGGGCACGCCACTGGACTGGCGCTGCCAGCCACGGTAGCGCGAGCCTTTGTATTCCACGCCCAGGGCGATACGAGCGTAGCCTTCGGCAGCCGATTCGGCGGCGGTGTCGATGATGTCCAAGAGAGGAAAACCTGTGAGCTGATACGAAACGGCCGGGATTATAACGGCAACGGCAGCCTGGGTGGGCTGCCGTAAGGTGCGTGCTGCCTGTGCCGACCTCTTCGCGGCTCAATCCGCCCCCAGGCGACTGCGAGCCACCTGCCAGGAACGGGCTCAGCCCTGAGGCAGCCTCAGACCAGGCGCGAGAGCATGTCGCTGGCTTCCTGGCGCTGGATGTGGTCGCCATCCTTGACCACTTCGTCGAGGATGTCGCGAGCCCCTTGGTGATCGCCCATGTCGATGTAGGCCCGGGCCAGATCCAACTTGGTGGCCACCTCATCGGTCCCCGAGAAGAAGTCGAAGTCCAGATCGTCCAGCGGCTCGGGCTCCAATGCAGCGTCTTCTGCGGTGAACTGCGGCTGCGCGGAAGGCACGTCGAGGTCCGACGACAGCTTGTCCAGCTCGGCATTGACGCCATCGAGCTCCGAAGCGAACTGCTGGTCGGCTGGCGAGCTGTCATCCAGCGACAACGACAGGTCGAAATCCTCAGGCAGCTCTAGCTCGGAAATCGGATCGAATGCCGGCATGGCTTCGAACGCGGCCAGCTCCGCGGCAACGTCCACGGGCGCCTCCTCGTTGCTGGCAGCGGCCGCGGGCTCGGCGATGTCCAAGTCGAAATCGGCCAGGTCATCGAGTACTTGAGGCTCTGGCGTCTGGGCTTGGGCTTGCGCGAGCAACGCTTCGAAATCGTCGTCCGCATCGGTTTGAGCGACTGGCGCGGCGGTGTCGGACGCAGGCTGCGGCTCGATCGGCGCAGCCTCTTCGAGCACAGGCAGATCCAGCGGATCGTCCAGCGGCAAGTCATCGTCCAGGCTCAGGTCGAAGGCACCGTCCAAGTCGTCATCAGCGCTCTGCGCAACCGGCTCGGGCTCGACGCCCGCGAGTGCATCGGGCTCAGGCTGCACCTCAGGCTCAGGCTGCGGCTCGACCACAGGTGCAGGCGCGTCCTGGGCAGGCTCTTGAAGCAACGCCTGGACGAACTCCTCGTCGAGCCCGGAAGCGGCGGCACCGGCTGCAACCGCAGCCACACCCAGCATGGCTGGGAAGCGCTCTTTGAGCGCGGCCACTTCGGCTTGATTCTGCTCGTTCGGCGCCAGCTTGCGCTCCTGGCCTGCGAAGGCGTCCTGATCCCCCTGGCGGGCGTAGACCTCCATCAGCTTCAAGCGCAAGTCGCTGCGCTGAGGATCGGACGCCACCGCCGCTTCCAGCAGGTCGGCAGCGTGGTTCAAACGACCGCGTGCCAGACTCTCGTCGACTTCGGCCAGTAGCGCTGCGCGCGGATCGACGAACGGCGCTGCCGGCTCGGCGACCGGCGCAGGTTTTTCGGCTGCCGCAGCAGCAGCGGCCGATGCGGCCACCACGGCAGGCGACAGGGTCACGCTGGGCGCCGAGACGTCCAGGCCATCGAAACTGTCCGCAGGCAGATCCAGATCCGGCGCGCGCTCACCCTCCTCGGACAACGCCCGGGCCATGCGCAGGTGTTTCTCGGCTTCTTGCTGGGCCTTGCGCTTGCGCGCAAGGAGCAAGAGCAGCAGCAACAGCACGAGGAACGCGGAACCTGCGATAAGACCCAGCAACAGCGGGTTGCCCAATATCTGGTCGAGCACGCCCTGTTCCTGGCTAGCAGGGGCTTCACTGGCAGCCGGTGCCGTATCGACCGCCGCCGGAGCAGGTGCTGCCGCAGGCTCAGCGGGGGTCAATTGCGCATCGATTGCAGGCTGGGCTGGTGCTACCGACTCCACCGGCGGCGTTGCTGCAGGCGCAGGCTGGGGCGCTGCTGCCTGGGCTTCGAGACGCGCCAGCTGATCGTTTTTCATTTCGATCAGGCGCTGCAGCTTGTCCAACTGACTCTGCAGGTCGGTCATGCGGCTCTTGAGTTCTTCGTTGTCACGACGGCTGGTGTCTAGGCTTTCCTGGGCCACCGCCAGCTTGTCGTTCAACGCACGTGCATCACCGACCGCGCCCTTGCCGCCAGGCGACACCAGGCGCAAGTTGTCACCCTGGACGATACGCGCTGGCGCACTGCCGGCCTCGCCACGTCGGGTCGCATCGAGCTGCCGAGCTCGCGGGCCGAGGCGGCGACCTTCACGCCAGGCCGCATACTGCTCGGCCACTTCACGATTGGCCTCTGGCCGAGAGATGCTCTGGATCTGCTGCTGGTCGGGCAGGCGCAGGACCTGGCCGACCTTCAACTGGTTGATGTTGTTGCCAATGAAGGCGTCCGGGTTGAGCGCCTGGATCGCCAGCATGGTCTGTTGGACCGAGCCGCCGTGGGTGTTGCGCGCAGCAATCTGCCAGAGGGTGTCACGGCGCTTGGTGGTATAGCGCCCGGCACTCACCGCAGGGTTGATCGCGGCGCGCGTCGGCTGGTCGGCCTGAGCCTGGGCCTGGTCGAGCAACACGCTGTAGTCGCGCAACAGGCGGCCCTGGGGCCACATGACCTGCACCAGGAACTTGACCACCGGTTCCGCTAGCGGCTTGCTCGAGGTGACCCGCAGCACACTGCGGCCGTTGGGGTTGATCACCGGGGTGAAGGTCAGGTCTTCGAGGTAGGTCGGAAGTGGGACGCCAGCCCTGGCGAAATCTTCCGGCGACGCCAGGCTGGGCGACATTTCGGCGGCCTTGAGGTCGCGCACGTCGAGCAGTTCGATCTCGGCATCCAGCGGCTGGTTCTGCGCCGACTTCAGGGTCAGCTCCCCCAACCCCAGAGCGTTGGCGACACCCGACGACAACGCCGAGGCGGCCGCGACAGCCAGAACCAGTTTGCGAATTCGAAGCATGAACTCTTCCCTTGTATGAATCGTCCCAAAAACCCTGTTGCGGTGTAGGACAAAATTGCTGGCCAGTATCTTTTACGCCATGTGTTTTATCAACAATTGCGCCACCTGCACGGCGTTGAGCGCCGCCCCCTTGCGCACATTGTCGGTGGTCAGCCAGAGGTTGAGCTGTTCAGCCTCGTCGATACCACGTCGTACACGACCAACATAGACCACGTCCTGACCCACTGCGTCCCCTACAGGCGTCGGATAATCACCCGGCTCGACCCGTTCGATGCTATCAGCGCCGTCCAGAGCGTCATTGACGGCCTGCAAGTCGACCGGGCAAGTGCTCTGCAACGCCACACTGAAGCTATCGCCGAAAAACACCGGTACTTGAATACAGGTCACGGAAATCTTCAATTGCGGCATCTCCAGCAGCTGTCGCAACTCGCCCACCAGACGTTGTTCGACCAGCGTATGTCCCTGCTCGTCGGCGGCGCCGACCTGTGCCAGCAGGTTGAAAGCCATCTGGCGGTCGAAAAAGCGCGGCTCAAGCGGGCGCGCGTTGAGCAGCTCGGCGGTCTGGCGAGCGAGCTCGCTAACGCCCTCGCGACCTTGGGCCGACACCGCCAGACAGGCATTGACCTGCAAACGCTCGATCTGCACCAGCCCCTTGAGCGGCGCCAAAGCCACGGCCAGGGCCACAGCGCCTGCACAGGGGCTGGTGATCAGCGCAGGCTGGGGCAGTTCGGCGATGCGCTGGCCGTTGGCTTCCGGGACCAGTGCGATTGCGTTTTCCAGGGCGCCAGACAGGTCAATGACGGTACAGCCAGCTTCGTGCGCCTTAGGCGCGAAGCTGCGGCTGACGGCTGCACTGGCGGCGAAGAACACCAGCTTCACCTGGCTGAAATCGAAGCTGTCCACTTCGCGAACCTTGAGTTTCTTGCCCGCGAACATGACGCTACTGCCCGCCGACTCCATGCTTGCCAGCAGGTGCAAGGTGGCGACCGGGAACGACAGTTCCTCAAGAATCTGCACCAGGGTTTCACCTACGCTGCCAGTGGCGCCTACTACGGCGATGTCGAGTGCTGAGGTCATGGGATGGCTCCTTCTGCTACAGGGGGCTTGCGGCGGGGTGCGGCACTTTACTTGGAATGTGGGGAGGGGGATAGGGTTGGGTAACGATTGTATTCGCTCAGCGGCCTGGATGCGTTCCTTGCACGCCAAACGAACACAAAACCCCGCCCAATAAAAAACCCGTACCTCTTTAAAGGCACGGGTTTTCTCGCATCAATGCTTGAACCTGCGCAATCAACGCTCCAGCAGGATCCGCAGCATCCGACGCAGCGGCTCGGCAGCGCCCCACAGCAACTGGTCGCCCACGGTGAAGGCACCCAGGTACTGCGACCCCATGTTCAGCTTACGCAGACGGCCAACCGGGATATTCAGCGTACCGGTCACCTTGGTCGGGGTCAGTTCCTGCATACTGATTTCACGCTGGTTCGGCACCAGCTTGACCCAAGGGTTGTGCTGGCTGATCAGCCCCTCGATATCGGCCAGCGGTACATCCTTGTTCAGCTTGATGGTCAGGGCCTGGCTGTGGCAACGCATGGCACCGATGCGCACGCAGATACCATCCACCGGGATCGGGCTCTTGAAGCGGCCAAGAATCTTGTTGGTCTCGGCCTGGGCCTTCCACTCTTCGCGGCTCTGGCCGTTCGGCAGTTCTTTGTCGATCCACGGGATCAGGCTACCGGCCAGTGGAACACCAAAGTTCTCGGTTGGGAACGCCTCGCCACGCATGGTTTCGGCCACCTTGCGATCGATGTCGAGGATGGCGCTGGCCGGGTTGGCCAGATCGTCAGCCACCGCGGCGTGGGTCGCGCCCATCTGCTTGATCAGCTCACGCATGTTCTGCGCACCGGCACCGGAGGCCGCCTGGTAGGTCATGGCGCTCATCCACTCCACCAGACCCGCTTCGAACAAGCCACCCAGGCCCATCAGCATCAGGCTGACGGTGCAGTTGCCGCCGATGTAGTTCTTGGTACCGGCGTCGAGCTGCTGATCGATGACCTTGCGGTTGACAGGGTCGAGCACGATGAC
The DNA here is from genome assembly GCF_005796105.1 of Pseudomonas mosselii. Taxonomy (GTDB): domain Bacteria; phylum Pseudomonadota; class Gammaproteobacteria; order Pseudomonadales; family Pseudomonadaceae; genus Aquipseudomonas; species Aquipseudomonas mosselii_C. The sequence continues at coordinate 54,419 of NZ_VAUO01000013.1, read as the reverse complement.
CGCGTCATCCTGCATGCGCAGCGACGAGGCAGCGTCGATCCAGTAGCCCTGCCAGCCGGCTTCGCGCAGCTTGGGGAAGACTTCATTGGTGTAGTCGCCGCCCTGGCAGGTCAGAATGACGTCGAGGGTCTTTAGCTCTTCAATGTTGTAGGCATCCTTGAGCGGCGCAATGTCCTTGCCCACGTTCGGACCCTGGCCACCCACGTTGGAGGTGGTGAAGAACACCGGCTCGATCAGGTCGAAGTCCTGCTCTTCGAGCATACGCTGCATGAGCACGGAACCGACCATTCCACGCCAACCGATCAGACCTACACGTTTCATCGCAACTACACCTTTACTAAAAAGTGGGCCGCTACCGGGAGTTTTTGGTAGCGGGCCAGAGAGATTACAGATTCCGCAGCGCTGCGACTACTGCGTCGCCCATTTCCTGCGTTCCGACCTTGCGGCAACCTTCCGAGAAGATGTCGCCCGTGCGCAGCCCCTGGTCCAACACCAGGCTTACCGCCTTCTCGATGGCGTCGGCCGCGGCTTGCTGGTTGAAGCTGTAGCGCAGCATCATCGATACCGACAGGATGGTCGCCAGCGGGTTGGCGATGCCAAGCCCTGCGATATCCGGCGCCGAACCGTGGCATGGCTCGTACATGCCCTTGTTGTCGGCATCCAGCGAGGCCGACGGCAGCATGCCGATCGAACCGGTAAGCATGGAGGCTTCGTCCGACAGAATGTCGCCGAACATGTTGTCGGTCACCACCACGTCGAACTGCTTCGGTGCGCGCACCAACTGCATGGCGGCGTTGTCGACGTACATGTGGCTGAGCTCAACATCCGGGTAGTCCTTGGCCACTTCCTCGACCACTTCACGCCACAGCTGGCTGGAGGCCAGGACGTTGGCCTTGTCCACCGAGCACAGCTTCTTGCCACGCACACGGGCCATGTCGAAGCCGACGCGGGCAATGCGGCGCACTTCGCTTTCGCTGTACGGCAGGGTGTCATAAGCCTGACGCTCGCCGCCTTCCAGCTCGCGCTGGCCACGTGGGGCGCCGAAGTAGATGCCGCCAGTCAGCTCACGGACGATCAGAATATCCAGGCCCGCAACGATTTCCGGCTTGAGCGACGAAGCGTCGGCCAGTTGTGGATAGAGAATGGCCGGACGCAGGTTGGCGAACAGGCCCAACTGCGAACGGATTTTCAGCAGGCCGCGCTCCGGGCGGATGTCGCGCTCGATCTTGTCCCATTTCGGGCCACCCACGGCGCCCAGCAGCACGGCATCGGCCTGGCGCGCGCGCTCAAGGGTTTCGTCGGCCAGTGGTACGCCGTGCTTGTCGATGGCAGCACCGCCGATCACGTCATGGGCCAGGCTGAAACCGAGCTGGAACTTGTCGTTGGCCAGTTCCAGCACCTTGACCGCCTCGGCCATGATTTCCGGGCCGATGCCATCACCTGGGAGAATCAGAATCTGCTTGCTCATGCTTTCCTCTATTCATTCAAGCGGCGTGGCAGGTTGCGCCACGCCGTAAACAATCAACGCTCAGCCCACAACACCAGCACATCGGTGCTGAACGAGCCGTCGGCTTCGATCTGGTAATACTGCCGTACTTCCTCGCCCATGGCTTGCTGCAACTGGCGAATGGCCACGCACAGCGGCTCTGGCGTGCGCATACGCGCCACCCAGGAGTTCCATTCAAGGCGCAGGCGCTGACGGGTGTGGCTGCGCACGTGCAGGCCAGCTTCGCTGACCTGGCGCTGCCATTCGGCGGCGCTATAGTCGCGCACATGGCTGGTGTCGCGCAGCACCTCGACGCTCTGCAAATAGGTGTCGAGCAGTGGGCTGCCCGGCGACATCACGTCGATGAACGCAGCCACCCCGCCAGGCTTGAGCACCCGGCGCACCTCACGCAGGGCAAGGCCCAAATCGCTCCAATGGTGCGCCGAATAGCGGCTGAAGACGAAGTCGAAAGTCCCCTCGTCGAATGGCAAGCGCTCTGCGGCACCGTGCTCGGTACGGATATTGGCCAGGCCGCGCGCATTTGCCGCAGCGGCTACCACATCCAGCATCGATTGCGACAGGTCGTAGGCCACCACTTCAGCGACCAGCGGGGCGACGTGGAAACTCACATGGCCAGCACCACAGCCCAGGTCCAGCACGCGGGCCTCGCGCTGCTCGGCCAGCGCGTCCTGCAACAGGGCGAACTCACGGCCCTCGGCGTGCACGGCGCTGCTGAGGTAGGCACTGGCCTGTTCGCCGAACTGGCGCTGGACCACATCGGTGTGGGTAGTGCGGGTCATGGGGTCAATCCTTTAAAAAGTTGCTAGCCAGTCCGGCCCCTTCACGGGCAAGCCCGCAAAGAGGCCGGAACAATCATCTACAGACTTCAGGCATCACGGAACAGCCACGGCTGGCTGGCGCGGTGCTTGCCCTCGAACGCCTTGATCGCGTCGCTGTCTTGCAGGGTCAGGCCGATATCGTCCAAGCCGTTGAGCAGGCAGTGCTTGCGGAAGGCGTCGATCTCGAACTTCAGCACCTTACCGTCCGGACGGGTCACCGCCTGGGCTTCGAGGTCGATGGTCAGCTGGTAGCCTGGGTTGGCCTCGACTTGCTTGAACAACTCGTCCACCTCGGCGGCATCGAGGATGATCGGCAGCAGGCCGTTCTTGAAGCTGTTGTTGAAGAAGATGTCGGCGAAGCTCGGCGCGATCACGCTACGGAAGCCGTATTCGTCCAGCGCCCACGGGGCGTGCTCGCGGCTCGAACCGCAGCCGAAGTTCTCGCGGGCCAGCAACACGCTGGCGCCTTGATAACGCGCGTGGTTGAGCACGAACTCTTCGTTCAATGGGCGCTTGCTGTTGTCCTGGTAAGGCTGGCCAACGTCAAGGTAGCGCCACTCGTCGAACAGATTCGGACCGAAACCGGTACGCTTGATCGACTTCAAAAATTGCTTGGGGATGATCTGGTCGGTGTCGACGTTGGCACGATCCAACGGGGCGACCAGGCCGATGTGCTGGGTGAAGGCTTTCATGCTGCGCTCCCTTGGATCAACTCGCGGACATCGATGAAGTGGCCGGTCACGGCGGCAGCCGCAGCCATGGCCGGGCTGACCAGATGGGTACGACCACCGGCGCCTTGACGGCCTTCGAAGTTGCGGTTGGAGGTCGAGGCGCAGTGCTCTCCGCTCTCCAGGCGATCCGGGTTCATGGCCAGGCACATGGAGCAACCAGGCTCACGCCATTCGAAGCCGGCTTCGAGGAAGATCTTGTCCAGGCCTTCACGCTCGGCCTGCGCCTTGACCAAGCCCGAGCCCGGCACGACGATGGCTTGCTTGACGCTGGCGGCCACCTTGCGCCCCTTGGCGATCTCGGCGGCGGCACGCAGGTCTTCGATCCGCGAGTTGGTGCACGAACCAATGAACACGCGATCCAGACGGATATCGGTAATCGCCTGGTTGGCACTCAAGCCCATGTACTTCAAGGCGCGCTCGATCGAGCCACGCTTGATCAGGTCAGCCTCGGCAGCCGGATCCGGCACGCGCTGGTCAACGGCCAGCACCATTTCAGGCGACGTGCCCCAGCTGACTTGCGGTTTGATCTGCGCAGCGTCCAGCTCGACCACGGTATCGAACACAGCGTCTGGGTCGGACACCAGGTCTTTCCACGACTCGACCGCACGCGCCCACTGCTCGCCCTTCGGCGCATAGGGGCGGCCTTGGACATAGGCAACGGTGGTCGCATCGGTTGCCACCAGCCCCACACGGGCGCCGGCTTCGATGGACATGTTGCAGATGGTCATGCGGCCTTCCATCGACAGCTCGCGGATCGCGCTACCAGCGAATTCCATGGCATGGCCGTTGCCGCCAGCGGTGCCGATCTTGCCGATCACGGCGAGCACGATGTCTTTGGCGGTGACGCCGGCGGACAAGCTGCCCTCGACGCGTACCAACATGTTCTTCATTTTCTTGGCGACCAGGCACTGGGTCGCGAGCACGTGCTCGACCTCGGAGGTGCCAATGCCGTGGGCCAGCGCACCGAAGGCGCCGTGGGTAGAGGTGTGCGAGTCGCCACAGACCACGGTCATGCCCGGCAAGGTAGCACCCTGCTCAGGGCTGATGACGTGAACGATACCCTGGCGCTCGTCATTCATCTTGAATTCGACGATGCCGTATTCGTCACAGTTCTCATCGAGGGTCTGCACTTGCAGGCGCGATACCTGGTCGACGATGGCCTCGATGCCGCCCTTGCGCTCTGGCGTGGTCGGTACGTTGTGGTCGGGGGTGGCGATGTTGGTATCGATGCGCCACGGCTTACGGTTGGCCAGGCGCAGGCCCTCGAAGGCCTGGGGCGAGGTGACCTCGTGGATGATATGGCGGTCGATGTAGATCAACGAGGAGCCGTCGTCGCGGCGCTTGACCTCGTGAGCATCCCAGAGTTTGTCGTAGAGCGTTTTGCCAGCCATCAGACTGTTCCTCATCAGCGTCTTTCTATGCCAAAGACCCCTTGGCTTGTACGGACGATGCTATGGCGATAGATTGAATAACTCAAATTCATAATTTTCATGCTTTGCATAACCATCAGGAATTCGAACCATGGACCTGGCCAACCTGAGTGCTTTTATCGCCATCGCCGAGACCGGCAGCTTTTCCGGTGCCGGGGAGCGCCTGCACCTGACCCAACCGGCCATCAGTAAACGCATCGCCGGCCTTGAGCAGCAACTGGACGTTCGCCTGTTCGATCGCCTGGGCCGTGAAGTGACCCTGACTGAGGCCGGTCGAGCCCTGCTGCCACGCGCGTACCAGATTCTCAATGTGCTCGATGATACCCGCCGCGCACTGACCAATCTGACTGGAGAGGTGAGCGGTAGACTGACCCTGGCCACCAGTCACCACATCGGCCTGCACCGCCTGCCTCCCGTACTCCGGGCGTTCACCCGCCAATACCCGGCCGTGGCGCTGGATATTCAGTTCCTGGATTCAGAAGCCGCCTACGACGAAATCCTGCATGGCCGCGCAGAAATTGCCGTTATTACCCTGGCGCCGGAACCTCACCATCTGATCAAGGCCACCGCAGTGTGGGAAGACGCCCTGGATTTCGTCGCCGCCCCCGAGCATCCACTGGCGAGCAACGGGCACGTCAACCTGGCGGACGTGGCGCGCCATCCGGCGGTTTTTCCCGGCGGTAACACCTTCACCCACCACATCGTCCAGCGCCTATTCGAAAGCCAAGGCCTGACGCCCAACATCGCCATGAGTACCAACTACCTGGAGACCATCAAGATGATGGTCTCCATAGGCCTGGCGTGGAGTGTGCTGCCACGTACTATGCTGGATGAACAGGTGGCGCCCATCGCCTTGCCCGGCATACAGCTGTCGCGCCAGCTAGGCTACATTCTGCATACCGAGCGCACGCTATCGAACGCGGCCAGGGCCTTCATGGCTCTGCTCGATAGCCATGCAGGGTCTACCTGAGCGTTCGTCAGTACGGCATTCAACTACGAGGATTTGTGCCAAATGGCCGTTCAACGCCGGCCTTTCGCACAAAGCCAGGGACGCGTCATCCGCCAAAGGTCTGGTACAGATGCCCAAATCAGCAAACCGCTTTCCGCGTCTGCCGCGTATCCCAGCGGTCGATCCTCAGGAGTCGGAACAGGCCTGGCAGAATGCCCCGCAGTTGCTCGCCGCGCTCAATGGTGCGCATCTGGGCGCCTGGCTGTGGGACATCGATACCGGTAGGGTCAGCTGGTCACGGGGAACCCAGGCGCTATTTGGCTTCGACCCGCACAAGCCGCTGCCCAGCGACGTGGACTACCTGGAGCTATTGCCAGAAGAGGACCGCGCGCGGACCCGCCAGGCGTTCCAGGCGGTGGTCAACGGCGAACCGGTCGAGCAGGCCATGCGCCATCGCATCCGCTGGCCCGACGGCAGCATGCATTGGCTTGAAATCAATGGCAGCCTGACCTTCGATGCCCACGGCCGGCGCCAGATGATCGGCGTGATCCGCGAGATCAGCCGCCAACGCGAGCGGGAAACCGCCCTGATCAACTCGGAAAAGCGCTTCGCCACCCTCTTCCACCTCAGCCCCAACGCGATCTTGCTGACCCGTCGCCACGACGGTCTGATCATCGAAGTCAACCAGCACTTCGAGGACACGTTCGGCTGGCCGGGCTCTTACGTCGTGGACAAGACCAGCATCGAACTGGGTCTATGGGTCAACCCCGAGCAGCGCCGCCACGTACTGGAGGCCACGCGCGCGGGTAACGGCCCGCTGATCATGGAGGTGCAGTTCCGCGCCAGCAGCGGCAGGGTCCATGACGGCATCCTGTGCACTCAGGGTATCGAGCTGGAAGGCGTCACGTACCTGATCAGCACCTTCGTCGACACCACTGAGCGCAAGCGCGCCGAACAGGCACTCAAGGACAGCCAGGAACGCCTGGACCTGGCATTGGACTCGGCCCAGCTGGGTACCTGGGACTGGCACATCCCCAGCGGCATGCTGTATGGATCGGCCCGTGCGGCCCAGCTGCACGGCCTTGATCCGATCCCCTTCCACGAGTCGTTCGACGCCTTCTTCGAAGGCGTGCCCGAACACGAGCGCGACGCCATGCGCCACGCCTATCGCAGCTTGCGCGAGGGGCCGGCGGGCAACTACCAGATCACCTACCGGGTAGAGTTGGAAAACGGCGGCTCGCGCTATATCGAAAGCCGCGCCCGGCTGTACCGCGACGAGCAAGGCAACCCCTTGCGCATGGCCGGGACGCTGCTCGACATCACCGACCAGGTAGAGCGCGAGCAGCGCCTGAGCGCCTCGGAAGAGAAGTTCGCCAGCCTGTTCCAGGTCAGCCCCGACCCAATCTGCGTCACCCACCAGGACTCCGGCCAGTTTATCGAGATCAACCCCGCCTTCAGCCAGACCTTTGGCTGGAGCCCCGAGCAAGTGCTTGGCCGTACCGCCGAGGAGCTGGGGTTATGGGTCGAATCGTCGGCACGCGCCCAGCGTATCGAACGGGTGATCCGCGACCAGGCCCTGAGCAATGTGGCGGTCGGGGTCAACCACCGCAATGGCACGCCGCTGACGTGCGTAATCTCCAGCCGCCTGATCACGGTCGACAATCAGCCCTGCAGCGTCACCACGCTGCGCGACATCACCCAACAGCAACGCGCCGAAGCGGCGCTCAAGGCCAGCGAGGAGAAATTCGCCAAGGCCTTCCACTCCAGCCCCGACGCCATCACCATCACTGAGCGCCAGAGCGGCCGCTATCTGGAGGTCAACGACGGTTTCAGCCGCCTGACCGGCTACAGCGCCAGCGAGGTGGTAGGCCAGACGGTATACGACCTCGGTATCTGGGCCGACAGCAAACAGCGCACCGCCTTGCTCAACGAACTGCGCGAGCAGGGCCGGGTGCACCATCGAGAGATGCTCGGGCGCAACAAGCGCGGCGACATTCTCACCGTGGAAGTGTCGGTGGAACCTATCAGCCTCAACGAAACCGACTGCTTGCTGCTAACCGCCCGGGACGTCAGCCTGCTCAAGAACGCGCAAGCGCAGATCCGTCATCTGGCCTACCACGACCCGCTGACCAACCTGCCCAATCGCGCCTTGCTCATGGACCGCCTGAGCCAGCAGATCGCGCTGCTCAAGCGCCACAACCTGCGTGGCGCCCTGCTGTTCCTGGACCTTGACCATTTCAAGCACATCAACGATTCGCTCGGCCACCCGGTAGGCGACACGGTGTTGAAGATCATCACCGCACGCCTGGAAGCCAGCGTGCGCCTGGAGGACACGGTGGCACGGCTGGGCGGCGATGAGTTCGTGGTGTTGCTCAGTGGCCTGGAGGGCAGCCGCGAGCTGGTGGAGAGCAAGGTCCGCGAACTGGCCGATACCCTGCGCGAGCTGTTGGCCGAACCCATGTCGCTGGATGGCCAGCGCCTGCAAGTGACGCCGAGCATCGGCGTGGCATTGATCCCCGACCACGGCACGACCCCCGCCGATCTGCTCAAACGCGCCGACATCGCCCTATACCGCGCCAAGGACTCGGGGCGCAACACCACCGAGCTGTTCCACACCACCATGCAGAAAGCCGCCAGTGAGCGCCTGCGCATGGAAAGCGACCTGCGCCTGGCGCTTGCCCGGGGTGAACTGGCCTTGCACTTCCAGCCCCAAGTGGACGCCCGGGAGAACCGCATCGTCGGCGCCGAAGTGCTGCTGCGCTGGCAGCATCCACAATTGGGCCAGCAGCCGCCTGGGCAGTTCATTCAGGTACTCGAAGAAAGCGGCCTGATCCTCGAAGTTGGCTCCTGGATCCTCGATGAAGCCTGCAACGCCTGTGCCCGCCTGCTTGCGGACGGGCTGATCGACGTCGACGATTTCAGCCTGTGCGTGAACATCAGCCCACGCCAGTTCCGCCAGAACGACTTCGTCGAACGGGTGCTGCGCAGCCTGGACGACTACCGCCTGCCACGTCGCCTACTCACACTTGAGATCACCGAAGGGATCGTCATCCAGAACCTGGAAGACACCATCAACAAGATGCGCGAACTCAAGCGCTTCGGCGTGAGCTTCGCGATGGACGATTTCGGCACCGGCTATTCATCGCTGACCTACCTCAAGCGCCTGCCGGTGGATGCGCTGAAGATCGACCAGACCTTCGTGCGTGACGCCCCGATCGACCCGAACGATGCCGAGATCGTCCGCGCTATCGTGGCCATGGCCCGCAGCCTGGACCTGGCGGTGATCGCCGAGGGGGTCGAGCTGACCGAGCAACTGGAGTTTCTGGAAAAGCTGGGGTGCCACCTGTACCAGGGCTACCTGCACAGCCGACCACTGCCGTTGCAGGAGTTCAGGCAAATGCTGATGGAGACGCCGGCGGACTTTTGACCAACAGCCACCCTCATAGGACAGCACATAACCTGCTGATTTAGCAGAGACTTGCGCGAGCGCAGTGCTACGGGCTGAATGAGCTTCTAAAGGATGATCCGCACAATGCAAACACAAAGGGCACCCGAAGGTGCCCTTTGTTTGATCCCGCCGAACTCAGTTCAGCGCAGGCTTTTCGCCGTTGATCGGGATGCGCTTGGCCTTGGCTTCTTCCGGCACAACCCGCAGCAGTTCGATGCTGAGCAGACCGTTGGCCAGCCCTGCGCCCTTGACCTCGATATGGTCAGCCAAGCGGAACGAGAGCTTGAAGGCGCGCTGGGCAATGCCCTGGTGCAAGAAGGTCACCCCCTCCTTGCCAGCCTCGCGTTTGCCACCGGTCACGGTCAGGACGCCTTTTTCGACTTGCAGGTCGAGGTCCTCCTCCACGAAGCCAGCGGCAGCAACCACGATGCGATAGTGGTCATCGCCATGCTTTTCCACGTTGTAGGGCGGGTAGCTGCTACCGGCCTCATTACGTGCGGCGGCTTCGAACAGGTCGTTGAAACGGTCGAAACCAACGGAGTTACGGAAAAGTGGAGCGAGAGAGAAAGCGGTAGTCATGGTCATAAACTCCTGAAATTCAGCAAGTAAGTCACTCCGCGACCCGAGTTCGGCATCGCGTACTCAAAGAGATATGGCCGGGTAAAACGCTTTCAAGGGCGCCTCGAAAAATTTTTTCACGCTTCCTCGAGAACCCCCGCAAAACCTGCCGATGGCCGAGCGAAAGGCCCGATTCAGGCAACACAAGCTGGCGCGAACGACGCCTGTCCCTGCAATAGCTCACTGATGCGCTGGCAATCGTCCTCACGCCGCAACTGCGCAAACAACGCAACCGCCTCGGGGTAGCTGCGCGTGAGCATCGCCAACCACTGTTTCAGGCGCCCTGGGGCGTAGCGCGGCGAGAGCTTGTCCTGGGCTTGGCGCCAGAATTCGCGCAACAGCGGCAACAGTTCGTCCCAGCGCAGCGGTTGATAGTCGCGACCATCGCGCGCGGCGGCGATCTGCAAAGCCAGATCCGGGCGTGACACCAACCCGCGTCCCAGCATGATGTGCTCGGCGCCGCTGACCTGACGGCAACGTCGCCAGTCATCGACCGTCCAGATCTCGCCATTGGCGAACACCGGCACCTGGACCACCTCCTGCACCCGGGCCACCCACTCCCAGTGGGCCGGCGGCTTGTAACCGTCAACCTTGGTCCGTGCGTGCACCACCAAATGCGCAGCGCCCCCTTCGGCCAAGGCGATACCGCACTCCAGGGCACCGTCGGGGCTGTCGAAGCCCAAACGCATCTTGGCGGTCACCGGAATGTGCGCCGGCACCTGGCGACGCACTTCGCCCACGATGGCATGCAGCAGCTCGGGCTCCTTGAGCAGCACGGCCCCTCCGCGCGACTTGTTCACCGTCTTGGCCGGGCATCCGAAGTTCAGGTCAATCACCGGCGCCCCCAACTGGCAGGCCAACACGGCGTTCTCGGCCAGGCACACCGGGTCCGAGCCGAGCAGTTGCACGCGCATCGGTACACCGGCAGCAGTGCGCGCCCCCTGGCGCAGCTCGGGGGCGAGCTTGTCGAACGAGGACTCCGGCAGCAAGCGGTCACACACGCGGATGAACTCGGTCACGCACCAGTCGATACCGCCCACTCGGGTGAGGACGTCGCGCAGGATGTTGTCGACCAGCCCCTCCATTGGGGCCAGGGCAATTTGCATGTAAGGGGTCTCAGGGCGAAAAAGGCCGCAGTCTAGCAAAAATCGGCCGCTGTTCAGCTGCCGATCAGCGCCGCGCCGTAACCGTCGAGGAACTCTGCCGGCATACGTCGGGGCTTACCACTGGACAGTTCGATGCAGGCGAACGTGGTCTGCGCACGCAGCAAGGTAACGCCATCGCTTGGGCGCTTTAGCTGAAAACGTCGGGTCATGCGCAGGCGTTGGTCCCAGTCGATGATCCAGGTGGCCAGTTGCAGCTCGTCCTCTTCGTAGGCGGCAGCGAGGTAGTCGATTTCGTGACGCACCACCGCCATGGCGCGGTCCAGGCGCCGGTACTCGGCCAGGTCCAGCCCCAGGCGCTGGGAATGGCGCCAGGCACAGCGCTCCAGCCAGGTGACGTAGACTGCGTTGTTGGCATGGCCAAGGCCGTCGATGTCCTCGCTGCCAACGCGCAGGTCGATGATGAATGGTGCTGCCAAATCCCAGCTCATGCCCGCTCCAAATGTCTGTGAACGGGCAGAGTGTAACGGATGCTCAAGCGCTTTGTAGGGTCTGCTGGGCGGTGCGTGCCAGCAGCTCCAGCACCGCCTCGCCCACACGCGGGTCGGCAAGCACCCGTTGATGACCGCCTTGCTCAAGCAGCAGCAGGCGACTGTCGAACCAAGCCTTGTGGATCACCTGCGCCTCGCTGGCCGGCACCAGCCGGTCGTCACCGGCATGTACCACCAAGCCCGGCAGCTCCAGCTGGTAAACGCTGACATCCAGGCGCGACACCTGCACACCGACATCACGCTCGACCTGGCGAATGAACGCCGCGCGGGCGCGAGCCGGCAAGCCCAGGCGCCGGGCGAAGCCACGCAATACGCCGAGCAGTTGCGCAGGCGCAGCGATACTCACTGCGGCATCGACGCGCAGCCCCCATTGCAGAGCCAGCATCACGCTAGCGCCGCCCATCGAATGGCCGATCACCGCGCGCAGTGGTGGCAGTTGTGCAGCCGCCTCCAGCAGTGCCCGGGCAAATGCTGCCACGTGCGCCTGCTCACCCGGCGAACAGCCATGTGCCGGACCTTCCAGGGCAACCACCGTGTAGCCGGCTTCGACCAGGATTTCGATCAAGGTCGCGAACTGCGTCGGCCGCCCTTCCCAACCATGCATCAGCAACACCGTAGGCCCCTGCCCCCAACGCAGTGCCGATAAACCGAAACGCAGGGTAATGCGTTCAGCCCTGGCCAGTAGCGGCAACTCCCAGGGCCTTGGCGGCAGATTGCGCGGCGTCATGAAGGCGCGACGCATGCGACCGGCAACGTGCTCAGGGGCCAGGTGGCCAAGGGTGCCGTTGACGCCGCGAATCCAGCTCAAGTTAGTCATCAGCGTGCTCCAAGGGTCAGGTCATTCAAATAACCGCCGACTTGGCGGCGCGCAGGATGCGGTCGGACAGGTCGCCACCGCCCAACGCGCGGGCAACGGCAAGCCCCCCTACCATCAAGGCGAAGTCGGCGAGCGCCTTGTCGATGTCTTCAGGGCGGTCGACCATTTGCGCCGTCATCAGCTCGATGTGCTCGATCAGTACCTGGCGAAAGGCCTCTGGCAGCCGGTGCATCTCGCCGAGCGAATTGGGAATCGGACACGCCTGAACGTCGGCATCACGGTGCTTGCGCGATAGGTAGAAAGCCGCCAAGAGCGCCCGACGCCCGGCACCGTCGAGGCTGGGATCGACCCCGGCCAACAGCGCACGACGCTCGGCGAGCAACTGGCTGAAAGCCTCCAGCATGAGTTCATCCTTGCTCTCGAAATGGGCGTAGAAGCCACCCACGGTCAAACCGGCAGCGCCCATCACCTGGCTTACGCTCGGCTCTGCAGGGCCCTGCTGGATCAGCGCACTACGCGCGGCGTCGAGAATACGTTCGCGGGTTTTAGCCTTTTTGTCGGTCATGGCTCACCTCATGAATATTATGATCAACATATTATATTCATAATATTTTCTGGCAAGCGAAATCCGCGATGCTCGATCGATTGCAGGATTCATCAGGAGGGATAAAAACAAAAGGCCCATTCAATAATCGAATGAGCCTTATAAGCCCCGCAAAACGCGGGTAAAAAATTGGCGTCCCCTAGGGGACTCGAACCCCTGTTACCGCCGTGAAAGGGCGGTGTCCTAGGCCACTAGACGAAGGGGACGTAACCTTCGTGCCGACCCGCTTACGCGAATCGCGGCAAATTGGTGGAGCTAAGCGGGATCGAACCGCTGACCTCCTGCATGCCATGCAGGCGCTCTCCCAGCTGAGCTATAGCCCCAAGATAAAACAAAAGACCCATCCATCTGGTGATGAGCCTTTTAACGCCCGCAAAACGCGGGTAAAAGTGGCGTCCCCTAGGGGACTCGAACCCCTGTTACCGCCGTGAAAGGGCGGTGTCCTAGGCCACTAGACGAAGGGGACGTAACCTTCGTGCCGACCCGCTTACGCGAATCGCGGCAAATTGGTGGAGCTAAGCGGGATCGAACCGCTGACCTCCTGCATGCCATGCAGGCGCTCTCCCAGCTGAGCTATAGCCCCAAGATAAAACAAAAGACCCATCCATCTGGTGATGAGCCTTTTAACGCCCGCAAAACGCGGGTAAAAGTGGCGTCCCCTAGGGGACTCGAACCCCTGTTACCGCCGTGAAAGGGCGGTGTCCTAGGCCACTAGACGAAGGGGACGTAACCTTCGTGCCGACCCGCTTACGCGAATCGCGGCAAATTGGTGGAGCTAAGCGGGATCGAACCGCTGACCTCCTGCATGCCATGCAGGCGCTCTCCCAGCTGAGCTATAGCCCCAAGATAAAACAAAAGACCCATCCATCTGGTGATGAGCCTTTTAACGCCCGCAAAACGCGGGTAAAAGTGGCGTCCCCTAGGGGACTCGAACCCCTGTTACCGCCGTGAAAGGGCGGTGTCCTAGGCCACTAGACGAAGGGGACGAACCTTCTTACCTTCAAGACCTGGCTGCTTTAGCCCGATCTTGCTTGCCAGCCTTGGCTGACAAACGGAATTTGGTGGAGCTAAGCGGGATCGAACCGCTGACCTCCTGCATGCCATGCAGGCGCTCTCCCAGCTGAGCTATAGCCCCGGATTTCTAGCCTCTCGGCCCAGCGATGCGAACATCGCTTGTGCAAAACTGGCGTCCCCTAGGGGACTCGAACCCCTGTTACCGCCGTGAAAGGGCGGTGTCCTAGGCCACTAGACGAAGGGGACGAACCTTCTTACCTTCAAGACCTGGCTGCTTTAGCCCGATCTTGCTTGCCAGCCTTGGCTGACAAACGGAATTTGGTGGAGCTAAGCGGGATCGAACCGCTGACCTCCTGCATGCCATGCAGGCGCTCTCCCAGCTGAGCTATAGCCCCACAATGTCGCTCTGAACCGAATCGCTGGCTGGGTGCCTGACGCTTCGTTTTCGTTCATCGCTGTGGACGGGGCGCATATTAAGTTCCGATTGCTAGGCTGTCAAACTTATTTTTGAAATTTTTCAAAATTTTTTTCACAGATAACAATCACTTACCGCCCTGCCCTGCCCGCTCAACGCGTTGCAGTGCCCTGGCAACGGACTTGCCCTACGATTGCGATGGTGGATTAGCCACTGCGATCACGGGGCAAGCCTGCTGCCAAGGCCGGAAACAGCTGCCGTCAGGCGATGTTCGCCAGCAGCTTTTCCCACTCTTTGTTTTCTTTCTTCGACACGCCACCGAGCAAATCGATGGCTTGGCGCAGACGGTAACGGGTCAGGTCGGGGCCGAGGATTTCCATGGCGTCGAGCACCGAGACCGAACTGGCCTGGCCAGTGATCGCAGCGAACATCAGTGGCATGGCATCGCGCAGCTTGAGTTGCAGCGACTCGACCACCGCCTGGATGCAGCCGGTAATACGGTCTTTTTCCCACTGGCGCAGGCTTTCGAGCTTCCACAGGATCAACTGCATGACCTGGCGTACCTGGTCAGCCGAGAGTTTCTTGCTTTCGAACAGTTTGGCGTCCAGCTTCAAGGCGCCTTCGAAGAAGAAACCACCCAGCGGGGCGATCTGGCTGAAGGTTTCGACACGGCCTTGCACGTGCGGCGCGATCTGCATCATGTAATCGCTGTTGAATGCCCACTTCTGCACCCGTGCCGCGAACTCATGCACCGGCAGTTCCCGCAGCCATTGGCCGTTGAGCCAGCTCAGCTTCTCGATGTCGAAGATCGGCCCGCCCAGCGAGATACGCGACAGGTCGAAGTGCTCGACCATCTCGGCCAGGGAAAACTTCTCGCGCTCGTCCGGCATCGACCAGCCCATGCGGCCCAGATAGTTGAGCATCGCCTCAGGCATGAAGCCCATGCGCTCGTAGAAGGTCACCGACGTCGGGTTCTTGCGCTTGGAGAGCTTGCTCTTGTCGGGGTTGCGCAGCAGCGGCATGTAGCAGAGCTTGGGCTGCTCCCAGCCAAAGTACTCGTACAGCTTGATCAGCTTGGGCGCCGAGGGCAGCCATTCTTCGCCACGCAGCACATGGGTGATGCCCATCAGATGGTCGTCGACCACGTTGGCCAGGAAGTACGTCGGCAGGCCGTCGTTCTTCATCAGTACCTGCATGTCCATGCGGTCCCATGGGATCTCGACATCGCCACGCAGCATGTCCGGCACCACACAGATCCCTTCGCTGGGCACCTTCATGCGGATCACGTGCGGCTCGCCGGCCGCCAGGCGGCGCTGGACTTCCTCGTCGCTCAGCAGCAGTGCGCGGCCATCGTAGCGCGGGGTTTCGCCACGCGCCATCTGCTCGGCGCGCATCTGCTCCAGCTCTTCAGCGGTGCAGAAGCAATAGAACGCATGGCCGGCATCGACCAGTTGCTTGGCGTACTTGGCGTAGATCTCGCCACGCTCGCTCTGCCGATATGGGCCATGGGGGCCACCGACATCCGGGCCTTCGTTCCACTCGATGCCGAGCCAGCGCAAGGCGTCGAAGATCTGCTGTTCCGACTCGCGGGTCGAGCGCAGTTGGTCGGTGTCTTCGATACGCAGGATGAACTCACCGCCGTGCTGCTTGGCAAAGCAGTAGTTGAACAGGGCGATGTAGGCAGTGCCGACGTGGGGGTCGCCAGTGGGCGAAGGCGCGATGCGCGTGCGAACGGTGGTCATGGGAGTCTCGAACGAAGATTGAAACAAAGGCGGGATGTTAGCAGGGAGCGGGCACCGGGCTCCAGCAATGGCGCTATTGCCACTTGTGACGCGGCCGTCGGTCACTGTTAAATTTGTTTACATTTCTGGAACGACAGTACCCATGCCTGCCCAACTCAAACGCCGTTTGCTGGTTTTCATCACCCTGGTAGGCCTGATCGCCCTCGCCTTCCTCGCCCACTGGTATTTCAAGGGGCGCTTTTACGAAAGCACCGACAATGCCTACGTTCAGGGCGAGATCACGCGTATTTCGAGCCAGTTGGGCGCACGCATCGACCAGGTGCACGTGGAAGACAACCAGCACGTGAACAAAGGCGACCTGCTGGCTCGGCTGGAAGTGGCCGACTTCGAACTGGCGGTGCAACGCGCCCGCGCAGCACTCGCGACCCGCGAGGCAGAGCTTGTGCAGGCGCAGAGTCGGTTGGTGCAACAAGGCAGCCTGATCGCTGCGGGCCAGGCCCAAGTGGCTGCCAGCCAGGCCACGCTGAACCGCTCGCAACTTGACCTTGATCGAGCCCAGGCCCTGCGCAAGCCGGGCTTCGTCTCCGAAGAGCGGGTCACGACCCTGTCGGCAGAAAGTCATGTGGCCCGCTCCCAGGTGGACAAGGCCCAGGCCGATCTCAAGGGCCAGCGCCAACAGGTCGATGCGCTGAGCGCCGAACTCAAGCGCCTCGACGCACAAATCGCCAACGCCCGCGCCGACCTCGCACAAGCCGAGCTCAACCTGACCCGCTGCGCCATCTACGCGCCGATCAGCGGCACCATCGGCCAACGCAGCGCACGCAACGGCCAGGTGGTGCAGGCCGGGGCTTACCTGCTGTCGATCGTGCCGGATGAAGCTATTTGGGTGCAGGCCAACTTCAAGGAAACCCAAATTGGCAAGATGCACCCCGGCCAGCGCGCACAACTGACCTTCGACAGCTTCCCCGACACGCCTATCGATGCGCGTATCGACAGCCTGTTCGCCGCCTCCGGCGCGCAGTTCAGCCTGTTGCCACCAGACAACGCTACCGGCAACTTCACCAAGGTCGTACAACGCATTCCGGTCAAACTGACCTTCGCCACCGACAACCCACTGCATGGCCGTATCCGCCCAGGGATGTCAGTCACCGCCACGGTCGATCTGCGCGATCAGGACGCCGGCCACGATGGCCGGTGATCAACTGCTGCGCCCGACCGCAGAGCCCACCCGGCGTGACTGGATTGCGGTCATGAGCGTGATGCTTGGCGCGTTCATGGCGGTATTGGACATCCAGATCACCAACTCGTCGCTCAAGGATATACAAGGCGCGCTTTCCGCCACCCTGGAGGAAGGCTCATGGATTTCCACGTCCTACCTGGTGGCGGAAATCATCATGATTCCGCTGACGGCGTGGCTGGTGCAGTTGCTCTCGGCACGGCGCCTGGCGGTATGGGTGTCGCTGGGCTTCCTGGCCTCCTCACTGCTGTGCTCGATGGCCTGGAACCTCGAGAGCATGATCGTGTTCCGTGCACTGCAAGGCTTCACCGGCGGCGCGCTGATCCCTCTGGCCTTCACCCTGACGCTGACCAAGCTGCCCGAGCACCACCGCGCCAAGGGCATGGCCATGTTCGCCATGACTGCCACCTTCGCCCCGTCCATTGGCCCGACCTTGGGCGGCTGGCTGACCGAGAACTGGGGCTGGGAGTACATTTTCTACATCAACATTCCCCCGGGACTGGTGATGATCGGCGGGCTGCTGTACGGGCTTGAAAAGAAACAAGCACACTGGGAACTGCTCAAGAGTACCGATTACGCCGGTATCGTCAGCCTGGGCCTGGGGCTTGGCTGCCTGCAAGTCTTTCTCGAGGAAGGCCACCGCAAGGACTGGCTGGAGTCGAGCCTGATCGTCAGCCTGGGCAGCGTGGCGCTGCTCAGCCTGATCCTGTTCGTGATCCTGCAACTATCGCGCGCCAACCCACTAATCAACCTACGTATACTCGGCAACCGCAATTTCGGCCTCTCGAGTATCGCCAGCCTGGGCATGGGCGTGGGCTTGTACGGGTCGATCTACCTGTTGCCGCTGTATCTGGCGCAGATCCAAGGCTACAACGCCCTGCAGATCGGCGAAGTGATCATGTGGATGGGCATTCCGCAGTTGTTCCTGATTCCGCTGGTGCCACAACTGATGAAGGTGATTTCGCCGAAGCTCCTCTGCGCCCTGGGCTTTTGCCTGTTCGGCCTGGCCAGCTTCAGCTCGGGGGTGCTCAACCCGGACTTCGCCGGGCCGCAGTTCAACCAGATCCAGATCATCCGCGCCATTGGCCAGCCAATGATCATGGTCACCATCTCGCTGATCGCCACCGCCTACATCCAGCCACAGGATGCAGGGTCAGCGTCGAGCCTGTTCAACATTCTGCGCAACCTGGGTGGAGCGATTGGCATCGCCCTGTTGGCCACGCTGCTCGATGCCCGGGCCAAGGTGTACTTCGACTACCTGCGTGAGTCGGTGGTACCGAGTAACCCACAGGTGGCCGAACGCCTGGCGCAACTGACCGAGCGACTGGGCAATGAGACTGCGGCGTTGGGCAAGCTGAGCGAAATCACCCATCAGCAGGCGATGATCATGGCCTACAACGATGCCTTCCACTTCGTCGGGATCGGGCTGGCGGTGAGCATGTTGGCGGTGTTGCTGACCCGCAAGCTACCTCAAGGGCTCAAGGCTGGAGAGGCGCACTGAGCGTGCTCGGCGGGGGAAATAGCGCGTGCTTCTTCGCGGGCAAGCCCGCTCCCACAGGCACAGCGCCAATCCTGTGGAAGATCACCCAACCCTCTTGGTGCTGCGCTGTCGCGCAAAGAACTGATTTCGTAAGCGTGCCGCGTACCCTGTGGGAGCGGCTTTAGCCGCGAACACCGGCGAAGCCGGTGCCATCCACCGAGTTGTCTGATTCGCGGTGGTCTGGCACTCCGGTAAGCCCGCTCCCACAGGTCTCTGCTAAATCAACAAGTTATATGTAGTTCTATAGGGGCGAGCTTGCCGCAATGCCGGACCACCGCGAAGGAGCACGCACCGATGCTGGCCTTTCAGCTGGCGATCAGCCGCTCACGCAGCTTGCCGATTTCGTCGCGCAACTGCGCAGCGGCCTCGAACTCCAGGTCGCGGGCGAACTGGAACATTTTCTCTTCAAGCTGCTTGATGCGCTTGGTGATCTCCCCCGGCGTCTGCAGTTCGGCCTCCAGGCGCCCGGCCTCTTCCGCTGCCTTCGCTTGTCCCTTGCGCTTCTTGCTGCGAGCACCGGGCACGGTCGCGCCTTCGAGGATGTCGGCGACGTCCTTGACCACGCCCCTAGGCACAATGCCATTGGCTTCGTTGAAGGCCACCTGTTTTGCCCGACGGCGTTCGGTCTCGTCAATCGCGCGCTGCATGGAGCCGGTGATGTTGTCGGCGTACAGAATCGCCTTGCCGTTGAGGTTACGCGCAGCACGCCCGATGGTCTGAATCAGCGAGCGCTCCGAACGCAGGAAACCTTCCTTGTCGGCATCGAGGATAGCCACCAAGGACACTTCGGGCATGTCCAAGCCTTCGCGCAGCAGGTTGATGCCCACCAGCACATCGAAGGTGCCTAGACGTAGGTCGCGAATGATCTCGACCCGCTCCACGGTGTCGATGTCCGAGTGCAGGTAGCGCACGCGCACGTCATGGTCGGCGAGGTAGTCGGTGAGGTCCTCGGCCATGCGCTTGGTCAAGGTGGTCGCCAGGACGCGCTCGCCCAAGGCGACGCGCTTGCCAATCTCCGAGAGCAGATCGTCCACCTGGGTCAGTGCCGGGCGCACCTCGACCTGCGGGTCGACCAGCCCGGTGGGGCGCACCACCTGCTCGACCACGCGCCCGGCATGTTCGGCTTCGTAGGGACCGGGGGTGGCCGAGACGAAGATCGTTTGCGGGCTTACCGCCTCCCACTCGTCGAAGCGCATAGGGCGGTTGTCCAGCGCCGAAGGCAGGCGGAAGCCGTATTCCACCAGCGTTTCCTTACGCGAGCGGTCCCCCTTGTACATGGCCCCCACCTGGGGAACGCTGACGTGGGATTCGTCGATCACCAGCAGCGCATCCGCCGGCAAGTAGTCGTAGAGCGTTGGCGGTGGCGCGCCAGCCGGACGCCCAGAGAGATAGCGCGAGTAGTTTTCGATGCCGTTGCAGTAACCCAGTTCGAGGATCATCTCCAGGTCGAAACGAGTACGCTGCTCCAGGCGCTGGGCCTCGACCAGCTTGTTGGCCTTGTGCAAGAACGCCAGGCGCTCCTTGAGTTCCTCCTTGATACCCTCCACTGCGTCGAGCAAGGTTTCGCGCGGCGTGACGTAGTGGGACTTGGGGTAGAAGGTGAAACGCGGCAGCTTGCGGATCACCTCACCGGTCAGGGGGTCGAAGGCGGCGATGTTTTCCACCTCGTCGTCGAACAGCTCGACACGGATGGCTTCGAGGTCCGATTCGGCAGGGAAGATATCGATCACATCGCCGCGCACGCGAAACGTCGCACGGGCGAAGTCCATCTCGTTGCGGGTGTACTGCAGGTCGGCCAGGCGCCGCAGCAGCGCACGTTGGTCGAGCTTGTCGCCGCGATCGATGTGCAGGACCATCTTCAAATAGGTTTCCGGGCTGCCCAGGCCATAAATGCACGAGACGGTGGTGACGATGATCGCGTCGCGCCGTTCGAGCAGCGCCTTGGTCGCCGACAGGCGCATCTGCTCGATGTGGTCGTTGATCGAAGCGTCCTTCTCGATGAAGGTATCCGATGAAGGCACGTAGGCCTCGGGCTGATAATAGTCGTAGTAGGAGACGAAATACTCGACGGCGTTATTCGGGAAGAACGCCTTGAATTCGCCATACAGCTGGGCCGCGAGGGTCTTGTTGGGCGCCAGCACCATGGTCGGGCGCTGCACCTGCTGGATCACGTTGGCGATGCTGAAGGTCTTGCCCGACCCGGTCACCCCGAGCAGCGTCTGATGCGAAAGGCCGGCTTCGATACCCTCGACCATCTGGCGGATGGCCTCGGGTTGGTCGCCGGCCGGCTGGAATCGGGTGACGAGTTGGAACTCGGACATGACGGACCTCGTGGATGCTGCGGCAACTGTAAATTTAGCCAGTAGTTTATACCCAAACGCCGACACCGGGCGCTCGTTTCAAGATAAAGCTGTGATCAGTTACTGCAGTGGACCGGGCAATTCGACCAATGGTCGAAAAATATTTGCGCAAACAGCCGTAAAAGCTGCGCCAGACTGTCGCAGTGACCAGGCGGTATCACTATACTGACTCCCCGTTTGTGCACCGCTTCAGTGCATTCGGCTGGAGCGTGGCAACCCCCTTTCACTCTCCAATCAGAGCCAACGTAACAATGAGCCTGTTTTCCGCTGTCGAGCTGGCACCCCGCGACCCTATCCTGGGCCTGAACGAAGCATTCAACGCTGATACCCGCACCGACAAGGTCAACCTGGGCGTGGGCGTTTACTGCAACGAGGAAGGCCGCATCCCGCTGCTACGCGCGGTGATCGAGGCCGAAACCGCGCGTGCCGCCCAGCACGCCTCGCGCGGCTACCTGCCGATCGACGGTATCGCCCAGTACGACCAGGCCGTGCAGAAGCTGATCTTCGGCAACGACTCGCCGCTGCTGGCCGCAGGCCGCGTGGTCACCGTGCAGGCCGTAGGTGGTACTGGCGCCCTGAAAATCGGCGCCGACTTCATCAAGCGCCTGTCGCCGAACGCCGTGGTTGCCATCAGCGACCCGAGCTGGGAAAACCACCGCGCACTGTTCGAGTCCGCAGGCTTCCCGGTCCAGACCTACCGCTACTACGACGCCCCGAGCAATGACGTCAACCGCACCGGCATGCTCGAAGACCTCGACGCCCTGCCGTCCGGCTCGGTGGTCGTACTGCACGCCTGCTGCCACAACCCGACCGGTGTCGACCTGACCCTGCAAGACTGGAAAAACGTGCTGGAAGTGGTCAAGGCCAAGGGCCACATCCCGTTCCTCGACATGGCCTACCAGGGCTTTGGCGACGGCATCGCCGAAGACGCCTTCGCCGTGCGCCTGTTCGCCGAGTCTGGCATGGCGTTCTTCGTCTCCAGCTCGTTCTCCAAGTCGTTCTCGCTGTATGGCGAGCGCGTTGGCGCGCTGTCGATCGTCACCGGTTCGAAAGACGAGAGCACCCGTGTGCTGTCGCAGGTCAAGCGCGTGATCCGCACGACCTACTCCAACCCGCCGACCCACGGTGCCAGCATCGTCGCCGCCGTGCTCAACAGCGACGAGCTGCGCCAGATGTGGGAAACCGAGCTTGGTGAGATGCGCGAGCGAATCCACGGCATGCGCAAGCAGATGGTCCAGTTGCTGGCGCAATACGGTGCCAGCCGCGACTTCAGCTTCGTCGGCCGCCAGGTGGGCATGTTCTCCTACTCGGGCCTGACCGTTGAGCAGGTGGCACGCTTGAAGAACGAGTTCGGCATCTATGCCCTGGACACCGGCCGCATCGCCGTCGCCGCGCTGAACCAGAGCAACATTCACGTGGTCACCAAAGCCATCGTCGAAGTGCTGTAACTGCTTGATTGTGCAGGGGGAAGCTTGACTTCCCCCTGCCAGTCGCTAAGATACGCGCAGATTCCGCGATAGCTCAGTCGGTAGAGCAAATGACTGTTAATCATTGGGTCCCTGGTTCGAGTCCAGGTCGCGGAGCCAAACATCGAAAAACCTCCAGATGCGCAAGCACTGGAGGTTTTTTATTGCCTGCCAGATAGACCCAGGCAGGTTTCAGGTACTGCGCCCAATGGGGTAGAACTGACCCTGGCTCCACACCCCAAGCCACTCCTGGCCATCGATCAGGCGCGGCACTGCCAGCTCCACCAACTGGTAGAAGACGTTGCGATGGATCAACGCCTCGAGATTGCCGCGCACCCGCACATACGGCGCCGGCTCCCCGCTGTCAGGATCGGTCACCACCCGCAGCGGATGGTCTGCGCCGGCCTCGAGTGTATCGTCCACATTGGTGGTGAAGCGCAGGACCTGCTGCTCACCCTGCCCTTGCACATCGAGTAGCACCGCCACGAACGGTGCGTCATCTACGCGGATGCCGACCTTCTCCACCGGCGTGACCAGGAAGTAATCATCGCCATCGCGACGAAGGATGGTGGAAAACAGCCGGACCATCGGCTTGCGGCCTATCGGCGAGCCCAGGTAGTACCACGTACCATCGCGGGCGATGCGCATGTCGATGTCGCCGCAAAAATCCGGGTTCCAAAGGTGCACCGGCGCCGGCCCCTTGGCTGCGGGAATTTGCGCCAGAAGATCGTTGGCCTTGCCGGTGTCGGTCATTGCATGCTCGCTCAGCGGCTCATACCCAGGAGGCTACGAGCGTACTCGCGCATGGGGGCAGCAAGCAAATCCTGGGGCGTATTGTCGTGGAACGTCAACAAACCGCCACGGCTCTTGATGCGGGCGGTATCGATCAGATAACGAGTATTGGTCTCGATCAACATCATCTGCACTACGCCCGAGTCCCAGCCCAGTCGATCCACTGCCTGCTCGTCGTACCACTCGTCGCCATTGCCGATGCGGTCATCGGTACGCGCGAAACGGGTGTACAACACGTAGTCGGCGCCGACCGAACGGGCCTCGGCAATGGCTTGCTCCAAGCCCAGCGGGCCTTGCGCGCGGCGCACCAGCGGGAAGTACTCGACGAAGCTCTTGAAGGCTTCTTCGGCCACCACGTTCTGTTTGGGCAGCGGGCCCTTGCCCGGCGGCATGAAAGCGCCTTGGCCAATGAAGATGAACGAGTCAGGTTGCAAGCGCACCGACAGGGTACGGGTGGTGTCGCTGTGGTCCAGCAAGCCCGCATCGCTCATGTGATAACGGACGCCCTCGCCCATATCGCTGACATTCATGCAGCCGCCCAACGCCATCAGCGCCAGCAGCAAGACCAGGCTACGCATCTTTCCTCCAGAGGCCGGTGACGAAAAACCGGCGAACAGCCGCGCTGATGCAGCTTTTGCGCCAGAGTCAGCCGCCGATCACCTTCATGACCATCACATCACCGGAAAACGCCAGCGCCTGCTTGTCCGCCAAGGCCTTGACCAGCAAACGCTGCAAGGCCGGCAGCGCTTGGTGGCGCGGCTTGTCGAACAGGTCGGCGACAAAATGGCGGCTGCCGGACGAGAGGCAACCATGCAGCCAGCCGGTCGAGGACAAACGCAGGCGCGAACAGGCTCGGCAAAACGGCATGCTTTCGTTGGCGATCACGCCGAAATGGCCTTTGTCAGGGATACGGTAACGCAGGGCCGTGGCATCCACTGGCCGCGGCGCCGGCTCGAAGGGGTGCGCCTGGCCGATCAGCGCCAGCAAGTGCTCAAGGCCGACGAACTGCTGAAGGAAAGCGTTGGTATCCCGGGCCAGATGCCCCATGCGCATCAGTTCGATGAAACGCAGCTCGTAGCCCTGTGCCAAGCAATAGTCGAGCAGCGGTACAACCTGGTCGAGGTTCTGCCCCCGCATCGGCACCATGTTGACCTTGATCGCCATGCCCGCCGCCTTCGCCGCCTGCATGCCCTCCAGCACGCAGGCCAAGTCGCCGCCACGGGCGATACGCCGGAACGCGTGCGGGTCAAGGGTATCGAGCGAGACATTCAAACGACGAATGCCGGCGTGTAAAAGCAGTGGGAGCTTACGCCAGAGCAACTGGCCGTTGGTGGTGAGACTGATGTCTTCCAGGCCGAGGCCCGAAACACCGGCCAGGAAAGCCTCCAGACGCGGGCTCACCAGCGGTTCGCCGCCCGTGATGCGCAACCGCTCGATCCCTGCCGCCTCGACCAGATAGGCAACGCCATGGGCCAGGACGTCGGCCGACAACTCGTCCTGCGCGGCCACAAGGCGCTTGCCATCGGGCACACAGTAGGTGCAGGCATAATTGCAGGCAGCAGTCAGGCTGACGCGCAGGTTGCGAAAGCGCCTGCCGTGACGATCGACGATCATGGGTGACTCCGGCGTGGAAGAATCGAGGCCGGCAAAACCTGACTTAAAAATCAAGTTTTTGCAAGCCCCTTACGCCGTGTCGGACCCGCCCCACTGCGCACCCACGTCGGGTGCGCATTGCACCAGCGGCTTCAGTTGGCGGGTTCTGGGTCGCGCTTACGCTTGTTGCCCATGCGCACGCCAATATCCATGAGGAACTGGAAGAAGCCTTCCTGATCTTCCAGGACATTGCTCCAGAACGGCGAGTGATACAGCGCCACGGCGCCGTGCACCAGAGCCCAGGCCGCGCAGTAGTGGAAGTACGGGGGCACGTCTTCGAGCTTGCCCTCGCTGATGCGACCTTTGATCAGCTGCGTGAGGCGATCGAAGTTGGACGCGCGGATGCTGTGCAACTGCTCGACCATTTCCGGCACCTGGTTACCCTTGACCACCTTCTCTTCGAGGCGGTCGAACAGCCGGTAACGCTGCGGATCACGCATGCGGAACTCAAAATAGGCGCGCGACAGTGCTTCCTTGTCACGGTCGACGTCAGCCGAGTGCAACAGCGCATTCAGATCGCGCTCGTAGTCGAGCATCAGGCGCAGGTAGATCTCCGCCTTGGATTTGAAGTGCTTGTAGATCGTGCCTTTGCCGATGCCCACGGCGTCGGCGATCATCTCGACGGTGACACTGTCTTCGCCCTGTTCGAGGAACAGTTTGAGCGCCGTGTCGAGGATCTCTTGCTCGCGGCGGCGAAACTCACGGACCTTACGAGGTTCTTTCTGCATAGGAAGGACTGGGATGACAATCGAAGCGCATTATTATGCCTAACTGGTGGCAAATTGCACGGATCTTGCGCAATGTGTCTTGTTTCACGATACGTTCGCCAGCGCCGCAGGCGCAGGACCCGCAACCTGGCCGACTCCCTGTCGGTTTTTCCCCGCCAGTCACCACTGATACCTGCCTGATCGACGACACTGCCTCTAAGCTTGGCTGATGGCCATGCCCTCTGTGCTCAAGCAACGGCCGACGTATTCCAAATCTGTTTAAAAAACGACCAACTGCTGCTGGAAGTGCGCCAAACCTGACCAATACTTGAAGTGTTGGCGCGGCGCATCCCCCCGAGTGGCGCGCCAATAAAGGTGCCCAGGGACCGCGTACCTTTGTTTTACTCCTAATGGTCTTAACCCGGATTCCCCCCCCAGAACCCGGGTTTTTTTTGCCCGAGGTTCTGAAGGCGGTCTGTCACGCGACCCGCGCCAGCGGGAACAGGCGCTTGAAGTTGGCAGTGGTCTGCTCGGCCAACTGCTCATAGCTGGCCCCACGCAACGACGCCACGTACTCAGCCACTTCACGCACATATTGCGGCAGGTTCGCCTTGCCTCGATGCGGGATCGGCGCCAGGTACGGCGAATCAGTCTCTACCAACAGGCGCTCGGTCGGCACCTGGCGAGCCACCTCGCGCAGCGCATCGGCATTTCGGAAGGTGACGATGCCCGACAGCGAGATGTAGTAGCCCAGGTCCAGCGCTGCCTTGGCCATTTCCCAATCTTCGGTGAAGCAGTGCAGCACACCGGCCTGCGGCAGGCTGGCTTCGCGCAGCAACGCCAGCGTGTCGGCGCGTGCGGCGCGGGTGTGCACGATCACCGGCTTGCCGGTCTGGCGCGAGGCCTCCAGGTGCAGACGGAACGAAGCCTGTTGCAACTCGGCGGCCTCGGGTTCGTAGTGATAGTCCAGGCCGGTTTCGCCGATCGCTACCACATGAGGATGGGCCAGCTCGCGCAGCAGCCATTCCAGTGCCGGGGTTTCGCCGGGGGCCAAGTCCAGCGGATGCACGCCGACCGAACAGTCGACATCGGCGTAGCGCTCGCTCAGCGCCTTGACCGCGCCGGCATTCTCGGCGCTCACGCCGATGCACAGGAAGTGCCCCACGCCACGCTCACGCGCCGCCTGGAGGGCAGCATCGAGGGAGCCTTGGTGGGCGCTCAAGTCAAGACGGTCGAGGTGGCAATGGGAGTCTACGAGCATGGGAATCCGACACACATGAAGTTACGGTAAAAATCAGCGCATGCCCGGCAACTGTACCCAATGGGCCAGCATCGCTTCGAGCAACAACACGCGGTTGAGGTTGGCCTTGCCGAGCACTTTCTGGCGCTGTTCAAGGAGCCATGCCTGGATTTCCAGCACCTTGGCCGGGCGGCTTTTCTGCGCCAGGTACTGCACGACCTTGCGCATGTCAGCCAAACCCAGGCCGTCTTCGTCCTGGGTCAATTGATAGCGCAAGATCAGGTGCGACCAGTCGCAGAACCAGTCGAACAACAGCAACAGCGGCACATCCTTCCAGGCCTCGGCCAACTGGCTGGGGGATTGCTGCTGCTTGAGCAGCTTCTTGACCCCGTCGGCCACCAGCGCGCGCTGCTCACGCACGCCCTGTGCCTCCAGGCTCACGGCCATCAACGGCGAACCCGCGGCCAGGCTCAGCAGCTCTTCACGCGCCTCGTCACTGCTGTCGGCCAAGGCCGCCGCCAGCCAGGCGCGGCTTTGCGCCTGGCTGGGCTGCGGGCATGCCACCTGCTGGCAACGGCTCTTGATGGTTGGCAGCAGGCGGCTCGGCTGGTGGCTGACCAGCAATAGAACCGTATCACCCGAGGGTTCTTCAAGGCTCTTGAGCAAGGCGTTGGAGGCGTTGATGTTCATCGCCTCGACCGGCTCGATCAATACCACCTTGCGCCCACCTTGCTGGGCAGTCTGCACCACGAAAGACACGAGTTCGCGCACCTGGTCGATCTTGATCGGCTTGTCGGCCTCTTCAGGCTCCAGGATGAAGTTGTCCGGGTGACTGCCAGCCTTGAGCAGCAAGCACGCCTTGCACTGGCCGCAGGCGTCAAGTGCATTGGGCTGCTGGCACAACAAACGAGCCATCAGGCGCTCGGCCAACGCCCGTTTGCCGATACCCTGCGGGCCATGTAACAGGTAGGCATGAGCATGCTGGCTGCGTCCTGCCAGTTGCTGCCAGAGCGCCTGCTGCCAGGGATAGGCCTCAGCCACGGCAACGCCCCAGGATGCCCGGCAGCAGCGCGTCGATAGCGCGCTGCACCACATCCAGCGGCTGCGCGGCATCCAGTAGGCTATAGCGCTGTGGGTGTTTGCGCGCGCGCGCCAGATAGGCCTGGCGCACCGCCTCGAAGAACGCCTGACCTTCCTGCTCGAAACGATCGAGCCGACCACGTGCGGCGGCACGGGCCAAGCCCACCTCCACCGGCAAATCGAACACCAGCGTGAGGTCCGGGCGCAACTCGCCCTGAACGAAAGACTCCAGAACCGCAATGCGCTCGACAGGCAGGCCGCGCCCACCGCCTTGGTAAGCATAAGTGGCATCGGTGAACCGGTCACACAGCACCACCGCACCTCGGGCCAACGCCGGACGGATGACCTCAGCCAGATGCTGTGCGCGGGCAGCGAACATCAGCAGCAGTTCGGTGTCAACCGCCATGCGCTCATCGCTGGGAGCCAGCAGCAGCTCGCGGATGCGCTCGGCCAGTGGGGTACCGCCAGGCTCACGGGTCATGACAACGTCGATGCCCTGCTCACGCAGGCGCGCAGCGAGGTATTCGCGGTTGGTGCTCTTGCCGGCGCCTTCGGGCCCTTCGAGGGTGATAAACAAGCCGCTCACAGGCGTTCCTTACTGTTGCTCAGGGGCCGGCGCATCGGCCGGCGCGGATTCATCGGGGGCAGCGCCCGGCGCTGGCGCCTCACCCGCACCGGGCTGAGCCTGCGGCGCGGGGCTGGAGCGGTAATCGGCACGGCGCTTGAGCTGAAACTCGCGCACCGCACTGTTGTGGTCATCCAGATCGTCCGAAAAAACATGACTGCCATCGCCACGGGCGACGAAATACAAGCTTGAGCCGTCGCTGGGGTTCAGTGCGGCATGGATCGCCTCGCGGCCGACCATAGCGATCGGTGTCGGTGGCAAACCGGTCATGGTGTAGGTGTTGTAGGGGGTTGGCTCGCGCAGGTCGGCACGGGTGATCTTGCCGTTGTAGCGCTCGCCCATGCCATAGATAACGGTAGGATCGGTCTGCAGCATCATACCCAGGCGCAGGCGACGCACGAACACCCCGGCGATTTGCCCACGCTCCTGAGGGATACCGGTCTCCTTTTCCACCAGCGAGGCCATGATCAGTGCTTGATAAGGGTCGCGGTACGGCAGGCCGCTACTGCGTTCAGCCCACTCTTTGGCAAGCACCTCGTCCAGGCGCATGTAAGCCTGCTGCAACAGCTCCACATCGCTCATGCCACGCACGAAACGGTAGGTGTCAGGGAAGAAGCGGCCCTCGGGGAAGACTCCGGCATGACCGAGCTTGTCCATCACTTCTGCGTCGGACAACCCCTCCAGGGTGTGGCGAAGCTTCTCGTGCTTGGCCACGGCAGCCCGTACCTGACGGAAGGTCCAGCCCTCGACCAGGGTGATGTTGTACTGCACCACATCGCCGCGCTGCCAGGCATCGAACAGTTGACCCACGGTCATGCCCGGAGTCAGACGGTATTCACCGGTGTGCAATGCGGTACCGGCCATGTTGAAGCGCCAGTAAAGGCGCAACCAGACCGCGTCATCCAGCAGCCCTTCGCGCTGCATGCGATAGAACATGCGGTTGGGTGTGGTGCCGCTGGGCACATCGATCAGGCGCTCCTGCGCCACTTGCAGAGGCTGCTCCAGGACCGAGTTGATCTTCCAGGCGGACCAGCCCAGCACCAGGCCAGCCAGGATCAACCCCATTTCCAGCAGCAGCAGGAATTTACGTCTCACGAATCAGGTATCCAGTAACGTACGGGCAACGGCCTGCAGTTTACGGGTGAGTGGCCCAACCGACCAGTTCAGCACGTTGAATTCACGTACCGGCCAGATGCCATAGACACTGTTGCAGACGAACACTTCCTCGCTTTGCTGCAGGTCGTCAAGGCTGAGGTCGCGTACGTGCATCGCAACGCCCAACGACGGCGCTTGCGCAAGCAATGCTTCACGCATGACACCCGCCACGCCACAACGACTCAGATCGGCGGTCAACAACGCACCGTCACGCACCAGGAACAGGTTGCTGTACACGCCTTCGATCAAGTGTCCCTGGGTGTCACACATCAAGCCCTCAGCGTAGGCGCCGTCCTGCCATTCGGCACGTGCCAGCACCTGCTCCAGGCGGTTGAGGTGCTTGAGGCCGGCCAGCAGGGGCTGTTGCGCAAGGCGGGTCTGGCAGGGGAACAGACGCACGCCGACTTCGGCGTTTTCTGCAGGATAAGTGGGTAATGGGCTGCCCTGCAGCAAGCGACGGGCCTGCACACCTGGGGCCGGTGCGTAGCCACGCTGGCTGTCGCCCCGGGTCAGCACCAGCTTGGCGACACCCTCGCCCAACTGCTGGGCAAAGCGCAGCAACTCGTCCTCGACCAGCGCAAGGTCGGCCTGGATCGCCAGGCGTTGGCAGCCCCGCGCCAGGCGATCGAGGTGACGTGACAGCAGGCTGGGCCTGCCGCCACGCACGGCGATAGTCTCGAACAGCCCATCGCCGTAGGCCAGGCCACGGTTCTGCAGATTTACCGCAGTGCCTGGCTGGCCGTCGATCCAGCTGTGCATCAACCGGCGAACCGGCGGAACACCAGCGAACCGTTGGTACCGCCAAAGCCGAAGGAGTTGGACAGCACCACGTCGATCGGCATGCTGCGCGCCTGATGCGGTACGAAGTCCAGGTCGCAGCCTTCGTCGGGCTCGTCGAGGTTGATGGTCGGCGGCGCCATCTGGCTGTTGATGGCCAGCACGCTGAAGATCGCCTCCACCGCACCCGCTGCGCCCAGCAAGTGGCCGGTCATCGACTTGGTCGAACTGACGGCCAGCTTGTAGGCATGCTCGCCGAACACGCGCTTGATCGCGGCAACCTCAGCCACGTCGCCAGCCGGCGTCGAAGTGCCATGGGCGTTGATGTAGCTGACGTCCTCCGGGGCGATACCGGCATCGCGCAGGGCATTGGCCATGCAGCGGGCAGCGCCTTCACCGGTGTCGGGTGGCGAGGTCATGTGGTAGGCGTCGCCGCTCATGCCAAAGCCCACCAGCTCTGCATAGATGGTGGCGCCGCGGGCCTGGGCGTGCTCGAGTTCTTCGAGCACCAGGGCGCCCGCGCCATCGGACAGCACGAAGCCATCACGCCCCTTGTCCCATGGGCGGCTGGCACGCGTGGGCTCGTCGTTACGCGTCGACAAGGCACGGGAAGCCCCGAAGCCACCCATGCCCAGACCACACGCGGCCATCTCGGCACCGCCAGCGATCATCACGTCCGCTTCACCATAGGCGATGTTGCGCGCGGCCATGCCGATGCAGTGGGTGCCAGTGGTGCAGGCGGTCGCAATGGCGTAGTTAGGCCCTTGCACACCCAGGTGGATCGACAGGAAACCCGAGATCATGTTGATGATCGAGCCCGGCACGAAGAACGGCGAAATACGACGCGGCCCCTTCTCGTGCAGGATCTTGCTGGTTTCCTCGATATTGGTCAGGCCGCCGATGCCCGAGCCCATGGCCACGCCAATGCGCTCGCGGTTGGCGTCGGTCACTTCCAGGCCGGCATTACGCACCGCCTGGAAACCGGCCGCCAGGCCGTACTGAATAAACAAGTCCAGCTTGCGGGCCTCTTTCTGGTCGAGGTATTGCCCGACCTCAAAGCCTTTCACCGAGCCGCCAAAACGGGTGGAGTAGGCAGACAGGTCCGTATGCTCGATCGGCCCGATGCCACTGCGGCCAGCCAGAATGCCCTGCCAGGTGCTCGGTACATCGGTACCCAGTGGCGACAGCATACCCATACCGGTGACCACGACGCGTCTACGCGACACAGTACTCTCCTCTTTCCTGATAACAGAGTTTCTTGCCAGTGCACTTGCCATGGCGAATGGAATGGCAGCAAACCCCGATCCTTGCAAAGAAAAAACCGCACGCCAGCAAAGGCAGTGCGGTTTTCCCCGACAAGAAGCGTCGACTGAAACGTCTTAGGCCTGGTGGTTTTTGACGTAGTCGATGGCAGCTTGAACGGTAGTGATCTTTTCGGCTTCTTCGTCAGGGATTTCGGTCTCGAATTCCTCTTCCAGAGCCATCACCAGCTCAACGGTGTCAAGCGAATCGGCACCCAGGTCATCGACGAAGGACTTCTCAGCGGTCACTTCCTCTTCCTTGACGCCCAGTTGCTCGGCGACGATTTTCTTGACGCGTTCTTCGATGGTGCTCATACCTAGTTTTCACTCCTAATGGACATATGTCAGGCAGCTGACCGGTGCCCAAGTTTATAGAAAGACGCCTGCTTTTCAAGCGGAACACGCCTTCGACTTGGTCACCCGACCCACTGCCTGGAATCTGGTTGCAGCTTTATAACGGATTTTAGGCTCGCAGTATGACTGTTTTTTGAAGCAATCCGTCACATCGCATTGCGGTTTTTACATGTACATCCCGCCGTTCACTGGCACGGTAGCGCCAGTAACGTAGGCTGCGCCATCAGATGCCAGGAACGAAACCACCTTGGCGATCTCGTCGGCCTGACCCAGACGCCCCAGCGGAATCTGGGTCTGCAAGGCTTCACGCTGCGCCTCTGGCAGCTCGCGGGTCATGTCGGTATCGATGAAACCTGGCGTCACCGAATTGACCGTGATACCACGCGATCCCACTTCACGAGCCAGCGCACGACTGAAGCCTTCCAGGCCTGCCTTGGCAGCTGCATAGTTGGCTTGACCCGCGTTGCCCATGGCACCGACCACCGAGCCGATGCTGATGATACGACCCCAGCGCGCCTTGGTCATGCCACGCAGCACGCCCTTGGACAGACGGTAGAGGCTATTGAGGTTGGTGTCGATCACATCGAACCACTCGTCGTCCTTCATGCGCAGCATGAGGTTGTCACGCGTGATACCAGCGTTGTTGACCAGGATGGCCGGGGCGCCGAACTGCTCGCCAATGGCGCTGAGCACCGCGTCCACGGACTCGGCGCTGGTCACGTTCAGTTCCATGCCGGTGCCGGCGATGCCGTGCTCCTTGAGGGTGGCGGCGATACGCTCGGCACCGGAGGCCGAAGTGGCCGTACCGATCACGGTGGCGCCTTGGCGACCCAGTTCGAGGGCGATGGCCTGGCCGATGCCACGGCTGGCGCCGGTAACCAGTGCAACTTTACCTTGCAGGCTCATGCAAGCGTCTCCAGATTCAGGCCAGCGCCGCACGGGTGGCGGCGACAGCGTCAGGGGTATTGAGGTTGTAGGTGGTCACGCCGTCAGCGCAACGCTTGTTCAGGCCGGCCAGCACCTTGCCTGGGCCGCACTCGACCAGGTTGACCGCACCATGGGCAGCCAGGGCCTGCACGCATTCGACCCAACGCACCGGCTGGTACAGCTGCGCCAGCAAGTCCTGCTTGAGAGTATCGAGGTCGGCAGCGATGGCGGCAGTGACGTTTTGCACCACCGGGATCTGCGGGGCCTTCCATTCGATGGCGTTGACCGACTCGGCAAAGCGTTCGGCAGCCGGCTTCATCAGCGCACAGTGCGACGGCACGCTGACCGCCAGAGGGAGGGCGCGCTTGGCACCTTTGGCCTTGCACAGCTCGATGGCACGGTCCACCGCAGCCTTGTTGCCAGCGATGACCACCTGGCCAGGCGAGTTGAAGTTCACCGCACTGACCACTTGATCTTCGGCAGCTTCGGCGCAGATCTCGACCACCACGGCGTCGTCCAGGCCAAGAATCGCGGCCATGGCGCCATGCCCGGCCGGCACGGCCTCCTGCATCAGCTGGCCACGGCGCTCGACCAGGCGAACGGCGTCCTTGAGCGACAGGCTGCCAGCGGCGACCAGGGCGCTGTACTCACCCAGGCTGTGACCGGAAACGAAGGCCGGCTGCGCGCCGCCCTCTTCGAGCCAGAGGCGCCACAGCGCGATGGACGCGGTGAGGATCGCCGGCTGGGTCTTGTCGGTTTGATTGAGTTGTTCTTCAGGGCCTTCCTGAACCAGTTTCCACAGGTCGTAGCCCAGGGCCTCGGAAGCTTCCTTGAAGGTCTCGACGATCACCGGCTTTTCGGCGCCGAGTTCGGCGAGCATGCCCAGCGACTGGGAACCTTGGCCGGGAAAGACGAATGCGAGGGATGCAGACATTGAACAAGCCCTTATGATCTTGTCGTCGGATAGGGTGCGCCAAGCCAAAGGCTGGGCGCGCAATCTGAACACTTGGATGGATACGCAGACCAAGCGGTCACATTTAAGCACTTCATGGGCGTTCTGCCCAAAGTCTTTGTTTTTCCACGAATGACCGCACCTACGGCAACAGGTCTTCGAGCCGCCCGTGCAGGCGCTGAGGCAGGTTCTCCTGGATTTCAATCAAGGCTCGCTGAATCGCACTCTGCAAGCCTTGCACACCTGCCGAGCCATGACTCTTGATGACGATGCCCTGCAACCCCAGAAAACTCGCACCATTGTGCCGCGCAGGCGCAAGATCAGCCTGAAGACGCTTGAGCAGCGGCATCGCCACCGCACCCGCGACCCGCGACAACGCGCCGCCCTTGAACAGTTTCTCGATACGCGCAGCGATCATGGTCGCCAGCCCCTCACTGGACTTGAGCAGGATGTTGCCGACGAAACCGTCGCACACCACCACATCCGCTTCGCCCCGGTACAAACCGTCGCCCTCGACGAAACCGACATAGTTGAGACCACGGGCGTTTTGCAGCAACGTAGCCGCAAGTTTCACCTGCTGGTTACCCTTGATGTCCTCAGTGCCAATGTTCAGCAGCGCCACCCGCGGGCGATGAACCCCCAAGGCCTGTGCCGCCACCGAGCCCATGACGGCGAACTGATAGAGGTTCTCGGCACTGCAATCGACATTGGCACCCAGATCGAGCAGTTGGCAGTAACCCGTCTGGGTCGGAATCGCCGCCACCATCGCCGGGCGATCGATACCGGGCAAGGTCTTGAGCACGAAACGCGACAACGCCATGAGCGCGCCGGTATTGCCGGCACTCACGCAGGCCTGGGCCTTGCCGTCACGCACCAGTTCCAGGGCGATACGCATCGACGAGTCTGGCTTGCCCCGCAGTGCCTGCGACGGACGCTCGTCCATACCCACCACTTCGCTGGCCGCAACAATCTGCAGGCGCGCGCGATCGGCAGCCGACAGGCCGCTGACAAGATCTTCAAGGAGGGAGGGTTGACCGACGAGGGTCAGGTGCAGCGAGGGAGTAGCCGAAAGGCAGGCAATGCTAGCCTGGACAATGTTGCGGGGACCGAAGTCCCCGCCCATTGCGTCGATCGCGATGATCTGAGCGGACAAGGATTACTCGTCAGCGCCCTTGTCGATCACTTTGCGACCACGGTATACGCCTTCTGGCGAAACGTGGTGACGCAGGTGTACTTCACCGGTGCTCTTCTCTACCGACAGGGCGTTTTCCGACAGGGCGTCGTGCGAACGGCGCATGTCACGGGCAGAGCGGGATTTTTTGTTCTGCTGAACAGCCATAATTGATTAACTCCTAAACGTTTGGGTCACGCTTTAACTGCGCCAAAACACTGAACGGGTTGGACCGCGATACCTCGTCCTTGCTCGGCTCGGGCTCATCTGCGCCCGCCGGCTGCTGGCATTCTTCCGGATGATGAGCAGGCACGATCGGCAGGGCAAGCAAAAGCTCTTCCTCGATCAGCGCCTGCAGATCCAAAGGATCTTCGCCCAGTTCCAGCACGTCATAGCCTTTCGGCAACGACTGGGTATTCGCACCCTCCTTGACCACCGCGTATGTGCATTCGCTGTGGATTGGAAGGGTGACCAGCTCAAGACAACGCTGGCAAACCATCTTGACCTCGACGTCCAGCTCGCTGTGGATAACCACGACATGCTGTTCATCTCGTTCAAAATCGAACTTCGCCTGCACCGTACCGACATTGTCGGAAAGCGGGTCGCAGAGTCTTTCCAAATCAGCGAGTTGCAGCGAACCGTTAAGGGTTACGCCACGATCAGCTAATTTGCGCGGGTCAACGTGAGGTGGAATCGGGTCATTCAACATAGGCGCAGCATTCTATTTACGCACCCCTCCCCTGTCAAAGGAAATTAGGCGCTAATCGCATGGTAGGATTCGGGTCAAACGCCAAGGAGTCTATCATGCTTCCCCTGTTACTGGCTTCCAGCTCCCCCTACCGACGCGAACTGCTCGCTCGCCTGCGCCAGCCGTTCACCTGGGCAAGCCCTGATCTAGACGAACGCCGCCTGGCGGACGAGCCCGCCACCGAACTGGTCCGGCGCCTGGCCAGACAAAAGGCCCTGGCCCTGGCCGCCAGCCACCCCAATTACCTGATCATCGGCTCCGACCAGGTCGCCGTGCTGGGCGAGCAGATCCTCGGCAAGCCGCACACCTTCGAGCGCGCATGCGAACAATTGCTCGAATGCAGCGGCCAACAGGTGACCTTCCTGACCGGCCTGGCGCTGCTCAACAGCGCCACCGGCCACTGCCAGGTCGATTGCGTACCGTTTACCGTGACCCTGCGCGAACTGGACCGCGAGCGCGTGGAGCGCTACGTGACAGCCGAGCAGCCACTGGACTGCGCCGGAAGCTTCAAGGCAGAAGGACTGGGAGTGAGTTTGTTCAAGAGCACCCATGGCTGCGACGCCACGAGCCTGATAGGGCTACCACTGATCCGACTGGTGGACATGCTGCATCAAGAAGGGGTGCAGATACCCTGAAAGCATCGCGGGGCCAACTTAGCCCCGCCCCCTTCAGGCATGCCTCACCGCAGCGAAGGCCCCTGCATGCCCATGTAAAGCGCCAGACGCTCAGCCACACTGGCGCCGATACGCTTGGAGAAGCGATCGAATGGCGACTCCTGCACGGTAAAGTCCACCAGATCCTTCTCCCCAACGATGTCACGGGCGACATAGCTGGCACTGCCCAGACCATCCACCAAGCCCAGCGCCTTGGCCTGCTCGCCCGACCAGATCAGGCCACTGAACAGCTCGGGATGGTCCTTGTCCTTCAAGCGCTCACCGCGCCCCTGCTTGACCATGGCGATGAACTGGCGATGGGTGGTATCCAGCACACCCTGCCAAAATGCGGTCTCTTCCGGCTTCTGCGGCGAGAACGGGTCGAGGAAAGCCTTGTGCTCACCTGCGGTATAGGTGCGTCGCTCCACGCCCAGCTTGTCCATGGCACCGACAAAGCCGTAACCGGCCGCCGTGACACCTATCGACCCCACCAGACTGGCTTTGTCGGCATAGATCTCGTCAGCCGCACTGGCAATGTAATAGGCACCCGAGGCGCCCAGGTCAGCAATCACCGCATACAGTTTGATAGACGGATACTCAGCGCGCAGGCGCCGGATCTCGTCATACACATAACCCGCTTGCACAGGACTACCGCCCGGACTGTTGATGCGCAGCACCACGGCCTTGGTCTTCGGATCCTTGAACGCCTCACGCAGGCTCTTGATCAAATTATCGGCACTGGCAGGCTCCTGATCGGCGATCACCCCACGCAACTCCACCAGCGCGGTGTGACTGGCACTGCGCGAGGCGGCCTTGTCGACATCCATCAAAGGCGTGAACAACACCAGCATGCCGAACAGGTAGACGAAGGTCAGCAGCTTGAAGAAGATCCCCCAGCGCCGCGCCCGGCGCTGTTCCTGAACGCTCGCCAGCAGCGTCTTTTCCAGCAGCTTCCAGCTCTTGCGCTCTTCGTCGCCCGAAGCATCGGACTCCGGCGCCTTCCATTCGTCAGCCATGCTCACCTACCCTGGGAGTTGAACTGCACCGGGGCTGCCAGCCACTCGCGCAGTTGAGAAAAATGATCGATACATACCTGCGGCCCGAACTCGGCAAGGGCTTGCAACGACATCGCGCCGTAACCCACCGCCACCGAATGCATGCCAGCATTGCTGGCCATCTGCAGATCGAATACAGAATCTCCGACCATCAGCGCCCGCCCCGGCTCGACCTGGCAATGCGCCAGAATCTGCTCAAGCATCAACGGATGCGGCTTGCCCCGCGCCTCGTCGGCACCGCGCGTAATATCGAAGTAGCGTTCCCAGCCGTGAACCTCAAGCACCCGATCCAGCCCGCGCCGCGCCTTGCCGGTGGCCACCGCCAGACGGTAGCCCTCTGCACGAAAGGCCTCAAGCGACTCCACCACCCCCTCGAACAGCGGCGAAGGCTGCTGGTCCAGGGCCATGTAGATCTCAGCATAATGCTGACGAAACGCTTGCACCTGCGCCACCGCCAGGTGCGGGTACAGCACACTGATCGCCTCATCGAGAGCGAGCCCGATGATGCCTTTGATCGCCTCTTCACTACACGACGCCTCGCCCGCGCGCTCGGCGGCTTGGTTCATGGCCTCGACGATCCGACCGACAGAGTCCGCCAACGTGCCATCCCAGTCGAAGATCAGCAGGTCGTAACGCTTGCTCATGAGCCAGACGCCAGACGCTCGACGGTCTTGGCCCACATGTCATCCACCGGAGCCTCCAGCTTGAGCTCGCCGCCATCGGGCAGCGGCACCGTGAGCTGGTAGGCATGCAGGAACAGGCGCTTGCCGCCGAGGTCGCGGATTTCACGGGTGAAGTCTTCGTCACCGTACTTGCTGTCGCCGGCAATCATGTGCCCGGCGTGCAGGGTATGCACACGAATCTGGTGGGTACGTCCAGTGATCGGCCGCGCCTCGACCATCGTCGCGAACTCGCCGAAGCGGCGCAGCACGCGAAACATCGTCAGCGCCTCCTTGCCCTCCTCGCTCACCTCGACCATACGCTCGCCCGAACGCAGATTGCTCTTCTGCAACGGCGCATTGACTTGCTTCTTGGCGGTAGGCCAATGACCGCGAACCAGCGCCATGTAGCGCTTGTCCACGCCATCGCCACGCAGGGCAGCATGCAGGTGGCGCAGCATGCTGCGCTTCTTGGCGATCATCAGCAGGCCCGAGGTGTCACGGTCCAGGCGGTGCACCAACTCAAGCTCCTTGGCATCCGGGCGCAGCTGGCGCAGCGCCTCGATTACGCCGAAGCTCAGGCCGCTGCCGCCATGCACGGCAATACCGGCGGGCTTGTTCATCACGATCAGCGCCTTGTCCTCGAAGACAATCGCAGCTTCCAGGCGCTGCAGCAGCCCTTGGGCCACTGGCGCCGGCTCGTCGCGCTCGGGCAAGCGAACCGGCGGCACGCGCACGATATCACCGGCCTGGAGCTTGTATTCAGGCTTGATACGCCCCTTGTTCACCCGCACTTCACCCTTACGCAGGATGCGGTAGACCAGGGTTTTGGGCACGCCTTTGAGGGCGGTGATGAGGAAATTGTCGATGCGCTGGCCGGCAAGCTCGGGCGCCACTTCGATCAGCTGAACGCCGGAAGTCGGGGGGGTATTGGTCGTCATGGCGGGATCATAACAATTTTTTATGGAATTGAAGCACTTAATCATTGCTGCTATAGTCGCGAACGCCGCCAAAAGCGGCAGGCCAGCGGCAACAGGCTCTACGCCGGCCCTGACCATCGCAATTCCCGAGGACGCGAGGCCGTCCTACGGAGCGCTCGCCAGTTTAATGAATGCCTGGAATCGCCACCAGCGCCGTGTAGAGAAGACCGAAAAAAAACGACAAGTGCGGTGTTTCACCTGCTTACCCGATTCTTTTCGCAGCACCTCTGCCCGCCACCGACGTTTCCGCGCATTCCGGGCGAATGCTTCGGAAATACCTGCCTTGGATATGTTATGGCGCCAGCTCGTGACGGAGCTGGCGAAAAATGCAACCCGTTGCGGATTCAGCGCGCGGCAGCACCGAATTTTCAGGGATACGTGCAGGGTGGAGATGCACAGCCCTCGGAACGTGTGGCACGGCGTCCAGCCACCGACCACTGGTCGGCAAGCGGACAATGTCCTGAACAGACGCTCGACGAGCATCCACGGCCGACGGTTGATTCCTCCTCCTGACTGAGTGCACCAGGCCTGTCGGTTGCTTCTGATACCACAGGTTCCGGTCTGCACCGCAGCAAACAGGACGCG
Source organism: Pseudomonas mosselii (assembly GCF_005796105.1). Classification (GTDB taxonomy): domain Bacteria; phylum Pseudomonadota; class Gammaproteobacteria; order Pseudomonadales; family Pseudomonadaceae; genus Aquipseudomonas; species Aquipseudomonas mosselii_C. The sequence goes on along the minus strand of NZ_VAUO01000013.1, from coordinate 14,655 downwards.
TCGTCGCGACAACGGCAGGCTGGGTAACCGGCTGGTGCCGAACGTTGCTCGACACGGGGGTGGCACACCACCCTTTGCGCACCTTGGCACCTATCATGACAAGTCGTGTGGGCCGAACGCCGTTTCCGGCAGCCCGGAAACCGACGGTACAACATGAAAAGAATGCTGATTAACGCGACTCAACCCGAAGAGTTGCGTGTAGCACTGGTGGATGGCCAGCGCCTCTACGACCTGGATATCGAATCCGGCGCCCGTGAGCAGAAAAAGGCCAACATCTACAAAGGCAAGATCACCCGCATCGAACCTAGCCTCGAAGCCGCGTTCGTCGACTTCGGCTCCGAACGTCACGGCTTCCTGCCGCTCAAGGAAATTTCCCGCGAGTACTTCAAGAAGGCCCCCGAAGGCCGAGTCAACATCAAGGAAGTGCTGAGCGAAGGCCAAGAGGTCATCGTCCAGGTCGAGAAGGAAGAGCGCGGCAACAAAGGCGCCGCCCTGACCACCTTCATCAGCCTGGCCGGTCGCTACCTGGTGCTGATGCCCAACAACCCACGTGCTGGCGGCATCTCCCGCCGCATCGAAGGCGAAGAGCGCAACGAACTGCGTGAAGCGCTCAACGGCCTGACCGTTCCCGGCGACATGGGCCTGATCGTGCGTACCGCTGGCCTTGGCCGCAGCAGCGAAGAAATGCAGTGGGACCTCGACTACCTGCTGCAACTGTGGACCGCCATCAAGGAAGCCTCGCAAGACCGCGCCGCGCCGTTCCTGATCTACCAGGAAAGCAACGTCATCATCCGCGCGATCCGCGACTACCTGCGCCAGGACATCGGCGAAGTGCTGATCGACAGCATCGATGCCCAGGAAGAAGCCCTGACCTTCATCCGCCAGGTGATGCCGCAGTACGCCAGCAAGGTGAAGCTGTACGAAGACAGCGTACCGCTGTTCAACCGCTTCCAGATCGAAAGCCAGATCGAGACCGCCTTCCAGCGCGTCGTCGACCTGCCGTCCGGTGGCTCGATCGTGATCGACCCGACCGAAGCCCTGGTTTCCATCGACATCAACTCGGCGCGCGCCACCAAAGGTAGCGACATCGAAGAGACGGCGCTGCAAACCAACCTGGAAGCCGCCGAAGAGATCGCCCGCCAACTGCGCCTGCGCGACATCGGCGGCCTGATCGTGATCGACTTCATCGACATGACCCCAGCCAAGAACCAGCGCGCGGTCGAAGAGCGTGTACGCGAATGCCTGGAAGCCGACCGTGCACGCGTGCAAGTTGGTCGCATCTCGCGCTTCGGCCTGCTGGAAATGTCGCGTCAGCGCCTGCGTCCATCGCTGGGCGAAAGCAGCGGTATCGTCTGCCCACGCTGCTCCGGCACCGGCATCATCCGTGACGTCGAGTCGCTGTCGCTGGCGATCCTGCGCCTGATCGAAGAAGAAGCCCTGAAGGACCGTACCGCCGAGGTACGTGCCCAGGTGCCAATCCCGGTGGCTGCATTCCTGCTCAACGAGAAACGCAACTCGATCACCAAGATCGAATTGCGCACCCGTGCGCGCATCATCATTCTGCCGAACGATCACCTGGAAACCCCGCATTTCGAAGTCCAGCGCCTGCGCGACGACAACCCGGAAGTGCTGAACAACCAGTCCAGCTACGAGATCGCCGCCTCCGAAGCCGAAGAGGCCCCGCAGCCGACCGCCACCCGTACTCTGGTTCGCCAGGAAGCGGCGGTGAAGACCGCACCAGCGCGTGCCAACGCACCGGTCCCGAGCGCCGAACAACCGCAGCCTGCCGCACCGGTCGTGGCAGCGCCAAGCGCCCCAGAGCCAAGCCTGTTCAAAGGCTTGGTCAAGTCGCTGGTCAGCCTGTTCGCCGGCAAGGAAGAGCCCGCCGCCGCCCCTGCCCCGGCCGAGAAACCGGCCAGCGAGCGCCCGGCGCGCAACGAAGAGCGCCGTAACGGTCGCCAGCAGAGCCGCAACCGCAACGGTCGTCGTGACGAAGAACGCAAGCCGCGCGAAGAGCGTGCCGAGCGTGCGCCACGCGAAGAGCGCCAGCCACGTGAAGAGCGCGCACCGCGCGAGGAACGTGCCCCGCGTGAAGAGCGTGCTCCACGTGAAGAACGCGCACCTCGCGAAGAACGCGCACCGCGCCAGCCGCGTGAAGACCGCCGTGGCAACCGTGAGGAACGCGTGCGTGAGCTGCGTGAGCCGCTGGATGCCACTCCAGCCGAGCGCGAAGAGCGCCAGCCACGTGAAGAACGTGCTCCTCGTGAAGAACGCGCACCACGCGAAGAGCGTGCCCCGCGCGAAGAACGCGCACCACGCGAAGAGCGTGCCCCGCGTGAAGAGCGCGCACCACGCGAAGAACGTGCCCCTCGCGAAGAGCGTGCTCCACGTGAAGAGCGTCAGCCGCGTCCGCCACGCGAAGAGCGTCAGCCGCGTGCGGACGAGCAGGTTGCCGAACAGGCCGCCGAGCTTGCCGAAGAGCAACTGCCGAACGAAGAGCTGCTGCAGGACGAGCAGGAAGGTGCCGATGGCGAGCGTCCACGCCGTCGTTCGCGTGGCCAGCGCCGTCGCAGCAACCGTCGTGAACGCCAGCGCAATGCCAACGGCGAGCTGATCGAAGGCGGCGACGAAGAAGGCAACGACGAGCAGCCGCAACAGCACCAAGCCACCGAGCTGGGCGCTGAACTGGCCGCAGGTATCGCCGTGACCGCCGCCGTCGCCAGCAGCAACATCAGTGCCGAAGCAGAAGCCCAGGCTAACCAGCAGGCCGAACGCGCCAGCGAAGCCGTTGCCCAGGCCCAGGCCGAAAGCACCGAGCAAGCCACTGAACAAGCCGAAGCCGTTGCCATTGCACCGGTCGTCGAGCAGCCAGTCAGCGAGCCAGTGGCCGTCGAACCAAGCATCGCGCCTGTGGTAGAAGTCGCTCCGCAACCGGTCGTCGAAGAGGCCCCGGTGGAGCAGCCAGCCGAAGTAGCTGCCGAGCCTGCCCCTGTCGTGGCAACGCCAGTCGCTGAGGCTGTGGTGGTAGAAGCGCCTGTGGTCGAAGCCCCAGAGCCTGAGCCAGCACCGGTCGTTGAAGCGCCGGCAGCCGAACAGCCCGCCCCAGTGGTCGAGGCCAATCCTGTCGAAGCTCCAGCCGCCGAGCCAGCCCCAGTGGCTGCCGAACAGGCGCCGGTCGAGCCGGCCACCGTCATGCTGTCGAACGGCCGCGCGCCAAACGACCCGCGTGAAGTGCGTCGCCGCAAGCGTGAAGCAGAGGCCGCTGCCGCTGCCCAAGCTGCCGCCGAAGCTGCTCCAGCCCTGGAAACCACCGAAGACGAGCACAAGCCTCATCACGGTTGATTCCGGTCGCTGAATGAGAAAGCCCCGCCAGTGCAAACTGGCGGGGCTTTTTCTTTTTGGGCCTTGCGGTTAAAGGCTAACGGCTTCGCCGGGTATCACTGGCTGCGACTCAGTACAGGTTCGGCTCCATCTCAAGCGTCACCCCGAAACGCTCGAAGATATCGGCCTGGATGCGCTGCGCCAGCGCATGCAGTTGCGCACCGCTGGCCTGCCCATAGTTGACCAGCACCAGCGACTGCAAACGATGCACACCGGCATCGCCCTCACGATGGCCCTTCCAGCCGGCCTGCTCGATCAACCAGCCAGCAGCCAGCTTCACTTGCCCATCAGCCTGCGGATAAGCCACTACGTTGGGGTATTGCGCGCGGATCCTTTCGGCCAATGCACCCGTCACCACCGGGTTCTTGAAGAAGCTGCCGGCATTGCCCAGCTCGGCTGGGTCTGGCAACTTCTCGCGGCGGATGCTGCAAATCGCCGCACTGATCGCCTTGGCGGTGACCGTTTCAACGCCCTGCTCTGCCAGGCGCTGGCGCACCGGACCATAGTCCAGGTGGGCATTGAGCGAGCGGCCAAGCACGAATCGCACACGCAGGATCAACCAGCGGCCAGGCTTACGCTTGAACAGGCTGTCACGGTAGCCAAAGTCGCATTCTTCAAGCGAGAAGTCCCGAAGCTCACCGGTCTGGCGATCAAGTGCGGTAAGGCCGGCGAACACGTCCTTGATCTCCACCCCGTAGGCGCCGACGTTCTGCATCGGCGCGGCGCCCACGGTGCCTGGGATCAGGCTGAGATTTTCCAGGCCACACAAGCCCTGCTCCAAGCTCCACTGCACAAAGGGATGCCAAGGCTCGCCAGCCTCAGCCTCCACCACCACCCGCTCCCCCTCATCGCAGAGTAAGCGTCGACCACGACTGGCCATGTGCAGCACCAGCGCGTCGATATCACCGGTCAACAACAGGTTGCTACCACCGCCGATCACCAGGACCGGCAACTGCCGTGCGCCAGCCTCGGCCAGGGCCTGGCGCACCTCGTCGTCGTCATGGGCCTGGGCGAAGTAACGTGCTCGCACGTCGATGCCAAAGGTGTTGTAGGGCTTGAGCGAAACCCGCTCCTGCCAGTTCGTCGTCATAACCGCCCCTTGATTTCCAGCACCAGCTCCCGACAGGCCGCCTCGACCAAGTCGAGCACCTGCTCGAAGCCGTCGGCACCGCCATAGTAAGGGTCTGGCACTTCGTCCAGGGCTGCGCCGTAGCGGCGCAGGAACAAGTCGAGTTCGCCACGGCTACCCTGCGGGCGCAAGGCCTGTAGGTTGCCAAGGTTGCTCTTGTCCATGGCCAGGATCAGGTCGTACTCGTTGAAGTGCGCCGCCTTGACCTGCTGCGCACGCTGGCGCGAGAGGTCGTAGCCACGCGCCAGCGCGGCCTTGCAGGTACGGCTGTCGGGTGCCTTGCCGACGTGCCAGTCACCCGTACCGGCGGACGCCACCTGCACCCGCTCAGCGAGGCCTTCGGCCTGCAATTGATGGCGCAGCACGCCTTCAGCGGTAGGTGAACGGCAGATATTGCCAAGACAGACGAACAGAACGCGCATCAGGCCTCCAGCAAGCGCCGCACGCGCTCCAGGTCTTCTGGGGTGTCGACGCCCACTGCCGGCGCCTCGATGGCATCGGCGACGTGGATCCGCACGCCATGCCACAACGCACGCAGTTGCTCCAGCGCCTCGGTCTGCTCGAGCCAGCACGGCCCCCAACCGACGAAGTCCTGCAAGAAGCCCACGCGATAGGCATACATGCCGATATGGCGGCGGTACGGCACACCTGCAGGCAGTTGCTCGCGGTCATGGGCAAAGGCGTCGCGGGCCCACGGCAGCGGCGCGCGGCTGAAGGTCAGCGCCAGGCCGTTCTTGTCGCTGGTGACCTTGACCGCGTTGGGGTTGAACACGCTATGCGGCTCATGGATCGGCTCGGCCAAGGTGGCGATGCCGGCCTCGGGGTGCGCGGCCAGGTTAGCCGCCACTTGATCGATGATCACCGGCGGAATCAGCGGCTCGTCACCCTGCACGTTGACCACGATGGCATCGGCGGCCAGCCCCAGCTGGGCGGCGACTTCGGCCAGGCGATCGGTGCCCGACTCATGGTCGGCGCGGGTCATCAGGACTTCGCCGCCAAACGCCTGGCAGGCCTCGACGATGCTGGCATCGTCCGTCGCGATGACCACGCGCGCTGCACCACTCTTGCGCGCCTGCTCCCACACATGCTGAATCATCGGCTTGCCGGCAATCGCCAGCAGCGGCTTACCCGGCAAGCGCGTGGAGCGCAGGCGGGCGGGAATCACCACGGTGAAGTCCAGGCTCATTTGTCCAGGCGCTCTTCGTCGGTCAGGGTGCGCGCCTCGGTTTCCAGCATCACCGGGATACCGTCACGGATCGGGTAGGCCAGGCCTGCGCCCTTGCTGATCAGCTCGGTCTTGTCGGCGCTGAGCTTGAGCGGCCCCTTGGTGATCGGGCAGGCCAGGATGTCGAGCAGTTTGGTGTCCATGCAGGTGTCCTTGAGAAAGGCATTGAAAAAGACTCAGGGCCGGGCAGGCAGCAGGCCAGCGAGCTGGTTGTCGAACCAGGCCCTGAAGGCCGGCGACGGCACCGCATCGACCGCCAGATACCACCAGTCGTCGGCGGCGAATGGCCGGCATTTGACCGCGTCCTTCTCGGTCATCACCAGCGGCAGCGACGGGCTGAATGACAGTACCTCGCGACTGTAAGGCGCATGATCGGCGAAAGGGTGCGGCACCGGCTGCCAGTTTAGCCCCAGCAGGGTATTGAAGAAACGTTGCGGGTTACCGATACCGGCCACCGCATGCAGCGCCTGCCCGGCGGGGAACAGGTCCAGCGCGCGGCGCTCGCCGCTGCGCAGGTTGATCAGCGCGGTGGGTTGCAGGCTGAAGGCAAAGCCCTCGTCACGGTCCGCCGCAGCGCCGTTGAACAACACCGCATCCGCCTCCAGCAGGCGCTCGGCCGGCTCGCGCAGCGGCCCGGCGGGCAGGCAACGACGGTTACCCAGGCCACGCGCGGCGTCGATCAGCACCAGCTCAAGGTCACGGGCCAGGCGATAGTGCTGCATGCCGTCGTCGCACAGGATCAGGTCGGGGGCGTCGCTGTTCAGCAACGCCTGTACCGCACGGGCACGGTCGGGGTCGATCACCAACGGCACGCCGGAGCGCTGCACGATCAGCAGCGGTTCGTCACCGGCCTGCTCGGCGGGCTGGTCGGCGGCGACCCGCCAGGGATGATGGGGGGGCTTGGCGCCGTAGCCACGGCTGACCACGCCAACCTTAAGGCCGCGTTGGCGGCAGTGTTCGATCAGCCAGAGGATCATCGGCGTCTTGCCGGTGCCGCCGACAGTGATGTTGCCGACCACGATCACCGGCACGGGGGCGCGGTAGCTTGGGCTATCGCCCGTGAGGAAACGCGCGCGCTTGCGGGTTACCACCCGGCGATACAGCGCCTCCAGCGGGCGCAGCAGCGCCAGCGCAGGGTGCCCGGCATACCAGGCCGCGAGGAGTCGGTCGGCGAAAGCCATCAGGGATTACCCTGCGCGGCCTCGACGGTGGTCATGCGCAACTTGCTGAAGCCGAGCTTGCCGGCCGCATCCATTGCGGTGATCACAGCCTGATGCGGGGTCTTGCCGTCGGCACTGATAGCCAGCGGCAGCGTCACATCACCGCCGGATTCCTTCTCGATCGCCTCGGTCAGGGTGTCCAGGTCGCTTTTGGGCAACAGGTGGTTGTTCACCGAGTACACGCCATCCGCGCTGATGGTGACCTCGATCAGCTTGCCTTCATCGGGCTGACCCGGCGTGGCGCTGGCCGCCTCGGGCAGCTCGACGCGCAGTTGGGTTTCGCGGGTAAAGGTGGTGGTGACCACGAAGAACAGCAGCAGCACGAACACCACGTCGATCAGCGACGCGAGGTTGATGTCGACGTTCTCACGCTGACGGTTGCGCCGGAACTTCACGCCTTGCCTCCGGCCACTTCGACCTCACGGTCGCCTTGCAGCACTTCGACCAGCTTGATCGCTTCCTGCTCCATGCCCACCACCAACTCATCGATGCGGCGCAGCAGGAAGCGGTGGAAGAACACCGCCGGGATGCCCACCATCAGGCCAGCGGCGGTAGTCACCAGGGCCTTGGAGATACCACCGGCGAGCACAGCGGCGTTGGCGGTCATCTGCGAGCCCATGAACGCACTGAAGATGTCGATCATGCCCAGCACGGTGCCCAGCAGGCCCAACAGCGGAGCCATCGCGGCGATGGTGCCAAGGGTGCTGATGTAGCGCTCCAGTTCGTGGATGACCCGCGAGGCGGCCTCTTCGATGCACTCTTTCATGATTTCGCGGCCGTGACGCGAATTGGCCAGGCCGGCGGCGAGAATTTCGCCGAGGGGAGAATCGGCGCGCAGGGCCTTGAGCTTGTCACTGGTCAGTTGCTTGTCCTTGATCCACATCCACACCTGGCCCAGCAGGTGCGGTGGGGTGACGCGACTGGCACGCAGGGTCCACAGGCGCTCGACCACGATCGCCATGGCAACGATGGAACTCAGGATGATCGGCAGCATCATCCAGCCACCGGACTTGACCAATTCCCACACAGTTAGCATCCCCCTGGAAAAAGGCCGCCACTCTACCATAGGCGCGCCGAGGGCTCATCTGCCGGAGGTCAGGCAACAGCAACTCTAAAAACCACAAGCCCCCTGTAAGAGTTCACCCAGCCCTGCCGAGCTGCGCTGTCGCGCAGAGAACTGAAATTGCAAGCGCGCCGCGTACCCTGTGGGAGCGGGTTTACCCGCGAACACCGGCGAAGCCGGTGCCACACACCGAGTCGCCTGTTTCGCGGGTAAACCCGCTCCCACAGATCTCCGCTAAATCAACAAGTTATGTGCAGTTCTATAGAAGCGCGATCAGGGCCGCCAGAACCGGTGCCCGGCGCGCTCCCCGATCACCCCGTCATGGCGCCCGAGGCGCAAGCGCAGCGCCCCCTGCAATGCCGTGTCATGCACCTGCACACCCTGGCGTCGATAACGCTCGAGCACCTGAGGATGGGGATGCCCGAAGCCGTTGTGGCGCCCGCGCGAGATCAATACGCCACGCGGCGCAGTGGCCTTGAGCAAGGCCTCACCCGATGACGTGCGGCTACCATGGTGCGGCGCCTGCAACCAATCGATTCGGGGGGCGTCGGTGCTGGCCAGCCAGGCCCGCTCGGCACCCGCCTCGATGTCGCCGGCCAGCAGCAACCGCTCGCCGTTGGCCTGGACCCAGAGCACGCAGGAGCGCTCGTTGCTCGAAGGTCCTTGCGGCCAATGCCAGAGCGCGAACTCGACACCGTCCCAGTTCCACCGCTCGCCGCGCGCACACAGCGCCCCTCCCGTGTCTTCGCCGCCCAGTTCGCGCAACACCGGCAGGCCCCGGCGAATAGCATCGGCACCCCCGGCGTGGTCGGCGTGGGCGTGGCTGATGAGCAGCAGGTCCAGTTGCTTGACGCCAAGCTTGCGCAAGGTCGGCAGCACCACCGTTTCGCCCAGGTCGGTAGTGCCGCGCGCAGGCCCTGCGTCATACAACAGGCTGTGCTGGTGCGTGCGCAGCAGCACCGCAAGCCCCTGGCCAACATCCAGTAGCCACACTTCGACCTGGCCAGGCGGCACCGCCTCACGCGGGGCCCACAACGCCAGCAGCATCACTGCCCCCGGCATTCTCAAAGGCACCCCTGCAGGCAGCAGCACCAGCAGCGCCCCCAGGCATACCAACAGCCAAGCCCACGTCGGCAGCGGCTCGGGTATCCACGCAGGTTGCCATTGCGCAGCCCAGCCCAAGACCGCGAACAGCCCTTGCAACGAAAGGCCCGCCAGCCACAGCAAACCCTCCCCGGCCCATGCCACCGGCAGCAGCGCGGTACCCAGCAAGGCTAACGGCAACACGGCCAGGCTCAACCAGGGCACCGCCACCAGGTTGGCCAACGGCGCGCTCAGGCTCACCGGCAAACCAAGCGCCAGCAACAAGGGCAGCAGCCCCACGGCAATTACCCATTGCGCGCGCGTCCAGGCCTGCCAGGGCCGCCAGGCGCCCAGTCGGGCCGAGAAGCACAGCACCAGCACCGCCACCGCTGCGAACGACAACCAGAACCCCGGCAACAGGCTGGCCAACGGCTCGATCAGCAACACCCCAAGCATTGCCAGCAGCAACGGCGTGCCGGCCCCCACATGCCGAAAACGCAGGCGCCACAACAGCACCACCGCGAGCATCAGGCAGGCACGCTGCACCGGTACACCGAAGCCCGCCAGCCAGCCATAGCCCAGCGCCGCCGCCATGCCGAGCGTGCACGCCCAAGGCAGCCACGCTAGCCGCGCAGGCCACAGGCCCAGCCGCGCAAGCGCGGCCACCAGCGCATAGACCAATCCCGCCAACAAGCCGATGTGCTGGCCCGAGATCACCAGCAGGTGCACCGTGCCGGTGGCTTGCAGGGCGTTCCAGTCCTCGCGCGCCAACCCTGCGCCATCGCCCAGTACCAGCGCCACCAGGGCCGCCTCGCGGCCCCCCGCATCAGTGGCCAGCAAGCGCTGGCGAATGCCGTCTCGCCAACTGACGGCCGGCTCGCCCACGCGTTCACCGGCCTTGACCGTCCCAGTGGCGCCAATGCGCCTGGCCAACAGCGTAGCCTCACGGTCCGGGCCGTGGGGGTTGAGCAAGCCATGCGGGTGGCGCAGGTGGACGGCCAGGCGCCAGCGCTCGCCTGCACGCAACTCAGGGCCTTCGAACCAGCTCAACTGCATGCGCCGGGGCAGTTCGGCACGTCGCGCTACCGGGTGTTCGAGTTCGAAGCGCACCCCTTGGGCGGTCTGCACGGGTAACCCTACCACCCGCCCCTCCAGCCACAAGGTTCGACCATCAAGTGGCGGTGCCAGGCGGTCGTCCAGCGCCTGCTGCGCAGACCAACAGGCCCAACACAGACCCAGCGCGAAGCAGCCCAGTGGCCACAGCCGAGTGCGCAGGCACGCCAGCGCCAGCAGAACAGCAGCAATCAGCCAGCCGACCGATGGCAAGGCAGGTAGAAAACGCAGGCTGAGCAGCCCGAGCACCAGCGCAAGCATCCCTGTGCGCATGAGATAGCACTCCAGAAGCGAATAAGGCCTGTGAGGCTTAGCCGATCCTGGGGAAATGCTTGCTCAACAATTGTCACAAACTCTGAACGAGGCGCAGGTTGAATGGAGGCATACTTAGCCCCTTAAACCCGCCGGGAGCCCACATGCCGCGCCGTCTGTTCAAACGCTACATGCCGGACCCGACCAGCATCCGGGAACACAAGTCGTTACGCTTCTTCGGCAAGCTGCTGCACGACCCGAACCTCTGGCACCTCAACCGGCATTCGGTGGCACGGGCCATGGGCGTGGGCCTGTTCGCCGCGCTGATTCCCATCCCCATGCAAATGCTGCTGGCCGCCGCGCTGGCAATTCCGGTGCGTGGCAACCTGCCCATCGCCGTCAGCCTGGTGTGGTTGACCAACCCGCTGACCATGCCGCCGGTGTTCTTCGTTACCTACATGACCGGCGCCTGGCTGATGCAGGTGCCGCCGCGCAGCTTGCCCGAAGAAATCACCGTCGACTGGGTCACCGACCAGCTGGCAACGCTCTGGCAACCGTTCCTGCTGGGCTCGGTGGTGTGCGGGGTGGTGCTGGGCGTTGCCGCCTACTTCACCACCCACCTCTACTGGCGCTGGTGGGTGGGCCGGCAGTGGCGCCGGCGCCAGTGTCGCTGCGCGCCGGCAAAGGCCTCAGGCACGCATGCCACGACCGCTGACCAGCAGGCGGACGCACAGCACGTAGAGCACCGCGGTGGCCACCAGCATGAAGCTGATCGCCGTGCCAATACTGATGTCCGACACTCCTAGGATGCCGTAGCGGAACGAGTTGACCATGTGCAGCACGGGGTTGGCGAGCGACACAGTCTGCCAGAACGGCGGCAGCAGGTTGATCGAGTAGAACACCCCGCCCAGGTAGGTCAAAGGCGTCAGCACGAAGGTCGGAATGATCGAAATGTCGTCGAAGTTACGCGCGAACACGGCATTGACGAAGCCCAGCAGCGAGAAGATGGTCGCGGTTAGCAGTACCACCACCACGGTCACGCCCAGGTGATGCACCTGTAGGTGAGTGAAGAACAGCGACAGGAAGGTCACGATCACCCCCACTGCCAGCCCGCGCAGCACGCCGCCAAGCACATAGCCGACCAGGATGGTGTGCGGCGAGACAGGCGAGACCATCAACTCTTCAATCGAGCGCTGGAACTTGCTGCCGAAGAAGCTCGACACCACGTTGCCGTAGGAGTTGGTGATCACCGACATCATGATCAACCCCGGCACGATGTACTCCATGTAGGTGAAGCCGTTCATGTCGCCGATCTGCCGGCCGATCAGGTTCCCGAAGATCACGAAGTACAGCACCATGGTGATCGCAGGCGGCAGCAGGGTCTGCGGCCAGATGCGCAGGAAGCGCCGCACCTCGCGGTAGACGATGGTGTTCAGGGCGACCCAGTTGGTGCGCAGTTCCACACTCATACGGCCACCTTCGACAGGTTCTTTTCCACCAGGGACACGAACAGCTCCTCGAGTCGGTTGGTCTTGTTACGCAGGCTCTGCACCTCGATGTTGTTCAGCGCCAGTTGGCCGAACAGCGCGGTGATGCCGATGTCCTTGTCCACCTGCACTTCCAGGGTGTGCGGGGTGATCAGGCGGCACGGGTAGCCTTGCAGCACCGGCGCGCCAGGCAGGTCATGCTTGAGGTCGAGCACGAAGGTCTCGACGTGCAGCTTGCCCAGCAGTTGGCGCATGCTGGTGTTCTCGACGATGGTGCCGTGGTCGATGATGCCGATGTTGCGGCACAGCTGCTCGGCTTCTTCGAGGTAATGGGTGGTGAGGATGATGGTGATGCCTTTCTGGTTAAGCTCGGTGAGGAAGCTCCACATCGAACGGCGCAGCTCGATGTCCACCCCCGCAGTCGGCTCGTCGAGGATCAACAGACGCGGTTCGTGGATCAGTGCACGGGCGATCATCAGCCGGCGCTTCATGCCGCCAGACAGCGCGCGCGAGGGCACGTCACGCTTGTCCCACAGCCCCAGTTGGGTCAGGTATTGCTCGGCGCGGGCCTTGGCCACCTTGGGTGGGATGCCGTAGTAGCCGGCCTGGGTGACGACGATGTCGAACACCTTCTCGAACTGGTTGAAGTTGAACTCCTGGGGCACCACGCCCAGGCAGCGCTTGAGCGCCGCAGGCTCGCGGTCCAGGTCGTGGCCGAACACGTTGACCGTGCCGCTGGTCTTGTTCACCAGGGTGGACAGGATGCCGATGGTGGTGGATTTGCCGGCGCCGTTGGGGCCGAGCAAGGCGAAGAAGTCACCTTCGGCGACATCCAGGTCGATACCCTTGAGGGCCTGGAAGCCGTTGCCGTAGGTCTTGGTCAGCTGTCGGATGGACAGGGCAGAACTCATAGCGGGTCACGTACCAATGCAAAAGGTTCAGGACACGCCAGGTGAAGTCACTGGCGCAGTGAGTACGGCCATGGTGCAAGGCCTGGCCGTACAAGTACAGTCACATCTATTGATAATGACTATCGAAGTGGCGTCATGTCAGGGCGGTCATCACCGCTGCCTGGTAGGCCGGGCGTTGCTTGAGGCGTTCGTACCAGGCTTGCAGGTGGTGCATCGCCGGACGCTCGATGGGCATCTCGAACCAGGCATAGGCGAAGCACCCCAGTGGGATGTCGCCCATGCCGATCTGGTCACCGGACAGGTACGGCTGCTTGGCCAGGGTTTCATCAGCCATCGCCAGCAACTGCGCGCACTGCTTGTGCGCCGCGTTGATCGCCACCCAGTCGCGCTGGTCCTCAGGGGTGCGCAACAGGCCCCAGAACAGCGGACGGAATGGCGCGGCGAAGGCTGAGGTGGTCCAGTCCATCCACTTGTCGGCCAGGGCGCGCTGGCGTGGGTCTTCCAGGTACCAGCCCTGCTCGGCGCCGTATTCGGCGCACAGGTAGCGCACGATGGCGTTGGACTCCCACAGGGTCAGGTCGCCGTCTTCGAGCATCGGCACCAGGCCGTTGGGATTGCGCGCGCGGTAGTGCGGCTCGTTGACCACGCCGAAGGCGCCGCCCGCGTCGATGGACTCGAAATCCAGACCCAGTTCATGGGCGATCCACAGCGCCTTGCGCACGTTGCTCGAATTCTTGCGACCCCAGATCTTCAGCATGACGACTTCCTTATGGATGCGGAGGCTGGACAGTCTACTCCAGGCTTGGAAATTATGCGGATTGTGAGGGAGTGTGGCGTGATGGCGCCCTCAAGCTGTAGGACATTTCCCAAGCTGAAACCAAATGCTTCAGTCCTGGCGCGCCTCGGAACTATCCTACGCGCTTGCCAGAAGCAGCCGCATTGCTGGGGAAATCCCACACGGATAATTTCACCTGGTCGCCACATTTGGTGACCGGGTGTGAGAACCCGCCGCCCCTAAACGATCGCCGCTCGGCTATATGGCAGCTGTGCGGGGGCAGGTTCGTCCTGACCGGTCAATCCTTAGGGGCCGGGTTCTCACCCCTCGCACGGTTGCCACCCAATCCTGTGAGAACGATCAGGTAGCAACTCCAATCATGCCTAAGGAGTTCCACCATGAAAAAGCTTGTCCCAGATCCACCCCGCTTCATTCCCGCCGCCTATCTGACCCAAGCACAACTCGACGCCGAAAGAGCCAGCCTGGCCACCTGCCTGGTCGACCTCCTCGACCTGCACGCCAGCGCCGAGCCTGGGCCGAACCGCGACACCCTGCTCTTGGCCAGCACTTATCTGGCCGAGCTGTGCAGCGCCCTGAACCGCTACCAGCCAGGGGGAGACTCATGAGCGCCCCGCCCATCACCTGGGCCACTGCCGGCCGCACCGAATGCCTGGAGTTGTACCAGATCCGTCCAGGCGTGCCTTTCGAGGATGCCTTCGGCGAGCTGTCGGTGCTGCTGGGCTGCATTCGTCACCTGACCTGCGAGGCTGAAATGGAGGGCTGTGTGTTGTCGGGCAGCTCGGCGCGCGTGCTCAGCGCCCTGGCCAAGGGGTTGATCGATGACATGGAACTGGGCATGAAAAGGCGGCGTTGATTCAGCCCGCTGCCTGTGTGGGAGTAACTGTCTTGCTCAGTATTTGAAAACTGGCGAGTTCCCTGTGGGAGCGGGCTTGCCCGCGAAACAGGCGACGCGGTGTATGGCACCGGCTTCGCCGGTGTTCGCGGTGTACGACCGG
>NZ_VAUO01000012.1 GCF_005796105.1 Pseudomonas mosselii | reverse complement strand
AAACAAAGCGGGGAGGCCTGTCGGCCTCCCCGCTTTATACCCATTCTTGCCCGTTACAGGCTCGGGAAGGCGAACTGCGATGCCTCATGGCTGGCCCGCTGCGGCCAGCGCTGAGTGATTGCCTTACGGCGGGTATAGAAGCGCACACCATCCGGCCCGTACGCATGCAGGTCGCCGAACAGCGAACGCTTCCAGCCACCGAAACTGTGGTAGCTCACAGGCACCGGCAGCGGCACGTTCACACCCACCATACCCACTTCGATCTCGTCGCAGAACAGGCGCGCCGCTTCACCGTCGCGGGTGAAGATGCAGGTGCCGTTACCGTATTCATGCTCGTTGATCAACTGCATGGCCTGCTCCAGGCTGCTCACGCGCACCACGCACAGCACTGGGCCGAAGATCTCTTCCTTATAGATGCGCATGTCTGGAGTAACGTTGTCGAACAAGGTGCCCCCCACGAAATAGCCATCTTCATTGCCTGCTACGCGCAGACCGCGACCGTCGACCACCAGTCTGGCCCCCGCAGCCACACCGTCGTCGATGTAGCCAAGCACCTTGTCACGGGCAGCAGCCGTCACCAACGGCCCCATGTCCAGGCCACAGGAAGTACCTGCACCGATCTTCAGCGCCTTGATCTGCGGCTCAAGCTTGGCAATCAGCGCATCCGCCACCTGGTCACCCACGCATACAGCGACCGAGATCGCCATGCAGCGTTCGCCACAGGAGCCGTAGGCAGCCCCCATCAGCGCACTGACCGCATTGTCCAGGTCAGCGTCAGGCATCAGCACCGCATGGTTCTTCGCACCACCCAGAGCCTGCACACGCTTGCCGCGCTTGGTGCCCTCGGCATAGATGTACTCGGCGATCGGCGTCGAGCCAACGAAGCTCAGGGCTTTAACCTCTGGCGCCTCGATCAGCGCATCCACCGCTTCCTTGTCGCCATGCACCACATTGAGGATGCCTTTTGGCAGGCCAGCCTCCAGCAGTAGCTGGGCGATGAACAGGGTCGAACTCGGGTCACGCTCGGACGGTTTCAGGATGAACGCGTTGCCACAGGCGATGGCCAGCGGGTACATCCACAGCGGCACCATGGCCGGGAAGTTGAACGGGGTGATGCCGGCGACCACGCCCAGCGGCTGGAAGTCGGACCACGCATCGATGTTCGGGCCGACATTGCGGCTGTACTCACCCTTGAGCAACTCCGGGGCAGCGCACGCGAACTCGACGTTCTCGATACCGCGCTTGAGTTCACCCGCCGCGTCTTCCAGCGTCTTGCCATGCTCCTCGCTGATCATCTGCGAGATCTTCGCTTCGTTCTGCTCCAGCAGTTGCTTGAAGCGGAACATCACCTGGGCACGCTTGGCCGGTGGTGTGTTGCGCCAGGCCGGGAAGGCCGCCTTGGCCGAATCGATGGCCTGCTGGATAGTCGCACGACTGGCCAGCTCGACCTTGCGTACGGCCTGGCCGGTGGATGGGTTGAACACATCGGCGGTGCGCTCGCCTTTGGTAACCAACTCGCCGTGGATCAGGTGCTGAACGATGCTCATGCAGAACTCCCTATAAAGAAGGTGAAGGCGGGCGCGAGGTTTACGCGCCCGACGTCAAAATCGGAAAAGTCAGTCGACCTTGTTCAGGGCTTCGCCCACAGCGTCGAACAGGCGGTCCAGCTCTTGCGGCTGGGTATTGAAAGTAGGCCCGAACTGCAAGGTGTCGCCACCGAAACGTACATAGAAGCCGGCCTGCCACAATTTCATGGCCGCCTCGTAGGGACGCACGATCGCATCACCGTCGCGGGCGGCGATCTGGATAGCGCCAGCCAAGCCATAGTTACGAATGTCGACAACGTTCTTCGTGCCCTTGATGCCATGCAGCAGGGTCTCGAAATGCGGCGCAAGCTCGGCCGCCGATTGCACCAGGTTTTCCTTCTGTAGCAGGTCCAGCGCAGCGATACCTGCCGCGCAGGCCACCGGATGCGCCGAATAGGTGTAACCGTGCGGGAATTCCACGGCATATTCGGGGGTCGGCTGATTCATGAAGGTCTGATAGATCTCGCCGGTGGCGATCACCGCGCCCATCGGGATGGCGCCGTTGGTCACCTGCTTGGCAATACACATCAGGTCCGGGGTCACGCCGAAAGCCTCGGCACCGGTCATTGCGCCCATACGGCCGAAACCGGTGATCACCTCGTCGAAGATCAGCAGGATGTTGTGTTGGGTGCAGATCTCGCGCAAACGCTTCAGATAGCCCTTGGGCGGGGGTAGCACGCCTGCTGAGCCGGCCAACGGCTCGACGATGACAGCAGCGATGTTAGATGCGTCGTGCAGCTCGATCAGCTTGAGCATTTCGTCTGCCAGCGCAATCCCGCCCTCCTCCGGCAACCCCTTACTGAAGGCGTTGGCCGGCAGCACGGTATGCGGTAGGTGATCGACATCCAGCAGTTGGCCGAACATCTTGCGGTTGCCGTTGACGCCTCCCAGGCTGGTGCCGGCGATATTGACACCGTGATAACCACGGGCACGCCCAATGATCTTGGTCTTGGTGGCCTGCCCCTTCAGGCGCCAGTAGGCACGCACCATTTTCAGCGCGGTGTCGGCGCACTCGGACCCGGAGTTGGTGAAGAACACATGGTTCAAATCGCCTGGGACCAGGTTGGCGATTTTTTCAGCCAGTTGGAACGACAGGGGGTGGCCGAACTGGAAGGCAGGCGAGTAATCGAGGGTCGCCACCTGACGTGCGACCGCCTCGCTGATTTCCTTGCGGGTATGCCCTGCGCCGCAAGTCCAGAGGCCCGACAGGGCATCGAACACCTTGCGCCCTTTGTCATCGACCAAGATATTGCCTTGCGCCGCCACGATAAGGCGCGGATCGCGCTGGAAGTTACGGTTGGCGGTGTAGGGCATCCAGTGGGCGTCCAGCTTGAGCTGGCTGGCCAGACTGGCGTGGTCGGTTTCAGGCATGTTCATCGGCGGTTCCTCGGAATACGACTAAGCAACGATGGATGTTGTTGCAGCTAGTATTGGCACGGCGATAAAGTCTGGAAAACCCAACATTTCTAACCTTCAGTCAGTTACAGGCTAAACAGATGAGCCGACGCCCCGATGCCCTCGCCCAAGTCAGTGATTTCGATATCCGCTTGCTGAAGATCTACCGCAGCGTGGTCGAATGCGGTGGATTCTCTGCCGCCGAGAGCGTACTGGGCATCGGCCGCTCGGCCATCAGCCAGCAGATGAACGACCTCGAGCAGCGACTGGGCCTGCGTCTTTGCCAGCGCGGGCGCGCCGGTTTTTCACTGACGGAGGAAGGCCGCGAGGTGTACCACTCGGCCTTGCAATTGCTCGGCGCTCTGGAAAGCTTTCGCACCGAAGTCAACGGACTGCACCAGCACCTGCGCGGTGAACTCAACATCGGCCTGACCGACAACCTGGTGACCCTGCCACACATGCGCATTACCC
The DNA here is from genome assembly GCF_005796105.1 of Pseudomonas mosselii. Classification (GTDB taxonomy): domain Bacteria; phylum Pseudomonadota; class Gammaproteobacteria; order Pseudomonadales; family Pseudomonadaceae; genus Aquipseudomonas; species Aquipseudomonas mosselii_C. The sequence continues at coordinate 106,657 of NZ_VAUO01000012.1, read as the reverse complement.
ACGCCCTGGCCGAGCTCAAGGATCGCGGTCCAGATGTACGCATCCAGATCCGCATGATCGCCCCCAGCCAGGTCGAGCAAGGTGTGCTCGACGGCAGCTTGCACGTCGGTGTCGTACCGCAGACCAGCCCGCTCTCGGGCCTGGAATACCAGCCGCTGTACAGCGAACGCTCGCTGCTCTATTGCGCGGTCGGCCACCCGCTTTTCTATGCCGATGACCATCAGATCGATGACCTGCGTCTCAACAGCCAGGATGCCATTGCCCCCACCTTCCGCCTGCCAGCTGAGATCCAGGCGCACTACCAGGCACTGCGCTGCACGGCCAGTGCCTCGGACCGCGAGGGCATGGCATTCCTCATCCTCACCGGGCGCTATATCGGCTACCTGCCCGACCACTACGCCAGTGTTTGGGTGCAACAAGGCCGCTTGCGCGCACTCAAGCCCACTCAGCGCTTCTACGACCTGAGCCTGAGCTGGGTGACGCGCAAAGGGCGGCGACCCAACCTGGTGCTGGAAAGCTTCCTCGACAGTCTGGCCGCGACACGCTGATGCCTGTCTCTGACGCAAACGCTTGTTACTTCAGCACAGGCAGGTAATCTGTCCGACATCCGTTGCCACCGACCCTGTACGGAATCGTCCATGACCCTAGAAGTCCCTGCGCATCGCCTCCTGGCCTCGGGCAAGCCCGCCGGCCGCATCCGCCAGAAGAACGAACAGGCCATCATCCAGGCCGCCGAGGACGAGTTCGCCCGCCACGGCTACAAGGGTACGAGCATGAATACCATCGCGCTCAAGGCCAACCTGCCCAAGGCCAACCTGCATTACTACTTCACCAACAAGCTCGGCCTGTACATCGCCGTTCTGAGCAACATCATCGAACTGTGGGACAGCACCTTCAACGCCCTGAACGCCGACGACGACCCCGCCCAAGCGCTGAGCCAGTACATCCGCACAAAGATGGAATTCTCTCGACGCAACCCGCAGGCCTCGCGGATCTTTGCCATGGAAGTGATTAGCGGCGGCGAGTGCCTGACCGAATATTTCAGCGCCGATTACCGCGAGTGGTTCCGTGGACGGGCTGCGGTGTTCGAAGCCTGGATGGAGGCTGGCAAGATGGACCGGGTCGATCCCGTGCACCTTATCTTCCTGCTCTGGGGCAGCACCCAGCACTATGCCGACTTCGCCACCCAGATCTGCCAGGTCACCGGCCGCAGCCGCTTGACCAAGCAGGACATGGAAGACGCCAGCAACAACCTTATCCACATCATTCTCAAAGGCTGCGGCATCACCCCGCCCGCCTGATTCGGACCTATGCCTTCTACCCTGCTCGAGCTCTGCGAATTCCGCGAGGAGATCCGCAAGAGCCGCTTCATCACCCTCGCCGGCCCGATCAGCAGCCCTGCCGAGGCCATGGCCTTCATCGAACGCCACAGCGACCTGGCGGCCACGCACAATTGCTGGGCGTGGAAGCTCGGTGCCCAATACCGCAGCAGCGACGATGGCGAGCCAGGCGGTACGGCCGGACGGCCGATCCTCGCAGCCATCGAGGCCCAGGACTGCGATCAAGTGGTGGTGCTGGTCATCCGCTGGTACGGCGGCATCCAACTGGGCACCGGCGGCCTGGCGCGAGCCTACGGCGGCGGCGCCAACAAATGCCTGCAACAGGCCCCAAAGCGACTGCTAGTGCAACGCAGCGAGTTCAGTTGCAGTTGCAGTTTCAGTGAACTGGCCCTGGTCAAGCTGCGCCTGGCCGAAGTGGACGGCCTGATACTGGATGAGCAATTCACTGCCAACGGCGTGGATTTGCACATCGCCCTAGGCGATACCCACCTGGACAGCCTGCAACAACAGCTGGCTGACCTGAGCCGCGGTCGGATCCTGCTGGAACGGCGCTGAGGCTTGCCCACAACTCCTGTGGGCGTGCTTGTGGATAAGCTTTGGGCTTTTCGACGCAGGTCTTGTACTACAAGGCTTTCAGCGTATTGAGCATATTTTGATCAGAGTTAGGTGACAGCCGCTTAAACCACGCAGGATCAGTGAGTTATCCCCAGCCGACTAGTCGCAAACCGCTAGATAGCGCCCTTTTCCGGCCTTCATGCTTGCTCACAGTAACTGTGGAGCAGCCTGTGGATAACCCGTTGAACAACGCGCTGCCCCCCAGCGAATGCGGGGCTCAGGCGCCGTTGATCATTTTTTGTTCAACCAAGCGTGCCTTAGGCCAGCACTTCAGCACCGCACAGAACAGTTCAAGTACCAAGCCCCCTGCGATCAAAGAAAGCGCAAGGCTAAAGCCTGGGGTATCCTCCAAGGTCAAGCCCGCTAATCTGCGAGGCCACCACCCTGCGAATCGGCCAACTGGCCCTGAATTACGCGGCGAACTTCGCCAACGCCTCGTGCAGGCCCGCCCACTTCGCCCCGAAAATCTTCAAGGAACATCGCAATGACCGAACACAAGACCGCGTTGATCATCGGCGCCTCCCGAGGCCTCGGCCTGGGCCTGGTGCAACGCCTGCACGAAGATGGCTGGAACATCATCGCCACCGTTCGCGACCCGCAAAATCCCGGCGCCCTCGCCGAGGTGCCGGGGGTTCGCATCGAACGCCTGGAAATGAACGACACCGCACAGCTTGACGGCCTCAAGCAGCGTTTGCAGGGCGAGGTGTTCGACCTTTTATTCGTCAACGCGGGCGTCATGGGTCCACTGCCCCAAGACCTGGAAGCCGTGAGTGTCGGAGACGTCGGCGATCTGTTCTTCACCAACGCCGTAGCACCGATCCGCGTCGCCCAGCGCCTGTCCGACCAGCTGCGTCAGGGCAGTGGTGTACTCGCCTTCATGAGTTCGATCCTGGGCAGCGTGGGCATTCCCGACGGCGGCGAGATCTGCCTGTACAAAGCCAGCAAGGCCGCACTCAACTCGATGATCAACAGTTTCGTGGTTCAACTACAGCGCCCCGACCTGTGCGTATTGGCCATGCACCCCGGCTGGGTGAAGACCGACATGGGGGGCGAGAACGCCGAGATCGACGTCCTCACCAGCACCCGCGGCATGCTCGAACAGATCAAGGCGCACAGCGGCAAAGGCGGCCTGCGCTTCATCAACTACAAGGGTGAAAGCCTCGCCTGGTAAGCCGCCAACGGCATAAGCGCTCGGATCGTCGGTCGAACGACAAGGGCCTGAGCGGGCGCATTGCCCGGCCAGGCCCTGTAGAATGTCGCTCAACCGTACCTGATCGAGACTTATACACATGTATGAATGGCTGAACGCCTTGCCCAAGGCGGAACTGCACATGCACCTGGAGGGTTCACTCGAACCCGAACTGTTGTTCGCCCTGGCCGAACGCAACAACATCGCACTGCCCTGGGCTGACGTGGAAACACTGCGCGCCGCCTATGCCTTCAACAACCTGCAAGAGTTCCTCGACCTCTACTACCAAGGTGCCGACGTGCTGCGCACCGAGCAGGACTTCTACGACCTGACGTGGGCCTACCTGCAACGCTGCAAGGCACAGAACGTGATCCACACCGAGCCCTTCTTCGACCCGCAGACCCACACCGACCGCGGCATCCCCTTCGAAGTGGTGCTCACCGGCATTACCCAGGCGCTCAAGGATGGCCGTGAGCAATTGGGCGTCGGCAGCGGATTGATCTTGAGCTTCCTGCGCCACCTGAGCGAGGACGAAGCGCAAAAAACCCTCGACCAAGCCCTGCCATTTCGCGATGCCTTCGTTGCCGTCGGCCTGGACAGCTCAGAAAAAGGCCACCCGCCCAGCAAGTTCCAGCGTGTCTTCGACCGCGCCCGCAGCGAGGGCTTCCTGACCGTCGCCCACGCAGGCGAAGAGGGCCCGCCCGAATACATCTGGGAAGCACTCGACCTGCTCAAGATCCAGCGTATCGACCATGGCGTACGCGCCATCGAGGACGAGCGCCTGATGCGACGCATCATCGACGAGCAGATTCCGCTGACCGTCTGCCCACTGTCCAACACCAAGCTGTGCGTGTTCGACCACATGAGCCAGCACAACATCCTCGACATGCTCGAACGTGGCGTGAAGGTCACGGTCAACTCGGACGATCCGGCCTACTTCGGCGGCTATGTGACGGAGAACTTCCACGCCTTGCACGAGCACCTGGGCATGACCCAGGACCAGGCTCGCCGACTGGCGCAAAACAGCCTGGACGCCCGCCTGGTGCGTTAACCCACCTGTCGGTTCGGCAACCGGGCAATCGCCGCGATCTGTCGGACGCCGAGCGGTACCACGCGTACCGCCCGGCTTTCTTCCTGCTCATGCACCCAGCCCGACTGGATGAACAACTTGAGCAACGCATACCCCAGGCTTCCGCCCAGGTGCGGCCCCTGGTCGCTCCATTCACTACAGTGACAGAGCGTGCAGCCGCGCGGCTGTCCGGGTGCCAACGAGTCGGTGAACACCCCCAGTGCCTCCAATTGCACCCGGCCCTGCGGGCTGACATTCAGGTGGTGCGGTTCGCCCTCCAGCCAGCCAGCCGCCAGCAAGCGCTGGAGCAGCTGCGCGGCAATCTCGCCACCCAGATGATCGCCGCACCGCCGGGCCTTGCGCATGGAAACGGGTATCTGCAACGGTGAGTGGGCACGCTCACCGTGTCGGTTGGCCAACTGAATACTGGCCAAGGCCTCGACCGCGGCACCGACTTCCGGCGTCGCCAGGCGGAAATGGCGTTTGCGCCCACGCACCTCGATACGCAACAAGCCGGCGGTGGCCAGCAGTGAAAGGTGCATGCACGCCGAAGAGGTGCTCAAGCCGGTGGTGATGGCCAGCTCGTCCGCCGCACGGGGCGCGCCATCGATGAGCGCCCAGAGCATGGCGCTGCGTTTTGGGTCGGCCATCATGCCAGCGACCCGAGTGATGCTGTTGACTGCATTCATGAATGCTCTAATCCCTGAGAGTTATCGTCTGGTTGCCATGACAGTAGGCGCGACTCATTCTGCCGTTACGCAGCAATCGCCGTGTGCGATGAGGGGGAAATGCCTCGGGCTTGCGCTAGCCGTCGGGCGCAGTATAAGCCGCGAGTTGCACAGCGTTTTGTAGGCAAAACGACCAACTCGCGTGGTCCGCCGAACGTTGCGCTCGACATGGCTTCTCGCATAAACCCCGCGTGAACGGAGCAAAAGCCCGCGCTAAAGCAGGCGTTTGGCGTACGACGTAAAATTTCCCACACCACGCGTACACCTTGCTCACGCCCCGACACCTAAAGTAAGGCACGCAAAGCAGAATGCTCCCACCCAAGACTGACCGTCAGTCAGACTACTGAGCGCGCTCATGGCAGGTAACCGAGGTCACGCTACACTTCATCGGCGCTTGCTCACTGGAGGTAGATCGCGATGAAGATTGTCGTCAGTGCGTCGAACCGAAACCCCAACTGCCCCTGGCTGGTGCAGATGGACCAGCATAGGGTCAGCTTTCGCAGTGAAGCCGAAGCCAGGGCCTTCGTCAGCTTGCTGGAAAGCCGACTGAAGGCGCCCCACTCGCTTACCCAGGCCGCTTGGCCTGAGCGCGCCGGACCAGCACTGCAACACTGACCACCAGTGCGCCGCACAGGCTGATCACCAGCGCCATGGGTACCGCGCTGCCATCGTGCAGCACGCCGACCAACGCCGCGGCCCCGGCCGCGACACTGAATTGCAGGCATCCCATCAACGCCGAAGCACTGCCTGCCCGGGCACCCTGCCCGTTCATGGCGCAAGCAGAGGCGTTGGGAATAATGCAGCCCAGGCTCGCGATACACACGAACAGCGGCACCAGCAATGGCCACAGCGCCGCTGGACGCAGCGCAGCCACCGCCAGCAGTGCAAGGCCTGCAACCCAGTACAGCCACACGGCCCGCGCCAGCAAGAAGGCAGGCCCCCGACGGGCGAGCAAGCGCGCGTTGACTTGCGCCACGAGGATGAACCCGGCGGCATTGGTCCCGAACAGCCAGCCATAGTGCTCAGGCGGCACGCCATAGAGCTTGATGAAGACGAAAGGCGAACCGGCGATGTAGGCGAACATACCCGCGATGGCGATACCGCCGGTCAGGGCATGCCCGATAAATACCTTGTCGCAGAGCAGACGCAGGTACTGGCGCAACGCGCCCGACAAGGGTTGGCGCGGCACATCGGCCGGCAAGCTCTCCGGCAGGCCCAGGCCCACTGCCAGCAGGCACAGAGCACTGAACAAGCCCAAGGTGAGAAAGATCGACTGCCAGCCGGCCAGGTTCACCAGCACGCCCCCCAGCATCGGTGCCAGGATCGGCGCCAAGCCCATGACCAGCATCAGTTGGGAGAACACTTTGGCCGAGGCGATGGCGTCGCACTTGTCGCTGACGATAGCGCGTGACAACACCATGCCCGCACAGCCTCCCAGGGCCTGGACAAAACGCGCCAAAATCAGGCTGTCGAGGTCAGGCGCAAAGGCACAAACCAGCGAGGCCACGGTGAACAGACCGACGCCGCACAGCAGCGGGATACGTCGGCCAAAGCGATCGGCGACCGGGCCGTAGGCCAACTGGCCAAGCGACAGGCCCAGAAAATAGGCCGCAAGAGTCGTCTGCACATGCTGCTCATCCGTGCCAAAGGCAAGCGCCATGGCCGGGAAAGCCGGTAGATAGAAGTCGATCGCCAAGGGCCCGAACGCACTAAGGGCGCCGAGAATCAGCAGGGTTCGCAGGTTCATGGAAAATCCATAGCAGGCTAAGCAAGTACGCTAGTTTACCTGCACCGGACACCACGGCGACGAAAACCTTTGTAACATTTGCACGACCCCGCTGCCCCGACGTGCCCCCAGTACCGTGCCAGCCAATCAGCCTGCCGCGACCTCCGCGGCGTAGCCTTCTTCACGAATCGCCGCCAGCAGCTGCTCGGCGCCCAGGGCGCTGTGCACCCGCACCTGCCGCGCCGCCAGGTCCACCTCGACCTGCGCCTGCGCATCTTGCGCCTGCACTGCGCGGGTCACGGCCTTGATACAGTGGCCGCAGGTCATACCTTGCACATTGAATACTTGCATCGAGGTTACCTCCTTCGGGATTTGGCCCAGTTTCGACCTTGCCATCGGGGCAAGGTCAAGTTCTGCAGCGAACTGCCGGGGTGGAAATCCGCGCCGGCCTCGGCCAAGCTGCGTGTTTGACGATTTTGGCAAGCAGGAGATTCTTCATGATCAGGGCAGCAATGGGCCTCGTCGGACTGCTGGGCACGCTGGCCGTAGTGCCGCCGGTCAGCGCCGAGGGCAACAGCGACTACAGCGTGCTGATCATTTCCCGGGAGCGCCTGGAAGTGGCCACCACCTGTGAAATCGGCGTGTACCTCAACGATCAACTGTCGGGGCGGGTGTTCCAGGAACAAGCGACCTCGTTCAACCTGCCGCCCGGCCCGGTGGATGTGCGCCTGCGCCTGCTGCCAGGACAAGCCCCAGGCTGCGCGCCTGGGATAGAGGACCAACGCAGTACCCGCCTGACCCTACAGGCGGGCCAGATCAACAAATACCGAATCGCCATGGGGCATGATGGCCTGGTGCTCAAACGGGCCAGCCTGGGCTATTGACCTTGACCACGTGACAAGGTTGATGCTGCTGGCATGTCCACGGAGGAAAGCGCCATGCCCGCATCCACGACCTTCGACCTGCCCATCGGCGGGATGACCTGTGCCAGCTGCGCCGGCCGGGTCGAGCGCGCCCTGCGCAACGTCACCGGTACCGAACAGGTCAGTGTCAACCTGGCCACCGAACAGGCCCGCGTCCAGGCGCCGGCCGACAGCCTGCCAGCCTTGGTCGGCGCCGTGCGCGAAGCCGGCTACAGCGTTCCCAGCAAAACCTTGGAACTGGCGGTTGGCGGCATGACCTGCGCCAGTTGTAGCGGCCGCGTCGAGCGCGCCTTGGCCAAGTTGCCGTGGGTCGAGCAGGTCAGTGTCAACCTGGCCAGCGAGCGGGCCCACGTGCAGGTCGTGCAAGGCATCGACGTCAGCCAACTGATCGCCGCAGTGGAAAACGCCGGCTACAGCGCCAGCCTGCCGCACAACGACCAGGATGATCGCCAACAAACCCAACGCCGCCTGCGCAAGGAGCGCCTGACGGTCGCGGCCGCGCTCGTGCTGGCACTGCCCTTGGTCCTGCCGATGCTCGCGCAGCCGTTCGGCCTGAACGGGATGCTGCCGGCCTGGGTGCAATTCCTGCTGGCCACCCCGGTGCAGTTCATCCTCGGCGCACGCTTCTATGTGGCGGCCTGGAAAGCGGTGCGTGCCGGGACCGGCAACATGGACCTGCTGGTGGCCCTGGGCACCTCCGCCGGCTATGGCCTCAGCCTTTACCAATGGGCCAGCGCCCACCCAGGCATGCAGCCACACCTGTATTTCGAAGCCTCGGCAGTGGTGATTGCCCTGGTGTTACTGGGCAAATACCTGGAAAGCCGTGCCAAGCGCCAGACGGCGAGCGCTATCCGCGCGCTGGAGGCCCTACGCCCAGAGCGCGCGCTACGGATCATCGACGGGCGTGAAGAGGACGTGGCTATCAGCCAGTTGCGTCTGGACGATGTGGTCGTGGTCAAGCCCGGCGAGCGCTTCCCAGTCGATGGCGACGTGCTCGAAGGCTCCAGCCACGCCGACGAAGCGCTGATCAGCGGTGAAAGCCTGCCGGTGCCCAAGCGACCCGGCGATACCGTCACCGGCGGGGCAATCAACGGCGAAGGCCGGTTGCTGGTCAAGACCCGTGCGCTTGGCGCCGAGACCGTGCTGGCGCGCATCATTCGCCTGGTCGAAGATGCCCAGGCCGCCAAGGCGCCGATTCAGAAACTGGTCGATCGGGTCAGCCAGGTGTTCGTCCCCAGCGTGCTGGGGCTGGCGCTGCTCACCCTGCTGGGCTGGTGGCTGGCCGGGGCGGGGCTCGAGACCGCGCTGATCAACGCCGTGGCCGTGCTGGTGATTGCCTGCCCCTGCGCCCTGGGCCTGGCCACCCCGACCGCGATCATGGCCGGTACCGGCGTGGCCGCTCGCCACGGTATCCTGATCAAGGACGCCGAAGCCCTGGAACGTGCCCATGCTGTGAACCGGGTGGTGTTCGACAAAACCGGCACCCTGACCTCGGGCAGCCCACGCATCGTCCATCTGCAATCGACCCACAATGACAACGACGAGCCACTGCGCCTGGCCGGTGCGCTGCAACGGGGCAGTGAACACCCCTTGGCCAAGGCCGTGCTGGACGCCTGCGCCGAGCGTGGCCTGGACGTCCCGACAGTGAGCGACAGCCAATCGTTGAGCGGACGCGGCATCGCCGGCCAGGTACAAGGCCGCACACTGGCCCTGGGCAACCGCCGCCTGCTCGACGAAAGCGGGCTCCCGGCCGGCGACCTGGCCACCAGCGCCAAGGCCTGGGAGGCCGAAGGTCGCACCCTGTCATGGCTGCTCGAACGAGCCCCACAGCCCAGGGTACTGGGTCTGTTCGCCTTCGGCGACAGCCTCAAGCCCGGCGCCGCCCAGGCCATCGACGCCCTGCATGCACGCGGCATCAGCAGCCACCTGCTGACCGGCGACAACCGTGGCAGTGCCGCCGTGGTGGCCAAGGCTCTGGGCATCGACGACGTGCACGCCGAAGTGCTGCCCGCCGACAAGGCCGCCACCGTGGCGCTGCTGAAACAGAACGGCGTGGTGGCCATGGTCGGGGATGGCATCAACGACGCACCGGCCCTGGCCGCTGCCGATATTGGCATCGCCATGGGCGGTGGCACCGATGTGGCCATGCAGGCCGCAGGCATCACGCTGATGCGCGGCGACCCGCGCCTGGTTCCCGCCGCCCTGGAAATCAGCCGCAAGACCTACGCAAAAATCCGCCAGAACCTGTTCTGGGCGTTCATCTACAACCTGGTGGGCATTCCCCTGGCCGCCTTGGGCTACCTCAACCCGGTACTGGCCGGCGCCGCCATGGCCCTGTCCAGTGTCAGCGTGGTAAGCAATGCCCTGTGGCTGAAGACCTGGCGCCCCACCGACACTCACCCGGAGGCCCCATGAACATCGGCCAGGCCGCCCGCCACAGCGGGCTGAGCGCCAAGATGATCCGCTACTACGAGTCCATCGGCCTGCTGCGCCCAGCCAAGCGCAGCGACAGCGGCTATCGCCTGTACCAGCAGGAGGACCTGCACAGTCTGGCGTTCATCAAGCGCTCCCGCGACCTGGGCTTTTCCCTGGATGAGGTCGCCCGTCTGCTGACCCTCTGGCAGGACCGCCAGCGCGCCAGCGCCGATGTGAAGGCCCTGGCCATGCAGCACATCGACGCACTCAATCAGCGCATCGAAGAGTTGATGAGCCTGCGCGACACGCTCGGCGAGCTAGTCGCCGACTGCCAAGGCGACGACCGCCCGGACTGCCCGATCCTCAAGGACCTGGCCAACGGAGCCGGTTGCTGCCGCTGAACGTCTGCGGCGCCCTTCGAACAGCATGCGGTATGCCGTAATAGCCTAAACACGACATTTTTTCGCCCGAATACGCCCTTCACCCACTAAATGCGGCATCTGCCCTTTAAAACCGCATGCCCTTGCCGATGCAGTGAATACCTGCCTTGCGTAATGAAAAGAAGAAACTGGGAGCGTGGATGAACATCAAGCAAAAATTGACTTGGGCCTTTGCCGTCATCGCCGGCCTGCCCATCGTCCTGGTCGCCAGCCTGGTGATCCTCAACCTGCGCGGTGAAGCACGCGACAATTTCCTCGACAACAGCAGTCGGGAAATCCGCCAGGTCGGCAACGCCATGAACATCTTCTTCCAAGGCATCGACCAGAACGTCGAGTACATTGCGTCCCAACCGCTGATCGCCGCCACCGGCAACGAACTCAACAAGTTCATGAGCGCCAATCCGTCTTACGAGTTGGGCGAGCGCGCCACACAAGTGCTCGACTTCTTCACGCGCCTGGCCGACTCGCACCCCAGCTACGCCTACATCTCCTACGGCGTCGCCGACGGCGGCTACGTCGGCTGGCCGGCAGGGCAGAAATTCGTCAACTACGACCCGCGCCCGCGTCCCTGGTACCAGTTGGCCATGGCCAACCCCGGCAAGACCCTGCGTACCAATGCCTACTACTGGGCAGCGGACGACGCAGTCCTGATCAGCACCGTGCGCAGCGTACCCAACCAGCTCGGCAATAACGGCGGTGTAGTCAACATCGACGTATCGCTCAAAGGCCTTACCGAGATCGTCAAGAAGATCAAGCTGGGTGATAGCGGCTACCTGATGCTGGTGGAAAGCAACGGCAACGTGATGGTCGACCCACGCGACGCCAGCCACAATTTCAAGCAGCTCTCGAGCTTCGGCGAGGGTTATGCCGAACTGGCCAAGGCCGGCAAGGGCCTGGTCGAGGTCGAAATCGGCGGCCAACGCTACATGGCCAACGTGTATCCCGACGAGCAACTGGGCTGGACCTTCATCGGCCTGATCCAGGAAAGCGAAGTGATGCAGACCACCACCCGCCTGACTTGGCTGATCGGTATCGTCGCCCTGGTGCTGGCCGCCCTGTTCGCCGTGGTCGGCGCCACCTTCGCCAAGCTCATCGTGCGCCCGATCAACAGCGTCACCAATGGCCTGGAAGACATCGCCCAAGGCGAAGGCGACCTGACCCGCAACCTGGAAATCCGTGGCCGTGACGAAACCGCACAGCTGGCCAGCTGGTTCAACCAGTTCCTCGGTGCCATCCGCAGCCTGATCCAGCACATCGGCTCGGCAGCGGGCAAAATCCTCAGCACCTCCAGCAGTTCCACGCGGGTCTCGGCCGACATGTCCGAGGCTGCCGGTCGCCAGCGTGAAGCCGTGGACATGGTCTCCACCGCCTTCCACGAAATGGTCGCCACCGCCAACGAAGTGGCGCGCTCGTGCAGCCAGGCGGCGATGTCCGCCGACAGCGGCCAGCAGCAGGCCCGCGAAGGCCAGCAGCAGATCGACGCAGCGGTACAAAGCGTCGATCGCCTGAGCCAGGAGATCGAGCAATCGGCGCAATCGATCCAGCAGTTGGAACGTGACAGCAACGCCATCCAGTCGATCCTCGGGACCATCCGCTCGATTGCCGAGCAGACCAACCTGCTGGCGCTCAACGCGGCCATCGAAGCCGCACGCGCCGGCGAGCAAGGTCGAGGCTTTGCCGTGGTCGCCGACGAAGTCCGTGCCCTGGCCAAGCGCACCGCCGACTCCACCGCGGAAATCGACGGCCTGCTGGGTAACCTGGCCAGCCGCACCGCGCAAGTGGCCGAGCAGATGCACGCCAGCATCGAAGTGTCGCAGCAGTCGGTCAGCCGCATCGGCATGGCCCGCGACAGTTTTGGCCAGATCCGCGAGTCGGTGGACGTGATCCGCGACATGAACACCCAGATCGCCACCGCCGCCGAAGAGCAGCATCAGGTGGCCGAGGACATCAATCGCCACATCAGCCAGATCCATGGCGATGCGCAACTGGTGGCCGAACTCGCCCAGGCCGCGCGTCAGGATTCGGAAAGCCTGGCGGGACTGTCCAACGAGCTGGATGCACTGGTGCGACGCTTCCGCACCTGATCGAACGCATCGCGGGGCGCTCGCCCCGCGATGTCCCTCAGCGCTCGACGATAGCCGTCACCCCCTGCCCGCCCGCCGCACAGATCGAAATCAATCCACGCCCCCTGCCGCGCTCGGCCAGCAACTTGGCCATATTGGCCAGGATACGCCCGCCCGTGGCGGCGAAGGGGTGCCCGGCCGCCAGCGAGCTGCCCTTGACGTTGAGCTTGCTGCGATCGATAGCCCCCAGCGGCGCAGCCAACCCCAGCCGGGTGTGGCAATAGTCTGGATCCTCCCAAGCCTTCAGCGTACAGAGCACCTGCGCAGCGAAGGCTTCATGGATTTCATAGAAATCGAAGTCCTGCAGGCTGAGGCCATTGCGCGCCAGCAGACGCGGCACCGCGTAGACCGGCGCCATCAGCAACCCCTCCTGGCCATGCACGAAGTCCACCGCCGCAGCTTCGCCATCTACCAGGTAGGCCAGCACACGCAGGCCCTGCGCCTCGGCCCAGCCCTCGCTACCCAGCAACACCAGCGACGCGCCGTCGGTGAGCGGCGTCGAGTTGCCGGCGGTCAACGTGCCTTGGCCACTACGCTCGAACACCGGTGCAAGCTTGGCCAATTGCTCGAAGCTCAGCCCTGGACGCAAGTTGTTGTCGCGTGTCAGGCCCAGATAGGGGGTGAGCAAATCATCATGCCAACCGTCGGTGTAGGCCGCCGCCAGGTTGCGATGGCTGAGCAACGCCAGTTCATCCTGGGCCGCGCGCTCGATCTGCCAGGTCTGCGCCATAAGCTCGCAATGCTCGCCCATCGACAGCCCCGTGCGCGGCTCGCCATTGCGCGGCAGCTCAGGTTTGAAGTGGCGCGGGCGCAACTTCAGCCATGGCCTCAGCCGTTCGCCCAAGGTCCTGCCACGGTTGGCTTGCAACAGGATCTGGCGCAGCCCTTCGCTGATCGCGATCGGCGCATCGGAGGTGGTGTCCACGCCCCCGGCGACAGCGCAGTCGATCTGCCCGAGGGCGATCTTGTTGGCCACCAGCAGCGCCGCTTCAAGGCCGGTGCCACAGGCTTGCTGGATGTCATAGGCCGGTGTCTGGGGCGATAGCCGCGAGCCGAGCACACACTCGCGTGTCAGGTTCAGGTCACGGGCATGCTTGAGCACAGCGCCCGCCACCACCTCGCCCAAGCGCAGCCCATGCAGGTGGTAGCGCTCCACCAGGCCCTCCAGCGCCGCAGTGAGCATCGCCTGGTTACTGGCCTTGGCATAGGCGCCATTGGAACGGGCGAAGGGGATCCGGTTGCCTCCCAGGATCGCGACGCGGCGGGTTGGATACATGCCTGTTACTCCTGTAACAAATTGATCGATAAGCCTAGGCGGTTTTTCGCCGGTTCGAACGACCTGCACGCAATCATGGTCCACACTGCATGCTTGCCTTCAGGGAGACCCCGTACATGAGCGATCGCTACCTCGGCTTTGCCACCTCCAACCTTGGCCGGCGCCTGCTTGATGCTCTCGGCCTGCCCTGCCCAGTGCCGCTGGAGCGCTGGCAAGCCGGGCGCCTGCGGCCGGTGGAGGGCGCCTTGGTGCTCGGTGGCGGGCCACTGGCTCGCCAGGTCGAGACGTTCGCCGCACGCTTGACCAACGAATGCTATGGCTTCAACACTGACAGCCTCGCCTTACCGGCATGGACCGCAGGCCTGGGGCCTCAGATCAAGGCGCTGGTGTTCGATGCCAGTCACCTGTCCGACAGCGATCAGCTCCAGCAGTTGCGCGCGTTCTTCCAACCGCTGCTGCGCAGCCTGGCGCCCTGTGCCCACGTGTTGATACTCGGGCGCGCCGCGCCGCCTAACAGCGATGTCCAGGCCTGCGTGACCCAGCGCGCGCTCGAAGGCTTCAGCCGGTCGCTGGGCAAGGAACTGCGTAGCGGCGCCACCGCCAACTTGCTGTATGTCACTCCCGACACCGATCTTGAAGGCGCACTGCGCTTCTTCCTGTCGCCCAAAAGCGCGTTCGTCAGCGGCCAGACCTTGCACCTGGGCGATTGCACCGATCAGGTCCAGGACTGGACCCGTCCGCTGGCCGGACGCCACGCCCTGGTCACTGGAGCAGCCCGCGGGATCGGCGCGGCCATCGCCGAGACCCTTGCCCGTGACGGCGCCGAAGTGACCTTGCTGGACGTGCCTCAGGCGCAGTCCGACCTGGACGCGCTGTCCGCACGCCTGGGCGCCAGCGCCCTGGCCCTGGACATCTGCGCCGCCGACGCCGCGGCGCAACTGGTACAGGCACTGCCGGGCGGGCTGGACATCCTCGTACACAATGCCGGAATCACCCGCGACAAGACCCTCGCCAACATGACGCCGGACTACTGGGACGCGGTCATGGCGGTCAACCTCAAGGCCCCGCAGGCACTTACCCAGGCACTGCTGGACGCCGACAAGCTGCACGACGGGGCACGCATCAGCTTACTGGCCTCGGTCAGCGGCATCGCCGGTAATCGCGGCCAAACCAACTACGCGGCGAGCAAGGCCGGGCTGATCGGCCTGGCCCACAGCTGGGCACCGATGTTGGTCAGCCGTGGCATGAGCATCAACGCCGTGGCGCCGGGTTTCATCGAGACGCACATGACCGCCAGCATGCCGATGGGCTTGCGCGAGGCCGGACGACGCCTGAGTTCGCTGGGCCAGGGCGGGCAGCCACAGGATGTCGCCGAAGCCATCGCCTGGCTTAGCCAACCGGGTTCCGGCGCGGTCAACGGCCAGGTACTTCGGGTCTGCGGTCAAGCACTGATGGGGGCATGACATGAAACGCACCTGGCTCGATCTGCACGCCACCGCCCCACGCGCCAGCCTCTACTGGCGCGCCTTGGGTAAACGCAAGATCAGCGGCGAACAGTTGCCCGAGCAGGGTCTGCGTTGCTACCTGCGCGTGGACCAGGCCAACCTTGGCGCCTACCGCAGGCTTTGCCACTTCGCCGACGACGGCCGCCTACCGGGCACCTACCCACACGTCATGGCCTTCGGCTTGCAGTTGCAACTGCTCACCGCTCACGACTTCCCCTTCCCACTGCTGGGGCTGGTGCACCTGGCCAACACCATCGAGGTGCTGCGTCCACTCGGCGGCATCGACGGTCTGCGCTTTGCGGTGCACAGCGAAAACCTGCAACCCCACGCCAAAGGCGGCACCTTCGACCTGATCACCGAAGCCGAGGACGGGCTGGGCCTGCTGTGGCGCGAAACCAGCCGCATGCTGGTGCGCGGGCTCAAGCTCGATGCCAATGCCGTGGTCGAGCCACACGCACTACCCCAAGCGTTGCCCGAAGCCACGCGCTGGTATGCCGATGGCGATATCGGCCGGCGTTACGCACGGGTGTGCGGCGACTACAACCCGATCCACCTGACCGTGCTCAGCGCCCGGCTGTTCGGTTTCCCCAGTGCCATCGCCCACGGCATGTGGAGCAAGGCGATGGCACTGGCCGCACTCAAGGGGCACCTGCCCAAGGCCGGCTACGGCTTCGAGGTTGAGTTCAACAAGCCCGTGCGCCTGCCCTCGGAAGTGATGCTCGGCGCCAGCGAGGCAGGCGCGACGGGTCAGTTGCGTCTGGACGGTCATGCCGGGCTCGTGCATATGGTTGGCAACTGGCGTTCGCTCTGACACATACGGATGTCACTTGCTTTACATCGGACCCCACCGGAAGCTATGCGGTATGAGGAGACCCCGATGAACCTGCAAGAACTGACCGAACGCCTGCACCGCATCCGCGACAACAACGACTGGCGCGCCTTCCACAGCCCGAAGAACCTAGCCATGGCCGCCAGCGTCGAAATGGCCGAACTGGTTGAGATCTTCCAGTGGCTGAGCGAAGACCAGTCGCGCCAACTACCCGCCCAGCAGTTGGCGCATGCCGGCCAGGAGGTCGGCGATATCGTCCTGTACCTGTTGCTGCTGTGCAGCGAACTGGGCCTGGACATGAACGAAGTGGTGCGGGCCAAACTGGCCGACAGCGAGAGGCGTTTCGCCAAATGAACGACCGTCATTTCGATGAGCTGGCCACCCGCTTCGCCGAGAAGATCTACGGTGGCGCCAAGGGCGCGATCCGCTTGGCGGTGCTGCAAGCGGACCTGGCCGAAACGCTGCCCGACCGCCCGCTGCGCATACTCGACATCGGCGCAGGGCTCGGCCACATGGCCCTGTGGCTGGCCCAGCGCGGCCACCAACTGACCCTGGCAGAACCCGCAGCGCCGATGCTCGAAGGTGCCCGAGCGCGCTTTGCCGAAGCCGGCCAACAGGCCACCTTCATCCAGGCCCCCTGGCAAGACCTGCTCGGCCAGCTCACCGAACCCTATGACCTGGTGCTATGCCACGCCGTGCTCGAATGGCTGGCCGAACCCGAGAGCATCCTGCCGGTGCTACACCAACTGACGGCCCCCGGCGGCTGGCTGTCGCTGGCCTTCTACAACCGCGATGCACTGGTCTACCGCAACCTGCTAAAGGGGCATTTCCGCAAACTGCGCAGCAATCGGCTGGCCGGCGAAAAGCAGAGCCTGACCCCGCAGAAACCACTTGATCCGCGTGAACTCAAGGCGCAACTTGAAGCCTTGTGGCAGGTCGAAAGCGAAAGCGGGATTCGCGTATTCCATGACTACATGCCCAAGGAATTCCAAAGCAAGGCCGAGCTGCTCGATCTGCTCGAGATGGAGCTGGCGCACCGCCGCCACCCAAGCTTCGCCGGACTGGGTCGCTACCTGCACTGGATCTGCCGCCCGCACTGATTGCCACCACCAGGAGGCCCCATGCCGTACCGTCCGCTGTGCCTGGTCCTGCTCCCCCTGACGCTGGCCGCCTGCCAGGGCAGCAACCCGTACGTGGCCAGCGGCAACCCCATCCCGCCCGCCCCCGCGCAGGCCGCTGGCACGTTCGACGCCAGCGCCTATCCAGCCCCGGCACGGGATTACGGTCGTTACCGCAGTTGGGCCTGGCGCGACAGCCGCTCGCCTACCGGCATGCCCAGTACCGACCCCGGCCAACTCGCCGATGCCGTCAGCAACGCCCTCGACCAGCACGGCCTACGCCCCGCACACGGCGCACCGGCCGATTTGCTGGTAAGCGCCGACATTCGCCAGGAACGGCGCCTGCGCCAGGTACGTGACTACGATTACGACCCCTACTACGGCCCCACTGCCGGTGTCGGCTTCGGCGGCTACCGGCATGGCTACGGCGCCTACGGCAGCGTACCGGTAGTGCGCACCTACGCGGTCGAGGTCATGGTGGTGCGCATCGAGCTGTTCGATGCGCGCAATGGCCAGCCGGTATGGAGTGCCAGCGCCGAAAGCGGCAGCAGCAAGGACTCGCCGCGTGACCGCGAAAACGCTCTGCGCGAGTCCGTGAGCAAAGCGCTGAGCGGCTATCCTCCCAGTTGATCCTCGATCGGAGAACCATCATGTTGCGCCGCCTCGTTCTACTGTCTTGCGTGTTGTGGCTTGCGGCCTGTGCGAGTAACAACGTCCAGCATGACTTCGATGCCAGCCGCGATTTCGCCGCCTACCGCAGTTGGGCTTGGCAGGAGCCTGGGTTGCAGTACCGCCCGGATGATCCGCGAATCAAGAGCGACCTCACCGAACAGCGCATCCGCCAGGCAGTCGCCGACCAGCTCGACCAACGCGGCCTGCGCCCGGTGCAGGGCAACGCCAAGGCCGACGTGAACGTGCGCGCGTACCTGATCGTCGAGCAGCGTCAGCAGCAGGTCACCACCAACTACGGCGGCGCCTGGGGGGGTTATTGGGGTGGCTACTGGGGCGGGCCGATGTACAACGAGACACGCAGCGTCGACTACAAGGTGGCGACCATCCAGGTCGACCTGTTCGATGGCAAGGACGGCAAGCTGGTCTGGCGCGGCAGTGCCGAACAGATCATGAACAACTATCCGCCCAGCCCGCAGGAGCGCAACGTCGCCATCCAGAAGACCGTGACGATGGTGATGGGTAACTACCCACCCCGTTAAGCCCACCGCTGCTCCTGTGTAGGAGCGGCCTTGTGTCGCGATAGGACCGCAAAGCGGTCCCGGCAATGCTATGCGAGGCCGATTTCTCGGGGCTGCTTCGCAGCCCTTTCGCGACACAAGGCCGCTCCACAAAGCACGCACCGCTTTCAGGCGCCCCGCGCACAGGCACCCTGCCATCATCTTGGCTACACTCTTTGCACAGCAGCCGCGCTGCCGGGCCTCAGGCCGGCAAAGGAGTGCCCCGTGGTTCCCCGCTTCGCTGCGCGCCAACACGGCGCGATCGGCCTGATGGCTACGCTGACCCTGGGCCTGGCCCTACTGTTCATGTTGCTGGCCGTCGACGGCGGCCGCCTCTACCTCGAACAACGCAAGCTGCAACGCGTCGCTGACATGGCGGCCCTGGAAACCGCCGAGCATGGCGGTGTCTGCACCGGTAGCAGCCCGCAAGCCACGGCCTTGGCGCGGACCGCCGCCACGCGCAATGGCCACGCCGCCAGCAACCCGCTGGTCGCCAGTTGCGGCTACCTGCAAACCGGCGTCGGCAGCGTGCGCAGCTTCGTGAACGACAACACGCGCCCCGAAGCGATTCGCGTCGAGGTCAGCAACACCGTCACCACCAGCGTGGCCGGCGGCCTGTTCACCCTGGTCGAGGGCAACTTTGCCCGCACGACCACCCTGCATGCCCGTGCGGTAGCGGCCAAGCCCCTGCCGCCGCAGGCGATGCTGAGCCTGCGCACGACCCTGGCAACGGTCAGCTCAAGCCAAGGCCCACCGCTGAGCGGCTTGGTCAATGCACTGGGCGGCAACCTGCAACTGGACCTGCTCGGCTGGCAAGGCATCGCCAATACCCAACTGAACCTGCTCGATTACCTCAACCAACTGGCGCTCGACCTGAATCTGAGTGCAGGCAACTACCGACAAGCGCTGGCCTTCGAAACCAGTGCCGGCAAGCTTTTGCAGGCAGCCGCCAAGGTGCTCCAGCGAGGCGGTGCGACGGCCGACGTGCTCACCAACCTGGCGAAGATCGGCGCGCAATTGCCCGCTATCGATAACCTGCAACTAGGCGACCTGCTGGATGTGCAAACCGGCGCCGTGCAATCGGGCCTGAATACCAACCTGCAACTGCTGCAATTGGTGCAAGGGGTGATACAGCTGGCGGCCAAGGAACATGGCGCCAGTGTCGATCTGCCGATCAACCTGCTGGGGCTGGCCAAAGGCAAGGTGCAACTGCGAGTAATCGAACCCCAACAGATCTCGGCGGTGGGCGATCCACGGACCGACGATCTTCGCGTACATACCGCACAGATACGTGCGTTGATCTCCCTTGACCTGCCACGGCTCACTGGCGTCGCAGGGCTTACCAACGCCGTGCTCGACCTGGCAGCGCCACTGACCAACGTACTCAACAACGTGCTCGGCCTGAACCTGATGGGCACGGTGCAGTCGCTCACCTGCGCCTTGGGCGTGCCGTGCAAGGTCAGCGATATCAAATTGCTTGATGAGGTGACCCACATCGACATTGGCCTGGAAGTCGCCGAGGCGACCAGCCGCCTGCGCCCGATGCCGCCCGATGCCTACAGCTGCTCGCCAAAGACCCTGACCACCGTCACCCAGCGCTCGGCAGCAGCGATTTCGGTCGGCAGTTTCGGCGCCAATGCAAGCAAGTTCCTCACCGACGGTAGCGCCAGCACGCCCGTCCAGGCGCTGCGGCTGATCGATATCGGCACCAATGTGTGCAGCGGCTTGCTGATCCTGCCGCCCTCCTGCGGCACCCGCGTGCCTGGCGTGGGCGGCGGCCTCGGCCTGCGGGTAAATACCAAGGTCCTGGCCAGTAGCCCAGCGGAAAAACCGCTGGTGTTCAACAACCCACCCAACATTGGCCTGGCACCGGCCTACCAGAACCTGGATACCGACCAGTCGCAAGTCGTCACGAGCCTGGCCGACACTTTGGCCGGCATTCACCTGGAGGCCTATCGCCCGACCACCAACAACGGCCTGGGCCTGGTGATGAATGTGACCGCAGGCCTGCTCGATGGCGTGCGTGCGCTCATCGACCCGCTGATCCGCAACCTGCTCGGCCCGCTGCTCGACCCTGTGGTCAACAGCCTGCTCAAGGGGCTGGGGGTCGACTTGGCCACCGGCCAGGTCGGGGCCAACCTCAGTTGCAGCAGCGGCCACGCTCAACTGGTGCTGTGAAGCGGCAACTCCACGCAGAAACACGCGCCCTGCTCGCCATTGGCCACGCTCAGGCAGCCGGCCATTTGACTGACGATGCCATGGCTCACCGACAACCCCAGGCCCGTGCCGACACCCGCCGGTTTGGTGGTGAAGAACGGCTCGAAGATACGCGCGTGCAGGTCGGCGGCGATACCGCCTGCGTTGTCGTCCACCAGCAGGCGCACACACGCTCCATCCAGGGCCTGACGCACACGGATCCACGGCTGCGCAGGCCGTTGTTCGAGCAGCGCATCGCGGGCATTGACCAACAGGTTGATCAGCACCTGCTCCAGTTGGTCTGGGTGGCCGAACACCAGCCCCTGCTCGGGCGGCACCTCCAGGTACAGGTTCACGCCCTTACCGTGCAGGTTTTCCTCCAGCAGCGCCCGAGCGCCCTCCACCGCGTCCCAGGCGGCAAAGCACTGGCGCTCGTGCATGGAGCGGCGACCGTACACCCGCATATGCTCGACCAGGCGCTCGGCACGGGCCACCTGAGCCTCGATACGCTGTAGCTTCTGCACCAGCCACGCGGGGTCGGCACTGCCCTGGTCCAGTCGGGTGAGGGCATTGCTCACGGCCATGCGCATGACATTGAGCGGCTGGTTGATCTCGTGCACCAAGCCTGTTGCCAACTCGCCCAAGGTGGCCATCTTGGCGCTCTGGAGCAATTGCTGCTGGCTGCGGCGCACCTCGGTGTTGTCGCGGCCCACGGCCTGGATCTCCAGCAGCTGGCCTTGCTCATCGAACAGGCCACGGTCAGCCCAGATCCACCAGGCGTGCTCACGCCCGGGTAATTGCAGGCAGATTTCCGCACTGCTGACCGGCTGCGCCGGGGTCAGCCCCTGCAAGCGTTGCACGAAGGCCTCGCGCTGGCTGGTTGACAGCCATTGCCCAAGGTCGGCGCCCACCAGTTGCGACACCGGGCATTGCAGGTACTCAGCCAAAGGCCGGTTGGCGAACACCAGGGTCAGGTCAGGGCGATAGCGGCAGATCATCGCGGGGGAGTCTTCCACCAGCACCCGATAACGCTCCTCGCTCTGGCGCATACGTTCGGCCGCATCCGCCGCCTCCGTGACATCCAGCCACAAGCCAACCACTTCGCGCGGCTGGCCCAGATCGTCACGCAACAAGCGCGCCTCGTCGAGCATCCAGTGATAACTGCCACGGGCATCGCGCAACCGGTAACGACAGCGGACGTGGCCATCGTGCAGCAGGCTGCGGGTGCGCTCCAGCCACAGCGAGCGGTCGTCCGGGTGCACCGCCAGACCCGGCTGGCGCGCCTGCTCGCTGTCGGTGCTCCAACCCAGCAACGGCGCCAGGCTTGCGCTGAAAAAATCCCCATACAGCGCGCCTTCGGCGTAACGCTGCACATAGATCACTGCAGGCGAACTGGCGATCAGGTTCTCCAGTCGCGCCTGGGCCGCAGCGGCATGCTGCTCTTGCTGCTTGAGCGCGCTGATGTCGAGCAGAAAACCGCGCAGGCGAGTGCCTTGGCGCTGTCCGGCCCAATGCAGCCAGCGCGGCGACGCGTGCGCCAGGCGCAGGCCGATGTTCAACCCCTGGCCTTCATGGGCCTGCGCCAGAGCCAGTTGCGCCGCCTCGCGGTCAGCCGGATGCACCTGCGCCAGCCACTGCGCCTGGCTCATTTGCTGGGGCAGCTCGAACGACGCGGCGACGGCCGGGTCCAGTTGCAAGTCGGCCCCTTCCGGCCACTCCCACCAGCCAGCGCCCAATTGTTGCTGGAGGTCATCCAGTTGCCCCGCCTGACGACGTAACTGCTGGTGGCGGTGGCGAGCCAGAAGCGGCTCGATCAAGGTCCGCGCCAAGGCCAGGGCCATGTCAGCCGGCGGCGCCTGGGCTGGCGCCGCGCACAGCAACCAGGCCTCGGCATCCCGGCCTTGGCGATAAGGCACCACATACAGCGCAACGCCACCGCACAGCGCCTGTAACTCGGGTTCGTCGCGGATTTGTTGCGGTACGGCGGCCGGTAGGCGTTGCAACCAAGCCTGCAAACGGCTGTCATCGGGCCAGGGCCAGTATCGATCACTGTCGGCATAGTGGCGCCAGCCACCGGGATCACGCAGCATCAGGCGCAACGCTCGGGCCTGCCAGTGCTCGGCCAATAGTTGCAACTGCTCGCAGGCGGTCTGCTCCAGGCGTTCGGCACCGCACTCACGTAGGGCGTGGCCGATTTCACTGAACAACGGTCGCTGGCGGTCCCAGCGTTGCTCGCGCAGCAGATCGCCGACATCGAACAATTGCAACAGCCACCCTTCGGCCTGGCGCTGCAACCAGCCACGGGTGGTCAAGGCATGCCCGACCACGGTCTGAAAATCCAGGTCCAGCGCCTGGCCCTGCCAGTCGGCAGGCTCGCCTTCGAGCACCAGCCAGCTGTGCGGTAGCAGATAATCGTGCACGCGCGCGCTCGGCTGCGTGGGCAAGGCCAGCAAGGTGCGCAGCGGGCCGCCCAGGCGTAGCACCCGGCCCTGATCGTCGAGCCACACTTGCAGGCCGACCGGCGCGGGCGGCTGGGCTGGCTCGATAGGCGCAGGGGCCGCGCGCCAGCGGTCGAAAAGGCCGCCGCTCACAGTTGCAGGCTCGCTTGGGCTTGCAGGCGTTCAGGCAGTTTCGGCACAGAGCCGATCACCGGCAGCACCAGCACCGGCACCACGCGCTCAAGGCGCTCGCGAGGGTAGTCGATGGCCACGGTTAACAGCTTGTCGGCCCCTATCGTCACCCGGGTATCGCTGCTCACGCTGAAGCCCAGCGCGCTCGGCATCCAGGCCAGTTGCTGGCCGATCACCTGGCGCGCCAGGCCCTGCACATCCTGGGCATAGGTGGCACTGGTCGGGTCAACTGCCACGCAGCGGCGCACCGCCTCGCTGCTGGCCTGGTTGAACGCTTGCAGCATCAACATCGGCAAGGCGTAGCTGACCAGTCCATAGAACACCGCGAAAAACACCATGAATACCGCGACAAACTCGATGGCTGCCGCGCCTTTTTGCTTCCGAACTGGGCTTGCCTGCATGTTCGCGTCTACCCTGACAGTAAGACTTGTCTGAGAGCATAGAACCGTTCAACGAATAGGGATGGCGATTAGCCAATGCAAAGCATTGTTCTCCTGATGTGGCTTGCCTTGTGCACCGAACAAGATGTCCGTGAACGGCAGATCTCCAACGCCCTCACCCTGGGTGTAGCGTCCTGCGCGCTGGTCTGGCTGTTCGCCACCGGTCATAGCTGGATCGGGGCCGATGCCAGCGATGCTGGCTGGGCCTTGGCCATCGTCATGCTGCTCACCCTGCCCGGCTACATGCTCGGTCGCTTCGGGGCCGGTGACGTCAAGCTGATGGGCGCACTGGCCCTGTCCACCAGCCCGCAGTACGTGCTAGGCACCTTCATCGGCGCCGGCATCACCGTTGTGGCGTGGCTGCTGGGCCGCCGCCGCCTGTGGACGCTGCTCAATCCCAAGCTGAAAAAACGCCTGCAAAAGCTTGCCGAAGAGGTGGGTGACAAACAGCCATTCGCCCCCTACGTCTTGGCAGGCTTTCTGCTGACTGCCGTCTGGATCCAATAAAACTACCGTACAGCAGAATGCAGGCAACCTGCCATGACAGAACCGTAAAGCGCGACTAGCTTTCTTGCTGCCAGAGAGACTGGTCCGGGAGCAGGGCCGATACAACAGGGAGTTGAATGTGAACAAGCCGGTCAGTGAGGTAAAAGTGCTGGTAGTCGATGATCAACCTTTGATCGTCGAGGAGTTATGCGAGTTTCTCGAAAGCCAGGGGTATCGCTGTGTCCCGGCCAACTCCAGCGAGCAGGCGATCGAGCGCTACCGAGGCGACGACGCAATTGGCCTGGTGCTGTGCGACCTGCATATGCCCGAGCGCGATGGTATCGAGCTGGTGCGGGCGCTCAAGCAGATCGCCGGCAACCAGCGAATGTTCGAAGCCATCATGCTCACCGGACGCGCCGACAAACAGGACGTGATCCGAGCCCTGCGCGAAGGCTTTGCCGACTATTACCAGAAGCCCATGGACTTGGACGAACTGCTCGAAGGGCTGCGCCGCCAGGAACAGGCTTTGCTCGAGCGGCGACGTAACTTCCGCGAGCTGGGTAGCCTCAACCAGCGCTTGCAGGAGCTTGCCGACTCGATCGAGGAACTCTACCAAGACCTCGAAAAAGCCCGCGGCCAAGGCGTGCACCGCCGTGCAGGCGACCATGACGAGAGTGATCCAGAGCTGCCGGCTGCGTTCGAAAAACTGTCGCCACGTCAATTGGAGGTGGCCAAGCTGGTGAGCAAGGGCAAGACCAATTATCAGATCGCCTGTGAGCTGGGCATCACCGAAAACACGGTCAAGCTTTACGTCTCACAGGTACTGCGCCTGACCCACATGCATAACCGCACGCAGCTGGCGCTGGCGTTGTCGCCAGGCGCCTCGCCGATACATCAGCGCTTCACCACCCACTAAACACGCCGCCCCCCGAGCCACGGCATCGGCCTCAGCGCCAGATTCTGCGTGTGTATTGGGCGCGGCGCTGGGTGGCTTGCACAACGGCCCCACTCAGTTGTTCGATGAGTTGATCTTGCTCCAACGGTAGAAATCGGGAATCGCGTACTTGTAGCTGTCCAACCAACGCTGCATCGCCTGGTCACGCTCCTTTTCAGTCTGTACCTGCGGCACCTTCGATGCTTCGCGATTGCTGGCCTGGAGCGTCAGCCAAGTCTGCGTCTCGCGCTCGGGGCGTACCGGGTGGGTGGCGTCTTCGGCCATCGCGAGCGCAGGCAAGGCCAGACAGGCCAGTAACGTCGCGTACTTGAGCATGTTCACCTCCCGATCAGTTGACTACCGCCGTGGCCTGCGTGGCGGCGGCCAGCGGGCCACGTCCGCCGGCCTTGAGCTGCTGCGCACGGGCCTGAGCCTGGGCGAACTGCGCTGGTGCCAGGTGCAGGCGCTTGACCAGATCCTCGGCCTGGGCCCAGTTGTCCTGGACCAGCGCCAAAGCCACCAGGTTGATCGCCGGCAGCGGGTTGTCGTCCTTGAGTTCGATGGCCGTGAGAAACTCGAACCGCGCCTGTTCGGCGTGCCCCAGGTTCATCTGCACCACGCCCAGGTCATTGCGCACCTTCTCGTTGGTGGGTGCCAGACGCACGGCGCGTTGCAGGTGGCTCAGCGCCTGTACCTCATCGCCCCGTGCCGATGCCAGTTGCCCCAGGCCATGCTCGCCTTCAGCCGCCAGGCAACCACCCAGCAGGCTGCGGTACAGCGGCTCGGCCTGACTGCGCCCGAGCAGGCGCAGCACCTTGGCCTTTCGCAGGCGCACCTGATCGAGGCCATCGGGCAGTTGCTCAAGGTGCGCCAGCCCCGCATGGGGGCGCCCCTCGGCAATCAGCTGGTCAGCCATGTCCAAGCTCATCTGCTGGTTCGCATCCGGCTTGGCGCAGCTGTCGCCACCGAACATTGCCCCCAGAACAGTGGACTGTTGACCGGCGCAGCCGCTCAGCAGCAAGCCAGTGAGTACCATGATCGCTCGCATCGTGCCCTCCTTCAGGATCCCAAAGCCCGCGCCAGCGCGGAAAACCCAGGCCCGGCCAGAACGATGAGCAAGGCCGGGAACAGGAACAGCATCATCACCGCCGACATTTTTGCCGACATCTTCGACACACGCTCCTGCAACCCGGTCAGGCGCCGGTCATCGAGCAGCGCTTTGAGTGCCTGCAACGACTTCATCGAACCACTGCCCTGGGTCAACAGTTGCTGGAGGATCACACAGGTGTCAGTGAACTCCTCCACTGCCAGCAGGCGCGCAGCCTTATCCAACGCCGGCCCCAAGGCCAACCCCGAATCCACCCGTTGCAGCACCAGGCGTAGTTCGCTGCTGACCTGCGGCAACAGCGTGCGCCCCTCGTGGGCCAACACCCGCAACGCCTGCTCCACCGCAAGCCCGGTCTCGAACAGGATGCGCAGCAACGGGATCAACATGCTCACTTCACTGGCAATCTGGCGCTGGCGCCGCGCCGCAGCCGCCGCTAGCAGGCGCTTGGGCAGCAGATAACCGGCGCCCAGTGCACACAGCACCAAGACGCCCCAACTGCTGCCGCGCGCCCCCGACAGGCCGTGAGCCATCAGCCACGCCGCCCCACCGGCCAGCAGCGGCAAGCCCAGTTGCAGCGCCGCGAACAACGCACGCTGGCGGGTAAGTCGCCAGCCAACGCGATCGAGCAGCGCTTGGGTCTCGCCATCGAGCCGTTGCAGGCGCTGGCCCAGCGCGCTGTTGCCCAGCCACAGCAACCAGTCGCCCAGGCGCTCTTCGCGCCCCAGCTGCCCTTGCAGGCGCCGCGCCACGCGTTGCTGGGCGCGCCACTGCCGGGCGCTCTGCCAGGCCAACAGGGCGAACCCGGCAAGCAGACACAAGGCGCACACCAACCAGGCCATGCTCACAGGCTCCTCATCATGCGCCACAGCACCAGGCAACCCATGGCCTGCAAAGCGAAAGCCAGCAGCAGCATGCGCTGCCCGCTGGGGTCTTGCCACATGGCCAGCAGGTAACCTGGATTGGCCATCAGGAAATAGCCCACCATCCCCAAGGGCAAGGCCCCCAGTATCCACGCGGTAATCCGCGTTTCACCGGTCATCGCGCGCAGCTGACGCCCGCCCTGCTCACGCTCGCGGATCAACTTGATCAAGCTCTCCATCAGTTCGCTGGCGTTGCCGCCATGTCGCTGATTGATACGCAGGCCCAGCGCCAGCAGGCGCAACTCGTCCGCACGGTACAGTTCAGCCCACTCATTGACGGCATCGTGCAACGGCACGCCGAGTTGCACGTTGCGCTGCACGCGCTGCAGGGTCGAGCGCAACGGCTCGCGAGTGGCCTCGATCGCGCCAAGCACCGCGTCGTTCAGGGTACGCCCGGCCTTGAGGCTGCGCACGCTATAGTCCAGCAGGCCAGGCAATTGCTCGATGATCTGGCGCAACCGACGCTGGCACTGCCAGCGCAGAGCGAAATACCCCAGTAACGGCAATCCGAGCAGCGCCAGCACCGCCGCCCCGGTGCCCGCCAACAATCCCGTCAGCACCACCGTCGCGAGCCAGGCGAGCAACCAGGTGCGCAAGCTGAACGCGCCCTGTGCCAAGCCCGCGCGCTGCAAAAGCGGGTCGAGCCAGTCGTGCTGCACCGCACGCGAGCGCACCACCTGGTAGGCCCGTCCCAAGCGCTCCAGGATGCGCTCCTCGCCGCGTTTTTGCCGGGCCAGGCGCAGCAACAGCAGCGCCACCCCCAACAGCAGTGGCGACAGTGCCAGCAGCAACGGCCCCATCAGCGCAGGCCCTCATGGCGCAGCTTATCCCCGACCGGCTGCGGTGCCTCGCGCAGGAAGCCGTCGCCGCCGTGGCGGTCGAGGCGAAACAGCACATGGGTCACGTAGACATCGTCACGCACCCCGACCACTTCGAGGATTTCACTGACACAGCGCCGACCGTCAGCCAGGCGAGTCAGTTGAATCACCACATCCAGCGCCGCGCAGATCATCTGCCGCAAGGTCTTTTCAGCGACTTGCCGGCCAGTCAGGCCAACCAGCGTCTCCAGGCGCAACAGGGCATCCTGGGCGCTGTTGGCGTGCACTGTGCTCATCGAACCATCGTGGCCGGTGTTCATCGCGGTCAGCACATCGACCACCTCGGCGCCTCGGATTTCGCCCAGGATGATCCGGTCCGGGCGCATGCGCAGGGCATTGCGGATCAGTTCGCTGGCCTTGATCTCGCCGTGACCCTCGGCATTCGGCGGACGGGTCTCCAGGCGCACCACATGCGGATGGTTCAACTGCAACTCAGCCACGTCCTCGATAGTCACCAGACGCTCCTGAGCCGCGATCATCTGGCTGAGGATGTTCAGCAAGGTGGTCTTGCCGGTGCCGGTGCCGCCGCTGACCAGGATGTTGCAGCGCCGCCCCACGGCACGTTCGAGGAAGTCGAAGATGGCTTGGTCGATGGCCCGAGTCGCCAGCAGGTCGGCGCTCTTGAGCATGTCCTGGCGGAACTTGCGGATCGACAGGCAGGGCCCATCGAGTGCCACCGGCGGGATGATCGCATTGACCCGGCTGCCGTCAGGCATACGCGCATCGACCATCGGCGAGGACTCGTCCAGGCGCCGCCCCAACGGCGCCAGAATGCGCTGCATGACCCGCTCTACGTGGTGAGCGTCGATGAAGCGCAGGTCGGTGCGCTGCAACAACCCGGCGCGCTCGACGAACACCCGATACGGGCCGTTGACCAGAATTTCGGTCACGCTCGCATCGCGCAGCAGCACCTCCAACGGCCCATAGCCGGTCAGTTCGTCGACGATTTCCTCGCCAAGGCGCTCCATTTCATAGCGCGACAGGGCCAGGCGCAGACGCGCCACGTAGTCGCCCACCTGCTCCAACACGAACTGCGCCAAAGCCGGGCGCGCCCCTTCGAGCAGGTTACGGCCACTGTCCTCGATCGCATCGATCACGTGCCGGTGCAAAGCCCGCTTGAGCACCTGCGGATCATTGCCCGCATGACGCGTGCCGCCAAATGGCTGGTCCTGGCTCATCGGCTCCCCCACAGTCGGCGCAGCCAGGTGTAGCTGGGCGTGGCGAGGTTTTCCGAACGCCGCGCCAGGCGCTCGCCAAGGCTGCGTAGCGCTTGGGTGAGCGCTTCGCGTGGGGCCAGTTCGAACAGGCTCAGGCCCTGGTTCTTGGCGTTCAGGCGCAGCTCGGGGCTGTAGGGCATGATGCGCAGCAGCGGCAAACCATAGCGCTTGGCCAAGGCCTCGGCATCCGGGGCCACGTTGCGCATGAAACGATCGACCAACAGGCTTGCATGATCGAGCTTGATGCCACGGTCACGCCATTGTTCGAGCACTTCCAGGTTACGCCGGCAATCCAGGATGTTCTGGTCGGTGTAAACGATCAGCTTGTCGCAATGGCTGGTGATGGTGCGTACAGCCTCGCTGTCCATCTGCCCGGTGAGATTGACCACGATATGCTGGAAGTGCTGGCGTAAGGCACTGAGCAGCATGTACAGCTCGGCCGGGCTGGTTTTCCTCAGGGGCTCGTCGTCACTGGCGTAGGCGAGGATGCGCAGCCCGCCCTTGTCGCGTGCGAAGGCGCTGTCGATCAGGGTGGTATCGAGTCTGCGCAAATGGCGCAGCGCATCGCCGAAATGAAACGAGGCCTCCAGCCCCAACAGCGCCAGGCTGTCGCCGCGTGGCAGGCCCATGTCCAGCAGCAGGGTTTGCTGGCCGCTCTCCTGCACCACCCGCGCCAGGTGCGTGGTGAGCAGCGCGCCGTCAGCGCTGCGCTGGGCGCCGAACACCACGGTAAGGCCACCCAGACTCGGGTTGTTGGTCACCGTCGGCAAGCGCTTGCCCAGGCGTCGCACCAGTCCAGCCACTTCGCTGGCGCGCGAGCCGTAGGCGACAAAATCCCGCGCCCCCGCGCGCATGGCGTGGAGCACCAGCTGATTGTCCATGCCATCGCCCAGGGCCACGACGGCCAGCATCGGCTTGGCCTCCAGCATGCCTTCGATCAGCGCGCATTGGGCCACCAGTTGCTCGCGATCCAGGCCGATGAACACCAGGTTGCTGAAGGTCACATCGACCAACGCCAGCAACTCGTCGAGGCTGCCACCGCTGGCACCGATCACCTGCCCCAACGGCGCCAGGGCACCCTGTAGCCAGAGCAGGTCGTCCTCGTTGCGGGTCAGGGCCAGGTAGGTGTGGTTGTGCTGTTCGTTCATTGGGACAACCCGTCACGGCTTTCAAAGTGGCCGTTTTCCATAAAGAACAGTTGCCCCCAGCTGGGGTCGTAGGTACGCAGTGCCTCGCCCGGCAACGCTGGCAGCCGGGCATTGGCTGCCAGCGGCTGAACCAGGTGCGGGGTGACGATCATCAGCAGCTCGGTCTCCTCGCGGTTGAGGGTCGACTGGCGGAACAGCGCGCCAATGATCGGCAAATTGCCCAGCCCTGGCAGCTTGTCCACGTTCGAACGCACGTTGCTGCTGATCAGCCCGCTGATGATGAAACTTTCGCCATCGGCCAGCGAGATGCTGGTGTCGGTGCGCCGTACGCTCAGCGCTGGCACTCGGGTACCGGCGATGGTCACGGCGTTGCTGAAGTCCAGCTCACTGACCTCCGGCGCCACCTTGAGGGTGATGCGGTCACGACTGACGACTGTGGGGGTCAACGCCAGACGCACGCCGAACTCCTTGTACTCGATCGACACGTTGTCGCTGCCACTGCTCGGCACCGGGATCGGCACCTCGCCGCCGGCCAGGAAACTGGCGGTCAGGCCACTGAGCACGGTCAGGCTGGGGCGCGCGAGGGTGTAGGCGAAACCGCTGTTCTCCAACGCGTTGATCATCGCCAGGAAGCGTCCGTTATTGCCGCCAAGGACGATATTGAACACCTCGTCATTCAGCGCGACCCCAGGTGTCACGTTAGGCCGTGCGGTGGCCCCAGGCACCGTTCCGGGCGAGCCGATCAGGCTGTTGGAGCCCTTGAAGAACAGCCGCGCACCGGCTTCCTTGTATTGGCTGCGGCGCACTTCGACGAAGCGGATATCGGCCTGGACCTGGGTCGGCAGCTCGGCCTGAGCGCCCGCCAGTGGCATGGCTTCGGCCATGTCGGCGCTGGCCCGGCCCTTGACGAACAACATGGCCCGGTGCGGCGCCGCGCTACAGGCGCTCCACAACATCAGGCTGGTGCTGCCCTGCCCCACGGCCGTCAGCAACACCGCCCGCTCGCCACTGGGCTGAACATCGGCGACCTTCGGTTCACCGACCGCCGCCCGCGTGATGGCCACCGGTAGCCGCAGCTCCTGTTGCAGGCCTTGGTCGATCTCGATCACCGACGGCAGTTGGTCGAACCCGGCGCAGCGTTGCGTGGCCGCCTGGGCATCAGGCGCCAAGGCCAGGCACAGCAGTGTCGAGAGCGGCGTGAAGCGGCGCAAAGTACTACGCATACGTGCATCCTTGCCGGTTCAGGGCGTGGGGTTCGCCGGGCCCGCCTGGGCACCGCGAATGATCTGCATGGCTGGGGCGCCAGCGACCGCAGCCGGGTTAGCCAGGGGCACCTGGGACAACTGGCTGAAGCGGTACAGTTCGCGCTTGGCGGCGCCCACCTGGGCCTCGCCCTGCTCGCCAGCCCAGTAGCGCGCCAGCAGTTGCTCATCGGCGCTACGCACCGCCAGGCGCAAGGTGCCGACCTGCGCCGCCAGCATCAGCCGACTGGCCAGGGCCTGGGGCACAGCCAGCCCCACGTTACGTATCGCGCTGCCGCTGCTGGCACGCAGGTCGCGGCTGGCCTTGAGGTCTTCGGCGCTCTGGGCCGGACGGCCATCGTTGGCAAGGCCGGTCTGCAAGTCGACGCTGAGCACCCGCAAAGCCGGCAATACCACCTGGGCGGACGACTGCGGATTGTTGTTCTCCTCACGCAGAAACAGCAGCACGTCCACATAGTCGCCAGGACGCAACTGACCGCCTGCGCCAACCACATCGTCCACCGCCACCGCCACCGCTCGCTCATTGGCGCGAATCATGCGCGCCAGGGGGCCGCCGCTGGTAAAGCTCGACGCGTCAAGCCAGGTTCCTGCGGCCAAGGTGCGCGTGCTGCTGCGCCCCAGTACCTGCTCGACCTGCTCGAAGGCGCCCTCAGGTACGACCTGCAAGCGCTCGATGAGGACGTCGTCAGCGCTGATCGGGGTGTTGGCTGGCAACGTCTTGCGCAGCACCACGATGGGTGAGCGCGCCGGCTCAGGCGGCGCGGCGGGTGCCGGCGCAATCGTCGGCTCAGCGCTGCTCGCAGCGACGACGGGCACCGCTGTCGGCGCAGCCGCTGGCGGACGACTCAGGCGCAAGCCCCAATAACCGGCCAGCAGGGCGGCGAACAAGAACAGGCCCGCAAGCATCATGGTCAAGCGACTGCTCATTTGCGCCCTCCCTGTGCTCGGCTCGCTACTGGCATAAAGTAACTATTTCGCTATTGCAAGGTAGCCGAACCGTTCCAATCCGCCATTACCCACCAAGCGTTTTTCGAGCCATGAAATTGACACTTCCATAAAACAGAAACTTACAAAGTCTGTTGCGGCCCCCTACTTTTGGAATAATGCCTTCATACACTTGCAGGTTGGCCAAGCAGGGCAATGATGATGGCAAAGGGGTGTCATTCCGACGCCAACTACCGGCGCCTCGCCGCGCAAGGAGCAATGCCATGCTGCTGCAACAGATCCTCCTGCATTGCAAAACCTTCATTCAACGCAAGGACGGTGCCTCCGGCATCGAGTACGCGGTCATCGCGGCCATGGTCGCGGTGGTATTGGCCGGTTTCGTCACGCCGATCTCGGGCGAGGTGGAAAACATCATGAACACCATCAAGAACGCCATTACCCAGTGATCCGCTGAGCTTCGGGGGCCCCCATGCCGATGCTGCGTGAACAGATTCTGCTGGTGGACGATGAGCAAGAGGCGCTCGAGGAATTGGCCGAGTTGCTGGAGCACCAGGGTTTCTGCTGCTTTACTGCCAGTTCGGTGTCGCAGGCGTTGAAACAGCTGACCCGCCACCCCGACACAGCACTGGTCATCACCGACCTGCGTATGCCCGAGGAAAGTGGCCTGAGCCTGATCCAGCGCCTACGCGACCACACCGCACGCCAGCACCTGCCGGTGATCGTGATGTCCGGCCATGCTGACATGGACGATGTCAGCGACCTGTTGCGCCTGCAAGTGCTCGACCTGTTCCGCAAGCCGATCTACCACGCACGCTTACTGGAAACCCTGGACAACCTGTTCCCCAAAGCGCTGCAGCAGCAGGTGAGATGAGCCGGCCTGGCACGTCCTGAAACCTTGATAAGCGCGACAAGCCCGATGCGGTCCTGCAACAATGGCCAGCCCTGTGCCCGGACGCCCATCGAGGACCTGCACCGCTAATGCCTGCCCACGCTTTGCGCCAGTCGATCGAAGCTGCCATCGCCACCCACGGTCTGCCGACGCGCAGCATCGGCCAGGCCACCCGCCTCTATCGGGTGCAGCACGCAAGCTTCGACAGCCCCCTCTACTACAACCGCCACTCCGATACACGCTATGGCGATCCGCAGCACATTATCGGCGTGTGCTATGTGGCCCTGAGCGACATCGTCGCCGTGGCCGAAACCCTGCAACACGGCCGCGCCGGTTTCGCCAGCCCAGTGCTGCGCAGCGAAATCGCGGCATTGGCGCTACATCAAATGGAGGCGGTACGCGAGATACGGGTGGTCGATGCCGGCGTCTTGGCACGCAATGCCGGCAAGCGCCTGAAGAGCATCGTGGCGTCCAAGGGCCAGGGCAGCGAGGGCTATCGCTACACCCAGGTGCTGAGCGACGTGGTCATGCGCCACGCCGCACAGGTAGATGGGATTCTCTACCCCTCGCAGGTCTACCCCATCAGTGGCAGCCTGGACGGCTGTAACCTGGTGCTGTTCGAAGGTCGTGGCGTGCAACTGGCCGCCGTATGGCGCTTGCCGCTGGAAGAACTGCTGCTGAGCACCGACGAAACGGTCGGCGAGGCGCTCTGGCGCATGCAGGTGCCGGTGGAGTGAGTGCCGCGCCGATCAGCGCCCCATGTTCAGGCGGTTGGTGAAGTCGCGCACGATGATGGCGAACGCGCCAGGCTCGTCCAGCAAGCGATAACGCGGCCGAACGTGGGCGGGCTGGCCTGGGTTGGCGTAGTCCATGTCTTGCAGCAAAAAACCCAGCAGCAGGTTCACCTGCGCTGCGTTCCTGGGGTCGATGCCGAGCGCCCGGACCAACTCGGCGACCTCCGCCTGCACTGCATTAGCGGCGAACTGAAACGCCGGATAATGCTTGCGCGCGCCCTCGCTGTAGGCCAGCACCTGCCCTTGCAACACGCGCTTATTGAGCGCTTGGCGGGTGATACCGAGAATGGCGCAGGCGGTTTTCGAATCGAGCAGCTCGTAGCCGTCGCGGATCTGCTCGAACGCCAGCGCCTTGCCCTTGGCATAGGCGAGCTGGTTGCGCACCTTCGGGCTGGTCGGCTGCTGGCCAGGACGCGGCAAGCTGGCCTGTAGCGCATCGAAGTAATCACGCCCGGCGCCGCGTTCGGCCAAGGCCGCAAGCTGAGGCTGCGAGAGCTGATCAAGAAATTGCTCGAAGCCCTCCAGCAACGCGGCCTTGGCCTTATCGGAGGCGGACTTGGAAAGATAGGCGGTAGGGGCTTCGGCGATTTTCATGGCTAGGCCTAATCGAAGGTGACGTCGATGTGAAGAGCCTATAGCGCCGCCCCCATCACGTCAACCTGTCAACCTGTCAACTTGTCTTAGAGTTGATAACTGAAGCTCAGGGTCAGCCGTGGCCGTCGGTTGAAACTGTCCAGGGCCATGTCGGACATCGGCTTGGCCACTTCGACGGCAATGTTGTAGTAGTGCATGTCACCAAACCGCAGGCCAAGTGCGGCGGACGACATCCGTACCTTTTGCACGTCGAGCTGGTTGAACCAGGCCCGGGCCGCATCGACAACCCCATAGGGTTGCAGCACCTTCACCCAGGTCCCGTCGCGCTGGAAGCTGTAGTTGACTTCGTAGGCCAGCCCCCAGCCCTTGTCGCCCGAGGCCTGGTCGCTGGGGTAGCCACGACCGAAGCTCTGCCCGCCGAACACTGCTCGCTCGCTGTCAGGCAGGCTGTCGTTGCTCCAGTAGGCGGCCGCCGAGGCGACACCCTGCCAGCGTTCGCTGAAGTTGTCGCTTTGCACGCCGGCCAAGCGCAGGCGCAAAAAATCCAGGTCCAGGTCGGCGTTGCTGCGTGCGCCGAAGTGGTCCAGCCCCTGATATACCCCGGCACTGAGGATGCGTAGGCGCCGGGCCTCGGCCTTGCGCCAGTCGCCTTCGAAAGACAGCGCCCGAATATCGGTCTGGCTGTCGAACTGCACAGGAGCGCCCACGACCCGATAGTCAGTTCGGTCATTGACTGCGTAGAAGCGTCCGATCACCTCCAGCGACTCGTTGGGCGAGGCGATCAATGCCTGGCTCAGGCCAATCGAGTAACGCTCGTTCTCGCGGTGCTGGGTCAGGTCAACGCCATTGTTCAGGCGCAGGCGCGCCTGCGGGTCACTGCGATAGCGCGCTGCCGAGAGTTGCAGGCGCGAGCCTTCGTCATCTATGAATTGGCTGTAGTCGAGGCGATAGTAGTGCTCCTTGTCATCCCCCGGAGGCACCAGCACATAGCCGCTGAGCTGCTCGCCGTAACGGGTCTGCGCGTTGCTGCTGGCCCCCAGCAACGCCTGTAGGTCATCGCGGCTGCCATCGTTGAGGTTGAGGCTGGTGGTGAAGGGTTTGCGGGTGGCCACGGCCATCAGCCGCGTGGCGCCATCGGTGGTGGTAGGCGGCGGCACCTCGGCGCGGAACGTGATGCCGGGGATGCGGCTGACCAAGGTGGTGTAACGCTCGAAGGTCTGCCGCGTCAGCGGGCGCTCGGCCTTGAGCTTGTCCAGCAAGCGTTCGACATAACCCAGGGCCGGGCCGATCTCGCCCTGCACCTGGTAATCGCGCACGTAGCCCTCGACCAGCACCACTCGCAGGCGCCCGTCGGCAAAATCCTGTGGTGGCAGGTAGGCGTAGGACAACAGGTAGCCATCGTCCTGATAGCGCTGGGTCAGGCGCCGGGTGAGGTCGATCAGTTCGGCCAAGCTCGACTCGCGCCCGATCACTGCTTGATAGTGGTCGCGCAACTCGCTCAGCGGATAGACCGTACCGCCTTCGAAACGCACTTTGCGCACCTGCACCCGAGTGCTCATCAGCAACGGTTGCTGCTGCGCAGTCCCAGGCACTGGGAGTTGCGGCGTCGCCACGGCAGGTCGATAGGCATCCACCGGCAAGTTCGGCGTGGGCAGGCGGCGTTCGGTCTCGTTACTGTTGAGAAAACTGGGCAGGGGCTCGGCGTGGGTCAGGCCGACCCCGCACAGCAGTAAAGTCGCGGCCAGTAGGCGCATGCGGACACTCCATGATCCGGTCAAGCCAGGGGCGCCGTGCGACGCCCCTGGCGCTGCTGCAAGCGTAGGTGCTGAGCCGCTGATCGGCCACTAACGGCTACCACCCAAACCGCCCAGTACCCCACCCAGGCCAGTACCGGAGGTACTGCCATTGACCAATGTGCCAGCCTGACCAACGCTGCCGCCCAAGGCCCCGACCGTGCTGCCGAGCTGGCTCACCACCGGGTTGCCCGTGGCACTGCCCAGTTGTGTGCCGACATTGCTCACAGCGCCACCCGCCTGGTTGAGCAGCCCGGCCACGGGCGCACCAACGCCGGTGCTGGCACCGACTTGCTGGGTCAGGCTGGCGACGCCGCCGACCACAGGGTTAAGCCCGCCGCCGACCTGCTGGGTAAGGGCGGCCACTGGCGCACCGGCGCTGCTGTTGGTCACGCCATTGCCGCCCAGCACCGTGCCGAGGCTGGCCACGCTGTTGCCCACCTGGGCCGTGCTACCGCCCAAACTGCCCACGGCAGTATTGCTGGTGCCTGCGGTCAACCCGGCACCTGCGCCAGCGACCACGCCACCAACGGTTTCCAGCAGCCCGGTACGGGCACTGCCGGTTGTCGGCGATAGGCCTGCCGAGACACCAACCAGCGTGCCAAGGTTGCTGACCAACTGCCCGGTCGTGTCGGTCAGCGGGTTGCCGTTGCCCGCGCCGGCTACCTGCTGGCCTGCCTGATCAAGCGCATTGCCGACACCGTTGAGGGTCTGGTTCAAAGGACCGGCAAGGCCCGTTTGGCGCGTAACGTTCGCCGTGGTGTTCTCGACCAGCGATACCACCGGCACCAGTGTGTCGCTGACGCCTTGGGTAGCGCCGGCCAGAGGGCCACTCGTGCCGATGGGCGTGAGCGTGTCGCCGAGCATGGTCACCACTTGGCCCACCTGATTCACGCCCTGCCCTGCCCCGGCCACCACCTGATTGACCACCGGGACCTGCTCGAGCGCAGAACCAGTCGCGAGCGCCTGCAAGCCCTGCCCCAGCCCTGAAACACCGGTACCCAAGTCTGCCGTCGCAGCACCGACCCCACCCACGGTAGTACCCAGTGCATTGCCCCCAGAGCCCAGTTGTCCCAGGCCGTCGCTCAACCCGTTGCCGACGCTGTTCAGCGCCGTGCCGGTGGAGGACACCAGCGCCCCGACCCCGCCGGTCAACACCGTGCTGCCGGCCACGGGCAACGAACCGATTGCTTGGCCAAGCGCACTGACGCCGTCGCCCAGGCCAGCCACCGTGGTGCCCGCTTGATCGACCACCTGCGCCACCACCAAGCCGTCACCTACGCTGCCACTGCCACCTCCACCACCGCCGCCGCCGCCGCCGCCATTGTCACCACCGCCATCGGTGCCGCCACCTCCGCCTGCGTTCCCAGACGAACCACTCACCGCGCTGTGGTGCCCGCCACCGCCGCTACTGCATCCCGCAAGGCCCAGCGCCATGACCATGGTCAGCGCCGTGGCCGCCTTCATCCACGCTTGATTATTCATGGGAAGACTCCTGCCGCTCATTGTTGTTGAGTCGCCGCGCTTCAGTTCGCGCAGGCTTACCCCTACAGTCAGCAGTGAAGTCCTCAGGGTTCGAAACGAATAGCTCACAACTTGCGACTAACCCTATTGGCAGGGCGTCATTGGCGCTGGCAAACACTCGATTTTTTAATCAGTTGCGTAACCTGCGAGGCAGCGCATCACCTAAGGTGTAACCCCAAGCGACTAGTCACCGCAGCATGCTCACGGTGTCACCTGGAACTCCACACGGGCTGTCTCGCCACTTTCGTCCAGGGCGCTGAGTTCGATGCGCCCGGCCTGTTCGAAGCGCACCGCCAGGCTTTCCTGGCCTTGGGTCTCACCGAGCGGTGCACCATTGAGGAACCACCAGCGCCGACCATTGCCCCCCAGCGCCGACACCCTTAGTTGCAACGCCTCGCTGCTGGTTGCCGGACGGCGCAGGCTGTCGCCCGGACGCACGCCAACAATCGACAGCGGCGGCGCGCTGCCCGCGCCCTGCGGCGGACAGCTTGGGTCGGGCGCAGGCAGCCGCGCAGCACGGCGTTCGGCCTTGGGTAACCAAGGCTCCAGCGGTGCGGGCCACAAAGCAACCTCATGCTTCATCGCACCGGGGCAGGTGGAATCGACGCGCAACCCTTGGGCGTTGACCCACACCACATCGCGCAGCCCCAGCCCCAGTGGCTGATCGGCCGCCTGCAAGGTGGGCGGCGTGGTGCCGTCCAAGGTCCAGGCGAAGCGCTGCCGGCGGCAGTTCGGATCTTGCCGATTCATCGGCTGGCCCAGCGGCCAGCAGATCGCCGCGACACCCACCGAGGCCGGCACCGCCTCAACCGGCACCTGGATACCGCGCTGGGCATCGCGATTGCTGAGCAGATCGTGCACCTGCAACATCAGTGGCGCCGCCGAGGCCAGACCGAACTGTCCCGGAACCGGCGTGCCGTCGGGGCGACCGATCCACACACCAATCAGGTAACGCGGCCCGACACCCACCGACCAGGCATCACGAAAGCCATAGCTGGTGCCGGTTTTCCAGGCCAGCGCAGGCCGCTGCACCAGCTCGGCATTCCGATCACGGTCCGGGCGCGCCAGGCCGCTGAGGATGCGCCGGGTGATCCACGCCGAACCCGGCGACAGCAGGCGCTGCTCGACCAACGGGTCCTGAGGCTGCAAGCGAATCCGTGCACTGCGCCCCTCACGGGCAAGAGCCGCATAGCCACCGACCAGATCCTCCAGACGGCTGCCGGCCCCGCCGAGAATCAACGACAGGTTCGGCTCGGCCAACGGTGGCAGCACCAAGGGCACGCCGCCCATACGCATCTGTGCGGCGAAGCGCTTGGGGCCGTAGGCTTCGAGCAACTGCACCGCTGGCAGATTGAGCGACAGCGCCAGGGCGGCGCTGGCCGACACCGGGCCACTGAAGCCCATCGAGAAGTTGCCTGGGCGGTAATCGCCGTAGCGCCGGGGCACATCCTGCAACAGCGACTCGGAGTGGATCAGGCCATCGTCCATGGCCATGGCGTAGAGGAATGGCTTGAGAGTCGAACCAGGCGAGCGCAGGGCATGAATCATGTCCACATGGCCGAAGCGTCGCGCATCCCCCAGGTCGATGGAGCCGAGGTAGGCGCGCACGGCCATGTTCTGGGTTTCAACCACCAGCAGCGCCGCCGACGTGCGCTCAGGCAAACGCGCGCGCCAGCCCAGCAGCAGGTCTTCCAGGCGGCGCTGCAACGCGGCGTCCAGGGTGGTGCGGATCAGCGGCGGACTGTCGCGGGTGTTGAGCCTGCGCGCCAGCAGTGGCGCCAACGCGGGTTCTTGTCGCGGCGCCAGCAGCAGGGGCTCTTCGCGGGCCTCGGCGATGCGCAGGTCCGGCCATACCTGGTATTCGGCCAGGCGTTGCAGCACCTTGTCGCGGGCTCGCTGGGCGCGCTCTGGGTGACGGTCCGGGCGCAATCGGCTCGGGGCCTGGGGCAACACCGCAAGCAAGGCAGCCTCGGCAGGGGTGAGGTGTTTCGGGGACTTGCCCAGGTACGCCCAACTGGCCGCCGCCACCCCCTGCAAGGTGCCACCAAATGGCGCACGGTTCAGGTAGACCTCCAGGATCTCGCGCTTGGACAGGTGCCACTCCAGTTGCGCGGTACGCCACAACTGACGCAGCTTGCCCGTCAAGGTGCGGTCATGCGGGTCGAGCAGGCGCGCCACCTGCATCGACAACGTGCTCCCCCCCGACACCACCCGCCCGCCGCGCAGGTTCAGCCAGGCCGCCCGAGCCAGGGCCATAGGGTTGACCCCGGGATGCTGATAGAACCAGCGGTCTTCGTAGGCCAGCAGCGCCTCCAGGTACAGCGGCGAGACCTCCTCAGGGCTCACTGGATAGCGCCACACACCGTCGGCATCGGCGAAACGCCACAGCGGCGTACCGTCCTCGGCCAACACCACCCGCGCCAGATCGTCGCCTGGCATCGGCAGCGGCCAGAGCCGGTCGGCCAGCCACAGCAGCATCAGCAACAACAGCCCGCCAACAGCCAGCCTGCGCAGCATTCTTTTCAGGCGCAGGCGGGCTAAGCTTGGCATCGGGAACCGACCGGGCCGGGTAGCGGCCAAAGGCTTTGAGCGTTCATCAGGAAGCGATTATGCATGTAGAAGGTTTTTTCGAATGGCTGGGCCAGGCACTGGGGGCGGTGATCCGCTTTATCGTCGATGCCCTGAGCGGGTTGTTCAACCTGCTGGCCAATGCCGGTGGTAATTTTATCGACGGCCTGGCCCGTACCTTGGGGATGGACACTTCGCTGGTCAGCATCCTCGCGCTCATCGTTGGCCTGATGCTGCTGTACTCGGCCGTGCGGGCGTTCATGCGCGCATCGATCGTGCTCGGGATCATCTGGGCGTTGTTAGGGTTGTGGGTGCTGAGCTGGGTGGTGCACTGAAAGCAGCTACAAGCTACAAGCTGAAGGGCGCCGGCGCTTCTTCTTGTAGCTTGCAGCTCGCAGCTTGTGGCTTGCTCAGCGGGCACGCACGGTCATTTCTCCTTGGCTCGCGCCAACCGCTTGCAGGTTCGGCCGATACATCGACTCGACCTGCGGCGGCGGGATGCGGTAGCTGCCTGGGGTAACCGCACGGGCCAGGTACAGCAGGTGCGTGGTGCCATAGCTGTCCAGCTTGAGTGCAGCGACGTAGCGATCATCGCGGTACTCCTGGTGCACTACGCTTGCATTCTGCATCGACTCGCGCCACTGCTTCACCGCGCTGCTAGCGTTATCCAGGCTGGCAGCACTCTGCGCCAGGTTCTGGTTCTCAAGCTCCAGGCCGGCTGGCAGCAGGTCGACCACCAAAGCGTCGGGCACCGGGTCTTTTGCCTTGAGCGCCAGGTGCACCAGCACCAGGTCGCCACTGCGCAGGTTACCCAGATCCAGCGCCTGACCGTTCATGCCCAGGTACTCGCGGCGGATCTCCATGCCATTGCCACTGGCAGCCGGGGCCTGGCGCGGATAGCCAGACAGCGTCAATTGCTGGTACAGCGTATCGCTGCCTTGGTTCTGTACGGTCAACGGCGAGGCCAGCAACGAACCTTCGAGCTTCATCCCCGAATCACTGTTGTCGAATTCGCGAATCTCGCCCGCGCTATCCAGACGCGCCTTCCAGTTGCCCTCGGGCTTGCCGAGCAGACCGCGACCGGCCAGGAACAGCGCGTTGCGCTCTTGCGTGGACAGCCAGCGGTTGGCCGCCAGTTCATCCGACAGGGCAAACAAACGTTGGTCGACCTGGCCTGCGGCGAGGCTGTTTTCCTGCAATAGCGCCAGGATCAACGCCTGGTCACGCAGGGCACTGCCGTAGTCGGCCATCCAGCCTGCGCTGCGGCTGACCGCAAGCCCTGCCTGCAACGCCTGCTGCGCACGCGGTTTGTCGCCCATCTTGTCCAGCGCTACCGCCAGCTGTACCAGCGGCAGGCCCGAGCGCGCATCGCTGCGGCGCTCGAACAGGCTGCGCAAGGCACCGAGCGGCGCCTGCTGGCTACGCGCGAGCACTAGCGCTGCGTACGCCTGCACGGCAAAGCGGGTGTGATCGGCGTCCTGGCTGTAGTCCACCTCGATCAGGTTGCGCTCTTGCACGTAGCGCAACAGGCGCTCGCTGGCTTTTTTCAGCGCGTCGGCGGGTACGCCATAACCTTGCTCACGGGCGCGCAGCAGGAAGTCGGTGACATAGGCCGTCAGCCAGTATTCTTCTTCGCTGTCCGAACTCCACAGACCAAAGCTGCCGTTGTAGCGCTGCATGCCTAGCAGGTGCTCGATGCCCATTTCGATCTTGCGCTTGCGCACCTCGGCGGGCTCGCCCTTGATACCCAGGCGTTTGAGAGTCTCAGCGTCGGCATACAACGATGGGTACAGGCCACTGGTGGTCTGCTCCAGGCAACCGTAGGGGTAGGCCTCCAGCGCGCGGATCTGCTCGGCGAGGTTCAGCGGCGGACGACTCGACAGCGCCAGGCTGGCTTCAAGCCCAGCCGGTTCGAATTCGGCCAGATCGCTTTCAGGCAGGCTCCAGGGCTGGTCCTTCAAGGCCACACGGTAGTGCTTGAGCATCGCCGGGTAGGCCGGGCGCACGCCCAGGGTCCACTCACGCGCGAAGACCTGGGTTGGCTCGCCAGGCAATTGCAAGCCACTGACCTGCACGCGGACCTTGCCCTGGCCCAGGCCGCCCTGGGCCTGCACCGGGATCATCAGCGTGCTGCGCTGGCCCGCACCAAGGGCGATGCTCTGCTGCGCGCCGCCGACCAGCGACAGCTGGCCTTCGGTGCCCAGTTGCACGCTCAGTTGCTGGGTACGGCCGGACAGGTTGGCAAGGTCCAGCGCCAGCTGGGTGCGGTCGCCACCGGCCAGGAAGCGCGGTGCCGACAGCTCGGCGATCAGCGGCGCGGCGACCACGGTCTTGCCCTCGGCCATGCCGAAGTGCTCGTCGGTCCAGGCCTGCGCCATCAGCCGCAGTTCGCCGTTGAAGTCGGGAATGTCGACCGTAGCTTGGCCTTCGCCCTTGTCATCAAGGGTCACCGGCAGGCTCTGCTGGGCAACGATAGTCACCGTGGTGTTGGGGCGCTTGCCGCCCTTGGCCATGGCCGCGTCACCACCGAAGGCCAGGCTCGCCAGGCGGCCCTGGCCGGCCTCGATCAGTTGGCCGTAAATGTCCAACTGGTCGGCCCCATACGCCTTACGCCCGAACAGGCTGGCGAACGGGTCGGGGGTCTTGAAGTCGGTGATGTTGAGAATGCCGACGTCCACCGCCGAGAGCAGCACATGGACTTGCTTGGGCACGCTGCCGTCAGCGTTGGCCGCCTTGAACTTCACCGTCAATGGCTGTTTAGGGCGCATTTTCTCCGGCGCCTGCAGGGTCACGGCGAGCTTGCGTTCAGCACGGTCCAACGGCAGGTGCAACACGCCCACGGCGCGTTTCGGGGTAGCGTT
The DNA here is from genome assembly GCF_005796105.1 of Pseudomonas mosselii. Lineage (GTDB taxonomy): Bacteria > Pseudomonadota > Gammaproteobacteria > Pseudomonadales > Pseudomonadaceae > Aquipseudomonas > Aquipseudomonas mosselii_C. The sequence continues at coordinate 62,945 of NZ_VAUO01000012.1, read as the reverse complement.
GGCCTTGCGCTCGCCGGGGCGAATCACCAGGGCACTGATGTACAGGTCGTGGCGCGCCCACTGTTTGTCCAACTGTACATCGAAGGTCTTGCCCTCGGCCGGGACGTCGATCTCCTGCCACCACAGCGGGCCGTCAGCGGACTCGACCATCAGGTAGCCACTGCCAGCAGCAGGCGGAGTGACGGTGACCTTGGCGCTGGCGCCATCGGTGTAGGCCGGTTTGTCCAGGGCGATTTTGACCTGGTCGGGGCGCACGGCGCCGCCTTCGGCGTTGTCCTGGGCACGATAGCCGGCCCAGAACCGCGCACTGGAAACCAGCCCGGTCTGCGGGTCTTCGACCTCGACGCGGTAGGGGCCCCATTCCACCTGGAAGTTCAGCTTGGCAGTGGAGCCGGCTTTCACGCTGAGCGTTTCCTCGTTCTGGGTGAGGAATTTCTCGTTGTAGTTGTAGCTCCAGCCGTCGCTTTGCGAGTAGTTCCAGTAGTAGTCGCGGCGCTCGCGGATCAACCGCACCTTGAGGTTGTCGGCGGCCAGCTTGTTGCCATCGCGGTCGGCCACCAGGAACTCGAACTCCACCGGGCCATCACCGTCGGTCTCGTCACCGTCGAACAGGCCACGCAAGCCCGGCAAACGCTCAGCCGGCCAGATTGGCTGATCCAGACGACGGGTGATCGGCCGGCCACCGGATTCCTGCAAGCTGGCCTGTACGGTCAGTTGCAGCGGCGAACGCGCTTCGCTCCAGCGGCTTTCGATGTCGATGCGAGCCTTACCGGCCTGGTCGAGGGTCACTTCATCCAGCTCCAGGTCCTGGGCCAGATCGGTTTCGGTGACGGCGCCGAACTGATAGCCCGGCAACGCCTTGACGGCCTCGCGCAGTGGGCGTACGTAGGCTTGGCCGCTGAGGCGATTGCCAGCTGCGGGGGCGCCATAGAGGTAGCGCCCATTGACCTGGATAGTCGCGGTGTCCTCGGGCGACAGCGGCGTGTCGCGGCCTTTGAGTTCCAGCGCCAGGCGCTCGGGCAGGAAGTCCTCGACGAGGAATTCGTACACCTGCTTGCGGCCACCGCCCAGGTCCAGCAGCAACTGCCAGCGGCCGGTCGGCGCTTCGCTAGCCAGCTGCAATTGGTATTGGAACAAGCCGTTGGCGTCAGCTTCCCAGACGAACTTGCGGCTGACCTGCTCGTCGGGGCGACGCACCTCGACGTTCACTGGCTGGGCCTTGAGCGGCTTGCCGTCCTGATCGCGCAGCAGGCCATTGAGCAGCACCGTTTCGCCCGGTCGATACAGGTCACGCGGGCCAAAGATGAAGAACTGCAACGGGTTGGCCTGGGGGCCGGTGATGTCGAATTCGGCCAGGTCCAGGGCCGCAGTGTTCAAGCGCAGCAGGGTCGTGTGCACGCCTTGCGTGGCGATCAGGGTATCGGCCTTGGCCGTGATTGGCAGTTGGGCGTGGCCGTCGCCATCGGTCTTGGCCTGGGCCAGCAGCTTGCCCTTGTCATCATGCAGTTCGAGGGTGACGTCCTTGAGTGCCTTGCCGCCTTCCAGGGCTTGGGCGAACACGTCCAGACGGTCGCGGTAGCGGTGCGCGGACAGGCCGATATCGCTCAGGGTGAACAGCGTCGCCGGCTGCGAATAGTCGTAGGTGCCCGAGGCACGCATCACCGCCAGGTACACGCCAGGTTCTTGCAGGGGCTTGATCCCCGCGATCGGCAACAGCACCGTCTCGCGGGTATTGCGCGCAGGGTTCAGGTCGAAGCGGCCGCTATAGACCAGCTCGGCCATCGCCAGGGTCTCCTGCGACTGGTAGTAGTACAAGCTGGAGTTGCGCCCCCAATTGGCCAGGAACGTGGAGAGCATGTCGGGCTTGACCCGGAAGAACTCTACATCGACCTTGTCGACGTTCAGTGCGATCACCGGAAGGCCTTCGGCCAGGCGGGTGGGCAACAGCGAGCCACGGCTGGCGAAGCCCACGGTGGGCTGCATATCGCGGGTTTCGAAACGGCTGACGGACTCGGCCTCAAGGCTGTTGCCATTGACCGACAGCAAGCCCTTGTCGATGGTCAGGACCATCTTGCGTTGCGGCTCCAGGTGGCGCAGGCGCAGCTCCATCTGGTTGTCGGAGAGTTCCCAGGCGCCGTCGACCTTGCCTTTGACGGTGTCTACCAGGTGCAGCTTGGCGGCGAAGTCCTGATTGGCGTCCAGCGGTGCCGAGAGGCTCACCGACAGGGTGCTGGCGCCATCGAGCTGCACCTCCGAGACATCCACCACGGTGAGTTCGCGCCCGGCATAGCGCTTGGCGAGCACAGCCGGATCCTCACGCCTGGCGGCCGGTTTTTCAGCGCTCGCAGCGGCCACCGGCTTGTCGACCTGTGCCGGTGGTTTGTCCTGGTTGGAGGAATCACAGGCACTGAGCAGGGCCAGCGCGCAGGCCAGCAACAATCCTTTGTTGAGCATTTGAGAATGAACTCTTCGGCAGCGTGTACGTAAGGGCACCAACTATAGCGCAAGACCGTTCGGCTTACCTGGCGATGCGTGGCAGGTGAGACCCGGTTCGCGCGAATGGGTTGCCTGATCGGTACAATGATTTCGCAATCGCACCCCACTGGAGCCCACATGCCGTCACTGTCCACCGCCTGGCACCACCGCCCCACCCACCGCAAGGTCTGGGGCCTGGCCGCGCCGATGATCCTGTCGAATGTCTCGGTGCCGCTGGTGGCACTGGTCGACAGCACGGTCATCGGCCACCTGCCCCACGCCCACCAGTTGGGGGCCGTGGCGGTAGGTGCCACGCTGTTCACCTTCATGGTCGGGCTGATGGGTTTCCTGCGCATGGGCTCCACCGGTTTCGCCGCCCAGGCAGCTGGTCGCGCCGATGGCGCGGCATTGCGCCAGGTACTGGTGCAGGGGCTGCTATTGGCGCTGGGCTTCGCCGTACTGATCGGCCTGCTGGCCCTGCCCTTCAGCCAACTGGCCCTGCATGCAATGCAGCCGAGCGAGGCGTTGCACACCTCTACCGAAGCGTTCTTTCACACGCGCCTGCTCGGGCTGCCGGCGGCGCTGGCCAGCTATGCCCTGGTGGGATGGTTCCTCGGCACCCAGAATGCCCGCGCACCACTGGTGATCCTGCTGACCACCAACCTGCTCAACATCGCCTTGAACTTGTGGTTCGTGCTCGGCCTGGATTGGGGCGTGGTGGGCTCTGCGCGAGCCTCGGTGATCGCCGAGTGGAGCGCGGCGCTGCTGGGCCTGGCGCTGACTCGCCCAGCCCTGCGCGCCTATCCGGGGCAGATCGTCTGGTCGGCCTTGAGCCATTGGCAAAGCTGGCGGCCACTGCTGTCGGTGAACCGCGACATCTTCCTGCGTAGCCTGGCGCTACAGCTGGTGTTCCTGCTGATCGCCGTGCAGGGCGCACGTATCGGCGAGGCCACGGTGGCGGCCAACGCGCTGCTGCTCAACGGCTTGCTGCTGACCGCCTATGCCCTGGATGGCTTGGCCCATGCGGTCGAGGCGCTGTGCGGGCATGCCATCGGCGCACGTGAACGTGAATCGCTGCGGCGGGCACTGGTGGTGTCGTTTGGCTGGTCGCTGATCGTAAGCCTTGGGTTTGCGGCGCTGTTCCTGCTGGGCGGCCATCTGTTCATCGACCTGCAAACCGACATCGCCAGCGTACGCGCGGCGGCGTATCCGTACCTGCCCTACCTGGCGCTGCTGCCGCTGATTGCGGTGTGGAGTTATCTGCTCGACGGGCTGTTCATCGGCGCCACCCGGGCGCGGGAGATGCGCAATGCGATGCTGGTGTCAGTGCTGATCGCCCTGCCCTTTGCGTTGGGGCTGAGCAGGTTCGGCAACCACGGGTTGTGGGTGGCGTTCCTTGGGTTCATGGCACTGCGGGCGGCGACGCTGGGGTGGGTGGCTTGGCGGCTTAAAAATCGCGGCTTGTGGCTCACGTAGACATCATCAATAGTTAAAAGGGCCCCTGAGCGATGCCTGATCGTTATGAAATGTCCTGCACATCACCAAGTCCAGGGTGGTCCAAGGGCGCTACGGCAGGCTGGTCTTGGTATCGCAATCGTTCAAAATGTTGTTGTGGCTGCACAGCCCCGTCTCAGGTCGCTTCGCTGCCGCTGATAAATACGCCATGAACAATGCAGCCCCATAAGGAAAACTGCGAGTAATCAACATCACGCTCCACACTACCGAGGACAATGTCAGTGTTGACGAGCACATGACCAGTAATGCACAAACGATCAGCATGGCCAATAACAACGCCTCTCCCGCACAGCTACTCAGCACTTTTCCTAGCGAACTGCCAGCCGTCTGTTTGGGGGTCACGACAAACCTGGTTGACTTCGACCACAGTGAATAAAACACCGCCTGTGCGACGATATGGTTCAACGCATGACTTGCAAGAATCGACAGCCACGCATTGTAAGTACCATCCGGACTGTAACGTACATACAAGACCATTTGAGCTAAAAGCGTAACCACAAAGGCCAGGACCAGTGAGCTCGATATAAGCAGTGGGTAGGAAGACACGCCCGGAGGTGCCAACAGGGAAAGAGCCGACCATGCAATAAGCGCACTGGTCATCAAGAGTCCTCCCGCTTGGGACAGCCAATGCGTCCATCCGATGATGAATTGATAGCGCTGCGCCCACGAGAGCTGTTCATTTTTTCGAAAAATCGCTTTTGCATGTCCCATCAGGATCTGCACTGCGCCCCTCACCCAACGGAAACGTTGGCGCTTGTAGTCATTAAAACTATCCGGCATCAAGCCCTTCCCGTAAGAAACCGGGATATACCTCATCTTGTGCCCCTGTTGAAGAATTCTCAAGCCAAGCTCGGCATCCTCACAGACACACTGCTCCGACCATCGGAGCGCCCTCAGTACACGCGCGCGGATCAACGTCATGGTGCCATGGAGGATGATGGCATTAAAATTATTTCGAATCGGCATACCGACATTGAAGAAACTCTTATATTCGTAATAGCACAACCTTTTGAACAGCGAAACTTGGTCGCGATAATCCTGCGGCGACTGCAGAACAGCAATCTCGGGGTCATCAAACAGAGAAGTCAGCCCTAGCCAGTCTTGCTCGATCTGATAGTCCGAATCAACCACAGCAATGACATCAACGTCCTCAGACGTCTTCCCCAACAAGAAATTCAATGCCCCACCCTTATTACCGGAAATCTTCTCAACCCGCCAAAAATTAAACTTATCCCCCAAGGCAAGACAGTGTGCTTGCACCGGCTCCCAGAAACTCGCATGGTCGGTATTGTTGTCAATGACATGAACTTCATAATCCCCGTGAAACAGCTCACTGATTCGAGACAGTGTATCGTTCACCATCGTGGGCGGCTCATTGCTGCACGGGATGTGAATAGCGACTTTATAAGAACCTCGTCCCTCGCCTTCAAGCGGTGAAAAAAGACTATTGTTCCGTGGCATCAAGTACCCGTCGACTGTTTCGTGTAGCGAAATCAAGAGCACGCTGATGCACCACACGCACCATACACCGGTCGCAACCAGCTGATAGGCCGGAGACAAAGGTGAAAGCTCAAGCCATACCCTTTCGGCAAGCGCAAGCAGAATGGCTAGCCCGCTGCACAGTAATAGTTTTCTACCTAGCGCGCCTCTACAGAATTCGTACAGAAATACATGACCCCCTTTAACAGGGACTGAGGTCTTTCCGCCAAGCGCAAACTTCACCTTCCCGTTACTTTTGAACATCCCCCAATGCCGGCCCACCGTGCCTTCCGAGCGTTTCCAGCGCTGATCAAATGCTTCTATCACATTGTAATCCACCCCCATATTCTTGAATTGACTGACCACACCTCTAATATACTCCGCCTGCTGATATTCATCGGCAGGCATTGTATTCAGCGCATGCCCGCCAGAGGGCCATCCCACTTCGCCGACATAGATCTTGCGCCCCGGAAATGCTGAACTCACCTTATCCACCGCGCTCACCGTGTGGTTCACAGCCTCAGCAAGGTTAACCCCTTCCCAAAAGGGAAGTATATGTATGGTAATTTCATCTACGCAGTCGGCCAAGGAGGGATGACTCAACCATATGTGCCAAAGTTCCGCTGTCGTCACCGGAAGCCCTGTTAACAACTTCACCTCATGTATGTATTCCTTGAGCCGCCTCAATGGCATATCATGCCTGAATAAAACTTCATTCCCCACCACGACCCGCACAATGTTATTGCACCTACGCAAGATCACTGCTGCCCTAGCAATCTCCATTGAATTCTTTCTTTCATCATCACAAATCCAGACACCCAAACTGACCTTCATGCCCAACAAACCCGCGATACGTGGTATCCATGCCTGAGCACCGGAAACCGAGTAAGTTCGAATGTGCGGCAGATAGCGACTGAGCACAGTCAACTCGCGAATGACTTGCTTGAGTGTTACCCGCTTGCGCCGTTGAAAGGAGCGACTGTTTGAATACGGCGTATAGGAAGCACTCTCAATAGGATGCATCGGCGGGATGTCTTTTACCTTGCGGGCCTGCAGCAACACTTTGAAGATGAGCACCGAAAATAGCGCTGTTCCATTGATAAGAACCCCCCACTGCATCACACTCATCTCACACCTCATTATCTAGGCGCAGAAGCAGAACAGCGCTTCCCGTCGTGACATGCTCAAGTGATTCGACGTTAAGGCATCACTGAGAGTGATCATGACCTTGTACGACTACTCACACAGCTGACATTTTTGCCAGTTGACAATTGAACATAGCGCTCGGCGGTTGCCTTAAATGATTGCACGGTGCGGGAACGCGTTGAAAACGATGAAAAGAAGACAATCAGTGAACTTAGTCAGCCATCAACGCTGATGGTAACGACTCATTCGGCAGGAGGTAGAAGAGGGGTTGTCTCTGCGGGCAGCTATCGGTGTGTTTGTGGATCACCACCCACGGTCAACAAGACCACAGGTGGTGAGCGTTTCCAAAATCCAGATCCCGCTGATCGCAGGCCCCTACCATTCAAGTAAGCCGGGATGATGAAAATCCTGGCTTACTCGCTCAAGAAGACAAGTACGAAGACCGCGTCAACCCCAACCGCAGCGCATCCAGGAACTGGGTGCGTTCGCGGGCGCTGATCTTGGCGCTGGCGACCTTGTCGCGGTAGTGGGTCATCAACTCCTCCGGCGACAGGTGCACGTAGCGCAGCATGTCCTCGATGGTGTCGTGGGTCTCGATACCGGCGTGGTACACGCTGCCGTCGGCATTCTGGTAGATGTTCACCGAGTCGGTGTCACCGAACAGGTTGTGCATGTCGCCGAGGATTTCCTGATACGCGCCCACCAGGAACACACCCAACAGATAATCATCGCCGACCTTCACCGCATGCACCGGCATGCTCGTCTCGATGCTCTGCTCATCGACATACTGGTTGATCTTGCCGTCGGAGTCGCAGGTCAGGTCCTGCAGCACCGCGCGACGCATCGGTTCTTCGTCCAGGCGGTGCAGCGGGATGATCGGCAGCACCTGGCCAATCGCCCAGGTATCGGGCAGGCTCTGGAACACCGAGAAGTTGCAGATGTACTTGTCGGCCAGCTTGTCGTTGAGTTCGTCCAGCACCTGGCGGTGCGAGCGCTGGCGGGCCTTGAGCGAGTTGTGCAGGCGGCGGCACACGGCGAAGTAGCACTGCTCGGCCAGGGCCTTCTCGGACAGGCTGATCTTGCCGTCGGCGTACTGCGCTGCCACGTCGCCCATGTAGTGGGTGGCGCGCCAGTAGGTCTCGGTGACCATCTCAATGTCGGTCGGGCCGAGCAGGTCGGCCAGCCACTGTACGGTCTCGGGCAGGCTTTGCTTGTTCTCGATCACCGGCACTTCGTCGTTGTGGCTTTCGACGTCGGTCACCTGGATCACCAGCATGGCGTGGTGCGCGGTCAGCGAGCGGCCACTCTCGGAGAAGATGTGCGGGTGCGGCAGGCCCTGCGCGTCGCAGAACTCCTTGAGCATGCCCACCACCACGCCGGCGTAGTCGTCCATGTCGTAGTTGATCGAGCTGGCGTTGCGCGAGTGGGTACCGTCGTAGTCCACGCCCAGGCCGCCACCAACGTCGATATGGTCCACCGGCAGGCCCAACGCGCGCAGTTCACCGTAGTAGCGAATGGCTTCCTTGAAGCCGTGCTGGTAGTCGGCCAGGTTGGCGATCTGCGAACCCATGTGGAAGTGCAGCAGGCGGATGCCTTGGTCGAGCCCAGCGTCACGGAAGCGCTGCACCACCGAAATCAGCTGCGCGGCAGACAGGCCGAACTTGGACTTTTCACCCCCGGTGTCGGCCCACTTGCTCGAGGCCAACGACGACAGGCGCACGCGCAGGCCCACCTGCGGCTTGACCTTCAGCTCTGCGGCTTCTTCGATCACCAAGGCCACTTCGGACTCTTTCTCGATGACGATGAATACGTTATGGCCCAGCTTCTGGCCCATCAGTGCCAGGCGGATAAACTCGCGATCCTTGTAGCCGTTACAAACGATGGTGCCGCCTTTGGGCGCCAGCGCCAGCACGGCGAGCAGCTCGGGCTTGGAGCCGGCTTCCAGGCCGATGGAAACGTTCTGGGTGGCGATGATGTTCTCCACCACCGCTTCTTGCTGGTTGACCTTGATCGGATACAGCGCGGTGTACTGGCTCTGGTACTCAAGCCGCGCGATATTGGCGTCGAAGGCGCCGGTCAGCTGGCGTACGCGGTCTTGCAAGATGTCCGGGAAACGCACCAGCAACGGCAGCGACAGGCCGCTTTGGCGCAGCTCCTGAACCTGCTCGAAAAGGTCGATCGGGGCGCTGCCCGGACCGTTGGGGCGCACTTCGACGCGCCCGGCGTCATTGATGGCGAAATAACCTGCGCCCCAATGGCGGATGCCATAAACACTGCGGCTGTCGGCCACGGTCCACTGGCTACCATCGTCTTTGCGTGTGCGTCGTACGGACATTCACGTCCCCCATTGATAAGTCGAAGACACTGCCCAGCAGTGGGCGGGCGCAGTGTAGAAGCTGAAAATGACGATTCGTCCATGCCCGGTGGTAGACCCCGTGCACGGAAACGAGTTTAGAAAGCGCTGGGCAAAAAATCGCGTCACGGCCTCAGCCGCCGGACTTTTTCGCCTTGAAACCCTGTTTGATCAGCTCGCCGAGGAGCAACTCGACATGGTCGCCCTGGATCTCGATGACCCCATCCTTGAGCGCGCCACCAGTGCCGCAGCGGCGCTTGAGCGTGCTGGCGAGTTCCTTGAGCTGATCGAGGGGCAGCGGTACACCGCTAATGGTGGTGACGGTCTTGCCGCCACGGCCCTTGCTTTCACGGCGCACGCGCGCGATACCATCACCTTCGGCGACGAACTGCTGCTTGCACACACAGGCATCCACCGGCTTGCTACAGTCAGGACAGTGCCGACCGGCATCGGTGGAATAGACCAGACCGCCAAGGGCGGCGAAGGAAGAAGCTTTCTTGGACACTTTTGTTCCTCTTTGCCGAGGACAAAAAAACTGGTCGACGGGAGCCGACCGCGAAGCCCCACTCTGGCAGGGGCGGCGCTACTGCCGCAAGATCTTGCGACAGCCCGAAAAGGGCGCGCAGTGTAACGATAAATCCGCCGGTTGCTAAGTACCGGATTGCGGCATTTTGCGCAGGTTTAGCGACCTCATCGGCTTATCGCCCAAGCCGTGCGCCTACACGGTATTGGCGAGGTAGCGCTGCAAGGCCACCAGCGAGTCCGGGCAATACGGCAAGCGCGCGCTCTCCTGCTGGGCTTGGGCCACCGGCATGAACCGCGCCTCCATCACCTCTTCGGGCTGCAAGCGCAAAGGCCCGTCCCACACCGCCGAGAACACCGCGCACCAGAGCCGGTTGCCCGGCTGGTCGAAGTGAAACTTCTCGTGAAAGCGCAGCGCCACGCCACTCACACCCAGTTCTTCTTCAAGCTCGCGGGCCGCCGAATCTTCATAGCTTTCCAAATACCCCACCATGCCACCTGCCGCCACATCCCAATACCCCGGATACAGCGCCTTGCTCAGCGTGCGGCGGTGCACGCACAGCTCACCGGCACGGTTGAACAACAGGATGAACGTGCAGCGCCCGATCAGGCCACGCTCGCGCAGTTCAGCCCTGGGCAATGCGCCCAACAGCTGATCATGCGCGTCGACCCAAGCCACCAGCTCGGCATCAGAGGCCGCGCGATGCGCGACCTCGGCGGGGTTGATGGGCATCTCAGCCTTGCGACAGCAGCTGGCGCAGGTCGATCACGGCAGCGTTGGCGCGGGAAATGTAGTTGGCCATGACCAGCGAGTGGTTGGCCCACATGCCAAAGCCGCTGCCGTTGAGCACCATTGGACTCCACAGCGCCTCCTGCGAGGCCTCCAGCTCGCGGATGATCTGCCGCACGCTGACAGTCGCGTTCTTTTTCGCCAGCACATCGGCGAAGTCCACCTCGATGGCACGCAGCAGGTGCGACAGCGCCCACGCTTGGCCACGGGCCTCATAGAACACGTTATCGATCTGCAACCACGGGGTTTCGACCACTTCCTCGTCAACCTGCGGCGCCTGGCCGGCAACCACGGTTTCGGTCTTCAGGTTGCTGTTGAGCTTGACCCGACCCACGCTGGCCGACAGGCGCTGCGACAGCGAGCCCAGGCGGGTGGCGACATCACCCAGCCAGTTGTTGAGGTTGTCGGCACGGGTGTAGAAGATCGCGCCCTGGTCGCCCTTGGCCAGGCGGACCTGGTAACGGGTCAGCGACTTGATGCCCTCTTCGAACTCCGACTCACTCGACGGCAGGATCCAGCTCTTGTTGTCGAAGTTGAAACGCGGCTCGGCCTTGGCCAGGTCGGCGTCTTCGGTGGACTGCGACTGGGAACGGGCGAAGTCCTTGCGCAGCGCGCGCGACAGGTCACGCACCTGGACCAGCACGCCATATTCCCAGCTCGGCATGTTGTCCATCCACAGGCCTGGCGGGAAACGGTCATTGGAGATGTAGCCGCCCGGCTTGTCGAGCAGGGTGCCCGCGACGGTCTTGAGGGTCTCGATGGTGGTGTAGCCGATCACCATCTGCTGGCCGTTGCGCTCAGCGGCAGTCTGGGCGTTCTGCTGCACCGGGAACAGCGCAGGCTCCTCGCTCCAGTACCAGCCTAAGCCGATGCACACCACCAGGTACAAGCCGATCACCGTGCCCAAGGCACGGCTCCACAGGCCGCCCAGGTAGCTGCGGGTGGCTGAGGCACGGGGTTCTGCGCGCTCGCGGGGCTCAGCGTTGGCCTCACGATTTTTCCAGTCCAGCATGGCATTGTCCTTGAGATTCACGACGGTTCAGGGCTTGGACCACCGACAGCTGTCAGGGTGCCACGGCAAGCCCGAATGCCAGCACTATAAAGCAGACGCCGCCTTTCGTATAAGCGACCAACAGGTCAATAACTGAATAATGCTCCCTGAACACTTTGTTGACACTAGGCACTCGCTTGCCGGAAAAGCGGTGCTAGCATAGAGCCATCATCGAACCTGCACCCCTCCTCCAATAAGTAGTCAGGACATGACCCAGCCAGCCGAGCCGAGCCACGAGCGCCTCAAGCAGCATTTCGCCCAACGGGTCATTCACCAAGCCCGACAAATCCTCGAAATCTGGCAACGCCAGCAGCGCGGCGAGTGGTCGAGTGCCGGCCTGGGCGAGCTGTGCGAAGCCAACCTGCGCCTGCAACGCTACGCCGAACGCTTTGAGCAACCTCAGCACTGCAGCCTGTCGCAATCCATCGCCCAGACGCTGCAAGCTATCGAGGCGAACGGCGCACGCCTGAATTCAGAACTCATCGGCGAGCTGAACAACCTGATGCAGCGCCTCTCGCGCACAGGCCTGCGCAAGGGCGACCAACTCGACAACGTGCCACTGCCACCGCTGCGCAAGCCGGTGTATATCGTCTTGCAGGACCATGACCGCGCAGAACGCCTGGCCCAGCAACTGGAGTTCTTCGGCCTGAGCGTGCAAGCCTTGTGCAGCCCCGAAGCATTCCACGCCTCCATGAGCGAGCGCTTGCCTGCGGCGATTGTCATGGACGTCGACTTCGCCGGTCCAGGCGCTGGCCTGCAACTGGCCGCACAGGCGCAGCGAGCACTGGAGCAATCGATCCCACTGCTGTTCTTCAGCCTTCACGAGACCGATACGCTGACCCGCCTGGCGGCGGTACGCGCCGGCGGCCAGGAGTTTCTCACCGGGACCCTGGAGGCTTCGAGCCTGCTGGAGAAAGTCGAGCTGCTGACCAGCGCCACCCAGTACGATCCGTTCCGCGTGCTGGTGATCGACGACTCCCGCGCCCAAGCCCTGCACACCGAGCGCCTGCTCAACGGTGCCGGTATCATCACCCGCACCCTCACCGAGCCGGTACACACCATGCGCGAGCTGGCAGACTTCCAGCCCGACCTGATCATCCTCGACATGTACATGCCCGATTGCACCGGCACCGAGCTGGCCAAGGTGATTCGCCACAACGACCGCTACGTCAGCGTGCCGATCATCTACCTGTCGGCCGAGGATGACCTGGACAAGCAACTGGACGCCATGAGCGAGGGTGGCGATGACTTTCTGACCAAGCCGATCCGCGCCCGCCACTTGGTCACCACCGTGCGTAACCGTGCGGCCCGTGCCCGCCACCTCAAGGCACGTATGGTCCGCGACAGCCTGACCGGGCTGTACAACCATACGCACATCCTGCAACTGCTCGAAGACTGTAGCTTCCGTGCACGCCGCGAAGAGCAGCCGCTGAGTTTCGCGATGCTCGACATCGATCATTTCAAGAAGATCAACGACCGCCACGGCCACCCTATGGGCGACCGGGTGATCAAGAGCCTGGCGTTGTTCCTCAAGCAACGCCTGCGCAAGACGGACTTCATAGGTCGCTACGGCGGCGAGGAGTTCGCCATCGTCATGCCCAACACGCCGCTGGAGGCTGCGCATAAGGTGCTCGACGAAATCCGTCGACGGTTCGCCGAGATCCACTACCCCGCCCAGCCGCATGACCTGCAATGCACATTCAGCGCAGGCGTGGTACAGCTGGATGAACAGCTCGATGCACCGAGCATGGCCAGCGCCGCCGACGAGGCGCTGTACCGGGCCAAGCATGCAGGACGCAACTGCGTGGTGCGGGTCGACCTGTAACGCTCGGGGGCCGGACCGGCGAGGCCGCTAAAGCCACCAAAATGGCACTGTGCCACTTTTTATGGCGCCAAGCCCCTGTCGTCATCACCTCGTCATAAAACAGCAATAACTTCAGGCCCGACCTCTCCACTCCCCCCGCAGGAAGTTCGCGGCTATGCGCCTGAAGTGGCTGACCAATTTCAACACCCTGTTGCTGGTGACCGTGTGTATCGCCCTGGGCACCACCCTCTGGTGGTCGCAGCGTGCGCTGGAGCGCCCCTATCAGCTGATGGAACGTTACCTGGGCCTGTCCCAGCAGTTCCAAAACGATGCGGCGCGTAATATCCAGGCGTACCTGGGCAGCGGCGACGCCCTGCGCCATTCGGCAGCGGTGGAAGCCAACACCCGCTTGCAAACGGCCCTGGCCGACTGGCCCGAGGAACTGGCCGGCAAGCTACGCCCCAGCCTGGACAACCTGCAGGCCTTCACCGGCAACGAACTGCTCGCCGCTGGCAAGCTGGCCGGCGACCCACAAGCCCTGCTGCTGCAAGCCGAGCGTGAGCTGGGGGCGAATTTCGAACAACTGGCCAGCTACGCCCGAGACAGCGGCAGCAGCGAGAGCGAGCGTTACCTCGCGCCGCTGTTCGATGCCTCGCTGCACCTGGGGCGCCTGTCGCTAGCCCGCGACAAGCTGGTCAGCAGTGGCCGCGCCGAGCTGGCCAGCGAGGTCGAGCGCGAACTGCAACTGATCGTCACCCAGGCCCAACGGATCGACAGCCTGCCGTTGCTGGGAGTGACCCGCGCCGCCGAATCCAGTGCCGACGACTTCGCCGCGATGATGGGCCTGGCGTCCCAGGGCAGCAGCCAGCAGGAAGACGTCGCGGTCGGCCTGAAACGCGAGTTACAAAGCCTGCTCAACCGCTACCCGGCCGAACTGCAACGCACCCGCGAGCAGATCGAGCGGCGCACTGCGCTGGCCGCCAGCACCAACCAACAGCTGGACGCGGTGCAACAGGCCATCGCCGGCCTTGAGCCCGAGGTTCGTGGCCAGCATGCGAAGATCGCCGCCGAGGTGCGCATCATGCAGGGATTGATGATCGCCCTGATCCTGTTGATCGCCCTGTTGATCGACACCCTGCAACGGCGCCTGGCACGCACCCTCACCGGGTTGGCACCGGCCCTGTCCCGCTGGGCCGAGGGCGACTTCGCCCAGCCCATCGCCCTGGGCAAGACCAACCGCGAGCTGCACGATATCCAGGACTCGCTCAACCGCCTGCGTCAGTACTTGGTGGAGCTGGTCGGCACCCTGCGGCACAACGCCGAACAGGTCGCAGGCAGCAGCCACGCCCTGGCGGGCATGAGCAGCGCGCTGCACGAGGGTGCCGAGCGCCAGGCCGGCGATACCGCGCAGATTCGCGATGCACTGGGCGAACTCGAAGCCACCATTCAGCAAGTAGCCGGTGATGCCAGCGCCGCTGCCGATGCCAGTCGCGATGCCGGCCGTGCGGTGGAACAGGGCCAGGCGGTGATCGGCCAAAGCCTGTCGGGCCTGCGCTCGCTGGTGGACGAGGTGCAAGGCAATGCGCGCATGATCGAACAACTGGCCGAAGAGTCAGCCACCATCGGCGGCGTCCTCACAGTGATCCGTTCGATTGCCGAACAGACCAACCTGCTGGCCCTCAACGCCGCCATCGAAGCGGCAAGGGCCGGCGAAATGGGCCGTGGCTTTGCCGTGGTCGCCGACGAAGTGCGCTCGCTGGCCCAACGCACCACCGGTGCCACCGGCGAGATCCAGGCACTGATCGACCGTTTGCAGCAGGCGGCGCGCGACTCGGTGCAGGGCATGCGGGCTCAGCTTGAGCACGCTGAAGCCACCGCTGACCAGGCCCAATCGGCCGACGGCGCGCTCGACGAGATCGTCGCTGCGATTCGAACCATCGCCGACACCGCAGTGCGCATCGCCGACGTGACCGCACAGCAGAGCGGTGCGGTGAGCGAGATCCGCGATCACAGCGAACGGATTCACGCACTCGGCGGCGACAACCTGCAACGCATCGGTGAAGGGCGCGAGCAAGGCGAGCAACTGCTCAAGCTAGGAGGCGAGCTGAATACGGCGGTGCGCGCATTCAGGCTCTGAGTCCGCCCCCGGTCAGGCGCAGGCCCCAAGCCCTGCCAACTCCGTTATCATGCCCGCCAGGTTCCACCTCGCGAGTCCGCCATGCGCCGCCTGTTTCTGCTGCTGTTCCTGCTGCTGGCCAGCCCCACCTTCGCCAGCAGCCTGCTCGACAACCGCCCCAGCGCCACACTCGGCGCAGCCTCCCTGTCCAATAACGCCGACTTCCTGCCGGTGCAGGAGGCTTTCAAGCTAAGCCTGGTGCAGGCCGATGCCCACAGCGTCAAATTGCGCTTCATCGCCACCGACGGCTACTACCTCTATCGCCACCGCTTGCAGTTCCGAGCCGAGCCTGCGGACATCACGCTCGGCGCGCCGAACATCCCCCCTGGCGAGGCCAAACACGACGAGTTCTTCGGCGAGGTCGAGGTGTACCACGGTGTGCTCGACATCGAACTGCCACGCAGCGACGCCCGCGCCTTCACCCTGGTGGTCGGCTACCAGGGCTGCGCCGACAAGGGCCTGTGCTACCCACCACAAACCGAGCGCCTGAGCATCGATGGAGAAGGCGCGCCAAGCACTACCGCTGGCGTGGCCGCAGCGGGTTGGAGCTGGAAGTCGCTACTGCTGTTCTTTCTCGCCGGCCTCGGCCTGACCTTCACGCCCTGCGTGCTGCCCATGCTGCCGATCCTCTCCGGCGTGGTGCTGCGCGGCCAGGTCGGTGGCCTGCGCGGGCTGTCACTGTCGCTGGCATACGTGCTGCCGATGGCAGCGAGTTTCGCCGTGCTGGGTGCGCTGATGGGGCTGTTCGGTGCCGGGTTGAACCTGCAAGCACGCCTGCAATCGGCCTGGGTACTGGTGCCGTTCGCGGCGTTCTTCGTGCTGTTCGCCCTGGCCATGTTTGGCCTGTTCGACATCAAGCTGCCGCAGGCGCTGAGCAACCGTCTGGACAACCTCGCCAACCGTACCCAAGGCGGCTCGTTGCTGGGCGCCGCAGTGCTGGGCGTGCTTTCCAGCCTGCTGGTCTCGCCGTGCGTATCGGCGCCGCTGGCCGGCGCCTTGCTGTACATCAGCGCCAGCGGTGATGCCCTGGGCGGTGCGCTCAAGCTGTTCGCCCTGGGCCTGGGCATGGGCGCGCCGCTGTTGCTGATCGCCACCGGCGGTGCCGCCTGGCTGCCGAAAAGCGGTGCGTGGATGAACAGCGTGAAAAATACCATCGGCGTACTGCTGCTGGGTCTGGCCATCGGCCTGCTCAGCCGAGTGCTGCCAGGGCCGGTCACACTGCTGCTGATCGGGTTGCTGGCGGCCGGCGTAGCGCTGTTCCTCGGCGCCCTGGAACTGGTAGTGAAAACCCCGCGCCAGCGCCTAGCGCAACTGCTAGGCCTGGCGCTGCTGGTGTATGCCCTGGCCTGCTGGTACGGCGCCCTGAGCGGTCAAGGCGATCCGCTGCGTCCATTGCCACCACCGCCTGGCGCCGCTGCGCAGACAGCGTCCAAGGCCGACGCCTGGCAGACCCTCACCCGCGCCGCCGCCCTCGACGCCGCGCTGGCCGAAGCCAAGGCGGCGGGCCAGCCGGTGCTGCTGGACTGGTATGCCGACTGGTGCATCAGCTGCAAGGTCATCGAGCACGAGGTACTCAACGCGCCACAGGTCCAATCTCAACTGGGCACGTTCCGCCTGCTGCGCCTGGATATCACCCAAAGTAACGCCGAACAGCGCGCCCTGCTCGACCGCTACGGCCTGTTCGGCCCGCCGGCACTGATGTTCTTTGCCGCGAACGGCAGCGAAATAACCGCCGATCGGGTGGTAGGCGAGATAAACGCCGGCGATTTCGCAGAAGTTTTGACACGCGTACGCGGCCAACTCGGTCTATAACTTCCCCCTGGCGGTGAAAAATCTGGTTGCAAGTGACCAGAGTTAATCATCTGGTCACATATTTTGCGCGAATCTCGGGCATCGTGCTGGCTATTGCCGGGAACTGGACACCCGACGCAGGTTACGGCATAGTCGCCGCGCTATGTCGAATTGCCCTACAAAACCAAGGAATAGCAGATGGCAACCCTACTGGTGCTGCACGGCCCCAACCTGAACCTGCTCGGCACGCGTGAACCGGGCCATTACGGCGCAGCCACCCTTGCGCAGATCAATCAGGACCTGGAGCAGCGCGCACGCGCCGCCGGCCACCACCTGCAATACCTGCAGAGCAATGCCGAGTACGAATTGATCGACCGCATCCACGCCGCGCGCAACGAAGGCGTGGACTTCATCCTGATCAATCCGGCCGCTTTCACGCACACCAGCGTCGCATTACGTGACGCGTTGCTTGCGGTGAGCATCCCATTCATCGAAGTGCACCTCTCCAACGTGCACAAGCGTGAACCGTTCCGTCACCACTCCTACTTCTCCGATGTCGCCGTAGGGGTGATCTGCGGCCTGGGCGC
Source organism: Pseudomonas mosselii (assembly GCF_005796105.1). Classification (GTDB taxonomy): domain Bacteria; phylum Pseudomonadota; class Gammaproteobacteria; order Pseudomonadales; family Pseudomonadaceae; genus Aquipseudomonas; species Aquipseudomonas mosselii_C. Next base: position 45,256 of record NZ_VAUO01000012.1, on the reverse strand, counting down.
CACCGGCTACCGGTTGGCCCTGGAGTCTGCGCTGGAACACCTGGCTGCCAACGCACAGCCCTGATGACACAAGGTCTTGGCCCCTATGGGCCGAGGCTCAGAAGAAACGTTTTCGACACGTTTTCAAATTACGTCCCCGACCGAACCTTGGGAGTTGATGATTAATGGATATCCGTAAAGTCAAGAAGCTGATCGAACTGCTGGAAGAGTCTGGCATCGACGAACTGGAGATCAAGGAAGGCGAAGAGTCCGTTCGCATCAGCCGTAACAGCAAGACTCCAGCCGGCGCCCAGTACTTCGCAGCCCCTGCACCGGTTGCAGCGCCCGTCGCTGCTGCCCCGGTTGCCGCAGCAGCCCCGGCCGCCGAAGCCGCCGCCGCGCCAGCCCTCAAAGGCACCGTGATCCGCTCGCCGATGGTCGGTACCTTCTACCGCAAGCCATCGCCGACCTCGCCGAACTTCGCTGAAGTCGGTCAGGCCGTGAAGAAAGGCGACACCCTTTGCATCGTCGAAGCCATGAAAATGATGAACCACATCGAAGCCGATGTGGGCGGTGTGATCGACGCCATCCTGGTAGAAGACGGCCAGCCGGTTGAGTTCGACCAGCCGCTGTTCACCATCGTTTGATTCGCGGAGAGCCAACGATGTCTGGGAAGCTCGAAAAAGTTCTGATCGCCAACCGCGGGGAAATTGCCCTGCGGATCCTGCGTGCCTGCAAAGAGCTGGGTATCAAGACTGTCGCCGTGCACTCCACGGCCGACCGTGAACTGATGCACCTGGGCCTGGCAGACGAGTCGGTCTGTATCGGCCCTGCATCGTCCAAGGATTCCTACCTGCACATTCCAGCGATCATCGCCGCTGCCGAAGTGACAGGCGCCACCGCCATCCACCCGGGCTACGGCTTCCTCGCGGAAAACGCCGATTTCGCCGAGCAGGTGGAAAAATCCGGTTTCGCCTTCATCGGCCCGAAAGCCGACACCATTCGCCTGATGGGCGACAAGGTTTCGGCCAAGGACGCGATGATCAAGTCGGGCGTACCGACCGTGCCGGGCTCCGACGGCCCGCTGCCGGAAGACGAAGAAACCGCACTGGCGATCGCCCGTGAGGTTGGCTACCCGGTGATCATCAAGGCCGCCGGTGGCGGTGGTGGTCGCGGCATGCGCGTGGTGCACAAGGAAGAGGACCTGATCGCCTCGGCCAAGCTGACCCGTACCGAAGCTGGTGCCGCGTTCGGCAACCCGATGGTCTACCTGGAGAAGTTCCTGACCAACCCACGTCACGTGGAAGTCCAGGTACTGTCCGACGGCCAGGGCAACGCCATCCACCTGGGCGACCGCGACTGCTCGCTGCAGCGCCGTCACCAGAAGGTCCTGGAAGAAGCCCCGGCCCCAGGCATCGACGAGAAGGCCCGTCAGGAAGTCTTCAAGCGTTGCGTCGACGCCTGTGTCGAGATCGGCTACCGCGGTGCGGGTACGTTCGAGTTCCTGTACGAGAACGGCCGTTTCTACTTCATCGAGATGAACACCCGCGTCCAGGTCGAGCACCCGGTCTCGGAAATGGTCACTGGTATCGACATCGTCAAGGAGATGCTGAGCATCGCCGCTGGCAACAAGCTGTCGTTCCGCCAGGAAGACGTGGTGATTCGTGGTCACTCGCTGGAGTGCCGGATCAACGCCGAAGACCCGAAGAAGTTCATTCCTAGCCCAGGCAAGGTCAAGCACTTCCACGCCCCAGGCGGCAACGGCGTACGCGTCGATTCGCACCTGTACAGCGGTTACTCGGTTCCACCGAACTACGACTCGCTGATCGGCAAGCTGATCACCTACGGCAAGGACCGCGACGAAGCCATGGCGCGCATGCGCAATGCCCTGGACGAGATCGTCGTCGACGGCATCAAGACCAACATCCCACTGCACCGCGACTTGGTGCGTGATGAAGGTTTCTGCAAAGGCGGCGTCAACATCCACTACCTCGAGCACAAACTGGCCAACCAGGAGTGATCGCGTTAGCGAGATGACAGAACCCCGGCCCAGTGCCGGGGTTTTTTATGGCTCAGGGAATCTGCGGGCGCCCCTACAGGTGCAACGCTAGATTCAGGCATTGCACAATCCTGTGGGAGCGGGTTCACCCGCGAAACAGGCGACGCGGTGGATGGCACCGGCTACGCCGGTGTTCGCGGTGGTCCGGCACCCCGGTAAACCCGCTCCCACAGGATAGGCGGCGCGCTTGCAAAATCAGTTCTCTGCGCGAGAGCGCAGTCCAAAAGGCTGGGTGATCCCCTACAGGAGTGGACTACCGCCGCGTGAACCGCTCCTCTACAAACCCCCCGCACTCGCGTAAACTGGCGCCCTTTCGCGCAGCCTCGGGCTGCCCCTGTCGATTTACCAAAGGTGCCCGCCATGCCCTGGCTGCAAGTACGCCTGGCCATCAGCCCGGAACAAGCCGAAACCTACGAAGACGCCCTGCTCGAAGTGGGCGCTGTCTCGGTGACGTTCATGGACGCCGAAGACCAACCGATCTTCGAACCGGACCTCAACACCACCCCGCTGTGGTCGCACACCCACCTGCTGGCTCTGTTCGAGGCCGACGCGCAGCCCGAGCAGGTGTTCGCTCACCTGCGCCTGCTGACCGGCGACAGCCTGCCCGAACACAAGGCCGAGGTGATCGAGGATCAGGACTGGGAACGCAGCTGGATGGACAACTTCCAGCCGATGCGCTTCGGGCAGCGCCTGTGGATCGTGCCCAGCTGGCACGAGGCGCCGGAAAAACACGCGGTCAACCTGCTGCTGGATCCGGGCCTGGCCTTCGGCACCGGCACCCACCCGACCACCGCGCTGTGCCTGGAATGGCTCGATGGCCAGCAGTTGCAAGGCACCCAGGTACTGGACTTCGGTTGCGGCTCGGGCATCCTGGCCATCGCGGCGCTGCTGCTGGGCGCCCGTGAAGCGGTCGGCACCGACATCGACGTGCAGGCCCTGGAAGCCTCCCGCGACAATGCCCAGCGTAACGGTATCGCCGACGACGCCTTCGCCCTGTACCTGCCCGAGCAAATGCCGGCCATGCAGGCCGACGTGCTGGTCGCCAACATCCTGGCCGGCCCATTGGTTTCGCTGGCCCCACAGTTGTCCGGCCTGGTCCGCCCCGGCGGCCTGCTGGCGCTGTCGGGCATCCTCGCCGAACAGGGCGAGGACGTAGCAGCCGCCTACGCGGCCGATTTCGACCTGGACCCGATCGTCGTGCGCGACGGCTGGGTACGGATCAGTGGTCGCCGCCGCTAGGTCAAACTAGACTTCACTCCTGCACAGCCCCCGGATCGCCGCATGACCGACAGTTTCGTCACCCAGTGCCCGCATTGCCAGACCAGCTTTCGCGTCACCCACCACCAGTTGAGCGTGGCCCGTGGCGTGGTGCGCTGCGGCCAGTGCCTACAGGTGTTCAATGCGGCCAAGCAGTTGCTGGAACAGAACCGCGTGGCCAGCGACCCGGCATCACTTGCCGCCCCCGCAGCGGTGACGCCTGTGCCTGTGCCTGTGCCGACACCCAGCGAGCCGCTCGCGGCCCCCGCCCAGGACCTGGCCAGCACCACCGAGGCGCTGGAGGCTTTGGACCTGGACCACGAACTGGCCCGCCTGGAGCGCCGCCGCCCAAGTGATCGCCGGGTGGCCAGCGAAGAAGCGACGCTACATGCCCGACGCGATGAGCACGGCCCTGACGAACACGCCGACACGCCATTCGGTACCGCCACCGACGATCGGTCCGAACCCGAAGCCGTCCGTGAGGATGCCCCGGTACTGATCGAGCAACAGCCGCTGACGGCGCAAGCGGCGTCTGTGGATGAGCGCACCGAGCCCACCCTGGGCAACGCCGACTTCGACCTGGACGATGAGCCAGCGACGCACCAGCCGGCCCTGGACGACGCCTTCGAGCAACCGCCAGGGCTGTCGAGCCAGGCCGAGCCGTTGCCGGCCAGTGGTTTCTCGGCGCTGGACGACGAGCACCCCATTGACCGCCTGTCGGCCCATGACGACGACACACCGGATGCGCCTGCCAGCGAACGCCTGGAGCCCAGCCTGGGCAGCAAGCCGGAGCGAGTACGCAAGGAACCGCTGGTGGACGTGGTCGACGACCCGCTGCAACTGGGCTGGGAAAAACCCGCGCCGAACTGGGGCAAGCGCGTGTTGTGGAGCCTGCTGACACTACTGGCGGCCGGGCTGCTGGCCTTCCAATACGTCTGGTACCACTTCGACGAGATGGCCCGCCAGGATCAATACCGCCCCTGGTTCCAGCAGGTCTGCCCAATGCTGGGTTGCCAAGTGCCGACACGCGTCGACATCTCGCGGATCAAGAGCAGCAATCTGGTGGTGCGCAGCCATCCCGACTTCAAGGGCGCGCTGATCGTCGATGCGATCATCTATAACCGTGCGCCGTTCGCCCAGCCGTTCCCGCTGCTGGAGTTGCGTTTTGCCGACCTCAATGGCCAGCTGATCGCCAGCCGTCGCTTCAAACCCAGCGAGTACCTGTCGGGCGAGCTGGCCGGTCGCGGCGAGATGCCCAGCCAGACGCCGATCCACATCGCCCTGGACATTCTCGACCCTGGCCCCAAGGCCGTGAACTACAGCCTGAGCTTCCGCTCGCCTGAGTAAGCGGCAAGCGGCAAGGCAAGAAAACCCAGACCTGCTTCTGTCTTGCCGCATGCAGCTTGCCACTTGCCGCAGCCGCAGCCGCGCCAGCGGCCACCGTTGTTCAGATTTTATCCAAATCCTTCTTTATCCGGTCACCGAGAGCGGGTATTATGCCCACCCTTTTTCAAACTCCCATGATCCGGCCCCACAACAGGGAACTCCTATGTCGGCGGTACGCATCGGCCCATACACACTGCGCAACAACCTGATCCTCGCGCCCATGGCCGGGGTCACTGACCAGCCTTTTCGAACGCTGTGCAAGCGCCTGGGGGCAGGCATGGTGGTGTCGGAAATGGTGTCCAGCGACATGAGCCTGTGGAACAGCCGCAAGTCGAGCCTGCGCCGCATTCACGAAGGTGATCCCGAGCCACGCTCGGTGCAGATCGCCGGTGGTGACGCGCAGATGATGGCAGCCGCAGCCCAGGCCAACGTCGCCGCCGGTGCGCAGATCATCGACATCAACATGGGTTGCCCGGCGAAAAAAGTCTGCAACAAGGCGGCCGGCTCTGCTTTATTGAGAGACGAAGCCTTGGTCAGCGAGATCCTGCATGCCGTAGTCGGCGCTGTAGAGGTCCCGGTGACGCTGAAAATCCGCACCGGCTGGGACCGGGCAAACAAGAACGGCCTGAACGTGGCGAAAATCGCCGAACAGGCCGGAATCCAGGCGCTGGCGGTGCATGGCCGCACACGCGCCGACCTGTACACCGGTGAAGCCGAGTACGACACCATCGCCGCGATCAAGCAGGCAGTGTCGATCCCGGTTTTCGCCAACGGCGACATTACCTCGCCGGAAAAGGCCCGGGCGGTGCTGGACGCCACCGGGGTCGACGGCCTGCTGATCGGCCGTGCTGCCCAGGGGCGGCCGTGGATTTTCCGCGAGATCGAGCATTACCTGCGCACGGGCGAGCATGTTCCCGCACCGACGCTGGATGAAGTGGAACGTATTCTGCTGGAACACCTGGCCGCGCTGCATGCCTTCTACGGCGATGTGATGGGTGTGCGGATCGCCCGCAAGCACGTGGGCTGGTACCTGGCGACCCGACCTGGCGGCAAGGAATTCCGCAGCCAGTTCAACGCGTTGCAAGACACACAAGCGCAGTGCGCCAACGTTCAGGCCTATTTTGCCGAACGTCGACAGAGCCTTGGCACAGAGGACGAACAAGGGGTGGCCGCATGACGATGATGACCGAGACATTAGTGAGTGGAACAACGCCCGTGAGCGATAACGCCAACCTCAAGCAGCACCTGAATACGCCGAGCGAGGAGGGCCAGACCCTGCGCGACAGCGTCGAGAAGGCGCTGCACAACTACTTCGCCCACCTGGAAGGCGCTACCGTCACGGACGTGTACAACCTGGTGCTTTCGGAAGTCGAGGCGCCCCTGCTCGAGAGCGTGATGAACTACGTCAAGGGCAACCAGACCAAAGCCAGTGAGATGCTCGGGCTCAACCGGGGCACGCTGCGCAAGAAGCTCAAGCAATACGATCTGTTGTAAGGCCAGAACCCCCGACAAAAAAGGCGCTCATGCAAAGAGGCGCCTTTTTTGCTGAATCCACCGCGTTATGGAATCCGAAATGACCGACCAGACTACCCGCCTGCCAGTCCGCCGCGCCCTGATCAGCGTCTCCGACAAGACCGGTATCCTCGAATTCGCCCGTGAGCTGCAACAGCTCGGTGTCGAGATCCTGTCCACCGGCGGCACCTACAAGCTGCTCAAGGACAACGGCGTTAACGCGGTGGAAGTGGCTGACTACACCGGCTTCGCTGAAATGATGGACGGCCGGGTCAAGACCCTGCATCCGAAGATCCACGGCGGCATCCTTGGCCGTCGCGGCACCGACGATGCCATCATGAACGAGCACGGCATCAAGCCGATCGATCTGGTCGCGGTCAACCTGTACCCGTTCGAAGCCACCATCAACAAGCCGGGCTGCGACCTGCCGACCGCGATCGAGAACATCGACATCGGCGGTCCGACCATGGTCCGTTCGGCAGCGAAAAACCACAAAGACGTGGCCATCGTGGTCAACACCGGTGACTACGCCGGCATCGTCGAGAGCCTCAAGGCCGGTGGCCTGACCTACGCCCAGCGCTTCGACCTGATGCTCAAAGCGTTCGAGCACACCGCCGCCTACGACGGCATGATCGCCAACTACATGGGCACCATCGACCAGGCCCGCGACAGCCTGTCGACCGAAGGCCGCAGCGAATTCCCGCGCACCTTCAACAGCCAGTTCGTCAAGGCCCAGGAAATGCGCTACGGCGAGAACCCGCACCAGAGCGCGGCGTTCTACGTCGAAGCCAAGAAAGGCGAAGCGAGCGTCTCCACCGCCCAGCAACTGCAAGGCAAGGAGTTGTCGTTCAACAACGTGGCCGACACCGACGCCGCGCTGGAATGTGTGAAGAGCTTCGTCAAGCCGGCCTGCGTCATCGTCAAGCACGCCAACCCGTGCGGCGTGGCGGTCGTACCTGAAGACGAAGGCGGTATCCGCAAGGCCTACGACCTGGCCTACGCCACCGACACCGAATCGGCCTTCGGCGGCATCATCGCCTTCAACCGCGAACTGGACGGCGAAACCGCCAAGGCCATCGTCGAGCGTCAGTTCGTCGAAGTCATCATCGCCCCGAAAATCTCCCAGGCCGCCCGTGAAGTGGTCGCTGCCAAGCAGAACGTACGTCTGCTCGAATGCGGTGAATGGCCAGCCGAGCGTGCTGCCGGCTGGGACTTCAAGCGTGTCAACGGTGGTCTGCTGGTACAGAGCCGCGATATCGGCATGATCAGCGCCGATGACTTGAAGATCGTTACCAAACGCGCCCCGACCGAACAAGAGATCCACGATTTGGTGTTCGCTTGGAAAGTCGCCAAGTTCGTCAAGTCCAACGCCATCGTCTACGCCAAGCAGCGCCAGACCATCGGTGTCGGCGCCGGCCAAATGAGCCGCGTCAACTCCGCACGTATCGCGGCCATCAAAGCCGAGCACGCTGGCCTGCAAGTTCAGGGCGCAGTCATGGCCTCGGACGCGTTCTTCCCGTTCCGCGATGGCATCGACAACGCCGCTAAAGTCGGTATCAGCGCCGTGATCCAGCCAGGCGGCTCGATGCGCGATGCCGAAGTCATCGCCGCTGCCGACGAGGCCGGTATCGCGATGGTCTTCACCGGTATGCGCCACTTCCGCCACTGATTTACGGCAATCGGCCGCACTGAAGCAGGCATCTGCTGCGTTGGGGCAGTTTCCGCTGATGCTCATTGCCAAAAGGCAACTCCGCTCATCGGAAACGGCCCCGCCTTGCATCTACCCGCTTCATTGCGACCTCGTACAACGCGAGGCTTTGCCTCCTGTCCGAAAGAATTCGAGGTTTTGACATGAAAGTTTTGATCATCGGCAGCGGCGGCCGTGAGCACGCCCTGGCTTGGAAAGTCGCCCAGGACCCACGGGTCGAGAAAGTCTTCGTGGCCCCTGGCAACGCGGGCACCGCCATTGAAGCCAAGTGCGAGAACGTCGCCATCGACGTCACCGCCCTGGAACAACTGGCCGATTTCGCCGAGCAGAACGTCAACCTGACCATCGTCGGCCCTGAAGCGCCCTTGGTTCTGGGCGTGGTCGATCTGTTCCGCAGCCGCAACCTGGATTGCTTCGGCCCGACCAAAGGGGCCGCCCAGCTGGAAGGCTCCAAGGCCTTCACCAAGGATTTCCTGGCCCGCCACAAGATCCCCACTGCCGACTACCAGAACTTCACCGAGATCGAGCCGGCCCTGGCCTACCTGCGTGAAAAAGGCGCACCGATCGTGATCAAGGCCGACGGCCTGGCAGCCGGCAAAGGCGTGATCGTCGCCATGACCCTGCAAGAAGCCGAAGACGCCGTGCGCGACATGCTCGCCGGCAACGCCTTCGGTGAGGCGGGTTCGCGCGTTGTGATCGAAGAGTTCCTGGATGGTGAGGAAGCCAGCTTCATCGTCATGGTCGACGGCCATAACGTGCTGCCGATGGCCACCAGCCAGGACCACAAGCGCGTCGGCGACCAGGACACCGGCCCGAACACCGGCGGCATGGGCGCCTACTCGCCGGCCCCGGTAGTCACCGCCGACGTGCACCAGCGCGTGATGGACCAGGTGATCTGGCCGACCGTGCGCGGCATGGCCGAGGAAGGCAACGTCTACACCGGTTTCCTGTATGCCGGCTTGATGATCGACAAGGCGGGTAACCCCAAGGTCATCGAATTCAACTGCCGCTTCGGCGACCCGGAAACCCAGCCGGTCATGCTGCGCCTGGAGTCGAGCCTGGTGCTGCTGGTCGAAGCCGCGTTCGCCAAGGCCCTGGACAAGGTCGAAGCACAGTGGGACCCACGTCCGAGCCTGGGCGTGGTCCTGGCAGCCGGCGGCTACCCAGGCGACTACGCCAAAGGTGACGCGATCAGCGGCCTGGACGCCGCCGCGCAGATCGAAGGCAAGGTGTTCCATGCCGGCACTTCGCTCAAGGATGGCCAGGTGGTGACCAACGGCGGCCGCGTACTCTGCGCTACGGCCATGGGCGCCAGCGTTGCCGACGCGCAGCAGCAAGCCTACCGCCTGGCCAAACAAGTCAGCTGGAACGGCAGCTTCTACCGCACCGACATCGGCTACCGTGCCATCGCTCGCGAGCGCGGTGAACACCAGCAGTGATATCGCACCGAACCGCCGCACAGCCTCAGGCTTGCGGCCTTCGGCTCGTCGACAAGGCCCCGCAAGGGCCTTGCCTTCACCTTGGCGTGCCGCGCATAGTTGTCGCCTGGCTCATTCGCTAAGAAAGGATTTCGTCGTGCGCAGGCTTCGGATTGCCACAGCCTTGATCGCCAGCTTACTGGCCCTGCTCTGCCTGCTTCCGGCCCACGCCGAACAAGCCGGGGGATGGTCGGCGCTGCTCGACGAGCAGGCCAGCCTGCAACTCTCCGACGTCCGCTCCGAGCGTTACCGCAACCAGTTCAGCCCCGTGGCCCTCGACGAACTGGATGCCGCCCTCCCCGACCAGGCCCTGTGGCTGCACTATCGCCTGGAGCCTACCGACCAGGAACAACTGGTGCGTATCTTCGCCCCAGACCTGTCGCGCCTGGACCTTTACGCCCTCGAAGGCGGCAAGCTGCTGCGCCAGTTGCACCACGGGCGCCACGGCGAGAGCAATACCGACTTGCACAGCAGCGACCATATTCTGCCGCTGCCCCACGGCAGCCAGCCGGTGGACGTGTACCTGCGCCTGGTGTCCGAGCATCAGTTGCGCCCTGCCGTAAGCCTTGAACCTGCGGCCTACGCCGCTGCGGACCAGCGTCTGCCGTTGCTGTTCGGCCTGCTGTTCGGCGGCTTGGCGATGCTGATCGTGCACAATCTGATCCGCTTCGCCTACACCCGCTCCAGCACCACCCTGATCCTGGCCCTGTACCACGGCCTGATGCTGTTCAGCGCATTGATCCTGCTCAACCTGGGCGGGCCTTGGTCGCACCTGTGGTACAGCGCACAAACCCCCGTGGCCTACCTCACCTTGGTGCTGGCGGGACTTGCCGGGCTGTATTTCACCCAGCATTTCTTCGCCCGCTGCAACTCGGCGCGCCTTAACCGCCTGCTGCAAGGCGAAATGCTGGTGGTCGGGCTCAGCGGCCTGATACTGCTGTTCGTCGATACCCTGCCGCTGAACCTGATGACCTACGTCCTGATCGCACTGGGCAGCCTGAGCATGCTACTGGTCAGCAGCTACCACTGGTACAAGGGCTTCGTGCCAGCCCGGCTGTTCGCCCTGGCCATGCTCATATTCAACCTCGGCGGCCTGGTGTTGTTGCCCGCGCTGCTGGGCCTGACGCGCACCCCGACGCCCTGGCTGCTTGGCATCCTCATGGTACTGACGGTGGTCAGCGGCATGCTGCTCAACCTGTCAGTCAGCGAGCGCCTGCGGCGCATGAGCGAGGAGCGCTTTCGCGCCAGCCGCGCGCTGGCCGCCAGCGACGCCGAAATCAACGCCAAGGCCGAGTTCCTGGCCAAGATCAGCCATGAGATCCGCACCCCGATGAACGGCGTGCTGGGCATGACCGAGCTACTGCTGGGCACCCCGCTGTCGGTCAAGCAACGCGACTACGTACAGACCATCCACAGTGCCGGCAACGAGCTGCTGACCCTGATCAACGAGATCCTCGACATCACCAAGCTGGAGTCGCGGCAGATCGAACTGGACGACGTGCAGTTCGACCTCAACGCGCTGATCGAGGACTGCCTGAATATTTTCCGGGCCAAGGCCGAACAGCAGAACATCGAGCTGATCAGCTTCACCCAGCCCCAGGTCCCCCGGGTCATCAGCGGCGATCCGACGCGCCTGCGCCAGGCCCTGTCGAGCCTGCTCGACAATGCCCTTAAAAACACCGACCACGGCGAGATCCTGCTAGTGGTGGCCCTCGACCAGCGTGGCGAAGCCCCACGCCTGCGCATTGCCGTGCAGGACAGCGGCGAACCCATGCCTGCGGCAGAACGCAACGCCCTGCTGCAAGCCGAGCTGCACAGTCGCCACTTTCTCTCCAGCCACAAGCTTGGCGGCCATCTGGGGCTGGTAATCGCCAAGCAGCTGATCGGCCTGATGCAGGGCGAGTTCGGGATCAAGACCAGCACCAGCATGGGCAACACCCTCTGGCTGACGCTGCCGCTCGACCCACAACGCCTGGAGCAGCCCCCCGCCGACGTCGAGGGCCCACTGCGCGAGGCACGGGTTCTGGTGGTGGACGACAACGATACCTGCCGCAAGGTGCTGGTGCAGCAGTGCAGTGCCTGGGGCATGAACGTCAGCGCCGTGCCTTCGGGCAAGGAGGCGCTGGCGCTGCTGCGCACCAAGGCGCACCTGCGCGACTATTTCGATGTGGTGCTGCTGGACCAGAACATGCCCGGCATGACCGGCATGCAGCTGGCGGCGAAGATCAAGGAAGACCCGAGCCTGAACCACGACATCCTGGTGGTGATGCTCACCGGCATCAGCAACGCCCCCAGCAAGATCATCGCCCGCAACGCCGGGATCAAGCGCATCCTGGCCAAGCCGGTAGCCGGCTACACCCTCAAGACCACCCTGGCCGAGGAGTTGGCCCAGCGCGGTCGCGATCAGCTCATCACACCACTGCCCGGCAGCCCCCCGCCGCCTCTGCATTTGCCAGGGGACTTCCGCATCCTGGTGGCCGAGGACAACAGCATCTCGACCAAGGTGATCCGTGGCATGCTCGGTAAGCTGGACTTGGAGCCGGATACCGCCAGCAACGGTGAAGAAGCGCTGCTGGCAATGAAAGCCAAACGCTATGACTTGGTGCTGATGGACTGCGAGATGCCGGTGTTGGACGGTTTCAGCGCCACACAGCAGTTGCGCGCCTGGGAGTCCGCCAATCAGCGTCCGCGAACACCGGTCGTGGCACTGACCGCGCACATTCTCGCCGAGCACAAGGAGCGCGCCCGCCTGGCCGGTATGGACGGGCACATGGCCAAGCCTGTGGAACTCTCGCAACTGCGTGAGGTGATCCAGTTCTGGGCGGGACAACATCAGGCAAGCACCGCGCCCCTGGAATAATAGCGCGCACAGGCAACGCCCTGGCCTGCTGGTACACTTGCCCCACCCTGGCCTCTGCGGACCCACCCCATGCTTCATATGTTGTTCAGCGTCTACCTGAAGATGCTCGTGCTCTACAGCCCGTTCTTCGTGCTCTCGTGTTTCATCAGCCTGACCCGTGGGCATTCGAGCAAGGAGCGCAAGCAACTGGCCTGGCGGGTGGCGTTTGCCACGTTGATCGCCAGCGTGCTGCTGTACCTGTTCGGGCGGGCGATCTTCGGTGTGTTCGGGATCACCGCCGACGCCTTTCGCATCGGCGCAGGCTCGGTGCTGTTCATCTCGGCCTTGGCCATGGCCCAGGGCAAGTCGGCGGTCCAGACCGACAACGTGCAACAAGACGTGACCATCGTGCCGCTGACCATCCCGCTGACCGTAGGCCCTGGCACCATCGGTGCGCTGCTGGTGATGGGGGTCAGCCAGCCGCATTGGGACGATAAGCTGCTGGCCATCGTCAGTATCGCCTTGGCCAGCCTCACGGTCGGCCTGGTGCTCTACCTTTCGCACCGTATCGAGCGCCTGCTGGGCGACCAGGGCTTGCAGATCGTCAGCCGCCTGATGGGGCTGTTCGTCTGCGCCCTGGCAGCGCAGATCATCTTCACCGGCATCAAGGGTTACTTGGGCTAAGGCCCCGCCGGGCAAGCAACCCGCTCACCCTTGATGGGGGCCTCGGCGCGGGCTGAACCAGACCAGACACTACAGCGCCAGCTCATGAACATCCTTCAGGCCGATACCCGCCAGCGCGCGCTCGACCTTGCTACGGTGTTCCTGCTCGAACAGGCGGCAATTGAAGCGCACCAACTGCGCTTGTACTTGCGTGTTGCGCCGCTCGCGGAACAGAAAGCCTGCGCTGAACGCCTCAACCTCGCCGGCTTCGTGATAAAGAACCATGTCCACGTAGTTGCGGCTGACCGGCGCGCACGTCAACAACTGAAACCGTCCACGCTGGCCGCAGTGTGACTCGAAGTGCAGCAGGGGCGGACCGCTCTTGCGCAACGCCCTCAACGCGAGCGCCATGCTGCTAGCATGTTGCTCGCCAGCCAGCGCATCGATCCGTTTGAGCGCCTGGTCGACAATCACGGGGCGCTGCCGATCCGGCCAGTGGACTGCCTCAGCCGACAGTGCATCCCAACCGAGGTACTGCAACTGCCGACGGTAGAACGCGTACTGCTGCTGATGACTTTCGCCGGCCATGCTTTTGAACGTGGTGCTCTCGGCCCACAACGCAGCGAGCTTCACGGCACGGCGCTGCTCAATGCTCACCCCGGGTATGAACGCTGCCAGGCTGCTCGTGACGACAGTGGCTTCAGGCTGGTCCATGGCACGCTCCTGACTCGACAGCACCAAGATCGGTGATCGATTGCGCGTTGCCCGTTTCACCGAGCCGCCTATGCAGCTTGAAGCGGTAGCTCAACGGCACCAGCTCGTCAGGCGTCGCCGTGGTGTGGCGAATATCAGCGCCATCACCGCAGGCCAGGCTGCTCAACACCAGTGTGGGACCGGCCAGCACGATACCCAGTTCATGCACACTCGCCGTCGAATCAACTTGGGCGTGCGTGAACGGCCGCAGGTGCTGAAGGGCATCGCAGGTGGCCAGCCTGCACACAACAGGCTCAAGCGCGTCGGCAAGCTGCGGATGCAGGGTTTTCAGGCGCTCTGCGATAGATCTCACCGGCGACGGGGGCGCCTCGCGCTGATAATCGGCCGTGCTCGTAGCCACGATCCAGCCACAGCGCTCCAACGCCGTGCGGTAAGCCCTGTACCAGCGCGCATAATCATCGAAACGTGAGCCCTCGTGTTTATCTGCAACCAACTGGGCGTACAAGACCGAGTCCAGCACATAGTCTTGTGATGCCGCAGCCGCTGGCGTAACCAGCAGGGCCGTGCCGCCTGCCAGGTACAGGGATGGAACGTCGTTTTTCATCGGATGCCTCTTGCTCAAGGCCAACGGAAGGAGCAGCGGGGCTTGTGCAGCCCCGCACGGGTGTCAGATCTCGAACTCCAGGGCACTCTCGATGCCCTTGTCGATCATTTTCTTCTCGATCGCAAGGCGCAGCTCATCGGTGTAGACCACCTCGTTGAAGCTCAGCACCGCCGAACCGCTGTAGCGGTCAGTGCTGGCGCTCTTCCACTCATACACCAAGGTGTCGAGGTTGTTCTCGCCCGGCGCAGCACTGAAGGCGCTCACCAGCATGAACAACTCGCCTTCGGGCGTTTCGATGCAGGTGCCCAGGCCGGTGGTCGACACCGGATGGCCCTTGACGTTCTGCTTGAAGATTTCCTGCGCTTGGGTGATTTCGCCAAGCGCCCCGACAGCCTTGCTGGCCAGTTCGGTCATGGCCTCGGCCAACGGCCCGCCCAGCAGCGCCTGGCCTGCGGCCTTGGCGACCTTGAACACGACAGGCCCCAAGGTCAGGGAGCCGCTCTGGTCATAATCACGCTCATAGGAGCGCTGGCCGACCACCCAGCCGCAGGTCCGCATCACTTCAAGGAACTTGTTGAACCAGGCTTCGGCCTCGCCATCACGGTCATGGGCCTTGGAGGCCACTCGCGAGGCAAACTGGAAAGTGGTCTTGGCGTCGCGCCGGGCCTTGGCGGACATTCCGGCGCTGAGCGCCATCAGGGACTGTTCGACGACAGCGAGGCTGTCGCCTTTGATCGGGGCGTGTTCGGTCATTGCAAGCGCTTCCTGGTAGGCCTCGGCGGGAATCGCCGGGGGCCTACCAAGTTATTCGGGATCGCTGCGCAATAACGCCGTGAACCGGTTCCCTTCAGGCTTGATCGGCCATCGGATACCAGCGCGGGGTGTATACCCACTCCCCACCATCGGCACGTGGCAAGCGCACGGTGGTAGAGGACCCCACCAGGACCATGGTGCGCATATCGACCATTTCCGGCACCAGTTCAGCCAGAGAGACGACCTTCAATGTCTGCGCCGGCCTACCGACATCACGGCCAAGGACTACAGGGGTATCGCCATTGCGATGACGCCGCACCACCTCCAACGCGACGCCCAGCTGGTGCGGGCGGGCCTTGGAGATCGGGTTGTAGAACGCCAACACCAGGTCAGCCTGGGCGGCCAGGTCCAGGCGTTTCTCGATGATCGACCAGGGCTTGAGGTTGTCCGACAGCGACATCACGCAGAAGTCATGCCCCAGCGGCGCGCCGGCCAATGCCGCCGTGGCCAGCGAAGCCGAAACCCCTGGGAGCATTTGCAGGTCGACCCGATGCCAGGCCGGATCGCTTGACTCATGCAGGGCTTCGAGCACGGCGGCAGCCATGGCGAACACCCCAGGATCACCCGAAGAGACCACCACCACCGAGCGCCCTTGAGCGGCCAGCTCGAAGGCATGCCGGGCACGTTGCAGCTCTTCGCGGTTGTCGGTGCAGTGCAACACCTGATCGTCGCGGAACGGGCCGGCCATGCGCACATAGGTTTCGTAGCCGAGTACATCCTCGGCCCGCGCCAATTCGGCCTTGACCGCCGGCACCATGAACTGCGCGGCACCCGGCCCGAGGCCGATCACCGCCAGGCGGCCGCGCTGGCGACCTACCTGCCGGATGTCCACTGGCGATTCAGCCACGCCGACGGCTACGGCGCCCACCGCCTCGCTACGCGCCTGCGGCACGGCTCGGGTGAGCATCTGCACCAAGCTGTCTTCAGCGGGCACGAAGCGCACGGTGACATTCAACGCCTGCGCCGCTTGATGCAGCCCAGGCTCGGCCATATCCGTCTCGCTGGCCAGCAGGCACGCCAGCGCCGGTTCCGCGAGGCCTGCGAGCTGCAAACCGTCGCGCACCTGCTCAAGCACATCCGCGCCCCCAGCCGACACCGCGACCACCACGCTGCGTGGGTAGATCAGCAACTCGTCACGACTGGCCGGACGTGCCGCACACCCCACATGGATGGCGCGCTGCGCGCTGTCGCTGGCCACCAATTGCGCCTGTTCGAGCCACGGCGCATCCCCCTCGAGGCGAACCGGCGCTCCCGCCAGCAGGTCGCTGACGAAGCGCTTGCCTTGCTCCAGGTCCGCCAGGGCATAGCCCTCGGGCGGGTTGAGCAGGCAGGTGCCGAAGCGCAGTTCACCGCTGGTGGTGATGGCGGCGTTCACCCCCAGCACCTCGGCGATCTCCCGCGCCATCAGGTTGACACCGCCCAGCCCACCCAGCAGCGGTACTACCGCGCTGCCATCCTCGGCCACCGCCAGTACCGGCGGCTCGGCACCCTTTTCACTGAGCAGCGGCGCCAGGCTGCGAATCACGATACCCGCTGCGCACAGCGCGATGATCGGGGTGGCCTGCTGGTAAAGGCTACGCAGGGTGTCGCCGAAGGCTGCATAGTGCCGATCGGCATCCGTTACGCGGCCTTCCAGGCCATGCACGACGGCCTGCGGATAACGTTGCTGGATCCGCCGTGCGGTGGCTTGGCTACCCGCGCCGAGAATGACGATGGCCGGGGCCTGGTTCATCCCTGCCATTTTTCCCCCGGCACGATGATCAACGAGAAATACGGCGAGGACTGCGGATCGACGTCATCGAGCGGCACGATCTTCTGGTTGGCCATGGTCGCCCGCTCAACGTACAGCGCCCGCCCGTCCAACCCCAGCTCATTGAGCACCTGGCGCACCTTGGGGAAGTTGCGGCCCAGCTTCATGATCACCGCCGCGTCAGCGTCGGCCAGACGGCGCTTGAGCTCGTCATGCGGCAGTACGCCAGACAGCACGGTGAGGGTCTGGTTGCGGTAGACCAGCGGCGCGCCGAGTACCGAGGCACCACCGAGCATCGAGCATACGCCCGGGATCACTTCGGCCTGATAACGCGAAGCCAGGCGGTCGTGCAGGTACATGTATGAGCCGTAGAAGAACGGATCGCCCTCGCAGATCACCGCCACGTCGCGGCCGGCATCCAGGTGTTCAGCCACCTGCACGCTGGCCTCGTCGTAGAAGTCGCTGATCACCTGCTCGTAGGACAGCGGCGCCGGCAGGGCTTCGGTGGTCACCGGGTAGACCAGCGCCAACTGGGTCTGCTCGGCGTGCAGGTGCGCTTCGATGATACCGAAGGCATTGCCACGCTTGCCCTTGGCCACGAAGTACGCCACCACCGGCGCCTCGCGTAGCAGGCGCAGGGCCTTGACCGTGATCAGTTCGGGATCGCCAGGACCGACGCCCAGCCCAAGGAGTCTTCCACGCGCGTGCATCATTCCACCTCCGTGGCCAGGGCGTTGACCGCCGCTGCGGCCATCGCGCTGCCGCCCAGGCGGCCCTGCATGATCACGAAAGGCACGCCACGGCTGTCCGCCGCGAGCATGGCCTTGGACTCGGCCGCGCCAACGAAGCCAACAGGAAAACCCAGAATCAACGCAGGCTTGGGCGCCCCGGCATCGAGCATTTCCAGCAGGTAGAACAACGCGGTGGGGGCATTGCCGATCACCACCACACTGCCTTCCAGGTGTGGGCGCCACAACTCCAGCGCTACCGCCGAGCGGGTGTTGCCGACGTCCTTGGCCAGGGCTGGCACGCTGGGGTCGCGCAGGGTGCAGATCACCGGGTTGTTGGCCGGCAGGCGGGCACGGGTGATGCCTTCGGCAACCATGTGCGCGTCACACAGGATCGGCGCGCCGTTGGCCAAGGCTTCGCGCCCAGCAGTGCCTGCGCCTTCGGAGAACTGCAAACCATCGATGGCCTCGACCATGCCACAGGCGTGGATCACCCGTACGGCGAGTTTTTCCAGGTCGGCTGGAATCCGCTCGAGCCGGGCTTCCTCGCGGATGATTCGGAAGGAATTGCGATAGATCTCCTGACCATCGCGGATGTAGTCAATCATCAAGGTGCTCCGTCGGCAGGTCGAGCATGGCGCCTGCTTCTTCTGGGGTAAGGTCGGATGCGCGCAGGCGACCGAAGCCTGGCGTGCGCGCATCGCGCAAGTAAAGGTCGTAGCGGCCCGGCGTGCGGGCCAGCAGGGTCGCCGGGGCAATGTGCGCCGCAGCGCAAGAACGCAGGCAACCGGACAGGTGCACGCGGCCCGGGGCGCCGCTGTGCAGGTGCGCCGCCAGGCGGATGGCGTCGGCCTTGGTGTCGGCCTGAGCCTTGGCGCAGCCACTTGATCCGGTGCAGGCGGTAACCTGCGCCAGAGGGTGGTCGGGCGCGCACAGCAGGCCGGTGGCGGCCAGGTCTGCCTGAGCCTGCGCAAGGTACGCAGGGTCCAGCGAGGTCAGCACCAGGCTCTGCCAGGGGCTCAGGCGCAGGCTGCCATCGCCCCACTGACGGGCACAGCGCGCCGCGGCGCGCAGCATGCTTGGCGTCAACCGGCCCAACGGTGGCGCGACCCCAAGGGCCAAGCCCTGACGTTGGGGCAGCACACCCAGCCAGGGGCGACCGGCCGCCGCGCGATGCCAACCGGGGGTAATAGCACTCACACGAATCGCCAGCCCTTCGAGGAAGTGCGCCACCGAGCAACTGGCGAGCAGCTGACGCATCCGCGCCTGCTCGGGGCTCGCCAGGTCAAGGAAACGCTCAAGCACCGCGCGCACCAGTGCCAAGCCCTGCTCCAGCGGCACTGCGCCCAGCGCACGCCCATCGGCCGGACACCCCGCCAGGCCGAACACCAGCCAAGTCTCTGGCCCGCGCTGCTCGGCCGACAGCCACAGGTCGTGGGGATGTTCGAGCATCGCCACCCCCTCGCCGCCATCGAGTTGCACGGCGAACTTGGCTGACAGCGCATGAAAACGCGGGGTGGACTCCAACAGGTCGAGGATCTGCCCAGCCAGCGGGCGAGTGTCCAGCAACATCGCCGGGTCGAACCCAGCCAAAGGGCTGAGCATCAGATTGCGCACATCGTCGCCGGCCGCCTCACGTGGACCGAGCCCGGCGGCCAACAGGTGCGCGACCAGGCCTGACTGCTCGGCGCCGATGCCGCGAATCTGCAGGTTGGCGCGGTTGGTCGCCTCGATCACGCCCCCCGCGAAGCGTTCAGCGGCCTCGGCCACCGCGTCGGCCTGATCGGCCAACAGCAGGCCGCCAGGCAGCTTGATCCGACAAATGCCGCCATCGCGTGCGGCAACGATGCGCCACAACCCCGGGCAGGCCGAGGGACGGGGCGAAATGTCGGAGGGCGGGAGCGGCTTCAAAGGGGCATCCGGGAGTCGTGAAAGTGCGCTTCAGTGTAGAAGGCGCGGTATTATGCCTGCTTTGTCCGGCGGCATGAAAAACCGGTGGTCGAACGCCGTGTGAAAAGCGCTCCGCGCTGCCCCCAGCATTTGAATTGACGAGGAACGGATGGCCCCCTGGCTCACAGTAGTAGGCATCGGCGAAGACGGTTTCAGCGGCCTGGGCAGGCAGGCCCGACGCGCCCTGCTGGCCGCCACACGCATCGTCGGTAGCCCACGCCAGTTGGCGCTGTTGCCACGCTGTATAGGCGGTGCACGCGTGCACTGGCCCAGCCCTTTCTCGCTGTCACCGGTGCTGGCCCTGCGCGGCGAACCGGTGTGCGTGCTGGCCAGTGGCGACCCGATGTTCTACGGCGTTGGCGCAAGCCTCGCACGCCAAGTGCCGAGCAACGAAATGCAGGTGCTGTCGATGCCCTCCTCCTGCGCCCTGGCCGCCGCCCGCCTGGGCTGGCCGTTGCAGGACGTGCAGGTGGTTTCGCTGGTGGCGCGCCCGCTGGCAGCGCTCAATGCCCACTTGTACAGCGGCCTGCGCCTGCTGGTACTGAGTAACGACGAGCACAGCCCCGCAGCCATCGCGGCGCTGCTGCGCGAGCGCGGCTTCGGGCCGAGCCGGTTGCAGGTCTTCGAACACCTGGGCGGCCCCGAGGAGCGCCAGCTCTGCGGCAGCGCCAATGACTGGGCGCACCGCAACATCGCCGCCCTGAACCTGGTCGCCATCGACTGCCAGGCCACGCCCGACGCCCTACGCATGCCGCGTGTCGCCGGCCTGCCCGACAGCGCGTTTCAGCACGACGGCCAACTGACCAAGCGCGATATTCGCGCCATCACCCTCGCGCGCCTGGCGCCGCAACCCGGCGAGCTGCTGTGGGATGTCGGCGCCGGCTGCGGTTCGATTGGTATCGAGTGGATGCGCGCCCACCCCAGCTGCCGCACCCTGGCCATCGAAGCCGATGAAGGCCGCCAAGGTTTCATCGAGCACAACCGCGACGCCCTCGGCGTACCGGGCCTGCAACTGGTACGCGGCAAGGCGCCCCAGGCCCTGCAAGACCTCGAACAACCCGACGCGATCTTCATCGGCGGCGGTGTCACCCGCGATGGGGTGCTGGCGCTGTGCTGGGAGCGCCTGCGCCCCGGTGGACGACTGGTGGCCAATGCCGTGACCCTGCAAAGCGAGGTGATGCTGGCGCAGTTCCAGCAACACCACGGTGGCGAGCTGACGCGCATCCATATCGCCCACGCGCAACCGCTCGGGGCCTTCGACACCTGGCGCCAGGCCCTGCCGATCACCCTGCTCGAAGTGGTCAAGCCCGCCGATGCGTGAAGAAACCCGCGAACACCCCGCCCCCTTGCGCAGCGGCCTGACCACCGGCAGCTGCGCCACCGCCACGAGCCTGGCGGCAGCGCGCCTGTTGCTGAGCGGCCAGCACAACGACGCAGTGTCAATCACCCTGCCCAAGGGCAAGGTGGTGCAGATGCGCCTGGAGTTCTGCCGCCTGATCGACGGCGGCGCCGAAGCCGGGACCCTCAAGGATGCCGGCGACGACCCCGATGTCACCCACGGTGCCCTGCTGTACAGCCAGGTGCGACTCTTGCCTGAGCCAGGTATCCGCTTTGTCGCAGGATCAGGCGTCGGCACCGTGACCCGCCCAGGCCTGGTGCTGGGCGTGGGGGAGCCGGCAATCAACCCGGTGCCACGCCGAATGATCAGCGAACACCTGCAAGCGCTGGCCTGCGAGTGCGCTTACGGCGGCGGCTTCGAAGTCACGGTGAATGTTCGCGACGGCGAGGCCTTGGCGCTGAAAACCATGAACCCGCGCCTGGGCATTCTCGGCGGGCTTTCCATCCTGGGCACCAGCGGCATCGTCCGCCCGTTCTCCTGCGCGGCCTACATCGCCTCGATCCACCAAGGCATCGATGTCGCCCACACCAACGGCTACACGCACATTGCCGCCTGCACCGGCAATGCCAGCGAGGACACCATGCGCCGGGTCTATGACCTGCCGGAAATCGCCCTGATCGAGATGGGCGACTTCGTCGGCGCCGTGCTCAAGCACCTGCGCAAGGTACCGGTGGCCCGCCTAAGCCTGTGCGGCGGCTTCGGCAAGATCAGCAAGCTGGCCGCCGGGCACATGGACCTGCACAGCCGCCACTCCAGCATCGACCTGCCGCAACTGGCCGGCTGGGCGGCCGGCATCGGAGCCGCAACGGACCTACAACAAGCGATCATCGCCGCCAACACCAGCCAGCAGGCGCTGGCCCTGGCCCACGCCGCAGGCATCGCCTTGGGCGACGAGGTCTGCCGCCACGCCCTGGCGTTCGCTCGCAGCGTAGTGCCAGACCAGGTGCAGGTGGAAGTGTTCGCCATCGACCGCCAGGGCGGTATCGTCGGCAAGGCCGGTGTGCAATGAGCGGTCGCATCCTGCTGCTGGGCGGCGTGACCGAAGCCCTGGCCATCGCCCGTCAACTGGGGCCACAGCACGTCTACAGCCTGGCCGGGGTCGGTCGCGTGCCTCAGGACCTGAGCTGCCAGGTGCGCGTCGGCGGTTACGGCGGCGCCGAAGGCTTGGCCGATTACCTGCGCGAGGCGCGCATCGACCTGCTGATCGACGCCACCCACCCGTATGCCGCGCAAATCAGCGCCAACGCAGCCCTCGCCGCGCGCAGCGCAGGGGTCACCTGCTGGGCCTTGCGCCGCCCGGCCTGGCAGGCGCAACCCGGCGACGACTGGCGCGAGGTGGCCGACTGGGCCGCGCTGATCGAGGCGTTGGCGCCCTTCCAGCGCCCGCTGTTCACCCTCGGGCGCGAGCCTTTGCAGCACCTCGACGAGATTCCAGCGCACCAGTTCTGGACCCTGCGCGCCCTCGAAACCTGCCCAGGCAATGCGCGCTGCGAGGTGATCGGCGCCCGCGGGCCGTTTTGCATCGACGATGAACGCGCGCTGTTCGAGCGCCGCCAGATCGACGTGCTGGTGAGCAAGAACAGCGGCAGCACGGCGACCGAGCCAAAGCTTGAAGTAGCGCGCGAACGTGGGGTGCCGGTGTTGGTGCTGAAACGTCCCGCACTGCCTGAGGTAGATCGCCAGTTCGATAGTCCGCATCAGTTGCTGCAAGCACTAGGCGGCACCGCGCCCTGACAGGAAAAACGTATATCCCATTGACATATACCCGCGTCGACTTAAACTTCGGACATACATTCGCGCTTTCAAGGAGGCCCGTCATGGAGCAAGGTGCAGTCTTCAAAAGCAATCGCAGCCAGGCCATCCGCATGCCAAAGGCACTCGCCCTTCCCGAAGACGTCACTCGCGTGGATATCGTCGCAATCGGTCGTTCACGCATCATTTCACCTGCTGGGGAAGCTTGGGACCACTGGTTCGACGGTGATGACGTGACAGCGGATTACATGGCATGTCGTGACCAGCCCGTCGATCAGGAGCGCGAAGGATTCTGATGCTCAGGTACATGCTCGATACCAACATCTGCATTTTCACCATCAAGAACAAACCACAACAGGTACGTGATGCGTTCAACCGCCATCACGGTCAACTGGCGATCAGTACGATAACGCTGATGGAACTGGTTTACGGCGCGGAGAAGTCTGCCGCCCCGGAGCGCAACCTTGCAGTGATCGAAGGCTTCGCCGCGCGGCTCGAAGTACTCGACTATGACCAGACGGGGGCAGCGCATACCGCCCAGCTGCGTGCCGAACTGGCAAAGGCCGGCACGCCGATCGGCCCCTATGACCAGATGATCGCTGGCCACGCGCGCGCGCGTGGGCTGGTGCTGGTCACCAATAACCTTCGCGAATTTCAACGAGTGCCGGGGTTGCGAGTGGAAGACTGGTTGTCCTCTGCGTTTTGAGGACCCCCACCTTAAGATGGTGGATGCGTCTCGCGTGGGATGGCGCCGGTGTTCACGTCAGGTTCTAGTTTTGATTCAAGGCCGTGGCTTCCAGGTCATGTCGGACATGCCTGATGGCCCTTGGCTTCGATCTTGCCTTAAACTCTGCTCCCCTCTAATCGGAAGGCCCACCCATATGGAAATGCAATGGTGGATCTGGCTCGTCTTCGGCGTGGCCTTGATCCTGCTGGAACTGGTCCTGCCCACGTTCTTCATTCTCTGGTTCGGCATCGGCGCCGTGCTGGTGTCGTTCGTCGCGCTACTGGCCCCCAGCCTGCAACTGGATACGCAGGGGCTGCTGTGGGTAGTGTTCTCGTCCATCACCACGCTGCTGTGGTTCAAGCTGTTTCGCAGCAAGAAGCCCGACGTGCGCTGGACCGCTGACAGCGTGATCGGTGAAGTCGGCCTGCTGACCGTCGGTGTCTCGCCGTTCCAGAAAGGCCGCGTGCGCTTCCAGAAGCCAATCCTGGGCAACGAAGAATGGACCTGCATCGCTGACAGCGACATCCCCGCCGGCGAGCGCGTGCGCCTGACCGCCATCGAAGGTAACACCGCCCGCATTACCCGGGCCTGACTCCGCACTAAAAGGAAGTTTGCACACATGACCAGCCTTATCGTCGTCGGCACCCTGGCCGCATTCGTACTGATCACCGTCTTCAAGGGGGTGCGCATCGTGCCCCAGGGCGAAGAATGGATCGTCGAGCGCCTGGGCCGCTACCACAGCACACTCAAGCCTGGCCTGAACATCGTCATCCCGTACATGGACGTGGTCGCCTACCGCCTGCCGACCAAGGACATCATCCTCGATGTGCAGCAGCAGGAGATCATCACCAAGGACAACGCGGTGATCGTCGCCAACGCCCTGTGCTTCGCCAAGGTCGTCGACCCACAGAAGGCCTCCTACGGCGTGCAGAACTTCTCGTTCGCCGTCACCAGCCTGACCATGACCTCGCTGCGCGCCATCGTCGGCGCCATGGATTTGGACGAAGCGCTGTCGAGCCGCGAGCAGATCAAGGCACGCCTGCGTGAGGCGATGTCCGAGCAGACCGAAGACTGGGGCGTGACCGTGCGCTCAGTGGAAATCCAGGACATCAAGCCATCGCCGAGCATGCAGACTGCCATGGAGCGCCAGGCGGCCGCAGAGCGTGAGCGTAAAGCCGACGTGACCCGCGCCGAAGGCAACAAGCAGGCCGCCATTCTCGAAGCCGAAGCGCGCCTGCAATCGGCCAAGCTGGACGCCGAAGCGCAGGTCAACCTGGCCGAAGCCTCGGCCCGGGCGATTACCCTGGTCAAGGAAGCGGTGGGCAACGAGATCACCCCGGCCATGTACCTGCTGGGCGAGCGCTACATCGGTGCCATGGAAAACCTGGCCGGTAGCGACAATGCCAAGGTCGTGGTGCTGCCTGCCGACCTGCAAGAGACCGTGCGCGGTCTGATGGGCCGAGGCAAGGCCTAAGCGACACGCCCCCTGTAGGAGCGGCCTTGTGTCGCGAACGGGCTGCGCAGCGGCCCCAGATCATTGGCATCCTGCACAATCGCTGGGGGCGCTTCGCACCCCTTTCGCGGCACAAGGCCGCTCCTACAGGGGTCGTGTGTGGGGCGCTACTGCGTCACTTCACCGCACCCCGGCATTTTTTCCTATACTCCGCCGTACAATAGCCATCACGATTCCTGACCGGATCTCTCCATGCCCCCACGTCGGCACATCGCCTGGATAGCCTGCCTTGCAGTGCTGTTCAACCTGCTGGCCATGCCGCTGTCCTCCGCCGCGCCCAAGGGCCCGGCCGAGCAGCTGCTGTGGGGGGCGTTCTGTTCGAGCATGGCGAACAAGGCCAAGGTCGATGTGCAGGCCTTGGCCAAGATCGACCTCGGCCCACAGAGCGACAACAGTGCCGGCATGCTGAACTGCTGGTGCTGCTCGGGCGCCGCGCCCCTGCTGGCACTGCCTGGCTACCCGCCACAGTTGCACAACCCGCCGCTGCGGCCCGCGCGCCACGCACCGGCGCTTGCCGCCTACCAGCCCACGCCGCGCCAGTTATGGCCCGCGCTCAATCCCCGTGCCTCTCCGCTGGCCTGAGTTCAATCCGCTATGCGCCTGAACCTGAACCCATCGGAGAATCACCATGCTCAAGCAAGCCCTCGTCCTGGCCGCCCTGCTGTTGCCCGGCACCTATGCCAACGCCCACGAATACACCGTCGGTGATCTGCACATCGCCCACCCTTGGTCGCTGGCACTACCGCCCAACGCGCCTAATGTGGCTGCCTACTTCGTGGTGCACAACAACGGCAAGGTCGATGACCGCCTGCTCTCGGTGGATACCCCGATCAGCAGCGACGCGCAATTGCACGAGCACGCCATGACCGCTGGCGGCACCATGAAGATGCAGCAGGTGCCCAGCGTAACCGTGCCGGCCGGCAAGGACGTGACCTTCGCCCCGAGCGCCTACCACGTGATGATCCTGCAACCGAAGGACCGCAGCCTGCTGGCCGATGGCAAGCGCTTCCCGCTGACCCTGCACTTCGAGAAAGCCGGAGACATCACCGTCGACGTCGCCGTACAGCAGCAGCCGCCCGCCGAGCAGCAAGGTCACGCCCACACGCACTGACCTGACTGGCGCTCGCCATGAGCCTGTCGCGCAACAGCTCCGCCCGCAGCACCCGCCCTGATCGCAGGCGCGTCGGTGGCGGCTGGCTGAGTCTGTTCGCCATGTGGATGATCTTCATCGGACCACTGGTTTCCCAGTCCATGCCGATGGAGCACCACGCCAGCATGTCCATGCCGATGAGCATGGACATGCCCATGGAACATGCCCACGGCGACATGCATCACCCAGGTCACGGCAACGACGGCCAGCTGCATGTGATGTGGGAAAAGTGCGGGTACTGTAGCCTGCTGTTCAACTGCCCCGCCCTGCCCCAAACCCTCAGCCCGCTCAGCGCGGGCAGTGTGCTGCCACCCGCCACGCCCCTCTTCGCGACACGCCAGGGCCACGCCCGGCAGGCCGTGTTCCCCGGTGCGCGCAGCCGCGCGCCACCCCACTCGATCAGCGTCTAAAGCCCATACAGAACGCCCGGAGCCTACTGGCTCCGCGCCCGTGCCTTTCTGATCGACTGGAATCACTATGTCCAGCTGTACCTTTGTATCCGCGCGCGCGCTGCGCGGAACCCTCGCCGTGCTCTGCGGCTCGCTGCTCGCGCCCCTGGCCCTGGCCGACGACACCGGCCATGAAGGCCACGCGCCCGACGCCCCTGAACTGAGCCCGACGGTGATCACCTCCATCGCTCCCAGCGCTGCGCTGACCGTGGTCACCAACCCCAAGGACCCACGCCAGCCGGTGCCGGCCAGCGATGGCGCCGACTACCTCAAGACCATTCCCGGCTTCTCGGCGATCCGCGCAGGCGGCACCAACGGCGACCCGGTGCTGCGCGGCATGTTCGGCTCACGCCTGAACATCCTCACCAACGGCGGTGTGATGCTCGGCGCCTGCCCCAACCGCATGGACGCCCCGACCTCGTACATCTCGCCGGAAACCTACGACCGCCTCACCGTGATCAAAGGCCCGCAAAGCGTGATCTGGGGCCCCGGCGGTTCGGCGGGGACCGTGCTCTTCGAACGCGAACCGGAACAATTCGGCGAGTTGGGCAGTAGGGTCAATGCCAGCCTGATGGCCGGCTCCAACGGCCGCTTCGACAAAGTGCTCGACGCGGCCGCCGGCAACCCGCTGGGCTACGTACGCTTCGTCGGCAACCAGTCGCACTCGGACGACTACGCCGATGGCAACGGCGACAGCGTGCCGTCGCGCTGGAACAAGTGGAACGGCGACGTCACCCTCGGCTGGACCCCCGACGCCGACACCCTGCTCGAACTGACCGCCGGCAAGGGCGATGGCGAGGCCCGCTACGCCGGGCGTGGCATGGACGGCTCGCAGTTCAAGCGCGAGAGCCTGGGCCTACGTTTCGAGAAGTCCAACCTCGGCGGCGTGCTCGACAAGCTCGAAGCGCAGCTCTACTACAACTACGCCGACCACGTGATGGACAACTACAGCCTGCGCACCCCGTCCGGCACCGGCATGATGGCAGGCCCCATGGCCGCCAACGTCGACCGCCGCACCCTCGGCGCACGGATCAAGGCCACCTGGCGCTGGGCCGACGTGCAACTGGTCAGCGGCCTCGACGCCCAGACCAACGAGCACCGCGCGCGCAGCGCCATGGGCGTCGATACCTATAAAGACGTGGCATGGGAGAAGGACGCCGACTTCCACAACTACGGGGTGTTCGGCGAACTTACCTGGTACGCCACCGGCAACGACCGGCTGATCACCGGCGCCCGCCTGGACCGCGCCTCGGCCAAGGATTACCGCGACGCCAGCGCCACTAACGGCAACACCCGCGCCGACACCTTGCCCAGCGGCTTCGTGCGCTACGAGCACGATCTTGCGGCACTGCCGGCGACCACCTACGTCGGCCTCGGCCATGCCCAGCGCTTCCCGGACTACTGGGAGCTGTTCTCGCCCGACCAGGGCCCGGCAGGCACCGTCAACGCCTTCGACAGCATCAAGCCAGAGAAGACCACCCAGCTGGACTTCGGTATCCAGTACCAAGGTGAACGCCTGGAAGCCTGGGCCTCGGGCTATGTCGGCCAGGTGCGTGACTACATCCTGTTCGACTATCGCACCGGGATGATGGGCATGAGCAGCACCCAGGCGCAGAACATCGACGCGCGCATCATGGGCGGCGAGCTGGGCGCGGCCTACGCGCTCAGCGAAAACTGGAAGGCCGACGCCACCCTGGCCTATGCCTGGGGCAAGAACAGCAGCGACGGCAAGGCTCTACCGCAGATGCCCCCGCTGGAAAGCCGCCTGGGCCTGACCTACAGCCGCGATGCCTGGAGCGTCGGCAGCCTGTGGCGGCTGGTCTCGGCGCAGAACCGCGTGGCCGAGAACCAGGGCAACGTGGTCGGCAAGGACTACCAGAAGAGCAGCGGCTTCGGCGTGTTCTCGCTCAACGGCGCCTACAAGGTCAACCGTAACCTCAAGCTCAGTGCGGGCGTCGATAACCTGTTCGACAAAACCTACGCCGAGCACCTCAACCTGGCCGGGAACGCCGGGTTCGGTTTCTCGTCCAGCGACCCACAACCGGTGAACGAGCCAGGCAGGACATTCTGGACCAAGGTCGATTTCAGCTTCTGACAACAACAACCGGGCGCGGGCCTGACCGCGCCCAACCTGGTCGAAATGCGAGGCTCCGATGAGCAAACCAAACGTGTCGTTCTACAACCTGGCGTGGCGCTGGCATTTCTATGCCGGGCTGTTCGTCGCGCCCTTCATGATCCTGCTGGCAATCACCGGGATCATCTACCTGTTCAAGCCGCAGCTCGACCCGCTGCTGTACCGCGACCTGATGGTGGTCGAGGCCGGCCATCACCGGCAGAGCGCCGATACCCTGCTGGCCTCCGTGCAGCAGGCGTATCCACAGGGCCACGTGGGTAAGTACCTGCCGCCACTGAACGCCGAGCGCAGCGCGCAGTTCGTGGTGCATGCCGGTGGTCGCGAGCTGAACGTGTTCGTCGACCCGTACAGCGCCAAGGTGCTGGGCGAGCAGGACGGCAAGCAGAACCTGCAAGCCATCGCCCGCGCCCTGCACGGCGAGCTGATGGTCGGCACCGTCGGTGATCGCCTGGTGGAATGGGCCGCTGGCTGGGGCATCGTGCTGGTGGTGTCAGGGCTTTACCTGTGGTGGCCGCGCGGGCGCAGCAGCGCGGGCGTACTGTGGCCGCGCCTGAGTGCCAGAGGGCGAGTGTTCTGGCGCGACCTGCATGCGGTCACCGGTTTCTGGGGCTCGGCTTTGTTGCTGCTGATGCTGATCAGCGGCATGACCTGGACCGGCTTGTGGGGCAAGCAGTACGCCGAGCTGTGGAATCGCTTTCCAGCTGCCATGTGGACCGACGTGCCCAAGTCCGACCGGCAGGCCGGCGAGCTGAACGAAGCACACCGCCAGACCGTGCCCTGGGCCCTGGAGAACACCCCGATGCCGGTGTCCGGCGCACACGCCGAACATGCCGGGCATCACATGGCCGACAGTGCACCGGCAGCGCCGCTGGTAAGCCTGCAACAGGTCGAGGATATCGCCACGCTGCGCAACGTCGAGCCGGGCTACAGCATCACCTTGCCGACCACTGCCGACGGCGTGTTCACCCTCGCGGTGTTCGCCGATGACCCTCGCAACGATGCAACGCTGCATGTGGACCAGTACACCGGCAAGGTGCTGGCCGATGTGCGCTGGCAAGACTACAGCACAGTGGCCCGCGCCACCGAGCTTGGGGTGATGCTGCATGAAGGGAAGATGTTCGGGCCGCTGAACCAGATCATCATCCTGCTGGTGTGCCTGATGATCCTGCTCGGTTCGGTGAGCGGCCTGGTGATGTGGTGGAAGCGCCGCCCGGCTGGCGGCCTCGGCGTACCGCCGCTGCGCCATGATCTGCCGCGTTGGAAGACCGCGGTGGCGGTGATGTTGGTGCTGGGCGTGGCGTTCCCGTTGGTGGGAGTATCGATGGTCGTGATGTGGGTGGTCGACAGCCTGGTGCTTCGCCGTCGGGTGATGGTTCGGGCGTGAGATTGCCGGGGGCGCTTCGCGCCCCTTTCCGGCCGGTCCACAGGAGGTACGCGGTCCCTTGTAGGAGCGGCCTTGTGTCGCGAAAGGGCTGCAAAGCAGCCCCAGGATGCAGGAAGCAACCACCGACCCTCGCCATACGCTCAGTCAATCTGCACTGCCAACATCGTGTCGATCTGTCACGCCTCTATCTGGAACGGGCGTGTTAGCCTACCCGGCTAGTTCAGACAAGAAGACTGACACTCAACGGAATGCAGCCTATGACCCAACCCACGCCAACGCAGGCTGAAGACCAGCACCTGCAACGCAACCTGACTAACCGACACATCCAGCTCATCGCCATTGGCGGTGCCATCGGCACCGGCCTGTTCATGGGCTCTGGCAAGACCATCAGCTTGGCCGGCCCTTCGATCATCTTCGTCTACATGATCATCGGCTTCATGCTGTTCTTCGTCATGCGCGCCATGGGCGAGTTGCTGCTGTCGAATCTCAACTACAAGTCGTTCATCGACTTCTCCGCCGACCTGCTCGGCCCCTGGGCTGGTTACTTCACCGGCTGGACCTACTGGTTCTGCTGGGTCGTCACCGGCATCGCCGACGTGGTGGCGATCGCTGCCTACACCCAGTTCTGGTTCCCCGAGCTGCCGCAGTGGATACCCGCGCTGAGCTGCGTGGCGCTGCTGCTGTCGCTGAACCTGGTGACCGTAAAGCTGTTCGGCGAGATGGAGTTCTGGTTCGCGCTGATCAAGATCATCGCCATCCTCGGCCTGGTCGCCACCGGCCTGTACATGGTCATCACCGGCTTCCAGTCGCCCAGCGGCAACACCGCCTCGCTGGCCAACCTGTGGAGCGACGGCGGCATGTTCCCGCATGGCCTGATGGGCTTCTTCGCCGGCTTCCAGATCGCCGTGTTCGCCTTCGTCGGCATCGAGCTGGTCGGCACCACCGCTGCCGAAGCCAAGGACCCTGCACGCACTCTGCCACGGGCGATCAACTCCATCCCGATCCGCATCATCGTGTTCTACGTGCTGGCGCTGGTCGCGATCATGGCGGTCACCCCATGGCGCGATGTGGTGCCAGGCAAGAGCCCGTTCGTCGAGCTGTTCGTGCTGGCCGGCTTGCCGGCAGCGGCGAGCATCATCAACTTCGTGGTGCTGACCTCGGCAGCCTCGTCGGCCAACAGCGGCGTATTCTCCACCAGCCGCATGCTGTTCGGCCTGGCCCAGGAGGGCGATGCGCCCAAGGCGTTCGAAACCCTCTCGCGCCGCTCAGTGCCGGCCAACGGCCTGTACTTCTCCTGCGCCTGCCTGCTGCTGGGCGCGGTACTGATCTACCTGGTGCCGGACGTGGTCGAGGCATTCACCCTGGTGACCACGGTGTCGGCGGTGCTGTTCATGTTCGTCTGGACGCTGATCCTGCTGTCGTACCTGAGCTACCGGAAAAACCGCGCCGCGCTGCACCAAGCATCGAGCTACAAGATGCCCGGTGGGCGCTTGATGTGCTACGTGTGCCTGGTGTTCTTCGCCGGCATCCTGGTGCTGCTGAGCCTGGAAGCCGACACCCGCTCGGCGCTGGTGGTGACGCCGATCTGGTTCGTGATCCTGGCGGTGACCTATCAGTTCGTGCGCAGCAAGCGCCAGCCGCGTGCGGCATTGCGTGACGCCTCAGGCAACTGATCCAGCAATGGGGCTGCTTGCGCAGCCCTTCGCGGGTAAACCCGCTCCCACAGGATGCGCGCAGTCCAGGCTGTAGGAGCGGGCTTGTCCCGCGAAGGGCCGCACAGCGGCCCCTGCGGTTGTCAGCCTTGCTCCAACCCTTCGAGCACCGCCTCGGCCAGCGCCAGGCCTTTCTCCAGCGAGTTTTCCGTCGCCGTCAGCAAACTGCGCAACGGCTCATCCGCCTTTTCCAGTGCCGTGGCATTGGTCTCATACGCCGCCTTCAATGCCGCCACGGCGCACACCAGCGCATCCTCGCTATCGACCCCGGCATGCACCGAGAGCATCGGGGCGTGGGCGTGATTGCAGGTGCCGAACTGTGAACTGCCGGTGATAGGACGGGGTTTGCAAATGGCGGGGCTGGCCAGCGATTCCTGGTTCATGGGTGCACCTCGCGTTGGGCGGTGCACATGAGAGGTGCGCCAGCGACAGGCGCGAACGGTGGATCTGGAACGATCTTCTTGAGCATGGTGCATCTCCTTGCGGCTCTCTGTTGGTTAAGCCCCGTGCCCATACGCCAATAAGGGTGGACGGAGCCGTGCGGGTTGGCGTGCCGGACAGAGAGAGCCGGTGAGCCCGAAGGCTCCCACACACGGCTCCGCCCATAACGGGTGCAGCCATGCAGAGCACTGCTGAAAGTGCTCACTCTCTGTATCCGGGACGCCAATCCCGAACCGCAGAAACTACTGCGGTGCGGCACGGTACTCAAGTACCGCTTGTGTGTCAAAAGTGTTCACCATACCCAGGCCCCAATCCTGTGCACGCCCAACGCGCAAGCACCATCGTGGACACGCAAAACGCCCCGATTCGTCGCACAGCCGCTCTATTGCGAGCTTTTCGCCGCCAGGCACAGCCCTTGCAATCTCCGTTTCAGCCAGCACCACAACAATCACATCGGAGTGAGCACATGAAGCGTCGCAGTCTGATCAAGGCCTTCACCCTTAGCGCATCCATCGCCGCGATGGGCCTGAGCTGGAGCATCCAGGCCGCCGAAACCATCAAGGTGGGCATCCTGCATTCGCTGTCGGGGACCATGGCGATTTCCGAGACGTCCCTCAAGGACATGGCGCTAATGACCATCGACGAAATCAACGCCAAGGGCGGGGTCAACGGCAAGCAACTCGAAGCGGTGGTGGTGGACCCGGCGTCCAACTGGCCACTGTTCGCCGAAAAGAGCCGCCAACTGCTGACCCAAGACAAGGTGGCAGTGGTGTTCGGCTGCTGGACCTCGGTGTCGCGCAAGTCGGTGCTGCCGGTGTTCGAAGAGCTCAACGGCCTGCTGTTCTACCCGGTGCAATATGAAGGCGAAGAGATGTCGCCTAACGTGTTCTACACCGGTGCCGCGCCCAACCAGCAGGCGATTCCGGCGGTGGAGTACCTGATGAGCGAAGACGGCGGCAGCGCCAAGCGCTTCTTCCTGCTGGGCACCGACTACGTCTACCCACGCACCACCAACAAGATCCTGCGCGCCTTCCTGCACAGCAAGGGCGTGGCGGACAAGGACATCGAAGAGGTCTACACCCCGTTCGGCCACGCCGACTACCAAACCATCGTCGCCAACATCAAGAAGTTCTCCGCAGGAGGCAAGACAGCGGTCATCTCCACGGTCAACGGCGACTCCAACGTGCCCTTCTACAAAGAGCTGGCCAACCAGGGCCTGAAGGCCACCGACGTGCCGGTGGTGGCGTTCTCGGTCGGCGAAGAAGAGCTGCGCGGCATCGACACCAAGCCGTTGGTGGGGCACCTGGCGGCGTGGAACTACTTCGAGTCGGTGGAGAACCCGGTCAACCAGAAATTCGTCGCTGACTGGAAGGCCTACGCCAAGGCCAAGGGCCTGCCGGGCGCCGACAAGGCGGTAACCAACGACCCGATGGAAGCGACCTACGTGGGCATCCACATGTGGGCGCAGGCAGTCGAGAAAGCCAAGTCCACCGATGTCGACAAGGTGCGCGAGGCGCTGGCCGGGCAGAGCTTCAAGGCCCCATCCGGGTTCACCCTGACCATGGACAAGACCAACCACCACCTGCACAAGCCGGTGATGATCGGCGAAATCCAGGACGACGGGCAGTTCAGCGTGGTGTGGCAGACCGAGGAACCACTGCGCGCGCAGCCTTGGAGCCCGTTCATTCCGGGGAATGACAAGCGGCCGGATTATGCGGTGAAAGGTAACTGAGTGACTGGGGCCGCTATGCGGCCCATTCGCGGGCAAGCCCGCTCCCACAAGTATCGAGAGCGCCCAGAGACCTGTGGGAGCGGGTTTACCCGCGAAGAATCCACCGCCGATTTCCAGGATTGAACGCATGCTCAGACTCCTGCTGACCTTACTGCTGCTATTGCCCCTGACCACCCACGCCAGCGAGGGCGAATTCTTCCTCACCGCCAAGCCCGCCGAGCAAGCCCGTCTGCTCGAAGGCTGGGCGGCGCAACCCGACCCCGCGCGCCTGGCGCTGCTGGAAAACCTGCGCCAAGGCCGTATCGCCGAAGGCGACACGCGCAAACTGCGCCTGAACAACCGCCTGCGCGCACTGATAGACAACGCCCTGGCCAGCCATCAACTGCACAGTGAACAGGCCAGCGTGCGCCTGGCCGCTGCGCAGCAACTGCAAAAAAGCGCACAGCCGGCGCAAATGGCTGTGCTCGACCGACGCTATGCCAGCGAACCGGACGCCGCTGTCCACGCAGCCCTCGGCTTGGCCCTAGCCAATCTGCAACTGGGCGCCAGCGAGCCTGGCGTACGCCTGGCCGCCGTGCGCCTGCTCGGCGAAACCGGCGACCCACTGGCCCGCACCCGCCTCGAAGCGCTGCTGCAACCAGGCGCCGAAACCGATGCAGCCGTGCGCACCGCCGCCGAAACCAGCCTGGCCCAGGTGCAGCGCAAGTTGCTGCTCGGCGAACTGCTCGGCCAGGCGTTCAGCGGCTTGTCGCTGGGCTCGATCCTGCTGCTCGCGGCGCTGGGCCTGGCGATTACCTTCGGCCTGCTCGGGGTGATCAACATGGCCCACGGCGAGATGCTCATGCTCGGCGCCTACAGCACCTACATGGTCCAGGTACTGGTACAGCGCTACGCCCCCGGCGCCATCGAGTTCTACCCGCTGATCGCCCTGCCGGTGGCCTTCGCCGTCAGTGCCGGCATCGGCATGGCCCTGGAGCGCACGGTGATCCGCCATCTGTATGGCCGACCACTGGAAACCCTGCTGGCCACCTGGGGGATCAGCCTGATCCTGATCCAGGCCGTGCGCCTGATCTTCGGCGCGCAGAACGTCGAGGTGAGCAACCCGGCGTGGCTGTCTGGCGGCATCCAGCTGCTGCCCAACCTGGTGCTGCCCTACAACCGTGTGGTGATCATCGGCTTCGCCCTGGCCGTGGTGCTGCTCACCTGGCTGCTGCTCAACCGCACGCGGCTGGGCCTGAACGTGCGCGCGGTGACCCAGAACCGCAACATGGCCGCCTGCTGCGGCGTGTCCACCGGGCGTGTCGACATGCTCGCCTTCGGCCTCGGCTCGGGCATCGCCGGGCTCGGTGGCGTGGCCCTGAGCCAAGTCGGCAACGTCGGCCCGGACCTGGGCCAGAGCTACATCATCGACTCGTTCCTGGTGGTGGTGCTCGGCGGCGTCGGGCAACTGGCCGGCAGCCTCTGGGCAGCTTTCGGGCTAGGCATCGCCAATAAATTGCTGGAGCCGCAGATCGGTGCGGTACTTGGCAAGATCCTCATCCTTGCGCTGATCATTCTGTTCATCCAGAAGCGTCCGCAAGGCCTGTTCGCACTCAAGGGACGGGTGATCGACTGATGAACCAGCCACTGATCGTCACCGCTGCACACAAAGCCGGACCGCGTCTCACCCTGGCCCTCGGCACTGCCGTCGTGCTGGTGCTCCTGGCCTTGCCGTTGCTGTCGCTGCTGCCTGATGGGCACACGCTGCAGGTCTCGGCCTACACCCTCACGCTGGTGGGCAAGATCCTCTGCTACGCCATCGTCGCCTTGGCCCTGGACCTGGTCTGGGGCTACGCCGGGATGCTGTCGCTGGGGCATGGCCTGTTCTTCGCCCTCGGCGGCTATGCCATGGGCATGTACCTGATGCGCCAGGCCGCTGGCGACGGGCTGCCAGGGTTCATGACCTTCCTGTCGTGGAGCGAGTTACCCTGGTACTGGACCGGCACCCAGCACTTCGCCTGGGCCCTGTGCCTAGTGGTGCTGGCACCAGGGCTGTTGGCCCTGGTGTTTGGCTTCTTCGCCTTCCGTTCGCGGATCAAGGGCGTGTACTTCTCGATCATGACCCAGGCCCTGACCTTTGCCGCCATGCTGCTGTTCTTTCGCAACGAGACCGGCTTTGGCGGCAACAACGGCTTCACCAGCTTTCGTACCCTCCTGGGTTTCGAGATCGCAGCGCCTGGCACTCGGGCGGTGCTGTTCAGCCTCACCGTGCTGTTGCTGCTGGGCAGCCTGTACCTGTGCTGGCGCCTGACCCAGAGCAAGTTCGGGCGCCTGCTCACCGCCGTGCGCGACGCCGAGAACCGGCTGATGTTCTGCGGCTACGACCCGCGCGGCTTCAAGCTGCTGGTGTGGGTGCTCAGTGCCGTGCTGTGTGGCCTGGCGGGCGCCTTGTACGTGCCTCAGGTGGGCATCATCAACCCCAGTGAAATGTCGCCGACCAACTCCATCGAGGCGGCGGTGTGGGTGGCCCTCGGCGGGCGCGGCACGTTGATCGGCCCGCTGCTCGGCGCAGGCCTGGTCAATGGCATGAAGAGCTGGTTCACCGTGGCGTTCCCGGAGTTCTGGCTGTTCTTCCTCGGTGCACTGTTCATCGTCGTCACCCTGTACCTGCCCAAGGGCGTGGTGGGCCTGGTGAAGAAAAGGAGCCAGCCATGAGAGGCGTTCCCCCCGTACATCCCGAGTTCATGCTGGAGCCGGTGTTCGACAACCTCGGCACCAGCCGCGACGCCATCGGCCTGGGCCAGGCACGCAAAGCCGGGCTCGATACGCGCCATGGCACGGTGCTGAGCCTTGAGGACATCAGCGTCAGTTTCGACGGTTTCAAGGCCCTCAACGCCCTGAACCTGTACATCGGCGTGGGCGAGCTGCGCTGCATCATCGGCCCCAACGGTGCGGGCAAGACCACCCTGATGGACGTGATCACCGGTAAGACGCGTCCCGACACCGGCAGCGCCTATTTCGGCGAGACCCTCGACCTTACGCGCATGAGCGAGTACCAGATCGCGCAGGCCGGGGTCGGTCGCAAATTCCAGAAGCCCACGGTGTTCGAGGCGCTGAGCGTGTTCGAGAACCTCGAACTGGCATTGAAGACCGACAAGTCGGTGTGGGCCAGCCTCCTAGCGCGTCCGCGCGCCGAGCAGCGCCAGCGCATCGAGGAGGTGCTCGGCACCCTGCGCCTGCTGCCGTTGGCCCAGCGCCAGGCCGGGTTGCTGTCGCATGGGCAGAAGCAGTTCCTGGAAATCGGCATGTTGCTGGTGCAGGAGCCGCAATTGCTGCTGTTGGACGAGCCGGTGGCGGGCATGACCGACGCCGAGACCGAATTCACTGCCGAACTGTTCAGGTCGCTGGCGGGCAAGCACTCGCTGATGGTGGTGGAGCACGACATGGGCTTCGTCGGCAGCATCGCCGACCATGTGACGGTGCTGCACCAGGGCAGCGTGCTGGCGGAGGGATCGCTGGCCCAGGTGCAGGCGGATGAGCGGGTGGTCGAGGTGTATCTGGGCCGCTAGACATGCATCTCTGTGCCGGCCTCTTCGCGGGTAAACCCGCTCCCACAGGTTAGGTGCAGACCCCAAGAGCAGCGCCGACTCTGTGGGAGCGGGTTTACCCGCGAATGGGCCGGCACGGGTAAAACAGACTCTCCAGGAAGCACACATGCTCAAGATCGACACCCTGCACCAGTACTACGGCGGCAGCCACATCCTGCGCGGCCTCTCGTTCGAGGCCAAGATCGGCGAGGTCACCTGCCTGCTCGGGCGCAACGGCGTGGGCAAGACCACCCTGCTGCGCTGCCTGATGGGCTTGTTGCCGGCCCGCGACGGGCGCATGGAGTGGGAAGGCAAGCCGATCACCCACCTCAAGCCCCAGCAGCGCGTGCACGCCGGCATCGCCTACGTGCCCCAGGGCCGCGAGATCTTCCCGCGCCTGACGGTGGAGGAGAACCTGTTGATGGGCCTGTCGCGTTTCGCGGCGCATGAGGCGCGCGAGGTCCCGGCGTTCATCTACGCGCTGTTCCCGGTGCTGGAGCAGATGAAACAGCGCCGGGGCGGCGATCTGTCCGGCGGCCAGCAGCAACAACTGGCTATCGGCCGGGCCTTGGCCAGCCGTCCACGCCTGCTGATCCTCGACGAACCAACCGA
Organism: Pseudomonas mosselii; assembly: GCF_005796105.1. Classification (GTDB taxonomy): domain Bacteria; phylum Pseudomonadota; class Gammaproteobacteria; order Pseudomonadales; family Pseudomonadaceae; genus Aquipseudomonas; species Aquipseudomonas mosselii_C. The sequence goes on along the minus strand of NZ_VAUO01000012.1, from coordinate 7,245 downwards.
AGGTATCCAGCCCTCGGTCATCAAGGAAATCGGCGCGGTGATCCGCAAACTGGCTGACCGTGGCGACATGGCCATCCTGCTGGTGGAGCAGTTCTACGACTTCGCAGAGGAACTGGCCGACCAATACCTGGTAATGGCCCGTGGCGAAATCATCCAGCGTGGGCGTGGCGAAAACATGCAGGCTGAGGGTGTGCGCGGGCTGGTTACCATTTAATCTGCACCGACCCTTTCTGCGAGACGCTGTCATGAGTTACCCGATCCGCGATGCCCTGCCCACCGACCTGCCGGGTATCCTCGACATCTACAACGACGCCGTGCGCCACACCACGGCGATCTGGAACGAAACCCCGGTAGACCTGGCCAACCGCCAGGCCTGGTTCGAGGCGCGCGCACAACAGGGCTATCCGATCCTGGTGGCGGTGGATGCCACGGGTGTACTGGGTTACGCCTCGTTCGGCGATTGGCGACCATTCGAAGGTTTCCGGCTGACCGTGGAGCATTCGGTGTATGTGCGTGCCGACCAACGCGGCAAGGGCCTGGGCCCGGTGCTGATGGCCGCGCTGATCGAGCGGGCCCGGGATTGCGGCAAGCATGTGATGGTAGCGGCGATCGAGAGCGGTAACGCGGCGTCGATACGCCTGCATGAGCGCCAAGGCTTCGTGGTGACCGGGCAGATGCCGCAGGTGGGGGTGAAGTTCGGGCGCTGGCTGGATTTGACCTTCATGCAGTTGGTGCTCAATCCTGGGGCTGAGCCAGGCTAAAGACCTACCCACCTCTAACCTGCAATGCACGCCCCTTGTAGGAGCGGCCTTGTGTNTGGGAGCGGGCTTGCCCGCGAACACCGGCAAAGCCGGTGCCATCCACCGAGTCGCCTGCTTCGCGGGCAAGTCGGGGCGCCGAACCGCCGCTCCCACAGGGTACGCGGAGCGCTTGCGAAATCAGTTCTCTGCGCGACAGCGCAGCCCAAAGGGCTGGGTGATCTCCTACACGAGCCTGCGGGCGGTTACATCTGGGTGAACCGGCCCAGCCGCTGGCGCAGCATGCTGTTCTCGCTGCGCAGTTGCTGCACCTCTTCCAGCAACTCAAGCGCCAGGGCCACCCCTTCCCATTCAAGCTCCAGCTCTTGATGCAGCTTGACCGCGCGCTTCAAGGTCACCGGCGCACGGTCGTCGAACAGCCACTCCTCAGGCGTTCGCCCCAATGGTTCAACGATGCCGTGTTCGACGATTTCGATCACGCAGTCGGCCGTGAGGTCGGCTTCCTGGCAGAGGGTTCGCATGTCCAGTTGAACGATCAGGGTGCTGCTCATGGTCACTTACTCCATTGAGTCCTCGGATTGAATGCGGCTTTCTCGGAGAGCTTGGTCCACAACTCACGTGCATCGGCATCGGACTGGGGTGGCATCACCACCTTGAGCTGGGCGTACAGGTCGCCGCGCTCGCCCTGCTTGTTCAGCAGCCCCATGCCCTTGACGCGCAGGCGCTGGCCGCTCTGGCTATCGGGGCGAATGGTCAGGTTGATCTTGCCGGTCAGCGTCGGCACCGCCACCTTGGCGCCCAAGGCCGCTTCCCACGGCGCCAGCGGCACGGTGATGATCAGGTCATGGCCTTCGACATCGAACTGCGGGTGCGGCGCCATGCGAATGGTCAGGAACAGGTCGCCATTCGCGCCACCGCCCACACCCGGCGCGCCCTGGCCCTTCAGGCGAATGCGCTCGCCATCGGTGACCCCAGCGGGGATCTTCACGTTCAGGGTCTTGGTGGTGAACCCGGTGCGCTGGCCCGCCGCGTTGGTTTGCGGCACCTGGAAGCTGATCTGCTTGGACTCCTTGTTCAGGGTCTCTTCGAGAAACACCGCCAGTTCCAGTTCCACATCCTGCCCCCGCCGACCGGCGCTGCGTTGCTGACGAGCGCCGCCGAACGGGTTGCCGCCCCGGCTGCCGAAGATCGAACTGAAGAAATCGGAGAAGTCACCGCCTTCGAAGCCGCCACCATTGCCACCGCGGCCCTGCCAGCCAGGCGGGGCCTGGAACGGCCGGCCATGCTGGCCGCCGTACTTGCGAATCTCGTCGTACTCGGCGCGCTTGTCCTTGTCACCAAGCACCTCGTAGGCCTCGTTGGCCTCCTTGAACTTGTCCTCGGCGCCGCTCTCCTTGCTCACGTCGGGGTGATACTTGCGCGCGAGCTTGCGGTACGCGGCCTTGATCGCCTTCTCGTCCGCGCCCGGCTCGACGCCGAGTATCTTGTAGTAGTCTTTGAAGTCCATGGATGGATCACCAGTAAGAATGTGCGTATTGCTGCTGAAGATTGGGGTCAAGCATAGCCTTTCAAGGTCGCCTCGCACCTGCGCCAAGACAGACGACCGGTCTTGATTTAGTCGGCAACTGGCATAAACTGCGCGGCCGTTTTGCCTCCGGAAGCTTTCGCAAATGTCTGACGTATCCCCGGCCCGTGCCCTTGGTATCGACTTCGGCACCTCCAACTCCACGGTCGGCTGGCACCGCGAGGGCACCTCGTCGCTGATTGCCCTGGAAGACGGCAAGATCACCCTGCCCTCGGTGGTGTTCTTCAACATCGAGGAACGTCGCCCGGTGTACGGCCGCCAGGCGCTGCACGAGTACCTGGAAGGCTACGAAGGCCGCCTGATGCGCTCGCTCAAAAGCCTTTTGGGCTCCAAGCTGATCAAGCACGACACCAGCGTGCTGGGCAGCGCCCTGCCGTTCAAGGATCTGCTGGGCATGTTCATCGGCGAGCTGAAAAAGCGCGCCGAGGCCAGTGCCCAGCGCAGCTTCGACCAGGTGGTGCTAGGCCGCCCGGTGTTCTTCGTCGACGAAGACCCGGCTGCCGACCAGGAGGCCGAGGATACCCTGGCTGACGTGGCCCGCAAGATCGGCTTCAAGGATGTCTCGTTCCAGTACGAACCCATCGCTGCGGCGTTCGACTACGAGTCGGGCATCAGCCGCGAAGAACTGGTACTGATTGTCGATATCGGCGGCGGCACCTCGGACTTTACCCTGATCCGCCTGTCGCCAGAGCGCCATTTGCTGGACGAGCGCCAGGACGACATTCTCGCCACCGGCGGCGTGCACATCGGCGGCACCGATTTCGACAAGCAACTGAGCCTGCAAGGCGTGATGCCTCTGTTCGGCTACGGCAGCCGCATGAAGAGCGGCGCGCTTATGCCTACCAGCTACCACCTCAACCTGGCGACCTGGCACACCATCAACGCCCTGTACGCGCAAAAGTCGCAGCTGGCCTTGGGCAGCATGCGCTATGACATCGAGGACACGCAGGGCATCGACCGTCTGTTCAACCTGATCGAACAGCGCGCCGGGCACTGGCTGGCGATGGAAGTCGAGGCCAGCAAGATCGAGCTGACCGACCGCGACAGCCGCCGTATCGACTTGGGCCGGGTAGAGCCGGAGTTGGCCGCCGAGCTGACGCGGGCGCTGTTCGAAGAGGCCATCGACGGCCTGCTCGAACGCGTACGCGGGAGTGTGACCGAGCTGCTGGCCAAGGCTGGTGTGAGCGAGGGGCAGGTGGACACGGTGTTCTTCACCGGCGGCTCCAGCGGCATCCCGGCGCTGCGCAACAGCGTGGCGGCGATGCTGCCCAATGCACGGCATGTCGAAGGCAATATCTTCGGCAGCATCGGTAGCGGGCTGGCGATCGAGGCGCGCAAGCGTTACGGCGCCTGAGGGCGCAGCTGCAAGCTTCAAGTAAAAGCAGATCTGCGAACTGCCGACATCTGCTTTTACTTGCAGTTTGAGGCTTGCAGCTTGCCGCTCCTCAAACCAACTCCATGCGCCTCAACTCACTCTTGAGGTAGGCATAGTAGATCGGCCCCGCCACGACACCTGGCAGGCCGAACGCCGCCTCACACACCAACATCGCCAGCAGCAGCTCCCACGACTTGGCGCGAATCTGCCCACCGACGATCCGTGCGTTGAGGAAATACTCGACCTTGTGGATCACGATCAGGTAGCCCAGCGCCGCCGCCGCCACCCACAACGACAACGACAAACCCACGATAGTGATCAGGGTGTTGGACATCAGGTTACCGATTACCGGCAACAGTCCGAGCAGGAACGTCAGCACGATCAGCGTCTTGGTGAGCGGCAGGTGCACACCGAACAGCGGCAAGACCACCGCCAGGAACACCCCGGTGAAGGCGGTGTTGAGCAGCGAGATCTTGATCTGCGCGAAAACGATGTTGCGAAACGCCTGCACCAACAGGTTCAAGCGCTCGAACAACGCGGCCGCCAGCGGCTTGCGCCGGGACACGTCGGGGATGCGCTGCAAGGCGATGATCGCACCGAGGATCATGCCGATCAGCAAGGTGACGAACATGTGCGCCATGCCCTTGCCTACCAACTGAAGGTCGCTCAGGTGGCTCTTGATCCAGTCGCCAATGGCCACCTTGAACTCCGCCGCGCTGGCCGGCAGATAGCCTTCGATAAACGGCGGCAACTGACCACGGGCGCGCTCCACCAACGCCATGAACTTGTCCAGCGAAGCGCCGGGATTCTCGGCCTCGTGCAACAGGAAGCTGAATGCCCCGGCGATCAGCAGGGTCAAGGTACTGACCACCAGCGTGCCGAGCAGCGCCACCGCCAGCCAACGCGCGCGCTGCCCGGCGATCAGCGGTTGCAGACGCGGGGTAAGCATGTTGACCAGTTCGAACACAAGCAGCCCGGCCAGCAGGCTGGGCAGCAACTTCAGGGGCAGGGCCAGCAACAGCCCGGCCATGACGATCAGCAGGCTGGCAAGGGTGATCTGGCGGGGGGTGAAGGTCATACAGCCTCGACGGCAGACAGCAGAAAGAATCGCAGTCTGCCAGCCTTCACGGCACACGCATAGGCGCAGCTCACTTCTTCTTCAGGCAGTCGCTCATGAACGCCTTGCGCGCATCGCCCTTGAGCGCCTGGGTGGTGGCGTCGGCGTTGCAGGTCTTCATTTTTTCCTGCTGGGTCGGCGCCGGCTTGGTCTTCAGGCAGGTGCTCATGAACGCCTTGCGTTCATCGCCCTTGAGCGCCTTGGCGGTAGCGTCGGCGTTGCAGGTCTTCATCTTCTCCTGTTGCGCGGTGGCAGCAAATCCTTGCCCGGCGAGCAACATGCCCAGCACCAGTATGGACACCTGTAGCCTCTTCATGACGCGATCTCCTAGGGTGCGCGCTCGGCGCGCGGGTCGAGCTTGAGTGTAGACAACATTTTTCACCCCTCCCGCGCTGCGTGATCTCTCACAACCCCGCCGCCCGCAGCCGCGCGGCATGTTCGGTGAACAGGCGCACCGGCTCGGCCCCCTTGCCCACCGCGCCAAGCGACTGATTGACGATGTCCAGGTGATCCAGCGGATAGTCATCGCCGATCACCTGCCCCAGGTGCGAGCTGTAGCGCCCGACCATCCCATCGCACTGGCCCTTTTCCCGTACGAAACTACGGGCGAACAGCCGGCAGAAGCGATGGCTGCCATCGAAGCGGTTGCGTCCCTGGTCGGTCAGCCCCGGCTGCAAGGTGCCAGACCAGGAGTAATAGCGCACCCCATTGACCTCAGCAGCCCCCTCGCCACCCCACACCTCCGGCAGCCCCTGTGGATAAGCCTGGTTGAACAACGCCACGCCCTGGGTGGTAAGCGACTGGTGCGAGGCATGTACATCCACTGGCAACGGCGTGCGCCGCCAACCTGTCTCCAGCCACACCAGCAGCAACGCCACGCCATGCAGGATGGCCTTAAGAAGGCGCCCTTGGGGTGAGTGACCGGGCGCGCTGCGTTCCAGATGATCGGCCAGCTCAGAGCCGTGGTTGGGCCCTGCCACCGAAGTGACCGAGGCAACCCGGTCGGGGCGCTTGGCCGCCGCGTAACGTGCGCTCAGTGCCCCCTGGCTGTGGCCGATCAGGTTGACCTTGTCGGCCCCGGTGCGCTGGCAGATGGTCTCGATGATCGCCAGCAACTGTTCACCGCGCACCTCGCTGCAATGCAGCGGCGAGACCTGTACCGCAAACACCTGCGCGCCACCTCGGCGCAGCGCCGGGACGATGCCGAACCAGTACGGGTAGAGCACCAGGCGCACGAAACCGAGCATGCCCGGCACCAGCACCAGCGGATAACGGGTCGCCAGATGCTTCTGCATTGCCCTGCCTCCTGCGCGTGGACGATCTGGCCACACTACAGCGCACGCCAAGCCAATCGCAATCGAACTCCCGTCGCGCTGTGCGGTTCAAAGCAAAACAGACCCTGAGCAAGGAGCAGGACCATGTACAGACAGACCCTGGCCATCCTTCTGGCAAGCGCGACCCTCGCCGCCTGTGGCAGCCGCCCGGAAAACCCGGTGGATTACGTCACGTACCGCGACGAGCCGTTGGTCAAGCAGGTGGAGAACGGCATGACCATGCAGCGCGTGATCGCCATTGGCGGTAGCCCGTCGAGCGTGATCGACCTGCCCCACGGCGGCACCTGCAACAACTACGTGCTAAACCGCGACGGCCATCAGCAGGCCTACTACGTGCGCTTCGACGCGACCGGCCATGTCGATGACAAAGGCTTCAAGACCTGCAAACAACGCCAGGAAGACCAAGACGCCACCCATGGCGCATGACCTGACCACCCCTGATGCTGACGGAGATGAACATGAGTGCTGAACTGACCGATGTAAAAACCCTACGTGAACGCGCCCGCCAACACGTGGAGCAAGGTGCGGTAACCGAGGGCTACCATGCCGACCGTGACAACATCCTGCGCCTGCTCAACGAATCGCTGGCCACGGAACTGGTGTGCGTATTGCGCTACAAGCGCCACTACTTCATGGCCAGCGGCATCAAGGCCAGCGTGGCCGCCGCCGAGTTTCTCGAACACGCCAACCAGGAAGCCGAGCATGCCGACAAGCTGGCAGAGCGCATCGTGCAGCTGGGCGGCGAGCCGGATTTCAACCCTGACAACCTGACGAAGAACGCCCACGCCCAGTACGTGGCCGGCGATTCGCTGAAAGAGATGGTGCTCGAAGACCTGGTGGCCGAACGCATCGCCATCGACAGCTACCGCGAGATCATCCAGTACATCGGCGACAAGGATCCGACCACGCGGCGAATCTTCGAAGACATCTTGGCCCAGGAAGAAGAGCACGCCGACGATATGTCCGATCTGCTTGAAGGGCTTTGATCGTCCGGGGCGCTATGCGCCCCATTCGTGGGCAAGCCCGCTCCCACAGGTTGGACTGCCCCCCAAAAGTTGGACAGTTTTAAGCAGCAG
>NZ_VAUO01000011.1 GCF_005796105.1 Pseudomonas mosselii | reverse complement strand
GCGCGCATTCTACGCTTTCCTCATTTCGTGTCAAGCGTTATTTTGAAGTTTTTTCGAAGCCGTTTTAAAAACACCTTCAACCTCAACAACTTACCGCTTGCCTCGTTGCGTTCAACGCTGCGAGGAGGCGAATAATACGCGCTTTGAAATCAGAGTCAACACTTTGATCCGAAAAATTTCAAAACCGCCTTTCGACGACGATCGGGCAACTAAATGACCTGCGCTCCGCTCTGTAAAGAAACACAACGCGGAGCGCAGTGATCATGAGCGACGAGCAGAGCGAAAAGACCCCCGGACTGTCGCCGGACGAGCAACAAGAAGTCAGCCACAACCAGCCGCCAAGGGCGGCCGTGCTGCACGAGATCATCCGCCTGCAAGGCGACCAGGAGCTGGAACGGACGCTGGCCGCGCTTTGGTGGTCGGCACTGGCCGCCGGCTTGACCATGGGTTTGTCGCTGATGGCCATGGGGCTTTTCTATGCACGCCTACCCGAAGGTGAAAGCATCCAGGTGATTGCCAGCCTCGGCTACAGCGCAGGTTTCCTCGGCGTGATTCTCGCTCGCCAGCAATTGTTCACCGAAAACACGCTCACCGCCGTACTGCCGGTCATGACCACCCCGACCCTGGGCAACCTGGGCCGACTCTTGCGACTATGGGGCATCGTTCTGCTCGGCAACCTGTCTGGCACCTTGCTGGTGGCCTGGGTGATGCTCGAACTGCCGATCTTCGACAGCAAGACCGACATCGCGTTTCTCGAAATCGGCCGCAAAGTGATGGAGAACGATCTCAGCCAAATGTTCGCCAAAGGGATCGTTTCGGGCTGGATGATCGCCACGATGGTGTGGATGATCCCATCGATGGAGCAGGCCAAGATCTGGATCATCGTGCTGATCACCTACCTCATGGCACTGGGCGACTTCACACATATAGTAGTGGGCTCTCTGGAGGTGTCCTACCTGGTATGGGCGGGAGAACAGTCCTGGAGTGCCTTCTGGTTGGACTTCGCCTTACCGACACTGGCCGGCAACATCATCGGCGGCAGCTTCATCTTTGCCCTGATCAGCCACGCCCAGGTGCGCAGCGACAGCGGCAAGCCGCCGTCCAGGCTGTTTGACGATACCCGCGCGCGACACGACTAGCGCGTCACCACCACCCGCTCGGCAGAGCGCCCTTGGCGGGGCAGCGCCCGCGGCCGCCACCAGTTCTGCCCGGTATGTGGCGAGTCGAGACTGACCCGCTCGCCCATCTGCGGCGTACACAGCGCCACATTCGCCGCGAGGGTCAGTGCGAGAATCCGTTCGAAGGGTTCTTGCCAAGCATGCGTGGACAAGTCGAACGTACCGTTGTGGATAGGCAACAGCCAGCGTCCACGGACATCAAGGTGGGCCTGAAGGCTCTGCTCAGGCTGCATGTGCACATGCGGCCAGGCCAGGTTATAGGCGCCGGTTTCCATCAACGTGATGTCGAACGGCCCATAACGCTCGCCAATTTGGCGAAAGCCTTCGAAATAGCCGGTGTCACCACTGAAAAACAGCCTCAACCCGGCATCGATAACGACCCACGACGCCCACAGCCTGCGATTGCTGTCAAACAGCCCACGACCAGAAAAATGCTGCGCCGGCGTTGCGATGAAGCGTACGCCCTGTACCTGCGCCTCCTGCCACCAGTCCAACTGGCGCACTTTAGACCTCGGTACACCCCACTCCATCAGCAGTTCGCCCACGCCCAAGGGCGCGAGAAACTGTTCGGTGCGCGGTGCCAGCCGCCGGATAGCCTGTTCATCGAGGTGATCGAAATGGTCATGGGAGAGAATGACTGCCGCCAGCGGCGGCAGATCCTCGATGGCCAGGGGCGGTGCATGGAAGCGCAACGGCCCAGCCCACTGCACCGGTGAGGCTCGCTCGGCGAACACCGGATCGGTCAGAAAAAAATGTCCGCGCAGCTTGAGCAGGATAGTGGAATGCCCGAGCCGCCAAAGGCTGTGGTCCGGTGCATCGAGCACCTGCTGGCGGCTCATGGGCTGCACGGCCATGGCGGTGTCGGGGCGTGTTTCAGGGAGCTTGCGCAGGAGCAGGTACTTCATGCCGATGCGCAGTTTCTTGAGCATGCCATCCTTGGGCAGCTCCAGCTGATTGTGGAACCGACCGTCTCGATATGGCGCCGGCTCGCCAGCGGGGGTGGCCATGGGAGTCATGTACAGGAGCACTCCGAGCAAGAGGAAGGGCTTCATGTTACTCCAGAGGTATCGCATCAACCGTGAATTGGCTTGTAAGGTCATTTTTCCCCGATGAATGAATGTTCGACAATATTCATACGAGTTATGCGATAAACGGCGCCCCCAGCAGAAACGGACCACCATGACGGACATAAGCCGCGGAAAAGGACACTCGTTTGTCCGCCGCATTTACCGACCACGCATCATCGGCAAGGGTATCGGCCTGATCGCCGCCGCTGCTGCCGTGGCACCCTTGCAACCACCCGATTGGGTGTGGCTGCTGATGCTGTTCAATGGCTTGGCCTGGCCGCATGTGGCCTACCACTGGGCGCGCCGCTCGGCGATGCCCTATCAGGCCGAGTTACGCAACTTGCAACTGGACTCGGTGGCGGCCGGCTTCTGGGCCGCGACCATGCATTTCAATCCGCTGCCAAGCCTGACCATCCTCTCGATGGTGACCATGAACAATGTCGCTGCGGGCGGCAAGCCCATGGTGGTGCGCGGGCTGATCGCACAACTGGTCGGGATGCTGGTGTCGATCATCGTACTGGGCCCGGGCCTACAATTGCAGACGACACCGGTGCAAGTGTACGCCAGCCTGCCGATGCTCACCCTGTACCCGCTCGCCTTGGGCTGGGTGTGTTATCAGTTGGCGATCCAACTGTCCGACCACAAGCGCCGCCTCGGCGCACTGAGCCGCACTGACAGCCTTACTGGCCTGCTCAACCACGGTGCCTGGAAAGACCTGCTGCTGCTCAAGTTCCAGATCTGCCAGCAACAACAAGCGCCGGCGGTGGTGGCACTGATCGACATCGATCACTTCAAGCCCATCAACGACACCTACGGGCATGTGGTCGGTGACTGCGTGTTGCGCCAACTCAGTGAAGAGCTGACACGCAACCTGCGCGAGCACGACAAGGCGGGGCGCTACGGCGGCGACGAGTTCTGTCTGATCTTGCCCAACACCCATGAAGCCCAAGCCTGTCAGGCGATGGAACGATTGCGCGAGCAGGTCGCGGCTTACCGCAACCCACAGTTGCCGGGGCTGCGCATCAGCCTGAGCATCGGCCTCGCCGCCTTCCACCCGGGTCTGACGAGCCCTGAAGACTGGCTGCTGGAGGCGGACAAGGCCCTATACGCGGCCAAGCATGAAGGACGCGACCAGATCAACCTGGCACGTGGCGAGGCTACCGCGCTCCGGCTGGCCTATCCTGACTAGACCTTCCCCCAGATCCCGGGTGGGAGGCTGCAGTTGAAGGAGCCGCCCACGCATGCACAGGAATGCAGAGCTTCCCCCTTCCAGCCCCACTTCGCGCCTGCAAATCCGACGCCTGATCGGGGCGCTCGGCGCCTTGTTCGGCCTGGGTTGCCTGATCGTCCTCGGCGCCTTGTTCAACATCGCCGCTACCCTTGACCAGCAGGCGATGCAACATAGCCGCTTTCACGCCAACCAAGCGCTGGAGCAACGGCTACAGGCCTCAAGCCACTTCCTTTCCAGCTACGCCGTCTGGGATGCAGCTTATGCGCACTTTGACGGCCAAGCCGATTGGCAATGGGCGTACGAGCAGAAGAACGTTGGCCAATCGCTGTACGATGCCAGCGGCTACGAGGGCGTATTCGTAGTCAACGACGAGGGCACGCTCTACGCCCTGTTCAAGGGCAAGCCCGGCGAGTCGTCGGTCAGCGCCTACGTGGCGGCACCGCTTGGACCAATCATCGAGCGAGCGCGCAAGGCGGCCCCGGCACGCGCGCAAGTCACCGCTTTCGTACGCTTCAACGGCTGGCCGGCGATCCTCAGCGCAGCCGCCGTGCGCCCGGACCGGGATGTACGTGAAGACGAAGTGCGCAGCGCCCCGGTCATGCTATTCATCGACCAATTGACCGACACCAAGCTTGCGCGTCTGGGTGAAAGCGCGGGCCTGACCGGCATGCACCTGCAGAGCAACGAATCCACCCAGCAAACCTCTGCCCAGGTGGGCTTGGGCGATACCGGTTTCAGCCTGAGCTGGGACAGCCCCCACCCCGGGCAACAATTGCTCTGGGCCGTGTTGCCGGCGCTGTCGGGTGTGCTGCTGGTGCTCGGCCTGGCCTTGTTGTACCTGTTCCGTCATGCGTGGCGTAGCTCCAAGGCCATTGACCAGAGCCTGCAACGCCTACAAAAGAGCAACCAGGCACTGGAAGCCAGCGAACAACGTTTCCGCGCCGTGGCCGAGGCGGCCTCTGACTGGATCTGGGAAACCGACCGCCACCATCGATTGACCTATATCTCCCAACGCTTCGCCAACGTCACCGGCTACCGGGTCGACGAATGGCTCGGCCAGCCTATCAATCAGTTGCTGGCCTGCGACACCACGCCCTTGCTGGCATGGCTCGATACCCAGGCCGACAGCGATCCTCAGGCGTTGGCCAACCTGCGCTGCGCCTACCGCGACCACAATGGCGAGCACCGTTACTGCCGTATCTCGGCACGCTCAATCCTGTTCGACGGCAAGCTGGCGGGTTTTCGCGGCACCGCCAGCGACATCACCGATGAAGTCGATGCCCATGCCCGCATCCAGCACCTTTCGATGCACGATGCGCTCACGGGCCTTGCCAATCGCAACAAGCTCTCGCGTCACCTCGAACAAGCGCTGCTGCGTGGCAACGACTCGCCGCCACTGGCACTGCTGCTGTTGGACCTGGACAGCTTCAAGCCCATCAACGATTCGCTCGGTCACGCCGCCGGAGACGCAGTCTTGCAGGAGGTCGCCACACGCCTGCGCGACAGCACCCGTGACGGCGACCTGGTGGCTCGCCTGGGCGGCGACGAATTCGTGCTGGTCCTGCAAGGCCTGGATAACCGCAGCGAAATCGACCGCTTCTGCGCACGACTGATCGAACAGCTGCAGCAACCAATCACCTTCGAAGCACACCAATTGCACGTCAGCGCCAGCCTCGGTATCGCCCAGACCCGCACCCAGGGCACGGATGCAGGCGAGCTGATCCGCTGCGCTGACATCGCCCTGTACCAGGCCAAGGCCGACGGCAAGCACACCTGGCGCTACTTCTCGCCCGAGATGAACCAGCAAATCCAGTACCGTCGGCAACTGGAGAACGACTTGCGACGGGCTGTCAGAGAGCAGGCGTTCGTACTGCATTACCAACCGCGCTACCGTATGGACGACCTGCGCATCGTATCGGTCGAAGCGTTGCTGCGCTGGCAGCACCCACAGGAGGGCTTGCTGGGGCCGGACACCTTCATTCCCCTGGCCGAACAGAGCGACCTGATCGTCACCCTGGGCCGCTGGGTGCTGCTCGAAGCCTGCCGCACCGCCTGCACCTGGCCACAGCCATTGCTGGTGTCGGTCAACCTGTCACCGGCACAGTTCCTGCGCAGCGATGTGGTAGCCGACGTGCGTCAGGTGTTGCTGGAGACGGGTTTCCCGGCACAGCGCCTGGAGCTTGAGATTACCGAGAACGTGATGCTCAACGATATCGAAGGTGCCTTGGGCACCATGCTGGCGCTCAAGGAGCTGGGGGTGCGCTTGAATATGGACGATTTCGGCACCGGCTATTCGTCCCTGGGATACCTGCGCACCTACCCCTTCGACAGCATCAAGATCGACAAACGCTTCATCGCCGGGCTCAACAACCCGAATGGCAATGACCGCGCCGTGGTGCAGGCCATCATCAACCTGGGCAAAGCCATGGGCTTGACCGTCACTGCCGAAGGGGTGGAGACCGAGCAGCAACTCAAGGCGCTCGGCAAGGAGCGCTGCCATGAGGTACAGGGCTTCTACCTGAGCCGGCCGCTGGAGCGCCTTCAGTTCGAAGCGCTGCTGGCCAAGCGCGAGCCGCGCCACGGCGCCTGCTGAACAGGCTCAGCGCACCCTACGCTCAGCGACGATCTCAGGCAGGTCGCTGCGTTTGAGGTAAACGCGCAGGGGCTCGCCGATGTTCAGCCGGTCATCCACATGCTGGCCGAACAGCAAGGCCAGGCGCTCGCGACACAACGCCATGCGCTGCTCACTCTCGGGGCGCCAGACGAACTCGCTGCTGGGGGTGATGCTGTCATCAGCGACATCCATGCCAAACGCGTCTTCGGAAAAACGCACGATATGGGTGCCGCGTTTACCGTGGAATCCGACAAAACCCTTGAGTTGGTCGGCGGCGTTGCAGATGTCTTGGGACGTGATGGCCATGGCGTAACCTCGCGATCAATGGAAGTGACGCACGCCCGGCTGCAAAGCGGTTGCCTCTGACGGGCAACGCGCAGGCAACAGCCTACCCCAGCCGCCGGACTCTTCGCCAAGGCTTTTTCATCCAACCGCCGCGCACCGACCTCACTGCGCCTCACGCACCTGCACGCTGGCGGTCATGCCCGCACTGAGGCTCGTGCCTTCAGGGATCTGCTCCAGGCGAATACGCACCGGAATGCGCTGCGCCAGCCTCACCCAGTTGAAGGTTGGCTCGACCTCCGGCAGCAACTGCCCATCTGGCGTCGAGTTGCGGTCGGTAATACCGCGGCTGATGCTCTCCACCTGCCCCGGCAGCGACTCGCCGGCCCCCATCAGCCAGACCTTGACCGAATCACCGACGCGAATGCGCGGCAGTTTGGTCTCCTCGAAGTAGGCCTGGATGTAGAACGTGGCGTCATCCACCAATGCCATCACCGACTGCCCGGCATTGACATAGTTACCTTCAGCCAGGCGCAGGTTGGTGATGTGCCCGCTGCGTGGCGCGCGTACTTCGCTGCGGGCCAGATTGATCCTGGCCACCTTCAGTTGCGCCTCGGCTTCGTGCAACTCGCCGCGCGCCACGGCAGCGTTGATCTGCGCGTTCTCGCGCAACTCGGCACTGATTGCCTCGGGCCCCAGGGCGTTGCGCCGCGCGGCCTCGCGCTCGCGCAGGCGCACTTGCTGGGTACGCGTTTCAACCACCGCGCTGGCCTGGTCGACGGCGGCCTGAAAACGCTCGCGGTCAATCGTCATCAACAGATCGCCCGCCTTGACCTGCTGGTTGTCACGCACCTTGAGCCCGCTCACCCAGCCGGACACATCAGGGGCGATTACCACCACATCGGCGCGCACCCGCGCATCCCGAGTCCAGGGCGTAAGCATGTAGTACTGCCAGAGCTGATAACCGGCGAACACGGCAACGACCACCACGCATAGGGTGACCAGGGCACGTACGGCTGTACGCATGGACTTACTCCTTACAAAGGTCCCAGCAGACGCACCACCAGGAACAGGACACAAACGAATAGCGCCGCATCGAACAGTGCTTCATGCCAGATCCAGCGCCCCAACGGCGTTGCCTGCACGATCACACGCAACACCCCGGTGAGCACCAGCGCCATCAATACATAGATCAGAAAGGGGCTCAGCAGCACGCCGCCCAGAGCCCATTCACGTAACCCCATGGGTTTCCTCCTGCCAACGGCACCATTTGCCCCAGCTATTGCGTAACTGCAACACAGCGCCAATGGCCAAGCGCAGCGGATCGTTGGGCGGCTGTTCGCGCAAGGCCTCGATGAACTGTTCACTGGCCGCATCCAGCTGTTGTCCGCGCCCAGGTGCAGGGCCGCTGGCCAGCACCGCCTCCAGGGCTTGCAGGTAGCGGCGTTCGGCATTGCCCAGTGGGGCCTGGGCCACGGCCAGACACATGCGCAGGTGCACCAGCTCATCGCCGATGTCCAGCCCATGTAGACCGTCGTCCCAACGCTGGCGAGCAGCGGGTGGCAATTCGCTGGCGTGGCGCGCCAACTGCATCAGGCGATCGGCCATCCGCCCACCGAACCAGCTGTCGGCGCCCCGTAGGTCACGACGGGTAAGGCGTACCAAGTCGCTCTGGGTCGCCGCGCGCAGACGCCGGCCCAGCCAAGCAGGATGGCGCAGCACCAGCAACCGAAAGGCCATCACCGCCGCGCCCACCCCCACCAGCATTGCCAGGGCGCTGTTGAGCAGGGTCGCCACGTTGAACTGCATCGCATTGAGCGGCGCCACTAACACGATGAAGTGCAGGCAATACGAGGTTGCCGTGGGCCCGGTGCGCGGATGGGCCATGCCCAGCGCCCCGAGAAACAACGGCACGCCCATCCCCAGGCACAGCATGGCGAAACTGCTCCATTGCGGCAGGAGGATTTGCCCGACGATAAAGGCTGCCGGCACCGCCAGCAGGATGCCACGCAAGAAACTCAGGCCGATTTGCGCGCCATTCTCGCGGCTGGCGAACAAGCTGCAGACCACACAGGTCAGTACCAGCCCGCCTGGGGCCGACGGCCAGGCAGTAGCCAGCCAGAAGCTGCTCATGATCAAAAATGCCAGAGCACTGCGCGATCCGAACAGCAGGGCCAAGGACACGTCTCGGTGCACAGCCAGGCTCTGCACCGGTCGCTTCGGTGCCCTGCCCTGCTCGACATCCTCCAGCGCCTGACTGGCCGCCATGGCGTAGTCCAGCAGCAGCGCCAGACGGGCCAGGCAGTAGTGCTCGGCAGAGCTGATGCCGTCATCGTGGGCGGCATCCCAGATGCGCTGGCGCAGCAGCAACAGGCTCGGCTGATCGGGCGTGGCCAGCTGCGCACGGACCTGATCCAGCCAAGGCGCCAAGCGCGCACTTTCGCGCTCATCGAGCTGGCGCCACTGGCGGCGCACCGACCGCGAAATCCGCAGCAGCACCATGAGTGTCTGACTCAAGCCATTGATCGCCCGAGCCCGCTGCCGGCCACGATGCCCCTCGAACCAGGCGTGTTCGCGCTGTGCATCAATGGCCACGATACCGCCGAGGGTGTCCAGCAGGCCTTCGCGCGCCTGGTCCTCACCGCCCAACATCGCGCTGGCCGCTTGCAGCCCATTGTGCCAGGCTCGGCGCGCCTGGCCGGCGAGCTGCTGCTCGACCCGCAACGGCCAGATCAATGCGCTACTGGCAGTGGCGCAGCAGATACCCAGGGAGATTTCGGTACAGCGCGCCACCGCTTGGTCGAACACTTGCAGCGGATTGCTGATCGCCGGCAGGGTAATGATCGCCGCGGTATAGCCGGCCAGCACGAAGGCATAAGCCCATGCGCTGCGCAACTGGGTGGACGCGGCGGTGCACAATGCCAGCCATGCCGCCAGGGTAAGCAGGAACAGCCAGGGTGTCTGCGCGAACAGGCCCATGAACACCACCGACATGAAGGTGCCTACCAGCGTCCCGGCCAACCGCGCCAAGCCCTTCTGTACCACCATGCCCGACAGTGGTTGGGCAACGATGAACGCCGTCATCAGCGCCCATGATGGTTGCTCCAAGCCCCAGCGCATCGCCAGCCACAGTGCCAGGCCTCCCCCGAACAGGGTCTTGGCGGCGAACTTGAGAGCGAGGCCGCTGGGGGCGAACAGGGCCAGGAAAGTGATGGGCACGAAGCGGACCTTGCGGGTAGAAGAGGTACTGATAGAAAGATAGACAACAGATAGCAGAATAAGTCGAACACAAGTAATTAGCTAGCTAATCATCTTGCCTGCACTAACCTGGAGACTTAGCTCGTCCCTGCGGGAGCAGCCTTGCGCCGCGAAAGGCTGTGGCGCAGCTTTGGCGACCCTGCGAGATATCGAGATCCTAAGGCTTTCCTGCCTGTCCGGCGCCCCGGCAAGACCGCTCAGGGACGCTGCTCAATCAGCGAGTCCACATCACAGACAAAAAAATGGGCGACCGAAGTCGCCCTAAATGCCTTGCGTGCTCATGGATCGGGAAGGATCAGCGCTGTTTGCGCTTGCTTGAGTCCTTCCAGATGAAAATGCCTAGACCGGCAAAGAACGCCAACATCAACCCGACCGTTACCACACCGGCGATAACCACGTTGTCGAAGAACATGTCGGCCCCTCCCTTGATGTGCCGTCATCCGATGGGTGCAAGGTAACCAATGAGGTGGGCGGGGGAATTGACCGGGATCAATGGTGCCCGGGGCCGGGCACGCGAGGCGGGCGCAGGCTTGACCTGCATCAAGTTTCAGCGCTTCTTGGGCTTGCCCTTGGATTTCTTTTTCTTGCCCGAGGCCAATGGCATGGCCTGCTCGAAGGCCTTGCGCATGTCGTCCAGGCGCTTGTCATTAAGGTCGTGGATACGTTTGGCGCGCTCGGCACCGAAATCGATCAGGTTGTCTTGGCTCATAACAGGCTCGACGGACAGCAGAGGCCTCAATGATGCAGGCAGATGGCGGCGCTGACCAGTCAGACTTCGATGTCGACCAGCAACCCTTGGCGGGTACGCTCGCCCAATGGGGCGACCGGCACCGTATTGTCAGCATTCAGCTCATCGCCGGGCAGCGCTTCGAAACGTTCCTGTTCGCGATCACGCCGGCGCTTTTGCTCGCGGCGCTGCTTTTCGCGCAGCAAGAAGCCCTGCTCTTCGGGGTCGCGCTGCTGCTTGAGGTCGATGGTGCTTTCGCTGGAGGCAGGCTGGGCCGGGACCACGGCAGGAATGTTCGGGGTCTGTCTGATCGGGTCTTGTTGCGTCGTCACGGGGGCGGCGCTGAGGGGAATGATCGGCGGCAGCATTGGGTGTTCTCCTGTAGCTACTGTGTCGGCCGATGCTCAGCCGCCTTGAACGGCGAAGGCTGACAGTGTGCGGTGCATCACACTGCCGGTCATTCGCCATCGTCGTCCGGCGCATCGTCCGCAGGCGCTGTGCTTTCGCTCCATGGCCGCTTGTAGACTTTTTGCCAGACGCTATCCATATGCTCGCGCAGCACCTGCGGGGCGTTTTTCAACGAGGCGCTGTCTTCGCGCTCACCGCCGAACGGTTCTTCTCCAGCAGGTGTAATCAACGACTGACCGGTGATGGTGTATATCGCCTGGCCTTCACGCAGCTCGATGGCGATATCGTGAGGGTCGATCCCGCCACCACAGAACGCATGGCTGGCCACGGTCACCTCGGCGACGCCATCTTTGTTCAGGTCACTCACGTCACTGACGTCGTTATAGAAGTCGACATCCAGGTCCAAGCCTGCGCACGTGGTCTCTTGCTCGATCTGCCAGCGCGGCTTGAAGGTATCAGCCGAAGCCATGCGGCCGTACAAAGTAGCCTTGAGCACGACCTTGTCGACTTCCTCCTCGGTATCCGGGTCGGTGGCCTGGCCATCAACCCGGCTCAGCACCAACAGCCCTTCACCCTCACGGTCATGGAAGTGCACGCTCTTGATCGGAGCCTGCACGCCGAGCACCTCCAGCTGTTCGACCGGGATCGGCGCCAGCACTTCGAAACTCTTCTGCTCGCAGCCTGCCAGCAGCGCCAGGCTGCCCAGGCCCAAGGTAACGTTCAACCAGCGGTGCTTGGCAAACATGTTGGCGCGCGGCCCTCGTGACGACACGGTGGTGGTCGATGAACACGCTAGACTCTTTGATTCATTGGTCTGGCGCAGCCGATCCGTTAACATGACCGACTTTTTCATCGCGGGAGTTTTGGCAGTATGGCGCAGCAGTATCAACCGGGGCAACGCTGGATCAGCGACAGCGAAGCCGAGCTCGGTCTTGGGACCATCCTGGCGCAGGATGGCCGCCTGTTGACCGTGCTCTACCCGGCCACAGGCGACACTCGCCAGTACTCGCTACGCAATGCGCCGCTGACCCGCGTGCGCTTCTCGCCGGGCGACCAGATCACGCATTTCGAAGGCTGGAAGCTGACCGTGCGCGAGGTCGATGATGCCGATGGCCTGCTGGTCTACCACGGTATCGACGCGCAGAACGTGCCACGCACGCTGCCCGAGACGCAATTGTCGAACTTCATCCAGTTCCGTTTGGCCAGCGACCGCCTGTTCGCCGGGCAGATCGACCCGCTGTCCTGGTTCTCCCTGCGCTACAACACCTTGCAGCACACCAGCAAGCAGATGCTCTCATCCTTGTGGGGCCTGGGCGGCGTACGTGCCCAACCCATCGCTCACCAATTGCACATCGCCCGCGAAGTGGCCGATCGCATCGCGCCACGCGTACTGCTGGCCGACGAAGTCGGTCTGGGCAAGACCATCGAGGCCGGCCTGGTAATCCATCGCCAGTTGCTCTCGGGTCGCGCCAGCCGCGTGCTGATCCTGGTACCGGAGAACCTGCAGCACCAGTGGCTGGTGGAAATGCGCCGCCGCTTCAATCTGCAAGTGGCACTGTTCGACGCCGAGCGCTTCATCGAAAGCGATGCCAGCAACCCGTTCGAGGACGCCCAACTGGCGCTGGTCGCGTTGGAATGGTTGGTTGACGACGAGAAAGCCCAGGACGCGCTGTTCGCCGCCGGCTGGGACCTGATGGTGGTCGACGAGGCTCATCACCTGGTCTGGCATGAAGAACAGGCCAGCCCCGAGTACGCGCTGGTCGAGCAACTGGCGCAAGTGATCCCAGGGGTGCTGCTGCTCACCGCGACCCCCGAGCAGCTCGGCCAGGACAGCCACTTCGCTCGCCTGCGTCTGCTCGACCCCCACCGTTTCCACGATCTGGCCGCCTTCCGCGCCGAAAGCGAGCACTATCGCCCGGTGGCCGAAGCGGTGCAGGAACTGCTCGACGAAGGCCGCCTGTCGTCCAAGGCGCATGCCACCATCCAAGGCTTCCTGGGTGCCGAAGGCGAAACCCTGCTGGCTGCCATCAACGAGGGTGATACCCAGGCCAGCGCGCGCCTGATCCGTGAGTTGCTCGACCGCCACGGCACCGGTCGCGTGCTGTTCCGTAACACCCGTGCGGCGATCCAGGGCTTCCCCGAGCGCCACCTGCACCCCTACCCGCTAGCCAACCCCGAACAATATGCCGCACTACCAGCCGGCGAGCGCGCCGAGCTGTACCCGGAAGTCGCCTTCCAGGCCCAGGGCCAGACCAGCGATGAAGAACGCTGGTGGCGCTTCGACCCACGCGTCGACTGGCTGATCGACACCTTGAAGATGCTCAAGCGCACCAAGGTGCTGGTGATCTGTGCCCACGCCGAAACCGCCATGGACCTGGAAGACGCCCTGCGCGTACGTTCCGGCATTCCGGCCACGGTGTTCCACGAGGGCATGAGCATCCTCGAACGCGACCGCGCCGCCGCCTACTTCGCCGATGAAGAGTTCGGTGCACAGGTGCTGATCTGTTCGGAGATCGGCAGCGAAGGCCGCAACTTCCAGTTCGCCCACCATCTGGTGATGTTCGACCTGCCGGCGCACCCCGACCTGCTGGAACAACGCATCGGGCGCCTCGACCGGATCGGCCAGAAGCACACCATCGAACTGCACATTCCCTACCTGCAGGACAGCCCGCAGGAGCGCCTGTTCCAGTGGTATGACGAAGGCCTCAACGCCTTCCTCAATACCTGCCCGACCGGTAACGCCCTGCAGCATCAATTCGGCTCGCGCCTGCTGCCGTTGCTGGCCGAGGGTGACGAAAACAGCTGGAACGCCCTGGTAAGCGACGCCCGCGCAATGCGCGAGCGCCTGGAAGCCGAGTTGCACACCGGCCGCGACCGCCTGCTGGAACTCAATTCTGGCGGCGCAGGCGAAGGCGAGGCCCTGGTCGAGGCCATTCTTGAGCAAGACGACCAGTTCGCCCTGCCGATCTACATGGAGACCCTGTTCGACGCCTTCGGTATCGACAGCGAGGACCACTCGGAAAACGCCCTGGTGCTCAAGCCCAGCGAAAAAATGCTCGACGCCAGCTTCCCGCTGGGCGACGACGAAGGCGTGACCATCACCTACGACCGCAGCCAGGCCCTGTCGCGCGAGGACATGCAGTTCCTCACTTGGGAACACCCCATGGTACAGGGCGGCATGGACTTGGTGCTGTCCGGCTCGATGGGCAACACCGCCGTTGCGCTGATCAAGAACAAAGCGCTCAAACCCGGCACCGTACTGCTCGAACTGCTCTATGTCAGCGAAGTAGTGGCGCCGCGCAGCCTGCAACTGGGTCGCTACCTGCCGCCTGCGGCGCTGCGCTGCCTGCTCGATGCCAATGGCAACGACCTGGGGCCACGGGTGGCGTTCGAAACCCTCAACGACCAACTCGAAAGCGTGCCCAAGGCCAGCGCCAACAAGTTCGTCCAGGCCCAGCGTGACGTGCTTGCCCAACGCATTGCCGCAGGCGAAGCCAAGGTCGTGCCGACCCACGAGAGCCGAGTGGCCGAAGCCCAGCAACGCTTAGCCGCCGAGGCGGATGAAGAGCTTGCCCGCTTGAGCGCGCTACAGGCCGTCAACCCAAGCGTGCGCGATAGCGAAATCGAGGCCTTGCGCAAGCAGCGTGCAGAAGGCCTGGCAGCCTTGCAAAAGGCCGCTCTGCGCCTGGAAGCGATTCGCGTCCTGGTCGCTGGCTGAGTGCCCTGATGCCTGCGCGGGGCAAGTCGCGGCGGCGCGCCGCTGCCCCTTGTCCCGCGCAGGCATGTCATCCTTTTAGATCCCTGCGCTATAGCTTTCATATCCAAATGGTAGAAATCAAAATGCCATTAATCAGGAAGGTTTAAATACCGCTTTCTATACTTCCCCAGACCTGTCTCCGGCCTTGGAGACCCGTGCGAACTCGACGAAGAGGCATGCAATGGACTGGCTGGGACTGCAACTGTTCGCCGACCTGCCGGCGAGCGGGCAAATCATCCTCGACTGCCGACACAATACCCTGCTGGTGCTGCTCGCCTTTGCCGTGGCGTGCGTGGGTTGCTTCGCCACGCTGAACATGGCCGAGCGCCAAAGCCACTGCGAAGACCCCATGGCCCGGCGCCAATGGCGGATACTCGGTGCCTGCTGCCTGGCCGGAAGTATCTGGGCCATGCACTTCATCGCCATGTTGGCCTTCGAAGCGCCATTGGAGGTGCATTACGACGCGCCCCTGACCGCACTCTCCTTGCTGACGGCCCTGCTGGCCGCCTGGCTGGCCATGCGCAGCCTCGAACACAGCCACATGCGCCCGCACCACTACCTGCAAACCGCCTTGTGCATCGGTCTGGGCATCAGTGTGATGCACTACACCGGCATGGCTGCCCTGCAGACCGGCGCCCAGCAGTATTATCAGACGCCCCTGCTGCTGGTCTCGGTCGGCCTTGCGGTGGCCAGCAGCCTGGTGGCGCTGCTGATGGCCAGACGCTTTCGCAATGGCAGCGGCACCCTGCATCTATTGATGAAGCACGGCGCCTGCCTGCTGATGGCCAGCGGGATCGTGCTGACCCACTTCACCGGCATGGCCGCCATGACCCTGGTGATACCTGAGTCCACAGCACTGCGACTGCCCACCCACGACAACAGCGCCCAATTGGCCTTGGCCATTGCGTTCATCACCTTGCTGATCAGTGGCAGCAGCATCAGTGCGGCCCTGGCCGACAAGAAACTACAAAGCAAGGAGCGCGACCTGCGCCGCGTCAGTGTGTTGTTGAGCCAGCTCGACCAGGCCCGTGCCTCGCTGCAACAAGCCGCTCACTACGATGCACTGACCTGCCTGGTCAATCGGCGCGGCTTCAACCAGGTGTTCGCCGAACGCTTGGTTGACCACGCGGCCAGTGGCAGCATGCTGGCGGTGATGTTCCTCGACATCGACCACTTCAAGCGCATCAACGACAGCCTCGGCCACGCCGCTGGCGACCAGTTGCTCAAGGTGATCGCCGGGCACATCAAGGCCGCGACCCGTGGCCATGACCTGGTCGCACGTTTTGGTGGCGACGAATTCTGCATCGTCACCCCACTCAACAGCCGCGAGGAGGCGCGCCACCTGGCTCAACGCATCATGTCGCGGATGAAGGACCCCATCGATCTAGACGGGCGGCGCATGGTGATGACCACCAGCATCGGTATCAGCGTGTTCCCCGAAGATGGCCTGAACGCCGAGGAGCTGTTGAAAAATGCCGATCTTGCGCTGTACCAGTCCAAAGCCTGCGGGCGCAACAGCCTGCACTTCTTCGACAACCGCCTGAAAACCCGCGCCACGCTGGAGTTGCAACTGGAAGAAGAACTGCGCGAGGCACTGCGGGGCGCGCATGGCCTGTGCGTGTACTACCAACCGATCCATGACCTGCACAGCGGCCGCGTGGCCAAGCTGGAGGCGCTGGTACGCTGGCAACACCCACAGCATGGCCTGCTCAGCCCTGACCGATTCATCGGCATGGCCGAGGCCAACGGGCTGATCGCCGAGCTGGACTTGTGGGTATTACGCCAGGCGTGTAACGACCTTGCCTGGCTCAATCGATACGGCTACGGCGAACTCAAGGTGTCGGTGAACTGCTCGACCCTGACCCTGGCCCGTGAAGAGCTGGCCAGCGAAGTGGAGCTGGCGCTGCGCCAGGCCGGGCTGGATCCCCGCCAACTGGAACTGGAAGTCACCGAAAACGCCCTGATGGGCAACATCCAGCAAACCATCGACTTGCTCAAACGCATCCGCGCCCAGGGCGTGGCGTTGTCGATCGACGACTTCGGCACCGGCTACTCATCGCTGGCCTACCTCAAGCGCCTGCCGCTGGATGTGCTGAAGATCGACCGCTCGTTCGTCATCGACGTACCGGGCAACCAGAGCGACGGCGAGATCGTCCGGGCAATCATCATCATGGCTCACTCCCTGCACCTGAAGGTGGTGAGCGAAGGTGTCGAAACACTCGAGCAACAAGCGTTCCTGGCCGCCCAAGGCTGCGACTACCTCCAAGGCTACTTGCTCAGCCGACCGGTGCCGCTCGGCGAACTGCGCCCCGTGCTCGAACGCCTCGACCGCCAGCATGCCGTCGTCACGGCTTGTCGCGATACAGCTCGACCAGCGTCGCCGGGTCTTGTTCCAGATAGCCCTGGCTACCATGCAGGCGCATCAGTTGCGCAGCGAGGCCACTGAGCGGCGTCGCTGCGCCCTGCTCACGAGAAAGCTTCACGGCCCCGTCAAGGTCTTTGAGCAACGTGCGTACGTGCCACTTGATTGGTTCGAAACGGCGCTCGGCCATTTGCGGCGCGAGTATCTGCAAAGGCTTGGAGTCGGCGAAGCCACCGGCCAAGGCCTCGGCTATCAAGCGCGCATCGACCCCGGAGCGCTCGGCCAAAGCCACCACTTCAGCAATGACCAGTGCATTGCAAGCCACGATCATCTGGTTGCACGCCTTGGTCACCTGGCCCGCGCCCACATCGCCCATGTGGGTGACCCGCTGACCCAAGGTGAGCAGCACCGTACGCGCGCGCTCAAGGTCCTGTGCCTGCCCCCCGACCATGATCGCCAGGGTGCCCGCCTGCGCCCCCGGGGTGCCACCGGATACCGGGGCATCCAGCCAGCGCATGCCGCATTGGGCGGCCAACTGGGCGGCCATCTCGCGAGTGGCGCCAGGCTCCAGGCTGGAAAAGTCCACCAGCAACTGCCCCGCACGCCCACCTTCGGCAATGCCCTGCTCGCCAAACACCACCTCGCGTACCGCCGCTGTGTCGGCCAGACACAGCAGCAACATGTCCGCAGCTTCACACAACTGCGCCGGGCTGTGCGCCAAGCGCGCCCCAGCAGCCACAAGCGCGGCGCATTTGTCCGGGCTGCGGTTCCACACGGTCAACGGATAACCGGCAGCCAACAGGCGATGACACATCGGCAGCCCCATCAAGCCGATTCCGGCAAATCCCAGCGAAGGCAACGCATGACTCATGAGCAACTCCAGCAGAAGATTAAAGAAGCGTGACAAACGGGCGATGCAGTGCAGGTACGCAATAAAAACCTTCAAGGGGATAGGGAAATCCCCTATCGCATGCGGAAAAGACGCACTGATAAAGTCGCGAAACCCCTCGCTGATGGCCAAATGGCATTCATCATCGAAAAGCCCACTCTCCCAGGCAAATGGCGCACTATGACCTCTACGAACACTTCTGCCAATGCGCTCCCCGAGTTGTCGAACCCCTCCACCTCGCTGACCGCAGGCAGTGCTCGAGAGCTGCCAGCTCCGCGCAGCCCACAGTCGCAGTACCTGTACTTCACCGAACAGGACATCCAGCGCATTCTCGATAACCTCGACGGCTTGCGCGACTTGGTGTTCCCGCAAAACCTGCATGTGGAGGACGACGAGCAACTGCGCCTTGAGCAGCAGTTCCCTTCGGTGTGCCTGATCGGCCTGGGTCGCTGCGGCTCGAACATCGCCCTGGACGTCGCGGAGCTGGTATACAACGCCCGCACCTTCTTCCTCAACGAGTTCAACAACGAAGACCGTTTCAAGGGGGAGTCTGGCTATAGCCCGGCGCGCTGGATCCGCCAGAACCTGCGTCTGGTCAAGAGCAAGGGGTCCAAGCCTGTGTTCCTGGTAGAACCACTGGTGATGCTGGGCGACCTGGACAAGGACATCGCCGGGCGTATCCGCTTCTCGCGCAAGGGCGAGCGCGGCGGTTTCCTGCGCGACTATAGCAAGATGAAGATCATGGACCTGTCCGAGGTGCATGCCGGCGGCGCCGGTAACGCGCCGATCCTGGGCCAGTACCTGGCCAAGATCATCCTCAACAAGGACACCCAGCGCTTCTCCAGCGCCGACTGGAAACTGATCCACTCGTACCTGATCGACTCCTGCGGCATCAAAGCCAACCAGTCGCGCCTGTACTTCTACATCTTCAGCGCAGGCGGCGGTACCGGCTCGGGCATGGCATCGGAGTTCGGCCTGGCCCAGCAGTACTCGTACATGAACAAGACCTTCGACACCAAGGCCGCCGAAGAGAACGACGGCAAGAGCGGGCATTCGTTCGTCTTCGAGCCGATCTTCACCAGCGGTATCTGCGTGCTGCCCAACGCCTCGGACCATCGCAGCGAGATGTCCGAAGCGCTGCACATCAACGCCGGGCGCTTGTTGTGCAAATACCTGTCGGAAGAGTGGGACTTCTCGTACAACTTCGATAACGAAGACAGCAGCGAAGCCAGCGTCATGGGGCGCATCCGCCCATGGAACGCGATGATGCTGATTTCCAACGACATCATGCGCTACGCCGAAGAGAGCGATGACGGCACGATTCAAAACATCGACGTCAACGCCATGGAGAAGCACGCCAACCAGTACATCTCCCAGCAGATCTTCAACATCCTCACCGCCCAGGCCGTCACCACCGATTACGACCAGAACTATTTCCGCCGCGCCGGCATCGACATCGGCGAGACCATCCGCCTGGATGCCAACGACCTGTTCATGAGCCTGGCCGGCCCTGTGGCCATCGCCTACGCCGAATCGGTAGTACCCGAGGTGCCACCGGCAGGCACGGACAAGTTCAAGGTATTCGAGCGCGAACAACCGCGCCTGGACATCGACGACCTGTTCTTCCGCTCCATCGACCTGCCGCATTTCAACAAGCAGACCCAGGCCATCGAAGGCATCAGCCTGCTGCCGATCGAGTCGCGCCGCTACCGCGCGGCACTGGAGCAGTACCAGGCCTCGGGCTACGACGCCGCCGCCCTGCACGACCTGCACTTCTTCAAGAACTGCTCCTCGGTGGTGTCGATCGTCTCCTTGCCCAAGGACTACAAGCTGTCGTACATGGACCTTAACCGGCTCAAGACCCACCTCAACAGCCTGTTCCCCAACACCACGCTCAAGCGCTACGCGTTGGTGATCGGCGCCTCGGCCAACCTGTCGCTGACCACGTTGATCGCCAAGAGCCCATGCCTGTCGGATGACTTCCTGACCTTGATCGTGGCGTTCATCAAACGCTGCTTCGCGCGCAATCCGTATCGTTTCGACGACACCATGGACAACGCCATCCTGGAATTCATCACCAGCGAACACTTCGACGAGGCGCGCATCGACGAGTTGCTCAATGAGTACGAGAACCCGGCGAAAATTCTCGACACCAACTGGTACGCGATCAAGCCGATGTACGAGAAGAAGTACCGTGAACTCATCAACGACAAGAGCCGTTTCGTCTCGATCAACGATATCCGGCTGTCGCGCGAATGCGTCAAGAAAGCCGTGAAATACCTGCGCGAAATTTTCCGCCACCGTATCGGCAAGACCCGCGTGATCTCGCTGAACAGCCATACCGGACGCGTGGACTACTGAGCCTTTGGCTTAGCAGGGACTCTGTGTGAGCGGCCTTGTGCCGCGAACAGGCCGCGCAGCGGTCCCTGTATCCCGACTGCTTGCACCTTCACCCTCTGTGGGATTTCACCCAGCCCTGCCGGGCCGCGCTGTCGCGCAGAGAACTGATTTCGCAAGCGCGCCGCGTACCCTGTGGGAGCGGGTTTAACGGAGTGCCGGACCACCGCGAACACCCGCGAAGCCGGTGTTCGCGGGACAAGTCGCATCGGCGCACCGCCGCTCCTACAGGCGACGACGACAGGGCAAGCGCAGCCGCCTCAGTTACGCATCCCGTAAACTGTTACCGCCACGCCGAATTACACCGGTATTGTTACCAACTTCCACCTTACGTGAGCGTCAATACGCACCATCGTAATGCCGCTGCGTATTTTCACGCACTAAAAACGCGCAGACTTATTCCGCTTTCTTCACCTGGATCACGATGAACGGCGAGACCACCACCGCCCAGATCTCTGGATCGCGGGTTTGCAGGTCGCGCGCTTGTTCGGCGGTAACCGCGCCGACACTGCCATCACTGCGCCACTTGGCGAAGATATCGCTACGATTCTCTGCCATCGCCTCGGCAACAGCGATCAGGTCGAGAGCGGGGTCGACCCAAATCAGGTCACCCTTGGCCCAGAAACGCTCCAGGGCTTTCCACTCGATGACGGCGGTCTCACCGAGCAATTTGGCATAGAGGGTGCTTGTTTGATCAGTCATGGGTTCACCTGCACAAAGATCGGCCAACAAAAAAGGTCGGCATTTTTGCAGAAAAACCCGGTTTCAAATACGTAATTTGGTCGATCAGGCCCGAACTCATGGGGGCGGGCCATAGATACCGGCAAAGTGATGGCGCTTTTCTATATCTTTATGTCGATCAAGCGACACCCCTGGAAACAGACGCTTTTCGCCCGCTTTTCAAGCGATCCAACGGCGCTCTACACTGTACCGGTACAGTTCCGGGACACGATTCCGGGGAAGGTGGGGTTGCGGTTCGGCGTGGCCAACCGTGAACCCGCCTGGTCTGTAGCCCTGGCCGCCAGGACTATAAGAATTACAACAGAATGAGTGGAGCACTATGATCAAGATTTCCAAGCTGTTCGCCGCGATGGTCCTGGCCGGGGTTGCCAGCCATTCGTTTGCCGCCGACACCATCAAGATCGGTATCGCCGGTCCCAAGACCGGCCCTGTCACCCAGTACGGCGACATGCAGTTCATCGGCGCCAAACAGGCCATCAAGGACATCAACGCCAAGGGCGGCGTCGATGGCAAGATGCTCGAAGCCAAGGAATACGACGACGCGTGCGATCCTAAACAGGCCGTTGCAGTCGCCAACAAAGTGGTCAACGACGGCGTCAAGTTCGTCATCGGCCACCTGTGCTCCAGCTCCACCCAGCCGGCGTCCGACATCTACGAAGACGAAGGCGTGATCATGATCACCCCGGCCGCTACCTCGCCGGAAATCACCGCCCGTGGCTACAAGCTGATCTTCCGCACCATCGGCCTGGACAGCGCCCAAGGCCCGGCCGCTGGCAACTACATCGCCGACCACGTCAAGCCGAAGGTCGTCGCAGTACTGCATGATAAACAACAGTACGGTGAAGGTATCGCGACCGCGGTCAAGCAAACCCTCGAGAAGAAAGGCACCAAGGTCGCCGTCTTCGAAGGCCTGAACGCCGGTGACAAGGACTTCTCCTCGATCATCCAGAAGCTCAAGCAGAACAACGTCGACTTCGTCTACTACGGTGGCTACCACCCAGAGCTGGGTCTGATCCTGCGCCAGGCACAGGAAAAGGGCCTGAAAGCCAAGTTCATGGGCCCGGAAGGCGTGGGTAACGACTCCATCTCGCAGATCGCCCAAGGCGCCTCCGAAGGCCTGCTGGTGACCCTGCCGAAATCGTTCGACCAGGATCCTGAGAACAAGGCCATCGTCGACGCCATCAAGGCCGACGGCAAAGACCCGAGCGGTCCGTTCGTGTTCCCGGCCTACTCGGCTGTGGAACTGATCGCCGAAGGCATCAAGGCGGCCAAGTCCGAAGATACCGACAAGGTGGCAGCCGCCATCCACGCCGGTACCTTCAAGACCCCCACCGGCAACCTGTCGTACGACGAAAAAGGCGACCTGAAAGACTTCAAGTTCGTGGTCTACGAATGGCACTTCGGCAAGCCGAAGACCGAAGTCTCCCCTCAGTAACTGCGTGACTAATAGCTGACCGAGAAGCCCACTGTGCGAGCAGTGGGCTTTGTTTTACGAGGTTCTATGGGCCTGATTCCCGTGATCCGGGAGCCCGCCCACCTGAAAATCTTAAAACCGTCACCCGCGGTTTCCTGGCAGTGCCCACACACATCACGTGGCGTAGACCACGAGAACCTGGGCCGGGGTCACCCCCCTCCAGCGAAATGCAAATCAGGTTTTTAGGAGCGCTGTAATGCCTGAGATCTACCATTTCCTACAACAACTGGTTAACGGATTGACCATCGGCAGTACCTACGCGCTGATCGCCATCGGTTACACGATGGTGTACGGCATCATCGGCATGATCAACTTCGCCCACGGCGAGGTGTACATGATCGGTAGCTACGTGGCCTTCATCGCCCTCGCCGGCCTTGCCATGATGGGCATCCATTCACTGCCGATCCTCATGACCGTGGCCTTCGTCGCCACCATCTGCGTCACCAGTGCCTACGGCTACAGCATCGAACGGGTCGCCTACCGGCCGCTGCGCAACAGCAACCGGCTGATCCCACTGATCTCGGCCATCGGCATGTCGATCTTCCTGCAGAACACCGTGCTGCTCTCGCAGGACTCCAAAGACAAGTCGATTCCCAACCTGATCCCTGGCAGTTTCTCGTTCGGCCCCGGCGGCGCCGAGGAAGTGCTGGTTTCGTACATGCAGATCCTGGTGTTCGTGGTGACCTTGATCGCCATGACCTGCCTGACCCTGTTCATCTCCCGTTCCCGCCTGGGCCGCGCCTGCCGCGCCTGTGCCGAGGACATCAAGATGGCCAACCTGCTGGGCATCAACACCAACAACATCATCGCCCTGACCTTCGTCATCGGTGCCGCCCTCGCGGCGGTGGCGGCCGTGCTGCTGAGCATGCAGTACGGGGTGATCAACCCCAACGCCGGCTTCCTGGTGGGACTCAAAGCCTTCACTGCGGCGGTACTGGGCGGCATCGGCAGTATCCCGGGCGCCATGCTCGGCGGCCTGGTGCTGGGGGTGGCCGAAGCGTTCGGCGCCGACATCTTCGGCGACCAATACAAGGACGTGGTGGCATTCGGTCTTTTGGTACTTGTCCTGCTGTTCCGGCCGACCGGCATCCTGGGCCGCCCGGAGGTTGAAAAAGTATGAACAAAAATCTCAAACAGGCGTTCTTCAGCGCCTTGCTGGTCTGGGCCGTGGCCTTCCCGGTACTGGGCCTGAAACTGAGCATCGACGGCATCAGCCTGGTGGTGCACAGCCAGGGTTCGTTCAACCTGACCATCATCAGCGTGTGCTCGGTGCTGATGTTCCTGCGCGTGCTGTTCGACAAGCAGTGGAGCGCAGTGATGGGCCGCCGCTCGGATCGCAAGCTGATCTCACCGGCCGTCAGCAACTTCCTCACCCTGCCGAAAACCCAGCGTTGGATCATCATGGGCCTGATCGTGGTCGCCTTGATCTGGCCGTTCTTCGGCTCGCGCGGGGCGGTGGACATCGCCACACTGATCCTGATCTACGTACTGCTGGGCCTTGGTCTGAACATCGTGGTCGGCCTGGCCGGCCTGCTGGACCTGGGCTACGTCGGCTTCTACGCGGTCGGCGCCTACAGCTATGCGATGCTCTCGCACTACCTGGGCTGGAGCTTCTGGGTGTGCCTGCCGATCGCAGGTCTTATGGCTGCTACCTTTGGCTTCCTGCTCGGTTTCCCGGTACTGCGCCTGCGTGGCGACTACCTGGCGATCGTGACGCTGGGCTTCGGCGAGATCATTCGCCTGTTCCTGCGTAACCTCACCGACTGGACCGGCGGCCCCAACGGCATCAGCAACATCGAGAAGCCCACCTTCTTCGGTTTGACCTTCGAACGTCGCGCCGCCGAGGGCATGCAGACCTTCCACGAGTTCTTCGGGCTGGAATACAACTCGATCAACAAGGTGATCTTCCTCTACCTGGTCGCGCTGCTGCTGGCTCTGCTGGCACTGTTCGTGATCAACCGCCTGCTGCGCATGCCCATCGGGCGTGCCTGGGAAGCGCTGCGTGAAGACGAAATTGCCTGCCGTGCGTTGGGCCTGAACCCCACCGTGATCAAGCTTTCGGCGTTCACCCTGGGTGCCTGCTTCGCCGGTTTCGCCGGTAGCTTCTTCGCCGCTCGCCAAGGGCTGGTGACACCTGAGTCGTTCACCTTCATCGAATCGGCGATCATCCTCGCCATCGTCGTACTGGGCGGCATGGGCTCGCAGCTGGGCGTGATTCTGGCGGCCATCGTGATGATCCTGCTGCCAGAGATGATGCGTGAGTTCAGCGAATACCGGATGCTGATGTTCGGTGCGCTGATGGTGTTGATGATGATCTGGCGTCCGCAGGGCCTGCTGCCCATGCAACGTCCACATTTGGAGCTGCGTCGATGAGCCGCGAAATTCTGCAAGTCAGCGGCCTGAGCATGCGCTTCGGCGGCTTGTTGGCGGTCAACGGCGTGGGCCTGACCGTAAAAGAGAAACAGGTGGTAGCCCTGATCGGCCCGAACGGCGCTGGCAAGACCACCGTATTCAACTGCCTCACCGGCTTCTACAAGCCCAGCGGCGGCACCATCCTGCTCGACGGCCAGCCCATCCAGGGCCTGGCTGGCCATCAGATCGCCCGCAAGGGCGTGGTGCGGACCTTCCAGAACGTGCGCCTGTTCAAGGAAATGACCGCGCTGGAAAACCTGCTGATCGCCCAACACCGCCACCTCAACACCAACTTCTTCGCCGGCCTGTTCAAGACCCCGTCGTTCCGCCGCAGCGAAAAGGAGGCCATGGAGCGTGCGCAATACTGGCTCGAGAAGGTCAACCTGACCGAGTTCGCCAACCGCACCGCCGGGACCCTGGCCTACGGCCAGCAGCGTCGCCTGGAAATCGCCCGCTGCATGATGACCCAGCCACGCATCATCATGCTCGACGAACCGGCAGCCGGCTTGAACCCCAAGGAAACCGAAGACCTCAAGGCCCTCATTGGCTACCTACGTGAGTCGCATAACGTGACCGTGCTGCTGATCGAGCACGACATGAAGCTGGTGATGAGCATTTCCGACCACATCGTAGTGATCAACCAGGGCACGCCCCTGGCCGACGGCACGCCGGAAGAAATTCGCGGCAACCCTGATGTGATCAAGGCCTACCTGGGGGAGGCGTAAATGCTGAAGTTCGAGAACGTTTCCACCTTCTACGGCAAGATCCAGGCGCTGCACAGCGTCAACGTGGAGATCAATCAAGGCGAGATCGTCACACTGATCGGCGCCAACGGTGCCGGCAAGTCGACCCTGCTGATGACCCTCTGCGGCTCGCCACAGGCCCACAGCGGCAGCATCAAGTACCTGGGCGAGGAACTGGTCGGCCAACCGTCCTCGCACATCATGCGCAAGAGCATCGCGGTTGTGCCCGAAGGTCGCCGTGTGTTCGCGCGCCTGACCGTCGAGGAAAACCTGGCCATGGGTGGGTTCTTCACCGACAAGGGTGACTTCCAGGAACAACTGGACAAGGTCCTGGAACTGTTCCCACGCCTGAAGGAACGTTACCTGCAGCGTGGCGGCACCATGTCCGGCGGCGAGCAACAGATGCTGGCGATTGGCCGGGCCTTGATGAGCAAGCCCAAGCTGCTGCTGCTCGACGAGCCATCGCTGGGCCTGGCGCCGATCATCATCCAGCAGATCTTCGACATCATCGAACAGCTGCGCCGCGATGGCGTGACGGTGTTCCTGGTGGAGCAGAACGCCAACCAGGCCCTGAAGATCGCCGACCGCGCCTATGTGCTGGAGAACGGCAAGGTGGTGATGCAGGGCACCGGTGAAGCCCTGCTGACCGACCCGAAGGTGCGCGACGCGTACCTCGGGGGTTGAATCAACAAAGGGCCTTCGGGCTGATGTTGTTCATTTAGGGCTGCCTTGCAGCCCATCGCGGCACGAGGCCGCTCCTACACCAACCGCATGGGCCACTATGTTGCAGGCTCATGCGACCACTGTAGGAGCGGCCTTGTGCCGCGATGGACGTCCGCCCAAGCTCGGGCTGGCGTGGTACCTGTGGGAGCGGGTTTACCCGCGAACAAGCACACGCAAATCGCCCTGGTGCTTGAGATCCCGACGCACCCTGCGTAACGTGGCCAGCTCTTTCGCGAAGATTCCCGGAGCCCGCCCCATGCGCCTCACCCCTTCCCTGCTGCTCGCCTCGATGCTGCCGCTGTTCGCCGGTTGCCAGATGCTGGCCGAAAAGCCCGTCGATCCGAACCTCGGCACCACGCGCATGCAGGGCGAACTGAGCGCCGGTGGCGGCCACCTGCTGTTCAAGCCGTGCAGCGAAGCCCGCCAGTTCGTGATAAACGACGCCGGTGGCACGGCCATCCTGCAAGAGGCCTCCAACCTGGCCAAGGATGCCAAGGACAAACTGTTCGCCGACCTGCGCGGACGCCTGGCTGCAAGCAAGCAGGCCGGCAGCGATGGGCAGATCGACGTGACCCGTGTGTACCGCCTGGAACACGGCGCGCGCGGCTGTGAAGACCCTAACTTCAAGCAACTGACCCTGCGTGCAGGCGGCCAACAGCCTGTCTGGGATGTCAAGGCCAGCGGCAAGGGCATGGTGATCAACCGCGAAGGCCAGGCGCCTCTGCCACTGCCGTATCTGGAAGAAGAAATGCCCGGCGGCGGCCTCAGCCTGTCCAGCGAGGCCAATGGCCAGCGCGTCGAACTGTGGGTCGCCCCGCAACGCTGTGTCGAGCCCGTCACCGGCGCCATCCGCCACCTCAAGGCCGAGCTGCGCATCGACGGCAAGACCCTGCAAGGCTGCGCCTACTACGGCGGTGCCCGCGACCTCTGATCGCCAGGCACTTTTATCCTGCCAGTCGGGGCGGCGAACAGCTTATACTTGGCGGTTTGTGTAAAGCCGCCGGCCGCCCATGGCCGGGATACTGGACCCTGCCATGCTACGAATCACCGAACTGAAGCTGCCCCTGGACCACTCCGACGACGCGCTGCGCGCCGCCATCGTCCAGCGCCTGGGCATCGCGGATGAGCAACTGCTCGGTTTCACCCTGTTCAAGCGCAGCTACGATGCGCGCAAGAAGAACAGCGAGATGCTGTTCATCTACACCATCGACCTCGAAACCAGCAACGAAGCCGAACTGCTGAAAACCTTCGCCGACGACCCCAAGGTCGGCGTGGCGCCGGATGTCAGCTACAAATTCGTGGGCCAGGCGCCGGGCGACCTGCAGGAGCGCCCACTGGTGGTCGGTTTCGGCCCCTGCGGTATCTTCGCAGGCCTGCTGCTGGCGCAAATGGGCTTCAAGCCCATCGTCCTGGAGCGCGGCAAGGAAGTGCGTCAGCGCACCAAGGATACCTGGGGGCTGTGGCGCAAGAGCGTGCTCAACCCCGAGTCCAACGTGCAATTCGGTGAAGGCGGCGCCGGGACCTTCTCCGATGGCAAGCTGTACAGCCAGATCAAGGACCCACAGCACCACGGTCGCAAGGTGCTGGAAGAGTTCGTCAAAGCCGGTGCACCGGAAGAAATCCTGTACATCAACAAACCGCACATCGGCACCTTCCGCCTGACCAGCATGGTCGAGAAAATGCGCGAAGAGATCATCAATCTGGGCGGCGAAGTGCGCTTCGAACAGAAGGTCACCGACCTGCTCACCGATGGCGAACAGCTGACCGGCGTGGTGTTGCACAGCGGCGAGCAACTGCAATCGCGCCATGTGGTGCTGGCGCTGGGGCACAGTGCCCGCGACACCTTCCGCATGCTGCATGCCAAGGGCGTGTTCATGGAGGCCAAGCCGTTCTCGGTGGGCTTCCGTATCGAGCACCCGCAGTCGCTGATCGACAAAGCTCGTCTGGGCAAGTACGCCGGGCACCCGAAACTCGGTGCTGCCGACTACAAGCTGGTACACCACGCCAAGAACGGCCGTTCGGTCTACAGCTTCTGCATGTGCCCAGGTGGCACCGTGGTAGCCGCCACCAGCGAACCGGGTCGTGTGGTCACCAACGGCATGAGCCAGTACTCGCGTAACGAGCGCAACGCCAACTCTGGCATCGTCGTGGGCATCGACCCTGAGCGCGACTACCCAGGTAGCCCGTTGGCCGGGATCGAACTACAGGAACGTCTGGAAGCCCACGCCTACGTGATGGGTGGCAGTAACTACCAGGCACCGGCACAGCTGGTCGGCGACTTCGTCGCAGGCCGCCCGTCTACTGCCCTGGGTAGCGTCGAGCCGTCGTACAAGCCGGGCGTCACCCTCTGCGACCTGGCTCCGAGCCTGCCGGCCTTCGCCATCGAAGCCATCCGCGAAGCCCTGCCGGCCTTCGACCGCCAGATCAAGGGCTACAACCTGCACGACGCGGTGCTGACGGGCATCGAGACACGCACCTCTTCACCGCTGCGCATCACCCGCGGCGCCGACTTCCAGAGCCTTAACCTCAAGGGCCTGTTCCCAGCCGGCGAAGGTGCAGGCTACGCGGGCGGCATCCTGTCGGCAGGTGTGGACGGCATCCGCATTGCCGAAGCAGTGGCGCGGGACATCCTCGGCCTCTAAAGCGCCAGTGCATTCGCGGGTTGACCTGCGAATGCGCTAGAGCAGGCAAAGAAAAACCCCGAACAGGCTAAGCCCATTCGGGGTTTTTCTTTTATCGCGATCAGTGGCTGACGCGGCTGGTGCCATCGACAGTCATGATGCGCACGCGCTCGCCGACGCGGAAGATTTCGTTCTGCTGCACCTGCTGCACGTAGGCACGCATGCTACCGTCGTCTTCACGCACGGTGATCTCCACACCTTGGGTACGGGTCAGGCCCTCTTCGGCGGCGGAACCCGCCAGGCCACCCGCTACGGCACCGATCACCGCAGCGACGATGCTGCCACGGCCACCCCCGACGGCAGAACCCGCCACGCCACCAACGATGGCGCCGGCACCGCCGCCGATCGGGGTCTTGGTGCCTTCGATCTTGACTGGACGCAGGGATTCGATGGTGCCCATGCGCACGGTTTGCACGCGGCGGGCCTCGTCACGGGAGTAGCTGTCGCCGGTCAGCGACGACTGGCAGCCGCCCAGCAGCAACGACAGGGTGGTGAAGCTCGCCACCAGCAAAACGGATTTACGCATGAGGACAATCTCCATAAGACAGGTGAGTATTAGACGCTTCGTCATGACGAGTGTCACGACGCAAATGTTGTTTATTTGTTCTCATTCAGCTTCGCGACAGCCAGCAACGGCTGTAGCACGGGCATTTCACGTTGGACCAAGGATAGCCATGGATTACTTCATCGTCGTCGTCATCACGGTTGCCGGCCTGTACTTCCATGGCTGGCTGTACCTGCGCATGCGCCGCTGGATGGACCGTGACCTGGCCTTGTCGCTAGCCGGAGACGATCCGCTCAAGCAGGCGCGGATGCTTGAATTGTTGGAACGGGCACGCCGCGAAAAGGTCAATCGCAAGGCCTTGGCGGCCTGGCTTGAGCGCGAGGACCAGCGGACGGGATGATCAGGGGCTGCGACGCAGCCCCGTGGATTTCAAGGCGCCAGGCGCTCGCGTACCCACTGTCCATCTACCAGACGGTAGTTGAGCCGGTCATGCAGACGGCTGGCACGTCCCTGCCAGAACTCGATGCGTTCTGGCAGCAAGCGGTAACCGCCCCAGTGCTCGGGGCAATGCGGCTGGGTGTCACTAAAGCGCGCTTGAGTGGCCTTCACCATGTCTTCAAGCTCGGTGCGGTCGGCAATCACCCGGCTCTGCGGCGAGGCCCAGGCTCCCAGGCGACTGCCCAACGGACGCACCTGGTAGTAGTCGTCCGATTCCTTGGCCGAGACTTTCTCCACCCGCCCCTCGATGCGCACCTGACGCTCCAGCGCCGGCCAGAAAAAAGTCATGGCGGCAAAAGGGTTCGCCGCAAGGTGCTGGCCCTTGGCGCTTTCGTAGTTGGTGAAGAACGTGAACCCGTGCGCATCGAGGGCCTTGAGTAGCAGCACGCGGCAATGCGGGCGGCCGTCGGCATCGACGGTGGCCAGGGTCATAGCGTTAGCTTCCACCGGCAACTGCTCAGTGTTCACCGCATCGGCGAACCATTGGTGAAAGAGTGCGAACGGCTCACCCGGGGCCTGGGCTTCGGCCAAGCCATCACGGGTGTAGTCGCGGCGCATATCGGCCAGGGATTGGGTCATGGCTGCGTTTCCTTGACGATCAGTTGGTCTTCGCAGGGCTGTTGGCAGCGACTTTCTTGTCAGTGCTGGCGGTCTTCGCCGCAGGCTTGGCAGGCGCGGCTTTCTTCTTGGCGGCAGTGGCTTTGACCGGCGCCTTGGCTTTGGCCACGGGTTTCTTCGCGGCCGCCTTGGCGACAGGTTTTGCAGCAGGTTTGGCAGCCGCCACGGCAGGAGCCTTGGCTTCCTGACTCGCCACCAGCGAGGTTGGCGCAGGGCTCAGGTTTGGTTGCTGGTACTTGGCCAGCAGCGCGACCATGGTGTTCTGCGGGGTCAGCAGCAGTTCCACGCGGCGGTTCAAGGCACGCCCAGCAGCGCTGTCGTTGGCCGCACGCGGCATCACCGAACCCATGCCCTTGAGCATCAAGCGGTCGCGTTGC
This sequence comes from Pseudomonas mosselii, assembly GCF_005796105.1. Lineage (GTDB taxonomy): Bacteria > Pseudomonadota > Gammaproteobacteria > Pseudomonadales > Pseudomonadaceae > Aquipseudomonas > Aquipseudomonas mosselii_C. Next base: position 85,109 of record NZ_VAUO01000011.1, on the reverse strand, counting down.
AGGCCGCTCAGGCGGAAGATCGCCGACACCGAGGCGGCGCGTTCAAGGCTGAGTTTCTGATTGGCAGCGGTGGCGCCGGTGCTGTCGCCGTGGCCGAGGATCAGGATCGCAGTCTTGCTGTCGGACTCGATGGCCTTGGCCACCTGGGTGATCGGGCCAAGGGTCACCGGCAGCAACATGTTCGGACGGTCCGGGTTGTACGAACCGTCCACCGGGATGGTCACCGCGAGCACGTCTTCACGGCGCTCCAGCTCGAACTTGCTGCCCTTGATGGCTTCGCGCACCTTGGGTTCGTACTGGTCGAGCCAGGCCTGGGTGGCTTTCTGGTCGATCTTCGGCACGGCAGCGGCCTGCGGCTTGCTGTCGTCCCCGCCGAACGGCCACCACCAGCGGCTACCGCTCTCGGACTTGGCATCGGCCTTGGCGACGTTCTCGGTAACGGCTTGCTTCACTTCCTTGTCGGCGACCTTGTCCGAACCGAAGGGCCACCAGCTCAAGCCCTCGTCTTTGGAGGCATCCTGCGAGTGGCTGGCGCAGCCGGTCATGGCCAGGCACAGGGCGAGTGCTAAGGTTTTGTGTGAAGACATCAGCGATACACCATGAAATAGAAAGAGATTTTGCCCACACGTATCAGGCGTCGGCATTGAGGATAGTCAATGGGACCGGGCAATACCCGCGTTACCCGATCAAAGGCACTCACCCAGAACCCGTACCAGCTGCTGGGCACGCGGATCCATCAGCACGTAGGGCCCCAGGGTATTGGTGACAAAGCCAAAGGCCACGTCGTATTCGGGGTCGGCGAAGCCCACCGAGCCCCCCGCGCCAGGGTGACCGAAGGCACGCGCGCCGAGACCGAAGGTGGCGTTGGCCACGTGCGGTTGGTCAAGCATGCAGCCCAGGCCGAAGCGCGTCTGGGTGAGCAGGGTACGATCATCACCAAGGCTGTGTTCGCGGGTCAGTTCATCGAGCAATTCGGACTCAAGCAGGCTGCCGTCGAGCAGGCCGGCATAGAAGCCGGCCAGGCTGCGCGCATTGCCATGGCCGTTGGCCGCCGGCTGCTGCATGCGCCGCCACTGCGGCTTGTTGGTGCTAGTCAGGATGGCTGGCGGGTTGGTGAAGGCACGCGTCGAGAGTGCCTCGGGTTCACGCAAGGTCACCTGCAACAGGCGCTGAGCGGCCGCATCACCGGGATTGCCCTTGCCGCGCGCGATATGCGCCACACGATGGAATTCATCGTCGGCAAGGCCAACATGGAAGTCCAGGCCCAGTGGCCTGGCGGTCCGTGCCACGATCGAATCGCCAGGGCCACGGCCATCGGCACGGCGGATCAACTCACCGATCAGCCAGCCATAGGTGATTGCGGCGTAGCCATGTGCGGTGCCAGGCTCCCACCAGGGCGTCTCGGCGACCAAGGCGTCGACCATGGCCTGCCAGTCGTAGAGCATGTCTGCCGGCAGCAATTGGCGGATGGCCGGCAGGCCGGCACGGTGGCTGAGCAACTGGCGCAGGGTGATGGCTTCCTTACCGGCCTGGGCGAACTCCGGCCAATAGCGGGCCACCGGGGCATCGAGCGCCAGCTTGCCCTCGCCCACCAGTTGCAGGGCAGTGACAGCAGTGAAGGTCTTGGTACATGAGAACAGGTTGGCGATGGTATCGCTGTGCCAGGCCTCACGGCCGTCCTTGTCAGCGCTGCCGGCCCAGAGGTCAACCACGGTCTGGCCGCCGACCTGGATGCACAGCGCAGCACCACGCTCCTGGGGATCTTCGAACAACGCGGCGAAGGCATCGCGCACCGCCTCGAACTTCAGCTCATAGTGACCCTGGATCTGCACCCGCTACCTCTCCGAACGACCTGGCTGGCAAAGGCGTGCATTGTTTCAGTAGTTAAGCGATTTGCCTACTGGATGTCGCGTGTTGGGCGCCAGTAAACCCCGCTTTGGTTGAAGCGCAAGGCACTCACTGCGCGGGTTTCTCCAATACGGCGCGCACCTGACCAACGGCTTGCAGGTTGCTCCTGCGCACCGATTCGACAAACCCCGGATACGCCACATCGGTAATGGCCACCAGCCCAAGGTGGCCATTCTCGCCATCGAGCAGGCGGCCACTGGCGGGCTGGTCGAGGTACTGGAACCAATGCACCCCGACGATCATAGGCTGGGCCAGAGCTGCCTTGAGGAACGCCGCATAGGCCGGCCCCCGGTCCTCCTCCCTGGCCACTTCCACAGGCCCTGGCCAGAACGGGCCACGATCGCGCGAACCGAACTGAAACTCCGAGACCAACACTGGCTTGTCCAACTCGGCCAGGCGGGCGAAGTCGTAGCCATCCTCTGGCTTGAGCGTATAGAAGTTGAAACTCAGCACGTCACAGAACTCGCTACAGGCCTTCACCGCTTCCGGCGTACTGACCGCATAGCGCCCCCCCAGCAACAGGTGGTTCGGTGCATGCCACTTCAGGGCATCGGAGATGGTCTTGAAATAGGTCTGGGCGAACACCTGCTGGAAGTACTGGTAATCGCGTTCGATCTCCGGGTGCTCAGGGTTGGGCAACGGCGCCTCGAAGCCTGGGTCTTCCATCAGTTCCCAGGCGCTTAGCTCGATGCCCCAGGCCTTCGAGAGCCCTTCCTGATTGCGGTACTTGTCGCGCAGTTGCTTGAGGAAAGCACGCTTGGCGGGCACGTCGGTGGTCAGGCGCAAGGTGCCGTAGGCCAGGCCATAGCGGGCCTTGGGGTCATCGCCCGGCGCAGCCCAAGCCAGTTCATTGTCGGCGAAATAGCCGATCAGCCAGGGGTCATCGCGATGGTCGCGCGCCGCGATGGCGACGGCGCGCTCGGTGGCCATGGCAAAACGCGGATCGAACGGATCGGGCATGCGCCCCCACCAGTCCATGCCGGTGCTGATGCTGGCGTAGTCACCGACGATCGACAGCGGCAAGGTGTAGGGCATGCGCTTGGCCTGTTCCAGCTCAGGGTCGCTCCAGTTGCCAAGGGTGTTGAAGCCCCAGGCTTGCAGCCGATCGAGGGTGTGCGCCTGCCAGCGCGGCGCATCAAAAGCGAATGGCGCGCAGGCCGGTTCCTGCGGCCCAGTCTGGCACGCCTTGCCGTAGGTACGTTGCAGGTTGGCCGCATAGAAGTCGAACCAGCGCCCCTGCTTGAAATGCCGGCCGTCAGACGACGCGTTGCCATCATCGTTGTTGCCCTGCCCATAAAATGCAGCCAGTGGCTCACCCTCAGCGGGCAAGTCCCTGAACATGCCTTCACGGCCTTCGACATAAGTACGCCCACCGTCGACTGCCACAGCATTGACGCCCAGCGAATAGAACGGATGGCCGTCGGGCGTGACCAGATACCAGCGCCCGTCGCGTTTTTCGGTGCGGAAAAAGCCCTTGGCTTCGAAGGCTGGCCCGGCTCGGACGCCGCCGTACGGGTCCAAGCCAAGCTTGTCGCGTTCGGCCAGCCAGGTCTTGAGCTGCGCTTGCTCGCGGTTGTCGGCAGCCTTGAGCAGGTCTTCGCTGGTGATCTTTTCCGGCCACTGCCCCCGGGTGGACTGGCCATAGCTGTCGATCAGCTCATGATAGGCCGCTTGGTAGGCCTGCTCGTCATCCTGCAGGCCGACCCGCTCGATCAGCAGGCTCTGGGCCACCTTGGGGTTGGGAATGCTGAGGCTGACAGAAGCCACCTGCTTAAGGTCCAACGCGCCATTGCTGCTAGTCAGCAGCAGGCGTTGCCCCTCGTAACTCCACGGCATCGGTGGGCCGGCGCGCATACCCTGGCTGAGCGGCGAGCGGGCGGTGAGTGGGATCATGACGGTTTGTGCAGGCCCGGCCGGCAAGTCGATTCGGCTGTTCAGGCTCCGCCCGTCGCTGTCGGTGACCTGCACGTCCACCGTCAACGCCCAATCCATGGCGCTTTGCAGGCGCAGCGTGAGAAAACGCCCAGCAGACCAGTCCCAGACTCCCGCTTGCGGGGCCAAGCGAAGTGTCGGCTGGGCCGCCGGGTTGAACACCACGCGCCGCAACACTTCGCCCTCAGCGGTCTGCTCCGCATTGTACTGCGGCATCCCGGCATCCTGGGTGATCACGTTCACCACCGAAGCCGGACGCACGAAACTGAACAGGGTCTGTTGCCCAGCGAGCAATGGCGCGCTGAACAACAGGGTGAGCATGGCGGGCAAGGTGCGACGGATCATGGGGCGGTCGATCTCCTTCTGAACCCTCACGGGTTCGCGACAGCGTGATGAACAACGGACCGGAGCATCGTGCTCCGGGGGTCAGCCGATTTCGCGCCGGAACGGCGGCAGTGCGTTGAGGATAGCCTTGCCATAGCGTTGGGTGACCAGACGCCGGTCGAGCAAGGTGATCACCCCGCGATCCTGCTCGGTTCGCAGCAGCCGCCCGCAGGCCTGGATCAACTTCAACGAGGCGTCGGGCACGGCAATTTCCATGAACGGGTTACCGCCGCGCGCCTCGATCCATTCGGACAACGCCGCCTCGACCGGATCATCCGGCACCGAGAACGGGATCTTGGCGATCACCACATGCTCGCAGTAGGCACCGGGCAGGTCGACACCTTCGGCGAAGCTGGCCAGGCCGAACAGTACGCTGTGCTGGCCATCGTCGACCCGCGCCTTGTGTTTGTTGAGCGTCTCCTGCTTGGACAGGTTGCCCTGGATCAGCACCAGCTTGCGCCAGTCGCGGTCCAGGCCATCGAACACGTCCTGCATCTGCTTGCGCGACGAAAACAGCACCAACGCGCCACGAGCTTCTTCGACGATAGCTGGCAGCTCGCGGATGATCGCCGCCGTATGCGCCGTGGCGTCCCGTGGATCGGCACCCAGGTCTGGCACTCGCAACAGGCCGGCATCGCCATGCACGAACGGGCTCGGCACCACGCACTGCACGGCATCGCGCGGCAGGCCCGAACGCATGCGAAAACGATCGAACTTGCCCAGTGCGGTCAGCGTCGCAGAGGTCACCAAGGCGCCGTGGGCGACATTCCACAGGCTCTTGCGCAGCATCTCAGCGGCCAGGATAGGGCTGGCATTGACCTCGATATCGAACAACGCGCCACTTTCGGCCAGCGTCAGCCACCGGGCCATGGGCGGGCTGTCCTCAGGGTCTTCGGCGGTGAAAGCGGTCCACAACTCCCAGTTGCCCTGGGCGCGCGTCACCAGGCTGCCGAACAGCGGGTACCACTCCTCGGCCTGGTGACTGGCGATGCCGATGCTGTTCTCACCGTCCATGCCTTCCTTGAGCAGGTCGGCCAGGCGGGTAAACAGGTCATTGAGGCGAGCAAAGCCTTTTTTCAGCTCGATGCCCACCTCGCGAATTTGCTCGGGGACCACGCCGCCCTCGAAACGATACCGCGGGCGATCACGGCCCTCGACGTCCTCGCCAGTACGGAAGTCCGCCACCTGCTCGCAGAGGGTGAACATGAACTGCTGCTGGGTTCGCACTTCCCGCGCCAGCTCGGGGACTTGCTCGATATAGCGCCCCAGATCGCCCGGCAACGGATGCTGGGCCAGCAGCTTGGTGAGGTTCTTGGCCGTCTGCTCCAGCCATTCGGCGGTGGAACGCAGACGCGAATAATGGGCGAAATGACCGATGGCCTTGTCAGGCAGGTGGTGGCCTTCGTCGAACACGTACATCGTGTCGCGCGGGTCGGGCAGCACCGCGCCACCGCCCAGGGCGAGGTCGGCCAGGACCATGTCATGGTTGGTGACGATCACATCGACCTTGCCCATGCCTTCACGGGCCTTATAGAAAACGCACTGCTGAAAGTTGGGGCAGTGCCGGCCGGTGCACTGGCCGTGGTCGGTGGTCAGGCGCGCCCAGTCCTGGTCCTCGATGGTTTCCGACCAGCTGTCGCGGTCGCCGTCCCAACGATTGCCGGCGAGCTTCTCGATCATGCTGTTGAACAGCTTCTGGCTGCGCTCGTCGACCTCGATGCGAAAGCCTTCTTCCTCGAACAACTGGGCGGTGGCCGACTGGGCGTGGCCCTCTTGCAGCAGGATGTCGAGCTTGGACAGGCACAGGTAGCGGCCACGGCCCTTGGCCAGGGCGAAACTGAAATTCAGCCCGCTGTTGCGCATCAGGTCGGGCAGGTCCTTGAACACGATCTGCTCCTGCAGCGCGACGGTCGCGGTGGCGATCACCAGGCGCTTGCCGGCCGCCTTGGCTGCCGGAATCGCAGCCAGGCTGTAGGCGACCGTCTTGCCGGTACCAGTGCCGGCCTCGACCGCGACCACCGCTGGCTCGCCGGCACGGCGACCTTCGTCGTCACAGGCGATGTCGCCAAGTACCTTGGCGACTTCGGCGATCATCAGGCGCTGGCCATAGCGTGGCTTGAGGCTTTTGGCTTCGAGGAAACGCGAATAGGCGCCCTGGATGGTGGCTTTGAGTTCGTTGCTGATCATGGTCTGCGGGCGCCCGGAGGGCTGGATATATTTTCAGTGTTTCGCATGGGCCGGCTATCATACCCCGCTATTGACCTTTATGCCGCATGGAGATCCGCATGCTCGCCTTTGCCCTGCCCTACACACTGCATGTCCTGGCTGCCCTGGTCTGGGTCGGCGGGATGTTCTTCGCCTGGCTGGTGCTGCGCCCGGCAACGGCTACAACGCTGGAAGGGCCGGCTCGGCTGCGCTTGTGGGTGGAAGTTTTCCGACGCTTCTTCGGATGGGTCTGGCTGGCGGTGGCGATTCTGGCTGTCAGCGGGGTGGGCATGATCCACCTGCGCTTCGCCGGGTTCGAGACGGCGCCGCGCTATGTGCAGGTGATGATCGGCGCAGGGATCGTCATGTTCGCCTTGTTCATGCGGGTTCAATCACTATTGCTGCCGGAGTTGCGGGCGGCAGTGCAGGCTGAGGATTGGGCGGCGGGCGCTGGGGTGTTGGGGCGGATTCGACGGATGGTCGGCGCTAACTTGCTGATTGGGGTTGGGGTGGTGGTTGTGGCGAGTTCGCGGGTTTTGATTTGATTCGTTTGGGCTCGATGGCCAACGTGTTTGTTTTTGGAGATGTGTGCGCATTCGTTGGCGATGTCGACTTTTAGGCACCTTTCCGCCCTTACGGCGGGTTACTTTGGTCGTGGCCAAAGTAACCAAAGCCGTCCCGCTCCATCATCCGGCCCCTGCGCTACGCGCAGGGGTTCCCTCGCTCCGGCGCCTTTCGGGCCCGCGCGGCCTACGACTTGCTGCGCAAGTCTACATCTCGCGCCTTCGGCTACGCCGAAGGGTGCTGCGCACCTGGCCCTACAGACGCCTACACTCGGCCTCCTGAAGTCGCAATTGGCGGCGCTTGGACTATTGCGCGCTTAGAAGCAAGAGCAAGTTCTGAAGTTCTGTGCAATTCAGGCTTTGCGCAATCCTGTAGGAGATCACCCAGCCCTTTGGGCTGCGCTGTCGCGCAGAGAACTGATTTCGCAAGCGCTCCGCGTACCCTGTGGGAGCGGCGGTTCGGCGCCCCGACTTGCCCGCGAAGCAGGCGACTCGGTGGATGGCACCGGCTTTGCCGGTGTTCGCGGGCAAGCCCGCTCCCACAGATTACTTTTAAATCAACAAGTTATGTGTAGCTCTATGAGAGCGGGCTTGTCCCGCGAAGCAGGCAACGCGGTGGATGGCATCGGCTGTGCCGGTGTTCGCGGCACAAGGCCGCTCCTACAGGTGCAGCGCTGGGTTCAGGCTTGGCGTATTCATGTAATCCGGAGTTCCCACAACTGCAACTAGCGGTTAGCTGCGCCAGTCCAGGCGCCACCCCTAACTTCGCGACTTCAGTAGGCCGAGCGGAGGTGACTGTAGGGCCCAAGGTGCGCAGCACCCTTCGGCGCAGCCGAAGGCGCGAGATGTAGACTTGCGTAGCAAGTCGCAGGCCGCGCGGGCCCGCAAGTCACCGCAGCGAGGGAACCCCGGAGCGAAGCGCAGGGGCCGAATGAATGGAGCGAGCATTTTTTGGTTCCTTTTTGATGCTTCAAAAAGGGACCCGCCGTAAGGGCGGAAAGGTGACTCAAAGTCAACTTCACAAATGAATGCGCATACAAACCCCAAAACAAACAACTAAAAAACCCTCACAACCTCTGCAAAATCAACTCCCCCGATGCCCCCACCAACCCAGCCGCTCCCTCCACCCCAGGCCGCCCATTAGCCCCAGCATCGGTCCGGTACACCAGGCATCCCTTGCTGACCCCGCCCTTGCCAGCCTTCCCGGCAGCCCCCGGCTTACCCGCAGCGCCCCCCTCCAGCCGCACCACGATTCGCTCCTGAGCGAACCCTTCAGGCACGGCCAGGCGAACCCGCCCACCCGGCGCCCCATCATGCCCATTGCCGCCATTATCCCCATTGGCCCCACGGCTGGCCTGCCCCCAGGTACAACCTCCGGGCTTGCCATTTCCTCCGTCGAGCCCCGCATACCCCGGTGCACCGGCACCACCCCGCGCATCGATGGACAGCCGCTCGGCGTCCAGGCGATCAAAACGCAAATCCAGGTTGCGCCCAGGACGCGCCGGCCGCTCGAAGGTGCCCGACGCACCTGGCGCGCTGATCTCGCTACCTTCACCCAGATAAGCGCTGGCCGCCGCGATACGCAGGTCCTGCCCGGCAGGCGCGATGGCGATGCGCGCATCGCGGCCCAGCTCAAGTCGGTCGATCTTCAGTTCAGTCAGCGTGGCCGGCAGCAGCAGGGTTGCCGAATTCGCTACCCGCACGTGCTCCAAGTGCACGCTGGCCGCGTTGTTGGGCAGACGCAACATCGAGTGGGCAGCGACATCAAGATTCTCGGCCTGAGCCAGGGGCGCCGCCAGGGCGGCAAGCAACATCAATTTACGCACGACGGGTCGCCTCTTCAGGTTTGCGAATGGACATGACATGGAAGATCCCGGTGAGCAGGATCTGCAACCGGTCGAACCAACGGTGGCTACGGCCGCGCAGGCTGCCGTTGAAGCACAGCACTTCGAGCACATGCAGCGTCAGCAGCACGAGGCCAGCAGCATTGATGAGCAGGTTGATCGGCAGTGGCTGCGGCATGAACACGTTGAACAGCACCACCCACCAGAACACCACGGTCAGGGCTTTGCCCAAGCCCAGGATGAACTTCATGAACCGCCCCCACGGATTTTTATGGTTGTGTCGGCCAGGCCCGTAGCCACGGGCCCGGCCAGCAACAGTACCCCGCTTGCCGGGGCGCACGCCAGTGGTGGCTCAGTTCAGGTGCAGCTCTACCCGACGATTGCGCGCCCGGCCCTCGTCGGTGTCGTTGTCGGCCACTGGTTCGCTCTCGCCATGGCCTTGGCTGGTGACCTTCTGCGGCACCAGTCCCTGACTGATCAAGTACTCAGCGACACTACTGGCACGGCGTTCGGACAAGCCTTGGTTGTAGCTGTCGGAACCCACGCTGTCGGTGTGACCGATCACCTTGACGCTGAGCACGCTTGGGTCGCTGAGTTTGGGCAACAAGGCTTGCAGACGCTGCTGGGCGTCGGCGCTGAGTGCAGCCGAGTTGAAGGCGAACAACACCGGGCCCTGATCATCGAGGGTGATCACCTCGGGCGCTGCGGCGACCGGCTCAGGCCTTGGCTGTGACGGCGGGTATTGGGGCAACGGGCAGCCCATGTGGTCAACCTGGGTGCCCGCCGGGGTATCCGGGCAACGGTCGCGGCGATCGAAGACGCCATCGCCATCCTCGTCACCATCCTGGGCGTAGCAGATCAAGCCGCCAGCAATCGCCCCGGCTGCGCCAGCACCGGCTGCCCAGCTGGAACTCTCGATGGCCCCCAGGCCACCGCCGACCAGCCCACCAAGCAGGCTGCACAGTGGCCAGGTCCTTTGATTGAGAGGCGCGCTGCCATCGCTGTGGGTGGCGCAACCGGCCAACAGCCCGGTGGCCATCACCAGCGGCAGTGCCGCCTTCGACAAAACACTCATGGTGAATGCTCCTGTGTCACCGGCCGCTACCGGTCACACAGGAGTAAAGACGCGCCCGCGCCACTTCACAAGGCGCGCACGCAGGGGCCGTCAGCGCTGGATCTTGATCTCGGTGCGACGGTTCATGGCACGGCCTTCGGCAGTGGCGTTGTCAGCAACTGGCTGCGTTTCACCGGCGCCCACCACCGAGACGAAGCTGCTGCGCGGAACGCCGTTCTCGACCAGGTAATCAGTCACCGAGTGCGCACGGCGCTCGGAGAGTTTCTGGTTATAACGGTCGGAACCAACGCTGTCGGTGTGCCCGGTGACGCTCAGGCGAGCCGAGCTGGTTTCTTGTTTCAGGCGTGTGGCGATCGTGTTCAGGCGCTGCTTGTCGGCAGGCGTCAGACGCGCGGAATCGAATTCGAAGTGCACATCACGGATGACGATGACCTCTTCCTTCGGTGCCGGCGCAGGCGCTGGCGCTGTCACAGGTGGTGGTGCCGGAGGGCAGCCATTGGCGTCCACCTGCACGCCACGCGGGGTGCCCGGGCACTTGTCGCGGCTGTCCGGCACACCATCGCCGTCCTCGTCGCCATCGCCATGGGCCCAGCAATAGCCGGCCGCCAGACCACCACCGAGCAACGCGCCCCAACCTGCCCAACTAGAACTTTCAATGGCGCCCAAGGCAGCGCCACCTACACCCCCGACGGCAGCACACTTCGGCCAGTCGGTTTTTTGCAAACCTGCACAACCAGTCAACACACTGGTGAGCAGAACCAGGGGTATCGCTGTGCGTACTATGCTCATCTTGTTGCTTCTCCTAGGGGGAATCGGTGCAAAACCGATGCTCTGGGAGTAAAGACCGCCGTTTGGCGCATTGCCAGCAATCAGCCACGCAACGGCGTCATGCCCCTTTGCCCGCAAGCCCAAGCCCGCTAGTCTTGGCCGATCTGAACGAGGACTGGCAATGACCGACGTTTTCTCTTCCCGCACCCCGCAACAGGCGCTAGCCGCCCTGCTCGAGCGCTTCGCCCCGCACAACCTGCTGCTGGTGGGCAGCCGTTTTCCGGCCCTGGAGGCGTTCGCCCAGGCTCACCCGGACACTCGCATCGAGCAAGCAGCGCCCGGTCCGCTGCCGGCGCCACTGGCCGCACAGCGCTTCGACCTGGCGTTGCTGGTGGACTGCCTCGAACACCTGCCCAAGCGCGGCGGCTTGGAGCTGCTGGGCGGCATCCGCAACCTAAATGCCAGCCGTGTGGCGGTACTGGCCGACCTGCCCGCCTGCGGCTGGCAGGACACCGATTTCTTTTCCCTGGCACTGGTCGCCAGCGAAAAATTTGAACGCGATGGCCAGGTGCTGAGCCTGTTTACCTATGATCTGCATGACTATAAACAGGTCCCGGATTGGCTCAACGCCAAGTTCTGGGCCAATCCTGAAAACTTCGGCAAGTACTGGTGGTGATTCAATGAGGGTCTCAGTCTGCCCCTGTGGCAGTGGCAACCTGCTCGACGCCTGCTGCGGGCATTATCACGCCGGCACCCCGGCACCGGATGCGCAGGCATTGATGCGTTCGCGCTACAGCGCCTACGTGCTGGGGCTGGTGGATTACCTGGTGGCCACCACCCTGCCGGCCCAGCAAGCGGGCCTGGACCGCGCCGGCATGGCGGCCTGGAGCGCCCAGAGCACCTGGCTGGGCCTGGAGGTGGAGAGCGCCGAGGTGCTTGGCGGGCAGCCCGAGCACGCCTTCGTCACCTTTACCGCACGCTGGCACGACCTGGAAGGCGATCACCAGCAGCGTGAGCGCTCGGCGTTCGTCCAGCACGCCGGGCGCTGGTATTTTATCGACCCCACCGTGGGCCTGAAAGCCGGACGCAACGACCCTTGCCCCTGCGCCAGCGGACAGAAATTCAAGAAGTGCTGTGCCGCCTACCTCGCAGGCTGAGGCGCACTGGTGCGATAATCGCGCCATATTCAACCGGAGTACCCCGCAATGACCCAGCAACCCCACGTCCATGGCCCCGACTGCAACCACGATCACGACCACCATCACGACCACGGCCATGTGCACGGCCCACACTGCAACCACGGCCACCAGGAGCCTGTGCGCAACGCCCTGAAAGACGTTGGTCGCAACGACCCGTGCCCCTGCGGCAGCGAGAAGAAGTTCAAGAAGTGCCACGGCGCTTAACAGCAGCCACTCGCGGCCAGCTACAAGCTGCAAGCAAGAGCAAATCACCAGCGCACGTGCTTTTACTTGCAGCTTGCCCTACCACTGGTAAATAAACCGCCCCGGCACCTTGCATGGCGACTGCGCGCTCACTACCTTAGCGCCTTTCCAACCCCGCCACGCCCTGCAGGAGCCCCGCCATGGCCGCCCTTCCCCCTTTCCGCCTTCGCTTCGGCGGCGCCGCCGCGCTGCTCGGCATGCTTGCGCTGGCCGGCTGCCAGATGGGCGGCTACCAGGACAGCGTTCCGCCAAGCACGGGCGTGCAACCGCTCAAGGGCCTGGCACAGAACGTGTCGGTACGGCGCAACGCCATGGGCGCGCCACTGATCGAAAGCAGCAGCTTCCATGACGCGCTGTTCAGCCTGGGTTATGTGCATGCCGGTGACCGCATCGGCCAAATGCTCAGCATGCGCCTGCTGGCCCAGGGTCGCCTGGCCGAGCTGGCCGGCCCCGAGGCACTGGACATCGACCGGCTGATGCGTGCGGCCAACTTGAAGCAGAGCGCCGGCCAGCTCTACGCCGACGCCTCGCCACGGCTCAAGCGTTTCTTCGAGGTGTACGCCCGCGGCGTCAACGCCTACCTGTTCCGCTACCGCGACAAGCTACCAGCGGAGCTGGCCAGCAACGGCTACCGCCCGGAATACTGGAAACCCGAGGATTCGGCGCTGATCTTCAGCCTCTATGCGTTCAGCCAGTCGGTGAACCTGCAAGAAGAGCTGTCGGCCCTGACCCTCGCGCAACAGGTGGGTATCGACAAGCTGGCCTGGCTGCTGCCCGGTGCCCCCGACGAGCCGCTGGCGCATGCCGAAACCGACAAGCTCAAGGGCCTGAACCTGGCCAGCCAACTGCCGGGACTGACCTCGCTGGCCGCCTCCAGCCAGCAACTGGCTGATCTCGGCCTGCTGGGCAACCCTGGCTCATCCAACCTGGCCCTGGGGCCACAGCGCAGCCGCAGCGGCAAGAGCCTGCTGGCCAGCGAAAACCGCGCCACCTGGGCACTGAGCCCGGTGCAGATTCACACCGGCAAGTATCAGGTCGCCGGTCTGTCGCTACCGGGCCTGCCGATCATGCTGGCGGGCTACAACGGCAAACTGGCCTGGAGCGCCAGCGCGGTGATGGCCGACAATCAGGACCTGTTCCTCGAACAGGTGCGTCGCCAAGGCAACCAGCTCACCTACCTGGCCGACGGCAAATGGCAGAATGCCCGGGCGCGCAACGAAACCTTCTTCGTGCGTGGCCAGCGCCCACAGCGCGAGCTGATGTACGACACCCGTCATGGCACGCTGCTGCCGGGTCACGGCAGCCTGGGCCTGGCCCTGCACCTACCGCAGCTCAAAAATGACCGCAGCCTCGATGCGCTGTTCGACCTGACCCGCGCCAGCAACGTGGAGCGGGCCTTCGACAGCACCCGTGAAGTCGGCGCTGCCGCCCTGAACTTCGTGTTCGCCGAGCCCGAGCACATTGGCTGGCAAGTCAGCGGCCGCTACCCGAACCGCCGCGACGGTCAGGGCCTGCTGCCCTCGCCCGGCTGGGACGGTCGTTACGACTGGGACGGCTTTGCCGACGCCATGCTCCATCCCTATGACCAGGACCCGGCCAGTGGCTTCATCGGCCACGCCAACCAGCGCAGCCTGCCCAAGGGCTATGGCATGCAGCTCTCAAGCACCTGGTATTACCCCGAGCGCGCCGAACGCCTGGCCGAACTGGCTGGCAACGGTCGCCACGACAGCCGCAGCCTGATGGCACTGCAGAACGATCAGGTGACGCTGCTGGCGGCCAAACTCAAGCAGATGTTCGACGCCCCAGGCATGGCCCAGCCGCTCAAGCAGGCCATCGATGCCCTGCCTGCGGCGCAGCGCGACAAGGCGCGTGACGCGCTTGCGCGGCTCAAGGCCTTCGACGGCCGCCTGAGCCCGGTATCGGCGGATGCCGCGCTGTACGAGCTGTTCCTGCAAGAGGTCACCCGGCAGACCTTCCTCGACGACCTTGGCCCGGAGTCCAGCCCAGCCTGGCAAGCCTTCGTCAGCAACGCGCAGCTGTCGTACTCAGCCCAGGCCGACCACCTGCTGGGCCGCGACGACAGTCCGTTCTGGGACGACCGCAGCACCCCACACAAAGAAGACAAACCTACGATCCTGGCCCGCAGCCTGGCGGCAGCCATCGATGCCGGCACGGCCCAACTGGGCGCCGACCGCCGCGCCTGGCAGTGGGGCAAGCTGCACCAGTACCGCTGGCCAGCGGCTAACTACAAAGGGCTGGGCGACACCCTCAACCGCTCGCCGATGGCCGCCGGTGGCGACTTCACCACCCTGGCCCTGACCCCGTACGCCTGGGGCAGCCACTTCGACACCCGCCTGCCGGCCTCGGCACGGATGATCGTCGACTTCGGCCAGGCCGAGCCCTTGCAAGTGCTGACCAGCAGCGGGCAATCGGGCAACCCCGCCAGCCGTCACTACAGCGACGCACTGGACGCCTGGTTCAAGGGCCGCTTCAGCAGCCTGCCGCTGCAACCGCAGAACTTCGGCCGGGCCTACGGCAGCCAGCGCTTGACGCTGGTGCCGGGCAAGTAGCCGGTTGCAGGCATGAACACGCCGCCTGGGCTGGCGGCGTGCTCCTTCAACACACACCCTTGCGCCAAAGCGCGCCAATAACAGAACTTTCCCGAAGCTTTCACGCTCCCACCTTGTAACGTCGCTACCGAAGCCCATGCCCATGGACCTCGTCATTGCCCGCCCTGAAGGCCTCTATTGCCCACCTGGGGACTTTTACATCGACCCGTGGCGCCCGGTGGAGCGCGCGGTCATCACCCACGGCCACGGCGACCACTCGCGCCCCGGCAACCGTCACTACCTGACCGCCGCTGACGGCGCCGGTGTGCTGCGCAGCCGCCTGGGCCAGGGCATTGATCTGCAAACACTGCCCTACGGCGAACGCCTGCTGCACCATGGCGTGACCTTGAGCCTGCACCCGGCCGGCCACGTACTGGGCTCGGCCCAGGTTCGCCTGGAATACCAGGGCCAGGTGTGGGTCGCCTCGGGCGACTACAAAGTCGAGCCCGACGGCACCTGCGCGCCGTTCGAGCCGGTGCGCTGCCATACCTTCATTACCGAATCCACCTTCGGCCTGCCGATCTACCGCTGGCCGCCGCAAGCCGAGGTGTTCGCCGCCATCAACGCCTGGTGGCGCGGCAACCGCGAGGCGGGCAAGGCCAGCGTGCTGTTCTGTTATGCCTTCGGCAAGGCGCAACGCATCCTGCACGGCTTGGACGCCGGGCTCGGGCCGATTCTGGTGCACGGTGCGGTGGAGCCTCTGAACCGGGTCTACCGCGAAGCCGGCGTGCACCTGCCAGAGACCCGTTACGCAGGCGACATCCCACGCAATGACCCACTGCTGCGCCAAGCCTTGGTGCTGGCACCGCCCTCGGCGGCGGGCAGCAGTTGGATGAAGCGCTTCGGCGACTACAGCGACGGCTTTGCCAGTGGTTGGATGCGCCTGCGGGGCACGCGCCGTCGGCGTGGCGTCGACCGTGGCTTCGTACTCTCCGACCATGCCGACTGGCCCGGCCTGCTGTGGGCGATCGCCCAGACGGGCGCTGAGCGGGTGATGGTGACCCACGGCTCGGTCAACGTGCTGGTGCGCTACCTCACCGAGCAAGGGCTGGATGCCCGGGGCTTCGTCACCGAGTACGGCGAGGAAGACGACAACGCCAGCGCAGAGCCTGGCGCATGAAGGCCTTCGCCGACCTCTACCTGCGCTTGGACGCCACCACGTCGAACAATGCACGCCTGCACGCGCTGGTCGACTATTTCGCCAGCGCACCGCCACAGGATGCCGCCTGGGCGGTGTACTTTCTGGCAGGAGGCCGGCCACGCCAACTGGTCCCCAGCCGCCTGCTGCGCGAGCTGGCCACGCAACTGTCTGGCCTGCCGCCGTGGCTCTTCGAGGAGAGCTACCAAGCCGTGGGTGACCTGGCCGAAACCGTTTCATTGCTGTTGCCCGAAAGCCCCGACGCCAGCGACGAAAGCCTGGCCGACTGGGTCGAGCAGCACCTGCTGCCGCTGCGTGGTCAACCACCGGAGGTTGTGCGCGAGCGCTTGCCAATACTCTGGTCACAGCTAGACCGCCCGAGCCTGATGCTGTGCCTGAAGCTGATCACCGGTAGCTTCCGCGTTGGGGTCTCCAAACTCTTGGTCACCCGCGCCCTGGCACAACTGGCGGGGCTCGACGCCAAGCGCGTAGCCCAGCGCCTGGTGGGCTACACCGACCTCAACCATCGCCCCAACGCCGAGCGCTACCTTGCGCTGATCGCCCCCGAATCCACCGATGAACACCAGCAACGTGGCGGCCAGCCCTATCCGTTCTTCCTGGCCCATGCGCTGCAACTGCCAGTGGCGCAATTCGACGCGCTGCTCGGGCCACCGTGCGACTGGCTGGTGGAGTGGAAGTGGGATGGCATCCGCGCCCAGGTGGTCAAGCGTGAGGGACGCGTATGGGTGTGGTCGCGAGGCGAGGAGTTGATGACCGAACGCTTCCCCGAGCTGCATAGCCTGGCGGACACACTGCCCGATGGCGTGGTGATCGATGGCGAGATACTGGTCTGGAAACCGGATACCCAAGGCATTGCCGTGCAGCCCTTCGCCTTGTTGCAACAGCGCCTGGGGCGCAAGACCCTGAGCAAGAAGCTGCTGGCCGAGGCGCCGGTGGTCCTGCAGGCTTATGACCTGCTGGAATGGCAAGGACACGATTGGCGTAACCAACCGCAACATGTGCGTCGCCAGCAACTCGAACAACTCCTGCAACGCTACCCGTTGGCGCCCTTGCTGCTATCGCCACTGCTCACCGGCGACAACTGGTCCGAACTGGCCCGGCAACGCGAGCGCTCGCGCAGCCTGGGCGTCGAGGGGCTGATGCTCAAGCGACGCGATGCCCTGTACGGCGTGGGCCGCACCAAGGACATGGGGCTGTGGTGGAAGTGGAAAGTCGACCCGTTCAGTATCGACGCGGTATTGATCTACGCCCAGCGGGGCCACGGCCGGCGCGCCAGCCTGTACAGCGACTACACCTTTGCGGTGTGGGATGCACCACCCGGTACAGCCGGACGCAGCCTGGTGCCATTCGCCAAGGCCTACTCGGGGCTCAGCGACGAACAAATGCGCCAGGTCGATGCCATCGTGCGCAAGACCACCGTCGAGACCTTCGGCCCGGTACGCAGCGTCACCCCGACCTTGGTGTTCGAGCTGGGCTTCGAAGGCATCGCCTTGTCCAAGCGCCACAAGAGTGGCATCGCGGTGCGCTTCCCCCGGATGCTGCGTTGGCGTCAGGACAAAACCGTCGAGCAGGCCGACGATCTGGCCACTCTCCAGGCGCTGCTGGGCTGACGCTGCGCCGCAGGTGAAGTTGTGCTGCTATCCTTGGCCCCGGCTCATGTCACCGATCGTTATCCCAGGACCCCCATGCACCATTCGACCCACGACCTGCTCTCCCCTGTTCCGGGCAGCGCCCGCCAACTTCACAGCTTCCACTTTGGTCCGCGCGGCGGCACCAAGGTGTACATCCAGGCCTCGCTGCACGCCGACGAGCTGCCCGGCATGCTGGTGGCCTGGCACCTGAAGCAGCGTCTGGGTGCGCTTGAGCAACAAGGCCGACTGCGTGGCGAGATCGTGCTGGTGCCGGTGGCCAACCCGGTGGGTCTGGAGCAGGTGTTGTTGGATGCGCCGCTGGGCCGCTTCGCGCTGCAAAGCGGCGAGAACTTCAACCGCAACTTCGTCGACCTGTCGGACAGCCTCGGCGACCAGATCGAGGCTCACCTCACCCAGGACCCCGCGCATAACCTGGCGCTGATCCGCGAGTACCTGCGTCGCGGCCTGGATGCCCACCCGGCGCTCACCCCGCTGCAGTCCCAGCGCCTCACCCTGCAACGGCTGGCCTGCGATGCCGACATCGTGCTCGACCTGCACTGTGACTTCGAGGCCGTGGAGCACCTGTACACCACGCCCGAGGCATGGCCCCAGGTCGAGCCCCTGGCGCGCTACCTGGGCGCGCAGGCCAGCTTGCTGGCCACCGACTCCGGCGGGCAATCGTTCGACGAATGCTTCAGCCTACTCTGGTGGCAGTTGCAACAACGTTTCGGCAAGCGCTTCCCGATCCCGCAAGGCAGCTTCTCGGTGACCGTCGAACTGCGCGGACAAGCCGACGTCAGCCATGAACTCGCCACCCAGGACTGCCAGGCAATCCTCGACTTCCTGACCCACAACGGCATCCTCGAGGGCCAGCCAGCGCCACTGCCGCCCCTGCGCCAACCCGCCACGCCGCTGGCGGCGGTGGAACCCGTCACCGCCGCGCTGGGCGGGCTGCTGGTGTTTCACGCCAAGCCCGGACAGTACCTGGAGGCCGGGCAACTGATCGCCGAAGTCATCGACCCTCTCAGCGATCGCGTGACGCCGCTGCGCAACAGCCAGGCCGGGCTGCTATATGCACGTAGCCTGCGGCGCATGGCCACGGCGGGCATGGTGGTTGCCCACGTGGCGGGCGAAACGGTGTGCCGCAGCGGCTACCTGCTGGGCAACTGATCGGCTAAACCATTGGGTGGCTGGCGTGGTCCACTAGAGGCACAGTCCTCGACGGATCATTCGCCAGCATGCCTGACCTCGCTTCCACCTGGTTCGCCGCCCGCGGCTGGAAACCCTTCGCCTTTCAGCGCCAGGTCTGGGCGGCGGTCGGCAGAGGCCGCTCAGGCCTGCTCCACGCCAGCACCGGCGCGGGCAAGACCTATGCGCTCTGGCTGGCCGCCCTGCGCGCGTTCGCCCAAACCGATGGCCGGCGCCAGCCCGCCCCCTTGCAGGTGCTGTGGATCACCCCCATGCGCGCCCTAGCCGCGGACACGGCGCGAGCCTTACAGGCCCCATTGGATGATCTTGCCCTGAACTGGACCGTTGGCGTACGCAGCGGCGACACCGGCAGCGCCGAGCGTGCCCGCCAGGCTCGGCGCCTGCCCAGTACGCTGATCACCACCCCCGAAAGCCTTACCTTGTTGCTCACCCACGCCCAGGCCGAACATCACTTCGCCAGCCTGCGCATGGTGGTTGTCGACGAGTGGCACGAATTGCTGGGCAACAAACGCGGCGTGCAATTGCAACTGGCGCTGGCACGTCTGCGCCGCTGGCATCCAACGTTGCAGGTGTGGGGGCTGTCGGCGACCTTGGGCAACCTCGACCATGCCTTGCAGGTGCTGGTGCCCGATGACGGGTTGTTGATCAAAGGTCGCCAGGGCAAGCAACTGGTGGTCGACAGCCTGATCCCCGCACAACTCGAACGCTTCCCGTGGGCTGGGCACATGGGGCTGAAGATGCTCGAGCCGGTAGCCAACGCCATCGAAAAGAGTGCCAGCAGCCTGGTATTCACCAATACCCGCGCCCAAGCCGAACTGTGGTATCAAGCCCTGCTCCAGGCCCGCCCGGAATGGGCAGGGCTGATCGCCCTGCACCACGCTTCACTGGCCCGTGCGACCCGCGACTGGGTCGAAGCAGCGCTCAAGCAAGGCCAGCTCAAGGCGGTGATCTGCACCTCCAGCCTGGACCTGGGCGTTGATTTCTTGCCGGTGGAACGGGTGTTGCAGATTGGCTCAGCCAAAGGCATCGCCAGGCTGATGCAGCGTGCTGGACGCTCGGGGCACGCGCCGGGACGCACCTCGCGCATCACCCTGGTCCCGACCCACAGCCTCGAACTGGTCGAGGCCGCCGCCGCGCGCCAGGCGTTGGCCAGCGGACGCATCGAAGCACGCTACTCACCGCGGCTTTGCATGGATGTGCTGGTGCAGCATCTGGTGAGCATGGCGCTTGGCGCCGGCATGCGCCCGGACTCATTGCTGCAAGAGGTGCGCAGTACCTGGGCCTACCGTGATCTACACGACAGCCAATGGCAATGGGCCCTGGACTTTGTCCGCAACGGTGGCGGCGCGCTGAGCGCCTACCCTGACTACCAACGCGTCGAAGCACACGCCGACGGAGTCTGGCGGGTCACCAGCGAGCGCCTGGCGCGGCGCCATCGTTTCGGTATCGGCACCATCGTCAGCGATGCCAGCCTACAGGTGAAATACTGGAGCAAAGGCGGCGCAGGGCAGTCGCTGGGCAGCATCGAGGAGGCCTTCATCGCGCGCCTGCGTCCCGGCGACAGCTTGATGTTCAGTGGCCGCGTACTGGAGCTGGTGAGGGTCGAGAACATGACCGCCTACGTGCGCCGTAGCACTTCGCGCAAGGCCGCCGTGGCGCGCTGGAATGGCGGGCGCATGCCTCTGTCCAGCGAGTTGGCCGACGCTGTGGTCGAACAGTTCGAGGCCGCAGCCCAGGGCCGCTTCGACAGCGACGAACTGCGCGCCGTGCGGCCCTTGCTGGCGCTTCAGGCGCAATGGTCGGCACTGCCCACGCGCTCGAGCTTGCTGGCCGAAACCCTGACCACTCGCCAGGGCTCGCACCTGTTCCTCTACCCCTTCGCCGGACGCATGGCCAACCTCGGACTGGCCAGCCTGATCGCCTGGCGTGTCAGCCGCGACCAACCCCTGTCGGTCTCGATAGCGGTCAGCGACTACGGCCTCGAACTGCTCACCCCTTCGCATCTGGACTGGGCCGCCCACCTGCCCGCTGCACTGTCAGGCGAGGCGCTCCTGGCCGATACCCTGGCCAGCCTCAACGCCAGCGAAATGGCCCTCAGGCGTTTTCGCGAAATCGCCCAGATCTCGGGGCTGGTGTTCGGCGGTTACCCGGCCGCGCACAAGAGTGCCCGGCAGATACAGGCGTCCAGCGGCCTTTACTTCGAGGTGCTGCGCAAGCACGACCCCGGCAACCTGCTGCTCGATCAGGCCCATGCTGAGGTACTGGCCGAGGAACTACAGATCGAGCGCCTGCAACATCACCTGCGCAGGATCGCCAGCCAGCGCCTGGAGCTGCGTGCACTGCGCCGCCCTGGTCCGCTGGCCTTCACCTTGTTGGTGGAAGGCATGCGCGAAACCCTGAGCACCGAAAAGCTGGCCGACCGCATCGCACGCATGGTACGAGACCTGGAAAGCGCCGCAGGCAATGGGCATGGATGAACTGCTGATCGAACATGCCGGCGAGCCATTGTGGCTGCTGGCCGACAAAGCCCTGTACTGGCCGGCCCGGCAAGCGCTGCTGGTGGCCGACCTGCACATTGGCAAGGCGGCCAGCTACCGTGCATTGCATCAACCGGTGCCAAGCGGCACCAGCGAGGCCACCCTGGCCAGGCTGGACGCCCTGCTGGCGCGATACACCTGCTCAATGCTGATCGTGCTCGGCGACTTCCTGCACGCCCGGCATGCCCGCACACCCACCACACTGGCCAAGTTGGCCGCGTGGCGGGAACGCCATGCAGACCTTCAGATCATCCTGATAAGGGGCAACCATGACCGCCATGCGGGCGATCCGCCCGCGCAGCTGAACATTACCGTGCACGAGGAACCCTGGCTGCTGGAGCCGTTCGCCCTGCGCCACGATCCCGAGGCGCATCCGACCCACCCGGTCCTGGCAGGCCATGTCCACCCGGCCTTCGTGCTGCATGGGCGCGGCCGCCAGCGCGTACGTCTGCCCTGCTTCGTGGTCGGGCCACAGGTCACGCTGTTGCCGGCCTTTGGCGAATTCACCGGTGGCTGGAACGTCGTGTCGAGGCCCGGCACACGCCTGTATCTGACGGGTGCCGGGCAGGTATGGCCGATTCCAGAATGATCAGGCCACGGGCGCAGGAGGCGGCTCGTCGGGCAAGGTCGGTTCGCCGGGCTCCATTGGCGGGTGCTCGCCGGGCTCAGTCGGCTGTGGGGTATCGGGACCAGGCTGGTGCGGCACGCCGCCAGCCTGTACGCAAGTGGGCGGATGAGCCAGCAGCGACCAGGCCAGTATCCCGATCTGGTTCGGCTGCAGGACGGCCAGCTTGGCGCTGATTGCGGGGTCAATCTTCATGGGCAACTCCTGACGAGAGCCGGTGAGCGTCATGCACACCGGGACTGTTCATCTCGTTGGAGTCCATTGCCTGCAAACAATTCCAGGCAATTGGTCGACTCAGGTGCGCGGCAGGGTGACGCCGCGCTGACCCTGGTACTTACCGCCACGGTCCTTGTACGAGACTTCGCACTCTTCGTCCGATTGCAGGAAGAGCATCTGTGCCACGCCTTCGTTGGCGTAGATTTTCGCAGGCAGCGTGGTGGTGTTGGAGAATTCCAGAGTCACGTGGCCTTCCCACTCGGGCTCGAGCGGGGTGACGTTGACGATGATGCCGCAGCGCGCATAGGTGCTTTTGCCCAGACAGATGGTCAGCACATCGCGCGGAATGCGGAAATACTCCACGGTACGCGCCAGGGCGAAGGAGTTAGGCGGGATGATGCACACGTCGCTCTTGATGTCGACGAAGCTGCCGGCATCGAAGTTCTTGGGGTCGACGGTGGCCGAATTGATGTTGGTGAAGACCTTGAATTCGTCGGCGCAGCGCACGTCGTAGCCGTAGCTGGAGACGCCGAAGGAGATGACTCGGCTGTCCTGTTCGCCGCGCACCTGGCGCTCGACGAACGGTTCGATCATGCCGTGTTCCTGCGCCATGCGGCGAATCCACTTGTCCGATTTGATGCTCATGGCGGGGAGTCCTGAGAGTGCAAGGTGAAAAAAATCGTGACGCGCATCTTACCGGTCCCGGCGCCTGCGGCAAAGTCGCATCCTTGCTCCTGGACCCAATCCCCGCCAGTCGGGGCCTGTGGCGCCACCGATCCGAATTGCGACAAACCCATCGACGGTTATTGGCAGGCCAGGGAAAGTGGGTTAAGGTGACGCCACTGTGCTGCACGCGACACCGAAGATCTGTTTGATGCACGATTTACGATCGGCCCATCTCCAAGAACCCTTCTGCTCCTTTGCACTCAGTTCACGGCCAGGGCTGTTCCTGAGCCGCCATCAACTTTGTCCAAGGAGACAGAAAAATGTCCAACCGTCAATCCGGTACCGTCAAGTGGTTCAACGATGAAAAAGGCTACGGCTTCATCACCCCTCAGTCGGGCGACGACCTGTTCGTGCACTTCAAAGCCATCCAAGCTGACGGCTTCAAAACCCTGAAAGAAGGCCAGGCTGTTACTTTCGTCGCTACCCGCGGCCAGAAAGGCATGCAGGCTGAAGAAGTTCAAATCGCCTAAGTCGATTTAGCTTCCTCGCTTCAGAAAAAACCCGCCATTGGCGGGTTTTTTTGTGTGCGTTGCAAAACCATGCAGGCCGTGGGAGCAGCGCTGCACCGCCCCCAACGTGATGGCCTACGGCTCAGTCTTCGCTGATGGTGATACTCGGCATCGCAGGGGCTGCGGCTTCCTGCAACACGATACGCGCGCCCACCTGCCGCGCCAGCTCCTGATAGACCATGGCAATCTGGCTTTCGGGCTCGGCGATAGCTGTCGGCTTACCGTTGTCGGCTTGCTCACGGATCAGCATCGACAACGGCAACGACGCCAGCAGCTCGACGCCATACTGCGCGGCCAGTTTCTCACCCCCGCCTTCACCGAACAGATGCTCGGCGTGACCACAGTTGGAGCAGATGTGCACAGCCATGTTCTCGACCACGCCCAATACCGGGATGTTGACCTTACGGAACATCTCGACGCCCTTGCGCGCATCCAGCAGCGCCAGGTCCTGAGGCGTAGTGACGATTACAGAACCTGCCACCGGCACTTTTTGCGCCAAGGTCAGCTGGATATCGCCGGTGCCCGGCGGCATGTCGATCACCAGGTAATCCAGGTCGTCCCAAGCCGTCTGGGTAACCAGTTGCAGCAGCGCACCGGAAACCATCGGCCCACGCCAGACCATCGGCGTATTGTCGTCGGTGAGGAACGCCATGGACATCACTTCGACGCCATGGGCCTTGATCGGGACGAACCACTTCTGGTCGCGTACTTGTGGTCGAGTGCCTTCGGCGATGCCGAACATCACGCCTTGGCTGGGGCCGTAGATGTCAGCGTCAAGCATCCCGACCCTGGCGCCTTCACGGGCCAACGCCAGGGCCAGGTTGGCTGCGGTGGTCGACTTGCCTACCCCGCCCTTGCCCGACGCCACGGCGATGATGTTCTTGACGTTAGCCATGGCCGGCACCTGGGCCTGGGCCTTGTGGGTGGCGATCACGCAATCGATGGAGACGCTAACAGAACTGACCCCGTCCAGATTGCCGATGGCGGTTTGCAGCACTTGCGCCCAGCCGCCCTTGAACAAACCAGCGGCATAGCCGAGCTGCAACTGCACGCTGACCTGCCCGCCCTGGATCTCGATGGCCCGTACGCAACCGGCGCTGACCGGATCCTGGTTCAGGTAGGGGTCGGTATACTGGCGAAGCACGCCTTCGACGGCGGCACGGGTGACGGCACTCATGGAGACTCCCATTGGCAAACTGAATACGAAACAGGCGCCTATGCTAACCCGTCAATCGTCAGCATATGCGTTCGCGGGGTGAAATATATTCGTCAGGCCTTTATAGTTGCCGATCACCCTCATTTTTACCCCGTAGCCAGATAAGTAGCCGAGCCACCATGTCCGAGCCACGCCAGATTCTCGTCACCAGCGCCCTGCCCTATGCCAATGGATCCATCCACCTTGGCCATATGCTGGAGTACATTCAAACGGACATGTGGGTGCGCTTTCAGAAACTGCGCGGTAACCAGTGCATCTATGTCTGCGCCGACGATGCCCACGGCTCGGCGATCATGCTGCGTGCCGAAAAGGAAGGCATCACGCCTGAGCAGTTGATCGCCAACGTCCAGGCCGAGCACAGCAGCGACTTCGCCGACTTCCTGGTCGATTTCGACAATTTCCACTCCACGCACAGCGAAGAGAACCGCGAGCTGTCGAGCCTGATCTACACGCGTCTGCGTGATGCAGGCCATATCGCCACCCGTTCGGTGACCCAGTACTTCGACCCGGAAAAAGGCATGTTCCTGGCCGACCGCTTCATCAAGGGCACCTGCCCCAAGTGCGCGGCCGAAGACCAGTACGGCGACAACTGCGAAAAATGCGGCGCCACCTATGCCCCGACCGAGCTAAAGAACCCCAAGTCGGCGATCTCCGGCGCCACTCCGGTACTGCGTGATTCCCAGCACTTCTTCTTCAAGCTGCCGGAATTCCAGGCCATGCTGCAGCAGTGGACCCGCAGCGGCACCCTGCAGGACGCAGTCGCCAACAAGCTCGCCGAATGGCTGGACTCCGGCCTGCAGGAGTGGGATATCTCCCGCGATGCACCGTACTTCGGCTTCGAGATCCCGGGCGAGCCAGGCAAATACTTCTATGTCTGGCTGGACGCGCCGATCGGCTACATGGCCAGCTTCAAGCACCTCTGCGCACGCCGCCCGGAGCTGGACTTCGACGCGTTCTGGAACGAAGGCTCGCAGGCCGAGCTGTATCACTTCATCGGCAAGGACATCGTCAACTTCCACGCCCTGTTCTGGCCAGCGATGCTCGAAGGCGCAGGTTTCCGCAAGCCGACCGCAGTCAATGTGCACGGCTACCTGACCGTCAACGGCGCCAAGATGTCTAAGTCTCGCGGCACCTTCATCAAGGCGCGTACCTACCTGGACCACTTGCAGCCCGAGTACCTGCGCTACTACTACGCAGCCAAGCTCGGCCGCGGCGTCGACGACCTCGACCTGAACCTTGAGGACTTCGTGCAGAAGGTCAACTCCGACCTGGTCGGCAAGGTGGTGAACATCGCCAGCCGCTGCGCAGGCTTCATTCACAAGGGCAACGCGGGCGTGATGGTTGCAGGCGACGCTGCACCGGAGCTGACCGAGGCCTTCATCGCTGCCGCCCCCTCGATCGCCGATGCCTATGAAGGCCGTGACTTCGGTCGTGCAATGCGCGAAATCATGGCACTGGCCGACCGCGCCAATGCCTGGATCGCCGACAAGGCGCCATGGTCGCTGGCCAAGCAGGAAGGCAAGCAGGATGAGGTGCAGGCCATCTGCGCCCAGGGCATCAACCTGTTCCGCCAGCTGGTGATCTTCCTCAAGCCGGTTCTGCCGGTGCTGGCCGCCGACGCCGAGGCCTTCCTCAACGTCGCACCGCTGACCTGGAACGATCACCAGTCGCGCCTGGAAAATCACACGCTCAATCCGTTCAAGGCCCTGATGAGCCGTATTGAGCCTGCCAAGGTCGAAGCCATGGTCGCCGCCAGCAAGGAAGACCTGCTAGCCGCTGAGGCCAAGGTGTCCACCGGCAACGGCGAGCTGGCCAAGGATCCGCTGTCGGCAGAGATCGAGTTCGACACCTTCGCCGCCGTCGACCTGCGCGTGGCCTTGATCGTCAAGGCCGAAGCCGTGGCTGGCGCCGACAAACTGCTGCAACTGACACTGGACATCGGTGACGAGCGCCGCAATGTGTTCTCCGGGATCAAGTCGGCCTACCCCGACCCGAGCAAGCTCGAAGGCCGCCTGACCATGATGGTTGCCAACCTCAAGCCGCGCAAGATGAGGTTCGGCGTGTCCGAAGGCATGGTGATGGCCGCAGGCCCTGGCGGTGAAGAAATCTATCTGCTGAGCCCGGACAGCGGCGCCAAGCCCGGTCAGCGCATCAAGTAAGCCCCCGACTGCCCCGGCCCTTTGGCCGGGGCAGTCGCATCCGCCAGGCGCAGTCCCGCCAATCAAGCCACATCGCGGCGCTCGGTACGCTCAGAGCGTTGCAACAGCAACTGCTCGTCTGCATGGTAAGCGAGGGCCGGCGACCTGCCGCCAGACCTCGCATCGGGCGTACAATTGCCTGCGCCCAGCGCCTCCACCCTCACGTCGTCAAGGAAGCCTTTGACCCCATGAATGCCGCAAAACGCCTGGAGATCTTTCGCAGGCTGCATGAAGACAACCCGTCCCCTAAGACCGAACTGGCTTACACCACGCCCTTCGAACTGCTGATCGCCGTGATCCTTTCGGCGCAGGCGACCGACGTCGGTGTCAACAAGGCGACGGCACGCCTGTATCCGGTGGCGAACACGCCCCAGGCCATTCATGCCCTGGGGGTGGAGGGGCTGAGCGAGTACATCAAGACCATCGGGCTCTATAACAGTAAGGCCAAGAATGTCATCGAGACCTGCCGCCTGCTGATCGAACTGCATGGTGGCGAAGTACCGC
This sequence comes from Pseudomonas mosselii, assembly GCF_005796105.1. Lineage (GTDB taxonomy): Bacteria > Pseudomonadota > Gammaproteobacteria > Pseudomonadales > Pseudomonadaceae > Aquipseudomonas > Aquipseudomonas mosselii_C. Next base: position 57,849 of record NZ_VAUO01000011.1, on the reverse strand, counting down.
AAACCCGCGAAGCACTCGAAGCGCTCCCCGGCGTCGGTCGCAAAACCGCCAATGTGGTGCTCAACACCGCTTTCGGGCAATTGGCCATGGCCGTCGACACGCATATCTTCCGGGTGAGCAATCGCACCGGCATCGCGCCAGGCAAAACCGTTCTAGAGGTTGAAAAGAAACTCCTCAAGTTCGTACCCAAGGACTATTTGCTGGACGCCCACCATTGGCTGATTCTGCATGGGCGATACGTCTGCCAGGCACGCAAGCCGCGTTGTGGCAGTTGCCGTATCGAAGACCTGTGCGAATACAAGCACAAGACTTGCGACGATTGACTCACATAGAGAAAACCGCATATCACGATTGAAAAAATCTTTTTTACCGACTCCAAGAATCCCGTTATAAGGACGGCCAATGGCCCCTTGGCTTGGAGTGACGCATGAGCACCGATAAAGAAGACCTGGTTGTCGATGATGATTTCCCTAGCACGGATGAAGAGGTTGAGCCTCGGGTCGAAATCGCCAAGACCAATCTCAGCAAACGTCGCACCATCGACAACCTGCTGGAAGAGCGCCGCCTGCAGAAGCAACTGGCGGACTTCGACTACGACCTGTAAGACGGGCCAGCCAAAAGCCTCATCGGCAGAGGCTTTTGGCCTACAGTGTCAGGCCAGCCCGTGGCGCTGAGCCAATTCAATGAGGTCAACCAGCGAGCGGGCATTGAGCTTGAGTAACAGCCGGGTCTTGTAGGTACTCACTGTCTTGTTGCTAAGGAACATGCTGTCGGCGATCTCCTTGTTACTCTTACCCCGCGCAAGTTGTTGCAGCACCATCATTTCACGCCCCGAAAGGCGTTCGACCATTTCCTCCTCGGTACATCCACCATTGATGTTGCGGCCTTTTTGCAGGGCTTGATTGGGGAAGTAGCTGTAACCGGACAAGACCGCCTTGATTGCGCTGAGCAGCTCGGTGAGTTCCTGTTGCTTGCAGACATAACCGGCCGCCCCGGCCTGCATACAGCGCATCGAGAAGTGCCCAGGGGCCTGGGAGGTGAGCACCAGAACCTTGCTGCCCGGGCTCGCCATCGCGATGCGGGCGACCACTTCAAGGCCATCGAGCTTGGGAATCCCGATATCCAGAATGACGATGTCCGGCAGGTGCTCCCGCGTCAACTGCAAAGCGTCGACGCCGTTGTCGGTTTCCGCCACCACCTCGTAGCCATGCCGCTCCATCAGCATGCGCACCGCCAGGCGAATGACCGGGTGATCATCAACGATCAGCACTTTGTTCATGCGTTACCCATTAGATCCGTATTTAGTTTTGGCCAGCCACCATAACCGAGCATCGTGATCCGATAATCCGTAATTGTCCGCGAACCCTCATCAAAAGAGCTGTACTACTTCATTTAAAGAAACTTCCTACAGGCATGACGCTCCCGCAGCGCCTGGATGGTGCCTCGGACGCTTCCCGGGGAAGACCGCCGCTCTTACGCGTGCTCGATAAAAGACTTACAGATAAGGCAAAGCATGTCGGGGGCATTTATATGAAACAGGAAAACTTCAGCCCTTTGAGCCTTATCGCGATCTTCGCTGGCATCGTCGAGGCCTCAGCGCTGGCGTCACTGCCATTTCTCAGCGAAGCCAGCCAGGGCATCTACACCTGGTTTCTGGTCGGCTTTCCGTTCTTCCTGACGGTACTGTTCTTTCTGACACTGAACTTCAATGCAAAAGCCCTGTTCAGTCCGCAATCGTCCAGCGTCGCGCCAGCCCCCAGCGGCCAAGCTGACCCCCTTAGCCCTGCGCTGGCGCGGGCCACCACGCGCGAGCCGAACGCCAGTTTGATCGCTCTGTCCGGCCCACAAAGCGGCGTGGCCCTAGAGCAGCACATCCTGCGCATCGTCCGCCAACCGCAAAACCAGGCGCAACGCTGGGTCTTCTACGACCTGGAGGGTCAGCGCTGCCTAGAAATTTGCAGAACACCTCTGGAGGACGATGCGCCCAGGCCGCCCAGCGCTCCTGAGGCTTGAAACAGGCGTAAAAAAACCCGGCCGAGGCCGGGTTCTTCAGCACACGCGGGCGAATCAGAGCATCGAACGGCCTTTGTTGGCGGCGATGCGCATACGCAGTGCATTGAGCTTGATGAAGCCAGCAGCATCCGCCTGGTTGTAGGCGCCGCCGTCCTCTTCGAAGGTCGCGATATTGGCATCGAACAGCGAATCGTCCGACTTGCGGCCGACCACGACGACGTTGCCCTTGTACAGCTTCAGGCGTACGACGCCGTTCACGTTGACCTGCGAAGCATCGATCATCTGCTGCAGCATCAGACGCTCCGGGCTCCACCAATAGCCGGTGTAGATCAGGCTGGCATACTTGGGCATCAGCTCGTCTTTGAGGTGAGCGACTTCGCGATCCAGGGTGATCGACTCAATGGCACGGTGAGCCTTCAGCATGATGGTGCCGCCTGGGGTCTCGTAGCAGCCACGGGACTTCATGCCTACGTAGCGGTTCTCGACGATGTCCAGGCGACCGATACCGTTGGCACCACCGATGCGGTTCAGATCGGCCAGCACGGTGGCTGGACTCTTCTCGACGCCGTCGATGGCGACGATGTCACCGTTGCGGTAGGTCAGCTCGATGTAGGTAGCGGTGTCCGGGGCGTTCTCAGGCGAGACGCTCCAGCGCCACATGTCTTCTTCGTGCTCGGTCCAGGTATCTTCCAGGACACCGCCTTCGTAGGAGATGTGCAGCAGGTTGGCGTCCATCGAGTACGGCGACTTTTTCTTGCCGTGGCGCTCGATCGGGATGCCATGCTTCTCGGCGTAGTCCATCAGCTTCTCGCGCGACAGCAGGTCCCACTCGCGCCATGGTGCAATGACCTTGACACCCGGCTTGAGCGCGTAGGCACCCAACTCGAAGCGCACTTGATCGTTGCCTTTGCCGGTTGCGCCGTGGGAAATGGCGTCAGCGCCGGTTTCGTTGGCGATCTCGATCAGGCGCTTGGCGATCAGCGGACGGGCGATGGAGGTACCCAGCAGGTACTCGCCTTCGTAGACGGTGTTGGCGCGGAACATCGGGAACACGAAATCACGCACGAACTCTTCGCGCAGATCGTCGATGTAGATTTCTTTAACGCCCATCGCCTGGGCCTTGGCGCGGGCCGGCTCGACCTCTTCGCCCTGACCCAGATCAGCGGTGAAGGTCACCACTTCGCAGTTGTAGGTGTCCTGCAGCCACTTGAGAATCACCGAAGTATCAAGGCCGCCGGAATACGCCAGTACGACCTTTTTTACGTCCGCCATGCCATCACTCCACGGGGTTGTACGGAAAGCCTTCAAGTCTAACGGCCTTGCCGCAAAATTTACAGTGGGGCGACAGCTTGTGATGCCAAAGCGACAGGAACTGTCGTGCACGCGACCAACGCCTGCATTCAGGCCTTTTTAGCCGCCGATTGTGCAGGTGGCGCAGGCGTTGCAGCCGGTGCAGGCGCTGGCTCAAGCGGTTTCTCCACAGGCGTGACGCGGTCGAGTGTGATGTTCACGCGACGGTTCTGCGCACGGTTGGCAGCACTGTTGTTCTTGACCAGCGGATAGCGCTCGCCGTGGAAACGCACGGTGATGTGCTCCTCCGGGACGCCATGGGCTTTGAGATAGTCGGCGACTGCCAGCGCGCGCCGGCGTGAGTTGTCACGGTTGCTCAGGCGGTTGCCGCTGTTATCGGAGTGCCCGTCAAGCTCGATGTGATTGACCGACGGATCGGCCTTGAGGTAATCGAGGATGATATCCAGGCGGGCCCTTGCCGAGCTATCCAATTCAAGGCCGGTGCCCGGGAAGCCGATCTGGGTCTGGCGGATCTGATCAAAGTTCACCGGCAGCATCTTGCCGGCGCACGTCTGGTAGTCCGCATAGGCCTTGGCAAAGCTGACCGGCAACACTCGCACCTCCATGGCACGGCCACCTTCGCCTGCGTAATTGCGTATCACCGTGCTGCGCCCATCGAGCAAGCCGTTGATCAAACGGCTGGCCTGGCCTTGGCTGGAGGTAAACAGCACGCCCGTGCGGGCCATGCGCACCGCGCCCAGATTGATATCGCCGCGCCCCGGCTGCCAAGGTGCGGCAGCCGCCAGCAGAGTCGCGGAGCCGGCACCCAGCACGTTGCTGTCCGAACGCAGGCGGAAGATTGGCTGCTCGCCGGCGCGGCGCACGAACTCGCCACTGCCGAAGCCTTCGATCGGCTGGACCAGGCGGCATTCGAACTGATCGCCCTCGACTTGCCAGGCAACGCTCTCCATGCGGGTCTGGAAGGTCATGGCCGCAGCCGGCAGGCTGGCAACGAGGGTGAACAGGGCTAGATAACGCTGGCGCACGGGAGGCTCCACAAATTCTGACGACTTACCCCAAGGCTATCGGACGCCTCGGGCAAAACTTGATAGCCGTGCTCGCGCCAGGGTTTTCCGGTAGGATTGGCAGTCGAGTTCGACCCGCCTGGAAACCCCAATGTCCGATCGCCTGACCCTCCTGCGTCCCGACGACTGGCACATCCATCTGCGCGATGGTGCCGTCTTGCAACATACCGTCGGTGACGTGGCGCGTACTTTCGCCCGCGCCATCATCATGCCCAATCTGGTCCCGCCGGTGCGCAATGCCGTCGAGGCAGGCGCCTACCGCGAGCGTATTCTCGCCGCTCGCCCGGCCGGCAGCCGCTTTGAACCGCTGATGGTGCTGTACCTCACCGACCGCACCAGCCCCGAGGATATTCGCGCAGCCAAGGCCAGTGGCATCGTGTACGCCGCCAAGCTGTACCCGGCCGGAGCCACCACCAATTCCGACTCGGGCGTGACCAGCATCGACAACATTTTCCCGGCGATCGAGGCCCTGGCCGAGACCGGCCTGCCGCTGCTGGTGCACGGTGAAGTGACGCGCAGCGAGATCGACGTGTTCGACCGCGAGAAGCGCTTTATCGACGAACACATGCGCCGTCTGGTCGAACGTTTCCCGACCCTAAAGGTGGTGTTCGAGCACATCACCACCAGCGATGCCGCGCAATTCGTCACAGAGGCCCCGGCCAACGTCGGCGCCACCATCACTGCTCAGCACCTGCTGTACAACCGCAACCACATGCTGGTTGGCGGTATCCGTCCGCACTTCTATTGCCTGCCGATCCTCAAGCGCAACACCCACCAGGTTGCGTTGCTGGATGCGGCTACCAGCGGCAATCCGAAGTTCTTCCTGGGCACCGATTCGGCCCCCCACGCCCAGCACGCCAAAGAGAACGCCTGTGGCTGCGCGGGCTGCTACACCGCCTACGCCGCCATCGAGATGTACGCCGAGGCGTTCGAGCAGCGCAACGCGCTGGACAAGCTCGAAGGCTTCGCCAGCAAGCACGGCCCGGACTTCTACGGCCTGGCGCGCAACACCGACACCATCACCCTGGTGCGCGAGGAGTGGACCGCTCCGGCCAGCCTGCCGTTCGGCGACACCAACGTGATCCCGCTGCGCGCGGGTGAAAAACTGCGCTGGCGCCTGCTGGAGGACAACGCGTGAGCGAAGACCTCTACGACGACGAACAGGACGTGCCATCCGGTGGCGGCTCGCGTCACCCCATGGCCGAGCGTTTCCGTGGTTATCTGCCGGTAGTGGTGGATGTCGAGACCGGTGGTTTCAACAGCGCCACCGACGCGCTGCTGGAGATCGCCGCGGTGACCATCGGCATGGACGAAAAGGGCTTCCTGTTCCCGGAGCACACCTATTTCTTCCGTGTCGAGCCCTTCGAAGGCGCGAACATCGAGGCAGCGGCATTGGAGTTCACCGGCATCAAGCTGGACCACCCGTTGCGTATGGCGGTGAGTGAAGAGTCGGCGCTTACCGACATCTTCCGTGGTGTGCGCAAAGCGCTGAAGGCCAATGGCTGCAAACGGGCAATCCTGGTCGGGCACAACAGTAGCTTCGACCTGGGCTTCCTCAACGCAGCGGTGGCGCGCAACGACATCAAGCGTAACCCGTTCCACCCATTCTCCAGCTTCGACACCGCCACCCTTGCCGGCCTGGCCTATGGTCAGACCGTGCTGGCACGGGCCTGCCAAAGCGCCGATATCGACTTCGACGGCCGTGAGGCGCATTCAGCGCGCTACGACACCGAGAAGACCGCCGAGCTGTTCTGCGGCATCGTCAATCGCTGGAAAGAAATGGGCGGCTGGCGCGACTTCAACGACTGAGCTGCAAGCTGCAAGAAAAAGCATGGCATACGTGCACTGCTCTTACTTGCCGCTTGAAGCTTCAAGCTTAAAGCCATAAAAAAACCGGCCATAAAGGCCGGTTTTTTTATGGCTGGCGCCTTACAGCTTGCCAGCGTTCTCGCTCAGGTAGGCAGCTACACCTTCCGGCGAAGCGTTCATGCCCTTGTCGCCTTTTTTCCAGTTGGCAGGGCAGACTTCGCCGTGCTCTTCGTGGAATTGCAGGGCATCGACCAGACGCAGCAGCTCGTCCATGTTACGACCCAGTGGCAGGTCGTTGACGATCTGAGAACGCACGACGCCATTGGTGTCGATCAGGAAAGCGCCACGGAAAGCCACGCCACCTTCGGACTCAACGTCGTAGGCCTTGCAGATTTCGTGGGTCATGTCGGCTGCCAGGGTGTACTTGACCTGACCGATACCGCCATTGTTGACCGGGGTATTACGCCAGGCGTTGTGGGTGAAGTGCGAGTCGATCGACACGCCGATCACTTCCACGTTGCGCGCCTGGAAGTCAGGGATGCGGTGATCCAGAGCGATCAGCTCCGACGGGCAGACGAAGGTGAAGTCCAGTGGGTAGAAGAACACCAGGCCGTACTTGCCCTGGATGGCCGAGGACAGGGTGAAGCTGTCAACGATCTCGCCATTGCCCAGAACAGCCGGAACGGTGAAGTCTGGGGCTTTTTTGCCAACGAGTACGCTCATTCGATTTCTCCTGATGAGGGGGTGGAAAAGCTTGCCCGGGGCAGCGCTGCCCCCGGAACCTGCAAAGACGGACCATCATACACGGCTTAAGGTGACAGGCCGAATCTCTGCCATCGGTCGCTCAAGCACGGCACTTACAGAAAGTGCTTTGACAAGCATTCTCATTACCATTACTCTCCATCGCATCGACTCAACCTGCGATGGTCAGCCTTTATGTATGTGTGTCTTTGTGTCGGCGTCACCGACGGACAGATCCGCGATGCGATCTACGAAGGATGCTGCAGCTACAAGGAAGTTCGAGCCGCCACCAACGTCGCCAGCCAGTGCGGCAAATGTGCCTGCCTCGCCAAGCAAGTGGTCCGCGAAACCCTGACCGACTTGCAACTCAGCCAGCAGGCCGCACTCCCCTACCCCGTTGAATTCAACGCGGCGTAGACAGCATATTTCAAAGAACCGGGCCCAGTGCCCGGTTTTTTATGCCTGAAATTCAATAAGTTACGCCATTAACGCGGTTCACAAACATTCTTATTCCTATTAAATTTCATTTATTATTCAATAACTTAGGTTTGACATAGATAAAGGTGAGGCTCAAACTCGTCGGCATTGGCTCAACTTTTATAGGGCAGGACCCCAACATGAAAGGCGACGTAAGCGTCATCCAGCATCTCAACAAGATCCTCGGAAACGAGCTGGTCGCAATCAACCAGTACTTCCTGCACGCGCGCATGTACGAAGATTGGGGCCTGAACAAGATCGGTAAGCTTGAGTACAAAGAGTCCATCACCGCGATGAAGGACGCCGATAAGCTGATCAAGCGGATTCTCTTCCTCGAAGGTATCCCCAACGTCCAAGACTTGGGCAAGCTGATGATCGGCGAGCACACCAAAGAGATGCTCGAGTGCGACCTGAAGCTTGAGAAAAAAGCCCACACCGACCTGAAAGCGGCCATCGCCCACTGCGAAACCGCTGGCGATTTCGGCTCGCGCGACGTACTCGAAGACATTCTCGAATCTCAGGAAGAGCACATCGACTGGCTGGAAACCCAGCTGGGCCTGATCGACAAGGTCACCCTGGAGAACTACCTGCAATCGCAGATGGGCGAAGAGTAACTTCAGTCTCTACGATCAGTAGCCCCGCCATGCGCGGGGCTTTTCTTTACCGGCACAAAAAACCCCGCACCTGGCGGGGTTCTTCGTGTCGGTAACCTGAATCAGGCTTCGGAAGCTTTGGCCTTGGCGGCGGCTTCCTTGATCAGGGTTTGCAACTCACCCTTTTCGAACATCTCCAGCATGATGTCGCTGCCGCCGACCAACTCACCACCCACCCACAGTTGCGGGAAGGTCGGCCAATTGGCGTACTTGGGCAGGTTGGCACGGATTTCCGGGTTCTGCAGGATGTCGACGTAGGCGAACTTCTCGCCGCAACCCATCACGGCCTGCGAAGCACGGGCCGAGAAGCCGCACTGCGGGGCATTCGGCGAGCCTTTCATGTAAAGCAGAATGGTGTTGTTGGCGATCTGCTCTTTGATTGTTTCGATGATATCCATGAAGCACCTCGGCTGAACTTTACGACGTGATCGTCGACACGGTGACGCATTGTATCGGAAACCCGAGCGGCGTGCTCGGCCTTGCCCAGGTTCATGCCGCCTCCACCTCCACAGGCACGCCATTGAGCGCGGCATTCCCCGATACACCATCGCGCAGGTGCTCGTCGGTCAGATCGTTGGCGCTCACCCCAGGCTGCGCAGCGGCCACCTGCAATTGCGCCCCTCGACGGTTGTGCCCATAACCATGGGGCAAGCTGACCACGCCGGGCATCATGTCGTCGCAGGCCTGTACCTGTACCTCGAGCACGCCGGTGCGCGAGCGGATGCGCACGGTCTGGCCATCCTGCAGATGACGCTGGTGCAGATCGTCAGGGTGCATCAGCAACTGATGCCGTGGCTTGCCTTTGACCAGCCGATGGTAGTTGTGCATCCAGGAGTTGTTACTGCGTACATGACGCCGACCGATCAGCAGCAACTCGCCGGGCATCGGCGGTGCCTGGCAGGCCAGACGCTGTAGATCGCCAAGCAAGGCAGCGGGCGCCGCTTCCACGACCTGGGAGGGGGTGCGCAGACGGGCCGCTAGGTTCGGACGCAGGGGCCCAAGGTCCAGGCCGTGAGGGTGCTGGTCGAGGGTCTGCAACGACAGCCGATGCGCAGTCTGGTCACCGTAGCGGCCTGTGCGCAAGGCATGTTCGATCATCTCGGCCGGCGCCACGGTTGGCTTGAGTGGCAACTGGGCACGGGCAGCGAAGGCCTTGGCCAGGCCGACGAAGATTTCCCAGTCGTGCAGCGCGCCTTCGGGCTTGGCCAGGATCGCCCGGTTGAACCGGGTCACATTGCGCACCGCCAACACGTTGAAGGTGGAATCGTAGTGATCGTTCTCCAGTGCCGAGGTAGACGGCAGGATCAGGTCGGCATGGCGCGTCGTCTCGTTGATGTAGAGATCGATGCTGAGCATGAAATCCAGGCCTTCCAGCGCCTGGTCCAGGCGGCGACCGTTGGGGGTCGACAGCACGGGGTTGCCAGCCACCGTCACCAGCGCCCGCACCTGACCTTCGCCAGGTTCGAGGATTTCTTCCGCCAGGGCCGAGACGGGAAGCTCGCCCCCGTACTCAGGCAGTCCCGAGACCCGGCTCTGCCACTGGTTGAAATGGCCACCGGAGGTGGTCGCTACCAGGTCCACGGCAGGTTCGGTGCACAGCGACCCGCCTTCACGATCAAGGTTGCCGGTGACCAGGTTGATCAATTGCACAAGCCAATGGCACAGCGAACCGAAGGCCTGGGTCGACACCCCCATGCGGCCATAGCACACGGCCTTGTCGGCAGCGGCGAACGCGCGAGCCAACTGACGAATGGCCTCGGCGGCAATGCCGCAGTGCACGCTCATGGCCTCGGCGCTGAACGGCGCAATGGCCTGGCGCACCTGCTCAAGGCCGTTGACCGGCAGGTGCGAGCCCCTCGCCAGGTCTTCGGCGAACAGGGTGTGCAGCATCGCCGCCAGCAATGCCGCGTCGGCACCGGGACGAATGAACAGATGCTGATCGGCCATCGCCGCCGTTTCGCTGCGCCGCGGATCGACCACCACCAGTCGTCCGCCCCTGGCCTTGAGCGCCTTGAGCCGCTTTTCGACGTCCGGCACGGTCATGATGCTGCCATTGGAAGCCAGCGGATTGCCGCCCAGAATCAACATGAAGTCGGTGTGATCGATATCCGGGATCGGCAGCAACAGGCCGTGACCGTACATCAAGTGGCTGGTCAGGTGCTGGGGCAACTGGTCGACCGAGGTCGCTGAAAAGCGGTTACGCGTCTTAAGCAACCCGAGGAAATAGTTGCTGTGGGTCATCAACCCATAGTTGTGCACACTGGGGTTGCCTTGGTACACCGCCACGGCATTGCGCCCGTAGGCCTGCTGTACCGCCCACAGCCGCTCGGCGGCCAGGGCGAAGGCCTCGTCCCAGCCAATCGCCTGCCAGCGCTCGCCGATACGCCGATGGGGCTGGCGCAGGCGGTCGGGGTCTTCCTGGATATCCTGCAGCGCGACGGCCTTGGGGCAAATGTGACCACGGCTGAACGGGTCCAGGGCATCGCCCTTGATCGAGCTGATGCTGGCACGACCGTCGTCGGCATGGCTGACTTCGATATTCAGGCCGCAGATGGCCTCGCACAGGTGACAGGCTCGGTGATGCAGGGTCTTGGTCATGGCCGTCTCTGCCGTAGTGTTCAGAATGCCCGACTATGCGCCGGCACCGACGGCGCTGCCAGCGCGCTTCGCGGCGTGAATCGGGCGACATCAGGCCCACGATTCACGACAGGAGATTTGCAAAATACGCGCGGGGCCGTGTACAACCGCTGTAGCAAATAAAAAACAGCCTCGCCGCAAGGGTTTACGTCACCCGCTGATACATAGAGGCTGTTTCTCCCCTTGGTTTGAGGCGACATTTAATTATAGTATTGCGCCTTTCCCTATTCCGTCCGCCCCGTGCGGCTTACGCCGCAGGTCACTCCCGTTGTCAACAAAACCATACGGTCGACCTGCACACCGTTGCAGATAAGGTAGTCAATATGAGCGCTAGGCACTTTCTCTCCCTGCTGGATTTCACCACCGACGAATTGCTCGGTGTGATCCGCCGAGGCATCGAGCTGAAGGCCCTGCGCAAGCGCGGCGTGCTGTTCGAGCCGCTGAAGAACCGCGTGCTGGGGATGATCTTCGAAAAGTCCTCCACCCGTACTCGCGTGTCGTTCGAAGCCGGCATGATCCAGCTCGGCGGCCAGGCCATCTTCCTGTCGCCACGCGACACGCAACTGGGCCGTGGCGAGCCGATCGCCGACAGCGCCATCGTCCTGTCGAGCATGGTCGATGCGGTGATGATCCGTACCCACGCGCACAGCACCCTCACCGAATTCGCCGCCAATTCCAAGGTGCCGGTGATCAACGGCCTGTCCGACGAATCGCACCCGTGCCAGCTGCTGGCGGACATGCAGACGTTCTTCGAACACCGTGGCTCGATCCAGGGCAAGACCGTGACCTGGATCGGCGACGGCTTCAACATGTGCAACTCGTACATCGAGGCGGCGGTTAAATTCGACTTCCAACTGCGCATCGCCTGCCCTGAAGGCTACGAGCCGGCCGCACGCTTCCTCGCGCTGGGTGGCGACCGCGTACAGATCATCCGCGATCCCAAGCAAGCCGTGCATGGCGCTCATCTGGTGACCACGGATGTCTGGACTTCCATGGGCCAGGAAGAGGAAACTGCACGGCGCCTGGCGCACTTCGCGCCTTACCAGGTCACCCGCGAACTGCTCGACCTGGCGGCACCCGATGCCCTGTTCATGCACTGCCTGCCCGCCCATCGCGGCGAGGAAATCAGCCAGGACCTGCTCGACGACCCTCGCTCGGTCGCCTGGGACGAAGCTGAAAACCGCCTGCATGCACAGAAGGCCCTTCTGGAATTCCTTGTAGAACCGGCTTACCACCACGCATGAGTCAACCCCTACTGCTCAACCTGCGCAACCTCGCCTGCGGCTATGGCGACCAGCGCATCGTCCAGAACCTCAACTTGCACCTCAACGCAGGCGACATCGGTTGCCTGCTGGGCTCCTCCGGTTGCGGCAAGACCACCACGCTGCGCGCCATCGCCGGGTTCGAGCCGGTGCATGAGGGCGAGATCCAGCTGGCCGGCGAGGTGATCTCCCGCGCAGGGTTCACCCTGTCGCCGGAGAAGCGTCGCATCGGCATGGTGTTCCAGGACTATGCGCTGTTCCCGCACCTTACGGTGGCGCAGAACATCGCCTTCGGTATCGCCAAGCAGCCCAACCAGGCGGCGGTCGTCGAAGAGATGCTCGAACTGGTCAAGCTCAGTGGCCTCGGCGGGCGTTATCCCCACGAGCTGTCCGGCGGCCAGCAACAACGCGTCGCCCTGGCCCGCGCCCTGGCGCCAGAGCCGCAACTGCTGCTGCTCGACGAGCCGTTCTCCAACCTCGACGTCGAATTGCGCCGACGCCTGAGCCACGAAGTTCGCGCGATCCTCAAAAGCCGGGGCACCAGCGCCATCCTGGTCACCCATGATCAGGAAGAGGCCTTCGCGGTCAGCGATCAGGTCGGTGTCTTCAAGGAAGGCCGGCTGGAGCAGTGGGACACGCCCTACAACCTCTACCACGAACCGCAAACGCCATTCGTCGCCAGCTTCATTGGCCAGGGTTACTTCATTCGCGGCCAGATGAGCAGCCATGAAGCAGTGACGACCGAACTGGGCGAGTTGCGCGGCAACCGCGCCTACACCCTGGCGGCTGGCAGTTCGGTCGACGTGCTGCTGCGACCGGACGACATCGTCCACGCCCCGGACAGCACGCTGCGCGCACAGGTCGTGGGCAAGAGTTTCCTCGGCGCATCGACCCTGTACCGCTTGCAACTGCCCACCGGCAGCGAGCTGGAAGCCATCTTCCCAAGCCACATCGACCATCAGGTCGGCCAGGACGTTGGCATCGCCGTGGCCGCCGACCATCTGGTGCTGTTCCCGGTGCCGGGCAGCGTGGCCGCCCAATTGCAGCTCCAGGAAAGTGGCGTTCGCCGCTACAGCTCGGCGCACTGAGGGCTGCTGCGCAGCAGCCCACCACCTACCCCCGGATTAGCTCGGGCCCCGCGCTCGCAGGGCCCTTCTCCCAGACAGGGCGGCGTATCAGAGTGTCAGGGTGCCGCTGGCCACGCGCGTGGCATGACCGCCGATCTTCACCCGCTGCCCCTCCAGCCTACAGAACAACTCCCCGCCACGCGCCGAACGTTGGGCGGCGCTCAGCTCTGTCTTGCCCAGACGCTCGGCCCAGTAGGGAATGAGCAGGCAATGGGTGGAGCCGGTCACCGGGTCCTCTGGAATGCCGATGGCCGGGGCAAAATAGCGAGAAACAAAATCATGCTGGTCGCCGCGTGCGGTGACGATTACCCCAAGCCCTGGCAAGCTCGCCAACGCCGCCATGTCAGGCACGCAATCGCGCACCGCCTGCTCCGACGACAAGACCACGAACAACTCCTTGCTCTGCCATACCTCGAGCACTTCACAGCCCAGCGCCTCGGCCACCGGCAACGGCTGCTCGACCGGTTGCGGATCGATGCGCGGGAAGTCCAGCAGCAGGCGATCGCCCTCACGGCTCACACTCAACGGACCGGACTGACTGTGAAAGTCCAGGCGCGGCTTCTGCTCGCCATACACCTCGAACAGCACATGGGCGCTGGCCAGGGTGGCGTGACCGCACAACGGCACTTCGGTCGTCGGGGTGAACCAGCGGATTTCATAGGCCTCGCCCTTGGGCACGACGAAGGCGGTCTCGGCGAGGTTGTGCTCGGCAGCAATACGCTGCATCAACGACGGCTCTAGCCATTGCTCCAGCAAATAGACCATGGCGGGGTTGCCGGCGAATGGGCGATCACTGAACGCATCGACCTGATGAAAGTGCAACTGCATGACACGGTCCTTCTGTCCTTGATGTAGAAGGCCGAGCATGGGGCAACGCGCGCAGAGCGAACAGTGACAGAGTGCGGTTTTTTGCGACCATACAGATCATGCGCAGCCAAGCGCGAGGCCTGCTCACACGCGACCGATCTCGGCGAAACGGCCCTGGGTATGCTCGGCCAGCACCGCAGCCGACAGTTCGACCTCCAGCCCACGACGGCCGGCGCTGACATGGATACTGTCGTGCGCCTGGGCGGATTGGTCGATGAAGGTGCGCAAGCGCTTCTTTTGGCCTAGCGGGCTGATGCCGCCCACCAGATAGCCCGTGGCACGCTGGGCGGCCTGCGGGTCAGCCATTTCGCACTTTTTCACCCCGGCTGCGTGGGCCAGGGCCTTCAGATCCAGGCTGCCCACCACTGGCACCACCGCCACCAGCAACTCGCCTTTCTCGCTGCTGGCCAGCAGCGTCTTGAACACCCGCTGCGGATCGAGGCCAAGCTTTTCCGCCGCCTCCAGGCCGTAGGAGGCGGTTTTCGGGTCATGCTCGTAGCTATGCACGCGGTGTTCGGCGCGCACCTTCTTCAACAGGTCCAGAGCGGGGGTCATCGACAGCTCCAATCGATCACAGATCGCCGCTACTTTAAGGGAAATTCCCCGCCCCCTCCAGCGAATGCCCCACGTTAGAGCAGTGGTTGCAGATCACGAGAAGCCAAAGCGGTCAGAAAGTGGCTGAACGTTCATTTTCGACCTTTGACATCAGCGTTTCTTGTCTATATTTTTTCGTTTGCGAATGATCGTTGCACCTATAGAGTGCGCACATCGTACCTGCCCGGCGTCAATGGGGATCGACCCCGGGCTTTTTGCTGTCGAGCGCCTAGCGACTCACAACAACAAGAAAGCGAGGACCTACATGACCACTGCTCTACGACAACCTGCGCTCAGCGCCCAATGCCTGGCCGAATTCATCGGCACTGCATTGCTCATCTTCTTCGGAACTGGCTGCGTCGCCGCGCTCAAAGTCGCCGGTGCCAGCTTTGGCTTGTGGGAAATCAGCATCATCTGGGGGGTCGGCGTTAGCATGGCGATCTACCTCACCGCCGGTGTTTCAGGCGCGCACCTGAACCCGGCCGTGAGCATCGCGCTCTGCGTATTCGCCGGTTTCGAGCGGCGCAAACTGCCGTTCTACATCCTTGCCCAAGTGTGCGGTGCCTTTTGCGGCGCGGCGCTCGTTTACACGCTGTACAGCAGCTTGTTCTTCGATTTCGAACAATCCCACGGCATGCTGCGCGGCAGCCAGGCCAGTCTGGAACTGGCCTCGGTGTTCTCCACCTATCCGCACCCGGCGCTGTCCACTGGCCAGGCCTTCCTGGTGGAAGTGATCATTACCGCGATCCTGATGGCCGTCATCATGGCCCTGACCGACGACAACAACGGGCTGCCACGCGGCGCCACCGCCCCGCTGCTGATCGGCCTGCTGATCGCCGTGATCGGCAGCGCCATGGGCCCTTTGACCGGCTTCGCGATGAACCCGGCCCGCGATTTCGGGCCAAAGCTGATGACATTCCTGGCCGGCTGGGGCGAGATCGCCTTTACCGGAGGCCGTGATCTCCCGTATTTCCTGGTGCCCGTGTTCGCACCGATTCTTGGCGCGAGCCTGGGCGCCGCCCTGTACCGCGGCCTGATCGCCCGCCACCTGCCCAGCACAGAGGCCGTCGCGCCACAGACAGACGATAATTCTCAGGGCGATACCCAGACCTCCTGAGGCCAGCGCCGGGCCCGAGGGCCCGCCACGCCCTGAACTCCCCCCATTTTCGTGCAAGGTCATCGCCATGACAGACAACCTGGACAAGAACTACATCATCGCCCTGGACCAGGGCACCACCAGTTCGCGGGCCATCATCTTCGACCGCGACGCCAATGTGGTCGGCACCTCGCAACGCGAATTCGCCCAGCACTATCCGCAAGCCGGCTGGGTCGAGCACGACCCGATGGAAATCTTCGCCACGCAGAGCGCAACCATGGTCGAGGCCTTGGCCCAGGCTGGCCTGAGCCATGCGCAGGTCGCCGCCATCGGCATCACCAACCAGCGTGAAACCACCGTGGTGTGGGACAAGCAAACCGGACGCCCGGTGTACAACGCCATCGTCTGGCAGTGCCGCCGCAGCACCGAGATCTGTGCCCAGCTCAAACGCGACGGCCATGAAGACTACATCCGCGAGGCCACGGGCCTGGTCACCGACCCGTACTTCTCGGGCACCAAGCTCAAGTGGATCCTCGATAACGTCGAAGGCGTGCGCGAGCGCGCCGAACGCGGTGAACTGCTGTTCGGCACCGTGGACAGCTGGCTGATCTGGAAATTCTCCGGCGCCAAGGTGCACGTCACCGACTACACCAACGCCTCGCGCACCCTGATGTTCAACATCCATACCCTGCAATGGGATGAAAAACTCCTCGAGATCCTCGGCATCCCACGCCAGATGCTGCCCGAGGTACGCCCCTCGTCCGAGGTCTACGGCCATACCAAGAGCGGTATCGCCATTGCGGGTATCGCCGGTGACCAACAATCGGCGCTGTTCGGGCAGATGTGCGTCGAGGCCGGTCAGGCCAAGAACACCTACGGCACAGGCTGCTTCCTGCTTATGAACACCGGCAAGCAGGCAGTCAAGTCGTCGCATGGCCTGCTCACCACGATTGCCTGTGGCCCGCGCGGTGAAGTGGCCTACGCCCTGGAAGGCGCCGTGTTCAATGGTGGCTCTACCGTGCAGTGGCTGCGCGACGAGCTGAAAATCGTCAACGACGCCTACGACACCGAGTATTTCGCCAGTAAGGTCAAGGACAGCAACGGCGTTTACCTGGTGCCGGCCTTCACCGGCCTGGGCGCTCCCTACTGGGATCCGTATGCCCGGGGTGCATTGTTCGGGCTGACACGTGGGGTCAAGGTCGATCACATCATCCGCGCGGCACTGGAGTCGATCGCCTACCAGACCCGCGACGTACTCGACGCCATGCAGCAAGACTGCGGCCAACGCCTGAGCGAACTGCGGGTCGATGGCGGCGCAGTCGCCAACAATTTCTTGATGCAGTTCCAGGCCGACATCCTGGGCACCTGTGTCGAGCGCCCGCAGATGCGCGAAACCACGGCATTGGGTGCAGCCTACCTGGCAGGCCTGGCCTGCGGTTTCTGGAGCGGACTGGACGAGCTGCGCGACAAGGCGGTCATCGAGCGCGAGTTCAGCCCGCAGCTGGATGAGGCGACCAAGGAGAAGCTGTACAAGGGCTGGCGC
This sequence comes from Pseudomonas mosselii, assembly GCF_005796105.1. Classification (GTDB taxonomy): domain Bacteria; phylum Pseudomonadota; class Gammaproteobacteria; order Pseudomonadales; family Pseudomonadaceae; genus Aquipseudomonas; species Aquipseudomonas mosselii_C. The sequence goes on along the minus strand of NZ_VAUO01000011.1, from coordinate 40,655 downwards.
AAAGCGGTGGAGCGCACCCGCGACTGGGAAGAATAAGCCTCAAGCGATAAGCCTCAAGCGACAAGAAACAGCTGATGAATACGCGTTCAGGCTTTTTCTTGTCGCTTACAGCTTGAAGCTCAAGGCTGCCTTTTGGTTTCATGCAGCATTTGTCCGGCAGCCCCTAAGGACCGCCCCATGAATCTGCCTCCACGCCAACAACAAATCCTTGAGCTGGTCCGCGAGCGCGGTTACGTCAGCATCGAGGAAATGGCGCAGCTGTTCGTCGTCACGCCGCAGACCATTCGCCGCGATATCAACCAGCTTGCCGAAGTGAACCTGCTACGGCGTTACCACGGCGGCGCGGCCTACGATTCGAGTATCGAAAATACGGCCTACGCGATGCGCGCCGACCAGATGCGCGACGAGAAGCAGCGTATCGCTGAAGCGGTGGCCCGACAGATTCCCGACCATGCCTCGCTGTTCATCAACATCGGCACCACGACCGAATCCATCGCGCGCGCCCTGCTCAACCATAACCACCTCAAGGTCATCACCAACAACCTCCACGTGGCGGCAATCCTCGGCGCCAAGGACGACTTCGAGGTGCTGGTAGCGGGCGGTACGGTTCGTCGCGACGGCGGTGTGGTGGGCCAGGCCAGCGTCGATTTCATCAGCCAGTTCAAGGTGGATTTCGCCGTGGTGGGCATCAGCGGCATCGATGAGGACGGCAGCCTGCTGGACTTCGACTATCAGGAAGTGCGTGTATCCCAGGCGATCATCGCCAATGCTCGGCAGGTGATCTTGGCCGCGGACTCCAGCAAATTCGGGCGCAATGCCATGGTGCGCCTGGGTCCGATCAGCCTGATCGACTGCCTGGTGACCGACCAGCCCCCCTCCCCCTCGCTCACCCAGCAGCTCAACCAACACAAGATCCGCCTCGAAGTGGTCTGAGCGACCTGCAAGCTGCAAGAAAAAGCCGGACCGAGACATCCTGTCAATCGGAGTTCGGCTTTTTCTTGCGGCTTGAAGCTTACCGCTTGCCGCTTGCCGCTTACCTCTGACTTTCGTTTTTGTTCACTTGCTTGTCATCCGATCAGTATTTTCTATAAAGACTGACTGGCGACCGCCTGTTCATTGCGCTAGTATTTTCGAATTCGAACATTAATGTTCACATTCGATGTGAGCAACCTCAGGAGGCCTTGCCGTGTCCCAGTCCCTTTCGCCACAACCACTCGACTGCTACGACGTCGCCGTGATCGGCGGCGGCATCAATGGCGTCGGCATCGCAGCCGATGCGGCAGGGCGCGGCCTGAGCGTCTTGCTCTGCGAAAAAGACGACCTGGCCCAACACACCTCCTCGGCCAGCAGCAAGCTGATCCACGGCGGCCTGCGCTACCTCGAACACTACGAGTTCAGGCTGGTCCGTGAAGCCCTGGCCGAGCGCGAGGTACTGCTTGCCAAGGCGCCGCATATCGTCAAACCCATGCGCTTTGTGCTGCCGCATCGCCCGCACCTGCGCCCCGCCTGGATGATCCGCGCCGGCCTGTTCCTGTACGACCACCTGGGCAAGCGCAAGCGCCTGGGCGCCTCGCGCAGCCTGCGCTTCGGCCCGGGCTACCCGCTCAAGCCGGCCATCACCCGCGGTTTCGAATATGCCGATTGCGCCGTGGACGACGCCCGCCTGGTAGTAGTCAACGCCATGGCCGCGCGCGAAAAAGGCGCACATATCCATACCCGTACCCGCTGCCTGGGTGCCGAGCGCGTAGCGGATATCTGGGAAGTGACCCTGCAACACGCCGACGGCACTCGCCAGATCATCCGTGCCCGCGCGCTGGTCAACGCGGCTGGCCCATGGGTGGCCAGCTTCATCAAAGATGACCTGGGCCTGAGCGCGCCCTACGGCATCCGCCTGATCCAAGGCAGCCACCTGATCGTGCCGCGCCTGTACGAAGGCGAACATGCCTACATTCTGCAGAACGAAGATCAGCGCATCGTGTTCTGCATTCCCTACCTGGACCGTTTCACCTTGATCGGCACCACGGATCGCGAATACAGCGGCGACCCCGCGCAAGTCGCGATCACCGAGCAAGAGACCGACTATCTGCTCAAGGTGGTCAACACGCACTTCAATCACCAACTGAGCCGCGCCGACATCCTGCACGCCTACTCCGGTGTCCGTCCGCTGTGCAACGATGAGTCGGACAACCCTTCGGCGGTGACCCGCGACTACACCCTGGCACTGTCGGCCAGCGCAGGCCAGGCCCCGCTGCTGTCGGTGTTCGGCGGCAAGCTCACCACCTACCGCAAGCTGGCCGAATCGGCCATGGCCGAACTCAAGCCGTTCTTCACCCAGATGCGCGGTAGCTGGACAGCCAGCGCAGCGCTGCCGGGCGGGGAATCCATGACCAGCGTACCAGTCCTGATCGACGCCCTGCTGGCCAGTCATGGCTGGCTGCCGGTGGACATCGCCAAGCGCTGGGCGGTGACCTATGGCAGCCGCGCGTGGCGCCTGCTGGAAGGCGTCAAGGGCCCGCAAGACTTGGGCCTGGCCATCGGCGGCGGTCTGTTCAGCCGCGAAGTGGATTACCTGTGCAGCCAGGAGTGGGCGGCCGACGTCGAAGACATTCTCTGGCGCCGTACCAAGCTCGGCCTGTTCCTCAGCGCCAACGAGCGGCAGGCCCTGGCCGACTACCTGCAACAGACCCAGGCCAAAGCCGCCTGATTGCGCCGGGCACTACAGGGCTGCCTTAGCGGTACAGGCCCGCAAAGGGGCGCAATGCGCCCCTACCCGCTGCCCCTCACTCATTCGGATTTTCGAATAACTTCGTTTAATCCGTTCGGCAATCCGTACGAAACATTCCCTCAAAAAACCGTGAGAAAACATTAAACCCCAGTGTTTTCGCGCCGTTATGATCGGAAGCGGAGCTTGGCACGAGTCATGCTCTACACTTGGAAGCCGAATGCACAACGCATGATGTTGTATTCGTTGAACGAAAGAGTCCGCCAACGGCTCCATAAAAAAAACAAACATGTCGAGGAAATTTTGATGCGCATCGTTCGTCAATTGCTGGGCGCCGCCATCGCGGCCGCGGTCATTTCGTCGCCCGTCATGGCTGAAGAGCTGACCGGTACCCTGAAGAAGATCAAGGATTCGGGCACCATCACACTGGGCCACCGCGACTCTTCCATTCCGTTCTCCTACCTGGCCGGCAAGCCAGAGCCGGTAGGCTACTCCCACGACATCCAACTTGCAGTCGTCGAAGCACTCAAGAAGCAACTGGGCACGGACATCAAAGTCCGCTACAACCTGGTGACCTCGCAAACCCGTATTCCGCTGGTACAAAACGGTACTGTCGACCTGGAATGCGGCTCCACCACCAACAACGTCGAGCGCCAGCAGCAAGTCGGTTTCTCGGTGGGCATCTTCGAAGTCGGCACCCGCCTGCTGACCAAGGTCAAGGATGGCCAGCCAGCCTACAAAGACTTCGCTGACCTGGCCGGCAAGAACGTGGTAACCACCGCCGGCACCACCTCCGAGCGCATCCTCAAAGCGATGAACGCCGATAAGCAGATGAAGATGAACGTGATCTCGGCAAAAGACCACGGCGAAGCCTTCAACATGCTCGAAAGCGGCCGCGCCGTGGCCTTCATGATGGACGACGCACTGCTGGCCGGCGAAATGGCCAAGGCACGCAAACCGTCCGACTGGGTCATCACCGGCACCCCACAGTCGTATGAAATCTATGGCTGCATGGTGCGTAAGGACGACTCGGCCTTCAAGAAAGCCGTGGACGAGGCCATCGTGGCCTACTTCAAGTCGGGCGAGGTCAACAAGAGCTACGACAAGTGGTTCCAACAGCCAATCCCACCTAAGGGCCTGAACCTTCAGTTCCCGATGAGCGACGAGCTGAAGAAACTGATCGCCGAGCCGACCGACAAGGCTGCGGACGAGAAGAAGTCCTGATCCTCAGCGGTCAATAGTGGCCTGGCGCTCAACCGCGCGAATCGATTCCGACAGGCCACTGGTTATGTGTCTACCCTTTCATCCGAGGGCGCCCCGCGCCCCCGGATGCTAGAAGGTGCCCGTGAAACAACCGTCTGAGGGGAAATCCCGATGAATTACAACTGGGACTGGAGCGTGTTCTTCAAGTCCACCGGCGTGGGCAGCGAAACCTATCTGGACTGGTACATCACAGGTCTCGGATGGACCATCGCCATCGCCATTTCCGCCTGGATCATCGCGCTGCTGCTGGGGTCGATCCTTGGCGTCATGCGCACCGTGCCCAACCGTCTGGTGTCAGGGATTGCCACGCTCTACGTCGAGCTGTTCCGCAACGTGCCGCTGCTGGTGCAGCTGTTCATCTGGTACTTCCTGGTGCCGGACCTGCTGCCAGAAGGCTTGCAGGAGTGGTTCAAGCAGGACCTCAATCCGACCACCTCGGCGCTGATCAGCGTGGTCGTGTGCCTGGGCCTGTTCACCGCCGCACGGGTTTGCGAACAGGTGCGTACTGGTATCCAGGCACTGCCGCGTGGCCAGGAGTCCGCCGCCCGCGCGATGGGTTTCAGCCTGTCGCAGATCTATACCAACGTGCTCCTGCCACAGGCCTACCGGATCATTATTCCGCCCCTCACTTCCGAGTTCCTGAACGTGTTCAAGAACTCCTCGGTGGCCTCGCTCATCGGCCTGATGGAGTTGCTGGCACAGACCAAGCAGACCGCTGAGTTCTCCGCCAACCTGTTCGAAGCGTTCACCCTTGCCACGCTGATCTACTTCACCCTGAACATGGGCCTGATGCTGCTCATGCGCCTGGTCGAGAAGAAAGTCGCCGTGCCTGGCTTGATTTCCGTGGGAGGCAAGTAAATGGACATGGATTTCAGCGAAATCATCCCCGCCCTGCCAGCCCTGTGGGACGGCATGCTCATGACCCTGCAACTGATGGTCATGGGTGTAGTCGGCGGCATCGCGCTGGGCACGGTTCTGGCCTTGATGCGCCTGTCCTCGAACAAGCTGCTGTCGAACCTCGCCGGTGCCTACGTCAACTACTTCCGCTCCATCCCGCTGCTGCTGGTGATCACCTGGTTCTACCTGGCGGTGCCGTTCGTGCTGCGCTGGATCACGGGCGAAGACACTCCGGTAGGGGCCTTCACCTCCTGCGTGGTGGCCTTCATGATGTTCGAGGCCGCGTATTTCTGTGAAATCGTCCGCGCCGGCGTGCAGTCGATCTCCAAGGGCCAGATGGGTGCAGCGCAGGCCCTGGGCATGACGTACGGCCAGACCATGCGCCTGATCATCCTGCCCCAGGCGTTTCGCAAGATGACCCCGCTGCTGTTGCAACAGAGCATCATCCTGTTCCAGGACACCTCGCTGGTGTACACCGTGGGCCTGGTCGACTTCCTCAATTCGGCGCGCTCCAACGGCGACATCATCGGACGCTCGCATGAGTTCCTGATCTTCGCCGGTGTCGTCTACTTCATCATCAGCTTCTCCGCTTCCTGGCTGGTCAAGCGCCTGCAAAAAAGGATCACCGTATGATTTCCATCAAGAACGTCAACAAGTGGTACGGCGACTTCCAGGTGCTGACCGATTGCAGCACCGAGGTCAAGAAAGGTGAAGTGGTGGTGGTATGCGGGCCGTCCGGCTCGGGCAAGTCCACCCTGATCAAGTGCGTCAACGCCCTGGAGCCGTTCCAGAAAGGCGACATCGTGGTTGACGGCACCTCGATCGCCGACCCCAAGACCAATCTGCCCAAACTGCGTTCGCGGGTCGGCATGGTGTTCCAGCACTTCGAGCTGTTCCCGCACCTGACCATCACCGAGAACCTCACCATTGCCCAGCGCAAGGTACTCGGACGCAGCGAAGCCGAAGCCACCAAGAAAGGCCTGGCCCTGCTCGAACGCGTCGGCCTCGGCGCTCATGCCAAGAAGCACCCTGGCCAACTCTCCGGTGGCCAGCAGCAGCGCGTGGCGATTGCCCGCGCGCTGTCGATGGACCCGATCGTCATGCTGTTCGACGAACCGACTTCGGCGCTCGACCCGGAGATGGTCAACGAAGTGCTGGATGTGATGGTCGAGCTGGCCAACGAAGGCATGACCATGATGTGCGTGACCCACGAAATGGGCTTTGCCCGCAAGGTGGCCAACCGGGTGATCTTCATGGACAAGGGCAGCATCATCGAGGACTGCCAGAAGGAAGCCTTTTTCGGTGATCCGCAAGGTCGCCACGAACGCACCCAGCACTTCCTCAGCAAGATCCTGCAGCACTGAGCAGGCCCCAACGCCGCTGCCCAACCGGGCAGCGGATGCTGGTCGTGACAAGGCCACTGTGATGAAATGCGACCCTTCGCTCCTTCGCCCTGCCCAGCCCGCCGTGAAATCCCGCCTGATACGCCAACTGCTGCTGCCACCGCTGATCATCCTGCTGATGATCGGGCTGGGCTTCGTCGGCTTCATCGTCAGCGAGAACAACGGCATCCGCACCCTCAGCGACAGCGGCGAGCGCGCGTTGGAACTGCATGCGCGCACGGTCGAGAGTGAAATCAGCAAATACACCTACCTGCCGAGCCTGCTGGAACTCGAAGACAGCGTCTCGCAACTGCTCACTGACCCCGACGGCAGCCAGCGCCAGGCAGTCAACGAATACCTCGAAGGCCTCAACCGGCGCAGTCGCAGCCGGGCGATCTTCGTGCTCGACACCAACGGCCGGGTACAGGCCACCAGCAACTGGCGCGACGCCGACTCGTTTCTCGGCGAAGACCTAGCGTTTCGTGCCTACTTCCAGGCCGCCGTGCGCGGCGAGCCTGGGCGCTTCTACGGGATCGGCACGACCACCGGCGAAGCTGGCTACTACCTGGCACACGGCCTGGAGGAGCACGGCAAGATCATAGGCGTCGCAGTGATCAAGGTACGCCTGGACACCCTCGAGGAACGCTGGCAACGCGCACGCCTGGAAGCCTTCGTCAGCGACGAGAACGGTATCATCATCCTCTCCAGCGACCCGGCCCGACGCCTGAAATCGGTGCGCCCGCTGACACCGCAGATCAAGGAACGCCTGGCGCGCAGCCTGCAATATTACTGGTGGCCGCTCAACGAGCTACAGCCACTGGCCCGCGAAACCCTCGCCGACGGCGTCGAAAAACTGACCTTCCCGGCCAACAGCGAAACCAGCCAGGGCAGCTCGCGCGAGGTCGCTTATCTGGCCCAGACCCGACGCCTGGCCGACACGCCCTGGCACTTCACCCTGCTCACCCCGCTACAGGACCTGCGCCGCGAATCGATAGTGCAGGGCGTGCTGGTGGGCGTGGCGTTCGCCTTGCTGGCGATCCTCGGCATCGCCTGGAACGAGCGGCGTAAGGTGATCGCCACACGCCTGGCCGCACGCGAGGCGCTGCAAGAGGCCAACAGCCAGCTTGAGCGACGCATCGCTGAGCGCACCGCCGACCTGCGTGCCAGTAACGAACGACTCAAGGGGCAGATTCGCGAACGCCGCCACGCCGAACAGACCCTGCGTCATGCCCAGGATGAACTGGTGCAGGCCGGCAAGCTGGCGGCAATCGGGCAAATGTCCACCAGCATCGCCCACGAACTCAACCAACCGCTAGCGGCGCTGCGCACGCTGTCGGGCAATACTGTGCGCTTCCTCGAGCGAGGTGCGCTGGAAACCGCCAGCACCAATCTGCGCACCATGAACGACCTGATCGACCGCATGGGACGCATCACCGCCAGCCTGCGCTCGTTCGCCCGGCGCGGCGACGACAGCGGACAGGCCTCGCTGCAAAAGGCCGTCGACGCGACCCTGCAAGTGCTGGCCAACCGCACCGGTACGTGCACGCTGCATTGCCAGTTCGACGATCAGCAACTGGCGATCGACCAGACACGCCTGGAACAGATCCTGGTCAACCTGATCGGCAACGCCCTCGACGCCATGGCTAGCCAGCCTCAGCCGCAACTGTGGCTGGAAGGCGAAATTCAGGGCGACAAATACCGCCTGCAAGTGCGCGATAACGGTCACGGCATCGACCCGGAGGCGCGCAAGCACTTGTTCGAACCGTTCTTCACCACCAAACCGGGCGAACATGGCCTGGGCCTGGGCCTGACCTTGTCGGCCAGCCTGGTCACCGCAGCCAAGGGCACCCTGAGCGTCGAACACCCCGCTGCCGGCGGCACCGCGTTCGTCCTCGCCCTGCCCCTGGCCTCTCCCCCCCGCGAATCGGCAGACCTTCCATGAACCAAGCCCCCCTTACCGTCCTGATTGTCGAAGACGACCCGCATGTGCTGCTCGGCTGCCAACAGGCGCTGGCCCTGGAGGACATCGCGTGCGAGGGTGTCGGCAGCGCCGAACAGGCCCTCGAACGCATCGGCGATGACTTTGCCGGCATCGTGGTCAGCGATATCCGTCTGCCAGGCATCGATGGCCTGGAATTGCTCAACCGCCTCAAGGCCCGTGACCGAAGCCTGCCGGTGGTGCTGATCACCGGCCACGGCGACATCGACATGGCGGTCGGCGCCATGCGCAACGGCGCCTACGACTTCATGGAAAAGCCCTTCTCGCCCGAGCGCCTGGTCGATGTGGTACGACGCGCGCTGGAGCAGCGCGGCCTGTCGCGCGAGGTAGTCGCCCTGCGTCGCCAACTGGCCGAGCAGAACAGCCTGGAGGGCCGCATCATCGGCCGTTCACCGGCCATGCAGCAACTGCGCGAACTGATCGCCAATGTCGCCGATACCTCGGCCAACGTGCTGATCGAAGGCGAGACCGGTACCGGCAAGGAGTTGGTCGCGCGCTGCCTGCACGACTTCAGCCGCCGCCAGGGCCAGCCGTTCGTAGCCCTGAACTGCGGCGGCCTGCCCGAGAACCTGTTCGAAAGCGAGATCTTCGGCCACGAGGCCAATGCCTTCACCGGCGCCGGCAAGCGCCGTATCGGCAAGATCGAGCACGCCAATGGTGGCACGCTGTTCCTCGACGAAGTGGAAAGCATGCCGATCAACCTGCAGATCAAGCTGCTGCGGGTGCTGCAAGAGCGGACCCTGGAACGCCTGGGCTCGAACCAGAGCATTGCGGTGGACTGCCGGGTGATCGCCGCCACCAAGTCCGACCTCGACGCCCTCGGCCAGAGCGGACAGTTTCGCAGCGACCTGTACTACCGGCTCAACGTGGTAACCCTGGAACTGCCACCGCTGCGCGAGCGGCGCGAGGACATCCTGCAACTGTTCGAGCACTTCCTGCAGCAATCGGCACTGCGCTTCGATCGCCAGGCACCTGAACTCGACAGCCAGACGCTGTCGCGGCTGATGGCCCACGACTGGCCGGGCAACGTGCGCGAACTGCGCAACGTGGCCGAGCGCTACGCCTTGGGTCTGCCGGCGTTCAAGAAAGGCGCGAGCGGCGCGGCCAGCGCAGGGCTGGGTTTTGCCGAGGCGGTGGAGGCGTTCGAGCGCAACCTACTGAGCGAAGCGCTGCACCGCACCGGCGGCAACCTCAGCCAAGCCAGCCAGGAACTGGGGATGGCTAAGACCACGCTGTTCGACAAAGTGAAAAAATACGGCCTCGGCTGACCTGCCCCCAACTCGGAACCGCAACGTGGACCTGATATTCAAAGCCGCCTTGGGCGCTGGCGTGGTGGTGCTGCTGGCGATCTTGTCGAAAACACGCAACTACTACATCGCCGGGCTGGTGCCGTTGTTTCCCACCTTCGCCCTGATCGCCCACTACATCGTCGGCAAGGGCCGCTCGGTGGCCGACCTGAAGGCCACCATCGTGTTCGGGATGTGGTCGATCATTCCGTACTTCGTGTACTTGGCGACCCTATACCTGCTGGTCGAGCGCCTGCGCCTGGAAACCTCGCTGGCACTGGCGACCGTAGCCTGGCTGATGGCAGCGAGTGTACTGGTGACGCTGTGGGTGCGGATGCACTGAAGGTTTGCAGGATACGCCGAGGTACTCACAATCCGGCGAGATGGGTCGCGTCTTGTCGGTGGGCCTGCAAGTAGGGCAGCACGGCCCCTAGCAAAGGCTGCTTGAATGGCTCCTGGAAACGGTGCGCCAAGCCCGGAATCAGGCGCAGTTGGCTACCTTGGATATGCGCCGCCAGGTGCACGCCATGCATCACCGGCAACAGTGGGTCGGCTGTGCCGTGCACCACCAGGGTCGGCACCCGCAACTGATTGAGCAGTTCCACCCGGCTCGGCTCGGCAAGAATCGCCATGATCTGGCGTTTGACACCTTCCGGGTTGAACGCCCGGTCATAAGCCTGCGCGGCCTGCTGCAGCAGCACGGCGCGGTCATCCTTGACCTGAGGGCTGCCCAGCGCTGCCAACAGGTCGGCCTGCTGCTCAATGGCCACTTCTCGGCTAGGCGCACTGCGCCGGGCCAGCAACTGCACCAGCGCCGGATTGGGCGCAGGCAAGCCTGCGGCCCCCGAACTGGACATCACCAGCGTGAGGCTGCGTACCCGCTGCGGTGCCATGGCTGCAATGTGTTGAGCGATCATCCCGCCCATGCTCACCCCCAACACATGGAACTGGCGAACGTGCAGCGCATCCATCAGGCCGAGGCCGTCACCGGCCATGTCGGTCAGGCTGTAGGGCGCCGACACCGGCAGGCCGAGCTTGTAGCGCAACAGCTCGACGGTGAGATTGGCCGAGTCAGGCAGACGATTCCAGCGCGACAGGCCCACGTCGCGGTTGTCATAGCGAATCACCCGAAAGCCCTGGCGGCAAAGCGCCTCGACCACATCGTCCGGCCAATGGATCAGTTGCCCGCCAAGGCCCATCACCAGCAGCAACGCAGGATCACGGGGCGCGCCGACGCTCTGGTAGACCAGGCTCAGCTCACCCAGCTCGGCGCGTTGCACCGGAACGTGAGGGTCGCAGCGACCTTCGGCGAAGCTCGCCTGCGCCACGACCTGCAAGAAAACAAAGAACAGAAACGCCCGCATGAAAGAAACACCAGAATGCAGATCCCCAGTAGAGCGCGAGTCTGATGAAGTTCATGCCGGCGCGCTGCCACAAAACCGTGACAATTTCGTGAACCTTGCCGAGTGGTCGTGCGCGAGCGGACCAGCGCGGCTTGCACGTCGGCGTTCAACGATATCGACAGCACACTCAACATGAGGGAAACTCAACGTCATTCCCTGTTTACCCGCGATATTGCTCACGGAGCCCTTGTGCTGGAAATCCGCCACCTGAAAACCCTTCATGCCCTGCGCGAGGCCGACAGCCTGGTGGAGGCTGCCGAACGCCTGCACCTGACCCAATCGGCGCTGTCGCATCAGTTCAAGGAGCTAGAGGAGCGCCTCGGTCTGCCACTGTTCGTACGCAAGACCAAGCCGATTCGCTTCACCAGCGCCGGCCTGCGCCTGCTGCAACTGGCCGACGCCACCCTGCCACTGCTGCGCGGCGCCGAACGCGACATCGCGCGGCTGGCCGGCGGTACTGCCGGGCGCCTGCACATGGCAATCGAATGCCACAGCTGCTTCCAGTGGCTGATGCCGACCATCGACCAGTTCCGCGACGCCTGGCCCGAGGTCGAGCTGGACCTGGCCTCGGGCTTCGCCTTCGCGCCGTTGCCGGCACTGGCCCGCGGCGACCTCGACCTGGTGGTGACCTCCGATCCGCTGGACTTGGCCGGCATCACCTACGTGCCGCTTTTTACCTACGAAGCGATGCTCGCGGTGGCCAACCAGCATGCGCTGGCCAGCAAACCGTACATCGTGCCCCAGGACTTGCTCGACCAGACCCTGATCACCTATCCGGTGGAACGCGACCGCCTGGACATATTCACCCGCTTCCTGGAGCCCGCCGACATCGAGCCGGCAGCGGTACGCACCTCTGAACTGACGGTGATGATGATGCAGCTGGTGGCCAGCGGGCGCGGCGTGTGCGGCATGCCGCACTGGGCGCTGCACGAGTACAGTTCGCGTGGCTACGTCAAAGGCAAGCGTCTGGGTGAAAAAGGGCTGTTCGCCACGCTCTACGCGGCGGTGCGCACCGACATGCTCGATGCACCGTACATGCGCGATTTCCTGCTGACCGCCAAGGACACCTCGTTCGCCACGCTCGACGGCGTCAGCGCGGTGCGTTGAGGCGCTCGCGCCACAACGGCAGGATCAGGTCACGGGTCAGCGGCGCGAGCTCAAGCGTCAGCGTGTCGCTCGCCGCCAGCCACACCACCTCTTCGATTTCAGCCGCCGGGGCTACCGCCTCGGCGCAATCGACGCAAAACAGCTCGGCTTGCACCTGGAAGCCTGGCTCGTTGGCTGCCGGCGCGCTGAAGCGCCCGAGGTGAACGACCTGGGCGGGGTCGAGCTGTAAGCCCAACTCCTCGTGCAACTCGCGCACCAGCGCCTGGGCAGGCGACTCACCCGCATCGATCTTGCCGCCAGGCTGCATGAAGGCCACGGTGCCACGCTTGCGCACCAGCAGGGTACGGCCCTGCGGATCGAGCAGCAGGGCAGCGGCTATGTGGATAGTCTTGGGCATGGCGGACTCGCGGTTTTCTTCGGGGTGAGCAGGATACCGGATTCGAGCCGCCTGAAAGCGCATGTTCGCGCCCAAGCAACCCTTCAAGACAGCACGGCGCCCAACCCGCCCGGCGATTTTTCATTTCCTCGTGCCCGTCCGGCGCTGGCGAAATGCGGGTTAACCGGGCTATGGTCGGGGTTTGTCCAGGCCCTGAGCCTGACCGAGCCATTCGCAAGGACCCCGTATGAGCCTGTCACTTCTCAGTCGCTATGCCTGCTTCGCCGCCTGCGTGCTGTTCACCCTGGCCAGCCTGCCCTTCGTGCACCACGAATGGTTGTGGCCATTCACCCTGGCCACCGGCGTGCTCAGCCTGATTGGGGTATTCGACCTGTTGCAGCAGCGTCACGCGGTACGCCGCAATTATCCGATCCTGGGCAACATCCGCTATCTGGTCGAGGGCATTCGCCCGGAGATCCGCCAGTACCTGCTGGAAGCCGACAGCGATGCCCTGCCCTTCTCCCGGGCACAACGCTCGCTGGTGTATGCCAGGGCCAAGAACGAAGCCTCGGACAAGCCCTTCGGTACGCTCATCGATGTGTATCAGTCAGGCTTCGAGTTCATCGGCCACTCGATGCGTCCGGCACCGCTGGCAGACCCAGCAAGCTTTCGGGTGACGGTCGGCGGGCCACAGTGTACCCAGCCGTATTCGGCGTCGATCTTCAATATTTCGGCGATGAGCTTCGGCTCGCTTAGCGCCAACGCCATCCGCGCCCTCAATCAAGGCGCCAAGCTCGGCAACTTTGCCCACGATACCGGCGAAGGCAGCATCAGCCCTTATCACCGCGAGCATGGCGGCGACCTGACCTGGGAGCTGGGCAGCGGCTACTTTGGCTGCCGCACGCCGGATGGGCGTTTCGACCCTGAGCGCTTCGCCGCCCAGGCACAGAATCCGCAAGTGCGGATGATCGAGATCAAGATGAGCCAAGGCGCCAAGCCCGGCCACGGTGGCATCCTGCCCAAGCACAAGGTCACCCAGGAGATCGCCGACACCCGTGGCGTACCGATGGGCGAAGACTGCATCTCGCCGTCACGCCACAGCGCCTTCTCCACCCCCATCGAGCTGATGCACTTCATCGCCCGACTGCGTGAGCTGTCCGGTGGCAAGCCGGTGGGTTTCAAATTCTGCCTGGGCCATCCCTGGGAGTTCATGGGGATTGCCAAGGCCATGCTGGAAACCGGCATCCTTCCCGATTTCATCGTCGTCGATGGCAAGGAAGGCGGTACTGGCGCAGCGCCGGTGGAGTTCACCGACCATATCGGTGTGCCGCTGCGCGAGGGCTTGCTGTTCGTGCACAACACCTTGGTGGGGCTGAACCTGCGCGACAAGATCAAGCTCGGTGCCAGCGGCAAGATCGTCAGCGCCTTCGACATCGCCAGCGTGCTAGCCATCGGCGCCGACTGGGCCAACTCGGCACGCGGTTTCATGTTCGCCATTGGCTGCATCCAGTCGCAAAGCTGCCATACCAACAAATGCCCTACCGGTGTCGCCACCCAGGACACGCTGCGCCAGCGCGCCCTGGTGGTGCCAGACAAGGCCCAACGGGTGTTCAACTTCCACCGCAACACCCTGCGCGCATTGGCCGAGATGCTGGCCGCCGCCGGGCTCGAACATCCATCGCAACTACAAGCCAAGCATTTGGTACGGCGTGTATCGGCCACCGAGATCAAGCTGTTCTCGCAGATGCACGTGTTCCTCAAGCCCGGCGAGTTGCTGACCGGCGAGGTGAACGGACAGTTCTATTCGCGCATGTGGCAACTGGCGCGGGCGGACAGTTTCGAACCGCACAGTGAAGAGGCGGCCTGACCGGCCATCCGCTCGGGGCCAGCGCATGCCGCTGATGCCCCGCGAGCCCCGGACGTTTCCTACAAATTTTTCCCCGAACCCGACCACCGTCTAAGCTTCAGGCAAGCAAGACGCAAATACTGGCCGGACTCAAGACTATGGGCGCACTGTGGCAATCGGAACCAAGCAGAACGGAAGCACCCAAAGCACCCCAGGCTGAAGCCCCATCGCCCCTGAAACCACGCCAGCGCCGCCTGTGGTGGCGCTTGATCCTGCTCGTGCTGGTGTTGGCGCTGCTCGCCTTGGGCTACGCCGCCTGGCAGGAAATCCAGACCTCACGCCTGCAATCGCGCGAGTTCAGCCGCCTGGCCAGCACCCTCACCTACAGCCTGCAACCGGGCCCGAGCGATGCCATCGTCTACCCCGGCGACGGGCCATTCGACAAGCGCCTGGGCTACAGCGCCCTGGGCGAATTCCTGCCACGGCTGCTCAAACGCGACTACCTGATCAACCAACAGGTGCGCTTCTCCCCGGCGCTGATGCGCTATGTCGAACACGGTCTGTTCGTGCCCTTCGTCGAGAAGATCCAGGCTGGTCTATCGATCACCGACTGCCGCGGCGACATGCTCTACCAGTACAACTACCCCCAACACCTGTACGCCAACTTCGCGGCCATTCCCCCGGTCATGGTCAACAGCCTGCTGTTCATCGAGAACCGTGAGTTGCTCGACCCGAAAGATCCACAGAACAATCCCGCGGTGGACTGGCCGCGCTTCGCCAAGGCCGCGTACAGCCAGTTGGCCAAATACCTGGCGTTGCCCGGCCAGTCGGCCGGCGGCAGCACCCTGGCCACCCAGTTGGAGAAATACCGCCACTCCCCCGACGGGCTGACCGTCTCCGGTGCCGAGAAGATCCGCCAGATGATCTCGGCCAGCGTGCGCGCCTACCAAGGCGGGCCGGACACCACCGAGGCGCGTGAGCGCATCGTGCGCGACTACCTCAACAGCGTACCGCTGTCGGCGGTGCCGGGGCATGGCGAGGTGCATGGCATGGCCGAGGGCCTGCGGGTGTGGTACGGCGCGGACTTCGACCAGGTCAACCAGGCGCTGATGTCGACCGCCAGCGACGAGAAGAGTCTGGCCGAACGTGGCCTGGCCCTGCGCCAGGTGCTGGCGCTGATGATCGCCCAGCGCCGGCCTTCTTATTACCTGTCTAAAGGCCGCCTGGAACTGGCCGAGCTTACCGATTCGCACATCCGCGTGCTGGCCGCCAACGGCATCATCGAACGCCCGCTGGCGGACGCCGCACTGGCCAGCAAGGCGGTGTACCGCGATTGGGTAGCCCAGCCGACCATCGTGCCGATCATCACCAACAAAGGCATCAGCCTGGCCCGTAACCGCCTGGCGGCGATGCTCAACCGCCCGCTGTACGACCTTGATCGCCTTGACCTGTCGGCGACCAGCACGTTGCAGGCCGACCTGCAGGTGCAGGTCAGCCAGTACCTGAAGAACCTCGCCGATCCAGCCTTCGCCGCACAGCTGGGGCTGATCGGCGAACGCCTGCTGACCAGCAAGACCACCGACCAGGTGAGCTACAGCTTCACCCTGTTCGAGCGCACCGCCGATGGCTCGCGGGTGCGGGTGCAAACCGACAGCACCGACCAGCCGTTCGATATCAACGAGGGCAGCAAGCTGGAGCTGGGCTCCACCGCCAAGCTGCGGGTACTCACCACTTACCTGGAGATCATCGCCGAACTGCACGACAAGTACGCCGGCAAGCCGGCAGCCGAACTCAAACAGGTGCCGGTGGCCGAACTCGACCGCATCAGCCAGTGGTCGCTGGAGTGGCTGATGCAGAACAGCAAGAACCAGAGCCTGGACGCGATGCTCGACGCGGCGCTGGAGCGCAAGTACTCGGCCAACACCGGCGAGGCCTTCTTTACCGGTGGCGGCATGCACGTGTTCAACAACTTCCGCAAGGAAGACAACAACCGTAATCCGACACTCAAGGATGCACTGCGCGAGTCGATCAACCTGCCCTTCATCCGCCTGATGCGCGACATCGTGCGCTACGTCACCTACCAGCAGCCTTTCAACCGCGAACCGTTGCTCAAGGACGACGCCGACCCGCGCCGCCAGGAATACCTGGCGCGCTTCGCCGACCGCGAAGGCACCAACTACATGATGCGGTTCTGGAAAAAATACCAGCGCAAGACCTCGCAGCAACGCCTGGACACCTTCCTCGACAGCCTGCGCGTTACCCCGCAACGCCTGGCAGCCGTGCACCGCTACCTGTTCCCCGAAGCCGGCCAGGATACCTTCAACCGTTTCGTACGCGCCCACAGCAAGGGCGACAAACAGGACTTGGCCAAGCTCACCGACAGCCGCCTGGTGGAAATGTACGCAGCCTACGGCCCCGGCAAGTTCGACCTGCCTGACCAGGGCTTCATCGCCAAGGTGCACCCGCTGGACCTGTGGATGCTGGGTTACCTGCTGAAGAACCCCGGCGCCTCGCTCAAGGACACCCTCAACGCCAGCCGTTTCGAGCGCCAGGAAGTGTACGGCTGGCTGTTCAAGAGCCGCTACCAAGGCGCCCGTGACAGCCGCATCCGCACCATGGTCGAGATCGAGGCCTTCACTGACATCCATCAGCGCTGGAAGCGCGTCGGCTACCCGTTCGATCACCTGGTCCCGTCGCTGGCCACCGCCATCGGCAGCTCCGGCGACCGGCCGGCGGCGCTGTCGGAGCTGGTGGGGATCATCCAGAACGACGGCGTGCGCCTGCCCACCCTGCGCATCGACACCTTGCACTTCGCCCAAGGCACGCCTTACGAAACGCAACTGATCAGCGACCCGGACCGTGGTCAACGGATCCTCCCGGTGGAGGTGGCGCGAGCACTCAAGGGCGCCATGTCACAGGTGGTCGACGCCGGCACCGCACGGCGAATCTCTGGCAGCTTCAAGCTGCATGACGGCACCCCACTGGTGATGGGCGGCAAGACCGGTACCGGCGACAACCGTATCGAAAGTTTCGGCGCTGGCGGTCGGTTGATCGGCTCGCGCTCGCTGAACCGTACGGCAACCTTCGTGTTCTACCTGGGCGATAACCACTTCGGCACACTCACCGCGTTCGTCTCGGGGCGTTCGGCCGAGGCCTTCACCTTCACCTCGGCGCTGCCCGTTCAGGTGCTCAAGGGCATGGCGCCAATCCTCATGCCGTACCTCGAACCGGGTAACCCGAACGCCTGTAAAGCACCGCAAGTGGCGCTGGTTCCGCTGGGCAGGCCGGACCTATCGATCAATTAGATGAGAATGATCCGCATTTTTACGCTTGTCTTTAGATATATCTTGAGTAATATCTTTCGATATATCTAAACGACGGAGCCTTGTGCGATGCGTGAGTATGATCCCTTCGAACGCCGCCCCGGCCGCGGCGAACGCGGCCCGCGAGTATTCGCCCCGGGTGACCTGAAGCTGCTGATCCTGTCGATGCTGGCCAAGCAGCCCGGCCACGGCTACGACCTGATCCGCCAGATCGAAAACCTCTTCGACGCCAGCTACAGCCCGAGCCCCGGCGTGATCTATCCCACCCTGAACTACCTCGAAGAAGCCGAACTTATCAGTGGCCAGGTGCAAGGCAGCAAGCGCCTGTATGCCATCACCGACGTAGGCCGCCACGCCCTCGCCGAGCAGGCTGTGGCCTTGGATGGCGTGCACATGCGCATCGAAGTGAGCAAGCGCGCCCTACGCGGCCACGACCGCCCGCCCGAGATTCACGAAGCCGTCGGCAACCTGCGCCATGCCTTGCACATGCACAGCGGCCATTGGACACCCGACGAAATCGAGCGGGTACGTACCCTGCTCAACGACACCGCCAAAGCCATTGCCGCAGGGCCCACCACTACGGAGAACACCCCATGAGCGACACCATCCATCGCGTCAATCACGAGATCCGTCAACGCCGTCTTGTGGTGCTGCGGGTCACCGAGCTGACCCCGCGCATGCGCCGCATCACCCTCGGTGGCGCGGAGCTGGCCGGTTTCACCAGCCTGGGCACAGACGATCACATCAAGCTGCTATTCGCCGAAACGCCTGAACAGCAACACGCCCTCGACGCCCGCAACCTGGGCCGTGACGGCGGTGCCAAGCCGACCATGCGCGAGTACACGCCGCGGCGCATCGACCTGGTCAACCTGGAGCTGGACATAGATTTCGTCCTGCATGGCGACGGTCCTGCATCTACCTGGGCGGCCCAGGCAGCACCGGGGCAAACCTTGCACATCGCCGGCCCCCGCGCCTCGATGGTGGTGCCCGATATCTTCGACAGCTACCTGCTGGTCGGTGATGAAACCGCGATCCCGGCCATTGCCCGCCGCCTCGAAGCACTGCCTGCCGGGCGCCAGGTGCTGGCAGTGATTCAGATCGAGGACGAGCACGAGCGCCAGGCACTGGCGAGCCAGGCGCACGTCGAGGTGATCTGGGTGCATCGGCATGCGCAGGATCTGCTGGACGTGCTGCAGCACCTGGCACTGCCCCAAGGTCGTTTGTACGGCTGGGTGGCGCTGGAGAAGGCGTTGACTCGCGAGGCCAAGGCACTGCTGCTGGACAAAGGCGTGCCGGATGATGCCTTGAAAGCAGCAGCTTACTGGCGGGCCGATGGCACCGCCGAGGACGCGTAAGGTTTACCCGGCGTGGGAGCGAGCCGCGATGAGCCCATCGGCATCAGCGCGAGCGGCGCCCACGCCACCGGTCCAGGCCGAGCAACACCAGCCCAATCCCCCAGAATCCCGCCAGCACGCCCGACGCGTTGATCATCGCTTGCCCATACCCCAACTGCGCCACATCAATGAACGGGTAGGGATAAACGCCAATCTGATGCCCGCGAAACAGTACCAGGACAAAGTAAAGCGCCGGGTACAACGCCCAGGCGGCCAGATGCCAGAGACGCAAGTGACCTTTCGGCACGGTGCACCACCAATAGCAGACGAACAGCACCGGCATGACGTCGTGCAGCAGTTCATCTGCCACCCATTGCCAACCTTCGGGCTGCCACAGGTGGCGCAGCAACAGGCTATAAGCTGAGCCCACCAACACGATGCTGGCTGTAACACAGCCGGTCACTGCGGGTGAAAGCCACCAACGCCGCGCGGCCGATGGGTGCCCGAACGCGGCCTGGCTGAGCACCGTGGCCGCCAGCGTGTTGCTCAGCACGGTGAAGTAGCAAAACAGGTTGATCAGCCCACCGACTAGGCTGGCCTGCTCTTGCCACCGCGCCAGTAGCACCAGGTAGAGCTGGATCGCCAACCCCGCCCATCCGAGCACGGCCGCCAGAGTCAGCCAGGGGCGAGACGGCATCAGGCTGTACGCTGCAACTTCACGTACAACTGCTCGACCTTTTCCCGGGCCCAGGGCGTCTTGCGCAGGAACGTCAGGCTCGACTTGATGCTGGGGTCGCTTTTGAAGCAGCGGATATCGACGCGCTCGGCCAGGCCCTGCCATTGGTAGTGCGCCACCAGCTCGGTGAGGATCTGCTCGAGGGTCTTGCCGTGCAGCGCGTTGTGTTGGGCCGTGCTCATGCCAGTGCTCCTGATTCGGGAAGGTGCGCACATTACACGAGTGTAGTGGGCCAGTGGAGCGCAAAGAGCCGGCATCGCACGCCTCGTGTAGGAGCGGCCTCGTGCCGCGAAGGGGCGCACAGCGCCCCCCGACAGTCTTGTATGAGGCTGACATCCTGGGGCCGCTTACGCAGCCCTCTCGCGGCACGAGGCGGCTCCTACACTGGACCGCACCAGCCGCGAGAGGGCAATGGCGTGGGCCGACATTGAGATGTTATATTGTAACTATACTCATGTCTGCCAAGGAACGCCACGCCCCCATGCGTCACATCCCACTGCGCCTAACACCTCTCGCCGCCGCCTTGTGGCTGGCATCGTTCCCCAGCCACGCCGTGGAGCTGCAACCCCAGGTGATTACTGCAAATCCGCTGGGCAATGCCCAGTTGGCCGCGCCAAGCTCCGTGCTCGAAGACGACGACCTGCTGCAACAGCAACACAGCAGCCTCGGTGAAACCCTGAACAAGCAGCCCGGCGTCGCCTCTACCTGGTTCGGTCCCGGCGCCAGTCGCCCGGTGATCCGTGGCCTGGACGGCGACCGGATCCGCATCCTGCGCAACGGTGTAGGTGCACTGGACGCCTCGTCGCTGTCGTATGACCATGCCGTGCCCCTGGATCCGGTCAACGTCGAGCGCATCGAGATCATCCGTGGCCCCGCCGCCCTGCTCTACGGTGGCAACGCCATCGGCGGGGTGGTCAACACCTTCGACAACCGCATCCCCGACTCATCCATCGACGGCATCCACGGTGCAGGCGAGCTGCGCTACGGCGGCGCCGACACCACCCGCAGCAGCGCCGGCAAGCTAGAAGCCGGCAATGGTGAATTCGCCCTGCACCTGGACGCCAGCAGCCGCGCGTTCAACGACCTGCGCATCCCCGGCTACGCCCGCAGCGACAAAGTGCGCGACCCCGACGATCCGGGCAGCAAGCACCGCCTGGAGAACAGCGACGGTCGCCAGGACGGCGGCGCCATCGGCGGCTCCTACCAGTGGGATCATGGCTACGCCGGCCTGTCCTACAGCCGCTACGACAGCAACTACGGCTCGGTGGCTGAGTCCGGTGTGCGCCTGGACATGCAGCAGGACCACTACGCCTTTGCCTCCGAACTACGCGATCTCGATGGGCCGTTCAGCTCGGTCAAGCTCGACGCCGGCTACACCGACTACGTGCACCGCGAGATCGAAGATGGCGAGGTCGGCACCACCTTCAAGAACAAGGGCTACGAGGCCCGCATCGAGGCCCGCCACCAGCCACTGGGCCCCGTCGAAGGGGTCGTTGGGGTCCAGCTCAACCGCAACGAGTTCTCCGCGCTGGGCGAAGAGGCCTTCGTGCCACACAGCGACACCGACACCTTGGCACTGTTCGCACTCGAACAATGGCAGGCCACCGAGCGCCTGAACCTGAGCCTGGGCGCACGTCTGGAACATACCCGTATCGACCCGGACGCCAAGGGCAACGCGACCTTCGCCACGGCCGACAGCGACAGCACGTTCAACGCCTTCAGCCTCTCCTCGGGCGCCGTGTATCAGCTCGACCCAGTCTGGGCCCTGGCCGCCAGCCTCGGCTACACCGAGCGCGCACCGACTTTCTACGAGCTGTATGCCAATGGCGCCCACGTCGCCACCGGCGCCTATGAAGTGGGCGATGCCAGCCTGAACAAAGAGAAAGCCATCTCCGCCGACCTGGCCCTGCGCTTCGATAACGGTATCCACAAGGGCAGCATCGGGGTGTTCTACAGCCACTTTCGCAATTACATCGGCCTGATCGACAGTGGCAACACGCGTCTTACCGACGAAGGTGACGAATTCCCCGAACTGCTCTACCAAGGGGTGCGCGCACGCTTCTACGGCATCGAGGCGCAGGACCGCTGGCAGTTGCTGAAAAACCCCTACGGCAGCTTCGCCCTTGAACTCTCTGGCGACTACACCCGCGCCAACAACCTCGACAGCGGCGAGCCGCTGCCACGCATCGCCCCACTGCGCCTGAACAGCGGCCTGGTGTGGGAGCTGGACCGCTGGCAGGCACGGATCGATGTGCAACACGCCGCCTCGCAGCACCGCAAGCCGAGCAACGAGACCAGCACCGATGGGTACACCACCCTGGGCGCAAGCGTCGGTTACCGCTTCGACGTCGGCCAGAGCCAGTGGCTGGCATTTGTCCGTGGCGAGAACCTGACCGACCAGACCGTGCGCTATGCCAGCTCGATCCTGCGCGACATCGCGCCAGCGCCAGGGCGTAGTGTCGAGGTAGGGCTGCGCACAACGTTCTGATCGCAAGCACCTCAGGCAAGGGGCGTCGGGGCACCGACGCCACTTACCGTTAGGCACGAGTACTGTTACCTGATCAGCAACAATCCCCTGCGACATTTTGTCTTTTTTTCTTACATTTTCCCCTATATCCTCCCCGCCGCAAGCTGAAACGCTTCATCAGCACAATTTACTGCCATTTACCTCGAAGACTGCACGCTTCGATGCGTTTGCCGTTTCTTCAATAATTAAAAGACAGCGCTATCCCATGCTTCATCTGCCCGTTTTTCGATACCCCAGCCTCGCCCTGGCGACCCTGCTCGCCAGCCTCTCAGCGGCCGCCCAAGCGCACGACATGTTCGCCAAGGACTCTCCCTGGATGTTGGGCGACTGGAACGGCACCCGCACCGCATTGCGGGAAAAAGGCTACGACTTCACCCTCGGCTACACCGGCGAGATGGGCAGCAACCTGCGCGGTGGCTACAGCCACGATCGCGCCGCGCGCTACAGTGACCAGTTCACTCTGGGCGCGCACATGGACCTGGAGAAGCTGCTCGGCTGGCAAGCCACCGAGTTCCAGCTCACCGTCACCGAGCGCCATGGCGACAACATCAGCAACGACCGCATCAACGACCCCCGCGTCGGCGGCTTCACCTCGGCCCAGGAAGTCTGGGGACGCGGAGAAACCTGGCGCCTGACGCAAATGTGGATCAAGCAGAAGTACTTCGACGGCGCACTGGATGTGAAATTCGGTCGCTTCGGCGAGGGCGAGGACTTCAACAGCTTCCCCTGCGACTTCCAGAACCTGGCGTTCTGCGGCTCCCAGGTCGGCAACTGGGTCGGCGGCATCTGGTACAACTGGCCGGTCAGCCAGTGGGCGCTTCGGGTCAAGTACAACCTGAACGAACAGCTCTATGCACAGGTCGGAGTGTTCGAGCAGAACCCCTCCAACCTCGAATCGGGCAATGGCTTCAAGCTCAGCGGCAGCGGCACCCAGGGTGCGATCATGCCGCTCGAATTGGTCTGGACGCCACGTATCGGGGGCCTGAAAGGGGAATATCGCGCCGGGTACTACTACAGTAATGCCAAGGCTCAGGATGTTCTCAAAGACCGCACCGGTACTCCGGCGGCCATCAGCGGCGCAGCCTACCGCAGCCGTTCGAGCAAGCATGGGCTGTGGCTCGGCGTGCAGCAGCAAGTGAGCGCGCAGGCATCCGACCAGTCCCGTGGCCTGAGCCTGTTCGCCAACGCAACGGTGCACGACAAGAAGACCAATGCCATCGACAACTATGTACAGGCAGGTTTGGTTTACAAGGGGCCGTTCGATGCCCGCGCCAAGGACGACATCGGTTTCGCCTTGGCCCGCGTGCACGTCAATCCCGGCTACCGCAAAAACGCCCGCCTCGCCAACCAGGCCGCCGGCCTGGACGACTACGACAATCCAGGCTTCCTGCCCGTGCAGGACACCGAATACAGCGCCGAACTCTACTACGGCATTCACCTGGCCGACTGGCTCACCGTGCGTCCGAACCTGCAGTACATCCGCCATCCCGGCGGCGTGTCGCGGGTCGATGACGCGCTGGTCGGCGGCTTGAAGATCCAGAGCAGTTTCTAACCCAACCTTTTCACACGACGGAGAACCTTTGATGAGCACTCAAGGTGCCAAAACTGGAACCCGCTGGCTGACCCGCCTGATGGGCGTGTTGTTAGTGCTGATGGGCCTGGCCCTGCTGGCCGGCGGCATCAAGCTGAGCCTGCTGGGCGGCTCGTTCTACTACCTGATCGCAGGCCTGGGCTTCGCCCTATCGGGCGTCCTGCTGCTGGCCATGCGGCGCATGGCCCTGGGCCTGTACGGCTTGGTGTTGCTGGGCAGCACTGTCTGGGCGCTGCTGGAAGTCGGCCTGGACTGGTGGCAACTGGTGCCACGCCTGGCCATCTGGTTCGCCATCGGCGTGGTGCTGCTGCTGCCATGGGCACGCCGCCCGCTGAACGGCCCAGCTGCGACGCTCAACACCGCGCTGCTGAGCGCCGCGGTGGTTGCCTCGGGCGCCACTGCGGTAGCCAGCCAGTTCACCCACCCAGGCGAGATTCGCGGCCACTTCACCCGCGACAGTAGCGAAATGGCCAGCGCCGCGCCGGCCATGCCTGATGGCGACTGGCAAGCCTATGGCCGTACCGAGTACGGCGACCGCTATTCGCCACTGCGCCAGATCACCCCGCAAAACGCCTACCAGCTCACCGAAGCCTGGCGCATTCGCACCGGCGACCTGCCCACCGGCGACGATCCGGTTGAGCTGACCAACGAAAACACTCCACTCAAGGCTAACGGCATGCTCTATGCGTGCACGCCGCACGGCCGAGTACTGGCCCTGGACCCTGACACCGGGGCCGAGATCTGGCGCTTCGATCCGCAGATCACCAGCCCAACCAAGACCTTCAAAGGCTTTGCCCACATGACCTGCCGTGGCGTCTCGTACTACGACGAGAACAGCTACGTCAGCCGCGACGGCAGCCCGGCACCGAAGATCAGCGACGCAGGCCAAGCCGTGGCTCAAGCCTGCCCACGCCGCCTCTACCTGCCCACCGCCGACGCCCGCCTGATCGCCATCAACGCCGACAACGGCAAGGTCTGCGAAGGCTTCGCCAACCAGGGCCAGATCGACCTGACCCGCGGCATCGGCCCGTTCACCGCAGGTGGCTACTACTCCACCTCGCCCGCTGCGATAACTCGCGAGTTGGTGATCATCGGCGGCCACGTGACCGACAACGAGTCGACCAACGAGCCGTCCGGGGTGATCCGCGCCTACGACGTGCATGACGGCCGCCTGGTGTGGAACTGGGACAGCAACAACCCGGACGACACCAAGCCACTGGCGGACGGCAAGTTCTACAGCCGCAACTCGGCCAACATGTGGTCGCTGGCCAGCGTCGATGAAGAACTCGGCATGGTCTACCTGCCGCTGGGCAACCAGACCCCCGACCAGTGGGGCGCCGACCGCACTCCGGGTGCCGAGAAGTACAGCGCTGGCATCGTCGCCCTGGACTTGGCCACCGGCAAGGCGCGCTGGAACTACCAGTTCACCCACCACGACCTGTGGGACATGGACGTCGGTAGCCAGCCGACCCTGGTTCACCTCAAGACCGATGATGGCGTCAAGCCTGCGGTGATCGTACCGACCAAACAAGGCAGCCTGTACGTACTCGACCGCCGCGACGGCACCCCGATCGTGCCGATCCGCGAGATCCCGGTACCGCAAGGCGCGGTCAAGGGCGACCATACCGCCCCGACCCAAGCACGCTCCGACCTGAATCTGCTCGGCCCAGAACTGACTGAACAGGCCATGTGGGGCGCCACGCCGTTCGACCAGATGCTGTGCCGTATCCAGTTCCGCAGCCTGCGTTATGAGGGCCAGTACACCCCACCGTCCGAGCAAGGCACGCTGGTCTATCCGGGCAACGTCGGCGTATTCAACTGGGGTAGCGTGTCGGTCGACCCGGTGCGCCAACTGCTGTTCACCTCGCCCAACTACATGGCCTTCGTGTCGAAGATGATTCCGCGCGAACAGGTAGCCGAGGGCAGCAAGCGCGAAAGCGAGACCAGCGGCGTACAACCGAACGCCGGTGCGCCTTATGCCGTGACCATGCACCCGTTCATGTCGCCGCTCGGCATCCCGTGCCAGGCGCCGGCCTGGGGCTATGTGGCGGCTATCGACCTGTTCACCAACAAGGTGGTGTGGAAGTACAAGAATGGCACCACCCGTGACAGCACTCCGGTGCCGCTCGGTCTGCCCGTGGGCGTGCCAAGCATGGGCGGCTCGATCGTCACCGCCGGTGGCGTGGGCTTCCTCAGCGGCACCCTGGACCAGTACCTGCGCGCCTATGACGTGAGCAATGGCAAGGAACTGTGGAGCGCCCGCCTACCGGCTGGCGGCCAGGCGACGCCAATGACCTATACCGGCAAGGACGGCAAGCAGTACGTGCTGATCGTCGCCGGTGGCCATGGCTCGCTGGGCACCAAGATGGGCGACTACATCATCGCCTACAAACTCGGCGAATAAGCCGTACGTGCGGTGGTGGCGACACCACCGCACACACCGCCCTCACTGGGCGTACTGCCGTGTCCACTGCCTGGCCGTGTCGTCGAACGCCTTGCGGGTACACAACCACTGCTCGGCGATGTCCGCCTGCAGCGGCTGCTCCGGGTTCGGCTCGCACAACAGCGACAGGATGCTCATCAGCACCTTTTCCACGGTCAGCGCCGGTGACCAGTTGCTGCCCAGGATATCCAGGCCCACCTCACCCTCGCTGCCAACGTTGGGGTGATAGATCCGCGTCACGAACCGCACCTTCAACGGTGATACCGGGTAATCCTGCGGGAATGCCAAAGCCAGGAAGAACACCCCGCCCTCGTAGGGCGTGCCCGAAGGCCCCATGATCGATGCATTCCACGCGAACAGGTCGTTGTCGCTGGAAGGCCCAGCCGAACAACCCGCCGGCGGATCCTTGACCATCATCGCCAGCTCTTTCTGAATCCTTTGCAATGTCGCCATCGGCAGCCTCATATCCGGTTGAGTGGAGCACAACTTCGCAACCGCGACAGTGACAGATCGTTCATCCGCCGGCCATTGAAACCTGTAGCGCGCCTCCCCATCTAAGCACCCATAGCCATTCACGCAGGTGCCCCATGAGCGACCAGCAGGATTTCCCGGAACATCCCGACGAACACAGCGCAGTCGAACACCTCGACCCTTCGGCCGGCACTGGCCACCACCTCGCCCTGCCTGGCCAGCAACTGCCGGACAAGGTGTACGTGATCCCGATTCACAACCGCCCGTTCTTCCCCGCACAAGTGCTGCCGGTGATCGTCAATGAAGAACCCTGGGCCGAAACCCTCGACCTGGTGGCCAAATCCGAGCACCACAGCCTGGCGCTGTTCTACATGGACACCCCGCCAGAAGACCACCGCCACTTCGATACCAAGGCCTTGCCCGAGTACGGCACCCTGGTCAAGGTGCACCATGCCAGCCGCGAGGGCGGCAAGCTGCAATTCGTCGCCCAGGGCCTGACCCGGGTGCGTATCCGTACCTGGCTCAAACACCATCGCCCGCCCTATTTGGTCGAAGTTGAATACCCGCGCCAGCCGGCCGAGCCGACCGACGAAGTCAAGGCCTACGGCATGGCCCTGATCAACGCGATCAAGGAGCTGCTGCCACTTAACCCGCTGTACAGCGAGGAGCTGAAGAACTACCTCAACCGCTTCAGCCCCAACGACCCTTCGCCGCTGACAGACTTCGCCGCCGCGCTCACCTCGGCCAACGGCAACCAGTTGCAGGAAGTGCTCGATTGCGTGCCCATGCTCAAGCGCATGGAAAAGGTCCTGCCCATGCTGCGCAAGGAGGTCGAAGTCGCGCGCCTGCAGAACGAGATCTCCGCCGAGGTGAACCGGCAGATCGGCGAGCACCAACGCGAGTTCTTCCTCAAGGAGCAGCTCAAGGTCATCCAGCAGGAGCTGGGCCTGACCAAGGACGACCGTAGCGCCGACCTCGAACAGTTCCAGCAGCGCCTGGAAGGCAAGACCTTGCCTGAGCAGGCGAAAAAACGCATCGACGAAGAAATGGCCAAGCTGGGCATCCTCGAAACCGGCTCGCCCGAGTACGCCGTCACCCGCAACTACCTGGAGTGGGCCACGGCCCTGCCGTGGGGCCAATACGGTGCGGACAAACTCGATCTGCCCCACGCGCGCAAAGTGCTCGACCGCCATCACGCCGGGCTCGACGACATCAAGGAGCGCATCCTCGAATTCCTCGCCGTCGGCGCCTGGAAAGGCGAGATCAGCGGCTCGATCGTACTACTGGTCGGCCCGCCCGGGGTCGGCAAGACCAGCATCGGCAAGTCCATCGCCGAGTCGCTGGGCCGGCCGTTCTATCGCTTCAGCGTCGGCGGCATGCGCGACGAGGCCGAAATCAAGGGCCACCGGCGTACCTACATCGGCGCGCAACCGGGCAAGCTGGTGCAGGCGCTCAAGGAGGTCGAGGTGATGAATCCTGTGATCATGCTCGACGAGATCGACAAGATGGGCCAGAGCTATCAGGGCGACCCGGCCTCGGCCTTGCTCGAAACCCTCGACCCCGAGCAGAACGTCGACTTCCTCGACCATTACCTGGACCTGCGCCTGGACCTGTCCAAGGTCTTGTTCGTGTGCACCGCCAACACCCTGGACTCGATCCCTGGGCCGTTGCTCGACCGCATGGAAGTGATCCGCCTGTCGGGCTACATCACCGAAGAAAAGCTCGCCATCGCCAAGCGT
The DNA here is from genome assembly GCF_005796105.1 of Pseudomonas mosselii. Lineage (GTDB taxonomy): Bacteria > Pseudomonadota > Gammaproteobacteria > Pseudomonadales > Pseudomonadaceae > Aquipseudomonas > Aquipseudomonas mosselii_C. The sequence goes on along the minus strand of NZ_VAUO01000011.1, from coordinate 12,210 downwards.
CACCTGTGGCCCAAGCAACTGGAAAAGGCCGGCGTGTCGAAGACCAGCCTGAGCATCAGCGACAGCGCCCTGCGCACGGTGATCGAGGGTTACGCCCGCGAGGCGGGTGTGCGCCAGCTGGAGAAACAGCTAGGCAAACTGGTGCGCAAGGCCGTGGTAAAGCTGCTCGACGACCCCGAAGCCAAGCTCAAGATCGGCAACAAAGACCTGGAAGCCGCCCTCGGCATGCCGGTATTCCGCAGCGAGCAGGTGCTGGCTGGCAAAGGCGTGATCACCGGCCTTGCCTGGACCAGCATGGGCGGCGCTACCCTGCCCATCGAGGCCACGCGCATCCATACCCTGAACCGCGGCTTCAAGCTGACTGGCCAACTGGGCGAGGTGATGAAGGAATCGGCTGAAATCGCCTACAGCTACATCAGCTCGAACCTCAAGCAGTTCGGCGCCGACCCAGCATTCTTCAACGAAGCGTTCATCCACCTGCACGTCCCCGAAGGCGCCACCCCCAAGGACGGCCCCAGCGCCGGCATCACCATGGCCAGCGCCCTGCTGTCGCTGGCCCGTGACCAGGCGCCGAAGAAAGGCGTGGCCATGACCGGCGAGCTGACCCTTACCGGGCAGGTGCTGCCGATCGGCGGGGTGCGCGAAAAAGTCATCGCGGCGCGCCGACAGAAGATCTTCGAACTGATCTTGCCCGAAGCCAACCGTGGGCATTTCGAAGAGCTGCCGGCCTACCTCAAGGAAGGGCTACAGGTGCATTTCGCCAAACGCTACGCCGACGTGGCGAAGGTACTGTTCAGTTGAGAGGACCGAGGTGCGGCATGTCGACTTGCCCCACAGGCGCGCCTCGGTGCGTCGCGCTCGGCCATGCTTGAGCGCGACGATTGCGGCCTGCGCTTGCAGCTGAGCATAATCAACGTCGTTTGCGCCAGGCTCGGGCGAGCGTGGCAATAAGAAGGCATCGCCTGCCTCCGACGGCATCGGCCAGCCCTGCCTGTCCGGTTGGCGCTTCGATCCCCGACACGGAGCCACCATGCACTACCAACGCGTACTGTTTCTCCTAGGCCTCACCCTGCTCGGCGCCTGCGCGCAACAACCGCCACGCAGCGTTGAACTGGACGCCGAAAGCGAATGCCCCCAGCGTCTGCACGTGGGCCAGAGCCTGACCCTGACCCTGCCCAGCAATCCGACGACGGGCTACCGCTGGCTGCTGCAAAACCCCGCCTCAGGCATCCTGCGCAGCCTCGGCCCTGAGGTCTACAGCGACCCGCAAGAGGCCGGCATCGTCGGTAGCGCGGGGCTCTCCACCTGGCGTTTCCAGGCGAGTTCAGCCGGTGACGGCCAACTCGTGCTGGTGTATCAACAGCCGTGGGCACCGGAAGTTCGCCCGGTGCAGACCTTCGACTGCGCCATTCGCGTGCGCTGAGCGTGCCGCGCCGGTCAGCAGGCCATGCAAGCTTGGCGTGGTTTGGCTAGAATGCCGCCCCTCTGGATTGCAAGCCGCCTGGACCCACTGTGAGCAAAGAACCCGACCGCCTATTCGCCCAGCCCCTGGAACAGGTGCCCGACTTCGTCTTCAACGAGGACGTGGTGCGCGTGTTCCCGGACATGATCAAGCGCTCGGTGCCCGGTTATCCGACCATCGTCGAGAACCTGGGCGTGCTCGCGGCACGCTTCGCCCAGCCGAACACTGCCCTGTATGACCTGGGCGCTTCGCTGGGCGCGGTCACCCAGGCCCTGCGCCGCCACGTGCGCAGCGACGGCTGCCGGGTGATCGCGGTGGACAATTCCGCCGCCATGGTCGAGCGCTGCCGCCAATACCTCACCGCCCAGGACTCGATGTTCCAGGAGCTGCTGCCGGTGCAGGTGCTCGAAGCCGATATCCTCACGCTGCCTTTCGAGCCAGCCTCGGTGGTGGCCATGAACTTCACCTTGCAGTTCATCGCCCCCGACCAACGCCTGGAACTGCTCGGCCGCATCCGCCAGGCCCTGCTGCCGGGCGGTGCATTGATTCTGTCGGAGAAACTGCGCTTTGCAGACGACCCCACGCAGGATCTACTCAACGACCTGCACCTGGATTTCAAGCGTGCCAATGGCTACAGCGACCTGGAAATCGCCCAGAAGCGCAGCGCCATCGAGCACGTGATGAAGCCTGACACCTTGCAGACCCACGAAGCACGCCTGCTGGCCGCCGGTTTTTCCAAGGTCGTGCCGTGGTTCCAATGCCTCAACTTTGCCTCGCTGATAGCCCTGCCATGATCGATCTGTCCCCCCTCGTTCGCCGTCTGGCGGGCACGCCCCTTGCCACCTGGTCCCAAGGCCTGCAAGCGCAACTGGAAAGCAAGCTGGAGAAAGGCCACGGTGACCTCGAGCGCTGGCGCGGCGCGCTGGCGGCGTTGCCCAACCTTGTGCCAAGCCAGATCGACCTGGTCGACGGCCTGCGCCTGGACTGCGACTGCGACGACGCCACCCGTGCGCAGATGCGCCAGGCGTTGATGGGGCTGTCGCCTTGGCGCAAAGGGCCATTCGACCTGTTCGGCGTGCACGTGGACACCGAATGGCGTTCGGACTGGAAATGGTCGCGCGTAGGCCCGCACCTGAACCTCCAGGGCAAGCGCGTGCTCGATGTGGGCTGCGGCAACGGTTATTACCAGTGGCGCATGCTCGGCGCTGGTGCCGACATGGTCATCGGCGTCGACCCCAACTGGCTGTTCTTCTGCCAGTTCCAAGCGGTGCAGCAGTACCTGCCACAGCTCCCCGCCTGGCACCTGCCGTTCGCCCTCGAAGAACTGCCGGCCAACCTGGAAGGCTTCGACACGGTGTTCTCGATGGGGGTGTTCTACCACCGTCGTTCACCCATCGAGCACCTGCTGGCGCTGAAGGACTGCCTGGTCAAGGGCGGCGAGCTGGTGCTCGAAACCTTGGTGATCGAAGGCGACGAAAATCAGGTACTGGTGCCGGAAGATCGCTACGCGCAGATGCGCAACGTCTGGTTCCTGCCCTCGGTCCCGGCGCTGGAGCGCTGGCTGCGCCGCGCAGGCTTTAGCGACGTACGCTGCGTCGACGTCAGCGTCACCAGCGTCGAGGAGCAGCGCAGCACCGAATGGATGCGCTACCAGTCGCTGGGTGATTTCCTCGACCCGAACGACCACAGCAAGACCGTCGAAGGCCTGCCGGCGCCACGCCGCGCCACGCTGCTGGCGCGCAAGTAACCCGACCTACAGCCCTTCGTGGGTTCTGCGCAGAACCCAGGCTGTGCAAGGCGGGTTTACCCGCGAAGGGCCGCACAGCGGCCCCGCTCGCTTGCACCTCAGTCCTTGGCCACCTCGCGGGCCCTTTGCTCGGCCTTGCGTTCACGCTCAGCCAGCGCTTGCTGCTTGTCGTCGCCATGCAGGCGGGCCTGATCCTCGCGGAATGCCTGCCAGAACTGCTTCGACCTTTGCGCTCCATCTTCGGCGAAAACGCTGGTGCTGCCCAGGGCGAGGGTCGCCAGCAGCAGGTATTTGCTCAGGTTCATCATGCTTGCCTCAAGGTAACCGTTTAGACAGGGCCATCCTGACAGCACGCAGCTAACACCAAGGTGATCCGGGGATTACAGTCTTGCAAGGGGCCGCAGCTATCGGCCACATGACCTGCGCATTACAAATCGGTTATCCCCGCCACCACGCCGCTCGCATCCCGTAACATCCTCACGGCTTGACCCTGATGTCACTACAGGGTCGAGAATCGCCCCCCTTTCTCCTGCCGAGCCTGACCATGCGCCTGTTGATCATCGAAGACGAACCCCGTACCGCCGACTACTTGCAACAAGGCCTGCGCGAGAACGGCTACGTGGTCGATTGCGCACATACCGGCACCGATGGCCTGCACCTGGCCCGCCAGCAGCCTTACGATCTGGTGATCCTCGACGTGAACCTGCCCGAACTGGACGGCTGGAGCGTACTACAACGCCTGCGCGCAGAGTCCGCCACTCGCATCATGATGCTCACGGCCCACGGCCGCCTGGCCGATCGGGTCAAAGGCCTGGACCTGGGCGCCGACGACTATCTGCTCAAGCCCTTCGAGTTTCCCGAGCTGCTGGCGCGCATCCGCAGCCTGCTGCGGCGCAACGACCAACGCTTGCAGCCAAGCACGCTGAAAGTCGCCGACCTTGAGCTGGACCCCGGTCGCCATCGGGCCTGGCGTGGCGGCCAGCGCATCGACCTGACGGCCAAGGAGTTCGCCCTGCTGCACCTGCTGATGCGCCAAAGTGGCGAAGTGCTGTCGCGTACCCAGATCATTTCATTGGTCTGGGACATGAACTTCGACTGCGACACCAACGTGGTGGAAGTGTCGATCCGCCGCCTGCGCGCGAAGATCGACGACCCGTTCGAGGACAAGCTGATCCATACCTTGCGCGGCGTCGGCTACGTGCTCGAGGCGCGCCAGTGAAAGCCACCAGCCTCTCGCTGCGCCTGGGCCTGAGCGTGACCCTGATGGGGGCAGCGCTGGTGCTGCTGCTGGCATGCCTGGCGGTTTTTGCCTTGGACCACGAACTGGACAGCCGGGCGCGCAAGGACCTCACGCGCAAGATGCTACAGGTGGAGCACAACCTGCGCGTGGACCTGCGCAGTGCCGATCTCGCGACCCGCGCCCACCCCTTGCTCGATCTGGTGATGGGCCATGACAACCTGAGCCTCAGCGTGCTGGCAGTCAACGGTCGCCACCCCGCCCTACTGAGCCTGGGCCCGCCATTGCAATCGCAAACGCTGCAAACGCTGCCCGTCGAGGCCCAACTGAGCTTCCATGAATGGCAGGACGCTGCAGGTAACCAGATGCTCAGCGCCAGCCGCCTGATGCGCCTGCGTGACGACACCCCAGTCAAGGTGCTGATGTCACTCAACCGCAGCGACGACAACGATCTGCTCGAAGCCTACTTGCACTCGACGTTGCTGGCACTGCCGTTGCTGTTGCTACTGATCGGCATCGCGGCCTGGAAACTGGTACAACGAGGCTTGCGCCCGCTGCGCCACTTTCGCCGTATCGCAGGCCAGGTGTCGGCGCAGAACCTGGAGCACCGCCTACCCGACGCAGGGCTGCCCAGCGAGCTGGCGGATTTGGCCCGGGCCATCAACATCATGCTCGACCGACTCGACCAGGGCGTCAGCCAGCTCTCGCAGTTCTCCGACGATCTGGCCCACGAACTGCGCACCCCCATCGGCAACCTGATGGGCAAGGCCCAGGTCACCCTCGCCCGCGAACGCGATGGCGAACGCTACCGTGAGGCGCTGGAAGATAGCGTCGAGGAACTGACCCGGCTCAATCGCATGATCAACGACATGCTGTTCCTCGCCCAGGTCAGCCAGCCGCAGACCCAGGTGACCCTGGCGCCCTTGGCACTGGCCGATGAAGTGTCGCGGGTGAGCGAACTGTTCGCCTTCAGCGCCGAACTCAAGGGGATCAGCTTGCACCTGCAAGGCTGGGGTACTGCGCTGGCCGACCGATTGATGTTCCAGCGGGCACTGTCGAACCTGTTGAGCAATGCCATTCGACATGGCCAGGCACACCAGCCAATCACCGTGGGCATTGAGCGAAGAGAAAACGACATCGCCGTATGGGTGCAGAACACCGGGCCGGGTATCGCCGAGGAACACCTAGCGCACCTGTTCGAGCGTTTCTACCGGGCGGGCTCCGGGCGCTCGCGGCTCGAGGGGGGAACCGGGCTGGGGCTGGCGATCGTCAAGTCGATCATGCAGTTGCACGGCGGCAGGGTCGAGGTAAGCAGTTGCCCCAGCGGCCCGACCCGATTCACCTTGCTGTTCAAGTCGCAGTAACGCGATGGCAGGGCCCTCACGGGCCCCAAAATCGACCGTTCAGCGCGAAGCGTCGAGGATCAGTGCCTTCATCTCGGCCACCGCCGCCTTGAAACCAACGAACAGGGCGTGAGCCACCAGCGCATGGCCGATGTTCAACTCGTTGATGCCCTTGATGGCCGCGACCGCCTCGACGTTGTGGTAGTGCAGGCCGTGACCGGCGTTGACGATCAGGCCCTGACCGACGCCAAAGGCCACGCCATCCTTGATGCGCTGTAACTCTTGCGCCACCTCGCTGGGTGTTTCGGCATCTGCGTAACGACCGGTGTGCAGCTCGATGGCCGGCGCACCGACAAGCCGCGAAGCCTCGATTTGCCGCTCGTCGGCATCGATGAACAGCGACACTTCAGCGCCCGTGCGCGACAGGCGCTCCACTGCGGCCTTGATACGCGCTTGCTGGCCGGCCACATCCAGGCCACCTTCGGTGGTCAGCTCCTGGCGGGTCTCCGGGACCAGGCAGATGTGCGCCGGGCGGATCTTCTCGGCAAAGACCATCATCTCTTCGGTGACACCCATCTCGAAGTTCATGCGGGTCTGCAACACGTCCTTGAGCAGCAAGACGTCACGCTCCTGGATATGCCGACGGTCTTCGCGCAGGTGCACGGTGATGCCATCGGCACCCGCTTCCTCGGCGTCCAGCGCAGCCTTGACCGGGTCAGGGTAACGGGTACCCCGGGCCTGGCGCAGGGTCGCCACGTGGTCGATGTTGACGCCAAGAAGCATGCGGTTGCTGTGAGTCACGAAAGGGCTCTCCTGAAGATTGAGGCCCACAGCATACGTCGTGCTCAGCGCTTGCGAAACAGTTCCCGACTGACCAGCGGCTTTGGCCCCAGATGAACCGCCAGGGCCTGGCGCATCAGGCGTTTGGCTGCCAGCAGGGCGCCGGGAGCGTCCCAGTCCGCGTCAGCCAGGGCCAGCAGTTCGGTGCCCCTGAACAGCCCAGGCTGGAACAGCTCGACGCGTTCGAGCCCGGCGTCCACCTGTAGACGATAAAGGCCCTCGGCAACCACCGGTGCGGCGTTGACGTCGTGGTTCAGGGCAAAGGCGTAGCCCAGCTCATCAAGCAGGCGCCATTCGAAAGAGCGCAGCAGCGGCTCCAGTGCACGGCCTGCGGCCAGGGCCTGCAAGGTCAGGGCGTAATGCTCGAACAGCGCCGGATGCGGCGCCTCGGCTGGCAGCAGGCGCATCAGCAGTTCGTTGAGGTACAAGCCACTGAACAGCGCATCGCCATGCAGCCAGGCGGCGATACCGCTGGTGTCCAGGCGCCCGACGTTCTTCAATTCGCCGCGCCCACGCAGCTCTACCTCCAATGGCACGAATGGTCGCACCAGGCTGCCCCCCTTGCCCCGTGCCCGGCGCAGCACTGCACGCACACGGCCCTGAGGGGTGAGAAAGTCCACCAGGGCACTGGTTTCCTTGTAGGCGCGACTATGCAGCACGTAGGCCGGTTGGGGGGTGGGTTGGTCCATGGGGTGTCACTCAGACCGAGAGCGTCGCTGACCCTGTAGGAGCGGCCTTGTGTCGCGCAAGGGCTGCAAAGCAGCCCCAGCAATCTGCGCAGCGACGCTGAAATTTTGGGGCCGCTACGCGGCCCTTTCGCGACACAAGGCCGCTCCTACAAAGGCCAGACAGCTGCGGCCAGAAGCTTACAGGTCGCCGTAACCCAGCGAGCGCAGGGCGCGCTCGTCGTCGGACCAGCCGCCTTTGACCTTGACCCACAGGTTAAGCATCACCTTGGCGTCGAACAGCACTTCCATGTCCTTGCGCGCCTCGGAACCAATGCGCTTGATGCGCTCGCCCTTGTCACCAATGATGATTTTCTTCTGGCCGTCGCGCTCTACGAGGATCAGTGCATGGATGTGCAGCACATGGCCCTGTTGCTTGAACTCTTCGATTTCCACGGTGATCTGGTACGGCAGCTCCGCACCCAGCTGGCGCATGATCTTTTCGCGCACCAGTTCGGCAGCGAGGAAGCGGCTGCTGCGGTCGGTGATCTGGTCTTCCGGGAAGAAGTGGTCGTTTTCCGGCAGGTGCTTCGCAATCTGCGCTTCCAGCGCGTCAAGGTTGTGCCCCTGCTGCGCGGAAATCGGCATCACCTCGGCATTCGGCAGTTGCTCCTGCAACCACTGAAGGTGCGGGATCAACTCGGCTTTTTCTTCCATGCGGTCGGTCTTGTTGACCGCGATGATCAACGGGCCGGTGACGTACTGAACGCGCTCGAGCACCAGTTGGTCCTCATCGGTCCAGCGCGTGCGGTCGACCACGAAGATCACCACATCCACGTCCTTCAAAGCCGCCGAGGCGTTGCGGTTCATGTAGCGGTTCAGGGCCTTGTCGTTGGCCTTGTGCATGCCGGGGGTGTCGACGTAGATCGCCTGCACCTCACCCTCGGTCTTGATGCCGAGCATGTTGTGGCGAGTGGTCTGCGGCTTGCGCGAGGTGATCGCCAGCTTCTGCCCGAGGATGTGGTTGAGCAGCGTGGACTTGCCCACGTTAGGGCGACCCACGATGGCGACATAGCCGCAGCGGGTCGAAGTGTTCTCAGTCATTGCCATTCTCCACGCCCAGGGCGATCAATGCGGCGGCGGCAGCGACCTGTTCGGCGATACGCCGGCTCACGCCCTGGCCACGGCTTTTTTTATTCAGCAGGACCACTTCGCACTCGACGAAGAACGTCCGGCAGTGCGGTTCACCCTGGATATCCACCACCTCATAGCGCGGTAGTTCGCAGGCTCGCGACTGCAGGAACTCCTGCAAGCGGGTCTTCGGGTCCTTGTTGGTGTCCACCAGCGTCAGGCCGTCGAACTCGTCGGTCAGCCAGGCGAGGATGCGCTCGCGGGCGGTCTGCATGTCGGCGTCCTGGTAGATCGCGCCGATCAGTGCCTCAAGCGCGTCGGCGAGGATCGACTCGCGGCGAAAACCGCCACTCTTGAGTTCGCCCGAGCCCAGGCGCAGGTACTCACCCAGGTCGAAGCCACGGGCCAACCGGGCCAGTGTCTCACCCTTGACCAACCGCGCACGCAGACGCGACAACTGGCCTTCGCGAGCTTGCGGGAAACGCTCGAACAGCGCTTCGCCAGCAACGAAGTTGAGGATGGCATCGCCGAGGAACTCCAGGCGTTCGTTATTGCGCCCGGCATAGCTGCGATGGGTCAGGGCCAACAACATCAGGTCCTGATTCTTGAAGGTGTAGCCGAGCTTGCGCTCCAGGCGGGCAAGAGAGGCGCTCATCGGACCTCCCCTGTGGTGTTAAACGCGTTGTTCAAATCAACATCCTGAAAGACGGTTTGGCTGTGGTCTTCGCCGGAAACGGCGAAATCTCTCGCTCCCTGAGAACACAGCCTATGTCAGAAATGCAATCGGCGCTGTCCGCAGACAGCGCCGTCGATGCTCAGTGGATCAGGCCGACCCGCGACAGGTTCGGGAAATGGCTCAGTTTCGGTTCTGGCCAGCTCATCCATACCGCGAACGCCTTGCCGACGATATTGCGGTCTGGAACCATGCCGTGCAGCGCTTTGGGTATGTTCGGGTCATCCCAGTAGCGGCTGTCGTTGGAGTTGTCGCGGTTGTCACCCATCATGAAGTAGTGGCCAGCCGGTACACTCCATTGCTGGTCCGGCGGCATACGATAGCGCGCCATTTCCTTGCGGATCAGGTGCTCGGCTTCACCCAGTTTTTCTTTGTAAAGCTCAGCGCTGCCCAGGGTGCCAGGCTCGGTCCCGACAAGCTGTTCAGCGACCAATTGGCCATTGACATACAGCCGCTTGTCGTTGGTGTAGCGGATCTCGTCACCCGGCAGGCCGACTACACGCTTGATGTAGTTGACGTTCGGATCACTCGGGTAACGGAACACCATCACATCCCCGCGCTGTGGATCACCGACCTCGATGACCTTCTTGTCGATCACCGGCAGGCGGATACCGTAGGAGAACTTGTTCACCAGGATGAAGTCGCCCACTTCCAGGGTCGGTTTCATCGACCCCGAAGGGATCTGGAACGGTTCGACCAGGAACGAGCGCAGCACCAGCACGATGAACAGTACCGGGAAGAAAGACTTGCCGTATTCGACCAGCAACGGCTCCTTGTTCAGGCGCTCCACCACGGCCACTTCGGGCTGGGTGACGCTGTTCTGGTAGGTGGCGATCGCCGCCCGCCTGCGCGGGGCCAGGAACAGCAGGTCGATCAGGCCTAACAGGCCACACACGGCTACGGCGATGACGAGCAACAGCGGGAAATTTAGCGACATAGGACCTAGCTATCCAACCTGAGCACGGCGAGGAAGGCTTCCTGTGGAATTTCCACGTTACCGACCTGTTTCATGCGTTTCTTACCGGCCTTCTGCTTCTCCAGCAGTTTCTTCTTACGGCTGACGTCACCGCCGTAGCACTTGGCCAGTACGTTCTTTCTGAGCGCCTTGACAGTTGTCCGCGCGATGATCTGGCCGCCGATGGCTGCCTGGATCGCCACGTCGAACATCTGGCGAGGGATCAGTTCCTTCATCTTCTCGGTCAATGCACGGCCTTTGTAGGCTGCGTTGTCACGGTGCACGATCAGTGCCAAGGCGTCGACCTTGTCACCGTTGATCAGCACGTCCAGCTTGACCAGGTTGGCCGACTGGTAGCGGTCGAAATGATAGTCCAGCGAAGCGTAGCCGCGGCTAGTGGACTTAAGGCGGTCGAAGAAGTCCAGCACCACCTCGTTCATCGGCATGTCATAGCGCACCTGCACCTGGCTGCCGAGGAACTGCATGTCGCGCTGCACGCCACGCTTCTCGATGCACAGGGTAATCACGTTGCCCAGGTGCTCCTGAGGCACCAGGATGGTGGCAGTGACGATCGGCTCCCGGAAGTCGGCCACGGCCGAGACGTCCGGCAGCTTGGACGGGTTGTCGACGACGATGGTCTCGCCGGTCTTGAGTTCCAGCTCGTAGATCACGCTTGGGGCGGTGGTGATCAGGTCCAGGTCGTACTCGCGCTCCAGGCGCTCCTGGATGATCTCCATGTGCAGCATGCCGAGGAAGCCGCAACGGAAGCCGAAGCCCAGTGCGTCGGAGCTTTCCGGCATGTACTGCAGCGACGAGTCGTTCAACGTCAGCTTTTGCAGTGCGTCGCGGAAGTCCTCGAAGTCGTCGGAGCTGACCGGGAACAGGCCGGCGTAGACCTGCGGCTGGATCTTCTTGAAGCCCGGCAGCACTTCGACTTCAGGGGTGTTGGACAGCGTCAGGGTATCACCCACCGGCGCGCCATGAATGTCCTTGATGCTGGCGATGATGAAGCCAACTTCACCGGCTTTAAGGTCGGCGGTCTGGGTGTGTTTCGGGGTGAACACACCGACGCTGTCGACCAGGTGCACCTTGCCGGTGGACTTGACCAGGATCTTGTCGCCTTTCTTGACGCGGCCGTGGCGCACGCGTACCAAGGACACAACGCCCAGGTAGTTGTCGAACCAGGAGTCGATGATCAGCGCCTGCAAGGGGGCGTCGATGTTGCCTTCCGGTGCAGGGATGGTCTGGACCAGGCGCTCGAGCACCTCGTCCACACCCATGCCGCTCTTGGCACTGCATGCCACGGCGTCGGTGGCGTCGATGCCGATGATCTTCTCGATCTCGTCCTTGACGCGGTCCGGGTCGGCCTGGGGCAGGTCCATCTTGTTCAGCACGGGCATGACTTCCAGGCCCTGCTCGATGGCGGTGTAGCAGTTGGCGACCGACTGGGCCTCGACACCTTGGCCAGCGTCGACCACCAACAGCGCGCCTTCACAGGCCGCCAGCGAACGCGAGACTTCATAGGTGAAGTCGACGTGGCCTGGAGTGTCGATGAAGTTCAACTGGTAGACCTTGCCGTCCTGCGCCTTGTAATTGAGCGTGACGCTGTGGGCCTTGATGGTGATCCCGCGCTCACGCTCCAGGTCCATGGAGTCGAGGACCTGGGCCTCCATTTCGCGTGCCGACAGGCCACCGCACATCTGGATGAAACGGTCGGCCAGCGTCGACTTGCCATGGTCGATGTGGGCGATGATGGAGAAATTGCGGATATGACTCAAATCACTCACAGGTCAACACTCGAAAAGGCTGCGAGCCGAACGCCCGCCGAAAAATAGCCGGGAATTGTACCTCAAGCCGCAGTGATATGGGAGATTCCTCTATCGGCCTGTACACCCCCTCCTGGGCCAGCCCATGTGCCCCATGCTGGGGCAAAAAGGCGGCAACGTGCGCCCAGCGGGCCTGCGCGCATGAAAAAGGGCAGCCAATGCGTAATGCGAGTGAGTTCAGCCAATGGGGCCGCTGCGCGCCCCTTTCCGGCCGGTCCGGCGCCCCGGCTAGGTGAACTGGCCTAATGATTTTGGACACCTTCATCGGGCG
>NZ_VAUO01000010.1 GCF_005796105.1 Pseudomonas mosselii | reverse complement strand
TGAACCTTAACCGGTGTCCAAAATTGCTTGACCAGTTCATACCCTGTCCTCACACGGCGCCGAATCGTCATTTCGCAGCCCGAGATCAGGCAAGCACCGTTAGCCATTCCAAGTTGGGTTTTGTTGGTCTCGCAGCCACGGCGCATTTCGGCTGGTGGCTAGGACGCTTCTTTGCGTACGTCCATGTAGCGGATTTGGTCGGGCTGGCAGCCGCTCCGATCCCACCCCGCAACACCGCCCCACATTGCAGCCGACCGTGCTGCCGGCGATAGCGCATTCAAATCGGTCATTTCGAATCCTTGCTAATAACAAATTCGTTAAGGTCGCTCGAAGCAACGCCATCAGCGGGCTGTGCGCGATTGTGTGAAATTTCGGATAAGGCCTTGGTAAGGCCGTGAATCGCGCCGAAGCCGATGCCATCCAACCAGGCGTGCCACTTCTCCAGGGCTGCCCGGCGCTGCTGCATGGCCTGGGTGTGGATGTAGGTGCTGGCGATCTTGCCCAATGAGTGGTTGAGCAGCATATCGCCGATGTGGGCGTCGATACCGAGGTCGGTTCAAGTGGTGCGGGACACCTTGCGCAGGTCTTGGCTGGTCCACTCGCCCGGCCCCGGGCAGGTGAACACCATGCTGGCCTGAAGCCCGCTGAGTGACTGGCCGCGACGGCTCGGGCACAGATAGTCACCGTCTTAGCCGTTGGCCTGTTGGATCGCCCGATAGCGGACCAGCAGCACCCTGAGCTGTTCAATCAGTGGCAGGCGGGCTCGGTGCGGGTCACCGTAATCGCCTCTCCAGACCCACGCTTGCGCTCGACGTGACATGTGAGCATGGGGTGCAAAAATTCCGACACGTTTAGCCCGCAGGCTTGGCGGGGGCCGATTGCGCGCGCCAGCACCATGCTCTTACGCAAGGACGATTGTCAGCTGCAAACCTCTTACGCGGTTCTTTTTTTTCAACATCAAATGATGTATAAAAAACGGAACCCGACAAGAAGAGTGTCAAAAATGGCTGATAATTTCTTGAACCAGATCGCGAGCCTACCGCCCGAACAGGCTGTAGAGCTTCTACTAGGGATAACTGCTGAAGACCTGCGCACCGTTGCCCTTCAGTTTTACCGTGTGACCTCCAATGCAGGTCCGCTCCAGCCGAAGGGCTCAGGTGGCACCCTGGCTTGGATCTATGGGACAGAGACCCTGCGCGTCCTAACGGTTCCGAAGGGATGGAAGCCCACCGACCCAAGTAACCAGCCTCGCATCATTTCTCCTGACAACAAGCATGCGGTGACTGTGTGCTGCGGCGACGAGAACACAGGCAATCCGCATGCTGCCCCGCTAACCCGCAATAAGCGGGGTAATAGAACAAGCCGAAGCGTCCACCACAACGTTCGTCAGATGGATATGTTCCCGGTGGATCGCAGTGAGCGACAACGACTCCCTTTGGACTCATCAGCAGAACAGATTCTCTGGATGCTTCTGTTCTACGTTGACCTGGAAAACCAAGTCGTCCACTACGAGCTTTCAAGGCCGATCAACATGGCCGACAACGGGAAGGTTGACGGATGGCAGCCGCGCTTTATCATGCCGCCCCTGAACCTGAATGCTCCCGACGATTTCGGTGGACCAGATGCAGGTCCATCCATCGATATTCCTGTGACCCCGAGAACATGAACGACATAAGCGATTTCAATCCGGCCCGTTTGGTATTAGCTCGTCAACGCCGAGGTTGGACGAAGAAATCGCTTGCCGATGCAACATTGCTCAGCAGCAAGACGATTTCTCTTTACGAAAGCGGAGACCAGTTGCCAACGGAGGAGAGTTTGTCCTGTATCGCACAGGCGTTGGGCTTCCCGATCCCGTTTTTCTCTGGTCGTGATCCAGAAGCCCCTACCGAGGAGAATGCAAGCTTCAGATCATTTTCAAGAATGACTGCAGGCCAGCGTGACGCAGCTCTTGCCGCAGGTGGCATCGCATACATGCTCAGCGACTGGATCGATTCCAAGTACCATCTTCCTGATCCTTTGGTTCCAGACTGTTCTGGGATGGATCCAGAGGCTGCCGCAGAGGCAGTGCGCGTGGAATGGGGGCTCGGTCAGCTACCCATCAAAAATTTGGTTCATTTGCTTGAGCTGAAAGGCGTAAGAGTTTTCTCTCTTGCCGAGGAGACTAACCAAGTCAATGCTTTTTCATGCTGGCGGAAGGGCACAACACCTTTCGTTTTTCTAAATACGCAAAAGTCAGCGGAAGCGAGCCGGTTTGACGCAGCTCATGAGCTTGGCCATTTGGTGCTGCACCGACATGGCAGTAATAAAGGGAAAGAGGTGGAGAGCGAAGCCAACGCGTTCGCGTCCGCCTTTCTAATGCCCTATCAAAGCATCCTGGCCCACGGCTGGAGTGTGAACTCGGTTCAGGACGTTATCCGGGCAAAGAAAATTTGGAACGTTTCGGCTATGGCCTTGGCCTACCGCCTCCACAAAACTGGCGTGCTCTCAGAGTGGGTCTACAGAAGTATTTGTATTGAGCTCTCCACGATGGGAGCTCGCACTCAAGAACCTGAGCCATCTCAGAGGGAAACCTCCCAGGTACTTCAGAAGGTTCTGGGCCTTGCGAGGGACGCCGGACGATCCCTCGCGGGAATCGCAAGAGAGCTCGATGTAACCGTAGAAGACTTGATACCTATCCTTTTCAGCATGGCACCTGTTGCCATAAGCGGTGACTACGCAGCCTCACCAGTGTCCGTACCGAGGCGGAAACCTAATCTCCGCGTAGTTAAAGCCTAACCTTCGTCAGGCACTGATGGTGAAAGCCGCCTTCGCGGGCAGCTTCGTAGTTCTCTCAGAGGTTCAATTGCCTTAGCTTGAGAGGACGTCGACTGGCGGCCGGTACCGTGGAGATCCGCCGCGCGCGGGTCGCCGGCAATACAAGGTGACCACGACACGGCGGTCGATACTGCTCGCACCAGCCCTTCGTGCACTACAGGTGCATTAGAGGTTCACCAGGCAACTGCTGGCGGAACTGATCCAAGTCGTCGAGCGCGACGACCGGACCATTCGGGAGCAACGTGTACGGTTTGTTTTCCGCAACACCGCCACAGGTGAACCGGATCGTTCCTCAGACGTACTGCGGCACGGGTGGTGGATCGGCCACCTAGAGAAGGCCAGCGTTCACCAGCGTGTTCCCAACACCTGCCGTCACACCTTCGCCAGCCAGATGCTGAGCAGCGGCCTGGTCACGCCAGAGTAGATAGCGGATCAGATGGGGCGCACCTCGACGGCCTTGATATTCAGGCACTACGCGAAGTGGATCAGCCAGGACGGGCCGGATGTGGTGGGGTTGTTGACCCAAGCGCTCAAGTTGAGCTGAAACGCATAAAAAGGAGCATCCGCCTCCAACGGAAAAGAACTCCGCTATCACAAAGCATCAGAACTACCGGGGACGCATGGGATCCGGGGCACGGGTCTTTAATCTGGGCCCCAAATATGAGCCCATCCAAGTGCCTCAAAGCGCAGCTACATAAACGCCCGTATACTATTATCAGCGTCTGGTCTCGATCTTATAGAAATTTCTTTCAATCTGAATCCGACGACGATCCGAAATAGGCGCGCTCTGGATCTGGCTAGTGAGCCGAACGAAGTATCTACACTCATTTTTTTCGCCGAGTGCTTTGATGGCTGACGTTGAACGGACGAAATCGTCGTAGCCTCGTGAGGTATTGGCCATCAGATCATAGAACCCAGGTAAAGCCTGGGCATCGGGCAGGCGCGAAGCAGGCCAGGCCGGTTCAAAGGTTAAGTTGTCGTCGTTGAGGAAGACAGTCAGAAACATTTCCGGTTTGCCTGAGCTATCAACCCAGCAAGGAGGCAGATCACCACCCTTGCCCCGATTCAGCTTGTTGTTGAGAAATTGCAGCTGCCCCTTCAGGTCGCTGTTTGCCTTCTGCAGTACAACAGGATTGAGCCCCGACTTTTCCGCCGCGGCGTAGGCCGCAGCGTCTTTTACCATCGTCTGAACCTGTTCAGTCGAGGGGTTAGAGTCCGTTTTCAGGGCGACTCTGACCGCTGCTTCTGTTGCACTCAGTTCCTCAACCCGCTTCACGACATCGGTCGGCTTCACCTCCTTTGACGGATCGGTTACCAGCTTCTTGAGTTGCTCGTAGGACATGAGCGTCTCCAGCACTAAACGCTTGGCGTCTTCCCCCTTGTCCTTGCTTCCACTTTCTTGTAACGCTTTATCGATCGGTGCCAGTGCGGCAAGGTCTTCGTCTTTCTGGGTCAGCAGGATCTTCAGACGCTCCGACTCTTCCCGAGCTTTGGAGGCATCTATGAGTTTGGCAACGACTTCATCAGGATTCTTGGTACCGAGATGCTTGAGTTTCACCTTGAGGGCTACAGTAGCCTCATCAATTGCTTTCTCGCGATCACTTAAGTCGTTTAGGCCGGCGACCTTCAGCTCGAGTGAATTCTTCTCTTTTGTCAGCTTCCACACCTGCCATCCGGTCAAAAGGAGAAGGATGAACGCAAGCACCATCCAAATCTCCGTGATCGAGAGGTTGAACACTTGGTCATTCTTTCGGCTCATTAAGCAGGTCTCATATCAGGAGGCAGCTTCACCAAATGCGGCGTAACGTGGCCATCTACGTCACTAGGTATGACGTATTCGTTGGCAGCTGACTGACGAACCTCAATTTTATTGATTTGTTCAATCTTGCGAGCTAACTCTTCAAGGTTACTGTGAGCAGTTTCAAGAGAGGCACTCCCTTGAACAACCTGCGAAGCCAGCGCTCTATAGTTTTCGTTATTTGAAGCGATCGATTGGATCAACAGGGTTAAGGTGGTCTTGATCGATTCCGAGAACGCTTCGTTAGCTCGCTGGCTGATTTCACCGACGGCTCGGAAGGCTTCGATGATATCGTTGCTCAAGGAAGCCTTGGTGTCATCCGCTTCAATATACTGATGAAGGACCTGTAGCCGTTCGATAACCTTCTCAACCACTTCTCGGTTTGATTTTACTTCCTCCTGGAAATACTTTTGGTAATCATCCAGGGTATCGAGGAATTCCTTCTGCACGCGATCCACGCCTTCAATCATCGTGGTGCCGTGGCTGCTCATCGCATCCATCAAGCGCTCCTGGCTATCGACGATGCCACTGACGGATTGCAGGGTTTCTTCCAAGGTTTGAGTCTTCGTGTTTAGGCCGCGAATGGCGGTACCTACCGTGCGAGCAGCCGTCTTAACATCGTCCGCAAGAGTGGAGATGCTTTCGTTAACCCCTTCGGTCGTCTGTGAAAGCGCATCGATAGCGGGTTGGAGCTTGTTGGCGAAGAGGTCGTCTGGAAAGAGAGTTTGCTCCAGACGTCTAGTCGCCAAGTTCCCGAAGTCCAGAGCATGAGACTCCATGCGCTCGAGAGTATTTTCGCTCTTGTCAGCCAACCCGTTAATCGTCACGAGCAGATCATCACTGGCCGATTTAGCATCCTTGAGCATGGCATCGAACGCTTCGTTGCTACGCTGGGTTGCATTAGCGAAAAAGGTATCCATCGCAGCGATGCTGTGCTTTTGGATTTCTTCAATTTGCTCTTTCGCGCCGGCCGTAGTTTCTTTCGAGATCGCTACAACCTCATCACGAAAGCGAGTGAGCTTTTCGCGCGTCTCATCGAACATGAAGGCAAGCTGCTCAGACGCGCTGATGGCACGTTCCTCTACGCTACGCACCGCATCCTCCTGATCTGGACGGAATCCAACGTGCAATGTACGGGCAACCATGCCGATTGCAGTACTCACCATAGCGGCGCCGAATCGTGTAGCCATGTTGCTCAGGTTGTCGCCGATACTTTGGATGTCGAAAAGGCAGATGATGATGCTGACGACAGTGAACAAGAAACCAAGGTAATAGATCGAATCGGCAAATTTCGCGAGGGTCAGTTTGACGTCGTAGAGCGCGCGTACGCGATACCCCACCGCCCAATAAGCAAGCATCACGTTGATTGGGACGATGAAGCCAAACCACATCGCGTCGTTAAGCTTCAGACTGAAGCCAGCGCTCACTATCTTGAGCACCAGTGCAATGACGAACCATGTCTGGACGCGGTAGATGAGCGCGCTTTGAGTCTTCATTACAGCCCCTCCATGGGATTAACGCTTTCAAGGCTGGCGCCATTGTCCGAGAAATAATGAGCCCAGAACTCCGACCGTTTCAGGAAAGGGGTGGCGTTGGGTTCTGCGGCCATCATGTTGATCGTTACCGAAACGTCTGCCAGTGAAGGAGCGACCGCTTTCTGGTAGTAGCTCGTCTTGGTGAAATCTTTGTAGTTGAGCTGCAAATTTCGGTACATGGAGAAATCACCGGTATTGGCAGCCATGTCCGAGAAAATAATCAGACGCTTTTCGCCATTGGCATTCTGATGATTAAACCCATTGATGCTAGCTACTTGCAGCATTTCAAAGATTGGAGACGTATTACCTCGCGAATCCAAAGGGATTCGGTTCACCACCGTCTCAAGAGGCTTCAAGAATTTCTCATTAAAATCCTTGTCCACAAACTTCTTGGTCTTGGTCAAACCCTCGCCTTCGACCCATTGGCCTGGGTTGCATCTCTCAAACACTGGATCGCCGTTGTGCTTGTAGTCCTCCCCGAGCAGAAAGACTGCGAGCATGGCTCCGGGCGGAAGGTCTTTTACGACCATATCTTTGAGTCGCTGCTTGAGCGCTGCCTTCTGCGTGAAGGGGAACGGCGACGTGTTGTCGATCAGCACCACGAACTGCCCCTTCGCCCCACTGGAGGGGCACAAGGTGACCTTGTCAAACGTATCCTGGGTGCTGCTCTTCCACAGGAGGAAGCCAGCGCCAACGATAAGGGCTACGGCGGCCAAAACACTACCGGCAACGAACACCGGCGAGGTACTGCTTTTTTTTCGGCGATAAACAGACATCTTTCAGTCCTACACGAGGCTCTCAAGGGGCTTCAGCTGGTCGAATTTCGCAGTAAAGGACGACTGGATTTGGGATCGAGTAGGCTCGACAATGTCCCGTATCTGGCGAAGCATTTGCTCCTGAGTACGTAGGCGCTTCTCGTCGCTTTCGATACCGAAATCTGGGAAATCCTGATCACTGAGCTCAACTGGATCATTGAAGTAGTCAGGCCGTGGCTTGTCTGCAGGCCTGGCTAGTTGATTCTCATAGCGATATGCCTGGATCAGAGCCCTGATGGTGTTATCCGCAAGGACTAGATGCTCTGTCACTTTCTTCTTGGCGACGGATTTTTCGCCCATGCTGAATTTGAAATATCGAATAGACTCCTCGGCTTTCTGGGCCTTGAGCTCGAGCTGGCTGATCATGCTCTTTTTCTCGTCTTCGAGCTTCTCCCTCAACTCTTCGATGAGTTCGATGACATCCCCACTCGCCTCCGTGTACTCACCGTAGACCTTCTCATATCCTGGATAGCGGTCTTGCCAAGTGTAACCATGGTACATCGCGACTAAACCGAAGATTACCGTGATAGCGCAGAGTGCAATGCCCTCAATGTCGGTGAAGGGAGAGATGTGGGCACCAAGGTTCTGCCACACGAGAGCAAGCTGGTTGGCCCCATCATCATCGACTTGGGGTAGGACAAAGCGGAGGTATGCGACTACGATGCCGGCGCAAGCAGTCCACGCAAAACCAAAGAGCCCTGCGAACCATCCTGCGGTCTTGCGCACTCCGCTGACGTGGTTTTTGTTGATGAGCAACCTGCCACTGAAGAAGGCCACCACAAGGTTCAGGTCTGCGGCCATGAGTGCCATCATCAAGCCGCCGAGGAAACCACCTGCTAAGCCTTGAGCGAAGAAGTTGGCGTTGATGAACGACTCAAGCGCGCAAAATATGACAAGTACGGAAAATTTGAAGATGTGATCTACAAGACCGTGTATTTTCGGCGGAGCTTCTGGTAGCCGATTGTCTGCCCGGAACTGCTCAAGTATCGCCTTTCGAGCTTTAGCAGTTCTGATAGCCTCTTGAAGCTCGCCATCTGCGCTTGAAAGAATCCCATCCGCTTTACGAACGAATTCATCCCCAAGCTGGATGGTGTGATTGAATTCTTTTGTGAGATCAATCCCATCGAGTCGAGCCTGGATTTGAGTGAGCCATCGCTCACCGGTTTTGAGAGTGGCCGCGCGCAGCTTACCAACGGTTCCCTGGATCTGATGCTCAGTCTCAGTCAGCCGTGTATCTCTGAAGTCAGGAACTCCCTTCCCGCCATGCGTGCGCGCCGTCTCGATGATTTTGAGATCTGCTTTGATCTTGTCCGGGTCGATTTTGGGAAAGCTCGCCTCGTCCTCGTCTTCGACACGCTTACCGGTGCCCGACAGGAAGCTTTTGATGGCTTGCCACAACCTTTTCAGAAAAGACATTTCAAAAAATCCATAACTCGTGATTGCCAATGAATCCTTATTGCACTTACTCAAAAACAGCGAACCCGTAAGGCCGTAGCCCCGGAAGCGGAGCACTAAATAAATTCATATTGGCATGAGGCGATTACACGGCCAGATGGATTGGGGCACTCTGGCTTATGAAGGTATCCCCCAACTTTTATCCGCACGGGCCTATCGCTGGCCTACAGTTATCTCGCGCAGGTACCCGATACGTAGGAAATGCGCCCTTACCTGGCATGGAAGTCATGTATGCTAGCGGAAAACAAAATGATATCAAAGTGCCATTTTCAGGCTTGCTGGAGATGAGTGCGAAAAAGCAGGGATGGGCACTTCGCATGAGCGCCGTGGCCAACAGAGGCCAGATACCCGCCCAGATGATTCTGGGCACTTCTCTACGCTAAAAAGCTCAAGCGTTTCAGAGACTAGGGACCATTGGGCAAAAAATTCCAGAAAGGCCCACTGGAAGCCAGCGCCCAAAGCATGGGCTAGAGTATGGGCCGAAACCGATCACGCACAAAAAAGCCCCGAAAAATCAGGGCTTTAATGAGAAATGGTGGCGGAAGCGTAGAGATTCGAACTCTAGGATAGTTGCCCATCGACGGTTTTCAAGACCGTTGCCTTAAACCACTCGGCCACGCTTCCAGCGCGTTTGCGGCGGCAATAATACCGTAATGAAACAAGCTGTCAAACTCTCTGTGTCGCGGGTTGCGACAGCTCTGGTATGCTCTGCTCACTTACGTTTCAATACCGAGGGTCCGAGACCCTGGTCCACCGCCTAAGGAGTGTCGCCATGCGCGAACAGGATTACGCCGTACACCACGGCCAACAAGTCGAGCAGCAGGAAGTCAGCAAGGTCCTGCGCAACACGTACAGCCTGCTGGCACTCACCCTCGCCTTCAGTGGCCTCATGGCCTTCATTTCCCAGCAGATGGGCGTACGCTACCCGAACGTTTTCGTCGTGCTGATCGGTTTCTACGGGCTGTTCTTCCTGACCGCCAAGCTGCGTGACTCGGTCTGGGGCCTGGTGTCTACCTTCGCCCTCACCGGCTTCATGGGCTTCATCCTCGGGCCGATCCTCAACCGCTACCTGGGTATGAGCGGTGGCGCCGAAGTGGTCAGCTCCGCCTTCGCCATGACCGCTCTGGTGTTTGGTGGTCTGTCCGCCTACGTGCTCATCACCCGCAAGGACATGAGCTTCCTCAGCGGCTTCATCACCGCCGGCTTCTTCGTGCTGCTGGGCGCCGTGGTTGCGAGCTTCTTCTTCCAGATCAGCGGCCTGCAACTGGCGATCAGCGCCGGCTTCGTGCTGTTCTCGTCGGTGTGCATCCTGTTCCAGACCAGCGCCATCATCCACGGCGGCGAGCGCAACTACATCATGGCGACCATCAGCCTGTATGTATCGATCTACAACCTGTTCGTCAGCCTGCTGCAACTGTTCGGCATCATGGGCCGCGACGACTGATTCAGGTCGCCAGCCAGCGAAAGAGAAAGCCCGCTTCTGCGGGCTTTTTCATGCCTGTGAACAAGCAGGCATGTCGCGATACAGGCTGACCAAAAAGTCAGCTTCCTGAGCAATCCATCGCAGGCCGCAGCGCCATCCTGCGAGCCCCTACCCCATTCGGTTTTCAGCCCGTAGAATGCGCTCCTTTTTTCTGCCGGGGCAGCACTTTCCATGAGTTCACACGAACACCAACCAAGCGCGGCGGCGCCTGTCAATGAACTGGTGCTTGGTCTGGAAGACAAACCGCGCCTGCTGATCGGCCTGCTGGCCGCCCTACAGCATCTGTTGGCGATTATCGTGCCGATCGTGACCCCCGGACTGCTGATCTGCCAGGCGTTGGGCGTCTCGGCGCGCGACACCAACCTGATCGTCTCGATGTCGCTGGTGATCTCGGGCATCGCCACCTTCGTTCAGTGCAAGCGCTTTGGGCCTTTTGGCGCTGGACTGCTGATCGTTCAGGGCACCAGCTTCAACTTCGTGGGCCCGCTGATTGCGGGTGGAGCGTTGATGGTCCAGCAAGGCACGCCGGTCGAGGCGGTAATGGCAGCAATCTTCGGTGTGGTGATCGCCGGGTCCTTCGTGGAGATGGGCGTCTCGCGCATCCTGCCGTTCGTCAAGCGCCTGATCACTCCGCTGGTGACCGGCATCGTCGTGCTGATGATCGGCCTGACCCTGATCAAGGTTGGCCTGATCAGCATGGGCGGTGGCTTTGGTGCAATGCACAACGGCACCTTCGCCAACGGCGAGAACCTGCTGATGTCGGGGGTGGTGCTGGCGATCATCGTTATTCTCAACCGAATCCCAGTGGTCTGGATGCGCAGTTGCGCTATCGTCATCGCCCTGGCCGTGGGCTATGCCCTGGCCGGCTACCTTGGCCGCCTGGACTTCACCGGCATGCACCAGGCCGCGCTGTTCCAGGTGCCGACGCCTCTGCACTTTGGCCTGGGCTTCTCGTGGGCGCTGTTCATCCCGATGCTGGTGATCTACCTGGTGACCTCGCTCGAAGCCATCGGTGACGTCACCGCCACCAGCAAGGTCTCGCGCCAGCCGGTAGAAGGCCCCGTATGGATGCAGCGCATCAAGGGCGGCGTACTGGTCAACGGTGCCAACTCGCTGCTGGCCGGACTGTTCAACACTTTCCCCAGCTCGATCTTCGCGCAGAACAACGGTGTGATTCAGCTTACCGGCATCGCCAGCCGCCACATCGGCATCTGGATCGCCGCCATGCTGGTGCTGCTGGGCCTGTTCCCAAGTGTGGCTGGAGTGATCCAGGCCGTGCCGGAGCCGGTCCTCGGGGGCGCGGCCATGGTGATGTTCGGGGCAGTGGCGGCCTCTGGCATCAATATTCTTGCCAGCACCCGCCTGGACCGTCGCGCGCTGCTGATCATTGCCGTGTCTCTGGCGTTGGGCCTAGGCGTCGCGCAGGTGCCGGAGTTCCTCGCACACATGCCAGCGGCCATTCGCAACGTGCTGGAGTCGGGAGTAGCCACGGGCGGTCTGTGCGCACTGGTGCTCAACTGGTTCCTGCCTGAGAGCAAAGAGCCGGCCTGAAACCGTCACGGCCAGCCGCCCAGAGCCCGCGCCTGATTGCGCAGGCTTTTTGCTTTATCATGGCGACATTCCTTTGCACGGGTTTTCCATGAAATTCGCCATCGCGGTCTTTTCCCCGGCCCATGCGCCCTCCTCGCGGCGCGCACTGCGCTTTGCCGAGGCAGTGCTGGCCGGCGGGCATGACATTGCCCGGTTGTTCTTCTATCAGGACGGGGTGCACAGCGCCTCAGCCAATATCGTTGCGCCCCAGGACGAACAAGACATCGCCGCGCAGTGGCGTGCGTTCGTCAGCGCCCATCGCCTGGACGCGGTGGTGTGCATCGCCGCCGCCCTACGCCGCGGGGTGCTCGATGACACCGAAGCCAATCGCTACCAGCGCCCGGCGGTGAACCTGCCTGAGCCATGGGAGTTGTCAGGCCTCGGCCAACTGCACGAGGCGGCGCAGCTGGCCGATCGCCTGGTCTGCTTCGGAGGCGACTGACATGAGCAAATCCTTGTTGATCATCAGTCGCCAGGCGCCGTGGAGCGGCCCATCCGCCCGCGAGGCGCTGGACATTGCCTTGGCCGGTGGCGCGTTTGACCTTCCGCTGGGCATGCTGTTCCTGGACGACGGCGTGTTCCAACTGACCGCAGCCCAGCAGCCCGATGCCCTGCAACAGAAGAATCTGACCGCCAACCTCCAGGCCCTGCCGATGTTCGGCGTCGAGGCGCTGTTCGCCTGTGGCCACAGCCTGGCCCTCAGGGGCCTCAGCGGCGAGGCACTGAGCTTGCCGGTCGAGGTGCTCGATGAGACCGCGCTCAAGGCGCTGATTGCCCGTTTCGACCAGGTGGTGACGCTCTGATGACAACCCTGCATATCATTGCCCACTCGCCTTTTGGCGACGAACGCCTGGCCAGTTGCCTGCGCCTTCTGGGACCCGATGACGCGCTGCTGTTGTGTGGTGATGCCACCTACGCGCTGCGGCCCGGCAGCGCGCCGCTGCATGCGTTGCAGGCAGCCAGGCTCGGTGATCGCCTGTACGCCCTGGACGAAGACCTGCGAGCCCGGGCCCTCGAAACGGCCCAGGTCAAGGCGCTGGACTATCCCGCATTCGTCGAACTCACCCTACACTACGACAAGGTCAACAGCTGGCTATGAACACCCTGACTGTCGGCGATCGCTCAATCGCCCTGGACAAGGACGGCTTCCTGGTCGATTTGCAGGACTGGTCCCACGAGGTCGCCGAATCCCTTGCCGCCCGCGAGCACATTGCCCTGAGCGCCGAGCATTGGGAGATTCTCGAACTGCTGCGCCAGTTTCACGCGCAGTACCAGCTGTCGCCAGCCACCCGCCCGCTGATCAAGTACACTGCGCTCAACCTGGGTGTGGAAAAGGGCAATAGCCTGCATCTGAATCGCCTGTTCAATGGCACCCCCGCCAAACTCGCCGCGAAGCTCGCGGGCCTGCCCAAACCGACCAACTGCATATGACCCAGTCACTTCCACGCCCATTGACCCTGGAAACCCCAGCCGAACACCCCTTCGCCGAATTCGTGCGCATCCTGGGCAAAGGCAAGCGCGGTGCGCGCGGCCTAACCCGCGAGGAAGCCCGCGCGGCCATGCGCCTACTGCTCGAGGGCAAGGTCGAGGACACCCAACTGGGCGCCTTCCTGATGCTGCTGCGACACAAGGAAGAGAGCGCCGACGAACTGGCCGGCTTCACCGAGGCCCTGCGTGCCCAGCTCACGGCACCGCGCATTGCGGTGGACCTCGACTGGCCGAGCTACGCCGGCAAGAAGCGCCACCTGCCCTGGTACCTGCTGGCGATCAAGTGCCTGGCCGGCAACGGCGTGCGCATTTTCATGCACGGTGGCGGCGCACACACGGCCGGGCGGATGTACACCGAGCAACTGCTGGGCCTGCTGGACATACCGGTGTGCCGCGACTGGGCCGCAGTCGAGCAAGCACTGCAGCGCGGCAACCTGGCGTTCGCCCCACTGCTGGACTGGGCACCGCAGTTGCAACGCATGATCGATCTGCGCAACACCCTGGGCCTGCGCTCTCCCATCCACTCCCTGGCTCGTGTACTCAACCCGCTGTCCGCCCGCTGCGGCCTGCAAAGCATCTTTCACCCCGGCTATCAGGCCGTACACCGCGAGGCCAGCCGCCTGCTCGGCGACCACGCCGTGGTGATCAAGGGCGACGGGGGCGAGATTGAGGTCAATCCAGATGTCATCAGCCACCTCTACGGCACCTCGCAAGGCGAGGCCTGGGACGAGGAATGGCCGGCTCTGAGCGCCCAGCGCCATGTAAAACCGGCAAGCCTCGAACCTGAGCACCTGTTGGCGGTATGGCGTGGTGAGTCCGAGGACAGCTACGGTGAACTGGCCGTGGTAGCGACCATGGCCCTGGCGCTACGCGGGCTGGGCCAGGACCGTGAGCACGCCTTCAGCAACGCGCGCGCGTACTGGGCTAATCGCCAAACCATCGAATTAAGCGATTAAAAGACCCCAGTCTTTGCGCTATTTATTCGAACGTTTTTCTCTAGACTGGGCTCCAACGACAAACAACTTTTGTTCCAAGGAGCTTCAGCATGGGCCTTTTGATCGAGGGCCACTGGCACGATCAGTGGTATGAGAACGGCAAGGACGGTGCCTTCAAGCGTGAAAACGCACAGCGTCGTAACGCACTGCCCGCCCCCGAGGCAGGTCGCTACCACCTGTACGTATCGCTGGCGTGTCCATGGGCCCACCGCACCCTGATCTTGCGCGCCATCAAGGGCCTGGAACCGCTGATCGATGTGTCGGTGGTGAGCTGGCTGATGGGCGAGCACGGCTGGACCTTCGACCGGCAGAACGGCTCCACCGGCGACCACTTGGACGCCTTGCAGTACCTGCACCAGCGCTACACCCAGGACGACCCGCACTACACCGGCCGTGTGACCGTGCCGGTGCTGTGGGACAAACAGGAAAAACGCATCGTCAACAACGAGTCGGCCGAGATCATCCGTATCTTCAACTCGGCCTTCGACGAACTGACCGGCAATACCCTGGACCTCTATCCCGCCCCGCTGCGCGCGACCATCGATGCGCTCAACGAGCGCATCTATCCGGCAGTGAACAACGGCGTGTACCGCGCCGGATTCGCCACCACGCAAGACGCCTACGAGGCGGCGTTCGACGATGTATTCAACGAACTGGATCACCTCGATGCCCTGCTCGGCCAGCAGCGTTACCTGGCCGGTGAATACCTGACCGAGGCCGACATACGCCTGTTTACCACGCTGGTGCGCTTCGATGCGGTGTACCACGGCCACTTCAAGTGCAACCTGCGCCGCCTGAGCGACTACCCGAACCTCTCCAACTGGCTGCGCGAGCTGTATCAGTGGCCAGGTGTTGCGGATACGGTGGACATGCAGCATATCCAGAAGCACTACTACATGAGCCACAAGACCATCAACCCGACCGGTATCGTGCCCAAGGGCCCGCTGCAGGACTTCAACCAGCCGCATGATCGCGAGCGGTTGCCGGGCAAGGGAATCTGGCAGGCCGACTGAGCGGCATGCACGCATCAATCGCGCCTGCCGTGCCGGGGGCGCGATGGGCCGCACAGCGGCCCATGCGGTTCAACTGTCTTGCTGCATCCCTTCGAACCACGCCAGCTTGTCACGCAATTGCACCACTTCCCCGACGATCACCAGGGTCGGCGCATGCACTTCATGCTGGGCCACCAACGCTGGCAAATCCGCCAACGTCCCGGTGAACACCCGCTGGTTGCGGGTTGTGCCCTGCTGCACCAGCGCCGCTGGCGTGCTAGCCGCGCGCCCATGGCGGATCAGCTCGGCGCAAATGGTCGGCAAGCCCACCAGGCCCATGTAGAACACCAGGGTCTGCGCAGGCGCCACCAAGTCGTTCCAAGGCAGGTTGCTGGTGCCGTCCTTCAGGTGCCCGGTTACGAAACGCACCGACTGGGCGTAGTCACGGTGGGTCAGCGGAATTCCACCATAGGCCGAGCAGCCGCTGGCGGCGGTGATGCCCGGTACGACCTGGAACGGGATACCCTGTTCGGCCAGTTCCTCGATCTCCTCGCCACCACGGCCGAAGATGAACGGATCGCCCCCCTTCAGGCGCAACACGCGCTTGCCCTGCTGGGCAAGGTCCACCAACAGGCGGTTGATCTGGTCTTGCGGTACGGCGTGGTCAGCACGGCGCTTACCGACATAGATACGCTCGGCATCACGCCGGCACATCTCGATGATGGCCGGAGCCACCAAGCGGTCATACAGCACCACGTCAGCTTGCTGCATCAAGCGCAAGGCGCGGAAGGTCAGCAGGTCAGGATCGCCCGGGCCTGCACCGACCAAGTACACCTCACCGCCTTGCTGCACAGGCGCACCGTCGACCATCGCTTGCAACAGGCGCTCGGCCTCAGCGCCCTGCCCAGCCAACTGGCGCTCGGCAATCGGGCCCTGGAACACGCTCTCCCAGAAGCCGCGACGCTGGTTGACGTCCGGGTACAGGCCCTTGACCTTTTCGCGAAAGCGCGCGGCAAGCCCCGCCAATTCTCCGTAGGCCGCAGGAATCCAGGCCTCCAATTTGGCGCGGATCAGCCGTGCCAGTACCGGCGCGTCGCCACCGCTGGACACCGCCACCACCAGAGGTGAACGGTCGACGATAGCTGGAAAGATCACCGTGCACAGGGCCGGCGCATCCACCACGTTGACCGGCACGCTCAGCGCTTGGGCGTCGGCAGAAACCAGGGCGTTGAGCGCAGGATCGTCGGTGGCCGCGATGACCAGACGGCAGCCTGCGACATCGCTGGACTGGTATCCGCGCACCAACACTTCGCCCCCAACCTCGCGGGCCAAGGCGGCGAGCTGGTCGTCGACCTGCGGCGCCACCACGCGCAGCGCAGCCCCGGCATCGGCCAGCAAGCGCGCCTTACGCAGCGCGATCTCGCCACCGCCGACGACCAGCGCGCGCGCCCCCTGCAGCTTGTGGAATAGCGGCAGGTAGTCCATATCAGCGAATCACCTCAAGGCCGCCCATGTAGGGTTTGAGCACGTCCGGCACGCGGATCGAGCCGTCGGCCTGCTGGTAGTTCTCCAGCACCGCCACCAGCGTACGCCCAACCGCCAGGCCCGAGCCGTTCAGGGTATGCACCAACTCTGGCTTGCCGGTTTCCGGGTTACGCCAGCGCGCCTGCATGCGACGGGCCTGGAAGTCGCCGCAGTTGGAGCAGGAGCTGATCTCACGGTATTTATCCTGGCTCGGGACCCACACTTCCAGGTCGTAAGTCTTCACCGCGCCAAAGCCCATGTCGCCGGTGCACAAGGCCAGCACGCGGTATGGCAGCTCCAGCAGTTGCAGTACGCGCTCGGCGTTGGCAGTGAGGCCTTCGAGGGCTTCCATGGATTTGGACGGCTCCACCACCTGAACCATCTCGACCTTGTCGAACTGGTGCTGGCGGATCATGCCCCGGGTATCTCGGCCCGAAGCACCAGCCTCACTACGGAAGCATGGGGTGTGGGCGACGTACTTGATCGGCAACTGCTTGGCGTCGAGGATCTGCTCGGCCACCAGGTTGGTCAGCGACACCTCGGCGGTCGGGATCAGGTAGAAGTCAGCTTCACCCTCACGGCTGATCTTGAACAGATCTTCCTCGAACTTCGGCAACTGGCCAGTGCCTTGCAGGGCTGGAGCTTGTACCAGGTACGGGGTATAGGCTTCCTCGTAACCGTGCTCGCCGGTGTGCAGGTTGATCATGAACTGCGCCAGTGCGCGGTGCAGGCGAGCGATAGGGCCGCGCAACACGGCAAAACGTGCGCCGGAGAGCTTGGCGGCGGCTTCGAAATCCAGTCCACCACTGATCTCGCCCAGGGCGACATGGTCCTTGATCTCGAAATCGAAAGCTTTTGGAGTGCCCCAGCGGCGCACTTCGACGTTGTCGTCTTCGCTGGCCCCCACCGGCACGCTGGCGTCCGGCAGGTTGGGAATGGTCAGCAGGATGCCGTCCAGCTCGGCCTGGATCGCGTCCAACTCGGTCTTGCCAGCAGCCAGCTCGTTGGCCATGCGCTCGACGTCAGCCATCAGCGGGACGATGTCCTCGCCCTTGGCCTTGGCCTGGCCGATGGACTTGGAGCGGGCGTTACGCTCGGCCTGCAGCTGCTCGGTGCGGGTCTGCACCGCCTTGCGGCGCTCTTCCAGTGACTCGATGCGCGCGACATCCAGGCTGAAGCCACGGGAGGCCAGGCGATCCGCCACTTCCTGAAGTTGGCCGCGTAACAGTTTGGAATCGAGCATATCGTTCTCTCGTTATGTGTAGGTGTTGGTTCAGAATCGGGTCAGCGAAAGGCCCGCCCAGGTGGCGAGCAGCCCGCCCATTACGCTGATCGCGCTATAGCCCAAGGCTAGCGGGACTTGCCCGCTTTCCAGCAAGCGCACGGTATCCAGCGAAAAGGAGGAAAACGTCGTCAGGCCGCCAAGAAAGCCCACGATCAGCCCGGCGCGCAGCTCGACCGGCACCAGGGGTTTGTGCAGGAACAGGCCGTACAGCAGGCCGATCAGTAGGCAGCCGACCAAGTTGACCGCCAGCGTACCCAGATAGAAGTGCCGTGGCCAGTGGGCGGTGACCCAATTGGCCGTGGCAAAGCGCAGCAAGGTGCCGGCGATACCGCCAGCGCTCACAGCAGCGATCAGTGCAATCACGGTTTTCTCCGCTGACGGGGGCTATTGCGGTCGAGTTCACTCAGATGGCGCAGTTTCTCGCCAATCTTCAGCTCAAGGCCACGTGGCACCGGTTGGTAATACTGGCGCGGTTCGAGCTGCTCGGGGAAATAGTCCTCGCCGGCAGCGTAGGCATCGGGTTCGTCATGGGCGTAGCGATACTCCTCGCCATAGCCCAGTTGCTTCATCAGTTTGGTCGGCGCGTTGCGCAAGTGCAGCGGCACCTCCAGCGAGCCGTGCTCGGCGGCCTCGCGCATGGCCGCCTTGAAGCCCATGTACACCGCGTTGCTCTTGGGTGCACAGGCGATATAGGTAATCGCCTGAGCCACGGCCAGCTCACCCTCGGGGCTGCCCAGGCGTTCCTGCACGTCCCAGGCCGCCAAGCACAGGCTCAGTGCGCGCGGGTCCGCGTTGCCAATATCCTCGCTGGCCATGCGTACCACCCGACGAGCGATATACAACGGGTCGCAGCCACCATCGAGCATGCGCGCGTACCAGTACAACGCGCCATCGGGGTTAGAGCCACGCACCGACTTGTGCAACGCCGAAATCTGGTCGTAGAACGCCTCGCCGCCCTTATCGAAGCGCCGACGGCTATCACCGAGCAGGCTTTGCAACAGCTCGACGCCGATATCACCGCCGTCCTCGGCCAGGTCAGAGGCGTTTTCGAGGAAGTTGAGCATGCGCCGGCCATCGCCATCGGCGGCGGCCATGAGCATCTTAAAGGCGTCATCGCCCAGTCGCAGGTTACGCTTGCCCAGGCCGCGCTCCTCGCTCAGGGCGCGCTCCACCAGCTTGCGCAGGGCCGCTTCGTCGAGGCTCTTGAGCACATAGACCCGGGCCCGCGATAGCAGTGCGTTGTTGAGTTCGAACGAAGGGTTCTCGGTGGTGGCACCGATGAAGATCAGCGTGCCGTCTTCCACATACGGCAGAAAAGCGTCCTGTTGCGACTTGTTGAAGCGATGCACCTCGTCGACGAACAGAATGGTACGCCGGCCATACTGACCGGCCTGCTGCTTGGCCACCTCGACGGCCTGGCGGATTTCCTTGACCCCCGCCAGCACCGCCGAGACCGTTTCGAAGTGCGCATCGCAAAACTGTGCCAGCAGCCGCGCCAGCGTAGTCTTGCCCACCCCTGGAGGCCCCCAGAAGATCATCGAATGCAGCGCACCCTGCTCCAGCGCCTCGCGCAGCGGCTTGCCGCGCGCCAGCAGGTGCTCCTGCCCGACGTACTCATCCAGGTTGGACGGACGCAAGCGGGCGGCCAGGGGCTGGGCGACAGGTTCGCTTCGAAACAGGTCCATCACAGGCTCCGGTTACTCCTTGATGACATCCGCACCTTTGGGAATGTCAAAGGTGAATCGGCTTTCCGGTACAGGCGCGTTGGCCTTGACGCCGTTGAACAGGATGTTGGTGCGCTGACCAACGCTATCGACCAGTTGCATCTCGTTGATCAGGCCTTTGCGGAACGACACGCGCAGCGAGTCGAACAGGGTGTCCTTGGTCTTGGGCTTCAAGGTGAAGTCCATGACCTCGCCCTGCTCCAGCGAGCTGATGTCGAAGCTCTGGCTGATCTTCGACACGTCACCGGACAGCAGCAGCGCCGGGGTCTGGTTCAGGCGCACATCGAGTTTCTTGATGGTGGCTTGTTCCAGGTCTGGGTCCCATAGGGTGACGTTCTTGCCGTCCGACACCACCACCTGCTCTTGGGGCGCGTCGGTGTGCCAGTAGAACAGGCCCGGGCGCTTGACGGTCATCTTGCCCGACGTCTCCTGCAAGCTGGTGCCGCTGGCATCGATGGTCAGCTGGGAGAAATTGGCCTCGATGGTCTGTGACTTCTCGAGCAGTTGGGTCAGGCGCTGGACATCCTTTTCCCCGGCGTGGGCCGACAGGCTGGCCGCGGCCAGGGCAGATACCAACAGCATGCGGATCATGCGCATGGAAATCCTCGTAGAACAGTGAATGGGCCGGGTGCCGTGGTTGCACCCGGCAGGGAAATAGTCAATCGCGCGGGCCGCCTGGGGCAATCACTTCCCGCGAGCCGTTGCTGTTCATGGGGGTGACTACACCGGCCATTTCCATGGCTTCGATCATGCGAGCGGCGCGGTTGTAGCCGATCTTGAGCTTGCGCTGCACCGCCGAGATCGACGCCCGGCGGCTTTCCAGTACGAACTGCACGGCTTCGTCGTACAAGGCGTCGCTTTCGGAGTCATCACCGTCACCGCCACCAGCGCCGCCCTCGAAGCCGCTACCGGCCTCCTCGACGCCATTGAGGATATCGTCGTTGTAGTCTGGGGCGCCACGCAGTTTCCAGGCTTCGACGACGCGGTGGACCTCGTCGTCGGAGACGAACGCACCGTGCACACGGATCGGCAGGCTGGTGCCCGGTGGCATGTAGAGCATGTCACCGTGGCCCAGCAACTGCTCGGCGCCGCCTTGGTCGATGATGGTCCGCGAGTCGATCTTGCTCGATACTTGGAACGCCATGCGGGTCGGAATGTTGGCCTTGATCAGGCCGGTGATCACATCCACCGACGGACGCTGGGTAGCCAGGATCAAGTGGATACCGGCGGCACGGGCCTTTTGTGCGATACGTGCGATCAGCTCTTCGACCTTCTTGCCGACGATCATCATCATGTCGGCGAATTCGTCCACCACCACCACGATGGTCGGCAGGGTCTTCAGGGTGGGCGGCTCGTCGTCCATGCTCTCGCGACGGTACAGCGGATCGTGAATGACCTCGCCAGCCTCCTGGGCGTCCTTGATCTTGCGGTTGAAGCCGGCCAGGTTACGCACACCCATGGCCGCCATCAGCTTGTAGCGCCGCTCCATCTCGGCAACGCTCCAGCGCAGGGCGTTGGCCGCGTCCTTCATGTCAGTGACCACCGGGCACAGCAGGTGCGGGATGCCTTCGTAGATCGACAGTTCGAGCATCTTCGGATCGATCATGATCAACCGAGCGTCTTCCGGGCCGGATTTGAACAGGATCGACAGGATCATGGCGTTCACGCCCACCGACTTACCGGAACCGGTGGTACCGGCCACCAGCAGGTGCGGCATTTTCGCCAGGTCGGTGATCACCGGCTTGCCGCCGATGTCGTGGCCCAAGGCGAGCGTGACCGGGGACTTCTGCTCATCGTACTGCGGAGTGGACAGCACTTCGGAGAAACGCACCATCTGGCGGTTCTCGTTGGGAATCTCGATCCCCACGGTGGTCTTGCCGGGGATCACCTCGACCACTCGCACGCTGGTCACGGCCAGGGAACGGGCCAAGTCCTTGGCCAGGTTGGCGATACGGCTGACCTTGACGCCTGCGGCGGGCTGGATCTCATAACGGGTGATCACAGGGCCCGGGTGGATAGAGTCCACCGACACCTCGACACCAAACTCCTTGAGTTTGATTTCCAGCAGTTGACCGACGCCTGCGAGCGACTCGGGCGAGTACTCGATCTTCTTCTGCTCGGCAGGATCGAGGATAGAAATCGACGGCAGGGTGCCCTCGACGGCGCTGTCGACGAACAATGGCGCCTGTTTTTCCTTCATCACCCGCTTGCTCGGCTCAACCACGGCAGCCGGGGTCGGCGGCACGATGGCCGGTGCAGCCGGCTGCACCCGAGGTACGACGGGCTCGCGCGGCGCCACGGGCCGAACCGGTGGTTCGTCCCGCTCGACGGCGCGTTCGCGTGCTTGCGGCTTGATCGGCTCGCGTTTCTCGGCGGCCATGGGCGCTACGTCCAGCATCGGCTCGTCCACTTCACGCAGCTGTGCCACCAGGCGTTTGCGCTCGTTGCGCGCCTCCCACCAGCGATTGGCCGCACCTTGCACCAGCTCGAACAAGTCGAGGGTGATCTTGCCGGTCAGGTCCATCACCTTGAACCAGGACAGATCGGTGAACACCGTCAGGCCGAACAGGAACAGGGCGATGAACATCAGGGTACTACCCTGCACATTCAGCAGGCTACGTGCCAGATCGCCAAGACTCTCGCCCAACGCCCCGCCAGCGGAAAACGGCATGCTCGCGGGCGGATGGAAGTGAATGTGCGCCAGCGCAGCCCCCGACAACACCAGGAACACAAGGCCGATCAGCCGCCAGGAAAACAGCCAGCCGCTCCACTGCCAGGGTTGATGCCGCTCGCGAAAAATCTGCCAGGTCTTGATGGCCAGCAGCAGCGGGAAGATGTAGGCGAAATAGCCGAGCACCATGAACAGGATGTCGGCGAAGTAGGCCCCGGCACGCCCCGCGGCGTTCTGTACCTGCTCGACGTTGCTCGTGTGGCTGAAGCCTGGGTCGGAGGTATCGTAGGTGACCAGTGCCATCCACAGGTACAGGCACAGCGCACCAACGGCGATCAGCGCGCCTTCCTTGAGGCGATAATGCAGCTGCTGCCGCCACAGGGGCACAGGCAAGGGAGCTGGAGTTGCGGTGGATTTCTTCAAAACGCGTCTATTCCTGCGCGAATAGTGATTGACCGGTGACTGGCCAACAAATCACTACTTTTAACATTACTGCCCGCCAGCCGCCATGGCGGCACGCCGTCAGGGGCGTGAACGGGGGCTACTTTCATATAGCTGCAATTTGAGCACGCATTTTCTTTCGTGACAAAGGCTTATGCTGTATTTTTGCACAGGTGTGACAGCAAATCCGGCAGATGGTGCCTGGCGATTGATCAATACACCGGCACAGCGGATGCCTTCGCAGGCCAACCTGCAACCGATCCTGCTGGCGATTGACCCTGAAATGCGCACGCGCCATGCTGGTCGCCCTCCCCTCCCCCACCGCTTAAGACCCATGCTGACCTGGCTGACCCGCGACTCACTGACCTTCCCACCATTGGCAAAGGCCTTGCACGACCCCAACGGCCTGCTTGCCGTCGGCGGCGACCTGACGCCCGAGCGCCTCATCGCCGCGTATCGGCATGGCTGCTTCCCGTGGTATCAGGACGGTCAACCGATCCTCTGGTGGTCGCCAGACCCGCGCACCGTGCTGCTGCCCCACGAGCTGCACGTCTCACGCTCGCTGGCCAAGCTGATGCGCCAGGGCCGCTACCAGGTCAGTTTCGACCGCGACTTTGCCGCCGTCATCGACGCCTGCGCTGCGCCGCGCACCTACGCCGACGGCACCTGGATCACTGACGATATGCGCGCCGCTTACTGCGAGCTGCACCGTCGCGGCATCGCTCATTCAGTGGAAGTGCGCCAGGACGGCGAGCTGGTCGGCGGCTTGTATGGCCTGGCCATGGGCCAGCTGTTCTTCGGGGAATCGATGTTCAGTCGCGCCGACAACGCCTCCAAGGTGGGCTTCGCGACCCTGGTCGAGCATCTCAAGCAAGCAGGCTTCGTGCTGATCGACTGCCAGATGCCCACCGATCACCTGCACAGCCTGGGTGCCCGAGCCATCAGCCGGGCAGACTTCGCCGAATACCTGGCGCAGCACCTGGACAAGCCCAACACCGCCACCTGGGTTGCCTAGGCGAGTTTTTCGGAGCTGGCTTACACTTAGAGACAAAGTCCCACCCAAAAAGGGGTTGATCATGACAGAGCTGGCGCGGTTGAAGTTTTATGCCACTCAACCCCACTCCTGCAGCTACTTGCCGAACGAGCAGGCCACCACGCTGTTTCTCGACCCGAGCCAGCCGATGGACGTGCACGTCTATGCTGACCTCTCGGAAATGGGTTTCCGGCGCAGCGGCGATCACCTCTATCGCCCACACTGCCAGCACTGCAACGCCTGTGTGCCAGCACGCATTCCCGCCGCGCGCTTCATCCCCAATCGCCAGCAGCGGCGCATCCTCAAGCGCAATGCCGATATCAGCGTCACCGCAGCGCGCCCCGTCTTCACAGAAGAATACTTCGACCTGTACCGGCGCTACATCGAACAGCGCCACGCCGATGGTGACATGTACCCACCCAGCCGCGACCAGTTTTCGACGTTCCTGGTGCGCGACTTGCCGTTCTGCTGGTTCTACGAATTCCGCCTGGAAGGCCACCTGATGGCCGTAGCGGTGTGCGACCTGCTGCCCAACGGCCTGTCGGCGGTCTACACCTTCTACGATCCTGATCAAGAGCGCCGAAGCCTGGGTCGTTTCGCCATCTTGTGGCAAATCACCGAAGCGTTGCGCCAGGATCTGGAGGCGGTCTACCTGGGCTACTGGATCAAGAACTGCAAGAAAATGAACTACAAGACTCAGTACCGCCCCATCGAACTGCTGATCAACCAACGCTGGGTCAGCCTCAACTGAAAGCATTGGCTTGAAACACAATTTTCGGGCATAATTCACGCCACTTTTTTTGCCCGGTGCAGTCACGCGTCGGGCCAACACTGGATACCGAGGGCTTTACTGCATGTCGAAAGAAGACAGCTTCGAAATGGAAGGCACTGTCGTCGACACCCTGCCCAACACCATGTTCCGCGTGGAGTTGGAAAACGGGCACGTCGTTACCGCGCACATCTCCGGCAAGATGCGCAAGAACTACATCCGAATTCTGACTGGCGACAAGGTCCGCGTCGAACTGACGCCGTACGACCTGAGCAAGGGCCGCATCACCTACCGTGCGCGCTAAGCTCCAGCCATGAAAAAGCCCGGCCAAGTGCCGGGCTTTTTCATGGCTGGACGAAACAGCGCCGCAGGCGCCCGCCCCCAACCTGGAAGCAGGCACCCCGACCCTGGGCCTTACGCCACCTCAGCGGTGGTTTCGTAGTCGAACACCAGCTCGCCGTCGTGCAGGTCGATGTGCACCACACCGCCATGCTCGGCCAACTCGCCGAACAGGATCTCCTCGGCCAACGGCCGCTTGATCTTGTCCTGGATCAACCGCGCCATAGGCCGCGCGCCCATCGCCACGTCGTAGCCGGTGGTCGCCAGCCAGCCACGGGCAGCGTCGGAAACCTCCAGTAGCACACGTTTGTCCTCCAACTGCGCCTGCAGCTCGATGAGGAACTTATCGACGATGCTCTTGATCGTCTCATGGGACAGACGACCAAACTGGATAATGGTGTCCAGACGGTTGCGGAACTCCGGCGTGAAGCTCTTGCGAATGACTTCCATCGCATCGGAGGAGTGGTCCTGATGCGTGAAGCCGATCGAGGCCCGCGCGGCGGTTTCAGCACCGGCGTTGGTGGTCATGATCAGGATCACGTTACGGAAGTCGGCCTTGCGCCCGTTGTTGTCGGTCAGGGTCCCGTGGTCCATCACCTGCAACAGCAAGTTGAAGACTTCCGGGTGGGCCTTCTCGATTTCATCGAGTAGCAATACGCAGTGCGGTTGCTTGGTGATCGCCTCGGTCAGCAGACCGCCCTGATCGAACCCTACATAGCCAGGCGGTGCACCGATCAAGCGCGAAACGGTGTGGCGCTCCATGTACTCGGACATGTCGAAGCGAACCAACTCCACCCCCAGCGCCTTGGCCAACTGACGGGCAACCTCGGTCTTGCCCACCCCGGTAGGGCCGGCGAACAAGAACGAGCCGACTGGTTTGTCCGGCGCCTTGAGCCCGGCACGGGACAACTTGATGGCGGTGGATAGCGAGTCGATTGCCGCGTCCTGACCGAATACGGTCAGCTTCAGGTCACGCTCCAGGTTACGCAGCAGCTCTTTATCGGAACTGGTGACATGCTTGGGCGGAATCCGCGCGATTTTGGCGACAATATCTTCGACCTGCGGCACATCAATGCGCTTGACGCGACTGGCTTCGGGCTGCAAACGCTGATAGGCGCCGGCCTCATCAATCACGTCGATGGCCTTGTCCGGCATATGCCGGTCGTTGATGTAGCGCGAGGCCAGTTCGGCAGCGGCGCGCAGGGCTTCGTCGCTGTACTCGATGTTGTGATGGCTCTCGAAACGCCCTTTCAGTCCACGCAGGATGCCCACGGTATCTTCCACCGACGGCTCGGTGACGTCGACCTTCTGGAAACGCCGCGCCAACGCCCGGTCCTTCTCGAAGATGCCACGGAACTCCTGGAAGGTGGTCGAGCCAATGCAGCGAATATCGCCGGACGACAGCAACGGCTTGAGCAGGTTGGAAGCATCCATCACGCCCCCGGACGCAGCACCGGCACCGATGATGGTATGGATCTCGTCAATGAACAGGATCGCCTGCGGGCGCTTACGCAACTCGCCGAGCAGCGCCTTGAAGCGCTTCTCGAAGTCGCCACGGTATTTGGTACCGGCCAGCAGCGCGCCAAGGTCGAGCGAGTAGACCACACTCTGCGCCAACAAATCAGGCACTTGCCCGTCGACGATGCGCTTGGCCAGGCCTTCGGCGATGGCGGTCTTGCCGACACCAGCCTCGCCCACCAGCAGTGGGTTGTTTTTGCGGCGGCGCGCCAGGATCTGCGCGACCCGCTCGACCTCCTGCTCACGCCCCACCAGTGGGTCGATACGTCCGGCACGGGCCAGTTCGTTAAGGTTGCTGGCGTAGGCATCCAGCGGATTGCTCGACGAAGACGACTCACCGCCCTCCTCGTCCTGCATGTCCTGGTCGTTTTCGGTATGCGGGCCATGGCCAGGCACCTTGCTGATGCCATGAGCGATGTAGTTGACCACATCGATACGGGCCACGCTCTGCTGCTTGAGCAGGAACACGGCCTGGCTTTCCTGTTCGCTGAAAATGGCCACCAGCACATTCGCCCCAGTGACTTCGCGCTTGCCGGAACTCTGCACGTGGAACACGGCACGCTGCAGCACCCGCTGGAAACCAAGCGTCGGCTGCGTCTCGCGATCCTCGTCATGCACGGGAATCAGCGGCGTGGTGGAGTCGATGAACTCTTGCAGGTCGTGCTTGAGCTTGTCGAGGTTGGCGCCACAGGCGCGCAGAACGGTCGCGGCGGCTTCATTGTCAAGGAGTGCCAGCAACAGGTGTTCGACGGTCATGAACTCATGACGCTTAGAACGGGCCTCCTTGAAGGCCAGATTGAGGGTGACTTCGAGCTCGCGGTTTAACATAGCTTCACCTCATACCCAAGTGGTCGGCGATTAACCGTCCTTCTCGATTTCACAGAGTAGCGGATGCTGGCTTTCCCTGGCGTATTGGTTGACCTGCATGGCCTTTGTTTCGGCGATGTCCCGGGTAAACAATCCGCATACTGCCCGCCCTTCGGTATGGACGGTCAGCATGATCTTCGTTGCCAGCTCGCGGTTCAGATTGAAGAACGTCTCGAGCACTTCGACGACGAAATCCATCGGTGTGTAGTCATCGTTGAACAAAACCACCTTATACATCGGTGGCGCCTGCAGAAGCGGCTTGGCCTCCTGTACCGCAAGGCCCGCGCCGTCATCCTCATGCCCGTCCTCATGCGACTGCGGGCGATCCTGATTGAATGTTAGTCGAATCTTACTGAGTACATGCATGGAAAGAATTTCATCATGATCGACACGTTAAGGTTGTGGGTTGACCGCTCAGGCCTTGTACGGCGTGGGCGCCGGGTGACCTTGACTATCGGCAAAACGGTGTTACAACCAATAAGAACCCACCGTGGGCGATAAAGATCCGCGCAGTCAACCAGATTTTCTCGCATGGTTCGTATGCGGATGACGTGGATGATACTCCAGTGATGGAGTCCTTGCAGAGGGACATAGGGATGGCAAGCGGCAAAGTCAAGTGGTTCAACAATGCCAAGGGTTACGGATTCATCAACGAGGAGGGCAAGACAGACGACTTGTTTGCCCACTTCTCGGAGATTCAAATGGAGGGCTACAAGTCGCTCAAAGCCGGCCAGACCGTCACCTTCAGCATCGTCCAGGGACCCAAGGGGCTGCACGCAGTAGGCATTACGGTCGGCATCACGGAAGTCGCCAAGTCGGCAGCCGACATTTGCCCGCGCGACACCGTCAAAGCCTGACACCTCTGCGCTGAAAGAAAACAACCGGTCGCCAACGGCGCAGCCAGCGACCGGTTTTTTCGTGCACTACATGTGCTTGATCATTGCATCACCAAAGCCTGAACTGCCGACCAACGTGGCACCCTCCATAAGGCGCTCGAAATCGTAGGTCACCGTCTTGGCTGCAATTGCCCCGTTGGTCCCCTTGATGATCAGGTCGGCCGCCTCGGTCCAGCCCATATGCCGCAGCATCATCTCCGCCGACAGGATCACCGAGCCCGGATTGACCTTGTCCTGCCCGGCATATTTGGGCGCCGTGCCGTGGGTGGCTTCGAACATCGCCACGCTGTCGGAGAGATTGGCACCCGGCGCGATACCGATACCCCCCACCTCCGCCGCCAGCGCGTCAGACAGATAGTCGCCGTTGAGGTTGAGCGTGGCGATGACATCGTACTCAGCCGGACGCAGCAAGATTTGCTGAAGCATCGCATCGGCGATGGCGTCCTTGACGATCACTTCACGGCCGGTTTTCGGATTCTTGAACCTCATCCATGGGCCTGCGTCGAGCAATTGGGCGCCGAACTCATCCCTGGCCACCTCGTAGCCCCAGTCCTTGAAGGCTCCCTCAGTGAACTTCATGATGTTGCCCTTGTGCACCAGGGTCAGCGATTCGCGGTCGTTGTCGACGACGTACTGCAAGGCCTTGCGCACCAGGCGCTGGGTACCCTCCTTCGAAACGGGCTTGATACCGATGCCGCAATCCTGGTCGAAACGGATCTTGGTGACGCCCATTTCCTCCTTGAGGAATTTGATCACCTTGTTCGCCTCGGCAGAACCGGCCTTCCACTCGATCCCGGCATAGATATCCTCCGAGTTCTCGCGAAAGATCACCATGTCGACATCGCCCGGTTGCTTGACCGGGCTCGGCACGCCCTGAAACCACACGACCGGGCGCAGGCACACATAGAGATCCAGTTGCTGGCGCAGGGCAACGTTGAGCGAGCGGATACCGCCGCCGACCGGCGTGGTCAGCGGACCTTTGATCGACACCACGTACTCCTTGACCGCATCGAGGGTTTCCTGGGGTAGCCAGGTGTCCTGGTCATAGACTTGGGTGGCTTTCTCGCCGGCGTACACCTCCATCCAGGCGATCTTGCGCTTGCCGCCATAAGCCTTGTGCACGGCAGCGTCCACCACCTTGATCATCACGGGCGAGACATCCACGCCGATGCCATCGCCCTCGATGTAGGGAATGATCGGGTTGTCGGGAACATTGAGCGAATGGTCCGCATTGACGGTGATCTTGCTGCCGTCGGTCGGAACCTTGATCTTCTGGTATCCCATGCTGCACTACTCCGCTTTTCCTGGTGTGAGTGGAAATCGAGCGCTGCAATGAGCCTAAACCAGCTTTTCCGAGCTGCAAGCTTGAGGCGGCAAGCGGCAAGCAGCTCGCAAGCCTCTCAAGCGACTGCACTGACCCGAAACTCGCAGGACCAACGGACCCGCAGCCCATGCTGCTTGCCGCTCGTAGCTCGAAGCTTGCCGCCGCCCCTGTGCGACAACCCGCCACATTGTCGCTACGTCTTTGGTCTTATAAATGGCGTGATCGCACTTGACCTTGCTGAATAGGCCATTTGGTTTGATATACTGCGCCGCGACCATAGGGTCACTGGGGCGAACCCTTGGAAAATGCGGCTCGCCCTTGGTCATGAACGACCAGAAGCCTGGGTTGTTACCGTAGCCCAGCACTTGACGCTCGACTGATGCATCCACCATCACCGCTCGCAGCCTCTCGACTATCCGCTCATGGCGTCGCCAGGGCGAAGCGCCTACCCTGCGCACCTCGAGACTCGAGTACGCTCAGCACATAGAGAGTTAACCCGCATGCCCACCCGTTCCAAGATCATCTACACCTTCACCGACGAAGCCCCCGCCCTCGCCACCTACTCGCTGCTGCCGATCATCGAAGCCTTCACCGCTTCGGCTGACATCGCCGTAGAAACCCGCGACATCTCCCTGGCTGGCCGTATCCTCGCGGCGTTCCCGGAGCATCTGGGCGCAGAGAAGCAGGTAGGC
Source organism: Pseudomonas mosselii (assembly GCF_005796105.1). Taxonomy (GTDB): domain Bacteria; phylum Pseudomonadota; class Gammaproteobacteria; order Pseudomonadales; family Pseudomonadaceae; genus Aquipseudomonas; species Aquipseudomonas mosselii_C. The sequence goes on along the minus strand of NZ_VAUO01000010.1, from coordinate 95,909 downwards.
GATCACCTGGCGGAACTGGGCCAACTGGCCACCACTCCAGAAGCCAACATCATCAAGCTGCCGAACATCTCCGCTTCGGTTCCGCAGCTCAAAGCCGCGATCAAGGAACTGCAAGCCAAAGGCTTCAACATCCCTGACTATGCCGACGAACCGGCCAGCGCCGAAGAGAAAGAATCCCGCGCGCGCTACGACCGCATCAAGGGCAGCGCCGTGAACCCGGTCCTGCGCGAAGGTAACTCCGACCGCCGCGCCCCCCTGTCGGTCAAGAACTACGCACGCAAGCACCCACATAAAATGGGCGCCTGGGCTGCCGACTCCAAATCCCATGTTGCCCACATGACCCAGGGCGACTTCTACGGCAGCGAGAAAGCCGCACTGATCGAGGCTGACGACAGCCTGCGCATCGAGCTGGTCGGCAAGGACGGTTCCACCACCGTCCTGAAAGAAAAAACCGCCGTCAAGGCCGCCGAAGTCGTCGACTGCGCCACCATGAGCCGCAAAGCCCTGAAAGCCTTCATCGCCGAGCAGATCGCCGATGCCAAAGCCTCCGGCGTACTGCTGTCGGTACACCTGAAAGCCACCATGATGAAGGTCTCCGACCCGATCATGTTCGGCGTGATCGTCGAAGCGTTCTACGGCGAAGTGCTGGCCAAGCACGCAGACGCCCTGAGCGAAGTCGGCTTCAACGCCAACAACGGTATCGGCGACCTGTACGCCCGTATCAAAGACCTGCCCGCTGAAAAGCAAGCCGAAATCGAAGCCGACATCCAGGCCCTGTACGCCGTACGCCCGGCGCTGGCCATGGTCAACTCCGACAAAGGCATCACCAACCTGCACGTACCGAGCGACGTCATCGTCGACGCCTCGATGCCGGCCATGATTCGCGACTCGGGCAAAATGTGGAACACCGCAGGTGAGCTGCAAGACGCCAAGGCGGTCATCCCAGATCGCTGCTACGCCGGCATCTACCAGGCCACCATCGAAGACTGCAAGCAGCATGGCGCCTTCGACCCGACCACCATGGGCAGCGTACCGAACGTCGGCCTGATGGCGCAGAAAGCCGAAGAGTACGGCTCCCACGACAAGACCTTCCAGGTCAAGGCCGACGGCGTCGTACGCGTGGTCGACAGCAAGGGCAACGTCGTGCTGGAGCAGAACGTCGAAGCTGGCGACATCTTCCGCATGTGCCAGACCAAGGACGCGCCGATCCAGGATTGGGTCAAGCTGGCCGTCAACCGCGCCCGCCTGAGCAACACGCCTGCGGTGTTCTGGCTGGACCCGGCTCGTGCCCACGACGGCGTGATGATCGAGAAAGTGCAGAAGTACCTGAAAGATCACGACACCACTGGCCTGGACATCCGTGTTCTGGCGCCGGTCGACGCCATCAAGTTCTCCCTGGCCCGCATCCGCGAAGGCAAGGACACCATCTCGGTGACCGGCAACGTGCTGCGCGACTACCTGACCGACCTGTTCCCGATCATGGAACTGGGCACCAGCGCCAAGATGCTGTCGATCGTGCCGCTGATGAACGGCGGCGGCTTGTTCGAAACCGGTGCTGGCGGCTCGGCACCGAAGCACGTACAGCAGCTGGTCGAAGAGAACTTCCTGCGCTGGGACTCGCTGGGTGAATTCCTGGCTCTGGCCGCCTCGCTCGAGCACCTGGGCAACACCTACGACAACCCACGTGCCAAAGTTCTGGCCAACACCCTGGACCAGGCGACCGGCAAGTTCCTCGACACCAACAAGTCGCCTTCGCGCAAAGTCGGTGGTATCGACAACCGCGGCAGCCACTTCTACCTGACCCTGTACTGGGCCCAAGCCCTGGCTGCTCAGAGCGACGACGTCGCACTGCAGGCACGCTTCGCACCGCTGGCCAAGACCCTGACCGAGAACGAAGCGACCATCGTCGCCGAACTCAACGCCGTTCAGGGCAAACCGGCCGATATCGGCGGCTACTACGCCCCGGACGCCGAGCTGACAGCCAAGGTGATGCGTCCAAGCCAGACCCTGAACAGCGCCATCGCAGCACTGTAAGGTTCGCTTGAAGTAACAACACAAACCCCGGCCACGCACCGGGGTTTGTGCTTTCTGGATCACTGATTTCCGGCAGCGAGCGCCCCCTGTGGGAGCGGGTTCACCCGCGAAAGCGTCAGTGGCTGCACCTACGCATTCGCGGGTGAACCCGCCCCCACAGTGTCCGCATCCGCCCTGAAGGAGCTGTTAATGACCTGGCAACCCCACATCACCGTCGCCACGATCGTCGAGCACGACGGCAAGTTTCTGTTCGTCGAAGAATTCAAGGCCGGCCAGCATGTCTTCAATCAGCCGGCCGGGCACCTCGAAGCGAACGAAACCCTGGCCCAGGCCGCCCTGCGCGAAACCCTGGAAGAAACCGCCTGGGAAGTCGAACTGACCGGCGTGGTCGGCATCTACCTCTATACAGCCCCCAGCAACGGCGTGACCTACCAGCGCATCTGCTTCGCCGCCCGCCCGCTGCGCCATCACCCGGACCTGGCCCTGGATAGCGACATCGTGCGCTCCGTCTGGCTGACCCGCGACGAACTGCTGGCCGAGCCCACGCGCTGGCGCAGCGAGCTGGTGCCACGTTGCCTGGACGATTACCTGGCAGGTCCGCTGCACAGCCTCACACTGCTACGCGACTGACGCCACGCTGCGGGTTTGCTAGAATCCGCGCTTTTCCCCCTGATACACACCGGTAACCATGACCAGCCCAGCACTCAAAGACCCCGCCAAGACCCGCGTCATCGTCGGCATGTCCGGCGGCGTGGACTCTTCCGTCTCCGCCCTTCTGCTCATGGAGCAGGGCTACCAGGTGGAAGGGCTGTTCATGAAGAACTGGGAAGAGGACGACGGCACCGAATACTGCACCGCCCGCGAAGACCTGGCCGACGCTCAGGCCGTGTGCGACCGTATCGGCATCAAGCTGCACACCGCCAACTTCGCCGCAGAATACTGGGATAACGTGTTCGAGCATTTCCTCGAAGAGTACAAAGCCGGCCGCACGCCCAACCCGGACATCCTCTGCAACCGCGAAATCAAGTTCAAGGCGTTCCTCGACTACGCCATGTCGCTGGGCGCCGACCTGATCGCCACTGGCCATTACGTACGCCGCCGCGACACCGGCGCACTCACCGAACTGCTCAAGGGCCTGGACCCGAACAAGGACCAGAGCTACTTCCTGCACGCCGTTGGCGGCAAGGAAATCGCCCGTACCCTGTTCCCGGTAGGTGAGCTGGAAAAACCCGAGGTCCGCGCCATCGCCGAAAAACACGGCCTGGCCACCGCCAAGAAGAAAGACTCCACCGGGATTTGCTTCATCGGCGAGCGCCGCTTCAGTGACTTCCTCAAGCAGTACCTGCCCGCCCAGCCTGGCAACATCGAAACCACCGACGGAGAGGTAATCGGCCGCCACCATGGCCTGATGTACCACACCATCGGTCAGCGCCAGGGCCTGGGCATCGGCGGCCTCAAGGACGCCAGCGACGAGCCGTGGTACGTGCTGCACAAAGACCTGACCCGCAACGTGCTGGTGGTCGGCCAGGGTAACGAGCACCCGTGGCTGTTCTCCCGCGCCCTGCTGGCCTCGGAGATTTTCTGGGTCAACCCGATTGACCTGTCCAGCCCGCGCCGACTCACGGCCAAGGTGCGCTACCGCCAAGGCGACCAGCACTGCACCCTGGAGCAAACCGACAGCGGCTACCGCGCGGTGTTCGACGAGCCGCAGCGCGCGGTCACGCCCGGCCAGTCCGTGGTGTTCTACCACGGCGAAGTGTGCCTGGGCGGCGGTGTAATCGAAGTCGCCGAGCCGTGGAGCCCGCGCCCATGAATACCGTGCAGGAGCAACTGATCGCCCTGGGCGGCGTGTTCCAGGCTGCCGTGCTGGTGGACCGTATCGCCCGCACCGGCCAGGCCAGCGAGGCCAACATTGGCTGCATGCTCGGCAGCCTGCTGGTGCGCGACCCCAAGGATACCCTCGAGGTATTCGGCGGCGACGACCTCAACCTGCGCGACGGCTACCGCGCGCTGGTCGGCGCCTTAGAGCGCGACCCCAGCAGCCTGCAACGCGAGCCGCTGCGCTACGCGCTGTCGATGCTGGGCCTGGAGCGCCAGCTGAACAAGCGCGGCGACCTGCTCGACACCATCGGCAACCGCCTGCCGCAGATCCAGTCCCAGGCCGAGCACTTCGGCCTGGTTCACGATAATGTCATCGCTTCCAGTGGAGCCTTGTACCAGGACACCCTGAGCACCCTGCGCCAGCGTATCCAGGTGCACGGCGACATGCGCTTCCTGCAACAGGCCAGCAACGCCTCGAAAATCCGCGCCCTGCTGCTCGCCGGTATTCGCGCCGCGCGCCTCTGGCGGCAACTGGGCGGACACCGCTGGCAGTTGGTGTTCAACCGACGCAAGCTGCTCAAAGAACTGTACGGCATGATGCGCACAGCTGATTGACGCAAAACCTGTAGGAGCGGCCTTGTGCCGCGAAAGGCGCGCGAAGCGGTCCCGACCATAGATGCCGCGACCAAGATCCTGGGCCCTTTCGCCACGCGAGACCGCTCCTGCACGGGCTGACCTTTGGTCAGCCACCCGACTCCGGCGCATTTTTCATGTATGATATGCGCCCTTCCAAAAGCCTGACTGTCCGAGAACACCCCATGCAGCTTTCTTCGCTCACTGCGGTTTCCCCTGTAGACGGCCGTTACGCCGGCAAAACCCAGGCCCTGCGCCCCATTTTCAGCGAATTCGGTCTGATCCGTTTCCGCGCCCTGGTCGAAGTACGCTGGCTGCAGCGCCTGGCCGCCCACCCGCAAATCGGCGAAGTGCCGGCCTTCAGCGCCGAAGCCAACGCCGTGCTGGACAGCCTGGCCACTGACTTCAAGCTCGAGCACGCCGAACGCGTCAAAGAGATCGAGCGCACCACCAACCACGACGTCAAGGCCATCGAGTACCTGCTCAAGGAGCAGGCTGCGCAACTGCCTGAGCTGGCCAAGGTCAGCGAGTTCATCCACTTCGCCTGCACCAGCGAGGACATCAACAACCTGTCCCACGCCCTGATGCTGCGCGCTGGCCGTGACGACGTGCTGCTGCCGCTGATGCGCCAGATCGCCGAGTCCATCCGCGCCCTGGCTCACCAGCATGCCGACGTGCCAATGCTGTCGCGCACCCACGGCCAACCGGCTTCGCCGACCACCCTGGGTAAAGAGCTGGCCAACGTGGTCTATCGCCTGGAGCGCCAGATCGCCCAAGTGGCCGCCGTGCCGCTGCTGGGCAAGATCAACGGTGCCGTCGGTAACTACAACGCCCACCTGTCGGCCTACTCGCAGATCGACTGGGAAGCCAACGCACGTGCCTTCATCGAGGACGAGCTGGGCCTGCAATTCAACCCGTACACCACCCAGATCGAGCCGCACGACTACATCGCCGAGCTGTTCGATGCGATCGCCCGCTTCAACACCATCCTCATCGACTTCGACCGCGATGTCTGGGGCTACATCTCGCTGGGCTACTTCAAACAGAAGACCGTTGCCGGCGAAATCGGCTCCTCGACCATGCCGCACAAGGTCAACCCGATCGACTTCGAGAACTCCGAAGGCAACTTAGGCATCGCCAACGCACTGTTCCAGCACCTTGCCAGCAAGCTGCCAATCTCCCGCTGGCAGCGTGACCTGACCGACTCCACCGTGCTGCGTAACCTGGGCGTGGGCTTCGCTCACAGCGTCATTGCCTACGAAGCCAGCCTCAAGGGCATCGGCAAGCTGGAAGTCAACGCCGCCCGTATCGCCGCCGACCTGGACGCTTGCTGGGAAGTCCTCGCAGAGCCGATCCAGACGGTAATGCGCCGCTTCAACATCGAGAACCCCTACGAGAAGCTCAAGGAGCTGACCCGTGGCAAGGGCATCACCCCTGAAGCGCTGCTGACCTTCATCGACGGCCTGGACATACCGGCCGAGGCCAAGGCAGAACTCAAGCAATTGACGCCTGCGACCTACATCGGCAACGCAGTGGCTCAGGCCAAACGCATCTAAGCGATCCGTCGCGTACAACGCCCGGCCTCGCCGGGCGTTTTTATTCCCGTACGAAAACTAAGTTTTTTCAATAGGTTGAACATGAATTCTGATACTCCACTGCAACTGCTGGGCGGCCTGACGGCCCGTGAATTCCTGCGCGACTACTGGCAGAAAAAGCCGCTGCTGGTACGCCAAGCGTTCCCCGACTTCGTCAGCCCCATCGATGCCGACGAGCTGGCAGGCCTGGCGCTGGAGGAAGAGGTCGAATCGCGCCTGGTGCTCGAACACGGCGAGCGTCCGTGGGAACTGCGTCGCGGTCCGTTCGCCGAAGATGCCTTTGCCGACCTGCCCGAACGTGACTGGACCCTGCTGGTCCAGGCGGTGGATCAGTTCGTCCCGGAAGTGGCCGAACTGCTCGAAGAGTTCCGCTTCCTGCCCAGCTGGCGTATCGACGACGTGATGATCAGCTACGCCGCCCCCGGTGGCAGCGTCGGCCCGCACTTCGACAACTACGACGTGTTCCTGCTGCAAGGCGACGGCACGCGTACCTGGAAAGTCGGTCAGATGTGCGACAGCGACAGCGCCCTGATCGACCACGCCGACCTGCGCATCCTGGCCGACTTCCAACAGAGCGAAGAGTGGACCTTGGAGCCAGGCGACATGCTCTACCTGCCACCGCGCCTGGCCCACTACGGTATCGCCGAAGACGAGTGCCTGACCTATTCGGTCGGCTTCCGCGCTCCGAGTGCTGCCGAGGTACTGACCCACTTCACCGACTTCCTCAGCCAGTTCCTGCCCGACGAAGAGCGCTACAGCGACGCCGACGCCACGCCTGCGGCCGATCCGCACCAGATCCAGCACGATGCCCTGGACCGCCTCAAGGCGCTGATCGACAAGCACATGAACGACAAGGACCTGCTGCTGACCTGGTTCGGCCAGTTCATGACTGAGCCGCGCTACCCTGAGCTGGTAACCGGCGAAGCCCTGAGCGAAGAAGAGCTGCGCGACAGCCTTGAGCAAGGCGCCATCCTGATCCGCAATCCAAGCGCGCGCATGGCTTGGTCGGAGGTCGAAGATGACCTGTTGTTGTTCGCCAGCGGCCAGAGCCGCCTGCTGTCGGGTCACCTGCGCCCGCTGCTGAAGCTGATCTGCGCCGCTGACGCCCTGCACATCGAAAACCTGAGCAAGTGGATAGCCGATGAAGAAGGTCTGACGCTGATCTGCCAGCTCATCAAGCAAGGAAGCCTGGGGTTTGCCAATGACGAATAAGATCAGCGTTCGCCTGGCGGACTGGCACAAGGACAACGCCGACATCCACCGTATCCGCAGCGCTGTGTTCGTTGCCGAGCAGCACGTGCCGCCGGAGCTTGAGTTCGACGCCGAAGACCCCACCGCCGTGCACTTCCTGGCAATGGAAGGCGACTACCCCATCGGCACCGCGCGCCTGCTGCCCGACGGTACTATTGGCCGGGTGTCGGTCCTCAAGGACTGGCGCGGCCTGCACGTGGGCGATGCGCTGATGCGCGCGGCCATCAGCGAGGCGCAACATCGCGACCTCAAGCAGCAGATGCTCAGCGCCCAAGTCCATGCCACGCCGTTCTACGAGCGCCTGGGTTTCCGGGTGGTCAGCGAGGAGTTCCTCGAAGCTGGCATCCCGCATGTCGACATGGTGCGCGATTCCCGCGAGGTCATCTGACCGGCTGAATCCGCCGCTCCCCCGCCCGAGACGCGAGGGAGCGGCAGCTGCCCCCCCCAGCACGCTAGTGTTTCCCCAGCCCGAGCGGCCCCTGTCAGAAACGCTGACAAAAAACCTGTACATACATACAGATAAAGCTTGCCTGCACGTCTTCGGTTGCGCATCCTAGTGCGCACCTCAAAGAATGAATCCTCTTCGCGCCATGCGCCTTTTTCTCTGCGAAAAGCCTTCCCAGGCCAAAGACATCGCCAAGGTACTCGGCGCCAACCGCCGAGGTGACGGCTGCTGGCAAGGCCCGGACCTCTGCGTTACCTGGTGCATCGGCCACCTGCTCGAAACCGCCCCGCCCGATAGCTATGACGAGCGCTACAAGCGCTGGACCCTCGAAGACCTGCCGATCATCCCCGATAAATGGAAGATGACCGTCAAGCCCAAGACCGCCAGCCAATACAAGGCGGTCAAGCGTCTGCTGGGTGAGGCGCGAGAACTGGTGATCGCCACCGACGCCGACCGCGAAGGCGAGATGATCGCCCGCGAACTGGTTGAACATTGTCGCTACCGCGGCCCGATCCAGCGCCTGTGGCTCTCGGCCCTGGACGACGCCTCGATCCGCAAGGCGCTTGCCCGCCTGCTACCCGGGCAGGAAACCTTCAACCTTTATCACTCGGCACTGGGCCGCTCGCGCGCCGACTGGCTGATCGGCATGAACATGAGCCGGTTGTTCACCCTGCTGGGCCGCCAATCCGGCTATCAGGGCGTGCTGCCGGTAGGCCGGGTACAAACCCCCACGCTGCGCCTGGTGGTCGACCGCGACCGCAGCATCGCCGACTTCGTGCCGGTGCCGTTCTGGGCCATCGAGGTCCAGTTGCACAGCGCGGGGCACATGTTCTGTGCCCAATGGCACGCACCACAAGACACCTGCGATGACCAAGGCCGCTGCCTGAACCAGGCCCAAGCCCAACAGGCCGCCCAAGACATGCAGAGGGCGGGCAGCGCGCAGGTGAGCCAGGTGGCCACTGAACGTGTACGCGAGGCTGCGCCACTGCCTTTCGACCTTGGCACGCTACAAGAGGTGTGTTCGAAGAAGCTCGGCCTGGGCGCCCAGGAAACCCTCGATATCGCCCAGGCGCTGTACGAGACTCACAAGCTCATCACCTACCCGCGCAGCGACAGCGGCTACCTGCCCTTGAGCCAGCACGGCGAGGCGCCCGGTATTCTCAACGCCTTGCAGCGAGCCGACGCCAGCCTTGCGCCGTTGCAACCTTACCTGCAACCCGAGCGCCGCTCGCGGGCCTGGAACGATCAGAAAGTCAGTGCCCACCACGGCATCATCCCCACCGCCGCCGCCAGCGACCCAGCACGCCTGCCGCCTAAGTACAAGGCGGTGTATACCCTGATCCGTGCGCGCTACCTGGCGCAGTTTCTGCCCAACCACGAGTACGACCGCACCCAGGCCGACTTCGATTGCGCCGGGCATGCCCTGCGCGCGGTAGGCAAGCAGATCGTCGAGCCCGGCTGGCGTCGCGCCCTGCCCGAGGCGCTGACACCGGCCAAAGGCCGCGAAGCCCCCGCGCCTCAGGTCCTGCCTGAGCTACGCCAGGGGCAAGACTGCGCGGTGCACGGATTGCAACTCAAGGACCTGTGGACCCAGCCACCCAAGCCGTTTACCGAAGGTGACCTGATCAAGGCCATGAAAAACGTCGCCAAACTGGTCGACGACCCACGACTCAAGCAGAAGCTCAAGGAAACCACCGGCATCGGCACCGAAGCCACCCGCGCCAGCATCATTCAAGGCCTGCTCGACCGGGGTTACCTGGTCAAGCAGGGCAAGGCCCTGAGCGCGACCCCAGCGGCTTTCGGCCTGATCGACGCGGTGCCTCGGGCCATCGCCGATCCGGGCACTACCGCGATCTGGGAGCAGGCACTGGACATGGTGCAAAGCGGCGACATGAGTCTTGATGAATTCGTCACCCGGCAATCGGCGTGGATGGGCAAGCTGGTGCAACGCTGCGCCGGCATGCGCCTGACCATCACCGGGCAGGTGCTGGGCAAGGCCGCCGCGCCATGGAAGAAAAAGCGCAAAGCCGCCGCCAAAGGCAAGCCAACGGGCAAACCGAAACAACCCAGGCGCAAGGCCGCCAGTTGAGCTGAATGCTGCGCCAGATCAAATCGTGATAGGCCGCAAACCGACCGCGACTGGCGCAATGAAATTCTTCTGCTAATTTTCATGAAAATAGGCAGAGCGAATTTCACGAGGCTTCGACATGTCCAAGCAGTCTGCCCAACACGTCGCCAGCTACGGCGTCCAGGCGTTACCGGCCGGCCGCAACTTGCTAGCCGCACCCTGGGAGGCGGCGGCCAAGGCCTGGTGCAGGATTCGCGAGCATGTCTGATCCGAGCAAGGACGCACAACTGCTGGCCCGGCTGGTACGCGATCTGCGCAAGCATCGCGGCCTGACCCTGGACGAGCTGGCCGGGCGGGTCAACCGCTCGCTGGGTTTTCTGTCGCAGGTCGAGCGCGGCCTGTCGCGCCCCACCGTGGCCGATCTCACCGCCATCAGCGAAGCGCTGCACGTTCCCACCACCTATTTCTATCAGGCGACTACGCCCCACGCCCTCGACTGGGTCACCCGCCCCGGCGAACGACGCACCCTGTACTACGCCGCCGGCGTGACCGACGTGCTGGTCTCGCCCACCCTCAATGGCCGCTTCGCCATGCTCGAAAGCCACCTGGCGCCCGGCGCCAGCAGCGGCGAAGGGCATTTGGACGACAGCTCCGAACAGGGTGGTTTCGTACTGGAAGGCGAGTTGACCCTGTGGCGCGAAGGCCATGAGGGCGCCGTCACCCTGCGCGCCAATGACAGTTTCCAGCTACCGCCGCACAGCCAGTTCCGCTATGCCAACCTGACCGACCAGGCGACCCGGGTTCTCTGGGTCTTCCGCTAAGAGCATTGCAATGACACAGACAACGAACGCCACCTTGCTCGACGAAGTCCGCGCCTTTCGCTTGCAGCATCCCGCTGTGCGCTATGTCGACCTGATCAGCCTGGATATCCCCGGGCATTTCTACGGTAAGCGCTACCCCATCGACATGCTCGAGAAAGTCGCCGCTGGCAGCCCCCTGAAACTGCCGCAGAACTGCGTGCTGCTGGGCACCCAGGGCGGGTTGTTTCCGATTGGCGACTACTGCTTCGGCGACGGCGACCCGGACGCCCCACGGCGTCTGGTGCCCGGCACCCTGAAACCGGTGACCTGGGAGCGCGAGCCGCTGGGGCAGATGCTGATCAGCTCCGACGGCACTGCCGCCCCCATTGAGTTCGAGCCCCGCGAGGTCCTGGCCCGGGTACTGCAACGCCTGGAACAACGCGGCATCCGCCCGGTGGTAGCCTTCGAACTGGAGTTCTACCTGTTCGACCGCGCCCTGAAAGACGGCCTGCCGCAGTTCCCCCGCGATCCGTTCAGCCACGACCCGGATGATCAGCCGAACATGCACATCGAGCGCCTGTCGCGCTTCTCGGACGTGCTGCACGACATGGTCAGCAGCGCCAACGCCCAGGGGGTGGATGCCAACGTGATCACCGCCGAGCTGGGTCCAGGGCAGTTCGAGATCAACTTCAACCATTGCGACGACGGCCTGCGCGCCGCCGACTGGGCGGCGATGTTCTGCCGCAGCACCCGTGGTGTCGCGCTCAAGCACGGCCTGCGCGCTTCGTTCATGAGCAAACCTTACCTGGACGCCCCCGGCAGCGGCATGCATGTGCACGTCAGCCTGTTCGATGCGCCCGGCAACAACCTGCTGGCCGCCGACCAACAGCGCCCCTTGCGTCACGCCGTGGCCGGCTGCCTGGCACTGCTACCGCACTGCATGCCGATCTTCGCGCCCAACCACAACGCATTTCGCCGCTACGGCGCCATGGTCAACGCCGCCAGCCGCGCCAGCTGGGGTTTCGAGGACCGCGATGCGTGCATCCGCATCCCCGAGTCCGATGCACGCAACCTGCGCATCGAGCACCGCCTGGCCGGCGCCGACGCCAACCCCTATCTGGTGCTGGCGGCGATTCTGTGCGGCATGGAGCACGGCCTTGACGCGGCGCAGGAACCCATCGCGCCGCTCAACCAGGACCGCACCAGCGGCATCGACTTTCCCAAGGACATGCCCGGCGCCGTGGCGGCCATGTGCGGTCATCCGGCAGTCAACCAGGGGTTGGGCAAGGAGTTCGTGATGGTGTACTGCGAAAACAAGCGCCAGGACCACCTGGCGTTCCTGCATGAAGTCAGTGCACGGGAGTATCGCTGGTTCCTCTAGCCGCAGCGCCGGCCGCTTCGCAGCGCCACCCGCCAGGCACCGGCACTGGCAACCCGCACGCGCCAGGATTACCATGTCTGCCTTCGCGCGCGGCCATTGCCGCCCCCTGCCGTCCTGCCTGCCTGAACCCCATGCCTTTCGAACTCACCGTAGAACCTCTCACCCTGCTGATCCTCGCCTTGGTCGCCTTCGTCGCCGGTTTCATCGATGCCATCGCCGGCGGTGGCGGGCTGTTGACCACCCCCGCCCTGCTCACCGCCGGCATGCCGCCGCATCTGGTACTGGGGACCAACAAGCTCAGTTCCACCTTCGGCTCAGCCACCGCTGGCTTCACCTACTACCGGCGCAAGCTGTTCGATCCAGCGCAGTGGCGCCCGGCGCTGTTCGCCACACTGGTGGGGGCGCTGCTGGGTGCGGTGATCGCCCACTACATGCCGGCCGAGTGGCTGAACAAGATGCTGCCGGTCATTGTCTTCGCCTGTGGCATCTACTTGCTGTTCGGCGGCACGCCCAAGGCGCCGCTGGACGCCGATGCTCCGATCAAGAAGAAATGGCAGGCCCCGCAAGGCTTCACCCTGGGCTTCTACGACGGCGTCGCCGGCCCAGGCACCGGCGCGTTCTGGACCGTCAGCACACTGCTGCTCTATCCCATCGACCTGGTACGCGCCAGCGGCGTGGCGCGCAGCATGAACTTCGTCAGCAACATCGCGGCGCTGACGGTGTTCATCATTTCCGGGCAGGTCGACTACATCGTTGGCCTGTGCATGGGCCTGTCGGTAATGGTCGGTGCGTTCTTCGGCGCACGCACGGCGATCAGCGGCGGCAGCAAGTTCATCCGCCCGGTGTTCATCACCGTGGTGCTGGCCCTGACCGTACGCCTAGCGTGGCAGCACTGGTTCGGGCAGGCCTAAGCGCCGCGCCACATACAGGTCGATCAGGTAACGGGCGATGGAGCGCCCGGCCGGCAGCGGCGGCAGGTCGTGCACGTTGAACCATTGCGCGTCCTCGATCTCGTCCGGCTGCATCACGATGTCACCGCCAGCGTATTCGGCATGGAAGCCCAGCATCATCGAGTGCGGGAATGGCCAGCACTGGCTGCCAACGTACTGGATGTTCTTCACCTGCACCGCCACCTCTTCGCGCACCTCGCGCACCAGGCAATCCTCGGCCGACTCGCCTGGCTCGGCAAAGCCCGCCAGGGTGCTGTAGACGCCAGTGACAAAACGCGGCGAGCGGGCCAGCAGCACCTCGTCGCCACGGGTGACCAGCACGATCATGCTCGGCGAAATGCGCGGGTAGCTGCGCAGGTCGCAGCGCTGGCAGTGCATGGCCCGCTCCCACTGAATCTGACTCATCGGCTGGCCGCAACTGCCACAAAACCGGTGCTCGCGGGCCCAGGTGCCGATTTGCGCGGCGTAGCCGAGCACTTTGTAGGTATCGAAATCGCCTTCGAGCATGAAACGCCTCAGCCCTTGCCAGGCACAGCCCGGCACCTCAGCGGCGCTGCGCAGTTCGAGCAGGAACACCGCCTCACCCTCGAAGTGGCCGATACCGTGCTCGCAGAGCACGTCCAGGCCCTGGCGCTTGAGCCAATCGCGGGGGAACAACGCACCGTTGGCGTCGAACAGAAACCCCTCCGGGCTACGGGCCACGGCAAGCCCTCCGGCGATCTGCGGGTCGAGTACTGCGGTTGTCCAGCGTGCTGACATGGTGCTGCCCCTAAAGGACGCCCGCCGCAGCGGTCAGTCGGCGAACGTCGGTTGCTGTTTGCTCATGTGGGCGGCCACGGCCACCCGCAAGTCTTCGGACTGCAACATGGCGGCGTTCCAAGTGGCGATGTACTCCAGGCCATCGTCGATACGATGGTCGCGCATGTAGCTGAGCATCTGCTTGGTGCCGGCCACGGCGACCGGTGATTTTGCGGCAATTTCGCGGGCAATGGCAAAGACCCCGTCCAGCAGCGCCGCCGAGTCATCGTAAACCCGGTTGACCAGGCCGATGCGCAGCGCTTCTTCGGCCTGGACCGTACGGCCGGTGTAAGCCAGCTCGCGCAGAATGCCGTCGCCGATGATACGCGGCAAACGTTGCAGGGTGCCGACATCGGCGGCCATGCCCATGTCGATTTCCTTGATCGAGAACTGCGCGTCGCGCGCGCAGTAACGCATGTCGCAGGCTGAGACCAGGTCGATGGCACCGCCGATGCAATAGCCTTGAATCGCCGCCAGTACCGGCTTGCGGCAGTTGTCCACGGCATTGAACGAGCCTTGCAGGCGCAAGATGGTGCTGCGCAGCAGGCGAGCGTTACGTCCCACGTCCTTGCCCATCTGCCCGGCAAGCGAGGCCAGCATCATCAGGTCGATGCCGGAGGAGAAGTGTTTGCCAGCGCCGCTGATCACCACCGCCCGCACCGCGTCGGTGTCGTCGATCCAACGGAAGATATCGATGATTTCGCTCCAGAACGCGGCGTTCATCGCGTTGATCTTTTCCGGGCGGTTGATCTGAACGTGAGCAATGTTATCGGTCAGTTCCACCTTGAATGCGGTGTATTCGGTCACGGGCGACACTCCTGTGGCGAGAAGGGTTCTTCGGCTGAATGTTAGCGCACCGTCAAGGCCGTACGTCTGCCAAAAACGGGACTGCACCGGTTGCACCGCGACGCCGCTTGCGGCACCGTGCGGCACTGCTGAATCAAAAGGATACATTTTCATGCCCCGCTCCCTGACCGGCGCCCTCGCCCACAGTTTCCTGGGCCAATCCCCGGGTTGGTACAAGACCGTCATCGCCCTGTTCCTGGTGCTCAACCCGCTACTGCTGGCGACCCTCGGACCGGTGGCCACCGGCTGGGTACTGGTGGTGCAGTTCATCTTTACCTTGGGGATGGCACTCAAGTGCTATCCGCTAATGCCCGGCGGGCTGCTGCTGGTCGAGGCGCTACTGCTGCGCATGACCACCCCCGAGACGCTGTACGAGGAGCTGCAACACAATTTTCCGGTCATCCTGCTGCTGATGTTCATGGTCGCGGGCATTCACTTCATGAAGGAGCTGCTGCTGTTCCTGTTCACCCGCATCCTGCTGGGGGTGCGCAGCAAGGCGCTGCTGGCCCTGCTGTTCTGCGTGCTGTCGGCGTTTCTGTCGGCATTTCTCGACGCCCTGACCGTGACCGCGGTGATCATCGGCGCAGCCGTGGGTTTCTATGCCATCTACCACCGGGTCGCCTCTGGCAACGACCCTCGCGCAGACTCGGCGCTCGACAGCGACCATCAGCTCGGCGCACTGCACCGCGAAGACCTCGAGCAGTTCCGAGCCTTCCTGCGCAGCTTGCTGATGCACGGCGCAGTGGGCACCGCCCTGGGCGGGGTGTGCACCCTGGTGGGCGAGCCACAGAACCTGCTGATCGGCCACGAGATGGGCTGGCACTTTGCCGAGTTTTTCTCGAAGGTCGCGCCCGTGTCGATGCCAGTGCTGGCCGCAGGCCTGGTGACCTGCGTGCTGCTGGAAAAGCTGCGCCTGTTCGGCTATGGCACACTGATGCCTGAACGCGTGCGCCAGGTCTTGAGCGCGTGCGCTGCCGAAGACGATGCCGCACGTACCGCCGCGCAGCGCCTGGCCCTGCTGGTGCAGGGGCTGGCGGCACTGATCCTGATCGTCTGCCTGGGCCTGCACCTGGCCGAGGTGGGGCTGATCGGCCTGCTGGTGATCGTGCTGATCACCGCGTTCACCGGCATCACCGATGAGCACCGCCTGGGCCGCGCCTTCCAGGACGCCATGCCGTTCACCGCGCTGTTGGTGGTGTTCTTCGCGGTGGTCGCGGTGATTCACCAACAGCAGTTGTTCAGCCCCCTGATCGCCTGGGTGCTGGCGCTGCCGGGCGATCAGCAACCGGGCATGCTGTACCTGGCCAACGGCCTGTTGTCGGCGATCAGCGACAACGTGTTCGTCGCGACCATCTACATCACCGAGGTCAAGCAGGCGTTTCTCGACGGCGCCATGAGCCGCGAGCACTTCGAGACCCTGGCGGTGGCCATCAACACCGGCACCAACCTGCCCAGCGTTGCGACACCTAATGGGCAGGCAGCGTTCCTGTTCCTGCTGACCTCGGCGATTGCCCCGCTGGTGCGCTTGTCATACGGGCGCATGGTATGGATGGCACTACCGTACACCGTGGTGATGGGTGGCCTGGGCTGGTGGGCAGTGACCCACTGGCTGTAAGCCCTCCACAGCGGCGCTCGCGGTGCAGTCAGACACCGCGGGTCAGCCCTCCGTCGACCTTGATGTTTTGCCCGGTGATGTAGGCCGCGCCTTCGCTGGCCAGGAAGGCGATGGTCGCGGCGACCTCCTCGCCAGTGCCGTAGCGCTTGAGCGGCACACTGTCGCGGCGTTGCTCGGTGGCCGGTAGGCTGTCGATCCAGCCAGGCAGCACGTTGTTGATGCGCACGTTGTCGGCAGCATACGTGTCAGCGAAGATCTTGCTGAACGCCGCCAGGCCCGAGCGAAACACCGCCGAAGTGGGGAACAGGTCGCTGGGCTCGAAGGCCCAGGCGGTGGAGATATTGATGATCACACCGCCCTTTTGCTGCTGCATGATCGGCGTCACCAGGCGCGCCGGGCGGATCACGTTGAGCAGATAGACCTCCATGCCCGTGTGCCAGTCTGCGTCGCTGATTTCCAGGATCGGCGCACGCGGCCCGTGGCCGGCACTGTTGACCAGCACATCGATCCGGCCCCACCTGGCCATGACCGCCTCCACCAGGCGCTGCAAGTCCTCCACCACCTGGTTGCTGCCGGTCACCCCGATACCGCCGAGCTCGCCGGCCAGCGCTTCGCCTTTGCCCGAAGATGACAGGATACCGACCTTGAAACCCTCCGCTGCCAGACGTCGCGCTGCCGCTGCGCCCATACCACTGCCGCCAGCGGTGATGATTGCCACTTTTTGTACTGACATGCTGCCTCCCGATAAACCGTGTAGGAATGTACCCATCCGAGAGAAGAAACTAGCAGCCGCAGCAAGGGCGAGGGAGCCAGCCGAGCTTTCCTCAGCCAGTAGTTTGACTATCGGCTGCCTGCTGCTTGAGCCAATCCCGGACCACCTGCAACGTGGCGGTCTGCTGCGCCTTGCGTGGCCACACCAGGTAGAACGCCTTGTCCAATTGCAGTTGCAGGGGAAACACCTGCACCAGCCGGCCGGCGTCAAGATCGGCCTTTACGAACGCCAGGCTCGCCAGGGTGATGCCCTGCCCGGCCACGGCTGCCTCTATGGCCAGCGAAGTCTGATTGAAGCGCAGATTGCGGGCAGTAGGCTGCGCATGTCCCGGAAACAGGGCCGCGCTAAACGCCGGCCAGAAGTCATGGGCATCGTGCAACGCGACGAACCCTTGCAGTGCTTCGAAGGTAGTGGGCCGTCCCTTGTCGGCCAGCAGCGTTGGGCTGGCCACCGCAATCACGCGCTGCTGCATCAACGGTTCGGCATTCAGCCCAGCGCCGAAAGGTGGCTCGCCGTAGCGCACCGCCAGGTCAACGGCATCGGTATGAAAGTGGGACAAGCGGTCGGTAGCCAGCAAGCGCAGATCGATGTCCGGGTTGGTGTCGGCGAAATCCCCAAGCCGCGGGATCAGCCATTTCGAGGCAAAGGTAGGCGTGACGCTGACGGTAAGGTGCCCAGGCATCGGGCGCAACCGGCGGGTGGCATCATCGATGATCGCCAGGGCACCGCGCACGCTCGTACTATAGCTACGCCCCGCATCGGTCAGCGCCAGACCACGGGCCAGGCGCTCGAACAGACGGATCTCAAGACTCGCCTCCAGCCCGCGAATCTGCTGAGCCACGGCGGCTTGGGTAACGCCCAGTTCGTCGGCCGCGAGGCGAAAATTCAGGTGCCGTGCCACTACCTCGAACATGCGCAGGGCATTGAGCGAGGGCAGCGAGGAAAAACCTTCGGGCATGGCGATGGGAATACGCTTGGCCAATGATCAGGCGAGGCTACCCCTTGATGGCCCCAGAAGAAAGCCTCAGGCATGCTCGGCAGGCCTCGCAGGCCATCGACTAAGCCGGCAAGCCTTGGCTTGCGCGGGCCAGAAGTGGGTGGCTGAATCACAGGTTATAGGCACGTTCGTTGTGCTCCGCCAGGTCCAACCCCTGCTCTTCATCCTCGCGCGAGGCGCGCAGGCCGATGACCAACTTGATCGCCCCAAGGATCGCCCAGCTCACCACGAAGCAATACACGAAGGTGGACGCCACGCCCTTGAGCTGAACCAGCAACTGAGCCAGCGGCCTCACGCCCTCCACATAGCCACCCAGCGCAGGCGCTGCAAATACGCCAGTGAGCAAGGCGCCGACGATACCGCCAACCCCGTGCAAGCCGAACACATCGAGGCTGTCGTCATACCCCAGCGCCTGCTTGAGGCGGGTCACAGCGAAAAAGCACGCGGCCCCAGTCAGCAAACCGATCGCCAGCGCCCCCAAAGGTCCGACGAACGCACATGCCGGGGTGATGCCCACCAGCCCGGCGAGTGCGCCGGATGCCGCGCCCAGCGCGGTGGGTCGGCCAAGCATGACGGTTTCGCTGAGCAGCCAGCCGACGATACCGGCGCAGGCGGCGATCATGGTCGCCAGCATCACCACGCCGGCGCCCTGGTTGGCGGCAAGGCCCGAGCCGACGTTGAAGCCGAACCAGCCCACCCACAACAGCCCCGCCCCCACCAGGGTGAACCCCAGGTTATGCGGCGGCATCGCCACGTGTGGGTAGCCTTTGCGCTTGCCCAGCATCAGCGCCGCCGCCAGGGCCGCGACACCTGAGTTGATGTGCACGGCGGTGCCGCCAGCGAAGTCGAGCACGCCCCAATTGACCATCAACGCCCCCGGCCCGCCCCACACCATATGCGCGATGGGCGCATACACCAGCACGAACCAGGTGCCCATGAACAGCAACGAGGCGCTGAACTTCATGCGCTCGGCAAACCCGCCAGCGATCAGCGCGGGCGTGATGATGGCAAACGTCAGCTGGAACACCGCGAACACCCCTTCGGGAATGCTGCCCACCAGGCTGTCGTGGCCGATGTCGAGCATCAGCGCCTTGTCCAGCCCACCGACGAAACTGTTGAGGGTCAATTGCCCCTCGAACATGCCCGCAGTGCTCACCACCAGGCTGTAGCCGAACAGCACCCAGAGGATACCGATGACCCCGGCCACGGCGAACAGCTGGGTGAACACCGAGAGGAAGTTCTTGACCCGCACCATGCCGCCATAAAACAGTGCCAGGCCCGGAATACACATCATCAGCACGAACATCGCAGCGCAGATCATCCAGGCGGTATTGCCGGTGTCGAGGGTGGCCTCGGCGGCGTGGACCTGGGTGGCGAGCAAGCACGACACAACAGCAAGAAACAGCTTCATGCGGGGCACTCCTGTGTGATCGAGATGAACCTTTGAGGTGGCGTTGCAGCGCTTTGCGAGCGGCCCGGCAATGCCGCGCCTAGCGGGGGTCGCGGCGCCTGGCACGGGCAAGCCCGTTCCTATAGAACTACACATAACTTGTTGATAGCAGGGNCGTTCCTATAGAACTACACATAACTTGTTGATAGCAGGGACCTGTGGGAGCGGGTTTACCGGAGTGCCGGACCACCGCGAAACAGGCAACTCGGTGTATGGCACCGGCTTGGCCGGTGTTCGCGGCTAAAGCCCCCACAGGGTACGTGGCGCGCTTGCGAAATCAGTTCTCTGCGCGACAGCGCAGCCCTAAGGGCTGGGTGATCTCCCACAGGATCTCGTGTGAATCAAGCACTGCACCGACAGGACTGGCTGCAAAGGGCCGCAAAGCGGCCCGATCAGCGATGCGCTAGTACTGCGCCTGCCCCGGCACCCAAGCCGTCCCTGCCAGCGGCACCCGCGCCATGGCCGCCGCCTCGACGGTCAGCGCGACCAAATCCTCTGGGTCAAGGTTGTGCAGGTGCGACTTGCCGCAGGCGCGCGCCATGGTCTGCGCCTCCAGCACCAGCACGCGCAGGTAGTTGGCCAGGCGCCGGCCAGCCTCTTCGGGGTTCAGGCGCTTGGCCAGCTCTGGGTCCTGAGTCGTGATGCCGGCCGGGTCGCGGCCGTTCTGCCAGTCATCATAGAAGCCTGCGGCCGAGCCGATCTCCTTGAGTTGGGCATCCAGACGCGGGTGGTTGTCACCGAGGGCGATCAGCGCCGCAGTGCCGATGGCCACCGCATCCGCGCCCAGGGCCATGGCCTTGGCCACGTCAGCGCCATTGCGAATCCCGCCGGAGACGATCAGTTGCACCTTGCGGTGCATGCCCATCTCCTGCAGGGCCTGCACGGCCTGCGGGATGGCGGGCAGGATCGGAATGCCGACGTGCTCGATGAACACTTCCTGAGTCGCCGCAGTACCGCCCTGCATGCCGTCGAGCACGATCACATCGGCGCCAGCCTTCACCGCTAGTTTGACGTCGTAATACGGGCGGCTGGCGCCGATCTTCACGTAGATCGGTTTTTCCCAGTCGGTGATCTCGCGCAGCTCGGCGATCTTGATTGCCAGGTCGTCCGGGCCGGTCCAGTCCGGGTGACGGCAGGCGCTGCGCTGGTCGACACCAATCGGCAAGGTGCGCATACCGGCGACACGCTCGGTGACCTTCATGCCCAGCAACATGCCGCCACCGCCAGGCTTGGCGCCCTGGCCGAGGACGATCTCGATGGCGTCGGCCTTGCGCAGGTCGTCGGGGTTCATCCCGTAGCGCGACGGCAGGTACTGGTACACCAGATGCTGCGACTGACCACGCTCCTCCGGGGTCATGCCGCCGTCGCCGGTGGTGGTGCTGGTGCCGGCGATGCTGGCACCACGGCCCAGGGCCTCCTTGGCATTGGCCGACAGCGCGCCGAAGCTCATGCCGGCGATGGTCACCGGGATCTTCAGGTGGATCGGCTTCTTCGCGAAGCGATTGCCCAGCACCACGTCGGTGCCGCACTTTTCACGGTAGCCTTCCAGCGGGTAGCGCGACACGCTGGCGCCGAGCAGCAGCAGGTCGTCGAAATGCGGGACTCGGCGCTTGGTGCCGCCGCCGCGGATGTCGTAGATGCCGGTTTCGGCGGCGCGCTGGATCTCTTGAATGGTCAAGCGATCGAAGGTGGCCGACTCACGCAGTACCGGGGGGAATTTTTCGCTCATGGGGTTGCTCCTGGATCAGTACGCGCTGGCGTTGTCGACTTTGAAGTTGTACAGCTGACGGGCCGAGCCGTAGCGCTTGAAGTCAGCCGCCTTGTGCGCGAGGCCGGCCGTGTTCAGCAGCGCTTGCAGCTCTTGCAGGTGTTCGGCACGCATCTCTTTTTCGATGCAGTCCGAGCCCAGCGACTTGACCGTGCCCTTGACGTAGATACGCACCTCGTACAGCGAGTCGCCCAAGGCATCGCCGGCATCGCCGCACACCACCAGGCGCCCGGCCTGCCCCATGAAGCAGCTCATGTGGCCAATGCTGCCGCCGACCACGATGTCCACGCCCTTCATCGAAATGCCGCAACGCGCGCCCGCATCACCCTCGATCACCAGCAAGCCGCCATGGGCGGTGGCGCCAGCGGCCTGGGAAGCACTGCCCTTGATGCGCACCGAGCCGGACATCATGTTCTCGGCCACGCCCACACCGACATTGCCGTGCACGGTAATGCTGGCCTGCTGGTTCATGCCGGCGCAGTAGTAGCCAGCATGCCCGTCGATATCCACCGACACCGGTGCGTTGATGCCCACCGCCAAGTTGTGCTTGCCGTCGGGGTGGGTCACCTGCCACTCGCTGTCTTGCACGTCGCCGTGCAGGGACTGGTTGAGGACACGCACCGAAGTGCTGGAAAGGTCGATCGTCTTCATAAGATTCTCCAGTGGATTCGGTGGCAGCTCAGGCGCTTTCGCGCTCCCAGACGTACAGGGTGGCCGGAGCCGGTTCCCAGACCTTGGCCTTGTCGATACCCGGCAGACTGGCCAAGGCCTGGTATTCCGAGGCCATGGCCACGTAGTCGTCGGTTTCGGCCAGCACGGCCGGCTTGCAGGCAATCGGGTCGCGGATCACGGCAAAGCCATTGCGGGTGCCGATGGCGAAGGTGAAGAAGCCGTCCAGGTCTTCAAGCGCACCGTCCAGGGCCTGGGCCAGGCTGTCGCCCTGCTGCAGGCGCCAGGTGAGGTAGCCGGCGGCCACTTCGGTGTCGTTGTCAGTCTCGAAGCTGATGCCTTCGCGCTTGAGTTCCTGACGCAGGCGAAAGTGGTTGGACAACGAGCCGTTGTGCACCAGGCACAGGTCGGCACCCGTCGAGAACGGGTGGCTGCCTTCCATGGTCACTGCACTTTCGGTGGCCATGCGGGTATGCCCGATGATGTGGCTGCCTTTCATGCCGGCCAGGCCGAAGCGGCTGGAAATCTCCGACGGCAGGCCCATGCCCTTGAGGATCTCGATGCTCTGCCCAGCGCTCATGATGCGCACCTGCGGGGCGAGTTCGGCCAGTGCCTCGCGGGCAGCGGCCTCGCTGGTGTGCAGCTTGAGCACGGCGGCGCTGGCGTTCTGGAACCAGTCCAGCGAGCACGCCAGGCGGCCTTCGAGCTGGCCCATCAGCTCGGCCCACGGGTAATCGGCATGCGTGGCCTGTAGGGTCAGTTTGACCCAGTCAGCGGCGACCTCGTCACCGTAGATGGCAAAGCCTGCGCTGTCGGGACCACGGTCGGTCATGGCTTGGAGCATGGGTTCGAAGAGCTTGCCGAGCTGGGATTCCAGCTCGGGTTTCTTCAGGTACAGACCTACGATTCCACACATATAAGGGCCTCACTACGTTCGGCAGCAAGCGGTATGCGGCAAGCTGCATGTTGTCGGTGTTGAACGGGATATTGGTGTTCGCCGCACACTGCCCTGCTCTTGCAGCTTGCGGCTTGAAGCTTGCTGCTCAGAAAAACTCGGTGTACCGCTGGATTTCCCAGTCCGAGACGTGGCGGCTGTACTCCACCCACTCCATGCGCTTGAGCGTGATGAACTCATCGACGATCTCGGCGCCAAGCACCTCGCGGAACAACGGGTCGGCCTCCAGCGCGTCGGCGGCTTCCTTGAGCGACTGCGGCAGGGTCTTGATGCCACGCGCAGCGATTTCTTCGAGGCTCAGGGTGTAGAGGTTCTCGTTGCACATCTCGCCCGGCTCCAACTGGCGATCGATGCCATCCAGGCCGGCTGCGATGATCGCGGCGGTGACCAGGTAGGGGTTGCAGCCGGCATCGGGCAGGCGGAACTCCAGACGCCCATAAGGGATGCGCACCATCGCCGAGCGGTTGTTGGCGCCGTAGGTGACGAAGGCCGGCGCCCAGGTCGCACCGGACAGCGACCGCCCTACCACCAGTCGCTTGTAGGAGTTGACCGTGGGCGCGGCAAAGGCACACAGGGCTGGGCCGTGGGCCAGCAGGCCCGCGGCGAAGTGATAGGCGAGCTTGGACAGGCCCATGCCGCTGCTGTCGGCCGGGTCGTGGAACAGGTTCTTGTTGGTGCTGCTGGCCAGCGACAAGTGGAAGTGCATGCCATTGCCTGCACGCTTGGGATCGGGCTTGGGCATGAACGAGCAGATCATCCCCAGGTCGTTGGCGATCTCGCCGGCAGCCATGCGGAAGAAGGTGAAGCGGTCAGCGGACTCCAGCGCATCGCTGTAGGTGTAGTTGATCTCGAACTGGCCGTTGGCGTCCTCGTGGTCGATCTGATAGATGTCGAAACCGACCGGTTGCAGGGCCTCGGTGAGGCGTTCGAGGAACAGCCGCGAACGCGACAGGCCCTTGTAGTCGTAGCAGGGCTTGTCGAGGTTGTCCGAGGCGTCCACCAGTTGCAGCTTGCCGGCCTCGTCGCGGCGGAACAGGCTGAATTCCGGTTCAAGGCCGGTGTTCAGCGTCCAGCCCTTGTCGGCCAGGCGCTGCACCTGCTGCTGCAACACGTGGCGGCTGTCGTAGGGCCAGGGCTTGCCGCCCACATGGCCAACGCACACCACCCGGCCGTAGCCCGGCTGCCACGGCACCGGGATCAGCGTACCGAGATCGCCCCGGGCCATGAAATCCGGCCCATGGGGCTGCATGCCCATGCCGCAGATGGCGAAGCCGGCAAAGCCTGCGCCCTCCTCGGCCACCATCTTCAGGCCCGAGACCGGCACCGACTTGGTCTTCGCCGAACCGTGGATATCGACGAACTGCGCCAGCACGTACTTGATGCCGAACTGGTCGATGATGCGCTGGGTTTCTGCTGGCAACATGGGGTGATCACTCCTGGGTAAGGGCACAGCAAGGTTGGGCCGGTGTTAATTTCCATTAAGGAAACTTACTTTCATCACAGGAATGCAATGGGCTTGCCAACTTTGCGCATCGCACCGCAGGCCTCCCCCCCAGAGGCGCTCTGGCCTAGGTGGGAGCTGGCTTGCATGGCAATAACGTCCAAGAGTTTTTCTGCTGTATTTGTGGGAAACTCCTTTTCACACGAGGAAACCCGCGCACTTTCCCAGTGCGAAAACTATATTCTTGAACTGAAACCGTGCAGGACACCGAATGTCGACCGAGACCGAACCACGTCTACGCCTGGAGCAATACCTGGGCATGCAGATCAAGCGCCAGCGTCAGGCGCAGTCACTCAAGCTCGCCGACGTGGCGCGCATTGCCGGCATCAGCCAGGGCATGCTCAGCAAGATCGAGAACGCCCAGGTGTCCACCAGCCTCGACACCCTGAGCCGCCTGTGCGATGTACTCGGCATGCCGATGGCCAAGCTGTTCAGCCAGTACGACCAGCCCGACGGCAACGCCCTGTTGGTCAAGGCCGGTGAAGGCCTGGAGGTGGTGCGCCGCGGCACCGAGAAAGGCCACACCTACCACCTGCTCAACCACGCCCGAGGCCCGAAGAAGCACTTCGAGGCCTACATGGTGAGCATGGATGACGCCAGCGAGGAATTCCCGACCTTCGCCCACCCCGGCACCGAGTTCCTGCACCTGCTGGAGGGCGAGTTGGTGTATCGCCACGGCAACCAGCTGTATCCGATGCAGGCCGGCGACAGCCTGACCTTCGACGGCGAGACGCCGCATGGGCCGGAGAAGCTGGTGCAGGTGCCGATCCGGCTGTTGTCGATCATGAACTACGGCAATGAGTGAACGCGTTCATCAGGTTCTCCCTAACCGCTTGAACGGTCACATTACCCTGTTCAAATGACCCCGCCGGCCACCACCGGGCCTGAGCACGCCGCAACTCAGACGAAAAGCGCCCCGCGCCCTTTCGCAGTGCGGCAAGTGAAGGCACAATGCGTGTCCTTTTTTTGGCCGGCCTGGCCGGGGGCCTTTAAATGATCAAGACGCCGTACTACCTCATCGATAAACAAAAGCTGCTGGGCAACATGGAAAAGATTGCCTATGTGCGCCAGCAGTCCGGGGCCAAGGCCCTGCTCGCCCTCAAGTGCTTCGCCACCTGGTCGGTGTTCGACCTGATGCAGCAGTACATGGACGGCACCACTTCGTCTTCGCTGTTCGAACTCAAGCTTGGCCGCCAGAAGTTCGCCGGCGAAACCCATGCCTACAGCGTTGCCTGGGCCGACGATGAAGTCGAAGAGATGCTCGAGAACTGCGACAAGATCATCTTCAACTCCATCGGCCAACTGCAACGCTTCGCCGAGCAGTCCGAGGGCAAAGTGCGCGGCCTGCGCGTCAACCCGCAGGTGAGCAGTTCCGACTACCTGCTGGCCGACCCTGCGCGTCCGTTCAGCCGCCTGGGCGAATGGGACCCTGCAAAGATCGAGCAGGTGATCGAGCAGATCTCCGGCTTCATGTTCCACAACAACTGCGAGAACGGCGACTTCGGCCTGTTCGACAAGATGCTGTCGCACATTGAAGAGCGCTTCGGCCACCTGCTGCACAAGGTCCAGTGGGTCAGCCTGGGTGGCGGCATCCACTTCACCGGCGAAGGCTACGATGTCGATGCCTTCTGCGCACGCCTCAAGGGCTTTGCCGAGAAGTACGGCGTGCAGGTGTACCTGGAGCCGGGTGAAGCGGCCATCACTAACAGCGCCTCGCTGGAAGTGACCGTACTCGACACCCTGTACAACGGCAAACACCTGGCCGTGGTCGACAGCTCGATCGAAGCGCACCTGCTCGATCTGCTGATCTACCGCCTAAACGCAAAGATGGCCCCCAACGCTGGCGAGCACACCTACATGGTCTGCGGCAAGTCGTGCCTGGCTGGCGATATCTTCGGTGAGTACCAGTTCGACAAACCGTTGGCCATTGGCGATCGCCTGTCGTTCATCGACACCGCCGGTTACACCATGGTCAAGAAGAACTGGTTCAACGGCCTGAAAATGCCCGCCATCGCGGTCAAGCAGCTCGACGGCAGCGTCGAAGTGGTGCGCGAGTTCGGTTTCGAAGACTACGTTTCCAGCCTGTCCTGACGGACAGGTCTTTTAAGTAAGGAGCAACAGGTAAATTGAAGAAGAACGTTCTTATCATTGGTGCAGGAGGTGTCGCCAAGGTGGTGGCCCACAAGTGCGCACAGCATAACGACGAACTCGGTCGTATTGCCATTGCGTCACGGAACATCTCCAAATGCCAGGCCATCATCGACAGCGTCAAGGCCAAGGGTAGCCTCAAGGTACCCGCCGACATCCAGGCCTTCTCGCTCAATGCCCTCGATGTCGAGGCGACCAAGGCACTGATCCGCGAGACCGAATCGCAGATCGTGATCAACGTCGGGTCCGCCTTCCTCAACATGTCGGTGCTGCGTGCCTGCATCGATACCGGTGTCGCTTATCTCGATACCGCCATCCACGAAGAGCCGGGCAAGATCTGCGAGACCCCGCCGTGGTACGGCAACTACGAGTGGAAACACCTCGAAGAGTGCCAACACAAGAACATTACCGCCATTCTCGGCGTCGGTTTCGACCCGGGTGTGGTGAACAGCTACGCGAAACTCGCGCAGCAACAGTACTTCGACCAGATTGACTCGATCGACATCCTCGACGTCAATGCCGGCTCCCACGGCAAGTACTTCGCCACCAACTTCGACCCGGAAATCAACTTCCGTGAGTTCACCGGGCAAGTGTGGAGCTGGCAGAACAGCCAGTGGACCAGTAACACCATGTTCGAGGTCAAGCGTACCGACGACCTGCCGGTGGTAGGTTCGCAGAACCTCTACCTGACCGGTCACGATGAAGTGCACTCGATCTCGAAGAACCTGAACGTGCCGAACGTGCGTTTCTGGATGAGCTTCGGCGAGCACTACATCAATGTGTTCACCGTACTGAAGAACCTCGGCCTGCTTTCCGAGCAGCCGGTGAAGACTGCCGAAGGTCTGGAAGTGGTCCCGCTGAAAGTGGTCAAGGCCGTGCTGCCCGATCCCGCCTCGCTGGCCCCGGGCTACACCGGCAAGACCTGCATCGGCGACCTGGTCAAGGGCACCAAGGATGGCCAGCCGCGCGAAGTGTTCATCTACAACGTGGCTGACCACGAAGAGGCCTACGCCGAGACCGACAGCCAGGGCATCTCCTACACCGCAGGTGTGCCGCCCGTCGCCGCCGCGCTGCTGGTGGCGCGTGGAGAATGGGACGCTGGGCGCATGGTCAACGTCGAAGAACTGCCGGCCGAGCCGTTCCTCAAGGCGCTGGACGTGATGGGCCTGCCAACCCGCGTCAAGGATGAAAAAGGCGATCGTCCGTGGGACGCTAAAGCCTGAGTCACTGCCGTATGCACAAGGGGCGCCTGAGGGCGCCCCTTGTGCTTTCCAGGCCCGCTCCAGACCCGAGCGGTGGCCCAGGTGCCGGGCTTTAAGTCTCAACTCGCCTGCGCTATCTTCGCCGCGCTGCCATACCGGCCACGCCAAGGAACCGCCGCATGCTCTCCAGCCGTACCCTCACCCTGATGCTGGGTGTCGCTTTCATTCTGCTCGACCAGTGGGTCAAGCTCATCGCCCTGGTGGCCCTGAAAAGCCACAGCTACGCCTTCGGCAACCAGCACCTGTGGCTGGACGTGACGCTGAGCCTGAACCCTGGTGCGTTCCTCAGCCTGGGCGCGAGCCTGTCGCCGGGCCTCAAGCAACTGATCTTCGTGGTCGCCGTGGGTGTGGTGTGCGTGTGGGCCATCGTCTGGGCCTTGCGCCACTGGCAGGCGATCCCGCTCAAGGCCGGCGCGGCCTATTTCATCGCGATGGGCGGGTTGTCCAACCTGATCGACCGGGTCAGCCGCGACGGCCATGTGGTCGATTACCTGGTACTCAACGTCGGCCCCCTGCATACCGGTGTGTTCAACCTGGCCGACATTGCCATCATGGCCGGTGCCGGGGTGCTGCTGTGGACCGGTATGAAGAAGTCCGAGCAGCGCTAAGTTGACTGGCAGCCAACCTCAGGTCGTTGATCTTCATACGTAACCGGTTTCTCGCTCTGGTATAGGTGGCACTACCCTGATGCCACCGGGGCCGCTGTGCGGCCCCATCGACAACAAGAGAACCCCCATGCCCGCCCCTGCCCCTGGCCGTCTGTTCGTCCTGTTCTGCCTCGCCAGCTTCTTGTTGTCGCTGTCATACGGCTCCACTTTCCTGCTGGCGAAGATGCTCACGCTGCATGGCGGCAGCGAGTCCGACGCTGGCCTGGTGATATCCAGCGCGATGCTCAGCACCTTCGCCGCCGTGATTTTCTGCGGCCACCTGAGCGACAAGATAGGTGCAGCGCGCAGCATCGCCGCCGCCGCCCTGCTGCTGGCGGTCGCCTGCCTGGGCTTTGCCTGGGCACCGCCCCAAGGCCACGCCCTGCTGCTGTTCGGCCTGTTACTGGGCTTGGGCTGGGGTACGTTCTACACCCTCGGGCCGATTGTGGTGGCGATGACCATCGCGCCCGCTCGGCGCATGCACCACTTCGCCCTGCTGTCGGGCAGCATGATGACCGGCATAGGCAGCGCCCCCCTCAGTGGGCGCGGCTTCGAAGCCCTGGGCCTGCCCGTGGAGACGGCATTTTTCAGCGCAGCAGTGGCTAGCCTTTTAGGTGCGCTGCTGTTCTGGTCGATAGCCCCGGCGCTGGGCCGGGCAGACTCAGGTACGCAGAGCGCCAGCCGCCTGAGCCTGCCTGCCGTGCGGCGGGTGCTGGGCTCAGCGGCCGTGTTCCCAATCATCATGGTCGGCCTCGGAGGCGCGATCTTTGGCGGGCTGTCGAGCTTCCAGACCAGCTACGCGGCGCTCAGGCAACTGGACTATTCGTTGTTTTTCCTGGGCTTCACCTGCGCGGCCATCGGCTGCCGCTTGCTGGTGGCGGGGCTGATCGTCAAACGCGATCCCTATCGCTGCGCCTGCGTGCTGAGCGGGTTGATGGTCATAGCGGTGCTGATGCTCGGCCACAGCGTACGCAGCAGCGCAAGCTACCTGCTGGCAGCGGTGGTGCTCGGGGTCGGCTATGGCCTGACCTATTCGGTGATCAACGGCCAGGCCGCCAACCAGGCGCCCGCCGGGCACATGGCCCAGGCGCTGGTGCTGTTCAGCCTGGCGTATTTCGTGGGGGTGTTCGGTTTTCCCTGGCTGGCCGGGCGCGTGATCGTCGAGGCCGGCATGCCGGCGCTGCTGCAACTGATCCTGCTGTTGGCCTTGACCAACTGGGGGATCAGCCTGGCAAGGCTGGGCTGGCGCTGGCTGGCCCGACAGCAGGCTTGTGCACGGTAAGCCGTCAGCACAAACCGCCGCCAGGGTGGAACTCATGATGCCGCCGCCCGCCAGCAGTACATCGACCTTCTTGGTTCAAGCATTGCTGACGACAGGCGCTTGCCATCGGCGCATTCTCGAAATACTGTATGAATATTCAGTATTCCCGGATAACACCCATGCAGCTGATCGCCAAGCTCGGCATCCTTGCCGACGCAGCTAAATACGACGCCTCCTGTGCCAGCAGTGGCGCGCCCAAGCGCAGTTCACGCGGGCGCGATGGGCTAGGCGCTACCGATGGCATGGGCATCTGCCACAGCTACACCCCGGACGGGCGCTGCGTGTCGCTGCTCAAGATTCTGCTGACCAACTTCTGCCTGTACGACTGCCAATATTGCGTCAACCGCCGCTCCAGCAATGTGCCCCGGGCACGCTTTAGCCCCGAGGAAGTGGTGCGTCTGACCCTCGATTTCTACCGACGCAACTGCATCAGCGGGCTGTTCTTGAGTTCAGGCATCATCCGCTCAGCTGACTACACCATGGAACAGTTGATCCGCGTGGCCCGCCTGCTGCGCGAAGAGCATGGTTTCAGAGGCTACATCCACCTCAAGACCATCCCGGATGCCGACCCGCTGCTGATCGAGGAAGCCGGGCGCTTGGCTGACCGGCTGAGCGTGAATATCGAGCTGCCGACCGACGCCAGCCTCAAGCGCCTGGCCCCGGAAAAACAAGCCAGCACCATCCGCCAGGCCATGGGCGTGATTCACCAAGGCCAGCAGGCTGTGGCAAACGAGCCACGGGCACCGCGCTTCACCCCCGCTGGCCAGAGCACCCAGGTGATCGTCGGTGCCGACGCCACCGACGACAGCACCCTGCTGCACAATGCCGAGTCGCTGTACCAGGGCTACGGCCTCAAACGGGTGTACTACTCAGCCTTCAGCCCGATCCCCGACAGCCCCGGCAGCGTACCGTTGGCTGCACCGCCGCTGCTGCGCGAACACCGTCTGTACCAGGCTGATTTCCTGTTGCGCGGCTACGGCTACAAAGCCGGCGAACTGCTCGGCAAAGCCGGCAACCTGGCTCTGGACATCGACCCCAAGCTGGCCTGGGCCTTGGCCAACCGCGAGGTGTTTCCACTGGATGTGAACCGCGCAGAGCCTGCGTTGCTGGCACGCATTCCCGGTATTGGGCTACGCAGTGTGCAACGCCTGGTGGCCCTGCGCCGCGAACGGCGCATCCGCTACGATGACTTGATCCAGCTGCGCTGTGTGCTGGAGAAGGCCCGTCCGTTCATCGTCACCAGTGATTATCGCCCCGCCCAGGCAGAACTTCGCAGCGGCCTGCTGCGTGCACGTCTGCGCGAGCCTCAGGCACCGGTGCAAATGGGGCTGTGGGGATGATCGCACTCGACTGCGCAGACTGCTTCGCCACCTGGCGCG
The DNA here is from genome assembly GCF_005796105.1 of Pseudomonas mosselii. Taxonomy (GTDB): domain Bacteria; phylum Pseudomonadota; class Gammaproteobacteria; order Pseudomonadales; family Pseudomonadaceae; genus Aquipseudomonas; species Aquipseudomonas mosselii_C. The sequence continues at coordinate 64,803 of NZ_VAUO01000010.1, read as the reverse complement.
CCCAGGCGCGTACCCTGCTCGGCCACGGCATCGACCCGGCAGAAGTGACCTGGGGCCAGGGACCGATGGACGATCTGCTGGCCGTACCCACGCCACTGCCTGAAGGCCCCGGTCCCTTCCACGCGCGCATACCGGCGGCATTACTGGCCCAGCTAGAACAGGCCGGGCGCTACCGTGGCGAGCAACGCTGGAATGTGTTGTACGAGGTGCTATGGCGTGTCGCCCATGGCGATCGCACGGCCATGCTGGCGGGCGACCGCCTGGGCAGCGAGTTGCAACGGCGGCTCAAGCAGGTGAGCCGCGAAGCGCATCATCTACATGCCTTCGTGCGTTTCGTGCCTCTGGCACCGGAGCTGGCGCAATCGCTGCAACTGGACCTGATCGCCTACCACGAGCCGGCCCACGACATCCTGCAAAGCGCCAGCCAGCATTTTGCCGATCGTCTGGGGCGCCAACGCTGGTTGATCGCGACCCCGCATGACGGCATCCGCTACGACGGGCGCGCCATCGACTATCGCCGCCAGTGCCCCGCCGACTGGCTGGCATGGGCGCGCAACGCCGAAGACCCAGGGGCTGAGCTGTGGCTGACCTACTACCGACACACCTTCAACCCCGCGCGGCTCAATCCTGATGCCTTGCGCCAGCACCTGCCTGGACGTTTCTGGCGAAACCTGCCAGAGGGCCCGTTGATTCCGCAACTGGTGGGCCAGGCGCGCCAGGGTAAGCAACGTGACGGACAAGCCCTGGAAGTCGGACGACAACCCGGCAAGCGCATTACCGGCACGCCAGGGCAGGTAGAAAAACGCTGACATGAAGGCGAATCGCCAAAGAGGCCTCTCGCCCCAAAAACCAATTTGTATACAAACTGTATAAAGCGCTAGACTCCGCGCTTTTTTGCACGCGAAGTCCACCATGGCCAGCATCAACGGGCGTAATGCCACCCTCTGCGGCCTTGCCGCCATCCTGCTCTGGAGCACCGCCTCAGGCCTGATCCGGGGCGTGAGTCAGTATTTCGGAGCCATCGGTGACGCCGCATTGATCTATACCCTCGGTGCCGCGTTGCTGGTGGCCTTGTTGGGCAAGCCGCGCCTGCGCAAGGCCACGCCGTTTTATCTGGTCACAGGCTCGGCCCTGTTCGTGGCCTACGAGATCTGCCTGTCCCTGGCGCTGGGCTATGCACTGGACAGCACCCAGGCGATCCAACTGGTGGTGGTCAACTACCTGTGGCCAAGCCTGACCGTGCTGCTGGCAATCGTGATGAACCGCCAGGCAGCGCGTTGGTACATCATGCCGGGTACGGCGCTGGCTCTGCTGGGGATTTTCTGGGTGGTCAGTACCGATGGCCTGTCGCTGCACAGCCTGCTGACCAATGTCCGCTCCAACCCGCTGGGCTACAGCTTGGCGGCGGCGTGCGCGGTGACGTTCGCGCTGTACTGCAACATCACCCGACGCTACGCCGACGGGCAAAACCATGTGGTGCTGTTCTTCGTGCTGACTGCCGTGGTGTTGTGGCTCAAGTACGCTTTCAGCCAGGAAGTGCTGCCGGCCCCGCGCCTGGGCGCCAGCCTCGAACTGCTCGGGGCGGGCCTGTCGATTGCCGGCGGCTATGCGCTGTGGAACATCGGCATCCTGCGCGGCAACCTGACACTGCTGGCCACCGCCTCGTACTTCGCCCCGGTATTGTCATCGGCATTCGCGGCGCTGTGGCTAGGGGCGCACCTGACCTTGCAGTTCTGGCAAGGCGCATTGGTGGTGACCCTGGGGTCGCTGCTGTGCTGGCAAGCGACCCGCCAAGTCAAGCCTTGAGCGCCTGCTCGATGATGGCGATGTCGATCTTGCGCATGTTCATCATCGCATCGAAGGCACGCTTGGCGGCGGCGCGGTCGGGGTTGGCCACCGCGTCGATCAATACTCGCGGGCTGATCTGCCAAGACACGCCCCACTTGTCCTTGCACCAGCCGCACACGCTCTCCTGACCGCCATTACCGACAATGGCGTCCCAGTAGCGGTCGGTCTCGGCCTGATCATCAGTGGCGACCTGGAACGAAAATGCCTCGTTATGGATGAAAGCCTTGCCGCCGTTCAGGCCGATGCACGGGATTCCCATCACGGTGAACTGGACCGTGATCACGTCACCGGCCTTGCCCGAGGGGTAGTCGCCGGGAGCGTGGTGCACGGCGATCACCTGACTGTCTGGGAACAGGCCGGCGTAGAAATGGGCCGCCTCTTCGGCATCGTGGTCATACCACAGACATATGCTGTTCTTCGGGGTCATGGGCAATGCTCAACGGCGCTCATAGAGGTTAAATGAGTCTAGCCGCCCTGCCCGGCAACGCGTTGCGCAGCGATCAGCGGCCTGAACGCGACGCGGATTTGACGCACGCCGCGCCAGCGTTCAAGGTCAACGCTTCATGCTGGACTCCAGCCCCACGATATGGAGAGCGACATGCATTTCGACCTGATCCAGAGCCTAAGCCTGGCCGGCAAACCCGATGTGCCCAATGACGACCGTATCGGGTGTGCCGAACGCCATGCGTGGGTCATCGACGGCGCCACCGACCTGGGCGAACCAGGCCTGCTCGGGACGCGCGGCGGTGCGGCCTGGCTGGCCAGTGCGGCCCAGCGCGCCTTCGCTGAAGCAGCCGGCCCCTTGCAGGGTATTTGCGAAAGCGTGTTCGAGCGCTTGGCATGCGACTACCAACGCGACCGCCAGCGCGAGCCATTGGCGCTGTGGGAGTTGCCACGCGCCGCGTTTGCGGCGGTGGCGCTGGAAGACGACGAACTGGTCTGCGCGCACCTGGCAGACTGCGTGGTGCTGCACCGCAGCGCCCAAGGCATCGCGTTCCTCACCCCCGAACCTGACCGCGAGGCGGAACGCGCCGAAGCGGCGTCGCTCGGCCCTGGCACCGGCGCGCATGGCGTGCGCAGCGCCGCCGTACTGGCTGACCGCCGCACCGCACGTGAACGCCCACGCGCGGTACTCGGGGTAGATCCACAGCTGTCGCGCGACGGCACCTGCTACACCCGCGTCCCGGCAGCGCGCGGCGATGACGTGTTGCTGATGAGCGATGGTTTCGCCGCGCTATTCGACACCTACCAGGCCTGTGACCCTGACGGGTTCATCACGCGCCTGCACAGCCACGGCCTGGCCGACCTGGCGCACACCCTGCGCGGCATCGAGCAGGACGATGCCGCCTGCCTACGCTACCCACGCTTCAAGATGAGTGACGATGCTTCGGCGATCTGGTTGCGGGTGGGCTGAAATCCGATAGCGGTAATGGTTTTCTGCAACAGCGGCGACTGACGCCCCACACAAAAAAAGCGCCTCATCGAGGCGCCAAAGTATCCACCTGTAACCAAAGGAGCACAGAGCTTCTCAAGGTGAATAAGAGCGATCAGAGGATCGACAGCGGGTACTCGACAATCACCCGAACTTCATCCAGGTCCGACTCGAATGCGGTAGCCCGTGTCGTGGCCTGGCGCACACGCAGCGACAAATCCTTGGCAGCGCCAGTCTGCACCACGTACTTGACCTCGATGTCCCGCTCCCAGCGCTTTTGCTCGGTGAGCGGGTCACCATTGCTGTCGCGGCGCATATAGAAAGCGTTGGCGTGGCTGTAGTCGGCGTCGCTGCCGCGACCGTAGCGGGTCATGAACGACAACCCCGGCACGCCGTAGGCAGCCATGTTCAGGTCGTAGCGCAACATCCACGAGCGCTCTTTGGGCGAGTTGAAGTCGCTGTACTGGATGGAGTTGTCGAGGAAGATCGAGTCGGACTGGCGCAGGTAGTCGAAGTCGTCGTCGCCATTGTTGCGTTGGTGGGTCAACGCTACAGTGTGCGCGCCATAGCGCACGCCTAGCTTGGCACTCCAGATGTCGTTGTCGAACTGGCCCAGGCGCTGGCGGCCTTCGTCGCGGGCGTTGTAGAAGTTGAAACCACCGATCAGTGCCAACTCGTCGCTGAGCGGCCAGGTAACGCTGGTGCCGAGGTAGTACTGGTTCCACACATCCTTCAGGCGGCTGCCGAACAGGCTGACGCTGACATGCTCGCTCACGGCGTAGTCGCCGCCGCCATAAGCGACCCACGGCGAATCGACCGCGCCGCCGTAGAACGTCACGAAGTTGTCGCGCAGGTTACTCGACACCGGCTGGCTCATCGCATGCAGGCGCCCGGCCTGCAAGGTCAAGCCGGTCAAGCTGGTGTTTTCCACGGTCACACCGCGAAAGCTTTCCGGCAGCAGGCGCGAGTCACCGGCTGCTACCACAGGGGTGGCTGGGAACACATCGCCCACACGCACCACGGTATCGAACAGGCGCACCTTCGCCGCGCCGCCGACCTTGCTGTATTCGTCGCGGGCCTGGCCATCGCGGCCGACCGGCATCACGTCGAACGAACTACGCCCGCCGTTGCGTCCACCGCCAGTATCGAGCTTGAGCCCAAGCATGGCAAAAGCATCTACCCCCACGCCCACGGTGCCCGGTGTGTAGCCAGACTCCCAGCGCGCGATGATGGCGTGGGCCCAGGCTTCGGAGTAGCCATTGTCGGCAGCCTTGTTGCTATTGAAGCTGGGCGCGGGCCCATCGCGGTGATCGCGGTTGAAGTAGAAGTTGCGGTTGAGCACGTTCAGGCGGCTGCCCTCGATGAAGCCCTCCTGCTGCGCGTCCTCGGCCCACGTGACAGGGCTGGCCAGCGCCACCAGGGCGGCCAGGGAAAGTGTTGGCGTGTGTCTCATCCGGTGCTCCTTCGATACGTTGCGGCAGTTGTTCTTGTAAAGGGCCGCGCCGCTATGGCGTCGCTGACCTGGCCTGCTTGGGGCCGTGGTCGATGCTCGCCGTTGGCGGATAACACCAAGGTGATCGCCCGATTACAATCGCGTCATGCAGACGGATCGGTGCGCACGTTCCCGCACGCCCTGGGCCTTGGTGTGTCTGAGGAAACCTGTGTGCGGGCAGTGCATGGCCCACGCGATGGCTTGATCGCCTTGCAGATCTGTAACCCCGGCGTCATGCCCTTGTTGGTCGCGCCTGGCTAGGGTGGCCTCCGTCATCCATGAGTATTCGGAGGTCCACATGCTACGTCTGAGCTTGAGCGCCACGCTGCTGGCGCTGTCTTTTTCCGCCCAATCCGCAGGTTTTGACGATGCGCGCAGCACGCAGCTACTCGAAGAACACCAGCAGGCCGTGGCGGCCTATGCCGCCAAGCGCGACAAACCCGTGCCGCAGATCGTCGACTACCGCTACGGCATGCCGCTGGACGTCGCCCAGTTGGTGCGCCAGTCCGCCGACCCACGCACCTGCACGGTAGTGCCTCGACTGATGACGTTCGAGGACAGCCAAGGCACCTTGCGCACCGTACGCTATGTGGTGCAATCGCAGTGCCTCAACAACAAGTAGCGCCTTTCAGATCCGCGCCGTGAGCCACGCCGCCAGACGCGCGTAGAGGTCCTCGACCACCGGCACGCCGAAGGCGCGCAAGCCACCATGCACCAGCCCCTCGACCACCAGCAGTTGGCTCTCGCTGCCCGCCTCCTTGAGTGCCGCGTGGTAGGCCACCCCCTGGTCGCGCAGCGGATCGATCTCGGCCATGGCGATGAAAGCCGGGGCCAGCCCGCTGAAATCGTCGGCTTCCAGCGGCATCGCGCAGGGGTCACGGCGCTCGCAGCCGGGAGGAAGATAGCCAGCCAGGCACTGCTCGAACCCGTCGATGCTCATCATCGGCACGCTGGGGTGCTCGTGCATCGACGGCAGATCGGTGCGTGAGCTGAGCACCGGGTACAACAGCGCCTGGCCCAAGGGTTGGCGCTGAGCGTCGCGGCGCAGGGCCATGCACAGGCCGGCAGCCAGGTTGCCGCCAGCACTGTCGCCAACGACCGCAAGGCGCTCAGTGCTCAGGTCAGGGCCAAGTAGCCCCTGGTTCAGCGCCGCCCATACCGTGCGCACATCTTCCAACGGCGCGGGGTAGTGATATTCCGGTGCCAGCCGATAGGCGACTGCGACAATGGCCATGCGCACATGACGGGCCAGGCCGTGAACAAACCAGTCATGGGTGTCCAGTTCACCCAGATCCCAGCCGCCACCGTGCACGTAAAGCAGCGTTGGCCAGCCGCCTTCGGGGGCGGGATCGGCAGGTTGATAGCGGCGCAGACGCAGGTGGTCGAGGGTCAGGTCGGTGCTCTGCCAGTCCGGTGCCAAAGCAGGGGTACAGGCGCGGCACAGAGCCAGAAACGCATCGCGACGGCCTTGCAGGCTGTCGTCGTCAGTATCGAAGGTGGCGCTTAAATCAAGGTAGGCTTGCAGACCTGGGGCCAGGGTATAGGGCATTGTTGGGTTCCATGCAGAAAGGGCAGTTCCGTTGCAGGAGCCCTTGTCTCATCTGCTAGCGCCGCTGGCAAGCGTTAGCGCACCGGCGCGGGTCGCGGCATCAGGCTGCGATAACCCAGCACCAGCACCGCCAACCCCAGCAGCACCAGCAACCCGATCAGCGGCCGGCTGTAGCGCGCGGCCCAGGCCGGCACCCCCACCACCTCGCGGTAGACCTCGATATCGGCGCTGCCGTCAGCATGACGAATGGTGATGCCGCCTTGGCGGATCTGCGAGTAGTCAGCATCGAAATACACCCAGATTGTGCTCGTCCCACCTGGCTCGATGGCCGCAATCTCCAGGGTAGCGGTCGGTGCCTGAATCAATCTGTCATCGCCGGACTCATTGCGGATCTGCACCAGCCCCTTGGCCGGCAGGCGCACCTGCATTGCCGTGACCGGGGCCTGGCGATGGTTGGTCAGCTCGATCAGTAGCCCGGTACGGTGATCCACCAATCCGGCCTCGAACGGCCGCGCGAACAACTGCAGGTAAGGCGCCTGGGCCAGTTCGACCAGCTTGTCGAGCTGCACATGGCCCAGCGCGCTGCCACCGATATCGCTGATGCGCGCCTGCAATCGCTCGTACTTGAGCAACTCGTTGGCCTGACTGATGCGCTCGTTGAACTGGCCTGGGTAGGTCAAATGGGAGTACGTCAAGCGCGCCACGAGGGTGTCGTCCTTGCGCAGGACCGCGTGGAGCGCGGCGGCGCACGCCATCATCACCAGCAGGCCTACCAGTACTTTACCGACCTTTTCCCAGCTCACCGTGAGGGTTCCTTGTTGACCGACCCAATCGCAGGCCAAGGGTGCCAAGAACGGTGGAGCGCCGCAAGCCTGAAACTGTCGCGGCAACACGACACAACAGGCTCAGGGCACCTCACAGTCACTTGCCTGGGGAGCGATTCCCCACCCAGCATTGGGTGTGCTGACCCAAGTATGCGGGGTCGAGGAAATCACCCACCCTTGCAACATCTTGAAACAAGCGACTTTTCGCCCACTGGCCTTTGGCACAGCCGTTGCTCCCCTGCTGTGTGACGAGGCATACGCCACCGGCACGCTGGCCACAGCGGCCAGGCCGCTCAATACGGGGCATACGGTAATGAAAAGACCCGCGGTTTCATCCAGGCACATGTTCAGGTTGGCTTCGCTCGGCGGGCTGTTGTTCGGTCTAGGGCTGGCCGGCGTACAGGCCAGTTCGCTCGACGATGTCACCCCGCCAGCGCCCACCGACCCGTCGGCTTTCAGCGACCCACCATCTGATGCTATCGGCCAGGCGGCGGCGCTGGAGGCCCTTAAAAGCTTGCCCGAGGCCAACGAAGGCGCGCTGGAATTGAGCAACGGTGTATACGGCAGCCGCGCCACGGTAGAGATCGACAACGTGCTACCACCGCTGCAACAGACCTCGCGCCAGTACCCCACCAACGGCAAGCCCAGCCCGCTGTTCGGCGCCGAGCCGTTCACCCAGCAACTGCTGCTGTTCGAAGAGTTCGGCCCGGAGAAACTCGACCCCGCCACCCCACCCGGCGAGCTGGCCTTCCCTCCCCCCGTGCTCGGCCCGGCGCCTGCCCAGGACCCAAACGACGTGGCGCGCAGCAGCCCCAACGGCAACGCCCTGGAAGCTTTCCTCAGACAGCCGGGGCTGACCCCGTTGCCGTCGCAGTATGCCAACGTGCTCGACCGCAACCCGTGGAAGGCGCAGATCGAGCTGTTCCTCAATCGCAACTCGGTCGGCTCGCCTGCCGAGGGCCGTCCTCCAGGCAAAGGTTGGTCGCACCAGCGCTGGAATGAGTTCTACCCGCAGGCGACGTTCAAGACTGCCCAGGCCGGGGCGCGCATCAACCAGGGCCTGCGTGACCGTAAGCAACTACACAACTACGCCAAGGGCGAGTTCGGCCCTGGGGGCCTGTACTACCAGACCTCCGACATCCCCACCACCCTGGGCACCACCAAAGGTATCGACACCCGCTTCCACCCCAAGATGCCGCTGCAAAACCACAAGGCGCTGTGGACCTTCGATGGCACCTTCCCGCCCAAGCTGCTGATGGTGCGCTATGGCCAACCGATACTGATGCGTCACTACAATGCCCTGCCCATCGACCCGTCGGCCAACAATGGCTTTGGCTTGCACACCATCAGCACGCATGAGCACAACGGTCATTCCCCGGCCGAAAGCGACGGTTTTGCCAACGCCTACTTTTTCCCAGGGCAGTACTACGACTACCGCTGGCCGATCCAGTTGGCAGGCTACGACACCCTCAACACCCGCGCCCAGGATCCGCGCGCCGCGTTCCCGTGCTCGCCTGGCGAGACGCTGTTCGTCAATGACGCCAACCCAGGCCTGAAAACCTGCGAGAACGGCAGCATCAAGATTCGTGGCGATTGGCGCGAAACCATGAGTACCCACTGGTTCCACGATCACATGCTCGATTTCACCGCGCAGAACGTCTACAAGGGCAACGCGGTGATGATGAACTACTACAGCGCCCTGGACCGAGGCAACGAGGCCCTGCAAGACGGCGTGAACCTGCGTTTGCCCAGCGGCACGGCGATGCCATGGGGCAACCGCGACTACGACGTCAACCTGGTGATCGCCGACAAGGCCTGGGACGCCAATGGCCAACTGTGGTTCAACCCCTTCAACACCGATGGTTTTCTGGGCGATCAGACGCTGGTCAACTGGCAGTACCAACCGCGCCTGAAGGTGCGTGCGCGTAGCTACCGTTTGCGTATCCTCAATGGTTCGGTGTCGCGCTACTACAAGATTGCCCTGGTGCGCGAAGTGGCAGGCAACAGTGGCGAATTCAAAGGGCCGTCCGGCTCGAACGTGTCTTACAACCGCGTACCGTTCCACATGATCGCCAACGACGGCAACCTCATGGAACATGCCGTGCCGTTCGACGGCACGCTGGACCTCAACGGCGATGGCGACCTGCAAGACCACAACGGCATCCTGCCCCTGCAAGGTATCGCCGAGCGCTACGACCTTATCGTCAACTTCGCCAGGAACGGCATCAGCGTCGGGGACAAGCTCTACCTGGTCAACCTGATGGAGCACCAGACTGGCAAAGGTCCGAACCGCGCCATCGCCCTGGCCGATGTCTTGTCGGAGAAGTACAAGGCGGTGATCAAGCAAACCAGCAAAGGGCCGGAATGGGACGGCGGCGACCCTGTGGTGGGCAAGTTCATGCAACTGCTGGTACAGCCTTACAGCGGCACGGACCTGAGCATGGACCCGTCGCAGTACGAACCGGCCAAACCCGGTAAGGCCGCAGGTCGGGTGATGATCCCACTGCCGATCAATCGCGACAGCGCCACGGATCAGGTTAAGATCGCCGCCGCACGCCATCGCGAGTTCATCTTCGGACGCTCTGACGGTACCGACGAGCAACCCTGGACCATCAAGACCGACGGTGGCTTTGGCTACAGCATGGACCCACGCCGCCTCACCGCCGCCGCGCAACTCGCCCAGGAAGCAACCGACGGCGGCTTTAGCGGCGACGGCACGCTGGAAGTCTGGAAAGTCAAGAACGGCGGCAATGGCTGGAGCCACCCGGTACACGTGCACTTCGAGGAAGGAGTGGTACTCAGCCGCGACGGCAAGGCACCGCCAGAATGGGAAAAATGGGCGCGCAAGGACGTTTACCGCATTGGCCCGGAGGCCGAATCCTCACAAGATGTGGAAATGGCCATTCGTTTCCGTGAGTTCGCCGGTACTTACATGGAGCACTGCCACAACACCCAGCATGAAGACAGCTCCATGCTGCTGCGCTGGGATATCGAGCACCCCGGACAGTTCCAGTTGATGCCCACTCCGTTACCGGGCTGGGACGGCGTGCAGTATGTCAACTCGGCGGCGTTGCCGACCTTGCGCAGCGCCGCCCAAGACGACAGCACCGCCAACAAGCCCCCGCTGGCGGTGAACGACAGCGGCGCGACCACCGCTGGCAAGCCACTGGTGCTGAATGTGCTGGCCAACGACACCGATGCAGATGGCGACTTGCCGCTGAGCATCAGCAACCTGACTCAGCCCGACGCCGGCCAGGGCAGCGTGAGCAGCAACGGCACACAGCTTACCTACACGCCACCGGCCAGTGTCGCCCTGGCATTCACGGCCCGTTTCACCTACGCGGCGCTCGACGCGCGCGGCCTGGCCTCGAACGCGCCAGCCAGCGTGAGCGTCGCCGTCTCGCCCGCCCTGGCGATGGACACCCTCCAGGTAAGTAGCGCCACGCTGACCAAGCGCAGCAATAACCGCTGGACGTGGGAACTGGCCGGTACTACCACGGTGGCGGCAGGCAATAGCATCCAGGTGACCAGCAGCACCACCAGCGGCCCTCTGGACCTGGGCCTGGCCACTCTCAGCCCGAGTGGCACAGGCGCGCGTTGGAAACTGTCGGTAACCACCGAGGGCGCAAGCCCAGTGCTGCCCGCCACGGCCAGCGTGCGCTCGGCACTGGGGCAAAGTCTGAGCGTGTCGATGACGCTGAAGTAAGGTCACGACGCTGAGCAAGCAAGAATCTGCACGGCTTGCTCAGCGCCCTACACCCTGTTCGGAGGATCAAACCATGCCTGGCACCTGGCGCGTGCTGCTCCCGCTGCTGCTGGCCCTGAGCCTGCCGCCGCCGTCGAGCGCGCCCCCCGAGTCCGCAACCCCATGGGGCGCCGACTACTTCCCCAACTTCACCCTACTCACCCAGGACGGGCAGCAGGTGCGCTTTTTCGACGACCTGATCAAGGACAAGGTGGTGGCCATCAATTTCATCTTCACCGGCTGTGGCGACTCGTGCCCCGTGGAGACCGCCCGCTTGCGCCAGGTGCAAAAGTTGCTGGGCGACCGCGTGGGCAAGGACATCTTCATCTATTCGATCAGCATCGACCCGTACAACGACACCCCGGCCACCCTCAAACGCTATGCACAGAAGTTCGCCATCGCCCCCGGCTGGACCTTGCTTACCGGCGCAGCTGCCGACATCGAACAGTTGCGCCGCAGCCTGGGCCTGTACATCGACGGCCTGGACAACGGCCGCAGCAAGGATCACAACCTCAGCCTGATCATGGGCAACCAGGCCACCGGTCGCTGGATGAAGGCCTCGCCATTCGAGAGCCCGTACATCCTCGCCGACCGCCTGGCCAACAGTCTGCACAACTGGAAACAGCCCGCCGCCAGCGCCAGTAGCGAAGCCCCTGTGATCCGCCCGCCGAGCATCGGCGAGCAGCTGTTCCGCACCCGCTGCTCGTCCTGCCACACGCTAGGCGATGCAACGCCCGGCGCCCCCCACGGCATCGGCCCGGACCTGCTGGGCGTGACCCGCCAGCGCGAACCGGCCTGGCTGATCCGTTGGCTGAAAGAACCCGACAAGATGCTGGCCGAGCAAGACCCATTGGCGACGCTGCTCTACCAGCAGTACAACCAACTGGCAATGCCGAACATGCGCCTGGGGCAAACCGAAGTGCAGGCGCTGCTCGGTTATCTGGAAGAGGAAACCCAACGCCTGCAAACACCGGGCGTGCAGCGTTGAGGCGGCTTACGAAAAGCTGGAGGGCCGCTCATGGGTGAAGTCACCGCTGGCCAGCAGCGGCCTGAGGTACACCGCATAGTCATCCCAGGTTTCGAACAACTGCGGGTGTGCCATCAGCGCCTCAGCGTCACCGGTAATATTGAGCAGCATCACCCCCTGCCCCTTGATCACGATCTCTCGCGCCTTATCAGCGAAGCCACTGTGGGTGATGAGGTAACCCAACGCGACCAAGCCGAGCACCGAGCCTTTCTGCGCCGCGCTGGCACTGAGCAACGGCTCTTCAGGGGCGTCGCAGAGCAGCAGGGTCAAGGTATGCAGGTGATGCCGGGCATCATCGACCGACGCGGCGATCTGCCCGCCATGCAGCAGCGCCTGATCGGCCTGGGCATGGGCGATGATGTTCTCGTGGGCGAAATGGTCGTAGGAAGTGAGCAGTACCGTGCCAACGGGAGATGGCTGCTTGGGGAAGTGACGGGCTTCGGTCATGCGCGCATTCCTCGGGGGTCAATGGTGCCATCAGAGCACGATAAAGCCGGTGACGCCAAGCGCGGGGTTTCGACGCAATAGGCGTGCCGCATGCTCGATGCACGCCAGCGATGGCCAGAAGCAGCGCAACCTGTTGATTCCATGGTGTCTTGCGGAGGCAGAGTGATTCCAGCCTTAGGGGAGCTGCCGATGCCGCAGGAAGACGTCTCAGGCTGTTTGCCTGGCTGCATATGGGTAGCGTTTGGCCAGTCACTGCCAGAACGATACCGGACCGGCCAGAACACGCCTGACCGCTTGAAAATGGGAGCCCGCCACACCCAACAACACCTGACACCCAGCCTGACCACACGGTCCTTGTGTCGCCCTTTTGCCCGATGGCTGGGCACTTGGCAGTGCGAGGGTATGGCGAACAGGGGGGAGACTAGAACTGGACGAGAGGCTTTACAACGGACGCTACGGGAAAAGCTGGCCTTTGAGAAAGATACTACGTGAGTATCGGAGATCCCCTTCAAGTCAGGCCAGCTTAGACACCGTGCCGATCGATGCGCAGAGGCATGCCCGGCTATCGCCGATACCAAAACCTTGTAAAGCCCGGATACCCACTGGGCAACCTGCCGTTGTCCGTCGGTGTGACGCTGGTGCTGATCCAAGCCATCGCCCGCCCAAAGCCGCGCGTCTGGAAAATCCCACGGCGCATGCGGTGTGCCACCGGCCTACTGATGCTCATCACCAGCCTGGTCTGTAGCCCACTTACGACAGCCGTCGCGGCACGAAGCATGGCCACCTGCCAGCTGATAGCAAATCGCTAGGTTGGGTATTCCAAAATAAACGTAGCGCCAGCGCGAAACGCCCCTAATCTGTCCATCGATGGATCAACCCTCCCCGGAGCAAATCATGGAAAGATTAGCGTCGTCGCATCCGCTCGCCCGAAAATCCGTCACTGTCGTGCCTGAATCGCGCTTCATGCAGAACTACCGCGTCGCCAGCGCCGTGCATGGCGGCAGCTCGGCGTCTGCTATCAGCAATGCGCGCGGTGATGTGGAACTGTTCACCAGCGGCAGCGATACCCAGGTGTGGAACATTTACCCTGATCCGCAGAGCGCCACGGCCAACAGCGCGACCCTCACCGGCCTCACCGGTGAAGTGATCGCCAGCGGCCTGACGCCGAGCGGCGACATCGCGCTGTTTGCTGCCCAAGGCACCAACCTGCTGTACTGCGTCGAACAGCCGGCTTCGCCCACTCGCTGGTCGTCGGTGAAGATGATCGATGTGCCCTTGCCCTCCAACGCCGTGCGCATTGCGCGCATCACCACAACCCGTGTCGCCGGCAAGCTGTACATCGGTGTGCTGGTCGAGGCAAAGGGTCTCATCGGCACGCTTTACAACTTCAGTTGGGGCGTCTGGGACAGCCGCGCACCCACGTCACTCAACGGCACGACCCTGCAGTTGCAGACACTCAATGCGGTATGGACCGGCAACAGCGTCAGCAATGTGGCCTTCACGGTTTTCGACACGGTGATTCTTGAGTACACCCTCAGTACCCATGAGCTAAACCGTCCAGCCATCGCCGCCAACTTCCGCAGCCTCGATGTAGCGGCGGCTACCGATCAGCTCGGTAACACCCAGGTACTGGCCATTCTTGACGACGGCAATGCCTATAGCCTGGTCGGAGGTGGCAACCGGCCTTACAGTTGGGCGCAGTTGACCACTGCGTCCTCGTTCAAGCAGGTGGCCGTGCTGCCCTCGCGGCCAGCACTGGATATGCTGTTACTCGGTGTCGACAATACGCTTTACCACGCCAGCCAGAATGCCCCGTCGGCGACCGGCTGGGGGCAACCGACGCCGGTCTATCGCGGTGTGCAGGCCTTCCAGGCGGCCGTGCAGGACAATGGCCTGGCGGTGTTTGCCATCCAGGCGCAACAGAACACGGTGACCCAACTCACCCGTGAAAGCCTCAGCGGCAACTGGAACATCGCTGCGCTGCAGGTACAGGCGCAGGGCAGTATCGAGGACTTTGCCTCCTACAGCACCGACGTCACGCTGTTCAGCGAGGTAGGGACGCCGCTGGCTGGGACCCCCGTAGAGGTCTGGACAGAGGAGCCGTCACGGCTGGCCATCAATGGCGGCGTCTACTACGCCACGCCGCGCCGCCCCGTGCGCCTGCTAACCAACAGTGCCGGGGTGCTGTCGATCGCGCAGCAGGTCAGTGCTTTGGCCGCTCCGGCGATCCTGCTGGCGGTCCCCTCACTGATGTCGCCTGGCGAGCGTATCGAAGTCCGTCAGGATGCCGAAGTGCAGGACCGGCTCAGCGTCACCCATGGGAACGAACTGCTGGAGGCCAAGCTGGCCAGCGGTGCGCCGTTGCTGCGCGATCAGTACCGCACACAGGCGACCGCCGATGCGGTGGCCGAAGCGGTCAACCGCAGCATGAGCCTGGCCAGCCCGGCCTACTTCAAGGGGGCTACGGCGACGCCTTATACCGACCCGCGCCGACCTCGTGCAGGTGTTTCAATGCGCCGCGGCGGCGATGTTGGCGTGCGCTCGCTCGAACTGACGCAAGTACCCGAGCAGCACTGGCACCTGAGTGTGCGCAATGGCCAGGTGCAGTTCAGCGACCTGTCCGCCGACGCGGCTTCCGGGCTGCTGATGGCGTTGAGCAGCAGTTCACTGTCCGCCGGTTGGTTCAGTTGGCTGACCGACATCGGCGACTTCATCGCCGGGGTCGCGCAAGGCCTCATCGAGGTCGTCGATTATGTGGTGACCACTGTCAGCGCGGGCATACGGGCGGCATTTCATTTCATCGTCGACGGCGTAACCTACCTGTTCGAAACCCTGGTGGACACCGTGGAAAAGGCGTTCGACCTGGTCGAGGCCGTGTTCTCGGCGGTGAAGGTGTTCTTCCAGCAACTCTATGAGTGGCTGGCATTTCTCTTCAACTGGGGCGACATGCTGCGAACCCACGACGCCATCGCGCATATCGTCAACAGCGGTTTCGACTTCCTGATCGGCGCCACCGGCGGCATCCAGCGCATCATCGACGCAGGTATCGACACCTTGCAGCACCAGTTGCAGCAATGGTTCGCCGAAGCGCGCAACACTATCGCCGGTGACTATAGCCTGGGCGGCTACGAACGATCCAACACTCCGGACGACCCGGACACCTCCAAGGCGGTGGCCAACAACATCGTCTACAACGGCCTGGTCAACAATGCCTCGGCGGCGCATTCGAGCATGGCTGCCACGGCGTTGCTGAGCGCTGCCGACGGGCCGTTGCGCCAGTTCATGGACGAGCTGACGCAACTGGCCGACTTCACCGAGTCGTCCCAGGCCTTCGCCCAGGCGCTGGCCTATCTGCAAGACCTGGGCTCAGCGCCGGACGAGATCTTCCGCAAGCTGCTGGCGGCCTTGATGAGCGTGGTCGAAGGGGTGCTGCAGGCGGTGCTGTCCGGTGTGCAGGCGGTGATCGATGCGCTGCTGAAAACCGTCGCGACACTGATCGCCGGGCTCAAGCAACTGATGAATGCGAAGTGGAACATTCCCTTCGTCAGTGATCTGTACCGGTTTATCACCAACGGCTCGGACCTGACCACGCTGGACTTGATGGCGCTGGTGCTGGCGGTACCCGGCACGATTCTGTTCAAGGTAATGCAGAACGCCGCACCGTTCCCGGACCAGGCCAGCGTGTCACGCTTCAAGGCGGCGTTCACCGCCGATGTGCTGCTCAGCGCAAGCGGGCTCAAGCCGGCTAGCCGGCAACACGCCAAGCAAAGCGTGCAGGCCGAGCAGGCATGGAGCGGTTGCCTACCGCGCGACCTGGCACTGGTGACCGGAACCTTGGGTTCGGTTGCCTACTTCTTCTACGGCAGCCTAACGGCCCTGGGTGACGCCCTGCCGCCGGAATCCGGGCCACCAGAGATCGTCGCCTATGCCGCGTTGATCCTGGAGACGGCTGCGCAGTTGTGCAGTTGCCCCTGGATCTTCGCCAGCGGCGCACCTGGATGTGCCACCGCCGAGGGTGCCGGCCGCGTTCTGTGGCTCTACACCTGCCTGGGCGTAGTGCTCGACGGGGTGTTCGTGTTGACCGCGCACAAGATGCCGGAAAACCGCGACGACATTGGCGTGATGGCCACCTTCGTGTATGGCCTGGGCCACCTGGCGTTGGCGATTCGGCCTTCGATTGGGCAAAGCGGTGAGGCGGTGGCGTTGAACATCGTGCCATGCCTGCCAGAAGTGTGTAAGCCATTGCGCCTCAAACGCGTAGTGGTCAGTACCGAAGGGTTCTCGTTGCTGGGCCAAGCGGCCCTGGATGCGATCTGTTACACCTCGGCCACGGTCCTCAACATGGTCTCGGTGTCTGCTGCAACTCGACCTTCGCTCGCCGACGCCAGTGCCTTGGGCACCGGCACCCGTTCGTTGTAGTCAAAAAGGAGTTTGGCAATGTTGACAGTCACCAAAAATCCCCCCGTGGTCGGCCACGGCCAGGTTCTGCGCGGGCCTGTCGCACAGGCGTCGAGGCGTGAAGCCTTACTGGCCGGGACCTACGACAAAGGCATCTACCTGCGTCCAAACCTGAGCAATGGGGGCAAGATACCCGCCAGTTCGCCACTGTCGGCCTCGCCCGACATCTGGATCGCCGGTACCCAGCCGGTGAAGGATTTTCGCAATGCGCTGGCCACAAGCAACAGCTACGCCTCGCAGTCCCCCGGCACCATCACCCAAGGCACGCCCAACTACATCTACGTGCGCGGGTGCAATGGCGCGCCGGTCAGCACCACCACCAAGGTGCAGCTGTATGGCGTGCCGTGCGCGTCCATCCAGTGGCCCAGCGAGTGGGCCAAGTACGGTATTCCCACCGACCGCGACCACCCGGATGGCACGCCACCGTACTACGACTCATCCATCGTCAACCTGGCGTCGTCAGGCATCGGTGTAGCGGCCGATACTTTTGTCTGGAGCAACCCGCAGCCGCCAAGTGGCGGCAGTGACCACTACTGTTTCATTACCTGGATGAACAACGCCGGCAATCCGTTCCCGGATGTATTCTCGCAGTTGGATATGTCGGCGTTGGTCACCAATAACCTGCAGTTCGGCTGGCGAAACGTGTCGATGCAGTCCGGTCGTTCACCGACCCGGCAGATGAGTTCGCAACTGATCATCCCCGACGACGTGACCGCAGGCAGTCGTGAATATTCGCTGCAGATCACCAACATGGGCTTCCCGGAAACCGGCTGGACCTTGTCGATGAGCTGCAGCCAGACCGACTCCAAGGGCAATCCGATCGCCATCAACAATGTCGCCATGCCTGCGGTGGGCCATTTCGTGGGCGTGCGTTGCACCTTGGCGCCCGGCTATAGCGCATTGCTTACCCTCAATCTGTACAAGAACAACGGGCCCGACTCGCAGCCCGGCGCCGCCATTGATATTACCCCGGCCTATTTCGCCGACGGCTCGACGCTGGAGTTGCAGGAGGCGCTGGACCGCGGGCTGGTGGACTTTGCCTTGTCCCATGCCTTGCACCGGGCCTTTGCCGCCACGGAGGTGGCCAATATCCGTCCGCGCCCTGTGGTGCTGCTGGGCGCTGACGGCTTGCAGATCATCTGATACTCACAGGGAGTGAATGGTCATGAATCAGACAGTCGTGAACCTATTCAGCAGCAGCCAGGCTGCCACTGAAACGCTGTACTTGCGCAACAACCTCGCCTCCACCGGCAGCGTGCCGTTCAAAGGCCCGCTGGGGCTGTGCCCGGATATCATCCAGAGCCCCGAACAGGTGCCGGATGCACAAAATGCGTTCAGCACGGTCAGCAGTTGGGAGCAGGCCTATAACGTGCAACCGCAAGCCGCCGTGCCTAACTACTACTACTTGCGCGGCATGAACGGAGGGAGTGAAACCGACAGCAACGGGTTTTCCCTGTATTACGCGCCGGCGCAGGTGTTGCTGTTGCCCGCGACCTTCCGAGGTCACGCGTTGAGCATCGCAGCGGGTCTGGAAAGCACGCCGGTCAACGCACCTGCCGGGCATATCGGAGTCGGACAGGCGCCCTTCGTCTGGACGCCGCCCTCCCCGCCAGCCGACAGCTACTTCAACCTGATCGCCCAGGTCAACGCCGATACCCAGCCCGACCCACTGCCAGTGGTGCGAGACTGGCTCGACCTGGCCAAGATGATCGGCCAGACCCCGAGCCTGGGTATCCGCACCCAGGCGCTGGTCAGTGGCAAGCAGTGGGTGCGCCGTCAGCAACTGACCGTACCGGCGAGCTTTACCACTTCACCGATCACCATCACCCTGGCGGCCAAGGGCCTGGCCGGCACCCGTGTGTGCCTGCTCTGCGATACGGTCACGCCGTTGCAAGTGCCGGTGTTGCTGGGGCCGCTAACCTTGGGCGCCGATGGTACCCAGACCGGGGCCACGTTCGTGCTGCCTGCGGGGTATTCGGCCAACCTTGCCGTGCAGTTCTGGAACCCGGACAACCAGCCGATCACGACCGGTTCGAGCCTGTCGGTAACCTTCGGTTATCCAATCAATCCAGGCGCCGAACTGGACCGGGCGATCGCCGAGAACCTCGTCAACCATCACTATCAGGACGCCATGGGTGACACTGCCACGGCCGCCATCAAACCCAAGGCCATGGCCATCGTCAGCCAGATGACCTTTACCTTCGAGGCCTGATCCGGGCTGCGGCGTCCTGGGTCTGGAAGCCCCAGGGCGCCGCGCTCACGGTCAGGATGTATTGGCGAAATGACAGGTTTGTACTGAAGATGGCTGCCTGGAAGAACACCACTGTGCCCTGATGTCGCCAGCACCGAGCCTTCAAGGATGCGAGGGGGTTGCTGGATGCTATTGCGGCCTGAAAGAAGAAGAGAGGTGACTCTCAGAAGAATTTCGCGCCTTACGAGCCTGAGAGAGAGGACAAGCAGACCCATGCGACTCTCATTCGAACCCGCTCGATGGCCATATGGACGTCAGTTCTGATCTCGAAACTTTTTAGCCAGCACCCCAAGCCGAGTCATTACCGCATCTACCTTGGCTTTGTCATGCGCATTAGGGGCGAAAAACGCAAGTATCATATAGCGATCTTCGTATAGCTCGCCCTGAACATAGACTAATGCTGCATCTAAATGCGGGAGGCTCTTGTCGCACTTTCTGTATGCCTGGCAAACCTTCTCTTTGAACGTCTGCGGAGGTAGTGCGATGTGAATGTGGCGAAGCTGTCCAGACCTCGCAGCCGCTGGCTCATGATACGGTTGATCGCACCCCATGTAGCTCGGGATTTTCAGGCCGCCACTCTCCATGCAGGCAGCAAAATCGGCCTTGAGCTGATCAATGGTAAATGGGTAATTGGCGAGCGCAGACTGAATGTCCGCCCGCAGATCAGGATGGATTTCAACCTGAACGGGCACTAGCTGATTTGCTTAATCAGACGCAGCGTGGTGTGCGCAGTAAGCTTGCTCAGCCCTTCAAGATCTACTTCGCTGTGAAAGACCTCAGGAACGACAGTACGCTGCTTGATCAGCGAATCATTCATGGCTGCAACGGAGCGAGCCTTCGCTATGGCGCGGATCAGCTTGTTGTACTCAGCCTCTGCGTCCTCGGGCGCGCCAATCTCCCTGAAACGGCTTTCTGCAAATCGAAGGTTCTCTGCAATCAACCCAAATGGTTGATCTTGCAGGTACTTTTCCGGAACGTGGTCTTGGCAAAGAATCTTTGTGTACTTCGACATGCGTGCTTCAAGATCCTTTAGCTCAGACACAGCCTGCTCCACCAACGCCTCCATATCGGCATCGGCGCTAGTGGGCTTGGATACAAAAGCGGACTTCTGCTTAGCAGGCGCGTCTGCCCAAGCAGCACTGCCAGCCATTAGCGCACAGACCGCCGCAATGGCAAGGGCAAGGGATGGCCCCGACCATGAGGCCTTACTTTGCGTGGTAGTGATGGTCATGGCGTCACCGGCAGTGTTCATTGGTTAAGGAGTATACAGCAGGGCAAGGTGGGATTGTATTACACGCAGCCCATATGCCCACCCATCCACCCTGGACGGGAAGCCAGTACGCGCCATGTCCGGGCCGTAGTAGCGTTGTGCCTCTCAACGAACCGCCCCGGTCCGTTGCCGGAAAGCCCATGGACTGGAGCAAGATGACCTAGCCGGTCTGCTTCGAGGGTTCATGACTTGAAGCACACTTTCGGCAGGCGCCTGAAAGCAGCGGGTGTAACAGAGGAAGATCGGAAGTCGCTACTTGGCCACAAGAACGGCAGCGTGACCAGCCACTATTCTGGCGCGGAGCTGGGACAGTTGATAGAGGCGGCAAACAAGGTTTCAGCTACGGACTCGCGTGGCCCGGTGCTGACGATTCTGAAGAGGAGGCAGGCATAAAACCTGAGAAGTCACGCAAAAGTCACGCAAAGGAAAAAGGCCACCCCTTGCGGGAATGGCCTAAGTCCTTGGGATTATTGGTCGGGACGGAGTGATTCGAACACTCGACCCCTTGCACCCCATGCAAGTGCGCTACCGGGCTGCGCTACGCCCCGACATCATTCTCGATACCGCTGAGAACGGTGAAGAATCTAACCTAACCTTCTGATTAATGGAAGCTTTTTTTCAAAAATTTCCACTCATCGGCAATCAGGTCACTTCTTCAAGACCACCAGTACATCCTCCAACTCGGTAATCATCTGCCGAATCAGCTGCTTATACTGGCTGGACTCATCCTTGACCTCGTCACTGGAAAGACGCAAACGCGCCCCGCCAATGGTGAAGCCCTGGTCATACAGCAGTGCGCGGATCTGGCGGATCATCAGCACGTCTTGGCGCTGGTAATACCGCCGATTGCCACGGCGCTTCACCGGATTGAGCTGCGGAAATTCCTGCTCCCAGTAACGCAGCACATGCGGCTTTACCGCACAAAGCTCGCTGACTTCACCAATGGTGAAGTAGCGTTTGCCCGGGATGGGGGGCAGCTCGTCGTTATGGCTTGGTTCCAGCATAGGCCTCTACCCGGGCTTTCAGCTTCTGCCCTGGACGAAAGGTGACGACGCGGCGTGCGGTGATCGGGATCTCTTCCCCGGTTTTGGGGTTGCGGCCCGGCCGCTGGCGTTTGTCGCGAAGGTCGAAGTTGCCGAAACCGGACAACTTGACCTGCTCGTTGTCTTCAAGCGCGTGCCGAATTTCTTCGAAAAACAGCTCGACCAGCTCCTTGGCCTCTCGCTTGTTGAGTCCCAGCTCCTCGTACAGCCTTTCGGCCATCTCAGCTTTCGTCAGAGCACCCATACCGTTATTTCCTTAACGTGGTGTTCAACCTTTGTTCGAGCGAGGTGAGGATATTTACCAAGGTCGCATTCACCTCATCGTCATTAAGAGTGCGCGATGGATGCTGCCAGGTCAAGCCGACGGCCAGGCTTTTTCTATCAGGATCAATACCTTTACCCTGGTAGACGTCAAACAGCCTGAGGTCCGTGAGCCATTCGCCTGCATTGTCACGAATGACTTCAAGCACCGAACTGGCCGCCACGTCACGCCCTGCAATCAGCGCGAGGTCGCGACGGGTTTCCGGGAACTTCGACAGTTCGCTGAACTTGGGCAGGCGACCTTCTACGACATCGCCAAGCACCAACTCGAAGACGAACACCGGACGGTCGAGGCCGAGGGTCTTGGCCAGCTCCGGGTGAATGGCGCCGAGGTAGCCGACTTCCTTGCCGTCGCGCTCGATGCGTGCAGTCTGGCCGGGGTGCAGGGCCGGGTGCTTGCCGGCAGCGAAGGTGAAGTCACCCAGCGCACCGGAGTAGCCCAGCAGGGCCTCTACGTCGGCCTTGACGTCGAAGAAGTCGATGCCATCGCGACCGTTGGCCCAACCTTCGGGTTGGCGGCTGCCGGTGACGACGCCAGCGATCATCGGTTGCTGCTTGAGATCACCCAACTGACCGACGAAACGCAGACCGCTTTCGAACAGGCGTACGCGGTCTTGCTGGCGGTTGAGGTTGTGCTGCAGCGCCTTGACCAGGCCCGGCCACAGCGAGGCACGCATGGCGGCCATGTCGCTGGAGATTGGGTTGGCCAGCAGCAGCGGCTCGACGCCAGGGGTGAACAGCTCGAACAGTTTCGGATCGATGAAGCTATAGGTAATGGCTTCCTGATAGCCACGGGCAACCAGCAGGCGACGCAGGTTCGGCAACTCGCCACGGGTCTCCGGGCGGGCCTGCGGGGCCAGGCGAGCCTGCGGGTAGCGGACCGGCAGGTTGTTGTAGCCATACAGGCGGGCCAGCTCTTCGATCAGGTCGACTTCCAGACTGATGTCGAAGCGGTGGCTCGGCACGCTGACGGTCCACGCCCCTGCCCCATTGGCGCTGGTTTTCAGCTCCAAAGCATTGAGCAGTTGTTCGACCTGGGCCGCCTGCATCTGCATGCCAAGCATCTGGGTAATGCGTTCATCACGCAGGGTGATCGGCGCGATCTTCGGCAGGTGCTGCTCGCTCACGGCTTCGACCACTGGGCCGGCTTCACCGCCAACGATTTCCAGCACCAACGCAGTGGCGCGCTCGAGTGCTTCACGGGCCAATTGCGAGTCGACGCCACGCTCGTAGCGGTGCGAGGCATCGGTGTGCAGGCCGTAGGAACGGGCCTTGCCCGCAACGGAAATCGGCTCGAAGAAGGCGCTCTCCAGGAACAGGTCGCGGGTCTTCTCGGTGCTCACACCGCTGTGCTCGCCGCCCATGACACCGGCAATGGCCAAGGCACGGGAGTGGTCGGCAATCACCAGGGTGTCAGCGCGCAGGGCGACTTCCTGGCCGTCCAGCAGGACGAGCTTTTCGCCCTCCTCGGCCATGCGTACGCGGATGCCACCGTTGATTTCGGCCAGGTCGAAGGCGTGCATCGGCTGACCGAGTTCAAGCATCACATAGTTGGTGATGTCGACGGCAGCATCGATGCTGCGCACGTCGCTGCGGCGCAGGCGCTCGACCATCCACAGCGGCGTTGGCTTGCTCAGGTCGACGTTGCGGATCACGCGGCCCAGATAACGTGGGCAGGCCGCTGGAGCACTGACTTCAACCGAGCGCACTTCGTCATGCGCAGCCGGCACGGCTGGCACCACTGGACGCGACACAGGGACGTCGTACAGTGCGCTGACGTCGCGGGCCAGACCTGCGATGGACAGGCAGTCGCCGCGGTTCGGCGTCAGGCCGATCTCGATGCTGGCGTCGTCCAGGCTCAGGTACTGGCGAATGTCCTCGCCCACCGGGGCGTCGGCGGCCAGCTCCAGCAGGCCGTCGTTCTCTTCGCTGATCTGCAGCTCGGCTGCCGAGCACAGCATGCCGAACGACTCGACGCCGCGCAGCTTGGCTTTCTTGATCTTGAAGTCGCCTGGCAGCTCGGCGCCGATCATGGCGAACGGGATCTTGATGCCTGGGCGAGCGTTGGGGGCACCGCAAACCACCTGGAAGGTTTCTGCGCCGTTGCTGACCTGGCACACGCGCAGCTTGTCAGCGTCCGGGTGTTGTTCGGTGGCGAGAATCTCGCCGACTACGATGCCGCTGAACTGGCCGGCAGCAGGGGTCACGCTGTCGACTTCAAGGCCAGCCATGGACAGGCGGGCAACCAGTTCATCACGGGAGACTTGCGGGTTTACCCAACCGCGCAGCCACTGTTCACTGAATTTCATGCTGTTCTCCTGAAAGTTGCGTCGATTGGGCCTAGCGGAATTGGGCGAGGAACCGCAGGTCGTTGTCGAAGAACAGACGCAAATCGTTGACGCCATAGCGCAGCATGGCCAGGCGCTCGGCGCCCATGCCGAAGGCGAAGCCCTGGTACTCTTCCGGGTCGATGCCGGACATGCGCAACACGTTCGGATGGACCATGCCGCAACCCATCACTTCCAGCCAGCCGGTCTGCTTGCACACGCGGCAACCTTTGCCGGAACACATCACGCACTGGATGTCGACTTCGGCGGAAGGCTCGGTGAAGGGGAAGAACGAGGGGCGGAAGCGCACAGCCAGTTCTTTCTCGAAGAACACCCGCAGGAACTCTTCGATGGTGCCCTTGAGGTCGGCGAAGTTGATACCGCGATCGATCAGCAGGCCTTCGACCTGGTGGAACATCGGCGAGTGGGTGATATCCGAGTCGCAACGGTACACACGGCCTGGACAGACGATGCGGATCGGCGGCTGCGTGGACTCCATGGTGCGCACCTGAACCGGCGAGGTGTGGGTACGCAGCAGCATGTTGGCGTTGAAGTAGAAGGTGTCGTGCATCGCACGGGCCGGGTGGTGGCCAGGGATGTTGAGCGCTTCGAAGTTGTGGTAATCGTCTTCGACCTCTGGGCCCTCGGCGATGCCGTAGCCAATGTGAGTGAAGAACTGCTCGATGCGCTCCAGGGTACGGGTGATCGGGTGCAGCCCGCCGGTGGTCTGGCCACGGCCTGGCAGGGTCACGTCGATGCATTCGGCGGCCAAGCGAGCATTGAGCTCGGCCTCTTCGAAGGCGGCCTTGCGTGCGTTGAGCACCTCGGTGACACGTTCCTTGGCGTCGTTGATCAGCGCGCCGACCTTGGGGCGCTCGTCGGCTGGCAGATTGCCCAGGGTCTTCATCACCTGGGTCAGCTCGCCTTTCTTGCCGAGGAATTGGACCCGGATCTGTTCCAGGGTAGTGATGTCTTCAGCGCGTTCCACGGCCTCGAGGGCTTGGCCAACCAGCGCGTCCAGGTTTTCCATGTACAGACTCCAGATACGAAATAGGGGAAGAGCTTTTGAAGGCTCTTCCCCTATCGATGACGTTTTACATCCGGCGACCGAGGCCGCCGAATGATTGTCGTGGGTACTTAAGCCAGAACGGCTTTAGCTTTCTCGACAATCGCAGCAAACGCCGCTTTTTCGTTCACTGCCAGGTCGGCCAGAACCTTGCGGTCGATTTCGATCGACGCTTTTTTCAGGCCAGCAATCAGACGGCTGTAAGACAGACCGTTGGTGCGGGCACCGGCGTTGATACGAGCGATCCACAGAGCGCGGAACTGACGCTTCTTCTGGCGACGGTCGCGGTAGGCGTATTGGCCTGCCTTGATGACCGCTTGCTTGGCAACGCGGAATACGCGCGAGCGTGCACCGTAGTAGCCTTTAGCCAGTTTCAGAATTTTCTTGTGACGCTTACGAGCGATGACGCCACGCTTTACACGAGCCATGAGTAACTTCCTCTATCTTTGACCGAAATTAACGTACGCGCAGCATGCGCTCGACTTTTGCAACGTCAGACGGGTGCAGCAGGCTGGCACCGCGCAGTTGACGCTTACGCTTGGTCGACATTTTGGTCAGGATGTGGCTCTTGAAAGCGTGCTTGTGCTTGAAGCCGGAAGCTGTTTTCAGGAAACGCTTCGCAGCACCGCTCTTGGTTTTCATTTTTGGCATGTTGGAACTCCGCATTCGATAAAATTACACAATAATCATCAGGCCTGCCGTGCCCGGGAGATTACTTCTTCTTTTTGGGGGCGATGACCATCATAAGCTGGCGTCCTTCCATCTTCGGATGCTGCTCAACGGTGCCATATTCGGCGAGGTCGGTTTCGACCCGCTTCAACAGCTCCATGCCCAGCTCCTGGTGGGCCATCTCACGGCCGCGGAATCTCAGAGAGATCTTGGCCTTGTCCCCATCGCTAAGGAAACGTACCAGGTTGCGTAGTTTTACCTGGTAATCCCCTTCTTCCGTCCCTGGACGAAACTTGATTTCTTTGATCTGGATCTGCTTCTGGTTCTTCTTGGCTTCGTTGGCCTGCTTCTTCTTCTCGAAGAGGTGCTTGCCGTAGTCCATCACCTTGCAGACGGGCGGTTGCGCATCTGCAGAGATTTCCACCAGATCCAGCTTCGCTTCATCAGCGATACGCAGCGCTTCATCAATCGAGACGATGCCAATCTGCTCGCCGTCAGCACCAATTAACCGAACCTCGCGTGCCGAGATATTCTCGTTGATCGGGGCTTTCGGTGCAGTTCGTTTATCGTTTCTCATTTCACGCTTAATAGTCATTACTCCGATTCTAGGCGACCGCGCTTCGCCACTGCGTCAGTGAGCAGCTGGGTGAATTGGGAGACAGGCATGGAGCCGAGGTCTTGGCCTTCACGGGTGCGTACGGCGACGGTCTGCGTTTCGACTTCGCGATCCCCTATAACCAGCAGGTATGGGACCTTGAGCAAAGTATGCTCGCGGATTTTAAAGCCGATCTTCTCATTTCTCAAGTCCGACTTGGCACGGAAACCGCTACCATTCAGGGCTTTTTCCACTTCGAGGGCGAAATCGGCCTGTTTGTCGGTGATGTTCATCACCACAGCCTGGGTCGGCGCCAACCACGCAGGGAACACGCCGGCGTAGTGCTCAATCAGCATGCCGATGAAGCGCTCGAACGAACCGAGGATCGCACGATGCAGCATGACCGGGCGCACACGACTGTTATCTTCGGCGATGTAGCTGGCGTCCAGACGCTCAGGCAGGTTCGGGTCGTACTGCAGCGTACCACACTGCCAGTTACGGCCCAGGCAGTCGCGCAAGGTGAACTCGATCTTCGGACCGTAGAACGCGCCCTCGCCCGGCTGGTATTCCCACTCCAGGCCCGACTCGTTCAACGCATCGGCCAGGGCGCCTTCGGCGCGGTCCCACAGCTCTTCGGACCCCACGCGCTTGGCCGGACGGGTCGACAGCTTCATAGCGACATCGGTGAAACCGAAGTCCTTGTACACGTCCAGGGTCAGCTTGATGAAATCAGCCGCTTCTTTCTTGACCTGCTCTTCGGTGCAGAAGATGTGCGCATCGTCCTGCACGAAGCCACGCACGCGCATGATGCCGTGCAGCGCGCCGGAGGGCTCGTTGCGGTGGCAAGCACCGAACTCGGCCAGGCGCAGCGGCAGGTCGCGGTACGACTTCAGGCCCTGATTGAACACCTGCACGTGGCACGGGCAGTTCATCGGTTTTACCGCGTAGTCGCGGCTTTCCGAAGCGGTGGTGAACATGTTCTCTGCATAGTTGGTCCAGTGCCCGGAACGCTCCCACAGGATGCGATCGACGACTTGCGGGGTCTTGATTTCCGAGTAGCCGTTCTCGCGCTGAACCTTGCGCATGTACTGCTCGAGCACCTGGTAGACGGTCCAGCCATTGGCATGCCAGAACACCATGCCAGGGGCTTCTTCTTGCAGGTGGAACAGGTCGAGCTGCTTGCCGATCTTGCGGTGGTCGCGCTTTTCGGCTTCTTCGATGCGCTGGATGTAGGCCGCCAGCTGCTTCTTGTCAGCCCAGGCGGTGCCATACACACGCTGCAGCTGCTCATTCTTGGCATCGCCGCGCCAGTAGGCGCCGGAGAGCTTGGTCAGCTTGAAGGCTTTCAGGAAGCGGGTGTTCGGCACGTGCGGGCCACGGCACATGTCGACGTATTCTTCGTGGTAGTACAGGCCCATGGCCTGCTCGTCAGGCATGTCCTCGACCAGGCGCAGCTTGTAGTCTTCGCCACGCTGAGTGAACACGTCGATGACCTCGGCGCGCGGGGTCATTTTCTTGACGACGTCATAGTCGGTATCGATCAGCTGCTGCATGCGCTTTTCGATGGCCGCCAAATCGTCCGGTGTGAAAGGACGTTCGTAGGCGATGTCGTAATAGAAGCCTTCGTCGATCACCGGCCCGATCACCATCTTGGCGGTCGGGTACAGCTGCTTTACTGCGTGGCCGATCAAATGGGCGCACGAGTGACGAATGATCTCCAGTCCCTCTGCATCTTTGGGGGTGATGATCTGCAGGGTGGCGTCATGATCGATCTTGTCGCAGGCATCGACGAGCTTGCCGTCGACCTTGCCGGCCAGGGTGGCCTTGGCGAGGCCCGCGCCAATGGAGGCGGCGACTTCGGCTACGGATACCGGCTGGTCGAACGTACGTTGACTGCCATCGGGAAGAGTAATAACGGGCATGGCGCCTCCTCTCCTAGTGGTGACCCCTACCAAAGGTCACGTGGGTTGGGATGAGCCAGTACAAGATCCGCCCTGCCTTTCCCGCGGGAAAGCCTGCCTCACAGTGGCAGAGACCTTTCGGCCTGCCAGGAACGAACCAGAGTGACTGGAAAGTAAATAAGAAGTTGCAGCCAGAACGGGCTGCAAGCCGGCCATGCTAGCACGGGCTAGAGCCGCAGGCAGAAATATTTGGAAATTACGTACCCAGGGTGAACTTGTACGGAAATTTTCCTATCAGACTTTGTGAAGCAACCTACTCTAGATGAGACCTTAACCCAAGGAGTGCCTGGTTATGCGACTTCCTTCCCTTCTGGCCGCGTGTGCCACAACGGCCTTGCTGCTGCCGCTGGCCGCCCATGCAGGTAATTTCCCGCCCGGCAAGGAGGCTGCCTACATGGCGCAGTGCACGCAGGTGGCCACTGGCCAAGGCGTGGACGCGGCGACGGCGAAAAAGCACTGCGACTGTGGTGCCCAGACCATCAAGAAAAATTTCACCGACAAGGAGATCGTCGAACTCGATAGCAAGGATGGGGTAGATGCCAAGCTGATGCAGCGTGCCCAAGCCACCGTGCAGGCCGCCTGCAAGCCGAAATAGCTAAAATTTCGAGGCCAATCCAGACATTGTTTGCTCTGGATCAACATCCTGCGAAGGTAAAAGGCGCTAGATGCGCAGAAATGAACTATGATGTTGCCCGTGCTCCTGTAGCCTCGGCAACATTGCACCTCGAAAAAAATCATGTTTCTGGAGATTCACCTCATGTCCAATCGCCAAAACGGCACCGTCAAATGGTTCAATGATGAAAAAGGCTACGGCTTCATCACCCCAGCAGGCGGCGGCGACGACCTGTTCGTTCACTTCAAGGCCATCGAATCCGACGGCTTCAAGAGCCTGAAAGAAGGCCAGACCGTCTCCTTCGTTGCCGAGCGCGGCCAGAAGGGCATGCAGGCTGCACAGGTTCGTCCGGAGTAATTCGGATACCGCTGTAAAAAAACCCGCCACTTGTGGCGGGTTTTTTATTGGCCGCTTGCACCGGTGCGACCCGCTGCAAGCGCAGCCTCCTTTAACCGCAGTTGACGCGGGTCACCACACCCTTGTCGTCGACGTTCAAGTTCACCCGCTCCGAGCGATACTCCAGGGTGATCATGTCAGTCGGCTTGAGGATACGCCCCATCTGTGAACCGCTAGCCTTGCGCGCCTGCTCGAGCAACTCGGGGGTACCTGGCTTGCCGATGGCGAAGTCGGCACCACTGGCGTCGCAGCGGCCATCGTTGCCAGCCGGGGCAGCAGGCGAAGCCTTGTCGCCCGAAGAACCACCGGTGCTGCAACCTGCCAGTACGGCAGCTACCAGCAAGGTGGCCAGGGAAGCGCGGGTACGGAACATGAATCCTCCTGAAATCGATCTGGGCAATGTCCATGCGACAATGCCTGTAGCTCTTTGTTGCAAGGCCGCCGGATTCTGCCTGAACCCAAGACCCGAAGCGAAACACAATCGTGACCGAATTTTGCACCAAACCGCAGGTTACACCTCGCCCCGCGCTTATGCTTAAGTCGCAGGGCCGTTGACATCAAGGCGTGATTTACTGGAACCAATGGAGTGCGCACGGCCTCCTATCGAACGCCAGGACCCGGTATTCGACCTCCCACCCAGGCCCCTCACGAGAGCCCTCCATGAGCAGTCACAGCATCGATGCCGACATCAAGGTCAAATGGGCCGAAGGCCAGAGCGCCTATAGCCCCAGCACCCCAGAAGAGCTATTGCTGATCGCCATCGATCTACTGGTACGCGACCGCGGTAGCGAGGCAGCGCGCAGCTTCATCGACCAGGTGTTCGAGCGCTATGCCCACCACGCGGCTATTGCAGTCGCGCCAAGCGGGCGCTGAGCAGGTCGAAGAACCCCTGCGCATCGCCCTCTTCTATCCAGTGCACGTTGCTCGGCTGCTTGAGTACGCCGTACCAGTCAGCGATGGTCTGACCGAACGTCGGACCTTCACGACTGTCGATGGCCAGATGCACGTCGCGCCCTTTGAACAGCTCGGGCTTGAGCAGGTAGGCGATCACGCTCGCGTCGTGTACCGGGCCGCCAGGCATACCGTATAACTGCATGTCGTACTGGATGTAGGCATTGAGAATGTCGACCACACGCTTGCTGGCCTGATTATTCACCGCAGCCAACTGCTTGAGGCGCGCCTCGCTGGTGAGCAACTTATGGGTGACGTCCAGTGGCAGGTAGGTGAGCTTGGCCCCGCTGGCCAGCACCACTTCGGCCGCGTGTGGGTCGGCGTAGAGGTTGAACTCGGCGGCGGGGGTGATGTTACCGCCGTTGAAGTGCGCCCCACCCATCACCACCACCTCCTTGAGGCCTTGGGCGATTTCGGGCTTCTGGATCAAGGCCAAGGCCAGGTTGGTCTGCGGACCAAGCATGGCCAGGGTGATGCTGTGGGGCTCGGCAGCGCCAAGCGTATCCACCAGGTACTGTACGGCATTGCCTTGGGCCAAGGGCGCCTTGGGCTCGTGCACCGGCACGCCGGTCAGGCCTTCTTCACCGTGCACGTTGGCCGCATAGATGGGGGCGCGCACCAGGGGGCGCCCTGCCCCGGCATACACCGGAATATCTTCGCGCCCGCCCCATTCACGGGCCAGACGGGCATTGCGCGAGGTCTTGTCCAGGCGCACATTCCCCGCCACCGTGGTGATCGCACGGATCTTCAGCTCATCCGGCGAAGCCATGGCCAGCAACAGCGCAACCACATCGTCGGCCCCAGGATCAGTGTCGATGATAAGCTCGCGCGGGGCAGCCATCAGGCTGGTGGCAGTCAGTGCCGACATCAGTACAGCTCCTTGCAGTAGGCGTTTGAACATTCAGCTCTCCTTTGCCTATTCCGTTGACCTATCCCTCGTGCCACAAGGGGGAGGCATCTGCGAACAGATGGCCTGCATGGCCTACCTAGAAGGTAACCCCCGCAACCAGGGCGATATTACTGTATGGCTGACACTCCCCCGTGCGCACCACAGCCCGCGCCTGGCGGCTCAGCACCTTGAACGCCTCATGACCGAGCAGCTCGCGCTTACCCAGCTCGCCCAGTCTGTGCATGCGCTCCACCTCAGCCAGCCCCGGGGGAGCTGCCTGGAACATCTCTTCACCCAGCACATGTCGCTCGACCTGCATTTCGCTCAGCACCACCCGCAGCACGCTGGCAAAGTCCGGGATGCCGGGCGTCAGCGCCAGGTCGATCAGTTCCACCCCAGGCGGCACCGGCAGTCCGGCGTCACCGATCACTAAGATATCGCCATGCCCAAGTCCGGCAATGGTTCGCGACAGGGCTACGTTCAACAAGGCCGTTTTTTTCATGGAGTCATTTCCGCCAGGTAAGGAATCGACGGCTGAGCACCGCTGCGGGTGACGGAAATCGCCGCCGCTCGCTGCCCGAAAACGATTGCGTCGGTAATCGAGAAACCATTGGCCAGGTGCGCCGCGAAACCACCGACGAATGTGTCGCCGGCCGCAGTGGTATCGAGCGGCTGCACGGCCGCGGCCTTGAAGTGTTGCGCGCCTTGCCCATCGACATGCAGTGCGCCCTGGGCGCCCAGAGTGACGATAACCTGCCCCGCGCCGAGTGCACGCAAACGCTCGGCGGCAGCCTGGGCGCTGGCCAGGTCGGTCACGGGCAGCCCGGTCAAGGCCTCGGCTTCACTTTCGTTGGGGATCAGGTAGTCGATCTGCGTGTACCACTCAGGCGGCAGCGGCCCGGTGGCCGGCGCCGGATTGAGAATGACGGTCTTGCCCAGTGCGTGACCACGGGCCAGTGTCCAGGCCACGGTTTCGGCGGGAACCTCCAACTGGCAGACGATCACCTCGGCACCCTGCAGCAGCGCATCGAAACGCTGCACCGACTCAGGCGTCAGCAGGCCGTTGCCGCCCGGAACGATGACGATGGCGTTCTGGCTTGCTGCATCAACCACAATCAGCGCCACACCGCTGGAGACACCGGCGCATACACCCACGCCCTGGCAATCGACACCCTCCACTTGCAGCGCATCGCGCAATTGCTGGCCGTAGGCGTCATCGCCCACGTTGCCGAGCATCGCCACACGGGCGCCCAATCGCGCCACAGCCACCGCCTGATTGGCGCCCTTGCCGCCTGGCGCGGTGAAGAATTGCTCACCAGCCAGGGTTTCGCCACCGCGCGGCAGACGCTGGGCACGCGCCACCAGGTCCATGTTGAGGCTGCCGACCACTACCACCTTGGCATCCATTGGGGTACTTCCTTAACGGTAATCGTTGAACAGATCCGGGCGCGGCCCGGTGGATTCGCGCAGCACCAAGCGCGGCGCGACGATACGTTGCTCGGTCTCGCCGCGGCGTGGCGCAGTGATGCGCGACAGCAACAGAGCCGCGGCGCTCTCGCCAAGCTCCCGAATCGACTGACCGACCGTGGTCAGCGCCGGGTACACGTAGCGACTGAGTTCGATGTCGTCGAAACCGATCACCGACAACTCACCGGGCACGTCAATGTTGCGCTCGGCAGCCGCGCGCAGCACACCGAAGCCGATCATGTCGTTGCCGGCAAAGATCGCAGTGGGCCGCTGGCCATCGAGCAGGCGCGCGGCTGCCGCATGCCCGCCCAGGCTGGTGAAATCGCTGTGCAACACACCGTCTGCGGCGATGCTCACCCCTGCCTCGGCCATGGCTCGACGGAAACCGGCAAGACGCAACTGGCTGACGCCAGTGTCCTGCGGGCCGGCAATCGTGGCGATGTCGCGGTGGCCCAGCTCCAGCAAGTGGCGGGTGGCAAGGTAGGCGCCTTGCTCGTGGTCGATACGCACCAGATCCGCCTCGACACCTTCCAGCGCGCGGTCGACGATCACCATCGGCGTGCGCACGCAGCGCAGGCTGTCGAGCAAGTCGCGGTCCTCGCCCACCGATGCCACCACCAGGCCGTCGATACGTTTTTCCAGAAGCACCCGCAAGTAACTGCGCTGCTTCTGCGGGTCGTCATCGGAGTTGCATAAAATCACACAGTAGCCATTACGCTCGCAGGCATCCTCGATACCCCGTGCCAGCTCGGCAAAGTACGGGTTGACGCTATTGGGCACCAGCAGGCCGATGGTGGCAGTGCTGCGGGCCTTGAGCGAACGCGCCACGGCGCTGGGCACGTAGTCCAGCTCAGCGATGGCCGCCTCGACTTTCAGGCGCACGTGCTCGCTGACCGGACGGGTCTTGTTCAGTACATGCGACACGGTGGTGTAGGAAATACCCGCCAGCGCCGCGACGTCTTTGATGGTTGCCATGGTTTCAGTTCCGCCGGTTCGCGCGCCGGCTGCGGTAAGTGTCGAGCACCACGGCGATGACGATCACCGCGCCAGTGATGATGCGCTTGGTAGGTTCGGAGGCGCCGATTTGCGCCAGCCCTGCGGCCAGCACCGAAATGATCAGCACACCGAAGAACGTGCTGATGACCGAACCTCGCCCACCCATCAGACTGGTGCCGCCGATCACCACGGCAGCGATCACCTGCAACTCCAGGCCAGCACCGGCATTCGGGTCGGCCGCCTCAAGCCGGGAAATCTGGAACAACGCGGCAAGGCCCGCGAGCACGCCCATCAGGGCGAATACCAGGATCTTGTAGGGGCGCGGATCGATACCGGCCAGGCGCACTGCCTCTTCGTTGGTGCCAATGCCGATCAGGTAACGGCCGAATACCGTACGGGTCAGCACCAGCTGGGCTACCACGATCACCAGCAGGGCGATGATGAACGCTGGCGAGATGCCGAATGCAATCGGGTTGGAGAACCAGGCGAAGGCATCGCCGATGTAGGCGGTGCGCGAGTCGGTGAACTGGTAGGCCAGGCCACGGGCCATTTCCAGCACGCCGAGCGAAACGATGAACGAAGGAATGCGCCAGGCCACGGTAATGCTGCCGGTGACCGTGCCCGCCAACGCCGCCACGGCCATGCCCAGCAGCGCTGCCGGCAGCACGCTCCAGCCCCAGCCGAGGATCGCCACGCTGACCGTGGAGGCGGCCAGCGCCAGCACAGAGCCCACCGACAGGTCGATGCCGCCGATGATCAGCACGAACGTCATGCCCACCGCCAGCACCATCAGGTCGGG
The DNA here is from genome assembly GCF_005796105.1 of Pseudomonas mosselii. Lineage (GTDB taxonomy): Bacteria > Pseudomonadota > Gammaproteobacteria > Pseudomonadales > Pseudomonadaceae > Aquipseudomonas > Aquipseudomonas mosselii_C. The sequence continues at coordinate 30,367 of NZ_VAUO01000010.1, read as the reverse complement.
GATCTGGTTGGCCAAGGTGCTGAAGGTGGCGTAGGAGAGGAAATGGCTGCTCAGCAACGAGAACAGCACGATCATCGCCAGCAAGGCGCCAGCCAGGCCCAGGTAAGTACCCAGGCCCAGGTAACTGCCGGTACGGCGAACAGGCTTGGCGCCCGAGGTATCGAGAGGGGTGGTTTTCATGCGTCCATCCTGGGAGCTGCATCGTGCAGCAAGGCATCACGTTTCTGATAACCGGCGAAAGCGGCTGCGAGGAGTTGGTCCTGGCTCCAGCGGTCACGGTCGAAGGTGTCGATCAGGCGTCCGGCCGAGAGCACGGCGATGCGGTCGCAAATCAACATCAACTCGCGCAGGTCGCTGGACACCACCACCAAGGCCTTGCCCTGGCGAGCAAGCTCGGCGAGCAAGCCGTAGATGTCGAATTTAGCGCCGACATCGATACCACGGGTAGGTTCGTCGAACAGCAGCACCTGGCAGTCGCGCTCCAGCCAGCGGCCGATCACCACCTTCTGCTGGTTGCCACCGGAAAGCTCACCCACCGCCTGCTCAGGGCCCGCGCTGCGGATGCGCATGGCGCTGATCTGGCGTTCAGCCAGGCTACGTTCGGCGCCGCTGTCCAGCACCCCCGCGTGGGACACGGCAGCGAGGTTGCCCAGGGCGATATTGGCACTGATCGACTGCGTCAGCAGCAAACCTTCACCTTTACGGTCTTCGGTGATCAGTGCGATGCCGGCCTTGACCGCAGCCTTCGGCGAGTCGACGACCACCGGGCGCGGCGGCTGCCCCAGGGAAACCGTGCCGCTGTCGGCGCGGTCGGCGCCGTAGATCAGGCGCAGCAGCTCAGTGCGCCCGGCACCGATCAGCCCGGAAATACCAAAGATCTCCCCTGCCCTGACCTCGAACGACACATCGCGCACCTTGTCGGCACGGCTCAGGTGCTCGACCTTGAGCAGCGGCGCCCCGAGATTGCGCTGGCCCAAATCGATGTGCTCGCCGAGCGCACGCCCAACCATCAGGTTGACCAACTGATCGCTGCTGTAGCGCTGGATAGACTCGACGCACACCAGCTTGCCGTCGCGCAGCACGGCGATGCGCTGGGCCACCCGCTGCAACTCTTCGAGCCGGTGGGAAATGTACACGATGGCCACGCCACGCTGGCGCAGGCGCTCGATCTGGGCGAACAGCAGTTCGACCTCGCGCGCGGTGAGCATGGCCGTGGGTTCGTCGAAGATCAGCACGCGGCAGTCGCCGATCAGGTTGCGGGCGATCTCGACCATCTGCTGATGACCAATACCCAATTCGCCCACTGGAGTATCTGGATCGATGGTATCCAGGCCCACCTGGGCCATCGCCGCAATCGCAAGCTGGCGCAAGCGTTTCTGATTGATCCAACCCAGGCGCCCAGGCAGGTTGTCGAGGAACAGGTTCTCGGCCACGGTCAGGGTGGGCAGCAGGTTGAGTTCCTGCATGACCATGCGCACCCCCAGGCCTTCTGCCTCGGTGCGACTGGCCGGTCGATAAGGCTGACCGCGGTAGAGCATATGCCCGCTAGTCGGGATTTCCAGACCACTGATGAGCTTGGACAAAGTGGACTTGCCAGCCCCGTTCTCACCGGTCAGGGCCAATACTTCGCCGCCGCGCAGCTCAAGCGTGACATCACCGAGCACGGGCTGGGCGTAGGTCTTGCCCAGACCGGTGACGGCCAGCACGGTTTGATCGGCCGACACAGACATGGCCACCTCTCTCCTAAAACGAAACACTGCTTGTGGGTTGAACGGACATTCGCAAGCGCGGGCGGCGCAGGTTCAGGCCGCCCCACCTACTACCCGCTTGCTCTGTTACTGCTTGATCAACTCGACCGGCGTCTGGATGACGTTGTCAGCATCCACATCCGGCTTCTCGCCCTTGATCATTTTGAGGGCGGCCTGGATACCGAACACGGCCTGTTGGCTGGCGGCCTGGTCGAGGGTGGCAAGTACGCGGCCATCCTTGAGCATCGGTTTGATGGCGTTGATGTTGTCGTAGCCGACTACTTGCACCTGGCCAGTCTTGCCAGCGGCGCGCACGGCCGACACCGCACCCAAGGCCATGCTGTCGTTGCCGGCCAGCAGCGCCTTGAGGTCTGGGTATTCGTTGAGCATCGAAGCGGCGACGGCGTTGCCCTTGTCGATCTCCCAGTTGCCCGACTGCACCGAGACGATCTTCATCTGCGCCGCCTCCATGGCATCCTTGAAGCCGGCAGTACGCTGCTGGGCGTTGGTGGTGGTCGGCACGCCTTCGATGATACCCACCTGATCCCCCGGCTTGAGCTTCTGCTGGGCCAGGTAATCACCCACCAGTCGCGCGCCCTTGCGGTTGTCCGGCCCTACGAACGGCACACTGATGCCTTTGCTCTTGAGCACGTCGGGGTCGAGGCGGTTGTCGATGTTGACCACGGTGATACCGGCGTCCATGGCTTTCTTGACCACCGGGACCAGGGCCTTGGAATCAGCAGGGGCAATCACCAGGGCCTTGGCACCGGTGGCGATCATTTGCTCGACGATACGGATCTGGTTACCGGTATCGGTCTCGTCCTTGATGCCGTTGGCCACCAGATCGAAGTCGTTGGGGTGTTCTTTCTGATAAGCCTTGGCGCCATCTTCCATGGTGCGGAAGAACTCGTTGGCGAGGGATTTCATGACCAGGGCGACCTTGGGCTTGTCTTCGGCATGCGCAACAGACAATGGCAGGGCGAGCATGAGCGAGGAAAGAACGGCAATGGCCAGCGGACGACCGGGGAAAGGCAGCTTCATGGAATTGACTCCGAATCTTGTGGTTTTTATCGGATGCAAACGTTTGCGGTGACTCACTATGGAAACAGCTCTCGCATTTGTCAAATCCGCATTGCAGCCTTTTCGACACAGGTGTTCGGATTATCCGCAATTTATCCGAAAAACCGAACTGCTTTCCTAATCGCGTTCGGCAAGCCGAACCACGAAAGCGCCCACTACGCCCCGGCCCGCACAACGTTCTTATAAATATCAATAACTTGCACATTTCAGCTGACGAACGGTGGGACTGGTACGAAACCTGCCTCGATACCACTGCGACACAGCAAACATCTCATCTGGAAGAGAGAAGAAGAAATGATCGAAACCACCCTGAAGACCTTCGCCCCGGCCGCCCTGGCCCTGCTGCTGGCCCTGCCCAACGTGGCCAGCGCGAAGGACACCGAGCAACGACAGAAGCTTGCCAACGTGGTCATCCTCGCGACCGGCGGCACCATCGCCGGCGCGGGCGCCAGCGCCGCCAACAGCGCTACCTACCAGGCCGCCAAACTTGGCGTCGACAAACTGATCGCCGGGGTGCCGGAGCTGGCCGACCTTGCCAACGTGCGCGGCGAACAAGTGATGCAGATCGCCTCGGAAAGCTTCAGCAACGACGACTTGCTAAAACTGGCCAAGCGCGTCGCGGAACTGGCCGAAAGCAAGGATGTGGACGGCATCGTCATCACCCACGGCACAGACACCCTGGAAGAGACCGCCTATTTCCTCAACCTGGTTGAGAAAACCGACAAGCCAATCGTGGTGGTCGGCTCGATGCGCCCAGGCACCGCGATGTCCGCCGACGGCATGCTCAACCTGTACAACGCCGTGGCCGTGGCCAGCGACAAGCAATCGCGCGGCAAGGGCGTACTGGTGACGATGAACGATGAGATTCAGTCCGGCCGAGATGTCAGCAAAGCGGTCAACATCAAGACTGAAGCCTTCAAGAGCGCCTGGGGCCCGATGGGCATGGTCGTCGAGGGCAAGTCCTACTGGTTCCGCCTGCCGGCCAAGCGCCACACCACTAACTCGGAATTCGATATCAAGCAGATCAGCAGCCTGCCGCAGGTCGATATCGCCTACGGCTACGGCAACGTCACCGACACCGCTTACAAAGCGCTCGCCCAAGGCGGTGCCAAAGCCATCATCCACGCCGGCACCGGCAACGGCTCGGTGTCCTCGCGGGTAGTACCGGCCCTACAGGAACTGCGCAAGGACGGCGTGCAAATCATCCGTTCCTCCCACGTCAACCAAGGCGGCTTCGTACTGCGTAACGCCGAACAGCCAGACGACAAGAACGACTGGGTCGTAGCCCATGACCTGAACCCACAGAAAGCGCGGATCCTTGCCATGGTGGCAATGACCAAGACCCAAGACGCCAAAGAGCTGCAGCGGATCTTCTGGGAATACTGATAACAGGACGCTTCGCGGGGCAAGTGCGCCTCTTCGATACCTGTAACCAGGCCCATCGGGAGGCGGGCTTGCCCCGCGATTTCATATTGCGAATTTGCCTACAGTGAAATACTGTATGCACATACAGCAAAAAAGGAGCATCCTGTGGCCAGCACTTGCGCCGAAACACCGGGCAGCTATGAACAGATGGGTCAGCGCATCCAGAAAATCATCAACAGCCCCACCGCTCAACGCAGCCGTGCCGCGCTGATTTTCCGTCTTGAGCACGAATCGCCCGATGACTGGGCCACGCTGCTCGAGGAAATCGCCGAGAACGACAACGTCACCCTCGCCCATCGCGACGATGGCGGCATCCAGATCTTCTGGACAGTGCCGAAGGACGACTGAACTCAGGCCAGGGTGCGCAGGTAGGCGCTGGCTTGCTGGTAGCGCGACAGCCTGGCAAGGTCCGCTGGGCCTGGATGGACGATGCGACCGAGGTCACTGTTGTCGGCCAAGTCAGCCAGCTTCACTTCGCGTGCCAACGGGTCGCCTCCCAGGCGGATCACGAAAGCCTCGTAGCTTTCGCCCTCACGCCGACTCAGCGCCAGCACGGCGGCAAGAATTTTCAGCGGGAAGCCTTCGCGCGCAAGGTCGGAAAGCGTCAGCGGGGTATCTTCCAGCACGTCATGCAGCACAGCGACAATACGCTGCTCCGGCGTACAGACCCGCGCCATCACCCGCAATGGGTGCAGAATATAAGCCGCCCCGCCCTTGTCGACCTGCCCTTCATGTGCCCTGGTAGCCACCGCGATGGCGCGTTCCAGTGTAGCCATGAGGCCTCCCTGATTTCACATCTGCCATGCTCAGCATAGTCGCTGAACGTTGCAGCTGTGACAGTGACCGCAGACGCTCTGTTCCGCACCTGCGGCGACAAAGCGCAGCGTATTCAATCGCCCACCGCACCGGCTCAGCGCGTTACGCCATGCTGGATGACGATGGAGTCAGTGCCCAGCTTGGCCATCACCTCAGCCTTGCGGGCATCAGCCTCGGCCTTGCTCGGGAAAGGCCCCATCAGCACCACCGGCTTACCTTCACGGTATTCGACCCAGGAGGGAATACCCTTTTCGATCAGGCGTGCAGTCATGTCGGTGAGCGCCCCCATGTTCGGGCCCTGGATCACTTCGACATCCCAGCCCTGGGGGGCCGGCTGATCGGCCAACGCATCGGCGCGGCGCTGCAGGTCGGCCCCCCCGCAAACCTCGCGGATGCGTAGGTTGTTGCCGGTTTCGTCGATGAGAATTTCGTACTGACCATCGTGCTTGATCGCCACATAACTGCGGTAGGGCTCGTATTGCCCAGCATCGTCCTTGCCACGCACCTGGCCGCAAATCGAGCCATTGGTGTCGAAGCGCACGTTGGCGAACTTGGCCGTCTTGGGGTTGTTCAGGTGTTCGGCTACCTGCTTGTGCCCCCCTTCGACCTCGTTGTTACAGCCCGCCAAGGCCAACACCGCCATTACCACCGCCAGTTTGCGCACGCCTGTACCTCCAGATTCGAAGGCTCGGATTCTAGCATGGGCAAGCGGGGGATTCTGAGGGGGTGCGGCAACGCTGCAACGGTATGTGTAACCAGCGATGAATCGGTACGGTAAAGCGCAATGCAAAAAGGGCGACCCTTGCGGATCGCCCCTTCTGATGTTTGGTAGGCACAATTGGACTCGAACCAACGACCCCCACCATGTCAAGGTGGTGCTCTAACCAACTGAGCTATGTGCCTGTCGTGTGGGGCGCATATTAGTGCTGCTTTCATACGCTGTAAAGGTTTTTTTTCAAAAAAATCAAAACCTTTGCGAAAACATCGCAGCGTTGCCGCACCGCTGTCGCGGGGCTCCGTGGCAGAAGCCCCTTGCGCGTTTGCTTAGCCCTGCGCCGCCCTGCCCCGCGCCGCGTGCAGCTTCTTGTAGCTTTCCACCAGGCGCAGGTGGCGATCGAGGCCCTCTAGCTGCATGCTAGTCGGGGTCAACCCATAGAACCGCACGCTGCCCTCCACCGATCCGAGCACCGCATCCATCCGCTCGTTGCCAAACATCCGTCGGAAGTTGGTCTCGTAATCGGCCATCTCCAACTCGTCATCCAGCACCACTTCGAGCACCGCGTTCAGCGCCTGATAGAACAGCCCTCGCTCGAGCGTGTTGTCATTGAACTGCAGGAACATCTCCACCAGCTCCTTGGCATCGTCGAAACGCTGCAACACCAGATGAATCAGCAGCTTGAGTTCAAGGATAGTCAACTGCCCCCATACGGTGTTGTCGTCGAACTCAACGCCGATCAGCGTGGTGATGGTCGTGTAGTCATCCACCTCGGCGTTGTCCAGGCGCTTGAGCAGCAGCTTGAGCGAACGGTTGTCGAGCTTATGCAGGTTGAGGATGTCGGAACGGAAACCCAAGGCGCGGTTGGTGTTATCCCAGATCAGGTCTTCCACCGGGTAGATCTCCGAATAACCCGGCACCAGGATACGGCAGGCGGTCGCGCCAAGGTCATCGTACACGGCCATGTACACCTCCTTGCCCATCCCTTCGAGGATGCCGAACAGTGTCTGCGCCTCCTGCACGTTGGAGTCCTGGCCTTGGCCCGAAAAGTCCCACTCGACGAACTCGAAGTCAGCCTTGGCGCTGAAGAAACGCCACGACACCACGCCACTGGAATCGATGAAGTGCTCGACGAAGTTATTCGGCTCGGTCAGGGCATGGCTTTCGAAGGTCGGCTGCGGCAGATCGTTCAGACCCTCGAAGCTGCGCCCCTGGAGCAACTCGGTGAGACTGCGCTCCAACGCCACTTCGAAGCTTGGATGGGCGCCGAACGAGGCGAACACACCACCGGTGCGCGGGTTCATGAGAGTGACGCACATCACCGGGAACTCCCCGCCCAGGGAGGCGTCCTTGACCAGCACCGGGAAGCCCTGCTCCTCCAGCCCCTGAATGCCGGCGACGATACCAGGGTACTTGGCAAGGACCTCTTGCGGCACATCCGGCAGGCACAACTCGCCTTCGAGGATCTCGCGCTTGACCGCCCGCTCGAAGATCTCCGACAGGCACTGTACCTGCGCCTCAGCCAGGGTGTTACCGGCGCTCATGCCGTTGCTCAGGTACAGGTTCTCGATCAGGTTGGACGGGAAGTACACCGTCTGGCCATCGGACTGGCGCACGAAGGGCAGCGAGCAGATGCCGCGTTCTTTATTGCCCGAGTTGGTGTCGTACAGGTGCGAGCCACGCAGCTCACCGTCAGGATTGAAGATCGCCAGGCAGTGTTCATCGAGGATCTCCACCGGCAGCGCATCGCGCGGCCCAGGCTTGAACCACTGCTCGTTGGGGTAATGCACGAACGCCGCGTTGGCGATGTCCTCGCCCCAGAACTGGTCGTTGTAGAAGAAGTTGCAGTTCAGCCGCTCGATGAACTCGCCCAGCGCCGAGGCCAGCGCCGCCTCCTTGGTGGCGCCCTTGCCGTTGGTGAAGCACATCGGCGACTGCGCGTCACGCAGATGCAGCGACCACACGTTAGGCACGATGTTGCGCCACGAAGCGATCTCGATCTTCATCCCCAGATTGGCCAGCAACGCCGACAGGTTGGCGATGGTCTGCTCCAGCGGCAGGTCCTTGCCAGGAATGTAGGTGCTGCTGTCGGACACCGGCATCAGCAGCGCCTGGGCATCGGCGTCGAGGTTGTCGACCTGCTCGATGACGAACTCAGGACCGGTCTGCACCACCTTCTTTACCGTGCAACGGTCGATGGAACGCAGGATGCCCTGGCGGTCCTTCTCGGAAATGTCCTCGGGCAGCTCGACCTGGATCTTGAAGATCTGCTTGTAGCGGTTCTCCGGGTCGACGATGTTGTTCTGCGACAGGCGAATGTTCTCGGTCGGGATGTCGCGGGTCTGGCAGTACAGCTTGACGAAGTACGCCGCACACAGCGCCGAGGACGCCAGGAAATAGTCGAACGGCCCCGGCGCCGAGCCGTCGCCCTTATAGCGAATCGGCTGATCGGCGATCACCGTGAAGTCGTCGAACTTGGCTTCCAGACGGAGGTTGTCGAGAAAATTGACCTTGATTTCCATGGGCGGGCATACCAGAAAGCGGGCGAAAAATGGCGGGTATTATCCGGGATTTTTGGCGCAAAGTGTTGATGGGCGTGCAGCCTGCTCAGCGCCCCTGACAGGCGGAGTACGCGACACGCCTCAGCCCCCTACTTCGCCTCGCGCACCACCTGCGCCAACCGCCGCAGCCCCTCCTCCAGCAACGCCGGCGGCACATGGCTGAAATTCAGGCGCAAGTACCCCAGGTGTTGATCCGGCTCGGGAAAGAACGCCTCGCCCGGCATGAACGCGACGTCCACCGCCAACGCCGCTGGCAGCAGGGTGCGGGTATCGAGCGGCCGCTTTAAGGTCAGCCAGAAGAACAGCCCACCCTCAGGGACCTGCCAGTCGGCCAAATCGGCGAAATGCGTTTGCAGTGCCGCCTGGAACGCATCGCGGCGGCTGCGGTAGTAATCACGCAGGCCGGCCAGGTGCTGCTGGTGCTTCTCGCTGCCCAGCCATTGCAGCAACTGCCACTGGCCGATGCGGTTGGTGTGCAGGTCGGCCGCCTGCTTGAGCCGCAACAGGTACGGGAACAGGTCGGGACTGGCGATCAGGTAGCCCACCCGCAAGCCCGGCAGCAGGGTTTTCGAGGCCGTGCCGGTGTAGATCCAGCTGGCCTTGCGCAGGCGCCCGGTGATTGGCGTGGCGTCGGCGCCGTCGAAGCTCAGCTCGCGGTAGGGCTCGTCCTCGATCAAGGTCACGCCGAACTCGTCCAGCAGCGCCGCCACGGCATCGCGCTTGGCTTGGCCGTAGCGCAGGCCAGACGGGTTCTGGAAGGTCGGGATCAGGTAGACGAATGCCGGGCGCTGTTGTTCGAGGCGCTGGCGCATGGCCGCCAGATCCGGGCCGTCGGCCTGCATCGGCAAGGCCAGGCAATCGGCGCCGAACAGTTGAAAGTTCTGCAACGCCGCCAGGTAGGTCGGCGCCTCCAGCAAGACTGGCGTACCAGTGTCCAGGTACAGCTTGGCCGCTAGGTCCAGGGCCTGTTGCGAGCCGCTGAGCACCAACACCTGGCTGGCATGGCAGTCGATCCCCAACGCCCGCGCTTCGGCCGCCAGGGCTTCGCGCAGGGCCGGCTCGCCCTCGCTCATGCCGTATTGGCCTATGCCCACCGGCATCTGCTCCCAAGTCACCTTCGGCAGCATCGACTCGGCCGGCAGGCCGCCAGCGAACGACATCACCCCTGGGCGCTGCGCCGCAGCAAGGATTTCACGGATCAGGGAACTCTTCAGGCGCGTGACACGTTCGGAGAAAGCCATGGGGATCACCAGTAGCGAAGCGTGGAAGAAATACGTCAAACTGATTGACCGAACTTACGATGTCGCCCACGGATAAGTCAATATGATTGACCTTAAAAACCCCGCCTGCCAACAGCAAGCCATGGAAGCGTTCTTCTTCGGTTACCAGGCCTTCACCGCCAAGCCCGATGAAATGCTCGAACGCCGCGGCCTGAGCCGGGTGCACCAGCGCATCCTGTTTTTCATCGCGCGTTATCCGGGCCTGAGCGTGAAAGCGCTGCTGGCGCAGCTGGGCGTGAGCAAGCAGGCGCTGAACATCCCCTTGCGTCAGCTGATGGAGATGCGCCTGGTAGACAGCCAGGCGTCAGCGCAAGACAAGCGCATGCGCTTGTTGCAACTGAGCGAGGAAGGCGAGCGCCTGGAACAGGCACTGCGTCGCGAGCAGGTGAAATTGCTCGAGCGGGTGTTCGCCGAGGCCGGCGAAGCGGCGGTGGGAGGCTGGCTGGCGGTCAATCAGGCGCTGGGAAACAGCGCCCTGTAGGAGATCACCCAGCCCTTTGGGCTGCGCTGTCGCGCAGAGAATTGAAATTACAAGCGCGCCACGTACCCTGTGGGAGCGGGTTTACCCGCGAAGCAGGCGACTCGGTGTATGGCACCGGCTTCGCCGGTGTTCGCGGGTAAACCCGCTCCCACAGGTCTCTGCTAAATCAACAAGTTATGTGTAGTTCTATAGGAGCGGCGGGGTTGCGCAGCGGCGCACGATCAAGCCTCGGTATTGACCACGCTACCAGCGCTGCTGCCACCGCTCTCGGTCAGCGCCGTGAGCAGTTGCGCAGTGGCGGCCTGGATCTGCCCATTGAGCGTGGCGATGCTCGCCTGCTTGGCGGTGACCAGGGCCAATTTGGCGCTGTCGTCGGTCTTCTGCGCCATCAACTGGGCCAACTGCCGTTGTTCATCGGCCAGTTGCTTTTGCAGCTGCTTGATCATCTGGCGCAGCTGTTTGATGTGCGGCGCTTCGGTGTCGCTGTCGCTACTGCTAGCGCGGTCAGCCTTGCCCGCCCCCGCAACAGACGACTCAGTGGCCAGCTTGGTTCCGTCCACCTGCAACGACGTCTGCGTGCCAGGTGTCTCCTGCGCTGGGGTGCTGGCCGGCTGGTTCGCAGCCGGGTTGCTGATGCTGATGCCGGTGATGCCCACCATGTCCCTGATCCTCTGAAAAAGGTCCCTTACGTGACCGCTGCATCGGCCGCGACGGGCATTTCTTGAGTCCGCCCTGACGATAAATTTGCCCGCCCGTCACTCGTCCACCTGATACCCGAGCCCTGCCCGGTGCCGCCCGCGCGCCGCCAGGCCGATCCGATCAGCCCTGCAACGAGATGGCAATGACCAAGACCCGTTCCCGCAAAGCCCTGTACATCGGCCTGCCCCTGGCCCTGATGGTCGCCCTGGTAAGCGCCGCTGGCTACTTCTACTGGCAACGCCAGAATGCCGGCTACCCGCACAAGATCATCGAACAGGCCACGGCGCTGCACGAGCACATGTTGTCGTTCGACAGCCACGTGACCGTGCCCCTGGACCTGGGCAGCGCCGGGAATGAACTGGACAAGGACGGCCCTGGCCAGTTCGACCTGGTCAAGGCCGGCCGTGGCCGCCTGTCCGGGGCCGCACTGACGGTATTCGGCTGGCCGGAGATCTGGAACGGCGCCAACGCCCCGCATCGTCCTACCCCAGGCTTCGTCGACGCGGCGCGCCAGGAGCAGGAGGTGCGCTACAGGATCATCTCCGGCATGGTCCGCGACTTCCCCAACCAGGTCGGCATCGCCTACACCCCCGAGGACTTCCGCCGCCTCAACGGCGAAGGCAAGTTCGCCGTTTTCATCAGCATGCTCAACGCCTACCCGCTGGGCCACGACCTCTCGCAGCTCGACCTGTGGGCTGCGCGCGGCATGCGCATGTTCGGTTTCAGCTACACCGGCAACAACGACTGGGCCGACTCCTCGCGCCCGCTGCCGTTCTTCAACGACACCGCCGATGCGCTGGGCGGGCTGTCTGCGCTGGGCGAACAGGCGGTCAAGCGCCTCAACGACCTGGGCGTGATCATCGACGTGTCGCAGATGTCCACCCTGGCCCTGGAAGACGTTGCCCGCCTGTCGCGCGCGCCAATCGTCGCCTCGCACTCCGCACCACGGGCACTGGTGGACATCCCGCGCAACCTCTCGGACAAAGAAATGCAGCTGATCAAGGACAGCGGCGGTGTCATCCAAGTGGTGGGCTTCGGCCAGTACCTCAAGCCGCTGAGCAAACCGGTCCTGGACAAGCTCGATGCCCTGCGCGCGCGCTTCGACCTACAACCCTTGCAGGGCCTGGCCAACGCCCTGATGCCGGGCGATGCGGTGATCGCCATCTGGCCCGAGCAGCGCTTCGGCGAATACGCAAGCTCGCTGTACGGCATTCTCGAAGAAGAACCCAAGGCCACCCTCAAGCACTACGTCGATGCCATCGACTACACGGTGAAGAAGGTCGGTATCGATCACGTCGGCATCAGCTCCGACTTCAACGACGGCGGCGGCCTGGATGGCTGGAAGGACGTGAGCGAAATCCGCAACGTAACCGCCGAGCTGCTGACCCGCGGCTACAGCGAGACGGACATCGCGAAACTCTGGGCGGGCAACTTCCTGCGCGCCTGGGAACAGGTACAAAAATCCGCACGCCCCGTCGCCACTCGCTGAGCACATCTGAATGAGCAACCGCCGTACCTTCCTGAAACAGGCCAGCGTGCTGGCCGCAGGGCTGCCACTGCTGGCCCGGGCGCAAGACCCAGTCATCCCCAAGCCGCTTGCCGGCACCGATAAATGGCGCAACCTGCGCGCCCTGTTCCCGCTCGACCCGAACATCGCACATTTCGCCAATTTCCTGGTCACCGCCCACCCGCGCCCGGTACAAGCCGCCATCGACCGCCACCGTGCCGACCTGGACCGTAACCCCGCCGCGCTGATGGACTGGGAGAGCCAGTACGAATGGCAGCGTGAAGACGAAGTCCGCGAGTGGGCCGCCCGCTACCTGGAGGTGGGCCCGCGCCAGATCGCCCTCACCGGCAGCACCACCGAAGGCCTGGCAATGATCTTCGGCGGCCTCAAGGTAGGCCCCGGCCAGGAGATCCTGGTTACCGAGCACGAGCACTACTCCACGCACAAGACACTGGCCTTGCGTACCCAGCGCCAAGGCACCGCAGTGCGCAAGATCCGCTTGTTCGACGACCCGTGGACGGTGTCCAGCGACCAGGTACTGAGCACGATCGACAAGGCGATCAAACCCCACACCCGCGTACTGGGCATGACCTGGGTGCATTCGGGCAGCGGCGTCAAGCTGCCGGTCGGCGAAATCGGCGAGCTGGTCCGCCGACACAACCACAACCGCAGCGAAGCCGAGCGCATCCTCTATGTGATCGATGGGGTGCATGGTTTCGGTGTGGAGAACGCACGCTTCGCCGACTTCAACTGCGACTACTTCATCGCCGGCACCCACAAGTGGATGTTCGGACCACGCGGCACCGGGATCATCTGCGCCGCCTCCACCGGCATGACCCACCTCACCCCGACCATCGCCACGTTCTCCCGCGATGAAGACTTCGCCACCATCATGACCCCCGGCGGCTACCACGCCTTCGAGCACCGCTGGGCCGCTGGCGAAGCCTTCAAGCTGCACCTGGAGCTGGGCAAGGCTGATGTGCAAAAGCGCATCCACCAGCTCAATAGCCTGCTCAAGGAGCGCCTGGCCGAGCACCGTCAGATCCAGCTAGTCACGCCGCGCAGCGAACAGTATTCGGCCGGCTTCACCTTCTTGCGGATCAAGGACCGCGACCCTGACACCGTCGCCGCCTACCTCACCGCCAACAAGGTGATGTGCGACGCGGTCTACCGCGACGTCGGCCCAGTCATCCGCCTGGCCCCGAGCCTGCTCAACGACGAGCAGCAGATCGACCGCGCCATGACCCTGATCACCCAACAACTCTGAACAAGGCCCCCTCAATGCGCATACCTGTCTACCGCCTCACCCTGGCCGCCGTGCTCGCCACCTGTAGCCTGCCGGCGCTGGCCGCGCAAGTGTCCGACACGCCCGGCACGGTGTTCCGTGACTGCACCAGCGCCTGCCCGGAGATGGTCGTGCTGCCAGCCGGCACTTTCAGCATGGGCACCCCGCCCGATGAGATGGGCCGCCAGGACGACGAAGGCCCACAGCATCCGGTGACCTTCGACAAGCCCTTCGCCATCAGCCGCTTCCAGATCACCGCCGGGGAATGGGCGGCCTATCAGAAAGAGGCCGGCGTGGTCATTGCAGACGGCGACGACCGCCCTGGCCGGCGCTGCACCAACAGCAAGCCCAGCTACACGCAAGGCCCACGCCAGCCTGCGGTGTGCATGAGCTACCACGACGCCGAGCAATACGCTGCGTGGCTGTCGAAAAAGACCGGCCAGCCCTACAGCCTGGTCAGCGAGGCCCAGCGTGAATATGCAGCCCGTGGCGGCAGCACGGGCTTGTTCCCGTTCGAGCCCGACGCCAACTTCGAAATCAGCAAGCACGCCAACGTGTACGGCCCCAAGGATGGCTACAGCTACAGCTCCCCAGTGGGCAGCTTCCCGGCCAACGCCTTCGGCGTGTACGACATGCACGGCAATGTCTACGAATGGGTCGCCGACTGCTATCACGACAGCTACCACGGCGCGCCCACCGATGGCAGCGCCTGGACAGAAGCCGGTTGCGAGCGGGTCAGCATCCGCGGCAACGACTGGGGCGAGGCACCGATCTTTTCGCGCTCGGGCAACCGCAACAATGCCTATGCCAACAATCGCGGCGACTGGCTCGGTTTTCGCGTAGCCAGGGCGCTCTGAGCCGCCGTACGGCGGTAAATTCTCCCCCACCCGGCTCGTTCCTATCGGTGTACTTGCAGAGGACCCGGGGCGCCCCTGACGGCGCCCCTACCCACCATCCAAGGAACCGCAACCATGAGCCAGACCGCTTCTTCCGAAAACATCCACGACCTCATCGGCGTCGGCTTCGGCCCTTCCAACCTGGCCCTGGCCATCGCCCTGGAAGAGCTTGCCGAAACCAACGGCCACGCCCTCGACGCGCTGTTCATCGACAAGCAGACCGACTACCGCTGGCACGGCAACACCCTGGCCACCCAGAGCGAGCTACAGATCTCCTTCCTCAAGGACCTGGTATCACTGCGCAACCCCACCAGCCCCTACAGCTTCGTCAACTACCTGCACCAGAAGCAGCGCCTGGCCGACTTCATCAACCTGGGCACCTTCTACCCCTGCCGCCTGGAGTACAACGACTACCTGCGCTGGGCCGCCGACCATTTCGCCACCCAGGCGGTGTACGGCGAGGAAGTACTGCGTATCGAGCCAGAGCTGCGCGACGGCAAGGTCGACCATCTGTGTATCGTCTCGCGTGACCAGCAAGGCCGTGAATTCAGCCGCAAGGCACGTTCGGTGGTAGTCGGCAGCGGCGGCACGCCAAAGATCCCCGAGGCCTTCCGTGCGCTCAAGGACGATCCCCGCGTATTCCACCACTCGCAGTACCTGAGCGGCCTGCAGAAGCTGCCGTGCAACCAAGGCAAGCCGATGCGCATCGCCATCGTCGGCTCCGGCCAGAGCGCCGCCGAAGCGTTCATCGACCTCAACGACAGCTTCCCGTCGGTCAAGGTCGACATGATCCTGCGCGCCTCGGCCCTCAAGCCCGCCGACGACAGCCCGTTCGTCAACGAGATCTTCGCCCCCGAATACACCGACCTGGTGTTCAACCAGCCCCACGCCGAGCGCGAGAAGCTGGTCGCCGAATACCACAACACCAACTACTCGGTGGTCGACGTCGACCTGATCGAGCGCATCTACGGCATCCTCTACCGCCAGAAGGTCGCCCATCAGTACCGCCATCACGTGCTGTGCCGCCGCAACATCGAGAACGTGGTGAACACCGCCGAAGGCATCGAACTGACCCTGCGTGACCTGGCCACCGGTGTGCAGCAGACCCACCGCTACGACGCGGTGATCCTCGCCACCGGCTACGAGCGCCGCTCGCACCGCGAACTGCTGGCACCGCTGCAACAGCATCTGCGGGACTTCGAGGTCGAACGCGACTACCGCGCCATGGCCAGCCCCGAGCTTGCCGCTGGCGTCTACCTGCAAGGCTTCTGCGAAGCGTCCCATGGTTTGTCCGACACGCTGCTGTCGGTGCTGCCGGCACGCGCGCTGGAAATCGGTCAGTCGCTGTACCAACACCTGGGCAAGCACGCCAGCAACGCACCAGCCGCCCTGCGCGCCACCAGCGTCTGAAAACGGGAAACCTTCGATGAGCAATCAACCGCGTGGGGCCATGCGCGAGCTGCTGGCCCTGCTCCGGCCCTTCTGGGCAATCGTCGTCGTCTCGGTCGTGCTCGGCATGCTCGGTGGCCTGAGTGTCACTGCACTGCTGGCCCTGACCAACAACGCGCTGCACGCCGAAGGCGGGCTTACCCAGGGCATTGTCTGGCTGTTTGCCGGTCTCTGTCTGCTGGCCCTGGCCAGCAGCATCTGCTCGGACATCGGTACCAACTTCGTGGGCCAGCACATCATCGCCAGGCTGCGCAGGGAACTGGGCGAGAAGGTACTGTCGGCACCGATCGAACAGATTGAGCGCTATCGCAGTCACCGCCTGATCCCGGTACTGACCCACGATGTCGATACCATCAGCGACTTTGCCTTTGCCTTTGCGCCACTGGCAATCTCGCTGGCAGTGACCCTGGGCTGCCTGGGCTACCTGGCTATGCTGTCCTGGCCGATGTTCCTGATCATGCTGGTGGCCATCGCGGTAGGCACGGTGGTTCAGTACCTTGCACGCGGCAAAGGCATCAAGGGTTTCTTTGCCGCTCGTGATGCCGAGGACGAACTGCAAAAGCACTATCACGCGATTGCCGAGGGTGCCAAGGAATTGCGCATCAACCGGCCACGCCGCCAGCGGATGTTCAACGCACGTATCGAACGCACCGCCAACCGGATCTGCGCCACGCAGATCAGCTCGATCAATACCTTCGTCATGGCCAAGAGCTTCGGCTCGATGTTGTTCTTCGTGGTCATCGGGCTAGTCCTGGCCTTGCAGTCTTGGTGGCCGAGCAATGACCGCAGCGTCATGAGCGGGTTCGTCCTGGTGCTGCTCTACATGAAAGGTCCGCTCGAACACCTGGTCGGCACCCTGCCCATCGTCAGCCGTGCCCAGATCGCCTTTCGGCGTATCGCCGAACTCTCGGAGCAGTTTTCTTCGCCGGAACCGCACCTGCTGCTCAACGATAGCGGCAAGGCTGCCACCACCCTGCACAGCCTGGAGCTGCGCAATGTCAGCTATAGCTTTCCGGCCGTCGGCGACCAACCTCCGTTCCGCCTGGGGCCGGTCAGCCTGCGTATCGAACAGGGTGACATCACCTTCATCGTCGGTGAGAACGGCTGCGGCAAGACCACACTGATCAAACTGCTACTGGGCCTGTATCCACCGCAGGAAGGGGAGATCCTGCTGGATGGCCAATTGGTGAGCGCGACCAACCGCGACGATTACCGACAGATCTTCACCACCGTGTTCGCCGACTACTACCTGTTCGACGATCTCGTACAGGGTGATCAGCAGATTCCCGACGATGCCAATCAGTATCTGCAACGCCTGGAGATCGCGCACAAAGTCAGGGTCGAGGATGGCAGCTTCACCACCACTGACCTCTCCACCGGCCAGCGCAAACGTCTGGCCTTGGTCAACGCCTGGATCGAGGAACGCCCGGTACTGGTGTTCGATGAATGGGCCGCCGATCAGGACCCGACCTTCCGCCGCATTTTCTACACCGAACTGCTGCCCGACCTTAAGCGACAGGGCAAGACCATCATCGTCATCTCCCACGACGACCGTTACTTCGACCTCGCTGATCAATTGATACGCATGCACGCCGGCCAAGTGGCCAGCGACCGCACGCTGGCCTGAGTCAGCCCGCACGCCCTGTAAAAACTTTCCGGTTTTCTACAGGTCGTGCGTTCTAGTTTCAGGAACAATTCTCAATTACAAAAGCCACGCACACTTACGGATCTTCATCGAATGGGCAAGTCTCACAACACTTCCGGCGCCGCACGCCACCTGCTCAACCGCCACAAGACGCTTCTCGCATTGGGTGTTGCCCTTGCGTTGGGCTGCGCCCAGGCGCACGCCGAGGTGGTTGAACTGGATATCCCGGCCCAGCCGCTGTCCAGCGCACTCAACGACCTCGGTCGCCAAGCCAACCTGCAGATACTGTACAGCCCGGAGATCGTGCGCGGCCTGAGTTCGGTGAGCATCCACGGTCGTCTCGACAGCCTCGAGGCACTGCGCCGGTTGGTCCAGGGCACCGGCATCACCTACCAGGTGAACGGCAACGTGGTCACCCTGAACAACCGCATCGATGCCAACAATCATGCGATCAATCTCGACTCCACAGCAGTGACCGCCTTTCAGCTCGGCGAGATGACCGAGAACACCGGTTCCTACACCACCGGCGCAGTGACAGCCGGCGGCAAGACGCCTCAAGCCCTGCGCGACATCGCCCAGTCGGTCTCGGTGGTCAGCAGTCAGCGAATCCAGGACCAAGGCTTGCACAATGTCTCGCAAGTGCTCAACCAGGCCACCGGTATCACGCTGGTCGGCGGCAACGACAACGACGTGGCAATCTACTCGCGGGGCTTCAAGATCACCAACGTGACCACCGACGGTGGTGCACCGAACATGCGTGAAGAGTCGTACCAGTCCTTGCCGGACATGATCCAGTACGACCACATCGAAATCCTGCGTGGCGCCGATGGCCTCAATTCAGGCACCGGTGAACCTGGGGGCACCATCAACCTGGTGCGCAAGCGCGCCCTGGACCATACCCAGGTCAAGCTGGCCACCTCGGCCGGCAGCTGGGACAACTATCGTCAGGAAATCGACGTCACCGGGCCACTGGGTTTCGATGGCCGCCTGCGTGGACGCTTCGGCGCAGCCTATGAAGACCGCGGCTATTTCTACGACGGTGCCGACAGTCAGAAGCAGGCATTCTTCGGCGTGCTCGAGGCCGACTTCACCCCAGACACCACGGTCTCTGTCGGCGGCAGCTACGAGAAGCGCGACATGGACGGCTACTGGGACAATGGCCTAGTCCGCGCCAGCACCGGCGACGACCTGGGCCTGTCGCGCGACAAGTCGCTGGCAGCGGACTGGTCCTCGGCAAATTCCGAGAGCATGGAAGGCTTCATCAAGGTCGAGCACAGCCTCAACGAGCACTGGAAAGCCGATGCCAGCTACACCTACAGCAAGTACGACGCCCACCATGACCTGGGGCAGGTCACCACGGCCCTGAACCCGGTGACCAACAGCGGCACCAACTTCACGCGTACCGTGCGCGAGTTCCAGAACGAGCAGAACACCGTGGCAGCCAACCTGCACGGTACGTTCGAGGCGTTCGGTCGCGAACACGAGCTGCTGATCGGCGCCGACCACGAGAACATCCACAAGTACTACGCCGACTTCAGCCGCAACTCGCCAGGCGTGCCAGTCGATGTGTACAACGACGACATCGGCTCGCTCCCCAAGCCGGTCAAGCCGACCATGTACTACGAGTACCCGGTCTGGGACACCAAAAAGACCGGAGGCTACGTAACCCTCAAGGCACGCCTGGCCGACCCGCTCAAGCTCATCGTCGGTGCCCGCTACAACGATTACCAGGATACCCAGGTCAGCGTCGTACCGGACTTCGGCTCCACCTTCGGCCTAGGCGGCAAGAACAGCGGGGTCATCACGCCCTACGGCGGTCTGATCTACGACCTCGATGACAACTGGTCGGTCTACACCAGCTACGCCGAGATCTATAAACCGCAGACCAACTACCTGACGGCCGGTGAAACCCAGCTCAAGCCAATCGAAGGCAAGACCTACGAATTTGGGGTCAAGAGTGCGTTCTACGACGGTCGCCTGAATTTCTCCAGTGCCGTCTACTACACCAAGCGTGAGAACGAAGCGGTCCTGGTCGAGTATGCCGACACCGCTACCAACAACTGCTGCTATGTCGCCGGCGGCGAGGTGGTCAGCCGCGGCTGGGACACCGAGATCAGCGGCGAGTTGGCCGAGGGCTGGCAGGTGTCGGCAGGCTATACCTACAACATCAACAAGCAGCGCACCGCCGCTGACGCCAGCAACACCGGCCTGCCACTGAGCAGCCAGACGCCCAAGCACCTGTTCAAGTTCTTCACCACCTACCAGTTGCCAGGTGAGCTGGAGCGCTGGAAAGTCGGCCTCGGCGCCAACATCCAAAGCCGCAACGCGGTCAACGGCACGGTCCGTACCCGACTGTCCGACGGCACCTTGAGCCCTGGCACTTCGCCCTACTCCTACGTCCAACCAGGCTATGCGGTGTGGAACAGCCTGATCGAGTACCGCATCAACGAGAACTGGACCGCCGCCCTCAACGGCAACAACCTGTTCGACAAAAAGTACTACCAGACCATCGGCAGCAGCGTACGTGGCAACTGGTACGGTGAGCCGCGCAACTACATGCTGAGCCTGCGCGCCACCTTCTGATTGCAAAGCCCGTATGAAAAACGCCCGATGCAGGCAACTGCATCGGGCGTTGTTCATGGAGCGACCGGTTCAGCGCTGCAAGCGCTGGCGAATCAGACCGGCAAGCGTTTCATGCACCTGTTCCACTGCCGGTACCACGCTGCGCATACGCAACAAGTCATGGGTCAGGTCTGGGTATTCCAGCAACTGGACATCGACGCCTTGTGCCTGCAACTTGCGGGCATATGCCAGGCCTTCATCGAGCAACGGATCGAAACCTGCAACCACGACCACTGCCGGGGCCACCCCGATCAAGTCATCCGCGAGCAACGGCGAGAAGCGCCAGTCCAGACGATCCTGCGCGGTACGTGCATAATGCTGGTAGAACCATTCCAGGGTGTCGCTTTCCAGCAGGTAGCCCTCGGCGAACAACTCCATCGACGCACTGCGTTGCGAAGCGTCGGTCATCGGATAGCACAGCACTTGCAGGCAGGGGGTGATCGGCGCGGCCTCACCCGCATGCGCAGCCTCGATGGCCAGCACGGTGGCCAGGCTCGCACCGACGCTGTCCCCGGCCAGTACCACCCGCTCAAGGTCGATACCCAATGGCACGGCTTGCTCACGCAGCCAATGCAGGGTGTCGGTGCAGTCATGCAGGGCGGTAGGAAACTTGTGCTCCGGTGCCAGGCGGTAACCCACCGACAATACCGGGAAGCCACTGCGCTGACACAGCTCACGGCACACGCCATCGTGGGAATCGAGACTACCCACCACGTAGCCGCCGCCATGCAGGTAGCACACCAGGCCTTGAGGCCCCGCACTCGCCCCGTGTGGTCGGTACAGACGCAACGCAATCGCTGCACCATCGCGGCCACGGGCTTCGAGCGCCTGGACGTCAACGGCCTCAGGCGCAGGCCAGCGCAACTGGTGGGTAGTCAGTTCGAATGCCGCTCGGGCCTGCTGTGCGGTCATGGCCGCAAAAGTCGCCTGCGAACCTGCCTGGCGCTCTTCGGCCAGGTCGAGAAAGGCACCGATATCGGGATGCAAAGTCATGAAGAGTTTCCTGGAAAAAAGAAGCGGGCACCGTCTCCGGCACCCGCAGGCAAGGTTCAGGTCGTCACGGCCTGATCAAGGCAGTGCTCGATCAGCGCCAACAGCTCACACCTGAAGGCGTCCATCAGCGCTTGCACGGTAGCGGCACGATAGCGTCGGCTACTGTAGAAACAGCGCAGCGAAAGCTGACCGTCGAACACCTGGCCAGTGATCTCCAGCCAGTTGCCCAACTGGGCCTGGGGGCTGTAGCAAGCACCTGGGCTTTCGTCGGCGGGCACCAGCAACGCCTGCTCGTCGAAGCTCTGGTCGAACTGCCCCAGGTAGTTGAACGTCACCCGTGCCTGGGCCAGCCCGGCAAGGCGCTCACGCAGCTGTCGGTCGCCCATGTGGCGCAGCAGGCCGTAACCCAGGCCTTTGCTTGGAACCGCCTGCAATTGCTGCTGAATGGCTCGGATCGACGGCGCGAAGTCCTCATCCAAGCCCGGGCTCAGACGCAACGGGAACATGCTGGTGAACCAACCCAGGGTACGGCTCAGGTCGAGCGCCTCGAACAGGTCCTCACGGCCGTGACCTTCGAACTGCACCAAGACCGACTCCGCTTCGCTCCAGCGGCACAGCACCCGGCTCAAGGCCGTGAGCAACACATCGTTGATCTGGGTCTGATACACCGCTGGCACCTGCTTGAGCAGCCGAGTCGTGTCACGCTCCGACAGCTTCAGCTGGGCGCTGGTCTCGAACTGCACCTGGTTCTTGCCACGCGGGTTATCGCAAGGCAGCTCCTGCCCTGGCTGATCCAATTGGCCAAGCCAGTAGCCCAGTTCCTCCTCCGCCAGTCGCTGGACCTCCCCCTGTAGCCCTTCGGCCCAGGCGCGGAAACTGCTGGTACGGATCGGCAGGTTCACCTCGCGCCCCTCCAGGCACGCCTGGTAGGCCTCTTGCAAGTCCTGCAGGAGGATTCGCCACGACACACCATCGATAACCAGGTGATGAATCGCGATCATCAAGCGGCTCTCACCCCCGTCGAGCCTGGCATTGACCACCCGAATCACCGGGCCGTCGATAATGCTCAGGCTGCGCTGGGCACTGTTGACCAAGGCATTCAACGCATCGGCGTCACTGACCTCGCGGTGCCAGATCCACTCGCAACTGCCGGCCAGGGTGTCGTAATACTGGTACCAGCGTCCGTTCTCCTGGCGAAAGCGCAACCGCAGGCTGTCGTGGTGCCGTACGACGTGCAGCAGGGCCTGCTCGAGGGCCTGGCCATCAATCGGGCCACGCGCACGTAACATCAAGGCCTGGTTGAAGTGATGCGGCTCGCGCATGGTCTGCTCGAAGAACCACTCCTGGATCGGAATCAGGTTGAACAGCCCCTCGCTGGCCTGATGGGTGAGGTCTTCTTGTGGGCTTCGGCGCGCCGTACCTTGGTCGAACAACGCTTCGATGGTCTGGTGGCGCATCAGGTCGCGCAGTTTCAAGTCCATCTCCAGGTGCGGATGGTTACGCACCTGGGAGATCACCTGAAGACTCAGGATCGAATCGCCCCCCAGTTCGAAGAAGTTGTCGGTAATCCCCACCTGCTCGACTTGCAGGACCTGCTGCCAAATCTGCGCCAGCCACTGCTCACGCTCGTTGCGCGGCGCAACATGGCTTTGCGCCTCGAACTGCGGTTCAGGCAACGCACGTCGGTCGAGCTTGCCGTTGGGCGTGAGCGGGAAGCGCGACAGGCACAGGATCTGCGCCGGCACCATGTAATCGGGCAGCGACTGGCGCAGGGCCGCCTTCAACAGGCCTCCCTGCTCATCCCCTTGCGGGCCGACCACGTAACCGATCAGTTGCTTGCCCGACGGACTTTCGCGAGCGATCACCAAGGCATCGGTGACGCCGGGCTGCTGGCGCAGGCGCGCCTCGATCTCGCCCAACTCGATGCGGAAACCGCGCACCTTCACCTGATGGTCGATCCGCCCCACATAATCGACGAGCCCATCGAGGCGCAGGCGTACCAAGTCCCCGGTGCGGTACAAACGCTCACCCGCAGCGCCGAACGGATTGGGCACAAAGCGCTCGGCACTGGCATCCGGCCGGCGATGATAGCCACGCGCAAGCCCCTGCCCGCCGATGTACAGCTCACCGGCAAAGCCCGCTGGCAGCGGCCGCAGGTCATCGTCGAGGATGTACAGCGAGCGTTGTCCTACTGCTCGTCCGATCGGCGCATAAGCGGCGCCACAACGTTCCTCGCCGGCCGCCTTCCACAGCATGGGCGTGACTACCGTTTCGGTGGGGCCATAGCCATTGGTGAAATAGCGCGGCCTGAGCGCGGCCTTGACCTGCTCGAACGTCTGCTCAGGCACGGCATCTCCGCCAAAGCAGTAGATCCTCACCGGCGGTGCCGGCTCGGCGCTGCTCTGCACGAACTCGGCCAGTTGCTTGAGATACGCCGGTGGGAAGCACGCGATGCTAATCCCGTGGCGGTGCAAGGCCGCACAGGTCTGCTCAGGTGTCCACAGCTCGTTGTCGCGCAGCACCAGAGTGCCTCCGGCGAACAACGTGCTGAGCCAACGCTCATGGGCACCGTCGAAGGCAAACGACATGAAATGCAGCTCGCGGGTGTCGGCGTCCATCTCATACAGCCGAGCGATGGCCTGACAATGCGCACTGATCGGCCCATGCGCCACCGCGACGCCCTTGGGCCGGCCGGTCGAGCCAGAGGTGTAGATCAGGTATGCCAGGGAATCGGCACATACCCGGCTGGGCGGTGCCTGCCGGTCATGCAGGCTGGCGTCGAACTGGTCGACCTCCATCACTGCCAGCGCCGGCGGCAGGTCAAAGCGCGCACGCAGCGGCTGCTCGGTCAGCAGCAGCACCATCGCCGAATCCTCGATCATGTACGCCAGACGCTCCGGCGGGTAGTCGATATCCAGCGGCACATAGGCCGCACCGCTCTTGAGTACCGCCAGCAGCGCCACCAGCAGGTCCGCAGAGCGCTGCATGGCAACCCCGACCACACACTCAGGCCCGACCCCTTGGGCGATCAGGGCATGGGCCAGCTGGTTGGCGCGGCTATCGAGCGTGGCGTAGTCCATCACCACATCGGCACACTGTACGGCGATGGCCTTGGGTTGCTGCACGGCATGCCGTGCAATCAGCTGGGGCAGTGTCAGGGCCTGGTACGCGTCCGCTGGGGCTGCACTCCATTGGCTCAGGGCGCGATGCTGGGCCTCGTCCAGACGCGGCAAGTTGCCCAGCGGCATGTGCGGCGAGGCCTCCACTAACGCATTGAGGGTCTGCTCCATGCAGCGCCGGATCCCTTCGACCGCCTCATGACTGAAGCTACTGCGCAGGTACATGTACTCGATGCTTAGGCGCTCGCCCAGGTTGACAGCCAAGTCCATCGGGAAGTTGGTCAGGCCTTGGCTGGCACTGTTGCCAAAGGTCAGGCCAGTATCGATGTCCTCGTTCAGGCGCTGGTCGATAGGGTAGTTCTCGAACACGATGATGCTGTCGAACAAGCCCTGGGCACCCAGCCCCGACCACCGCTGCACATCGGCCAGCGGCGCCTGGGAATAGTCACGAATGTCCAGGTTGTAGGCCTGCAACGCACGCAGCCAGTCGGCCAGTGGTTGTTCGGGCTCCAGCGTCTGGATCACCGGCAAGGTATTGATGAACAGACCCAGCATACTGTCGGCACCCGGCAGGCTTTCAGGGCGGCCTGCCACGGTCGCGCCGAACGCCAGGGTGCGCTGGCCAGTGTAACGTTGCAGCACCAGCAGCCACGCCGCTTGTACCAAGGTGTTGAGGGTAATGCGCAGGCGCCGGCAATGCTGTTGCAGGCGCACGGTCTGCGCTGGATCCCAGGAGGAATACAAAGCCTGGTGGCCCGGCAGCGGCTCTGCATGCTGAGGGTGCACCGCCTGCGCGAGCAGCGTCGGCTCTTCCAACGGCCGCAGGCGCTCGCGCCAGAACTGCTCCAGCGCAGTTCGGTCCTGGCTTACCAGCCAGGCGATGAAGTCACGGTAGTTGCCCACCTGCGCAGGCACCTCGATGCCGGCGTAGTGCTGTAGCACCTCGGCAAACAACCGCGAGCTGCTCCAGCCATCCATCAGTATGTGATGGCTCGTCCAGATCATCTGGTAGCGGTCGTCATCCAAGCGCACCAGCAACAACCGGTGCAGCGGCGCAATGGCAAGCTCGAAGCTGCGCTCACGCTCGCGGCGGTTGAGTTCGGCGATACGCTGCTCGTCGACCGCGGTGTGGCGCCAGTCAAGCTCGCGAATGTCCAGTTCCACCTGGCGGTGCACCACCTGCAGCGGCCTGGCCAGGCCGGCCTGCCAATGGAAGCTGCTGCGCTGGATGGCATGGCGCTCGGTGACGAAGGTCCAGGCAGCACGCAGGCGCTCCACGTCCAGACCGCCGATCGACAGGCTGGACTGGTTGATGTACAGCTCACTGTCATCGTCGTTGACACTGTGGAACAGCATGCCTTCCTGCATCGGCGAGAGCGGGTAGATGTCCTCGATGTCGACCGCTGGCACCGGCAGGCGATCCAGCTCGGCCTGGGTCAGTGCAGCCAACGGGAAGTCCGACGGCGTCACCCCCTGATTGTGCGGATCCAGGCAGTGCTCGATGATCTGCTGCAACGCGTGCAGGTAGTCCTGCGCCAGCGTATCCAGGTCATGCGCATGCCCCTCGCCAACCAGTTGCCAGTGCAATTGCAAGTGCCCATCGCTGACCACGCTGGACAGGTGCAAGCCAGGCAACGTGGCCATGCTGCCCGCCCCGTGCTGCTCCCAGGCACCGGGCGCCGGGCGCTGGGGATCATGCCTGAATGCCAGTTGCGGCCAAGCCTCGGCGCCCCCCTGCGCCAGAGCAAAGGCAGCGCCGTGCAACGGCACTCCGCGCAGGCACTCTTTCACCGATTTGATCGCGCAGGCCAGGTCGCTCTCGACCACCAGGCGCAACGGGAACGGGTTGGCAAAGCGGCCAATGGCATGCTGCACGTCGCAGCCCAGTGTCGCTCGCGCCGGGGTGAGCGCAACGCGCACTGCCGGTGCCAGCGTAGTACGGCCCACCACACGCACCAGCGCGGTCAACAGCAGCTCGGCCGGTGTGGTGCGATAGGCGGTCGGCGCGAGTTCCAGCAGTTGCCAACTGTGCGTGCTGGACAGGCTGTCCTGGCGCACGTAATACCCATGGCCTGCGCCATGAAGCGGCAGGCGATCAACCGCTGCCAACTGCTGGTCACGCCAGAAGTCCGCTTGATCGCCGGCCTGCTCCTGTAGACGCGCAAGCCAGTACTGCCAGGTATGGCTGCGCGGTGGCAGCTCGCGCTGCTCGCACAGCGCCTGGAGTTCTTCGCGCAGAACATGCCAGGCATCGGCGTCGAAGACCTCGCCTGCCGCCACCAGCAGCAACGGGCGCCGGCCCTCTACGACAGCCCCCAGTGCGCCACGCAGCAATACCCCCTGGGTCGGCTCAAGGCTGTCCGCCAGGGCTTGGCGCACTTGCAGTTGCGGTTCAGCGTCGATCAGCAATGCGACGTCTTTCCAGCGCTCATCCAGGGCATCAAGATCAAGGTACTTGCCCTGCAGGCCCTCGACAGCGACCTCCACGCTCAGGCGCAGGCTGTCGTGCCGTGCCACCAGGGTACGCAGCGCCTGCTGCAAGGTCTGCGCATCAAGCGCCGCAGGCACCGAAAGCTCGCACCATTGGGCAGCCAGCTCGCCACTCAACGGCAGGCAGGCCAACGTTCCAGCGGCGGCTGTCTGCTGTGCCTGCGCCAGCTCGGCCACCGTAACCACCTGCGCCAAGGCTTCGATGGTCTGGTGCTCGAACAGCGCCTTGGGGGTGAACAGGATGCCAGCCTGGCGGGCACGGCTGACCACCTGGATAGACACAATGGAGTCGCCGCCCACTTCGAAGAAGTTGTCAGTTACCCCTACCCGTTCGAGCGTCAACACGTCTTGCCAGATCTGCGCCAGACGCTCTTGCAGCGCAGTCTGCGGCGCCACATAGGCCTGCTGTGACAAGCTCGCATCCAACGTTGGCAGCGCCTTGCGATCAAGCTTGCCATTCGGGCTCAGCGGCAAGCGGGCGAGCAGCATGAGGAACGCTGGCACCATGTAATCCGGTAGCGTATCGCGCAAATAGGCGCGGACGCTGTCGCGCAGTGCAGCCGCTTTTGCCTCATCGGCCAGGACCACATCGGCGCGGCTTGGCACCAGGTACGCGACCAGTTGGTGACCGGCGCCACCTTGCTGCGCGACCACCACCGCATCATGGACCTGTGCGTGCTCGACCAGACGCGCCTCGATCTCCCCCAGTTCGATGCGGAAACCGCGTATCTTCACCTGATGGTCGATGCGCCCGACATAGTCGATCAGCCCTTCGGCGCGATAGCGCGCCAGGTCGCCCGTACGGTACAGGCGAGCGCCTGGAGCACCGAACGGGTCCGGCAGGAAACGTTCGGCGGTCAGTCCGGGACGACCGTGGTATCCGCGTGCCAGTAGCTCGCCACCAATGACCAATTCGCCCATCACCCCCATAGGCGCCGGCTGGCCGCTGTCTTCGAGCAAATAGATGCTGCGCCCCGGTAGCACCCGACCAATCGGCAGGGTCAGCGGCATCGGCAGATGCCCACTGATGTAGTCACTGCAATCGAGGGTCGTTGCAGTGACCGTCGCTTCGGTGGGACCGTAGGTATTGAGCAGGCGCACGTGTCCAAGTCCCGCTGCCTGCCACGCGCTAAGGCCCTCGACCGGCATGGCCTCGCCACCGCCGTGCACCTGTCGCAGGCGCCCATAGTCGCGCGGCCCGTGGGCGGCGAAGTCCTTGGCCAACATGTTCCAGTAAGCGGTGGTCAGGTCGGCTACGCTGATCTGCTTGTCGATCAGTTCGCGATAGAAGGTCTCGCTGTCCCAGATCTCATTGCCGCGCAGGACGACCGACGCACCGCAGATCAACGCCGGGTACAGTTGCTCGACGAAACCATCGAAGTTGAACGTCGAGAACTGCAAGGCGCGGTCGTTGCCATCCAGGGCAAAGAAGTCCAAGGCGACGTGGGCATGCCGCGCCAAGGCCAGATGACTGATACCAACCCCCTTGGGGCGCCCGGTAGAGCCGGAGGTGAACATCACATACGCCAGGTTGCCAGTCTCGACCCGGTGGGTCAGATTGTCCGATGACTGCCCCGCCCAGGACTCTGGCTGGTCCAGATACAGACGCGGCAGCGTATCGGGAACGGCCAGGCGCTGCATGAGGTGGGTATGGCTGAGCAACAGCGTGATGCCGCTGTCCTCGATCATGCACAGCAAACGATCCGCCGGGTAGTTCGGATCCAACGGCACATAGCCACCGCCTGCCTTGAGCACGGCCAGAAGGCCGACGATCATGTCCAGACCGCGGTCAGCGGCGATACCCACCAGTACGTCAGGTCCGACCCCCAGGGCCACCAACTGCCTGGCCAGGCGGTTGGCCTGCTGGTTGAGCATCGTGTAAGTCAGGCTGCTGGTCTGGAACATCAGCGCCGTCGCCTCTGGCGTGCGCGCGACCTGGGCCTCGAACTGCACATGCACCGGCGCGTCGTCAGGGCAATCCAGTGGCGCAATGGCCCAGTCATCCAGCTGCTGGCGCTCGGCCGCATCCAGCCATGCAAGCTCGCTCAGTGCCTGGCCGGCGTCGGACTGCATGGCCAACAGCAGGTTGCCCAAGCGCCCTGCCAGGGTTTCTATCGTCGCCTCGGTGAACGCGGCGCGGGCGTAGCTGAAATGCAGACTGAGCGTCGCAGCGTGGGTAACCGACAGTGTCAGCGGGTAATTGGTCTGCTCGTGGTTGCCGATGCCGAAGAACTGCAACCCTTCAGGCGCCTGCGCTTGCAGCGCATCAGCCACCGGATAGTTCTCGAACACCAGCAAGGTGTCGAACAGCGCCTGTGCGCCCTGCCCTGCCCAGCGTTGCACATCGAACAACGGCGTGTGCTCATACTCGCGCAGCGCCAAGTTCTGCGCCTGCACGCGCTGTAGCAAGGCCTGCACGCTTTCATGCGGCAGTGGTGCTGCGACCACCGGCAAGGTGTTGATGAACAAGCCCACCTGCTGTTCGGCACCGCGCAGCTCGGCCGGCCGACCGGCCACCGTTGCACCAAACACCACCGCTTGCTGCCCGGTATGACGTTGCAACAGCAAGAGCCAGGCGGCCTGCACCAGGGTATTGAGCGTCACTTTCTGGCGCCGGGCAAATTCGACGAGGGCGGTGGTCTGTAAGTTATCCAGACGCATGCCGAAGCCACCATGCCCCTGATTATTGGCATCCGCCGCACGCAAGTTGGCCAGCGCTTGTACCAAGCGGGTCGGTTCCTCGACGATCTTCAGCTGCCCACGCCAGAACGCTTGGGCCTGGTCACTGTCCTGGCGTTGCAACCAGGCGATGTAGTCACGGAAGTGCCCTTGCCGGGCTGGCAAAACCTGGCCGTTGTAACGCTGCAACACCTCGCCCATCAGTTGCGAATGGCTCCAGCCATCCATGAGGATATGGTGGTGGGTGTGGATCAGGTGGTGACGATCATCTGCCACCTGCACCAGCACCACCCGCAGCAACGGCGCTGCGCCCAGGTCAAAACCTTGGGCAAGCTCAGCACGCGCTAAGCTCGCCAAAGCGCTCTCAAGATCGTCCCGACCGCGCCAGTCGTGCAGCACGAACGGTATGCTCAAACGCCGCTGCACAACCTGCAACGGCTCATTCAGGTCGCCGTCCCAGACGAAACTACTGCGCAATACCTCCTGAGCGTCCAAGGTGGCCTGCCAGGCGGCGCGGAATCGCTCTGCGTCGAGGCCATCGACATCCAGGCGCATCTGGTTCAGGTAGTCGCCGGCACTGGCTTCGTAGAGCGTGTGGAACAACATGCCACGTTGCATCGGCGCCAGTGGATAGAGGTCTTCAACCTGCTCGGGCGCGATCGCAAGACGGTCCAGTTGAGCCTGGGTCACACGTGCCAGAGGGAAGTCCGACGGTGTCAGCCCACGATGCTGCGGCTCGATGCAATGGGCGATCAGTGCACGCAGTTCGTCAGCGTAGTCGTCGGCCAGGGCCTGTAGGGTCTGTACATCGAACTGCTCGGTACTGAACGTCCAGCCCAGGCTCAGCTCGCCGCCATACACGCGGCCATTGATCGTC
>NZ_VAUO01000001.1 GCF_005796105.1 Pseudomonas mosselii | reverse complement strand
GCGCCCGATGAAGGTGTCCAAAATCATTAGGCCAGTTCAGTAGGCATGAAGAAGAGCCGCCGCCCCGCTTTCAAGAAGGCCGTGATTGAACTGGCTCAATGTCCTTCTTGCCGGGGGAACCTGATCTTCTTCGCTGGCTGCATGGTTAGCTTCATGGAGGGGCGAGAAGCTAAGTGAGTATTCGGACCGTTGACCAAGAAAGTGGAGAGCTGACACGTGACCCTCGCCGATCAAGGCAAAGCCGCTCGTCCCAGGGAGAGTTGCAGTACGGTGGGCTGACGTTGCGAATAGCGGCGCGTTCGGAAAGTCCTTGATTCGCCCCTCAAAGAGCCAATGGCGATCAGACTCTCTAGGGGCTGGAAGATCAACACTTAGATACGGGTTTTGGGCAAGTTGACAATCAATCTTCAAACAGCTTGAACAGCCCATAACCTATAGCCGCAATAGCTGCGACAGGAGCTGCTGCTGTCATGATCGCTCCGGCGGCCATCCCTCCGCCAACGACACTGCCGATCGATGCCATGCCAGATGCGATAGCAGCCCCTCCCGCAGTGCCCGCTGCCCCTGCGGTAGCAGCTAATGCAGCCCCGGTAGTGCCGGCGGTTGCGGACATAATAGTTGCAGCGGAGGCCCCAACCACCGTAGACGCGGTTGTGGCTGCAGTTGCCGCGGTAGCCGCCGCACCGACGCCACCTACCACTGTTGAACCTCTAACACCTTTGCTCATGCGCGCTCCTTTCGATGATGCAACTTTGCTGAATGGAGTCAATGTGCCACTATCGCGTGCATTTGTATATAGGTGCATGTGTGAGGCGAGTTACTCTGATTGCTGTAGCAGCCAATCGCCGCGCTTCCCACGTTCAGTGACCATGAACTGCCGTACCTTCGGGGTGTTACGGTACTGCTTGTCCAGTGGAGTGGCGCGTGTAATCGGCCCCCGTGTGCCAGCCAAAGCACATCTGAGTTTCCTTGACGCTTGATCCGTCGACCACCGGGCAGCATTTCAGGGCATGGATCCTGCCCATCCTGACACGCGTACGCCCCTGAAAAACAAATCCCGTGCAAAAACGTTGGTCATTTTAAATGCTTGTCCTGGGCTACCTGCTAGCTCACCCCCCGCCCAAAGAATCCGCGTAAATGCTCCACAAAAAACGCCACCTTCGCTGAAAGATTCAAGCGCTCCAGATACACCGCATAAATATCCGCCGGTGGCGTCTCCCAATCTTCCAGCACCTCTACCAGCCGCCCGCTGCGCAAGTGCTCGGTCAGGTTCCACTCGGCGCGCATCAAGATCCCCTGGCCGTCCAGCGCCCAGTTCAATGCCACTTCACCATCGTTGGTGCTCAAGCGCCCACCCACCTTCACCGTTTCGCTCTGCTTGCCGCGGCTGAAGCGCCACAGCCCGAATGCCGCATCGTTCTGGCGCAGCACGATGCAGTCGTGCTGCGCCAGGTCCTTCGGCGCCAATGGCGTGCCGTAGGCGGCCAGGTAGGCCGGGGTGGCGCACAGGCGTCGGCGGTTGGCGGCGATACGCCGGGCGATCAGGCGCGAATCGGGTAGGTCGCCGAAACGGATGGCCACATCGATCGCGTCGTCGGGCAGGTTGATCGGACGGTCGGTCAGGTGCAGTTGCACCTGCACCTCAGGGTGGCGTTGGGCGAACGATGAAATCGCTGGGGCTACATGGGTGCGGCCAAAGCCCAGTGGGGCGTTAACCCGTAGCAGGCCCTTGGGCTCGGCGCGGCTGCTGGAGACTTGGCGCTCCAGCTCTTCGATCTCCTCGAGGATGCGCCGGGCGTTGACCAGATAGGTCTCGCCTTCGGCCGTCAGGCTGATGCTGCGCGTGGTGCGATTGAGCAGGCGCACGCCCAGGCGCTGCTCCAGCTGGGCCAGGCGCTTGGAAACCGCAGGCGGGGTGAGGTTCAGCTCGCGCGCGGTCGCCGCCAAGCTGCCCAGCCGGACCAACTGGGTGAAAAAAGCCAGTTCCGATACCGCATTCATTGGTAACTCCAGGGAAATAATGATGTGAATTTCATTGTATTACAGCATTTCTGAAAAACCATTAACGTTGCCTGGCGTGATTAACCACAACAAAACTGGGCTATTCAGCTGCCTGCCTGGCAAGCCCAACCGCCACTCAATCCGACCCACAACAATAATTCGGAGACGGCAATGGCCAAGCGATACCTTGGAAAACTGTACGTGCAAGTCCTGATTGGCGTGACCTTGGGCATTCTGCTCGGGGTCTTCTGGCCCGAGGTTGGCGTCGATCTCAAGCCTTTGGGCGACGCCTTCATCAAACTCATCAAGATGGTCTTCGCCCCGGTGATCTTCGCCACCGTGGTGCTGGGCATCGCACGCATGGAGAACATGAAGGAGCTGGGCCGCGTAGGCATGCGTGCGCTGATCTACTTCGAAGTGCTGTCTACCTTCGCCCTGGTGCTGGGGCTGGTGGTGGTCAACATCGTTCAGCCAGGGCAGGGCATGAACGTCGACCCGGCTACCCTCGATGCCAAGAGCATCGCCAGTTACACCGCGGCCGCCAGCAGTGGCTCAGGGGGCTTGAGCGACTTCCTGCTGAACCTGATCCCCGCCAGCGTTATCGACGCTTTCGCCAAGAACGAGATCTTGCAGATTCTGCTGTTCTCCAGCCTGTTCGGCATCGCCCTGGCGCACCTGGGGCCACGCGGCAAGCCGGCAGTGGATGTACTCGAAGCGTTTTCCCACGGCATGTTCCATATCGTTGGCATGGTCATGCGTCTGGCGCCGTTGGCAGCTTGTGGGGCGATGGCATTTACCGTGGGCAAGTACGGGTTGGGCTCGATCGTGTCGCTGGGCAAGCTGATGGCGACCATGTACCTCACCTGCGTCATGTTCGTGGTGCTGGTGCTGGGCTTCATCGCGCGGCTGTCGGGTTTCAGCCTGTGGAAGCTGCTCAAATACTTGAAGGAAGAGCTGTTCACCGTGCTCGGAACCAGTTCCTCGGAATCGGTGGTGCCGCAACTGATGACCAAGCTTGAGCGCGTCGGTGTGTCCAAACCGGTGGTCGGCCTGGTGATCCCTTCGGGGCTGACCTTCAACCCCGATGGCCAGTGCATCTACTACACGATGGCGGCGATCTTCATCGCCCAAGCCACCAATACCCCGCTGACATTGATGGACCAACTGATCGTGCTCGGCGTACTGCTGCTGACCTCCAAGGGTTCGGCGGGGGTGACTGGTTCGGGCTTCATCACCCTGGCCGCAACGCTGGCGACCATGGACAACATCCCGGTGGCCGGCATGGTCCTGCTGTTGGGGGTAGACCGCTTCATGTCCGAAGCCCGTGCCATCACCAACACGATTGGCAACGCGGTCGGCACCGTGGCCATCGCCCGCTGGGTCGGCGCCCTCGATCAGCAGCGCCTGGAGCAGGTGCTGGCTGGCCAGCAACCGCCTGAGCCGGAACCGGCCGTCACCCCAATCCTTACCCGAAACGCCTGAACAGCGCCTTGTGCTGCAAAGAGGAGATAACCCCGTGGACACCACAATCGACAAAGACAACGCCGTGGCAACGCTCACCGACGTGTTGGCGAAATTCACTGCCTACATTGGTAAGCGCCTGCCCAAGGACGTGAAAGAAAAGACCGCCAAGCTACGCGCCGCCGAAACCAACCCGCTGGCCATCGCCGTGTACGACTCGATGGCCGACAACCAGGCCTACGCCGACAAACTCAATCGCCCCAGTTGCCAGGACACCGGGGTGATCCAGTACTTCATCTCTGCCGGTGCGCGCTTCCCGTTGCTGGGCGAGATGGAGGGCATCCTGGAGAACGCAACCAAGGAGGCCACTGTGCACGGGCCGCTGCGCCACAACGCCGTGGAAACCTTCATCGAGAAGAACACCGGCACTAACACCGGCTCGAAGATCCCGTGGCTGGATTGGGAAATCATCCCAGATGCCGACTACGCCATCGTTGACGTGTACATGGCCGGTGGCGGTTGCACCTTGCCGGGCTCGGCCAAGGTGCTGATGCCGGGGCAAGGCTATGAAGGGGTGGCCGAGTTCGTGTTCGATGTGATCACCTCACGCGGGGTCAACGCATGCCCACCGTTGCTGGTCGGGGTCGGGGTGTCCACTTCGGTGGAAACCGCCGCTCGGTTGTCGAAGAAAGCCATCCTGCGTCCGGTGGACTCCGCTCACCCCAACGAAAGCGCGGCGATGATGGAAAAGCTGCTCGAAGACGGCCTCAACGAAATCGGCATTGGCCCACAAGGCCTGACCGGTAACAGCAGCGTGATGGGGGTGAACATCGAGTCCTCCGCGCGCCACCCTTCGACCATCGGCGTGGCCGTCTCTACCGGTTGCTGGGCGCATCGGCGCGGCAAGATCCGCATCAACGCCGACCTCTCCTACGACATCCTCTCCCATGAAGGCGTGATTCTGTGAACAGTCCTGTGAAAAAGATCCTCAGCACCCCCATCAGCGATCAAGACCTGGCCGACCTCAACGTGGGCGATGTGGTGTACCTCACCGGGCAACTGGTGACCTGCCGTGACGTCGCCCACCGCCGTCTCATCGAACTGGGGCGCGAGTTGCCGGTGGACCTGCGCGGCGGGGCGATCTTCCACGCCGGCCCCATCGTCAAGAAGAAGGACGACGGCAGCTTCGAGATGGTGTCCATCGGCCCGACCACCAGCATGCGCATGGAAAAATTCGAGAAGCAGTTCATCGAGCAGACCGGCGTCAAGCTGATCGTCGGCAAGGGCGGCATGGGCCCGGAGACCACCACCGGCTGCCTGGAAAACAAGGCCGTGCACGCGGTATTTCCCGGAGGCTGTGCGGTTCTGGCGGCGACCCAGGTAGAAGAAATCGAGCGTGCCGAATGGCAGGACCTGGGCATGCCCGAGACGCTGTGGGTGAACCGTGTGCGCGAGTTCGGGCCGTTGATCATTTCCATCGACACCAAGGGCAATAACCTGTTCGAGCAGAACAAGGCCCGCTTCAACGCGCTCAAGGGCGCGGTGATCGAGAAGATCAACAGCCAGGTTCGTTTCATCAAGTAGGTACGGGCCGCCCCTGGCGCTTGCCTGCGTCCACGTCCGTGGACTGCCGCACAAAGGCGGCAGCCGCTGCGGGTGGGCGCGGGTAAGTCGTGCGTTCGGCAGGGCCGGCTCAGGCTTCCAGTGCCATCCTCAACACCGCACTCAAATGCCGGCGCTGGCTCTTTTCATGCTCCAGTAGCACCATGCGCCGGGTCAGTTGCGGCTCACCGAAGGGCAGTACGCTGGCGGGCGGCAGCCGTTCGAGGTCTTCATCGCTTATCGGTATGATCGCCACCCCCAGCCCCATGGCCGCCATGCGTGCCAGGGCCTCCTGGCTGTCCAGCTCCATTTGCTCGCTGACTTGCAGGCGCTGGCGGCGCAGCTCCTGCTCGATCTGACGTCCCGCCCAGGCGCGCTTGTCAAAGCGCAGAAACGGCTGGCTGGCCAGCAGTTCCGGCAGGCTGACCCCGATGAGTTCGGGACTGGAGATCGCCCAGAAGCGGTCCTCGAACAGGGGCGTGTATTGCAAGCTTTGCGGGTAGGGGCTGACCGGCTCGGTGGTGATTGCTGCATCGAGTTCGCCGTCTTCCACGCGTCGTGCCAGTTCTGCCGACATGCCCGATACCACGCTCACATGCAGTTGCGGGTGGTGCGCCTTGATCCACACCAATGCTCTTGGCAGGCGCCGGGCCAGTACGGTATGGATGGCTCCGATGCGCAGTCGGCCGCGCAGGCTCGAACCACTGGCCAGGGTGTCGGCTAGCTCGTCGTATGCGGCCAGGATAGTCTCGGCGCGAGCCACTGCCAGCTGGCCGGCTTCAGTCAGCACCACCTGGCGACGGCTACGGTCGAACAGCGTCACCTGCAACTCCACTTCGAGGGTCTTGATGTGCAGGCTCACCGCCGAGGGCGTCAGGCTGAGCAGGTCGGCGGCGCGGGCGAAGGTACCATGGCGGGCTATGGTCACCAGGGTGCGCAGGGCTTTGAGTGACACGCGAAGGGCTCCAAGGCAGGTGGCACAGGCCCACACCATACGCCATTAATCCTTCGGGAAGGGGTTCAGGCTGCAATCGATCCAGGCCTACGGAGAACAATTCAGGGCGCGCGATGACCGCGTTGCGCTTTCGAGGAGAACGCGATGTCCCTGGACCTGAACTTCATCTACTACTGCAACTTTCGTTTCGATGGCAAATTCCATGTGCGGTGTACCGGTGCCGATCTTGGCAAGGTGGCACGTATCCGGTACGTGCTGGAGCGCCTTGGTCCCGATGGCCCAGTTAAGTTGCAGGGCAAATCGGTGTACGGCCATGCCGCTAGCGGCAAGCTTGTCGACCATGGTTGCCCAATGACTTTCGTGACCCGTGAAACCGCTGGGCGCTTCGCCATTCGCCCGTCGGTCGTGCTGCTCGACCAGCATGCGACGGCGATGGGGCGGCCGACCGGGGCTGCTGGTGTGTTCGAGCTGGAGCCTCTGCTGTTGCAGGTGCAGGAGAGTGATCTTGACCGCAGCGTGCTGGACAAGGTGCCCCTGGCCGCTGACACACACACTGGCCGAACCAGGCGGCATGCCGAGCGAGGCCCGCACGATCCTTATGGCCAGTCGCTGCCAGGGCTGCCTCAGCCGCAAGACGGTGAGCGTTTTCCGTTGTTGTCGATCGGTTTCAGCGAGGGCGGCTATGAGCGACTGCTCGCTGACCTTGAGCCAGACAGCCTCTCTTCGCTGGTGCGCCTGTGGCCGTCGCTGGGGGCTGTCATTCAGCCGCTCCCATTGCTCGAAGCGCATGAGCGTGACGAGCCGGCGTTGGATGTGCTAAGGAACTACTGCACCCTCGAGCAGCCTGCGAGCATGAGCAACGACACCTACGTCGAGCTGCTCAAGACCTTGGCGGCTTTGGATTATGTGGTTTCGCTGCAGTTCCAAGGTACCCCTGAGTCACCCAATCTGGTGGCGCTCGGGGTGGCGGGGGTGCTGGCCACGCTGTTGACCGGTGCAGCATGGGCGGCCGGCGAGCGGGCTAACAGCAACGCCGCGCCGACACCTGATTTCGAGGTGCTGCAGCACTACCTGGACGCTCCAGGGCCTCGGTGGAAGGGCCTGAACATCCGTGCAGCCTGGGAGAAAGGAGTGACCGGTGAGGGTGGACGGATTCATTTTTCCGACGGGGGGCTGTTCCCCGAGCATGAGGACCTGCAAGGTAATCCAAAGCTGACGGTGGTCAACTCCACACCCAACGATGATCCGAAGCACGGCACCGCCTCGGCCGGTGTTCTGCTAGCGATGAACAATGGCTTTGGCATGACCGGTATCAGCCATGGCAGCGAACTGTTCCTTTACGACAATCGTGCCAGGGACGCTCGGCACGAGTCGCAGGTGCTCAAGGACCTGCTGCGCATGGTGGTACCGGGCGATATCGTCGGCATCAACCGGCAGACCGCCAACCTGCAGGTGCTGAGCACCTTCCTGCCCGCAGTGCATGATCGGTCATGGTGGGACGTGATCGCCCAGTTGACCCAACGTGGTGCTATCGTGGTCGTGGCAGCGGCCAATGGCAGCGGCGCTACCCTCGAGGACAAGGGAACGGTGCAGAGCTACGGTGTCGACCTAGGCGCCTGGTCGTACTTCAGCGACCATGGAGACGCCGACGCCATACTGGTGGGCGCCTGCCATTCCTGGGATGGCAAACCGCACCAATACTCCAACTTCAATTACCGCTACCGCATGCTCAACGCCTGGGGCGACAGTGTCGCCACGCTGTCCTACGGCGTGCTTCAGGACAAGCCGGGAGAAAACCGGGACTACACCGATAACTACAGCGGCACGTCTTCGGCCACACCGATGGTCACTGGTGCGTTGAGTCTCGTGCAGTCCTACGCCATGACCCGGCACCACGTATACCTGGATGCCAACCAGATGCATTTGCTGATCACGGCGTCGGGTCACAAGGACGCCACCCTGCCATTGACCGACACCCTGCCCATGGGGGCGCGACCGGATGTAGCAGCGGCTCTGGCCTTGCTCGACCGCCTGTTGGGCGGGGGCGATTTCGACCAGGGCTGACGGGCCATCAAGTCACGCCTTGTGGCCGGCACGGTACAAGGCGTTGGGATCCAGGCCGGTGGCTCAGACGCGGAACTGGTCCATCAAGCTTTGTTGCTGGTTGGCCAGGTTGTTCAGCGACTGACTCACGCGTGCCGACTCGTTGGCTTGTCCTGACAGCGATTCGGTGACGTCGCGGATGGTCGCGACATTGTGGTTGATTTCCTCGGCCACAGCGCTCTGCTCTTCGGCGGCGCTGGCGATCTGCAGGTTCATGTCGGTGATCACCGTCACGGCCTGGCCGATGCGTTGCAGCGCGGTGACGGCCTGGCCGACCTGCTCGACACCACCCTGGGCCTGACGGTGGCTGCTGTCCATGGCGCCGACCACTTCCTGGGTGCCGGCCTGCAAGGCTTCGATCACCTGGCGTGTTTCCTCCACCGATTCCTGGGTGCGTCGCGCCAGGTTACGCACCTCGTCGGCGACCACGGCGAAGCCACGCCCGGCTTCGCCGGCACGGGCCGCTTCGATGGCCGCGTTCAGGGCCAGCAGGTTGGTCTGCTCGGCGATCGAGCGAATCACCTCCAGTACCGAACCAATCTTCTCGCTGTTACGCGCCAGGCCTTCTACCTGAGCCATGGCGCTGTTCATGTCGGCGGCCAGGGTGTCGATGCTGCTGGTGGTGCGGTCGATCACTGCCAGGCCTTCACGGGTGGCCTGGTCGGCGTCGCGCGCAGCCTGGGCCGCCTGGGCCGCGCTGCGGGCGACGTCCTGGGCGGTGGCGCTCATTTCGTGGGAGGCGGTGGCCACCTGATCGACTTGGCGATACTGCTGCTCCATGCCTGCGCTGGTCTCGGCGGCGATCGCCGCAGACTGGTCGGCGGTGCCGCGAGCGGCTTGCACCGAGCGTTTCACCTCGGCGATGGTCGGCTGCAACTTGTCGAGGAAGCGGTTAAACCAGCCGGCCAGCTCGCCCAGCTCATCGCGTTTTTCGTATTGCAAGCGGCGGGTCAGGTCGCCTTCACCGCTGGCGATGTCCTTGAGCATGGCGGCCACGCCAAGAATTGGCCGGGTCACGCTGCGAGCTGTTAGCCATACCAGCAGCAGGCCGGCGATGGCGGCGGCCAGGCCCAGGCCCAACTCCAGTAGGGTGCCGCTGGTGTTGAGGGCATCGAGCGCCTGCTTAAGCGTTTCGGCAGGGCCGGTGAGGACGCTTTCCGGCACATCCAGCAGCACCCCCCACGGCTTGCCGCCGGGGATTGGCTCGAAGGCCCCGAGCACTTTCAGGCGCTGCTGGCCATGCACGATCTGTAGCTTGCCGTCGGCCAGCTTGCGCACCAGCGCTGCGCCCTGTGCCGTGTCGACCTGATCCAGACGCTGCGCCAGTTTGCTGGCATCGGCGCTGTAGCCGGCGAGCAAGCCTACCGGGCTGAGAATGGCGACCGTGGTACGGCCTTCGTACAGGCTGCGGCTGGCCGATTCGCTCAGGGCCTGCAAGCTGTTGAGGTTGATGTCGATGGACAAGGTGGCGATCACCTTGCCGTTGGCCTTTAGCGGGAACACGATGCTGGTCATCAGCACCCGTTGCCCTTCGATGTCATAGAAGTACGGCTCGACCACACATACCTGGCCGCTGCTGCGCGGGCACACCCACCAGGTATTTGCGGGCTCGCCGCTGGGGCCGATGGCGGTATTGGCCATGTCCTGCTCAGGTAGGGCCATGGCGGTCAACTGGCCGGCGCGCGGTTGCGACCAGTACAGGGCGAAACGCCCGGTTTCGTTGCTGCCCAGCGCCGCTTGTCCGGCGAACAGCTTGTCCTTGCCGTCCAACGCGTCGGGCTCGAATACCAGTGACAGGCCCAGCAGCTCGGGGTTGGCCTGCAGTGCGGCACGCACTTGCGCGGTCATGTCCTGGCGCAGGTCATAGGCATCGAGAAAACGCTTTTCAGCCTGTTCGCGCAGGAACAGCACCTGGCGCGCGAAGCCTGCGCCGTACTGGTAGGCGTCCATGAACTGGCGACGAATGTTCAGTGACTGGACCTCACTCTGGGACTCGATACGGGCCTGGGCGGCCTCGGTCAACATCTGCATGCTGCTGGCCTTGACCAGGTCGGAGCTGTGGTCCATGCGGTACAGCGAAAGGCCGACCAGCAGGGTGACGATACTGGCCAGGCACAAACCGGCCAGTAGGGTGATCTTCCATTGAATCGAGAGTTGTCGCAGCGCAGGCATGGGGGCAAATCCCTTCTAATTAGGTTTTGATGCTGCCGTGTATGTCGGCGTGGTCAGCTTTTTCTTTATTTGAACGTTCAATTTAAATCATGCGACGTTAGTCGCACATAGGCGAGCGGGGGTTTTTGACTTCTGCTGGCCTGTGCTTCAGAGTGTGCGCCCTTCATAACAACATCATTAAGCCCGGCCACTGCCTGCGCGCAGCTGTCGCCGGAACGCTCGCTTTTTGTCTGTCGAATCGAGGTTTGTACACCATGAATGCAGTGATTGCCGCGGTCGGGGTCATGCTGGTCCTGAGCCTGTCCCGCGTGCATGTCGTCATCGCCCTGATCGTCGGTGCCCTGGTCGGGGGCCTGGTCGGTGGATTGGGGATCGAAGGAACGCTTCTGGCCTTCAATGGCGGTCTGGGCGGCGGGGCGACCGTAGCGTTGTCCTATGCCTTGCTGGGCGCCTTCGCCGTGGCCATCGCCAAGTCGGGTCTGGCCCATGCGCTGGCCGATCGCGCCTTGGCGATGATCGACCGTCAGGGCCATGTCGAAGGCGGCAAGGTGAAATGGCTGCTGATCGGCCTGATGCTGGTGGTGGCGGTGTCGTCGCAGAACCTGCTGCCGATCCACATCGCCTTCATTCCGCTGTTGGTGCCGCCGCTGCTGTACGTGCTGACGCGCTTGCGCATCGACCGACGACTGATCGCCTGTGTGATCACGTTCGGCTTGATCACGCCATACATGTTCCTGCCGGTGGGTTTTGGCAACATCTTCCTCAATCAGATCCTGCTGGCCAATGTCAGTCGCGCCGGGGTCGATGTCAGCGCTGTGAACGTTACCCATGCCATGGCCATTCCAGCGGCGGGCATGCTCGCAGGTCTGTTGCTGGCGGTGTTTTTCAGCTATCGCAAGCGGCGTGATTACGACCTGGCGCGCATCGAGCAGGTCGAGCAGGCGAGCGTTCGTTACAACCCGCTGACGCTGCTGGTGGCCGGTGTGGCGATTGCCGCGGCGTTCATCATCCAGCTGTGGCTGGACTCGATGATCATCGGTGCCATGGTCGGCTTTCTGATCTTTTCGCTGTCGGGCATCGTGCGCTGGAAGGAAACCGACGACCTGTTCACCGAAGGCATGAAGATGATGGCCATGATCGGCTTCATCATGATCGCAGCGTCGGGGTTTGCCGACGTGATGAAAGCCACCGGCCATGTGCAGAGCCTGGTGCAGACCGCCGCGCAGTGGATCGACCACAGCAAGGGCGTCGGCGCCTTGATGATGTTGCTGGTGGGCTTGCTGGTGACCATGGGCATTGGCTCGTCGTTCTCGACCGTACCGATTCTGGCGGCGATCTTCGTGCCGCTGTGTGTGCAACTGGGCTTCGACCCTGTCGCTACCGTGTGCATCGTTGGCACCGCCGGCGCCTTGGGCGATGCCGGTTCGCCGGCCTCGGACTCGACCCTGGGGCCGACCTCGGGGCTCAACGTCGATGGTCAGCACCATCATATCTGGGACACGGTGGTACCGACGTTCATCCACTACAACCTGCCGTTGCTGGGGTTTGGCTGGTTGGCGGCGATGACCCTCTGAGGCTGCACAGGCCGGCGGCCAGGTTGCCGCTGGCACGCCCGCATGATAGAAATCGAGCCTGCCATTCAGATGTTGAATACCCCGATGTCCATCAGCGTTAAATCGAATAGAGCCCTGTTCGACCTCGACCTGCTGCGCGCTATCGTGGTGGTGGCCGATTGCGGCAGTTTCACCACCGCTGCCGCGCGTCTGCACTCCACCCAATCCACCATCAGCCAAAAGGTTCGCCGCCTTGAAGACATGGTCGGCCATCGCTTGCTGGTACGCGGCAACCGCGATGTGCTGCCCACCGACGCCGGCCAGACCTTGCTCGGCTATGCCCGGCACATGCTGGCCCTGAACGACCAGATGCTCGAAGCCCTGGCCGGGGCAATGGTCGGCGTGACCCTGCGCCTGGGTGTGCCGGAGGACTTCGTCGGTGGGCGTACCACCAATGCCTTGTCGGCCTTCAGCCGCGAGCATCCGCAGGTCAAGCTTGAGGTCACCAGTGGGTTGTGTCGCGACCTGAGCCAGGCCTACGACAATGGCGAGCTGGACCTGGTGCTGCTCAAGCAGCGGCGCAACAGCCGCGAAGGAGTGGCCTGCTGGCCTGAACGCCTGCAATGGATCGACAGCGCGCGCATGCCGTCCTTCGAACTGGACCCCGTGCCGCTGGTGACCTTTCCTCCACGTGGTTTGTACCGTGACGACATGATCAGCGCCATCGAAGGCATGGGCCGACGTTGGCGTATCAGTTTCACCAGTTCCAGTCTGAGCGGCATCCAGGCGGCGGTGGCCGACGGCATGGGTATCAGTCTGTTGCCAACGCGTGCGGCCACCCACGAGCATCGCGTGCTAGGCGGCGCCGAGGGGCTGCCGGAGGTGGACAGCTACGAGATCGTGATCGTCTGCCGACCGACCGCGGATGTCATGGTCAAGGCATTGGCCCAGGTCCTGACCCAATTGCTGGGCGAGCAGGCGATCTGAGCGGCGTCAGCCGCAAGAGGGGCAGCCAGGTACAAGGCAGCTGGCAGGCTCGGGCAAGCGCGGCGCGTGGCGAAAGGCGATAGTGGCGCCGCCTCACCAGGCAGTCTTCATACTTCATAGACGCTGCATTTGAACGCCGGCCTTGTGCCGGCGTTTTTTTTCAGCACGCTGCAATCCTGCGCATCGGGTCAGAGCGCGACCCCTTGCGCGAGCGCGTTGGTGCTCTCACAAGGGGTAAGGTTGGCCCTAGAACGGCACGGCCACCGTCAGTTGGCTGTACACGTTGGTTCCGTCGCCACCGACCTGGTTACCGCCGTTGCTTTGATCTTTACGCGGTTGGTACAGGCCTACCAGCGGGCTGATGATCAAATGTTCGTTGACTGCCCATTCGACGTAGAAATCCAGTTCGCGGGCATCGAGGTTCAGGCTGTTGCGGGTGCGCACGGTGTCGAAGTCGAAGTACAGCG
Source organism: Pseudomonas mosselii (assembly GCF_005796105.1). GTDB lineage: Bacteria > Pseudomonadota > Gammaproteobacteria > Pseudomonadales > Pseudomonadaceae > Aquipseudomonas > Aquipseudomonas mosselii_C. Next base: position 1,099,438 of record NZ_VAUO01000001.1, on the reverse strand, counting down.
CGCCCACCGTGACATTTTCCAACGGCGTGGCTTTCAGCCCCACATGATGGATGCCAGTGTTGCTGTTGAAGGGGCCGGCGTAGTTGGCCGCCACCTCGCCCTGGAACCAGGTGCCGTAGCCGCTGGACAGTCCACTGAACAGCGGGTCCCATTCGGCCGAGTAGCGGGTGTAGCGATAGGTCAAGGTCGGCGCCCAAGGCACATCGGCGAAGGTATAGCCGGCTTGCACGTACCAGGCCTGCTCCGGGCCGCCACGCTTGTCCTGCCAGGCGTATTCGAAGGCGAAGTTGGCGTGCTCGATCCCTGCATCGCCTTCGCCGCGCAGGCTGTACACGTCCATGCCTTCGCGGGCTTTCTGGAATTCACTGGCCCACTGGCCGGTCACACCGATACCGTGGATCCAGGTCAGCCCCAGCGTACCCAGGGCGTGGGTGTAGTCCAGGGTGGCGGCGGCAAGCTCGGTCTCGGCTTGAGCGCGGTTATCGGATTTGAGCCACAGCAGGCTGCCATGCAGCCCGTCCTGCCCGCCCAGGCGCAGCATCGCCGTGCGGTCGAACGCATGCCGGGCCGCCAGGTAGTAGGCACCGCCGCGGTCAAGCGCGCCGTCGGCCACGCCGTTGCCCAGGTTCGGACCGTCGTCATTGATCAAGAAACCACTGCCCAGGCGAATGGTCTGGCGGCCTGCGGACACATCCACGCCATCCTTGCCCAGCAACGGGAACAGATCGCCAGAGCGCCAGCCCAGGTAGGCATCCTCGATCTTGGTGGTGCGCTCGGAGCCATCGGTATTGCCAGCGGCATCGCCATCGCCCCAGGTGGCCGAGCTGACCCAGTTGAGCGCGCCGTACAGCGTACCGTTGCCGGCCAGTCCCTGATCGCCGCTCAGGCCGTATTTGATGAACCCTTCGCGCCAGGTCGAGCCACCGGCGGTGCCGTCGTAGTTCTTGCGGCTGTTGAATATGCCCCAGACCGCGAGCATGTCGGCGTTCAGGTGGCTGTCGTCGTCGGCATACAGCTCGTAGGCCGGCGCCGCCTGGCTGGCGAGCAAGGCCGCCAAGGCCAGGGTGGACAGCATGTGTGGTTTGACCATTGCACTTCCCTCGTTGACGTTCGCACCCTGGAGGGCGCCTTTTGTTGTGAGGCGCCTCGTGGTGGCGAGGGCCGTCGCGGTTGGCAGCGACGGTGTATTAGCGCGTGTCAGGCGGGGTGGGGTCTTGTTCGAGGCTGCCAAGACGCTTGCACGCCCTGGCCAGAACCGTGAGCCGCTCAGTAGCGGATCATCACCGACTTGAGTTCAGTGAAGTCATCGATGAACGCCGAGCCGAATTCGCGGCCGATCCCGGAAGCCTTGATACCACCGAATGGCACGGCCGGGTCGAGCAGGGTGTGCATGTTGACCCATAGCGTGCCGGCTTGGATTTCCGGGATCAGGCGCATGGCCTTGCCCAGGTCGTTGGTCCACAGACTGGCGCTCAAACCGTAGGGGCTGGCGTTCATCAGGTGCAGCAGTTCGTCTTCGCTGTCATAGGGCAGGAAGGTCGCCACAGGGCCGAATGTCTCCTGGTTGAGCAGGGTGTCGCTGGGGCTTTTGGCCAGGATCACCGTGGGCTCGACGAAGCAGCCAGGGCCATCGCCGATGCGTCCGCCATGGATGATCTGACTGCCTTCGGCACGGGCTGTGGCGAACAGCTCGGCGAGTTTCTGCTGGTGCGGCTTGTTGGCCACCGGGCCGAACTGGGTGGTTTCATCCAGGGGCGAGCCGACCTTCAGCTGGCCCAGGCGTTCTCCGAGGGCGTCGAGCAGCGGGTCCAGGCGCGAACGATGCACATAGAAGCGCTCGCCCGCAGCGCAGATCTGTCCTGAGTGCAGGAAACCCGCCTCGATGATGCCGTCCACGGCTTTGTCGATCCCAACGTCGGACAGGAACGCCACCGCGTTCTTGCCGCCCAGCTCCAGGGTCGCACGGGTGAGCTTGGCGCCCATCGCCGCCTGGCCGACCGCGATGCCGGTGGGCACGGAGCCGGTAAACGATACCTTGTCGGTATCAGGGTGCTCGATCAGCGCCTCGCCGACCTGGCCTGCACCGGTCAGCACGTTCAGCGCGCCCGCAGGCAAGCCGGCCTGGCTGGCCAGCTCGGCGATGCGCAGCAGGGTCAGCGGGGTGAACTCGCTAGGCTTGATGATGATGCTGCAACCGGTGGTCAGGGCCGAGGCGAGCTTCCAGATGGCGATCATGGTGGCGAAGTTCCACGGCACGATGCCCACCACCACGCCGATCGGCTCGCGCAGGGTGTATGCACTGTAGCGCTCACCGGCGAACGAGGGCAGTGACGGGGTGATGGTCTGACCGGTGATCTTGGTCGCCCAGCCGGCGTAGTAGCGCAGGAAATGCGCTGCCTGTTCAACTTCGAAAGCCCGCGAAATGCCGATCAGCTTGCCCGACTGCAGGGTTTCTAGCTGGGCCAGCTCTTCACGGTTGGCCTCCAGCAGATCGGCCAGCTTGAACAACACGGCGGCGCGGGCGGCGGGGCTGGTGCGTGACCAGACGCTGAAGCCCTGACGGGCCGAGGCCACGGCCTGGTCGACTTCAGCCGGGCTGGCGTCGGCGATATGGGCAATGGTCTGGCCGTCGGCCGGGTTGATCACGGCAATCTTCGCGCCGCTCTGGCTGGCGACCGCCTGGCCGTGGATGAACAGGCCGTGCTCACGGGCCAGAAAGGCGCGGACGGCGGGAAGCAGGGGGATATCGCTCATGGGAACTCCGAGGCAGATGTGAAGAACGGCTCGCAGGCCGCCAGAGCGTTGGAGCATAGTGAGGGGGGTGAGACGGTGCTTGTGTCTGCGTGACAGCGACATGACCCTGAGTGCCAAGTGTTTACAGCGGCACCGCAGAGCCCCTGGCAGCCAGCAACAAAGCTCACGGCAGCCACGGGCAAGACGCTGTGCAACAGGCGGCGCACAGTGCTCGGGCAGGGAGGCAACCGCCGTGCGCGCAGGTTCGTCTGCCGCGTCCAACGCAATAACAACAAGCCGGGGCTACAACGATGTCACTCAACAACTCGCTCACCGAGCATCTCAACCGGGGCACCGTCGGTTTCCCTACCGCACTGGCCAGCACCATCGGGCTGATCATGGCCAGCCCCGTGATCCTCACCGCGACCATGGGCTTCGGGATTGGCGGCGGTGCGTTCGCCATCGCTATGGTCATTGCCGCGCTGATGATGCTGGCACAGTCCACCACCTTCGCCGAGGCGGCCTCGATCCTGCCGACGACCGGCTCGGTGTACGACTACATCAACTGCGGCATGGGCCGTTTCTTCGCCATCACCGGGACCTTGTCGGCCTACCTGATCGTGCATGTGTTCGCCGGCACCGCCGAAACCATTCTCTCGGGGGTGATGGCACTGGTGAACTTCGAGCACCTCAATACCTTGGCCGAGTCCGCCGGTGGTTCGTGGTTGCTGGGGGTGTGTTTCGTGCTGGCGTTCGCGGTGCTCAATGCCTTTGGCATCAGTGCCTTCAGCCGTGCCGAGGTGATCCTGACCTTCGGCATGTGGACCACCCTGATGGTGTTTGGTGTGCTGGGCCTGATCGCCGCACCTGCGGTGACGCTGGAGGGGCCGTTCGGTGCATCGCTGGTGGGCACCGACCTGATGACCATCCTCTCACTGATCGGCATGGCGATGTTCATGTTCGTGGGCTGCGAATTCGTCACACCCCTGGCGCCGGAGTTGCGCCGCTCGGCCTGGGTGCTGCCGCGGGCCATGGCCCTAGGGTTGTTCGGCGTGGCCAGCTGTATGTTCATCTACGGCGCAGCGATGAAGCGTCAGGTCGAGAACGTGCTGCTCGATGCCGCCACCGGCGTGCACTTGCTCGACACGCCCATGGCTATCCCGCGCTTCGCCGAGCAGGTGATGGGCGATATCGGGCCGGTATGGCTGGGGATCGGTTTCCTGTTTGCGGGCGCCGCTACCATCAACACGCTGATGGCTGGGGTGCCACGCATCCTCTACGGTATGGCCGTCGACGGCGCGCTGCCCAAGGTCTTTGCCTACTTGCACCCGCGCTTCAAGACGCCGCTGCTGTGCATCCTGGTGGTGGCGCTGATTCCGTGCCTGCATGCCTGGTACTTGGGCGGCAACCCGGACAACATCTTGCACCTGGTCCTGGCAGCGGTCTGTGCCTGGAGTACCGCCTACCTTCTGGTCACCGTGTCGGTGGTGATCCTGCGTATCCGCCGCCCGGACCTGCCGCGCGCCTATCGCTCGCCGCTGTTCCCGTTGCCACAGATCGTCTCCAGCGCCGGCATCCTGATTGGCATGGCCTTCATCACCCCGCCTGGCATGAACCCGGCCGATATCTATGTGCCCTTCGCCATCATGCTCGCAGGCACCGCCACCTACGCGTTGTTCTGGACTCTGGTGGTGCAGAAGGTCAATCCGTTCAAGCCGGCGCGTGTCGAGGATGTGCTGCGCAAAGAGTTCGCCGCCGAGCCAGGCCATGCCGTGGAGCGTACCCAGCATGATCAGACGTTTGCGTGAGCGCCTGCTGGCGCCTCGCGCGCCGGCTGGTTACCGACCTGGGGTGACCCTCGGGCACCTGGCGCGCAACCTCGGGCCACTGCCGATGCTGCGCCGCGAAGCGGCGGTGGGCACGCTCCAGGCTCAGGGCTGGAGCGCTGAGGTGCGCGAGTGTGTTGAGGCGCACTTGCTGATGCACGTGGTCAGCTGTGAGTTCCGCGTGCAGGTGCCTGCCCTGCAACAGGGCGATGTGCGCTTGGTGTTGCGTCATACCGGTGCGATTCGCCGCACCGGCGTGAGCTGCGTGCGGCGTGGTGGCGATGCGCAGCGCTTCACCCAAGTCCGCGAGGCCCTGCTGGGCGATGCGGCCTTGTTGGCTGCCCTGATGCCTCTGGACTTCAAGCGTCTGACCCTGGAGTGTCGCGACGGCCAGTGGTCGCTGGCCCTGGAGCACATGGGTGGCAGTGAGGTGGTCAACCGCATGCCGGCGTTTCGGCGCTATATCCAGATCAGCCCATCGCAGCGCGAGCATCTGCTAGCCAGTCTGGGGTTGTTCAGCGAAAGACTGCAACGTATCTGACACTTTCTGGCACATCCCTTGCTGCTGTTCTCGGCGTACAGATGACAGTTGTGTGCACATTGTTAACATGTTATCAATGGGTGCATAACAACAACTCACGCGTCGAGGGCAGCCATGCTTCTTCAACAACCCGACCGTCAAGGGCTCGAACGTTGGACCCAGGCCATGCAGCAGATCTGCGGCCGTTTCGAGACCCAGCTTGCCTCCAATCATTCGTTGTTCATCGGTGAGGTGTCCGCCTGCACGCGCGCAGGCCTGCCGGTCGCCAGCCTGCGCACCAACGCCGGCAAGATCCGCCGTCTGGGCGAGAACCCCGCGCTGGATGACGATCAGCACTGTTTTCTGGTCAGCCAGCGTACCGGCCATTCGAGCATCGCTCAGGGCGGTACGCGTATTAGCCTGGCGCCGGGCGAGTTGCTGTTGATGGATTCGGTCGGGCAATGCGAAATCCTCCCCAATGGCCTGATCGAGCATGTGTCGCTGGCCTTGCCGCGCGAGCAAGTGCGCAAGCATGTGCAAGGCAGCGGTGCGATGTTCGGCAAGATATCCTCGAGCAATGCCTGTGGGCGCATGCTGCACATGCTGATGGATCAGTTGTGCAAGGAGGGGAGCGGCAATGACGACGGCGTCCAGGGCGAGGCCTTGCAGAGCGCGTTCATGGCGTTGCTGGAGCCAGGATTCGAGCGCGGTGACGCCGATGCGTGCAACCTGGGGATGCTCAGCGGTGCCCAGCTGCGTGGCTATGTGCAGCGGGTAATCGATGAATCGCTCTCACAGCCAGGGCTGACCCCGGCAAGCCTGGCGGGGCGGCTGAACATCTCGGTACGTCAACTGTACCGCTTGTTCGAAGAGCAGGGCGACAGCGTGTGCAGGTATATCCAGCGTGCGCGCCTACAGCGCAGCGCCGACGATCTGGCCAACCCGTTCTTCAGGAGCGAGTCGATCACCTCGATCGCCTACAAATGGGGGTTCACCGACTCGGCGCATTTCAGCCGTTCGTTCAAGAAGCAGTTCGAGCAGTCGCCCAAGGACTTCCGGGCGCAGGCGATAGCCTGAAATGCCACATCGCAGGCTGCAACCCGCGCATGCTGCTTAAGGCGTGGGTGAGGCCTGCGATGTGCTGAGGCAAGGCTTGAGGCGTCGTGCTGTGTTCAAGCCTTGTGCTGCGAAGGGAGTACCGCGGTTGCCGTCTCAGGCGACAGCCAGGTAGTGCTTGACGAACGACTCGCTCAGCACTTCCCACAGCACCGGGGTGCCCTTGGTGACGAACCACGCATCACCGGCTTTGTAGCGGGTGACTTGGCCGGTGGATTCGTCGGTCAGCTGGATCTCTCCGGTGACGATGACTGCTTGTTCATCGAACGGATAGACCATGCGGAATATGCCACGGGTGGTGCCGAAGTAGGCGCTGCTGACCGCATCGGTCGGTGCGCCGTAGGTCATCTTGCCGTAGCACTTGAGTTCGCCTTCTAGGATGGTCGAGCCCAGGTCGGCAACGGTGCCCCAGGCATCGAGTTCGGACAGTTGGATGCCTTGTCTGGCGGCGGTAAGGGTCATGGCAGTTCTCCAGTGGGTGGGTGAAGGTTCAACGACGGCCGTTGAAGTAGCCCGAGAGCTGGTGCACGGTCTTGCCGGCGGTCAGCAGCAACGGGCGCAAGTGATCCTTGCCAAAGATTCGCGCATGCTTGACCGAGCGGATCAGCTCGTAGCGCGCTGAGCCTTGGTGCATGCCTTCGGCGAGGATCTTGCAAATGATGTGGCTGGGGGTGACGCCAAAGCCCGAGTAGCCCTGTACGTAGAAAGCGTTGGGGCGGTTGCTCAAGGTGCCGATCTGCGGGAACAGGTTGGCACTGGTGGCCATCGGCCCGCCCCAGGCCAGGTCGATGCGCACATCCTTGAGGTACGGGAAGATCTTCAGCATCAGGGCGCGGTTCCAGGCTTTCAGGTCCAGGGGAATGCGCTCGATGAACGGGGTGGCAGCGCCGAACAGCAGGCGGTTCTCGCGTGTTACCCGGTAGTAGTCGATGACCGGGCGGATATCACTGTAGGCGCCGCGAATCGGGCTGATACGCTGGATCAGCTCATCTGGCAGCGGCTCAGTCATCATCTGGAAGGCGTAGGTGTTGATGGTGCGCGCATGCAGCTCGGGCTCCAGCTTGTTGAGGAAGCTGTCGCAGGCCCACAGCAGCTTGCTGGCGCGCACCGAGCCGCGCCCGGTACGCACGTGGATGCGCTCGCCATACGTCACCTCCAGCGCCGGGCTGTGTTCGAAGATCCGCGCACCGTGCCCGACCAGCGCCTGGGCCTCGCCGAGCAGCAGGTTGAGCGAGTGTACGTGGCCGCCGCCCATGTGCAGCAAAGCACTGCTGTAGGCGTCGCTGCCGATGATCTGGCGTACCTCCGATCCCCCGAGGAAGCGAATCTCGTCGCGTGGGTTGATTGCCTTGAAGTCTTTTTCCCAGGCCCGCAAGGTCTTTTCCTGGCGGCGGTTGAAGCCCATGTAGCCATAGCCGTGGCAGAAGTCGGCATCGATCGCGTAGCGGGCGATACGCTCCTTGATGATGCCGGCGCCCAGCTCGCTGATCTCGAAGATCTGTTTCAGGCCCTGCTCGCCGACGCTGTGCCTGATTTTCTCCAGGTCGTGGCCGATACCCGCCATGATCTGCCCACCATTGCGCCCGGTGCCGCCGAAACCCAGGTAGCGGGCTTCGAGCACGACGACATTGGTAATGCCTTGCTCTGCCAGCTCCAGCGCGGTGTTGATGCCTGAGAAACCGCCGCCGATAACCACGACATCGGCGTCGATGTCGTGCTCCAGGGTGGGGAAGCTCAGGTTGTATTTCTTGGTGGCCGTGTAGTAGGTCGGGGTTTCGGTGGTGATCATGACGCTGCCTGCTGAATGGGAAGTGTGGTGGGGCCGTTACGGTCGACGTGTCCACGCAGGCCATTGAGCGCCTAACGATGGGTAGGTGTCTTGCCCAAGCCTGCCATGATGATTGACTAGCCTGCCAGCACTGGATCCAGCTAACAGGCTTGACGTTGGCAGAAGACTTGGTAATCATGCCGTTCATGAATATGTTAATCAATCGGTCGCGCTATTACCGCTACGCCACCTCTAACTGAGGCGGTCGTTGCGCTGTGCACGTCTACCGCCCGAGGCGGCCGGACGTGGGTCTCGCTCCTTGGGCCTTCACACCCAGGAGTCACCATGAACGATCCACACAACGACCTGCTCGGTCATCTACAAGCCCGCGGTTTCGTCCACCAGAGCACCGACCTCGACGGCCTGCGCGCGCACCTTGCGCAGGGACCACGTACCGTCTACCTGGGCTTCGATGCCACCGCCGATAGCCTGCATGTGGGGCATTTGCAGGGCCTGATGCTGATGCGTTGGCTGCAAAAGGCCGGGCATCGGCCGATTCTGCTGATCGGCGGCGCCACGACCCGTATCGGCGACCCGAGCTTTCGCGACGAGAGCCGTCCGATCCTCAAGCCCGCACAGATCCAGGCCAATATAGACGGTATCACGCGCACATTCGGCCGCTACCTGCACCTGGGCGAGGGCGCAGGACGGGTGGTCGACAACGCCGAGTGGCTCGACGGCATTGGCTACCTGGCCTTTCTCGACCAGGTTGGCCGTTACTTCTCGATCAACCGCCTGCTGACCTTCGATGCCGTGCGCCAGCGCCTGGATCGAGAGCATTCGCTGTCGTTCCTGGAGTTCGGCTATACCTTGCTGCAAGCCCACGACTTCACTGAACTGGCGCGCCAGTACGATTGCACCGTGCAGCTGGGCGGGGCGGATCAATGGGCCAATATCATCAATGGTGTGGAGCTGGCCCGGCGGCGCGACCAGCGCCAGTTGTTTGGCCTGACCATGCCCCTGTTGACCAGCAGCGACGGCAAGAAGATGGGTAAGTCGGTCAACGGCGCGGTGTGGCTGGACGAGCGGCGTCTACCGAGCTTCGATTTCTGGCAGTTCTGGCGCAATTGCGATGACCGCGATGTGTCGCGCTTCCTGGCGCTGTTCACCGAACTGTCGTTGACACGTATCGCCGAACTCTGTGCCGAAGGCGGTGCGGCGCTGAACCAGGCCAAGACCTTGCTGGCTGACCACGTCACGGCCCTGGCCCACGGTGCCGAGGCTGCGCGCCAAGCCCGCGAGGCGGCCAGCGGTGTGTTCGGCGCAGGCGAGGCTGGTGGCTTGACCACCCTGACCTTGGCACGCGCCAGCGTTCACGCGGCAAGCCTGGCCGAAGTGCTTGTGCAGGCCGGCTTGCAAACCTCGCGCGGCGCCGCCAGGCGCCTGGCAGAAGGCGGCGGACTGCGCCTGGATGGCGAGGTGGTGAAATCAGTGGACGCGCCGCTGCCAGCCGACCGGCAACGCTGGCGCGTCAGCCTGGGCAAGAAACGCCACTACCAGCTGGTGCTCGAATAGCCGCGTACTGGGCAGATGGTTAATGTATTAATGAGCGCGTGCTGGCATACTCGCCAGCACGCTTTTTGTCCACGATGTCCAGGTACGCATGACCACTCCAAGACCTTCTCTCACGCTCACCTTGCTGCAAGCGCGCGAAGCCACCATGGCGTTCTTCCGCCCGGCCCTGAACGCCCACGACCTTACCGAGCAGCAGTGGCGCGTGATCCGTATCCTGCGCCAGCAAGGTGAGCTGGAGAGCCATCAGTTGGCCGAGTTGGCGTGCATTCTCAAGCCCAGCATGAGTGGCGTGCTCAAGCGCCTGGAGCGCGATGGCATCGTGGCGCGGCGCAAATCCAGCGAGGACCAGCGGCGGGTGTTCATCAACCTGACGGTCAAGGGCCAGCAGGCGTTCCTGGCCATGAGCGAAGAGATGGGCCGCAATTACGAGAAGATCCTCAGCCAGTTCGGCGAGGACAAGCTCGAACAACTGATGCAGTTACTCAACGAAATGAAGCGGATCAAGCCCTGAGGCTGCTCAGGGGTTGAGCGACAACGAGTCGTCGAGGATCTTCAGCAGCGACGCTGCACGCCGGGCGTAAACTGACGGGTCTGCATACATCAGCTCCACGTGCAAGCTGTCGATGATGCCCAGGTAGGCATCGGCATACATTTCCAGCCGCGTACCGCCGTTGTCGGCCCAGCGGTAGCGGGCGCGCAGTGCTTGGCAGAAGCCTTCGCGCACACCGTCCAGATAACGCTCGAACGCCGAAGTGACGATGGGCTTGATGTCGGCCGGTGGCAGGAAGGCTGTGCGCAGAACGAAGCGCAGGTTGGCCGAAGCCTGGTAACGCTCGGCCAGGTGCAGCACGAGCCAGTGCCCTGGGGCAATCGAGGCGGCCGCCTCATGTCCGAAGGCCGCTTCGACGAAGGCTGTCTCATGCGCCAGGGCGCGCTGGTAGGTCGCCACGAACAACGCGTCCTTGTTGGCAAAATGCGCATACAACGACGCCTTGCGCATGCCCGCCAGCTGAGCGACTTCGGTGAGCGACGAGGCGTCGTAGCCATGATCGGCAAAGTGCTCGACGGCGGCATCGCATACCCGTGCGGCAGAGGGGGAAAGCGCTTTCAACAACGTCACTCCTGCTGGGCGCGCAGGCCTGCGCGCGAATCGAGGGGCGATTGTGGTTGCCTGCGCGGCAGCGGTCAAATAGCTGGTGTGCTGCCCCATGGAAAGTACAATTTTCTCCTCGGAACGTGCATTTCTCGGCCTGTTCCGACGCCACATACTGAACGTGTCATCGAGATTTCTCGGCAGTCCCAGCCTCATCTGGCCTGCACGTTGACTATCCAACAATAACGAGACCGTTCATGAAAAAGCCCAATCCCTTGCTGGAAGACCTCAAGGCGATCCTGCCGACCATCGCCGCCAACGCTGCCGGTGCAGAACAGCAGCGCAGTGTGCCCGCCGAGAACATCGCCCTGCTCAAAGGCATTGGCCTGCACCGCGCGTTCCTGCCCAAGCCTTACGGTGGCCTTGAGATGTCCCTGCCGCAGTTCGCCCAGTGCATCGCCGTGCTGGCTGGTGCGTGTGCCAGCACCGCCTGGGCCATGAGCCTGCTGTGCACCCACAGCCACCAGATGGCGATGTTCCCGGCCAAGCTGCAACAGGAAGTGTGGGGCGATGACCCGGATGCCACGGCTAGCAGCAGTATCGCGCCGTTCGGCCGTACCGAGGAGGTCGAAGGTGGCGTGCGCTTCAGCGGCGAAATGGGCTGGAGCAGTGGTTGCGATCACGCCGAGTGGGCGATCCTGGGGTTTCGACGCAAGAATGCCGAAGGCAGCCAGGATTACTGCTTCGCCATCCTGCCGCGCAGCGACTACGAGATCCGCGACGACTGGTACGCCGTCGGCATGCGCGGCAGCGGCAGCAAGACCTTGATCGTGCGCGATGCGTTCGTCCCCGAGCACCGCATCCAGAAAGCCAAGGACATGATGGAAGGCCAGTCGGCAGGTTTTGGCTTGTACCCCGATAGCCAGATCTTCTTCGCCCCTTACCGCCCGTACTTCGCCAGTGGTTTCTCCACCGTCAGCCTCGGGGTTGCTGAGCGCATGCTCGAGGTGTTCCGCGAAAAGACCCGCAACCGCGTTCGTGCCTACACCGGTGCTGCCGTTGGGGCTGCCACGCCGGCCTTGATGCGTCTGGCCGAGTCCACCCATCAAGTGGCCGCCGCCCGCGCCCTGCTGGAAAAGAGCTGGGACGAAATTGCCGCGTACAGCGAACGCCACGAATACCCCTCCCGCGCCACCTTGGCGTTCTGGCGTACCAACCAGGGCTATGCCGTGAAAATGTGCATTCAGGCGGTCGATCGCCTGATGGAGGCGGCCGGCGGTGGCGCCTGGTTCGAAAGCAACGAGATGCAGCGCCTGTTCCGGGACTCGCACATGACTGGCGCGCATGCCTACACCGACTATGACGTCTGCGCGCAGATCCTGGGCCGTGAGCTGATGGGCCTGGAGCCCGATCCAGCGATGGTCTGAGCCGCCTGATCCACCCCAACCACAACAACAATCAGGGCAGGCCCTTGGCCTGCCTGGGAGTCCTGCATGTCCAACCAAACCGTCACTGCCCAGGCATTCGATAGCCGGGCCTTTCGCCGCGCCCTGGGAAATTTCGCCACCGGCGTCACTGTGGTCACCGCCGCAGGCCCTAGCGGGCGCAAGGTGGGGGTTACCGCCAACAGCTTCAACTCGGTGTCGCTCGACCCAGCGTTGATTTTGTGGAGCATCGACAAACGTTCCACCAGCCATGAGGTGTTCGAAGAGGCTTCGCACTTTGCCGTGAACATCCTGGCGGCTGACCAGATCGATCTGTCGAATAACTTCGCCCGCCCGAAGGAAGATCGCTTTGCCGGTATCGACTTCGAACCCGGTGTCGGCGGTGCGCCGCTGTTCGCCGATTGCGCGGCGCGCTTCGAGTGCGAGAAGTTCCAGCAGCTCGATGGCGGAGATCACTGGATCCTGGTCGGCAAGGTGGTGGCCTTCGATGATTTCGGACGTTCGCCGCTGCTCTATCATCAGGGTGCCTACTCGATGGTGCTGCCGCATACCCGCATGACCCAACGCGCCGAAGGGCATGCGCCGAGCAGCCATTTCCAGGGGCGCTTGCAGCACAACCTGTACTATCTGATGACCCAGGCGCTGCGCGCTTACCAGGCTGACTACCAGCCACGCCAGCTGTGCACCGGCCTGCGCACCAGCGAAGCGCGCATGCTGATGGTGCTGGAGAACGATGCCGGGCTGAGCCTGAACGAGGTGCAGCGCGAAGTTGCGATGCCGGTGCGGGAAATCGAAGAGGCGGTTGCCAACCTCAAGCGCAAGGGCCTGATTGCCGATGACGACGGTCGCGTGCGCTTGTCTGTAAAAGGTGTGGATGAAACCGAAGCGCTGTGGAGCATCGCCCGCGAGCAGCAGGACAAGGTGTTCGGCCAGTTCAGCGCCGAGCAGTTGGAAACCTTCAAGACGGTGCTCAAGGCGATCATCCAGATGTAGCTAAAACGACGCCCCTAGACGTCAAGCCAATTGGGGCCGCGCTGCGGCCCCGATCATTTAGCGGCGAAAGGTTAACTGACGGGTATACCCTAGGCGCTGTTGTGGTATCCCTGCCAGGTCTGCCCCAGCAGCGGGCAAGCCCGCTTCCACCCGCGACTGCACAGCGTCAGTAGACGCCTCCTGCCGGGTTGATACTGGCGGGCGCATCCTTGAATTTGCCCACCAGGCCTTGCAGCCCGCGCATCAGCACGGTGGTATCCACCCCGACTGCCACGAACGCCGCACCTAGCTCGATGTAGCGCCGCGCCAGCTTCTCGTCGGCGCTGAGGATCCCGGCCGCCTTGCCGGCCTTGACGATGCGCACGATGGCATCCTCGATGGCCGCTTGCACCTCGGGATGCCCGGGGTTGCCACGTTGGCCCATGGCCGCACTTAGGTCGGCCGGGCCGATGAATACGCCGTCGACGCCCTCGACCGCGACGATATCGTCCAGGTTGGCCAGACCCTGCATGTTCTCGATTTGCACCAGCAGGCACATTTGCTCGTCGGCCTGGTCGAGGTAGCCGGGGATGCTATTCCAGCGCGAGGCACGCGCCAGGGCGCTGCCCACGCCGCGCACTCCCTTGGGCGGGTACTGCATGGCGCGCACCAGCTGACGGGCCTGCTCGGCACTTTCCACCATCGGCACTAGCAGCGTCTGCGCGCCAATGTCCAGCACTTGCTTGATCAGCGCGGTGTCGCCGATCACCGGGCGAATGACCGGCTGGCTGGGATAGGGCGCCACGGCCTGCAACTGCGCGAGCATCCCGCGCAGGTCGTTGGGTGCATGTTCGCCGTCGATCAGCAGCCAGTCGAAGCCAGCATTGGCGGCGAGTTCGGCGCAGTAAGCATCCGCCAGCCCCAGCCACAGGCCGATCTGCGGGGTGCCGCTGCGCAGGCGTTGTTTGAAACGATTGATAGGCATGTCCATGTGCGGCTCCTCAGACGAAACGGCAGGCAATCGAGCCGAGCAGGTCGTAGTCGACATGGAAGGTATCGCCAGGGCGCGCAGCGACCGGCCGGGTGAACGAGCCGCCGAGGATGATCTGGCCCGGTTGCAGGGTGACGTCGTAGGCCGCCAGCTTGTTGGCCAGCCACGCCACGCCCTTGGCCGGGTGGTTGAGCACGGCGGCGCTGACCCCGGACTCCTCGATCACGCCGTTGCGATACAGCACGGCCGGCACTTTGCGCAGGTCGATCTCGGTTGGGCGCACGGCATGTCCACCCATCACCACGCCGGCGTTGGCGGCGTTGTCGGAGATGGTGTCGAACACCTTGCGGGTGGCTTGGGTCTGCGGGTCGACCTGCTGGATACGGGCATCGATGATCTCCAGTGCCGGGATTACCCATTCGGTGGCGTCCAGCACATCGAACACGGTGACGTTGGGGCCCTTGAGCGGCTTGCCAAGGATGAACGCCAGCTCCACTTCAACACGCGGCACGATGAAACGCTCGAACGGGATGTCGCTGCCTTCCTCGAACAGCATGTCGTCCAGCAGTGCGCCGTAGTCGGGCTCGGTGATGTTCGACGACACCTGCATGGCGCGCGAGGTCAGGCCGATCTTGTGGCCCACCAGCTTGCGCCCGTTGGCGATTTTCTTTGCGACCCAGGCGCGCTGGATGGCGTAGGCGTCTTCGATGGTGATGCTTGGGTGGTCCAGCGAGAACTGGCGCACTTGCTCGCGGGAGCGTTCGGCCTGGTCGAGGCGCTCGGCCGCTTGCTGTATGAAGGCGTTATCAAGCATGGTCAAAGTCTCAAAGTTCAGGGATTGACGAGGGCGGCCCGGGTGCGCAGCACCAGCAGGCCACCGAGGGTGATGAATACGGCCAGGGCGAACAGCGCCAGGCTTGCGCTCTGGGTGGTATCGCGCACCCAGCCGATGAAGTAGGGCGCGGCGAACGACGCGACGCTGCCCAGCGAACTGATCAGGGCGATGCCCGCCGCTTGCGTGCGGTCATTCAGAAAGGCCGGCGGCAGTTGCCAGAACATCGGCAGGGCCGTGCTTGCGCCCATGCCCGCCAGTACCAATCCTGCCAGCACGGGCCAGGGTTGCTGCGGTGCGATGCCGGCAACCGCGATGCCGGTGGCGGCCATCAACAAGGGGATGCACAGGTGCCAGCGGCGCTCGCGATGGCGGTCCGAGGAGCGTCCGCAGGCCAGCATGAACACGCACCCGGCCAGGTACGGCAGTGCGCTGAGCAAGCCGACGCTGGCATCGCTGCCGATGCCAGCGCCGTGAATCAGGCTGGGCATCCAGAAGGCCAGGGTGTTGACTGCCAGCATCACGGCGCAGTACACCGCCACCAGCAGCCAGATCGCCGGGCTTCTCACGATCCCGCCCAGGGAGGTCACGCTTTTGCGTTGCTCCTCCTGGCCGAACTGGGCCCGCAGCGCGGCTTTCTGGCGATCGTCCAGCCACTGCACCTGTTCGAAACGCTCCGGCAGTGCAGCCAGCACCACCAGGCCCAGCAGCACTACGGGCGCGCCTTCGAGCAGGAACATCCATTGCCAGCCACGCAGCCCGGCGCTGTCGTGCAGGAAGGTCAGGATGGCGCCGGACAACGGCCCGCCGATCACCCCGGCCAGCGGAACGGCAATCGCGAACAGCGCGGTGACCTGTGCGCGACGGCCCGCCGGATACCAGCGATTGAGGTACACCAGGATGCCGGGGAAAAAGCCGGCTTCCGCCGCGCCCAAGGCAAAGCGCAGCAGGTAGAAGGCGCTGCTGCTGTCAATCAGCAGCATGGCGCTCGACAGCGTGCCCCAGACCACCATCAGGCTGGCGATCCAGCGGCGTGGACCGAGGCGTTCGAGCATCAGATTGCTGGGTACGCCGAACAGCGCGTAGGCGATGAAGAACAACCCGGCGCCCAGCCCGTAGACCGTATCGGACAAGTGCAGGTCCTGGCTCATCTGGGTCTTGGCGAAGCCGATGTTGATCCGGTCGAGGTGGGCGAACAAATAGCACACCAGCAGCAGCGGCATCAGCCGCCAGGTGACCGTGCGATGAATGCTGTCGGCCAATTCGGCCTGGCCAGGCGCGGCATGTTCCAGAGTGCTCATGATTTTTTGTACTTGTTGTGTGATGAGGCGAGGGTTGCCCGGTTTCAGGCCGGGCGGTTGAACAACGGGTGCAAGGTGCTGTGCTTGGCGTCGTAGACCTGTTGGTTGCTTTCGTCGATCTGCACGGTGATGCCGATCGGGCGTTGTTGCAGTAGCGGGTCGAGGTGGCGCTTGAGCACTTGTAGCAACTGATCGCCGACTTGCTGGTGCACCTCGGCGCTGCGTCCGCTGGCCATGCGCAGGTTGGCGTACAAGAAGCCGTAGTCGCCCTTGCCGTCGGCCACTGCGCAGTGGGCGGCCGGGTAGGCCAGCACGCGGGTGCCGCCTGTGGGAAACACCGCCTTGCCGCTGGTGTCGCGTTGTTCGAGCATGCTGTCGGCCAGGGCCCGGCACAGGCCGGGGAGGTCGGCGTCGGTTTCCAGGTCAGGGGTGTAGAGCAGGACCAGGTGTGGCATCGGGAACTCCTCGTTGCAATGGCGCCCGGCCGCGTCAAACTGGCCGGGCGGGAAGGTCACAGGCGGCTGCTGGAAAGCACCTGCCCAGGGTGGGCGGCCTGCGCGGGCGGAATGCCCGAGCCGTCCTGGGGCGTGACGGGGAAGATGGCGTTGATTTGCCCCGTGCCGGAGGAGCCGAAATAGGGCGTCACCACCTCGGCCTTGGCGTCGTACTTCGACCAGCCCAGTACGCCTAGCAGCATCGCGGTATCGTGCATGAAGCCCTCGCCGTGGCCCTTGGCCGCGTACTCCGGGAGCATGCCGCAGAACGCATCCCATTCGGCGTTCTCCCACATCTGCACCACGCGCTGGTCGAGGGTTTCCAGGAACGGGCTCCAGATCTTGGTGGCGTAGTCTGGTGCTTGGCCGTTCTGGGCGAAACGGTGTGACAGCGAGCCGCTGGCGAGGAACGCCACGGTGCCGTCGTAGTGATCCTCCACGGCTTTGCGCATCGCCCAGCCCAGGCGCGCGCTGTCGGCCAGGTAGTGCGAGGTGCACAGCGCCGAAACCGAGATCACCTTGAAGTGCTGGTCCTGGTTCATGTAGCGCATCGGCACCAAGGTGCCGTACTCGGGGCCCAGGGTGGTGGCGTGGTGGGCCATGGTCTCGACGTCGAAGCGGTTACACGCCTCGCCCAGGATCAGCCCCAGTTCCTTGTTGCCGGGGAAGGCATAGGCCATGTTGCTGATGAAGTGCGGCAGCTCGTTGGAGGTGTAGACCCCCTCGAAATGCTCGCCGCACAGAATGTGGTAGTTGGCATTGACCAGCCAGTGGGTATCGAACACCACGATGGTGTCGACGCCCAGCTCACGGCAGCGGCGGCTGATCTCATGGTGCCCGTCGATGGCGGCCTGGCGAAAGCCCTGGCGCGGGCCGGGCAGCTCGGACAGGTACATGGACGGTACGTGGGTGATCTTGGCAGCGAGAGCGACTTTGCCCATGGCAATCTCCGTTCAAAGGATGTTGTTATAAAACGCAGACGAGGTCCCTGCAGGAGCGGGTTCACCCGCGAAGAGGCCAGCGCGATGGTCCGACACTCCGGTAAACCCGCCCCCACAGGACTTATCGCCCGGGCGAAATAGCGTCACACCCCCCAGCGCGGAATGTGATGGCTGCCCATGGAAATGCACACGTTCTTGATCTCGGCAAACACCTCGAAGCTGTATTGTCCACCTTCGCGGCCGGTACCGGAGCCTTTCACGCCGCCGAATGGCTGGCGCAGGTCGCGTACGTTCTGGCTGTTGATGAACACCATGCCGGCCTCGATGCCACGGGCCAGGCGGTGGGCCTTGCCGATGTCTTGGGTCCAGATGTACGAGGCCAGGCCATATTCGGTGTCGTTGGCCAGTTGCAGGGCTTCGGCCTCGTCCTTGAACGGGATCAGGCACACCACCGGGCCGAAGATCTCTTCCTGGGCGATGCGCATCTTGTTGTTCACGTCAGCGAACACCGTAGGCTGAATGAACTGCCCCTTGGCCAGGTGCGCCGGCAGGTTGGCGGGGCGCTCCAGGCCACCCGCGACCAGGCGCGCGCCTTCTTCCATGCCGATCTTGATGTAGCCCGTCACCTTGTCGTAGTGGGCCTGAGTGATCATCGAGCCTACTTGAGTCTTCGGATCGGTAGGGTCACCAACAATCAGGCGTTTGGCGCGGGCTGCAAAGGTTTCGACGAACTGCGCGTACACGCTTTCCTGGATGAAGATGCGGCTGCCGGCAGTGCAGCGCTCGCCGTTGAGCGAGAAGATGGTGAACAGCGCGGCGTCCAGGGCGCGGTCCAAGTCGGCGTCTTCGAAGATCACTACTGGCGACTTGCCGCCCAGTTCCATCGAGTACTTTTTAAGGCCCGCGGTCTGCATGATCTTGCGCCCGGTGGCGGTGCCGCCGGTGAAGGAGATTGCGCGAACGTCCGGGTGACGCACCAGGGCGTCGCCCGCGGTGGCGCCGTAGCCCTGAATCACGTTGAGCACGCCATTCGGGATGCCGGCCTCGACCGCCAGGCGGCCCAGTTCGTTGGCGGTCAGCGGCGACAGCTCGCTCATTTTCAGCACCGCTGTGTTACCCAGCGCCAGGCACGGCGCGGTCTTCCAGGTGGCGGTCATGAACGGCACGTTCCACGGGCTGACCAAGCCACACACGCCCACCGGCTGGTAGAGGGTGTAGTTGAGCATCTGGTCGTCGACCGGGTAAGTGTGGCCGTCCATGCGCGTGCAGACTTCGGCGAAGAAGTCGAAGTTATGCGAGGCACGCGGGATCAGTACGTTCTTGGTCTGGTGGATCGGCAGGCCGGTGTCGAGAGTCTCCAGTTCCGCCAGTTTCGGCACGTTCTGGTCGATCAGCTCACCGAGCTTGCGCATCAGCCGCGCACGTTCCTTGGCGGGCGTGTTGGCCCACTTGGGGAACGCTTCTTTTGCTGCTGCCACAGCCTGCGCCACTTCCTCGGCGCCGCCGCTGGCGACTTCGCAGATGGCCTCGCCGGTGGCTGGGTTGTAGTTGACGAAGGTGTCTTTACTCTCGACCTCACGGCCGTTGATCCAGTGCTTGATCATGCTGCTCATGCCTTGTTGTTCTTGAAGAAATCAGCTTCGCTGACGATCCGGTTGACCAGCCGACCGACACCTTCCACTTCCACCACCACTTCATCGCCCGGCACTACGTCGGCCAGGCCTTCCGGCGTGCCGGTGGCGATCATGTCGCCCGGTTGCAGGGTCATGAAGCTGGAGAAGTATTCGATCAGGTGCGGGATGTCGAAGATCATGTCCGCGGTGGTGCCTTCCTGCGTCAGCTCACCGTTGATCCAGGTGCGCAGCTTCAGGTTGCTGACATCCGGCACATCGGCGGCATCGACGATCCACGGGCCGACCGGGGTGGTGGCGTCACGGTTCTTCACGCGCAGGTTGGGGCGGTAGTAGTTTTCGAGGTAGTCGCGGATGGCGTAGTCGTTGCACACGGTATAGCCGGCGACATACTCCAGGGCGTGCTCGCGCTTGACGTTCTTGGCCGGCTTGCCGATGACCGCAACCAGCTCGCACTCGTAGTGCATGTACTTGACGTTGTCCGGGCGCCAGGTGACCTGGTCATGGCCGGTGTAGGTGCCCGGCGACTTGATGAACGCCAGCGGCTCGGTGGGTGGCGCGAACGCCAGTTCACGGGCGTGGTCGGCGTAGTTCAGGCCCAGGGCGAACATGCTGCCGTTGGCCGGTGGCAGCCACTGGAACTGACCGTCGGCCAGCAGGCGGCCATCGGCCAGGCGTACCTGGTTGTCGTGCTCGACGGTGACGGCGTGATCGCAACCTTCGAAACGGATACGGGCGTGTTTCATGCGGGCTCTCCGGGCTCGGCGACGATGGTGTTGGCCAGGCGGCCAAGGCCTGTGATCTGCACTTCGACGTGATCGCCTGGTTTGACATCGACACGCCCCTCCGGGGTGCCGGTGATCAAGACGTCGCCGGCGTGCAGGGTCATGAACTCGCTGAGTTCGGCAATCAGTTGGGGAATGCTTCGTACCAGGTTGGCCGTGGTGTTTTCCTGCACCACCACACCGTTGACGGTGAGGGTCAGGATCAGCTGGTGTGGGTCGGTGATGGCCGACACCGGCACCAGTTCCGGGCCGATGGCGCAAAAGCCGTCACGGCACTTGGCCTTGACGGCCGGGCGGTAGTAGCTGTCCTCAGGCAGGCTGTATTCGTTGACGATGGTGTAGCCGGCCACGTGGGCCAGAGCATCGGCCTCGCTGACCCGGCTGGCATCCTTGCCGATCACCACGCCCAGCGCGGGGCCCGGTTGCAGTCGCTCGCCTGCCGGATGGACCACGTCGGCACCGTGGGCGTTGCGGGTGTTCGGGGTCTTGATGAACAGTACCGGCTTGACCGGCGCCTGCTTGTACGGCGGCTGTTCGAACTCAGCCAGACGCTGCTGTAGCAGACCGTTGTAGTTCAGCGCTACGCCGAACACGGTGCCGTTCGCAACGTCATGCAACGCATGGCTCATGCTTTTCTCCTGGCGGTGGTGGGCAGCTCGGCTGCCCGGCAAATTCGTTAATGTGTTAATGTTATAGTTAATATGTTAACGATGGTCAAGCGACTCGCTTGTGGTATCTGCCGTGGCAGATGCACCATGGGCCGGGTCAAGCGAACAGTGGACAGGCAGCAATGAACGATCGGCATCCCATTCCGAACATCAACATCGGCCAGGTCTACGATCAGCGCTATAGCGACAGCGAGGTGCACTACGACCGTCTGGGCAACCTTGCCGGGTTTTTCGGTCGCAACATGCCGGTGCATCGGCACGACCGCTTTTTCCAGGTGCATTACGTCAAGTCTGGGACGGTGCGGGTGTATCTGGACGACCAGCAGTTCATCGAGTCGGGGCCGATGTTCTTTCTCACTCCGCCGACCGTGCCCCATTCGTTCGTCACCGAGCCTGACAGCGATGGGCATGTGCTGACTGTGCGCCAGCAACTGGTGTGGCAACTGATCGAGGCCGACGCCAGCCTGCTGCCGGCCGGTGTGCAGGTGCGTCCGGCCTGCGTGGCGCTGGGCAAGTTGCCTGCGGCGTTCATGGCGCCAGCGCGGCGTCTGGAAAGCTGGCTGGAGGCGCTCAGCGAGGAGTTCGCCAGCCTGCATCCAGGACGCGAGGCGGCGCTGCAATCGTTGACCCGCTTGATCATGATCAGCTTGCTGCGGCTGTGCCCTAACTCCCGTGAGGCGACCCCGGCGCGGCACGAGGACCTGAAGATCTTCCACCGCTTCAATGCACTGATCGAGGCGCACTACCTGGCGCACTGGCCGCTGGCGCGCTACGCCGAGCATATCGGTGTGACCGAGGCGCGGCTCAACGATGTCTGCCGGCGTATCGCCGACCTGCCGTCCAAGCAACTGGTGTTGGAGCGGGTCATGCAGGAGGCGCGGCGACTGCTGTTGTTTTCCGGCAGCTCGGTGAACGAGATCTGCTATCGGCTGGGCTTCAAGGACCCGGCTTACTTCAGCCGGTTCTTCACCCGCTACGCGAAACTCACCCCCGGCGAGTACCGTCAGCGGCAGTCGGGATTGCAGTGAATCGGCCACGGTAGGCACCTGCAAGCGTTGTCGTTGTTTGAGCGTGATCCTCGCCCCCGAGCGTGCCGGCTTGAATGGGATTTTCGTGGTACAGCTTGTACTTTCCATAGGCTGCGCTGGCGGTTGTCCTGCGGCCTCGATGGCCCTAATCTTGGCCACTGCACAGACCGCACAGGCGTTTCCATGACCAAAACCCAACCTTCGCTGACCTTGAGCCTGTTGCAGGCCAGGGAAGCGGCCATGGCGTTCTTCCGGCCGCTGCTCAATGCACATGAGCTGACCGAGCAGCAGTGGCGGGTGATCCGTATCCTCAGTCAGCAGGGGGAGCTGGAGAGCCACCAGTTGGCGCACCAAGCCTGCATCCTCAAGCCGAGCATGACCGGCGTGCTCGCGCGCCTGGAGCGCGACGGGCTGGTGAGCCGACGTAAGGCCAGCGAGGATCAGCGACGGGTATTCGTCGACCTTACCGAGCGCGGCCATGCGTGTTTCGCCTCGATGCGCGAGGGCATGGAAGCCAACTATCTGAAGATCCAGGCGCAGTTCGGTGAAGAGAAGTTGCAGCAACTGATGGGTTTGCTGAACGAACTCAAACGCATCGCGCCTTAGCGTCGCGGTGGCGGCGGGCATACGCCGCTCAAGCCTTGAAACGCTGGATCAGCCCCTGCTGACGCAGTGCCAGGTCATTGAGTGCATGGCTCAAGGCCGCGCCTTGGCCAGCCTGCTCCGACAGCGTGTTGACGACCGTGCGCACAGCCTCGACGTTGCGGTTGATCTCTTCGGCAACGCTGCTTTGCTGTTCGGCGGCGCAGGCGATCTGCACGTTCATGTCGGTGATCACGCCCACCGCCTGACGGATGTCTCCCAGTACCTGTAGCGCCTGGCGCGTCTGCTCGACGTTGTTCTGCGCCTGCGCGTTGCTGTGCTGCATGGCGGCCGTAACGTCACGGGTGCCTTGGCGCAGGTTGTCGATCACCACGCCAATCTCGTGTACCGACACCTGGGTGCGTTGGGCCAGCCCACGTACCTCGTCGGCCACCACCGCGAAGCCACGCCCGGCATCGCCAGCCCGCGCGGCCTCGATCGCCGCGTTGAGGGCGAGCAGGTTAGTCTGCTGGGCAATCGCGAGGATGACGTCGAGCACCGAGCCGATCTGTTCGCTGCTGCTTGCTAGGCTTTGCAGGCGCTGCATCGCGGCGTGCATGTCGGTCGCCAACGCATCGATGCCTTGGGTGGACTGCTGCAAGACCTGCACCCCGTTGCCGGTGGCTTGCTCGGCGTGGCGTGCGGCATCCGCCGCCTGGGCGGCGCTGTGGGTGGCGCTGTGTGCGCTGGCTGACATTTGTTGCACGGCGGTGGCCATCTGTTCGATTTCCACCACCTGCTGCTGCATGCCCTGGTCGGTCAGGCGCGCAATGCGTTGTGACTGGTCAGCCGTGTCGTGGGTGTCGTGCACCGCCTGTTGTACTTGCGCGATTACCGGTTGCAAGCGATCAAGAAAACGGTCGAATGCATCGCTCAGGCGGCCCAGCTCATCCCGGCGTGGGTAGGCCAGACGCCGGGTCAGATCGCCATCGCCTTCGGCGATGTCATGCAGCCGGCTGGCGACGTGGAGGATCGGGCGGGTCACGCGGCGCGCGGCCCAACCCATCATGACGATGCCTGCCAGCGCCAGCAGCAGGCCCAGCCCCAGCTCCCGACCGAGGCTCTCGAACTGTTGCGCCTGCATGTGCGTCTGCAGCTTCAACACGGGCGCTTCGAGCACCTGCCGCGGGACCGACACCCGAACGCTCCAGGGCTGTGCATCGTCGATCGGTTGCACCGGGACTTGCACGTCAAGCTGCTCAGCGTCGGGCGATGCTTGCCGGTTGGCAAGCGTGCCTACCCGCTGCGGCAGGGCGCTGTCGGCCGCGACCAGGCCGTTGGCGCTGAGTATCGCCAGCGCGCCGTGGCTGTCGTACAGCCCGGCGCTGGCCGCCTGGGCGTTGTTCTGCAAGGCCTGAAGGCTGATGTCTAGGCCCAGCACGCCGAGGACCTGGCCGTCGACGATCAGCGGCACGGTCACGCTGGTGACCAGGGTCGGTGTACCGCTGGAGTCGTCCAGGTACGGCTCCAGTACACAAGCGCGGGCGCTGTGCAGCGAGCAGGTGTAGAACGCATTGGCTGGCGCGCCGCTAGGCCCTGGGGTGTCGTTGCCCAGCAGTGCCTCGTCGCCTGATACCGCTTGCAACTGGCCGGCCTGTGGGCGTAGCCAGTACAGCGTGAAGCGGCCGCTGTCGTTTGCACCGAAGGCCGGCTGGCCAACGAACGCCGCATCCTGGCCATCCAGGGCATCGGGTGCGAAGGCAACGAACAGGCCGAGCAGTTCTGGGCGCTCGTCGATCGCCTCGCGCAGGACCTGCACCAGGGTCTGGCGCAAGGCGCGCGAGGCCGCAAGATCCTTACCGGCCTGGGCCCGCAAGTGCAACAGTTGGCGCGCCACACCTTGGGCGAACTCGCGGCTCTGGATGAAGCGCTGACGCAGTTGCAGCGCCTGGGCCTGCGCTTGGCCTTGCAGGTTGTCGCGTGCGGCGTCGCGCAACAGGGCGCTGGCACTGCCGGCGATGGTCTGGGCGTCACTGCGCCGTTGTTCAAGCGACAACCCGGCGAGCAGGCCGACGACGGCCATCAGGCACAGGCTGGCCAGCAGCGTGATGGTGTTCTGAATGTTCAATGCCTGGGCTCCCTTGTAGGTCTGCCCCCGCAGGCTACCGCTGCCAAGTGGCCAGCCCTAGGCCCTGGCACGGGCGCGCAAATGCCCGGCAGGCTGGTACAAGTACGTCTGTACCGGCCTGGCGGTGGCCAATTTATCCTTCAGTGGTCAGGCTGATGGCGTTTGTTCAGGCGTCGGCGTGCTCGCGCCGATAGGCGTAGGTTTCGGCGAAGCGCGAGAGCATGTAGGCACTGCACGACACCGGCGGATAGCGCGGTGGGTTGTCGGGGCCTGAGCAGTTGGGCAGGCAACTGATCTGGGTGTCCGGGTGAGGCTCTGCGAAAAACGGCATCGAGTAGCGATCGACCCCCGAGGGGCTGATGACCCGGTGCGGGGTGGAGGTGTAACGGTCGTTGCTCCAGCGCGCCATCATGTCGCCGATATTGACCACGTAGGTGCCGTCGATAGGTGGTGCGTCGATCCACTGGCCGTCGCGGCTTTGCACTTGCAAGCCGCCAGCAGCATCTTGATAGAGCAGGGTGATGCAGCCGTAGTCGGTGTGTGCCCCAGCCCCTTGCTGCTCGGCGCTGCTGGCGGCCTGGCGGGGTGGGTAATGGATCATGCGCAACACGCTGATCGGCTCGGCGAAGCGCTGGGCGAAGAAGTCTGCTTGGATATCCAGGGCCTCGGCCATGGCCTGCAACAGCACCAGCGAGAGCGCGTGCATGTCTTCATAGTGTTGTTGCAGCAGCGTCTCCCAACCGGCAATCGCAGGGTGTCGGTTAGGCCCGCGTAAGGGTTTTTGCGCCAGCACCTCGGGGTGCTCGGCGGCCATATGAAAGCCCATGTCGAACGTCTCTTTCAGGTCGCTTGGGCGACTCGGGTCGAGCTGTTCGGTGGCGATGGCGCCGTAGCCCCTGTGGTGCGTGCTCTGGGTGATGTCGATGCGCAGCTTTTCTGGCAGTGGGCGGGCGAAGAAGTCTTCGGCAGCGGCCTTGAGCGCGGCGATGCGCGTGGCCGGAATCGGGTGGCCCTTGATGTAGTAGAAACCCCAGTGCCGGCAGGCGTCGTCTATCTGACGCGCCACTGCCTGGCGGGCGCTGGGATCGTGCAGGTACAACGGGGCGATGTCGATGATGGGCAGGGTGTTCATCTGGGCTCCGTAAACAAGGAAAAACAGGCTCCCAGGCCGCGACGACGCGGGGCGCGACCTGGGTGGCGGGTGGTTACTTGGGCAGTTGCGCGGT
This sequence comes from Pseudomonas mosselii, assembly GCF_005796105.1. Lineage (GTDB taxonomy): Bacteria > Pseudomonadota > Gammaproteobacteria > Pseudomonadales > Pseudomonadaceae > Aquipseudomonas > Aquipseudomonas mosselii_C. The sequence continues at coordinate 1,073,783 of NZ_VAUO01000001.1, read as the reverse complement.
AATGCCTTTGACGTAGTAGTCCATGCCTGCCAGTTCCGCGTTGCTGGCGACTGCCCCGTCGGCGATGCGTACCGCACCGCTCTGGTCCAGCACGGGGCCTGTGAACGGATGGAACGCGCCGCTCTTGATGCTGGCGATGATCTGCTCGGCTTCGCTTTTGACCTGCGCCGGTACCAGCTCGCTGATCGGCAACTCGATCGTCCCTTGTGCCAGGCCACCCCAGTAATCCTGAGACTTCCAGGTGCCATCGATGACCGCCTGGGTGCTCTTGATGTAGTGCGGCCCCCAGTTGTTGACGATGGAGGTGAGCACTGCCTTGGGCCCGAAGTGGGCCATGTCCGAGGCGTAGCCCACGGCATACACGCCGCGTCGTTGCGCGGTCTGGATCGGCGCGGGGCTGTCGGTGTGCTGGAACAGCACGTCCACGCCTTGGTCGATCAGCGCATTGGCGGCATCGGCTTCCTTGCCGGGGTCGAACCAGGAGTTGACCCACACCACCTTGATCTCGGTGCCAGGGTTGTACTTGTCCAAGGCCAGCTGGATAGCGTTGATGTCGCGCAACACTTCAGGGATCGGGAAGGAGGCGATGTAGCCGATTTTCCGGGTCTTGGTCATTTTCGCGGCGAGGTAGCCGCCGACATAGCGGCCTTCGTAGGAGGTCGCCAGGTAGGTGCCGAGGTTCTTGTCCTGCTTGTAGCCGGTGGCGTGTTCGAAGGTGACCTTGGGGAACTGCTTGGCAACCTTGGCGGTGGGGTTCATGTAGCCGAACGAGGTGGCGAACACCAGGTCGTAGCCGTCCTTGGCCATGTTGCGGAGGACCCGCTCTGCATCGGCGCCTTCGGGGACGTTTTCGACGAAGTGGGTGTCGACTTTATCGCCGAACTGCTTGATCAATGCCTGACGGCCCTGTTCGTGCTGGTAGGTCCAGCCGTGGTCGCCGATGGGGCCGATATACACGAAACCGACTTTCAGTGGGTCGGCGGCCGAAGCGGACAGTGCCGTGCTCAGGCCGATGGCGGCAGCCAGGGTGCGCAGCAGGTGCTTGCGTTTGGTGTGGTGCATCGAGGGGGCTCCTGTTGGTCTTCTTGATGGCCGTGTTGGGCTATTGAGTTGTTTGCAAAAACCTGACCAGATGGGCAAAAACCTGGCATTGCGCGGCTGGCCTGCATTGTCTGGCGGCTCGCAGACGCGTGGCAGCGGGCGCGCCGCGCCCTGATGGTGCACGCACTGGGATTCGGGGCGCCGTGCGCCCCAGGCCCGCTCAGTGACCGGCCTTCCAGGGTTGCCCCAGCGATACCGGGGCATACAGTCGGGTCTTGAGTGCATCGCGTGAGAGCAGCACCAGTACCAGAATGGTCGCCACGTACGGCAGCATCGCCAGCAGGTTGGCCGGCACGCTCACGCCGATGCCCTGGGCGACCAGGTGCAGGATGCTGGCCAGGCCGAAGAGGTAGGCGCCGAGCATCACGCGCAGCACTTTCCAACTGGCGAACACCACCAGCGCCAAGGCGATCCAGCCGCGCCCGGCGCTCATGTTCTCGGCCCACATCGGGGTATAGGCCAGCGACAGGTAGCCTCCGGCAAGCCCGGCCATGGCCCCGCCGAACAGCACCGCCAGGGTACGTACCCGCAGCACCGGCAGACCCATGGCGCTGGCCGCATCGGGGTTCTCGCCCACGGCCTGGAGTACCAGGCCCATGCGGCTTTTGAGCAGCCCCCATGCAATCAGCCCGAATAGCCCGAACGACAGGTACACCAGCACATCCTGGCGGAACAGCATGTGGCCAATGACCGGCAGATCGACCAGCAGGGGAATGGCCAGTGGCTCGAAACCGGCCAGCGGCTTGCCGACCCAGGCGCTCCCGACGAAGGACGACAGCCCCACGCCGAAGATGGTCAGGGCAAGCCCGGTGGCCACCTGGTTGGCCTGGCAACCCAGCGCCACCAGGGCAAAAAGCGAGGCCAGCAGCATGCCGGCCAGGCACGCCATCATCACGCCCAGCCACAGGTTGCCAGTGGCGAATGCGGCGATGAAACCGACCACCGCGCCGAACAGCATCATGCCTTCCTGGCCCAGGTTGAGCACGCCGCTCTTTTCGCACACCAGTTCGCCCAGGGCCACCAGCAGCAGCGGGGTGCCACAGCGCACCATGGCGTTGAGGATATTGCCGATCAAATCCAGATCCATAGTCGAAACCTCAGCCTGCGCACCACGGCGGCAGGTCAACGAAAGCGTCAGGGAAAGTCAGGCGCGGGCCGTCTCGGTCAGTGCCGTGCGGCGTCGCCATTTCAGTGCCAGGCGTGGTCGGTAGAGGATCAGCACGTCGCACGCCAGTAGGTAGAACAGCATCATTCCCTGGAACAGCCCAGTCAGCGACTGCGGCAGGTTCAGGCTCATTTGCGCGTTCTCGCCGCCCAAGTACAGCAACGCCATCAGCAGGCCGGCTGCGAGGATGCCAATAGGATTGAGGCGACCGAGAAAGGCTACCGTGATCGCCGCAAAGCCATAGCCTGGCGATACCTGTGGCACCAGTTGACCGATCGGCCCGCTGACCTCGCTGACCCCGGCCAGACCCGCCAGGGCGCCGCTGATCAGCAACACCAGCCAGACCAGGCGTTTTTCGCGAAAGCCGACGAAGCCGGCCGCGCGCTGGTCGAGCCCCAACACCTTGATCTGAAAGCCCAGCAGGCTCTTGTGCAGCAGCACCCACACTGCCACCAGAGCCAGCAGCACGAAGTACAGGCCTACATGCAGACGGCCGTCGTCGAACAGTGCCGGCAGACGGCTGCTGTCGCCGAACATGGCCGATTGCGGGAAGCTGAAGCCCTGTGGATCTTTCAGCGGGCCATGCACCACGTACAGCAGCAGGTTCAGGGCGATGTAGTTGAGCATGATGGTGGTGAGGATTTCATTGGCATTGAAGTGCGTACGCAGCCAGGCGGCGAGCGCCCCCCACAAGGCGCCTGCCAGGCTGCCGGCCAGTAACACCCAGAGCAGTGCCCAGCGGCTTTCCCAGTCGATCAGCTGGATCGCCACGGCGCTCCCGGCCAGGGCGCCGATCAACAGTTGGCCTTCGGCGCCGATGTTCCAGATACGCGCCTGATAGGCGACCGCAAGACCCAAGGCACACAGCAGGATGGGCAGCGCCTTGAGCAGCAGTTCGGCGACCCCGTAGAGGTCGCTGATTGGCTCGATCAGCAAGGTGTGCAAGGTCGCCAGGGGTGCATGCCCCAGGGCGTCGAACAGTAGGGCCCCGCTCAGCAAGGTCAGTAAGCCTGCGAGCAGGGGCGAAAGCAGTAACATGGCACGCGATTGTTGGGCGCGAGGTTCGAGTGATAGCAACATGGCAGGGTCTCGTCAGGCAGCGTCTTGTGCGGTGTCGAACTGGCCGGCCATCCAGCCGCCGACCTCCACGGTATGGGTGTGCGCGGTGGCTTTGAGGGGCGACAGGCGTCCGCTGCACAGGGCGCCGATGCGGTCGCTGATCTGCAACAGTTCATCGAGGTCTTCAGAAATCACCAGGATCGCCGCCCCCGCATCGCGCAGGGCGATCAGTGCGCGGTGGATCGCCGCCGCGGCGCCGACGTCCACGCCCCAGGTCGGATGCGCCGCCACCAGCAGGCGGGGGTTTTGCAGGATCTCGCGGCCTAGGATGAATTTTTGCAGGTTGCCGCCGGACAGGCTGCGGGCCTGGGCCTGCGGGCCCGGCGTCTTCACGGCGAAACGCTGGATGATCTGTTCGGCCAGGGCCAGGACCTTGCCAGAGCTGATCAGGCCACGGCTGACCAGGCCTTGCTGAAAGGCCGTGAGCAGGGCGTTGTCGGTCAGGCTCATGTCGGGCACGGCGCCATGACCGAGACGTTCGGCAGGCACGAAGGCCAGGCCCAATGCGCGGCGGGCGTCCGGGTAGAGATGGGCCATGGGCTGGCCGTCCAGGGTGATGCGCTCGCGCTCGCCCGCGTTCAGACGGGTTTCGCCGCTGAGCAGTGCGAGCAACTCGTCCTGGCCATTACCCGCCACCCCGGCAATGCCTACGATCTCCCCGCAGCGCACCTCCAGGCGTAGGTGCTCGAACGACGCGCCGAACGGGTCGGGGTTGCGCCAGCTCAGGTCGTCCACCCGCAAGCGTGGCAGACCGCCGATGCGCTTTGGGTAGCTCGCTTGCAGGCCTTCAGCATTGCCTACCATCAGCCGCGCCAGTTCCAAGTCGCTGCACTGGGCCGGTTCGCAATGCCCGGAGACCCGCCCGGCACGCAGTACCGTGGCGTGGTGGCAAAGGCTGCGCACCTCGTTGAGCTTGTGGCTGATGAACAGGATGCTGCACCCCTCGGCGGCCAGCGCGCGCAGGGTAACGAACAGCTCATCGACTTCCTGGGGGGCGAGCACCGAGGTCGGTTCGTCGAGGATCAGCAGCTTGATCTGCTGCATCAGGCAGCGAACGATCTCTACCCGCTGGCGCTCGCCGATCGACAGGCTGTGGACCAGGCGCTGCGGGTCCAGGCCCATGCCGTAGCGCTGCGCAACGGCTTCGATACGCGGCGCCAGTTGTTGCGGCGTCCCGGCCTGCGCGCCCAAGGCCAGGGCAATGTTCTGTGCCACGGTGAGGGTTTCGAACAGCGAGAAGTGCTGGAACACCATGCCGATGCCCAGGCGCCGCGCTTGAGCCGGATCGCGGACCTGCAACGCTTCGCCTTCCCACAGCATCTGGCCGCTGTCTGGGCGGACGACGCCGTAGATGATCTTCATCAGGGTGCTTTTGCCGGCGCCGTTCTCACCGAGCAGGGCATGGATTTCACCGGGGGCGATGCGCAGGTCGATACGGTCGTTGGCCAGCGTACCGGGATAGCGTTTGCTGATGGCGCGCAGTTCCAGGCGAGGGCGGAGTTCGGACATGGGCTTGCTCGGGGTCAGAGTAGTGAGCAGCTTGCAAAGCAAAAATATGGCCAAGTGGTCAGATTTCTGCCCTGGGCCCGGTACGACAGGGTTTGGCGCTGGGCAGGGCACGTACGCGGCAGTGGGTTTGGCGGCTGTGTGGCGCCAAACTGGGGCAGTGCATCGCCCTGCAAAGGCGCACGCCTTCGCGACGCAAGCGAGCGCCTGAACATGAATTTTTAGTTAGTGTGCTAATCAAGGCTTTGACATTAACTGCCTAAGCAGTAATATTTTTACACAAATGCTTGAGCGTACTGCCGATGCCCCATTTCACCCCGGAAAACTTCCAAACCTGCGCCATCGGCATGTTGCTCGGCCGCGCCGCGCTGCTGAAGGACCGCATCCTCGATTGGCACCTTGAAGCCGATGGCGTCACCGCCGCCCAGTTCAAGGTGTTGATCATCGTTACCCAGTACCAAGTCGATACCCCGGCCGAGCTATGTCGCTACCTCGGCCTGGACAGCGGTTCGATGACGCGCATGCTCGATCGCCTCGAGCAGAAGGGGCTGATCTTGCGTAACCGCTGCCCCGACGACCGCCGCCAGGTGCGCCTGGCGCTGACCGCCGACGGCCAGCGCCTGGCCGACCGCTTGCCGCAGGTCGGGGCGGCGGCGATGAACGAGCTGGTCGGTGTGCTGCAAGCCGACGAGTTGAAAACCCTCGAAGGCTTGCTGGCCAAGGTGCTGCTCAGTGCCGGCGACCCTCTGACGACCCGCCGTTTCGGCGATCGTTGATTCCAGTCACATATTTTCCAAGGTATTGGTCATGGCCACTTCCGCAGATACCCCCACCCCGGCGGCGACGCCGGACAACACGCGCAAGCGCAAGGCCTGGTTGCTCGGCCTGCTGCTGGTGCTGGTCCTCGCCGGTGCTGGCGCCTGGGCCTGGTACAGCCTGGTCGGGCGTTGGCATGAAAGCACCGACGATGCGTACGTCAATGGCAACGTGGTCGAGATCACCCCGTTGATCACTGGCACCGTGACCAGCATTGGTGCCGACGACGGTGACTTGGTGCAGGCCGGGCAGGTACTGTTGCAGTTCGACCCGGCTGACAGCCAGGTGGCGTTGCAGGCCGCCGAGGCCAAGCTCGCGCGCACCGTGCGTGAGGTCCGCGGCCTGTACAGCAACGTCGACTCGCTCAAGGCGCAGGTGCAAACCCGTCAGGCCGAGCTGCAAAAGGCCCAGCAGAACTACAACCGGCGCAAGGTGCTGGCCGACAGTGGTGCCATTGCCCAGGAAGAAATCGCCCATGCCCGCGATGACCTGAGCGTCGCCCAGGCAGCGCTCAACAGCGCTCGCCAGCAACTGGCGACCAGCACCGCGCTGATCGACGACACCGTGGTGTCCTCACACCCTGAGGTCATGGCGGCCGCCGCCGACGTGCGCCAGGCCTACCTCGATCACGCGCGTACCACCTTGGTCGCGCCGGTCACCGGTTATGTGGCCAAGCGTACCGTGCAGTTGGGCCAGCGCCTGCAACCTGGCACCGCGACCATGGCGGTAATCCCGCTGGATGAGGTGTGGGTGGACGCCAACTTCAAGGAAACCCAGCTGCGTGACATGCGCATTGGCCAGCCGGTGGAAATCACCGCTGACCTGTACGGCAGCGAGGTCAAGTACAGTGGTACTGTCGACAGCCTGGGGGCCGGCACCGGTAGCGCCTTCGCCCTGTTGCCTGCACAGAATGCCACGGGTAACTGGATCAAGATCGTGCAGCGTGTACCGGTGCGTATCCACCTGAACCCTGAGCAACTGAAGACCCACCCGCTGCGCATTGGCCTGTCCACCGTGGCCGAAGTCGATCTGCATGACCAGAGTGGTCCGGCCCTGGCCCAGCAACCGCCCCAGCAGGCCAGCTACACCACCCAGGTGTACGACCGTCAGTTGGCCGAGGCCGATGACCTGATCGCTCGGTTGATCCACGCCAACAGCGCCACTGGCAAGACGGCCGAGCGATGAGCCAGGCGGCCCCCGCACAGTTCACCCCGCCAAGCCTGCTGCTGACCACCATTGGCTTGTCGCTGGCGACGTTCATGCAGGTACTCGACACCACCATCGCCAACGTGGCGCTGCCGACCATTTCTGGCAACCTGGGGGTGAGTTACGAGCAGGGCACCTGGGTGATCACCTCGTTCGCGGTGAGTAACGCCATCGCCTTGCCGCTGACCGGCTGGCTAAGCCGCCGTTTCGGTGAGGTGAAGCTGTTCATTTGGGCCACGTTGCTCTTCGTGCTGGCCTCTTTCCTGTGCGGTATCGCCCAGTCGATGCCGGAACTGGTGGGCTTTCGCGTGCTGCAAGGCGTGGTGGCGGGGCCGTTGTACCCGATGACCCAGACGCTGCTGATCGCGGTGTATCCGCCCGCCAAGCGCGGCATGGCGCTGGCACTACTGGCGATGGTCACGGTCGTGGCGCCGATTGCCGGGCCGATTCTCGGCGGCTGGATCACCGACAGCTACAGTTGGCCGTGGATCTTCTTCATCAATGTGCCGATTGGCTTGTTCGCCGCTGCCGTGGTGCGCCAGCAGATGCGTGCCCGGCCCGTGCTCACCAGCCGCCAGCCGATGGACTACATCGGCCTGTTGACGTTGATCGTCGGCGTCGGGGCCTTGCAGGTGGTGTTGGACAAAGGCAACGACCTGGATTGGTTCGAGTCGTCGTTCATCGTCATCGGCTCGATCATTTCGGTAGTGTTCCTGGCGATTTTCATTATCTGGGAACTGACCGACCGCCATCCGGTGGTGAACCTGCGGTTGTTCGTACACCGCAACTTCCGGGTCGGTACGCTGGTGTTAGTCGGCGGCTACTCGGGTTTTTTCGGCATCAACTTGATTCTGCCCCAATGGTTGCAGACGCAGATGGGCTACACCGCGACCTGGGCGGGCCTGGCGGTCGCGCCGATTGGGCTGCTGCCGGTAATCCTCTCGCCGTTCGTGGGCAAGTATGCGCACCGTTTCGACCTGCGCCTGCTGGCGGGTATCGCGTTCCTGGCAATCGGTACCAGTTGTTTCCTGCGCGCGGGCTTCACCAGTGAGGTGGACTTCGCCCATGTTGCCTTGGTGCAGCTGTTCATGGGGATTGGTGTGGCGCTGTTCTTCATGCCGACCTTGAGCATCCTGTTATCTGACCTGCCCCCGCAACAGATTGCCGATGGCTCGGGGTTGGCGACCTTCTTGCGCACCTTGGGCGGGAGTTTTGCGGCCTCGCTGACCACCTGGATCTGGATTCGCCGGGCTGACCAGCATCACGCCTACCTGAGCGAGCACATCAGCACCTTCGATCCGGTGACCCGGCATACCCTCGAACAGCTCGGCGGGGCGGGGCCGCAGCAGTATGCGCAGCTGGAGCAGATCCTCAATGGCCAGGCGTACATGATGTCGACGGTGGATTACTTCACGTTGCTGACCTGGGTATTCGCCGGGCTGATTGTGTTGGTGTGGTTTGCCAAGCCGCCGTTCACCGCCAAGGCGGGAGCAGGGTCGGCGGGGCATTGAGGTGTGTGGGTGAGGCTTGAGCGCCCAGGTTCGAGCCCACTCACGCATCGGGCACATTCCAAATCATGGCCATTTCCCATAACCTTGTAGGCCTTCTCCAGTCATATGGCAGGCTCATGGAAAAGGTCATCGTCATCACCGGCGCCAGCCGCGGCATCGGCGCCGCGACTGCGTTGCTGGCAGCGCAACAGGGTTATCGCATCTGCATCAACTACCACACCGATGACCAGGCCGCCGAGGCCGTCCTGGGCCAGGTCCGCGCCCTCGGCGCGACGGCCATCGCGGTGCGCGCCGATGTCAGCGTCGAGGATGAGGTGCAGCAGTTGTTCCAGCGTGTCGATCACGAGCTGGGCCAGGTCACGGCGCTGGTCAACAATGCCGCTACCATCGCCCACCAGAGCCGCGTCGAGGACATGTCCGAGTTCCGTCTGCTCAAGGTGATGAAGACCAATGTGGTCGGGCCGATGCTCTGCACCAAGCATGCCCTGCTGCGCATGGCGCGCCGTCACGGCGGGCAGGGCGGGGCGATCGTGAATGTCTCGTCCGTGGCCGCACGCTTAGGCTCGCCCAATGAGTATGTCGACTACGCCGCCTCCAAAGGTGCGATCGATACCTTCACCGTGGGCCTGGCCAAGGAAGTGGCGGGCGAGGGCGTGCGTGTGAACGGTGTGCGCCCAGGCTATATCCATACCGACTTCCATGCCCTCAGTGGCGATGCAGATCGTGTCACCAAGCTTGAGTCAGGACTGCCTATGGGCCGGGGTGGACGCCCGGAAGAAGTGGCCGAGGCGATCCTGTGGCTGTTGTCGGACAAAGCGTCTTATTCCACGGGTAGCTTCATCGACCTAGGCGGGGGGCGCTGACCTTGCCTGCGCCCAACGGCGCGGCAATACCTTCGCGTCAGCGTTGGTAATCGGCTGGCTCACTGAGCGAGCAGACGGCGAGCGCAGGCCAGCAGGCTGTCCAGCGCGAAAGGCTTGCCGATACTGGCCATGGCGTCTGTCAACGAAAAATCCGCCAACGCCTGGGCGTGGTCATAGCCGGTGGTGAACAGCACCCGCAAGTGCGGATAGAGCGCCGTGGCGGCCAGGGCCAACTGGCGCCCGTCCAGCACCCCAGGCAAGCCGATATCGGTGATCAGCAAGTCCGGGGTGACGCCTTCTTGCAGGGCTTTGAGGGCGGTGTATGCGGTTTCGAAGGTGTGTACTTGATAGCCTTGATCGTGCAGCAGTTCTGCGATCACCAGGCGTAGCGTCTGCTGGTTTTCGACCACCATGACCTGGCACGCCCCAAGCCTTGCGGGCGGCGTCGGCATAGGCTCGGGAGCGGGCGGCTGTGCGCTTGTGTCGCTGGTATGCCTGGGCAGATAGAGGTGGACCTGGGTGCCTAGTCCCTGGCGCGAGTGAATGTGCAGTTGTCCACCCGACTGGCGCACGAAACCATAGACCATCGACAGCCCCAGCCCTGTGCCCTGGCCAAGCGGTTTGGTGGTGAAGAACGGTTCAAGAACACGTGCCGAGACTGCCGGGTCCATGCCCGTGCCGTTGTCGAGCACCTTCAGTTGCACATAGTCGCCGGCAGGCAGTTGCAATGTTTCGCCCTGGGCCTGGGACAGCGTCACGTTTGCGCAACTGAGGGTCAAGATGCCCCCGGCGGGCATCGCATCGCGTGCATTGATGCACAGGTTGAGCACTGCGTTTTCCAGTTGCGAGGGGTCAACGCAGGTCAGCCACTGATCGGCCATGGTCAAATCCAACCATTGGATATGCTCGCCCAAGGAGGTCAGGATCAGCGGGCGCATACCGGCCACTAGCGTGTGAATATCGGTGGGGCAGGGTTGCAGGGTCTGGTGCCTGGCGAAGGTCAGCAAGCGTTTGACCAGTTGACTGGCGCGTGCGGTGTTCTGTTGGGCGATGTCCAGCAGATCGGCTGCTTCGCTGCCGCGGCCCTGGGCCAGGCGCAGGTTGGCCAGTTCCAGTGCGCCACCGATGCTCCCCAGCAGGTTGTTGAAATCGTGGGCGATGCCACCGGTCAGTTGGCCTACGGCTTCCATTTTCTGAGCGTTACGCAGGGCCTGCTCGGTTTCGCGCAAGCGGTTCTGCTCGACGATGCGCTCGGAGATATCGTAGGCGAAGAGGTACGCCCCGAGCCTATTGCCCAGGCTGTCGCGCAAGATGTTGAAGCGCATCTCGAAGTGGCGCTCGGTGGGCGGCAACTGGATGGTGAGGTTCTCGACGAATACTTCGCCTGCCAGCGCTCGCTCCCAGAGCGCCAATAGCTGTGCCTTGGCGACGGGGAAAATGGCCGGGTAATCGCGCAAACAGTCGCCGAACGCCGGCACTGGCAGGCCCAGCCCCATGAAGGTCTGACGCGCTGTGCGGTTTATCGCCAGCAGGCGCATGTCCATGTCGACCACCGTGACGTTGGCCAGGCTGCTGTCGACCAACTGGGCGAACAGCGTCCGTCCGTCCAGCGCTTGGTCGACCTGCTGCCCCAACTGTTGGTTGAGTTGCTGCCGCCCGGCTTGGGTTTGCAGCGTATCGCTACTCTCGTGGAACAGCACCGCCATGTGTCGGGCACTGGCCGGCTCCAGGCGGTAAATCGTGATCGACAGGTCGCGCCCGGTCGCCTGCAGGCGTTGCTCGACATGCTTGGGTTGGCCGCTTTGCAGTACCGAGGCGTAGTGTCCGAGCCAGGCCCCGGCCTCGCTTGGCAGGGTTTCGCGCAGGGTTTGTCCGACGATCTTGCGCAAGCCGGTGTGCCGGGTGCAGGCCGCGTTGGCGTAGACGTAACGGTAATCACTGAGCGGGCCGTGGGGGCCGTCTATCAACTCGACGATGCAAAAGCCTTCGGCCATGTGCTCACTCAGCCACGCGAGGCGTTGGGACGCGTGCTCGGCCTCGGCGTCTGGCGTCTGCCAGACGGGGTGGTCAGTGTCGGGCATGATTTGGATCCAAGGGGCGAAGTGTTCACTATAGTCAGTCGCCCAGCGGCCCGCACGCTGTTGTTCAGAAAGAGCGCACGATCCTGCCCAGCGTTTCCATGGCCTGTTCGGCGCCTGTGTTCCATGGGCTGCCGTAGTTCAGACGGATACAGTTGCCGAAGCGCCGGGCAGGCGAGAAGATCGGTCCTGGCGCGATGCTGATACCCTGGGCCAGGGCCATGTGGAACAGTTTGAGGGCATCCATTTGTTCGGGTAGTTCCAGCCACAGGAAATAGCCGCCCGAGGGTTGGCTGACCCGGGTCTGGGCCGGGAAATGCCGGGTGATGGCGGCGAGCATGTTGGCCTGTTGGCCTTCGAGCGCGTAACGTAGCTTGCGCAGGTGACGGTCGTAGCCGCCATGCTGCAGGTAATCGGCAATCGCCGCCTGGGCTGGCATCGAGGCGCACAGCGAGGTCATCAGCTTGAGCCGTTCGATCTTTTGCGCGAAGCGCCCAGCAGCGACCCAGCCGATGCGGTAGCCCGGCGCCAGGCTCTTGGCAAACGAGCCGCAGTGCATCACTAGTCCATCGCGGTCGAACGCCTTGGCAGGTTTGGGTGCCTGTTGAGCGTAGTACAGCTCGGCATAGACATCGTCTTCGATCAGCGGCACCTGATGCTGGCGCAGCAGGTCGACCAGTTGCTGTTTCTTGGCCTCGGGCATGCTGGCGCCCATCGGGTTCTGGAAGTTGGTCATGCACCACACGGCCTTGACCGGATGCTTGTCCAGGGTTTGCGCAAGCACGCCCAGGTCCATGCCCTCACGCGGGTGCACGGGGATTTCCACAGCCTTGAGCTTCAGGCGTTCGAGCACTTGCAGGCAGGCGTAGAACGCCGGGGCTTCGATGGCCACCAAGTCGCCTGGCTGGGTCACCGCTTGCAGGCACAGGTTCAGTGCCTCCAACGCGCCGTTGGTGATCAGCAGTTCCTCCATGGGCAGCATCAAACCGCCAACCATGTAGCGCAGGGCGATCTGACGGCGCAATTGCGGGTTGCCCGGTGACAGATCGGTGACCACCATGCGCGGGTCCATGGCGCGGCTGGCGCTGGCCAGTGAGCGTGCCAGGCGTTGCAGTGGAAACAGCGTCGGGCTGGGGAAGGCCGAGCCGAACGGTATGGTGTGCGGATCCTTGATCGAATCGAGGATGGAGAACACCAGGTCGCTGACATCCACATCGGTGGACTCGCCCGCCGGGACTTGGGCGGCAGGCTCGCCGATGGGCCTGGGGGTATGGGCGTTGACGAAGTAGCCCGAGCGCGGCCGCGCACGGATCAGGCCGCGACGCTCAAGCAGGTAGTAGGCCTGGAACACCGTGGAGGGGCTGACCCCGTGGGTCTGGCTGGCATAGCGTACCGACGGCACGCGCTGGCCGGGGCCGAGCACCCCGGTGCGGATCAGTTCGGCGATGTCATCGGCGAAGCGTTCGTAGCGTTTCATGGTGATCCGTGCAGTCAAGGATGGCGTGAGTGTATAGGGATCAGCGGTTCAGCGGCGCGACGAAACGGCTCTGGGCGCTGCTGCGGATATCGGGCTCGTCGCTGCCCTGGATCTGGAAGGTCAGCGTCTGCGCGCTGCTGCTCGGCCGCTCGGCCAGCAGTGCCACTGAGACGGGCCACTCGCTCATCTCGCCGGCGGCCAGGGTGAAGGTGGTGCGCCCGTGCAGGACGAAACCGTCGGCATCCAATAGGCGCAATTGGTACTGCTGCGGCTGCGAGGTTTTGTTGATGACCTTGAGCAGGTAGATGTTCTCGATCTGCCCCAGGGCATTCTCGCGAAACAGGCCACGGTCCTTGATCACATCCAGCGATACCATCGGACGCAGGTGCAATGCCAGTATCAGGGCGCCGATCATCACCGTCAGCGCCGCCGCGTAGCCCAGCAGGCGAGGGCGTAGCCAACGGGTCACGCCGCCTTGCAACTGGCGCTCGGATTTGTAGCCGATCAGGCCGCCGGCGTAGCCCATCTTGTCCATCACCTGATCGCAAGCATCGATGCAGGCCGCGCAGCCGATACAGGCCATCTGCAAGCCTTGGCGAATGTCGATGCCGGTCGGGCACACCTGCACGCACAAGGTACAGTCGATGCAGTCGCCCAGGCCCTGGCGGCGTGGGTCGCTGCCTTTCTTGCGTGGGCCACGGGCCTCGCCGCGGCCAGGGTCGTAAGCGACCGCCAGGGTGTCCTGATCGAACATCACGCCCTGGAAGCGTGCGTACGGGCACATGTGCAGGCATACCGCCTCGCGCAGCCAGCCGGCATTCAGGTAGGTGGCGGTGGTGAAGAACAGCACCCAGAACAAGGCCACACCGTCCAGTTGCAAGTTCAGTAGCTCAGTTGCCAGCGGGCGGATCGGAGTGAAGTATCCGACGAAGGTCAGGCCAGTCAGCAGGCCAATGGCCAGCCAAAGCGTGTGCTTGAGGCCGCGTTGCGCGAGCTTGCGCAGGCTCCAGGGCGCTGCGGCCAATTTGATGCGCTGGTTGCGATCGCCTTCGATGACTTTTTCGCACCACATGAACAGCCAGGTCCAGGTGCTCTGAGGGCAGCTGTAGCCGCACCACACACGCCCGGCGAACACAGTGACGGCGAACAGGCCGAAGGCACAGATGATCAGCAGCGCCGAGAGCAGGATGAAGTCCTGTGGCCAGAAGGTTGCGCCAAAGATGTGGAACTTGCTCTCGGCCAGGTCCCAGAGCACAGCCTGGCGACCGTTCCATTGCAGCCATGCGGTGCCGAAGAACAGCGCGAACAGCAGCCCGGCGAAGCGGATGCGCAGAGTGCGGAACAGGCCGCTGAAACTGCGCGTATGGATCGCACCGTCGGGGATGTGCCGGCTCTTGTCAGCGGCGGGTGTTATGTCAATGACGTGCAGGGGGAGGCGGTCGCTCATGGTTCATCGCTCATCAGGCCTCGATCAGGCCTGGGCACTATGGGTGGCCATCTGTTTTCAGCACAGACTCAGTTATCAGGAGAAAAACCGTATCAGATGCTCGGGCCTGGCGGTACAGGCCTTGGCAGGCAACGCCTGCGACCATTCACCGCAGTACTCTGCGGGTGCAAGTGTGTCAGCCGACGGGTTGGTGTGGAGAGGGCATTGGGGGAGGAAGTGAATGCCGGAAAGCACTGAGGGGAGCCGAAGCTCCCCTCAAAGCGTTGTTGCCTGCTCTTTTCTTATTATTGGAGATCAGCTTTTTGTTGTTTTTGTAAGCCTTGATCTCGGTAATGCGGGGCCCCTAACCGGGGCCAAGAGCAAACGTATTTTTTTGAGCGCTGACCTGCATTCATCCCGAAGGATCCAAGCGTGACTGTCGCTACCTTGCAGGTAGTTTTATTGTTCTGTGTCACGTCGCGGGGCGAACCCCTGAAAAGCCTGTCGACTCCAAAAAAATCTGCTTGCTACGCCTCTGCCGTGTTGTTCTTGTTATGTCAGAGCCGTTACCTGTTGTTTTTATTGGGTATCGCGTTTTTTGTTTTTGTTGTGCAAGAGATAAAGCAGGGGGCGTGCCAACTTTTGAAAATTCTTTAAAATCAATGGCTTGATAAGAAATCGTACAATGTGAGCCCCTGAAATTTTATCGATTTGTTTCCCTGTTACCCGATTTTTCGCTGTCGACCGTGGGGGCGGTAACACTTCACCCACAGTCATGTGACAAGAGTGTGAATCACGCTGAGCTGCGTGCCCGCGCCACTCGCGATGCGCTGGTACGCCCCAGCACCTGGCTGATACGCAGGCCAGCAGCAATTAGTCGGTCGAGGTCGATACCGGTGTCGATGCCTAGCCCTTGCAGCAGGTACAGCACATCCTCGGTGGCGATGTTGCCGGTGGCCCCCTTGGCGTAAGGGCAGCCCCCGAGTCCTGCGACTGAGCTGTCAAATACCGCGATGCCTTCGAGCAGGCTGGCATACACGTTGGCCAGGGCCTGGCCGTAGGTGTCGTGGAAGTGTCCTGCCAACTGCGTGCGTGGCACCTCCTTACCCACCATCTCGAACAACCGGCGCGTATCGCCCGCCGTGCCGGTGCCGATGGTGTCGCCCAGCGACACTTCGTAGCAGCCCATCTGGTGCAGAGCGCGGGCCACAGGGGCGACCTGCTCGGCCTTGACGAACCCCTCGTAAGGACAGCCCAGCACGCACGAGACATAACCGCGCACCCGTACCCCGTGCCTGCGGGCCGCTTCCATGATCGGTTCGAAGCGCTTGAGGCTGTCACTGATCGAGCAGTTGATATTGCGCTGCGAGAACGCCTCGGACGCGGCAGCGAACACCGCTACCTCCTTGACCCCCGCCGCCAAGGCATCTTCGAAACCACGTAGGTTGGGGGCCAGTGCGGCGTAGGTCACGCCAGGGCGCTGCTGGATGCCAGCGAACACCTCGGCCGAGCCGGCCATTTGCGGGACCCACTTGGGTGAGACGAAACTGCCCACCTCGATGTATTGCAGTCCTGCCTCGGTGAGGTCGTCCACCAGGCGCACCTTGTCGGCGACGCTGATGGGCTGGGCTTCGTTCTGCAGGCCGTCGCGCGGGCCGACTTCGACCAGACGGACTTTTTCGGGCAATGACATGGCGGGGTTCCTGTGGCGGATCAACGGTGATGAGGCTGTTTGTTCTGCGTGGCGGCCAGGGCCTGCTCGCAGCGTTCCTGCGCGGTGTCCAGCTCAAGGTGCATCTGCTGGATATCGAGCATCTGCTGCTCCAGTTGCGCGCGACGCTCGGCGATCTTGGCGAGCATGCTGGTGAGCTGCTTGAGGTTGCCGCCGCTAGGGTCGTACAGGGCGATCAACTCGCGGCACTCGGCCAGGGAGAAGCCAATGCGTTTGCCGCGCAGGATCAGCTTGAGGGTGACCTTGTCGCGGGCTGAGTAGATGCGCTCCAGGCCACGCCGTTGCGGGCTGAGCAAACCCTGCTCTTCATAGAAGCGTATGGCCCGGGTGGTGATGTCCAGCTCGCGGGACAGGTCGGAGATGCTGTAGGTCTGGCTGGTCATGGCGCGGCTCGAAGAGGGAATGGCGCTAACCTAAAGCGCGCTTGACGTAAACGTCAAGCGAGTGTTGTCGCTAGCGGGCTGCACCTTGCGTATGCAAGGCTTTGCTTACTTCGGCCTCAATCTTGTAGGCCGGCGCTTCGAGGTCGTCGTAGTTGCGCGTGTAGCGGCGGGCGAACTCCTCGACGCCTAGCGTCTGGTACTGCTCCACGTGCTTGAGTTCGTGGGCCCACAGCGCCACATTGTCCTCGGCATCGCTGCGGCGTCGGAAAATCACGGTGTCGATCAGGGTCACGGCGTTCACATCAGGGTTTTGCAGCAGCGCGTTGGCGGCGCTGATCTGTTGTTCATCGCCGACCCGGTAGCGCGCCGCGTCCAGCACAGCGAAGTCGTACCACGGTTCGAGCTGGGCACGGATGTGCAGCGGAATCGGTTGTGTGCCATTGGCCGTGGCCTCGTCGCGGGCCTGGCGCAGGGCAAACACCAGGCTAGCGGTGGCCATGTTCTCGACATCCTTGAACACCTCGCCGGGCTGACCATCGCCCACTGGCATACAGAAGCACACCACCACGCAGGCCTGGTATTGCCCAGCCGGGCAGACGTTGTCGGCCAGTGCGGGAGCGGTCAGCACTAGCCCGAACAGGGCGTTAATCCATTTCATCGAGCACCTTGTCGACCAGCGCGCGGCTGGCTTCCAGCACTTGCGCCTGTACCGGCTCGTTGGCCAGCATGCGCCCTACCACCAGTGCACCAACGCATTGGCTGATCAACGCCCAGGCCAGTTGCGGGTCGTTCAGGGTTGTGCTCCAGGACCTGTGCAGTTGCACCAGCCAGTGTTCGGCTTCTTCCCGTACTGGACGTTCGGCGCGGGCAATCTCCACGCCCAAGGGAGGCAGCGGGCAACCGCCTTCAGGATTGTGCAGGTGAGCAAGCGAGAGGTACTGCTCAAGCAGGCGTTTCAGGCGTTGGCGGTCGACGTTGCCGCGTGCCAGCGGGCTGTTGCTCAGTTCGCGACGAACCACTTCGGTGAACAGGTCGTCCTTGGACGGGAAGTGGTTGTAGAACGCGCCTGCGGTGAGGCCGACCGCCTTCATCAGCCCGGCCACCCCGGTGCTGGAAAAACCGCCGCGCTTGGCAAGCGCACCGCTGCTGGCCAGCAGGCGCTCGCGGGTTTGTTGCTTGTGTTCGCTGGAGTAACGCATGGATCACCTGGCTTGACGATGGCGTGATCGTAGCATAGCGTTCGTTTACTAAACGATCATTTATCAATGGGGCAGTCCATGGCAGAACAACAAAAGGTCGTACTGGTGGTGGGGGCGGGGGATGCGACCGGGGGCGAGATCGCCAAGCGCTTTGCCCGCGAGGGGTACATCGCCTGCGTCACCCGGCGTCAGGCCGACAAGTTGCAACCGTTGGTGGAGCAAATCCGCGCAACTGGCGGGCAGTCATATGGCTTTGGTTCCGATGCGCGCAAGGAGGATGAGGTGGCCGATTTGATCGAGACCATCGAGCGCGATATCGGCCCGATCGAGGCGTTCGTCTTCAATATTGGCGCCAACGTGCCGTGCAGCATCCTCGACGAAACGCCGCGCAAGTATTTCAAGATCTGGGAAATGGCCTGTTTCGCCGGATTTCTGAACGCCCAGGCCGTGGCCCGGCGCATGCTACAGCGCGGGCGCGGTACGTTGTTGTTCACCGGTGCCACCGCCGGCACGCGTGGTGCAGCGGGCTTTGCCGCATTCGCCGGAGCCAAGCATGCCTTGCGTGCGTTAGCCCAGAGCATGGCCCGGGAGCTGGGGCCACGCAACATCCACGTGGCCCATGTGCTAGTGGATGGGGCCATCGACACGGCGTTCATCCGCGACAGCTTCCCCGAGCGCTACGCACTGAAAGACCAGGACGGCATCCTCGACCCCGCGCACATCGCAGACAGCTACTGGTACCTGCACAGCCAGCCGCGCGATGCCTGGACCTTCGAACTCGACCTGCGCCCTTGGATGGAGCGTTGGTGAGCGCGGCCCAGCAGCTTTCAAGCCACTTCAAGCAAGGACTACATCATGAGCAAAACCGTCGAGTTCTTCTTCGACCTGGGCAGCCCCGCCAGTTATCTGGCCTGGACCCAGCTTCCGGCGCTCTGCGCCCGTTGCGATGCGCAACTGCTGTACCGCCCGATGCTGCTGGGCGGGGTGTTCCAGGCCACCGGCAATGCATCACCGGCGATGGTCCCGGCCAAGGGGCGCTACATGTTCGTCGACCTCGCACGCTTTGCCGAGCGCTACGCTGTGCCGTTTGGCCTGCCAGCGGGGTTCCCGCTCAATACGCTGCACCTGATGCGCGCGGTGATAGGCACCCAGCTGCATGAGCCGACGCGTTTCGAGGCGCTACTCAAAGTGCTGTTCGAGGGGCTTTGGGTGCACAAACGTAACCTGTCCGATCCGGCGGTACTGGACCGAACGCTGGCCGAAGGCGGCTTCGACGCTGCGTCGCTGCATGACCTGGCCGCCCGCCCCGAGGTCAAGCACGCCCTCAAGCACGCCACTGAGCAGGCGGTGGAACGCGGCGTGTTCGGGGCGCCGACGTGTTTCGTCGGTAATCAGATGTTCTTCGGCCAGGACCGGCTAGATTTCGTCGAGCAGGCCCTGGCCGGTTAGCGCCCGCTCGATCTGGCGGCGTTCCCAAAGGCTCAAGTGGTCCACCGGGTTGGTGCCGTAGCGTGGCCAGTCGGCCTGGCTCGCCTGGCACCCGTCGGGGCGGGTGGCCTCGGTACAACTGGCCAGGCCTTCGTCATCGATCAGCAGGACGAGCTGCCAGCCGCCGATATGCACTTGCCAGATGCCGCCCGGCATTTGGGCAAGCACCTGCAACGGCGCGACGCCCAAGGCGGCGTCACGCAATTGCTGGTAGGTTTCGCGGCTGCTGATGCCTGGCATGGCCGATCAGAAGTTCGCCGGGGTGTTGGCGCTGATGATCTCGGCTTCGTCGGGGCCGATGTTCTTGAAACTGTGCGGCAGGGTGGTGGGGATGTAGTAGCCGTCGCCCGCATTAAGAATGCTGACTTGGCCATCGACCCACAGTTCCATGGTGCCACGGGTGACCAGGCCGCACTCTTCACCTACCGAGTGCACGATCGGCTCGCCGGAGTCCGCGCCAGGCGCATACAGCTCGCGCAGCATACGCATCTGCCGACCTTCGACGCTGGCGCCGACCAGCAGCATGCGCAGGCCATTGCGGCCCAGGTCCGGCTGCTCAGCGCCACGGAACACATAGCGCTCTTCACGCACCGGCTCGTCGAAGCTGAAGAACTCCGCCAGCGACATCGGAATGCCTTCGAGCAGCTTTTTCAGCGAACTGACCGACGGGCTGACGCGATTCTGCTCGATCTGCGAGATGGTCGAGTTGGTCAGGCCGCTGCGGCGGGCCAGTTCCCGTTGCGAGAGGTTGTTGCGTTCACGCACCAGTTTGAGTCGTGTCCCGGTGTCCATAGCCGCCTTGTTTGCAGAGGTGTCAAAAATAATGGGCGACGCATTAAAACACACTCTGCACGCCTTGCGCCCCTGTGCGTCAATGACGCCGGTCAGGCGGCGCCGGCCACAGCCCCAGCACTAGCAACAGGGCGGCCACGGCCATGAACGGCAGGCGTGGGTCGAGGGCGTACATCAGGGTGCCGGCCAGTGGCCCGATCACCGCGCCCAGGCCTTGGGCCGCGCTGACCGAACCTGCGGTGGCGCCCTGTTCATGGGCGTGCATGGCGTTGGCGGCCAGCGCCGAGAATGCCGGGAACACGAAACCCATGCCAAACGCCGCGACAGCGAAAGCGGCCCATAGCCATGCCGCACTGGCGGCCAGCGAGGCGCAGGCAAAGCCCAGCGCGGACACGCAAGCACCGACCCGGATCATCTTCAGCGGCGGCCATTGGAGTCGGCGCAGCAGCACCTGGGCCAGGATCAACGCGCCACCCACGGTGGTCAGCGCGATACCGGCAGCTTGTGCGGCCTCGGCGGCGGGCAGTTGCAGGCGGTCGAGGGCGAAGAAACCCACCACGATCTGCGACACGGTCACGCTGAGCATGGCGCTGAAGGCTACCAACAGCGGTCGACGTAGACGCGGATCGCGCAGACGTACCGGGCTGGGTTCATGGCGCTGGGGCAGCGGTTGTGGTTTTAGCGTGAGCAGCAGCACCACGAATGCTGTGGCCGGCAGCACTGATAAGACATAGAACGGCAAGCTCAGGCTGTAGCGCGCCAACAGCGCCGCCAGTGCCGGGCCCAGCACCATGCCGACGGCGTTGGCTGCTCCCAGCGACGCCATGGCCCGGGCGCGCTGTCGTGGCTCGATATGGTCAGCGATCAGTGCGTTGCCGGCCACCGGCAGTGCCGCATAGAAGGCGCCGATCAACCCACGGCTGAGCATCAGGCCGACGAACGCCACGCTCGCCCCTGGCAACCAGCGCAGGGCGCCGTCGATGAACAGGCACAAGAGCCAATAGGCCAGGGCGTATCCTGCGCTGCCGAGCAGCAACACCCGGCGCCGCCCCAGGCGATCGGCCAGGCGTCCCCAGGGCCGCGCCAGCAGCACCCACACCACCCCGGCCACGGTGACCGCCGCCCCGGCTTGCCAGGTGGCCATGCCCAGCAGGCGCGCGATCGGGCCGATCAGCGCGACGAAGGCCATCATCGACAGCGTGCAGGCCATGTTGACCAGCAACAGTGGCCGCAGGTCCAGGGTGCTGTGCGGGGTGAAGGTGGCAGGGTCCTGTGCAACGTTCATGGGCAGTCCAGGCAGTTGGGCGAAAGCGCCTCGAGGCTGGCAATAGTGACAGTTATCGGGGCTTTGCGCCTGGGCGGATTCACCCTCGGCGCTGCAACGGGCCTGGCCACATGCTGCGCATCACCGCGTCACGCCGTACCAGTGCATGCGTCAAGGCAGCACCCACGTGCGCTAGCACCGTGGCGAACAGCACATACCCGGCCCAACCGTGCGCCTGGCGCAGCACAGCGTACAACTGTAGGTCGTGCGGCGCGATGGCCGGGAGTTGGAGTGGGCGAGGGTAGCCACCGGCCGAGAGCATCGCCCAGCCCAGCAATGGCATGCCCAGCATCAGCAGGTACAGCAGCAGGTGCGAGGCCGCTGCGATCCGCCGTTGTGCGCTTGGCAGCTCGCGGGGCAGCGCTGGGTGGCGCAGCGTCAGGCGCAGGACGATGCGTAAGACCACCAGGGCCAGCAAGGCAAGGCCGGTGGCCTTGTGCAGTTCGATCAGCAGTGTGTGGCGGGGCGACAGGTCGCCGACCATGCTTACGCCGATGAACAGCATGCCCAGGATCAGCACAGCCATCAGCCAGTGCAGCAGCCGGGCCAGAGGGTGAAAAGCGGTGACGCTCATGGTTGGGCTCCTTCCAGGGCTTCATGGCTGCGACGGTTGAATGACACGGAATAGGCGGCCGAACGGGCGGCGAGGATCGGGTCGGCAGACGGTTCGATGCCGTGGGGCAGGATCAACGGGTCGAAGTTCAGGTCACGGCACGCGCCTTGCTCGGGGGCGTCCACCTGCTGCAACACCAAGGTCCCGGCATCGATTGTGCGCCGCTCGGTGGGCCAAGGGCGGGCCGGGTCGTCCACCGCATCGCCAGGTTCGGCGAGGGTCAGGCGCAGGGTCCAGCGTAGCGGCCCTTGATCCAGGCGTTGCTTGAGGTCGTGTTGCAGGTACAGCGTATCGTTCACTTGGGCGGGCAATGCCACGAAGGGGGCCTGCGGCAGCAGTGCCCAACGCACCGGCTGAGCGTGGCCCTTGGCATCGATCAGCTTGAAGGCGTTGATGCTGTGGTACGCCGTGCTGGCGAAGCTGTCGCTGGCTTGGTAGCCCGCCGCCCACTGGCGAAACGCCGCGCTTTCGGGGTGTGCGGCGAAGAACGCCTGTATCTTGCCGGGGTCCGGCTTGCCGGTGCTTGGGTCCGGGGTGCTGGCCAGTACCTGGTCATAAAAGCCTTGCACGGTGCTGACTGCCAGCACCGGTGGGGTATTCATGCCGGTGCGCCAGACCTGCCCGTCGTCGGTGCTCAGTTGGATCGCCAAGCTGCGCACGGGCACGGCGGTGTCGGCAGCGAAGGGATTGGCGCCGCCGATGGCGAAGCGGCCGATCACCGGCACTTGCTGCTGGCTGAAGACCCGCGCGCTGGAGAGCTTCGCCGCCTGGCCGCTGGCTTGGAAATAACCGCTGACGCACAGGCCCTTGGCGTGGTTCTTGCGATAGCCAGGGTGCTTGCCGGCCTGGGCTTCGAAGGTATCGATGATGCGCTGTGGGGTGAGCGTGGGGGTGCCGATCCAGCCTGCCGCGTAGGCAAAACCTGCGCCCAGGGCTGCGAGCGTGGTGCCGATGGCGGCCAGGCGTAGGGCCTTGGCCGGGCCGTTCAAAGGAGTGTTCATCAGGCCATCCGTTAACGTGCAAATGAGCTGGTACGACGCAAGGGCGGCGGATTTATTCCCAAGTGGTGGAATAGATTTCGCACCAGCGCGTCTGTCTCTTACACTGACTGCCCACTGGGGTCTGAGCATGCAGGAACTGGACGATCAACACTGGCGCGAACTGCTGCAAAGGCTACGCCGTTTCGCCGTGTGGCTGAGCCGTGATGCGGGCGCTGCCGACGACCTGGTGCAGGCCACTGTCGAACGCGCCCTGGGCCGCTGGGGCCAGCAGCGCGATAGCGAGAGCCTGCGCCCATGGCTGTTCACTATTCTTTATCGGCTGTACCTGGACGGCAAACGCCGCGAGCGCCTGCACGCGCGCTGGCTGAACTGGTTCGGTCGGGCCCAGGCTGAAGAGCCTTGCGGCGCCGACACCGAAAGCATCGTTATGGCTCAGGCTGACTTGCAGGCCTTCGCGCGCCTGTCGGCCGAGCAGCGTGCGCTACTGCTGCTGGTCAGCGTCGAGGGCCTGAGCTACAAGGAGGCCGCCGACGCCCTGGGCATTCCCATCGGCACCGTGATGTCGCGTCTGTCGCGTGCGCGGGCCGCCTTGCGCGAACTGACCGAAGGCCGCCCCTCATCTACGGCCCTGCGGAGACTCAAATGACCCCCCAGACCCCCACCGAATACGAACTGCATGCCTTCGTCGATGATCGACTTGAGCCGCTGCGCCGGGCGCAAGTCGAGGCCTGGCTTGCCGCCAATCCACAGCAGGCGGCGCAGCTTGAGGCTTGGCGCAATGATGCGCGGCGCTTGCGCGCGGCCCTGGCCGGGTTTGCCGAGCAACCCAGCGACCCGGCTTTGGACCTGGCGCCATTGCGTCGGCGCCTGCGCCAGCGGCGTCAGCGGCGCCTGGCGACGGCCGCCGTGCTGCTATTGGCGGTGGGCGTGGGCGGGCTGGGCGGTTGGCAGGCCCGCGAGGTGACCTTGGTCGCCCGCGAACTGCCCATGGCCGACGCGGTCCAGGCGCACCGGCTGTTCGCCGACGCCCGCGCACTGGATATCCAGGCCAATGACCCTGCGCGCCTGCAAGCCTGGCTGGGCCGGCATTTCAATCGCGTGGGACGTCTGCCTGACCTGACCGGCTATGGCTTGCAGCCGGTGGGTGCTCGGTTGCTGAGCAACGAAGCGGGGCCGGCGGCCCTGCTGGTGTTCGAGGATCGCGACGGGCAGCGGGTGAGCCTGTTCTTGCGCTCGCCCGGCGAGCGTTTCGAGCGCATGCCAAGCGGGCAGCGCACCGATGGCCAGTTGGAGGCGCGCTATTGGTCGCATGGCGACTACAACTTCGCCTTAGTCAGTGCGGCGCACGACCAGCGGGGAGAGTCGTTGCGTCAGGCATTGAACCTCAGCCTTTGACTGCGAGCGGCAGGTGCCCAAGGAAAAATGGTCGCTGACGGACGTGTTGTGGTCTGGGAAAGACCTGTCGTGCCTGTAGGCGTCCAGATGTCTGGATCGCGCCATTGGCGATGCAGGAATGTGACTACGTTGATGGCCTGACAGCGCCAGGTCTGCATGCACACGCAGGTCTTGCGCATCGACGTCCCGCCATCCTATGGCGGACCTGCATCAAGAAGAAGGACGAACTGAACATGGCTCGCAATATTTTCTTCTGCATCGATTCCCATGCCTGTGGCAACCCTGTGCGCGTAGTTGCCGGTGGCGGCCCGCTGCTGCCCAACGTACCGATGGCCGAAAAGCGCCTGTTGTTCATCGAGAAGCACGATTGGGTGCGCCGGGCGCTGATGTTCGAGCCGCGCGGCCATGACGTCATGTCCGGCTCGATTCTGTATCCGCCGTTTCGCGATGACTGCGATGTGGGAGTGCTGTTCATCGAGGTCAGTGGCTGCCTCCCGATGTGCGGCGCCGGCACCGTGGGCACTGTGACCGTGGCCCTTGAGGAGGGCCTGGTGGTGCCGCGCGAGGAGGGTCGCCTGGCCTTGGAAACCCCGGCCGGTCGAGTGGATATCGAGTACCAGCGCAAGGGCGCCTTTGTCGAGCAGGTGCGGCTATTCAACGTCAACAGCTATCTGCACGCCCGCGACATCGTGATCGACGTGCCGCAGATCGGTCCGCTGAGCGTGGACTTGGCCTATGGCGGCAATTACTACCTCATCGTCGAGCCGCAACCGAACTACCCCGGCCTGGATGCCTTGAAGGCTGACGACCTGGTGCGCATGAGCCGTTTGTTGCGCGAGGCCGCGCAGCAGGTGCTGCACCCGGTTCATCCTGAGGACTCACGCATTGCCGGAGTAGAGCACGTGATGTGGTGCGACCAGCCCAAGACCCCAGGGGCGACGGCGCGTAACGCGGTGTTCTACGGTGAAAAGGCCATCGACCGTTCGCCCGGCGGGACCGGGTCCTCGGCCCGCGTGGCGCAGTTGGTGGCGCGCGGGCGCCTTCAGGTGGGCGAGACGTTCATCCACGAAAGCATCACCGGCACCACGTTTGACTGCCGAGCCGAAGCGCTGGCTCAAGTCGGGCAGTACCCCGCAGTGCGTCCGAGTGTGGCTGGGTGGGCGCGGGTGATCGGTTACAACACGATCATCGTCGATGATCGCGATCCACTGGCGCATGGGTTCCAGATCGCCTGAGGTTGGCATTGACCGTTTCCGACCGGACGTGATCTGCTCGGTAACGCACGCCCCCTTCAAAGGAAACTGAAGACCCATGTCCGAGTACAAACTGCATTGCTTCGCCGAATCTGGCAACGCCTACAAAGTCGCGCTGATGCTGGAACTCACTGGCCAATCCTGGCAGCCGGTGTTCGTGGACTTCTTCAATGGTCAAACCCGTGAGCAAGCCTGGCGCGACGAGGTCAACGAGCAGGGCGAAGTGCCGGTGCTGGAGCACGCGGGTGAACGCCTGACCCAGTCGGCGTTGATTCTGGAGTACCTGGCCGAGCGCAGCGGCCAGTTCGGCCCGCGTGATGAGGCCGAGAAGCGAGACATCTGGCGTTGGATGCTGTTCGATAACCACAAGTTCACCGCCTACTACGCGGCGTTGCGGTTCATCTATTGCCTGACCCATTCCGGTGAAACCGATGTCACGAAGTTCCTGCGCGGTCGGGCCACGGCGGCATACCGGATCGTCGATGCGCACCTGGCCAAGACCCCGTTCATGGTCGGCGGCCGCTTGACCATCGCCGACCTGTCGTTGGCTGGCTATGTATTCATGCCGGAGGACACCGGCATCGACCTGAGCGAGTTCGTCCACATTGAGGCGTGGAAGGCGCGGATCCAGGCGCTGCCGGGCTGGAAGCATCCGTATGAGCTGATGCCGCGCGTGGCCGGGTAAGGGCGTCGGCGGCAGCTTGCAAATTACGCCGCGTGGCCAGCAGGCTTGGGTCTAGAGGTGTTGCAGCCGCCGATAGGCATTCGGCGTCTGCCCGCTGAGCCTTTTGAAGAACCGCGCGAAGTACGTTGGGTCGCTGAAGCCCAGGCTATCGGACAGCTGCCCGATGCTCATGCGCGTGTACGCCAGGTTGCGCCGTGCCTCTAGTAACAGCCGCTGGTGAATCACCTGCAACGCAGTCTGCCCTGCCAGCGCACGGCATAGCTGGTTGAGTTGCAGGCTGGTCACCCCCAGTCGCGCCGCGAACACCTCCACCGCCAGGTGCTCGCGGTAATGCGCCTCCACCAGGCGCAGGTATTGCCCGAGCAACTGACGGTCGCGCTCGCTGCGGGTGCGTGGGGGCAGGGCATGCTGCTGGCGGCTGATCCACACCATCAATGCCGTGACCAATGCTTGCAGCAGCGCCGAGCGCGCCGGGGCATTGCCTTGGAATTCGCGCTGGAGACTGTCGATCAATGTATGCAGGTGCCGCCGGTCGCGGCCCAGTGCATAGCAGCCGGGCGCGGTCAGCACGCTCAGCGGTGCGCCCAGGCGCTGCTCAAGCTCGGCGACCAACGCGGTGCCGAAGGACAGCACGTGGCCTTGGATATCGGCGCTGAAGCGAAAACCATGCACGGTCAGTGGCGGTACGACTTGGATCGCTGCTGTGTGAATGGTGCTGCGTACCCCTTCAATCTCCACCTGCGCTTCACCGCCCTGAACGTACAGCAGTTGGAACAGTTCGGCATGTCGGTGCGGCTTGATCTCCCAGTGGTGCAGGCGGCTGCGCGCGGGGATCGACTCGCAATGCAGCAGGTCGGTACCGGGCCAGGCGTGGTTTTCGCCGTACAACTGAAATTGCGCAATGCCGGGGAGGGGGCTGGACATGAGGGTGCGCCTTGTCCGGTAATCGAACGTTTTTTCTAAAAGTGCAGTTTTTCTAGCGGATAGCACACTTTTTCGGCCTGGATGGACCGTAAAAATGCACAAGCGAACCGTAACAGCACACAGAGAAAACAACAATGAAGACTCAGGTTGCAATCATCGGCGCAGGTCCCTCCGGCCTGTTGCTCGGTCAACTGCTGCACAAGGCGGGTATCGATACGTTGATCGTCGAACGCCAGACCCCCGACTACGTGCTTGGGCGTATCCGGGCCGGGGTACTGGAACAAGGCACCGTGGCGTTGCTACGCGAGGCCGGTGTGGCTGAGCGCATGGAGCGTGAAGGCTTGGTACACGAGGGGGTGGAGCTGCTGATGGGCGGTCACCGCCAGCGTCTGGACCTCAAAGCCCTGACCGGTGGCAAGACGGTGATGGTGTATGGCCAGACCGAGGTCACCCGCGACCTGATGCAGGCCCGCCGTGAGTGTGGTGCACCGATCATCTACTCCGCCAGCGATGTCCAGCCGCATGCAATCGACAGCCCGCATCCTTACCTCACCTTCGAGAAGGACGGCAAGCAACACCGCGTCGATTGCGACTACATCGCCGGCTGCGACGGTTTCCATGGCGTCGCCCGGCAAAGCATCCCGGCGGGCGTGCTCAAGACCTACGAACGGGTCTACCCGTTTGGCTGGCTGGGGCTGTTGGCGGACACTCCGCCGGTCAATCATGAACTGATCTACGCCCAGCATGAGCGCGGCTTCGCCCTGTGCAGCCAGCGCTCGCAGACACGCAGCCGCTACTACCTGCAAGTACCGCTGGGCGAACAGGTGCAGGACTGGCCGGACACGCGCTTCTGGGACGAACTCAAGGCGCGCCTGCCCGAAGACCTCGCCGAACGACTGGTCACCGGCCCGGCACTGGAAAAGAGCATCGCCCCGTTGCGCAGCCTGGTGGTGGAGCCGATGCAGCACGGGCGCCTGTTCCTGGTCGGCGACGCCGCCCATATCGTGCCGCCCACGGGAGCCAAGGGGCTGAACCTGGCTGCATCCGACGTGAACTATCTGTACCGGATCCTGGTGAAGGTGTACCGCGAAGGGCGCACTGACCTGTTGGCCGAGTATTCACCCATGGCCCTGCGTCGGGTGTGGAAAGGCGAGCGTTTCAGCTGGTTCATGACGCACCTTCTGCATGACTTCGGCGCGCATCAGGACGCCTGGGACAGCAAGATGCAGGAGGCCGACCGGGCGTATTACCTGGGCTCGCAGGCCGGGCTCGTGAACATTGCCGAAAACTACGTGGGGTTGCCGTTCGAGACGGTGCAGTAGGCCCTGCGCACTTGCCGCTGTGGAACGCCTGCGCCCGCCGTCAACCGCGGCTGGGCGCTGGCACGATGCGGTTGAGCACGGTACTGCCGTCCTTGCTGCGGGTCAGATAGACCGGCAGCACCTTGGGCAGCGTGTCGACGAGCCGGGCCACTTCGCGGGTGTTGTAGATGCCGCTTATGCGAATCCGCGCGGTACTGTCGTCGGCCAGTAGCAGCGGCTTGTCGAGGTAGCGGTTGATCACCGGCAAGGCCTGGCGCAGGCTCAGGTTGTCCAGCACCAGCTTGCCGCTGCGCCAGGCCAGGGCATTGGCGTAGTCGTCGCTCTGGGCCAGGTGCGGCTCGAAGTCACCCTTGTCGTAGCTGACCTGCATGCCTGGGCCCAGACGGTAGCCACCGTTGTTGCCGTCATTGCTGACCAACACCGAGCCCTCGATCAGGGTCACCTTGACATGGTCCTGGTACTTCCACACGTTGAACTCGGTGCCGGTGACTCGCGTCTGGCCGTTGCCGGCATGCACGATGAACGGATGGCTGCTGTCGTGGGTGACTTTGAAGAAGGCTTCGCCCTTGACCAGGGTGACCCGGCGCTCATCTTTGTAGTTCAGGTAGCGCAGCTCGGTGTGCAGGTTCAGGTCGACGCGACTGCCATCGCTCAGTTGTACCTGTTGCAGTTGGTCGCCCGTCTCGAAGTGCTGGTAGCTGTTGGGTAGCCAGCCTTGCTCCCAGCCGATCCAGCCGGCCACGGGCAGGACGAGCAGTGCAATCGCCGCTGCTGAGGCGAATGGCCGCCAGTGACGCGCCACAGGTTGGCGGCGCTGGGGCTTGAGTTCGACAACCGGGTGCGGGCGTGGCAACAGGTCGGCGGTCTCCCAAATCTCCAGCATGGCCTGGTATTCCTCGGCATGTCGCGGGTCAGCCGCCAGCCATTGGCCAAACGCCTCTCGCTCCAGCTCACTGCAATCGTCGGCGTGCAGGCGCATGCACCAATGCGCAGCGGCATCGGTGATGGCATCGTCTTGGCTGGGGATGAGGCGGTCCTGGTTCATTGGGGCTCCCGGTTTTGCGGCATTCTACCTCCGGGAAGGGGGGCGCGAGAACGGATTAATGGCGAATGACTATCAATTGTATGAAAAACCTTGCAGATGCGGATGGCTCTTATTGACGCAGGGCCTATGGACCCTACCGCAAAGGGGCCGGGCACCGCGTTGCGATCGTGAGCA
This sequence comes from Pseudomonas mosselii, assembly GCF_005796105.1. Lineage (GTDB taxonomy): Bacteria > Pseudomonadota > Gammaproteobacteria > Pseudomonadales > Pseudomonadaceae > Aquipseudomonas > Aquipseudomonas mosselii_C. The sequence goes on along the minus strand of NZ_VAUO01000001.1, from coordinate 1,044,185 downwards.
CACGAGTGTCCTGGGGGCAGGCAGCCAAGGCATCGGCGAAAGCGAATCGCCTATTTGCCAGACAGGGTACTAGCTGTGTGGCACCGCCGATCCCGTATTGCCCGCAAATTGCGCTTTCAAGTGGCCCTGGTCGTCGAGTAGCCAGGCATCCATCACCTCCCGCACCACCGGACCGGCCACGCGTCCGCCGGCCTCGCCGTTCTCGATCATTACTGCCACGACCATCGCCGGGTGATCGGCGGGGGCGAAGCCGACGAACAGGGCATTGTCGCGGTGACGCTCAAGGGTCTTGTTACGGTCGTAGCGCTCCCCCTGCTTGATCGCGACCACTTGCGCCGTGCCGCTCTTGCCCGCAATGCGATACTGCGCGCCCGCTGCGGCGGCACGGGCGATACCGCGCGGGTCGTGCATGACCATCTGCATACCCTGGCTGACCTGATCCCAGGCGCGTTTGTCGTGCAGCACGATGTCGGGCATTGGATGAGGATCGACCGGCGTCTGGTCGCCGACGCGTGTTGCCAGGTGCGGGCGGTGCCAAACGCCTTTGCTGGCAAGCAGGCTGGTGGCTTGGGCCAGTTGCAGCGGGGTGACCTGCATGTAGCCTTGGCCGATGCCGAGGATCAACGTCTCGCCGGGGAACCAGGCCTGACGCCGAGTGGCGCGCTTCCAGGCCTGCGAGGGCATCAACCCAGGCGCCTCTTCGAACATATCCAGCGAAACCTTCTGCCCCAGGCCGAACTCGGCCATGTAGTCGTGCAGGCGGTCGATGCCGAGCTTATGGGCCAGGTCGTAGAAATAGGTGTCGTTGGAGCGCATGATGGCGGTGTACATGTCCACCCAGCCGTCGCCGCTGCGGTTCCAGTTGCGGTACTTGTGGTCATAGTTGGGCAGCTCGTAGTAGCCGGGGTCGAACACCCGGCTGCCGGGGGTGATCACGCCGCTGTCCAGGCCGGCGATGGCCACCTCGGGCTTGACCGTCGAGCCCGGTGCGTAAAGCCCACGCAGCACGCGGTTGAACAATGGCCGGTCGAGCGAGTCGCGCAGCGCGGCGTATTGCTTGTAGCTGATGCCCTTGACGAACAGGTTGGGATCGAAGCTCGGGTTGCTGACCATCGCCAGCACGTCACCGTTGGACGGGTCCAGTACCACGACCGCGCCGCGCCGGTCGCCCAGGGCTTTTTCCGCGGCCTGTTGCAGGTGCGCATCCAGGCTAAGGACGATGTCTTTGCCCGGTATCGGGTCGTGGTGGCGCAGCACGCGCATCACCCGACCTTGGGCATTGGTCTCGACTTCTTCATAGCCCACATGGCCGTGCAGTTCGTTTTCGTAGAAGCGCTCGATACCGGTCTTGCCGATCGACTCGGTACCACGGTACTCGGTGCTGTCGAGGGTCTTGGCTTCCTTTTCGTTGATGCGCCCCACGTAACCCACCGAATGGGCGAAGTGTTCGGCCAGCGGGTATTGGCGGATGAACTGCGGCTCGACCTCAAGCCCTGGCAGGCGGAATTGGTTCACCGCGATCAGGGCAATCTGCTCTTCGCTGAGCCCGACCATCACCGTGACCGGCTCGAACGGTTTGCGCCCACGGCGCAAGTCCTTGTCGAACTGGTGGCGGTCATCTTCGGACAGGCCGAGGATCTGCGTGAGGGTGTCGAGTACCTTGGCCGTGTCGCCGGCCCGCTCACGGGTCATGGTGAGGTTGAAGCTGGGCTTGTTGTCGGCCAGCACCACGCCGTTACGGTCGTAGATCAGGCCGCGCTCCGGCGCGATGGGCAGTACGTGCACGCGGTTGTTTTCCGACACCGCGCTCTGTTGATCATGCTGCAACACCTGCAGCACGTAGAGTCGGCCGACCAGTACGGCCACCAGTCCCATTACCAGTGCGGCGCAGGCCAGCAACCGGCGGTTGACCAGGCTCTTTTCCGTTTCGTGGTCCTTGAGGGGAATGGGTTGTGGCATCGGTGGCTCGGCGAGATCAGGCGTGGGGGGGGGCCGCGCTGGCAACGTCGGCCAGGCTGCGCATGCAGTCGCGTGGTAAGCCCGCTCCCACAGAAGCTGGCAAGGGTCGCGGATGCTACGCAAGCCCTGGCCATGTCTCAAGACGCTGGCGCCCGGCCAGTGGGCGCCAGCGGCGATGCGCCGCGCGATCAGGGCGCTACGGCCAAAATGAAGATTCGTTCATCTGGCCGTGGGCCTGGCTTATTTGCAGTTACCCGCTTTGCGATAGCCCGCCGCCTGCGCCTGGGCTTCGGATTCGAACGCTACTTGGTTCTTGGCTGAAACCTGGCTGTAGCCAGGGCAGCCGCTGGCCAGGTGATAGACCTGGCTGTTGCGGTTGCCCAGCACGGCGCCCTGGCTGGCATTGGGGGCGGTGGAGGGCTTGCGCGGGGCGCTGGCGAGCGTGGCACTGGCGCCGGCCGGTTTGTAGCCCATGATCCAGGTGCGCTCACCGGTGACGAACGGGTTGTGGTGGCCCATTACAGCAGCGATGCGCTGGTCGCGCTGCCGTTCCCAGGCGCTCACCGGGTATTGTTTGTTCCACGCCATCAGCACCTGCTGTTGCTGGCGCGACATGCTCAGTTGGTAGCGGTCGAACATGTAGAACGTAGTGCGCGCCACCAGGCCCTTGACCGCGTCGCGCGGCTCGGCGGTCTTTTGCACGAAGTCGATCTTGGTCGTGCACTGGCCGTATTGCTGGGTATTGCCGCTGACCATGCCGTAGTTGAAGTTGCTGCGGTCGCCATTGACCTCGCCCACGGCTGGGTAGAGGTTGAACAGGTCGGCTTCCATGGCGCGGAAGGTTGGGTCGTTGTCGACACAGGCTTCACGCCCGCCGTTCTGCCAGCATTGGCGCTGGTGCCCGAAGGTCCAGGCCGGGACGATGTGCTCCCACTCGGTGCGCTCGGCACGGGTTTGTTGCTTGCGCGCCTGCAGGCCGCAAGAGGCTGGGTCGATTCGCCCGCCGGACTTGCCTACCCAGGTCCATTTGCAACCGCAGTACAGGTCACCCTGCGCGCTGCTGGCTTGGTCGAGGTAGATCTTCTGCTTGGCGACGACCTTGGCTTCGGTGAAGGTCGCCGGGGGACTGGCGAAGGCACTGGGGAGGAGGGTGAAGAATAACGATGCCGCATACAACAGTGTTTTCATGAGGCGTAGATCAGTGTCGGAAAAAGCCGCGATTATACGCAGGAAAATCCGACTACAGGACGCGTGCTAGAAGGGTTTGGATACTGGCGCGAGTGCCATCACGCAGCCAGTCAGCGCACGCCCTGGCGTATGCCAAGGCAGGGATCGGCCTGTGCGAGGTACTAGTCATACGTAGTATGTATCGTTGTTACCGACGTTTTAGAGGGGCGCCGTCAGGCCCCATCCTCTCAACGCACTGCGGGGAAAAAATCGCCTGGCGTTACGCCAAATTGCTCGCGAAACGCGGCAATGAACGCCGATGTCGATGAATACCCTGCATTCAACGCCACTTGGGTTACTGCCGTGCCACGCCCCAGCGCTTCCAGCGCGCCCAGCAGGCGCATACGCTGGCGCCAACTGCGAAAGGTCAAGCCAGTCTCGCGCAGCAAAATGCGCCGTAAGGTTTTCTCCGACGCGCCCAGCGCCTCGCCCCATTCGCCCAGGGTGCGATTGTCGTCCGGGGCATCCTGCAACTGCCGGCACAGCTGCAACACCCGTGCATCCTGTGGCAGTGGCAGCGACAGGCTGACCTCACGCGCTGCGCGCAGTTGGTCTACCAGTACCCTGGCCAGCCGGCCATCCTCGCCGTCTTCGTCGTACTCGGGCGGGCGTGACGAGAACTGCTTGATCAGCTCGTGGGTCAGTGACGTAATCTCGATCACCCGGCAACGGCTGTGCGCCGCGTCGAACAGTTGCGGATCCAGGTACAGACCGCGCATTTCGGTGTTGGCGAAGCTGAACACCTCATGGTCCATATCCGGTGGCATCCACACCGCACGCTGCGGCGGGGCGACGAAGCTGCCGGTGGGGGTATGCACGTGCAATACCCCGCGGATTGCGTAGGACAACTGCACCCAGGGGTGGCGGTGCATGGGGGTGCGCTCCGGGCGCACCAGCGACTCGGTGCGAGCGTACACCGGGCGCGGCAAGGTTTTCAGGGCGGGAACGATGCGCTGATGAACTGTAGGTTGTCCGTTTATCGACATTTTTTGCCCTCATCCCGTTAGTCGGTTAATTCGAACATGGCTAAGGTAGGCCGGCAACCCGCACAACACAGGACTGGACAGATGGCCCGCTCGCGTTTCTTGCCGGACAATTTCACCTTGACCTTGATCGCCGTGGTGGCGATCGCCACCGTGCTGCCGGCGCGCGACCACGTGGCAGTGATCTTCGACTGGATCACCAATCTGGCCATCGGCCTGTTGTTCTTCCTGCATGGCGCCAAGCTTTCACGCGAGGCGATCTTTGCCGGTGCCGGGCACTGGCGTTTGCACCTGTTGGTATTCGTTTGCACCTTCGTGCTGTTCCCGCTGATCGGTATTGCGCTGAAACCGGTGCTGTTGCCGCTGGTGGGCAACGAGCTGTACCTGGGCTTTTTGTACCTGTGCGCGCTGCCGGCTACCGTGCAATCGGCGATTGCTTTCACCTCGCTGGCGCGCGGTAACGTGCCGGCGGCCATTTGTAGCGCGGCGGCGTCGAGCCTGATCGGTATCTTCGTCACGCCGATGCTGGTGGCACTGCTGATGGGCGTGCACGGAGACAGCGGCTCCACCCTGGAGGCGATTCGCAAGATCAGCCTGCAACTGCTGGTGCCGTTCGTCGCCGGGCAGATTGCGCGCCGCTGGATCGGTGACTGGGTCGGACGTAACAAGGCGTGGCTGAAGTTCGTCGACCAAGGGTCGATCCTGCTGGTGGTGTACTCGGCGTTTGGTGCTGCGGTGATCGGGGGGCTGTGGCAACAAGTGCCGCCGAGCATGCTGGCGATGATCGTGCTGGGTTGCTGTGTGGTGCTGGCGTTGTCGCTGGGTATCACTGCGCTGTTGGGCAAGTGGCTGGGCTTCTGCATCGAAGACCGCATCACCATCCTGTTCTGTGGCTCGAAAAAAAGTCTGGCCACCGGCGTGCCGATGGCCCAGGTGCTGTTCGCCGGCAGCACCATCGGCCTGTTGATCCTGCCGCTGATGATCTTCCACCAGATCCAGCTGATGGTCTGCGCAGCGCTCGCCCAGCGATATGCCCGCCGCCCTGAGGCGGCCATGGTCGAGGCCGCCTCGGCCAAGTGATCAGGCCGCAGTGAAGCCGGGGCGTCGCTTGGCCTGAAGGGCTGAGTGAGCCTGCCCCTCACGCACGCGCGACTCAATCGCCTCGAAACTGGAGCCTTCATCATCCCTGTGCCACGCTTCATACAGCCTAGTTGCCTGTGGTCGCCATCAGGCCGGCACGATCGTCCTGGCTGATTACACTGATCCAACGGTCACAGGGAGCACCCCGGATGGGCTGCGTATCGAGCATTCACGCTGTTCGGCCGTCAGGCTGCGGGGCGGGGTCGGCATGAACCCGTCGGGACGAGGTATTTCGTTGCAGGTGGTGGTGGCGCTGGCGATCGTGCTGGGGATGCTGCTGCTGGGCGCTGGCCTTGCCTGGCAAGGTTATCGGGGGCTGAGCCAGACCTTGGTGGCCGCTGCCGGTGACGCCGCGCAGCAAGTCGGCAAGACCATCGATGAGCGCGCCCGGCGCCTGGTCGATCCTGCGCAAAGCAGCCTGCGCCTGCTGGCGGTCATGCCGACGGGCGGCGAGTTACAGCAACGCCTGGCGCCGCTGGTCGCCACCCTCGACGCCAACCGTATGCTCAGCGCCGCCTATCTCGGCTATTCCAACGGCGACTTCCTGCTGGTGCGTGGCCTGCGCGACCAGGCGTTGCGCGAACGCTTCGCCGCCCCTGAAGGCACGGCATTTCTGGTGCAGAGCGTCAGCCACGGGGCTGACGGTACGCCGCGCGGAGAATGGCGTTTCTACGACCGCGCCTTGAGCCTGTTGGCGACCCAGTCGCGGCCGGACTACCGCTACGATCCACGTACGCGCCCCTGGTTCATCGATGCCTCGGCCCAACCCGCAACGGTACTCACGCACCCTTATGTGTTCTTCACCACGCGCGAGATCGGCCTGAGCATGGCCCAGCGCAGTGTCGACGGCGCTGCGGTGATCGGCATGGATGTCTCGGTCAATGACCTGGCCAGCGAGAGCCGTGACCTGCGCATGACGCCCGGCACCGAAATCGCTGTGCTCGACAGCCAGGGCAGTGTGGTGGCCTACCCGGACCTGCAGCGGGTCATCGTGCGTGAGAACGAGCAGGTACGTCTGTCGCGTTTGGCCGAGCTGGGGATTCCCAGCCTTGAGCGGCTTCACGCCGACCCTGCACAGGGGGCCCGGCCAATGCGGTACGAAGTGGACGGGCAGGCCTGGTACGGCATGCGCATACAACTGACGCTGGCCGGGCAGGACCTGCAGGTGCTGATCGCCGTACCGGCCCACGAGCTGTTGGCCAGTGCCCGCAAGGTATTGTTCGAGCAACTTCTCTGGACGGCAGCGCTGATTGCCGTTCTGCTGCTGGTCGGTGTCTTGCTCGGCCAGCGTATCGGGCGCCCGTTGCGCTTGCTCGCCGACCAGGTGCGCGACCTGGCCAGCTTCGACTTCAGTCGCCAGATGGGGGTGGCCTCGCGGGTCTGCGAGGTGCGCGAGCTGAGTCAGGTGCTCAGCGGCATGTCCGGTACGATTCGCGGCTTTCAGGCCATGACCTTGACCTTGAGCCGGGAAAGCGACCTGGAGCGCATGCTCGATGGCGTGCTGACACATTTGGTGGAAGCTGCTGGGGTGCGCGCGGGCGCGGTGTACCTGTTCGAACCTGAGCGTGGACGTCTGTGTCTGGCGGCTGCCTGTCGGGGCGAGGGGTATCCGGCCGAGCTGGCGTTGGGCGAGGGGGATCGCCAGGCGTTGGCCGCCGAAGTCATCCAAGGCATGGCACTGCAGGGGCACAGCCTTGCGGTTGCGCTGGATGACCGCAGCCAGGCTCTGCTTGGCATGCTGGTGCTGCAACTGGACGACGCGCCCGCAGGCGAGCCGTTCCGGCGCTTCGTCGAGGAGCTGTCCGGCGCCGCAGCGGTGGCCATCGAGACGCGTCAGTTGGTAGAGGCGCAGCAGCGCTTGATGGACGCGTTGATCAAGCTGCTGGCCGATGCCATCGACGCCAAGAGTCCCTACACCGGCGGACATTGCGAGCGCGTCCCGCAGTTGGCTCAGATGCTGCTGGATCAAGCCGTACAAGCCGACAGCGGGCCTTACGCCGACTTCAGCATGAGCGCGGCCGAACGTTATGAGTTTCGCGTGGCCGCCTGGCTGCACGATTGCGGCAAGATCACCAGCCCCGAGTACGTGGTGGACAAGGCGACCAAGCTTGAGGCGCTGTACAACCGCATTCACGAAGTTCGCATGCGCTTCGAAGTGCTTTGGCGCGACGCTGATATTGCCTACTGGCAGGGTCTGGCCGCTGGTGGGCAGGCCATACCCTTGCAACAGGCGCGGGAGCGTTGCCAGGCCGCGTTGCAAGAGGAATTCGCCTTCGTCGCCCAGGCCAATATCGGTGGCGAGTTCATGCAGCAGGCTGATGTCGAGCGCTTGCAACGTATTGGTCAGCGTCGGTGGTTACGGCATTTCGATGACCGCTTGGGAATTTCCCGCGATGAGCAGGCGCGCCTGGCCCAAGTGCCAGCGGCACCGCTGCCGGTGGCCGAGCCGTTGCTCGCCGACCGTCCCGAGCATCGCGTGCCCTGGGGGGCGCGCAAACCGCCGGTTACCCGGGAGGACCCGCGTAATGTCTGGGGGTTCGACATGCGCCTGCCGGCGCATGCCAGCGACCTGGGCGAGCTGTACAACCTGTCGATTCGTCGCGGCACCCTCAACGATGAGGAACGCTTCAAGATCAACGAACATATCGTGCAAACCATCATCATGCTCAGCTCGCTGCCGTTCCCGCGTCAGCTCAGGCGAGTGCCCTCTATCGCCGGCAATCACCACGAAAAACTCGACGGCACCGGTTATCCGCGCCGCTTAGGCGAAGAGGCCTTGAGCATCCCCGAGCGGGTGATGGCCATCGCCGATATCTTCGAGGCGCTGACCGCCGCCGACCGCCCGTACAAGGCGCCCAAGAGCCTCAGCGAGTCGATCAAGATCCTGGTGTTCATGGCGCGTGACCGGCATGTCGATCCGCAGTTGCTGCGCCTGTTCCTGAGTAGCGGGGTTTACCAGCATTACGCCGAGCGTTTCCTGCGGCCCGAGCAGATCGACGAGGTGGATGTGGCGTACTGGTTGGGTGAGCTGGAGCGCTGACCTGAGCAGGCGCCTTGCTCAGGTGAGCGTCACGGCCTGCAACCGATACTTGGCTTTGTCGAAGCCCCAGTTGTACAACACCGTGTAGGGCAGGATGAACACGAAAAACCCAGCTTCCAGCCAGAAGGCCTGGGCCAGCGTGATGTCGAGCATCCACACCGCCACTGGCAGACACAAGGCGATGATGCCGCCCTCGAAGCCCAGCCCGTGCAGCAGGCGCGCAGAGACCCGCCATTGATGCCGAGGCAAGCTGAAACAATGGTCGACGATGGCGTTGTAGAGCATGTTCCAGACCATCGCGATCAACGAGATCACCAGCGCCAGTGCCCCTGTGGTGTGCATCGGCTTGTCGAATAGCCACGCCATGACCGGTGCCGACAGGACCACTGCGCCGGCTTCATAGCCGGCCGCGTGGATGAGCCGCTCAGTGAGGGAGACGGTGTTGTGCTGCATGACTTCACCTGAAGTGCTGTGGAGGATGCTTCCCATGCTCGTTGATTAAACTGATACTGAACACTTAGCAGCTATCGGTTTTATCAATATCTATGCGCTACTCACCCGAATCTCTTGTTGCGTTCGTCGAGGCCGCAGCCTTGGGCTCGTTCTCGGCGGCTGCGCGCAAGCTCAACAAGAGCCAGTCCACCATCAGCATCGCCATCGCCAACTTCGAGGCAGACGTGGGCTGCCAGCTCTTCGACCGGGGTGGTCGCCATCCCGTGCTCAACGATGCCGGGCGTCAGGTGCTGGCCAGGGTCGACGCGATTCTCGCCGCCAGCGAGCGCCTCGATGCCTTGGCCATGCGCCTGAGCGCGCAAGTCGAGCCACTGCTGTCGGTGGTCATGACCGATATCTACAGCCTGGTGTTCTTCGGCGATGTGGCGGCGCGCTTCGCCGAGCGCTTTCCCGACACCGAGCTGCGCTGCGGCCCTTCGGAGGACGCCGATGTGATCGACCTGATCCAGACCGGCCAGGTGCACCTGGGCATTCTCGCGGCGCAGGAGCAATACCCGCCTGATGTGGTCGCCCAGCGCCTAGCGGTGAAGGCGCAATTTGCCGTGTACGTGGGGGCTGCTCACCGCCTGGCACAGGTGGCGCAGGTGACGCCCGCGCACCTGGCGGCCGAGCGGCAATTGTTCATTCGCACCTACGTGCGCAGCGCCGAGCCTTCGAGCAGCCAAGCCTGGTCGGCACCCGATTACCTGACCCTGATGGAATTCGCCGGGCGCGGTTTTGGGTGGGCAGTGCTGCCTCGGGCGATGGTCGAGCGCTTTGGGGAGGGGCTGGTGGAGTTGGATGTACGCGGATATCCGCGCAGTGTCGAGATCGATGTGGCCTGGTCGCGTAAGGCGCCATTGGGCGTCGCGGGGCAGTGGTTGCTGGGGCAGGTGCTGGGCTCGTGAGTGCAACGGCGCAGCGACGTGCCTCACATTCGCATTGGCCGCGTGGGGGTGTATGCGCAAATTGGCAGCGATCTGTGTCTATCGGTGGCCCGGTCTTGTGGATAGGGTCTGCATTTTGAATCGTTCGAGTTAGCCATGGAACTGACCGCTATCCCTTTTGGCATCACCGATTGGTCGACAATAGAGCCCACCGTGCATCCCGGTGAAGTCGGCACTGCCTATTGGCGCACCTGCCAGTTTTCCAATATTCGGGTGCGGCTGGTGGAATATACCCCCGGTTATCTGGCCGACCACTGGTGCCTGAAGGGGCATATTCTGTTGTGCCTGGAAGGGCGTCTGGAGACTGAGCTGGAAGATGGCCGCGTGGTGACCTTGAACCCAGGGATGAGCTACCAGGTCGCCGATAACGCACAAGCCCATCGCTCGTCGAGCCGCATCGGCGCCAAACTGTTTATCGTGGACTGACCTCATGCCGCTGATTGCAGAGCGTGTCGAACTCGCCCGTAGGGGGGCGAATGACAAGGTGATATGCCGCATGCCATCCGGTTGGGCGGTGATGGGCGACGTGCAATTTCTCGAAGGATACTGCCTGCTCCTTCCAGACCCCGTCGTGCCCAGCCTGAACGACTTGAGCGAGCAAGCGAGGGCCGCCTATCTGCTCGACATGGCGCGCCTCGGGGATGCGCTTTTACAGGTGACCGGCGCCCTGCGGGTGAATTACGAAATACTGGGAAACTCAGAGCCTGAGTTGCATTGCCATGTGTTTCCCCGTTACGCCAGTGAGCCTGAAGGAAAACGCAGAATGCCGGTTTGGTTCTACGACTGGCAATCAGCGCCACCCTACGATGAAGCGTTGCACGGCGGCCTGCGTGCCCAGCTTGCCAGGCTGTTGCTCACCTAGCCTGCGCGTGCATCACGCGTGCGATGGAATCAGGCGTCCTTGCCCAGTACATAACGCTCGAAGTGTTCGATGTGCTCGTCGAGGTTGTCTTCGAGCATCATGCGGTACTGGTCGCAGAAGTACTTGAGGATTTCCCCACGGGCCTTGGCCATCTCTTCGCTGCTCTTGAAGCTGCGGGCAGTCATCCAGGCGTTGAAGCGCGTGGCGGCGAAGGTCATCGAGGCGCTGACCTTGCCCAGGTCCTCGAGCTTGTCGATGTGCTGGTTGGCCAGCTCGATGTGCGCATCGGCGCGGTCATAGAAGGCCTGGTCGGTGGTCTGGGTCATCGCGATGTGTCTCTTTGCGGGGTTCGGTCGGCGCGCAGCATGCCACAGGCGGGCGTGGCATGGGAGCGTTCGGCGAGCCTGTGCTGAGGGCGATAGACATTTATACTGGCATGATCGCCGCCGCCCCTGGAAACGCCATGGCCAGTCGCTCTTCGGTTACACGCCTGTTCGCCCTGATTGCCCTGTTGATCGTGCTCCCTGGCGCCTCGGCGCAGTGGCGCACCGCGTTGCCTGAGGCGCGGCTGATCGGTGAGGGCGAATTCCGCTGGTTTGGGCTGCGCCTGTACGACGCTCGTCTATGGAGTACCGGCCCGGTCAGCGGCTGGGATACGCCCTTCGCGCTTGAGCTGATTTACCATCGTGCCTTGAGTCGGGACACCCTGGTGCAGGCCAGCGTGGAAGAAATGCGCCGCCTGGCCGCAGGGCCGGTCGACGAAGCGACCGAGCGCCGCTGGGCGCAAGGCATGCGCGCGGCCTTTGTCGATGTGCAGCCAGGCATGCGCATTACTGGGGTATATCTGCCAGGGCAGGGAGGTCGGTTCTACGTGGGTGATCAACTCCAACATGAAGTGGCCGACCCGGCGTTTGCACGTGCGTTCTTCGGTATCTGGCTCGACCCGCGCGCCCGCGACCCACAGTTGCGCGAGCGCCTGCTAGGGTTGCAGGCGCAGCGCCGTTGATCGCGCGCAGCGTGCCCTGTCGGCCATCGGTCACACCCTCGCCATAGGTTCGGGCAGCCCTTTCACCCCAGGGGTCAGGGCGAACACACCACCGGCCAGCGGTTGGTCGCTCAGGTCGGTGTGCTGGGGGCGGATCGAGGTCACGAACAAGGTGTCCAGCTGGGGCCCGCCGAATGTGCACATCGTCGGCTTTTTCACCGGCAGGTCCAAGGCACGGTCAAGTTTACCCTGTGGGGTGAAGCGCAGTACCTGGCCGGCATCGATCGCGCAGATCCAGTAGCAGCCCTCGGCGTCCACGGCGGCCCCGTCCGGGCGGCCGGGGTGCTGGTTCATGTCTACGAATACTCGGCGGTTGTAGGGTGTGCCGCTGTCGATGTCGTAGTCGAAGGCCCAGATCAACTGCACGCTGGGATGCGAGTCGGAGAGGTACAGGGTCTTGCCATCGGGGCTGAAGGCCAGTCCGTTGGGCACGCACAGGCCTTCGAGCTGCGCCTGCATGGGCTGTACGGCCGCGTCTACGGTCGGGTCGTAGCGGTAGAGCTTACCCACCGGATCGGTGCCCATGCCGGTGTGCAACGTGCCGGTCCAGAAACGTCCCTGGCGGTCGCAGCGTCCGTCGTTGAAGCGCATGTCAGGCCTGGCGTGCTCGACGCTGGCGCATTTGTGCGCCAGCAGTCGTCCGTTGGCCTGCGGGGTGAGCTGGAAGATCCCGGTCTGCTGGGCGCCCAGCCAGTGCCCTTGTGGACTGCGCACGATACAGCCGAGCATTTCGTCGGCGCTCCATTGGCTGATGGTGCCGTCCAGTTGCCAGCGGTGCAGGCGCCCGGCGGGAATATCCACCCAGTACAGGGCATTTTCCTGCGCTTGCCAGACCGGGCTTTCGCCCGTGGCGTTGCGCGCATTGATGATCAGTTCAGCGGTCATGGTGCTGCTCCTGAGGTCAGCGTTCAGTCGCCAAAAGGGCCAGCGGCGGTGAACGCACCGCCTTGCCAGCGGACGTTGGGGTCATCGGCGGCCGGCTTGGGCTGCAGTTCGAGCGCTGCGCGATAACGCTCGGAACTGTCCTGTGGGGTAAAGCCCAGGTGCGCCGCGTGGCGGTTGCTCCACCACACCTCGCGGTTGTCCGACACCCCATACACCACGCTATGCCCGACGTTTTCGGCGAGCAGCGCGCGCTCGACCAGATGGCTCAGGTCGGCATAGCTCAGCCAGGTGCTGAGCATGCGCAGGTTGCGCGGCTCGGGGAACGAGGAGCCGATGCGCAGGCTCACGGTTTCGATGCCGTAGCGGTAGTAGTAGAAGCTCGCCAGGTCTTCGCCATAGGCTTTCGACAAGCCGTAATAGCCGTCCGGGCGACGCGGGGAGTGCGCGTCCACCTGCTGGTCCTGGGGGTAGAAACCGGTGACATGATTGGAACTGGCGAACACCACGCGTTTGATGCCGTGCCGGCGCGCCGCCTCATAGAGGTGGAATGTACCGACGATGTTGGCCTGCAGGATGTCTTCGAAGGCGCGCTCGGTGGAAATGCCACCCAGGTGCACGATGGCATCCACGCCCTCGGCCAGGGCCTGCACGCCGGCTTTGTCTGCCAGGTCGCAGAGGATCACTTCTTCATGCTCGCCGGCGGGGGCTGCCATCGGGCTGATGTCCGAGGCGCGGATCACATGGGCGTGGGCATGCAGCGCTTCGCGCAGTACCTGCCCGAGCCCACCGGCAGCGCCGGTGAGCAGCAGGCGGTTGAACGGCTTGGTCGCAGCGATGGGGGTAACGGTCACGGGGAAAGCCTTTTGCTGGGTTCGACGAGGGTGCAGGGCGCGATGCGCACGCCCGGCCGTGCTTTACAGGAAGTTGTACTGGATGCCCACGCGCCAGCGTGCCTGGCGGTCATCGGTGGTGGAGTTGACCTTGATATCGCCGACTTCCATGAACGGGGACCACTGTTTGTTGAGCTTGTACTTGATGATCAGGTTCTGCTCGTAGTCGCTCTTCTTGTTGTCGTAGCGGATGTAGTCGGTGGCGAAGTGGATGTACTGGTACTCGAAGGCCCACGGACCTGTCGGGGTGTAGCCGAGCCAGCCCTCGTAACGGGTGGTGTTCTGGTTGTCCTTGGCGCGGTCGCTCTTGCTGTGGTCGATCTGGTCGCGGTCAAGGCTGCGGGCGTCGTGGCGCAGACGCGTGGCGACATACCAGGTGTCGCTGATCTTGTAGCTGTACTTGAGGCCGAACTTGTAGGTCGTGGCGTCCTTGGAGCTGTCCATCTGGAACGCCGGGGTCAGGGTCGAGCGCGGACTGAGCTTGTAGTTGTAGTCGACGGTGAACTCATGGCCGTTGTTGACCATATTGTCGTAGGCCACGTCCTCGCGGTCGCCGGCGGTCTTGTACTTGATCTCGGCGGCGAAACCCAGGCCGCTGTCTTTGCGGTAACTGAGCTTGATCCGGTCGGAGTGCATGCTGTCGTCTTCGGTAAAACCGTGGCGATAGTTGATGTTGGCCGAGTCTGCGCAGGCGTAGAAGGACAGGCCGAGGGTGCTGACGGCAATGAGGCGGCGGATTGTGTTGTTCATGCGATCTTCTTTTTTTGTTTTTGTCGAGGTCGTTATGAGGCGGTTGGCGCGGTAGGGCGGTCTGGGTGTGCGGCTATCCTCCGTGGGTTTTCGAATAAGTTATCGTACGACTATGTGACTGTCTACGATTTCTTGAAATGTTGTCTGATCTCTTTTTGTGATGGCTCTATTTCAGGCTTTTATACGGCATCGTGTGATTTTTTTTGGGGCGTAATGCGCATTTAAAGCAGGGTTTTATCGGTTTTTATCGATGTTGAACAAGGTGCTTTTCAAAAGTTGTATGATGACGTAGGATCCTTCCCAGAGCGTGACTCACCCGCCACAAATCCAATAAGAAGGCTCAGACGTCCATGATCATCACCGCTGTTAACGTCCAGGTTTTTTCCTACCCCACACGCCGCGCCGTAGACAGTGCCGGCCATGCCCATCCGGGTGACGTAACCCAGGCCAGGATGGCCTTGCTGCGCATCCGTACCGAGTGCGGCAGCGAAGGCTATGCCCTGGGGGCGCCTGAGTTGATTCGTCCCTATGTGCTGGATAATTTCGTGCGCAAGGTGCTGGTCGGCGCCAATGCCTTCGATCGTGAAAAAATCTGGCATGACCTTGCGCATTGGCAGCGCGGCAGCGCCAGCCAACTGACCGACCGCGCTCTGGCGCTGGTGGAGCAGGCTCTATGGGACTTGGCCGGGCGCAAGCTGAACCTGCCAGTGCACAAGCTCATCGGTGGTTACCGCGACAAGGTGCCGGCGTATGGCTCGACCATGTGCGGTGACGAGCTGCCGGGCGGTTTGTCGACGCCAGAGGAATACGGCCGTTTCGCCGAAACCTTGGTGCAGCGCGGCTACAAGGCGATCAAGCTACATACCTGGATGCCGCCGGTGTCGTTCGCGCCGAGCGTGAGCATGGACATCAAGGCCTGCGCGGCGGTGCGCGAGGCCGTTGGCCCGGACATCGCGCTGATGATCGACGGCTACCACTGGTACAGTCGCACCGAGGCCTTGACCATCGGCCGCGCCCTGGAAAAACTCGACTTCGCCTGGTTCGAAGAGCCGATGATGGAAGACTCCGCCGAGTCTTACGCCTGGTTGTCCAGTCAGCTGGACATCCCGGTGCTCGGCCCGGAAAGCCTGGGTGGCAAACACCTGAGCCGCGCCAGCTGGGTCAAGAACGATGTCTGTGACATTCTGCGCGCCGGGGTTGCTGGCGTCGGCGGGATCGCGCCGTGCCTGAAAGTGGCGCACATGGCCGAGGCGTTCGGCATGGACTGCGAGATCCACGGCAACGGTGCGGCCAACCTGGCAGTGGTCGGCGCGATCAAGAACTGCACCTGGTACGAGCGCGGTCTGCTGCACCCGTTCCTGGACTACGACGAGGTGCCAGCCTACCTCAATCGCCTGGTCGACCCGATGGATGAAGACGGCTTCGTGCACCTGTCGGACCTGCCTGGTCTGGGCGAGGACATCAATTTCGATTACGTCGAGGCGCACACGCTGCAACGTTTCTGATGCGTACATGGCGGCGCGCGCCCAAGCGCGTCGCCCGAGAGTCCAATAACTATAAAAAGGCTATCTCACATGAACGTTCTACCCACCTTCTGGGCGGGAGTCCTGGCCGCCTCGCTGGCGCTGTCTCCGGTCCATGCCGCGTTCGCCAAGACACCGGCCGACCAGTTGATCGTCGGCATGAGCATGATCAACCTGCTGTCCCTGGACCCAGCCGCCGCGACGGGCCTGGACGTCTCGGAGGTCAATGCCAACCTGTACGACATGCTGTTGGTGCAGGATGTCCGCCAGCCAGACCAGTTGGTCCCGGCACTCGCCGAAAGCTGGCAGATCAGTGACGACCGTAAGACCCTCACGTTCCACCTGCGCCGTGGTGTCACGTTCCATTCCGGCAACCCCCTGAGCGCCGAGGATGTGGCCTGGTCGCTGCAACGCGTGCTGACCCTCAACCTGGCCTTGGCCTCGACCTGGAAGGCCTACGGGTTCACCGCTGGCAACGTCGCCCAGTACATGCGCGCCGTCGATGAGTACACCTTCGTCGTCGAGCTGCCACGCCCGACTGACCCAATGTTGGTGCTCAACACCCTGGCCACCTCGCCCAGCGCGTTCATCCTCGACCGCAAGGTGGTGCAGCAACACCAGAAGGGCGATGACATGGGCGGGGCATGGCTCACCACCCATGCCGCCGGCAGCGGTCCGTTCGTGCTCAAGGAATGGCGCGCCAACGATGTGATCCTGATGAACCGCTTCGATGGCTATTGGGGTGGGCCTGCCAAGCTCAAGCGCATCGTGATGCGCAACATGACCGAGTCGCAATCGCTGCGCTTGATGGTCGAGCGCGGCGACCTTGACCTGGCCAAGGGCATGTCGGCTCCAGACATCGAGGCACTGGAAAAATCAGACAACGTGCGTACCCAGACCGTACAGCGCGGCACCTTGTATTACGTGGCCCTGAGCGTCAAGAACAAGCCTTTCGACGATGTCCGGGTACGCAAGGCAGTGCGCGCGCTGATCGACTATCAAGGCATCGACCGGAGCGTGATGCCGCACTACGGCCAGCTCAACCAGCGACCGCTGCCATTGGGCCTGCCGGCGCGCCTGGACGATCCGGGTTACACGCTGAATGTGGCCCAGGCCAAGCAACTGCTGAGCGAAGCCGGTTACCCGAACGGTTTCAAGACCACCATCCGCGTGCTCACCGAGCCGCCATTCATCAATATCGCATCCAGCCTGCAAGCGACCCTGGCCCAGGCGGGTATCCAGGCGACCATCGTCACTGGCACCGGCAACCAGATCTACGGCGCCATGCGCGAGCGCAGCTTCGACATCCTGGTCGGGCGCGGCGGCGGCGGTGCCGAGCGGCACCCGCACTCGAGCCTACGCACGCTGGTGTACAACCCTGACAACCGCGACGAAGCCAAGTTGAGCAACTTCCAGGGTTGGCGAACCTCATTCTACAGCCCTGAGCTGAACAGCCTGATCGAGCAGGCCGAGGTCGAGCCCGACAAAGCCCGGCAACTGGCGCAGTACCAGCAAATCCAGCGCACTCTGGACACCCAGGTAGGGGCGATTCTGCCGGTGTCGCAGATGACCGACACGGTGGTGCTGTACCACGATGTTCAGGGCTATCAAGGCCATACCGCTGCCACCACGCGCTACAAAGACGTCTACAAGGCGCGCTGACCGACTTTTCAGGAGCCTGATATGTTTGCTTCGACTGCCTCTGTGCTGGGCCCTCGTGTGTCTGGGACGGCCCGCCGGGCCAGCACGGTTCTGGTGACCCTGCTCGGCCTGCTGGCGCTGACCTTCTTCATTGGCCGGGTGATGCCGTTGGACCCGGTGCTGGCTGTGGTCGGGCCGGACGCCGACAGCTCCACCTACGATCAAGTGTACCGTGCCATGGGCCTGGACAAGCCGATCTGGACCCAGTTCGGGCTGTACCTGAACGACTTGCTGCACGGTGACTTCGGCAATGCGTTGCTCACCGGCCACCCGGTACTGGACGATATCAAGCGGGTGTTCCCGGCGACCCTGGAGTTGGCCACCCTGGCGATTCTGTTCGGCGTGTTCATCGGTCTGCCGCTGGGGGTGGTCGCGGCCAGCAACCAAGGGCGCATCGGTGACCATGTGGCGCGGGTCATCACCTTGTTCGGTTACTCCACGCCGATCTTCTGGGTCGGCATGATGGGTTTGTTGGTGTTCTATGCCTGGCTCGGCTGGGCCGGCGGGGCAGGGCGCATCGACCTTGCCTATGACGGCATGGTCGATGAGGTCACCGGCCTGCTGCTCGTCGACACGGCCCTGGCCCGCGATTGGGAAGCCTTCAGCAGTGCCTTGCGGCATATCGTGCTACCGGCACTGATCCTGGGCTTGAACTCGGTGGCCTACATCAGCCGCATGACCCGCAGCTTCATGCTCGAGCAACTGTCCCAGGAGTACATCATCACCGCTCGGGTCAAAGGCCTATCACGGCGCCAGGTGGTCTGGGGCCATGCGTTTCGCAACATCCTCGTGCAACTGCTGACCGTGGTGGCGCTGGCCTATGGCTCGCTGCTCGAAGGCGCGGTGCTGATCGAGACGGTGTTCGCCTGGCCGGGCTTTGGCCAGTACCTCACCAGTAGCCTGATGCTCGGCGACATGAACGCAGTGATGGGCTGTGTGCTGGTGATCGGACTGATCTTCGTCGCCCTCAACCTGATCAGCGATGCCTTGTACAAGGTGTTCGACCCAAGGACTCGCTAGCCCCTGCGGCACATTGAACAACTATAAAAAAGGATGCCCACATGAAACGTGTATTTTCGCCACTGTGCGCCGGCCTGCTGGGCGCGGCGCTGTTGCTGACTCCGCTGGCCGCGGTGCAGGCCAAGACGCCGAACGATCAGTTGATCGTCGGCATGAGCCTGGTCAACCTGTTCTCCATCGACCCGGCCAACGCGCCAGGCCTGGACGCCTCGGGGGTCAATGCCAACCTCTACGACACGCTCATCAAGCGTGACCATGGCAATCCCGACAAACACCTGCCGCAACTGGCCGAGCGCTGGACGATAAGCGAGGACGCGCGGCAGATCACCTTCCACTTGCGCAGTGACGTGCGCTTTCACTCCGGCAATCCCCTGACCGCCGAGGACGTGGCCTGGTCGTTGTACCGTGTGATGAAACTCAACTATGGCCTGGCGACCACCTGGAAAGCCTATGGCTACACGGCCGAGAACATCCAGGGGTTGATCCGTGCCACCGATGCACACACGTTGGTGGTCGAGCTGCCACAACCCACCGACCCGTTGCTGGTGATCGACTCGCTGGCGGTCTCGCCCAGCGCAGTGGTGGTGGACCGCGAGCAGGTCCTCAAGCACGAGAAAAACGGCGATCTTGGGGCTGCCTGGCTGGTCACCAACGAAGCCGGCAGCGGCCCGTTCACCTTGAGCAAGTGGAGCGCTAACGACGCCTTGGTGATGACCCGCTTCGACGGCTACTGGGCGGGCCCGGCCAAGATGAAACGGGTTCTGTTGCGGCACATGACCGAGTCGCAATCGCTGCGCCTGATGCTCGAACGTGGCGACCTGGACCTGGCCTACGGCATGGCCGCACCGGACATCAAAGCCATCGAAGGTCACGCTGCCCTGCAGGTTCAGGCATTGCAGCGCGGCACGATGTACTACGTGGCGATGAGCATGAAACAGCCACCTTTCGCCAACCAGAAAGTGCGCGAGGCGGTGCGTAACCTGATCGACTACCAGGGGCTGGATGAACAGGTGATGCCGCACTACGGCACGCTCAACCAGCGGCCGATGCAACTGGGCCTGGAGGCTCGCCTGCCCGATCCGGGTTATCGGCTGAACGTCGCCAAGGCCAAAGCGTTGCTGGCTGAAGCCGGCTACCCGCAAGGCTTCAGCACCACCATCCGCACACTGTCCGAGCCGCCGTTCATCGACATTGCCGCGCGCATGCAGTCGACCCTGGCCGAGGGCGGTATCAAGGCCACCATCGTGACTGGCACCGGTAACCAGGTGTACGGCGCCATGCGCGCGCGCAACTTCGAGATGATCGTCGCGCGGGGTGCCGAGCGTTACCCGCATCCTTACTTCAGCCTGCGCACGTTCGTCTACAACCCCGACAACAGCGACAACGCCGGACTGCCCAACTTCCAGGGCTGGCGCGCCTCGTTCTTCAGTCCCCAGCTCAATACGCTGATCGACCAGGTCGGTGTCGAGCGTGACGCCAGCAAGCGTCTGGCGATGTATCACCAGGCGCAGACGCTGTACGAGCAGCAGGTCGGGCCGATCATGATGATCTCGCAGATGACCGACACCGCCGTGAGCGCTGCCGACGTCAAGGGTTTTGTGGGCGATGACGCCGAGGCCACGCGTTATCTGGGCGTCTACAAACAACGCTGAGTACCACCGGTGGCGCCTGCGGGCGCCCCGTGTGGCCATGATTTCACATCGAGAGCATGCCGATGATTGCCAACATCTCTTCCTCTGAAACGGCCGCCAAGCGCCAGGCCGATACGCCTGCCTCCAGCTTCCACGCGCTGGGCCGCAGCAGCCTGCGGGTATTGCGCCTGCTGGTGCGCAATCCAATGACCCTGGCCGGGCTGCTGGTGGCGCTGCTACTGGTCGTGGTGGCCAGCTTCGCCCCGTGGATCGCCACCCACGACCCGGTGTTGCAGAACCTCGCCAACGCCTTGCAGGCCCCCAGTGCCGCACACTGGTTCGGCACCGATGAATATGGCCGCGACATTTTCAGCCGCCTGGTCTACGGCGCACGGATCACGCTGTACATCATCGCTCTGGTGACCATTATCGTGGGGCCGATCGGGCTGTTCATCGGCACTGTCTCGGGCTACTTCGGCGGCTTCGTCGACACCCTGTTCATGCGTGTCACCGACATCTTCATCTCGTTCCCCAGCCTGGTGTTGGCACTGGCGTTCATCGCCGCACTCGGCCCGGGCCTCGAACATGCGGTGGTGGCCATCGCGCTGACTTCGTGGCCACCGATCGCCCGCTTGGCGCGCGCCGAAACCTTGTCGCTGCGCAAGGCCGATTTCGTTGTGGCGGTGGAGCTGCAGGGTGCCTCGTCGACGCGCATCATCCTGCGTCACATCGTACCGATGTGCCTGTCCTCGGTGATCATCCGCCTGACCATGAACATGGCGGGCATCATCCTCACGGCAGCGGCCCTGGGCTTTCTCGGACTGGGTGCGCAGGCGCCGTTGCCGGAGTGGGGCGCGATGATTTCCACCGGCCGTCGCTACATGCTCGAGTGCTGGTGGCTGGTGGCGGTCCCTGGGGCGGCAATCATGTTGGTGAGCCTGGCGTTCAACCTGCTCGGCGATGGCCTGCGGGACATTCTCGACCCGCGTAGCGAATAACCGGAGGCATCATGTCTGTACCCAAACTCACCGTCGATGCGCTCAACGTACGCTTCGTCAATGGCAAGAAAGTGATGCACGCCGTACGCGATGTGTCGTTCACCCTGGGCCAGGAAAAACTCGCCATTGTCGGCGAGTCCGGCTCGGGCAAGTCCACCGTCGGACGCAGCCTGCTCAAGCTGCATCCAACCAGCGCTCAGATCACCGCCAAGGCCTTGCAGTTCGGCGATATCGACCTGCTCAGTGCCAGCGAAAAGGCCATGCAGAAGATCCGCGGCCAACGCATCTCGATGATCATGCAGGACCCCAAGTACTCGCTCAACCCGGTGGTCAAGGTGGGTGAGCAGATTGCCGAGGCGTATCTGGCGCACCACAAGGCCAGCCGCAGCGAAGCCCGCGAGCGTGCGTTGCTGATGCTCGAAAAGGTGCATATCCGCGACCCCGGACGGGTCTACAACCTGTACCCCCACGAGGTCAGCGGCGGTATGGGCCAGCGCATCATGATCGCCATGATGGTGATTACCAGTCCCGAAGTGATTATCGCCGATGAGCCCACCTCGGCACTCGACGTTTCGGTGCGCCAGCAGGTGCTCAACGTACTCGAAGAGCTGGTGGTCGAGCAGCGAATGGGCCTGATCTTCGTCAGCCACGACCTCAACCTGGTGCGCAACTATTGCGACCGGGTACTGGTGATGTATGCCGGGCGGGTGGTGGAGTCGCTCGCAGCCTGTGACCTGCATCACGCCGAACATCCCTATACCCGTGGCCTGCTGGCCGCGTTGCCGAGCATGGACAATCGCCGCCCGCGCCTGCCTGTGTTGCAACGCGACCCGCTGTGGCTCACCTGCTGAGGTAACCGATCATGTCCATGATTCACGTACAAGGCTTGAACCTGAGCTTCGGCGTCGGCGCCGGGCTCAACCAGGTGCTGCATGATGTCGACCTCAGCGTCGAAGATGGCGAGTCGTTCGGCCTGGTGGGCGAGTCTGGCTCGGGCAAGACCACGGTACTGCGCTGTCTGGCGGGGCAGTACCGGCACTGGCGCGGGGCGTTGAGCATCGATGGCACCGCGTTGCAGCACAGCTTGCCCAAGGCGCACTTTCGCAAGGTCCAGATGGTCTTCCAGGACCCTTACGGCTCGCTGCACCCACGCCACACCATCGACACGGCGCTGCGCGAGCCGCTGGTCATTCATGGGTTGGACGAGCGGGATGCACGTATCAACGACATCCTGGTCAAGGTCGGGCTCAACGACAGCTTCCGCTACCGCTACCCGCACCAGTTGTCTGGCGGTCAGCGCCAGCGTGTGGCGATTGCCCGCGCGCTGATCCTCCAGCCACGCGTATTGCTGCTGGATGAGCCGACTTCGGCGCTGGATGTATCGGTGCAGGCCGAGATCCTCAACCTGCTGGCGGACCTGCGCCAGCGCGAGAAACTCACCTACCTGATGGTGACTCACGACCTGGGCGTAGTCAGCCACTTGTGCGACAAGGTGGCCGTGATGCAGCACGGGCGCATCGTCGAGCGCCTCGACAGCCAGGCCTTGAGTCGAGATGAAGCCAGCCACGCCTACACCCGCATGCTGGTGCAGGCCAGTCGCGACTTCAGTGCCGATTCGCCCAGGGCCCACGCCGTCTGATCCGGCCATCGCCCCTCGCAGGCGATGGTCTGCGAGGGGGCGAATGCAGGCCTTACCCCGCCGTACCCACAACAAGAACAAGGACGCTACCCCATGCGCAACGCCATCCTCGCCACCCTGACCATGACCTGTAGCTTGCCGCTATGGGCCGTGCAAGCGCCGCTCAAGGTGCAAGTGCCCACTCTGGCCTACGATGACCGACAGATCATCCTGGTCTGGGAGAAGCCAGCCGATCACGCCGATATCGTCGATTACCACGTATACGCCAATGGCCGCTTGCTGGGCGCCAGCAATGCCAACAATGACCAGGTATCGCCGGCCAAACCTTATATCGATCGTTTCTATGCGCAGGATACCGAGCGCTTCCACCACCGCATTGCGATCCACAGCTTCACCGCCCAGGGGCTGAGCCCCGACACCGAGTACCGTTTCACTGTGCGTTCGGTCGATCGGCAGGGACGCGAGTCGAGCGACAGTGCCAGCGTGGTGCAGCGCACTACCCCGGTGCCAGCGCTGTTCGATGTGAAACGCTACGGTGCCAAGGGCGATGGCGTGAGCCTCGACACGCTTGCCATCCAGCGTGCCATCGATGCCTGCAGCATTGGTTGCAAGGTATTGCTGCCCGCCGGCACCTACCGCAGTGGGGCGTTGTACCTGAAAAGCGACATGACCCTGGAAATCGCCGAGGGCGCGACCTTGCTCGGGTCTGAGCGTGCCGAGGATTACCCCCGCGAAGGCTATATCCAGTACCCGTATTCCACCACCGTGCGCCCGGCTTCGCTGATCAACGCCTTGCCCCGCGACCCTCGCCAGCACCAGGCTTTCCAGAACATCCGCATCGTGGGCCAAGGCACCATCGACGGTAACGGTTGGAAGCGCAATGCCGATGTAGGCGATGAAACGGGTCGGCCGTTGCCGGTCTATCGGGCCAGCGACAACACCCGCTACATGCACGACGGCGTGCTGGCCAAGGCCCAGGTGGAACGGGCCGTGGCCGAAGGCATGAATGTCAAGGACGCGTATGGGCAGATGCGCTCGTCATTGATCACGTTGCGCAACGTGACCAACGTGTTCTACGGCGGTATCACCGTCCTCAACCCGGCCTACCACGGCATCATGAACCTGGAAACCGAGAACGTGGTGGTCGCCAACACCACCCACAAGACCTTCGATGCCAATAATGCAGACGGTATCGAATTCGCCAACAGCCGGGGGGCGATGGTCTTCAACAACTTCTTCGACACCGGCGACGATTGCGTCAACTTCGCGGCCGGCACCGGGGCGGACGCGGTGCGGCAAAAGCCCCAGGAGGGCGCCTGGATCTTCAACAACTTCTTCCGCAAAGGCCACGGCATGGTGGTGGCGGGCAGCCACACCGGGGCATGGATCCAGGACATCCTGGCCGAGGACAACGTGTCCGATGGCACCGATGCGGGGCTGCGCATGAAAAGTACCCACTTCATGGGCGGCGGCGCGCGAAATGTTACCTTCCGCGACTCGGCGATGCGCAACACCGTCAAGCAGGCGTTTATCTTCACCCTCGACTACAGCGACCCGAATGCCAAGCTCGACTACAAACGCTCGACGATAGCAGGGCAGTTTCGCGATATCAGCGTCAGCGATGTGACCGTGGAGAACGCGGGCATGGCGGCAATCGAAGTCAAGGGCGATAGCCAGCGCGGCGCCTATCACCAGGGCTTGGCGTTCGAGCGCGTGCGCTTCAGTGGGCCTGCGCCGGTGAAGATCGATGGCTTGAAGGACTCACGCTTCGACCACCTGCGCTTGAGCCAGGCCGCCAGTCAAAACCCGTGGCAGATCGGTGACAGCCAAGGCTTGGCGTTCACCGATGTCGAGCCTGCACCGGCCCAGCCCTAGGCTTACTCGCCGTAGAATGCCTGCACCTTCTGCGCCTCGCGCAGGCGCGCGCGGCTGTTGCTCAGGTGCAGGTACATGGCGGCCCGCGCGGCATCGACCTGACGGCTGGCGATGGCGTCGAAGATCTGCTGATGCTCAACGTTGATACCGGCCAGGTAGGTGCTGCGGTTGCTTTGCCCGGTGTAGGCCGAGTTCATCCGCGTGCGTGGGATCATCTTGGTGCCCAGGTGCTTCATGATGTCGATCAGGTATTGATTGTCTGCGGCCTTGGCGATTTTCAGGTGGAACTGGAAGTCGGCATTGGTGGTGCTGCCGGATTTTTCCGGCCCCTGCATCAACGCTTCCAGGGCTTGGGCAAGCTCGTCGAGCGCCTGTGGTGTGGCCCGTTCGGCGGCCATGCCGGCGGCCTGTACTTCCAGGCTCAGACGAAATTCCAGCAGATCGAGCACATCCGACAGCAAGGCGATGGTCGCGGGACCGACGTTGAAGCTTTCCGGGGCTGGCATGTCCAGCACGAAGGTGCCCACGCCGTGGCGGGTTTCAACCAGGCCTGCGGCCTGCATGCGTGACATGGCCTCGCGCACCACCGCGCGGCTGACTCCCTCGGCCTGGATGATGGCTGCCTCGGTAGGCAGCTTGTCACCGCGCTTTAGGGTGCCCTCACGCATGCGCTGGGCAAAGCGTTCGACCAGCTGTTCGGCAAGGCGGCGGGGCTGTTGCAGCGTGTTGGCGGTGAGTTCCGGCATGGTCGTGCTCGTCGGTGAACAGCACCCAGTATAGTGCTTTCAGTCATTGGGCTGCGGCTATAATCCAGCCTCTTCGGTTTTGAATGGGTCTAACCAATGGTGCACGCCACTTCCGATCGACGCCTGAGCCTTGCCCAGCAATTGGTGCAGGACTTTTCGCAGCAGATCCTCTCGGGCGAGTTGCCGGCGGGCAGCAAGCTTCCCACCGAACAAGCGGTTACCCAAGCGCGTGGCGTCAGCCGCACGGTGGTGCGCGAGGCCATGTCGCGCTTGCAGGCCGCAGGCCTGGTAGAGACGCGCCGTGGTATCGGCACGTTCGTGGTCGATGCGATTCCGGCCGGCGACCTACAGGCGGCGGGCGCTGAAAAAAGCACGGCCTACAACGCCGTGGCGATCATCGAATTGCGCCTGTGCCTGGAAATCGAAGCCGCCGCGATTGCCGCGCAACGCGCAAGCGAGGAGCAGTTACAGGCGATGCGCGCAGCGCTCGATGCGACGCGCCTCGATCCGCAGCCCGCAGGTGTCGACTTCGTCTTTCACCTGCTGGTGGCTCAGTGCACGGGCAACAGTTTTTTCATCGACTCCATGACCCACCTGCACAACACCCTGATGGCTGCCGCACGGCCAAGCCCGGCGCCTCAGCGCGACGCGGAAATCCGCGAGCGCGAGCAGGTGTACGCCGCTATCGCGCAGCAGGACGCCGAGCTCGCGCGCGCCGCGATGCGCCTGCACCTGACCAACAGCCTGGGTCGGGCGCGCGAGCAGGTGCGTGAGCAGGGCGTCTAGGCCAACGTCGGTCCCCGCTCACCTACCTATCTATCCGCGCGCGGTTTTGCACAAGGTTGCGCAGGCTTGCCAGAATGCCTGGCGCATCGTAGGGCTTGCGCACCACTGGGACGTGCAGTAAGTGGCGCGGAATGTTGGCGCCTTCGCCGTAGCCGGTCGCGAACACGAATGGGATCTGGCGCCGGGCCAGCTCCTCGGCCACGGCGATGGACGTGCCATGCCCCAGGTTGATGTCGAGCACCGCGATATCCGGCGCGCGCAGGCCAATCGAGCGCATGGCCTCGTCCTCGGCGCTGGTGGTGACCACATCGTCGATACCGGCATCGGCCAGGATCTGCTCCAGGCCCACGGCGATTACCAGTTGATCCTCAAGAATCAGTACACACAGAGGCGCCAGTGTCTCGCAGGCAGATGCAGGCGCCAGTGCCGAGGTTGCCGCCGGGGCGGGGCTGTCGGTGCTCTCGCACACCGTCAGGTGCCGCCCCGGGATTCGGAACAGCCCGCGCAGGCCTTCGGGAAGGTATTCAACCTGGCTGGTACCGCCCAGATCGAAAGGGATGCTGCGGTCAATCAGGACCGAACCGAAGCCGCGGCGGGTGGGCGGGCGAACGGTTGGACCTGCGCGCTCCAGCCAGTTGATCTGGCAGGCACCGCCGGCATCGAGCGTCCACTGCACGTGCAGTTGGCCTCCGGCCCGCGACAGCGCACCATACTTGGCTGCGTTGGTGGCCAGCTCGTGCAGCACCAGCGCCATCACCGAATAGGCGCGGGCGTCGAGCAAGACCTGCGGCCCTTCGAGTTCGATCGCCCCGGCTTGGCGGCCATAGGGTGACAGCTCGGCCTCCAGCAGCGTGCCCAACTGGCCACCGCCATCGCCGCGTATCACCTGGTCATGCGCAAACGACAGCGCCTGAATACGCCCTTTGAGGGTGGCGACGTAGTCCTGCAGGGTCTGGTTTTCTGCGCTGGGGTGGGCCACCAGTGCGCCGATCAGCGACAGGATATTTTTGACCCGGTGGTTGAGCTCTTCATTGAGCATGCGCTGGCGTACTTCGGCCTTGGCGCGTTCGTCGGCCAGCAGTTCGCTGTTGCGCAGGGCCACCTCGACGATGGCCCTGCGAATCGCCTCGCCGAACTGCCGGTCCTGCTCGGACCAGGGCAGTGACTGCTGGTGCACGGTCTCTTTCCAGATGGCGAAGCTTTTACGCGGGGTCAGCCGTTCACCGTGTGTACCGGTGGCGTAGGTCTTGTTCGGGTCGCCCGCCCAGTCGAGGGTTTCGACCACTTCCTTGCGAAACAGCAGCAGGTAATCCCGCGGTTGTTGCGACATGGGTATCACCAAGACTCCCGAAACCTCCGCGTAATAGTCCTGGGCCGCTGGATGGGCCATGGACAGCCGGTTGCTGGCCCAGATCTGGCTTTCGGCGACCCCTTCGGCCAGGCGCAGCAGATCGGGAATGGCACTGAGCGGTGGCGTGAGCCCAAGCGAGGACCAGCGGCCCTGTAGCGACATACCTATGCCGTCGCAGGCGATCAGGGGCTGGAATTGCGCCAGCCGTGAGTGCAGGAACTCGGCCATGTCCGTAGCCTGGCCAGCGTTGCGCAGCAGGATGTCCAAGGCTTTGTGAACGTGCATCGCGGCGTTTAGGTGCTGGCGGGTACGCAGCGTCTCGATGTGCAGCGAGAAGAACTCGCCGAACATCTCGGCTGCCACCCGCTGGCCCATGGCCAATGTACGGGGTGCGTAGTGATGGCAGGCGATCAGCCCCCACAACTCACCGTTGACGACGATCGAGATCGACATCGAGGCGCCCACCCCCATGTTGCATAGGTACTCGCAATGAATCGGCGAGACGCTGCGCAGGTGCGCGTAGGAGAGGTCAAGCGGTTCGCCGGAGAGGTCGCGCAGCGGAGCGATCGGTACGGTCTTGACGGTGGCGTCGGCGATGACCCGGATGCGGTTGCGCACATACAGGGCACGCGCCTGCTGGGGTATGTCCGAAGCCGGGAAATACTGGCCCATGAAGCTTTCGAGGTCGCCGCGCTTGGCTTCGGCCACCACCTTGCCGGCACCGTCGGCACTCAGTTGGTAGATCATCACCCGGTCATAGCCCAGCACGGCGCGCACGAAACGCGCCGAATCCCGGAACAATTTGCTGGTTTGGTCGACTTCGCGCAGTTGGGCGATTAGTGCACGGGCCAGTTCAACCGGCTCTGTGGCGCTGCTCCCGGCAGGCTCGAACTCGATGATCGCGCAGCCTTTGAACAGATGCGCGGCAATGTCGAACAGTCGCCCACCGGCCAAGCTGACATTGAACATCAAGGCCGGCCGACCGGCTTCGCGGGTACGGGCCAGGGCGTTGCGGATGTCATGCGCGACGTCATCACCAAGCAGTGCGTGCAGGGTCTGACCATTGATGCTTTGGGTCGTGCCCAGCATGTCCCCGGCGTTGGCCGAATGGCGCAGTACAAAGGCGGCGCCTGCATCGCAGGCGAGCAGGCAGCCGTGCGGTTGGATGCTGCCTGGGATATGGATCGGCTCGCGGTCGCAGTTGCTCAGGTTGACGTGAGTGTGTGAAACCATCGGTCCAGCCTGTTGGCGATAGGGGCATTGGCAGGTTCAGCTGCCGTGGCGTGTTGGCGGCATGTTACGGGTTCGCGGGCGTTACTGCCCAACAGATTTGCTCAGTCTAGGCGGTTAATCGCAGGCGGTGCGTGTTCGTTATCCAGCCGCCGTCGCGGCGGGCCGGGGAGTAACCTGCCGCGCGGCGTTGTCCAGATGTGACCGGTCAGACGCAACGAGGAGGAGATAACCGTGACCGACCAGAAGGCGCGGGTCAGCAACCAGGCTTCGGGCGACATTTCCGGGTTGCCCCATGACATGTTTTTCGCGGCCGTGCAAACCACGCGGATGCCGATGATCGTCACCGACCCTAACCGTGACGATAACCCGATCATCTTCGCCAACCGCGCATTTCTGGAAATGACCGGTTATGCGTTGGACGAAATACTGGGCCGCAATTGCAGGTTCCTGCAGGGAACCGACACCGATCGCTCGATGGTCGACAGCCTGCGCGAGGCGATCACGCAGCGTGTCGATATCGCCACGGAGATTCTCAACTACCGCAAGGACGGTTCGAGTTTCTGGAATGCCTTGTTCATCTCGCCAATCTTCAACGAGCGCGGCGATCTGATTTACTACTTCGCCTCGCAACTGGATGTGAGCCGGCGCCGCGATGCCGAGGATGCGCTACGTCAGGCACAGAAAATGGAAGCCTTGGGCCAATTGACCGGCGGGATCGCCCACGACTTCAATAACCTGCTCCAAGTCATGGGCGGGTACCTGGGGTTGATCGCGCGTGAGGCAGACAAGACCCAGCCGGACCTGGATAGGGTCCGGCGCAGTGTCGGCCATGCGCAATCGGCAGTGGACCGCGCCAGCACCTTGACCAAGCAACTGCTGGCGTTCGCTCGTAAGCAGAAACTGCATGGGCGCGTGCTCAACCTGAATCACCTGATAGACGATGTCCGGCCGATCATCGAGCGTACCTTCGGTGCCGATGTGACGGTGGAGTTCGACCTCGAAACCCAGTTACGCAACTGCCGGATCGATGCGACCCAGGCCGAAGTGGCGTTGCTGAACATCTTCATCAATGCCCGGGACGCGCTCATCGGGCGTAAACGCCCGCACGTGTTCATTGAAACTCGCAATGTCCAGATCACCGACCTGAGCCTGTCGTTCGATGGCTTGCTGCCGGGCAGTTACGTCAGCATTTCCATCACCGATAATGGCATCGGCATACCGGCGGGTATTCGCGAGCGGGTGATGGACCCGTTTTTCACGACCAAGGAAGAGGGCAAGGGGTCGGGTCTAGGGCTGTCGATGGTGTATGGCTTTGCCCGTCAGTCTGACGGTACGGCGCGGATCTACACCGAAGAGGGCGAAGGGACCACTCTGCGGTTGTACTTCCCGGTCGATGACGCCAAGGTGGTGCAGCAACCACCGCTTAAAGTGGCGCAGCGCAGTGCAGGCAGCGAGCGGATCCTGATCGTAGAAGACCGGCCTGATGTGGCGGAGCTGGCGAAAATGGTGCTGGAGGACTACGGCTATGCCGCCGATATGGTGCTCAACGCCCGAGAGGCGCTCAAGCTGATTCAGGCCGGGGAGCGCTACGACTTGCTGTTTACCGACTTGATCATGCCGGGCGGCATGAACGGGGTGATGCTTGCCCGGGAAGTGCGGCGCTTGCAACCTCAGATCAAGGTATTGCTGACGACAGGCTATGCGCAGAGTGCGATTGAGCGGACCGATATCGGCGGCGCTGAGTTCGAGGTCATCTCCAAGCCCTGCCAGCCGCATGACCTGGCTCGGCGGGTGAGGCAGGTCCTGGATGGTCCGACGGGGGTGGTCTGAGCGGCACCCCGGCCGCACCTCAAGCGCGCGGCGCCTGGAGACAGGAAGGTGGCGGCGTCTGCTGTACGAGCGCGTTCAGTTGCACCTTGAGCGACTCCAGGCTGAATGGCTTGGTAACGATCGCCATGTGCGGCTCCAGCGGGCAATCCTGTAGCGCTTGAGGGTCGACATAGCCGGTCATGAACAAGATCGGTAAGTCGGGCCTGCGCTGGCGGGCGATTTGCGCCATCCTACGCCCGTCGGTGCCTCCGGGCAGGCCGATATCCGTGACCAGTAGGTCGATACGGGTATCTGAGTTCAAGAGCTGCAAGCCCGCCTTCGAATCGGCGGCCTCTACGACGACATAGCCGAGTCGGCCGAGCACTTCGCTGACGAACATGCGCACCGAAGGCTCGTCGTCGACCACCAGCACGGTGGCGCCGTGCTTTGCACTGGGTATCTGCGTGGTTGTGTCTGCCGCTGCGGGTGCTGTCGCCGGTTCGTGGCGGCAGGGCAGTTGCAGGGTGACTCGCGTACCTTTGCCCAGTTGCGATTCGATTCCCAGTTGCCCTTGCGACTGCCGGGTAAATCCATAAATCATCGATAAGCCAAGGCCGCTACCTGCGCCCACGGGTTTGGTGGTGAAGAAGGGCTCGCAGGCCTTGGCCAGGGTTTCATCGCTCATACCGGTGCCGTTGTCGGTGACCCGGATGGTCAAGTAGCTGCCGGGCTGCACCTCTGGGTTGTGCAACTCAGCCGCTTCCAGCGTCTGGTTCAGTGTTTCCAGGATGATCGAGCCGCCTGTGGGCAGCGCATCCCTGGCGTTGATGCACAGGTTGAGCAATGCGTTCTCGACCTGAGTAGGGTCGACCAGGCAGGTGGCCTGTGTTGCCGACAACTGCACCTCAAGGCGCACCGAAGGCCCGACGGTACGGCGGATCAGGTCCTCCATGCCGCCGATCAAGGCATTGACGTCGGTGAGCACTGGCACCAGCGTCTGGCGCCGCGAGAACGCCAGCAGGCGATGGGTCAGCGCGGCGGCGCGTTGCGCAGCGCCGTAGGCTACCGACAGGTAGCGCTCCAGGTCCGCCGTGCGGCCTTTGCTCAGTTGCAGCTTGATCAAGTCGAGGCTGCCGACGATGCCGGCCAGCAAATTGTTGAAGTCGTGGGCGATGCCTCCGGTCAACTGCCCGACGGCCTCCATTTTCTGGGACTGGCGCAGTGCAGCCTGGGCTGCCTCGTTTTCGGCGATGGCGGCGTTGACCCTGGCTTCCAGGTGCTGGTTGAGTTCCACCAGCGACGCTTCGGCGGTTTTTCGGGCGGTCACATCGATGGATGAGCCGATCAGCCCGATCAGCTCGCCAGTCTCGCTGTACATCGGTGCCTTGACGGACAGCCAGTAGGTTTCCGAGCCGTCGGGCATGTCGACCTGCTCTTCGATCTGTATCGCCTTGCCGCCGTGCATGACGCGCTGGTCGGTGGCCATCACCTTTAGGGCTTGCGCCTTGTCCTCGAGGATTTCCAGGTCCGTCTTGCCCAGGTAGAACTCTGGCGGCTTACCAATCAGTCGCGTGGCCCCGTCATTGGCCACCAGCAGCCTGCCGTCCAGGTCCTTGGCATACACCACCCCCGGGACCGCAGCCGTGAAAGAGCGCAACAACGCCGACACCCGGTCACGCTCGGCCTCAGCCACCTTGCGCGACTCGATGTCCATCAGCACCCCGGGAAACCGGACCGCTACGCCGTTGGCATCAAGCTCGGCACGGCCATTGGCTTCGACCCACCTGAAGCTGGCGTCGGGCTGGCGAACGCGATACTCACAGCGAAACAGGCCGCCACAGGCCATGGCCTCGGCGATGGCCTGGTTCACACGGGCGTGGTCGTCAGGGTGGATCGAGGTGAACGCTTCTTCGATGGGAATACCCTGCTGGCATCTGACCGGCGACAGGCCGAATGAACGCGCGAAACGCTCATCGGCCGTGACACAGTCGCTGGGAATGTCCCACACCCAGGTGCC
The DNA here is from genome assembly GCF_005796105.1 of Pseudomonas mosselii. Classification (GTDB taxonomy): domain Bacteria; phylum Pseudomonadota; class Gammaproteobacteria; order Pseudomonadales; family Pseudomonadaceae; genus Aquipseudomonas; species Aquipseudomonas mosselii_C. The sequence goes on along the minus strand of NZ_VAUO01000001.1, from coordinate 1,011,636 downwards.
CACGATGGCCCCGGCGTCCAACGCCAGTTGCAGACGTTCCGAAGCATCGGCCGTGAAGGGGGGGTGGACAGTACCGGCGCTGTGGCCGGTGGCTTGAGAGTTATCCGCGTCCATCCATTATCCCAACCTGTGCTTCATGGTGAATGTGTCTCTGGGCATAAGGCCGTTTTGCCTGGCGCCGTTCAGTGCCAGGACATCCTGTTTGAATACACCTTAGGGGGCCCCTCAGCAAGTGCAGAGGAGCAAAGGGCAGGTCCGAGATTCGCATGGGGCACACAGCGTGGCATTAGGCGGTGGCCGTGCTGATCGAAGGCCCCCACTGAGACTGCATACTCTGGCAAGGGTTCACGCGTGAAGGGAATCCATCGAGGCGGCGCAAGCGTGTTGTACACCGCGTCTTGCAGGTTGTGAACGGTGTGAGGTCCTACGCATTTACCTTCCGCAGTTCGGTGGAGCATCACTATCCACAGCGCCCTTTGGACGGCCATGCTCCGCTCGACACCGAACCGTTGAATGCGTTTGGCAATCTCTGCCTGATCAGCCATGAGAAGAATGCGCGTCTGAGCAACTTCATGCCGGCGACGAAGAAAGAGCTTTACCAGACCAACAGCATCGACAGTATCAAACAGTACCTGATGATGCAGGTTGAGCATTGGGACGCGCACGCCATTGGCGAACATGGCAAGCACATGTAGCAGGTACTACTCGACAGCCTCATCGGCCTGCACGCGCACGGCTAGCTGCTGCGCCTGGGCGGCCAGAGCCGATTCGATCTCGGCCCTGGCGGCAGGCGTCACGCGTCACGCTATCGCTGATCAGCCCGGCTGCGCCGCCAGGCTATTGCTGACGTTACGCCCCAGTACCAGCACAGTGACCAGGCCGCAGCCTACCAGGGCGGTGGCCAGGCTCATCAGCGCCGCGCTGCCTGCCTGATCGACGATTTGCCCACCGAAGAACGAACCCAGGGCGATGATCACCTGGAACATCGCCACGAACAGTGGCATGCCGCGTTCGACATCCTTCGGCGCGACGACGAACATCCAGATGCTGGCACAGGCCGGGAAGGCGCCGAAGGCGAAGCCCCACAGCGCGATTAGCATGGCGGCGCCCGTCAGGCCGGTGGCGAAGTAAGGGAACAGTGCGGTGCTGATGGCGATCATCAGCGCCACCAGCATCAGGGTGTGGCGCACGCTCTGGTTGGCGGCGAACCCGGCGAAGAGGTTGCCCAGCACGCCCGCCACGCCATACAGCAGCAACAGCGAGCCGATGGTCGGCCCATCGAAACCGGCGCTGTGCTTGAAGAATGGCGCGACATAGGTGTAAGCGGCAAAGTGCGCAAGGCCGATCAGCAGTACAGCGATCAGGCCAACCCGTGCTTGTGGGTTGATGAACAGCGCCGGCAGGTCACTGACGCGAATGGCTTTTTCCGGGTTTAGACGGGGCAGCAGGAAGACTTGCGCCAGCAGCACGGGGACGCCCAGAAGCGCGGTCACCAGGAAGGTCATGCGCCATCCCAGCAGGCCGCTCAGCCAGGTGCCGACGGGCACGCCCAGCACGGTGGCCAGGGTCACCCCGACCATGATGATCGAGGTGGCCTGGGCCACGCCCACGCCTTTGGGCGCTAGGCGTCCGCTTAGGGCGATGGCGGTTGCCCAGAACCCGCCGATACTGATGCCCAGCAGCACGCGGCCGAACAGCAGCAGGCTGAAGTCGCTGGCGTAGGCCACCACCGAGTTGGCGATGATCATGATCAGCGTCAGGCCGGTCAGCAGGTAGCGTCGGTCCATGGCGCCGATGCCCACCGACAGCAGTGGGGCGGCGAGGGCCGCCATGATGCCAGGCAGGGTGACCATCAGGCCGGCATGCCCGGCGCTGATGCCCAGGTCATTGGCGACATCGTTGAGCACGCCCACCGGAAGAAACTCGCTGGTGACCAGCGCAAACGCGCCTACGGCAACTGAGAGAATCGCCAGCCACTGCTGCAAGACGCTTTGTTGATCATGTTCGGGACGCCCGCGTGGGGCAGGGTTGGCACTTGGCATGGTGTGGGTTCCAAGGAGATGGCGCCTGGAGTAGGCGGGGGGAGAGGGAAAATAGACGGCGATTATAAAAGTCGGGTGTGCTGGCCCGACAGGCGAGCGGCTCGATAGTAATCATCAGCGTGATCGATAAAGCGCGCGAGGTAGAGCGGCTGACCCATCGGGTTCCAGCCGCTGCCCGGCGTCTTGGGTAAGGTTACTCCAGCGCCTCGACCACCCCCTGGTCTTCCCCCAGGAACCCGCCGCTCTGGTGCTGCCACAAGCGCGCATAGGTGCCGTTGCGCGCCAGCAGTTCTGCGTGGGTGCCTTGCTCGATGATGCGCCCCTCGTCCATCACGATCAGCCGGTCCATCGCCGCGATGGTGGACAGCCGGTGGGCGATGGCGATCACCGTCTTGCCCTGCATCATTTCATCCAGGCTTTCCTGGATTGCCACCTCGACCTCCGAATCCAGCGCACTGGTGGCCTCGTCCAGCAGCAGGATCGGCGCATTCTTGAGCATTACCCGGGCAATCGCGATGCGTTGGCGCTGGCCACCGGAAAGCTTGATGCCGCGCTCGCCTACCAGGGTGTCGTAGCCGCTGTGACCCTGTTTGTCGCTGAGCTGGCTGATGAAACCGTCGGCTTGAGCGTTGGCCGCTGCCTGGCGGATTTGTGCATCGGTGGCCTCGGGGCGGCCGTAGGCGATGTTGTCGCGGATTGAGCGGTGCAGCAGCGAGGTATCCTGGGTGACCATGCCGATGGCGCTGCGCAGGCTGTCCTGGGTCACCTGGGCGATGTCCTGGCCATCGATACGGATCACCCCGCTGTTCACGTCGTAGAAGCGCAGCAGCAGGTTGATCAGGGTCGACTTGCCCGCGCCGGAGCGGCCCACCAGGCCGACTTTTTCACCCGCCTTGATGTGCAGGGTCAGGCCGTCGAGTACCTGGCGCTCGCCGTTGTAGTTGAACTGCACCTGCTCGAAGCTCACCGCGCCGCCGTGGGTCTGTAGCTGGCCGGCGTTGGGAGCATCCTGCACCTTGGGGCCGCGGGTCAGGGTGTCCATGCCGTCCTGCACGGTGCCGATGCTTTCGAACAGCGAGGTCATCTGCCACATGATCCAGTGCGACATGCCGTTGATGCGCAGGGCCATGGCGGTGATCGCGGCCACCGCACCGGTGCCGACCTCGCCCTGGTGCCAAAGCCACAGCGCATAGCCGCCGGCACTCAGGATCAGGCCGACCACCAGCGCCTGGTTGACGATCTCGAACTGGCTGACCAGACGCATCTGGCGAAAGCCGGTGAGCTTGAAGTCTTCCATTGCCGCACGGGCGAAGTGCGCCTCGCGCTTGGCGTGGGAGAACAGCTTGACCGTGGTGATGTTGGTGTAGGCATCCGAGACGCGTCCGGTCATCGATGAGCGGGCGTGGGCCTGCTCTTGGCCGACTTTGCCCAGGCGCGGCACGAAGTACAGCATGGCCAGGCCGAACAGCACGATCCAGGCCACGAACGGCAGCATCAGCTTGAGCGCGAAGCCGCCGGCCAGGGCGATGATGGCAATGAAGTACACGCCGATGCCGGGGATGATCTCGATCAGGGTGAATAGCACCTCGCGCACGGCCAGCGCGGTCTGCATGACCTTGGTGGTGACCCGCCCGGAGAATTCGTCGGAGAAGAACGACAGGCTCTGGCGCAGCATCAGGCGGTGGAAGTCCCAACGCAGGCGCAAGGGCAGGTTGATGGCCAGTACCTGGTGCTGGACCATGGTGCGCAAGGCTACCAGACCGACACTGGCCACCAGCACGCTGCCGATGCCCCACAGCGCACGTTGCTCCTGGGCCGCGGCCTCGCCACCGGCCTGCCAGGTGGCGAGCAGGTCCACTACCTGGCCGAGGAAGGCGAACAGCCAGGCTTCGTAGATCGACACGCTGGCGCTGAGCAGCGCGAAGGCCAGGATGTAGCCGCGTGCACCGCGTGTGCACGCCCACATGAAACGCATCAGGCCCATCGGCGGCGGTGGCGCCTCGTCGGGTGGGAAGGGGTCGAGGCGTCGTTCAAAGGCACCCAGCATGAAGATCTCCGTTGCAATCAATATGCGCGTAACCATACCGCATATGGATGCTCATGCTGGTTTCCGTGGGCTCCGGCCGAGCTGGTGCACTCAGGCGAAGCGTTCGAAACGGTAAGGTGTCGGGTCGATCAGCGGGGTGTGCTGGGCGACCAGGTCGGCGGCCAGTTGGCCGGCTGCAGGCGAGGTGCCGAAGCCATGCCCGGAAAAACCGCTGGCCAGGGTCAGGCCAGGAATGCTCGCCACCGCGCCGATCACCGGGTTCGAGTCGGGGGTCACATCGATGGTGCCAGCCCAGGCCGACGCGATGCGCGCCTGTTCGAACGCTGGCCACGCGGCCTTGAGGTTGGTCAGCGCCTGGGAATTGAGCGCCGTGTTGGCCGCAGGGTCTTGTACCCGAACACGTTCGAACGGGGTGACGTCGGTGGCCTTCCAGCGCCGCGCCAGGGCCAGGTCCTTGAAGAAGTAGCCACCCAGACTGATCTTCAGGAAGTCGCGCTGGGCACGCAGTTGCGGCAGGAAACGCGTGCCCAGCAGCAGGTGATCGAGGGTCAGGAAGGCATCCAGTTTGCCGCGCTGGGTGATGATGAAGCCGCCGTCCTGGTGTTTGCGGAAGGAAAAGTCCGGTGCGCCCACGGCGATGTCGGTGGGCCCGTCCATGGGCTCGGTGCGCAACACCGAGCAGGTCAGCGGCAGGGTCGGCAGGTTGACGCCCAGGTTGCCGAGGAACTTGCGCGACCACAGGCCGCCCGCCAGCAGCACCTGCTCGCAACGGATCTCGCCTTGCTCGGTGACCACGCCACTGACTCGCCCGGCAGCGGTCACCAAGGTGCGCACCGCGCAATGCTCGACGATGATCGCGCCCTTGGCGATGGCCGCGCGGGCAATCGCACTGGCGGCCAGCGTCGGTTCGGCGCGAGCGTCCGAGGGTGTGTAGAGACCGCCGGACCACGTTGTACTGCCACCGGGCACCTTTTGCGCGATCTCACTGTTGCTCAGCAGCCGCGAATCCAGGTTCAGGTGCTCGACGCTCTTGAGCCAGCCTTCGTGCATGCCCATCTGCGCATCGTTGCGTGCGACGAACAGGATGCCCGCTTGCCGGTAGCCCACTTCGCTGCCCACCCGCTGGGGCATTTCGGCCCACAACCGATCGGCCGCCAGGGCCAGTGGAATGTCGTCGGCATGGCGGTTGGTCTTGCGCACCCAGCCCAGGTTGCGCGAGGACTGCTCGCCGGCAATACGCCCCTTCTCCAGCACCACCACTGGGATGTTGCGCTCGGCCAGCGTCAGTGCGGCGGTCAGGCCGATGATGCCGCCGCCGATGATCACGACGGTGGTCGCGTCCGGCTGGCGGGGGTGGGTCTGGACAGGGGTGATGGTGGGGGACATGGCATTACTCAGGGCAGTGGAACAGGGTAGGCAAAACGGTGGCGTGTGCTTTCACTGGCCCAGGCGGATCAGCGCAACATCGGCGCGCGAAGCGCCGCGATAGGCTGTGACCTCAAGCTCGACCTTGTACACGGTCGAGCCCAGCGGCGGGCAAGTCACCGTGGTGGCCGGGTCGATTCCACGAAACTTCTCGCCAATGGCCTCCATCACCTTGGGCACATCGTTCGGGTCTTGGATGAACACGCGTGAGCAGATCACATCCGCCAGGCTGGCATCGACCGCCGCCAAGGCGGTTTCGATGTTGGCGAACACTTGTTGGGTCTGCTCGATGACGTCTTCGGGAATCACTTGGGTCTGCGGGTTACGGCCTGCGGTGTTGGAGACGTAGATCCAGTTGTCCACGGCCACCAGGCGGGAGTAGCTGGCCATGTCTTCGAATTTGGAGCCGGTCTTGAGTTTGGTGATTTGGGTCATGCTGATTGCCTTGTTGTCAGTGGGTGAAAGGGTCAGCTCAAGACCGGGGTTTCCCAGAGGTTGAGCTTGACGCCGATGCCTCGGGCGATGGCGTTGCGGTACACCACGGTGCCCCAGGCGACGTCCTCCACGGGCATGCCGCCGACCGACATGAGGATGATTTCCTCGTCGTTGAGCCGGCCTGGTGCGTCACCGGCGATGATCTTGCCGATGTCCTCGACCTGGGCGGCGTCGAGCTTGCCTTCGGCGATCATGTCCATGAAGCGCACGCCCACCAGTGGCACGTGGTTGTGCGCCGGCTTGGGCAGTTCTTCGAACCAAGCCTCGTACAGGCCGGTGTTGTCCACCACCTTGCGCACGTCGGCCTGCTCCATGCCGGCGTCGATGCTGCATGGCGCGGGCATGGCCAGGAATGCGCCGGGCTTGACCCACTCGCGGCGTACCAGCGGGTACTGCGACGGGTCGCCGACCTCGCCCGAGCTGCAATAGCTGACCAGGTCCGAGCCGCGCACCACCTCCTCGAGGGTTTGTACGACGTGGACATTGACGATCTGCGGGAAGGTCGCGTGCACCCAGGTGACGAAGGCGTCGAGGCTCTTCTGGCCACGGCCCTTGATCTTGAGCGTGTCCACCTGTGGGCAGACCGCCATGAACGCTGCCACGGTGGTCTTTCCCATCACCCCGGGGCCGGCCAGGCCGATGACTTTCGCGTCCTTGCGCGCCAGGTGGCGGGCGCCTACGCCGGGGATGGCGCCGGTACGGTAGGCCGAGAGCAGGTTGGCCGACATGTGCGCCAGCGGTGCGCCGGTGTCGGCGTCGTTGAGGGTGAGCATCAGGATCGAGCGCGGCAGGCCCTTCTCGCGGTTGGCGATGTTCGAGCCGTACCACTTGGCCCCGGCGGTCTGGAAGTTGCCGCCCAGGTAGGCCGGCATGGCCATCATGCGGCGGTCAGCAGTCGGCTTAGGCATGTTCGGGAAGGGCGAGTGCTCGGGGAAAGTGATCATCGCCCCATGGGAGTCGCTGTTCGGCCCGGCCATGCGATAGTCACCCTGGTAAAGCAGGCCGAACATTTCTTCCATGGTGTCTACGCAAGCCGGCATGTCGGTCACGCCGGCGCGAATCATGTCCTGTTCGCTGAGGTAGATGAAGTCGATACGGGTGTCGAAAGTCATGGCGGGTCTCACTGCGCAGGGCGCTCAAGGGCACCGCTGCGATCGGGTTTCTTGTTGGGGCTCGCCCATGCAGATGAGGATGCGGGGCGTCGAGAGCTGAGGCGCAGTTTGGCTAACGGCTGGTAGGTCGTCTTGTGTCAGCCTGCCAGCGGCGTTGACCATCCCTGCCAGGCCCAGCCGGGCGACAGGTGAACGGCATTGCGCCGGGGCCTTTGCTGCGGTAGAACAGCCAGCCCACCCGTCGTTGTGCACCGAGCAATGCCTACCTGGACCATCAGCCCTGTCAGCCGCCACGCTATTGCCGAAACTGTGCGCTTTATCGATAACGCGCGCCGGCAGCTTTTCCCGATACTCGCCGATTCACCGCTGCCGCGGGACCTGGCGCGCTTTTGCGAAACCTTCATTGAGGGGGATGGGCACTTTCTGGTGGCCCACGACCAGGGCCGGTTGATCGCAGGCGTGGGCTACCTGCCGTATGACCACCGCTTCCCCCAGCTCGACTATCAGGCCCGTAACACCGTGGAAATCGTGCGCCTGTTCGTCAGCCCCGAGTATCGCCGTCATGGCCTGGCTGGTGCCTTGTTCGCAGCGCTTCGCGCGCATGCGCAAGGGGCTGGTGTGGAGTGCCTGTACCTGCATACCCACCCATTCCTGGCGGGGGCGATTCGCTTCTGGGAGCGCCAAGGGTTCGAGATCGTCGACATCGAGCCCGACCCGGTCTGGCAGACCACGCATATGCAGCTCGATGGGCTCGCAGGGCTGCGCAACGCCTGAATCCACGCGGCTCCTGGAGCTGCCTCGTGCCGCGAACACCGGCAAAGCCGGTGCCATGTACCGCGTCGCCAATTTCGCGGGCAAGCCCGCACCCACAGGACTGCGCAAAGCTTGAATCCACGCTGCCCCTGTAGGAGATCACCCAGCCCTTTGGGCTGCGCTGTCGCGCAGAGAACTGATTTCGCAAGCGCTCCGCGTACCCTGTGGGAGCGGCGGTTCGGCGCCCCGACTTGCCCGCGAAGCAGGCGACTCGGTGTATGGCACCGGCTTTGCCGGTGTTCGCGGTGGTCCGGCACTCCGGCAAGCCCACTCCCACAGATTCCTTCTAAATCAATAAGTTATGTGTAGTTCTATGAGGGCGGCCTTGCGTCGCGATGGGCTGCGCAGCAGCCCCCGGATCTCAGTCTCATGCAAGATCGTCGGGGCTGCTGCGCAGCCCTTTCCGGCCGGTCCGGCACCCCGGCAAGGCCGCTCCTACAGGGGACGGTGTCAGCTTAGAAGGACAGCTTTTTAGAGCCCACCGGTAAGCGGATACTCCACCGCTAGTCTGATCTGATCGCCATCCAGCTCGGCCTGCGCCGTATCCCCACGGTGTACGTTGTGCCTGAGCGAAAACGCCAACCCCTTGGCCTTGCCGGCCTGCACCACGTAGCGTGCTTCAAGGTCGCGCTCCCAGTGCTTGCCATCCTTCCCGTAGCCCAGGTACGCGTACCCACCTTTAGGGTCGACGTGGCTGCCGTCGATAGCGAAGCCGCGCACGTACAGCGCCGTCAGGTTCAACCCCGGGATGCCATATGCACCCATGTTCAGGTCATAGCGCGCCTGCCACGACTTCTCGTTCGGCGCATTGAAGTCGGACATCTGCACGGCGTTGGCGATATAGATCGCACCGCGGCTGACGTAGTCGAACGGTGTGTTGCCATCCACCTGCTGCCAGCCCAGGCTGAAGGCGTGGGGCCCTTGGGCGTAGCGGCCGACCAGGCTCCAGGTGGTGTTGTCGATGCGCCCGGACAAAGCCTTGCCGGTGTCGGTGGTGCGGTACAGGTTCAAGTCGAGGCTGAGGCTGCGCTGTGCATCGATGGCGTGGCTCAGGGTGCTGCCCAGGTAGTGCTGGTTCCAGGTGTCTGCATAGCGCGAGGTGTACAGGCTGGAACTGACGTTCGCGCTGGGGTTCCACACCGCGCCGGCCAGGTCGAAGGCAGTGCCCTGGCGGCCGTTGGAGTAGTTCACCACGAAGCCCTGGTCGTGGCTCGAGGCGTTACGGTCGGCGTTCTCGGTGAAGTGGCCAGCCACTAGCTTGAGCGTGTCGATTTCGCTGCTAGTGAGGAACCAGCCGGTGAAGGTCTCGGGCAGCAGGCGGCTGTCGGAGGAACTGAACACCGGGGTCTTGACCCGTTGCTCGCCATACGACAGCACGGTGTTGGACACGCGCAACTTCACCGCTGCGCCGCCACGACTGTAGTCGTCCTTGGGGTGGCCTTGGTTGTCCAGGCTCAGCAGCCGGGCCTTGCCAGCGCGGCCGCCGCCGCTGTCGAGCTTGCCCCCCAGGTAGGCGTGGGCATCGACACCGACGCCGACCAGGCCTTGGGTGAAGCCCGAGCTGAACGTGCCCATCAGGCCGTAGCCCCATTCTTCGGCCATGCCATTGCGCTCGCTGCGCGGCTTGTAGGCGTTGCGGGCGCCGCTGTTGCGCCCGCCGTGGCGGTAGTCGCGCTGATCGAAGAGCATACGGTTGAGCAGGCCCCAGGTGCTGTCCTCGATAAAACCATTGGCCTGGGATTGCGCAGATTCGGCCAGCGCCAGCGGGCTCAGTCCAAGCAAGGGCAGGGCGATGAACAGGCGCGTCATTGGCCGGCCTCCAGTTGTTGCAGCTGCGCCGCCAGACGTGCCTTGGCGCGGGCCGGAAGGGTGTCGGGCAGGGCCGTGTGGCTGCGCTCGCCGACCTGAATCAGCATCACCATGCCCATGGCCAGGTGCGGGATGCACTGGATGCCGTACAAACCAGGGACGTCGAAGGTGTGCTCGAAGGTTTGGTTGAGCTTGCTCTTGAACGCGCGGGCCCCGGCCGGGAGTAACTCAGGCAGGCTGGCGGCGTTGTGCCCGGCCTGGGTTGGCAGGAAACGCACCGTGTCGCCTTGGGCAATGTGCAGGTGATCAGGCTCATAGAGCATGGCGCCATCGGCGCCACGGTTGAGCATCTTCACCTCATGCACCTCAGCGTAGGCGACGGGGGTGGCCAGCAACGTGGCGAGCAGCAGGGCGGCGGTGCGGGGCAGCATGGGCGGAACGTCCTGGTTCAGGGGGCGCGAAAGCGCAGGATGCGCGCGCCATCGTAAGGGTCGGTGAGGTAGTGGGCGTGCACGCCGAAGGTACGCAGCAAGCATTCGGGCGTGAGCACCGCTTCGGGGGCGCCGAGGGCGACCAGACGGCCCTGGTCGAGCACAGCCAGGCGATCACAGGTGAGAGCCTGGTTGAGGTCGTGCAGGGCTACCACGGTAGTCACTGGCAAGGCCTGCACCTGCTGCAGCAGGCTCAACTGGTGCTGGATATCCAGGTGGTTGGTTGGCTCGTCCAGCAGCAACAACTGCGGGCGTTGGGCCAGGGCGCGGGCGATGTGCACGCGTTGGCGCTCGCCACCGGACAACTCGCGCCATAGCCGCGCGGCCAAATGAGTGGCGTCGACATCGGCCAAGGCCTGTTCGACGATGATTCGGTCCGCCTTGCCGAACGGTGTCAGGGCTGACAGCCACGGGGTTCGGCCCAAGGCTACGGCGTCGAACACGCTGATGCTGTCGAGGGTATCGGCCTGCTGCTCGACCAGCGCCAGGCACTGGGCGATGCGCCGACGCGGGAGCTTCGCCAGCGACTCGCCGAGCAACTGTACGCTGCCGCTGCTGGGCGCTCGCAGGCCGGCGAGCAGCTTGAGCAGAGTCGACTTGCCCGAGCCGTTGGGGCCGACCAGGCCCAAGGTTTCACCGGGGTTCACGCTGAGGTCGATACCCCGCAGCACGTCGCGGCCGGCCAGACGCAGGCTGAGGCCTTGGCAGCTCAACGGGGCCTGCGCGCAGAGGTTCATGGCGGTCATGGGCGCCCCCGGCGGCTGATCAGGATCAGCGCGAACACTGGCGCACCGATCAGCGCGGTGACCACGCCCACCGGGATCACCTGGCCGGTGATCAGGGTGCGCGAGAGAATGTCGGCGAGGATCAGGAACAGTGCGCCGCCGAGCGCACTGGCGGGTAACAGGCGGCTGTGGCCGGTGCCCAGCAGCAGGCGCAGGGCATGCGGAATCACCAACCCCACGAAGCCGATGGCGCCGACGATCGAGACCATCACAGCGGTGACTAGCGCTGCGCAACTGATCAACAGTAACTGCGTACGGCGCACCGGTACCCCCAGCGAGGCGGCCGAATCGGCGCCAAAGGTGAAGGCGTCCAGTGCTCGCCGATGCCACAGGCAAACGCCCAGCCCCAGCAAGGCCACCGGCAGCGCCTGCCACACCGACGGCCAGCGCACGCCGCTGAGGTTACCCAACAGCCAGAACATGATGCCGCGCGCCTGCTCGGCGGTGGCCGACTTGGTGATCAGGAACGCCGTGAGCGCGGTGAACAACTGCGAGCCGGCGATCCCCGCAAGGATCACTTGGGCGTTGTTCTGGCTGCTGCCGCTGGCACGCGCCAGCACCAGTACCAGGCCGAACGCCACCAGGGCGCCGATGAACGCGCCGCCGGACAGCGATAATGCCGCGCCGCCCAAACCCAGCAGGCCCACTGCAACAGCGCCGGTGGAGGCACCGGCCGACAGCCCCAGCAGGTACGGCTCGGCCAATGGGTTGCGCAACAGCGCCTGGAGGATCACCCCGCAGGTGGCCAGGCCTGCGCCACAGGCCGCCGCCACCAGGGTGCGCGGCAGGCGGTAGTTCCACACGATGCCGGCGTCGATCGGGTCGAGCACATGCCCGGCTTGCCACAGGTGGTTGCCCAGCACCTGCCACACAAGCTCGGCGCCCAGGCGGGTTTCACCGATGGCGATACCGGCCAGCAGGGCCATTAGCAGGGCGATCAGGGTCGCGAGGCTCAGGGGTAGCAAACGGTTCATGATTGCGGGGCTTTACCACTGGCAAAAGCGTCGGACAAACGCTCCAGGCCACGGAACAGGCGAATGCCGGCCTGCATGGCGTCGGCGTCGAGCACGATCACCCGGCCGTGCTTGACCGCGTCCATGTGCTTGGCCACCGGGTCGTTACGCAGGAAGTCGAGCTTCTTCTGGTAGTCGTCGGCGGGGAAGCGGCGGCGGTCCATGCGGGCGATGATCACCCAGGTCGGGTTGGCCTTTACCAAGGTTTCCCAGCCTACGGTCGGCCATTCTTCGTTGGACTCGACAACGTTGCGCACGCCCAGGGTCTGTAGCATGAAGTCGGCCACGCCCTGGCGACCGGCCACGTACGGGTCCATCTCAAGGTCGGCGCTGGAGAACCAGAACAGCGCGCTGGTGCCGGACAGGTCCTTGCCGGCCAGTTGCTGCTGTGCGTGGGCCAACTGGCCCTTGAGCGTGGCATTGAGCGCATCGCCGCGGTCTTGTACATCGAAGATCTCGGCCAGCTGGCTAACGCTCTTGTAGAGGGTGTCGACCTGGAACGGCTGCAGGCGGGTGCCGTCGGCGCCCACCAGGTTGTCCTTGCCCTCGCAGTCGCTGGGCAGCAGATAGGTCGGGATCTTCAGCTCGCTGAACTGCTCGCGGGTCGCCACCACGCCCTGGGCGCCGACCATCCATTCGAACTGCACTGTCACTAACTGCGGGCGTTTGCCCACTACCGCCTCGAAGCTAGGATCGTTGTCGGCCAGACGTGGCACCTTGGCATTCTGCGCGGCGAACTCGGGCAGCACGTTGTTGAACCACAGCGAAGTGCCGGCCAGCTTGTCGCCCAGGCCCAGTGCGTAGAGTATTTCGGTGCCGGCCTGGCCGATGGTCACCGCACGCTCGGGCGCTTGGGTGAAGGTCTGCACGAGGCCGCAGTTGTCGACGCTGAGCGGGTATTGAGTGGCCGCGGCCTGAGCGACGCTTGCCAGCGAAAGGCTGGCGAGCAGGGTGGCTAAACGGGGCAGCATGGTCGGGCGATCTCCTATCGAACGGTGCACGGAATGAGCGCACGGACAGGCATCGCCGGGCCTGGCGCACAGGTCGACAGGCAGCACCCGCAAGGGGGGGAGATGACCATCCCGGACACCCCGCCGGTTGGTGAATGTATGCCGGCAGGTCTCCTGACTGGTGCGTCCAGGCCCTGCGCCAGCCTTCCCGGATGAGTCTCCAGTGGCATCGATGGCACGGGCTCGGCACCTACAGTTGCGGGGGCAGTTCCCTTGGGCACGCACTGGGCGGCCCGGGAGTTCCCTATTAATTCCGTGTGGAAACCGGCGGCGGGCATGGTAGACCCCTTGAGTGGCAAGCTACAAGCGGCAAGCTGCAAGTAGAGCGGTTGCGTGTTTTCTTGCAGCTTGTAGCTAGCCACTTGAAGCGCGCAGCGCGTCTTCAAAGGTACTTGAGCCAGGCAATATCGCGGCGCCGGGCTTTCAGGCGGGCGAATGCGCGCACCGGCAGGTACAGCGCGATGGCCAGCAGCACTGCTGCGAGCCATACCGCCGCGATGCCGTTGAAGCCGAAGTACTCGCCTTGGTTGAGCCCGAACAGTGCCACGCAGGCCACGTACAGTACCTTCAGCTCATACAGGTGCAGCAGGTAGAAGAACATCGGCGCGGCGCCGAATACCGCCAGCACGCCAATCCAGCGTGCAGTGCCTGCACGCTCGAAGCCGCGTAGCAACAGCAGGCCGCAGCCCAGAGTCAGGCTCAGGAACAGCAGCGAAGGTGGGTACTTGGTGACGTTGAACACGCTCATCAGGGTCTGGGTGAATGACGGGTAGCTGTGCCATGGCGCTTCACCATAGCCATTGAACGCACGCAGCACCGCAAAGCCCAACAGCGCGCCAGCCCCGACCAGCAGCAGGCGCCGTTGACGCACGCAGGCCTGGCTGTTGCGGCCGAACCACGGCCCCAGGGCATAACCGAGTGTGATCACCCCGATCCACGGCAGTACCGGATAAGAAGTGCGTAGGCGCAGGCTGTCGGATACCTCCAGCCAGCCGCGGTCATGCAGGATGGCCCACGGCACGTGCATTGCCGAGTCCGGGCCAAAGTGCAGGCCATCGAGCAGGTTATGCCCAGCGACAATCGCGACCCCCAGCAGCACCAGCGCCGCACGCGGCAGCCACACCAGCAGTGACAGGGCGATCATGCTCACGCCGATGGCCCAGATCACCTGCATGTAGATCACGCTGGGTGGCAGTTGGAAGGTCCAGGCGAAATTCACCAGGGTGAACTCCAGCGCCACTAGGAACAGCCCGCGCTTGAACAGGAACGCCGAGACATCGCCCCGGCCTTGGTGCTTCTCGCCATACAGCCATGCCGACAGGCCGGTCAGCAGCACGAACACCGGCGCGCACAGGTGTGCCAGGGTGCGGCTGGCGAACAGGCTGGGTTCGGTGATGTCGACGTTCATCGGGTCGTTGACCTGGCGATGCAGGAAGAAGGTCTCACGTACGTGGTCGAGCAGCATGAACAGGATCACCAGGCCACGCAGGGCGTCGATGCTCTGCAGGCGCTGGGTAAGCAGGGTGGGGGTGGCTGAAGCGCTTGTCATCTGGAAAGGTCGCAGGCAGGAATGGATGTCAAATGAAACGTTATCTTATAACTATTTATTCATCCTGGGATAGTGCTTTCTGACACTGCATGCGTGCTGCTTCGCGGTGTTCGTGGGGGGCAGCGCCGGTTATGTTGTGCATACGCAGGGCTTGCAGACGCAGTAACCGCCTGTTCGCAGGTGATTACCGGCGCTGCTCGGGCGGCAGCTCACCGCTGCCGTTGCGCCAGTGCGAGGATGCTGGCTGGCGTCTTCAGTCGGTGCGCGGCTCAGGCGGCTCCTTGCATCAGCCGGTGCAGTGACGCATCGAACTGTTTTAGCGCGTCGGCCTGCACCGCCTGTACGGCGGCCAGTTGGCGCAGCACCGTGGCGCCTTGCGCCGCCTGGCGCGCCACGCCTTCGGCACGCCCGATATACGTTAATTGCTCGTCGAAGAATCGCGCGACCACACTGGCCTGGATATCGCCGCCAGGGCCACTCGCCACGCGGCTCTGGGTGTCCAGTAGCACGATCACATCGGGGCGGTCGGCCAGCAGGGTGTCGAGGTCTTCGTAGAACGTCACCTCGGCGAACTGCTGGGCCAGGGAGTTGGCCAGCCAGTTGTACGCCTGGTTACCACCCAGGGTCGCCACCGGGGTGGCCTGGCCATTAGCCGGTGCGGCGGCGTCGTGGTGGCGCTGTAGGTAGTCCAGGGTGGCGGCGGCGTTGCGGCCTAGCAACACTGCCACATGCTGGCCATGGCTGAGGGACACGCTGGACAGTTCCGTGGCTGAGTAGAAGTGCCCCTGGCTGGTCGAAGGGCTGGTGCAGCCTGCGAGCGTCGCGAACAGGGCCAGCAGGGCGGCGAGCATGCCGGTTTTCATGGTGAGTGCCTCGTCGAAGATCCAATGGCGCTATCTTCGTCGTCTGCGGCCATCGACGGAACTCGATGGCAGGCATGGTCGCTATCGACAGGATCGATGATTCAGCGGGCACTGCTCATGAAGTGCAGGATACGCTCACGCAGCCAGCGTTCAGCGGGGTCGTTGTCGTGGGCGCTGTTCCAGGCCATCGACAGCTCCGCTTCGCTGATCTCGAACGGCGCAGGGTCTGCCCGCAAGCTGCCGTCGTCGGCCAGGGCACAGGCGGCGTAGTCGGGGACGGTGGCGATCATCTCGGTGTTGCGCAGCAGTGCCCGCAGACTGCCGAACTGTGGCACCGCCAACACCACCTTGCGGCAGCGGCCTATGCGCGCTAGGTCCAGGTCGATGTTGCCGCTCATGTCGCCAGAAAACGACACCATCACGTGAGGGCGGTTGCAGTATTCGTCGAGGGTCAGCGGCCCTGGCCGGTCGTCGGCGCGCAGCACTCGTACGCCAATGTCGCGTAGCTTGCGGCGCTTGGCGTTGGCCGGCAGGTCGGTGGTGTAGCTGACACCCACTGAGATTTCGCCGCTGGCCAGCAGCCCCGGCATTAATAGAAAGTTGGCGCGGCGCACCACCACGCTGATTTGTGGCGCTTCACGGCGTAACGCTTCGAGCAGGGCAGGGAACAGGCCGAACTCGGCATCATCCGACAGGCCCAGACGGAACACATTGCAGCTGCTAGCCGGGTCGAAGGCCTTGGCACGGCTGATTGCCGCGGAAATTACGTCCATGGCCGGGCCCAGTTCGTGGAAAATCTGCATGGCTCGGGGCGTGGGCTCCATGGCCCGGCCGTTGCGGATCAGCAACGGGTCGTCGAACAGGTCGCGCAGGCGCGCCAGGGCAGCGCTCACCGTAGGTTGGGTGATGAACAGCTTTTCGCCCACGCGGGTCAGGTTGCGTTCGAGCATCAGGGCTTCGAACACCACCAACAGGTTCATGTCGACGCGGCGCAGGTCGTTGCGGTTCATGCACAGGGGCCTTGGACGGAGTAAGACTCTCGATTCAAGCACAGATCGGCCGCGCCTGGCTTGTACCGATGTGCGCAGGCTATCGGCACTCAATAGCGGCTCTATTAGACCTCTGGCCAAGCTCGGCTAGTCTTTTCCGTGGCCCCGTGAAATGCCGATGCGTCTGGCGCTTGAGCACCTGGGTGCAAGACCCAGCCAGCGCTGTCCTGAGATTTTGGCAAACCCGCTTGTCGGTTCAGACCGACGACACCTGATGAGCAGACCCGACCCAAAAGGTACAAGCAGATGTCGAACGAATCGAAATGCCCGTTCCATCAAACCGCCGGTGGCGGCACCAGTAACCGTGACTGGTGGCCTGACCAGCTCAACCTGAAGATCCTTCACCAGCACTCCAGCAAGTCCGACCCGATGGATCCGGGTTTCGACTATGCCAAAGCGTTCAAGAGCCTCGATTTCCAGGCCCTCAAGCAAGACCTCACGGCCCTGATGACCGATTCCCAGGACTGGTGGCCTGCCGACTTCGGTCATTATGGTCCGCTGTTCATCCGCATGGCCTGGCACAGTGCCGGCACCTACCGCATCGGCGACGGGCGAGGCGGCGCGGGGTCTGGTCAGCAGCGTTTCGCGCCGCTCAACAGCTGGCCGGACAACGTCAGCCTGGACAAAGCCCGGCGCCTGCTGTGGCCGATCAAGCAGAAGTACGGCAACAAGATCTCCTGGGCTGACCTGATCGTACTCACCGGCAACGTGGCTCTGGAGTCCATGGGCTTCAAGACCTTCGGTTTCTCGGGCGGGCGCGCAGATGTGTGGGAGCCGGACGAGGACGTGTACTGGGGCTCGGAAAAAGTCTGGCTGGGCGGCGACACCCGTTACGGCAAGGCCCAGCCGCCCGGCCAGGGCGATCTGGTAGCGGAGCCGGCCAAGCATGGTGAGGAGCAGAGCCGCACCTTGGCCGGTGAGCGCAACCTGGAAAACCCGCTGGCCGCCGTGCAGATGGGCCTGATCTACGTCAACCCCGAAGGCCCGGAAGGCAACCCGGATCCGGTGGCCTCGGGTAAGGATATCCGCGACACCTTCGGCCGCATGGCCATGAACGATGAAGAAACCGTGGCTTTGATTGCCGGTGGCCACGCCTTCGGCAAGACCCACGGCGCCGGCCCCGCCGACAACGTCGGGCCTGAACCGGAAGCGGCGGGCCTTGAGCTGCAGGGCTTTGGCTGGGCCAACACGTTCGGCAGCGGCAAGGGTGGCGACACCATCACCAGCGGCCTGGAGGTGACCTGGACCTCGACCCCAACCCGCTGGAGCAACGAGTACCTCAACAACCTGTTCAACTTCGAGTGGGAGCTGACCAAGAGCCCAGCCGGTGCGCACCAGTGGCGGCCCAAGGATGGCAAGGGCGCCGGCACCGTGCCGGATGCCCACGACCCGTCGAAGAAGCACGCGCCAATGATGCTGACCTCGGACCTGGCGCTGCGTTTCGACCCGATCTATGGTCCCATCGCCAAGCGCTTCAAGGATAACCCCGAGCAGCTCGCCGACGCCTTCGCCCGCGCCTGGTACAAGCTGATCCACCGCGACATGGGCCCGCTGGCGCGCTACCTGGGCCCGGAAATGCCCAACGAAGAGCTGCTGTGGCAGGACCCGCTGCCCAAGGCCGATGGCCCGGTGCTGAGCGAGCAGGACATCGCCGCCCTCAAGACCAAGGTCCTGGCGTCGGGTCTGAGCGTCAGCGAGCTGGTGTCGACGGCATGGGCTGCGGCCTCTACCTTCCGGGGGTCGGACAAGCGCGGTGGCGCCAACGGTGGTCGTCTGCGCCTTGAACCACAGAAGAGCTGGGCCGCCAACCAAGGCACCGACAAGGTGCTGGCGGCGCTGGAGAAGATTCGCGACGAATTCAAGGCCGGTGGCCAGCATGTCTCCCTGGCCGACCTGATTGTGCTCGCCGGCAGCGCCGCGGTGGAGAAGGCCGCCAAGGACGCCGGGCACAGTGTCAGCGTGGCGTTCCGCCCAGGGCGTGTGGATGCCTCCCAAGCGCAGACCGACGTGGAATCGTTCGCTGTACTCGAACCGCTGGCCGATGGTTTCCGTAACTTCAGCAAGGCGCGCTACAGCGTCAAAGCCGAGAAGCTGCTGCTGGACAAGGCTCAGTTGCTGACCCTGACTGCGCCAGAGCTGACCGTACTGATCGGTGGCCTGCGTGTACTGGGCGCCAATCATGGCGGTAGCCAGCATGGCGTGTTCACCGACAAGGTCGGTGTGCTTAGCAACGATTTCTTCCGCAACCTGTTGGATATGGGCGTGGAATGGAAGCCGACCTCGGCTGACAACGACGCCTTCGAGGGCCGTGATCGCAAGACAGGCCAGGTGAAGTGGACCGGCACCCGGATTGATCTGGTGTTCGGCTCGCATGCGCAGTTGCGTGCGCTGAGCGAGGTGTATGGCAGCAGCGATGCCCAGGAGAAGTTCGTCAAGGACTTCGTGGCAGCGTGGGTGAAGGTAATGGAGTTGGACCGCTTCGACCTGCACTGAGCGCTAGCCAGCAGTACAAGTAGTTGGGGCCGCTTTGCGGCCCTTTCGCGACACAAGGCCGCTCCTACACGACCGCGTAAGCCAGGACTCAAAGGCTCACGCGGATATTGTAGGAGCGGCCTTGTGCCGCGAAAGGGCCGCGCAGCGGCCCCAGGATTTCAGCTTCATGCAATACCGATGTGGCTGCTACGCAGCCCTTTCCGGCCGGTCCGGCGCCCCGGCAAGGCCGCTCCCGCAAGGCAGCGGCCTTCTGCATTTTAGCTGCCGGTCAGAACTTGCCATCCAGCCCGATGCGGAACATCTCGTTGCGCTCATTGGTGCCCAGCGCGGTCTTGTACGAGAAGCCAAGACGCCAGCTACGCCCCAGGCTCAGGTCGAGCCCGGTGTCCAGGTCCATGAAGTTGGTGTCCATCGGGTCAGGTGACAGCCGGTACAGCACACCGCCGCTGCCCTGGTCGGCATAGCGCATGCGGTAGTCCTCGTTGCGGCTGAAGTTGTGACCCCAGGCCAGGCCCACCCGTGGCGTCAGCACGCCGAAGCGGGTGTCGATGTCGTAGCCCGAGCGTACCCCCAGGAACGAGGTGAAGTAGCGCAAGGTCTGTTCCTCGTAGGCCAGGGCAAACGCACCACCACCTCGTTCGCTGTAGGCATCGAGCTTGGTGTAGCTGCTGTTGATCCGCGCATACGGGGCCAGCGACAGCGGGCCTTGGCGGTACTCGTAGCTGGCAGTCAGCGAGGCGAACAGCTGGTCGGCATCGCGCGAACCACGGGCATAGCCGTTGGACGGATCGGCTGTGACGTAGCGGCGCGAATCGAAGCTGATGCGGTTGTAGCCCAGCAACGCATCGATATACACCTCCGACAGCGGGTTGACGCTCAGGTACGCCGCCAGGCCCAGTGCGTCGCCTTCGTTGCGGGTGTCGTGCTCGCCGATGTCGGCGCGGTCGTTGCCGTAGCCGAAGCCGACGCCGACCACCGTGCGTGGCGAGAGGCGATAGTCCATGCCGGCACTCAGGCCATAGGTGGTGAAGCTGTTGTCCTTGGTGCCACGGGTACGGTTGGAACCGGTGTTGACGAAGCCGTCGGTCCAGAACGCCAGGGCCTCTTCGCGGCATTCACCGGTGGTGGCACGGGAGCTGTCGCGTTCCTGCCGGCGTTTCTCGTCATCGTCTTCGTCGGCGCCCTTGCCGTTGCCTTCCAGCTCGTCGCGTAGGGCCTTGCCCAGGCTGCCCAGGCTCACGTCATCGCGGCCATGGCGCACGCTGGCGTTGAACGAGTTGCGGTCGCAGGTGGGGCGGTGCAACTGCTCCAGGCGGCGGTTGAAGTTGTCCATCTGGGTAGTGGCGAAGCGCTCGGCTGCGCGCGACTGCGCATTGAGCAGGCCGATCACCTCGGCGTCGCGGGTCGGATCAGGGCGCGCTTGCACGGCGAAGGTCACGAAGCTGTTGCCGACGCTACCGCTGGCGGCCAGCAGGCGGAAGCTCACCACAGCGCTACCGCTGAAGGCGGCGGCCGGGACGAAGCTCATGGTGAACGGGCCGGTCATGCGCGCGGTGCCGGCTGAAGGTGGGCTCACCGACAGCAGCGTGGCACTGGTGAACGGACCACCGGTGGCGCCGCGCGTCAGGTCGACGGTGGCGGTTTCGCCGGGTGCCATGGTTTCGCTGCTCGGCGGCACCACCACCGTTTGAGCTTGCACCTCAAGGCTATACGCACGGCTGCCGGTGGCGCCGTTGGCGTCGGTAACCGTGACCGTGAAGTTACTGGTGACCAACGCCGTCGGGGTGCCGCTGAGGACGCCGCTGGCGTCCAGGCTCAGCCCGGCTGGCAAGGCGCCGCTGGTGACCGCATAACTGTAAGGCGAGGTGCCTCCGCTGGCACCCAGGGCCTGGGTGTAGGCCGTATTCTGGGTGGCCCCTGGCAGGCTTGCGCCGGCCGGGGTGAGTACCAGGGTTGGCGGCAGCACGGTGATGCTCACCGTAGCTGCTGCCGAGGTGCCGCCCGTGCCGGTGGCGGTGTAGGTGAAGCTGTCGCTGCCCGAGAACCCGGCGGTGGGCGTGTAGCTGATGCTGGTGCCGCTGACCGAGGTGCTGCCGTGGCTCGGACTGCTGGCCACGCTGACGCTGGTGGCGGGGCCGCCACTGAGGTTCAGGGTGATCGGGTTGGCTGAGCTATTGGCTGCCACCGTGACGCTCACCGGACCGGTTACCGGGGTCGGGTTGGCGACGTTGAAGCTGTAGGCCTGGAGGGTACTGAAACCGCCGCTGTCGAGCGCGCGCACGGTGAAGGTGAACGTGCCCACGGCGCTTGGGGTGCCGCTGAGGGCGCCGCCGCTGGAGAGGCTCAACCCCGCCGGTAAGCTGCCTGCAACCACGCTGAAGGTATACGGCGCGGTTGCGCCGCTGGCGCTCAGGGTTTGACTGTAGGCGACGTTTTGGGTCGGGTTGGGCAGGGTGCTCGGGGTGATGCTGAGGGTCGGCGAGGTGACCGTGATGCTGACCGTGGCAACGTTGGAGGTGCCGCCTGGGCCGGTGGCGCTGAAGCTGAAGCTGTCGCTGCCCGCATAGCCTGCGTTAGGAGTGTAGGTGACGCTGCTGCCGGTGGCGGTTGCCGTGCCGTTGCTGGCATTGGCGACGATGGTGACCTGTGTCACCGAGCCGCCGCTCAGGTTCAGCGTGACCGGGTTGGCGCTGCTGCCGCCTTGTACCGACAAGCTCGAGTTGGCGGCGATCGGCGCCTGTTCGTTGACCGTCACGCTGTAACTGCGCGAGCCGGGCGAACTCAGGCTGTCGGTGGTGTTGACGGTGAAGTTGTAGGTGCCGGCTGTGGAGGGTGTACCGCTGAACAGCCCGCTGTTGCTCAGGCTGATGCCCGGCGGCAGCGTGCCGCTGGAGGTCCAGGTGTAGCTACCGTTGCCGCCACTGGCGCTGAGGGTTTGGCTGAAGGCCGTGCCAACGGTCAGCGGGCCGAGGGTGGTCGGGGTGATGGCGATGGTCGCGGCATCGACCGTCAGGCTGTACGCCCGGCTGCCGGTGCCGTTGTATTGGTCCTGCACGCTGATGGTGAAGGAGTAGGTGCCGGTTCCCGTCGGCGTGCCGCTGAACTGGCCGTTGCTAGCGAGGGTGATGCCTGGCGGCAGGGCGCCGGCACTCACCGAGTAGGTGTAGGTGCCGCCGCCGTTGGCGCTGCTCAGGGCCTGGCTGTAGCTGTTGCTGGCGGTGGCGTTGGGCAGGGTGGTCGGCGTGATCGTCAGGCTTGGCCCCGACACGGTGATGCTCACGGTCGCTGGTGCCGAGGTGCCGTCGGCGTTCTGCGCGGTATAGGTGAAGCTGTCGGCACCGGAATAGCCCGCGTTTGGCGTGTAGGTGATCGCGGTGCCGCTGGCGTTGGCCGTACCGTTGCTGGCAGCGCTGGCTACGGCGACGCTGGTGGGGGCGCCGCCGGTGATGTTCAGGGTGATGCCGTTGCTGCTGCTGTTGGCCGCCAGGGTGACGTTGACCGCATTGGCCACGGGCGGGTTGGGCGCGACGAAGGTATAGCCGGCGACCAGTGTGGCCGTGCCGCCTGCGGTGCTGAGTACCACATCCACCGCGCCAGCGGCATGTGCTGGGGTGGTGACAGTGACCGAGGTGCTGCTGTTGATGGTCACGCCGGTCGCTGCCGTACCGCCAAAGGTGACACCGGTGGTGCCCAGCAGGTTGGAGCCGCTCAGGGTTACGCTGGTGGAGCCTGCGGTGGTGCCGCTGTTTGGGCTGATACCGGTCAGGGTCGGCGTGGGCGTCACATAGGTGAAGCCGTTGGTCAGGGTGGCCGAGCCACCCGGCGTGGTAACCACCACGTCGCCTGCGCCAGCGGCATGTGCCGGGGTGGTGGCAGTGATGGTGGTGGCGTTGACCACGGTGACGCCGGTGGCGGCGATGCCGCCGATGGTGACTGCGGTGGCACCGGTCAGGTTGGTGCCGGTCAGGGTCACGCTGGTGCCGCCTGCGGTGGTGCCGCTGTTGGGGCTGATACCGGTCAGGGTCGGCGTGGGCGTCACATAGGTGAAGCTGTTGGTCAGGGTGGCCGATCCGCCTGGCGTGGTGACCACCACGTTGACGACACCGGCAGCATGTACCGGGGTGGTGGCAGTGATAGTGGTGGCGTTGACCACGGTGACGTTGGTGGCGGCGGTGCCGCCGATGGTGACCGCGGTGGCGCCGGTCAGGTTGGTGCCGGTCAGGGTCACACTGGTGCCGCCTGCGGTGGTGCCGCTGTTGGGGCTGATACCGGTCAGGGTCGGCGTGGGCGTCACGTAGGTGAAGCCGTTGGTCAGGGTGGCCGAGCCACCTGGCGTGGTGACCACCACGTTGACGACACCGGCAGCATGCGCCGGGGTGGTGGCGGTGATAGTGGTGGCGTTGACCACGGTGACGTTGGTGGCGGCGGTGCCGCCGATGGTGACCGCGGTGGCGCCGGTCAGGTTGGTGCCGGTCAGGGTCACACTGGTGCCGCCTGCGGTGGTGCCGCTGTTGGGGCTGATACCGGTCAGGGTCGGCGTGGGCGTCACGTAGGTGAAGCCGTTGGTCAGGGTGGCCGAGCCACCTGGCGTGGTGACCACCACGTTGACGACACCGGCAGCATGCGCCGGGGTGGTGGCGGTGATGGTGGTGGCGTTGACCACGGTGACGTTGGTGGCGGCGGTGCCGCCGATGGTGACCGCGGTGGCGCCGGTCAGGTTGGTGCCGGTCAGGGTCACACTGGTGCCGCCTGCGGTGGTACCACTGTTGGGGCTGATGCCGGTCAGGGTAGGGGCGGCGCTGCTACCGACGACCAGTGTGTAGCTACCCACATCGGCATCGAAGTTGTCATCGGCGACCGAAATCGGGAAGGTATAGGTGCCGGCTACGGTAGGCGTACCCGAAAGCGTCGTGCTGGTGCTGCCGACCGACTCGGCGAGGCTCAGGCCAGCAGGCAGGCATTTTTCAAGCCCGGTGTAGCCGGGGTCGTTCACGTCGCACTCGTACCAGCCTGCGATCACCACACTGGAGGTGGCGGTAAAAGTGACGCTGTAGGGCTGGTTCAGGGTCGCTGGTGTCAGTGTGCTGCCCTTGCTCGGGCTCACGATGCTTGGCGCGGCTTGGGCCTGGGCCGACAGCAGCGTGGCCAGGGTCAACAGGCACAGGGCCAAAAAATAACGGGCCCAATGGGCCATGTATGCGGTCGGTGCGTTCATGCTGCATCCTGCCGATGGACGATCACGGAGCGCGTGTCGTTCGAATGAGGTTGGGGCGGCCGGGCTTCTTGCGGTCCGCCGATCAGTACGGGCTGCAGAGGGCTGCTAGGTGTCCATGAGCGCGCTCCGTGTGGTGTCGGCCGGCACAGGCCGGAGCATTTGCAGGTAGACGCCCTGATCTTCGCTGGCCTTGAAGCCCAGGCGGGTGTAGAGCCGATGAGCCGGGCTCGAAGGTTCGACGCTCAAGCCGCAGGGTTTGCCCAGGTGATCGGCCAGGGCGAGCACCGCCCCGAGCAATTGGCTGCCCAGGCCCTGGCCCTGATAGGCCGGCAGCAGGGCAATGTCGACCACACGAACCTGGTGTTTTTCGAGCGACAGGCACAGCCGACCGATGGCTTGGGTGGCGTGCTCGACGATCAGGAAGTCGGCTCGCGGGTAGTGTTGCTCATAGTGCAGGCGCTGCGCCTGCGCCTGCCCATGCAGAAATACCAGGCGTTGTGCATCGCTCCATCCGGGCGCGGCACTGAATTCCTGCCAGCGGCGTGCCACGAACAGTTCGCGCAGCAACGGCGCATCCTCCTCGGCCTGCCTGCGCAAGCCGGGGAGGGCGTGGCCGGGCATTGCGCCCAGCAGTTGGTTGAGTGCGTCCAGGGTCGTCATTGGTGTGGCGGGAAGATCCCAGTGGTTGCGATGCAATAAACCAGCGTAAGGAACGGCTGCATGTTGTAGATCGGTTGCGAGTTGCCTGCGGTTGCCAAGGTGGACGGCGACAAGCTGGTATTGGGTGCAGGGCTGTACAGCGCGACCCGGGTCGGTTGTGTGGGTACGACGTTGTTCGCCGGAGTGTTGATCGCGGTACTTGCCTTTACTGCGGCGACCACGTTCAAGGTGTGGTTGTGAGGCGGCAGGTTGCTGACGGTCAGTTGCAGGGTGTCGCCGCCGGCTGCCGTGCCGGCCGGCCAGTTGGTCCCGGTGACTGCTGCACCGGCCCCTACCGCTGCGCGCCCGTTGAGGTTGGGCAGCATGAATGTGTTCCTGCCGTCGCCACCATAGGTGGTCCCGATCACCGCGAACAGCGCCTGGTTGGTCGTGATGCTAAGGGTCGCGCCATTGCAAAGCGCCCAGTCTTGGGGGATGTACTGGTAGGGGAACAGCCTGACTTCGCCGATAAAGGGTTCCATAGGTAACTCCGTCTGAAAAGGTGGCAGTTGGTCAGCTGAACGTTGGGTAGATGCCCTGCAGGCAGATGATGTAGTTCATCGCCAGCGACCCCATGATGTTGCTGCGCGGTACGCCGGCGCCGGCGACCGCGACCGCGTTGGGATGCAGTTGCACGGTAGGCGTGGCAGGCGTGGGCGGAGTGGTCACGGGTGCAGGGTCCGTGTACAGGCCGGTCACCACATTGGTTTTGGTCAGCGTGGCCAACATCAGGGTCGGGCCCGGCGCCGTTTCGGTGGCGGTGGCTTTGGTGGCGATGAACCCATGGGTGTGGGCGGGCATGTTGTCGTTTGTGATCGTTACCGTCTCGCTACCCCCGAAACTTCCGAAGGGACGATTGGTCAGGCCATTTCCCTGACCCTGGTTGACCGGAATGCGGCCGCGTAGGTCCGGCAGGGCGAACGTCGCAACACCATCACCGCCATAGGTTGTGCCGAGCAATGCGTAGAGTGCCGGGTAATTGCTGATGCGCAGCAGTGAGCCATCGCAGAAGCCCCAATTCTGCGGCGCATAGAGGCCGGCGAACAGGCGAACTTCACCAGTACAGGCGTCAGACATGAATGTTCTCCAATAAGGCTCGGGTTACGGGTGAGGTGGGTAATAGCCAACGGTGGCAATGCAGTAGTTCATGCTGAGAAACGGCTGAACGTTGTTCATTGGCGTGCCTGCACCACCGGCGCTGCCGACTGTTATCGGCGCCAGGCTGACCATCTGCGTGCCCGCGGCCGCATAGGCCGGTTGCGACGGCGCGCTGTAATCGACGGTGGTCGAGGAGGAAAAGTAGCCGTTGGTAGGGCTGGCCTGGTTGGTCGACAGGTTGCTGGCATTGACGAGGTGGGTATGTTGGGGCATCTGCGCCATGGTCATACTCACGGTTTCCTGGCCACCTACGCTGCCGACGGTGTGCGCACCCACCGGGGGGGTAGCCACATCGTTGCGCGAGATGGCCACACGGCCGCGCAGGTCTGGCAGGGCGAAATTGGTCGAGCCGTTGCCGCCGAAGGTCGTCCCGATCAACGCGAACAACAGCTGGTTATTAGTGATCTGGACCAGTTGGCCATTACACGGCAGCCAACCTTCGGGGATGCGGCCGAAAGCAAACAGGCGAATTTCGCCCACGAACGGTTCCATAACTCAAACTCCGTTTTAGGTATGAACATCAGGCAAACAGGCAAGTACACACTGAGGCGCGCGTGCCAGCGAATTCATGAAAGTCTGATAAACGACTACAACCTTCGAAGTGTGCACGTCCTTGGCATGGGCACCGTCATCCTTGGCTCTAGGGCTGTCGACCAGGGAGACGGGCCGGACAGTGGGGGATTGTTTGGATCCTATCCTGAGGTGGTGGGCAATTGCCATCACTTTGTTTCAGGTGCATGCAGCAAATATTCAAACGAGAGTTTGAAGGGTGTTTGGGTTGCCTTTAAATTGGCGCCATTTAATTTTCTTAATGCGAAATTAAATATTGAATAGCCTAAAAATCCATGCCGGATAGCTATTTGGCTCGGTAAGACATTGTTTTGTCGCGAACTGTCGTTATGCGCATTGCTGTGATTGAAACGGCTGCCTGGGAGGGCCCATGTCGCCGGCTTGCCGGCGACATGGGCTCCGTTCTGATTCACGCTTCAGGTCCGCTCTGCCTGGCCTGGCACCTCGCCTACAGGCTCGTCATGCAGCGACACCCGCGAGGTTTCCGGCAGCGCCAAGCCACCGATCAATGCCAGCAGTGCAATCACCACTAGGTAGAACGCCGGCGCCAGGCGGCTGCCACTTTGTTCGATCAACCACGTGGCGATCAGCGGTGCGGTGCCGCCGAACAGGGTGTAGGCCACGTTGTAGGTGATCGCCGAGGCCGTGTAGCGGCTGCGCGTTGGGAAGCACTCGGACAGCAGCGCGGCAGTCACCACGCCGCTCATCAAGGCGCCGATGGCCAGCAGGATCACCCCCAGCAGCGCGCCGCTGAGCGACCCGGAGCTGGCCAGCCAGTAAGCCGGGAACACCGCCAGCATCACCCAGATGCAGGTGAAACCGATGGTCCTCCGCCTACCTACGCGGTCGCTGAATGCGCCGGCCAGCGGGCAGCCGGCGGCGGCGAACAGCAGCGCCACGGTGGATACCAGCAGCGCCTGGGCGCGGCTCAGTTGGCCAACCGTCTGCAAGTAGGTGGCGAAGTAGGTCGTGAACATGTAGAACGACAGCGCGGTCAGCGAGATGAACGCACCCAGGTTGCGAATGGTGCGGCCGTGGTGGCGCAGGGTATCGGCCAGCGGTGAATGGGCGTGCTGCTTGCCTTCGGCGATGGCTTGGCGAAACGCCGGGGTTTCTTCCATGCGCCAGCGCAGGTACAGCCCCACCAGCCCCAGCGGTGCGGCCACCAGGAACGGGATACGCCAGCCCCAGGCATTCATGGCCTCGGCGCTCAGGCTGGCTTCCAGGCCATAGGCGATCACCGCTGCGCAGGCGAACGCCGAGAACGTCGATACCGGTACGAAACTGCCATAGAACGCGCGCTTGTTCTGCGGGGCGTGCTCCATCAGGTAGGCGCAGGCGCCAGCGTATTCACCGCCTGCGGAAAAACCCTGCAGGCAGCGCGCCAGGGTCAGCAGCGCGGGCGCCAGCACGCCGATGCTCGCGTAGGTCGGCAGCAGGCCGATCAAGGTGGTGGAGCCGGCCATCAGCAGGATGGTCAGCGACAGGATACGCTTGCGCCCGAGCCGGTCGCCGAGCGCGCCGAACACGATGCCGCCCAGCGGGCGCAGGGCGAAGGCCACGGCGAATACGGCGAAGGTCTTGAGCAAGGCGACACTGGGGTCATCGCTTTCGAAGAACTGGCTGGCGATGAGCGTGGCGAGGAATCCGTACACGGCAAAGTCGAACCATTCGACGAAGTTACCGATGGCCGAAGCGGCGATTACTCGGCGCAAGGTGGCGGGCGAAACCTCATGGGGACGGGACATGGATGTGCTCTCCGATGGTCTGGCAGCCTGGGCATATGCGGCGCACTCGTGGCGCGCCGTCGTTGTTATGGGGCCAGTAGAGCGGGTGAGCGACGTCGCTGCATAGCCCAGCACGACGCTGGGATACCCGTTACGACCGCAGGGTGCGCGGGCAGGCGGGCAGCCGCCTGTGCCACCGCAGGCCGGGCTGCGTGCCGGCTACTGCGATTTCTTGTCGAACCGCGTCGCGAGGGCGTATAAACTCTCCCCACTTTTTGGCCGGTCGCTTCCTGAACCGGCCCTTGAAACAAGAGAGTTGAAATGGGCGCACAGTGGAAAGCCAAGCATAGAGAAACCGCGGCCAACGCCAAGGGCAAGATCATGGGCAAACTGGCCAAGGAGATCCAGATCGCCGCCAAGTCGGGCGCCGACCCGGACATGAACCCGCGCCTGCGTCTGGCGGTGGAGCAGGCCAAGAAAGCCTCGATGACCCGCGAAACCCTCGAACGCGCCATTCGCAAGGGCGCAGGCCTCGATGGCGATGCCGTGCAGTACACCGCTGTCACCTATGAAGGCTACGCACCCCATCAGGTGCCGCTGATCGTCGAGTGCCAGACCGACAACGTCAACCGCACCGTGGCGCAGATTCGTGTGCTGTTCCGCAAGGGGCAACTGGGCGCCAGTGGTTCGGTGGCTTGGGACTTCAACCACGTAGGCTTGATCGAGGCCACCCCGAACGCCGCCGCAGATCCTGAAGAAGCCGCCATCGAGGCCGGTGCCCAGGACTTCGAAGCCGGTGAAGAAGAGGGGTCGACCTTGTTCATCACCGACACCACCGACCTGGACGCCGTACAGAAGGCCTTGCCTGACCAGGGCTTCACCGTGACCTCGGCGAAGATCGGTTACATCCCGAAGAACCCGGTGAGCGCCGCCAGCCTGAGCGCCGAGGCGCTGGCTGAGGTCGAAGCGTTCCTGGAAGCGATCGACGAGAACGAAGACGTACAGAACGTCTACGTCGGCCTGACGGACTGACCCGGATGTCGCCATCGCGGGGCAAGCCAGCGCTCACCTTTGCGCGCGGGCTTGCCCCGCGAGCGTTTTCGTAGCTCGCCATGACCCCCATTTTCGCTTCCCTGAGCCTTGCCCACCTGCGCACCCTCGACTGCCTGTTGCAGTTGAAAAATCTCAGTCATGCCGCCGAGCGCCTGAGGTGCAGCCAGAGTGCCCTTAGCCGTCAACTGGCGAGCCTGCGGGAAGCCTTCGACGACCCTTTGCTGGTGCGTCAAGGGCGTGGCTACGTGCTCAGTGAGCACGCCGAAACCCTGGTCGAGCCGCTGCGCCAGGTGCTCGATGAACTGGCCGCGCTGCGTCAGCCGGCGGCGTTCGACCCTGCCCGCTGCGAGCGGCGCTTCTGCCTGGCGGCCTCGGATTACGTGGCTGAGCACATGCTGCCGCGTTTAGTGGCGGCGCTCGAACGTGAGGCCCCCGGTGTGTCGCTGGAATACCGCACCTGGCAGGCCGGGCAATATGCCCTGCTGGCCAGTGGCGAGATCGACCTGGCCACCACGCTGTTCGATGAGTCGCCGCCCAACCTGCACGGCCGCCTGTTGGGCGAGGACCGCGCGGTGGCGCTGATGCGGCATGATCACCCGCTCGCTGCAAGGGCAGTGCTGGATCAGCAGGACTACCTGGCCTTCAAGCATGTGCGCGTCTCTGGCGGGGGCGACAAGGACAGTTTCATCGACCGTCACTTACGTGCCCAGGGTTTGCAGCGGCGGATCAGCCTGGAGGTGCCGTTCTTCAGCGCCATGGTGCAGGTGATCGGTCAGGGCGAGGCCCTGGCCACGGTGCCGGAGCACATTGCCCGCCAGCTCGCCCGTCTGCATGGCCTGGCCTGGCGACCGCTGGGCTTTGTCGAGCACACCCAGCGCTATTGGGTGGTCTGGCACCAGCGTCTGCAGGCCTCGGCCGAGCATCGCTGGTTGCGCAATCGGGTCTACGAGCTGTGGCGCGCCTCGCAGTTCGGTGTACACGGCGGGCATGCGCCTTCGCCATAGCAGCTATGCGCGAAGCGGGGTTATTCGCAGCAGAGCTGACGCCTAGACTGGAGTCCAGCAGAGCCTGTGCCAGCCCTTTCGCGGGTAAACCCGCTCTAGGTACGCGTGACCTGTGGGAGCGGGTTTACCCGCGAAAGGGCCGGCACAGGTGATCCACGAACCCCAGGAGCGACCCGTGACCCCCGAACAATTTCGCCAGTACGGCCACCAACTGATCGACCTGATCGCCGACTACCGCCAGACCGTCGCCGAGCGCCCGGTGATGGCCCAGGTTCAGCCGGGTTACCTCAAGGCCGCCTTGCCCGATGCGGCGCCCCTCCAGGGCGAGCCCTTCGAGGCGATTGTGCAGGATGTCGAGCGCTTGTTGATGCCGGGTCTTTCGCATTGGCAGCACCCGGACTTCTACGGCTACTTCCCCTCCAACGGCACGCTGTCGTCGGTGCTGGGCGACTTTCTCAGCACGGGCCTCGGCGTGCTCGGCCTGTCCTGGCAGTCCAGCCCGGCCCTGAGCGAGCTGGAAGAGACGACCCTGGACTGGCTGCGCCAACTGCTGGGCTTGTCGAGCCAGTGGAGCGGGGTGATCCAGGATACCGCCTCGACCAGCACCCTGGTCGCGCTGATCTGCGCCCGCGAGCGCAGCACCGATTACGCGCTGGTGCGCGGGGGCCTGCAAGCCCAGGCAAAGCCCCTGATCGTCTACGTCAGCGCCCACGCCCACAGTTCAGTGGACAAGGCCGCGCTGCTGGCTGGGTTCGGGCGTGACAACATCCGCCTGATCGCCACCGACGAGCATTTCGCTATGCGCCCGGAGGCGTTACGCGAGGCCATTGCCCAGGACCTGGCGGCGGGTAACCAGCCCTGCGCGGTGGTCGCCACCACCGGCACCACCGCGACCACCGCACTGGACCCGTTGCGTCCGATTGGCGAGATCGCCCAGGCGCACCAGTTGTGGCTGCACGTGGACTCGGCCATGGCCGGCTCTGCGATGATCCTGCCCGAGTGTCGCTGGATGTGGGACGGCATCGAGCTGGCCGACTCGGTGGTGGTCAATGCGCACAAGTGGCTGGGAGTGGCTTTCGACTGCTCGATCTATTACGTGCGTGATCCGCAGCACCTGATCCGGGTGATGAGCACCAACCCCAGCTACCTGCAATCGGCGGTCGATGGCGAGGTGAAGAATCTGCGTGACTGGGGGATTCCACTGGGGCGCAGGTTCCGCGCGCTGAAGCTGTGGTTCATGTTGCGCTGCGAAGGCGTCGAGGCCCTGCAACAGCGGCTGCGCCGCGACTTGGACAATGCGCGTTGGCTGGCCGAGCAGGTTGAGGCTGCCGAGGGTTGGGAGCTGTTGGCGCCGGTGCAGTTGCAGACGTTGTGCATTCGCCATCGACCCCAAGGGTTGCAAGAGGACGCGCTGGATGCGCATACCCGTGGTTGGGCCGAGCGTTTGAATGCGTCCGGTGACGCGTATGTCACCCCGGCGACCTTGCAAGGCCGCTGGATGGTGCGGGTGTCGGTGGGTGCACTGCCGACCGAGCGGGGGGATGTCGAGCGGCTGTGGGCGCGTTTGCAGGCCATTGTGGCGCGGTGATCAAGAGGGCCGCTCTAAGCGGCCCAATCCAGTAACCGCGAAAGGTCACTGACCGGCATTAGCCCGTTGGGCTGGGTTCATTCGCCCAGCCGTTGCTCGCGCGAGGGCGGGTAGCCGAAATAGGCCGCATAGCACTTGCTGAAATGCGAGACCGAGACGAACCCGCAGGCCACCGCGACCTCCATCACCGACAGGTCCGAATACTGCAACAGGCGCCGGCTCTTGGTGATGCGCAATTCCATGTAGTAACGCCGTGGCGAGGTGCCGAGCTGAGCCTGGAACAGCCTGTCGATCTGCCGCCGCGAGCGGCCCGAATAGGCAGCCAGCTGATCCAGGCTGAGGGTTTCCTCGAGGTTGTTCTCCATCAATTCGACGATGGTGCGCAGGTGCAGGCTCATCGACTTCTTCGCCCCCGGCCCAACCTGACGATAGCGCGCCCCGGAGAACGACAGGATCTCCTCCACGCCTTCTGCCAGCGCGTCGCCGTGCAAGCGCCGCACCAGCCCGAGCATCAACTCCATGGCGCCGTTGGGGCTGGCGGCAGTCAGGCGGTCGCGATCCAGGGTGAAGCTGGCCGGCGTGATGCGGGTTTGCGGGCTGCATTCGGCAAGGCTGGCACGTTGCTCGGGGTGTACGCTGCATCCATAGTCATCGAGTACCCCGGCGCGGGCCAGGAACCACGCACCATTCCACAGCCCGCCCAGGGTCATGCCATCGGCGGCGCAATCGCCCAGCAGGCGGTCGAGGGCAGGATACTTGAGTGCCGTACGCAAACCGCCACAGATCACCAGCAGATCGAGTGCTTTCAGGTTGCTCGCATCAAGGGGTGTGGCGACCAGCTCCAGGCCCAGATCGCTGAGCACCCGGTCGCCGCCCAACGACAGCGCAGTGAAGGCAAAGCTCTCGGCGCGCAGCAGGTTAGCGGTGACCAACACATCCATGGCCACGGTAAAGCTGGCCATGGAAAAATGCTCGAGGAGCACGAAGTCGACCCGGTAGGGGCGCTGCGCGTTACCCTCGTTGTTCTTGAGCCGCAGCATATTGCTGGTGCTGGCCTTCTTGCTGAACTGGCGTGGTGTGGGCACTGCGGACTCCGTTTCCTGGCTGGCGCGATGAGTGTGCAAGGCGGCGCGCGGAAAGACAACACCGCGCGCGCCGAGCAGTCCCTGGCGTGGTTGCGCTATGCTGACCACCCATCGATCCAGGACGTGTTCCGCCATGAAATATGCCGCCGCACTGCTGTTGAGCCTGTTACCCCTGATTGCCCATGCTGTCGAGCCAGGTGAGCGCCTGGCCCCGTGGACGCTGCTGGACCAGTATGAGCAGCCTTACAGCTTGAATGCCGACACACGCCTGTTGCTGGTGGCCCGCGACATGGACGGTGCCAAGCTGGTCAAGGCCGCGTTGGCCGATCAGCCCAAGGGTTACCTCGAAGCCCGCGGTGCGGTGTTCGTCGCTGACATCGAGCGCATGCCGGCCGTGATCAGCAAGCTGTTCGCCATCCCCGCCATGCGTGACTACAGCTATCGGGTGATGCTCGACCGCGACGGGCGTGTGGCCAGCCGCTATGCCGGGACCGAAGGCCAGGTGCTGTGGCTGACGCTGGACCACGGGGTACTGGTGGAGCAGCGTGAATATGCCGACGCTGCGCTGCTCAAGGCCGCGTTACAAGCGTTGGGCAACTGATGCGTGGCACTGCGGCGAAATCCAGTTGAACCCTCGGCACTGGGCATGACCCAACCCTGTACATGCCAACGGGAGAAGGTTCATGGAAATTGGAACGATCTGGATCATCGTCGCGCTTGCGGTGATCGCCCTGGAAATTTTCGCCATCTGGCACATCATCGGCAGCGAGCGACGCGCCGAACGCAAGATGCTGTGGATCGTATTCGTGGTTTACGCACCGTTCCCAGGCTTGCTGGTCTGGGCTTGGCGGGGTCCGCGGGCGGTGAAGGGGCGGGCTGTGCTGGAGGAAAAATGATTTGGGCTTGACCTCAAGTTAACCCAAGGTTTGATACTTCGGCGCTCTTTCCCACGATGGAGCGCCCACATGGCCCAGTCCACCGCATTCTCCCTGTGCAACCCTGAAGGGCTCTACGACCCGAGCCCTAACGCCTATTCCCATCTCGCCGAGGTGCGCCCAGGTAGCCGCTTGTTGGCGGTAGCCGGGCAGGGCGGGGAAGATGCGCAGGGGCGCCTGGCGCCTGATTTCGAGGTACAGGCCCGGCAGGCGCTGGCCAACTTGCGGCTCGCCCTGGCAGCCAAGGGCGCTGGGCTTGGCGATGTGTACAAGCTCACCTTGCTGATCGTCGATCACAGCGAGCCACGCCTGCGCCAGTGGGTGGCCGAGGCCCAGCAGGCGTGGGCCGGGGCGATGCTCCCCACCTGCACGCTGATCCCCGTGCCGCGCCTGGCGCTCGATGGCATGTTGATCGAGATCGATGCACTGGCAGCATTGCCCGCCTGATAAGCGTCGGCCGATGGTGGGGCGCGGGCCACACGGCTACAATCGCGCTCCCTTCCTTCGCCCGAGCCCGCCATGCCTGCCTCCATCGAACTGCTACCGACCGGTCCCGAGCAGGCTGAGCTTGTGCGCAACCTGTACCAGTTCTACGCCTACGAATCGTCCGACTGGGAGCAGGAGGATGTCGAGGTGGACGGACGTTTCTATGTGCATGAACCGCACTTGCAACGCTACTGGCAGTCGCCCGGCTGGGGCGCGTACCTGGTGCTGGTGGACGGGTTCATCGCAGGTTTCGTGCTGATCGAGGGCAGCGAAGTGCCGGGGTTGGAGGCGCGGGAACTGGCGGACCTGTTCATCCTCAAGCGTTATAGGCGCCAGGGCGTGGGCAGCGCTGTGGCCCGTCAGTTTCTGTGCCATGGCCAGGCCAACTGGCTGTTGCGCTGTTATGGCGGCGATGCGTCTGCCCTGGCCTTCTGCCAGGCGTTGTTGGCGGATCTGCCACGTGCGGTGGAGGAAATCGCGTTGGATGACGAGCCGAATTTGCGCAACTTCCTGGTGAGCGGGGTGCGGCACTGAAGTGCGCGGCGTATTTTTCGTCATGAACTGACCTAAGCCGTTCGTCAGCCGGCATAATGCCAGTATTTTGCGCGTCCTAGCTGACCTGACCCAGGAGCTCGGCATGCGCCTTTTCGTGCCCGTTGCAGGTTCAGGTAAATTCCATGTCGCTAGCTGCAAGTCCCGACGTCATGTACCGGCTGTTGATCCAGAGCGTGGTGGACTACGCCATCTACTTGCTCACACCTGACGGCTTCGTCGCCAACTGGAACCCCGGTGCCCAGCGCGCCAAGGGTTACAGCGCACAGGAAATCGTCGGCCAGCATTATTCGCTGTTCTACGTCGAGGATGAGCGTGCTGCGGGGGTGCCGGCGCGTAACCTCGAACAGGCCCGTAGCACTGGGCGTTTCGAGGAGCACGGCTGGCGCCTGCGCAAGGACGGCTCGGCGTTTCGTGCCCATGTGCTGATCGAGGCGGTGCATGACGATGAAGGGCAATTGGTGGGGTTCGCCAAGATCACCCGTGACTGCACCGAGCAGTATCGGGCGCAGCTCGCCCAGCGCGAGCAGGAGCGGCATTTCCGACTGTTGGTGCAGGGGGTGCGTGACTACGCCATCTACATGCTCGATACCCATGGCCATGTGGTGAATTGGAACGCAGGCGCCGAGCGGGCCAAGGGCTATCACCGCGAGGAAATCGTCGGCCAGCACTTCTCGGTCTTCTACACCGAAGCTGATCGCGAGGCCGGTCTGCCGGCGCTTAGCCTTGCGACCGCGCGCCTGGAGGGTCGTTTTCAGGCCGATGGCGTGCGCCAGCGCAAGGATGGTTCGTTGTTCTGGACCAGCGTTGTGATCGAGCCGATCCACGACGAAGACAGTGGCCAGTTGATCGGGTTTGCCAAGATCACCCGTGACATCACCGAACGCCGGCAGCAGGAACAGGAGCTGCTCAAGGCCAAGGAACTGGCCGAGCAGTACAGCCAGGAGATGACCAACCTGTCGCAGTTTCTTGACTCGGTGATTGCCAATATCCCTGCCAGTGTTATCGTCCAGGACCTGCGCAGCCGCCAGATTCTGCTGACCAACCAGCAGGCCGAGCGGCTGTTCGGGGGCCAGGGTGTGAGCCTGGTCGGCAAGCTGCCGCGCCAATGCTTGGCGCCGGCTGCCGCTAACTACCTCGAACAACAACTGGCCCGCGGCGCACGCAGCACCAAGGGCTACCGCGCCGAGACCCGGGTGGACACTGCCAGTGGCACGCGCACCTTGCGCAGCCGCGCCATGCTCTGTCAGAACCGCGAAGGGCAGAGCGACTATGTGCTGTTCGTGGCCGAAGACGTCACCGAAGAACTCGCCGCCCACGCCCAGATCCATCACATGGCCCACCATGATGCGCTGACCGGCCTGCCCAACCGCACCCTATTCAACGAGCGTCTCAAGCAGGCGCTGCTGAGCGGCGAGCACAGTGGCAAGTTGACCGCCGCACTGTGTCTTGACCTGGACAACTTCAAGAACATCAATGACACCCTCGGCCATGCCTTTGGCGACAAATTGCTACGTGCCTTGGGCAAGCGCCTGCGCCGTGAGTTACGCGAGCACGACACCCTCGCGCGTCTGGGGGGCGATGAGTTCGCCGTGGTGCTGGTAGGGCTGGACAACCGTGAAGCGGCCAGCAACACCGCACAGCGCCTGATCGAGTCGATTTGCCCACCATTCCTGATCGAAGGCCACCAGTTCACCGTAGGTGTGAGCATCGGCGTGGCCGTCGCACCGGTCGATCACGAACAGGGCGAGCAATTGCTTGGTTACGCCGACATGGCGTTGTACGAGGCCAAGCGCAACGGGCGTAACCGTTTCGAATGTTTCCATGTCGAACTGGACGTCGCCGCCCGCCAACGCCGCCTGGTGGAGACCGACCTGCGTACTGCGCTGCACCTGGGCCAATTGCAACTGCACTACCAGCCGGTCATCGACCCGCAGAACAACACCGTCACCGGCTATGAAGCGCTGATGCGCTGGGAACACCCGGCGCGCGGCATGATCATGCCCATGGACTTCATTCCGATTGCCGAGGAAACCGGGCTGATCCACGAGATCGGTGCCCGGGCCTTGAACCTGGCTTGCCAGGAGGCGGCCAGTTGGGACAGCGAACAGAGTGTCTCGGTGAACCTGTCGCCGGTGCAGTTCAAGAACACCGGGCTGGTGCATACGGTGGCCCTGGCGCTGGCCGATTCGGGCTTGCCGGCCAGCCGCCTGGAGCTTGAAATCACCGAGTCGGTGCTACTGGGCAACAGCGAAGAGAACGTGCGTACGCTGCGCGCGCTCAAGGACCTTGGGGTATCGATATCCCTGGACGACTTCGGTACGGGCTATTCGTCGCTCGGCTACCTGCGTTCGTTTCCGTTCGACCGGATCAAGATCGACAAGTCGTTCGTTCACGACATGTGCGACAGCCGTGAGGCGATGTCGATCGTGCGCGCGATCACGGAGCTGTCCAATAGCCTGATGATCAAGACCACGGCCGAGGGCGTGGAGTCGGCTGAGCAGATGCAGCGGCTGATGGCCGAGGGTTGCTCGAATTTCCAGGGGTACTTGTATGGGCGACCGGTGCCGGCCAGTGAGCGCCTGAAACAGGTAGGGCAGGTGGGGAGCGACGAGTAACCCGACCTAGCTCGCCGAGCCCGCACTCAGGCACTAAGGCCTGAAGGCGGGCGAGGGGCGGCGTTCAGCTATCCCATTGCGGCGCAAACTCAGGGTTCACCACGCGCCGATCTTTCGGCAAGGCCGCGATTGCCGCACGGTCGGCGTCATCCAGACGCACTTGCAGTGCCGCCAGGTTGGTCAATTGGTTCTCCCGGCTGCTGGCCTTTGGAATCACGGCTACGCCCGGCTGCTCCAGCAACCAGGCCAAGGCGATTTGGGTTGGCGTTACTGCATGTTTCTCGGCAATGGCGCGCACCGCCGCTTGCTCGGCCACTTGGCCCCGGGCCAGAGGCGTGTAGGCGGTGAAGGCCAGGTCATGCTGACGCGCGAAGGCCAGCAGTGGACTTTGATCCAGCAAGGCGTGGTATTCCACCTGGATCGCCGAGAGCGGTACGCCTAACTGCTCCACCACCTGGCGCAGCAGGCCTAGCGGGAAGTTGGCCACGCCGATGCAGCGTGTCTTACCCTCGTCGCGCAACTGCACCAAGGTTTCCAGGCTGCGGGCCAAGTCCCATTGCTGGGCAGGCCAGTGAATGTAAAACAGGTCAACTTGCTCGGTGCCCAAGGCGCGCAAGCTGTCTTCCAGGGACTGGCGCATGGCTTGGGGTTGCAAACGGTCCCACCAGACCTTGGTCGTCAGGTGAATGGCTTCGCGTGGCACCTGGCTGTCGCGCAGCGCCTGGCCGACGGCGGCTTCGTTGGCGTACGCGGTGGCGGTGTCGATGTGCCGGTAGCCCAGCTCCAGTGCCTGATGTACGGCGCGGGTACAGTCGCTG
This sequence comes from Pseudomonas mosselii, assembly GCF_005796105.1. Lineage (GTDB taxonomy): Bacteria > Pseudomonadota > Gammaproteobacteria > Pseudomonadales > Pseudomonadaceae > Aquipseudomonas > Aquipseudomonas mosselii_C. The sequence continues at coordinate 973,132 of NZ_VAUO01000001.1, read as the reverse complement.
CCGGTCATCGGCCAGGTGCCTAGGCCGAGGGCGGGCATGTCGAGGCCTAGGCGAGTCGTGAGCCTGTGCATGGGAACTCCTTGTACGGATCTAAAACGAAGGGGCATGATCCACGATTACGCCCCGGCTGGCGGCGGGATGCCGCATAAAGTGGTCGATTAGCGCACAAAACCTAGTCGGCCAAGCACACTGCGCTGCGCGCACAATGTTCATCGGCGTCGATCTCTTCTAGAATCCGCGCATGCCCGCACGCCAAGTCCGGGCCATTGCCCGAGGGCCCCATGAGTTCCAGTACGCCGCTGTCCGGAGTCAACCAGCCGCTGCGCGGCATCGTGCTGGTGGTGGTGGCCACCTTCCTGTTCGCCAGCCATGACGGGTTGTCGAAATTCCTTGGCGGCCTTTACCCGATCATCATGGTGGTCTGGGCCCGCTACGTGGTGCATACCCTGCTGATGGCCGGGATCTTCCTGCCCAAGGCGGGCGTGGCGGTGCTACGTACCCGGCGACCGTTGCTGCAGACGCTACGAGCCCTGAGCCTGCTCAGTACCAGCCTGTTGTTCACTGCCGGCCTACAGTACCTGCCGCTGGCCGAGGCCACGGCGGTCAACTTCCTTGCGCCGGTACTGGTCACCGCGCTGTCGGTGCCGCTGCTTAAGGAGCGTGTCAGCGTGGGGCAGTGGGTGGCGGTAGTTCTGGGCTTTGTGGGTGTGTTGGTGGTGGTGCATCCGGGCGGCGCGATGTTCACCCCGGCGATTCTGTTTCCGTTCGGTTCTGCGCTGGGGTTCTGTTTCTACCAACTGCTGACGCGCAAGCTGGCGGCTTACGACAGCCCGACCACCAGTAATTTCTACGCAGGGCTGTGCAACACACTGGTGATGACGGCGCTGGTGCCGTTCTTCTGGCAGGTACCGCACTGGACGCACGTCCTGTTAATGCTCGGGCTCGGCGGCTGTGGGATGACTGCGCACCTGTTGCTGACCCAGGCGTTCCGGCATGCAGCGCCAGCCTTGCTGGCGCCGTTCAGCTATTGCCAGATCGTCTTTGCGGGTCTGCTGGGATGGATGGTGTTTGGGCACACGCCGGATGGGGTGAGCTTGGTGGGGATCGCGATCATCTGCCTGAGTGGGCTGGGCGCTGCGTGGATGCAGCGCAAGAAGGCCTAGCTGGGTGCTTGCCGAGGCGCTCGGCAAGAGGTTCGTCGGCACAGGTTCAGCGCAGGTTTCAACACCCTGCGCCTGGCCCGCGCCCAGGGCTCAGTGCGCCCCGGCGCCTTTGCTCAAATCGCTTTCTGCCCATTCGGTGTAGATGCAGGCATCGGCCACCGCCCAACGTACCTTGACCTTATCTCCCGGCTGCATCGGCATTCCCGCTGCGGACAGTGCCTTGACGGTCAGCTCCGTACCGCCTGGGGTCAGCACATGGCAGGTCTGGCTTTCGCCCAGGAACAATACCTCGCCCACGGTCGCGGTGACCTCGTTCCAGCCGGCTGGCAGGCTTTCACGAGCAGCTTGTTCTGCGGTCAGGGCCAAGGCCTTTTCCGGGCGTACCATGATCAGCGCGTCCTGCCCGGCGGCCAGGTTCGGTGTCAGGCGAATCGCCACCGGCTGACCCTCGAAGCTACCGGCGCCGTTCCCGCTGGCTTTGATGCGCAGGAAATTCGAGTTGCCCAGGAACGAGGCCACGAAGGCATTCGGTGGGTTCTGGTAGAGGTCGTAGCCGGTACCCAGGCCGACGATCTTGCCGTGGCTGAAAATGGCGATGCGCTGTGAGAGGCGCATGGCTTCTTCCTGGTCGTGGGTCACGTATACGATGGTGATGCCCAGGCGCCGGTGCAACTGGCGCAACTCGTCCTGTAGGTCTTCACGCAGCTTCTTGTCCAGCGCGCCGAGCGGCTCGTCCATCAGCAAGATGCGCGGCTCGTACACCAGCGCCCGGGCGATTGCCACCCGTTGCTGCTGACCGCCGGACATCTGCGAAGGGCGGCGGTGGGCGAACTTTTCCAGTTGCACCAGCTTGAGCATGGCGTCGACGCGTTTGGCGGTTTCGGCCGCGCCCAACTTGCGGATGGCCAGCGGGAAGCCGATGTTGTCACGCACGTTCAGGTGCGGGAACAGCGAGTAACGCTGGAATACCATGCCGATATCGCGTTTGTGCGGCGGCACGTTCACCAGCGATTGGCCATCGACCAGAATCTCGCCGCTGCTGGGGGTTTCGAAGCCGGCCAGCATCGACAGCGTGGTGGATTTGCCCGAGCCGCTGGAGCCGAGGAAGGTGAGGAATTCGCCGTCCTGGATCTCCAGGTCGAGGTTGTCCACGGCGGTGAAGTCGCCGTAGTGCTTGTTCAGGCCGCGCAGGCTGACCAGGGTCTTGGTGTGCGCGTTGTCTTTGATCACAGCACTCATTGTTATTGTCTCCGGGCACTCAGGCGTTGACTTCGGCGCGCCGGCGCAGGGCGGCGGCAATGACCATGACAAGAAGCGACAGGCCGATCAGCAGGGTCGAGGCGACCGCGATCACCGGGCTCAGGTCTTGGCGCAGGGTGGTCCACATTTTGACCGGCAGGGTTTGCAGGTCGGGGCTGGCCATCATCACGCTCAGCACCACTTCGTCCCACGAGACGAGAAAGGCGAACAGGCCGCCGGCGATCATCCCTGGGCGAATCGCCGGGAAGGTCACCTTGAGGATCGCTTGCAGGCGCGAAGCGCCGCAGATCACTGCTGCGTCCTCGATCGACTGGTCGAACAGCTTGAGCGAGTTGATGATCGAAATGATGGTGAAGGGCAGGGCAACGATCACGTGGCTGACCACGAACGCGAACAACGTGCCGGTGTAGCCCAGTTTGAGAAACAGCGCGTACACCGCCACGGCGATGATCACCAGTGGCACGATCATCGGCATGGTGAACAGCCCGTACAGCAGCTCACGCCCCGGGAAGCGCCCGCGCACCAGGGCGAAGGCGGTCGGCAGGCCCAGCAGTACGGCGGCGATGGTGGTCAGTACGGCGACCTTGAAGCTGGCCAGGGCGGCGTCCATCCACTCCGGGTTGGAGAAGAACTGGGCGTACCACTTGAGCGTCCAGCCTGGTGGCGGGAACACCAGCCATTGCGAGGAACCGAACGATAGCAGCACGATGAACACTACCGGCAGCAGCAGGAACGCCGCGATGACCCCGGTGGTCAGGTAAAGGCCGGTGCGCAGCGGGCGGCCCATGGCATTGGGGGACAGAAGCATGACGGATTACCTCGCGTTGCCAACCGGGGATTCCGGCTGCAGCTTCAGGTACAGGTAGAAGAGCACCAGGGTGATGACCACCAGCAGCGCTGCGGCGGCACTGGCCAGGCCCCAGTTAAGGAACGATTGCACCTGCTGGATGATGAACTCGGGCAGCATCATGTTCTGCGCCCCGCCCAGCAGCGCCGGGGTGACGTAGTAACCGAGCGACATCACGAACACCATCAACGCGCCGGAGAACAGCCCCGAGCGGCACAGCGGCAGGAACACTTTCCAGAAGTTGGTCCAGGGGCTGGCGCCGCAGATCGAGCCGGCTTGCAGCACCATCGGGTCGATGGCGTGCATGGTCGCCTGCAGCGGCAGCACGATGAACGGAATCATGATGTAGCTCATGCCGATCACCACCCCGGTAAGGTTGTGCACCATTTCTATCGGGGCATCGATGATGCCCATCGCCATCAACGCCTTGTTGATCACCCCCGAGCTTTGCAGCAGCACCAGCCACGAGTAAGTGCGTGCGAGCAGGCTGGTCCACATCGACAGCAGCACGATGTTGAGCAGCCAGCGCCCCCAGCCCTTGGGTACCAGGGTGATCGCCCAGGCCAGCGGGAAGCCCAGCAGCATGCTGATCAGGGTGACCAGGCCGGCCACCGAGAAGGTGTTGAACAGCACCCGTGCGTAGGCCGAGTTGGCGAACAGCTGCTCGTAGTTACCCAGGCCCGGTACCGGTTCCAGCACCCCGCGCAGCAACAGGCCGATCAGCGGGGCGAAGAAGAACAGGCCCAGAAAGAGCAGGGCGGGCAGCAGGTTGCGGCTGCCTTTCCAGCGTTGACCAAGGCTCACGCGGCGGCTGGCCGCGCCTGGAGCGCCGGTGCCCGAAGGGGCACCTTGCGCGTTGTGCAGGGCGTTGATAGCAACTTTCATTTGACCAGCCACTCATTCCAGCGGGCGGCGATGGCCGGGCCGTTCTTCGCCCAGTAGGCGAAGTCCAAGGTCACCTGGTCGCTGCCGTAGGCGGTGGGCAGGTTCTTGGCCAGTTGCGGGTCCAGGCGCCCGACGCTGTCGACGTTGACTGGCGCGTAGGCGGTGGCGTTGGCGAAATCGGCCTGGCCCTTGGCGCTGCTGGCATTGGCCAGGAACTTCATGGCCGCGTCCTTGTTCTTGGCGCCTTTGGGGATGACCAGGAAGTCGGCCATGACCAGGTTCTGTTTCCAGCTCACGCCCACTGGCGCACCGTCTTGTTGCAGGGCATACACACGGCCGTTCCAGAACTGCCCGAGCGAGGCTTCACCGGAGGCCAGCAGCTGTTGCGATTGGGCGCCGCCGCCCCACCAGACGATGTCTTTCTTAATGGTGTCGAGTTTCTTGAAGGCGCGGTCCAGGTCCAACGGATAGAGCTTGTCGGGGGCTACGCCGTCGGCCAACAACGCCAGTTCGAGCACGCCGGGGCTCGGCCATTTATACAGGGCGCGTTTGCCGGGATAGGTCTTGGTGTCGAACAGCGCGGTCCAGTCGACCGGCTTGTTGGCACCGAGCTTGCCTTCGTTGTAGCCGAGCACGAAGGAGAAGAAGAACGAACCGACGCCATGGTCGGAGACGAAGCGTGGGTCGATCTTGTCGCGCTTGATCTGGGTGAAGTCGAGGGGTTCGAGCAGGCCTTCGCTGGCGGCACGCAGGGCGAAGTCGGCTTCGACGTCGACCACATCCCACTGCACGTTGCCGCTTTCGACCATGGCCTTGAGTTTGCCGTAGTCGGTGGGGCCGTCCTGAACGACCTTGATGCCGGTGTCCTTGGTGAATGACGCGGCCCAGGAATCTTTCTGGGCATCCTGGGTGGTCCCACCCCAGCTGACGAAATTGAGGCTGTCGGCGGCCTGTGCGGCCTGACATGCCAAGGTCAGCAGGCTGGCGGACAGCACTGCGGTTACACGTTTGCTCAACAGCATGGTTACGCCCTCGTTGCTTTTGTTATTCGAGGCGGGGCCTGTGGTGCGCCCGCCAATAGTGTTCGGGGAGCAGCTATCTAAGTGTTGTCGCGCGGCCGTCTTGTGATTGTAGGTTCGGCCAAAGATTTCAAGGTCTACGGGATATCATATTATGGTATTCCAAACTTTTCGCAAGAGGGATGGGCGACCGGCCATCACTCTCTTGGGGGGGCGCAAGCGGTAAGCGGCAAGCTGAAAGAAAAAGCGGATCGCGTGGTGGCGCACACTTGCTTCTGTCTTGCAGCTTGCAGCTTGCAGCTTGTAGCTCAAGCCTGCGGTTCGAACGGGATGCTCTGCACCACTTCCAGCTCGTACCCTGCCAGCCCCGCATACTTCAGCGGCGGGCCGAGGTGGCGCAGTTTGCCCACGCCCAGGTCCTGAAGAATCTGCGCCCCGGTGCCCACTTCCGAATACACCTTCGATTGGCCACGCTGGTACGGGCGCACCGGCTGCGTCAGCTGCGGCACGCGCTCGAGCAACGCTTGGGACGACTCGTGGTTGGCCAGGATCACCACCACCCCGGCACCCTCGGCGGCAACCTTCTCCAGGGCTGCCCACAAGGTCCAGTTGGCGGGGCCGGCATACTCCGCACCGACCAGATCGCGCAGCGGGTCAATCACGTGAACCCGCACCAAAGTGGGGTGGTCGTGGCGAATCTCGCCCATCACCATGGCCATGTGCACGCCACCTTCGATACGGTCCTCGTAGGTAACCAGGCGGAAGGAGCCGTGCACGGTGGGCAGTTCGCGTTCACCGATGCGCTTGATGGTTTGTTCGGTGCTCAGGCGGTAGTGGATCAGGCCGGCGATGGTGCCGATCTTGATGCCATGTTGCGCCGCGAACACTTCGAGGTCCGGGCGACGGGCCATGCTGCCGTCGTCGTTGAGTACCTCGACGATCACAGAGGCGGGCGTGAAGCCGGCCAGGCGCGCCAGGTCGCAGCCCGCCTCGGTGTGACCGGCGCGTGTCAGCACGCCGCCTTCACGGGCACGCAGGGGGAAGATATGGCCCGGTTGCACGAGGTCTTCGGGGCGCGCGTCAGGCGCCATCGCCGCAGCTACGGTACGTGCCCGGTCGGCTGCGGAAATGCCGGTGGTGACGCCGCTGGCGGCCTCGATGGAGACGGTGAAAGCAGTGCTGAACACGCTGCCGTTGCTCGGCACCATCTGCTCCAGCCCCAGACGCTGGCAATGCTCGTCGGTCAGGGTCAGGCAAATCAGGCCGCGCGCCTGACGGGCCATGAAGTTGATGGCCGCCGCGTCGCAACGCTCGGCAGCGATCAGCAAGTCACCTTCGTTTTCACGGTCTTCGTCATCCACCAGCAGGACCATCTTGCCTTGCCGGTAGTCCTCTAAGAGTTCTTCGATGCTGTTGAATGCCATGCTGCACGCTCGCGGTGGTGGAGTGGTTTTTATGGTATACCATCATACACAAATATCCCTGAAGCAGGAGTACGACGCATGAAGGCCTATTGGATCGCCCACGTGGATGTTAGCGACCCCGAGCAGTACCAGCAGTACACCCAGCGCGCCCCTGCGGCGTTCGTTGCCTTCGGTGGGCGCTTTCTGGCCCGTGGCGGGCGTAGCGAAGCGATGGAAGGACGGGTCACGCCTCAGCGTAGCGTAGTGATTGAGTTCGACTCCTACGAGCAGGCCCTGGCGTGCTATCGCTCAGACCTTTATCAGGAGGCTTGCAAGCACCGGCAGGGGGTGGCCAAGGCCCAGGTGATCATCGTCGAGGGCATCCAGCCCTGAACGAGGGGGAGGGCCGCTTTGCGGCCCCCTTTCAACCGGCTATTGCGGCTGCCGCCGTGTGCGCAGCAGCGACAGCACCACGCCACCGAGCAGCAATCCGAAGGTCACCCCCAGCGACACCTCTGCCGGTACCTTGCCGACCATCCCATGCCAGAAGATCTTGCAGCCGATGAAGATCAGCACCAGCGCCAGGGCGTACTTGAGGTAGACGAAGCGGTGCATCAACGCCGCCAAGGCGAAGTACAACGAGCGTAGGCCAAGGATGGCGAAGATGTTCGAGGTGTAGACGATGAACGGGTCCTGGGTGATGGCGAAAATCGCTGGCACGCTGTCGACCGCGAACACCAGGTCGGCCAGCTCGATCAACACCAGCGCGAGGAACAGTGGCGTGGCGTAGCGCACGCTGCGGCTGGCCCCAGGCGGTGTCAGACGCACGAAAAAGCGTGGGCCATGCAGTTGGTCGGTAACACGCATGTGCCGGCGCACGAAGCGCAGCACCGAGTTGTTGGCAAGGTCGGGATGGGCGTCGGCCTTCGACAGCGCCATCTTGATCCCGGTGAACAGCAGGAACGCCCCGAACAGGTACAGCACCCAGGCAAAATGCTGCACCAGCGCAGCGCCCACGCCGATCATGATCGCCCGCAACAGCACCACCCCGAGAATGCCCCAGAACAGCACCCGATGTTGGTAGCGGCGGGGGATGGCGAAAAAGCTGAAGATCATTGCCATGACGAACACGTTGTCCATCGACAGCGACTGCTCGACCAGAAAACCGGTATAGAACTCCAGAGCCGCCTGCGACCCTAGCTCATGCCAGACCCATACGCCGAACAGCACTCCGACACTGAAGTATCCGGCGTACAGCAGCAGGCTTTCGCGCATTTCGATTTCGCGGTCGTGGCGGTGCAGTACGCCCAGATCGAGCACCAGCAGGCCCACGACGATGATGATGAACACCAGCCACAACCACGCGCTGGTACCCAGGAACGGGGTAAACAGAAAAGTGTGCAGAGCTGTCATGAGCCCCTCCTTGATTGTCGACGTTGCATCGCAACAGTGATTCCGACATGGCGGCGTTAACCGTCAGAGGGGCCCGGTATCACATAGATTCGAGCCTAGTCGTCCAGCGCGCGGCAGGGCGGTGCAGGGTGTTACATATCGTTTCCTGTCAGTACACCCAGACCTCCACCCGCTGGTTGCGCAGGCGCCCTTGCGCCCGCTCGTTGTCAGCCACCGGCCGCTCATCGCCCATGCCAATCACATCCCTCACCAATACCCCGGCGCGTGCCAGCTCGCGGCGCACCGCCATGGCCCGCAGGCGTGAGAGCAGGGCAGCGCGGCCTGGCGTTTCCTTGGGGTCGCCAAAGCCCACCAGAACAGCCTTATCGTTCAGCTTGCCGGCTCGCACGAGGTAGTCGCTGACCCGTTGCACATCACGCAGGGCCTTGTTGTCGAGATTGGCACTGCCTTGCTGGAAGCGGAAGTTCACGGTCAAGCGCTTGGCTTGGCCCGCCAGGGCCCGGTAGCGTGCGGGCATATCCGGCTGGGCAGGCATGGGCAATGCGCGCACCTGTTGAGAGACGAACCCTTGTTCAGCGACGATAGCCTGGCCCGCCGGACTCTGGGCGAAATCAGCCAGCGCTCGGGCCAGGGTGCGGGGATGCTCGGGTAGGTAGAAGAACAATCGGCGCGACAGCGGGTAGTCTTCGCTGGCGACCAGTGCAGGGCTGGGTGGCAGCGCAGTGGCATCGCCTTCGCCGACGGCCAGCACCTTGGCCTGGTGTACCGAGGCCAGGCCGCTGAAACCGATGGCTTGGCGGTCGCCTTCGACCTCTTCGGCCAGGTCATCGGCGGACTCGAAACGTCGCGCCTGGCTCGACAGCTGTCGCTGTTGTGGGTCGAGCACCAGGGCCTTGAATGTCTCGAAGGTCCCCGAGCGATCGTCGCGGGCGTACACGTGAATAGCCCCGCCTGGCACGCCCAACTGTTCCCAACGCTGCACCTGGCCTGCGAACACCTGCGCCAATTGCGCGATGCTCAGTTGGGTCAGAGGGTTGTCGGGATGCACGATCACCGCTACACCGTCCAGGCCGATTACCTGCTCGGTATTTGCACCGCGCAGGTTGCCCAGTGCTTGCAGTTGCCGCACTTCCTGATCGTTGACTGGCCGCGAGGCGGCGGCCATGTCCGCCTCGCCAGCGGCCAGGGCGGCGAAGCCGGTGCTTGAACCATGCGCGGCAATCTCGATGCGCAGCGGCTGGTTATTGCGGCTGCGGGCGCGGATCAGCGTTTCGTTGGGCTGGGCGCCAGGCAGGGTCTCGATTGTGCTGGCCCCTTGCGCGTGCAGCATGCCACGTACCAGTGCCGGGCCCAGCGCGGCACCAATGGTGTTGGAGCCCTGGATGCGCACTTGCGCAGTCTCAGCGAGGGCCAGCATGGGGAACACGAAGAGCGTCGCGATAAGCAGGCGGTGCATGCCGAAGACCTGTGGCGCAGAGTTACGCTGCAGATTACGACAGTAGCGTGACCGTCGGATGACAGGGCGCCTGCGTCGTTCAGCCTTCGCTCAACGCCCCTCGGGCAGGATAATCCGTGCTGGCGCCTCGGCTGCCCGGCGGCGGGCGACGCAGTAGTACAGCACGCTCGGCACCACCAGACCGATCAGCCACGACACATCGACGCCTCCCAGATGCGCCACCAGGGGCCCGGTGTATAGCTTGGTGTCGATAAATGGCATCTGTACCAGTACGCCGAGGGTATACACACCGATACCCGGCCAGTTCCAGCGCCCATAGCGGCCATCCGGGTCGGCCAGTGCCGGGATGTCATAGCGCTCCTTGGTGATGAAGTAGTAATCCACCAGGTTCACCGCACTCCACGGCACGAAGAAGGTCAGCAGGAACAGAATGAATGATTTGAAGGCACTGAGAAACGCATGTTGGCCGAGCAGCGCGACCAAGGTGGCCGCCCCGACGATCCCCAGCACGAACACCAGGCGCTGCGTCCGGCTGATCTGCACATGGCCACGGAACCCGCTGATGATGGTGGCGATGCACATGAAGCTGCCGTAGCTATTGAGCGTGGAGATGGTCACTTTGCCGAAGGCGATGCACAAGTACAGCAGTGCCGCCGTGGTGCCGGCACCGCCCAGCCCGACGATGTAGGCCACTTCGCGCCCCGAGAACTGGCCGCCGGCGATGGCGGCGGCGAATACCCCGAGGATCATCGAGGCCTGGGCTCCGAGCACTGAGCCCAGCCCAGTGGCGAGGAGGGTCTTGAGCGGCGACGTGTTGCTTGGCAGGTAGCGCGAGTAGTCTGCCACGTACGGGCCGAAGGCGATCTGCCAGGACGCTGCCAGCGACACCGCCAGCAGGAAGCTTGCCCAACTGAAGTGGCGGTTGTCGAGCAGTTGGCCGATGTCTGCCAGCATCAGGATGCGGCTGAACAGGTAAACGAAGGCAATGATGCCCAGCACGCTGGCCACCCGGCCGATCCAGTGGATCACCCGATAGCCGGCCAGGGTCGCCAGCACGATCACCGCGGCGAAGATCAGGATACCGGTGCTGTCGCTGACACTGAGCAACTGGCCGATGGCCTGGCCTGAGAGCACCGTGCCGGTGGCGGTGAAGCCCAGGTACATCAGGCACACCAGCAGCATGGGGATGGCTGCACCGTACACGCCGAACTGCACGCGGCTGGAAATCATCTGGGGTAACCCCAGGCGCGGACCTTGGGCGGCGTGCAGGGCCATCACCGCACCGCCGATCAACTGGCCCAGCAGCAAGCCGATCAGCGACCAGAACACATCGCCGCCCAGCACCACGGCGAGGGCCCCGGTGACGATTGCGGTTATTTGCAAGTTGGCCCCCAGCCAAAGCGTGAACTGGCTATAGACGCGCCCGTGGCGCTCGGATTCGGGGATGTAGTCGATCGAGCGCCGCTCGATCACAGGTGTGCTGGACATCGGCAAAGGGCTCCGCTTCGTTGTTTTTGTCAGGGCGGCGGTGATCGGCAGGGCGATGACCTGGTGCTGATATGATCATGTATATACAAGTAAGGTCAAGCCGATGTTTGCGCGATTGGCGTGCAGGGGCGGGCGGGGCATCACAGCCTACTGTTATGCAAGGGTGCTGCGTAACTGTGCTGGTCCATGGTTCAGGAATAACCTTATGCTGTTTCCAAATATGTCTAGAACAAGCCTGAAGAAGGAATGCGTGCCATGCCACTCAAGGATCTGCTGATTGCCCTGGTGGTGATCATCGCCTGGGGCGTCAATTTCGTGGTGATCAAGGTCGGCCTCGATGGCTTGCCGCCGATGTTGCTGGGCGCCTTGCGCTTTGCTCTGGTGGCGTTCCCCGCTGTGCTGCTGGTCAAGCGCCCGAACTTGCCATGGCGCTGGCTTATCGCCTATGGCGCGACCATTTCGCTGGGCCAATTCGCGTTCTTGTTCCAGGCCATGTACAGCGGTATGCCACCGGGGCTGGCGTCGCTGGTGTTGCAATCGCAGGCGTTCTTCACCATGGGCTTCGCCGCGTTGTTTCTGGGTGAGCGCCTGCGCATGGCCGGTGTGCTGGGGCTCCTGGTGGCCGCCAGCGGCCTTGCGGTAATAGGCAGCGAAAACAGCAGCCACGTGCCACTGATCGCCTTGTTGCTGACATTGTGCGGGGGCGCGATGTGGGGCATGGGCAACATCATCACTCGGCGCTTCGGCAAGGTCGACCTGGTGGCGTTGGTGATCTGGGGTGGACTGATCCCGCCGCTGCCGTTCCTGGCGCTGTCGTGGTACTTGGAGGGGCCCGAGCGCATTGCTCATGCGCTGCTCAACATCAGTTGGAGTTCGGTGTTAGCGCTGATCTACCTGGCGTTCGTCGCCACCATGCTGGGGTACAGCCTGTGGAGTACGCTGTTGTCGCGTCACCCGGCAGGCAAGGTGGCGCCGTTCTCGCTGTTGGTCCCGGTGATTGGCCTGAGTTCCTCGGCGCTGCTGCTGGGCGAGCGTTTGAGTGCTGTCCAGGGCTGGGGCGCGTTGCTGGTGATGCTGGGGTTACTGATCAACGTGTTCGGACCGCGTTTGGGGCAGCGTCTGCGGGCGGCTACTGTACATTGATGCAGAGGTGGGCGAGCTCGCCCGCCTGAGGCTCTGTTAGACTCGCTCCCTTCGCCAGCCCAAGGGAGCGCCCGCCGTGATCATCTCAACCACCAGCCAGCTCGAAGGCCGCCCGGTTGCCGAATACCTCGGCGTGGTCAGCGCCGAATCGGTGCAGGGTATCAACTTCGTGCGCGATTTCTTTGCACGCTTTCGCGACGTCTTCGGTGGTCGTTCACAGACCCTGGAAAGCGCGCTGAAGCTTGCCCGCGAGCAGGCCACCGAAGAGTTGCAGACTCGGGCACGGCTGTTGCAGGCCGATGCTGTGCTGGGTGTCGACTTCGAGATCAGCATGCCCTCGGTGCAGGGTGGCATGGTCGTGGTGTTCGCCACCGGCACGGCGGTGCGCCTCAGGTAAGGCTAAGTGCCACTGGTCGGGCAAGGGGAAAATGTCCGATAGGTCTGCAAATGACCGGCTAGTCTAACTTCATCAGGGCCGCCGCTTAATTGGGCAAGCGCACTGCTTGCCGGCACGGTCACCAGTGGAGGGAGACAAGGGCATGAGCGAATCCTATTTCGAAGACATGAACGATTCATTTCCGATCAACAGCCAAGTGCGCTGCGGCCAAGCCGCGTTCCGCCTGGGCTTTGCCCACATGACCCTGGATGAATCGGAGCAGTTGCAACCTGCCCATTTGCAGCGCAGCAAGAAGGGCCGCTTCACCCCGCGTGTGCCCTCGAAAAAATGACCCACCTGCTGTTCACTTGAGATTGCTGGGGCTGCTGTGCGGCCCATTGCGACACAAGGCCGCTCCTGCACGGACGCTGTAGGGGCGGTTTTGTGCCGAGAGAGGGGCTGGATTACCGCCGAATGGTGGGGTTTTTCCTGCATTCGTTGATCCGGCGCATGGCTAGGACAGGTCGCTCTGGCCAACGTTACGGGTCTGTGGTTTTCTTGCGCGGCATTCGATCAGAGGGAGTATCGACGCCAATGCGAATCAGGGAAGAAACCTACTGGCAGTGGGCTGATGCACAGTTGCACAGCCGTAGCCACGACGAAGTGCTCAGCGATGGCACTAGCCTGGATGTGCAGGTGCGGTTGTCGCGCCTGGGGGCGACACAGTTGTTCCTCGGGATCTACGCGCGCAATGGCGGCGCGCTGTTGGAGGAGTACTACCCGGCGCGTCCTGGCGAAACCATGACCCGTGCGCTGGTGTGGGGCGTGGATCGGGTTCGGGCGTTGGCGACGGGCGCCTTGCCGATGCCCGGGCAAGTGCCTTGCCGGCGGCGGGCCTGAGAGTGAGCCTGAGGCGCTTGCCGCCGTCATGAAAAAGCCCGGCCTTGTGGGCCGGGCTAAGCGAGGATGAATGACGCGCCTTGTCAGTTCAGCGTGTCGATCACCTTGACGGCCTGATGCTCGCGGGCGTCGGGCCATTGTTGTTGCAGGGTCTGCAGAACGCGGCCGACGAAACCGGTGTCGGCGGCGGCCTTCTTGCCGACGTAGCCTTGGCCACGGCGGTAGACCTTGAAGCGGGCACGCATGCTCGGCATGTGCGATTCGAATTCAGCTTCGGCTGTGTTCGGCGGTAGGCGGTCCAGGCGGACTTCGCCGGTTTGGCTGACCCACAGCAGATGATCGTCCAGGCTGTCCTTGCGCGCGGCGAACAGCTGGGCCAATTGGTCAATAGTCGGATTGTTGTTCAAGTTCATCATAAAGCCCCCATTACTCTCATTCGTTGGTGAACAACGTTGTGAAGTTCACATTCGGCACTACACATGTAGCGCGCTAACCAAGGCTGCTACAGCAGCTTCGCAACAGGGGCTTTCTCACGCTGCCTTCTGGGCAGTTTCCCTCTCCACGAACGGCCTGCGTTACCGCGCAGGCCGTCTGGAACACCCTTGCCACCGCTCCCGATCAGGGAGACGGCCTCATCATGCACAAGGGCCAGGAGAGGCGTCAACAGTTTTGTAGTGAATATTTTTTATCACTACATCTTGTCCGACAATCCATCATCCGCCGTCAAACCAAGCCGTTGTCGCCATGTTCGAGGAAGCCTGGACGCTGACGCAGACGCGTGTGGTACGCCTCCAGTGCCGGCAGTTCCGGGCGCTGGGCAAGGGTGCGCCGCCAACGGTTCAGTGACAGCCCGATGACCACGTCGGCCAGGCTGAAATCGTTGCCAGCAACGTACGCGCCAGTAGCCTCCAGGCGCTGTTCCAGTAGCTGCATCCGGGCATTCCAGGTCGCGCAGCCGGCGGCCAGCAGTGCTGGATCCTGATGGGCGGGTGATTGGCGTACCAGCGACATGAACGGGTAGCGCCAGGCGTCGTTGAGGTCGGTGGCCTGCCAGTCCAGCCACTGATCCACCGCCGCGCGGGCACGCGGGGCGCTGGGGTACAGGTGTGCGCCGCCGTGCTGGTTGGCTAGGTAGCGGATGATGGTGTTGGATTCCCACAGCACGAAATCGCCGTCGACCACCACCGGCACCATGGCATTGGGGTTCAGGGCCAGAAATTGCGGTGCGTCCGTGGGCTGGAAACCGCTGCCCCAGTCCTCGCGCTGGTAGGGCAGTTGCAGTTCGGCGCAGGTCCATAACACCTTGCGTACGTTGATCGACGTGGCCTTGCCAAGGATTCTCAACATGTTCATTGCTCCAGACTCGAAAGAATGCGGTAAGCGGCACGCACGCGCGCATCATTGGGGTAGTTACGATTGGCCAGTAGCACGATGCCCATCTGCTTCGACGGCACGAACGCCAGGTAGGCGCCGAAGCCGTTGGTGGCGCCGGTCTTGTTGTACCAAGCGCTGGCTAGCGCGGGCAGTGCCGGGGTGAGCGCGCGGGTGGCCTGGGGCTCGCGGATCATCTGCGCGCTGTTGCCTGCGAGCAGGGTGCCTAGGCTGACGGGGTAGGGGTAGCGTTCCCAGCCCAGGCCTTGGGTCATGCTACCCACCTGGAAGTAGCCACCTTGGGTGAGGGCGATGGCCCGGCGCAGGGGCGCGTCCAATTCCTCTGGATGCAGTTGCAACTGCACGTAGCGCAGCAGGTCGCTGGCGCTGCTCTTGATGCCGTACGCCTGGTCGGCGTAGGGACCTGGGCCGACCCGCACCGGCTTGTCTTGCGCATCGTAGCCCTGGGCATACAGCCCTTGCTGCGCAAGTGGCACCTCTAGCCAGGTGTGTTGCAGGCCTAGTCGGGGAAGCACAGTGGCGCTCATCAGCTCGGCGAATGGCGTGTGCTGGGCGCGGGCGGCCAGGTCGCCGAACAGGCCCAGGCTCGGGTTCGAGTAGCAGCGCTGGGTGCCGTGCTCGCTGCGCCGTTGCCAGTGTTGAAAAAACGCCAAGGTTTGCGCGGGCGTCTGCACCGCCTCCGGGAATTGCAGCGGCAGGCAATCGCCGCTGTACGCCGCCAGCTCCAGTAGTGTGGCGCTGCCGATCGGTGTGCCGGCCAGGGCTGGCTGGTAGTGGCTGGCGCTGGCGGCGAGGTCGAGCTTGCCTTCGGTACTGGCCAGGGCTGCGAGGGTGGCGGTGAACGTCTTGCTCACCGAGCCTACTTCGAACAGCGTGTCACGTGTGACCGCTTGTTTATCGCGTTTGCTGGCCACGCCGTAGTTGAAGTAGTGGGCCTGGCCATTGGCGTAAACCGCCACGGCCAGGCCGGTGATACCGTGCTCGCGCATCAGTGGCTCGACCGTGCCATCGACCATGCTTTGCAGGTCGGCGGCCAGCAACGGTGGAGCGCTCAGCGCCAAGGCGCTGGCGATTAGTAGGGGGGTAAAACGAGGCATGCAGCGTTCCTTGGGCGGGCCGTTAGCCGATGACCCTATCGTTTGCCCGGCGTGCCTGACAAGACCGCGCCACCAACAACAGAGATTGTGGGGCCGGGCTTTGCGGATGCTGCGGTTCGCGTAACGCTTCAAGGTTGAAACCAGCCAGCGCCAAGGCATCGAGCCAACTGCCCAAGGTGCGCAAGTACCATGGCATGGGCTGCCAGTGTCCGCTGAAGCCTGCAAACGACTCTTCACGCCAGCCGTCTTGATAGAGGCCAGCTGCAGCCGCCCACGGATGCAGGGTCTGGATCACCAGTGCGCCGTCGGCTGTCAGTCGCCCGCGCAGGGCGCTGAGCAGCGGCACGATATCCTGCTGTAGCAGGGCAAAGTTGGCGCAGATCAGGTCGTAGTCATCACCGATATCGACACGGTTTTCTGCCAGTTGCTGGTAGCTGGCCAGGTGCACCGGTGCCGATCCTGCTGCCTGTGCAGCGGCCACCAGTTGCGCATCGCCATCGACGCCAACGGCCGTCACGCCGCGTTCGGTCAATGCCCGCAGCAGCCAGCCTTCGCCACAGCCCAGGTCGAGCACCCGTTGTGGGCCCAGGCCAAGCAAGGCTAGCAAAATGGCCTGGTCGGTCACCTGCTGGCGTGAAGCGATACTGCCTGAGCGCACGGCGTCGATCCAGGCGTGGGCATTGTGCTGCCAGCTCTGCAGCAGGTCGATGTCGGTGGGCATGGGCGCCTCCTTTACGGGTGAGGAACAAGGGTAGGCCATACTGCCGGCCTGGCACACGAGATCGACTACCCGAGTCACCAGCCTTGTATCTGGCGCCTGACCCTCGGCACACTGACACGTCCTCGAAAAGGAGCACGGCATGCCTGTGTCGAAAACGGATTTCACTACCCGTCTGTTGCAGGATGCGCAGATCGGCCCGGGCATGCGCGTGCTCGACGTCGGCTGTGGCCGCGGTGATGTGACTTGGTTGCTGGCCCGCCTGGTGGAATGCGACGGCGCTGTGGTGGGGGTCGATCAGGCCGAAGAGGCGCTGTTGATGGCGGCCCGACGCGACACACCCAAGGGGGCTGCACGACCTGAGTTCATCGTCGGCGACCTGCACGCGCTACCGGCTTCGCTGGGGTTGTTCGACGCCATTGTCGGGCGCCGGGTGCTGATGTATCAGGGCGATGCGGTCAAGGCCGTGCGGGCGTTGGCCCGGCTGCTGCTGCCCGGCGGCGTGATGGTGTTTCAGGAGCATGACAGCACCCTTACCCCGGCGAGCCTTGCGCCATTGCCTGTGCATCGCAAGGCCCAGCAGTGGCTGCGGCGCATGCTGGTGCACGAGGGGGCAGACCTGCACATTGGGTTCAACCTGCACCGGGTTTTCAGCGAGGCAGGGCTCCAGGTCGAGGACCTGCGTGCCGAGGCCCTGGTGCAAACGCCCAGTCACGCCTATGCGCTGGGCGATATCGTCCGTGCCTGCCTGCCGCGGATCATTGCCCATGGGGTGGCGACGGCGAGGCAGGTGGGTATCGATACCTTGCAGGCACGGCTCGATGCCGAGCGCTGCGCGTCGACGCAGATTTATCTGGGGGACATGGCGTTCGGGGTCGTGGCGCGCAAGGATTGAGCCGCGCTTGGCGGGGTGTGTCGGGCAGGGTGCATTGCTGTTTCTGATGCACGAATGATCTTCAGCAAGGGTCATTGTTCGGTTTGGTGCAGCGCTCTAGCCTGCCTGTACCTGCACAACCCTTGAGGAACCGAACATGGCCAAGCGAATCGTGCTGCAACAAACCGGCGACGTGGACGTGATGCAGCTGCAAGCGGTGTCCGAGCAACGGCCGGGACCGGGGGAGGTCTGGCTGGAACAGACTGCGATTGGGGTCAATCCGTTGGATGTGCTGCAACGCAAAGGCGTCGCGCCCTTACCGCTGCCTGCGGGCTTGGGCCTGGAGGGCGCAGGAAGGGTGACGGCGGTGGGGGCAGGGGTACTCAACGTGCAGGTGGGCGATCGCGTGGGGTATGCCACCGGCCCTGTGGGCAGCTACGCTTCGGCGCGGCTGTTCCCGGCTGAGCGCCTGGTCAAGCTCACGTCAGGGGTTAGTGACGAGCAGGCGGCGGCGGCCCTGTTCAAGGGCATCACCGCCCAGTACCTGCTGACCAGTACCTACCTGGTGGGGCCGAGAACGCAGGTGCTTATCTACGGTGCTGGCGGTGCGCTGGGGCAGTTGATGGTGCCATGGGCTCGACACCTGGGCGCCAGGGTGATTGGCGTGGTGTCGCGGCCGCAGAGTGTGGCCAGGGCTCAGGCGGCCGGTTGCGAGCATGTCTTGGTGTTCGACGCCGCGACCTTGGCGGCCGAGGTGCGTGAGCTGACTGGCGGGCAGGGGGTGGACGTGGTGTACGACAGCGTCGGCCGCGTCTCGCTGCAAGCCTCCCTGGACAGCCTGCGCCCGCGCGGTCTGTTGGTATCGTTCGGTGCCACCAGCGGAGCGCCGGCGGCCATCGAGATGGCCACCCTCAACGCCAAGGGCTCGCTGTTCGTCACGCGGCCATCCTTGGCTGCCCACACGGCCAGCGCCGAGGAGTACCAGGCTCGGGCGGACGCTGTGCTGGCGGCCCTGCAGGCGGGTATCATCCAGGCGCGGACCTGGCGCCGCTATCCGCTGGGCGAGGTTGCCAGGGCCCATGAGGATCTGGAACAAGGCCGTTCGGAAGGGGCGCTGGTACTCATTCCTTGAACCTGCACGAGCCTTGCCATGGACCCCTTCGACAGCCACCGAGCCGATGAACTGGCCACCCTGCTGGCCCTGCACGAGCAGGGTTCGTTCGCCGCTGCCGGGCGCCAGTTGGAGCGTCATCCCTCGGTGCTATCGCGCCGCCTTGGCGCACTGGAGCTACGCCTGGGTATCCGCCTGGTGGAGCGATCCACCCGGCAGTTGCGCTTCACCGATGAAGGTGAGCGGCTGGTGGAGCGCTTGCGCCATGCCGGCCGATTGATCGACGAAGCCGAACAGGAGGCCGCTCAGGGGGCTGCGCAGGTGCGTGGTCGTCTGCGCCTGGCGCTTCCGGCAGCCATGGGGCGCCGCTGGCTGAGCGCCGTAGTGGCCGATTTCGTGCTGGCCCACCCGCAGGTGTCGGTCGAGGCCGAATACGCCGACCGCTTCGTCGACCTGATCGGTGAAGGCTTCGATGCGGCCATCCGCATTGGCGAGCTGGCCGACAACCGCTTGGTGGCGAGCAAGCTGTGCGATCACCTGCGCATTCTGTGCGCTGCTCCTGACTACCTGGCACGTCTAGGCACTCCGCAGCAACCTGCTGAGCTTGCTGGGCACAATTGCCTGGGTTTCAGTGGGCTGCGCAGTTTCCCGGACTGGCGCCTGACCACTGCGGGGGAGCAGGTCAGCGTGAAGGTGGGCGGGTCGCTGCGCAGCAACGACAATGAAGCGCTGTTGGAGGCCGCGCGCCGTGGTGTGGGTATTCTGGCCGGTGGTGACTGGTTGATGGTGGATGACCTGCAAGCCGGTCGGCTGGTTCGTGTGCTGCCGGATTGGCAACTGGATGTGGCGGCGGGAATCTACCTGGTGCGCCCTTCGGCGCGCCTGAATACGGCAGCGTTACGGGCGTTCAAGGCCTGGTTGGAGGCCTGCTTCAAGAACGGCGCACCCTGGCGACGGGGTAATGCACGGATTTAGATTAGATTGTTTGCATAAGGTATTGATTTATAGCGATTTATTGATTCTTGAAAAGACATTCTGGATTCAATAAATCGCCTTAGGTATTTACTGTAACTATCTGATCTAAAGCATTTATTTCTTTGCGACGGCGTGTTGAGCGCATTGCTCGTAGTAGGTCTGCTTGATCGCTGCTGGCTTGAGCCGCGAACGGCTGTTGTAGGTCTGTTCGGTAATACCAAAGGCGGTCATGCGCATCCACGGTTTGGGGAACTTGCGCGCCTGTAGCTTCTTGCGCATGGCGTATTGGGTAACCCCGGAAAGCTTGGCCTGCTGGGCCTCGGCGGCGATCTGCGATCCCCAGCCACACACTTGGCGTTCGTTCTGGCTCAATGTCCGGGCCTGTGCGCCAGCGCTGGCAAAGGCCAGCAGGCAGCTGGCCACGGTTGCTAGAATTACCCGCATGTTGCTGTCCTAAGCGTCTGAAGGAGAAAGGAGTCTGATCGTTCTTGAGGGCGCCGGGGGCCACCACTTTGCCGCCAGGTGATGGGCATGCGCGGGGGGGGGTTTCGCAGCCGTTGGTGCGACACATTGCCAAGACCGTCAGCCGCAGTGCCGTGGGGCGTGCGTCATTTTACCAATGCCGCTGCAAACGCCTTGAAAAACCCTTGGATAGATATGTGATCGTACAACTGCATGCGCTATCATGGCGCCTGTCTATCACTACCAAATGTACAGGGCATGACAGAGCAGCAGGCACAGCCACGCACCCGACGCAAACCCCGCAGCCTGGCGCAGGAGCTGGTCACCGTGCTGACCGAGCGTATCCGCAGCGGCCAGCTCAAGCGCGGCGACAAGCTCCCGACCGAGTCGCAGATCATGGTCGAGGAAGGCGTCAGCCGTACCGTGGTGCGTGAAGCGATCTCGCGGTTGCAGGCCGCAGGCCAGGTCGAGACCCGCCACGGCATCGGTACCTTCGTACTGGATGCGCCGAGTACCGGCGGTTTTCGTATCGACCCTGCTACCATCGTCACCCTGCGCGAAGTGCTGTCGGTGCTGGAGTTGCGCATCGCCCTGGAGATCGAGTCCGCAGGCCTGGCCGCGCAACGGCGCAGCGAAGAGGAACTGGTGGGTATGCGCGCAGCGCTGGACGAACTCAACGAGGGGGCGGCGCACGCCTCCGATGCGGTATCGGCCGACTTCCAGTTCCACCTGCGCATCGCCCAGGCCAGTGGCAACCATTACTTCGCCGACATCATCCATCACCTGGGTACCAGCATCATTCCGCGCACTCGGCTCAATTCCGCGCGTCTGGCCCACGATGATCAGGCCCACTACATGGGCCGGCTGATGCACGAGCACGAAGCCATCTATGAAGCCATCGCCCGTGGCGACAGCGAGGGGGCGAAAATGGCCATGCGCCTGCACCTGAGCAACAGCCGCGAACGCCTGCGCCAGGCGCATGCCGAGGCCGAGGCGCAAAGAGCCTGAGTATCAGGCCCTTGCACTGGAAATAAGAAAGCCCCGCATCAGCGGGGCTTTCTTTCTTCGCTCAAGGACGATCAGATCGCCCCGTCGTTCCACTGCCCATTCACCAGTCGACGAATACCCAGCGGGTTGCCGTCACGCAGCGCCTCAGGCAGCAATGCCTGCGGGTAGTTCTGGTAGCACACCGGGCGCAGGAAGCGGTCGATGGCCAGGGTGCCGACCGAGGTGCCACGCGCATCGGAGGTGGCAGGGTATGGGCCACCGTGGACCATCGCATCGCACACCTCGACACCGGTCGGGTAACCGTTGACCAGGATCCGACCCACTTTCTCTTCCAGCAGTGGCACCAGCCAGGCGAAGGCTTCGAAGTCTTCCGGCTCGCCGATCAGCGTTGCAGTCAGTTGGCCGCGAAGGCCCAGCAGGGCGGCGCGCAGTTGCTCGTTGTCGGTCACTTCCACAGCCACCGTAGTCGGGCCGAACACTTCTTCCTGCAGCAGCGGGTCGGACTCTACCAGTAGGCGGGCATCGGCCTTGAACAGCTGGGCGCGGGCCTGGCTGCCTTCCTGGGGTTGACCGGCCAGGTGCTGAATACCGGCATGTGCGTGCAGGTGCTCCAGGCCGCCCACGTAGCTACGCAGGCCGCCTGCGTTGAGCATGGTCTGGCCGGCCTGTGCGTCCAGGTGCTGGCCAAGGTCAGTCAGCAGTTGGCTGAACGACGCCGATTGCAGGCCGATCACCATGCCAGGGTTGGTGCAGAACTGGCCTGCACCCATGCACACGGAACCGGCCAGTTCACGGGCGATGGCCTCGCCACGCTTGGCCAGGGCACCTGGCAGGATGATCACCGGGTTGATGCTCGACATTTCGGCGAACACCGGGATCGGCTGCGGGCGCTCGGCGGCGAGGCGGCACAGTGCATCGCCGCCGTTGAGCGAGCCGGTGAAGCCGACTGCCTGGATCGCAGGGTGCTTGACCAGCGCCTCGCCCACGCGGCTGCCGAAGATCATGTTGAACACGCCCTTGGGCATGCCGGTGCGCTCGGCGGCGCGGATGATCGCGGCGCCGACCAGGTCGGCGGTGGCCATGTGTCCGCTGTGGGCCTTGAACACCACTGGGCAACCTGCGGCGAACGCGGCGGCGGTGTCACCGCCTGCGGTGGAGAAGGCCAGTGGGAAGTTGCTGGCACCGAATACCGCGACCGGGCCTACGCCGATGCGCATCTGGCGCAGGTCAACGCGTGGCAGCGGCTGGCGCTCTGGCAGGGCTAGGTCGATGCGCGCACCGAGGAAGTCGCCCCGACGCAGCACTTGCGCGAACAGGCGCATCTGGCCGCTGGTGCGGCCGCGCTCACCTTGGATGCGGGCAGCAGGCAGTGCGGTTTCACGGCAGACGATGGCGACGAAACTGTCATCGAGCTCGTCCAGTTCGGCGGCGATGGCATCGAGGAACTCGGCGCGTCGGGCCGGGCTCATCTGGCGGAATTCGACGAAGGCAGCTTTGGCCGCAGTGGCGGCTTGGTCGACTTCGCTCTCGGTAGCCTGGGCGAAGCTGTAGGGCAGGGCTTCGCCGGTGGTGGCGTCCAGGCTTTGCAGACGCTGTGGGCCGGCGGCGCTGCGTGCGCCTGCGATGAAGTTGTGGCCGAGGATCTCAGGCATGGGGTGCTCCTGTAGAGATGAATGAATGTAGGCTATTTAGCTGGGCAAGCCCGTTCCCACAGGGGGGCGCGACACACTGGTAAATCGGGCAAGTCCGGGGCATCAGGTAATCGGTGCCGGGTTGAACAGGGTGATGTCGTTGTGCAGCCCGTGCTTTTCGGCCCAGGTCTGCTTGCGGCCGCTGGCCACGTCCAGGTAGTAGTGGAACAGCTCCCAGCCCAGCTCCTCGATGCTCGAACGGCCACTGGCGATGCGCCCGGCGTCGATGTCGATCAGGTCGGGCCAGCGCTGTGCCAGCTCGGTGCGGGTGCACACCTTGACCACTGGCGCCATGGCCAGTCCGTAGGGCGTGCCACGGCCGGTGGTGAAGACGTGCAGGTTCATGCCGGCAGCCAGTTGCAGGGTGCCGCAGACGAAGTCGCTGGCGGGGGTCGCGCAGAAAATCAGGCCCTTGCCCGAGACGCGCTCGCCTGGCCCAACCACACCCTGGATGGCGCCGCTGCCAGACTTGACGATCGAACCGAGGGATTTCTCGACGATGTTCGACAAGCCGCCTTTCTTGTTGCCTGGCGTGGTGTTGGCGCTGCGGTCGGCGGCGCCTTGTTGCAGGTAGCGGTCGTACCAGTCCATTTCACGGACCAACGCTTCGGCCACTTCCGGGGTCTGCGCGCGGGAGGTGAGCATGTAGATGGCGTCGCGTACCTCGGTCACTTCCGAGAACAATACCGTGGCGCCGGCGCGTACCAGCAGGTCGGCCGCATAGCCCAGCGCAGGGTTGGCGGTAATACCGCTGAAGGCGTCGCTGCCGCCGCACTGCATGCCCAGGATCAGCTCGCTGGCCGGTACGGTTTCACGGCGGCGCTGGTCGAGTTTCTTCAGGCGGGTTTCGGCCAGGCCCATGATCTGCTCGATCATTTCGGTGAAGCCCATGCTTGCGTCCTGTAAGCGGTACAGCCACGGCTCGCTGAGGTCCACCGACGGGTCGTTGTCGTGCATGACCTGGCTGGCTTGCAGTTTTTCGCAGCCCAGGCTGATCACCAGCGCTTCGCCGCCCAGGTTGGGATTGCGCGCCAGGTTGCGCACGGTACGGATCGGGATATAGGCGTCGCGGGCGTTGATCGCCACGCCGCAGCCGTAACTGTGGGTGAGGGCGACCACGTCATCGACGTTGGGGTACTTAGGCAGCAGCTCGCTGCGGATGCGCTTGACCGCAAAATCCAGCACGCCGGTCACGCACTGCACGGTGGTGGTGATGCCAAGGATGTTACGGGTGCCAACGGTGCCGTCGGCATTGCGGTAGCCTTCGAAAGTGAAACCTTCCAATGCGGGCAGGGCGGCGGGCACCGCGTCGCAGCGTGGCAGGCTGTCGAGTTCGGGTGCTGCGGGCATGTCGAGCTGATCTTCCTTGACCCAGCTGCCTTGGCGCAGTAGTTCGCGGGCGTAGCCGATAATCTGGCCGTAGCGGCGCACAGGGGCACCGGGTTGGATATCGACGGTGGCGACCTTGTGGCTTTGGGGTACGCCTTCGACCAGGGTCAGGCCATCGGCGAAACGGGCGCCTTCGCCCAGGCCACCGTCGTTGACCACCACCACGACGTTGTCGTCATCGTGCAGGCGGACGTAGCGGGGCGACTCGGAATGTTCGATCAACTGCATGGTCAGGCCCTTCTTGTCATTTCTTTCAGGCTTTATGTACGGCCGTCGGCGCCCTGTGCAGGGCGCCGACGTGTTTCACTCAATGGCGCGAGCTGGCCAGCTCAGCGCTCGGCGCTGCTTCTGGCGTTGCGGCGTCTTTCAGTTCGATGCGCTTGATCGGGCCGACGATCACCAGGTAGCTGAACACCGCCACCAGGGCATTGGCGCCCACGTATACCAGGGCCCATTTGAACGAGCCGGTGGCGCTGATGATGTAGCCGATGACGATCGGTGTGGTGATCGAGGCGATGTTGCCGAAGGTGTTGAACAGGCCACCGGACAACCCGGCGATCTGCTTGGGAGAGGTGTCGGCCACCACTGCCCAGCCCAGCGCGCCGATACCTTTACCGAAGAACGCCAAGGTCATGAAGCCCACCACCATCCACTCAGCGTCGACGTAGTTGCAGAACACCATGGTGGTCGAGAGCATCAGGCCGCAGACGATCGGCAGTTTGCGCGAGAAGGTCAGCGAGTTGCCACGGCGCAGCAGCCAGTCTGAGATCACCCCGCCCAGCACGCCACCGATGAAGCCGCATACCGCCGGCAGCGAGGCGATGAAGCCGGCCTTGAGGATGGTCATGCCGCGTTCCTGCACCAGGTAAACCGGGAACCAGGTGAGGAAGAAGTAAGTGATGGCGTTGATGCAGTACTGGCCCAGGTACACGCCCAGGAGCATGCGGCTGGTCAGCAGTTGCTTGATGTAGCCCCACTTCGGGCCGTCGTTGCCGCGCTTCTGGTCCATGTCGACCAGGCCGCCGTTGCTCTCGATGTGCTCAAGCTCACTGGCGCTGATGCGTGGGTGTTGGCGTGGGTTGTAGATGGTTTTCATCCACACTGCCGAGAACACGATGCCCAGCGAACCCATGACCACGAACACATGCTCCCAGCCGAAGCTGAACACGATCCAGCCCATGATGGGGGCGAACAGCGCGGTGGCGAAGTATTGCGCCGAGTTGAAGATCGCCGAGGCGGTGCCACGCTCCTGGGTTGGGAACCACGCAGCAACCACGCGTGCGTTACCAGGGAACGATGGGGCTTCGGCGAAGCCGACCAAAAAGCGCAGGGTGAACAAGGTCACCACTGCCCACGCCACCGGCAGGCCGCCGACGAAGCCTTGCAACAGGGTGAACAACGACCAGGTGAAAATGCTGAAGGCGTAGACGTTCTTGGAACCGAAACGGTCCAGCAACCAACCGCCTGGGATTTGACCAGCCACATAGGCCCAGCCAAAGGCGGAGAAAATGTAGCCGAGGGTGACGGCGTCGATGCCAAGGTCCTTTTGCAGGCTGGAACCTGCAATGGCGATGGTCGCGCGGTCTGCATAGTTGATGGTGGTTACCAGAAACAGCATCAACAGGATCAGGTAGCGTACATGCGTCTTTTGTTTCGCCTGCATGCTGAGTCCTCCCACTAGTTATTTTTGTGCGGGCAATTAAATTGTGTGGCGCCAGGGCAGGGCGCTTTCGCCGGCTTGCGCCAATTCCCACGGGGCCAGGCAGGCGGTCACCGTGGGAACAGGTCAGGCAGGCGCCGGGCCGCTCAGCGGCCCGCGGACATCACAGGCCTTGCGGGCCCATCTTGTCCATCAGTGCAGCGAGCATTTCGTACTCTTGCGCGGTCAGGTCGGTCAGCGGGGTGCGCACCGGGCCTGCGTCGTAACCGGCGATCTTGGCGCCTGCCTTGACGATGCTCACGGCGTAACCGGCCTTGCGGTTGCGGATGTCCAGGTACGGCAGGAAGAAATCGTCGATCAGCTTGGCGACGGTGGCGTGATCGTCACGTGCAATGGCGTGGTAGAAGTCCATCGCGGTTTTCGGAACGAAGTTGAACACCGCCGAGGAGTAAACCGGCACACCGAGGGCCTTGTAGGCAGCAGCATACACCTCGGCGGTAGGCAGGCCACCCAGGTAGCTGAAACGATCACCCAGGCGGCGACGGATCGACACCATCAGCTCGATGTCACCCAGGCCGTCCTTGTAGCCGATCAGGTTCGGGCAGCGCTCGGCGAGTTTTTCCAGCAGGTCTGCGTTCAGGCGGCAGACGTTGCGGTTGTACACCACCACACCGATGTTGACCGACTTGCACACCGCTTCGACGTGGGCGGCAACGCCGTCCTGGCTGGCTTCGGTGAGGTAGTGGGGCAGCAGCAGCAGACCTTTGGCACCCAGGCGCTCGGCTTCTTGCGCGTATTCGATAGCCTGGCGAGTGGAGCCGCCTACGCCTGCGAGGATTGGCACCGAGGTGGCGCAGGTATCGACGGCGGTCTTGATGACTTGGCTGTATTCGCTGGCAGCCAGGGAGAAGAACTCACCGGTGCCGCCAGCGGCGAACAGGGCGCTGGCACCGTAAGGGGCGAGCCATTCCAGGCGCTTGATGTAGCCAGCCTGGTTGAAGTCGCCCTGGGCATTGAAGTCGGTGACAGGGAAGGACAGCAGGCCGTGGGAGAGGATGGATTTCAGTTCTTGTGGAGTCATTGTTGTTGGCATCCTGTGGCGCTTGGGTGTGAGGGGGTTGCTTCGTTAGATGTAAGTTATCGTACAACTTGAGCGATGACTAGTCCCTGCATGGAATTTTTTCTGGGTGGGGTAGCTGGGGCTGGCACCGGCTGTGTCGCCCCCGTTGCTGGGCAAGCGCGCTCCCGCGCTATTCTGCTTGGCTTGAAGGGCGGTGAAGGCGAGCTGGTAGCGAGGAGAAAGAAGGATGGACCGACGCCGAACAGTTGTTGCGATCAGTCATCGTATCTCTTGAGAGCAAAAAGGATCGCGGAGACAGGCACAAGCCCGCCGCCCGCTTCCACGGTAAGTGTTCTGGGACCAGCAGAGGATGACCTGGGAAGCAGGGGCGACCTTGCGCCGCCCCGCGATCAAAGCTAACGAAGCTTTGTTGTTGGGTCAGGCGGCCTGGTGGCGCTTGACCTGGGACTTGCGGACCTGCGCACGGCAGGCATCGCCGAAGGCCCGGAACATCTTGATCGAATCAGGGTTGTTCGCTGCCTGCCACTCAGGGTGCCACTGCACCGCGAACAGGAAGGGCGAAATGCTCGGGGCGTGGATCGCCTCGACCAAGCCGTCCTCGGCGTGGGCGATCGCCTCGATACCAGCGCCGAGGTTGCGCAGGCCTTGGCCATGCAGCGAGTTGACGCGAATCTGGTCGGTGCCCAGGGTTTCATGCAGCCAGCTGCCTGGCTTGATCTTCACCCCATGCACTTGGGCGTACTGCACCTCAACCGGATCTTCGGGGTTTTCCCGGTGATCGTTGAAGCCTGGCTCGGCATAGACCTTCTGGTGGATGTCACCGCCCAGGGCTACGTTGATTTCCTGCATGCCCCGGCAGATGCCGAAGATCGGCAGGCCGCGCTTGATCGCCGCCTTGACCAGCGGTAGGTCGAACAGGTCGCGATTCTGGTCCTGGGCCTTGCCTGGGGTCTGGTTTTCCTGGCCGTAGAGGGCCGGATCGATGTTGCTGCCTGCGCCGGTCAGGTACACGCCGTCGGCCATGTCCAGATAGGTGTCCAGGTCGTCAGTGCCGCAGCAGGTCGGAACCAGGACCGGCACGCAATCGGAGAACTCGACCAGCGGAGTGATGTATTTGTGGGTCATGACCTGATAGTCATGGCCTTTGCGTGCCTGGCTGCCCATGGTCATCAGCACGACAGGTTTGCGCAGGGCGGGTTGCTTGTTGCCAATGTTGCTGTTGGACATATGTCACCTTGGGACAGGTCATGCCTGTCGTTGTTGTGCAGGCGCACGGCCGGGGCCTTGGGTGCAGCCTGTAGCCCCGAGCACTGCCGGCTCGCCATCGCGGCGATTCCGGTCGGGGCCTGGCTTCTAGCTTGCCAGAGCCGTTCGATATGTCAAACGAGCGGTGATGGGGTGAGGCGCCTGTTTTCGGGGGCTTTAGGCTTTCGGCCCCTTTGGCGACAAGGGTTTGACGGCGGATTAGGTCAATAATATTTAACGATGCAGTTGGGTCTTTGCGTGGCTGCAATGAAGCCGCGCGCTGGCCTGCCGCTGGCGCGTGCCTGAGAGTGCTAGAAGGCCTGCAAGGGGCACCGTTGGAAGAGGGGGATTGGGCTTGCGCAGGGACACTTTGACAGCGGCCGGGAATTCGCGGGACATTCCTCAGCGTTGCGCTGTAGCCGATCCAATACCCATAAAGGAGCTTCAGATGTCCGCACCGTCCACCGGTCCCCTCGTGCGCGTAGCGTTTACCGAATTGCAGGCGCTCTTGCAGAGCATCCTGCACCGCCATGGATGCAGCGCCGAGGTGGCCGCCGTGCTGGCCCACAACTGCGCCAGCGCGCAGCGCGACGGCGCCCACAGCCATGGCGTGTTCCGCATCCCGGGTTATGTATCGACCCTGGCCAGTGGCTGGGTGGATGGCAAGGCCGTGCCGCAGGTCAGCGACGTGGCGTCGGGCTATGTGCGGGTAGACGCCCGCGGTGGTTTCGCCCAGCCGGCCCTGGCGGCGGCCCGCGAGCTGCTGGTCCAGAAGGCGCGCCAGGCGGGCATTGCCGTGCTGGCGATCCACAACTCACACCACTTCGCCGCCTTGTGGCCGGATGTCGAGCCCTTCGCCGACGAGGGCCTGGTCGCCCTGAGCGTAGTCAACAGCATGACCTGCGTAGTGCCCCACGGCGCGCGCAAGCCCCTGTTCGGCACCAACCCCATCGCCTTCGCCGCGCCCTGCGCCGGACACGCCCCGATCGTCTTCGACATGGCCACCAGCGCCATGGCCCATGGCGATGTGCAGATCGCCGCGCGTGCCGGGCAGCGCTTGCCTGAAGGCATGGGGGTGGACGCCCAGGGGCAGCCGAGCAGCGATCCGCAAGCCATCCTGGACGGTGGCGCGTTGCTGCCCTTTGGCGGGCACAAGGGTTCGGCGCTGTCGATGATGGTCGAACTGCTGGCCGCCGCGCTGACCGGGGGCAATTTTTCCTGGGAGTTCGACTGGGCCAGCCATCCTGGGGCGAAGACGCCCTGGACTGGGCAGTTGATCATCGTCATCGACCCTTCGCTGGCCGAGGGCGAGCGCTTTGCCCTGCGCAGTCGCGCGCTGGTGGAGCAGATGCTCGCCGCAGGGCTTTCGCGCCTGCCGGGTGAGCGGCGCTACCGTGAGCGTGCGCTGGCGGAGCGCGAAGGCGTGGCGCTGACGGCGCAGGAACTGGCTGGGCTCAAGGCGTTGGCTGGCTAAGGGGCTGCTGGGTGCGGCGCCCGTGCGCGTTTTCAAAGCGTGCTCAGAGCGCTATGCAGGGCTGCACAAGCACCTTGCGTATTCAATGATGTCCCTGCGCCGCCACTGCGGGTATTCTCTGTACACGCTTTCCTGAACTGTCCTGATCTCCAAGGAGCTGCAAGCTGTGTTCAAACATGTCGATGCCTATGCCGGCGACCCGATCCTTTCGCTGATGGAAACCTTCAAGGCCGATCCACGCGCCGACAAGGTCAACCTGAGTATCGGCCTGTACTACGACAAAGCCGGCGTGGTGCCGCAACTGGCAGCGGTGGCCGAGGTGGAGAAGCGCCTGGCCGGCCAGCCGCACCAAGCCTCGCTGTACCTGCCCATGGAAGGCCTGGCCGCCTATCGCCAGGCGATCCAGGCGCTGCTGTTCGGCAGCGATCACCCCGCCGTGGCCGATGGCCGCGTGGCGACCGTGCAAACGGTGGGTGGCTCGGGCGCGCTGAAAGTTGGTGCCGACTTCCTCAAACGCTACTTCGCAGGTTCCGAGGTCTGGGTCAGTGACCCGACGTGGGACAACCACCGCGCCATCTTCGAAGGTGCCGGTTTCAAGGTGCACAGCTACCCGTACTTCGACGCTGCCACTCGCGGTGTCGACTTCGCCGGTATGCTGGCCACCCTGAACACCCTGCCGGCCAACAGCATCGTGCTGTTGCACCCGTGCTGCCACAACCCCACCGGTGTCGACCTGGAGCCGGGCCAGTGGCAGCAGGTGGTGGAAGTGGTCAAGGCACGCCAGCTGATCCCCTTCCTCGACATCGCTTATCAGGGCTTTGGTGAAGGCCTGGTGCAAGATGCCTTCGCCATCCGCGAAATGGCCCGTGCCGGTGTGCCGTGCCTGGTCAGCAACTCGTTCTCGAAGATCTTCTCGCTGTACGGCGAGCGGGTAGGGGGCCTGTCGGTGGTCTGCGACGATACGGCCACGGCTGTCAGCGTACTCGGCCAGCTCAAGGCCACCGTGCGCCGCAACTACTCCAGCCCGCCCGCCTTTGGCGCGCAGTTGGTGGCCGGCGTGCTCGGCGATGCGGCCCTGAACGCCCAGTGGGCGGCAGAGGTGGAAGTCATGCGCAAGCGTATCCTCGACATGCGCCAGGGCCTGGTCGATCTGCTTGGTGAACTGCTGCCAGGCCAGGACTTCCAGTTCTTCCTGCGCCAGCGCGGCATGTTCAGCTACACCGGCTTCAGCGTCCAGCAGGTGCGTCGCCTGCGTGACGAGTTCGGTGTGTACCTGATCGACAGTGGCCGCGTGTGCATGTCCGGCCTGCGTCCGGCCAACCTGCGCCAGGTGGCTGAAGCGTTCGCGGCGGTGCACGGGGCCTGAGCCCTGCACTGACCGGCACGGCCCACTCGCGGGGCAAGTCGGGACGCCGAACCGCCGCGCCCACCGTCGACCTCGTTTGCAGGCGACAGGGGCGGGGCGGTTCGGCGTCCCGACTTGCCCCGCGATGCGTTTACACAGGTAAAACCTGCGCGCTTGTACAGACAAGTGCAACCGTCCCTCGGGCGGGGCTTCCCCAAGTGCAACCTTTGCATGCACAATCGCGCCCCTCTTTATCCGGTTGAGTTGGGCGAAACCTCTATTTCGCCATTCTCAGCCTGTTGCAGTCTTGCGAGTGGAGCGTCACCCGGAATGAATGAGCAGGCCCCAAGCGTAGAACAACGCTTTGTAGAATCGACCCCCGCCACCTTGGGCAGTTGGTCGCGTCACGACACCACCTGGATGCTGGGCCTGTTCGGCACAGCTATCGGCGCCGGAACCTTGTTCCTGCCGATCAACGCTGGCCTTGGCGGTTTCTGGCCCTTGCTGATCCTGGCAGCGCTGGCCTTCCCGATGACCTATTTCGCTCACCGCGGGCTGACCCGTTTCGTGCTTTCCGGGCGCAGCGGCGGCGACATCACCGAGGTGGTGGAAGAACACTTCGGCATCCGGGCCGGTGCGCTGATCACCGTGTTGTACTTCTTCGCCATTTTCCCGATCCTGCTTATCTATAGCGTGGCGCTGACCAACACCGTGGGCAGCTTCATGGAGCATCAGTTGCACATCGCCCCGCCTCCACGGGCGGTGCTGTCGTTCCTGCTGATCCTCGGCCTGCTGGCCATCGTGCGCTGCGGCGAGCAGGCTACGGTCAAGGTCATGAGCCTGTTGGTGTACCCGTTCATCGTCGCCCTGGCGCTGCTGGCCCTGTACCTGGTGCCGCATTGGACCGGGGGAATCCTCGACACCGCAAACCAGGTGCCTTCCGGGTCGGCGTTCCTGCATACCGTGTGGTTGGCGATTCCGGTGATGGTGTTCTCGTTCAACCACTCGCCGATCATCTCGGCCTTCGCTGTCGACCAGAAGCGCCGTTACGGCGAGCACGCCGATGAGCGCAGTGGGCAGATCCTGCGCCGCGCGCACCTGTTGATGGTGGTGATGGTGCTGTTCTTCGTGTTCAGCTGCGTGCTGACCCTGAGCAGCGGCCAGTTGGCCGAAGCCAAGGCGCAGAACCTGTCGATCCTGTCGTACCTGGCCAACCACTTCGAGCAGCCGACGATTGCCTTTGCTGCCCCGCTGATCGCCTTCATCGCGATTGCCAAGTCGTTCCTGGGCCACTACATCGGTGCCAGCGAAGGCCTCAAGGGCATGATCCTCAAAACCGGCATGCGTCCTGGCACCAAGGCTTTGGACCGCGTAGTCGCGGCCTTGATGCTGGTGGTGTGCTGGATCGTTGCCACGCTCAATCCGAGCATCCTGGGCATGATCGAATCGCTCGGCGGGCCGATCATTGCGGTGCTGCTGTTCCTGATGCCGATGTACGCGATCCGCCGCGTGCCGTCGATGCGCAAGTACAGTGGCGCGCTGTCGAACCTGTTCGTCGTGGTCGTTGGCCTGGTGGCCCTGACCTCGGTGGTATACGGCCTGCTGAGCTGATTCAGCGCAGGCGGTAGGCAATGTCCGGGTCGGCTGTCGCCACCCGGACATTTTTTTGTCCACAGAATTTGTCCGGCAATACAACAATTTCTGCTTTGCTTATAGGCACCTGCGCGCCTTCATGCTTAACTCTGGATCCTTTTCCCACCCCGCATAAGGATTCCGCCATGGCTCAAGTGACTCTCAAAGGCAACCCGGTACAGGTCCAAGGCAACCTGCCACAGATCGGTGCCCAGGCGCCTGCCTTCTCGCTGGTCGCCGGCAACCTGGCCGACACCTCGCTGAAGGACTTCGCTGGCAAGCGCAAGGTGCTGAACATCTTCCCAAGCGTTGACACCCCGACCTGCGCCACCTCCGTGCGCAAGTTCAACACCCAGGCCAATGAGGTGGCCAACACCGTGGTGCTGTGCATTTCGGCTGACCTGCCGTTCGCCCAGGCGCGCTTCTGCGGCGCTGAAGGCCTGGAGAATGTGAAGAACCTGTCGACCCTGCGTGGCGCCGAGTTCCTCGAAAACTACGGCGTCGCCATCGCTGACGGCCCGCTGGCTGGCCTGGCTGCCCGCGCGGTGGTCGTGCTGGACGAAAACGACAAGGTGCTGCACAGCGAGCTGGTCGCTGAAATCGCTGACGAGCCGAACTACGAGGCGGCCCTGGCTGTGCTGAAGTAACACGGCACAGGCAGTACGTGGCGGCGGGCATCGCTGTCATTTGTTGAAACGGCCTGGAACCTGTTCCAGGCCGTTTTCATTTAAGATCCAGCCCTTCATGAACGTCAGGCGAAGGTAAAACACCGGTAAAGCCGCTTTGCTAAACCAGTGCCAGTGCTTATCGTTCACGCTCTTCCAGCCCGTCTTCTTCTCTGAACAAGGTTCGTTCGACCCATGCAAGTACCCAAGTCCCGTACCTCCTCTCGCTGGCTGTTCGGCCTGCTGATCCTGCTGCTGGTGGCCGTACTGGCCTGGTGGCTGTGGCCTGCAACGCCGGCCCACAAGGAGGCGACCGGCGCCCGCCCAGGGCGCGGCATGGGGATGGGCATGGGAGGGCGTCCCGGCTTCGGCGGCTCTACCGAGGCTGTGCCGGTGCGCGTCGAGCCCGTCAAGGTGGGGGACTTCCCGCTGTACTACAAGGCGCTGGGCACGGTGACCGCGACCAACACGGTCAACGTGCGCAGCCGCGTGGCGGGGGAGCTGGTGAAGATCCACTTCCAGGAGGGTCAACAGGTCAAGGCCGGCGATTTGCTCGCGCAAATCGACCCTCGTCCCTATCGCATCGCCTTGCAACAGGCCGAAGGCACCCTGGCGCAGAACCAGGCGCAGCTCAAGAACGCCCAGGTCGATCTGGCCCGCTACAAAGGCCTGTACGCCGAGGACAGCATCGCCAAGCAAACCCTCGACACTGCCGAGGCGCAGGTGGCGCAGTTCCAGGGCCTGGTCAAGACCAATCAGGCTGCGGTCAACGATGCGCGCCTGAACCTCGATTTCACCGAGATCCGCGCGCCGATCAGTGGCCGTTTGGGCCTGCGTCAGCTTGACCTGGGCAATCTGGTGGCGGCTAACGACACTACCGCCTTGGTGATCATCACCCAGACCGAGCCGATCAGCGTGGCTTTCACCCTGCCGGAAACCGAACTCGACACCGTGCTCGAACGTTACCGCAGCGGTGCCCGACTGCCGGTCGAGGCCTGGGATCGCGGTGATCGCAAGTTGCAGGCCAGCGGCGTGCTGGGCAGCCTGGACAACCAGATCGACACCACCACTGGCACCTTGAAGTTCAAGGGCACGTTCCAGAACAAGGACCATGCCTTGTTCCCCAACCAGTTCGTCAACGTGCGCCTGCTCGCCGACACCCTCAAGCAGGTGGTGCTGGCCCCTGCTGCGGCGATCCAGTTCGGCAACGACGGGACCTTCGCGTACGTGGTCACCCCACAGAACACGGTCACGATTCGCAAACTCAAGGTGGGCGCCAGCGATGGTCAGAACAGCGTGATCGTCGAAGGCCTGAGCGCTGGCGATCGGCTGGTGCTCGAAGGCACCGACCGCCTGCGCGAGGGCACCAAGGTCGAGGTGGTCGAGGACAGCTCGCAGGTCCCCAGTACGCCTGGGCAACACCTGCAGGGCCAGGACGCCAAGGGTGCTGCCGACATGAATGAATCGGGCAGCAAGGCGGGCGCATGAACCTCTCGCGCCTGTTCATCCTCCGCCCGGTCGCCACCACGCTGAGCATGCTGGCCATTGTCCTGGCCGGCTTGATCGCCTACAAAATGCTCCCGGTCGCGGCCTTGCCGCAGGTCGATTACCCGACCATCCGGGTCATGACCCTGTACCCTGGCGCCAGCCCGCAAGTCATGACCAGCGCGGTCACCGCTCCGTTGGAGCGCCAGTTCGGCCAGATGCCGGGCCTTGAGCAGATGGCTTCGACCAGCTCCGGTGGCGCCTCGGTGCTGACCCTGCGCTTTAGCCTCGACATGAACATGGATGTCGCCGAACAACAGGTGCAGGCTGCGATCAACGCTGCCAGCAACCTGCTGCCCAGCGACCTGCCGGCGCCGCCGGTGTACAACAAGGTCAACCCGGCAGATACCCCGGTGCTGACGCTGGCCATCTCGTCCAAGACCCTGCCGCTGCCCAAGCTCAACGACCTCGTCGATACCCGCATAGCGCAGAAGATCGCGCAGATCAGCGGCGTGGGCATGGTCAGCATCGCCGGTGGCCAGCGCCAGGCGGTGCGCATCAAGGTCAACGTCGATGCCCTGGCTGCCAATGGCCTCAACCTCGATGACGTGCGGACCCTGATCGGTGCCTCCAACGTCAACCAGCCCAAGGGTAACTTCGACGGCCCGACGCGGGTGTCGATGCTCGATGCCAACGACCAGCTGCGTTCACCCGACGAGTACGCCAACCTCATTCTCAAGTACAACAACGGCGCGCCGCTGCGCCTGAAGGATGTCGCCGAGATCGTCGATGGCGCCGAGAACGAGCGCCTGGCCGCCTGGGCCAACCGGAACCAGGCGGTGCTGTTGAACATCCAGCGCCAGCCTGGGGCCAACGTCATCGAGGTGGTTGACCGCATCAAGCAGATGCTGCCGTCGGTCACCGACAACTTACCGGCCGGCCTGGATGTCAGCGTGCTGACCGACCGCACCCAGACCATTCGCGCCGCTGTGCGCGACGTGCAGCACGAACTGCTGTTCGCCATCGCCCTGGTGGTAATGGTGACCTTCCTGTTCCTGCGCCGGGTCAGTGCCACGATTATCCCGTCTATCGCCGTGCCGCTGTCGTTGATCGGCACCTTTGGGGTCATGTACCTGGCCGGGTTCTCGATCAACAACCTCACCCTGATGGCCTTGACCATCGCCACCGGTTTCGTGGTGGATGACGCGATCGTCATGCTGGAGAACATCTCCCGTCATATCGAGGAGGGCCAGACCCCGCTACAGGCCGCGCTCAAAGGGGCCCGGCAGATCGGCTTCACCCTGGTGTCGCTGACCTTCTCGCTGATCGCGGTGTTGATCCCGCTGCTGTTCATGGCCGATGTGGTCGGGCGGCTGTTCCGCGAGTTCGCCATCACCCTGGCGGTGGCCATCCTGATTTCGCTGGTGGTTTCGCTCACCCTGACGCCAATGATGTGCGCACGCCTGCTCAAGCGCGAACCCAAGGAAGAAGAGCAGGGGCGCTTCTACCGCGCCAGCGGCGCCTGGATCGACTGGCTGATCAAGCACTACGCCAGCGCCCTGACCTGGGTGCTCAAGCGCCAGCCACTGACCCTGCTGGTCGCGGTGGCAACCCTGGCTCTCACCGTGGTGCTGTACATGATCGTGCCCAAGGGCTTCTTCCCGGTCCAGGACACCGGGGTGATCCAGGGTATTTCCGAGGCCCCCCAGGCCACCTCGTTCGCGGCCATGAGCCAGCGGCAACAGTCACTGGCCGAGGTCATCCTGAACGATCCTGCGGTGCAGAGCCTGTCCTCGTACATTGGCGTGGACGGTGACAACGCCACCCTCAACAGCGGCCGCCTGCTGATCAACCTCAAGCCCCACGGCGAGCGCGACGTCACGGCTGCCCAAGTCATCGCCCGCCTGCAACCGCAGCTCGACAAACTGGTCGGTATTCGCCTGTTCATGCAGCCGGTGCAGGACCTGAGCATCGAGGACCGCGTCAGCCGTACCCAGTACCAGTTCAGCCTCAGCTCGCCGGACGCCGATATGCTCGCCGAATGGAGCGGCAAGCTGGTGCAGGCCTTGCAGCAACGTCCAGAACTTCAGGATGTGGCCAGCGACCTGCAGGACAAAGGCCTGCAAGTCTATCTGGTGATCGACCGCGACCTGGCCAGCCGCTTGGGCGTCAGCGTGTCGCAGATCACCAACGCGCTGTACGACGCCTTCGGCCAACGGCAGATCTCCACGATCTATACCCAGGCCAGCCAGTACCGCGTGGTGTTGCAGGCGCAGACCGCCGCAAGCCTCGGCCCACAGGCGCTGGAGTCGATCCATGTCAAGACCGCCGAGGGCAGCCAGGTGCGCCTGTCGGCCCTGGCGCGCGTCGAGCAGCGCCAGGCGCAGTTGGCCATCTCGCACCTGGGGCAATTCCCGGCGGTGACCCTGTCGTTCAACCTCGCTCACGGGGCCTCGCTGGGCGAAGCGGTCAAGGTGATCGAGCAGGTGCAGCAGGAGATTGGCCTGCCGATTGGCGTGCAGACCCGTTTCCAGGGGGCTGCCGAGGCGTTTCAGGCTTCGCTGTCGAGCACCTTGCTGCTGATCCTGGCCGCCGTGGTAACCATGTATATCGTGCTGGGCGTGCTCTACGAGAGCTATGTCCATCCCGTTACCATCCTTTCCACACTGCCTTCGGCGGCAGTGGGGGCGTTGCTGGCGTTGCTGCTCAGTGGCAACGACCTGGGCATGATCGCGATCATCGGCATCATCCTGTTGATCGGCATTGTCAAGAAGAACGCCATCATGATGATCGACTTCGCCCTGGAGGCCGAGCGCCACCAAGGCATGAGCCCGCGGGAGGCGATCTACCAGGCGGCGCTGCTGCGTTTCCGGCCGATCCTGATGACCACCCTGGCCGCACTGTTTGGCGCCGTGCCGCTGATGCTCGCCACCGGCTCTGGCGCCGAGCTGCGCCAGCCATTGGGCTTGGTGATGGTCGGTGGCCTGCTGGTGAGTCAGGTGCTGACGCTGTTCACCACGCCGGTGATCTACCTGTACTTCGACCGCCTGGCGCGTCGCTGGGGCAATTCGCGTCTGGCTGAGGAGTCGGTATGAGCGACGCGAGCTACAAGCTCCAAGCGGCAAGCTTCAAGCAGATCGGAGCGAGTCCGATCCTGCCTGGCGCACGTGATTTTTCTTGCCGCTTGAAGCGTGAAGCCTGGAGCTGGATATGAACCTCTCCGCACCCTTTATTCGCCGCCCCGTGGCCACCATGCTGCTGAGCCTGGCGATCATGTTGCTGGGCGGGGTGAGCTTCAATCTGCTGCCGGTCGCACCGTTGCCGCAGATGGATTTCCCGGTAATCGTGGTCAGCGCCAACTTGGCCGGTGCCAGCCCCGAGGTGATGGCATCTACCGTGGCGACGCCGCTGGAGCGCAAGCTGGGCAGTATTGCCGGGGTTACGACCCTGACCAGCAGCTCCAACCAGGGCTCGACCCGGGTGATCATCGGCTTTGAGCTGGGCCGCGATATCGATGGCGCCGCCCGCGAAGTGCAGGCGGCGATCAACGCTTCGCGTAACCTGCTGCCCAGCGGCATGCGCAGCATGCCCACCTACAAGAAGATCAACCCTTCGCAGGCGCCGATCATGGTGCTGTCGCTGACCTCGGACGTGCTCGCCAAAGGCCAGCTGTACGACCTGGCCGACACCATCCTTTCGCAGAGCCTGGCGCAGGTCAGCGGGGTCGGTGAAGTGCAGATCGGTGGCAGTTCGTTGCCGGCGGTGCGCATCGAACTGGAGCCACAGTTGCTCAACCAGTACGGCCTGGCGCTCGATGACGTGCGCACCGCGGTGGCGAACGCCAACCAGCGCCGGCCCATGGGCTTTGTCGAGAACCACGAGCGCAGCTGGCAGGTGCGTGCCAACGACCAACTGGAAAAGGCCGACGACTACAAGCCGCTGGTGATCCGACAACAGGATGGCGCGATCTTGCGCCTGTCCGATGTGGCCAAGGTCAGCGACGGTGTCGAGAACCGCTACAACAGTGGCTTCTTCAACAATGATGCAGCCGTGCTGCTGGTGGTCAACCGCCAGTCCGGCGCGAACATCATCCAGACCGTCGAGCAGATCAAGGCGCAGCTCCCGGCGTTGCAATCGCTGCTGCCGGCCAGCGTCAAGCTGGACATCGCCATGGACCGATCGCCGGTGATCAAGGCTACGCTCAAGGAGGCCGAGCACACTTTGCTGATCGCGGTGGTGCTGGTGATCCTGGTGGTCTACCTGTTCCTGGGCAACTTGCGCGCCTCGCTGATTCCAAGCCTGGCCGTGCCGGTGTCGCTTGTGGGCACCTTCGCGGTGATGTACCTGTGCGGTTTTTCGCTCAACAACCTGTCGCTGATGGCGCTGATCCTCGCCACCGGGTTGGTGGTGGATGACGCCATCGTGGTGTTGGAAAACATCTCGCGGCATATCGAGAACGGTGAGCCGCCGATGCGCGCCGCCTACAAAGGCGCCAAGGAAGTCGGTTTCACCTTGCTGTCGATGAACGTCTCGCTGGTGGCGGTGTTCGTCTCGATCCTGTTCATGGGCGGTATCGTACGCGGGCTGTTCATGGAGTTCTCGATCACCCTGGCGGCGGCGATCATCGTCTCGCTGGTGGTTTCGCTCACGCTCACCCCCATGCTCTGCTCGCGTTGGCTCAGGGTGCACGGGCCGCGACCGCAGACCCGCCTGCAACGCTGGAGCGATCAGGTTCACCAGCGCATGGTCGCCGGCTACGACAAAAGCCTGGGCTGGGCCCTGCGGCACAAGCGCCTGACCTTGTTCAGCCTGCTGGCCACCATCGTGCTCAACGTTGCCCTGTACGTGGTGGTCCCCAAGACCCTGATGCCACAACAGGACTCCGGCCAGTTGCAGGGTTTCGTGCGGGGTGACGATGGCCTTTCGTTCACCGTCATGCAGCCGAAAATGGAGACCTATCGACGTGCCTTGCTCAAGGACCCGGCGGTGCAGAGCGTGGCAGGCTTCATCGGCGGCAACAGTGGCACCAACAACGCCTTTGTGCTGGTACGCCTCAAACCGATCAGCGAGCGCAAGGACAGCGCGCAGAAAGTCATCGAGCGGCTGCGTAAGGAACTGCCCAAGGTGCCCGGCGCGCGGCTGTTCCTGATGGCCGATCAAGACCTGCAACTGGGTGGCGGCGGCCGTGACCAGACCACCTCTCAGTACCTGTACACCTTGCAGAGCGGCGACCTGACCGCGCTGCGCGAGTGGTTCCCGAAGGTCGTCGCAGCGCTGCGCAAACTGCCTGAGCTGACGGCCATCGATGCTCGCGACGGCGCCGGTACGCAACAGGTCACCCTGGTGGTCGACCGCGATCAGGCCAAGCGCCTGGGCATCGACATGGACATGGTCACCACGGTACTGAACAACGCCTACAGCCAGCGGCAGATCTCGACCATCTATGACAGCCTCAACCAGTACCAAGTGGTGCTGGAGATCAACCCCAAGTACGCCTGGGACCCGACGACCCTGGAGCAGGTGCAGGTGATCACCGCCGACGGCGCCCGGGTGCCGTTGGCGAGCTTTGCCCGCTACGAGAACAGCCTGGCCAACGACCGCGTCAGCCACGAAGGACAGTTTGCCTCCGAAGACATCGCCTTCGACGTCGCCGAAGGCTACAGCCCCGATCAGGCCATGGCCGCGCTTGAGCGCACGGTGGCCAAGCTCGGCCTGCCCGAGTCGGTGATCGCCAAGCTTGGCGGCACTGCCGATGCCTTCAGCAAGACCACCCAAGGCCAGCCGTTGATGATTCTCGGCGCCTTGGTGCTGGTGTACTTGGTGCTGGGCATTCTCTACGAAAGTTACATCCACCCGCTGACCATCCTCTCCACGCTGCCTTCGGCAGGCGTCGGTGCCTTGCTGGCGCTGTACCTGACCGGTGGCGAGTTCAGCCTGATCTCGTTGCTGGGGCTGTTCCTGTTGATCGGCGTGGTGAAGAAGAACGCGATCCTGATGATCGACCTGGCCCTGCAACTGGAGCGTCAGGAAGGCCTGGCGCCGGAGGAGTCGATCCGCCGCGCCTGCCTGCTGCGTCTGCGGCCGATCCTGATGACCACCCTGGCCGCCATGCTCGGCGCACTGCCACTGTTGCTGAGCCAGGCCGAGGGCGCCGAGATGCGTCAACCGTTGGGTCTGACCATCATCGGCGGCCTGGTTTTCAGCCAGGTCCTGACGCTGTACACAACGCCTGTGGTCTACCTGTACCTCGACCGCCTGCGCCACCGTTTCAACCGTTGGCGCGGCGTGCGCACCGACGCTGCCCTGGATACCCCGCTATGAACTTTGCCCAGACCCGCATCCACCGCACCCTCAAGCGACTGACCCACGGGCGTGGTTCGCGCCTGCTCAGTGCCGGCTTATGCGTGGCGATGCTCAGCGCCTGTACCCTCAGCCCGGATTACCAGCGCCCTGCGCTGAGCACCCCGGCGCAGTTCAAACAGGCCGAAGGCTGGACCCAGGCCAATCCCTCCGATGCCATTGCCCGGGGGGCTTGGTGGGAGCTGTACGGCGATGCGCAGCTCAATGCGCTGGTCGAGGAACTCAACCGCAGCAACCAGTCGGTTGCGCAGTCCGAAGCCCAGTACCGACAAGCCCAGGCCTTGGTACGCAGCAGCCGCGCCTCGCTGTTTCCGTCGCTGGACCTGACCGGCAGCAAGAATCGTTCGGCCCAGGGCACCGGCAGTTCCAGCTCCAGCTTGTCGAACAACAGCAGTGGCATCCGCGACACCTACAATGCCCAGCTGGGCGTGAGCTGGGAAATCGATCTGTGGGGTAAGCTGCGTGAAACCCGCAATGCCAACCAAGCCAGTGCCGAGGCGAGCCTGGCGGACTTGGCGGCGATGCGCCTGAGCCAGCAATCGGAACTGGTGCAGAACTACCTGCAACTGCGAGTGATCGATGAGCAGAAGCGCTTGCTCGAAGCCACGCTGGCAGCGTACGAGCGCTCGCTGAAAATGACCGAGAACCAGTACCGGGCCGGTGTTTCCGGCCCTGACGCGGTGGCCCAGGCGCGCACCCAACTCAAGAGTACCCAGGCCGATTTGATCGACCTGGCCTGGCAGCGCGCCCAGTACGAGAACGCCATCGCCGTGCTGATGGGCAAGGTGCCGGCCGATTTCGCCCTGGCGGCCACCAACAGCATTCCAGCTCTGCCGCAGATCCCGGTGAGCCTGCCGTCGCAGTTGCTCGAGCGTCGCCCCGATATCGCGGCAGCCGAGCGTAACGTGATGGCAGCCAACGCCAATATCGGCGTGGCGCGCGCCGCGTACTTCCCGGACCTGTCGCTGAGCATGAGCGGCGGCTATTCCAGCAGCAGCTTCAACAACTGGATCGAGTTGCCCAACCGTTACTGGTCGGTAGGGCCGCAACTGGCGCTGACCTTGTTCGATGCCGGCAAGCGCAGTGCCGAGGTCGATCGCAGCGTGGCCGCCTACGACCAGACCGTGGCCCAGTACCGCCAGACCGTACTAGATGGGTTCAAGGAGGTGGAGAACTATCTGGTGCAGTTGAAGGTGTATGAAGACGAGGCGGGGGTACGCCAGCAAGCACTGGACGCTGCCCGCGAGTCGCTGCGCCTGACTGAAAACCAGTACAAGGCTGGGCTGATCGGGTATCTGGATGTCGTCAACGTGCAGACCACCGCACTGAGCAACGAGCGTAGCGTGCTCAACCTGTTGCAAGGCCGCCTGATCGCCAGTGTGCAGTTGATTGCCGCGCTTGGCGGGGGCTGGGAAGCTCAAGCGGCGTTCGATCAGGCACAGGCCGACTGACGAGATCAGCAAAGCCTGGCAGCTTGCCCCCGATACAGGGGAAAAAACCGGGGAATCTTCCCCGGTTTGCGTTTTTGGTGTCAGCATCTTATTGAAAAAAAAGAATTTTTTAGCTGGCACAACGCTTGCTGTAGCCCTTCGCAGAGTCCCAAGCGCCCTGGAGGTGCCCGATGACGACGATTCTGCGCAAAGGCCCGGCCGTGTCCACCCTGATCCTCGCCTTGCTCGGCTGGCATGCCGAGGGCCAAGCCGCTGTTCAGTGCCAACGCACCCTGACGGCCCAGGTGGTGGCCCTCGACCAGCCGCTGATGTTCAACCGCCTCGGCGCCCAGAATGCCAACGGCATGCTCTACGCCTTGCGTCAGGACGTGGTCGACGAACATCAGGTGCCACTCAGCCGGGGTGGCGCGGCGGTGCCAGGTAAAGTCACCCTGCGTGCGGACAAGCGTCCACGCCCGATCGTGCTGCGCGTAGCCGCCGGTGACTGCCTCACGGTGCAATTGACCAATCTGCTGGCGTACCAGGCCAACCCCAACAAGCATGGCATCGAGCCTGAAGCCCCCGAGGACGAGACAGAGGATGCAGGCGAACTGCCCGAAACCGAGAACCTGCGGGCGTCCGTCGCTGACGAGCAGGTTACCGATCGGCACGTCGGTTTCCAGGTCAATGGCTTGCAGGCAGTCAACAGCATCGCCGACATTGCCGCCAATACCGGACGTAACGGCAATTTCCTGGTAGCCCCGGGCGCGAGCCGTAGCTACACCCTCTACGCCGAGCGAGAAGGCGCCTTCGCCGTCACCAGCCAGGGCGCGACGTTTGGCGGGGAGGGCAACGCCGGCAATGTCGCCAACGGCCTGTTCGGCCAAGTGGTGGTGCTACCCAGAGGCGCGCGCAGCTACCGCAATACCCTGGCCGAGGAGGAGATGCGCCTGGCCACCACCGGCCGCACCGCCACCGGCCAACCGGTGATCGACTACGAAGCGCGTTATCCGCAGCGCGAACCCTGGCTCAGCGAGGGCAAGGCCGGTAAACCGGTGATCGCCATGATCGATGGCAACGAGATCCTCAACAGCGAGACTGACGCCATCGTCATGGGCCCTAACCCTGACGGCAGTTTTCCCGCCAGCACCTACCCGTTGGAGAGCGTCGGCAAGCGCAACCCGGCGCTGCCCAATCGGCTTGAGGCGTTTCGCGATTTCGCCTCGCAGTTCGCCGATGAGGTGGCCGGTACCCAGGCCTTCCCCGGCTATTGGGCAGACCCGGTGATGGGCCATGTGCTGGAGCCTGCGCGGGATTCGTTCATGATCAACTACGGCTCAGGCGGGATGGGCGCCGAGGTGGTGGCCAATCGCCTGGGCGTGGGGCCGATGCACGACTGTTTGTCTTGCGCGTACGAGGAGTTCTTCCTCAGTGCCCATACCGTGGGCGATATCGGCACGTTGGTGGATGTGCCGGCCAACGTCGGGCTCGAGCACATCCGCCCTGGTGAAGTCCCGCCGGCCAGTGCCACCGGGGTCAAGGCCAGCATGGCGCTGTACCCATCCGAGCCTGCCAACGTGCACCACAGCTACATTGGCGACTTCACCAAGTTCCGTAACACCCACAACGGCCATGAACAGCACATCTTCCACCTGCACGGGCACCAATGGCTGTTCAATCCGAACGACGATAACTCCGATTACATAGACGCCCAAGGCATCGGGCCGGGGGTTGGCTACACCTATGAGATCGCCAACGGCGGTTCGGGCAACCGCAATCGGGTGGCCGGGGATGCGATCTATCACTGCCACTTCTATCCGCATTTCGCCCAGGGCATGTGGGCCATGTGGCGGGTGCATGACGTGTTCGAGCCGGGCACCCGGCTGGCGGTCAGTGGCGAAGGCGAGGATGGCTTCCACACAACGCCATTTGCCTTGCGCAGCGGCAAGCCGGCCCCTGGCGCGCGCGCCCTGCCTGACGGCGAGATCATCGCTGGTACGCCCATTCCTGCCATCGTGCCACTGCCTGGCAAGGCCATGGCGCCGATGCCGGGCAAGGTCAGCGTGGTGCCCAAGCTCGGTACTCGCGTGCCTGAGCCGCACGAGGACGCGCCGCAGGAGGGCGCTGAGCCGGTCGCCGCACCGGTTGCCGTGGGCTCCCTGGCCTTGGTCGACCGCAGCGAGAGCAACCGCAATGCCGACGGTTCGCTGAAGAACCCCGGCTATCCATTCTGGATCGGCGGCATGGAAAGCAGCGTCGGCCAACGCCCGCCAACGCCGCCGTTGGACATGCTCGACCCGGCCTTGGCGCGGCAACTCAAGGACAGTGGCAAGGCGCTGTGGGCCAACCTCGACCCCAATCAGGTAGATGGCTGGGATGGTGGCCTGGGGCGCCACGCCTTGGACGGCGTATCGGCCGGGGGTGAG
This sequence comes from Pseudomonas mosselii, assembly GCF_005796105.1. Taxonomy (GTDB): domain Bacteria; phylum Pseudomonadota; class Gammaproteobacteria; order Pseudomonadales; family Pseudomonadaceae; genus Aquipseudomonas; species Aquipseudomonas mosselii_C. The sequence continues at coordinate 928,259 of NZ_VAUO01000001.1, read as the reverse complement.
GCGGTGACCACCACTACCAAGCTGGACTTCTCCAAGCTGGTGCACAAGGCCAAGCCTATCTACCTGCCAGAAGAGGGCACCGAAGTCGAGCAGGCCGCCATGCAGTTCCATGCCAAAGCCGAGCATCCAAGCTTTGCCCAGATGCCCGGCAGCAGCCCGGTGGCCAAGGCGTTCCGTACCAACGGCGCGCTGCCCACAGCGGGCGCGCCGTACTACGAGCCGTGCATGGACGACCGTGGCAAGCGCCTGACCCAGACCTCCGGGGTTGGTGAGTTCTTCAGCGGCGAGAGCCTCACCGGGCTCAATTTTCGCGGCGCTTCGACCTTCACCGCCGACCGTCCGCGCATCTACAAGGGGGCCAATATCCAGTTCGATGCGGTCTACAACAAGGTTGGCTATCACTTCCCGCAGGCGCGCATCTTGGCGTTGTGGGAGGACGCCTGGCCGGTGATCACCAAGCAGCGCCCGCCCGAGCCGCTGGTGATGCGCATGAACACCTTCGACTGCACCCAGTACGTGCATACCAACCTGATCCCGTCGTTCTACGAGATGGACGACTACCAAGTGCGCACGCCCACCGACGTGATCGGTCAGCACATTCACCTGCCCAAATGGGACCTGACCGCCGCCGATGGCTCGGCCAACGGTTGGAACTACGAGGACGGCATTCTCTCGCCCGGCAGCGTGGTCGAGCGCATCCAGGCGATCCGGGCGTTCAACCAATGCAGCGAGGCCGATACACGCGATGGCACCGCAGCCTGCCCGAAAGCTCGCCAGCACCCGTACTTTGGGCGCTTTGGCCGGGCCGACTGGCTTGGCGCGCGTACAGCCATGCAGCGCTGGTTCGCTGACCCGTTGGTCAACGTGCATAACGTCGACCGTGGGCTGGGCACCATCTTCACCCATGACCACCTCGGGCCGTCGACTCACCAGCAACTGGGCCTCTATGCCACCGTGCTGGCCGAGCCTGCCGGTTCTACCTGGTTCCACGCCGAGACAGGCGAAAAACTCTACAACCCGGCCACCCGCCAGGACGGTGGCCCGACCTCGTGGCAGGCGGTGATCCAGACCGGCGACCACGATGGCGATGGCAGGAACGACAGCTATCGCGAGTTCTTCCTCGAATACAGTGATTTCCAGCATGCCTATGAGGCTGGCGTCTACGTGGGGGCAGGCCCGGACGGCGTACCCAATGCCCAGGCCTATCCGGCCACCGCCGACAGCTTCCGCTACGCGATCAACCCGCCAGTGCGCCAGAAAGCTTCGACGTTGCTCGAATCGGTGGTCGAGTCGCGTGGCGGGCTCAACCCTGGCTGCCCGACACGGCCGTGCCCGCAGGCCATTTCAGTGGACGATCCTGGCATGTTCGTCGTCAACTACCGTAACGAGCCGCTGGCGCTGCGGGTGTTCGACCCGAACAAGGTGGCCCCGGATGGCAAGCGCGGCATGCAGGCCGATGGGCTCGGCGGAGATCTGGCCTATGCCTTGCAGACGCGCACCGACCGCGTCATTGCAGCGATGAACCTGGCGCCCTCGGCGATCACCCAGGCGGTAGGCCCCACGGGGGGGACCACGCGCTTCCCGCCGCACATCAACCAAGGCACCGAGCCGGGCGACCCGTTCACGCCGTTGCTGCGTACCTACTCGGGCGACAACGTGCGCCTGCGTATGCACGCTGGCGGCCATGAAGAGGAACACAACGTCACCTTGCATGGGGTGAAATGGCTGCAGAATGGTTCGGGCTTCGGTAACAGCTCCAACTCGGGGTGGAAAGCCTCGCAGATGGTGGGGATCTCCGAGCAGCTTGGGTTCATGGCGCCGGTGTCGATGATCTCCAGCTCCGCGGCCACCAACGGTGATTACCTGTACTCGTTGGACGCCGCGCTGGAGGGGTACTGGAACGGTATCTGGGGCATCATGCGCAACTACACCACCCAGCGTGCCGACCTGTTCCCGCTGTCGAACAATCCGCAGCCGGTGGCCATGCGCAACACCGTGAACTTCGATGGCATTTGCCCGAAAACCACGGCCAACCCCAATGGCATTGGCAGCCGGCCGACGGTCAAGCGCAGTTACGAGATCGTCGCCGCGCTGGCCAACGACATCCTGATCAACAGCCAGGGCGTGAGCCTGACCGACCCGGCCAGCATCGGCCAGCATGTCGGCGCAGCGCTCAAGGCCAACGGCGGCACGCTGGTGTTCAACAGCCGCAAGGTGACGATCCCGTTAGCCACGGTGACCGACGCGGAGGATGGCATCACCTTCACCGTCGGTGGGCACAGTTCGCCGCTGCATGATCCAACCGCCGTGCTGTACGTGCGCAAGGCCGACCTGGATACCAGCACCGGCAAGCTCAAGGCCGGGGTGCCTGTGGAGCCGCTGGTGCTACGCGCGAATGCTGGCGACTGCATCAGCATAACCCTGGAAAACCGCTTGCCCTCGGTGATGCCCGACCTGCCCAGCACGGCAGTGATGCAGAACGTGGTCAAGCGTGATCGCAACGCTGGCGAGGGTTCCACGGCGTTCAACAACAACCTGATGCGCCCCTCCAGCCACGTGGGTCTGCACGCGCAGTTGCTGGCCTACGACATCACCAAGTCCGATGGCGTGAACGTTGGCCTCAACCCGCTGCAGACCGTGGCGCCACGGGTGGGCAGCAGCGGTGCCTGGCCGACCCGTACCTACCAGTATTACGCGGGGCACCTGGAGCGTGAGGGTAAGCCGGTGCTGCAACTGGGCCGTACGGTGGACAACATCGAGGCTACGGCGATTGAGTTTGGCGGCCTGAATCTGACCCCGGCGGATGTCATCAAGCAGCCGCAGAAGGGCTTGGTGGGGGGGATGAGTGTGTTGCCGCAGACGGCCACCTGGACCGAGGACACCGCCAGCCGCGCCCAGGCGACGGTGAAGGTCAGTGGACAAGCGGATTACCGCGACTTCGTCACGGTATGGCAGCGCGCGCTGAACATGCGCTGGGCCGACGGTCGTCCGGTGGAGGGCATCGCGACCGAGGGCAACGGTGTGCCGGGGGATCCGAAGGACAATGGCAACATGGCGATGAACTACAAGACCGAGCCGCTCTGGCTGCGTTTTGGTCGGGCGCCGGATGCGCCGTTCGGGCATGCCGATGGAGCCGGGTTCGCCGATGTGCCTAACGCGCATATGGCTTATAGCAATGCGTTGGTCGGTGGGGATCCGCAGACGCCGGTGTTGTGGGCCAAGCCTGGTCAGCCGGTGCGTAATCATGTGCTGATGCCAAGCGGTGGTAGTCGGGGGATCACGTACCAGCTCGATGGGCATTTGTGGCCGCTGCACAGCTATCAGGCTGAGAAAAGCGATGTGAATGGGTATCCCATGGGGCTGCCGGGGATTGGCTCGGTGCGCTTTGGCTATAACCCGATGTCGATTTACATCGGGGCCCAGGAGAGCGTGTTGCCGGCGGCGCACTTCAGTTTCATGCTGCCTAGTGCTGGGGGGGTGAATGGGGTGCCTGGGGATTATCTGTTCCGGGACTATGCGGCTTATGGGAATACGTCTGGGTTGTGGGGGTTGTTGCGGGTGACTCAGGAGGCGCCTCCGGCGGTGGCGCCGGCGCAGTGACGGGGTAGGGCGGGCCTGCTCTTGTGGGGTTACGGGAGTGGGCTTGTTTCTCTGGTGTCATATTGGTTTGATTGGTTTGATTGTGCTGGGAGTTGTATTTGCATTCATTATTGATATTGACTTTGAGTCAACTTTCCGCCCTGACGGCGGGTAACTTTTTGAAGGATCAAAAAGTCACCAAAAAATCCTCGCTCCATTCATTCGGCCCCTGCGCTGCGCGCAGGGGTTCCCTCGCTACGGTGACTTGCGGGCCCGCGCGGCCTCCGACTTGCTGCGCAAGTCTACATCTCGCGCCTTCGGCTGCGCCGAAGGGTGCTGCGCACCTTGGGCCCTCCAGTCACCTCCGCTCGGCCTACTGAAGTCGCGAAGTTAGGGGTGGCGCCTGTACTTGCGCAGCTAACCGCTAGTTACAGTTGTGGGAACTCTGGGTTACAGGACTGCGCCAAGCCTGAATCCAGCGCTGCACCTGAGCGGCCTTGTGCCGCGAACACCGGCGTAGCCGGTGCCATCCACCGCGTTGCTTGCTTCGCGGGCAAGCCCGCTCCCACAGGATTGTGCACAGTCTGAATTGCACAAAACTTCAAACATTGAATGTCACACTTGTGAAAGCATGTTTGCTGGAGTGCCGCATCACCGCGAATACATAAACTCAAACAACACATCCATCACTTCAAATAAATAATTCTGCTGCTCTTGCTTCTAAGCGCGCAATAGTCCAGGCGCCGCCAATTGCGACTTCAGGAGGCCGCGCGGGCCCGAAAGGCGCCGGAGCGAGGGAACCCCTGCGCGCAGCGCAGGGGCCGGATGATGGAGCGAGCGGTTTTTGCCTACTTTTGCCCAAGAGCAAAAGTAGGTCGCCGTAAGGGCGAAAAGGTGACTAAAAGTCGACATCGCCGATGAATGCGCACACATCTACCAAAAAACCACCCTAACCCCCCCCGACCCCGACCAACCCCCACCAACCCCCGCCTTCGGGCCACGCCCCCGGGGAATCCTCCCCAACTTTCTCTCCTTAACCCCCCAACCCCCTGATAAACAAAAACTTCCAGCCATGGCATAACGCTTGCTTAGCCCATACCAGCGTCCCCATCTCAGCAGGAGGTGCAGCATGCTCATCCCGCCCCAACGCCTCACCCCATGCCCGCATTCACCCACCCCAAGAAAAAGGTGCAAGCCATGAAGCGCCGAATGCACCCTGCCTACATCGGCATGCTCCTGGGATGGGCCCTGATCGGCCTAGGCGTCGCCTACGAAAAACTCTGGTGCGATCCACGCGAATTGCTGCAACAGACGCCCGATCCCGACACCCAGCACCGCCTGAGCCGCGACGGCGTGACCGTCGAGTTCGAAGCCCATCCACTGACCCCAGGCCCGCTACGTGAAGGGGACTTCGCGAGTATCCGTTTCAAGGTCAGCGACCAAAGCAGCGGCAAACCCCTCTCTGGCATGGCGCCTGGCGCCTGGCTGGACCCCGCGCAGTCCGCCCCGGCCGGCGATCGTGACAGCAGCTGCAAGGCGCGGGTGGCGTTGTTTCTCAAAAGCAGCATCGGCGCGCGGCCCTTGTTGGACCTTAACAGCTACTTCCTGCTGATGATGAACAAGGATGCCAGCCTCACGGTCATCGACCCCACCGTCTCGGTCGGCGGAATCACCAGCACCCTGGCACGCATCGAGCTGCCAGGACGGCCAATGGACTGGGTCGCCAGCGCCGATGACAAACAGGTGTTCGTGTCCATGCCGGAGCGCAACCAGGTGGCGTTGATCGACACCGACACCTTCACCCGCGTCGCCACCTTGCAGGCCGGCGAGCAACCGTTTCGCGTGGCCTTGCAACCCGACCAGCGCCAGCTGTGGGTGGGCAACAACAGCAGCGACCCCAGCAAAGGCGGGGTGAGCGTGATCGACGTGCCCAGCCGTACCCCGCTCAAGTCATTCATCACCGGCGCCGGGCACCACGAAATCGCCTTCAGTGCCGACTCGCGCTACGCCTTCGTCAGTAACCGTGACGCCGGCACCTTGAGCGTGATCGACATCGCCGAGATGCGCCTGCTCAAGACCCTAGAGGCCGGTCCGCATCCGCTGTCGGTGAGCTATTCGGCGCTGTCCCAGGCGGTATACGTGGTCGACGGGCAGCAGGGCACGGTGCGCGTGTTCGATGCCCGCCGTCACCAACTGCGCCATACGCTGCAGGCCGAGCCGGGCCTTGGCCCGATGCGCTTTAGCCGCGACGGACGCTTTGGCGTGGTGCTCAACACCCTGGAAAGCCAGGCGCTGGTGATCGACGCCAGCAACGACCAACTGATCCACCGCATCCCGGTAGCCGCCGAGCCGTACCAGCTGACCTTCACCAAGGGTTACGCCTACGTGCGCGGCCTGGCCTCGCCGAAAGTGAGCATGATCAATCTGTCCAGCCTCGGGCAGGGCCGTGCGCCAATCGTCCAGGGCTTCGAAGCCGGCCCGGCGGCGCCACGTCAGGCCGGTGACCTGCCACTGGCCCAGGGGTTGAGCGTGTCACGCGATGACAACGCGGTGTTCGTGGTCAACCCGGTGGACAACACCACCTATTTCTATGCCGAGGGCATGAATGCGCCGATGTCCGGCTACAACAATCGCGGCCACCAGGCCCGTGCGGCGATCGTGGTCGATCGTAGCCTGCGCGAAGTGGCGCCGGGGGTGTATGGCTCGACCATCAAACTGCCGGCCGCCGGTGCCTTTGACGTGGCTTTTTTGCTCAACCAGCCGCAGATCATCCATTGCTTCAGCACCGAGGTCGCGGCGCTGCCGCAGACGGCGCGGCGCCAGGGGCTGCATGCCGAGTTCCTCGACACCGCCCAGCCATTACAGCAACACGATCCGTTCGTGGCCAGGGTGCGCATTCTCAGTGACGACGGCCAGCCGCGCCTGGGCCTCGACGACCTGAGCCTGCGCTACTTCCTGGCCCCCTCGTCACTGCCACGCAACTTACCCCTGACCGAAGTCGGCGAGGGTGTGTACCAAGCCTCGTTGCAGTTGGCCGAGGCCGGCGCCTGGTACCTGCATGTGCAGTCCCCAAGCCTTGGCCGCAAGTTCGCCGAAGACAATTACACCAGCCTACGCGTGCTGCCTGCCGCGACACCAACCGCTTCCCAAGGGGAACCCAGGAGTGTGCGATGAAGCCTGTCTATGCCCGCAAACTGTTTGCCTTGAGCCTGCTGTTCGCCAGCCCATTGGTCCTGGCTCACGCCGGCCATGACCACGCCGACAGCTCCAGCTCGCCGCCCGCGTTGCGCCAGGAGAAAACCAATGTGCGCTTCGCCGATGTGGTATTGCTGGATCAGGACGGCATGCCCGTGCGCCTGGAGAAGGACCTGGTCAGCGATCATCTGGTGGTGATGGGCTTCATCTACACCAGTTGCACGACCGTGTGCCCGGTGGTTTCCTCGATCATGGGCAAGGTCCAGCAGCAATTGGGCGGGCGCGTGGGCGAGGAGGTGCGCCTGGTGTCGATCAGCGTCGATCCGCAGCGTGACGACGCCAAGCGTCTGGCCAACTATGCCCGAGCTTTCCAGCGCGGTCCTGGCTGGAGCTGGCTGACGGGCTCGCCGTATGCCATCAGCGAGACCCTCAAAGGCTTGGGCAGCTTCAGCGCCAACCTTGAGGAGCATCCCCCGCTGATCCTGGTCGGTGACGCGCGCAGCGGGCATTGGACACGTTACTACGGCTTTACCGACCCGGCGTTGCTGGTCACGCAGATCAACCGTTTGAGTGCGCGTCGCGTGCACGCCAAGAGCACGGCCATCGCCGGCCAGGCGGTGCAGCCATGAGCAGCGTCAGCGCCCGTCGCGCGGGTATGCGCAGCTTCGACTGGGTAGTGCTGGCCGCCTGCCTGTGGATCCTGGCCTCGGTGGCCTTCGCCCACGAAGGCCATGCCCCCACGCCGCAACCGGCACCGCCGCCGATCAGCAGTGGCGGCGGCACGCGGGATGCGCAGACTTGGTTCACCGACACCGTGCTTACAGACCAGAACGGTCGGCAGTTACGCTTCTACAGCGATGTACTCAAAGACAAGGTGGTGATGCTCAACGTGATCTTCACCCACTGCAACGATGCCTGCCCGCTGATCACCCGCAAGCTGCGCGAGGTGCGCGAGGCGATGGGGCCGGCGCTGGCTGCGCAGGTGACCTTTGTCTCGCTGAGCAGCGACCCGCTCAACGATACCCCCGAGGCGCTCAAGGCCTTTGCGCGTCAGCAGGAGGTGGATGTGCCGAACTGGCTGTTCCTGACCGGTGACAAGGCCAGCGTCGACCTGGTGCTGGGGCGTCTTGGTCAGTTCCTGCCAAGCCCTGAGCAGCATTCCACGCAGTTGATCGCAGGCGATGTGGCGGGCAAACGCTGGAGCAAGATCCGCCCCGATGCGCCGCCAGCGGCCATCGCTCAGCGCATGCAGTTGCTTATCCAACCCTTGGCCGGGCGCTGAAAGCCATGCGCCGGACAACCTGTAGCGATAGCCTGGCGACGTGTGAATCGCGTTACGGCTGGCGCTGGCTGATGCTCTTAGGGGGGCTCGCATTAAGTGCCCAGGCGCAGGCCCTGTCGCTCAACGCCCAAGAGCAGGCCGGTAAGCGCCTCTACCGCGAGGGCCTCTCCAGCAGCGACGCCCAGTTGCTCGCCCGGGTCGGCCCGAGTGACCTGCAAGTGCCGGCCAACGTGCTGCCCTGCGCAGGATGCCACGGCACCGACGGGCGCGGTCGCCCCGAAGGTGCCGTGCGTCCACCCAGCCTGGATTGGCAGCGCCTGGCCGCAGGGCCGGGCCTGCGCGAGATGAACGGCCGACGTTATCCGGCCTACCGGACTGCCACGCTGGCGCGGGCGATTGGCACCGGGGTCGATCCCGGCGGCAATCGGCTGGATCCGAGCATGCCACGTTTCGAATTGAGCCTTGCCGACCAACGCAACCTCACGGCCTACCTCATGCGCCTGGCCGATGATCGCGACCCTGGCGTCGAGGACGAGGTGCTGCGCCTGGGCACGTTGTTGCCCCAGGACGGTCCGCTGGCCGAGGCCGGACGGGTGGTGCAAGCGGTGCTGGAGGACGGCGTCGAGCAAATCAACCGCCAGGGCGGCCTGCACGGTCGCAGGCTCCAACTGGTGGTGATCGACCCAGGGCGTGAGGCTGTCAGCACTGCGCAGGCGTTGCAGCGGCTGGCGCAACGGCAGGTATTCGCCTTGATTGCACCGTTGGCGCCGCTGCTCGACAGCGCCGCGCTGGAGCGCGAGCGTTTGCCCTTGGTCGGGACCACGCCGCGTGGTGGCGGCGGGGTGTGGGTGTTCGACCCGTTACCGGCAGTGCCCGAGCAATTGCTGAGCGTGGCCGCGCATGCCCGCATTGCCTTGGGCTTGGCGCCTGATGGCTTGCAAGTGGTGTATGCCGGACACGACCAGGCCGAGGCCGCCCAGAGCCTGCGCCAACGGTTGCAGCAACTGGGTTTTTCCCCTGGCCCCGCGCAGCCGTTCGAGGGCCAGGCAATGGCGGGTGAGGGCATCGTTTTTCTGGGCCAGGCGCGGGCCTTCGCGTCACTCGCCAACGCGTTGGCCAGCGCGGGACGCACGCCTTACCTGCTGGCCGCTTCCAGCCAGGTGTCCGGTGCACTGCCCGACCTGTCGGCGCAATGGTCGCAACGGTTGTTGCTGGCCTACCCCTTCGTCCCTGGGGATTGGAGCGTAGCGGGGCGCCAGGCCCTGGACCGATTGCGTCAGCGTCAAGGCCTGGACACACGGCAGACGGCACTTCAGGTCAGCACCCTATGCGCCTGGCGTTTGCTGGTCGAGGCACTGCGCCAGGCAGGGCGCGATGTGAGCCGTGAGCGATTGGTGGCGGCACTTGAGCAATTGCACGACATCGACACGGGCCTGACCCCGGCCCTGGGCTTTGGCCCAGGCAGGCGTCGCGGGCTGGCAGGGGCGCACGTGCTGCAGGTGGGCTTGCCAGGCCCGAGCTTTACCGAAGTCGCGCCGTACAGCGCTGTGCTACAGGCGCCTTGACGGTTTGCCGGGGCGGGCTTGCTGCGCATTCCCAGAAACCCTGGGGATGGGATCGACAATGCCGGTAATCGCGGGGCAAGTTCGCGCCTGCTTGGAGGTTTGGCCATGCGTATAGTGATGATGTGCCTGCTATTGCTGCTGAGTCCGTTCAGCCGTGCCGACCAAGCGGTGGCCAGGGTCAATGGCGTGGACATTGGCGTGCTGCGCCTGGAGCACTATTTCAGTGAGTTTCTTCAGGCCCACGGGCGGGCGCCGACCAGCATCCGCAACCCCCAGTTGTATCGACGCCTGCGTGACCAGGCGCTGGACGAACTGATCGACAAGGAGCTGCTGTGGCAGCACGCCCAGCGCCTGGGCATCGTCATCAGCGAGGCAGACGTGGAGGCGCAGGTGGCGGCGTTCGAAGCAGCGCTCGGCGGCTCGGCGTCGTTCGACCGTCGCCTGAGCGCCGCCGGTTTCGACCGTCCAGGCTTTGCCGACTATACCCGGCATGAGTTGGCCGCCCAGCAGGCCTATGCACGACTCACCGAGGTGGCCGAGCCTGACGCGGCCGAGGTGCAGGCCTTTTGGCTGGCCAATCGTCACCGATTCGAAGAAAAACAGAACCAAAGTGATAACACTTCAGTCTTAACCCACACAGACATTGAGTCGCAACGGGCCATGGCCCGTGACCTGCTGATGGCACACAAGCAAGCCCAGGCGCGCTATTCAGTGCGCCAACGTTTGCGTGAATCCGCTACAGTGGAGCGCATCGACTGAGGCCGGCGCGTGCGTTTCCCCACTCCTGGGGAATCGTCTCAGGGCAAAGTGCTATCAGTTCCCCCAGTTATGGGGAACTGCCGCCACCGCTGCCCTGAAGGCGTACGAAAGTCTCAGCAATATCAACCGCTTGCAAGCGGTAAGCAACAATCCTTCATGCCTGGCACGAAGACTGCTCAAGCCTCTACAAGGCCGCACTTCGCAGACCGGGAAACCGGGCAGTTCTTGGGAGTGGACCTTGGTGAACAGAGTATTGGTAGTCGACGACGAACAGACCCTTGCGCAAAACCTGCAATCGTATTTGCAGGCGCAAGGCCTGGAGGTCCAGGTTGCCCACGACGGTGCCAGTGGTATTGGCCTGGCCGAGCGCCTGGCGCCGGATGTGATTGTGCTGGATTACCGCTTGCCCGACATGGAGGGGTTTCAGGTTCTGGAGACCGTACGCAGGAACAGGTCGTGCCATTTCGTGCTGATCACCGCCCATCCCACCGCCGAGGTGCGTGAGCGGGCCGCCGAACTGGGTGTGAGCCATGTCCTGTTCAAGCCATTCCCGCTGATGGAACTGGCCCGCGCGGTTTTCGACCTGATGGGGATAGAGCGCCAGCGCAGGGCCACGGACCGACCGGCCGAGGGGTTCGTCGAACGACGCCAGAACAGGAACCAATCGTTCCCCCTGCAGTTGTTCGATGGCAGCTGGGTACTGGCCGACCGCCGCCGCAATGGCGAGAAGCCCGCCGAACCTGACGACGATCAGCTACTCACCGGGGAATAGCGGCGCCCCACGCATCACTGCCTGCGGCGTCGCCCTTGAGCGGAGTCGCAGGCAATGGCACAGGCATTCGATCCAGATCCGCTGGCCCTGTCGCAGCCCGGTTATCCCCGCGAACTGTTGGCACAGGCCCGCCTGCAAGCGGGCGAAGAGCGCCTGCTTGCGTGCCTTGAGCGTCTTTCGTGCGACAGCCCCGGCGTGTTCACTCAGCGCCTGGCCAGTACCTTGCGTTATCCATTGCTCGATACCCAGGCGCTGTTCGCCAGCACTCCGGCCTTCGCCCACGTCAGTCTGGCCCAGTGCCTGAAACGCGAGTTCGCGCTGGTGGAGCGGGGCGGCGAGCTGATCGGGGTGTTCGCCGATCCCTTCGATAGCGCACGCCTGGCCTGGATCGATGACTGCCTGCAAGGCGCGCCGCTGTACCTGACGCACGCCGCCGACCTGGCGGCATTTCTGGCCCGCCACGAAGAAAGTTTCCATGCCGTCGACGCGCTCGACCCGGGCGCCGAGGCGAGCGGCGAAGGCGATGCCCTGCAACGGTTGTCGCTGACCAGCATCAGTGAGGACCAGAGCCGGGTGGTCAAGCTCGTCAACTCCACCCTGTACGACGCCCTCAAACAGCACGCCAGCGACATCCACCTAGGCATGACCGGCCAGGGCCTGACCATCAAGTACCGTATCGACGGTGTCCTCAATGGCGCCGGCAAGGCCAGCGGCAGTGCGTTCGCCGAGCAGGTGATCTCGCGCATCAAGGTCATGGCCGAGCTGGACATCGGTGAGAAGCGCGTGCCCCAGGACGGTCGTTTCAAGGTGGCAATCGGTGATCGGCAGATCGATTTTCGCGTGTCGATCATGCCAAGCATCTTCGGTGAGGACGCGGTGTTGCGGGTGCTCGACAAGCAGGACTTGTCCGATCAGGTCAGTGGCGTGCAGTTGCAGGCCCTGGGGTTCGAGGAGCACACCCTGCGCGCCTTGCGCCGGCTGGCGGCCGAGCCCTACGGCATGATCCTGGTCACCGGCCCTACCGGCAGCGGCAAGACCACCACGCTGTACGCCATGCTCAGCGAGATCAACCATGGCGTGGACAAGATCATCACCATCGAAGACCCGGTGGAGTATCAGTTGCCGGGCGTGCTGCAAATCCCGGTCAACGAGAAGAAGGGCCTGACGTTCGCCCGTGGCCTACGCTCGATCCTGCGCCACGACCCGGACAAGATCCTGGTCGGCGAGATCCGTGACCCGGATACCGCGCAGATCGCGGTGCAGTCGGCGCTCACCGGACACCTGGTATTCACCACCATCCACGCCAACAACGTATTCGACGTGATTGGCCGCTTCAGCCAGATGCAGGTCGACCCCTACAGCTTCGTCTCGGCGCTCAACGCCGTGCTGGCACAGCGCCTGGTGCGCCTGGCCTGCACTCACTGCGCGGTGCCATGCGAGCCGGACGATGAGCTGCTCGGTGCCTCGGCGCTGACCCGCGAGGCGGTCACGGGCTGGCATTTCGTGCGCGCCCAGGGCTGCGGCCAGTGCCGTGGCAGTGGCTACCGCGGACGCAATGCGATTGCCGAATTGCTGCACCTGGACGACGACCTGCGGCAGATGATCGTCGAACGCCGCCCACTCTCGCAGATCAAGCAGATGGCCTGCCAACGCGGCCTACGCCTGCTGCGCGCCTCGGCCCTGGACCTGGTCCGCACGGGCCGCACCACACTCGAGGAGATCAACCGTGTCACATTCACTGTTTGATCGCGGCGCGTGCCGCTATTGCGCCGTGCTCGGCGCCGAGGGTGTGGGCCTGGGACGTTGGCATGGCCAGCGGCACCAGTGGCTGGGCAGCCAGGCGTTCACCTGCCAGGCGGCGCAACCGGCTTGGGCCGCAGCGTTGCTCGCCCTCGATGGCCTGCTGACCGAACACCAAGTCAACGGTGCCCCGTTGCAGATACTGTTGTCAGCACGCTTCAGCCGCTTCTGCCTGGTGCCGTGGAGCGATGCGATTGGTCATCCGCGCGAGCTGTATGCCTACGCTCAGGCCTGCTTCGAAAACCTCTACGGGCAGGCTCTGGATGACTGGCGCATCGTCCTGTCGCCCGAGCCTGCCGGGGCTGCGCGCATCGCCACGGCATTGCCCGAGGCGTTGCTGCAAGGCTTGCAGGCGCAGGGCCAGCAGCGTCATCTGCGGCTGCGTTCGGTGCAGCCATACCTGATGGCCGCCTACAACCACTGTCAGGCGCAACTTGAACCTGGGAACTTCCTGTTTGTGCTGGCCGAACCCCGGCGCAGCGTGCTGCTGCTGGCGGCCCACGGTTGCTGGCAGCAGGTGCTGGCCCAGGGCTGCGCCGATAACGACCAGGCGCTGCAGGCGCTGATCGAACGCACCGGCGAGCTGTATGGCGAGCCACTGCCGCAGGTGTACCTACATGCTCCAGGTCGCCAGGCGGCGTTGAGCCTGGCCGCGGTGCAGCTGTGCAGTGGGCTGGCCGAGGCCGATCCGCTGTGCGCGATGTGGCGAGCGGTGGCCTGACATGCGCCGTCTCGACCTGGAGTTTCAACCACGCCAGAGCCGCCCGCTGGCCTGGGCGCTGCTGATCTTCGGCGCTGCACTGGTCGGTTTGCTGGTGCTGGCCCAGCAGCAACTGATGAGCGAGCAGGCAGGCCTTGAGGCCCGCGTGCATCGGCTCGAACTCAGGCTAGGCCGCCGCTCGGCCACTGCCGCACCGCAAAGCAGCGCGGCAGTACGCGAGCAGGCCGAGCGCCTGGCGCAGATGCGCAGTGTTTCGCAGCAACTGCAGCGGCCCTGGCAACAGCTGTTCGCCATGCTCGAAGCGCTGCCACAGGAGGACGTGGCGTTGCTTAGCCTGACCCCCGATGCACGCAAGGGCCAGGTACGCATCAGCGCTGAAGCCCGCAACCTGGAAGCCATGCTCCAGTACCACCAGCGCCTCGAGCGCAGTGCGGCGCTGTCGGATGTGTCGCTGCTCAACCATGAGGTGATGGCGGGGCAGGCCGAACATCCGGTGCGCTTCAACCTGACAGCCACCTGGGAGACCGGTCATGCGCGTCCCTAGCCTGATCCTGTACGAAACCCTTGCACGCCTTGGTCGGGTAGGCCTGAGCGCTGTGCTGATGGCGCTGTTGGCCTTGGTACTGACCCTGGCCTGGGTGCTACCGCAGTGGCAAGCGGTGCGCGAACTGCGTGCCAGCGAGGCTGACGCCAGCGTGCAGGTCAAGCGCCTGGAGCGTGGCGAGCTGAAGGTCCAGGTCAAGCCCGAGCAACAGGTACTGGACGATTTGCGCCAGCAACTGCCCGGCCAGCCAGAGGCCAGTGCGCTGATCGAGCGCCTGTACCACCTGGCCAGCGCCGAACGCATCAGCCTGGCGCGCGGCGAGTACGCCTTGGGCGTGGACCCTAAGACCCAGCTGGCGCGCTACCAGATCGTCCTGCCGGTGCGTGGCAGTTACCCGCAGATTCGCGGTTTCCTCAACGCGCTGCTCAGTCAACTGCCGACCGTGGTCCTGGAAGACCTTGAACTGCAACGCCCGCGCATCGGTGAACGTGAACTCACCGGTCGGGTGCGCATGACCCTTTACCTGTCGAGGTCGTGATGAACAGTCGGCGTAGCGTGATGTGGATCGGTTTTCTTGGGGTCAGCGCCGCCTTGGCGTGGGCGCCCGGACACTGGTTCGAAGACCAACAGGGGGTTGCGCCGCAGGCGCAGCGAGCGGATTCGCACAGGCCTGCGCTGGCGCCGCTAGAGGCGAGCTTACCGCGCGATGAGGCCAGCGCCCCGCGTGATCTGTTCCCCAGCCAGCAATGGACCGCGCCGCAGCAACTGGCCACGGTCACTGAGGCGCCACCGGTGGTCAGCCCGGTCATCGTGGCGCCCACCGCGCCTGCGTTGCCGTTCCAGTTTGTCGGCCGGCTGGGGGATCGGGACGACCTGCAAGTGTTCTTGCAGGACGGCGAAAAACTCTACGTCGTGCGCCAGGGCGACGTGATCGAAGACACCTACCGCCTCGACCATGTCTCGGCCAACGAGCTGGGCCTGGTCTACCTGCCACTGCACCAGCTACAGACCTTGTCTGTCGGGAGCGCCCCATGAAGCCTTCGAAGTCGAGCAAGCCCGCTCCGTTCCTGCTGTTGGCGCTGTGCGTGGCCATCGCCGGGTGCGGCACCAGTGCAATTCGCAAGGACAGCGCCGAGCTGATCCAGGACGGCCAGTACGAGGCCGGCATCGCCCGCCTGGAAGAGGCCCTGCGTGACAAACCGCGCGACACCGAGCTGAACATTGCCCTGGCGCATGCCCGGCAGACGGCGGTGGAGGCGCTGCTGGCCCAGGCCGACAGTGACCGTGCGCGGCATGACTTCGCCAATGCACGCATGGGGTATGGCCGCGTGCTGACCCTTGAGCCGAACAACCGCCGCGCCCAGGAAGGCGTGCGCCAGATCGAGCTGATCCGCACCCTCGACGAGCGCGTCGCCCTCGGCCAGGCAGCGCTGCGTCAGGGCGACCTGTTCGGCGCCGAGCGTTTCATGCGCGAGGTGCTGCGCCTCGATCCGCAGAACCAGAAGGGCATCATGCTGCGCACTGACATCGAGAACGTCCAGGCCCGCACTGCCACGCCTTATCCGCAACTGCGCAGCCGCCTGGAGCGGCCAGTCACCCTGGAGTTCCGCGAAGCCAACCTCAAGACCATCTTCGAGGTCCTGGCCCAGGTGGCCGGGATCAACTTCATCTTCGACAAGGACCTGCGCCCGGACATGAAGGCGACCATTTTCGTGCGCGAAGTGCGCATCGAGGATGCCGTGGCGCTGCTGCTGGAGCAAAACCAGTTGCACCAGAAGATCGTCAACGACAACACCCTGCTGATCTACCCCGACTCGCCGCAGAAAACCAAGGACTATCAAGAGCTGGTCATGCGCACCTTCTACCTGACCAGCATCGACGCCAACACTGCGCTGAACATGGTCAAGACCATGCTCAAGACCCGTGACGTGTTCGTCGACGAACGCTTGAACACCCTGACCATGCGAGACACCCCAGACGCCGTGCGCATGGCCGAAAAACTCTTGCAGTCGCAGGACCAGTCCAATCCCGAGGTGGTCCTGGAGGTGGAGGTGATGGAGGTGGCCCGCTCGCGCATCCTCGACCTTGGCTTGCAATGGCCCAACACCTTCGGCGTGATCAACAGCGACGGCAGCTCGGTGGGCGTGCTTGACCAGTTGCGAGGAATCAACTCCAGCCGCATCAGCATCTCGCCGGCGCCGCAGGCCAAGATCAACGCCCAGGACAAGGACATCAACACCCTGGCCAGCCCAGTGATCCGGGTGAGCAACCGTGAGCAGGCGCGCATTCACATCGGCCAGCGGGTGCCGATCATCAGCGCCACCTCGGTGCCGTCCACCCAGGGGCCGGTGATCACCGAGAGCGTCACCTACCTCGACGTGGGCCTGAAACTCGAAGTGCAGCCCACTGTGCACCTGAACAACGAGGTGGCGATCAAGGTGGCGCTGGAGGTCAGTAATGCCACGCCGCTGGAGGCGACCCGCCAGGGCACCATTCCGGTCCAGGTCGACACCCGCAACGCGCAGACCAGCTTGCGCCTGCACGATGGCGAAACCCAGGTGTTGGCCGGCCTAGTGCGCAATGACCACAACGCCAGCGGCAACAAGATCCCAGGGCTTGGCGACATCCCCGGAATCGGGCGGCTGTTCGGCAGTAACAAAGATGACATGAGCCAATCCGAGCTGGTGCTGGCGATCACCCCGCGTATCGTGCGCAACCTGCCGTACCAGAGCCCTTCGGACATGGAGTTTTCCACCGGCACCGAGTCGAGCTTGCAGGCGCGTCAATGGGTCCAGCCCGCGCCTGCCAATGCGCTGCCGGTCGAGTCGTACGGTCAGCCTGGCGTACAAGAGCAGATGGCAGTGGTGCCGGCCGTGCCTGGGAGTTCGCGGCCATGAAGCGTCGCCAGCAGGGGTTCAGCCTGATCGAGGTGGTCATCACCCTGGCCTTGTTGGGGCTGTTGGCCAGCATGGCGGCGCCGTTGACCGAGACGTTGGTGCGCCGGGGCAAGGAGCAGGCATTGCGTGAGGCGCTGTATCAGATCCGCGATGCCATTGATGCCTACAAACGTGCCTTCGACGCCGGCTACATCGAAAAACGCCTCAATGGTAGCGGCTACCCGCCGAACTTGCAGGTGCTGGTGGATGGGGTTCGCGACGTGCGCAGTGCCAACGGCGCGAAGTTCTACTTCTTGCGACGCATTCCCCACGACCCGTTGCTGCCGGCCACACACGACGATGGGGGGGGCTGGGGCCTGCGAGCCTATGCCAGCAGCCCGGAGAGTCCGCGCGAGGGCGATGATGTTTTCGATGTGTATTCCAAGGCCCGTGGCAAAGGCCTGAATAACGTGCCCTACGGGCAGTGGTGACGGCCATGCAACGACGCGACCGCGGCTTCACGCTGATCGAACTGCTGGTGGTCATGGCGATCATCGCCACCTTGATGACCATCGCCTTGCCGCGCTATTTCAACAGCCTCGAAGCCTCCCGCGAGGCGACCCTGCAACAGAGCCTGGCGGTGCTGCGCGAAGCGCTGGATCACTACTACGGCGATACCGGACGCTACCCCGATTCGCTCGAGCAACTGGTCGAGCAGCGCTACCTGCGCAACACCCCGGTCGATCCGATCACCGAACGCCGTGACGGCTGGCAACTGGTCCCCCCGCCTGAAGGGGTGAGCGGGGGTGTGGCCGACATCAAGAGCGGTGCCACTGGGAGGGCGCGCGATGGCAGCCTCTACGCCGACTGGTGAAGCAGGCTTCACCTACCTGGGGGTGATGCTGCTGATTGCCATCAGCAGTATGGCCCTGGCCGCCACCGGGACGCTGTGGGCCACCAGCGCCCAACGTGATCGCGAACGCCAGTTGCTGTGGGTCGGCGGCCAGTATGCCCAGGCGCTGCGCAGCTACTACCGGGCCTCGCCGGGCCTGGCGCAATACCCCAAGGATCTGGCTGACCTGCTTGAGGACAACCGCTTCCCTTCGCCGCAGCATCACCTGCGCCAGCGTTACCCGGACCCGATCACCGGGCGTGACGACTGGGGCTTGCTGCGGGCGGTGGATGGCCGGATTACCGGCGTGTACAGCCTCTCGGATGCGTCGCCGCTCAAGCGCAGCGGTTTTGCCGCAGCCTGGAGCAGCTTCGAAGGGGTCGAGCACTACAGCGACTGGCAGTTCGTCGCCGAGCAGGCCTTTGCCCAGAGCGCCGCCAGCGCGCGCCAGCATGCAGGCCCAGGAGAGGCGCCATGAAGCGCCCTTGGGCGGTACTGGTGCTGTGCCTGGCGCTGCTGTGCCAGGCCCGCGCAGCGGTGGAGGACGAGATGATGGGGTTCATCGTCGATAACACCATCTCGCACATCGGCCACAGCTTCTACAACGCCTTCAGCGACCGCCTGCGTGCCACCAGCCGGCTGGATTTCAACCTGGTGGTGCGCGAACGCCCGGATGCCCGTTGGGGCAGCCTGGTCACCGTGGAGTATGAGCGTGAAGTGGTGTTCAAGCGGTTCCTGGCGCCGAGCACCACGCAACTGACCGACGAGGCCGCCGCGGCCGCCGACCAGGTCCGTCAGCTGATCGTCGAGCGCAAGCTGCAACGGTTGCTGCAGGACACCACCGATCTGGAGAGGGACGAGCTATGAACATTCAAAAGCCCCAGCGTTTCGCCGCCTGCCTGCTCAGCGCAGGCCTCTGCTGCCAGGCCCTGGCCACGGAACTGGTGTACACCCCGGTCAACCCGGCCTTCGGTGGCAATCCGCTCAATGGCACCTGGCTGTTGAACAACGCCCAGGCGCAGAACGACTACGACGACCCGGACCTCAAGGGCCGCGGTTCGGCTTTCGCCAGCACGTCGGCCCTGGAACGTTTCACCAATCAGTTGGAGTCGCGCCTGTTGGGGCAGTTGCTGGACAACATCAGCAACGGCACCACCGGCAGCATGTCCACCAATGCGTTCCTGATCGATGTCATCGACAACGGTGGCGCCTTGAGCATCCGCGTCACCGACCGTGCGACCGGGGAAATCTCGATCATCCAGGTCAGCGGCCTGTAAGCCCGTCGCAGGGCCAGGTCTTCTTTTGGGGAGAGCACCACCATGAAACGCCTGCTGAGCACCCTGTTGATGATCGTCGTACTGCAAGGGCTGCAAGGTTGCGGCCTGCGTGAACCGATGCCGGCCGAACACGAAAGCGAAACCCCAACCCTGACGCCGCGGGCCTCGACCTACTATGACCTGATCAACATGCCGCGCCCACGTGGACGCTTGATGGCGGTGGTGTATGGATTCCGCGACCAGACCGGGCAGTACAAGCCAACCCCGGCCAGTTCGTTCTCCACCAGCGTCACCCAGGGTGCGGCGAGCATGCTGATGGATGCCCTCAACGCCAGCGGCTGGTTCGTGGTGCTGGAGCGTGAAGGCCTGCAGAACCTGCTGACCGAGCGCAAGATCATCCGCGCCTCGCAGAAGAAGGCCGACGTGCCGGAGAACATCCAGGCCGAGCTGCCCCCCTTGCAGGCGGCCAACCTGATGCTCGAAGGCGGCATCATTGCTTATGACACCAATGTGCGCAGCGGCGGGGAGGGCGCGCGTTACCTCGGTATCGACATCTCCCGCGAGTACCGGGTCGACCAGGTGACGGTCAACCTGCGGGCGGTGGATGTGCGCACCGGGCAGGTGCTGGCCAATGTGATGACCAGCAAGACCATCTATTCCGTGGGGCGTAACGCGGGGGTGTTCAAGTTCATCGAGTTCAAGAAGCTGCTCGAGGCCGAAGTCGGCTATACCACCAACGAGCCGGCGCAGCTGTGTGTGCTGTCGGCCATCGAGGCGGCGGTCGGGCACTTGTTGGCACAAGGCATCGAGCGCCGTCTGTGGCAGGTAGCCGAGGGCGCGGAACCTGCGGTGGTGGACAAGTACCTGAGCCAGAACCACCAGCCTTGAGCGAGGCGGTGGCGGTCATTGGAGGGCGGGTTCAACACCTCTGGGTATTTGTGTCTACGCTTGGGGATGTTGGTCGAGCGGTGCGGCCGTCTCGGGCGGGCTGTTCGACAGTGATGTCAGGTTAAGACGCCTTTACCCACTCAAGGAAGACAGCACATGACAGAAGTCACCCTCATCAATGCCGTGAGCGCCGATTCCCTCACTCAACTGCTGCAAGACGCCGGTTACCGGGTCAACCGCAGCGAGCAGAATTCACTGGTGCAATTGCTCAGTGCGAGCCAGGGCGTAGGGTTTGCCGTGCGGTTTGGCAATCGCGCGCCGGCCACACAGGCGGATTTCTACGATTTCACCTTCAGTTGCGCGTTGCGCATCCAGGGCGAGTTGCCCGCCGGCCTTGCCGAACGCTGGAATGCCACGCGCCGTTTCGCACGGCTTTCGGTGCAGGGCGAATTCCTGGTGATGGAGATGGACGTGGTGGTGGCCGACGGGGTCAGCCCGAAGTTCCTGCAAGGTAGCCTGCTGCTGTGGGACCGCCTGCTGCAGGAGTTCATCGTGTACCTGCGCGACTACAGCCGCAACCTTGCGCAACAAGCGCCTGAACAGGTGGCCGACGCGGTCAACGCCTCGTGAGTGCGCGCAGGTTGTGGGTAGGCGCCGGTGCACTGGCCGGCGTTGCTCTGGTGGTGGCCATCATCGTGCGTCCAGAGGCTGCTTCGGTGCCCGCGTCAGCGCGTACGCCGCAGGCGCCGGTGGATACCGGTCCGGCCTTGGCCCGGCTAGGCGAGCAACAGGTTGGCGGCGATGAACTCAAGGCATTGTTCGCCCAGTTGCCGGAGGATGCCCGCCAGCAACTGCGGGCTGACCGCCCGGCACTGGAAGCCTGGATCCGCGCGCGCCTGGCGGAGAAGGCCTTGTTCCAGCAAGCCGAAACCCAGGGCTGGTTGCTGCGCCCGGATGTTCAGGCGCGCATTCGGGCGCTCAGTGAGCAGGTCGTGCTGCGTGACTACCTGGCATCGGTCAGCCGCGTGCCCGACGACTACCCCAGCGAGGCCGAGATCCGCCAGGCCTACGAGGCGGGCAAGGCGGGCTTGCAGTTGCCTGCGCGCTATCGTCTGAGCCAGATTTTCCTGCGGGTCGACAACCCGGCGCAGGAGGCGTCCGTGCGCCAGCAGGCTGTGGCGCTGGCCAGGCAGGCCCAGGGCAAAGACGCAGATTTCGCCGCGCTGGCGCGTGAGCACTCGCAAGACCAAGACAGCGCCGCTCTGGGTGGCGACACCGGGTTGCAGGCACTGGCGCAGCTGTTGCCGGAGGTGCGCGAGGTGGTCCCGAAGATGAAGGACGGGGGGATCAGCGATCCGGTGCGCAGCGTGGCGGGTTGGCACGTCATACAGTTGCTCGAGACCCAGCCGCCTCGTGCGGCGACCTTGGAGGAGGTCGCCCCGCGCTTGCGCGAGCTGTTGCGAGCGCAGCGCCAGGAACAGTTGGCCAAGGCGTATGTGGAAGGGATGTTCGACAACGCGACGTTGAGTATCGACGGCGCGGCCATCAACCAGGTGCTGGAGCACACGGGCAGCTGATACGTCGGTGGCGGGTCAACCTGCCTTGCGCAGGGTGAGGTTGATCCTGCGTTCGCCCAGGCGCGGGTGCACGCCCGGTTTGATCGGCAGGATGCCATGAAAACGCAGGCGATCCTCGCCACCCCACACCAGTACGTCGCCGTGGTTCAGCGCAATGCGAAGCGGGCGGTCACTGCGTTGCAATCCCCCGAACAGGAACACCGCTGGCAGGCCCAGCGAGATCGACACGATGGGCTGGGTGTAGTCCTGTTCGTTGCGGTCCTGGTGCAGGCTCAGGCGCGTGCCGGGGCGGTAGTGGTTGATCAGGCAGGCGTCGGGTTCGAAGTGCTCGAAACCGGCCAGGGCTGCGGCGCGCTGGGCCAGGTCCAATAGCACCGGCGGCAGGGCTGGCCAGGGCTTGGCGGTTTGCGGGTCTGTGTGGGTGTAGCGGTAGCCGTGTTCGTCACTGACCCAGCCCAGGGCGCCGCAGTTGCTCAGGGCTACGGCCATGGGCAGGCCGCCTGGGGTTTGCATGTGGCGCCAGGGGGAGGCGCGCAGGATCGGGCGCAGGGCGTCAAGCATGGGTTCCAGGTCGGGCAGGGCATAACCCTGGAGCAGGGTGGTGTGGCTTGCCAGGTGCTGGGGGGCGGTGCCGAACAGGTCTAGGGTGGGTTGGATCATGGTGGTGGGAGTGTACGCGGGATTGGGGTTTTGTGCTGTGGAATGCGATTGTTGGTATTCGATTATTGTGCGATGGCGGTTTGGGCCTGAGTTAGTCGTTATGATGGTTTTTCTTGTTTGTGTGGGGTTGGTTGTTTAGTTTTGGCTGTTTTTAATTGTATGCGTACTCGTTGGTTTGGTTGACTTTTAGTTGACTTTTAGTTGGCTTTGATTGTTTGGATGTGCTGGAAGCTGTATTCTAATTCACTTTCTATGTTGACTTGTAGTCACCTTTCCGCCCTGACGGCGGGTAACTTTTTGAAGGATCAAAAAGTCACCAAAAAATCCTCGCTCCATTCATTCGGCCCCTGCGCTTCGCGCAGGGGTTCCCTCGCTACGGTGACTTACGGGCCCGCGCGGCCTCCGACTTGCTGCGCAAGTCTACATCTCGCGCCTTCGGCTACGCCGAAGGGTGCTGCGCACCTTGGGCCCTCCAGCCACCTTCGCTCAGCCTACTGAAGTCGCGAAGTTAGGGGTGGCGCCTGTACTTTCGCAGCTAACCGCTAGTTGCAGTTGTGGGAACTCTGGATTACAGGACTGCGCCCAGCCTGAGCCCAGCGTTGTACCTGCATGAGCGGCCTTGTGCCGCGAACACCGGCGAAGCCGGTGCCATACACCGCGCCGCCTGCTTCGCAGTGGTCCGGCACTCTGCTAAACCCGCTGCTCTTGCTCTTGCTTCTAAGCGCGCAATTGCCCAGGCGCCGCCAATTGCGACTTCAGGAGGCCGAGTGTAGGCGTCTGTAGGGCCAGGTGCGCAGCACCCTTCGGCGTAGCCGAAGGCGCGAGATGTAGACTTGCGTAGCAAGTCGTAGGCCGCGCGGGCCCGAAAGGCGCCGAAGCGAGGGAACCCCTGCGCGCAGCGCAGGGGCCGGATGATGGAGCGAGCATTTTTTGGTTCCTTTTTGATGCTTCAAAAAGGGACCCGCCGTAAGGGCGGAAAGGTGACTAAAAGTCAACATCAATAATGAATACGTATAAAGCTATCAAAACCGAAAAGTTAACTAAAAATCAACCAAGCCAATAAATGCACATACAACCACCCCCCAAAAAAAAGACCGCGAAAAAGCAAGCCCACGGTCCAATGAGGGAGACTCACTGCTGAGTAACCGTAGCCATGTTGGCATTCCCGTATTGGGTGATAGAGGCCGCCTGCCCAGCCCCACGTTGATCGACAAAGGCCTGGTTCGCATTCCCCCCCTGCGTCACATAAGCAACATTAACGCCATCGGCCTGTTTGACAGTCGCTTGGTTACCGCTGCCATACAGTTGGTAGGTATAACTCTGGTTCCCACTCCCGGACTGATCGAGCGTGACACTACCACCATTGCCAGCCACGACGCCTTGCGCGTAGTTGCCAACCCCACGCTGATCAGCGATCAACACGTTGTCACTGCCGTTTTGTTCGAAGTACAACTCGTTGTTGCTGTCAGCCTGGCGTGTCTGCATCTGGTTACGGTTGCCATTCTGACGCAGTTGGGCAAGTTGGCTGCTGCCTTCTTGGGTCAAGTTGACGCTGTTGCGGTTACCTGACTGGTTGATGTCAGCCCGTTGGCCGCTGCCGAACTGCCCGCCGAGCTTGTCGCCCTTCCAGTTGCTGGCCAACACCGTGTTGTTGTTACCCTGGGTGCTGATGTTCAAGCGCTGGTCGTCACCGCTCTGGTAGGTGAAGTGCAGGTTGCTGTTACCCACCTGGGAAATGCTGGTCACCGACTGGTTGGTCTCGAACTGATCCGACCAACTGGCATTGCCGCGACCGTTCTGGCTGAGACTGACGCTATTGGACTGGCCGAAGCTCTGGTCGACGTAGCCTTCGTTGAGCTGGCCGTTCTGGTACACCTGCACCTGGCTGCCCACTTGGTTGTCCTGCCAGACTTCCACCGAATGCCCGGTGCCGTACTGGCTGATGCCCACGCTGCCGCCGACGCCGTCGCGTTGGTCGCCATAGGCCCAGTTCTGCCGGCCTTGCTGGTAGATGGCAAGGTCCCCGTTCACCTGGTTCAACTGCTCGGCGGCGGCTTGGTTGTCGTTACCGTCTTGCTGGATCAGCGCCTGGTTGCCGCTGCCGCTGAACAGTTGTTCGATGGTCGCCTGGTTACGCTGGCCCACCTGGTCGGTGGTGGCTCGTACACCGGACTGCGACTCCTGCCAGATGATCGACTGGTTGGCGGTGCCTTGCTGCTGTTGCAGGGCCTGGTTGTCTTGCCCCATCGACTGGCTGGCGAACGCATCGTTGAGGGTGCCGCCGGCCTGCTGGGTGATCTGGCTGCCGTGCTCGAACAACTGCTCGGCGTAACCTGCGTTGTACGAACCGCTGGCGCTTTGCTGAATATTGCTGCTGCTGTCTTGTTGCACCGCCAGGTGATTGTGTCCGGTCCCGGTCTGCTCCTGGGTGGCGGAGGCATACGGCGCGTGGGCTTGCTGCACATCGGCGATGTTGTTGTTGCCCTGTTGGGTTTGGGTCGAGCTGCTATCGTCGGCCACGGCGTAGCCGGCCAGGGCGAGGACGATGGCGGAGCTCAATGGGGCGAGCTTGTACATGGGGTGCCTCCTGGTCTGACGCTTGGGGGTTAACGGTATTGACTGATATGAACCTGCAGGCCGTTACCCGCCTGGGTCACGGCACTGGTCAGGCCGTTGCCGGTCTGTTCGATGGTGGCGCTATTGTGGTTGCCGAGCTGCTCGATGGCCGCGCTGTTGCCGCTGCCGGTCTGGCGGATCGACGCGTCGTTGGCGTAGCCCTGCTGGTTGATCGAGGCCATCAGGTCGCTGCCTTGCTGCAGGATGTAAGCCTCCTGCGCTCCACCGGCCTGGACGATCTGCCCCAGCAGGGCCTGACCGTTCTGGTCGAGGGTGGCGCGGTTGCTGTTGCCTTGTTGCCCGATCAGCGCCACTTGCCCGGCACCGGCTGGGAGCAGGCGTACCACCAGCGGCTCGCCGAGGTCGTTGCCCGGCGCCAGGTCGGCGTTGTCCATCAGGTCGGCGGCGCTGACCTGGCCCGCCAGGGCCAGGCACAGCAGCAGTGGGTAGAAGCGTTTCATGGCGTGCCTGCGGCCTATTGGCGGACCACGTTCACGGTGCGCACGCTGCCTTGGCTGCTACGCACGGTGGCGGTCGGGTTGGCGGTGGGGACCACGCTGGTGCTGTTGCTCACCAGCAGGCGCCAGCGGCCGTTCGCCGGCACGGTCGTGGTGCCCAGGGTCACCAGCCCGGCGGTGCTGGTCACTTCCACGGTGACCGTGTTGCCGGTCGTGATCGACGATGTACCGCTGATGTCCCAGTTGTAGCGGTTGTTCGAGCGCGCCTGCACCGTTGCAGCGGTGACGGCGAAGGTCTCTTGGGGCGGTTTCGGCGACACCTGTACGGTGACCGTGCCGGGTGTCGAGTTGGCGCCGATCGCGTCGCGGGCGACGTAGGTGAAGGTGGTCGTGAACGCGGCGGTGACCGTGGCCGGAGGGGTGTAGGTGATCGCCGTGCCATTGATGACCGCCGAACCACGACCGGCCGGTGTCGGCTGCGTGACGCTGGCGATGCTCAGCGGCAGGTTGCCTTCTGGGTCGGTATCGTTGGCCAACACGTTGATGGTCAGCGGCACGCCTAGGGTCGCGGCGGTGTCGGCGACTGCTGTGGGTGGCTGGTTCGGCGCGACGTTGACGGTCACTGTGGCCGGTGCCGAGGTCAGGCCCTTGGCGTCCATGGCGCGGTAGCTGAAGGTGGCTACCTGCGGCGTGGTCGCACCGGCTGGTGGGGTATAGATCACCGAGGTGGTGCCGTTCATCGCAACCCCCCCAAGGCCGGTGCCGGGTTGAGTGAGGTCGGTGATGCTCAGCGGCAGGTCGCCGTCCGGGTCGTTGTCGTTGGCCAGCAGGTTGAGCGTGATCGGAACACCCACGCTGGTGCTGGCGGTATCGGCCTGGGCCACCGGCGGCTGGTTGCCCGCCGCGATTGGCGCGGCGCCGACCACGATCACAGGCTCCACGTCGCTACCACCATGGGCGGATTTGACCGTGACGCTCGCCGGTGGCTGGGTCAGGTCGCTGACGCTCAGGCTTTGCGCCACGCCGGCCTTGGACATGCGCCCGTAGCCCTGGACGATCAGGTCCGGTACCTGTACTTCGTCGCTGGAGCGGGCCTCTACCACCAGGCGTTTGCTGACCCAGTCATAGCGCGCATTAGAGACCTTGACCACGTCGCTGAGCTTGCTCGACAGCGCGGTTGGTTGGGTGCCGGCAGCCGCGTCGCTGGCCGTGACCACGACCACCGAGGGAGGCGCGGCCTGGCTCAGTTGTTGGCTGAAGAACAGCCCGTTGTTGTCGGCGAGCAGGCTGAACTGACAAGGTGAGGGCGGTGTGCCCACCAGCGCCACGCCGTTGCGCAGGCACAGGCTGGCACTGTTGGGCGCCTTGGCGAACACCTCCACGCGGGTGCCAGCGGCGTTGCGCTGGTAGGTGGCGCGTTCGAGCGTGACCGGGGTCTGCTGGCGCGCATCGAGCAATTTGCCGGAAACCGTGAACAGATTGGTCTCGATCGTGCCTGCCGGGCCCTGGATCCGTACGAAGTTGGTACCAAAGGGGCTGCCGAGCACCGGCTCGGTGATATTCGGATCGCCGATGAACGTTTCGCTGGCGCCTGTGTCCGGGTTGACCTCGGTGTACGGCGCGCCCAGGCCGCGCAGGAACGGTCCGATGTTCCCGTTCAGCGCACCGCTGAAGTTGCCAGGCGCGCCAATGCCGATGTCGCGCGTCAGGTTGATGGCTCGACGCCCAGGTGTGGTGACATTGAAGGTGTCCACGCCGAAGGGGTGGGTAACGGTATAGGTGCCGGCCGTGGGCACCGAGACGCGGATGCGAATGCGCGCGAAGCTTTGTTGATCGCCGTTGACCGGGTTTTCCGCCGCGAAGGCGGCCTCGACGCCCGCGACATAGGCGTCGAGCGCGTAGCCGCTATTGCCCACAGCCGGGAGGGTGGCCTCGGCGAGGAACCAGAACATCTCAGGCGGCCAGTTGTCCGGGAACACCAGCGGCAGTGCATCGTCGTAGATGCCCGGCTCAGGCAGCAGGGTGCACATGTAGGACGGTGCGCCTGGGGCGCCGGCGACCCGCGAACTGGTAGCGCGCGACTGGCACAACTCCAGCTTGCGGCCTTCGGCATCGCCGTACCACATCGGGAAGCCTCCGGTGGCGAAGGTATAGGGACCTGGGTCGACCTCGCTCAGCGCGGCCCAGGCCATGCTGCTCATGCTGAGGGTGAAACCGGCGGCATACAGCGCCTGGCGCGACCACGTATTCATACTGCCTCCTTGAAGGCGGGGGCTTTGGCTGTTCATGGCTTGAGCACCACGTCTTCGATATCGCTGCCGCCGTGCGCGCTGGTGACTCGTACGGTGGCGGGGGGAATCGGGGTATGCCCGAGCGACAGGCTTTTGGCCGGCCCGTCGCCGCTCAGGCCACCGATCGTGGTGCCGTTACCGGTGGTGGCGGTCAGGGCCGGTGGCGAGGTTTCGTCGCTGGTACTGGCCTCGATGGTCAGTTGGCCGCTGGCCAGGCTGTACTCGGCACGGGTGATGGTCACCAGGTCTGTCAGGGGCATGGGTGTGGTGGTGGGGGCGCTGGTGGCAATCGCCAGGCTGTTGTCGGCGGTCACCAGCAAGGTTTGCGGCAGGCTGGGGTCGAGCGCCGACTGGACATACCAGCTACCGGTCCCGTTGGCCTCGGTAAAGGACAGCGTCGGCGACTGGCTGTTCAGGGTGACGCTGGCCGGGGCGGGTGGGGCGAGCACGAAGACGTCCTGTTGGGCCTTGAGCGTGCCATTTTCGGTATGCCGGGAGTAGGTACTGCGCAGCGCAATCTGCGGGGTTGGCAGGTTGACGCTGGACAGCTTGCCAGATACCGCGAACAGCGTGGTGCGCAGGTCGATGCCGTTGGGGCCCTCGATGCGTACGAAGTTGGTATTGAACGGGCTGCCGGTGACGGCCTCCTCCAGGTTGGGGTCGCCCAGGAAGCGCTCGCTGGCCCCGGTGTTGGGATCGGTCTCGGTGTACGGACCGTTGACGCTACGCAGGAACGGCCCGACATCGCCCTTGAGGGCACCGGTGAAATCGCCCGGGGCGCCAATCCCGATATCGCGGGTCATGTTGATCGCACGGCGACCGCCAGCGGGTACATCGAATACTTCGACGCCGTACGGGTGGGTGATCACGTAGGTCCCGGCCACAGGTACATCCACGCGGATACGAATGCGCGCGAAGCTGATCTGGTCGCCATCGACCGGCTCGTCGGTACTGAACGCTGCCTCGATGGCGGCGCCATAACCCAGGTCGATGCCTTGGGCGGCGTTGACGATCGAGGCGTCAGCGGTGAACCAGAACGCCTCGTCAGGGAAGTTGCTGGGGAAATTGATCGGCTGGGTATCGTCGAACACGCCAGGGGTTGGCAGTAACGTGCACATGTACGAGGGCGCGCCGGGCGTACCGGCGATTCGCGAGCTTACGGCCTTGGACAAGCACAGGTCGAGTACGCGGCCGTGGCTATCCTGGTACCAACTGGGGAACTTGCCGGTGGGCTGGGCATAGGGGCCTGTGTCGACCGCATACAGCGCAGCCTGGGCCGGTAGCTGGAGCAGGCTGGCGAAAATCGCCGTAGCCAGCAGGTGGGGGGTCGGTCGGTGCATGAGTCGAATCTCCTGCAAACGGGCCCAGGGGATGGGGCGTCTGAGGAGGTGGTGGCAACAGTTGTGCCAGGTGTTATGAGCACGGCTGCGGCCCTTGTCGTACAAGGGTTCACGCGTGAATGCGGGGGCGTGCGGGGGAAGCGGCGCAGTGGGCGGGGACACCCAGCTTTGGGGAATTGGGTACAACTGCGGCAGGGGTCAGCGCCAACCCTCGGCGACTACTCTGAGCGCTGCGCTGCGCTGCGCTGCAAAAGCAAAGCCCGCCATGTAGGCGGGCTTGCGGATATCGGCCTGGCTTCAACGCTGCGGGTTGAGGGTCAGGTGCACATGACGGTTGACGTCCTTGTACAACAGGTAGCTGAACGGACCTGGGCCACCGGAGTAGCAAGCTTGCGGGCAGAATGCGCGTAGCCACATGAAGTCACCGGCTTCGACCTCGACCCAGTCTTGGTTCAGGCGATACACGGCCTTGCCTTCGAGCACGTACAGGCCGTGTTCCATCACATGGGTCTCGGCGAACGGAATCACGCCGCCAGGCTGGAAGGTCACGATGTTCACGTGCATGTCGTGACGCATGTCGGCCATGTCGACGAAGCGGGTGGTGACCCAGCGACCTTCGGTGCCCGGCATCTCGATCACGGTGGCGTTGTCACGGTGGGTGACGAACGATTCCGGCACCGGCAGGCCTTCGACTTTCTGATAGTGCTTGCGCAGCCAGTGGAAGGTCACGTTGGCTTTGCTGTTGTTGCGCAGGCTCCATTCGGCGCCCGGTGCCAGGAAGGCGTAGCCGCCCGGGACCAGGGTGTGGTGCTTGCCTTCGACGGTGATGTCGATCTCGCCTTCGACTACGAACACCACCGCTTCGGCGTTCGGGTCCAGCTCGGGACGCTCGCTGCCGCCTTCGGGAGCGACTTCGACGATGTACTGCGAGAAGGTTTCGGCGAAACCGGTCAGCGGGCGGGCGATGACCCACATGCGCATCTTGTCCCAGAACGGCAGGTGGCTGGTGACGATGTCACGCATCACGCCCTTGGGGATGACGGCGTAGGCTTCGGTGAACATGGCACGGTCGGTCAGCAGCTCGGTTTGCGCCGGATGTCCGCCGTGGGGAGCGAAGTAGGAGGGTTTCGACATGAACGGTCTCGACTTGTTGTTCTCTCCCCAATGCCTGGGACCACACCGGCCGGTGCGTGCAGGGGATGTGCGGACAGCATAAGAGCCTGTCCGTAGCATCCACAAATTAAATGTTGAAATACAGCGTATTCAATTACTGAATGTGCGTCTGGCGCCCGACATGCGCTTCGGGCAAACCATCGCCCTGGCCGAACAGCTTGTGACGCAAGGTGCCGTCGCGGTAGGCGGTGGGATAACGGCCACGCCGTTGCAGCTCGGGGACCACCAGCTCGACCACCTGTGTCAGGTCGTCCGGTTGTACGGCGTAAGTGAGGTTGAAACCGTCGATGCCAGTTTGCTCGAGCCATTGCTCCAGCTGGTCGGCGATTTCGACGGGATCCCCCACCAGCACAGGTCCGCGTCCGCCCAGGCCGACGAATTCGGCGGCCTCGCGGACCGTCCAGCGACGATTCGGGTCGGCGGCAGTGAAGGCTGCCAAAGCGGTGCGTCCGGCGTCGTTTTCGACATATTCGATAGGTTCGTCGGGGTCTAGCCCGGCGAAGTCGATGCCGGTCCAGCCCGAGAGCAGGGCCAGGGCGGCGTCCAGGTCGACATAGCGGCGATATTCGGCGAAGCGGGCCTGTGCCTCGGCACGGGTGGGTGCGACGATCAGCAGCGCCTGGGCGTAGATCAGCACTTGGTCGCTGCTGCGTCCTGCCGCCGTGCTGGCTTGGCGTACCCCCTCGACGTAGCGGCGCAGCACGCTGGGCGTGGGCCCGCTGATGAATACGCACTCGGCGTGGCGGGCAGCGAATTGCTGGCCGCGAGCCGAGGCGCCGGCCTGGAACAGCACCGGAGTGCGCTGTGGTGAGGGCTGGCACAGGTGTATGCCGGGTACCTTAAAGTGCTCACCTTGGTGCGCGATGGCGTGCACCCGCGACGGCTCGATGTAGCGGCCAGTGTCGCGTTCGAGCAGCACTGCGTCATCGTCCCAGCTGCGTTCCCAGAGCTTGTACAGCACTTGCAAGTACTCTTCGGCCAGGTCATAGCGCTGGTCATGGCCCAACTGGCGAGCCAGGCCCAGGTTGCGCGCGGCGCTGTCGAGGTAGCCAGTGACGATGTTCCAGCCGACCCGCCCGTTGCTCAGGTGGTCGAGCGTCGACATACGTCGTGCGAACGGGTAGGGGTGTTCGTAGGTCAGCGAGAAGGTAACGCCGAACCCCAAGTGGCGTGTTACGCCGGCCATCGCCGGGACCACCAGCAGCGGGTCGTTCACCGGCACCTGCACGCCGCCGCGCAAGGCCGCCTCGGAGCTGCCCTGGTAGACGTCGTAGATACCCAGCACATCGGCGATGAACAGCGCATCGAACAGCCCGCGCTCCAGCAGGCGCGCAAGGTCGGTCCAGTATTCCAGGCGGTTGAAGGACACGCTGGTATTGCGCGGGTGGCGCCACAAGCCTGGGGACTGGTGGCTGGCAGCGTTCATGCTGAAGGCATTGAAGCGAATTGGGCGAGGCATTGTCGGGGTCCTATCAAGGCAGCACGGCAGTCGGGTATACCGCTTCGGCCACGTTCAGCTTGCGCGGAATCAGTCCCAGGCCCTGGAAGGTATCGGCCAGTTTCTGCTGTTCGGCGACGATCTGCGGGGTGATCGCCACGGCGTTGTAGTTGCGCCGTTCGCTGGCCACCTCCAGCACGTTGGCATTGATGCCCAGTTGCGGCGCCAGCAGGGCAGCCACTTCGCTGGGCTTGGCGTTGGCCCACTGGCTGACCTTGGCCAGCTCGGTGAAGAAGGTCTTGAGCAGGTCGCGATGCTGGTCGGCGAAGGTGGCGGTGGACAGGTAGAAGGTACGGTTGTTGGACAAACCGCTGCCGTCGCGCAGGTTCTTCAGCCCCGGCTGGCTTTCGGCGGCGGCAAGGAACGGATCCCATAAGGTGACCGCCTGCACGCTGCCCGACTGTAGGGCAGCGACGGCGTCGGCGGCATTATTGACGTAGGCGGGGGTAATGTCCTGGTAGCTCAGGCCGGCCTGCTCCAGGGCCACGGCCAGCAGGTACTGAGCATTCCAGCCGCGGCCGGTGGCCACGCGCTTGCCCTTGAGGTCTTCGACCTTGGCGATGTGGTCCTGCTCGCGCACCACCAAGCCGATACCGCGTGGGTAGGGCTGCTCGGCGGCCAGGTATACCACCGGCTTGCCGGCGGCCTGGGCGAATACCGAGGGCGCGTCGGCCGCATGACCCAGGTCGATGGCACCGGTGCTCAGGGCCTCAAGCAATTGCGGACCGGCGGCGAACTCGTGCCAACTGACTGTCACCCCTTGCGGGGCGAGGGCCTTTTCCAGGGCGCCGCTGCCCTTGAGGATGTTGATGCTGTTGAATTTCTGGTAGCCGATGCGCAGCGTCTTGGCATCTGAGGCGACCGCGAAGGACCCAGGCAACAGGGCGCTGGCGAGGCTCGCCAGAAGGCCGCCGAGCAGCAATCGGCGTAGAGCGGAGAAAGGACGGGCAGGCACGATGAAACTCCTTGGGATGGGCAAAGGACGTGCTTGCAGCCTAAAAAGGAAGTGGGATGACTTTCAATTTTTTTATTACTTAAAGTTAGAATGTTTTGTTATTTTTATATCCTTTTATTTTCACAATGAGCCGCGACTGGACGCGCATGACATTTTTTTCACATACCCTTGCTAGCATCGCCGCGACTTTTTCGGGGAAATCGAATCGATGATCAAGGTCTTGCGCAAGCGCGGTGTCAAACTGGCTCTGGCCAGCGCTGCCGGAGTGCTCGCCAGCGCGTTGGGATTCTTTGCCTGGCAAACGTTCTATCCGGTGCAGGCGGCCGACGGTTGGCAGGTGAGCGTGTTGCACGATTCGTTGGCCAAAGCCGCTTCGCTGCTGCCACAGGCCGATGGCAGCCTGCTGGTCAGCCGAGAGCTCAGCGCTGGGTTGGGCAGTATCGTGCGCATTACACCCGAAGGTGACCGGGTAGTGCTGATCGACGGTCTGTCCAAGCCCGACGGCATGGTCGCGGTCGACGGCGGCTGGGCGTTCAGTCAGGAGGTGAATCAGGCACCGGTCAGCGTTTCGCGCAATGGCCAGGTGCGGTCGCTGTTCCTCGGCAACAACGTGCAGGGCCTGTTCAATGAGGGCGACTACCTGTACGCCATCGAGGATCGCAAGGGTGACGGTCGTTTGATGCGCTATGACTGGCGCACGGGCCAGCTCGATGTGCTGCGTTCGGGGCTGAGCGAAAGCGAAGGCCTGACCCGCTGCAGCGACGGACGCCTGCTGTACACCGAGAAGGCCGCAGGCAAGATCCGCGCACTGACCACGGGCGGGCATGACCCGGTGGTGGTCGAGGGGCTGAAGAACCCTACGTTCCTGCTCTGCGACCAACGTGGGCTGTGGATCAGCGAAGATTCCACGCACCGTGCGCGTTTGCTGCGTATTGATGGCGACGGTTCACGCCACACGGTCCTGAGCTTCCTCAAGGCTCCACAGTCCATCGTGCCCGATGGCAAGGGTGGCTATTTACTCGCCGAAGGCGGGCGTGACCGGGTGCTGCGCCTGACCCCAGCGCGTGTGGCGCGCATGGCCCAGCTTTAGAGGCGCAACCTGCGCCGCGCCGTCACGCCATAGCCTTGCCATGGTGTAACACCCAAGCGATTCGGTAAAAGAGCACTGTGCAGAGACAGATCACCCGACAACGCCGTATGGCAACCATTCAAATGAATGCGTGGCGAATGGTCATTTCTGGTGCACACTGTTCAAAGGTATAAGGGCCAGCCGGTCGTTCAAGACCTTAGCGCGCCCGATTCGTATAGCAATCAATCGGGAGTGCGAGGATCGCAATGAGTGCACGGAGTGTGTGCCAATCGGTGTGGTTGTTCCTCGTCATGAGCTGTTTATCGGCAACGGCCTGCGCCCAGCAGGAGTGTCAGCACTTGACCGCCACGGGCAATCCTGAGTACCCGCCGTACCTCTGGCGCGACCCGCAAAACCCCCGGCACTTAATCGGTGCCAATGCCGACCTGCTCAAACAGGCGGCCAAGGCGCTAGGCCTGGAGGTGGACGTGTTGTACGTGGGGCCCTGGTCACGGGCCCAGGAAGAAGTCGCCAGTGGTCGTATCGACAT
This sequence comes from Pseudomonas mosselii, assembly GCF_005796105.1. Taxonomy (GTDB): domain Bacteria; phylum Pseudomonadota; class Gammaproteobacteria; order Pseudomonadales; family Pseudomonadaceae; genus Aquipseudomonas; species Aquipseudomonas mosselii_C. The sequence goes on along the minus strand of NZ_VAUO01000001.1, from coordinate 893,922 downwards.
GATGGCGGGTTACTTTCGCACTCAGGCGCGCGAACAACTGATGGACTTCATCAGTCCCGCGTTCCTGTACAACGCCAGTGTGGTCTGGGTGCGTCAGGGCGAGGGATTGCACTACAGCGATTGGGCTGACCTGCAAGGGCTGCGGGGCGGAACCTTGGTCAACAATAGCCATGGCCAGGCATTCGACGATTATGCCCGCGCGCACTTGTCCCTCGAAGCGGTGCCCAGCGCCACCCAGGCTTTTGAAAAACTGCTGCGCAAGCGCAGTGACTACGTGATCTTCGAGCATTACCCCGGGCTGGCCCTGGCTCGCACCTTGGGTAAAGCGCAGCAGTTGCAGGTGCTGGAGCCGCCGATATCCAGCGAAGGCTTGTACATGGCGCTGTCGCGTAAATCGGCCTGCAATATGCCGCAGTTGCGTGAGCAACTGGCGCGCCAGATCGAGGCGCTGACGGCCGGTGCGTTGCCTGAGCAATTGGTCGCGCACAACCTCGAACGTTGGCAGCGCCAGCAGCAAGAGGATCGCTAACGAGCGTCAGCGCGTGACGTTTTGCGTTGCGTGCTGTCGATCTCGACTGACCAGTCGTCGGACGCATGATCCACGCCGATCAAAGATTTTCCGCGCGTAGACAGGTGAAGTGCCATTATTCGGTGCCAGCATGGCTGCGCGCCAGGGGGAACCCCCCGTTTCATGCCGCTTCCAGATCCATTGCAAGGTGTGAAAACTCCGTGCGTTTGGTTAAAGCTTGAGTACAATCATCGGCTTTTTCGGGCCTTTCCCTGGCCTGTTCCTGGGTGTGCGCATGCTGACCGGTAGCTACTCCTCCTCGCTGGTGTTGATCTCTCTGTGCGTGGCTATTCTCGCTTCCTACACTGCACTTGATCTGACCGGGCGTATCGCCACGGCCAAGGGCCGTGCGGTGCATCTGTGGATGGCCGGGGGAGCGCTGGCCATGGGCATTGGCGTGTGGTCCATGCACTTCATCGGCATGCTCGCGTTCAGTCTGCCGATCAGCTTGGCTTATGACGCCGCGTTGACGGCACTGTCGCTGCTGATTGCGGTGCTTTCCTCGGGATTCGCGCTGTGGCTGGTGAGTCAGCCGAAGCTACCGTGGCTGCAATTGACCCTTGGGGCATTGGTGATGGGCAGTGGCATCGCCTGCATGCACTACACCGGCATGGCGGCGTTGCACATGCAGCCGGGCATCGACTACGACCCCAGCCTGTTCGCGGCCTCGTTGGCCATCGCTGTGGGTGCTTCGGCGGCGGCCCTGTGGATCGCCTTCCGCCTCCGTCAGCACACGCCCTACGTCCGTCAGATCCGGGGGCTGGCAGGGGTGGTGATGGGCATCGCCATCGTCGGAATGCACTACACCGGCATGGCGGCGGCGAATTTCCCCGAGGGCAGTTTTTGCGGTGCACTGCCCGATGGGCTCGCGGGCGACGGCCTAGTCTACCTGGTGCTGATCACCACCCTTGCGGTGCTTGCCGTGGCACTGGTGACCTCGGTGCTGGATGCACGCCTGGAGGTTCGCACTGCCGAGCTTGCGCGCTCGCTCACCCAGGCTAACCAGGAACTCACCCAGCTTGCCTTGCACGACACCCTCACCGGGCTGCCCAATCGCACGCTGCTGGCTGATCGCATCGACCAGGCCATGGGCCGGGTGGCCGAACAGGGTGGCTGCTTTGCCTTGATGTTCATCGACCTGGATGGTTTCAAACCAGTCAACGATGCCTTCGGCCACCATGTCGGCGATCAGTTGCTCAAGGCGGTGGCGGCGCGCTTGCGTGGCCACCTGCACAGCCAGGACACCCTGGCGCGCATCGGAGGCGACGAGTTCGTGCTGTTGGTTGAATTGCAGGAACCGGACGACGCCATGGGCGTGGCCGTCAAGCAGGTCAACCTGGTGGCCCGGCCTTATCGGGTGGCCGAACATGACCTGCAACTGTCGGCGAGTGTCGGCATCGTGCTGTACCCCGGCAATGGCGTCGACCAACAGGAGTTGCTGCGCAACGCTGATGCGGCCATGTACCACGCCAAGAGCGCTGGTAAGAACGGCTACAGCTTCTTCGACGCGTCGATGAACAGCAATGCCCGTCAGCAACTGCAATTGCTGCAGGACTTGCGCGTGGCGCTGGAGCAGGGCCAGTTACGTCTGCACTATCAGCCCAAGTTCGACGCCGTCGAACGCCAACCGATTGGAGCCGAAGCGCTGTTGCGTTGGGAGCATCCGCAGCTTGGCCTGATGCTCCCCGACCGCTTCGTCGGCCTTGCCGAAAAGACCGGGCTGATCATCCCAATCGGCGAGTGGGTGCTGAACGAGGCCTGTCGGCAGATGCGCGTGTGGATGGATCAGGGGCACGCGAACTGGCGCGTCGCGGTGAACTTGTCGGCGGTCCAGTTCTGCCACGCCGGGCTCGTCGACACGGTGGCGCGTTGCCTGAACCTGAACGGCCTGCCGGCCAACCGGTTGACCTTGGAGATCACCGAGACCACCGCCATGCGCGATGCCGACGCCAGCCTGACAGTGCTGCAACGCTTGTCGGACATGGGGGTGGACCTGTCCATCGATGATTTCGGCACAGGTTACTCAAGCCTGATGTACCTCAAGCGCCTGCCTGCCAATGAGTTGAAGATCGATCGCGGGTTCGTGCGCGACCTCGAACAGGGCAGCGACGATGCGGCGATCGTCTCGGCCATCGTCGCCTTGGGCCAGGCGCTTGGGTTGCGAATCGTCGCCGAAGGTGTGGAGACCGACCGCCAGCAGGATTTCCTCACTCAGCTGGGTTGCGATTCACTGCAAGGCTATCTGCTCGGCCAGCCCATGCCGGCAGACCGCTTTCTCGCCGGGCTCGGTGCGCGGTACGCGCAGGTGAGCTAGTCAGCCCACCGCTGGCAGGGGGCAGGGCACCAGGTCGAAGGTGTCCAGCTCGGCTTCCACGGCTTCGATGATCCGCTCCACATCGCTGGCGGCCATTATCGCGGCGCAGGGGATCCCGGCGATTGCCAAAAGCGTTTGCCCGGTGGCTCGGTCGAACAGCCGCGCCACCATGCTGCGCGGGGCGTCCATGCTGGCTTCGAAGCCCAGGGGATGGAAGTGCCAGCGCATCACCTGGCAGGCGTTGGGGAATGTCATCTTGTTCATGCCAGCCTCCTTGTTCGTGGGTTCTGAACGCGGTGATTCGTCTTGCTTGAGCCTTGCCTCAGGAAACTAACCATAGCACCGGTGTGACGCACGATCCGGGAAAAATATGACAAATGTGCCAAGGCATGACGTTGGTCACAGCCCCGATATCCGGGCGTGGGCCGCTGATGCACTGGGCAAACGTTTTCGCTGCGCAGCCTTGACCGGCGGGCTTGGGCCGCTTTCGGACCGGCGGTCAACCCAGCAGGCCAGCGGCGATGTTGATCGTGAAGCCCAGAATCGCGGTGTTGAACACGAAACCCACCAGCGAGTGCGCCAGCACTACCCGACGCATGGCGCGCCCGCCGATACCGACGTCGGAGGTTTGTACCGCGACGCTGATGGTGAACGAGACGTAGTGGAAGTCCCAGTAATCGGGGTTGCGCTCGCCGTCTGCGAAGCGCAGCAACGGCTCGCGGTCGCTGCCGGTGTAGAACAGCCGCGCGTAGTGCAGGCTGAAGATGCTGCCGATCAGCAACCAGGAGCCGGCCACGGTGAGGCCGGTATACAGGTAGTGCAGGGCCAGGGCACTGCCGGAAAGCCCCCGACTGGAGACCAGTTGCAGGGTGACCGCTGCCAGGCTGGCAATGGCCGCGACACTCACGGTGACCAGCACCAGCGCTGCGTTTTCGTCTTCGACGCAGGCAACCCGGCGCACCCGCTGGGCATCGGCGCGCAGGCTCAGCCACAGGACCATGGCCAGGTACAGCCATACCCCCAGGTTCCAACCGGCAAGGATATGCTGCACGGTGTCGGCTGCGGGTATCAGCCAGGCGCCGACGAGGCCGGCCAGCGTGGCGATACTCAGGCGCGGATGGGTGCGGGTAAGGCGGTGGAAGGCCATGCTGCCTCGCTGGCAGGGGTATTGCGAGCAACTTTAGACCATGTGCGCCACGCGCGGGACTTGCCTGCGAGCAGCGTGGCCCGGCGCCGAGGTTCGATCAAAGGCGTCGGATTGGGTTACCATCGTCGTCGCTTTCATTAATGAAAAGCCTTGTATGTCAAGGTGATAGCACGTGATTTTCGTAACAGGATTGCCGTTTTGACCGATCTTCTGCGCAACCCGCTGTTGCAGTACCTGGCCCGCCTGGCGCCATCGAGCCAGCTGACCATGCGCTATATCCTGCAGGATGCCGCCGACCGCCTGGGCTTCGTCGACGCCGACATCGCTGAGGTGCCCTGGCATCACCTGGAACCTGGGCATGTGGTGGCGTTGGTCGCCGCGTTGCGAGCCGACGGCTATGCCCCCAATACCTCGTCGCTGTACGTGAATGCCGTGCGCGGGGTGATGAACGAGGCCTGGCGCCAGGGGCTGATCGAGCATGCGCAGCTGCTCAGGATTCGTGAGGTCAAACCGGCCAGTGGCAGCCGCCTGCCGCCCGGGCGCAACCTTCGGCGTAGCCTGATTCGCGAGTTGATGGAGGTGTGCGCGGCTGACCCGCGTCCTCAGGGGGTGCGTGATGCGGCGATCCTGGCATTGCTTTACGGCACCGGGATGCGCAAGTCCGAGTCGGTGGACGTGGACTTGGCCCAGGTCGACTTCGAGCAACGCAGCGTGGTAGTGATGGGCAAGGGCAACCGCCAGTTGCTCAAGTATGCCCCGCCTTGGGCCTTCGACAAGCTACAGGCCTGGCTCGACCTGCGCCGCCAGCATTTGCCGGCTGGTGAGCGCGATGACAGCTTCCTGTTCAACCGCATTCGGCGGGGCAGCCATATTACCCGCGCACGCATCACCAAGCATGCCATCTACTACATCGCACGCCAGCGCGGGGCGCAGGTGGGGGCTAAGATCATGCCGCATGATTTCCGTCGGGCGTTCATCACTCGGGTCATCGAGGAGCACGACCTTTCGATTGCCCAGAAGCTGGCGCACCATGCCAATATCCAGACCACCGCGGCCTATGACCGGCGCGACGACAATGAGCGGCGCCGCGCGGTAGAGCAGTTCGACTACTGAAGCGGTGCCGGCACCTCGATCAGTGGATGCTCGAGGCCAGTTCGAAGATCGGCATGTACATCAGGATGACGATCAGGCCGATCAGCAGGCCGATGAACGTCATCAGCAGCGGCTCGAACAGCTTGACGAACCACTCCACCCAACGGCCGATCTCCTGGTCATGGAAGTCCGCGCAGCGTTCGAGCATCTCGCCGAGGTTGCCGGACTGTTCGCCGGCGCGCAGCAGGCGCAACGAGACCGGCGTGACCAATTGCCCGGCTTCCAGCGCATCCGATAACGCCAGGCCCTCGGCGACCCGCCGGCTGGCGTGCTCCAGGCCCTCGCCAGCGGCGTTGCCCAGTAGCCCGCGCGCCATTCCCAGGGCGGTGAGGATGGGGATACCGCCTTGCAGCAGGATCCCTAGCGAGCGGTAGAAGCGCGCCAGTTCATACATCATCAGACGCTGGTGCAGCGCCGGCACGCGGCGCAACTGTCGGCTGGCCCAGCGGCGCACCGCCGGCTGGCGGCGCAGGGCCAGTAGCCACGCCACGCCGCCTGCCGTGCCCAGGGCCAAAGGCAGCTGCTGGGCATGCAGGAACAGCCCAATCTGCATCAAGACCCGCGACAGCCACGGCAACTGCGTGCCCATACCCTCGAACACCAGGCTGAAGCGCGGCACGACATACCCGAGCAGGAACATCACCACGCCACCGCCGACGAGTAACAGCAGCAATGGATAGACCGAGGCCCCGACCAGTTTCTGGCGCACCAGATCCAGGCGCTGGCGATAGCCGATGTAGCGCGTCAGCGCTTCACCCAGCGCGCCGGTGCGTTCGCTGGATTGCACCAGGGCCACATAGAGCGTTGGGAACACCCGCGGCTGCTGTGCCAAGGCCAGCGACAACGACCTGCCTTCGTACAACTGGCGCACCAGCGCTTCGAGGGTCTTGCGCGGCGTGCCGCTGGGCGCTTTCTCGGCGAGGCTTTCCAGCGCGTCGATCAGTGGCAGGCCGGCATTGAGTAGGGTGGTCAGTTCCTGGCTGAACAGCACCAGGTCGAACGCCGGGGCGCGGCGCCAGGCAAGGCGCCCGAGACCATGGCCCGGCGCACGCACGCTCAGCACGCGCAAACCTTGGTCTTCGGCTTGGCGCCGCGCTTGGTCGCTGTCCTCGGCGTCAATGTGCAACTGCACCACGCCCTGGCGACCCAAGGCTTTGAGTTCGTAGCGCATCGCTTTGCCCCTCATTGCCAACTGGTGATTTCGGCGTTCTCGCCGTCGCCGCCGGGCTGACCATCCTTGCCCATCGACAACAGGTCGTATTCAGCGCCGTTTTCGCCAGGCTGGCGGTAAAGGTAGGGACGTCCCCACGGATCTTGCGGTACCGCCTTTTGCAGGTACGGACCCGACCAACGCGCCTCGCCATTGGGCGCCACCACCAACGCCTGTAAGCCCTGCTCGCTGCTGGGGTAGTGGCCGACTTCCAGGCGATACAGGTCTAGGGCCTTGCCCAGGCCCTCGATCTGCGCCCGCGCCACCTTGGCTTCCGAGCGCCCGAGCTGGCTGAAGTACTTGGGTGCGACGATGCCGGCCAACAGGCCCAGCACCACCAGCACCACCAGCAGTTCGAGCAGGGTGAAACCGCGTTGGGCATGGATTCTGCGCTGCATGGTGAAATCCTCCGTTGCGTGTGCACAGCGTCCATGCAACAGGCGTGCACGGCTGCGTCGCGGCCTTGCGCCATGGGCTGTGCAGCGCAGCGTGTGCTCGGCACGCTGCTTGCGTCAGAGCCTTGCACCCGGATTTTCCGGGGCATATCCCCCCACTTCGGGGGGCCATGAATGGGAGGCGACCGGCATGCGTGGGCTGATGCTGATAGCGACAGGGGTGGCGGCCGGGCTGATGGCCTTGGGCGCCGAGGCTGATGTGTACATTTCCAGCGATGGCAAGGGCGGCTTGATTCTGTCCAACGTCCATCGCCCGGGGCGCCAGTACGAGCGGGTGGTCAGCGAGGTGCCCGGTGGCAGTGGGCCGGTGAATGCACAGTGGATCACTGGCCGCCCCTACGCCGAACTGGTGGCCGCCGCTGCACTGGCCAACGACGTGCCGCAGGCCTTGCTGCATGCGCTGATCAAGGCTGAGTCGGGTTACAACCCCAAGGCCCGCTCGCCCAAGGGGGCGCTGGGGCTGATGCAGTTGATGCCGGACACGGCCAAAGCCATGGGGGTCAAGGATGTGCTCGACCCTGAGTCCAACGTGCACGGCGGGGCACGTTACCTCAAGCGTATGCTGACCCTGTTCGACAATGACATCACCCTGGCGGTGGCGGCCTACAACGCCGGGCCCGAGGCGGTGCTGAGCCGGGGCCGGGTGGTGCCGCCATTCGCCGAGACCCGTCGCTACGTTCCCGCAGTGCTGCGCGACTATCGATTGCTGCAGGGGCTGGCCGAGCCTTGACCCTGATTCCCCAACTCTGGGCTATAACCAATGAATCGTGCCCAGTTGCGGAGCCCGTCATGGACCTCGTCCATCGCCCTGATTCAACTGCGCCCAGCGCTGAGGCGGGGGCCGTGCGCAAACCGTTCAACTTGCTGCGCTGGTACGCCTGGGTGAGCCTTGCGATCATCCTATCGGTGGCGGCGGGGCTGGGGCTTATCTCCAGCCGCTTCATCATCAACGAAAGCGTCGAGCGTGACGCCTTGCTGACTGCGCAGTTCATCACCGCCATTGCCGACGCTGAAGTGCGCCATGTCTCGATTCCCAACGTGCGCACCATGGGCGAGTTGCTCGACCCGCGGACCGACCGGGCCATGCCTGATGTTGACCCGGCCGCCCGGCGTAACGCCAGAGGTGAGTTTCTCGACCATATCGCCCACCTGCCGGACATACTGCTGGCGAATATCTATGCCCCTGACCGCACAGTGATCTGGTCGAGTAACCCGGCCTTGATCGGCAAGCTGATCGAGGGTGACGACGACCTGAGCCGGGCTTTCGAGTACAAGATGCGCGTGTCGGCCAGCTACCACAATGCCGAGCGCGCGCGTAGCGAGCAGGAGTTCGTCACCCCACCTGAGCAACTGTTCATCGAGAACTACATCCCGCTGTTCGACGCCGGTGGCGAGACGGTTACCGCGATGGTCGAGATCTACAAGGAACCGCACGACCTGATTGTGCGCATCGAACATGGCCTGATGCTGATCTGGCTGGCTATCGCCGTAGGGGCGGGGCTGGTGTACGTCGGGCTCTACGGCATCATGCGTCGCGCTGCGCGGCTGGTGGCCGTGCAGCAGAAGCGCCTGATCGGTAATGAAACCTTCGTTGCGTTGGGGGAGGTGTCCTCGGCGGTGGCCCATAGTTTGCGCAATCCATTGGCCAGTATCCGCTCAAGCGCCGAGCTGGCGCAGGCCTTCGACGAGGGGCCCGCACAGCGGCACGTCAACGACATCATCAGCCAGGTCGACCGCATGTCGCAGTGGGTGCGCGAGCTGCTTCAGTCGTTGCGTCCGCTCAATGACGAGGCGGTGGCTGTGAACCTGGCTCAGGTCCTGAATGAAAGCCTGCAAGCCTGCGACGGGCTGCTGCGTCGCGCCGGGGTGCAGGTGCGGGTGCCCACGATCGGGTCTGTGCGGGTGTTGGGGCAGCCGGCGCTGCTGGGGCAGATTTTCAGCAGTTTGATTGCCAATGCGCTGGAATCGATGGAGCAGGGTGGGCAATTGCACATCGAGTGTGTGCGCCACGACCGGCGGTACCTGGTGTTGCGTTTTGCCGACACAGGCAAGGGCATGAGCGAGCAGCAGCAGCGCATGGCCTTCAGGCCGTTTTTCAGCACCAAGCAAGGCGGGCTGGGAGTGGGGCTGATGCTGGTCAAGCGCATCATGGAGCGCTTCGGTGGTTCGGTGCGATTGAGTAGCCGCCAGGGCGGTGGGACTCGCGTATCGCTGAGTTTTCGCGTAGCCAACTCTTGATTCTTTGCATTATAAAAAATGTAAATATTTGATTTTATTAGTTTTAAATTTTTGGGGAAATAGTACCCAACATTGGGGGTATATCTAGAATCTAGACTGCATAAAGTATTTAAGTTTTTGTTATTAAATACAAAATATTTTCAATGGATACTGGCTAGCTTTTTGCTACCTCATCAAGCAGATCCTGGCGGGGATCGCGGCGATATGTGGTTATCCACTGCCGTAGGGCGCCGCCATGGGATGCCCCTTCACCTCGCTGACAGGTGGATTCGACGCCATGCAGACATTTGAGCACGACGCCCATGGTGCGGTGCAGCCTACCCCCGCGGGATTGGCTGCGCCCTTGCGCGAATTCAACTTGCTGCGCTGGTTCTCGCTGGTCAGCCTGCTGATTATCGCCTCGGTGGCTGGCGGGTTGGGTTACGTATCGACCCGTTTCGTGGTGCGCGACAGCGTCGAGCGCGATGCGGTGCTCACTGCACGCTTCATCCAGGCCATGGCCCTGGCCGAGGTGCGTCACTCGCAACTGCCGCCAGGCACTACTATGGGCGAGTTGCTTGATCCACGCTTGGACCATGGCCATCTGCAGTTCTCCGCAGCGCTCGCCCAATCGACTCGCCTGGAGTTCCTCGACCATATCGAGCACCTGCCCGACACGTTGCTGGCCAACGCCTACGCCCGTGATCGCAAGGTGATCTGGTCGACCAATCCGCACCTGATCGGCAAGCACATCGGTCGCGACAGCGACCTGGAGCACGCCTTCCGTTCGCGCAAGTCCGTGTCGGCCAGCTACCACAAAGCGCACGATGACCGGGAAGAACAGAAGTTTCAGCGCGAGCCGCGCCACCTGTTCATCGAGAACTACATTCCGTTGTTCGACAGCCAGGGCGAGCATGTGCTGGCCATGATCGAGATCTACAAGGAACCCCAGGACCTGGTGCGACGCATTCAGCGTGGCTATGTGCTGATTTGGGTTTCGACCCTGCTGGGCGGGGCGCTGGTGTATTTCGGTCTGTTCTGGATCGTGCGCCGCGCTGCCAGCTTGATGCACCATCAGCAGGAGCGGCTGATCGCCAGCGAAACCTACGTCGCCCTGGGCGAGATGTCCTCGGCGGTGGCCCACAGTTTGCGCAACCCGCTGGCCACGATCCGCTCCAGTGCCGAGCTGGCCCAGGAAATCGCCAACCCGGCTGCGCAGAAAAATATCAGCGATATCATCACCCAGGTCGACCGCATGTCACGCTGGGTACGCGACCTGTTGGTGTCGTTGCGCCCGACCAGTGATGAGCCCGAGGCCGTGGAGCTGGTGGCGGCCATCGAGGATACACGCCAGACCTTCGCCCCCCAGATCGAACGCAATGCGGTGCGCTTCGTCTTGTGCGGGGCTGCCGAGCTGCGCGTGGCCAGCCAGCCACTGCAACTCACCCAGATACTCAATAGCCTGTTCGCCAATGCTTTGGAGGCCATGCCCCAGGGCGGCGAATTGCGCGCCGAGGTGCAACGGCTGGAGGGTGGCCAGGTGATGCTGTCGATCAGTGACACCGGCAAAGGCATGAGCGAGCAGCAGCGGCGCATGGTATTCAAGCCGTTCTACACCACCAAGCAGGGCGGGCTAGGCGTTGGCCTGGCCCTGGTCAAGCGCATCATGGAACGTTTTGGCGGCTCGGTCGAACTGAGCAGCCGCGAAGAGGAAGGAACCCGTGTCAGCCTGATCTTCAATATCGCAGTGGGAGGGGACCATGGAGCACAGCATCCTGGTGGTCGAGGATGATGAAATCCTTGCCGAGAACATCAGTACCTACCTCAAGCTGAAAGGCTTCGAGGTCGCCGTGTGTCACAGTGCAGAGCTGGCCTTAGAGCACGTCGCGCGGGCCTTGCCTGACGCGGTGTTGACCGACAACTCTCTGCCGGGCATGAGCGGCCACGACTTGCTCCGCGCCCTGATGACGCAGGCGCCGGAGCTCAAGGTGATCATGATGACCGGCTATGGCAACGTCGAGGACGCGGTGCTGGCCATGAAAGAGGGCGCTTTCCATTACCTCACCAAACCGGTGGTGTTGGCTGAACTCAAGCTGATGCTGGACAAGGCCCTGGCCGCCGAGCGCCTGGAGCGTACCTTGTCGTTCTATCAGGAGCGCGAGGCGCAGAAGTCCGGGTTGCAAGCCTTGATCGGCGAGTCCCCGGCGATGCTTGAACTCAAGCACACCTTGCGCCAGGTGCTGGAAGCCGAGCGGCGCATGGCCAGCGGCGATCTACCCCCGGTGCTGGTGGAAGGCGAAACCGGTACCGGCAAGGAACTGGTGGCGCGAGCACTGCATTTCGACGGTAGTCGGGCCAAGGGGCCGTTCATCGAGTTCAACTGCGCCTCGATTCCGGCCAACCTGTTGGAGGCCGAGTTATTCGGGCATGAGAAGGGCGCCTTCACTGATGCCAAGGAGCGCCGGGTGGGCCTGGTGGAAGCCGCTGACGGCGGCACGCTGTTCCTCGATGAGATCGGTGAAATGGACCTGGTGCTACAGGCCAAGCTGCTGAAGCTGCTGGAGGATCGCAGTATCCGCCGGATCGGCGCGGTGAAGGAGCGCAAGGTCGACCTGCGGGTGATCAGCGCCACCAACTGCAACCTCGAACAGATGGTGCAGCAGGGCAAGTTTCGCCGCGATTTGTTCTTCCGCCTGCGCATCATCGCCCTGAAGGTGCCGCGCCTGCACGCGCGGGGTCAGGATATCCTGCGCCTGGCCCGGCATTTCCTGGCCCACCATGGGCGTCGCTACGGCAAGCCGAACCTGCGCTTTTCGGCCGAAGCCGAGGCGTTGATGCTCAACTACAGCTGGCCTGGCAACGTACGCGAGTTGCGCAACATGCTGGAGCAAACCGTTTTACTGGCACCCTCGGAGGTGATCGGTGCGCACCAGTTGAACCTGTGCCTGACGTTGGTCGATGACGTACCGGCCCAGCCGGCCGCCGTGCTGGCCTTCGAGGCCCCGCACCGCGAGGTCGACGCCAGTGCCAGTTTGCCGGACATGGAACGCGACATGGTCTGCCGCACCCTCGACCGGACCGACTGGAATGTCACCAAGTCAGCCCGGTTGCTTGGACTGTCGCGGGATATGCTGCGCTACAAGATCGAAAAGCTGGGCCTCACGCGGCCCGACAAGCGGCAGTGGTGAGCGTGATCTGAAGGGCCTGACCGGCTTCACGGCTTGCCGGTACTGCCGCCGTCACGCCCCATGCCTTCCGAGCCACTGCCGCCATCCATGCCTGGGAGGTCACGGTCATCGTTGTGTTTGGCCGGTGGGCTTTCCGGGTCGTTGCCCTTGATGCGTGGGTCGGTGTCCCTGGGCACGGGTTTCTCGATGGGGTTCAGGGTGCTGTCGACCCCCGGCTGGGGCGCCGGGTTGTGCGGGTCGTCGGGGTAGGTGGTGCCGGTCCCCACGGCAAAGGCCATGGGTGAGGCGAGCAGGGCTGCAAGCAGGAAGGCACGTGTCATCGGTCAAACTCCCTTGCGCTGGAAAAGTCAAAGGCCCTGCTCGGGCAGGGCCTCTGTCTCACTTGGGCCGTGGCCCGCTCAGCAAGGTGCCATCATCCCGATCAACGGTCACACCACCATCGACAGCAGCATGATGAAAATGATGCCGACCACCGACAGGATGGTTTCCATCATGCTCCAGGTCTTGAAGGTTTCGGCCACGGTCATGTTGAAGTATTGCTTGACCAGCCAGAAACCGGCGTCATTGACGTGCGACAGGATCAGCGAGCCGGCCCCGGTGGCCAGCACGAGCAGTTCGCGGTTGACCCCAGGCACCAGGTCGATCACCGGAGCGACGATGCCGGCGCCGGTGATGGTCGCAACGGTGGCGGAGCCGGTGGCAATGCGGATCACGGCCGCTACCAGCCAGGCCAGCAGAATCGGCGAGATCTCGGCCTGAACGGCCATTTGCCCGATCACGTTGCCCACGCCCGTGTCTACCAGCATTTGCTTGAAACCGCCGCCGGCGCCGACGATCAGCACGATGGCGGCCGTGGGGGCCAGGCTCTGGTCGAGCATCTTCATGATCTGCTGGCGGCTGAAGCCACGGGCCGAACCGAAGGTGTAGAAGGCCAGCAGCAAGGCGGCGAGCAGGGCGGTGATCGGGTGGCCGATCAGGTCCATCCACTGGCGTACGATGTGCTCGGCTGGTAGCACCACGTCGGCGAAGGTCTTGAGCAGCATCAGCACCACTGGCAGCAGCACGGTAACCAGGGTGATGGTGAAGCTTGGCAGGTTCTGCTGGTTGGAGTCCCGGGCGATCTGGTCCATCAACTCCTGGGACGGGTTGCCGGGGATGTAGCGGGAAATGAAATTACCGAACAGCGGGCCTGCGATCACTGCCGTGGGCAACGCCACCAGCAGGCCGTAGAAGATGGTCTTGCCGATATCGGCGTGGAAGATGCCGATTGCCAGCAACGGGCCCGGATGTGGCGGTACCAGGCCGTGCACCACCGAAAGCCCCGCCAGCAGCGGAATGCCGATCTTCACCAGCGAAACCCCCGAACGGCGGGCGACGATGAACACCAGCGGGATCAGCAGCACGAAGCCGATCTCGAAGAACAGCGGGATGCCCACCAGGAAGGCGGCGAACATCATTGCCCAGTGCACCTTCTGCTTGCCGAAGGCGCGAATCAGGGTCTGGGCAATCTGGTCGGCCCCCCCGGAGTCGGCCATCAGCTTGCCGAGCATGGTGCCCAGGGCCAGGACGATGCCGACAAAGCCCAGCACGCCGCCGAAGCCGTCCTGGAACGATTTCATCACCTTCGCCACCGGCATGCCGGAGGTCAGGCCAAGGAAGCCTGCCGCCAGGGTCAGGGCAACGAAGGGATGGACTTTGAAATGGGTGATCAGCAGGATCAGCCCGACGATGGTGACCAGCGCGTCGAGCAGCAGGAAGGTATCAGTAGCTAGTCCGAACATGGATCGTCAGCCTCGGTCTTGTCGTTGTTTTAGGGGCGTAGCGTGGTGCGGTAACAGGGTAAGACAGCGCTATCTTTGGTGAGCTGGAGAACTGCCCGATCAGGCCGTGCGCGCCAGGCTCCGCTCACCGTGGGGCTTTAGCCAGTTGTCCACGGCATCAGCGAGGCGCTCGATGGACTGGGTGGCATCCAAGGCCAAGGTGAGCGGCTCTCCATGTGGCGCTTCGAGCGTCGCGAACTGGCTGTCGATCAAACTTGCGGGCATGAAGTGGCCAGGGCGTGCCAGGACCCGCTTTTCAGCTTCCTCCGGCGTCAGTTCGAGAAACACGAACCTCAGGTTCGGCACTGCCTCGCGCAACGTCTCGCGGTAGCGGCGCTTGAGCGCCGAGCAGGTCAGGATAGGGCGCTCGCCAGCGGCGAGGGTGTCCTGTAGCGCCTGGCCCAGGCGTATCAGCCAGCCGGCGCGGTCGTCGTCGTTCAGGGGAATGCCAGCGCTCATCTTCTGGATGTTTTCGGCTGGGTGAAAGGCATCGCCTTCGATCAGGCGGCCGCCGCTGCGCCTGGCAATGGCGTCGCCGACGCAGCTCTTGCCGCAGCCAGCAACGCCCATGACCACGATCGCGGACAGGGAAGGGTTCATCAGTACCTCCTGCTGGGTGAGATAGCGCTGTCTCGGTCAGGCCGAGATAGAGTTGCGTGCGCCACCCTCCCGGGTGTTATTGGTCTTGTCTTAGGCAGTATGGACGCGTGCTGCATGACCGTTACCAGGTTTGCATTGCCTGCGTCCTGAGACAGCGCTACCTTAGTGACCGTTCCCCATTCCTGCAAGTAGTAAAATTACAACATCCATGTCTCGTATCGGCTCGCGCACCACAGGTCGTCCCACTCTGGCAGAAGTCGCCCGACTGTCCGGGGTCTCTCCCATTACCGCCTCGCGCGCCCTGCGTGGGGTCAGCACAGTGGCGCCGACGCTTGTCGAAAAAGTCATGAGCGCCGCCGCCAGCCTGGGTTACGTGGCCAACCCGGCAGCCCGCGCGCTGGCCTCGGCGCGCAGCCAGTCGGTGGTGGTCTTGATTCCGTCACTGTCCAACCAGTTGTTCATCGATACCTTGGAGGCCATTCACGAAGTCATGCGGCCGCGTGGCCTTGAAGTGCTGATTGGCAACTATCACTACGATATCGCCGAAGAAGAGAACCTGATCCGCAATTACCTGGCATACCAGCCCTGCGGTATCCTGCTCACCGGCTTCGAGCGTAGCGACGGTGCGCGCCAGTTGCTGGCGGCCAGCGGGGTGCCACGGGTGCACATGATGGAGCTGGTTGGCGAGGCCGGCGAGCTGTCGGTTGGCTTCTCCCAGCACGAAGCAGGCCGGGCGGCGGCGCGTCACCTGATTGCCCGGGGCCGACGGCGCCTGGCGTTCATCGCCGCGCAGCTCGATCCACGGGTCATGCAGCGTGCCGAGGGGTTCCGTCAAGGGTTGGTCGATGCCGGATTGCACGCGCCCGAGTTGGAAATGCTCGACCCGCAGCCGTCATCGATCGGCCTGGGCGGTGCATTGTTCAGCGGCTTGTTGGCCAAGGCACCGGATGTCGACGGCATCTTCTTCTGCAACGACGACCTGGCCCAAGGCGCGGTGCTACAAGCCCTGCGTCAAGGCATCGAGGTGCCGCGTCAGGTGGCCATGGTGGGCTTCAATGACTTGCCGGCTTCTGCGCATATGGTGCCGCCGCTGACCTCTATACGAACGCCACGGGCAGCGGTGGGGCGGGTGGCCGCCCAGGCGCTGCTGAGCCTGCTCGATGGCAAACGGGTCGCAAGCGAGCGCCAGGACCTGGGATTCGAACTGGTGGTACGCGAAAGCTCCTGAGCAGTGCCGCGCGGTAGGGTCCACGCCGCGGTGATGTCAGTTCGCTTGCACGGTGCGCACGCCGATCTATGCTCAGGAACATCCTGTGGGCAGAAGGAGGCCCGGTCATGTTCGAGTACCATCGCAAGTCCGATCTGGTCGAGATTCAGCGTTGCCACCAAGCCCTGGAAGGCATTGAGGCAAAGTTTGCCGCGATCAGCCGTTCCATGGCGATGATCGAGTTCGCGCCCGATGGCACGATCCTCGATGCGAACGAGAATTTCTGCAAGACCATGGGTTACGCCGCCGACGATATTCGCGGCAAGCATCACCGCATCTTCTGTGACCCCAGCTACGCCAAGAGCGCCGAGTACAAACAGCTGTGGCAGGAATTGGCTACAGGCAAGGCCATCAGTGGCACCTTCGAGCGCTTGGACAAGAGCGGCCGCGAGGTGTGGCTGGAGGCGAGTTACATGCCGGTGCTCGACGCGCGCCAGCAGGTGACCAGTGTGATCAAGATCGCCTCCGACATCACCCGTCACGTGATGGAAGAGCACGAAAGCGAGAGCCTGCTCAAAGCCATCGGTCGATCCATGGCGGTGGCCGAGTTCACCCCGCAGGGAAGGGTCATCAAAGCCAACCCGAATTTCCTCGACACCATGGGCTACCGCCTGGAAGAGGTGGTTGGCCGCCATCATGGGCTGTTCTGCCTGGCCCACGAGCGCGAGTCGGCGCAGTACCGCGAATTCTGGGCTTCGCTCAACCGCGGCGAATACCACTCTCACCGCTTCGAACGGGTCGACAAGCACGGTCGCACGGTTTATCTGGAGGCCTCCTATAACCCGATCTTCGACAACAAGGGTCGTTTGTACAAGGTGGTGAAGTTCGCCAGCGACATCACCCAGCAGGTCAGCACCCAGCAGACCGCCGCCGATGCTGCCCATGCCAGCTCAGTGCAGACCGACGCCTGCGCGCGCAAGGGGACTGAAGTCGTGCAACAGACCGTGCAGGTGATCGAGCAGATCTCCGCCGAACTCAACGATGCCGCGCGCAGTATCGATGCGGTGAGTCGCCAGTCGGAGGCGATTGGCCAGATCGTGCTGACCATCCGTGGGATCGCCGATCAGACCAACCTGCTGGCCCTCAATGCGGCGATCGAGGCTGCGCGCGCGGGTGAGTTCGGGCGTGGTTTCGCGGTGGTGGCCGACGAGGTGCGTAGCTTGGCGGCACGCACCAGCAAGGCGACCGTGGAAATCGTCGAAGTGGTCAAGCGCAACCATGACCTGTCGTTGACCGCCGTGGCCAGTATGCAGTCAAGCTTGAGCCGCACCGGGATCGGCGTGGAGCTGGCCAACGAGGCCGGCACGGTGATCATGGAGATCCAGCAAGGCTCGCGGCATGTGGTGGATGCGATCAGCCAGATCAATTCGACCCTGCAATTGCATTGAAGCCTTGGCGCAGTTCGCGCTCCAGGCTTTGCAGGCTGGCCAGCAGTACGGCCAGCGGCCCTTGCAAGGCCTTGCCTTGTTCGATGGCCTGTTCCATGGCCTCGCAGTCTTCGACCACGCCACTGACCCTGAGCATCTTGGCGCCGCCCTTGATCCGGTGCACAGCCATCGCCAGCGCCTCGGGTGCCGCGTGCGTACCCAATTCGCGCAGCGCTTGCAAGTCTTGGGCTGTGCTGTCGGCCAGCTGGCCGAGCAGGGTGAGGGTCAAGTGTTGATCATCCTGGGTCAGGTGGCGCAGTTTCGCCAGCTCGAAGCCGCTGGCGCGTTGATGTGGCGTGTGCTCGCCGAACGGCAGTCGATCGACATGAGCCAGGCTGGCTTGTAAAGCGGCCAACCCGAGCGGTTTGAACAGGCATTCGTCCATGCCGCTGTCCAAGCAGCGCTGGCGTTCCTCGGCTTGCGCGTTGGCGGTGATCCCGATGATTCGACAGGCAGGCTGCTGGCGTTCGCGTTCCTGTGCGCGGATCTGTCGGGTGAGTGCGTGGCCGTCCATGTGCGGCATGCTGCAATCGGTGATCAGTACATCGAACTGCCCATCCTGCCAGAGCGCCAGCGCGGCCTGTCCATGCTCGGCCAGGCTCACGTGATGGCCGAGCGAGCGCAGCTGCTTGTCCAGCAGTAGCAGGTTGGCCGGATAGTCGTCTGCCACCAGGATGCGCAACGGATGCGGCGCGGCAAGCTCGGGCTCGGCGTCGGTGCTCGCCGGCGCGCTTGGCGCATGTGCGCGCGGCAGGTTCAGGCAAACATGTGCGCCAGTGCCCTGGCCTGGCTGGCTGTGCAGGTTCAGTTCGCCGCCCATCAACTCACACAGGTTGCGGCTGATCACCAAGCCCAACCCGGCGCCTTGGCGCCCCTTCTGCACGTCGGTCTGGGCGAAGGCGCGGAACAGCCGAGCCTGGTCGGTGGCACTGATACCGACGCCGCTGTCCTCGACCGACAGCCGGACCGCAAGGCTGTCTTCGGCGCCGGGCAGGGTCTGTAGTCTGACCTTGACCTGTCCGGTGTCGGTGAACTTGATCGCATTGCTCAGCAGGTTGGCCAGCACCTGCTTGAGCCGCAGCGGATCGGCTTCGACCCAGCAGGAAGACTCTGGCAGCGTAGCTTGGAGGGCGATGCCCTTGGCCCGTGCGTTGCCTTCGAACATGCGCAGGGTCGCGCGGACCAGAGTTACCAAATCCAGGGGCGCAGGTTGCAGGCTCATGTGCCCCGACTCGATCCGCGAGATGTCGAGCACATCGCCGATCAGTTCAAGCAAGCCGACCGCCGAGCTGTGCGCCGTCTGTAATGCCAGGGTATCGCTGCGGCCATGCCGGCTGTCTTGCAGGGCCAGTTCCAGCAGGCCGATGACTGCGTTCATCGGGGTGCGTATTTCGTGGCTCATGACCGCCAGGAAGGTACTCTTGGCTTGGCTAGCCTGCTCAGCATCGTTTTTCGCCTGGCTCAGTTGTTCAAGCAAGGCCCGGCTCAGCCCCAACTGTTCCTGCAGGGCGCGTTGGGCCTTGGTGCGCTGGTGAATCAACTTGCGCAGGTAATTGTTCCAGAACGCCACGCCTGCCAGCAGCCCGCCGGCCAGTACCAGTATCTGCAGGGCCAGGGTGCGGTAGTTGCGCCACGGGCTGTCGCTGGCCACGGCGCTGCTGGGCCAGCGCTTGACCAACTGGTCCAGCTCGTCCGGCGCTAGGCTCAACAGCGCCTTGTCCAGGATGGCCTGTAGCTGCGGGTGGGCAGGGTTGACGGCGAACGTGCCGGGGATGGGCTCGTCGCCGAACTGGCCGGCGATCCTGAGGCGGCCCTTGCCCATTTGATTGATGAAATAGGCCGCGTTGACCTGTGGGCTCAAGGCCACATCCGCTCTGCCTTCCTGCACTAACTGCAACAGTTGCAGTGGATTCTGCGCTTCGATCACGCGTGCGCGTGGCGCGCTTTGATGCAGGTCGCTGAGCAGGGGCGAGCCTTGCAGCACGGCGACACGCTGATCGTCGAGCGGGCGTTCAGGATCCAGGGGCGGGGCGTCGTTTCGGGTCACCAGGACCCGAGGCGTGACCATGAACGGGCGTGTATAGCGCAGGCGTGTGGTTTGCTGCGGGTCATAGCCGATTGCCCCGAGCATGTCGACGTTGCCCAGGGTCACGGCTTTGAGCATGTCGGCGAAGGAGTCCGACTCGACCATGTCGAAATGCAGGCCGGTGCGCCGACTGATTTGTTCGAGCACATCGATGGCCAGCCCGCGCGGTTGTCTTTGCGCATCGCTGAAGGTGACGGGTGCGAGGCTGGTGTTGATCATCACGCGGATGCGAGGGTGATGTTCGATCCACGCCCGCTCCTCGGCGGTGAGTGCGTCCAGGTTGCGCTTGAGCAGCGTGGTCGTGCTGCCTCGTGTCCAGCGACGCAGGATGTTCAGGCGTTCGCTGTCAGCGATCCGCAACAGGGCGGTATCGACCAGACGCAGCAGGCGCGTGTTGTCGCGATCCAGAGCGAACGCGAAAGCCCCGGCCGGAGCCATGACGAAGTGATCGATCCTGACCATTTCCTGATACCCCTTGCCGATCACGTAGTCGGTACTGATTGCATCGCCCAGGTAGGCATCGGCCTGGCCCAGCGCGACCGCCGCGATGGCCGACAGGGTCGAGCGATACAGGCTGAGGCGGGCGTCAGGGTAGAGCTGCTGGGCGGTTTCCAGGGGCAGGTAGTGATCGACCATGGCCAGGCGTACCCCGGACATGGCGCCGGGTTCGCGTAGCGACTGGCCCTGACGTGCAACGATCACTGGCAGGTCGTCGGCATAGGGCTGGCTCAGAGTCAGCTCCGCATCGGCAGCCTCGAACGCGTTCGAGGTGCCCAACAGGTCAATCTCGCCGCGGTGCAACGCCGCGATGGCCAGGGCGCGTGTCGGGTAGCGCTTGACCTGGAACGAGACCCCGAGCTGCTCGCCGATCAGCCCGGCGTAGTCGGCGCTCAGCCCTTCGTAGTCCGCCTGGCTGGCGTTGATGTCGAAGGGCGGGTAATCGGGATGCGAGATGCCAAGGCGCAAATCGCCGTGGGTGGTCAGCCATGCCCGGTCAGGCAAGGTTAGATTCAGAGTGGACGCCGCGCTGTGCGAGCGAGCCAGCAAGTGGCGGCTTTCACTCGCAGTTTCGGCGTACGCCCAAGGTATCAGCGCGACCAGCAGCAGGCAAAGCGCAGGCCCTTTGTACACTGGATCAGACCACTTTGTTGCGTTTGGCCAGATCGACCATCTCCACCAGCGACTCGGCCTTGAGCTTTTCCAGGATACGCCCGCGGTAGGTGCTGATGGTCTTGGCACTGAGGTTCATCTGCTCGCCGATCAGCTTGTTGCATTGGCCGGCGCACAGCCTGCGCAACACCTCCATCTCGCGGTTTGACAGGCATTTGAGGCGTTCGCTTTCGCTTTCCAGGGAGTTGCTGTTGACCGCCATCTGGGGAAAGGTCGAGTAGCCCTTGACCAGGGCCTTGAGGGCGAACACCAAAGCATCGAGGTCCTCGTCCTTGTTGACGAAGGCGCTGATGCCGGCATCCATGCAGCGGCGCACGTACAGGTCGGCAGGTTGGCCGGTCAAGGCCATGATCTTCGGGGGCGGCTCCAGCAGCTTGAGGCGCTTGATCACCTCCATGCCGTCAAGGTCCGGCAAGCCGATGTCGAGAATGACAACCTCGGCCCGGGTTTGCATCGCGAGGCTGGCTGCCTCCTTGCCTTTGCCGGTCTCGCCGACCACGGTGAACCGCTCACGCTCCAACAGCATGCGCACGGCAAGACGAACGATGTGATGGTCATCGACCAGCAGCACGGATGTCATGGTTAAACTCCTGTTCAAAAGTGCTCGCTTCCAGCCAACCAGCAGGCTCGGCCTGGGGCTGCAGAGCTGGGGGGAGCGCACATTACGGAGATTCAGGAGCCTTGGTAATAGGACAGTATAGGCGTGTTGAAAATACAACAGGGTTTTGTTGAAAAGGACTACAAGATGGCGTAGGACCGCCCTCGTGCTTCGAGACTCAAACGCAGGTGCTATGGGCCTTCACGACCCGTTGAGTGGAAGCAGGGTTATTTTGCAAGGCCTGGCCAACACGGGTCGGGCGGGGGCTCAGTTGGCCGGCGCAATTGGGGCAGCGGCCCTGAAGGCGCTCGACGGAGCAGTCTTGGCAGAACGTGCATTCGAACGAGCAGATGACTGCATCCGGGCTATCGGCCGGCAGGTCACGGTCACAACATTCACAGTTGGGGCGCAGTTCGAGCATGGTCATGGCCTCTATCGGTAGGGGAGCACCAGTGTGCTACGCCGTGGCGTGATCGAGCAATCACCTCAAGTGCCCGGGCGGTAAAGGTGGGCATGGCTGGCGCGGTACAGCGCCGAGTCGGCGAACGGCGCATCGCCCAGCACATGCCCGACCAGAATCAGCGCGGTACGCCGGAAGCCTTTGCGTGCGACGTGCTCGACGATATCTGCCAGGGTGCCTCTGGCCCAGTCCTGGTCGGGCCAGGTGGCGCGGTGCACCACGGCTATCGGACACTGCGCGCCGTAGTGCGGCAGCAGTTCCTCGACGATGCGCGCCAAGTTGCGAATGCCCAGGTGGATGGCCAGCGTGCTGCGGTGCCGGGCCAGGTCGGCAAGCTGTTCGCCGGCTGGCATCGGCGAGCTGTCGCCGTAGCGGGTGAGGATCACGGTCTGTGCTACACCCGGTAGCGTTAGTTCGCAGCCGAGCAGGGCTGCACTGGCCGCGGTAGCGGTGACTCCGGGGATGATCTGGTAGTCGATGCCCAGTTCGCGCAGGTGGCGAATCTGCTCGCCAATGGCACCGTACAAACTCGGATCGCCACTGTGCACCCGGGCCACGTCCTGGCCGTTGGCGTGGGCTTGGCGCATGGTCTCGATGATCTGCTCCAGGTGGAGTTCGGCGCTGTTGATCACATGGCTGGCGCTGTGGCCTTCGAGTACCGCCGGAGGGACCAGGGAGCCTGCATAGATGATCACCGGGCATTGGCGGATCAGGCGTTGGCC
Organism: Pseudomonas mosselii; assembly: GCF_005796105.1. Classification (GTDB taxonomy): domain Bacteria; phylum Pseudomonadota; class Gammaproteobacteria; order Pseudomonadales; family Pseudomonadaceae; genus Aquipseudomonas; species Aquipseudomonas mosselii_C. The sequence continues at coordinate 871,521 of NZ_VAUO01000001.1, read as the reverse complement.
TTTGACCGTGATCAATTCCGGGTCGCCGGGGCCTGCGCCGATGAAGTAGACCGTCATGAAGGATCCTTGCAAAAAGTACGGATTATCCGCCGCAGGCCAGCGCTAGGGTTGCGCCACCCAAGACTTGGCGGGGCACATGTAGGCGTGGCTGTTGGGTCTGGCTGGCGGCCAAACACAATGCTGCGCTCTCGGCCACGCCCCAGCAACCGGTTTGGGCGAAGGCGGCGGCCGAACGCTGGCTGAGCAGTGGCTCGAAGGTCAGCAGGTGTCCTGCGTCGAAGCAGACAAGTGGCAGGTCCAGGTGCTCGGCCAAGGCTAGCAGCCCTGGCTCGCGGGCTTTGGCGTGGATGCTGGCGATACCGCGCAAGGCGCTGACGGGCAGGCCATGCCCGGCGAGGGTCCGGCGCAGCAGGGCGGCCAGGGTCTCTACCGGGCAGCCGCGACGGCAGCCAAAGCCCGCGAACAGCGCAGGCGGTTGTGTACAGGCCGCCATCAGGCTTGGCTGGAGCGGCGATACAGCCAGGCGCTGAGCAGGCCAAGGGCCAGCCAGAACGCGGCGTTGGTTAGCCAGGAAGCGACCTTGAACTGCGTTTCGAGCGCTTCGGGCGCCAGGCTTTCGTGCACGGGCGGCTGCGGTGCGCCGATCACGTGCGGGATCGCCAGCAGCGCCACGCCAAGCACCTTGAACAGCCAATGCCGGGCGAACACCAGCAGTGCCAGGCCTGCGGCCGTAGCGGCCGCAGTGCCGATCCACCAACTTTGGCGCAGCCCCAGGTCGGCGGCGGCAGTGCCTGGCAGTTCCGGCGGCAGGCCCAGGGTCGGTGCCAGGCAGAACACTGCAAAGCCGGCCAGGCCCCACCAGGCGCCCGTGCTGGTCCGGCCGGGGGCGCGCAAGCTATACAGGGCCACTAGGATCAGCGCGAACCCCACGGCAACCACCAGATTGCCACCGGTGGTGGACAGCACCCGTTGCCAGCCGTCTTCCGGCGCCCAGGCTTCGGCGCTGTGTTCATGTTCGTGGGTCGCAGTGGCATTGCCGTGTTCGTGGTGTTCGGTGACTGGTGCGGCGCTTTCGTAGGTTTCTGCCTGCAGAATCAGCGGGGCCACCCAGAAGCTCTGCAGCAACGTCAACAGCAGGGCGGCGAGCAGCCCGCTGAAACCCGCCGTGCGGGCAATGCGCATGATCATGCTGGGCTACTCAGTGGCAGGGGAATGCGGCGCTGTGGCGGGTGTCGTGAGCGGCGTTGTGTACCGCCTCGATGTGCGAGAAACCGGCGAAATATACCAGGCTCAGGCCCAGCAGGCAGGCGCCCACCGCGATGACCAGACGCTGGCTGAGGGTAACCGGGGTGGCGATGCTGTGTTTGGCACTGCTGATAGGCATGACGCGTTCCTCTGCTGCTTTTGTTTTGGCAACGGGCAAGCGCGGCGGCCCCGGGCGCGAAATGGCCCAGGGAGTACGACAGCGCCCGCCCACCGCGGGGTGTTGGTAGCACGCAAGGCCGGTCTCCGGGCTGGCGAGGTGGAGCCTGGCTCCAGCGTTGGCGTCACCTTCCCATGCCGGACTACTGGCACAGTGGATCAGACGCCTTGCTCGCTTACCGTTGCGGGGGCAGCACCGGCCTTGTCGGGCCTTTTCGATAGACGCACGACGCACCGGTTTCCCGTTTCACCCCCAAAGGGGCACCTTGACGCAAGGGCGCTAGCAAATCACGCGGCCGGACGTGCGTCAATCGTGTCGGGCGGTTGACCGTCGTGCGAGCACTGCGTAGCCTTGCCGGTTCGAGGTTCTCCGGCGCGCGCCGGAGCTAAGACGGGAACGCGGTAGAAGCCGCGGCTGCCCCCGCAACTGTAGGCACTCAAAGGTCTGGCACAGCCACTGCGCAGCGCGCGGGAAGGCGCCAGCCGGTCGGCTTTGGCCGGCACCGTGCAAGCCAGGAGACCTGCCTCGCGACGTTTTCGACATTCAACCGGGCGGGGTGATCCGGTGGCGAACGCGCCCGGCCGGCAACGCCCGTGGCTGTCGTACCGCTTGCCCGCGCCATAGCTGCCAAGGGCACTGCGACATGAAAACACTGGCCAAGCTTCCCGTCACCATCGTCACCGGCTTTCTCGGCTCGGGTAAAACCACGCTGCTGCGCCACATGCTCGACAACGCCCAGGGCCGCCGCATCGCGGTGATCGTCAATGAGTTCGGCGAGCTGGGCATCGACGGCGAAATCCTCAAGCAATGCAGCATCGGCTGCAGCGAAGAAGAAGCCAACGGCCGGGTTTACGAGCTGGCCAACGGCTGCCTGTGCTGCACCGTGCAGGAAGAGTTCTTCCCGGTGATGCGCGAACTGGTGGCACGCCGCGGCGACTTGGACCACATCCTCATCGAAACCAGCGGCCTGGCACTGCCCAAACCGCTGGTGCAGGCCTTCCAGTGGCCTGAAATCCGTAACGCCTGCACCGTCGATGCGGTGATCACCGTGGTCGACAGCCCAGCCGTGGCTGCCGGCACCTTCGCCGCCTACCCCGAGCAGGTGGATGCCCAGCGCAAGCTCGACCCCAACTTGGACCACGAATCGCCCCTGCATGAACTGTTCGCCGACCAACTGGCCAGCGCCGACCTGGTAGTGCTGAACAAAGCCGACCTGATCGACGCCGAGGGCTTGGCCAAGGTGCGTGCCGAGGTGGCCGAAGAGCTGCCGCCAGCGGTCAAGGTGATCGAAGCCAGCAGCGGTCGTCTGCCGCTGGACGTGCTGCTGGGCGTGGGCGCGCAGTCCGAGGCGCACATCGATGGTCGTCGCACCCACCACGACTCGCACCATGACGGCGATGAGCACGACGACCACGACCATGACGCCTTCGATTCCATTTCCATCAACCTGCCCGAGGCCGACGAAGGCCTGCTGCTCGAGGCCCTGAACCAATTGGTCACCGAGTTCGGCATCCTGCGCGCCAAGGGCTTCGCCGCCATCCCCGGCAAGCCGATGCGTCTGCTGATCCAGGGCGTGGGTACGCGTTTCGACAAGCACTTCGACCGCGCCTGGCGTCAGGATGAGTCGCGCATCACCCGTCTGGTACTGATTGGCCAGGATCTGGACGCCAATCAGCTGGAGGCGCGCTTGCGCCAGGCCCTGGGCGCCTGACCGATGCACCTGCTGCGGACCCAGCCCGGCGGCTTCGTGCCGGACGACAGCATCGCCGACCTCGGCCAGACCCCGGCAGAGCTGGTGATTCTCTGCAGCGGCGATTCGCACCTGGCACTGCTCGCCGATACCGCCGAGCAGTTGCCGGACGATTTCCCCAGCCTGCGTCTGGCCAACCCGATGCAGGTGCAGAACCACGCATCGGTCGACCTGTATGTCGACCAGGTGTTGCGCCATGCCAAGGTGATCCTGGTCTCCCTGCACGGCGGCGTGGGTTACTGGCGCTACGGTGTCGAGCAACTGGTGGAACTGGCCAGCCGTGGCGTGCACCTGATCCTGGTGCCCGGCGACGACCGCCCCGATCCCGAACTCACGGGGCTCGGCAGCGTGCGCGGCGAGCAGGCCGAGCGCCTCTGGCACTACCTGCGCCAGGGTGGCAAGGCGAACGCCGTCAACCTGTTCAACTGCCTGGCCAGCCAGTGGCTTGGACGTGACTACGCCTGGGATGAACCGCAGCCGTTGCCGCGCACGGCGGTGTACCACCCGGCCAGGCCCAGCGCGCAGCTACAGGACTGGTACGCCGAATGGAACCCACAATGGCCGGTGGCGCCGTTGTTGTTCTATCGCTCGCACTTGCAGGCAGCCAACACCGCGTTCATCGACGTGTTCTGCCAGCGTTTACAGGCCTGTGGCCTGAACCCGCTGCCGATTGCCGTGGCCAGTCTCAAGGAGGCCGGTTGCCTGGATCAGGTCGAGCAGTGGCTCGATGAGGTGCAGGCGCAGGTGGTGATCAACACCACAGGGTTCGCCTTGTCCAGCCCCGAGCGGCCCAACTTGCGTCCACTGCGTCGCGACGTACCAGTGTTGCAGGCAATCTGTGCCCAGGACAACCAGCCAGCCTGGGAGCAGAGCGAGCAGGGCCTGGGTGCCCGGGACCTGGCCATGCACATCGCCTTGCCGGAGCTGGACGGGCGCATCATCACCCGACCTGTGAGTTTCAAGGACCTGGCCTGGCGCAGCGAGCGCAGCCAGTCGGATGTCGTGTGTTACCGCGCGCATCCCGAACGCATGGATTTTGTCGCCGAGCTTGCCCGGCGCTGGGTGGTGCTACAGCGCCTGGACAATCAGGAAAAACGCGTGGCACTGGTGCTGGCCAACTACCCGACTCGCGATGGGCGCATTGGCAACGGCGTAGGCCTGGACACTCCGGGCGCGGCGCTGAACATCCTCAACGCTCTGCAAGCCCAGGGCTATCCGGTGGCCGGTCTGCCGGACAGCGGCACGCAACTGATCCACCAGTTGCTGGGCGGAGTGACCAACGACCTGGACCACCTCGACCAGCGCCCCTGCGCCCAAAGCCTGAGCATGGCCGATTACCACGTCGCCTTCGCCGCCTTGCCTGAGGCCAACCAGCGCGCCGTACTCGAGCGCTGGGGCGCGCCTGAACAGGACCCGATGTATCGCGCCGGGCGCATGATGGTGGCGGGCCTGCGCTACGGCCTGACCTTCGTTGGCATCCAGCCAGCACGGGGCTATCAGGTCGATCACAGCGCGGTCTACCACGACCCGGACCTGGTGCCGCCGCACGGCTACCTCGCGTTTCATTTCTGGCTGCGCAACGGCTACGCTGCCGACGCGGTGATTCACGTGGGCAAGCATGGCAACCTCGAATGGTTACCGGGCAAGGGCGTTGGGCTGTCCAATCAATGCTGGCCGGACGCGCTGTTGGGGCCGCTGCCAAACATCTATCCGTTCATCGTCAACGATCCGGGCGAGGGCGCCCAAGCCAAGCGCCGTACCCAGGCGGTGATCATCGATCACCTGATGCCGCCGCTGACCCGCGCCGAATCCTATGGCCCGCTGCGCCATTTGGAGCAACTGGCCGACGAGTACTATGAAGCGCAGTTGCTCGACCCGCGCCGCGCGCGTGAGTTGCAGCGCGATATCCTCGAACTGGTCAAGGCCAACCATATCGACCGCGAGCTTGCGCTCGAAGGCCAGCTCGACGACGCGGCGGTCTGGCTGCCACGCCTGGACACCTACTTGTGCGACCTGAAAGAGTCGCAGATCCGCGATGGGCTGCACATTTTCGGTCAGTCGCCCGAGGGCCGTCTGCGCCGTGACACGCTGCTGGCGCTGTTGCGGGTCGAGCGCGGCGATGGCAAGGGCGGCAACGCCAGCCTGATCCGCAGCCTGGCCAAGGCGTTGGCGTTGGGCATCGACCCACTGGATTGTGACCTGGGTCTGCCGTGGGAGGGGCCGCGTCCGGCGATGCTGCAAGCACAGGACGCAGCGCTATGGCGTACTGCCGGTGACACCCGTGAGCGTCTGGAGCAACTGGCACTGGCGCTCATCGAACAGACCTTGGACGGTACGCTGGCACTGCCCACGCAGGAGGTCTGGGAACCGGTGCGCCAGGTCTTGCAAGCGCTGGCCGAGCAGGTGGCGCCGCAACTGGATGCCTGTGGCGCTGCGGAAATCGAGGGTGTGCTGGCGGCACTGGCCGGGCGTTTCGTGTCCGCAGGGCCCAGCGGTGCCCCCAGCCGTGGACGCCTGGACGTACTGCCGACTGGGCGCAATTTCTACACGGTCGATGTGCGCAACCTGCCCACCACCACGGCCTGGCGCTTGGGTTGGGCGTCGGCCAACCTGATTCTGGAGCGCCATCTGCAAGACCACGGTGACCACCTGCGCCAGTTGGGCCTGTCGGTATGGGGCACTGCCACCATGCGCACCGGTGGCGACGACATCGCCCAGGCCATGGCGCTGATGGGCGTACGCCCGGTATGGGCCACTGGCAGCCAGCGGGTCGATGACTTCGAGATTTTGCCGTTGAGCCTGCTGGATCGCCCGCGCGTAGACGTCACCTTGCGGGTGTCGGGATTCTTCCGCGATGCCTTCGGCAATCTGATTCGCTTGTTCGATGCTGCCGTGCAGGCGGTAGCCGCGCTGGATGAGCCGGATGATCTGAACCCGCTTGCCGCGCGGGTACGCACTGACCGCCAGGCCTTGCTCGATCAGGGCATGGATACCGAGCTGGCCATCCGTCAAGCCGGCTGGCGGGTATTTGGCGCCAAGCCCGGCGCCTACGGCGCAGGCGTGCAGAACGCCATCGACGGGCGCCTGTGGCACGGACGTGAGGATCTGGCCGAGGTCTACCTCAACCATGGCGGCTACGCCTACGGTGCCAGTGATGAAGGCACCCCCGCGCGTGAACGCTTCGCCCAGCGCCTGAGCCAGGTGCAGGCGGTGTTGCAGAACCAGGACAACCACGAGCACGACCTGCTCGACTCCAACGACTACTACCAGTTCCAGGGGGGCATGCTGGCCGCAGCCGAGACCTTGGCTGGCAGTTCTCGCGCCAGCTACCACGGCGACCACAGCCAGGCCGACCGGCCACGCATCCGTACCTTGAAGGAAGAACTCAACCGGGTGATCCGTGCCCGTGCGCTGAACCCCAAGTGGATCGACGGCGCCAAGCGCCATGGCTACAAAGGGGCGTTCGAAATGGCCGCGACAGTGGACAACCTGTTCGCCTTCGATGCCACCACGCACTTGATCGATGACCATCATTACCAAGGTCTGGCCGACGCCTACGTGCTCGACCCGGCAACCCGTGATTTTATGCGCGAACACAACCCCGAAGCCCTGCGCGACCTCACCGAACGTTTGCTGGAAGCCCAGCAGCGTGGTCTGTGGCAGCATCCGGGCGATTACCGCGAAAGCCTCGAACAACAGCTGCTCGACGGCGAGGAAGACTGCTGACCATGAGCGAACCCGTACAATTTCCCCTGGCCGCCGTTGTCGGCGCCGAGCCGCTGAAACTGGCGCTGTGCCTGACCGCCATCGACCCGAAGATTGGTGGTGTGCTGATCGAAGGCCCGCGCGGCATGGCCAAGAGCACCTTGGCCCGAGGCTTGGCTGACTTGTTGGGCGACGCACCGTTCGTCACTCTGCCGCTGGGGGCTACCGAGGAGCGCGTGGTGGGCACGCTGGACCTGGACGCCGCGCTGGGCCAGGGCCAGGCGCGTTTCTCGCCGGGGCTGCTGGCGCATGCCGATGGTGGCGTGCTGTACGTGGATGAAGTCAATTTGCTGCCCGACCCCTTGGTCGACCTGCTCCTGGATGTGGCCGCCAGCGGCACCCACCGCATCGAGCGTGATGGCATCTCCCACCGGCATTCGGCGCGTTTCGTGTTGATCGGCACCATGAACCCCGAAGAAGGCGAGCTGCGCCCGCAGTTACTCGACCGCTTCGGGCTCAATGTCGCCCTCGACGGCTTGCCAACGCCTGACGCACGGCAACAGATCATCCGTCGGCGGCTGGCGTTCGATAGCGACCCACAGGCGTTCTGTGCGCAATGGGCCCAGGCCCAGGGGGCGTTGCGCGAGCGCTGCCATGGCGCCCGCGAGCGCTTGGCTGCGATTGCCCTGGACGATCAAGCACTGGCGTTGATCACCGAGCGCTGCTATGCCGCTGGCGTCGACGGTTTGCGCGCCGACCTGGTCTGGCTGCGCGCCGCTCGTGCTCACGCCGCCTGGCGCGGTGCACCGGCCATCGGCGAAGAAGATATCGACGCGGTGGCCGAATTCGCCTTGCGTCATCGCCGTGGCGCCCAGGCCCCGCAACCGCAGGCGGCACCGCCACAACAGGCCGGACAAGCCGAGCCACGTCAAGGGCAGGGCGACTGGGGCGCGTTACCGCCACAGCCGGTAGATGCTGGTGCGCGGCGCGAGGTGCCGAACTGGGCAAAAAAGCCCTGAGCATCCGTCGTCACCCTGATCAGGCCACGGATGCCAGGCCCCGTATCGGCAAGCTGCCAGGCGCTGCGCGTGGCCGTGCTCGCGCGGCCGAGCAGGGCCGTATCGCCTGGCTGGCTACCTTGCTCAAGGGCCGTCCTAGGCAGCGTCGCGACCTGTGCTGGCAGCAGCGTCAGGCCCAGGCACCCGAGCTATGGCTGGTGATCGTCGATGCGTCGGCTTCCACGCGTCGGCATCAGGCGTTGTCCCAAGCCAAGGGGCTGTTGACGGCGTTGTTCGACCAGGCTTACCGGCAGCGCGCGCGCCTGGCATTGCTCACTGCCAGTGGCGATGCGCCGCGTTGGCAGCGTCACGGCCTCAAGGCGTCTGCTGCGTTACAACCCTGGTTGCAGGCGTTGGGTGCAGGCGGAGGCACGCCGCTGTTCGCCGCGCTGGAAGAAGCGCGCCAGTGGTTACTGGCGCGGGGCAAGCGGGTACCCCATGAAGTGCAGCGCTGCCTGCTCCTGACCGATGGTCGCCTGGCAAGATGGCAGGCGCCTACACCGTTACCGTGCAGCACGTTGGTGGTGGATATGGAACTTGCGGCTGTGCGTCTGGGGCGGGCACGACAACTTGCCGAGCAACTTCAGGCCCAATACCAGCACATCGAACAGTTGCCGCAATGTCAGCGAACTTAATAGCTGCGACATAACGTCGCGAACAAAGAAAGTTTCAGCTGGGCGATTTGAAAGTTGCAGCAAGTGCGTGCCGAGCACGCACCTGCAATTACAACATCACTTACGCGGGCATCGACCAGGGCTGAAGGTCGTAGCCTTTCTGGCGCAGTTCGGCGCGCACTTCCTCGATCAGGCTGGCCCACTGCGCAGGGTCCGAGTAGACCCGCGAGGAGACTTGCTTGGCGCCAATGCGGGTGCTGGTCCGATCGACCACTGCCAGGGTCAGCTCACCGGTCCCGTTGGGGGCGTCCCAGGCAACGCACTGGAACGGTTCGAAGGCGTGGTCGGCAATCAGCAGGGCTTCGTTGACACGCAGCGGGGCATTCATGGTTCGGTCTCTCTATGGTCCCAAACAGCGAAAAAGGTCTTTCCGCGATGTTGTTCCTGTCTCACATGCAGCGCGGGGTTAATTGTACTGATGCTCTCGATCAGGGTTGGAGTCACACACCTTTGAAAATTTTTTAACCGGTCATGTTGCAGAGTTGTCGGTGTTCGCGAGTGGGACGCTGATCAGGCCTGAAAATTCCCTGTAGGCCGCGTCTGGGATAAAACGGACTGACCAACGGTAGTGGGGCGCGTCAAGTTCATTGCTACTGTTTATTTGGCGTCGCAACTTACTGTTTATACGAAAAAAACCTAAAACCGGCGCCAAGGAAAGGTCATGCTTGAACCTTCATCCCAGCGTCGCCTGCTCATCGTCGACCCCTGCGAGGATTGCCATCGCCTGCTTCCGGTCCTGCGCAGTGTTGGCTGGGATGTCAGCAGCTGCACCCTCGACGCGGCACTTGAACACCCCTGCGATGTCGGCTTGGTGCGTTTGCAAGCCTCGCACCTGCGCCACCCCGATGCGGTCAAGGACCTGATCAAGCGCAGCAAGACCGAGTGGATCGCGGTGCTCAGCGCCGAGGAATTGCGCATGCAGAATGTCGGCGACTTCGTCTGCGAATGGTTCTTCGACTTCCATACCCTGCCGTTCGACGTGTCGCGGGTACAGATCACCCTCGGGCGTGCTTTCGGTATGGCGCGCCTGCGTGGTCAAGGTGCGGTGCGGGTCGATGAACACGAGCATGAACTGTTGGGCGAGAGTCGAGCGATCCGCGAACTGCGCAAGCTGCTGGGCAAGCTGGCACCCACCGAGTCGCCAGTATTGATCCGTGGCGAGAGCGGGACCGGCAAGGAATTGGTGGCGCGCACCCTGCATCGGTTGTCGCAGCGCCATGACCAGCCGTTCATCGCGATCAACTGCGGTGCGATCCCTGAGCACCTGATCCAGTCCGAATTGTTCGGCCATGAAAAAGGTGCGTTCACCGGCGCGCACCAGCGCAAGGTCGGGCGCATCGAGGCGGCCCATGGCGGTACCTTGTTCCTCGACGAGATCGGTGACTTGCCATTGGAGCTTCAGGCCAACTTGCTGCGTTTTCTGCAAGAGAAACAGATCGAGCGGGTCGGCGCGAGCCAGCCGATTGCGGTCGATGTCAGGGTGCTCGCGGCGACCCACGTCGACTTGGAAAAGGCCATAGGCCTGGGGCGTTTTCGCGAGGACTTGTACTACCGCCTCAACGTATTGCAGGTCGTGACCGCACCGCTGCGTGAGCGACATGGCGATTTGTCGATGCTGGCCAGCCATTTCGCGCGTTTCTACAGCCTGGAGACCGGGCGGCGCCCGCGTTCGTTCAGCGACAACGCACTTGCCGCCATGGGGCGGCACGACTGGCCGGGCAATGTGCGTGAGCTTGCCAACCGTGTTCGGCGTGGTTTGGTTCTGGCCGAAGGGCGGCAGATTGAAGCCCAGGACCTGGGCTTGCAAGACTTGCACGAACAGGACCAGCCCTTGGGCACGCTCGAAGACTACAAGCACCGCGCCGAGCGCCAGGCGTTGTGCGACGTACTCGACCGGCATAGCGACAACATGAGCATCGCCGCCAAGGTGCTGGGGATTTCCCGGCCAACGTTCTATCGGCTGCTGCACAAGCACCAGATTCGTTGACGGGTGCTCGCTCAGTGCAGCGCCCGCTCGATTCCTCCTAGCACCAGGCTTTCCATCAACGCCAGTCCTTGCGCCTCGCTCAAGCGCCGGGCACGCAGTAGGGTGGGTAACTGGTTGAGTTGGGTGGCCAGCACCTGGCCGGCGGCGGCCAGTGCTTCACCGCTCAGGCGTGCATTTGGCGCGACCAGGCGCAGCAGGCCGTCTTCGTAGCGTTGGCGCAATTGCGCGAGGTCCTGCTGCTGGATCGGGGTCAGGCAACAGAAATCGCGCTCCGCCAGGCGATACAGCAAGGGCCGTTGCGCGTGCAGCCGCCAATGCGCGGCAATCAGGCAGACCAACACGGGTTGCCCCTGTGCCTTGGCGCGCCGCCCTTGATCGAGCGTGGCGTGCAACGCGTCGAACAGCTCCTCGATCAAGTCGTACAGCAAATCCTGCTTGCTGGGAAAGTGGTGGTACAGCGAGCCTGCGGCCAGGCCTACATGGGCGGCCAGTTCACGCATGCTGACCTGGCCGAAACCTTTTTCGGCGAACAGCGCCATGGCCCGCTCGCGACGCTCTTCGAAACGGGCACAACGCAGGGCGGCATCGAACGCGGGCATGGCGCGTCTCCGTCAGTAGTTGAAGAAGCCGCGACCGCTCTTGCGCCCGAGGTAGCCGGCGGCAACCATCTCCTTGAGCAGCGGGGCAGGCCGGTACTTGCTGTCGTTGAAGCCCTCGTGGAACGCTTCCATGATCGCCAGCAGGGTGTCCAGGCCGATCAGGTCGGCCAAGGCCAGTGGGCCAATCGGCTGGTTGCAGCCCAGGCGCATGCCCGTGTCGATGTCCTCGGCACTGGCCAAGCCTTCCTGGCGCACGAAAATCGCCTCGTTGATCATCGGCACCAGGATGCGATTGACCACGAAGCCTGGGCGATTACCGGCGCTGATCGGCGTCTTGCCGAGCTTTTCGGTGACCAGCAGCGCCTTGGCGTAGGTGGCGTCGCTGGTTTGCAGGCCGCGAATGATCTCGACCAGTGCCATCATCGGTACCGGGTTGAAGAAGTGCACGCCGATAAAACGCTCGGGGTGCTCGATGCTGGCGCCGAGCGCCGTCACTGACAACGACGAGGTGTTGGTGGCGATCACACACGTTTCGCTGACGTTGGCTGCCACTTGCTGCAAGATGCGCTGCTTGAGTTGCAGGTTCTCGGTTGCCGCCTCAATCACCAGCTGTGCGCCGCCCAGTTGGGTGTAGTCGGTGCTGGTGCGAATGCGTGCCTTTGCCGCAGCGGCTTTGTCGGCGTCGACAGTGCCTTTGCTCACCTGGCGTTCGAGGTTCTTGCCCAAGGTGGTGACACCGCGCTCCAGGGCGGCGTCGGAGACATCCACCAGCAGCACCGGGTAGCCTGCCAGTGCGCACACCTGCGCAATGCCATTGCCCATGGTGCCGGCGCCGATCACGGCAATCTGTTCGATACTCATGCTGCGCTCCTCAAAACCGTTCGAAGACCACGGCGATGCCTTGGCCGCCGCCGATGCACATGGTAGCCAGGGCATAGCGGCCCTGCACACGCTGCAATTCATGAATCGCCTTGGTGGCGATGATCGCCCCGGTAGCGCCTACCGGGTGGCCTAGGGAGATGCCCGAACCGTTGGGATTGACCTTCGCCGGGTCGAAATCCAGCGCGCGCGATACCGCACAGGCCTGCGCCGCGAAGGCTTCGTTGGATTCGATTACATCCAGGTCACCGACCTTAAGGCGCGCCTTTTGCAGCACCTTCTGGGTGGCCGGTATCGGGCCGAGCCCCATCAGTGCGGGCTCCACCCCGGCGTGGGCGTAGGCCACCAGCCGCGCCAGCGGTTTGAGGCCCAGGCGGCGCACCGCATCCTCGGTGGCCAGTACCAGCCCGGCGGCGCCGTCATTGATGCTGCTGGCGTTGCCGGCAGTGACGCTGCCGTCCTTCTTGAACACAGGCTTCATGCCGGCCAGTTGTTCTGCTGTCACCTCAGTGCGCACGTTTTCGTCCACGGTGAACTGCACGACCCCTTTGCGCGTCTTGACTTCGATGGGCACGATCTGCCCGTCGAAACGCCCCTCGGCAATGGCCTGGGCGGCGCGGCGCTGGCTGGTCAGGGCCAGTTCATCCTGCATCTGTCGGGTAATGCCGTGGGCGGCGGCGACGTTTTCGGCGGTAATGCCCATGTGGAAATGCTCGAACGGGTCCTGCAGCACGCCGACCATGTAGTCGATACCTTGCAGGTCACCCATGCGCGCACCCCAACGTGCCTGGGGCAGCAGGTACGGGCCGCGGCTCATCGCTTCGGCGCCAGCGGCCAGGGCGATGTCGCTGTCGCCCAGCAACAGGCCTTGGGCCGCAGAGACGATCGCTTGCAGGCCCGAGCCGCACAGGCGGTTGACGCTAAAAGCTGGGGTTTCCTTCGGGATGCCGGCGTTCATCGCCGCCACACGGCCCAGGTAGGCGTCGCGCGGCTCGGTGGGGATCACGTGGCCCATCACCAGATGGCCGATCTGTGCGGCCTCGACCCCGGAGCGTTCGATGGCGGCGCGGGTGACTTGCGTGGCCAGTTCGGCCAGGGGCAGGTCCTTGAGGGCCCCGCCAAAGCTGCCGATGGCCGAACGTACCGCACTGACGACGTAGATTTGCGTGCTGCTCATAGAGGGCTCCATATGCGAAGACGTGGCAAGGCGGGGCAGGGCTCTGCGAGAATGACCGCCGCCGGTGAGGCTGCAAGGAGTCTAGACAAAGGCCTGGCGCGGACCTATGCCGGATCTGTTCAGCCAACTTGGCGTTTTTTGCCACTCAGTAGCGGATTTCTGTCATGCGCGATACCGACACGGTCGCGGTGTACTTTCTCAAGGCCATGCTGCATGCCCTGCGCGATCAGCCACAGGTACGCGACGCGCACCTGCGCGCGGTAGGCATCGATCCGGCGCTGTTGGCCCAACCCCAGGCGCGGGTGCCGGCCAAGGCATTCGCGCGTCTGTGGCTGGCGTTGATCGAGGCGCTGGGCGACGAATTTTTCTGCCTCGACAGCCATGGCATGCCGTTAGGCAGCTTCGCGCTGATCTGCCGTGGATTGATCCAGGAGCCGACGCTGGAGAAAGCCTTGCGCCAGTGCCTGGGTAATTTCGGCCTGTTCCTGCGTGAGCTGCGCGGCAGCCTCACGGTGCGTGGCGCACGGGCGGTGATCAGCCTGCAATCGGACATACGTGATCCACAGACACGGGTCTACGCCGAGGAAACCTATCTGGTGCTGGTGATCGGCCTGTTGTGCTGGCTGGCCGGGCGACGCATCGCCATCGACCGTACCGAAATGGCCCTGGCGCGCCCCGCCCAGGAAGACGATGCGCTGCTGTGGGGCCCGGATGTGCGCCTTGGCACCGGGCGGACCGAAGTGGAGTTCGACAGCGCCTGGCTGCGTCTGCCGGTGGTGCAGGACCTGGCGGCCCTGAAGACCTTCCTGCGTAGCGCACCGCAGGGGCTGGTGATTCGCTTTCGCAACCACGATGGCTTGGTGGCCGAGGTGTATCGTCACCTGCGCACCCATCATTACGGGCAGTGGCCGACCCTCGATGCGATGGCCGAGCGGCATCGGCTTAGCGCCAGCAGCTTGCGCCGACGCCTGGAGCGCGAGGGGCGTTCGTACCAGCAGATCAAGGACGAAGTACGGCGTGCCATGGCATTCGAGTTGTTGCGTGAGGGCCGCCTGAGCATCGGCGACATCGCCGCACAGACGGGCTTTCAGGAGCCTAGCGCGTTTCACCGTGCGTTCAAGAAGTGGACCGGGCACAGCCCTGGGGTTTACCGAGCCAAGCTCAGTGGCGCGGCTCAGTCTTGAAGCCGTTCCGGGCTGTTGAAATTGCTCAGGCGCGGATCATCCTCGGCACACTCCAGTGCCTGAATCGGCGCCACGCGCAGGGCTTTTTGCAGGCTGCGTTCGCCGCTCGCCCAGGCCTGTTCCAACTGCGCCAGCATGCGTCGCGGCAAGACGCTGAACATCGGCTGCCAATAGCCGCCCTGGTGCACCATGGCGGCGCTGTCATGCTCACAGGCCTTGGCCAGTAGCGCCTCTACCAGCGTGCGCTCGATATGTGGCGCGTCGCACGCCAACAGCACTACCCAATCATGCCGCGCGACCTTGAGCCCGGCGATAACGCCCGCCAACGGACCAGGGAAGTCCGCTTCGGCATCGCTTACCAGTTGATCGGCGTAGTGGGCATAGGCGCTGTGGTTGCGGTTGCAGGAAATCACCACGTCGTCGCTCAACCCGCGCACCGCTCGTTGCACATGCGCCACTAGCGGCTCGCCACGCCACGCCACCAAGCCCTTGTCACGACCGCCCATGCGTTGGCCGCGACCGCCGGCGAGGATCAGGATGGAGCAGGGGGGGAGAGTGGGCATGACAGAGCTACTCGCCTTGCGGTGTCAGGATATGTTTGATGGCTGTCGCGAAAGGGAGATGGGCAACTTTGAGCAACTCTTCATCTAGAAACTGCAAGTAGTCTTGCTCCGACCATTGCTGGGCTTCTGCGATATCCAGGACGGTTTGCAGATGTCCGCTGATATGCGTCTTGCGGATCTGGGTCAATGCACCATCAAGTCCAAGTATACGAATGGTCTGCTCGGCGCGTGTTCGGTCCTGGTCGCTCAGGTTCGCACGCGGTTGAACGGATCCGTTGGGCGTGAAAAGCAGAAGCGCCTCGGGATCTTCTACATCAGGCTTGATCAGATCCTCGTGTGGATAGTTGCCGCAGTTGTCTTTGTGATCGCCGCAGGTTCCTGCCCGGTTACAGGAACCGAACAAGTTAGGCCAGTCAAAGGTTCCTTGGGGGTATCGATTGCGCTGGCGGAAATGCTCGATGTGACGGTTTGGGTGAGCGATGGAATCTTCGCAATAGGCGCAGCGCTTACCTTGCATTGCGTCCAGTTTCACCCATATGGCTGTGCGTTGCTCCTGAGTGACCTGGGACCATGTGTCCCGACCATGCTTGTAGTTCTTCAAGCCCGCAGGTGGGCTATCGTCCCTGTTCAGTTTACGCATCCCTGAACTCACTCCTTGCCGATGTTTTTGGGCAGGCGCTGCTTGAACTGTTGCAGGCGAACAAGACGTTCGCAGTCAAGCATCAGTGGGTGCTCGGCGCCGAAGTGCTGAATCAGCCTGGCGTGGAGTTCCAGGCCCTGCTCGGAGTCGTGAAGATTCTCCTGTATCAAAGCCTGGTATTGATTGACCCAATCTGCCTCCGGCACCTGTGGAACCGGATTGACGTTCATGATGCGTGCCAGCAGGTCTGCACTGGCGACGCCGCGTGTCTGCCAACGCGGCATGACCACTTGCGTCTGCACCAGCCCTGATTCAGGGTCGCGTACGTTCTGGATCACCCTGACGCTCGTGGCGTCGACGGTGCTAAGTACCTGCGGGCTGTGGGTAGTCACGATGAATTGCAGTGCTGGGAAGGCTTTGATCAACGATGGGATGACTGCCTGTTGCCATTCTGGATGCAGGTGCATGTCCACTTCGTCGATCAGCACGATACCCGGTGTGCCTTGCGCGGCCATTGCCCCAAGGTGTCCGTTGAGTTTCGTCGCGCGAAACGCAATATCGGCGACCATGCCGATCATGTTACGGATCCCGTCACTCAACTGTTCGACTGGCAGTTCACCGAACAAGGGATGGTGGGCAACTAACGCGTCCTTGGCCAGGGAGTAGTCGATATCACCCCAACCGGCTGGGGCAAGGCAGGTATTCACGGCTTGGCTGACGGATTGGATATAGCGGCCGAACTCATTCTCGCTCGACGTGGCACCCTGTTCCATCGCCTTGATCCGTGCCTCTTTGGAACTGATGCTCCAGTAGCGAAACCACTCGACGAACGACTTGTAGCTCGAGGCAGGATCCAGGCAGTCGGTATATCCGACAGTGCGTGACGTACGCTGGCTCTTTTTCGATTCGGTGAGTTTCTTCTGTTGCCACAACCGACCAGTGCCGTAATAGGTGATCAACGGCAGCAGCGTTTCGACACCCGGGGTACGCACCGCCTGTTGAAGCCTTTTGCCGTAATCCACCAACGCCTTTGCATCTTTGATGGTGGTCTTGGCTTTTGCGGCGCTAGAAAGACTTCTTTCCCAGATGCTGGTTAATCCTCCCGAGAGACGATCGACCAAGCTGCCTGGAATATTGCCTTGTGCTTGCAGTCTGACACCGCGAGGTGCGTACTCCATTTCGTTGGAGGCGGTTTCGCGTACTGCGATCTGGCGAATGTCCCGGGTTTCAAAATGCTTGCCGGTGGCCTCATCGAATGCGCCAACAAAGGGGCCATAGGCCACAGCGATCGCATCCAGAATGGAGGTCTTGCCTGCCCCGTTGGTTGCGACCAGCACGGTCACTTGGGGATGAAAGTCGATATCGACGGACGCGAAGCAGCGGTAGTCACGCAGCTTTAGCTGAGAGAGCTTCACGGGTGTCCTCCACTGGGTTGGGGGCTTCCAGCCTCGCCATTCGATGCGCGGGGAAGAGCGAAAAGTTCAACAGTTTAACTGTTAGCGTTGCCCCAGAGCTATCGCTGTAGAGCCCAGGGCCTCTGAGCTGCGGCTGCTACAGCCTGTAAAAAAGTGTGAACAGCCCGCGAAGGCCTGGGTGGGATTCGCTATCCTGCGTGTTTCCCCCCGCACACGATCCGCCCATGCCAAACATTCTCCTGGTCGAAGACGACAGCGCCCTGTCCGAACTGATCGCCAGCTACCTGCAACGCAACGACTTCCACGTCCAGGTGATCGCCCGGGGTGACCATGTGCTGGAGGCGCTGCAACGGGCGCGGCCGGACCTGGTGATCCTCGACCTGATGCTGCCAGGGCTTGATGGCCTGCAGGTGTGCCGGTTGCTGCGCCAGCAGTCGCGCAGCCTGCCAATTCTCATGCTGACCGCTCGCGACGACAGTCATGACCAGGTGCTAGGGCTGGAGATGGGCGCCGACGACTACGTGACCAAACCTTGCGAACCCAGGGTCCTGCTGGCCCGCGTGCGTACCCTGTTGCGCCGTAGCAGCGTCAACGAGCCGCGTCTGGACGGCGAGCGGATCCAGGTCGGCGGGCTAAGTATCGCGTTGGACGAACGCGTGGTCAGTTGGCGCGGCGAGGAAGTCGAGCTGTCCGCCAGCGAGTACAACTTGCTCGTGGTGCTGGCGCGCAATGCCGGCGAGGTGCTCAGTCGCGACCGGATCCTGCAACAGTTGCGCGGTATCGAATTCAACGGCACCGATCGTTCGGTGGATGTGGCCATCTCCAAGCTGCGGCGCAAGTTCGATGACAGCGCGGGCGAGGCGCGCAAGATCAAGACCGTGTGGGGCAAGGGTTACCTGTTCAGCCGGGTCGAGTGGGAGTACTGAGCCGTCATGCTGAAGATCCTGGTGCGGCTGTACCTGCTGATCATCGTCGCCTACGCCGGGGCTTTGTTGCTCATACCTGATGCCATCGTCGGCGCTTTCCACCAGCGCTTCGTGAATTTCAACCTCGATCAGGCCAAGGGCGTGCAGGCGTTGATCGTGCGCCAGTTCCAACAGGCCCCGGTGGAGCAGTGGCCGGCCGTGGAGCAGGAGCTAGCCACGGCGTTCGCGCCGCTGCAACTGAGCCTGCTGCCGATTGGCGACGCCGACCTGCGACCAGAAGAACGCGCGCGTCTGGAGCACGGCCTGCATGCCGTGCGCATCGGCGAGTGGGGCTACTACGAAACTGTGTTGGCGCCGCTGGGCGATGGCTGGGTGGTACGTCTGCATTCACCGCCCGACCCTGTGGACATCAACCTGCTGTCCTGGGGTGTGACGGTGCTGATAGGCGCAGCCATGCTCGGTTGCCTGTTGCTGTGGGTGTGGCCGCACTGGCGCGACCTGGAGCGCCTTAAGGAGACTGCGCGGCGTCTGGGGCAGGGGGTGATGAGCGAACGTACGCACATTTCGCCGCGCTCGAACATCGGCGAACTGGCCGGGGTGTTCGACGCCATGGCGGGCGACCTGGAGCGCCATGTCAATCAGCAGCGCGAACTGCTCAATGCGGTTTCCCACGAATTGCGCACGCCGCTCACCCGCCTGGATTTCGGCCTGGTACTGCTGTTCGACGAAGTGCCGCCGGATTGCCGCAAGCGCCTGTTGGCGCTGGTGGGGCATGTGCGCGAGCTGGACGAACTGGTGCTGGAGCTGCTGTCGTACAGCCGCTTGTACAACGCCGACCAGGCCCGCGAACGGGTCGAGGTGTCGCTTTTGGAGCTGGTTGACAGTGTACTGGGTGGTTTTGCCGAAGAACTCGATGGCCGGGGTATCCACTGGGAAGTACGTTGCGAAGGCGAGCTGCCGCGCTTCGTGCTCGACCCGCGGCTGACCGCGCGTGCCGTGCAGAACTTGGTACGCAATGCCATGCGTTATTGCGACGCAGCCTTGATGCTGTGCCTGAGCCAGGACGCAGCAGGCTGTCTGCTGACGGTCGAAGACGACGGTATCGGTATCCCGCCACAGGAGCGTGAGCGAATCTTCCAACCGTTCTACCGTCTGGATCGCAGCCGCGACCGCAGCACGGGCGGTTTCGGTTTGGGCCTGGCGATCAGTCGACGGGCCATCGAGGGGCAGGGTGGCAGCCTGACGGTGGCGCAGTCGGTACTCGGCGGTGCGCAGTTTCGCATCAGGTTGCCCAAGGCTTGAGGGCTGCGCAGTACGTGCTTTTTTACGGTGTACGGCGTTCTTGGGGCGCGCTGGCGCTGATTGTGCTGCCGCTGCCGGCGCAGCAGGCCAGCAAAGCGTGTTGACTTGCCATGTATGGGCAGGATAAGTTCCCTGCCTATGAACACATTCCCGCACGCTCACGCCGCCATTATTATTACCGCCATTATCGGATTGGCGGGCTAGCGCGTACGTGCACCGAACCCGCCCTGGAGGCGGGTTTCTTCTCTCTGACTCCTGGGCAAATCGAAGAAAACCAGGAGTCATCGATGACCAATCTGAGCGTCAGCCCGCGCGCCGCCGTCACCCCCCAGCAACTGCTGTCCGAGCAGGTGCGCCGCATTCTGTCGGCACCCGTGTACGACCTGGCCATCGAAACGCCCTTGCAGGCCGCGCCGGCCTTGTCGGCAGCGCTGGGCAATCCGGTACTGCTCAAGCGCGAAGACTTGCAGCCCACGTTTTCATTCAAGATCCGCGGCGCCTACACCCGGTTGTCGCGCTTGACCACTGTCCAGCGTGAGCGTGGCGTGATCACCGCCTCGGCGGGCAACCATGCCCAAGGCGTAGCGCTGGCAGCGGCCCACCTGGGGATCCGTGCGACCATCGTCATGCCCACCACTACCCCCTCGTTGAAGGTCGAAGGGGTGCGTTCGCGGGGCGGCAATGTAGTGCTGCATGGCGAGAGCTTTCCGCATGCGTTGGCTCATGCGTTGACCCTGGCTGACCGCGACGGTGCGACGTTCGTGCCGCCCTATGACGATCCAGATGTGATCTCCGGGCAGGGCACCGTGGCCATGGAAATCCTGCGTCAGCACCCCGGCCCGCTGCATGCGATCTTCGTTCCGGTGGGCGGCGGCGGACTGATCGCAGGCATCGCGGCCTACGTGAAATACCTGCGCCCAGAGGTGAAGGTGATCGGCGTCGAACCAGAAGACTCCAACTGCCTGCAAGCGGCCATGGCCGCAGGCGAGCGGGTAATCCTGCCGCAGGTCGGAACCTTCGCCGACGGTGTGGCGGTAGCGCAGATCGGCGCCCACTGTTTCGAGCTGTGCCGGCATTTCGTGGATGAAGTGGTCACCGTCAGCAGTGACGAGCTGTGCGCTGCGATCAAGGATATCTACGACGACACCCGCTCGATCACCGAGCCGTCCGGTGCACTGGCGGTGGCGGGGATCAAGAAGTACGTGGCCCGAGAGGGGGTGCAGGGTCTGGCGATGGTGGCCATCGACTCCGGTGCCAACGTCAACTTCGATCGCCTGCGTCACGTGGCCGAGCGTGCCGAACTTGGCGAGCAGCGCGAGGCGATCATCGCCGTGACCATCCCCGAGCGACCGGGCAGTTTCCGTGCGTTCTGCCAGGCCCTGGGCAAACGCCAGATCACCGAATTCAACTACCGCTACTACCCCGGCAAGGAGGCGCGCTTGTTCGTCGGTGTACAGACCCATCCGCAGCACGACCCTCGCGGGCAATTGCTCGCCAGCTTGGGCGAGCAGGGCTATCAGGTGCTCGACTTGACTGACAACGAACTGGCCAAGCTGCATGTGCGCCACACCGTTGGTGGACATGCAGCACCCGGGACGCAGGAGCGCGTGTTGCGTTTCGAATTTCCCGAACGGCCTGGGGCCTTGCTGGGCTTTCTCGAACGCCTGGGCAAGCGCTGGAACATCAGCCTGTTCCACTACCGCAACCATGGGGCGGCCGAGGCGCGCGTGTGCGCGGCGCTGGAGGTGCCGCACGATGAGCTGGCGGGGCTGCCGCAGGCACTGGCGCAGATGGGCTATCGGTATTGGGATGAGACCGATAACCCTGCTTATCGGCTATTTCTGGGTTGACACCCATGCGGGGCCGTACTGCGGCCCCGCGCGCCGGGCCTTGGTTTGCGCTGCACAACGCTAGCGTTCGCGCATGAAGAACCCGGCCACGTACTTGCGGAACGTCTCGAGGCTCTTGAAGTCGGCATAGCGTTTGAAGTTCTCGGCATCCGGTTCGGGGCCGACAGGCTGTTCGAGCAACGACACCGACAGTACCCGATCACCGTCGGAGGTGAGCACCAGTTCATCCATCACCTGGCCGCCGATGACGGGGCGGCGCATCAGCACCTTGACGCCCTTGCTGGCCATCCAGTCGATCAGCGACACCAACGCCTTGAGCGGCTCGCGTTCTTCGTCGCGATACACCGGGAACAGGTGCCCGCGCGACAGTACCGGCACGCTGGCGACATGGATCAGTTCATAGAAATGGCTACCTGCGGTGGTCGGCGAGTACAACGCCAGCGCCAGCAGGGGCCCCGTGGTGCGACTGCCGCCCCAGAACTGGTGATGGCCCTGGAAGTCGATGCCGTCCTCGCTACGGGCGCCGATTACCTTGCGTCCCTTGATGTGTTCGACGCAGTCCAGCAGCAGACCGTGGCGGCGGTGGTTGCCGAACACCGTGGCTTCGCGCAGGCGGGACTTGAGCATCATCATGTGCTTCATGTCCAGGCGGGTTTCCAGGTAGTTGCTGGCCGGCACCCGCTCCAGCAGTGGGTAGCGACCGGCCACGCCGCGCAGCTCGGCGAACTGGGCGCTTAGGTCTTTCTTCAGATGCGTGGCATAGACATTTAGCCCGCTGGCCTCGATCCAGGTCAGCAACAGCGACAGCAGACGTTGTTGCTCACGGCGTTCGCCACCCTCGCGCGCCGGGCTCGCAGCGGTTTCACCTGGGTTGGTGCGGCGATAGTCGCCGATCAGCCGCAGCGGGCTGTCGGGGGCCAGCCAGGCGGCCGGTTGGCTGTTGGTCTCGCTGCGCTCGCCGGGTTCGCGTTCGTCCTTGCTGAACGCGCAGCCAGCGGCGTGTTCCGGGGTGTCGGGGTTATTACGCAGGAACAAGGTGCCGGTATTGCCGTTCAACGAGATGTTGAGCACCGGCAGGGCGTCCTTGCGACAGTCGCAGGCCAGCCATTGATTGGCGCCGCGCACGTTCATCAGCCACTGGTTGGCTTGAAGCAGGCGCGGGCCTGCGAGTTGGCCGGTGGCGAAACCGGCCAGCAATTCTTCCTCGGCCGGCGTGAGGCTGCGTACCTGTAAGCCGGATTTTTCGATGATTCGCATTGAGAAGCAGCTCCAAGCTACAAGACTCAAGCTTCAAGCAAAGTGATGCGGCTTTCAACCGGCTTGGTCGCTGCTTGCAGCAGTCGGTCGCCATCGCGCACGCCCCCGATGGCCACCGCGCAGTCTCTAATCAGAAAATGTAATCGGTGGTCAAGAAGCTCGACTGCCGATGACGGATGATTTCACTGATCAGTTCCTTGTTAGCCGCTTGGAACCGCGTTGCGACCAAGGTTCGAATCGAAAACACGCGCAATGCGTCATGCACCGACAAGGTCCCCTCGGCACTGTTCTTGCGCCCGTTGAACGGATAGGTATCCGGCCCGCGCTGACATTGGGCGTTGATGTTGATCCGCCCGACCTGATTGGCGAAGGTGTCCACCAGCGCTCCAATGGTCTCGGGATCGTTGCCGAACAGGCTCAGCTGCTGGCCGAAGTCAGAGTCGAGCACGTAATCGATCACCGTCTGCAAATCGCGGTAGGGCACCACCGGCACCACTGGGCCGAACTGCTCCTCGTGGTACACCCGCATCTGCTGATTCACCGGGTAGAGCAGGGCCGGGTAGAAGAACGAACCACGGCTGCGTCCGCCACCTTCATTGATGACCTGGGCGCCTTTGGCGGTCGCATCGGTCACCAGGGCGTCGAGGTAGTCCAGCTTGCCCGGCTCTGGCAACGGGGTCAGTGCCACGTCCGCCTGCCACGGCATGCCGGGCTTGAGAGTCGCGAGCTTGCGTTGGAATTTGTCGAGGAAGGGCTCGACGACGTCTTCATGGACGAACAGGATCTTCAGGGCCGTGCAACGCTGGCCGTTGAACGACAGAGCACCGGTGACGGCTTCTTCCACCGCGTTGTCCAGGTCGACCTGGGGTAACACGATACCCGGATTCTTCGCATCCAGACCCAGCGCTGCGCGCAAGCGGTGCGGGCGCGGATGGAGTTTCTTCAGGTCGCTGGCGGCTTTGTGGGTGCCAATGAAGGCGAATACATCCACCTTGCCACTGGCCATCAGCGCGCTGACGGTCTCGCGTCCACGCCCGTAGATCACGTTGATCACCCCGGCCGGGAAGCTGTCGCGGAATGCTTCCAACAGCGGGCGAATCAGCAGCACGCCGAACTTGGCGGGCTTGAACACCACGGTGTTGCCCATGATCAGCGCCGGGATCAGCGTAGTGAAGGTCTCGTTGAGCGGGTAGTTGTAAGGCCCCATGCAAAGCGCTACACCCAGCGGTGCACGTCGGATCTGGCCGAGCGTGCCTTGTTCGAGTTCGAAACGGCTGGAACGACGGTCAAGGTCCTTGAGGGCATTGATGGTATCAACGATGTAGTCGCAGGTGCGGTCGAACTCTTTCTCAGAATCCTTCAGGTTCTTGCCGATTTCCCACATCAGCAGCTTGACCACTGCGGTGCGTTGTTCACGCATGCGCGCCAAGAACGCTTCGACATGCTGAATACGTTCGGCAACCCGCATCGTCGGCCAGGCGCCGCGACCTTTGTCGTAAGCCTGCACTGCCGCATCCAGGGCTTGCAGCGCGGTGTCGGAATCGAGCAGGGGCGCACTGCCCAACAGCACCTGGCGCTCGCCTTCGGCGTCCTTGAGCCACACCGGGCTGCGTACCGTGGCCAGTGGGCCGTCCCAGTGCCTGAGTTCGCCTGCGACCAGATAGTCGCGTTGCTCCAGTGGTGCGTCCAGACGCCAGGCTTCAGGAATGTCTTCGGGGGCGGGAAACAGCGAGTCGAGCAGACGATCCATGGTTACTGCACCTCATGTGTTTGGCTAGGTGAAACGCTTCAGCTTCTGAGCATGCGCTTACCCTTGGAAAAACACCAGTCTGGCTCAACATTGCCCCAGCTGCGCCGATACAGGATAGATCGCGTTCGATTTCAGGCCTATGACCGGTAGCCATTCCTTGTCCGTTGACCAACCGCCCTCACCCTTTGGCGCTCTGCGCCGCACCCTCAGTCGCTTGCTGCCGGTGGGCTTTGCCGTGGTCGGAATCGGCCTTTCGGCACTGCTTGGGCAACTGGATGCGCAACGCGCGCAAAATGAAGAAGTGGCGAGCCTTGCGTCCAGGTTGTCCGGGGTGCGCGCGGCCCTCGAAGGTCAACTGCGTGCGGCGTTCGCCGAAGCCGAAGGCATCGCGCAACTGATCAGCACCGACGGTGGCATCAGTGAGCCGCACTTTCAGGCCATGGCTCGCGATGCGCTGGTTTCGGTGCCCTACATGCGTCATATCGCCCTGGCCCCAGCCGACGTGATTCACGATGTTTATCCGCGGGCGGGCAACGAAAGCATCATCGGCCTGGACTATCGCTACCTGCCGACGCAGATGCCGCTATTGGAGACGGCGCGCGAGCGCGGCGAAGCGGTGTTGGCCGGCCCTTTGCCATTGAAGCAGGGCGGACGCGCGCTGATCTATCGGCGCCCGGTATTCATTCCCGGCAAGCGTGGGGTGAAGTTGTATTGGGGTAACCTGTCGATCGTGGCCGATATCGATCGTCTGCTGCGCGCTGCGGGGGTGAGCCCCGACGCCGGCCTGGAGCTGGCGGTGCGTGGGGCTGACGGCAAGGGCGCTGAGGGCGAGCTGATCTGGGGGGATCCGCAGCTGTTCGACAACCCCCAGGTAAAACTGGACGTCGTCGTGCCAGGCGGCTCGTGGCAACTGGTGGCGGCGCCCCTTGGAGGTTGGTCGTTGCCGCATGCGTTCACTTCGCCGCTGTTCTTCCTGGCTTTGGCCTGTACTGGCCTGTTCAGTCTGTTCGTGGCTCAGCTCAATCGCAAACAGTACCTGTTGCAACTGCGTAACCGTGAGCTGCGCCAGTCCCAGGCCTTGCTCGAGCGCTTGGCTCACTACGACACGATTACCGGTCTGCCCAACCGATTGCTGTTCCAGCAACAGCTGACCCAGGCAATTCGCGGTGGCCAGGGCTTAGCGGTACTGATGCTGGACATCGACGGGTTCAAGCAGATCAACGACAGCCTCGGCCACCCCATGGGCGACCTGCTCCTGCAACAAGCCACTGCGCGCTTTCTGCAGGAACTCGATACCCAGGATCGGGTATGCAGGCTAGGGGGCGATGAGTTTGTGTTCATGCTCCAAGGCGCGCAGGGCCAGGTCAGTCATCAGGTCCAAGCCTTGTTACGTTGCTTGCAGCGCCCCTTCGATCTCAACGGCAACGCAGGCTTGGTGACCGGCAGCATTGGTCTGGCGTGGTCGCCGCAGCATGGCGAGGATGCCGACGCGCTGCTGCGTCATGCTGACACCGCCATGTACGCGGCCAAGGAAAGCGGGCGCAATGCCTGGCGGCCCTATCACCCGGACATGACCGCGCGCTTGCAGCAGCGCCTGGAGTTGGAACGCAACCTGCGTCGGGCGTTGGAGCACAACGAGTTCGAGCTGTGGTATCAGCCTAAACTTGACTTGTTCAGCGGTCGCCTGGAAGGGGTCGAGGCCTTGCTACGCTGGCGCGACCCGGAGCATGGACTGGTCTCGCCAGGTGCGTTCATTCCCTTGGCCGAACGTACAGGGTTGATCATTCCCTTGGGCGAGCGGGTATTGGAGCTGGCGTGCAGGCAACTGGCCGAATGGCGCGTCAGTGATTCGCTGCCAGGGCCGTTGGCTGTGAACGTCGCAGCTTTACAGATCGAACGCAGCGACTATGTCACCAGCCTGGCCTGTGCCCTGGAGCGGCACGACCTGCCTGCCAACCTGCTGGAGGTGGAAATCACCGAAAGCCTGCTGATGGAAAGCCAGCAACAAGCCTGCGCAGTATTGGCGCAGCTTCAGGCGATGGGGGTGGCTACCGCCGTGGACGACTTTGGCACTGGCTACTCGTCGCTGGCCTACCTGCGCGCCTTACCTATCGATCACCTGAAGATCGACCGTGCCTTCATCAAGGACCTGCCCGACGACGACGATGCGATCGCCATCGCCCGGGCGATCATCGATCTGGGACATGCCCTGGGCTTTCGTATCACCGCCGAAGGCATCGAGACCCAGGCGCAGTTCGACTTTCTGCGCCATGCCGGCTGTGATCAGGGCCAGGGCTATCTGTTGGGGCGGCCCATGCCCGCCGAAGCGCTGCGCCAGTGGCTGCAACACCATCATGCACAGCGACGCCCGGCGCTTGAGTGACTGCCGGGCGGGGCTCCTGGGTTCGTAAGGGCCATCGGCAAAGGCAGTGAACGTTGATGCAGGGCGGTAGATAAATCGCGTATGGATTGATGCGTCGGCCGTTCGGCGTCATGAAATCTTTACCAGTGATGTCATAACGCCGCTTGCGAGGTTCGTCGGTGGCATCTTTACTTGTGTTCAGTGGTGCCGCCCGACTCGCCCCAAATAGTCAAGGGATATCAAGATGTTGGGTGACGGCAACGATAATCCACCGGGCATTTGCGCCCTGGCCTCAACGCTTGGCAAAGGATGTGGGCGACGACATGAAAGCATTGCTGGCGGCCGCTGCGCGCAGATTCATCTCTCCTTCCATGCGGTATGAGTTGCGTAACGCTGCCAATGCGCTACGCGACCTGCTGGGGCGTGCCTGCTTCTGGCGTTGGGAAGTGGCGCGTTTCAAGTTGCAGGAGCATAGCCCCTACGAAATTCTCTACATCGGTCGCAAGCAGCAGCGGGCGATGGCCAAGCTGCTAATCGCCGGCAAGGACCGCCAGGGGCAGCCCGAATTCAGCGTAGAGCCGGCACCTGACCGCGCGCGCCAGGTCGTGGTTATCAGTGAAATGCCGACTGCCGGCGCGTTGTCTGTACCGCATTACCTCAGTGCAGTGGTGCCCCTGGGGCGCCCGCTGGATGACATCACCGCGCGTTATGACAGTGAACTGCGCCGCAGCATCCGTAAACATCGACCGCTCTATCGGATGCGCCAAACCACTGACGATGCCGAGATCGCCATGGCCGACCGCGACTTGCTAAGGCCATACGCCAGCGCTCGCCAGGGCGTGCATGCCGCGCAGTTTCCCAGTGATGATGTGGTGCGCTTGGCCAAAGGCGCCGGGCGCCTGGACCTGATCACCCTGGGCGATGAGGTGGTGGCTTGCCATCTGGGCTGCGAGATCATCCGTGGTGGCAAACGTTATTGGAGTACCCTGCGCTTCGGTTACTGCGAAGCGGTCTTTGCAGACGCCAAGAGGCTGCGTGAGGTCAACTCCATCACCACCTTCATGGCCTTGGAGTGGGCCTTGGAGAATGGCTACGACTATTACGATATCGGCTTGTGCCTGGCCCGCCCGGACGACGGCCTGTTGAAGTGGAAGCGGCGGCGCGGCGGCGATATCGACGGCCTGAACAACCATGCCTACCTGTTCGTGCGCCTGCCCAAGGTCGGCCGCGCGAGTTTCTTGTGGGAGACCCCCTTGTTCGCGATGGAGGGCGACAAGCTGACCCTTCATCTCGGTGTGCCGGACGGTTCGAGTGCGGCGCAAGTCGCCAGCCGCTACCAGGAAATGGTGTTCGGCGGCTTGCACAAGATCTACCTGTATGGCGAGGCGAGTGGCGGCGAGCAGTTTCTCGAGATCCTGCGTAGCCGCTATGCCAGCTTGCCGTCGCCACCGGCGATGGAGTGCGTGCAGTGCAGTTGAACCAAGGTCGCGACCTGCGGAGGGCGTTGCATGGGAACCGATATCTCCAAGCCTGGACGCGCGCCGGCCGCGCGGGGGTACACGTGGTCGCTGGCCGCGTATCGGCACATGGCCAGGAAGCGCCTGGCACGGCAACCTGACATCGACATCAAACAAGTCGCCGACAAGTGCTGGGACATTGCCCCAGGCGAAGTCACCGTCTCACCGCCTGCGTTCTACCTGCCGGATCAACTGGCACGGGTGACCGGTTGGGAGGGGAAGCGTTTCTATCCTTACGTGCACCCAGGCCCCACCATGCAGGGTGGCGTGCGCATGCAGCAGGGGCCGACGCGGGGCTACCTGATCAAGGATGTCTGGCTACTCGAAGGGGCTTTGTACAAAGGCGCGGCATCCCATTGGCTGTCGCTCAAACCCAACCGTTTTCCGCCGCTGAGGGTGGAGAGCGAGATCGAACGCGCAGCGATCTACTGCACACAGAACGGTAACGCCTGGTTCGGTACCTGGCTGATGGAGGACTGCGCCACCTACGCGCTGGCCTGCGATGAAGGGGTGCCGGTAACCACCGCGCCCTCAGCCAGATACCCGGTGTTCACTCAAGGGCCGGCCTATGAGGATTGGTTGGGTATGAACCCGTTGCGCTTGCGCACGGCGTTCTTCCACGAACTGGTGGTGTTCGACGACACCAGCAACAACCGCAGCCGCTATCAGCGCTACCGGGACATGGGCAACAAGCTGTTGGCACATGTCGAACACGCACCGCACCCCGGCGTCTTCATCCTGCGTGGCAGTGAAGGCGACTTGCGCCTGTTGCGCAATGAGCTGGAAATTGCCGAACACCTGCGCCAGACCCGGGGTTTTCGGGTGATCAACCCCATGCAGCTGGATGTACCGGCCATCGTCGCGGCCTGTGCCGGTGCGCAGGTGGTGATGGGGGTGGAGGGCAGCCAACTGGTGCACGGGGTCAATGTATTGCAACCCGGTGGTACGATTTTCCCGTTGCAGCCGCCAAACCGATTCGTCAGCTACTACAAGTATCTGGCTGACCGCGATGGTCAGCACTTCGCATTCGTTGTCGGCACACCTCAGGGCGAGGGTTTTACCATTGATATCAATGAAGTAGAGCGCACTCTGGATTTGTTGCCGCGAGCGTGACACGTTTGCGACGCGAGCCTTAACGATAGCCATTCAGGTTCTCATGTATTTAACAGCTCCCCACGTGGCTACGCGTTGGGGGCTGTTTAAATTCATGGTCGCCATTTAGCCACTTTACTCATGCTTTTTGCAGAAATTAGCCACTTATTTTTGCGTCATGGCGATACTTGTTTTTGCCTGAAGTAGCACATGGCCATGTATTTTTTTGTTGGCGGAATTTTGACGATTATGGTGGCTTGCCATTGAATTTTATTATGGTGTCGGAACGTTGACGTAGTGTCACTCTGCCCATAAGCTCAATTTACCAGCCACGTAGTCCTGCGCTGGAACCCGCCCAGACAACGATGTTTATCCTCTTTATTAGGAGGGGATCATGCGCTCGACACTTTTCATCAAGTCGATTTTCCTGCTGGTGCTCATGAGCGGTGCGGCCCGGGCTGCGGACGCCTACGTCAGCCAGACCAACGTCATTCCCTTGGCGACGGCGGGTTGGCTGTTCGGCTTTGCTGTGATCGGCTTCGTCGCAGTCGCCAACCGCAACAAAGTGTGAGTCTGGCCCGGTTGCACGGTTGACTCAGCCGGTTCTGCGGCGCGTCGTTCGGCTTGTCAATTTTGTATCCATTGCTATATTCCAGTTGCCAGCGGCCTTGCAGTATCAGCCCCGTGGCAACGGGCTTCCAGGAAGATAGAGGCCATCGCGCCGCAACCTGCGGCGGGACTGGAGCGAGAGTTAGTGTGCTGTTCTCAATCAGTGCTCTTTGCATGCCAAGCTGGCAGGAGGGACCCCATGCTGCGTTCAATGTTCGCTCTGCTGTGCGTGCTGATGCTGTGCTCCACTGCCCAGGCCGGCGACACCAATTCCCCCTATCTGTTAAGCCCTGGCGACAAATTGCTGATCTCGGTGTGGCAAGAAGACACCTTGCGCCAGGAAACCACCGTACTGCCCGATGGCAGCATCACATTTCCCTTGGCCGGGCGCCTGGACGTCTCCGGCCTTGACGTAACGGCCGCCGCCAAGAAGGTGGCCGCAGGGCTCAAGCCCTATCTGGCCGACCCTAATGTCAGTGTCGTGGTGACCGGCACCGCAGGCAACCTCGTGTATGTGCAGGGCAAGGTGCTCAAGCCTGGGCCTGTGCCAATGACTGGCCCTACCGCCGTGCTGCAAGCCTTGAGCATGTCGGGGGGATTGGACAAGTTCGCCGACGAAAGCGGCATCAAGATTATCCGTACCAACGCTGGTCAGCAAAAAGTGCTGCCGGTGCGTTACAAGGACTTGATGTCCGGGCGTGACATGTCCACCAACTTCCAACTCCAGGCGGGCGATACGCTGATCGTGCCTTGAGCCCGCCTCACTTCATTAAGACCGTACAGTGCCTATTCTTCGAACAACACGTATTGCAACGGCAGTTCTTATGTTGCCGTTTCCCGGCCTGGCCCAGGCCGCGCTCTGGCAGTCTTCGGTGGTGATACCAACCACCGTGGAATACGACAGCAACCCGTTGCTGCTGACCTCTGACGAGAAGGGTGTGATGCGAACACTCATCGAGCCCAACTACAACCTGGTCGGGACTTTCGACCGCGACCAACTGACCTTGGGACTTGGGGTGCACGTGCTGCATTCCTCCGATACCTCGGTACAGTCCAATCGCCAGGACCCAGACCTGAGCCTGGGCTGGCGGCGTGATACCGAAAAAGGCCACTTCGGCCTGCGCGCCCAGTACCTCGAAAGCTCGACCCTGTCGGGTACCGTGCTGGATACCGGTGTGGTGACCACCGATGGCACGCAGAAGATGAGCATGCTATCCGGCGACTGGAGCCACGCACTGAGCGCACGTACCACGTTCGACAACGAAACGCGCTATTCCCATGCAACCTACGACATCGCCAGCCTGACCGGCTATGACGAACTGGCCAATATTTCTACGCTCACCTATGCCTTGAGCGAGCGTACGGACGTGTTCGGCGGGCTGCGCATTCGCCGTTACGAGCCGGATCAGAGCGACACGGCGGTGGCCTCCAACAGCTACACGCCCAGCGTGGGCATGAAGTACCAGATCACTGACAGCCTGACCGGGCGTGCGCACATCGGCGTCAACCAGGTATCGGGTTCGGCAGGCGGAAGACGCGGTGAAGGCGGAGTCCTGCTGGATTACCGCGGCACTCGCACCGATGCCAGCCTGAGCGCCGAGCGCACTACCGTGGCCAGTGCCCAGGGCGGTTTCGCCCAGCTTGACCTGGTGCACGGCATCTGGAGTTACGCGGTGGATGAACTGACGCGCGTGGGGCTGGATGCCCTGTGGCAGGACAGCAAGGGGCAAACCCCGAATACCCTGCAAAGCTACAGTGCCTGGGCGTCACGTGAGTTTTCGCCTTTCTGGGATCTGCGCCTATCTTTGATGTACAAGGAGCGCCGCCAAACCGGCGCGCCGGATGCCGCTGCAACAATCGTCGGCCTGACCTTGACCTATAGGTATCCCGACTTCTGAACTTCAGCCTGGTGACCGCCATGAAGTCCGAATACGAGCTCTCCCTCAAAGATTACATTGCAATCATCAAGGACCGGGCCCTGCTGCTAGGGGTGAGCATCGTAGTGATACTGGCGGCCACCGTGGCGGTGGCGATCAGTGTGCCGCCGGTCTATCAGGCGGTTGGCACCATCCTGGTGGAGTCGCAGCAGATCTCCCCGGAGCTGGTCGGCACCAACAACCCGAGCGTGGCCGACGAGCGTATTGAAGTGATCCGCCAGCGGGTCATGACCCGTGACAACCTGTTGCAGATCATCGGCCAGTACCATTTGTTCGCCGACAGCGCGCGCGCTCTCAGCGAGTCGGACAAGGTCGACCTGATGCGCAACGCCATCGGCGTCAACACCTTGAGCACCTTCGTCAAGGGCCGTGGCGAGACCACCGTGGCGTTCACCGTGTCGTTCGACCACAAGGATCCGCAAATCGCCACCGAGGTGGCCAACCAGCTGGTCACCCTGTTCCTCAACGAAAACATGAAGCAGCGCACCGAGCGCGCCACCGAGACCACTCAATTCCTCACCCAGGAGGCGGACAAGCTCGGCGCGGAGCTTGCGACGCTGGAAAACCAGCTGGCCGACTACAAGCAGGCCAACGCCAACGCATTGCCGGAAAACCAGACCCTGCGCATGAACACCTTGTCGCGTTCAGAGCTGGAGTTCCGCGAAGTCGACCGCGACTACAAGAACGCCCAGGAAGAACTGCGCTACCTGCAATTGGAACTGTCGGCAGCCAATGCCGGCGTCGCCTCGCGCAACGCCGATGGCAACCGCGCAGCCAGTGCCAGCCAGCCTCAGGACCTAGGTAGCCTCAAGGCCGAGTACGCAAGGTTGCTGACCCGCTACACCGACGCGCACCCTGATGTGATCGCGATCCAGCGCAAGATCCAGGCCCTTGAAGCCTCCGGCAGCGCCAGCAGCGGGGCGACCGGGGTCAGCCTGGATGTTGCCCGTGCACAGGCCAAGATCGCTGCTGCCCAAGCCAACATCGCTTCGCTGGCTCAGCAAAAACGCGACCTCTCCAAGAAAATGGAAACCATCGAAGCCGAAATTCTTCAGGCTCCCCAGGTCGAGCGTGGTTTGGTCACGCTGATGCGCGACCACGACAATGCGCGCAAGAAGTACGAGGAAATCCGTGCCAAGGAGATGGGCGCCAAGATCAGCGAAAGTCTCGAACAGGAAAACAAAGCCGATCGCTTCGTGTTGCTGGAGCCGCCACGGGTGCCGGAGAAACCGGTCAAGCCCAACCGCAAGAAGATCGTCGCCCTGGGTCTGGTGCTGGCACCGGCGGGGGGGGGCGCACTGGTAATGCTGCTGGAGATGCTCAACCAGCGCGTACGCGGGGCAGGGGCCTTGGAAAGCGTACTGGGCAAGCGCGTGCTGGTGTCGGTGCCGTTCATCGCCACCCAGGCGGAGCTAGCCAAGCGCAGGCAGTGGCGGGTCGGGCTGATCGTTGCAGGGGTGCTGCTTGTGGCGTTACTGCTGCTGCTCATCCACCTGTTCTACATGCCCTTGGATCTTCTGCTAATAAAAACTATAGCTCGGTTTGAATAGGGAATGCAGTGATGGACAGGATCACGCCGGCGGTTGGCAAGAACGTTCACTCGGTTTCGTCCGGTGCTGCGGACACGCAACAACCTGCGCCCGCGCTGGAGCAGCCAGATGGACTGGGCCCTTTCGACTACGTGCAGACCAAGGTGGTGCCGCTGAAGGCCGAGCATCTGGAGCGTCAGCGCATCGTTGCCTATAACAAGAACTCGAACATGAGCTGGGCCTTCGACCTGCTGCGCACCCAGGTGCTACAGGCCATGGAGGAAAACGGCTGGCGTACCCTAGCAATCACCTCACCCACGCCGGAGGCGGGCAAGACGGTGCTGGCGGTCAACTTGGCCATGAGTATCGCCCACCACACCAACAAGACGGCCCTGCTGGTGGATTTCGACCTGCGCAGGCCGCGCGTGGGCAAGGCCCTGGGGCTGCCGATGGACAAGGCGTTGAACGAGTTGATCAGCGGCAAGGCCGGGCTTGAAGAGGTACTGGTCAACCCGGCGTTGCCACGTTTCGTGGTGCTGCCGACCCGTGAACCCATCCCGTTGTCCACCGAGACGCTTTCCTCTGCCAAGGTCAGCCACCTGATCAGCGACCTGCGTGAGCGCTACGAATCGCGCATCTGCATCTTCGACCTGCCGCCGCTGTTGAGTTCGGACGATGCGATCAACGTGCTGCCCAAGTTCGACTGCGTCTTGCTGGTAGTCGCCAACGGTAGCAACAGCAAGAAGGACATCGAGGACTGCCTGTACCATCTGGCGCAGTCGAACTTGTTGGGGGCCGTGTTGAACAAGGCTGAACCCGAGACGCGGTCGTATTATTGACGTCGCAACGGTGGATGCGATGCGTCCGTGTAGGAGCGGCCTCGCCGGGGCGCCGGACCGGCCGCTCCTACAACGGGCCTCGCGGCACTCAAGTCCAGGGGTATTTCAATTCCCACTGCCAGGCATGCCCGACGATCTCCTCCAGCTCCGTGTATTGCGGCTCCCAGCCCAGCAGCCGCCTGGCCTTGCGTGCATCAGCCACCAGGCTGGGTGGGTCGCCAGCCCGACGCGGTGCTTCATGCACGGTGATCGGCCTACCGGTCACCGCACGGGCAGCGTCGATCACCTCTTGTACCGAGAAGCCCAGCCCGTTGCCCAGGTTGAACGCGGCGCTTTCGCCGCCCTTGAGCAGGTAGTCCACGGCCAAGGCATGCGCCGAGGCCAGGTCAGCGACGTGGATGTAGTCGCGGATACAGGTGCCGTCCGGGGTGGCGTAGTCCTTGCCGAACACGGTGATGGCCGCGCGCCGTCCTGAGGCGGCCTGCAGAATCAAGGGAATCAGATGGGTTTCAGGTTCGTGGCACTCGCCCAGTTGGCCATCCGGGTCGGCCCCGGCGGCGTTGAAGTAGCGCAGGCACACCGACTTGAGCCCATAGGCCCGGTCGTAGTCCAACAGCACCTGTTCGACCATGCGCTTGCTGCGCCCATAGGGGTTGATGGGGGCCTTGGGGTGTTCCTCGTCGATGGGGCTGTAGTGGGGGTCGCCGTACACCGCTGCGCTCGATGAGAACACCAGATGCCGAATGCCGGCGCGCACCATCGCGTGCAACAGCGTCAAGGTGGCGGCGACGTTGTTCTGGTAGTAGCGGGCCGGGTCACTGACCGATTCACCGACCTGGATGTACGAAGCGAAATGGAACACCGCATCGAACGCATACTCGGCAAATAGCGCCTCCAGTGCGTGGGCATCGGCGATGTCCAGCTCTGCCCACTGAATGCCCGCGCGGG
Source organism: Pseudomonas mosselii (assembly GCF_005796105.1). Classification (GTDB taxonomy): domain Bacteria; phylum Pseudomonadota; class Gammaproteobacteria; order Pseudomonadales; family Pseudomonadaceae; genus Aquipseudomonas; species Aquipseudomonas mosselii_C. The sequence continues at coordinate 836,549 of NZ_VAUO01000001.1, read as the reverse complement.
CCGGCGCGGTGTCGGCCACCACCACCTCATGACCTGCGCCGAGCAGGTACTTGACCATGTGCGACCCGATGTAGCCTGCGCCACCGACGACCAGAAACTTCATCCCGCCCTCCTGGAATCCGTTGCCTGTGCAATCGCCCCTGAACCGCCGGGAAGAAGGCCTGCCTGGCAGGCCTTCAGAGACTCTAGATGGCTATTCGAGGAACAGCCAATTGGCCATCATCGAGCCGTCGAAACGGATCAGGTAGTGCCCCGCTTCGTAGCTGGCCGGCAGCGTCTGCGCCTGCCCATCGGCATTGCGGCTGGACAGTTTCAGGCCCGATGGCGCCTTGATGCGCAGCGTGCCCGTGAAGGGTTCGACGTTGAACGGGATCTTGTCGTCTGCCTTGGGCACCGCGCGCGTGCCCAGCGATACCAGCAGCCGCCGCGACTCGCCCAGGGGCTTGGCGTCAAGGCTTTGTACCGCCACGCTGGCGTAAGGCGTGGTGGATTGCACTTGGACATCGCCCAGGCTGATGGTCTGCCCCCCCAGCCAGCCGGTGGCCACCTGGGTCAGCGGTGTGTCGATGGTGTACAGACCCTGGTGCCAGTTGCGGCGTAGTTCGCCGGTATCGCTGCGGACCTCGCTGGCATCGTTTGGCAGCAATGATTGATCGGGGTCGTTCAGCACCCTGGCATCCGGCGCAATTTGCCCAGGCTTGAGCCAGGGCAACTGAGGCGTCTGCGGCAGGGCGATTTGCAGGCGACCCTGGGTGACGGCGGTGCGTAGCAGGACGGAGTTCGCCGGGGTGATGGGGCGCTCGTAGAGCATTTGCGCGGTGGGTGCAAAGACGATGTGGGTGGATGCCAGGTGCACGTCGCCACGCCGATACAACAGGGCGGCGGCAGGCAGGGTGGCGAGCATGGCCGGGTCGTTGTAGGCGTGCCAGTTGTCTGCCGTGCTCCAGCCGCTGAAGGCCTGCTGGCTGTAGGCGTACTGCATGATCGCCGCCCAGCCTTGGTGGCTTGCGGTCGCAGCCACGTACAGCGGCAGCGAGTGCCGATCAGGGGTCGGGAAGGGCTCGGCATTCCACTCGGTCACGGTCATCGGCCAGCCAACCACCTGGGCGGCTGCCAGCCAGTCCACCAGACCGTCGCTGGTCAATGGGTTGCGCTCAAGTTGGCCGGTGCCGCCGTAGGCGTGTGCATCGATCACGTCGCCGCTGGTCAGCGCGGGCAAGGCGCTCAGGCCATTGCCGCCCCAGGTGCTGGTGGTGGCGATAGGCACCTTGACCCCCAGGGCGCGCAGGTGAGCGATCAGGTCGGCGTCGAAGCGGTGCTCCAGATCGTTGAGAAACAGCTTCGACGGGCCATGCTCCCAAGCGCGCCACGTGCGGTCGGCGGACAGGTCGTGCTGTTGGGCGAACGCCTTGGCCTGGGTCATGTACCAGCTGCTATGGTGCGCAACCCCCTTGTCCGGCAGCAGGGCGTTGCCGTAGTGCTGGGTCAGGTCATTTTCGTTGGTCAGCAAGATCGCGGCCACGCCGGGGTCGTCCTTGTAGGCCAAGCCGGTGTAGCGATTCACATGGCTTAGGTACTGCTCTGCAAAACGCTTCATCGCCTGTTGGATGCTGGGGTTCACGTAGGCGTAGCCTTTCAGGTCGATTGCCCGGTCACCCCTGGCCACCTCATCGAAGGCCTCGATGCGGTCGGCGGCGGTCAGCGGGCGTTGCACGTGCAAGTCGAGCCATACGTAGATCCCTTCGTCCTTCAGGCTCTTGATCCACAGGTCGATCTTGCGCAGCGACTCCTCGTCCAAGCGCTGGGTGTCGCGCAGTGTGCTGATATCGCCAAAGATGTTCGGGCTGACCCAGGGTGAATCGTGATGGTGCAGGCGTACCAGGTTGAAACCCAGCGCCGACAGCCGCTTGGCTTGCTCCTTGATGGCTTCGTCGGGGCTCTTGAACAGTGCGTAGGCCGACAGGTTGGTGCCCCAGAAGCGCGCAGGCGTACCGTCAGCGAATTGCAGTTGTTCGCCCACGGCCTTGACGAAGCCGCGCTTGCCGGCTGGCTTTTGCGCAGCATTGAGAAACGACAGGTCCACCGGCGAGGTGCGCCAGTTCAACTGATCATCCGGCCAGGTGCTCGGATCGGCGAGCCCGAAGCGCTCGGTTGGAGTGGGTGCCAGGGCAATGTCACCGCTGATCGTCAAGCTCGCCGTGACCTGTTGGTGGCCCGGCACGATGGTGTTCTGGTAGAAGAACGCGCGCACTTCGCGCGGGTTGCCCTGCTCGAAGTACACCCGGGCCAGCGGCGGCTCGAAGCGCATCTCGATACGCCGCCCCTGGCTGCCCCAGGCCCAGCCACGGTTGTCCGGTAGCAGTGTCGGCGCGCCCATTTCGCCGGTCAGCATGGCCGGGTCGAACTGGAACACCAGCCCGCCGCCTTTGACATTCGACTGGCGGCTGTGGGCCTGAAGATCGAAGGTCCAGGCCAGACTGTGTGCGTCGGCCTTGCCGATGGCGGCCTTGAGATCGAAGTCCAGGTCCGGGTTACGGCCCAGCAGGCTGTAGCGATAGGGGCCTTCTACCCGCATTGCCGATTGGAAACCGGTCCAGCGCCAATCCTGGGCCCAGAAATCGAACTTGGCGCGCATCGCCGGCCCGCCACCGCGGGTGACACTGGGCAGGCCGTTGTTTTCATCGACCTGCACCGCCCACTCCGAAGCGTGGGCCACGGGGGCGAGCAGCAGGGCGAGCAGCAGGGCGAGCAGCAGCCAGGCGCGGCTGGCAAGGCGCGGTGCGGGCATGGCAGTTACCTGTGTTGAAGGCTCGGCTGGGGTAGGGGGGAGGCCTCGGCCTGGCGCAGCAGGCGGACGCGTTGGATATACGCCACCCCCAGCCCGCCAATCGACCAATAGACGATAGGGATCACGGTGATGCTGCTAACCGTGAAGATGATCACCAGGATCCCCAGCAACGTGGCCAGCAGCGCTCGGCCCAGCACGCGCTCGGGGTGGTCCTTGTCGGGGAAGGCTCGCAAGCCCTTGTGCAGGCCCGCCAGCACGCTGAGGAAAAACGCGACGAACAACGCCAGGCCAACCAGACCGACGCGCAGTGCCAGGCTGATGTAAGTGTTGACGATGTCGATGATACCGTCGCCCTGGATCATCGACTGCATCTCTGGGGTACTGCGAAAATCGAACGAACCGAACAGTGGGTTGCGTTGAATCACAATCCACGAATTGTCGATCAGCCGTTCGCGGTAGGTGATGTTCTCAGTTTCGATGGTGCCGATGAAGGGCAGCAGGTTCAGCACCTTGTCGCCACCGGGGACCACCGCCAGCAGCGGAATCGTCAGCACGCCGGCCAGGGCCAGCAGGGTCAGGCGCTTCAGCGACTGGCGACCGGTGGCGATGAAGGCCACGATGATCACCCCGGTGCCGATCCACGGACCTCGCGACAGCGGGGCGAAGAGCCCGGCGCCCAGTAGTAGCGCGCCCAGCAGCCGTTGTAGGCGGCTGCGTACCAGGCCTTGCAGGAATAGATACAGGCCGATCGCCACGCTGATTACGAAGCCCAGGGCGATGGCTTGCCCGGTGGTCGCGCTGGCCCGCAGCGAGCCGCCGCGCGACAGGTAGCCGGTCATGCTCCATTGCACGCCCATGGCGTCCATCAGTGCGTTGTACAGCAACCAGTGACGTACATACTCCACCGCCGCGATGATCGACAGCACGAAGGCGGCGAGCACGAAAGCCAGCATTGCGTCCTTGAAGTCGCTCAGCTCGCGCACGCCCCGGCTGGCAACGTAGTAGGGCAGGAAGACATCGACATATAGGTAGAACGCCTGGCGCAGGGTGTCGGTGAGCGTGGTTTCACGCAAGTACAGTGCGCTCATCAGCGCGATGCCCGCGAACAGCAGGCGGTCTGGCCAGGTACGCCCGAAGCGCAGGGTGTCGGGGCGCCGGCTCAGGGCCAGCGAGGCGGGCAGCAGCACGCACAAGGCCAGCAGGCGGATATGGTTGAGATCGAGCAAGTAGTTGATCACGCCAAAGCCTGGAATCTGCACCGAGGCCGGCGGGATGACGAACAGCAACATGAAAAACAGCGCGGTGGGATTGCGCTCGCGCTTGCCCGCCAGCATCAGCAGCACTGCGCCTGCGGCCACGTACACCCAGTAGCTGAACGAGAAGAACGCCAGCAGGGTCATGGCGAACCACAGGTTTCGCCTGCGCTTGAAATCCTGCTCGGGCACCAGGTCGCTGGCGGCCTGGCGTGCCAGCACGAACACCACGCAGGCCAGCAACAAAATGACGATCAATGCGCGTAGATGTTCTGGCATGGGCGGCAGGCACCTGTCCTGTGGTGGAAGAGCTAGCATCATGGCTGATTGAAACTATAGTGACCTTTAGCCATTTCAGTCAGGGATATGCCCATGCCGTCGATTGATGTGTCAGCAGCAGGCAGCCTGCGTCGGCGCGCGATATGGGCGGGGGCATGGAATATCGGGGCGCTGGTGGCCTCCCAGGTGATGCGTCTGGGCGGCAACTTGCTGGTGGCGCGGCTACTGGTGCCCGAGATGTTCGGCATGATGGTCATCGCCACCACCGTGTCGGTGCTGCTGCACCTGCTTTCGGATGTGGGTTTGCGCCAGAACATCATCCAGAGCCCGCGCGGCGAGGATCCGCTGTTTCTCAATACCGCCTGGACCGTGCAGATACTGCGCGGCTTCAGCTTGTTCGGCCTCACCCTGCTGCTGGCCCTGGCCGCCTGGCTGGCGCAGGTGGCCCAGATGTGGCCTGCCCATTCCACCTACGCAGACCCGCAACTGCCTGAAGTGCTGGCGGTGTCGGGTATTTCGGCGATTATCTATGGCCTGCAGTCGACCAAGATGGACATTGCCGTGCGCACCCTGCAGCAAAAGCGCGTAGTCCTGATCGACCTGGCCTCGCAGCTTGTCGGGCTAATCGTGATGCTGGTGCTGGCCTGGCTGACCCGCTCGGTCTGGTCACTGGTGGTCGCAGGCCTTGCGGGTGCGTTGACCAGTACGCTGCTCGGGCATCTGGCGATGGACGGTCCGGCCAATCGCCTGCAATGGGACCGCAGCGCCCTGGACGAGCTGGTTAAGTTCGGCCGTTGGATCTTGCTGTCGTCGATGGTCGGTGTACTGGCCATGTACGGCGACCGCATGTGGTTCGGCGGGAGCATGAGCGAGACCGAGCTGGGCGTTTATTCCATCGCGGTGTTGATCCTGGGGTCGATCCAGACGGGTCTGCTGAAGGTCGTCGGCGCCGTGGCGTTGCCGTCGTTCAGCGAAGCGGCGCGCGAAGGCGACACGCAACGCCTCAAGCATCTCTACCAGCGCCTGCGCCTGATGGTCGATCTGGTGCTGTTGTTCGTGTGTGGCGGCTTCCTGACCGCGAGCCCGTTGCTGATCAGTTGGATGTACGACGAGCGCTATGCCGGGGCAGGTACTATGCTGGCCATTCTGTCGCTGTCGTTCTTCACCCTGCGTTACAGCCTGGCGCATCAGGTCTGGCTGGCCTTAGGGCTGACCAAGTACCAGGCCATGGACAACATCATCCGGCTGGTCGCCTTGTGGGGCGGCCTGCCGCTGTTGCTGGCCTTGGGCGGCACGCAACTGGCGATCTGGGGGGTGGCGCTGCATACCTTCCCGACGTTGGTGCTGATTGTGTACGTCAACTGCAAGCTGGGCATGTTCAACCTCAAACGTGAATTGATCGTGCTGCCGATGCTGGGCGTCGGGGCGCTTTGCGGGGTCCTGCTGACAGACTTCTTCAACTGGCTCTGATGGGGTGGTAACGGGGGTACGGTCGGCGCGGTACAGCGCCGCCGCGAGACAATCATGGACTTGGGGCTTGCAATCATGGGGAAGTGGCAGTTCTGTTCCGGGGTGTCGGGCCGTAGGCTTTTCATGCGCAATTGTGTGCTGTTGGGCGCCGCTGCCGTGGCGTTCGGCGCAATCCCCCAGGCGGTCGCCGTGCCGGCTGCACGCAAGAACGCTGACAAAGGCGGGTTCGTCGTGATCAACGGCTGGGTCCTGCCTGCGCATTACTTTCGGGATGCTCAGCCATGATCAAGGATTATCAGACGCACAAGGCCCTGGGTGGCCTCTACGATGTCTGCATCCTCGGCGCCGGCCCTGCGGGCATCACCCTGGCGCTGCGCCTGGCGGGCGCCGGTTGGCGGGTGCTGTTGGCCGAAGGCGGTGGGCATGACTATGCCGAGCGCTCCCAGGACCTTTACCACTGCGCCTCCAGTGGCCTTGAGATGTACCCAGGCGAAACGCGCCTGCGCTTTCTGGGGGGCACTTCCAATCACTGGGCTGGACGCTGTCGGCCCTTCGATCCTTCGGATTTCGCCGCAGGGCCGCCGGTCGGCTTGCCCGGTTGGCCGATCGCCTATGCTGAGATCGAACGCTACCTGCCCGAGGCCATGGCCATCGTCGACCTGCCCGAAGGCGCCCCGTTCAAAGCGGTGAATGCGGACCTTGGCGGCGACGATTTCGAGGCCGATCGCTTCCTGCTCAGCCCGCCGACGCGCTTTGCAAAGAAGTACGCCGAAGCCCTGGAGCATACGCCAGGGCTTGACGTCTTCCTCAACTGCAATTGCGTGGACCTGGAGTTCGACCCCAGCGCCGGGCGTCTGTCGGCGGTGGTCGTGTCCGACTACGACCAACACCGCGAGCGCGTCCAGGCCCGGCATTTCATCCTCGCCATGGGGGCGCTGGAGAACGCCCGGCAACTGCTCAACAGCCAGTCGTTGCAGGCTGCCGGCGTGGTGCGTCACGACGGCATGGTCGGACGCTGCTTCATGGATCATATGAACGTCGACATGGGCACGTTCATCCTCAAGAGCGGCCTGCCCACCGACCAGCGCCAGTACTACACCACTGACGCCTTTGTCGCCCAATACCAGGCTGGCAAGGGCAATGTCGCCGCGTCGGTGCTGGCCGATATCCAGACCTACGGGCGCACGGCCGAGATCAAGCGCTTCCTGGAGAACCTCGCCTGCGACACCGGCTTGGCCAGCAAGGTGAATTTCATCGCCAGTTTCAGCTGCCCCGGCGACGGCGTGCTGGGCACCATGATCGAACAGTTTCCGAACGTGAACAGCCGCCTCACGCTGCTTGACGAGAAGGACGCGCTGGGCGTGGCCAAGGCCAATATTCACTGGGCACTGGCCGATGCCGACCGTCACACCATTAAGTGCATTGGCGCCGAACTGGCTAAGCAGTTCGCCGAGGCGGATCTGGGTTTCGTCAAACTCAACGAATTCGTCTACGACACCTCGTTGCCTTTGAATATCCAGCCACATGCCCACCACATGGGCACCACCCGCATGGCGATGTCGCCGGAGCATGGTGTGGTGGACAGCGACTGCAAGGTGTTCGGCACGCCCAACTTATACGTCGCCGGCAGCGGTATCTTCGCCACCGGCGGCGCGGCCAACCCGACCATGCCGCTGCTGCAGTTCGCGCTGCGCCTGGCCGACCACCTCAACCAACAGATGAAGGGCACGACCGCCTGAACAGGCATGCAGCAACCAGGGATTGAGAGCGATGCGGTCATCCTCGTGCGTAGCCGACCAAACTCGCCTCAGGGACCGTTCATGACCGCATCACGTGCGAGGCAAGTCGTATGTTTGGATGGATACGCAAGGCGCTGACGCATTATGCCCACAGTACCGGGCATGGCCGCTCGGCCTACAAGCGATTCTGCAACCCCACGCCCTATGCCTGGGGGCAATACCTGACGCGCTGGGGCTCGTTCTATTCAGTGGGGGAAAACCTGCACATGAATACCGGCTGCAATGTGACTGACCCACCGCTGACCCGCATCGGCAATAACGTGGGGTTGTCCGATTGCACATTGATCGGCCACGACGGGGTGGTCGCGCTGATCGAGTTGGTCTACGGCAAGCACCTGGACTCGGTGGGCTACATCGATATTCGCGACAACTCGTTCATCGGCCACGGCGCGATCATCATGCCGCGCATCACGATCGGGCCCAACGCGGTGGTGGCTGCCGGGGCGGTGGTGACCAAGGATGTGCCGCCCAACAGCGTGGTGGGCGGGAACCCGGCCAAGGTGATTTGCAGCTTCGACGCACTGGTCGCGCATATCGAGGCACGCCACGCCACCTACCCGTGGGCCGAGTTGCTCAACCAGCGCACCGGATCATTCGACCCGGCGCTGGAGCCGCTGTTGGCCAAGCAGCGCCAGGCGTATTTCTTTGGGGAACCTCGTGATGACTGACAAGCCGATGGACGTCATGGTGGTCAACTTCAACACCGCCGGGTTGCTGCAACCGATGTTCGACGCCCTGCGCCGGGCTGGCAGCGAGACCTTGGCCAGCTACCTGGTGGTCGACAATGCCTCGGCCGACGATTCGCTGGCGCGCATGGCCGAAGTCTGCCCGGATGCGCTATTGCTGAGCAACACGCGCAATGTCGGTTTTGGCCGCGCCAATAACCAGCTGCTGGCGCACCTGCGTGGGCGCTACGCACTGCTGCTCAACACGGATGCCTTCGTTGCTCCAGACAGCCTGGCCAAGACCCTCGACTACATGGATGCCCATCCCGATTGCGGTGTGCTGGGGGTACGACTGGTGGGGCGCGACGGTACGTTGCAGCCGTCCTGCCGCTATTTTCCGACGCCGCTGAATGTGTTCGTCAGCCGAACCGGGCTCGGACGTTTCTTTCCGGGCCTGAAGATGGTCGACGAGATGGACTGGGACCACGCCTCGGTGCGCGAATGCGACTGGCTGCCGGGCTGCTTTTATCTGGTACGCCGCGAGGTGCTCGACCAGGTCGGCCTGTTCGACCCGCGTTTCTTCCTTTATTACGAGGAGGTCGATCACTGTAAACGGGTCAAGGCCGCTGGCTGGAAAGTGGTGTTCTACCCCCACACCACGGTGGTGCACATCGGTGGGGAAAGCTCCAAGTCGGTGGCGGCACTGGAGGCGGCCAGCCGGCAGATCTCGGCCTACCAGATCGAGAGCGAGTTGCTGTACATGCGCAAGCACCACGGTGTTTCGGGGTTGGCCCTGCATATGCTGCTGGTGTGCGTGGGCGATGCCGTGCTGGCACTCAAGGCATTGCTCAAGCGCCGAGGCCGGCCAGCCATCCACGCCTGCTGGCGGCACGCCAAGGCCACCTGGGGGCTGTTGCTGGCCACCCGCTTTGCCACCCAACCCACTCGTTAGGTGAAGCCATGTTCGAAAACGTTCGCGCCGATTTGCGTGCCCACGGGGGCGATTGGGGCGCCCAGGGCTTTTGGGTCTTGCTGGTCTACCGCTTCGGCCGCTGGCGTTACGGCGTGCGTCCGGCGCCGCTGCGCAAGCTGTGCTCGCTGATCTACAAGGTGCTGTTCAAGTGCGTGCAGATCCTCACCGGGGTGGAACTGCCGTGCGAGGTCGAAATTGGCCGTAACTTCATCATTGACCACTTCGGCGGCATCGTGGTCAGCGGCTACGCCCGCTTCGGCGACGACTGCCGCATCCGCAATGGCGTGGTGGTGGGCCTGAAAAACGTCGATGAACCATGTGCACCGGTGTTTGGCAACAATGTCGATATCGGTACCGGGGCCAAGGTACTGGGCAATATCCGCATCGGCGACAACGTGGTGATCGGTGCCAACGCGGTGGTGCTGGTGGATGTGCCGGACAACTCCCTGGCCATCGGCGTGCCGGCCACCATCAAGGCCCGTGCACCCCGCGAAGCGGTGATGTAGCGATGAATACCACCGGGATTGGGGCCGTGGTCATCGGGCGTAACGAAGGCGAGCGTCTGGCTCGCTGCCTGGCGTCGTTGGTCAAGGCGGTCGAGCAGGTGGTGTATGTCGATTCTGGCTCCAGCGACGGTTCGGTGCAGCGCGCCGAAGCCCTGGGTGTCGAGGTCCTGGCACTGGACATGCGCACGCCGTTCACCGCCGCTCGCGCCCGTAACGAAGGTTTCGCCCGGTTGCAGTCGCTGCTGCCTAGCGTGCAACTGGTGCAGTTCGTCGATGGTGACTGCGAGGTGGTGCCGGGTTGGCTGGCATATGCCGCCGCGTTCCTGCACGCCCGCCCCGAGGTGGCGGTGGCCTGCGGTCGACGCCGCGAGCGCTTTGCGCAGCAGTCGGTGTACAACCTGCTGTGCGACCTGGAATGGGACACCCCCACGGGCGAGGCGCGTGCCTGTGGCGGCGATGCGTTGATGCGTGTGTCGGCGTTCGCGGCGGTGGGCGGCTACCGCCCCGGATTGATCGCCGGCGAAGAGCCCGAGCTGTGTGTACGCCTGCGCGCGGCGGGCTGGAAAATCTGGCGCCTGGACCATGAAATGACCCTGCACGATGCCGCCATGACCCGTTTTGGCCAATGGTGGCGGCGCAGCCTGCGCGCCGGCTACGCCTATGCGCAGGGGGCGTTTCTACATGGTGCGCCGCCTGAACGGCATTGGTTGCGCGAGTCGCGTCGGGCCTGGATGTGGGGCTTGGGGCTGCCGTTGCTGATCGCTCTGGCGTGCCTGCTGGTGGGGGGCTGGGGGTTGTCGTTGGCGGTGCTGTATCCGTTGCAAGTGCTGCGCCTGGCGCGCAAGGGGGCGCGTTCTCGGCGGGAGAACTGGGTGCAGGCGCTGTTCCTGGTGCTGGGCAAGTTTCCCGAGATGCTCGGGCAGCTCAGGTTCACCTGGCACCGGCTGGGCGCAGGCCAAGCCGTGCTGATTGAATACAAGTGAGAGGCCTATGTGGGTTAAAACCATCGTCAACAGCGTCCTGACCCTGCACCCCGGATACTCGGTGCGCGCGCTCAAGGACAGACTCAAGCTGGCCCTGAACATCCAGCGCCAATGGCCGCTGCTCAAGCCGTTTTTGCAGCGCATGCACGCAGCACTGGGCCAGGCACGTTTCGAACGGCTGGGGGTGGACTGCGTGGGCGTGGTGCACTGGCCGTATATCAGCAAGTCCTGGGATGCCGCCGAGCGCCTGGAGGCGGTGGCTTCGCACTACGAAGTGGTGGTCCACCAGCAGCCTCTGCTGCTGTTGCTGGGGCGTGACGAGCGCCTGCTGGTGTGCGACCTGTCGCAGTATTGCGCCGGATGCAGCGTGGTGCTGGACCGGGCGATCTGGTTCAAGCGCGAGGGGGAACTGGTACTCAACCTCTTCATGGGCGAGCTGCGCGTGGCCTCGCTGGCCTTCACCTTGCGCCGCACCCAGGAAGGCCTGTGCCTGTTCGTGGGGGCAGTGCAGGGCATTCACAAAGGCATCGACAGCGAGACGTCGCTGAACATCTACCGCGAGCTGACCAAGGATTTCGAAGGGTTGCGCCCGCGCAGCCTGCTGCTCGAAGTGCTCAAGTGCCTGGCCCGCAGCCTCGGGGTCGAGCACCTGTATGTGGTCAGCGACGCCTATCGTCATCACCGGCACGCCTATTTCGGCCAGGAAAAAGCCCTGGACCTTGCGGCCAACTACGATGTCATCTGGCTCGAAAACGGCGCCACGCCTGCGCAACGCGAGGGCTTTTTCAGCTTGCCGTTGGCCGCAGCGCAACGCGCGGCGCAAGACATCACGCCGAAGAAACGTGCCATGTATCGCCGCCGTCAGGCGCTGATGGATGAGGTATTCGCGCGCTTGCAAACGACGCTGGCAGCGCCGACCGCGCTGGCTGCCAAGGCCGATTGTGCTGCCGAGGGTACGGCGCCAGCGCTGCAAGGCGGCGAATGACGGGCAAGCGGCATCATCCATTCAAGGAACAAGGATCGAGGCTTATGCGCATTGCCTATTTCGTCAATCAGTACCCCAAGGTCAGCCACAGTTTCATCCGTCGCGAAATCCTCGCGCTGGAGCGTCAGGGCCTGGAGGTTCAGCGCTTTGCCCTGCGCGGCTGGGACGCCGCGCTGCAAGACCCTGAGGATCTGGCCGAGCGTGAACGGACCCGCTACGTGCTGCAGGACGGCCTCAAGGGCTTGCTGCGACCGGCGTTGAAGGCCTTGCGCGCGGCGCCCCGGCATTTTGCCCAGGCTGTGTGCCTGGCCTTGCGCATGGGCTGGCGCGCCGACCGGCCATGGCCGTACCACGTGGTCTACCTGCTTGAGGCCTGCCGCTTGCTGGAATGGCTAAAGGCCGCTGGCAGCACGCATGTGCACGCGCATTTCGGCACCAACTCGGCCGAAGTGGTGATGCTGGCCGCAGCCCTTGGCGGGCCTGCCTATAGCTTTACCGTGCATGGCCCGGAGGAGTTCGACAAACCGCAATTTCTGCACCTGGGCGAGAAAGTGCAGCGCGCAGCGTTCGTCGTCGCGGTCAGTGACTTCGGCCGCAGTCAGCTGTACCGCTGGGTGGCCCATGCGCACTGGGCCAAGGTCAAGGTGGTGCATTGCGGCCTGGAGCGCGCCTTCCACGCGGTAACCCCAGTGCCCGTGCCCGAGGTGCGGCGCCTGGTGTGTGTCGGGCGCTTGTGCGAGCAGAAGGGCCAGTTGTTGCTGGTCGAAGCTGCGCATCAACTGGCTCGACAAGGGCATCGCTTCGAACTGGTGCTGGCCGGCGATGGTGAGCTGCGCAAGCCGATCGAAGCGCTGGTCGCCCGCTATGGGCTGCAAGGTCAGGTGCGCATTACCGGCTGGATCAGCGGCGTGCAAGTGCGCGAGGAGTTGCTCGCCGCCCGCGCGCTGGTGTTGCCCAGCTTCGCCGAAGGGTTGCCGGTGGTGATCATGGAGGCCATGGCCCTGCGCCGGCCTGTGCTGACCACTTATGTGGCCGGTATTCCAGAGCTGGTACGCGCGGGTGAGAACGGCTGGCTGTTCCCGGCAGGCTCGGTGCAGGCGCTGGTCGAGGCCATCAGTGATTGCCTGGCGCAACCGGTCGATGCCTTGCAACGACTGGGCGAGGCGGCGTACCAGCGGGTGCTGCAACGCCACGACATCGACCACGAAGCGGCCAAGCTGGCCGCCCATTTCAGGGCATCCCCATGATCGATCTGCTGGCGTGGCTGTTCGCGGCACTGGCGCTGCTGGTGCTGTATCCGGTGCTGGTGTTGTTGCTTCAGGTGCTGCTGGCCTGCCTGCCGAGCCGACCAACGCCTGTGGCCGCAGGTCCGCGCGGGCCGGTGGCGGTGTTGGTGCCGGCGCATGATGAGGCGGCGGTCATCCGCACGACCCTGGCCAGCATCACTCCGCAGTTGCGCGAGGGCGACCGCCTGCTGGTGGTCGCCGACAATTGTGCCGACGACACCGCCGCGCTGGCGCGAGCTTTTGGCGCCGAGGTGGTGGAGCGTAACGACACTCAGCACCGTGGCAAAGGCTATGCATTGGATCATGGCGTGCGCTACCTAGCCGCCGATGCGCCGCAGGTGCTGGTGATCATCGACGCGGACTGCCAGGTGGGCGAGGGGGCCATCGAGCGCCTGGCGCGCTGCTGCCTGGCCAGCGCGCGGCCAGTGCAGGCTCTGTACCTGATGCACGCGCCGCCAGGCGCTGGGTTGCGGGTGTTGGTGGCTGAGTTCGCCTGGCGTGTGAAAAACCTAGTACGCCCACGCGGCTGGGCGCGGTTGGGCTTGCCATGCCAGTTGATGGGAGCGGGCATGGCGTTTCTCTGGCAAGACCTGGCGAAAGTGGAGTTGGCCAGCGGCCACTTGGTAGAAGATCTCAAGCTGGGCCTGGACTTTTGCCGTCACGCCAAGCCCCCGCTGTTCTGCCCTGAGGCGCGGGTCAGCAGCCAGTTCCCGAGCAGCGACGAGGGCCTGACCAGCCAACGCACGCGTTGGGAGCATGGCCACCTCGGTGTGGTACTGGCCGATGCGCCAGGCTTGCTGCTCGGGGCCTTGGTGCGAGGCAACGGGCGACTGCTGGCCATGGCCATCGACCTGATGGTGCCGCCCCTGGCCTTGCTGGCCCTGGTGCAGTTTGGGGTGCTGCTGCTGTGCTGGTTGGCCGGCTTGATCTTCGGGGTATGGGGTCCGGCCTGGCTGGCCGCAGCCGCACTGGCGTTGCTGGTAGTGGCGGTGGTGGTGGCCTGGGCGCGTTTTGCCCGCGAGCAGATCGCCTTTTCGGTGTTGCTGTACGCGCCGTTCTACGCGGCGAAAAAGATTCCCCTGTACGTGAGCTTCCTGGTACGTCGCCAGGTCGAGTGGGTGCGTTCCAAACGGGATGACCAGCCATGAACGATCACACCTGGCAGGCCCGTTGGACGTCTGTCCTCGACAGCCTGTATCTGATTCGCGACTCGGCGCACGGGCAGCAGGTGCTGGATACCCTGACCCAGCCTAAGGCGCCGACCGTGCTGGGGTTCGTCAATGCCCATGCCCTCAACCTGGTGGCGGGGAGTGCCGACTACGCGGTTTCGCTGGCCGCCGCCGATTGGTTGCTGCGTGACGGTTCGGGCATGGCCATCTTGCTGCGCAGGCTCGGCCGCGAACCTGGCCTGAATATGAATGGCACCGACCTGATCCCGTGTTTGCTGGGCGCTTACACAGGGCGGCGTGTGGCGTTCTGGGGCACCTGCGAGCCGTACTTGAGTCAGGCGGTGGCCCACTGTCGGGCGCGCTACGGGGTTGAGGTGGTGTCGGTGCACGACGGTTTCGCCGACACCGCCACTTACCTGGAAATGGCCAGGCGCCTACAGCCGGAACTGATCGTGCTGGGTATGGGCATGCCCAAGCAGGAGGCGGTGGCCGCGCAGTTGGCCGCCAACGGTGCGCCGTGCCTGATCGTGTGTGGTGGGGCGATCCTGGATTTTCTCGGTGGCAGGGTCAGCCGCGCGCCGCGCTGGTTGCGCCGGCTGGGTGGCGAATGGCTGTATCGGCTATTCAAAGAGCCGCGACGGCTGTTCATGCGCTATGTGGTGGGCAATCCGCTGTTCTTGCTGCGCGCACTGTTTTACCCGCGTTACAGACCACGCTGAAGGCGGGCTGCTGCTACAGTGATATCAACCGTCATGACACCCTGGAAATCCGCCGACAAGGCGCACTGCCGTGCACGTCGCCGGTGCGGTGATGCTTTGCTTGGCGCCAGGCGCTTGACGACGCTCACTTCGATGAGGCCTGACCATGGTGTTCGAACCCCGCAGCAGCCGCTCTTTGCTCCAGCGCCGAAGCAGTGTCAGCAACGCCATCCAGGCAGGCCTTGACGGCATCGCGGTGACTGGCGTGGCGTGGTACCTAATCTACGAACAGATCGGTTACCTGACCTCCGACTACGTGATCATGCTGTTGCTGCTGATTGGCGCACTGGCGGTGATCTACGACCACTACGCGATCTACCGCACCAACGTCGGTCTGACGGTCAAGGCGTTCCGCCTGTTCAAGGCGTGGTCGGCGACGTTCTGCTTCCTGGTGGTGATGGCGTTCCTGACCAAGCAGAGCGAAACCTATTCGCGGTTGTTGATGGCCGAGTTGTTCGTGATCGGTTATTTCGTGCAGTTGTTCCTGCACATTGCTGTACGCGAGGTGCAGAAGCGTTTCATGGCTCATGCCTACCGCATGGAGAACGCGCTGATCATCGGCGCCGGGGACTTGGCCAGTTTTCTGTACCAGAAGATCAGCAACAACCCGTGGCTGGGAGAGCGGGTGGTGGGGTGTGTGTTGCTCGATCCTGCCGGGCAGGGGGCGATTAGCACGGAGGAAACCCGGCAGCCCTTGCCGGTACTGGGCAAGATCGAGGACCTCGAAGCGATCGTCACCCTGCATGCCATCCGTACGGTGTACCTGGTGACGCCTCTGGCAGGCTCCGAGGTCATCAACGATGTCTACTTGAAGCTGCTGGAAAAGTGCATCGCGGTGAACTGGGTCCCGGATATCTTTTCCTTGCGCCTGATCAACCATAGCGTGCGCGAGATTGCCGGTATTCCGGTGCTGACCTTGTCCGAGACGCCGCTGACCGGCATGAGCCTGTTCCTCAAGAACCTCGAAGACCGCGTGTTGGCCGCACTGATCTTGCTGTGCATCTCGCCGCTGCTACTGGTGCTGGCGGTCGTGATCAAGCTCGACAGCCCAGGGCCTGTGTTCTTTCGCCAGGAGCGCATGGGCTGGACAGGGGAGTCGTTTCGGATCTGGAAGTTCAGGAGCATGAAGGTGCATCAGCCCGAGGATGGGGTGATTCGCCAGGCGCAGAAGAACGATCCGCGCCTGACCCGGATCGGCGCGTTCATTCGGCGCACCAGCCTGGATGAACTGCCGCAACTGTTCAACGTGCTCACTGGCGAGATGTCGTTGGTCGGGCCACGGCCACATGCGTTGCAGCACGATACGCAGTATTCGCAGGATATCTTCGACTACTTCGCCCGGCATAACATCAAGCCTGGGATGACGGGGTTGGCGCAGGTCCGCGGGTTCAGGGGCGAGACCAAGGACATTGCACAGATGATCCAGCGGGTGAACTCGGATATCGAGTACATCAACAATTGGTCGCTTTGGCTGGATTTCGTGATTCTGGTGCGCACGCTGAATGCGTTTACGGGGAAGCAGGCGTATTGAACGTGGACCTTGCCTGTGCGACGCAGGGGGCCGCAAGCGGCCCCCAAGCGTTGCTCAAGCCGTACGGAACCGGCTCACCAAGTTCTGCTGATGCTCCGCCAGGCGCGCCAGTTCCTGGCTGGTCACCGCCGTCTGCTGTGCGCCGGCGCTTACCTGAATCACCAGGTCGTTGATCTCGTTGACGTTGCGGTTGATGTCTTCGGACACCGAGCTTTGTTCCTCGGCCGCCGAAGCTATCTGGATGTTGCGGTCACTGATGCGCGCTACGCCTTCGGTAATCGACGCCAACAGCTCGCCGGCGCGGCCAACGCGGCTAGCGCCTGACTGCGCCTTGCCCAGTGTTTCGAGCATCGAGCTGCTGGCCCTGTCGGAGCCGGCCTGCAGGTTGCTGATCATCTGCTGGATATTGCCGGTCGACTCTTGGGTGCGCTGTGCCAGCGTGCGCACCTCTGAGGCCACCACCGCAAAACCACGGCCATGATCACCGGCACGGGCCGCTTCGATGGCCGCGTTCAACGCCAGCAGGTTGGTTTGATCGGCAATTCCGCGTATGACATCGAGCACCGAGGAAATCGCATCACTTTCCTGCTTGAGGTCATCGATGATGGCTGCGGTCTGCTCGGCCTGGCTCGACAGTTCACGAATCAAGTCGATGGTGCCGTCGACCTCGATACGGCCCTGGGTCGTGCTGGCGTGGATCTGCTGGGACAGGCTGGCGGCATCGGTGGTGCTCTGCGCCACCTCACGCACAGTGGCGCTCATTTGGTTGATGGCGGTGGCCACCAGCTCGGTGCTCTGGCGCTGCTGCTCGACGCTGCGACTGGTTTGCAGGGTCACTGCCGAGGATTCTTCGGCGGCTGTGGCAACCTGTGCGGTAGCGTTGCCGATCTCCTGGACGATGTCGGTCAGCTCGTTGGCCATGCGGTTGAGGTTTTCAGCGATCTGGCCGAACTCATCCTTGCTGCGGTAACCCGTGCGTGCGGTCAGGTCGCGGCGCGCCAGGCCGTCGAGGGCGGCATTGATGTCTTTGACCGCCATGCCGATGCTGCCGATGATCAGCCATGACAGCAGCGCGACCATCGCCAGGGCCAGCAAGGCGCCAGCGATGGTCAGCCACAGCGCCTGACTGGCTTCGCCACGGGCATCCTTGGCTAGGCGAGCGACGCTTTGTGCCAGCGCCTGTTCAACCTCGCCCATTTGATCAATGCGCTGGGTCGCGATTTCGAACCAGGCCTCAGGCTTGACCCCCAGTGCCTCGCCCAGCGGCCGTTCGAAGCCCAGGCGTTGGAGCTTGCCGACTTCTATCGCTGCCGGAGTCTGCTGGCTTTGCTGGTACTGGCTGAGCACCGCTGCGGGGGCCTTGCGCTGGAAGCTTTCGGCGTACGCGGTGAACTCGCCAAGGTTACGGCTAAAGCGCGACAACAGCGCAGCATCGAAGTGACCCTGGTTGAACGCAAGGCCGAGAAGCACGCGCTCGCGACCTGCGCGCTCTTTGAGTTCGATGAACTGGTTCAACGCGTTGAGGGCGTGCACGACCCCGGTGTTGCTGACGCGGTTTTCCAGGGAATGGGTGTAGCCGACCAGGGTCTTGATAATCTCGGTGTAGCGCGCGCCCGAGGCGGTGCTGTCGATGGCCAGTTTGTCGACCTGCTCACGCAGCGTTGCGAGGGTTTCGAGAGTGTTGTGCACGTTGGCGATGTCGGCGTCGTCAGCGGTTGGCAGGCGTCGCACCACGTCGATGGCTACGTCGCTTTCGCTGCGCATTTGCGCCAGACGATTGCCCATCGTCGCACCTCGGCTGCCGATGAACACACCGCTGGCACCGCGTTCGCGTTGCAGCAGCGTAATGAGCTGGCTCAACGACTGGGCGTTGCTGCTGGTGACGACAGTGTCCTGCATGTCGCGCAGCGTGCGGTAATTGTCGCCAATATAGACCGCGGTCAGCGCTATAAAACCCAGGAGTGGAAACAGGAGAATCAACAGCAATTTCAGGCGAAGCGGCGCATTGGTCAGCATCCTTCTGGCCTCGTAGGAAGTGGAAATGGAGGAGGGCGCCGCTGTCACGAAGGCATAATGGCGCATGGCTATTATTGTATGGTCGTTCAATTTAAAACCAAAAGCCGGCTGAATGTTTTGTTACATATCAATACTTTTGGTAACCGAGTCTCGTAGCTACTTGTTGCACACGGCTGCTGGTAGCCTGGCTCGCAGCCTTGCCGCGAGGGTTGTCAGGAGGCTGGCTGCTATCGCCGAGTCGCCCGAGAACCAAAAAAAAGCCCCGATAACCAAAGGCTATCGGGGCAAACGGTTGGGGGAGGTTCCAACCAAAGGAGCTTTCAATTCAAACCAAGCGCATCAGCGCAAACTGGCGACCTCAGCAGGCTGCCAGCCCCCGCCAAGGGCCTTGTAGATTGCAACGATCCCGCTATAAAGCTCGACTTCGCCTTGGGCCTGGGCATCCTCGGCGCTCAAGCGCTCGCGCTCGGCATCGAGCAACACCAGATAGTCCACGGTTCCCTCGCGATAGCGGATCGACGCCAGTTCTGCTGCCTTGCGACTAGCCTCGCTTTGACGCATCAACGCCAGCAGCCGCTGCTGCCGCTTGCCATAGTCGCTGAACGCATTCGAGGATTCCTCCAGCGCCAGCAGCACATGCTGCTCATAGCTGGCCAGTGCCCCTTCGGCATCGGCCTTGGCCCCACGCAGGCGAGCCCGCACACTGCCCAGGTCGAACGCCGCCCAGGTGATGCTAGGCCCCAGCGCCCAGGCATTGGCTGCCGATGAGCCGATCTGCGAGCCACGTGCGGCGGTAAAACCGAGGAACCCACTCAGGCTGACCCGTGGGAACAAATCGGCCGTGGCCACACCCACGTTCGCCGTCGCTGCTGCCAACTGGCGTTCGGCGCTGCGGATGTCCGGGCGGCGGCGCAGCAGCTCGCCAGGGTCGCCCACCGGCAACGACTTCGCGATTGCCGGCAGGGCCTTGGGCGACAAGTCCACGCTCAGCGCATCCGGGCGCTCACCGAGCAAGGTGGCGATGCGGTTCTTCGCGCGCACCTGTTCGGCTTGCAACTGCGGCACGGTCGCCTCGACACCCGCCAGGCGGGCGTCGGCGCGCACCACGTCGAGTTCGTTACCGACCCCGGTATCGCGCAGGGTGACGGTGATGTCCCGCGACTGCTGCTGGGTCTTGAGGTTGGCCAAGGCGATCTGCTCGCGCTGCTGCGCGCCGCGCAGTTGGCCATAAGCGTCCACCAGTTCCGCGATCAGACTCACCTGCAACTGCGCAAGGTCGGCCGCAGCGGCCGCCTCCTGCGCTTCGCTGGCCTCGATCTGGCGCTGGATGCGGCCGAACAGGTCAAGCTCCCAGGCCATGTCCAGGCCCAGGTCGTAACGCTCGCTGTTGACCCGTCGCTCGGTCTGGCCGGGGACCTGGCCCTTGCCCAGGTCGCTGCTGGCGCGGCTGGTGACCACCGGCAGCTGGTCGTTGGCGGCGTCATCGCGGATTGCCCGCGCCGATTTCAGTCGCGCGAACGCCACGCGCAGGTCACGGTTGCCGTCCAGCGATGCTTGCACCAACTGGTTCAGCACCGGGTCGTCGAACTGCTTCCACCACAGGCTTTCGAAGCGGCTGCGGTCGAACACCTGGGCTTGCTCGGCATTGTCCAGCTTGGCTGGTGCGGTGTCCGGGGTGTGATAGTCCGGGCCCACCGCGCAGGCCGCGAGGGCCAGCGCCAGCAGGCTCGGGGTCAGGGGTTTGAGCAGGTTCATGCGTGGTTCTCCAAAGCCGGTGCGTGTTCGGCCTTGCGGGCCTGGCGACGCTCGACGAAACGGCGGATCAGGAAGAAGAACACCGGCGTCAGGAACAAACCGAACACGGTCACCCCGATCATCCCCGAGAACACCGCCACACCCATGGCATGACGCATCTCGGAACCGGCGCCGGAGCTGAACACCAGCGGCACCACACCCATGATGAAAGCAATCGAAGTCATCAGGATCGGGCGCAGACGCAGGCGGCAGGCTTCCAGGACAGCCGCGAGGGGATCGAGGCCCTTGGCCTGTTCATCCTTGGCGAACTCGACGATCAGGATCGCGTTCTTGCACGCCAGGCCCACCAGTACGATCAGGCCGATCTGGGTGAAGATGTTGTTGTCGCCGCCGGAAACGATCACCCCGGTGATGGCCGACAGCAAGGTCATTGGCACGATCAGGATCACCGCCAGCGGCAGGCTCCAGCTCTCGTACTGGGCTGCCAGCACCAGGAACGCCAGCAGCACGCACAGTGGGAAGACGAACAGTGCCGTGTTACCCGAAAGAATCTGCTGGTAGGTCAGGTCGGTCCATTCGAAGGTCATGCCATTGGGCAACTCCTCCTTGAGCAGCTTCTCGATCGCCGCCTCGGCCTGGCCGGAGCTGTAGCCCGGTGCCGCCGCACCATTGATTTCGGCGGTGATGAAGCCGTTGTAGTGCATCACCCGGTCAGGGCCGGAGGTATCGCTGACCTTGAGGAAGGTCGCCAGCGGGATCATCTCACCGAGGTTGTTGCGCACTTTCAACTGGCCGATCTGCTCGGCGTCGAGGCGGAACTGCTGCTCAGCCTGGACGTTGACCTGGTAGGTCCGGCCAAAACGGTTGAAGTCGTTGGTGTACAGCGAGCCCAGGTAGACCTGCAGGGTGTCGAAGATATCGGTGATCGCTACGCCGTGGGTCTTGGCTTTTTCGCGATCGATGGCGGCATCGACCTGCGGCACGTTGACCTGGTAGCTGGTGAACAGCCCCGCCAGCTCCGGTACGTTGTGGCTCTTGGCAATGATGTTCTGGGTTTCCTTGTACAGCGCTTCGTAGCCCAGGTTGCCGCGGTCCTCGATTTGCAGGCGGAAGCCGCCGATGGTGCCCAGGCCTTGGACCGGTGGTGGCGGGAAGATCGCGATGTAGGCGTCCTGGATATCGGCGAACTGGGCATTGAGCGACGCGGCGATGGCCGCCGCCGACTGGCTTGGGTCCTTGCGCTCATCGAACGGCTTGAGCGGGGTGAACACGATGCCGCTGTTCGGGCTGTTGGTGAAACCGTTGATCGACAGGCCCGGGAATGCCACCGAGTCGGCTACGCCCGGTTGCTTGAGGGCGATTTCGCTCATGCGCTTGATCACCGCCTCGGTGCGGTCGAGGCTGGCCGCATCCGGCAACTGGGCGAAGGCCACCAGGTACTGCTTGTCCTGGGCCGGCACGAAACCGGTCGGGGTGGACGAAAAGCCCAGGTAGGTCAGGCCCATGAGGCCGGCATAGACGAACAGGGCGATGCCGCTGGAGCGGATGACCCGGCGCACGCCGCCGACGTAACCGTGGCTGGCGCGGTCGAAGAAGCGGTTGAACGGCGCGAACAGCCAGCCGCCCAGGAGCTTTTCCAGCAGGCGCGAGAAACGGTCCTTTGGCGCGTGGTGCTCCTTGAGCAGCACGGCGGCCAGGGCGGGCGACAGGGTCAGCGAGTTGAACGCCGAGATCACCGTGGAAATCGCGATGGTCAGGGCGAACTGCTTGTAGAACTGCCCGGTCAGGCCCGAGATGAACGCGGCAGGCACGAACACGGCGCACAGCACCAGGGCCGTGGCGATGATCGGGCCGGTCACTTCGCTCATGGCCTTTTGCGTGGCCTCAAGCGGCTTGAGCCCCAGGCCTATGTTGCGCTCGACGTTCTCCACCACCACGATGGCGTCGTCCACCACGATGCCGATGGCCAGCACCAGGCCGAACAACGACAGTGCGTTGAGCGAGAAGCCGAACAGATGCATCACCGCGAAGGTGCCGATCAGCGACACTGGTACGGCCATTAGCGGAATGATCGAGGCGCGCCAGGTTTGCAGGAACAGGATCACCACCAGCACCACCAGCACCAGCGCTTCGAACAGGGTGTGCACGACCGCTTCGATGGAACCGCGCACGAACACAGTCGGGTCATAGACGATGCTGTAGTCCATGCCCTCGGGGAAGTCCTTCTTCAGCTCGGCCATCTTCGCGCGCACTTCGTCGGAGATATCGATGGCGTTGGAGCCTGGGCGCTGGAAGATCGGAATGGCCACCGCCGGCTGGTTGTTCAGCAGCGAGCGTAAGGCGTACTGGCTGGAGCCGAGTTCGACCCGGGCGATGTCCTTCAGGCGCGTGATCTCGCCATCGGCCCCGGCACGAATGATGATGTTCTCGAACTCTTCTTCGTTGACCAGGCGGCCTTGGGTGTTGATCGACAGCTGGAAGCTGGTGCTGCCAGGGGCGGGCGGGGCGCCCAACTGGCCTGCCGCGACCTGGCGGTTCTGCTCGCGGATCGCCGCCACCACGTCGCTGGCGGTCAGGTTACGCGAGGCGGTCTTGTTCGGGTCGAGCCACACGCGCAGCGAGTAGTCGCCCATGCCGAACAGTTGCACATCACCCACGCCGCCCAGGCGCGCCAGTTCATCCTTGATGTTGAGGATGGCGTAGTTGGAGAGGTAGAGCATGTCGTAGCGTTTATCCGGCGAGGTCAAGTGCACGACCATGGTCAGGTCGGGCGAGGCCTTGTCGACGGTTATACCGATCCGGGTCACTTCTTCCGGCAGTTTTGGCTGGGTCCGGGTGACGCGGTTCTGCACTTGCACCTGCGCGTTGTCCAGGTCGGTGCCCAGGGCAAAGGTAATGGTCAGCGTCAGTTTGCCGTCGGCGGTGGATTGCGAGGACATGTACAGCATGTTCTCGACACCGGTGATCGCCTGCTCCAGGGGCGCGGCGACCGTCTCGCCGATCACCTTGGGGTTGGCGCCGGGGAAGTTGGCACGCACCACCACGGTCGGCGGCACCACTTCTGGGTATTCGCTGATCGGCAGCTGGAACAGCGAGATCGAACCTGCGATCAGCAGCACCAGCGACAGCACCGCGGCGAAGATTGGCCGGGTAATGAAGAATTTCGAGAAGTTCATCGGTGTTGTCCCTTAACCGCGTGGCGCTTGGGCGCTGGCGACTTTGACATTGGCACCCGCCACCTTCGGTGCCGGGTTGCTGGCTTCGAGGGCCTGGCGCTGCTGGGCGAGGGCGGCGAGGGTCTGTTCGCTGGCCATCGGGGTTTCTTCAGGGGTGACCTGCGAGCCCGGGCGTACCCGTTGCAGGCCCTTGACCACGATGCGGTCCTCCTTGGCCAAGCCACTGCGCACGATGCGCAGGCCTTCAAGCTTCGGCCCCAGCTCCACGTTGCGGTAGTTGGCCTTGTTGTCCTTGTCCATCACCAGCACGAACTTCTTGCCAAGGTCGGTGCCGACCGCTTCGTCGTTGATCAGCACCGCGTCGTATTGCGCGCTGCCGACCAGTTTCAGGCGTGCGTACAGGCCTGGGGTGAACTGACCGTCGCGGTTGTCGAACACGGCGCGGCCACGGATGGTGCCGGTGCGTGGGTTGACCTGGTTATCGACGAAGTTCATCTGGCCCAGGTGTGGGTTGCCGGTCTCGTTGGTCAGGCCCAGGTACACCGGGGTGCTCTGGCCGCGCTGGCCTTCGCGGGCCAGCTGGGTGTACTTGAGGTACACGCGCTCGTCGGCGTCGAAGTAGGCGTAGACCTTGTCGGTAGAGACCACGCTGGTCAGCGCGGTGACGTCGGCGGTGACGATGTTGCCGGCGGTGAACTGGGCGCGGCTGACGCGGCCGCTGATGGGCGAAGTCACGCGGGTGAAGCTCAGGTTCAGGCGCGCCAGGTCCAGTTGGGCCTGGATCGCATCGACCCCGGCGCGGGCTTCGGCGGCAGCGCTGCTGCGCGACTCGGCAAGCTCGGCGGAGATCGCATTGCTGTCACGCAGGCGTTCGCCACGGCGGGCTTCGTTGGCGCTGCGCTGGGCGCTGGCCTTGGCTTGTTGCAGCTGCGCTTCGAGGCGGCGCACTTCAGCCTGGAACGGACGCGGGTCGATCTGGAACAACAGGTCGCCTTTTTTTACCCGAGCCCCTTCGGTGAACGCGACTTGGTCGATCTGGCCGGAGACCCGTGGACGTACCTCGACGGTTTCCGGCGCTTCCAGGCGGCCGGTGAACTCGTCCCATTCATTGATTGGCTGCTCGATGACCTTGGCCACACTGACCTTGGGCGCGGCGGGAGCCTGCACGGCGTCGGGGGTACGACCGCATGCGCTGAGCACCACCACTGCCAGGGCAGCGAGGGGAAAGCGCAAGGGTTTGAGTGAGTGATCCATGGAGAACTCCGCCAATGTATTGATAGTGGGCGGAGTGTGAGTGTCTTGCGCGTGACGCACGAATCGAACGCAGCGAAGGTTATTATCACGCGCAATGATATCAGCGTGGTTGGTATCGATAGCGGCATATGATGGACGTCACTGAACGGTCGCTTGCCGACATGAGGTTTTTCAGGGTCTCCCTTTATGTTCCTCCCGGTCGCCCCCGTGCAGGCAGGTTCAGGCACTTTCCCTGGCCACCAGCTCACATCTGAGCAGGTTCAGGCGCGGCACCTCGTTGTCACAGGGCGCCACCCCCAGATGTTGCAGCACGCGCATCGCCGCCACCTCACCGATCTCGCGCGAGGGCGGGCGCAAGGTGGTCAGGCTGGGCAGCAGCATTTCAGCGAAGGCGTAGTCGCCAAAGCCCATCACCGCCATGTCCTGGGGCAGGCGCAGCCCGGCGCGCTGCCCGGCCAGCAGGGCACCAGCGGCAAGGTTGTCGTTGGCGAAGATGATCGCATCGGGCCTTGGGCTGCGGCGGATCAGCGCCTCCATGGCCTGGCGCCCAGCTTCGAAAGGCGCGGTCTCGGCTGAGGGTACGAACACCCAGGGTTCAAGGCCGGCTGCGCGCAGGGTGTGCGCATAGCCGTCGCGTCGCTCCAGTGCGCTGTAGTCGGCGGCGACACTGTTTTGCACGAAGGCAATCCGCCGATGCCCCTTGTCCAGAAGATAGCGACAGGCCTGTACCCCCACCTCGAAGTGCAGGAAACCTACCTGCAACGGCGTGCGCTCAGGTACATAGTCCCAGATTTCCACCACCGGTACGTCGGCGTCGGCGAGCATCTTTTCGGTGGCCGGGCTGTGGAAATGGCTGGTCACTACCAGGGCTGCCGGCGACCACCCCAGAAAGGCCCGCACGGCGCTTTCTTCCTGGGCTTCGCTGAAGTAGCTGGAGGCCAGCAACAACTGATAGCCATGCCGGCCCAAGGTGTCGCTGAACGCCTGGATGGTCTGGGCGAAGATTGGCCCGGAAATGTTCGGGATGACCATCCCGACAATACGCCCGCGTGCCGAGGCCAGGCCTCCGGCCACCAGGTTGGGCACGTAGCCCAGTTGCTGCACCGCCGCCTGGATACGCTCGCGCAGCGGCCCGGAGACCTGCTCGGGCTGGTTGAAATAGCGCGACACGCTGATCGCCGAAACCTCGGCCACACGGGCCACTTCGGCAAGAGTGACGCGCCCGGCGCCGCGGCGTTTGCGTGGGGTATCGCGGGGTGCGCTCACAACGCGTCTCCTGTCATCAGAGCATGATGGGCCAACAACGATCCTGTGGGCGCGGGTTCACCGGAGTGCCGGACCACCGCGAAGCAGGCAACGCGGTACATGGCACCGGCTGCGCCGTTGTTCGCGGGTGAACCCGTTCCCACAAGATCATTGTTGACCATGAAAGCGCGATGTTAGCGCTAACTTGCAGCTACTTCATAAATACCAAAAAAGCATATAAATCGCATTTTTTAGTATTTGACCTGCAAAAAAGGCCCCCTGATACTTCACCGTGTTAGCGCTACCAAGCGCTGCTGTCGGCAAGCGCCTGCCACTCGCACGAGCGAGACCAGACAACCACAGCCTCCCTAATCGTCTGGTCTTTCAGGGCAGTAAGCATCATGCACAAAAGCCGTACTCCGTCTTCTCCGAACCTTCGTCGTGGGCCGTTGGCCACCGCTGTATTGCTGGCCGCCATGGGGCAGGGCGCCCAGGCGGCGCAGCCTGAGCACACCGAGGAGCCTGCCGCCCTGGAGGCGGTCACGGTCACTGCCACACGCCGCGAGGCACCGTTGCAGAAAGTGCCGGTGGCCGTGTCGGTGGTCGAGGGCGAGCAACTGGAGCGCGACAACCGCAACAATGTCGCCAGCATCGTCCAGCAAGTGCCTACCCTCAACTACCGCGCCGGCGCCTCGAACAAGGACACGTCGCTCTTCATTCGAGGCGTGGGCACCATCTCCACATCGCCCGGCGTCGAGCCGACCGTAGCTACGGTGGTGGACGGCGTGGTGTTCGGCCGTCCCGGCCAGTCCACCCTCGACCTGCTGGATCTGGAGCGCATCGAAGTGTTGCGTGGCCCGCAGGGCACGCTGTTCGGCAAGAACGCCTCGGCTGGCGTGCTTAATGTGGTCAGCAAGGCCATCCCCGAGCAGACCCACGGCTATGTGGACTACTCGCACTTTGGCGGCGGCGATGAAAACCGCCTGCGCTTCGGTATCGGCGGTCGCTTGAGCGAACAGTTCAAGGGCTCGTTGAGCACGCTATGGGGTGATTACGACGGCAATGTCGAGAACCTCGCCAACGGCCATGACGTCAACGGCTATGCGCGCAAGGGCGTGCGCGGCAAGCTGGAGTTCGAGCCCAGCGAAGACCTGCGCCTGACCTTGATCGCCGACTACATGAAAGGCGAGGACACCCTGCCCAGCGGTGTGGTGACCAAGGCCAGCACCGCTTTCACCAACCAGCTTGGCGCGGTCGTGCCGAGTGCGCACAACCGCGATATCAGCAGCGACTACAAGACCCACGTGATCGATGAGAACCAAGGCTTGTCGGCGCAACTGGACTGGCAACTGGGCGACTACACCCTGACCTCGATCAGCGCCTGGCGCGGCTGGGACAACACCCAGTACCAGGATGGCGACCGCCGTGCGCTGCTGCCCGTCACAGCCTCGCATGACAAGGGCACGTTGGACTACGACCAATACAGCCAGGAGTTTCGCCTGACCTCGCCCAAGGGGCAGTTCAACGAATACGTGCTCGGCGCTTTCTATATGCACGGCACCTCCAACGAGGTGTACCAGCGCCTGTCGGTCAACGGCGGTGTGTCCAACAACGGCCGTGCTGACTACTCCACCACCAATGACAGCGTGGCGCTGTTCGGCGAGAACACCTTCAACTTCACCGACGATTTTCGCGCGATCTTCGGCCTGCGCTGGACCCACGACGACCTGGAGTACGACCACCGCCGAGTCTCGACCTCGGCCACGGCGGTCACCGGTATCCAGCCATCGACGGCAAGCTCGGGGGCGGTGGATGAAGACGGCTGGAGCGGTCGCACCGGCCTGCAATACGACTTCAACGATAACCTCACCGGTTACGTCACCTATTCACGTGGCTACAAAGGCCCGGCCTACAACGTGTTCTTCAACATGCAGCCGCGTGACACTGGCGCGCTCAAGCCAGAGACCTCCGATGCCTACGAGATCGGCCTCAAGAGCACCGCTCTGGACAACCGCCTGGTGGCCAACCTTGCGCTGTTCCACACCGACTACGACAACTACCAGGCCAACTTCTTCGACACCGTGGCCAACCAGGTGGTGACCCGTCTGGTCAACGCCGGCAAGGTCAAGACCCAGGGCGTTGAGCTGGACGCCAGCTTCCAGGCCACCCGCCAGCTCAAGCTGTCGGCGGCGCTGGCCTATACCAAGGCGCGGGTTGACCACTTCAACTGCCCAGCCGGCGCTGCCGCCAACTGCGACATCGACGGTGGCCGCCTGCCGTTCACCCCGGACTGGAAAAGCTACGTACGCGCCGACTACAGCATCGCGCTGGATAACGGCCTGGACCTGGAGCTGTCCAGCGACTTCAACTGGCAGGACGCTGTGCAGTTCAGCCTCGACCAGAACCCCGACACCGTGCAGGGCGCCTACGGCATCTGGAACGCCAGCATCGCCCTGGCCGACTACAACGACGGCTGGCGTGTAGCACTGCTGGGCAAGAACCTGGGCGACAAGTCGTATGCGCAGATGCTGGCCAGTGGTGGCGACTACATCTACCGCGCAGTGCCACGCGATGACGGGCGCTACTTCGGCGTGCAACTGCGCAAGGATTTCTGACGCTTGCAGCCCTGTCGCGCAGCCATCACCCGCTCGCGACAGGCCCCTGACCGCCTCACATTACCTGGGAGCAATCATGGCCACTCGCCAACTCAGCCTCGGTGCCTTCCTCATGGCCACCGGGCACCACGTCGCCGCCTGGCGCCACCCGGACGTGCCGGCCGATCCGCTGGACTTCGCCACCTACCGCCGCGCGGCGCAGATCGCCGAGAACGCGTGCTTCGATGCCTTGTTCGTCGCCGACAGCGTCGCCGCTCCCAGCGATGCCCTGGCCAGCCACAGCGCCCGCTCGGTGTACTTCGAACCGCTCACCTTGTTGTCGGCGCTGAGCGCGGTGACCGAGCGCATCGGCCTGATCGCCACCGCCACCACCAGCTACAACGAGCCGTACCACGTGGCACGCAAGTTCGCCTCACTCGATCATCTGTCGGGCGGGCGTGCGGGTTGGAACCTGGTGACCTCCGACGCCGCCGCCGAGGCCGGCAACTTTGGCCGCGACGGGCATATCGCGCATGCTCAGCGCTATGCCCGCGCCCGAGAGTTCCAGCAGGTGGTACAAGGGCTGTGGGACAGCTGGGCCGACGACGCCTTCCTGCGCGACAAGGTCGACGGACAGTTCCATCGGCCCGATGCTGTGCGTGCACTGGAACATGCCGGCGAGCATTTTCGGGTCAAGGGACCGCTGAACGTTGCGCGCTCGCCCCAGGGGCGACCAGTGCTGGTGCAGGCCGGCTCCTCCGAGACAGGTCGGGAGCTGGCTGCCGAGAGCGCCGAAGTGGTGTTCACGGCACAACCCTCGCTGGCCGCTGCACAGGCGTTTTACGCCGATCTCAAAGGCCGCCTGGCTCGCCATGGCCGCAGCGAGGATGACCTGAAGATCATGCCCGGTGTGTACGTGGTTGTCGGGCACACCGAGGCCCAAGCCCAGGACAAGGCCGAGCAGTTCCAACGCCTGGTGGAGCCGCGCGTAGGTGTCGCGCTGCTGGGCCGCATGCTCGGCAACTTCGACCTGTCCGGCTACCCGCTGGACGGCCCGCTGCCTGAACTGCCACCCACCGAGGACGGCCAGCGCAGCCGCCAGCAGTTGCTGACCGAGTTGGCCGGTAGCGAGCGCCTGACCCTGGCCGAGCTGGGCCAACGCATCGCCGGTGGCCGCGGGCACTTCAGCCTGGTCGGCACCCCGGCGCAGATCGCCGATCAGTTGCAGGCCTGGTTCGAAGGCCGCGCCGCCGATGGTTTCAACATCCTGGTGCCGCACCTGCCGCAAGGGCTGGAGGATTTCGCCGAGCTGGTGGTGCCCGAACTGCAACGCCGTGGGCTGTTCCGCACCCAGTACCAGGGCCGCACCCTGCGTGAGCACCTGGGCCTGCGCCGTCCCGCCAATCCTCACTTCGAACGAGAGCACCCATGACCTACCTTGCCAACCCTGAGCGCTACGCGCGCATGCCTTATCGCCGAGTCGGCCGCAGCGGCCTGGTGCTGCCGGCCCTGTCGCTGGGCCTGTGGCACAACTTCGGCGACGCCACCCCCATCGACACCCAGCGCGCTCTGCTGCGCACCGCCTTCGACGTCGGCATCAACCATTTCGACCTGGCCAACAACTATGGGCCGCCCTACGGTAGCGCCGAGATCAACTTCGGCCGCCTGCTGCGCGAAGACCTGCGCGCCTACCGCGACGAGCTGATTATTTCCAGCAAGGCCGGCTGGGATATGTGGCCAGGGCCGTACGGGCAGGGCGGCAGCTCGCGCAAGTATCTGCACGCCAGCCTCGACCAGAGCCTCAAGCGCCTGGATTTGGACTACGTCGATATCTTCTACTCGCACCGATTTGACTCCGACACGCCACTGGAAGAAACCGCCATCGCCCTGGCCGACATCGTGCGCCAGGGCAAGGCGTTGTACATCGGCATATCCTCGTACTCAGCGGGCAAGACCCAGGAAATCGCGGCGTTGCTGAATGAGTTGAAGGTGCCACTGCTGATCCACCAGCCGTCCTACAACCTGTTCAACCGCTGGATCGAAGGCGCACTGCTGGATACCACCGAGCAGGCCGGTGTCGGGGTGATCGTGTTCACCGCCTTGGCCCAGGGCCTGCTCAGCGACAAGTACCTCGACGGCATACCGGCCGATGCCCGGGTCAACCGTGCGGGGGGTGCTTCGCTACTGCCGGAGCACTTGAGCGAGGCCAACCTGGCGCGCGCTCGGGCACTCAACGAGATCGCCCGACGTCGCGGCCAAAGCTTGGCCCAGCTGGCCCTGGCCTGGACTCTGCGTGACAGCCGGGTGACCTCGGCGCTGATCGGTGCCAGTCGGCCCGAGCAGATCATCGAGAACGTCGCGGCCTTGGACAACCTTACTTTTACCGCCGAGGAACTGGCCGAAATCGACCAGCATGCCGTGGAGGGTGGGATCAACCTCTGGGAAAAACCCTCGACCGACTGGAAGGAGTAAGTCATGGCCTTGATACGCTTCACCGCGCTGTTGCTGGCGGTGCTCGCCGGCAGCGTCCAGGCGGCCGACCCGGCCAGCCTGCGCATCGGCTACCAGAAAGGCTCGATCAGCCTGGTGCTGGCCAAGCAGCACCGCTTGCTGGAACAGCGTTTCGCCAACACGCGGGTTGAGTGGATTGAGTTCCCTGCCGGCCCGCAGATGCTTGAAGCCTTGAACATCGGTAGCCTGGACATCGGCTCGACCGGCGATATCCCGCCGATCTTCGCCCAGGCAGCGGGGGCCGACCTGTTGTACATCGGCGCCGAACCGCCCAAGCCCCAGGCGGAAGTGATTCTGGTGCCCAAGAGCAGCCCGATCACCACGGTTGCTGCGCTCAAAGGCAAGCGCATTGCTCTGCAGAAGGGTTCCAGTGCCCACAACCTGGTGCTGCGGGCGCTGGCCAAGGCTGGCTTGAGCATCCGCGATGTGCAGCCGGTGTATCTGGCCCCGGCCGATGCCAGGGCGGCGTTCGAGCGCGGCAGCGTGGATGCCTGGGCGATCTGGGACCCGTTCTATTCGGCCATCGATTTGGAGGGCAAGGCGCGCCTGCTGGCGGACGGGCAGGGGCTTGGCCTGATCGGGCCTTTCATGCTCGGCGCGCGCCCTTACGTGCAGGCCAACCCGCAGTTCGTGGTGCAACTGCTGGATGAAATCAGCCGCGCCGAAGCGCTCACCCGTAGCGACGAGGCCGGCAGCATTCGCACCCTGGCGGCGTTCATGGGCTTGCCCGAGGCGGTGGTGCAGCGCAGCTTCAGCCACCGTCCGGCATCGCCGGTGCTGCTGGTGAGCGACGAGATCGTCGCGGCCCAGCAGCAGACGGCGCAGTTGTTCCTCGACAACAAGCTGTTGCCCAAGCCTGTGGATGTGGCCGCAGCGGTGTGGCGCAGGCCGCTGAAGTAATCCCGCGTGCTTGATGCGCGCAACGCCTGCGTCAGGCGGGCACCATCGCAAAGCCCACGCCAAACCGGTTCCAGGCATTGATGGTGGCAATCGCCAGGGTCAGGTTGACGGCCTCTTTCTCGGTGAAATGCTCAAGCACTGCGGCGTACTCAGGTTGCGGTGCGCCACGCTCAGGCAGGCGGGTGAGGCTCTCCAACCAGGCCAGGGCTGCGCACTCGCGCGCACTGAAGTAGCGGGTCTCGCGCCACACGCTCAGGGTTTGCAGGCGCGCCTCGGTTTCGCCGGCCTTGCGCGCATCGTTGGCGTGCAGGTTTATGCAGTAGGCACAGCCGTTGATCTGCGAGGCGCGCAGGCGCACCAGTTCGAGCAGCGAGTGCTCAAGGCCCGAGGCCAACAAGGCCTGCTCAAGGCCGATCATCGCCTTGTAGGCTTCAGGGGCGTGCTTGGCCCATTCGATACGCTCGTGCATGGCATCTCTCCGACAGGTTCAGGGATGGCGCTACCTTAGCGGCAGCGCGGCCCAGGCCGAATAGCCAATCCTGCGCTTTGCCAGGAGGCCAATGGCGTATTCAGGTGGCCACTGGGAGGCATCCAATCTCTTCATTTCTGCCCAGGCGGTGCAGTCGGGATAATGGCCGGGTCTTTTACCGAGTACCCGACTCATGTCCCAAGAAGCATTCATGCGCCAAGCCCTCGACCTTGCCCGCGCCAACATCCATGCCGGAGGTCGGCCGTTTGGCGCCGTGCTGGTGTATCAGGGGCAAGTGATCGCCCGCGCCGTCAACCAGATCCACAGCACCCAGGACCCGACCGCCCACGCCGAGCTGCAAGCCATCCGTCAGGCTGCTCAGGTGCTGGGTCGGCCACGCCTGGACGGTGCCGAGATCTACGCCAGCGGCCATCCGTGTCCAATGTGCCTGGCCGCTATGCACCTGTGCGGCATCGAGCGCGCCTGGTTCGCCTACGACAACAGCGAAGGCGAACCCTATGGCTTGTCCACCGCTGCCGTGTATGCGCAGATGGCCCGCCCGCCGCAACAGCAGAGCCTGACCCTGCGGGCGCTCAAGCCCGTCGGTGAAGACGGCTTGTACCGTGAGTGGCAGCAGGCCAGCCAAGCATGAGTGCGGCGTTGAACCTGTTGCTGGTGATGCTGCTGGCAATCAACCTGCGGCCGATCCTCACCAGTATCGGCCCGCTACTCGAACCGATGCGCCAGAGCACCGGCCTTGGCTACCAGCAGGCAGCACTGCTGACAGCGTTGCCGGTGTTGTGCATGGGCTTGGTGCCGCTGTTGCAGCCTTGGCTACGGCGCTGGCTCAGCGAACACGCCGGTATGCTTGCCGGGCTGTGCGCAATTGCCCTGGCCTGTGTGTGGCGCCTACAACTGGATAGCGCCTGGGCTTTGATTGCCAGTGCAGTGCTGGCCGGCCTTGGGGTCGCGGTGGTGCAGGGCATGATGCCGGGCTTGGTCAATCGTTGGTTCCCGGGCCGGCTGGCCGCCGCGATGGGCCTGTATTCGGCGGCCTTGATGAGCGGCGGCGGACTGGCGGCGGTGCTGGGCCCGGCGATCACCGCGCGGGCCGGACTCTGGCAGGTAGGGCTTGGGGTGTGGGCATTACCCGCGCTGTTGGCCCTGCTGGCTTGGATCGCCTGGCGACCTCGCCAGCCTGCACCTGGCCTGGCCAGCGCATCGGGCGGGCGCTGGTTCGGCAATCGCCGGGCGTGGTTGCTGGCGCTGTACTTCGGACTGATTAACGGCGGCTACACCAGCATGGTGGCCTGGCTACCGGCCTATCACATGGAGCACGGCGGCACTGCCCAGGGCGGCGGCCAGATGGTGGGCCTGATGACCATCTTCCAAGTGGCGGGGGCTGTGGGGCTGCCGCTGCTGCTGCGCAAGCGGCTGGACCGACGGCCCGGCCTGTGGCTGGCACTGCTGGTCCAGTTGTGTGGCTTCACCGGCCTGCTACTGGCACCGACCAGCGCCATGGGGCTTTGGGTGGCGATGATCGGCTTGGGTCTGGGGGCTTGCTTCAGCCTCAGCCTGACCTTGACCCTCGAACATGTGCGCAGCCCCGCCGAGGCTGGAAGCCTGGCGGCCTTCGTACAGGGGGTAGGGTTCATCATCACCGGCATCGTGCCTTACATCACCGGTTGGTTGCGCGATGTCAGCGGTGATTTCCAAGCCTCCTGGACCCTGCTGGCCTGCACGGTGTTGGCCATGCTGCTGGTCACCGTGCGTTTCGCCCCGGACGGTTATCGGCGGGCGATCAACCTCGCAGCGGTCAACTGAGGCGCTGCAAGGTATCGGCGACCCGGTCCAGCGCCGGGTCGATGTCCAGCAGCTCGATGGCGCCGAAGCCCAGCAGCAAGCCAGGGCGCACCGGCGCGTGGCTGAAGAACGGCGCCAGTGAGTAAAGCCCGACCTCGACCTTGCGCGCCAGGTTGATCAAAAGCTCCACATCCACCCCAGGCCTGGCCAGTGCGCTCAGGTGAAAACCGGCGCTGGCTGGCACGGCGTCGAACCAAGGTGCCAGGTCACCCGTCAGGCGCGCCAGGATACGCTCGCGCCGCGCGCTGTAGACCTCGTGGCAGCGGCGGATATGCCGATTCAGATGGCCTTCGGCGATGAATCGCGCCAGCGCCCACTGTTGCACGCTTGGGCTGTGCCAGTCGGTCAAGTGCTTGGCCACGCAGGCCGCAGGCATCACTGCCGGTGGCAACACCGCGTAGCCCAGGCGCAGCTCGGGCAGCAGGGTCTTGGAGAACGTGCCGACGTAGGCCACCAGGCCGTGCCGGTCCAGGCGCTGCAAGGCCTCGGCCGCAGGGCCTGCATAACGGAACTCGCAGTCGTAGTCGTCTTCGATCACTAGCGCGCCCAGCTCGGCGGCCCGCGCCAATAGGGCCTGGCGGCGTGGCGTGCTCATGGGCATGCCCAGGGGGAACTGGTGCGAGGGAGTGACATAGATCAGCCGGGTGCCCGCTTCGATCTGTTCCACGCACAGCCCTTCGGCGTCCACCGGTACCGACTGCAGGTGTGCCCCAAGGGCCAGGAACAGCTGGCGTGCCGGTGGGTAGCCGGGGTCTTCCATGGCCACCTTGCAGCCGGGCTCGACCAGCACCCGGGCGATCAAGTCCAAAGCCTGCTGGGCGCCGTTGCACACCAATACATCGCTGGCTGTGCAGTGCACTCCGCGCGCGTAGGCAATGTGGTGGGCGATGGCCTCGCGCAGTTCGAGCAGGCCTTGGGGGGCGAAATGGCGGTCGGGGTGGCGCTGGCTGCGGCGCAGGCCATAGAGCAGGCATGTGCGCCACTGGTCGAAGGGGAACTGAGCCTTGCTTGAAGCGCCGCCAATAAAATCGTAGCGCGAGGGGGCGTCCAGGGCGCGACGACCCAACACCGTGGCGCGCTGCTGCCAGCGCTTGAGGCTGTCAGCGGCGGCCAGTGCAATGGCTTGAGGCTCCTCGGCGTGCACGGGGCGACGCGGGGTAATGAAGGTGCCACGTCCTACCACGCCGCTGAGCAGGTTTTCGTAGGTCAGGCGTGAATAGGCTTCGGCTACGGTCTTGCGCGAGACGCCCAGTTGCTCGGCGAGCAGGCGAGTCGGGGGCAATTGGGTACCGGCGGCCAGGTGGCCACTGTCGATACCGGCGCGCAATTGCTGATAGAGCTGGTTGGCAAGGCCTTTGCGGCCTTCGAGGCGTATGTGCAGTTCCATGAGCGAATCCGGGAGCGCTGGAGTCTGCAAGCTTCACGTGTCGAGCGCAGGGCCGCAAGTCCATCTGTCACGCAGGCCTCAGAGACGCGCAGTACTGATGGTGATGTAGCCTTTTTCTGGCAAGGCGATGCGAATCACGGTTTCGTTTTCGGCGCTGTTGGGTTTCTGACGAATCCGTACGCCCTCGATGGCCGCCTCGCGCATGTGGCATTCGATGGCACGTCCTCTGGCGTCGAACAGTACGGCGCTGGCCTGTAGCTCGACTTGCTCGATGAGCATGCGGGTCGGCTCGTCGGTTGCGCAGAAAAAGCGTACTCCCGACAGGTTCGGGTTGTCGTCGGGGTTGCTGATGTCATGGGCCAGCAGTTGGCGCAGGGTAGTGCGTAAGGCGGCGATAGGGCGGGCGTGTCTGGGCATGGCAGGGCCTCATGGTTGGGCTACGACATCCAGGTCCGATGATGGCGGGCTGAAGGGGGCGGTAAAAAGCAGGCCGCCTCCGACACCGCTGTAGGAAGCTTCGCAAATTACTGGATGCCCAGGGTATCGCCCTTGACCCGCATCAGAGTGATAGCATTGAGCCACTTGTCACAAGGAGCCGTGCCCGATGAACCTTGCCCCGATGCGCTGGCTGAGCCTGCCGTTGCTCGCGCTGTGCCTTGCCATATCCTCAGCCCAGGCGGCCAATACCCCGTGTTCCGGTCGCAAGGGCGGGATTGCCGGATGCGACGGCGACACCTTTTTGTGCAACGACGGGTCGATCAGCGCTTCGAAAAAAAGCTGCAGCGCCGTATTCGCTGGGCGTTCGAACATCCAGCCGTTACGTGCCAGTGAGGGCGGGTGTGGCTGTGGCAGCGGCAACTATTGCACCGGCCCCCGGGGCGGGGTGTATTGCCTGACGCCCTCTGGTAACAAGAGCTACAAGCGGCGCTGATCCTGAGCGGTCGTCGCACTCAGGATGACATGCCCTCGATCAAGGCCCACAGCCGTGGGTCGTCGAAGTCCTCTATGACCAGTTGCGCCCCTGCACCGTGCAAGCGTTCGGCTGATTGGGTGGTGGCCAGCCCCACGGTAAAAATCCCTGCGCCGCTGGCAGCTTGCACGCCCGGCAGAGAGTCTTCGAATGCCAGGGCCTGTGCGGCCTCGGCCTTCAGGCGTTGCAGGCCGGTGAGGTAGGGCAGCGGGTCAGGCTTGGGCCGCGCCAGTTCATCAGCGACCAGCACATGCTCGAAGCACGCCTCGATGCCCATGGCACCGAGCATGTGCTCGGCATTCAGGCGTGGTGCGTTGGTGACCACGCACGTGCCGATCGCGTGCTGACGGGCATGCTCCAGCAGGCGCAGAAGGCCGGGTAAAGGCTTGAGCGTGGGTGACAGCTCGCGAAACAGTGCTTCCTTACGCTCGGCCAGGGCCTGGCGTTGCTGGGCGTCGGCTTGCGGAAACAACTCGGCGAACAGCAAACCGTTGGAGCGGCCGCTGACCTGGGTATTGAACTGTGCCTGGGTCAGTCCGCGCCCGTCGTAGTCATGCAGCAGCTTGCGGAAAGCTTGCAGATGAAGGGTGTCGGTGTCCGTGAGGGTTCCGTCGAGGTCGAACAGCAAGGCGGTAAGCATTGGGCATCCTGGCGGGAGAAACAATTCAGCAGCCATCATAGCCGAGGCTGGCGACGAAGGGGGCTGTTCAGTGTACGCCGAAAAGAGTACAAATGTGCTCCATGGACATTTTATCTCCCAAACGCCGCGCCATCCTGGCGTTCATCCGCGAGCGCATCACCGATCAAGGCCAGCCACCGTCGCTGGCCGATATCGCCGAGCGCTTCGGTTTCGCTTCGCGCAGCGTGGCGCGCAAACACATCACGGCCCTGTGTCAGGCGGGCTACATCGACGTCACCCCGAATCAGGCACGCGGTATCCGCCTGGCCGAGCCTTTGCGCAGGCCCGAAATCCTCGAACTGCCGGTGCTTGGCCAAGTGGCGGCCGGTGCGCCCATCGGCCCTGACCTGGGCATCCACGAGCAACTGCTGCTCGATCCCAGCCTGTTCCGCCGCACGCCTGACTATCTGCTCAAGGTGCGCGGCGACTCGATGGTCGACGACGGCATCTTCGACGGCGACCTGGTCGGCATCCGCCAGCAAGGCGAGGCCCGCGATGGCCAGATCGTGGTCGCCAGGCTCGACGGCGAGGTCACCATCAAGCGCCTGCAACGCACTCGCGAAGGCTACCGGCTGCTACCACGCAATCCCCACTACCAACCCATCGACGTCGGTCCTGAACGCGAGTTTTTCATCGAAGGCGTGTTCTGCGGCCTGCTGAGGCGTGACTGATGGGCGCGGTAGTCGAACTCGACCGCCTGCTCGACCAGCGCCAGGTCTGGCGTGGGCGGCAAGTCCAGGCCCGCCCCCGGGGTTTGCAACCGAGCGGCCACCCGCTGTTGGACGAACGCCTGCCTGACGGTGGCTGGCCAGCAGCGGCATTGAGCGAGCTGCTTTTGACCAGCCCCGGTGCTGGCGAGTTGCAGTTGCTGTGGCCAACCCTGGCGCGGCTCACCACGGCGGGCCAGCGCGTGGTTCTGGTGGCGCCGCCGTTCATCCCCTACGCACCGGCCTGGCAGGCAGCAGGGGTAGACCTGCGTTGGCTGGCCCAGGTCGATGCCAGCGCCGCAGATACACTATGGGCCGCCGAACAATGCCTGCGTTCGGGCAGTTGCGCGGCGGTGCTGTGCTGGCCGCAGCGGGCGAACGACCGCGCCCTGCGTCGCTTGCAGGTGGCTGCCGAGAGTGGGGCTGCGCTGGCCTTCGCCTGTCGTGGGCAACACGCGGCCAACAACCCGTCGCCAGCGGCCTTGCGTATCGCCATCGACACGCAACCGGCACAGTGGCGGGTGCTCAAATGCCGTGGCGGCCTGCCACCGTCCATGCCCATTCCCCGAGGCTGAGCATCATGCTCTGGGCCTGCATCGTGCTACCGCAGCTGGCGCTGGACAGCGTGCTGCGCGAGCGCGACGACCCTGATGCGCCGCTGGTGCTGATCCAGGGGCCGAGCCAACGCCGCGTGCTGCGGGCGGTCAACCCGGCAGCACGGCAGCTCGGGCTTCGCCCCGGGCAAACCCTCACAGCGGCTCGCGCCTTGGCCGATGGTTTTACCTGTGTCGAGGCCGAGCCTGCACGTATCGAGCAACTGCAACAGTTGCTGGCGGCCTGGGCCTACCGTTTCAGTGCCCAAGTCAGCGTGCATTACCCGCGCGCCCTGTTGCTGGAAGTGGGCGCTAGCCTGCAACTGTTCGGCCCCTGGCCTGCGTTCGAAGCGCGACTGCGCCACGAGTTGGCTGAGCTGGGATTGCGCCAGCGCATTGTATTGGCCAGCAACCCGGTCGCGGCGCGCGTGCTGGCCAACGCCCACGATGGTCTGGCCGTAACCGACCCCGAGGCCACGCACCAAGCCTTGCTTGCACTGCCCATCGAGCGTGCCGGCTTGCCCACCGAGGCCTGCGAGGCCTTCATTCGCATGGGACTGCGTCGGCTCGAGCAGGTCATGCGATTGCCTAGGGAGGCGTTGGCGAGGCGTTTCAGCGCCCAGGTGCAGTTGCACTTGGATCAATTGTTCGGCCTGCGCAGCCTGGCTTTGGATTTTTACCAGCCGCCAGACCGTTTCGACGTGCGGCTTGAGCTGAATTTCGATGTCGAGTCGCACCAAGCGTTGTTGTTCCCGTTGCGCCGGCTGCTCAATGACCTGGCGGCTTTCCTTGCTGGCCGCGATTGTGGCGTGCAGCGCTTCGTGCTGTACCTGGAGCATGCCGAGGGCCCGGACACCTGCCTGCCGGTGGGTTTGCTGGCGGCTGAGCGCGAGGCGGCGATTCTGTTCGAACTGGCCCGTGGGCGGCTGGAGCCATTGCGCATCAAAGCACCCGTGCGCAACCTGCGCCTGGTGGCCGCCGACTTGCCGCCCTTCGTGCCGCAGCGCCAGGGGTTGTTCGATGCGCGCAGCCAGCAGGCGCAACCCTGGGAACAACTGCGCGAACGGCTGCGTGCACGGTTGGGGGACGAGGCGGTCAGTGGCCTGCGCGCCGAGGCGGACCACCGCCCGGAGTGCGCCTGGCAACTGACCGGGCAGGGCGGGCCCAGTGCCCTGAGCGTCACCCCGGGCAGTCGTCCGGGCTGGCTGCTCGCCGAGCCAGTGTCCCTGCCTGAAGCCGGCTTGCAACTGCTTGGCCCCGCCGAGCGCATCGAGTCGGGCTGGTGGGATGGCGGCGATGTGCGGCGTGACTACTACCGTATTCAGACCCGCGACGGCTTGCAGGGCTGGGCCTATCGCGACCTGGCGCAGCCCGGACCGCTGTGGTTGCAGGGCTGGTTCGCATGAGCGTACCGGGTTATGCCGAGCTGCACTGCCTGTCCAGCTTCAGCTTCCAGCGCGGCGCCTCCAGTGCCGATGAGCTGTTCCGACGTGCCCACGAGCAGGGCTATCAGGCCCTGGCGATCACCGACGAATGCACCTTGGCCGGCATCGTGCGGGCCTGGCAGGCGGCCAAGAGCCACGGGCTCAAACTGATCGTCGGCAGCGAAGTGCAGGTGGAGCAGGGCCCCAAGCTTGTGTTGCTGGTAGAGGATCTGGCCGGTTACCAGAACCTGTGCCGCTTGATCACCCTGGCCCGGCGCCGGACCGAGAAGGGACGTTACCAGTTAAAGATCGATGACCTGGCCGCTCATCATCACGGACTGTTGGCCTTGTGGGTGCCAGAGGCACAGCCCGATGTCAGCGCTGGGCAGCAGTTGCGCAGGCTGTTCGGTGAGCGCCTGTGGCTGGCCGTCCACCTGCATCGCGGCACCGACGACCGTGAGCGCCTGGCCACGTTGCAGGCCCTCGGCGCACGGCTCGATGTCCCCTTGGTGGCGTGTGGCGATGTGCACATGCACGCCCGTGGCCGCCGCGCCTTGCAAGACTGCATGACGGCCATTCGCGGCCATTGCAGCGTGGCCGAGGCGGGGCACTTATTGTTCGCCAATGGCGAGCGCCACTTGCGTACGCTGGAGCAACTGCAAGCGTTGTATCCTGCGCCGCTGCTTGCCGAAACCCTGACCATCGCTGCGCGTTGTCGCTTCGATCTGGGCGAGCTGGACTACCGTTACCCCCGCGAGTTGGTGCCTGAGGGGCATACCCCCGCGAGCTGGCTGCGTAGCCTGTGCGAACGGGGCCTGCCCGCACGCTGGCCGCAGGGGGCCAGCGACCAGGTGCACGCGTTGCTGGCCAAGGAACTGGCCTTGATCGAGGAGTTGGGCTACGAAAGTTATTTCCTGACCGTGCACGACATCGTCGCCTTCGCCCGTAGCCAGCGCATCCTGTGCCAGGGGCGAGGCTCAGCGGCCAATTCGGTGGTGTGCTTCGTGCTGGGCATTACCGAACTCGACCCCATGGCGCATCGCTTGCTGTTCGAGCGTTTTCTGTCACGCGAGCGCAACGAGCCGCCGGACATCGACGTGGATTTCGAACACCACCGCCGTGAAGAGGTGATCCAGTACGTGTTTCGCCGTTACGGTCGCCACCGTGCGGCGCTGACGGCCGTGGTCAGCAGCTACCACGCTGCAGGGGCTGTGCGTGATGTGGCACGGGTACTGGGGCTGCCTGCCGATCAGGTGGATGCCCTGGCCAAGTGCTGTGGCCGCTGGAGCGACCGTATCCCGGATGCCGAGCGTCTGGCTGAGGCCGGCTTCGATGCCCAGAGCCCTTCGCTGCGGCGCATCCTGGTGCTGGCGGCGCAGTTGATTGGTTTTCCCCGGCACCTTTCGCAGCACCCCGGCGGCTTCGTCATCTCCCACCAGCCGCTGCACGAACTGGTGCCGGTAGAGAACGCCGCGATGGCCGAGCGCACTGTGATCCAGTGGGACAAGGATGACCTGGACATGGTCGGGCTGCTCAAGGTCGATGTGCTGGCCCTGGGTATGCTCAGTGCCTTGCGTCGCTGCTTCGACCTGATGGCCTTGTACCGCGGGCGTGAGCTGAGCCTGGCGAGCATCCCCCAGGAAGACCCGGCCACCTACGCGATGATCAGCCGTGCCGAGACCATGGGGGTATTCCAGATCGAATCGCGTGCGCAGATGGCCATGCTGCCGCGCTTGCAGCCACGCACCTTCTACGACCTTGTAATCGAGGTGGCGATCGTGCGCCCAGGGCCGATCCAGGGTGACATGGTGCATCCGTATCTACGTCGGCGCATGAAGGTCGAGCCAGTCACTTATCCGTCGAAAAAACTCGAAGACGTGTTCGAGCGCACCTTGGGCGTGCCGTTGTTTCAGGAGCAGGTGATGGAGCTGGCCATGGTCGCCGCCGATTACAGCCCCGGCGAGGCCGATCAACTGCGCCGCAGCATGGCCGCCTGGAAGCGCCATGGTGGCCTGGAGCCGCATCGGTTGCGGCTGATCGACGGCATGCTGCGCAATGGGTACGAACGCGCTTTCGCCGAGCGCATCTTCGAGCAGATCAAGGGCTTTGGCAGTTATGGCTTCCCCGAGTCCCACGCCGCCAGCTTCGCCTTGCTGTGCTATGCCAGCAGTTGGTTGAAATGCCATGAACCGGCGATCTTCACCTGTGCCTTGGT
The DNA here is from genome assembly GCF_005796105.1 of Pseudomonas mosselii. GTDB lineage: Bacteria > Pseudomonadota > Gammaproteobacteria > Pseudomonadales > Pseudomonadaceae > Aquipseudomonas > Aquipseudomonas mosselii_C. The sequence continues at coordinate 794,346 of NZ_VAUO01000001.1, read as the reverse complement.
CAATAGCTGGCCGATGGGCTTCTACAGCCCCGACCAGTTATTGCAGGAAGCGCGCCGCCAGGGTATCGAGGTGCGTCCGGTGGATGTGCAGCACAGTCACTGGGATTGCACCCTGGAACCTGTGGATGCGGGCGAGTTGGCCATTCGTCTTGGTTTGCGGCAGATCCGTGGTTTTGCCGAGGCCGATGCCCAGCGCCTGGTACAGGCCAGGGCGCAGCGGGCTTGGCGCGATGTGGCAGACCTGTGCCTAGGCGCTGCCCTGGACAGTCGCGCGTGTGCCATGCTCGCCGACGCTGGGGCATTGCGTGGGCTGGCCCGTGACCGGCACCAAGCGCGTTGGCAAGTGGCGGCGGTGCAGGCGCAACTGCCGTTGTTCGCGCAACTGGGGCCGGCGCCAGAGCCTGCGGTCGAACTGCCGGTGCCGAGCGTGGGCGAAGACGTGCTGGCCGACTACCAGAGCCTGGGCACCACGCTCGGGCCCCACCCCCTGACCTTGCTGCGCCCACGCCTGCGGGCACTGGGCTGTCGCAGTTCGGCAGAACTGGCCGGGTTGGAGGAGGGTGACCAGATTGCCGTGGCCGGCATCGTGGTCGGGCGTCAGCGCCCGCAGACCGCCAGTGGTGTGACGTTCGTCACCCTCGAAGACGAGCACGGCATGCTCAATGTGGTGGTCTGGCGTGAGCTGGCCGAGCGTCAGCGCCGGGCGCTGGTCGGTGCGCAGTTGCTCAAGGTGAGCGGGCGGCTGGAGCAGCAGAGCGGGGTGCGCCATCTGATTGCCCGGCGGCTGGAGGATGTCAGCGCGTTGTTGCAGGGCCTGAATGTGCGCAGCCGAGACTTCCATTGAGTCATTCGGCGCCTGGCACCGTTACACCCTCGCAGTCGCTGCGTGTTCGGACGCCCTGTGCCCGGGGGGCTCGCCCATGTACCACGTGCCTTGGCCGATGGCCGGAACCGCGAGATGCCCGCCAGATTCACGTATCGCATGCCATCTCCTGTGGATGGGCGTGTGAAAGCAGTACCTCAAGCAGCGCTTGGGCGGCTTTCGACAGTTTGTGGTCGGCCAGGGCGATCACGCCGATGCGCCGCTCCACGGTGGGGTCGGTGAGTGGTACGCAGCAGGCGCCGAGTTCGAGCATCTGTTCGATGCACAGCGCCGGTACGGCACTCACCCCCAGACCGCTGGCAACCATGCGCCCGACAGTCGCCAACTGGTGGCTCTCGAACGCCACGGTGAGCTTGCCGTGCTCGGCGGCTACGTGCTGTTCGAGCAGCAGGCGCACAGCTGAGGGCCGTTGCAGCGCGACGAAGTCCTGGGCCAGCAGTTCTTGCCAGCGGACCTGGGGTTGCCGGGCCAGGGGCGAGTCGGCAGGCACCACGGCGACGAAACGGTCCATGTACAAGGGATGGAAAAGCAGCGCTTCGCAGCTGTCGGGCTCGAAGCCGATGCCCAGTTCGACGCGCCGATGGCGTACCAGTTCCAGGACCTGCTCGTTGATTACATCGTGCACGGTGACGTTGACCTTCGGGTAGCGCTGGCGGAACACCTTGAGCGCCTCGGGCAGCCGGTTGCCGGCGTAGGAGGGCATGGCGGCGACCGACACCCGGCCCAGTTGCAAGGTGAAGCGCTGGCGCAGCATCTCCTCGGTGTCATCCCAGTCGGCCAGCAGGCGCCGTGCCAGTGGCAGCAGCACCTCGCCTTCTGCGGTCAGGCTGACGCTGCGGGTGGTACGGGTAAGCAGGGCGCCGCCAAGATTGTCCTCCAGCGCCTTGATGGTCAGGCTCAAGGCCGGTTGCGAGACATGCAGCTGTTCGCCGGCTTGGGCAAAGCTTTGGTACTTGGCCACGGTGACGAAGGCACGCAACTGCTTGACGTTCATGAGGGGGTTGGCCTTTTGTTTTGGAAAATTTATCAATCAATGACGAAAACAAAATTAACAAATCAGTCGCCTGCGGTGAAGATGACTGCACGGTTCTAACAACGACAAAAGGCGACTGAGCATGGCCGGACTGGACAAGCGTGTAGCAACTTACGAAGAGGCCCTGGCAGGCCTGACCGACGGCATGACGGTGCTGGCCGGCGGCTTTGGCCTATGCGGCATCCCTGAAAATCTGATTGCCGAGATCAAGCGCCGTGGCGTCAAGGGCCTGACCGTGGTGTCGAACAACTGCGGCGTCGATGGCTTCGGCCTGGGCGTATTGCTCGAAGGCCGGCAGATTCGCAAGATGGTCGCCTCCTATGTTGGCGAAAACGCTGAGTTCGAACGCCAGTTGCTCAGTGGCGAGCTGGAAGTGGAACTGACCCCACAAGGTACCCTGGCCGAGAAAATGCGCGCTGGCGGCGCTGGCATCCCAGCCTTCTACACCGCTACCGGTTACGGCACTCCCGTGGCTGAGGGCAAGGAAGTGCGTGAGTTCAAAGGCCGCCAATACATCCTCGAAACATCCATCACCGGTGACTTCGCCATCGTCAAGGGCTGGAAGGCCGACCACTACGGCAATGTGGTGTACCGCAACACTGCGCAGAACTTCAACCCATTGGCGGCCACCGCCGGCAAGATCACCGTGGTCGAGGTCGAGGAAATCGTCGAGCCCGGTGTGCTGCTGCCCAGCGAGATCCACACCCCCGGCATCTTCGTCGACCGGGTGATCGTCGGCACCTTCGAAAAGCGCATCGAAAAGCGCACCGTCAAGGCCTGAGCGCCATCTTTCAGAACAACAAAGAGATCCTGACCATGGCACTGACCCGCGAACAGATGGCGCAACGCGTCGCCCGAGAACTGAAGGACGGCTACTACGTCAACCTTGGCATCGGTATCCCCACCTTGGTGGCCAACTACGTGCCTGCCGACATGGATGTGATGCTGCAATCGGAAAACGGACTGCTGGGCATGGGCGAGTTCCCCACCGAAGCCACCCTCGACGCCGACATGATCAACGCCGGCAAACAGACGGTCACCGCCCGCCGTGGCGCCTCGATCTTCGACTCGGCGCAGTCCTTCGCCATGATCCGTGGCGGGCATGTGGACCTAACCGTACTGGGCGCGTTCGAGGTGGACGTGGAAGGCAACATCGCCTCGTGGATGATCCCTGGCAAGCTGGTCAAGGGCATGGGCGGCGCCATGGATCTGGTGGCCGGCGCCGAGAACATCATCGTCACCATGACCCATGCCTCCAAGGACGGTGAGTCCAAGCTGCTGCCCAAGTGCAGCCTGCCATTGACCGGGGCCGGCTGCATTCGCAAGGTGCTGACCGACCTTGCCTACCTTGAGATCGAGAACGGTGCGTTCATCCTGCGCGAGACCGCGCCAGGAGTGAGCGTCGAGGAAATCATCGAAAAGACCGCCGGCAAGCTGATCGTGCCGGACGATGTGAAGGAAATGACCTTTTAAGCCGTATCCCTGACCCTGCGGGAGCGGGCTTGCCCGCGAATGCGTTGGTGAATTCACTGCCGCATTCGCGGGCAAGCCCGCTCCCACGGGGTTTTGCGTGTTTCAGTATTGCAAGACCTACAAAACCAATAAAAGGAAAACCCCGTGGCCGCTGATATTCAAGACAGCCGCTCCGCCCGCTTTGCCTTGCGCTGCTCCAACTGGGCCGAACGCTGGTTCCCCGATTCCTGGGTGTTCGCCGCCCTTGCCGTGGTGCTGGTGTGCCTGGGCGCCCTGATAATGGGCGCTAAGCCCACCGACACCGCCAAAGCCTTCGGTGACGGATTCTGGAGCCTGATTCCGTTCACCATGCAGATGGCCTTCGTGGTCATTGGCGGTTATGTAGTCGCCAGCTCGCCGCCTGCCGCTCGGCTAATCGACCGCCTGGCGCGGCTGCCAAAAAACGGCCGTTCGGCTGTGTGCTGGGTGGCGCTGATCTCGATGCTTGCCTCGTTGCTCAACTGGGGGCTGTCGCTGGTGTTCGGCGGTTTGCTGGTACGCGCCCTGGCCCGACGCACCGAGCTGAAAATGGACTACCGCGCCGCCGGTGCCGCCGCCTACCTGGGCTTGGGCGCGGTATGGGCGCTGGGGCTGTCGTCCTCGGCTGCGCAACTGCAGGCCAACCCGGCCAGCCTGCCGCCGTCGATCCTGTCGATCACAGGCGTGATCCCGTTCACCGAAACCATTTTTCTCTGGCAGTCGGGTGTGATGCTGGCCGCGCTGGTGATCGTCTCGCTGGTGGTCGCCTACGCCACCGCGCCGGGCCCCAGCAGCGCCCGTAGCGCCGAAGACTGCGGTGTCGACCCTAGTTTCAGCGCCCCGCCTGCGCCTCGGCGCACCCGCCCCGGCGAGTGGCTCGAATACAGCCCGATCCTGATCCTGTTGCTGGTCGCCTTGGCCGCCGGTTGGCTGTACCAGGAGTTTGCCACCAAGCCTGCGATCACTGCGATTTCCGGGCTGAACACCTACAACCTGTTGTTCATCATGCTCGGCGCCTTATTGCACTGGCGTCCACGCAGCTTTCTCGATGCCGTGGCCCGCGCCGTGCCCACCACCACTGGGGTGCTGATCCAGTTTCCGCTGTACGGCTCTATCGCGGCCATTCTTACCCAGGTCAAGGGTATCGACGGTGAGACGCTGGCCCACCATATCTCGTTGTTCTTCACTCAGATCGCGACCCACGACACGTACGCACTGCTGATGGGGGTGTACTCGGCGGTACTTGGCTTCTTCATCCCCTCAGGCGGCGGCAAGTGGATCATCGAGGCGCCCTACGTGATGCTGGTCGCCAATGACTTGCAGTACCACCTGGGGTGGGCGGTGCAGATCTACAACGCCGCCGAGGCGCTGCCGAACCTGATCAACCCGTTCTATATGCTGCCGCTGCTGGGCGTGCTGGGGCTCAAGGCGCGCGATCTGATTGGCTTCTCGTTCGTGCAATTGCTGGTACACGTGCCCTTGGTGCTGGTGCTGCTGTGGGCATTGGGCAACACGTTGCAGTACATCCCTCCGGTCATGCCTTGACCTCACGCCCGTACAAGCTTGCTCGTGCAGCCCGCTGCCGGTAAAAGTCTCCCTGATCAGATGCGCAAGGGGGATGGCATGATCGAGATCTCGCGGTTCTGGCGCGACCCGGCGTTGCCCTTCGTCGAGGCGCGCCGGGTAGGGGACGGGCGCCAGGTCTGCTACGCCGCCCACGCGCACGAAAGTTTTTCGATTGGCGTGATTACCGGAGGGCGTAGCACCTACCTGACGGGCGGCTCGCAGCACGAGGTCAGGGCAGGCACCACAGTGCTGATGAACCCTGGCGTGGTGCATACCTGCAACCCAATCCAGGGCGAGCCATGGTCCTACCTGATGCTGTTCGTCGACCTGGCATGGTTGCAGGCACTGCACTTCAAGCTGCCGCAGGCGACCATGAGTCCCGCACCGGGCCTGTACGCACATTTGCTCAACGTGTTCGCCGACTTGTTCGGCGAGCACGGTGCCGCTCTCAAGGCGCAGTCGCTGGTCGCGTTCTTCGACGCATTACCAGGGTATCTGGAGCCTGGCGGTGAACATCGGCATATGCCGCACCCACAATTGGACATGGCGGCAGCGTTCATCCGCGCGCATCGGCTTGACCCGCTGACGCTGGAGGATGTCTGCGCTGCGGTGGGGCTCTCGCGTGCGTACCTGATTCGCGCCTTCGGCAAACGTTTCGGGCTCACGCCGCATGGCTACCTGCTCGACCAGCGCGTGCAATATGCTCGGACTCAACTGCGCCTTGGGCGCCCGATAGTCGAGGTCGCGCTGGAAGCCGGATTCGCCGATCAAGCGCATTTGCAGCGCGCCTTCAAGCGCCAATTGGCGACGACGCCTGGGCACTACCGCCAAGGCTGAGGGTGAATCGCCGCCGTTTCAGCCCAGTAGCAGATACCCCGCACTACCCACCAGCAACAGCGCCAATGCGCGGTTGAACAGACGCAGCCGACGCGGTTGGTGCAGGTAGCTGCGGATCACACTGCCTGCCCAGGCCCAACTGGCGATCGACACGAAACAGATCGGCGCGTAGATCCAGGTGAACAGCCACAGTAATTGCTGCTCACCGCCGGTATAGGCGCCCACGCCAGCCACCGCCGCGAGCCAGGCCTTGGGGCTGAGCCACTGCATGGCTGCGCCGTGCCAGGCGCTGGGTGCCTGTTGCGTGGCGTCGCCTTGCAAGCGCCCATCATCGCTGGCCAGCTTCCAGGCCATGTACAGCAGGAACAACACGCCACCTCCGTGCAATAGCGTGCCAAGCAGCGGCCAGCGCAGCAGCAGTTCATGTACGCCAAGGCCAGTCAGCACCAGCAGCAGGCAAAAACCCAGGGTGGCGCCGGCAACGTGGCCGAGGCAGGCGCGCAGGCCGTGACGAGCGCCGCTGCCAAGGGCGACGATGTTGACCGGGCCGGGCGAAATGGAGGCAGCCAGCGCGAACGCCGCCATGGACAGGGACAAGCTCATTGGAAATTTCCTTTCAGGGTTCAAGACCACAGCATCCTGACGAGCGCCGACAGGCTGGGTATTGAAGGAAAATGCCCACAGCCCCTGTTACAGCTTTTGTAATAGTTTCTTGCTGTAACGAAAAGCTGCTTCGATTGTAGGATCACATTCCCTTTTTTCTATCCAGGTATCTATGAGCCGCTTCTCGGAGCCCCCCAGTCCTTGGCCTTTCCGGCCTTCCTCCCTGCGTCCTTGTGACGCCCGCCTTGTGAGTACCCGCTAATGGAATGGCTAGCCGACCCTACGGCCTGGCTGGGCCTGTTGACGTTGATCGTCCTCGAGCTGGTACTGGGTATCGACAACCTGGTGTTCATCGCCATCCTCGCCGACAAACTACCGCCGCATCAGCGCGACCGCGCGCGTGTGATTGGCCTGTCTCTGGCATTGATCATGCGTCTTGGCCTGTTGGCCAGTATCTCGTGGATGGTGACGCTGACCGCGCCCTTGTTTGAGATCTTCGGCAAGAGCTTCTCTGGCCGTGACCTGATCATGTTGTTCGGTGGTGTGTTCCTGCTGTTCAAGGCCACCATGGAGCTGCACGAGCGCCTCGAAGGGCATGTGACCCAAGCCTCCGGCACGTTGCGTCATGCCGCGTTCTGGCCGATCGTGGCGCAGATCGTGGTGCTCGACGCGGTGTTCTCGCTGGATGCGGTGATCACCGCTGTTGGCATGGTCGAGGAACTGTCGGTGATGATGATCGCGGTGATCTTCTCCATCGGCATCATGATCGTCGCCAGCAAGCCGCTGACGCGCTTCGTCAACGCCCACCCCACGGTGATCATGCTGTGCCTGGGCTTCCTGATGATGATCGGTTTCAGCTTGACTGCCGAAGGCCTGGGCTTCCACATTCCCAAGGGCTACCTGTATGCGGCCATCGGTTTCTCGTTGTTGATCGAGCTGTTCAACCAGCTGGCCCGTGCCCGCCGCAAGCGCAGCGTGCAGCAGCATCGCCCGCTGCGCGAACGCACCGCACACGCCGTACTACGCCTGATGGGCGGGCGCCGCGTGGAAGCGGACGAGGTGGGCGAGGAAATCGCCGACCTGGTCGAAGGTGGCGAGGAGCAGGTGGTGTTCGATCGCCGCGAACGGGTGATGATCAGCGGTGTTTTGAACCTGGCTGAGCGGCCGATCCGCACAGTGATGACGGCGCGCGCCGAAGTCGATGTGATCGACCTGTCGCAGCCGGCCGAGGCCATCACCCAGATGCTGGTCAACTCGTCCTACTCACGCCTGCCGTTGCTGCGTGATGGCCACAGCGTCGAGCCGCTGGGCTTCGTGCACAAGAAGGAGTTGCTCAAGGAACTGTTGGCCGGCAACCAGCCAGACCTTGAAGCCCTGGCGCGCGCACCGTTGAACCTGCTGGAGAGCTTCAGCATCCTCAATGCCCTGGAGCAGATGCGTGCGCAGTCGACCCACATCGCCTTCGTGGTCAACGAGTTCGGTGACTTTACCGGCGTGCTGACCATGACCGATATCCTCGAGTCGATTGCCGGCGAGTTGCCTGATGCCAGCGAGGTGGAAGGCCCGGGCGTGGTCGAGGAGGCCGGTGGCTTCGTCGTCAGCGGTGCGTTGAACCTGGCTCAGGTTCAGGCCCGGACCGGATTTGCCGCGCGCGCCACCGAGGACTACCAGACCCTCGCGGGTCTGGTGATGAGCTTGCTGGACCGCCTTCCGGTGGTGGGTGATCAGCTCATCTGGAATGGCTGGAGCATGACAGTGGTGGCGGTCGAGGAGCGTCGGGTACGTCAGGTGCGTCTTACACCAGACGCTGTCGCTGACGCAGCAGGTGCTTGATGCCTTCGAGCACCAGCACCAGCACCGCGGCCCAGATCGGCAGGTAGGTCAGCCACTGGTCGGGGCCGATGGTCTCGCCCAGTAGCAGTGAGACGGCCACCAGCAACACCGGCTCGACATAGCTGAGTAGCCCGAACAGGCTAAACGGCAACAAACGACTGGCTAGCACGTACGTGATCAGCGCGCAGGCGCTGATCACGCCGAGCAGCGGAATCAGGCCGTAGAGTGCCGGGTGCTGCGCCAGGTCGGCTGCGCTCAGCGGTCCTTGGACCACGAAATACAAAGCCCAAGGCAGCAGTAGGCCCATGTCGCACCACAGTCCACCCAGGTGCTCGGTGCGGCAGCGCTTGCGCAGCACGAAGTAGATCGGGTAACCGAGCATCACCACCAGGGTTTCCCAAGCGAAGCTACCGTGCTGATAAAGCTCGTGCCCCACGCCAATCGCCGCACATGCGACTGCCACGGTTTGCAGGCGCGACAGTCGCTCGCCATACACCAGCCGTCCGGTCAGGACCATGGTCAAGGGCAACAGGAAGTAGCCCATCGACACTTCCAGGCTGCGCCCGTGCAATGGAGCCCACAGGAACAGCCAGAGCTGCACGCCCATCAACCATGAGGTGCCGAGCATGCCTAGCAGCAACAGCGGAGCCTGGCGTACCCGTGCAAGCAGCGCACCGACGTGTTTCCAGTCACGCGAGAACAGCATGAACAGCGTCAGGCAGGGCAACGTGAGCAGGATCCGCCAGCCAAAGATTTCCTCGCCGTCCAGTGGGGCCAGGAAGGAAGTGTAGTAATACATCACGGCGAACAGGCAGGATGCCATGACCGACGAAACAATGCCTTTTGACACGAATGCCTCTGAAACGGGAGGAGGAGGGATAAATCAGCCGCGTATGATCTCAGGGGCAGGGGCCTGCGGCAACCGCAGGCTGCCTGGGCGTGCCGCCAGGGCCAACAACAGTTCAGCCAAGGGCATTGGCCGGGCGAACAGGTAGCCTTGTTGGAAGTCCACCCCATGACGTGCCAGATAGTCGCGCTGCGCCGTGGTCTCCACGCCTTCGGCTACGATGCCCAGGGCCAGCTTGCCGGACAGCTCGATGATGGTGTCGAGAATGTGTTGAGAAAGGGCATCGCCACCGATCATGGCGACGAAGCTTTGGTCGATTTTCAGGTAGTCGACCTTGAACTGGCGCAGGTAGTTGAGGCTCGACTGGCCAGTGCCAAAGTCATCCAGCGCGATCATGACCCCCATCTCGTGGAGTTTTTCGAACACTTCAAGGGTGATCGGCGTTGGCTCGATCAGCTTGCGTTCAGTGAGTTCCAGCGTGAGCGTCACCCGTCCAGGGGGGAAATGTTGCAAGAAGGCGCGGCAGTCGTCGATCAGGCTCATGTCACGGCAGTGATCGGCAGTAATGTTGATGCCGATGTGGAAGCCGTCTTCGAGCAGCGTCGAGTGCGGGCCCAAGGCTTGGGCGGTATGCTGCATCAGGCTGCGGGTCATGTCGACGATCTGCCCGCTGTGCTCGGCATAGGGAATGAACAGGTCCGGGCGAACCAAGCCCTCGCGTGGGTGGCGCCAGCGCATCAGCACTTCGACGCCGGCCCAGCGGTAGTCGTCTTTGCGTACCACAGGCTGGAAGTAGGGCAGGAATTCGCCAGCTTCAAGCGCACGGGCAAGTTCCGCTCGCGGTGAATTGGCCCGGCGCAGCTGCCAGCGGCAGGCCATACCGGCCAACACACCCAGCACCAATAGCAGGCTCAACAGCGCCGGATAGCGGCTGCGCAGAAGCTGCGCGGCCTTGTCCGGGCCGAAGCCTGCACGAACGCTGAACGGGTAACGACTGGAGCCAAGGGTGACCAGGGCGCTGGCTGGCACCGGCAGCGCGCCGCTGCGCACTTGGCCATCCTGGCCCAGCCAGTGGTTGCCTACCTGCACGTACACCTCTGCACCTGCTCCGAGCAGGCGCAGGGCCGTCAACAAGTGATAACCGTCCAGCGTGGTAATGGCCCCGCGCTGGCCTTGGCTGGCCCGGTATACCAGTAGCGCATGCCCAGGGGTCACCGAGTTGCCGTCCATCAGCCATAGCGTGCCGTCGGTGTAGTCGCGGGCATCGACCGGTTCGTCGAAATCGCCGAACAGCGATGAACAATACAGCGTATCGTGATCGAACAAGTTGGTAGAACGCACGAAGGCATTGCGTGTGACCTCGCCACGCAATGCCAGCTCTACTTGTGCACAGGGCTGTCCGGCTTTGGGCAGCAGTTGGTTGGCAGTCGCTGCGAGACTGTCGAGGATCGTCTCGATGTGCTGGACCACCTCTTGGGCGGTACCTTGGCTGCTGGCACGGATTTCGTGCTCGCTCTGCCAGCGAATCACTCCCAGCCCGCATAGCAGCGGCAGCACCGCCACGCCCCAAGGTAACAGAGTGCGCCAGCTCCAGCGGGCAGGGCGGCGAGTGGTCAGTGGCATGGTGTACGAACCTTGTAGCTGGTGATCGGATCAGGTACAGGATAGCCGTTTGTCGGCTGGCCCCGTTAACTAAAGCGCGACAAAGATATTTACGCCCTGTAGAATCGGTTTACGAATACAACAATAAGGTTGCCCTCTACCGAGGGATCGAACCGCCCGGAATCGGTCGCTATGACAAACCCTGTGTTCAAGCTGATCATCGGTGACTACCTCGCCCGCAGCGTACGCGGCATCCCTTGCTCACCCCCTCTGCAACGCGGCATCGCCCCCCTCCGATAACCGTTTATTCGCTGCAGATGAGGACATGAACATGGCAGATCTCTTCGACAATCCGATGGGCTTGGAAGGCTTTGAGTTCATCGAGCTTGCATCGCCCACGCCCGGAGTGCTGGAGCCGGTATTCCAGATGCTCGGTTTCACCAAGGTGGCCACCCATCGTTCCAAGGACGTGCACTTATATCGTCAGGGTGGCATCAACCTGATTTTGAACAACGAACCGAAAAGCCCTGCGTCATATTTCGCCGCCGAACATGGGCCGTCGGTGTGTGGCATGGCGTTTCGCGTGCGGAACGCCCACGAAGCCTATGCCCGTGCCCTGGCCCTGGGCGCCCAGCCGGTGGACATCGAAACCGGCCCGATGGAACTGCGCCTGCCAGCGATCAAAGGCATCGGTGGTGCGCCGTTGTACCTGATCGACCGTTACGAGGAAGGCAGTTCGATCTACGATATCGACTTCAAGTTCATCGATGGCGTGGACCGCCACCCCGTCGGCGCGGGCCTGAAGATCATTGATCACCTGACTCACAACGTCTACCGTGGCCGCATGAGCTACTGGGCTGGCTTTTACGAGAAGTTGTTCAACTTCCGTGAGATCCGCTATTTCGATATCAAGGGCGAATATACCGGTCTGACTTCCCGGGCCATGACCGCACCTGACGGCATGATCCGCATCCCGCTCAACGAAGAGTCGTCCAAGGGGGCCGGGCAGATCGAGGAGTTCCTGATGCAGTTCAACGGTGAGGGCATCCAGCATGTGGCCTTTCTCACCGACGACCTTCTCAAGACATGGGATGCCCTCAAGGGTTTTGGCATGCGCTTCATGACCGCACCGCCGCAAACCTACTACGAGATGCTCGAAGAGCGCCTGCCTGGGCATGGCGAGCCGGTTGGCGAGTTGCAGGCACGTGGCATCCTGCTCGATGGCGCCTCGGCCGAGGGCGATCAGCGCCTGCTGTTGCAGATATTCTCGGAAACCCTGCTGGGCCCGGTATTCTTCGAGTTCATTCAGCGCAAGGGGGACGACGGCTTCGGGGAAGGCAACTTCAAGGCGCTGTTCGAGTCGATCGAACGTGACCAAGTGCGCCGGGGAGTGCTGAACGTCGAGTGATGCCGTGCGCTAGGCTGTTGGGGGGCGCGGCTAGCGAAGCCGTTGCCCCCTCAGGCGCTGCGAAAGCCTGCGCTGATTGCCGGCTATCGGCCCTGTAGTCGCTTGATCACCGCTTCGGCCACCAAGCCTGTCGATGCAGGATTCTGGCCCGTGATCAAGGCGCCATCCTCCACCACGAACGGTTGCCAAGGCTCCTCCGCGCAGATGTAGTCCCCACCGCGGCCACCGAGTTCGTTTTCGGTCAGAAATGGCACCACCTTGTCCAATTCAGCAAGCTTTTCTTCGGTGTTGGAAAAGCCGGTCACCTTGCGGCCCTTGAGTAGCAAGCTGTTATCGCTGAGTTTGACGTTAAGCAGCCCCACCACCCCATGGCAGACGGCCGACACCACGCCGCCGCGTTCGAAGATACGCCGCGCCAGGTCTTGCAGCGGCAGGCTGTCGGGGAAGTCCCACATTACGCCGTGGCCCCCGGCGTAGTAGATCGCGGCGTAGTCATCGGCCTTCACCTGGCTCGGGCTCAGAGTGGCACCCAGGCGACTCATGAAGGTGTTATCGTCGTACCACTGCCAGTCGAGGTCCGGTGCCATCTGCAAGCTGTGCGGGTCAATCGGCACATAGCCGCCTGCAGGGCTCACGAAGTCTACCTCGAACCCCGCCTGTTGCACGGTATCAACAAAGTGCACGGCCTCGCCGAGCCACAAGCCAGTGGCTCGTTTGAGCGTGGGGTACTTGGCAGTATTGGTCAGCACAACCAGGATTTTAGTGTTCATCTGCGCACGCCTGTGCAGTCGTTGGGAATGAAGCCCCTAGAGCATAGCCGTCAGTGGCCAGGCCGCCATGTTCGGTGTGCGATGTGCTAGGCTGCTGCGAACAGGATGCTTGTGGAAACGACAACCATGGACCAGGACCCACGCCCACCCACCCAGGCGGCTGATGCCATGATGCACCGATCCATCCGGTTCAGGGGGCACGCCATTGGTCGCTAAAGCCCAGCGTCTGGGCGAACAGACCCAGATAGTGCTCCTGGCCCCTGCGCCCGATACGGCGCAGAGCTTGAACGGTAGCATCGTCAGTCACGATTGGAGCCGTAGCCCGCTGGGGCCGCTGTCCCACTGGCCACCGGCCCTGCGCATTGCTGTCGACATGCTGCAATTGTCACCGTTCCCTTGCGCCGTGGTGTGGGGACCAGAATTGTGCGTGGTGCAGAATGACGCCTACCCGATTCGCGGGCTGCAAGGGCGATGCTTCCACGACTTGTGGGAAGCGGCCGATCCGCCTATGGGGGCCGCGCTGTTCAAGGCGCTGGAGGGGCACGGTAGCTACGTCGAGGCGGTGAGGCTGCCAGGCTCTGGCGAAGGGCCATTTGCCTGCTACTACTCGCCGCTGCGCGATGACTACGGTTCTGTGGCGGGCTTCCTGCATACCGTGATCGCCGCCTCGGTCGACGCCGAACTCACCCGTGAGTGGCGCGAACGGGCGCAGTCGTTCGAGGCGCAACTGGCAAGCTACCTGGCGAACAGCGAGTACACCTGGCAACTGTCCCCCGATGTGATGTTGATGCTCGACAGCCAGCAGTGCCTGCGGTTGGCCAATCCGTCCGGACAACGCCTACTGGGTTGGTCTGAGCCGACATCGCCAGTGGACTCCGCTTCCCTGCTGGCGTTGCTGCATCCGGCCGACTGTACCGAGGCGCTTCTGGCACTCATCGCGTTGGGCAAGCAGGGCGGGGCGTCAACTTTCGAGGCACGTATACGCCACGTCGATGGCCATTACTGCTGGTTTTCCTGGACCACGGTATCGGGTCAAGCCATGCCCATGCTGGTCGGGCGTGACATCAGCCAGCAGCGCCAAGCGGTGCAGCAATTGGCCGAGGCTGCGCTGCGCGACAGTTCGCGCTTGGAGTCGGCGATCAAGCTGGCCGGCGGCATGGGCCATGAAATGAACAACGTACTGAGTGGGGTCGGTAGCAGCTTGGAACTGCTTGAGCGGCGTCTGTTGCAGGGCCGTCAGGAGAATCTGGAATACTACGTGAAACTGGCCCGTGAATGTGCCGAGCGTGCCATTGGCTTGACTCACAACCTACTGGCGTTTGCCCGCAGCCAGCCGTTGTCGCCGACGCCGCTGGACATCAACCAGTTGCTGCGTGATGCGCAATCGCTGCTGCGCCAGTCATTGGGTAGTGAAATCCAGTTGGATTGGCAGTTGGATACGGAGCTCTGGCCGGTTCAGCTCGACGCCGACCAGTTGCGCAACAGCCTGCTGCACTTGTGCGCCAATGCTCACGAAGCCTGCCTGGGGCGCGGCCGGGTGTCGATACGCAGCACCAACGAGCGGCTGACCACAGTGCAGGAGGGGCGGTCATCCCTCCCGGCGGGCGACTACGTTGCCATTCAAGTGGAAGACGACGGCCATGGCATGTCCGCCGAGGACCTCAGACAAGCGTTCGAGCCATTCTTCACCACCAAGGCCCTGGGGCGTGGCTCCGGGTTGGGACTACCCATGGTGCACGGTTTCGTCCGCCAATCCGGCGGACATGTGTGGATCGAATCGGTGCAAGGGCAGGGCACGCGGGTGATGATGATGTTCCCGCGCTACCCAGGCAGCCTGCCCGAACCGCAAATGCCTGACTTGGAGCCGTTTGCCGTGCAGGGCGAGCGGCTACTGTTGATCGATGATGAAGTGAGTCTGCGCCGATTGATGAAGGAAGCCTTGCTCGACCGAGGCTATGCGGTTGACGATGCCAGCGACGCCAACACCGGTATGGGCCATTTTCGTGTCGGCGGGCCCTTCGATCTGGTGATTACCGACATTGGCTTGCCGGATGGCTTCAATGGCCGACAGGCAGCCAGGGCGATGCGAATGCTCGAGCCTGGACAGAAGGTGCTGTTCATCACCGGTTACACCGAGGAGCAAATCGAACCGCCGATGCTGGCGGAGCAGGGCGTTGCCTTGCTGTACAAACCGTTCACCCTCGAAGCCCTTTGCCAGCAGGTCAAGCGCATGCTGCATGGCTGAGGCGTCTCAATGACGGGTCAGCATCTGCGACACGCGCTCACGTAATTGTTCCAGCTCGAAGGGTTTGCTTAGCAGCTGCATGCCGGGGCCGAGAAAGTCTCCCCGTTCTGTGGCCGTTTCGGCGTAACCGGTGATGAACAATACCGCCAGGGTCGGGCGCAGGGTGCGGGCGATCTCCGCCAGCTGTCGACCATTCATGCCGGGCAGACCCACATCAGTAATCATCAGGCCGAACGGCTGGGTCGTCTGTAGCTGCTCCAGCGCTTGCTCGGCATCGCAGGCCACGACACACCGCAGTCCCTCTTCCTCAAGCGACTGGCTGACCAGTTGGCGGACGTCAGGGTCGTCCTCGACCAACAAGATGGCCCGACTATCGCCTGCCTTGGGTAGCGTGGCTTGGCTACTGTTTTGAGTGCTTGGCCTGTAACGTGGCAGGTACACCTGCACCACGGTGCCTTTGCCGATCTGACTGTGCATTGTCAAACGTCCACGCGACTGTTTGCAAAAGCCATAGGTCATCGACAGGCCAAGTCCCACGCCCCGGCCAACGGGCTTGGTGGTAAAGAATGGCTCGAACGCGCGCTCCAGGGTGGTGGCTGACATCCCTTGACCGGTGTCACTGATACTCAGGCAGAGGTAATCGCCCTGGGCCAGCTCGGTGGAGGCGTCGGCTCGAACATTGTGTGCCTCGATGCTCAGCACGCCGCCGCTGGGCATGGCTTCGCAGGCGTTGCGCAACAGGCTGTCGAGCGAGGCCCGTAGTTGTGCGTGGTCGACGTAGGCATGCCAGAGGTCTGCATCGCATTGCAGCTTGAGCGTGATCCCCTGAGCCAATTGGCGACTCAAGTACTCACGGTTCAGTAGCGTACCGAGGTCCACGGCTTGGCTGTGCAACGTTTGGCGAGCGGAGAACGCCAGCAGGCACTGGGTCAGCAGGGCCGCGCGGGCAACTGCCTGGCGGCCCATTTGCAAAGGCGAGGCGAGCGTATCGCTGCGCCCTTTGCACAGCCGCCGCTCGATCAATTCCAGGCTGCCGCCAATACTGGTTAGCAGATTGTTGAAGTCGTGGGCAAAGCCCCCAGCTAAATGGCCGATCGCATCCAGCTTGCGGGCTTGCTGCACGGCCTGTTGCGCAAGTGCCTGAGCTTCTAGCTGTTGGTGCAGATCGCGTGCCTGGTACTGCCCGCGTCGGGCTCGCAGCGCCCACAGGGCCAGGTTGATCAACTGGGCATCGGCATACGGCGCGCTCAGCGCCAGCAGGTTGCCGAAGGCGTTCGCGCCGGGGGCAGCCTGGGTGACCAGCAACACGATGGGCAGGTCGGACCAGCCCGGTTGCTGCTCGATGAAACGGTGCAAGGGCGAACGCGCATCGGTAGGTAAGGCGGGCTCGGCAATCACCAGCAGTCCGGCCCCATCGTCCAACCAACGGCCCAGCCGATGCACGTCGCACGTCTGGCGGCAGGCAATGCCAGCCTGGGTCAGTACACGCCGGGTTTGGGTTCCCAGCGTGGCTGGAGCCAAGATCAGGGCTCGCTCCTCCAAAGGCGGTGCAACGGCCACGTCGAATCTCCTGTGGCAGTGGGCACGCCGCAATGGTCATGCCGCTCTCCTACTATCACTGGACCTTGCCGGGGGGATCAGGGTTCAACTGGCCCGTTAAGCACCTACAACCCCTGTTGCAATGCCGGGTCATCGGGGTTCTGCTGCTCGAGTTCGGCCAGCAGCACTTGGACATTCTGTAATTGGCCGGTTTCTTTCCAGTACTGGATCAGCAGCACCCTGGCACGGCGATTGGCGGGTTGGTGGCTGAGCAGTGTCTCCAGTTGCTGCTGCGCGGCTTCGACTTGCTCCAGCTGATGCAGGGTGACCGCTAGGGTGTAGCGGTAGTCGCTGTTGTCAGGCTCAAGTTCCACGGCGCGAGACAGCGCGAGCAGGGCGTATTCGGGTTGGTCGTGGCGCGTCAGCCACTGACCCAGTTGGTATTGCAGGAACGCCGAGTCCGGGCGCAGGGCCAAGGCCTTGGCCAGCACCTCGCGGGAGGCGTCGGGTTGGCCGAGGCGCTCGAGCAGACGCACGTGGGTCGCCAGCGCGTCCAGCCCTTCAGGGGCGAGCGCCAGGCTGCGCTCTAGCGCAGCCTGCGCCTGGGGGTAGGCCTGTTCGTGCATGTACAGGCGCGCCAGGTGCTCCTGCGCCACGGCATCGTCGGGCTCATGCTCAAGGGCTTGCTGGTACTGCTCAAGCACCTGCTGCAACGGGCCGAAATACAGGCCGATGGCGTCGGGGTCGAGCCCCAGCAAGGCGTCGACTACCGCAAAGCGCACGCTTTGGTCGTCATCCTCGAGCAGTGGCCCGAGGACCAGGCTGCGTTGCGCGGCAGGCACCAGGCGGCGGATCGCGGCGATGGCTGCGCGCCGCACCTGCGGGTCATCGTGTTCAAGGTCCTGGCGGGCTAGCTTCAAGGCCTGGGGCGAAGGGTAGTGAGGCAACTCGGCGTATAGCGCCGCACGGCGGATGGGGGGCAGGTCGTCACGCTGCAATTGCTGGTACAGCACGCGTGCGGCCCCCGGCAGGCCCTCATGTGCCTGACGCAACGCCTTGGCGTAGCTGTGCGGCGGCAAGCTGGGCGGGCTCGGTTGCGGGGTGCGCCATAGATAGCTGAGCACGCCAGGCACCAGGATCAGCAGCGACAAGGCGATCAGGAAGAGGCGGCGTCTGGGCATCGTGCGGTCCGTGGCGTCGGGAAGCGCAGAGCTTGGGACAGCTGCGCGGTAAATGCAACGGTGGAGGGGCCGCGCGGCACCGGCCTCGGGTATGATGCGAGCCTTTGTCAAACAACTGAGGCAAGCTGCATGTCCCTGAGCACTGAACAGATCGGTGAATTCCGTGCCTTCGCCGAACAACTGGCCGATGCTGCGTCAACGGCGATCCAGCCGTACTTTCGTGCGGCGCTGGATGTCGAGGACAAGGGCGGGCGTCTGTATGACCCGGTGACCGTGGCCGACAAGGCTGCTGAAGATGCCATGCGCGCATTGATCCAGGCGCGCTATCCCGAGCACGGCATCCTTGGCGAAGAGCAGGGCGTGGCCGTGGGCAGCAGCCCACTGACCTGGGTCCTCGACCCCATCGACGGTACCCGCGCCTTCATCACCGGCCTGCCGCTGTGGGGCACGCTGATTGCCCTGAACGACGGTAGCGCCCCGCGCATCGGCGTGATGAACCAGCCGTTTACCGGCGAGCGCTTCGTTGGCACACCCGAAGGCGCCTGGCGCAGCGGTACGCCCTTGAGGACCCGCGCGTGCGCCGATCTTGGTGCGGCCACGCTGATGTGTACCACCCCGGACATGTTCGACACCGATGCACGCAAGGCCGCCTTTAATGATGTGGCCAGCAAAGCTCGGCTGATGCGCTATGGCGGTGATTGTTATGCCTACTGCATGCTCGCCTCGGGCTTTGTCGACGTAATCGTCGAAGCCAGCTTGCAGCCCTACGATGTGCAGGCGCTGATGCCGATCATCCAGGGCGCCGGCGGGGTGATCACCGCCTGGGACGGCAGCTCAGCGCAGCAGGGCGGTTGTGTGGTGGCATGCGGTGACCCGGCGCTGCATGCGCAGGTCGTGCAGATGCTGCGTCACGCGATGTGACGCAATGATCGTTGCTCCCACCGGGCTGATGCGCCAACCGGCGGGAGCAGTTGCTGATCTCAGATCGAGTAGTGGCGCAGCTCCCGTGCGATCAGCATGCGCTGTATCTCGCTTGAGCCTTCATAGATCTGGGTGATGCGTGCATCACGGTAGTATTTCTCCACCGGGTAATCCTCCAGATACCCATACCCGCCATGTACCTGAATGGCCATCGAGCACACCCGCTCGGCCATTTCCGAAGCGAACAGCTTGGCCTGGGAGGCTTCCGACAGGCAGGGCTTGCCCGCCGAGCGCAGGCGCGCGGCATGCAGGATCAGCAAGCGCGCCGCATTGATCTGCACCTGCATGTCGGCCAGCAGGTTGGCGATACTCTGGTGCTCGTTGATCGGCTTGCCGAACTGGATACGTTCGCGCGAATAGCCTAGGGCCGCCTCGAACGCCGCACGGGCGATGCCCAGCGCCTGCGCAGCGATGCCGATGCGTCCGCCTTCAAGGTTGGACAGGGCGATGGCCAGGCCTTTACCGCGCTCACCCAACAGGTTGTCTGCCGGAATGCGGCAGTTGTCGAGTGTCACCGCGCAGGTGTCCGATGCACGGATGCCCATCTTGTGTTCACTGCGGTCCACCTTGAAGCCCGGCGTATCGGTGGGCACCAGGAACGCCGACAAGCCTTTCTTGCCCAGCTCAGGGTCGGTCACGGCAAACACGATGGCGAGTTTGGCCCGACGCGCGTTGCTGACGAACTGCTTGGCCCCGTTGATGACCCACTGCCCATCGATCAGTTCGGCACGGGTCCGCAGGTTGTGTGCCTCGGACCCGGCTTGAGGCTCGGTCAGGCAGAAGCAACCGATCACCTCGCCACTGGCCAGTGGCGCAAGCCATGCCTGTTGCTGCGCAGGGCTGCCGTAGGTTAGCAGTGGCCCGCAGCCGACCGAGTTATGGATGCTCATCAGTGCCCCGGTGGCGCCGTCGCCGGCAGAGATTTCCTCCACCGCCAGGGCATAGGCCACGTAGTCGGTGTAGCTGCCGCCGAACTGCTCGGGCACGACCATGCCCAACAGACCCAGCTCACCCATCTTGCGCACCACGCCGTCATCGATCCAGCCGGCTTTCTCCCAGGCCTGCGCCTGGGGCGCGATTTCGCCACGGGCAAAGTCCCGTGCCATGTCGCGGATCATGACTTGTTCTTCGCTCAGTTCCAGGTCTTGCATACACAGGCTCCCGGCCTTACAGGCCTTCGAAGAAGTGGGCGACGCGGCGCGCGTTCAGGCCGGCGAGGGTAGGTGGGTTCCAGCGTGGCTGTTTGTCCTTGTCGACGATCAGCGCGCGAACACCTTCGATGATGTCACCGTGTTCGAACCACTGGCGGTCCAGGTGCAACTCCATGGCGAAGCAGTCTTCGAGCGCCAGGTGGCGGCCGCGGCGCAGCAGTTCCAGTGTCACGGCCATGGCCAGGGGCGAGCGGGTTTCCAGCAGGTCTGCGGTTTGCAAGGCCCAGGCGTGACTGTCGCCAATGGTCACCGCGCGCAGTTGCTCGACGATGCTGGGCAGGTCGGGCAGGGCGAAGAAGTGGTCGATCACTGGGCGAAGCTTGGCCAGTGGTGCATCGTCGAGTACCTGGGTGCCGAGGCTGGCCAATAGGTTCTGCAGGTCCTTGAGTGGGTAGTCACCGAAGTGCAACCGATCCAGCCCCGCATCCAGCGACGCCAGACACTCGCTGTCCAGATACCAGTCGGCCAGGCCGCAGTACAACGCATCGGCGGCCTTGATCTGTACGCCACTGACGCCGAGGTAGATACCCAGCTCGCCAGGTACGCGAGGCAGGAAATAACTGCCGCCAACGTCGGGGAAATAGCCGATACCCACTTCAGGCATGCCCAGGCGGCTACGCTCGGTCACGATACGCAGCTCGCAGCCCTGTGCCAGGCCCATCCCGCCGCCCAGGGTGAAACCGTCCATCAGCGCCAGTACCGGCTTGCGGTAGTGATGCAGGCACAGGTCCAGTGCGTATTCCTCTTCGAAGAACGTCGCGTGCAGTTGCTCGCCGGCCTTGAAGCTGTCGTGCAGCGAGCGGATGTCACCCCCGGCGCAGAAGCCTTTGGGCCCCTCGCCACGTAGCATGACCGCGTGCACCTGGTCATCCAGGGCCCAACGGTGCAGGTGGTATTGCAGGGCGCGGATCATGTCCAGGGTCAGGGCGTTGAGTCCTGCGGGGCGATTGAGGGTGAGGTGGCCGATGTGGTTGCGGACTTCGGCCAACACGTGATCCGTGGCCGTGGGCTGAGCATGCGCGTTCATCGCGGTCTCCCTGCTTTGTTATTGATTTCCAAGGTGAAGCCTGGAATGCGCGGGTGGATCGCTGGATCCTGTCATGCGTATTTGCCTTGCACAATTGGCAAATCTGCAGGGTGTTGCTGCATTTTTACCTTGTGGCAATGCCCAGGCTGGTGTTTCCACTCTAACCCTGTGACCACGGCAGGCAAGCTTTGCTGCAACACCCAGGACTGTGCAGGTTCGAGAAGAGGGAACTGTCTACAGGTGTGGGTTGGCGTCCCAACCGCCACCGAGCGCGGCGTACAGGTTCACCTCGGCCACCAGTTGTGCCAGGCGATCGCCAATCAACCCCTGCTGGGCGCTGAACAACTGGCGCTGGGCGTCGAGGAAGGTCAGGCTGCTGTCCGCCCCGGTGCGGTAGCGGTTCTGCGCCAGGTCGTGGTAGCGCTGGCTGGCGTTCACCAAGTCGCGCTGGGCCTGCAACTGGCGTTGGTAGGTGGCGCGCGCCGCGAGGCCATCGGCGACTTCCTGAAACGCCTCTTGGATGGCCTTCTGGTACTGCGCCACCTGAATGTCTTTCTGCAACTTGGCGTAGTCCAGGTTCGCGCGCAGGCTGCCGGCGTTGAACAGTGGCAGGCTGATCTGGGGCTTGAACAGCCAGGTGCCCGAACCTGCGTCGAACAACCCGGCCAGCGCCTGGCTGCTGGTACCTGCATTGGCGGTGAGGCTGATGCTTGGGAACAACGCCGCACGCACCGCGCCAATATTGGCGTTGGCCGCCTGCAACTGGTGCTCGGCCTGAAGAATGTCCGGGCGCCGTTGTAGCAGGTCCGATGGCATACCGGCCGGCACCGGGGCAATTTGCTCGTGGGCAAGGGGCAGGCCAGGCAGGTCGTCTGCGACCGGCCCGGCCACCAGCACGCCGAGTTGGTTCAGGTCCTGGGCCGCCAGGCGGCGGTAGCGCGCCACCGCCGCGCGGGTGCTGTCGACCCGGGTCTGCGCCTGAATGCGGTCGAGTGCCGATAGCGTGCCGACGCGCACCTGGCCGGCGGTCAGGCGCAGGCTCTGTTCGTCGGCGGCCAGGGTGTGCTCGGCCAACGCCAGCAGTTCCTGGTCGGCACGCCAGGTGAGGTACACGCTGGCCACGCTGGCCACCAGGCTCAGTTGTGCGGCACGGCGCGCCTGTTCACTGGCCAGGTAGGTTTGCAGCGCCTGCTCGCTGCTGCTGCGCAGGCGGCCGAACATGTCGAGTTCGTAGGCACTGACGCCCAAGGTCACGGCCTGTGTGCTGCTGATCACGCCGCTGTCGGTGCCGGTCATGCGCCGTGGCAGGTACTGGCGCTGGCCGCTGGCATCTAGGCTGACATGCGGCAGCTGCTCGGCGCGCTGTACGCGGTACTGGGCGCGAGTCGCCTCGGCATTGAGCAGGGCCAGCCGCACGTCACGGTTGTTGGCCAGGGCCGTCTCGATCAGTTGGCGCAGGGCAGGGTCGCGGAACATGGTCTGCCAGTGTTCGGGGGCTTGGGTGAACGCGGTCGTCGGGTAGGCCGGCCCTTGCGGATAGCGCTCGGGGACCGGAGTCGACGGGCGTTGGTAGTGCGGAACCAGGCTGCAGCCTGCCAGGGTGGCGGCCAGCAGGGTCAGGGTGAATCGGTGCATTGCAGGCTTCCTTGCGGTTTCAGGCTCCCGCCATCCAGCGGGTCAGCCCGTGGCGGCCACTGACCCCCAATTTGGCAGTGGCGCGCTTGAGATAGGTTTCCACCGAGCTGTTCTTGACGTTCAATTGCTGTGCCATTTGCGGCACCGTACCGCCGGTGAGCAGGCCCAGACATACCTCCTGCTCGCGGCCGGACAGATTGATGGCGCCGCGCGCCAGGCGCTCGCCAAAGGCGGCGCGCAACGAGGCCGACTGGCTGTCGGCCAGGTGCGGGGCGTCGGCCGGCTGGGTCTGGAGCCGCAAGGCGTGGTGCTCGACCAGCGGCAACAAGGTGTCGGACAGGCTCTTGAGCAACGACAGCTCGGCCAGGGTGAAGGCGCGCTCGCAAGGCGGACGCTGGCAGCAGATCACCCAACGCCGCTCACCGCGGCACGACACCAAGTTGCATTGGTGCGCACTGCGCGGTTGTTGCGGGCGCCCCAACGGCACGCTTATCTGGATCAACACCGGGTCGTGCATCTGCAATACGCTCTGCAGCAGCGGTTCGGTCGCGGTGAGGGGCGTGTAGGCGCCCGCGCAGCCCAAGGCACGGATGTGCTCGATGCGTTGCTCGCGGATGTCGAGGGTCCATTCGCTGAGGTCCAGGCGCTGGATCGGCATCAGTTGCCCAAGCAACTGGAACATCTGCCCGGCAAAGTCCTGCTCGCCGCTGCGGGCCACCAGTTCGCCGAGTTCCAGGTAAAGCTGCGGGGCAGGGCGGCGGGCTAGGTTGTCGGTCAGTCTCATGGTGGTGTCTTCCTTGATTCGGGGCGTTCGACGAGCGGTTCGCTGGTCGAGTCCTGTCCTTGAGCTGCTGGCGTGGCGCTATTCAAGCCTTGAGCCTGGCCGGTGTCTGTCATGGAAATGGGGGACAGAAAATGCCACGTCGGCAGCGATCCGTTTTGGCGTGGATAAACAGGCAGGCATGCGAAGAACGACGCAAAGGCGGCAAATTGACGTCAAAAAACAGCGTATTGCCGCACTTTGCGCATCGCGGGTGAGCAGGTAGGCCATGAATGACCCTCTGCTGTAGCGATTCTCCTACAAGAAAATCAGCAACTTTTACGCGTGCGGCGTTGTCCGGGTTTAAGGGGCCATACACGCGTGCAGGCCGGTGTTTGAATCCGCGGACGATCATTCGCAAGGACGCGCCACGCTCATGTCTGCCACCGACACCTACCCACTGACCACCGCTCAGCGCGACATCTGGTTGGACCAGATCAGCCGCGGCGACTCACCGCTCTACAACATCGGTGGCTACATCGAACTCGACGGCGAGCTGGATACCGCGCTGTTGGGCCAGGCCCTTGCGCATCTCGTTGCGCTGCACGATGGCTTGCGCACGCAATTGCTGCCATGCGCCGCCGACGGATTGCCTCGTCAGCGCTTCGAGCCGTCGCTGAGCCTCGGGCTTGCGCTGTTCGACCTGAGCGACGAGGCCGACCCGCAGGCCGCCGCTCGGCACCTGATGCGACAGCGCATGATGCAGCGCTTCGATCTGCAGGGCGGCCCCCTGGCGCGCTTTTTCCTGGTCAAACTCAACCCCCAGCGGCACCTGCTGGCCGGTCAGGCCCACCATCTGATCATCGATGGCTGGGGCTTCGACCAGCTGTTCTGCCAGTTGGGGCAGTACTACGGGCGGTTGCAACAAGGTCAGCCGTTGCCGGCCCAGGCCCCCTCGTACAGCGCCTTCATCCACGACGATGTCGCTTATCAGGCATCGGCACGTCACGCGCGCGATCGCGCTTACTGGCTGGCCAAGTTTGAGGCCCTGCCTGAGCCCTTGGTCTTGCCCAAAGGCCTCGCGCCGCTTGCGGCTGATACCACCCCGCCCAGTCAGGCCTTGGACCTGCCGTTCGACAGCAACCTGCTGGCGCGCATGCAGTGCCTGGCCGGGCAACTGAACGCCTCGGCCCTGCATGTGCTGCTTGCAGCCCTGCATGTGTATTGCAGTCGCATCTGGCAGCGCGACGAATGGGTGGTCGGCCTGCCAGTGCGCAACCGTGCCAACCCAAGCTTCAAGGCCACCCTGGGTCTGTTCACCCAGGTCAGTGCCTTGCGCATGAGCTTCGGTCGCCAGCTGGGCTTCACCGACCTGGTGCACGGCATCCGTGACAGCCTCAGGCAGGACTACCGTCATCAACGCTTTGCCCTGAGCGAACTCAACCGTGCCTTGGGCCTGCTGCGTGAAGACCGAGGGCAACTATTCGAGCTGAGCGTGTCGTTCGAAGAAGACGGCAACGCCCTGCGTTACGGGCAGATCCAAGGGCGCAGCGTTAAGGTCAGCAGCGGCCACGAGCCGACCCCGCTGACGTTGCACTTGCGCAGCAATCGTCAAACTGGGGAGGCCTGGCTGCACTTGGTCTACAACCTGGCCTGGTTCAGCGCGCAGCAAGCCCAGGCCCTGGCTGACCGGCTGCTGCACATCCTGCATCAGGCCCTGGCCGACCCGGCGCTGGCAGTGGCCGACTTCGACCTGCCGAGCGCCGCCGAGCACGCCCAGTTGCAGGCCTGGGGGCAGGGGCAGAGGCAGGATCTTCCCGTCCAAGCGCGTTGCGTACACCGACGTATCGAGGCGCAGGCGTCCCTTGCGCCGCAGGCTGTCGCCGCCTGGCATGAAGGGCGCAGCCTCAGCTACGCCGAGCTGAACGGGCGCGCCAACCACCTGGCCGAAAGACTGATCGCCCTGGGTGTGCTGCCCGAGGATCGCGTAGCGATCTGCGCCAGGCGCGGCCTGGACACCTTGGTTGGCCTGCTGGCCGTGCTCAAGGCCGGTGCTGGCTATGTGCCCCTGGACCCCGCGCACCCCGGCGAACGCCTGGCCTGGTTGCTCGAAGACTGCGCGCCCAAGGCGCTGCTGAGCCAGGCGCGGATCGACCTGCCCGTTTCAGGGATACCACGACTCGACCTCGACCCGGCGACCCCCTTGATGGCGGACAACCCTGTTGTACCCGGTTTGAGGCCGGACAACCTGGCCTATGTGATTTACACCTCAGGTTCTACCGGCCAGCCCAAGGGGGTGATGGTCGAGCACCGTATGCTCGAAAACCTGATCGACTGGCATTGCCGAGCGTTCGGCCTGAAGGCTAGCGAGCAGGTGTCGTGCCTGGCCGGTTTTGGATTCGATGCCATGGCTTGGGAGGTTTGGCCGACGCTGTGCGCTGGTGCCACGCTGCACCTGGCTCCGCGGCAAGAAGGCGCTGAGGATATCGACAGCTTGCTGCGCTGGTGGCGCGACCAGCCGCTTGACCTCAGCTTCCTGCCTACGCCGGTGGCTGAACACGCCCTTGGCCAGGGCCATGATCACCCGACGCTGCGTACCTTGCTCATCGGCGGTGACCGTCTGCGCCAGCTCAAGCGCAGTCCACGCCACGCACTGGTGAACAATTACGGTCCCACCGAGGCCACCGTGGTCGCCAGTTACGGCGCCTTGCATAGCGGCGGGCCGCTGCATATCGGTGGTCCAGTGGACAACGCCCGCCTGTACGTGCTCGATTCGTACCAGCGTCTGCTGCCGCCGGGCGTGGTGGGTGAGTTGTATGTGGCGGGTGCCGGCGTTGCGCGGGGCTACCTTGGGCGCCCGGACTTGACCGCCGAGCGTTTTCTCGACGACCCGTTCCATGGCGGGCGCATGTACCGTACCGGCGACCTGGTGCGCTGGTTGGCTGACGGCACCCTGGAGTACCTGGGGCGTAATGATGATCAGGTGAAGATCCGCGGCGTGCGGGTGGAACTGGGAGAGATCGAAGCGGCGCTGACCCGCCACCCGGCCTTGCAGGAATGCGTGGTCATGGTGCAGGGCGGGCACTTGCTGGCCTGGTTCATCGCCTCGGCAGAAGTGACGCCGCGTCAATTGCACCAACACCTGGCCGAACACCTGCCCACGGCGTTGCTGCCCAGCGCTTATCAGGTCATGCAGGCTTGGCCATTGACCGCCAACGGCAAGCTCGACCGTCAGGCGCTGCCGGCGCCTGGCGCCGAGGCCTGCATCCGGCATACCTACGTCGCACCTGAAGGCGCCATCGAGCAGCGCCTGGCGGTGCTGTGGGCAGAGCTGCTGGGGATCGCGCAGGTTGGCCGGCATGACCATTTCTTCGAGCTGGGCGGCCATTCGCTGCTGGCGGTGCAGTTGATCGAGCGCATGCGCGCCGAAGGTCTGCATGCCGATGTGCAGGTGCTGTTTGGCCAGCCGACCCTGGCTAGCCTGGCCGCCGCCACCCGGCGCAACGCCATGCAGCGGGTGCCGGATAACCGGGTGCCGGCTGCGTGCGAGCAACTGACGCCCGATCTGCTGGTGCTGACGAGCCTCGCACAAGCGGATATCGACCGCATTGTCGCTGCTATACCAGGTGGCGCTCCCAATGTGCAGGAAATCTACCCGCTGGCGCCGTTGCAGCAGGGCCTGCTGTACCACCACATCACCGATACCTGCGACCCCTACCAGCAACAGGCTCTGTTCAGCTTTGCCAGCCGCGAGCAGGTTGAGCTATTCAGTCACGCTCTACAACAGGTGATTGCGCGCCACGACATCCTGCGCACCAGTCTTGCCTGGGAGGCGCTGGCGCAGCCGCAGCAGGTGGTATGGCGCCACGCCGCGCTGCCGATGCGCAAGTTGCCCGCAGGCCGCGATGCCGAGGCGCGTTTGCGTGCCACCTGTGAACCCTTGGACCTGCGCCACGCGCCATTGATGGCCTTGGGCGTTGCCGAAGACACCGAGCAGCGGCGTTGGCTGGGCCTGCTGCGTTTCCATCATCTGGTCAACGACGCGGTATCGCTTGGCTTGCTGATGGCTGAACTGCGCGCGTTCATGGCCGGGCAGGGCGCTGAAATTCCGGCATCGGTGCCTTATCGTAACTTTGCTGTGGCACACCGCGCAGCGGGTCGTGAAGAGCAGCACGAGGCTTTCTTTACTCAGCTGCTCGGCGACTTCCAGTCGCCTACCCGGGTGCTCGGGGTGGACAGCCTGCCTGTCGATCCTGATGACTTGCAATCGCTCGAGCATTCGCTGCCGCCTGCCTTGGTCCAGGCCTTGCAGGCCCTGGCGCGCCAACACGACGTCAGCCTGGCCAGTCTTTTCCACCTAGCCTGGGCTCAGGTGCTGGGCTGCCTGTCGGGCAGCGACGAGGTCGTGTTCGGCACTGTGCTACTGGGCCGTCTGGCCGCGGGCGAGGGGGCTGAGCGAGCGCTGGGGATGTTCATCAATACCTTGCCGCTGCGAGTGCGCCTGGCCGGCCTGAGCCTTGGGCAGGCCCTGACCCGCACTCACCAAGGCCTGGCAGGGTTGCTCGCGCATGAGGATGCGCCGCAGGTGCTGGCACAGCGTTGCAGCGCGCTGCCGGCTGGCGTGCCGCTGTTCGACAGTCTGGTCAACTACCGCCAGGGCAGCGCGCCTGGCCAGGTTGGCTTGCCCGGTGTCGAGCTGCTTGAGGCCAGCGAGGTGGTCAGCCAACCGCTGATGCTGGCTGTGGATGAGCATCGCGAGGCCATCCAGCTGAACTTACGTGCGCCGCGCACCCTGGGTGTGGCGCGTCTGCTGGCGTACTTGCTGCATACGCTGGAAGGCTTGCTGGGCCACGGCGCTCAACGCCCGCTAGAACAGTTGTGTAGCGTGCCGGTGGAGGAGTTGCAGCCGTTGCTGGTCGGCCTCAACGCCACTGACGATGCCAGCAGCCCCGTGCACCAGACCTGGCCTGCGCTATTCGCCCAGCAGGTGCGGCGCTGCCCTGATGCGGTGGCCGTGCAGGCCGGCGAACAGCGTCTGAGCTACCGCCAGCTCGATGAGCAGTCCAATCGCTTAGCCCACCAGTTGCGGGCCATGGGTGTGCAGCCCGATAGCCGAGTGGCGATCTGCGTCGAACGCAGCCTGGCGCTGGTGGTCGGCCTGCTGGGCATACTCAAGGCCGGTGGTGCCTACGTGCCGCTGGACCCCAGTTATCCCGACGAACGCCTGCGCTACATGCTGGCCGACAGTACGCCGCAGGTGCTGCTGGTGCATGCTGCTAGCGCAGGCCTGTTGGCAGGCAGCGGTGTGCCCACCCTGGATCTGGATCGGGACACCTGGCATCAGCAGCCTGCCCACGCACCGGTGGTGCCCGGCCTGCACCCTGGCAATCTGGCCTACGTGATCTACACCTCAGGCTCTACCGGCACGCCAAAAGGGGTGATGGTCGAGCACCGCGGCCTGTGCAACCTGATGCATTGGAGCACTGGCCTGTGCCCACCGCGCCCAGGCGATGCGCTGCTGCAACGGGCACCGTTCAGCTTCGATGGATCGGTCTGGGAGTTGTTCTGGCCCCTCAGTGCTGGCCTGCGCCTGGTGCTGGCACGCCCTGACGGCCATCGTGACCCTGCCTACCTTGCCGAGCTGATCCAAACCCAGGGCGTGACCTGCGTCAAGTTCGTGCCGGCCATGCTGCAACCCTTCCTCGACGTCGAGGGCGTCGAACGCTGTACCGGGCTACGTGACATTTTTTGCGGCGGCGGCGAGTTGACCCTGGCCATGGCAGCGGCGGTACGTACACGCCTGCCGTGGGTACGCCTGCACAATGTCTATGGCCCGACCGAGGCCACCGTGGATAGCACCGCCTGGACCCTGGAACCCGAGCAGGCGCTGCCCCTTGGCGCGCCGCCAATCGGGCGGCCCATCTGCAACACCCGCCTGTACCTGCTCGATACCCATGACCGGCCGGTACCCTTCGGTGCGGTGGGCCAGCTGCATATCGGCGGGGTTGGCGTGGCGCGCGGCTATCTTGGCCTGCCCGCTCTGCAAGCCGAGCGCTTTATCGCCAGCCCATTCGTGGCCGGCGAGCGGCTGTACCGCACCGGCGACCTGGCACGCTACCGCGCCGACGGCGAGTTGGAGTTCCTTGGCCGTAATGATTTCCAGCTCAAGTTGCGCGGCCTGCGCGTCGAGCCTGGTGAAATCGAGGTGCAATTAGCGAGCTACCCCGGGCTTGAGCAGGCGCTGGTGTCAATGCACGAGGAGCGCTTGGTGGCATGGTTCACCTGCCGCCCGGGCTACAGCGCGCCAGGGCTTGAGGCGCTGCGCTGCCACATGTTGGCGCGCCTGCCCGAACATCTGGTGCCCTCGGCCTTCGTGGCTTTGGACACCTGGCCGCTTAGCCCCAACGGCAAGGTCGACCGCCAGGCCCTGCCCGCGCCAGGCCCAGACGCGGTGATCAGTCGTCAGTACCAGGCGCCGCAAGGTGAACTGGAAGCCGCTTTGGCGCAGATCTGGAGCGAGGTGCTGCGCATCGAGCAGGTCGGGCGCGACGACAACTTCTTCGAACTTGGCGGGCATTCGCTGCTGGCTGTAAGCCTGGTGGCGCGTATGCGCCAGGCCGGCCTGCATGCCGATGCCCGTAGCTTGTTCAGCCAACCGACCCTGGCCGGCCTTGCCGCCAGCACCCAATCGCAGGCGGCCCGCGTGGAGGTGCCGCGCACGACCATCCCAGGCTTGGCGGCGCGGCGTCGGCTCTGACCTAACCAAGCCGAACAGCTTGCGCAACTGCTGTGGGAGCGGGTCTACCCGCGAACACCTGCGACGCCGGTGCCATGCACCGCGTCGCTTGGTTCGCGGCGGGTTACCTGCCTGGGTTTGTCCCGGCTTCCCATGTCAGCCCCGGCGGCCCCGATCCTTTAGTTTCACCCCCGACTTTTATTGACTTGGCAAAGCAGGATGCTTACCTCATGCCCCTGAGCGAACTGATGTCGGTGCTGTGCACCCGCGCGATCCGACTGCAACGTGACTGTGACGACCTGGTGGTGCTTGGCGCCGACGATGCCCTGGACGACGACCTGTGGCAGGCCCTTGCCGACCACAAGCCGGCGCTGCTGGCGATGCTGGCCGGGCAGGGCGATGACTGGGTCAGCCCGGCGCTGCGCATCACCCCCGACATGCTGCCGTTGGTGCAATTGGACCAGGCCGCTATCGACCGGATCGTCGCCACGGTCCCGGGCGGGGCGGCCAACGTGCAGGATATCTACCCGCTGGCGCCGCTGCAGGAGGGCATGCTCTACCATCACCTGAGTGCCACTGCCGGCGACCCCTACCTGTTGCAGGCCCAGTTGCGCTTTGCCAGCGCCGCGCACCTGGCGGCGTTCTGCGAAGCCTTGCAGTGGGTGATCCAGCGTCACGACATTCTGCGCAGTGCAATCCTTTGGGAGCGTTTGGACGAGCCGCTGCAGGTGGTCTGGCGCGAGGCTCCACTGCTGTGCGAGGCGGCAAAACTGGATGGGCCGGGCGACGCCCTGGCGCAATTGCGCGCGCGTTTCGACAGTCGGCATTTTCGCCTCGATCTTGCCCAGGCGCCATTGCTGCGCCTGGTCCATGCGTCGGGTCACGCCGAGGAAGTGGTCGGCTTGCTGCTGTTCCATCATACGGTCATGGATCACGCCGCGCTGGATATCGTGCGTCGCGAGTTGCACGCCCATCTGACTGGTAACGCCGAGCAAGTAGGGCCCGCCGTGCCGTTTCGCGATCTGCTGGCCGAAGCACGCAACGCCCGTGATGCGGGGGCGCAGCAGGCTTTCTTCGGCCAGATGCTGGGCGATATCGACGAGCCCACCCTGGCCTTTGGCCTGGCCGAAAGCGAAGGGCTGCCCGTAGAAGAGGCCCGGCTTACCCTGGAGCCTACCCTCAGCCTGCGCCTGCGCGGCCTGGCCCGGCAGCTCGGCGTCAGCCCGGCGAGCCTGATGCACTTGGCCATGGCGCGGGTGTTGGGGCATGTTTCCGGGCGCGAGGCCGTGGTGTTCGGCAGCGTACTGCTGGGGCGCATGGAGGCCGGTGCCGGCGGCGAACAGGCGTTGGGTATGTTCATCAACACCTTGCCGCTGCGGGTCGATGTGGGCGCTCTGAGCGTCAGCGAAGGGCTGCACGCCACTCATCAGCGCCTGAGCGGCCTGCTCGGCCACGAGCAGGCTTCGCTGGCCGAGGCCCAGCGTTGCAGCGGTGTCGCCGCTCCCACAGCGCTGTTCAATTGCGTGCTCAACTATCGCCACAGCGCGGCGGGGGACGCGGACGCGGTGATCGAGGTGGCGCCGGGTATCCACGTGCTGGGTGCCGAGGAGCGCACCAACTACCCACTCACGCTCAACATCGACGACCTGGGCGAGGCGTTTCGCATCACCGCGTTGGTGGCCAGCCAGATTGGCGCGCAGCGCATCGCCCGCTACCTGGTGCAGACCCTTGGGCAATTGGCCCAGGCGCTTGAGCACGCCCCGCACACCTCGGTGCAGGCGCTGGACATCCTACCCCCCGACGAGCGTGAGCACCTGCTGCGTGCCAGCAACCAGCCGTTGCAATCATTTGCCACCACGCCGCTGCTGCACCAGCGTTTCGAGGCGCACGCCAAGGCTCGCCCGCAGGCCACCGCGCTGATCTTCGAGCAACAGAGCATCAGCTACGGCGAGCTCAACCGCCGCGCCAACCAACTGGCCCATCGCCTGATCGGCCTGGGCATAGGGCCAGAGGCTCGGGTGGCGATTTGCGTCGAGCGTGGCCCGGCGATGATCATCGCCATGCTCGGGGTGCTCAAGGCCGGCGCTGGCTACGTGCCCATCGACCCCGGCGCGCCGGCCCAGCGGATTGCCTTCACCCTGGCAGACAGTACGCCCTCGGTGGTGCTCTGCCAGGCTGACAGCGTGGCAACGCTCGGCACCCCCACAGCGCCGTTGCTGGATCTGGACGATCCGTGCCTGGCCGAACAACCTGAACATGACCCGCTGCGCCCGGAGCTGCTGCCTTCACATTTGGCCTATGTGATCTACACCTCCGGCTCGACCGGGCTACCCAAGGGGGTGATGGTCGAGCATGGCAACGCCAGTCGCCTGTTCGGCGCCACTGACGCTTGGTACGGCTTCAACCGCCAGGACGTCTGGGCGCTTTTCCATTCGTTCGCCTTCGACTTCTCGGTGTGGGAAATCTGGGGCGCGCTGGCCTACGGCGGCCAGTTGCTGATTATCCCCCAGTCGATCAGTCGCGACCCGGATGCTTGCTACGCGCTGCTCTGCCAGAGCGGTGTGAGCGTGCTCAACCAGACGCCCAGTGCGTTCCGTCAACTGGTCGCGGCTCAAGGCCGCAGCCCCTTGCAGCATTCGTTGCGCCAGGTGATCTTCGGTGGCGAGGCACTGGAACCAGGCTCGCTCAAACCGTGGTACGCGCGCATTGGCAACGCCGGCACGCGGCTGGTGAACATGTACGGCATCACCGAAACGACGGTGCACGTCACCTACCGTCCGCTGCAGGCTGCCGACGCGCAGTTGGTGGGCGTCAGCCCGATCGGCGAGCGCATCCCGGACCTGCAATTGTACGTGCTCGACAGCCACCGCCAGCCGCTGCCGGCCGGGGTGACCGGAGAGCTGTACGTGGGCGGGGCCGGGGTTGCCCGCGGCTACCTCAACCGCCCCGAACTCAGCGCCGAACGTTTTATCGCCGACCCGTTCAACCCGACAGGTCGGCTTTACAAGACCGGCGACCTGGCACGTTGGGCCACCGATGGCGGCCTTGAGTACCTTGGTCGTAACGACGAGCAAGTGAAGATCCGCGGCTTTCGAATCGAATTGGGCGAGATCGAAGCTCGTCTGGCGGCCTGCGCCGGTGTCCGCGAGGCGGTAGTGCTGGCGCGCCGCGATAGCGCTGACGAGGTGCGTCTGGTGGCTTGGTGGCTGGCTGAGGAGGGCGTCGCCCCTACGGTTGCTGAACTGCGCCAAGCCCTGCTGCAGGACCTGTCTGACTACATGGTGCCCACCGCCTTCGTGCGTCTGGACAGCTTCCCGCTGACCGGTAATGGCAAGCTCGACCGCAAGGCGTTGCCTGAACCGGATAGCAGCGCCTTCGCCCGGCATGCTTTCGAGGCGCCGCAAGGCCAGACCGAGCAGCTTATCGCGCAGATCTGGCAACAATTGCTGGGCATCGCCAAGGTCGGCCGCCACGACAACTTCTTCGAACTTGGCGGCCATTCGTTACTGGCGGTCAAGCTGGTGGAACGCATGCGTCAGCACGACCTGGCCGCGGATGTCCGGGTGCTGTTCGGCCAGCCGACTCTGGCGGCCCTGGCCGCTGCGGTGACCACCGGACAGGCTGCACCGGTACCGGCCAACCGCGTGCCGGCTGGCTGCACACGGATCGAGCCAGACATGCTGCCACTGGCCAACCTCGGGCAGGCAGACATCGACCAACTGGTGGCGGGGATTCCCGGCGGTTGTGCCAACGTACAGGACATCTACGGCCTGGCACCCTTGCAACAAGGCATTCTCTACCATCACCTGGCCAGCGATGGCGCCGACCCTTACGTACTGCGCGCACGCTTTGCGTTTGCTGGCGAAAACGAGCTGCAAGGCTTTATCGCTGCGTTGGATACGGTCATTGCCGAGCACGACATCCTGCGTACCAGCATCCACTGGCAGGGCCTTGAGGAGGCGGTGCAAGTGGTACATCGCCAGGCCCGCCTGCCGGTGGTTGCAAGCGCCGACCTGCACCGCCTGGACCTGAACCGCGCACCGTTGATGAAACTGGTGCGCCACCGCGATGGCGAGCGCTTGGAGGCGACCCTGCTGTTGCACCATATCCTGCTCGACCACACCGCCACCGAGTTGCTCGTAAACCAGGTCGGCGCGGTGTTGCAAGGGCGCCGCCTGGCGCTGGACAGCGTGCCGTACCGTAACTACGTGGCGCGTAGCCGCCTGGATGCCGACCCAGCAGGCGACCAGGCGCTGTTTTGCGAGATGCTCGCGGACATCGACGCGCCGACCGAGGTGTTCGGCCTGCGCGATGTGCAAGGTGACGGGGTACAGGTGCTCGATCACACGCACGCGCTGGCCCCGGCGTTGGCTGTGCGACTGCGGGTGCAGGCGCGCCAGCTGGGGGTCAGCATCGCCAGCTTGGTGCACCAGGCCTGGGGCCAGGTACTGGCGCAGTTGTCCGGCCGCCAGGAGGTGGTGTTCGGCACTGTGCTGCTTGGCCGGCTGCAAGGTGGCGCAGGGGCTGATCGGGCACTGGGCATGTTCATCAACACCTTGCCGCTGCGGGTCAGCGTCGATGCCATGGGCGTTGCCGAAGGTGTGCGTCGCACCCACCAGCGCCTGGCAAGGCTGCTCGGCCACGAGCAAGCCTCGCTGGCCCAGGCCCTGCGTTGCAGTGGCGTGCCCAGCGACCAGGCGCTGTTCACCAGCCTACTCAATTTCCGCCATGCCAGCCCCAAGGTCGCAGGCGACGGCCTGGGCTGGGCGGGTATCGAGCTGCTGGCCTCCCGCGAGCGCAGCAACTACCCATTGGTGGTCAACGTCGACGACCAGGGCGAAGGCCTCAGCCTGACGGTGCAGGCCGTGCCCCAGGTCGATGGCGGGCAGGTCTGTACGCTGCTGGCTTGCGCCCTGGAGCAGCTTGCCCAGGCCTTGGAACAGGCCCCGCAAAGCCCGCTGTACGGGCTGTCCAGCTTGCCGGCGGGCGAGCGCGAACGGGTGCTGCACCGGTTCAACGACACCTGCCGCGACTACCCGCGCGAGCAGCCCTTGCATGCGCTGTTCCAGGCCCGTGCGGCCGCCTGCGGCGACAGCGTGGCGGTGATTCACGGCCAGCGCCAATGGCATTACACCGAACTGGCCGAGCACGCCAACCGCCTGGCCCATCACCTGCTGGCCGTTGGCCTGCTGCCGGGCGAGCGGGTGGCGCTGCTGCTGCCGCGCTCGTTCGACCTTGTGGCCGCGCAACTGGCGGTGAGCAGTTGCGGTGCCACCTATGTGCCGCTGGACGGCAATGCGCCGGTGGAGCGCCAAGCGTTTCTTCTCGAAGACTGCGGGGCGCGCGTGTTGCTGACTCACAGTGACCAACCTCGCCCCGGCCATACCCAGCGCGTGGAACTGGACACCCTCGACCTGGCCGCTTACCCAGCTGATGCCCCGGTG
The DNA here is from genome assembly GCF_005796105.1 of Pseudomonas mosselii. Lineage (GTDB taxonomy): Bacteria > Pseudomonadota > Gammaproteobacteria > Pseudomonadales > Pseudomonadaceae > Aquipseudomonas > Aquipseudomonas mosselii_C. The sequence continues at coordinate 758,714 of NZ_VAUO01000001.1, read as the reverse complement.
CTGGCGGTGGCGGCCGACAGCGCCGCCTACATCATGTACACCTCTGGCTCCACTGGCACGCCCAAGGGCGTGCAGGTGCCGCATCGGGCCGTAGCGCGGCTGGTGATCAACAACGGTTTCGCCGAATTCAACGGCGACGACCGGGTAGCCTTTGCTTCCAACCCCGCGTTCGATGCCAGCACGCTGGAGGTATGGGCACCGCTGCTCAATGGCGGCGCAGTAGTGGTGATCGACCAGCACCAGGTACTGGCACCCGATAGCCTTGGCCAAGCGCTGCTCGAAGGCCGCGTGACGGTACTGTGGCTGACTGCCGGGTTGTTCCACCAATACGCCGATGCCCTGTTGCCGGTGTTCGCTACGCTGCGCTACCTGATGGTCGGCGGCGATGTACTCGATCCGGCAGTGATTGCCCGGGTGCTGCAAGGCGGTGCACCCCAACACCTGCTCAACGGCTACGGGCCGACCGAGGCCACCACGTTCAGTACCACCCATGAAATCCGCAGCGTGGGGGCAGGGGCAATTCCTATCGGCGTACCGATCGGTAACAGCCGCTGCTACGTCCTCGACGCCCGTCGCCAGCCGCTGCCGGTGGGCGCGGTGGGCGAGCTGTACATTGGCGGTGACGGCGTGGCCCTGGGTTACCTGGGCCAGCCGGAACTGACCGCAGAGCGCTTTATCGATGATCCTTTCAGCAGCGAGCCGGGGTCGCGCCTGTACCGCAGTGGCGACCTGGCGGCCTGGCAGGCCGATGGCACCTTGCGTTACCTGGGGCGCAGTGACCAGCAGGTCAAGCTGCGCGGCTTCCGCATAGAACTGGGCGAGATCGAGACGCGTCTGGCCGCCTGTGCCGGGGTACGCGACGCCGTGGTGCTGGTGCGCGAGGACGTGCCTGGGGACAAGCGCCTGGTCGCGTACTTCCAGGCCGAAGACCAGGCGCCGGCGATTGCCAGCTTGCACGAACAGCTGCTGGGCCAGTTGCCCGACTACATGCTGCCCGCCGCCTACGTGGAGGTTGCCCAGTGGCCGCTGACTGCCAACGGCAAGCTCGACCGCCGCGCACTGCCGGCGCCGGGCCAGGGCGATGTGCTCAGCCGTGCGTTCGCCGCGCCCGAGGGGCCGCTGGAAACCCGCTTGGCGGCGATCTGGGCTGACTTGCTGAAGGTCGAGCGAGTAGGGCGGCTCGACAACTTCTTCGAACTCGGTGGCCACTCGCTGCTGGCCGTGAGCCTGATCGAGCGCATGCGCAAGGCGGGCCTGGGCGCCGATGTGCGGGTGCTGTTCGCCCAGCCGACCCTGGCCGCGCTGGCCGCGGCAGTGGGCAGTGGCAGCGAAGTGCAGGTGCCCGCCAACCGGGTTCCGACCGGCGCCGATGGCATCACGCCGGACATGCTCAGCCTGGTGCAGCTCGATCAGGCCAGCATTGAGCGCATCGTCGCCACGGTGCCAGGTGGCGCTGCCAATGTGCAGGAAATCTACCCGTTGGCGCCGCTGCAGGAGGGCATCCTGTACCACCACCTGAGCGCGGCTCAGGGCGACCCCTACCTGCTGCAATCGCGCCTGGCCTTCGACAGCCTGGCGCGCCTGCAAGCCTGGGCCGCAGCCTTGCAGCAGGTGATCGCACGGCATGACATCCTGCGCACTTCGCTGGTCTGGGAAGGCCTGGCGGAGCCGGTGCAGGTGGTCTGGCGCCACGCTGAGCTGGCGGTGGACGAGATCGCCCTGGACGGCACCAGCCCACTGCCGCTGATCGACCAGTTGCAGGTGCGCTTCGACGCCCGTCAGCAGCGTATCGACCTGGGCCAGGCGCCACTGTTGCGGCTGGTCTATGCCCACGATCCGGCCAACCGCCAGGTGGTGGCGATCCTGTTGTTCCACCACCTGGCCCTGGACCATACCGCCATGGACGTGGTCGGCAGCGAAATGCTCGCGCTGCTGCGCGGCGAGCCCCGCGCGCTGGGCACGCCGGTGCCGTATCGCAACTATGTTGCCCAAGCCCGCCTGGGCAACGACCGTCAGCGCCACGAAGCGTACTTCCGCGCGCTGCTAGGCGATGTCGAAGAGCCGACCCTGCCCTTTGGCCTGCATGACGTGCAAGGTGAGGGTCACGCCATCGAGGAGGCCCATCAGGCGCTGGACGGCGCACTGGCCCTGCGCCTGCGCGAGCAGGCCAGGCAACTGGGTGTTAGCGCCGCCAGCTTGGCGCACCTGGCCTGGGCACGGGTGGTCGGGGTGCTGGCCAACCGCAGTGACGTGGTGTTCGGCACCGTGTTGATGGGCCGCCTGCAAGGTGGCGAGGGCGCCGACCGGGCGCTGGGGGTGTTCATCAACACCTTGCCGCTGCGGGTCGACACCCGTGCCCCGGTAGAGCAGGCCGTGCGCGCTACCCATGCCGGGCTCTCGGCACTGCTTGGCCACGAGCATGCCGCACTGGCCGAAGCCGTGCGTTGCAGTGGCTTGCCAGCCGGCCAGCCACTGTTCAGCGCCTTGCTCAACTACCGCCACAGCAACGCTGAGGCGCGCCGTGACGGCGAAGGTATCTGGGAGGGCGTGCGCCTGCTGGGTGGCGAGGAGCGCAGCAACTATCCGTTGACCCTGAGCGTCGACGATTTGGGCGACGATTTTGCCTTGAGCGTGCTGGCCCAGGCCGGCATCGGCGCCGGACGCGTCGCTGGCTGGATGGCCAATGCCCTGGAGCAACTGGTGCAGGCCCTGGAGTACGGCGGCCAGCTGCCAGTTGAACAACTGCCGCTGCTGGCGGCCGAGGAGCGTGCACAACTGCTCGAAGGCTTCAATCAGCACGTGCGGGACTACCCGACGGGGCATACCGTGCACGCCCTGGTCGAGGCCCAGGCGGCCCGGACCGCCAGCGCCCGCGCGGTGGTGCAAGGTGACGACGTGCTGAGCTACGGCGAGCTGAACTGCGCCGCCAACCGCCTGGCCCACCACCTGATCGGCCTGGGCGTGACCCCGGGCGCGCGGGTGGCACTGTGCCTGCCGCGCTCGCCACGACGGCTGGTGGCCTTGCTCGCCGTGCTCAAGGCCGGCGCGGCCTACGTGCCGGTGGACCCTGCCTATCCGGCTGAGCGGATTGCCTACCTGCTGCACGACAGCGCGCCTGCGCTGGTGCTGGCCGAGTCGCACGGCCCGAGTCTGGGCGAAGAGGTGCCAAGGCTGGACCTGGACCTCGGCGACTGGCATAGCGCCGCCGAGCACAATCCACAGGTGCCGGGCCTGACTGACCACGACCTGGCCTACGTGGTCTACACCTCCGGCTCAACCGGCCAGCCCAAGGGCGTGATGGTCGAGCACCGGACCCTGGCCAACCTGGTGCATTGGCACTGCGAGGCCTTCGACCTGGGCGCCGGCAGCCAGACGGCCAGCGTTGCCGGCTTCGGTTTCGACGCCATGGCCTGGGAGGTCTGGCCGGCATTGTGCGCCGGGGCCGCGCTGCACCTGCCCCCGGTCGCGGTGGCCGGTGATGATGTGCAGACGCTGCTGGAGTGGTGGCAGGCGACACCGCTGGAGGTCGCTTTCCTGCCCACGCCGTTGGCCGAACAGGTACTGCGCAAGGGCCAGGGCCATCCAACCCTGCGCACGCTACTGACCGGCGGCGACCGCCTGCGGCCATTCGACCGTGCGCCGGGCTTTGCCGTGGTCAACAACTACGGCCCCACTGAAACCACCGTGGTGGCGACGTCCGGGGAGGTTACCCCGGGCAGCGTGGTGCATATCGGCAAGCCGCTGCCCAATACTCGGGCTTACGTGCTCGATGACCAGCGACAGCCGGTGCCGGTGGGCGTGGTGGGCGAGCTGTACATCGGTGGCGCCGGGGTCGCCCGGGGCTACCTGGGCCGCGCGGACCTCACGGCCGAGCGCTTCGTCGACGACCCGTTCCAGGGTGGGCGCATGTATCGCAGCGGCGACCTGGTGCGCTGGAACGCCGACGGTACGCTGGATTACCTGGGCCGCAACGACGACCAGGTGAAAATCCGCGGCATGCGCGTCGAACTGGGCGAGGTCGAGGCGGCATTGGTAGCGCAGCCGGGGATCGCCGAGGCTGCCGTGCTGGTGCGTGGCGAGCGCTTGCTGGCTTGGTTGCGCGCCGACGGTGAGGTGGATCTCGACGAGCTGCGCCAGGCCCTGGCTGCGCGCCTGCCGGCGCATATGCTGCCGCTGGCGTTGATTCCCCTGGATGCGCTGCCGCTGACCGCCCACGGCAAGCTCGACCGGCGTGCGTTACCCGACCCGGATCCGGCCAGCCTCGCCGGCCCGGTGTTCGAGGCGCCGCAGGGCGCGCGCGAAACCGCCATCGCGCAGGTTTGGGCCGAGGTGCTGGGCGTTGAGCGGGTTGGCCGGCACGACAACTTCTTCAGCCTGGGCGGTCATTCGTTGCTGGCGGTAAGCCTGGTGGAGCAGTTGCGTAGCCAGGGCATCGAATGCGATGTGCGTCAGTTGTTCAGCCAGCCCAGCGTGGCCGCGCTGGCTGCAGCCCAAGGTCCGGCCCGCCAGGTGCAAGTGCCGGCCAATGGCATTCCTGCCGGCTGCCGGCAGATCGTCCCAGGCATGCTCAGCCTGGTGGCGCTGACCCCGGCGCAGATCGCGCGGATTGTCGAGAGCGTGCCGGGCGGGGCCGCCAACGTGCAGGACATCTACCCGCTCGCGCCGTTGCAGGAGGGCATCCTCTACCACCACTTAGGCGCCCGTGGGCATGATCCTTACGTGTTGCAATCGCACCTGGCGTTCGACAGTGAGGAGCGCTTGCAGGCCTTTGCCGACGCACTGCGCACGGTAATCGCCCGGCATGACATTCTGCGTACAGCAGTGCTGTGGGAGGGCCTGCCGCACGCTGTACAGGTGGTGTGGCGTGAAGCCCCGTTGCTGGTACGTGAGCAGCGCGAGGCCGCCGCGCAGTGGCTGGACCTGGCTCAGGCGCCGTTGATTCGTCTGTATTTCAGGCGCACGCCCGGTAGCCCACGGCTGCTGGCCACCTTGCAGTTCCATCATGTGGTGCTCGACCACACCGCGCTGGAGGTGGTACGCGCAGAAATGCTCGCCTGCCTGCATGGCGGGGGTGAGCCTGCGCAGCCGCCGGTGCCGTACCGCAACTACGTGGCCCAGGCGTTGCTGGGTGTCAGCGAAGCCGAGCACGAGGCGTTCTTCCGTGGCCAACTGGCCGATATCGACGAGCCGACCTTACCCTACGGCCTCAACCCGCAAGCCGGCAACGTTGGGACAATCGATGAGGCGCGCCTTCGACTGCCCGAGGCCTTGCAGCGTCAACTGCGCAGCCAGGCCCGTCAGCTTGGGGTGAGCACTGCCAGCCTGCTGCACCTGGCCTGGGGGCGCTTGCTGGCAGCGACCAGCGGCAAGGCCTGCGTGGTGTTCGGCAGCGTGCTGCTGGGGCGCATGGGCGGTGGCGACGGTGCAAGCCACGGCCTGGGCATGTTCATCAACACCCTGCCGCTGCGCCTGGACCTGGAGGGTTTTGACGTGCGCCAGGCCGTGCGCAACACCCACGAGCGGCTGAGCGCGCTGCTGGCCCATGAACATGCCTCCCTGGCCCTGGCCCAGCGTTGCAGCGCCGTAGCTGCGCCGCAGCCGTTGTTCAGCGCCATGCTCAACTACCGCCACGGCGAGGCGGAAGGTGCGGTGCAGCGCCAGGCCTGGCAGGGCATCGAGACCCTGGCCAGCGAGGAGCGCACGCACTTTCTGTTCAGCCTCAATGTCGATGACTTCGGCGATGCCCTGCGCCTGACCGCGCAGGTGCCTGCCGAGGTTGGCGCCGCGCGGGTATGCCAGCAAATGCAGGCGGTTCTCGAAGGCCTGGTGCAAGCCCTCGAGCGTCAACCCGACCTGGCGGTGCAGCGCCTTAACGTGCTGCCGGTGCAGGAACGTGAACGCCTATTGTTGGGCTTCAATGCCAGCGCGGCGAACTACGACCTCGAACAGACCGTGCATGGCCTGATCGAAGCGCAGGTCCGGCGCAGCCCCGACGCGCTGGCTGTGCGCGGGGAAGACGGCGAGCTGAGTTTCGCCCAGCTCAACGCCCAGGCCAACCGCCTGGCCCACCACCTGATCGCCCTTGGGGTAAAACCCGACGATCGTGTAGCGATCTGCGTGGAACGTGGCGTGGCGATGGTGGTCGGCCTACTGGCCATCCTCAAGGCCGGCGGCGCCTATGTGCCGGTGGACCCGGATTACCCGGCCGAACGCATCAGCCATATGCTCACCGACAGCGCACCGGTGGCCGTGCTGGTCCATGCCGCGACCCGGCACGTGCCGCAAGGCCTGCCGGTGGTAGACCTGGACCACGCCAGCTGGACTCAACAGCCGGACAGCAACCCGGTGGTGCAGGGCCTGACGCCAAACCACCTGGCCTACGTGATCTACACCTCCGGCTCCACCGGCCTGCCCAAGGGCGTGATGAACGAGCACCGTGGCGTGGTCAACCGCCTGCTGTGGACCCAGCAGCAATACGCGTTGGGTGCCGATGATGTGGTGTTGCAGAAAACCCCGTTCAGCTTCGACGTGTCGGTGTGGGAATTCTTCTGGCCGCTGCAAACCGGTGCTTGCCTGGTCATGGCTAGCCCTGGGGGCCATAAGGACCCGGCTTACCTGCGCGAGGTGATTGTGCGCGAGCAGGTCACGACGATGCACTTCGTCCCCTCGATGCTGGACGCTTTCCTGGCTCACGGTGATGCCGAAGCTGCCGCGCTCAAGCGTGTGCTGTGCAGCGGTGAGGCCTTGCCCGGCAGCCTGGTGCGGCGATTCAAGGCGCAGTTGGCCGCTGTCGAGTTGCACAACCTTTACGGCCCGACTGAGGCGGCAGTGGACGTCAGCGCCTGGCACTGCACCGAGGCGCCGGACAACACGCCAATCGGCAAGCCGGTGGCCAACACCCAGCTGTATGTACTCGATACCCATGGACAACCGGTGCCACAAGGGGTAGCCGGCGAGCTGTACATCGGCGGCGTACAGGTGGCTCGCGGTTACCTCAACCGCGCCGAACTGAGTGCCGAACGCTTCCTCGATGACCCGTTCACCCCAGGCGGGCGGCTGTACCGTACTGGCGATCTGGCCCGCCACCTGCCGGACGGCAATTTGGAGTACCTGGGCCGCAACGACGACCAGGTAAAGCTACGCGGGCTGCGTATCGAGCTGGGCGAAATCCAGGCCTGCTTGACTGCTATCGACGGCATCCAGGAAGCCGCCGTGCTGGCACCCGAAGTACAGGGTGAGCGCCGGCTGGTGGCGTACTACACCGGGCGTGCCCAAGCGGTGGAGGCATTGCGCGGCGAACTGCTGCGCCACTTGCCGGAATTCATGGTGCCGGCGCTGTACGTGCACCTCGCGGCGCTGCCGTTGAGCCCGAACGGCAAGCTCGAGCGCAAGGCATTGCCGCTACCGGGCGCCGAGGCCTTGGCCAGTCGGCCATTCGAGGCCCCGCAAGGCGCCACCGAGCAACTGCTGGCCGAAGTCTGGGCCGAGCTGCTGGGGCTTGAGCGGGTCGGGCGGCACGACAACTTCTTCGAACTGGGCGGCCACTCGCTGTTGGCGCTCACCTTGCTCGCGCGCTTGCGCAGCCGAGGCTTGCAAGTGGATATCCAGGTGCTGTTCGCTGAACCGAGCCTTTCGGCGCTGGCAGCAACAGTGGCTGCTGGTGTCGTGACCGAGGCTCCGGCCAACCGTATCGCTCACGACTGCCAGCGCATCACGCCCGAGCTGTTGCCGCTGGTGGCGCTGGAGCAGCCAGCCATCGATAGCGTGGTCGCCGCCGTCGCCGGTGGTGACGCCAATGTGCAGGACATCTACCCATTGGGGCCGTTGCAGGCCGGTATTCTCTACCATCATTTGGCCAACCCCGAACAGGCTGACCCTTACCTGCAACAGGTGCACTTCGCCTTCAGCGATGCCAACCACTTGCAGGCCTTTGCCACGGCCCTGCAAGCCGTCATCGCGCGCCACGACAGCCTGCGTAGCAGCCTGCACTGGGACGGCCTGCCAACCCCGGTACAGGCGGTTTGGCGCAAGGCGAGCCTGCCGGTACGAGCGGTGACAACGCTGGACGATCCGGCGCATGACCACATGGACCTGACCCAGGCCCCGCTGCTGCGCCTGCTGCACTGCCGCGAAGCGCAGGGCCCGCGTATTCAGGCGCGCTTGCAGTTCCACCATGCGGTGCTCGACCATGTGGCCCTGAAGGTGCTGGTGCACGAGTTGCACGCGCAGTTGCTGGGCGAAGCGCAGCAGTTGCCGGCCCCCGTGCCATACCGTAACTACATCGCGCAGACCCTGCGCAGCGCCGAGGGCGAAGCTGGCGAAGCGTTCTTCGCCAGGCAGCTTGGCGATATCGATGAACCGACCTTGCCCTACGGCACGCAGCGCCCCCATGGCAGCGATGCTCCGCGCCAGGCGTACCGGGTGCTTGCGCCAGGGTTGAGCGAGCAACTGCGCGAGCAGGCACGCTTGGCCGGGGTCAGTCCCGCCAGCCTCGTGCACCTGGCCTGGGCCCTGGTGCTCGGGCAGTTGTCCGGGCGTGACAGCGTGGTGTTCGGCAGCGTGCTGCTCGGTCGCCTGGCGGGTGGTGAAGGCAGCGAGCGGGCGCTGGGGGTGTTCATCAACAGCCTGCCGCTACGTCTCGACCTGGCCGGGGTGAACGTGGCCGAAGGCGTGCGTGCCACCCACCAACGGCTGAGCGAGTTGCTGCGCCACGAGCATGTTCAGTTGGCCCAGGCGCAACGTTGCAGTGGCCTGCCAGCGGGCGTGCCGCTGTTCAGCGCGCTGCTCAACTATCGCCACGGCAGTGCCACGTCCGGCGAACAGGCACGCGCCTGGCACGGCATCGAGTTGCTACGCGCCGAGGAGCGCAGCAACTACCCGCTGGCCCTGAGCGTCGACGACGACGGTGCAGGCTTCGCCTTGACGGCCCAGAGCGCCGAGGGCATCGACGCCGGACGTGTCTGCGCCTACCTGGAGCAGGCCTTGACGGTACTGGCGCAGTGCCTGGCCGAGGCGCCGGACACGCCATTGAGCCGCCTGTCGATACTGCCGGCAGACGAGCGTGCGACCCTGCTCGATGGTTTCAATGCCACCGACCGCGACTACCCCCGTGACTTGCCGGTGCACCGCCTGTTCGAGCAGCGCGTTGCCAGCCATCCGCTGGCAGTCGCGGCAGTGCAGGGCAGCGACCGTTTGCTGTACGGCGAGCTGAACGAACGCTCCAACCGCCTGGCTCACTACTTGATAGGCCAGGGCGTGGCTCCTGGCGATGCCGTGGCGATCCTGCTGCCACGCTCGCTGGAGTTGCTGGTGGCGCAACTGGCGGTGGCCAAGTGTGCGGCGGTCTATGTGCCGCTGGACTGCAACGCGCCCGCCGAACGCCAGGCCTACATGCTGAGCGACTGCCAGGCAGTGGCGCTGCTGTGCCGCGCCGCTGACCGCCTGGAGTCGCCGACCCGGCGCATTGCCTTGGACCGCCTGGCCCTGCACGACATGCCGGGGCACAACCCAAACCTTGCCCAGGGCGGCGAGAGTGTTGCCTACGTGATGTACACCTCCGGTTCCAGCGGCGCGCCCAAGGGCGTGCAAACGCCGCATCGGGGCATCGCTCGCCTGGTGCTGAACAGCGGCTATGCCGATTTCAATGCCGAAGATCGCATGGCCTTCGCCGCCAACCCTGCGTTCGATGCCAGCACCGTCGAGGTGTGGGGCGCGCTGCTCAATGGCGGGCAGTTGTGGGTGATCGACCAGGCGACCTTGCTGGACCCGGTGCGCCTGGCCCCGTTGCTGCGTGAGCTGAGCGTGATGTTCCTGACCACGGCGTTGTTCAACCAGTACGTGCAGTTGATCCCCGAAGCGCTGGCCGGACTGCGCGTGCTCATGTGCGGTGGCGAACGTGCCGAGCCCGAGGCATTCAGGCGGCTGCTGGCAGTGGCGCCGCACGTGCGCCTGGTGCATTGCTACGGCCCTACCGAGACTACCGGTTATGCCACCACCAGCGAGGTGCGGGCTGTGCCGGCTGGCAGCGACAGCGTGCCGATCGGCCGGCCTATCGGCAACACCCGTGTGTACGTGCTCGATGGCCAGGGCCGGCCCGTGCCGGTGGGCGTAGTGGGCGAGCTGCATATCGGCGGCGACGGCGTGGCGCTGGGCTACCTGAACCGCGCGCAACTGACTGCCGAGCGCTTTGTCGAAGACCGCTTCAGCGCTCGCCCAGGGGCTCGCCTGTACCGTACCGGTGACCTGGGCTACTGGCGCGAGGACGGCCAGTTGGAGTGCCTTGGCCGCAATGACGACCAGGTCAAGATCCGAGGTTTTCGCATCGAGCTGGGCGAGATCGAGCAGCATATCGCGCGCTGTCCAGGCATTGGCGAGGCCGTGGTGCAAGCCTTGCGCCTGGACCAGGGGCCACTGCGCCTGCTGGCCTGGTACAGCCGCCGCGATCCGGCGTTGAGCCCGGAGCACCTGCGTACCTGGTTGCAGGCGCGGGTGCCGGAGTACATGGTGCCAGTGGCGCTGGTCGCAATGGACAGCCTGCCGCTGAACAACAACGGCAAGGTCGACCGCAAGGCGCTGCCGGTGCCGGCCCTCGGGGTCATTGGCCAGGACCACCACGAGGCGCCGGCCACGGCCCTCGAGCAGCGCCTGGCGCAGGTATGGGGTGAAGTGCTGGAGGTAGCCCAGGTCGGCCGTCACGATAGCTTCTTCGAGCTGGGCGGCCATTCGCTCAGTGCCATTCGCCTGGTCAATCGCCTGCAGCAGGAAGGCCTGGCCAGCAGCCTGGCCGAGCTGTTCCAGTACCCGACGGTCGCGGGCCAGGCCAAGCTCATGCAGCAGGGTATGGTGCCGCAGCCCGAAGGGCTGGTGAGCGTGCGCAGCGAAGGCGATGAGCCACCGCTGTTCCTATTGCACGAGTTCAGTGGCCTGGAGCTGTACTTCCCAGTGCTGGGTCAGCAGCTGCCGCCGGGGTTCCCGATCTACGGCGTGCCGGGCATTGCCCTCGGTCAAGCCCAACCACAGACCTTGGAGTGCCTGGCCAGCCGGGCCATCGAGCGGATTCGCGCGGTGCAGCCGCAAGGGCCGTACCGCCTGGCTGGCTGGTCGTTTGGCGGCGTGCTGGCCTACGAGATCGCCGCGCAATTGCGTGGCGCCGATCAGGCGGTGAGCTTCCTCGGCCTGATCGACACTTTCTTGCCGCGCCTGACCGACCAGGGCAAGCCGCGCTGGCAGGGGCCGTGGCTGCTGGAGCGCCACCTGCTATTGCACTGCACCCAGTACTGGCAGTCCCAAGGCGCGGCGGGCCTGGTGCAGTTGGCCAAGTTGAAGGTGCTCGAGCAGCAGGCACCGGCGTTCGATGAACTGCTGGCCGCTTGCCGCGACGAGCAATTGCTGTATGCCGGCCTGGCGGAGGCTGAGGACGTTGCCTTGCGCCACTTCCTGGAACGCGAGCTGGCCCACGGGCATGCCTTGGCCCATTACCGGATCGAGCCGCTGGATGTGCCGGTTCAATTGTTCTGTGCCCAGCAACGCAGCGGCGTCAGCCCGGCCCAGGGCTGGGTCGATACCCTTGGCACGGCGCTGGTGCACAGCATTGAGGTGCCGGGTGATCACCGCAGCATGATGCAGCCGCCCCATGTGCAGGCCCTGGGCCAGGCGTTGGGTGAAGCACTGGCGTTGGCCTGCGCGCCGGCCAGTGTGGCCCACCAGCCGCTGGTGGCTATCCAGAGCGGTCAGGCCGGGCAGGCGCCGTTGTTCTGCGTGCCAGGCGCGGGCGATAGTGTGACGCGCTTCGTCGGCCTGGCCGATGCGTTGGGGCCGGAGCGGCCGCTGTACGGCCTGCAACCCCGCGGGTTGGAAGGCGCCGGCGTGCCGCACCGTGAGGTGGAGGTCGCCGCCCGCTGCCATGTGCAGGCGCTCCAGGCGCTGTACCCGCAAGGCCCAGTGCACTTGCTGGGGCACTCGTTCGGCGGCTGGGTGGCGCATGCCATGGCCTGCCAACTGCAAGCGCAGGGGCGCGAGGTGGCGTCCTTGACCCTGGTCGACAGCGAGGCGCCGACCTGCGGCAGCGTGTGCGGCAGGCCCTATACCACCACGGCGGCGTTGCAGCGCCTGGTGGAATCCTTGCAACTGGGCAGCGGCAAGGCCCTGGGTATCGATGCCGAGGCGTTCGCGCGGGCCGACGACGACCAGCAACTGCGCCTGCTGCACGCGGCCATGCAGCAAGCCGGGCTGTTACCGGCGCGGGCCGGGGTGCAGGCCTTGGCTGGCACGCTGCGCACCTTCAGTGCCGCGCTGCGCACGGTGTACCGCCCGCAAGCCATCTACCAGGGGCCGGCCAGGCTGGTGCTGGTGGCCAACGCCTGCGTCGATGCCGCTGGTAACCAGCGCGAGCAGGCGGCCATGCGCAGCGGCTGGCAGCAACTGTTGCCGCAGTTGGAGGTGTGGCAGGGGCCAGGTGACCACTACAGCGTGCTCAAGGCGCCGCAGGTGTACAGCGTAGCGGCGTGGTGGCAGGACGGGCAGGCGCGGTCGGAGCAGGTGGTGCCGCGTTGAACGTGGTGGGTGGGGGCAGGCTTGCCCCCACGCCGCCGAGCGCCGTACGACCTGCTGGCTGAACGTTGGACCAGCGACATTTATCAGGATTGAAGAGCGTTTTATGGACAAGAGCAGAACGCGCAAGATCGGCCTTGGCATTGCCGTGGCCCTGGTGGCGGGGGTGGCGTTGTACGCCATCCAGGCGCCGGCCAAGCCGCCGCTGTACATCACCGCCACGGTGGAGCGCGGCGATATCGAGAATGCTGTGCTGGCCACCGGGGTGCTGGAAGGCATCCGCCAGGTGGACGTGGGGGCCCAGGTTTCTGGGCAGTTGCGCGCATTGAAGGTCAAGCTCGGCGACAAGGTACAGAAGGGCCAATGGCTCGCCGAGATCGATCCGCTGGTGCTGCGCAATACCCTGCGCCAGGCCGAGGTGGACGAGGAGAAGCTGCGCGCTGAGCGGCGCTCCACCGAGGCGCAGTTGCAGCAGGCGCGGCGGGTCTACGAGCGCTACAAGCTGCTGCAGAGCGACGAGTCGGTGTCGCGCCAGGACTATGAGAGCGCCGAGTCCGAGTACCAGGTGCAGCAGGCTGCGCTGCGTTCGCTCGATGCGCAGATCAAGAGCGCCCAGGTGCAGGTCGATACGGCCAAGGTGAACCTGGACTACACCCGCATCAGTGCGCCAATCGACGGCGATGTAGTCGGTATCGTCACCCAGGAGGGGCAGACCGTGATCGCCCAGCAGCTTGCCCCGATCATCCTCAAGCTGGCAGACCTGGACACCATGACGGTCAAGGCACAGGTGTCGGAGGCCGACGTGATCCATATCAGCCCCGGTCAGCAGGTCTACTTCACCATCCTGGGCGAGGACAAACGCTACTACGCCACGCTACGCGGCACGGAACCTGCGCCCCAGGACTATCTGGAGACCACCGACAAGACCGGCGCCAGCAGCACTCGGCAGAACAATGCGGTGTTCTACAACGCGCTGTTCGAGGTCCCCAACCCAGACCACCGCCTGCGCATTGCCATGACCGCCCAGGTACGTATCGTGCGTGATACCGCCAAGGCGGTGCTGATGGTGCCGGTGGCCGCGCTGGGACCGCGCAACCAGGACGGCAGCTACCGGGTGCGGGTACTCGATGCCAAGGGCCAGGCCCAGAGCCGCGACGTGCAGGCGGGTATCAACAACAACGTCAAGGTTGAGATCAAGGCGGGCCTGGCCGAAGGCGACCGGGTGGTGATCGGCGAGCCGGTCGGCGACCTGGCGGGGGCCTGAGCATGAACATGAGCGTTGCACCGGACATCCTGTGCCCCTCAGGCGGCGAGCAGCCGCCCGCATTGCTGCAGTTGCGCGGCGTCTGCCGCAGCTTCATGGCGGGTGATCGGGAGTTTCTGGCGTTGCGCCAGATCGACCTGAGCATCCATGCCGGCGAGCTGGTGGCGATCATCGGCGCCTCGGGCTCGGGCAAGTCGACCCTGATGAACATCCTGGGTTGCCTAGACCACGCCAGCGCTGGCAGCTACCAGGTTAGCGGCCAGGAAACCCGCGACATGGACGACGAGGCCCTGGCGGCGCTGCGGCGCGATCACTTCGGCTTCATCTTCCAGCGCTACCACCTGTTGCCGCACCTCGATGCGCTGCGTAATGTCGAGATACCGGCGGTCTACGCCGGTACCGCGCAAGGTGTGCGTCACGCACGTGCCCGCGAGCTGCTGACCCGGCTGGGCCTGGCCGGGCACTTGGCGCATCGGCCCAGCCAGATGTCCGGCGGCCAGCAGCAGCGGGTGAGTATCTGCCGCGCGTTGATGAACGGCGGGCAGGTGATCCTCGCCGACGAACCTACCGGGGCCTTGGACACTGCCAGTGGCAAGGAGGTGATGCGCATCCTGCTGGAGCTGCACCAGGCCGGGCATACGGTGATCCTGGTGACCCACGACCCCAAGGTGGCGGCCCATGCCGAGCGGATCATCGAGGTCAGTGACGGGCAGATCGTCAGCGACCAGTGCAACCGCTCGGCGTGGGACATGCCCGCCGAGTCTGCGCCGGGCGCCGCCGAGGCGCCTAGACCAAGACGCTTGGTGGCCGGCATGGGGTTGTTCCGCGAAGCGTTCGCCATGGCCTGGATCGCGCTGGTATCGCACCGCATGCGGACCTTGCTGACCATGCTCGGGATCATCATCGGCATCACCTCGGTGGTGTCGATCTCGGCGATTGGCGAGGGGGCCAAGGGGTATGTGCTGCGCGATATCGAGGCGATCGGTAGCAACACCATCGATATCTATCCAGGCAGCAACTTCGGCGACAGCCGGGCCAAGTCCATCGAAACGCTGTTGCCAGGGGATGTGGCTGCCCTCAACCAGCTGTACTACGTCGACAGCGCCACACCGGTGATCGGCCGCAGCCTGTTGGTGCGCTACCGCAACATCGACGTGGATGTGCAGCTCAACGGCGTCAACGAGCGTTACTTCAAGGTGCGCAACATCCGTTTCGACGCCGGCATTGGCTTCAGTGCCGACGATGCCCGACGCCAGGCGCAAGTGGTGGTGATCGACCACAATACCCGTAAGCGGTTGTTCGGCGAAGGCGTCGATCCGCTTGGCCAGGTGATCCTGCTGGGCAGCCTGCCGTGCACGGTGATCGGTGTGACCGCCGAGAACAAGAACCTGTTCGCCGCCAACAACGGTCTGAATGTCTGGCTGCCCTACGAGACCGCAGCTGGCCGCGTGTTCGGCCAACGGCACCTGGACAGCATCAGCGTGCGCATCCGCGATGGCGTGCCGAGCAAGCGAGTCGAGCAGGAGGTCAACGCCCTGATGTTGCAGCGCCATGGCACCAAGGACTTCTTCACCAACAACCTCGACAGCATCATGCAGACGGTGCAAAAGACCAGCCGCTCGCTGACCTTGTTGCTGTCGCTGATCGCAGTGATTTCGCTGGTGGTGGGGGGCATTGGGGTGATGAACATCATGCTGGTGTCAGTGACCGAACGCACCCGTGAGATCGGCATTCGTATGGCGGTGGGCGCGCGTCAGTCGGATATCCGCCAGCAGTTTCTGGTGGAAGCGGTGATGGTGTGCCTGATTGGCGGGGTGATCGGCATCGGGTTGTCCTACGGCATCGGTTCGCTGTTCACCCTGTTCGTCTCGCAGTGGCAGATGGTGTTCTCGCTGGCTTCGGTGGCGACCGCCTTCGCCTGCTCGACACTGATCGGCATCGTGTTTGGCTTCGTGCCGGCGCGCAACGCCGCCCGGCTCGACCCGATCGAGGCATTGGCACGGGATTGAGTCGCCGCCGCGGCGCAGGCGCAAGCGTCAGTGGTGTCGTGCCGGCACCTGGGCGTCGTACATCCAGCGCATCAGCGAGTGGCGCCCGCTGATGCCCAGTTTGATCGCCGCGCGGCGCAGGTAACTTTCCACGGTGTTGACCTTCAATGCCAGCAGCGCCGCTTGCTGCGGCGCGGTGTGCCCGGCCAGCAGCCCTAGGCACACCTGGCGCTCACGCTCGGAAAGGCTCAGGCCGCGTTGCTGCAGGCGCTCCAGGAAACGTGCCGGCATCGACTCGCCAACGGCCGGCGGCGGCTGCAGGGCGTCGCCGTGCTTCTCAAGCATTGGCAGCAGCAGCGGTGAGATGTCCTCCAGCAAGTGCCGCTCGGACAGCGTGAAGGCATCGCCCTGTGCTGCGCGCAGCACGGTGATCTGATAGTGGTAGCCATTGTTGCTACGGACCAGTTGCAGGCGTGCCGGGTCGCCCAGGTTAATCGCCGGGTGCGACAACACGGTCTCGCACAGCAGCGGTGGATCGCCTTCGCCGCAGGCGATGCGCGACTGACGAATATGCGTGGCATCGACCGTCAGTTGGGTGCTGATCAAGTCATGTAGCCTGCGCGGGAACTGCGCGCTGCCAGTGCTGGCGATGGCTTTGCCGATGTGTGGAAAGGGCAGGTGTGGGGGCATGGTGTCGTCCGTGAGTCAGTGAAAGTCAGCGCGGCGTGTCCTATAGCGGCGCAAGTTGTTGCGAACCCTATTACAACGATTGAGTGACCATAAAATGAAACAAGATAATGTCATGGTAATGGCATTGGCCGGATTGAAACAGCATGACTTACCGGTCATCGTTAACTTTAGCGTAACGAATAGACGTCCTGCTTGATTGATACAACACTTGCCGCCGCCCTAAGGTGATTTCACGACAGCGAACCCGTGGAGTCACCCAATGACAACAATGAAGAATCCACCGCCGCAATGGTCGCGGCGCCGCGCCGAGAAACAGCGTCGCCTCGACCGCGTGCGCCATCTGGCCGAGGGGGCGGTGTTGCCCACCGAGCGGATCGTCGAGGCCCTGGAACTGCTGCTGGCACCGGGCGACCGTGTGGTGCTCGAAGGCAACAACCAGAAGCAGGCCGACTTTCTCTCGCGTTCGCTGGCCAAGGTCGATCCCGAGCGCCTGCACGACCTGCACATGATCCTGCCCAGCGTCAGCCGCGCCGAACACCTGGCGTTGTTCGAACGCGGGATTGCACGCAAGCTCGACTTCTCGTTCGCTGGCCCACAAAGCTTGCGTATCAGCCAATTGCTCGAAGACGGCCTGCTCGAAGTCGGTGCCATTCATACCTACATCGAGCTGTATTCGCGCCTGCTGGTTGACCTGATCCCCAACGTCACCTTGGTGGCTGGCTTCATGGCCGACCGCGACGGCAACCTGTACACCGGCCCCAGCACCGAGGACACCCCGGCGCTGGTAGAGCCAGCAGCGTTCAGCGATGGCATCGTGATCGCCCAGGTCAATCAACTGGTGGATCGCGTGGATGACTTGCCACGGGTGGATATCCCGGCCAGCTGGGTGGACTTCGTGGTGGTCGCCGACCAACCGTTCTACATCGAGCCGTTGTTCACCCGCGACCCACGCCACATCAAGCCGGTGCACGTGCTGATGGCGATGATGGCGATTCGCGGCATCTACGAGAAACATCAGGTGCAGTCGCTCAACCACGGCATCGGTTTCAACACGGCTGCCATCGAGCTGATCCTGCCGACCTATGGCGAATCCTTGGGCCTCAAGGGCAAGATCTGCCGTAACTGGACCCTCAACCCGCACCCGACCTTGATCCCGGCCATCGAGACCGGCTGGGTGCAGAGCGTGCACTGTTTCGGCACCGAGCTTGGCATGGAGGACTACATCGCCCAGCGCCCGGATGTGTTCTTCACCGGGCGCGACGGTTCTTTGCGCTCGAACCGCATGATGTGCCAGTTGGCCGGACAGTACGCTGTGGACCTGTTTATCGGCGCCACCTTGCAAGTGGACGGCGACGGCCATTCCTCCACCGTGACCCGTGGACGCCTGGCCGGCTTCGGCGGCGCGCCGAACATGGGCCATGACCCGCGTGGCCGGCGCCATGCCACCCCCGCCTGGCTGGACATGACCGTGCCGGACACGCTGCTTGAGCGTGGTCGCAAGCTGGTGGTGCAGATGGTCGAGACCTACCAGGAAGGCGGTAAGCCCACCTTCGTCGATACCCTCGATGCGGTGGAGGTGGCAAAGAAGGCCGGTATGCCACTGGCACCGGTCATGATCTACGGCGACGACGTTACCCACCTGCTGACCGAGGAGGGCATCGCCTACCTGTACAAGGCCCGTAGCCTGGAGGAACGGCGACAGATGATCGCCGCCGTGGCCGGCGTCACCGCGATTGGCCTGCGCCACGATCCCAAGGACACCGAACGCCTGCGCAAGCTCGGCCTGGTGGCCTTGCCGGAGGATCTGGGCATTCGCCGTACCGACGCCAGCCGTGAACTGCTTGCCGCCCGTAGCATTGCCGAGCTGGTGGAGTGGTCTGGCGGCTTGTACAACCCACCTGCACGGTTCAGGAGCTGGTGATGATGAATGCCTACGATCTGACGCTGCGTCAGGCGTTTCACGCGCACGTCGAGACCAGCCCACTCCCTGTGACGGCGAGCTTGAGCGCTCCAGGGTCGCAGCAGGGCGCCGCGCTGCCCTTGGCTGATCATCTCGCCGACCTGGCCGTCGCCGCGCTGCTCGACGAAGCCGACCTGTCGCCCAAACCTGGACTGGTGGACCGGCGCAGCAATGGTGCCCACCACGACATGAGCCTGGCGCTGATGCACGCCTCGGCCCTGGCCCTGTGGCCGTGCCTGCGGCAAATGGCTGAAGCCGCGCAGCAGTGCGGCGCGATTGGCCTGCCACTACGCGCGGCCCTGGGCCGCCTAGGCCGGGAGGGCGAAGCGACGATGCTGGCCACCACCGGTGGCGTCAATACCCACCGCGGGGCGATCTGGGCCTTGGGCTTGTTGGTCGCCGCTCGCGCCCTCGACCCCGGTGCCAGTGCCGAAACCCTGGCCCGGCGCGCTGGACGGATTGCGCTGCTCGATGATCCTGTCGCGGTGATGAGCGATAGCCACGGCAACCAGGTCCGTCAACGGCATGGCGTGGGCGGCGCGCGTGAGCAAGCCCAGCAGGGCTTTCCGGCAGTGATCGAACACGGTTTGCCGCAACTGCGCCGTAGCCGGGCCGCTGGTGCGGGCGAGGCGCATGCCCGGCTCGATGCACTGCTGGCGATCATGGCCACCCTCAGCGATACCTGCGTGCTCTGGCGTGCCGGGCCCGAAGGTCTGCAGGTCTTGCAGCGAGGGGCCGACGCCGTGCTCGCTGCCGGTGGCAGCGCCAGCCTTGGCGGACGCCGGCGGCTGCGCGAGTTGGATGCGCAGTTGTTGCGCTTGAATGCCTCTCCGGGTGGAGCCGCCGACCTGCTGGCGGCCTGCCTGTTCCTCGAATCTGCTGGGAGCGTGTGACATGCAGACCCTGAACTTTGAATTTCCTGCTCAGCAGTCGGGACGCGGTCGCGCCCTGGTGGGCTGCGTCAGCTCAGGCGACCTGGAAGTATTGATCGAGCCGGGCGAGGCCGGACGCCTGGAGATCCAGGTCGTGACCTCGGTCGATGGCGGCCAGGCGCGCTGGGAACAACTGTTCCAACGCCTGTTCGCCGACCGCGCCGTGCCTGCGCTGAAAGTCGACATCCATGATTTCGGTGCTACCCCCGGTGTGGTGCGCCTGCGCCTGGAGCAAGGTTTCGAGGAGATCGCGCATGACTGATACCGAGCGCCTGCTGCGTCACCGCAGCTTCGTCGAACTGGGGGCCCGCCAGCGCGCCCGCGCTGTGCTCGACGAGGGTACTTTCCGTGAATTGCTCGACCCCTTCGAGCGCATGATGTCGCCGTGGTTGCCGCGTCAAGGCATCGTGCCGCAGGCCGATGACGGCGTGGTGATCGCCAAGGGCCTACTGGCCGGGCGCCCGTGTGTGGTGGCGGCCATCGAAGGCGGCTTCCAGGGCGGCAGCCTGGGTGAGGTGGGTGGGGCGAAGATTGCCGGCGCCCTGGAGCTGGCAATCGAAGACAACCGCGCCGGCATACCCACCTGCGCCGTATTGCTGCTCGAGACCGGTGGTGTGCGGTTGCAGGAGGCCAACCTTGGACTGGCAGCAATTGCCGAGGTCCAGGCGGCAATCGTCGAGCTGCGTACGTACCAGCCGGTGATCGGCGTGATCGCAGGTGCGGTCGGCTGTTTCGGCGGCATGTCCATTGCCGCGGGGCTGTGCAGCCACCTGCTGGTCACCCGCGAGGCGCGCCTGGGGCTCAATGGCCCGCAAGTGATCGAGCAGGAGGCGGGCATCGACGAATACAACGCCAGCGACCGGCCGTTCATCTGGAGCCTGACAGGCGGTGAGCAACGCCATGCCAGCGCCTTGGTGGATGGCTTCGTGGCCGACGATGTCACACAGGTGCGCCAGGCCCTGTTGCAACTACTCGACACCCCCAGCGCCGAGCGTGCCGAGCGCTGGGCCTGGTACCTCGAACGCCTGGCCCGGCTGGGTGATGACGTAGCACAAATGGACGCCGCCACGGTGCGCGCCCTCTACCAAGGAGATGCCCCATGAACCGTGCCTTGAACTGGCTGCCGGGCCTGGCCGGCGGCGAAGCGCTGGGGGGATATCCCGCCTCGGTGCAGGTCATCGATGGTGAGCTGGACAATCGCCTGGCACGTTTCATCGCCGTGGTGCCCGATGCCGACAATCCTTTCCCGCGCGCGCGCTCGGGCGAAGTTGGCCTGCTCGAAGGCTGGGGGTTGGCCAAGGCGGTCAACGAGGCGGTGGAGGCCGATCGTGGGCGTACTAAACGCGCCATCGTCGCGGTGATCGATGTGCCCAGTCAGGCCTACGGGCGCCGCGAGGAGGCGCTGGGTATCCATCAGGCGTTGGCGGCTGCGGTACAGGCCTATGCCCGCGCACGCTTGGCCGGGCATCCGGTTATCGGGTTGCTGGTGGGCAAGGCCATGTCTGGCGCGTTTCTCGCCCACGGTTATCAGGCCCAGCGCCTGATCGCCCTGGATGACAATGGCGTAATGGTGCACGCCATGGGCAAGGCGGCGGCAGCGCGGATTACCCTGCGTAGCGTCGAGGCGCTGGAGGCGCTGGCGGCGGACGTGCCGCCGATGGCCTATGACCTGGCCAGTTACGCCTCGCTGGGCCTGCTCTGGCGCAGGCTGGGTGTCGCCAGCGCCGAGGCGCCAACGGCGGCGGATATCGCCACGGTGCGTGCATGCCTTGCACAAGCGGTGAGTGATATCGGCGAGTCGACCGACTTGGCGTCGCGTCTTCAGGGTGAGCACCGGCGCGCTTCTCGCGAGGTCCGCGAGCGCCTGCGTCGCCAATGGCAGGAGGCCTGAGATGAACGCCCTGCGCCCGCATGACTTGCTGTGGGGCATGACGTCGGCCATGTTGCCTGACGACGCGCCGGGCTGGGCGTTACAGGTACTGGATCAGGGGCTGCCGGTGGTGGTGCGGCGTGCCGGTTGCACGCAAGGTTGGGTCGCGGTCGGGGTGCGTGGCGATGGGCGTGAGCGACGTTATGCGGCGCTCATGCGCACGCAGGATGTGACGCAGGTAGCGAGCCCTGAGCAGATCGTGGCGCGTGCACAACTGGGGTTAGCAGCCTGTTGGCCTGCGCTCGATGCGCTGGGGGCCGTCGCCAGGGTGCTCGACAGCAGCCACCTGGCCTGGGGGCCGACTGGCGGCGTGGGTTACCAACTCGCCACCGGTATCGAGGTGTTGCACGCCGACAGTGACCTGGACCTGCTGCTGCGCACCCCGCAACCGCTGGCACGGCAAGCGGCTCGCGACCTGCTGGAGATTCTCGACTGCGCACCCTGCCGGGTAGACGTGCAACTGGAAACCCCAGGCGGCGCCGTCGCGCTGCGCGAATGGGCGGGGCCGGCGCGGCGGGTATTGCTCAAGGCCACCAATGGCGCACGCCTGGTCATCGACCCGTGGGCGGCGCTGGAGTGGGCAGCATGAGCAGCCTGTTCGTCTTCCCAGGTCAGGGTGCGCAGCAGGCCGGCATGCTCCATCGCTTGCCGCCGGGCAGTGAAGCGCTGGTGGAAGAGGCCTGCGATGTGCTCGGCGAGCCGGTGCTCGCCCTGGACAGCGCCGAGGCTCTGCAGGATACCCGCGCAGTGCAACTGTGCCTGTTGCTGGCCGGGGTGGCCTGGGCGCGCTGGCTGATGCAGCGTAGCCCGGCGCCCGAACACGTCGCCGGGCTGTCCATCGGGGCCTATCCCGCTGCGGTGATCGCACAAGCCCTGGCATTCGCCGATGCGGTGCGCCTGGTGGCCTTGCGTGGCGAGTTGATGCAGCGGGCCTATCCGCACGGTTATGGCATGACCGCCCTGAGCGGCTTGTCGCAGGCAGAGGTCGAGCAATTGCTGGGGCAGGTCAGCGACGAGGTGTACCTGGCCAATCTCAACAGTGACAACCAGATTGTCATCGCCGGTCGCGACGAGGCCATGGCCGAGGTGGCGCGCCTGGCTCGCCGCCAAGGCCAGGGCGTGGCGCGCCGGTTGGCGGTGAGCGTGCCATCGCACTGCCGTTTGCTGGACGCGCCAGCCGCGCAACTGGCGGCGGCTTTCGCCACGGTGGCTGTGCACAGGCCGCGCATCACCTGGCTGAGCGGTTGCCGCGCACGGCCGATGCACGACCCTGCGCAACTGCGTGACGAGTTGGCCGGCAACATGGCGCGCATCGTCGATTGGCGTGGCCTGTTGCGCAATGCCTACGAGCGCGGCGTGCGCCTGCACGTCGAGCTACCGCCAGGCAGCGTGCTCACGGGTCTGGCGCGTGCGGTGTTCGAACAGGGCCGGGTGGTGGCCCTGGAAAATACCCGGGCCGATACAGTGGACGCCTTGCTGCGTCAGGAGGTGGCTCACCGCCAATAACGCCGCTCCTGGTTTCGAAGAACAACAACAAGCAACTTCGACAAACGCTGAGGACAACAACAATGATCATCTATGGTGTGGCCTTGCTGGCCGTATGCACCCTTGCCGGCGTCATCGTCGGCGACTTCCTGGGTGTGCTGCTGGGCGTCAAATCCAATGTGGGCGGTGTGGGTATCGCCATGATCCTGCTGATCTGCGCACGCTTGTACATGCACCGCAAAGGTGGCATGAGCAAGGAGTGTGAGTTTGGCGTGGGCTTCTGGGGTGCAATGTACATTCCGGTGGTGGTGGCTATGGCTGCCCAGCAGAACGTCGTCACGGCCCTGCATGGCGGGCCGGTCGCGCTGCTCGGGGCGGTGGGTGCGGTGCTGGTGTGCGGGCTGACGATTGCCTTGATCAGCCGCAGCCATCGCGGTGAGCCGCTGCCGCCGCTGGAGGCGCCTACGACCCAGAACGCGCAGGCTGTGCCTGCGGGAGGTCGCTGACATGTGGCCGATCATTGATAATGCCCTGGAACACAATGGCCTGATCACCGCTTTCGCGGTGGTGGGCGCAATCATGTGGCTGTCGGTGCTGCTGTCGAAGTACCTGACCTTTGGCCGGGTCCATGGCTCAGCCATCGCCATCGTCATCGGCCTGGTGCTGGCCTGGGTTGGTGGCACGCTGACCGGTGGACAGAAAGGCCTAGCCGACATGGCTCTGTTCTCGGGGATAGGCCTGATGGGCGGCGCCATGCTGCGCGATTTCGCCATCGTTGCCACGGCCTTCGAGGTGCAGGCCACCGAAGCGCGCAAGGCCGGCATGATCGGCGCGGTAGCGCTGCTGCTGGGCACCGTGCTGCCGTTCATTGTCGGCGCCTGCGTCGCCTGGGTCTTTGGCTACCGCGATGCGGTGAGCATGACCACCATCGGTGCGGGAGCGGTGACCTACATCGTCGGGCCGGTGACGGGGGCTGCGTTGGGCGCAAGTTCCGATGTGATGGCGCTGTCGATCGCGACCGGCCTGATCAAGGCCATTCTGGTGATGGTGTTCACGCCGGTATCGGCGCGCTTGCTGGCGTTGGACAACCCGCGCTCGGCGATGGTGTTCGGTGGCCTGGCCGGTACGGTGTCCGGGGTGACGGCCGGGCTGGCCGCCACGGATCGGCGCCTGGTGCCGTATGGGGCGTTGACCGCGACTTTCCATACTGGGCTAGGGTGCTTGATGGGGCCTTCGATCCTGTACTTCTGTGTGCGGGGGTTGGTGGGGTAGAGGTTGCTGAGGTCTGCGGAGCCACCCACCGCGTCGCTTGCTGCGTGGTGGTCTGGCACGCCGGTAAACCCGTTTCCACCTGTAGGAGCGGCCTTGTGCCGCGAAAGGGCTGCGTAGCAGCCCCGGCAGTATTGCATGAAGCTAAAATCCTGGGGCCGCTACGCAGCCCTTTCGCGGCACAAGGCCGCTCTCATAGAACTACACATGACTTTTTGATTTAGCAGGGACCTGTGGGAGCGGGCTTGCCCGCGAACACCGGCGAAGCCGGTGCCATACACCGAGTCGCCTGCTTCGCGGGCAAGTCGGGGCGCCGAACCGCCGCTCCCACAGGGTACGCGGCGCGCTTGCGAAATCAGTTCTCTGCACGACAGCGCAGCCCGGCAGGGCTGGGTGAACTCCTACAGGGATCGCGATTGAGCAAGACAGTTACGCCCAATCAAACCTCCCGGCTGTACATCCGGCATTCGGCCAACAACGCCAACAGGTTCGGCTCGCGCTCCCGCGCCTTGAGAAACACCACCCCGATATGCTGCTGCAACCGATACCGGGGCTGTAGCGCGATCAACCTCACGCGGTTTTCATACACCGCCGCGATGCGACCCGGCAGCAACGCAAACCCGACCCCCGAACTGACCATGCTGAGCAACGTGAAGATATCGTTGACCTGCATCGCCACCTTTGGCTCGAAGCCTGCCTGCTGGAACACCCGCGCGCCGTCGCGGTGGGTGGCAAAACCTTGGGTGAGGGTGATGAAGGTGGAGTCGGCCAGGTCTGCAAGGTCGACCTCGTCCTGGTCGGCGAACGGCGAGTCGGTGGGCACGGCAAGGAAAATATCGTCCGAGAACAGCGGCAAATGCTCACATGCCGGGTCGCTGACGCTTTCGTCCAGCGAGACCAGGATCGCGTCGAGTTCGTGATTTTTCAGGCGCTGCAGCAGGTCGATGTTCGAGCCCAACGTCAAGTCGATGTTCAGTTCGCTGCGGCGCAGCTTCAGGCCCATCACCAATTTGGGCACGGTCTTGACCGTCAGCGAATACAACGCGCCCAGTCGAAAACGCTCGGCATAGAAGCCTGCGGCTTCGCGGGTCTGGCGCACCATCTGTTCGGCATCCTGGATCAGCTGGCGGGCCTTTTTCTCCAGCACGTAGGCGCTTTCCAGTGGAATCAGTTGGCGGCCTTCGTGCTTGAACAACGGGCAGCGCAACGCGCTTTCCAGCGAATGGACCGCGCGGTGCACGCTGACCGCGCTGGTGGACAGCGCGGCGGCGGCGCGGCCGAGGTTGCCGGTGCGCATGAAGGCGAGGAAGGTTTCGAGTTTCTTCAGGGTTAGTTCTTCGTCGATCAGCATGCGCGCGGTCCGTGGCGGGGGCCAGGAGAGTGTGCCAGATCCGAAGCCATCGTGGGCAAGCCCGCTCCCATCGCGTGGGAGCGGGCAGGGGGGTATCAGCGCGCGCCGGCGAGGGCGGTGTTGCCTGCGCGCGAGACGCGCAGGGCCACCAGGCTGCCGATCACGATCAGCGCCGCCAGGGTGTACAGCGCAGCGTCGGTGGAGCCGGTCTGGTCCTTGATGAAGCCGACCAGGTAGGGGCTCAGGAAACCGGCCATCTGGCCTACCGAGTTGATGATCGCCAAACCCGCCACGGCGGCGCTGGCGCTAAGCAGCGCGGTGGGCATCGGCCAGAACATCGGCAAGCCGGTGAGGGCGCCCATGGTGGCGATGGACAGGCCAAGGATCGCGACGGCTGGCTGGGCGGCGAAGTTCACCGCGATCAGCAGGCCCAGTGCGCCCATCAGCATCGGCACCACCAGATGCCAACGGCGCTCGTTGCGCAGGTCTGCCGAACGGCCCACCAGGATCATGAACACCCCTGCCAGCAGGTACGGGATGGCGCTCAGCCAGCCGATCAGCAGCGGGTTGTCGAAGCCCATGTTCTTGATGATCGACGGCAGCCAGAAGTTGATGGCGTACACGCCGCTCTGGATGCAGAAGTAGACGAAACCGAAGGTCCAGATCAGCGGGTTGGTCAACACCGACAGCACGCTATCGCCGCTAGTGGACGGCTTGCTGGCAGCATCGGTGGCCAGGTCGGTTTCGATCATCTGGCGCTCGGCCGGGCTTAGCCATGCGGCCTTGTGGTGACCGTCGCTCAACAGCAGCACGGCCAATGCCCCCAGGGCCACGGTCGGCAGGCCTTGGATGAGGAACATCCACTGCCAACCGGCAAGGCCGCCTTGGCCTGCGCCGAAGTGCTCCAGGATCCAGCCCGAGAACGGCCCGCCGAGCAGGCCGGAAACCGGGATCGCCGACATGAACAACGCCATGATCCGGCCACGCCGGGCCGCCGGGAACCAGCGCGAGAGGTATAGCACGACGCCCGGGAAGAAGCCGGCTTCGGCGGCGCCAGTGAGCAAGCGTAGGGTGTAGAACTCGGTGGGGGTGGTGACGAACAGCAGGCAGGTCGACAGGCTACCCCAGGCGATCATCATCACCGCGATCCAGCGCCGTGGGCCGAAGCGATTGAGCGCCAGGTTGCTGGGCAGGCCGCACAGCACATAGCCGATGAAGAAGATGCCGGCGCCGAGGCCGTAGACGGTTTCGCTGAACTTCAGCGCGTCGAGCATCTGCAACTTGGCAAAGCCAACGTTGACGCGGTCCAGGTAGTTGAACAGGTAGCAGATGAAAATGAACGGAATCAGCCGTAGGGTGATGCGCCGGTACAGCGCGTTGCGGGTGACGTCGTTGCCTTGGTCAAGGGCGGGGCTGTGTGCCATGATCGGGGTCTCTTTTGTTATGGTTATCGCCGCGTCGCCTGTAACCGGCGCTCGCCCGATGAGTCTCGGGCAGTGTAGCGCGGCTGTCTTTGTGCTTTTGCACAGCGTTGGCCGCAGCCTGCTGTGCTGGCGACCAAACCTCAAGGATCTGTGCATGTTCGAACTGGACCACGAGCTGGCCCAGGACATCGTCGATCGGGCGATGGCCATTTTGCCGTGCAACGTCAATGTGATGGACAGCCAGGGGCTGATCCTGGGCAGCGGCGAGCCTGAGCGTATCAACACCCGCCATGAAGGCGCCCAGTTGGTGCTGGCCAACGGGCGTATCGTCGAGCTGGACAACGACGCGGCCAAGTGCCTCAAGGGCGTGCAGCCGGGGGTCAACCTGCCGCTGATGCTCGATGGCCGGCTGATCGGCGTGCTAGGCCTGACGGGGGATCCGCGGCAGCTGCGTACCTATGGCGAGCTGGTGCGCATGACCGCAGAGATGCTCCTGGCCCAGCGCCATTTGCAGGTGGAGCAGCAATGGCGCCGTCAGCGCTGCGACGACTTGCTGGCCTTGCTGCTCGGTGGCACAGGCGATTCGCCCAGGCTGGTGGATGAAGCGCAGCAGCTTGGCCTTAAACCCAACCTGCCACGGGTGCCTTGTCTGCTCGAACTCCAATCCGGTCCCCCGGCTGAAAGCCTGGCGGCGTGGCTGCTGAGCCGATTTCCAGACAGCTGGTGTGTCAGCCCCGCGCGTCAATCGCTGCTATGGTGCCGCCCGGCGTCCACGGCGTTGGACGAGGCTCGCCTGCTCGAGCGCTTGCAGCGCCATGGCTGGGACGTCGAACGGCTGGCCTCGGGGAGCCCGGCGCAAAGCCTTGAGCAGTTACGCCGCGGTTACCGACGGGTGCGCGACCTGCTCGCCTACGGGCGCGAAGTGCTGCCGCAGGAGCGCCTGCTCAGCCTTGCCCGTTACCGCCTGCCGGCACTGCTGTGGCGCCACCGCAACGACGATGCGCTGGATGAGTTGCTTGAGCCACTGCTGCGTATTCGTGCCAAGGACAACAGCGGTCAGTTGCTCAATACGCTGCGCGCCTGGTGCGCGCATGACGGGCAGAGCCAGGCGTGTGCCGATGCGCTGGGGATTCATCGCAATAGCCTGCGCTATCGGCTGGAGCGGATCGCCGAGGTAGGGGAGGTGGATCCGTTGCGCATGGAAGGCATGCTGAGTTTGTACTTGGGGCTGCAGTTATTGCCGGCAGGGTAAGCGCGCTCACCTGGACAGGCATCTGCCCAAACAACCGGCGCGCGGCTTTGTGCATCCGACCGACGCCACCCTGTCACGCAACTGTCAGCATGCGCGGTACAAGACAGGAGAATTCCCCATGAAAATCGTGATCGCCCCCGACTCGTTCAAGGACAGCCTCGATGCTGCCGGTGTCGCCTGTGCCATCGCTTGCGGCCTTGCCGAGGTGTGGCCGCAGGCCGAGTTGGTCCAGGTGCCGATGGCTGACGGTGGCGAAGGCACGCTGGAGGCAATCGTTGCAGCAAGCCACGGCGAGCAACGTCGCCAGAGCGTGCGCGGACCGCTGGGCGGTAACGTCCAGGCCAGCTGGGGCTGGCTGCCCGAGAGCCAGACGGCAGTGATCGAAATGGCCCAGGCCAGCGGCATCCAACTGGTGCCGGGGCACCAGCGTGATGCTTGCCGCTCCAGTACCTGGGGGACTGGCGAACTGATCGCTTCGGCGTTGGACGCCGGTGCCCGGCGTATCGTCCTGGCTATCGGTGGCAGTGCGACCAACGACGGTGGTAGCGGCATGCTGCGGGCCCTTGGCCTGCGTTTGTTGGATGCCGACGGCCAGCCGCTGGCCGAGGGTGGCCTGGCGCTGGCGCAACTGGCGCGCCTCGATGCCAGCGACCTTGATCCGCGCCTGGCCGAGGTGCAGGTCGAGGTCGCTGCGGATGTCGACAACCCGCTGTGTGGGCCCAGTGGGGCTTCGGCGATCTTCGGTCCGCAGAAAGGCGCCAACCCCGAGCAGGTGCAGTGGCTTGACCAGGCCCTGGGGCATTTCGCAGACCATTGCGCGCGGCTACTGGGCAGCGATAGGCGCGATGAGCCCGGTAGCGGTGCGGCGGGCGGCATGGGCTTTGCTGCCAAGGCGTTCATGGGGGCGCGGTTCCGCCCTGGTGTAGAGGTGGTTGCAGAGCTGGCTGAGCTGGATGCGCGGGTCCAGGGTGCCGACCTTGTGATCACCGGGGAAGGGCGCTTCGATGCCCAGACCCTACGCGGCAAGACGCCATTAGGCGTGGCACGGGTGGCCAAACGGCATGGCGTGCCGGTGGTGGTACTGGCTGGAACCTTGGGGGCCGGTTACGAGCAGCTGTATGCACACGGCATCGACGCCGCGTTTGCCCTGGCCAGTGGGCCGATGAGCCTGGAGCAGGCGTGTGCCGATGCCCAGGGGCTGCTCAAGGCGCGGGCGGCGGATGTGGCCAGGTTATGGCAGGCCGCCAGCGCCCGCTGATCGGGGCTAGCGGCCTTGTTCAAGGATGTGGCTGGCCAGGCCGCAGCGATGTTTCCATCATCTTTTCCAGACCGGCATATTCCTTGTGCGCCACGGGGACCAGCCCGGTGGCGTCCTGGGAGGCGATGAACTCGGTCAGTGCCTCGGGATCTGCCAGCATGGCCTTGCGCAGCTTGTGCTTGAGCGCCGGGCACAGGCCTGCACTGAACACGTAAGGGTCGTAATAGATCGGCGCGGAACGCCATAGTACCTGCAAGCGCCTGGGGTCGAGGGTGTGCGCCTTCAAATACGCATCGGCGCGCTCGCTGGCGACGAAGGCCGCGTCCACCCGGCCTTCGAGCAACGCGTCCAATGCCTTGTCGTGGTTACCTGCATACACCAGCGAATTGAAGTACCCCTGCAACGGGGTGCCGACCTTGCTGGCGAACTCCACGCTGGGCACCAGGCTGCCGGAGGTGCTGGCCGGGTCGTTCAATGCCACCCGCGCACCGCGCAGGCTATCGAGATCGGACGGCCCGTCTGCGCGGGTCAATAGCAAGGCTTGGTAGTGGTTACCTGCCGGGGTATAGGTGCCAGCGCTGAGGGTGAAGGTGGCGAACGGCTCGATACGCCGGTCGCGCTGGTGGGCGATGATGTACGACGCCGGGCCCAGACGGGCGAGGTCGGCCCCACCGGAAACGATGGCATCCACCACGCTTTCGTAGGACGCGCTGATCACCAGTTCCACCGGCACGCCAGCGGCTTCGCTCAGGCGCTTAAGCAGCGGTTGATGCTCGTCGGTCATGGCCTGCACGTCCTTGATCGGGATCACTGCCAGGCGCAGGCTGTGGGGTGTGCAGTTGGCCTGAGCGGCCATCGCCAGCAGCTGCGTCAGCGCCACGCTGGCGAAGGTTTTCAATACACGCATGCCTTTTCCTCGGCACCGCTGAACGGCGGGTAATCGTGCAACTGGGCCAAGGACAGGGGGCGGCTGAAGTGGTAGCCCTGGGCGATGTCGCAGCCAGCGAGCTTCAGGCACACCACTTGCTCGCGGGTTTCGACCCCCTCGGCGACCACTTCCAGGCCCAGGCGCTTGGCCAGGATGATGGTTGATGACACGATCGGGCTGTCGTCGTAGCTGTTGGACAATGGAGCGATCAGCGCCCGGTCGATCTTGAGCTTGGACAGCGGCAGCGCCTGCAGGTGGGCAAAACCTGCATAGCCACGGCCGAAATCGTCGAGGCTGATGCCAATACCTGCCGCGCGCAGACGATGAAGGTGCTCCACGGCTGTGCCCTCTGGGTCGAGCACGGTGGTTTCGGTGATTTCCAGCTCCAGGCGCTGCGCGGCGAAGCCGTAGGCGTCGAGTTCTGCCAGCAGGCGATCGCTGAAGTCGGCTTGACGCAACTGCAAGGCCGAAACGTTCACTGCCAGGCGCGTATCGCGCCACTGTTCGCCGCCTAGGGCCAGTGCCTCGCAGGCCAGGCGCAGCACTTCCCAGCCCAGATCGACGATAAAGCCGCTGCGCTCGGCCATTTCAATGAAACGGTCCGGGTAGAGCAGGCCGAATTCGGGGTGTTGCCAGCGCACCAGGGCTTCGTAGCCGAGCACTTGCAAGGTATCCAGGCGAATCTGCGGTTGAAAATGCAAAACGAACTGGCGCTCGGCCAGGGCGTTGCCAAAAGTCTGTTCGAGGGTGAAGGCCTGAATGTCGGACAGGTTCAGCGACGGGTCGAAGAATCGGTACTGGGCGCGCCCGGCCTGTTTGGCGGAGTACATGGCGGCATCCGCGCAGCGGATCAAGGTGTCGATGTCCTGGCCGTCACGTGGGCAGATGCTGACCCCGACACTGGGGCTGGTGTTGACCTCCTGGCCATCCAGCGCATAGGTGGCCGAAAGCTTGTTGACCAACGCCCGGACCCAGGCATCGATCTGCTCCTCGCCACGTTCGCCGGCCAGCAGCACGACGAATTCATCCCCGCCAAAGCGTGAGGCCTCATCGCCAGGCTCCAGCATATGCTGGATACGCCCGGCCACCGCCTGTAGCAGCAAGTCACCGATCTTGTGGCCCAGGGAGTCGTTGATCGACTTGAACCGGTCCATGTCGATGAACAGGATCGCCATCAGCCGACGTTTTCCGCGCTGTTGGGTCAGCGCCTTTGCCGCCACTTCGACGAACTGGCGGCGGTTGTGCAGCCCGCTCAGGTGATCGGTGGCGGCGGCATGGCTGCTGCGCCGGTGTTCCTCCTCCAGGCGGCCGATCAGTTGCTGGTTGACCTGTTGGGTGCGCTCCAGTTCGCCAAAAGCCTCCTGGCGCTTGCGCAGTAGGCGCATGCACCACGCCAGGCTGGCCAGGATCAGCAAGGTCATGACCAGGTTCAGCCAAAACTGGCGGTGGGTGCTGAGTGTCGAGGGGGCGAGGATTTCGTCGTTGCGCTGGCTGACCACCACGCTGAAGCCGCGCTCGGGCACACGTCGGTAGAGGCTTTGATAAGGCCCTTGGAGGCTGTACTGGGTGAGCGCGCCAGATGTCTCGCCGCTGTCAGGCAGATCCGGCGCGAGGGCCTCACCGGCCACCACCACGCCGCTGGTGTCGATGCGCAAGCGCTCCTGACCATCGTCCTGAAGCAGGCGCATCATGCCTGTTCGGCCCAAGTCGATGTGCTGGAACAGCAAGGCCAGGTAACCGATGTCCAGTTGAACTACCAGAATGGTGTCGATTTCCCGACCTGGCAGGTCGGTCAGCGGCAGCAGGAACGGCAAGCGCCAATTGGGTTGTACCGAGGCAGGCGAGGCGGGCATGCCACGCGGCATGAAGGCCTTGAACCCATAGCGCGCGACATGCCGCTCAAGCTGCTCGCGCCAGGCCGCTGGAAGCTGTTCGGGCCCATCGGCGTGGCTGGAGGAGAGCAGCCGGCCGTGACGGTCGTACAGGCTCATGCGTTTGAACACTGGGTCTTCGGCAAGAATGCGTGCCAAGCTCAGGTTGCCTTGGCGCAGGCGCCTCATGTCGTCCTGGGTGACACGCCCTACGGCTTGGGCACGGTCTACCAGTTGACGCAGGTTTTCCGCGACCATGCTCGCCAGATTGAGGTGTTCGGCGGCTTTTGCCGACAGCGCGTCCTGACGCGTGGCAGCTTTCTGGCTGATGTGCAGGCCCCACAGGAAGGTGAGGGTGAGAGCACACAGCATCAATAGCAGCAGCGGCAACAGCCCTGCGCGCGAGCGTGAACGGCGGATCACTGCGTTATCCCCGACCTTGGGTGAAGGCTGAAAAATACGACAGAAACATGACAGCAGAATGACTAGTGGCACATTGACTTTATCTGGCATCGCCCAGGATGGCTGCCAGCGCAACATCGCTGTGCTAGTGTCGCCGCATACCCCCAAGATCGATGACCTGGCCATGCTTGAAAGCGTAAGAACCGATATTTTTCAGCGCGCTGCGATGGGTTCGCGGGTTGCCGTGCACAAGTGCCAGGCGCGATGACCGTCGTCGCGCTGGTATTGGCGGCGGGGCAGGGTTCGCGCTTTGGCAGCGACAAGCGCAGGGCGTGTCTGGCCGATGGCCGCAGCTTGTTGCAGCACAGCGTCGCGCGGGCGCTGGCAGTGTTCGATGAGGTACGCGTGGTGTTGCGCCCTGGCGAAACGGCAGCGCAACTGGGCTTGCCCGATAGCTGCCGGGTGGTCATAGGCACGCAGGCCATGCTGGGCATGGGGCACAGCATGGCGGCAGGCGTCGCCTCGTTGGCCGACAGCCCTGCGCAGGCCGTGGCTATCGTGCTCGGCGACATGCCTTGGATACAACAAAACACCTTGCGCGAACTGTTGGCGCTTGCCAACCCCGGCGCGATTGTCGTAGCCCGGCACCAGGGGCGCAATGGCCATCCGGTGCTGTTCGGCCGCGAGTTGTGGCCGGCGTTGGCTCGGCTCGCGGGTGATGAAGGTGCTCGCTCGGTCCTGCAACGCTATCCAGAGCGGGTGAGGGTACTTCAGACCGAGGATGCCGGGGTGTTGCAAGACGTCGATACGCCCGGTGCCCTAGACTCAGTCACCAGCGCTTGAGTTCGTTGTACACGTCAGTACCCGCGTTCGCGCGATACCCGTCCTTGCATCGGCTCGCCGCGCTGATGCCGCCGTAGGTTATCCAGCAACACCTGAAAAGCCGAGGCCGGGTGAGTCACCGCGCCGATATGCGGCGTCACCCATACCTTGGGGTGATCTAGCAAGGGGTGGTCGGGTGCTGGCGGTTCGCAGCTCAGCACATCGACGATGGCGCGTCGCAGCTGGCCGCTGTCCAGCGCGGCCAGCAAGTCGGCTTCACGCAGGTGACCGCCGCGCCCTAGGTTGACCACGCTGGCCCCTCGCGGCAGTGCGTCGAACAGGCGTGCGTCGAGGATACCGGCTGTGTGCGCGGTCAGCGGCAACAGGCAGATCAGGATATCGCAACCGGCCAAAAAGCCCGGCAGGCCTGCGTCACCGGCATAGCATTGGACACCCTCGATCTGCTTGGCCGAACGCGACCAGCCGCGCAGCGCGAAACCGAACCCGTGCAACTGGCGCAACACTGCCTGGCCAAGATTACCCAGCCCCATGACGCCTACCCGCCGTTGCGCCGCCGGCACATTCTGCTGCACCTGCCAAAGCCCCTGGCGCTGCTGGTCCAGGTACAGAGGCAGGTCGC
Source organism: Pseudomonas mosselii (assembly GCF_005796105.1). Classification (GTDB taxonomy): domain Bacteria; phylum Pseudomonadota; class Gammaproteobacteria; order Pseudomonadales; family Pseudomonadaceae; genus Aquipseudomonas; species Aquipseudomonas mosselii_C. The sequence goes on along the minus strand of NZ_VAUO01000001.1, from coordinate 724,699 downwards.
GGTGCAAGGCCAGCACCGCGAGGGTGGCGTACTCGACGATACCCTGGACGATACCGGGGTCGAGCATCCTGACGATCTGCACGCTCGGTGGCAGCGCGTTGCTGTCGAACTGATCGACGCCGGCAGACGTGGCAAACAGCACTTGCAGGTTGCTGAAGTGCCCGGCGATATCCTCGGGAGGCTGCCAGGTGGCCAGGTAACGGATCTGCGAGGGATCACCGATTTCAGGCCACAAGCGCACCTCGATATCGGGGGCGTGCTCGGCGAACAGCGCTTTCCAGGCGCGACCTCGATCCGGGTCGACTTTGAACAGCAGGGTCATGGTGCCTCGCTTGCGGGGATGGCGGTCAGAAGGCACCAGCTTGCCAGAGCGCGACGCAACATTCGCCTGGCCGGCGCGACAAATGGCATAGAGGCTACAGAGGTGCCTTCGGGGCGCCTGGCACCTCTGCGGGGGCTCAGCGCTGCAACAGCGCTTCAGTGATCGCGGCACCCACCTGCTGGGTCGATAGCGTGCCGCCCATGTCTGGGGTTAGCTTGCCCTCGGCAATCACCGTCTCTATGGCCTTGAGCATGTCGTCGTGGGCGCGCTGGTAGCGTTCATCACCCTGGCCGAGGAACTCCAGCATCATCGCGCCGGACCAGATCATCGCGATGGGATTGGCGATGTTCTTGCCGTAGATGTCCGGGGCCGAACCGTGCACCGGCTCGAACAGCGACGGGAAGCTGCGCTCGGGGTTGAGGTTGGCCGACGGCGCGATGCCGATGGTGCCGGCGCAGGCAGGGCCGAGGTCGGAGAGGATGTCGCCGAACAGGTTGGAGGCCACCACCACATCGAAGCGATCCGGTTGCAGCACGAAGCGCGCGCAGAGGATGTCGATGTGCTGCTTGTCCCAGGTGACCGTGGGGTAGTGCGCGGCCATCGCCTCGGTGCGCTTGTCCCAGTACGGCATGCTGATCGCCATGCCGTTGGACTTGGTGGCCGAGGTCACATGCTTGCGCTCGCGCTTCTCGGCCAGTTCGAAGGCGTACTTGAGGATGCGATCGATGCCACGGCGGGTGAAGATCGATTCCTGGATGACGAATTCCTGCTCGGTGTTCTCGAACATGATCCCGCCAATCGACGAGTACTCGCCTTCGGTGTTTTCCCGCACCACCACGAAATCGATATCGCCGACCTTGCGCCCGGCCAGGGTCGAAGGCACGCCTGGGAACAAGCGCACCGGGCGGATGTTCACGTACTGGTCGAACTCGCGGCGGAACTTGAGCAGCGAGCCCCACAGCGAAATGTGGTCGGGCACCTTGTCAGGCCAGCCGACGGCACCGAAATAGATGGCATCGTAGCGCTTGAGCTGCTCGGACCAGTCGTCCGGCATCATCTTGCCGTGTTGCAGGTAGTAGGCGCAGCTAGCCCACCCGAAGGTGTCGAACTGCAACGCCAGGCCGTATTTGTGTGCGGCGGCTTCCAGGACCCGGATGCCCTCAGGCAGGACTTCGAGGCCAATGCCATCGCCGGGAATGGCCGCGATACGAAACGGGGTGTTGGTCATGGGGGAAACTCTGTCCGGTGGAGGAGCCCCTATGCTATATATCTCCAAATCAGACAAAATCAGTACATTTATAGAAACTTGGTTTCCGAATCGTGAACAATCTACCCAGCCTGCACGACTTGAATGTGTTCTTGTTGGTGGCACGTCGTTGCAGTTTTTCTGCTGCGGCTGACGAACTGGGCATGTCTGCCGGGTTTGTCAGCAAACGCGTTCGCGCGTTGGAGCAAGACCTCAACCTGCGCTTGCTGCACCGCACCACGCGCAGCGTGACCCTGACCGAGGAGGGGGAGCGCGTCAGTGCCTGGGCGCAGCAATTGTTGTATCAGGTCAGCCAGCTGGGCGATGAAATCTACGCCTGGCAGGGTGAGCCCAAAGGTCTGCTAAGGGTGGTCAGCAGCCCAGGCCTCGGGCGTCGCATGGTCGCGCCGGCATTGGCTGAATTGGCCGTGCGCTACCCTGGGCTGGACATCCGCCTGGATATCCAGGATCGCTTGGTGGATTTGATGGAGGAGGGCGTGGACCTGGATATCCGGGTGGGCAATGACATATCGCCGCATGTTATCGCCAAGCCGCTGGCCAAGAACCATCGTGTGCTGTGCGCTAGCCCCGGCTACCTGCAAGCGCGCGGCACACCCGAAACCCTGGCAGACCTGGGGCAGCATGACTGCTTGGTGATCAAAGAGCGGGACCACCCGTTTGGGGTCTGGAACCTGATCGGGCCCAGAGGGCCGCAGACCGTCAAAGTGGCGGGCAGCCTCTCTACCAACAATGGCGAAATCGCCCGGCAGTGGTGCCTGGATGGGCGTGGCCTGCTATTGCGTTCGAGGTGGGATGTCAAAGACGACCTGCAAGCTGGGCGGCTCGTGCAGGTGCTGGCTGAATACGCTCAGCCTGCGGATATCTGGGCGGTACATACCTCGCCATTGCTCAGTTCGGCGAAGGTGAGGGTAACGGTGGAATTTCTGGGCGATTACTTTCGCCAGCGCTGTTGAAGGCGGCGTCTTCCATACGTTCAACCATCATCTGAGTCGGCTCAAGCGCGGCGTCGGCTCTCCAGTGCCTTGAACAACAGCATGCCGCTGAGCATGGCCAACGTGAACACCAGCACTTGCCAGTGCCCTGTGAGCAACGTGGCCACTGCCGGGCCTGGGCAGATCCCTGCTATGCCCCAGCCGATGCCGAACACTAAACTCCCGCCAATCAAGCGCGCGTCCAATTCTCGTTTGACCGGTAGCTGCATGGGCTGACCCAGCAGCGAGCGGGACTGCCGACGGGCCCATGTCAGCGGTCCCACGGCGACGCCAATGGCCCCGAGCATGACCAACGCCAGGGAGGGATCCCAGGCACCCGTAAGGTCCAGAAACGCCAATACTTTGCTGGGGTTGGCCATACCTGCCAACAGCAAGCCCAAGCCGAACAGCAGACCTGCGATGAACGCCGACAGTTTGGCCACGTTCAACCTCCCAGCAGATGACGCAACACGAACACCGTGACGAAACCACCCAGCATGAAGCTCACAGTGGCCACCATCGAACGGGGCGAAAGGCGCGATAAGCCGCATACCCCGTGGCCACTCGTGCAACCTGAGCCGTATCGCGTACCGACGCCCACCAGTATTCCGGCGACCACGAGGGCGACTCCGTCACTTTCGAATGTGATGTGTGGCAGCGTGAAGAACAGGCCCCAGAGTAGCGGTGCGACAAGCAGGCCCAAAAGGAAAAGGACTGTGTCGCTGCGGCCCTCACAACCGCGCTGTAAAAGGCTGCCGATCAGGCCGCTGATGCCGGCGATACGCCCATTGGCGATGACCAACAGACTGGCCGCCAAGCCAATCAACGCGCCGCCTGCAAGGGATGACCAGGGGGTGAAGCTGAGCCAGTCGATGTGCACGAGTTTCTCCGATGCCACATGGAAACTCGCAGGTTTTAGCACATCCGCCCGCCCGCTGCCTCTATCTTTCAGAGACAGGCAGCGGGCATGGCAGGGTGCTTGCGCGGCGCGCGCCGGGGTGGATTACCAGTTGAAGTTCAGCGAGGTCACCAGGGTGCGCTCGTCACCGTACTGACAGTCGACGGCGTCACAGGTCGTGTAGAGCTTGTTGGTCAGGTTGGTGGCATTGACGGTTACCGTCCACTGGTCGTCGATCTGGTAGCGCGCCATGGCGTCAAACAGGGTATAGGCGGGCATGGACGAATCCAGGCCCGAGACCGGCGTGGTACCCATGTAGCGAGCGCCGCCGCCCACGGTCAGTTTCGGAATGCCCCAGTTGACGAGGTTGTAGGTGGCCCACAGCGCCGCCTGGTGATACGGCGTTTCATCGATCCGTTGATTGATCTCGGAGTCAATGGTGCTCTTGATGGTGCGGGCATCGGTATAGCTGTAGGAGGCGATTACGCTGAGTGCCGGGGTGACGTCCGCCTTGGCTTCCAGCTCCAGGCCGCGCGAGCGGACCTTGCCGGTCTGGCGGAACTCTTCGGTCACTGGGTCCTCTTTGAGCACGTTGGTCTGGGTCAGCTCGTAGACGGCTGCGCTGAGCAGGACAGTGCTGTCCTTGGGCTGATAACGCACACCGGCTTCGTACTGTTTACCTTCGGTGGGTTCGAAGTTCAGGCCGGGGGCTTCTGCTACCGAAACCGGGAAGAACGACTCGCTGTAGCTGACGTAGGGCGCCAGGCCGTTGTCCGCCAGGTACACCAGGCCCGCGCGCCAGGTGGTGGCTTCGTCGCTCTGGCTGGCCTTGGCACCTGTGCGATGCGCCATCTGATCCTGATCAGCCCAGTCGTGGCGGCCACCCAGCACCAGGACCCACTTGTCGTCGAACTTGATCTGATCCTGTAGATACACACCTTTTTGCAGCGTATCGATCTGCGAGCCACGGTCCAGGGCACGGGCTCTGTTAACCACTACGGGCTGTCCATAGTTGTAACGACTCAGGTCCAGGTCGGGGGCAGCGCCTCGGAAATTATGGGAATCGTAGGACATGTCGTAGCCGTCGAAACCGAGCAGCACGGTTTGTTCGACGTTGCCGAACTGCCATTTGGATTCGATGTTGGTATCGCTGCCCAGGACCCGAGCACGTTCGTGGCGGTCACTGTATCGGCGGTTCAGAATGCCGGTCGTGGCAGTGGCGGCGGCCGTACCGGGCACGACCTGCAAGTACCTCCACTTCACATCCGACTCGGAATAACGCAGCTTGTGGTTGACCGTGAAGTGCTCGTTGAAGCGGTGGCTGAACTCGTACCCCAGGGCCGACATTTCGCCATTCATGTCGTCGTAGTCCGGCTCGCCGATGAAATCGTGGCGGCCGATCTTGAAGGCGCCGTTACCGACACCTTTGGTCAACTGATAGGGCACCGGTGCAGGAAAACGCGTATCGGTCTTCTGGTAGAAAGACAGCAAGGTCAGCGAGGTGTCTTCGTCTGGGCGCCAGGTCAGCGCCGGGGCGATGTAGAACTTGTCGTCGTTGAGATAGTCCTGCTGGGTATCGCTGTCGCGCCCGAGCATGGTCAGGCGGTAGCTCAGGGTGTCGCTATCGCCCAATGGACCACTGAAATCGGCGGCGAGCTGTTTGCGGTCATAGGAGCCTACCTGTAGGTTCAGCTCGTGAAACGGCGTCTGGGTTGGGCGCTTGCTGACGCCGTTTACCATGCCGCCAGGCGAGAGCTGGCCGTAGAGCACCGAAGCAGTGCCGCGAATGACCTCGACGCGCTCCAGGCCATAAGGTTCCTGGGTGCCGTCGTAGGAGTTGGTCTGTAGGCGCAGGCCGTCGCGCAGCGAGCCGCCGGTGGCGGATTCGACCGAGAAACCACGCACGCGGAAGCGGTCCGCCGTGCGGTTGAAGTTGGTCGAGCCGCTGGTGAAGCCTGGCGTGTATCTCAGCGCTTGGCCGAGGGTTTCCGCCTGGCGGTCGCGTACCTCATCGCTCGTCACCACCGACAGCGACTGCGGGGTTTCGGTGATCGGCGTATCGGTCTTGGTCGCGCTCAGGTTGCGTTTGGCTACATAGCCGACCACGTGCTCGGTGGGCTGCTCGACGCTTTGCCCGGTGACGTTGGTGGCCTCGATTTCCAAGGGCGCAACCGTGGTGGCTGGGTCGGCCTCAGCGGCATGCAGGCTGCCTGAACCCAGGCTGGCCATGGCCAGTGCCAGTGCAGTAAGGCTGAAGGCGGGACGTGGGGCGAAACGTTCGGGGCTTGGGTGCGTAACCTGGCACATGGCGAAGGAACATCCTTTGGTCTTCTAGTATGTGTGCGCGAGGCGGAGGATGTTCTGCGATCCTTCACGCCTGCTTCTTGGCAGTCAGCAGTAGCGGGCGAACTCTACATCTAAATGAGAAATATTTGTACTAGCGCACAATTTATTGTCTTCACTAATTTATTGCTGCAAGCTACTGCGCATGAATGTTCAAGGCCTGGATGCTGCCGTAGGTACTGTCCGCCCTGAGCGGGGTGAGATTCGCGATGAACCCACATGTCCGGCGGGCTGCGCTGGTGCGGGGGTTCGAATTCGAGTGTGCGTGCATGTTGAAAGCGACGGGGCTTGAGCTTCAATTCGACGGACTGAAGGTGCTGGATGACATCAGCCTGAGCATTTCCGAGGGCTGTTTTACTGCGTTGATTGGTGCCAATGGGTGCGGCAAGACCACCTTGTTGAACGTGCTGGCACGCATGCTGCGCCCCGCCAGCGGCGACGTATTGCTACAAGGTAAGCCCCACGTTCAGCTCTCGCGCCGTGAACTGGCCAGGCAAATCGCACTGTTGCCGCAACGTACCAGCTCGCCTGCCGGTATCACCGTGCGCGAGCTGGTCATGCAGGGGCGCTACCCCTGGCAAAGCTGGTGGCAGCCGTGGAGTGATGCCGATCAACAGGCGGTTGATCGCGCCGTGGCACTGGCCGATGTCGGGATGCTGCTGGACCGCAGCTTGACCTCCCTGTCCGGTGGACAATTACAGCGCTGCTGGATTGCCATGACACTGGCGCAGGAGACGCCGGTCATCCTGCTCGACGAGCCCACCACCTTCCTCGACATCGCTCATCAGATCGCTTTGCTCGAACTGCTCGCCGAGTTGCGTGACCAGGGGCGTACTGTCGTCGCGGTTCTGCATGACCTCAACCAGGCCGCGCGTTATGCCGATCAACTGGTGATGTTGCGCCAGGGCAAGGTTCACGCCCAAGGGGCGCCTGCCGAGGTCTTCACCCCGGGCAACTTGAAGGCGGTGTTCGACCTGGATGCGCACATTCTTATCGATCCGCATTCCGGTGATCCTCTGTGCGTGCCGGCGTCGTCTGCGCGCCTGCGCGCGCACGACGGCCAGGTGGCCCGATGAGCGGTGGGTTGCGCTGGCCGATCTGGCTATCGATCTCGATCGGCATTGTCCTGGCCTCGACGCTGCACCTGGCGGTGGGGGCCAAGTCGATCCCGTGGCATGATGTCTGGCAGGCGCTGCTGGCGTATGACCCGAGTCAATCTGATCACAGCGTCATTCGCGGTTCGCGTCTGCCGCGCCTGTGGGTGGCGATGCTCGTGGGCGCCTGCCTGGGGCTGGCTGGCACGCTGATGCAGGCGGTTGGCGACAATCCATTGGCCGATCCGGGCATCCTCGGCATCAATAGTGGCGCGGCCTTGTTCGTGGTCATTGGCTTGCTGGTGCTGCCGGGCAACGACATGAGCATGATTCCCTTGTTTGCCTTCAGCGGCGCTCTGGTGGCCGCCGTCGGCGTCATGCTGCTGGCCGGGCGCACACCCAATCCGGTGCGGCTGACGCTTTCCGGGGCGATGATGGCCGCGCTGTTCGGCGCTATCACCGCGATTGTGTTGCTGATCGATCAGCAAGGGCTGGACAGCCTGCGGCGCTGGCTGACCGGCTCGCTGGGTATCAGCGGGGCAAACCTGCCCAGTTGGCTCTGGCCCTACCTGGTCATTGGCCTGTCGCTTTGCCTGCTCAATGTGCGGGCATTGAATGCCTATCGGCTGGGTGCACAGGTGGCCTCCAGCATGGGCGTCAACCTGTTGCGCATGCGCTTGTTGAGCTTGGCAGCGGTGGTGCTGCTGTCCGGTTGTGCGGTGGCACTGGCTGGCCCGATCGGTTTTGTCGGGCTGGTAGTACCGCATGCGGCGCGGCTGCTGGTTGGCCACGACCTGCGGCAATTGCTGGTAGCCACGCCTTTGTTGGGCGCCTTGCTGCTGGTGCTGGCCGATGTCGTGGCGCGCACCCTGGTGAGCCCCTATGAACTCAACACCGGCATCGTCACCGCGCTGATTGGCGGTCCCGTATTCGTCGGGTTGGTATTGAGGAAACTCAAGTGAGTCGCTGGTTGACCACGCCAAGGCGTTGCCCCGGGTTGCCTTGGGTCGGCCGCCCCATTGATGCATTGGCGGCCTTGACGCTGCTCTTGTTGCTGACGGCCCTGACGGTGTATGCGGCCAGCGTCGGCAGCTACACCACTAGCATGGCGCAGCTCTGGCAGGGCCTGTTCGCCGACGAGGCGGCGCTGTCGGCCAGTGTCCTATGGGAGTTGCGCCTGCCGCGTATCCTGCTGGCGATTCTCGGGGGTGCAGCGATGGCGCTGGCCGGGGTGTTGATGCAGTCGCTGACGCGCAACCCACTGGCTGCGCCGGGATTGGTCGGGGTCGAGGCGGGCGCCAGCGTCACCATGCTGCTGATCCTGGTGCTGTGGCCGCAAGCCTTGCCGGTGGGGCTCTATCCACTGGCCGCGTTGCTCGGTGGCCTGGCGGTGGCGCTGTTCATCGTCGCGCTATCCTGGCGCGCTGGGATTGCCCCGCTGCGTCTGATTCTGGTTGGCGTGGGGCTTACGGCCATGCTCGGTGCCGTCTCCGATCTGCTGATCACCTACGGCAATATCGATCGGGTCGAATCGGCGTTGATGTGGCTTGGCGGCAGCCTGCATCGCAGTGGATGGCCGCAGGTACAGAGCCTGCTGATCTGGCTGCTGGTGGCGGGCATACCCCTGTTGTTTTGCCATCGCCAGCTCAATCTGCTGCAACTGGGCGAGCGTGTGGCGCTCAGCCGCGGCCTGAATGCACCGTTGATCATGCTGTTGCTGCTGCTGTGCAGTGTCACCTTGACCGCAGCGACGGTGGCCAATATCGGCGTGATGACGTTCGTGGGTCTGGTCGCGCCGCACCTGGCACGGCAGTTGTGCGGTGATCGGCATGGCGCGCTGCTGCCGCTGTCGGCACTGTTCGGCGCGCTACTGGTACTGCTGGGCGACACCCTCGGGCGCGCCTTGCTGCCGCCGTTGCAACTGCCGGCGGGCCTTGTGGTCGCGATTATCGGTGCGCCTTATCTGTTGGTTTTGCTGGCGCGGCAACGCAACCGTTGACGCGTCGTCACTGAAGGACAAGACGAAGATGATGGTGAAGTTCAAAGCGCTTTCCCTGATGGCCTGTGCGCTGCTGGGTCTGAGTTCGATGCAGGCCGTGGCCGCTGACACCCGTGTGTTCGAGAACCGTTTCGGCCGTGTCGAGGTGCCCGTCGAGCCGCATTGCGTGGTATCGCTGCACGACCTGAGCTTGACTACCCAACTGCTCGAGCTGGGCGTAACCCCCTGCGGCTCCACGGGGCGCAAGAAGCTGCTCGCCGATGCGATGTTCCGTGGTGCACAGCAGCGCTTCGATGTCTCTGGCATTCGCTATGTCGGTTCACACCAGGCGCCTGATCTTGAGGCCATCGCGGCGCTCAAGCCTGACCTGATCGTCGGGTTGTCCTATCACCAGGACCTCAAGGAGCGCCTCAGTAGCATCGCCCCGGTGGTGCTGCTGCCAGCGCGCGAGGCCGGTATCAAGACCTACGCCAAGGAGCTGGCCGAACTGGTAGGCAAGCAGCAGCGCTACCAGAAGCTGTTGAGCGAGTACCAATGGATCGTTGGCGAATTCGCCAAGCGGGTGAAGGAGCCGGGGCGCATCACAGTTACCACCCTGGAGGTCTATCCAGACGGGTTCCAGCTGATTGGCCGCTCTGGCATGGATGACGTGATCGCCGACTTCGGCCTCGGGCGTGTGTCGGCCTTCAAGGAGGCACGTCCGAACGTGCCTTACAGCCTGGAACGCATTGGCGACTTCGACAGTGATTTCATCATCGATACCTACGAAGAAATGCTCGATTCGCAGGCGAGCACCGAAGCCTTCCGCCGTTCGCCGCAGTGGCAGAACCTGTTCGCGGTGAAGAATCATCAGTTCCTGTATTTCAACCGTAGCCGCTTCGCCGACACCATGCAGGGCATGATCGGCTCGGCGTACCTGCTGCTGTCGCACATCGGCGAACGCGACTACAACCTCCAGGAAAAGTAAGCATTCTTGGGCAGCCGCTGAAGCCGTCCAAGTGATGATAGATACGCTGCTGCTTCGCCAACTTGCGTGCAGCAGTAGCGTACGCGGCTTATACATAAATAATATTAATTCACGTTTGATAGTGAGTATGTTTTGCGATAACTTGTTGCGCCTCATCAGTAGCGCCAAGGAATCCAGATGCTTACCGATTTGCTCAGCCGTGCAGACCATTCACTGGATGAGGTTCAGGCGCGTGGCGAGGGGCTGCTACCTCGCGTGTTGCGCGCCCCGGTTCCAGGCGACTCCTGGCGTGATCACGCCGCGCTCATCAAGCGTGCTGTCGACTGCGATTTGCAGACCATCGGGGGCATCCTCTTTCGCGATTTCGCCTTCCGTGACACCAACGACTTCGAAGATTTCGCCCGCAGTTTCGGTCACGAGCTGCTGACCTACGACTACGCTTCCACGCCGCGCACCAAGCTCAACAGCCGCGTCTATACCTCCACCGAATACCCCGCTCACCAAGTCATTGCCCTGCACAACGAGCAGTCCTACGCGTTGAACTGGCCGATGAAGATCTGGTTTCACTGCATCCAGGCCGCGCCGGTCGGTGGCGAGACCCCGATTGCTGACAGTCGCCTGGTGTATCAGCGCATCGATCTGGCCATCCGCCAACGTTTCGCTGAAAAACGCCTGATGTACGTGCGCAACTACGGCAATGGTCTGGACCTCACCTGGCAGCAGGCTTTCAGCACCGAGGATCGCAGCGAGGTCGAGCACTTCTGCCGGCTCAGCCACATCGACTTCGAGTGGAAGGACGACGGCGAGCTGCGTACCCGCCAGGTCTGTCAGGCCGTCGCGCAGCACCCGGTCACCGGGGAGTGGGTCTGGTTCAACCAGGCGCATCTGTTCCATATCTCCAACCTGCCGGCAGCACTACGCGAAACGCTGGTGTCGATCGTCGGAGAGGAGGGTGTGCCACGTAACGTCTTCTACGGTGACGGCTCGCCCATCGAGCCGGAGGCGCTGGAGCATGTGCGCGATGTCCTGCAGCGCACCCAGATCAGCTTCCCCTGGCAGGCGGGCGACGCGCTGATGCTCGACAACATGCTGGTCGCCCATGGCCGCTCCACCTTCCAGGGAGAGCGCAAGGTGGTGGTGGCCATGGCCGAGCCCGCTTCGGCTGTCTGACGCTGAATAACCCTCGAAGCCACTGCCAGGGTGGCTTAGCTCGAATCCGCATTATTAAGGACGACCCATGCTCGACCGCCTGATGTACGACTGCTGGCTGCGCGGTATTCGCCTGTCCACAAGCGAAGGCCGCCTGGTGATTTCCACCGGTTTGCCGCAGGCCCTGAGCGCCGCGCTGGAGGGTGAGCTGCAATCGCGTAGTGCTGAGATACTGCCCTGGTTGGCGCGCCACCCGGACTACTTCCAGGCGCGCCCGCTCAACGATAACGAGCAGGCCTTGTGGTTCCTGCAACGCATGGAGCCTGGCAGTTGCGCCTACAACATCGTGCTGGCCGGGCGTATCAGGCCGCAGTACCTCTGGGCGGATCTGCCGCATCGTCTGGAGCGGGCCTGGCAGGTGGTGCAGCAGCGTTATCCGCACCTGTGCAGTGCCTATGTCGAGCGTGATGGCGAGTTGGTGCAGTGGGACAGCAGGCCGCAGCCCACTTCGCTACAGTGCGAAACCTGGCAGGACGCGGATGCCGCCAGCGTGCAGCGGCGTGTCGTCGAGCTGGCCGACAAACCCTTCGATCTCAGCGCCGGCGAGGTCAGCCGGCTGGTGCTGCTGAGCAACCAGTTGGGCGAGCGTGTCGAGTACACGGTGCTGTTGGGTATCCACCATATCGCCTCCGACCTGACCACCTTCGACGTGTTGTTCAGCGAGCTGTTCGCCCTGGCCGATGGCGAGGTGCTTGCCGATGTCGACCCCGAGGCCTATCGCAACTGGAGCAGCGCCGTGTACCTGCGCAGCGAGGCGATCGAGGCCGAGGAACTGAACTGGTGGCAGGCACAGCTGGCCGATGCGCCGACGCTGGAGCTGCCCACCGACTTCGCCCATGGCAGCACCCAGGGCTTCGAAGGTGGAGAGCTGTCGTTCCATTTTGGTGCGCACGACAGCCAGCGGCTGCGTGCAGTGGCCCAAAGCCTGGGCGTGACGCCCTACGTTTATTGGTTCTCGCTGTTCCAGCAGTTTCTCAGTGTGCTGTCCGGGCAGGAGGATTTCGTGCTCGGTACGCCCAGTGGCTGGCGCCTGAAGCGTGAGCAGGCTGAGCTGCCGGGGTATCTGGTCAACCCGTTGCCGGTGCGCTGCCGCGTGCGCCGTGACCTGTCCAGCGCGCAGTGGGCCACGCAGGTGGCTGGCACTGTCCGGCAGGCTTTGCGCCATCGTCACTATCCCTTCGCGCGCCTGGCCAAGCACCTGGACTTGCCACGGCAGATGGGCCGGGCACCGGTGTTCCAGCACATGTTCACGCTGAACAAGGAGCGTGACGTGCCGTTCGAGCGCTACATCGAGCGCATGATGGGCGAGCAGCGTGGTGCGGCCCACGAATTGAACCTGGTGATCATCGATGACACGCCTGAGTTCGTCGGGCGCTGGCGTTACAGCAAGGCGTTGTATCGACACGAGAGCGTCGAGCGTTTTCAGGTGCAGTTCCTGGCCCTGGTCATGGCGGCCATGGAGCAGCCGGGCGTGCCGTTTGCCGAATTGGACTGGCTGCCACACGCGCAGCGTTCGCAGTTGTCGGGCGAACGCCTGCCGGTAGCGCACGAGAGCGCCTGGAACGCTTTTGCCCAACACTGCATGCAAAGCCCCCAAAGCATCGCGCTTGAAGATCAGCAGGGGCAATTGAGCTATGCCGAACTGGCCAGCGCTGTGGTTGCCCGTGGCGAACGCCTGCACGCCTTGCTGCGTGCAAGCGGTGATCGGGTTGCTCTGTGCCTGCCGCGCAGCCGTGAACTGGTGATGCACATGCTCGCCGCGTGGCAGTGCGGCGCCACCTATCTGGCCCTCGACCCGCAGTGGCCCGAGTCGCGTCTGCTGGAGATCTGCCTGGATGCGGCACCCAAGGTATACGTGGGCGAGGGTGAACGACCCGCCTGGTTACCCGCGCAGGTGCAGTGGCTGGCCGTGCCGGCCGAGGCGCTGTTCAGCCAGGCGCCGCTGCGCGCCAGCGTGCCTGCAGACTTGCCCGCCTATGTGGTCTACACCTCCGGCTCCAGCGGGCGGCCCAAGGGCGTTGAGGTGACCCAGGGCAACCTCGTTCACTATGTCAGCGCCTGCCTGGAGCGCCTGCGCCTGAGTGCCGACGCCAGCCTGACGAGCCTGGCCAGTTGTGCCACCGACCTGGGCCACACCGCCTTGTTCGGCGCGCTGCTCAGCGGCCGGCGCTTGCGCCTGTTGGACGAAGCGCTGGCCTTCGATGCCGAGGAACTGGCGGCGTTGCTTGGGCAGCAACCGGTGGACATGCTCAAAATCGTGCCTTCGCACCTGAACGCCTTGCTGGTGGCCCGCGAGCCGCAGCGCCTGTTGCCGCGCCAGTGCCTGGTCCTCGGTGGCGAAGCGCTGGGCGCCGATCTGCTGGCGCGGGTGCACGCCCTCAGCCCGCAGCTGCGTATCGTCAACCACTACGGGCCCAGCGAAACCACGGTGGGCGTTTTGACCCACGAGGTCGAAGGCGAGGGTGACGTACCGCTCGGGCGTCCTCTGGGCAACGTGCGTGTCAGCGTGCGTGGGCCGGATGGCGCAGTGCTGCCGGCTGGCGTCAGCGGCGAGTTGTATATCGAGGGGGCGACCGTGGCACGCGGCTACCTGAGTGCCAGCGAGGTCGATCAGGCGCGCTTCGGTGCACGGGGTTACCGCACAGGTGACCGGGTACGCCTCGATCATCTAGGCCGGGTGCTGTTCCTCGGGCGCCTGGATGAGCAGGTGAAGATTCGCGGCTACCGCGTCGAGCCCTCGGAGGTGGCGGCGCAATTGCGCACGCTGCCACAGGTCGAGGATGTGCGCGTACTCAACGCGCCGACGCCGTTGACCGGCAACCGTCTTGTGGCCTTCCTGGTCGCAGCGCCGAGCGCACTTGCGGATATTCAGCGCGCGTTGCAGGCGCGTCTGCCGGACTACATGCAGCCAGCGCAGTGGCACTGCCTGGAGGCGATGCCACTGCTGGCCAACGGTAAAGTTGATCGTCAGGCGTTGTCGAACCTGGCCGAGCAAGCGCCGCGTCCTCTTGAGGCACGCACCGAGCAGCCGCTTGATACGCTGGAAAGCGCCTTGCTGGCGATCTGGCGTGAACTGCTGGGCAACCCGGACATCGGCCCGGACGACAACTTCTTCGCCCAGGGTGGCGATTCGATTCTCGGCCTGCAGATCATTGCCCGTGCACGCCAGCAGCAGATCACCCTCACCCCCAAGCAACTGTTCGCCGAACCCAGCGTGCGGGCGCTGGCGCGCGTGGCACAGACGCCACAGCGCGCCAAGGTCGAGCGTTTGCTGGCGATTGCCCGCGCTATTCTGGAAAAGCCCGACCTGCAAGCCGACGACAATTTCTTCGCAGTCGGTGGCGACTCGATCCTCAGCCTACAGATCATTGCCCGTGCCAAGCAGCAGGGCTTGCAGCTCAAGCCCAAGCAGATCTTCGAGTTCCCATCGGTCAGCGGCTGGGCCGAGCAGGCCGTGGAACTGGCCAGTGTGGCCGAGCAGGCCAAGGCCGATAGTGCCGAGCCGAGCGCCGCGTTCGCCCTGACGCCGATCCAGGCCTGGTTCTTCGACCAGCGGCAGACCACGCCTGCATACTGGAACCAGTCCCTGTTGCTGGCCGTTCACCAGCCTCTGGAGCCTGTGCGCCTGGCCCAGGCATTGGCGAGCTTGTTGCAACGTCACAGCAGCCTGCGGCTGACCTTCGAGCGCAGCGGGCAGGGCTGGCAGCAACGCTATCAAGCGTTGTCGGCGGTAAAGGCCGACACACTGTTACAGCTGGTCGAACAGCCGCTGGACGACGCCTTGCTACAGCAGTGGCAGCAGGGCTGGCAGCTGGATCGAGCACCGTTGATTCGCTGGGTGTATTTCACCGAAAGCGGGCATCTGCTGTGCACCGCGCATCACCTGCTGGTCGATGCGGTGTCCTGGCAGGTACTGCTCGAGGAGCTGGAAAGCCTGTACCACGACCCGCGAGCCTCGTTGCCGGCGGTGTCCACGCGCTTTGATCGCTGGAGCGAGGCTTTGCAGCGGCATCGCCTGGCCCCTGAAGTGCTGGCCCAACGCGACTACTGGCAGGCGCAATTGGCCGAGGAGGGCGAGGTCGCTCCTGCGCTCAGCCTGTATGCCGAAAGCCGTACGCTGGAAACCAGACTCTCCGTCGCCAGCACCGAATGCTTGTTGGGCGACTGCCATGCCGCCTACAGCACCCAGGTACAGGACCTGCTGGTGGCGGCACTGGCGGGCGTGATCGGCCAGTGGCTGGGGCGCGAACAGGTCACCCTGGAGATGGAAAGCCACGGCCGCAGTGGCTGGGAGCAAGGTCCTGACCTGTCGCGCTCGGTGGGTTGGCACACCAGCCGCTACCCGTTGGCCGTGCGGGTCACCGAGCAGCCGGAAGAGGCGATCATCGCGGCCAAGGAGGCCTTGCGCCGCGTACCCGAGCAGGGCATCGGCTACGGCCTGCTGCGCCTCGATCCACAGCATGGGTTGGGTGCCGCTTCGCTGCTGACGTTCAACTACCTCGGGCGGGTCGACCAGTGGTTGGGGAATTCGCGCCTGTGGCGCTTGGCGCAGCCGTTGTGCCCGGCCATGCGCGCTCCTGAAACCCGCCGCACCCATTTGCTCGACGTGACCGCCCTGGTCGACCAGGGCCAGCTGCATATCGAATGGCGCTACGCCCCGCAGGTGCATGATCAGGCCCTGGTCAGCGCGCTGGCACAGCAGTTCGAGCAGCGCATCGAAGCCTTGCTCGAACATTGCCTGGCCCCCGAAGCGGGCCGCGCCACCGCCGCTGACTTCGCCGACTCGGGGCTTTCCGACGATGAATTCCTCGGTCTGCTCGAGCAACTGCAATGAACAACCCCCACGGCGCCCCCGCATCCCCAGCCCCCGGCAAGGAGACCCTCGGCATGAACGACAAGGTCAAAGCACTTTCCCGCAATATCGAGGCCATCTACCCCCTGGCGCCCATGCAGCAGGGCTTGCTGTTCCATAGCCTGATGCACCCAGGCAAGGGCATGTACCTGCTGCAATACCGTCATGTGATGGTACTGCCGCAACTCGATCTACAGGCCTTCAGCCAGGCCTGGGCACAGGTGGTGGAGCGCCACGAGCTGCTGCGCACCTCCTTCGTGTGGAAGCAGCAGAAGCGCCCGATGCAGGTGGTGCACAAGCAGGTCGAACTACCGATCAGCTATGCGGACTGGTCGGATATCGACGAGGCTGAGCAGCAGGCGCGTCTTGAGCAACTGCTGGCCGAGGAGCGTCGCGAGGGATTGGATTTCACCCAGGCCCCGTTGATGCGTGTGCGCCTGTTCAAGCTGGCCCCGGATACCTATCAGTTCGTGCGCAGCTATCACCACATCCTCATGGATGCGTGGTGCTTCTCCATCATCATGATGGACTTTCTCGAAGGTTATCGCGCCGCCCGTGAGGGGCGCCGCCTGGCACTGCCCAAGCCACGCCCGTACCGCGATTTCATCCGCTGGCTGGAGCAGCAGAAGCCGGAGGATCATCAGAGCTTCTGGCAGCAGCGCCTGGCCGGCTTCGACACGCCCACCGCGTTCGGTTTCGGCCACCCTGGCCGGGTGGTCGATGCAGCGGAACCGGTGGAGGATTGTGTCGAACACCTCAGCACCGAGCAGACACAGGGTCTACAGCAGGCGGCAAGCGGCCTGGGCATTACCCTCAACACCTTGGTACAGGGTGCCTGGGCCTTGCTGCTGGCGCGTTACAGCGGTAATCGCGACCTGTTGTTCGGCGTCACCGTGGCAGGGCGCCCGGTGCACATGCAGGGCATGGACAGCATCGTCGGGCTGTTCATCAACAGCCTGCCGCTGCGCTGGAGCTGTGACCCGCAGCAGCCCCTCGGTACCTGGCTCAAAGCCTTGCAGGCCGAGAACCTGAGCGTGCGCGAACATGAAAGCGTGTCACTGGCGCAGATCCAGGGATGGAGCGATGTACAGCGCCAGGATCTGTTCCAGAGCCTGTTCGTCTTCGAAAACGCGCCGATCTCCGCCAGCCTGCGCCAAGGTCAGTTGGACTACCTGATCAGCGACATGGCCAACCGCACCCACACCAACTATCCGGTGACCGTGGTGATCGTGCCTGGCGAGCGCTTGCACCTGCAACTGACCTACCAGACCGACTGGTTCCTGCGTGAGGAAATCGAGCAGATGCTGCGCCACTTGCGCACGCTGTTGCTGAACATGGGCGCGAGCCTTGGCAATGATGCGCAGACTCCGCTGCAACACATCGGCATGCTCGATGCGGCTGAAGTCGCCGAGCAACACGCCTGGGCCAGCGGTGGCCTTGCGGCGGACACCGCGCAATTGCAGCCGTTGTACGTCGAGCGCGTGCAACAGCAAGTACGTCGTACCCCCGAGCGAATCGCCGTGGTGCACGGCGAGCGCAGCCTGAGTTTCGATCAATTGAACCGGGCAGCCAACCGACTGGCCCGGCATCTACGCGCCAATGGCGTGCAAGACGGCGACCTGCTGGCGTTGCTCGATGAGCGTGGCCTCGACCTGGTGGTGATGATCCTTGCCACACTCAAGGCAGGCGCCGGCTGGCTGCCGCTGGACCCGCGCAATCCGCCGCAGCGCCTGGCCCAGGTGCTGACTCAGAGCCGTTCGCCGCTGTTGCTGCACGGCGTGCAGCAGGCTGAGCTGGCGCAGCAGGCGTTGCAGCAGATGGCGCAACTGCCAACGGCGCTGCACTACGAACCTGCGGCCCTGAGCGGCTACAGTGATGCCGACCTGGACATTCCGGTGCACGGGCTGTCGCTGGCCTACTGCATCTTCACCTCCGGCTCCACTGGCACGCCCAAGGGGGCGATGGTGGCCCACGCCGGCATGCTCAACAACATCCTCGGCAAACTGCCGGGCCTGGGCCTGAATGAAGATGACGTGATCGCCCAGAGCGCGCCGCAGTGCTTCGACATCTCCGTATGGCAGACCCTCGCCGGGCTGGTGCTGGGCGCGCGCACGGTGATTTTGGGGGACTGCGTGATGCAGAACCCCGAAGCCCTGGCCGAGGCTGTCGCTCGCCACGGCGTGAGCATTCTGGAGGCAGTGCCGTCGCTGATGCAAAGCCTGCTCGATGCGGGCCTGGAGCGCACGGCGCTGCGCTGGGTGTTGGCCACTGGCGAGGCGCTGCCACCGGCGCTGGCGCGGCGCTGGTTCGAGCGCTACCCCGGCATCCCGCTGATGAACGCCTACGGGCCAGCCGAATGCTCCGACGACGTGGCCTTCCATCCGCTCACCGAGCGCCTGGACGCGTCGCGCAGCAGCGTGCCGATTGGCCGCGCCACCCTGAACAACCGTCTGTACCTGCTCGATAGCGAACTGCAACCGGTGCCGCGTGGTGCAGTGGGGGAAATCTTCGTCGCAGGCGTGGGGGTTGGGCGTGGCTATATGGCCGACCCGGCCCGTACGGCGGCGGTGTTCTTGCCCGATCCCATCGCCAACGACGGCAGCCGCCTGTATCGCACCGGCGATCTGGCACGTTTCCTGGCCAATGGCGACCTGGAGTACGTCGGTCGTACCGACCATCAGGTGAAGATTCGCGGCCATCGTATCGAGTTGGACGAGATCGAAGCCTGCCTGACCCGCTACCCGGGTGTGCGTGAAGCGGTGCTGCTGGCGCGTGACGACCAGCAGCGCGCCAAGGTACTGGTCGCTTACCTGGTGGCCGACCCGCAACCCTCCATCGAGGCGCTGCGCGAGTTCGTGACCGCCAATCTGCCGCCTTACATGCTGCCCAGCGCGTTCATGTTGCTCGAACGCATGCCGCTCAACGCCAACGGCAAGATCGACCGCAAGGCCCTGCCGGCGCCTGACTTCGCCGCACAAAGCGAAGCGCGCTATGTCGCGCCAAGCAGCGCGCTGCAAGCGCAGTTGGCCGAAGCCTGGCAAGCTGTGCTGGGGCTTTCGCGGGTTGGCATTGAGGATCACTTCTTCGAATTGGGCGGGCATTCGTTGCTGGCCACGCAGCTGATTGGCCAGATCGGCAAGCTGTGCGGCAAGGACCTGCCGCTGCGCGTGGTCTTCGAGCGCCCGACCATTGCCACGATGGCCGAGTGGCTGGAACAACAGCAGGCCAGCGAGACAACCACACCCAAACGTCTGCCGCGTCCGCAGACCCTGCCGCTGTCGTTCGCCCAACAGCGCCTGTGGTTCCTGCAACAACTGCAACCGCACAGCCCAGCCTACAACCTGGCCGGCGCAGTACGCCTGAGCGGCGACCTGCATGTGGCTGACCTGCACGCAGCGGTGCAGGCGCTGGTCGATCAGCACGAAGTCCTGCGTACGCGTTTCGTCAGTGACGGCGGTGAGCCGTCGCAGGTCATCCTTGCCCAGGCCGAGCTGGCCTTGCCGCTGATCGACGTGGACAGCGAGGCGCAACTGCATGCCTTGCTGCGCCAGGACGCAATGACGCCATTCTGCCTGGACAGCGCGCCGCTGCTGCGTGCCTGCCTGTATCGCCTCGGGCCGCAGGCGCACGTGCTGGCGCTCAATTGCCACCATATCGCCGCCGATGGCTGGTCGTTGCAACTGATCATCGACGGTCTCTGCGCCCATTACCGCGCGTTGCGCCATGGGCAAAAACCTGCGTTGGCCGAGGCGCCCATGCAGTACGCCGACTATGCCCTGTGGCAACGTCAGTGGATGGACAGCACGGCCTGCCAGGACGAACTGGCCTACTGGCGCGAGCAGTTGTCCGGCGACTTGCCGGTGCTCGACCTGGCCGCAGACTTCCCCCGTCCTGCGCATGCCAGCCAGGCTGGCGGGCGCGTCGAGCAACGCCTGCCGGATGCGCTCGCAGCGCGTCTGCGGGCATTCAGCGCAAGCCACGGCTGGAGCAACTTCATCCCCATGCTCTGCGCCTTCCAACTGCTGCTGCGCAGCCGCAGCGGCGAGCGCGACATCCTCGTCGGGGTGCCGGCCGCCAACCGTCATCACGCGGCGTTGCAACCGCTGGTGGGCTGCTTCGTCAACACCTTGGTGTATCGCCAGAAACTCGCCGGCACGGCCAGCCTGCTGCAACTGATGCGCGAGTTGCAGGCGTTGTCGGTGGCGGTGCAGTCGCATCAGGATCTACCTTTCGACTACCTGATCGAACAGCTCGGCGTGGCTCGTCAGGTCAGCTACAACCCGTTGTTCCAAGCCATGTTCAACTACTTCCCGGGGCATGCCCTGGAGCGTTTCGAGCTGACCGACCTGATTGCCGAGCCGCTCGATAATCGCCCCGACAGCGCCCTGTGCGATCTGCACCTGGACGTGCGCGACAGCGAACACGGCATTGCCCTGAGCTTGCAGTACAGCAGCGAGCTGTTCCGCGAACAGACCGCCCAGACGCTGCTCGCGCAGTACTTGGCGTTGCTCGATGCCGTGCTCGAACAACCGCAACAACTACTCGGCGAACTCGTCTGGCAGCCCGAGCAGGCTGCGCTGGCACGCCTGCACGGTGAAGCGGTACAGGGGCGTGAAGACATTCTGCAGGCCTTTGCACGGCAGGTCGCCGCGCAGCCCGCTGCCATCGCGGTACAGGCCGGTGAACAGCGCCTGAGCTATGCCGAACTGAACCTGGCGGCCGAGCGCCTGGCGGCTGCCTTGCAGGCCCGTGGTGTTGGCGCCGAAGATCGTGTGGCCTTGCGCCTGCCGCGCGATGCGCGCCTGCCGATGGCCATGCTGGCCATTCTCAAGGCTGGCGCCGCCTACGTGCCGTTGGCTGAGGACACCCCGACCGAGCGCGGCCGTTACATCCTCGCCCATGCGCAGCCGCGGTTGTGCCTGACCAATGCCGAGGCCCTGGCGGAACTGGCCGAGTGGGGCAGTGCGGTCGAGCTGCTGGATGTCGATGCGCTGCTCAGCACCGAACCCTACCGCGCGCCGAACGTGCATCCTGGCCAACTGGCCTACGTGCTGTACACCTCGGGCTCCACTGGCCAACCCAAGGGCGTGGCGATTAGCCGTGGCAATCTGATGAACCTCATGCTCGGCGTGCAGCAGGTGCTGCCGTTGACCACGCATGACCGCGTGCTGGCGCTGACCACCGCGACCTTCGACATCGCCATCGTCGAACTGCTGCTGCCGCTGGGGCGCGGCGCCAGCATCCTGCTAGCCGACCGTGAACAGGTACGCGACCCGCAAGCGCTCGACCGCCTGATCGAAGCCGGCCAGCCAACGGTAATGCAGGCCACCCCGGCCACTTGGCGCATGCTGGTGGCGCACAGTGTTCGCAGTTGGCAGGGCGTGCGCGCGATTTCCGGTGGCGAGGCCCTGCCGTGTGCGCTGGCCGAGGCCATGGAGCAGCGTGGCGCGAAGGTGATCAACGGTTATGGGCCGACCGAGGCCACCGTCTACAGCACCTTCGAGCCGCGTCAAGGCGTGAGCGGTGGGGTGGAGGTGCCAATCGGCCAGCCTGTGGTCAACACCGCCGCCTATGTACTGGATGCCGACTTGCAGCCGGTGGCGCCGGGTGTTTCCGGTGAGCTGTACCTGGCCGGGGCCAACCTGGGGCGTGGTTATTTCGCCGCGCCTGCCCTGAGCGCGGCGAACTTCCTGCCTGATCCGTTCGTGCCGGGCGCGCGCATGTACCGCACCGGCGACCGCGTGCGACGCAATCCCCATGGCAGCCTGGACTATCAGGGGCGCCTGGACTTCCAGGTCAAGTTGCGTGGTTTCCGTATCGAGCTGGGCGAGATCGAGGCTCTGTTGGCGCGGCTCGACGGGGTGCGCGAAGCGGCCGTGGTGCTACTGGGCAGCGGCGACAGCGCGCGCCTGGTGGCTTACTACTCGGTCACGCCGACGGCGAGTGCTGAGCTGAACGATGCCGCGCTACGTGTGCAACTGGCGCAGCACCTGCCGGACTACATGCTGCCGAGCCAGTTCGTACGCCTCGACAGCTTGCCGCTGAGCCCCAGCGGCAAGGTCGAGCGCAAGGCGTTGCCAGCGCCACGCCAACACGAAGGTCAGCGCGACAGCGCGCTGAGCGAACCGTGGGAGGCACAACTGGCCGAACTGTGGTGCGAGTTGCTGGGTTGCCATGTGGTGGGCGCCAGCGACAATTTCTTCGCCCTCGGCGGCCATTCGCTACTGGCAGCACGCCTGGTGGCGCGCATCGCCGAGCGTTACGCGCGGCGCTTGCCGCTGCGTTGCGTGTTCGAGCGCCCGACCTTGGGTGAACTGGCGGCCAGTCTGGCCACTGCCGAGAGCGCAGGCGAGGGCATTCTGCGACCATTCGGCGAGGCGTCGGCACCGCTGCACTTCACTCAGCAACGGCTGTGGTTCCTCGACCGTTTGCAGGGCGACACCCAGGCTTACCACCTGTCACTGGCCATGCACCTGCACGGTAACCTGCAAGCCGAGGTACTGGAGCGCGCACTGGCAAAACTGGTGGAACGCCAGCACAGCTTGCGCAGCGTGTTCAGCGAGACTCAAGCGGGGGCGCGGCAGCAAGTCGTGCCATTGCACGGCACGTTGCTCAGTGTCGGGCCTTTGCAGCAGGGTGTGCATTCAGCGGCCTTCGCCCGCACCTTGAGCGAGGAATCGCAGCGCGCCTTCGATCTTGGCGCGACGCCGCTGTGGCGGCTGCGGCTGTATCAGGGCGAAGGGCAGAGCGTGCTGCAAGCCACCTTGCACCACATCATCGCCGATGCCCGTTCGCTGGAGATCTTCTTCGATGAGCTGCAACGTCTTTACCTTGCCGAACTGAACGCAACCGAGGCCACCCTGGCGCCGCTGCCGCTGCAGTTCAGCGATGTCGCCGCCAGTTGGCAGGCGCCTGCCGGCCAGGCACGTATCGAGGCGCAGTTGGACTACTGGCGCCAAGCACTGGCCGGCGAGCCGCCGGTGCTGGACCTGCCCACCGACCTGCCACGCCCAGCCGAGCAGGGCTATCACGGGCGGCGCCTGCGTTTCGAGCTGCCCGCCGAGTTGGTCGAACGCCTGCGTAGCACCGCGCAGCGTCATGGCCTGACGGCCTTCGCGCCGCTGCTGGCGGCTTGGAAAGTGCTGCTGGCCAGACATTCCGGCCAGCGCGAGCTGTGGATCGGACTGCCGGTAGCGCAGCGTCAGCAGGCGCACACCGACAATCTCATCGGCTATTTCGCCAGCACCCAGGTACTGCGCAGCCAGATTGACCCGCTGCAATCGGTGGCGTCGTTCTGGCAGGCGTTGCAAGCCACCCACCTGAGCGCCCAGCAGCACGGCGACGTGCCTTTCGAGCGACTGGTGGAAGCCTTGCAGGTGCGCCGCGATCTCAGCCATACGCCGCTGTTCCAGGCGCTGTTCAACCTGATTCAGCGCGATGACGTGGCGGCTGTCGGCCACGGCTTTGCCGGGCTGTCGGCGCAGCGCCTGGATGTCGAGAGCGACAGCGCCCTGGTGGACATCGGCCTGCATATCGAGCAGCACGGCAGCGCCTGGCACTGCGTATTGGAGTACAACACCGAGCTGTTCGTCGCCGGCACCATGCAGCGCTACGCCAACGAGTACCGTCACCTGCTCGACGGTATGCTGGCACGGCCCGAGGCGCGCCTGTGGGATATCGACCTGGCCAATGCCGATCAGGCCCTGACCCGCCGCCCGTGGAACCTGCCGGCGCATGCGCTGAGCCAGACGCCGGATCTGATCGCGCGCTTCGAGCGCCAGGCCCTGGACACCCCGGATGCGCTGGCGGTGGATTGCCAGGAGCAGCGTTACAGCTATGCCCAGCTCAACGCCCAGAGCAACCGCCTGGCCCACTGGCTGCGCGGCCAGGGTGTCGGCTGCGATGATCTGGTCGCGCTGTGCCTGACCCGAGGCCCCTGGCTGCTGCCCTGCATCCTTGCGATCCACAAAGCCGGCGCGGCCTACCTGCCGCTGGACCCACAACAACCGGGCGCACGCCTGCGCTTTATCATCGAGCATGCGCGGCCACGGCTGGTGCTCAGCGAGCAGGCCTGCGCTGAGGTGCTCGGCGGTGTCGACAGCCTTGCAGTCGAGCACCTGCCGCTGGACGAACAGCCAGCGCACGACCTGGCACTACCGGTGTCGCCGCTGCAACTGGCCTACGTGATCTACACCTCAGGCTCCACCGGTACGCCGAAGGGCGTACAGGTCAGCCGTGGCAACCTGAGCAACCTGCTTGCTGGCCTTGATCGCCAGTTGCCGCTGACGGCCAAGGACGTCTGGCTGGCCAGCACCACCTACGCCTTCGATATGTGCAAGCCGGAGCTGTTTCTGCCGCTGCTCAACGGCGCGGCCATTCTCCTTGCACGTCGCGAACAGGTGGTCGATGGCCATCGCCTGTTCGAACTGCTGCGCCGTGCCACCGTGTTCCAAGCCACGCCTGCCGGCTGGCAGATCCTGCTGGAAACCGGGCGTGACGACTGGCCAGCCCTGCGCGGCCTGATCGGCGGTGAAGCCGTGCCGGCGGAACTGGTGAGTGTGCTGCAGGCCAAGGGGGTGCGGCTGATCAACGCCTATGGTCCGACCGAAACCACGGTCTGGTCCACCACCCAGGTGCTGCGCGAGGTGCCGGCCGGGGTCGCTGATATCGGCATGCCGCTGCTCAACACCCGTTGCTACGTGCTCGATGAATGCCTGCGGCCAGTGCCGCTGGGCAGCACCGGCGAGCTGTACATCGCCGGCAGCGGGGTGACCCGTGGCTATCAGCGAGCGCCTGCGATCAGCGCAGCGGCATACCTGCCCGATCCGTTTGCCAGCGAGCCTGGCAGCCGCATGTACCGCACCGGCGACCTGGTGCGCCGCCGTAACGACGGCTGCTTGGCCTATGTCGGCCGCGCCGATTTCCAGGTCAAGGTGCGTGGCTTGCGCATCGAGCCGGGCGAAATCGAATCGTTGCTGCGCCGTTACCCCGGCGTGGAAGAGGCGGTGGTGATGCTCGATGCACGCAGCCACAGCCTGTTCGCCTGGCTGCAAGCCGCAAGCCCAGTCGACGAGGCAGCGCTGCGCCGTCACCTGGAAAACCTGCTACCGGCCTACATGGTGCCGGCTGGCTTCATCCAGGTGCAGCGTTTCGCCCTCAATGCCAACCACAAGATCGACCGCAAGGCCCTGCCGGCGCCGCAAGCGCAAACCGAGCAAGGTGTGGCGCCGCGTACTGCGCTTGAGCACGAACTGGCCGAGCTGTGGCAGGAGCTGCTGGATCTGCCGCAGGTCGGCGTGCTCAGCAGCTTCTTCGAGCTGGGTGGCCACTCGCTGTTGGCGATGCGTCTGATGACCCGCGTGGAGAGCCGCTTCGGCGTCAAGGTCGAGCTGCGCAGCCTGTTCCACAACCCGACCATTGCTGGCCTGGCCGAACAGATCGAAAACCCGCAGCGGCCTTCGACTGACCAGGCCCTGGATGAGATGCAGCGTTTGCTGGCAGAGATGGAAGACTGAAGATGAATGCGACCAACCAACAGGCGTTTGTCGAGATCGCCCAGCGCCTGGCCTCACTGCCGGCGGACAAGAAGCAGCTGTTCCGTGAGCGCCTGGCCGAGAAGGGCATCGATAGCTGGCGCCTGCCCATTGTCCCGACCACTGGCGCGCAGGCAGCGGTGCCGCTGGCCCATGCGCAACTGCGCTTTCTCACGGCCGAGGCCGTGAGCGGCCGTGCGCTGTACAACCTCTGCTCGGTACTGCGCTTCGATGGGCGTCTGGATCTGGCGTGCCTACAGCAGGCCATGCAGCAACTGGTGGAGCGGCACGCGATCCTGCGCACGCGCTACGTGCCTGATACAGCAGGCCGCTTGCAGGCGCATTGCGAGCCCTGGACGGCGGGCCTGCCGGCAGTCGAGCCGCTCCCATGCGAGGCCCTTGCCGACCCGCAGCAATGGTGCGCCGACGAGTACGCCCGGCAACTGGCCGAGCCGTTCGACCTGAGCCGAGAAGTGCCGTGGCGCTGGCGCGCATTCAGCGAGGTCGAGCAGGGCAGCACCTGGCTGTTCTTCACCATCCACCATGTTGCCTACGATGCCTGGTCGGCCCAGCAACTGACCCGCGAACTGGCCGAGGGCTACCGTGCCCTGAGCCTGGGTGTGCCCGCCCAGTTGCCGGCGCTCGACATCCAGTACGCCGACTATGCCGCCTGGGAGCACGAGTGGCTGGCCAGCGACGCCTGCCGCCAGCAGCTCGATTACTGGCGCAGCCAGTTGGCCGATGCCCCAGGACCGCTGGCCTTGCCCTGCGACCATCCGCGTCCGCCTGCCCATCAGCGCCGCCACAGTGGCGTGGTACGCGTCCGTGAACTGCCGGCTGAAGTGTCCGCGCAGGTGGATGCGTCCGTCCGCGAGCAGGGCGTGACCCTGTACATCTTTGGCCTGACCGCCTTCGCCTGGCTGCTGGCGCGCTACAGCGGCGAGCGTGACCTGTGCCTGGGTACGTCGGTGGCACAACGCGATCGCCCCGAGCTGGCACCGTTGATTGGCCCGTTGCTCAACACCCTGGTCATTCGCCAGCGCCTGGAAGACGACCCGGACTTTCGCAGCGCCCTGCTGCGTACCCGCGACAGTGTGGCGGCGGCATTCGACCAGCAGACCCTGCCGTACGAAAAGGTTCTCGAAGCCCTTGACCGGCCGCGTTCCAGCCCGTTGTTCCAGGCCATGTTCGTGCAGGTGGAATTGCCGGAAAGCCGCACCCTGAGCCTGCCGGGGGTCAGCGTCGAGGTGCTCGACCCGCCGCAGCGCCACGCCCGTTTCGATCTCACCCTGCGCCTGCTGCGTGGCGCCGACCAGCGCCTGCGCTGCGAGCTGGAATACAGCGACGAGCTGTTCGAGGCGGCCACCGTCGAGCAACTGCTCGACGATCTGCAAGCCATTCTGCAGCAGGCCGCGACCAACCCTGGCCAGCGCTTGTCGGCGCTACGCCTGGCGTCTCCGGGCAGCCAGTTGCAAGGGCCGGCGCTGGGCGCCAACCCTGAGCCACTGGACCGACAGGTGCAACAGTGGGCGGTGCGCACGCCGCAAGCCCCGGCGCTGTGCGATTCCCGGCAATCGCTGGCCTATGGCGATCTGGCGAATGCCGTGCAGGCACTGGCGTTACGCCTGGCCGAGCAAGGCGTGGGCCCCGGCCAGGTCATCGCCCTGTGCATGCCGCGCAGCGCCGAGCAGGTGCTGGCGATGCTGGCTTGCTGGCAACGTGGTGCAACGTGCCTGTTTCTCGACCCGGCGCAGCCTGTGCAGCGCTTGCAGCAACTGCTTGAAAACAGCGCAGCGAGCCTGTTGCTGAGCCTGGCCGAGGCGCCCGCGCTGAACGGCGCGCTCGCGCATCTGCACCTGAGCGCTGCCGACCTTGCTGCCCCCGCACCTCGCCAGCCTGTGCCCAGCCTTAGCCAGCCCGAGCAGGCCGCGTACCTGATCTACACCTCAGGCTCCACCGGCCAGCCCAAGGGCGTGCTGGTCAGCCATGCGAACCTGGCGCATTACGCCGCTGCCGTCAGCCAACGCCTGCAAGCGCGCGCCGCTAGCCGTTGGGCGACCCTGGCCACGGTCGCTGCCGACCTTGGCCTGACCTGCGTCTTCGCCGCCTTGCACGCAGGTGATCCACTGATCCTGCCGGAGGCCGCATTGGCCTTCGATCCACCTGGCTGGGCCGATTTTCTCGCGCAACATCCGGTGGACTGCCTGAAAATCGCGCCCTCGCATTTGCGTGGCCTACTGGCGCTGGACGATGCCCGGCGGGTACTGCCACGGCAGTTGCTGATCCTGGGCGGCGAAAGCTTCGATGCAGCGCTGTTCGGGCGCATCCGCGAACTGGCGCCAGCGCTGCGCGTGTTCAACCACTATGGCCCGTCGGAAACCACCGTCGGCGTAATCTGTGGCGAGGTCACCGAGGCCGGGCACGGCACTTACCTGGCGCTGGGCCAACCATTGGCCGACACCGAGCTGCGTATCGTCGATGCGACCGGCCAGCCGGTGCCGCGTGGCGTGGCGGGCGAGCTGCTGATCGGCGGCCCACAGGTCGCGCTGGGCTACCTTGGCCAGCCGCACGTCACTGCTGGCGCCTTCATCGATGAGGCTGGGCGGCGTTTCTACCGCAGCGGTGATCGGGTCCGCTTGGATCAGCATGGACGTTTGGCGTTCCTCGGGCGCCAGGACGATCAGGTGAAGATTCGCGGCTTCCGCGTAGAACCCGGTGAGGTCAGTGCCTGGCTGAGTCAGCAGTCGCCAGTCCGTGAAGCTGCCGTGCTGGCCTGCGAGATTCAGGGGCGCTTGCAGCTGGTCGCCTATGTTGCACCGCGCCTGACCCCGGACGTGCTGAACGCCATCCAGGCGCAGGCCCGGGCGCAGTTGCCCGAACCGCTGCAACCCGCGTACTGGCAGAGCCTGGACGCCTTGCCACTGACCGCCAATGGCAAGCTGGATCGCCGCGCCTTGCCCGAGCCCGAAACCAACCTGACGGCAGACGAGGGCGGACAGGCCCCCCTGGGCGTCAGCGAGCAATTGCTGGCCAAGCTGTGGTGCCAGGTACTTGGCTGCGCGACGGTCACTCGCCAGGACGATTTCTTCGCCCTTGGCGGCGATTCGATTCTCAGCTTGCAACTGATCGGCCTGGCTGCACGCGAAGGGCTGCGCTTGCAGCCACGCGACGTGCTGGAACAATCCACCCTGGCGGGCATGGCAGCCTGCGCCGACTGCCGCGCACAGCCACGGCTGGCGCTTATTCTGGCAGCCTTTCGCGAGCTGCTGGCGCAGCCGCAACTGGGGCCGGACGATGACTTCTTCGCCGCAGGTGGCGATTCGATTCTGAGCCTGCAACTGATCGCGCGACTGCGTCAGGCTGACCTGCGCCTGATGCCGCGCCAACTGCTGGAAAACCCCACGCCGCGTCAACTGGCAGCCGTCCTGGAACCGGCGCCGGCTGCTCGCAGCGCAGCTGCTGCGCCGCCAGCTTCGGTCAGTGCCATGGCACGGCTGTCGCATGCCCAGGAGCGGTTGTGGTTCATGCAGCAGCTCGAACCCGAAGCCACCGCCTACAACGTCACGCAACTGCTGGCCTTGCAGGGTGAACTGCATGTGTCACGCCTGCGCAGCGCCTGCCTGAGCCTGATCGAACGTCACGAAGCCCTGCGCTGCCGTTTCTTCGAGGACAATGGGCAAGTACGTCAGCGTCTGGTGGAGGTGCCCGAGGCCAGCTTCACCCTGCACGATCTGCGCGCAGCGCCGGCAGAGGCACGGGAGGCGGCAATTGCCCTGGCTGCGCAGCGGGTCTTTGACCTGGCGCACGGGCCGCTGGTGGCCATCGACCTGTTCCAGATCGCAGAAGACGACTATCGCTTGCTATTCAACGCACACCATATCGCCGTGGACGGCTGGTCCATGGGGCTGTTGGTGCAGGATCTGGCCGCGCTCTACGAGGGCCGCCAGCCTGTGCCCGGCACTGGCCTGCTGCAAGTGATCGAAGCGCAGCGCCAGGCCCTGGAAGGGGATGCTGGGCAGAGACTGCTCGATTACTGGCAACAGCGCCTGGAGGGTTTGAGTGACGAGGCGCTGACCTTAAGCGAAAGCCCGCGCCCGGCACTCCAGGCGTATGCCGGCGCGCGCGAGCAGTTCGCGTTGTCCAGCGAGCTGACCTCGGCTATCGCGGCCCGTGCCAAGCAGCTTGGGGTGACCCCCTTCGTGCTGTACTTCGCTGCGCAGCAACTGCTGCTCTGGAAACACTCCGGGAGCCGCGACTTTGCCATTGGCCTGCCGGTGTCGGGGCGCGAGGCGGCGGACAGCCAGGCGTTGGTCGGCCTGTTCGTCAACACCCTGGCCTACCGCGTGCAGCTCGATGAGCGGCAAAGCCTGGAGCATTTCCTGCAACACCTGGGCCTGCGCCTGGCGGATGACCGGGCGCATGAGCACTTGCCGTTCGAGCGTCTGCTCGACGTGCTAAAGGTCGAGCGTAG
The DNA here is from genome assembly GCF_005796105.1 of Pseudomonas mosselii. GTDB lineage: Bacteria > Pseudomonadota > Gammaproteobacteria > Pseudomonadales > Pseudomonadaceae > Aquipseudomonas > Aquipseudomonas mosselii_C. The sequence continues at coordinate 694,773 of NZ_VAUO01000001.1, read as the reverse complement.
CCTCGACCGCACGCCGTTGTTCCAGGTCATGTTCAACTACCAGGTCGATCACCTCGGCGAGCGCAGCCTGCAACTGCCAGGGGTCACGGTCGCGTCGCTGGCCTTGCCGCAGGCAGCGATCAGCGCCAAGTTCGACCTGACCTTCAACCTGTTCAGCCAGGGCCGTGGCGATGCTGCCAGCAGCCAACTGATCGTCGAGTACGCTACCGCGCTGTTCGACCCGGCGCGTATCCAGTGCCTGGTGGACGACTACCTGGGCGTGCTGGCGAGCCTGGCGCATGTCGATCTGCGCCAGCCGCTGCTGGCGCTGCCACTGCTCTCGGTGCAACGCCTGCACCGCGCAGGCGATGCTGCCCCATTGCAAGCCGAGGCGGATTTCGTGACCCGCTTCGAGGTTCAGGCTGCCTTGCATCCCGAGCGCACCGCCGTGTTCTGCCGCGACCGACAACTGAGCTATGAGCAGTTGCAGGCCCAGGCCAACCAGCTTGCACACTGGTTGTTGGCGCAAGGTGTGACGGCAGAGTCGACGATCGCCTTCTGCCTGCCGCGCGACGAGCGCCTGCTGGTCTGCGTGCTGGGCATCCAGAAAGCCGGGGCGCAGTACCTGCCGCTCGATCCGAGCCATCCGCCTGCGCGGCAACTGGCCATTATCGAGCGGGCACGGCCGCACCTGCTGCTGTGCGATGTTCAACCGGCGCATTGCCCGGCCACGTTGCGCTGCCAGCGTTGGCAGGACCTAGCGTTGCAAGCGCAGCCGACCGATGTACCGGCGTTGCCAAGGCACTTGCAGCAACTGGCCTACACCCTCTACACCTCCGGCTCCACCGGGCAGCCCAAGGGCGTGCAGATCAGCCGGGGCAATTTTGCCAACTTCCTGCTGGCGATGGAGCGCGCCTTGCCGCTCGATGGCGTGCATCGCTACCTGGCGCTGACCACCGTGACCTTCGATATCAGCGGCCTGGAACTGTGCCTGCCGTTGGTGCGCGGGGGCAGTGTGGTGCTCGCCGATGACGAGCAACGCCAGGACCCATTGCTGCTGGCGCAACTGATCGTCGAACAGTCGGTGGAACTGATCCAGGCCACTCCGGCGACCTGGGCCATGCTGTTGCAGGGCGATCGCCAAGTACTGGCTGGGCGGATCGCCCTGGCCGGTGGCGAGGCGCTGGCGGCGGAGATGGCCAGCGAGCTGAAGCAATTCGTTGGTTGTCTGATCAACGTCTACGGGCCGACCGAAACCAGCGTCTGGTCGACCCAGACGCTGGTGCAGGCGCTGCATCAGCCAGTGGTGCCGATTGGCCGGCCGCTGCTTAACACGCGCTGCCATGTGCTCGATGAGTTTCTCTGTGAGGTTCCGCCAGGACGTACCGGCGAATTGTATATCGCAGGCCTTGGGCTGGCACGTGGCTATGCCGAGCAGCCGGCGTTGAGCGCCGAGCGTTTCATCGCTGACCCGTTCGGCGGCGCGGGTGGGCGCCTGTACCGCACTGGCGATCTGGCCCGCTGGCAGGCCGATGGCCAGTTGTATTTCCTGGGCCGTAGCGACGATCAGATCAAGCTGCGCGGCTTCCGTATCGAGCTGGGCGAGATCGAGGCGGCACTGCTCGGTCACCCTGGAGTCGCCCAGGCGGTGGTGGCGGTGCAGGGCGAACAGCTGGCTGCGTTCTGGGTTGCCAGCGCGGCTGGCGAGCCTGACGCAGAGGCGCTGCGCGACTATCTACAGGCACGTCTGCCGGTGTACATGCTGCCAACCCATTTGCAGGCGCTGCCGGCATTGCCGCTCAACAGCAACGGCAAGGTAGATCGCCGGCAATTGCCGCAGTTGCGCAACCTGCAAGCGTCGGCCGCGCTCAGCGTGCAGCGACCGATGAACGCCAGCGAGGCGCTGCTGAGCGAAATCTGGGGCCAGGTATTGCAGCGTGAGCAGGTGCCGCTCGATGGGCATTTCTTCCAACTCGGCGGGCACTCGCTGATGGCCGCGCAGGTGCGCTCGCGTCTGCGCGAGCAAGGCTTCGAGGTGCCGCTGCGCTGGCTGTTCGAAACGCCTGTACTGACCGAGCTGGCGGCGCGCCTGGACACCCAGGCCACGGTTATCGACCCGGCGAGTTCGAGCATCACGCTGGTCGATCGGCATATCGACCAGCCGCTGTCGCCTGCGCAGCAACGGGTCTGGTTGATGCAGCAACTGCAACCGAGCGACAGCAGCTTCAATATGAGCAGCAACGTGCGCCTGCGTGGCGCCCTGGATACCCAGGCGTTGCAGCAGGCCTTGCAGCGTGTGGTCCGGCGCCATGCGATCCTACGCACCACCTATCATCAGCAGCAGGGCGAGGCGCGTCAGCGCATTCAGGCGGATTCTGCGTTGACGTTGCAAGAGCTGACCCTGAGCCAGGCACAGTGGGCGCAGGCGTCGCATGAGGTGGCCGCGCGCCCGTTCGACCTGAGCGTCGAGGCGCCACTGCGCGCGGTTCTGTATCGCCTGGGCGAGCAGGAACATGTGCTACAACTGGTACTGCACCATATCGCCTCCGACGGCTGGTCCGGCTCGGTGCTGATCAGTGAGCTGGTCGAAGGCTACGAGGCCTACAGCCAGGGCCAGACTCCCGTGGAGCACGAACTGGCGATTCAGTACGTCGACTATGCCGCCTGGCAAGTTTCTGCGCCGCTGCGCGCGCGTCAGCGCCAGGGGCAGCAGTTCTGGCAACGTACGCTGGCGGGGATACCGAGCCAGGTGCCGTTGCCGTTCGACTTCCCACGCGCCGAGCGCGACAGCGGGGGTGGTGCTGCCTTGGACTTCCAGTTGCCAGCCGCAACGCTGGCCCGCCTGGAGGCCTTGCAGCGTGACAGCGGCGTGTCGCTGTTCATGCTGCTGCTAACCGTTTATGCGGCCGTGCTGCAACGCGAAACCCAGGGCCGCGATCTGGTCATCGGGACCGACGTGGCCAACCGCGAACACCCAGCTACCGAAGCGCTAATCGGCTTCTTCGTCAACCTGCTGGCGTTGCGTATTCGCCCGCAACCGGAGCTGAGTTTGCGTGAACAGGCGGCCTTGGTACGCGATGTCTGCCTGGATGCCTTCGCCTGGCAGGACACGCCGTTCGAGCAAGTGGTGGAATGCCTCGATTTGCCGCGCGTGGCCAACCAACATCCGCTGTTGCAGACCCTGTTCGTGTTGGACAACACGCCGCGTCAGCCGCGCCGCCTGGGCAACCTTGAAGTCACGCCGCTGAGCAGCGAGCAGCAACATTCCAAGTTCGACATGGCGCTGTTCGCCACTGCCGAGGGTGATGCCCTCAGCCTGCGCTGGGTGTACCGCACCAGCCTGTTCCGCCCAGCTACCATCGAGCGCTTGCGCGACAGCTTCGTGGCGCTGCTGGATGCTGCGCTGGATGCCCCGGACCGCCCCATCGATGCCTTACCCATGCCTTCCAAGGGAACCGCTGCCATGTCCAGTACCACGGACAACCCGCTGCAACGCAAGATGAGCAAGCTCGGCAAGCTGCGCCACAATGGCCCGACTGCCGCAGCCGCACCGATCGAAACCCGCCCCCTGCACGCCGGTTCCAGCTTCCCCCTGCTGGTGCAACTGCGCGAGCGCGAGCTGGCCCCTGCGGTGTGGGCTGAGGCACATCGCGATCAGGTGGAGGGCTGGTTGCGCGAGCACGGGGGGATTCTCTTCCGTGGTTTCGATCTGCCGACCCCGGCGGACTTCGAGCAGTTCTGCCAGGCGCTGTGCCCGGAGCTGTACGGCCAGTACGGCGATCTGCCGAAGAAGGAGGGTGGCAACAAGATCTATAAGTCCACGCCCTATCCGAAGGACCGGATGATCATGTTCCACAACGAAAGTGCTCACCAGCATCGCTGGCCGCGTCGGCAGTGGTTCTATTGCGAGACGCCGGCGACCCACGGCGGGGCCACGCCGATTGTCGACAGCCGCCAGGTGTACCGCGAGCTGCCTGCCTGGTTGCAGGACAAGCTGCGTCGCAAGCAACTGATGTATGTGCGCAACTTCAGCGCAAGCCTTGATGTCAGCTGGCAGCACTTCTTCCAGACTGAGGAGCCTGCCGAGGTCGAGCGCATCTGCCGTGAGGGTGGGATCGTGTTCGAGTGGCGCGGCAGCAACGAACTGCACACGCGCCAAGTGTGCCCGGCGGTGATCCTCCATCCACTGACCGGCGATGCCAGCTTCTTCAACCAGATCCAGCTTTACCATCCGGCGTTTCTCGATGCCGATATTCGCGAGCAATTCCTCCAGGGGCGCGATAGCGTCATGCCCCGGCAGGTGTTCTACGGAGATGGCAGCGAACTGGAAGAGGCCGCCATTGAGGCGATCAATAGCGCTTACGAGCGGTGTGCGGTGCGCTTCGACTGGCAGCGCGGCGATGTGGTGATGCTCGACAACATGCTTGCCGCGCATGCCCGCGACCCTTTCGAGGGCGAGCGACGTATCGTCGTGGCCATGGGCGATATCTATCGCCGCGATCAGGTCGCAGCCGCACCGGCTACGACTGAGGAAACTGCTCTGGAGATGACACCATGATGGACCTTGGCCTACCTCTTTCACCGGCCCAGAAGCAATTGGCCGAGGCCAACCCGCAGGCGTACCGCTGGGTGCGCATGACGCTCACCGGCGTAGCACCCGAGCAGGTCGAACAGCGCCTGCGTGAGGCCCTGGAGCAACACGACGCGCTGCGCCTGCGTTATCTGCGTCCGCATGGTGCGACCGGCCTGCGCCAGCGCGTGGTCGCGCCGCACGAACTGCGCCTGGACTGGCGTCAGGCGGGTGCGGGCAGCGATGTGGTGGCCTGGCAGCGCGACGCTCAAGCCCAGTGCCAGACCCAGCAGCCCGATCTGCTCGCCTGGTGGTGCGATCAGCAACTGTGGCTGGCGCTGCCGGCCTGCTCGCTGGATCTGCACAGCCTTGAGCAACTGCGCGGCAAATTGCTAGGCCAGGGCACGCCAGGGGAGGCCGAACCGATGCAGTACAGCGACTACGCCGACTGGATCACCGGCCTGCAACTGGACGAGGACGCCGAGCAGGGCGTGCAGTTCTGGCGCAACCTGGCCTTGCAGGAGGTGCCGGGGATGCGTCTGATCGAGCGCTATGGCATGGCCAGTGGTGCCCGGGGCTGCGTACAGCAGGCGCTTGACCCTGCCCTGTGCGGTGCGCTCAAGGCACTGGCGGCGGGCGAGGCGCTGGCCATCGAGCCACTCGCCCTGGCTGCCTGGGGCGCGTTGCTCGCCCGCTTGAACGGCCAGCGTCATGCGCAGTTGGGCTTGCAGCACGATCCGCGTGACGACTATGAGCAGTTGCAGGGCGCCTTTGGGCTGTTCGAGCAAACGCTGCCCATGCAGGTGCATGTGTCCGAGCACGCCAGTTGGGTCAGCCTGGCCCGACAGCTGGCCCGGCAACTGGAAAACGCTGTGCTCTGGCAGGAGTACCTCGGCCAGGCCGAGCTGCTACCTGAGTGGCGGGCCAGCTATCAGGCCGGGCTGCGTGTGCAGCATCTGGCTGACATTAAGGCCTTGCAGGCCTTGTCCTTCGACACGCCGGTGGAATTGCAACTGCACTGGCTGCTGGATGACGCCGGCCAAGGCCAGTTGGCGCTGACGTACGACAGCGGATTGTATCGGCGTGAGCAGATGCAGCTGTTGCTGCGCCGTTACGTGCACTGGATCGGCCAACTGCTGCAGGCGCCGCAAGCGCCGCTGGACGGTCTGGATGCCTTGCTGGCCGAAGAAGCGCAGCCCACTGCGCTTGATGCGGAACTACCGGCGGACGTCGATATCATCGAGCGCTTGCGTGCCCATGCGCGTCACCAGCCGCATAGCCCAGCGCTGCGCGATGGCCGGCAGCTGCTGAGCTATGCCGAGGTAGACGCGCTGAGCGACCGGGTTGCCGGCAGTTTGCAACAGGCCGGTGTTGGCCCAGATCAGGTCGTGGCGTTGCTGCTGCCGCGTGGCGCGCAGATGCTGATCGCCATGCTGGCCTGCTTCAAGGCTGGTGCGGCCTATCTGCCATTGGATCCGGCGCTGCCACCGCTGCGCCTGGCCAGTATTCTTGAGGATTGCCAACCGGCGCTCGTGCTGCAACTGGATGAGTCGGGCCAGGTCTGCGAGCTGCCCAGCTTGAGCTGGTCGCAGGCCAGCAGCGCCGAACCACTCGCGACGCCTGTGGCCAGCGCGCCGCAGCACCTGGCCTATGTGCTCTACACCTCGGGCACCAGCGGCAAGCCCAAGGGTGTGCAGATCGAGCAGGGCCAGCTACGCCACTACGCGAGCCGGATCACTCACGCGCTGAATCTGCCGGCAGGTGCCCATTATGGGCTGGTCTCGTCGCTGCTTGCGGACCTGGGCAATACCGTGCTGTACCCAGCCTGGCTGCAAGGCGGCTGCGTGCACCTGCTGAGCCAGGCCAGTGTCACCGATGCGCAGGCGTTCGCCGATGAACTGCGCGAGCATCCACTGGATGTGCTGAAAATCGTTCCCTCGCACCTTGAGGCCCTGATCGGTGAGCATCCGCTGGAAGGTGTGCTGCCACGTCAGGTGTTGGTGCTTGGCGGCGAAGCGGTGAGCGAAAGCCTGCTGGCGCGCTTGGCACAAGCAGGCTCCGGTTGCCGCCTGTACAACCACTACGGGCCGAGCGAGACCACGGTCGGCGTGCTCTGGCGGGCCATCGACAGCGAGCAGGGGATCAGCGGCACGGCCTTGAACCAGGTGCTCGGCAACAACCGCATCTATCTGCTCGACGAACAACAGCGCCCCGTGCCTGGCGGGCAAGCGGGTGAGCTGTGCGTGGCAGGTGCCAGTGTCGGTCGCGGCTACCTGGGTGATGTCGGCAGTTCGGCATTCGGCCAGGACCGGCACTCCGGCGCGCGGTTGTACCGCACTGGCGACCTGGCGTTGCGCCAGGCCGATGGCGCCTTGCGCATTCTCGGGCGTAATGACCAACAGGTGAAAATTCGCGGTTTTCGTCTGGAGCTGGCGGAGGTCGAGCAGGCGTTACGCGGCGTGCAGGGCGTGCAGCAAGCGGCAGTGTTGCTCGATGGTGAGCGCCTGTTGGCCTTCATTGTCGAACAGCCAGGGCAGGGCAGGGCTGAGCACCTGCTGCGCGACGACCTGGCCCAGCAACTGCCGGAGTACATGCTGCCGGCCGGCATCTTCGCCCTGAAAACCCTGCCGCTGAACAGCAATGGCAAACTCGATCGGCAAGCGCTGCTGGAACGTGCCCGGCAGCGTCTGCAAGGTGCGCGGGTGGCCCCGGTCGGCGAGCTGGAAAGCGCCGTGCTGGACATCTGGTGCCGCGTGCTGGGGGTCGAAGATCTCGGCGTGACCGACAACTTCTTCGCCATCGGCGGACATTCCCTGGCGGCGATCAAGGTAGTGGCTCTGATTCGCGAGCAACTGGGGCTTCATCCGCCAACCAATCTGCTGTTCGAGCGTCAGACCGTGCGCGAGCTGGTGCAAGGCCTCGATCAGGGCGCGAGCAGCGAGGGCTGGCAGGTGCTGAACGATGCAGCCGGCGATGCGCCGGCCTTGCTGCTGGTCCATGGCGCGGATGGCAACCTGAAAGACTACCGAACGTTGCTCGCGCAACTTGGCCAGAGCCAGGCCGTTTATGGCCTGACGGCATTTGACGAGCAATGGCAAAGCCAGGATATGGACAGGCTGCTGCAACGCTATGTGCAGAGCATTCCCGAGTCGCTCAAGCAGCGCCCACTGGTGGTGCTGGGCTGGTGCCTGGCTTCGCGCCTGGCACTGCTGTTGATTGCGCACCTACAATCAGCTGGCTTCAATATCATGGCCTTGGCGGCGGTGGATCATGATCCGCAGCGCAGCCTTATAGGCGACGGTGACGAGGGCGGGCAATTACTCGCTGACCTGGTGTTCCTGTGTCGCAGCCGTTCGCAGCCGTTGGGCGATACATTGCGCGAGCGCTTGGCCCGGCAACTGGTCGATTGCGATTATGCCGAGGGCGTGAGCCGCCTGTTGGCCGATGCCGAGGTGCGCGAGCATCTGCAATGGCACGGCGCTGAGGCCGAGTTGCAGGCCGCGATGGTGCGCTACCGGACGATCAAGACGCGTCTGTACGAACAAGCCTTGCCGGTGGTCGATGTGCCCATCTGGTTGTGGCGCAGCAATGCCCATCGTGATCTGCGTGCAGCCTGGCAGACGCATACGCGCGCGGCGGTACGTGATCTGAGTCTGGATGTCGGCCATCACGCAATCCTTGCCGAGCCGCGCCTGAGCGCGGATTTGTTGTCCCTGCTGGCGCCAAGCACTGCGCCGCAACACCAAGCCGAAAAGGTGCCCAACTGATGATGTTATTGAAGGAGCTGCTGCACGATGCGCGCTGGCGGATTTTCCTGGCGGTGCTGTGCAGCGCCTTGAGTGCGGCCAGCAGTATCGGCCTGATCGGCTACATCAACCGCAGCCTGGAGCAGGGGCTGGATAACCTGAGCCAGGCACTGGCGCTGTTCGCCGGTCTGCTGGTGCTGTTGTTCGTCAGCGGGACTTTAGCCCAGTGGCTGCTGGTGCAGATTGGCCATCGCCTGGTCTATCAATTGCGCCTGCGCCTGGTGGGCAAGGTGCTGGGCACCGCCTTGGAGCGCATCGAGCGACTGGGCGGTCCGCGCATCTACAATGCGCTGACCAAGGACGTGACCGCCGTGGCCACGGCCTTCAAGCAACTGCCGATCTCGCTGTACAACGGTTTGCTGCTGCTGGCGGGCTTGGCGTACATGGCTTGGCTGAGTTTGCCCTTCTTCGCCCTGACCCTGGCGGTGATCGCCTTCGGTGTACTGCTCGATGTGCTGCTCGGGCGCCAGGTCAAGCACCTGATGCAGCAGGTGCGCCAGCAGGATGACCGCTTGACCGAACAGTTCGAGGCGACCATCAGTGGCCGCTGCGAACTGGCCTTGAGCCGCGAGCGTCGGCAATTGCTGTTCAACCAGCGCCTGGAGCCTATCGCACAGGCCTCGCTACAGGCTTCGGTACGCGCCGATACGCTGTGGGCGATCAACCTGAACTGGACGTCGCTGCTGGTGTTCGTGCTCATCGGTACGCTGTTCTTCCTCGGCCAGGGCCTTGGGTTGCTGAGCCAGCAGGTGGTGGTGGGCTACGTGTTGGCGATCATGTTCCTGCGCACGCCGATCTCGATGATCCTCGATGCCGTCCCGGCAGTGATCCGCGGCCATGTGGCGTTGCAGGCCATCGATGACCTGGCCTTGGGCGAAACGGCGCCCTTCACCTTGCCGGCCAAGGCCGCCGAGCCTTTTCGCGAGTTGCGCCTGAGCAACGCACAATACCGCTACCCTGGGCAGGGCGACGAGTTCGCTTTCCAGCTGGGCCCCATCGATTTGCACGTTCGGCGTGGCGAACTGATCTTTATCGTTGGTGGCAATGGCAGCGGCAAGTCGACCCTGGCCAAATTGCTGACCGGCCTCTACCAGCCTAGCGAGGGGACGGTCGCGCTCAATGGCGTGCCTTTGGAGGCCTCGAACAGCGAGTGGCACCGCGAACATTTCGCGGCGATCTTTGCCGACTTCTACCTGTTCGCCGATGTGCTCGGCGAGAACGGCGAGCTCGAAGGGCTGGAGGAGCGGGTCGGCCACTATCTGCAGCGCCTGGGTTTGGCGCACAAAGTTCAGTTCATCGATGGACGCCTGTCCACCACCGCCCTTTCTCAGGGGCAGCGCAAGCGCCTGGCCCTGCTGTTACTGATGATGGAGGGCCGCGAGGTGCTGCTGCTCGACGAATGGGCGGCGGACCAGGACCCGCTGTTCCGTCACGTGTTCTACCACGAACTGTTGCCCGAGTTGCAGGCGGCCGGCAAAACGGTCATCGCCATTACCCACGATGACCGCTACTTCGACGTAGCCGATCGCATCTACCGCCTGGATTACGGCCAGTTGGTGGACTATGACCACAGCCGCGAGACCCCCTTCGAGTTGGCCAAGTAGGCGGTGGCAGCGGCTTATTCGGGTGTTTTGTCGCGGTCGAGTGGGCAACTGCTGCAATAGTCGACGCCCGGCAGGCGGTAGCGAATGCAGCAGATACGGCGTAACCGCTGCGGGGGGTTAGCGCCGTCGTCCTTGTAGTACACCGGTGCGAACAGCGGATTGCGCCGACCATCAGGGCGCAGGCGGCTTTCCATCACCGCCCTGGCCGGGGCGGTGCAATCGAACGTTGCCAGGGGATGCCGTTGGGCTTGTGCAGTGGCGAATTCGAAGAGGTTGCCGGCGTTGCTCCAGAACAGTCTTGGCGAGGCGTTCGAGACGCCAGCCATGACCTCGATCACCGGTTTCAGATGCTGCTCGATCAAGGCCTCGAAACGTGCGAAGGGGGGGCAGGGTGGCAGAGCGTTGCCTTCATGGGGCAGGTGCAGGCCCAGCGGCTTTCCCGCCTCCGAAAGGGCGACGCGGACATCGTCCAAGGCCAGAGGTAGCTCGCGCTGGAGCAGCAAGCTGGCCGCCACGGCAGGGGCTATGAAGCAGAAGTACCATTTCGACCAGATAGAGGTCAGCGCGATGAAGTCGTCGGTGCCATGTCGGGCTGCCAGGTCGCGGATGAACATGGCGAAATAGTCCGGCAGGAACAGTTGCGAGCCTGCGAGTGCGGGCGGTTGCTCGCTTGCCAGTTGCAGGTTTTGCGCATAGTCCGCCAGTGGGCCGCTGAACAGCGGGGCGAGGCTGGCGATCATCCTCGCGGCCTAGTTTCACCGTCAGACGGCATTGCGCAATGCGTGATAAGGGGGGATGTGGGTCTTGGCATACGGAGGCGTTTGCTGGTGAGACTCGTTATCACTGGAGTGATCAGTATAAACAACTCCGGGGCAGGCAGGCGATCCCGTCTATGGCACCAGAGCGTGCTAGCGGTCACGCCAATGTTTAATGATAATTGTTATTAACTATATTATCCTACGCTCGTTCACCTGCAAAGCTCGGGCTACCTGACGAGCGCTCGCATCTTCAGTGGAAAAGGAGTGAAACATGAGTCTTGACAGTCCTGAAACGCGTTTCTTGGTTGTGGTCAACGATGAGGAGCAGTACTCCCTGTGGCCCGACTACAAGGAAATACCGCAAGGCTGGCGCGCGGCCGGCAAGCAGGGCAGCAAGGAAGAGTGCCTGACCTATATCGAATCGGTGTGGACCGACATGCGGCCGTTGAGCCTGCGTCAAGCCATGCAGGCCCAGAATCACGGCTGATGCCTCGCGCATCCAGCGCCTGTTTTTGCCTCTTGCCGGACGCCAGCCACCTAACCGCGCGGCCGCTGCACGGCGCTCGCGCCGGCAGTTTTGTCAGCTATGCGCCACCTGCGCGACACAAGGATGCACTCGATGAATGCAGTCACCCCAATCGCTAACACCACGCTCGAACTCCAGTACCGGCACACCGGGCTCAGCCAGCGCTACTGCCTGGACAGCACGCCGGCATTGCAACGGCAAATGCAGCGCGAGTCGAATGCGCGCAGCTACCCGCGACGCATACCGCTGGAGCTCAAGGGCGCGCAGGGGGTGTATGTGGAGGATTCGCGGGGGCAGGTCTACATCGACTGCCTGGCCGGCGCGGGGACTCTGGCACTGGGGCATAATCACCCGATTATCGTGGAGGCCATCCAGAAGACCTTGGCCTCGGGGCTACCGCTGCATTCGCTCGATCTGAGTACGCCGATCAAGGATGCCTTCGTGGAGACGGTCTTCGATCTGCTGCCTGGTGACTTCGCCAGGAATGCGCGGATCCAGTTCTGTGGCCCGACCGGTGCGGATGCAGTGGAGGCGGCGCTCAAACTGTCGCGCACGGCAACCGGGCGGCAGAGCATCCTGGCGTTTCATGGGGCTTATCACGGTATGACCCTTGGCACGTTGTCTGTAAGCGGCAATCTGGGGCCGAAGAATGCCTTGGGCGGGCTGCTGGCAGGGGTGCAGTTCCTGCCGTATCCACATGAATATCGTTGCCCGTTCGGCTTGGGTGGCGAGCAGTCGATCGACGCCAGCCTGCATTACATCCGCCACCTGCTCGCCGACCCGGAAAGCGGCGTGACCCAGCCAGCAGCCATGATCCTGGAAACGGTGCAGGGCGAGGGCGGGGTGATTCCCGCTCCTGATCGCTGGTTGCAAGGGCTGCGGGCAATCACGCGTGAGCACGGTATTCCCCTGGTTCTTGACGAAATCCAATGCGGTATCGGGCGCACCGGCGATCTATTCGCGTTCGAGCGCAGCGCTATCAGCCCTGATGTGGTGACACTGTCGAAGGCCATCGGCGGCGGTCTGCCACTGTCGGTAGTGGTCTACCGGGGCGAGCTGGATCAATGGCAACCAGGGGCTCATGCTGGCACTTTCCGCGGCAATCAGCTGGCCATGGCCGCTGGCGACGCTACCTTGCGTTTCATTCAGCGCGAAGGTATTTGCAGCCATGTGCGCAACGTTGGAGCACGCTTGCAGGCGCTGCTGCACGCACTGCGGGACGAGTTCGACTGGATCGGCGACGTGCGCGGCCGGGGCCTGATGCTGGGCATGGAGATCATCGATCCTGCCAACCAGGATGCCATGGGCCAGCCCGCTGCCGATGGCGAGCGGGCGCGCCAGCTACAGCGAGCTTGTCTGGAGCGTGGCCTGATCGTAGAACTGGGCGGGCGGCACGGCGCAATCGTTCGCTTCCTGCCGCCGCTGATCATCAGCGAGGCACAGATCGATCTGGTTGGGCAGATTCTCTATCAGGCAGCGCAGAGTATTCGGGGTGCATCCGTCGCGAATTGATTGGGGGAGGGTGCATATAATCTCCGGTCTGCGGCGGTTGGACAGAACGGCGCTCAGGTTCCATTAGCAAAATACTATGTTGTTTCTGATGGATGACTGATGGACGCTATATATAACTCAACTAAATGAATATTTAGCATAGTTATAATTAGAGTGCATATAAATCAGGGTAGGCGACGCCCAAGCCAAACCGTCTGCCCACCGCATTCTGGATCCTCCACGATGTGCTCCAGCAATTCGAAGCCGTGGTCGGTCAGCTGCATAGCGTACTCCTGTGGATCGAGGCTCGCATGGTACAGCGTTTCACCCTCGAACACGCCCAGTGCTTCGCCATGGGAAGGCCCACTGGTGAACATTAGCAACGCGCCGGGTGCGGCATGGTGCTGGAATATGCGGAACATCTGGCGTTGATCGTCAGGCTTGAGATGGAAAAAGCTGTTCCAGGCCAGAATGGCTTCGAATTGGCGATCGAGCACAAGGTCGCGCATGTCTGCGTGAATCCATGCCTGCGTTGGAAATTGCGTGCTGCACAGTGCGAGCATCTGCGCAGACGAATCCACACCGACAACAGACGCGCCACCATCGATCAGATAACGCGCCACGGGCTGTCCAGAACCGCAGCCGAGATCCAGGACGGTTGCAGCCGCCGGTAGCAACGAACGGAAGCGCTCGATCCATTTGCGGTCGACGAAATGGTTGATGCGCAGATCGTTCCAAGTGGTGGCGTGGCGATCATAGAGACTGATGATCTGATCCGCGGATGGATGGTGAGACATGGATGGGGGCATGGTCGGCTTTGAAGGTTGAAAGTCCATGAGGGTTACCAGGATTGAAATGTACCCTGGGTGTGGATCGTATGGGAAATACGGATCTGCGCATAATGACAGGGCCTTATGTTGAGCGGCGTCCGGATAATGCCACCGGCTCCGGACGTCGCTTAATATAGGGTCCATTATGCGCATCCAACTCTCGCTCTCTGATCGCGCCGTGCGCGATGCCAAGGCCTACATGGCCAACCCTGACCCTGAGCATGCCATCGAGTCGCTGATTGATTCGTACGGCGTCCTGGTGGCTGACATTCGCAAGCTGCGTTCCAGGGTTCGTCAGCTCGATGACGAATCCGCCGAGCTGGATGGCCTGGTTGAAAAGCTGAGATCTGTCGCCGCGCTGATCCAGGATCTCTAATAACACTTGAGGGGCCGACCTCGACATTTGAGGGGCATTTTTGACAGTTTAGGGGCCGAAGCTGAGTGCCTGGTTGGGATCAGTCGCTCCGCGACCGTCCCAGCCGGGGGCTCAGATTCGGCTGACAAGCGCAGCGCGTCAGTTTTCCCGCCTTTTCAGCTGCTATCCTCTGGCGTCAAACTGCTTTTGCTCTTGGTTTCCTATCTTCGAAATTCATGACACTTGAGGGGCTGTCTCAAAATGAGTAACGGCGATCAGACTGAACGATTGAAAGAGCTTTCTGAAATGTTCGCCCCATATGCGAAGCAGTTCTTCAACGCCCTACTGCCTGTCGCGACCGTCGCTTCAAATGCCATCTCCAAGACATTGGAAGCTCTTTCTCGGTTACCAGAAGACTGGCCAGACAGACTTAACCAGGTCATGACTCTCTCCACCCGTTCTAAGGCAGCCATGCAGCTGGCTTTGGACAGGGGCTGGTTTTTTGGTTGGCACGTTTCAATTAGGGAGGTTCTCACACTCGTTAAGGCCATCGAGCAGCTCGGGCCAGAAGAGCTTGATGCCTATATGGCGGACTATTTTCGTGAAAACCTCAACGTCTTTGCCTGTGAGCTGATCGAAAAATATCCTGATCGAGCGCAGCCTATCTCAGCAGCCGTCCGGGCTCACCAAGAATGGGGGGAGGAGGGATATCTGCTTTCTGTGCCTGTTTTCATTGCACAGGCTGATGGCATTTGTGCTCAGTGTTTTGGGGTAGAACAGCCGCTGGCTAAACCTAACAGGGGGACAAGTAATCACGTTCGCGCTGCAGTACGCGCGCAGCAGGCCATTCAAGGCGATTCTCGTTCGGCCGATCTCTTACACCCGCTTTTCGAGCTTCACAATTCTGATTTTCTCAAGAACAGTAAGCAGCGTACGCCAGGTGTTTTCGATGCGCTCAACCGGCACCAGGTCATGCACGGGGAGACTTCTGACTACGGTTCCGAAATCAACAGCTTCAAGGCTTTTTCTTTCCTGGTGTTTGTCGGGCTTCACCTTCCACCAGTGCTTGAGAGAACCGCTTCGCCAACGCCGTGACCCCGAGATCAGGTGATTTTTTGCCTGGGACCGAGCGAAGCGAGGTGGGGGTGCTGTTACACCCCCACTTTACCGAAGACATCTTCGGTTTCGACTACTTCAACGCTTCCTGCTCGAAACCAAACAGCACACCTTTCAGGGCTATACGTGCCTGATTTCTGTACTCCGGTGGGAGCTGGTCGAATCGCTTTAAGATGGGCTTCAGATCCTCGGATACCGTCATCTCTTCTTCACCTAACAGCAGCTCGTCGGTCGTGACACCCAAGACCTTTGCCAGCTCCACGACCTTTTCAGCTGAAGGCATTTGCGATCCAGCCTCATAGGACGTGTAGCTTGACTTCGCGATACCCGCAGGACCCCAGACTTGAGGCTGTGTGAGGCCTCGAGCTTTCCTGAATTTCTTCAGGTTCTCACTGAAAACCATGGTCCGCTCGCTCTGGCTCTTCATAGTGCCTAGATCGTAAATACTGTTCAAATGTACAGTTCCGTTATACCGGTATTGAAATGCTTGCTTTTAGGCATTCGCAATGGTTAGCATACCGGCATTCGCTTACCGGTATTCCGGTATTGACAAGGAATTGTGATGTTTATCGATTGGCTGACCATCTCTCAGGAGCACACGCATGACCTTCCAGTCGTCTGCGATGTGTTCACCCTGACCGTCGACGCCAACACAAATGAGGTTTTGAGCACCAAGCAGCCGCGGTTTGTTCACCGTGAAAGCTACTCAACCTCCGTCACCATTCATGTATCTGGGCGCAACGTTCGAGTTGACGGTAACCCGAGCCGGGTAGGGCGCCTGGATAACCTTTTTGGTTTCTGCACTCTCGATCAGTGTGTTTCGGTCTACAACGGTCTGCTTGCTCAATACGGTTTGCCGCCGTTTAGCCGTTGCTCTCGCGTCATGGTTCGTGATGGTGCTTCTGGTGGTAAGTCTAGTGATCTGGTTGCTGATGGTGCGGTGATTCATCGCGTTGACCTGACGACCAACATTGCCTTCGGTGAGGGTAACGTCCTCGCGTACTTACGTGGCGTCTCGTCCCAGCGCATCGGCCATAGCATTGGCTATTTGTATCCCAATGGCCGGACTGTTGCCTGGACCCCGAAGGGGAATGGCAAAGGCGGTCGGCTCCAATATCGAAAAGCCTATGACAAGGCTTTTGAAATGGATCAGAACCTTTTACCGAAAATTAAGCGCGAGTTTGGTGACAGCTCTGAAGAGTTTAAATACGTGGCGAAAGTTCGCGACTACTGCGCCTCAAATGGCGTAGTTCGTATGGAACAAGAATTAAAAGCAGAATATTTGAAGCGCGAAGGGCTGGCCTACTGGGGCCTATTCAACGAAGCCCGCTTTATTGAAATACATGATGAATTTCTTGCCATTGACGAACGAATGAAGGTGACGGCCATGGATATGATGACCATTGCTGACAAGCTCCTTGAGGAGCATGTCGTCTCTAGCCGACAAGCGGCTAACGCCACTGCTGCTCAGGCCATGATCTGGATGCATGGCAGTGCTCATGGTCTTTCAAAGCGAGCTTTTGAAACCCATGCCGCTCGACTGAACAAAATCGGTATCAACATTCGTAATGCTTGTGATACTTCACGTTTCGCTCCTGTGTTTGTACGTCAGTGCCGAGAAGTTACTAAGTCATCGTTGCCCATGCCAGCGTGGTATCGCCGTGCTAATCACCTACAGGTGGCAGCGTGAGGACGGTTAGTTTTCAAGGTGCTCAGCTTTCTGATGGTCAAAGGCGTGTTCTCGAACAGCAACGCCAGATTCGCTCTGCAATTAATCCTGTCTTGGCTGCGCAAGTGGCTGCAACCATTGCTGTTCTTGACGCTCGGAAAGAGCAGGGCGCTAAACCCGAAAAACAGTGGTACCTAGTCAGTCAGGAGTATGGCACTCCTTGCATTGCAGATTGGCTTGGATACTGAAGATTATCAATTTAGGTGAACTCCTAAAATTCCTGTGCCCAGTTGGGCATATTGCAAGCCTGGCACCGCTCCTGGCTTTCCAACATTGAGAGAGGGCAACAAACCATGTCTAACACCATCCTTGTTGAAGTGACTGGCAATCATCGCAGTGGCACCGCAGCAAAAAGCGGAAAACCTTACTGCATGTTTGAGGCCTATGTGCATCTGCCGAATGTTCCTTATCCACAGAAAGCTTCGTTTTATGCAGAGATGCCTAATCAGGTCCCATCAGTTGGGACTTACGAATGTGACATTATTGCCGATGTTCGTGATGGACGTTTGAGCTTTGATGTGGATCCGCGTCAGGGTCGCCGGGTTAACTCGGCTCCAGCGGCAAAAGTTAGTTAATTGTGGCGATTTGCACAGCTGTAGATGTAAACGGCTTTGTGATTGCCAGCCAAGAAATACCATGCACTAACTTTATATTGTTAACACCCTCTGAGTTTTCCGCTGTTCAAGCTGCAGCTGTACCGTTTGACTATGTCCAGGCATTAGCATTCTGGTCATTTGCTTTTGGTACTACTCTGCTTTTTTGGTTGACTGCTCGTGGTGTTGGCACGATCTTGAACCTCATACGTCGTCGTTGAGGGAAGCCGTACCGGCCGGATGCCGGGTTTTCGTAAGGATAACTATGATGAAAGGTAAAAAAACTCTCTCCGTCGCTGCTGTAACTGCTGCTGTTGTCGGTGTTACTGCTGCCCAGACGGCATCGGCAGCAATTGACCTGAGTGAAATCACCGGCGCTTTCACTGCCGCTGATGTGGTTGCGGGGATCTTGGCAATTGGTGCTGTATTGGCCACCATCTATGCCACTTCGAAAGCGGCCAGTATGGTGCTTGGCATGATCCGCGGTCGTTAATAACGGTTGCGTTAAGGGCGTTGCCTCGGCGCGCCCTTTTTTTTCGTCTACAGGAAGCTGAAATTGTGACAACAAATGATGCCTGGTACTTGCTCATGTTCGTTTTTGGCTTGCTATGTGCTTGGGCGACAATAACCGGTTATGCGGATAACGATTTATGAAAAAGCTCATGTTACTTTTCTTTGCAAAAAAACTTATTTTCTTTACGTTTGTGTTTATGCCGTTCTTTGCGTCTGCTGCAGCGTATGCTCCTGTCAAAGTAAGTAATGCAGTTGGTGGCGTAATTGAGCAAAAAATGGTTAATCGAGGTTTCGCCGCTAACGATCCTCGTTACGCTGCCACGATTCAAACTTCGGGGACGGTGATATCCGCTGCTGCCGGCGCCGGCGCTGCCACTATTGTTGTTGGTGCGATTACTGCACCAGCTTGGGTTACCGCAGCGGTTTTTGCAGGTGTATCTGTTGCTGTTGCTTACGCTGTTAGCCTTGCAATTGACGGTGTAACTGAATGGATTTTTGGGCCTGACTCCTCGACGGTAAACGTTGTTGCTGCGGAAGGTTCTAATGCTCTGCCAGGAGCCTTGGTAGCCGGCGGCCCGTATTGGGAAACAGCTTATGCCTATGCGAGTTCTCCAGAAGGTGCAATTAACGGCAGTTGGGCTGATGGCGTAAGTGTTTCAAAAATTCAGTGCACTATTCCGGCCTCATTGGTAGAGGCTTCTCAGGCTCAATGTACTTCGACTGGTTCGGCAGCGTGGCTTGGGCCTGATTTCACAGTAGATATGAATGTTACTTACCACACTTCAGGCAGCCCTCAAGGCTCTGAAACTGGCGTCTATAAGAAAGGCGTTGGAATTTATCCAGCTCCGGATATCGGCGGTGACACTGGTGCCGGCGGCAAGACAGGGAATATGAGCATGCAAGCTGCTATCGACCAGTTGAGCGATAGCGAAAAGGCAAAGGATCTTAATCCGGCGCTGGTTGCTGGAATTGCCAACTTGGCATGGGAGAAAGCCGCTCAGGCGCCTGACTATCAGGGCCTTCCTTATTCCTACAGCGATCCGATTACTGTCGCTGATGCTGCAGCTTGGCAAAAATCTAACCCAGGCTCCTGGCCCTCGGTCGGTGATTTCGTGACGCCGTTTCCGAATGGATCAACTGGCACGAGTCCATCGAATCCGCCGTTCACGCTGCCCAAACCGGGAGAAGCGGTGAACCCGGTTAACCCTGGTACCGGCTCGCAGGTCAATTTGGGTTCTGATCCGGGGATCGGTGCCCCGACCCTTGAGCCGACTCCGACTGGTGCGCAGATTCTTGCGCCGATCACTGGGCTAATGCCTGACCTCAAAAACTTTCAGGTTCCGTCGCACCAGGGCGAGTGTCCGAAGCCGGAATTCGACATTGCCGTTTTGCATACCCACGTTCGCATGGATGCTCACTGCACCCTGTTCGAAGGTGTGCGCGGCCCGCTCTACAACGGCAGTTTGGTCGCTTGGCTGATTGCTGCCTTGTTCATTGTCCTTTCGGCGTGAGGTGATTTATGTTCGGAATTTTGCTTTCGGCTGGTAACGCGCTGCTCGGTTGGTTGGTTCGTGGCGTTCTGGTTAAGTTTGTGGTGATGGTCGCGCTGTATTGGATCGTTGCTGAGCTGGTTGGTGTCATGGCCTCGTGGCTACCAACTGGTGCTGGTCTGACTTCGGCGTTTGGCGGGATCGGCGCGGCGACCTGGTACTTCCTCGACCTGTTCGCGTTTTCTAACGGCGTGCCTTTGCTGGTTGCGGCATTGGTTACGCGCTTTCTGATCCGTCGAATTCCGGTAATCGGCTAATGCCTATCAACGCCTATACCGGGCTGATGGGCTCGGGCAAAAGCTTCGAATGCGTCGTCTCCGTTATCGTTCCTGCGGTCGCTAAAGGTCGCCGGGTTGTAACCAACGTCGACGGCATCGACTCCGATGCCATCCGTGCCTACATCCGCGAGAAGCAGGGTATCGCCCTGGAGAAACTCGGCGAGGTGGTGCACTGCACGAATGACGATGTGTTCAAGCCTGAATTTCTCCCGCACGGCACGGCGGTCGATACCTTCGTGCAACCGGGGGATTTGGTTTGCATCGACGAGGCTTGGCGGTTCTGGGGGACTGATAAGAAGATCTGTACGGAACACAAGATTTTCTTCCGCGAGCATCGTCATTACGCGCACCCGGTATCCGGCGTTACCTGTGACCTGGTGCTGATGGTTCAGGACATTGGCGACCTGAATCGCATCTTGAAAACGGTGGTCGAGCTGTCGTTCCGCACGACCAAAATCAAGTCGCTGGGCCTGCACAAAATTTACCGGGTCGAGATGTGGGAAGGCTGGAAACAGACGGCTAAAACTCGCGCCGATGTGATGAACAAGAAGTACGACCCGGAAATTTTCCCGCTGTATTCGTCGTATGCAGGCGGCAGCGGCAATGAAGTTCAGGTCGATGATCGACAGAACATTCTGAAAAACCCGAAGGTGTGGTTTTTCTTGTTCATGATCGTTTTCGGTGGTTCGACTGCGATTTGGGGGGTGTTGCACTTCTTCAATCGCGGTTCTGCACCTGTTCCGGTCGCTCAGCAGCCCGTTAACTCTGTTCCCGCGGGTCAACTGCCACACGGATCACCTTCCGTTGTTCCTGCGGCGTCTCAGGCGTTCTCCAGTAATTGGCGCATTGCCGGTCAGATCGTCGTGGACGGTGAACGGCAAGTTGTCCTGGTCAACGGTGATGGGGTGGTTCGTTACGAGCACCCTAGCAACTTCCGCAACACGGGCCGAGTGATGACTGGCGACCTCGACGGCCACCGCGTTAGTACTTTCAGCGGTTCCAAGCCTCCGGCTACTCCTTCCGTCCCTCTCCCAGGTAAAACACCATGATTCGGTTCTTGTTGCTGTGCCTCATGTCATTTTCTGTGGTAGCTGCTGAAAAACCGGCGCCGTATCAGTTCGATCTGAGCGGGGTTCCGATTGGTCAGGTGGCCCAAATTTTCTACGCTGATGCGTTTAAGAAGCCGTTCATTCTCGCGCCCGAAGTGCTCGAGGATCAGCGGCCTGTTTCGTTGCGTGTGGTTGGCAGTGCCGCCCAGGTGCGCGCCGATTTCGTCCGGCTGCTCGATGCTTTCGGCTATTCGGTGGTTCAGCGAAACGGGGTTGAAACGGTGCTGCCGAAACAAGAGCCGCTTCCCGCACCTGGTGAATATTTCCTCTACCGACCGCTTTACCGCGACGTGTCGTATCTGGCCGAAACGCTGTCGCCGTTGTTCCAGGGCAAGTTCAGCGTTGATCGCGGGGTTTCTGTTCCAGGACAAACGCCAATGAGCGGTGCTGCTCCGCGCGGATCGGCGGCCAGTCTGCTCAGTCGTGACGCTGACCAGCTGGTTTTCGTGGGCAGCAAGGCCGAGATTGCCAATTTGCGTTCGCTGCTGCCGCAGGTCGATATTGAGTTGGGCGAAGTGATGTTGCGCAGTGCCGTTTATGAGGTTCAAACCGGCGATCGTGACGGCTCAGCTTTTTCATTGGCAGCATCTATGCTCAAGGGCAAGGTCTCCATCAAACTGGCCGGCGACCCGCTAGAAAACTCTGTGAGTTTCAGTACAGGCGACTTCAATACTGTGCTTTCGGCATTATCTTCAGATTCCCGGTTCAAAGTAGTCAGTCAGCCGAGCTTGCGTGTACGCTCAGGAAAAGAGGCGACCATTAATGTCGGAGCCGAGGTACCAGTGTTAGGTGCGTTGTCTTATCCGCAAGGTGCCGGCCAAGCCGTGCAGTCAGTTGAGTATCGTAGCTCTGGTGTGATTTTCACGATCACACCTCAGGTCCGCGCGGCAGTCGTTGATTTGACTGTCGATCAGCAGCTTTCCAATTTTGTTCAGACGACTACAGGGGTCAACAATAGTCCTACGCTGACCAAGCGTCAGCTAACTACCAATGTGCAGATGCGAAATTCTGAGGTGGTCATGTTGGGTGGACTGACCGAGGAAAAGACGTCAGATACCCAAACAGGGTTATCGTTTTTACCCTCGATTTTTCGTTCAAAGGTTACCGAATCGAGCAGATCTGAGATCCTTCTGGTCATTCAGATGGTCCGTATTTAAGCCCTTCGCCATTTTTCTTCTACTTGAGGTCGTGAAGGGTAGGGCAGCTTGCTGCGCTGCCATTCATGACCCGACAAGCGCAGCGCGTCAGCTACTTTTTCAAGGCAGTCGATTGTCCGTGTGATAATCAGGGCTGAGCCGGGGAGGGCACGCCCGCAGTGCGTTAGCACGAGGACGTACCATCACTGGGTCAGCCGACGTTCAATCACTCCGTTTTAGCCGCTAAATCGGGCATTCCACATATAACTAAACTAAATGAATATTTAGTATAGTTATTCTATAGGGCTATATAATAAGGGTAGGGTACCAAATACGATGGATTACGAACCACTGCCCAGTACTTGGGTTATCGAGGAAGCTCGGGCGTTTCTGCGAGCAGCGCAAATCCTTGAGGTTGCAGCGCAAAGTGACCGTGACCCGCGTCTTTACTGGCCCTCCATTATGAATTCGGCGCTGGCTTGTGAGCTTTTTCTCAAGTCGCTCCTGGTTGAGGCTGACCCTCGTTACCCCAGATCTGAAGATGATCCTGATGGGCATTTGCGACTGCGCTCGAAGCCACCTGGTAATGGGCACGGCCTGTTTGATCTGTACGACGCGATTCCTGCAGAGCTGGCCAGCCAACTTCGTGTCATTTCGCAGAGCCTGGCACCTGGCTTCGAGTTGGAAAAATGGATAAGTACTGCCTCAAATCTGTTCGTCGGCACACGGTATCCGTACGAAGCCGGTTCAGTTCAAGGCGTAGACCTGGACGTGTTGAAGCTCGCGCCGCATCTGGACCAGGTGCTGGACCGGATGACGCAAAGTCGGCTTATAGGCCAGTAACGATCGCAATTTCGCGCCCGCGAAAATCGCACTGCGATCTGGCTGCAGAAATTTCACCGTGAAATTTTCGCCGTGAAAGCCGGCGTGCCAAGCAGTGTGCAGCGACCGGTTTCAGACCTGGTATGTGTTGCTACTAGCAACACCTGGTGCCGGCCGAGCAGGCCGATTTTTTCGCGCCCGCGAAAATCGCAGTGCGATCTGGCTTCCAATCTGGCCAACCCACGCCCCGGCAGCTCCATACAAAGGTGCGCATAATGTATATTATGTTAAATCAAGTATTATGGGCGGCGACCTCCTGAGTCGATGCAACCTTTCACTATTCGCCGACCTCACCGTTCACGAATCACCGACCGTCATCGAATCAATCGGTTAGCGCCAGGATCTGCAAGGAGTCTTAGCAAGGCGTTCAGCAATGACCGACCTGCTGCGGACGGCATCAGCAGATTTGACGACTCTTAAAATCTGGCTAACGTTACAACGTCAATGTGTTTCTCCGCTTCTTGATTTTATCTAACGGTGGCGGCTATGGAACACCCATTCATCCTGTTTCCCATTTTTCCTCCCTACAAGCATTGGTTCCCTAAAAGCGCACAGGCCTTTCCTGCAAACCGAAATGTGAATGCTCACATGGAAGCCATCGATCCGCGTGCGCAACCGTTTATGAGCGCCTGGTACTGCAATGAATACCTTACCTGGCGTGGATTTGTTCATATGGACGAACAAGTTTACTCGGTTATGACACGATCGCTGGAAACGATGCTGCTCTGGAGCTTCTCTCAAAAGATTTCACTGTTGGACTGGGATGAAAGCCATGTGGACTCATACGCGATGTTTTGCGCACAACCGCCCGAGTCCTGGACGAGCTCCGCGCCACATCAAAAGTATGCTGAGCTACCCCATACTCCATTTTACGATTGGCAAATCAATCAAGAGTGGCGCCCATTCAAACGTTCAGTGTGTGATACCGGAGACGTTGGAGAAATCGTAGCCACGTCTCATAATCGCAGAATCAACTGCGCAAGGGAGTTCTTCGGTTTTTATCATTCAATGACAATGAGTGCTCGACCGAATCCCGTCAGTAGAAGAATGCATGCGCCTCCAAAACTGCCTAAAAATCATGGGCTACCGACTTTCACAGACCATCAAATGGACTGGTTATTCAAATTTGCACTTGAGGATGGCCTACAGTCCGATAAGGCTCTGGAGATTGGGGTGCTGATGAGCTTCGCTCGGTGGACTGATTTCCCGCCTGCTACTGTCATCGGTACATACCAAAATTCCAGCTCTCTTGCCCAGTTCACTCGAAGCAATAATGGCCAATGGCTATTTTCGCCAGACGCAGCGTTGGGCCCTGGCGATTCATTTTGCATGCCTATGGCGTTCACTCCAATATTCGATGGGTACTTGAGGTCGATCGGGGTCGATCCTATTTCTGAACTTCCTACGACACCGCTGTTTCCAAAGGCCGAAGGTGGTGATGGATACCAGGCGGATACCATCTTGCGCCATCTCTACCGTTTTCGACGGGCTGCATCAAGTGCAGCGCGAGAGTGTTGCGATGTAGAGATTCAAAAAATTGCTGCGCAAATTGGTGATCTTAGCTACCGCATGATGCGTCGGTCGGGGCTGCAGCCTCCATGTAGGCTTCGGTATAGAGATATCTGAAGATTGGCATTGGCATCTCCCCTACCCTAGTCGTTCATTCACTCTGTCGGAAACTCAGATACGCCAGGTCTCTACCTCGGCGACACCGTAGATGCTCTGCCAGGTTTTCAGGGTTTTGTGTTTTGCACTAGCCGTCTCCAAAATTTCACCGGTATAAGGGCTCTGATAGCGTTTTGGTTGAAACTTACGACTGGTGCGCGCAACGTAAACTGGAACGTCTGCTTTCGCATTCGCGCTCGTGGCTGTCTCAGTCGCGAACTCGTCAGCGTCAAGAAGCATGACAATCTCTTTCACGGTGTAATCATAGGTAGCCGCAAGGGTGTCTAGCTTACGCAGGAAGTTGATGGATCGAACGACCTCGTCATCCTGGATGAGTCGTGTCACCGCCTCACATTCCATGTCAATTCTTTGGTTGGCTTTGAATATCTCAGACAATTTGGTCATCGCTCAATCCTACATTTTACCCATGCTAAACTTGAAACTATTTAGGTCAATTACTCGGAATTTAGCCTAATCCCCACGTTAGGGTATCTGGATATTTCGTTTATTCGGACTTCACCAATAAGCTGCTTAGATGTTTGATTTTCTTCATCGTTAAGTCCGCCGAGACGGGGACATCACCAATTGATCCACGGGCGTGAAGCATCTCAATCACCTCTTTTGGCTCGTACCCAAATTCTTCCATAAGGGAGGTCAGCTCCTCGTAGAACCTGAGTTCACGCTCATATTCGGGCATAGCTTTCAGCTGTGCGATCTCGTTGACGACTTGAGCAAGACGCCGCTCTGCCTTCTTAATTTCGACCATGATATGGCATCTAGTCATGGTAATCACCCTGTTAAGCGGCCAACACTCGTCTTGGATTGTAGCGCAAAGCTCAGTTCGCGAGAGTCTTCGTTGGTCACCCATGTCTCCTGGGGTGGGTGCCGGGAAGGTAAGTCTAGAGCGTCTTGTCGAAGAAAATCCGTCATTTAGGTGCAGATGCTAATGTGGATTGTTATCGACTTACCTATGAGACTTTCCTATTGGCGAATGAGGGCTCTGAGCCGGTAGACCAGCATAGCTGCATAGCGTTATAGATCATTGGAAGAAACTCATCTTACAAGCTTGGTGATAGCTAGGGTATCTTGAAAGGAATTCACGCCACAAGTTTGGTGGCGATGCGTGTATGTATTGCAAACTCAGCCGGTGGGCCGACAGGCAGTCATTCTTTCTGTCAATTATAGTGTAAATATTGACCGAGCTCTAAGCCCAAGGCTGAAGCATTTAAAAGGTGTCAATACAGGCGGAACCTACAAATGAGCAGTTAGGGGGTCATGAAGAATTTTTCGGAAGCTTTCTGGTCGTCAATTTTCGAGAACGTCGCTTCTAAACCCGGCGATATAATACAAGCCGGTAGTCGTTTTTCTGTCTTCAGCGCCAAACTGCTGGTGATTCTGAGCAGTGTCAATTCTTGCCAAACGATATTCACGCAACAGGCAAGATGGGAGCGTTTTTTTGAGTGCCCCGCTCAGGGACGGCTGTCTTCAACAAAGCCACCATGTAATCTGATGGCTCGGCCCTTGTGCTTCCATCCCCACGCCACCCGGCCGCGGGCCTGCGCGCTCCGCTTGCCATCGAGTATCTGAGCGTTAGGACTAGGTGTCCAACGCTCATGATTGCATCTCGGATGGTCAGCCGCGGATTTTATGGCGATCGCTTCGGCCAGGTAGAAAGCCAGCTCATAGGCGACCGCTGAGCCGAATTCAAGGCGATGAGAATCAAACTCGAGCCTGATACCGCCCTCGCCTACGGCCTCGGCGAGGAGCGTTAATGCCCTCCCTTTTCATTCCGCTTCATGCCCATGCACACACTTTTACTCTGGTTTCGCTTGGGCATTGCCAATATTGTGACCGGCATGATGGTTACTCGTCAGCCGCCTGACGGTCTCGCAGTTCTTTTGGAAGCGCTCTGTGAAAGCTGCGAAAGTCATCACGTCCGGTGTTGACTTCCTGCTATACCCTACCTGCCTCATATCCACCCCTAATGTCGTGATCTTCTGAAGGATACGCCCAGCCGATCCCCCTGCCATGGAGCGGTTGCGGCAGGTGACATCGATCCCTGCAATACGACTCTCGTCGGTGCCCACATGTAGAGTCGAGCGAAGGACATCGGCAAAAGCGTTGACCTCCAGAAGGCCTAGATCGTCGGCCAACGAAATAGCGCTTCCGAGGACAGCTCCAGAGGGAGTGTGGATGACGACAGCTACCCAAGGGCGAACAGCTGAACCGTCATCCCTTTGAACTAACCGATCAACTCGCGTGACTTCAAGAACCGCGGTGATGTCCTCGACTGGTTTCACACCCCTCAAGACCAATCCAGAGCGGCCCGCTTTCGCATGAGTCAGCAGCACGTTAATTTCCTGAAACTCAGCATCAGGTGCAATGCTCTGCAATGAGACTTCGGCATGCACCTGCCATGAACGACGCGCTTCCCAGATTGGCTCATGAAACGAAAAGCGCTGGTCAGGGCTCAGCTTGTACCTCGAGCTCCAATCTGGCCCTAGGTGCACACCCTTTTGCGGGTTGTTTGTCAAAGCTGCGATTACTGCGTTCATTCCATGGCGCTCAAGGTAAGCGTCCACGCTTGGGAGAACCTGAGCTGGCAGGCATTCCTCCAACGCCGCTATGCACTTGAGTACCACCTCGCCTGGGAGCTCGAACAGCTCAGCAGCACGGCATTCGCCAAGCTCCTGGTTGAGAACGATGAACTCTGCATCGGACAGATGATGCTCAAGCTCTTGATCATGCTCTTCGTGTTTGAGTGCCCTGTAGGTGTGGTAGCCAAGGAGCGCAGCAAGGACTTCCTGAAGTTTCGCGTGTGACACCTCAATGCCGGCAACGTGGAGTTCCGCTTTAGCATGTCGGGCAGCTTCGATGAGAATGTTGGCCATCTCATGATCCTCAATCGCTGTCTTTGCTGCTGGTCGCTTTATCTGTCGCAAGACAGCTGAGTCACAAGATGCAGGAAGGAAGTGATGGGTGAAGAACCTCTTTGAGTCGACCAGAGCTGAGGTGAGGCAACCTTGATTAAGCGTAGTACACAGGTTGGTCTAAGTACACAGTCGCCGACGGGCGGAAGGAGGTTTAGCAGTTTACTCAACAGTTGGCTTCAGGCTTTTTCATAATCTAAGATCAGCCACCGCTCAACTCAGCCACGAGGCAACCTGCGTTATGAATTTCATGTTTCGTATCTGGGACTTCCTCTTTCCGGATCATAGGCCAGAAGGCGAGATAAGGTGTGAGTGCGAGTTCATCGATGCACTCAATCAGCTCAAAACCTTGAAGGCCACTGACCGCGGCGGGATGTCGATTGATCCCGAGGAAATCCGTGAACAGGTTTTGCGCAGCCGTGAAGCTGCGAAAGATTTGGTGGATCCGGCTCACCGAAAACCCTCTAAAACGGGGCCTGAGGGCTGATTTAGCTCTGTCCTGCCCTTCATTTCTAAGCACATTTTCTAGCGTGCCCCTGCGGGGACAGCTGTTGTGAACCAAGCCGCCGCTGCGCAGCTGTCTTGGCCCTACGGGCTGCCATCCTCACGCCTTCGGCCAGAGGCCTGCGCGCTCCGCTTTCGAGTGCTGCAAATACCAACCTATCACTGAATTCACTTTGATATATGGCTAGTAATCACTGGGGGGCGAAAAAATAAATTTGGATCTTATGGCCGCATTCTGAATGTTCTTTATACGGTACGTGAAGGGTGTTCGCGTACCGTATAAAGAACGTTTTTAATCAGTACGCCTATTTTGGGCTGATTCAGGCTTGTCATATTCGAGTTTTTCTCAGCTGGAACCATGCTATCTTACTTGGCCTTAATGAAAGCGCGTTGGTGTCTAGAGGCACCCCACACGCGTTCCTAAATTAATTTAAGGTTTTTCAAGATCAAATGTCTTCTCATTGCGTAGCATTCCAGATTTTCAGTAGCGCCGACGATTCCAACTGCATACGTATGCCGCAAAAGCAGCTCGAAACCACGCTCTACATGCACCAGGTGAACACGCTTGCTTCCAACCTTGAGAAATTCACTGCTGACCCTGGCAAAGCACGCGCTCAATACCCATGGGCCACACGATTCGCTATGGGCCATCCCCTCGCCTCCTGGCAGCGGCCGGCTGTATGGACGGACGAGCAGAGGGTCAGGTTCATTACGTCGATTTGGATGGGGGCAGACCTTGGGTCGTACCTGGTCAATGACTGGTATGCGTATGCCGATCGTACTGGAGCGTTTGCGATAAATAGTGAGGTTCTGCTTGACGGCCAGCAGCGTCTGATAGCCCTGGAGGGCTACCTACTTGGCGAGTTTGGAGTCCCAGATGAGTCGGGCCAGGTGAGGTATTGGTCGGAGCTCGGAAATGACGAGCGCCGGCGTTTTCTGAACATGCCTTTCGCTCAGTCTCGGGTGCACTCGAGCGATGAAGTTGCACTGCGACAGGCCTACGATCTCAGAGCGTTTGGCGGTACGCCACATACTGAGGATCAGCGGGCTTCAAGGTAGCCCGTGTATGAAGGGTGGCGCCGATATGGGCGTCACCCTTTCCATTTTTATTTTGAAGTAGTCAGGGCTCCCAGACCGGCAGCGTCGACTTGCCCGGCTTATCGATCACGATCGCCAGGCTCTGTTTTGCACGCGTTGCTGCTACGTAGAACGCGGCCGCAGACGTAGCTTCAAGACAAGTCTCCTTCTGGATGAACGCCTCGATCGGCCCAGTAGGTACGACTAGCACACGCTCGAACGTCGCGCCCTTGGAGACCTTGAAGTTCATGTAGTCGAGGGAGAACTGTTTGCCTGAACCAGCCATCGCGCGAAGGCACTGAGGGCGGTACCGCTCAACGTACTGGACAACGTGCTTCGAGTGCACCAAGAACACACCGTCATGGCCTGAGACCTCGTGGTTCTCCGAGGTGGTGCCAGGAAAACCCCAAGACTCATCAAAAATGGTGTCAGAGAACGTTGCGATCTCCGTCCGACACCGATAGGTGACCGTCGCGTAGTTGATACTCAACAGCCCACCCTGCTCTCGCTCCTGAAACCATTCGAGAGCGCCGGCATAGCCATACTGCTTATTCTTCTGCCCCCTCGGGTTGGTCGACAGCACGGCCTGGCGTACATCACCGACCATGCGAACGTCGATTCGGGACTGCAGCAGATCATGGATGATCTCCCAGTCGTAACCACTAAGATCCTGAACCTCGTCGATCAGAATTTCGTCGTAGAGGTGCTCTAAGCGACGAAGCAGCGCAGGTGTTTCTGCCATTAGCTCGCGCGCCAGGCGGCCGAGCTCGCAGCCGTAGACCTGGTTGCTTCCATCCATGAACCTTTGCTTGCCCTTGGCGAACCTGTAAGGGCGCCCTTCGAAATTGAAGCCCCCTACCCGTTCACCGGGGAATTTCACCGGCAGGAACGGCTTCGCAAAGTGGCGAAGCAAAAACGTGTACCAACCCAGTACCTCGATGTTGTGGAGATCGCCAGCCTGAGCTCGTAGCCGATGGGAAAGCTCTTGCTGATTTGTCTGGGTGAACGTGGCGACAAGGACGCGGCGGTCACTGGGCAATCCTTTGCAGTGATCTACGAGGCCCTGGGTTTTTCTCCCGCCGGCGACCGCCAGGGTCAGATGGTTAGGCATTGTGAATGAACTCCGCCGCAGCCTTCATGTAGGGCGGTGGGCTGAGGGCTTCGTCAGACACAGCAATCCGAATCGCCCCTTCCGTTTTCTCGCGTGTCATCCACGTCAGCAAGTCGGCTGAATCTTTGATGCCCAACGTCTTCCGTAACTGATGTTCACCGTTGGCGGTGATGAGTTGCGGCTCGAGCGTTTTGCCGTGGATAACGTCGCCGATGAACAGATCTCTGCGCTTCGCTTCCAGCCATTTCTCAACTGGTTCACGTAGCTCGTTTGGATCAATGCCATCGTTGTCTCGCATTACAGCGACCGGCTTGTTGATGGCAGCACAAAGCTCTAGGCACCGAGCCAGTGCTAGCCCGCGCATGCTGATGACATCAACGCCATGGGCCATTGGGCGAGCCCCGTAGAGATCTTGATAGACACGTTCGAAAATGATCTCGTCGGATGGCCCTTCAACCAGGACTACTCTTCTCGCCAGTACGAGGCGGAGGGTGTCGTAGCCCGGGAGCTTTTGAAAATAGCTCACCGTTGTTGGATCGAGTTCCGTGATCTTCGCGGCGCTGTTGCGGTGGAGCAGTAGCAGAGCGTTAAGGCCGAGACGATTCAAAACGTAAGTGCTGTGGGTAGAGATGAAGAGCTGCTGCTCCTCTGTCGCCAAATCCTCAATACGATCGAGCAGAGTCGTGAGACTGGTGTGTGAGAGGTGGTTTTCAGGCTCCTCGATCATCACGATTTTCACGCTTGAAGAATGCCGTTTCATCGCGAGGGAGATCTTGATTGCGGCTTGCTGCCCCTGACCAGCCATCGCGAATGGAAGGCCATCGACGTGGGGCGTCACCACGCTATCCCAGGCTGTTCGAGAGGTCTGATCCATAGCCAGAGCCATAGGCTCAGACTGTAGAGCAGCGCCAAGTCCCGCAAGCCGCTTGTTCACCGGCGCCAGCGCCCCTTCAGTCATGGATGCTTTGACGCCTCGATAGTCCAGCGAGATTTGCGCCTTCTCGGCTGACTCCAGGTGATCGCTCAGAATTTGCCGAAGATGGTAATCGACCCCGGCAGCGGACTTGACCGTCCGAGAATCGATCGTGGCCACCGACAGCGCCCGTGGGCGCCGAGTGAGCTCGTTGTCAGCAAACGACCGCCATTCGTAGGTGTAATACTCAACGGGCAGCAGGTGTGAAGGATCCTTGAGCCACTGATCCAGCTCGTCCTGATATTCCTCGTTCGGGTAAATGGAGAGGAATACCCCCGGGCACACGTTGGTAGGCACGTCCGCATTCACCGCGCCGAGTAGCATCTGCAAATCAGCTACATCTTGCAGATAAAGCTCAATCAGGATTTCCGGAAGCTTAGGCGTCTTCCCTGCTTTCCGAAGTGCGAGAAACTCAGCCACCATTTCAGTGTTGAACCAGTGTGGATTCAGTTCTTCGAGGATCCCCCGTCCACCTATACGGCCGTTCAGCGCCAGCGAAATGGCCTCCATCAATGTGGACTTCCCGGCGTCATTGTCACCGACCAGGATGTTTACGCCGGGATTGGGCTTGAGCTCGAAATCTTTGTAGATGCGGTACCCACGGATACGGATTTTTGTGATCACAGTCGACGTTCCTTGGCGAAGTGCTTTTGCATGGCGCTTTGATGGCCGTGTGGCCTGATGCTATAAGCGAAGCGCTAACGTTGTCGACTCCGTCACGTTCCGCACGTCCCTCACCACCCTTACGGTTCTCACGCCAGGATCTGCGCATGACCACTCCGTACTACCCAAACCGCAAAGCGTTCATCCTATCCTTGGGAGCGACATGCAGAAATTGGAATTGGAGCTGGTCGTTTGTGAATCACCAAGAGCGCAAGATCATTTTTGGCGCATGGGATATCCACATAAGTGGCGGTCGTACACTGATCCTCAGCGAGGATTGGGAAATCGAGAATGGGCGTCGTAACCATGGTTATCCGCAGAGCGTGGAGCATCTCAGGCTGGTTGGAGAGGAAGGATACGAACTCTATACGTTCAAGATTACACACTCAGATGAGCGCCAGGATGAGGACGGTGCGGGCCCTGCAAAGATCAAAGACTTTGAGCGCTCCATCCTTCGTAAGTGGCTACTGAAGCAGGATGGCGAGTGGTTTGCGTGCGACGAGCCACCGATGCCAGCACTCCCTGAAGAGGTCAGTAAGCCCGAGTTGTATCTCGAGGGCGCCGTCCGAGAGGTCAAGGTTAATGCCTATGAGCGTAGCGCTCAGGCTAGGGCCGCATGTATTGATCACTACAAAGCGGTTTGCTATGCGTGCGAATTTGATTTCGGACTGGTTTATGGCGAGGTTGCCGAGGGACTCATCCATGTCCACCACATCGTTCCTCTGAGTACGATCGGCGCCGAGTACAAGCTTGATCCGATAAAGGATCTGATCCCGCTGTGCCCGAACTGCCATGCGGTGGTGCATCGTGGATCCGAGGTCATGAGCATTGAAAAGCTCAAAGAGCACTTAGCTGAAGCAAAGCGACGCTCTGCCCTAACGGCCAGACTTCAAGGTTTGTAACACGGTTTTTGGAATGTAACGTGACCGATGTTACATTCCAAAAACTACGTTACACACCCGGGCCTGTGAGCTCGTCATCAGGTGGCTGCTGCAGCAATAGGTGTGGAAGCTCAGTCTGAACGGGCCGCATCCCGATGCGCCTGAAGATGGGTCATCTCCCTCCCCCATTCCTCGACGAACTTCTCAAAGTCATCCAAGTACGGGCCCGCGGCAACTCGGGTAGACCCGATGCTTGCTTGGGCGAATCGCTCCCGCCAAGGAGTCGGGATCGTATGCTCGTCAACGACCAAGCGGCCTGAGGGTCGAGGAGATTTAGTGACCAGGTCGAGGAGATGTTTGCAGGTCAAAGACACGTCGCAAAGGTCGCGCTCGACCAGATTCAGCTCTCGGAGGACAGCTACCGCTTTAGGGTCGCCAGGGCGGAGATCGGAGAGAGCCCAAAGCAGCCGTCTAAGTCGACGCTCCGCTTCGATTGAATTAGCCACGGTTAGTCCACCTCACTTTGGTCGGCCTTCGCCTGCTTGGCTTTGACGGCTTTGACTGCTGTCGTCCGTCAGCGCTTACCTGAAACGCACCTCTCACCGGAGTTTCAACCCTACAGGCAATCCACGCAACGAAGATTTAGGTACCTTGCACCCTGCGATAAGCGGGCAATGATTCTTTGTCGATCAGTCCTAATGTCGTGTCGGCGACGGGCCTCCGAGCGCTTCAAGCTGGTAGTCGGTGACTGACTGAAATGCGTACTCGGCCTCTAAACGCAGGCGTTCCACCTCAGCTTCTGGCTTCCCATCCGCTTTGGCTTGATCGTAGCGTTTCATGGCCTCTATGGCCTGCTGATACAAAGGATCATCGGGCAGGACTGGTTGCCGTTTGTTTCGCTGCATATGTACAACCTCACATTCTTTCTGCGCTGCGAATTAGCGGTGCGGTGCTACCTCTACATTCGAGTGCTCCTATCCAGCCATGATAGGCTACAGGCAGGATACGTAGCCCCCTATCAAAATGGCCAAAAATGCAGAGAACGAAGCATGACGCTCAAAGCCTCCTTCGCCAACGTGCTTCGTGCACTGCGCAGCAAGCGTAATATCACACAGCGGGACTTTGCTGACACGACCAGCCGCACCTACCTATCAAAGCTTGAATTAGGGAAATCAAGCATCACTCTGGACAAGCTTGAACAGATCAGCAGTCGGCTCGAGCTGAGCCCGTTGACGCTTCTCACGCTGACACTGAGCGAGGACACTGGAAGGTCAGCATCGGACTTGATGTCAAAAATGCGAGCCGAGCTTGATGAGCTTCAGCATGATGGTGGCTTGCTTGGACTGAGCATCAAGCTGGAAGATTCAAGCACAATTCAATTGCCTGGTCGCCGCCAGTCCCGCGCAGTTAAACCCGGGGAGCAGACTTCAGTGCAGACCGAGTTGGCCTTCACGTACTAACAGGCTCAGACAACGTGAATGCTATCGTTGGGGTGTTTGCTGTTACCAAGCAGGCCGTAGTCAGCATGACGTATCAACCAGCGTGGCCAAAGAGCTTGGCCGACCTTCACCGCTGACGCTAGTGCACCTGCCGGCGTAAAGTGCCGGCTTTGTGCAGCTGAAAGTCGATCACGGTCTGATACAGATGATCAGCTTCAAGGCGAAGGCGCTCAATTTCTGCTGCAGGCCGCGCTTGAGCCTGTGCTTCGTTGTAGGCCCGAATTGCTTCTAGCGCTTCCCTTAGCAATGGTTCGCCTGCTTCCGCCATTCCCAGAAGTGTTCTCTTCATTTTTGGAAGCTCAAGGTCACTATCACCTCCACTATTGCAAACGCTGTCGCGGGGAAACCCTAGACGATGGGCAACAGTTGGCTGACGATCAGCACTGATAACGGTCGCGGATCACCCGATCATAATAAGCTCCCACAGAT
This sequence comes from Pseudomonas mosselii, assembly GCF_005796105.1. Classification (GTDB taxonomy): domain Bacteria; phylum Pseudomonadota; class Gammaproteobacteria; order Pseudomonadales; family Pseudomonadaceae; genus Aquipseudomonas; species Aquipseudomonas mosselii_C. The sequence goes on along the minus strand of NZ_VAUO01000001.1, from coordinate 660,216 downwards.
CCGGCACTCATCAACCCTCGATGAACCTCCGGAGGCACGCCGCAGAAGTCATAGGTGCGACCTTGCTTGAATGCGATCTTCATTCTGCGGGTGTCTGGATCGTAGCCTACAGCTGTGATAGCTGACGATCGAACGGGTACCATTTGCATGACTTCCACTCCCATGTGCGGTCATTTTGGGTGAGGTTGATCGTAGTCGACCCCTCACCTTTGCAGGCACTCTATACAGCAGTAGGCCCTTAGCCGTCCCTAAGCAAGGCATTAACGTGCAGCGTCAATGCTTCGAGTGCGAATGGTTTAATCAGGACAGCCGTTTTGAGCTCCAGCTGAGCGTTGTCCAGGACATGCGGCTGCGCGTACCCAGTCATGAACAAGACAGGCAGCCCAGGCCTGGTACCACGGCCAGTATCGGCCATCTGCCTGCCGTCGATTCCACCGGGGAGGCCAATGTCTGTGACAAGTAGATCGATGCGGGTATCCGAGCGGAGCAATTGAAGGCCGGCAAGACTGTCAGCCGCCTCAATCACGATGTACCCGCAGCCACCCAAGGCCTCACTCACGAACATGCGGACGGAGGGCTCGTCATCTACAACCAGTATTGTCTCTCCTGACGAAATCACTGGCGACTCATTCGATGGCTCGGAGCGAGCTGAAGCAGCGGCCTCAGCTTCATGACTGGGTAGCTGAAGGTACACCCGGGTTCCGTTGCCCTCCTCTGACTCGATCCTGACCTGGCCTCCTGATTGTTTGGCGAAGCCGTAAATCATGGACAGCCCAAGCCCAGTGCCTGCCCCGACAGGTTTTGTCGTGAAGAACGGTTCAAATGCTCGAGTAAGCGTCTCTGGACTCATGCCGACACCGTCGTCGGAAACACAAATCGTGAAGTAGGTTCCGGTTGCAAGCTCCGGATCCAGTTCTGTGCCAAGCGCCAGCTCCTCGTTATACGTTTTGATTGAGATAGAACCTCCACCTTCCAAGGCATCACGAGCATTGATGCACAGGTTCAGCAGCGAGTTCTCCACCTGGGCCGGATCGACCAGACAGGTACTCGAAATTGCATTAAGTTCCACCTTGAGCTGGGCTTTTGGCCCCACTGTCCGGCTAATCAGCTCCTCGATATCTCTGATGAGGGTGTTCACATCGATGTGAACGGGCATCAACGTCTGGCGACGAGAGAAAGCCAAGAGCCGATGAGTCAGGGATGCAGCTCTTTGGGCCGCCCCGTGGGCCACCGTCAGGTACCGTTCGACATCGGAGACACGCCCCTGCTTCAATCGAAGCTTGATTAGATCCAGGCTTCCGGTGATGCCTGCCAGTAAATTGTTGAAGTCATGAGCGATACCCCCGGTCAACTGCCCGACTGCTTCCATCTTCTGCGATTGCCGGAGCGCTGCCTGGGCTGCCTCTCGCTCTCGCTCGGCCACGGCTTCTTCGACTCTCGCTTCTAAGGTGCGATTGAGCTGTAAAAGCTCCGACTCGGCATTTCTTCGCGCGGTAACATCGATGGATGAGCCAATGAGCCCCATTACCCTGCCGTGCTCATCGCAAAGAGGAGCTTTGATCGAAAGCCAGTAGGTAGCAGTGCCATCCGGCATGTCGACACGCTCTTCAATTTGCACGGCCTTCCCGCCATGCATCACGCGTTGATCAGTTTCCATGATTTGGCGTGCCTGAGACTTGTCTTCCAGAACTTCCAAATCGGTTTTGCCTAGATAGAACTCTGGTGGCTTGCCTATGAGCTGGGTAGCTCCATGGTTGGCAACAAGGAGCCGGCCTTCCAAGTCTTTGGCGTAGACGACTCCAGGCACTGCAGCAGTAAAAGTCCGGAGCAAGGCTGACATCCTGTCACGCTCCGCCTCGGCAGAGCGGCGTGACTCGATGTCCATGAGAAACCCAGGGAAGCGTACAGCTTGGCCTTCTGAGTTGAGCTCGGCGCGGCCATTTGCCTCGATCCACCGATAGCTACCATCTTCTTGCCGCACCCTGTACTCACACCGGTATGCTCCACCACGACTCATCGCTTCCTGGATGTCGGCGGAGACACGATCACGGTCATCTGGGTGAATTGAGGAGAATGCCTCTTCGATCGGAATGCCTGCCAGGCAATTCTCCGCCGGCAGCCCGAATGATCGTGAAAAACGCTCGTCGGCGGTGACCCGGTTTTCCGGAATGTCCCACACCCATGTTCCGATGATGGCGCCAGCATCGAGTGCCAGTTGAAGGCGCTCAGAAGCGGTCGTCGGAAACGCTTGTTCATGATTGGGTGATGCCGGAGCTTTGCCTGGAGTACCAGGGCCTTCGCGATCCATAAATTGCCTCTTTTCTTACGCGCTTTGGTGACAAGCCAATGAGTCTGGGCGAGCCCGGCTCGCGAATTACCCTAGCCTCCCTGCAAATTTTTAAGCGAAACGCTAGATCAAGGCCACCCATAGTGTCCCCGTTTGGGATCATTAACCCATAAAAACGCCATTAATGTTCCCATTTGGGATCATTACGTGAGGCGTTGCTGACGGGGCAGCTTTCCTCGACGTATGCGTTGGATAAGCGGAAAATAGTCGGGTTATCGACCTGCCGGCAACGGCACCGGAGACGTACCCTGCCCCATGAATTCTAAGGTTCTCCAGCTTCCAAAAAATCCCCATGGTCGCGACTTTGTAGTCGGGGACATTCACTTCAAGACGATTGATTTGCACCGCGGACTGCACGCTTTGGGCTTCGATAAAACCAAGGATCGGCTGATCGCTGTGGGGGATCTCATCGACCGCGGGCCCGGTGTATTGGATGGGCTAAAGCTGCTCGGCGAGCCCTGGTTCTTTAGTGTCCAGGGCAACCATGAGCGGATGCTAATCGACGCTTATGACGCTAATCCTGAGGCTCGCTATTCCGCGCATGGCGCGGGCTGGTGGATGACGATCGCTGATGAGTCAAAAGCGATGATCATCGAGAAGCTTCGGAGTCTTCCGGTCGCGATCGAGGTTGCGTCGAGTCGGGGCGTCGTCGGCGTTGTGCACGCAGATGTGCCGGCAGGCATGGCCTGGCCGACCTTCCTCGAACAACTCGACAATCCCGCGATGGAGGAGATCGCCCTGTGGGGGCGAGATCGGATCGTTAAACACCATCGTGACGGCGTCCCGGGTGTGTGGCGAGTCTGTACCGGACATACGTGGATTCCGCGGCCGCTGAAGTTAGGCAACGTGCTGGCGCTAGATGTCACCGGAGGCGCCGACGGTTCGCTGGCCATCTACAGCATTCAGGAAGACAAAATCTTCATTGATGGTGTTGCTACGTCGGTCTACCAGGCGGAGACCTTGAGTGAGCAGCTTCAGGAGCTTGAGCGGCGTGCCGGGGCTCTCAAGACCACTGTGAACAGTAACAAGCTCATCGAGACACAGGTAATGGCTGCGGAGCTGGAGTCGGTGGTGAAGCTGGTCAATTCGATGTGGCAAGACGTTCGCGAAGGCGTTGAGGAGCAGCAACGGCTGTTTAACGCGCTGCATGGGCTGAGCCTTGCGACTGGTGAGCGTCGGGGCGCCAAGCTCGACGAGCTATATACCAGGTATGAGAACACACAGGTTGAAGGGCTTCTTCGGCGATTGTTAGGTTAAGAAGGTTTTATGGAATACGTGATGAGCATCAGCCAGGCGCGTCGACGCTTTCGTCGCGTGCTCAAGCTCGCAGAGCAAGGTCATACGTTCATTTTGACCCGGTGTGGTAAGGCGGTATGTCGGTTGGAACTCGACGAGTAGGTAGGCATACAGGGCTTTCCAGGGCGTGCCCGTTGGGTCGGCTCTCGTGAACCAAGCCGGCCGCTTCGCTTTCGTCTTGGCCCTCCGGGCTTCGATCCTCACGCCTTGCGCGCTCCGCTTGCACGCGGTACCCGTACCAGATTCAGGTCGAGTAGTTTCATGGATCGTTCAGTGGCGACAAGGCTATAGGTGCCAGCGATTGATCAAGAGTGCTGATTCTTGCCTCATCGCCAGCAGGCCGCTCAAGAACTCGGACAGTTCTTCCCTAGAAAATTGGCACGTAAGCCATGCTCGGCAAAGTCATCTGCCCTACTGTACTTGCCGGTTCGACTCGACACCCTGCTGTGTCCTGAACGCGGCTCCAAACATACCCTTCAGTCGTTCAATGATTCCAGGTTGTCCAGAGTGACGGGCTGCCTCGAGTTTCTGGATCTTTGCGATCATTCTGACGATGCTTTCCCTGGCGCGCTGGCGACTTCCTGTCCTTTTCATTGGTGCCTCGGAGATGGTGTGGATGGCTTCTCGCGAGCTTCACCCTAGCATTTTGGAAAACGGCGCGCCTACCCCCATGGGACACAATGATTTGTCCTAACGCGGGCAAGCTGTATATACATACAGCGTTATTTTCCCTCCCGGGAGATCTGATACTCAGAGCCCGCTGCCGTCTCATATCTGTCCAGAAAAGGCAGATAAATTAGCCTGGAAGGCCCGTGGTTTGGGGCTTACGAGAAATGATGGGGCTTTGACGGCAAGTCCGGTTCCGTGCCGTTCTACCAGCGCCAGCGATGCAAAATCTGCTCAATCGGTGTGCGTTTCTCCGGAGTTGATAGATATGCTGTATATGTATACAGTAGTTTTTTGATGTGAACCGCTCCTGCACGGTCTGACCTACTTCTTAGCGCCAGCTTGGTTTTCTGGACACTTATACGACTTACACAAACACTGCTGCTCGATCCTTCAGCATCGCACAATGACCAAACAGGTAGGCTCGGGCAACCTCAAGGGAACGAATTTCCAGGACATCTCAATGCCGCTCACTACCATCGCTAAGCTGTTGCAGGAGGCAAGGCACGTTGTCATTTTCACCGGCGCCGGCGTATCGGCAGAGAGTGGAATCCCAACGTTCAGAGATGCGCTGACCGGTCTTTGGTCTCGATTCGATCCTGGCCAACTAGCAACTGCCGAGGCATTCCGAGCGGATCCGAGCCTTTGCTGGGGATGGTATGAATGGCGTAGGTTGAAAGTGCTCAAATCCCAGCCGAATGCAGCACATCTCGCGATAGCAGAACTCGCTCAGCACTTTCCTAAGCTGACAGTCGTGACTCAGAACGTAGATGACTTGCACGAGCGTGCTGGGAGCCAAGACGTGATCCACCTTCACGGCAGCCTTCACTCACCTAGGTGCATCGACTGCGGCAATGCTCACATGACGCCCCTTCCCTCTGATGATTTGCCTGGGGATGGATGCCGCCTTGAGCCACCGCGGTGTGAGACATGTGACGGATATATCAGGCCCGGAGTCGTCTGGTTTGGGGAGATGCTTCCGGAGTCGGCCTGGAGCGCAGGTCTGGAGGCGGCCGGCGAATGTGATCTGTTCTTCTCAATCGGTACATCTGGTGTCGTGTATCCGGCCGCGGAGCTTCCGTTAAGAGCGCTCAGCACGGGAGCTACAGTGGTACACGTCAATCCTGTACGCTTCGAAATCAGTAATCAGGAGCACTTCTTACATGGGCCAGCCACCGTCATTCAACCTCTTATCCTAGAGGCTTTTGGCTGAGTTTTTGTAGCTATCACTTCTTCGTGTTCGCTGCTCAATCCATTTTGATTCGGCGTATCCGAGGCGTCTCGGTCTTGTGCCTTCATAGCCTGAAATGGCACGGTATGAGCTGATGATGGTGCAGGGAAGGTATTCATGCAAAGGATCCATAACTGCTTGTGATCGAGCAACTACTACACGTTGAGGTACGTGATGTCTGATCAACTGCATTTCACTCGCCAAACGCTGCTGGCAGCTTCAGACCTGATACAGGAAGCAGGGACAAGCGCTGGTTTTGACCTGATGGTTCAGCGCCTCGAGTTGGAACGATGGGTGCCCTCAGGAAGTGACTTGTCCGTATCGAAGAAGAGAGTGGTGTTCAATAAAGCACTATTAGAGCATGCGGAGCGAGTTTTCTGGGCCCGCGAAGGGCAAATGACTCTTGGCGAGGCTGTAGTCCGAGAGGCAGTTCGTCTCATGAGTTCGCCTGCCAGATACGCGGAGCAGAGTCAACTTGAGCGATGCCTAGCGCGAGATGGCTTTACGGTCTCATGGGACGCAGGAGACTGTGGTCAAGGGAATCCGCCATGGCTGAGACGAAGCCTGCCACGAAATGTGGATTTGGCTGCTGGTGATGACCAAGTGCACCGGCACCTGAAAGACTTCGGCTTCTCCAGATCTTGCGGCCACCTTGACCAGGCGATTGACGCCCATACAAGGGGTGATTGGGCTGCTGCCAATGCCCAGATCAGGACATTCCTTGAAAGCCTTATCTTGGAAATAGCGACACGAATCGCGGCCGCTTACTTACCCGGAAATCCTTCCCTGAACAACGGGTTCCAAGCCCTAGCGAAGTGCGGTTTTCTCTCCGAGAGTCGTTCAGAATGGAATCAGGATGGGAAAGGAATGCTGAACGGGTTACTGAAAATGTTGCATTCGGATGGCTCGCACAAAGGACTTTCGGATGAAGATCACTCAACCTTAAGACTGCACTTGGCTCTGGTGACAGCTAGGACGCTATTGAGTCGGTTGGCCAACAACGAGTAAGAAACCTAGTGCCAAAGGATACGGAGGCTGCGAGAGGGCCTCCGTCCGATATACCAACAAAGCCCTCAAACCCCTAAGTCATCGTCTAGCCGTCTCCCAACCAGTTCGCGAGGCAGGCAGTCAGCAGGCACTAGCAGCAGGAGACGGTCTGCGAGGTAATTGCTGTAGGATCGCTTTGACTTCAAGCGAGTTCAAACCCCAGTTGAGTTAGCATCTCTTTGTCTGCAGCTTTGAGCTTTTTTACTGCCCAAATGAGCACATGGCGCGGACGAGAGCTAGCTACGTACGCAAATCGCGCACCCTCGGATTTTGGATCGGCAAGCCACTCTTGCCAATTAGAAAGATGCCTACCCTTCTGAAGTGACGACACGACCACTGTTGCATCATGGGTTTCTCCCTTGACCTGGTGGATGGTCTCATATCGCAAAGCGTCAACAACGGCTTGCTCAGCTACGCCCTTGCCAAGTCGCACGCTCAACGCAGTGTCTCCTTGATTGTCGGGGGCTCTAAGGATTAGTCCTCTCAGAGGGTCAAGCTCAGATTTTATCTCAGCTAGTACAAACGGCTGGTCTGGTAGAGCCTGCAGGGCACGCTTGGTCAGAGCTGCCCATTGCTTCCATGTAAGCTCCAGGTTGCCAGCACCTGCGCTCAATAGGTGTTTCAAACACTCATGAATGAATTTCCGCCAAGCAAGCTTGGACTCGACCTCGACCGGACAATGCGGCCCCGCCTTTGTTACTTGGAGGGAGAGCTTATCTGCCAGCCATTCAGCAAATAGGCCAACCGCGACGTTTAGCTCTGCGTTGCTACCGCTTTCGGCAGATACGCATGCGAGAGCCAGTATCTCAACTCCTTTGAAATCGTCACCTTTTCGAAACCGCTGGAGCGTACTATGCCCACGAGCTACAACGACAACCTCCTTGTGCCCCTTCGTGAGCTCGATGATTCTCGGCAACAGCTCTGAAGGGCATTTTGAATACTGAAGCAGAAGCGGCTTAATGGGGGCGATAGCAGGATTGCCGACGATTCGATCAATCCGCAGCAAGTCGCTACACAGATCCACTATGGGTTGCCCGCTTCGCCAATTGGCGGTGAGAGGTAACTCTGCAAAACCAAGCTCAGTTAGGAGTGCCCTCACATTTTCTGGATTGGATTTTCTGAACCCATAGATCGACTGGTTCAAATCGCCCACGAAATGGAACTTGACACCTAGTGAGTGTAGCTTGCGCACTATTGCTAACTGCTCTGCCGATAGGTCTTGGCACTCATCGACAATGACGAGTGGAAAGCGCTTCGCCAGCCGCTGGAAATAGCCTGCCAGCGTAGGCCGCTGAAAGGCCCTCAGCGCTATCACATCCACATCTCTGTAGGTTGCAAAGCCAGCAGCCCAAAAGCGTTTCTTCGTCTCAATCAAGTCGTCTTGAGAGACTTGGCTGAGCACCTCAGCGTTGAGCTGCGTATCCCTTGTACGTACGCCAGTCGAGAACGTGAATTTTCGACTATGCAGGTCATAGTTGTACTTGCAGGCAGAGATTGTGCGACCACAAATTTTTGTTCGTGTGTGGAAGATGTCCGCTTTGTTTTCCAAGATCCTGATCCGGCTATCCCCCTCTTTCCCAGGATAACCAGTAACCTCACTTGCGATGTTTGCGACCATTCGTGAATGAACAAAGCTGTCGAAGGTCGAGACTAGGTGCGGGAAGCCTAACGGTTCCCCTAGATATCGCACCAATCTATCCTTCACCTCGTGCGTTGCGCTGTTTGAGAACGTCAAAACCGCTATTCCAGCAGGGAAACGAGTCCATTCCTCGACGACCTTAGCTACCATGGCAGCGACAACCTCTGTCTTGCCGCTGCCAGGGCAAGCTTTGAGGTATATATGCCGATCTAAAGGCGCGCCGATGTAGGCTTTCTGCTCATCTGTCAGGCTGATCATTTCGCAGGTGCTTCATCGAGCCCGCACGCCCAGAGAATGGCATCACGGATGTAAGCTGGTACAACGAAGTCACCATCTTGCTTTTCCAGTGCATCGGCGAAAGCCTGAGCGAAGATCCCTTTGCCGATACTTGTGGAGTCGATACGATTAAGCAGCTCTATGGCGTGGCCAGCTCGCTCTGGACTCTTCATAACACCAAAATCTAGCTTCGCTCTCTCTCGAAGCTCGGGAGCCACCGTTCCTTCCTGCGCAGGCCAGAGTTTGGCGGCGATGGTGAGCATCATTTTTAGGTTCGAGCCTTCCATGGCAATGTCGTATTCAAAGGTTTTGTATTTACCTGCGTAAAGCCGTCCGAACTGCGATTGACCAATTTTGGCAGTCAGAGCAAGCGCATGGTTTTCTCCCTCCCTCAGATTGTCGTCATGCGGTACATAGTCAATCGAAATTTTCTTGTCACCGTTGCCGTCAACCTTGATTGTCTTGGGCGGGTCTTTATCGGTCAGGCCAGCACAGCGTACCGGCAAATTTTCCCCTGTGCTCTCATCACTCACATCGCAGAACAGCTGCATGAAGTGTTTGAAGTAGATGCCTCCTAGATTGATGACGGAGACTCCGTAGTCCTCAAGGGTGTTCATACCCTCGCCGTACTCGGCGAGCACTCGTTTGGCTAGCTCAGGGATCACCATCGCCTCAGCGATTCCCTCAACGAGAATGGAGCCTTTTGAGAAAAGCAGGTTGGACTTGGTGACATCAAGCCAGCGGTCAATGAACTGTCTGCTGGGCTCGGGAAGTCCACACGTTCGCAGAGGAATCGCGATAGGGGCGCCGGCATTGGAGAGATGAATGATTTCATCAACCGATACGGCTGATGAAATGACCGTGGAGTGGGTGGTAATGATCACCTGAATGCCCTTGTCCTTAGCCATGGTGCTCAGATGCTTAAGAAGGCGAATTTGCAACTGGGGGTGCAAATGGGCTTCAGGCTCTTCAATCAGCAGGAGCCGCAGGTAGGTTTCCTCTCCCCGCTCCTCCTCCACTTCCAAGGTCAGCTCTGCCAAGATGGAAGCGATATACAGCAGATTGTTGTAACCCAGGCTGTTTTCTTCCAGCGCCCGGAATTGAGTAGCCTCGGCTTTCGACAGGTTTGGGAAGTAGAGCAGCCGCAAGCCTTCAACGATGCGAGAGAAGCTCACCTCCGAGAATTGGATCAGCGTGCTCTGAGATAGGTGCATTCCCAACGCAGCCCTAAGACTCTTGCCAATGCGCTCGTTGGCCTGCTTTATAGCGTATTTATCGCTCTCAGAAAGCTCCTGGTTGAACGCACCGACACGCTCCTCCAAGGGGTGAGGTTTCCCCTCCCGCCTCGCTACATCGAGCTCTTTGCGGCACAGCGCTTTTAACAGCCGCGCTAGGCGAGATTGGCGCCCATCCCTAAGCTTTGTCTCTGCATCACGTAGCGGCGGCAGGTAAATGCAATGAATGAGGTCGAGGGTCTCACCTTCTAGCGCTGCGCCTCGCATTTCGCCGCCATAGAGATTGGTTTTAAATCGGCCGCGGGATTCCATGTTGAGGGCAGTAAATGTGAGCTTCGCCTCGTCGCCTGTGCCGCACCAGTCGCGGAACGCGACGGCGTCATCTTGATCCAGGTCAGAAAAGGTAGCTTGGATCTCGATCGATTGAGCTGCTACTGCAGCCTCATCGAATCCCCGGTGAAAGTCTCGTTCGTTGATCAGCCGTTTGCCAGACTCTGAGTCATTGAAAAGTTGGCGAACCGCAGCAATCACACCTGTTTTTCCGGCTCCGTTCTCGCCCACCAGGACGTTGAGACCGTCGTGAAATTCGATCGTGAACGGCGCGCCAAAACACTTGAAGCCCTTTATGTCTAGGGTGCGTAGGTACATGAAGATCCTTTCCTAACCTAAAAATGGAGTGGCGCCAAGGCATAACTGATCCAGGGCTCTCATCCAGCTGGCAGAGCGACATGCACGATGATGCCATATCGCCTTCACTCAAGGAGGGCGACATTAGATCTGCAGGAGTGATTTGCACCAACGATGGCTCAGACGTTAGCCCTGAAGAGTATCTAATGACGCCAGACCTGTAGCGGCTGTCGTGCCATCGACTCCTGACTGAATCCAGTTCGAAGCTCGGATAGCACCGATGCCAAGGGATGGCCTGTTTTGAGCAGGCCGTCCATCACTCGGAGCTGGTTCATATAATCATGTGGTTTATCCAAGCCTCTCGATCGGAGCTCACTGAGAGCGGCGATTGTGCAGCTTATGACTCCACAGCAACTGGCGGCATTCAAGCTATTGGCCAACCCCTGAGGATCGGTATCCGGAAAGTAATAGACACGCGGGGTTAGCTTCGCCAAGGCAGCAGCAGTTGCGATTGAAAACTGTGGCGACCCTCTAAACACCCACGGGGCTCCCGCGAGATCTGTAGGCATTTGATAGAGGTGTGCTTGTAGGAGAACTTCAAGGTTCTCACCCCGTACTCTCGATCAGCATTACCTTCCCAGTAGCGGCTGGCGCTCTGAGGTGTGCGGTGCTCCTTCAATGTCGCAAGCATTGCCTCCAAATGTGGTTGAGCAAATGGAATCGGGGCTTCCACAAGCTCAAGCTCCGTTGGAACTACGCGCGTAGCTGGTCTAGACGCAAGATCGTCGACAGCCTTCCGCACCCTGGGGGCAGGTAGCGAATGGATGAGTAGCGCCATGTCGTCGATCGCTTGCGAGTCCTCTACCGGAGGATGAAGGTAGCCTCCGAGGGACAACGGTGAAGCGCATGCCCATTCCGCGGCATCTGCCCGATCTAAAATGCCGTCCAGCTCCGGCAGGTTGCCGGCCTGAAGCCAGCTCTCAACTGCCAGTACGACTTGGCGCATAGGCGTTCGTCGCTAAGTTGACATCCTTCGCTCAGACGGCTTGGCCGGCCATGGAAAATCCGCAAGAATGTCACTTGGCCATTACCAACTATACGGAACACACATATGCCACGGAAGCGCAAAGGGAGCGGCGGCGGGCCGATCGCTCTGTACGCCCTGTTTATTGTGATTGCCCTCTTGGCACAGATCCCTAAACAGGTGTGGATTGCCATTGGGGTCGTCTTGGGCATAGGCGTATTGGTATGGGCCGTCAGACGTGCCTCCCGGGCAAAGCGTTATGTTCCTGAAGATGACATTGTTGCCGAGATCGCTGCCGCGTCTCGACAAGCAACTTCCCCCACTGTCACCGTCCAGTTCAGCACCAATACCAGTACCCGCGAGCGGGACTTCCATACCGTCCAGGTCGGTTCGTCCAGCGACAGTCAGAGTTGCACCATCCCAAAGCCAAGTGCCAAGCCCATGGGGGTTCGTTGGCTGGCTGAAAATGAGTCCATCAACGTGGCTGGGTTGGCCATCCCAGGCGGAATGCTCTACATCACCGAGCGAGCGACACAATTCGGCCAATCTGAACCGTCCCTGATCGATGCCACGCTTCGTGTCGCGCGCTCACCGATGAACCTCACCGAGCGACAGATGCCGTACTGGCCAAGCTACAGGAGCATCACGCCCGAGGCGCGGCGAGCGTATCTACAGTGGTTGGCAGGCGGTCGCCGCCAGCCTGCCGATGCAGGTTATGTATTTCTGTTTTTCTACGGGCTTGAACGCCGCGCACTGATCGATGCACCAACTGACCCTCAGGCCAAGGCAGAAATCCCAGCCATCAAGGCCGAGGTCGAGCGCTTGCTTGGTCTCTATGGCGACAACAATTCTTTCCGCGGCTACGCTACCCGCTTCCTCGCCCATATCGACGCGGGCGCTGTTCAGCCTCAGAGCTACATAAGCGAGCCCGCTGCCAGCGCCGCAGATGGGTATGAGCTGCCCATGTCCCTGCGCGTTGCGCTGGGCCAGATGGCCGTGGACAAGTATCCACTTAACCCGAGCTGGGCATTGGCCTGGGCACTTGCAGAACCGAACATTTCCAGGCGTACACCCGTGACCAGGTGCCCGGAGCAATTTGCAGCGCTCTTCAAAAACGAATTTGCGAAGCGCTACCCCAACGGTATCGTGCTTCCTCAGAACAAGACCAAGCTGAAAATTGCCTATCGCCCTGCTTCCGCCGGATTGAACATTCCGGCAGTGGCCGTAGGTGACCTTCCCGATGTTGCGGCAACCTCAGGAACGCGCAACAAGCTGCAGGTCATTGTCGAGGAATGCACCGCTGTGCTCGACGCATTCAGTCGGTATCTGGGGCGCAATCCGGACGCGGAAAATAGCCTGGAAGCTATCCTGCAGTTGCCAACAGAACTCTGGCCTGCTGAAGCAAAAGCAGAACTCGAGCAGTTGGAGCAGCGCGTCGGGGGCGAAACCATCTGCATGAGTTTCGGTGAACTGGCCGGCCGGTTCAAATCAGCCGGCGCGCTCTCCCGCGACAAAGTCGTCGCACTCGCCCGGGCCTTGGAAAGCAAGCGAATTGGACTGGAGCCCGATGTTCTTTCTGGCAGCCGTACGCCCAAAGCAGAAGACGCCATCGCGCTTTTCGCCGCGGACTCTGACGAAGGCACTCTTCGCTCTACCGATGCTTACAGCGCTGCAGCTGTGACCTTAGATCTGGCCAGTGCAGTCGCTGCGGCAGACGGTGATACCTCGCTTGAGGAGGTGAATCTGCTGTCAGGCCACATTGACTCATGGGATCACCTCTGCGTCGCGCATCGCAAACGCTTGAAGGCGCATCTCCAGATTCAATTGAAGCAGCCGCCCACGCTGGCAAGCCTCAAGAAGAAACTTGAGCCGCTGCCCCTTGAGGCCAAACGAAAAATTGCCAGTTTCCTGGCCCACCTAGCGCAAGCCGATGGTGAGGTGACACCGCAGGAAGTGAAGCTGCTTGAGCGCGTGTACAAATCGCTCGCTCTCGATCCGCAGTTCGTCTACAGCGACCTCCATAGTGCAGCCGTTCGCCCTTCCCAGGTCGTGGAGGCAATGACTGCGACTGGCGCGCCGACCAGTATGGCACCGTCTTCAGAAAGCAGTGGTTCAGGCTTTGCCTTGGACATGGACAAGGTCGCTCGTCTGCAACAAGAAACAGCAGAGGTGTCGGCGCTTCTGGCCAGCGTCTTCAATGAAGAATCGCCTACTGAAACACCTAATGCCTCGGTACAAGAAGCCCCCCAAGAACAGGAAGGCAGTACCGCCGAACAGCTTGCTACCGTACATGGTTTGGACGTCGAGCATTCCGCGTTCCTTCGTCTGTTGGTTTCTAGGACTGAATGGAGCCGCGCTGAGCTGGAAGACGCAGCCAGTGATATGGAACTGATGTTGGATGGCGCTCTGGAAAGGATCAACGACACAGCGTTTGAGCTGTTCGACATGCCCGTGACTGAAGGCGACGACCCCATCGAAATCAACCCCGAAATTCTGGATGAATTAGCACTATGAGTAAGATACGAGCCAAGGATCGCGATGCGGTCATTCAATCGCTGCGTGCGGGCGTTGTGCCCCGTGTAGGGCAGCATCTGATCCAGGTAGGTCGAGCAGGCGAGCTCGATTCCCTGCTCAAGGATGTGGATCGTCTCGCGGATGGCGGCTCGGCATTTCGGGTCGTTGTCGGCGAATACGGTGCAGGTAAAACCTTTTTTCTCAACCTGGTGCGCGGCATCGCCATGGAGCGCAAGCTCGTCACCATGCACGCCGATTTGAATCCTGACCGTCGTCTTCATGCTTCGGGTGGTCAGGCGCGCTCCCTTTACTCCGAACTGGCCAAGAACATGGCCACGCGTACCAAGCCCGATGGCGGCGCGCTCCAGGGTATCGTTGAGAAATTCATCTCACAGGCTAAAACGGAAGCCAAGGCCAAAGGTGTTGAGAGCGAGGTGGTCATTCGTGAGTACCTGGCGGAGCTCACCGAGATGGTCAACGGCTATGACTTTGCCGACGTCATTGCTGCCTATTGCCGCGGTTTCGAGGAAGGCAATGAGCAGCTCAAAGCTGATGCCATCCGTTGGCTGCGCGGCGAATTCTCCACCAAGACCGATGCCCGGGCTGCGCTCGGTGTGCGTACGATCGTCGACGATGCCTCCGTCTACGATCAGTTGAAATTGCTGTCCAGGTTTGTGCGCCTGGCCGGCTTCGGCGGCTTGATGGTCTGCCTGGATGAATTGGTCAACCTGTACAAGCTGGCAAACACCCAGGCCCGTAACGCCAACTACGAACAGATTCTGCGCATCCTCAACGATTCTCTGCAGGGCTCCGCTGAAGGTCTGGGCTTTGTCCTGGGCGGCACACCAGAGTTTCTGATGGACACTCGTCGCGGGCTCTACAGCTACCCTGCCCTGCAGTCGCGCCTCGCGGAAAACAGCTTTGCGAAGTCTGGGCTGGTCGACCTTTCTGGGCCGGTCATTCGACTCAGCAGCCTGACCCCAGAAGACTTCTATGTGCTGCTACAGAAGCTGCGTAACGTCTACGCCTTCGGCGAACCTGAGAAGTTCTTGCTGCCGGACGAAGCAATCCCCGCTTTCATGGCGCACTGCAACCAGCGCTTGGGCGAGGCGTATTTCCGGACGCCACGCACGACCATTACAGCTTTCATCAACCTGCTCGCGGTGATCGAGCAAAACCCTGAGGCGGATTGGCGAACTTTGCTGGGTGCCGTGGAGCTGGCCAAGGATGAGGCTGGGCAACAGGATCTTGAAGTAGAGGCCGACGATGAGCTCGCCACCTTCAAGCTCTGACTCTTCTTCTTTTGAGCGTCTGCACCCCGAGGTTCAGCAATGGATCTGGTCACAGGGATGGACGTCGTTACGTGATGCCCAAGAGTGGGTGGTACCGGCCTTGGTGGGCGCTGATCGCGACGTGATCATTGCAGCGTCTACCGCGGCAGGTAAAACAGAGGCTGCATTCCTCCCCATCCTGACCAACCTGCTCAACGATAGCGAACCCGCCGGCGCGGTGCTGTATATCAGCCCGCTCAAGGCCCTGATCAACGACCAGTG
This sequence comes from Pseudomonas mosselii, assembly GCF_005796105.1. Lineage (GTDB taxonomy): Bacteria > Pseudomonadota > Gammaproteobacteria > Pseudomonadales > Pseudomonadaceae > Aquipseudomonas > Aquipseudomonas mosselii_C. The sequence goes on along the minus strand of NZ_VAUO01000001.1, from coordinate 644,761 downwards.
GGACAGACTCAGCCGGCTGTGCGAGCGGCTTGAGCTGCCCGTCGTTGCTTGGCATGGTGATGTGGCAGCAAGCAAGAAACAACGATTCCTGAAATCGCCCGAAGGCATCTTGCTGATCACTCCAGAGTCGCTCGAGGCGCTGTTCGTGAACAGAGGCTCCAGTTTGCCTGGAGCTTTTCAGAACCTGCGCTACATCGTGGTCGATGAGCTCCATGCCTTCATTGGCAGTGAGCGCGGTAAGCAGCTGCAATCGCTCATGCAACGGGTTGAGATTGTCGTAGGTAGGGCCCTGCCTCGTGTAGGGCTTTCGGCGACGCTTGGGGAGATGTCGCTGGCCCGAAAATTCCTGAGGCCAGTTCGCCCCGATGACATTACCGTCATCGAGTCGAAATCCTCTGGCCAGGAACTCCAGGTGCAGGTACGTGGGTACATTGAACAGCCCATGCAGCAACTGGTGGCGGAACACCCCGCAAATGCATCAATAGATGAAAGCGCCGAGAAGGAAGACACCTCAGGTACCAAAGTGGCTATCGCAGGTCACTTGTATAAGGTACTCAGGGGGCATAACAACCTGATCTTCCCCAACAGGCGCCAGGAGGTTGAATGGTTTGCCGACCGTCTGCGTTCACTGTGCGAGAACGATGGAGTGCCAAACGAGTTCTGGCCGCACCACGGTAGCTTGTCCAAGGAACTGCGCCAGGATGCCGAACGGGCGTTGAAAGCGGGAGATCCTCCAGCTTCTGCCGTATGCACTACCACCCTTGAGCTGGGTATCGACATCGGTAACATAAGGACGGTCGCACAGATCGGCTCCCCACCCTCTGTTGCGAGTCTCAGGCAACGGCTTGGCCGCTCAGGTCGTCGGCCCGGTGAGCCTGCCATGCTCAGAGCGTACTGCCGAGAGCGCCCTTTAACGGATCAGTCTGATCTCTCCGATCAGTTACGTGAGGGCCTTGTCCAAACGGTCGCCATGATCCGCTTGCTGATCAGTGGATGGTTTGAACCGCCTCGGTCTGGAGGCTTACACGCCTCGACATTGGTGCAGCAGTGCTTGTCGTCGATTGCTCAGCTCGGCGGTGCCTCGGCGGCGCAATTATGGAGAAATCTCATAGCAAGCGGCAGTTTTGCCAGCGTCACCAAGCCTGATTTCCTATCTTTGCTCAAAGGTATGGGTGAGAAGGAGTTGATCGTCCAGGACAGCTCAGGACTTCTGCTGCCAGGCGAACTCGGGGAGCGTTTGATCAACCACTATGAGTTCTACACCGCCTTCACGAGCGATGAAGAGTTTCGTTTGCTCCGGGATGGCAAACCACTTGGCTCGCTGCCCGTCAGCAAACCCCTGACCAAGGGGCAACGCATCATTTTTGGCGGCAAACGCTGGCAGGTTCAGGATGTCGACCTTGAGGCGAAGGTTATCGTGGTCACGCCGGCGCGGGGCGGCGAGCCCCCTCAGTTTGATGGGCTAAGCGCGCAGTTGGATGATCGCGTCAGGCTTGAAATGCGAAATGTGCTGATGGAAACCACCCCCTGTCCCTTCTTGGACAAACACGCTCAAGCCCTCCTGGAGGAGGCTCGGGGTAACTTCCGTGCCCTAGGGCTGGATAGCACGGCGATTGTTGGCTCTGCTAGCGTAAGCCACGTGGCGACCTGGCGAGGGGATTACACCAACGATGCACTGGCCTTATTACTCAGGCATGTGGGCATTCAGTGCGAAAACAATGGACTCTTCCTGGAGGTTGCTTTCGGTGAGGAGGACACGTTGCGAGCTTTGCGCGTCGTCGGCCAGATGGACATCTCAGATGTAGAGTCCATCTTAGAAAACGTCGAAAACATGATCCGAGAAAAATGGGATTGGGCCCTTCCCCGCTCGCTCCTGATGAAGTCGTTTGCCTCGAGCCATCTTGATCTCCAGGCTGCAGTCTTCACAGCGCGGCTTCTTAGCGAGGACGCGCAGAGCGAGGAGAATGCCCTTAGCCTCCTCCCCTAGGATCTGTCGCCCATCCTTTCGAGGTCGGCTTGTGCACTGGCAAGCTGCTGGGTCAACTCAGCCTCACGCAGCTTCCCTGCGGCGGCCTCGGACTGAGCGTCAACAGCCTCCTTAGCCTTGGCTTTCAGTTGCTGAGAGAGCAGCTCTTTAGCGCCTTCCGCGCGCGCGGTGGCTGCGTTAGCGATGCCCAGGTCGCCCCTTAGAAGTTCGATAGCATCACGATGCTGGTTCGCTTCCTTGGCGTGCTGGCGGTTTTCGGCGATCAAGCGTTCGTTGTCGCGGATCATTCGGGTGGCATCTTCTTGCTTAACCATCAGCGTCTGCTGAAGGACGGCCACCTCTTGCTTCATCTGGTAAATCTGAGACTCGTGACGGCTCAGATCCTGATCACGCTGCTCCTTAACCGCTACACGGTAGTGCTCAAGGGCTTCTCGGGCGTGCGTGTGCTTCTCCTCCAGAGATTGGATCTGGGTGTCCTTCTCTTGGAGTCGAACCTCAAGGTCGCTGCAGCTCTGGCTGATCCGGGCGTTACGGGTGATCTCGGTTTGCAGACTGGATTGAACAGTCTTGAGCTCCTCATCCTGAGTCTGCAGTGCTGACTGCAGCTTGGTGATCTCCCGCTGTGCCTGTTCCAGGTGTCCCTGAAGTGTACTGCTCTCGGCTTTCATGGCCTTTCGTTCTAGCTCAAACGCTGCTCGCTCGTTCGCCAAAGCTTCATTCCCTTCCACCAGAAGTCGCTCAAGCATCTTACCCACAAGCTCGGTGAGCTCATCACTCAAGCGCGATGGCGAAGCCGAAGGGCGAGGATCGTGTGACTCAATCTCCTTCAAATAGCGCTGAATTGTAGTCTTTGAGCCTGTATTTCCGAGCTCAATGCGGATCGCGTCAATGCTAGGGTTCTGCCCCCTGGACAGTAGCGCCTCGCGAGCTTTGCGCACCAGTGCCAGGTTAATGCCGCCTCTAGCCATTTCAGCTCCTACGATTTCGTACTGGTTTACGTTTCATGTAATTACGTGACACATTATCACGATCAATAGCTGAAAAAGACTTATATTTGATAAGACATAATCGAGCATTATCGCTTGTCATGGCGCAGATGAGGGGTAAAATGGCCTGAAAAGCGGTACGGGTGGCGGATGAGAGCCATCGAAGGCTCGATGCGGGGAAGTCGCGTGGTTGAAGAGGTCAGCAAGGCAGATAAGTACCTAGAGGCGAGCGTCCGGCAGAACACGTCGAAGAGCTATGCAGCCGCCCTCTCCCATTTCGAAGTGACCTGGGGCGGCTTCCTGCCCACCACCACCGAGTCAGTGGTGCGATACATCGCCGAGTACGCTGACCAATTGGCAATTAGCACGCTCAGGCAGCGCCTGGCTGCGCTCGCTAATTGGCACCAAAGCAATGGATTCCCAGATCCCACCAAGGCGCCCAAAGTCAGGCAGTTACTGAAGGGCATCCGGGCACTGCACCCGGTACAGCAGAAACAAGCAGCTCCCCTCCCTCTGCTACAGCTCGAGAAGGCAGTGGCTCACCTTCAGGATGAGGTTGCACGGGCAAGAGCAGCCGGCAACATGGCCACCATGCTGAAAGCGACCCGCGACATTGCCATCCTTACCATCGGCTTCTGGAGGGGCTTTCGCGGAGATGAGTTGTCCAGACTGACGATAGAGAACACGCATGCCGAACGCTATGTAGGCATTCGGTTCTACCTGGGATCCAGTAAGGGAGACCGACAGAACGTCGGGCGGGAGTACAGAACTCCATCGCTTAGCAAGCTTTGTCCGGTGGAGGCATACCTGAACTGGATTGAGGCTGCCGGTCTAACCCGCGGCGGTGTATTCCGGGGAATCGATCGCTGGGGGAACATCAGCGATCGCCCGCTTGCTGCGCATAGCTTGATTCCGCTGCTCCGAGACATTCTGGAGCGCTGCGGCCTGCCGTCTCAGATGTACAGTGCACACTCTATACGACGCGGATTCGCCACTTGGGCATCAAGTTCAGGTTGGGATATCAAGACGCTGATGGAATACGTCGGCTGGAGCGACATGAAATCTGCTCTTCGCTATGTGGAACCAGCGCAGCAGTTCGGCGGGCTAATCAGGAAGCTCGAAGTGTGAGCCCAAGACTGACAGCATCTCCAGCGGCATGCTGACGCCTCAATCAACCCTTAGAAGTTAAAACCTGGAAGTGGGATGGCTTATGACGCTCAAGGAATCCTTTGCAAACGTGCTGCGTGGAATCCGTAGTAAAAGGAACCTCACCCAGAGGCAACTGAGCGAAGTCACCAGTCGCACCTATTTGTCAAAGTTGGAATCAGGCAAGTCGAGCATCTCACTCGATAAACTTGACCAGCTCAGTGAGCATCTGAACCTAAGCCCCCTCACTCTACTTGCTTCGACGCTGAGCGAGCGAGCCGGGGAACCTGTTGGGAATTTGGTTCTGAAACTCCGTGATGAGTTGCAGGAGCTACTGCAGGATGGAGAGCGACGCCGCTTGGCGCTACCGGGCAATGCAACACTTGCGATGCCCGCTCTGCTACGAGCCTATAGGAAGTCGAGCACAGAGCGGAGCGCGCAAGTCTCTGGCCAGGCGGAGCTGTCATTCCCTGAATAGCAATGCTCTGCAGCGCTCAAATCAACTCAAGTCGAGCTCGGCGAAGAAGCAGAATTGCCTGTGATTGGGCCGCAACGAATACTTCATCGCGAGGCATAAAGCGCCAGCAACGATCCTAAGAGAGAAGAACGGCACCCCTCTCCCCGGATTGGAATTTTTGAGCAATTCCAGCGTTCTAGACAGGTTGAGCCATGTGCAGCTCCCTGCAAGCCAGTAACCCTGGATCAGCCTTGTTTAGATGCCCAGGACTCGACAACGTCAGCACCAAACTCAGCTTTCCACTGCTTTAGCAGTTTGTGGTTGCCACCCTTGGTTTCGATGATTTCGCCGTTGTTCGGGTTGCGGTAAACCTTAACATCACGGGCTTTGCGGCTAGCTTTCAAGGGTGCTGCGACTGAAGGTACACGCAATGCTGCGCCCGGGTCGAGAATATTGATGATGTCTCGCAGGCTGAAGCCATAAGTTGCGAGCAGCTCGCGCAATTTATTCTCAAATTGGATTTCTTTCTGGAGCTCGGCGCTCCCCTTCAAGGCTTCCAGCTCGGCCAGTTGAGCGGCAAGATTCTGTTCCAGCTTGCGGAATTCAGCCAGGCGCGACATAGATTTCTTCCTTAGGTAATGATTGACAGGCTAGACAGCGATTCTAAACAATTTAACGAGATGCGTCGTGCCGGGCTAGCTCCAAGCTCCAGCTACCCCTACTCCTTGAAAAATAGCTTTGACCTCTCTGAACATTCGGCAAGCTGTTTTTCGATGGTAGGCATTCCCCATTGCATGCCTTGGAACTTGAGCTTGTACATTTTGCGCAGGGAACGGGAGATCAGCAGCGCCTCATGTCCGAAGTGACCTACTAGGTCGGCATCAGCCTCCAACGCTTCGTCCGAGTCCAAGTAGGCTTCCCACCGCGCTCGGATGCCATCCGAGCCCAGTCCGATGTTGTTTTCCAGCCAGGCTATTCGGCACGTGATATGGCGATCGATTTTTGAGAGCTTTTCGGGCTCAAGCTCTAGCGTGGGTTTCACGCATCATAAATCCCTCTCATGCTCTGAGCCACGCACCTGATCCCAGTAGCTATGAAACGCCCAGTAATTGTTAGCGCAACATATCGCTAAAGCATCGAGTCTCGTCACGAGGTGAATGGCATCGATTTCCGCCTCCAAGCGGCATTGGGCCTTTTCTTGCCGATCTTTCTTGGCCCATGTAATTCCTGCAGTAACGAGCGCGGTGACAACACCGCTGCCGGCCGCAATCCTTAGCACATCCATCAGCGCCAGCGCTGCCATCAGTGCTGCCCCTGGTTGAGGTGTTATAGGTGTGCTCCGCTCAAGGCAAGAGTAGGCATCTGCGCCGATTTTGCCTCCATGGCCATGGTTCGGGCTGCTTAACCATTGGAAAGCGCGGGCACGACCCGCGCCCGCATCATTAATCATTGCAATATGACATCACACCGTTTACAAACTGGATTTAACATATCTAGGACAGACTTTTGCTGAGGGTTGGTGATGGGTAGGAGCGGCGTAAACTCGATCACGGTACGGCTGTTGAGGCCTAACCTGGATCCAGAGGACGGGCTCAGCCCGAAGTACCGGCCCGGTGGCGCTAAGGCGTTGAAGGGTCAGGATTGGGACGGTGGTGGAGAGGGTATTCTCTATTCCGGCCAGGTGTATGACCGAACCCCTGAATGGCTGGCCCTGCTCGAGCCTCACATCTCCGATCCTCTCGGAAACCTGCACTCCAGTGGTTCCGCAGCCATCCTCTTTTTATACGTACAAAACCGCTGGATGGCCCTTTGTTTTGGCTATGCCCACCTCGCACTGGAGGAAGATGCCTTCGTTCACCAATTTGGACTGAAGGTGGCGCTCAACACTGTCCCGCGGGGTAGCTTACTTAGCCTTGATCTCGCCACGCCCGACGCAGTGACATTTCAGAAGCGGATACAAGCTAGCAAACTCTCGGATTTCAGCCAGTTTGGTATGGATACACTGCGAGACTTAGCCAGGGTGGCGGGCGGTCAGCCCAGTGACGATGGATTTGCCAAGTTTGTTGCCGGCAAAGACGCGCTAAGCCTGGACGCGCCGCTGGCTCCTTCCGAGTTTCACGATAAGTGCACGGAAATTCTGAAGGCTTATAAGTCAGTCGCCTACAAGCGCGATTACGCCTGGTTTGACAACGTCAGGGAGGAGACCCGTTCTGAGCGGTTGAAGATCCTGGATCGGCAGCTCTATAGCGAGATTAGTGCGATCCGCGGAGGCGCCAACAGCCTATTGCACATGTCCCCTCCAGAGATCCTTGATTACCAAGAGGGCGCGGAACTGGGGTACACCGGTTTTGGTAGCCGCAAAAGCGAGTTCACCAAGCTATCCATCACCGATTACGTGGACGAGCTTAATCGGCTCACCTGCACCCAAACTATGGACGTCATGAAGTCCTCGCATCGGGTGCGTTCCGTGAGCAAAAGGTCTGGCGAACCGATTGGCTGGAAGATTTATGACTGTCTGAACTGGGAGTACACGCTAACCAAGCCGACTCGGACGCACTACGTGCTATTTGCAGGCAAATGGTACGAAATTTCCGCGACCTTCAAGGATTTAGTCGACAAGCATTTCGATAGCATTCCGGATTTCAGCATCATCGGTCGAACCTCATGCCTGAACGAAGAAGAGCTGATTGCAGACATCACTGTCACACGCCCCGATCTGATCAAGCTAGACCGCACCAAAATCAACCCCGAGGGTGTCACTTCGGGCAACCTTGAGCCCTGCGACTTCTATTCCAACGACAAGATCTTCATCCACCTGAAAGATGGCGGCTCTTCGGGCCCGATCAGTCACCTGTGGATGCAGGGCGTCGTCAGTGCCGAAGCTTTCGTGGCGGACAGTAAGTTTCGCAAAAAGCTGAGAGACACGGTGGCAGCGACTCCCGGCGGCGGAGCATTCACCGGATCGCTTCCTGACGGACGTAAACAGGAGATCGATCGCGCTGCTTACACCGTGGTCTACGGAATCATGCGGCCACCCTATAAAGGCGGCTCTTTGGGAATCCCTTTCTTCAGCAAAGTCAGCTTCATGGCGGCCTGTGACCGACTCCGGCGCACGGGTATGAAGATCGGTAAAGAGCTGATCGAGAAGATTCCACCTACATCAGGTGCGTCAACCAAGACGAAAAAAGCAAAGGCCGCGACTAAGGCAGGGGCCGCGAATCCCTCCAAAGCGCCTTGAGGCCCTCAATGAGCTCGCCAGTGAGCGCCACTTGCCGTCAGATGGGAAGGCCCACTCGCTGCTCGTCCACGTTTATACATTCCCTAACCTGGTAGCCATCCACACGCCCGTCCACCCGTGTGGATTCGCTTGGTGCTGGCTGGCCCTGGGTAAAGCAAAGGAGTTGCGATGAATATTGAAACACATAACGCTGGTCTCGACCTTCTGGTACCAGAGGACGTAATGGCCGAGGAGCCGCCACTGCCGGCCCAGGAGCAAATTGAACCGCCGCAGAACGCGCCGGAGGCGCTCTTCCGACTGATGAACATCCATCTCATCGATTCGCTTTCCCGTGGGAGAGTTCAGACGATGGGTATTGATGGTGGCACGGCGCTGACCGGGCGCAACGGCCGAGGCAAAACCTCCCTCCTCTCTTTGGCGCTGCTCTTCGCCGGCGTTGAACCACGCGACGTGGTTTCGCAAGGTAAGGATTCGTTCATCGACTACTACCTGCCGAACCAGACCTCCTACCTCGTGTACGAGTATGAGCGTCCGGATGGTACCCGCCGACTCGTGGTCGTGCTCAGCAACTCTACCGCCGACAAGATCCGTTTCAGGTTCGTGAACAGCCATTTCCGACGGGATATGTTCGTGACCGATGACGGCCAGTTTGTACTCAATAAGGAGTTCCGCCAGCGCCTGATCCACCTGAAAATCCCCCATGCTGAAAAGCTGGTGGATACGTACATCGACTACAGAGCAATCATCCAGGGATGGCAACCGCCGCACGTAGACCCTACGCACAGGCGCTATCTGCTTGGGATGTCGGACATGTACGGATTCACTACCTACAACCGTCCTTTGCGGCATCTTGAGAAGCTCACCAAGGGTATGTTCTCTCGAAAGGCCAATTTTGATGACCTGCAGCAGGTGGTGGCGGACTGGGTTTTCGAAGGCAAACCTTCTGCCGGTATCCAAACAGAGCGCAAGCGCGTAGAGAATTGGCCTCGAGATTACAACGCCTACCAAAGCATCAAGAACATCACACCGCTGGTCGAAACCGCTCGGGCACAGCGATCTGAACTGGAATCTGCTGAAGATGCTATTCGAGAGGTAAAGGAAAAATTCATCTACCTTCAAGACCACCTTCAGTTCACAAAAGCTCAGCGCGAAAGCGAGCAATTGCTGAAGCAAACTTATCTCGACGAAGAGACCGCCGCCCACGACGAGCGCGCTTTGGCATTGACCCAGGCCATCCATAGTGCGCAGTTTGAGATCGATTCATGTGATCGTAATCTCAAGGAAATTGAGGCCGCCAGGCTGGACTACGAAAGGAAGGGCGTTGAGGATAAGCGCGCTCGCACCGCCCAGAAAGCCGTTTTTGAAGACGAACTCCGAAGCGTTGGCAACAAGCTTAATCTGGCTCTAGGGGCTGCTCAGGAGGTCAAGGCAAAGTACGAGCAGCAGATCAATGAGGAGAACCGGCTTCATAACGAATTTCACGCTGTAGCCATCCAGAAGGCTGACAACCTCAGGGAAGAAGCCCGCGAGGCTCAGTCCAGGATCGAGGCCGCCTATAGAGATGCACTGAAGGTGGTGGACGACTCATCTGCCGATGAACTCCAGCGGTTGGTGCGCGAGGCGCAACAACGTCATGGTGATCTGGTACGTGCTCAAGTGCTCGTGGCAAACCCACCGGTTGACCCATCAATTCGAGCCAGGATCGACAACAAAAATCTCGAGATCAGGGATGCGAACAAGGTCATCCTAACCGCGCAGACGTTAGTCGGTGACCAGCAGCGTTCTGTCGACGACCTTCAAGATCGGTCGGCCAGGCATGATCTGACGATCAAAGCGATCAAGGAATCTATCGAGAAACAGAAAGGCCTGATTGCAGAGATCCAACAAGCTCATACCCCTGATCAGGATAGCCTCCTCGCGTTTCTGCGAGCCAATCGGCCAGATTGGTCAGAAAACATAGCGAGAGTCATCAACCCTGCGCTCCTATACCGCAACGATATGCACCCCCAACTGACAGCGATGTCTGAGAGCCTCTACGGGATCGCCCTGGAGCTGGAGTTTGTTGAGGCCACTGAAGAGGCGGACGAGTCGAAGCTTCACGAAAAACTTGAAGACGCGAACCAAGCGCTAGAAGCTTTCGAGGCTCAGCTTGAACGTGCTGTTCATGAGCAGTTTGAATTGCGCAAGTCGATCAAAGCCGCGACTGAAGAGCTCGCGCTGGCTCGCTCCAGCCTGACGAAGGCCAGATCATCTGCCCAGGGTTTGGAGAGAGATATCGATGAGCTCAACGAGCAACTGAGCCAGGCTATTGCTCAAGCTCTTGAGCTTGCCCAAGCTCAACTGGTTGAGTGCGAACGCCTCCACGGACATGCACAACAGGCTCACACCGACCTCAATCAGCGCATTGCAAGCAAGAAAGTGGCTCTCACCGAGCAATTTAGGCAGCAGATCTCGGAGGACGAAGCACGACTGAACTCGGCGGTTCGCGAGATACAAGCTGGTGTCGATGCGCACAAGCGGACGCGCGACGAGAGTATCAAATTCTTCCTTGAACAACAGAAGAAAGAGCTTGCGGGCGAAGGTGCAGACGTCGACGTCATCACCGAGCTTGAAAACCGGCGTGCGGATCTGTTGAAAACGCTCAAAGATATCCAGTCGTGGAGCGAGCTCTTATCCACGTGGCAAGTCTGGAAAAGCCAGATGCTCCCGCAGATTCCTGAGCTTCAGGCCAAAAAAGTGCAGAAGCAGGCAGACTTCGCCCGAGACACCTTGCTAGTCAAGGAAGAGACTGAGACCTGGCTACGAAAGCGTGAACTGGTAAACGCGGCCATCAAAGAGTGTCGTACAGCCATCTCAGCCATTGAGAGCCAATTGGTCATCGTTGCCAGCTGCCTTGATGACAGGCTGAAGCTGTACGAGCCCACCAGTCGTCACCAAGCCTATGACAGCGCCTGGGAAGCCAGCTCTCTGCGCGCAGCTATGCTCACGTTCCAGCAACAAATTTCGGAAGCAGAAGCTCAACTGCGCAAGCTTACCTCAAGAATGCGAACTGCTTTCAACGAGGTACCCCTTGCTGCCCCGTCGACCTACTTCCAAGATCGCCTCCACAACATCCGCACTGAAACTGGTGAGGATGTCGATGCCCGCGTGACGCTTCGCGTTGTCGAGGACTGGTTCGCAACTGAGCATGATAAGAGCCGACGGCTTCTGGTCGCAGATGCCAAAACCATTTTCGGCGAAATCCAAGGCCTTCACCGTGAGCTGCAGACCTTCAACAAAAAGCTCTCCAGCTTCAATACGTCCCTGCAAGAGCATCTGGAGCACAGCTCGGCAGTGTTCGACAACCTCTCCGAGCTGAAGATCTCCATCTACTCGGGTGTTGAAGAGCTCGACTATTGGTCTGTGATCAACAAAATCACCAATGACCGAGAGGAATGGACGCAGGAGGACAGACTGCCTAGCGTGGATGCCGTTGCCCATCTCAACGCGTTGCTCGCGATCTGGGATGGCAATCGCGGCATCAATGCTCAATTCAAATCGTTGGTCAGTATCCGCGGCTCCGTGCGGGAACAAGGTAACTTCCGGCAGTTCCGCAATCGCGCTGAGCTCGAAAACATCTCTTCGAACGGGCTGAGTTACCTAGTGCTCATCATCCTGTTCTTGGGGTTCATTGGTAAGGTTCGGGGCAACGCTCCTGTACAGCTGACCTGGTGCGTCGATGAGCTCAAGGCGATTGATGCTGAGAACATCGTGTCGCTCTGCAACTACCTAGGCCAAAACAGAATCACTCTGTGCACCGCTTTCCCCGATCCTGACGCTGAGACGCTGATGCTGTTTGAACACAAGTACAAATTGGATGCGGAACGACGCTTGGTGCATTGCGAACTCGCCCTGGAAAACGACGCAACCGATGACGGTGAGCTTGAGCTTGCCTGGGAGGACGGCGAATGACCACTTTTGCGCGGGTAGCGACTGCGCTCATGGAGGGCGGCTTCATCTGCCAGATTACCGACTACGAAGGCCATCAGTTCCTGGCCAACTCGGTCAACCAGGGCGACGTTGATCAGTACCTCAGGCGCATAGACCTCAGGTTGACGACAACGCGAGACGGCGGTGCATTCTTTGCCGCACACGCTGACATCGACGTGGAGGGGAAAAAAGATGCGAAAAAGCGCTTCACAGAGGTAAAAAATGTCCTGCGTCCTATGGTGTCTTTCCTTGAACTGGTGATGCGCATCACTGGGGATGATGAGTCTGTAGCTGCAGGCCAGGTTCTGAACCTCAATCAAATGATGGCCAGGATCTCTGAGAATCCCAGTCTATATCTGCAGCTGCGACAGACGACGATCGACATCAACACGAAGGATGGCTCCGATCGGGAGCGCCTGAACAAGATCGTCAAGCGTTTCCAGAATGAAGGGTACCTGCTCCTCGTCAATCCTGAGTCCGAGATATTCATGTTCACTGGCCGCATCGAGTGGCTGATGGAAGCTATCGAGTACCTCATGCTGCACGACGAGATCTCTGAAGAAGATAGCGAGTACGACAAGAGATCCGAGTCATGAGCACACTCGAAGAGTCGGTGGCCAGTCATCTTGAGCTCTTGCACAAAAACCGCAGGTTGATCGCGCAGATGTATTCGGCCGGGTATATCACCCGGGATGATGAGAATGCTCGAGCGCTGACGAAGCTTCAGCAGATCAGAGCAGTGCGTATCAACGCCGCAGTTGAGAACACCTACCGGCTCTCGCCTACCCTCAATCGCCTGCTGAACGAAGCAACCCATCGTGCTCGGAATTACGATATCTCGGCCGACTTCGGTGAGCAGATGGCCCGTCTCATCAAACTGATGGACGACTACACCGACGCCTGCCTACAGAATCGCATCGAAGACTCACTGCTCATTCAGGGTGATATCGATGCGACCCTGTACGAGATGGCGGAGGCCATGAATGATTTCCTCCTCCATGTCCGCACAGCGGCAGAGAACAATTTCGGCAACGTTACGACCTATAAGGAGAAGGAAAAGCAGACCGAGCACTATCTCAACCAGCTTGAGCGGATCCTCAAGGCCCTGACTATGTTCGATGGCGAGGCTATCCTTGACGAGCTGACGCCACAGGAGCGCGAGCCCCTGGAGGTTCTGTATCAGAGCCACATTTTGGACAAGCTTTCAGAGTGGCGCTCCAGGACAGTCGACATCATCCATGTGCTTAAGACCTATCTCTACAAAATCAGGACGGTTGCCCCTCGCGCGCGTCGCATTCGTGCGCTGCAACTCTATCTTCAGAAGCATCCTGAGTACGAGGTGCGATCTCCAGATGAGTATCCTGAGATTCCGGAATGGGCCTACCATCACGAGCCCCTGAAGATTCAGCTGGTGCCTGACTTGGGCGCACAAAACATCAGAGACTCATTGGTCGATATCGCCAAGAGCATTGAAAAGGCGGTGGCTGTTCCCGTCAAAACCAGAAAACCCGGTACACCGGTCGATGAAGCGCCACCAAAAGCGGCGCTCATCAAAGGCTCGCCACTTGTAGTGGTCAGTCAGCGCCTTCTCAATGAGGCTGCCAAATCCCCCACCCCGATTTCGGCTGCTGGGTACTTCATACAGGCCGAGGAAACCAAGGTGTTGGATCAGGAGTCGTGCATGATGTGCTTCCTCACGCTTGTCGAGAAACAGATCAATGCCAACGCCAAGATCATCAGGCGGCTGTCCATACAAAACGTTGCCAAGACTGAGGACGATAAGCTCAGCGGAAACGTGATTATCGAGGATGTGCTGCTATGCCAACGCTAGCCCTCACCAAGAAGCTCCTGTCTATCTTCCAATCAGAGGAGCAAGACTTTCGCCCTAGCAAAATGCTCAATGATTTCTGTGAGGATTACGGCGTTGGTCAACGCGTTGGATCTGTTTGGCGATTCAGTCAAACCCACAAGGCGAAGATCGCTACCTACCTTCAGAACGAGGCCAAGGTCAACCCATACCAATCGCTTGATGCGTGGGAGGGTGAGTCACGCCATGGAGCGCTGAAGAAAGGCGGTGATGAGAAACTCACCACCAAACGCCTGCGTGGCAAGCGTGTAGCCGTGAAGGCCCTACCCGGCCGACCATTATTGCTAGGCCCGGCTCCGATCCACCTCCCGCCTGGTGCCAGCCTGGATCTCGACCGCCAGTGGGTGGTTGAACACTGCACGCACGACAGCGTGTTGCTCATCGAGAACTGGGAAAACTTTGAGCTTACCCACGAAACGCCTCTACTTGAGCGATTGCCTGGTAATCCGCTAGTGGTATTTCGAGGTGCGCCAGGCAGCTACAAGACTGACAGTAGCCAGGCGTTGCTGGCGGAGCTGAAGCTGCCAGTTGTGGCTTTCACTGATTATGATCCTGAGGGCCTTTGCATCGCGGCCACCCTACCCGGCTTCTCACGATACCTTGCGCCTTCAGACGAATGCCTCAATCAACTGATGGTTGAGATCAACACCGAGCGTCGTTACCAGAAGCAGGTCGCGGGAAAGCTTGCCTTCCTTGAGAGCCTGACTGACCCCGAACTCGTCAGGGTTTATCGAATCGTTCGTACAGCGGGCAAGGCATTGCCACAGGAAAAGCTGATCGGTTTGGATGTGGCTTGAATCCAGCGCCGTGCAAGGCGGGATGTGGCCGCTACCAACCAAGTCAGTCTCAAGGTCGGTAGCTGCCGCTGTACCTGGGGTGCCTTAGTTCATGCTCGACGACGAGTTGCCAGTAGCTCCGGAGGTTATGCTCGAACCTGCGGTCAACAGCAGCACTCACTTAACGTCAAGTGAGCGTATGAGATTGTCGCCCACGCTTTGTACGCTCTGAACAAGGATGACTAGCACAACCACCGTGGAGATCATCACTTCGTTGTTGAACCTTTGGTAACCGTACCTCAATGCGAGGTCACCCAGCCCACCTCCGCCGATCAAACCAGCCATCGACGAAAATCCAATCAGCATTACCAGTTTCAGCGTCATGCCAGCTATCTGAGTCGGCAGTTCGACCAAGAACAAGGAAGGCAAGCATGATCCTGAAATGCATCAAACGAAGAAGGGCAACCAGTACTATTTCGGCATGAAGGCCCACATCGGCGCGGATGCTGAATCGGGTCTGGTGCATCACGTTCATGGCACCGCCGCGAACGTGGCCGACGTAACGGAGGTTGCAGAACTGCTGCATGGCGCAGAGAACGTCTTCTGTGCCGACGCGGGCTACACCGGCGTTGAAAAAAGGCCAGAGCATGAAGGGCGGTCATTGATCTGGCAGATTGCTGCGCGACGCAGCACCTACACGCACTTGAGCAAACGCAGCGTGCTTTACAAAGCCAAGCGCAAGATCGAAAAGGCCAAGGCGCAAGTGCGTGCGAAGGTGGAGCACCCGTTCCGGGTGATCAAACGCCAGTTCGGCTATGTAAAGACTCGTTTTCGCGGCTTGGCCAAGAACACGGCGCAACTGACCACGCTGTTTGCGCTGTCGAATCTGTGGATGGTGCGCCGGCAATTGTTGCCTGCTGCGGGAGAGGTGCGCCCGTGAGGACAGAAAACCAAGGCTTTGCCTTGGTCATCCAATAATCAGCGGCTGGAAATCGGGCTTTTCGGCATCCCTAAGCCGCCCATTTTCGACTGATGAGCAACTTGTTCGGAGTTTCCCTAAGCAAAAGCAGTCGACACCGTCCAAGACAGATCTGAGCTAGCAAAAAAAGTGTCTCAAACAGCGTGCTTCCACCATCGGTGGGCACACGTTCATCCCGTGCGCCACCCGGCCACGATTGCCTCGAAGTTGATTCCCCATCCACGGGTTCACTCGGCTACACGCACCATTTGTCTCAAGACCTTTAATCCTGCCCGAACGTACTCCCTACTTGGCTCATCCACCAAGCGTCCATCAGACATCTTGCTTTGGACAGAACCGATCACGATCTGAGGATAACGCGCCAAGTCGGCTGGAATAGCCCACAAGGTCTCGTTCAACTGCTGCTGGGCGCGCACCCCACCAGTGAAAGCGGGCGAAGCAGTGAATGTCAGAACCGGTTTGGCGGCCAGCACTGACTTGCCATGGGGCCTCGACAGCCAATCAAGCGCATTCTTCAACACGCCTGACATGCCATGGTTGTATTCAGGAGACCCGATGACTACACCGTCTGCAGCGTTCACGGATTGCCTGAGCTCAAGCACAGCAGCTGGCGTCGCAGCCCCTTCCAGATCCTCGTTGTAGGGCGGTATTTCATGCAACCTGAACAGAGCCAGATGGGTATCTGACGGCAGAAGCTCTTGCGCCATGGTGCGCAAAATCTGCTCGTGTGCAGATTGCTTTCTGAGGCTTCCGCAAAGCCCGACAAACTGGCAAAGCTTCATACTCACTCCTTGTTTCAGCGTCTGATGATCAAGCGTGTGAGGTCTAGACGACTAGCGTGCAGTTTCCACAGCCCCCAGCATGAAAAAGAGTGCCTTAGCTGGCCTCTCGGAGCGGTTACGCCAGGCATGACGAGTGCCTTGCTGGATGATCACATCACCCGCGCGCAGGAGGCGCTGCTCACCGTTGTCGAGCTCAAGCCACAACTCACCCTCGAGCAAGATGCCGTAATCCAAAGTCGGCGACCGGTGCATCGCAGGATCATCAGACTCAAAAACATCGATAAGCCCCGGCATGGACTCGCGCATTTCAGCCAGAGCTCTCTCAGGATTGATCGGTGCCGCCATGACTGCATCTGGAGGCAAGCTGACCATCAAAAGCGACGTGCCACCAGGCCCTGGGATAAGGGAGCCGCCCGCAGTGGTGAGATCGGCGTCACTTTCGCCTCTAGGTTGCGTCGCCCACAATTGGGCGATGCCGTAGCCCGGTAAGTCTTGAAAGTTTTTTGCACGGGGTGCATCAGCATCTGATAGGAACACTGAACGACCATGCTCATCGTGTCCCGTTACGATTCTTCGTACTTGCATTCAAAGATCTCCAACATCCAGCGCAGTAAAGCCTGGATGGTGCTATGCCACACACCATCCAGCAGGATGGTTCAAGGACAGATGACGTAGTTGCCAAAGCCACCGTTGCGGTTTTCAATTCCGCTGATGGCATCATTCACCTGGTCAAGTGCGAACACGCTGTGCTCGAAGAAGGACAAGTCAAGTGCACCAGACTCCACCATATCCGCCATTGCCTGGCCTTGTCCTGTGGTGAACCAGGCAGACCCGCTGACCTGAATGTCGTTATCCATAAGCCAGTGCAAATCCAACGGGACAGGCCCCGCCACCGCACCAATGTTGACCAGGTGGCCGCCACGGTGAAGACCGTTAAGTGCGTCGATGAGGCTTTCTGCAGGAGCACCAGGGCCAAGGGCATCGATCACGACATCCAACCCTTCCCCATGAGTCACCTCGTTTACCCACTGCGCAGTGCTGCCTTCACCCAACGTATGAATCTGGATACGACCTGGGGCAGCGAGGTCTTTCACGCGCTGGAATAGGGACTCGTTCCGTGCCGTCCCCAAAATACGCCGCACCCCCATGGCTAGCGCCAACGCTACTGCGCCGAGGCCAAGTGTGCCGCTGATTCCATTGATCAGAATGGTACTGCTCGGCCCCACATTGGCTTTGAGCAAGGCCCGATAGGCTGTCCCCAGGTATCCAAGTCGAGCCGCAGTTTCGAATGCCATGTTGTCGGGAATTTTGACCAGGCTGTATTGCGGTGCGGGCATGAACTCACACAGCCCACCGTAGGGATAGTCCTCAAACATCCTCGGACTACGCGCAGTGAAGCCAAAGTAACCGTTGAAGGTGTACGCAGTGCACCCCGTGGAGTTGCCCGCGCGGCAGGCACGGCACGATCCACAGTAGCGAGCTGGGTTCACATAGACACGATCACCAGGTTTGAAGTCGTAGACCTGCTCACCCACCGTTTCAACGATACCTGTCGGATCCAGACCAAAAATAGCGGGCAACTGTGGCAGGGGCAGATGAGGAAACCACGTTTTCCAGTTGGTCAGGATGTTATGCAGGTTTGGCACGATGCCGCAGGCCTTGACTCGCACCAGTACCTCAGTCGGACGGATGGTGGGAACCGGAACCTGCTCGATCTGCATCGGTTTGCCGCCCTCATACATACGTGCGGCGCGCATCATTTTTGTCGTCATCTTGTACTCCAGCTCTTGTTATTGTTTTTGCAGCTAGCCCGCACCGGTATGCGGACGAAGAATACTTTCGATCAGCGAAGTCCGTCTTCGCCTCTTACATCAGCAGCCGCCAATCCGCCCAGGCGGGCATGGATGCGCCCTCCCGTGGACATTGCCAAGCTGAACGCGATTTCATTGCGACGCGGGCCATCCCAGAGCGTGACCTCAGCAACACCGAAATGGCTACGCACATAAGCAGCATGAATGTGACCTAGAGGCATCATGAGCCTGCAACCCGGGCCACCAATGGTTTTTGCGGCAGGAACGATGGCCTTGGGCTCACCCAGCAATGCCCGCATGGCCCAGCCTCCAGCCTCATGCCAGACCGCGCCGTGCTCAAGCTCACCATCCTCTCCCACGATGGCGGCTTTGCCATACGCTTGAACCTTGTCTGCGCCGCCCAGTGCATCGACCAGGCGTTGCGAGAGTTCGGTACCCAACCCACGCAGTTCCGCCATGAAAGGCAGCAGATCCTCTTCATAGCGCCCAGCGTAAGGGTTTTCGATGACCGCAGTGGCCACTGCGACTCTCAAAGGCTCAACCGCCACAGGGCCTCGCTCATGAAGGACATCTTCGATATCCAGCTTGATCTTGCGGACTTTCACCAATGCCATTGCTCGCTCTCCTACTGGACGCCGGAAATAATTTTTGTTGGCGTGTTTGCATTATGCACCTTGCGCTTTATTGTGCAAGAAATTATGTTTTATGCACAAAACAACAGAGAGGTCACACCATGAAGCTCGTTTCCTTCCACCTCAACAACCGGCCCGGGTACGGCGCTGTCGTTGGCGATCGAGTCGTAGACCTGAGCAGTTACTTAGCCGATGTCCCGGATTTGGCGAGCTTGATCGCTTCCCCTGGCAAGCTTGCGCAGGCCAAAAAGCTGGCCGCAGCTTCAGAAGGTGAGCTTGTTCTTGCAGATCTGACACTGAGCCCAGTCATCCCTGCTCCAGGCAAGATTATCTGCGTGGGCATTAACTACGTGGCTCATGCAGAGGAAGCAGGACGTAAGGTTGGGCAGCACCCCGTGATCTTCCAGCGCTTTGCCGAGACCCTGCAGGCACATGACGCACCTCTTGTGCGCCCAAAGGTGTCGGAGGAGTTCGACTTCGAAGCAGAACTGGCAGTGGTCATTGGCAAGGGTGGATCTCACATCGCACCGGAAAACGCGATGGAGCATGTCGCGGGATACACCTGCTTCAACGACGCAAGCGTGCGTGATTGGCAGTTCCACACCCACCAATACGGCATGGGTAAGACTTTCCGCTTCACCGGCGCACTCGGCCCATGGCTGGTAACCGCAGATGAAATTGCCGATTACCGCGACTTGCAGATTCGCGGCATTCTCAACGGGGAGCAGATGCAAGAAGGCAACCTGTCCGAGTTGGCTTTTGACATTCCGCATCTCATTTCCTATGTCTCCCAAGCTCTGGACTGGAACCCTGGCGACATTTTGGCTACAGGGACACCGAGCGGTATTGGTTTCAAGCGAAACCCGCCGATTTTCCTCAAGCCAGGGGATATCTTTGAAGTGACGATCAGCCAGATCGGTACCCTGCGTAATCCAGTGATTGACGAAGCCTGAGCCATCCATCCTCGAACAAGCACAACATTAGGAAAACGCCCATGGCCACCCTGCCCCGCATCAACTTCACCCACACTGGTACGTTTTGCAGCGACCTGGACAATATGGTTGAGTTCTATTGCAGCAAACTGGGATTCGTTGTCAGTGACAAAGGTGTGGCCTCGACTGGCCACCGCTTGTTTTTCATGACCCAGAATCCAGAGGTGCATCACCAGCTGGTGCTCTTCGATGGCAAGCCAACCAACCTACCATTCAACCCGATCAACCAGCTGTCCTTCCTTCTGGATACTCTGGATGACCTCAAGGCATTCTACGTTTTTGCCAAAGAGAATGACCTGGGCCCGATCGACCAGGTCGACCATGGCAATGCCTGGTCGATGTATTTCAAAGATCCGGAGGGTAACCCCATCGAGATGTATGTGGACGCCCCCTTCTACACCAATCAGCCCTGCCGCGAGCCGCTGGATCTGGAGCAAAGTACCGAGCAAATTCTTGCCACGACTGAAGCCATGTGCAGAAGGCGTCCAGGTTTCCAGACCCGTGAGGAATGGATGGAGTCAACCCGCCAACGTATCGCTCAGCAACGCGTGAGTTGGTAAGCAGCCATCGTGCGACCCGAAACGGTCGCACATCCTTTTGGCTAGATGCACATTCAGAAACATCACGTTGATGGACTCTGATGCGGGATCCAGTCAGTAGCTGGAAAACCTGACCCTTCTGCATTGACAGACAGGGTGGTATTTCACCCGTAAGGAAATACACAGGTCTGAAGCCACAGCTTGGTCACACAACAAGAAAGATGGAGAACATCTATGGAATATGACCTGATTATCGTCGGGTTAGGCCCGGTAGGCGTCACTGCTGCCAACCTTGCTGGTCAATGGGGACTACGGACACTGGTTCTCGACAAAAGTGACACCGTGTATCAAAACCCTCGCGCCATGGGGTTGGATCACGAAGCCATGCGCACCTTCGACAACATTGGTCTTGCCGATTCGATAGCCGCGCATGTGATGCCTTACCGCGCCTCCCATTACCTCAACGCCGACGCAAAACTGATCAAGCACATCAACGCCTCCCAGCCTCCGTTCTTACTTGGGTGGGCCCCCAACTACGTGTTTTCACAACCGCCGCTGGAACGCGCGCTGCGTAGAAATCTCCACTCACAGAGCCACGTCGATGTCCTTCTTGGCCGGGAAGTGTTCAACGTCGATTCTGCAGAAGCAGGTGTCACTGTTAGCTACCGCGACTCTGCAGGGGCAGTAAGTCGTGCAACCGCCAGTTACCTCCTGGCCTGCGATGGGGGCACCAGTCCTATTCGCACGAATCTCCAACTGAACATGGAGGATCTGGCATTCGACGAACCTTGGCTGGTTGTGGACGTAATCCTGAATGAAGGCGCAGGTAACTTTCTTCCCGAAACCAATGTTCAATACTGTGAGACTGAACGCCCCAGCACCTTCGTGGTAGGCCCAGGACGGCATCGGCGCTGGGAGTTCATGATCAACGAGGATGAGTCACCTGCCGAGATCATAAGCCCGGAGTCCATCCAGCGTCTGATTTCACGCTGGCTACCTGCTGAGGATTATCAGATCTGGCGAGCTTCCACCTACCGGTTCCATGCACTCATCCTTGAGCGCTGGAGAGTCGGTAACATCTTTTTCCTCGGCGACGCTGCCCACATGACTCCCCCCTTCCTTGCACAGGGCATGTGTCAAGGTTTGCGCGATGCCATGAACCTGATCTGGAAATTGGCATTCGTAAAGCGCGGAATCGCATCGACCAAACTGCTGGACACGTACCAGAGTGAACGCGCCCCACACGTAAAACGTACAACCGAAGTCGCCAAGGAGTTTGGACAGACGATCTGCGAACGCGATCCGGTTAGAGCCTCTGAACGGGATGCCCGATTACTTGCTGCGGTTCAAGAATCCCCAGGGGGTACTATCCGCCAGTCTCTGATACCAGGGCTTGAGAATGGCTTCATTGGCTCACACAAGCCCGCAGGGGGGCTCTTCCCTCAACCGAGAGTAACAACCTTTGACCAGCAGGAAGACCTACTGGATCGTTTCACCGGGCAAAGCATACGGTTGGTGATTGCCGAAGGATTTAAGGCAACAGAGGCATTGCTTGCGGCGTTTGATGATGCGTTACGCGGAGTACAACTGCCAACGAGCATCGTGCAGTTGAGCACTACCCCGACGGTACACTATCAATATCGAGAGCATGATGGCGTGCTTGCGGCCTGGCTGCAGCGGAGTGGATGCGACGTTGTTTTAATACGTCCCGATCACTACGTATACGGTGGTGCTTCAACGCTCGAGGAAGCCGTACACCTCATCCAGGACTGCTTCGGCAAACTTCGTAGTTGAATGGGATCAGGTGGTCGGTGCGCCGACCACCTTGCAGGTCTGAATAGGACTAAATCTGGGGCTCCCCACCATTGTGAGGTAGGGAGCCCTTGGTACTACTGGAGCGTCGAATGCTGCTGACGAAGCACGTCAGTGACATGCTTGAGTGTTCCACCAATGTGATTACCGAGTAGCTCAACAGAGGCGTTGATATCGCGTGACAGAACGGCATCAATCAGTTGCTGATGCTCATCGCCCTTATGGCGCTCCACACTTCGATGCAAGGCTGAGAAACGACGGTAACGTTCGGCCTGGTCGAACAACGAGTCGATCAACCGCAGCATCATGTCCGAAGGACAAGCCGAAAAAAGAGCAAAGTGAAATGCCTTGTGACGCTCAGACCAATCATCATCAAGGGCCACTGAAACGCTTCCAAGACGCTTTTCGACGACCTTCAGCCGATGGAAAGCTCCAAGAACATCAGCTTCCCAAGCATCATCACCATGGCGAATAGCCTCGGCAAGCGCCTCACACTCCAGTAAACGACGCAGCTGGGTAATTTGCTGAAAATCGTCAACAGACAAACGCGCAACGCGAAATCCTTTGTTCTCGCTTGCCTCGACGATGCCTTCCTGAGCCAGACGATTCAGCGCCTCTCGAATCGGGGAACTGCTCAGTCCATAGCTCAGGGACAGCTCTGCTACCTTGAGCTTTTCACCAGGAGCCAACTCACAGCAGATGATCGACTTTTTCATCTGCTGCAGGGCGACCTCAATAAGGGATCCGCCTTGTTGATTTTGCATTTCACGGTTTCCATGGATGTTGCATGCTTTTATATTTTATGCACAAAGTATGATTTGTGCAATTTCTCGCACCTATTTCAGAGTGAAGAATGACAGACCCTCACGCAATTGCCCGGCCAGGTCTTCTAACTCCCGAGAGGCACCGCGTAGGCGATGCGTGCGGTTTTGACTCGCCAGTGCCGATGCCCGAACCTCGAGAATACACAGCCCTACCTCACTAACCATTTCACTCTGAGCCTGCGTAGCGCCTGCAATATCGAGGTTCATCTGATGGATGGTCGAGACCTCAGTCGTTACGCCTCGGAGTGCCAGCCCCGCTCTGAATGAAAAATCGCGAACACGCGCAGACTCTTCGCCAACTCGCTCCACCCGACTGAGCAAACTCTTGCTGTCACATTGCAACGTCTTGATCATTCCGGCGATTTCCGCGGCTGCACTCTGGGTACGTGCAGCCAGGCATCGCACCTCCTCCGCCACGACAGAGAAACCACGCCCCATCTCCCCCGCCCTGGCGGCCTCGATTGCAGCGTTCAAGGCAAGCAAATTGGTCTGCTCAGCAAGCGACTGCACGACCTGGAGCACTCGTCCAATACTCACAGCACGAGCGTCCAACGATCGCATTTCCTGCCCAGTTGCGTGAACAAGTTTGTCTAGCTGGTCGATCTGACCAACTGCTGCCTCAACCTCCTCCCCACCAACCTCGCTGCCTTTGCTGGCCAACCCCGCAGCAGATGACGCATCCCCCGTCAGTCCGACAACACGGGTCAAGCTAACGCCCATCATTTCCATCGCATTGAACGCACGATTTGTGTCTTGCACCTGCTGCTCGGCACTACTAGCAACTTCACGTGTCATCTGATCCAGTTCAGCGCAAACCCTTCCAAGTCCACTAGCGCCCTCCTCAATCCGACTGACGACACCATTGAGGCTTTCGCCCATCTGCCGTATGGCGCGCAAAACGACGGCAAGCTCATCACCGCAATCATCATGGATGGAAGCGTCCAATCTACCGGCGGCAAAATGCTCAACCTGCTCAGCAGTAGCGCGTAGGGAGAGGATGATTCGCCTGCGTATACCCCAGGCTGTTGCAATGCCGAGTACCAACACTAACGCAGCCATCTGAATGAGCTTGGCGTAGGCATTTTGCTTGAGTGCCTGCTGACGGTCGGAAACCTGGCGTCGCATTTCTTCAGACACAGCCAGCATCTGCTCAGCAATTCGATCCATCTCCAGTTCGGACTCGAGGTGGGCAAGGTAGCTGGTGTGATACGCCTCAAAAGCAACACGATATCGCTCCAAGGAGCCAAGCGCTAAATCTAATGCGGCTCGCTGTTGTGTAGCTGCTCCACCAGCCAGGGCCTGGGCAGCAGATCGAAGATCACTGAGCAGCAGTACCCATTGCTCATAGTCCGCCTCTGTCAATGACTGACTGTAAGACCATTCAGCGATGCGCAGAGATAGCAGCTTACGCATGAGCGCCGTGGCATTCTCCGCGAGTACCAACGCTGCCAACATCTCGCTACTTTCCTGCATCAAAGCCTCAGTCAAATCTTGCTCGACGGTTTCAAACGCTATGCGCACCTCACCGGCCTCAACCCCCATGGCTTTCTGCGCTTGTTCCAAACGACCACGCGCCGCGACCAAGCGCTCGAACTGCGTCAGATATTGTTTGCTCGCCACTACAAGTGGCTGCTCAAGCTGCTCCAACGTCGACACCTGCTGAGGAATCTCGTTGACCAAGCGATGCACCTTGTCGACGGCACCTCCAGTGGCCTCTAACCGATAGCTCTTCTCCAGGATTCGAATGTCCAGAATCCCTGCATGCACTCCAGCGATGCTCTCCAGCTGATCCTCCCCTTTGAAAACAGCCTGCAGGCTTGAAAATGCAAAGCACGCCAGCAGCACGCTCAAGCCACACAACAGGCCAAAACCCAGTGCCAACAGGGCTCCTATCGACAAGCGCCGGGGTGAGAGAGACACAGATTTCATCTTGTTTTTCTTCCTATGCCGTTCGAGGGATTTGCCATTGAAGAGGAGCTGTCGTTTTTTCCTTGACTTCCTCGTGGTCGGCAACCTATTTTTGTGCATAAAGCAGCACATAAAGCAAAATAACAAAAATAATGCACAAAGATAGAGGCTAAAAATGCATAGCCGAAAAACCCTCGATCCCGACGAAATCAGCACGTTGCTCGATGCAGCCATTGCTGAAGCGGCCCGACATGACTGGAAGGTATCTGTTGCGGTTGTCGATGACGGCGGACACTTGTTGGCCTTCCGCAGGTTGGCCGGCGCGAGTGTCTCGTCAGCTCAAATCGCCATTGATAAAGCCCGCAGTGCTGCGATTACCCAGCGCCCTACCCGTTTCTTCGCCGAGATGTTGAGCAGCGGGGTGTACGGCATTGCCTCACTGGCCGGAGTCATCCCAATGATTGGCGGACTACCACTTCTGCAGGGCGATCAATGCCTTGGAGGAATAGCTGCCAGTGGCGTGAAGGCCCAGTTCGATGAACAGATCGCAGCTGCCGGCAGTGAGGCAATTGGCTGTTCAGCCCCGCCCAACACCAGATCTAAGGAGAGCCAATAGAGCTGCCAAGCACAGCATCCGTCTCTACGGATGGAGCCCCCTGTAATAACAACAAGAATGCAGAAGAGGTATCCATGAACACAAAGCAACGCCGTCCAACTACACAGCTTCTTGCCCGTCATGGCGCTAAGGCCAGCACACTCAGCATCGCCCTGGCATTGTGTTCGGCAGAGGTCATGGCTTTCCAGTTCGACACCGGAGTCGAGGGCCTCAAAACCAGCTGGGACAACACCATCAAGTACAGCAATGCTTGGCGCCTGAACGAACGCGCCGACAACGTGATGGCATCCTCACCGAACCCGAACAAGGATGACGGTGACCGCAACTTCAGCACCGGGCTGATTTCCAACCGCTTTGACTTACTTTCCGAGTTGGACATCAAGTACGGCGATGTCGGCGCCCGCCTCAGCGGCGCAGCCTGGTACGACACGATCTACAACGAGAAGAACGACAACAACTCGCCCGCCACTGCCAACCCGGTGAGCGTTGACTACAACGAATTCACGGATAAGACCCGCGACCTTCATGGCCGGGATGCCGAGATCCTCGATGCCTTTGTGTATGGCGCACGGGACATCGGCTCGACTCGCCTCTCGGCACGCTTGGGGCAGTTCAACCAGATTTATGGTGAAAGCCTCTTCTTCGGCGCCAACGGTATCGCCAACGCACAGAGCACTGTTGACCTCGTGAAGTTGCAATCGGTGCCGGGCTCGCAGTTCAAGGAAATTCTCCTTCCCACCGAGCAGTTCTCCTTCAACTGGCAGCTCACCGACACCGTTAGCGTGGGTGCTTACTATCAGTTCGAATGGAACAAAACGCGTCTTCCTGGTTCAGGGAGCTACTTCAGCGCAGGCGATTTTGTGGGTGAAGGTGCCGAGCGTGTCTTCTTTGCTGGAGGGCCCCTGTTACACGGCCATGACATCGACGCCAAAGACTCCGGCCAGTTCGGTGCCCAGATCCGCTTTGCTCTCGACGATTGGGAGTTCGGCCTTTATGCGGCGCGCTATCACGACAAAACGCCTGTCTGGTATTTCCGCCCCACCTTCCTGGGCGGTGACGGCACCTTCGTGAATGTCTATCCCGAAGACATCAAGGTGTACGGCGCAAGCTTCAGTACCCTCGTAGGGGAAGCCAACGTCGCGGGTGAAATCTCCATGCGTGTCGACACCCCTCTTGCCCCGAATGGCGGAGTGGTCGTCACCGGTGACATGACCGCAGACAACAACAGCAATCCGCTCTATCCGATCGGCGACTCACTCCATGCTCAGCTGTCGATGGTCAACGTATACGGAGGCTCGGCGCTGTGGGACGGCGCGTCTTTGGTAGGCGAAGTTGCCTTTAACCGTCGCCTCAAGGTGAAGAAGAACGCTCAGAACCTCGATCCGAACACCACTCGCGACGCCTATTCCCTGCGTTTCACCTTCGAACCTCAGTACTTCCAAGTGATGCCTGGCGTCGATGTGCAGATGCCGATCACCGTTGGCTACACACCGTATGGTCGCTCCTCGGTAACACCCCAAGCGTTCTCACCAGAACATGGCGGCGACATCACCCTTGCCCTCAAAGCCGACTACCAGAAGCAATGGTATGCATCCCTCAGCTACACCAATTTCTTCGGCGATGGCGGCCCCATCATCGGCCCGGACAACAACTACTCCTTCGAGCAAACCATGAAGGACAGGGACTTCATTGCCTTCTCGATCCAGCGCACCTTCTGATTCCCGGAGAACAATAAAATGAAAAGACAGGTTTTGTTGATGACCGCTCTTGCTGCCAGCCTTGCGGTCAGCCACGTACTCGCTGCCGTCTCGCCTCAAGAAGCCGAAACGCTGAAAAGCTCTCTCACTCCGCTGGGGGCAGAACGAGCGGGCAATGCCGATGGGAGCATCCCCGCCTGGAGTGGCGGCATCACCAAGGAAGTATCAGGTGCCAAATTCGGTGATGTGCCAGCCGACCTGTTCCCAGGCGAAAAGCCAGTGCTGCGCATCACCGCAGCCAATGCAGGGCAGTACGCCAACAAACTCAGTGAAGGCACCCAGGCTTTGCTGAAGAAGTATCCGAATAGCTTCTTCCTGGATGTCTACCCGACGCACCGCACTGCCGCAGCCCCACAATGGGTCTATGACAACACCCAAGCCAACGCCACGCGTTGCCAGCTGACAGAGAACGGTCTTTCGGTGAAAGGCTGCTACGGAGGCATCCCGTTCCCGATTCCGAAATCCGGCAGTGAGCTGATCTGGAACTTCCTCCTGCGTGTCGAGGCCGAGTCCATCGAGATGGGCTACCGCAACACCATCGGCAATGCGGACGGTTCTCGCACGATGGCCAGTCGAGGGGTGGAGAACTGGCAATACCCCTACTACTACAAGGATGGGACTGCTGATAAATGGTCAGGGCAATATGTGCTGCTGCGCTTCCTCACCAATGAACCACCCTTCAAAGCCGGTGAATCACTGGTCACTCATGACAGCATCAACGCCGCAAGCCCACGGGACGCCTGGCAATATCTGGTCGGCCAGCGCCGCGTTCGGCGTGCACCAACGGTAGGTTACGACACGCCAGACTTCGTGGCATCCGGTGCCAACTACTTTGACGAGGTGCATGGCTTCATCGGTCATCCAGATCGCTACGATTGGAAGTTGATCGGAAAGAAAGAAATGTACATCCCGTACAACCTCAACAATTTCCACTCGCTCAAGCCTGAAGAGGTCAACACCAAGGATGTCCTCAATCCAGAGAAAATGCGCTGGGAACTGCACCGCGTATGGGAAGTTGAGGCAACCGTCGCGCCCGGTAAGCGTCATGCTGTACCGAAGCGTCGCTTCTACATCGATGAGGACAGCTGGACTATTGCCTTGGCTGATGGCTATGACGCTCAAGGTAAGCTCTGGCGCGTCAATCAGGCACTGCCTTTCGTGGTGCCATCGATTCCCGCCGTCGTGGTCAAACCGGTCGTGATTTACAACCTGCAAGCGGGCACGTACAGCGTGGTGCAAGGGCTCAATGGGGAGCGTTACTCGGTTGTGCCGCGCAAGGCGGAAAACTTCTTCACCGGTAACGCGGTTGCCTCTGACTCCGCACGCTGAACCAGGCCTTCAGGGCGGGTATGCCATACCCGCCCTCCTTCGAGGTATCCAACGATGCAACGAATACTAATTGGCAGGCTTGCACTCGCCCTTAGCTTGGGCGTGACGGGTGCCAGCGTGGCAGATGAGGCCGTGCCGACTGAGCCGCTACAACAATCTGCACTGCACAGCGGTTTGGCCCAACACTCGCTGATGCTCGATGTATCACGAGCGGGCAATGCACTGGTAGCTGTCGGCGAGCGTGGCTTCATCCTTCGCTCTGAAGATGACGGCCAGTCCTGGAACCAGGTCGACACACCGGTAAGCGTCACGCTAACTCGTGTTGTTTTCCCGACACCCGATCAAGGTTGGGCCGTTGGTCATGCCGGCGTTGTGCTTCATAGCAGTGACGGTGGTCGGAGTTGGAAGCTGCAATTGGATGGTCGCCAAGCGGCCCAGACGGTACTTGAGGCTGCCGAGAAGCGGTTTGAGCAAGAGCCAAATGCACTCAATGAAAAGCGCGTCTCTAGCGCGCGCAGCCTGCTCGAAGACGGCCCAGACAAACCGTTCCTTGGCGTACATTTCATTGATGCGACACACGGTATCGTGGTGGGCGCCTACGGCTTGGCGTTCTCCACCAATGATGGAGGGAACACCTGGTACAGCATCGAAGAGCGCTTGGATAACCCTGCCGCCATGCATCTGTATGGCATCCAGCAGATTGATGACAAGCTGTTCATTTTTGGCGAACAGGGTCTTCTACTCCGCTCGAATGATCGAGGTACCACGTTTGAGACACTCACCTCTCCTGCCACTGGAACCCTCTTTGGCTTAGTCCCAACGAGCCAGCACGGCCTGCTTGCTTTTGGCCTGCGTGGCAAGAGCTATTTCTCCAATGACGCGGGGGATAGCTGGCAACCTGTGGCGAACCCAAGTCCGATAACCATCACCGCCGGGACGCTACTCAGCGATGGCCGCACGTTACTGGTCGACGAGTCTGGCCGACTGCTGACGAGCAAAGAGCCGCAGCACGGCTTCACCGCACTCACGCTTGAAGAACCTAGCTACCTCACAGGTTTGATCGAAGTAGGTACCGGCAAGCTGGTGCTGAGCAGTGCTCGTGGAGTAACGCGTGTGAACCTAGATGAGCTGAATCGGAGCACCACTCGTGAACAGTAAAGTAACCGTACAGCAGCCCGGTACAGACAACAAGATTGCTCTTTTCGATCCCCGGTCAGGTAGCTTGCCCGAGCGGTTGCTGTTCCGGTATCGCCGACTGATCGTCTTGTTCTGCCTCCTGGTCAGCGCCACCCTCGCCTGGCAAGCACAGCATTTGCGTTTGAGTGCTGCATTCGAAAGCATGATCCCGGTTGATCATCCCTACATTCAGAACTATTTCCAGTACCGTGGCCAACTCGGAGAAGGCGGCAATACGCTGCGAATCGCCGTCAAAAGTAACGACGGCTCCATCTACAACACCGCTTACCTGGAAACACTGAAGCAACTCAACGATGATCTTTTCCTGCTGACGGGGGTGGATCGCCCCTACATGAAATCACTGTGGACACCGGCCACGCGGTGGATTGGAGTCACTGAAGAGGGATTCGACGGCGGCCCCGTGATTCCTGAGGACTATGATGGGTCGCCCGCCAGCATTGAACAGGTACGACAAAACGTTGAACGCTCGGGTGAAATCGGCAGACTGGTAGCGCCGAATCTGCAATCGAGCGTCATTATCCTCCCTTTGCAGGATGCGGCCACTGCTGGCTCCGATAACGCCTTGGACTATCGAGCCCTCTCCAAACAGCTCGATGATCTGCGCGAAAAATACAGCAATGAGCACACGAGCATCGCCATTACCGGCTTTGCCAAAGTAGTGGGTGACCTGATGGACGGCCTGGCACTGATGCAGCTGTTCTTCGCTGGCACTCTAGTAATCTGTGCTCTGGTTCTCTATTGGTACACCCGCTGCCTGCGCAGCACCTTGCTGGTACTGCTGTGCTCGGTGATTGCTGTGGTGTGGTTGCTCGGCCTGTTAGCATCAATGGGTTACAACCTTGACCCCTACTCGATTTTGGTGCCCTTCCTGATCTTTGCTATCGGCCTGTCCCATGGCGCACAGAAGATGAATGGCATCATGCAGGACATTGGTCGCGGTGCGGACAAACTCATTGCGGCGCGCCTCACTTTCCGAAGGCTGTTCCTGACCGGTGCAATGGCGTTGCTTGCTGACGCGGTGGGTTTTGCCGTGTTGATGATCATCAACATCCCGGTCATCCAAGATCTGGCGGTTACTGCCACCATTGGCGTACTTGTGCTGGTTCTGACAAACCTTGTACTGCTACCCGTGCTGCTCTCCTACACAGGTGTCAGTAAAACTGCTGCGCGGCGCGAAGCAGAGTCGGAACAAAAGGCGCACGATCAAACGGAGGCCCGGCATTCGCTGTGGAGCTTTTTGGATCGTTTCACCAGTCCAGGTCGCTGGAGCAATGGCGCGTTAATCATTGCAGGTGCAATGGCTGCTGCGGGATTTGCAATCAGCTTGCACCTCAAGGTCGGCGATCTCGATCCAGGTGCACCTGAGTTGCGTGCTGAGTCTCGTTACAATCAGGACAACGCCTTCATGGTTAATAACTATGCGGCGAGCAGCGACAAGTATGTTGTCATGGTCAAGACACCGCAGTACTACTGCGCTAATTATGAAACCTTGGTCAAAGTCGACGCCCTGGAGGCCAGGCTACAGCAACTCCCGGGTGTCGTCTCGACTACCTCCCTCGCTGCGTTGAGTAAACAGGCTGCTGCAGGAATGAATGAGGGTAGCCTCACCTGGTACGAAATTCCTCGAAACCAAGGCCTGCTCAACGCCATCATTACACGCGCCCCAAGAGAACTGTTCAATCAGAACTGTGATCTGCTAACCATCAATGTCTTCCTCGCTGACCACAAAGCAGACACTCTCACCCGCGTGGTGAATACAGTTGAGACATTCGCAGCAGCGAACAACAGCAAAACCCTTCAGTTCATGTCCGCAGCAGGTAATGCCGGGATTGAGGCCGCAACCAACATCGTCGTGAAGAAGGCAAATGTGCAGATGTTGATGATGGTGTATGCGGCGGTGACGATCCTGTGCTTCATCACCTTCCGCTCATGGCGTGCGGTGATCTGCACGGTATTGCCGCTCATGCTCACCTCCATTTTATGTGAGGCTCTCATGGTTGGCTTGGGTATTGGTCTGAAGGTCGCCACCCTTCCTGTGATCGCTTTGGGTGTTGGTATCGGCGTCGACTACTCGCTATACATTCTCAGCGTCACGCTCGCAAACCTGCGCAATGGTGAGACGCTATCGCGCGCCTATTACCTTGCCTTGTTGTCGACTGGAAAGGTCGTGATCCTGACCGGCGTCACGCTGGGAATTGCGGTGGCTACCTGGGCATTCTCGCCCATCAAATTTCAAGCGGACATGGGCATACTGCTGGCGTTCATGTTCATCTGGAACATGCTGGGCGCTCTTATCCTGACTCCAGCTCTGGCAAGGCTACTCCTAACAAATCACCACCTTGGTGCTCATTCCAAAACTGGACAGGCGCTGCTTTGATCACCACCGACCCGTGTCATAGCGGGTCGGTAATCTCAAGACCGCACAACGGACGGCTGAGTTGCTCGACAACCGATAGCCAATACGCCGAATCAACCGGCAGCGATTGAGAATGGAACTACTTTATTTACCACTTGCTTCTGACTCAGGTATCGGGTGCAGCTTACCCTCAGGAACGAAGCAAAATTCACTACCTCTCCGCGATAATCCATGACTTCCTCGTACAGCTTCGCGATCAGCTGGTTGGTGCTGACACCGTCCGTTGCAGCAATCTCAGTCAAGATGTCCCAGAACTGGTTTTCCAGACGCAAGGTGGTGACTACGCCCCGAATACGCAAGGAGCGCGAGCGCGACTCATAAAGAATCGGGTCTGCCTTCACATACAGCTCACACATAACGCCTCCACTGGATCTACCTGGTTACGTCCCGTCGATGGTATAGGCCCAAGCTTCAAGGTACCTGACCCAAGCAGCACGCGGGTAATACACCGCTATTACACGTACCCATTTCGCTGCCGAGGCGCACGTAATAGCCACTTATTACCCGCCAGATTTTCATGCTGCCATCCTGAGTGCATAACAACACCACAGGAAAGCCTGATAATGCCAAAATTCCTCCACACCATGATCCGTGTAGGTGACCTAGATGCCTCCATGCGTTTCTACGGACAAGCATTCGACCTGCAGGAATCCCATCGCCTTGAATTCGACGACTTCTCCCTCGTCTACCTGCACGACCAGCAAAGCGGCGCCGAAATCGAACTGACCTGGAACAAGGGCCAAGACGGCTACACCCACGGCAGTGGCTATGGCCATGTCGCCTTCGCAGTAGAAGACCTTGATCACCATCACGCTCGCTTGAGCGAAATAGGGCTCTCTCCTGCCCCCATCAAGGAATTCAAACGTGGCGAGGAGATGCTTGCTCGATTCTTTTTCATTCAAGACCCTGATGGCTACAAGATCGAAGTGCTGCAGCGCGCCGGCCACTATCAATAGCGCAATCTCGAGCATCTGACGTTCAGAAGTAGTCGATCTACTCCGTCTGGAAAACGCAAATCCCTCTCAAGCAGCACCCGTGATGTCAGGCTCCTATAAAAACAAAAAGGAGAACCGCATGACCGATCTACAAGCTAGCCGCCGTGGCTTCCTCAAAGGCAGTGGCGGGATTCTTTTGGGCACACTGCTTTTCACGTCCGGCCCCATAGCTCTACTTGCCCCCAGTACAACCTGGGCGCTCGAAATGAAAATGCTGAACAATACGGTGGCCGCGCGCCTGATCGTTATGGTGCGCCGCATCTATCCTCACGATCAGATGGAAGACGCTGTGTACGCTTTCGCGATCAAGGCATTGGACGACCGCGCCGTGACTGATCCCTCCATTCTTCCCCTGCTTGAGCAAGGCCTGAGCGAGCTAGATAAATCAGCAGGTGGCGACTGGCTGAATCTGGATGAGGAGCGCCAATTGGCCGTGCTTGAGTCCATCGAGAGCACCCCTTTTTTCACCCTGGTCAGATCAGTGTCGGTCAATGCTCTTTACAGCAACGAACTCGCCTACCAGCACTTTGGCTACGAGGGCGCCTCCTTCCCTAAAGGCGGCTATTTGATGCGCGGTTTCAACGACCTGAAATGGCTGCCTGCAGCTCCCACCGAAGCCAGCCCCCCCGCCTTTTCCTGAGGATGCGTACATGACCACATTCAACTTTGACGACGACTCGGTAGTGGTGATCATCGGTTCTGGTGCGGGTGGCGGGACTCTGGCCAATGAGCTGTGTCAGAAGGGTATCCCTGTCGTTCTATTGGAAGCCGGCCAGCGACAATCCTCAGCCACCTTCATCAACGACGAATGGCCTTCGTTCGAGCAATTGTCCTGGGGCGATACCCGGACGACTTCGGGGTCGTGGCAGATCGCCAAGGACTTCCCGAACCTACCAGCTTGGATCTGCAAAACCGTGGGCGGAACGACTACCCACTGGGCAGGTGCCAGCCTGAGATTCCAAGAGCACGAGTTTCGGGCGCGCCAGACCTATGGCGATATCAAAGACGCGAACCTGCTTGATTGGCCATTGACGCTGGCAGAACTGGAACCCTTCTATGCAAGGGCAGAAGACAAGATGGGCGTGACACGCACCAACGACATTCCAGGCCTGCCGGGAAACAACAATTTTCAGGTGATGTACAACGGTGCTCGCAAGCTTGGCTACAAGAAATGCAGTACCGGCCACATGGCGATCAACAGCCGCGCCCGTGCAGGACGCGCCCAATGCATGCAACTCGGCTTCTGCTTCCAGGGCTGCAAGATGGGGGCAAAATGGTCAACGCTGTACACCGAGATTCCAGCAGCTGAAGCCACTGGCAAGCTTGAACTTCGCACACAGGCTCACGCGGTGAAAATCGAACACGATGCCAAGGGACGTGCAACCGGTGTGGTCTACGCAGACGCACAAGGACGACTGCAACGCCAGAAAGCGCGTCTTGTGGCAGTGGCAGGTAATGCTATCGAAACGCCTCGGCTGCTGCTCAATTCGACCAGCACCTTATTCCCTCATGGCATTGGCAACGGCTCCGGGATGGTCGGTAAACACTACATGCGCCACACCACCGGCTCAGTGTTCGCAGAGTTTAAGGATCCGGTGCATTTCTACCGGGGCACCATTATGGCCGGCCTGATCGGAGACGAGGTGCACTTCAATCCCGACAGAGGCTTTGTCGGTGGTTACGAAATGGAAACCATCTCGCTCGGCCCATCCTTCATGGCTGCCTTCTTCAATCCTGGTGCCTGGGGACGTGACTTCACCCGCGTCATGGACAACTACACGCACCTGGCAGGCATGTGGTTGGTGGGTGAAGACATGCCCCGGGAAAGCAACCGCATCACCCTGAGCGATACCGTCAAAGACCGCTTCGGCATTCCTGTGGCCAACGTGCACTACGACGACCACCCCAATGATATTGCGATGCGAGAGCACGCCTATCAGCAAGGTAGCGCCGTCTATGAAGCTGTCGGCGCACTGAAGACTCACCGCGTCCCCCCCTACCCCTCAACTCACAATATGGGTACTTGTCGCATGAGCCACAAGGAAGCCGATGGCGTCTGCAACAAGTACGGGCAGAGCCATGAAGTCCCCAATCTGTTCATTTCAGATGGCAGTCAGTTCACTACCAGCGCAGCCGAAAATCCAACCCTGACGATCGTGAGCCTGGCGATTCGTCAGGCTGAGTTCATCGCTGATGCTTTGAGGACGAATGCGGCATGACGAACACTGCCGAAAACCGCCTGGAGATTTGCGCAATCCCAGCGTTCATCGACAACTACATCTGGCTTCTGGCCGATCACGCAAACCAGGCCTGTGCAGTTGTAGATCCAGGTGATGCCGGGCCAGTTCAAGCTTGGCTGGCAGAGCATCCCGGCTGGGTGCTCTCCGATGTGCTAATCACTCACCATCACAGTGACCACGTGGGTGGTGTCGAGAAGCTGAAGTCTGAATTCAATCCCCTCGTTTATGGCCCTGCAAACGAATCAATCCCTGCTAGGGATCGGCCACTCACAGATGGTGATTTGATCCAGGTACTAGGACGAACCATTAATGTTATCGCCGTGCCTGGCCATACTTCAGGGCATCTGGCCTTCTACCTGGTTGATGAGGATGTGCTGTTTAGTGGAGACACGCTATTTAGCGCCGGCTGTGGCCGCTTGTTTGAGGGTACGCCGCGACAAATGCTGATATCGCTCGAATGCCTCGCAGCGCTCCCAGGGCAGACGCAGGTGTACTGCGCACATGAGTACACGCTGCCCAACCTACGTTTTGCTTTGGCAGTAGATCCAGACAATCAACAAATAGCCAAGCTCTTGACTGAAGTCTGTGAAATCCGCAATCGCGGGCAGTGCACC
Source organism: Pseudomonas mosselii (assembly GCF_005796105.1). GTDB lineage: Bacteria > Pseudomonadota > Gammaproteobacteria > Pseudomonadales > Pseudomonadaceae > Aquipseudomonas > Aquipseudomonas mosselii_C. Next base: position 608,892 of record NZ_VAUO01000001.1, on the reverse strand, counting down.
TTGCCCACCAGCATTAGCGTTGAACGGGCTTGTAACCCGTTCCTCCGTGTGCGGGAGGCGAAGATCGTTGAAGCTGTCCAGCGTCACACGAGACTATCCATCACATCAGCCGAGGCATGCTTCGCAGCGATGCGTATGTGGAAAGACAATTTCTGAACAACAAGAAGAAGATCTCCTATGAAAAGAACACTGCTGATTACCCTGACAGCCTTCATGATTGCTACTGCCCAAGCGGCTCAAGAGCCTGAGGCCGTATTCTCAAAAACGTGCGCCATGTGCCACAACGGACAACTCCCAAACGCGCCCAAAAAAGGCGATATCGCTGCTTGGAAACCTCGCCTGGCTCAAGGGCAAGAAATATTGCTCAAAAACGTAGTGAATGGCTTGAGTGTCATGCCCCCACGCGGACTTTGCAGTGACTGCAGCGACGAAGACCTCTTGGCAACAATAGGCTGGATGTCTCGCTGAAAAGTGAAAAGTCTGACCACCAAAAAAGTGACAAGAGAAACTACCAAAAAAACTTCAATAAGAAAATGCTTAGGAAAATCCCAAATTTTCTAAGCAAGGGTTAAAGTCTATAGTGTTCTGCGCTGTAACATACCTGATCTCTCTACTTAGCGCATAAGCAGGAAAGCCCATTAGACAGCATCAATGGGTATACGAGCCAGCACGCTCCACACAGTGCTTATTTCTTACGATAGGTAGTATGCACGCGCTACAAAGCGGGCAATAGATTGCCCGCTTTGTACAACCAATCAGCTCATATTCATAACCAAACCAGCTAGAACGACTTGCTAACACCGGCGATGACGGTTGCGGAGCAGACATCATCAAAGCCGTTGAAGTTGAGACATTCTACCTTGGAGAGATTGCTATCAGCGTAGCTGAGAGACCATTTGAGCCCCAGCAGTTCCTTGTTCACTTCAACCTGCCACTCGTTGTACTTGCTTCGGGTGCTGCCGTTTCCGGAAACGAAAACAGGATCTTTGTAGTCAACCTGGCCATAGCGTGTTTTCAAGCCTATATCTCCTGGCAAGGTAGTTTCATAGCCCACGAAGCTGTAGAGCATGCTTTCATCTCCCCACAGATCATCGGAGTAATAACCGCCTAAGATGAATCCGTGGGCATTCAGTTTCGCATAGTATTCGCTGTAATTGAGATCCGCTTGCTTGGGGTACTCGTACTCCAGATAAGTCAACTCCAAGCTAACGTCATCGGCCAGCTGCATGGAGTAACCCAGGTAATAATCGATTTCCTGGCGTGTCTTGCTGCCGTGACCGAAGTCGACATTCGAGCTCCATACGCCCGCGAACAAACCACTGGAATGTACTAAGGTGGCGGAGCCTTGAAGGGCTGGATCGCCTTGGGTTTGTGACATCCCGCGAGACCAATACTGACTGTACAACCCTGCATCGAGCGCGAGCGTAAAGTCCTTGCTCAACTCAATCGCATTGCTTTCCGACCACGGCGAAACTGCCGCCAGAAAAATAGCCGCAAGCTTAAAAGAATGCTTCATACATATCCCCGACTATAATTTTTGTTAGTTTTCACAGAGCAATTGCCACTGCGGCAGCTACAACGCAAGCAGACACACCAACCAGAAAAACAGTTGATCCATCAGCATTGGCCTTGGCTAGCTAATCAGTGAATCGCTGAATGAGAGGCAGAAGACTCAAAATTTCTATTTTTTATTTAGACCAAGCCTATAGTTGGGAACTGAGGTCTGGCGTGGTTAGCGCCATCACTGCTTGGCTCAGATGCTCTAGAGCTGAGCCGATGGATCTGCTTACCGAACCGTTAGACTATCCTCACGCAGACGACGCAACTGTGCCAAACTGACACAGCAGCCTGGCCAAGGCTTGTAACATGACCAGATGATCAGATTTCGTCTCAGCGCGTTACCAAAATTAGCAACAAATCCAAAAGAGTAAGAAGGCCAATGATGATTGGGATGATTTCTGGCCGCTATTTAAAGTCCTTCACTCTCGCAATCCTCGTAAATCTATAAGGCCTCAATCCCAGCAACCATGTGCCTGGTGAGGACAAGAATTCCGCTGATAACCTTTAGCTTTCAGTGCTTATAAAAAAATACGATTCGCCCGTTAAAGCGCTCGCTGCCACTCTAATTTCGCCGTCTTCAAATCAACAAATTAAAATACAGAGATAGCGATATGCTCAGAGTAGGTATTCTAGGCTGCGGTCGAATCGGAAATGTGCACGCGGCGAGTCTAATGCAGATTCCAACCGCCAAGCTTGTAGCGGTAGCCGACGCCATACCCGCAGCAGCTGAAACATGTGCCAGCCGCTTCAATGTTGAAGCCAGGACGATCGACGGAATCATTCGGGCAGAAGACATAGATGCAGTAGTGATTGCGACGCCCTCTCCGACTCACTTCGATCTTATCCATGCCTTGGCAGATGCAGGAAAGCCGATTTTCTGTGAAAAGCCTATTGATATGTCCTCAGATCGGGTTCGTCAATGCATAGCGAAGGTCTCAAGCGCCGGCGTACCGTTTATGACCGCGTTCAATCAACGGTTCGATCCGCATTTTGGTGCGTTGCAGAAACGACTAGCTGCGGGTGAAATCGGGCAGCTGGAAACTGTCACAATCACGTCCCGAGACCCTGCTCCACCTCCGGTCGAGTACCTGAAAGGCTCTGGTGGCATCTTCAGGGACATGATGATCCATGATTTTGACTTGGCACGATTCTTACTGAATGAAAATCCTACTCGGGTGTTTGCAACTGGCTCAGCGCTGGTAGACCCGGCAGTTAAAGACGTAGGCGACGTTGACACCGCCATAGCACTGCTCATGACAAAGTCTGGAAAAATATGTCAAATTTCAAACTCACGCCGTGCTAGTTATGGCTATGACCAAAGACTCGAGGTACATGGCTCCAAAGGAATGCTGAGAGTTACAAACATCCATGAAAGCCAAGTTGAAAGTGCGACAAGTTCAGGATTTACGATGCCTGTCGCCAAGCCATTTTTCCTAGAGAGATTTGGCCCTGCATACCTCGCAGAAATGGAGCAATTTGTTCACTGCATTTCCACTGGCACATCACCTACTCCGAACGCTGCAGATGGGTTGTTTGCTCAACTGATCGCGGATGCTGCCGCTGAGTCTTTAGCATCCGGCCAAACTGTCGACATCAAGTATTGAGAATAGCACATGAAAATTGGCATTATTGGGCTAGGCAACGTTGCAGAGCTGCATGTAACTGCGCTTAATGAAATTGACCCCACCGCCTACGTCGGTGGATGGGGTAGAACTCCGAGCAAAGCAGCTGCGTTTAAAGAGCGGTTTGGAGGGGTAGTATACCCGACCCCGGAAGCCTTACTTGATGATCCTAGCATCGATGCGGTTGTTATCTGTACCAACGCAGAAACCCACTTTCACTTCGCCAAAGAAGCTCTATTCGCAAGAAAGCATGTACTGATAGAAAAGCCAATTTGCACGAGTACCGATCAAATCCGAGAGCTGGAGATACTTTCGCGCGGCGTCAATCGCTTGTGCGTACCGTCTCACAACTACGTTTATGCAGAAACCATGCAGCGTGTTCGCGCGCATATTGACGCCGGGCATCTCGGAGAAATCGTAAACTTCTGGGCAATCTATAACAAGCGTCACCCCGCTGAAATTGGCGCGCCTGATCTAACCATGAGCGAGCTTATGGTTCATCACATATATTGCATGCTGTATTTTTTGGGTCGGCCGGAACGAGTTTTTGCTACAGGCTCTAATGTCCATTTCGAAGATCCGCAAGCCCACGATCAGCTAATGATCATCGCAGAATATCCAAACGGCAACATCGCGAATCTTTGGGGCAGCTTCTCAGCCGATGATTGTAGCCGTGACCCCTGGTCTGTGTACTTCAAAATTATCGGCAAGAATGGTTCATCAGTGGTGCCGTGGGATACGACAAAGTTCGGAGACGCGAGACTTCCGTTCTGGGACGACGGCACATATTGGGATAGCTTTTACCAAATCCAAAAGTTCTTCATTGAAGAGTGTCTCACTGGAAAGCGCGCCCCACTTTCGTCTCTAAGTGACGCTTATGACGCCACTGTAATCATGGATGCTGCCAGAAAGTCCATTAGTGAAAGAAGGTCTATCGACCTGGATTTCAGCTGAGGGTTACACGAAGCACTTCCTATTGGCCGGCCAACGGGACGTAAGCTGCAGTAGTACTCACACTACTGCAGCAATCCCGTAGGTTATCAGCAACCTACACGTACGCTTCAATCAATCTCAATATTAGTGGAGTTTGAGCCTTGGCCGGGTCTTACGCTGCAGCAAATCAGAGAATGCCTTTAACAGCGCCCTCGTAGCGCCAAACAGTGCTACCTGATGAAGTCGATAAAGTGACATATATAGTGTCCTTGCAAAAAGACCTTCGGTCACATTTTTCCGCCCCAGCAGTCCAGTCAGCGCTCCTACTGCATTGAAAGACGCCATCGAGATCAATGTCCCTCGGTCTTCATAATTGAATTTGAGCAGCGGCTTGCCAGAGATACGGAGAGCGAGGCTTCTGCTCAACATCTCGGCTTGTTGATGGGCAGCCTGTGCTCGAGGAGGGACAGTACCTGCTCCCTCATCGGATAACGGACAGGACGCACAATCACCTATGGCAAAAATTGAGTCATCGATCGTCGTCTGCAGCGTACGGCGTACCAAAAGCTGGTTGATCCGATTCGTCTCCAGCCCGCTTAGCCCCTTCAAAAATGCAGGTGCTTTGATACCTGCAGCCCAGATCGTCAGGTCAGAGGAAATAGCACCACCGTCGGCAAGTACTACGCCCTTAGCCTTCACCTCCTTCACCGCCGTATTCACACGGACGTCAATCCCCAGGTTGGCTAGGCCTGAGTGAACAGTCTCACTGACATCTTGATTCAAGACAGGGAGAATCCTAGGGCCAGCCTCTAGCAAAGTCACTTGCAGAATGTCCGGGGACGCATGACGAAGGCCATATCCCTCAATGACACGGACAGCATGCTGCAGCTCTGCGCACAGCTCAACCCCGGTTGCGCCGGCTCCGACAATAGCGATTCGGAGTGGATTAGATGCATCTTCTGCATGCGCTCGCATGTAACGTGCGAGAAGCTGCTTCTGAAGCTTTTCAGCCTGAGTACGGCTATCCAAGAATTGACAATGATCTTGAACACCTACAGTGCCGAAATCATTGCACTGACTACCAACAGCCAGTACAAGTGTATCGTAAGGTACCTCCCGAGCATCCCCGTCGCTGGATGCCAGCAGCACTACTTTTCGCTCACGATCCATACCTACCATGCGGCCAAACTGAAACGAAAAATGGTTCCACTTTGCCTGCGCAAAATAATTCAGCTCATCAATACTGGGATCCAAAGAACCAGCTGCAACTTCGTGAAGGAGCGGCTTCCAGATGTGCGTTAAATTTGCATCCACCAATGTAATCGCCGCTTTTTTTTGCTTTCCGAGCGTCTTACCAAGTCTGGTAGCCAACTCAAGCCCGCCTGCACCACCACCAACAATCAAAACTCTATGCTTCATCATCTCACCCCGGACTTAATACACGCGACAGGCACGCAAAATCGAGCTGTCGCAATCGAGCTAGAAAGGCAGGTAGCAACAAACCAATGAACAGCTTAATTTTTTATATGATCTCGCGACCAACCCACAACTCAGCCACAGGATTACTTAGCAATATTGAAACGGTAAGCCCAATCATGAGCCATTCAATCTCGATGCAGACTGCTTACTCAAATGATCAGACTCTGACTTCACTGACGACAAGAAGACCTTGTTTGCTTCAGCACAACCTGTACAGATGGCTTGCTGATTAGCTGAGGGATCGGCATCCATTTCAATTGCGGTATAAAAGCGGAAGCAGGCATGACACTCAATATGCTGACTCCATATATCAGCCACCTCATTCCTAGGATCTCGCACTCGCAAGAGGGGCCGCGGCCCAGCAAATTTAGTAATCAGCCAATAGCTAGAGGCCGCAACAAATGACACCAGCAATGGAGCGAAATCCACATACCATACGCCTTTAGATCCTAGTTCAATAATGGAAATTCCGAGACATGTAGAGCATATGATCGCCCAGGCACCCGGCATTATCGCTTTTACCCTCCCCGGACGAAATTCATTACCCTCGTCATTAGAATTTAATGCATAGTGAGTCAAGAGGATTGCAACCCACGACGTCACAGCCACCCCCTGCCAAGCCAATGCCTTTAGTAAATAACTGAAGACATTTGTAAGCATCAACAAATAAACACAAACGCCAACAACCAAAACCCAAACAGCACGAGGCAAACGAATCCCCAAGCCACGAGCAGCAAAGCCGGCTAAATTGAGTGATGCCATATAGTAATTTGCAGTGTTGATGCGGGTTTGGCTAACCAGAATGAAAAGCAAGCCGACGAGGCCTGACGCTTTAAGTACAGCCTCAGCGATGCCTTGCTCGCTAGCCTCGAGCCCGGGAAAGACCGTATCCATGATGAAGATCCCAGCCACCCCATTTACGGCATATAATGCAAAATAGAAAACAGGGCCAAAAGTAAACAAACCATGGAAATTTGCGTCTTCTGGCTTACCGAAACGGGAAAATTCGGCGGTAACCATCATATTGACGCAAATACCCAAGTAAACAATGAAGGCCCACAGCCATCCCGGCATGCTAATTTCAAGCGATGGTTCTATATTCAAAAAATCAGTAGAAAAGCCAAACCTCGTGCCAGCCATTATCACTATTACCAACAAACCACCGACATACAAAGGCAATAGCGCCCCGTTAAGCTTATCCATCCATAACTGAATTCCGCCCAACACTAGCGGAACTGCATACGCAACTACCAGCAAATACCACCACCGAATATCGCTTTCAGGTGCAAAATACTGCTGAAACGCAACAGCAATAATAGAACCTTCAAATACTGCATAATATATAGCAGTTACTGCAAATATCAGTGAGGAAATGACCGCACCCGCACCGCCAAAAACACTTCGAGAAAGCAGGGCTACTGAAAGGCCGCTCTTAATCGATCGCTGACAAATCAAATAGTTGACAACGCCATAAAACGCTATCGACAACATAATACCAATCAGCGCACTTCGTGTACCAACCGCTTGCGCCACCGCCACGCTTATATAGAGATAAAAAAGAGCGCTCAGGACTGACCAAGAGGACATTGCAAGACTCCAACGGCTTGACCGTGCAGCAAGAGGTACCACATGCCTCGAGTAGTCCTCTGCTGATTGCTCGGCCAGCACTCGAGTGTCATCATGATCTTGTATGTTAAGCCGGCTAGCACCCATAATCATGGCAAGCTCTCTAGATGTTGAGTTTAAGCGTAGGCACTAGGCCTTTCTCGCATATTTCTTGGGATCCGCTTTCTTTTCGCCGCTCACTTGACCGAGCTTTCAACAGACCAGCGATCCTAAAGCAGTTATGAAGTCAATTTCTGCCCCATTTTGGGACAGACACAAGGACGACCCACACGATAAACAAGCGAGTGAGTCGTCCTTGACTGGACAGGAAAGCCCTTAATTAATCCCCTGTCTCAGCCCCGGTTATTTCCACCAATATTCAAGCTGGACGCCAAAGTTTGAGCCATGCAGAGCGCCGTCAAACGGCCCACTTTCAGACAATGCCGAACCTGCATAAAACTCGTTAGCGGCTCGCTGAGCTGCTTTGTTCCATTTGGCGTACGTGTAATATAAACGCACTTCTGGTCGATCCCAGAATTTTGGCCCTGAGGGTGACCAAGTGGGCGCAATTGTAAACTTCGTGAGCTTACGAGTACCGCCTGGAGCTTCAACCTGATCTCGCCCAAGCTCTGTGAGCAATTTAAATTGGTCGCTGAGGGCGTATACAGGGCGGACACCAACCGACAGCCAGTTTTGATCCTCACCATCCGAACGTTTATCTTTCTGGTAAACGATATTAAATTGACCGCCAAACCTTGGGGAAACTTGCCAGTCAAAAAACTCGACTACACGCCAGCTTTCGTTGCTGTTGTCGAGGGTTGGATCTCCCGTGTAGCCCAAAGCTGTGCCTGGCCCTCGACCATACTGAACTGCGAATTTATTAACTCCCCCCAAGAACTCTTCTTGCTTATGCTGAGCGGCTACAGACCAGCCGCTATGAGAGTTGGCGCTGCTTGGCTTATCAAGGTAGCTAACTCCGAGTTCTACCTCTCCTCCCGGGTTCGTACGGAAGCCCTCGACATTAAAGTCATGCCTGTTGATTAGAGGTTTTTGAAATACATCATCCTTTCGAGAGAATACATAACTGTATTTCAAGTCACCTATTGCCACCTGGTCAAATCCGAAACCCGTAGCGCTCTGATTCCAGTAGAAATAGTCCGATATATTTATGTCATTTCGTTTGTAAAAACGACGCCCAGCCCAAAATGAACCACCATTGAGTGCTGGCATATTGCTCCACTCCGCATAAATTTGATTCATGCGAGTAAAGCTGTGATCACCAGTAAATTCTAGGCTATGCCCGTAATTACTTTGAACCTGAGCCATTCCATCCAAACTAATTACCGAGCCATCTTCGAGCCGAAACATGTCTTGCCGGAGCTCCATTTCAACATATTGCTCACACTCGTTGCCAAGCCGGTATTTAGATTTTGCACCAGGAAGGAAAAAACACGACTGCGCACCACCTTTAGTTGACCCACCAACACCGCTACGCACATAACCAGAAAACTCTAGGGGAAATGCTTCCGGCGAAAAAAGTGCATAAGCGACTGCCCCAGCAACATAGCCGGACTTAGAAAAACTCATATTTACCCCATTAATGATTTTTTGTTAGGTATGATGAAATTCTTAGGTGAGTGATACTGAGGCGCTTAAGTGGGCGCCCAAAAATAAAATTGCTGGAAATTCGCTCTCGCGATAACAGCACAATTATTGAATAAAAAGGCTAGGAGCCGCCCTGAGCCGGACTCCTAGCAAAAAGCCTTTTGTAAAGGCACTCAGCAATGCATATAAACACATTAAGACTCAGTACCACGACCACCCAGTCGCGGCACCAAATTTAGAAACAGCTATGGAAAACCGCCATTTGATGCAGGATGTTATCGATCACGGAAATATTTCAGCAGCTCAGCGACCAACTGCTCTGGCTGTTCTTCCGGGATATAATGACCGCTATTTACCATGGTGCCCGTGACGTTAGTTGCCACATTCAGCAATTCGGTCACAAGATCAGGCATGGAGCCTTGATCTGCACGCATGGCCAGGATCGGGACTTGAAGCTTTCCTTTTTTGGCGAGCTCACGGTTCTGCTCAGCGGACGTACCCATGGCACGGTAGTAAGCAAGGCCGCCCTTCAGCCCATTCAGCTTGAAGACCCGCAGATACTCTTCAAAATCGTCTTGCGAGAAGATCTGTGGGATCGCAGCTTTACGCTGCAAGTACCATTGCAAGTAGATATGCTCACGCCCTTCAAGAAGAGCTTCAGGAAGGTCAATGAGGTTATGGAACCCACAGTGCCAAGTGCGCCATGCTACGTTTCCAGCCCACGGCAAATTATCCGGCAGGCTAATACCTGGGATACCACAGTCCAAGATGGCCCAACCGGTTACCTGATCACCATAATTAGCGCAATACGGGTAGCTCACCCATGCCCCTAGGTCATGTGAGATCAGCGAGTGCTTATCCACGCCCACCTTATCCAGCATTCCACGCAGCAACCGAGCGATGTTAGCGGTGTCGCAGTGTGCTGGGCGATCAGAGTCGCCTTGGCCTGGCAAATCTGGGGCGATCACACGGAAATGCTTACCCAGGAGTGGAAGCACTTTCCGCCAAGCGTACCAGCTCTGTGGGAAGCCACAGACGAGCACCATAACCTCACCGTCTTCGACACCACCACTCACGTAGTGCATACGCGTGCCATCAACAGTCACGAAACCACGCTCAAACCCCTCAACGCCGCAATCCGGCCATTCACGCTTGCTAAACATCATGTCCACCCATGCAGAGATGCTAGTCAGGAACCAGCTATTTTTTAGAAAGGATCTCGGGCAGCGGCCAGCCAGCCCCCATCCATTACATACTCGCTACCGTGCACGAAGTCAGCGTCATCCCCTCCCAGGAATGCAGCAAGCTTTGCGATTTCTCCCGGCTGACACCAGCGCCGAGCAGGGAATTTCTGCAAGGCAGCCATCATGTCAGGAGAATGTGCGGTGACAGGGTCTGCCATCGCGAGCGGAGTGGCGGTAGCACCAGGGCAGATCGTATTGACCCGGATTCCACTCGCCCCATATTCGAAGGTGAGCTGCCGGGTAAGACCAATCACCCCGTGCTTCGACGCCGTATAGGCTGTGCCACCGCCGGCGGCACTGAACCCAGACGTAGAGGAGGTATTGATGATTGCGCCTTTTTTCTGCTTAAGCATTTGAGGAATGACGGCCCGCGCCATGAGGAAGGGCCCAGTCAAGTTGACCGCAATAACCCTATTCCACTCTTCGATTGATACCTCATGCGCAGTCGCATGACCGTCGAGGATACCTGCGTTATTGCAGAGAAGATCGATTCGGCCCCATTTCTGGATTACTGCTTCGATAGCATCTTGAACGCTTGCCGGATCACTGACATCGACGCGATATGCAAACCCTAACTCCGGATTTGCAATCTTTGAAATTGATTCCTCTGCAGCTTTTAGATTAATGTCCAGCGCGACTACAGAAGCGTGGCGGGAAGCAAATTCCGCGACCATTGCACGCCCCATACCTGAACCTGCGCCAGTAATAACAACTACACGACCATTATAATTATTCATTGGAGAGTCTCGCCTAGCATTTATGTTTTCAAGCATTAATCATCATTGCCGCCAGATGACTTCGATCATCAGTGATTCATTTGCAAGCGTCCAATCTCGATTCACGATGGCATCCGATAAGCAATCGTTATCAGACCATCAACATAGCTAGGCTACAGCTTTGACCATGTCTTCAATGGTCTTCTTGGCATCACCAAAGACCATCATGGTCTTGTCCATGTAGAAGAGCTCGTTGTCCAAACCCGCATAGCCACTGGCCATTGAGCGTTTGTTGACGATGATGGTCTTGGCCTTGAATGCCTCAAGGATCGGCATGCCGGCGATCGGCGACTTCGGATCGTTCTTCGCAGCTGGGTTGACCACGTCGTTGGCGCCCAGCACCAGCACCACATCGGCTTGCCCGAACTCGGAGTTGATGTCGTCCATCTCAAACACCTGGTCGTATGGCACTTCGGCCTCGGCGAGCAGCACGTTCATGTGTCCTGGCATGCGCCCCGCCACTGGGTGGATCGCGTATTTCACGGTCACACCGTTGTGGGTCAGCTTCTCGGTCAGCTCCTTCAATGCGTGCTGGGCCCGTGCAACCGCAAGCCCATAGCCAGGGACGATAATCACACTGTCAGCGTTGCTCAACAGGAAGGTTGCATCATCTGCCGAACCTGACTTGACGAGACGCTGCTCCCTGCTGCCCTGCTCAGCCCCAACATCGGCGTCACCTCCGAAACCACCGAGGATCACACTGAAGAACGAGCGGTTCATCGCCTTGCACATGATGTACGAGAGGATCGCACCGGACGAACCGACCAGCGAACCGGCGATGATCAGCATCGAGTTGTTCAGCGAGAATCCGATACCTGCCGCCGCCCAGCCTGAGTAGCTGTTGAGCATCGACACCACAACGGGCATATCAGCCCCGCCAATCGGAATGATCAGAAGTACGCCCAGTACAAATGCGAGTACCAACATCAAGACAAAAGCGTCGATCAAACCCGTCGCGCTGTAGATGATGCCTACGCCGAAGGTCGTGAACAGAACCAGCATATTCGTCTTGAACTGACCCCGAAATACATACGGAGCACCTTGGAACAGACGGAATTTGTATTTGCCTGACAGCTTACCGAAGGCGATGACCGACCCCGAGAAGGTGATCGCACCAATAGCTGCGCCGAGGAACAGTTCCAGCCGATTGCCACCTGGAATCGGATCGCCCATGGAGGCAACGATGCCCAAAGACTGGGGCTCAATGACCCCGGTGATAGCGATGAACACAGCGGCCAAACCGATCATGCTATGCATGAAAGCCACGAGCTCCGGCATCTTGGTCATCTCAACGCGCTTGGCCATGAGCGAGCCGCCGGTACCGCCCACCAGCAGGCCTACGATGACATAGCCCATGCCTGCGGTCGCAATTTCTCCGCCCAGCTTATAGATAAGGCCGACCGTGGTAAGGATGGCGATCCCCATACCGATCATGCCAAAAAGGTTGCCGCGTCTCGAGGTAGTCGGATGCGACAGGCCTTTGAGCGCCTGGATGAAGCAAACCGATGCGACGAGGTACAGGAGTGTTATCAGATTCATACTCATTACTTCTGCACCTCATTTTTGGTTTTCTTCTTGAACATCTCGAGCATGCGACGGGTGACCAAGAAGCCACCGAACACGTTGACCGCAGCCAAAGCAACGGCCAAGGTACCCATGATCTTGCCAAGAGGGGTCACAGTCAGGGCTGCGGCCAGCATTGCACCAACAATGACAATCGCCGAGATGGCGTTGGTGACGGCCATCAGCGGGGTGTGCAGAGCTGGAGTGACGTTCCATACCACGTGGTAGCCCACATAGATCGCGAGCACGAAGATGATCAGGTTGTAGACACCGTGGGAAATCAGCATGTCTTCCATTGTCGTGCTCCTCAGCCGTTCTTGCGCACGACCTGGCCGTCGCGGCACATCAGGCACGCGGCGACGATGTCGTCTTCAAGGTTGATGGTCAGCGCGCCGTCCTTGTTGAACAGCAGCTTGATGAAGTCCAGCAGGTTGCGTGCATACAGAGCCGATGCATCGGCGCCGACCTGGGCAGGCAGGTTGGTTGGGCCAACGATGGTCACGCCATTCACAACCACCACCTGATCCGCGACGGTGAATGGGCAGTTGCCGCCTTGAGCAGCGGCGAGATCGATGACCACCGACCCGGGTTTCATTTCTTCCACAGTGCCCTTGTGCAAGAGAATCGGAGCTCTACGGCCAGGAATCAATGCCGTGGTGATAACGATGTCTGCTTGCTTAGCTCGCTCATGCACAGCTTGTGCTTGTCGGGCCATCCAGGTGGCCGGCATAGGCCGGGCATAGCCGCCTACACCTTCAGCACACTCCCGTTCCTCGTCGGTTTCGTAAGGTACGTCAATGAACTTGGCACCAAGCGACTCGATCTGCTCTTTCACGGCCGGTCGTACATCGGACGCCTCAATCACCGCTCCCATACGCTTGGCTGTAGCAATAGCCTGCAGGCCGGCAACGCCAGCGCCAAGGATAAGCACGCGCGCGGCTTTGACAGTACCAGCAGCAGTCATCAGCATGGGCATGAAGCGCGGGTAGTGGTGAGCTGCCAGCAGCACCGCCTTATAGCCGGCGATGTTGGCCTGTGACGACAGTACGTCCAGGCTTTGCGCTCTCGAGGTGCGTGGAGCTGCTTCCAAGGCAAAGGCGGTAATGCCGCGCAAAGCCATCATGGCAATCAGCTCGCCGTTGAAAGGGTTGAGCATACCAATGAGCAAACTTCCGCTGTTGATCAGCTGAAGCTCCTGGTCATTGGGGGCAACCACCTTCAGTACAATCTCTGCACCAAATGCGTCGCTCGCCTCACCTAGCTTGGCGCCGGCAGCTTCGAATGCGCTATCAGTGAAGCAGGACTTCAAGCCACAGCCACGTTGGACTACAACTTGATGGCCAGCTGCAACCAGGCGCTTGACTGTGTCTGGTGTCACCGCGACGCGCGTTTCGCCGTGAGCGGTTTCCGACGGTACTCCGATATACAAGGAACTTCTCCGTTTATTATTGTCTGCTCAGAACCTTCACACAATGAAGAGTTTGGATTAAGCAACCGCCTTTCTAATCGTGCGCAATGTCTCGTTTGATGGTCGCGGACGACTTTCTCTCGGCGCCAAGGTTTGCGGAAGGCCAGACGCCGCTGCCCGTTCTATTGCGAAAATAACCTCGAGGTCTACCAGTCCTTCTTCACCGCAAGGCTGAGGCGGCCTGCCCTGCTCAATGCAGTCTGAGAAGTAAGAAATCTGGCCTGCAAAATGGTCGTAATGAGGGAAGTTGACATACTCGCTCTCATCTCGGCTTTTTAAGGACATCGACATTGACTGCTCGAAGCGGAACCCTGGATCCATTGTCAAAACACCATCGGTGCCGACTACACGATACGTGTCAACGGGATACGCTCCAAAACTGCAATAGAATTGCGCCAGACGATTGCCAGGGAATCGTAATGTAACGGCAATTGAATCATCGACATTAGTGAATCTAGGGTCATCGGTACGCCGACTACTCATAGCAGAAACGGCGATAGGATCGGCGGCGAAAACGTGGCGGGCAGCGTTGATGCAATAGATCCCGATATCCTGAAGGGGGCCTCCCCAATGCTCGATATCCAAGCGATGATTTCCGACGTCACTCTGGAAGCTAAACGTCGCAGACATGAACACCGGTTCTCCGATACGACCGTCACGAATGGCATCCAAAGCAGCAATAGTGCCGATGTCATGATGCAATCTATAACTCGTCATGAGGTAAACGCCTGACTCTTTCGCTGTAGCGATCATGGCGTCAGCGTCAGGAAGCGACGTGGCAATCGGTTTCTCTACCATGACGTGCTTTCCAGCTTTTGCGGCCTGGATGGCAAACGAGGCATGCAGTGGATTCGGCAGCGCGATATACACAGCGTCGATGAGGTCGCTAGACAACAGCTCATCAAAGTCTTCGTAAGAGTAAACATGACTAATACCATGCTTGTCGGCCAAACTGCGGGCACGCTCAGGACTGCCAGATACAATTGCTGTAATCTGGGAGTTTTCCAACAAAGAAACGGCAGGGATGAATGCGGTCTGAGATATCCAGCCCGCTCCCAATACGGCGTATCGAATCACTTTTAGACCCTCGAAAAACTTCGTCATACCGAGCGGCCTAACCGATTAGTAATGACGCAATTTAGGTAATCATGCTCACCGGTACAGCAAAGGGCGGGAAGGTATTGCTAGCTCAATCGTGCTATCTATCGAGACTTTCGTCGCTAACTGCTCAGCGATCAATGTAGTAATGTAACCATCCCATGCGGAGGCCCCATGGTTCGGAACACCCGTTACGATGCTATTGATCCAGCTACGAGTTTGAGCTTGATAAGCAGCAGCAAATCGCGGCACCCAATTTCGAGGAACGTGAGCACCTCGATGATACGATTTGTTTACAAGTGGAGCTGAGAACTCAGGAAGGGAAATAGTCCCCTCCTCGCCCACCAGTTCAGCGTGCACTTGATAGCCGAACTTGCAATTCATGAACAGCTCAGTGGAAGACATGGCACCATTCGCCAAGCGCGTTACGATCATCATCGGATCACCTTTTTCAGCCACGGTAATCCTTACAGCTTCCAGCTCGGTGCCCATTAACCAGCGCATAACATCAATCTCATGTACGAAAGCGTTCGTGATGAGCATGTCGCCGGTCATCCAGTCTGGCGCGACCGGATTGCGATGGAAATTATGAAGGATTTCAGGCTTTCCAATGGCATTTGCTTCGAAAAGCCTTTTCAGCTCCTCGTACCCTGGGTCAAACCTGCGCATGTACCCCACCTGAACAAAGATGCGGTTCTTCAAGCATTCAGCCTCAACGATTTCATGAGCCTGAACAGCAGTCATAGCTAACGGCTTTTCACAAAGAACAGGCTTTCCTGCTTCGACGCATGCCAGGACGAGCTCTGCGTGAGTTGAATCTGGGGATGCGATCAAAATAGCGTCTATGTCGCCAGAGTTTATTAGATCCAGGGGATCTGAATACACGCGAGCATTACCAGCAATGGAACGCGCCTTCTCTGGGTCATAATCACAGACACCTGCCAAATGCGCCTTAGGTGTATGCAGAGAGAGAATTCTCCCATGCTCTTTACCCATCACTCCTGCACCAATCAATCCAACCGCGACACTCATTACGGAGTCTCCAGCAGAGGTAAATTTAGCAGTGGCAGAAAATGGGCGTGACGATAGTCACACCCATTTTTTTACTAGCTTACATAATCAAGCAGGTTGCTCGATCTCTTCCCACTCGCCGCTTACACCGGAAGTCAGGATGGCATCAGCAATACGCTCGATCTGCAGGCCATCGTCGAAGTTAGGCGAAGCCTGGCCCTTCTCGGCGATAGCTTTCAGGAAGTTGTACCACTCGATCGATTTGATATCGATGTAGCCTTGGCCCATACCGGCAACTGGCCACAGCTTGTCGCCGAACGGCTGGTGAGGGCCCGAGTAAATGGTACGGAAACCGAAAGCATCCTTAGGATCATCTGCGAAAGCAACACGCAGTTCGTTGAGACGCTGGTAATCGAAGGCGATGGAGCCTTTGGTACCATAGATTTCGAAACCGAGTTGGTTATGGTGACCCCACGCATTTCGAGTTACCTCGATGGTGCCGTACACACCATTAGTAAACTTGATCATGGTCAGAGCGGCGTCATCCACATCTACCTTGCCACGCTCGCTGGATGCTTGGCCTGCTGGGCCGAAGAAACGACCGGCCGGCAGTGGACGCTCTGGGATGAAGGTTTTGACGATCGAGTTCACCGACGCGAATTCGCCTACCAGGAGGCGAGCAGCGTCAATTACGTGGGTACCGATATCACCCAGGGTACCCGAACCAGCCTTGGCCTTGTTGAAGCGCCAGGACAGCGGCAGCTCAGGATCAGCGCCCCAATCTTGCAGGTAGTAGCCACGGAAGTTCAGGATGTCGCCGATGCGGCCTTCTTCGATCAGGCGCTTAGCCATCTGTACGGCAGGTGTATGGCGATAGTTGTAAGAAACCATCGTCACAACGCCGGTTTCTCGCGCTGCTTCCTGCATGCGCTGAGCTTCTTCGACAGTCATCGACATCGGTTTTTCGCACATCACGTGCTTACCAGCCAGGGCTGCAGCGATGGCGATTTCAGCGTGGGTGTCGTTCGGGGTGCAGATATCAATGATGTCGATATCTGGACGATTAACTACATCACGCCAGTCAGTAGCATATTCGGTGAAGCCATATTGCTTCGCTGCGTTTTGCGCGAGCTCTTCGTCGATATCGACAACTACTTTACGCTCGATTTCGACCGGGGCGCCGAACAGGATTGGAACAACTGCAGTGGCGATAGAATGGGCTTTGCCCATGAAGCCAGTGCCGATCAGTGCGACATTATACTTTTTCACGATCCTTACTCCTCTAGGGCTGACAATTCCGTCTCACCCACTTCTGTTTAACTTACCCCAGCTATCACATATCAGATGCCGGACACTACATTTAGGAACACACCAAAGCGGCATACCACCCTAACTCACCAACCACATAAAATCTCAATCAATTGTGGCAATTTCTTCACCGAGTGTAACCACGGATCCAACATTGACCAAGATTTTAATTTTTCCATCTTGTTTAGCAAGCACCTGCGTTTCCATCTTCATTGCTTCAACAAGAGCAATGGTCTCACCCTTAGATACAGACGCACCATCCTCCACAAGCCATTGTTGCAAAGTACCAGGGATAGGCGACCGCAATGATTTAGGATCTTCAGCTTTAGGCTGGACTGAAACTTCTGGGCCAGACTTATTAAAGGAGAATAGCGCAGACGGAACTCCGAGACGATGAATCTTGCCATCAATCTCAATAACACAGCGAACCAATTGATCTTCTGTGGACTCTACTCGTTCAGAGGGAGGCACACCTTTGAACTCTGTCTCGATCCAGTTGGTATAAACGCCAAACTCTTCAGCACCATTGAACAAAGACTCATCCATCACTGCTCGATGGAAAGGAAGAACAGATGCCACACCCTCGATTTGAAACTCAGCAAGCGCGCGACGGGCTCGTTTCACAGCTTCGTCCCGGGTCTCACCGAACACGATGAGTTTGGCCATCATCGAATCATAGAAGCCAGGAATTGTTGAGCCGCTCTCCACACCCGTATCCAGCCGGATGCCCGGGCCAGAAGGAGCTCGGAATTTATCGATGCGACCAGGAGTAGGCAGGAAACCTCGCCCAGGATCTTCAGCGTTGATCCGAAACTCAAACGCGTGACCTCGTGGTGCCGGCGTTTCCATAACTGAGAGCGGCAGCCCATCAGCAATACGCAGTTGCTCAACAACGATATCAACGCCAGTAGTGACTTCGGTAACCGGGTGCTCTACCTGCAGGCGGGTGTTCACCTCCAAGAAGGAAATGGTTCCATTTCGAGAGAGCAGGAACTCAACCGTACCAGCCCCTACATAGCCAGCGCGACTGCAGATGTCTTGCGCGGCTTTGTGAATGGCAGCGCGTTGCTCCTCAGAAATGAAAGGAGCAGGCGCCTCTTCGACTAGCTTCTGATTACGCCGTTGTAGCGAACAGTCACGCGTGCCCAGAACCACAGTATTGCCATGGGTATCAGCAATAACTTGCGCTTCAATGTGACGGGGCTGCTCGAGGAACTGCTCCGCGTAGCATTCGCCACGGCCGAAGGCCTCGGTTGCTTCGCGCACAGCAGACTCAAACAGCTGCCCAACATCCTCAAGCTTATGAGCGACCTTCATACCACGGCCGCCGCCCCCGAATGCCGCCTTGATGGCTAGAGGCAACCCGACCTCTTTGGCGAACGCAACAGCTTCTCGCGCGTTGGCAAGTGGGCCAGGTGTACCCTTTACCAATGGTGCGCCTACAGCCTGCGCGATGTGACGAGCCTCAACCTTATCCCCAAGAGCACGGATAACCTCTGGAGATGGGCCTACCCATGCGAGGCCAGCATCAAGCACCGCTTGTGCAAACTCAGCGCGCTCAGACAAGAAGCCGTAGCCAGGATGCACTGCATCAGCACCAGCTTGCTTGGCGATCTCAACAATCTTCGAGATGTTGAGGTACGTCTCGGCGGGTCGACCAGGGCCCAGGCCATAGGCTTCGTCAGCAAGCTCAACATGAAGCGATGAAACGTCGACATCCGAGTAGATGGCGACGGAAGTCACACCATAATCCTTCGCGGCACGGATGATCCGGATTGCGATTTCGCCTCGGTTGGCAATGAGTAACTTCTTCATCAATCGGTTTCCTTTACTTGCGGATCAAAGCCAGCAATAGCGTTAAAGCGGATGCGCGCGCCAATCGGGATCTGCGCCGCTAATGAAAGATGATGCTCGGCTACAACGGCGATGACCGGATAGCCACCTGTGAGCGGATGGTCTGCCAAGAACAGAACAGGCTGACCATTACGAGGTACCTGGATCGACCCTCTGGATGTGCCCTCAGAAGGAAGCTCATCAGCGCACTCACGGGTCAAAGCGCTCGTACCTTTCAGACGAACCCCCACCCGATTTGACTCGGGTGTAACCGTCCATGCCTGCTCACAGAACGTCCGTATCGCTTCTGGAGTGAACCAGTCGGTGCGTGGGCCCATGACCACATCGAGCATTACGATATCGCTGCTACCGGGAAGAGCTACCTGCTCAATGACATCGGCACAAACTGAGCCACATACGTCATTGGAGGGCTGCAAAACACCACCCGCGATGATCGGTTCGGGCCCTACTTTGGCCAGGGTATCGGTCGAAGCAGACCCCAAAATCTTTGGTGCCACGAAACCGCCTCGCACGGCCACATAGCTCCGTACACCTTGAGTTGGAACTCCAAGCGACAGGGTATCGCCAGCATCCATAGCGACTGGATAACGGTTCGAGACAGAGATAACGCAACCATTGGTTGTGGTCAGAGTCAGAGGCGCCGGCGCTCCACTCACCGCTAAGGTCAGCGGGATATCGGCTTCAAATACTGCTCCACCGTATGTCACCTCGACTGCGACTGCAGACTGCTCATTACCTAGCAAATTATTGACGTGATGTAGCGCTCTTAGATCTGCTGCCCCCGACTGAGAAACCCCTTGGTAAGCATTGCCTGCTCGCCCGATGTCCTGGAAAAGCAGCGGCCTGTCAGAGCTGACAACCCTCAATCCTGTAACCGCATGTGCGGACTTTTCGACGGACACTTCTACGTGACCAGCATTTTGATGGGCTGCCTGGTCGACGAATCGAACTCGATCACCAGGCTTCAACAGAGAAGCTTGGGCACGGTTGACATCCCACATCGGAAGATCGGTTGTACCAAGCAGCTGCCAACCACCTGGAGTGTCAGATGGGTAAACGCCACAGAACCGGCCTGCCAGCGCAACCGAACCTGCAGGAATACGTACTCGCGGACTATCTCTACGCGGGACTTCCAAGTCAGGATCGTCACAGGTCATGTAAGCAAATCCGGGGGCAAAACCTGTAAACGCTACAGTGAAGGTTGCCGCGCGGTGGCGGCGGATCAGTTCATGTACTGACCAGCCGAGGTACCCAGCGACAAATGCCAGATCCTCACCGTCGTAAACCATCGGAATTTCGACCAAATCCCCACAGCGGCTCTCGCCTACTTGAGGCCGCAGGGCCAGGATTTGGCTATAGAGCTCTTGCGCAGTCGTCACAAACGGATCGAACGAAACGTGAAGCGTGACCGCGCCTGGGACTACTTCCAGCACGCCTTCGAATTTGGCTGCTTGAAGAGCGTCACCAAGAGCAATCGTAGAGTCCAAATCATCCAACTCTACGATGAAGCGATTCGATCCGGCGGGAAGAAACTGCAGTGTCTTCGACATGTGCTCAGTCCTCACTCACGACTGTAAAACTACGCAGTTGCACATCGTTTGCCTCGAAAGCCTCCCGAAGTGCTTTTGCCGTGAGAACCGCAGACGGGTTGTCTCCGTGAACACAGATGGAGTCAGCCTGTAAGTGCACCATGCTGCCATCGACTGCCTCGACGACTCCCTCGCGCACCAAACGCAACATTCGCTGAGTGATGATTGCTGGGTCATGAAGTACCGCCCCTGGTAAGCGACGGTTAACCAGCGAGCCATCACTGTTGTAGGCACGATCAGCGAACGCCTCACAAACAACACGCAATCCTGCCTCACGGGCCTGCTCGACGATCGGAGCCCCTGCCAGCACAAGCAACGTGAGTTCGGGGTTCACTGCCTTGATAGCCGCAATTACATCAGCTCCCTGGCGACGATCTTTGGCAATGGTGTTGTAAAGCGCGCCGTGAGGTTTGACGTAGCTAATGCTGGTACCAGCGGCTTTAGCTAAGCCCTCCAATGCTCCGATTTGGTAGATCACATCCCCTATCAGTTCAGAGCTGGAGGGCTCCATTACACGCCGACCAAAGCCGACCAGGTCACGGTAGCCAACGTGAGCTCCAATCGTGACCCCGCGTGCCACAGCCTCTTTGAGCACTGAGAGAATTCCAGCGGGATCACCGGCGTGGAAACCACACGCGATGTTCGCACTGGTGACGATGTCGAGCATCGACGCATCGTCTCCCATAGCCCAGGGGCCAAAGCTCTCACCGAGATCACTGTTCAGGTCGATTCTAACCATTACCCTGCACACTCTTTGAAGATCACGTTAACCAACTAAAACTCTTACGCCAAATCAAACTTACGCAGAGAAGTAGACTTGATCAGATGACCATACTTCTCACCGAACGCTTTCATATTGGCAGTGTTCGCATGCAGCTCCAAGGATTTTTCATCATCCCAGATTTCATAGAACAGAAACTCATCGGCATTGCCTTGCTCAACGTGAAGATCATACTTCACAAAGCCAGGCTCGGTTTTAGCGTACGCAACCAGTTCCAGCAGTGCCTTCTTGAGCTCAGCACCTTTGCCAGGCTGGGATTGGGTAACAGCAACAACGTAGAGCTTGCCCATCTTCTTAACTCCTAACTCTATTATTAAGCGATTTCGACTTTAACCGCAGTCTTGATCGAATTGGCTATGAAACACCCTTTGTGCGCCCGATGATGCAGACGCTCGAGAGCTTTAGGATCCGGCTGTTTCTCTGAGCTGAACTCGACTTTAGGGCTCAAGATAATTTCAGAGACCCAAAACCCACCTTCTTCGCGCTTTGAAACGATGCCTTTAGCGTTATCGCTGTAGCGAGAAACAACATAACCTTGGCCTTCACAGATAGCCAAGAAATACAGCATGTGACAGCTTGCAAGCGCACTGACCAGCAACTGCTCTGGATCTGCTTTTTCCGCCGACCCCAGGTAATCAGAAGCAGCAGACGCTGCAACCTTAACCTGGTCGCTGAATTCAATTTCCAGATCTCGACTGTAGGTGCCTGGCTTCTCTACGTGGTCAGCAGCAACCCAGAGAACTTTCGCAAAATGCTCCGACATCTGAAATACCCCGGTAATCGATATTAAGCGACTGAAAGATCTGGCGAATCTGCAGGAAGATCGGTCAGCAGCATGTAACCAGGCTCGTGGGTAATGGCGATATCTACACCCGCTTGTTTAATAGCCATTTGCGGGGTAACTCCACACGCCCAGAAGCCCAGAATGTCCCCATCACGGTAAACAGGCGCATCACCGAAGTCAGGCCGATCAATGTCCTTGATGCCAATCAACGCCGGATCACCGATGTGGACTGGTGCGCCATGGGCAAGCGGAAACCGCTCCGACAGGACGATTGCCTTGATCGTGTCCTTTGGACGGAAGGCACGCATCGAGACCACCATCGAACCTTTGAATGGCCCGTACTCTTCAGTCGGCAGGTTTGTGATGTACATGGGGACATTTCGATTCGCGCTGATATGCCGAATCTCGATACCTGCGTTGAGGATGGCATTCTCAAACGAAAACGAGCACCCCAAGGCGAAGGTGACAAAGTCGTCCCGCCATAGCTCAGTCAGCGAGTCAACGGTTTCAGTATGAACGCCGTTTCGGTAGACACGGTACTTGGCGACGTCCGTACGGATGTCGATATCCCCAGCCAGCGGCAGACTTGGATCCCCAGGCTTACCCATGGCCACCAGAGGGCAGCTCTTTGGGTTCAGATCGCAGAAGACTTTGAAGTCGTCAGCGAATCGTTT
The DNA here is from genome assembly GCF_005796105.1 of Pseudomonas mosselii. Lineage (GTDB taxonomy): Bacteria > Pseudomonadota > Gammaproteobacteria > Pseudomonadales > Pseudomonadaceae > Aquipseudomonas > Aquipseudomonas mosselii_C. The sequence goes on along the minus strand of NZ_VAUO01000001.1, from coordinate 585,938 downwards.
TGGCAGGATCATCAAATTGGCTTGCATGAAGCCATCAGCGAAACCGCTCGTTGGCACCCGCAGGTTGCCAGTCCGGATCATCTGCCTTACTTCAGCAGCAGACTTCGCCTGCATCTCTTTTAATGGTTCCATTCTGGCACCTAACGTGAACGAATGAGTTCGCTTACTGAGCTTGCAACACGGCAACCATCGCTTTCGCGATTTCGACATCAGCCTCTTCCGGGCCACCGGAGACACCGACACCACCTACTACCTCTCCGTTGACGGTGACTGGCAGGCCACCACCGAAGACGACAAACGGGCGGGCGCAGGAGCGCTCGAGGCCATACAGCTCTTGGCCAGGCTGCGTAATTGCCATCCAAGTGTCCGTAGACTTACGAAGTGCAGCTGCGGTGTAGGCCTTGTTGGTCGCGACTTCAATAGTGCCGAATGCTGCGTCTTCCACCCGGATGAACCCCACCAGGTGGCCACCGGCATCCACAATCGACAGGCACGAGCGCTGATCAAGCTCCTTCGCGCGCTTAATGCCTGCTTCAAGGGCTGCCATTGCGAGTTCGTGTTTAATTGACATTCGAATTACTCCTATCGACTTAGCTGTAAACGCCGCCACAAACGTTGATTGCTTGCGCGGTTACATAAGACGATTCATCAGAAGCCAGGAATACGAACAGCGGAGCGACCTCATCAGCAGTCGCTTGGCGACCGAGCGGAATAAGAGATTTCACGAGCGCTTCCTGTTTCTCTTTACCACCGATGTAGTCAATGACCGGGCCATTGAACGGAGTATCAATCCATCCCGGGCAAACCGCATTGACGCGTACACCATCTTTGGCCAGTTCGATTGCCATAGTCGTCGCCATACCAATCACGGCGGCTTTGGACGACGAATAGCAGGTCAGGCCAGGAGCGCCGCGTTTGCCCGCCAGAGAGGACATCATGACAACCGAAGACTTCTTCGCCTTTTGCAGGTGAGGCAGAGACTCTTGCACAAAGATGAAGTTGGCGCGGACGTTAATATCGAAAACTTTATCCCACGCTTCGGTTGCGAATTGCGAGACGTTACCGGAAAGCTGGATACCAGCGTTAAGGCAGAGTGTATTAAGACCGCCCAACCAGTCAGCAGCTTTGCCGACCACTGCGCGGATGTCGCTCTCGCTGCTCAGATCTGCACGGAAAAATTTTACTGCCTTAGGAAAGCGTTGCTCAACTTTTGAACCGCGCTCCGAATCGATATCAACGATTGCAACCTTAGCGCCTTCCTGTACGAAAGACTCCAAAATAGCGAGCCCGATATTAGCTACGCCACCTGTAAGCAGGACGAGCTTACCCGCCAAACGATCGGTCATATTAACCTCGCTCTAATACTTTATCTGTTTAACGCCACCATCACTTAGATGATGGCGCAATGAGTTATTTCGCTCGGGCGATGTTTTCCAGCACCAGCGAATTAACTTCCGACGCAGCTTCCATCTGAGGCATGTGGCCTACACCGCGAATCACATTCAACTTGGCCTGCGAAGGCACCTGCGATTCACTCGGCAACGGAACGATCTGATCTTTCTCGCCCCAGATCAGAGCAACTGGGCCATTGAAGTCGGCGACAGTGCCGGCGATCCAATGACGCTGCTGGCCATTTTCATCGACGATGGTGTCGCGGATAGCGGACAGCGCTTCTGGCACACCTTCAAGGCGCTTGAACCGCAGCGTCCCTTCGATCATGTCGTTGCTGATTTTCGAGGGATCAGCAAGCAGACGTTCCAGGACTTCCTTGAGCGGCCTGCGGCGTTCGGCAGAGATGAAGTCATCGAGGAACGACTTGTTGATCTGCTTACCAAGGCCCACAGGAGCGATTAAGGACAGCGATGCCACTCGGCCCGACTGGCGAGATGCCAGAGCTGCAGCAACCGCACCACCAAATGAGTGCGCCACGAGGTGCAACTTACCTGGAGCAACGGACTCAAGTGCACGCTCCACTGCACTTACCAGATCGCCAAAGACATCACTGCCTTGGATCGGAGTGGAAGCACCATGGCCTGGAAGATCCACCGCCACTACACGGTGATCCTTAGCAAAAGCGTCTTGGTTGAACAGCCAAGTGGAAAGGTCACCACCGAAGCCATGAACCAGGACAATGCTTTCCTCAGCATCACCGCCCATGGTGAGGACATTCACAACCCGACCTTCACCGACCTCGATCGGCTTAACGCTTGGAGCGTTAGGATCTACTTCATCAGCAGCCCCATTTGCGTCAGCGAAGGAAGCAATGAACGCTTCAATTTCCTCGTCGCTAACAGACGCATCAGCGATAACACCCACCAGGGCGCCCACCGGCGCGGTATCACCGACCTGCACTACGATGCGACGCAGAATGCCGCTAGCCGCCGACTCCACTGCGTTAGTGGTTTTGGTGGACTCTACTTCAATAATCTCCTGACCACGAGATACCTCATCACCCTCAGCTACAAGCCAATCGGCGACGATACCCTCGGTCATGGTCATGCCCCATTTAGGGATGGTGACTGCTTCAATCGACATACTGCTTACCTCTCGATGATCGACTTGACCGCGCTGATCACTGCGGCGGCGTTTGGTACGTATGCATCCTCGAGATTCGGGGCATAAGGAACCGGGGTGTGCGGCGCAGTAACCATCTTGATCGGTGCGCGAAGCGAGTCGAAGCACTTGTCAGCCAGCATTGCCGAGATATCTGCAGCAATACCACAACGTGGATTCGCCTCATCCACAATTACGACTCGACCGATTTCTTCACAGAAATCCATCAGAGTGTCTTCATCAAGTGGAGAGGTGGTACGAGGATCAATGATGCACGCCGAGATACCTTCGGACTGCAGTTTGCGAGCAGCTTCTTCGGCGATGTGAACCATACGACCGATCGCTACGATCATCACGTCCTTGCCATCGCGAACGACACGCGCCTCACCGAACGGGACGGTATAAGCGCCGTCTGGAACCTCCCCCATGGTGTCGTACAGCATCTTGTTCTCCAGGAAAATGACCGGGTCATCATCCCGAATTGCCTGGAGCAGTAAGCCTTTCGCGTCGTATGGGTTGGATGGGATGACCACCTTAAGCCCAGGAACGTGAGTGAAAATCGGGTAGAACGCTTGGGTATGCTGGGCAGCCGAACGCGTACCCGCACCATAGGTTGCGCGGATCACCAACGGTGTCCGAGCGTGACCACCAAACATGTAGCGGAATTTAGCGATCTGGTTGACGATCTGATCAAGACATACGCCCGCGAAGTCCACAAACATCAGCTCAGCAATAGGACGCATGCCAGTCAGTGCTGCGCCTGCCGCTGCACCAATGAAGGCTGTTTCGCTGATAGGCGTATCACGAATACGGTCTGGGCCAAACTCACCCAGCAAACCGCGAGTGACACCGAAAGCACCACCCCAGGCGTCCTTGACGCCATTGCCACCTGCGCCGCCAGTCAGGTCTTCACCCATCATGATCACACGTGGATCACGGTTCATTTCCAAGCGCAAAGCATCGTTGAGCGCCTGACGGAAAGAAATTTTAGCCATGATGCGCTCCTTACAAGTACTTCACGTAGACGTCGGTGGTGAGAGCAGACGCTGGTGGGAAATCAGAAGCGCGTGCGAACACTACAGCTTCATTTACAGCGCCTTCGACCTCTGCATCGATTGCATCTAGAGCGGCAACATCAGCTAGGGATTCGGCTGTGACTTTGGTGCGGAACTTGACCAGGCAATCCTGATCCTGGCGCATGATTTTCTTTTCTTCCGGGGTGCGGTAGGTATCCGGATCACCGCTGTAGTGACCGTAGTAGCGAGGCACTCGAATGTGGAGCAAGGACGGGCCACCCCCAGCACGAGCACGGGCAATCGCCTCGCCTGCAATCGTGTAAACCTTGAAGATGTCGGTGCCATCAATTTCGGTGGAGGGGATGTCGTAGCCCTCTGCACGACGCACGAAACTGCCTGCAGAAACGAATTCGTTAGCGGTCGCCTCACCAAAACCGTTGTCTTCGATCACGAAGATGATCGGCAACATCCAGATCTTGGCGAGGTTGAGGCTTTCCGCCATGGCCCCTTCGTTCATGGCGCCATCACCGGCAAAAGCAATTGCCACTCGATCTGTTTTGAGCAGTTTTGCACTGAGGGCAGCACCGCAAGTAATCGGTGCGCCGCCGGCAACGATGCCGTTCGCGCCCAGCATGCCTTTGCGCAGGTCTGCGATGTGCTGCGAGCCACCTTTACCACCACAAGTGCCAGTAACTCGACCGAAAAGCTCGGCCATCATGGCGTTGATATCGCAACCCTTCGCGATGCAGTGACCATGGCCACGGTGGGTGGACGAAATGTAATCGTCATCGCTGAGGTGCATGCACACGCCAACTGCACTTGCCTCCTGACCAGCGTAAAGATGCGTACTACCCGGAATATCACCGGTACCCATCTCGGTCATTACACGCTCTTCGAAACTACGGATCGTTTGCATGGAGCGATAGGCTTCCAGCAGACGTTCGCGGGGCAAATGCGGCGAGAACATTCCACGTCTCCTCATTTGAAAAATGCAGCTTGTCTTGTCGTTATTCTGCGTCACAGTCCGATCCCCTCTTCTACCAAGAGAACCCCTAGCGTGCTCAAGCCCAGGGAGACGGTGACTGCTTCGTGGCTCAATCGTCTCGCGATACCGTGATAACGTCCAATTGCGATTGCGGATTGTCAGAGATAACGTCTTTTTATCGGTATGCCGTTGAAGCGCCATTAAAAAAAGCCCCTCTGAACCTACTCATGGCCATTCGTTCTGCGGTAACGTATCAGCAGACGCGGCAGCGGCGACCTGCCTAGCACGGGGTTTCGCGACGCATGGGACAATAAGAGAGAGGCGCTGCATGATCGATCTACGAAGCCTTCAGACCTTCTACGCGGTTGCGCAGCTAGGCGGATTCCACAAAGCGGCGGATAAGCTTCATACCTCCCAGCCGGCAGTTTCGGCCCGAATCGCGCAACTGGAACGGCAGCTAAATGGCCGCCTTTTTGAGAGGGATAAACGAGGGTGCTTTCTGACATCGCAAGGTCGTGAGCTGCTGACCTACGCTGAACGAATGATCGCCCTTGAAAGCGAAATGGTCGAAGCAGTGGCAGGCAGAAAAGGGCTGAGCGGCAGCGTAAGCCTAGGAGCTTCCGACACCATTGTGCACACATGGCTCTCTGACCTTTTGAAACAGCTAAGTCAGGAATATCCCGAGATCACCCTGGATGTCATAGTGGACAGCACCGCGAATATGACCACAGGGCTCGCAGATTGCACCCTGGATGTAGCCCTGCTAATGGGGCCGGTGAACATTGGCAACGCTGAAAACCTGCCTCTATGCAGCTATCCAATGAGCTGGATCAAGTCCCCCAAGCTTGACCTAGGCGACAAGCCACTGACGCTCGAACAGATCGCAACCCTCCCAGTGATCACCTACGCTCGAAACACGCGCCCATACTGGCAACTGAAGGATATGTTTGATCGCAAAGGGCTTCACAAGGTGCGCCTGTTTTCGAACTCATCACTCTCCTCGATCGTACGGATGACAATGGACGGCATTGGCATAGCCGCGATCCCAGAGCATGCTGTGTTCGATGAGCTATCAAGCGGCAAGCTCCATACCGTGGCATCAACACACGAGATGCCAGTAATGTCTTTCACCGCAAGCTTCATCGAACGCGCGGATATGCCCCTCAACAGAATGGTCGCTCAGCTAGCTCAGAAAGTAGCAGCAGAGTATTGGCGGGTATAAAAAAACGGAGCCTAGGCTCCGTTTTCGTTTTCTATTGTCAAGCTGCTGGGTTTCGCCCAAGTCGCTCGTAGACTTCAGGCCGCACGGCCTTGAAGTACTGAGCCAAGCCCATACCGGCGATCAGTACGCCAATCAGGCAGAGCAACATCCAGGTGCGCTGACCAGGCTCACCACCTACCAGCAGGTCAAAGTGGTACGCAACCAGTGTCACCAAGCCGACGAAGAAGACACCCGAGATGATTGGGGCCAGGAAGGCCTTTGCAAAGCTGACCCCATCATGACGCCCCTTGCGCAAGTACCAAGTCAGGGCAGAAAGGTTGACTACAGCCATCAGGATGATCACACCCGAAGTACCCACGCCGGAGAGCTGCCCGTAGAGAAGCTCTGGCTTCGCGCCAATGACGATAAACGGCATAAGGACACAAAGCACCATCGCCGACACGGTCATAGAAGCAGCGAATGGAGACGAGTGCTTCACATGGATGCTGCTAAGGAATTTTGGCAGTGCACGATCAGTGCCCAGGTTGAACAGGTAGCGCGAGAGTACGTTGTGAGTAGACAGCGCTGATGCAAATGCCGAGGTAAGCACAAGGAGGCTCACGATCACTTGGAAGCGCCCATCGATGTATTTGCTGAAGGCCAATGAGAACATAGTGGCAGGGGAGTCGGTGGCGATCTGCTGGACACTTTCTCCGTAGGCGGTGACCAAAGCATAAGCACAGATGGTGTACATCGCACCGATGAAGATGATCGACCCGTAGGTAGCACGGCGGATGGTCTTATCCGGATCACGAACTTCATCACGGTACAGCGCAGTAGCTTCAAAGCCCATGAAGAACGATACGGCGAACAGCATCGCGAAAGGAATATTTACTCCTTCCTTGGAAAGCTCACTCGGCGAGAATGGAGCAGATGCCGCCATACCGGTGTCACCACCGATAGTCAATACACCAAAAGCGAAACCTAGGCAGACAACGATCTCAGACAGCATGACCCAAAGCAGAACCTTGGCCGAAAGCTCAACATGGAGGTAACCGAGGATACCCACCACAGCCCAGCAGGTGAGAGAGTAAAAGTACCAAGGGAAGGCTGAGCCTGTCAGCCCTCTATGGAAATCAGAACACGCGACGCCAAAATACGAAGTGATGCCGGCGAGAAGGACAAAATAAGAGACTGCAGCTGTCAGCCCAGCTCCGAGACCAGCTGACTTTCCGAGACCATAAGTAATGAACGAATAGAAGTCGCCAGACCTGCGAACCATGTTATTGAGCGTAATATAGCCAATACCAAACAGCAGCATGACAGCAGCGACAACCACGAACAAAAGCGGGCTACCCACGCCTCCGAACATTAATGAAACTGGAATATATCCTGCGACTGTGGTCAACGGTGCGGAGAAGGCCAGCACTGTCATTGCCAAACTCAGGGCACCCATATTACCTGACAATTTCTTTTGACTGACTGCAGCGTCTCCGACGCCCTCGGAAGCCTCGATACTCATAGTCATTCTTTCCTTTCTCCTCGACTCGTAAGCGCAACTTTAGTAAACGGCAGTTATCATTACTCAAGTGAAGCGCCACAATTTTTTGTTATGTTGGATACTCGGCTTAGTGCACACAGATACTGATGAAACGCTTGGGTAATCCAACGTTTGATCTAGCATTTCAACATCGTGTTGAGCGTGCTCATCGCGCTGAGTGTCATCCTCGCGCCGACCTTCGATAACGTCAAATTTTCATTAGCTATTGTCTCTGATAATGGGTGCTTATCAGCATGAGCTAAACGCGCTATCAGACTCTTTACCTATCGAATTTCGGGCCTTTACACACGCTCTCCGAATCCGCCTCATCGAGGTGAGACGCGACTACTGATACCACCTCGGCAACCTTGAGAGTGGCTGGCGAGGCGTTGGTTAGGTGCCAACGGTGGATGACCATAGGAGGCGGAGGCGTCACCGGGAGCACCTCCAGCTCACCATTCGCAAGGTACTCTTTCACTAAAACAGCAGGCAAAACGCCAATTCCTATACCGTTACGAATCAGGGTGATAAGTGCGGAAATCGACGGAGAGCTCGACAACTGGATGGTTGTCGGGTTGACGCCGTACTTGAACGCGAGCTTTTGCACCGTCCGAGCAGCATCATCTGAGGGGGCAGTGTTCCCCATAGGAGTAAGGATCTGATGAGAAAAGATAAAAGATTCTTCATCCGGATTTTGAACCAAGCCAGTCTTGCCTATCCACCTTGTCGCCAGGGTGAGGAGACTCTCAGCAACGGCATACGGATTCTGAGGCTGCCGATCAAGGGACAGCACTAAGTCCAGCTCGCCTTTGTTGAGCTGCTCAAGAAGATCTGCGGTCAGCCCTACGACCCAGGTTACGTTGACATTTGGCAGATCTGCTTTGGTGCGTCGCACTAGCTCAGGTAACAAGGTGTACACCGCAGCTTCAATTAGTCCAACCCGTACGACTCCCCCAACTCCAGATACTTGCGAAGCCGCACCAATAAACTCCTGGAGCGACGCGATGGCAGCCTCGGCGTAAGGCAATAAACGCCTCCCCTCCTCCGTCAGTGAAAGGGTTTTATTATCAGACGTGAAAAGCGATACCCCTAACTGCTCTTCAAGGTTCTTCACTCTCATTGATAGTGCAGACGGCGTGGCATGAAGGCGTTCAGCTAATTTTCGCAAGTGTGGCGTTCGTGCCAGCTCGACAAACGTCTCGAGAAGCTTGGTGTTCATCGATCATCTCCAGACATCTGTTCAACTTTCCTTAACAGCCTTGCGTAATTTTATTTAATTTACAGCCTTTGAAACACGTCCATACACTCTTTTCCAGCGTCAAGGCGAGCTCTGTTGCGATCAAATAAAAAGGTATTTATATGTCCAGTATTGAAAAAGGCGAACGGCCGGTTCCTCCTACACTGAAAGACATCGAGGAGGCCGCAGTCAGGATTAAAGATTACGCGGCGCGAACGCCACTGCTGGAAAGCCCAGAGCTCAATGAGCTGGTCGGTGGTCGGTTGCTGTTCAAGCCTGAGGTACTGCAACGCACTGCATCCTTCAAGTTCCGTGGTGCGTGCAATCGCTTGCTTCAATTATCCGCAAAGCAACAGCGCGCAGGTGTGGTCGCGTTCTCGTCAGGCAACCACGCACTGGCAACATCGGCGGTCGGCCGAATCTTGAACATCCCCGCCACGATCATCATGCCGTCAGATGCGCCTCAAGCCAAGATCAAAGGTGCTCGAGCCAACGGCGCGACCGTCATCCTCTACGATCGCCAAAAGGATGACCGTGAAGCTATCGGCGCTGAAATTGCGAACCGCACCGGCGCCACCATGGTTCCGCCCTACAACGATCCATTTATCATCGCCGGCCAGGGCACCGTCGGACTGGAGATCATGGAAGACCTTGAGCATTTGGGCATCAAAGCCGACAGCGTCCTAGCGGCATGCAGTGGCGGCGGCTTGATCGCAGGCGTTGCAACCGCCGTACGTGCCAAGTGCGAAAGCACCCAGGTATACGCCGTTGAACCCGCTGGCTTCGACGAACTGGCTCGGTCGCTGGCTAGCGGCAAGCGTGAAAGCAATGCCCCAGGCGCCCAATCGATCTGCGATGCCCTGCAGGTTGTTACTCCAGGTGACCTGACCTTCGACATCAATCAACGCCTACTGGCAGGCAGCCTGGTAGTCACCGATGAAGAAGTCCGTAAGGCCATGCGAGTGGCTTACGACAAGCTCAAGCTAATTCTTGAACCAGGTGGAGCAGTAGGCCTGGCCGCAGTACTTGAAGGTCGTGTCGAAACTCGTGGCCGCACAACCGTGGTCGTGCTGAGCGGCGGCAACGTAGACCCCGAGCTCTACGCAGAAATCATCACCGCTCAGTGAGCGTACACCTTCAAACCGAAAAGGGACTGATCATGCTCAAGCCTGATAGCGCTCAATATCGACGAGTCGCGCAAACCATCGACGACTTCATGAAAATCGACTTCACCGGCGTCGGTCTGATTTCAAACCTGTATGCAGCCTTGCAGAAAAACCAACCAGGATTTTGCTGCATGGGCGCCGCCGAGCGCCTGGTTGAAGCTGCTAAATCTCATCCTGATCGTCCGATTGCCATCCTAACCGGATTTCCGGAAGGTGGCGGTGTTCCGGAAACTGACGGCCCCATTGGTGCTGCCCTTCTGGCCCGAGCCATCTTCCTAGGTCTCGGCGTCATGACAGTCATCGTGATTGACGAGGACTGGGTTGAGATGATGATGGCCACCTGCCGAGGCGCTGGCCTTGCCCCACGTCTGTTGCCAGAATCGGGTAAAGCGGACGCGATTGAGTACCTGCGTCCGGTTTATATCAAGCCTGTCTCCAAAGAAAAGGCTGCCTGCCATAGAGCCAGTGATGAGCTTTTGGAAATTACTCAGCCATCCCTGCTGCTCTCAATTGAACGACCAGGCTGCAACGTCAATGGTCTTTATCACGGCCTGGGTGGTCGCCCACTCGACGGTATGGTCGGTGATCTGGATTACCTCTTCAACAAGGCAAAAAACCAAGGCCTCATGACCTTGGGTATTGGCGACGGCGGTAATGAGCTCGGGATGGGCGTCATTTCCAAAGAGCTACCAACCTTCTCCCCAAAAGCAGTGGATTGCGGCACTCCTGGCCGTGGAGGTGTGGGCGCAGTGACTGCTGCTGAGTGGCTCGTAATCTCGAATATTTCGAACTGGGGTGCCACCGGCATTGTGGCCGCCCTCTCAGCACTGCTCGAGAACCCAGTGGTGTTCCATGAGCCCGAGATCGAAACCCGTAGCACTGAATTGTGTGTTGCTCACGGTGGTGTCGACGGCATGTTCATGGGCCCGGAGCCAGCTCATGACGGTATCGCGATGCAGGAATACGAAGGAATGGTCAGGGCACTGCGTGGCAGCGTGATGCGCACGTTGGGCCATTCGATCAACTGGCAAGGCCATCAAGGCGACTGGAGACAGCTTAAATGAGTTACCGCACTTTTACCGAAGCACTGAAAGAGTTGAAACTGGAACTGCCAGCTACCAACGCTCCTCGTGGCAGCTACGTTCCAGCCATCAAAGCAGGTGATCTGCTGTTCGTCGCCGGGCAGGCTCCACGAATCAACGGTGAGCTGAAATTCTCTGGCCGTGTTGGGCGCGAACTGACCATCGAGCAAGGCCGTGAAGCTGCTCAACTGTGTGCACTGAACGTATTGGGTCACCTCGCACATGCGACTGGCGACGATCCATCCAAGGTAGTGACCGCAGTAAGGCTGGCCGGCGTGGTAAACAGCGCCGAAGATTTCACTGCCCACTCCCAGGTTCTGGATGCTGCTTCGGATCTGATCGCCAAGGTACTCGGTACCTCAGGCCAGCACGCCCGAATTGCCACCGGAGCGTCTTCGCTTCCCTCTGGAATGGCAGTTGAGATCGAAGCGATCTTCCAGCTGAAGTGACAAGGTGGGTGGTGGACTGGGTCATGGCCAGCCCACCACCCTTCCGAGCTGTATGACTACAACCAGTAGTCCGGGCGTTGATAGACGGATTTCAGGTAGTCAATGAAATGCCTCACCTTCGCTGGAAGGAATCTCTGCTGTGGATAGACAGCCTGGATGTCGTAGTCAGGCAAAGCAAACTCATCCAGCACCGTGACGAGCTCTCCTGTCTCCAGCTCTTTGTGGATCTCCCATGTCGAGCGCCACCCGATACCCAGCCCTTGCCTCATCCAGGAGAAGAGCAGCTCACCGTCATTACAGGCCATGTTGCCACTAACTCGCATTGCAATCTGCTTCCCGTCTCGCTGGAACGTCCACCCTCGCGGTTGGCCTCCCTGCGATGTGAAGGCCAAGCAGTTGTGATTTGACAGATCTTCCAAGCTCGTCGGCCGGCCGTGTTTGGCGAAGTAATCCGGGGTGCCACACACGACTCGACGGTTAGAAAAAAGCTTCACGGCAACATAGTTCGGGTCGGTTACCCAGCCAATCCTGATGCTGAGATCGTATCCCTCCCCCACCAAGTCCACGAGGCTATCGGTGAGGTTGAAAGACAGCTTGAGGTTCGGAAATTTCTCATGAAAACCAAGTGCGTGAGGAGCTACGTGCACCCGTCCAAAGGCAGCCGGTGCAGATACAAGCAGGTTTCCAGCGACGTGCTTGGCGCTGTTGCTGATGCTCGCTTCCATATCATCGAATTCTCGCACCAGGTACTTCGCTCTCTCCAAGAGCTGCTCTCCAAGCTCTGTCAGATGCAGCCCACGAGTCGAACGATGCATGAGTTTCACGCCCAACCGTTTCTCGAGCGAATCCAAACGGCGACCGAGCATTGCGGCGGTTACACCTTCGCTAACCGCAGCAGCTGCAAAGCTGCCTTTCTGGGCTATCTGGATGAAGCTTTGAAGCTCTGTAAGGCGCGCCATTCGATACCTTTTATATCGACAGAAACAAATTTATGGGGCTTCAAGCCCAGAGTGCAGTGATCCAGACTGACACCCAATACAAAAATATTGTTATTCCGGAGGAAATGCTATGCCTAAGATGAGAGCAATTGATGCAGCCGTTCAGGTCATGCGCCGTGAAGGTGTAGATACCGCGTTCGGCATTCCGGGGGCTGCCATCAACCCATTGTATTCAGCCCTGAGGAAAGTCGGTGGCATTGATCACGTCCTCGCTCGTCACGTCGAAGGCGCCTCGCACATGGCCGAGGGCTACACCCGTGCCAACCCGGGCAACATCGGTGTGTGCATCGGCACCTCTGGCCCAGCCGGTACCGACATGGTTACCGGCCTGTACAGTGCTTCGGCCGATTCCATTCCGATCCTCTGCATCACTGGCCAGGCCCCGCGCGCGCGCCTGCACAAGGAAGACTTCCAGGCCGTCGACATCACCAGCATCGTCAAGCCGGTGACCAAGTGGGCGACCACTGTTCTGGAGCCGGGCCAGGTGCCTTACGCCTTCCAGAAAGCCTTCTTCGAAATGCGCAGCGGCCGCCCAGGCCCGGTACTGATCGACCTGCCGTTCGACGTGCAGATGGCCGAAATCGAATTCGACATCGATGCCTACGAGCCGCTGGCCATCAACAAACCGTCCGCCACTCGCGTACAGGCTGAAAAAGCCCTGGCCCTGCTGAACGACGCCGAGCGCCCACTGCTGGTAGCCGGTGGCGGCATTATCAACGCCGACGCAAGCGACAAGTTGGTAGAGTTCGCCGAACTGACCGGCGTACCGGTAATCCCGACCCTGATGGGCTGGGGCACCATCCCCGACGACCATGCGCAGATGGTAGGTATGGTCGGTCTGCAGACCTCGCACCGTTACGGCAACGCTACCTTGCTTGAATCTGATCTGGTGTTTGGTATCGGCAATCGCTGGGCCAACCGCCACACCGGTTCTGTCGACGTCTACACGAAGGGCCGAAAATTCGTTCATGTGGACATCGAGCCCACTCAGATCGGCCGTGTATTTACTCCGGATCTGGGTATCGTTTCCGACGCTGGTAAGGCGCTGGATGTATTCCTTGAAGTGGCCCGCGAGTGGAAAGCCGCTGGCAAGCTGAAGTGTCGCCAAGCATGGCTGGAGAGCTGCCAGCAGCGTAAGGCCACAATGCAGCGCAAAACGCACTTCGACAATGTGCCGGTCAAGCCACAACGCGTATACGAAGAGATGAACCAGGTGTTCGGCAAAGACACTTGCTACATCAGCACCATCGGCCTTTCGCAAATCGCCGGCGCGCAGTTCCTGCACGTGTACAAGCCGCGTCACTGGATCAACTGCGGCCAGGCTGGCCCGCTGGGCTGGACAATCCCGGCAGCGTTGGGTGTGGTCAAAGCCGACCCGAGCCGCAACGTCGTCGCCCTGTCGGGTGACTACGATTTCCAGTTCATGATCGAAGAGTTGGCGGTGGGTGCGCAGTTCAATCTGCCGTACGTCCACGTGCTGGTGAACAACGCTTACCTTGGCTTGATCCGTCAGGCTCAGCGCGGCTTCGACATGGATTATTGCGTACAACTGGCGTTCGAGAACATCAACGCGACCGAAGCCAGCAACTATGGTGTCGATCACGTCGCTGTAGTCGAAGGACTGGGTTGCAAAGCCCTCCGTGTATCCGAGCCGCATGAAATTGCACCGGCTCTGCGTCAGGCCCAGCGAATGGCTCGCGAGTACCGCGTACCGGTGGTAGTCGAAGTGATTCTGGAGCGTGTGACCAACATTTCCATGGGCACCGAGATCGATGCGGTCAACGAGTTCGAGGAACTGGCGGTCTTCGCCAGCGATGCCCCTACTTCGATCGTTCCGCTCAGCAACTCCTGAGATTTTAGAGGAAAGCCAAATGCCCCGTTTAGCAGCCAACCTTTCAATGTTGTTCACCGAGCATGACTTTCTTGCACGCTTCGGCGCAGCTGCCCAAGCAGGTTTTAGCGGCGTCGAGTATCTGTTCCCATACGATTTCCCAGCAGAACAGATCTGGCAGCAGTTGGAAAAGCACAATCTCTCCCAGGTGCTCTTCAATCTGCCAGCAGGGGACTGGGCCAAAGGCGAGCGTGGTATTGCCTGCTTGCCCGACCGAATCGAAGAGTTCCAAGCAGGCGTAGATCAAGCCATCGCTTACGCGAAGGTACTGGGTAATCGTCAGATCAATTGCTTGGCTGGGATCACTCCCAAGGGAGCAGATGCTGAGCTTCTGCAGAATACCTTCATCAGCAACCTAAAGTACGCTGCAGACAAGCTGAAAGCTGCTGGGATCCGCCTTGTCATGGAGATGATCAACACGCGTGACATCCCTGGCTTCTACCTCAACACCACGAAGCAGGCCTTGGAAATCCAGGCAAAAGTCGGCAGCGATAACCTGTTCCTGCAGTACGACATCTACCACATGCAGATCATGGAAGGCGACCTGGCACGCACCATGGAAACCAATCTGCAGCTAATCAACCACATCCAGCTCGCGGACAACCCTGGCCGTAACGAGCCAGGCACCGGCGAAATCAACTATCGCTTCCTGTTCGAGCACCTGGATCGGATCGGTTACCAAGGTTGGGTGGGTGCAGAGTACAAGCCTTTGACCACGACAGAAGCGGGTCTTGGCTGGCTCAAAACCCACAATGTGATCTAAGCAAGCTAGTGCAGGTGCGATCTCTTAGGGATCGCACAACTTATTGCGGCAAGACCGCAATCCGTAAGGAGTGAATCATGGCAAAAGTTGGCTTCATCGGCACAGGCATCATGGGTCGCCCCATGGCCTTGAACCTGCAGAAAGCGGGTCACCAAGTCTACGTTTCGACTCACCATAGCTCAGCACCAGATGACCTGGTCAACGCAGGTGCGATCAGCCTGGCTAACCCTAAAGAGGTTGCCCAGGAAGCTGAAGTCATCATTGTGATGGTGCCCGACACTCCTCAAGTGGATAGCGTTTTGTTTGGGGAAAATGGCGTTGCTGAAGGCATCGGCCCAAACAAGATCGTCATCGATATGAGCTCGATCTCGCCAACCGCTACCAAAGCGTTTGCGGAGAAGATTAACGCCACTGGTGCGAGCTACCTGGATGCACCAGTGTCTGGTGGCGAAGTAGGCGCTAAAGCGGGCACCCTCAGCATCATGGTGGGTGGTTCTCAAGCTGCATTCGACCGTGCTTACCCGCTGTTCGAAGTGATGGGTAAAAACATCAATCGCGTTGGCGCCAATGGTGATGGTCAAACCGCCAAGGTCGCCAACCAGATCATCGTTGCTCTCAACATCCAGGCCGTCAGTGAAGCACTGTTGTTCGCGTCCAAGAACGGAGCTGACCCGGCCAAGGTTCGCGAGGCGCTCATGGGTGGCTTCGCCTCCTCGAAGATTCTTGAGGTTCATGCTGAGCGCATGATTAAGGGAACCTTCGACCCAGGCTTCCGCATCAACCTGCACCAGAAAGACCTGAACCTAGCTCTGCAGGGCGCTAAGGAACTTGGGCTGAACCTGCCAAATACATCAAACGCACAGCAGGTGTTTAGCACTTGTGTCGCCCTGGGTGGCGGTGAATGGGATCATTCTGCGTTGATCAAAGGCTTGGAGCATATGGCGAATTTCTCGATTCGCGATAAGCGCTAAGGGGCAGTTAGGCTGGGTAGTAGTCCGCGCTACTGCCTAGCCTAACAACCTAAAATTTCTCCCCCCCTCCTCACTACTTCGACGACACATCAAGATGCTTTACGACCCATCCGTCAGTGCCATCCCTCAAGTCGCATCGTAGCTCGTACCAATCTCTGCTCTTCATCCTCAATATCTCGAAGACTGTCTCGAATACCATTGATGTGGTCGCGCGCAGCTCGCTGAGCCTGCTCGGGAAGCTGCTCCATCACCGAGTGATAAAGCCGCGAATGCTGCCTATCAATCTGACGCTTTTGCGCAGGTCGACAGTAGAGATTGTTAACGGACGCGAAGACCGTACTCAGGGTTAGCTCGCTTAAGCCTTGTAGCGTGTGAACAAGGACGGGGTTGTGAGAGGCTTCACTGATCGATCTGTGAAAAGCGTGATCGAGCCTAGCTTGCTCCTTGGCATCATGATGCTGAGGATCTGAATGCGCGGAGAGCATTTCTTCGTATCGCTTACGGATCAGCAACCGATCGACATCCGTGGCCCGGAGCGCAGCAAGCCTTGCTGACTCACCTTCGAGCAGTGCTCTAACCTCGAGCAAATCGTAAAGGGTTCTTCGTTGGGAGCTAAAGAGATACATCATCGGCTGGGTGGCTTCGGTATTGGAAAGATCCGCCACAAACGAGCCACGGCCATGCTCGGTGTCGATAATCCCTCTACCACGAAGAATCCTGAGTCCTTCGCGAAGCGCTGAACGTGAGCAGCCCATCTTGGACATCAGACGTCGCTCAGAGGGTAGCGCCTGGCCAACCTTGATCACCCCATCAACGATCAACCGTTCAATGCGTTCGGCTACCTGGTCAGCGACTTGGGTTTTTTCTTGTTTGCCCGAGTGCGAATTTTCCATCAAGACTCCTGAGGACTGGTACGACCAGCCGTGAATTGCAGGACGACGCGACTCATTTTATCCCCCGCATGACCTGAGCCATAGGAACTTCGTTGTCGAGGCCCTAAAAACTGGTCGTACCAGAGCGCTTGGTCGTCGACATGATGGAAGCACCCGCTCAGTGTTGGGTTCGCCCCTAGCTCCTGCCAGACGCAACCCATTTGAGACAGGGGCAAAGCACACAAGAATAAAAGCCTAACGCGAGAGCGCGATGAACATTCTCCATGATGAGCGTGTCGATGGTGCATTGCCCAACGTCGACAAAGACCACGTGTTAAATCAGCTATCAACAGCGATACCTGATCTTGAAATCCTGTCCTCCCCAGAAGAGCTCAGACCTTACGAATGCGACGGCCTGTCAGCCTATCGCGTCATGCCTCTACTGGTCGTGATACCCACCAAGATCGATCAGGTGCAAACCATCCTGAGAACCTGCTTTGAGCTACGCGTCCCTGTAGTGGCTCGCGGAGCTGGGACAGGACTGTCGGGTGGCGCCTTGCCGCACGAGCGAGGCATTCTTCTCGTGATGGCGAGATTCAACCAGATCATTGAAGTGAATCCGCATGGTCGTTTTGCCAAGGTTCAGCCAGGTGTTCGCAACCTAGCTATCTCTCAAGCTGCGGCACCTTTTGACCTGTACTACGCGCCAGACCCCTCTTCACAAATTGCGTGCTCCATCGGCGGGAACGTGGCTGAAAACGCGGGCGGTGTGCATTGCCTGAAATATGGACTGACCGTTAACAACATCCTGAAGGTCAACATCCTCACTATCGAGGGAGAGGCACTTACGCTGGGTAGCGATGCGCTAGATAGCCCTGGTCTTGACCTGCTAGCTCTCTTCACAGGGTCGGAAGGAATGCTCGGCGTAATCACGGAAGTGACGGTCAAGCTGCTTCCGAAACCCCAGGTCGCACGAGTGCTGCTTGCAAGCTTCGACTCAGTAAAAAAAGCAGGGGCAGCAGTCGCTGACATCATTGCCGCCGGCATCATTCCCGGTGGACTGGAGATGATGGACAACCTCTCTATCCGGGCCAGCGAGGACTTCATCCATGCTGGCTATCCAGTTGAAGCGGCAGCCATGTTGCTGTGCGAGCTGGACGGCGTTGAAGCAGATGTGCAGGAAGACTGCGACCGCGTCAAAACCATTCTGGAATCAGCCGGCGCAACCGAAGTCCGGATCGCTCGCGATGAAGCAGAACGTACACGTTTCTGGGCCGGCAGGAAGAACGCCTTCCCTGCCGTAGGCAGGATCTCTCCTGACTACTACTGCATGGATGGAACCATCCCACGTCGACAGCTTCCTCGTGTTCTCAATGGAATCGAGGAGCTTTCCAATGAGTACGGCTTGCGAGTAGCGAACGTATTCCACGCGGGCGACGGAAATATGCACCCCCTGATCCTCTTCGATGCCAACCAAGAAGGCGAACTGGAACGCGCTGAAGCGCTCGGAGGAAAAATCCTTGAGCTGTGTGTTGAAGTGGGTGGGAGCATCACAGGCGAGCACGGCGTAGGACGAGAAAAAATCAACCAAATGTGCGCACAGTTCAACGGTGACGAGATCACCCTGATGCACGCAGTGAAAAACGCCTTCGACCAACACAATTTGCTCAATCCAGGAAAGAACATTCCAACGCTGAATCGATGTGCTGAGTTCGGCTCAATGCATATCCACCACGGCAATCTGCCCTTTCCTGAGCTGGAGCGCTTCTGATGCAATACGATCACGACAACAGCGCTGATCTTCTCGAACAGGTCAATTACGCGCTTAACGAAGACATCCCCCTTCGCATCCAAGGCAGCAACAGCAAACACATGCTTGGAGGCCACGTCTCTGGCGAAGTGCTGGACACGCGTATTCATCGCGGCATTGTCAATTACGATCCAACCGAGCTCGTAATCACAGCTCGTGCCGGTACGTCGTTGTGGGAGATCGAAGCTGCATTGGATCATGCCGGTCAGATGCTTCCCTTCGAGCCGCCGCATTTCGGGCCAGATGCAACCGTCGGCGGAATGGTTGCCTCCGGGCTGTCTGGCCCACGCCGTCCTTGGGCGGGAGCAGTGAGGGACTATGTACTCGGTGTCCAAGTGATCATCGGGAACGGCAAGCTACTACGCTTCGGCGGTGAGGTGATGAAGAACGTTGCAGGATACGACCTCTCACGCCTGATGGCGGGAAGTTTTGGCACCCTCGGCGTCATCACTGAAGTCTCCCTAAAAGTGCTGCCTAAACCTCGTGCTTCTGCGAGCTTGTCCCTCAATATGGATCCCGCTCAGGCTCTCGCCAACCTTGCTCGCTGGGGGCAGCAGCCAATTCCTATCAGCGCCGCATGCCATGACGGCTCGCTGCTCCACTTGCGTATCGAGGGCGGGGATGGCTCTGTTAAATCTGCGTTGAGCATGCTCGGAGGTGAACCTCTCGATAACGGCTTCTGGAGAGATTTGCGCGAACACGAGACAGACTTTTTCAAAAGCGCGGAACCTTTGTGGCGCCTTTCGCTGCCAAGCAATGTCTCCCCGTACATTCTTCCAGGGAAGCAGATCCTGGACTGGGGAGGATCCCAACGATGGCTGAAAACGAATGAAAGCGCCGACGCAATCCGTGAGGTTGTGGAGCATCTAGGGGGGCACGCGACGCTCTATGCCCAAGGTGACTCATCACTGCACCCGATCTCCAAGGCGCTGATGAAATACCAGAAAAACCTAAAGAATCAGTTCGACCCTCAGAACATTTTTAACCCTGGCCGCGTCGGTTCGGAGGCGTAGGACATCACATGCAGACCGTACTCAGTCAAGAAGCCAAAAATCTGCCAAGAGCAGAAGAAGCTGAAAAAATCCTCCGTTCCTGTGTGCACTGCGGCTTTTGCACAGCAACATGCCCAACCTACCAGTTATTAGGTGATGAGCTCGATGGGCCGCGAGGCCGCATCTATCTCATCAAACAGGTACTTGAAGGCAACGAAGTAACTGCTAAAACCCAGAAGCACCTAGATCGATGCTTGTCATGCCGAAACTGTGAAACAACCTGCCCTTCAGGTGTGCAATATCACAATCTCCTGGATATAGGTCGTAGCGTTGTCGAGGCAGAAGTGCCAAGACCGCTCTTCGAGAGGGCATTACGTGCTGGCATCCGAACGGTCATTCCACGCCCCGCATTGTTCAAGACCTTGTGCTCAACAGGGATGGTTCTCAGGCCGTTACTTCCAGAAAGCTTGAAACGCAAATTACCATCCTTGCCCACCGCACCAAAGCCAAGGCCTCGTGTACATCACGATCGCAAGGTCTTGATGCTAGAAGGTTGTGTTCAACCAACCTTATCACCGAACACGAATGCGGCTGCCGCCAGGGTGCTAGATAGACTGGGAATTTCGGTGATTAATGCTCCGGAAGCCGGATGCTGCGGGGCTGTTGATTATCATCTAAACGCACAAACCAAAGGTTTAGAGCGAGCCAAAAGAAACATAGATGCATGGTGGCCAGTAATACAGAAAGGGGTCGAGGCAATTGTCCAAACTGCAAGCGGGTGCGGCGCATTCGTTCGTGACTACGGCCACTTGCTGGAAGAAGACGCGCTCTATGCAGAAAAAGCTCGAGTCGTCAGCTCTCTAGCCAAGGATCTTGCCGAAGTCATTCGAGCAGAGCCAATCGAAAGCTTGAAAATTAGCGCGAACCAGCGCATCGCCTTCCACTGCCCCTGCACCCTTCAACACGCACAAAAGTTAGGGGGAGCCGTCGAGAACATTCTCACCCGGTTTGGTTTCACAATGACAAATGTTCCAGACGGCCACCTATGCTGCGGCTCAGCAGGCACTTACTCGATTACGCAGCCTGAACTATCAACCCAATTACGTGAAAACAAGCTAAAGGCGTTAGAAAGTGGAAAGCCCGACCAAATCGTCACGGCCAATATTGGTTGCCAAACCCACTTAAGTGGCGCCAGAAAAAAACCCGTAAAGCACTGGATTGAAATAGTAGAAGAAGGATTGCAACCAGAAAATACCGCGCAAGAACTCAAGCCAGAAGAAATGTTCCCGCCGTTTAGCTAATAGCATTGACAGGCAATGCAAGCCAAGAGCCCTAAAGTCCGCATCTGCAGCACCGCTCTTGGCTTTCCTCAGCACCTTAGAAAACCAATGATAATTTAAAATTATCAGCACTGAACACCAATGAGATTCAGCAAACAATCTCGCCCCCCTTCAACACCCGACACCTATATGTTAACTTGCGCCGGAGTCGAGGTCACAGGCACAAAACACACAAAAGCCTTGAACACGCTTATCTTCTTATAGCCAGCTTTGAGCGCTGGGCGCAGCGAGCGCCTAAAAACAAACCGTACTCGTAGAGTTCTGCCTCTACTGTGCGGCTTTGCTCGTTACCTTGTGAGGTGTGTGCTTTGTCGATCTTCAGAAATCAAAAGACCCTTGTAGAGCTCGCCCTGATTCTTGGCGTATTTTCGCTATGTACTGGGGAATTTGCGGTAATGGGATTGCTTTCTAACCTGTCCGCCGCCTTTGCTAGGCCAGAAACAACCGTTGCACATCTAATCAGCGCTTACGCGTTGGGCGTAGTCATCGGCGCACCTATTATGGTGTTTGTTGGCGTCTACCTTAAGAAACGGAATCTGATCCTGTTCCTACTCGGAATCTACACCGTTTCTAACGCACTCAGCCTGCTCGCACCGAACTATGAAACACTTTTGATCTCACGCCTGATAGCAGGCTTCCCTCACGCGGCATACTTTGGCGTTGCCGCGACGATTGCTGCTTCGATGGCACCGTTTAACAAACGGGGAAAAGCTGTAAGTCGTATTTTGCTTGGCGTCACTGCGGCCATTTTGCTTGGAGCACCAGGAGCGACATACCTGGGCCAGGCGCTCGGGTGGCGCTGGGTGTTTGGCAGCATCACCGTCTTGAGTGTTCTGAGCCTCATCTTGCTCTACCGCCACGCCCCTAACGTGGAGAATGAAGCCCGAATGAATTTCAAGGCGGAGATCGCATCGTTCAAGAGCACCCAGGTATGGCTGGCCTTGGCAATTGGGGCCATTGGCTTTTCGGGCATGTTTGGGGTCTACAGCTACCTCGCACCAACCGTCCTGCATGTCACCGGACTCAGCGAAAACTGGATTGCACCGATGCTTGCCGTCTTTGGCATCGGAACCATGATCGGCAACCTTGCTGGTGGCTGGTTATACGATAAATACAAATTCCTCGCTGTAAACCAAGTGATGATTTTCAGTGTCGTCGTGCTATTCGCATTCCCTCTGCTATCGACGTCGAAGATAGGGGTCACGTTTGGGGCGCTACTGCTGGGCTGCATGGTGGCACTCACCCCTGCCCTCCAAATGAGACTCATGGATGTCAGCAAGCACGGGCAATCACTGGTTGCAGCTTCAAACCATGCCGCCCTTAATTTTGCCAACGCGCTTGGCCCTTGGATCTGTGGTCTCGCCATCAACGCCGGCTGGGGTTGGACTTCTACAGGCTACGTGGGCGCAGCAATGGCCCTGGCGGGCTGCCTGATTTACGGGGTAGCTAGGGCACTCGAGAAAAGAGCAGCTGAAGCGGGGAAATAATTTGGGAATCGTGAGTCATGATTTGAGATGCATGTCGATCAGCGCCGAAATCTCATTGGCCTTGTTGCATCCCAAGTCATGATCACCATCAGGGAGAATATGCAGTTCCGAGACTGGTATCAATGAGGCCAACTTTCGTCCAATCGCCTTCGGACTGTAAGGATCTTGGTCACCCCAAAGCAGTAAGGTTCGAGCGCCAATCCTGCTAATCTCTTCAGTTAGATCAGAAGAAAAACCCGTAAACCAGCTAGGAAATGCATACTGATGCTTGAAGTCCGCTCGCCAGTCTCTAACACCAAAAGAGCTCATATCCAAGCCACCGGATGTGACTGTCAAAACCAAGTGAGAGACCAGCCCTGAACACGCGTTCGCGGCTTGTACTGCTACTACGCCACCCATGGATTGAGCGATCAGCGCAGTAGGTTTATCGATCAGTGATACGACGCGTCCTACGATATCAGAAAGCCCCTGGACTTCAGGGTCATCGGGAACGCCTCCAAACCCAGGATACCCGAAAAAAATCTGCTCTGCGGTACACTCCAACGCGCTAGCCAAGGGCTGCCAGAATTCAACTCGCCCCGACGCACCTGGCAAGAAAATCAACTGCTCAACTCGAGGCTTTTCCATTTTTCACCTGCTGCACGTTAAGGGCCGCCTGCCCGCAGCCTAGTGGCATGGAGCGAGGAGCTATATTGAAAGATCCCAGCGTAGCTCAAAATGTCGGCTCACGAAAAAGAAACCAGGGGTTGGAATGTCCGCCCCCTGGCAAAAGGTGAGTAAAGCGCAGTGTCTGCCTTAAGCATGGCCATAACATCCGTGATCCAGTGCATAAAGCATATAAAAAGTAAGCGGAGAATGCTTCGGAAAAATGTGCCAGTTTGACTCAACCAACAAACCAAATATCTTTGGCAAATCCAATTGCGACGGCAGTTTGGCACAAATGCAAAAAAGCATAGCAACCACTCTGCCGACCAATAAACAGAGAGTTTGCTATGCAAAGAGGGTGAGCATATCAACTAAAATTAACGTTACAGCACTGAAGCAGTTTTACTGAGCAGTGACACCACCATCCACTACCAACTCGCTGCCTGTCATGTACGACGAGCGATCAGAGAGCAGGAATGCCACCGTCTCTGATACTTCCGAAGCCTTTCCTACACGTTTAAGAATGGCCGCACCAGCCAGCAACTCTTCTGTGCTCTTATCAGCTAAGTATTCCGCCACCATCGGAGTTTCAATGGTGCCCGGGTGGACGGAGTTTGCCCGAATACCATAATTTGCATAATCCAGTGCCACAGCTTTAGTAAACAGTCGAACAGCGGCCTTGGTTGCACAATACACGCTAAGGCCAGGCAGGTTCGCAACCATGCCCGAGGTGGAGGAGATATTCACGATGGAGCCACCACCGGCAGCCTGGAAAGCAGGTAATGCGGCCTGGCAACCGAAGAAGGTACCTTTGAAGTTCACATCAATACACAGATTCAATTCAGCTTCTGTGATTTCTTCAGTCGGTTTCGAGACTACGATGCCAGCATTATTCACCAGCCCATCCAGGCGGCTGTGCTCTTTCAAAATAGCATCGATAACGCTTTTCCAGTTTTCAGGGCTGGTCACGTTCAACTTGTAAAAGCTAGCCTGGCCACCAGCTTCTCGGATACTTTGTGCAACGGCCTCGCCATTCAGATCCAGATCAGCCAGAACAACAATTGCGCCGTAACCCGCACAGATCCGAGCGTGAGACTCACCCATACCTTTTGCGGCGCCGGTGATGAGGACTACCTTTTTCTCTAACATGACTTACTCCAACAACACAGTTCAAACGAACCAGGGAGCGTGCCAGAACCACTCTAGCACGCTCGGGGCCGGGCTTAGCTGACTACGTCTGGCATCTGCTCGCCAAACAGCGCCTTACGCGCTCGATCAACCGCGCCGTCCTGCAGAGCGCCCAGCGAGGTGTTCGAACGCCAAGCAATGTGCGGGGTCAGGATGAGGTTCGGTGCATCGCGCAGCGGGCTGTCAGCTGGCAGTGGCTCTTTGGCAAACACGTCCAATGCTGCGCCGGCGATTTGCCCCGAGCTCAGGGCTTCCGCCAAAGCAGGCTCATCGATGAGGCCGCCTCGAGATACGTTAACGATGACCGCACCTGGACGCATACGCTTCAGCACTTCGGTGGAAATCATATTGCGGGTATCGGCATTAAGAGGCAGATGCAGAGAGACCACATCGGACTGCTCCAAGATTTCTTCCAAAGATGCCTTCGGGATATCAGTAAACTCCGCGAACGGATCATAGGCTTTCACTTTGGTACCGAGCTTTGCCCACCAACCGGCAGTCAGACGACCGATACGCCCCATACCGAGGATACCCACCTCAAGATCAGCAAGCTTGGGCGTGTCATAAGCAATAGTCCCCGCCCAGCCATTGTTCATAATAGCTGCTTGGCCATGCGGCAGACGACGAGCCAAGGCCACCCCCATTGCCAGAGCATGCGCCGCAACCTCTTCGGATGAGGCATCTGGGACAATGGAAACCGGAACGCCGTATTTAGCAGCAGCCTTTACGTCAATGTTGTCGTAACCAATGCCATAACGAACCACCGCTTTGCAACGCGTCATGCGCGCAAATTCGGCCTCGTTAACCTTACCGTAGGGGGTGACCATGACGATTTCAGCATCGACCATCCCGTCGGTGAAGGCTTGCTGGTCTACAGCCGCTACAAGTTTCAACCCAAACTGAGCAGCTAATTTTTGTTCACGCTCAAGATGCGGAAATTGATGAGGAGCAACCAAAAGGGTGCCACGATCGGCAATAGTCGACATATGTTAATACCTGAGTTTATTGAAACACACAGCGAAGGGCTACCACCTGAAGGAGGCTCAGGTGGCATTAGCATTATTTATCAGTCGACTCTTCGACCAATTCTTTCGTAGGTAGCTGAACCTTTCTTCTTGAGCACTAAAGCAATTACAACACCCAAGCCGATCGCCACATAAGTCAAAGCTACCAGCGACCATATAATAACGTGAGGCGCATCAATAAGAAGCTCAATATTGGCTGAGGCGATAACGACTACCGCTCCCACACCAATGGCAGCAATCAGAGGAGCGACAAAGGTCTTCCAGAACGAAAAACCTTCGCCTTTTCGCCGGAAGAAAACCAGCACTGCCACCGACGTAAGGAAAAGCAGAAGCAGCATTCCGTAAAAAGCAATACCTACTGCCGCTCCGTAGAGTGCCATTTCTTTGGTTTTGGTTAGGATCGAAATCACCAAAGCGACAAAAATGAAACTACCAACTGCCATCGCTGACATGTAAGGAGAGCCATGCTTGGGGTGAACTGTCGCCAGGATTCGCGGAAGAACTCCGTCAACACTCAACGAATGAGTGTAGCGCGAAAGAATATTCTGAAGAGAAAGAGTAGAAGCAAACATACTTGTTAATAGAAGCGCAGCAACCACTTGATTGGCGAACACCCCGAAATACCGAAGCAATGCGTCTGGCATCATACCAGCGGGGTTAGCCTGCGCGTTCGCCACAGCATGCGAGACACCTGCAGAAGTGATCAAGGCATATGAAGATATTGCGTAAAATACACCTAAAAACACAATCGCAAGATAAGTAGCACGAGGAATCGTATTAATAGGATCACGAACCTCGTCACGATAAATCGCCGTTGCTTCAAACCCGTTAAACAATCCAACACTGAATAGCAGGAGCAGACCCAGTGTCGGCGTCATAAGATTTACGGGATTCCATGGCTCAATGGAGTGCCCTTCAGGGCCACCATTGTACAACACTACAACATCGAAGATTACTATTGCGACCACTTCAAGGAACAGCACCACAGTGAGAACCTTGGCAGAAAACTCCACGTTGAAGTAGCTCATCCCCCAAACTACCGCAAGCATAAGCAGCGACCAAACCCACCATGCCACCGCACTCTCACCAATAAAGCTAGTTATAAAATTGTTAACTGCAATACCAGCAAACACCAAAGCCGCAACTATGTTGAACCCATAAGTCACTAGCGCAAGGAATGACCCGCCAAGCCCCAGAGGCCTTCCAAGCCCCTCGGCAATATAAGTATAAAACGCTCCTGGACGTGGTACCTGACGAGTCATGTTAGTGAAACCTACTGCAAACATTATCATCAGAACAGTGACGCCTAGAAAGGCAATAGGCACACCAATCCCATAACTTATATTATAAGACAAAAAACCAAACACCACACCCAGCGGGGCTGTGAAAGCCAATACAGTGAACACCAGATCGAGTGTCCCCATATTTCCTTTGAGTTTGAAATCTGTTTTTGGCGCGTCCGTCACCTCGGAAGCCAACTCCCCTGTTGGACTTGCATGGTTCAGCACTGAGCTCATTTTCATTTTCCTGTGAGGGTTTTTGTCACTTCGCCTTTCGCCGAAGATTTATTTGTTTTGGCAGGGAAAATCTCTGGGACGCCTCACGCACGCAGGCTTTTTAGATTCTTGTCAGCCTGATGGCTCGACCAGAGCCAGGCTCTGGTCAGTCCCACACTCCTCCCAACACTAAGGAAGGGGGTCTCACTTGGCCTAGGGCGGGAGCTCAATTCCCACCCCAGGTATACATCAAATTATTCAGCCAGCAGCGACTCCAGCGCTGCCACAGTCTTACGGCTCTGCTGCCGGGCGAACTGTTGCACGTACCACTTGCCGAGAGCCTGCTTGCCAGTCGAGCCACTTGCCTTCCAGCCACCGAAGGCCTGAGGCCCCGGCCACCAGCCAGTGGTGGCATGACCTGGAACGTTCACGTTGACGCAGCCAGCTTCAATCTCACGCAGGAACGTGCGTGCTTCCTCGATGTCACCAGTGTAAATCCCTGCAGTCAGCCCCATAGAGGTGGCGTTGGCTGCTTTCAACGCAGCTTTGAAATCAGGGACAACGCTGATCGACACCAAAGGCAGGAAATACTCAGTAACCGCCAGTTCGTGATCTACCGGTACACCCGAGATGACCGTAGCGTCAACAAAGTAGCCGTCCTGATTCAGAACCTCGCCGCCGTCTACACGGAACCCACCAGCCTTGGCTTTTTTGACGACATCCTCGAAACGCTGGACAGCCCGTTTCTCGACGACCGGCCCACCGAAGCTGTTCTCGACCGCAGGCTCGGCAATGACAAGCTTGCTACGGCGCTCAGCAACCAATTCGACCAAACGCTCGTAGGCTTTCGGAGTTGCGATGACACGCGACAGGGCGCTGCATTTCTGACCGACCAGGTCGAAGGCTGAGAAAACAATACCATCTGCCGCCATTTCCAGGTCAGCCGTGTCGGTTACGATGACCGGGTTCTTACCACCCATTTCAGCGATCACTGGGCGTGGGTATGCACCATTGCTGAATTGGCGAATGATCTCCTGACCTACGGAGACCGAGCCAGTGAACGACATACCATCAACATCGCTTGCAACCAGCGCGCGACCTGGATCGTCGGCGCCATGAATGATGTTGACCAGGCCGACTGGCAGATCCATCGCGGCACACATTTCATAAACTGCATGGCACGACCATGGGCCGTGGTGAGTCGTTTTGATGACCATGCCGTTACCAGCGATGATCGCGGCAATGGTTGGGCCAGCAGCTTGAACAATCGGGTAATTGAAAGGCGTGATAAAGCCGAATACGCCGTACGGCCGGAGCACCGAAAGGTTTGCCAGACCAGATGGATCTTCCTCACGCTCATCTTCGAAGGCACCAGGACGGCTGGCGTACTCCACGTAGTACTTCAGCAGCTCGAGCACTTCCAACGCTTCTGCACGAGCGCCAGCCCGGGTTTTACCAATCTCTACGGCAACCCGCACAGTCCAGTCGTCGATTTTGCTGGCAACGAAGTCAACTGCTTTCGCAATCCGGGCAATGCGCTCCTCCAGAGGAACCTTCACCCATTCACGTTGTGCTTCACGGCTCTTTTGTACGGCAAGACGAACTAGATCACCCGGTGCATCGTGGCAGCCCGAAACGATGACAGAGGGATAGCTCGGATCCTCGCGTTGAAGCAACGGGCCATCGAAATACTCTTTGCCCGCGATTACGTGCGGAACAATGACCGGCTTTTGCTTTCGCTGAGCCGATACTGCTTGGGCAAAAACTTCATGGTTGGCGGTAGACATCTTTATCCTCGTACCAGTCAGGTTGACACTCGGTCGAGTGCCCGCTTCGTGACTAGGCTAACCTCGGCCACCCACCGCGACTGTGCCAACCTGAGACACGTAAAAATTCCCTCATTAACCTTCCTTTGATAGAAAATTTTCTAGCTATTCGCACTAGAAAATTCCCACATCAAAAAACAGCTATTCGTCGCTCCGCTGGATCACTTTATCGCGCAAGGCTGTTCTCGCTACACGCCAGAACGCCCCACAGCGTGGCAGCCTAGATTATCGCCTGACTCCAGTTACTCAGAGGAAAGACTGGACTTGTCTCAAGTCGGCACAGTTTGGTCTGAACCTTGGGCGATACGCTGTCCCCACGATGACGACCTAACAGGTCATTCTTCCCGGAGACAGGCGCAACATGGCGATCGAAAACAAAGGCGACCAAGCTCGCAACGTGACTGAGGATCCAAACATCCGTCGAGGCGCGAAGGGCTTCCCTCTTCTGCCAGGCGGCTTTGGCCGATCCACTTACTACACCGGCGCACCCACTCCTTATGCCGTTCGCGGTGAAGGCTACAGGGTATGGGATGACCGGGGACGTGAGCTGATCGATGCCAACAACAACTTCACAACCTTGATCCACGGCAATGCGCACCCACAGTTGGTTGAAGCTGCCACCCGTGCGATCAAATCCGGTAGCTGCTGGGGCATCCCGAACACCCATGAGTGGGATCACGCGGAACTGCTGCTCGCTCGTCTGCCTGGCCTTGATCAAGTACGCTACAGCAACTCCGGTACCGAAGCTGTCATGACCGCTGTACGCGTTGCTCGCGGCGCCACTGGGCGTGATGGCGTGATCATGATGAAGAATGGTTACCACGGATCTTCCGATCTGGCGCTCAGCACCGGAGGCCCACAGT
This sequence comes from Pseudomonas mosselii, assembly GCF_005796105.1. Lineage (GTDB taxonomy): Bacteria > Pseudomonadota > Gammaproteobacteria > Pseudomonadales > Pseudomonadaceae > Aquipseudomonas > Aquipseudomonas mosselii_C. The sequence goes on along the minus strand of NZ_VAUO01000001.1, from coordinate 556,542 downwards.
ACCGTCGCGGTATTCCTGAAGGCGTCACCAAAGATGTAACCCTCATCGACTTGAACGATCTGGCGGCCCTTGAGGAAGCTGTATCCTCGAAACCTAACTACTACGCCGCCATCATCATTGATGTCCTGCCAAACCGCGCAGGCCTGATCCCCGCTGACCAGCAATTCGTTCGTGGTGCTCGCGACCTTGCCACGCGTTACGGCATCGCTCTGATCATCGACGAAGTCATCAGCTTCCGCCTGGGTTATAACGGTGCCTGCGCCGAGTATGGCGTGGTTCCAGACTTGCTAACCACCGGTAAATTGATTGGTGGCGGCTTCCCGGTGGGTGCTTTCGCTGGCCGCGAAGAACTGATGCGCCACCTTGACCCTCTGGGCCCGAACCCATTGCCACAAGCAGGTACCTTCTCGGGCAACCCCGTCAGCATGGCTGCAGGTGCGGAATCTCTGCGTCTTCTCACTCCAGAAGTCATCAGCACGATGAACAACTTGGGCAACAGCGCACGCTTGTCGATCGCTGAGAGCGTTGCATCGGTGGGCTGGGAAGTACGAGGGAAAGGGTCGCTTCTGCGTCCATTCCCAAAGGCCGCCGGCACTTACACCACTGAAGTGCAACACAAACTATGGTGGGCCGCCTATGAGCGAGGAGTATTGCTCTCCCCGGCCAACCTGGTAGCACTTTCGTCGCCAATGACGACGCAAGTTGTGGCCGATATGGCCGAACGACTGACCGATGCAATTATCGCCGTCGCCAGCGCCGGATAATCAAATTCGTAAAAACTGGCCTTTCATCGGGCTGAATACGGTGGGTAGCAATTTCACTGCATCGCCAAGTTGCATTGCCGCCTGCCGACTTTAAATCACAAATACAACTTTGTTGGAGGTTCTCATGGATATCGGTATGTTTTTGGTGCCATTCCGTCTGCCACAAACTAGCCTGAAAGATGGTTATGACTGGGACATGCAAGTCATCCGCTGGGCTGATGAGTTTGGCCTGTCGGAGGTTTGGGTTGCCGAACACAGCACCATGCGCTGGGAGCCCGTGTGCAGCCCTGAGCTCTATCTGGCTGCCGCGCTCGCCCAAACCAAGCAGATCAAGCTGTGCACCGGCGCTAACGTCCCAGCTCACCATAACCCGGTCGCTCTTGCTCACCGCCTGATGCAGCTCGATCACATGTGCCAAGGCCGTCTGATCGTCGGCCTGGGTGCCGGCGCCTATCCGTCCGACCATAAGATTCACGGGAACTCCAATCCGCCTGAAAAGATGGCCGAAGCCGTCGATATCATGCGCAAGATTTGGGAAACCAAAGGCCCCTTCAAGTACGAAGGCAAATACTGGCAATTCGAAATCCCTGAGTACGACCCAGTACAACAGGGCCCGTTCTTCGAACCGTTCCAACAGCCTGGCCCACCTCTGGCCATGGCGGGCCTTAGCCCTGCCTCCCGCACCCTCACTGAAGCCGGTCGCAACGGCTACCTGCCAATGAGCTTCAACGTGGGTCGTGAATACCTGGCCGGCCACTGGTACCGCTACATGCAGGGTGCCGAAGCCGCAGGCCATCAGGCCGACCGCAACCAATGGCGCGTAGCGCACAACATTCTGGTTGCCGACACCGATGAAGAAGCAATTGACCTTGCCGTCAATGGCGCCATGGGTCAAACCTACCGCGAGTGGCTGCTGCCTGGCTACGAGCGAGGCGGCTTCCTGCCAGTAATGGTGCCTGAGCTGGGCAAAGTCACCGCAGCTGATATCGACATCGAATACCTGGCTCGTGAGAAATGGCTGGTCGGTTCTCCTGACACCGTTATCAAGAAGCTGCAGCGCGATCTCGATGCCTCGGGCGGCTTCGGCACGCTGATCCACTTCGCGTTTGATTACCTGGATCAACGTGAACAGTACCGTCGTCACTTCGAACTGCTGGGTACTGAAGTGATCCCGCGCATCAAAGGTCTTAAGCATAAGACCGAGACCCTGGCTGAGCTCAAGCGCCCTGCCGACGTTAAAGACTAAGCACTAAGGCTAACCGGATGATTGGATCGATCATCCGGAAAGGCTTTATCCGTGGCTAAGCCATATCGCGGGCGCTGCGTAGGAATCGACACCAATACAAACCAGCGCTCTCGAGACCGTGGACGTGTGATTTAGGCCACCACCGCAATCTATTCGATAGGCAGAAAAATGAAACTCGTCAGCTACGAAAATCAAGGCAAGCTGCAACCTGGCCTCCTCATCAACGATCAGGTATTTGATACCGCCAAACTGCTTTCCGCCATTGGCGAGAAAGACGTGGCCGATCTGACCAACCGCAAGCTTCTGGAAAGCTGGCAGGGCAAACTTTCGAATCTGGAAGACTCGCTGGTCAGCGCTGCGAAAGCTCGCCCTGATACCTCGGTTGGCACCCTTGCGCAGGTGCGCCTGGGCCCACCTCTGCATGATTCCCACAAAGTGCTGTGTGTCGGCCTCAACTACCGTGACCACGTAGCAGAAACTGGTCGTAAGCTACCAACCGCACCCGACATCTTCTGCAAGTTCAACACCTCGCTCATTGGCCCTGCAGACGACATTGCCTGCTCGAAGCTGACCCCTAACCTGGACTTCGAAGGCGAACTGGCCATCGTCATCGGCAAGCCATGCCGCAACGTGTCTGCTGAGGAAGCCCTGAACTACGTCGCTGGCCTGACCGTGTTCAATGACACCTCCGCTCGTGACCTGCAACTGCGAGGTACTCAGTGGACGCCAGGTAAAGCCATCGATGGCTCAACCCCATGCGGCCCGGCTTTAGTAACTCTGAACGAAATCACCAACCCGCAGAACCTGGACATTCAGACTCGCGTCAATGGCAACGTGATGCAGTCGTCGAACACCAGCTATCAGATCTTCACCATTGCTGATGTCGTAGCCTTCGTCTCGACATTCCTTGAGCTGTCCCCAGGCGACATCATCGCTACTGGCACTCCAGAAGGCATCGGCAGCAAGCGCACACCACCGGTGTGGCTGCAGCCTGGTGATGTGGTCGAGATCGAGATCAGTGAAGTTGGCAAACTGCGCAACGTCGTTCGCTGATCCCCCCTCTCCACACAAGTCTAAGCCCAGGCAATTGCCTGGGCTTTTTTCTTCCACACTAGCACGGTGAAATGCTCTGATCGCGGGTACATTCGCAGAGCACGCCGGATCGAAATGTCGCCAACTCAAGCCAGAAAGCCAGTAATGGAGCTATTCACTCTCTCACCTTGGATCTCTCTCTGACGCTGCACGCCCCTCTTTAATCGCTCGCCAATGAATGAGGGGACTCATAGCTCTTCTGCCGACTAGATTGAAAATGGCCGTTCAGGCCGACGGCTGGAAAAACGCCTGAAGACTCCGACGAGATAGCTCCACTGTACATATAAAAGGCGTTCCAGCATCGTCGGTGACTATACGAAGCGGCCATAGAGACATAGCACAAACGAAAAAGCCACCCAAATGGGTGGCCTTCGTTGGACTGGAAGATTCAAGCAATCATCAGCACTTGACGCCGATATCAAAACCTCTGCTGGTGTACGAGTCGATCTTCCGATAGAGGGTCGACCGACCAATCCGAAGGATCTCAGCTGCCCGTAGGCGGTTGCCCCCAGCCTCGACCAAAGCTTCACGGATCTGATCCAGCTCAGCTTTCTGCAGGCGACTCAGTCGACTTCTCGCCAAGGCGCGGCGGTGCAGTTCAGTTAAGTCTTCAACTTTGACCTCTCCTCCAGAGGCCTTAAGAGCCGCAGACTCCACGACTTCTTTCAGTTGACGGACATTCCCTGGCCATTCTGCTCCAACCAAGAGCTCCATCAGTCTTGCGCCGGCACGTCGTTTTTGCGGCAGCTGGTTCAGGAAATGCTCCACGAGAAGGGGAATATCCTCACGGCGAGTCCTCAAAGGCGGCATTTGGATTTCAATGCCCTGCATGCTTGATATCAGCGGCAGCAATTCATCTGTCACCTTCTTAGCCGTCATCACAATGCGAGGCTGAGCCTTGGAGGAGATCAGGTCAGCCAATTCATCACGGAAAATTGCAGGCAGGCTTTCCACCTCATGCAGAATCAGAGCTGAGCCTTGATTCAACTCCTCGTCGACCTTCTGGAGATCCAATGGATTATCCAGACTTACCGCGCTGCACTCGTAGGTCGAGTTCACACTGGACAACTGGCCTGCCAGAGCCTCAGCCAACACACGCTTGCCGGTGCCAGCCTCTCCAACAATGTAGGCCGGGATTTCGCGGCTAGCGGCGGTGGCTGCACCTTCAACAGCGCGCTTGAAAGTAGAGCTCTTACCAACGATATGCTCAAAGTACTCCTTGCTAGCGGTAGCCCTAGGCACTACGACTCGCGTGCGGGATTCAACCTTGCGCAGCCGAATGACCGATCCGGCTTCACTATCGCCAGCGGATACAGGGCGTACCTGAAGATGGAGCGTTCTGTCCGGGCCACAACAGATTTCGCGCTCCATAGGACGGTCTGTAGCTTGAACTTCCTGCGCGTACCCAGCCAGAACGGCATAGTCGCTCTGATCCAGCAACTGCATGGCGCCTCGACTGGCAATCGTTGTACGACCATCCATCGCCACAACAGCTTCAGATCCCCGTTTGCGTACTTCGCGAAGGTACTCAGCAAGCAAGGACTGTTCTTTGGCTGCCAGTCGAGCGGCTAGCGCACTGGTAATTTCAGAAGCAGCGCCTTGTAGAATCAGCATGATCGAGCGAGGATCCATGCCGACGACTAGGCGCTCTGGGAACGCAAGGCTCAGCACACCTCTGATTGAGCGCCGTAGCGGATCTCGAATTGGCACCGAGGTGCAATACATGTCCTGAAGTGCATCGTTAAAATGCTCAGCCCCCCAGACTTGTACAGCACCACCTTCCTCGATCGCAGTGCCCTCAGAATTGGTTCCCACCTGGTCTTCTGACATGCAGCCGCCCGAGATTGGAAAGCATTTTTCAGCACGCCGAACCATCTGAGAGTCGCCACGAAGATCCGCAATCGTTCCCATAGAGTCGGAAAGAGTGACGATACCCTGAGAACCAATGCACAACCGCTCAAGCTCGGCGAGGATAGGGGTCGCGGAGCGCAGAATTTGCTCATCAATCTGAGGTTTGGCGATGAGTTCCATCGCTTTCTGTGCCGGGCTCACCTGGCAGAGAACACTGCGTTGCCATGAGCGGGCAATCACTGGTCTCAATGCGGACAGATCGGTATTGAGAGGATCATCGAGAAACTGTTCTCGGAGTGAGATGATGGCAGATTTGCTGAGTGAACCTGCAGCAATTTCATGCTGTCTAGTTGTATTCGTTTGGTTCATGTTGATCCTCCACCCGGACAGGGTAGTAAGGCGTAGCGGGCACATCGCACGCATGATCTGGCGCTGACAGCGAGCAAAGCTACGCAGCAGAGCGACAGTGACGGAATATCCGTTCTGCGACTTTACGTCAATTAGCAGAGCGTGCAGTCCGTCCGATGCCCCTCCACGCAAGGAGGCTCATCGAGATTTGAAGCGTCAACCTTTAGCCGAGGCGAGCCCTGAAGGGCCCGCGCAACAGGCTGTTTGCAAATTACTGAGCGGTGTAACCACCATCGATGTAGAGCTCAGTGCCAGTGACATAGCTGGACTCGTCACAGGCCAGGAACAGTACGCCGTAGCTGACTTCTTCAGAGCGAGCAGCACGCTTCATAGGCGTAGCGGCCACAAACGCTTTGACCGACTCTTCGCCTTCTTCTTCAGCCATAGGGGTGAGCACTTGGCCAGGGCAGACGGCGTTTACACGGATGTTGTCCACGACATACTCCATGGCTGCGGCCTTCGTCATCATGCGCACCGCCCCCTTGGAAGCCTGGTAGGAGAAGGCGCCCGGGCCCGCGACGGCAGCATTGATAGAGCTGATGTTCACAATCGAGCCTCCGCCCGCACGGCGCATCGCCGGGACGGTGTGTTTGATGCCAAGGAAGACACCCTGCTGGTTGATGGAAATCAGCTTGTTCCAGGCACTCAAATCCTCTTGATCGGCGGGCTTCATGGTGCCGACGATGCCTGCGTTATTGACCAAGATATCGACTCGGCCCCAGCGACGCTCAGCCTCAGCCACTGCAGTGACCCAATCGGCTTCAGAGGTGACATCCATATGTACGTAGTGGACATCATGGCCAGCATCACGCAGCTGTTGAGCTACCGCCGTACCAGCGGCATCAAGAACGTCAGTCATGAGGACTTTTGCACCTTCCGCTGCGAACAGACGCGTATGGGCTTCACCCTGACCACGTGCTGCACCAGTGATGATGGTGACTTTACCCAATACTCGATTCATTGCTTAACCTCTTCATTTTTGTTGGCTGGTGCCGTTTGAACCTACGGGGCCACATTAGCGTTGTGCAGCTCGCTTTACTGTGCCATTTAGGCACAGCACTGACCTGGTGCGAAATCCCACCGACGCGCACCAAAATAATACCGTTCAGCCCTATCCAACACGGCAAAAAATACCGCTTTATTTATCAATTTCAGTAGGTTATGAAACGCCTTCGATGTCAAACCCTAAAGTGATCCATGAGCCGCATCTGCTCCACGGTGAGTGCGTTCAACTGTCCTGTCATTTGGGCCGATTGAGTAGCTTGGTTGGTCAGCGATTCGGTAACCGTCCTGATATTGGCTACGTTGCGGTTCACCTCCTCTGCCACGGCGCCCTGCTCCTCCGCTGCGCTTGCGATCTGCAAATTCATGCTCGTGATGACCGAAACCGCCTGCCCAATACGATCCAACGCCTTGAGTGCATACTGAATGCTACGCGCATTGTCTTGCGCTTTACCCTGACTGTTGTGCATCAACGTAACGACGCTACGCGTGTGGCTTTGGATCTGCTCTACAACGTGGCGGATCTCCTCGACGGAATCTTGAGTCCTGCGCGCCAGAGCCCTGACTTCGTCTGCAACAACAGCAAATCCTCGGCCACTTTCTCCGGCTCTGGCAGCTTCGATGGCAGCATTCAATGCCAGAAGATTGGTTTGCTCTGCGATACCCCGTATGACATCGAGAACCGATCCGATCTGCTCGCTGCTGACGGCAAGCTCCTCAACCTGGATTACGGCTCGACTGACCTCCTCGCACAGGTTGGCGATCTCTTCAGTACTCTGCTGAATGATAGTCATACCGTCCTGTGCAGCCTCATCAGCACCTTGGGCAGCCGTAGCGGCACTTGAAGCGTTGCTTGCGACATCCTGGGCTGTCGCACTCATTTCATTCGAAGCAGTGGCAACCTGGTCGATTTCTCGAAACTGGATTTGCATTCCCTCACTGGTGTCGCGAGCAATTGTCGATGATCGATCAGCCGTCTCCCGTGTCTCGACAATGCTCTGCTTGATTCGAGCAACAGTAGGTTGAAGCCTGTCCAAGAATCGGTTGAACCATCCCGCCAGCTCACCTAGTTCATCATGCTTCGAATAGCCCAACCTACGCGTCAGATCACCATCCCCGGTGGCGATATCCTTGAGCATTTCCGCCACTGCATTGATCGGGCGAATCACGCCTGATGCAGTCAGCCATATCAACACCAAGCCAACGAGCGCAGCGCCAAATCCAACAATGAGCGTGTCCCTAACACCTTTTGACTGGGCCTCGTCTAACTGACGCTGCATCGCCAAGGAGTCTTCCAGAAGCGCATGGCGGGGCACACCCAAAATGACATACCAAGGCTCTGTAGCGTCGGTCAGACGAACTGGGAAGATGGCTTGCACCTCGTCCCCGACCTCCTCAACACTTGGCGAACTCCGCGTGGCGCCGCCGTGCGCTTTATCTGCTCGCTCTAACCCAATGGAGGAAGGGTTCGCACTATTGGCTGCCACGACCCCGTCATTGGAAGTGATGACGATATAGCTTCGGCCATTGAAAAGCTCAGATGCACTTTTTTGAACGCCAGCCTGCAACGCGACCAAGGACAGATCCACTCCCACCACCGCAACGACAGCACCATTGACCACGACCGGCATAGATATGGATGTCAACAACGCGGTCTCACCATTAACGGTGTCTTGGAACGGAGGTTGGAGACATATGGATCGGGTTTTCTTGGGGCACAGATACCAGTTGTTGTACGGAACACCACTGGCATTTAAGTCGCCTCGCCCGAAGTCGGCCTCAGGAATTACCGAGTTGACCGAGGCTCCTCCGTAGCGACTCCACTGAGAGGTGAAGCGCCCCTTGTCGTTTCCGCCGTGCTTCAGATCATTCCGGAAGGACGCATCTTGCCCATCCAGGCTATTGGGCTCAAAAACAATCCAGAGCCCCTGTAAACCTAAGGATGCATTACGCTCATACAGCTTTTTCAAGGTTTGGTTGAGAAGCTCACGTTGTGCAGCTGCGTCACCCCCGTGCTGTTCCCATCCCTCTCGTTGGGCCGTCACCTGATCCGCGATAGAAGTGAGCAACATCAAGCTCTGCCCAAAGTGTCCATCCAGAGACACAGCCTGCTCGCTAGCCTCAGACAGGAGCAAGCTCTTTGCGCTCGCGATCATCATCTGCTCGCTTGACTGCGCGATCAGTAAGTTATTTCTCCCTGACATGTGGATATTCATGGATACCACAGCACCGACGATACCCAATAGGCAGAGACCGGCAAGGGCAACAATTTTTACGCGAATAGAAATAGTTTTAATGGACATATCAGACCTAGTGACAGCAAGCGAAATTAACGATTCAATCACAGCTGCGCCATAATCAAATAGGCCAGAGCCTTGCAAGAACGTCTTTCAGCGCAAAAACGGAAGACTTTAACTTCGAAATTTCAAGAGCCGTACTTGCTGCCTCCAAACCTCTTAAAAAGAACGCCTCAGCATCAAGGGGACGATGATTACTGCCAGAGCGATTCGTCGACTCAAAGATCAACGGAATCATTAACACTTCGGTATCTATACTTACTCTCGTTAGCCCCTCAAAAATGTTTTTCACAAGGTGTTCCTGGTGCCAAGCCACCTGTTCATCAACCAGAGCACAAGTAACAATGGCTTCATAGCTACCTGTTTTTGCAAGCATCATTGCGACATGAGGAATCGTAAATACATCCGAGATAACAAAGGAATCGACATGGTCTCTCGGAATCATTTCACAAAAGCCCTCATAGGACTCTTGTGTCAATTCCTTATTAGCTCCGGCCCTTAAAAAGGCATATCCGCGATTTCTCACGAGTCCAGCTCCTATTTATTCTTATGTTGGAATTCAAGTAGCCGGAAGCCCCAAGTGATTCTCTATTCGGCAATCCTGCTCGCTACTCGCATTCCGTAACCAAAGGTCTACGACAGGGGCCAGTCTTGCTCACGCGTACAGCGCCGAACTGTCCCAGCTTGGGTCACTTTTCCGCGTGGCAGACACGCTGGGGGGCTGATCAGAACGCCTTGCCTGGTTAACAAGCATCTCCCCCACCTCCCCAATGCCAAAAACCGCAGATCACAGACTTTTCCCCGGGCTGGCTCAACTTGGGACAGTTCGCATGCACGCTAGTGAGAGAACCTGAGATCAGAGACAAGCCGCTCTCAAGCGTAGCTATCTCAGATTGACGAAGGCTTCGGCGGGACATCGCTCCCTCCACCGAGTCGGTTAACTGCCATAGGGCAGCAAGAAAACTCAAAGAAGAATGTGATTTCAGGCGGATTGATCGCGCTACGGCTGCGGAGCAAATCAAACCAGCCAAGTCTGCGGAGGTGAAAAATGTCTGTTGTAGAAAAAATTACCCAAGTGAGTGATATGGTCGACAAGAATCTGTTCTTGCAAGCAATGTCGATCCTCCCCGGTGCCGTTTCCTTGGTCACCACGGGCCAAGGTGAGAAACGAATGGGGCTCACCGTTTCGGCACTCTGCAGCCTGTCTGCAGAACCGCCTTCGCTCATCGTCTGCGTAAACAAGAACGCAAGCGCACATGACGAGCTGATCGCTCAAGGAGCCTTTGGTGTCAACGTGCTCAAGCCAAACCAGACTGAATTTGCCACGCTGTTCACCCAACGCGGTGTAGACCGCTTCGCGAGTTCCGACTGGGTGGAACGCGTCACCGGCGCTCCACTGCTGAGCAGCGCCCTTATCGCCTTTGATTGCAAGCTGGAACGCGCCATTGACGGTTTCTCCCACACGATCCTGATCGGCACGATCGCCGACATCGTGATGACTCCGGAAGATCCGTCAGAGTGCCTCGTTTGGCATCAACGTCGTTACCGCACATCCGCTGAAATCGCCTGATTGCTTTAAGCCCTTAACCCCCCCCTCCTCCAATGCCAATCAAAACGAGTACTGGAGGAGGACAGGGCTAAACGCTGACGGGGCTTCTTGAAAGGAGCTTCCACCAGCAATTGAATGTACAAGCCCTCGGCAGCCTTTAACCGAGGAGATAAACAAGAATTGATGAGGTAGACAAAAATGGCCGCCAATCGTTACGCATTCATCAAAGCTGGCTGGCACAGCGATATCGTTGATCGCGCATTGGAAGGTTTTTGCGAGGTGATCTCCGCCGAGCACGTAGATGTCGTGGATGTTCCAGGAGCTTTTGAACTTCCGCTCATGGCGCAGGAGCTCGCTCTGACTGGTCGATACGCCGCAATTGCGGCTGCAGCATTGGTTGTCGACGGAGGCATCTACCGCCATGACTTCGTAGCACAAGCTGTAGTGGACGGCTTGATGAGAGTCGGATTGGATACTCAGATACCAGTGCTCTCCGTATCCCTCACTCCTCATCATTTCCAAGAGACGGATCACCACCGTGAGATCTTCAGCAACCACTTCGTTGAAAAAGGACGCGAGGCGGCTCGCGCTGCTGTGAAAATCACTTCAACACGAGCTAAAGCGCTCGGTAAACCACAGCGCAAATTGCAATCTGCCAGCTGAATGCCTTCTAGGCCGCATGGAAACACTCGTGCGGCCTAGAATTAATTATTTAACTTGTAAAACTACTAAATCTCGATGATCCGTTGAGACAACCTCAAGCTGTATTCAATCGCCTGATTCAAATTCGCCTCGCTGCCATCCCAAGACCACCACGAATTGATGCAGTCAATGAGCTTTCGCAAAGCTCTAGCCTCTAACATTGTGCATGAGGCACCTAAATCTTGAGCGATTGAAAAATACATGTAGTCGCAAAAATCCTCCCAATCCTCGACTTCCTTTCGCAAGTCCTCAGGCAAAGTTTTCGCGATACGATCTGTTGCAATGAGAGCATCCCAAATATCGTTCTCAGGGCGTTGCAATTGCTGACTAACGTGAAAGCTAATGAGAGTCGACCAATAGCTATCAGGAGTGCGACACTCTGCGAGAGCAGTTTTGAGCGCGTGGGCAAAACTGTTGTAATGCCAACGCATCGCGGCAGCGACAATTTGCTCACGTCCATCAGGGAAATGAAAATACATAGTCGGAGGTTTCACGCCGGCTGCAGCGGCTAGGCTACGCATCGAAACATTGGCGATTCCCTCTCGAGTCGCTACAAGCAAAAACGACTCTAAAATCACCTGCTTGCCACGAGTCAAACCACTCCAATCAAAAGTATCTAAATACTGCTCAAGGCGCACCAACATTGCCGTAGCGTTTTCGGATCCAGGCATACTCTCGCGACCACCCATCTAGAGCTCAAAATACGATTTATCTAGCATATCACCCAGGCGCAGTTCAACACTAAATTTTTCTTGCAAAAAAAAATGGGTGGGCAATACCCACCCAACGCCGAGCGATGAGATCAACTATGACATCTACCAAGCTTCTCAAAAACATGAGGCTTAGCCACCCGATAGTAGCAGGCTAACCCCATACCCACTATTTGCACGACAGCAAGACTGTATAGCATCCAGGTTCTCTGCCCTGGCTCCCCGCCCACAAGTAATTCGAAATTCTTGGCAACCAGCACTACAAGGGCAATGAAGAATACGGAAGAAATAGCTGGAGCTAATAGCGATTTAGTCCAACTCGCCCCATCAAACCTTCCCTTTGTAAAGTACCAAGCCAAGGCGGAGAAGTTGACAAGTGTCAGCAGAAATATGACGCCTGATGTACCTACACCTGAAAGCTGACCATAGAGTAGTTCAGGCTGAACCCCCAGCAAAATAAAAGGCATAAGCACAGCAAGAACCAAAATCGACACGGTAATGGATGCTTTGTAAGGAGATGCGTGTCTCGGATGTACCTGCCTAAGAAGCTCTGGCAGCGCTCCATCAGTTCCCAGATTGTAGAGATAGCGGGAAAGCACGTTGTGAATCGAAAGAATACATGCAAATGCAGAAACCAGAATAAGACCTGATACCAAAATCCGATAACGACCGCCTACAAATTTCTCGAAAGCAGATGAGAACATAGCTGCCGGATTAGCAGACGCAACATCTTGAACACTGGAACCATAGGACATGATTAAGGCATAAGCGCAGACAGTATAAATCAGACCTATAAAGACAATGGCGCCGTAAGTGGCCATTGGAATGGTTCGATCTGGCAGCCTAACCTCATCCCGAAACAACGCCGTGGCTTCAAAGCCCATGAAGAACGACACAACGAAAAGCATTGCAAATGGTAAATTTACATTCGGCTTCGATAGTTCACCAGGGGTGAACGGAACACCAGCCCCCAAAGAGGATCCCCCCCCACCGTCAAAAACACCAAACACAAAAACCAGACAAACTACTATTTCAGCAACCATTACCCAAGTCAGGACTTTTGCTGAAAGCTCAACATTCAAGTAACCAAGAACACCTACCGCCAGCCAGCAGCCCAATGAGTACCAGTACCAAGGTAAAGCGTGCCCAGAGATTTCCTTATGGAAATCAGCACATGAGACTCCAAAATAGGCCGCTACGCCGGTCAAAATAACGAAGTAGGACACCGCCGCCATCAGGCCCGCCCCTAAGCCAGCCTCCTTCCCGAGTCCGTAGCTGATAAAGGAGTAAAAATCACCTGGGCGTTTGACAGCAGCATTTAGAGTTACATAGCCAACCCCAAAAATCAGGATCATTACCGTGACAAGTATAAAGGCCAGCGGGCTAGAAACTCCACCAAAGGACAAAGCCACTGGAATATAACCAGAGACCGTTGTTAGAGGTGCTGAGAATGCGAGCACAGTAAGTGCCAGGCTGAAAGCCCCCATTTGACCAGTTAGCTTTGCATGCCCCGAGGGCGAAGCGCGCCCCAAGACCTTGGCCTCCGCAGTAATCGCCATGCTGATTCTCCTATTGAGAATTTTGATTAACATAGTTCGGCAGATATAATTACTATGGATTATTATTTATTAGCGCAGATTGGAGTAAATTTCATTCAGCAAAATCAGAAATGCCTGCTGTAAATATTCTGCGATGAGATCCCTTCCCTGACGCAAAGTGCTTAATAAAATACTCATATCGCCCTCTAGCATCCAATCAAACACCATAGATCCCTACCCAGAACGACCTCTACGGGCAAGAAATGAACCAACATCGCAGCAAAATTTTTGCTACTTCTTGAAAATCAAGGGGAGTGTTAGATAGTTGCGAATTCGATCATCATGCAGCGTAACCGGGTCTTCAGCTAATTCAATACTGGTGAAACTTTCGGCAATGACATTCAGAGAGGCTTCGATCTCTGCTCTACTGATAACCTGGCCTGCACACGCATGGACGCCGATACCGAACGACACATGCTGACTGGCCTCTTGAGGACGCTTGTGGTCGAATTGGTTAGGCCTTTTGAACACTGTCTCATCACGGTTGACTGCGGCAGTCATGAATCGGATGCAAGAGCCGGCAGGAATCTTTACTCCCCGAATCTCTACTTCTTCGGTAGGGTAACGCGTGAATGACTGCTCTGGCGGGTTCAATCTAATGAACTCGTTAATCATCGCCTGCCGAGACTCTGGCTCATTCCGATAGAGAGCGAACAAATGAGGCTCTCTTGCAAAGTGTTCCAGAATCGATGCTAGGACATATGCCGGATTTGGTGCACCAGAGAAATAGAATAGCACTAGGGTTTGAATTACCTCCTCCGGAGTCATATCCCCTGAAGCTTCTAGAGCCAACATCGCATCCAACAAACCCTCCCCTGGATTCTTTCTCTTCTCTTCAATCATGGTTTTGCATTTAGAGAACAACCAATCAAACCCTTCTCGCGCTCGATCTTTATCCGCTTGGGTGGCAGCCGGAGTCTGCATCCCTACAATTTTCAAGGAGTTGAGTGTTGCGATCTCGATATCATCTTCAGCAATCCCCAAAACTCGGCACATCGTGATATGGGTCGGAACAACACAGATATGGTGGTGTGCTTCAATGTACCCGTCAGCCTCAATAAAATTTAGGGCTTCTCGAGTCGCATCAGCAGTATGTTTAACCCATTCCCTCACCAGCTTGGGTGTAAACCACTTATTTGTATGCCTACGCAGGGAGGTATGTTTAGGCGGATCGTAAAAAAGCACAGTATCCAAGAACACATGCCAATGATGAGGCTTAACCCAATCGGGCTCTACCATGCTCATGGCAGGATGCTTCACATACTCGATGTAGTCTTCGTATCGCGAGACAATATAAGTGTGCTCATTTTCTTTGTAGATTGGATATTCGCGCTGCAATCGTGCGTACCAAGGGTAAGGGTTCCGGCGAAAATCAGGATTTGCCCAAGGCAACACTTCATGAGTAATGTTCATGTTTCTTTCCAACCACTGTCAGTTAAAGACTTTGTCGACCCAGGCTTGCGCTACGGATGTGACCGATTTTCCACTCGCCGCGTCATGCCGCCCCGTCTCACCTACTTGACTGGCTCCTAGGTCGATTAGCTTTGCGGCCACGATATCAATCGCATTATTGAACCTGGAGTAGGTGCTATCACCCAAACCAAAGGCATAGAACGCAACATCGCTCAAATCAGGCTGTACCTCTACTAGATCCGCATAAAAAGGTGCTGTCGTTTCAGGAAGCTCTCCTTCACCGTAGGTAGAGGTCACAACTACCAATTGTTCCACCGCGAGCAGATCACCGGGAGAAATGTCCTCCATGGATTTAACAACGGCTATCGCACCACGCGAATTCAGAGACGACGCAATATCATCTGCTGCCATTTCGGCATTTCCACTTTCAGTACCGAAAGCAATCAAAATATTCGACATATCTTTACCTCTCAGGATCAAACTGAATCAGTCAACCAACTCTTCTGACGCAGCGATGACTTTAATATCATCACCACTCTGGGCAATTTTTAGCATTGCTCTAATCTCAGTGACTTTCTCGCGACACCGTGTTGGCTTAGCACAGGCCCGCTCATGCCGATCTATACGAAGCCACCCTTCATGATTTACCACACCGATAGGTAATTCATGAACGATAGAAATCAAACCAAGTTTTCTAGCTTGCACAATGCCAGCCTCATAATCAGAAACAATCTGATCTGATACGGCTTTAGCATCTTTTCGGTTTTCAGCCACGGTACCTTTAGGGCCTCGTCTAAGCCAACCCACACGATAAACTCCGTCGCCTGCTAGGTCTTCAGATGGGACAATAGACTGACGTGCATTCTCATTATTAAAACCAATGGCTGTCACCACTGTGTCAAACATCATTTCGGCTCGAAGTCCGGTCAGTCGATCGACAAGCGAGACTTTTGCTAAACCACGTTCCTCCTCGACTTCCACAGGAACCGCATTGAACATAAAGTTTACAAACAAACGAGAGAAGCCCAGACTTATTTCTCTCCCAGATGCCAACTTAAGTAGCTGTGCTATTGGGCCTTGATCATCCTCATTAATCCCCTGAGCACGAATGGCAACCCCAGGCAAGCTGAGCAATTCGGCCATCATTGATTCATCACATTTAGCGTCGGAAGCACTCGACCTGCTGATGAGTGTTAAGGAGTTAACTTCTTCCGTGCCCAGAGCAATCCTAATTTCATCGGCGATATCTGAACCCGCGAGCTCGTCATCCGATTTCGCGACCATCCGAAGAACATCAATTGCAACGTTCCCACTTCCAATAACTGCGACATTTCTTCCGAGTTTCCGAATGGTGCCGTCGACTAGCTTAGGTAGGCTAGCTCTTGGATGCCCGTTTAGAGCCTTGAGCACGCTTCCCGCACCTACAACTGGCGCCTGGGGATGCACTGGAATATCCAACGTTGCGTCGTTGTTCAGGCCGGTTGCCAAGACGACGATATCGAATGACTCGGTCAGCTTCGCATAGGAAATGTCCCGCCCGATGCTCACATTCCCCCTGAACTCGACACCACCCTTCTCGAACATACGCTCGAACTGCTGAATGACCGCTTTAGATCCCTGGTGATCAGCAGCCACCCCATACCGAATGAGTCCGTAAGGAACTGGTAGGGCCTCAAAAATAGTGATCTGTGCTCCTGCCCATTTTTTTTGAAGAAATTGGGCCACGTAGCAGCCTGAGGGCCCACTTCCTACGATGGCTACGGTTGGGAAACACGCTGTCATCTACCTTCTCCCCTTGAACCTCGGGCCTCGATAGCGCCCCGATTTCGTTGAACCTGACCTGCTGAAACCGCACGAACATTCGTTCGGTTTTCTTAGGCATAGCAAGGGATATGCCAAGCTGCATTCACTGCACAGGAGGTTACATTTTCGAAGGGGTGATGACGCTGACTGCCCTCATTACGAGCGTACGGCTTGGTCGATGTGAGCTTTTGGTGCATCGCATGCAGTTAGCATGGACGGATTCACCCGTGCGATGGCAAGCAGAGCGCGCATACCTATGGCCGGTGGCGTGCAGGGTGGAAGCCCACCCGGGGCCGAGACACAAAGTTGCTCGGTTCACGACAGCCTTGCTGCTAGCAGCGGCACGCCAGAATGAGCCAACACTGCCGCCTCCTAGATCAATCCATACCTTGGGGTTGATCCCTTTCAACAGTGCCATGCTTAAGCCCATTCCAGAGCAGGACATATGCGAACCAAAGCATCAGCCACACCTTCGAACCCGAGACTTGGACAAAAAGACCCAGCATTCGATATCTGCAGCGTGGCGGCTACCCAATCTAGTATCCCGGCCCGCAGATAACATCACAGAATTCATCTCTCCTCTGACTGTTACGCATACCTACAGACGCTAGTCACACTTTGAATAGCCATCGACAGATTCAGCATAGAAATCATCACAAAGCGGGCCGAGCACCATTTTTTTCAGTCGCAGGACGATCGCAGAGTTCGCACTCAGCACCTTCGAGCCTCACCGCTGACAAGCCACTAGCAAATGAGCGTGCTTAGCAGATGGCCTGCAATGCCTTTCGCTAAGCCTCACTCGCCCAGCGCCATAAACCATAAGTTAATTAACAAATGTACTATTAGTTAAATCAATATGCTTAAAAATTTGATCTATACGTCAGAGTGACATCAAATACAGTGCAATTGCAATTGCGCCTTGACGGATCTGGCAGGCTACTTAAAAATGTGAACAACCAGCTTTCAGCATCAAGGCATTATGAGATATTTTGTCACCTACACTACATTCGACGTTTCCGTGCATCACAAGCAACTGGGGACACAGGACACGCTCGGCTATCCTGATTATCAGATAGTTTCCCCTTTAGAAAACCCTGCCTACGCGGACTGCGTTAGCATCAGTGATATTGAGGCTAGATTCGAGCGACTTCGAAACTACCAGCTAAATCCTGATGAAGTGATGTTCCCTAAGTGCAAGGTCAAGGTACTCATCGTTGAGCCCTTGGAGCAGTGTTGGTTTGTAAGAGGGTGGGATAACCCCGAGCAACCTATTTAGGTAGCCATGGCTGCACATGAAAAGGCCTCCCGAAGGAGGCCTTTTGATAAGCTTACTGACGCCAGCTCTCTACAGTTTCTGCGCCGTGCTCACTCTTCCAAGATTTCAGTACAGTGTGATTGCCACCTTTGGTCTGAATCACTTCACCAGTGTGCGGGTTCTTATACGTCTTGACCTCGCGTGGTTTGCGAGTGCTTGCAGGCTCAGGAGCTGCAGCCTGACGGCTGTTTGCCTTCGGATCAAGAATGTTAATGACGTCCCGCAAGCTGAAGCCATACTCGCCTAGAAGAGTGCGCAGCTTGTTCTCAAACTCCATTTCTTTCTTGAGGCCATCGTCGCCCTTGAGGGCTTCGAGCTCCGCAAGCTGAGCTGCGAGCTGCTGTTCAAGACGACGGTATTCGGCAAGACGTGACATTGAGTAGATCCTATGCGGGTTATCTGGCTTTAAGAGTACAGTGAAAGCTTACCATTTAGCTAGTTAAACATTACCGTGCAGCTACGATGGCAGGGACGTAGCCATCTGGTAGGTATTTAGGGGCTGTGAGCGCCTTGCTTTACTGTTGTGAGAATGCAGAAGATCGCAAGACCTCTAACATGGACGACGAGAAATCCAAGGGGAGCGACAATGCCAGGCGAAACAGATTCTTGAGCCTGCGATCAAGATTTTAATATCATGAACAGCTCAAACATTCCACCACTATTACGCAGCGCCGACTCAGAACAATAATCGCACCGAGCTAAAGTTTTCAACGAATGAGCCGTTTTATTATTTATGCCACAAAAATGAAACCAAAAAGCTCGTGAATACTGAATTAAACACATTCCTCCCCCTGCATACCAATAATGAGTACCAATTCGACGTTGCATTTTTCTCACACCCACATCTGCAAGAGCAATCCTGCTCGCCCGACTCTGGCACCTATCTTTTAATGATCGAGCGTGAACCAGACGACAATATATTCCTTACTATCGACGGCATGAAATTCAGATTCACACCCACTCAGGCCAACGTCCTTGGTTTAAAACTACTGGAGCTAGCAGTTCCATGTAATTTAGAACCACAGACCAGCGAAGGGAGATCTGAGTGCTAGCGTTGGCTCAGCGCGAACTCGACAATGTCAGTAAAGCCTACTCAGGGACTCAATCCTGTTTTTGAGTACTCATCAAAGTCAAAGTAGGATTTAAAGAGCTCTCACCACCTCTGTTCTGAGCCAACACTCTAGCGGTAGGGCCACCCCACAGGGTGCCCCTACCAGGCCCCTGTCCTAGCCGTTCCTCAACGCTTCAAGACCGTTATCCATTGCCGAAGCTGCAGCCACAATTACACTCACGGTTGCTCGGTCAAACTCATGGTCTTGCTGTGAGTCGTGCGTCCCAGTGTTTAGGTAGCCCCACTCAATAGATGCTCCATTCACTCGGAGCAATGCATCAAGCCCAGAGAGTATGTCCTCGACGCCCTGGGAAGGGTTTTGAATCCGACCTAACCCACTTCGAAGCTTCAGGCACTTGTTGTTCAGCTCCCACTTGGCTCGTGGGCCGGCTAGCTTCAACTCAAGTCGACCATCTTGACGCCTTCCGAACCACGTCCATGCTCGATCAGTCAGGCTCTCGATCGCTGCTCGTGAGTGACGCAGCGCATCCCGCTTCTCTTCGGCCTCCAGTGAGGCTTGTGCCAACAGGACATAGTTCTTGGTTGGTGGATCAGTATCGATGCGAAGGTGATGCTCACCATGGTGAGGAAGAAAGCGGTATCGACGTATCTGTGCAGCTCGCTGGGCACCAATCTCCTGCTGGATTCGATGCAGGAACTCTTCGGCATGTGAGGTGAGGATGACCTGCTTGGCATCGAGTAAACCGCTCTCAAAAAACGTTCTCCAGATGCCATCCCGATGCTCATCATCAATGGCATTCACGACGTCGTCGAAGATCACTACTGGGCAGTTTTCGGCCAGATTCTTGGCCAGCAGTATTGCTAGGCCCAGACACCGGATATGACCCTCGCTCAAAATCATCAATGCATCAAAGCGCTGACCTGGCTGGCCTACAAACTCAATTTCAATTTTTCCGTTCTCGGCAAGCGGCAACCTGAGAGCATGGATTTGAGCAGGTGGAGGATCCTCACGGTTGAATAGGTTGTACAGATCGCGAGCGCTATCACCTAGCCCCTGCAGAAGCTGAGCTGGCAATGCTGTGAGGTAGGCCTGCAGTTGCGGTAGGTATCCATCATAGGCGGCCTTGATCCGCCTATTGTGTTCAAGAGTCAGCGCTTCACGGGCGACCTCTTCGATCAGTTGCTGATTGTCAGCTTCGAACTGGGCAATCGTTGCCTGAGCCTGCGTGAAAACAGCGAGAGCTTGGGATCGAAGAAATTTGCATCGCTCAATCTCGGTCTTGAACCCATCAAGCCTCATCCTCTCCTGGGACAGAGTTTGCCTTTGCTCAGTGATTTGACGAGTAGCGGCATCAGCCTGCTCAACGCGATTGACTAGCGCCAAGAGAGCCAGCCATGCCCTGTCATTCGCATCCACCCATGGTTGAAACCAGTTGCCTGTAGCCGCCGGCGGAAGCTCTGGCAATTGCGCAGCTTGAAGCTCGTTAGCGCACACCTGTGCTACGGCATCAGATGCACGACGCATTTCATCATACAGGGAGCGGAACGACTCATTAAAGCGGTTGGCTGCCGTTTCTGATTGCTGCTGCAACACCTTGAGCTCAGCCAATTGCGCTAACCCTGCACGTGCACGCTCGAATGGGTTTTGGGCAACCTGATCCAGGTGAGTACCACACGCTGGACATGATGTTGCGTTATCTGCCAGCTGAAGGAGCGCTTCATACAGGTTCGAATATGAGACCTCACCAGCCCGGGCAGTCAGTGCCTGCTGCGCGGCTTGGCTTGCCGCATAAGTCTCATAGGCCTCTCTCCGCATTTCCTGCAGAGAGGCTGCTGTACACCCATGTATCGCGGGCACAGGCGATTCTAAGACGCCTTGGAGATATGCCAGGCGCCCCGGCGCCTCTTGTGTCCCCAGAATCCAGTTGACGCATGCTTCATAGGTACTGCCCTGATGGATTCGTGCGGCTAGAGCCTCTTCTTCCTGGGCTAGACCGGCAACACGCTGCTCGTAGGTATCAATCAATTGCTGCGATGCTGCAACCTGGTTACGCCTCCCCTCAAGCTGCAAAGCTCTGACACTAGCGATGCTCAGGTTCTCATCAAGCGTGGCGTTGAAACCACGGACAAACTCGCTGAACTGATCAACACCAAATAACGTCGCGATGAGCTGACGCTGGTCACCTGGCGTTCGGGCAGCTATCCGGCCGAAGTCATCGAGCCGGTTTTTCTCCACGAAGCAGAACCGATAGTCTTTCTCGCTCGCCTGGATCTGGGAAATGTTCCCGGCGTTGACTGAACCAAGCAGCCGTGGGACTTCATGGCGTCGAAGCCGTGCGTTATCGCAGTACGAGCGATGAGCAAATCGCTTGGCCTCCGCTTCACTGATAGAGCCAAGCATTGCGGTTTCGAGAGCTTCAAAAAAGCTGCTTTTCCCCGTCCCATTCGGGCCATATACCAGCGTTATGTCGTGGCTCAGGTCAAAGACTTCAGGCTGCATGAATCCACGAAACGGGCCTACCTCCAATCGATTCAACCGCAGGTGAGCACGATCGGCCTGCGCAGGTTGAGCGGCCTCTGGCAAGTGTGGAACTGTGTTTGCCAAATGCTGGAGCGCAATCGGTGCCAGTCGACTGGAACGTGCCCGCCTCTGAGCACCAACCTCGGCCAAACTCTCCAAATTGGCCATGATCAAATTCGCCATCCGGCGCACATCGTCGTGCACAGGCTGACCCGCCAGGTAGATCAAGAATCGCTGATACTCCGCTTGTAGGCTCGACATGACAGCTCCATCTGTTGACCAATCATCGTTCCGCTACCTCTTTTGGGTAGTCGAACATGGAGCGTAGATCGAAAACGCCATGGTGGCCTTGTGACACATATGCAAGTGAAGCCGACTCTGTATCTTCCCATTTCCGCCCCCAATGACTAGGACAGGGCACGCAGGAAAGGAGCACGTTGACCAACACTCGGCAGCTGTTGAAAGCCCGGATTCACGGCACAGAGAAAATCCGAAAAATTTCGCCCGATAACCTGGTTGAGCTAAGCAATATCCCTCGTGAACCACGGCTTCCACGGAACTAGAAATCAGAAAATAAATCCGCAGAAAGCCTCGCTTCGAGCCTGGAGCAGGCGATCTTAGCGGCTCGGGTCACGATTTCAGCTCCTGCGAGAACCATTTCTCAGCACTGTAACAGCGAACGTGACCAGTGCTTGAACCTCAGATAAGGACGGGGCTGCGGCAGCACCAAGGTTGCCAACGAAGATTAGGACTATGAGCCCGAACGTATGCGGCAAGCGGAGCGCGCAGGCCGCTCCGGCCGAAGGCGTGCAGGATGGAAGCCCGGAGGGCCGAGACCTGCAAAAGCAGGGCTCGGTTTACGACAGCCTGTCCGCGGAGCGGCACGCCCAGACTTCAGCCCCTAGGAATTTATTACTTATGGAGCTTGCTAAACCGCTCGATTACGACACTTGGCGCAACACTCGGCCAAGATTCTAGATTTCCGGACTTGCGCCAGAAGTTTATGATGCACCAGGCAAAGAACAACGCAGGCACTGCACCGCCGAGCATTGAATAGCTGTGCAGAATCGATATAACTTCTGACTGTCGGTGATGCGCCAAAACGGGCAGGAGCGCAAGAACAAATACAGCCACATACGCCACAGCGAACCAGATCGCTCCGTAAAACATCATATACACAGGAGTCGCCAGACGAAGCTTGGTGAGACTGCGAATTCGTCCGCCTTCCTCTTTGAACGCATAGACCACGCCAGTATTTTTTAACTTGTTCCTAGACTTTTTGTAAACACAATAAAAATCGTAGTGCTTACCCGCTTCGATCTCTTCGTAGAGCTTGATCGGGATGTCAGTGTTTGGAATGAGAACACCATCCATCTTCATGATTACCCGAACGCTTCCTTCTTTATGCTCAAAAACTCGAATGTCCTCGAGTTTTCCCGAAACCTTGATGTAATCAGCGATTGCCACGATATAACTCCTGTCAAGAAAACACCCAAAGCCTGGCGATAGGCAAAGGGAGACCGCAAGCAGCTCCGACCTGAAGCCACTTTTTTGAAATTTGGATTTAGTGAGTAACTCCGCGAAGCGGCACTCTCAAAAACGATGTGCCAGCCTACACCACTGTTTTCGAACCACTTCCATCGTGCACGGGACACAAGGTACGAACCCACCTACCGGGCACTTGCCTACCCGGCGCTCCACAATCCTCACAGGTTCGCAGAGACAGCTGAGCAGCAATACTCACCGCACCATAGCAGTAGTCATCGCCCCCGTCGTAGAAGAAATGGAGCTCGCCGAATTTGGACTTGATCTGCACAATCGTCACCGGCACCATGCCTGGATGCCGATCCGAGTGCTCCTGCAGCGTGTCGCACAGCGCCAAGAGAATCCCTCTCCATCCTCGACTGCAGTAGATATCGTCCACACCAGGATCAGAGAACAACCGTGGATACCGGGCCCTGAATTCATCGATTGAAATCTCTGGTAGCGCAGCTGACAGCACCATAATTCTCACCTAGCTAGAAGAGTCTCAAGCCACAGCCATTTGCAGGAAATCCCGCAGGGAGTTCCGACCGCCCTCTCGACGAAACGCAGCCATCACATAGCGGCTACCCTCCACAGTGGTCAGCACCCAAAACCGCCCCTCCTTCTCCAGCCGATCGACCTTTGCCGTCTGAACGACACGACCATCAGCATAACGCCCTGCAGGGTCGTCACCTTCAAACCCAAACACCACACCTCCACCTGCCCGAGATATGATGAAAGCATCTGTTAGGTAGGCGGTAACAGGCACATCGAACCCCTGCTCCATCGCCCGGGCGATTCGCCGCAGATCGAAGTCAGTGTGCCGCTTGCTGAGAAATTCGAGCTTGATGGATTTGGCCATTGAGTGTCCCTACAACCTGAATGCTTCACACGTCGCTGCGTAAGGAGCACTCCAGACGCAGTGCCGCGATGCTTAAAAGAAAGAGAAGATGGTTTTGAGGCTGGCCTTCTGACGACGGCCAGGGCCTAGCAGCACGTAGACAGTGTTCCTCGTCGAGGCGAAAACCCCATCCACGAATGAAGCACACATCGTCGACCGAACCCAGCCACCAGGTGGGAAACGACCCTCACTGTCGTCAACAACGCAGTGGGCGAATACGATAAGAGGCACCAGGCCTACAGCCTTTACCTTGGCCAATTCATCTTCGTTCAGGTCAGGCTCGAACAGCGTCCATTCTTCGACGATGCAGTACGACCTACGTGGGAAACGCTCGACAACCAGAGCACGAGCAGCTTCAACAGACAGCTCAAGGCCCGCGGCCGGGACACAGTTATCTGATAGGAGCTCGCTCTCGACTAAGCTTTCGAGCTTACCTTCGCTCATTGCAAGCTCCTCTTCGCGCTTAGGGCGTCGTACAAAACCCGCATCTTGGTGAGCGACGCTACATCCAGATTCGTACGGTACGAATCGTGGTAAACAGAACCACCGTCAACCGTAAGGACGCAGACGCTGTCACCATCCTGGTCATCTCCGATCGCCAGGCTCTTCACCTTCTCCATCCGCCACGCACCGCTACCATTCATGTTCGCTGGGGTGACAACCTGGATCTCTTTGACGAAAACCTCCTCATCCTGGGACTGGAGGACTTGCTGCAATTTCAGCTCGTCATTGACCATGAGCTCAAACTCATGACCCTTGCCCTGCCCGACCATCACTACCGAGAGATGGAACCAGTGCTTTCGGAGCATTCGGGTCACGGCATGCCAATGAGCAAGCCCCTCACCGAACATCCCAGGGAGGCCTGCCATATCATTGTCGTCTGTTCTGAACATCGATCATCTCGGTGAAGCCATCGCCAAGGCGATGCACTGAAATTTCTAGTAACCGGCACCGCCCACGAATCCCGAAGCCGCTCGCCAAAAGCTCAGACAATTTTCATAAATTGGCCTTGGCGGATGCCGACGTAGGCCGCGAGGTGAGGCGATAGGCAGCCAGATTGCATTTTCAGGGAATATATTCCATGGATTGAAATTAATCAATGTGGCTCTATCCTCGGTTTTGAGGAGCCGTCATGCCACTGAGAGAGTCATTAGCCGCAGTCCTACGGCTCGTGAGGATTTCGCGCGGCCTCACCAAAGACGATTTCCAAGGACTGGTTGATCCTAAGCACGTCTACAACATCGAGAACGCGCGAACCTCCGTGACTATCGATACCCTGGAGGCAGTAGCGTCCGTGCTTCAGGTCGATGCCCTCACCCTCCTCACTGTCGCAGCTAGCCTTGATCGCGGCCAGTCTCATGCGTCCCTACTCCAGCACCTAATTGAGCAAGGGAGTGAACTCGATGCGTTGGGCGTAAGACAGAAGTGGCCGACGGAATTCCAAGGGAATCTCCTGGTACCAATGCAGGCGGGCCGAAGGACGCCAATAACGAAGATCAAAGCTATCTTGGCATGCCGAGCACGCGGTATGAATCAAAAGGAAACGGCGCAAGAACTAGGTCTCTCGACCGCGACGGTGAGCCGAAACTGGAACAAGGAAGTGGAGTGATTGATAGCATTGCTAGGAATTGAGGCCGACCCGCGTTATCAGATGGTCGCGTACAGCATTGCCTGGCTCCTCCGTCTAATCAGGACGATTCAAGCCAACCCGCTACAATTTTAGCGCCATGTACTGCTTTCTACTGCTTCAGCCCCTTGCAATCCGCCCTCCCTTTTTCTGTTACTTCTCTATCTACAGGAAACGGCCTGCTTTTAAGTCAAGCAACTGGGAGAACAGGATCGGACTAGGACATTGACGGCGAAAAGCTGAAGCGCTATCGGGTCGCCAGGCCTTTGGATGCTCGGTCGTCCGCCGTAGGGTGGTTGGTCGGCAATGGCAAGCGGAGCGCGCAGGCCGTAGACGGGAAGATGGAAGCCCGACAGGGCCGAGACGACGCGGGTACCGCAAAGGCTCGGTTCACGACAGCTGTCCGCGAAGCTGCCCGCCCAGCTAACCACCGGAATTGCAGGCAAATACTTCACCCAATTGCCCAAGCAATCTCATAGTATTCCTGCTCAGTAAGCTCACGGACTGCCTCTTCTCGAATCGCAGCCAATGTTTCGGCTGAAAAACATCTACGCCCAGCACTGGCAACAGCCTCCGCACTAGCAGGAAATACGGTCGATCGCGAATATGTGTAGCTTTGAATCAGTCCCGCTTCCTTTTCAGAGATAACCCCATACCCGATCCCAAGCATCCAAAAAGCCACCGCTACATGAACGATCTCTACCCTTTCGAATATCTTCTGAACGCCTAACCCAGTACGCGGTGCTGCAGACAGCCCTCCACCACGCAGCGGCCGAATATATTGCCTCGCAAACCCATTTACATTTTGCCGATACGCGTCGTCCCACAGCCAGAAATAGATAAGGAAGCGAGCCGCCTTAAGCGACAACCGAGGCTCCAACCCAAGGCTTACGACTTCTGAATACCAACGCTGCGTCCTAGCAGCCAAATGGAGCAAAATCCTGTTCTTTTGCGGGGCTGTCGATGCAAAGGATTGCGTAATGGCAAAGTCCGTTTGCAAACGAGCAGTAGGGCTTTTCACGTACTCTTGAAAAGCTAGCCAAGGCTTGTTGATCGCGTTGAACCGCGGCTCCTCTAATCTCCTCAGCAACACAGGATGGTCATGCAGCAGGCAAACACAGACAGCCTGAACGCGCCAAGACCGTCGCCACCCTGGCGCACGATCTGCTGCGATGTCCTCCTGTAGACACCTAGGGCAGTATACGTTGCTCGTTTTGAAAAGAAGCAGCTGCGCGTCAGGAAGCACAAACGCGTCCCGAATCCCTCCCCGAAGCTCTTCAGCGAAGCATGAAACGAAACCCGGACTTGCGTAGAGAGCGTCATGATCGCCTTGAACATCAGGAGCAAATTTCTTGATGCACTCTAACATGAGTTCTTGATCAAGAAATTGCTGATCCGCAACACGATGCAACCACGACGAAAATGTTTCATCGTAGAACGGCTTAGGCAATCCTGAAAACACGGTCATAAATTCACACCATGTATTGCTTAGCAAAAGAATCGAAGACCTTAAGAACCTTCATAAGGCCCAACAGCTTGCTCGGCGGAACGCATACTCAGGTAAGTAAATGTCGTTCCGACCAATCCTCCCGTAGCATTGTGAATTTCCTTAACTACTGCCTTCGACGGCAGATCGGGCCCAATGTATCGCCTCCAGACGTCGCAAACAAAATCAGTATATTCAAGCCCCAATGGCATAGGGTTGAGTTCAACAGATCTAGGGCGGGAGTCAGAAAAATAACTACAATATTTCTCAATCGCCTCAGATTCACCCGCAACCACTATTCGACAACCAACTGCCAAATTCAAAAGCAAAGAAATCGCATCAAAATTAGCTTGTATCACAGGCCGCGTAAAATACATGAACCGTTCAACATCATGAATTATTATAAACATATATCTGCGCAGCGCTAAGACATATTCATAGACGCCACCCAAAAAATTAAACGAATCATATTTTCTAGCATTTGGAAGCCTCAACTCTTCGACGAGCTGAGCCAGAATTAATCGTTCATCCGCGTCCGTATCATCCCTAAGCGAAAGCACACGCTGACTGTTTCGGCGTAGCTGCTTTTCAAGCTGAAAAAGCAGCGTAGTCATTCCCGAACCCGACGCGCCTGAAATACATAAAATCCGGGACTCTAGACCCTCCGTTGATACCCATTGATAACAAGATTCTAAACTTTCTTGATTGCCGCTACTCTTGAGCCATCGAAAACGAGGCCAGGTCGGAGGTAAGCACTTCAACAACGGTTGTGGCTGTCCTTCCTGCATAGCTATACACCTCAAAATTTCGACAATCTATATTAAAAAACACCGCAACAACTAGAAAAAAATGATCCATATCACTTCGAAAACTGGCTCGCACTCCACTCATTATATTTATCAAGATCAACACCTACACCACTCATCTCTTGATAGGTCTCTACGAGATCCGCTTCATCAATACACTCCTTTTCATTTAGTACTGAACGGCGGCACGCTGAATTAAACAAATAGAGCGCAGATCGCAAATTTACCAATGAAACCTTCCCTGACGCCTCCTGATTCAAATAAACCAGCGTCATTAGAAAATGGTCACTATTTACGATAGAAATTCCTTTCAGTGGTTTTTCACGAATGTATGCCTTGAGAAACGCTGCAAACTCCGCATTTAATTGCCAAGGCTTGAGCCTTATGCAAAAATTCGCAAACCTAGTTCCAAGAGACTTTATATTCTTGACTGTATCAAGAAAATCCTCAACGCCAACTAGAACGATATTCAAGCCCCAGCGAGGGCCTGCTATCCCTTTGATCGAAAGAAGATTCGTTTTCCAACGCCGAACATTAACCGCTTCTTCCGTCTCACCAAATTCATCAATTACGACAGCTAAGATATTGAATTCACGAATCGCTCGCTGTGCTTGTGCTACTGTTCTAACAGCCCGTCCGCATCTGATAGCAATTTCCTCGATCAATCTTTTTTGCACATTCAGCTGATCGGTATCTTCAGACATGTCTACGTAGACTATACGACCAGGCCATGAGCTACCAGGCGCCCAGCTTTCATCAGTCAACTGCTTGACAAGCGATGTCTTCCCAGCTCCGAAATCACCAATCAACATCATGCCGGGGTTGTACACGGATCGAGGAATAGTCATCATTGACTTTATCGCCTTTTTTGCGCGCACCGCAGCCGGGTAGTCCACCCAAGAATCGCGCATGCACGACGCTGCACGCTCCTTGCGAGGAAGATCAAGCAGCTGAAAGGCAGCAGGACTCAGATCATTCATCACTATCATCCTCAGGGACAAAAATTGTCACGTCAGCAAAGCGATTGGTCTCAGGGGCACGTTGTGCTTTCTTGCCGCTAGGCTTATCGTAAGTTGGCAAGCTACCTGAGCGCTCAGCTTGCTTAACGCTCTCTTGTGCCTTACGCAGAACCTTACCCTCAGCCTTGCCTAGGGCCATCAACTCTTGTTGTTCATTGCTTGCAGCATGCCCCGCAGCAGTCTTCTCACCGGCTTTGCCGCCAGAACGTTTTCTGGCTTGCTGTTCCATTTGAGTACGCGGCACCAGGCTCCTTTTTTGCGCCAGAACGATATGCCATTCATCTTTGTTCCGCACATATAGATGATGAAGATCCAAAGGGTTACGCCTAACAGAAACTTTTACTTTTCGGTTGATAAGATGCCTGCATGGCCCATGATCATACATGACACCCTTGTACTTTATGCCAGCAGGCAGCACAAAGACGCGACCACCTGGCAACATATTAATTAAAAACGACTCAGCATCGAGCATCAACGGTGGCAATCTCATGCCAACTTCTTGCGAGTTAAAATACCGATCCCATCGCATGTTAGGGCTAAGACCATCAACGCCACTCGTCGTGTCGTTAAGAGCGATAATTTCGAGAAATACTAACTGTGTTAGCCGCTCTAATGTGTACACCGCCTTTTTTTCAGGGTTGAAATATTTATCATGCCTAGGCGCTGACCCCGTACTTCCCTCAAGACGCTGGATGAAATTCTTATTGAGCAGCTTGATTTCATTCTCCACCCCTCCACCTTGCTGAGGCCTATCTCTAAAAGAAGCCTTTATGCCAAACTTATGGCAAGTGGACTTCACAGCTTTATTATCATGCTCCGGCCCTCCATCCATCAGAACTTCTACAAATTTTCCGTACATTATCCAATGGCTGTTCTTTAGACCATAGTCAGCCAACAACTTTTTCTTGGGAAGAAACGCCTGATACATCGTCGCAGCGATGGTTGCACTATTAGGAGGAACAAACGAGATGGTGCATGCCAGATGCCCACCGGAATAGTCATCTCTCATAGCTGTCAAAAACGGTCTCCCCAATTCTTTTCCCGTTTCAGAATCAATCACAATGCAATCAACGGGACTCGAATCAATTTGGGTACGCCTCAGCGGCGCCTCTGGCATATAAGAGCTCGGGAACGCACCATACTTTTTGCTGACGTATTCAGGCCCGAACTTTTTCAAGTCCCGCTCGCGAGGATCTATCGAGAGAAAGAGGCGATGTCCTGTGCTTCTCGAAAATGGCTTTATCCCATCGTTGTGACACAATGTCAGAAAACGCGTGTAGACGGCAGCCTCATATGCACCTTCATTATTGTACGCTTGTTCATAAGCGCGCATGAAGATCGGATCCAACTCAGAATCATGCGTCGGTGTTCCAGATTTTTTTCCAGGCTTACGCGGCACCACCGATTGCCATCTAGGGTCTTTAGCGTATCGCTTCAGTACGTCCTTGAATGCTGTAGGTTGTAGCCCCATTTTTTCTCTTGCAGCCTCCCTGGATAGCCCCGCTTCCATTTCTTTGATGATTTCTTCGCGCCTTTGGCCCTCTGCTTCTTGCTCAGGCGTAAAGCGCTCTGCGCTGACAAACTTTTCCAGCAATGGTAACGTGCGGAGATTTTCCGCATCATGTAGTAACGCCTGATGCATTGGGCCAAATGTACCAGGATCAATCTTGAGCGGAACATTGCTTTCGACGACTCGATCAGTGCCGGTGCTGCCCTTTAGGAAAATCTTGTCTCCGCTCGCCGAAGATTCGATCACAACGTAAGGCTGTGTAGGATCGTCTGGCAGACTTACGATTTCCCCATCGCTAAATTTCATTCAACGCCTCTCCCCCGCGATTTCCATACAATACTTTTGGAGTAACAACGTAGCCGCCTCATGACAAGCGATACGCTTGGCGGTTCCAACCCCACTATTAAGAGAAAGCAACGCACTTTCATGACCACAAAACAATAAGACACGTACGGGGCCCCGAGAGTCTCTGCTGCTGATATCGCAATCGCCAACTCCCGGATGAAGTCCATCCGAAATTGCAAAGCAGTGTGACTTGCATAATTCACCACATACAATGTAATTTCATCTTCAAAACTTAGGTTATAAGCTTTGGCGTTGTCATTGAGTAACGCATAACGCCGATTCGCTTGCAGTACTTTTGACCGCAGCGCCTGAGCCGCTTCAACCGGGGTAAGCAGGGTTAGGCCATCCCGTGAAACCCTCCTCACGGCGCCATCGCTCCAGCGCTGCAGTCGGACACGATCAGCGCTGTTCAAGCCCCCCCTGACGAGGTAAAGCTCTGAGTCCTTGTCTTGTGTTACTAAGGCACCTACATGAAGCATGGTGTTCACCATGATCGAGATATCGATCACTATGGTGTAGCACCGGATCGGATGTGGCGGAGAGGTCGGCGATAAAAGGCTGGTTTTGTACGTATATCACCGGCTTTTCAACATTGCAAAGCCGGTGATATACGATCATCAAAAAATAGAAGTGTTTACAATCAAGGGGTTATGGATAATTCGGGGAAGATAGAAAAGTTACAGTCGATCTCGCGACTTCGGAATTTCGGAACCTTTCCTATGAGACTCGCAAGCACTTGGAGTTTTTTAGCGAAAATTTAGAACAGCCTCGCCCGAAAATGCTCAATTTCGAAATTCTTTCTCCACATGGCCAACCTTCAGCACTCGATCCTTGCGCTTTCAATCCAACTACAATGGATCTACACCCATTCCATCGCTAGCGTGACCAGTGAACCCTATGGTTTCTCCTGGTGCCCAGATGCCCATTTCACCTCCCGGGTTTCGGAATCCAACGGATTGCCTGACTCAGATCAAAACCGAGCATCAGCAGCGGCTGCCCCAAGGGCGGATTCTGGCAAGGGAGGTATGCGCCAGCGAATAGACTGCTAGGGTTTTGCAGGCTAAATCACACTCGAGCTGCCGGCACCATCTCGATCACTGCGCAGCGCCCCTAGGCACACCTCACCTATCGATGAATACCACCACTGCGCTCAGCAGCAAGCAAACGCTCGCGACGACGGTCAGGTGCGCGCGCATCGAGGGGTACCATCCTGGCACGCTTTCGAGCAGCTTCCGGTCTTGCTTGAGATGGCTGACAAACCCCAGCACCAACGTCACATATGCCCAAGGAGCCGGTAGCAACAGACTTACCCAACCGATGAGCGCCGGCACTACGCTCCACCGCAGCCGGTCCCGACGTTCCTCGGCGGCCAAGCCCTCCAGCGCCATGGCAAAAGCCCAATGCAAAGCGCCGACGAAGCTCAATATCACGGCGCCATAGCTGATCAGCATGAGCGATGCAAAAGCTCGACCGTCCTGGTAAAAAAAGATGAGCGCTGTGCACCCCAGGAACGGTAACAAACCCGCGTAGCCCAACAGTGCGAAACGGGCTGCGGGCAACGTCGAAATAGCCGTCATTGGAAGCTCCTCAAGGGTGCCGCCCGATAAGACTGAGGAATTCGTGCCGGGTCGTCGGCGATTCGCGAAACTCACCGAGCATGACCGACGAAATCATCAGCGAGTTCTGCTTCTCTACCCCACGCATCATCATGCACATGTGCTTGGCCTCGATCACTACGCCCA
This sequence comes from Pseudomonas mosselii, assembly GCF_005796105.1. Classification (GTDB taxonomy): domain Bacteria; phylum Pseudomonadota; class Gammaproteobacteria; order Pseudomonadales; family Pseudomonadaceae; genus Aquipseudomonas; species Aquipseudomonas mosselii_C. The sequence continues at coordinate 524,239 of NZ_VAUO01000001.1, read as the reverse complement.
CGCCGGCCGCATGCGTGACTTCCTGCACCGCATAGGCAATTTGCCGGGTCAGGTTTTCCTGTATCTGCAAGCGACGGGCGAACATATCGACCACACGCGCGACCTTTGAAAGCCCCAGTACGCGACCTGTGGGTAGATAGGCCACATGTGCCTTGCCGATGAAGGGCAGCATGTGGTGTTCGCACAGGGAGTACAGCTCGATGTCGCGCACTACGATCATTTCGTCGTTCTGAGTCTCGAACAACGCACCGTTCACGACCTCTTCCAGATTCTGGCCATACCCGTTGCATAAGTACTGCATGGCTTTGGCGGCACGCTGCGGCGTGTCCCTTAGGCCTTCACGCTGGGGGTTCTCACCCACGCCTACCAGGATTTCGTGGTAGTGCTCGGCTAGCGAATGTGACATTTGGACTCCTCACTGCGGCAGCGGTGCGCGCCTTCGGGATGGGGTAACCAGGCCAGGTGCGGCCTCACACGGCAGAAAAATCTGTACAAAATTGAAAGCAGCGGACGTAGTGGACGCCACTTCAATGGCGCGACCCAGTGGCCAAGACCGGCCGCACGCCAACTCCATAATGTAGCGTCCAGGCCTGTCACCCACTCTCCACTTGCGAACCGTCCATGTAACCGAGCGGCGAGTTGATCAAGCGTAAGTCCCAGTGTTTCCGGGGAAAAGTCCTCATGACTGATGTCAACCAGGATGAGCGTATCCGCGGTTGATCGCGTGCGCAGCATCGCAATCTCCCTGGCACACAAGGGGCAGGCGCCGTCGTAGTAAAGCGTCAGGGGCCACTTACAATACATGTACAACTCCAGTTATTTGTACAGGTTTTGTATAAGTTAGCCTAACCCAGGAAATACGCAATAGGCATGAACAGATGCCGGCTCCCCTGCCCCTGCCCCTGCCACGTTACGCGTCAGCGCACGCTGTAGATGGCGGCAACGATATGGCGCGTTGCTGCTTCGAGCGAGCCTTCGTTGCGGCATAGGAACCAGCCGTTGTCGCTGGCGGCCCGCTCGAACGCTTCAGTGCAGGCGGTTTGTTCCTCCAGGCTATGGATCACCGTACTGCCTAACCCACGGCGTCGCGCCGCCGCCCTTGCCCATGACATCTGCGGGGCGGTGACCACTGCGACATGCAGGTCAGGCACTTGTACGCCACGCTCAAGGTTCAAGCGCAGGATGTCGGCAAACGCAATCGAGCGGCGAAAGGCTGCATCAGAGGGATACCAGCGGTCGATCAGGATGATGCTGTCTGCCGGCTGCCGTGCTAGCACATGTTCGCCAATCCAGGCGCGGCTGGCGGCCAGACGTTCACAGACCTTCAACTCCAGTGCCGGCGAAGGGATGCGTGCCACTGCATTGACCAAGGCCATGGTCTCGGCCCTGCCTGGGTCGTGATTGCGCTCGCTGAGGCGCACGACCTTGTGATGGTCGGCGCGCAGGGCGTGGGTCACGGCTTCGAGCAAGGTGGTCTTGCCGACACCTTTGGGGCCGTCCAGGGCAATGAAGAGTGGACGATTCATGTTCGATGTGGGGCCAGGACAGAATTAGCAGGGCGAGCATGATGCACTGAAATTGCGAGAACGGTCGCATTTGCCTGCACAGGGATACATTTGTACTCCTTTGGGAGGGAGGACATTATCAGCCTCGAGCCTTGAGCGGGATGTCCTCCTGCGGTCACAAAGTCTCAACACAACCGTGACATTTTGTTTGGCACCGGCTCAACCAGAAGGCGCATGTGCATGAACGTTACGGCTGTCCCTGCGGGGCATCTTGGCCACTCCCCTGATCAGGCGCAGCGTGCATGCCCATACTGATCACCGGCGCCGCCGGTTTCATAGGCTTCCACCTAGCCCGACGCCTGTGCCAGCAAGGGGTTGAGGTGATCGGTGTCGACAACCTCAACCCCTACTACAGTATCGAACTCAAGCACGCGCGCCTGCGGCAGCTGATGGCGTGGCCGAACTTCAGCTTCCAGCACCTGGACATTACCGACGCACCCGGTCTGATGCAGCTACTTGCCCGTCATCGTTTCAGCGAAGTCGTTCACCTCGCCGCGCAGGCCGGCGTGCGCTACTCGTTGGACAACCCCGGAGCGTATGGCGAGTCGAACCTGGTAGGCTTTCTGAATGTGCTGGAAGCCTGCCGGCACTGTCCTCCCCGGCATCTGGTGTATGCCTCCAGCAGTTCTGTGTACGGCGCCAATGCCAAGTTACCGTTCAGCGAGCAGGATCCGGTCGAGCAGCCGGTCTCGTTTTACGCCGCCAGCAAGCGCGCCAATGAACTGATGGCCCACAGCTACGCGCACCTCTACCGGTTGCCCATGACCGGCCTGCGCTTCTTCACCGTCTATGGCCCGTGGGGCCGCCCTGACATGGCGCTGTTCAAATTCACCCAGGCGATGCTCGAAGGACGGCACATCGAGCTGTACAACCACGGCCGGATGGCGCGCGACTTCACTTACATCGACGACATTGTCGAAAGCCTCCGACGCGTGCTCGACAAGCCGCCGCAACCCCTCGACGGGCAGGCTCCCTGCCAGTTGTTCAACATCGGGCGAGGTGAACCGGTGCGCCTGCTGCACTTCGTCGAACGCCTCGAAACTGCCCTCGGGATCGAGGCCCTGCGCAACTATTTGCCCTTCCAACCAGGCGATGTGCACGAAACCTGGGCCGATGTGACTGCCCTTGCACGCTGGATCGGTTTCTCCCCTTGTACGCCCCTTGAACAGGGCGTGCAGGCCTTCGTCGACTGGTACCGGGACTTCTACCCGGCCCAGTCCAGGCAGCTCCTTCCCGAACTCAGGTAACCTGCATGACCCAACCCCTGGACCTGTCGGTCCTGATACCCGCCAAGAACGAAGTTGAAAACCTGCCGTCGCTGCTGATGGAGATCCGCAGCGCCCTGGCCAATGAGCGCTACGAGGTGCTGGTGGTCGACGACGGTAGCAGCGACCAGACCCTGGCCGTACTGCAGCGCCTGAAGGCCGAAGGCTTCGCCCAACTGCGCATCCTTTGTCACGAGCGCTCGCTGGGCCAGAGCACCTCGATCTGGCACGCCGCCCAGGCTGCCCAGGGCGAATGGCTGGCAACCCTCGATGGCGACGGACAGAACGACCCAGCTGACATCCCCGGCATGCTGGCAGTAGCGCGCGCCAACCAGGGCCGCGTCAAGCTGGTGGCCGGCCACCGCGTCAATCGTCAAGATACAGCCAGCAAACGCTGGGCCTCGCGCCTGGCCAACGGCCTGCGTCGGCGCCTGCTCAAGGACGCCACTCCCGACACCGGTTGCGGCCTGAAACTGATCGAGCGCGCCGCCTTCGTCAGCCTGCCCTACTTCGACCACATGCACCGTTTCATCCCGGCGCTGATCTTGCGCCAGCACGGCGCCATGCTGGTGCATCCGGTCAACCACCGGCCACGTCACGCCGGTACCTCCAAGTACGGCAACCTGGACCGCGCGCTGGTCGGGGTGCTCGACCTGTTCGGGGTCTGGTGGCTGATCCGCCGCAGCCGCCTGGACGTGCGCCCGCAGGAGCTTGAAGGATGACCCGCGAAACCCTCTGGCTGATCGTCGGTTTCACCGGCCAGGCGGTCTTCACCGGCCGCTTCGTACTGCAATGGCTGTACAGCGAGATCAAGCGCCGCAGCGTGATCCCGGTGGGTTTCTGGTACCTGAGTATGCTCGGCAGCGCGTTGCTGCTGGTCTATGCGATCTACCGCCAGGACCCGGTGTTCATCCTCGGCCAGGCCTTCGGCTTCGTGGTCTACCTGCGCAACCTGCAACTGATCGCCCGCTACAAAGAACAGAAGGAATAACCTGTGCCGCGCCTCAAGACCCTCGCGGCCGAACGGCTGCTACTGGTTGTCCTTGCGCTGTTGCTGGTCGGCGCCGGGATCGGCTGGCGCCAGCCGATGAACGTCGATGAAGAGCGTTTTCTGGGCGTCGCCCTTGAAATGCTGCAGGACGGCAACTGGTTCATCCCGCACCGCGCGGCGCAGATCTACGCCGACAAGCCGCCGTTGTTCATGTGGACCGTGGCTGCATTCAGCGCCCTGACCGGTCTGCCAAAAGTCGCCCTGTACCTGCCGGGGCTGCTGTCGGCAGCCACCATCACGCTGGTACTGCACGACCTTGGCAGGCGCCTGTGGAACCGCCGGGTCGGCGTGATTGCGGCGTTGTTGTTCCTGGCCACCTACCAGACCTACAGCATTCTGCGTACCGGGCAGATCGACAGCTTCCTCTGCCTGTGGGTAATGCTTGGCGTTTACGGCATGCTCCGCCATCTGTTGCTCGGCCCTGCGTGGGGTTGGTTCTACCTGGCGTGCGTGGCCATGGGGCTAGGCATCATCAGCAAAGGTGTGGGGTTTGTCCCGGCGCTGCTGCTGTTGCCCTACGCCTGGGGCGTGCACAAAGGCTGGCGTGGGGTGGTGGCGATGCCGGGCCAGGCTGTGCGCTGGAGCTGGGGCTTGGCATGCCTGCTGGCCGGTTGCGCGGTGTGGCTGCTGCCGCTGCTGGTATCGATCGCCCACGGCGGTGGCGCCGCCGAGCTGGCCTATCTCAAGGAAATCCTGCTGCGCCAGACCGCTGGGCGCTACGCCAACGCCTGGGACCACCGTGAGCCCTTCTGGTACTTTTTCACCCAGGTCATCCCCAAATACTGGCTGCCCTTGGTACTGGCCCTGCCTTGGCTGGTCCCTGCCTGGCGGCGCCAGTTGCACAAGCGCGATGGCCGGTTCCTGCTGCTACTGGGCTGGGTGGCGCTGGTACTGCTGTTCTTCAGCTTGAGTAGCGGCAAACGCAAGCTCTATATTTACCCCGCGCTGCCCGGCCTGGTACTGGCCATCGCACCGCTGCTGCCCTGGCTGCTCAAGCGATGGTTCCAGCGACGTCCCAGATGGCGCAAGGTCTTCATGGCGGTAGCGCTGGCATGGTTCTGCCTGTGGTTTGCACGCGGCTTGATCGAGCCGTTCAAGGAAGGCCGTAACCCTCACGAAACCCTCATGGCCGACGCCGCGCATGCATCGCGTGGCGCAGAACTGGTACTGATCCATTGGCGCGAAGGACATTGGCTATTTGCGCGCCAGCCAATCGTGCATTTTGGTTTCGCCAGCACCGCTAGCGTGGAACAGGCAATCTATTGGCTGCGCCAACATCCGCAGACCTTCGCCTTGGTGCCGGCCAGCCACTTGGAGCGCTGCTTTACGCTCGACAAGGCCCGCAAGCTGGGCGGCACCTCGCGGGACGCGTGGTACCTGGTGGGGAGCGCGGCGGACAACAGGCAATGCCAGGCCCGCGCGCCCGAGCAGGTCTATCGCTTTGCCTGGCAGGTACCCAGCCTAGGGCCGCACACAGGATCAATACCTTGAACCGTTACTGTGCTGGCATCTGCAAAAACGCCAGCATACTCTGCGCGTCGCTCACCGCCAGTTGGCCGGGTGCGTCCACCTCTATACGGCGTACCACGCCGTCTTCTGCCAACAGCGCATAGCGTTGCGAGCGCTTGCCCATGCCACGCGCTGTGGCATCCTGGGCGAGCCCCAGGGCATCGGTGAGTTCGGCGTTACCGTCAGACACCATGGCCACCTCGCCTTGATTAGCGAAGGTCTTGCCCCAGGCGTGCATGACGAAGGCATCGTTCACGGCGACGCACAGGATCTCGTCCACGCCGGCCTTGAACAGCGCATGGGCGTGCTCCAGGTAGCCCGGCACGTGACGCTGCGAACAGGTCGGGGTGAACGCTCCCGGCAAGCCGAAGATCACCACGCGCCTGCCCCGGCAGCGCTCGCGCAACGAGAACGCCTGCGGCCCGATCGGGCAACCGCCCTCCCCGTCGCTGAACTGGTAAAGCGTGACATCGGGCAACTGTTCTCCGACCTTGATCATCCGTTTCTCCAAAGATTATTCAGCCAGCGCAGGTTTAGCGGTAACTGCACGGTTGTGCAAGACGAACTGATTGAGAACGAGGTAGGTCCATGACTGTGCCAGTGATCGGCGCTCTAGCGGCCCGTTCAGGGTCGACGCCTGCGCTTGAGATTGTCTAGGATAGGTAGTCAAACGTTTCAGCATGTTTCGCAAAGGATCCCGATGTCAGTCCACGAGTCACCGCCGCCAGCACTTCCTAGCACATCCACCGTCGTCAAAATGGAAGCGGCCATGGCCCTTGGCAGCTTCGCCATCGGCACTGGCGAGTTCGCCATCATGGGCCTGATGCCCGATATCGCCAACAACCTGCACTTGAGCGAGCCCCAGGTAGGCCATGCGATCAGCGCCTATGCGCTCGGCGTGATGGTGGGGGCGCCGAGTCTGGCCATCCTCGGCGCCAAGCTGCTGCGCAAGCACATGTTACTGCTGCTGATGGCGCTGTACGCCATTGGCAACCTGGCCACCGCGTTCGCACCGTCGTTCGCCAGCCTGGTGGCGTTTCGCTTCATCAGCGGCCTGCCGCATGGCGCCTACTTTGGCATCGCCGCGGTGGTGGCTTCGAGCATGGTGGCCAGCAACCATCGCGCCGGGGCCGTGGCGCGGGTAATGATGGGCCTGACCTTGGCCATGTTGCTAGGCAACCCGCTGGCGACCCTGCTTGGCCAGTTTTTCGGTTGGCGCTCGGCATTTGTGCTGGTGGCGCTGATCGCGCTGTGCACCGTGGCCTTGGTGACCCGCTACGTGCCACAACCGGCCGATGAGGTTCGCAGTGATCCACGCAAGGAACTGCGTGCCTTCTCTCTGCCGCAAGTGTGGATGGCCCTGGGCATCGCCTCGATAGGCTTTGCCGGGATGTTCTGTGTGTTCAGCTATCTGGCGCCGACCCTGCTGCACGTGACCCAGGCGTCGCCACAATGGATTCCCTTCGGCCTGGCTGCCTTCGGTGTGGGCGGGATCGTCGGCAATATCGTCGGCGGCAAGTTGTTCGACCGCCTGCAGTTCCGCGCGGTCGGTATCGTGCTGGTGTGGTCGATGGCGGTGCTGCTGCTGTTTCCGCTGGCCGCCCATTCGCTATGGACCCTATTACCAGGCGTTGCCCTGGTCGGCACCATGATCGCCCTGGCCGCACCGTTGCAAATCCGCCTGATGGACATCGCACACGAAGCGCCCAGCCTGGCCGCTGCCTCCAACCACGCCGCATTCAACCTGGCCAACGCCTTGGGCCCCTGGTTCGGCGGCATGGCGATCAGCGCGGGTTTAGGCTGGACCAGCACCGGCTATATCGGCGCACTGGCAGCGCTGGTGGGGTTGGGCATCTACCTGATTGCCCGCCGTATGAAGGGCGGGCACTAACCGGTTCCTCAGGCCTGGGCCAGTTCTGCCAGGCCCTCCTCTACCGCCATCACCGCCCGGTTGCCCCGGGCCGATGGCAATGTCCATGCAGCGATATGCAGCCCTAGGGGCACCGAATGATCGATCGGTGCCACCAGTTCGCCGCTGTTCAGGTAGCGCTGTACCAGGCTCCTGCGCCCAATCAGCACCCCGGCCCCTAGCAATGCCTGCTGCACGGCGCTGGCATATAGCGAAAACCCCGGCCCTCGCGCCACGAAGGCGCTGCCCAACACGTCCTGCGCCCAGACTTCCCAATCGTTCCAGCACACTTCGGCGATGCAGCGCGCATTGGCCAGGTCAGCGGCGCTGTGGATGTCGGCGGCCAACGCCGGCACGCACACCGGAGTCACGGTCTCGGTGGCCAGCGAGCGTTGCCCGCGTTCAAGGCGCTCGGTATAGAACAGGCACAGGTCGAATGGGCTGCGCTTGAGGTTCGGTGGCTCATCGACTGCCGTTACCGAGATTTCGATAGGCGCCAGTTGCGCCGTCAACTGTGGCAGACGTGGGCCAAGCCACAGATGGGCTAAGGCCGGCGAGGTGACGATATGCACGCGCTGCGGCGCTGCCAAGCGACGTAGGGTCCGCGCAGCCTCCTCCACGGCATCGAAAGCCTCGGTGAACTGGGTTTTGACACTTTCGCCCAGCGGCGTTAAGCGCACGCCCTTGGCGTGGCGCTCGAACAGCATGGCGCCGTACTGGCGCTCCAAGGTCTTGACCAGCGCGGCGATGGCCCCTGGGGTCAGCTTGAGTTCATGGGCTGCGCGAGCAAACCCGCCCAGCCGCGCGGAGGCTTCGAAGGCACGCAACGCATTCAGGGGCAGCGCGTGCCGGGTAGGCATATCCAGGGACATATCACGAGGCTCATTTTTTTTAGGCCTAATATTTCAGATTTGTACGGTTGTGACCAGCCGCACGCCGCCTTATTTTGACCATGTGGCCAGGCACTGGCCTGCGCGTTTCAACGATCGCCGAGGAACACACATGGCATACCGCAGCGCAACACACGCATTGGCACAGGGCGCGCGCGATGTGCTGCCGCTCACCACTGGGATCGTCCCGTTTGGCCTGATCACCGGAGTAACCGCGGTCGGCATGGGCATGTCGCCCAGCCAAGCCATGGGCATGACTGTGCTGTTCTATTCCGGCTCTGCCCAACTGGTGGTGATGCAGTTGATGCAGAGTGGTGCATTGCCGGTGACCATGGTGGTCACCGCCCTGGTGATCAACCTGCGGTTCCTGATGTACAGCGCGTCGTTGAGCCCACAGTTCAATCGCCTGGCACGGCGTCACCGTTGGCCGCTGGCCTACGTGCTGTCGGACCAGAGTTTCGCACTGTGGGCGTTGAAGAACGGCGCGGACGGGGCTGGCAACTTCCCCTTCCATTACTACACCGGCACCGCGGTGGTGATGTGGTTTGGCTGGACGCTGGCGGTGTTGGCCGGTGTGCTGCTGGGCACCGGCATTCCCGAATCCTGGTCGCTGGGTTTTGCCATTCCGCTGTCGTTCCTGGCACTGCTGGTGCCGAGCATCCGCAGCTCGGCTACCTTGGGCGCGGCACTTGCCGGCGGCCTGATCGCGGTACTCGCCGCCGCGCTGCCGTTCAACCTGGGCCTGCTGCTGGCCGCGGTAGGCGGCGTGACCACCGGCGTACTGATCGAGCAGTTGCGCGGCCCGTCCGGCGAGCGTGCCACCCAGGAGGCCTCATGAGCGAGTGGTTGCAATGGCTGACCTTCGGGCTGATCGGCTTAGGTACGTTCGCCATACGCCTGTCGTTCATCGAGCTGCATGGCGTATTGCGCCTACCGCCACTGCTGCGTAGGGCGCTGGCCTACGTACCAGCCGCGGTGCTGGCGGCGCTGGTACTACCTGCCGTGGTCCTGCCTGATCGCCACGGCGTCTTCGACTGGAGCAACCCGCAGCTTCCCGCCGCGATTGCCGCCGGGCTGGTGGCCTGGAAGACCCGCAGTACCTTGCTGACGTTGGCAGTTGGAATGGCCGTTCTGCTAACCCTCAAACATTGGGGATGGTAAGCGCAGCACACAATTGTGCTGCGTGCGCTCGCATCGGTCTGGACAACAGCCGATGCGATAACACATCGCCTGACGGATTACCTGAACACTGGCTGTCGACGCACTTTATTTAAATTAAATTACATTTAACATTGTCGAAATTTCATTTTTGCGGCACTTATTAAAATAGTTTCACGCAAACTTTCCGCACGCCCTCACTTAATCGGTTGAACTCCAAGTGGACCACCGTGAAAATAGCTGCCAGCGCCGCACGCAAAGGCTACACGCCACGACCTGCGGGCCACACAGGTATGCGCTGAATATATGCAAGGCGAACACTGCTACTTCACGCAGATTAAACGCTCACCTGTTTTTCACACCCCGTTGACACTTTCCCCCTTCAAATGCGCAACACCCTTATACCTCCGAGGTAACGCCATGAATGCACTGACCCACGCGGGTGTTTTCGCCCCATCCACCCTGCGCGAAGATATCTTGATCACCGGCGCCACGGGTTTTCTCGGTGGTTCGGTAGCCGCTCAGTTGATCGCCGCAGGTCAAGGTGCCGGGCTGCACTTCCTGGTGCGCAGCGATTCGCCAGCCGAAGGCCTCGAACGCCTGCGCGGCAACCTGCTGCAACATGGTGTTAGTCAAGCCCAATGCCTGGCGCTGAAAGAAACGCAGATTGTGTGCGGCGATTTGCTCGATACCTCATGGCTGGCCCAAGCAACCCCACGGCTGCTGCAGATGGACCGAGTGATCAATTGCGCGGCCGTGGCGTCGTTCTCGAAAAACCCGACGATTTGGCCGGTGAACGTCGAAGGCACCTACGCCCTCGCCGAGGTGCTGAGCCACTCGGCGCGGCTCAAACGCTTCCTGCATGTGGGCACGGCCATGTGCTGTGGGCCCGAGCGGGAATCGCCGATCAGCGAGTCATGGGAGTTTCCAGAGGCCGAGCAACAACTGGTGGACTACACCGCGTCGAAAGCCGAGATCGAACGACGTCTGCGTGAACAGTTGCCAGGCCTGCCTCTGGTAGTGGCGCGACCTTCCATCGTGGTTGGTCACCGTAGCCTGGGATGCCAGGCCTCGGGCAGTATCTTCTGGGTATTCCGCATGGGCTTCGCCCTGGAAAGCTTCACCTGCGATCTGCACGAGCAGATCGACGTGATCCCGGTCGACTACTGCGCCGAAGCGTTGATCGGATTGGCCCGCAAGCCCCAACTCAGCCACGATCTCTATCATGTTTCGGCAGGGCGAGGCGCCTCCTGCACCTTCGCCGAAATCGACCGTGCGTTCGCCCAGGCCAATGGCATGGCGCCGGTTGGCGAACGCTATCGCAAAATCGATTCGGACGATCTCAAGTCGCTGGCCGGTCGCTTCGAGGCTCGTATCGGGCCGGCCAACCCACGCCTGGTGCTGCGTGCACTGCGCCTGTACAGCGGTTTTGCCGACCTGAACTACCTGTTCGACAACAGCCGGCTACTAGAGGAAGGCATCGCCGAACCACCGCGCTTTACCGACTACATGGATGTGTGCGTGCAATCGTCGCGGGCGGTGAGCATCGCCACCCAAATGCAGTGGGACTTCAAATAGCGCACAGCCCCGCTGGCGTAGCCGTGAGTACGCCTTCAGTGATCACCGCGCTTGCGAAACGCCCAGCGCCCGGCAATCACGGTAAAGGTCACGACCAACGCCACCAGCATCCAGAAACCGTGAGGGTCGTCCGCCAACGGCACGCCCCCCACGTTCATGCCAAAGAAGCCGGCGATAATGTTTATCGGCAGCGCCAGTACGGTCACCACGGTAAGCGTGAACAGTGTCCGGTTGTTCTCTTCGGTAAGCTTGGCGGCGATTTCTTCCTGCACCAGCTTGATGCGCTCCACCAAGCTGGTGAGGTCGTCGATGATCACTGCAATTTCTTCGGTCGAGGCCCGTAGCTGCTGGATGTCCTGCTCGCTCAACCACGCCGGGGGCCGGTTCAGCAGCCGTAACAGCGACCCCGGCTCCAGCGCCAACAGGCGTTGCAGGCGCACCAACACACGGCGCAGGCTACTGAGTTCGGCACGGTTATCGGACAGGCGCAGCGACAGCAACTGATCCTCGATGCGGTCTACCTTCAGCGTCGACTCGCGCACCACCCGAGTGAGCAGGTCACCCTGGTCGCGGACCAGGTGCACCAGCAATTCGACGGTGGAGCCGAAACGCTCGCCGCGCTTGACCGAAGAACGCAGCTCGTCCACCGAATGCAACGGCTGCAAACGAGCGCTGAGCAACAGCCGGCTGCGTGCGCAGGCCCATAACGTCGATACCTCCGAAGACACCAGGCCGAAGCTGAACACCATATCGTTGACCACCGCCAGCAGCGCGTCGTCGGTATGCTCGATGCGGGTGGAGCGCGACCCTTCGCGCAGGGTTTCGAAAAACGTTTCGGGCAGGTCCAGATGACTCTTCATCCAGCGCTCGCAGGCGGCATGGGCCAGGTTCAAATGCAGCCACAAGAATTCGTCGCCCGGTGATGAGCGCAGATAGGCCATGGCCTGAACGGCGTCGATCTCACGGCCAGGCTGGCCGGGGTGGAACACATAGGCATAAAGCAGGCCGTGCAGGTCGGCCTCAGGGTGCGGTGAGTGCATGCGCTAGCGAAGCCTCGGCAAAGCCTGGTGGACATCGCGCCATCTTGGGACTGTCATATGACGCTGGCGTGACATGCCTGTGTACCACTTGGCGCGGGGGTGCGGCCTGCGGACCTGGCATTGGCACGTGCGTCTCAAGTGGGATGTGGTATGCCACAAATATCTGGAAATGCGAATTGTTACCAGATAGTATCGCGGCGCGTTTCTACTTCCACTGCCTTGACTTCCAGGACCTGAACCCATGCGTTACAGGATTGTTTCGCTGTGCCTGCTCCACGCCGCCCCACTCCTGGCCTGGGCCGCACCAGCGCCCTCCGACACGCCCACGAGCATCCAGCTAGACGCCGTGAACATCAATGCTGACGCCGCCAGCTACGAGCGCGCCGACGGGCCGGTCGAGGGCTATCGCGCCACCCGTTCAGCTAGCGCGACTCGCACCGACACCGCCCTGCACGAAACCCCACAGTCGGTCAGCGTAGTGCCCAAGGATGTCCTGGAAGACACCGGCGCCACCCGTCTGCAAGATGCCCTGGACTACGCAGGTGGCGTTGGCCGGGCCAACAACTTTGGCGGCCAGGGCTTGACCACCGTCACCGTGCGCGGATTCACCACCGGCGAGTACTACCGTAACGGCTTCCCGATGAACCGTGGCTATCCGAACGCACCAGACGCCAACAGCGTCGAACGCCTGGAGGTGATCCGCGGGCCTGCCAGCAGCCTGTATGGTCGTGGCGACCCCGGTGGCACCTTCAATGTGGTCACCAAGCAACCCCAGGCAGAATCGAAAGTCACCCTGGGCAGCCAGTTCGACGACCAAGGCATGCACCGCGCGACCCTGGACGGCACCGGCGCACTGAACCAGGACGGCAGTCTGGTCTACCGCTTGAACGTGCTCGGCGAAGGCGGCGAGAGCTTTCGCGATAACGTGGAAAGCGAACGCTACAGCGTTGCGCCAGTGCTCAGCTGGCAGGTGAACGAGGTGACCAAGATCGTCTTCGAGGGGGATTTCCTGCGCAACAACCACCCCTTGGACCGCGGCCTGACCCGCTACGCCAACCAGCTCGGCAATGCCTCGCGTGACACCAACATCTGGGGCAAGGGCAGCGACAACATGCTGCACAACGACAACAACATGGCCCAGTTGCGCTTCGAGCACATGCTCAACGACGACTGGACCCTTGGCGGCGGCATGCAGTGGCTGGATGGCACGCTCGCGGGCAACGCCATCGAGGCCAACGTGTTGCAGGGAGACGGTCGCACGCTGGGCCGCAACTTCAACTACCGCAAGCTGGAATGGCGTGACCGCGACTACCAGCTCAACCTGACCGGGCATTTCGACACCGCAGGTTTCAGCCATACGCTGCTGACCGGCGTCGAGTACGAGGATTACGACTACAACTCGATCATCCGTCGCTCAGGCGGCGCTCTGACCGATTACCCGATCGACATCTTCGACCCGGTCTACGACCAGTCGCGCCCGGCGTTGACCCGCCTCACCACCCACGACAAGGAAAACCTCAAGACCTGGGCAGCCTTCGTGCAGGACCAGGTGGCTCTGACCGAGCGCCTGAAGTTCCTGGCAGGTGTGCGCTTCGAGCGCTTTGAGCATGACTACGTCAACAAGCTCAACAGAACTGGCAGTGGCGATTTCAACAAGGCTGAAAACGGCGTCACCCCGCGTGTCGGTTTGCTGTATGACCTGACCGACACCGTTGCGGTGTATGCCAACACGGCGCGCTCGTTCAAGCCCAACACGGGTACGCCTGCTGGCAATACCGGGCGCGGCTTCGATCCCGAAAAAGGCAAGTCGTACGAGCTGGGTATCAAGTGGGAAGCCCTCGACCGCCAGCTGAGCGTCGACGCGGCGATCTACCACATCGTCAAACGCAACGTGCTGGCCAACGACCCCACCCAACCGACCAACACGTTCAAGATCGCTGCCGGTGAAGTCCGCAGCCGTGGCCTGGACATCAACATCGCCGGTAACCTCACGCCCGAATGGCGCGTGATCGGCGGCTACGCCTATGTTGATGCCGAAGTGACCAAGGACACCAGCCTGCCGACCGGCACCCGGCTTGCCAACATCCCGCGCAATAGCGTCAGCCTGCTGAACACCTACGAGTTTCAGGACGGCTGGGCCAAGGGTCTGGGCATGGGCATGGGCGTGAAGTACGTGGATGAGCGCAACGGACAGACCTCGGCGACCAGCTACACCATGGACCAGTACACCGTGGTCGACCTGCTGAGCTTCTATAAGGTCAATGAACACGTGCGCCTGAACCTGGATCTCAAGAACCTGTTCAACAAGGAGTACGACGAAGGCGCGTTCAACAGCTACGTCTACCCCGGTGCGCCACGCACTGTGCAGGCTGGGGTGTCGTACACCTTCTAATTGCCCCGCCCATGCGCGCCAGCCTGCAATAGCGCTGGCGCTGCTGCGTCTGATGGCCGGTCCTTGCCCTAGCCTGTTTCCCGGTGGCCCGCCATGCTAGCCTCCGCGTGCCTCGCCCGTTGAGGCAGGACAGTCTTCACGTCAAGGAGTCAGGCATGGACCTGCAGTTTCTGGGCACTTCTTCCGGGGTGCCCACAAAGGCCCGTAACGTCAGCGCCACCGCTGTGATCGAGTCCGCCGGGCACGGCTGGTATCTGGTCGATTGCGGCGAAGGCACCCAGCACCAGCTGTTGCGCAGCCCATTATCGGTGCGCAACTTGCGCGCCCTCTTCATCACCCACGTGCACGGCGATCACTGCTTCGGGCTGCCGGGCCTGCTGGCCAGCGCCGGCATGTCCGGGCGCAGCGAGCCGTTGCCGCTGGTGCTGCCCGCCAGCCTGCAAGCCTGGTTGGCGCAGAGCCTGGCGGTGAGCGAAACCTACCTGCCATTCGAGCTGCAGATGCACGCGCTGGAAACCTTCAGCGGCTTCACCAGCGGCAATGTCAGCGTGACCACCCTGGAGCTGTCGCACCGTGTTCCATCCTGGGCCTTTGTATTCACCGAACGCGACCCGGAGCCTCGGCTCGATACCGAACGACTGAAAGCCGACGGTATCCCGGCCGGCCCACTGTGGGGTCAGCTGGCCCGTGGCCACGCGGCGCTGCATGACGGCGTGTCGCTCGACCCACAGCACTACCTGCAACCCACACGGCCACCACAGCGGATCATCGTCTGTGGCGACAATGACCGCCCGCAGCTGCTGGCAGAGCTCGCCCAGGGCGTGGATGTACTGGTGCACGAGGCCACCTTTACCGAACCTGTGGTTGAGCGCAGCCAGAACAGCTTCGGCCACAGCACTGCGGCGGCGGTAGCCCGGTTCGCCGAACAGGCCGGGGTGAAAAACCTGGTACTGACCCACTTCAGTGCCCGCTACCAGAGTGCGCCTGGGCGTGGTAACAGCATCGAGGACGTGCGCCAGGAGGCGTTGGCCGACTACAGCGGCAATCTCACCCTCGCCCGCGACTTGCAGCGTTATCACCTGGGTCGTGACGGGGTTTTATTGCCGATCGACTGACTACCGAGGCCATCGGTATGTCCAGTTGCCACGATTGCAGCCGCTCTGGCTCGCGGGTTCTAATCCCGCCGCGTCGGTCCTGACCGGCATTTGCACCCGTAATCTGGCAACTCAAGGAAGCCTTACGATGGACAGGAAGATCGTACCCCTGGCGCTACTGGCCACCCTGCTCGGCTGCTCCGACGACCAGCAGGCCACCGAAGCCGGGCTGCGCAAGGCCGCCCAGGCCTGGCTCGACACCCAATATCCGCGCTGCTTCGTGGTCGGCCATTTCCCCGCCCACACCCGTGATTTCGATGTCGATGGCACCAACCAGGCCTTGCGCGCACTGGCCAAGGCCGGCGTGGTCAGCGAAAAGGAAATTCGCCGCACCGAAGTGCCCGAACGGCTGTGGCAGCCGGCCCGCACCGATATCTACTACGCCTACGAACTGACCGACAACAGCCGCACCTACTACAAGGCTGACGCCCTTAACGGCCAGGGAGGGCTGTGCTTTGGCAAGGCGCAGGTCACCCAGATCGAAGGCTTCACCCCACCGCAGGCGCAAGGTGGTCAGCAACGCACGCAACTGACCTACCGCTACCGCATCGACGACCTGCCAGGCTGGGCCAACGACCCGGCGTTGGGCGCCGCGATCAAGGGCCTGGCACAGGCGTCCGCCAGCGCTGCCAAGCCGATCCAGGCCACCCAGAGCATGCTGCTTACACCGGCCGGCTGGGTAAGCGAGGGCTGAAACGTTCTGTTAATGCTGGGAAAATCCACGGTCTCCATCATGCGCAGCACTTGGCCTTTGGCCAGCTGCCCATGAATCGAAACTGGAGACCGCTGTCATGAAAACCCTGCCCCTGATCCTCGCCCTGCTCGCCAGCACCACCGTGACCTCGGTGTTCGCAGAAGGGGGCGCTGACCGCCTGCACGAACGCAGCGCACAATTGGCCGCTCACCGTAAGCAAAGCCAGCAGGCGCTGGCCAAAGCCAAGGCCGAGCAGGACAACCGCCAAGCCGATGCCCAGCGCCAGGCCGACAAACCCGCCAGCTGATCACACCCTCGCCGGCCGCACAGGGCCAGACCTGCCGCTGCGCCCTGTGACACCGTTTATAGCCACCCCGCCAGCACCACCGGTAACCACACGAACGACAGCAGCGTCGAACACATCACCAGGTTGGCCACCTGCTCTGGCTCGCGGTTCGCCCGCACCGCCAGCAGGTAGTTGAAGACCGCCACCGGCATCGCCGACTGCATCACCAGCACCGCTCGTTCAAGGCTCTCCAGCCCAAGCACCGCCCCCACGCCCCAGCCCACCCCGGCCCCCAGCACGATCCGCAGCCCACCCAGCAGCAACCCGCCGCCGATATGCCGTGGACGGATGCTGGCCAGCGAGACCCCGAGGGTCAACAGCATCAGCGGAATGGTCATGCCCCCCAGCAGGTCGACCGTGTTGGCCAGCCAGCGCGGCAGTTGCACATCGAGGAAGATCAGTGGCATGGCCCCGACCAGACTGATGACGATGGGGTTGCGCAGCAATGCCTTGGGGGATGCAGCGCCGCCGGCGATGGCAATCCCTGCGGTGAACTGGAAGATCGACAAGGTCAGGAAGAACGCCACCGCCAGGGCCAGCCCATGCTCACCGAAGGCGTACAGGCTGATGGGCAGGCCCATGTTTCCGGTATTGGGGAACATGAACGCTGGCAGCAGCACCCGCCAGTGCTTGCCACTCAAGCTGCATACCAGATACCCGACCAACGCCATGCCAAGCAGGCACAGGCAGCACGCCAGGGCCATGCTGGTGAACGCCGTCGGGTCCAGTTGCGTACGATTGAGGGTCGATAGCACCAACGCCGGGGTGCCCACGGTCATCACCACCTGGGCGATGAACTCGGTGGGATAATCAAGGCCGCGACGGGCCCAGGCATAACCGATACCGGCAACGATGAACACGGGCGCCAGGACGGCGAACAGCGATGCCAGCATGAGGCGGTTTCTCCCTGAAAGACGGCTGCCAGGCATTATGCGCAAACGTGCCGCGCTTTCCCATGCATAACGCCGCGCGATCACCTCCTCTCGAAACAGGTGAGTCCTGTTGAGTCAGACGGCAAAATTCATCGTCCTAGTGTTTTTTTGCGCGGCCCCTGCGGCCTCTCGTCGCAGGTCACGCCCTCTTGGCAAATCCGCCACAGTCCGTAGAATCGCGCTTCCTTTTCGCCCGCCGCCCTCCCGGTCGCCACCTTTTCGCCAAGACAGCATCTGCGCCTGGCACCGCTGCGCACAGGTGCAAGCAGGCTCAACCGCCCCCGCCCGGCTGTCGTTCGACCGCCCAGCGGTTGAATCTTGCCAGGGTCGCAGCCCGCCCAGGCCCTACCGCATAGCGCGTGCAACCGAAAAGGCACACCCGCTCGTTCCAATTTTGAGGTACGTATGTCTGCGCGTTTGCTGGCGATGGCGCTGGCGCCCCTGCTCGGCTTGTTCATCATTGCTCTGGGCAATGGTTTTCTGTCTTCACTCACCACCCTGCGTCTAGGCGCAGCCGGCGAATCGGCGACCACCATCGGTATCGTCTCGTCGGCCTACTTCATCGGCCTGACCCTGGGCGCCGTGTTCAACGATCGGTTGATCCTGCGCATTGGCCATATCCGCGCCTACAGCAGCTTCGCCGCGCTGATCGGCGCGACTATCCTGTTGCAGGGGCTGTTCTACGACACCCTCTGGTGGTCGGTGCTACGCCTGATCAACGGCTGGGCCGCAGTCGGCGTGTTCCTGGTCATCGAAAGCTGGTTGCTGCTGGCTGGCGACGCGAAGATTCGCGGCCGTTTGCTGGCGCTGTACATGATTGCCTTCTACGGTGCCGGGGTACTGGCCCAGGCCGCGTTGGGCGAGATCACCGCCTTGGGCGATAGTGCACCGTTCATGCTGGCCGGCATGCTGGCGACGTTGTCAGTGCTGCCGATCGTCATCCTGCCACGGGTATCGCCGCTGCTTGAGCATGTCGAGCCACTCAAGCCGCGCCAGTTGCTGGGCGTGGCACCGACAGGCCTGGTGGGCTGTTTTGGCTCCGGAATCATCATCGCCGGTATCTACGCGCTGCTGCCGTTGTACCTGCAACGGGTAGGCATGGATGTCGGTGACGTCGGCCGCATGATGGCCTGGGTGATCCTCGGCGCCATGCTGCTGCAATACCCGGTGGGGCGCTGGTCCGATCGCAAGGATCGACAGGATGTGCTCATCACCCTGGCTGCAGCGTGCACCGTCCTGTCGCTGCTGATCGTGGTATTGCCGACCGACACGGTGTTGCTGCCGGCGTTGATGTTCTTGCTCGGCGGTGGGGTATTCGCGCTGTACCCGGTGGCGGTGAGCAGCGCGGCCGACCGCGCCCCGGCCGATGCCCTGGTGCCGATGATCCAGGGCCTGCTGTTGATCAACTCGCTGGGCTCGGCCCTGGCGCCGCTGGCGATCTCGCCGATGATGACCCGCTACGGCGAAGTGGGCTTGTTTTGGGCCTTCGCGGTGATCAACCTGGCTATGGTCGGCTTCTTCCTGTGGCGCCGGGGCAAGCGCCCCAAGCCCGAGCACCCGGCACCGTTCGCCCCGACGGCGACCTTCTCGCCCAGCGGCGCCGAACTACGGGTGACCGAAGACCTGATGCACGCCGCTCAGGAGCACCCAACCCTGGACGCCATGGCTCCTGCCGCCTCGACCCAGGCAGTCCATCGCGACGCGCACTGATCTGCCAACCGCCCGTCGCCCGACGGGCACCCTGAAGGCATGGTCTAGACTACATGCTCTGCCTTGCGCGCTCGCTCAGGATGGATGACATGAAACTCTGGTACTGGCCGCTGTTTGCCCTTCTGCCCGGCGTGACGCTGGGCATGCAGCTCAACCACAGTCCGGCGCTGGCAATCAGTTCGGCGTCCTTTACCGACGGCGGCGTGATCGCTCTGCAACAGGTGGGGCCGGAGCCGGAGTGTGGCAGCGGCGAAGAGCGTACGCCGCAGGTGAGCTGGAAAAACCTGCCACAGCGCACGCAGTCGCTGGTCGTGGTGATGTTCGATCCAGACGGTGCCAAGGGCATGGGCGTTGTGCATTGGCTTGCGTATAACCTGGACGCTGCCAGTGGCGGCCTCGATGAGGGCGCGGCCGGACAGAGCAGCGAAATTGCCACATTGGGCCCCAACAGCCGAGGCACGCAGCGCTACCGTGGGCCCTGCCCGCCCGCTGGCGACAATCCACACCATTATGTGCTGACCGTGATCGCCACCGACCTGCCTGCGGGCAGCCTGCCAATGGGACTGGACCGGCAGCGGCTGATGGAGATCCTGCACGGGCACACGCTAGGTGCGCAAAGTCTGGTAGGCCGTTATGGGCATTGAGCCGGCGCTGCGAACCCGCGCTAGTCGGTGCTGAGACCGGCTGTAGAAAGTAGTCGCCGCGTTACCCGAAGGCCAGTCGCTATGGCAACCGCAGTTGCGCCAGTGCCTGGTCACGCTCGGCGCACTGACGCCGCAACTCCTCCCCTACCCCTTGCGCTTGCGCAAGCATCGCGCGCAGCCCCTGGACCTGAGCGTCACGCTGTTCAAGTTGCGCTTCCAGCCGCGCGAGCGCTTCCTGGGTCTGACGCTGCTCAGCCTGCAATCGCCCATTGTCACGGTGCAGTTGGGTCAGCTCTGCCTGACGCGCCAGGGCGCCTTGCTGCACGGTTTGCAACTGGCCCTGCAACTGGCGCAGCTGGGTTTGCTGGCGGCCCAGCTCCTGTTCGTGGCGTTGTTCGGCGAGCTGCAACTGCTGCTCCTTGTCGGCCAGGCGCAATTGCAGCGCACTCAGCTGGACCTCGTGCTGCTGATGCGCTGCGGCCAATGCCCGTTGGGCCAGCGCCAACTGCCCCTGCAGCTGTGCTTGCTGCTGCTCGAAGGCGGTCTGAGCCACCTCGACACAGGCTTGCGCTTCGCGCTGAAGCTGCGCCGAGAGCTGCTCGACCAGGCGCCCCAATGGGGCGCTCAACCCGGCGGCATCGCCCAACTTCACGGGTTGTTCCAGCGCCTTGAGGTAACGGTGGATGGTCGATTTCGACCCGGTGTTACCCAGTTCGATACGTACTGCATCGATACTTGGGTATTCACCCCTGGCAAGCAGCGTATCACGCGCTTGCTCAACAGCCTCTTTGGTTACACCCACCCGCGACATACCATTCTCCATTAAGCATGTACCGTGGTATGTACCACGTAAGATAGGCGTAATTGTGCAGGTGGAATCGCTTAAAAACAACCGACTCCCCGCTGGAGAGCCGGACCATTTTCAGTGCTTGGATCGGCGACGACGCACCCGATATCAAGCAAGCCTGGCCAGTACGACCACCATGCTGGCTAGATACACAGGCTTAGCCAACACCTCAATGTCAGGCGCCTGCAACTGCTCGTGCCCCCTGGCCGGTCATGGCTGCGGAACCAATGACTGACTATCTGGCAACCTCTGACACCTTGTCCGGGCGGCTGCCCGACAGTCGCCACGTCACTTGGGTAATGCCATAGCGCTCTGCCATCGGGCGGCTCACCTTGCGGATTTTTTCGCGGCCGAACTTCGGAATGATACCGATCCCGGCATCGCAACTGGCCCAGTGCCAGGCCTCAGCGTTATCCATGTGTTCCAGTCGAATGATGAAGCTACGCACTTGACCATGCAGGTGATAGTCGATGATGTACAACTGAGGGCTCGGCATCGCTATGGGCCTCCTTTCTCCATGGGTTATTAACTGATGGATCAGCCAGTTGCGTGAAAATTCAGAAAATTCACAGGCACGCTGACAAGGTGCAGTAGTGGCCAAAGGCCTTATTTCTGCGAAGGCGGCTCATGTGGGCCGTGGCGGCGCTGTCCACCCTTGCGGCCAGCCTCCGAAGCCCTGGCCCGGTCGTTGGCAAAATTACCACCTGAGTTACGCCCGCCTTTGCGGCCAGCCTCAGAGGCGCGCTCCCGGTCGTTGGCGAAGTTGCCGGAATTGGTTTGCTGGGTCCCGCCACGGCGGCTGGGTTGGCGCTGTTCTTCTGGCATGTCGGTTCTCCCTTGAGGGCAGGTAAAACATCCTTCAGTCATTCCGAGGGCAGACGGCGGCGCTCGACTCACTGGCAGTCATCTTTTTCGGACCGACGGTGACGTACGTTGCCGCTGCAGTAATTTGCACGCCCACTCAGGCGTGCACGCTCCATTGCGTGGCGTCAGCAGGTATCGGCAATTCGTCGACGGCATGAATCATGCCGCTGGCCAGCGCCTCTTGCGGCCCCAGGATGCGCGGGTAGGCCATGAGGTAGCGTGCGATGTCGAGCCCCTCGCTGGCTCCTTGGGTACGCTCGGCGACGACCTGCACATACAAGCGCAAGTCGTAGTCCAGGCTCATGGCGTACTCGGCCATTCGCGCGTGATCAACTGCCCCGTGCAAGGTCCAGTGAAACGGATGAAACAGGAACTTGCTGAAGGCGCAGGCTGTGCGGTGGCTGCCGGCCAAAAACAGGATATTACCCATGGACTCCACCGTACCCAGGTTGTGGGTGTGCACAGGCACCGGCAAGGCGCGCAAAAAGTTGTACAGCGTGAAGCCATAGCTACACTCGCCGCCCATGGTGGCGATGTTCAGCTGGATCAGGTCGGCGCCTTGTTGGGTGGCCTTGGCGCAGGTATTAATCAGGTTGCCGCAGGTGGCCGAGTTGATCGGCCCGGTGTAGTGGATGATGTGTCTGGCCATGCAGGCCTCCCATTGCGTCGCAGTGTGCTTGCGGTGGAGGCGATCGGGACGAGCAAAGTTCCGTTAGCAGCAGCGATGCAGTGCCAGGCAGGCCCGGCACTGCAATCGGTCATTTACGCACGGTCGCCCTTGCGCCCGGTGTCCGTGGTCTGGCGGTGTTGGCCGGACCCGGAACTTTGCCCACCTTTGCGGCCGGCTTCGGAGGCCTTCTCACGATCATTGGCGAAGTTTCCAGGGTTTTTCGAACCGCCCTGGTTGCCCATCCTGCTGTTCTCTTTGTTGGCCATGGTCTTCAACCTCGTGTGGCTTGAGAGTGCACGGCACGCTTGCCGTACAAGGTTGTGAGTACGCAGGCACAAAGGGATTCGGTCTATTGCACATCGGGCAGACCGGTGGCGCTAAACAAAGCAGTCGACTCTATCTGGGGCGCAAGCCTATATGTGCAAGGCGCTGGAGCCTGTGGACGCGGTGCATCGCCCGCGCAGGCTCCAGCGCTTGGTCAGGCCAGCAACAGACGCAGGTCCACACCACCCTCACCGAGTGCCGGGCACCAGTAGTAGCCGCCGCTCAGGGGCCGACTGAAGCGATACAAGCCATCGATGATGCCGTCCTCCAAACCGCTCATGCGTTTGAGCTGCACTTCGAAGGCGTCGAACGAGTGCCCCATCGCGACGAACGCCAGGCCCGCACCGCGCTCATCGGCCCAGGCCACCGAACGCCGCACCATGAACGCCTCGGGAGCGAAGCTCTCCTGGGCCGTGCGCTTGACGTGGGCAGACTCGGGCGCATCATCGAGTTCTTCGTTGTCGCTCAGGCGGCGCCCGATAATGTTGTCCTGCTCGGCTTGCGGCAGCGCCTTGAAATAGTCCAGATCGTGCTTCCACAGCTGGAAGACAGCAAAGCTGGAACCGGCCAGGCCCGGGACATCGCCGGACACGATGGCGGCCTCGATGGCCTGCTCGTCGACCGGGTTCTCGGTGCCGTCCTCGTAGCCGGTCAGGTCACGGCCACCGCGGTGCAGGAAACCATCGACACTGTCGACCAGACGCAAGGCCGGGGCCAGCAACTGCTGCAGAGCTTGCGCACGCAGGAACAGTTCGCCGCGTTCTTCGCCACGCAGCCACAACCACAAGGCATGCTGAGTCGCCGGGTTGGGTACTTGGGCCTGCAACTGCGGGAAGCTGCGCAGACCAAGCACCTCACGGCCCAGCACCTGCGCCAACGGTGCACCGATACCCAGCACCACGCTCTGGCCATCGACCTCGGCGATCAACCGATCAAGCACGCCGGCCAAGGCTTCTTGCGAATCGAGGGCAAAGAACAAATGACGGGCGTGGGCTGGCACCGGGGTGGCGAGCAGACCTGGCTGGAACGGCATGGTGGGCTAATCCTTCGGCAAAAGCGCGAATGCTACTGCGCCGGAGGCAGCATCGCAACGCGGCGTGTAGCCGCTACCGGCCAGGGGTTCGGTAATAAACGGTTACCAAGTATGGCCAGTTGCGATTAGCTATCGTTAGCCGGGCACCTAGACTGCTCGGGATATTCCGTTCGAGTAGCCACTCATGACCGCCTCGCCCCTGCTTACCGCCATCCTGCCGCTCGCCCTGGGCATCATCATGCTGGGTCTGGGGTTATCCCTGACCTTGGCCGACTTCGCCCGGGTGGTGAAATACCCCAAGCCCGTGGTGGTCGGCCTGGCCTGCCAGATCCTGCTGCTGCCACTGGTGTGCTTCCTGATTGCCAACGGCTTTGGCCTTGAGTCGGCGCTGGCCGTGGGCCTGATGCTGCTGGCCGCCTCGCCAGGCGGCACCACCGCGAACCTGTTCAGCCACCTGGCGCATGGCGATGTGGCGCTGAACATTACCCTGACAGCGGTCAATTCATTGATCGCCATCCTGACCATGCCGCTGTTGGTGAACCTGTCGCTGACCTGGTTCATGCAGGCGGACCAAGCGATTCCGCTGCAATTTGCCAAAGTGATGCAGGTGTTCGCCATCGTGCTGCTGCCGGTGGCGCTGGGCATGCTGATTCGCCATCGGGCGCCAGGCTTCGCCGCACGCATGGAAAAGCCGATGAAATTGGTGGCGGCACTGTTTCTAGCCTTCACCATCGTGCTTGCGCTGGCCAAGGACTGGCAAACGGTGGTGCAGTACGCGCCGATCGTCGGCGGCGCCGCACTGTTGTTCAACCTGCTGAGCCTGGGGGTAGGTTACTGGGTGCCGCGCCTGCTGAACATTCCGCGGCGCCAGGCGATCGCCATCGGCATGGAAATCGGCATCCACAACGGTACTCTGGCCATCGCCCTGGCCCTGAGCCCGAGTCTGTTAAACAACCCCACCATGGCGGTGCCGGCAGCACTCTATAGCCTGATCATGTTCTTCACAGCCGCAGGATTTGGCTGGTGGGTAAGTCGCGGGCATAAAGGTCAAGAGGCGATCGTCGAGACCGCTAACTGATCGCGCTAGCTGCGCCGCCGCTTCAATTGCCGCTTCAACACGCGCAGTGGCGGTGCGTAGAAGAATCCGAACGACACGCATCCCTGTCGCCCCTTCACCGCATGGTGTAGTTGATGCGCCTGGTGCAGGCGCTTCAGATAGCGGTTGACCGGCCTCGGTGCGCGCGGCCAGTGACGATGGAACAGCCCGTCATGTACCAGCACGTAGGCCACGCCATACCCTGCCACCCCTGCCCCCACCCACTGCAACGGCGCATGTCCGGCCTTGCCCAGCGCCACCAGCGCAGCGGCGATCAACGCCAGTGCCGCTAGATAGAGATCGTTGGTTTCCAGCACGCCCAGGTGCGGCTCATGGTGCGAGCGGTGCAGCCACCAGCCCCAACCGTGCATGACGTACTTGTGGGCCAGGGTGCCGACGCCTTCCATAGCCACAAGGGTGGTGAACAGCACGGCGAGGTTGAACAGCATGCAGAGGTCCGGGTTCGAGGCAATAACGGGCGTAAGGGTACCACTGCCGCGCGGGGTGCAGGAAAGTTCGCCGTGACGCAATTGTCATGATTTTAGCCATGACCCTGTCCCGCACCGGGCGTAGTGTCCGCGTCGCGATTTTTCCCTCCCTGCATAGGCGCACCCTGCATTGGACAGTAGTCCCAGTCGATTGCGACGGGCCGACATGGCGAGCAGTCCGACAGCGCTGCTGCACTGTCTCGCCGCGCTCGGTAGACGGTGACTCCTTCACCTTCCCTGCTTTTCATCCAGGCGCCTGCCGGCGCCATGGATTGTGGTCCTGCGCATTCATCGTTTTTCGCTTCCCGCCGCCATTGAGCGGCGCCCATGTGGGCGACTGCCCGCAGAACGAGGTTCGCTATGGATTGGAAAGTCTTTCTGCTGCGCGTCGGCGCCACCTTGCTGCTGGGCGCGCTTATCGGCGCCGCCCAGGCAACTACCGCGCTGGAACGCCTGGTCAGTCGCATAAGCCTGGAAAAAGGCGTCAGTACGGTGCGCTGGCAATTGCTGGCGCTACCACTGGCAGCGCACTAGCCATCGTTGCGCAGGTGCCGCTCCCTGAGTTCCTGGCGCTCCTTGGCTTCGATGCACAGCGTCGCGGTGGGCCGTAGCAGTAGCCGGCGCAGGCCAATGGGCTCGCCGGTTTCCTCGCACCAGCCGTAGTCGCCGCAGGCCAAGCGCTCCAGCGCCTGGTCGATCTTGTCCAGTAGCTTCTTCTCGCGCTCCAGCGAGCGCAGTTGCCAGTGTCGCTCCTCCTCGGCGCTGCCGATATCGGCCGGATCGCTGTGTACTTCGTATTCGCGCAGGGCCCTGAACTCACTGTCGATGCGGGCCTGCAACTCGGCACGCTGAGTCAGCAGCAGGTCGCGAAAGAACTGGCGCTGCGGTTCGCTCATGTATTCATCGGGGGGTTGTTGCAGCAATTGTGCTTCATTCATGGGTACCACTCCTAAACGACAGCCTGCCAGGGGTTCAGCGTTCGAACATCAACGGCAAGCCCTGGCAGTTCGGCTGCACACGCCCTTGGTGCCAAGCAAGCTGGCCGGATACCACCGTGCTGCGCACCACGTGGTGGAAGCGATGTTGCTGGAACGGCGTCCAGCCGCAGTGGGCGAGGATCGGTTCATCTGCCACCGCCTGCGGCACCTGTAGCCGCTCCACCAAGGCGAAATCGGCCCAGTAACCCTCGCGCAGGTAGCCGCGCTCGCGAATGGCGAACAGGTCGCTCACCGCGTGACTGGTCTTGTGCACCACTTGAGCCATGCTCAGCGCTCCCTGGCTGACCAACTCCAGCGCAGCCGGCAAGGCGTGCTGCACCAGCGGCAGGCCGGAAGGTGCCTGGGCGTAAGGGCGGTGTTTTTCATCAAGAGTGTGCGGCGCATGGTCGGTGCCGATCACGTCAATGCGGTCCTCGGCCAGGGCGCGCAGCAAAGCCTGGCGATCGGTCGTGGTCTTGATCGCTGGGTTGCACTTGATCAGGTGCCCCAGGCTTGCATAGTCGCTGTCATCGAAAAGCAGATGATGCAGGCACACCTCGGCGGTGATGCGCTTAATCGCCACCGGGCCAGGCTCGAACAGCGCCAGCTCCCGCGCACTGGTCAGGTGCAGCACATGCAGCCGGGTGCCAAAGCGACGGGCCAACGCCACCGCCAGGCTCGATGAGCGGTAGCAGGCCTCGGCATCGCGGATCAGCGGATGTGCCGCCGGTGGGATGAAGTCGCCGTGCCGGGCGCGCCAGGCGCGCTCGTTCTCAAGGATGCTGGGGGTGTGCTCGCAGTGCGCCAGGACTAAGGTCGGGGCGCAGGCGAACAGCTTTTCCAGCACCTCGGGGTCATCCACCAGCATGTCGCCGGTCGACGCCCCCATGAATACCTTGATGCCGGCCACCTCGCGCGGGTCCAGCGCCGCGATGGCGTCAAGGTTGTCGCGGCTGACCCCGAAGTGGAAGCCGTAGTTGGCCACCGAGCTTGCTGCGGCCCGCCGTTGCTTGTCGAGCAAGGCTTCGCGGCTCAGGGTCGGCGGCTGGGTGTTGGGCATGTCCATAAAACTGGTGATGCCCCCGCCACCGCCGCCCGCGACTCGCTCGCCAGGGTGCCCTTGTGCGGCGCGCCCGGTTCACGAAAGTGCACCTGGTCATCGATCATTCCAGGCAGCAGGTAGGCGCCCTGGGCGTCGATCTCGCAGGCCGCACGGGCGTTGAGGATGCAGCCGGCGATGCGCTCGATACGCCCGTGACGCACTAGCAAATCGCCCTCGAACTCGCGGCCTTCGTTGACCAGCCGGGCATTACGTACCAGCAGCGCGTCCATGCTCAGAACTCGTTCTGCAAGGCTTTATAGCCCTGCACCAGGTCGATGTTGGTTCGCGTCACGTCCTCAGAGAACTCCGCTGCCGACACACTGACCGGGGGGTACGCGGCAAGGTTTGTATGCGGCCCGATATGTTCGGTGGGCGGCACATAGAAGCGCGCCGGCAGGTCGCAGCCATCGACCACCGAGTTGTGCCGCACCACGCTGCCGTCGCCGACCTTGCAGTTGAACAGTACGCTGTTGAAGCCGATGAACACGCGATCGCCCACCTCGCATGGACCATGTACGATGGAGCGGTGGGCGATGGAGCTGTACTGGCCGATGCGCACTGCTGCGCCGGACTTGGAGTGAATCACCACGCCGTCCTGGATGTTGGAATTGGCGCCGATGACGATCGGCTGCATATCGCCAGTGGCGTCCACTTCATCGGCACGAATCACCGCGTAGGGGCCGACGAACACATTGTCCTGGATGATGACCTTGCCGCAGATGATAGCGGTGTGATCGATGTAGGCGGAGGCGGCGATTTCAGGGAGATGGCCAGAGGGATTTCTGCGGATCACGGTGGGCGCCTTGGGAACGGGGGGAGATGCTAAATGTTACGTTATAACACTTTACTTGCAACCCCCTTCGCGCGCTCAATCGTCAGCAAGGCATTTCGTCACTGCGATTCAGCGCCACGCCCCCGCTCCCAGGGCTGGCCTCGGAGTCCGTCGCCATCCAGTAGCGGTCGCCCCCACTGCCGCTTAGCCTAGTACAGCGTCGCCACCAGGCTTTGCGGCGTGAGCGTTTCCAGTGAAGGCGCGCACCCCGCGCTCACCGCGTCTAGCGCCAGTACTGAGGTTGCTGCACCACGTGCATGTGTTGCTCGAACAGCGGCGGCAGTTGCTCCTTGAGGTAGTCGATCCAGGTGCGCACCTTGGCGTCCAGGTAGTGGCGCGAGGGATAGATCGCGTAGATCTCGCGCTGGCGCAGGCGGTGCGGTGCCAACAAACGGCACAGGCGCCCTTCACTGATAGCCTGGCTGGCCGAGTAGTACGGCAGCAGGCCCACGCCCATGCCCAGTTCGGTGGCCCGCAGCATCGCGTCGGCGACGTTGGTGAGGAAGGTGTCCTGGGGTACGATCACGCACTGCTCGGGCCCTTGGCCGAACGCCCAGTCCTCCTCGAACAACGGGTCCACCGTGCGCAGGCATACATGATGGTGCAGGTCTTCGGGGCGCTCAGGCACACCATGGCGGGCCAGGTAGTCCGGCGAGGCGCACAGGATGCTATGGATGCCGCCCAGGGGGATGGCGATCAGTTGCGAGTCCGGCAGGCCCTGCCCGATGGTGATGACCACATCATGCCCTTCGGCCAGCGGGTCAGGATTGCGCTGAGACAGCGTCAGTTCCATCACCACCTCCGGGCACGCCGCGTTATAGCGCGCCACCAGCGGCATCATCAGCAGCCCCAGACCGTGGGTGCAATGCACGCGCAGGCGGCCGCGCGGCGTGAGGTGGGCGCCACGAGCCTCGTCCATGGCCTCTTCGGTCAGGTGCATGATCTGCCGCGCACGCTCCAGAAAACGCTCGCCAGCCTCGCTCATGCGCAGGCGTCGGGTGGTGCGGTGCAGCAATCGGGTCTGTAACTGGTTTTCGAGCTCGGCGACGATGCGCGACACCTGCGCAGCCGAGATATCCAGAGCGTTGGCCGCGGCGGCGAAACTGCCGCACTCCACGACTCGGGCGAAGGTACGCATCGCATGCAGCATGTCCATGGGGTGACGCTCTCATTACTCACATGAAAGGCAAGAATCTATCACGCGGCGGCCCATTTATTGTGAAACACAAATGAATACAGGAAGCATCACGATGCCGATTACCGCCAGAGAGGGCAATGACCTAGTGTCACGCGGTTGACGCCTGGTTTAGCCGAGCACTGCGCTGATCCAGGCAATTTGCCGGGTAAAGTCCTGCACTTTTTCTGGCGCCACCGCCTCGCGCGCACGCTCGAAATTGGCCAGGGCCTGCTGCTTCTGGCGCAACATGCGCTGCCACTTGAACAGGAACGCCGGGCTGCGCGCTTCCAGCAGGCGTGGCCCGAAGTACAGTTGCTCGGGGCTGTAGCGTTCCGGCTGGCCGCGCTCGGCGACGATGATCTCGTAGTCGAAGCGGTTTTCCCGCAGCACTTCCTCGCAAACGATGCGATAGCCGTTATCGGCCAACCACTGGCGCAGGGGTTGCTCGCCACCATTGGGTTGCAGCACCAGGCGCTCATGCCCGCCAAGGCGCGCTTTACCCGCTTCGAGGATGTCACGAATGGTCTCCCCGCCCATGCCGCAGATGCTCACCGCACTGATTTCATCGCCGGCTTCGATGGCCGCCAGGCCACTGGCCAGGCGCACGCTGGCGCAGTGCTCCAATTGGTTCTCGCGCACGCTGCGGTGGGCGGCCTGGAAAGGCGTCTGCGCCACCTCGCCCGCCACTGCCGCGCTGATCGCCCCGCGCAGCAACAAGGCCACCGGCAGGTAGCCGTGGTCGGAGCCAATATCGGCGAGCCGCGCGCCGGCCGGAATGTGCGCCGCCACACGCTCGAGGCGCATGGACAAAGTGTTTTGGTTCAACGGATGCCTCGTTCTACAGCCTGCCCGGCGCCTTGGCCGGTGTGGGGGCGCGATTCTGCCCCGGCGGGCGGTGCTTTTCAAATCCAGGCGACCGCCACCCCGCTCGACCCGCCTCGCCGGCTCGCGTAGGCTGGCGGTTTTCCTTCCGTCGCAAGGCAAAGTACCCATGGCAAACGCAGACATCATCTACACCCCGGACCCGGACGCCGACTCCATTTCCTCGGATGTCACCGAGTTCAACGGCATCCTGATGACCACCCAGATCCCGCTGAAAGCCGACGGCAGCCTGGAGCTGGGCGATATCCAGACCCAGTGCGAAGCCACGCTGCAAGCGCTGAAGGCCGCGTTGGAGAAGGCCGGCAGCTCCATGGACCGCGTGCTGCACTTGACGATCTACCTCACCGACATGGCCGACCGCGCGGTGTTCAACGAGGTGTATCAGCGCTTCTTCAGCAAGCCATGGCCGGTACGTGCCGCCGTGGGCGTTGCGGCACTGGCGTTCGAGGGTATGCGCGTGGAAGTGACGGCGATGGCGGCCAAGGGCTGAAGTTGCCAGCCCTTGCCAGTTAAGACTCGCAAGGGCAATTCAGCAGTGCGAATGATGATATGACTCACGGTTTCTGCTGCATGACCTTAAATGCGGTGCCGAAGATTTTATTCACTGCCTCTACCTTGAATTGCTGCGCAGTCACTTTATTCGTTGCACGCTTCAACTCGCTTTCGAAGTACGGCAAGCCCTTGACTTCAGCGCTTGAAACCCTGTGCCCCAGCTGCCTAAGCAAGCTCTTCATCGCGTAGGCATTTGAGAACCAGCACGTCAACTCTTCATAATATTTGTATTTCTCGGCCAGTCTGAAGCGTTCAATATTCATGTTATTGCATTTTATACTCTGAGCCTTTAGACCAATTTTCAGGTCAGTTATTTTATTGCCGTTACTCAAATAATTAAAAACAAACAAATCTTCGTCACCCATACCTTGAACAAAGGGGTGTGCATGGCTGAGCATGGGGTGATTTCTTTTACTTTTCTGGTTGCATGAGGATCCGGCGGGAATTAAATTATTGAGCGAGATCGCTAGATAGGGAAATCGAGACCTGGGATAAAAGTGATCAAGCTCCGGCCGAGATAAATCCGCCTTTAAGATGCTCAGATTTTCAATGGCGCAGTAGGGACAAACGCTCAAATCCAATCGATTACAAATATCCTCGCCAAACTCACCCGCAACCTTTTCGAAGTCAAAGCATGAACCGAAGTTTTTAATCCAGGCGGGAAAAGCCTTGCGTTCTTTCGATGAGATCTTATACCCCCCAGCGGAGGCAAGCTGCAACCTGATCAACATCTTGCGCTTCTTGTAATGTGAGGCGCCAGATGTCAAACAGGCTATAAGTGTATCTATGTACTGCAATGAGCGCCCCGCTTTTATCGCAGTGAGTTTAACCGCAGCCAATGTCGCCAGCCGCTCAACAGTTTCCTTATCCACCTCCTCAGCCACTGAACTGGGGATTTCGTGATAAGGCAGATTGATCTCAGATAGAATTAACGCAGGGCAGTAATACTCCGCCAGTTCAGGAAACACGTCAGAAACCTGCTTAATGACACCCTCAATATCACTGGGCTCTATGACGAGGAGTGCTCTGAGGTAGCCCTCATCAAAAAACGTCAATAGCCGCTTCGATACGTTTGCAGGTGCGTTACCAGCCAACGCCTTAAGATTGGGGAGCAGTATCTCTTCTATGGCGTAGTCAACATACTTTCTGACAAGCGAGGCTTTGTGGCGCTTATTGATTTTTATCATAGCTCAACAAAAAGCTCCTGGTAGTATCGCTTGTAATTTCGTTGATCAACCTGCGGTCGGCTTCGCTGAGCATGTGACGCTTCGCTGCCTCGATAAGTCCTCCCAGCTTGGTTCCAGCGTGCTCCCCAAACGTGGAACTCAAGTGCATATCATCCATGTAGATATCTACAATACTACTTCCAAAGCCTGCTGACTTTTCCACTGATAAGCCAGCATATTCATCGACCTTAAGCGAGATGATGTCGCTAGACAAAAAGTCGCTCACAATAATCGGGGAATGCGTACAGACGATAACCTGCAAGCTTGAAGAGGACACATCGTTATCGGCATGTCGACTCAGGGCCAGCAAATCCGAAACAAAGTTACGCTGCCATTCAGGGTGCAAATACAGGTCGGCTTCATCCATGAATACAATTGAAGAGGTATTCTCGGCGCGGCCAATTAAATAATTGAAAAACTCGGAAAAAACATGCGCACGCGCCAACTCTCCGGTACTTGCGCCGCGCCACCCCCACCTGATATTCCCCGCCACAGCCCCCGGTAGCCGCGATGCGATTTCGGTCAGTTTTTCTACGACCTCATAATCCTCGACAATCACGCCGGAAAGATCAAGCTTGGTGTCGTCTGGATTGGCGTGATAGAGCTCCATGGCAAAGCTTTCTAATTTTGCTAACGTCAGCGAAAGATTTGCGCGAATGACCTCCTGATGCTCAGGTTCGTGCTGGCGCGAAGACGCATCACCTTTTTTTGCCTCTGGGCCGGAATCCGAACGCGCCGCGAGATAATTCTTCAAAGCGTTTTCGATCAAGTCAACAGGATGTGTGTCGGGGCGCTCATAATCAAGCAGCGCATAATTCTCCAGCAAATGCAAGGCCTCAAGATCAGCATTGGATGAGCGTTTCGCCAAGCTATTTATAATTGAAGGCACGTTCATGCCGACAACAGCGCGCTCCACATCGCTGTGCAATGGGAAGTCCAATGAGCGTTCACGCAGTTTAAAATCCTTGAGCCATTGACCAATCAGTTTCGAGTCCACCGCATGCCGGTAGCGCACCAGGGCACTCTCGAACCGCCCAATAGAGGAAGATGATAAAGAAAACATATACCTTATGTTTTCTCTGTATTCACCTCCCAGGTACCGCCTGAAATAACGCAAATAACGATTGAAGTAGTCCCTGCGTGTATTTTGTGAACGCATCGCCTCAGGAACGGTCAAGCGTCTTACATAGCTACCTCTGGAGCGCTTGATGGGCAATCCATCATCTACCTTGACCTCTTGTATAGCGTTGATATGAACGACGTCGACTCTGTTCGCCTTGAAGAATTCCGCGACATTCTCCACGAAGTCGAACGGCAAATCCGCCTTCTCAACCGTCACGCGCTCAGAAAATATATTGTTCAAGCAGATTTTATAACGGCACTCTCCATCATCGTAGAACACCGCAAGTACAAGGGAGTCACTATCACCCTCAAACACGTTGATCGCGTCGATTACAGAACTTTTGCCTGAACCATTCTGACCAATGATCGCTTGAAAGCTATGTCCATCATAGAAGTTAACCTGCGGCCGATGCCGGCGCTGAATATTTACATTGAAAAGCTCATCTACAGCACATTCAAACTCACTGGAAAATGGTACATTCACGTTACTCAGCGCTTTATGTTCCGATATGAACAAATGTACTAAAATCAACGGCCCGCCTCTCCATGAATGACCTCAGAATGCCATCAAGGTTATCGCCATCGAACCTCGACAGGCAACCGAGCGCCAGAGCCAGGCTTTTAGGTGCCTAAACGCCCATTCACCGCTACAATGCCCGCCTTACCGTGACAGCCCGAAACCTATAACGACATGTCCCTTCCAAAGAATCACCTGGAACTGCTCAGCCCTGCGCGTGACGTGAGCATCGCCCGCGAGGCGATCCTGCATGGCGCGGATGCCATCTATATCGGCGGCCCGAGCTTCGGCGCGCGCCACAACGCCTGCAACGAAGTCGGCGATATCGCCGAGCTGGTCGAGTTCGCCCGGCGTTACCATGCCCGCGTGTTCACCACCATCAACACCATCCTTCACGACAACGAGCTGGAGCCGGCGCGCAAGCTGATCCACCAGCTCTACGATGCAGGCGTCGATGCGCTGATCGTGCAGGACCTGGGGGTGATGGAGCTGGACATCCCGCCAATCGAGCTGCATGCCAGCACCCAGACCGACATCCGTACCCTGGAGCGAGCCAAGTTCCTCGACCAGGCGGGCTTCTCGCAACTGGTATTGGCACGTGAGCTGAACCTGCAGCAGATCCGCGCCATCGCCGCCGAAACCGACGCGGCCATCGAGTTCTTCATCCATGGCGCGCTGTGCGTGGCGTTCTCCGGCCAGTGCAACATTTCCCACGCCCAGACCGGGCGCAGCGCCAACCGTGGAGACTGCTCCCAGGCCTGCCGCCTGCCGTACACCCTCAAGGACGACCAAGGCCGCGTGGTGGCCTTTGAGAAGCACCTGCTGTCGATGAAGGACAATAACCAGACCGCCAACCTGCGTGACCTGGTGGATGCTGGCGTGCGCTCGTTCAAGATCGAAGGACGCTACAAGGATGTGGGCTATGTGAAAAACATCACTGCCCACTACCGCAAGGAACTCGACGCGATCCTCGAAGACCGCCCGGACCTGGCCCGCGCCTCCAGCGGCCGTACCGAGCACTTCTTCGTGCCGGATCCTGACAAGACCTTCCACCGCGGCAGCACCGACTACTTCGTCAGCGACCGCAAGATCGACATCGGCGCGTTCGACTCGCCGACCTTCACCGGCCTGCCGGTGGGCGTGGTGGAGAAAGTCGGTAAGCGTGACCTGCTGGTGACCACTGACGTACCGTTGACCAACGGCGATGGCCTCAACGTGTTGGTCAAGCGTGAGGTGGTGGGCTTTCGCGCCAACATCGCCGAGCTCAAGAGTGAGTCCGAGGAAGACGGCCAGAAGCGCTACCGCTACCGGGTCGAGCCCAACGAAATGCCCGAGGGCCTGCAAAAGCTGCGGCCCAACCACCCGCTGTCGCGCAACCTCGACCACAATTGGCAGCAAGCCCTGCAGCGCACTTCGGCCGAGCGCCGGGTGGGTATCGAGTGGCACGCCGTACTACGCGAGCAGCGCCTGATGCTGACCGCCAGCAGTGAAGAAGGTGTGAGCGTGCAGGTGGCGCTGGACGGTCCGTTCGGCGTGGCCAACAAGCCACAGCAGGCGCTGGATCAGTTGCACGACCTGCTCGGTCAGTTGGGCACCACGATGTACCACGCCAACGCCATCGAGCTGGATGCACCGCAGGCGTACTTCATCCCCAATTCGCAGCTCAAGGCCCTGCGCCGCGAAGCCATCGAGGCGCTGACCGAAGCGCGGATCAAGGCCCACCCGCGTGGTACGCGCAAGGCCGAGACCAGCCCGCCACCGGTGTACCCCGAGTCGCACCTGTCGTTCCTGGCCAACGTTTACAACCAGAAGGCCCGCGATTTCTACCACCGGCATGGTGTGCAGTTGATCGACGCCGCCTACGAGGCCCACGAAGAGCACGGCGAAGTACCGGTGATGATCACCAAGCACTGCCTGCGTTTCTCGTTCAACCTATGCCCCAAGCAGGCCAAGGGCGTGACCGGCGTGCGCACCAAGGTCGCGCCGATGCAGTTGATCCAGGGTGATGAGGTGCTGACCCTCAAGTTCGACTGCAAACCCTGCGAAATGCACGTGATCGGCAAGATGAAGAGCCACATCATCGACTTGCCGACCCCAGGTAGCGCAGTGGCCCAGGTGGTCGGACACATCAGCCCGGAAGACCTGCTCAAGACCATCCCCCGCGCGCCGCATTGAAGCCTGTGGGCTTGCCGGACCACCGCGAAGTAGAGGGCGCGGTGGATGGCACCGGCTAGGCCGCTCCTACAGGGGGCGGCGCTGGATTCAGGGGCGGGCCTGCCGGAATGCAGGCCTACCCCGAAACAGGCTGCGCGGCATCAGCCGCACTAACGACACATAAAAGTCTCAAACGAGCCGTAAAGGCTTGATCCTCTCCTCATTTGCTGCACAATGCCAAGCTTGCGACCCTTGCGAGGCCCTGATGCAACCTACTGCCCACGACGAACGCCTGCTCAAGGCCCTGGCCCACGCCATCGTGGTCCACCCGCGCGCAACGCTGAAGGAATTGGCCGAAGCCGCAGGTGTCAGCAAGGCCACCCTGCACCGCTATTGCGGCACCCGTGACAACCTGGTGGCAATGCTCGAAAACCACGGCGAACGGGTACTCAACCAAGTGATCCACGACGCGACGCTGGACGCAGCCGAGCCTCTGGCAGCTCTACGCCACTTGATCGGCGAACATCTCAAGCACCGCGAAATGCTGGTCTTCCTGATGTTCCAGTACCGTCCCGACACCCTGCTTGGCGAGGGCGAGGACCGCCGCTGGCTGGCCTACACTCAGGCCATGGATGCGTTCTTCTTGCGCGCCCAACAAGCGGGGGCACTGCGCATCGATATCAGTGCGGCGGTGTTCACCGAAATGTTCCTGAGCATGATCTACGGCATGGTCGACGCCGAGCGCCGTGGCCGGGCCGCCAGCGCCAACTCGGCACAGACGTTGGAGCAGTTGTTCCTGCGCGGCGCGTTGCTCCAGGCCTGACATCGCGGCTAACCCATCCCTCGCCTGGCGCCGCTTCGCGCCCCGTCAGCCAAACAAAAAAGGCCCCTGAACACACGTCCAGGGGCCGAACGGCTGGATCGTCCAACCAAAGGAGCCTTCAGGCCTCGGCGGCCACCGTTTTGGGCGTGCGCTTGAGCCGCGACAGCACCCAGACGAAACAAATCGGCACGAACACCACCCCCAGCAGCGTGGCGCTGAGCATGCCGCCGATTACCCCAGTGCCGATGGCACGTTGGCTGGCCGCCCCGGCGCCACTGGCGATAGCCAGGGGCACGACGCCCAGGATGAACGCCATCGAGGTCATCACGATCGGTCTGAAGCGTAGCCGCGCAGCCTCCAAGGCAGCGTCACGCAGGCTGTAGCCCTTCTCCCACAGCTCCTTGGCGAACTCGACGATCAAGATCGCGTTCTTCGCCGCCAAACCAATGATGGTGATCAAGCCCACCTTGAAGTACACATCGTTGGGCATGCCCGCCACCATCACCGCCAACACAGCGCCCAGCGCGCCGATTGGCACGATCAGCATCACCGTCACCGGGATCGCCCAGCTTTCGTACAGCGCCACCAACAGTAGGAACACCACCAGGATCGCCAGACCAAACAGGTGTGTGGCCTGGCCGCTGGAGACTTGCTCCTGGTAGGAAAGCCCGGTCCAGGCATAGCCGATGCCCGGTGGCAGATCACGAGCCAGACGTTCCATCTCGGCCATGGCCTGGCCGGTGCTGTAACCAGGCGCCGCGTCACCGGCGATACGAATCGATGGATAGCCGTTGTAACGCACGATCTGCACCGGCCCTTCTTCCCAGCGGGTGGTGACAAAGGCGCTGAACGGCACCTGCTCACCGCTGCTATTGGGGGCGTACAGTTGCAACACGCTTTCCGGCGTCATGCGCGCGCCCTGCTCGGCTTGCACCACCACGCGCTGCTGCCTGCCCGCGTTGGTGAAATCGTTGATCACCGCCGAGCCAAACGCAGTGGCCAGGGTGCTGCTGATGGTTTCGAAGCTCACGCCCAGGGCGCGGGCCTTCTCACGGTCGATCTGCACGCGTAGCTGCGGCGCCTCGGCCAGGCCCTCCATCATGGCGTAGAGGATCACCGGGTTGCCGTTGGCCGCGCCGAGCAACTGGTCACGCGCCGCCAGCAGGGCCTCGCGGCCCAACCCGCCACGGTCCATCAGACGCAGGGCGAAACCACCGGCGTTGCCCAAGCCATCGATAGGCGGCGGATTGACCGCCATGATCGCGCCGTCGCCATGCCCGGCGAAGCGCGCATTGATCGCCTGTACCTCGGCATCGGCCGACTGCCCGGGGTCGCGCAGGGACCAATCCTTGAAGGTCGGGAACGCCAGCGCAGCGTTATCGCCCATGCCCGAGAAGCTGAAACCGCTGACCACGAACGCCGAATCCAGCGCCTCACGGGACATCAGAAACTGCTCCAGGGCCTGGCCGGTGGCGTCGGTACGCACCCGACTGGCGCCCGGCGGCAACTGTACGTCGACGATCGCGTAGCCTTGGTCTTCCACCGGCACGAACGACTCCGGCAAGCGCAGGTAGAAGAAGCCGAGCATGGCGAGGATCCCGGCATACACCAGCATGCAGCGTCCGGCGCGGCGCACCAGCGCATTGTTCATCAGCGCGTAGCGCTCGGTCAGGCGGGCAAAGCCACGGTTAAAAGCGCCGAAGAAACCGCGCTTTTCATGATGCCCCTGGGGTACGGGCTTGAGCAGCGTGGCGCACAGCGCTGGCGTGAAGGTCAAGGCCAGGAACCCGGAGAACAGGATCGACACCGCCAGCGACAGCGAGAACTGCTGGTAGATCACCCCCACCGAGCCGGACATGAACGCCAGCGGCATGAACACCGCCGACAGCACCAAGGTGATGCCGATGATCGCCCCGGACACCTGCCCCATGGCCTTGATCGTCGCCTGCACCGGCGACAGCCCTTCCTCGGCCATCAGCCGCTCGACGTTCTCCACCACCACGATGGCATCGTCGACCAGGATGCCGATGGCCAGCACCATGCCGAACATGGTCATCATGTTCACCGAGAAGCCCAGCAGCTTCATCACCGCCAGCGTGCCCAACAGGCACACCGGCACCACGATGGACGGAATCAGGGTGTAGCGGATGTTCTGCAGGAACAGGAACATCACCAGGAACACCAGCACCATGGCTTCGATCAGGGTGGTGATGACCTTGTCGATGGCCACGTCGACGAAGCGCGAGGTGTCGTAAGGCACCGAATACTCGACCCCTTCGGGGAAGAACGCCGACAGTTCGGCCAGGCGCTGCTTAACGCGCTCGGCGGTCTGCAAGGCATTCGCCCCAGGCGCCAGTTGCACCGCGCCAGCCACCGCCGGGCGGCCGTTCAGGCGTGAGGCGAAGTTGTAGCTCTCAAGGCCCACCTCCAGGCGCGCGACGTCCGCCAAGCGCACCAGCGAGCCATCAGGATTGGCCCGCAGGACTACCCGACCGAACGCCTGCGGGTCGTCCAAGGTGCCCTGCACCGCCAGGGTGGCGGTCAGTTCCTGCTCGCTGCTGCCTGGCGTGGCGCCAAAGCTGCCGGCCGGCACTTGTACGTTCTGCCCACGAATGGCAGCGCCCACGTCATCGATGGACAAGCCATAACCCACCAGCTTTTGCGGGTCGACCCACACACGCATGGCGGCCTCGGACGAGAAGAACTGCAACTTGCCCACCCCGGACACCCGGCGCAACTCGTTGTTGATATTGCGCGCGGCGTAGTCCCCCAGTTGCGTGGTATCGGCGCGCTGGTAGCCATCCTTGTAGCTCAGGGCGTAGATCAGCAAGAAACCTGCACTGCTCTGCTCCACCTCCAGGCCTTGGGTAATCACCGCCTGGGGTAGACGCGCCTCGGCCTTCTTCAGGCGGTTCTGCACGTCTACTTGGGCCAGTTCCGGGTCGGTGCCCGGTTCGAAGGTCACGACCACTTCGGCCATGCCATTGGCGTTGTTGGTCGACTCGAAGTACAGCAGGTTCTTGGCACCGTTGAGCGACTCCTCGATGACACTGGTCACCGAGTCCACCAGCACCTTGGCCGACGCCCCCGGGTAGCTCGCGCTAATCGTGATCTGCGGCGGGGCCACGCTTGGGTATTGAGCCACTGGCAGCAGCGGGATCACCAGCAGTCCGGCCAGCGAGATGAACAACGCCACGACCCAGGCGAAGTTCGGCCGATCGATGAAGAATCTGGACATTACGCTTCCTCGTCTCAGCGTGCCGCAGCTTGATTGGCCTGGACCACGGACACCGCAGCGCCGGCAGACAGGCCGGCAGGGCTGCCGACGATGACCTGATCACCGCTCTGCAACCCTTGCGTGATTTGCCAGCGCGCGCCCTGCATAGCCCCGGTCGTCACGTTGCGCGCCTCGGCCACGTTGCCTTTGCCGACCAGCATCACCCGAGCCTGACCGTCGCTGCCTCGCTGCACCGCGCGTTGTGGCACCAGGATCGCCTGACGGTCGACGCCTTGCGGAGTGTGTACACGCACATACATGCCGGGCAGTAGGATGCCGTCGCGGTTGTCGAAGCGCCCCCGCAAGGTGACCTGGCCGGTGCTGCGGTCCACCGCCACATCAGTGAACACCAGGGCACCCTGGCGCTGGTACTCGGTGCCTTCCACCTCGGCGGTCAGCGCCTTCTCGTCGTCCTTGGCCAAGGTGCCGTCCTTGAACGCCTGGCGCAGGCGCAGGGCATCGGCGGCTGATTGGGTGAAATCGACGTAGATCGGATCAAGCTGCTGGATGCGTGCCATGAGCGTGGCGTCGCCCTGCCCCACCAGCGCGCCCTCGGTGGCCAAGGCTCGGCCGATACGTCCGGAGATCGGTGCAGTGACCGAGGCATAGCCCAGATTCAGACGCGCCGTCTGCACGTCGGCCAGGGCCGAGCGCACCGCAGCCTGGGCGCTGCGCAGGTTGGCGCTGGCGGTGTCGAAGTCCTGTTGGCTGACCGCCTGGATCTGCACCAACGGCTCGTAGCGGCGCACCCGGGCCTGGGACTCGTATTGCACCGCCTGGGCCCGCGCCAGATCGGCCTCGGCGCGGGCCAGTGCAGCCTTGAACGGCGCCGGGTCGATCTGGAACAGCAGATCGCCGGCCTTGACGTCGGCACCTTCTTCGAACGTTTTGCGCATGACGATGCCGGCCACTCGGGCGCGTACTTCGGCAACCCGCATCGGCTCGACCCGACCCGGCAACGTAGATGCCAGGGCCAGGGTTTCGTGGGTGACCGTCACGGTTTCTACCGGCAATGCCGCAGATGCTGCCGGCGGCGCATCCGCAGCTTCGCAGCCAGCCAACAGCACGGCGGCCGCCAGACCGCTGGCCATTCCAAATGCACGCATATTGCCCATGACTTCACCCGAGCCTTTGATAAAGAACGGCGCGAATGGTAAGTGCGGGCCCAAGATGAGTCAATTTTGTCTCAGGTGGTATTTGTGTGAACAATTGTAATCATGGCCTGGTCGAGCTGTGGCCCGTTGGAGCGCATGCCAGGGTCAAGGGCGCAGCAATGGCGGCAGCGGTGCCCGATCAGCACGCTTTAAAACGGCTCGCGTTGTGTGTAAAACACAGAGTTCCCATGCTTGGCAGAAAAGGATTCCCGGCAATGAAATACCGTCCACTTGGCACCTGTGGCCTGCAGGTCTCAGCCCTGACCCTTGGTAGCATGATGTTCGGCGAACAGACCAGCACCGAGGACGCCTTGCGCATCATTGACAAGGCCTGGGACCAAGGCATCAACTTCGTCGATACCGCCGATGTGTACAACGGCGGACGTTCCGAAGAAATCGTCGGCGAGGCGGTGGCGCGCAATCGGCAGGACTGGATCGTCGCATCCAAGGCCGGCTACGGTCCGGTGGATGGCCTGCCGAACCGCAGCGGGTTGTCGCGCAAACACCTGTTCAACGCCCTCGACGCCACGCTCACGCGCATGGGCACCGATTACCTGGACATCTACTACCTGCACCGCGAAGATCACAGCGTACCGCTGGAGCAGACCGTGCGCGCCATCGGCGACCTGCTGGCCCAAGGCAAGATCCGCTACTGGGGGGTGAGCAACTTCCGGGGCTGGCGGATTGCCGAGATCTGCCATGTGGCCGAGCAATTGGGCGTGCCAAAGCCGGTGGTCAGCCAGCCGCTGTACAATATCGTCAACCGCCAGGCCGAACCCGAGCAACTGACTGCCGCAGCTTTTCATGGCCTGGGCGTGGTGCCGTTCAGCCCACTGGCGCGTGGCGTGCTCAGCGGCAAGTACGCACCGGGCTCGACACCGGACGCAGGCAGCCGCGCCGGGCGCCAGGACAAGCGCATCCTCGAGGTGGAGTGGCGCGAGGAATCGCTGGCCATCGCCCAGAAAATCCATGCCTACACCGAGGCCAAGGGTGTGGGTATCGTCGAGTTCGCCATCGCCTGGGTGCTCAACAACCAGTTGATCAGCTCGGCCATCGTCGGGCCGCGCACCGAAGCGCAGTGGGACACCTACGCAGGTGCCCTGGAGGTGAAGATCAGCGCCGAAGACGAAGCCTTCATCGACTCGCTGGTGACCCCAGGGCATGCTTCGACGCCAGGGTTCAATGACGTGGCGCACTTCGTCAGCGGGCGTTTGGCGCGTAGTTGATGCTTTCAGCCTTGTGTCGCGATGGGTCGCGTAGCGCCCCCCCAAATGGATGCCCTTAAGCAAATCCTGGGGCCGCTACGCAGCCCATCGCGACACACGGCCGCTGCTACAAACTCCCCATTGGGGAGCCAGACGCCGGTATGCCGGTCCCCCCTTTCCCCAATCACCTCGGTATCGTGCGCCCCCTCGAATTCATTTGCGATGGAGCCTCCATGAAACTCTTCGAACCCCTCAAGCTCGGCCCTCTCACCTTGCCCAACCGAGTCTTCATGGCGCCGCTGACGCGCTTGCGCAGCCTGGAGCCGGGCGATGTGCCGACCCCGATGATGGCCGAGTACTATACCCAGCGCGCCAGTGCCGGACTGATCATCAGCGAAGCCACGCAGATCTCGTTCCAGGCCAAGGGCTACTCGGGCTCGCCGGGCATCCATACTGCCGAGCAGATCGCCGGCTGGCGCCAGGTCAACGAAGGCATCCACGCCGCTGGCGGCCACAGCGCCGTGCAGGTTTGGCACACTGGCCGCATCTCGCACACCACGCTGCAACCAGGCGGTGAAGCACCCGTCGCGCCGTCGGCGCTGGCTGCCAATGCACGTACCACGCTGCGCGATGCAAACCGCAACCTGACCCGCGTGGAAACCTCTACCCCGCGCGCGTTGAGCGAAGCTGAAATCGCCGGCATC
Source organism: Pseudomonas mosselii (assembly GCF_005796105.1). Taxonomy (GTDB): domain Bacteria; phylum Pseudomonadota; class Gammaproteobacteria; order Pseudomonadales; family Pseudomonadaceae; genus Aquipseudomonas; species Aquipseudomonas mosselii_C. The sequence goes on along the minus strand of NZ_VAUO01000001.1, from coordinate 481,376 downwards.
GTCGCCGACTTCGGCCAAGCCGCCAGCAACGCCCGCGAGGCCGGGTTCGACTTCATCGAGCTGCACGCCGCCCACGGCTACCTGCTGCATCAGTTCCTGACGCCGAGCGCCAACCTGCGCGAAGACCGCTACGGCGGTAGCGTCGAAAACCGCGCGCGCATCGTACTGGAAGCCGTGGACGCGGCCATCGCTCAGTGGAGCGCCGAGCGCGTCGGCATTCGTATCTTCCCGCTCGGTGGCTTCAACGGCATCGATAACGGCGAAGACCAGGAAGCCGCCGGCCTGTACCTGATTGGCGAGCTGGCCAAGCGCAACCTGGCCTACCTGCACCTGTCCGAACCCGATTGGGCTGGCGGCAAGCCGCTGCGTGACGAATTCCGCGAAGCGATCCGCGCCGCCTACCCCGGTGTGATCGTAGCCGCCGGCGCCTACACCGCCGAAAAGGCCGAAGACCTGCTGGGTCGGGGCTTGATCGATGCCGTGGCGTTCGGGCGTGCGTTCATCGCCAACCCGGACCTGGTGGAGCGGCTCAAGCAAAACGCGCCGCTGAACCCACACCGCGCCCAATTCGACTATGCCAATGGGGCTGAAGGCTACACCGACTACCCATTTCTCAAGCAGGCGTGAATTCAGCTCATCAGCGTCGGCCTGCCCGATCAGCCCGTGCTGACTTGGCCGCAGACCTACAGCTCCCAGGGCACCCCGGCTTCCCAACTGTGCACCAGCAGGTCGATGAAGCCGCGCACCCTGGGTGACAGGTGCCGCTTGCTGGGGTAGACGATGCGGATCGGGTCGGCCGGCGGCCGATAATCGTGCAACACCTCCACCAACGTGCCGGCGCGTAGGTCGTCACTGGTGATGTAGGTGGGCAAGTGGATCAGCCCGAAGCCAGCCCGTGCGCCTTCGAGCATCGCCTCGGAGCTGTCGATGTTCAGCCGCCCCGGCTCCTCGCACAGGTGCAGCCCAGCCTCGGTTCTAAAACGCCAGGGGCTGGACTTCTCGCCGACCAGAAACGCGATCTTGTCGTGGCCGTAGAGGTCTGCCGGGACCTGAGGTGTGCCATGCACGGCAAGATAGCCGGGCGATGCGCAGGTGACGAACTGCTGCCAGGCCACGGTACGGGTGAGCAACTGCGAGTCTTCCTTTGGCGCGCCGATGCGTACGGCCACGTCGACGCCCTCTTCCACCAGATCGACGAAGCGGTCGGTGAAGCGGATATCGGCGCGCAGTTCGGGCCACTGCTTGAGGTAACGGTCGAGGATCGGCAGCACATGCCGTTGGCCGAACGACAGCGGCGCGGTCAGGCGCAGTGTACCGCTGGGCTTACCCCGGCGTTGGGCCATAGTGGTGTCGACTTCGTCCAGGTCATCGAGAATCTGCTGCCAGCGCTCGAACGCCACCTGCCCTTCGTCGGTCAGGCTCAGCTTGCGCGTGGTACGGTTGAGCAGACGCACCGCCATGCGCGCCTCAAGCCGGGCGATGCTCTTGCCCACCGCCGAGCGGGTCAGGCCTAGGCTACTGGCGGCAGCGGTGAAGCTACCGGCCTTTACGGCACTGACGAAGGCGGCTATATCGCCGAAGCGGTTGAGTTCCATGCTGAATTCCAAGGCAAGACAAGGCCTGCTAGATGGGTGCGGATCGACCAATTACAAGGCCTATTGAATGATCCGCACCCAAGGTTCACGGCCTGGCCTGGGCGGCATGCCCACCCAACTGCGCCGCCCAGCTCGCCAGCGGCAACGGTGGTTGCTGGTCGACGATGCGCCGCCAGATCAGCGACAGCTTGTCGCCATCGAACAACGATGCCGCGCCGCCACCGATCCAGCCGCGCGGCTGGATCGCCACCCACTGCCCGGTCGCATCGCGCTGGCCCATCTGAAAACGGAAGGTGTAGTGGCCTGGGATGCCCATGCGCAGGTCAGTCACCACCAGCGCATCGCCCACGGCGTCGTAGCGCAACCAATCGTCGGTGAACCAGCGCAGCCGATCGTGCAGCGCATCGCCGTCGAGCCGCTTACCCAGCGCCAGGTTGCGCGGTTGGCGCAGCAACTCGGGCGGCTCACGGTCGAACAGGCCACTAATGCCCTCGTAGTAGTCGCCATCCGGGGTCTTGGCCAGCACCCGCCAGAGCAGTGTGTTGAACGCGATAGGCACCGCGCGTACCTCACTGGCGGTAATGCCTTGTTGTGCCAAGGCCACGTCGAAGCGTTGCTCGGCGGCCATCCGCCCAGCCAGGCCAAAGCCCAGGTAAACCGTGCTGAACGCCAGGGCCACGGACAGCCCGGCCAGCGCCCGTCCGCGCAGGCCCTTGAGCGCGGCATACAGCACGGCAAGCAACAACGGCAAGGTGTATACCGGATCGATGATGAACACCGCAGCCCAGCTTTGCGGCGTGACCTGCAACGGCCAGAACAGCTGGGTGCCGTAGACGGTGAACGAATCCAGCAGCGGGTGGGTAACCAGCACCAGCCAGAACGCCACGAACAGGCGCGTTGCCGTGTAGCCCTTGTCGGGCCAGCGCTTGGCGACCAGCCAAGCCAGCAGCAGGGCCAAGCCTGTGAGCACGAAGATCGAGTGCGAGAAACCCCGGTGGAAGGTCATCTGCGACACCGGATCCGCGTAGCGAACCAGTACGTCCAGGTCGGGCAAGGTGCCCAGGGCCGCGCCGTAGGCAAGCGAGCGACGGCCCTGGATGCGGCCGAGCACGGTGCCTTGCAAGGCCGCGCCGAGAACCGCTTGAGTGAGAGAGTCCATAGGTAGGTTCCGCAACGTGATGGCGAAACCTACCGTTATCCTGGCGGGCTGTGCAAACGCAGGGGCGTCATCGATTATCGCAGCCATAGAGAAAAGCCATTGAATGGCAACGCACAGGTGCAGTAAGCTCGGGCTCATTCACTGGAGAGCAACATGCCGAAACACACCTGCAACCACGCCCACCCCACCGGTCGCTCTGCGCGCCGCGTGCTGGCCGTTGCCGGTCGTAACGCCGTTGCACCGTTTTATTTTGGTTATTGGTTTAGCTACTAGGCGCCGATAACCCAACCGGCGCCCACTTTCGAGGGGCCGCCGAACACGAGAATACTCAAACCCCCGGTCGGCCTCCCGACCGGGGGTTTTGTTTTTCCGGGCCCCGCACTTTCAACGATTCATCTTGAGGACAGATTCATGAACTACGCCAACTACTTCTACGCAACCTCCTATGCCTGGCGATTTAGCCAATCCCGTTCGGGCCAGCCTGCCGCCTCCGTTCGGTCGATTTCCGGTGGCACTGCCGCACAAGAACCTAATTTGACGACCAGTCGAACACCTCGATAGGGCCGACCACGCGGGTCAGTACCCGCCGTCCGCCCAGGGAAAAAAGCCATGCACGCCTCGAACCTCGCCCTGACCCAGCCACAAGCCGCCAACACCACCGTCAGCAAGCGCCTGCCCAGCCCGCACCTGCTCAAGCAGCAGATGCCGATGTCTAACGAACTCACTCAGCAAGTCCACACACACCGCCAAGCGATCCGCGCGATCCTCGAAGGTCGCGACGAACGCCTGCTGGTGGTGGTCGGTCCGTGCTCGATCCACGACCCGCGCTCGGCCCTGGAGTATGCCGATCGGCTGGCCACCCTCAGCCGCCACGTCAGCGACAAGCTGCTGCTGGTGATGCGCGCCTACGTGGAAAAGCCCCGCACCACGGTGGGCTGGAAAGGCCTGGCCTACGATCCGCACCTCGATGGCAGCGACGACATGCACGCAGGCATCGCCCTGTCGCGGGGCTTGATGCTGAGCATGCTCGAGCGCGGCCTGCCGATTGCCACAGAACTGCTGCAACCGATGGTGGCCGGCTACTTCGACGACCTGCTGGGCTGGGCAGCCATCGGCGCACGCACCACCGAGTCGCAGGTACACCGCGAAATGGTCAGCGGACTGGAACTGCCGGTAGGCTTCAAGAATGGCACCGACGGTGGCGTCGGCATCGCCTGCGATGCCATGCGCAGCGCAGCCCACCCGCACCGCCACTTCGGCATGGACGCCCAGGGCTACCCGGCGATCATCGAGACCCTGGGCAACCCGGACACCCACCTGGTACTACGTGGCGGGCACAAAGGCCCGAACTACGACGCCCAAAGCGTCGCCATGGCACGCCAGGGGCTGGCCAAGGCGGGGCTGGCGGCACGGATCATGGTCGATTGCAGCCACGCCAACAGCGGCAAGGACCCGGCCCGTCAACCGGCCGTCTTCGAAGACGTGCTGCAGCAACGCCTGGCCGGTGACCGCTCGTTGGTAGGCGTGATGCTCGAAGGCCACCTGTTCGACGGCTGCCAGGCCCTGGGCAAAGGTGCGTTGAAATACGGCGTGTCGATCACCGATGGCTGCCTGGGCTGGGACTCGACCGAGCAGATGCTGCGTCAGGCAGCCGAACGCTTGTAGGATCAATCAGCAAGCCTTGCGAGACATGCCCCAGACAAGTGCGCTAGGCTTGCTGTTTTTCACCTCAAGGAGCAGTTTCCATGGCCCGTGCTACCGCCCGCCACATCCTGGTTGCCACCGAAGACAAGTGCAACGAACTCAAAGCCCAGATCGAAGCGGGTGCCGACTTCGCCGAAATCGCCAAAGCCAACTCCACCTGCCCGTCCAGCCGCCAGGGCGGTGACCTGGGCTCGTTCGGCCCAGGCCAAATGGTCAAGGAATTCGACACCGTGGTGTTCAGCGCCCCGGTCAACACCGTGCAAGGTCCGGTTAAAACCCAGTTCGGCTACCACCTGCTCGAAGTGACCAGCCGTCAGGACTAAGCCTTCGCAGCCGATGAAGCCCCCTGTGGGAGCGGGCTTGCCCGCGAATACGTGCGGCACGACCGCAACCTCGCTTGAGCGGACGTTTTCGCGAGCGAGCCCGCTCCCACGGGTTTTCGGCTGTATCGCCCTGCTGTGCCTGGCGCTGCAAGCCCAGGCTGCGCCGAGCCATGCCCTCACCGTCTACGGCGAAGCGCCGCGCTACCCCGTCAACTTTCGCCACTTCGACTACGTCAACCCAGATGCCCCGAAGGGCGGTAGCTTACGCCGCTCGGCCACCGACATTGGCCAGTTCGACCATATCCTGCCCTACATCGACAAGGGCACCGGTGTTTCTGAAATCGATGGCCTGCTGTATGCCCCATTGGCCGTACGCGCGTTCGATGAGCCCTACACCGTCTACGGCCTGATCGCCCGGACGATGGAGCGCGGCCCGGACGACGCCTGGCTGCGTTTCGAGATCGACCCGCGCGCCACCTTCGCCGATGGCAGGCCGGTACGCGCCGAGGATGTACGCTTTACCTTCGAGCTACTGATGCGCAAGGGCAGCCTCAAGTACCGCACGCTGTTCGCCGATGTCAGTGGGGTCAGCGTAGAGGGGCCGCGACGAATACGCTTCGATTTTCGCCAGCCCCATGGCCGCACCCTGGCGCTGGACCTGGCCAGCTTGCCGGTGTTGCCCGAACACGATTGGCAGCAGCGTGACTTCGCCAGCGGCGCAGGCTTCGACAAGCCGGTCGGCAGCGGCCCCTACCGCATCAGCCGGATCGACAACGGGCGCAGCATCACCTTCGAACGTGACGCACAGTGGTGGGCACGAGACTTGCCCGTCAGCCGTGGTCGCTACAACTTCCAGCGCCTGCGCCTTGAGTATTTCGGCGACACCGAGGTGGCACGCCAGGTGCTCAAGGGCGGCGGCTACGACTACAACCGCGAGTATTCCGCCACCGCCTACACCCTGGGCTATAACGGCGCGCAACTGGATGACGGTCGCCTGCAACGTGCCCATCTTGGCCCGGCCAAGCCACAAGTGGCCCAGGGCTTCGTGTTCAACCTCGACCGGCCATTGTTCAAGGATCGCCGGATACGCCAGGCGCTCGGCCTGCTGTGGGACTTCGAATGGAGCAACCGGCAGATGATGCGCAATATGTACATCCGCCAGCAGAGCCTGTTCTCCAACACCCCACTGGCGGCCCGCGCACTCCCCGATGCCAGTGAACTCAAGCTGCTCGAACCGCTGCGGGGCCAGGTTCCAGACGAAGTCTTCAACCGCGTCTTCACGGCGCCCGTCACCGATGGATCCGGGATCATCCGCACCCAACAGTTACAGGCACTGGCCTTGCTCCAGGCTGCTGGCTGGCACCCAGCAGGCGACCGGCTGGTGAACGCCGAGGGCGAGCCTTTGAGCTTCACCTTCCTCAACGGCCAGTCGGGTATGGAGCGTCTGCTGCTACCGTGGAAGCGCAATCTTGCGCAGATCGGCGTCGAGCTGAATATCCGCAACGTCGATGCGGCCCAATACATCAATCGGATCATGGCCCGCGACTACGACATGATCGTCACCGGCTACAACGTGAGCCTGTCGCCGGGCAGTGAGCTGTACAACTATTTCGGTTCGGCCGCCGCCCACGATCCGGGCTCGAACAACCTGATGGTGCTACAGGACCCGGCCGTGGACCGCTTGCTCGATGGCCTGGTGCGCGCCGACACCCAGGCCGACATGCTGCGCCACGCCCATGCGCTGGACCGGGTGCTGCAATGGAACTACTACTGGATTCCCAACTACTACCCGCCAGGCAGCTCGACAGTATGGTGGAACCGCTTTGGTCGGCCCAAGGCACAAGCCGCTTATGACGAAGGCCTGGATACCTGGTGGGAGGTCAGCCCGACAGCGTTGACCTCGGATCAGATGCGCGCGCTCAAGGACGCTGCACCATGACCGGCTACATCCTGCGACGCCTGCTGTTGATCATCCCCACGCTGCTGGCGATCCTGCTGGTCAATTTCGTCATCGTCCAGGCCGCGCCCGGTGGCCCAGTGGAACAGGCAGTGGCACGCCTGCAAGGCATCGGCGGCGGTGCGCCTGGCGCCAAGGTCGAAGCGTTGCAGGGTCAGTCGCGCGCCACCCGTGGCCTGGATCCCAAACTGATCGAGGAGATCAAGCACCAGTACGGCTTCGACAAGTCCGCGCCCGAGCGCCTGTGGCTAATGCTTGGGCAGTACGCACGGCTGGACTTCGGCCAGAGCTTCTTCCGTGGCGCCAAGGTCACCGAGCTGATCCTGGACAAACTGCCCGTGACGCTATCATTGGGTTTCTGGGCGACCCTGATCACCTACCTGGTGTCGATCCCGCTGGGTATCCGCAAGGCGGTCCATCACGGCAGCCGCTTCGATGCCTGGAGCAGCGCGCTGATCGTGATTGGCTATGCCCTGCCCTCGTTCCTGTTCGCCTTGCTGCTGATCGTGCTGTTCGCCGGTGGCACCTCGCTCAACTGGTTCCCGGTACGTGGGTTGGTGTCGGACGATTTCGACCAGCTCAGCTTGCTGGGCAAGATCACCGACTATTTCTGGCACCTGGTACTACCGGTCGGAGCCCTGGTCATTGGCGGTTTCGCCACCCTCACGCTGCTGACCAAGAACGCGTTTCTCGATGAGATCACCCGCCAGTACGTGGTCACCGCCAAGGCCAAGGGCCTTAGCCAGCGTCGGGTGCTATACGGGCACGTGATGCGCAACGCCATGCTGCTGGTGGTGGCAGGGCTGCCACAGGCACTGATCACGGTGTTCTTCGCAGGCTCGCTGCTGATCGAGGTGATCTTCTCCCTCGACGGGCTGGGGCGCATGAGCTACGAGGCAGCGGTGTCACGGGACTATCCGGTGGTGTTCGGCACGCTGTTCATCTTCACCTTGGCGGGGCTGCTGATCCGCCTGCTGGGCGATCTGTGCTACACCCTGCTGGACCCTCGCATCGACTTCGACGCGAGGGCTCACTGATGCTTTCACCCGTGGCGCGTCGGCGCCTGCAGCGCTTTCGTGACAACCGCCGCGGCTGGATTTCGCTGTGGCTGTTCGCCGGTTTGTTGCTGCTCAGCCTCGGCGCGGAACTGGTGGCCAACGACAAGCCGCTGCTGCTGGTGTACAAGGGCGAGCTGTACACCCCGGCGCTCAAGCGCTACACCGAGCAGCAGTTTGGCGGACAACTGCCCTTCCAGCCGGACTACCGCAGCCAGTACGTACGCCAACTGATTGAAGGCCAGGGCGGCTGGATGCTGTTCGCGCCCATTCCATTCAGTGCCGACACGCCCAATTACGATTTGCAGGTGCCCACCCCAAGTCCACCCAGCGCAAGCAACTGGCTGGGCACCGATGACCAAGGGCGCGACGTGCTGGCGCGGGTGCTATATGGCACCCGCACGTCATTGTTGTTCGCCTTCGCCCTGACTGCGCTCAGCGTGCTGATCGGCCTGGTCGCCGGCGCCTTGCAGGGATACCACGGGGGTTGGGTCGACCTGCTTGGCCAGCGGTTGCTGGAGGTGTGGTCGGGCCTGCCCGTGCTGTACCTGTTGATCATCCTCTCCGGCTTCGTCGAGCCAAGCTTCTGGTGGCTGTTGGGAATCATGGCGTTGTTCTCGTGGCTGACTCTGGTGGATGTGGTACGCGCCGAGTTTCTGCGCGGGCGCAACCTGGAGTACGTCAAGGCCGCGCGGGCGCTGGGGTTGCGCGATGGGCAGGTGATGCTGCGGCACATCCTGCCCAATGCCATGAACGCCACCCTGACCTTCGTGCCGTTCATGCTTACCGGGGCAATCACCACCCTCACCGCCCTGGACTTTCTGGGCTTCGGCCTGCCGGCCGGCAGTGCTTCGCTGGGCGAACTGGTAACCCAGGGCAAGCAGCATCTGGAGGCGCCATGGCTGGGCTTTACCGCGTTTTTCGCCCTGGCGCTGATCCTCTCGTTGCTGGTATTCATTGGCGAGGCACTGCGCGAGGCGTTCGACCCCAGAAGGTGAATCACTGCTCCCCCGTTGTAGATGGCAACATCAATCGATCAAGGAGAACTGCATGACCCTCTCAGGCAAGACCGCACTGGTCACCGGCTCCACCAGCGGCATCGGTTTGGGTATCGCCCAGGTACTGGCCAAGGCCGGGGCGAATATCCTGCTCAACGGCTTCGGCGACCCGGGCCCGGCCATCGCCACGCTCAAGGCAAGTGGCGTGAGGGTGCTGCATCACCCGGCCGACTTGTCCGACGTGGCGCAGATCGAGCAAATGTTCAGTTTGGCCGAGCGTGAGTTCGGCGCTGTGGACATACTGGTCAACAACGCCGGCATCCAGCATGTGGCACCGGTTGAGCAGTTTCCGGTCGAGGCCTGGGACAAGATCATCGCGCTGAACCTCTCGGCGGTGTTCCATGGCAGTCGCCTGGCGTTGCCGGGCATGCGCACCCGTGGCTGGGGACGGATCGTCAACATTGCCTCGGTGCACGGCCTGGTGGGCTCCACCGGCAAGGCCGCTTACGTGGCTGCCAAGCATGGCGTGGTTGGCCTGACCAAGGTGATCGGGCTGGAGACCGCTACCAGCAATGTAACCTGTAATGCCATCTGCCCAGGCTGGGTGCTGACGCCGCTGGTGCAGAAGCAGATCGACGACCGCGCCGCCGTGAGTGGCGATCTGGTCCAGGCCCAGCACGACCTGCTGGCCGAAAAACAGCCGTCGCTGGCTTTCGTCACCCCGCAACACCTAGGTGAACTGGTGCTGTTTCTGTGCAGTGAGGCCGGCAGCCAGGTACGCGGCGCGGCGTGGAACGTCGATGGCGGTTGGCTGGCGCAGTAGCGCGGGCTACGCGATCAGGCATAATGGAGACCTTTTTGCCCCGAAACACAGGTACTCCATGAAAGCTCAAGCCCGCCACATCCTGGTCAAGACCGCTGAAGAAGCCGAAAAGCTCAAGCAGCGTATCGCCAATGGCGAGGCCTTCGACGTGCTGGCGAAAAAGTTTTCCACCTGCCCCTCGGGCAAACGCGGTGGCGACCTGGGCGAAGTACGCCCAGGCCAAATGGTCGGCGCCATCGACCAGGTGATTTTCAAAAAGCCGCTGCGGGTAGTACACGGGCCGATCAAGAGCAAGTTCGGCTATCACCTGGTACAGACGTTCTATCGCGACTAAGACGCATGTCCAAGGCTCCGGCTGCCGGACAATCCAGCGTCCAGCTTTCAGGTGACAGCGTGGGCGCTTACTGGGCGCGAGCAGCGCACCCGTGGCGTCAACCCCGGTTGCTCTGGCAGTTCTAGCGCCGTGCAGCCAGCAGCCCCAGGCCTGCACACCCCAGCAACGAGGCGCTCACCCGGTTGAACACCCGCCGTGGCCCAGGACGTTCGAACCAGCGCTGAAGATAGGCGCCCAAACCTGCATAGATGGCAATCGCAGCCCACTCCAGCAGCAGGAACAGCGCGCCCAGCCAGAGGAACTGTTCACTGACGGGCGTGGCGCTGTTCATGGAAACGAACTGCGGTAAAAAAGCGGTGAACAGCAAAATCGCTTTCGGGTTGCCCGCCGCCACCCAGAATTCCTGACGCGCCAACCGCCAAGTACTACGCGGCTGCTCATCCGTCGCCAACACCGCATCCACCGGCGCACGCCACAGCTGCCAGGCGATGTAGAACAGGTAGCCGGCGCCCAGCACCTTGATCGTCAGGAACAGGTACTCGCTGGTGTGCAGCACCACGGCGAGCCCCATCGCGGCCAGGGCGATCATGCCGCTGAACGCCAGCAAACGACCGCCACCAGCGACGCAGGCAGTGCGCAAGCCATAGCGGCTGGCATTGTGCAGCGACAACAGGTTGTTCGGCCCTGGCGCCATGTTCAGGGCGAAGCAGGCGGGGATGAACAGTAGCAGGCTCGACAGGTCCATTCTGACTCTCCTTGAAAGGACACCAGCGTCGCGCCTGGCCCTCGGAGGCGTCAAGCACAGTGGCGCAGCGATTGACCGCAACAGTAGACTGGCGCTTCCCCTGACTGCACAGGCGTTTGCCATGCCCCCTTCGAGCCAGGCGATCTGGCATGACCCGGCCCTGCCGCATGTCGAGAGCCGCCGCGCCTGCCACAGCCGTGCCTGCTACAAGGCCCACAGCCATCCCACCTTCTCCATCGGTGTGGTGGACGCAGGCTACAGCCGCTTCACCGGCACTGGCGCCGGCGAAACCCGGCTAACGCCCGGTACGCTGGTGCTGGTGCCGGCACAGCGGATGCATGCCTGCAACCCGGAACCCGGGCAGGCCTGGAGCTACCAGATGCTGCATGTGGATGCCGGTTGGCTGCAACGGCTGCGCCAGGAGTCGGGGATCGATGCAGGCGCACCAGGATCACCGGCGCGGGTGACCCGCTCGTCAAGGCTGTATCGGCAGTTCTGCACGCTCAATGCCACGTTGTTCTCGCCGGCTTCACCCCAGGAAAAAGATGCAGCCCTGGTGGCGTTTCTCTGTGAGCATGACTTTTCAGCGCTGGCGACGCTTCCCCAGGCCCCGGCGCTGTCCTGCTCGATGCTCGACGACTTGCTGGACCACGTGCACGGCCAGGACTTGGCCGGGCTTAGCCTGGACAGCCTGGCGGCACAGGCCGGGCTCGGGCGCTATCAGCTGATCCGCGCCTTTGCCGCCGCCACTGGTTTCACGCCGCATGCCTACTTGCTCAATGCCAGGATTAATCAGGCACGACAGCTTCTGCGCCAGGGCCAGCCACTGGCAGCGGTGGCTTACCAACTGGGCTTTGCCGACCAAAGCCATTTCCAGCGGGTGTTCAAAGCCCATGCTGGTGTGCCCCCCGGCGTCTACCGCTAATGTCGCAGCTGGCCTGCAATATTGTTCAATACCCCGCGATATCCAGGCGCCAGACTGCCGGCTCCCCCCACCAGAAGCCTGCACCATGGAACAATTCCTGATCATCGCTGCCGCCCACTTCCTCGCCCTGCTCTCACCTGGCCCTGATTTCTTCCTGGTCGCCCGCACCTCAGCCACTGCCGGCTGGCGGGTAGCCAGCGGTGCTTGCCTGGGTATCGCGCTGGCCAACGGGGTGTTTATCGGCGCCGCTTTCGCAGGTGTTTCAAGCCTTCAGGACGCCAGCGCGGTGTTCATCGCGTTGCAATTGGCCGGCTGCATCTACCTGCTGTATATCGGCCAGTTGTTTCTGCGCCATGCCGGCTCCAGCCGCTTGGCAACCGCCAGCGCCCAACCGACAGCTGCGGGTTGGCTGCAAAGCCTGGGAATGGGCTTTGCCTCAGGTATCCTCAACCCGAAGAACGCGTTGTTCTATGCAAGCCTGGCGAGCCTGGTGGCGGCTAGCGCAGCGTGGCTGAAGGTACTCTACGGCGCCTGGATGTTCACGGCGGTGCTGGCTTGGGACCTGCTGGTAGCCTTGGCGATTGGTAACCGACAGGTCCTGCGCCGCTTCGGCCTGGCGTTGCCGTGGCTCGAACGCGCCTCGGGTGTGCTGTTGATCGTGCTCGCTGGCGCCATGCTCATACGCTTGGCGCTGGGCTGAGTAGCTTCAGCGAGGCGAGCTCCAGCACACTGAAGTGGCCGCTGCGCCAGCCCCCGGTGTCCAGGTGCCAGACATTGCCCAATACCTGAACGTCAAGTACCGGCGTATGCCCCACCAGCAACGCGCGCAGCCCTTCGACAGGATGGTGGTCGCCCTCCTTGAGCCTGCGCCTGGACCACTGGCACACCTCGCGAACCTGCGGCTCATCGTCGTACAACAGGCTATCGCGCAGCAACGTCCAGTCATTGAACGGGCTGTCGGCATGCAGCAACCCCACAGGCCCCGCCGCCGTTTGAACTTCGAGCGCGATGGGCAGGTTCAGGAACGCTTCGACGAAGGCTTCCTGCTGTGCCTTGGGTAGTGCCAGGAACCAGCCGCCACCGGCTGCCCGATACATGTCTAGGTCCACCCGCCCACCACGCAGATGGCTGATGGCAAGCGCCTCGTGGTTGCCTTGCACCGCATGGAACCAGGGTTGCGCCAGCCACTCCAGCGCGTGCGGGCTGTACGGACCGCGGTCGACCAAATCGCCAACGCTGAACACACGGTCCACTGAAGGATCGAAATTCACGCGGTCCAGGCACTGGCGCAGGCGTTCGAAATGCCCGTGAATATCCCCCACAGCCAGGTCGCGCCCACGGGTATTGGCGGCTATGCGCCGATAACGGCTCATTGCATCGTTCCTCTGCGGCAGTGCCGATACAGTGGAGTTTTACAAAGCATGGCACAGGTTGCAGTACCCGGCGGCAGTCCTGCGCTTATCCGCGTAGCTGGCGCAAGGCGATTGGCGCGATGAGCCGGTGAAAGGGCGCCACCGGCAGCATGTAAAGACGCCCCAGCAGGTTGTGAGTGCGCACGACCGTGCTCACCAGCACCTGGCAATGCCCTTCGGCAGCCGGACGCAACAGCAAAGCGATGTGCACATCCAGGTGGCGATCGCGATCCACCAAAAGCACCTCGTCCTGGGTATTGACCAGCAAGGTCCAGATACCCACCCGTTCACCGCTCCGATAGCTGGCCGCTGCGCGTGCAGGGTCGATGGCGCTCAGGCGCCCGAGATCCTTTAGCCCGAACAGCCCGACCAAACGGTTACGCAGCACCATCAGCGTATCTATCCACCCCGGCATGCGTCCCATCAGCCGCAGAAAATGCGCCATGGCGGGCTGGCCGGTGTCGGGCAAGGTGATTGCCCGGCAGTGACGAAAACTGGCTTGGGCGGCGTGAGTCGCGATCAGCGAGTCAGCGGGGATGCTTGCGGCGTGAGTCATGTAGGGTTCCGTCCATGGAATCTGCGCCTTGCGACTGGTGAAGGCGTGGGCTGCGATTGTATGCTCAAGTACCCCTCGCACACCAAGGACGGGACCTGTGAAACTCTGCGCCTTACAGCTGGCCTCGCGCAAAGGCGACCTGGCTGGCAACCTGCAACGTCACCTGCACGCCATCGAACAGGCCGCCGCCCTGGGCGCAGAGCTGCTTGTATTCCCCGAGCTGTCCCTGAGTGGCTACGAGCCCACCCTCGCCCGCCAGCTTGCGATGGCTCCCGACGCCGCGCTGCTGGCCCCCTTGCAGACACTGTGCGACCGCCTGGGTGTGAGCGCTGCCATCGGCGTGCCGCTGACCGCACCAGCTGGCGGCGTGCGGATCGGCATGCTGGTACTGCGCCCCCTGCAAGCGCCGCTGAGCTACGCCAAGCAACGGCTGCACGCTGACGAGCTGGACTTCTTCGTCCCAGGCGATCAGCCGCTGGTGTTCAGCTCGGGGCCGCTGCAACTGGCCCCGGCCATCTGCTATGAATCGATGTTCATCGAGCACGCCGAAAACGCCCAGGCACTCGGCGCGCAGTTGTACCTGGTGAGCGTCGCCAAGACGGCCAAGGGCATCCGCGAAGGCTTCGAGCACTATCCCCACGTGGCCCGCACGCTAGGCATGCCGGTGCTGATGGTGAATGGCGTAGGGCCCGCAGACACGTTCGTCAATGCTGGCGAGTCAGCGGCCTGGGATGGCCAAGGCAACCTGCTGGCCAGCCTGGACGCCACTGCCGAGGGGCTATTGCTGCTCGACACCCACGCTGCCAGCGCCGTGGCACATCCGCTTAGGCTGGCGCCATGAAATACGTGATGGTGGTCCTAGGCGGTTACTCCCTCACCTATTACCTGGTGGGATTGCTGATTCGCGGACAATTGGCAGACATCGCCGAAGGCCTGCGTCATCGCCCCGATGCGCCAACACCTGGCCAATACCGGCGCGAGGTCGAAGCCCACGCGCAGCGCGCGCATCGGCACTACAGCCTGTTCGCAGGCAGTGTGCTGGTTGCCGTACTGGTGGCGCTCTGCGCCTGGCTTGGCTAGAACGCCAGCGCCAGGCTCTGGCGGCCTTCCAACGCCAACAGGAACTGCTTGGCCGGCAGCCCGCCGGCAAAACCGGTCAGGCTGCCCGAGGCGCCGATTACCCTGTGGCAGGGGGCGATGATCGAGATCGGGTTGCGTCCGTTGGCCGCGCCCACCGCCCGCACCGCATCGGGATTGCCGATCTGCCGCGCGATATCGCTGTAGCTGCGGGTCTGACCAAACGGAATGGTCAGCAATGCCGCCCACACCTGGCGCTGAAAGTCGGTGCCGGCAAAGTCCAATGGCAGGTCGAACTGCCTGCGCTGGCCCACGAAATACTCGCTCAGTTGCCGCGCCGTCTCGCGCAGTACCCCGTGCTGGTCATCGCGATGCAGTTGGCCCAGGCGTACACGGTTTTCCCGTTCGTGCTCCCACAGCACCGCAGCGAGGCAGTCGCCGCGTGCGACCAAGGTCAGGGTGCCAACCGGCGACTGCATGAAGGTAAAGGCGCAAGACATGCCAGGCTCCGCAACGGGTATCGAATGGCGCACTGTACGCAGCCTGCGCCGATGGCGCATCCGCTTTCTTGCGTTCAGGCGCCTGCGGCGTCACGTCAACGTGCCAGCAGCGCTGGGCGCTTTCTACACAGTCCATGCCCATCGGCTTGCCGTCCGCATCAGCTGCCAGACGGACGCGCAGTCAGGTCCTGGCGCAAACCGACGCTGCATCGAGCAGTCGGCCGTGGTCATACCACGCATCGCGCTGGTAAGCCGAGTACTGCTGCAGATGGCCTGCCCCAAAGATCTGCACCAGGCCATCGGCCTTGTTCGGGTCAGTGCTGGTGACGAACAGCTCCAATGCGTTGTGGTCCTGGACCGTATAGGTGGTAGCGTGGGTAGGCAGCTCGCTTTTCACGCAGCCCAAGTAATCTGCCGGGCTTCTGGCGGTGGTCCCGAAGGTGTTGTCATGCCCCTGGCGGATATCGGGATCATGGGCGCAACCAACCAGCAGACCCGCAGCAATGGCTAGCAGCATCGGGTTCATCCGTTTCAGCACACGATACATTTGAGCCTCCAAACACCCCCATCAGGAAAACCGGACAGTGACAGACCCGCACAACCTTTTTAGTAGTTTGCTTACGATTCAAGCGTAGCCCTCGGCAAGTGTCGCCGCATGCCGCTGGTCAGCCACACAGCCGGAATATCGCAAACAGGCGCCTAATTACCCTGCGCGTCTCGCTCAAGACACGTGTCGAGGTATCCGCCATGAAACACCTATGCAAACTCGCACAACAACGCCGCAGGCAGCTGCATGTGCATATGCCGCCCAGTGGGTTGACGGCTGTAACCTGTAGCGTGCCCTGCGACAGACATATATCGCTCTGCCGGCAACCCTCGCCCACGCCGGGTGAGCCAGGCGCTGCATATCCGGCCTCCCCCCGCCTACGCCGTCCAACCGTTTGAGGTCCAGATACCGTCCCCCGTATAACTGCCGCCACACCTATGCCACAATATGCCCAATGTCTGGTCTCAACCCGCATTCATCGCCCAACAGCTCGGGCATAGCGTGCAGATACGCTCATCGACTACAGTTATCCATCTGTAGAAATTTTCTACGCATATTGCGTCAGTCCATCACAGATGCAAAAAGCCCAGCGCGGGGCCGGGCTAAAACGGGAGCTATCCGTCAAGGAGCTTTCGACGTGCACTTAGGCGTGCCAGCCAGCGCAAGACTCTTGGCTGGTTTGACTGTTCTATATGCCGTTGCCAATGTTGCAATCGCCTCAGCGGTCTCTTTGATAGCAGGCGTTGACTCCGTCGAGACCTTCGACAGGGTGCCATTAGAGTTCAATTCAACACCAAACTTTGAAGTCTCAAAAAAACCCGCATCGTAATAGACGTAATTCGAAACTTTCGATACTACAAGCTTGGTCTCGTATCCCTCCACCTGCTCGCAATCTTTGCCAGCGATATCTCCGGCTATCCTGATAGCCTTTCCATCCGCGCCAAGAATTCGATCGTAGACGTAGGGCTGGGATACTTCTTTCATCGTGTAAAAAGGAACACCTTTGCAGGGGCTCTCGGTGCAAGAGGTATAGGTGAAAATTTTTCCTGAGCATCCTGCCAGCGCCGCCCCGGCTGCGACTAATGTAATCCATTTCATAACTAGTACCTGCTCCTAAATGGCGATGTGCCACTCCAAGCTTAGCCCGCTTTGGTAATTGAGCTATCTATTGGTCGCTTTCAGACTCTGCCCAACTCACAGCGATGGCTGTCCGCCCATCCACCCTGGACAGAAAGCCAGCGAAGCGCTGTCTAGATTCTACGATCTGGACTCGATGCCTCTTGCATTCGGCGGAGAAGATCCTCGTATAGTTTTGTCGAAACACCCTGATTGCGCGCCAGCTTTTCGAGACTCGGCTCAACGTGCCGAAGATAGAGACGGCATTTCTTCTCATTGAATGTGTCCACGGTGGCATGAACATCCTCTGCTAGAGCAGCCGCACCCCGAAGGCAAAGTTCAAAGTGCTCCCGTTGCCTCATCAGGAAGTCCAACAGAGCAGCAACCTCAGGCAATCCGGCAGGGAATCGATACCTCACATCCCTGATCAGGGATTCGTCTTCCCTATTGAACTTGTGCCATTCCGAATCACTGCAACGGTCAAGGCGTAAAGTGGCACCACACTGCATGCGCGCTATTCACCGTACAGCAGAAGCGCATCGACTACGGCTATGCGAAGGCCAATGGTTTCAAGGTAATCGTCAACTGCCTGAGGCTGCGCGCTCAGGAATCGCCGGGGCGGGCAAAGCGCGTTCAGCCGCATGGGCATCAGCAACAGCGTGCACACCTGGTACGAGTGGTTGCGGGTGCACGACCTGTCGACGGCCGAGGTGTTCAGCATCATTAAGGGCGATGGCCAGGAGCCGCACTACGCATACGAGTTCGGTAACGATCGACTGAGCTGCGTCTTCTGCCTGTTCGGGAGCAAAGGCGACCTGCGGAACGGCCGGCGACATTACACCGAGCTGCTGCAGCAGTACGCCGCCATGGAACAGCATACCGGCTACACGATGCACATGAGCCGTATTCCTCTGGTCGAGCTGACCACCCGCGATGAAGCCAACGAATCTCAGCTCAGCCTATTCAGCAACTGACTCGCCTCACTCCGATATGCGCCACTGTGACGAGGCGGCGTCATAAATTCCACCGAGATCCCCGCCGTTAAAATGGACTGAACACCCGTTACAGCGCCTTTTACAGCAGTCGCGCTCCACTCGTTTAGTCAAATGTTGCTTTTATTCTTGAAAAGCCTCACGAAGAGGAAGCGTTTGTTAACACCCAGGTCACTTTTCATGTCCGCCCATGCTCGCTCAAGCTCTTGCCTGAGGAGGGTCTGCAATGCCCTTGCGTTATTTAGCGCAGCTTCTTTACTGTGGCCGAACTTTAATCCAGTAACGGTATCCACCGCGAGCTTTGTAGCATTCCGAAGCTCAACGGAAGTCTTATCCTCCCTACTTAGTAGTAGATCTATCTTAGCTCTTAACTGCGAAGCCCTTGCACACTTATCAATGTACTCCTGACTCGGATTATACCCCTTAATTTGAGTGTTCACGTTAGCCATATAAACCAAGAGCTGTGTAAGCTCAGCCCCTGTTTCACGCAAGTCTGACATCCAGTGATGTCTAAAGTTAGCGATGTTCCCCTGGATCTGGTTTTTCTGCACCCCTATAGTCATCCATGCAACAACCAATGCAACAACCACACCTGCGGCAGCCGGAACGGCGGTTGCCCAGTCCGTATCGGAATCTATATGTAAAAAAACAGGGGCCTCTTTTACCCCAACCTCTATAGCGCCAAGCTTCTGAGAATGCAGAACTGAACCCTCATATTTGGCATCTTTTGGATCTAATTTGAAATTTTCAGGCAGTGTCATGATGTCTAAATCCGGTGACCAAATTCATCGCTTTGGGGGCCAAAGAGCGGGGCTGGCGGCCCCGCCGCATTTTGAAGCAATATTACACGAGCCGTGCAGCGACAGTTGAGAGCCTGAAGGTCTGGGCCCCGAGTGATCCTTGATGGATCTTCCCTACTGCTGACGGGCTATATGCGCAGCAAGGGAATCGAATTAACGCTGCAGTAGACCCTGCAGATGCATAGTTGAAGGATGCAACCTGCGGGCTTGCAGGATCGCAGACGCATCTCCCCAACGCTAATCCCCAAAAGCTTGAGCAAAGCTTCCCAGGCATCACGTTCTAATGTCTAAGCGCCAGAAAGCACGAGTCAGTCGCTGACCGCAAACAGCACATTTGCACTCCATCTCGCTGTAACCCCTCTCTCCTCTATTCACTGCCGCGATATGGCGGCCACCCGCTTCGATGTGCCAGAGGGCGTGAGTATCGATCTGATCCGCCACCGGGCGCTGCCAGTGCTCGGAGAAGACGACGAAGGCACCGATGCAGTCGGTGTTCTCCAGAGCACTGCCTTGAACATGGTCTTCATGGGTGCCGCGGATGCGCGATCGATGAGCGTAGAGCACCAGATCACCGAAGGCGCTGACTGAAAACCAACCTGCCGCCACCGGCGGCGTGGAGACCAATATGCACTCAAAAAGGAAGAAGCCAGGCGATGAACACGCCGGGCAGGAACAAGCCTTTGCCCAAGAAATAGACAAGGTAACAGAGGAAAATATGGCCGAATTGCTGGTAATTACGCTACGAGCGGTTCAGACCTGGCGCAAGCGCGGGAAAATCCCTAAGGGGTCTGGAACAAGAACGGCCGCAACATCACGTATGGCAGATGGAGATATGAGGAATGGCTCGAAAGCCTGTGGGTCTGCCCCCTGGAATTGAAATCCGAGGAGACTCGCTTCGAATCCGTTTCACTTTAGAACGGTGAGCGCCGCGGGAAAACCCTCGCCCATCCCACTACCGCGCAGGGCATCCGCGCAGCCAGCCGTGTACGTGATCAAGTAGTAAAACTGATTCGCCACGGCCTGCTGGACGACGAGAAGTATGCCGAGCTATTCCCGGGCTGGGAGGTGGCTCGTCGGAGGACGAAGTCAATCCCCAGCCTGGGCGCCTACACCCAGATGTGGCTGGATAGTCGCCACATCTGGGTGTAGGCGCCCGCAACAACTACAAGAGCGTATTCAACATCTACTGGATGCCATACCTCGGCCTACGCCGGATAGACATGATCAAGCTTCGTCAACCGTGTGCCTCAGGAATGTACAAGAGCCAAGCATCATCGAGTGGTCCTGTTAAACGAGCGCGCATTGAACGCCATCAACCAGGCCCAGCGATTGGCTACCCTTCGTCGCATGGCGTCTAAGTCGGCTCACCCAACTAGCCCCTTCGTGTTCCAACCTAGCAAAGGTAGGCTGTGGATCAACGAGCCAAGTGTTACAATCCGCCACTTCAAATCGGCGCTGAAGGCGCTGAACATCCGTGAACGCCGTCAGTACGACACCCGCCACACCTACGCAACCATGTGCCTGATGTCTGGGATGAACCCTGCGTTCATCGCGAGCCAGCTCGGCCACAGCGTCGAGATGTTGCTATCTACCTACGCGAAATGGATCAGCTCCTCCTCGGACTGGAGGGAGCTGGAGAAGCTGCCGCCCCGAGTCGAATTGGCCCAAAATTGGCCCAAAACTGACGAGAGGGCCTAAATACACCTCTGGAACCCCCGCAGGACAAGCACTTGATTTCTACCGCTAACATCACCATGCAGTTCGGCTCCAAGCCGCTGTTCGAGAACGTCTCGGTCAAATTCAACAACGGCAACCGCTATGGCCTGATCGGCGCCAACGGCTGCGGCAAGTCGACCTTCATGAAGATCCTCGGCGGTGACCTGGAGCCGTCCGCAGGCCAGGTGATGCTCGAGCCGAACACCCGCCTGGGCAAGCTGCGCCAGGACCAGTTCGCGTATGAACAATTCACCGTGATCGATACGGTCATCATGGGCCACGAGCAGCTGTGGAAGGTCAAGGCCGAGCGCGACCGCATCTACTCGTTGCCAGAAATGACCGAGGAAGACGGCATGGCCGTCGCCGAGCTGGAAACCGAGTTCGCTGAAATGGACGGCTACACCGCCGAATCCCGCGCCGGTGAACTGCTGCTGGGCCTGGGTATCCCGCTGGAGCAGCACTTCGGTCCGATGAGCGAAGTGGCACCGGGCTGGAAACTGCGCGTGTTGCTGGCCCAGGCGCTGTTCTCGGATCCAGACGTGCTGTTGCTCGACGAGCCGACCAACCACTTGGACATCAACACCATTCGCTGGCTGGAAACGGTCCTGACCGCGCGTAACAGCACCATGGTGATCATTTCCCACGACCGCCACTTCCTCAACAGCGTCTGCACCCACATGGCGGACCTGGATTACGGTGAGCTGCGCGTGTTCCCCGGCAACTACGACGAGTACATGACCGCCGCCACCCAGGCCCGCGAGCAGTTGCTGTCGGACAACGCCAAGAAGAAAGCCCAGATCGCCGAGTTGCAGACCTTCGTCAGCCGCTTCTCGGCCAACGCCTCGAAAGCCAAGCAAGCCACCTCGCGCGCCAAGCAGATCGACAAGATCCAACTGGCCGAGGTCAAGCCTTCGAGCCGCGTGAGCCCGTTCATCCGCTTCGAACAGACTAAAAAGCTGCACCGCCAGGCCGTCACCGTCGAGAAAATGGCCAAGGCGTTCGACGACAAGGTGCTGTTCAAGGACTTCAGCTTCGCGATCGAAGCCGGCGAGCGCGTAGCCATCATCGGCCCCAACGGTATCGGCAAAACCACCCTGCTGCGCACCCTGGTCGGTGAATTGACCCCGGACAAGGGCGAAGTCAAGTGGACCGACAGCGCCGAGGTAGGCTACTACGCCCAGGACCACGCCCACGACTTCGAAGACGACATGACCCTGTTCGACTGGATGGGCCAGTGGACCAGCGGCGAGCAGGTGATCCGCGGGACCCTGGGGCGCATGCTGTTCTCCAACGATGAGATCCTCAAGTCGGTGAAGGTGATTTCCGGTGGTGAGCAAGGCCGCATGCTGTTCGGCAAGCTGACCCTGCAAAAGCCCAACGTACTGGTCATGGACGAACCGACCAACCACTTGGACATGGAGTCGATCGAGGCGCTGAACCTGGCACTGGAGAACTACCCCGGCACCCTGCTGTTCGTCAGCCACGACCGTGAGTTCGTCTCTTCCCTGGCGACCCGCATCATCGAGCTGAGCGCCGATGGCGTGGTGGACTTCAGCGGCACCTACGACGACTACCTGCGCAGCCAGGGCGTGGTGGTCTGATTCGACCCCATCGCGGGGCAAGTTGGCGCAGCCCCGCGCCAACTTGCCCCGCGATCTCTCGTGTGCCGTCCCCTATTGCGATGCCATCCGACGAATAATTCGTTAGCCTGCTTTCATTTATGCCGCACAACGGCCATGATGCCCGTACGCCAACCGCTACCCGCGAACGAGCCCATGACCGCGCCAGAACCTGCTCCAGCCGGCACTGCCGGTATCACCGTGCAAATCCTTTCCATCGTCTTCTACACCTTCATCGCCTTCCTCTGCATCGGTTTGCCGATTGCGGTGCTGCCTGGCCATGTGCACGACCAGCTCGGCTTCGGCGCGGTAATCGCCGGGCTGACCATCGGCCTGCAATACCTGGCAACGCTGCTGAGCCGGCCGTTCGCCGGCCGTGTCGCCGACACCCTGGGGGGTAAGCGGGCGATTCGCTACGGGCTGTATGGTATCGCCGGCTGCGGCGTGCTCACCTTACTGTCGGCCTGGACTCTGACAATGCCCTGGCTGAGCCTGGCGCTGCTGCTCGGCGGGCGCCTGCTATTGGGCATCGCCCAGGGACTGATCGGCGTGGCCACGCTGAGCTGGGGGATCAGCCAGGTAGGACCGGAACACACCGCCCGAGTGATCTCCTGGAACGGCATCGCCTCCTACGGCGCCATCGCGATTGGCGCGCCGGTCGGGGTGTTGCTGGTGGATGCGCTGCATTTCGTGGTGCTCGGCCCAGCACTGCTGATGCTTGCCCTGGCCGCGCTGCGGGTGCTGCGCGCCCGGCCAGACGTGGTGGTGGCTCGCGGCGAGCGCCTGCCGTTCTGGTCAGCGTTCAGCCGCGTGGCCCCCTGCGGGCTGGGACTGACCCTGGCGTCGATTGGTTATGGCACCCTGACCACCTTCGTCACCCTTTACTACCTGGAGCGCGGCTGGACCGGCGCGGCTTTGTGCCTGAGCGCATTCGGCGTGTGCTTCATCGTGTCACGATTGCTGTTCGTCAATGCGGTCAATCGCTTTGGCGGCTACAACGTGGCCATCGCCTGCATGGCAACCGAAGTGCTGGGCCTGACTTTGCTGTGGCTGGCACCTTCGCCGCTGTGGGCGATGCTCGGCGCCGGGCTCACCGGCTTTGGCCTGTCGCTGGTGTATCCGGCGCTCGGAGTAGAGGCAATTCGCCAGGTACCCAGCAGTAGTCGCGGTGCCGGGCTTGGCGCGTATGCGGTGTTCTTCGACCTGGCACTGGCCATTGCAGGCCCGGTAATGGGGGCGATAGCCGTGCACACCGGATATGCCTCGACCTTCGCCGTGGCGGCCCTGCTCGCCCTGTCAGGGGTGGGCCTGACGTTGCTGCTCGCCCGTCGCGGCTGAGCGTTCGGCAGGCTCCGGTGCGCCCAGGGCCTGGCTGAAGAATGCCGAGGTTTCGCTGCGCAGCGAACGGTGGATATAGCGCCGGTCGACGCCATCGGCGTCCTTGCACAGCGCAGGCATGCGCATGTGTTGCTCGTCATCGCAAGGCGCCATGAACACGAAATGCCCGGCGCCCGACAGCAAGCGGTAGTCGGGGGTCACCGGCAGTTTGCGGGCCAAGGCATCGGCGTTGTGCTCAAGGGCCAGCAACTGATCATGGTCGCCGCTGTAGATCAAGGCGGGCACCTGCACACCGGCCAAGGCGTGGCGACCGAACATCAGGCTCAACGGCGCCATCAGCATCACCGCACCGACGCGGGGGTCGGCTCGGGGTGTCAATTCGCTGTGGTCGGCGATCAGCACCCCATGGGTCTTGCAAGCGTCGGCATCGCTGGGGCGCTCTTGACAGTAGCGCCGCAGGCGCTCCAGATCAGGCTGCGCTCCCGACAGGATCAGCGCAGTCTCGCCTCCTGCCGAATACCCGATCACCCCAACCTTGCCGTCGTTCAGGTACGGGGCCAGCAACCTGTCATTGCGCGCAGCGGTGATCGCCGCGCTGATCTGTAGCGGTCGGCCATAGAGGTTGCTGAGGGTGCCCAGACGGCTGTGGTCGCGACTGTTGTCACCGGGATGGATCACCGCTACCACCACGAACCCTTGGCGCGCCAAACCATTGGCCAAGTCATGCAGGGCCATGGGGCTGCCGGTGTTGCCGTGGGAGATCACCAGCAGCGGAAACTGGCCCAGCGCTACTGCACCTTCTTCGGCCACGCGGGTCTGGTAGCCCTCGATCCGCAACGGGTGCGCTTCAGCACTGGAGGGGTAGAACACCAAGGCCTGCATTGGCTTGTTGTCCACCGGATCCGCCAAAGTCAGGCGATGCAGCCCAGCCGTCCAGGATGAAGCCTGAGCATTGGCCAGCAGGCTACCGAACAGCATCAGGGCAAAAAAGTGTTGTAACCGGTTCATGGGAGGCGGCTCCCCCATCAGGCGCACATATGGCACCAGCTTAGAACCGCAGCCGCAGGCTCAACATGAAAAAAGCATGAAAAAAGCCGACTGTCGCCCGAGGCGACAGTCGGCTTTGCACACAGCGGCAGATCAGGCGGCCGCGAACAGCTCGCTGGCGATCTGTGCCTGGGCCGCGTCGATGGCCTTGGCGCGTTGCTCGGGGCCATAGGCCAAGCCATGGGCACGGACGATCTCGATGTCGGTGATACCAATGAAGCCCAGGAACACATTGAGGAAATCCTCGTGCCCAACAGCCGTCGGCTGACCGTGATGCAGACCGCCAGCGGTGGACACCAGAATCACTTTCTTGTCACCGCACAGGCCTTCAGGGCCCGCTTCGGTGTAGCGGAACGTCTTGCCCGCCACGGCTACACGGTCGATCCAGGCCTTGAGCTGGGTCGGCACGCTGAAGTTGTACATCGGCGCACCGATCACAACGGCGTCGGCAGTCAGGAACTCTTCCAGGGTTTCGGCGCTCAGCTTGGCTTCGTGGGCCTGGGCTGCGTCGCGGACCTCTTCCGGGGTGCCAGCAGCCACCAGGGTGGCAGCGGAGAAGTGGCTGATGGCGTCGGCAGCCAGGTCGCGGTAGACCACTTCGATGCTCGGGTCGGCGGCCTTCCAGGCTTCGACCACTTCACGGCTCAGCTGACGGGAGGCGGAATTGTCGCCGAGGATGCTCGAATCGATATGCAACAGTTTCATGTGACTCTCCTGTGATTGAAGACCGCGCCGTAGAGCGATCACGATGACAGGCATCCTACCGATACATCGAATGGCTGATAAGTCGGCAAAAATGCGCTAGTTCGTTCCACTGACAGGACAATTCGACTCGCTCGTCCACAAGAGCGTTGACAAGCGTGCCATGCCCCTGAACGAGTTCATCGAGCAGACCCTTGCCAAGCTCGAATCCGCTACCACGGAAGTACTGGTCGACCGCGTCATCGCGCTGCGCGCCAAGCAGGGCGCGAACGCACATGAATTGACCCACCAGTTCAACCAGTCGCTGGTCATCCGATCCCCGTTGCCTGAATCCCGTTCACCTCAATGGCTGGGATTCTGCCCCCCCGCCTGGACACGGCGGGGTGCGCGGGTACCGGCCGCATCAGGCATAATGCACGCCCCGGCATGCCTTGATTGCCTCCTGAGGTCGTTCGAAAGTGGCTATAGGTGAACCTCGAAATTTGAATGACCTTTTCTATTTCGCGAAGGTCGTAGAAGCGGGTGGTTTTTCTGCGGCAGGTCGTCTGCTGGGCATTCCCAAGTCACGCCTGTCACGGCGTATCGCAGACCTGGAGGAACGGCTGAACGCCCGCCTTCTTCAGCGCACGACCCGTAAATTGCAGCTCACCGCATTAGGTGAGCGTTACTTGCGCCACTGCCAGGCAATGCTGTTGGAAGCAGAGCAAGCCGACGAGGTGGTCGCCAGTGCCACCAACGAGCCGCGGGGCCCGCTGAGGGTCAGTAGCCCGGTCGGCTTGGCCAATCAATTCCTCAATCCCCTGGTGTGTGATTTCCTGACCCGATATCCCAAGGTTCAACTCGATCTGCTCCTGGTCAATCGCCGCGTGGACCTGATCAATGAAGGCATCGATGTAGCGCTGCGTGTTCGCGAAGCCGAAGACGAGGAACCTAACTTGGTGACCAAGCGCTTGCGCGAAGCGCGCACCGAGGTGGTGGCGTGCGCAGATTTCCTCGCTGCTCATCCGGTTTCTCACCCTACGGAGCTGCTGAACCTGCCCCTGCTGGGCGCCTTGGACGCGGATCGGCTGGCTAGACTGCGCTTGTTCAACCAGACCGGCGAGCGTTTCGAGATCGCCATGCCAGCGCGGCTGGGGGTCGAAGACTTCATCATGCGTAAGGAAGCTGCGCAAGCGGGATTGGGCTTCACGGTTTTGCCCTTGATGCATTGTGAAAGCGAGCTTGCCAGCGGCGCACTGGTGCGCATGCTCCCCGATTGGCATTGCGCGCCGGCCTGGCTGCAGGCGGTCTACCCCCACAGACGTGGCGTCTTGCCGGCGGTCAGGGCTTGGCTGGATCATTTGGCACACGCATTCGATCATTGTGGCGACCGCCCCTTGTAGCCTTCAGGGCAGGCCGATCGCTCGTGGCGGCGGGTGCGCAACGGACTGTGGCCGCTGAGTGTGGCCTTCGATGATGTGACGGCTTGCTTGCAAGCCTGTGGAGAGTGGTATGTCTGAGCAACCGATGAGCGAAGCGCAAGTGGCAGCCTTTTGCCTGGAACTGCCGGGTGCACGGGAAGACTACAAGTGGGGCGGCGTGCGGGTGTTCTCGGTGGCGGGGAACAAGATGTTCGCCGTGCTGGACCTGGCCGGCGCAGGGCTGTCGTTCAAGCTGGCCGATGATGTGTTCCTGGGCTACTGCGATCGCCCTGGAATTCGGCCGGCGCCCTACCTGGCGCGGGCGAAGTGGATCAGCATGGCTCCCCCCTACCCCATGGGCCGCAGTGAGCTTAGCGACCTGCTGCGGCGCTCGCACCAATTGGTGGTGCGGCGCCTGCCCAAGCGGGCGCAGGTTGGCTTGTTGCTGGACTGACTAGAGCACCCATCCAAACCAGCGCCCGCCCAGCAGCAGGTGGTCGAACCAGAACACTTGATGCAGGGCGACGATTGCCCAGCAAACCACCTGATACGACACCTTACGGGTCTTGTGACGGAACAGCTGCTGGGCCAACAAGGCTCCAGGCCATCCCCCCAGCAGTTCACTGGCGTGTAGCACCTTTTCCGGCGTGCGCCACGCCTGGGTGCGCGCCTGCTGCTTATCCTGCCAATACAGCAACAGGCAGATCATGCTCGCCACAGGGTACAGCGCCAAGGGCAACCACGACTGCGCGCCAAGCCCCATCTGCAAGCCCCCCAGCAGCGGCAGCAGGCACAACCCCGCCAATACCAGCAGTTTCAAGCGAGCATGTCGCACCCCCGGTGACGTGGGGCGTGCGTCGTTTTGTGCACGCATCATCAGCCCTGCGCCGTCGACCAGTCGACCCAGCCAAACTGCCAGGTAGCCAGGATCAACAGTCCAAAGACGATGCGATACCAGGCAAATACCGCGTAGCTGTGGTTAGCAATGAACTTGAGCAGCCCTCGTACGGCGATCATGGCGAAGATGAACGACACCACGAAGCCCAGGGCGAACACCGGCAAATCGGCGGGCTGGAAAAGCCCACGGTACTTGTAGCCCGAGTACACGGCGGCACCGACCATGGTCGGCATGGCCAGGAAGAACGAGAACTCGGTGGCTGCCTTGCGCGACAAGCCGAACAGCAAGCCGCCGATGATCGTCGAGCCGGAGCGCGAGGTGCCCGGAATCATCGCCAGGCACTGGACAAAGCCGATCTTCAACGCGTGCTGCCAATTCATCTGCTCGACATGCTCGACCGCTACGCGGTGCTGGCGCTGCTCGGCCCAAAGCATGATCACGCCACCGACCACCAAGGCCGCCGCCACGGTGATGGGGTTGAACAGGTAGTGGTGGATCAGGTCGGCGAACAACACCCCCAGCACCACCGCCGGCAGGAACGCGATCAGCAGGTTGGCGGTGAAACGCCGGGCCGGCGCCTGGCTTGGCAGGCCGACCACCACGTCGAGGATCTTGCGCCGGAACTCCCAGACCACCGCGAGGATGGCACCCAGTTGAATGATGATGTTGAACGCCATGGCGCGCTCGCCGCCAAAGTCGATCAGGTCGGCGACGATGATCTGGTGCCCGGTGCTTGAAATCGGCAGAAACTCCGTCAGGCCTTCGACCACGCCCAAGATGATTGCCTGCAAGGCACTCCACAAATCCATCATTCCCCCATGCAGAGGCTGCCGGCAGCAGGCCCCTGTGTTTTGATAAGCATAAATGTACCGCTCGCGGCGACGCCGTTTTACAGCGCCCCTTGGGTACAACGCCAGCGGAAAAGTTCACTGAGTTAAAGGTTTCATCTGAAGCGGCCGAAATCCTATCAGAGGCTTGGTTTGAACTCTCCAATCACCTGCAACACGGAATGTCTGGTCATACACATTAGCCGTTGGTCGAGTGGGGGCCAGTGTCAAAGCATGCTTGGATGCCCTTGATAACAAGAACAACACCGGAGTAATGCGTCATGAAGACCCTGAGATCGATGTCGATCAGCCGCCGTCTATGGCTGATCCTGCTGGTCGCCGTGGCCATGCTGGTAGTGCTGGGCCTGCTGATGCTGCGCCAGATTCATGGCGACCTTTACCACGCCAAGGCTGAAAAGACCCGGCATGTTGTCCAGACTGCCGCCGGGGTCCTGGCTTATTACCAAGGCCTGGAGGCCGCTGGCACGCTCAGCCGCGAAGCGGCCCAGCAACAGGCCCTCCAGGTCGTGCGCGGCCTGCGCTATGAAGAGAACGACTATTTCTGGATCAATGACCTGCAACCGAAGATGGTCATGCACCCTACCAATCCCAAGCTCGAAGGCCAGGACCTTTCGGCGATTCGTGACCCTGACGGCTTCGCCTTGTTCAACGAGATGGTCGCCCTGGCCCGCAGTCAGGGCGCAGGTCCGGTGGATTACCGCTGGCCCAAGCCAGGCGCCAGCGAGCCCGTGCCCAAGACTTCCTATATCCAACTGTTCAAACCATGGGGTTGGATCATCGGTTCAGGCGTCTACGTCGATGACGTACAGGCAGAGTTCATACGCCAACTGCGCGATGCCTCGCTAGTCGGTCTCGGTATTGCCTTGCTGATGGCCCTGATGGTGGTGCTGATAGCCCGCAGCATCGCCCAGCCGCTACAAGAGGCGGTGCAGGCGATGGGCAACATTGCCAGTGGCGAGAGCGACCTGACCCGACGCCTGGACACCCATGGCCGCGACGAGATCACTCACCTGGGTGAGCACTTCAACCGCTTCAACGGCAAGTTACAAGGCGTTGTCGGCCAATTGCAGGGCGCAGCCCATGCCCTGGCTGCCTCCGCCACCCAGGTTGGAGACAACGCAGGCGCCGCCCAGGCCACCAGCGCCCAGCAATCATTGCAGATGGATCAGGTGGCGACGGCCATCAACGAAGTCAGCTATGCCGTGCATGACGTGGCCAAGCACGCCGAACAGGCCGCCACCGAAATGCGCAACGCCCAGCAGCAGGTCGACCACGGCCAGCAGGCGATCCACGGCAGCCTGCAACAGATCGACCGACTGTCGATGACCATCGAGCAGGCCGTGCAGGTAATCCGTGAGCTGGCCAGCCACAGTACCCGTATCGGTGGTGTGCTGGAGGTCATCCGTGCTATCGCCGAGCAGACCAACCTGCTTGCGCTGAACGCCGCCATCGAAGCGGCTCGCGCCGGCGAGCAAGGCCGCGGATTCGCCGTGGTGGCCGACGAGGTGCGCCTGCTGGCCCAGCGCACCGCACAGTCCACCGCCGAGATCCAGACCATGATCGAGCACCTGCAAGGTCAGTCGGAGGCGGCGGTCAAGGCCATCGATACCAGCAGCGAGGCTTCCCGCCAAACCGTTGAACAAGCCCGCGAGGCAGGGACCAGCCTGGATGCCATCAGCCAGGCACTGCACACCCTCGGCGCGCTGAATGCTTCGATCGCCAGCGCCACGTTGCAGCAGTCCCACGTGGTCGAGGAGATCAACCGCAACGTTACCGAAACTGCCGGGCTTTCGCAGCAGACCGCAGAGTCGGCGCGCCAGTCCAGCGATGCCGGTACAGCGTTAGCCAGCTTGAGCGTGGAGCTGGAACAGTTGCTGCGCCAGTTCCGCGTCTAATAGCCTTCGGCCACCTGACATTTCTGACAGTAGACCGCTAGAAAGGCCGAACGCATGGTGATGTTTCCACTGCCCCAGGAGACTCACCATGCCCCGCCCGCCTCTGGTCCTTGCGTTACTGTTCAACCTGCCGTCTGCGCACGCAGGCCCAACCATTACCGATGCACTCGACCCGCAACAGACCACCGACCGCATCAACCGCAACTACACCCATGTCGTCGATGCCTGCGCCGAACCAGACACCGGCGCACCCCGAGGCCATTACTACTGCAGTGGCGTCACCTTGCGCATGGTCGACGATGGGACTTTCAACCCGTGGGACTACAGCCCCACGGCGCAGAAAATCGGTGCCAGCTCGTACTCCTGGATCCGCAAAGACCTGAGCACCAGCAAACTGGTGCGCCCGGCTGGCTTCATCCTGCGTACCCCCATGGATGCACGCGCCCTCGACCGACCGGTGATGGAAACCGGCGCCCTGTGCATCTTCAGCTTTGATGGCTGCACCAGCCCCAAGCGCGGCTGGTACGGGTGCGGTATGTACCCATCTGGTGACACCGCCGCCTGCAGCGCACAAGACGCAGCACCTGGCGTTCGCGACGATTCACGCGTACCCGCCAGCCCTCCTGCTCAGTCAGCGACCCTGCCTGCCAACCGCAACAGTGCGCTAGCCTTCGGCAGCTGCGACACCGAACAGGTCGACAGCGCCGACGCCTGGCGCAAGCGCTTCGCCGGCGGGGTCCAGAAAGGGCAATGTTCCTGGAATGCCGAACAGCCGACCGACTGGCAGGCGATGGTTCAGACGCACCAGAACCCTGGCAGCCAGCGCGAAGCCTGGATTACGCCAGACCAGTTCAACGAGTTCCTGATCCGTACCGCTTCGGACACCGCCGACGGCAGCGCCAACATGAAGTACATCGACGCGTTCATCTACAACCCCAATACCACCTTCGTCGCCAGCACCATCGGCGATACCAAACCCGCCACCCCCACCAACGGGCTACCTGTTGCGCAGAGCTTCCAGCGCAAGCTGTTCGCCCAGGGCTACGCAGTACCGGTGCTGCGCCTGGACTTCAACCAGCCGCCGCAGTACCGCTTCAGCTACCTAGCCGAGGATCAGGTGGTCAGCGTTGGGGTCAACGGTGCTATCGAGCTACGCTATATCCAGGCCGCCAATTGGGCGTTGCGCCTGGACCCAGGCTCCGGGCGCCAGGAATGGACCTTGGTGGTCGTCCCCAGCACACTGGGCAAGCAAAAGCAGGCCAGTGACCAGCAAGCCATCTACGACGAGCTGTTCAGGCTGCGCGGCAACGACCCGCAATGGCGCGACCACGAATCCAGCATAGGCAGCATGCGCCAGCAACTGGCTTGCCTGATCGGCAACTACCCCGCCAAGACCGTGTGGAACATCGAACCATTCAGGCCCAAGGTCAGCGACGCCGAGGCCACCAAGGCCGGCTGCAATCCCTATACACCGGCGAGCTCTGCGCTTATCGCCTCCTCTAGCTGGTCACAATTCACCGACACGGCCACCGGTGACCGACGTTGGGGCCTGCGGGTGATACCCTCCAGTGCAGGACGGTCGGCGTCCAATGAGGCGCTGTACCAGGAACTGTTCAGGCTACGCGGCAATGACCTGGAATGGCAGGAAGGTGGCGAAGGCAGCATGCGTGTGCAGTTGGCTTGCTTGCAGAACAACTACCGGACCAAGGCAGACTGGAACCTGGAGCCCTACCGTAGGGTGGTAAGTGATGCCCAAGCCAAGGCCTTGGGCTGCAACCCGTGACCAACTATGCTGTGCCTTGTGTTACGCCAAGGCACAGCATGGCATGACGGCTCACACCGGATTACAACCTGCGGCCTCTGCCTGCTCCTCGCTGACATTGGGTCTGAAGGGCTCGATATTGAATTCCTCCTTGTTGCGCGCAATGCGGTAGTGACACACCAGTTGCCTGCGCATGCCGCCGCCATCGTTCTGCATCCACTGATAATCGCTGCCAAATTTTCTGCGAAGCTCTGCATAGACAAGGTCGGATTCAGCGGATGTGCTCGAACGCCTACCTTTTTCTGTCAGCTTCAAGGAAAGCGTCCACTCCGGTTTACCCGTGCCAGGGTCGTCGCGCAGCACCCAGATGCCCGACTGGATGTACTCGTTGAGCGGTTGCTTTGCTCCCTCCTCGATTGCCTGATCATCCGCGTTGCAGGCAAACTTGGCAGTCCCGCCAGGGCGATCGGGCATGGTCAGGGCGATGATCGGTACCCAGACGCCGGTCTCGCGCCAGTAACGGTCCTGGTCCAGGCGCGCATCACTCATGCCTTCTTTGTCACCCGAGAGGTAAAAGAACGACTCGATAGGCAATGTCGAGTCGGCTTTGCCCCCGTCCCAGTTCGCCAGGCGCAGCTCGTTCTGCTTGAAAAACAAGTCGCCTCTGCGCATGGCACTGAGCGAAGCGTTGAAGTTGCGGGTGGCGTACTCGTCGAACTTATCAGCGACCGCAAAGCCACACAAATTGCGGTTATCGCCCTTGCCCTCGCGCTTGTATTGATCAAGCCAGGCATCGGCCGTGGTGATCTTTTGTACGTGACAGGCAGCGCCTTTAGCAGATGCCGTGGCCGCATCAGCCGTGCCACATCCATTATCGACTCGACCGTTGGTGCCACCATCGATGGGGAAAGCACACAGCACGGCGTATTTCTGCTTGGATACCGGTAACTCACTGATCGGCGTCAGGATGTAGCCGTTGTTCTGGTTCTCCACCAAGCGCCTGAAGTTGGCATCCTTGCGCAGGTAGGAAAACGATGTTCCCTGCGTCTTGCTCGACGTGGGGCTGACATCCCATGAGTTGTAGAGGCCTTCTACCGCTGCAGGTTCGGTCGCTCTCAGAATAATGCCCGAGCACAAAAACGCCGGTGATGAACTCTTACCACAATCGTTGGGGGTGGCTTCATAGCGTTTCTGCTGATTTTGCGCGGTTTCGACGCAACTTTGCGCATAGGCCAGCCCGCCGTTGATCGCGCACAGCACAGCGACAAACGTGAGCGAATATCGATGATTGGTCATTTTTCGATCCACTTTTCGATGAGGTTGCGAATGCACTTGCCGTGGGCGTCATCAGGCAGGAAAGTAGCAGCGAGAGTGGCTAGGCAGTGCGCCCGGCTTGAAGGTGCGCGCAGCAAGCCCCGGCCACAACTGGCAAAAATGACAGGTCGATCCCGGCGTTGCGGGGTACAATCACGCCCTCTTTTGCAACCCAAGGATCGCCGATGTCCGGCCTCGAACTCTTCGCCGCCGCGCTCGGCGTCATCGCCGTCTGGCTCACCGTCCGACAAAACCCCTGGTGCTGGCCAATCGGGTTGGTAATGGTGGTGCTCTACAGCTGGATCTTCTACGAAGTGAAGCTGTACTCGGACATGCTCCTGCAACTGATTTACGCAGTCCTGCAACTGTATGGCTGGTGGCAGTGGACCCGCCCGGACCGGGTCGAAGACGCACGCCAGGTATCAAGCCTGGGCCTGGCACCGATGCTCAAGGGCCTGGCTGCGGGCCTTGCCGGCAGTCTGCTATTGGGCGCTGCGATGGCTCACCTCACCGATGCCGCACAACCCTGGCTTGATGCCGCACTGACCGGTTTCAGCCTGGTCGCGCAACTGTGGATGGCGCACAAGCGCCTGCAATGCTGGGCGTTGTGGGTGGTGGTCGATGTGATCTTCGTCGGCCTCTTCCTCTATAAAGGCCTGTACCTCACTGCCGCGCTCTATGCCCTGTTCACCCTGATCGCCGTGCGTGGCTGGCTGGAGTGGCGCCGTGACCCGGCGCTGATCGGCGCATGAAGACCTTGGTGCTGTGCGGCCCGGAGTCCAGCGGCAAGAGCTGGCTCAGTGGCGAGATCCAAGCGCACTTCGGTGGCATGGTGGTGGGCGAGTACGTGCGCCACTTCATCGAGCGTGAGCAGCGCGATACCTGCTATGCAGACATCCCGGCGATCGCCCGCGGGCAACTTGCCTGGGAAGACCACGGGCGCCAGCAGGCGCCCGCCCTGCTGATCCTCGATACTCACCTGTTGAGCAACATCCTCTGGAGCCGCGCACTGTTCAGCGATTGCCCAGAGTGGATCGAACAGGCCCTGGACGAGCGCCACTACGACCTGCACCTGCTGCTGCGTCCCGAGGGCGTGGACTGGGTCAGCGACGACATGCGCTGCCAGCCACGCCTGGAAGAGCGCCAGGTGTTCTTCGACGACAGCTTGCATTGGCTGCAAAGTCGCCAACGCCCCTATCAAGTGATCGAGGGCAACTGGCACCAGCGCAGCGCCCAAGCCATGGCCGCCGTAAGCGACCTCCTTAATGGCCAGCTGCCAGCCTCCGCTACCGAGTGTTAATCCATTGATACACCGCCTGAGCATCCAGCCCCCGGTCTAGGGGGCCAGCGCCGAAAATGGGGGATGTGTCTCAGCCCTGAGACAGCTTTTCACAATCTCTTCACAACCCCCGTAGCAACGGGCCTTGAGTGGTTTTTCAAGGTGCCGCGTCTCAGCACTGAAACACCTGCGCAGGCCTAAAACCTCGTAACTCGCGCAACCTGTTGATCCCCAAGCGAAAACCCGAATTGGCACAACTTCTGCCCTAGCTCCTGGCAACGCTGACGCCGCACAGCAGCCAGAAGAAGGAAATGCCATCGTGGGGACATTCGACAAAGGCACCTGCACCGCCCGTCTTTTGCTGCTGGGGTGTGCATTGGGTTCGGCGCTGAGCCTGCCGGCCCAGGCAGGCGACGGTCAGATCGTAATCCTGCGCGATGTCCATCCGCGTATGGCCACGCGGGCGCCGCTGGTGCCCGACCCGCACCCTACGGCGATCAACGCCAATCCCTCGGCCGCCGTACTACGTCAGACCGGCGAACTCAATGACGGTGATTTTGCCAACGTCAGCAGCGGTGCCGGAATCAGCGGCATGATCGTGCAGCAGACCAATACCCTCGGCGGCAACCTCAGCCCGCAGAACACACTGCCGAACATGGCCAGCGGTCGCGGCAACGGAGGCGGCAGCGGTGGCGGCATTGCCAACATGGTCAACTCCAGCGTGCAGCAAGGCCTGGGCGCGCTGAAAGTGCTGGGGGGCAAATGACATGAAGCCTGTGCTGATCGCGCTCACTGCTTTCGCACTGCCTGCCCTGGCCCAACCGCCCGTGGTCAATACCGCCGACATCGACAGTTCCGGTGCCCGTTACCAAGGCGTGATGTCGGTCAACCAGGCTGCCGGTGACCAGCAGCAACAAGCCAACGCCCGGGCCATCGCGCTGGGTCATGAGGCCAGCGCGAATACGCAGATCCGCCAGCACACCCAGGCCTCGGCTGACCCATCCATGGGGGCTGCGGCCAACATCCAGGGCGATGCGTTCAGCCGTGGCAACGGCATCCTCGGCGTCAACCAGAGCGCCGGAGCCGGCAATCAGCAAGCCAACGCGGTACGCCTGAGCGTCAGTGCGCAACCGCTCAGTCTCGATGACAGCGTCCTGTTGCAGCAGAACGTGACGCTGATCAGCAACTCCGATGCGACTGACACCTCAACCGGCTATCGCCAGGTCAGCACCAGCGACCAGGCCTTCACCGGTAGCCGTGGGGTAATCCAGTTGAATCAGAGCGCAGGGGTAGGCAATCGAACCGCCAACACCCTGAGCGTCCGGGTCGCCAACTGACCCAAGCAGTCAGAACAACACTTAACCTAAAACACAGTACGGAGAATCACCATGAAACCCTCGATGGCCATCAAGCCTCTGGTTTTCGCAATTGCTGCGATCATGGCTGTAGCTGCGCAGGCGAGCGATCGGCGCGACCGCGATCATCGTCAACACGGCCCGACGATCATTCCGGTAAGTGCGACAGCGACGGCACACGACACCCAAAACAGCACCGGCAATCGAATCCTCAACGAGGGCACGATCAACCGGGCCGAAATCAGCAACTCGGCCAGTGGCACCAGCGGCAACGTCGGTATCAACGTAGCCTCGGGCAGCGGCAACCAGCAGGACAACGCCGCCGCCATCGCCAACTCCAGTGCCGCTGACATGGACAACGCGTTCGTCTTCGGCGCTGCCAATGCCACGGCCTACGTCAAGCAGTACAGCAACGACAACAAAGTTGCCAACTACAACACCACCGCTTCGGCTGTGATGAGCGGCTCGGGTAACGGTGGTTCGGGCAACATGGGCATCAACATTGCCGGTGGCGACCTCAACCAACAGAAAAACACCATGGCCATCGCCAACGCCAGCTCGCCGCAGGGTGGCAACTCCACGGCCACGGCGACCGCCGACCAGAACAGCCCTGGCCTGGTAGTGAACAACTATGCCGATCGCAACATGTCGGTGCAGACGGTCAGCCTGACCACCACCAACACCGGTTCCGCCTCGTTCAGCCACGAGTCGGAGTTGAACGTCGACAAATCGGCCTCCTCCAACTGGAGCAACGCGGGCACCTCGCACTATGAGGCCAGCGGCTCGAAATCCGGCCAGGCCAACTCCACCAGCAGCGCGACCCTGGCTGCCAGTGCCGATGGCTCGCTCAACACCAGCCAATCGGTCACCTTCACCCGTGGCGACGACACCCGCACCCGCAGCGCCGAGTCCACGGCCTCGTTCGATGCCACGCTCAATGGCAGCGTAGAAACCACCAAAGGCCACACCTACGACTCGTCATTCGAGAAGGCTTACGACTCGGCCTATGCCAACTCGGGTGAAAGCGCGTCGGCTTCGAACAAGAACGTGACCAAAAGCTACAGCGAGTCCAGTGCCTGGGACCTCAGCAACACCGTTTCCTTCCAGGTGCTGACGCCTAACGGCTGGTCGAACCCTGTCACCAATACCGCTACCCTCAGTGGTTCGGTCACCGGTGGCTCGGGCAACCTGGGTGTGAACGTGGCGGCCGGTGTGGGCAACCAGCAGAGCAACTCGCTGGCGATCTCCAACACCTCGTTCTGACCGTCGTGCGGTTGAGGCCCCCTTCGGGGGGCCTTTTCTACGCAACCAGAAGGGCGTTCGATCATGCGTATTCCTGCGTTGCTGGCCCTGCTTTGCCTGTCCGGCCTGACTCCTACCCTCCAAGCGGCGCAGATGCCGCTTTCAGTGCTTCCCGGGGGGGCGGTAGTGTTCAAGCCCATCCAGAGCGTACGTGAACGCAAGTTCGCCGATCTGGTGCAACAGAAAACCGACTTCAGCTGCGGCGCTGCGGCGCTGGCCACCATCCTGCGCCAGGCGTACTGGCTGGACGTCAGCGAGCACGAGGTCATCGAAGGCATGCTGGCCAATGCCGACCAGGACCTGGTGCGGGTACAAGGTTTCTCCATGCTGGATATGAAACGCTACGTCGAGAGCCTCGGTATGCGTGCACGTGGTTACCGGGTCGCCCCAGAGACCCTGAACGACGTGAAGATCCCGGTCGTGGTGCTGATGGACATCCGCGGCTACAAGCATTTCGTGGTGCTGCAGAAGGTCGAGCGCAACTGGGTCTACATCGGGGATCCGGTGCTGGGCCACAAGCGCTACGCGGTGGATGACTTCCTTAAAGGCTGGAACGGCATCATTTTCGCCGTGATCGGCCAGGGCTACGACAAGGCCAATGCCCTGCTCGATCCGCCCCAACCGCTAACCGCCAAGAACCGCATCAACAACTTCACCCCGGTCAAGGATTCGGAATTGATGGATTTCGGCTTCATTCGCAGTGATTTCTTCTAACGACAACGTGAGCATGATGCTCCGGGAGCATTCCATGAAGACGCCCACATGGCTGACCCTGATGTGCCTCGCGGTCAGCCTGCCGGTACAGGCACAGACGTTCCAGCCCATCGAACTGAAAGACCAGGAGTTGGCTAACCTGCGCGGTCGCTATGTGATGCCCGGGCGCATCGTAAGCTTCGGTATCGTCATGACCAGCACCTGGCAGAACGCCAATGGCGAAGTGATCGGGGCAACGTCCTCGATGCAGATCCAGCAATCGACCATCAAGCCGCAGTTCTACGTCACGATGGTCGATGAAAAAGGCACCGGCACCGCCACATCCCACGGCACAGGCAGCGTCACAGGTGGCGGCGGCTTGAACAACACCACTGGGGTTACCCAGGTGGTACGTGCCGCAGGCGATAACAACAGCGCCCTGAACAACGTCGGGATCACCGTCACCAAGGCCAGCCAGGCCACTGACAGCACGCCCCAGGGCGAGGTGCTCACCCCAGGATCGACTCTGGTGGGCGCCAACGGTGCAGGCTCGATGAGCGTCTCGGCTAGCGCTACCGGCGTGCAGATGAACATCGTCGCCGGGAATAACCAGGGCAGCACCGTGCAACGTCTGGCCGAAGGCGGGCTGCTGCAGAACACAACGCTGCTGGGCAACGGTAACCAAGTCAGCAACCTTACCTCGCTCAATGTGGTGCTGCGCGACAACATTCCGGCTGGCGCGACACTGACCAACAACCTCGATCAGCTCAAAGGCCTTCGCACCCTCGGATACTGATCTACGCTCATTTTCATCCTATAAAGCCTCAAGGGACGGCTACCCCATGCATCGATCGTTGACGTTCAGCGCTGTCGTCTGTGTGACCACCCTGGCGCCCTCCACGCTGCTCTATGCCGCTGCTGACCCGCAGGTCGAAGCACTCAAGCAGGAGCTGATCCAGCTCAAGCAGCGCTACGAGGCCCAACAGAACGCGTTGATGGTGCTGGAGCAGCGCCTGCGCCAGGTCGAGGAAGCCCCGCCTGCGCCGCAGCCCAAGCGCCTGGTCAAGTCTCCTGCACAACCTGCCAGAGGGACCCAGGCCGTGGCTGCCAACGGCTCGGGCAGCTCCTATGGGCAATCGCTCAAGGACGACTCGGAACCGGCGCAAAGCGTGTCCAACCTGTACGACGAGGCCAGTGGCTTTTTTGGCGGCGGCAAGTTCAGTGTCGAGACCGGCCTGACCTACACGCACTACGACACCCGAGCGCTGGTACTCAACGGCTTCCTGGCACTGGATTCGATCTTCCTGGGCGATATCAATATCGACCGCATCAAGGCCGATAACTGGACCCTGGACCTCACCGCGCGCTACAACGTGGCGCAGCGCTGGCAATTTGATATAAACGTACCCATCGTTTATCGCGACTCGACCTACTCCTCCGGCGGGGCTGGCGGGGCTGGGGAGTCCGAGTCGAGTGCCAGCGTAAGCCGCGACCCAACCCTGGGCGACGTCAACGTGGGCGTGGCGTACAAGTTCCTCGACGAATCCGAAAGCCTGCCCGACGCGGTGGTCACCCTGCGCGTCAAAGCCCCGACCGGCAAGGACCCCTACGGCATCAAGCTGCGCGAGGTGCCGGGCAACGACAATCTGGCCGTGCCGGAGAGCCTGCCGACCGGCAACGGGGTGTGGTCGATCACCCCCGGTATCTCGCTGGTCAAGACCTTCGATCCGGCCGTGCTGTTCGGCAGCCTTTCCTACACCTACAACATGCAGGATTCGTTCAGTGACATCAGCCCCAATGCAGGCACCAAGGTGCCGGGCGACGTGAAGCTCGGTGACTCCTGGCAGATCGGCGGCGGTATCGCGTTTGCCCTGAACGAAAAGATGAGCATGTCGTTCTCGGTCACCGACCAGTTCGCCCGCAAGAGCAAGATCAAGCAGGATGGCGGCGACTGGCAATCGATCACCAACAGCGACTACAACGCGGCGAACTTTAACGTAGGCCTGACCTTCGCCGCCAGCGAGAACCTGACCATCGTCCCCAACCTGTCCATCGGGCTGACCGACGATGCGCCAGACTTCTCCTTCAGCCTGAAGTTCCCGTACTACTTCTGACAGGTCATGCGCTAGCGGCGCCCGAGCAGCGTGCGGGCGCCAGCGTTTTGGTAACCGGTCTTGTCACAAGCCGCACGCTCACCTTCAGCCTGATATCATCCAGCACTTTTGTGTGACCGTTTGATGGCAGAAGGAACGCTTTCGTGAAAGACATGCTCGGCCACCCAAAGGCCCGGCTGATCGCCCTGTGCGGGCTGGTGCTGTTGATCCCCCTGGCAATACGGGCGCTGCTCGGCTGGTCCGACATGCTCGGCTACCTCTCCGACCTGTTCGTCGGCAGCCTGCTGGTCCTGCTGCTGCAACGTCGCGCATGGTGGCTAGGACTGCCGCTGTTGCTGGCCTGGGGCGGCCTGCTGATCGCCTCGGCGGAGCTGGTCAGCGCAGTCGGGCGCCTGCCCAACCAGTCAGACCTGCACTACTTGTTCGACCCGCAGTTCATGGAGAACTCCACCGGTGGTGCCCTCGCCCATGGCTGGTTACCCTGGCTGCTCGGCAGTGGCCTGCTGGCTTGGCTGGCCACTTTCTGGTTCGGTCGCGGCCAGCGTGGCGCAACGTTATCAGCCAAGGTTTGGGCAGTCCCCCTGGCACTGCTGGCGGTACATTGGGGCAGCCAACGGCTGGCCCCCTCGGAGGCCGATCAATGGCGTCAATACAGCGTGTCGCATCAGTTGCTCAGTGCTGCCGGTAGCCACTTGCAACGACGCGTCGACGTGCAGCTGTATGGCCAACCCCCGATCACCCCGCTGCCCACCGTCGGCCTCACCCAGGCCGACCTCAATGGCCAGCGCCTGCTCAAAGGGCCTGGCAACGCGCGCAACCTGCTGGTGATTACCGTCGAAGGCATTCCCGGCGCCTACGTGCGGGACAATCGCCAGGCATTGGGCAGCCGTTTCGACGAAGACCTCATGCCGCGCCTGAGCCTGTGGGCCGAACGCGGCATGAACACCCCCGACTACGTGTTGCACACCCACCAGACCATTCGCGGCCTGTACGCCATGCTCTGCGGTGACTACGACAAGCTGGCCAATGGCACGCCCAAAGGGGTCGAGTTGCTCACGCAACAGGTACGCAACCAGGCCTGCCTGCCAGCACAACTGCGCCAGGCCGGTTTCACGACACACTTCTTGCAAGGTTCCGGGCTGCGTTTCATGGCCAAGGACCGGATCATGCCGCACATCGGCTTCGAAACGGTGCACGGCCTGGAATGGTTCAAAACACCCAATTACCTGGAATTCCCCTGGGGCAAGGATGACAAGGCGTTCTTCGAAGGCGCCCTGGACTACGTCGGCACCCTACGCAAGCAAAAACAGCCCTGGATGCTGACCCTGCTGACCGTAGGCACGCACCAGCCCTATTCAGCGCCACAGGCATACTTGGAGCGCTATGACACCGCCAAACAGGCTGCTGTGGCCTACCTGGACGATGCCTTGGGCGATTTTCTCGACAACCTGGAACGCCAAGGTGTGCTCAAGGACACGCTGGTGGTAGTCACCTCCGACGAATCCCACGGCATCGATGGCGTGCGCCTGGCCTCGTCCTGGGGTTTCAACCTGACCTTGGCACCCGAGCAGGCACAATTGCCGACCCTCAAGCGCGGCACCTATGGCCATGTCGACCTAGCCACCTCGCTGCTCGACTACTTCGCGTTGCCGATCCCGGCAGCCCTGGGCGGACGTTCGCTGTACCGCGACTACGATACCGGTCGCGAAATGATTGCCTTCACCAACGGCATGCTGCGCTACCACGATGGCCAGGGCACCTTTACGGAGTGCGATTTCCAGCAGCGTTGCCGACGCTACGCCAGTGACAGTTTCATCGCTGACCAGGCACGCTTGCTCGGGCTGGGCGACAATACCCTGGGCCCGCAGATCAACCTGCTGGCCAACACCCTGGACCAATCCCTGCTGCAAACCCCGCTCAATCTGCGCTACCAGTTCGGCGGTCCGTCGCCGATCGCCCTGCACGCGCAGATCCGCGACGACTGGGCCGACAACCTGATCGGCGCGCAGTACCTTGAGATGCCCGAAGGTTCACGCACCCGGGTACGTATCAAGGTGCGCGCACTGGACCCTGAGCACGCAGCCTACATCCGCCTCAAAGCCAAGCAGTTCGAACAGGACGTCGCGCTGGGGCTGCCAGAGGAAGTGCTGGTGACCGCCGACCAGCCCATGGAAATGGAGTTCGACTTCGACAACCCCACCGAGCGCAAGGCGTTCTCCTTCCACCTGCTCGGCTATGGCGGCGGCGCAGTGGAAGTCAGCGACTTCAGTGTGATCACCGCCCTGCCCGGTGAGGAAGAAGCCGTGGAAGAGTCGGACGAGCACCCGATCGCCCGCTCCGGCTGACGCCCCCGCGTGTGCCTAACCGGCACACGCCGCCGCTCAACGCTCTACAGCGCTGTTGCGGCCATCGCAACCCACAAAGTCCCCAACAGTGCGTGCAGGATGTGCTTTGCTTACACCAAGCCCCCTGTGTGGAGCACTGCCAATGAAGATCGTGGTCACCAGCATCCTGGTCGACGACCAAGCCAAGGCCCAGGCCTTCTATCATCACGTACTGGGCTTCCAGCCCAAAGACGACATCCCCATGGGCAAACACCGCTGGCTCACCTTCACCTCACCCAATGATCCGCATGGCGTCCAATTACTGCTCGAACCCGATGTGCACCCGGCAGCCAGGACCTACAAGAGCGCTCTGAAGCAAGACGGCATCCCCGCCACCTCCTTTGGCGTGCGCGATGTGCAGGCCGAATACACCCGCCTGTGCGCCGCTGGCGTGCACTTTCTCCAACCACCGACGGACATGGGACCAGTCATCGTGGCTGTGTTCGACGACACCTGCGGCAACCTGATCCAGATCGCCCAGCACCACTGAGCGTGCAGACAGCCCGCCGCCCCATGGGCTACATTGCCGACTTCCCACAGCGCAGCCATAACAAGGAAAACTCATGCGCTACGAGTTCATTGAAGTCCTCAACGACCTGATCGACTACTTCCTGCTGGGCGACATCCAGTTGCTCGCCACCTTCAAGCAGGAGCATGACCTGCCGGACGACCTGGCCCGCGCCTTCACCACCGGTGATAGCGGCGATCAGGCCGTGCGTGAAGGCGTGATACTGCCGCTGGCCGGCGTCGACAACCTGCCCTACCACATCCTGTTCACCCTCGATGGGCAGGCCCCGGCGCTGCTCGAACCCGGCAGCCGCCTCAAGCACCGCCGCGCTGGGCACCGCCTGCGGGTCGAGAACCGCGCGCTGATGCTGTTCACCTGGAGCATCCTGCAACACTTCACCAACAAGACTCTCGGCGACCTGATGGCCCGCTACCAGGAGCCTGGTCGGCCAATCATCGAGCTGGAGAACGGCTGGTACGACATCGAAGTGCTTGCCGGGGCGCTGGTACGCGATGGCCTGTACGAACCGGCCTTCGAGTTCGTGCTGAACAAGACCTGGGAACGCGGCGGCAAAGAGGTGGACCTGGGCTACCGCTACACGCTGCGCGGTTACTTCGACTGAAAGCCCGCCCCCAGGCATGGGGGCAGGCCGCGTCAGCACTCAGGTGTGATTGATGTCCCGATCCTTGGTTTCAGGCAGGAAGAAGATCCCCAACACAGCAGTCATCAGCGCGATCACGATCGGGTACCACAGCCCGTAGTAGATATCCCCTGTCGCAGCCACCATGGCGAATGCCACGGTTGGCAGGAAACCGCCGAACCAGCCGTTGCCGATGTGGTACGGCAGCGACATCGAGGTATAGCGGATCCGCGCCGGGAACAGCTCCACCAGCCACGCAGCGATAGGCCCATAGACCATGGTCACGTAAATCACCAAGATGGTCAGCAACAGCAGCACCATCGGGTAATGGATCTTCGCCGGATCCGCTTTCTCAGGATATCCGGCCTCTTTCAGCGCGCCAGCCAACGTGGCAGTGAAGGCATCGTTCTGCGCCTTGAACTCAGCCGCAGGTAGGCTGCTGCCTTCGAAAACTGGCAATACCCGTTCACCGATGCGCACCTGGGCGACGCTGCCCGGCTCGGCGGCCTGGTTTTCATAAGGAATGGCGCGCTTGGCCAACAGACTCTTGGCGATGTCGCAGGAACTGGTGAAACGCGCCTTGCCTACCGGATCGAACTGGAACGCACATTGCCCAGGGTCGGCGATCAGCACCACCGGATTCTGCTCCTGGGCGACGAACACGTCTGGGTTGCCGTACTCGGTCAGGCCCTTGAAAATCGGGAAGTAGGTCGCCGCCGCGAGGATGCAGCCGGCCATGATGATCGGCTTGCGCCCAATCCGGTCGGACAGGCTGCCGAACAGGATGAAGAACGGCGTACCGATCAACAGCGAGCCTGCGATCAGCAGATTGGCGGTCTGCGGGTCGATCTTGAGCATCTGCAACAGGAAGAACAGCGCATAGAACTGCCCGGTGTACCACACTACTGCCTGACCGGCGGTGCCACCTAGCAGCGACATGATCACCACCTTGAGG
Source organism: Pseudomonas mosselii (assembly GCF_005796105.1). Lineage (GTDB taxonomy): Bacteria > Pseudomonadota > Gammaproteobacteria > Pseudomonadales > Pseudomonadaceae > Aquipseudomonas > Aquipseudomonas mosselii_C. The sequence continues at coordinate 436,989 of NZ_VAUO01000001.1, read as the reverse complement.
TTGTCCCAACGGGCGAACGACTCGGTCAGCGGCGCCTTGGACGCCTTGCCCTCGGCTTTCATCTTCATGAATACCGGCGATTCGTTGAGCTGCATGCGTATGTACACCGAGATAGCCAGCAACAGGATCGACAGCAGGAAAGGAATGCGCCAGCCCCAGGCCTCGAACGCCTCGGTGCCCATGGCCGTGCGACAGGCCAGAATCACCAGCAGCGACAGGAACAGCCCTAGGGTCGCGGTAGTCTGGATCCAGGCGGTAAAGAAGCCGCGCCGGCCCTTGGGCGCATGCTCCGCCACATAAGTCGCCGCGCCGCCGTACTCCCCGCCAAGCGCCAAGCCTTGCAGCAAGCGCAAGGTGATGAGGATCACGGGGGCCGCAACGCCGATGGCCGCGTAGCTGGGTAGGATCCCCACCACGGCAGTGGACAGGCCCATGATCACGATGGTGATGAGGAAGGTATGCTTGCGCCCGATCATGTCGCCAAGGCGACCGAAGACGATGGCGCCGAACGGTCGCACGGCAAAGCCTGCCGCGAAGGCCAGCAAGGCGAAGATGAACGCAGTGGTTTCATTGACCCCGGCAAAGAAGTGCTTGGCGATGATCGCCGCCAGTGAGCCGTAGAGGTAGAAGTCATACCATTCGAACACCGTGCCCAGGGACGAGGCGAAGATGACCTTGCGCTCCTCCCGGGTGATGCCGTGTTGGGGCGCGCTACTGCCCGTGGATGCGCTGTCGAGGACCGCCATGGGTCGCCTCCGTCTATCAGAAGAAGTGATGGACCGGAGTGCTCCAAACCGATGACTACGCACGCACCCAGCCCCAGGCTTTGGTTGCGGCGAAGCACCACGAGGCACAGCCTCGGATCGCGGCAAGGTAATCAGAAGCATAATCGGCTTTGCCGGGATATCCAGCCACACCCGTGGCAATACGCCTTCAAGCGCTTGCCGCCTTGCCTGTGGCGTCAGGCCCCGGATTTGCCGACTTGGTGCACGGCTCATGCTGCAAAATCCGCGCGGGTCCGTGACTGTTGGCTTACACGCTCGTTGTAGGCGCGATCTTGTGCCGCGATGGGCTGCGAAGCAGCCTCACGTGAACAGCACTAGCCGCTTGTTGGCGGCCCCTTGAGTTCGACGCGATTGCCATCGGGGTCGAAGCAATACACCGACATACCCTCGCCGTCGGCGCCGTAGCGCTTCTGTGCAGGCTCGACCAACACCCCTGCCGCCTCCAAGTGCGCGCGCAGCGCCTGCTCGTCGAACGGCTCGACGCGCAGGCACACATGATCGAGGTTGCGCCCCTCAGAGCCAGGGCCTGCACCACCGGCTTGCCCCATTGGACCCTCCAGGGCGACCAGATCGATCAGGCTGCTGCCTGCCGCCAGATGGACCATACCCAACGCCTCCCGCCAACGGTCTACCGGGCAGCCCAGCACATCCTGGTAGAACGCCACGCTACGCTGCAGGTCGCTGACCCGCAGTACCACATGGTCAATGTGCAGCACGCTGAATCCGGGCATGGCAGGTCTTCTCGGACAAAGGTTCAACCAACCTTAGCAGTTCGAAGCCCCGCCCGAGGTATCACTGACCACGCAGGTCCTCGAAGAACGCCTGCGCCCCGTCCACCCGCGCCGACGCCCGAGGCTGATTGAGCGCCTCGCCGCTGGGCACCTCCACATGCCAGTAGCAGTGCTTCACAGCTCGTGTGATACCCACATAGGCCAGGCGCTGGACTTCGTCCTTCTGCGCAGTGTCGAAGGCATGGGCATCGTCCGGCTTGCCTAGACCCGCCAGGCGGTAGGCTTGGTTCTTGTACGGTGAACTGGTGAGGTACTGGCAGTCGCCGAGCATGAATACCGCGTCGGCCTGCAAGCCCTTGGCACTGTGATAGGTCAGTTGCTTGAACCGACGCTGGCCAGCCGGCAAGCTAGAATCCACTTTAACTATTTGATCAATATGCTGTTCAATCAATGACTTATCGATACTTTTTCGAAACAACATCATGACCGTTTCACCCTGCTCGTAATGCTCGATCAAGGTCTGGGCCAAGGCGGCCTCGTCGCGCTCGAACACTTTCACCGGCGACAGCGGCAGCTCGCCAGCCACTGCGCTGGCCTTGGCTTTCTTACCGGTGATCGCAGGCGTGCCCTTCACCACATGTTCGGCGGCATCGATGATGTATTGCTGGCTACGGTAGTTCTCCACCATCATCACGCGGGTATGCGCCGGTGATGGGAAGGTCTGGGTGAACGCCATGAAATACTGGGGCGAACTGCCTCGCCAGCCGTAGATCGATTGCCAGTCGTCGCCCACGCACATCAGCGAGGCATGCTGGGCGTTGCGCCCCGTGTGCATGGCCGGGCCCCGTCGGCGGATCTCAGCCAGGCTTGCCCGCAGCCAACTGACGATCTGCGGCGAGACGTCCTGGAATTCGTCGATCATCAGGTGCGCCAGCGGGCGCAACAGAGGATCGGGCAGCAGTTGCAGGTTCTCCGGGTTGTTCTCGCCGAACAGGGCGAACATGCGGTTGTAGGTCATCACCGGCGGCGACTGCGTCAACAGTTGCGCCTCGAAGGCTTTCCAGAACAACGCCAGCGCTTCGAAGAACGCGGCATCACTGTCACCGGGCGGGAAGCTCATGGCAGCTATGGCTTTGCTCACGTCAAGCCCCAGGTTTTCAATAAAGCCTGCGGCACTGACGAACGCATCGAGCAAGGGTGCTGGCGCCAACTCGCCCTTGACCTTGTATTCAAAGCCAGGACCCGCAACGGCATCGCCTGCCAGAGCGGCAGCAAGGCGCTTTGCTGACGCGTAATTATCTAACCATATCAATGGTTTATCACAGAAAGCTTGAAACAACGTGCGCTTTACCGCCCATTCCGCCCGCACCGTCAGCTTGGCCCCTGGGCGCTGGTATTGGCCGCTTTCCGACGGATCGAAGCCCAGCACCACCCAGGCGCCCGAACCTTGTAAGCGTCCTTGCACGTGAAAGCGGCTGCCGCGGATCTGCAACGTGTCGCGGCACGGCTCAATGCCCTTGATCGGCCAGGCACCGGCAGCGAACCACAAGTCTTCGATCACATCGCACAATTCTTCGTCGCGCTGGGCAGCGAGCTGGGTTACCTGTACCCGCTTTTGCACGTCCGGGTGATCCGGGTCCAGCGGTTTGAGCAGCAACGCTTCCTGGCGCAGCGTAGCGACCTGCTCGGCGAAGCGCGGGTTGCTGCTCAGCAACTGGTGGTAACACAGGTTCAGTTGCTGACGCTGGGCATCGTTCAAACGCAGATCGAACGGATTGCTGTCGGCACTGGCCTCACTACCCACTGGCAGGTCGCTGCCGAGAGTTTCGAACGCCCGCACCTGACTGAAGCCTGGGAGGCTACGCACCAAGGGCAGGATGCGTGAATGAAAGGTACGCACCAGCTCACGCCCCTGGGCCGGAGAAAGGTTCAACTGCCACAGGGCGAACACCTGCACAAGGCGCTGGATGAAGTCGCGCCGCGACTCGCGGGTGAAGGTGACCACGGTCATGGCGTCAAGCTCGAAGCCCAGGTAATGGCGCAACAGCAAGATACGCAGCACCAGCGACGTGGACTTGCCAGCCCCAGCGCCAGCGACAACACAGGTCGAAGGCGTATCGCTGAAGATCAGCTTCCATTGCGCAGCGCTAGGCTGGGCCTGTGCCGGCAGGCGTTGGGCGACATCGGCCTTGAAGCGCTTTTTCAGTTCGGCACTGAGCGGCAGGCGCCAATCATCGAACAGCTTGTCATCCTGACCGGGTACTGCCGCCACATCCGGGCGCAGGTCGCGGATCACCAGCACCTGGCGACCCGCCTCGAAGCCGTCGACCCGGCCCCGTTCGTAGCCTTCGCGCAGACCATCGGCGTGGCCGTTGCGCAGGCCGTCGGCATGGCCCAGGAACCAACTGTCGCGGTGCTGCGCCTGCAAGCGGCTCAAACCACGCCCGAGCAGGCGCGCGGCAAGGCGACGCAGCCATGGCAGTTGGGCGGGCGGTGTCAGGTCGGCCGGAGCCTGGGGATGCTCGTGAGGCACGGTCACTCCATTGAAAAGTCAAACAGCGGACATGTTCGCCTCATCGACCATAAAGCGCCAGCGAATCAGTGGATTAGGCGATGAACCGCAAGCGCTCTCACATCAATAAATATCTATTTAATAGATTGAAATAAGCCGATATTTACGCTTTTTTTCGATGCTTAGCCCGCGCATCATGGGGCCATTCCAACGTATCTGAGGATCACCATCATGCTGCAACTGCGACCCTTCGAAAGCCTCGGCCACGCCAACCACGGCTGGCTGGACGCCCACCACCACTTCTCGTTCGCCGAGTACTACGACCCTGCGCGCATGCACTGGGGCAACCTGCGGGTATGGAACGACGACCTGATCGCCGCTGGCAGCGGTTTCCCACCGCACCCGCACCGTGACATGGAAATCATCACCTACGTTCGCGAAGGTGCCATCACCCACCAGGACAGCCTCGGCAACAAAGGTCGCACCGAGGCCGGCGATGTGCAGGTAATGAGCGCAGGCAGCGGCATCGTGCACAGCGAGTACAACCTGGAGAACGTCGACACGCGGATCTTCCAGATCTGGATCGTGCCGGAAAATGTCGGCGAGGCGCCTTCCTGGGGAACCCGGCCATTCCCAACCGGTGAACGTGGCGAAGGCTTCGTGACCTTGGCCAGCGGCCGTGAGGGCGACCAGGACAGCCTGCGCATCCGCACCGACGCCCGCCTGGTGGCCGCCACCCTACGCGCTGGCGAAAGCGCTGAGTACCGCTTCGATGAAGGTCGGCGCGGCTACCTGGTGCCGGCCAAGGGCTTGATCGAGATCGACGGCCTGCAAGCCAAGGCGCGTGATGGCGTGGCGATCGAGCAGCATCGCGTACTCAAGGTCACTGCGTTGCAAGACAGCGAGATCGTGCTGGTCGATGTGGCTTGATCCAGGCCCGCACACGGGGCCCGCTTACTTGTGCAGCGTACAACCTGCGCAAGCGAGCGGGCCCCGCGTTGCGTGCTGGCGCTCACTGCACCGGTAGGAAGTTCATCAGTAACAGGCTCTGCGCATAGTTCACGCCAATCCGCCGGTAACGCTCATCGAGCATCTGCGCCAGCAAGTCCAGGCGCGCAACGACCTTGCCGAACTCAACGGCAAAGCTCAGGTTGCTGCCCTGCTCGGAAATTTCGTTGGAGAACAGCAGCAACGTGCCGTTTGCATCCTGACGCTGCCCGAGCATCCAGGTGGCCTTCTCGATGTTACGTGCGGCGTTGTTGATGAACGTAGGATCCAGGGTATCGGTCATGTAGAACTCGGTACGCCCGCCATGCGCCGTGATGATCATGCTGCCCACGGCATAGATGAAAGCACCGACCCGGTCACCCTTGAATTCAGGGTCCAGGGCATAGCTCAGCGCCGCCAGGTCGCGCCGCTCGCCCAACTGCGGCAATGACTGGCGCTGCTCGATGGCGATGCGAATTTGCCGAGCGGCAGTGGTGGCGTCGGGGTAGCCGGACAACCGCCACTGGCTGGGGTTGCGCAGGTACAGCTTGTTCATCAGCAGATACAAGCTTTGCAGGTTGTCGCGCATCGACAGCGTGGCCATGCGGTCGACGCTGGTCTGGAACAGCTCGTCAGGTTTGCCGTTGCTGAACTGGTCGAGCATGTTCCGGCCCTGCTGCTCGGTACAGGCGCCAAGGCATAGCAACATGCCAGCCAACAGCAGGCGCGGTGGGGATCTGTGCAGTCGTCTGGCGGGCATCGTTGTGCTGCTTGTCAACGGCGCTGCCGGGAATCGGCGCAGCCTTGCACAACATAGAACGCGCAAATACTAAAAAGTGCGGCGTCCGGCGCATTGGCACCGCACGCCTAGCCAGACAAGGGTCTCAGAAGCCCTTGCTGTAGAACAACGCGTACGACTCGATACCGTCGTTAGGCTGCTTGATCCCGGCGTTGGAGTAGTGGACGGCGCGAATACCGACCTTCTGCTCAGCCGGCAGCTTCAAGCCAAAGCCAATACGGTCTTCGAAGTTGACTGAGGAACCCAGACGCTGATCGCCGACGTTGGTCTTGGAGAAGGCGGCAAGACCGATGCCGGCCTCGATGAATGGCGTGTAGGTGAACCCTTTGAACTCATAGACGAACACCGGGCTGAACGACAGCGAGTGGGCGCCGCTGTAGTCGCCACCTTCCCAGTAGGTATAAGCGGCGTCCCAGTAGCCGGTGACGAAGCCGGTATTGCTCTCCAGCCAGCGCTTGTCCCAGTCGAACGACATGCCGATTCGATAGGTCAGGTCACCCTGAGAGGTGGCGCCGACAGCGCCGGAGACTTGGGCGGCCTGGGCGCTGCAGGCGCCAGCGAGCGCCAGCACTGCAACGGCCAGCGAGCTGGAAAGGCGGGTTTTCATCGATGACTTCTCCTGATGGTCTTCGCGGACAGGCCTGCACCGTGGCTAGCACGGGCCTGCTGCAAGCGGGGGCTTGGCCCCTTGTTATGTCCCTGGGTACCGCCGCATCTACGTGGTCACAAGCGGTAATAATTCCGCGATTATTATCCGATCCGCGCGCAACTTGAAAGTGTTTTGCCACTATGTTCGCCCTGTTTTGTGGCCTGCGCCGCGATCCCGGCAGGCGCATTCGATGACGCCCGCAATGCTCAGCGGGTTGAATGCTCTGCGCGCAAGCGCATACGGTTTTCAGCCACGGCGCTCCTCCAACAGCTTGATGAACATGCTGAGGCTGCGTGACACCGTGCCACGACGCCACACCAGCCAGGTCTTCAGGTAACGAAAGTCCTCAGCCATCGGCCACGCACTGACGGTGCTGCAACCGGGCATGTTGTCGAGCATGCTGCGCGGCATCATCGCCAGCCCTGCCCCAGCACTGACGCAGGCAAGCATGCCATGGTAGGACTCCATCTCATGAATTTTGCCGGGCACGGCCTGGTCATGCACGAACCAGCTCTCGAAGTGGTGGCGGTAGGAGCAGTTGGCGCGAAACGCGTAGATGCTCGCACCGTTAACGTCGCGGGCGCGAGTCACTGGCGGATGGTTGAGCGGCGCGATGATGGTCATTTCTTCTTCGAATACCGGCATACCTTCGAGCGTGGGGTGCAGCAACGGGCCGTCTACGAAGGCGGCCACCAGGCGCCCAGACAGCACCCCTTCGAGCATGGTCCCCGAAGGGCCGGTGGACAGGTCCAGGTCGACCTTGGGGTAGCGCTGGTTGTAGGCGGCGAGCAAGGCCGGGATACGGACCGCCGCCGTGCTCTCCAACGAGCCCAGGGCGAAGGTGCCCTGTGGGTCTTCACCGGCCACGGTCAGCCGTGCCTCATGCACCAGGTCCAGGATGCGTCGGGTGTATTCAAGGAAGTTCCAGCCCGCCGGCGACAGCCGCAGGCGGCTTTTTTCGCGGATGAACAGCTCGACGCCCAAGTCTTCTTCAAGCTGTTTGATACGGGTGGTCAGGTTCGACGGCACCCGATGGATCTGCTGGGCGGCGGCGCTGATGCTGCCGTGCTCGGCCACCGCCTTGAAGATTTCCAGTTGCACCAGGTCCACAGCCATTCTCCATTCGTGAATGTTTTACTCATTATTATTCAGTTTTCATTAAAGCGCGCACCCTCTAGTCTGAGCCTACCGATTCATAACAAAAGAGCGATCGCCATGAGCCAGATCAGCAGCCTGACCCACGCCATCTCCGTCGACCCGTATACCGGCGAGCAGATCGGCCAATATCCCTACGACACCGACGCCGCACTGGAAGCGGCGCTGCAACGCGCCAAGGTTGGCTACAACCAATGGCGCAAGGTGTCGCTGGGTCAGCGCAGCGAATACCTGGTGGCCTTGGCCGACGCGCTGCAAGCCGATAGCGAAGCCTTCGCGCAGATGATTGCCCGCGAAATCGGCAAGCCGATCAGCCAGGCCCGTGGCGAAGTGAGCAAGTGCATCGGCCTGTGTCAGTGGTACGCCGAACACGGCCCGGCCATGCTCGCCCCGGAACCGACCCAGGTCGAAAAAGCCCGTATCGAATACCGTCCCCTGGGCCCGATCCTGGCGGTGATGCCGTGGAACTTCCCGCTCTGGCAGGTACTGCGCGGCGCGGTGCCGGCGCTGCTGGCCGGCAACACCTATGTCCTCAAGCACGCCCCTAACGTGATGGGCAGCGCCTACCTATTGGCCGACCTGTTCAAGCGCGCGGGGCTGCCTGAGGGCGTGTTCGAGGTCATCAACGTCACCCCTGAAGGCGTCACTCGAGCCATCAACGACTCCCGCATCGCTGCCGTGACCCTGACCGGCAGCGTGCGTGCAGGCATGGCGATTGGCGCTCAAGCCGGCGCCGCGCTGAAAAAATGCGTACTGGAACTGGGCGGTTCGGATCCTTTCATCGTGCTGGCCGATGCCGACCTCGATGCTGCCGTCAAAGCCGCCGTGATCGGCCGCTACCAGAACACCGGCCAGGTCTGCGCCGCGGCCAAGCGCCTGATCGTCGAGGAAAGCATCGTCGAAGCGTTCACCGACAAGTTCGTCGAGGCTACCCGTGCACTGACCGTCGGCAACCCGTTGGATGCAGCCACCTACATCGGCCCAATGGCGCGTTTCGACCTGCGCGATGAGCTTGACGGTCAGGTCCAGGCGACGCTGGCCGAAGGCGCCACCCTGCTGCTGGGGGGTAACAAAATCGAAGGCGCAGCCAACTTCTACGCACCCACCGTGTTCGCCAACGTCACCTCGGACATGACCGCGTTCAAACAAGAGCTGTTCGGCCCGGTGGCGGCGATCATCAGCGCCCGCGACGCCGAACATGCCGTGGAGCTGGCCAACGACAGCGAATTCGGCCTGGCCGCGACCATCTACACCGCTGACTACGCCCTGGCCGAGCGCATGACCCAGGCACTGGACACCGGTGGCGTGTTCATCAACGGTTACTGCGCCTCCGACCCCCGCGTAGCCTTCGGCGGCGTGAAGAAAAGCGGTTTCGGGCGCGAGCTGTCGCACTTCGGTGTACGTGAGTTCACCAACGCCCAGACCGTCTGGCTCGATCGCAACTGATTCGCACCCAGCTAGCGCCGTGCAACGCCGAATCCAGGTGTTGCGCGGCGCTAGCCGGATACCCCGCGACTGCGCTTGAGCGTCTCGCTCGGCAACTCCCTGAACAACTGCCGATAACTCTCCGAAAACCGCCCCAGGTGCCAGAACGACCAGCGCATGGCTACCTCGGCCACGGTCACTTCGCCTGCCCCCTGCAGCAGGTCGCGCCGCGCGCCATTGAGCCGACGCAGCCGCAGCCAGTGCGCGGGCGGCATCTGCGTGAACCCCTTGAAGGCCTGTTGCAGGCGACGCACGGACACCCCGGCGAGCTTGGCCAGTTCCACCAGGTTGAGGGTTTCGTCGGGGCAATCGGCGGCCCACTCGCTGATCCGTCGCATGATCGCCCGCCCCTCGTCGCGCCGCTCGCGTGCCTCGCCTTGCAGGCCTTGGCCAGCGTTATCGAGGATGAACAGGCAGTCTTCGAACAATTGCTCACTCAGCGCTGCGCCTGCCAGCTCACACTCAGCCTGCCCCACCCGGGTCAGCGTCGCACTTAGCCAATTGCCGAACAGCGCGGTCTGCTGACAGGTCAACGGCACCATGAACAACCCGCGCAAACGCTCGATGTCCAGGCCATGGCTGGCCAGGAACGGCTGGTCGAACACCACCGCCACCTCCTGATAGTTCTCCGGGGTGATCCAGATGTTGCGACTGTCCTCGTTGAGCAGGTAGAGGCTGTTTTCGCTGCGGTCGAAACAGAACGCCAAGGCTCCGCTAGGGGCACGGAAGAACTGCTCGACCCGGGTATTCAGACGCTCCTCGTAGACCTGCACGCCGTCCAGCCCCAGCCAACGCAGCTGTCCGTTGAAATGCCCGGGGGACATCTGCCGGTACTGCTGCTGCCAGCCGGGCGTGGCGCGGATCTGTTCGGTGACATCGGTAGTACGCAAGTCGCGGACCTGCAAGGCGTTGGGCGTTGTCACGCGTTGTCCTATTGCACTCTTTTGGTGCATTGATCGACGAAGAAAGTGGATAGATCACCCCGAGGGCCTGCGCCCAAGATAGTCCTCAGCGTCACCCGTGGGAAGCCTCCTGGCCACACCCACCACAACTACCCAACCAAGAGGTTTGTATGAGCGCCCCCTTCGATCAGCTGTCCGCCTGGCTGAAAGAACACCGGATCACCGAAGTCGAATGCGTGATCAGTGACCTGACCGGCATCGCCCGTGGCAAGATCGCCCCGACCGCCAAATTCCTCCACGAGCGCGGCATGCGCCTGCCTGAAAGCGTGCTGTTGCAGACGGTCACCGGCGACTACGTCGACGATGACATCTACTACAGCCTGCTCGACGCTGCGGACATCGACATGATCTGCCGCCCCGACCCGACGGCGGTGTACCAGATCCCCTGGGCAATCGAACCGACCGCCATCGTCATCCACGATACGTTCGACAAGCAGGGCAACCACATCGAGCTGTCGCCGCGCAACGTGCTCAAGAAGGTGCTCAAGCTGTATGCCGACAAAGGCTGGCAGCCAATCGTCGCCCCGGAGATGGAGTTCTACCTGACCCAGCGCTGCGAAGACCCGGACCTGCCGTTGCAAGTGCCGCTGGGCCGTTCGGGCCGCGCCGAAAGCGGTCGCCAGTCGTTTTCCATCGATGCGGCCAACGAATTCGACCCCTTGTTCGAGGATGTCTACGACTGGTGCGAGATGCAGGGCCTGGACCTGGACACGCTGATCCACGAAGACGGCCCAGCCCAGATGGAGATCAACTTCCGGCATGGCGACGCGCTGGACCTGGCCGACCAGATCACCGTGTTCAAGCGCACAATGCGCGAGGCGGCGCTCAAGCACAACGTCACCGCCACATTCATGGCCAAGCCGATCACCGACGAACCCGGCAGCGCCATGCACTTGCACCAGAGCGTGGTGGACATCGCCAGCGGCAAGCCGATCTTCGCCAACGACGACGGCAGCATGAGCGAGCTGTTCCTGCACCATATCGGCGGGCTACAGACGTTCATTCCCAAGCTGCTGCCGATGTTCGCCCCTAACGTCAACTCGTTCCGCCGCTTCCTGCCCGACACGTCGGCGCCAGTAAACGTGGAATGGGGTGAGGAAAACCGCACCGCTGGTCTGCGCGTGCCGACCTCGAGCCCTGAGGCGATGCGCGTTGAGAACCGTCTGCCGGGCGCCGACGCCAATCCCTACCTGGCCATCGCCGCCAGCCTGCTGTGCGGCTACATCGGCATGGTCGAACGCATCGAACCCAGCGCCCCGGTACAGGGCCGCGCTTACGAGCGGCGCAACCTGCGCCTGCCGATCACCATCGAGGATGCCTTGCAGCACATGGAAGATTGCGAGGTGGTGCGCCAGTACCTGGGCCACTCGTTCGTGCAGGGTTACGTCGCGGTCAAGCGCGCCGAGCACGAGAATTTCAAGCGCGTGATCAGCTCGTGGGAGCGCGAATTTTTGTTGCTGAGCGTGTAACCCCCGATCACCGGGCAAGCCCCTCCCCAACGGGGCGGGCTTGCCTCGAAGACCGCCCCATCAGTGCCACGCCCTAAGAAAAAGACCAATCGAGGTGTCGACATGCGTCATATGCAAGCCCTGATCCCTGCAACCTTCGCCCTGCTGTTCGGCACTGCCGCCCAGGCCGAGCCAATGGTCAGTGTGTACAACTGGACTGACTACATCGGTGACACCACCCTGGCGGATTTCCAGGCCAGCACTGGCATCAAGGTGGTCTACGACGTGTTCGACTCCAACGAAACCCTGGAAGGCAAGCTGCTGGCCGGGCGCACCGGTTATGACGTGGTGGTGCCCTCGAACCACTTTTTGGCGCGCCAGGCCAAGGCCGGCGCATTCTTGCCGCTGGACCGCAGCAAGCTGCCCAATTGGCAGCACCTGGACCCTAAACTGCTCAAGCAACTGGAGCAGAACGACCCTGGCAACCAGTACGCCGTGCCGTACCTGTGGGGCACCAATGGCATCGGCTACAACGTCGAGAAGGTAAAAGCGGCGCTGGGTATCGACAAGATCGATTCCTGGGCGGTGCTGTTCGAGCCTGAAAACCTGAAGAAACTCAAGCAATGCGGCGTGGCCTTCATGGATTCTCCCGACGAGCTATTCCCCGCCGTACTCAACTACATGGGCATGGACCCGCGCAGCGAGAAGCCTGCCGACTACGCCAAGGCCGAAGCACGCTTGCTGGCGCTGCGCCCTTACATCACCTACTTCCATTCCTCCAAGTACGTATCGGACCTGGCCAACGGTGATGTCTGCGTGGCCTTCGGCTATTCGGGCGATGTGCTCCAGGCCGCACACCGCGCCGAAGAGGCCGGCAACGGGGTCAAAGTTGCCTACAGTATTCCCAAGGAAGGCAGCAACCTGTGGTTCGACCTGCTGGCGATCCCCAAGGACGCCAAGAACCCCGAGCAGGCACTGGCGTTCATCAACTACCTGCTCGACCCCAAGGTCATCGCCAAGGTCAGTGCCACGGTCGGTTACGCCAACGCCAACCCCGATGCCAAGGCCTACATGGAGCCGGCACTGGTCGAAAACCCCGCGATCTATCCTCCTCAGGACGTGCTGGACAAGCTGTACGTCTCGACGATGCAAAGTCCAGGGACACTGCGCCTGATGACGCGCTCCTGGAGCAAGATCAAGTCCAACCGCTGAGCCGAGCACTGCCATGCCTCACATGAACGAACACGCGGCCTCCTACTACGCCGCAACAGCCCGCCAGGCAGCCACCTACCCTGCGCTCGACCAGCAACTGCACGCCGACGTGTGTGTGATCGGCGGTGGCCTTACCGGGGTCAACGCGGCCCTGGAGCTGGCCGAGCACGGGCTGTCGGTGGTGCTGCTGGAAGCCCGGCGCATCGGCTGGGGCGCCAGCGGGCGCAACGGCGGGCAATTGATCCGCGGCATTGGCCATGAGGTGTCAGGCTTTGCCCGTCACGTTGGCCAGGACGGCGTACGCTACCTGCAACAAGCCGGCATCGAGTCGGTGGCGTTGGTCGCCCGGCGTATCGAGCAATACGGCATCGACTGCGACCTGCGCTGGGGTTTCTGCGAGCTGGCCAACACCCCGGCCCAGTTCGCCGCCTTCAGCGACGAGCAGCGCAACCTTGCCGAACTGGGCTATCGCCATGAAACTCGGTTGGTAGGCCCCGAGCGTATCCACGAAATCGTTGCCAGCGACCAGTACGCCGGCGGCCTGGTGGACATGGGCTCAGGCCACCTGCATCCGCTCGATCTGGTCCAGGGCGAGGCGCGCGCCGCACAGGGCCTGGGCGTGCGCCTGTTCGAGCAAAGCCCGGTGCTGCGCATCGAGCACGGTAGCCGGGTGACCGTGCACACCGCACGCGGCAAGGTACACGCCCAAAGCCTGGTGCTGGGCTGCAACGCCCACCTCGATGAGCTAGAGCCGCGCCTGAGCGGCAAGGTGCTGCCTGCCGGCAGTTACGTGATGGCCACCGAGCCGTTGCCCGAGCACGTGGCCCAGACGTTGATCCCGCAGAACATGGCGCTGTGCGATCAGAAGGTCGGGCTGGATTATTACCGCCTGACTGCCGACCGGCGCTTGCTGTTCGGCGGCGCCTGCCACTATTCGGGGCGCGACCCGAAGGATATCGGTGCGTACATGCGGCCAAAGGTGCTCAAGGTCTTCCCGCAACTGGCCGACGTACGCCTGGATTATCAGTGGGGGGGGATGATCGGCATCACCGCCAACCGTTTCCCGCAAGTCGGCCGCCTGCGCCAGCACCCTAACGTGTACTACGCCCAGGGCTATTCGGGGCACGGCCTTAACGTGACGCACTGGACCGCCAAACTGCTGGCCGAAGCCATCGCCACCGGCCACAGCCAGGGGCTGGATGTCTTCAGCGCCGTGCCGCACCTGACCTTTCCCGGCGGCAAAGCCCTGCGCTCGCCCCTGCTAGCCCTAGGCATGCTGTGGTACCGCCTACGTGAGGCGCTCGGCTGAACGACGCGAGCGCCACTGCACTGGCGCAAGACCATCGCAGTGGCCATCCGCCCCTGATCTGACCACTCGTCGGCAACAATGTGAAAATGCCATCGCTGCTTGGCAGCTCTGCTTTCCTCGCCGGGCTGCCAGGCAGGCTGCACCGTATAACAGGGATGGCGCACACGCTCACGCCATTCGCTCAGGGAAATGGCGTGGACATCGTGGACGCTTCAGGCCACGCATCAGCACTCGACGAACGCCACGGCCAGGCCACCGCGCGAGGTTTCCTTGTAGTTCGCGTGCATGTCAGCGCCTGTGTCGCGCAGGGTGCGAATCACCCGGTCCAGGGAGATGAAGTGTTCACCGTCGCCACGCAGGGCCATCTGTACGGCATTGATCGCCTTTACGGCGGCGATGGCGTTGCGCTCGATGCAAGGCACCTGGACCAACCCACCCACTGGATCGCAGGTCAGCCCGAGGTTGTGCTCGAGGGCGATTTCGGCCGCGTTCTCAAGCTGCGGTGGGGTCGCACCAAGCACTTCGGCCAAGCCGGCAGCGGCCATGGCACAGGCCGACCCGACCTCACCCTGGCACCCCACTTCAGCGCCGGAGATCGACGCGTTCGTCTTGCACAGGATGCCCACGGCAGCTGCGGCCAGCAGGAACGCCACCACGTCGTCGTCGCAGGCGGTAGGGTTAAATTTCATGTAGTAATGCAGCACAGCTGGAATGATGCCCGCTGCGCCATTGGTGGGCGCGGTGACCATGCGCCCGCCAGCGGCGTTCTCCTCGTTGACCGCCAGGGCGAACAGGTTGACCCATTCCATCGCGCTCAGGGTCGAGCCGATCACATTCGGTTTGCCCAATTCTTGCAGGCTGCGGTGCAGCTTGGCGGCGCGACGCTTTACCTGCAAGCCGCCGGGCAGCACCCCCTCATTGCGTAGACCGTTGGCCACGCACTCGCCCATCGCCGTCCAGATCTTCAGCAACCCTGCACGAACATCGGCCTCTGTGCGCCAGGCACATTCGTTGGCCATCATCAGCTGGCTCACGCTCAACCCATGTTGCTTGCACAGGGCCAACAACTCGGCGCCGCTGGAGAACGCGTAGGGCAACTTGACTTCGCCAGCGTCGGCCGCAGGCGCATCCAGCTCTGCCTGCTCGACGATAAAGCCACCACCGATGGAGTAGTAGGTCTGGCTGAACTGGCTGCCTTGGCTGTCGAAGCTCTCCAGAGTCATCGCATTGGGATGGTAAGCCAGGTCTTCGTCCAACAGACGCATGTCGCGCGCATATTGGAAGTCTACCGGGTGGCTGCCGTCGAGGATCAAACAGTGCTCCTGCATCAGTTGGTCGATACGCGATTCGATGCTCTGCGGATCGATACGGTCCGGCCATTGCCCCATCAGGCCGAGCAAGCAGGCCCGGTCGGTGGCATGGCCGACGCCGGTGGCCGACAGCGAGCCATACAGGCGCACCTCGACCCGTGTCACACGATTCAGCAGCCCGCGCTCACGCAAGACGCCAGCGAAGGTCGCTGCGGCGCGCATGGGGCCGACGGTGTGGGAGCTGGACGGGCCGATGCCAATCTTGAAGAGGTCGAAAACACTGATAGCCATACTAATGCCTTGCCGGGCTTGTCGATAGAAACGATCCACGGCGCTGTGAGGAATTTGAGCGGTATTGCGATATTGAGCGATACTGACGGCCTGCCCGGTCGATGACCAACGAAACTTTCTACAAAAGGCTTTAGCAGGACTAAACGATGAAAGGGCAACTCAATGGTCAGGTGTATGTCTGGCTGCACGTATTTTCCTGCGCGGCGCGGCACCTGTCGTTCACCCGCTGTGCAGAAGAGCTGCACATCACCCCAGGTGCGGTCAGCCAACAAATGCGCCAGCTCGAAGAACGCCTGGGCTATCGCTTGTTCCTGCGCCGCGCCCGAGGCGTGGAACTGTCGGCCGAGGGCCAGCGCCTGGCGCAGACGGTGGCAGAAGCCTACGGCAGCATCGAGGCCGAGTTGTTACGCCTGGACGCTGGCGAAATCCGCGGCACGCTGCGGCTGCGCTCGATCCCGTCGTTCCTGGCCAAATGGCTGACACCACGCCTGCCACGCTTCCAGCAGCGCTATCCCGACATCGAGCTGCGCCTGGTGGCCGAGGACAGCAACCAAGCCCTGCACCCGGACGACTTCGACCTGGCCATCGACCTGAACGACGGCAGCTATCCCGGCATGCTGTCCACGCCACTGCTGGACGAGCAGATCTTTCCGGTGTGCTCCCCAGCCCTGCTGCGCGGTCGCCCGCCGCTGCACGGCCCGGCCGACCTGGCGCACTATCCGCTGCTGCACGACATCACAGCCTGGCGCGGCAGCTCGGAGTACGCCGAGTGGGAATTCTACCTGGCGGGGATCGGGGCTGGCGGCATGCCGGTGCGCCGCGGGCATACCTTCAACCGCAACCACCTCACCATCGAGGCGGCGATCGCCGGCATCGGCGTGGCCATCGCCCGGCGCACGCTACTCAACGACGAGTTGGAGCGTGGCGCGCTGATCGTGCCGTTCGGCGTGCCGATCGCCAACCACAAGCGCTATGTGCTGTTGTATCGGCCTGGCGGGCTTAGCCAGCCGGGGGCACGAGCGGTGCATGACTGGCTGGTGGAGGAGGCGCAACACTTCAGGGCCCTGCATCCGATGGCGCTGGCGTAAGCTCACCAGCGCGGCGTGCCCCGCCCGACATACACCGAGGGCGAAACCCCGAGGGTGCGCCGGAACATCGCGCTGAACGCACTCGGGCTGTCATAGCCCAGGTCCAGCGCCACTTCCAGCACCGATGCGCCCGCCGCCAGGGCATCCAGCCCCGCCAGCAAACGCATGCGCCGTACCCACTGCACCAGGCTCAAGCCTGTCTCGCGCTGAAAAGCCCGGGTCAGGGTTCGCGCGTTGAGGCCGCTCAAGCGCGCCGCCCGCGCCAAGCTCCAGTCATCGGCCGGCGCCGCGCGCGCGGCCTCGCACAATGCCTGCAAAGGCCCAGGCCCTGGGCTGGGTACATGCAGTGCCAGCACCGGCAACACGCGGATCTCGTCCAGGATCAGTGCCATGATCCGCGCCTCAGGCCCATCCAGCGGGTACCCCGGCACGATGTCCATGGCCCGGATGATCAGCTCGCGCAACAGTGGCGAGATCTCGATCACCTGACACTGCTGCGGCAACCCAGACCGTGCCTCGGCGTCCACGAACAAGGTACGCATGCGCACCACCCCGGACATGCGCAACTCATGCTCGCTGGCCGCAGGCACCCAGACTCCGCGCCCAGGGGGCACGACCCAACTGCCTTCGCGGGCACTGACCGTGACCACGCCACTGATCGCATGAATGAGCTGGGCACGGTCGTGACAGTGCAGGGCAATGTGCTCGCCGTGGCGGTAGTTCTCGGCAAGTGCAAGGATCGGCGGACGGGGCATCGACAGGCTTCGGTGGCAATGAAACCTCATGGTCGCAGGGCCAGCGCTGTTCGTGAAGGGGCACACGCTAACGACTGCGCAACAGCAAGGCGGCCAGCGCACACCCCAGCAACGCCAGGCACGACAGGTAGAAGGCATCGGAGTACGCCATCAGGTAAGCCTGCTCGCGCACACTGCGATCGATCAGCGCCAGGCTCTGCATCACCTGCGGTGATTGCGGATCGAGCATGCCGCCCGGCAGACGTTGCTGCAACGCGCCGTCGAACAATGTCAGCGCCTCGCCCACCCGCACCGAATGAAAGCGTTCACGCAGCGACACCAGTTGCGTCAACAACGCCGTGCCCAATGCTCCACCCAGGTTGCGCAGCATCGAGATCAACGCCGAAGCCGAGCCCGCCTGAGCTTTGTCCAGCCCCTTCACCGCCAGTACCGACAGCGCCACCATGATCAACGGCTGACCGATACCCCGCACCACGGTGGACGGGATGATCACGTTGCTACCCGCATCCACCGTCAGTTGCGAGCCCAGCCAGCACCCCAGGGCCATGATGGCGAAACCGCTGGCCACCAGCAGCTTGGGGTTGAGCCAGCGCATCAGCCGGGGCAGCAAGGGCGCCAGCAACAGTTGCACTAGGCCATAGGCGATCAGGCTCTTGCCGACCTCGCTGGCGCTGTAGCCTTGCACCAGCGACAGATAGTTGGGCACCAGAAACACCAAGCCGAAGGTGGCCGCGCCGAATACCGCCATCGCCAGGCTCGATACACCGAAGTTGTAGCTGGCCAACAACCGCAGGTTGATGAACGGACGTGCCCCCCATAACTGCCGCTGGATGAACAGCGCCAGGGCGAATATCGCCAGCACACTGAATACGACGATAAAGCGCGAGTCGAACCAATCTTTGCGTCCGCCCTCCTCCAGCACCACCTGCAACGCCCCAAGCCCCAGCGCCATGGCGCCGATCCCGAGCCAGTCGGCCTGACGCAGGGCACTGCGGTCACCGGCCTGGCCCTTGATCGACCAGGCCACCGCTGCCAGCAACGCCAAACCTGGCGGTAGTTGCAGCAAAAAGATCCAGCGCCAGGAGTACATGTCGGTCAACCAACCCCCTATCGAAGGCCCAGCCGCCTGAGCCACGCTATTAGACAGGCTGAACAGCGCCATCCCCAGCGGCAGGCGGCTGGCAGGCAGTTCGGTGATGATCAGCTGCATCGACAGCGGGATCAGCACCGCCCCCGAAGCGCCTTGCACCACCCGCAGGGCGATCATCGCTTGCAGGCCAGGTGCCAGTGCGCAGCTCACGGAGCTGGTAAGAAACACCGCCGACCCTACCAGCATCACCCGCCGCAACGAGAACACCCGCACCAACCAAGCGGTCAGCGGGATCATGCTGATCTCGGCCACCAGGTACGCGGTGGAAATCCACGACCCCTCCTCGAAGCTCGCGCCCAGCGCACCTTCGATCTCAGGCAGGGCAGCGCTGGTGACGTGCACGTTCATCCCGGCCATGAAGCAGCCGAACAAGCCGCCGATCACCGCCACCCAGGCCCGGGTGGTGACTTTTTCCTCAGCGTCCATCATGCACCTGCCGGGTATCGACGGTGGCGATCACCGACATGCCGGGCAATAGCTTCGGCACGCCGTCCACTTCGGGTTGCAGATGTATGCGTACCGGGAAACGCTGGACGATCTTGGTGAAGTTGCCCGTGGCGTTGTCCGGCGGCAGCAGCGCGAATACCGCCCCTGAGCCTGGCGACACGCTGTCGACGGTGCCCTGCCAGTGCTGGCCGAAGGTATCCACTTCAAGGCGTACCGGCTGGCCTGGACGCAGGTGCGCCAGCTGGGTCTCCTTGAAATTGGCCACCACATAGGCCTGTTCGACCGGCACCAGCGCCAGCAACGGTAAACCTGGGGTGATGTACTGTTGCTGGCGGGCCTTACGCTGGCCCACCACGCCATCGAAGGGCGCACGGATCTCGGTGTCGGCCAGGGCGCTACGCGCCAGGTCCGCTTCGGCTTGGGCCTGGTCGAGGTCAGCCTGGCGTTGCAGCAGTTCGGCCTCAAGCTGGCGACCTTGTTGGGCCAACACCGCCTTGTGCGCGTGCTGGCGGGCAAGCTCGGCGTCAGCAGCGCGCTGCAGGGCGTTGGCCTGAATACGTGTGGCGCGGGCTTGTTCCATGCGTTGCACGCTGGCCGCTTGCCATTCGGCCAGGCGCTGGTAGCGTTGCCAGTCGGCCTCGGCGCGCTGCGCCTCGCCACGGCTGCCGGCACGTTCGGCGTCGGCACGCGCGATGGCCTGGGCCTGCTCCGTCTGTTCGGCAGCGAAAGTGCGCAGGCGCAGGCGTTGCACCTGCAATGCCGCCTCGCTCACCGCTAGCTGCGCCTCGGCCTTGCGCAAGCGATCACGAAAATCCCGCGCATCCAGGCGTACCAGTACGTCACCGGCCTTGACCTGGGCGTTATCGGCCACCGTCACTTCGGCGACGTAGCCGCTGACCCGGGCGCTGATCGGCGCCCAGTCGGCACGCACGTAGGCATCGTCGGTCTGTTCGAGAAAGCGCCCCTCCAGCCACCAGTAACCGCCATAAGCGCTCAGCAGTAGCCCCAGCGAACCGGCCAGCCCCATACGCAGCAAACGCCGGCGCCGTGGGTCACGGTGTTGGTCGAGGTCCTGCTGGGTTTCTGGGCTGACCGCCTGGTTCATGCTGGGGCTCCATACAAGGGGGGGAGCACCAGCGTAAGGAATACGTGCGTGTCGATCGCTCGCGAATCATCCAACTATCGTCGCGAAATGGACAATCTTCATTAAGGTGCCTGGAGAAACGCCACCACCCGCTCGGCCGCCGCAGCGGGATCCTCCTGCATGAAGCAATGCCCACCCGCCACCTGCTGGCTACTGACCTGGGCGTTCAGACTAGCCAGACGTTGAACCGAGTGCGGCACGAACGGATAGGTGTGCTCGCCATACAGGATACAGGTCGGCGTCGAGATACTGCTCAGTTGATGCCACATACGTTCAGGGAACGAACTGAAAATCTCCACTTCGCGGCTGGGTCGGCACTTGAGCACCACGGCCTCGCCGCAATCGCCGATGGCGTGCTCGACATAAGCGTGCAGGGCCGTGTCGCTCCAGCCCTTGAAAATACCCCGCCCTTGCAGCGACGCCAGCGCCGCCTGGCGGTCAGGCCAGTGGCTACGGCGCGTCGCGGCCTTGCGCGCCAGTGCATGACGCCGATGCAGGCCAACCATGGCAGCCACCCCCATCACCCCAAGCATCCGGCGGCTGAACAGCACAGGGTCGAGCAGCACCGCACGCTGGAACAACGACTTCTCTCGGGCCAGCATCAGGCCGGTGAGCACCCCGCCAAAGCTGTGCCCTACCGCCAGCAGCGGCACGTCACCGTATTCACCGCGCCCAGCGGCGAAGGCCTCCAGGGCCTGCGCCGCCGCACGGTTCCAACCCACGAACGCACCACCGTGATCGCTGTCGCCATGGCCTTGCACATCGCACAGCCACAGGTCGAAATGCTCGCTCAGACGCAGCAGCAAGGGCTGGTAGGCCAAGCAGCAAAACCCATTGCCATGCAGGAAGTGCAACAGCGGTCGGCCGCTTGGCGGCGTGCGCCAACCGCGCAAGGTGAAACCTTCGGCGCATTCATGGGACCAGGGAATCAACTCCATCTACGGCACTCGTCGGCTCTAGGAAAACGACGATTCTACAAACAGCAGCGGATACAGTGAAATCACCAGCAACACGGCCATCACGACATTGAACAGCACCAGCGCGCGCCGGTTGCGCAGCAGGTTGCGCAACGCGCTGCCGAACATCACCCAGATGCCGACGCTGGGCAGGTTGACCAGCGCGAACACCACCGCGATGACGATCACATTGACCACATAACCTTGAGCCGGCGTATAGGTAGTGATGGCGCCCACCGCCATGACCCAGGCCTTGGGATTGACCCACTGAAACGCCGCCGCGCCCCAGAAACCCAGCGGTTCGCGGCTGCTCACGGTGTCAGCGTTCATGGGCCCGGAAGTCGCGATCTTCCAGGCCAGGTACAGCAAATACGCAGCGCCGCCATAGCGCAACACGGTGTATAGCACCGGCCAGGCTTTGAACAGCTCACCCAACCCCAAACCGACCCCTAGCACCATGAGCATGAAGCCGATGCTGATCCCCAGTGCGTGAGGCACGCTGCGGCGTACGCCAAAGTTCACCCCCGAGGCCAGCAACATGGTGTTATTCGGGCCGGGCGTGATGGAAGAAACGAAAGCGAACAGCACGAACGCGCTGAGCAGGTCGAACGAGGCAAGCATGGTGTGGGGATCCGTTTATTTCCCGAAAGGTACAACCACACTAACGGAGCGCTCACTGAGGGCACCGATACAGTTGAGTTTAATTGCGCAAGTACAGCCTACTGATACGGTACGACTGCACTGAAGAAATGCTCGCGCACAGGTAACATGCTGGCATCGTCAATCAAGGATGCCCGCCATGAGCCTCACCATCCGTCGCGCCGTACGCAGCGACGCCGCGCAAATTCTTACGTTCATCACCGAACTGGCTGAATACGAACGTGCCCGTCATGAAGTGGTGGCGACCCTCGCCGAAATCGAGCACAGCCTATTCGATGAAGGCAGCACCGTGCACAGCCTGATCTGCGAGCGTAACGGAGTGAGCATCGGATTTGCCGTGTACTTCTACAGTTACTCCACCTGGCTCGGCCGTAACGGTATCTACCTGGAAGACCTCTACGTGACCCCGCAACAACGCGGCGACGGCGCCGGGCGCACATTACTGCGGCACATCGCCCAGGAAGCCGTGGCCAAGGGCTGCGGGCGCCTTGAATGGAGCGTGCTGGATTGGAACGAGCCGGCCATCGGCTTTTACCGCTCGCTGGGTGCCCAAGCGCAGGATGAGTGGGTGCGCTATCGCCTCGATGGCGACGGCTTGAGGCGGTTTGCCGAAGGCCATTGAAATAATTTGAACACTTGCGTTCGGCAGGCTTCAAAGCACTGATGTGCGCCATCTTGCCCAGGAGCCTGCCACTCGCCATGAAAATGCCCTGCCGCGCCCCGAATGCCTGCCTGCAACTGGATTATGTACGAGACACCCTGTTCGGCCCGGTGGCGCTGAGCGTCGAGTGCCAGGCGCAACTGGCAGCGCTCAACCTGCAAGGGCGCCCGGCCTTGCATCTGCACCTCTGCCCGCCTTTACCGCACAAGGTCGAGCGCGCCCACAGCGTCGCCTTCATCTGGGAAGGACGCCGCTATCATGGCGTGGTGCGCGACCAGGGCAAATGCGGGGATGGCGGGTTGAACCTGCTGGTGGAACTGCATTGACGCCGCTGCCCGGCAAGCCATGCTCGCCGGGCAGACGTGGATCAGGCGATTGCCTTGAGTGGCGGCGCGCTGGCTGGACGCTGCTCCTTGAGCCGCGCCACCAAGCCCAGCAGGTCACGGCAGCTGTTGAGGCTGGTGAGTGGCACATCGGTCACAGTCAGGCAGCCATCTAAAGTATGCCCTTGGCCCAAACGGATGGTCAGGTGCTCGCCATCCGGGCAACTCACTTCGCAACGATCCGGCAGGCAGGCGTGCTCGATCAGTTGCCGCATTTCCAACATCGAAACTCCGATCAGCGACATGGTACGACCCTCTCTGGTCCCTGAATGGCCAGTTATTGTATGTACATGGGTATGACCTCGGCTGGCGATCCATGGCCCGAGGTACTGGCGTTGAAGAGGTACATGTTCCTCTAGCACCTTAGTGGAAGAACCTGCGCCGATGAGGTTTGTTCGATCAGTTGCAGCCGCTGGCCGACCAATGGTGGCAGCGGACCATTCGGCTGCCGCTGTGGACGGGTTTCGCGACATTGTCGCGGATCAAGGCTGCTATCCAGCGCCTAGCGCTCAGTGGCGCCCAGTTGCCCAAAGCGCCCGGCATGGAAGTCGTCGAACGACTCGGCGATCTGCGCCTGGCTGTTCATCACGAACGGGCCATAGCCAACGATCGGCTCATCGATTGGCTCGCCACTGAGCAACAACACGCTGGTGTCCTGTGGCGCTTCGATCTGCACGTTGTCGCCGTCGCGCGCGAACAGCACCAGGCTGGCGGGGCCGGCGTCACGCTCGGCGTTGACCCGCAGTTGACCACGCAACACCACTAGCGCCGCATTGCGCCCGGGCAACAGCGGCAGTCGCAGCACGGCACCGGCGTTCAAGCGCATGTCCCATACGTCCATGTCCGTGAAGGTACGCGCCGGCCCTTCAGAGCCTTGGTAACGCCCGGCGATCACGCGCAAGCTGCCAGCCCCAGCATCGAGCGCCAGCTGTGGAATATCCTCGGCCAGCAGGGTCTGGTAACCGGCAGCGGCGCGTTTGTGCCTGGCCGGCAGGTTGACCCACAGTTGCACCATTTCCAAGGTGCCGCCTTGCCGGGCGAACGCCGGTGAGTGGAACTCTTCGTGGATGATACCGTCTGCGGCGGTCATCCACTGCACGTCGCCTGGGCCGATCAAGCCACCAGCGCCGGTGGAATCGCGATGTTCGAGTTCGCCCTGGTAGACGATGGTCACTGTCTCGAAGCCGCGATGCGGATGCTGGCCAACACCACGCCTGGCGGTGGTGGGGGTGAAGTCATGTGGCCCTGCGTAGTCGAGCAACAGGAACGGGCTGATATGCCGTGCCAGATGGTCGTAGGTGAACAGGCTGCGTACCGGAAAACCATCACCTACCCAATGGGTATGCGGGCTCTGGTAGATACCCTGGATTTTTTTCATGAGCGCGTTCCTCTTGGACAGGCATTAGCTTATCGATGAGGATAATGAAGCGGTAGGTCGATCAAACGGTATACATCGTCCCGCTGACGGGACAATCAAGACCGACGGGGCAAGCCCGCTCCACAACGCTGTGGAAACACGCTTGCCCCGCGCATCGCCCCTGATGATCAGGCGATCGCCGCATCCACCAAGACCTGGGCTTCCTGTACCAGGCGGGCCAGGTGCGCTTCGTCGATGAAGCTCTCAGCGTAGATCTTGTAGATGTCCTCGGTCCCCGACGGTCGCGCGGCGAACCAGCCGTTAGCCGTCATGACCTTGAGGCCGCCGATGGCCTGGCCATTGCCAGGAGCGTGGCTGAGAATCTGCACGATGGGTTCACCGGCAAGCTCGGTGGACTTGACCTGCTGCGGGGCCAGCTTGCTCAGGAGTGCCTTCTGACGCGGGTCGGCCTTGGCTTCGACACGGGTAGCGTATGGCTTGCCCAGCTTGGCGGTGAGGTCGGCGTAGAGCTGGCTCGGGTTGCGTCCTGTGCGAGCGGTCATTTCTGCCGCCAGCAACGCCGGAATCAGGCCGTCCTTGTCGGTGGCCCAGACCGAGCCGTCCTTGCGCAGGAACGACGCCCCAGCACTCTCCTCGCCGCCGAAGCCCAGCGAACCTTCGAACAAGCCCTGGGCGAAGAATTTGAAGCCCACCGGCACTTCGTACAACGTCCGTCCCAACGCCTCGGTCACACGATCGATCAGGCCACTGGACACCACGGTCTTGCCCACCGCAGCGTCACCACGCCAGTGCGGGCGATTACGGTACAGGTAGTCAATGGCCACAGCCAGGTAGTTGTTCGGTTGCAACAGGCCATCGGCGGTGACGATACCGTGACGGTCATGGTCCGGGTCGCAGGCGAACGCCACATCGAAACGCTCGCGCAGGCCGATCAGGCCCTGCATGGCATACGGCGAGGACGGGTCCATGCGGATCTGGCCGTCCCAATCGACGCTCATGAAGCGGAAGGTCGGGTCCACCTCGGTGTTCACCACCTCCAGGTTGAGCTGGTAGCGCTCGGCGATGGCCGCCCAGTAGCGCACCCCTGCCCCGCCCAGCGGATCGACGCCCAGGCGCAGGTTGGCGCCGCGGATCACGTCGAAGTCGATGACGTTTTCCAGGTCGTTGACGTAGTGGGTCACGTAGTCATGTCGCTGGGTGGTCGGTGCCTGCAGTGCCTGGGCGTAATCCATACGCTTGACGCCGGCCAGATTGGCCGCCAGCAATTCGTTAGCCTTGGCCTCGATCCACTTGGTCACGTCGCTGTCAGCAGGCCCACCATTGGGCGGGTTGTACTTGAAGCCACCACTTTGCGGCGGATTGTGCGACGGGGTGATGACGATTCCGTCGGCCAGGCCCTGCTGGCGGCCACGGTTGTAACAGAGGATAGCGTGGGACACCGCTGGCGTCGGGGTGTATTCGTCATCCTGGCTGAGCATCACCTGCACGCCATTGGCGGCCAGCACCTCCAAGGCACTGGCGGCAGCTGGCGCCGACAGTGCATGGGTGTCTGCGCCGATGAACAGCGGGCCATCGATAGCCTTTTCCTGGCGGTACAAACAGATGGCCTGGGTGATGGCCAGCACGTGGTATTCGTTGAAGCTCAATTCGAACGAGGTGCCACGGTGGCCCGAGGTGCCGAAGGCCACGCGCTGGGACGCCACGGCTGCGTCGGGGCGGCCGGTGTAATAGGCCGTCAACAGGCGGGGGATATCGACCAGCACACTGGCCGGAGCCAGCTTGCCTGCCAAAGGACTGAGCGTCATGCAGAACCTCGAATTCAACGAATGTTGGGGTTGGAACGCGCAGTGTACTGGGAGTTTCGATGCCAGGCGATGGGCGCGTTCAGGCCGATTGCCACCAGCTTGGGAACATCTGCCGCACCCGGGGTTCGGCGAAACGCTCGTCGATCAACACCAGCACACCGCGGTCGTGGTCGCTACGGATCACCCGCCCCGCCGCCTGGATCACCTTGCGCACGCCAGGGTACAGATAGGCGTAGTCGAAGCCGGCACCGAACTGACGCCCCAGGCGCTGTTTGAACTGTTCGTTGACCGGGTTGACCTGGGGCAGCCCGAGGGTCGCGACAAAGGCGCCGATCAGGCGCGTGCCGGGCAAATCCACCCCCTCACCAAACGCACCACCGAGCACGGCGAAGCCGACGCCCTGCCCATCGGCCACGAAACGCGCCAGGAATGCCTCGCGGCTGGCTTCATCCATGCCGGGTGACTGCCGCCACTGGGGTAGCGCCGGATAACGCTGGGCCAGTAACTGCGCGACCTGCTCCAGGTACTCGAAGCTGCTGAAAAACGCCAGGTAGTTGCCAGGCTGGGCCTGAAACTGCGTAGCGATCAACTCGACGATGGGCGCTAGCGACGCCTGGCGCTGCTGATAGCGGGTAGACACCTCGCTGACGATACGCACCTGCAACTGCTCGGCACGAAACGGTGCGGCCACTTCCAGCCAGGCGGTGTCGTCCGGCATGCCCAGCAGGTCACTGTAGAAGTGCCGAGGGTTGAGCGTGGCGGAAAACAGCGTGACGCTGCGTGCGGCAGCCATCCTTGGCCCCAGCAGGCGCGCCGGTACGATGTTGCGCAGGCACAAGGTAGCCAGACGTCGGCCCTTGGTACCCTTGCGCTGACTGATATCGAACACGAAATGCTCGTCGAACAGTTCGGCGACCCGGCTGAACTGCAAGGCCTGGAAGTAGAACTCCAGCACCTTGGGCTGCACCTCGTTGGGTGCCTGGTTCATCCGTTCCTGAATCAGCCCCACGCATTGCTGCAGGGCCCGCAACAGTGCCTGCGGCAACTGCTCACTGGCCTGGTAAGGCGCCACTTGCGCCTTGTACAGCGCGTTCCACTGGCGGTTGAGGCGCTCCAGCGCGCTGCCTAGGCCGGCAGGCTTGCTCTGGCGCAGTGCCTGTAACTGGCCTTGATCGAGGCTCGCGCTGTACATCTGCCGACCGCGCTCAACCAAGTTGTGCGCCTCGTCCACCAGGACTGCCGTGCGCCACTGGTTGGCCTGGGCCAGCCCGAACAGCAAGGCATAGGTGTCGAAATAGTAGTTGTAGTCAGCCACCAGCAGATCGACCCAGCGGGCCATTTCCTGTGCGAGGTAGTACGGGCAGACCTGGTGCGCCAAGGCCACCTCGCGCAGTGCCGCGCGATCAAGCACGGCGATCTGTGCGGCGGCCTCGCGCGCTGCGCCGAGGCGGTCGTAGAAGCCCTTGGCCAGCGGGCAGGCATCGCCATGGCAAGCGCTGCCGGGATGCTCGCAAGCCTTGTCGCGGGCGATCAGCTCCAAGGTACGCAAGGCTGGCTGCGCACTGCCCTGGGTGATCTGGCGCAGGGCATCCAAGGCCAGCGCGCGCCCCGGAGTCTTGGCGGTCAGAAAGTAGAGTTTGTCCAACTGCTGCGGCACCATGGCCTTGAGCAGCGGGAACAGCGTACCGAGGGTCTTGCCAATGCCAGTGCTGGCCTGGGCCATCAGGCAGCGGCCGGTGCTGACGGCCTTATACAGGGTTTCAGCCAACTGGCGCTGACCTTGGCGGAACGCGGGATACGGAAACGCCAGTGCCTTCAAACCGAGGTCCCGCTCGCCCAAGCGTGCCTCCTGAGCGCTGGCCCAGGCCAGGAAGCGCTGACACTGGGTTTCGAAGAACCGTTGCAACTCGGCGGCCTCGTAAGGTTCGCTGATGACGGTCTGGGCATCGCTGTCGACGTCCAGATATACCAGCGCGATGTCGATACGCTGCAATTGGCGGGCCTGGCACAACAGCCAGGCATAGACCTTGGCCTGGGCCCAATGCAGCTGTCGATGGTTATCGGGCTGACGCGCCAGGTCACCGCGATGGGTCTTGATCTCTTCCAGGCGATTGAGCCCCGGGTCGTACCCATCGGCCCGGCCGCGCACCAGCAGTCCCCGGTATTCGCCTTCCAAAGCCACCTCGGCCTCGTAGCCGGGGCCTCGCCGTGCAACCACGCGGCGGTGGCCGGCGATCCCCTCCTGGGCACTGGGCGAGGGCGTGAAGCGCAGGTCCAGATCGCCCTGCTTGGCGCTAAACTCGCAGAGCGCGCGCACCGCCACGCGGTAACTCATGCCACCGCCTGCCAACGCACATGGCACACAGCTACCGGCAAGCCGTGTTGTTGACAGAATTCCAGCCAACGCAATTGGTTGTCTTGCAGTCGATCCCCCGGCCCCTTGACCTCGACCATGCGGTAGCGGCCTTCGTCGGGCCAAAACTGGATCAAGTCAGGCATCCCGGCGCGGTTGTTGCGAATGTCCTGTAGCAGACGCTCGAAACACGCCTTTAGGTGCGCCGGCGGCAAGCAGGCGAGCGCGTGCTCGAGCAATTCGTCCTCGAGCATGTGCCAAAACACGAACGGTGATTGCAGACCATGCTTGGCGGCACGGCAATCACGAATGGCCTGGCGGTGGCTGCCGTCGTCCAGTTGCCCCAGGCAGCGCTCGAACAGCGCCGCCCGACGCGGCAGAAAATCAGCGTCGTGCAGGTCTTGAGGGCCCGCCTGAAACGGATGGAAGAACGCCCCAGGCAACGGCGCAAAAATCGCCTCCCAGCACAAGAGTCCAAACAAGCTATTGAACAGGGTGTTCTCCACGTAGTGGGCCACCCCGCCCTGCCCCTGCAAGTGCACACGCACGGCCTCCTCAACCCCCAAAACGGCCAGCTCCGCCGGTAGTTCCAGCTCGATCGACTGCACCGCAGCCACGCGTTTGCGCGGCTGCGGCGGCCCGCCGAGCTTGCGTGCCAGACGCGGCAGCATGCGTTCCAGGGCCTGACGTTCCAAGGCATTGGCAGGCGCCGTGGCCATCTGTTGAGCCAGCCGATGGGCTGCATGCCACTGCTCGCTGCGTTCGTACACGCGTACCTGACGGATGCGTGCCTCGGGATGGGCGCCCCCCGCATAGGCCTGTAAGGCCAGGTCCCAGTCGCCCAACCGTTCGCAGTGTTGACCCAAAGCGAACAGCACGCGCGCATGGCGCCGGGCCAGCCATGGGTTGGGACTGGCCAGCCCGTGCAAGAGCGCCAGTAACGTAGCAGGCCGCTCGCCTTGCTCCAGCCGCTCGGCGCAGTGGTGCAAGGCCATGGCCAGGTCCACCTCGCCACGCGAGCGCAGCGCCCGCGAATCGTCGCTGAACGCCACCTGTTCATAGCGCCATACGCCAAGGTCGGCCAGCACGAATTCGGACCAGTCCTGGTACAGGTTGCCAAAGAACAACAGGCGCAGCCGGTCGCACACCGACTGCAAGCGCCAATGCAGGATTTGCACGCTGAAACCGGGGTACCACTGCGCCAACGGACGGGGCGCCATGTCGTGAGCCTGCAATTGGGCCAGCAGTTCGGCCTTGCCCGCCCGAGGCTGCGCCAGCCGTGTAGCGAAGCACTGCACCACTTCATCCTTGCGCAACAGGCCGACCAGTTGCTCGAGCGTCAGCGCTGCTGCCTCATCGACCCAACCCAACGCCAACAGAGGGGCCAAGGCGGCCTGGGTGTCGCCAATCTCGGCATAGACGAGCTTGTCGCTTCGAAACCACTCGCCCTTGCGCATCACCATGCGCACCAACAGCGCCTGAGACGGCAGCGGCAGCAGGCCGAAGGTCTGGATGAACGCCCGCTCGGCAGGCTCCAACAGGTCGGCATAGCGCTGCTCTACCCAAGCCAGGACTTGGCGGAAGTTGTGCAGGTAATAGAATGGGTCGTCGACAGAATGGGCAATCACAGGACACGGCTAGGCACGACAAAGAGCACTGTTTATACATACAGACCCCAGTCCAAGGCAAGCACCGCGGGTCGCGTCGGCGGTCAACCGATTTTGCACTGAGCCCGGTATCACCAATCAGGGCCGCGTCTTGCCAAACCTGAGCGTTTAATGGGCATTTGGCTGGCTATTGCCTTCGCTCTCTGAAAGTCTGCGACAAATAAAAACGGCGCTTGAAGCGCCGTTGTGGATACGTTTAGCCTACTGACTTCAATTGAGGGCGCCCGCCTAAACGCTCCAACATTGTCGCGCAGTACCAATCGTCAAACTGGCAGACGCCATTTTCGGCGTTCTCGGAGAACGGCCCTGGCTGGTATGCAGGCGAAGACACGCCGGCATGGGTGCCTTCAACCAATCGACGATCTTGATCGTTGGTGGCGAGCCAAACTTTGGTCAAGCGATCAAGGTCGTAATCCACACCCTCGACAGCGGACTGCGGCACCAGCCATTTAGTGGTGACCAGCGTCTCACCTGGGCCAATCGGCAGCACGCGGAAGCTCAGTGCGTGGTCACCCAGAAAATGGTTCCAGGTCGACGGATAATTGAAATACAGCAGGGCCCCGATATCTGCTTCACCGCTCTTGTCCAGGCGTCCCGCCACCGCTGGCTTCCCGTCCATCGTGTAACTGACCGCGCCGGCGGACAACGGAATACGTGTCATGCGGAAACGACCCATGGGATCCATATTCAATCGGCTAGGCATCCCAGCAGCTTCGCAGCGGTCCCAGTGAGCGACCAGCTCCGGGTCATCATCCCCGCCGACACCAGCCACCGACACGTTTTCGACGAACGAATTGAGAAGTTCTGGGTGAGTGCCTTCGCAGTGGTAGCACTCCCGGTTGTTTTCGAACACCAGCTTCCAGTTGCCCTTCTCGACCAGATTCGACTCGAAGGCGACCTTGCAGTTTTCCAGAAAGTGCGGCGCGATGAACGGGGTGACGGCGGCGCGGAAATTGGAGAAGTCAGGTGCCTTCGCGGCGACGCAGACATAGATATAGGTATGTACCACCTCGACATGGACGGTCTTCAGACCGTAGTTCGAGCGATCGAAGTCGGCGCCCATGTTGCCTGCGTAGATCAGGTTGCCGTCGAGCTCGAACGTCCACTTGTGATATGGGCAGACCAGCTTTGCCACTTTGCCACTCGCATGCTCGCAGACCTTGGCACCACGGTGGCGGCACGCGTTATGGAAGGCTCTAACTTCACCGTCTTTGCCACGCACAACGGCAACCGGGTAGTCGCCGATTTGTAAAGTAAAATACTGACCGGTCTTTGGAATTTCGAAGGTGTGTCCAGCGAAGACCCAGTCTGTATGCCAGATGTGTTCAAGATCCTGGCGATATACCTCCGGGTCGAAATAAAGCTCGCGCGGCAACACATGGCGAGCCTTTCGTTGCTTGATCAGGCTAATGACCGATTCGTTGCTGTTCATTATTATCCTCCCTGCGCGGCGCCGTTACCGACAGGCACAAAATGACTGAGACGTTATTCTTGTAGATAGCCAGTAAGGTGTCTGGATCTGCGTGCGTCTGCGATATTCTTCGCACCGCTCCTCAACCGCCGCACAGTCGCCTACCGCTACAGAGTACGCAGGAACTTTGAAGTCCACTACGGCACTAAAATTACCCATGTCATAACTTAAAGTTATACCAAGCTTTCTACACACTTCGCTGGACAAACTCTGCCGCCCGACCGTATGTTAAAAGGGTCCCACAGGGCTTCGGTACATCTTCGACGTCATCTTTCGACCCATTATTTGAACCGACGCGCTACAAGACCCGGTCATTTACTGGGGCCAAACCTGATGATTCAATCGCTTTCACGAGCAAACGCTTTAATTCAATAATTTAGTCAAGCATTGGGCTTGGGCTGCTAGGTGCCCCAATGAAAACAATCACAAGAGAATTTAGCCGTACGTTCGCCGACCGCAATTTGGGCTTTATTACCCAAGAACGGCGTGAGCGTAAAACATCCCGAGTAGGCTTCCTCCTGCTCGAAAACTTCTCGTTGCCCTGCTTCACCCAAGCATTGGATGTTTTAGTAACTGCCAATCTTCTCTGCCCAGGCGCGGTGCGGGTGCACACGTTCAGCCACACCCCTGCTGAAGTCATGAGCGATCTGGGCATTCCAATCCGCCCCGATACGCCGCTAACGGATATCCGCCTATCTGACCTGGATCTCATGGTCATTTGCGGTGGCCTGCGCGCAGCCCGTACGGTACCGAATTGGCTGTCGTCGCTACTCAAGACGATCTCGAAGCTTCCAGTTGCCCTCGGCGGGCTCTGGAATGGCGCGTGGTATTTGGGAGCGACAGGACTGCTAGATGGCTATCGCTGCGCAATTCACGCAGAACAGCGCACAGCGCTTGCCGAGCGCGCGCCCTATGCCAGCGTCTCTCATGATGCCTGGGTGTTCGATCACAACCGAATGACGTCGGCCACCCCAACCGGTACTTTTGACATGATGATTCGCTGGCTGGGCTACGGCTCAAGCCCTGCACTTGCCGATGCGGTGTTGGACACCCTGGACTCCGACCAGAGCAAGCATCGGAGTTTTCAGAGATCCCAGCAGCCGAAAGTAAGTAAGACGTTAAGGGACATCATAGCGATGATGGAATCCAACCTCGAAGACACATTGAGTCCCGAGCAGCTCGCTCAGGTCGTCGGTTTGTCAGTCAGGCAGATTCAGAGGCTATTTAGAGATCAGCTGAACACCACGCCTCAGAAGTACTACTTCCAGCTCAGGATCACCGAAGCTCGCCGGCTCATACAGAACTCAAACGCCTCGATCTTCGATGTGTCGATCGCGTGCGGCTTCGTTTCATGCACCCATTTCAGTAGGTCATACAGTGCCTTTTTCGGGCACCCACCCTCCAAAGAGATCCGCTACGAGATCTAGCCTAGCGACGTAACCATTGCGCGAGGCCCATGATCGTACTCGTGGTATCGCGCCCCTGGGGCACTACCAGATAATAGGCTTCTTTGGGCTTTATCAGAAAATCCGTCAAACGCACCAACTCGCCCGATGCTAACAAATGGTCGAGCATCCGCCCCCAACCCAGCGCAACCCCATGCCCGTGCAGAGCAGCTTGGATCGTATCAGTGTACAGTTGGCAGCGCAGGCGATAACCAAGTTTAGGCGGACTTGCACCTAGCGCGCGGAACCATGTTGGCCATGTCATCCAACCCTCAGTAGTGGCTTCGGCATCAAGTAGATCTGCCGTGTAAAGCGCCTCCAAGGATGAAGGCACTGAATTTCGAGCCAGCCAGGCCGGTGAGCACACCGGAAAGACCTCTTCGTCAAACAAGTGCAGTGCGGTGCCGTCCATCCACCTACCGTTGCCGTATCGCACCATCAAGTCCACATCATGGTTACGCAGATCACCCGTGAACATCTGTGTCGCGAGCCGCAAGCGTATAAACGGCATCGCAGCTTGGAGACTGTTTAGCCGGGGCATAACACGCAGGTGCGAAAAGGTCGCAGTGGTGCTGAGCACCAATTGCTGCTCACCGCAGCCCTCAGAGAGTCGATCAAACACCGCCGCGACCTTCTGCAGCGATTCGGACATCACGGCGAACAAGGCCTGTCCTTCACCGGTAAGGCGAACGCCGCGAGGCATACGTTGAAAAAGCTGAGTCCCGATATTTTCCTCTAGGATTCGAATCTGCTTGCTTACCGCAGCTTGGGTTACGCCTAACTCCCGAGCAGCCAGGGTGATGCTGCTGTTACGGGCTACTGCTTCAAACTCAAGCAGCGCGGTCATCGACGGAATGATCCGCCGATAACCACGCTGAGTGCTGCTTTGCTCTGATGTTTTCATGCAACGTCCCAACAAGCCTCGACGCTCAGCCCGGCGCCGTAGCGAACAGTGGCAGAAAATTTTGCTTTATGACAGAGCTGCCTGCGCTTGCCGTTTGAAAGCCATTTTTAGACCAGGTAGGCACTATTTCTTATTGAAAGTCATAGACTTAAACCGTGTTGAACGCTAACGGCCGCAGGGCTGTGTGAAAACGCAGTCATCACAACGAAAACTGAGAGTCGCGGATATCCCCAGGCCCAGAGATACCAAGACACTCCTAAAACGTTGTATGGCCTCAGCGCTGAAGCGCTATGCCGGCTATCCAACCTGAGTGCCGGCACACCTGCATTTTTCGCCCCCCCCCCCGGCAGAATCGCTTTCGCAGCCAAGCAATGCCTGCTTTTTCAAATAAAGATTGGCATCAATACGCGATCAGTTGTACGACAACATTTCAATGCGTGATAGTATTTTTCGTGCAGCGGACGTTCGATTCGCTGCACCGATGGCACGGACGTCCGCTCATGAAACACGCCACACTCGTGCGTGTTCAAAAACCACGTTAATCAAGGATCTGATTACTCATGGCAAAACCATCAACCTTTACCCCGAGCAAACTGGCCAGCGCCCTGGTCGGCGCCCTTGTGCTGGGCAGCCTGCCTGCGCACGCTGCAGACATTTGGCTGGAGTCGGCCACCACCGGCTGGGCCACTCAGAACGGCGGAACCAAGGGCGGCTCCAAGGCAGCTGCGGCCAACATCTACACGGTAAAGAACGCTGCCGAGTTGAAAACCGCACTCAGTGCGTCGGTGGGTAGCAACGGACGCATCATCAAAATCACCGGGGTGATCGACGTCAGTGAAGGCAAGGCTTATACGACGACTGCTGACATGAAGAAGCGTGGTCGCCTGGACATTCCCGGCAAAACCACCATCGTCGGCACCAGCAGCAATGCTGAGATCCGCGAAGGTTTCTTCTACGCCAAAGAAAACGACGTGATCATTCGCAACCTCACCATCGAGAACCCTTGGGACCCGGAGCCGATCTGGGACGCCGATGATGGCAAGGAAGGTAACTGGAACTCCGAATACGATGGTTTGACCATCGAGGGCGCCAACAACGTGTGGGTTGACCATGTGACCTTCACCGATGGCCGCCGCACCGATGCGCAGAATGGCACCGCCAACGGTCGCCCGAAACAGCACCACGACGGCGCGCTGGACGTGAAGAACGGCGCCAACTACGTGACCATCTCGTACACCGTGTTCAAGTCCCACGAAAAAAACAACCTGATCGGTTCGAGCGACAGCCGCACCACCGATGATGGCAAGCTCAAGGTGACGATCCACAACTCCCTGTTCGAGAACATTTCGGCCCGCGCCCCGCGCGTGCGCTTCGGCCAGGTACACCTGTACAACAACTACCACGTGGGCAGCACCAGCGATAAGGTCTACCCCTTCTCGTACGCGCATGGCGTTGGCAAGAGCTCGAAAATCTTCTCCGAGAACAACGCGTTCGAGATCAATGGCATCAGCAGCTGCGACAAGATCGCCGGCGACTACGGCGGCAGCGTATACCGCGACAGCGGCTCGACCCTCAATGGCAAGACGCTGAGCTGTTCCTGGAACTCGAGCATCGGCTGGACCCCGCCGTACACCTACAAGCCGCTGACGGCAGACAAGGTCGCAGCGGACGTCAAGGCCAAGGCCGGGGCCGGCAAGATCTGACTGACCAGCTATATCCAGCAATGAAAAGCCCTCGGTGACGAGGGCTTTTTCAGTGTACTGCGGCTACTGCACCAACTGGTTGATCTCGATTATCGGTAATAGCACGGCCATCACGATCATCAGCACCACCGCGCCCATCACGACGATCATCAGCGGCTCGAGCAGCGCCGTCATGGCCATGGCCCGACGCTCGATATCACGCGACAAAGTCTGCGCAGCGCGCTCCAGCATCGGCGGCAGAGAACCGGTTTTTTCACCACTGGCAATCAGGTGGATCAGCAGCGGCGGAAAGACATGCTCCATACGCAACGCAGGCGCAAGGTTTACCCCTTCGCGCACCTTCGCCGTGGCGTCACTCACGCTCAAGCTCAGCCGATCATTGGACAGGGTTTGTCGCGCCGCCTCCAGGGCGCGCAACAACGGCACCCCGGCAGCGCCCAGGATCGCCAGGGTCGAGGCGAAACGCGCCGTGTTCAAGCCCAGCACGAAGCGTCCAAGCAAGGGCAAGCGCAGCACCCGGCTGTGCCAGTTCAGGCGCGCCACCGGGTTACGCAAGTACAGCCGCCATGCCACGAAGCTGGCGGTCATGAGTGCGAAACATAGCCCTCCCCAACCCCGTATGAAATCACTGGCATTGAGCATCGCCAGGGTCAACCCCGGCAAGTCCTGGCGAGCCTGGGAAAACGCACTGACCACCTGCGGCACCACATAACTCAGCAGAAAAATCACGATCGCAATCGACACCACACCCACCACGCCCGGGTAGATGAACGCAGTGAGGATCTTGCTGCGCAGGTTGTTGCGCTCTT
Organism: Pseudomonas mosselii; assembly: GCF_005796105.1. Lineage (GTDB taxonomy): Bacteria > Pseudomonadota > Gammaproteobacteria > Pseudomonadales > Pseudomonadaceae > Aquipseudomonas > Aquipseudomonas mosselii_C. The sequence continues at coordinate 400,575 of NZ_VAUO01000001.1, read as the reverse complement.
CGATGTAGTCGGCCAGGCGTTCCATCACTTGCGCGAGGTCGCCGGACTCTTCGCCGGCGCTGATCAAGGCGCGGTAGATCGCCGGAAAATCCCGTGGCCTTGTCGCCAGGGCCTGCGCCAGGCGCATGCCACCGCGCACATCGGCGCGCACCGCGCTCAAGGTCTGAGCGATGTGTTTTTTCTCCGCCTGCTCGACCGTTGCACTCAGTGCAGCTTCCAACGGCAAACTGGCGCCCAGCAGGCTCGCCAGTTGCCGGGTCGCCCAGGCGAGATCGTTGTCGGAAAACCTGGCGCTGAACAACGCAGCGTTGCCGGCAGACATGGGATTTTCAAGCTGCACCGAGAGTGCCGTGAGGCCACGGCTGTGCAATATGCCGAACGCCGCGCGCAGGCTTTCGGCTTCGATGTGCCCGGATTCCAACTTGCCGGTGGCGTCGGCGGCCTCGAAACGATAGCGATCCATCAGGTGTCCCGTGTCACACGCAGGATTTCTTCTGGCGAGGTGGCTCCAGCGCGCACCCAGCGTTCACCGTCTTCCCGCAGGCTGAGCATACCCGCTTCGCGAGCGGCGGCACGCAGCGCCAGTTCACCCGCCCCTTGGTGGATCAGCGCACGAATGCCATCGTCGATACAGAACAACTCATGGATGCCGGTGCGGCCGCTGTAGCCGGTGTGGTTGCAGGCGCTACAGCCAACCGGTCGCCAGATACCCTGGTGCACCGGGTCTTGCTGCTTGCAATGGCTGCACAGACGCCGCACTAGCCTTTGCGCCAGCACGCCAAGCATCGAGGATGCCAGCAGGAACGGCTCGACCCCCATGTCGATCAGCCGGTTGACTGCTGATACCGCATCATTGGTGTGCAGGGTGGCCAGCACCAAATGCCCGGTCAATGATGCCTGCACTGCGATTTGCGCGGTTTCAAGGTCGCGGATCTCGCCGATCATGATGATATCCGGGTCCTGACGCAGGATTGCCCGCAAGGCCAGGGCAAACGTCATGTCGATCTTGGTATTGACTTGGATCTGGCTGATGCCCGGCAGGTCGTACTCCACCGGGTCTTCAACGGTCAGGATGTTGCTGGTGCTGGCGTCCAGGCGTGCGAGGGCCGCGTAGAGGCTGGTGGTCTTTCCGCTGCCGGTGGGCCCGGTCACCAATACGATGCCGTGGGGCTGACGGATCAGGTTGTCCAGCCTGGCCAACACCTGCGCATCCATGCCGAGGGCTTCCAGTTGCAGGCGCCCGGCCTGTTTGTCGAGCAAGCGCATCACTACCCGTTCACCATGGCCAGTGGGTACCGTCGATACGCGGATATCGACTGGCCTGCCCGCCACCCGCAATGCAATGCGGCCGTCCTGGGGCAGGCGTTTTTCGGCGATGTCCAGTTGCGCCATGATCTTTATTCGTGACACCAGCGCCGCATGCAGGGCCTTACGCGGCGATACCACGTCACGCAGCGTGCCGTCGACACGGTAGCGCACCACGGAATGATTTTCATAAGGTTCAATGTGAATGTCACTGGCCTCGTCACGCGCCGCCTGGGTGAGCAATGCGTTGATCATGCGGATCACCGGAGCACCGTCCTGGGTGTCCAGCAGGTCGGTAATTTCCGGGATGTCCTCCATCAAGCGATCAAGGTCGACTTCGTTTTGTGCCTCGCCGACCACCGCCGCCGCACTTCCGGTATCGGCGTAGGCGGCGGCGAGCAAGCCGTCGAGTTCCTCATCAGGCACCTGCTCAAGCCGCGCCGCGCCGAACTGTCGGCGCACTTCAGTGATCGACCAACCGGGTGTCGATGGGCAAACCGTCAGCACCGCGTCCTCCTCGCCATGGCGCAGCAGGATGCGCTGAGCCTTGGCCCAGGCGTAGGGCAATGCGCTCATTGCAGCGGCACCGCGCGAATCACCGCACGGGGTTGGCTGCTCGCCGCTGACGCCGGCACCCCCACCTCCGATGCGGGTAATTGCGGCGCCTGCATGTCCGGCATCGCCCAACTACGCTGCGGCTGCAACGCGCCCTGGGAGCGACGGATGAAATCGTAGCGGTTCAGGGTGATCGCCCGTCCGCCGGCACTGTCGCGGATGATATAAGGCCGCAGGAACACCATCAGATTGGTCTTGGTGGTGGCCCGGCGCTCACTGCGAAAAAATGCCCCGAGCCCGGGAATGCTCGACAACCAGGGGACCGCCTCGTTGCTCTGGGTGTAGCCGTCTTGCAGCAGGCCGCCGAGCACCATGATCTGTCCGTCGTCGAGCAGGATGCTGGTGTCGATCGCGCGCTTGTTGGTCACCACGCCCGCTGAACTCGCGCTGCTCGATGCCCGCTCGTCGATGCTGCTGACTTCCTGGTAGATGTCGAGCTTGACCGTGCCGCCTTCGGATATCTGTGGGCGGACATTGAGTTTGAGCCCGACTTCCTCGCGCGTCACTGTCTGGAACGGATTGTTGCTGGTACCGCCGCCGCCGGTCACGTAGCTGCCGCTGACGAACGGAATCGTCTGACCGACGAAAATGCTCGCAGCTTCATTATCCAGGGTCAGCAGGTTCGGCGTTGACAGCACGTTGCTGCCGCCTTTGCTCTTGAGGGCCCGGGCCAGCACTTTAAGGTCCAGGACATTGCCGATTCCGGGGATGTTCACCGTGCCGTCGACGTACCCCAGGCTCAAGCCGCCGGGCAGCGCATCGATGTTGGTCAGGCCGCCGGCTCGCACCCCGCTGCCGCCCAGATTGGCGCCGCTGAACACACCCTTGCCGGCGAGGTCGCCGCTTTGCCACTGCACGCCGAATTCGTTGGCATCGTCCTCGCCAACCTCGACGATCAGGCTCTCGATCACCACCTGTGCGCGGCGCTGGTCCAGCATGTCGATGACTTCCCGCAGGTTGCGGTACAGCGGCTCGGGCGCAGAAATCAGCAGCGTGTTGGTGGTGGCATCGGCCTGGATCGTGGCACCGCCAGCGCTGAAAGCGACACTTTGCTCCTGCGCCTGGGCAGCGGCCAGGCTGCTCGGGTTGCCGTCGCCTTGCCCGTAGGCGCTACCGTTGCCGCTAGTACCTGCGCTGCTCAAGCTCTGGCTGGTGCCGTTTTGGCTCCCCTGCCCGCTGCTGTTGCCGCCCATTGCGCTCAGCAGCGAACGCCCGCTATCAGCGGCGGCGTTGTCGCTCTCACCGGTAAGCAAGCCGCGTAATGCCTGGGCCAGCTTCGCCGCTTGGGCGTTACGCAGGTACACCACATGCAGGTTGCCTGGATTGCTCTGGGCGTTGTCGAGTTTGTACACCAGGTTTCGCGCAAGCTCGGTGCGCTCAGGGCTACCGGCACGGATGATGATCGAGTTCGAGCGTGGGTCGCCCACCAGCGAAATCTTCTGGGTCGGGTCGCCGCCCGGCTGCTCCAGCAGTTGCGCGACCATGCTGGCGATATCCACCGCAATGCCGTTCTGAAGCGGCACTACATCGGTATCGATGGCGCTGGGACTGTCGATGTTGTCGAGCAGTTGGGCCACGCGTGCCAGGTTGTCGGCGTAGTCGGTGATGACCAGGGTGTTGTTGCCGGGATAGGCGTTGATCGGGTTGTTCGGCGAAACGATCGGGCGCAGCACAGGGATCAGGTTCACTGCGTTTTCATACTGCAAGCGAAAGGTGCGTGTGAGCATGCCATTGGCAGCCGGGCGGTCGGCACTATACACCGGCCCACCCAGTAACTTCGCATCGGCCTCTGGTAGCACATGTGCCACACCGCCGACGTCGACCACGCTGAACCCCTGCATGCGCAGGGCCGCCAGCAACATGTCGTAGGCCTGATGGGCCGGCACTTCGTTGTCGGACACCAAGGTTAGCGAACCGGTCACGCGAGGGTCGACCAGAAACTGTCGGCCAGTGGCGCGCGACAACCCGCGCACCACCGCCTGAATGTCGGCATCGACGAAATTCAGGCTCACAGGCTGGCTACCCAGGGGGTTGACCGGCGCAGCGCTGTTGGCACTTGCGCCGCCCCGATGCTGCGCAGCGACGGCGATGCGCTGCGGCCGCGCCTGCCGCTCGATCTGAGCCTGGGCACGTTGGCGCTCCAGTAATACATCGCCGCTGCGCTGGGTATTGGCCAGAGGCCGACCGAGTTCACTGTCAACCAGCAGGGGGGGCGGGTTTGGCGGCGTTTGCGTACTGCAGGCGCTCAGCGCCAACAACAGTAACGGCGCAGCGCGGCGCGCATGATTGGAACCTGACCACTTCATGAAGCTTCCTTAGCGTCTCGCGCCTGATCCATGCGGACAGTTCCCGACAGAGTGCCTGCCCTATCATCGGCCTCGGCTTCGCTTGCACGCTGCAATCGGGCCTCGACCACGTACAGAGAAAATTGCCTTGGGTTGATTATCAGCCAGCCGATGACCACGTCGGCCTGAGCCGCCTCAAACGTCAACTGCCAGCCGCTCTGCATGGGCGTCAATTGGTAGTACCCGGCCAGGCCGCGCGCATCCAGGCTTTGACGCAGGGCCGCTTCGAGCGACTGGCCGGCGCTCGACACCGGCACCTCACGCAGCAACTGCTCGAGCGCCTGGGATTGCCCACGCAGCTTTGCAGTTTCAACCTGCCAGTACTCGATTTTCTGCAAGGGTGGCTGAATCAGGACCAGCCAGCTGAACAGCCCCATCAGCAGCAGCGCAGTCCCCACAAGCATGCGTCTTTCACGCGGGGCCAGGCCCCGCCAAACGGCAAGGGCGCGGGCCTTGAATTGCAGCCACTGGCCACGCCAGCGGTGCAGGGAATGCTTACTCGTCATCGCTTGCAGCACCGTCGTCGGGGTCACGGGGTTCACCATCGGCCGCGCGCAGGCGCCAGCCTGTCGGCGTTGCCCGAACGGCGATGCCGACCTGGGCCAGGGTGGCTTGCCAGGCGTCATCTGCAGTGTGTTGCCGCGTATCGGCGGACAAGCTCAGGTGCAGCTCTGCGTCTTTAAATGCCAGTGCCTGCACATTCCCAACCATAAACGGCATCGCACTGGCAGCTTGCAGCACCAGGCCGGCAAAGCGCTGGGTAGCATCGCTACCGGTAGGGTTCTGCCGGGCACTCAATTGCTGACGAGCTTGCTGCAGTGGATTGAGGACCACAGGCAATTCGGGAAACGCCTGTTTGACCCGCTGGCTCATGTGCAATTTAAGTTGCTGGCCTTCGCTGGCTTGGCGCGCGGCATACAGGTTCAGGCCCAACAACCACACGCCGATTGCCAACGCGCAACAGGCCAGCGCCCCGCCCCAACCTGTTTGCGGCGCTGATGCCTGGCCAACACCACCATGCAGCCCCCACGCAGGTAAAGCGGCAGCCCATCGTTGCTGCGCCGGTTGTGCATCGGGCAGCGCTGCGGGTGCGCCGTCACCGAACCAGACCAAGCGGCTGCCATTGGCCGCCAGCGCGTCCAGACGCTGCTGAACCTGTGGCTCAACCACGCCTTGCTCCAGGCTGTGGCGCAGCAGCAAATGCCCCTCCAGCACACAGGCGCTAATGTGTCCAGGCGGTGGTACCGGCAGGCCATAGGGCGCAGGATAAAGCCCCCGCAGCTTCAAACGGTGGCGGCTCAACACAGCACCGAAGCGCTGTAAAACCGCAGTCGGTAGCCAACTGAGAAATACCTGCCCATTGGCATCTGCGGGGCTATGCGCGACGTGCATCTGCTCGATACGGCCAAGGGTCAACGCCTGCGCCGCGCAGGCCACTGCCGCCTTGGTCTTGGCGGCCGACAGCGGTGGCAACTGCACGTGGGTAAGCACGCTGTCGGTTGGGTGAAGAAAGCACACCACACTCTGCGTTTGAGCCGTCTGCCCGAGCAACGCCAGCGTACTGACGCCGGCCTGGCTGACGCGACCATCGCGGTCCAGGCGTGCGAATTCAAGCTCGGTGTCCACTGTCAGGCTTTCCAGCGGCGGCAACGCAATACGCACACTCATAGGCCCAGCCTCGACCAGATCACCTTGGGCAAGTCGTTCTCCCGGCGATACAGCAATGCGTCCAGGCTGACCCGGCGCGTGTCACGACGGGCGTAACCGCGCAGCAGAAACCATTCGCTGGTGATACCGACATCGAGATCGTCGACGCTCAAATGCGGTGCACGCAAGCGATTGAGAAAGTCGCCGCGATTGATGAACCACTGGCCGCGATCACGCTCTGCGACCAGAGCCTGCGCCTGGGGCAGCGATAATTCGGGCACCACCGCCGCCAGTACCTCGGCACTGGCGGTATTGCCGTTGACCCCGGTACTGACCGGAATAATGCTCACATGGGGTGTCAGGCGTGCCAGCACACGCTCATTGACACCCTTGATACCGCGAAGGTCGTCGAGGCTTCGCAGCATTGGCCGGGTCGCCGGTAGGGGCTTGGCGTTGGCGCCTGGTGAGGTCGAACGGCCGCTGTCATAGCGGTTTTGCGCTGCGCCTTGTGAGCTCAGCTGCTGCGGATAAGCGCTAATGACACGCTGACTGATACGTTGCGCAACGCCGGCATCAATGCCAAGCATGGCGCACAGCCGCTCGAAACTGCGCAGTTCCCTGGCGTTGACACGCTCGCCGGCGATCAGGTTACGAAGGTTGAATTTTCCTTGCTGGTCCTCCAGCCGCCCGGCAAAACCTGCCTGTGCCAGGCCACTGTAGATCGGTTGCGCCCACGCCTGGTCAAGCCGCGTTGAGGCTTGCTGACGCCGCGCATCCCACAGCAGTTGCCGGCTGGTTTCGAGGCCGCCAAGCAGCACCGCAGCGCCTTGCTGACGGGCCTGTTCGGCCTCCAACGAGCGGGTCAATACGCTCTGGCGGGTAAGCATGCCAGCGGCCATGACCGCCACCACAGCAGCGATCAGCAAGGCGCTGATAATGGCCATGCCGTGCTGTTTGGCGCGTTTGGGCAACGAGTACTGCATGGCAGCGCTCAGAGCTGCCAGGAGCCTATATCGGCATTCACGCCGTCGCCATCGGGTTGCCCGTCTGCGCCGAGGGAGAAGATGTCGACTTCACCGTTGGCACCTGGATTCAGGTAATGGTAAGGACGCCCCCACGGGTCATTGGGCAAGCGCTCCAGGTAGGCGCGCCAGTTGCTGTTTTTGGCATCTGCCGGGCGCTCCACCAACACCTTGAGCCCCTGGTTCATGCTCGGGTAACTGCCGTGATCGAGGCGATAGAGCTTGAGTGCCTGCATCAGGCCAGCGACATCCTGTTTGGCCGCCGTGGCCCTGGCTTGGTCTGGACGGTCGAGCACCTTGGGTACGACCATCGCTGCAAGTATGCCGAGAATCACCACCACCACCATGATTTCGATCAGGGTGAAGCCCTGCTGGCCACGGCCACCAGCAGACTGAAACTTGACGCGTGCGACATCCATCTCAACCATCCTTGGCTAGTTTGCAATTCGGCGCGCAGTGTAACAAATGAACGAAACGCTGTATCGACAAAACTCACCACTGCGCTGGGTCTTTTACGTGTTTGCGAGTGTTATCCTGCACCCCGGTTTTCGCTGAAGAGCCAACCATGGAGATATCGCGCAAGGAGCAAGGTTTTACGCTGATCGAGGTGCTGGTGGCCTTGGCGATCATTGCTGTGGCCATGTCGGCCGCCGTGCGTGTTGCGGGCCTGATGACCCAGAGCAATGCACTGCTGCGTGACCGGTCACTGGCACTGCTGGCAGCGCAGGGCCGGCTGGCCGAACTGCGCCTGGAAGGCCTGCTTACACCGGGGCACAAAGCCTTCGAATGCAATCAGGGGCGCCTGCAACTGCGCTGCGAGCAAGTGATCGTCGCGGGCGCAGCCACACGGCTGATGCGCGTCACACTGCTGGTCTGGGATCGCGAACGCGAAGCGCCGCCGCTGGCGCGGCTCGAGACGCTGCTCGTCCAGCCCCAGGACGCCGGCGAATGACTGGGTTCAGGGCGGGGTCAAGCGTGGCATCGACGGGGCGGCGGGCAGCGTGTTGACCTTCAACCGAGACCGCTCACTGCCGCGCTCGATCACCACGTTGTCGCGTTCGATCGCCACCAGACGCACACCTTGGGTGAGGCGCTCACCCAGTAGAAAAGCGCGCGGCGGCGCGCCGTTGAGACTCAAGATCGCGACTGCGCCTTGGGCAACGCTCATCACCCCTGAAACCTTGATATCCAGCGCTGCAGGTCGGTTGGAAAACCACTGCAATGCGGGGCTTTCGAGTGTCGCGGCGGCCTCTTCGCGCACGGGCGGCGGTGCACTGGATTGGGCCGACGTCAGCAGCAGGGATGACCACATCAACACGCCCGCCAGCGTCGCCAACAATGCCACCGCCTGCACACAGCGCACAGGTGATAACCGAAAGATCAATGCCAAGACAAAACCTCCTTGTTGTCCTGTCGCGCAGTCTACAGGACAACGCTCGGTCTTTTCTCCATGGCATCGGAGCGTTGCGTTATGAAAAAGGCCAGGCAACACGGCTTTACCCTGATCGAGCTGATGGTGGTGCTTGTCATCATCGGCATCGCCAGTGCGGCGGTCGGCCTGAGTATCAAGCCCGACCCGCTGCAACTGCTGCGCCAAGACGCCAACCGCCTGCTGCAACTGCTGCAGGTTGCCCAGGCCGAAGCCTTGGCTGACGGGCGCCCGATCACCTGGCTTGCGGATAGCAAAGGTTTTCGCTTTAGCCGCCGCAATGAACAAGGTACGGGCTTCGATCAGTTTCACAGCGACCCGCAGTTGCATCCTCGGACGTGGGACACGCCGACGGTTCAGGTGCGCGTTATCCCCAAACAGCGGGTGGTACTCAACGCCGAGTGGTTCGATACGCCGATTCAGTTGCAGCTTTCGGACGGTCAGCACAGCATCTCGGTGTTGCGGACCGCGGCCGGAACATTTCGCCTGCAGGCCACACCATGAAGCGCCGACAGCAAGGTTTTACGCTGATTGAAGTGATGGTGGCGATCATGTTGATGGCCATTGTCAGCCTGATCGCCTGGCGCGGCCTCGACAGCGTGAGCCGTGCCGACCAGCATCTGCAGGCAAGCACCGAACGCACCCAGGCGCTACTGCGCGCCCTCAACCAGCTGGAACGCGACCTGGCCCTGCGGGCCAGCATTCAATTGCACGCGCCTGACCTTGCCAGGCGCGGGGCCGAAGCGGCACAAACACCGCCGGCGGTCAGCGTGCGCAGCGCAGACAATGAGTTTCGCCTGGATGTGATCCGCAGCGCTGCCGAATCGGCAGATGGTTTGCAACGGGTACGTTGGTGGCTGAAGGGCCAGACCCTCTACCGTGCAGCAGCGCCAGCGCGCAGCCGCTACCCGCTTGCCGCACTGGGCGACGGCGTGGCCGTACTTGACGGTGTGAGTGACTTGCAGGTGCGCGTCTGGGAGCCTGGCCAGGGCTGGCGACAGCTAAGCGGCAATCGCAAGGACGACCCCTTGGGCCTGGAGATCACCCTGACCCGCCAGACGCCACAGGGAGCAGAACATTATCGGCAAGTAGTAGGCCCACTCTAGGGAAACGCCGAGCAAGTTGCCTTGAACGCGCAATGGGCGGCGTTTTGACGCTGTTCAATCCATTCTCAGCCTTCAATCGGTTCAAAACCAGGGATTTGCTTTTGTTCTTGCGCGCTATGGCGCACCGCTCTCAGCGCAGGTCAGATGACCTGCGCTGACTTGACCGGAGAATCCCTAAGCACCCGATTTCAATGGTCGTTATTTCAAAATCTGTTGACCGCCGACGAGAACGACGCTCAGCGACGCGCCCGACGCGCAGCAGGTGCTCCACGCGGCAACATGCGCAATGCCAAGTCACGACGGGCGAGCAAATCCACCAGATGTTGTACCTGCGGGCGCATGGCCTGGGCATACAGCGTACGCAATTGCCCTATCTCCAACCCGCTCACCTCCACCAGCCACCGGCTCACCGGCGCCGGGCATGGCCTGCCTTGCAGTGCCCGGTGCATGTACGGCAAGGCCATACGCATGTGCGGGTGACAACGCTGCACGAACCGCTCAAGGCCAGCACCCTGCGCTCCGAAGGGAGCGAATGCCTGGCACACCAACTGCTCCGAGCCCAGCCCGTAGGCGTCCAGCCAACGTTCCTTGGCGTCGTCCTGCAAGGCTTGCCCTTGGGGCCACTGCGCCGCGTGACGGGCAAAGCGCTTAAGCACCGCCTGGCAGCCGCGCCGATAGCCGCGTTGCTCGACGAACTGTGAGCGCAAACCCTGCAAGTGCGCCAGCGCCAAAGGGTCGAAAAGACCCGCTGGGCCCTGCACTTCACAAGGCAATGCCCCTTCGCGCCCCAACATGCGCTCCAACGACGCCCATTCGCCAGGGTGGTGCAGCAACTCGTCCAAGGCCACGACCTGCATGGCCTTCGCACCGGGGCGCAGGTACCTGGACGGCTGCTGATGCGCCAGGGCGAGCACCCCATGCAATTGCATAAGTCCCTCAGCCAGCACCCCCACCCCATGCGGCAGGACGCCGGGGGAAACCTCGGTCACCGCGCGCAGGCAGCGCCGCCCCCACGCCATCAAGCGTCGGCGCTGCCTGGGCGGTACCACGGTCACCAAGGCATCCACGCCAGCACCGAAGGACTGCGCCTGGTCGAGCACACAAGCCAGCTCCAGATAGGCGCGGGCGCCCAGCAACACGTCAGGCTCGGCCTGGCTCAGGTGCCCGAACAGTAACCAGGCATTACGTGCGCTGTCGCGCTGTTCGCTGCCCGCTACCGCACGCGCGCTATAGCGCCCGACGCATCCGGCATCGGCGCGCAGCAGTTCGACCCGCGGATCATCATGCAGGAACAGTGCACCGAAACAACGGTCGTGGCATGCCAGCGTGGCGCTATCCAGGCCAGGCGCACGCGCTACCAGGACGCGCAGGTGGAAAGTCGTGTTGTAGCGCTGCGCCAGGGACAGTTGCACGGCACGCAGACACGCCAGCAGGTGCGCACTGCGTTTGTCGGCGCCGTGCAGCAGCAGGATGTGGAACTGACCAATCTGTCCTGAGCCTCCGGCGATCAGCAGCAATCGTTGCGCCAACAACTGCAACGACGCCCGCTGCGCCTGGTTCATGTGCGCCAACAGACGTTGCAAGACCTGTTGGTAAATGTTGTGCATGGCCTGGTCATGGGTAGTTTGGCTCATGAGATCACTCCACCTTCCTGGTTTGGTTAGACCGAAGGCAAGAGTTTGACAGATGAAGTTAAAACCAAACTTGAAGGAAATTTCCCAAAATCACGAAGGATAAATAGACTTTTCTCCAGGCATACCGGATTTCGCTGCCGCGTCCAACGAAAAAGCCCGAGGCGAGACTCGGGCTTTCGATCAAGTGATTACAGCTGACTCAGCGCGAGGCCATGTCCAGCACCACCCGGCCCCCGCAGGGGCACTCGTCCATGTGCCGGTGCGCATCCACCACCTTGTCGAACGGATAGACCTTGCTGATCTGTGGGGTGAGCAACTGATCGGCGGTGAACTGATTGATATCGCGCAATGCGCGCTGCAGGGCGACCTGATCCTGGGCGATGCCCAACTCGGGCTTGCCGGTGAAATTACCGATGCAGTGCACATGGAACTGGATGTTCTTCTGAAACGCCGCACAGGCCGGGAACGGCGTCTGGTTGCCGCCCTGAAGGCCGTACAGCACCAGACTACCGCGCGGCGCCAGCACATCGCCCAACAGCGACATCTGCGGCCCACCCATGCCATCGAGCACCATGTCGACACCACGCCCCTCGGTGTACTTGCCGACCTGCATCAACAGATCCTGCTCTTCGGTGACGATGACCTTCTCGGCCCCCAGGCCCAGCAGGTATTCGCGCTGCTCCGGCTCCTTGGTGGCAGCGAATACCCGCAGCCCCAGCGCCTTGCCCAATTGCACGAAGGCTGGCCCCGCACAATGGCTTGCATCGGTGATCAGCGCTGTTTGCCCGGACTTGGCCCGTGCCAGGTCAACGTAGGCAAAGTAGGCGATCAGCAGCGGCGTGTAGTGCACGCTGGCTTCGAGCGGGGTGAGCACATCGGGGTAGCGGGTGATGGCGGTACGCGGCAACACGATCACATCGCCGTACACCGGATGGTCGTTGGCACTGGTGGCCGGGAAACTGGCCACGCGATCACCCACTGCAATGTCGTCCACACCTTCGCCGACCGCCGTGACCACACCTGCCATCTCGTGGCCGATACCCGCTGGCAGACGCGCCTGGGAGGGGGCCAGATTCTGCCGCCAGAGCACGTCATACCAACTCACGCCAATGGCCTCGACGCGAATCTGCAGCTCGCCGGCAGCCGGTGACGGCTCGGGCTGCTCTTCGCAGCGCAACACGTCGGCCTGGCCGAACTTGTGGAAACGGATCATGCGGGACATCGCATACCTCGCCTTTGTGAATCTCGTATTACCACGGACTTTATCCGGGCTTTGAGCATTGGACCATCAGTGGGCGTTAATAGTCGACATGCCTGTCATTGATTGGGCCCCGGACAATTCTGTGTATTGGCCCCCGGAAATCGGTGCAGGGTAACAGCCTTTGCCCGTAAGATTCACCCCTGCCCCCTTCAACTGGCGAGCCGCATCGAATGAATCGTAACGACTTGCGTCGTGTAGACCTCAACCTGTTGATCGTGTTCGAAACCCTCATGCACGAGCGTAGCGTGACCCGCGCCGCCGAGAAACTGTTCCTCGGCCAACCGGCGATCAGTGCCGCGCTGTCGCGCCTGCGCAACCTGTTCGACGACCCGCTGTTCGTACGCACCGGCCGCAGCATGGAGCCCTCGGCCAGGGCGCACGAGATCTTCGCATTGCTGTCGCCGGCCCTGGACTCGATCTCCACGGCCGTCAGCCGTGCTGCGGAATTCGACCCCGCCACCAGCACTTCGGTGTTTCGCGTCGGCCTGTCGGACGACGCCGAGTTCGCCTTGCTGCCGCAGTTGCTCAAGCGTATTCGTGCCGAAGCCCCCGGTATCGTGCTGGTGGTACGCCGAGTCAACTACCTGCTGATGCCTGCCCTGCTCGCCTCGGGCGAGATCTCGGTGGGGGTGAGCTATACCAGCGACCTGCCAGCCAACGCCAAACGCAAGGTGCTGCGGCGCAGCAAGCCGAAGTTACTACGTGCCGACAGCGTGCCCGGCAGTATTACCTTGGATGATTTCTGCGCCCGCCCGCACGCCTTGGTGTCGTTCGCGGGCGACCTGTCAGGGTTCATCGACGAAGCGCTCGAGGCAATCGGCCGTAAACGCCATGTGGTGCTGGCGGTCCCCCAGTTCAACGGACTCGGCAGCTTGCTGGCCGGTACCGATATCGTCGCCACGGTGCCGGACTACACAGCCGATGCACTGACCGCGGCGGGTGGTTTGAGGGCTGAGGAGCTACCGATGGAGGTGCGTAGTTTCGAGTTGCACATGGCGTGGCGCGGAGCGCAGGACAACGACCCGGCAGAGCGCTGGTTGCGCTCGCGGATACAGATGTTCTTTGGCGACCCTGACAGTCTTTAGGGGCTTCGTGCATGCTTGTTAGCTGGTCATTTCTGCGTTTTTCTAGCCTCGAAGAGCCATTTACTTCCAGCGAATTGCTAAATTTGGGGCATATTTGAGGGCATGCTTTGGATGGTTTGAAAAGGATGCCCCCAACCGAAAATGCTCAGCGCTTTCGGTAATCTGCCGACCACGCTGTTCATCTTGGGTGACAAAACTGTCTTCGCGGTGATTTTTCGCTTTCCAGAGTGCTCCCGAGAGTAAGACCGCCGCTTAAGCTCACCACCTTTGAAAACCAGGCTGCCCCAGCAGACTGGCGCGGAGGATTATCGGCGCTGACCAACGGCCAGAGATTACCGAGTCATGAAACGCAAGCCGAAGCCAGGCCTACCGCGGGTATTCGACAAGCCCAAGTACCGGGAGCGGGATGTCATCGAGCGTCTATTTGGCTGGCTGAAAGAGCACCGCCGGCTGGCCACGCGTTACTGCAAGCTCACAACAAGTTATGAGGCCATGATCACGTTGGCCTGCCGCCGGCGGTGCTTATGACATCTCTTTTCGTACAGTGCCTAATCGAGGATGGCAAGCTGACCACCGGGCAGAATCCGGCGAGCTCTGAAGCTGTGGCGAAAGCACTGGTCGCCCAGCTCAAATAATCTCTGTGTCAGCCTGGATTCGTGAAAAGTTCAGGCGCGGCAAAGCCCCCCCATGATTGCGATCACGCAAAGCACGCTGCTTTCATAACAGGCTTCGTGCTCCCCTCCCCCTAGCCCACATTGGCATAGGTCAAGCGCGCTGCAGAGCTGCTCGTGTAGCATAGGGTGGCACATCCAAAAATCGAAATTCCAAGAGGCTAATGTGAAAATCTATACAGCTAGGACGCTCGTAGAATTCGTAGGCATCATTGATAGCTTGAAACCTGAAGAACCCAATTCACTGTGGTTCCGCGGCCAATCGAGTGCCAGCCACCGGCTCATACCTGGGGCACTGCGAAATATCCATCAGTCTCACGACCACCTTGGCCAAGAGATTGACGACACGGCAGTAAGACTCAGCAGTGGAGGAGTCTTCTCTGGCCCGAACTCCGAAAAAATGCTGCAGGACTTCAAACAGCTAGGCAGACCATTTCTGGAGCAGCAACCCACGAACGAGTTCGAGTGGATGTTCATCGCTCAGCATCACGGCTTGCCGACGAGACTGCTCGACTGGTCTACCAATGCCCTAGTGGCATTGTATTTTGCAGCCCAGGGCGCTCAAGTGCGCGAAGGCGATGGAAAGGCTGAGTGCGAGCGATTTGAGGACGATAACTTCAGTGAGGAAGGCTTCGCGGTATTTGCCATTGAACCGACGAAGATCAATGAACAAACGATTCTGCAGTCCAAGACGATTGATATCGCTTCACACGCAGAAAGCTGGGACAAATACATCGATCCCTTCGCAAAAGATATAACCACGCTACCGGTATGTATCACCGCCCCCCACATGACAACGCGAATCCGGGCCCAGAGCGGTACATTCACACTTCATGGTGCGCAGATCGCACCACTTGACTACTACAACGCTTTACAAGACCTCATCTCAAAGATTTTCATCCCGTACACGTCTACCACAGCGATCCTGGCCAGCTTGGGAAAATTAGGCATCAACGAAAGCTTCATCTATCCCAGTCTTGATTCGATCGCCAAAGACGTCGCAAAGGCGGCCAATCAGACATACGCCAGTACACGAAGCAGAAAGTCTGTTAAACGATCCGCTCGTTGATCCTGAGTCTGCGTTAGGTGCTGCTGGTAGAACCTAGCGCAATACCTGCCTACCAATTTTGACGATTGGCGGCGTTCCATGGCAGCCAGCCTGCCACGGTACCCGCCAGTCTGGGCCAGCAGCACTGTTCATCGCGGAGTACCTGCACCATGCTCGATCCTTCAACCCCTGCTGACTCGCTGAGAAACCTCACGGTTTCCTTTCTGGATGGCGGCAACAGTTGCAATCTCCTGCAACGAGAGATACTCCTGATCTAGGCACGGTGAGCACATAACTCAGCTAGTGCTCGGACCTCTGGCAGATCCGCAAACTCACAAGCCCCCAGCGGGGCCTGCCCCTCTTTACCAGTAATCTGATGGTATGCGTGCCCTTCGCCCGCCAGCAGGACATCCCGCAGATTTGCGTAAAGGGAGCTGAGCACCAGGTGCGGAATACGTTGGAGAAGGCTTCGGTAGATCCGAAACGCCTCTAGATCGAAGTCTCCCCAGAACTCGATAACCGAGTGGGTAAGCAAGCTGCTTAGTTCAGCTACTTCGGGATTTCTCCGCAATTGGATCAGGTCCGCCCAACTACCACTCAGGAGGCTCTGCAGCTGCTTCTCATACGCCTCACCGCTCCTGGAAAGCCCGTATCCGCGATCTCAATTCCCAGCTACGGCATATCCAGCGGCTGTGCCAAACAAATCCCCTGACGCCGGTTGCTCCGGGTCAGATCCATGACCACCACGTGGATCAGACTACGTCTTTCCTGTGGAATAAGTTCAATCAAGGCATTACGCATTTCTTCAGCAGAGGTCGGAGTCTCAACTCCCTTTGGGGGGCTGCATGGAAGACTATTTTGCGAAACCCGTGTTCCGAACCATAGCACGCAGAAAATACCCCTTTGGTCCGAGCGCCAATCAATCAGGTATTGGCGATCCAACTGGCTACTTGCCGCATGCCATACTTTTGAGTGCCATTGCCCCTTGACCTCTAGTGGCAGCTGAATAGTGCCGCAACGAAACGCGAGGTCCACCCGCTTGTTTTCGGGCATATCTACTTCACTCATCATTGAGACTTCATACCTCTCCAGACGAGATCGCAACATGCCTGCAAGGTCGTCGCGACAGCGGTTTTCTTCACGAGGCTCTTCGCTGTCATTCCAGAACATGCGTACTGGATCAAGCTCATCACCCTGTAAAATGTTCTGCACGACCGCGAGCTCCTCCACGATCAGCATCTTGAGATCCTCAGCGTTGCAAGGCCGCTCACCGCCTAGAAGTAGCTTCAGCTGCTCTGGCTCGATGGGCCTGAACATTTCCTCTGTATTCTTTTGTCGCTGGCTAACCTGTGCGTGCTTCAGCAGTTCGCTGTAGCTGTCGCTGGGTTCTGAAACCAATCGGGAGATTGCCCAGCAGGCATCGTCGGTCGTTTCTGCAGACAGCCGTTCGATGAGCAGGATAATGAAGCGAGACGCCTCGTCAGCATCGTCTTGATGTCGCACCCTTCCATCTGAGGGTAGGATCGGCCAGAAACGCCGGAACTGCGAAACAATCCACTCGGCCTGTCCTGCGCTGTGCTCCACCAACCGTCGGTTGCGCTCCAGCGTGAAAACGTCGCGCAATTTCCAGATAAACTCCGGTGCACTCAGCCTGTCGGCAAACTGGGCTTGCGCGTCTTCAAAATCGATCAGTACCTTCAACGCCAACCACTTTGAGTCAATTTTGGGGTCACTGCCCCTCCCATACAAGCGTGCATTGGCAATCTGGAGTAGTCTGTTTGACTCTCCTGAATCTAGGAGAAATAGAAATAGCTGCTTTTCTACTTCCGCATTCAGCGAACCCGCCCGAGCAAGCCATTCAGCTGCTAACACTATCGTCGTCGATCGCCAACTTTCAATAGTGACTAACCGGGTAATTCCCGGAATTACGCTCTGATCAACTTGCAGCGCTGGTTCTATCCACAGTCGGGCGAACGCTTCACGATCGTATTCTGTGCTAAGTACGATTTTCTCAAGCTCCAGACTAAGGTTGTATCGGTCTGGGTCGTTGGGCATTCGCCCCTGCTGATAACACAGCAAAAGCCCGGTTTTCAATAAATCGTGAGACAGGTCGGTAAACCCCACCTGACGACGCAGCCGGCACAAGAGCGCGGCGAAGATGGGTAAATTGAAAAGGTAATGCCGATTCTGAGCTAGCGCTTTAGCAACATCGGCTGCTGATGGCAGATCAGTCCGCTGTAACACAGCCTCAAAACCGATCAGCGCATCACGCGTCAGAGCCTTGCCGCACCAAAGTTTTAGCCGCTCCAACGCTGGGAGGGCGGTATGGAAAAGGCGTAGCGATCCAAGATAGTGTTTGGCCGGAAGTTCGATGAACGGAAGCTCCCCCGCGCGCAACTCGCTTTTGTGCTGACGATAATAACAGCGCAGCGAACGCCTCTCCTGGAGAGTTTTTCTGCGCTCACACGAAATAGCAAGTGCTTCACGCTCTCTCGAGCTTGCTGCTGACTGGGCGATTGAGTCGATCCTCCGCTCAATAAAATCTGCAAGTTGTGAGCAACCCGCTTCAAATTTTAGGCTCGCCGAGCGTAGCTCTTGGTCAATTCCACAGGAATAGGCTGCCGAATCAACCAAACCCTGCCAATCCTCACGCATGCCCCCGTCCTGGTTGCTGAACGTAGCGAGATACTCCATGAAATGAAGGTGGTCGTCCTTCGTTAGTTCTATCAGGTGCTCCTGCAAGATGGTTGCCTGGTAGAGGAAGATGTACCTACGTGCGTCTCCGAATAGAGCGTGGTGCTGAACGGCACGGCGCAATTGATTATCACTCGCCAATAGGCGTAGCAAAGACATCATCGCGAGCCCATTGCGGTCTGCGTGGGAGAGCATGCCAAGCCACTCCCATAGCACGCTTGGATTACTGCGGGTGACGACTCGTTCCGCAATCGCTCGCGTCACCAGCGAGGCAACGAGTTCGTGAATTTCGAAGGTGGCGGTGAAGTCCCGAGCATCTACCAGATCAATACGATTCGCAAGTAAGGCCAAAACCGGCGCCAGTTCAGACGTTGAAAGCTGGTCCGACAGCGATGAATATTCGCCTAGCCTATGCCCTTGGGGCTGCGGCGATCGGGGCAGCTCACAAAAACTCACTCCCAATCTTGCCAGTGTAGTTTCGACCAACAGTTCGGAATTTATTGTGAAACCGAGCATTTCGATAATCAGATAGGCAAGCTCGGCGGAGTTTCTTCTGATTTGAAGCAGCAATGCAGCAATTAAATCCTCCCACTCATCGCATTTGTACAGTGGCTTTAATGCAAGTGCAGAGGCGTATCGTTCGTGCATCGTACGCTCAGCGTTCAACATTACGTCGCACAACGTTTGTTGCAGAGAACGGGCAAGCAGAGTTCCCCGGATACTTTCTATCAGCAATGAAGACAAGTGCACATTGTCTCTTGACCTGATAGCTGCATCGACTTCACTCAACATAGCCTCGATCATTAGGCTTTTAGCGGAGAGGCCTTTCCAATCATGATCACGAAAATAAGGGTCCGCTTGCGCAATTGTTTGAAGAGATTTGAGTAGATACTTGAGCTGAGCATTAGTCAATTTCGTCGTATCGGCATATTGCATTACACCTAGCGGATCCGCGGTTATGACGTCCTCTGCCAGTTCATCTCTGTGAACGGTCAGCCAGGCATGCAGTCCCCGAAAACTGGCCGGCACCCTGCCACTACCCTGGAACTGGGCTAGCAACCGACGTTGCTTACGAGGATTGTCAGCCTGCCGGCTAAGCCAGCGAGCCCCCAGAAACTCCGCGATCACCCTATGGATTGGCTTGGCACGATATAGTCCCTCACTGTTGAACAATTTGCACCGCACAATCGCTCCAGCCGCTACCGGGTCGATAAGCGCACTGAGATGGGCCAAGCCGATATCGCTGTCAGCCACTAATGCAGGCCTGGCCAGACCAATGGCCTCCTTTCCCGCTAGCAGCAGCCCGGCCATGAGTGCACCTGCTGTATCCAGTGCTTGTTCGGTGGTTAGATGCCTCAACGCATCCGCTGCGCGCCCCTCATTATGCTCTGCCCAGAGCAGCCCACAGACTCGCTCGAACAGCGCTGAGCGCGAACTGGGCAAATGGGCGTCGGTTCTTGCAACTTTCCCCATCATTTCCAGCGTCAAGGGATTGTGATAAAGCTCCGAAATGCAATCGACATCCATACGATTGAGCACTTCGCCGACCTGGCTGACGTCAAGGACTTCAGCGAGGAGTCCTTCTGCTTCAGCCCGGTTCAAAGGCTCCAGATGAAAGACAACGGCCTGCTCCGAGTAAACTTCCCCGAGCTTCACCAGCGCATAGTCAGGCCACTCCCGAGCTCTGCAGGCCAGAATGAAATCGGGATTGTCTAGGTTTTCCAGCTTCGACAGAATCTCGTCGACAGCTGCGCATTCGTCGCTGGCGATAGCCTCGTCCACACTGTCAATCAAGAGTGGCTTGCCGGACTGAATTCCTTGTAGGACTGCTGATTGCCGCATGAAGCGGCTGGCCGACACTGCCTTTACTCCCAGCTTAGCAGCGAGCGAGCTGATCAGTCTGGTCTTACCCATCCCAGGTTCGCCCAAAATTATCTTGGGAGCGCTCACGTCGAGTAGCCCGGCTTCATCAATTACCAGCTGTTTGTTATCAATGTGATAGCTGAGACGTCGTGAAATGTAAGTAGGGGCCATGACCGGCATTCTCTCCTTAGCAACCAGACTTCAACGAAAGTGAAGCATTTTGCCCTAATGGAGAAACTATCGGTAGGGACTTGACCGATGAGTGCCCTGAGAAGCGCGCTGGTCCAACAGTGTAACTGCCCCCCCTACCAGCCCCCTCTCATGCGGCGATTGCCAGTATCAAATCGTCATTTGCTCCGAATTATCGCGCACCGCCAAGAGACCGAGACCGAGACCGAGACCGAGACCGAGACCGAGACCAACCCTAGCCGTTAGGAGGCGCTGATCACAAGCACCGCCTAGATATGAGGTTCAGCTAAAGATACGATTTTTTAGCGCTGACGCGCCGTCTCAACCATTTTGATCATTGCTTCGAGACTTCCACGCTGCCTATGCCCTTCGCAGTAAGCGTCCGGCAGGCTTCGCCTAACTGACTCGTCCCTTGGCCAAATCACCGTCCACGCTAGAGTTAGTAATGAAGACATAGCGACGACTGCTATCGGCAAGCAGCTGAGCTTTGGCTCGGGATCGCGGCTTCGGCCCCTTGCCCCCCCTTCGCCTCCTTTTCGTTGACTGCGCTCGCAAACTCCTTGGCGCTCCAGGCGCCAGCGCCCTTGAACTTGATTTGCACATGCAATTCGTCGCTAGCGATGATTTTGAGGCTGGCTTCGGCCGTTTCCTCCGGCACTGCTAGAAGCGCCATTACGTCGTCGTGAGATGCTGGCTCCACCACTACTTGGTCAGTGACGGCACCCGGACCAAACATTAGGCGCAACGCCACCCAGACAGTCACCAATTTCTGGTAGTCGTAGCCGTAGTAGGACGCGTTGGCCCCACCTTCGTTGTTTCCTATGGTCATAGAGATGCTTTTCCGCTCAAGATAGTGCAACCGGCCTCAAAGACCTGACTATCCCTCTTCTTGGCCGCTGGGTTGACTTGCCAGTTTGCTCCAATCCGAGGTATAGGTGACAACGGTGCCGGTTTCGGTACACGTCAAAGAGATCTCTGCATTTAGGTTGACGCTCAAATCATCGCCGCGAATTCCCTGCCACTGTGCCAAGTACCGTAATGAACCGAACTTTCGCATTTTCTTCAACGTTCGAGAAGCGCCGCCTTTCCAGTTCAATACGGGGAGAACACCGGCCCTACACTGCTCCGCCAACTGCGGGTCTCTCCGAGCAAGTCGGCGGCCAATTTCCCAGCAGTTAATCAGTCCTCGGTCACACTCTTCCCAAACTTGCTTCCAGCTCAGGCCTTCGCGATCGGGCTCGCAGATAGACCGATAAAGTATAAGGCGTGTAGGATCCGAGCGCTCTACTATCTCTGAGCTTTTGACACCCGAAAGTTCGTCTGGGACAACGTTAATCTCCGACTCCGCGAACCAGCCACTTGTTTTTATTTTTGCCAGCGCCAACTCCGGGTTTGAAGACCAGAGCACTAAAGCCAGGCTTTCACGTGCGCGACTACAAGTGACGTAGAGCAAGCGCAACGTGCGGTCGATGGACGTCTCCCTTTTTTGCTCTACATTATTTTCATCAGTTTCGCTTAAACCCTCTGCTCCGAATATTTTGTCATAAGAAAACAGAAAGCCGCCTGCTTCCTGATCATCCATGACAACTAGGACATGCTCGAACTCCGAGCCCTTAACTACTTGATGAGTAGATAGGTTGGAGTTTCCCTCAAGATAACTTTTGTATCTCCCAACTTCACTCCAGCGCGCTTTGAACAAAGCATGCCAGCCTCGTAGCCTTCTGTCTTCAGAAGACTCCGGGACGCCACGACCAGAAACTTCGGGAGGCGGCTCGATATCTCGAAACGCCTTAGCAAGACGATCATCAATATCGAATAGACCGGCACTAATAATTGGCTCGAGGATTTGTCTGACGGTCGCATCCGTCTTTGCACATAACTCTGCAAAGTCCTTGACCGCAATATTCATCTTCGCAAGCTGCTCTTTTTGAAGATCGGTATCGATTGATAACCGGCTTAGTCGATCAAATCGGTGCAAAACCTCCATCACTAAGAACTCATCCACATCAGATCGCCCATCGAAGCAAGCAGCCAATGCCGTGACTTCACGTAGGAGTACCCGCACCGCAGCAGGCCCTGTATTCTCACCACTTCCTTGCGGAGCAGTGGAGTCGGGATCTATAAGCAATAGTGCATTGAAGACTTCAAGAAATCCCCCGCGACGGGCGGCAAGTCGGTGCTCCAAAGCTAAAATCTGAAAACCCTTACTTGGACTACCCCATTCGCGATGGCCTGAAATCTCAGTCATTGCCTGAGCGCATCGAGCTTCGCCGGCAATCTTTGCGTCGGCCGACTGGGCTGTATTACCGATGAAAATCCGTACGGTGCCTGCATTTTTTTCTATTCGTGAATGTTGCTTCACGCCTACCACCGGTTGTGTCCGGCCATCCATCTCGGTTTCCCAGATGTGATTGATCAACTCCACGATTCGCTTCTGGCTACGGTGATTCATCTGCAATGCAGGACGTGCCCACGCTTCGGGGATCAAGCCGGGTAAATCCTGGTGACCATCAGCATAAATCCGCTGGCGGTGGTCCCCAAGAAAGCCTAGAGCCAATCTTGTTGACTTTTCTTCCGCTACTTTCATTAGGGCACCAAGCATTCCCTTCATCGTATCTTGAGATTCGTCGATAAGAATTACCGGATGTCGATCCGCTAAGATTTGCCTGAGCGTAGGGCGCTCCGAAAGCAGCCATTCCGTGATTGCAATGATCTGCGCATGTTGTAGGGCACCTTCACCATAGGTATTACGGTCTGGGTGATAGATAAATCTCGGAGTGGCTTTGATGGCTTCGGCTTTTTCCTGGAGGTCCTCAAGAATACGTTTATCCTTGGGGGTAGGGCCTCTCACCCGCTGCGCAGCGGTCTCTTTTGCCTTTTCAAGATTCTGAGCATTGATGCCAAGCAGCGCTTCTCGAATGTCGTCATCGAATCCCCCGATCAACCCCCAGCAAAACCCATGAATGGTGGACACCTTAGCAAGGTCATTCTCGCCAAGACGACCGTTTATCACGGATATCGCATTTCTGGTATACGTGATTACACGGATTGATTGCCCGCGGGATCGCAGCCGAGCAGCAAACTGTGTACCAGCGTCGTGAGCTTCCACTCCCGTCAGCCGGCGCAGGGTCTCAACAAGCGTCCGTGTTTTACCGGAACCGGCACCCGCAAACAAAAAGAAACTTCGAGGCTGGGGGGCGGCCAAGTAGGCAGTGACTTCGTCGACAACATTCGCATCACGATCATTTCCCTCTAAAAGCATCATGGCTGCTCCCCCGTTGATACTGGATTCAACTCTGATTCCAGCCATGCGAGTGCATCAGTAATGTATCCGGGACAAGCAAGCGGCGCCCCAAGGGAAAGCTGTTCAAAAAGGGTCGCAGCAAAATCACCCTTTTTGAAAGACCCCCGGAGCATTTTATGCAGACTCAGGTTCAACAGCTGTAGATCGGAATGCTCCTCCACCTCCCGAGCAGCTCTCCCCAAAGCGCCCTTCTCATCGATTTTGGATTTAAACCACTCAAGATTGGTTAGGATGAAGGAGTCTTCGAACGAACTCGGCCATGGACCGCCAACTGGAATCGGGACCTGCCAGGCAAATAAAACACGATTACCCTTATGACCAGTCCAGATCTTCTCATCTAGCTTGAGCTCAGCATAACTCGAGAAATTCTTTAGTTGAGGATGCCATTGAGCAAGCGTGTCATTTGCCGACGTCAATATTGCCGAATCGGAAATTGCGGTCGCGACCCAGGTGGTCTTACCCTTCTCGCTTTTCGACTCACTAACGGGGTCAATATCCGTGATAACCACAGTAGGTATGCCCAATCGCTCTACTAATGGTTTTAGTCGGTGAGCATGGCTCCCTCCCACTCCTAGGAAAGACAGATAACGACTGCTCAATTCCTCAAAGTCACGATCTATGAAAAACGGAACAAGCATCCTCTCGGCGGTCCCCTCAACGAAGATAGCGGCGTCCGCAAATAGAAGGTCAGTATGTTGTACCTGAAAATATCTCTCCGCAAATATCCGGGTAGCTGCGTCGGCGCCAAAGGTATCCGCCAAGTTGATAACCTCAGCACTGGGCATTTCTTCAGGCTTGGTCGCCCGAACACGACGAACGTAACGGAGGCGACTGAAGCTCCCTGAGTGGGCCATATGACTCGAATGAGTACTAAGCAAAATCTGGCTGGAAAGGTGAGCGTCCGCAATTTCCTTTGGCGTGATGAGCTCAAATGCTCTCTTGGGGAAAATCCTCTGAACCTGAACATGAAGATGGGCTTCTGGCTCCTCGATTAGGACAAGATGCACCGCTGCCGGCGCGCCTTTTTCGGGACGAAGGCGAGTTTCCCGAAAGGACACCAATTGGTAACTGAGGGATTGAAGATTCTGGTAGCCAAGACCAATCGCATGCTCGGGAAGAAACTCATTGGGCTGACCGTCCAGGCGATATTGCACAGCGGTGCTGTGGTCTAGCAGGTCGGCGGTCTGAATTCGAGTCCGAAAGTGAATTTCCTGAGGATCATGAAGCCCTGGGTAACCAAGTTTTCTGACATCCTTGATCGAAGGCTCTAGGGCAGCTCTGATTTTTTCATCAAGTGCCCCTTGGGCGTTGGCTACCGCCAGTACCAATTCGGGGTGATGCCCAGCGCCAGAAGTAGAACTATTCAGATGACGACGAGCATATTGCAGCATCTGGTTCGAAAAAAGCCCGACGCGATGCGGGTCGGATCCAGGACGTGCATCAGCTTCCTCTGACCCAAGTCCTCGCTGCGCGGCAATAAAATTGACCTTGATCAACGACGAGAGATGCGTGCGCTCGATCGGTTTCGCGTATGGAGAAAGATCCTGTGGCTTGCTTGACGGATTTCCTGACAACGGCCCTTTCGCTGGATCTAGCCTATACGCGATCACGTGGCTGAGATCACCAGGAAAGCGCAGCCAGTAATCCAACAAATCCGTCGGCCATGGCCTTGCAGCAGAATCCAAGGAGCGAACAAGCTGTCGAGCTTCACGGTATCGCCACGCGAGCTGTTGAAGATCATCAATGGTAGTCGCTGGCTCTAGCCGTAAACGGACGCCTACAGCGCCACCAGCCCATCGTAAAGATGGCAGGAAAGGACTGACTACATGGTAGGCGCCAGCCTGCGCATTGAACCACAGGTCTAACGTTGGCATGGTCGCCAAAAGATCCTGAAGGTACTGATGCCAGATCTGTGGGCTGGTATCACTCGATGCAGGTGGTTCGTCAAGCGCTTCCCAAACTTCACCAAGCCTGCGTAACGTGGACCACTGATCCACGCTCAAGTCAAATGCGCCAAAAGCAGGAGAATCAGCTAAGAATTTCCTCAGGGCCAATAGAATTGAGGTCTTCCCGCTGTTGTTCGCTCCGACCAAGATAGTGGTTTGAGGATCAATCTCGAGCTCGATAGCCCCTAATCGACGAAAGCGATTTATCTCGACGTACGCGAGCTGTACATGTGGGCTGACAGCAACATTTTTTTCTTCGCCAGACATCAATACTCTTCCTTGAATACAACCGCATTGGGGGAGCTCAATCTGAGGGAGCAGAGTTTAGCTCGCTTTTGTAGCGGCCACTGGCTCAAATGATGGCCAATTGAAACCAAAGGAGCAAGCGTTGCCGCTCCTCGCCGTAGCTGGGCTACGACTCCTCGCGGCGCCTTGCCTGAACATGAAAATCGCTCGGCATTGTTACTTGCGAAAAAACACTCTAGTGCCGACGTTTTCGTCTGCACTGAAGCCCCCCGTCCTGCCGCCTGAGCCATTACAGCCAAGCATTCACAATGCTATGTCCTGTAAAAAATAATTTTACATTTTTTGTAAGCTACATTTTTCGTAAGCTATATTCGATGTACGCCATGGTTGGCGACCATTACTCCGAGCCAGTGAATCCTCATGATCAACGAGCCAATCCAGCGTTCCGAACTCCTCAAGACCCTGCTGTTGTGGGGCGGTCGACTCGGCAACGCACGCCTGCGTGAACTGTTAGGAATGAAGGTCACTCGCGTCAGTCAGATCATGAGTGAATTTCATAGCGAACACCCCAACTGGATGGAGTGGAACTCCGTCGCCCGAAGCTATCGGGCCACTCCAGCGGCTTACCGCACAAAGATCGACACCTCTTCATCGCTGGATCGTTATCTGTCATTGGTAGGGATTTCCCATACCCAGAACGAGTCGTCCAGCCAGCAAACGATATGGAATGCGTTTCCCGACATTTCCACACCTGTGCCGCGTGTGTTTGCCCAGATCAGCGAAGCCATCGAGCTCTCCCGGTGCATCCAAATCAACTACCGCTCGATGAGCAACCCTAGACCCCATCGGCGCGAGATCTCGCCTCACAGCATCGTGCGAGCCGGCCGTCGGTGGCACGTGCGTGCGTTTTGTTCGACCCGCCAGGAGTTTCGCGATTTCGCGCTGGGACGCATTGACTCCCCAAAGCTGCTGGCCACCCCTGCCGCACGGTCAGCGGACGATGACCACCCCTGGAACACACAACTTCAGGTTCGGCTGATCGCCCATCCTAGATTGAGTCAGGCGCAGCAGGAGATGATCCGGTTCGAATACTTTTCAGGTACGGCGGCGCGGGTAGAGCGCTGTCGTGCAGCGATGGTCTCGTACTTCATACAGGACCTGCGCGCAGCAACGGATACGTCGAAACAGCTCCCTCCGGAGTTTCAGTTGGCTGTCGAGAACATGGAGGATCTACGACAATGGATATTCACAGTGTAGGAGGCGCTGGCGCGAAGCTGTTCGAGCGCATACCTGATCGATTGTTCAGCCCGCTCGCCTCTACCAACCGGCTTCAGTACTGGTCGCTCCTGTGTTACCTGTACCGACGCCGTTTTGGCCCAGATGCACCGTTACCACCGAGCCGCGGCTTTGCCCCGCGGGACCTTTTACAGGATGTCGAAGACCATATCCGGTACGCGCCCGATTGGCATCTGGAGGACGGCGATGATCCAGGGCTTAGCGTGGACCAGCGGGCGTCGAACTACTTCCGCCGCTTAGTACAGGCCGGCTGGTTCCGCACCGAGAAGCATGGGCTCGCTCAAACCATTTCGATAGCGCCGCCCGTGAACCAGATGCTCACGTTGCTCATCGATTACGCGGACAAGGACCCGGTCTTCGTCTCCGGAAAAATCCACTCCATCGATGCGCTGATCACCAAAGTAATGCAGGGCGAAGGGGGCGGGGACCTGTTTCGCGAGGCAGCAGAGCAATGCCGGAATCTGCTCATCTACATCAGGACCACCGGGACCAATGTACGCGACCTGATGGCCTCGATTTCCACTCAGGAGACCACCGCAGACTACGCTCGCCGCTTCTTTCAGGACTACGTCGTCAACATGTTCATCGGCGACTACAAGGAGCTGCGCACCCAAGAACACCCCTTGGCCAAACGCCCGCATATTTTGCAGGCGGTCGAGAAGCTCGCCTCGATCCCCGAACACCGGGCCAAGCTGATGAATTGGTACATCACTCGACTGGCCGACGGAGACGAGGCAAGAGCCGCTGCGGCTTTTGGCCGCGACCTGCGACGTCTGGAGGAACTGAATCGCGTCGAGGAGTATCTTGAGCGCCTAGACGATGAGGTCCGCAGCGCAAACAAATGCGCACTGATCGTTTTGCAGTATCGACTTCAAACGATCCGTCCCATTGACGATCTGCTGCGCCAAGCCATCGACGGGCTGCTGGGCAGCGGACTGGAAGGCGGGTTTGAAGGTGCCATGGACGCCTTGCCGCAGGTGTTCGCACCGGATGCGCTGATGAGCGCTGCCAGGCTTGCACAACCGCGCAAGGAAATTCAGCGCCTACCTCCGGCGCCCCTACGAAAGGCTGTGTTGTCGGAACACACCCGGGCCGTGGGCAATCTAGTCCGACGCGCTCAGGAGCGCAGGCGCATTACTCCGGCAAAACTACGCGACTATGCCAAGGCAGCGTTAGGTGAACACGACAAGGTCAAAAGCCAGGACTTGCCCGTCGACAGCATTGAAAACCTGCGCGCCTACCAAAGCTTCAACAGTCTGGCGACGGCTCTCAAATCAAAAATCGCCACCTCCGGAATACAGGCCCGAAAGCAGATCCCGGGCTTCGATGTGGTGTGCGACGAAGACGGTACGAGCGAGCACCCCTTCCTCATCGCGCAGTCATTTCAAATCCGTCTGCGCAAAACAAAATCCGACCACAAAAGGGAATAGCCATGAACAGCCACTGGCAAGATCTGGCGAGCAATTCGAATGGATACTACGAAGAAGACGATTTTGCTGCGGCCACCTATCGTTTGGTCACGGATCAAGTGATCTATCACTCAGACCTAAAAGGGCGAAAGATCTACTCCATCATCGACCAGTACGAACGCCATATCGCCAAGGCTCTGGCACCGCTGGGAGTGACCATCGGTGTGGATCGTCAGTTGCTGTACGCCTATGCCCTTCCCCAACACCCCAGCCTCACGACAGCAACGATCCCGCAGACGATGTTCGCCCTGGTATTACGCGGGCTCTATGAGGATGGCATGCGCGCGGGCCAGGTGTCGGACGACAGTGGGGAAATCATCTGCGACTTCATCGAGCTGCAGGAAAAATACCGCCTGATGACCAACCGGGAGCTGCCGCCCAAAGGTGAGCTTGAAACCCTGATCCGCACGGCCAGACGGTGGGGCATCGTTCGTCGGCTGGAGGCCGGCGACACCCATCTGTCAGGACTGAACATCGAATCCGACGATGGTGGCATCGCGATCCGCCCCGCCATACGGGTCATCCTCGGCGAAGCCGCTCTGCAGCAGCTTGCCCTGTGGGGAGCCAAGGACCGCGACGTCGAACTGCCGCCTGCAGAAGACAGCGATGCCCAACAGCCTAGCCCGGACGACATCCCATGAAGCGCCTTGAAAGCATCAAGCTGGTCCAGTTTCTATTGTACGAAAGCGAAGAATTCCCTGTAGGAGAAACCAGCGGCATCTTCGGTCCCAACGGCAGCGGTAAAAGTTCGGCGTTGGATGCGGTCCAGATTGCGATGTTCGGGGCGAACAAGAATCACATGGCCTTCAACGCCCAAGCCGACTCATCGGGGGTCAAGATGTCGCGGTCGCTTCGCTCCTATTGCCTGGGGCAGTACGGCGACGAAATCACCCAGTGCGCACGCCCTAACGCCACGACCTACATCACTCTAACCTGGAGAAACACCGAAACGAACGAGCCGACCACGACCGGCATCTGCATTGAAGCCTCACTCGACAGTGAGGATGCGACGGTGGTGGGTCGCTATGTGGTCAACGGCATTGAACTGGCCATGGCCGACCACCTGCAATCCATTGAAGGTGACCTGACCCCCCTGCCCTGGAAGAGTTTTCGCACCCGCTTGATGGAGCGCGCGAAGATTCTCGGGGAAAACCCGTTCTACGATGACCCGTCTAGCTTTACCAAGCAGGTCCTGTTCGCGTTGAGGGGCAGGAATGGGCAACCCTCCTACGATGCCTTCATCCGGGCGTTCCGCTTCGCGCTGAGGATGAAGTTCGACAAGTCTGTCGATCACATCGTCCGCAACGATGTGCTGGAGAGAAAGCCGACGAACATCAAGAAGTTCAAGGCCATTGTCGACACCTTCAAACACCTCAATCTGCTCATCGAAAACGTTGAAAAGAAAATCGCTCAGGGCAAGAAGGTCGCCGGCCGCTACCTCGAGGCACAGACCAAGCTACGCCGTGCAGTCTCATGGCGTGGCCTGGCAGCCATTGCTCAGGAGGAGGAGGCTCAACTCGCTTGCGAAACCGCCGAGGAAGTTCTTGAACAGGCCAGAAGAACGACTCAACAGCTCAATACTGCCAGCCAGCACATGAGCGATTCACTGGCTGCCTCGGAGGGCGAACTCAGTCACCTGAGCACGCGTCAGCAACTGCATGCCGCGCACAAGGAAAATGCAGACGCCCAGCTGGATCAGCAAAATGCTCAACAGCAGCTGGCCAGAGAGACAGAAGTATTTAATGGAGACTTTCAAAAGGTCAGCAGCGCACTGGAGGGTGTTGCCCAGTCGCCTTATCTGACAGCGCTGCAAGAGCAGGCTCGATCACTTGCGGCGCGCCTGCGCTTGTTGGTCGCCACTCCGGGCTTGGCCAGCGTAGAGACCCTACGAGCGCCGCTGGACGCCATGGCAGTATTAGGGCAAGAGATCAGGGCAAAGCTGGAGACCGTCCATCAGGACCTTTCGGATCAGGCGTCCGATTTCGCAGATCAGGTGCGCATTCTGGAAGGCTCACTCAAACGGGCCGAAGAAGGACGGGCACCGCTGAGCAACTATGCCCAGATTCTGTTGGAAGAGCTGCGGGATGAGGGGCTCCATCCGACCCCGGTGTGCGATCTGGTGAAGATCACCGATGTACGTTGGCAACCGGCAATCGAAGCCTACCTGGGCAAGAACACCGAAGCCTTGTTGCTGCCTGAAGATCAGGAAGAGCAGGCGTTTGCGATCTACCGCGGCTTGAAGGGGCGCCGAACGGCCTTCGGTGTCAAGATCGTTCGCAGCAACCAAGTCAAAGTGGCCTCTATGAATCTGAACGGTCTGGCCGCAGAATTGATCGAGGGCACCAATCCCATCGCCGTCGCTTATCTGCGCGGTCAGCTCGGCAACCTGAAGCGCGCCGAGAAAACCGGCGATGCGCTCAAGGGTGAAAGAACTCTGACCGTGGACGGCATGTATGTCAGCCCGCGGGACTTTGAACGGCTCAAACTCGATGATGACAGACTGCGGATCGGCGCGGGGACGCGAAGCCAGACCGAACGAATCAAGGCCGACTTGGCATCTGCTACGCTCAAGCTCAAGCAGACACGGGAGCAACTGAGCGCTGTCAAAGACACGCTGGACCTTACCAACGGTTTCGGCAGCGAGCTTGCCAGCCGCCTGCTCGTTAGCCGGATGACGGCGTACGAACAAGCCGTTCGCCAGAGTGAGCTTGCTGACCAGCGGGTGGCCAACATCGCAGACGCGGAATACCTCGAGATCTGCGAACGTATAGCGACACTTCAGCGTGACGTGAATCAGCTCAAGCTGAAGGAGCGAGCAGCCTCTACAGCCGCCGCGAGAAGCGAATCACTTATTCCCGGGCTGGTAGCCGCTCATACCAGCAGCAAGCTTCATTATGAGCAATGCGTTCTGCTCAAGCAGCAATGCCGTGAGCAGGTCGACTATGACGCCGGTTTCGTGTCTGCCGAATGGAGCCGACTGATCGAGCGTTTCGAATCGCCACAGGCGATGGTTGCCCATTGCAACCGAGAGTCCCAGCAAGACGAGCAGGCCGGAACCAAACTGGCAACCAGCGCGCAAACCCAATTGTGGGCCTACCTTCAGGAACACCGAGAGTCCCTGACTCAACAGGATCTAGAGGACTGGCGGATCGCCAAGGCCTGGATCGACAGCTATGTACAAAAGCTCGAAGTCACCGAGCTTCCCGAATACAAAGCGCAGGCCCAAGATGCGTATCAAGCCTCTCAGGAAACGTTTCGGCGGGACGTGGCCATCGCGCTCAACACCAACGTTGTGTTTCTTCGACAGACCTTCGAACGGCTCAACGCAGCCTTGAGCAGTACTCCACTGTTTACCAATGGGGAGCGCTACCAGTTCATGTACAAGACCCGGCCACAGTACAAAACTCTGCTCGATTTCATCAAAAAAGTCGCTGACTACGGCGTAGACGGCGGGCTGTTTGGTGAGGCTGGCACCATTCCGCCTGAGTTTGAAGAGTTACTCAAGGAAAAGGCCACTGCTGGCAATGCAGGCGAGAAAAGCCCACTGGATGACTATCGTGAATTCTACGAATTCGATATTCGCATCGAGCAGGTCGCACCGGACGGCACCGAAAAGACCATTGGCCATCTGAGCAAGCGGATTGGCTCGGGCTCAGGAGGCGAGCATCGTGCTCCGCTGTACGTCATCGCCGGTGCTGGCCTGTGGTCCGCGTACCGCATGGACCATGGTGCCAATGACGGCTTACGCCTGATCATGCTGGATGAAGCATTCGACAAAATGGACACCTCCAACATTGTGGCCACGATGAAGTATCTGCAGGAGCTTGGCCTGCAGGTCCTGCTTGCAAGCCCTGGAGAAAATCTCGGGATCCTCAACGCATTTCTCGACAACTACTTCGAGATTCAGAAGGACGCCGTGCGCCACGCGGTACAGGTTGATCGAGTGGATGTTACCCAGGCGATGCGGGATCAATTCCGTGAGGATCTCTGGGAATTTCATCCAGAGCTGATCGAAGAAGAGATGCTGTCGATGAAGGCGAAGTCAAACGGCCCTCAGATCTCTCCTGACGGGGCGGCGCTATGACAGAACAGATCGCCCAGGAGCTTCTTCTGAAACTGCTAAAAATGGGTAACAAATCAGAGGCGGGAGTGCGTCAGCATGCCCCCGCGCTGACTACTGCCAAACTCAAGCCTTATGGGTCGCTGAGAAACTGGCATCAGAAACGTGAGTGCGAGGAAATCTTCCTCGCCGCACGGGATGCCGGCGCTATCAACTTCTTGCGCGACAAACTCAATCCTGAGGACGGGCTCATCGAGCGGATTGAGCTGATCGATATCTCCGTACTCGCCCGTTTTTTGAAGCAGACAACACATCAAGAGATCATGGCCGATGCCAGAGAGCTGCTTGCACCTCATCTGGCGCGGTATGACGTGCTGGAGGAGGTCATCGAGCGGTGGTCGCGCATGGCCAATGTGCGTAGTTACGGACCGACAGACGCAAGCAACTGGATCGAGGCCATCACCGTAATCGACCAGTGTTTGCAGATGCAGGACGTTACACTATCGCCCGTGCGCGAAATGAGCGCCCGCCTGCTTCGCAACAGCAAAAGGATCGAGCAACTGACAGTCCAACTGGATGTTCTGCTGCAAGGGTCGATTGAAGCGACGGCGAGAACACCCGCAGAGATCTGGCAGGAGCTTGGCCTGTTCAAGGAGGAGCAACCTGTACTGCTGGCCGGCAACGTGGCCATCGTCAGGACTCGGGTGACGGCCATGCTCGACGAGCCGTATACAGGTTTGCCTGCGACTGCCATTCAGTCGATCTCAGGGCCAGTAGAAAGCGTGCTTACCATCGAAAACCTAACTACGTTCCATTCTGAGGCCAAGCGTCATCCTAGTCGTCCCACTTTACTAATCTACACAGCTGGCATGCCATCCCCGGCGTGGCGGGCTATGTATCAGCGATTGTTGTCGGGCATTGCGCCAGGAACGCCCGTTCATCACTGGGGGGATGTCGACGAAGGCGGCTTTCGCATCGCCTCTGTTCTGGCCAAGACATCAGCGGCCGCCGGTCATGCGCTCATGCCTTATGCCATGACTCCAGACCACGTCCCTGTGAGCATGAGAAAGCCAGCCTCGAAACGGACACTGACCCGGATGAAGCATTTCGCAGAATTAGCGGGCTGGGCAAGCCTGGGTAAGGAGTTGTTCGAGGCAGGGTTTATTGTCGAACAGGAAGCGCTTTAGGGGCTGTACGCAATCCCGAGAAACCTATCATTTCCCTGGAAGTGGTGTAACTCATCCTGCGGCGCTATTGAGCGTCCTCCCCGCCTATGCTTGATCAGCAGAAAGCCAAGATTGACCGTGTAAGGATTTTTCCTTACTATTCAATCAATACATCCGGGAGAACGCCCATGCCTGCCATCCACGAAATCGCAACGCTAACCTCGAAGGGACAGGTCACACTGCCCAAATCCGTTCGCCAGCTTTTGGGCATTGACACTGGTGGCAAAATTGCATTTGACGTACGCGGGGGTGAAATCGTGGTCAGCCGCGTAGAAACCACCCACGAAGACCCTGCCATCGGTGCGTTCCTGGGTTTGCTGGAGGCTGATATCCGAGGCGGCCGCAACCTCACCACTCTGCCAGAAGACTTGGCGCAAACCATGCTCGCCAACGCAAAGCACTCCGTAAACCTGGACGAAGATATCGATGGTGAGGTCGCGATCTGATGCTGCGAAATGGCTGGACCCTGTTGTTCCATGAAGGTGTGACTTTACAGCTACGCAAATTGCACGAAGCCGCCGCCCGAGCTGAACAGAACGATCCGCAAGGTTTTGAGAGCAACGCCAACGTCAAGCTATTTCGGGCATTGAGCCATCTGATCATGGAGGCTGTACCTGCCGACCCAGGCCGTGATGAGTTCCGCCAAGGCAACACGCTGGGCACCGCCTACAGACATTGGCGCCGAGCAAAAATCGGCAGGCGCTTTCGGCTGTTCTTTCGCTACGACTCAAGGTCCAAGGTCATCGTCTATGCATGGGTCAACGACGAAAATACCCTACGGTCCGCAGGCAGCAAATCAGATCCCTACGCCGTATTCGAGAAGATGCTGGGCCGCGGCAACCCTCCTGATGACTGGGATGCGCTGACTGCTGCGACGCGTAGCGACTGGGACGAGCCCAAAGCATAAGTTGCGCGACTGGGTGAGGGATGAATCTTTTCAATCATGCGGTCGCCGATGTACTTACCGGTGTTCTGATCACAGCTGTTCCGTTAGCTGCTATTTCTGTATTCGATCAGAACAAAGGCGAGTTCCTATTCCGCCGCATCGACACTAAGGCACTAGACGTCCCTGATGTAACCGCAGAGCCAAGGCCGACATCGGCATAAGCGGTACCTAGGCACGCGGGCGCTCGCACTCGACCGCCCGCTAGCTGCGCCTGACTACCCGACACATGTCGAAACCGCACCGGCCACTTTGCGTTAGCGGGGCCGAACAAGAACTGGGCTGCGCATAACCAGCTTTGGTTTCCAGGTCAACGAGGGAGAACGTCTGGGCGTTCCACTTCCCTACCCCCGTTTGGGCGTACACTGAAAGCCACCCGGAGCCATGCTGGAATTTGTCAGGAATCGCCATTCGCGATCGCTCACATAGCCAGTGCGGTTGGGGGCAATAATGGGGGCACATTTGACTTTTTTCTGCCTGAAAACACCGTCCTAGAGCCTAGTCAAAATGTTCTTTGGCGATCCCGATAGCTTGTGACGGGCCGCTACCGCCCCCATAAATCAAAAAAATCAGTGGCTTAGTTGGTTTAGACGTTCCCGGACGGTTGTCGTCCTGCACGTATTAACAGCCTGGCAACTGTCTCTGCCGTACCTTTTTGAATGAGGCCGATAATTTTCTCGATCCCAGCGTCGAAGCACCGGTACGCTGGGTCAACGCACGTACCTCGTCAGCGAGCACTGCAAAATCCCCTACCCGCATTACCGGCACGAGCAGCCTCGATGGCCGCATTGAGCGCCAGCAGATTGGTTTGCTCAGCCACCCACTGAATAACGTCCAATACCCGGCTTAAGTAGTCCCCAGCGATGCCTTGGCAACTTCAGACGCGCATACCGCGTTACTGGCAACTTCATCAACAGCCGCACTCATTTCCGTCACAGCCGCAACGGCCTGCTCGATTTCGATGCGTTGTTGGCCACCATCTTAGCGAGTTGTCCAGCTCCGCCGACGTGCTGCACAACCTGCTGGCTTGCCGCCCAGGCTAACCTCCCTCAACGCCAGTCACCCCAACTGAGCCGATCCAGGTCAACTCGCACCACAACCCGAGTGCACACATCACTGGATGCCAGTGCACCGTCGCAGGTTGTGCTGAAGGTGTTCGCCTGGAGCATGATGGGAACCGTTCAAAACGCCTACCCTGCCCCCTTTCAACGGCGTAATCCTGAAAAACCTACCTCACCCGATCCCAGCGGAGCACTGTACATGGCTGTCGACTTCCGACCTGCTCATGCCTCGGACGCGCACGATATTGCGCGCTTCTTTCAACTGACATCAGAGGGTATGGCCGATTACATATGGAGCAAGCTTGCCGCACCTGGGGAGGCATTGCTGAGTGTCGGTGTATCTCGCTACGCCAGGGAGCAGGGCGACTTTTCCTATAAGAACTGCCTGATGGCCACGTTCGAGGGGCGCGTCATCGGCATGATGCATAGCTATGCCTTGCAAGACACCGCTGAAAGGGCTGTCGAGACCGACCCAGTCCTCGCACCTTATTCAGACATGGAAATACCCAATACCTTGTATATATCCAGCCTGGCGCTGGATGAAGCCTGGCGCAGTCAGGGGCTGGGCGTGCAGTTTCTTCGTCACGCGCAACAGCGCGCCGAGGACTTTGGCCTGGACGGGCTATGCCTGATCGACTATGCAGAAAACCACGGTGCACGCCGCTTCTACGAACGCCACGGTTTTCACATTGTTAAAACCTGCCAAATCGTTCCACACCCGATGCTTGGCGTAACCGGTGAAGCCTATTTGATGTATCGCCCCAACCCTAACGTGCTCGAGAAAAAACCATGAACAAGAAACTGACCGTGTTCCGCGACCTGGATATCCAAGCGGTGCGCGACCTGCCATTTTTTGAAGAGGTCGTGGAAGGCGACCCTCATACGCTGACGTCCAAGTATTATCACGATGAACAGCAAGGTCGTATTTCAGGCGAATGGGAAGCCACTGCCGGCGCATGGCGTATCGATTACAAAGTCTGGGAGTTCTGCCATGTCCTGAGTGGACGCTGCGTGATCGAGCTTGAGGGCTCTGCCCCGGTCACACTGGCCGCTGGCGATACGTTCATTATCGAACCGGGCGCCAAGGGCAGATGGACAGTGCTGGAAGATATGAAAAAGAACTTCGTGATCCTCTTGCCAGCGAACTAGTGCCCCGGCTCGAAAGCAAGCTGTTCACGTGTGGCGGCGGCTTGGCGGAGACGCCATCGCCGCCCAAACAGCAGGTATTACCGAGACATGACACACATTCAGGGCACCTCAGAGACGCAGCATGGCCTGCCGCTCAGACTAGCGCTGGGCCGCAGGCCGTCGGCTCAACGCATCAAGATCGCGTGACTGCGCTCGATGCTCGGCACCGCGCCTTGATCGCGTCGGGACGCCAGCCATGCGCGCATTCGTGGGGTATCGAAGATCTGCCCCTGCTCCATCATCATCAGAATGAGCGCCTGAGACATGCGATACGATCCACACTGCGCACAGCAGCGCGCCTCCCATCCACTGGCGCAATCGATAGACTCGGCCTGTCCGGCACAAATCAGACAACTCATGCAAACCCCCTTTTGTTTTTGTTCAGCGTAGGGACGGCAGAAACCACAACAAGCGTGCCGCTCGCTTAGGTGAGATTTCCAGACGCTGAGTAAATTCCCTGGACGTTCGCTGTGCCTTGCTAGCGGCACACACGTCGCCTGGGTGGGGGGGTATCAGCCTTAGGCTCGCGGCTTATCGCCCCGGCAGCATGCGTTTGAGGGTGTTGTCCTTGAGCAGGTAGTGATGGGCCAGTCCTGCACACGCATGCAGGCCGATCAGTGCGTAGCCGGCATTGCCAAGCAACTCATGCCAGTCCTTGAGCGTGCGGGCCAACGCAGGATCGACAGGCAGCGGCGAAGGCACCACGATCTCCCAGTACGGCAATGGCTTACCTGCCGCGCCCAACATCAGCCAGGCCAACAGCGGCGTCACGATCATCAGCCCATACAAGGCCAGGTGGGTAACACTGGCCAACGCAGTTTGCCAGGTGGGCGGCGCGGGGAGAATAGGCGGACGCGGGCTGAGCCGGCCAATCAGGCGTACCCAAACCAGTACGAACACGGCGATACCCAACAGCGCATGAAAGCCCAGCAACGGGCTCTTCAGCGCATGTCCCCTGGGCAACGCCCCGCGCAATTCGATGCACGCATAAATACCAATGAACAGGATGACCATGCTCCAGTGCATGATGATCGATAGCCGACCATAGCGGTCAAGCGTTGAATCGCGCTTCATATCCATGACCTCGAACGATAAAGGGTATGTCCGTTGCCCCTGGCGCGATGCGAACGCCCTGCTTGGCAACCGGACAGCGCCAAGTTGCCTGTTCAAGCTTAAGGAAGTCTGAAGTGATCCGCGTGAAGGCGCGGCCACTCAAAGGCGGCATCACGCCACGGGGAACAACAGCGTGGCGGCTAAGCCGCCGCTGGCTCGGTTGTCCAGGCGCACCTGCCCGCCCAGCCGGTCGACGATGGTGGCGACGATGGACAGCCCAAGACCTGCCCCGTTCGGGCTGTTACGGCTGTAGAAGCGTTCGAACACGCGTGACAGGCTCGCTTCATCGATACCCGGCCCCTCATCTTCGACGACCAGTTCGACGTGATCCGCCAAGCGCCGCAACGAAACGGTTATGCGGCCCCCTGGCGGCGAGTGCTCTACCGCATTGGACACCAGATTCTGCAACGCGATGCCCAAGGCACCGGCGTCGATGTCCAGGTGATGCTCGCCTTGGCCAATATCCAGCGACGGCTCCAGGCCTCGGTCCAGGATCCAGGGTGTCAGGTCGGCCAAGGTGTCAGTGACCAATTCGGCGAGATCCACCGGAGCACTGGCACGCTGGCCCAATTTAGGCTCGACCCGCGCCAGGGTCAGCAGTTGGTTGACCACCCGGGTGAGTCGGTCGACCCCGCCCATGAGGAAGCCCAGCGCTTTATGGCGCTCCGCATCGTTGCTGGCCTCCAGTGCGTTTTGCGCATGCAGGCGCAGCACCGCCAACGGCGTGCGCATTTCGTGCGCGGCATCGGCGATGAAGCGATGTTCACGCCGCAGCAGGTCCTCGATCTGTGCCAGCAAGCGATTGATCGCAGCCTGCATCGGTTCGAGTTCCGAGGGCAGTGGCACCAACTGCAGCGGTTCAAGTGAATCGGCGTGACGCTTGCGGATGACCGTGGCCATGTTCTGAAGCGGCCGCAGCCCCCAGCCAATTGCCGCCCAGACCAGCAGCGCCAAGGCCAAGCTGCCGAGCAGGAACGGCAACAGGGTATGCCGAACGATGCGGTCGATCAGGTCGTAGCGCACATCGTCACGCTCGCCCACCCAGATGACCCAATGTTTTTCTGGCACCGGCAAGACGAAACCACGCCATTGCTCGTTGTCGCTGATGAAGTCGTAGAAACCTGGAGACGTGGGGGGCGGGTCGAGGGTCGGCGCGCTGGGTGTATGAACCAGGCGCCCCACGCCGTCCTGCCAGACCTGAAAGGCCAGCTTGCTTTCGTAGGGATGCCCGACCTGATGCCGGCCGGCCTTGCCAAGCGCCTCGTTGAAGGCCTGGTACAGGGCCTGACGCGAGCCTTCCTGCACCGGCATGCTCATCACCCCCTGCAGCAGGCGGGCATTCTGCGCCAGGTGCGCGTCATACACCTCGTTAATTTCGCGGCGGCTGTCGTGGTAGTTGTAGAGCGCCAGCAGGCCGGTGCCGAGCAACAATAACAACATCACTCGCCAGAGTGTGCGTTGGCGCAGCGAACTCATGCTTTGGCCTCGACTAGGTAACCAATGCCGCGTACCGTGCGAATCAGGCCATTGAACAGCTTCTTGCGCAGGTGATAGATGTTCACTTCAAGCGTATTGCTCTCGGGTTCTTCGTCCCAGCCATACAGCAGCTGGGTCAGCCGCTCACGGGTGAACACCTTGCCAGGTTGCGCCAGCAATTCGTGCAGCAGCACGTACTCTTTCGGGGTCAATACGACCTCTACCCCCTGGTAGCGCACCTGCTGGGTAGCGGGATCGAGGCTGACCCCGGCATGTTCGATCAACACCTTGGCGCGCCCTGCGCTGCGCCTCAACAGTGCACGCAAGCGCGCCTTGAGTTCGTTGAGATCGAAGGGTTTGACCAAGTAATCGTCAGCACCGGCATCCAGGCCGGTGATGCGATCTTCCAGCGCATCCCGCGCGGTGAGGATCAGCACCGGCAGCGTATCGCCGCCGGCGCGTACGCGCCGGAGCAGTTCGATGCCATCCAGACGTGGTAGCCCCAGGTCGAGAATCACAAGATCGAAGGTTTCATGCTGCAGGGCATGCAAACCACTGACGCCGTCGCGTAACCAGTCGAGGGTATAGCCTTGCTGACGCAAGCCATCGCAGATCCCTTCACCCAGCGCAAGGTCATCCTCAACCAGCAGTAGCCGCATATTCAGTCCTGTTTGTCCTTGATCGCCTTGAGTAACGCATCGATATCGCTGCGCCGTCCCTGGTCCGCCAGCTCGCGCCCCGGACGGGGCGCTGCCTGCAAGGCTTTTTGCAAGGCAACCGTCGCCTCAGGGTAACGCTTCTGGCGGTACAGATGATCCGCCCAGAAGTAATTGCTGTCGATACCATTGGGGTTGATCTGCAAGGCTTTACGTAGCAAGGCATCAGCTTTGTCGCTGTCGCCGAAGCCGATCGGCCAGCCAGGCACCTGGTCGTAGAGGGTGCCCAGGCTGGTGTAGGCCGAGCCTTGCAGGGCGTTGGGGTCCAGTTCGATAGCCTGCTCCAGACTGGCTTTGGCCGCCTTGACTTTGCCCAAGGCGCCGATGCCGCCGATGGCTCCGGCCCAACTGCTGTTGATGATACCTTCCCAAATCAACGGTTCGGCAGCACCGGGGTTGCGATGAACGAATGCAGTGGCATCACCGGCCAACTGCTCGAAGGCGTCGGCGCGTTTTTCCTTGGGCAACTGGTACTGGATGTGCGCCCAGCGCTGCTGCAGGTCGGTCAACTGCTGTGTACCTGCCGGGTCCAGCGCCCAGCTCAACGGGGCGAATGCCAGCAGGCTGGAGATGAGCAGACGCTTCATTTGATCGACTCCTTGGGGTGGCTACCGATGTAACGACGAATGACAGGCAGTTGCTTGCGCAGCGCGCGATCGACCACGCTGGGTAACATCCCATTGATGCGCACGAAGAGTTTCTCTGGCCACCCGAGGTACAGCTCGCTGCGCTCGGACTGCACCGCCTCAAGTACCGCACGGGCGACATCTGCCGGGTCGTCCATACCCACTTTCAAGGCTTGATTGAGTGCCGTCGCAGCACTGCTGTTCATGCCCGTGCGGGTCGCCCGAGGGGCGGCATACAAGACATTGACCGAGGTGTCGGCCAGCTCGCGTCGCAGCGCTTCGGAAAACCCGCGCAGGGCGAACTTGCTCGCACAATAGGTGGCGTAGCCCGGATAGCCGATCGAGCCATAGGTGGACCCGACATTGACCACCAGGGCCTTGGGTTGGGCGCGCAGCAATGGCAGGCAGGCGCGTGTCAATTGCAGTGGAGCCTTGAGGTTGATGTCGAGCAGCTCGTCGAGCGCGTGCTCGTCCAATTGATCGAGCAAGGCAAAGCGATTCACCCCAGCGGCGTTGATCAGTACGTTGACATTGCCCATCTCGCGGGCCCGACCGACAACCAGATCGCGTCCCTCCTGGCTGCGCAGGTCGGCCTCTTGCCAACGCAGCCGATCCGGGTAGCGCTTGATCAGGCTGCCCAGCTCGCCCACGCGCCGACTCACCGCCAGTACCTGGGCGCCGGCAGCGCAGAGCTGCTCGGCCAACTCAAGGCCGATGCCCCCGCTGGCGCCGGTGAGGACTACCACCGATTCAGGCAAGCGCATGACGCACCTCTCGCTGTCCGGCACGTGGCAAACCCTGGAACATGTCGGTGTACAAGCGATAGACCACCTTCGCGGCATGGATGACCGCCTGTTGATCCTCGGTCTCGTCGAGACGGTCCATCAGTTGCTTGTAGGTCACCATATGGTCCTGATCGAGTGCACCATGCGAAGTGAGGTAACTGAACGCCTGTGCAGGCAGGCCCAGCGTGCTCTGGAGGGTGCCCGCGGCCTGGGTGGCCAGGGCAATGCTGGTGCCTTCGAGTACGTTGACCATGCCGAACAGCCCAACCGGGTTACCACGGGCGATCAAATCGTAGAGGTAGGACACCATCAGCTCGATCGACATCGACGGGCGACCATCACGTACCGCCTCCCAATCGCCGCCACAGGCCCTGATGTCGTTGAGGATCCACTGCTCGTGGCCGTATTCCTCCTCGATGTATTCGCACACCGCGCCGCGCAGCCACTCCAGCCGCGACGGCAAGCGCGCGCCACACGCCATCATCAGCGGCACGGTATGGCGCACGTGGTAGTAGGCCTGGGTCAGGAAGGCGACATAGCTGTCCAGGCTGACCTGGCCAGCCAGGGCTTCACGGATCACCGGCACGCCGAACAAGGCCTGCCGCTCTTGGAGGGTCTGGGTTTGCAGCGTGTCAAAAAAGGACATGGTAAACCTCACAACGAGATGTCGGATAACAAGGAGTGGTAGCGCTGCAAGATCGCCTCGCGTCGCGGGCGGCCGTTGGCAGTCAGGGTGTCGTCAAGCGCATTTAGCGGCGCTGGCAAACGCCGCCAGGTGTGTACCTGGGCGTAATCGGGCAGTTGTGCGTTGCACTGCTGCACGGCCTGCTCGATCGCCTCGTCGCTGACGCTGGGGTCCAGCGGCCAGAGCAGTGCCAGGTTGTGCGGCATGGCTTCGCCATGTACGAAGGCCTGGGCGATGACGCCGCGCTGGGTGAGTTCGGCCTCGACCCACTCCGGGTTGACGTTGCGCCCGAAGCTGGTGATGAACTGGTGCTTCTTGCGCCCATCGAGATACAGATAGCCCTCCTCGTCCAGATGGCCGAGATCGCCCGTTGCCCACCAGGACTGGGTCACCGGGGCGTCTTCCAGGTATCCAAGCAGTGTCGAGCCCGCCACCAGCACCTCGCCATCCTCGGCGATGCGCACTTGTACATGCGGCAAAGGCTTGCCGACACTACCAGGGCGCACGGCACCGGGACGGTTCAGCGCTACCACGGAGGCGCATTCGGATAGGCCGTAGCCCTCGAACACCGGTAAACCCACCGCAGCAGCCCGCGCCAGCAGGCTTGGCGATACCCGCGCACCGCCCACCGCCACGAAACGCAAGGGGCCTACGCGCATCAGTCCGCGCTCGATGGCGATGACCAGTCCCATCAGCAGTTGCGGCACCAGGATCAGGCTCTGCGCACCGCTCAGGGCGATCGCACCCAGCAGCCGCTTGAAGTCCACCTGGCTTGCGCCGTTCATGCCCAATTGCTGTTGCGGGTAAAGCTGCACGCAGGCCCCAGCCATGAGTGCAGCGTACACCCCCAGATTCTCCAGCAGCACGCCCAACGGCAGCACCGCCAGGTACTGCTGGGGTTCGGTCGGCCGGCTGGCGGCCTCCAACTCACGGGCGACCCGCAGCATCGCCTCAGCACTGAGGCAGACACCTTTAGGGCTCGCGGTACTGCCCGAGGTGTAGGTGATCTTGGCTGTGCCCTCGGGCAATCGAGCGCCAGTCGCGCCCTTGCGCAACCAGAACTCACCTTGCTGAACAAACCCTTGGGTAACCAGCTGCGACGTCCATTGCGCCGCACACAGCACGGTCGATGCGCCGCTTTGTGCAAGGCAGTGCTCGAACTGCGCAGCACTGAAAAATGACGGCACGATCACGCACGCGCGCTCGGCGAACAACGCAGCCAGGTCCCAGAACAACACGTCAGGGCCATTGTCCAGCGCCAGGACCAAGGCACCCGCCGGCTGCCGACTCAGCAGCTGGGCGCGCAGCCCCACCTCACCGAGTAGCTGCCGATAGGTGTAGCTGTGCGTCTGCCCTTTCACCGCCACGGCCCCCGCATGGTCGGCAGCGTAGTGCATGAGCAGTTCCCGAAAACGTTCCAATTCATGCGGCATGACCAGCCTCCTCGACCAGCACAGGTAAACCCAGGCGTTGAAACACGCCGGACCGAGCAAGGGCGGCGAAGCCATAGCCGATGTTTCCGGCGAATACTTGGGGGCGTTGCTCGTAGTAAGTCCCCCACTCATCTACCTGCCCTTGCAAACGTCGTGGATCTGCCACGGCCAACACCGTGGGCGTCAACCCCAGCCGTTGGAAGCTGTTGATCAATGTCGCAGCGCCAGTGAAGGC
Source organism: Pseudomonas mosselii (assembly GCF_005796105.1). Classification (GTDB taxonomy): domain Bacteria; phylum Pseudomonadota; class Gammaproteobacteria; order Pseudomonadales; family Pseudomonadaceae; genus Aquipseudomonas; species Aquipseudomonas mosselii_C. The sequence goes on along the minus strand of NZ_VAUO01000001.1, from coordinate 356,853 downwards.
CACCCACTCGAAGCCGCGAGTGGCCAGCAGCCAGGTCACCGCGATGATCATGATCCGAGCACTGCCGGCACTGAGCGACGCCAGGTTGCCCACCTCGACCAGGCATGCGCGCTCCAGCGGGGCGCCGGCAATTTGCGCGACAGCGGTTTCCAAGGGTGCGTCAAGGTAGCGTTCGAGAAACAACGGGCCTTGGTTGGCTGGCCGCATCCCAGCGGCGGCGATCAGCCGACCGTGGCTGTCATGCAGGGCCAGCAGTTCGGGTAGATAGTGCTGCACATCCGCTTGGTGCACGGTGGCGAAGCAGGTGTGGATGAAGTGCTCCAGATCTGCGCGTGAAGTCTGCCCCGCCAGATGAAGCGAAAGCTGCGCGCGGTGGTCGGCATGGCTACCGATCGGCAGCGGGAGCAGGCTGCTCCATTGAGACTCGGTCATGAAACTCCCCCCAATTGGGTTCGACGGGGGAATTATCGAGGCCGAATCTGAATAGAATCTGAAGTGGCGCCTTCGACGTTAGGCGTACAAGAGTCACGTTCGACGCTGCACGCCTGTGCGGGGCTGTCAGGCCCCGGCGATGCGGCTCTGCCCTTGCGGATGCGGCGCTTGCTGGTCAGCGGGCAGGCCATGCGCCTTCTGGGGTTGTTCGAAATACTGCTCGATTTGCTCGAAACAGCCCTGGATGACCTGGACCAGCTGCGGGTCAAAGTGCAGCCCTGCCTGCTCCAGGATAAAGGTTTGGGCGCGCTGCGCGCTCCAACTGGGCTTGTAGGGGCGTGGCATGCGCAGAGCGTCATACACATCGCAAAGCGCCACGATGCGGGCTTCAAGAGGGATTTGCTCGCCAGACAGCCCACGCGGGTAGCCCGTGCCATCCCATTTTTCGTGATGGCAGTAGGCGATTTGCGCCGCCATTTCGGTCAACTCATCCATCGCGCCATCGTGCAGGATGCTGTAACCGATTTCGGGATGGCCCATGATCACCTGACGCTCTTGCGCGGTAAGGACCCCCTCCTTGAGCAGGATGTGGTCGGCAATCCCGATCTTGCCCAGGTCATGCATCGGCGCAGCCATTCTCAAGCGCTCGCACCAGGCCGCCGGCTGCCCCATCGCCCGCGCGATCAACGCCGAGGCGTCGCCGATGCGCTGAATGTGCTCACCGGTCTCGTTATCCCGATAGCTCGCAGCTCTGCCCAAGGCACGAATCGCCGCACGGTAGCTTTCCTGCAACTGCACGGTGCGTTGCAGCACCTGCAACTCAAGGTCCAGGTTGGTCTGCTGCAGGCGACGCGTCGCCTGCGCCAAGCGCAGGCAGTTGCGCACCCTGAGCACCAGTTCCGGCAGATCGAGCGGCTTGGGCAGGTAGTCGTTGGCCCCCAGTTCCAGCCCGCGACGTCGGCTGGCCGCGTCGGTCAACGCGGTGAGAATGATCACCGGCTGGCGCGACCGGTCGCGTCCACTGAGCTGTTCGAGTATCTGAAAGCCATTGGGCTCTGGCATGTCCAAGTCCAGCAGCAGCAAATCCCAAGGCTTTTCAGTCAGCCACTGCAAGCCTTCTGCGGAGTCTGAAAAACACACCACATCGGAAAGTCCGAAGGCTTTCAGGCTCGAACTGAGCAAGCGTACGTTCGCAGCGACGTCATCGATCACGACAATGCGTACATCATCTGGGATATCAGTGAACATTCGTCGGCTCCTGTTCCAATAACGCGCTGAGCAATTGGGCAAGTTCTTCACGGCTCACAGGCTTGGCGAGCACGCCCTGGAATTCGATCCCCAGCGACGCCAGTTTGCGCGGCTCACTGCCAATCAGAATCAGTGACATCAGCTCTGCCCCGGCGGTACGACGGATCCGCCCCAGCAGGCTCAGGCGCTGCGGCTCATCCTCGTCACAATCAAGCAGCAGCACCTGCGGCGCGCCATACTCGCGGGCGCGGGCCAGGCACGCCTGCAACGTGCCGTGCTCGAAATGAACCTGCGGGGCCAGTAGCATGGGCACTTGCGTGACGATGTCGGCATCCGCACCGGCGTAGAATACGTTTGGATCGATTGCGTCCTCGGGGCTCTCCCACTGCGCAGCATCGAGCAATTCGATCCAGAAGCGGCTGCCCTCTGCGGGTACGCTGCGCAACCCCATCGACCCGCCCATCAGGCCAGCCAATTCGCGGCACAGAGCCAGGCCAATACCGGTGCCCTGAATCGATGTGTTTTCCTTGCCCAGGCGCTGGAAGGGCTCGAACAGCTCCGCTTGCAATTGAGGCTCGATGCCCATGCCCCCATCTTCGACATACAGCCGCACGACCCCCGGCAGCGCTTCGGCGCCGACCAGCAACTTGCCTTCGGGTCTGTTGTACTTGATGGCGTTGGACAGCAGGTTCAGCATGACCTGCCGCAAACGCCTGGGCTCCGAGCGCACCCACCATTGCGGCGGCACTGGGCAAAGGTGCAGTTTCAGTCCGGCGGCCTGGGCCTGAGCGGCCATCATCTCCGAACACTCCTCCAGCACGCTGGCGACCTGAACCGGTACAAGGCTGAGGTTCTGGGTTTCTGCTTGCAGGCTGGACCAGTCGAGCAGGTCATCCACCAGATTGGTCAGGTGGCTACTCGCAGCCAGAATCTCCTCGACCTGATCCTTGGCCACCGCATCCTGCACCTGCATATGCAGGAGCTGCCCAAAACCATGGATGGCGTTGAGTGGGGTGCGTAATTCATGGCTGATACTGGAAATGAAACGTGATTTGGCCTGGTTCGCGGCCTGCGCCTGATGGGTTCGCGCCTTGAGGTCCGCCTCGGCCAGCTTGAGCATGTCTATGTCTACAAGCGTGCCCAGTGCAGCCCGGGTGGTTTCGACCGAGACATCCAGCATACGACCTTGGCACAGTACCCACAGGGCATGGCCATCAGCTTGGTACATCCTCAGTTCCAACTCGATACGCTGGATACTGCCTGAGCGTAGGCTGTCGAGCACCTTCTGGAATTGCTGGGCGCTCGGCTCGTCAAGCCTTTCCAGAAAGGCTTCCCGGGTAATCTGCTGACCCGGCCAACCCAAGCGTTCGCACAAGCCGCCGTGCAGGCTCAGGCAATCATCATCCGGGTGATACTCCCACATACCCGAGGTAGGGTAGTCCATGATCTGCATCAACCGGCGCTGCGCCATGCGCCGATGCAGATCGCTGGTCGCCAGTTGCGCCCCCATGGTCAATACGTCGCCAGCCATTTCGTCCAGTTCCTGAATCTGCGACTCAGCGCGCTGTGGCTGCCAATGGCCACGACCGATCTCATTGAGCATGCCGCTGATATCGGCGATGGTCTTGCGCAGCCGCTCACTGAGCTTGCGCGAACGACTCCAGAGCACGCTGAAATAGCCCAGGTAGAAAACCACCAGGCCGGCGATCATGAGATAGCCAATGTCGCGGTAGTGCTCCGCCAAGGTATTGGTCGCGCTCATGACCATTTCCTTGTCGACCACCGCCAGCAGGTGCCACCCCGTGCTGCCAATAGCACTCCAGGCAATCAGGTGATCACGCCCCTTCAGGGCCAGTTGCGTATTGCCCGAGCCGGACGTGTTCAACTGATCAGCCAACTGACGTGTGTCGTCGCGCGCCCCCAGGTTGAAGTTCTGCGGTTTGAAGCGCTCACTGCTGATTTTGTTCTGGCTAGGGACTTGGACCAGTTCCTGCAAATCGAAATCGTGCTCGGCTTTTTCCGGCATGGCCATGATCGTCCCGTCGCGCCCGACAAGCAGCAGGTATCCATCCCAAGGGACTTTCAATTTTTCAAGCTGTGGCAATACTGCGCCGATGGTGACATCGATACCGACGACGCCTTCGAGAAAGTCCCCGGTATACACCGGGGCCACCGCCGACATCATCCACCCATGCCCTGCCGGATCCAGGTAGACGTCGGTCCAGCGTGTGCGGCGTTCCGGGTTATGCGCCGCATCCGCCAGGTAGTAGAAGTTGAATTCCGGGATGCGCATGTCCGGCGGGTACTGCTCATCAGTGCGGAACCAGGGGTAGATGCGGTTATAGCTGTCCCAACTGTTGAAATACAGGCTGGCGATGATAGGGTCATGGTTCTTGATTTCCATGAACAGCGGATCGAGCGTAGCGAGCCGGTTGACCTTGTCCAGGTCCTGACGATCCAGCGGCGTCGCGGCAGAGTAAAAAGAGGCTGAACCGCCCCGGTCCTGCGCGCTGAACCTGGCACCTTGGGCCGATACCGAGAGGTTTTCCACGGCCCCCTGGGCTGGCCCCTGCAAGGCCCGTTCGGTCAACCGCGCCAGCAGGCTCGCGGTATCGCCAATGTGGTCGAGCTGGTTCTGAATGATCAGCGCATTCTGCTCTGCGCTAGCGGCAAGGCTGTCGATAGCACTGCGATCCAGGTAACCCAATTGCGCGTCGCGGATCGCCTGATTGCTCAGCAGGTAGCAGCCGACCAATACGCTCTCGACCAAGATCAGAGGAATCAGCGCGCTGCGCATGAACGCCCGCCACATCCACTGCCGCAACAGGATTCGACTCACCGCTTTGCCCATTTCGCCTCCGTGCATGCCCGAGGACGGAACCAATAGCAGCACAAAGCCACTATTGCTTGTATAGCTCACCGCCCCGGAATACGAACTCCCTTCGTCGCTTCAGTCTAGAAAAATATCTGCCGTTGCCAAATAACCGTTTGGATGACGCGCAAGGGGGGCAAATAGCAATTAACTGCAAAACCAACGGCCTATCAGCAGCGTCCAAGTCGCAAGTGAAAATGACTCTCCTCTACCAGCCCTTAGCCGGCTAAACACTGACCCAGGTCAAGACTTCAAGCGGAAAACGCACATGTAACAAGATTTTGCTGCCAGCTCGATTGACATCAAAAAGCCACCAATTAGTCTGCAGATCATCACTGACCTGCATACAGGTGCCCTCGCCCAGACCAGCCCCCCCGAACGGCCTCGCAAAGACAGCAGGACGCGCGATTGAGCTAATGGACAGCCATTAAAGAACAATTGCCTACAGCGTTCACAGAGGTTTGCAGCATGCGAACTAATCTTCCGGTCACTCAAAAAGAACTCGAATTTTCGGCAGGCCAGCGCCTGATCTCCGCCACTGACTTGCACGGCAAACTCACCTACTGCAACGACGAGTTCGTGGCGGTAAGCGGCTACAGCCGCGAACAGTTGCTCGGCAGCCCGCACAACATCGTGCGTCATCCCGATATGCCCAGCGCGGTATTTGCCCACATGTGGTCCTACCTCAAGGAAGGCAAGAGCTGGATGGGGGTGGTGAAGAATCGCTGCTGCAATGGCGACCACTACTGGGTCAACGCCTATGTCACACCCATCTTCTCTCAGGGGGTCCTGACCGGCTATGAGTCGGTGCGGGTCAAGCCAGATCGAGATCAGGTCCAGCGTGCTGTCCAGTTATATGCCCGACTCAAGGACAACAAGCAGAGCCAACCGTTGCGCGAGCGCCTGGGGTTCTGGGTGCGCATGGTCCTGCCTCCGACCTTGGTCGCAGCTACCAGCGCCGGGGTCTTCGAATGGGCCGGTACGCTACCAGGCGCCCTCACGGCTGCCGTGGGGATGTTCGCGCTGCAAGGACTGGCCGAAGTGTTGGTGCGCAAGACCCTGAACACGATCCGCAGCGTCTCGGCTGGCAGTTTCGACAGTGAGTTGATCGCCCGCACTTATACCGACGAGCGCGGCATGGCTGGGCAACTGCAAATGATCCTGATCAGCGAGCAGGCCAAGATTCGCACCGCCCTGAGTCGCCTGGGCGATTTCGCCAACCAAACCGCAGCCCTCGCCACACAGAGCCAGTCACTTTCGCGTCAGTCGGAGCAAGCCCTGACCAAACAACGCGACGAAGCCGACATGGCGGCCACCGCGATGAACCAGATGGCGACCTCGATTGCCGAGGTGGCAGTGCACATCAATCACACCGCCAAGGCGGCCGATGAAGTGAACCTGCTGACTCAGACCGGCTCGCAGGAAGCGCAGAAGACCCGCCACGTGATCGAGAAGCTCGCCGAAACGGTCGAGGCAGTGAGCCATTCGGTCGAAGGGCTGGCCAACGAAACGCAAACCATACAGCAAGCGGCGAACATGATCCGCTCGATTGCCGAACAGACCAACTTGCTCGCGCTCAACGCGGCGATTGAGGCGGCACGAGCGGGTGAACAAGGCAGAGGTTTCGCGGTAGTGGCGGACGAAGTGCGCGCCTTGGCCTCCAAAACCCAGGAGTCTACCCAAACCATCCAGCGCATCATCCAGACCCTGCAAGAGGTGGCCAACCAAGCAGTGGCGGTGGCACGCCAGGGCAGCGGAGAAGCGGTCAGCGGCGTGGCTCAGGTAATCAGCACGCAACAAGCGTTGGATGGCATCAATACCGCCGTCGGCCGTATCCACGAAATGAGCCAGCAAATGGCCACGGCCTCCGAAGAGCAGGCGCACGTCGCGGAGGAAATTTCTCGGCAGATCACCAGCATCGCGCACGTCTCGGAGCAGAACGCCGACATCGCTGAAAACTCTTGCGATTTAGGCGCAGATCTCGAGAACACGGCCCATGCACTCAATGCCTTAGTCACCCGATTCAATGGCTGAACAGGCGCTCAGTTCGAGCAACGAGGTGAAAAATGGCTGGTCTATTGGAAACCGTCGACAGCCGCACGCAGCTGGCTGGCAAGAATCGCCTGGAATTGTTGCTGTTTCGCTTCGACGACAAGCAACGCTATGGCATCAACGTGTTCAAGGTGCGCGAAATTCTAAAGTGCCCGCCCTTGTCGCGCCTCCCAGGCGCCCATCCGGTGGTCTGCGGCGTGGCCAACGTCCGAGGCAGGTCGGTCTCGATCCTTGACCTCGCTCAAGCCACCGGACTGCCAGGGCTGCATGATCGTGAAACGGCCTTTGTGATCATCACCGAGTATAACGGTCGCACCCAGGGTTTCCTGGTCAGCGACGTCGAGCACATCGTCAACCTGAACTGGGAGGGGATTCACCCTCCACCTCGGGGCAGCGGACGCCACCATTATCTGACTGCGGTCACGCACGTGGACGGCGAGTTGGTTGAGATCATCGACGTGGAAAAGGTCCTCAACGAGGTGTCTCCGGTCTGCGAGCAACTCAGCGAAGGCACCCTCGATGCGGATATCTGCCAACAGGCCAGCCATTTCAAGGTGCTGATCGTGGATGATTCTTCGGTCGCTCGCCGGCAGGTCAGTCGCTGTCTGCAAGCCGTCGGTGTTCAAGTGCTGGCCTGTAACGACGGCAGCCAAGCCCTGTCGTTGCTGGAAACGATGCTGGCAGACGGCAAGCAGCCAACCCATGAGCTGTTGATGATGATTTCAGATATCGAAATGCCGGAAATGGACGGTTACACGCTGACGTCCGAGGTCCGCGCCAACCCACGCATGTCCAGCCTGCATATTGCGCTGCACACGTCCTTGTCCGGCGCCTTCAACGAAGCCATGGTAAGAAAGGTCGGCGCCGACGAGTTCCTTGCCAAGTTCCGTCCCGACGCCTTGGCGGGGCTGGTGACAAACCGCATCCGACAGTTTGCGCTACATGCCTCAGCGCCGCCGCCCCAGGCGCCGAGTTGAGACGCGCGGGCATGGTGAGTGCCAGCGATCAAAGGTCCAACGTGCCACTGAGCAACGCGCTGAGCAGGCGTGCAACATTAGCACTGTCCTCGTCCAGCAGGTGCAGCGGGATGCCTTCGAAGGCCACGTGCGAGTCGCCCAGCCCGTGGCCAATCACTGCAAGCGGACAGGCGATTTCCATCTGCAGTGAACGCAGGCACTTGGTCAACGCCACACTCACCGGTGCCTGCACACGTATCACCAACGCCGCAGGCTCAATCGCGGCACACAGTAAAGGCAGCTCTTCCAACGGCTGATCGCAGCCAAGAACATCGATACGTTGCTGCTCGCCACTGAGTAGCAGACCGGTACACAGTAGCGGAAATTCGGCGCGCCCCTGGGCGCCGGCCAGCAGGACCCGCGGCGAATGCACCTGGTTCATCTGCAAACGCATCAGCAAGCGGGCCCGCAAGAACGTATCGAGAAACGACCATTGACTGCGCTGGCCCGGCGCAGCCCCTGTGGCCAGGTCATGCCACACCGGTAACAGTACATCACGTAGCACGGTGCGCTTGGGCAGGAGGGTGAACAACTGGCCATGCACCGCCTCCAGGGCCTGTGCATCGAAAGCCTTGGCGGCGCTCGCCAGGGCGCTGCGCCACTCATCGAAGGCAGAAGACGGCTGGACAGATACATCGGGCTGGCCTGCCAGCCGGTCGCCGACTTTACTGATAGGCACACCCTTGCCAGTCCAGTGCAGGATGTCGTTAATACGCTGGACATCCTGCGCCGTGTACAGCCGATGGCCGCCCTCGGTGCGCTGGGGGTGGATCAATCCATGGCGGCGCTCCCAGGCACGCAAGGTCACCGGGTTGATGCCGGTCAGGTTGACCACATCGCGCATGGGGAGCAGATCGGGTTGAGGAGCGTCAGTCATCGCAAGCGGGTATCCAGGAGGTCAGACATTCTAAACCCATATCCGGCTTCTGCGGCGAGCCTGCTTGGGTCATCATGCAGCAAACGATGCCGATGCCTTCCAGGCAGACGCTAAACTGCGCATCACGCATACGAAACGCCTGAAGGTGGGCCCATGATCAACGCGAAACTCCTGCAACTGATGGTCGAGCACTCGAACGATGGCATCGTCGTCGCCGAGCAGGAAGGCAAGGACAGCATCCTGATTTACGTGAATCCCGCCTTCGAACGCCTGACCGGTTACTACGCCGACGACATCCTCTATCAAGACTGCCGCTTCCTTCAAGGCGAGCATCATGACCAAGAGGCCCTTCAAACCATCCGCGAGGCGATCCGCGCAGGCAGCCCCTGCCGCCAGGTGCTGCGTAACTACCGCAAGGACGGAAGCCTGTTCTGGAACGAGCTGTCCATCGCGCCCGTGCGCAATGAAGCAGACCAGCTAACCTACTACATCGGTATCCAGCGCGACGTCACGGCGCAGGTGTGCGCCGAGCAGCGGGTCCGCGAGCTGGAGGCTGAAGTGGCCCAACTGCGCCTGCGCCTAGCTGAGGCCGAGACCCGCTAATACCTATACAAGAAATTATTTCTGTATAGATTATTTCGTGGGCTTCAGCTATACCTGTACAACACATCACTTTTGTACAGGATTGGCGGGAGTCCAGCATGTCAGCCTATCTACAGGAATTCGCCGAACGCTTCGCCCGCCTGGATGCCGCCAATCTCGGCGTGCTGGAGCACCTGTATAGCGAAGATGTGACCTTTCGCGACCCGCTGCATCGCATCCAGGGGTTGCCAGCGCTCAGCGCCTATTTCAAGCAGTTGTACGCCAACGCCCAAGACATTCGCTACGAGTTCTCCAGTGCCGACGAGGTGCGTCCTGGGCAAGGTTACCTGCGCTGGACGTTGCAGTTTCGTCATCCACGCCTGGCGCGCGGTCAGCCGATCGCCGTGCAAGGGTGCAGCGTCTTGCATTGGCGCGAGCGCGTACATTTTCATCAGGACTATTTCGACGCCGGAGCCCTGCTTTACGAGCACATCCCCATCATGGGTCGGGCTATCGGCTGGCTCAAAGGCAGGCTGGCATGAGCCGCTGTTGGTTGACCGGCGCCAGTAGCGGGATCGGTGCCGCACTCGCACAACTGCTCTTGGAGCAAGGCCATAAGGTGGCCTTGGGCGGTCGCCATGCTGATCGCCTCGCACCGCTGGCCGAGCGCTTTCCAGGGCAAGCGCTGCTGGCGCTAGGCGACCTTGACGATCCCAAGCAGGTCGCGGCGATCACCGCCCAGATCGAGCAGGCCTGGGGTGGCTTGGATATGGCCATTCTCAACGCCGGCACCTGTGAGTACCTGGAGCCCGGGCATTTCGACCCGGCGCTGGTGGAGCGCGTGATGCGCACCAACCTGCTGGGCCTGAGCTACTGCCTGGCGGCGGCGCTGCCCCTGCTGCGCGCCGGCCAACGCCCTCATCTGGTGGTGATGGGCAGCTCGGTGACCTGGCTGGCGCTACCCCGCGCCGGCGCCTATGGAGCCTCCAAGGCCGCAGTGCGCTATCTGATCGAGTCACAGCGAATCGACCTCGCGCATGAAGGCATCGCGACCACCCTGGTCAGCCCAGGCTTCGTCGACACCCCGCTGACGCGTCGCAACGACTTTCCCATGCCCCAGTTGTGGACCGCGCAGCGTGCCGCCCGACATATCGCCAAGCGCTTGCCCCGGCGTCCGCTGGAAATCAACTTCCCAGGTCTTTTCACCTGGGTACTGCGCCTGCTTGGTGCACTGCCGGCGCGCTGGCGTCTGGCACTGGGCCAACGCCTCGCCCGTCATGAACAGGAATGATGATCCATGCGTATAGCAATAATCGGCAGTGGCATCGCGGGATTGACCTGCGCCCACCTGCTGTCACGCAAACATGAAGTGACAGTCTTCGAAGCCGAGCAGTGGGTCGGGGGCCACACGCACACCCTCGATGTGGACTGGAAAGGCAAGCACTATGCCATCGACACCGGCTTCATCGTTTTTAACGACTGGACCTACCCGAATTTCATCCGCTTGCTCGATACGCTCGGTGTCGCCTCGCAGCCCACTGAAATGAGCTTTTCGGTGCATGATCCGATCACCGGACTGGAATACAACGGCCATGACCTGAACACCCTGTTCGCCCAGCGTCGCAACTTGGTGTCACCGGGTTTCTGGGGGATGCTCCGAGACATCCTGCGTTTCAACCGTCAGGCACTGGCCGACCTGGACCACCAACGTATCGACGCCAGCACGACCCTGGGCGCTTATCTGCAGCACCAGCGTTACGGGCAACGGTTCATCGACCACTACATTGTGCCCATGGGCTCGGCGATCTGGTCGATGTCCCGGGCAGACATGCTGCAATTCCCCCTCGCATTCTTCGTGCGTTTCTGCCGCAACCATGGCTTGCTATCGGTCAATCAGCGCCCTCAGTGGCGCGTCATCGAAGGCGGTTCGCGCAGCTATGTCGCGCCCTTGTGCCAACCGTTCGCCGAGCGTATCCGCTTGAACTGCAAGGTCTACCGCGTCAGCCGCGACGAAGGTGGCGTGACCCTCGCGAGCGCAGCCGGCACCGAACGCTTCGACAACGTGGTGTTCGCCTGCCACAGCGACCAGGCACTGGCATTACTGGAAGCCCCGACGCAGCAGGAGCGAGCGGTCCTCGGCGCCATCGGCTACGCCGACAACGATGTGGTGCTGCACACCGATACCCGGCTGCTGCCTCGTCGCAAAAGCGCCTGGGCCAGCTGGAACTACCGCCTGGGCGGCCCGGAGCAGGCGCCCGCCGCACTGACCTACAACATGAATATCCTGCAAGGCATCGACGCACCGGCGACGTTCTGCGTGAGCCTCAACCAAACCGCGCTGATAGACCCCATGCAGGTCATTGCGCGCTTTCAGTACGCCCATCCGCAGTACAGCCTTGCAGCGACCGCCGCACAGGCCTGCCAGGCCCACCTGCAAGGCCAGCACCACAGTTACTTCTGTGGTGCCTACTGGGGCAACGGTTTTCATGAGGATGGGGTGGTCAGTGCATTGAAGGTGGCTGCGTATTTCGGAGAACAACTGTGAACTCCAGCCTCTGCCTGGGATGGATCAGCCACCGTCGGCTGACACCGCGACCCCATGCGTTTCGCTATCGGATCGGTATGTTCTACCTGGATCTGGACGAACAAGCCGGGTTCATACGGCTGTCACGCTGGCTCGGGCGCTGGCGCCTGGGGCCGCTGTGCTGGCGTGAGCGCGACTACCTACCAGCACACACAGGCCATGGCGCGTCACTGGCCGAGGCCGCGCGCACGCTGGTCGGGCAAGCCACCGGGCACGTGCCTGACGGGCCGGTACGCCTTCTCACGCAACTGCGTTGCTGGGGACTCTCGTTCAACCCGGTGAGCTTCTACTTCTGCCATGAGCGCGACGGGCGCCTGGCGGCGGTCCTGATGGAGGTGCGCAACACCCCCTGGCGTGAGCGCTTTCACTATGTCCTGCCGGTGGACGATGCACCTGACAGGCTGTTCACGGTCGCCAAGGCCTTTCACGTGTCACCGTTCATGCCGCTGGAAATGGACTACCACCTGCGTTTTTCCCTGGACACCGAGCATGTGCGCATCCACCTGCAGAACTGGCAGCACGGACGCAAGGTATTCGAGGCCGACCTCGCCTTGCGCCGCCAACCCTTGGATAGCGCCGCGCTGCGGCGTTATGTCATGACCTTCCCGTGGATGAGTCTACGGACTGTCTCAGCCATTTACTGGCAAGCGCTACGCCTGTTACTCAAACGCACGCCCGTGCATGACCATACTGCCAGCCAGGGCTCCCTGGCGCTCGGCCAACCTTGCGAGGACCCTGATGATGTCGAATCCTACCCTGAGCGTTAGCAAGTTCGCAGGCCTTGCGCCCCTGCTCGGCGGGTTGGCACGAAGCGCCGTGCTCGCCCAGTTGGGCAAGCTGCGTCACGGTCACCTGCGCCTGCTCTGCCACGGGCAGCAATGGAGTTTCGGCGATGTCCAAAGCCCGTTGCAGGCTGAGGTGGAGGTTCTCGATGAAGCCACCTGGAGCCTGATCGCCGGCAACGGCTCGATCGGTGCGGGTGAAGCGTACATACACGGCTATTGGCGCAGCCCTGACCTTGCGCTGGTGACTCGGGTGTTCGTTGCCAACCTCGAGGTACTCGATGCGCTCGAAGGCGGCCTGGCCCGCCTCGGCCGCCCTGCCCTACGCCTGCTGCATCGGCTCAACCGCAACGACAAGCGCGGTGCGCGGCGCAACATACTGGCCCACTACGACCTGGGCAACGACTTGTTCGAGCGGTTGCTCGACCCCACCATGATGTACTCGGCCGCCCAGTTCGAGCACCCTGGACAGACACTGGAACAGGCCCAGTTGAACAAGCTCGAGCGCATCTGCCAGAAGCTCGAACTGCGCTCAGAGGATCACCTGCTGGAAATCGGCAGCGGCTGGGGTAGTCTGGCCATCCATGCCGCCACCCACTACGGCTGCAAGGTCACGACCACGACGCTCTCGGAGGCGCAGTACAGCCATACACGCAAGCGCGTCCAGGCCCTGGGCCTGGAACAGCGCATCAACGTGCTTCGCGAGGACTATCGCGACCTTGAAGGGCAGTTCGACAAACTGGTGTCGATCGAGATGATCGAGGCGGTCGGCCATCGTTACCTGCCCGTGTATTTCCGCCAGTGCGCCTCGCTGCTCAAACCGGAAGGCCTGATGCTGTTGCAGGCGATCACCATCCGCGACCAGCGCTATGAACAGGCGCGGCGCTCGGTCGACTTCATCCAACGCTACATTTTCCCCGGCGGCGCACTGCCATCGGTGAGCGTCTTGCTCGACACTGCCAGCCGACACACGCCACTGAACCTTGTGCACATGGAAGATTTTGGCCTGGACTACGCCCTCACCCTGCGCCATTGGCGCGACAACTTGCGGCAGGCACGCACAGCACTGACGGAACTGGGCTACGACGACCTGTTCCAGCGCCTGTGGGAGTTCTACCTGTGCTACTGCCAAGCGGGCTTCGAAGAGCGCACCATCGGCGTCGCACACTTACTGCTGGCAGCGCCGCTGGCGCGGCGTGAGCCCTTGCCTGGCAGTGCCTGATGTCAAGACCTTGGCTGATTGCCAACGCCATCTGGCTACAAGCCGGCTGGTGGATCTGCGTGCTGGGTAGCGAGCGGCCCTGGTTATTGTTGCTGGTGATTGCAGGCGTGCTGATCCACTTGAGCCTGTGCGCGAACAGCCTGGCCGAAGCCAAGGCGTTATTGCGCGTGACCCTGGCCGGATGCGCGCTCGATAGCGCGCTGGGTGTGCTGGGGGTGTTCGAGTTCGACGTACGCCCCCTGCCCCTGTGGCTCGCGTTGCTATGGGCAGTGCTGGCAAGCGGCATGCGCCACAGCCTGGCATGGGTCGCCAAGGACTGGCGGCTCGCTGCATTGCTCGGCGCGCTAGGCGGCCCACTGGCTTATCTGGGCGGTGCGCGGCTGGCAGAGGTGGGGTTGCCGTTAGGTGCGCTTGGTACCGGCCTGCTGCTCATGCCGCTCTGGGCACTTGCCCTGCCATTGCTCTTGCGCCTGGCGGCGTGGCGCTGACCGGCGGCATCGCTCGGAGCAGTAACGTACCTGCTCCCAACAGCGCTCCCAGCGCTTGCGCCAGTTGAATGGCCGGCCACACACCACGCACAACTTGCTTGGCAAAAAGCATTTTTTCATAGCGCCTGCCCAGCATCGAGTTGCGCCAGCAAGGCCTCACCACGCTGCCAAACCGCATCACGGCGGCCGACCGCCATACTCTCGAGGCTTCGATAGACAAGCGCCAGACGCGGGTTAGCCGACAGCAAGCGGCGATGGCGGATAAGGAAGTGCCAGTACAAGGCGTTGAAGGGGCAGGCATCCTCCTCGACCACGCGGTCAACCCGATAACTGCACGCCTTGCAGTGATCGGACATGCGCTGGATGTAACGACCACTGGCGCAGTAGGGTTTGGACCCCAGGTAGCCGCCGTCGGCATGCATCACCATGCCAAGCGTGTTAGGCAGCTCGACCCAGTCGAAAGCGTCCATGTACACCGCCAAGTACCATTGGCAAATCTCTCGAGGCACGATACCGGCCAGCAAGGCGAAGTTGCCCGTGACCATCAGCCGCTGGATATGGTGTGCGTAGCCCAACTGCAGGGTCTGTCCGATCGCTTGCGCCATGCAGCGCATGCGGGTCTGCCCAGTCCAGTAGAATTCAGGCAACCCGCGCTGGTTGCCCAGGTAATTGAGACCGGCATAATCCGGCATGCGCAGCCAATAGATGCCACGCACATATTCGCGCCAGCCGATCAATTGTCGAATGAAGCCCTCGGCGGCATTGAGCGGCACCCGCCCCTCACGCCAAGCGCTATCAACGTCATCACACAGGCGCCGCACATCCAACAGGCCAATATTCAGCGCCGCGCTGATCCGAGCGTGGAACAGGTAGGGCTCGCCCTCCGCCATCGCGTCCTGATAATCACCGAAAGCCGCCAGGCCGAAATCCAGAAAGTGTTGCCACAGCTGCTGCGCCTCGGCAGCTGTCACGGGGTAGTCGAAGCCATCGACGGCCCCGTAATGATCGCTAAAGCGCTGACGCACCAGCGCGATCACTGCGCGGGTGATCTCGTCCGGCTCAAAATGCGCAGGGAACGGGCCACGCATCTGCTTTGGCAATGCCTTGCGGTTGTCGCCGTCGAAGTTCCACGCGCCACCGGCTGGAGTCCCGTCGGGCTCCATCAGCAAGCCGCTGCGCTTGCGCATGCCTCGGTAGAAGTGCTCCATGCGTAGTTGCTTGCGCCCCTCGGCCCAACGCGCGAACGCTTCGCGCGAGCACAGAAAACGCGTGTCGCGGTGCCATACCAGGGGTAATTGGGCCTCGCGCAGGGCCTGCTCAAGACGCCACTCACCGCACTCGGTTACGTGGATATCGGTGGCGCCCAAGGCATGTTGCCAACGGCGTAACTCGCCGACCAGGCTGGCGCTGTTAGCGCGCGCATCGAGTTCCACATAATGCACCTGCCACCCGCGCTCACGCAGTTGCTGGGCGAAATGCCGCATGGCGCTGAAGATCAATACGATCTTCAGCGGATGATGCGGCACATAGCTGGCCTCCTCCTGCACTTCAGCCATCAGCAGCGCATCGCGCGCCGGATCGAGTGCTGCCAGGCTTGCAAGGTCGAACGACAGCTGGTCACCCAATACCAGTCCCAGACGCATCGCGACCTACCACTGGCTGGCCAGGGTTACCGGAACCCGTAACGGCGCAATGGGGCCGTCGCGTTGCCCACACATTTCATCGTGCACCACCTGCTGAACAAGCGTGCAGGGCACTGCTGGCAGGTCGGCCAACAGTTGTCGCAGCTCAGTCGTCGAACGTATCCGCAGCGCTTGCCCTTGGGCATCGCTGAGTGTCAGGGGGCCTGCGTCGGTCAATGCTCGCAGGACATAGAAACCACCCTCCAGCGACAACAGTTCCAACTCCTTTGCCTCGCCGGTCGAAACCATCTGGGTCAGTGCATTCAAGTTCATGGCGTGCCCTCTGGCAGTCTGCGGAAGAACAGGGTTATCTGGCCGATCTCCACCCCCAACTTGGTCATACTTGAGCGGTTGATCAGGGTGTCTTCGTCCATCAGGTACATCCAGTCGTCGAGGTCCACCGTCCAATGCCGCCCATCGACTGGCAGGTCGAGCTGGTAACGCCAGCGCAGCGCGTTACCCGCCACCTCGCCGCGCGCCTCACCGATCACATCACCGGCAGTGCCTCGCCAGCGGCCAGTTCCGTCCGGCACCAGTGTCCAGGTACGTTGCTGGCGAGTGCCATCGCTGTAGAGAAAGTGCTCGTCGAGAATCAAACGCTCACCGTCACGACGGCTGTCGATGCGCACGTGAAAGCGCTTGACCACTTCACCGGAACGCTTCTGGAACATTCCCCAGGCCTGCACCGGCCGGGAAAAGAATGCCGCCAGGTCGAACACCGGTCGCTCTTGTGCGTAGCGCTCGACACTGACGTTGCCGCAACTGCCCAGCAACAGGCATGAAACCAACAACATCGCTCTGTACATGTTTTCAGGCTCCTCGGTCGTTGCCCGCCAGCCCGAGCAAGCGCTGACGCAGTTGTGTATCCCTGGCACACGGGGCGAGCCAGATACTGAAGAACGTCCGGGCGAACAGCGGGTCGGTGATTTCACGGCTGAGCTTGCCGTCGACGTAAACGCTACAACCCTGCCCTGGCAAAAACACGCCTGTGATGCGCATGCCCGGGTGCACCTCCACGAAGGCCTCATCGATTATGTTGGGCCAGACCGCGCATTGCGGCGGCGTCAGGCTGCTGGCGCTGACCCTGCACATCTGCTCGAAAATCTCCTGGACCAAAGCGCCCTTGGACATCGACCGGTGATAGAGCAGCTCAAGGGCAAACGGCCGATTCCAGTCGTGAACAGGGCCCAGTGCCCACAGTTGCACCGTGCAGAAACACTCACCCGAACGGATTAGCTCACCATCACCCAGCCGTTGTACCACTGGCAATTTCATAAGCACCTCTACCCCTCAATGCTGTACAACCATAGCATCTTGTATAAGTATTGTACTGGGTTGCATAGAATTTAATGCGCTACAGCTGCCCTCCAACCAAAGGATCCGGCAGCCCAGCGAGCATCAACAGCACCAAAAGGAATGGCTCATGCTGTACATAGTCCTGCTCGGTGGCCGCCATCCGCGGGCCAGCATCGAGGTCCACGATGTACTGTTCGCACAGGCGGACTCTCTCCAGCACGCGTACCCACAACTGCGCAAGGGATGGTTTGGGAGCCAGCAGGGACTGCACGTCGACGCCTGGATGGAGGTCGCCGGCATTGACCGCTACCGTGTCGAATTCGCCGATGCGGCGCCCGGCCCGGACGACCCACGCCTGTTCTTCATCAACCTCGGGGGCTACGAAGCCAACGTGTTCGGTGAAGCTCACCGCTACCTGCTGGTGGTGGCCACAAACAAGGCCGAGGCCAAGCAACGTGGTAGACGGCAGTTGCAGGCGAACTGGAGCAAACCGCATACCGATGCGGTGCTGGATGTCGACGACTGCTTGCCGGTGGACTCGGTCAACGGTCGCTACGTGCATTTGATCGAAGGCCCGCATGATGGCTTGCGCCAGTACAGCGACTATCTTCTGCTATGAGCCCCAGCCGGCACAGGACGCCGCATTCGCGGTGCAATATCACGGTCTAGCCAAGGTCCTTTCCAATGCGCCTGATCCACAACCTGCAAACACCCGCGAACGTACTGGTCTGCGGGGCTAGCCAAGGCATTGGCCTGGCCTTGTGCGCACAGTTACTGGCACGTGACGACGTCGCACGCGTGTTCGCGGTGTCGCGCCAGGCGATGCGCAGCGCCGAGTTGCAAGCCCTGTCCGCCGATCACCCGCAACGCGTGATGTGCCTGGACTGCGACGCTCGTGACGAGTCGCAATTACAAGCACTCGCCACCCAGCTCGGCGCCCACTGCGATCAGTTGAACCTGGTCCTGTGTACACTCGGCGTGCTGCACGAGGCCCCGGCACGCGCCGAAAAAGCGCTGAGCCAACTAGACATGGCGAGCTTGCTTGGCAGTTTCACCAGCAACTGCTTCGCCCCAATCCTGCTGCTCAAGCATCTATTGCCGCTGTTGCGTCGCCATCCAATGACCTTCGCCGCGTTGTCGGCCCGCGTCGGGTCGATCAGCGACAACCATCTGGGAGGCTGGTACAGCTACCGGGCCAGCAAGGCGGCACTCAACCAACTGATACGCACCGCGAGCATCGAGTTCAAGCGCCTGAATCCCGCTTCAACCCTGCTGCTGCTGCATCCAGGCACGACCGATACCCGGCTTTCGCGGCCCTTCCAGGCGAATGTCGCGCCGGGCAAGTTGCTCACGCCCGCCGATGCTGCCAGCCGCTTGCTGACCCTCGTCAGCCATCACGGTCCCGCGCACAGCGGTACATTCTGGGCGTGGGACGGCACACCGATTGACTGGTGAGCACCAGCCCCGCGTAAAAAATATGCCTTGAGGCGGCCCGTTCAACAGGTGCCGATGCGGTCCAGTTCCTGCTGGAGCTGCGCACGCTCGAGGGTATCGAACGGCAGCGCAAAGAACGCCTGGCAACGAGAGGCGATAAGCGCCAGGGTGGCTCGGAACGCCGCATCGACCGAAGCATCGTCCCCCACTACATCGGACGGATCTGCCAACCCCCAATGCGCCTTCAAAGCAGGCCCGAAATACACCGGGCAAGCCTCACCGGCGGCCTTATCGCAAACGGTAATGACGATGTCAGGAGGGCACCGCTCGAACACTTCATTGCCCTTGCTACACAGTCCATGCGTCGAGATACCCGCCTGCTGCAACGTGGTCAGACTACGCGGCAACACTTGGCCCTTGGGAAAACTGCCAGAACTGACAGCGGTAAAATCGTCCGGCGCCAGGTGATTGAACATGGCCTCCGAGAGGATGCTGCGGCAGCTGTTGGCCGTACACATGAACAGGACTCGCATCGTCGACTCCTTCGCGAGGTGGCGTAAATCAGAGGCTCAGGCGCAAGGCCAGGGCCGACAGGGTGATCAGCAAGACAGGCAAGGTCAGCATGATCCCGACCTTGAAGTAGTAACCCCAGGTGATACTAATACCTTTACGTGCCAAAACGTGTAGCCACAGCAGCGTGGCGAGGCTGCCAATCGGAGTGATCTTCGGGCCGAGGTCGCAACCGATGACGTTGGCATAGATCATCGCCTCACGTACCAGGCCCTGTGCCTCGCTGGCTTGGATCGACAACGCGCCGACCAACACGCTGGGCATGTTGTTCATGACCGAGGACAACAGTGCAGCGATCACTCCGGTTCCCAAGGCGGCGCTCCATAGCCCCTGTTGAGCGAGCCGGTCGAGCAGTTGGGTAAGCAGGTCGGTCAGGCCGGCGTTCTTCAGTCCATACACCACCAGGTACATGCCAAGCGAAAAGATCACCACCTGCCAAGGTGCTTCGCGCAGCACACGACACGTCGCGATGCGCTGGCCGCGCGCGGCGACGGTAAAGAGCAGCGCCGCGCAGACTGCGGCGACCGCACTGATCGGGATACCCAGTGGCTCAAGCGCAAACAGGCCGATCAGCAACACCACCAACACCCACCTGCCGACATTGAACGTGGCATGGTCACGGATCGCCTCGCGCGGCGCCTTCAGCGCAGCGAGCGCATAGTGGCGTGGGATATCACGCCGGAAAAACAGCCACAGCACCAGCAAGGTCGCGGCCACACTGGCCAGGTTCACGGGCAGCATCACCGAGGCATACTCGGCAAAGCCCAGTTTGAAATAGTCAGCCGAGACGATGTTCACCAAGTTGGAGACCACCAGCGGCAGGCTCGCGGTATCGGCGATGAAGCCCGCAGCCATGACAAACGCCAGGGTCGCGGCGGGCGAGAAGCGCAGTGCCAGCAATACCGAGATGACGATAGGCGTGAGAATCAACGCCGCACCATCATTGGCAAACAACGCCGATACCGCCGCGCCAAGCAGTATGCAAAAGGCGAACAGGCGCTCGCCACTGCCGTTGGCCCAACGCGCGACGTGCAACGCCGCCCATTCGAAGAAACCGGCTTCGTCCAGCAGCAGGCTAATGATGATGACGGCGATGAACGTGGCGGTGGCATTCCAGACGATGGCCCAGACCGTGGGGATGTCCTGTAGCGAAACGGCGCCCACCGCCAGGGCGATGATG
This sequence comes from Pseudomonas mosselii, assembly GCF_005796105.1. GTDB lineage: Bacteria > Pseudomonadota > Gammaproteobacteria > Pseudomonadales > Pseudomonadaceae > Aquipseudomonas > Aquipseudomonas mosselii_C. The sequence goes on along the minus strand of NZ_VAUO01000001.1, from coordinate 336,536 downwards.
GCGCCGAGCGAGGCACTCCAGCCGACCCCAAGCCCCCTGGGCTGCCAGATAACCAACGTGAGGGTAAACACAAAGACAGCTATCGCGACCAGCATCGAGCACTCTCGTAAAAAGGATCAGCAGCAGACCGAATCACGCACGGGACGTCCATCCATGGCTTTGAGCCGCCGGGTATTGTCTGCCAACCACGACGCGTTGGCCTGCAAGGTCACCTGCAGCAGGTCATGCACCCAAGCGGGTAACTGCGGATTCAACCGGTAATACACCCACTGCCCTTGGCGACGATCCAGCAGCAGCCCTTGGCTGCGCAGCTGCGCGAGGTGACGGCTGATCTTCGGTTGGCTTTCGTTCAAGGCGCACGTCAGCTCGCAGACGCACAGCTCTCCGAGGCTCGCGACCAGCAGGGTGACACGCGCACGGGTCTCGTCAGACAGACTCTTGAACACCTCAGGCGGAGAAAACATGGAGACACCAATATATATGGAAAATCGAATATACGTATAAACATATATCTAGAGCAAGCGTGCTGTGCAACTCGTCGCTGATGCTGAACCCTTGGCCTGCGCCACAGGTCGCTACTGATAATCGAACGAGCGCATGGGGGCCCTGGTGAACGAAATCCGTATTGGTGTTTGCAGTGGGCGTTATGCGCAATGGCATGACACGACGCCCAAGGAGTTGATCCTATCGGTCAAAGCGCTGCCGACCGAGCCCGCTTCCACACCCAGGGAGCGGCCATGAACACGCCTATATCCGCCCTGCACCGCCGGGGCGACGATACGGCCACCGTGCAACGCATGACCGTGCTGACGCTCAACGTGCACAAGGGATTCACGGCGCTCAACCGTCGCTTCATCCTGCCCGAACTGCGCGAGGCGGTGCGGGCCACCGGTGCTGACCTGGTGTTTCTGCAAGAGGTGCACGGCAGCCATCAACAACATGCGCAGCGCCATCCGGCGTGGCCACAGGCGCCCCAATATGAATTTCTCGCCGACAGCATGTGGCCGCAGTTCGCCTATGGACGCAACGCGGTTTACCCCGATGGCGACCACGGTAATGCCCTGCTGTCCAAGTTCCCCATCCGTGACCACAACAACCTGGATGTCTCGATTCACGGCAACGAGGCGCGCGGGCTGCTGCACTGCCGGCTCGAAGTGCCCGGCCACGCCCAGGTGCACACGATCTGCGTGCACCTGGGCCTGCGCGAGGGCCATCGGCAACGTCAGATCGACCTGCTGCTGGGGTTGCTCGATAGCCTGCCGGCGCACGAACCGGTGATCGTCGCTGGCGACTTCAACGACTGGCGCCTGAAGGCCGATGCGCAGTTGTCGGGTCATCTGGTCGAAGCATTCGGCACGCCGGCGCGTAGCTTCCCCGCGCGTCTGCCGCTGCTGCGCCTGGACCGTATCTACCTGCGCAATGCCCACGCCTGCCAGGCGCGGGTGCTGTCCAGGTTTCCGTGGTCACACCTTTCCGACCATGCCCCACTGGTAGCGCAGGTGACCTTATGAAGCAGCCTTGGTGCAACGGCAACCACATCGAACTGCTGATCAATGGCGAGCAGTACTACCCCCGTGCATTCGAGGCCATGGCCCAGGCCCGCGAGGAAATCCTCCTGGAAACTTTCATCATCTATGACGACAAGGTCGGCCAGCCGCTGCGCCAGGCGTTGATCGACGCGGCCCGGCGCGGCGTGCGGGTCGAAGTGGCATTCGATGGCTACGGCACCGCGGATTTACCCGACGAATTCATTGCGTCGATGACCGAAGCCGGGGTGCACATCCATGCGTTCGATCCTCAACCGCGCATGATCGGCATGCGCACCAACCTGTTTCGCCGCCTGCACCGCAAGATCCTGGTAATCGATGGACAGCGTGCGTTCATCGGCGGCATCAACTACAGCGCCGATCACCTGGGGGACTTCGGCGCGCAAGCCAAGCAGGACTACGCCGTGGAAGTCACCGGCCCTGTGGTCGCGCAAGTGCACAGCGCCTCCTGCCGGATGCTCGCAGCGGTCCTGGAAGATGGTAGCCGGGTCAAACCCCGGCATGCGCCGCACGGCACCGCCAGCGCCATGCTTGTTGAGCGCGACAACCAGCAGCATCGCAACGATATCGAGCGCAGCTACCTGGAGGCATTTCGCCAGGCTACACAACGTATCGTGGTGGCCAACGCCTACTTCTTCCCTGGTTACCGCCTGTTGCGCGAGCTGCGTAACGCTGCGCGCCGGGGCGTGGAGGTGACGCTGATCCTTCAGGGGCAACCTGATATGCGTTGGGTTCGTACGTTGTCGCGCCTGCTCTACAACTACCTGTTACGCGACGGCGTGCAGATTCTCGAATACCGCCAGCGCCCGCTGCACGGCAAAGTGGCGCTGGTGGACGAGGACTGGTCGACCGTGGGGTCCAGCAACCTCGACCCGCTGAGCCTGTCGCTCAACCTCGAAGCCAACCTGTTAATCCGTGACCGCGCCTTCAACCAAGGCCTTTACCAACATTTGAGCGAACTTTCCCGGGACCACTGCACGGCGGTGACACTCGAACGCATGGTGCGCGGCTACTGGTGGCGCGCGCCGCTAATTTTCCTGGGCTTTCATATTACCCGCTATTTCCCGAGAATCGCCGGCTGGTTTCCGGCCCACCGGCAACGCCTGCAATCGCTGCAAGCCGGCAGCCTGGCGCCGGCCGACTACCAGGGGGGTGAAACGTGATGGCAACGCCACGCTGGCAAACCTGGGGCAAGCGCGTGCTGACGCTGCTGTTTCTGGTGTTGATCCCGGTACTGCTGTTCACCCTGGCGCGCAACTTGGATTGGAACGAGGTGCGCCAGTCGCTGCTGGCCTATCGGCCTGGCACCTTGGCGCTGGGCTTGCTGCTGGCGGCCTGCAGCTATCTGGTATTTGCCAGCTACGACCTGCTCGCTCGCGCCTATACCGGCCACCGCCTACCGGCCCGGCAAGTGTTGCCGGTGGCGTTCGTGTGCTATGCCTTCAACCTCAACTTCACCACCTGGGTGGGTGGCGTTGCCTTGCGCTACCGCTTGTACAGCCGGCTGGGCCTGGAGACGGCGACCATCACGCGCATCCTGACCTTGGGTCTGTTGACCAACTGGATGGGCTACCTGCTACTGGCCGGCACGGTGTTCGCCCTTGGCCTGGTTAAACTCCCGGCAAGCTGGGCCGTCGGTGCCGGCGGTCTGCGCCTGATAGGCGTGCTGATGGTGGCGCTCGGCGTGGCTTACGTGCTGGCATGCGCCTTCTGCACGCGACGTACCTGGGTGCTGCGCGGGCATGAGATCACATTGCCTAGCCTGCGCCTGGCGTTGTGCCAGGTAGCCCTGGGTGCCAGTAACTGGGCATTGATGGCTGCGCTGATCCACCTGCTGCTGCCGTCCGAGCTGTTCTACCCCTCGGTGTTGGGGGTGCTGCTGATCAGCTGCGTGGCGGGCGTGGTCGCGCATATCCCAGCAGGGCTCGGCGTGCTGGAGGCCGTGTTCCTCGCGCTTCTACAAGGCCAACTGGGCCAGGGGACGCTGGTCGCTGCCCTGCTGGGCTATCGAACCCTGTACTACTTGGTGCCGCTGTTGGTGGCGGTGGTGACCTACCTGATCCTCGAGCAGCGCGCCAAGGCCTTGCGCCAACAGGCCGATCCGGCCTTGGACAAGCGCTGATCGAACAGGCTGCCTAGGGCGAAACCGGATCACCCATAGGACCGGTTTCATCCAGGGCACTGTCGGCACTACTCGGCTTTGGCTGACCCCGCTCGCTACACGTGCAGTCGGCCATGCGGCACGGTTCCCCGCTGCTATGGCCGTTTGCACAGGCCTCGCAGCAATACGCCTTGCCGTCCTGGAGCGCGGCATTGGCGTCCACGCTACAGGTACACGCATTACAGGAACAGCGTTGCGCGCTCATCAAGGCGCCCTCCCCTGGTCATCGGGCACCACTTCGTCGGTCCATGGCTCGCCATCCAGTGGCGCGGCGCGCGCCAGCTCGGCCTCGTCCAGGCCAATACCGCCACCGATCTCGTGGGCTTGCACCTCGCGCAGGGCTTGGTCCGCCGGGCCATCCGCCGTGCCAGGTTCATCCGGGTCTCGCGCACCGGTTTCGTCGAACAACGTTTCGGGGCTCAGGTCGTCGAGGGTGACGTTGTCTTCATGCGGGCTATCGCCCAGTGCCTCATCACCGGTCATGCCGTTTTCAGCGACCTGTGGCGACCGATAGTGCTGATCAATCTCAGGCGCCGGAGGCTCGTCACCGATGCGGCCCGTGCGTTCGTCGCGACGCTCGCTGAAGTCCAGCTCGTGCACGCTGCCCATGCGGTCTTCAGTATCGTCGATTTCAACCTGCGGCTTTGGCCGTGAAGGGGTGGACATGGCGGTTCTCCATCTATTGGCTTCACTCGGTCGACCGTCCTCTTGGAGAAATGATTCAGAGTTTCTTCAACGCGTACACCGGCACTTTTTTGGAACTCCGCCCCCACACGTCGCCTCCCAACCCAAAGACCTGCGAACTGTTTTGGAGCCCGCCATGGCACAGCCACTGAAGGAGTACCCGCCAAAGCGCGCCCTCACGGCCACCCTAGAACCTGCGGGTGTACGCGAAATGCGCAGTCCACTTTCCAGAGGGCCATTCCCACGCCGCCGCTGTAATCGTGTGGAAACGCGGTATCTGGGAGCCGGCAGTCGAGGAGGCATTCACCCGTGAGCCAAGCTCAGCACTTCAACCTGAACGCATTCGATGCCCAACTGCGCCGCTTCGCCGCGCGCCCGCTGGCCTCGGGCCTCGACCCCTCGCTGGCGCACCTGCTGCGAGCGCTACGCGACGAGCAGCTTGACCGACTTCCGTTGCCCGGCCAGGGACATACCCTGGAACGCTGGCGGGCCCTGGCCCAGGTCGCCGCTTGCGACCTGGGTCTGGCCAAGCTCTACGAAGGCCATACCGACGCTCTGGCGATCCTCGCCGAATGCGCCGCCAGCGCGCCTGACGGCGAGAGCATCTGGGGCGTGTGGGCCGCAGAACCACCGGATGCGCGAACCTGCATCGTCGAGCGAGACGGTCAACGCGTGCGTCTGCAAGGCCGCAAGGCCTGGTGCTCAGGCGCACTGCAGATCGACCGGGCACTGCTGACCGCCTGGGAAGGCGAGCGGGCGCAGTTGGTCGCCATCGAACTGGGCCACCCCAGCCAGCATATCGAGGCCGGGCACTGGCAGGCCGTTGGCATGGCCGCGACCGCCAGTGTCAGCATCGCGTTCGACAACTCGCCTGGGCTGGCCATCGGCGCACCGGGCCAGTACCTGTCACGCCCTGGCTTCTGGCAGGGCGGTGCCGGAATCGCTGCCTGCTGGTATGGCGCGGCCACCGGCTTGGCGCACTACCTGCGCGAACACTGCCACAAGCCCCGACCCGACCCACACGCCGACGCGCACCTGGGCGCGGTCGATAGCGCCCTGCACGGGGCCCGCGCCGCCCTTCGCGACTGCGCGGCGTGGATCGACAAACACCCGTGCGCGGATGCCAGCCTCCAGGTAAGACGCACCCGCGCCCAGGTCGAGCACGCCGTCGAACAGGTCATCCAGCATGTCGGGCATGCGCTCGGCGCCACGCCCTTTTGCCGCAGCGCCCGCTTCGCCAGGCTCAGTGCGGACCTGCCGGTGTACCTGCGCCAAAGCCACGCCGAGCGCGACCTGGCCGAATTAGGCCAACAACTGACCGGCATGCCGGAGGGAGCATGGCAATTATGAGCCAGAACCTGATTCAGGCAGCGCCGGGCACGCCCTGGAGCGCGTGGCAACAATCCGCCCAGCTGGCCCGCGCCACCTGGCTGTCACCCGAGCAGCTGTGCCCGCCCGGACGGCGCCTGGTGCTGTTGGCACCGCACCCGGACGACGAAATCCTCATGGCCGGTGGACTACTGGCAGGTTTTCACGGCCGAGAACAGGACCTGTTGTTGATTTCGGCCACCAATGGCGAAGGCAGCCACCCAGGTTCTGCACAATGGACCGAACGCCGCTTGCGTCACCAGCGCCCACTGGAAAGCCGTCATGCCCTGCAACTGCTGGGCCTGGACCTCAACCGTCTGGACTGGCGACGCCTGAACCTCAAAGACGGCGCCCTGGCGCACGATGAAGCCTTTCTGGTCACCCACCTGGAACAGGTGCTCCAGCCCGACGACCTGTTGCTGACCACCTGGCGCGGCGACGGGCACTGCGATCACGAAGCAGCGGGCCGCGCGTGCGCGCGGGTGGCCCAGGCGCGCCGCGCGCAGTTGGTCGAAGTGCCGGTATGGGCTTGGCATTGGGCCTCCCCGGACGATCCGCGCCTGCCCTGGCCGCAGGCGCAGCGCGTGCAACTCGATGATCTGCGCCTGGCCCGCAAGCGCCAGGCCCTGGCCGCGCATGCCAGCCAGTTGCAAGCCGACGGCGAGCGCCCGCCGGTGCTGCCCGAACACCTGCAAACCTGCCTGTTGCAGCCATTCGAATTGATCTTTGTTTCACGGGGGGCTGCATGAGCCTGGACGCACAGTACTTCGCCGCGTTGTACGCAAGCAACGATGACCCATGGGCATTTCGTACCCGTTGGTACGAACGACGAAAACGCGAGCTGGCCGTGGCCAGCCTGCCTCGCCAAGGCTATGCCCGCGTATTCGAGCCGGCCTGCGCCAACGGCGAGCTGAGCGTGCTGTTGGCCGAGCGCAGTGCCGAGCTGCTGTGCCAGGACATCGACCCCACCGCCGTGGCCCTGGCGCGCCAGCGCCTGGCAGGGGTAGCGCACACCCGCGTCGAACAAGGGCAACTGCCCGGTGACTGGCCAGGCGGACAGTTCGACCTGATCGTGCTTAGCGAGATCGGCTACTACCTCGACCCCACCGACTGGCGGCAGGTGATCGAGCAGGCCGTCGCCAGCCTGAGCTACGACGGTGGCCTGCTCGCCTGCCACTGGCGGCATCCCATCGCTGGCTGTCCGCAGGATGGCCGTGAGGTGCATGCCCTGCTGGCCAGGCACCTGCCGCTTTATCCGCTACTGCGTCACGAGGAAGCGGACTTCCTGCTGGAGTACTGGTCCTGCCAACCCAGTGTCGTCGACCTGGACGAGACGTGCCCATGATTGCCGTGATCATCCCCGCACACAACGAAGCTCGCCGTCTCGGACGCTGTCTGACGGCGGTCAGGGTCGCGGCGGCGCGGGCCGAGGCCGCAGGCTTGGTGGTCGAGGTGCTGGTGGTGCTTGATCGCTGCTCCGACGCCAGCGCGCGCATCGCCCACCGCCATGGGGTGCAGACCTTGGCACTGGAGGCCGGCAATGTCGGGATTGCCCGGCGCGCCGGCGCGGCCTGGATGATCGAGCGTGGCGCCCACTGGCTGGCCTTCACCGACGCTGACAGCCGCGTACCGGCGCACTGGTTGGTGTCGCAACTGCAATGGCACGCCGATGCGGTCTGCGGCACGGTGCACATCGACCGCTGGCAGCCCTGGCAGAACGCCGCGTTGCGTCAGTTGTACCGCAGCCGCTACCAGTCCCAGGACGGCCATCGGCATATTCACGGTGCCAACCTTGGCGTGTGCGCCAAGGCCTATGCGCGGGTCGGCGGCTTCGAGCCGCTGCCCGCGCACGAAGACGTACAACTGGTACTGGCCCTCGAGGCCAGCGGTGCACAGATCATCTGGAGCGGCGCACATAGCGTGGCCACCAGCAGCCGAGCTGATTGCCGCGCGCCTCAGGGCTTCGGGGATTACCTGAAAGCGCTGCAAGAGCAGTTGCCTTGAACCGGTGGCCATGACGACTTGTTCGACGCGATCAAGCCGATGAGTGACTCGGCATCGCGCTGGTGCCTACAAGGTCGCCGCCCCAGCGCAATCGTGCTACGACAGTTCTTCGCGAACGATCCGCGCTCCGGCGCTCAGCGCGTGCAGCTTGCCCCGCGCCACGCCACGCGGTAGCGGGGCCATGCCGCAATTGGTGCAGGGATAAAGCTTGTCGGCATCTACGAACTGCAACGCCTTGCGCAAGGTGTCGGCAACCGCCTCAGGGGTTTCGATGGCCGGGTTGGCCACGTCGATGGCACCGACCATCACTTTTTTGCCACGGATCAACTCGATCAGTTCCATGGGCACATTGGCGTTGTGGCACTCCAGCGAGACGATATCGATGCTCGATTGCTGCAACCTCGGAAAAACCTGTTCATATTGCCGCCACTGCGAACCCAATGTGCCTTTCCAATCGGTATTGGCCTTGATGCCGTAGCCGTAGCAAATGTGCACGGCGGTTTCGCACTTCAGGCCCTCGATCGCGCGCTCCAAGGTAGCCACGCCCCACGCATTGACCTCGTCGAAGAAGACATTGAAGGCCGGCTCGTCGAACTGGATGATGTCCACACCCGCCGCCTCGAGTTCGCGGGCCTCCTCGTTGAGAATCCTGGCAAACTCCCAGGCCAGCTTTTCGCGGCTCTTGTAGTGCGCGTCATACAGCGTATCGATCATCGTCATCGGCCCTGGCAGCGCCCATTTGATGGGTTGCGAGGTGTGCTGGCGCAAGAACGTTGCGTCCTCCACGAATACAGGCTTCTGACGCGCCACCGCGCCCACGACGGTCGGCACACTGGCGTCATAGCGGTCGCGAATTCGCACGGTCTGGCGCTTCTGGAAATCGACACCGCTGAGGTGTTCGATAAACGTCGTGACGAAATGCTGGCGCGTTTGCTCGCCATCACTGACGATGTCGATGCCGGCCTGTTGTTGTTCGTGCAATGCCAGGCGCAACGCATCCCGCTTGCCCTCTCGCAGCGCTTCACCTTGCAGTTTCCAGGGTGACCAAAGCGTTTCAGGTTGGGCGAGCCAGCTCGGTTTCGGCAGGCTGCCAGCAGTTGAAGTAGGCAACAGTTTTATCATGATCCAAGACCTTGTCGTTCAGGGCATTCAGACGGCATAGCGAGCGCACCACTGCGCAAGCATGGCGTGGTACGGCTTGATGAAGTGTTCTTCGGCAAAGCGCCCCTGCTCGACCGCTAACCTGCTTCGCTCCTCTCGGTCATAGACGATCCGGGTCAGTGAATAGTCCTGGTGCTGCAAGCTGGGCTGATAGGCGCTAGCGGCTGCCGAATTCGCGTTGTAAAGCTCGGGCCGGTAAATCTTCTGGAAGGTGTCCATCGTGCTGATCGTGCCGATCAACTCAAGGGGGGTGTAATCGCCCAGCAGGTCACCTGCACAGTAGAACGCCAAGGGCGCGACGCTGTGCGGCGGCATGAAGTAACGCACCTTCAGGCCCATCTTCTGGAAGTATTCATCCGTCAAGGAGTCTTCATCCTGGCGGTATTCGACACCCAGCACAGGATGCCGATTCTCGGTTCGCCGGTAGGTCTTGCTGCTGGAAACGCTCAGGCAGATCACCGGGGCTTTGCTGAAATGCGTCCGGTAGGCACTGGAGTTCACGAAGCACTTGAACAGCTTGCCGTGCAGAACGCCAAAATCATCGGGAACACTAAAGGTCGGCTGACCTTGGTTATGCTCCGGCAACCGCACGCTGAAGTCATAGTCGCGCACGTAGGACGAGAAATTGTTGCCGACGATGCCATCGATCCGTGCATTGCGGTGGCGGTCGAGCACGGTAACTTTCAATAGCTCGATCAATGGCAACGCAGGCACCGCGCGCGGATCGTCGAGGGTCATTTCGACAGACACGATGTCCAGTTCCAGCGCATAGCGAGTGCCGCTCGGGTTATCCCAGTGCGCCAACGCATTGAAGCGATTGTCGATCATCTGCAAGGTGTTGCGCAGGTTCGCCTGACGGCTACTGCCTCGTGCCAGGTTGGCAAAGTTGGTGGTAATACGCGTGTTGTCCGACGGCTGATATTGCTCATCGAAACGAACGCGTTTGATGGCAAATGCAAACTCCTGGCTCATGTTGGCCTCACACCCTGAACGCGAAAGGGACTGCAGCACCGCCAGCAATTGGCAGGCTAGCGTCTGCGGGAAAATTCAATGAGGGCGATTGTCATGGCCAGACGATCATGAAACAAACTCAATTATTTTGAGTTCTTATTTAATATTTCTCATGTTAAACCCTGGACGCGCGACGCCAGTGGTCATGATAGGCTAACGTAAGGATTCGGTAAGCGAATTGTAAATTACTGAATTTATTGGCTATTTTCTAAAGCGAGGGAGAACTTCTGGGCTGTTTGCCGTCTATTTGAACAGGTTACCCGGCACGCCCCAGCGGCTTCAGCGCAGGCGGCCATTCGTTCATGGATCTGGTCCGAGGAGTTCTACCCAATGAAACCCTACGCCCCGCAATGGCTGCTGGCTGGCCTGTTCGCACTTGTTTCGATGGGCAACGCCTGCGCCATGCAGGCCAAGCCGGTCTCGCCTGCCCTGGTCACTGAAAGAGCGGATACCACGTATACCCGCCCGGCATCCGACACCCCATGGCCAGGCTTGGCCGGCTTGACCCGCACCGCCAACGGCGCGCAGCTGGCGGGCAATGACCGCTACTGGCGCGATGGCCGCTGGCACTCGCACAGGGAAGATCTGCGCAAGGCCAAATGGCGCAAGGAGCAAGCGCGCAAAGAGGCCGAGCGCCGTCGGCAATGGGAGCGTCAACACGCCCACCGCCACTATCGCTGAACGCTTCAATGGAGGGGGCCGGCAGCGCCGCCCCCCAACACGCCGCGCTGACGGCTGCGATTACCCGAACACCACATAGCTTTTGCGCAACGTGCGGCGCACGACCCACGTGCCCTGGCAATCCTCAGGGAAGCACAGCGTATCACCGGCGCAGAACTCCAGCGGCTGGCCGCCATCCGGGGTGAAGCTGCCCTCGCCACTGATGATGTAGCTGTATTCGGCCTGCTTCAACGCCCGCCGGAAGCTTCCCGGCGTACACTCCCAGATGCCAGTCGAGGCTTCGACACCCGGCAGATCGTACTGCCCCGCGGTACGGGTATGGGCGAGCCCATCGCCCACCGGTTTGGCCACCGCCAGCGCGTCGCTGAACTGCGCATCGGTCACGGCTTTGATCACTACAGGCTGCATGCAGACCTCTCCTTGAACTCAGGCAATGGCATCGAGCAAGCGGTACCAGGCAATCCCCACCCCCAGGTACAGCCGCTGTAGCCCATGAAACGGAATCGGCCGGATCGGCGAGACCGGAAACGGGAAATGCTCGGTCTGCCCCAGCAGGCGCTGCGCCAGGTGACGGCCCAAGGTGCTGGCCATGGCGATACCCCGACCGTTGTAGCCCAGCAGGATGCTCAGCCCCGGGGCCGGCTCGTGCAGATGCGGCAGGAAATCCTGGGTCAGCGCCACGCGCCCGGCCCACTGGTATTCGAATTCGACGCCCTTGAGCTGCGGGAACAGGCCGAACACCGAATTGCGCAGGTGATTCCAGTCACTGTCCGAGCGCGGCTCGGCAAACGGGCCGCGCCCCCCCATCAGCAAACGCCCCTGGGCATCTTGCTTGAAGTACACCAGCAGGCGCCGGGCGTCGGAGCACACCTCCCCCTTGGGCAGCACAGTGTTTCGCAGGTGCTCCGGCAATGGGCGGGTGGCTACGATGAAGCTGTTGGCCGCCAGCACGGTCTGGCGCAGCTTGGGCCAGAGTTCGTCGGTGTAGCCATCGGTGGCCAGCACCACGCGCTCAGCACGGACCTCGCGCCGGGTCGCGGTGCTCAGGGTCCAGCCACGGCTGTCGCGGCGCAAGCCGGTGACGCGGGTATGGCCATGGATCTGCGCGCCCTCCTGCTGCGCAGCCCGGGCCAGGCCGCGCACATAATTGAGCGGGTGCACGCTGCCCGCGCGCGGATCGACCCAGGCGCCCAGATAGTCGTAACTGCCGATGCGCTGGGCGACACGGCCCTGGTCGAGCATTTCCACCGCCACTCCCCGCTGGCGCCACTGCTCGGCCCGGCGTTCGATTACGCGCATCGCGGCAGGCGTGGCCGCCGGCTGAATCCAGCCTTTGCGCGTGGCATCGCACTGGATGTCGTAGTGCCGGATCAGCTCGAACACCTCGTCGGCAGCGCCCCCGGCCACCTCGATCAGGCGCTGGCCCTGCTCAGGACCGTACAGCCGGAGCAATTGCTCGGGATCATGCTTGAGGCCGGGAATCACCTGTCCACCGTTGCGCCCCGAGGCGCCCCAGCCCGGCTCACCGGCATCCAGCACGCAGACCCGCACGCCTTGGCGCGCCAGGTGCAGCGCCGTGACCAGCCCGGTGTAGCCGGCCCCCACCACCGCCACGTCAACCTGCAGGTCATCCTGCAGCGCTGGCGTGTGTACCCCGGGGTTGGCCGTGGCAGCCCACAGCGACGGCGGCAAGACCCACGCGCGAGCGCTCATGCCTGCCCCCCAGAGTTATTCAACAGACGGCGCAGGAACTCCTGGGTGCGCGGCTGCTGCGGCGTGCCGAGCACCTCGCCGGCAGGCCCCTCTTCGATGATGCGCCCGCCGTACAGGAAGCAGACCTTGTCCGCCACCTCACGGGCAAAGCCCATTTCATGGGTCACCACCACCATGGTCATACCTTCGTCCGCCAGCTTGCGCATCACCGCCAGCACCTCACCCACCAGTTCGGGGTCCAGTGCTGAGGTCGGCTCGTCGAACAGGATTGCCTTGGGCCGCATGGCCAGTGCCCGGGCAATCGCCACGCGTTGTTGCTGGCCACCGGACAGCTCGTCCGGGTAGGCGTCCATGCGGTGCCCCAAGCCGACCTTCTCCAGCAGGCTGCGGGCATGCTCGCGGGCCGCGACAAGGGGCTCTTTTTTCACGAATACCGGCCCTTCCATGACGTTCTGCAACGCCGTGCGATGGGGGAACAGGTTGAAGCGCTGGAACACCATGGCCACCTCGGTGCGGATGTCATGAATGCTCTTGTGGTTGCGATCGACCCGCTTGCCCTCCACCAGGATGTCGCCCCCTTCATAGGTTTCCAGGCCGTTGATGCAACGGAGCAAGGTAGACTTGCCCGACCCCGAGGGTCCGATCAGGCACACCACCTGCCCGCTCTCGACGCCCAGATCGATACCTTCGAGCACCCGCGTATTGCCATAGCTCTTGTGCAGGGACTGGATAGTGATCATGCGGATTTCCTCGTGGCGATACGCGCCTCGAGACGGCGCAGGGCATACGACAACGGCAGGCTCAGGGACAGATAGAGCAGTGCCACCAAGGTGTAGACCGTCATGTTCTCGAAGGTCGACGAGGCGATCAGCTGACCGGCGCGGGTCATCTCGGCAACCGTGATGGTCGACACCAGCGAGGAGTCCTTGAGCATCATCACCAGGGTGTTGCCGTAGGGCGGCAAAGCGATACGAAACGCCTGGGGCAGCACGACCCGACGCATGATCATTGGCCCGCGCATGCCGATGGACTCGGCGGCCTCGATCTGGCCCTGCTGGATGGCCTGGATGCCGGCGCGGAAGTTTTCAGCCTGGTATGCCGAGTAGGCGATGCCCAGGCCAATGATACCGGCCTGCAAGGCCGTGAGCTGGATGCCGAACTCCGGCAGCACGAAGTAGATGTAGAACAGTTGCACGATGATCGGCAGGCCGCGAATGACGTTGACCACGGTAATGCCGCAAAGCGCCACTGCGCGCACCTTCGATACCATCATCAGCGCGAAGGCCAAACCAATGATCGAACTCAGCAGGAACGAGGCAATCGTGACCTGCACGGTGACCACCGCGCCATTCAACAGAATGGGCAGGAAGTCCAGAGCGTTCTGGAGAAACATAAGGGTGTCCGCGATGGGGGAATCAGGAAACCGGTGCCTGGCGAAGGCACCGGCTGACGAGGATCAGTCCAGCTGCCACTTGCCGATGATGCTGGCCAGGGTGCCGTCGGCCTTGATGCGGGCGATGCCTTGGTTGACCTGGGCGAGCATCTGCGGATCGCCCTTGCGCATGATCAGGCACACCTGGCCGATCACCTGGGGCTTGTAGCTGTCGACCAGGCGGACTTTCTTCAAGGTGCCTTGGGCTTTCTGGTAAGCCAGGATCGGGTGGTCGCCGAAGCCTGCCTTGATACGCCCCAGCGCCAGGTCGCGGGTCAGATCGGCGAGCGAGTCGTAGCCACGCACTTCCTTGAAGAAGCCACGGCGGTTGAGTTCGTCGAGAAACACCGTACCGACCTGCGCGCCAACCACTTCGCCCTTGAAGTCATCCATGCTGGTGTAAGCCTGGGTGTCGTCGTCACGCACGATCAGGCCCTCGCCGTATTCGAACACCGGATCCGAATACTGCACCACTTTCTCGCGCTCTGGGGTGCGCAACATGGCAGCGGAAATCAGGTCGATCTTCTTGGCGGTGAGCGACGGAATCAGCGCGGCGAAAGTGGTCTGGGTAATCTCCACGTCGAAACCCGCCGCCTTGGCCACGGCATGGGCGGAGTCGACCATCATCCCTTGGATACTGTTGCTTTTGACATCGAGGAAGGTGAACGGCACACCCGTTGCGGTGGCGCCGACCTTGTAGGTTTCGGCCTGGGCAAGTACGCAGGTAAGGCTACCGGCGAGTAATGCCAGGGCGCAGGTGAACACGCGAAGACGTTGATACATTGCTGAACACTCCCATTTCACGCGACTTATTGTGCTTATGCGTAGGGTTGGCCTCAGGTATCGGCAGGAGGCGTGTTTTTCACTATAAACAATTTACAAGAATCGTAAAGAGATTTATAAATATCGCATATCGATACTTAAAGCCCATTTATTACAAGAGCCAAGGTATGAGCGACAGCGAAAACAATCTGTTCAACCAGTCACTGGAAAAAGGCTTGGCGGTACTGCGCGCCTTCAACGCCCGCCGCCGTAGCATGAACCTGGCTGAGGTCGCCGAGGCCGCCGGCATCAACAAAAGCTCGGCCCAGCGCATGATCCACACCCTCGAAGCCCTCGGTTACGTGAGCAAGCACCCGCAGAACAGGCGCTTTCAGCTGACCCCACAGGTGATGGAAATCGGCTACAACTACCTGGCCGCAGATACCTTGGTGGATGTGGCCAATCCGTTCCTGGCCGAGCTTGCCCAGACCACTGGCGAGACGACCAACCTGACCGAGCCAGTGCGCACGGACATGCTCTACGTGGCCCGTTTCGTCGGCCCGAAGTTCATTCCCATCTACCTGCCGATCGGTAGCCGTATCCCGATGTACTGCAGCGCTTCGGGGCGGGCCTACCTGAGTTTGCTGGAGGACGATGAAGTGCTGGCGCTGCTCGCGGCGAGTGAGCTGCAACGTCACACCCAGTACACCCGTACCGCCACCCAGGCGATCCTCGACGCCATCGCCGAGGTCCGCCACAAGGGCTATGCGATCAACAGCGAGGAGCTGTTCCTGGGAGACATGGCGGTGGCCGCGCCGGTGCGCAACAGCCAGGGCCGACCAGTGGCATCGGTGCATGTGGTGGCGCCGACCAGTCGCTGGAGCGTAGAAGAAGCCGAACGCCGGTTGGCGCCGGCAGCCCTGGAATGCGCCCGGGCGATCAGCAATTCGATCAGGGCATTGTAGGAGCGGCCTTGTGCCGCGACAGGGGCGCGCAGCCCCAGGATTTCAGTGTCATACACGATCGCCGGGGCTGCTACGCAGCCCTTTCGCGGCACAAGGCCGCTCCTACAAGATTGCGCGCGGCGGCCTGGCGCTTTAGAACTGAATCACCATGCGCCCTTCGATCTTGCCTTCGAGCATCTCCTCGAAGATCTGGTTGATGTCCTCCACCGGCCGCAGCGTCACCTTCGGCACCACCTTGCCCTCAGCCGCGAACTGGAAGGCTTCCTGCAGATCCTGACGAGTGCCGACCAGCGAGCCGATCACCTCGATACCGTCGAGCACCAGCCGCGGGATGTTCAGGCTCATCGCCTCCGATGGCAACCCCACCGCCACCAGTCGCCCACCGGCGCGCAGCGCATCCACCGCCGAATTGAACGCCGCCTTGGCAACTGCCGTGACCACCGCGGCATGGGCGCCACCGGTCACTTCCTGAATGATCTTCGCCGCGTCCTGGGTGCGCGAGTTGATGATCAGGTCCGCGCCCATTTCGCTCGCAAACCGCAGTTGCTGGTCGTTGACGTCGATGGCAATGACCTTGGCGTTGAACACGTTCTTGGCATACTGCAACGCCAGGTTACCCAGGCCGCCAAGGCCATAGATGGCGATCCACTGTCCGGGCCGGACCTTGGCGACCTTGACCGCCTTGTAGGTGGTCACACCGGCACAGGTGATACTGCTGGCAGCCGCCGACTCCAACCCGTCGGGCACCTTGACCGAGTAGTCGGCCTTGACGATACACGCCTCGGCCATGCCGCCATCGACGGTGTAACCGGCGTTCTTCACCTCACGGCACAAGGTTTCGTTGCCGCTGGTGCAATACTCGCAGTGCCCACAACCTTGGTAGAACCACGCGACACTGGCCCGATCACCGGGCTTGAGCGAGGTAACGCCCGGCCCTACTTCCTGGACCACGCCAATGCCCTCGTGGCCCAACACCACACCGGTCTTGTCACCGAAATCGCCATTCTTCACATGCAGGTCGGTGTGGCAGACGCCACAGCAGTGCATCTTCAGCAGCGCCTCCCCGTGCGCCAGAGGGCGAAGGTTTTTCTCTACCACTTCAACACGACGATCAGGTGCAACGACAGCAGCTTTCATAAAAGCCTCCTTGTCCGAGTGAGTCAGCCGGCCTGGTTACCGTATCAACAGGGCTGGCCAGGCGGGCCTGAACCCAACACCGCCCGCGCTGCTGAATGAGGTTGCAGCAACCGCACGCTGGCGAGGCATTCGCCAACCATACGGCGTGTTCACTCTAGACCGTAGGCGTTGCAATGAAGGTGCTCCAGATCATGGTTTGCGCAACGGATCGGCTGGGCTGAGGACTGCGCGGTGCATGAAGTGCGCATGAGCGCTAGCGCCGTTAATGCACAGCTGTCGAGCTGCCCGACACCACTCAGGCCGCTTGCTGTAGCAGTTGCTCGATGGTTTCGACCAAGCGGCCTGGATCGCGATACAGGTCCGCGCCGCTGATGGGACGCATGGCTTGGTTGATCTCGACCAGCAGCAGCGGCACACCCCTTGCGCCCACCTCGCGCATCAGTGCTTGTGCGTCCTCGATGCGGCTAGCGGTCTGTTCGGCAAGCTGCGCTTGCTGGGTAAGCGTCGTGTGCAGGGTCTGCGCGTCAATCGCGTACCCCGCCCCGCTCAGCAAGTCGGCAGTGCAGGCCGCCACGACATCGGCCGATGACGTATCAAGCCCTTCGACATAGCGGGCCGTTTGCAGCACTGCGTACAGCTTCGGCTCCAGCGCGCTGTCGTGACCTCGAACCCAGGTCAACGCCCGGCTCATCGGCATCGAGTCGAATCGCAGCGCCCTGCCCCCCAGGATCTGCTCGAAGTACGCAGCCGCGAAGGGTTGCCCGGTCAGGGAAGCAATGCGCAGGTCGTTGCTACGGGCATACTCGGCAAATTCGGGCGTGATCACGCGCGCACCGGGGCCTGCGAAGAGGCCCGTGGGGTGCAGTTGCAGTGCATCCGGGAAGCGCTCTGCCAGACCACGTAATGCGCCGGCGCTGGCATAGCACCAGCCACAGAGCGGATCGAACAGATAATGCAGTTTGAAAGTGGCCATCTCCCGGCTCCGTAAAAGGTGATGGCGCTAGAGTATTAGGTTGCTATTCGGAGAAATAGACGCTTGGAACGTACACTTTGTTGCGTGAATCGAGCAAATACAGCATTCGGCTCGTTACGTAGCCGCTACCAACGCAATACACTAGGCCCAAGCAGCGCACCGATAGCCGTCGGCAGCAACATGCCCAGCAGATACCAAACGCCCCAGAATGCAATGCCCATCTCCGGGCAGTGCAGGCAGTAGGCCAGGGTCGCAGTGGCGCCCGCCAACAATCCGCCCGCCGCGCCTGCAATACGCAGGCGAGTTGGCGCAAGACCGCGCAGCGTCCAGAACACACCGACGAAGGTTGGCACCGACAGCAGCGCAATGTTCAGCGGGCAGGTGCGCCAGGTCTTGCCAAGGATCAGGTCGGCGCGCATATCGGCAGGTGCTGCGGCCAATTGCAGCGCAGCACCGATCCACACCAGCAGCGCCGGCAGCGCCAGCAGCACCCAGGCCGCCCCTCCCCGCACACCTGGCCGTGCCAGGCGATTGCTCAGCCACAACGCAAGCAGCGCAAGGCTACCGGGTAAGGCGACCTTGGCCCAAAACAAAGGGGTGCGTGCAACTTCGCCCAGGTCAGGTCGTACACCGAACAACGCCGCCATCAACAGCGCCGCGCCCAAGGCACCGCCCACCAAGGCGATAGCGAACCGCTTGCCAGCGAGGTGTCGGTCCACCGCGCTCTCTCTGGCGCTCAGCAGGTCGATCAGTTCATTGGTCTTCATGGTTTCGCAATCCTCGGATGATAGTCGCCAGGGCCTTGAGCCCACGGTGGATGCCGACCTTCACGGCAGCGCTGGAAAGCCCTGTGAGGCTGGCGGTTTCCTCCACCGACAGCCCCTCCAACTTCACATGAACGATCGGCAGGCGTTGCTTGTCAGGTAGCTGGCACAGCAGCTTGCCCAGATCACGGCTGGCCTGGGCGGGCTCGTGATCCTCGACACCGAACAGCTCTTGCTCGTCGTCCAGCAGCGGATCGTGGAGGGCTTCGCGGCGCGCAAAGGCGCGAAAGTGATCAGCCAGCTTGTAGCGCGCGATGGCTTGCACCCAGGCAGTCAACGGTTGGTCCGCACGGTAGGTGTGGCGGGCATTGTGGACGGCCAGCAACACTTCCTGCAGCAAGTCTTCGACCTCACCGGGGCGCTGACTCAGGCGACGGCCCAGGAAAGCCCGCAGGTGCGAGCCAAGCGCCCCCAAAAACTCGCGGTACGCCCGGCTGTTGCCGTCCAGGCCGCGCAGCAGCAACGCCTGCAACTGAGCTTCACGCGCGATCAGCATTTGCTGACTGGTAGTTCGTTGCATCGGCGGTCCTGGTTACAACGTGGATAGATTCTTTCCCGCACTCACCCAACGTACGGGCGTGCCGTTGGCCCGGGGAAACAGGCATGCGCTCAATACGTTAGGGCCGCGGCAAGAAATTCTCAAAAAAATTTACCGCGCTGTAACCGGATTGCCGCCGCTGGCGAACTACTCATCGAGCCGCCGGAAAGCCTTCCGCGGCCCCTCACTCGAAGCGGAGACCGCAGCATGAAAACCCTGACCCTCGCCACCGCCGCCCTTGCCCTTGCCGCCATCACCGGCAGCGCCCTGGCCGACGACATGAACACCACGGCCAGCAATGGCGCGGCCATGGAGAAGTGCTACGGCGTCGCCCAGGCCGGCAAGAACGACTGCAAGGCCGGTGCCGGCACCACCTGTGCGGGCAGCGCCAAGAAGGACTACGACGGCATGCACTGGAAAAACGTTCCGGCCGGCACCTGCACCACCATCAAGACGCCCAATGGCATGGGCTCGCTGACCCCGAGCAAGGCCTGAGCCAAGGCCGCCGACCATGAGCACATCCTCTCAACTGGGCGCCGGGCTGGGACTGCGAGGCGAACACTACGCCCAGGCCCTGGCCTGCAACGCCCAGGAACTCTGGTTCGAAGTACATCCAGAGAACTACATGGTCGGTGGCCCGCGCCTTGCCTGGTTGGAGCGGATCGCCGAACGGCATCCGCTGTCGCTGCATGGGGTTTCGCTGTCCCTGGCGGCCGATGCAGCACCTGACGAGACGCACCTTCTGCGCTTGCGCACGCTGATCGAGCGTGTGCAACCGCCGCTGATTTCCGAGCACCTGGCCTGGTCGAGCTGGCGCGGTCGGTATTTCCCGGACTTGCTGCCCTTCCCGCGCAGCCACGCAGCCCTGACGCGGATAACCGAAAATATCCAGCGCACCCAGCAAGCGCTGGGCCGGCGCATCGCCATCGAGAACCCCAGCCACTACGTACGCCTGGAGGGTCACGACTGGGATGAAGTCGAATTTCTGACGGAGCTAACGCAGCGCACAGGCTGTGGCCTGCTGCTGGACATCAACAATGTGTACGTCAGCGCACAGAACCTGAACTTCGATGCCAAACGCTATCTTGATCGTTTCCCGACGACGACGGTCCTCGAAATCCATCTGGCCGGGCACAGTCACGACGCGGGCGCCGAATTGTTGATCGACTCCCACGACGCACCTGTCGCCGAACCTGTCTGGGCACTTTACGAACACCTGATTCAACGTATCGGCCCGAGGCCGACACTGATCGAGCGCGACGACCATCTGCCCGCCTTCGATGCCCTGCTGGCCGAGCGCGAGCGTGCCCAGACGATCCTCGACCTGGCGCAGGTGAGCCCATGAACACGGCCCTCGGCGCCTTCCAGGACGCCTTCGTCGAAGCCCTCTACCACCGCCCGGCCCCGGCGCTGCAAAGCCTCGCTGAACAGGCGGGCTTCGAGGTGTATCGCAATACCGTACTCAAAGGTTGCGTCGATGCACTGTGCGACAACTTCCCAACCCTCGAACGTCTGGTCGGCACAGACTGGCTGCGTGCCGCGGCCGCCATCCACGCTCGAACAACGCCACCCAGCGACGCGCGGCTGTTGTTGTACGGCGAGGACTTCGCTGACTTCCTCGAAGCGTTCGAACCCGCGCGGGAGCTTCCCTACCTTGGCCCCGTGGCACGCCTGGATCGACTGTGGAGCGAAGCCTTCGCCGCCCCTTCGCAAGCGGCGCTGGAGCTTGCCAGTCTGACCGGCATGAGCGCCTCGGACCTCGCGACCTGCCAGCTGAAACCGCGCGCCTGCGTACGCTGGCGCTGGTTCAACGAGCAACCGATCTACACCATCTGGCAGTGCAACCGCCAGGCCCTGCCGATACCCCAGGCAATGCTCTGGCGCGGCGAGGGTGTTTTGCTCGTCGGCCATGCCAGCGGCGTCAGCTGGCAGGCACTGGAAATTGGCGGCTGCGCGTTCCTGGACGCCTGCGCAGCCGGCAACGACCTGGACCGGGCTTCAGCCCTGGCACTCGCGGCGCAACCGCAACTCGACTTCCACGACCTGCTCGGCCGCCTGCTCGGCGCCAGGGTGTTCAGCCCCCTCAACCCAACGCGAGACAGCCTACATGGACATCGCACGCACTCCCCATCAGCGCACCGCGCTGCGCCAGCGCTGGAATCACCTGGCCGATACCCTGCAGCACTGGCTCGGTGACGCGTTCCTCTGCCTGGTCGCGCGAGTCGGGATCGGCGCGACGTTCTTTCTGTCCGGGCGCACCAAGGTAGAGGGCCTGCTGAGTATTACGCCAGGCACCTACGAGCTGTTCCGCACCGAGTATCTGTTACCACTGCTGCCACCGCACATTGCCGCGCACCTGGCAACCTATGCCGAGCACATCTTCCCGATATTGCTGGTTCTGGGCCTGTGTACCCGCCTATCGGCCCTGGCATTGCTAGGCATGACCACGGTAATCGAGGTGTTCGTCTACCCGGACGCATGGCCGACCCACCTGGTCTGGGCGGGCCTGCTGCTGTTGCTGATCGGCCGAGGTGCCGGGCGCTGGTCGCTGGATCGAGCGCTAGGCATTCACTGAATGCGTCACCTGCAATCCGCTGCCCAAGCGACGACCTGATAGCGCAGGCGCTTCGACGGCATACGATGGCGTTCAAGGCAAAGGCACACAACAATAAGTAACCACAATACATATTGGTCACTTATTGTTCATCGCCCTGACGCTCTGTAGGCTATGGCTCATGAACAAGACTCCCTCCCCCAAAGTTGCAGCACGTGGTCCGGTGGATCACGAAGTACGTGATCAGATCGTGGCCGCGGCGACCGAGCACTTCCGGCTGTATGGCTACGAGAAGACCACGGTTTCCGATCTGGCTAAGGCCATCGGCTTTTCCAAGGCCTATATCTATAAATTCTTCGAGTCCAAGCAGGCCATCGGCGAGCTGATCTGCTCGAACTGCCTGCAACAGATACAAACCGAGGTAAGGGCCGCAGTCGATGCGGCAGACACCCCGCCCGAGAAGCTTCGGCGCATGCTCAAGACGCTGGTGGACGCCTGCCTGGCGTTGTTTTTCGAGGATCGCAAACTCTACGAAATCGCCGCCTCCGCCGCTTCCGGGCGCTGGCCGGCAACCCTCGCCTACGAAGGTTTCATCGCGCAGACCCTCGGCGAGATCCTGCAATCGGGCCGCCAGAGCGGCGACTTCGAGCGCAAGACGCCACTGGATGAAGCCACACGTGCGATCCACCTGATCATGCGCCCGTATTTCAATCCCCTGCTGCTTCAGTACGGGCTCGACACCACCGATGAAGCCCCGGCGCTGCTGTCCAGCCTGGTCTTGCGCAGTCTATCACCCTGAGTTGTGACTATTGACTAAATTGGTCACAGGAATCAAAGTGAGGCTCTCGATGACTTCGCTATGGATTCCTCATGCGCCGGCGCAACCTCCTTCTGTCTACCCTGTTCGGCGTCATGCCGCTCGTGTTGGTCGCCTGTAGCGACAAGACGCCCTCCGATCCGCGCACCGACGCCCCTCTGGTCCGGGTCGCCACCGTCCAGTTGGCAACCTCCACGTCGCGAGCGTTCACCGGCATCGTCGCCGCCCGGGTACAAAGCGACCTGGGTTTTCGCGTGTCCGGCAAGGTGTCGCAGCGTCTGGTCGACACCGGGCAGAGCGTCAAGCGCGGCCAGGTCCTGTTACGCCTGGACCCGGTCGACTTGGAACTTGCCGCTAAGGCCCAGCGCGAAGCGGTAGCCGCGGCACGCGCACGCGCGCAACAGACCAGCGATGACGAGGCGCGCTACCGTATCCTGCGCGGCACCGGGGCGATCTCGGCATCCACATACGACCAGTACAAGGCCGCAGCCGATACGGCCCGCGCGCAACTCAGCGCAGCCCAGGCCCAGGCTCAGGTTGCCAGTAACGCCACCCGCTACGCCGAACTGCTGGCCGATGCCGATGGCGTGGTCATGGAAACCCTGGCCGAGCCCGGCCAAGTGGTCGGCGCAGGCCAGGCTGTGGTGCGCCTGGCACATGCCGGCCCACGCGAAGCGCTGGTGCAGTTGCCGGAAACCCTGCGCCCAGTGGTGGGCTCCAGTGCCCAGGCCCGGCTCTTCGGCAGGCACGACGTCAGCGTCGCGACCCGACTGCGCCAACTGTCGGATGTCGCCGACCGCCAGACCCGGACCTTCGAGGCGCGCTATGTGCTCGATGGCGAACTGGCCGATGCACCGTTGGGCACCACCATCACCGTGAACATCAGTGATTCGCAGAGCGCCCCATCGAACGCACTCCAGGTGCCTATCGCCGCACTTTACGACGCAGGCCACGGGCCTGGCATCTGGAGAATTGACGGGCAACCGGCACACGTCACGTGGACGCCCGTCAGCGTTCAGTCGCTGGATGACGAGCGCGCGCGTGTCAGCGGTGCACTCAAGCCGGGCGAGCAGATCGTCGCACTCGGCGCCCACCTGTTGCGCGACGGTCAGCCCGTGCGCCTAGCAGAGCCGACCAGCGTGGCGGTAGCCGAGGAACGTCAACCATGAGCGAGGGCCGTTTCAACCTCTCTGCACTCGCCGTGCGCGAGCGCTCCATCACCCTGTTCATGGTCTGCCTGATTTCCCTGGCGGGGCTGGTTGCCTTTTTCAAACTCGGGCGTGCCGAGGACCCGGCCTTCACCATCAAGGTGATGACCATCGTCACCGCCTGGCCCGGCGCCACGGCCCAGGAAATGCAGGATCAGGTCGCCGAAAAGATCGAAAAGCGCCTACAGGAGCTGCGCTGGTACGACCGTAGCGAAACCTACACGCGTCCGGGCCTGGCCTTCACCACCCTATCGCTGCTCGACACCACGCCGCCCGCACAAGTGCCCGAGGAGTTCTATCAGGCACGCAAGAAGATCAGCGACGAGGCCAAGACCCTGCCCGCCGGAGTGATCGGCCCGCTGGTCAACGACGAGTATTCGGACGTCACCTTCGCCCTGTTTGCACTCAAAGCCCGAGGCGAGCCGCAGCGCCGCCTGGTACGCGACGCCGAAAACCTGCGCCAGCGCCTGCTGCATGTACCGGGCGTGAAGAAGGTCAACATCATTGGTGAACAGGCCGAGCGCATCTTCGTCGAGTTCTCCCACGAGCGACTGGCCACGCTGGGCATCGACCCGCAGGCGGTGTTCGCCGCACTCAACGAACAGAATCTCCTGACCCCGGCCGGCGCGGTGCAAACCCGTGGACCGGATGTGTTCCTGCGCCTGGATGGCGCCTTCGATGAATTGCAGAAGATCCGCGACACCCCGATCATCGCCCAGGGCCGTACCCTCAAGCTTTCCGACATCGCCACAGTCAAGCGCGGCTACGAAGACCCGGCCACCTTCCTGATTCGCAACGGCGGCGAACCGGCCCTGTTGCTCGGCATCATCATGCGTGAAGGCTGGAACGGGCTCGATCTGGGCAAGGCCTTGAACGATCAAGTGCAGCAGATCAACGCCGAGCTACCGCTGGGCATGAGCCTGAGCAAGGTCACCGACCAGGCCGTCAACATCAGCGCCTCCGTCGACGAGTTCATGATCAAGTTCTTCGTCGCGCTGCTGGTCGTCATGCTGGTGTGCTTCGTCAGCATGGGCTGGCGCGTCGGCGTGGTGGTCGCGGTGGCGGTGCCACTGACCCTGGCAATGGTCTTCGTGGTAATGGCCACGACCGGCAAGAACTTTGACCGTATCACGTTGGGCTCGCTGATCCTCGCCCTTGGCCTGCTGGTGGACGACGCCATCATCGCCATCGAGATGATGGTGGTGAAAATGGAGGAAGGTTACGACCGCGTGCGGGCCTGCGCCTATGCCTGGAGCCATACGGCGGCGCCGATGCTCTCCGGCACGCTGGTCACCGCCGTCGGTTTCATGCCCAACGGTTTCGCCCGCTCCACGGCCGGTGAATACACCAGCAACATGTTCTGGGTCGTCGGTATCGCGCTGATCGCCTCCTGGCTGGTCGCGGTGATCTTCACGCCGTACTTCGGCGTCAAGCTGCTGCCCGCGATCAAACAGATCGAGGGTGGCCACGAGGCGCTCTACGACACCCCGCGCTACAACCGCTTTCGTCGGCTGCTGGGCCGGGTGATCACCCATAAGTGGCTGGTCGCAGGCACCGTGGTCGGGTTGTTCGTGACCACCGTGCTCGGCATGGCGCTGGTCAAGAAACAGTTCTTCCCCATCTCCGACCGTCCCGAAGTCATGGTCGAAGTCCAGATGCCCTACGGCACTTCGATCGTCCAGACCAGCGCCGCGGCGGAAAAAGTCGAGGCTTGGCTTGCGCAACAGGCAGAGGCGAAGATCGTCACCGCATACATCGGCCAAGGCGCGCCGCGCTTCTTCATGGCCATGAGCCCGGAGTTGCCGGATCCTTCGTTCGCCAAGATCGTCGTACGCACCGACAACCCGGATGAGCGCGAGGCGCTCAAGCACCGCTTGCGCAAGGCGATCGCCGAGGGTCTGGCCAGCGAGGCGCAGGTGCGCGTCACCCAGTTGGTGTTCGGCCCGTATTCGCCCTACCCGGTGGCTTACCGGATCACCGGCCCGGATCCACAGCGCCTGCGCGAAATCGCCGCCGAGGTGCGCCAGGTGATGCAGGCCAGTCCGTTGATGCGCACGGTCAATAGCGACTGGGGCACCCGCGTACCCATGTTGCACTTCAACCTGCAGCAAGATCGTCTGCAGGCGGTCGGGCTGACCTCCAGTGCCGTCGCGCAGCAATTGCAGTTTCTACTCAGCGGCGTCCCTGTCACCGCCGTGCGCGAAGATATCCGTACGGTGCAGGTCGTGGCGCGTGCCGCCGGCGACATCCGCTTCGACCCGGCACGGGTGATGGATTTCACGCTGGCTGGCGCCAATGGCCAACGCGTCGCGCTGTCGCAGGTGGGCGACGTCGAGGTGCGCATGGAAGAGCCCATCATGCGTTGGCGCGACCGCCTGCCGACCCTCACCGTGCGTGGCGATACCGCCGAAGGCCTGCAACCGCCGGACGTCTCGACCGCCATCAGCAAACAGTTGCAACCCATCATCGACAAGCTGCCAAGCGGCTACCGCATCGAGCAGGCGGGCTCCATCGAGGAGTCGGGCAAGGCCAGCAAGGCCATGCTGCCGCTGTTCCCGATCATGCTGGCTGTCACGCTGATCATCATCATCCTGCAAGTGCGCTCCATCGCAGCGATGATCATGGTCTTTCTCACCAGCCCCTTGGGGCTGATCGGTGTGGTGCCGACGCTGATCCTGTTCCAGCAACCCTTCGGTATCAACGCGCTGGTCGGGCTGATCGCACTGTCCGGCATCCTCATGCGCAACACGCTGATCCTGATCGGACAAATCCGCCAGAGCGAACAGGCCGGCCTCGACCCATTCAACGCGGTGGTCGAAGCCACGGTGCAGCGCGCCAGGCCGGTGATCCTCACGGCGTTGGCGGCGATCCTGGCGTTCATCCCGCTGACCCATTCGGTGTTCTGGGGCACGCTGGCCTACACCCTGATCGGCGGCACCTTCGCCGGCACCGTGCTAACCCTGGTGTTCCTGCCGGCGATGTACGCCATCTGGTTCGGTATCCGTCCCCATCACCACGCGCCACTCGAGCAGGCACAACCGGCATGAGCCGCCCATTTCCCCAAGCCACAGGTATTCGTATGTCCAACCCCACAGTGGTCGTCATAACCGGTGTGTCATCAGGCATTGGCCGCACAGCGGCCGAACAGTTCGCCAAGCGCGGCTGCCGTGTGTTCGGCAGCGTGCGCAACCTGGACACCGCTCAGGCCCTACCCGGCGTCGAGCTGATCCAGCTGGACGTGCGCGACGAAACGTCGATCCGCCAAGGTATCGAGCATGTCGTCGCCAAGGCCGGACGCATCGATGTATTGGTCAACAATGCCGGCACCACACTGCTCGGGGCGATGGAAGAAACCGTCCTCGGCGAGGCCCAGGCACTGTTTGACACCAATGTTTTCGGGGTCTTGCGTGTCACACAAGCGGTGCTGCCGTATATGCGCGGGCAAGGTGCCGGACGCATCGTCAACGTCAGTTCGGTGCTGGGCTTCCTGCCAGCGCCCTACATGGGGTTGTACAGCGCGTCCAAGCATGCCGTGGAGGGATTGTCCGAGAGCCTGGACCACGAGGTACGACGCTTTGGTATCCGCGTCGCGCTGGTCGAGCCCTCGTTCACCCAGACCCAACTCGACATCAATGCGCCACAGGCTGCCACGCGCATCGCCGCCTATACCGGCGAGCGGACAACCGTCTCCCAGGCCATCGGGCTGAACGTGCGCAAGGCGCCGTTGCCCGCAGCAGTCGCGGCAACCATCGTCGAGGCCGCCCTTGGCAGCTGGCGGATGCGACACACTCCCAAAGGCGAAGCCACCCTACTCCGGCGCTTGCGCCGTTTCATGCCGGCAGGCCCCGTCGATTCGGGCCTGCGCAAGACGTTCGGCCTCGGCTGATTCAACCCATCCACTGGAGCCTACACCCAGCACAGCGCACGCAGTGTGGTTGCCTGTCTGGGCTGTGGCAGCAGACGTTGGATTGCCTACAGCCAACGTCTGACCTGGCCGCAATAGTGCGTGAACTGCGCGCCAAAAAGGCCGGCAAGCGCTCGCTCTTCCGGCCCGATCTGGAAGCGGTTCATGTAGATCACGAAACCGAGCACACTCAGAAGCGCTGGCGGCCAGGCGAGAAAAATCGACCAGGCTGTCAGGGCTATGGCGAACCCCAGGTACATGGGGTTGCGTGTGTATCTGTACACGCCAGAGCGGACCAGAGCCGAGGCCGCGTGCGGCTTCAGTGGATTGACCGTGGTACGCGCATGGCGAAACGAAAGCACACCGGCTAGCGCAATAGCGACGCCTACCAGCAATACAACCAGCGCCAGCCCCAGACGCCAGCCGAGTGCAAATTCCCGTGCGCCGGATACGTGCTCGGCCGCCAGCCACGCCAGCACGCCAAACAGTGTGGCCACCAGCGGCGGCGGAATGCGGTTGTTCATGATCGATGCCTTTGAGAGACGAATGTCCTGCCAGGGTGAAGGCTATAGCCACTTCAGGGTCAAGCCCAAGCTTTCACCCACGTGATCGCCGTTACCCTGAGCGCTGGCCGGAGTCAGTCAACCGGCATGCAGCGATGCCGGCAATCACCGGCTCACGGCATCTGTTGCTGCTGCAAGCCGGCCAATGGGTAATTCGCGCGACTCATGAACTGACCGAAACCCCCTCCTTGGCGGACACGGGCAGGTCGAACAGTTTGTCGAAGCACCATTGAAATACCAGGGCATAGAAGAAGAAGAAAACGAACAAGCCCAGATCGGTGACCAGTGCTGCCCACCAGGAAATCCCCAGCCACCAGGCGACCAGAGGCACCAGCATTAGCACCAGCCCCCCCTCGAAACCCAATGAGTGCAGCAACCGTCTGCTCAAAGTGCGTGCCCGCTGCGGCTGACGCGCCTCCCAATACTCGAAAACAGCGTTGAACAGCACGTTCCACACCAGCGCGCTAACAGACAACATCACCGACAGCGCCCCCGCATGAACCAGGCCTTCGTCGTAGATCAAGGCGATGCTGGGCGACAACACAGTGATGGCGATTGATTCATACAGGAGCGCTTGAAGGATTTTTCTGCGAGGGCCTTGCATGGGGGGCTCCGTGGAGTGGGTAGATCACAGACGGTAGTGGCTCATGCACGGCAAGAAAAATGAGATAAATTGCACCCGCATCAATTCAATTCATCCAGGGAGCCCTGCGTGTTTTCGACTCTTCCACTCAACGCGCTGCGTACGTTCGAGGCGGCAGCGAGGCTGGGTAGTTTCAAGGCGGCCGCTGAGGAGCTTGCCGTGACCCCGGCAGCTATTTCCCACCAGATCAGAACCTTGGAAACCCACCTCGGTACACGGCTGTTCAATCGGTCTGGACAGGGCGTAGCCTTGAGCGCCGAGGGCGAGTCGCTCTATCGGCAGACGCACCGTGCACTGTTGGACATTCGCAGCAGCCTGGAGGCTTTCTATCCAGGCACAGCCCAGGCAACCCTGACCATTACCACGACGCCAGGGCTGGCCGCAGCCTGGCTGATTCCACGCTTGGGTAGCTTTTACAGACGCTTTGCGCAGTTCAATGTGCGCGTCGACACACGCAATGAACTTGTCGATCTTCTGCGTGACTCCAGTGTCGATCTTGCGATTCGCGCGGTCAGCCGCGATGACCCGAAGCTGTTCTGCCAGGCGCTGATGGATGAGCGATTCTCGGCTTATGGCGCACCCGAGTTGATCGCCTCACTGAACGTGGATCAGGTCGAGTTGATCAACCTGAACTTGACCATTCCAGGCGCATTCTCAGTCAACTGGCAAAGCTGGTGCACGGCCGCCGATTGCCAGGCTTGGCTTGAAACCGCGCAGATGCGCGAGTTCGACGATGAGCACTTTGCGTTGGGCGCGGCCATCGCCGGTCATGGGCTGGTGCTGGCAAGCAATGTACTGGTCGCTGAAAGCCTCAGGCGTGGAGAGCTAGTGCCCTACAGACCAGAAATCAGCCTGGCGGGGCCGCGTTATGTCGCTGCGTGCGTGCCAGGCAAGGAGCGGCACGCACCGGTGACCGCGTTCCTGAGCTGGCTGGCAGACGCTGCACGGCACCCTTGAGCCCCGGCGCGGTGAGTTGCCAGCGCCCAGATGGTGCGCCGCGCACCATAACGGCGCGGCGCTCCACTTGCCTGTCCCCCAATGCTCACTGGCCTTCTCCTGAAACCCTTGAGCCTGCGGGTCTATCGCCGCGCACAGGCATTCTGGCACGCCTCTCGCATTACCCCTGGGGTGCGGGAGTAGCGCGAGCTATTGCAGCAAAACACAAATGGTTGGCTAGGGTTCCGATCTGCCTCGGCAGGTGCCTGGACCGAGAGCTGACGACCTCCAGTTGAGGTTACACGGCGGGATAAAAGCCCGGGAGACGCCAGACCACCCATCGCAATGGGTGTCGCGCTGCTCCTTGTCCGTCCACCGCCAACTGGAGTCACCCCATGCGAAAGCCCCTCCTGACCGCTTTCCTCACCGGCTGCGTCGTGCTGACCAGCTTTGCCGCCAAGGCCGCGCCCAAGACCGACTTCAACCTGTGCTGGAGCATCTACGCTGGCTGGATGCCGTGGGAATACGCTGCCGCCCAAGGCATCGTCGACAAGTGGGCCGACAAGTACGGCATCCACATCAAGCTCACCCAGATCAACGACTACGTCGAATCGATCAACCAGTACACCGCGGGCCAGTTCGATGGCTGCACCATGACCAACATGGACGCGCTGACCATCCCGGCCGCAGGCGGCGTCGACAGCACCGCGCTGATCGTCGGCGATTTCTCCAACGGCAACGATGGCGTGGTGCTCAAGGGCAAGGGCAAGACCGTCGCCGACCTCAAGGGCATGGACGTCAACCTGGTCGAGCTGTCGGTCTCCCACTACCTGCTGGCGCGCGCCCTGGACAGCGCCGGGCTCACCGAGCGCGACCTGAAGGTGGTCAACACCTCAGACGCTGACATCGCCGCCGCCTTCGACACTGCGCAGGTGCAGGCGGTGACCACCTGGAACCCGATGCTCGGGCAGATCAACACGCGCCAGGATGTGACCCAGGTCTTTGACTCAAGTGACATCCCCGGCGAAATCCTCGACCTGATGGTGGTCAACACCCAGACCCTGCACGACAACCCAGCGCTGGGTAAAGCACTGACCGGCGCGTGGTACGAAGTGATGGCGTTGATGGCTGAACCTTCGGCGGCCGGCAAGGCGGCCCTGGAGCACATGGCCAAGGCCTCCGGCACCGACCTCGACGGCTACGAGGCGCAATTGTCGACCACCCACCTGTTCGCCACCGCACCGGCCACCCTGGCCTTCGTCAACGGCCATGCACTGCCCAAAACCATGGAAAAGGTCGCTCAGTTCTCCTTCGACCACGGTCTGCTCGGTAGCGCTGCCCAAAGCAGTAACGCGGTGGGCATGAGCTTTGCCAACGGCGTGAGCGTAGGCGACCCGGCCAACCTCAAGCTGCGTTTCGACACCCAGTATGTGCAGATGGCCGCTGACGGCAAGCTGTGAGCGGAGACACGCCATGCGCCTTTTGAATCGCCACCCGGACCGCTCCACACGGCTGATGCTGGTCATCCTGCCGTTCGCCCTGCTGCTGTGCGCCTACCTGTTCGGGTCAGCCCAACGCCTGGCCGACAACCCGCGTGACAAGCTGCTGCCCAGCGCCGTGCAGATGAGCGAAGCGATCAAGCAGGTCGCTTTCACCGAAGACAAGCGCAGCGGCGCCTACCTGCTGTGGCAGGACACCGCATCGAGCCTGACCCGCCTGGCCAGCGGCCTGGCCATTAGCGCGGTGGCCGGCCTGTGCCTGGGGATCGTAGCCGGGACGCTGCCGCTGGCAGGTGCTTCGTTGTCGCCGTTGATGGTGGTGCTGTCGATGGTGCCGCCGCTGGCGCTGCTGCCGATCCTGTTCATCGTATTCGGGCTGGGGGAGTTGTCCAAGGTCATGCTGATCGTCATCGGCATCACCCCGATCCTGGCCCGCGACCTTGAGCAGCGCGCCCGCGAGATCCCTGCCGAACTGCGGATAAAGGCGCTGACCCTGGGCGCCTCGACCTGGACCTACATCCT
The DNA here is from genome assembly GCF_005796105.1 of Pseudomonas mosselii. Classification (GTDB taxonomy): domain Bacteria; phylum Pseudomonadota; class Gammaproteobacteria; order Pseudomonadales; family Pseudomonadaceae; genus Aquipseudomonas; species Aquipseudomonas mosselii_C. The sequence goes on along the minus strand of NZ_VAUO01000001.1, from coordinate 304,929 downwards.
GCGCGTGGTCTTGCCGCAACTGGCGCCACGCCTGCTGATCTCGTTGCGCCTGGTACTGGGCTCGGCCTGGCTGTTCCTGATCGCCGCCGAGGCCATCGCCTCGGAAGACGGCCTGGGCTACCGGATCTTCCTGGTGCGCCGATACCTGGCGATGGACATGATCCTGCCCTACGTCGCCTGGATCACGCTGTTGGCCTGGCTCACCGACTGCTCGCTCAAGCAACTGACCCAGCGGGCTTTCCCCTGGTACGAAGGGGGCCGTCCATGAGCTACATCGAAGTGCGCAACGTCTGGCAGCAATATGGCGAGCATGTGGTGCTCGAAGGCCTGAACCTGAGCATCGCCGAAGGCGAGTTCTGCACCATGGTCGGCGCCTCGGGTTGCGGCAAGTCCACCTTCCTGCGCCTGCTGCTGGGCCAGGAGCAGCCATCGCGCGGACAGATTCTGTTGGGCGGCCAGCCTCTGGCCGGCGAACCCGACCCCAGCCGAGGCGTGGTGTTCCAGCGCTACTCGGTGTTCGCGCACCTGAACGTGCTGGATAACGTCGCACTGGGCCTGGAATTGCCGCATGCCCCCTTGCTTGGACGCCTGCTCGGCCAGCGCAAGCGCGCCGCCCGCGAACAGGCCGCTGCATTACTGACCCGTGTTGGCCTGGGCCATGCTCTGGACAAGTACCCCGCGCAATTGTCCGGTGGCATGCAGCAGCGTCTGGCAATCGCCCAGGCACTGCTGATGAAACCCAAGGTGCTGCTGCTCGATGAACCATTCGGCGCCCTGGACCCGGGGATTCGCAAGGACATGCATGCGCTGCTGCTGGAACTGTGGCAGGAAACCCGGCTGACCGTGTTCATGGTCACCCATGACCTCAGCGAAGGTTTCAGCCTCGGCACCCGCCTGCTGGTGTTCGACAAGACCCGCATCGACCCCCATGCCCCCTACGCCTACGGCTCGCGGGTCACCTATGACCTGCCGCTCAACAGCGCCCGCCAACCGGCCCCGGTGGCCGCCTGCGAGCGCCTCCTCCAACCGCAACCAGGAACCTGACCATGACCGATCCGCAATCTTTCGCCCAAGAGCACCTGCCCGGCGGCGGCCACCTCTCGTTCGTCCTCAAACGCGGACAGCGGGTGCGTTTTACCGACCTGCAAGGCGGCGCCAACGTCAGCCTGATGCTGTTCAACGCCCACGAGAAAAGCGAACGGCTCAACTTGCCCGACAGCCTCAAGTGCCAGCACACCGCCAAGCTCACCGCCGGCCATTGCCTGTACTCGGACATGGGCCGGGTGCTGGCGGCAATCACCCATGACACCTGCGGCTGGAGCGACAGTATCGGCGGAGTGCTCAACGCCCAAGAGGTACAGGCCAAGTACGGCGAAGGCCGCTATCAGGAGCTGCGCAACGGCTTCTTTCGCAATGGCACCGACAACCTGCTGGTGGAAATGGGCAAGTGGGACTTGCAGCTGTCGGACCTGAGCATGCCGCTCAACCTGTTCAGCCGGGTCGACGTGGCCGCCGACGGTACGCTGCACTTTGCCTGCGGCAATGCCAAGGCCGGTGACTACATCGAGCTGTACGCACCGATGGATACGCTGTTCGTAGTGACCGCCCTGCAGCACCCGATGGACCCCGCGCCCGCTTACGCGCCCAAACCCGTGCAACTGACGTTCAGTCACGCCGACGAAAGCGTCGCCGAGCATTGCCGCACCTCGCGCCCAGAGAACGCGCGTGGCTTCATCAATACCCACCGCCTGTTCGCCTGAGGACCTGGACCATGACTGCCCCCCTGCTGCCCGAACACGCGATGTCGTGCTCGACCATTCCTGCTGGCGAACCGTGGCTGGCCGAAGTCAAGGCTGGACAGACCCTGCGCATCCTCGACCTGGAAGGCAACCAAGCCATCGACACACTGTTCTATAGCACCGCCAACCCCCGCGAGCGCTACGACGTGCAGCGCACCCTGCGCAACCAGGGCAATGTCTACCTGGGCGCCGGCAGCGTGTTGTACTCCAACCTCGGCCGACCGATGCTGACCATCACCGAGGACACCTGCGGTCGCCACGACACTCTTGGCGGCGCCTGCGCCCAGGAGAGCAACAGCGTGCGCTACGCCCTGGACAAGCGCCATATGCATAGCTGCCGCGACAACTACCTGCGCGCCTGCTGCCACGACGGGCGCCTGGGCAAGCGCGACATCAGCCCCAACATCAACTTCTTCATGAACGTACCGGTCACCCCTGAAGGCGGCCTGACCTTCGAAGACGGCATTTCGGGGGCCGGTAAGTACGTGCAGCTGCGCGCCGAGATGGACGTGATGGTGCTGATCTCCAACTGCCCGCAGTTGAACAACCCCTGCAACGGCTACAACCCTACCCCCGCGCAGGTGCTGGTATGGGACTGAGCCGCCTGTTCGCGCGCCTGCGCCTGGCCGTGTTCGCTGCCTGCGTGTTCCGTGCAGGCCTCGCGCCCGCCCGTAACGCGTAGCCCCTGCCTGGGGACGACCCCAGGGCAGCCATGAAACTGCGGGACGACCCGCAACCCAGCCGAGGCAGCCAGACGCCTCCAGGGGACGTTGTCATGTTCGAATCCTTGCTCATCGCCAACCGTGGCGCCATTGCCTGCCGGGTGCTACGCACCTTGCGCGCCCTCGACGTCAAGGGCATTGCGGTGTATGCCGACGCCGACCTCGCCAGTCGCCACGTGCTTGAAGCCGACCAGGCCCTGAGCTTGGGCGATGGCCCGGCCGCCAGCACCTACCTGGTGGTCGAGAAGATCCTCGCCGCCGCCAAGACCAGCGGCGCCCAAGCCATTCACCCAGGCTACGGATTCCTGTCCGAAAACGCCGCCTTCGCCGAGGCCTGCGAAGCCGCCGGAATTGCCTTCGTCGGCCCTACGCCCGAGCAACTGAGGGTGTTCGGCCTCAAGCACACCGCGCGCGCCCTGGCCCGCCAGCATGGCGTGCCGCTGCTCGAAGGCAGCGAACTGCTGGCCAGCCTCGACGACGCCCTGGGCGCCGCCGAACAGGTGGGCTACCCGATCATGCTCAAGAGCACCGCAGGTGGCGGTGGTATCGGCATGCGTGTATGCCGTGATGCCGCTGAGCTGCGCGATGCGTTCGAGACCGTCAAGCGCCTGGGCCAGAACAACTTCAGCGACGCCGGAGTGTTCATCGAGAAATACATCCAGCGCGCTCGCCACCTCGAAGTTCAGGTGTTCGGCGATGGCGCAGGCGAGGTGCTGGCCCTGGGCGTGCGCGACTGCTCGGTGCAGCGCCGCAACCAGAAGGTGCTGGAAGAAACCCCGGCACCGAACCTGCCAGCCGGCATGGCCCAAGCGCTGTGCGAGGCTGCGATCACGCTGGCCAAAGCGGTGAACTACCGCAGCGCCGGTACCGTCGAGTTCGTCTTCGACAGCGATGCACAACGTTTTTACTTCCTTGAAGTGAACACCCGCTTGCAGGTGGAGCACGGCGTCACCGAACAAGTCTGGGGCGTCGACCTGGTAGCCTGGATGATCCAGCTCGCTGCCGGCGACCTGCCGCCGCTCGACAGCCTGCGCGCCGGCCTGCGCCCGCGCGGGCATGCGGTGCAGGCGCGACTGTACGCCGAAGATCCAGGCAAGGACTTCCAGCCAAGCCCTGGCCTGCTGACCTGCGTCGAGTTTCCACCTGCCGATGGCCAGGCGCTGCGCATCGACACCTGGGTTGAGGCTGGCTGCGAAATTCCGCCGTACTTCGACCCGATGATCGCCAAGCTGATCGCCTGGGCCGATGATCGCGAGCAAGCCTGCCGTCAGCTCGACAACGCCTTGGCGCACAGTGTCCTGTACGGCGTGCAGACCAACCGCGACTACCTGCGCCAGATCCTCGCCGACGCCCCGTTCGCCAATGGCGAGCCCTGGACCCGGTGCCTGGAAGCGCTGGTCTACCAGGCAGACACCCTCGAAGTGCTCAGCGGCGGAACTCAGACCAGCGTACAGGACTACCCCGGCCGCCTCGGTTACTGGGCCGTGGGAGTGCCGCCGTCTGGGCCGATGGATAGCCGTGCACTACGCCTGGGCAACTTGCTGTTGGGTAACGCCGAAGGCACGGCGGGCCTGGAGGTCACCATGGCGGGCCCTACGCTGCGCTTCAACACCCACGCTGTCGTGGCGGTAACCGGTGCCGAGGTGCCGCTGACCCTCGACGGCCAGCCTGTAGCGCTGAACACCGCACTGGCGATCGGCCCAGGCAGCGTCTTGGCGATAGGCACCATCGCCGGCCCCGGTGCGCGCAGCTACTTGTGCGTGCGCGGTGGCATACAGGTGCCGGACTACCTAGGCAGCAAAAGCACCTTCACCCTCGGCCAGTTCGGCGGGCATGCCGGCCGCGCCCTGCGCGCCGGGGACGTGCTGCACCTGGCGCCGCTGACTGAGCGCAGCAGCGGCGCCACCCTGCCCGCCCAACCCGGATTGCCAGACACCCGTCAGATCCGCGTCATCTACGGCCCTCACGGCGCACCGGAATACTTCACCGAAGGCTATATCCAGACCTTCTTCGGCACCGATTGGGAAGTGCACTTCAACTCCAGCCGTACCGGCGTGCGCCTGATCGGGCCCAAGCCTGAGTGGGTCCGCGAGGACGGTGGCGAGGCCGGCCTGCACCCATCCAACATCCACGACAACCCGTATGCCATTGGCGCGGTGGACTTTACCGGCGACATGCCGGTGATCCTCGGCCCCGACGGCCCGAGCCTCGGTGGGTTCGTCTGCCCGGTCACGGTGATCGAGGCCGACCTGTGGCAGCTAGGCCAGCTCAAGGCCGGTGACAAGGTGCGTTTCATGCCTGTCGACCTGGCCGAGGCGCGCCGCCTGGCCTTACTGCCGGTCAGCGAGTACGTGCCCGCCTCGCCCGTTGCCGGAGCGCTGCAATCGCCCATCGTGCTGGATATCGGTCAGGACGATACGCGCCTGGTTGCGCGGCTGTCCGGTGACACCCACCTGTTGCTGGAGATCGGCGCCGCCGAGCTGGACCTGGTGCTGCGTTTCCGTGGTCATGCACTGATGCAAGCCCTGCAAGCCAGGGCGCTGGACGGGGTCGTCGACCTGACGCCGGGGATTCGTTCGCTGCAAGTGCACTACCAGCCCGAAACCCTGGCATTGGCGCATCTGCTGGCCGTGGTCCGCGAGCTGTGGGCTGCCGTGTGCACCGCACAGGACCTGGAAGTGCCGTCGCGCATCGTGTACCTGCCGCTGTCCTGGGACGACCCGGCCTGCCAGTTGGCCATCGAAAAATACATGACTACCGTGCGCAAGGACGCGCCCTGGTGCCCGAGCAACCTGGAGTTCATCCGCCGCATCAACGACCTGCCCAACCTGGACGCGGTGCAGCGCACGGTGTTCGAGGCCAGCTACCTGGTCATGGGCCTGGGCGATGTGTACCTCGGCGCACCAGTGGCGACCCCGCTGGATCCGCGCCACCGTCTGGTGACGACCAAATACAACCCGGCACGCACCTGGACCGCCGAGAACTCCGTCGGTATCGGCGGCGCCTACCTGTGCGTGTATGGCATGGAAGGCCCCGGTGGCTACCAGTTCGTTGGTCGCACCTTGCAGATGTGGAACCGCTACCGCCAGGTCGCCGCGTTCGATGGCAAGCCTTGGTTGCTGCGCTTCTTCGACCAGATTCGCTTCTACCCGGTGGGCGCTGAAGAACTGTTGGATATCCGCCGCGACTTCCCGCTGGGCCGCTTCGCGCTGCACATCGAGCACAGCCGCCTACGCCTGGCCGACTACCAGGACTTGCTTGCCGAACACGCCGACGGCATCGAGCAGTTCCGCACCCGACAACAAGCGGCTTTCGGCGCCGAGCGCCAGCGTTGGCTGGACAGCGGGCAGGCGCACTTCGAAAGCACCGAGGCCTGCGCCCCGGTGTCCGCCGAGGCGCCACTGGCCGCCGGGCACACCGGTATCGAAAGCCCCATCGCCGGCAACCTGTGGCAAGTGCAGGTGAGCCTTGGCGAGCAGGTGGCCCCCGGCGACACCCTGGTGGTGCTGGAGTCGATGAAAATGGAAATTCCGGTGCAAGCCACCTGCGCCGGCCGTGTGCGCGAAATCCGCGTGGCGCCCGGTACCGCGGTGCGCGCGGGGCAAGTGATCGTCGTGGTGCATGCCGAACCGACCGAAGGAGAACCCGCATGAAACAAGACCTGCGCCTGAATGTGCTGAAAGCCCGCTACAGCAGCGGCCAGACCACGCCCCGCGAACTGATCCTGGCACTGCGCGAGCAAGCCGAGCGACTGAACCCGGATTTCTGCCTGTTCATCCACCTGCTCAGCGCCGAGGAGCTAGAGCCCTACTTGCTCGCGCTGGAGGCTCGCACGCCGCAGGACCTGCCATTGTACGGCGTGCCGTTCGCGATCAAGGACAACATCGACCTGGCCGGCATTCCCACCACGGCCGCCTGCCCGGCCTTCGCCTATGTGCCTGAGCGATCGGCCACGGTGGTGCGGCAACTGATCGAATTGGGTGCCGTGCCGCTGGGCAAGACCAACCTCGACCAGTTCGCCACCGGGCTCAACGGCACCCGCTCGCCCTACGGCGCCTGCCGCAACAGCGTGCACCCGGACTATCCGTCCGGCGGCTCCAGCGCAGGTTCGCCGCTGGCCGTGGCGCTGGGCTTGGCGAGCTTCGCGCTGGGCACCGATACGGCCGGATCCGGGCGGGTGCCAGCGGCCCTCAACGGGCTGGTCGGGCTCAAGGCCAGCAAGGGCCTGCTTAGCACCGCAGGCGTGGTGCCAGCCTGCCGCACCCTGGATTGCGTAACCACCTTCACCCACGAGGCAGCCGAGGCCAGCGAACTACTGGCGCTGCTCGCGCAGGCGGACCCTGTCGACGCCTACAGCCGCGCCAACCCTGCCTGGAACGCGGCTACCAGCTTTGGCGACGTGCGCCCGTTCCACTTCGGCGTACCGGCCGCACAACACCTGGAGTTCTTCGGCTGCACACAAGGCCCTGGGTTGTTCCAGGCCGCCGTCGAGCGCCTGCAAGCACTCGGCGGCGTGGCGGTGACGCTGGACTTCGCGCCGTTCCTCGAAGCCGCCCGGCTGCTGTACGAAGGCCCTTGGGTAGCCGAGCGCTACAGCGTGGTGGGCGACCTCGCGCAACAGCAGCCCGAGGCCGTGCTGCCGGTGATTCACGCCGTACTGGCCAAGGCGCCACAGATTTCCGGGGTGGACACCTTCCGCGCCCAGTACCGCTTGCAGCAGCTCAAGGCCGAATGCGACCGGCTGATGGCGGGCCTGGACTGCGTACTCACGCCAACCATCGGGCGTGCGGTGACCCTACGCGAACTGGAGCAGGAGCCGGTGCTGCGCAATGCCGAGCTGGGCTACTACACCAATTTCATGAACCTGCTGGACTACGCCGCCGTGGCCGTGCCCAGCGCCAACCTAGCCGATGGCCTGCCGTGGGGCATCACACTGTTCGGGCGAGCCTTCACCGATCAGTACCTGCTTAGCCTGGCGCACCACTACCAGGGCGGCACAGCGATTGGCCGTGCGGCACGTCATGAGCGTACCCGGGTGGTGGTGTGCGGTGCGCATATGGCGGGGCTGCCCCTGAACGGGCAGTTGAGCCAACGCGGCGGGCGCCTCCTGGAGGCCACCCACAGTGCACCGCGCTATCGCCTGTACGCCCTGCCCGGAGGGCCGGTGCAGCGTCCGGGCATGGTCCGGGTAGCGCAGCACGGGGTAGCGATCGCGGTGGAGGTGTGGGAGCTGCCGAGTGCCGAGCTGGGCTCGTTCCTCGACGGCATTCCAGCGCCGCTGGGGCTGGGCAAGGTGCAATTGGCCGATGGGCGCTGGGAAACCGGGTTCATCTGCGAAGGTGCAGGGCTTGAAGGTGCGCAGGACATCAGCGCCTTCGGCGGCTGGCGCGCGTGGTTGCAAGGTTCGGCTACCTGAGGCGCGTAGCGTGCGATGAGCCCCCACACCCATCCTGATCGATGGACGTGGGAGCCTGCATGCAGCGGGCGTATCAGGCCAAGCGCTCGACCTGTGAGGGTGTGCGCCGCATCAGTACCTTGCCATGGCGCACCGACACCAGCGCATGGCCCTGGCTGCGCACCATCTCGTAGTCATCCGGTGCCGACAGCAACAGCAGGTTGGCCGGCCGACCGACTTCGATGCCATAACGCTCGCCCAGGTTCAGGGTGCGGGCGCTGTTGTCGGTGATCAGGTCCAGGCAGCGCTGCAAGTCTTCATAGCCGAGCATGTGGCAGATATGCAGCCCGGCTTCCAGGACCCGCAGGATGTTGCCGTTACCCAGCGGGTACCAAGGATCGACGATCGAGTCCTGGCCCAGGCATACGTTCATCCCGGCGCGGTCGATCTCGGCCACGCGGGTCACGCCGCGGCGCTTGGGATAGCTGTCGAAACGGCCTTGCAGGTGAATGCTCTCGGTCGGGCACGAAACGAAGTTGATGCCCGACAGCTTGAGCAGGCGGAACAATTTGTAGCAGTACGCGTTGTCGTAGGAGCCCATGGCGGTGGTGTGGCTGGCGGTTACCCGCGCGCCCATGCCGCGCACCCGGGCTTCTTCGGCCAACACTTCGAGAAAGCGCGATTGCGGATCATCGGTCTCATCGCAGTGCACATCCACCAGACAACCAGTGCGCTCGGCCAGCTCCATCAGGAACTTCACCGAGGACACGCCTTGGTCGCGGGTGTTCTCGAAATGTGGAATGCCGCCGACCACATCGGCGCCAAGGGCCACCGCTTGCTCCATCAACGCACGGCCATTGGCGTAGGACTCAATGCCCTCCTGCGGGAAGGCGACGATCTGCAGGTCGATCAGGTGGCGCACTTCGTCACGCACCTCGACCATAGCCTTGAGCGCGGTGAGCTTGGGATCGGTCACATCGACGTGGGTGCGCACGTGCTGGATGCCATGGTCGGCCAGCATGTCGATGGTCTTCCTTGCACGGTGTTTTATGTCTTCGTGGGTGGTGATTTCCTTGCGCTCGGCCCAGCGCTCGATGCCCTCGAACAGGGTGCCGCTCATGTTCCACTTCGGCTCGCCGGCTGTCAGGGTCGCGTCCAGGTGGATATGTGGCTCGACGAAGGGCGCCACGACTAGGTTCTGCTTGGCGTCCAGATCGTCGGTGGAAGCTGCCAGTACCTCGGCCTGCGGCTCGATAGCCGCGATGCGCTCAGCGTCCAAGCGGATGCGGTGCAGGCCGGGTTTGCCGCGCAGGCGTGCGTTGATGATGTTCATGGGGTTACTCCTTGCCTTGGGCTTCACGCATGCGCCATACCAACAGGGCGACCGATGCGTTCATGCGAAAAAGCGGGTCGTCCAGGGATTGCCCGCTCAGTTGTTCGATACGTTGAATACGCTGATTGAGGGTGTTGCGGTGCAAGCCCAGACGCTGGGCAGCCTTGAGGCCATTGGCGTTTTCCTTGAGCAAGGCGTCGAGGGTATGCACCAGCACATGGGGATGCTTGCGAGCGGGTGTGACCAGCGGGCCGAGGGTCTGGGCGACGAAGTCGTCGATCAGCGAGCGGTCGCCGACGCCTTGCAACAAGCGCAGCACGCCCAGCTCGCTGAAATCGCACAGGCCGTTGGCCGGGCGCAGGTTCTGCGCCACCTCCAGTGCCTGGCGCGCTTGCTCCAGGGCCCTGCGGTATTGGCTGCAATCAGTGGCCAGGCTCGACAAGCCCATGTTCAGGCCCAACGCCCCCGCCGTCCCGAGCAGTGCACGGTACAGATCGGCAAGGCTGGCGTGCAAGCCGGGCGCTGCCGCCAGCAACAGCACGAACAGGTCACCCGGCAACTGCGCCATGATTGCCCCGGGGTGAGCTGCGCACCAGCTTTCGAGATGGTTTTCCACGCCCTGCTGGGTCGCCTGCCAGACACGCTCGCCCTGCGCCAGCCCATGCCGCTCGAACAGCCCTTCGACGCCACTCAGGCGTAGCGCGACCACGAGCCGGGGCTCGTCCAGCGCCAGGTGTGCCGCGCGCTGACGGGCGATAGCCAGGCTTGGGTAGTCGCCGGTCAGCAACTGCCCAAGGATGTCATCACGGGTACGGCGTACCTGGGCCATCTGCACCAGCGCCGTGCCGATCAGATGGGTGACCACCACCATCTTCAGCGCATATGGCTGCTCGATCAGCGGCAAGCCCAACTGCTCGGCCCGGTCGATGACGGCAGTCGGGATATCATGCAGGAAGCTGCCGCCGGTAAGGATCACCAAGCCGGCGATGCCAACCGCATCGCCATCCTCAACCAGGCTCAGCAGGTTGGCCTCGCCGCGAGGATGGTTGATGCCGGTGACGAACACCAACTCACCACCCATCACCCATTCGGCGATGCCCTCGTTCTCGGCCACGTAGGGCCAGCGCACCCGCCGCTGCAGGTTGCCTGCGCCTGCGCGCACGCACATCGCCTCCAGGCCCGGCAGGCGCAGGATTTCGCCCAGGGTCAGGCTCACGGCTCGATTCGCGCCTGGCCCACGGCGACGCGTCGGCCCAGTTGCAGCAACAGCATGTAGCAAGCCGCCGAAGCGCCGATGCCTACCAGTGGCGCGACCCACGGCGAGCTGTAGGCCAGCACCGCGCCCACGGCGTACGCGCACAGCCCGATCAGGTTGTAGCGTGGCAGTTGCACGCCAGCCAGCGCCGGGTACTGGCCACGGTGGCGATACCAGAAGTCGGCCATGATCACCCCACCTAACGGTGGAATGATCGAACCCAACAGTACCAGGAACGGAATCAGCATCTCGTACATGCCGCCAATCGCCAGCACGATGCCCAGCGCTGCCGCCAACAATGTCGCAGTGCGGCGGCGTTCGCTGCGCAGCAGGTGGCAGGCGGCGGCCGAAACGTTGTAGATGGTCGGGCCCTGGATAGTCCAGAGGTTCAGGCACAGCATCACCACCGCCGCGAACGACAGGCCCTGGAGCATCATCACTTCGACGATGTCGGCCTGCTGGTAGACCATAGCGCACCAGGCACCGGCCACCACCATCAAGCCGTTGCCAAGCAGGAACGCAACGACGCTTGCCACTACCGCGACGCGGCCACTGCGCGCCAGGCGGGTCCAGTTGGTCGCCTGGGTGGCGCCACTGGCAAAGGTACCGAAGACCATGGTCACCGCTGCCGAGAAGGTCAGGCTCTCATGCGGGACGACCGCAGCCAGCCCGGCGAAACCACCGGCATCACCGGTGGCGATGTACATCGAAACCAGCAGCAAGGCGAACATCAGCGGCACGGACACCCGCGATAGCCCATCCAGCCCCTTGAAGCCGATGATCGCGGTAAGGCTGAAACCCAGACCGAACAACACCATGAGCGGCACGCTGAAACCTTCGGCCAGGCCCAGCAGCTTGACCAGTACGATCGCCACCGTGGCCGTACCCCAGGCATACCAGCCAAGCTCGGCGAACCCCAGCAACATGTCCGAGAGCCGGCTGCCGGCTTCGCCGAAGCAAAAGCGCCCCATCAGCACGGTGTTCAAGCCGCTGCGCGAGGCGATCAACGCCAGCGCGGCTGCATACAAGGCCAGCAGGGTATTACCGATGACGGCGATCCACAGCATGTCAACGAAATTGAAGGCCATGCCCAGCTTGCCGCCTGCGAACATGGTGCCGGTGAAGAAGGTGAAGCTAAACAACACCATCGTAATGGGCAGCAGCCCTTTGCGCGAGGACTGCGGGGCTTCGGACAACGGAAATTCAGTGGATGCGCTCATGACACGGGGCTCCGGGTGGATGACGGCCACTACAGGAGCAAGATGCGAGCCGGTTGCGTAACACCGGGAGCAGGCGATAATCACGTGCGCTCGGCACAACGAACAATGGTCATGTTGCACATTTTCATCTTGATCGAGCCTAAATTCCTGTGAAGTATGACCTGATTTCGGGCGCACCTGCACCAAAGGCATGCGCGTGTGCGCCAGGCCAAGGACACCCCGCCAACGGCGCGCGCATGACACAAATCACTCGCCAAGTCGCGCTGACGGGTGCACCCTGATGACCTCATTCAAGGACAGATACAGGCATCATGGCGAAATGGCTTGAAGGTGGCGGGCTCATGGCTGAGCGCATCCGTAATCACGACTGGAGCGCCTCGCCTCTCGGCCCGCTGGAAGACTGGCCGGACGTACTCAAGACCAGCGTGGCGCTGTGCCTGGCCTCACGCTTTCCCCAAGCAGTGCTGTGGGGCGAACAGTTGCTCACCCTGCACAATGACGCGTTCGCGCAGATCCTCGGGGGTAAGCCTTCGGCACTCGGACGCCCGTTCAACCAAGTCTGGCGAGAAGCCTGGAGCGATATCGAGCGCATGGCGATGCGTGCGCTAGGCGGCGAGGCGGTGTTCATCGAAGATTTCCCGTTGCTGATCAAGCGCCACGGTAGCCCGGAGCGGGCCTACTTCACCTTTTGCTACAGTCCCATCCGCGATCATCACGGCCAGGTGGTCGGCATGCTCAACACGGTCACCGAGACCACAGCCAGCGTGGTCGCCAACCGGCGTTTGAACTTTCTCGACAGCCTCGGACGAGCCGCGGCCAGCGCCACCGATCCCGAACGCATCATGGCAACCACCACCCGACTGCTGGGCGAACACCTGCACTTGTCCAGCTGTGCCTACGCCGTGATGGACGCTGACCAGGACGGTTTCACCATCTGCGGCGACTGGGTCGCGGCGGGTTCGCCGAGGCTGCTGGGCCAATACCGCCTGGCCGACTTCGGTCGCCTGGCCGTCAGCCGCCTGCGTGCCGGTTTGCCACTGGTGATCGACAACAATCTCACACAGCTGCCGACCCGCGAGTCGGCGACTTTCCAGGCCATCGGCGTCACCGCCACCATCTGCATGCCGCTGATCAAGGACGGCCGCCTGACCGCCTTGATGGCCATCCACGACAAGGCTCCGCGTATCTGGAGCCGTTACGAGCAGACCCTGATTGGCGAGGTTACCGAACGCTGCTGGGCGCATATCCAACGGGTCCAGGCGCATACTGAGGTGCGTCAGGCCATCTCGGCCCTCGAAGCCCTCAACGCCACCCTCGAACAACGCGTCGAGGAGCGCACCGGCCAACTGCTGCACACCGAAGCGGTACTGCGTCAGGCCCAGAAGCTCGAAGCCATTGGCCAGCTCACTGGCGGTGTGGCCCACGACTTCAACAACCTGCTGACCATCCTGCGCTCGTCGCTGCATTTTTTACAACGCCCGGACCTCGACGAAAACCGCCGCACGCGTTACCTCAAGACCATGTCCGACACCGTCGATCGCGGCGCCCAGCTGACCGGCCAACTGCTCGCCTTCGCTCGCCGCCAGGCCCTGAGCCCACAAGTCCTGGATGCCGGTGCGCGGCTACAGGCGATGGCCGACATGCTCGACAGCGCCACTGGCGCACGCATTCAGGTGAAGCTGGAGTTGCCCGAGGCGCCCTGCCACGTGCACGCCGACCTCGGCCAGTTGGAAACCGCCATCATCAACCTGATCATCAATGGCCGCGACGCGCTCAACGGTGAGGGCACCCTGCGCCTGCGCCTGGAGCCAGACCAGCAGATGCCCGCGCACCACGACCAGCCGCTGCACCCCGGACCATTCACCGCGATTTCGGTCATCGACGCCGGCGTCGGCATCGCCCCGCACCTGCTGGAGCGCATCTTCGACCCGTTCTTCACAACCAAGGCGGCCGGCCAGGGCACGGGGCTGGGGCTTTCCCAGGTGTTCGGCTTCGCCCGGCAGTCCGGTGGCGACGTACTGGTCAGCAGTGTCGAGGGCCAAGGCACCACCTTCACCCTGTACCTGCCGCAGGCAGCAGCGCCCGCAACGGCCCCGGATGCCCCCGCCGCCACCCTGGCGCCCCACGGCCAGCGGCGGCGCATCCTGCTGGTGGAAGACAACCCCGATCTAGGCAGTTTCAGCGCGCAGATCCTGCGCGAGCATGGCTACGTGATCAGTTGGGCAACCAGCGCCGAAGACGCACTCAGCCAGATCGCCAGCGCCGTCGATCCGTTCGACGCGGTGTTTTCTGACGTGGTGATGCCAGGTATCGGTGGCCTGGCGTTAGGCCACGAGCTGCGCAAGAGCCACCCGCACCTACCCGTGATCCTCACCTCCGGCTATAGCGAAGCGATCGCCGAGGGCGGGCACCAAGGTTTCGAGTTCCTCGCCAAACCCTACTCGGCCGAACAGGTGTGCGCGCTGCTGGGCAAAGTGCTGGGCGCCGATTGAGTCCACGCGGCCACGCCTGCGACCGGCCCCTCTCGAGGGCGGTCAGAGCCGCATGAGCATCTCGTGCCAGGCCATCCCGCCATGCTCGGACGGCGATGGCTGCACGTACTGGTAACCCATGCGGCGATACAACTCGACGTGCTGCTCCTTGCACATCAGGTGGATGCTCTGCTTGTGCAGCGCGTTCATGCGCTGGATGAACGCGTCCATCAACCGCCGCGCGTAGCCCTGCCCCTGGTGCGCGGGATCCACCACCACCGACATGATCACCACGTTCGGCGCTGCCGGGTCATGCCCGACCAGTTCCTTGAATGCCTCATCGGCCATCTCCACCGTGAAGGCGCAGCCGCTGTTGATAAAGCCGATGATCTCGCCCTGGCGCTCCAGCAACAAGAAACCCTCCGGGTACTGCGCGATGCGGGTGCGGATCTTCTCCAGGGTCGCGGCCTCGTCACCCTCATAGGCGCTGATTTCGATTGCGTGGCAACGCTCGGCGTCTTCTAGCGTGGGTTGACGAAAATGCAGGGTAGTCATGCGCGGGGCTCCTGGCAGATGAACGACAAAAGTCGGCATGGTAATGCAAGCGCGCCGTGAATGCGCAGGTGCGCCAAATTACCTCGGCAGCGTTGCCATCAGCCAGTTGGGTGAGCGCCTGGTGGTCGATTTGAATCGCTGAGCACCTTGGCGCTAGCAGTGCTCAAGCGCCAAGGTCAGACAAGCGTTCGAGCAGGAAACCCCGCAACAGTTGTAGCGCCGGCGTCACCGCCTGGCGGTGCACGCACACCAGTTGCAACGGCGCCGGCAGTCCGTACTGCGCGGGGAAAAGCTCCACCAACCGCCCGCTGCGCAGATCCTCGAGTACATCCAGGCGCGACTTGTAGACCACTCCCAGCCCGGCCAGCGCCCAACGCCGCACCACATCGGCATCGTCACAGACACGGTCGCCATTGACCACCACCGTCTGCAAGCCATCGGGTGTCAGAAAGCCCCAACGGTCGTGGGTCTGCTCGCCCATCACATAACGCAGGCAGTTGCGCCCGATCAGTTCCTGCGGCGTGCGCGGCGCACCATGGCGGGCGATGTAGGACGGTGCAGCGCACAGGGTACGGCGGTTGTCCGGCAGCAGCGGCAACGCCACCAAGCTGGAGTCGGCCAACTGGCCATAGCGAATGCTCGCATCCAGGCGGTCGCCGAACAGGTCTGCCACCTGATCGCTCAGGCGCAGGTCGAGGATGATCCTGGGATGGCGCGCCTGGAACTCGTCCAGCCACGGCAACAGGACGTTGCGCCCCAGGTCCGAGGACAGGGCCAGACGTAAGGGACCGGCGATCTCATCCCGGCCCTGCTCCAGTGCCGCCTCACCGTCATCCAGCGCTTCGAGCGCCTGCCGCGCGTAGGGCAGATAACGCAGTCCCTCGTCCGAAAGGCGCAGGCGCCGGGTCGAGCGCACCAGCAGACGGATCCCCAGGTTACGCTCCAGACGCAGTACGGCGGCACTGGCCAAGGCCGGCGAGATATCCAACTGCCGCGCGGCGGCTGAGAAGCTGCCGCTGTCGACGGTACTGACGAAGACCTGCAGATCGTCCATGCGTACGAGTTTTTTCATGAAGAACCCAAAATCCGGTTTGTTCGGGTGCCGATGCTGAGGGATTGCTGCGCGTAGGTCTACGCTGCATAGGTGCGCGTGTTACCGGACAACCATCAGCATTCACCCAGGAGCCGCATGAACATCCTCTACGACTCAGTCCTCGACGGCCCGCTGCCCAACGTGGACAAGGCCGCTCTGCTCGCGGCCCTGCGTGCGGCCCTGCCCGACCTTGCCATTGTGCACCGCAGTGAAGACCTCAAGCCCTACGAATGCGACGGGCTGTCGGCCTACCGCACGATGCCGTTGCTGGTCGTGCTGCCCGAACGCATGGAACAGGTGCAGACCCTGCTGCGACTGTGCCACCAGCGCGGTGTGCCAGTGGTGGCGCGCGGGGCCGGCACCGGGCTTTCTGGCGGCGCACTGCCCCTGAGCCAGGGCATCCTGCTGGTGATGGCGCGCTTCAACCGCATCCTTGAGATCAACCCGCAAGGCCGCTACGCGCGCGTGCAGCCTGGCGTGCGCAACCTGGCCATTTCGCAGGCAGCAGCGCCCCACGGGCTGTATTACGCCCCCGACCCTTCTTCGCAGATCGCTTGCTCCATCGGCGGCAATGTCGCCGAAAACGCCGGCGGCGTGCATTGCCTCAAGTACGGTCTGACCGTGCACAACCTGCTCAAGATCGAGATCCTCACCATCGAAGGCGAGCAACTGGTGCTCGGCAGCGACGCCCTGGACAGTCCAGGCTTCGACCTGCTGGCACTGTTCACAGGCTCCGAAGGTATGCTCGGTATCGTCACCGAAGTCACCGTCAAGCTGCTGCCTAAGCCCCAGGTGGCGCGGGTCTTGCTGGCAAGCTTCGAAAACGCGCAAGACGCCGGGCGCGCGGTGGCCGAGATCATCAAGGCCGGGATCATCCCTGGCGGGCTGGAAATGATGGACAACCTGGCGATACGCGCCGCCGAAGACTTCATCCACGCCGGCTACCCCGTGGACGCCGCCGCGATCCTGCTGTGCGAGCTGGACGGCGTGGAAGCCGACGTGCAGGAGGATTGCGAGCGGGTCGAGGCGCTGCTCATGGCGGCTGGCGCGCGCGAGGTGAGGCTGGCCTGTGACGAGGCCGAGCGGATGCGCTTTTGGGCCGGACGCAAGAACGCCTTCCCCGCCGTGGGGCGCCTTTCGCCGGACTACTACTGCATGGACGGCACCATTCCCCGCCGCGAACTGCCACGGGTGCTGCAAGGTATTCAGGCACTGTCAGGCGCATTTGGCTTGCGGGTAGCCAACGTGTTCCATGCCGGTGACGGCAACCTGCACCCGTTGATCCTGTTCGACGCCAACCTACCGGGGGAACTGGAGCGTGCCGAGGTCGTCGGCGGCAAGATCCTCGAGCTCTGCGTGGCAGTCGGTGGCAGCATCACCGGGGAGCATGGTGTGGGCCGCGAGAAGATCAACCAAATGTGCGCGCAGTTCAACCGCGACGAAATCAGCCTGTTCCATGCCATCAAGGCAGCCTTCGACCCCCTGGGCCTGCTCAACCCAGGCAAGAACATCCCGACCCTGCAACGCTGCGCCGAGTTCGGCGCCCTGCACGTGCACCATGGCCAACTGCCGTTTCCTGACCTGGAGCGCTTCTGATGAGCGCCGATATCAGCCAGGACCTGCTGGAGCAGGTCAATCAAGCGCTCGAACAAGGCACCCCGCTCATCATCCAAGGCGGCAACAGCAAGGCCATGCTTGGCTGCCCGGTACTCGGCCAGACCCTCGATACCCGCAGGCACACCGGCATCGTCAGCTACGATCCCTCCGAACTGGTACTGACTGCACGCGCTGGTACACCGCTGCAAGACATCGAGGCCGTATTGCACGCAGCCGGGCAAATGCTGGCCTGCGAGCCGCCCCACCTGGGGCCGGGTGCAACGCTCGGCGGCATGGTCGCCGCTGGACTGTCCGGCCCGCGTCGTCCATGGGCCGGTGCCGTGCGCGATCACGTCCTGGGCACCCGGATGATCACCGGCCACGGCAAACTGCTGCGCTTTGGCGGCCAGGTGATGAAAAACGTAGCGGGCTACGATGTGTCGCGGCTGATGGTCGGCAGTTTCGGCTGCCTGGGGCTGCTCACCGAAGTGTCAATCAAAGTGCTACCACGGCCCCGTGAGTGCCTGAGCCTGCGCCTGGCAATGGCGGATCATCAAGCCTTGGCCGCGCTGGCCGAGTGGGGCCAGCAAGCGCTACCGATCAGCGCTGCCTGCCATGACGGCCAAGCCCTGTACCTGCGCCTGGAAGGTGGCGCAGGTTCGGTTCGTTCAGCCCGTGAGCGGCTGGGTGGGGAGCCGGTGGACAGCCACTTCTGGCTCGATCTGCGCGAGCAGCGCCTGGCGTTTTTCGAAGGCGCCGCGCCGCTTTGGCGCGTGTCGCTGCCGCTCGCCTGCGGCCCGCTGGCGCTGCCCGGACAACAACTGCTCGACTGGGGCGGCGCCCAGCGCTGGCTCAAGTCCGAGGCTCCGGCATCGCAGATTCGCGAGCTGGTCGCCAGGCTCGGCGGCCACGCCACGGCCTACGCACCCGGCACGCAGAGCAGCGCCCCGCTGCCCGCCGCGCTGATGCGCTATCACCAGGCGCTCAAACGCCAACTCGATCCCCAGGGCATCTTCAACCCTGGCCGCCTGTACCCAGACCTCTGAGGCCACGCCATGCAAACCCACCTGAGCGACATCGCCAAGCAACTGCCACGCGGCGAAGAGGCCGAAAGCATACTGCGCGCCTGCGTGCACTGCGGTTTCTGCACGGCCACCTGCCCCACCTATCAGGTACTCGGCGACGAGCTGGACGGCCCGCGCGGGCGTATCTACCTGATCAAGCAGGTGCTCGAAGGCGAGCCGGTCACCGCCAGCACCCAACTGCACCTGGATCGTTGCCTGAGCTGCCGCAACTGCGAAACCACATGCCCCTCCGGGGTCCGCTACCACGACCTGCTGGACATCGGCCGCGCCGTGGTCGCGCGCCAGGTACAGCGTCCACTTGGCCAGCGTCTGCTGCGCAACGGGCTGCGCACGGTACTGGCGCATCCGCGCGCATTCAAAGCCCTGGCGCACACCGGCCGGGTCTTGCACGCATGGTTGCCAGGTCGCCTGAAGGACACGCTCGCGGCGACCCAAAGCGATCCAGGCCAACGCCCCGCGCCGCGTCATCCACGGCGCATTCTGATGCTCGAAGGTTGCGTGCAACAGGCCCTGTCGCCGAACACTAACGCGGCTGCCGCGCGTTTGCTGGATCGTCTGGGGATCAGTGTCGAGCCGATCCGAGAAGCGGGCTGTTGCGGTGCCCTGGACTATCACCTGGATGCCCAGGAGCAAGGCCTGCAACGGGCCCGACTCAATATCGACGCCTGGTGGCCAGCCATCGAAGCCGGTGCCGAAGCGATCGTGCAGACCGCCAGTGGCTGTGGCGCCTTCGTGCGTGACTACGCCCACCTGCTCGAACGCGACCCGCTTTACGCGGCCAAGGCCGCTCGGGTCAGCGCGCTGGCCCGTGACCTGGTGCAGGTGCTACAGGCCGAGCCGCTCGAACGTCTCGGCCTGTGCGCAGAACAGCGCCTGGCGTTCCACTGCCCGTGCACCCTGCAACACGCATTGAAACTTGCCGGCGCCGTGGAACACCTGCTGACCCGCCTGGGCTTTCACCTCACCGACGTGCCTGACGGCCACCTGTGCTGTGGCTCGGCAGGCACTTACTCACTGACCCAGCCTGAACTCTCGCGTACCCTGCGCGACAACCGCCTCAGCGCCTTGGAGAGTGGCCACCCCGAACTCATTGCCACCGCCAACATCGGTTGCCAACTCCACCTTGACGGCGCCGGGCGTACGCCGGTACGCCATTGGATCGAGATCGTCGAAGCCGCGCTCGACTCGCAGCCAACGCATGCCTGAGCACGGCCGTATAGGTCCGTGTTGAGTCAGCCGCCCGCCAACAGGCTGCGGTCGAACATGAAGCCCCGCACTTGCTGGGGGGTATGCCGATACAGCTGCTGCGGGCGGCCCAGGCGCGGTTGGTGCTTCTCACCGGTATCTTGCACCCAACCTTCGTTCTTCATGCGCTCCAGGCGCTTGCGCACCGAGGTGTTGTTGACCACCTGACCCAGGCACGCCTGCATCGCCGCCAGGGCATCGAGCACGGTGAAGCGCTCCGGCGCCAGGTACAACGGCAGATTGGTGTACAGGCTCTTGGCCGCCAGGCGCTCGACCGCGCGCTCCACCAGCAGGCCATGATCGAACGGCAGCAGCACCCGACGGTTCAACAGGTTGTCCAGATCGTGAAAGGCCAACGATGGCTCGCTGACCTCGACACTGGGATCGAGCAAGGCCAAGTAGTAGGTGCTCAAAGACCAGCCGCGCGGATCGCGAAAGGCATTGCCCTCGGTCCCCACCTGCTCCAGATGCCGTGGCCGCACCCTAGCCTTCTCGGCCAACGCCCGCTCGGCGGCGGCATCCAGGCTATTGTCCGGGGTACGGCCATTGACGATGACGCCTGGCAAGGCCCACTGCCCGGCATGCGGGTCACGCTCACGCTTGTGCAACAGCACTTGCAGACGTTGCGACTCAGGTGACAGGCGCAGCGCGACAATATCCACGCTGGCCAGGACTTCTGCTGTGTTCACTTCAGGGCTCCGCTGCTCAATATGCGCATATTCCACCAGGGCAATTAAGTAACGCAAGCGCTAAATAAGATACTAAATAAGCCTTGACATACTTAATTCACCAGATGAAATATATAGCCATTCCAGCCGAGGAGACGCCCCAGATGAAAATCGCAAGCTTCGATGTCGACGCCCAGAACGGCTTCACCTCCAATGCCGCCCACGAGTTGCCAGTGCCCGGTGGCGAGCAGATCGCCCCGGCACTCAACGCCATGGCCCGCCGCGCCAGCCTGCGCCTGGGCAGCAAGGACGCCCACCCGGCCAATGCCGCCTGGGTCGTGGCCGAGCACACGCAGATGCTAAAGCCGCTGGCCCTGGCCAATGCCGACCTGACCTGGGTCAGCCACTGCGTTCCCGGCACCCCCGGCTTCGAGTTGCTGCCCGGCCTGCCCGCTCCCATCGACTACGACTATTTCGTCTGGAAAGGCATCGAGCCCGACCTGCACCCCTACGGCGCTTGCTACCACGACCTAGCCGAACGCCGCTCCACCGGCGCAATCGAATACCTCAAGGTGCAACAGGTGCAGGCGGTGATCGTCGGGGGCCTGGCCCTGGACTATTGCGTGCGCACCACAGCCCTGCAATTGCGCCGTGCTGGTTTCGACGTGCTGCTCTACCTGCCCGCCTGCCGCGCCCTGAGCGCCGAAGGTGCGCGCAGCGCCTGCACAGCCATGCAGGCCGCCGGAATCGTACTGTGTGCCGATGAACAGGCACTGGATACCCAACTCAGCGCCCTTCAGGAGGCCCGCCCATGAGCGACAGCGTATTCGGCCCCCGGATCGTCCAGAACTTGCTGGACACCGACTTCTACAAAATCACCATGATGCAGGCGGTGCTGCACAACTACCCCAACGCCGAAGTGGAGTGGGAATTCCGCTGCCGCAACGACGAGGACTTGTCACCTTACCTGGCTGAGATCCGCTATCAGGTCGAGCAACTTGGCGAAGTCTCGGTGACCCTCGACCAACTGGCGTATCTGGAGAAAATCCCGTTCATCAAGCCGGACTTCATACGCTTTCTCAGCCTGTTCCGCTTCAACCTGCGCTACGTCCACGTAGGGCTGGACGACGCCGGCCAGCTGGCGATCAGTGTGCGCGGGCCGTGGCTGCATGTGATTCTGTTCGAGATTCCGCTGCTGGCGATCATCAGCGAGGTACGCAACCGCTATCGCCACCGCGAGGTGGTGATCGAGCAGGTCGGTGAGCGCCTGTACCAGAAGCTCGACTGGCTCAAGGCCGAGGCCAGCGTCGATGAACTCGCCGCCCTGCAACTGGCTGACTTCGGTACGCGGCGGCGCTTCTCATACCGGGTGCAGGAAGAAGTGGTGCACATCCTCAAGCGCGATTTCCCCGGCCGCTTCGTGGGCACCAGTAACGTACACCTGGCCCGCGAATACGACCTCAAGCCCATCGGCACAATGGCCCACGAGTGGTTCATGGCGCACCAGCAACTCGGCCCGCGGCTGGTCGACAGCCAGACAGCCGCGCTGGAGTGCTGGGTGCGCGAATACCGAGGGCTGCTGGGCATCGCCCTGACCGACTGCATCGGCATGGACGCGTTCATGAAAGACTTCGATCTGTACTTCGCCAAGCTCTTCGACGGCCTGCGCCACGACTCGGGCGAGCCGCTGGCCTGGGCCGAGAAGGCCATTGCCCACTATGAACGCCTAGGCATCGACCCACAGAGCAAGACGCTGATCTTCTCCGATGGCCTGGACTTCCCCAAGATGCTCGAACTGTATCGGGCGCTGCACGGGCGAATCCACGTGAGTTTCGGCATCGGCACACACCTCACCTGCGACATCCCCGGGGTCAAGCCGATGAACATGGTGATCAAGATGACCGCCTGTAATGGCGCGCCGGTGGCGAAGATTTCCGATAGCCCCGGCAAGACCCAGTGTCGTGACGAGAACTTCGTGGCCTACCTCAAGCACGTGTTCAAGCTGGCCTAGGGCCTCCTTGCAACGCCCAAACGCTTGGCAGCGTGACGGCCTTTGACACCGTTACAACCTCGCCAGCCGTTCGCGCAGAAACGCCACGAACACTTGCACCGGTCGGGCCACCTGCCGGTGCTGCGGATACACCGCCGACAACTGCAGTGCTGGCAGCGTCCAATCCTCCAACACCGGCACCAGCCGCCCTTGTTCAAGGGCCTCACCGATGATGAATGTCGGCAGGTAGGTAATCCCCATCCCCGCCACCGCCGCGTCCCTGAGCATTTCGCCGTTGTTGGCGCGCATACGCCCGCTCACCGCGATGCTGCTGGCCTTGCCCTCCCCCTTGAACTGCCACTGCACCTGCCGTGCATGCCCGTAAGGCAAGCAATCGTGCCCGCGCAGTTGCGCCGGCACCTGCGGCGTACCACGCGCCGCCAGGTAACCGGGGCTGGCGCAGTACACCCGCTCCACGGCCGCAATGCGCCGTGCCACCAGGCTTGAGTCCTCCAGCGTGCCAATGCGCAGGGCCAAGTCGTAGCCTTCGCCGATCAGGTCCACGGCGCGGTCGCTCAAGTCCACTTCCACATCCACCCCAGGATGGCATTGCAAGAACTCGGTCAACAGGCAGCCCAAGTGCGCAATGGCGAATGACAGCGGTGCGCTCAAACGCAAGGTGCCACGCAGTTCCAGGGTCTGCCCACTGATGTCCTGCTCCAGCAGTTGCACCTCACCCAACAGGCGCAGCCCATTCTGATAGTAACGCTCGCCCAGGGGGGTGGCATCTAGTCGCCGGGTAGAACGGTTGAGCAAGCGCACGCCAAGACGCGCTTCCAACTGCATCACACGCCTGCTGACGAACTGTTTGGACAGCCCCAGACGCTCGGCGGCGGCGGTGAAACTGCCGGCCTCCATCACCTGGGCAAAGATTCGCATGTCTTCGTAGGGGTTCATTGTCACGCTCTGATTGACAGTCAAACGCGTTATAGCCGCTTTTTCCATCAAAGGCACCTGCTTAATCTGCAAACAGGTCGCTGCGATGGCCACAAAGGCCAGGCAAGACGCCCACTCCAACACTCAGACAGCAAAGGATCCGCCCATGAACATTGTCCGCAAGACCCTCGCTACCAGCCTCCTCGCCCTCTCGGTCAGCAGCGCCTTCGCCGCTGGCAGCCCAGGCGTCGAACAGCACACCCAAGCCTTCCTCGACGCCCTCGCCCAGGGCGACGGCAAGCCGCTCGAACAACTCAGCCCGAAAGACGCTCGCGCCGTGCTGACCGGAGCCCAGGGCTCGGTGAAAGTCGACCTGTCAGGTATCGAAGTCAGCCAACGGACTGTCCAGGCCGACGGCCAAGCGCTGAAGCTGACCATCGTGCGCCCGGCCAAGGTCAAAGGGGATCTGCCGGTGTTCATGTTCTTCCACGGCGGTGGCTGGGTACTTGGCGACTTCCCCACTCACCAGCGCCTGATCCGCGACCTGGTGGTCGGTTCCGGTGCGGTAGCGGTCTACGTCGACTACACCCCATCGCCCGAGGCGCACTACCCCACCGCCATAAACCAGGCGTACGCCGCCACGCGCTGGGTCGCCGAGCACGGCAAGCAGATCGGCGTGGACAGCAGCCGCCTGGCGGTGGCTGGCAACAGTGTCGGCGGCAACATGGCGGCGGTAGTAGCGCTCAAGGCCAAACAGGCCGGCACACCGCAACTGCGCTTCCAACTGCTGCTGTGGCCGGTGACCGATGCCAGCTTCGAGACCGCCTCGTACAAGCAGTTCGCCGAAGGGCACTTCCTGACCACCGCCATGATGAAATGGTTCTGGGACAGCTACACCACCGACGCAAGCGAGCGCAGCCAGATCTACGCATCGCCACTGCGGGCAACCCCCGAACAGCTCAAGGGCCTGCCACCTGCGCTGGTGCAGACGGCCGAATTCGATGTGCTGCGTGACGAAGGCGAAGCCTATGCCCGCAACCTTAACGCAGCCGGCGTGACGGTGACTGCGGTGCGCTACAACGGCATGATCCACGACTACGGGCTGCTCAACCCGTTGAACCAGGTGCCGGCCGTGCAGGCCGCGATGCGCCAGGCGGCTGGGGAGTTGAAAGTGCATTTGCAGTGAGAGGATGAAGCCGATGGGCCGCTTGGCGGCCCATTGTGCTGCCGGTGGCCAAACAGCAAATTCGTCCGTTCATGCGGGATCGAAATTGGCGAATAGATACAGCAAGGTCCTTCATACTGGACTGCCCGATATGCAGTAAAACCCAACGCATCGCAGTGATCTATCCCATTGGTGAATTTAAGGCATACCTTCGTTATTTATTACCAAGTAAGCTGATTGAATTTCATCAATGGAGGCTTTCGATGTTCTCATCCGAGCGGCTCAAAGGCATCGATGTATTCGTTGCTGTTGCTGACTTTGGGAGCTTCACTGCGGCTGCTGAAAGGCTGAATTTGACAAGTTCGGCAGTGAGCAAGAGCGTGGCACGTCTAGAGGCTCGTCTCGGAGCACGGCTTTTCAATCGTACGACCCGCACGTTGTCACTCACGGATGCCGGTGTTGTGTTCTACAGAACCTGCACATCCGTTCTGGCGGATCTGGAAGAGGTAGAGCATGCCATCGTGGCTGAAGGCAATGAGCCTCACGGCAAGGTTCGTATAGATCTTCCAGCCTCCTACGGAAGGCTACATGTGCTCCCGTTGCTCATGGATTTCTTGCGACTGCATCCCAGGCTTCAACCCCACATATCGTTCACGGATCGCTTTATCGATCCGGCGTACGAGGGTATCGACATAGTCGTTCGCATTGGCGGGCCTGACGCGTGGCCATCGAATCTGGGGCACCAGTATTTTGGTGCGCAGCGCCTTATCTTCTGCGCCTCCCCTCAGTACCTGGAGCGCAACGGCACCCCGCAGAACGAACGCGAACTCGAACATCACCATTGTGTTGGTTATGGGCATAGCGATGGAACGGTCAATGCCTGGTTCTTCAAGGGCCGCCATTCGGGGGAGATGGAACGTCGAACCTTGCAACCACGTATTGCTGTTGGCGATGGAGAGGGGGAAGTCGCAGCAGTGTTGGCAGGGCACGGGATCGGTCAGTTACCCACCTGGCTGACTCAGCGACACGTAGACTCTGGCGCTTTGGTCGAGGTGTTGCCTGATCTGGCGACCGATGGCCTGCCGATGAATCTGGTATGGCTGAAAAGCCGCGAAGGGCTTCCCAAAGTTCGCGCAATACTGGACTACCTGCTTCCCCGCTTGAGCGCACATGGCACGAAGTCTGTGGATGCGTAGAACGCTAGCAGCAACGCGCAGCAGCGGTCTGACTCGCAGCTGCTCCGCGTCTGCGCTCAAGCGCCTGTATGCGCTTGAATTTTTACTTCGGTGCCAAGTTACGAACCACCGGAACAAGCACTAAAGCGAGCACCGCCACTGCGGCTGCAACATAGCCGAGGGACTCCACGCCAAGACGTGAAATAGTCATGCCGCCAACAATCGCGCCTATACCGATACCCGCGTTGGCGGCGGAAACGTTCGTGGTTCCCGCAAGCGCCTGAGAGTGCGAAACCGAACTCATGACCCGCACCTGGCTCACCGGATAAAGCGCAGTATTTGCAATGCCCCACAGCCCCAGTGCGGCGCAGAAAAGCAAGCCTGCATGCGCGAGGGGCACGATCGCAGCCATCCCCATAGCAAGGAGGATCAAAAAGAGCCCTGTCGCCATAATGGGCGACTTGTCGACCACCTTTCCACCGATCCAGTTACCTACCAGCCCGATGGCGCCGAATGCCATAAGCCACCACCCCACATTTTCCTGGGCAACGCCGGCTACGCGTTCAAGGATATCGGCCAAGTAGGTGTAAGCGATGAACATCGCGCTGAACACGACGATCGACAGGAGGACGTTGCAGAGGAAATAGGCGTCTTTGAATATCCGCGCCTGCTTCAGAAAATCAACTTTGGCGGTACGGGCAACACTCGGCATATAGACCAACATCGCCACAGCCATGATCAAGGACATCCCCGCGAGCAACCAGAAGGCCCCTCTCCAGCCAAGGGCATTGGAGACAACAGTGCCAAGCGGGATGCCGAGTAGCATTGCCGCTGAGATACCCAGGTAAACCCTGGAGATGGCCTGGCCTGCTCGCTCTGGGCCCGCGAGTTGTCCGGCGGTTTCACTTGCGGTTCCCCAAAATACTGGCAGCGCCAACGCGGGTACTACCCGCGCGACCGCAAGAATCCAGAAGTTGTTCGAGACCGCCGCGAGCGTATTCGATGCAGCGAAGATCAACAGGATCGAGATGAACAGTTTTTTTCTATCAAGATGGGAAAGCGCCGCCGTCAGCGGCGGGCCAAAGACCATGACCGTGAACGCAAAAAGCGTGACCAATTGCCCGGCGACAGAAATCGAGATGCCAAGGTCTCTGGCAAGGTTCGGGAGCAGTCCGACAATCAGGAACTCTGTCGTGACGATGAGGAACGCAGAGAAGGCCAATATCGCGACGCTGATGCCGGCGCCGTTTGCAACGGAAGCTGGCGAAGCGGGTGACTCGTAAGCAGACATGGGGAACTCCAGTTGAGATGCCTGCCAGTTTATTGCTTATCGAATTTCCCATTTTTGGAGAATTTTCCAATTACCCATGAATAAATTTCAACAATAGTAATCAACGGATGATTCGGCACACTGCGCGAAGCGATGTACTCGATGCGTCCGTTTTGGGGCCGACGACTGTCAGTCGCAAGGCGCTCCTCTGCTCCATGGCGAGCGTGCCCACCGCCTGCCAAGCTGCCCTACCTACCAGGGCAACGACTTGATTACTCGAGGTTTATTGTTTCTGGCGTATTCTTGGAGAATGCCTTTTCTCACAGACGGCCCCACCAAGAGACCCTCGACTCAGCTATCAAGGAAGCACCGCTGATGAACAAAGTTCCAACCTGGCTACGCACCACGCTTTCGCTGCCTTTGCCTGTACCAGCGACTCAATTACGGCGTGTCCGTCGCCTGGATCGCTGCTCTGGCCTGGATCGCCCTTCGCAGTGAGCCAGCGACGGCCAGCATCAGTTAGTGTCAGCGATGCAGACCACACCTGATACGCGGGGGATGACACCGGCGTTGCCGGTATTCGCGGCTCAAGCCGCGCCTCCAGGGGCTGCGGTCATCGCGCCAAGCGCGACCTGCGCTCATCGCCCGCTACGCAGCATCTCCTTGGGCACGTACTTGCCAATCTCATACTTGCCAATCGCCGCACGGTGCACTTCGTCCGGCCCGTCGGCCAGGCGCAGCGTGCGCTGCATCGCGTACATGTAGGCCAGCGGGAAGTCGCCGCTGACCCCTGCCCCGCCATGAATCTGGATCGCCCGGTCGATTACCTTCAACGCCACGTTGGGCGCCACCACCTTGATCTGCGCGATCTCGCTACGCGCTACCTTGTTGCCTACGGTGTCCATCATGTACGCCGCCTTCAGCGTCAGCAGCCGGGCCATGTCGATCTCCATGCGCGAATCGGCAATCTTGTCGACATTGCCGCCCAGGCGCGCCAGCGGCTTGCCGAACGCCGTTCGCTGCACCGAGCGTTTGCACATCAGCTCCAGGGCACGCTCGGCCATGCCGATCGAGCGCATGCAGTGGTGGATACGCCCCGGCCCAAGACGCCCTTGGGCAATCTCGAAACCGCGCCCCTCCCCCAGAAGCACATTCTCGTAAGGCACCCGCACGTTCTCGAACAGCACCTCCGCGTGGCCATGCGGTGCATCGTCGTAACCAAACACTGGCAGGGGCCGGACGATCTTCACGCCCGGGGTATCAACGGGCACCAACACCATCGAATGCTGCTCGTGACGCGCGCCATCGGGGTTGGACAGGCCCATGAAGATCATCACTTTGCAGCGCGGATCGCAGGCGCCCGAGGTCCACCACTTGCGGCCATTGATCACCCACTGGTCGCCATCACGCACGGCGGTGGCGGCCATGTTGGTGGCGTCTGAGGACGCGACGTCCGGCTCGGTCATGGCGAACGCCGAGCGAATCTCGCCGCGCAGCAACGGCTCCAGCCACTGACGTTTCTGCGCCTGGCTGCCGTAGCGCACCAGCACCTCCATGTTGCCGGTGTCCGGCGCCGAGCAGTTGAACGGTTCCGGCCCCAGCAGCGAACGGCCCATGATCTCGGCCAAGGGGGCGTATTCCAGGTTGCTCAGCCCGGCACCGTACTCGGACTCCGGCAGAAACAGATTCCACAACCCCTCGGCGCGGGCCTTGGCCTTGAGTTCCTCCATGATCGCGGTGGGCTGCCAGCGGTCGCCCTCGGCGACCTGGCGCTCGAACACCGGCTCAGCCGGATACACGTAGGCGTCCATGAATGCGCTGACGCGCTCGCGCAGTGCCTGGACCTTGGGCGAATAGGCGAAATCCATCGGGGCTTACCTTCCGTCAATGAAGAACATGGGGCAGAGCCTAGAACAGCTGCCCTTCATCCACCTAACCTATTTTCTACGTGTATAAACATTCATAACCGATATATGATCCCGCCATAACTCCAACAAAGAGCGGCGCCCATGAACCTCAGCAAGGTCGACCTCAACCTGTTCATCGTCTTCGACGCCATCTATACCGAAGCCAACCTGACCCGTGCCGGGCAGATCGTCGGGATTACCCAGCCGGCAGTCTCCAACGCCCTGTCACGCCTGCGCGAAACCTTCAACGACCCGCTGTTCGTGCGCACCGCCCAAGGCATGGTCCCCACGCCCATGGCACAGAACATCATCGGCCCGGTGCGCAATGCACTGTCGTTGCTGCGCACCTCGGTGCAGGAAAGCCGCATCTTCAACCCGCAGCAGGCCAGCAAGACCTTTCGCATCAGCATGACCGACCTGACTGAGGCGGTGATCCTACCGGCGCTGTTCCAGCGCCTGCGGCGCCTGGCCCCAGCCTTGGTGATCGAGAGTTTCCTGTGCAAACGCCGCGAAACCACCAAGGAATTGGCCGCCGGACGCCTGGATTTCGCGGTGGACGCACCCTTGAATACCGATCCGCAGGTGCGTCACGTCAAGCTGATGCAGGACCAGTACGTCTGCGCCATGCGCCCCGGCCATCCACTGGTTGACAGCAAGCTGACCCTGGACACTTACCTGAGCATGACCCATATCCACATCTCCAGCCGGCGCAACGGCCTGGGCTATGTCGATCTGGCGCTGGGCAAGATGGGCGTGCAACGGCGCGTGGCGCTGCGTTCGCAGCACTACCTGATGGCCTCTCAGGTATTGCAGCAAACCGACATGGTCATGACCGTACCCGAGCGCTTCGCCCGCCGTCATCAACTGCGCTACCAACCACTGCCGGTGGAAGTACCGGCGCTGGAGACCCATCTGTACTGGCACGAAAGCACCGACCAGGATCCGGCCAATCGCTGGATGCGCGAGCAGATCATCGAATTGTGCGAACGGGTCGCGGCCGAGGAGCAGCAAGCGCTGGAAAACGCCTGAGGAGTCGTGGTGCGCAGCACCTGGCCCAAGGCTAGATGCACAGGTTGTCGGCATGCGGAGAAATTTTTTCTCCGTCATAAGCTCATGGCGAAAGGTTATTTCTACAAAGCGCGAGCGTTGCGGTAAGAAGAGAAAACCTTCGCCGCAGCCTCCCCGTAGCATGCGGTTCATGGATGCCGAACACCGGCGTCCCTGCACGGACAAGCGCCCGATCATGACCACCGCCCCGCTCTACTTCGATTATGCCGCCACCACGCCGGTTGACGACCGAGTCATTGAAACCATGCTCGCGTGTCTTGGCCGCGAGGCCACCTTCGGCAACCCCGCTTCCAGCGGCCATGCCTATGGCCAAGCCGCCCGCGCGGCAGTCGATCAGGCTCGCCAGCAAGTTGCCGAGCACCTCGGCGCACACGCCGACACGCTGGTATGGACCTCTGGCGCGACTGAATCCAACAACCTGGCGCTCAAGGGCATCGCCCAAGGCGCAGGGCAGCCCGCACACCTGATCACCAGCCAGTTGGAGCACAAAGCCGTGCTCGACACCGCCGCCGAACTGGAACGCCAGGGCTGGGTAATCACCCGCCTCGAACCCGACACCCACGGCCTGATCCAGCCCGACGCCGTCCAAGCGGCATTGCGTACCAACACTCGCCTGGTGTCGCTGATGGCTGTGAACAACGAACTGGGGACTGTCACCGACTTCGTCGACATCGGCAAACGGGTGCGCGCGCACGGCGCGCTGCTGCATGTCGATGCCGCACAGGCGATAGGCAAGGTCACCCTCGACCTGGCCCACCAAGCCGTGGATTTGATGTCGTTCTCGGCCCACAAGGTCTACGGCCCCAAAGGCATTGGCGCGCTCTATGTCGGCCCGCGTGCACGCGAGGTGTTACGCGCGCAGATGCACGGCGGCGGCCATGAACAGGGCCTGCGCTCCGGTACCCTGGCGACCCACCAGATCGCCGGCATGGGCAGCGCGTTCGCCCTCGCCGGCCGGCCAGGCGATGCCGAATACCAGCGTATCGAGCGGCTTTCGGCACGCCTGCGCGACGGTCTGCTGGCATTGCCGGGCGTACGCCTGAATGGCTGCCCCGTCCAACGTATCCCGCACACCCTAAACCTGTGCATCGACAGCAAAGGCTTCAACAGCCTGGCCTTGGCCAGCGAGCTGGCCCTGTCGAGCACCTCGGCCTGCAACTCGGCGAGCAACGCAGCCTCCCACGTGCTGCTTGCCCTGGGCCTGGACGAGCAGCAGGCGCGAAATAGCGTACGCCTGAGCCTTGGGCGCTATACCCAAGAGCAAGAGGTAGAACGCGCCATCGCGGTATTCAGGCAGGTCATTGGCGCAGCGGCACTGACGCTGTGGTGAGCAGGCTCGCCTAGGGCACACGTGACACGGGGCGAGGCCTGCTCGCGGTGAACGCGGTCAAAGGAAGGTGAACACCTGCTGCGCCGGCAGACGCGACTTGCCCAGGCCTGCATTGAAGTCATCTTCACTGCGGTAGCCCAAGGCGAGCACCACCACACTGGTGAAGCCGCGCTCACGCAGGCCCAGTTCGGCGTCCATCACCTTGCTGTCGAAACCCTCGATGGGCGTCGCGTCCAACCCGTAGGCCGCTGCGCCCAGCAGCGCCGTGCCCAGGGCCAGATAGACTTGCTTCTCCATCCAGTGCTGCAGGTCCTTGTTGTCCAGGCGGTGTAGGTCGGTGTAGAAGCGGCGGGTTTGATCGCCAGTGGCTTTGGCTTGTTCGTCGCGGAAACGGCCGTCCTGGTCTTCCTGCTCAAGCACTGCTTGCAGGTGCGCATCGGTCATGTCGGTGCGCGCAGCGAACACGATCACGTGGGAGGCATTGAGGATCTTCGCGGTGTTGTAGGCAAAGTCCGGCTCAGTGCTCTTGGCCAGGCGTGCCTTGCCCTCGGCGCTGTCGGCAACGATGAAGTGCCAGGGCTGGGAGTTGACCGACGAAGGACTGTGACGCAATTGTTCGAGCAACGCATCGACAGTCGCCTGCGGGATACGTCGGCTGGCATCGTAGGCTTTGGTGGTATAGCGGCGCTTGGCCAGGGCAACGGTGTCCATCAACGGTGACTCCTTTGGGATAGTGGATGACGCGCATCTTAGCGCCCCGACCGCAAAGAAAAACCTGTAAATCACAGCAACACTTTCAGCACCAGACTGAAAATCCAGCGTTGCATGGCCCGACTGACGGTTGCACATTCGTTCCAGACCCTCAGCCAGGGTTGGGTTATGGTAGGCACCTTTCCTTCATCCTGCGGATTGCCATGAGCCACTGGATCGACCTCAGACAGGACGCCGACACCGGCATCGAGTCGGTCCGCGCGCATTTCACCGGCCACGCCTACGACCCGCATTGGCACGACACCTTCCTGGTCGGCGTCACCGAGCAGGGTGTACAGCAGTTCAACTGTCGCCGGGTACGCTTGCAAAGCACGCCCGGCCAGGTGTTCCTGCTCGAACCGGGCGACCTCCACGATGGCCTGGCGCCAACCGCCGAGGGCTTCACCTACTCGACCCTGTATCTGGACAGCCAGTGGCTGGAAACCGAGGTGCGCGCGCTGTTCGAGCACGCGCCCTCGCATGCGCTGCCCAGCTTTGCGGCCACCCTGCACCGCGACACGCGGCTGGCCGGGGCCACCTTACGGGCCTTCCAGAGCGTGCACGAGCAAGAACTGCGCATCGTCCGCCAGACCACCCTGGACGACCTGCTGGCCTGCCTGACCGGGCACCTGCAATGGCGCAAGCGGCTGGACCCAGATCCGCGCCTGCCCCTCACGGCGCAGGTGGCCCGCGACTACCTGCACGCTCACCTTGATCAGGACATCGACCTGCAAACGCTGGCGCAGGTCTGCGGTGTGGACCGTTTCCGCCTGACCCGTGCGTTCAAGTCGGCCTTCGGTCTGGCACCGCACGCCTATCTGATCCAACTGCGCCTGGCCCGCGCGCGGCAACACCTGGCCCGTGGCGAGACCCCGGCCGAGGTTGCCATGGCCCTGGGCTTCGCTGACCAGAGTCACTTGGGCCGCTGGTTCCGTCGCGCCTACCGTCTCACACCCGCCGACTACCGCAAGCGCTGCTCAAACCTTCCAGACTGAAGTGCAGGCCAAAGCGATCATGCAGCTTCGATTGACCGGAGCCCTTCGCATGTCGCCTACCCTCCTGCCGTTTCTGCTCTTTGCCCTGGCCGCCAGCATCAGCCCGGGGCCGACCAACCTGCTGCTGCTCGCGCATAGTGCCCAACATGGCCTGCGCGCAAGCCTGGGGCCCGTGCTGGCAGCCTGCGGTGCAGCTGCGGCGATCGTGCTGATGGTCGGCCTGGGGCTGGGCGAAGTGCTGTTGCGCCATCCGCTGGCGCAACAGCTGATGAGTGGGGCCGGCGTACTGTGGCTGAGCTGGCTGGCCTGGCGCCTGCTACGCGCCGCCGGCGAGCCGTTGCAGGCGGCCAATGGCAGTCGCTTGAGCGCCTGCAGCGCGGCCACCCTGCAATTGATCAACCCCAAGGTGTGGCTGATGGCAGTGGCAGTGGTCGGGGTGTTTGCCACGCCCGTGCTGCCAGTGTGGAGGCTGGCGCTGGTGTTCCTGCTGGTCGCAATACCGTGCATGGCGGTGTGGGTCTTGCTAGGCCTGGGCAGCGCTCGCTGGCTGCGTTCGCCAAAGGCGCTGCGCGGCTTCAACCAGGGCCTTGCAGGCTTGTTGCTGGTGTCGGCCTGGTCGACCTTGCTGCTGTAGTCGAGACTCTGGTTTTTTTTTACCCAGCCCTCTCCTGGCAGGGGGCTGGCATGCAGTACACTCGCCGCCTTGAACCGTGCCCAAGGCCCTGCCATGCCCCTTCTGCGTAAATGCCTGCTCGCGCTGCTGCTCACCGCCCTGACGGCTTGCGACCAGAAACCCAGCCGCGAACAACAGATCGTCGATAACCTGCCGTTGCAGGAAGCCTACGACCACAACATCGAACGCATGGCACAGTTGCTGGCTATGACCCATCGCCAGGTGCCCGAGGCCAAGATCCGCGAAATCCTGCGCCAGCACCTCACGGTCGAGGACCAACGCCAGGACCTGTACCGTTTGTACAGCGAGAAGCACTTCAACGATCAGGAGTTCGCCCGCATCGTCGAAGCCACCCGTGACCCGGCCAAGGCCAAGGCGCTGGGCGAGACCGACGAAGGCAAGCGCCTGGGCGAGAAGCTCAATCGGCTGATGCGCGAAAGCGCCAACGACCCCAAGGTCCAGGCGATTGTCGAGCAGCGTATGCGTGAGGTGAACATCGCGCTTGAACAGTTGCAGCCGCCACGCGATGCCGATGGCAAGGTAACCCCTTAGCGAGTAAGGTAATCATTCATCACCGCCCTGCGAGACACGGATTGCCATACGCCAAGCTCGGACTGCGCCTGGACCTGCGCACCTTGATTCTGGTCCTCTGCGCGCTAACTGCGCTGGTAATGCTACTGACCAGCTATTTCGCCAGCTACCGCGTACAGCGCCAGTTGTTGATCGACCATGCGCTGGAATCCAATCGCGTGTATGCCGCCAAGCTCGCCGCGATTACCGACGCCTTCATCAATAATGCGCTGCAACAACTGCGTTTCAGCGCTGGCGTGCAGAGTC
The DNA here is from genome assembly GCF_005796105.1 of Pseudomonas mosselii. Lineage (GTDB taxonomy): Bacteria > Pseudomonadota > Gammaproteobacteria > Pseudomonadales > Pseudomonadaceae > Aquipseudomonas > Aquipseudomonas mosselii_C. Next base: position 270,396 of record NZ_VAUO01000001.1, on the reverse strand, counting down.
ACCAATCAGGTAACGACGCGGCGCAGCTGGCAGAAACCGAGCGTGTGCTGCACCAGAGTTACGCGTTCAACTCGACCTTCCTGGTCGATGCCAACGGCGTGCTACGCGCCATCTCGCCGGCTTCGCTGCAGCACCTGATCGGCACCCAGTCCAATTCCCCCGGTTCCCAGCAAGCGCTGCGCGAGCGTCGCACGCTGGTGTCCACGCCGTTCCTGTCGGCGGCCAACAACCTCGTGGTGATGCTGTCGCAGCCGGTGTTCGATGCCCAAGGCCGTTACCTGGGCTACGTGGGCGGTAGTCTTTACCTGCGTGAACGCAACATCCTCAATAGCCTGTTGGGCGAACATTTCTATCAGGACGGCTCGTACCTGTATGTGGTCGACCGTAACCGTCGCCTGCTTTATCACCCCGATGGCCAGCGGGTCGGTACGCAGGTCGAAGGCAACACGCTGATCGATGGGCTGGCCACCGCCCCCGGCGGCACCCGCGCGGTAATCAACAGCCAGGGTGTGCAGATGCTCGCCGGCTACGCCACGGTGCCCACTACAGGCTGGGGCGTGGTCGCACAGCAGCCACTGGCCGCGACCGTGGCGCCGCTGAACCATCTGGTCCTCAACGTGGTGGGGATTTCGGCGCCGCTGGCCCTATTGGGCTGCCTGCTGCTTTGGTGGCTGGCGCTGATCATCGCGCGTCCGCTCTGGCAACTGGCCGCAGGCGCGCGCAGCATGGACCGCAACGGCACCAGCGAGCGCATCGAACGAGTACCCGCGTGGTACTTCGAGGCGGCTGAACTCAAGCGTGCACTGCTGCTGGGCCTGAACCTGATGCACGAACGCATCGGTCGGCTCGACCTCGATGCGCGTACCGACCCACTCACCGGGCTGGTCAACCGCCGGGGCCTGACCGTGGCGATAGCGCGATTGGAAGAAGAAGCCCGCAGCTTTGCCGTCATCGTGTTGGACGTCGACCACTTCAAGCACGTCAACGATGGGCATGGCCACGACGTCGGCGATCAGGTGCTCAAACGCCTAGCCGAACTGATGCGCGGCGCTTGCCGCGAAGGCGATGTGCTGTGCCGCACCGGCGGCGAAGAGTTCCTCATGCTGCTACCCGAGGCGAGCCTGGCGGTGGCCGCGACGGTGGCCGAACGCCTGCGCGGCACCGTGCAGCACACTCCGATCGATCCGGTGGGCAGTATTACCGTGTCACTGGGCGTCGCGCACTGGCCGCAGGCCCCCGACAGCACGCCCGAAGACGCCCTCAATGCGGCGGACAAAGCGCTCTACCTGGCCAAGCAGCATGGACGCAACCGCGTCTGTCACGCCTCGCTGGTCGACCACACCGCCAGCTCGTAGCCATCTAGGTCGAGGAAGTGAAAGCGTCGTCCGCCCGGAAAGGCGAATACGGCGCGGCTGATGCGTCCGCCTGCCGCTTCGATGCGGCGCTGGGTGTGTGCCAGGTCGTCGGCGTAGACAATCACCAAGGGGCCTCCTGGACGCACCGGCTCGCCCGTGCTGAAGCCACCGGTCAAGCGACCATCGCTGAATTCGGTGTAGGTAGGCCCATAATCGACGAACTGCCAACCAAACACTTCGCCATAAAACGCCTTGCTGCGGGCGATATCGCTCACGTTGAACTCGATGTTATCGACCTGACGGTCGTTGCCGCGCACACCCATGGTGGCCTCCTTGCGTTGAAGTGAACGACGAGCATACTGCACAACTGCTCTGGCGCGGTACTTGCGCTCGCGCAGTGCCACGCCCTGTCTTAATACTGTCATGTTGCCGTCATAGGATTGACTTCGCTCTGACATTTTCCATCAAGGACGATCCAACCATGCGTCGTGTCGTGTTCAATCGCAAAGGCGGCGTCGGCAAATCCAGCATCGCCTGCAACCTCGCCGCTGCCAGCGCCGCAGAAGGCTACCGCACGTTGCTGGTGGACCTCGACCCCCAGGCCAACGCCACCTATTACCTCTCCGGCCTGACCGGTGCGGCGATCCCCTCGGGCATCACCGACTTTTTCCGCCAGACCTTGGCCCCGCACGCGGCCTGCGGCAAGAAACACCGCGTCGCGATCACCGAGACGCGCTACGCCAACCTGCACCTGATCACCGCAAGCCCGGACCTTGCCGAACTTCAGGACAAACTGCAGAGCAAGTTCAAGATCAACAAGCTGCGCAAGCTGCTGGTGGCACTCTCGGCAGACTACGAACGGATCTACATCGACACACCGCCGGCGCTGAACTTCTTCACCTTCAGCGCCCTGGTCGCCGCTGAGCGACTGCTGATTCCCTATGACTGCGACAGTTTCTCGGGCCAGGCGCTGCACAGTGTCATGGCTGAGGTGCAAGCGTTGCGCGAAGAGCACAACAGCGCGCTACAGGTCGAGGGCATCGTGGTGAACCAGTTCGCAGGCCGTACCGCGCTGCACCAAACCTTGGTAGATCAGTTGCGTGATCAAGGGCTGCCAGTGCTGCCGGTGTACCTGAGCAGTTCGATCAAGATGCGTGAATCACACCAGGCCGGTGTGCCGTTGGTTCACCTGGCGCCCACGCACCGTTTGACACAGGCGTTCGTGCAATTGCTGGATGTGCTGGAGCGGGTGGCGCAGGCGCAGGCCCCCGACCAGCCCCTGCCGTATGCAACGACAGGCTTGCAGGCGTGACTCAGCACAGCAATGTCTGGATCTGCTGGTGCAGGGTATCCAGATCGAACGGCTTGGCCAAAATCGGCGCGCGGCGTGCGATGGGGCTGCCGGACTCAAGGATTTCGGCGGGGTAGCCACTGATGAAGATCACTTTCAGGTCCGGGCGCAGCTTCACAGCAGGTTCGGCGATGTCTACCCCGGAGATGCCACCAGGTAAGCGGAAATCGGTCACCATCAGGTCCAGGTGCGGCTTGCTGGCCAGAATCGCGAATGCCTCTTCGCCATCTTCGGCCACCAACACATGGTAGCCCTCACCCGCCAGGTAATCGCGCAGGATCATACGGATGGCCGGCTCATCCTCGACAATCAACACCACATCTTGTGCATCTTCACTCATGACAACGCCTTCGAATTCAATAGGATAGCTATCAGACCCCACGCTTACGCGGAGGTTGCCTGCACGTGGTCGGTTTGTTGCGACAGTGCAGGCAGCGGCAGGTAGACGCTGAACGTGGCACCCTGCCCTTCAGTGCTGAACACCTGGATCCGCCCACCATGGGCCAACACGATCTGCTCGGAAATATACAGCCCAAGGCCCAGGCCACCGGAGGCCTGCTGGGCCGCTACGCGTTCGAACTGTTGGAAAATCCGCTGTTGGTTCTGCGCACTGATGCCGATACCGGCATCCTGTACCTGCACACAAGCCATCGCGCCATCTGCGAAAACGCGTACCTGCACCGGCTTGCGCTCGCCGTAACGCAAGGCATTGGACAGTAGGTTGGCGAGCACCTGCTCGATGCGAAACTCGTCCCACTCGCCCGGCAAGGTCCCGCAGCTCTGCAGCTCGATGCGCGTACCCAACGCCTGGGCCTGGGTGGCAAAGGTTTCCACCAGCCCCTGCACCAACTGACCGAGGTCGAATACCTTTGGCCGGATCGACAGCTTGCCGGTGCGAATACGCGAGACGTCCAACATGTCTTCGACCAGCCGGATCAGGCTGTTGATCTGCCGTTCGTCGCGCTGGACCATGGCCTTGAGCTTGTCTTCGCTGAACGCCGCCAGGTTGCCCCTGTCCAGGTGCATCCGGCGCAGCTGGGTTTCCAGGATCAGGCCATTGAGCGGTGTGCGTACCTCATGGGAAACGATCGACATGAAATCGTCACGCATGCGCACCGCCCGCTCCAGTTCAACCCGTGCGACTTGTAGCTGGGTCAGCAACTGCTCTTGCTCGGCGCGACTGCGCTCCAGTGCCTGCAACTGCCGATCCAGGGCCTTGCGCTGGCGGAATAGCTCGACGAACACGGCGACTTTGCTCTTGACCGCAACGGTGTCCAGCGGCTTGTGCAGAAAATCCACCGCGCCACTTTCGTAGCCCTTGAACGCGTAGTTCATTTCGCGACCGGCGGCGGTCACGAATACGATGGGGATGTTGCGGGTCTTCTCGGTACCGCGCATGAGTTCAGCCAACTCGAAACCGTTCATGCCAGGCATCTGTACATCAAGGATGGCCAGGGCGAACTCATGTTCGAGAAGCAGCGACAGGGCCTGTTCGGCCGAGCGGGCCTGGTGAACCTCTCGGTCCGGGCCCTGGATCAAGGCATTGAGCGCGAGCAAGTTCTCTGGCAGGTCGTCGACGATCAGCAATTTGGCGGTAATGTGGCTTAGCATGCGCTGGATTCCAGGGTGGCGAGCAACTGCCCGATACCGCTCAAAGAAAGAATATGGTCTGGGCTGTGCAGGGCCAACGCGGCCTCGGGCATCATCGCCACCTGTGCATCGCGGGGGTCCTGGACCACGGTCCGCCCCCCATTCTGTTTGATTCGCAGCAACCCTCGGGCGCCATCTTCATTGGCCCCGGTGAGCAGCACGCCGAGCAGGCTCGGGCCGTAGGCGTCGGCCGCCGACTCGAACAGATAATCGATGGCCGGGCGCGAAAAATGCACCGGCTCCTCCTGGCTGAGGGACAAGGTGAAGTCGCGCTCGACCGACAGGTGATAGCCAGGCCCGGCGACATACACCACACCGTTGTCGATGCGTGCCTTGTCCTGAGCCTCGCGCACCGGGCACTGCAAGCGCCGTTGCAGCACCTCGGCCAGCTGGCTGTGGCGTCGGTCAGGCAGGTGCAGCACGCACAGCACCGGCAGGCCGAAATCCCGCGGCAATGCGCCCAGCACGTTGAGCAACGCCGTCACCCCGCCCGCCGAAGCGCCGATGACCACTGCGCGGATGCCTTTCATGATTTACGGTAGATCCGCTCGGGGCGCACCAGCGGCTCGAAACGCTCGCTGTAAGCCGAAAAGTCCACGGACTCCTTGCTGCCCAAGACCAGGAAGCCGCGGTGACACAGCGACTCATGGAACAGCCCCAGCGCCCGGTCTTGCAGGGCCTTGTTGAAGTAGATCAGCACGTTGCGGCACGACACCAACTGGGTTTCGGAGAACACGCTATCGGTGGCCAGGCTGTGGTCAGCGAACGTCACGTTCTCGCGCAGGCTGCTGTCCATGATCGCGTTGCCATAGGCGGCGGTGTAGTACTCGGAAAAATCCCGGCGTCCTCCCGCCAGGCGATAGTTCTCCTCGTACTCGCTCAGGCTCTGCATCGAGTAAATACCTTGCTTGGCGCGCTCCAGCGAGTGGGGATTGATGTCGGTAGCGTAGATGATGGTGCGTTCCAGCAGGCCTTCTTCGCGCAGCAAGATGGCCATGGAGTAAACCTCCTCGCCCGTGCTGCAACCGGCGATCCAGACCTTGATCGACGGCCACGTGCGCAGCAGCGGCACCACCTCGTTGCGCAGCGCCAGGAAATGCCCGGGGTCGCGAAACATCTCGCTGACCGGAATAGTCAGGTACTGCAGCAACTCCATGAACATACCGGGGTCGTGCAGCACGCGCTCCTGTAGGGCGGTGACCGTACGGCACTCGAACTGCCGCATGGCATGCAGGATACGACGCTTGATCGAAGCGCCGGAATAGTCGCGAAAATCGTAGCTGTACTTGAGGTAAATGGCCTCGATCAGCAAACGGATTTCAATGTCGGTGTTGCGGTCACTGGTCAAGATTTCAAATTCGCTCTAATTGCGGCAACCAGACCCGTATCAGCGAGAACAGGCGGTCCAGATCGATCGGTTTGGCCAGGTAATCATTGGCACCTGCCTGCAGGCAGCGCTGTTGGTCGTCTTTCATCGCCTTGGCGGTCACGGCGATGATCGGCAGCTTGCGCCAGCGCGGCTGCTGACGGATGAGCCGAGTGGCTTCATAGCCATCCATTTCCGGCATCATCACATCCATCAGCACCAGGTCGATGTCATCGTTGGCCTCGAGCACCTCGATCGCTTCGCGCCCGTTGCGGCCGATTTCGACGATGGCCCCCTTGTGCTCCAGCGCGCTGGTAAGGGCGAAGATGTTACGCACGTCGTCGTCCACCAGCAGCACCTTGCGCCCTTCGAACACCTTGTCGCGGCTGCGGGCGGTCTTGAGCATGCGCTGCCGTTCGTTGGACAACTGCGCCTCGACTTTGTGCAGGAACAGCGTCACTTCGTCGAGCAGGCGCTCGGGCGAGCGTGCGCCCTTGATGATGATCGAACGCGAATACTTGAGCAGGTCGGTTTCTTCTTCGCGGGTCAGGTTGCGGCCGGTGTAGACGATCACCGGCGGGAAGCTGCGGATGTCCTCGCAGGTCATGCGCTTGAGCAGCTCGTTACCGAGCATGTCGGGAAGCTTGAGGTCGATGATCATGCAGTCGTAAACATGCTCGCGCAGCAGCGCCAGCGCCTCCTGAGCCAGGCCTACGGCGGTGATCTCGATGTCATCGTCACCGATCAGACGGGCGATGCTCTCGCGCTGCAGATCGTCGTCCTCCACCAGCAGGATGCGCTTGAGCTTCTGCGTGAGCTTGGCCTCCAGGCGGGCGAACACCTCCTTGAGTTCTTCGCGGCTGGTCGGCTTGACGGCATAGCCCACCGCGCCCATGTGCATGGCCGCCTCGACCCGGTCCTCCACCGAAATAATGTGCACCGGGATATGCCGCGTGCCAGGCTGCTCCTTGAGACGTTGCAACACGGTGAGCCCGGAATGATCGGGCAGACGCATGTCCAGCAAGATTGCGTCGGGCAGGTACTGGGCGGCCAACTCGAAGCCTTCGTCAGCGGCCTGGGCTACCAGGCAGCTATAGCCCAGTTCGTGCGCCAGGTCGTAGAGAATACGCGCAAAGTTCGGTTCGTCCTCGATCACCAGGATGCAGCGGTTGCTGAACGGCGCCAGCTCGCGGTCGTCGGCAAAGGCCGGGGCCGAGCGCTCCGAACGCGCCGGCGCGGGCAAGGCCGGGGCTGGCGGCAGCTCGTCCACGGCCGGACGCAGGCTGTGAACCGGCAGTTGCTCAGACGCTTCGAAGTGCTCGGGAAGGATCAGGCTGAACACGCTGCCCTGCCCTGGGCTGCTGTCGACGCTGATCTGCCCACCCAATAGGTGCGCCAGATCGCGTGAAATCGACAGGCCAAGTCCGGTCCCGCCGTATTTGCGGTTGCTGGTGCCATCGACCTGATGGAACGCGCCAAATACCGCCTGGTGCTGGTCGGCGGCGATGCCGATGCCGGTATCACGCACGGCGAACACGATCCCCGTTCCCATCTGATGGCTGATACGCAGGCTCACCTGACCTCGCTCGGTGAACTTGATGGCGTTGGACAACAGGTTCTTGAGGATCTGCTCCAGGCGCTGACGGTCGGTGAACAGGGTCGCAGGCAGAGGGTGCTCCAGCTCCACGGTAAATTGCAGGCCCTTGTCCTGGGCCAGCGGCCGGAACATGCCCTGCAACCCTTCGACCAGACGTTCAAGCGGCGTGGTTTCGGGGCGTACTTCGAGCTTGCCGGCCTCGACCTTGGCAATGTCGAGGATATCGTTGATCAGGTTGAGCAAGTCGTTGCCCGCCGAATAGATCGACTCGGCGAATTTGACCTGCTCCTGACTGAGGTTACCTTCGGCGTTCTCGGACAGCAGCTTGGCCAGGATCAGCGAGCTGTTGAGCGGTGTGCGCAGCTCGTGGGACATGTTGGCGAGGAATTCGGACTTGTACTTGCTCGAACGCTGCAAGTCGTCGGCACGCGCCTGCAATTCTTGCTGGGCGCTGTTCAGCTCGCTGTTCTTGCGATCCAAGGCCTCAGTGCGCTCGGCCAGTTGTTCGTTGGTCTGCTCCAGTTCCGCCTGCTGGGTCTCCAGGTAAGCCTGTGACTCCTTGAGCACCCGGGACTGCTCTTCGAGTTCCTCGTTGGCAGTCTTGAGTTCCTCTTGCTGGACCTGCAACTCCTCATTGAGCTGCTGGGTCTCGGCGAGCACTTCCTGTAGGCGCTGGCGATAACGGGCAGTCTCGATGGAAATGCCCAGGTTGCCGCCCAACAGTTCCAACAACTCCAGGTCGCGGTCCTGCAACGGGCGCAGAAGGCCCAGCTCGACCAGACCGTTGGCCTCACCATCATGCCGGGCGGGCATCAACACACCGCTGCGCGGCAGGCCACTGCCAAGGCCTGAGCTGAGGCGATAGTAGTCCTCAGGCAGATCGTCCAGGCGCAGCAGACGGCCCTGCTGGAGGGCCTGGGCCAGCAGGCCGGCGTGCTGGCCAAGCACCTGCTCGCGGGCCTGATGCTCGGCGTCGAGCCCATAACTGGCCACCCGGATCAGTTGGCCGTGATCGTCACGCACATAGACTGCGCCCACCACGCTGCCCAGGTAGGTGGCGAAAAAGCGCAAAATATTGTCGCCCAGCATCGGCAGGGTCAGTTGCCCAAGCACCTGTTCGGCCAACTGGGTCTGCCCCGTGCGCAGCCACGCCTGATGCTGTAGGCGCTCGGCGGCACGCTGCTGGCCTTGCAGGTTTTCGACATAGCTGTTGGATAACGCCAGCAGGTCGCGACGCCCAAGGTAGGCGAGCAAGGCACTCAGGGCCACGATGAACAGCACGAACGCGGTGATCGCCGTGACGGTGACCGTGCTCACGGTTTGGTTGCGAGCCATGCGCAGTTGCTGTTCCGTGCCGATAAAGCCCTCGAATTCCTTGCGGATCTCATCGGTGATGCGCTTGCCGCGGCCATTGCCGATGGACGCCTGGTAATCACCATGGCTGCGACGCTGCTGGATCATTTCACTGCCGAAGTCGTTCCAGGCGCGTTGCAGAGCTATCAGGCGGTCAATGCGATCAACCTGGGTCGGGTTATCAATGACCAGTTCGCGCAAGGTGTCCAGGCTGCTGAAGATGCGCGGCTTGGCGACCTCGTAGGGGTCCAGGAAGCGCTCGTCGCCGGTGATCAAGAAGCCGCGCATGCCGGTTTCCATGTCGATCGACAGCTTGACGGTCTCGTTGGCATTGCCGATCACCCGATCGGTATGTTCTACCCACTGCATGGCCGAGAGCAGGTAGTTGACCACCGCGACGAACGCCACGGCCCCCAAGAGCCCCACTCCCAAGGGCAGGCCGACGTTGCGGCTGAGCAGCTTGCGAAAGCTGCGTTGATCCATCGAGGCTGCTTGAATCATGTGATTGAGGCCCGAGCGAAAAGTCCATTGAACAGTGTTGGCGGCTACGTCTTGTGTGAATCACCCTGCGCCACACCGGCCGGTTTATACAGCGAGTTTAACCACCTTTGGCCATACTGGCAGGGCATTTAGCCAGTATTTGAAGGCGGCACGCGCCAATCGTTCCATCTATTTTCATGGACCGGTAAGCTTGGGAACTTCTGCCAAGGCCCTGCGCACAGAGTAGAGACCATTCATCGAAACAGGACCCGTACCTATGCACCTGCTAGTAGTCGAAGACGACGACATCGTTCGCATGCTGATTGTCGAAGTGCTCGACGAGCTGGGCTATACGATTCTCGAGGCTGAGGATGCTACTGCCGCATTGCGCATACTCAGAGACCTGAACCAGCCCCTGGACCTGTTGATGACCGATGTCGGCCTGCCCGACATACGTGGCGATGCGCTGGCGGCCAAGGCGCGTGAGTTGCGCCCCACGTTGCCGGTACTGTTCGCCAGCGGCTATGCCGACAACGTGGAGGTGCCCGAAGGCATGCACGTGATCGGCAAGCCGTTCAGCATCGAGCTGCTTCGCGAAAAGATGTTAAGCATCCTAGGCACCCCCTAAACGCGCCGCGCATGCTTAAATAAGGGCCTTTCACTGGTTCAAGGCCCTGCACCATGCCCCACCTTTTGGTCGCTGCCCTTCACTGGCCCGAGCCGCAAGCCTACAGCGCAGGTCGGCACCTGCTGCAACTGCTAGAGCACGTGCGCGCCGAGGGCTGGCACGTCACCTTCGCCTGCCCGGCCACGCCAGGCATCTACAAGGCTGACCTGGCCAGACTGGGCATCGTCGAGCAGCGCATCGCCGAGGACGGCAGCAACCTGGCCACGCAAACGGCCGACGTGGTGCTGTTCGACCGCTTCGACAGCGAGGAACGCTTTGGCCGCGTTCTGCGCCAGCAATTGCCGAACGCGCTGTGCATATTGTTCAGTTGGGGCCTGCAAAGCCTGCGCGATGCGCGCCAGCAGCTACTGCGTCGGCGCCTGATCGAAGGCCTGGACCCGAACGACTTCCACACCCTGTTCAGCACCCCGGGGCCTGAGCTGTACCGACAGATGGCCCGCTCGCCACTCAGCGCGCGAGAGCTGGCGGCGCTGTGGCGCTGCGACCTGACTCTGGTCACCTCGGATGCCGAGATGGACCTGCTGATCAATGGCTTCGGTGTACCGGACTACCTGCTGCACCACTGCCCACCCGGCGTCGATGCGCTGCCTTCGGCGCGCCCCTTCGCCGAGCGCGCCGACTTTGTCAGCCTCGGCAATTTCGGCCACCCTGCCACGCTCGATGCACTGCTGTGGCTGCGCCACAACCTCTGGCCAATGCTGCGTCGGCGTTTGCCCGAGGCGCAGCTGCATGTTTACGGTGCCAACCTTGACGCGCGCAGCCAAGCGCTGCATGCCCCACACGAGGGCCTGCATATACACGGCTGGGTCGCCGACGTGGAGGCGGTGATGGGCAGTGCCCGCGTGTGCCTGGCGCCACTACGGGTAGGTGCTGGGGTCAAGGGGCAATTGCTCGACGCCTTGCGCTGCGGTACACCCAGCGTGACCACACCGATAGGCGTCGAAGGCATGGGTGGGCCACACGCGTGGCCGGGGCGTGTCGAGAGCACTGCCGAGGGGCTCGCGCGGGCAGCCGTCGAGCTGTATCAGGACGAGCCGGCCTGGCAGCACGCCCAATCGGCCTGCGCCCCGTTACTGCGCCTGCGCTTCGACCCACGGCGCCAGCGCGCGGCGCTGCTTGGGCAGGTGGCGCATAGCCTGGGACAACTGGATGAGCTGCGCCTGTTCAATTTTACCGGCGCGATGCTGCGCCAGCGCTGAGCCTGTTGCGCAGGACTGCGGTGACCATGCGCTGAACCAGGCCTCAGCCCTCACGGCGCAACAGGTAGGTGTCCATGATCCATCCGTTGCGCCGCCGGGCCTGCTCGCGTACCTGCAGAATGCGTGACTTCACCGCCTGGAGCGGCCCGGCGATCAGCACTTGCTCCGGCATTCCCAGATAAGCGCCCCAATAGATGTGCAGCGCCGGGTCGTCCAACGCGGCGAACGCGCACTGCCCATCAAGCATCACCACCACGTTGTCCACCCGCACCTGCGCGGCCAGACGCCTGCCCGGCAGCACGGTCAACGGCTCACCGACGCGGTTGAGCGGGATCTGGTGGCGGGCGGCCAGGGCCTGCGGGCTGCTGATGCCGGGGATCACTTCCAGGCTCAGGGCAACACCGCACCCGCGCACCTGCTCAAGAATGCGCAGCGTACTGTCGTACAAGCCAGGCTCGCCCCACAGCAGGAAGGCCCCGATGTCCCCGGCACCGAGCTGCTCTTCGATCAGCCGGGCATACAGCGTCGCACGCTGCTGGTGCCAGGCCTGGACCGCGCCGGGATAGTCAACGGCCTCGGTGTCGCGCTGCGGGTCCGAGACTTGCACCAGGCGATAGCCACCCTCAGGCCGATAGCGCGCCAGAATGGCCTTGCGCAGGTGCAGCAACGCGTCGACATGCGCGCCCTTGTCGAGCACGAAACACACCGTTGCACGGCGCAGCGCATCGACCGCCTCATAGGTGATCTGCCGGGGATCGCCAGGCCCGATACCGATCAACAGCAAGTGCTTCATCACCTGGTCTGCCTAGTTACCCGCGCGCATTGTCGGTGGGCCGTTCGCCTTTGGCAAAGTGCGGCCGGTCAGAACGCCGAGAAATTGTAGCTGACAATCACCCGTGTCTCGTCCATGTCCCGCGCCCACCTCGCGTAGTTACTGCGGTAGGTGGCGTTACGCAGGCGTACGCTGACATCCTTGAAGGTGCCGCCCTGCACCTGGTAGCGCAGCTCGGTGTCGCGCTCCCATTCCTGGCCTTGGGTGTCACTGCCCGGCACTTTGATGTGGTCGCCATTGATGTAGCGGGTCAGGAACGTCAGGCCGGGCACACCCAGAACCTTGAAATCATAGTCATAGCGCAGTTGCCAGGAACGTTCCTGAGCGGCAGCGAAGTCGTTGACCTGGGCATAGTTGACCAGGTATGGGTTGCTGCCATCAAGGTAAGGCATGGCGCTTTCGCCGAACATACGCTGCCAGCCGAAGCTGAGCTTGTGACCGCCCACACTGTAGCCGAACAGGCCACTGAAGGCGCGATGGTCGATCTCGCCTGCGCGGGCATTGCCAATGTCGTCGCTCTTGATCAAACGCAGGTCAGTCGACAGCGAGCCCACCGCCAACGGCTGACTGGCGACTACGCCCAGAAAGTGCTGGCGGTAGATGTTGTCGAGCTTCGACACCTGATACTGCGCAGTGACCCGATCATTGAAGCGGTAGTCGAGGCCACCCAAATCGAAGTGGTCGGCTTCGATATCGCAGGCATAGCGTTTGTTCTTGCAATGCACGCGAATGTCCTGGCGGTCGGTCGAGTCACGTGCGATGTACTGGTTCAGACGAGCCAGGGTAAAGGTGAAATCGCGCACCTGTTGCGACGTCAGCCAGGCACCGTGGAACAAGGTCGGCAACAAACGTCCGTCGTTGTACTTGAGCAAGGGCACATCGGGCATCATGGCGCCGTACTTGAATAGGGTCTGCGACACTTTCACCTTGCCGGCCACGCCGAACTTGGCGTATTGGTCGACCGAACCGCGTGGATCATGTCCGGTAGAGGGCAACAAGCCACTGTTACTGTCGGCCGGACTCGAATCGAGCTTGAAGCCCGCCATGCCCAAGGCATCGACGCCTACACCAATCGGACCTTGGGTATAACCGGATTGGACATTGAGAATGAACCCTTGGGCTGCCTCTTCGCGCTTGGACTCGCCCTGGCTTGAACTGCTGCGCCCATCGCGAAAATCACGATTGAAATACACTGTGCGTGATTCAAGCCTGGCACGGCTGTCTTCAAGAAAACCGGCCGCTTCTGTCGAAACACAGGCACACAGCAAGAGCAACCCGACAACACGACGTCCCCGGGCGAGAAGAAAAGCGGCAAACATGCGATTGGAACATCCAGACATAAAAGCGAATATTGTCCCGGTCGCCAATGACTACCGGTGTTGTACGAGGAACGGGAATAACTCCACACGTACCGTAAAGGGTGCGCTGAACGCTCTGGGACAGGCCATTGGACCATGGTCTAGACGCGCTTTCAGCGACCTGCACGGGCGACTTCACATACAGTACGAAAACGCCACAAAGTTCCCGACATTTTGACCTTAAGTTTGCTGTTTACCCGTATGCAAGTGGCTACTACACTCTCGTGAGCGAACAGTGTTACCTATCCGCGTGGCCGGCGTTCAGTCCAAGTAGTCATGTTCGTCACGTCATGCCACGGCAGACTTACAGGAGTGATGACAGTGTCCAGACTTGCAGAGTTTCGTGCTGCCGAAAAAGCGCTTCAGGAACAAATGGCTCAACTGGAAGCCTTGAAAAAGGACGCCGGTCTCAAACGCGAAATCGAGTTCGAGCAAAAATTGATCGGGCTGATGAAAAGCTACGACAAGAGCCTGCGCGACATCATCGCCATCCTTGATCCCAAGGCGGTGAGCCATAACCTGGCTACTCCGGCCAAACAGCAACGCCGCCCGCGCGTGGTGAAGGTCTACGAAAACCCGCATACCGGGGAGTTGATCGAAACCAAAGGCGGCAATCATCGAGGCCTTAAAGCCTGGAAGCAACAGTACGGCGCCCAAGCAGTGGAGAGCTGGGTACGCTGATGAAATGTCAACGTACACTTCACACTTTTTTCACACCTGCTGTTTCAGTATCGAACCAGCTAAAGGACTAGCGACCCCATCACGCGCCCGCACATGCGGGCCTCTAATTCCAGCGCCCTGCCACCGTGCAGGGCGCTTTCATTTGCGCGACTGGCTGACTGCCGTATCATGGCCCACTTGTTTTAGACCCTGATTCTGGAGTCCCCATGAGCCTGCAAGACCTGCATACCCTGCCCGGCGTCACCGCCCAGCCAGATGCCGCAACCGCCCAGTTCGTGTTCAACCACACCATGCTGCGCGTCAAGGATATCGAGAAGTCGCTGGATTTCTACACCCGTGTGCTGGGGTTCCGCCTGGTGGACAAGCGCGACTTCCCGCAAGCCGCCTTCAGCCTGTATTTCCTGGCCCTGGTAGACCCCGCGCAGATTCCTGCTGACGACGCCGAACGCCACCAGTGGATGAAGTCGATCCCTGGCGTGCTCGAACTGACCCACAACCACGGTACCGAGAGCGATCCTGCGTTCGCCTACCACGATGGCAACACCGACCCGCGCGGCTTCGGCCACATCTGCGTCTCGGTACCGGACGTGCGCGCCGCCTGCGCGCGTTTCGAAGCCCTTGGGGTACCATTCCAGAAGCGCCTGCAGGACGGCCGCATGAATCACCTGGCCTTCATCAAGGACCCTGACGGCTACTGGGTCGAAGTCATCCAGCCGACCGACCTCGAAGGCTGAGGCACGCGCCGCGCGTTCGTCGGGCCGGGACCCCTCGGCCCCTCGTCGTGGTATATGAGAAGTACATGCCCTTCCAGACCACAGCGAGGTAAGGACGATGCAATCGCTGCACTGTGAGTACCGTGAGCACACCATCACCGCCAGCGTGATGCCCCACCCTGGCGCTCCCCTGCCGTATGCCGCAGGCTGCCTGATCACCGACCCACAGGGTCATACCAGCCGGCGCCTGTCGATGCCGATGAAGTTCTTCAGCGACCTGGACAATGCCCAGCATGTGTCACTGGCGCATGGCCGTGCGCTGGTCGACCAGCAGCTCGACCATGGGCAACGGGTGTTCTGAGCGCCGCACCCGTGGAGTCGAGGTGGCACAGCGCCACTTCCCTCGTACCCGCGTTCAGCCTTCCCGGGCGTAGGCGACCGCCGCGTCCACCTGCGCTTGAGTAGGCCGCACGCCGGTGTACAGCACAAATTGCTCCAAGGCCTGCAACGCGATCACTTCAAGGCCGGTGATCACCGCTTTGCCCTGCGACTCGGCACGCTGGATCAGTGGAGTGCTCGCGGGCATCGCGACCACGTCGAACACCCACTCAGCTGCATCGATCGCAGTCTCGGGAAACGCCAACTGCTGCGCCTCAGGGCCACCGGCCATACCAATCGGGGTCACGTTCACCAGCATCGGCGGGCTTATATCGTCAATCGCGGGCAACCAACGGTAGCCGCACATGTCAGCCAAGTGCCGCCCGGCCTGCTCGTTCCGGGCGACGAGTGTGCCATCCCTGAACCCCGCGTCACGCAGCGCACAGGCGACAGCCTTGGCCATGCCACCACTGCCGCGCAGGACGAACGCCGTGTGCGGATCGACCTGGTGTTGCTGCAACAACTGGCGAACCGCCAGGTAGTCGGTGTTGTAGGCCTTCAGGCGACCCGCATCATTGACCAGCGTATTCACCGACTCGATGGCAGCAGCCGACGGGTCGATCTCGTCCACCAGTGCCAGGCAGGCCTCTTTGTACGGCATCGACACGCCACAACCGCGAATGCCCAGGGCGCGAATCCCACCGATGGCGCCTGGCAGGTCCTGGGTAGTCATTGCCTTGTAGTAGTAGTCGAGCCCCAACTGTCGATAGAGGTGGTTGTGAAAGCGTACGCCGAAGGTGCCGGGGCGACCGGCCAGGGAAATGCACAGGACCGTGTCCCGGCTAGGGATGATGCTCATCTACGCCTCCTCAAATACGGCTGAAACGATTGATCTAGCCTAACAGAGGTGACCGCCGGTCGCTCCTTACACAACCTTTACCGTTGCCCAGTGCGCAGTTGGCGTTCTGCGCGGTCATAGTAGTCAGGCCCCAAGCGTGGGGTTGTCTTGCGAGGAATGATCATGAAACGTCTCATCCCTGGAATCGCCCTGCTGGTTGGTGCGCTGGCCCTCAGCGGCCAGGCTTCGGCGCACGGCGGCTGGGGTGGCCCGGGCCCGGTCATCGGCGCTGCCGTGGTGGGTGCTGTGGTCGGCGCGGCAGTCAGTGGCGGGCGTGACCGTACCGTGTACGTGGAACAGCAACCGGTCTACGCGCCGCCGCCGGTGTACGTTCAGGCTCCACCGCCACCGGTCTACTACCAGCCACAGCCGTATGTGGTCGAGCGCTACGTGCCCGCCCCGCCGCCGGTGTACCACCGTTACTACGGCCCGCCACCAGTCTACTACGGCCCACCGCGCTGGTAAGCGCTACCCACGATGCCATCAATGACCACTATTGAAAGCATTGATTTCAGGCCAAGCCGATCCGTGGGTAGAGTGTCGACATGTTCCACAGGCCAACGCCAGCGCCGCTGGTGCCTCCGAATCTGTTGTTGTGCGTGCTCCCTACGCCGTTTACCGCCCGCCACCTCGGCGGGCTTTTTTTGCCTGCTCGAAACCACCGATGGCCGCCCGGACTAGCAGGTTTTCTCGCCATTGCCCCACAATCGGCAATACGCACCAGGACACTGCCCACATCCCCCTCCACGGGCCTAGGCCAGCAATGCCCGGCTGGAACCTATCGCCCTTCAGGACAGTCCTTTTGCACAGGTGGCAGTGAGTGTCGGCATCGGCAGCTTGCCGACGCGGATCGAGCGTCGTGTATCGCCAAGGCACTGCACTGTAACCTGCGCACACGGCAGCAGCCGGCTGCGCCCCAACGGCTTTTTCGAGACAGCATCCTTGGCACACTCAAGCTCCCAGGCTTCTCAGCAACGCGCGCTGGACTGGCTGAACTTCTTCCTGGCCGACGTACGCGATGGCCTCGGCCCGTATCTGGCGATCTACCTGCTTGCCGTGCAGCAGTGGCAGCCGGCGAACATCGGCCTGGTGATGAGCTTGGCGGGCATTGGAGCGCTGCTGGCACAAACGCCGGCCGGCGCACTGATCGACCGCACACCGGCCAAGCGCGCCGTGGTGGTGATCGCGGCCTTGTTGGTCACCGGCAGTTGCCTGCTGCTGCCGTGGCTGTCGTCGTTCGGCTGGGTAGCCCTGACACAGACGCTTGGGGCCCTGGCCGGCTCTGTGTTTGCCCCGGCGATTGCCGCCATCTCGCTGGGTATCACCGGCCCGCGGGCGTTCACGCGGCGTATCGGTCGCAACGAAACGTTCAACCACGCCGGCAACGCCTGCTCGGCACTGCTGGCCGGCGGCCTCGCCTACCTGTTCGGCCCACTGGTGGTGTTCTACCTGATGGCGCTGATGACCGTGGCCAGCATCGTGGCCGTGGGTCGAGTGCCTGGCGCCGCCATCGATCATCAACTGGCGCGCGGGCTGGTGCACGGCCCAGGCGCCGATGACCAGCCCGCAGGGCTCAAGCTGTTGCTGCACAACCGCACCTTGCTGGTGTTCGGCGTGTGCTGCGCGCTGTTCCACCTGGCCAATGCGGCAATGCTGCCACTGGTCAGCCAGAAACTCGCGCAGACCGATCTGCGACTGGCCACCCCGCTCACCTCGGCCTGCATCGTTGCGGCGCAACTGGTGATGGTGCCGATGGCGCTGCTGGCGGGGAACAAGGCCGAGGTCTGGGGGCGCAAGCCGTTCCTGCTGGCCGGCTTTCTCATCCTGCCGCTGCGTGGTGTGCTGTACGTGGTCAGCGATAATCCGTTCTGGCTCGTGGGCGTGCAACTGCTCGATGGCATCGGCGCCGGGATCTTCGGCGCGTTGTTTCCGGTGGTGGTCAAGGACTTGACCGAAGGCACCGGGCGCTTCAATGTCAGCCTCGGTGCACTGACGACCGTGTTCGGCTTGGGCGCTGCACTGAGCCCCGGCATTGCCGGCTGGGTGGTTCAGGCAGCCGGCTACGACGCCGCGTTCCTGACCCTGGCGGGTATCGCCAGCGGCGCCTTCCTGCTCGTGCTGGTAGCGCTGCCCGAAACCTGCCGCAGCACCGCGCCATCATCCTCGACTACCCCAGCCGGAATATGACCCAACCATGCCTGTCAGCGAACATCCATCGATCATCTGGACGGTGGCCGCCTTGGCCACCTGCGGTGTCCTGTTGCGCCCCTGGCGTATCCCGGAGTACGTCTGGGCAATCGGCGGTGCGTTACTGCTGGTCGGTCTGGGGTTGATCACGCCAACCAGCGCGCTGGCCGCCGTGGCCGAAGGCGGCGACGTGTACTTGTTTCTGATCGGCATGATGGTGCTGGCCGAACTTGCCCGCCAGCAAGGGCTGTTCGACTGGCTCGCCCGCTACGCGGTCCAGCACGCGCGGGGCTCGGGACAACGGCTGTTCGACCTGGTTTTCCTGGTCGGCACCCTGGTTACCGTGTTCCTGTCCAACGACGCCACGGCCGTGGTCTTGACCCCAGCCGTGTACGCCGCATGCAAGGCCGCTAAAGCCGACCCCCTGCCCTATCTGTTCATTTGTGCTTTCATTGCCAACGCGGCCAGTTTTGTACTGCCGATCTCCAACCCGGCGAACCTGGTGGTGTTCGCAAGCCAGATGCCACCGCTGCTGGATTGGCTGAGGCAGTTCAGCCTGCCGTCGCTGGCGGCGATCGTGCTTACCTACCTGGCGCTGCGCATCGCCCAACGTCGGCAGATCCGCCAACCGCTGGCCTTGAGCGTGGACCCCCAGCCCCTGACTTCAGGCGCGCGCCTGTGCGCAGTGGGCATCGGCGCTACCGCCACCTTGTTGCTGGGCGCCTCGGCACTGGACCGCGCACTGGGCCTGCCGACGTTCTGCGCGGGCGTGGCGACGACGGCGCTGATCCACCTGCAGCAGCGGCGCAGCCCAATGCCGGTGCTGCGCCATGTGGCCTGGGGCGTGCTGCCGCTGGTGGCAGGTTTGTTCGTGCTGGTCGAAGCACTCGCCCAAACCGGCCTGGTGGTGCGCCTTGCGCAGGCGCTGTCGAACCTGGCCCACACCTCACCCATCGAGGCCAGCTGGGTGGCAGGCAGCGCTGCCGCCCTGGCCAGTAACCTGATGAACAACTTGCCCACGGGGTTGATTGCAGGGTCGATGGGCTCACTGGCAGAGCTACCACGACAGACCACTGCGGCGCTGCTGATCGGCGTCGACCTGGGGCCGAACCTATCGATCACCGGGTCCCTGGCCACACTGCTCTGGCTGGTGGCGATCCGCCGTGAAGGGGTGAATGTCAGTGCCTGGCATTTTTTGCGCGTAGGGGTGGTGGTGATGCCACCTGCACTGGTCGCAGCGCTGCTCATGGTGTGTATCTAGGCACCGCTGGAAGTATCTCGAGGCGGTCTGCACCCAGCCTGAAAATCGGGCCGTTCAGCGATAAATACCCGAAGGTCTGGGGCAGGAGATCTAGAATCTCAGCTCAGGCGACTACCGCACAGTCAGCTCGCTATGCTAAAAAGTGCCCAGGGACGGGATCACCGATCCCACCGGAAATACTGATTTCACTGCTTGGCCTTGGTGACAGGACCAGACGGGAAATCACCTGGATGCGGGTGCTCACCCCGCAACCGCAAGCTGCACGGTTAGACGGCCACCGAGCCGCAGTCCGTTCTGGACTGCCGTCCTCGTCCTCCACCGAAAAGGAGAAGTGCCCGTGACCGTAAACATCAACGCCCTGACGATCACCACCCCCGTACCCGCCTCGCCAACGAACCCCATTGCGCTCGAACTCAATGGTGCTGCGGCAATTGCCCAGTACCCGAGCTTCGTGAGCGTTTTGTCCGATGGTTCGGTAAAGCTCTCAGCCCCCACCCTGGGTGCCTCGAGCAAAAGCACGCATCGCACCCGTTGTGAATGGTCTGAATCGACCAACTGGACGCTAGCCAGTGCAGCGAACCACTGGAACCGCCAGCAGATGACCCTCACCCAGGTCAATTCGGCGCAAAAGGTGGTGATAGCGCAGGTGCATGTACGGGGGGATGACAGCCCACCGGTGAAGGTTTTCTGGAACAAGGGGAACATCACCATGGGCTTTCGCACCACGTACAACCAAACCACGCCAGTGAACACAACCGTACTCAAAGGCGTGCCTCTAGGGGCGAAGTTCACCGTCAGCATCCACGTCACCGCCAAAGGACTGGTCACCGTTGCAGCAGTGTGCAATGGCGCATCGGGTTCATCCGGCGCCCTGCTGCTCGACGACACCTGGGACTCTCGTCTGTTCGAGTTTCACGGCGGGGTCTACAACCAAATCGACTACACCGACTCGACCCCTGCCGAGGATGGCTCGGTGTGCATTATCAGCAACCTCTCACTGACGCATAGCTGACCCACGACAGCCGCCGAGGCCGGGTGCCTCATACCCAAACCGCATCGGTCGTGACGCTCGCCCTGCCTCCTGAGGTCAGGCAAGTTTCCCGGCAGTCAGCGTCACGCCCGATGCGAACGGGTTGAATTCGGCCAATGATTGGGCCGAATTGGCGAAGTAGGAAATGTCGGTAATGGGTACAGGATTAAATTTCGTTCACCTTGCGCCCTTTAGTCATAAGGCATTCGACAGGGTTTGGGCCATACTCCACAATGCAGCGGTTTTTTGGGGGAAAACCCTTGCACAGCCAACGACATACCAACATTTAGTGAGCCTCAACGTGAAAACATCCCTGTCCATCCTCAGCCTGCTGCTGTTGCTCACAGGTACTGCGACCCTACCGTCGACCGCTGCTGCACAACCCCCGGCCAAAGTCCAGCCAGACCCCAGCAAGCTTCACCTGGCCTCAGGCAGCGCCCTGCTGATTGACCTGAACACCAACAAGGAGCTGTACGCTAGCCACGCCGATCGCGTGCGTCCCATCGCCTCGGTCACCAAACTGATGACCGCGATGGTCGTGCTCGACGCCAAGCTGCCCATGGATGAAATGCTTACCATGACCATCGCCAACAACCCGGAGATGAAAGGCGTGTACTCGCGGGTTCGTCTGGGCAGTGAGCTGAACCGCCGCGAAACCTTGCTGATCACCCTGATGTCCTCGGAGAACCGCGCAGCCAATAGCCTGGCCAACCACTATCCTGGGGGGTACGGGGCTTTCATCAAGGCCATGAACGCCAAAGCACGCAGCCTGGGCATGAACCACACGCGCTACCTCGAACCCACCGGCCTGTCGACGCAGAACGTGTCCACCGCCCAGGACCTGGCCAAACTGCTGATGGCTGCACGCAAGTACCCGATGCTCAGCGAGCTGTCCACCACGCGCGAAAAGACCGTGGCGTTCCGCAAACCCAACTACACCCTGGGCTTTCGTAACACCGACCATTTGGTGAACAAGAACAACTGGGACATCAAGCTGACCAAGACCGGCTTCACCAACGAAGCGGGCCACTGCCTGGTGCTGCTCACCAAGATGGACAACCGCCCGGTAGCCATGGTCATCCTCGATGCCTACGGCAAGTACACCCATTTCGCCGATGCCAGCCGCTTGCGTCAATGGCTGGAGACCGGTAGCGCGAAGCCGGCACCGTCGGTGGCGATGCAGTACAAGAGCGAGCGCCAGGGCCGCTCGAACCTGGCCAAGGACTAAGATCCAAACCTGCTGCCTACCCGCGTGAGGTAGGCAGCACAGCTATAGCTCCCACGCCCCGCCTCAGCCCCGCTCATCGAGCGACGGGCCTATCACCCGCGCCAACCAGGCGTAGGCACTCACTGCGCACAGATACGCCACGCAGCCCCTCCCTTAAGCATTCTTAATGAAGCGCCCATTGAGCGATATTGGGAATTATTCTTATCTTTGCATCCCGCGCGATCCCCTCGCCCGCCACCCCGGATGCCCCAACGCCCATGCCCTCCCGCAAACCCACCATGACCGGCGCCCGCCACCGCCAACGCGGCAGCATCGCCTCGTTCATGGTTCTAGCCATCGGCGGTGCACTGCTCGCCACCGCCTATGCCCTGGATACCCACCGCATGACCAGCAGCGCTGCGCAGGTCAAGCGCGCGACCGACGCCGCGGCCATGGCGGTGGGCAACGAGCGGCTGATGAAAAACGAGAAATCGCCCACCGTGCTACACCAGTTGGCGTATGGCTACGTGGTCAACAACCTGGGGATGGACAGCAGCCTGGCTAGGCAGATCGGCCCGCAGAACGTCGAACTCGAAGAGCAGACCGACAACGACCAGCGGGTGCGTTACAAGGTCGAGGTCAACTTCGAGGCCAACCCCGAGCTGTTGGGCGGGCAAGTGAAGCAGATGCGCGTGCACTCCACCGTCGAAGTGGTAGCGCGCGCGACCGAAGTGGCGATCGTGATCCCCAACAGCGGCACCGAGAACAATACCGAACTGGCCGCCTTGCGCCAGTTGTTCAAGCGCTTCGCCGCGCGCCTGCTGGATGACGACGAGAACAGCGAAAAACGCATCTGGCTGTCGCTGGTACCCTACAGCCAGGTGGTCAACGTGTACGACCGCGAAGACACCGGGCGCCTGCGCCGCTGGGCGACCGGCGCGGCCATCCGCCCGGTAGAACTGACCTCGCTGTGGCGCACCGGCATCCGCGACCTGGGCGACGGGCGCATGCCCGACCCGCGCACCCAGCGCGTGTGCATGAACCGTGGTCTGTATCCGGGCCAGGTTTACTTCTGGGATCAACCACCGGTCGGCCAGTTCACCCGCGTCTACTACCGCCACGACCTGCCCGAAAACCACCCACTGGAGCCAAGCATCAGTTGGACCGGTCCCAACCCCGACTTCGGCCAGGCCACCGGCGTCAACGACACCCGCTTCATCATCGGTAACGTTGGCTGCCCACGCGCCGCCCTGCTACCGCTGACCAACCAGTTGAGCAAGGTCGAGGAGCGCCTCGACGAAATGCGTACCGGCTTCAACGTCAACTACGCCATCGCCATGGGCTGGGCCGGCCATGCCCTGTCGCCGGAAATGCGCGGCAGCGCCGGTTGGGGCGACAGCGAATTGCCGCTGGACTTCCCCGACAGCGACAACGCTCAGAACGCCAAGATCATCGTGATGCTGGCCAACACGATCGGCGACTGGTTCGACACCGATGCCTTCAACGCCGGCCAGGTCGGCGAAGCGGTGCAGAGCGGCAACAACGACCCAGGTGGCACCGTGACCGCGTCCAAGCGCTTCCAGGACCTGTGCGAGAGCTTCCGTGGCCGCCATCTGAAGTTCCATTTCATCGGTGTGCGCCCGGGCGATCCGCAGGACTTCGGCCGCCAGCTGTTTGATCGGGTCGCCGGGGTGCCGTTGCAGACCTGCGCTCAGGGCGGCGGCAGCATGACCTTCGCCGACGCGCCGACCTTCAACCAAGGGCAGGAGCAGATCCAGCACCTGCTGGACGACATCGCCGACAAGATCAAGCACGAGTTTTACGCACGCCTGGTCGAGTGACCCCAGGCCGCGCCCGCATTCATCGACAGGACTTCGAGACCATGACCATCAACCCGAACGCTCGCAATCGCAGCCCGCGCGCCCGCCTGGCGCTGGCCCTGGAACCGCGCATCCTGCTGGATGCAGCGGCAGTGGCTACCGCAGAAGCAGTGGCTGCCAAAGTCGACGCTACGGCCTCCACACCGGGGGTCGCGGCCGACACCGTTGACAGCAAGGTGACCATCAAGGATGCCACCGACAGCTTCGCGCCGGTGAACCTGTTCGACAACGTCAGGGTATCCCTGGACAGCAGCAATCAGCCGCTGACCCAACTCACCCTGCAGGTCAACAGCAGCGCAGACAACCAGGCCTTGGTGATCGACGGTGCGCAAATCGTCCTGCAGGACGCCCTGGCCGGCGTGACCAGCCATGGCTACACCTGGCAGGTCAGCGTCGTCGAAGGCGTCAGCAACATCACCCTGCAACTGAACGCCGCCGATGCACCGGTGACTGCCGCCGACGTGCAGACTGTCATCGACAACATGCGCTATCAGGTGCTGGACAAGTCGGTCGAAAGCTCCACTGTCACCATCACCCTCAAGAGCCTGACCGATGAAGGCGGCCAGAATGCCGACCTGAGCCAGATCAAAGCCAGCGTCACCCTCGACAACCAGGTCAACGTAGCGCCGCTGTTGAGCGACAGCGGCGGCCTCAACAGCCGCGAAACCTACAGCGCCGGCGACCTGGGCATCGGTGCCGGCAGCGAAGTGTTGTGGTCGGCCGACGGGCGTTTCGCCTACGTCGCCGGAGGCAGCAGTGTGCAGGTCTTCGCGGTCGATGCCAGCGGTGCCCTGACCCAGTTGCAAACCTACAGCAACAGCAGCCTGGGCAGCATCACCGACATGCTCATTAGCGCCGATGGCACGTCGATCTACACCCAGAACGGCGGCACCGACGTGACACTGCTGAGCATCGGCAGCGACGGCAAGATCAGCGCCAGCAGCGCCTACTCAACGCAGAACGGCAGCATCAGCGGCAGCCTGGCGATTTCCGACGACGGCCAGTACGTGTATGCCGGCACCGAAAGCAACGACGTGGTGGTCTTCAGCCGCAACACCGATACCGGCGCGCTGAGCGTCTTCACCCGAGCCCTGACCATCGGCAACAACCGCGGCGGTGTGATCGTCAGCTACGGCGACACACTGTTCGTGCTGTACAAGGGCAATACCGGCAGCGGCCCTACGCTGGCCGTGTATCAGCGCGACAGCGAAGGCAAACTGCCGCAGCAACTGACCAACATCAGCCTCGACGGTCTGACCCAGAACAGCACCCGTGACAGCCTGGTCATCGCCCCCGACGGCAAGACCCTGTACATCGGCGACCCCACTACCGGCACGATCACCCTCGTGCGCTTCGACGGCAGCACCCTGACGCCCGCTGGCAGCGTGAGCATGACCGGTGTCAGCAGCCTGGCCATCAGCGACGACGGCCGTCAGCTGTACGCCGCATCGAGCAACGGCGCGCTCAACGTCTACCAGGTCGATGCCAACGGCAACCTCACCCTGACCAGCAACCAAGCCAGCAACACCACCGGCCAGGACATTGCGCTCTCCAGCAACGGCTCGCTGCTGGTGACGGGCGACAACACCACCCGCTACACCCGCGTGCAGGCCCTGAACCTGGGCCAGGCCAACACCTTCGGTGAAAACCTGAGCTTCAGGGACGCCAACTTCGAAGTCCTCGACAACTACAAGGGCACCCGCATCACTGTCGACCCGAGCGTCAGCGGTGGCAGCTTCGGCCTGGCCGACGGCAACGGCCTGACCCTGGACGGCAGCACCGTCAAGCACAACGATGTCGTCATCGGCACCTTCAGCGTGGGCAACGACGGCACCCTGACCGTCACCTTCACTGCCGACACGCCCAAGGCCGTGGCTAACCAGGTACTGCAGCAGCTCACCTACAGAGCCGCCAGCAACACCGTGGCCGGCAGCCTGATGACCCTGCAAGTGGCGGTCAGCGACGGCCTGCTGGCCAGCGGCGTCCTAAGCTTGACCCTGCGCGCCAACAGCGTGCCGGTGGGCAACGTCGGCAGCTACACGCCACCAGCAGCTACCAGCGAAACCGCCTACAGCACCGTACTGCCCAGCGGGCTGTTCAGCGATGCCGACGGCGATGCCTTGGTGTGGAGCGTCAGCGGCCTGCCCGAGGGCCTGAGCTTCGACCACCTGACCCGCACCATCAGCGGCACCACCAGCGCCACCGGCGCGTTCGACGTCACCGTCACGGTCACCGACGCCAGCGGACAACGTGCTGCGATCGAACTTACCCTCAAGGTGGCGCAAATCGCCAACCGCGCCCCGGAACTCAACCCGACGGCCAGCGACACCGTGCTGATCACCGTGGGCGGCAACAGCGTCACCCTCGACCAGGACCTGTTCAGCGACCAGGACAAGACCTACGGCGACACGCTGACCTGGGCGGTCGAAGACCTGCCAGCCGGCCTGAGCTTCGACGCCGACACCCGTATCATCAGCGGCACCACAGGCGTGGTCGGCGATCACACCATCACCGTGACCGTCACCGACAGCGCAGGCGCCTCCACGCGCACCGAGCTGACCCTGCGAATCATCTCCGAGGCCGAAGCCGCCAACAGTAAACCGGCCATCGAGGTGGACAGCAGCACCCTGGTGTACACCCACGAGGGCGGTCTGAGCGGTTTCAGCGACTATGTGTACAGCGTTGAAGTCTCCGACGACGGGCGCACAGTGTTCGTGTTGGGCAACAGCAATGCCGGCCACGCCATCACACCGGGCGGCAACAGCACCCTGTACGTCTACAGCCGTAACGCCGATAGCGGAGCGCTGAGCTTGATCCAGCGTATCGTCCAAGGCACCAGCGACGATGGCAACGCGGCCAATGGCGTGGAGGTGGACGGCCTGCTGGGCGCCGCTTCCGCGGTGTACTCGGCCGACGGCCAGCACCTGTACGTCGTCGGCCAGAAAGCCGCTGGCGGCAACTACGTGGTCAGCGTGTTCGACGTCAATGCCGACGGCAGCCTGACCGCCACTGGCCAGAGCCTCGATGCCGGCAGCACGCAGATCAAGCAAATGGTCATGGCCCAGGACGGCAGTGCCTTGTATGCCGTGGCCGGCAATACCCTGCTGGTGTTTCGCAGCGATGCCGACGGCGTGCTGTCGGCAGCCACGGTGATCACCGACAGCACCTTCAATACCGCCTTTGCCGTGGCCACCGACACACGCGGCAATGTCTACGTGGTTGGATCAAGTATCCTGGTGGTCTACGAGGCAGATGGCGCTGGCAACCTCACGCGCACCGCACAGATCACCGGCAATGGCCTGACCTCGTTCGCCCGCAGC
This sequence comes from Pseudomonas mosselii, assembly GCF_005796105.1. GTDB lineage: Bacteria > Pseudomonadota > Gammaproteobacteria > Pseudomonadales > Pseudomonadaceae > Aquipseudomonas > Aquipseudomonas mosselii_C. The sequence goes on along the minus strand of NZ_VAUO01000001.1, from coordinate 243,612 downwards.
GTGGCGGTGTCTGACAGCGGCTTCGTCTACGTGACCAACGGCACCAGTGGCTCGATCCTGACCTTCCAGTACGAGGCCGCCAGCAATACCTTGACCGGCCTGCAACAGCTCGCCACGGGCGGACAGGTCTGGGGCCTGGGCCTTTCCGCCGATGGCAAGACCTTGTTCGCCGGCACCAACACTGGCGCCCTGCGTATCTACAGCATCGGCGAGGACGGCAAGCCGGTGTTCGTCAAGCAGGTGACTGGCACCGCAGGCCGTGCCTACCGCATCGCCGTCTCGGCCGATGGCAGCTCGATCTACGGCGGCGGCTTCTTCACCGCAGGTGGGCTGGCCATGATCAGCGTCTCCGACGCGGCCCAACTCGACTACACCGAAGGCCAGGCCGACACCATTCACCCCGGCGCCAACCTGGGCATCTCAGATGTCGAACTCGACGCCCTGGCCAGTGGCGCGGGCAACTACAACGGGACGGTCATCACCCTGGAGCGCGAAGGCGGCGCCAGCCGCGACGATGTGTTCGACTTCACCGCTGGCAACGGCCTGACGCGCGTCGGCGAGCAGATCCAGCTCAACGGCGCGACCATCGCCACCCTCACCAGCGCCGATGGCAAAATAACCGTCAGTTTCACCGCCGACACCACCACGGCCGTGGCCAACCAGGTCCTGCGGCAGATTGCCTACACCAACACCAGCAACGACCCACAGGCCAGTGTCAGCCTGAAACTGACCTTCCAGGACGACTACAAAAGTGGCACCACCACCCGCGAACTGCGGGTGCAGATCGCCACTGTGAACGATGCGCCAGTGGTCAGCGGCACTGCTGTGGACAGCCTGCAAGAGCCCGGCAAGGACAGCGTCAAGTTGTTCGACGCCAGCGCCATCGATGCGGTCGAAGCCAGCCAGACCATCACCCGCCTGACCTTCACCGTCAGCGGCGTGCAAGATGCTGCCAGCGAAACCCTGAACCTCGACGGCACGCCAATCGCCTTGGTCGCCGGTAGCGGCGTCACCGCAGGCGGCCTGAGCTACAGCGTGACCTTGAGCGACGGCACCGCCACCGTGGTGCTGGGCTCCAGCGCCGGCATCAGCGCCAGCGCGGCCGCCGCAGTGGTCGATGGTGCGCGCTACGCCAACAACGACGCCAGCGGCGCCACCCTGGGCGTGCGCAGCATCACCCTGAGCGCGGTCAAGGACAGCGGTGGCACGGCCAACGGCGGCAGCGATACTACCAGCACCACCCTCACCGCCCAGGTCAACGTCAGCCGCCAAAGTCCGGTACTGGGCGCGGACATCGGTGCGCTGGAGCTGGCCGAGCGGGTGCAGTCAGGCGACTGGCCCGACCCCTATGCCGGTATCAATGGCGTAGTCAGCATCGGCGATCAGGTCTACGTGCTGCGCAGCACCAGCGAGTGGGTGTACGACGAAAGCACCGGCACGGGCGGCAATGTCAACTTCAGCACGCTGTATGTATTCACCCGTGCCAGCGATGGCTCGCTGAGCTTGAGCAGCACCGTGGAGGCAACCGCCAGCAACGGCCTGGGCGAAGGCAGCAGCGGGCTCGGCCTGTCCAACGACGGCAAGACCGTGTACCTGAGCACCGACAGCCATGGCATCGCGGTGTTCAGCCGCGACAGCAGCAGCGGCGCCCTGACCGCGCTGGGCACGTTCGCCGCCGACGCAGGGCTTGCCAACGACGTGCAGGTGCTGGGCAATACCGCCTACCTGAGCAGCGACCGCGGCCTGCTGGTGTTCACCCGCAGCGGCGACAGCTGGACCCAGACCGCCCGCTTCAACGCAGCCGGTGCCGACGCCTGGTACACCGACCTGCAACTGTCGGCTGACGGCAAGTACCTGTATGCCGCCACCTCCGGCGGCAGCACCCTGGTCAGCGTCTACCGCGTGGGCGACGACGGTGCCCTGAGCCTGGTGCAGCACCTGGCCGGCAGTGCCGGCGAGCACTATGCCAACAGCTTGGCACTGGCGGGCGACGGCAAGACCCTGTACTTGGCCGACGGCACCACGCTGTACAGCCTGCAAGTGAGTGCCGACGGCAGCCTGGCCCCGCTCGGCAGCACGCTCACCCTCGACAGCGTGCCGAAAACCCTGCTGGTCAGCAGCGACGGCAGCGCCCTGATCGTCGTGGGCGAAAGCCAGCTGAGCCTGTACCACCTGGGCAGCGATGGCAGCCTCGGCGCCGGCCAGGCCCTGAGCATCGCCAACGTAAACCTGAACGAGATCCGCAGCGCCAACTTCAGCGCCGACGCAACCCAGCTCTACCTCACCGGCAACTTCGGCAACGAAGGCCTGCTGGTGCTCGACCTGACGGCCAAGGCCACCACCTACATCGAGGACGGCGACGCCGTGGCCGTGCTGCCCGGCGGCACCCTGCACGACCCGCAACTGGACGCCTTGAATGGCGGCCTGGGCGACTACTACGGCGCCAGCATCGTGATCGCGCGGGACGGCGGTGACAACGCCGAAGACGTGTTCAGCCTGCTCGCAGGCAGCGGCCTGACCTTGCAGAACGGCCAGGTGCTGCTCGATGGCCAGGCCATCGCCACCTTCGTGCAAAGCACCGGCACCCTCACCTTGACCTTCATCGCCAGTGTCAGCCAGGCCAACGCCCAGCAGGTATTGCGCAGCATCGCCTACCGCAATACCAGCCAGGACCCGGCCAGCAGCGCCAGCCTGCGTGTGCAGCTCAACGACGGTGAGGGCTACCGCGACAGCCGCCTGGTGGAACTGACCCTGGAGGGTGTCAACGATGCCCCGGTGGTCGATACCACCGGCCTGAGGCCCACCTACAATGCCGAAAGCGAGCCGGTAAAACTGTTCGAGAACACCACGATCGATGTGGTTGAGGCGGACCAGCAGGTGTGGCAAGTGGTGCTGACCCTCACCCCAGCCGCCAGCGGCGACATCATCGGCGTCGACGGTGGCAAGATTGACTTGGACAACACCCTGACCGGCGTACAGACCAGCGCCAGCGGGCAGCTGTACACGATCATCCGCAGCGGCGGACAGACCCAACTGGTGCTGTACGTCAACGGCGATGCGCTGCGCGCCCAGGACATGGTCAACAGCCTCACCTACAGCAACAGCGGCGACAACTTGAGCGGCACTCGCAGCATCAGCCTGAGCGTGCGCGACAGCGGCGGTGGCGGCGACCTCGGCAGCGCCACCCGCCAGGCGCAGGTCACGCTGGCCCCGGCGCTGAGCCCGAACACCGCCCCAACCCTGGAGGCCAGTGGCAGTGCCGTTGGCTACACCGAGCAGGGCGAGGCGGTCTACCTGGCGCCAGACGCCAGCGTCGGCGACAGCCAGATGGACGCCTTCAATGCAGGCCTTGGCAACTACGACGGCGCGGTGATCCGCGTGACCCTGGGCGATGGCCACACCAGCAGCGACCAACTGGGCTTCAAGGATGGCAACGGCCTGAGCCTGGACAATGGCAACCTGATCAAGGACGGCAAGGTGATCGGCACCTTGAGCGTCAGCGACGGCGTGCTCACCCTGCGCTTCAGTGACGCCACCGGGCAGATACCGACCACCGCCGATGTGCAAAACGCCCTGCGCCAGATCACCTACGCCAACAGCAGCGACGTGCCCGTGGCCAGCGTGGCGGTAACCGTCACCCTCACCGACCAGCGTGGCCTTGCCGCCGATAGCCTGGTGCTGCGCGTGAACATCACCGCCGTCAACGACGCCCCGGTGCTGGCCGACGACCCGGTGCTGTCGCTGGGCGACCTGGAGCGGGTCCAGGATCTGGACCTGAGCGACTATGGCCTGGGCACACCCACCGCCAGCGTAGTGTCTGCCGACGGCCTGCGCGTGTACATCGTCGATGGCCAGGGCAACATCGCCCTGTTCAGCCGCGACGACAGCGGCGCCCTGACCCACGTCAGCACCCTGGACAGCGGTTTCGGCCTGGGCCACCTGCAACTATCGAGCGACGGCAAAAGCCTCTACGCACTGAACCGCGACGGCAACGCCATCCTGTGCTTCAGTGCCGATGGCCAGGGCCGCCTGACCTTGCAAACCACCGTGGTCAGCCAGTACGAGATCGACGCCAGCGCCCTCTACGACATGCGTGGCCTGGCCCTGTCGGACGACGGCAAGACCTTGTTCGTGATCAACGCCTACACCGTGCTGTATTTCAGCCGCGACAGTGCCAGCGGCGAAATCACCTACGGCGGAGGCCTGGAAGCCAGCATGTGGAGCGCGCCCCACTTGTGGTCGCCCAGCGCGGTGGTCACCCAGGGCGACCTGGTGTTCGTGGTCACCGACTCGAGCAACGGCTCGAGCCTGATCGTCTACCGCCAGGGCAGCGAGGGCGATCTGACGCTGCTGGGTTACAGTCGCGAAGGCGATGGCGCCCTGAGTGGTCTGCAACAGGTGAGCGTGAGCGCCGACGGCAAGACCGTCTACGTGGCGAGCGACAGCCAGGTGACCGGCTACCGCCTCGACAGCGACAGCGGCACCCTCACCTACCTTGGCAGCGTGCAAGGTGGCAGCAGCATCACCGACATCGCGGTATCTGCAGACGGCTCGGTGCTGTTCGTCACCCAGCAGGACGGCACACTCAATCGCTACACCACCGTAGGCAACACCCTGAGCGGCAGCGAGCAGGTCGGCGGTGCGAGCCACGTGCTGATCACCGACAACGGCGTGCTGGTGCTCGGCAACGCTGCCACGGTCATCGCCAGCCAGCAGCAGGACGGCCCGCAACTGGAGGCAGACGACCGCACCCCGGTACTGCTCGACCCGAGCCTGACCCTCAGTGACGCCGAGCTGGACGCGGCCGACGACTACCAAGGCGCGAGCCTGAGTATCAGCAGCCAGGCCAGCGACAGCATCGGCCTGCTGGCCGGCAACGGCTACAGCCTTGATGGCAACAACGTGCTGCTGGACGGCAATCAGGTGGCGACCCTGGTGCGCGACGGCAACGTCACCACCCTAACCTTCACCACCGCCCTGACTCGCGCCCAGGCCAACGCACTGGTCCGTCAGCTGACCTGGACCAGCAGCGCCGACGCCCCAGCCCAGCCCAGCAGCCACGCGCTGACCCTGATGCTGAACGACGGCAGCACCAGCGACGCCCTGGCCAGCAACAGCTTCAACATCGACGTGACCCTGCTGCCGCCGAACCAGCCACCGGTGCTCAACGAGGCCTACGCCGACTATGCCCTGACCGGCGCCCAAGCCGGCACCCGCTACAGCGTGCAGCTACCGGCCGACCTGTTCACCGACCCAGAAGGCGCGCCACTGACCTACAGCATCAGCGGCCTGCCCACCGGCATGACGTTCAACCCGGTCACGCGCACCTTGTCCGGCACCGCGCCACGCGAGGTCGGCAGCCTCAACCTGACCCTCAAGGTGACCGACGCCAGCGGCGCGTCCACCACCTTGGTTCTGGAGCTGGCGGTGGCCAACGCGGTCCCGGTGGCCGATGACAGCTACCACCTGCCCGAAGTGAGCATCGGCCAAGCCTACCAAGTGCAGCTGCCCGACAGCCTGTTCAGCGACGCCAACGACGACAACCTCACCTGGCAAGTAGTCGGCGAGCTGCCCGAAGGCCTCCAGTTCGACCCGGCCAGCCACACCCTCAGCGGCACGGCACCCACCACGCCAGGCAGCTACAGCATCACCCTGCGCGCCGACGACGGCCAGGGCGGCAGCACCGAGGTCACCCTGACCTTGGTCGTGGCGAACCCGGCCAGCAGCGACCCGGTGACCCCGGTGGTCAATGCCGCCGCTAACCCGGCGTTGCCCGTCGCCGTCAGCCAGGCCGCGTCCGAGCGTGAAGAACGCACGTTCAACGCAGTCGAGCCCGGCAACGACCCGCTGTTCCAACCCGCCCCCGAGAGCGTGCGTCACAGCACCCTGGACGACGGCGGCCTGGCCAGCAACCGCACCACCCTCGCCAGGCAACTGGCCAATGCCGACCGCATCATCACCGACAGCGGCTTCCAGGGCGACGGCGCCAGCGCCGTGCACTTCGACGGCAAGACCCTGCGCGCCGAGGTCGACCTCGGCACGCAGGACGGCCGCTGGGTCAGTCTGCACCTGGCGCAAGACATTCCCGAAGGCGCCGATGTACAGCGGGTGACCCTGGCCAACGGCCTGCCACTGCCGAGCTGGGCCAGTTTCGACGCGCGCAGCAGCGAGATCCGCATCGACAGCCGCTACCTGCAACGTCACGGCGAGGTACGCCTGAGCCTGGTATTGCGTGACGAGAACGGCCGCGAACAACGCCTGCCGCTGCATATCCGCAGCCAGGGCCAAGACCCGCAGGGCACCCGCCACGCCACCGACGAGCGCCCGGCGAACCTGAGCCAGCAGCTTGGCCAGCAAACCAGCGGCGCCCTGTACCGCGAGGCCCTGGAACTGCTCGAACAGCTGGGCGAATGGGCCAACGACGACTTCCAACACATTGCCTGAAAGCATCAAGGACGCTTGAACACATGACCCGCACGACTTTGAACCGCGTCTCGCTGAGCCTGGCCATCGCCTGCGCCACCCTGGGCCTGTCAGCCTGCGCCGTGAAACCCGAGCCGCTGACCCCGGAGCAGCAACTGGCCGAGTCCAACGCCGACCGCCAGAGCCTGTTCGCTGCACAAGAGCCATTGACCCGACCGGTTACCCTCGAAGAGGCCATGGCCCGCGCCGTGAAGTACAACGTGCAACAGCGCGTCGGCTTGATGCAGCGCCAACTCGAGGACAACACCCTGAGCACGGCCAACCTCGGCCTGCTGCCGCAGTTGGCGGCCAGCGCCGGTTGGCGCGGGCGCGACAACGTGGCGGGCTCCTCCAGCGAGTCGGTGACCACTGGCCGGCAATCGCTGGAACCCTCCACCAGTACCGACCGCGCCAGCCGCGACGCCAACCTGCGCCTTTCGTGGAACGTGCTGGATTTCGGCGTCAGCTACTTCAGCGCCAAAGCCCAGGCCAACAAGGTCCTGGCCGCTGAGGAAACGCGCCGCAAGGTAGTCGCCGACATCGTCCAGCAGGTGCGTGAAGCTTACTGGCAGGCAGCCGGCGCCGAGCGCCTGCAACCCCAGGTGCAACAAGCCCTGAGCGATGCCCGCGCAGCGTTGGAGCAAGCCCGCGAAGGCGAGCGCCAACGCTTGCAGGCGCCAATCGAATCGCTGCGCTACCAGAAAAGCCTGCTGGAGATGGTCCGCCAGCTGGAAGTGGTGGACGCTGAGCTATCGGTGGCCAAGGCGCGCCTGGCCAGCCTGATGAACCTGCCGCCGAACACCGCCTACAGCCTGGCTGCACCGGCCGAGAGCAGCTATACCCGGCCAGCGCTGGCCTACGATCTGGCCGACTTGGAAGTCACCTCGATGATCCAGCGCCCGGAGATCCGCAGCGAAAGCTACCAGGCGCGTAACGCCGTGCTCGAATCGCGCGCCGCGCTGCTCAAGCTGCTGCCAGGGGCCAACCTGTTCGTCGGCAGCAACTACGACAGCAACAGCTACCTGGTCAATGATCACTGGGCCGACGCCGGCCTGCAGGTGAGCTGGAACCTGCTCAACGTCCTGGCCTACCCCAGCGTCAAGCAGACCGGCGAGAGCCGCCAGCAACTGGCCGCGCTGCGCCGCCAAGCCATGCGCATGGCCGTGCTGACCCAAGTCAACGTGGCCTGGCGCGAGTTCCAGCGCGCCAGTCAGGTGTATGAGCGTTCGAGCGAACTGCAACAGGTCCAACGTGGCATCTACCAACAGAGCGAGCGGGCCTACGCCAGCCAGGCGCAAAGCCGCCTGGAGCGTGTGCGCACCGCCACCGAAACCGTGTTGGCGACCCGCACTCGGGATCGCGCCTATGCCGAGCTGCAAGTGGCGCATGGCGCGGTGTACCAGGCCGCCGGCCTGGATCCTTTGCCTGAGCGTATTGCCGGCGCCGGCATCGCCCAACTGAGCCAGGCCATCGCCGCCAACAGCGTGCGCCTGAACCAGGGCCAGATCCCGGCCGGTATCGCCGCCGCCCAGCAGGTCGCGCTCACCCCACCGCTGCCGGTGCTGGCCAAGGCCACGCCAGCCCCAGTAGCACGCCAGGTCGTGCATCTGGATATGTGGGAAAGCCTGGGTTCGTTGCGCGGGGCCGAGCTGGTGCCGGTGGAGCACGACCATGGCCGCTAGGCAACGCAAGTGGGCGGCCATCCTGGCGATCCTGGTGGCGGTAGCCGCCGAACGCGCCCAGGCCGACCGTGCAGACGGCGAGCTGCGGGTGCAGCTCAGCCCGATCCGCCAGACCGTGTTGTCCAGCGAGATCAGCGGCAAGCTGGTGGAACTGGAGGTCAAGGAAGGCGATACCTTCAAGCAGGGCCAGCGCCTGGCGGCCTTCGACTGCTCGGTGCAAAAGGCCCAGCTCAGCCGTAGTCAGGCCGCGTTGGCCGGGGCGCAGAAAAAGCTCGACGTGGCGCGCAAGCTCGATGCGCTGGAGTCGATCAGCCAGAGCGAAGTCACCCAGGCCCGCGCCGACCTGGCCATCGCCCAGGCCGAAAGCGGCGTGGGCCGGGCCATGCTCGGGCGCTGCACGCTGAATGCGCCATTCGCCGGACGTGTCTCGCAGCGCATGGTGCAGCGCTGGCAGCACGTGGCCGAGGGCACCGAGCTGCTGGCCATCTACGACGACAGTGTCTATCAGCTGGAGCTGATCGTGCCGTCGGCCTGGCTCGGCTGGCTCCAGGCCGGGCAGACATTCGAGGTACAGCTCGATGAAACCGGCCAGCGTTACCAGGCCCAGGTCGAGCGCCTGGGCGCCGCCATCGACCCGGTCAGCCAGTCGCTCAAGGTGTTCGCGCGCATGACCGGCGACACCTCGGCACTGCTGCCGGGCATGAGTGGCGTGGCCTTGCTCGCGCCGCCAGGAGCCGGATCGTGAACGCTGCCGTACGGCCCGCCCGGGACACACGCGCCGAGCGCATGGCGCTGCTGCTGCAACTGGAGCGCCGCGCCCGCGCTGAAGCCGACCTGAGCGGACTGGGATTCCTGATGGTCAACGACAGCCGCCAACTGTTCGACTACCACGAAGCCCTGCTGTGGCAAGTCGGCGGGCCGGGGGTCACGCACTGCTCGGGCTTGTCCCAGGTCGAGGCCAACGCGCCTTTCGTGCAGTGGCTGGGGCGCCTGTGCGAGTACTGGCAGGGCCAGGCGCAGGCCACTGAACTGCGCGTGCTGAGCTGCACAGATGCTCCCCCAGAAAGCCGTGAGGCGTGGCCGGATTACCTGGCCACGCAATTGATCTGGTTGCCGCTGCGTCGACGCGACGGAGAATGGCTGGGGGCCTTGCTGCTGAGCCGCGAGGGGGCTCCCGGCAATGCAGAGCGTGCGCTATTGCAACTGTTGCAAGACGCCTATTCCCACGCATGGGCCAGCCTCACGCAGCACAGCCAGCCCGCGCTGTTGCAGCGCTTGCGTCGACGCCCCAAGCGCGCCGTGATGATCGGCGCCGCCGTGGCGCTGGCGCTGGCATTGCTGCCGGTGCACCAGAGCGTACTGGCCCCCGCCGAGATCGTCGCCCGCGAGCCTGCGGTGCTGCGAGCCCCCTTGCAGGCGGTGGTCGAGCGCATCCTGGTCCAACCCAACCAAACCGTGCGCCAGGGCGAGGCGCTGGTGCAGCTGGACCGTCGCGAGCTGGACAGCCGCCTGGAAAACGCCCGCCAGGGCCTGGCCGCCGCCGAAGCGCAACTGCGCCAGGCCCGCCAGCAGGCGCTGTTCGACGAACGCGCCAAGGCGCAGCTCGCCGAGCTGCAAACCCGCCGCGACCAGGCCCGCGCCGATGTCGCCTACCTCGAAGGCAACCTGCAACGCACGCGTATCCTCGCCCCCCGCGATGGGGTGGCGATCTTCGACGACCCCAGCGACTGGATCGGCCGCCCGGTATCGCTGGGCGAGCGCATCATGCAGGTGGCCGACCCACGCGATACGCGCCTGGAGGTGCTGTTGCCGGTGGCCGATGCCATCGCCCTGGCGCCCGGCGCACAAGTACGCCTGTTCCTCAACAGCCAACCCGGCAGCCCACTGCAGGCGACCCTGCAACGCCACGGCTACCGCGCCTCGCCCAGCAGTGACGGAACCATGGCCTACCGCCTGCAAGCGGCGTTCAGCGAAGACGACCCGCGCCTGCGGGTGGGTCTCAAAGGCACCGCCAAGCTGTATGGCGAGCGCACGCTGCTGTTCAACTACCTGCTGCGTCGCCCGCTGGCCGCCGCACGCGTGTACCTGGGGTGGTGATGAACGCACCTGCCCTGCCCCCGGGCCAAGCCCGCCTGCCAGCCCTGCGCCGCAGCCTGCGCCTGCATCCGGGCCCCCGCTCGCGCGATGGCTCGCCCAGTTGGACCTTGGAAGACCCGGCCCGTGGCCGCTTCTACCGCATCGGCTGGCCCGAGGCAGAAATGCTCGCCCACTGGCCCGCAGGCAGCGCCCAGGGGGTCGCCGAAGCGATCAGCCAACGCACCACCCTGGCCATGCAAACCCAGGAAGTTGAGCAGTTCGCGCAGTTCCTGCGCAGCCAGCAATTGGTCGATGTGGCGGGCGAAAGTGCTCTGGGCGAGCTGCGTCAGCGTAGCGAGGCCGGCCAGACTGGCTGGGCCGGCTGGCTGTTGCAACACTACCTGTCGATCCGCATCCCGCTGCTGCGCCCGGACGCGTTTCTCGAGCGCACCCTGCCAACGGTGCAGCGCGTGTTCGGGCGCGGCTTCGTGATCGCGAGCGTACTGGCCGCGCTGCTGGGGCTGTACCTGACCACACGCCAGTGGGATAGCTTCACCCACACGTTCCTGCACTTCTTCAGCCTGGAAGGTGCGCTGCTGGCGGCTTGTACCTTGAGCCTGAGCAAGGTGCTGCATGAGTTTGGCCACGCCTACGCCTGCAAGCGCTTCGGCTGCCGGGTGCCGACCATGGGCGTGGCCTTGCTGGTGTTGTGGCCGGTGCTATACACCGACGCCAGCGGTGCCTGGCGCCTGACCCGACGCCATCAGCGCCTGGCCATCGGCGCTGCCGGCATGGGCGTGGAGCTGTGTCTGGCGGCCTGGGCCACGCTGGCCTGGAGTTTCTTGCCCGACGGCCCGCTGCGCAGTGCGGCGTTCATGCTGGCCAGTACCACGTGGATCCTCACGCTTGCGGTCAACCTCAATCCGTTGATGCGCTTTGACGGCTACTTCCTGTTCGCCGACCTGCTGGATGTGCCCAACCTGCAAGAGCGCGCCTTCGCCCTGGCGCGCTGGCGCCTGCGCGAGACCTTGTTCGGCCTGGGGGACCCACGCCCGGAATACTTCAGTGCATGGCTGCACCGGGTAATGCTGGGCTATGCCTTCGCCACGTGGGTGTACCGCTTTTTCCTGTTCCTGGGAATTGCCCTGCTGGTCTATCACTTTGCCTTCAAGTTGCTCGGCGTGCTGCTGTTCGTCGTCGAGATCGTGCACTTCATCCTGCGACCGATCTGGCAGGAGCTTGGGCACTGGCACCAACGTCGCAAGGACTACCGCATGAACCGCAACACCCTGACATTCGCAGGCGTCTTGGCCTTGGCGCTGACCCTGTCGATCCTGCCGTGGAGCAGCCGCATCGACGCCCCGGCGCTGCTACGCGCCGAGCAGCAGGCGATCCTGGTGAGCCCGGCTGATGCCCAGTTGCAATCGATCGAAGTCGAGCCCGGCCAGTCGGTACACGCCGGGCAGACTCTGCTACGCCTGGTATCGCCTGGGCTGGAACACGATCTGACGCGCCTGGAGCAGGAAATCGCCCTGCTGCGCCAGCAAGGCAGCCTGCAAGTGCGCGCCAGCGAAGGCGCCGCACGCCAGGCGGTGGCCCAGGATGAGCTACGGGTGGCCTTGCAGCGGCGTCAGGCGCTACAGGATCAACTGGCGCAATTGCAGGTGCGCGCCCCGTTTGCCGGGCGCATGGCAGATCTGGCCGAGCCATTGGCGGCGGGGGAATGGCTGCCAGCCGGCGAATGGCTGGGCACGTTGGTAGATGAGCGCCAGCTACGGGTCGAGGCGTTCGTCACCGAAGCCGACCGCGAGCGCATCCTGGCCGGTGCCGAGGCCTGGTTCGTGCCCGAGGACGCCAGTCGGGCGCGCCTGCGACTGAACGTGGACGATGTCAGCCAGACCGCCACCGGCAAGCTCACCTCGGCCCCGGAACTGGCCTCGGTGTACCAAGGGGCGCTGGCCGCCAAGCTCGATGCCCAGCAGGTGCCTGAACCGGAGCAGGCGCTGTACCGGGTGCTGCTCAGCCCAGCGGCCGCTGACGCGACAGACCTGACGACCTTGCGCGGTACGGCTATCATCACAGGCACTGCGCGCAGCCCGTTGCTGCAAGCGCTGCGCCGGGCGCTGGTGGTGGTGATTCGCGAGTCGGCGTTCTAGACCCTGGCGCGGGCCTTAAGCATTCTTAATGGTCAGCCGGTTGTCCGAAGCCGCGTCGCTGACCATCATGCAGGCAACCCGAATCCTGACTGGAACGACATCATGAATGCCCTGCTCCAAGCCATCCCGGAACTGCCTCTGAGCAAACGCCTGAAGGCCGGCTCCAGCAGCGACCACGATAGCGTCGACACCCTGGTGATGGCGGCCCGCCCCTTCGAGAACCTGGAGCGCTACGGCTGCTTCCTGCGCCTGCAACACACCTTCCACGGCGCCATCGACGCACTCTACGAGCAGCCTCGACTCAACGCGCTGCTACCGGGCCTGCGCGAGCTGCCGCGCTATCAGGCGGTGTGCGCCGACCTGTGCGACCTGGGCCTGGACGTGCCGGCCAAGCCGCAGTCGGTGGAACCTGCGGACGCCTGGCACGCGATCGGCTGGCTGTATTGCAGCGAAGGCTCCAACCTGGGCGCAGCGTTCCTGTTCAAGCAAAGCCAACTGATCGGCCTGGGGGCAAGCCATGGCGCGCGCCACCTGGCCGCCCACCCCGAGGGGCGTGGCCTGCACTGGCGCGCATTCGTCGCCCTGCTTGACGGGCTGGACCTGCTGCCCGCGCAGCAAGAGGCCGCCATCGAAGGGGCGCGGGATGCGTTCGACTTCTATCGGCAGGCACTCAAGGCGCATTTCTGAGCCACAACTCGCCATCCTGGTCCAGCGCCGCTACCATCGCCCGATGCCCCTAGCGCCCGGGAACGACATGATGGATCGCCAACAACTGCATCGAAGCGGATACGCCCTGCTGCGCGGGGCCATACCCAGCCACTGGCTGCCAGGGCTACGCGCCACGTTCGACTCAGGCTACCTGCCCAGCGATCAATGGCCGGTACCTCGCGGCCACGACTGGCGCCACGCACAGCTCGACCACGACCCCACGGTGCAGGCCTTGTGTCGCCTGCCAGCGCTACTGGAAGTGGCAGGTGAACTGATTGGCGAGCGTTTCTTCCTGGCCCAGGTCGAGGGCCGCGAACCGATGCCCGGTGGCGGCCATCAACGGCTGCACCGTGACCTGTCGAGCCAACGCCCGGGCGACAGCGTGAGCGCCCTGGCGTTTCTCGACGACTATGGCCCGGACAACGGTGCCACCCGTCTGGTCCCGGCCAGCCACCGCCCAGGCGTGGGCGAGGCGCCCTTCAACTTCGACGACGAGTCGCACACGCAGCAACTGAGTGGGCAGGCCGGCGATATCCTGGTGTTCGACGTCGACCTGGTGCATGCCGGCAGCCTGAACGTGCAGGGCGGTCGTCGACGCACGCTATTGATCGGCTATTTCGCCGAACCGCTGTATGCGGCGCATCTGCGCACAGCGAAGCTGCGCAATGTGCGGATGGATTGCAGCGAGTGTTTCGAGCCAAACCGAACCACGGCGTAAGCGCTACACCAGCGGCCCACACCAGGCCTTGCGTCCATACAGTTGAGTTTTTCTCAATGGTCACTGCAGAAAACACCGTTTTTTCTGCTGACTGCCCTCCGCTAACCTGTGCCGGTACCCGACCACGGACCGACGAACATGCTCCACCTGCTGATGACCACCCTGGCCCCCATCATCCTGCTCATCGCCCTGGGCACCTGGCTGCGGGTGCGCGGCTTTCTCGCCGACACATTCTGGCCAGGGGCAGAACGCCTGAGTTACTACGTGCTGCTGCCATCGCTGTTTCTCCACGGTTTGGCCACCGCCAACCTCGACGGCGTACCGGTGCTGGGCATGGTCGGCGTGCTGATGCTTTCCACGCTACTCGGCGCCCTGCTTTTGCTGCTCTACCAGGGCGCGGCCAGCCACGATGGGGCTGACTTCACCTCGGTGTTCCAAGGCGGCGTGCGCTTCAACAACTACATCGGTGCGACCCTAGCCAGTGGGATCTACGGCAGCGCAGGTATCGCCCTGGCGGCCGTGGCCAACGCCTCGATCGTGCCGCTGGTGAACCTGCTCTGCGTACTGGTGTTCGCCCGCTTCAGCGCGCGTCATAGCTCGCCGCTCAGCGTACTCAAGGCGATCTTCGCCAACCCGCTGATCATCGGCTGCGCCAGTGGCCTGCTGCTGCGGGTCACTGGCATCGGCCTGCCGGCGGGGCTCGAACCAACGGTCAAGGCATTGGGCCAGGCGGCCCTGCCGCTAGGGCTGCTGTGCGTGGGCGCGGCGCTGGGCGGCGCACGGCTGGGCCAACAGGCCAAACCACTGCTCGCTGCCTCGCTGTTCAAGTTCCTGGTCATGCCGCTGACCACCTGGGGCCTGTGCCGCCTACTCGGTCTAGGCGGCCCGGCAGCGGTGGTGGCGGTGCTGTTCCAGGCCCTGCCGACCGCCTCCTCATCCTACGTAATGGCCCGCCAGATGGGCGGCAACGCGCCGCTGATGGCGACCATCATCGCCCTGCAAACCGTGGCCGCCGCCATCACCCTGCCGCTGATGCTGAGCCTGACCCTGAGTTGACGGCGCGCAGCTAGACTCACCGTCACCTTCTCAGCGGACACTCGACCATGCGCGCTCACCTGATGCTGTTCGGCTTCTCCCTGGCCCTGTGCACAGCCCCACTCAGCGCCGCCGACAGCCAGAAGGCGGCGGTCGCCGAAGACAAGGCGCAGGTGCTCGAACAAAAAGTGGTCGAGGACGCACCCCCGCCCAAACCCAAGGAAAAGATCACCCCCGCCGAGGTCCAGGCGGTAGACCCGGTGGGCCAGGCGCCCATGGACGACAGCATCACCTGCCTGGCGCGCACCCTCTACTGGGAGGCCAAAGGCGCCGACGCCGAGGACATGAGCGCAGTGGCCAACGTGGTACTCAACCGCGTGGGCCATGACGGCTTCCCCGACAGCATTTGCGCGGTGGTCAAGCAGGGGGTGGAAAGCAAGAGCTGCCAGTTCTCCTGGTGGTGCGACGGGCGCCCTGACCAGGTCGAGGAGCCCGAGCGCTACGCAGTGGCCAAGGAAATCGCGCGCAAGGCGCTCAACCAGCAGCTCAAGGACGCCACCGATGGCGCCTTGTATTTCCATGATCGCAGCGTGCATCCCGCGTGGGCCAAGGCTTACCGGCGCACTGCGCAGACCACGCACTTCCTGTTCTACAAGCCCAACCAGGCGCTGGCGCGCTAGCAGGGGCGCTCGCGGTGAGCGGGTTTGTCACCGCCTGCGCAGCCGGCACCGCGGAACAGCCATGCGTGTGCAGTGTCGATTAATACAAGGAGCCGCGAACCACGCACGAGCACGGCGAGGTGACTGCGACATGCCTTGGATCAATCCTGCTTAACGTGCACAGGTTGTCGCACTTTTCGGCCAGACTACGGTCTATTCCCTCTTTTGCCATGAACCGCCGATAGCCCCGGCGTTCATGCACAGCGCACGGGACCGGGCCAAACGCCTTGGGCTTGTGTAGGATGAGCAGCGCAAAACCCGACGCTGCCAGTTACAGGGAGATCCACATGCGCGTCCCATCCGTTGCCTGCCTTTTCGGCCTGTCGCTGGGCCTGTTGGCCTCGGCCAGTGCCTCGGCCTTCACCGGCGAAGAAGCGCAACTGATCGATACGATCAACAGCTACCGCAGCCAGACCCAGCGCTGCGGCGGCGAGGCATCGCTGGAACTGGGGCCGCTGAACAGCGACACCCGCCTGGCGCTGTCGCCCGAAGGCACCCGTGACCTGCAACAGGCCATGAGCCGTGCCGCCTACCCGATGGTCAACGTGCAGGCCATCAGCCTGTCTGGCCCGCGCGATGCCAGCGCGGCCATGAAGGCCATCGAAGAAAGCTTCTGCCAGGTGATACTCGATCCGCAGTTCGTCGACATCGGCGTCAGCCAGGAGGGTCGCGACTGGCGCATCGTGTTGGCCCGGCCGCTGCTCAGCGGCCGCCTGGGCGATTGGCAGGCCGAGGGCCAAAAGCTGCTGCAAGAGGTCAACGCGGCGCGTAACGTACCGCGCCAGTGTGGCGGCCAGCCCTTCCCCGCCGCACCGGCGCTGAGCTGGAACACCACCCTGGCGGCAGTGGCTGCCAACCATACGCGCAACATGGCCAACCAGAATTTCTTCGATCACCTGGACAAGGACGGTCGCACCCCAGGCGACCGCGCCGAACTTGCCGGCTATCTGTACCGGCAGATCGGCGAGAACATCGCCGCCGGCCGTGACAGTGCGCGCAAGGTGGTCGACGGCTGGCTGGCCAGCCCTGGGCACTGCGCCACGCTGATGAACCCCGATTACCGCGAAATGGGCGCGGCCTATGCCGTGGACCCGAAGAGCGATGCCGGGATCTACTGGACGGGGTTGTTCGCAACGCCGCAGTGAAACTGCTCGCCCCCTCGCGCAATACACCCGCGAAGGGGCGCTGCGCCTATCCAGCCAACGCCTGGCGCCGTAACGCCAACGCCGTGCAGCCAAAACGCTGGCGGATGCACTTGCCCAGGTAACTGGCATCGCCCAAGCCCACCTCCTCGGCGATCTGCCCCAGGCCATGACTCGAATTGAGCAATCGCCAACGCGCCTGTTGCAGACGCATTTCATGCCACCAAGCCTTGGCGCTCATCTGATAACTCGCCTGGAACTGTCGATCCAGCTGGCGCCGACTGATCCCAAGCGTCGCCGCCAACTGCTCCACCGACACCTGCGTGCCCAGGTGATGACGCATCAACGCCACCGCCCGCTGTACCTGGCGTGCGTGCCCGGGCGCTGCGTCCAGCGAACGCAGCGCGTGGCGACTGTCGCGGCTTTCGTCCACCAGCATGTCGGCCAGGCCTTTGAGCGCACGCTCCCGACCGCTAGTACGGGCGATCAGCGCCACCGCCAGGTCGATGGCCGCAGTGCCTCCGGCGCAACTGATGCGTCCACCGTCGAAGCAGTACAACTGCTCGGTCAACACCTGAATCCGTGGAAACGCGGTGCGAAACTCGGCCTCATGGCGCCAGTGCAGTACCACTTTATGGCCATCAAGCAAACCGCAAGCTGCCAGCAAGAATGCCGCGTTGTCGATGCACACCAGCTTCACGCATGCGTTGGCCGCGCGCTTGAGCAGCGCGGTATAGCGCGTCGCCAGCGCCGCCGTGGCAGCAGCACTGCGCCCACCGAACACCACCAGGTAATCGAATGCCTGCCAGTCGACCTGCGCAGGCAGCAGGTCGACTTGCAGCGCCGCACCACTGCTCGACACCAGCGGCTCGGCGTCCAGGCCGAGAATGCGCCAAGTGCAGTAGCGCTGCCGGCTGTAATCCTCGTCATCGGCGGAAAAGCGCAATTTGTCGAGGAACGCGCCTAACGGCAACAACGCGAACTCAGGCAGCGGCAGGATCAACAGGCGCAGATCAGGGGTCATGGGCTTGTCCAGATATTACCGTCGAATGACCAGATCATACCCTGCAAAAGCCGTTGCCGGCCCTACACTGGCCCCGTCCAATACACAAAGGCATCGGCATGGCACTCGACACGTGGCTCATCTACCTGCTCGCCAGCATCGGTCTTTCTCTGACCCCAGGCCCCAACAGCCTGCTGGCGCTCACCCACGGGGCGCTGTATGGCGCTCGACGTACGCTGTTCACCATCGTCGGCGGGGTGGTTGGCTTCAGCGCACTGATCGCCCTGGCGATGTTCGGCCTGAGCGCCCTGCTGCAAGCCTCGGCCTCGGTGCTGACGGTGCTCAAGTGGGTCGGCGGCGCCTATCTGGTGTGGCTGGGAGTGCAACTGTGGCGCAGCCCGGCATTGCAGCTGGCGCAGACTGCGAACGCCGCAAGACTGGACAACGCCGGGTTGTTCCGCCAAGGCCTGCTGTCGGCCTTGGCCAACCCCAAGGTGCTGCTGTTCTACGGTGCCTTCCTGCCCCAGTTCATCGACCCACAACGGGGCCTGCTGGTGCAATTGGTGGTGATGGCGGCGACTTTTGCCAGCGTGGAATGCGTGGTCGAGTACCTGCTGGCGCGCCTGGCCTTTCGCGTGCGGCCCTGGCTGGCCAAGGGCGGCAAGGGCTTCAACCGGGGGTGTGGCAGCCTGTTCGCGTTGATTGGCGTGGTGCTGCCATTGACCCGTTGAGCGCGTCGCGCGGCCAGTCGGTGCCGCACTTGCCCAGCGGTCGCCACCTCAGGCGCGCCGCGACTTGATCAGGAACACCAGCAGAGCCAACCCCGGCAGCCCCGCCCCCAGCGTCGCGACGCCACTCCAGCCGAACTGGCTATAAACCGCACTGGCCAATGCCGAACCCAGCGCGCCGCCAAGGAAGATGCTGGTCATGTACAGCGCATTGAGCCGCCCGCGGCTGGCTGGGTCCAGGGCGTACACCTCACGTTGGCCGATTACCATGTTCATCTGCACGGCGAAGTCCAGCAGCACACCGGTCAGTCCAAGGCCGATCACCCCGGCACCCGGCGCACTCAACCCCAACAGCAGTGCCAGCGGCGCCAGTCCCATGGCCAGCAGCGAACCGCGCCGCGCATGCCCGGCATCGGCCAGGCGCCCAGCCAGCGGCGCCGCCAGCGCACCGACAGCACCGACCAGGGCGAACAGCGCGATCTGGCTCTGCGACAGGCCATACTCACCGGCCAGGGCCAGCGGCACTGCGGTCCAGTACAGGCTGAAAGCGCCGAACATCAGGGCCTGGTACAGCGAGCGCTGACGCAGCAGCGGATAACGGCGCAGCAGCACCAGCAACGACGCCATCAGTTGGGCATAGCTGGCCTTGTGCTCCGGCACCCGGCGCGGCAGGGTCAAGGCCAGCAGCAGGATGATTGCCAGCATCACCCCGGCCGCGCCGACGAACACCGCGCGCCAGCCAAAGTGGTCAGCCACCAAGCTCGACAACGGCCGGGCCAGCAGGATGCCCAGCAACAGGCCGCCCATGATGTTGCCCACCACGCGGCCACGCTGCTGCTCTGGCGCTAGGTGCGCGGCCAGTGGGATGAGCATCTGTACCGCCACCGAACTGAAGCCGATCAGCAGCGCATAGCCGAGGAACAACTGACCCTGGCCATGCCCGCTGGTACCCGCCAGCAGCAGACTGACGGTGGCCAGTACCGCCGTGGCGATCATCAGCCGGCGGTTCTCCAGCAGATCGGCCAGTGGCACCAGCAGCAACAGGCCAAGGGCGTAGCCCAGCTGGGTGAGCGAGACGATCCAGCTGGCATGCTCGGCGGACAGCCCCAGGTCCGGGGCGATCAAACCGACGATGGGCTGGGCATAGTAGATGTTGGCGACGATGGCGCCGCAGCAGAAGGCCAGCAGCGTCACCAGGGCGCGGCTCAGGCCTGGGGCTGATGGCTGGGCGACAGCAAGAGAGGGAAGCATGGGGAAGCCTCGGTGCACGTGGGAATGTAGGCGCATCTTGGCGCAGCTTGGCGTTGCGTAGAATCCATCGCCCACGCAATAGGTCGTTGCGCAGTGCGCAACGCTAGTCGATCAGCAGCCCCTCGACGAAGTTGACGAACGCCATCACCCGTCGAGACCCACGATGATTGGGCAGGTACAAGGCATTGATCGCGTCGCTGGCACTTCCAGGGCTGACCTGCCAGTGCGCGAACAGGCGCTGCAAGCGCCCGCTTGCGACATCCTCGCGCACCAGCCAGTCGGCCAACAGCGCGACCCCGCTCCCCGCCAGGGCCGCTTCCCGCAGCAGGTCGGCATTGGCGCTGCGCAACGGGCCAGCGACGTCCAGTTCCAGGTCCTGGCCGTCGCCGCGAATGCGCCAGGGGCGCGCTGACTGGCCATAGCGAAAGCGCAGGCAGGCGCAAGCGAGCAGTTGCCGGGGATGCTCCAGCACCGCCTGTTGCGCCAGATACTCGGGGCTGGCCACCAGCCACCGCTGGAAACGTCCCAACTGTCGACACACCAACTCGTCGCTGGGGGCCGGCTCCCCCAGGCGAATGGTCAGGTCGTAACGCCCCTCGAGCAAGTCGTCGAAGCGGTCGCTGAGGTCGATGTCCAACTCCAGTCCCGGATGCTGTGCGAGGAAGCCGCCCAGGTGTGGGGCGATCACCCGCCGGCCGAACTCCACGGGCAGGCACAGGCGCAGCACGCCAATCGGCTCCTCGCCACGGTCGGCGACCCGCGCATCGGCTTCGGCGAGGGCTTCGAGGATGTCCCTGGCACGCTGGTAGTAACCGGCACCGGCTTCGGTAAGACTAACCTGGCGTGTCGAGCGATTGAGCAAGGTGGCGCCCAGCTCTGCCTCCAACGCATCCACCAGGCGGGTCACCGACGAGGTCGCAACGCCCTGCCGGCGCGCCGCCGCCGAAAAGCCTTGAGCCTCGACAGTGGCCATGAACGCCTTGATCGCCAGCAGCTTGTCCATGCGAATATCCGTGGGCAAAGCCCGGAACCTTCCTACAATCAGGGCCTGGAATCAACCACAGCCGAGACGCGCATGCCCGACAACCTCTTCACTGCCCTGCCCGCCATCGATCCTCAGGCCGCCGAACAGTTCGACGCCCTGCTCAGCCGCCCGGGCCTACGTATCGAACGTATCGTCTCCAGCGGCCAGGCCAGCCCGCCGGGGTTCTGGTACGACCAGCCCGAAGGCGAATGGGTGGCGGTGCTCAGCGGTAGCGCCGGGCTGCGCCTGGCCCACGAGCGCGACACGCGCGTGCTGCGCGCCGGTGATCACCTGAACATCCCACCGCACTGCAAACATCGGGTGGAATGGACCGAAGCCGGGGTAACGACCGTGTGGCTGGCAGTGTTCTATCCAGGCTGATAGCAATGCGCCCTGACCCGCCCCTCTACGACGATGGTCGAGAGGCGATGACATGCCCATCACGTGGAGCGCCGCTTTTTAAGCCCTTTTTCGCCACCCGATCTACACTTTTCCCCACAGCCCGACGCATTTACACCTGCGACAATCGGTCCCGAATGTAAATGTACTAACTTGTTAATTAGCTTGCTAAGGGCTTAAACTGCGCCGCATTCCACCTGCGAGATACCTGGCATGAAAGACAACCCGCGCGCCTCTGGCGCCTCCACACTCATCCTAGTCGGCCTGGGCGTGATCATTGCCCTGCTCGGCCTGCTCCTGGCCGCCGGCGGTGTCAAGCTGGCCGGCCTGGGCGGTTCCTGGTACTTCCTGATCGGCGGCCTGGCCATGGCAATCGCCGGCGCGCTCATCGCACGCCGCAAACCTGCCGGCGCCTGGCTATACGCCGCATTTCTGATCGGCACGCTGATCTGGGCCCTGGCCGATTCGGGCCTGGTGTTCTGGCCGCTGTTCTCGCGCCTGTTCATGTTCGGCGCGATTGGCTTGGTGGTCGCGCTGGTCTACCCAATGCTGGCCCGTGCCCAGGGAACCAAAGCAGGTCGTGGCGCCTATGGCGTGGCCGCTGTGCTGGCGGTGGTACTGGTGATCGCGGTCGGCAACATGTTCGTCGCTCACCCAAGCGTTGTCCCCACGGGCAAGGGCCCTGGCCTGAGCCCGGTCGAAGCCGGCAAGGAACAGAAAGACTGGGCCCACTACGGCAACACCGAAGGTGGCAGCCGCTTCGCCGCCCTCGATCAGATCAACCGTGGCAACGTGGACAAGCTCAAGGTGGCCTGGACCTATCACACCGGTGACGTGGCCATCAGCGACGGCAACGGCGCAGAAGACCAGCTGACCCCACTGCAGATCGGCAACAAGGTGTTCATCTGCACCCCACACAACAACCTGATCGCCCTCGATGCCGACACTGGCAAGGAACTGTGGAAAAACGCGATCAACGCCCAGTCCAAGGTCTGGCAGCGTTGCCGAGGCATGGCCTACTTCGATGCCAGCGCCCCACTCGCCCAGCCCACCCAGCCGAACAGCTCGCCGATCAGCGTCGTCAGCGTAGCGGCCGGTGCCAACTGCCAGCGTCGCCTGCTGACCAACACCATCGACGGTCGCCTGATCGCCGTGGACGCCGACACCGGCGAGTTCTGCCAGGGCTTTGGCAACAACGGCCAGGTCAACCTGATGGCCGGCCTGGGTGATGTGCCGGACTCCTACTACCAGCTGTCATCCGCGCCGCTGATGGCCGGCACCACCGTGGTGGTGGGCGGGCGCGTCGCCGACAACGTCCAGACTGACATGCCAGGCGGCGTGATCCGTGGTTTCGACGTGATCACCGGGCAAATGCGCTGGGCCTTCGACCCGGGTAATCCTGAAGACCGCCAGGCACCGGCCGACGGCAGCACCTATGTGCGCAGCACCCCCAACAGTTGGGCGCCGATGTCCTACGATCCGGCGATGAACACCGTGTTCCTGCCGATGGGCTCTTCGTCCACTGACATCTACGGTGTCGAGCGCAGCAAGCTGGACCACACCTACGGCGCCTCGGTGCTGGCCCTGGACGCCACCACCGGCAACCAGAAGTGGGTCTACCAGACCGTGCACAACGACCTGTGGGACTTCGACCTGCCGATGCAGCCGAGCCTGATCGATTTCACCAAGGACGACGGCCAACGCGTTCCGGCAGTGGTGATCGGGACCAAGGCCGGGCAGATCTACGTGCTCGACCGCGCCACCGGCAAGCCGCTCACGCAAGTCGATGAAGTACCGGTCAAGCCAAGTAACATTCCCAACGAGCCCTACTCCCCGACCCAGCCCAAATCGGTCGGCATGCCGCAGATCGGCGCCCAGACCCTGACCGAGTCGGACATGTGGGGCGCTACCCCGTATGACCAGCTGCTGTGCCGCATCGACTTCAAGAAGATGCGCTACGACGGGCTGTACACCGCACCCGGCACAGACCTGTCGCTGAGCTTCCCTGGGTCGCTGGGCGGCATGAACTGGGGCAGCATTTCCACCGACCCCGTGCATGGCTTCATCTTCGTCAACGACATGCGCCTGGGCCTGTGGATCCAGATGATCCCGTCGCAGAACAAAGGCGCCGCCGCTGGCGGTGGCGAAGCGCTGAACACCGGCATGGGCGCGGTGCCGCTCAAGGGCACCCCGTATGCGGTGAACAAGAACCGCTTCCTGTCGGTCGCCGGGATTCCGTGCCAGGCCCCGCCGTTCGGCACCCTGACCGCCATCGACATGAAGACCCGCCAGATCGCCTGGCAGGTGCCGGTTGGTACTGTCGAAGACACAGGCCCCCTGGGCGTTCGCATGCACCTGCCGATCAAGATCGGCCTGCCGACCCTCGGCGGCACCCTGTCTACCCAAGGTGGCCTGGTGTTCATCGCCGGCACCCAGGACTTCTACCTGCGTGCCTACGACAGCAGCAACGGCAGCGAAATCTGGAAAGCCCGCCTGCCGGTGGGCAGCCAAGGCGGCCCGATGACCTACACCTCGCCCAAGACCGGCAAGCAATACGTCGTGATCACCGCTGGCGGTGCGCGTCAGTCGACCGACCGTGGCGACTACGTGATCGCCTACTCCCTGCCGTAAGCCGCTGACGCCAGCGCAGGCCGCACCCGATGCTGCGGGGACTCACGCCAGTGCAGTCCCCGCAGCAGCAGGCATCACCTGCGAAAGGCCCCGAACACCCCCTGAGAAACCGAAATGTCCCCCGCAATGCGCCTCACCCCTACCTTGCTGCTGGTATTGGCCAGCAGCGCCGCCTTCGCCGACACCGATCTGATGACCCGCAACACGCTGACCGGCGATTGGCGCGGCTTGCGCCATCGAATGGAAGCCGATGGCATCAAGTTCACCGGCGACTACAGCGGCGAAACCGCCTACAACGCCCACGGCGGCCTGCACCGCTCGGCGCGCTATTCGCAAAATATCAAGCTCGGCGTGCAGCTCGACCTGTCGAAACGCTATGGCCTGGAAAACGCCGGCAAGATCCAGCTGACCATCAACGACCGGCGTGGCAACAGCGCCTCCGAAGACCTGGTGGGCAACCGCTTGCCGATCCAGGAAAACTACGGTGGCCTGTATACGCGCCTGACCGAGCTGAGCTACGAGCGCGACTTCACCCCAGCGCTGAACCTCAAACTCGGCTACATGGCCATGGGCAACGACCTCGGCGGTCTGGACAGCGGCATCCTGTGCAACTTCATGAACGCCGGTTTCTGCGGCCACCCGCTGAACATGTCCGGCGGCAGCGGCTGGAGCAACTACCCCAACGCGCACTTAGGGGCGCGGGTCAAATATGACCTTTCGCCCTCGTGGCAACTGCGCGTGGCGGCGTTCAACGTCGATCCCGAGAGCAACGGCAACCCCACCCGCGCCTGGCACCTGGGCCCCAAGCACACCACCGGCACCGTGCTACCGGTGGAACTGGTGTACAAGCTACAGGCTGAGCTGCCAGGCGAGTACAAACTGGGGTATTACTACGACAGCTCCAACGTCAAACGCATCGGCAGCGACAAGCAAGTGGCCGGGCGTGGCGGCCACTACCTGCTGATCGACCAGGCGGTATGGAGCGACTCGACCTCGCCGGGTCGCAGCCTGCATGCCTTCGGCCAATACTCGGCCTCCAGCGAAGCCGCCTCGCCGTTCACCCGCTGGTATGGTGCCGGCGTGGTGCTGTACAAGCCGTTCGACGGCCGCCCGCGCGATACCGTCGCCCTGGGTTATGGCCGCGCGGTACAAAACCCGCGCAGCCGCCAAGTACAGGAAGACGCAGCGTTCGATGCCGGCCAGCAGTTCCCCCACCTCGACGGCGCCGAGCAACTGATCGAGCTGAGCTACGGCTACCAGGCCACGCCCTGGTTGAATCTGCGCCCGGACGTGCAGTACATCGTCGAGCCGGGGGCGTTCTCCGGCCAGGCCATCGAGGATGCCTTGGTGCTGGGATTGCAGGTCAAGGCGAGCTTCTGACCGGCGCCAAACGGGCTGCTTTGCAGCCCATCGCGGCGCAAGGCCGCTTGTGTCCCTGATCGTATAAAGCCCACTGACGCCACCAGAAGTGAACGGCTCATTACCGAGGCAAGGCACTAGTAGCTGAAGTCATGCCCCAGCTGTCCCTGCATCCATTCCAGGAAGGTTCGCACCCGCGTCAGTTCCGCATGCCCACGGGGGAACACCAGATGATGGGCACTCACAGGGCTGGCCAGCGCATCGCCGAACACATCCACCAACTGCCCACGGGCTACGTAGTCCTGCGCCAGCAATGAGCTTTCCAAGGCCACCCCATAGCCATGGCTGGCCGCCTCCAGGCTCATGTAAGAGCGGTCGAAACTCAGCGCGAACGGCGCCTGGGGCAGCGATACACCCTGCTGGGCGAACCACTGCGGCCATTGCACCAGCGCCGACTCCGACAGAATCAGGTTTTGCCCCAGCAGATCGTCCGGCTGGCGAATGGGCTGGCGCGCCAGCAGCGCCGGCGCTGCCAGCACCGTGGCACGCTCGTGGCGAATGGTGCGCACCTCCAGGCTCGGCCAGTTGGGATAGCCATGGCGAATATCCACGTCGATCTGATGCCGACCGAAATGCAGCGCCTCGTAAGAGCAAGACAGGTTGATCTGGATATCCGGGTGGCTGGCGCGAAAGCGCTCGAGTCGGGGTAGCAACCAGAGCAAGCCGAAGCTGGGCGCTGCGTGCAGGCGCAAGCAATCGAAGCCTACCGCGCTACCGGCGCGCTCGGTGGCGGTAGCCAGGCTCTGCAAGATTCCGGACACCTCGCGCAGGTACTGCTCGCCTGCGGCGGTCAGGCTCACCCCCTTGGCCGTACGCAAGAACAACGGGCGCCCGATCAACGCCTCAAGATTGGCGATCTGATGGCTGACCGCCGAGGGCGTGAGGTTCAGTTGCTCGGCCGCGCGCGCCACGTTACCAAAGCGTGCCGCTTGCTCGAAGGCCTGAATTGCTTTCAACGGTGGTAGCTGTATGGGCTTCTTGCCCGAGTCATGGTTCATCGAACTGCCTTCATGAAATAAGCGCTGCGCCCAGGCGCCCTACTCTGCCGTCTGCGCACACATCTGCCCAGTGCTGAATTTTTTTCAGCATAGGCTGAAAGCCACTGCGTTGCCGCACGTGCGCCGGCACACCAAGCTGTGCACACAACAACAAACAGTCGGAGTTCCCCATGCTACTCGAAGGCAAATTCGCAATCGTCACGGGCGCCGCCTCTGCCCGCGGTATCGGCCGCGCCACGGCCCAGACCTTCGCCGCCCACGGCGCCAAGGTGGCGATCCTCGACCTCGATCTGCAAGCCGCCCGCGCAGCCGCTGCCGAACTTGGCCAGGGACATCTGGGCGTAGCCGCCAACGTCGCTGACCAAGCCCAGGTGCGTGACGCGGTGGCTCAAGTGCTGGCGCACTTCGGACGCATCGATGTGTTGGTCAACAACGCCGGGATCACACAGCCGGTGAAGACCCTGGAGATCACCGACAAGGACTATGATCGCATCCTCGACGTCAACCTGCGCGGCACGCTGCTGATGTCCCAGGCCGTTATCCCTGGCATGCGCGCCCAACGCGCCGGCAGTATCATCTGCATGTCGTCAGTCTCGGCCCAGCGCGGTGGCGGCATCTTCGGCGGCCCTCACTACAGCGCAGCCAAAGCGGGCGTGCTCGGGCTCGGCAAGGCGATGGCTCGCGAACTGGGCCCGGACAACGTGCGGGTCAATGCCATCACCCCTGGGCTGATCCACACTGACATCACCGGTGGGCTGATGCAGGACGAGCGTCGCCACGCCATCATCGAGGGCATCCCGCTCGGGCGTCTGGGCGAAGCACGCGACGTGGCCAACGCCGCACTGTTCCTGGCCAGCGACTTGTCCAGTTACCTGACCGGCATCACCCTCGACGTCAATGGGGGCATGCTGATCCACTGACGCCCACGTCACACCCGGATATTTCGTATCTGAGCCCCGCCACGGCGGGGCAATCGATAACAACAAGAGATCAGATCGACATGACTACCCTCGCCTTCGATGCGGCCACCGCCGCGCGCAGCCACGCCTATCGCAAGACGGCCTGGCGGCTGATGCCCTTTCTCATGCTGTGCTACCTGTGCGCCTACCTCGACCGGGTCAACGTCGGCTTCGCCAAGCTACAAATGATGGACGACCTGGCGCTGTCCGAAGCGGTGTATGGCTTGGGCGCCGGGATGTTCTTCATCGGCTACTTCCTGTGTGAAGTACCGAGCAACATCATCCTGCACAAAGTCGGTGCCCGGCGCTGGATCGCCCGCATCATGATCACATGGGGGCTGATTTCGGCCTTGTTCGCCTTCGTCGAAACCGCCTGGCAGTTCTACGTGCTGCGCTTTTTCCTCGGGGTTGCCGAAGCCGGCCTGGCACCCGGCCTGCTGCTGTACCTGACCTACTGGTTCCCCTCCTACCGCCGCGCCAAGATGACCGCCTTGTGGTTCATCGCCATTCCCCTGTCGGGCATGCTTGGCGGGCCTCTGTCGGGCTGGATCATGGAGCGTTTCGCCGGAGTACACGGTTGGGCCGGCTGGCAATGGATGTTCGTGCTCGAAGCGCTGCCCACCGTACTGGTCGGGGTGCTGGTGCTGAGCTACCTCAAGGACGGCGTCGAGCAAGCGCATTGGCTCAGCGCCGAAGAGAAAGCGCTGGTGCGTGCGGAACTGGCCGAAGACGAACGGCACAAGACCCATCACGGCTCGGTGGGCGACTTTATCCGCGACCGACGTCTGTGGCTGCTGGCCGGCATCTACTTCTGCGTGGTCATGGGCCAGTACGCCATCACCTTCTGGCTGCCGACCCTGGTGCGCAATGCCGGGGTCAGCGAGCCGTTGCACATCGGCCTGCTCACCAGCCTGCCGTACTGCTGCGCGATCGTTGCCATGCTATTGGCCGGACGCAGCGGCGACCGTCACCGCGAACGCCGCTGGCACCTGGCCATACCGATGCTCGCTGGCGCCCTGGGCCTGAGCCTGGCAGCGCTGTTCGCCAGCCACCTTAGCTTGTCGATCCTGAGCCTGTGCCTGGCGGCGGCCGGCATCCTGTCCGCCTCGTCGCTGTTCTGGATGCTGCCAACCACGCTACTCGGCGGTGTCTCGGCTGCTGCGGGCATCGCGGCGGTGAACAGCTTCGCCAACCTGGCCGGCTTTTGCTCACCGTTCCTGATTGGCTGGATCACCAGCACCCTGGGCAGCAACGCCATCGGCATGTACCTGATCACCGCCGTATTGCTGTTCGGCGCGCTGCTGGTGTTCCGCGTGCCGGCCAGCCTAGTCAATCGTTAATTCCTCACTTTCGCATCCTGCAAGGAGTCACCCCATGAACGCCGTACCCGCTACCCCGGGTGCGCGGCCCCTGGCTGCGCGCGCCCATAATATCCGCCGTCACGCCCTGCGCATGGGCCAAGTTCAGGGCCAGGGCTACATCGGCCAGGCTCTGGGCGCCGCCGACCTGCTGGCGGTGGCCTACTTCCACGCCCTGCGCCTGGACCCAGCCAACCCCGACTGGGAACAACGCGACCGTTTCTATCTGTCCATCGGCCACTACGCCATTGCCTTGTATGCGGCCTTGATCGAGGCCGGCGTGATCCCCGAGGAAGAGCTTGAGACCTACGGCGCCGACGACAGCCGCCTACCTATGTCGGGGATGGCCGCCTACACGCCCGGCATGGAAATCACCGGTGGTTCGCTGGGTCACGGCTTGGGTATCGCCGTCGGCGCCTGCCTGGGGCTCAAGCGCAAAGGCTCGGACAGTTGGGTGTACAACCTGCTGTCGGACGGCGAACTGAACGAAGGCTCCACCTGGGAAGCGGTGATGTCCGCCAGCCACTGGCGTCTGGACAACCTGATCGCCATCGTCGACGTCAACAACCAACAGGCCGATGGTCATTCCAGCGAAGTGCTGGCCTTCGAGCCGATCGTCGATCGCTGGCAAGCCTTCGGCTGGTATGTGCAGCGCGTCGATGGCAACGACCTCGACGCGTTGGTGCAGGCGTTCGACCAGGCCCGCACGCACACTGGCGCGCAACCACGGGTAATCATTTGTGACACGCGCATGGGCAAGGGCGTGCCCTTCCTCGAAAACCGCGACAAGACCCACTTCATCCGTGTCGATGAACACGAATGGGACCTCGCCCTGCAAGCACTGGACGCCGGGAGCCAAGCATGAACAGCCCAACCACCGCGAAAAAACGCCTGACCACCTCGGCGATGATCGCCTCGATCGCAGCCGAAGGCCAACCGACCCGCCCGGCCCCATTCGGCCATGCCCTCGCGGCGCTGGCCGAACAACGCCAGGACATCGTCGGGCTGAGCGCCGACCTGTCCAAGTACACCGACCTGCATATCTTTGCCAAGGCCCACCCTGAGCGGTTCTACCAGATGGGCATGGCCGAGCAATTGCTGATGAGCGCTGCGGCGGGGATGGCCCGCGAGGGCATGACTCCGTTCGCCACCACCTACGCGGTGTTCGCTTCGCGCCGTGCATACGACTTCATCTGCATGGCGATTGCCGAGGAGAACCTCAACGTCAAGATCGTCTGCGGCCTGCCAGGCCTGACCACCGGCTACGGCCCGAGCCACCAGGCCACCGATGACCTTGCGATCATGCGCGCAATGCCCAACCTGATGGTGGTCGACCCATGCGATGCGTTGGAGATCGAACAGGCCGTCCCGGCCATCGCGGCCCATCAAGGTCCGGTGTACATGCGTCTGTTGCGCGGCAACGTGCCACTGGTACTGGACCGCTACGACTACCGCTTCCAGCTGGGTAAGGCCCAGGTGCTGCGCGGTGGACGCGACGTGCTGCTGATCGCCAGCGGCTTGATGACCATGCGCGCGTTGGAGGCCGCCGAGCAGTTGCAAAAGGATGGGGTGGACGTGGCGGTGCTGCATGTGCCGACCATCAAACCGCTGGACGAAGCGACGATCCTGGCCGAGGCGCGCAAGTCAGGGCGGCTGGTGGTCACCGCAGAGAACCACTCAGTCATCGGCGGACTGGGCGAAGCCGTGGCAAGCGTGCTGCTGCGCAATGGCGTGACCCCGAGCTTCCGCCAGATCGCCCTGCCCGATGCGTTCCTCGACGCCGGCGCCCTGCCCACCCTGCACGACCGCTATGGCATTTCCAGCGAGGCGGTGGCACGCCAGATCAAAGGCTGGTTGTAACCGCGTGGGTAGGCCTGCGCTGGCGATTGCGCTGGCGCAGCCTACCTCACCTCGGCTCGCCAAGCCGTATTACGCGACCCATCCACCAACTGCACGCTGTTGCGACCGCTGCGTTTGGAGGCATAGAGCAATACATCGCCCTGCTCCAACAAGGCTGCCAGGCTCGCTGGCGGCCGGTCGAACAGGTTCGCGCCGATGCTCAAGGTCACCGCCTCAGGGGTCGCGCAGCTCTGCGCTGCCGCGTGCTGAAACTGCTGGCGCAAGGTCGCGGCAAGGGTTTCGATCTGCCCACGGGAAGCGCCGCCCAGCAAGATCACGAACTCGTCCCCACCCAGGCGCGCGGCAATCGCGCGCTCCGGCAACAGTGCGCGGATCATCTCGCTCAACGCGACCAGCAAACGATCGCCAGCCGCGTGGCCATGACAGTCATTGACCAGTTTGAAGTGGTCGATGTCGATCAGCAGCAGCGCCCCCGGGCGATGCGGCGAAACCTCGGCAAACAGGCTCGGTGCGCGCACTTCCAGGGCGCGGCGGTTGTACAGCGCGGTGAGTGGATCGCGCGCAGCCAGACGTTCGATGCGTTCTTCACGGCGGTAGCGCACGGTGCCGGTCATCGACAGCGCAATCAGCATGATCGCCATCGCACCCTCCACCAAGGACACCTGGATGATCAGGCCACGGAATGCGGCAAGCTCGATCAGCGTGCCGGGCACCAGCGCCGGCAGGGTCTTGCCCAGGTAGAACAGGCCATGCAGCAGCAGGATGAAACGCAGTTGTGCCGCCCCGACACTCAGCGATTTACCATGCGCACGCAGCAGCCAGCTGGCCTGTAAGGTGAGCAACGCCACCAGCATGGACTGCACCACCAACAGGCTCTTCGACCAGCTCGCCCAATCCGGCAACGTCAGCATCGCCAGCCAGACCACGATGCCCAAGTACCAGGCCCGTGACAGGCGGGTCTCGGTAAAACGCACGACCCCAAGCAAAAACAACCAGTGGGCCAGGATCAGCAAGCCGTTGGCGAACCAGATACCGATGAACAGATAGCCACTGCTGCGCAGCAGCGCCAATGACGAACCGATGCTGATAATCGCAAAACCTGTGCTCCAGCACAGCAACGAGGACTCGCGTACGCTGCGCCACTCGATGGCCAGATACAGCGCCGAGGCCGCCGCGAGGGCGATGGTGAGCGTGAGAAGGGTGGACGCATCGAACGCCATGGAAACGGGTGCCTGTGACTTACATTCAAAAGAGCGCTGATTGTAAGCATTCGCACGGATTTTCACAGGACCGACAACCACCCGAATGAAGATATTCAGCGACTCGCCCACTTCATTCGAGTGCCTTGCGTTTAAAGTGCAGACGTCCGGGGCGATCCTCAACGAAGCGCCCCGACACGCCATTGCCAGGCAAGCAACGGCGCAGATCTGCACCGGTGCCCTACCGCCGCCGATCTTTCAGGGCAAACGGCGAGGACGGCGCGCCTCAGTCGTCCAGTGGCTTGGGCGGCGCCATGGGTTTGCTGGGCTTGGCGGGTTTGCTTTCCTTGGCCTTGGGTTCGTCTGGAGCAGCCGCCACCGGCTCGGGTGCAGTTACCGCCTGTTCACTGGCCGGCAACGCATCGACGGCCTTGAAGATCACTTGCGGGTCGAGTTTTTCGCCGCTGTCGTCATCCTTGAGCACATGGCGCTCGCCGTCCTTGCCCACCAGGATGACCTTAGTACCCTTGCTGGCACCCAGCTTCAGCTCGCGGATCAGGGCCATGGTGGTCTGCTGTTCGAGGTTCTTGTCTTCACGCTTTCCCATCATCTGCGCCACGCTGTAGAGGACCAGCCCGCGTTCCTTGAAGCCGGCCTGGGTGGCCGGGTCCTTGAGCGCCTCTTGCAGGCCGCGCAGGGTCGGGTCGGCGCTGCTGGGCGCGATCACCACCAGCGGCCGCGCCTTGCCCTGCTCCTTGGCCAAGGGCGCATCGCTGTCGGCGGCGAGCACAGGCCCGGCGAAGGCGAATAGGGTGGCGAGTGTCAGTGACCTGACGAGCATGGGCATCTCCTTGTTAATTCTCATGACTACAGACTTGTGCGAAAAGTCCGACACGCGAGCCTAAACCACCAAACCTGTCCGACAGCCTGCGGAAAAGTAACTTCCGGTGTCCACGCCGGGGCACGGTGCGGCCTTCTTGAGCATAGCCCAAGCCCTTGCGGGTAAAGGCCGAAGCGCCCCCGACGGCAGCGTCCGACGGCGCGCTCGTTCACATCCTGTAAGGATTTACGCGATTGACTGCTCTGATCGTCAGCCCGCCCACCGGTTCCTGCGTGCCGAGGATTTTTCGGGCTTGCACCTGCATCGTTTGCAGGCAGCCGCGCCTGCGTGCTCGGCGCACAGGGCTAGAACAGCGGCAACTGACGGTCTATCAGCGCGCCGAAATCATCCCCCACGAACGGCAGGATGGCATCAGCCACCGGTTGCAGTTGCCGGGTCAGATAGTGCTGGTGGTCGACCGCAGAGCGCAGGTCCTCCAGCGGCTCGGGGCCAGAGGTGGTGATCAGGTAGCTGATCCAGCCACCGTTCTGGTACTGCCGGGGCCGCCCCTGGCGCGCGTTGTACGCATCGGCCAGGCGTGCAGCACGCACATGCGGGGGCACGTTGCGTTGGTAGTCCGCCAGCGGTCTGCGCAGACGCTTGCGGTACACCAGCAGCTCATCAAGTTCGCCAGCCAACAAGCGCTGCACGGTGTCGCACAGGTACTCGCGGTATGGCTGGCCACGAAATATCCGGCCATAGAGTTCCTGCTGGAATTGGCGAGCCAGGGGCGACCAGTCGGTACGGACCGATTCCAGGCCCTTGTAGATCATCTCTGCACTGCCGTCGGCGCGCTGTACCAGGCCTGCGTAACGCTTCTTGCTGCCCTCATCGGTACCGCGGATAGTCGGCATCAGAAAGCGCCGGTAGTGAGTCTCGAACTGCAATTCCAGCGCGCTCTCCAGCCCCAGGCTTTCACGCAGGTGGCGGGCCCACCACTGGTTGACCTCGGCCACCAGTTCCCGGCCGATGCGCGCAGCATCCTGCTCGCTATGGGCATGCTTGAGCCAGACGAAGGTGGAGTCGGTATCGCCATAGATCACATCCAGGCCACGGGCCTCGATCAACGCGCGGGTCTGGCGCATGATCTGGTGCCCGCGCAGGGTGATCGACGAGGCCAGGCGCGGATCGAAAAACCGGCAACCGCTGGAACCCAGCACACCGTAGAAGGCATTCATGATGATCTTCAGCGCCTGGGACAATGGCGCATTACCGGCGCGTTTGGCCGCTTCGCGGCCCTGCCACACGCGCTCGACGATAGCCGGTAGACAGTGCTGGCTACGCGAGAAACGCGCTGCGCGAAAGCCTTCCACCGAATGCGTGTCGTCGGGCTGGCGCAGGCCTTCGACCAGGCCCACAGGGTCGATCAGGAAGGTACGGATGATCGACGGATACAGGCTCTTGTAGTCCAGCACCAGCACCGAGTCGTAAAGCCCTGGGCGTGAGTCCATGACAAAGCCACCGGGGCTGGCCTCGCCCTCGCGACTACCAAGGTTGGGTGCTACGAAACCCAGGCGGTGCATCGGCGGGATGTACAGATGACAGAACGCTGCCACCGAACCACCGCTGCGGTCCACGGGCAGCCCGGTCACACTGGCCCGTTCGAGCAAGAACGCCAGCAGCCGGGTGTGGGCGAAGATCCGCGTCACCAGCTCGCAGTCCTTGAGGTTGTAGCGGGCCAGGGCCGGCTTGTCCTCGGCGAACAGGCGGTTGATCTCGTCCATGCGCTGGTAGGGCGTGGCAATCGCCTTACCCTCCCCCAGCAACTGCTGGGCGACGCTCTCCAGGCTGAACGAGGGGAAACTCCAAGTCGCCGAACGCAGCGCCTCAATACCGTCGATCAGCAGACGGCCGGGCGCCTCGGCGAAGAAGTGGCTGCGGCTGCCGTGCTCGCGCATGTGCATCGGCGCACCATCGCGGCCCAGGCACAGCGGCACGTTCAGGCGCTTGGCGTGTTCATGCAGCACGCGCAGGTCGAACTGGATCAGGTTCCAGCCGATGATTGCATCCGGGTCATGCTGCATCAGCCATTGGTTGAGGCTGTCGATCAGCCCGGCGCGGTCTTGGCAATAATGCAGATCGAAATCCACCTCGGGCGCGCTGCCGTTGGCCGGGCCGAGCATATACACCGTGCGTTGGCCGCAGCCCTCCAGGGCGATACTGTATAGCTCGCCACGCTCGCTGGTCTCGATGTCTAACGAAGCCAGGCGCAGGGGGGGACGGTAGTCCGGGTCAGGCTTGAGCTGGGCATCGCATAACGTGCCGTGGGCATCGGGCCGCCCCTCGAAGCGCACCGGGGCGGTGATGAAGCGCTCCATCAGGTAACGCTCCGGCGGACGGATATCAGCCTCGAACACCTCCACGCCTGCGGCGCGCAAACGCTTGTCGAGGGCGATCATCTGGCGATGCTGGGTGCAGTACAACCCCAGCACCGGGCGCTGCTCGAAATCGCGCAGTTGCAAGGGCCGCAGTTGCACGCCGGACTCGCCCGCCAACAGCCGCCGGGCCTGCTCGGCGTGGGCGGCGGGAATGAACGCCACCGACGGTTGCGGCGCCAGGCGCACGCGCCGCGGCCCCTGCTCGGTGGCCAGCCAGAATTCCACACAGGTGCCTTCGGGCGTGTCGTGCCAATGGCGAGTAAGGACAAAGCCCTGTTGCAGCTGCACCGCGAGAACCTCGGCAGGAGAAGGGATGCGAGGCCGCCAGTGTATCGCAATAGCCCATGCCAGCGACGCTCGCGCCATGCTCAGCGGGCGCGGCACTCAGCCATAAAGGTAACTGATGTCCTTGCGCGACAGCGGCGGCACCTGGGTCAGCAGGTAGTCGCGCAGCCTGTGCATCTGGCGTGCCTTGGGGCTGGACTTGAGCCAGACCATGTAATACCCATCGCCGGTCGCCACCGCCTGGGGGAACGGCGTGGCCAAGCTGCCGGCGGCTAGGTCCGCGCTGGCCAGCACCAGGTCCACCACCGAGATCCCCAGCCCCTGCTGGGCGGCGGAAATGCCTTGGTCAAGGGTGTCGAACACCTGACCCCGATCGATGCCGACATCCAACGCGTCGACCCGCGCCAACCAGCGGCGCCAGTCACGCCGGTCCGGCGAAGGGTGGAGGAATTCGCAGTCATGCAGCACCGCAAGCGAGGGGGCAGGCTCAGCCAGGTAATCGGGATGGCATACCGGAATCAGCCATTCATCGAACAACTTGAGGCTCTCGACATCAGCCGGGAAACGCCCGTTACCGAGCAGGATCGCGCAGTCATAGGGCTCTGAGTAGAAGTCTACCGCATCGATGTCCATCCACACGCTCGACAGCTGTACCGGGCAACTGTTGTCGAGTTTCTTGAAGCCGTCCAAGGCCCGCAACAGCCAGCGCACGGTGAGCGTCGACGGCGCCTTCAGGCGCAAGCCGTGACGGTCCTGGCGCAACAACGCGCAGGCGTTCTCGATGATCTTGAAGCCCACCTTGAGCTCCTGGGCCAGCAGGCTGCCATGCTCGGTCAGGCGCAGCTTGGGGCCGCGGCGCTCGAACAAATCGCAACCGAACAGGGCCTCAAGGGTTTTGATGTGGTGGCTGACCGCACCTTGGGTGAGCGCTAACTCCTGGGCAGCGCGGGTGAACGAGCCATAGCGCGACGCCACTTCGAATGCACGTAAGGCGTGCAGGGCTTGAATCCGTTCGGACATCTTGGCTTCCAGAGCATGAGCGAGACTAATAGTAGGTCATAGTTCCAGGCGTTTTACAACCTGGGTCCGGTCTCGGAAAATGCTGTAAACAATGACTATAGAGGGCAAAACCGTATGGATAAGCCGGAAAAACTCTATTAACTGCTATACCCCTGGGGAAATCATGTTTACGGGTTATGGAAACTGCTATCGCCTGGATGCGCTCGAGCTTGCCGATGAACATGTCCAGAACAAGCACCACTGGACGTACAAGACCCTACAGCAGTTCAAGGAAACCCTCGCCAACCCCGACTTCCCGTGCCTGTTCGGGCGTAAAGCGGTGAACGCACGCACCTGCCACATCATCTTCGCCCACGCAGGCGACCTGGCCGGCGACATCGCCCGAGGCCTGACCGACTACATAGGCACGATCAAGCAGATCCCGCTCAAGCAGCGGGTCGGCAATCCGTTGCTGGTCTTTCTGGAAACCGCACGCGACACGGACCTTATGCAACAGCAGGCGCTGGCTTGGGAGGTACTGTGCGAGGTCCACGCTCGCGACCCGCAACCCTGGCCCGCCGACATGCCCCACGACCCGCATGACGCACAGTGGGCGTTCTGCTTCGACGGCGTGCCCCTGTTCATCAACATGAACTTCCCAGCCCACCGGCTGATGAAAAGCCGCAACCTGGGCCCGCATATCGCCTGGGTCGTCAACCCACGCGAAAGTTTCGACGAAGTGGCCAGCGCCGACACGCAAAGCGGCCAACGTATCCGTGCGCGTATCCGCGACCGGGTACGCCATTACAACAACGGCGTCATGCCCGATTCGCTGGGCTTTTTCGGCCACCACGACAACTACGAATGGAAGCAGTACCAGTTGCAGGAGCCCGGTTCGCTGAATCCGCCACGCTGCCCGTTCCACACCGCTGCTGTACCTGACTCACTGAGCGAGAACTGAACGTGAATACCGCCCTGACCGCCACATACGCCCTCACTGTCCTGCTGCTGATCGCCACACCCGGCCCGGTGGTGGCACTGATCGTCAACACCGCTGCGGCCTCAGGCGCGCGCAAGGCCGTGTTCACGGCCATCGGAACCAACTGGGCCTCATTGGTGCTGATCGGCGCCGCCGCCTGGGTCATCATGACCAGCGCCGCCATCGACAAGGCCTGGCTCAACGGCATGAGCCTGCTGGGCTGCCTGTTCATTGGCCACATCGCCGTGGGCACCCTGCGCGAGGCGATGCAGGCCACATCGGTCCCCACCGCTGCCGCTCAGGTCGATGCACAACCGGGCCGTGGCGGCCTGTTGCAAGGGTTCATGGTAGGGATCTCCAACCCCAAGGACATCATCTTCTTCATCTCGTTCTTCCCCCAGTTCATCCAGATCACCGAGTCGTTCGGCAAGAGCATGGTGGTGTTGTCACTGCTGTGGTGCGCCATCGACTTCGCCGTGCTGAGCCTGTACATCTTCGCCATCGGCCGCATCGCCTCGCAGCG
This sequence comes from Pseudomonas mosselii, assembly GCF_005796105.1. GTDB lineage: Bacteria > Pseudomonadota > Gammaproteobacteria > Pseudomonadales > Pseudomonadaceae > Aquipseudomonas > Aquipseudomonas mosselii_C. The sequence goes on along the minus strand of NZ_VAUO01000001.1, from coordinate 206,041 downwards.
CAGCAGCCGTATCATCAGCCTGGCTTCGGGGGTCGCGCTGCTGCTGATCGCTGCTGTGGGCCTTGCCTACAACGTGCGGGAACTGACGGCCTGAAACCGCCCAAGGAGCGCCCATGAGCACCCTCGATACCTTCCCGGCAGGCTGCGTGGGCGCCGCCTTCCCGTTGCAGCAGGACTATCAGCGCTTTCTGCTGCTGGGCAGCCGCCGCGCCCCACAGACAACCCATGCGCACGAGCGCGGCTATCGCTCCGCAACCATCAATACCGACGCACTGGGCATGCGCTACAGCCATTGTGCGGGCAAGCGCTATTCACTGGCAGAGCGCGGTGGCGCGGCGCGCGTTAACCTGCTGGTGGGCGGCTCCAGCGCCATGGGCATCGGTGCCAGCTCCGATGAGCACACCGTAGCCTCCTACCTGTCAGCGCTTACCGGCGAGGTATGGCTAACCTTGGCCGGTTGCGGCCTGAGCGCTCCCCAGGAGTTGCTGATGTTCCTCACCCACCAGCACCGCCTTGGCCAGATTGGCCATGTGGTGTTGCTCAGCGGTTTGAACACGTTGGCCCAGGACACCTTGGACGAGTTGCTGGCAGGCAGCCATGAACCACACCGGGCCCAGGCCTACCAGGCTTTTCTGAACCGTTTCAATGAAGGTATTAAGGGCCCTGAAGCACAGCACCATGACTCGGTGTGGCGACGCCTGACGCAAGTGTTCGCGCCCCGTGAACAACAACCCTGGCCGACGCTGGATACACTGCCCACGCCCGACAAACGTCTGGGACGTGCTGCCGACTGCATCGCGCGCACCCTCTGCCAGTGGGAACGCCTACTGGCCAACAGCCACAGTTCTCTTACGTTCATCCTCCAACCCCTGCTGCCGTGGTGCCGTGAAACCGTGCCTGCCGGTGAACAGCTGATGCTCCAAGGTCTGGATCACAACCCCAGTCATTTCGACCGCCTGCTTGCTGCCACCTTCGACCGCCAGCTGCACTCGGCCTTTTTCCGCCGGATCAAGTGCCAGGCCGACCCTGTGCCGTGCTACGACATGAATGGCATGCTCAGCAGTTCGCCGGTCTTCGGCGAGCATCTATTCATCGACCGACTGCACTTCAATGACCGTGGTAACAACGCGCTGGCCAAGGTGATCACCGCCAAGCTGGGGCTTGCCCTGGACAAGCCAGGCCAGCGTAAATCAACTGTGGACAAGCTGCCCTGAGGGGCTTCGTCCGATTTGATCTGCGCTGGGCTTTCGGTCTGAGGCAGTGGCTGGCTAGAATACGCCATCGCCCCTGACTCGCCCGAGACATACGCGTACCGCCATGACTGTCGAAGCAACTTGCCCTGCTGTTCGCCCCCGCTCTCGCAGCGTGCGCATCGCCGCCCTGGCGCTGCTGCCAGCGTTCGCCGCCCAGGCCGCGGAGGTAAGCATCGACCCTCACGCCGACCTGTTGTACCGCCAGGCGCTGCCGCTGCTGGAACAGGCCGACCAATTGGATGACAGTCCCAGTCCATTGCGCGCCGCCAACCAGAACGATCCCGAACTGAGCCGTCAAGGCCAGGCCATGGCGCGTACCTTGCCCAGTGCAGTGGCATTGCTGGAGAAGTCCGTGGCGTTAGGCCATCCAGTGGCACAGTATCGCCTGGCGCTGTACTACACCACGTACCTGCCCGCCACGCAGATTGCCGAAGCCGCCTGCCCGCTACTGGAAGCCAGCCTGCATCAGGGTTTCGCGCCGCCAGCACTGGCCATCGCCCACTGGTGCAAACCTTACAATGCCAGCCCGGATTATCGTCAGGCGCTGGAAGCGGTGGCCGGCATGGCGACGCTGTACGCTGCCTACTACCCTCAACCGGCCGCACGTCTGGCGTGCAATCGCGCGCGCCCCAAGGGCCTTGAAATGCAGTGGGGACGCCAACGCGACTACCAGGCCGAGGTATATCGGCTGCTGGGTGACCTCGACCTGCCCCACCGCCAGACCCTGCTGCGCAAGGCCGTGGAGATCAACGGCTGCGTGGACGCGGCGCAGCAGCTCACCAGCAGCCGATAAAGCCCCTTTCACGCATTTGAGCAAGATCGTTCAAGCTTGGCCCAGGCGTCCTCTGGCATGCTGACCTGCCTTGTCGATGTGTTGCCCTGCCTATGACCACCATCGTTGTTGCCCGTCATGCCTTTCTGCGAGGCGCCATCGCCATTGTGCCGCTGTCTCTGGCCGTCGCCCCTTGGGGCCTACTGGCCGGCTCGATGGCCATCGAGGCCAACCTCTCGGCCTGGCAAGGCCAAGGCCTATCGGCCATCGTCTTTGCCGGCGCCGCCCAACTGGTGGCCATCGGAATGCTCAAAGGCGGCGCGAGCCTGGTGTCGATCCTGCTCACGACCTTGCTGCTGACATCTCAGCACCTGCTCTACGGCCTGTCGATGCGCCCGCATCTGTCGGGCTTGCCAACCCGTTGGCGCTTGGGCCTGGGCTTTTTGCTCACCGATGAATTTTTTGCCCTTACCAGCCATCACGACCAGCAGCAGTTCAATCGCTGGTATGCGCTGGGCGTGGGCCTGACGTTCTACGTGGCGTGGAACCTGTTCACCCTAGCCGGCATCGTGCTGGGCCAGAACATCCCACACCTTGACCAACTAGGCCTGGATTTTTCCATCGTCGCCACCTTCGTGGCGCTGATCGCGCCGCGGGTACGCAACCTCTCCACGGTAGTGTGCGTGAGCGTGTCGTTGCTTTGTTCGGTGCTGTTCAGCTACTGGCATTGGGAAACCGCATTAGTGGCGGCTGGCCTGCTAGGTATGAGCGCAGGGTTCGCTTGTCAGAAACATTGCGGAGCGCGTGCATGATCTGGCTACTGATTTTCGCCATGGGCGCGGTGGTATTCCTCAACCGCTACGCCTTTCTCGAACCGCGCCTGCCATTGCGGCTGAGTTCGAACGCCCGGCAGTTCCTGGGCTTCGCCGTGCCCGGCATGCTCACGGCAATCTGCGGACCCATTATCTTCCTGCCTGACCGTCAGCTCGATCTGAGCTTGCTCAACCCCTACCTACTCGGCGCGCTGGTGGCCATAGCCTTGGTTCTGTTGACCCGTAGCGTATTGCTGAGCATGCTGGCGAGCATGTTGATTTTCTTCCTTCTGCGCGGCTGGCTGGCATGACCGCCGTACTGCGCGAACAGGCCCACCTGTGGCAGTCCACGGCGCTCGGCGACGTGGAGATGCTGCATGCGCGCTACCTGCAGCAACGTTTCGCACCGCATGTGCATGAAGGGTATGTGTTCACCGTGATCGAGGCAGGCGCACAGCGCTTCTGGCATCGTGGTGGCGAGCACCTGGCACCGGTCGGCAGCATGGTACTGATCAACCCCGACGAGTTGCACACCGGCGCAACGGCCCACGAGGCCGGTTGGCGCTACAGGGGCTGCTACCCTGAGCCTGCGCGAGTGACCGGGGTGCTTGATGAGCTGGAGCTGGGGCGCCATGGAATGCCGTACTTCAAGGACAGTGTGATCCACGACCCGATCCTGGCCCGCGCCTTCAGCCAGCTGAACCAACGCTGCGAGGCCGGTGCCAGTGCCCTGGAGCAACAGACCGCCTGGCGCCAGGCCGTGCTGGCATTGGTGCAGCGCCACGGCCAACGCCTGGAGCCGGCCACACCCGGCAACGAGCCGCTGGCCGTGGCGCGTGCCCGCGAGTTGCTGGAAAGCCGACTCGCCGAGCCCCCCTCGCTGGAGGACTTGGCAGCTGCCGTTAACCTGTCGCCGTTTCACTTCGCCCGGGTATTTCGCCAAGCCACCGGCCTTGCGCCTCACGCTTGGCTCAAGCAGCGTCGTCTGGCACGAGCGCGGGAGCTGCTACGCAGCGGCTTGCCTGCACTCGCGGTCGCCGTGACCCTGGGCTTTGCTGACCAGAGCCACCTCAGCCGGCAGTTCAAGCAGGCGTATGGTGTGACGCCTGGGACCTATCGACAGGCATGCCTACTCAGCACGGCCGTTCACATTGCACCTACACCTAACAAGCGCACCGTCCGCCCATAACGCTTGCTTCGCAACCTGGAGCAATGACCTGCACCAAGCACTGCTACACTGATCAGGTCGAACGGAGGAGCCCATCATGTCCGAACGAGAAATCACCACGCTCCTGTCTCTGATAAACCAGCGCCAGGCTTGTCTGAGCAGTGCCTGCAAGGAAATCGCCGACTGGATCGACCGCCAAGGCGATATCCCGGTCGCGGGCAAGATCCGCGAAAGCCTGAAGGCGCTCGAGGCCGATGAAGCCAGAGTCCGTCGAACCCTGACGTCACTGACCGTCGATCGCCCACTGCCGCGTTTCCGCTGAGCCCATCGCGAGCATATTCAGCGTGTAGCACTCGCCCGCCCATTCGGCGCGCGAGTTCCTATACCTGACGCTCTCGAACCGCCCCACACCATTGTTGTAGCTGGGCATAATCGCGATAATGGCACTTAGACATCAATCGGGCAGTTGCTACCCTCAGCGCTCCAACGATACGCGGCAGCCTGCCACCGGAGACTGCAACGAAGGTCGGCCAAAGTGGAAGCCCTGCATTCCCACGGCACCGGCCGATAGCGCGCATGCGTAATCCTGCTCATCCTCGACCCCTTCGACCACCACCTGCGGAGCCAGCCCCTGACACAGCCTGACCAGATGATGGAACACCTGGGCTTCAGTCCCCGACTCACGGGCCCTGTGCAGATAACCGCGGTCCACCTTGAGCACGTCCGGGCGAGCCTGGCGCACGAACGCGAGACTGGCAAATCCTGCACCAAAGTCATCAATTGCCACGCGACAGCCCAGTGCCTGAGCCTGGGCGATGAAGGCCAACGCGCGTTCAGGATCTGCTGGCGCGGCACTTTCGGTGATTTCCAGCACCAGCCGCGCAGCGACCTCTGGCCGCTGGCGCAGGCGCGCCCACAGCGGCTGCCAAAGCAAACCATCGCAGGCACTTTGGGCGGACAGGTTGCACCCCAGCTGCAGATCGGGATAGCGCTCCAGGATATCGATAACGCAGCCCAGCACGCTGCGGTCGAGCAGGCCCATGGCTTGCCGGCGCTCCAGAACAGCGATGGGGTTGAAGCCCAAGGGCGGGCCGTCATGGCGCAGCAGGCATTCGTGGTACAGCACACAGGTGGGGTCGCGCCCATCGACCACAGGCTGAAAGGCCAGCATGAAGTGGCTCAAGGCCAGTTGCTGGTAGACCAGGCGTGCACGACGCATGTCATCCCGGTCTTGTACGGGATCTGCATCCAGGGGGGTGTTCATCAGTCTGTTGGCTCCAACGATCAGCCGGCTTCCTGCTGGCAAACACACCGTCCATGTTGGCACGCATGGTCCCATCCACCGACTGGACCGAACAGTGTTCCCCGGCCCTCATCGGTTGTCCCCTGACCCACCCCGGCGGATACTGACCCGCAGGCCCCGTTAGGACCACCACACCTTCGCAGCGAACTAACGCGTTTCCAGGACAGCGTCATGCATACCGTTTCCCGCAGTTACTTCACCACCCTGGCCCAGGCTTTGATCCGTGCTGGCGCCGTCGTCGACCCGCACGACCCGATCCTGGCCGAGAGCGGCCGCCACATTCGTCTGGTGCGGGTATACCAGTGGCTGGAGGAGGTGGTGCAACGCAGCGGCGATGCGGACATCGGCGTGCGCGTGCATGCCCACGCACACCCGGCGATGCTCGGGCAACTGGGCTACGCGGTGATGTCCTGCGCCACGCTGGGGGATGCGCTGGAGCGCTTGGTAAGCCTGCACCCGCTGACCACCAACGGCTCGATCCTGCGCCTTGAACAGAGCGCCGATGAAATGCGGCTGATCGGTTTCGAAGTGGGTCCTTGCGCACCCCGCGTGTTCATCGACGCCGGTGCTGCCATGACCCTGGGCCTGCTGCAATGGCTGACGCCAGCGTGCCGCTTCGTGCCGCTGGAGGTGGAGCTGGCTTATCCAGAGCCTGCCGATACCACGGTGCTGCGCGAGCTGTTCGGCGAACGACTGGTGTTCGGCCGCTCATACAACAGCCTGCGGCTGTCCGCCGAGGTATGCCGCCTGCCACTGCCCACGGCCTCGCCAACGCTGGACCGTTTACACGGGGAATACGCAGCAGCCAGGCTCGAGGAGCGCATCGAAGGTTCAACCACAGCGCGCGTACGCCGTGCCCTCACCGAACAGCTGACCATGGGCCAGCCTACTGCGCTGGAATACCTGTCCGAGCGCCTGCGCCTGAGCCGGCGCAGCCTGCAAAACGCCCTGGAGCGTGAGGGGGTGAGCTACAGCGCCCTGCTTGATGAAGCGCGCCTGACCCAGGCACATAGCTTGCTGCATGACTCCGCACGCAGCATCAAGTACATCGGGGCCACGCTAGGGTTTCGTGACCCGAGCAGCTTTCACAAGGCTTGCCTGCGCTGGTTCGGCGTACCGCCGGGCGAATACCGCAAGTTGCGCGAAGCGACCTAGCGGATAGGTGCACACCTACCCGCCTGCCCTCAGACTCAGTGCATGTGCGCGTGATCTTGCCCGGCTTCGGCGTTGAGGGCGCGTACGCCAGCCTGCACCTGCACGGTTTCTTGCGTGCCATTGGCATCTTCGATGGTCAGGCTCAGCGGCACCTGCTCGCCCTCCTTCACCTGCTGGTTAAGCCCCATCAGCATCACGTGGTAGCCGTTCGGGTCGAGCTTGACCGGCTTGCCGGCCGGCAGATCGACAGCCTTGACTTCACGCATGCCCATCACGTCGCCGTTCATGGTCATCTCGTGTACCTGCACGGTCTTGGCCACCGACGACGCAACGCCCACCAGCTTGCTGTCAGTACTCGCGGTCAAGGTCATGAAGGCACCGGTGGACTGCTGGTGCGGCACGCTGGCGCGCACCCAGGCATCGCTCACGCGGGTCTCGGCGAACGCCGGCAGGGCCAGGCCCAACAGGGCCACGGCTGCCAGGGCACGTTTGATCGGTTGCATCGACATTTAGCAGATCTCCATCAGTGTAAGCAGGTCCTCGGTGCATTCCTTGGCGTTCAGGGAATGACCCAGGCTCAGGCGCAGGGTGCCACGGGTGTCGTAGACATAGCTGGTGGACGAGTGAGAGATGGTGTAGGTATCGCCGGCCGGCACCTTCTCGTAGAACACCTTGAACTCTCGCGCTACTTCGGCAATTTCTTCCGGGGTGCCGGTGAGCGCGACGAAACTCGGGTCAAACGCTTTGACGTAGGCATCCAGCACCTCGGGGGTATCGCGCTCCGGGTCGAGGGTGATGAACACCACCTGGAACAGTTCGCGGTCACGTCCTCTTAGCATGTTGCGGATTTGCACCGCACGCGCGAGCGTAGTCGGACACACTGCCGGGCACTGGGTAAAGCCGAAGAAGATCATCGGCATACTGCCGTAGAAGCTCGACAGGGTGCGCTCGTTGCCTTGGGTATCCTTGAGCTTGAACTTGCGCCCGAGGATCTCGTTGCTCATGTTCTTGCCGTACTTGAAGTCCAGGCCGCGCGCCGGGTTGCAGCCGGCCAACAGGCCCAGCCCCAGAACGCCCATCCCGGCGACGACCGCGCGCCGGGTCAACAGATCAGTCATGGAACCATCCTTTACAGGGAAGGTGCCGGCCCTTGGGGTGGGTCGGCCAGAAAACCGGCGCATTCTGTCATGACACCCCCTGACCATCCACCCGACGCAGGTCAGATCGGGCTACAGCCCTTTGAATACGGGGCGCGACCGGTTGTCGCAGGGATTGAATCCGTAACAGTTTGTTGCTAAGGATCAATGCGCGATTCATCAAACGCATCACGGGGCAAACCTACCCCCACGGGTTGAACGTGGAAGCCGGATTGCCCCGCGAAGGCAGCGAACGCCTTAGTAGTAGGCGTTTTCTTTCTGGGTATGGTCAGTCACGTCACGCACGCCCTTGAGTTCTGGAATACGTTCCAGCAGGGTGCGCTCGATGCCGTCCTTAAGTGTCACGTCAGCCTGGCCACAGCCTTGGCAGCCGCCACCGAACTGAAGCACCGCGATGCCGTCGTCGACCACATCCACCAGGCTGACCTGGCCGCCGTGGCTCGCCAGCCCCGGATTGATTTCGGTCTGCAGGTAGTAGTTGATGCGCTCGTTGATCGGGCTGTCTTCATTGACCATCGGCACTTTGGCGTTCGGTGCCTTGATGGTCAGCTGGCCGCCCATGCGATCGGTGGCGTAGTCCACCAGCGCGTCTTCCAGGAAGGGCACGCTGACAGCGTCGAGGTAGGCCGTGAAACTTTTCAGGCCGACCGGCTCATCGTCAGGCTTTTCTTCGCCCGGCTTGCAGTAGGCGATGCAGGTCTCGGCGTACTGGGTGCCTGGCTGGGTGATGAAAATGCGGATGCCGATGCCAGGCGTGTTCTGCTTGGAGAGCAGATCAGCCAGGTAATCATGCGCGGCGTCGGTAATGGTTATAGCGCTCATGTAAGTTCCTCACAGACTTGTCGGCAGTGTACGCCAACCCGTGCCCCGAACAAAGTCCTAGCATTTGACTCGGGATAGCGCCGACTCAGGTGCCATACCCTGTCGGGCCGCGAAGCCAGCCTTCAGGCGCCGATACAAGCCGCGTTCCAGCCACTGGTAGCTCAACCACGACATTAGTCCGATTGACGGGATGCACAGGGCGAATACGAGGTACGGGTTCAGGCGCAGGCGCTCGCTGGCGAACAACCCCGCGTACAAAACCAGCACGTGGATCAGGTACACCGAGTAGGAACAGTCGCCGAGCGCTTTGAGCACGCGGCTACCCTTGAAATACGGCTCCAGGGCAACGAACGCGAGTACCACCAACGCACTGGGCAGTCCCCAGTGCAACAGGCGCTGGGAGGCGTCCAGTTGGAACAGCGCGAACCCCGCCAGCCCCAGCAGCACCAGTGGCAGGCACACGCCTTCGCGGATCAGGCCCCGGCGATACAGCACGCCTAGACCGATCCCGAGCAGGAATTCGTAGATGATGTCGTTGTTATAGAACCGGCTGAGCACCCCGAGCCGGCCCAGCACCTCGCTCACCAGCAACAACGCCGCGGTCACCAGCAACAGGTGGTGGCGCTGGCGCACCAGGAAGGCCAGGCCGAACAGCAGGTAGAAGAACATCTCGAAATTCAGCGTCCAACCGACGTTGAGGGTCGGGTACAACCCGTAGCCGCCCGGGTTCTCGGCCGGAATGAACAGAAGCGACAGCAGCAGGTGCTGCCATTCGAATACCTGATGCGGCATCCAGCGGCTGGCGACCAGCATCAGCACCGCCATCAGCAAGGTGTAGAACCAATAGGCGGGGACGATGCGCAAGGCGCGGTTGAGCAGAAACTCGCCGGGGGCGATGGCCTTGTCGCGGGTCGAGAGATAGATCACCAGCCCACTGATCACGAAGAAAATGTCCACGCCCACCGCGCCGCGTTCGGCGAACAGCCGGCCAATCGGGCCGCTGGCATGGAAGTCGAAGAAGATCTGCATGAAGTGGTGACAGACCACCACCCAGGCGGCGAATGCCCGGAGAGCCTGGAGCGAATACAGCATGAGTTACCCTGCGGTTTTCGGTGCATTGAAGCCAAGGCAAGTGCGGCCAAGCCGCTGCTGCCTCGAGGATCGCGCGAATCCTCGAGGCGCAGGGTCAGCAGCCCACCCTGGCTATCCACCGTGTCCGACCGCAGTGATGCCGGAAAGGTCAGACGGCCCGATCAGAGGTTCTGGTAGCGATTCATGTCCAACACCCCCGCCTCTACCGGCTCGGTCTCCTTGATGTAGGTAGTCAAGTCATGGAAGTAACGCCAGAACTCGGGGTGGCTGCGGCGCACGCCCCAGCGCATGACGATGCGCTCGAATTTACCGGTATCGTCGCGCGCCGCCTCCAAGTCCTCGACGAATTCCGCGACATCGCTGGCCGGAACATTGAAGATGAAGTTGGGGTAGCTGCTCAGCACGCCGGGGTACAGGGTCAGGGTGTCCAGCCCAGGCTCATAGCGATAGGCCTCACCCAGCAGGAACGCGACGTTGCTGTGGGCGCGGTTGCGCAGCAGGCTGTAGACCTGACGCTCGCCGTTCTTGGCCTCTATGCGCAGCAGGGTCGCCTCAGGCAACTGGCCGATCACCTTCAAGCCAGCAGCCGGACGCGAGACCAGACGGCTCAGCGACTGCTCGACATCGCGGAACACTTCGCTCATCTGCGGCCGCGAGCAATAGGCACCCTGGCAGCGGTTGATCGGGTCGGGGGCGGCATTGAGGCTGGCGCTGCGCTGTAGCAGTTGCAGGCCGAAGTCGCGCTTCGGATCATGCTCGTTCAGCTTCAGCGCGCTCGGGGTGCTGGTGTCGATGTCGGTGTAGTCCATCCACATCTTCACTTTGCCACTATTCTGGTACCAGTCGCTGAGGATATGCCCGCGCCGGTCGGCCGGCATCAGGCGCAGGAAGTTTACCTCGGCGCCATTGCGGATCAAGTCGAAGTACAGGCGCGTCTGCAACTGATGCGACACGTTGCCGAACACGTCGAAGTTCACCGCCAGTTGGTAATAGGTGCGCTCCAGCAGCGGGTAGTCGAACAGCCACAGGGTCAGGGGCACGTCACCGATCAGGCCCTTGGTCACCGAGGCGCTGTCGAAATGGCGGAAAATGGTCAGCAGCGCGTTGTCGTTGCCCGCCCACAGCGTCGACCAGCTCGGCGCCGGCATCTGGGCGTAGGCCTCGCGGCGCAGCGCTTCGTACTCGTTGCGTTTGTCGCGGTAGGCATGCCATAGGCTCAGCACACTGCCCACATCGTCGATCTGCCCCGGCATGGCCAGCAACGGCGTGGCTTCGCTGCGGTACTTGGCGTCGGTGAGGTAACGGTCGTGGGCCGGTTCCTGGAACAAGGCCCAGAAGTTGTCGCGGATCACGTCGGTGGCGATCTGCCCGCGGCAGACCGGGCCACGGATGAAAGTGCGCACGAAATATTCGGCGTTATCCAGCATGAACTGGTAGCGAGCCACCGCCGGAATTGCCTCAAACGTCTCGAACGGATTGGCACGGTGGCGCGGACCGTAGCCAGGCAGCGAGGCGGCGTGCCAGTCGCCGGCGTAGAACAGTTGCTTGACCCGCTTGAGCTTCTGCGGGCCCATTGGGTAGGTGATGTGGGTCTTGTGCACGATCACGCCCTGCACCGGAATCAGGCGATAGTAGAAATCGGTGCCGGGCGGATCGTTCGGGCGGCGGGTGGCGATCAGGTCCACCGGCTGGCCGCTCGGCGTGCGCGAGCGTACCCACTGGAAGAAGTGGCCCTGCTCACCGCCGACGAAATAGATATGCGCCAGGAACAGGTGCTCGTACAACCAACGCCCCACCAGCGCCTCGGTGGAGCCGGGGCGGTTGAGCAATGCCTCCCATTCGCCGATCTGCTGCGCCTCGGTGGCACTGGGCTTGATCGGATTCTTCTCCACCGGCGCACCGGCCGCCAGCCAACGTTGCAGGGTCTGGTACTGCTGGTCGGTCAGGCCGGTCACCGCCAGCGGCATGCCTTCCTTGGGATGCACGCCGGCATAGGCCTCGAACTCGTGGGGCAAAGGGCACATGTTGTTGCGCTCGAGCCCCAGGACGATGTCGTCCGGCAGCTTGGCATTGGGGGTGAGCGGTGCCTGATGGCCCAGTTCGAGCATGCGTGCCATCAGCGCGGCCTGGCTACCCTGTTGGTCCAGTACCGAGTAGAAGCCCTGCTTGCGCCAGCCGGCCTCGTCGTGGGCATCGTAGAACAGCCGCGTGGTGGCCACCGCCTGGCTGCGCTCACCCTGATAGACCGGCACCTTGGACGCGCCGCGCTCGACCCCCTCGGCGCTGCCCAGGTTGAGCTGGCAGGCGGCGTCGTTGCAGGCATGGCACGCCACGCACTTCTCGGTGAAGATCGGTTGAATATCCCGGGCATACGAAATCGCCGGGCTCGATTGGGGGGCCTGCGCGAACGCCGCGCCACTGATCAACAGTGCGAAGGCGCTGGCAAGTATGCGAAGCGACATGTGCCGAAAGTCCTGGTTCTTGAAGCCATCACGATATGCCTGAGCGGGTCCTTGGGTGCTATCGAGCAGGTGCCAACATGAGAGAAATTCATGCAAATTGGCGGTGCGTCTAAAAACCGTGCAGGTTTGTTATTATTCGGCACCTTCTGATATTCGCCCGACCAGGTAGTCCTATGTCCGACCGCAGCGCTCGTTACCAAGCACTCCAGAACGCACTCAAGGAGCGCATCCTGATCCTCGACGGCGGCATGGGTACTATGATCCAGAGTTACCGCCTCGAGGAACACGACTATCGTGGCACGCGTTTCGCCGATTGGCCAAGCGACGTGAAGGGCAATAACGATTTGCTGCTGCTCAGCCGCCCGGATGTGATCGCCGCCATCGAGAAAGCGTACCTGGACGCCGGCGCCGATATCCTCGAAACCAATACCTTCAACGCCACGCAGATCTCGCAAGCCGACTACGGCATGGAATCGCTGGTCTATGAGCTGAACGTCGAAGGTGCGCGCATCGCCCGCCAGGTGGCCGACGCCAAGACCCGCGAAACCCCCGACAAACCGCGCTTCGTCGCCGGGGTGCTCGGCCCGACCAGCCGGACCTGCTCGATTTCTCCCGACGTCAACGATCCGGGCTATCGCAACGTCACGTTCGATGAACTGGTGGAAAACTACGTCGAGGCGACCCGCGGGCTGATCGAAGGCGGCGCCGACCTGATCCTGATCGAGACCATCTTCGACACGCTCAACGCCAAGGCGGCGATCTTCGCCGTGCAACAGGTGTTCGAAGAGGACCGCGTCGAGCTGCCGATCATGATCTCCGGCACCATCACCGACGCCTCCGGCCGCACCCTGTCCGGGCAGACCACCGAAGCCTTCTGGAACTCGGTGCGCCACGCCAAGCCGATCTCCGTCGGCCTGAACTGCGCCCTGGGCGCCAAGGACTTGCGTCCTTACCTGGAAGAACTCTCCGGCAAGGCCGACACCCACGTTTCGGCCCACCCCAACGCTGGCCTGCCCAACGCCTTCGGCGAATATGACGAGACCCCGGCCGAAATGGCGGCAGTGGTCGAGGAGTTCGCTGCCAGCGGCTTCCTGAACATCATCGGCGGCTGCTGCGGCACCACCCCAGCGCATATCCAGGCCATCGCCGAGGCCGTGGCCAAGTATCCGCCGCGGGCCATCCCGGATATCCCCAAGGCTTGCCGCCTGTCGGGCCTGGAGCCGTTCACCATCGATCGCCAGTCGCTGTTCGTCAACGTCGGCGAGCGCACCAACATCACCGGTTCCGCCAAGTTCGCCCGACTGATCCGCGAGGAGAACTACACCGAAGCGCTGGAGGTGGCCCTGCAGCAAGTCGAGGCTGGCGCCCAGGTGATCGACATCAACATGGACGAAGGGATGCTCGACTCCCAGGCGGCCATGGTCCGCTTCCTCAACCTGATCGCCGGCGAGCCGGATATCTCCCGCGTACCGATCATGATCGACTCTTCCAAGTGGGAAGTCATCGAAGCGGGCCTGAAGTGCATCCAGGGCAAGGGCATCGTCAACTCGATCTCCATGAAAGAAGGCGTCGAGCAATTCAAGCACCACGCCCGCCTGTGCAAGCGCTATGGCGCCGCCGTGGTGGTCATGGCCTTCGACGAAGTCGGCCAGGCCGATACCGCCGCACGCAAGAAAGAAATCTGCCAGCGCAGCTACGACATCCTGGTCCATGAAGTGGGCTTCCCAGCAGAAGACATCATCTTCGACCCGAACATTTTCGCCGTGGCCACCGGTATCGAAGAACACAACAACTATGCCGTGGACTTCATCGAGGCCTGTGCCTACATCCGCGACCACTTGCCCCACGCCCTGAGTTCAGGCGGCGTGTCCAACGTGTCGTTCTCGTTCCGCGGCAACAACCCGGTGCGCGAGGCGATCCACTCGGTCTTCCTCTACCACGCCATCGGCAACGGCCTGACCATGGGTATCGTCAACGCCGGCCAACTCGAGATCTACGACGAGATCCCCGCCGAGCTGCGCGAGAAAGTCGAAGATGTGGTTCTCAACCGCACCCCCGAAGGCACCGACGCCCTGCTGGCCATCGCCGACGACTACAAGGGCGGCGGCGCGGCCAAGGAAGTGGAGAACGAAGCCTGGCGCTCGTTGCCGGTCGACAAGCGCCTGGAGCATGCCTTGGTCAAGGGCATCACCGCGCACATCGTCGAAGACACCGAAGAGTGCCGCCAGCAATGCGCACGCCCCATCGAGGTCATCGAAGGCCCGCTGATGAGCGGCATGAACGTGGTCGGCGACCTGTTCGGCGCCGGCAAGATGTTCCTGCCGCAGGTGGTCAAGTCAGCCCGCGTGATGAAGCAGGCCGTGGCGCACCTGATCCCCTTCATCGAGGCAGAAAAAGGCGACAAGCCAGAGGCCAAGGGCAAGATCCTCATGGCCACGGTCAAGGGCGACGTGCACGACATCGGCAAAAACATCGTTGGCGTGGTGCTGGGCTGCAACGGCTATGACATCGTCGACCTCGGCGTGATGGTACCGGCCGAGAAGATCCTGCAGACTGCCCGCGAGCAGAACTGCGACATCATCGGTCTGTCCGGGCTGATCACCCCTTCGCTGGACGAAATGGTCCACGTAGCCCGCGAAATGCAGCGTCAGGGCTTCAACCTGCCGTTGATGATCGGCGGCGCCACCACCTCCAAGGCCCACACGGCGGTGAAGATCGAACCCAAGTACACCAACGATGCCGTGATCTACGTCACCGATGCCTCGCGCGCGGTCGGTGTGGCCACGCAGTTGCTGTCCAAGGAACTGAAAGCCGGCTTCGTCGAAAGGACCCGTGCCGAGTATGTCGAGGTGCGCGAGCGCACCGCCAACCGCAGCGCCCGCACCGAGCGCCTGAGCTACGCCCAGGCCATCGCTGCCAAGCCGAAGTACGACTGGGCCAGCTACCAGCCGGCAAAACCTGCCTTCACCGGCGTCAAGGTGCTGGACAACATCGACCTGCGCGAGCTGGCCGCCTACATCGACTGGACGCCGTTCTTCATTTCCTGGGACTTGGCTGGCAAGTTCCCACGCATCCTCACCGACGAAGTGGTCGGCGAAGCCGCTACGGCGCTGTACCAGGATGCCCGTGAGATGCTCGACAAGCTGATCGACGAAAAGCTTATCAGTGCCCGCGCGGTATTCGGCTTCTGGCCGGCCAACCAGGTCAACCATGACGATATCGAAGTCTACGCTGACGATGGCGCGACCCTGGCCACCCTGCATCACCTGCGCCAACAGACCATCAAGCCCGACGGCAAGCCCAACTGGTCGTTGGCCGACTTCGTGGCGCCCAAGGACAGCGGCGTGACCGACTATGTCGGTGGTTTCATCACCACCGCTGGCATCGGTGCCGAAGAAGTCGCCAAGGCCTACCAGGACAAGGGCGACGACTACAGCTCGATCATGGTCAAGGCGCTGGCCGACCGCCTGGCCGAAGCCTGCGCCGAATGGCTGCACGAGCGGGTGCGCAAAGAGCACTGGGGTTATGCCAAGGACGAGCACCTGGACAACGAAGCGCTGATCAAGGAGCAGTACAGCGGTATCCGCCCTGCTCCCGGCTACCCAGCCTGCCCGGATCACACCGAGAAGGAAACGCTGTTCCGCCTGCTCGATGGCAGCGCGATCGGCGAAACCGGCCCGAGCGGGGTGTTCCTCACCGAGCACTTCGCCATGTTCCCGGCAGCTGCCGTGAGCGGCTGGTACTTCGCCCACCCGCAGGCGCAGTACTTTGCCGTGGGCAAGGTAGACAAGGACCAGATCGAGCAATACAGCGCGCGCAAAGGCCAGGAGGTCAGCCTGAGCGAGCGCTGGCTGGCGCCGAACCTGGGCTACGACAGCTGATTGAGTCGAGCAAACCCATCCCCACAGGCTCGGCGCATGCGATTCCTGTGGGTGGGCAACGCGGTGTATGGCACCGGCTGCGCCGGTGTTCGCGGCTAAAGACGCTCTCATAGAACTACATATAACTTGTTGATTTAGCAGAGACCTGTGGGAGCGGGTTTACCCGCGAACACCGGCGCAGCCGGTGCCATACACCGAGTCGCCTGCTTCGCGGGTAAATCGGGGCGCCGAACCGCCACTCCCACAGGGTACGCTGCGCGCTTGCGAAATCAGTTCTCTGCGCGACAGCGCAGCCCTTAAGGGCTGGGTGATCTCCTACAGAGGCAGCGTTGGATTCACTCACATCAGCGCTGGCTGGCCAACGCCGGCTTTTCCTGCTCGCGGATCACCAGCAACTGATACTGCGGGTCGGCCTTGATCTGCGCCTCGGTGAACGGAATCGGCGCCAATTGCCCTGCCGCGAAGGCCTGGGTCTGATCGGCGAAATGCCTGGAAGCCGCCTCGCTCGACAGCGAGAACGCCAGCAGGCCTTCAGCCTTGGGCCCCTGCTCGGTGAAGCTGACCACCTGCAAGTAACTCGAACCACTGACCACCAGGCGCTTGCCCGGCGCCACCGGCACGCTGAGCATCGCGTTGTACACCCCAAGCTCCTGCGGCCCGCCTGGCACCGGGATGCCGCTCATGGCCTGCTGCACCTGGCCCCAGCGCGTATCGTCTGTCAGGCCATCCGCCTTCACGCGTTCCAGGGACGCCAGCGCCGCCTCGCGCAGCCACTGGCGTACCGCCGCCTGCTCAACCGCAAGACCACGCGGGGTGTGCAGCGGGTCGGCTGGATCGAACGCCACGCGCCAGCTCTCTGGATGCTTGGCCAAGGCCGCCGCGATGTGCTGGAAGTGCACCAGGCCAAGTCCGGCCTGCACGTCGGCTTTGCCGTCCCAAGCCTGAATGCTGGCGCACAGCGCCTTGAGGTCGCTTTGCACGCCCTGGCACCAATGCAGCAAGTCCGGCCGCAGCAAGCTAGCCAGGTACACCTCGTCATCGAACACCATGCGCTGCAAATCGGCCGCGGCCAGCTTGGCGTTGCCCTGCAAACGCTGCAAGGCAAAGCGGCTGCGCAAGCCCAACGGCTGGTCGGCACGGCTGACCAGTGGCGAGAAGCCGGTCAGCGGCGCGCTGGGGTTGGCCTGCCAGGCCGAGTCATTGGCATGCTGGACGAAATCACGACGCTCAAGGCTGGGCAGCAAACGGGCGGGAAAGATGCCCGGCTGAGCGGCCTGCGGATCGACTTTCCATTGGCACGCACTGCGCGAACCGTCGAGCACCACCAGCGGCCCACGCAAGCCCGGGTTGCCGCACTGCGCCAGCAAGGCCTGGTCCACGAAAGGCACCACGGACTGATTCAGGTACAAGGTGCTGCCGCTGTCATCCACAGCCAGGGTGTTGACCCAGGGGATCCCTTGCAATTGACCGACCGAGGCTTTAAGCGCCTGGAGACTATCGGCGCGGTTGATCTGGTACCACTGCTGCAACACCCGCGTGTTGTCCAGGTTGGCGTCACGCAGGCTGTAGGCAGCCTGTGCATCCCAGTCAAGGCGGCCAGGCCATTGCACTACTGGGCCGAACCGCGACAGGTACAACACCCGCTCGACCGTTTGCAGACTACCCGCCTCGCCCTTGACCAGGACGCTGACCTTGTATCGTTCAAGCGGCAGCGACTGGCCATCGAACAGGTAGCGGGTCGAATCCCTAGGGTCCATCTGCAGGCGGTACAGCGTGAAATGCTTGGAAGTATCGACAGTATGGGTCCAGGCCAGGTGCTGGTTGAAACCGATGTTGATCATCGGCAAGCCCGGCAACGCAGCCCCCATGACATCCAGTTGGCCTGGAATGGTCAACTGCATCTGATAGAAACGCATGCCGCCCATCCACGGAAAGTGCGGATTGGCCAGCAGCAGACCACGGCCCGAAGCTGCACGCTCGGCGCCAATCGCCACGGCGTTACTGCCACGGGCCTGGGCGAAATGCTCCTGGCGCGCCAGGGCTTGCCCATAGTCGACGGCAGGCCGCTGCGCCGCCAACGTCGGCGGCGTCGCCGCGACCACGGCCTCGGCGAACTGCCCCACGCCCCCCTCGCTCAACAGACGTCGGGTGAGCTTGACCAAGTCCTGGCTGCTGATCGGGCGCACCCAGTCGCCGTTGCCGCACTCAGCAGGCAAGCCCTGGGCACGACGCTCGCCCAGGGCTCGGTTGTAACCTGCTGCGTAGCCGCCCAACAGGTCGCGCACAGCGCTTGGCTGCGCCTGGAGGAATTCTTCGACCGCTGCCGGGCGGTTGAGCCAGGTGAAGAACAGGTCGCTGGGCAGGTTGTCGCGCTGGTCGGTGGTCTTGCTGTCGGCGCCAAAATACCGGGAACGCTCGCCATTGACCGTCAGCACCTCGTCGGCCAGCAGGCACAGGTTGTCCTGGGCGTAGGCATAGCCGATGCCGTAGCCCAGGCTGCGTTCGTCCTTGGCCAAGATGTGCGGGGTGCCGAAACGGGTGCGGCGGATCTCTGCCGAAGCATCGCCGACCGTTTCCTGGGCTTGGCTGGCAAGACTCGAAGCTGCCAGCGCAGCGACAAGGCACACGCGCAAAACAGCAGATGAAGAAAGGTTCACAGGCACTCCTCGTGCGCATCGGGGATCATCCCGATCAGACGAATAGCTTGATGAAAATTTTACGCCTTTGCCGGGTTGGCAACGTCTTGAACAAGGCGTGCCGGTTTTTTTTCACCAAGGCCTGCAGTTTTACCGTTCCCATTCGTCTTAAGTAGTGAGGCACCCCTGTTTTTGGGACAGTCCACGAAAAGGAGCATTCACAATGTACAACCCGCACCCTTCGCTGCAGACGCCGCCAAACCCAGCAGCCATGCCCTGTGCGCAGAACGAGCGCGTGGGCAATGAGCAGATTCGCGAGCTGCTGCGCACGTTCGGCCTGCGCACCAGTCTTATTCGCCTGAAAGTGATCGATGCCCTGCACAAGGCTGACCGCGATGGTCGCAGCATCGGCGTGCGTGGCGTGCATGCCCAGCTTGAACAGCTGGACATCCCGCTGTCGTTCCTGAGCGTGCGCGAGGTGCTCAAACGGCTGTGCGCCGAAGGCGTGATCAGCCTGGGCAACGACAAGTGCTACAGCCTCAACCCGCAGGCCAAGGCCGTCCTCGAACAACCCGCCGCGCGCTGAGTGCGCGGCCGGCCGCTGTCAGCCGGCCCTCACCCGTCAGGGCTTGACCTTACGCCGCAGGATCCCGTTGATCACCACCACGACCACCGCGATGGCAATGGCGAAGTACTGGAATGTCTGCTCGCTGATAGTGCCCTGCTTCTGCAGGTAACTCAGCCCGAGCATCATGCCCAGGACCACCACAATGATCAGGATCGAATATTTCAGGCGCTGCACGTGTGTCATCGAAGGTTCCTTGCAACATCAGGGACATGTGGCTCCTTGGGAGCCGGCGCCATGATACCGCGCAGCCAGCCGAGACGCTGACTTTCCTGCCCGAATACCCCGGTAGGTTGGCCAGCATGGCGTACGGTCAGACGACTGTCATAGGGTATGCACCCACTTCGCCATCATGGAACGCCTTCTCTGGATGTTTAGCGGCTTGCACGCCTTGAGCTGGTGTTTTTCCTACAACGCGTGAAAACAATCCCTGCGAACGCCGAGCGTTTGTGGCTACAACTCCCGGCCCGATTCGCGCCTAGCGACGGTTTCTGATGCTGTTCGAAAATCCAATCAAGCCACCGGGTCCTCCCGGCGACGTTCAGACACACCCCTGCGGTGCGTCCCCCACACAGCAGAAGGAAGCCTTGCATGGAAACGCCCGATCTCAACAATATCGATGTCAGCCTGTTGCCCCACTCTCTGCAATCGCTGATCGAATGTATCGGCCTGGAAAACGCCTACCACCTGACGTGCGCATTCGGCGGTCGTCCCAAGTACATTCCCAAGCATCGCGAGCGCACCAAACTGGCCGACGTCCTGCCGGCCGAGGCACTCGATGCGCTGATCAAGCGCTATGCCGGCATGGCCCTGGAAATTCCCAAGGCCGACCATTTCCAGCGTCAGCTACGCAACCTGCAGATTCAGAAAGAAAGCGCCAACGGCCTGTCACGTAGCCTGCTGGCTGACAAGTACGGCCTGAGCTTGCGCCAGATCGGCAACATCCGCCGCCTGGAATGCCCTGCCCGTTGAACCGCGCCTGTAAAGGTGCGAGAGCACCAAGCCCCCAACGCACAACTCGTCGCCGGCCATGTTGGCCGGCGCGAAAGGGTCCCAGGCGATCAGAAGTCGCGCTTGTAGAAGATATCCAGCGAGCTGGCCAGCCCACTGGCAGCCTCCAGATAGACCTTGCGGCTGAGCTTATAGCGCAAGGCGATGGTATTGGCCGGCTCGAACACCCCTACCCCATAACGCAGGCTCAGGCGCTCGGTCAGGTTGCCGCTGGCCACCACGCTGGTGCGGTTGCCCGATCCTTGGGTATCGAGCTGGAAGTCGTCGATACCCAAGTTCGATGCCAGACTGCCGGTAACCCCGGCGCTGCCAGCCAAGCCCAGACCCAACGCGGCTTCGGCCAACATGTTGCTGTCCTCGCCGGAAGTGCCCAACGGCCGTCCCATCACCAGGTACGACAGCGCCTGTTCCTGGCTCATCGCAGGCTCCGAGAACACCGTGGTGGTCGGTTGCTCGGCGCTACCGCTCAGGCGGATGCCGGCAACGACCTCATCGACCTGACGAATCGCCTCGATATCCAGGTAAGGCTGGTCGATGGGTCCTGCGAACAGCAGGCGTGCGCGGCGTATGGTCAGGCGCTGGCCGTAGGCACGGTAACGGCCATCGGCCAGGCTCAGCTCGCCACGGGTATCGAGGTTATCGCCAATATGCACTTGTCCGCGCAGGTTGGCGGTCAGGCCAAAGCCGCTGAACGACAGTTTCTCGCGCCCCACGTCGACGTCGATGTCCATGGCGATGGACATCGGTGGCGCGCCTTGCTCGGTCTGGTGCCCAACGATCACCGTGTCATCGGAGACCTTGACCGTTGAAGGCGGTAGTTCGCGTACCTCGATCTTGCCCTTGGGCACCAGCACCTTGCCCGTCACTGCCAACTGCTCGCCGAGCAGCCGTATGCTCAGGTCCGGCGCCACTTCCAGGGCAGCGTAGGGTTCGACCATCACAGGCAACTGCGTGCCTTGCAGGCGCAGGTCCATGCCCAATGCCTGGCCCCACGTCACCTGGCCCGACAACTGCCCACGCCCCGCCTCACCGCTGCGCCAGTCGCCCTTGAGCTGCATCTGCTCGCCAGCGATCTGAGCCTGCACCGCCAATCCCTGTACGCTCAACGGCAGCTCGGCCCCGCTGACCTCCCCACCACTGAGGGCGATATTGCCGACCACTTCGGGCGCCATCAAGCTTCCCGTCAGCCGCCCACTGCCATTGAGGTGGCCGGCCAGGCGCTCGACCATGGGCAGGAAGGGCCGAGCGATCGACAGGTCCAGACCGCTCAGGCGGAAGTCACCTGAGAGCGGCTTGTTACGCCCGAGCGGGTCAAGCCGGGTATTCAACGCCAGCTCCCCCAACCGCTCGCCGCGAAAATCCAGGCGGGTATCGATCCGGCGTGGCGCGAGCGTACTGTCCAGACGCAGCACCTGGTAAGGGAAGTCGATCCAGCGCCCGCTATCGCGCACACGCAAGGTGCCGCTGCTGGCATCGATGCGAAGGCTGCCTTTGGGTCCACTGGCCGGGATGTCGAGGTTGATGTCGGCATTGAGCATGCCCTGCCAGGCGAAATCCTTGGGCAGCCATTGCGCCAGGCTGTCGAGAGGGAATTGCTTGAGGTGGTAGCGCAGACGCGGCTCCGGCGCCAGGCGTTGGTCCTCGCCACACAAGCTGGCTTGCCCGGAGCGCCAGCAGTGGGCGCCGAAGTCCAGCTGGCCGCTGGCTAGGCGCTGCACGCGCGCCGGTGCCTGGAGCTGCCAGTCCTGGCCGCCGGCCTGGATACGTCCGCTGACCAGCCGACCACGCCAGTCGCCCTTGGCCAAGGTGCCGTCCAGGGCCAGATCGAGCTTGAGCTGCGGACCGTCCAGCGCCAGCGTCACGGCTTGTTGGCGAATATCGCCCGTGCCTTGCACGGTCAGTGCCCCCAACGCCGTGTCGCCTGCGCCGATACCCACCGCCTTGAGCGACACCTGGGCCCGTTGGGCGCTGTCCAGGCGGGCGTCCAAGTTCAGGCGCTGGATGCGGTTGTCCTGCTGCGCCAACTGCTGGCCCTGCAGCACCAAACTGCCTTGCGGGGCCGCCAAGGTTCCGGCCAGGTCCAAACGGCCTTTGGCCTGCCCCTGCAAGCGCGGCCACAGCTGGCCCAGCCTTGGCAGGTCGAGGTCGATGCGCCCGGCCAGGCGCTGTTGCAGGCTGGCGCTGCCGTTGATGCGGTTGTCACCCAGTTGTACCGCCAGGCTGCCCAGGGTCCATTGCTCACCGGCGCCGTCGGCATCCACCTTGAGCATGGCCGGCTGGCCGCGCAGGCGCCCTTTGAGGTCAAGCTGGGCCTTGAGTTGCAAATGCTCGCCCTTGAGTTGTCCCTGGCTGCGTAGCGGGCCGGCCAGGGTGCCGGGCAACTCGGCCAGCCAGTACGCGGGGTCAAGGGCTGAAAGTTGCAGGTCGACATCCCAGGCCAGGGTATCGGCAAAGCGCAGCTCGACACTGCCTGCGGCCTTGCCCTGCCCTGCCGTCAGCACCAGTTGCGGCAGGCGCACTTGGGTGAGGTCGCCGTCGAACGGGCTGACCAGCTTGAAGGCGCCGGCCGGCCCATCGAGATCGCCGTCGAGGCGACCGCTGTAGGTGCCGTCCTGATACTTCACCTGGGCATCGAGGCACTTGAGGCTGACTTGCGGCGGTGTTTCCAGTGGGTACAGGCGCTGCCAAGGGAAATCCAGCCAGTCGACGTTCGCCTCGGCGCTCAGGCCCTGCTGCCAGTCGGCACTGGCTTGCAGCTTCAGGCGCTGGGTGTCACTGGCATCGAGGTTCAAGGCATCGAGCCGCGCGCCGTTGGCGTCGACCTTGCCCGCAAGGACAAGAGCCAACGGGCCTTGCTCGGCAGGCAACGTGGCATCGCCGGACACCCGATAGCCCGCTTGCAGGTCGCCTTGGGCGTCCAATCGCAGTTGGTTCAATTGCAGGGTGTCCGGCAGGCTGGCGACCGGTTTGAACGACTCGCTGCGCAGACTCAGCTTGGCCGGCAAGCCTTCGGCCAATGCCTGAACCTCACCCGTCAGACGCGCCTGGAGATATCCGCTGCTGATGCCCTCGAGCGCCAGGGTTTTCTGCAACTGACCCTTGAGGTCAAGGGCCAGTTGCCAATCCTGGCCGTCAACCGCGGGCAATTGCAGCGAACCTTGCAGTTGCAGCGGCCAATCCCCCTGCGGCTGCACATCGCCCTGCAGGCTCAATTGCAGGGTATCGCGGCGCAGTTGCAGGGTGTCGATGTGCAGCCCGCTCGCCGTCCAGTGGGCCGCCAGTTGCAGCTCGCCCAGCAGATCGCTGCCGTCCAGGCGCAACTGGCCAATCCTGGCCTCGCCCAGCTCGATGGACAGCGGCAGGTTCAACGCAGGCAGGCTCAGCGGCGTGTCGTCAGACGCAGGCTCGCCGGGGGCGAACGCCATGTCGATGCGGGTCGCCTGCAAGCGCTCGATGCACAGCGCCCCACGCAGCAAGCAGCCAGGCGACCAACTCAGCTGTGGCGCCAGCAGCTCAACCTGGTCGGTGGCGTTGCTCCAACGTAGCTGGCTGGCTTGCCAACTGCCGCCCAAACGCCCGGAAAAGTCGCTGACCTCCAGACCTGGCACCAAGCCCAGCGCCCAGCGGCTGCCCGCCTGCGTACCCAGCACCGAAGCCAACGCCAGGGCGGCCAGTACCAGCAACACGCCCAGGCCAAGCAGGATCAATCTGAACACACGCATCACAGCTCAGGCCCCATGGAGAAGTGCAAGCGAAAACCACCGTCGGCATCCAGCGCCCGGGCCAGGTCCAGGCGCAGCGGCCCCACCGGCGAGACCCAGCGCACGCCAATACCGACACCGGTCTTGAGGCTGGGCAACTCCAGCGAGTTGAACGCGTTGCCTTGGTCGATGAAGGTCGCCACGCGCCACTTTTCGGCGATCGAATACTGGTACTCGGCACTGCCGGCGACCAGATAACGGCCACCGATGCGGTCACCCTGGTTGTTTTCCGGCGACAGCGACTGGTAGTCGTAGCCGCGCACGCTCTGGTCACCACCGGCAAAGAAGCGCAGCGATGGCGGAATGTTCTGCTGGTAGCCATTGGTGGCACTGCCGCCGAACTGCACGCGACCGAGGAAGCGGTGGTTCTGGCCAAGGGTGGTCAGGCCCTTGAGCAATACGTTGCCATGCACCAGGTTGGTGTCCGAACCCAAGCCTTGCTTAGCCACCTGTACGTCGAATTGCAAACGGTAGCCTTGATGTGGATCGATGCGGTTGTCGCTGCGCAAGTACGAGTAGCTCAGCCCTGGCATCAGCAAGTTGCTCAGGCCCGAATCGTCCCCCAGACGGTACTCTTCGCGTTGGTACTTGAGCGAAACCACCCGCTGCCAGCCGCTGGGCAGCTTGCTGTGCCACTCGGGGCCGACTGTCAGCAGCTTGCTCAGGGTGTCGGTGCCAGAAATTTCCTCGTTCTGGTAGCCACCGGCAAAACGCAGCTTGTCGGTCAGCGGTGGATCCAACGGAACGTCGTACCACAGCCCGACGTTCTGGCGTGGCGCCGACAGTTCTGCTTCCCAGCCGTAGCTGTGGCCTTGGGGGTTGACCCAATGGCGCGTCCAGTTGGCTTTGGCGCGGGGCCCGACGTCGGTCGAATAGCCCAGACCCAGGCCCATCGTGCGGGGTTTGCGGGTATCGAGGTGAACCTCTACCGGTATCTGCTCGGCCACCGCAGCGGTGGGCGCTGCGTCAACCCGAACGCCTTCGAAGTAACCGCTCGACTGCAAGTCGTTGTTCAGCTCAGCGATCAGTTCCGAGTCGTAGGGGGTGCCAGGCTTGAACGGCACCATGCGCTGCAACAGGTCGTTGTCCAGAGGCGTGTCGCCACCGAAGGTCACAGCACCCAGGCGGTAGCGTGGCCCGCTCTGGTAGATCAGTTCGATATCGGCCACACCCGCCTGGGGATCGACCGCCAGGCGCTGACGCTCGAAGCGACCGCTGAAGAATCCATAGCGCGAGGCTTGGTTCTGGATCAGCCGCTTGGCGTCCTCGTAGTGGCCATGATTGAGTGGCTCGCCCGGGCGCAGAGCCTTGCTGTTGGGGATGCGGAACGCCTTGAGTTCGCTGGCCGGCCCGTTGATACGCACGGTAACGTTGCGCAAGCGCACCGGCTCTCCAGGCTCGACCCGAATCAGCAACTGCGCAGGCTTGCCCGCCTCGGCAGGCGGTTTGACTTCGGTGTCGATGTGCGCCTGGTAATAGCCCAGGGCCTGAGCCGCCTTTCGCGCCTGCTCTTCGGCGCCACGGCTGAAGCGCAACAAGGCCTCTTCGTCGCGCTCACTCAGGCTGCCGATGTAGTTTTCGATATTGCCCTTGAGCGCCTTGTTGGCCGGTTTGACCCGCACCAGCAGTTCACTCTGGGCCCATGCCATGGAACTGGCGGCCAGCAGCAGCAGGCCCCAGCCTAGTCTTCCTGAATACGTCATGCCGGGCATGCTACCAGAGCGAAGCGGCCTGCGGAGCCGCAGGTAATTTCAGTCACACTATTGTTACCTTGCCCGACGAAGGGTTCGGATGAAAGAACACCCGCTCCCTGATAGGCCCTACAGCAATCTCGCCGATTTCCTGATAGCCCTGGCGCTGATAGAAATCCAGGTAATGGGCGTTGCCGGTATCCAGCACCACGCCCTGGGTGCCTTTATCGTCGGCACACCAATCGTGCACCGCCTGCAACAGCTGTTCGCCATAATGCTGGCCCTGAAATTGCGGATGCACCCCCAACAGAGGCAACACGTGCACCTGCGCGCTCGGCAACACGCCAGCCAGCGCGGCCTGATAGTCGAGGTAGCGGCGCGTACAACGCAGGCCAGTGCCCAGGATCATGCGCAAGCGCCAGGCCCAGCTGTCGGCCACCCCCAGCCTGCGCAGCGGCGGCACGATCAACGCCAGACCCACCAGGCGGTCCTCCACCAGCAAGCCGATGGCCGGCAGTTGCAGGTAGAAGTGCTGGCGCAGCCATTCGCGGATCACCACGCGCAGACGCCGCTCGTAGCCAGGGCGCTGGCTGTCCAACAACCAGCCATAGGTCGGTTCGTGGCGGTAGGCGTGGTAGAGCAACGAGCGTGCTTCGCGGGCGTAGCCTTCGTCGAGCAGGCAAATGCGGGCCGGTGCGGCCGAGGCGTCGGGCATTGCGGGTGTTCCTCCTGGAATGGGCGTACACAGCCTTGGAGGCGCAGGTACGCGCTTGGTTCACCTTTCCAGAGCACCCTAGCAGCGCCGACCTGCCCCTGCCATGCTGGCCGCGAAGGCCGATGTCGGCTAGCATCGGAGGCTTTTACCAGGATTGTCTTTCCATGAAAGTCGTCTCGTTCAACATCAATGGCCTGCGCGCCCGTCCGCACCAACTGGCCGCGCTGATCGACAAGCACCAGCCAGACGTGATCGGCCTGCAGGAAACCAAGGTCAGCGACGAGCAGTTCCCGCTCGCCGAGGTCGAGGCGCTCGGCTATCACGTCCACTACCATGGCCAGAAAGGCCACTACGGCGTCGCGCTGCTCTCGCGCCAGGCACCGCTGGCGCTGTTCAAGGGCTTCGCCAGCGATGAAGAAGACGCCCAGCGCCGTTTCATCTGGGGCACCTTCGCCGACGCCAATGGCAAGCCGGTCACCGTGATGAATGGCTACTTCCCACAGGGCGAAAGCCGCGACCACCCCACCAAGTTCCCGGCCAAACAGCGCTTCTACAGCGACTTGCAAGCCCTGCTCGAAGGCCAGTTCAGCAACGACCAGGCCCTGCTGGTGATGGGCGACATGAACATCTCGCCCCAGGACTGCGATATCGGCATCGGCCCGGACAACGCCAAGCGCTGGCTCAAGACCGGCAAGTGCAGCTTCCTGCCGGAGGAGCGTGAGTGGATGGAGCGACTCAAGGGCTGGGGCCTGGTAGACAGCTTCCGCCACCTGCACCCCGACGTGGCCGACCGTTTCAGCTGGTTCGACTATCGCAGTCGCGGCTTCGAGGACGAGCCTAAGCGCGGACTGCGTATCGACCTGATCATGGCCTCGCAAGGGCTCCTGCCACGGCTCAAGGCCGCAGGCGTGGACTACGAATTGCGCGGCATGGAAAAACCGTCGGACCACGCGCCGATCTGGCTCGAACTGAGCTGATGCCGACGCCGAGCACCGACCCGGTGCCCGACGCGTGATTCTTTTGCATCCGCGTACGCTGCTGCGGAACTCCGGGCCTACACTGTATCTCCAACCCTCATGCAGTAGTTCCCTTGGGCTTCACCACCGGAGGTCACACCATGCGCCACTTACTGCTTGTTCCCTCATTGCTGCTCCTGCTCCCAGCAGGTGCCGCATTGGCCCGCGTCGATGCTGGCGACGTCGCCACCTCGGCAGGGGTTTCCGCTTCGCTGTATTCGACATTCAAGGACGACAAACGGATCATTCCGGCCCGTGACGAACTGAGCGCCTTCGTCGCCAGCGGCGGCGCCATTCGCGGTGCGTACCTTGAGTCGGCGCTGGAGCAAGCGCGCCAGGCCAACCCTGGCATGCAGGTCAGCGATGAGGAATTAGCCAGGGCGTTGCTGTCGCAGGACGACCTGAAGCTCGATCACTGAGTCACGCCCGGCAAGGCGGCATCGACGGTGCTGCCTTGTCCGTTGACCCGGTGATGGGGTACACAGGATCGGCTATTGGCGCCCCTCGCGCTTGGCGTTTTTCTTGACGATGGTTTTCATCCGCGTTGCCGCGCGCTGCACGGTGGCCATCTTTTCAGGGCGTTTCATACCCCGCCATTTGCGAATCTCCTCGCGGGTTCGGCCACAGCTCACGCACAGCTCGCTGTTGAGCTGGCACAGCGATACGCAGGGGTTTTCGATATCTTTGGCCATGGCGCAGCTCCAAGGGCGGGCGCGCAATCATACGTCATGGCAGAACGTTGATCGAGCGCCGTCCAGACCGGCGCCAAGCCTCGGCAGGCAAGTCCATCTGCACCTGCAAGCCCGCGCGCTTGGCCGCCACCGCGCAGAGGCTTCCCCCTTGCAGGTGAATCGCGCGTAGGGTAATCGCCACCCTCAGAACGTCACACGCCATTGGCGGGAAATTTCCTACGGCCGATCGTGTTACCGCTATACTCGCCGCCCATTTTCAGCAAGGAAGCGACCCATGCGCAGGCTCTACTGCGGTGTACTGCTGTGCACGGCCGGCGCTGTGCCGGCACTGGCCGAACCCCGCTCGTTCGCGGTCAACGACCCCAGCGGCCAGTACCTGGTCGAGGTGCTGTTCGCCGATGCACCTGCCGTGGAAAACCAGCTGGCCCCGGTACACATCACCCTGCGCGACCGTCGCACCTTGCAGGTCATCCAGCAACTGTACAGCGATGCGGGCAACGCACCGCGCGCCGGTGCGCAGGCCGATAACGGCTGGCTGCTGGGCCCCAGCGGCCTGCTGTACTTCAATGATTTCAACTTCGACGGCCACCTGGACCTGGCCATCCGCAACGGCAACCTGGCCAATGAACGCTACGCCTACGATGTCTACCTACAGACTGCGCAACCACCGCGCTGGACCTTGAGCCAACCGCTGACGGACCTGGCACGCCAACCCGACGGCCAGATGTTCGACACCAGCCAGAAGGACCGCACGCTGATCCAGCAGACCGACCGTGGCTGCTGCTGGACCCGCACCACGCGCTGGCGCTTGCAGGGTGATGTGCCGATACGCCTGAGCAGCTTCACCCAGGAACAGATACCTGCCAGCCTCGACGACAGCACCAGCATGCCCAGCGGTTACATGCTCCGCAGCCGCGGCGAGTGGCAGGCCGGCCAGTGGGTCGAAACGCCCAGAGTCGAAGGCCCGGTCATCGAGCACCCGCAATCGTTCAGCGGCACCCTAGCCGGCAAGCTGCCGGTCGAGCTGTGGTACCAGGAGCAAGGCGCGGTGCTCATCGGCGAGGTGCGCTACACCCGCAGCGGCAATGGCAAGCCGATCACTTTGGTGGGCAACCGCAGCCAATACAACGACACGCCGTACGTCTACCTACATGAGTTCACCGACGATGGCCGACGCACCGGGATCTGGCGGATCACCCTCGGGCAAGCCGATCCACTGCGCTTCACTGGCGAATGGGTCAAGCCAGACCGAACCGACAACACCGAACTGACTATCGACCTGGCACCCAGCGACGCCGAGCCCTCCCTGGAAAAGCTCAACGACCTGCCTGCCGCGCAGCGCAGCGGCCGTTACCAGATGCTCGATGACTTCCTGGGCCGTGACGGCGTGCTCGACCTGACCATCCTACCCGAGCGCGACCAGCAAGGGCGCGAGGTGGCGGAGTTCACGATCAGCCTGACCAACAGCAAGACCGGCGAACCGATCATCACCGAGCAGCACCGCGTCCCCATGCTGACCGAAAACCTGATCATCGTGCAGGATCCGCTCTATCCCAAGCTTACCGGCCCGTATCACATCCAGTTGGTCAAGGGCTTCGCCGTGCTCAACTACAACGCCGAAGCCGACTCGCCGCTGATGATGAGCGGGTATTACCGCAAGCAACCTTGAGCGGGGGCCTGCTCGGTCTTGACGCTGGACGTGCCCTGCACATGCAGCACCCTGGTCCATGCTCAACCGCGACGGATAACCCAGACCCCGCCGGGCGGGCGCCTGGGTTATGCTCGCCGAGCACCCAGGAGCCCACTCATGCAGCTTACCTTCAGCCACGTCGATGTACTGGTCAGCCAGCTCGAACACGCCTGCGACTACTATCGGCAGATACTCGGTGCCGAGATTTCCTCCACGCAGGTCTGGGAGCGAGGCGGCCTGCACGTGCGCTACGCCGTCGCCCGCATCGGCAAGGAGCGCTTCATGCTGGTGCAGCCGCTGGCCGGCAACCTGAAAGTGCTGCTCGATCAACATGGCGAGGGGATGATCTACCGCCATTGTTACAGCACCCCAGACATCGAACAGGCCTATGACGAGCTAATAGCCAATGGCGTGCAACCGCAGGACGAGAACGGCCAACCCCTGCCCCGTGAAGCCCTGACGTCTCCAGCCGGAGCGCGGATCATCTGGCTGCCCAAACGCTTCGGGCACTTTTCCATCGAGATCATCGAGGCGGCCGGTCTGGAGGTGTTCATGGACGCAGCGTTTGCGTAACGGCTGCCAATTGATCGGCTACCCCAGCACACAATGCACCGCCCTCATCGCGCGAGCAGCCACCTACGGATGCGCCCACACTTGCGCAATCTCCTTGCGTATAACCTCGCTATACCAAGGGTTTTTACCTGATTCGCACGCCATAGAACCTCGAAAATTGCGAGTAATGGAACGTAATCGCAAAATAACATCAAATCTTATTGATAAGTATTCTCATTCTGTTTAATAATTCTTAACTCAGTTGGTCAGTGGCCAGCCGTGAGAATGCAACACTCCTTCGACGCTATTTAAAGGATCAACGCCATGCGCGTATTGGTGGTGGAAGACGACCCCTCGGTCAGTCACTGGTTAGGCAGCAAGCTGCACGCCTGTGGCCACAACTGCAGGATGACCGACAACGGCGAAGGTGCCCTGGACATGATCCAGCGCGAAGCCTTCGACGTGGTGATCCTCGACCGAGTGCTGCCGAAAATGGATGGCATCGAAGTGCTCAACCAACTCACCGGCAAGCCCCGCCCACCGATCCTGGTGCTATCGGCGAACGATCAAACCGCAGACCGTGTCGAGGGCCTGCGTGCCGGTGCCGATGACTACCTGGGCAAACCGTTCGACTTCACCGAACTGCTGCTGCGCCTGGAGCTGCTCGCGCGCCGCCACCAACAGCACTCGCACGACGAACTGCTACTGATCGACGACCTGCAGGTCGACCTGGGGCGGCGCACCGTCAGACGCGACGGTCAGCGTATCGACCTTACCGACAAGGAGTTCAAGTTACTCCAGGTCCTGGCCGAGCACCGTGGCCAGACCGTCACCCGCAGCATGCTGCTCGAACGGGTATGGGGTTACCACTTCGATCCACAGACCAACCTGATCGACGTGCACCTGTCCAAGCTGCGCACCAAGATCGACAAAGGCTTCGCCCGCCAGATGATCCGCACCATCCGCGCCATCGGCTATGTCCTTGGTTAACGCCTATAGCCTGCGCCAGCTGCTGGGCACCAGCAATTTCCGTCAGGCTTCCACCATTGCCTTCGTCTGCCTGCTCATCTCGCTGATCTCGATCATCTGCAGCAACCACCTGCTGGAAGTGGTGACCCGCAGCCATGTGCGCGAGATGATTCTCAACGACGTGCGCGCCCAACAGCTGCATGGCAGCCTGCGCAGCACCACGCAGGTCGTAACGGCACTGCAACAACGCGAACCTACCGAGGCGCGCAAGGAGCATTTGCCCACCGTGGTCGACGCCCAGGGCAGGCTGCGCTATGGCAATGCCTGGCTGGTGCCGCAGTTCGACTGCACCAGCGGCTGCCTGGGCAATTGGCGCCACGCCGTGGTGCCGGCGGCCAACGGCCCGGCAGAGATCCTTGGCCTGCTGGTGCCACTGGCCGACGGCGGCAGTTATTTCAGCGCCTATAACCTGCGCCCGATGCTCGAACGCACGCGGATCATCCCGCTGATGACCGGCGCCACCATGCTGCTGGTGCTGTTGCTGATCCTGCTCACCAGCTTGCCGTTCAGCCGCCGCAATCTCGAACGCATCAACCACATTCGCGACACCCTCGCCCGCTACGCCAGTGGAGATCACGGCTCGCGGGTGGCCTGTCACAACGACGGCGACGAGTTCGACCAGCTCGGCAGCGAGGTGAACCACAGCCTACAACGCATTGATCGGCTGATGGAGGAAGTGAAGAACATCACCAGTCATATTGCCCACGAGTTGCGCACGCCGCTGACCCGCCTGCAAGCTCGCTTGCTGGACGTGGCCGAGCAGTTACAAGACGAGCCGGCGCGCGCCGAACTGATGCAGGCAGTGTCCGACAGCGAGCGGATCCAGAGCCTGTTTCGCGCGGTCATGCGCATCGGCGAAGTGGAAACCGGGCGCTGCGCACACCAGTTCGAGAGCCATGCCGCACACGCGCTGTTGCAGGATATCGCCGAGTACTACCAGCCGCTGGCCGAGGAGCGCGACTGCCTGCTGGTGGTGCAGTGCAGTGCTCAATGCCGGGTGTACGGCGACCGCGCGCTGCTGTTCCAGGCCCTGGCCAACCTGGTGGACAACGCACTCAAATACGCACCGCGCGGCTCGCCGGTGACCCTGCGTGGCGAGCAAGTGCGCAACCGCTCGCGCCTGAGCGTGGCCGACCGTGGCCGTGGCATCCCCAATGCCCTGAACGACCGCGCCATGGCGCGCTTCCAGCGCCTGGACACCAGCGGCGATATACCGGGCAACGGCCTGGGCCTGACCCTCACCCGCGCCATCTGCGACCTGCATGGCGGGCAATTGCTGTTGGTCGACAACCAGCCGGGGCTGTGCGCAACGCTGGAGATCAAAGCGCCGGCCGATTGAAGCGGCGTCTCGATCCACGGCCATGCCAGGGGCGACTGCACCGCCTGCATCGCGGCTGAACAGAGCGCCGTCCCTGCGCGCATCCCATCGCCCACGTCCGCTTCCTTAAGCATTCTTAATACACCCACGCTTGTCCGGCACATGAGAATAAATCTTAATACCAACCAATTCTCATCCACTGCTTTTCAATGGAGCCTGCCATGCTCAAGCGATTCAAACACTTCCTCGCCGATGAAAGCGGCGTCACCGCGATCGAGTACGGCATCCTCGCCGCCGCCATGGCTGCGGCCATTGGCGTGATCTTCGGCTCCGACGGGGTGTTCGTCACCGCGCTGAAGGAACGCTTCTCCTCCATCGCCGACCAGATCACCAACACCAACGCCCCCGGCCAGTAACCCAGAGCCCGGAGCGCAGCATGGACAACTCCCTCGCCGTACTCGTGCTGCTGCCGGCGCTGCTGTTCGTGGTCGGTTCCGACCTGCTCTACCGGCGCATCCATAACCTGCTGGTGCTGGTCCTGCTGGCGCTGTGGTGCGTACAACCGGTTGCAGGCCTGCTGGGCGTAGGCCCTTGGCGTCAGCTCGACACCCTCGCGGTGTTCGCCGCCATGGGTGGGTGCCTGCTGGGCGCTGCGCTGGTGCTGCTGGTCGGTTGCGGCCTGTTCTTCCTGGGCCGGGTCGGCGCAGGCGATGTGAAGCTGATGGCGGTCATCTGCCTGTGGGTAGGGCCACATGACCAGTTGGCGTTCCTGATCGTCACCGCGCTGGCCGGCGGCCTGCTGGCCCTGGGTCTACCGCTGCTGGGCCGAGTCGAGCAGGTGCTGGGACATGCCGTGCAGCGTCTGGCGCAACGCTTTCCGCGACTGGGCATCCACACCCCGGTGGTGATCACCGAACAGTGCCCGCAGGGCATTCCCTACGGATTGGCCATCGTCACCGGTGCCTTCTACATCCTGTTCATTCCCATCCATTCCTGAGCACGTGACTTCACCATGAAAACCCCTTCAGTCCTTCTGCTGGCCGGCACCTTGCTGGTCGCTGGCAGCGCCGCGCTGCTGGTCCGGGTCATGCTCAAGCCGGCACCGGCGCCCGCCCCGGCAGTGGTAGTAGCGCCCCCACCGGCGCCACCGGCGCTGCCATCGGTGCTGGTAGCCGCGCGCGACCTGCACCCCGGCGAGTTCCTCGACCCCTCAGCGGTACGCTGGCAACAACTGGAAGGCGAGCACTCGGCGCTGCTGTACTTCCTCGACAACCGCGACAACCTCGCCGTGGCCGTCGGCGGCACCGTGCGCCGCCCGCTGCGCCAAGGCCAGCCGCTGACCAGCACGCTGCTGATCAAACCTGGCGAATCGGGCTTCATTGCCGCCGTGCTGCAACCAGGCCTGCGAGCCATCTCGGTGCCAACCAGTGCGGTGGCCAGCAACTCGGGGATGATCGCTACCGGTGATCGCGTCGACGTGGTGCTGAGCCTTGAGCGCAAACAGGAAAAATCCACCGGCGATGCCGCCTCCGGCATGCCACGCCTGGCCTCGCAAACGCTGCTGCGCAACGTGCGCGTGCTGGCCTTGAACAACGTCACCCGTGGCGCCCTGACCGTGCGCGAAACGCAGCCTGAGGAAAAGGACAAGAAGCGCTACACCGCCTTCGAGACCGTAACCCTGGAAGTGACCCCGGCCCAGGCCGAGCGCCTGGCCCTGGCCAAGGAAATCGGCACGTTGCAGTTGGTACTGCGCGGCGCCCGCGAGCCGCGTCAGCCCGGAGTTACCGAGGCTTACGGCGTTACCACCCTTGGCCAGGCCACCGGCATCTACACATCCCTGCGTGAACGCGAAGGCAAGCTGCAGTTGTTCCGCGGCGACGCCTTCGAGGAAAAGCGTCTGCCCCGCTGAGCGCTAACAACCACGCCTGCCACCTGACACAGCAGCTCTTCTGGAAGTCCCACGATGAAGTTCGCCCACGCAACACTCGCTTCTTCCCTGGCCCT
Source organism: Pseudomonas mosselii (assembly GCF_005796105.1). GTDB lineage: Bacteria > Pseudomonadota > Gammaproteobacteria > Pseudomonadales > Pseudomonadaceae > Aquipseudomonas > Aquipseudomonas mosselii_C. The sequence continues at coordinate 171,424 of NZ_VAUO01000001.1, read as the reverse complement.
GGCCCTCGGCTGCGCCCTGGTTCCCCCTGCCGTGCTGGCCGAAGACAGCCAAGCCAGCACCCAGGAAAACCCAGCCGATAACTTCGAGAACTGGGGCGACCCGTCGATCTACGCCAACCTGCCGGCGACCGACGCCGATCCAGAGCCGCAAGCTGCGCCGCGCAAACCTGCGCGTGTGCTGCCACGCAAGCTGACCCAGGTGCAAGCCAACGAGACCGTCGAGCTGACCGTACGCCAGGGCCGCCTGCTGCAACTGCCGGCCTATGCCGCCAACGTGCTGGTGGCCGACCCGACCATAGCCAGCTTCCAGATCCCCTCGCCGGGCAACGTGTTCGTCTACGCCAAGGGCGCCGGCAGCACCACCTTGTACGCGCTCGATGGCAACGATCAGGTGATCAGTGCCATTACCCTGAACAGCCACTATGACCTGGCGGCCCTGAGCAAGCAGATCGCCGAAGAAGTGCCCGGCTCCCAGGTGGAGTTTGGCCCGTCTTCGGGCAATGGCCTGATCGTGCGCGGGCATGTTCGCACCCCGCAACAGGCCAAGCAGGTGATCGACGCCGTGCAGGCTTACGTGGGCGCCGAAACCGATGGTGCAGGTGGCGGTGGCGGTGGTGGTGGTGGTGCTGGCGGTGGTGCCGGTGGCGACAGCCCGCGCATCGTCAACCAACTCAAGGTCGAGCTGTCTGCCCAGGTCAACATCAGCGTGCGTATCGTCGAAGTATCGCGCTCGATGACCACCTCCCTGGGCCTGAACTGGGACGTTGCACTCAAGGACGGCAACTACTTCTTCCGCAGTGGCGCGAGCCTGTTCGACGCCACCACGGGTGCGTTCACCGGTGGCACGGTCACCAACGCAGTGGCCGGCGGCGTGCGCACCCGTGGTTCGCTGACTGTCGGCGGGCTGCTCACCGCACTGTCCGAGGACGGCCTGGCCACCGTGCTGGCCGAACCCAACCTCACCGCCATGTCCGGTGAGACCGCAGGCTTCGCCGCCGGGGGCGAAGTGCCGATCGTGATCATGAACAACAACCAAGTGACCATCGACTACAAGCAGTACGGCGTGATCATGCGCATGACGCCGACACTGCTCTCGCCCAACCGTATCAGCCTGCACGTGGCCCCCGAAGTCAGCGACCTATCCGACGACGGCGCGGTCGACCTGCAAGGCTTCACCATCCCGGCCTTCAAGGTGCGCCGCGCCGACACCACCGTGGAACTGGCCAGCGGCCAGAGCTTCGCCCTGGCCGGCATGCTGCGCAGCAACGTTGGGCAAAGCAACACGGGCGTTCCGGGCCTGAAGAACATCCCAGGCCTTGGCCGACTGTTCGAAACCGAGACCAGCACCCAGGAAGACACCGAACTGGTGATCATCGCCACCGCCTACGTGGTCGAGCCCACCGCACCGGGCGAGCTGCAAAACCCGGGGCGCGGCATCCGCTCGATGGACGCCGTACTGCCCACCGTGGCCACCGCCGGCTACCTGTTCTGAGGAGAACCATCATGTCCAAGCGCGCTTTGTTGCCCCTCCTGACGCTGGCGGTGCTGGTCAGCGGCTGTGATCGTCACGTCAACCAATACCGCGAACAACGCTTCGCGCCCTTTACCCCCGTGCCGCAGGCCAGCGTCGCGCCTTCGGCGCTGGTGGCTGCGCTCAAGGCCAGTGCCAGCGGCGGCTTTACCGCCGAGTCGCTGGACAACCTCAACAGCCTGCTCAACGCCCAAGGTCGCCTGCACAACCAGCACCTGACCTTGCAACCCTACACCCCCAGCGGCGACCGCCTGGCCCAACGTCTGGCCATCGTGCTGCGCGAGCAAGGGGTTGCCGAGGTGAGTGTGCGCCCCACCCGCCTGGATGCCCGCGAGGCCCACGACTGGGACCTGCAGGTGGTGTCCGAGGCCATCGTGGCGAAGATCCCCGATTGCAGCGTGGCCAACGCCCAGACCTGGACCGTACAGCCGTTCCATGCCGTCGGCCAGCCCGGCTGCGCGGTGCGCGCCAACATCGCCGCGATGGTCGCCGACCCGCGCGACCTGGCCCGCCCACGCGTCCTCGACAGCGCCGACGGCATCCATGCGGTGGGCGCCATGCAGCGCTACCACGAGGATGAAGTGCGCGAGTTGCTCGACATCGACTTCCAGGACTGAGCGCTTCGGCCGCTCGCAGAGAGAACCGCGACATGAACGACACAACCCTCCCCGCCCAGGACCTGATGCTGTTTGCCGCCAGCCGCGAAGAGGCGGCGCGCTTTGGCGAAATGCTCGCCCGCCTGGGCCAGTCGCCCGAGCAGGCCCAACCCGGTGGCATTGCCGCCGCCATCGCCTGGTGTCGCAGCAACCCACCGGCCGAGGTGCTGGTGGTGGATATCGACGGCGACCCGCTGCCGCTGCAATCGCTCGAAGAACTGACCCATGTGTGCGACCCGTCCTGCCCTATCGTGACCTTGGGCCGCAAGCAGGACATCGACCTGTACCGCACCCTGCTGCACAGTGGCGTCTTCGACTACCTGGCCAAGCCCGTGCCGCTGGACCTGCTGGCCAGCACCGTGGCCCGTGCGCGCAACGGCCATAGCATCGCCCAGGGCGTGCGCAGTGGGCGCACCCTGGCCATCAGCGGTGCGTCCGGTGGCGTAGGCACCAGCACTGTGGCCGCCAGCCTTGCGCTGCTGCTATCCGAACAGCGTCATACGCCCACTGCGGTGGTGGATTTCGACCGCTGCAACGGTGACCAGAGTCTGCTGCTGGGCTACGAGGGCGAAGCCGGCCTTGCCAGTGCATTGACCACCACCGAACTGGACAGCCGCCTGCTGCAACGGGCCATGGGCCGTATCAACGAGCGCCTGCACCTGCTGGCCCAGGCCCCTGACTTGCGCCCGACACACACCTTCAGCGCCGAGCACGTGCTGGAACTGGGCAGTACCCTGTGCAGCATGTTCAACCAAGTGATCTGGGACCTGCCCGCTGGCCGCCAGCACGGCAGCCTGGACGTGCTGGCCCACGCCCAGACGCGCATCCTGCTGACCGACCTGACCGTACAGGACGCGCGCAACCTGCACCGCCTGCTGCGCGAGATCGGCGATGAAAGCGAAGGCCAGCACCTGTTGCTGGTGAGCAACGCCGCGCGTGGCCAGCACCCAGGCATCATCGAGCGCAGCCAGTTCGAAGACTTCGTCGAACGGCGCATCGACCTGGCCCTGCCGTGGGCCGGCACAGCGCTGCCCGGCAGCCTGCTGGCTGGCCCGCTCAAGCTGGCGGGGGCCCCGGCGTTCCACAATGCCCTGCTCGACCTGGCTGACCTGGCCACCGGCCACACGCCGCAACGCGTCCACGCCGGCAACGGCCTGCTGGCCCGTCTCAAGCAAGCGCTGAGCCGCCAGCGCGCAGCCTGAAGGAGCCTTCGATGCTGATCAAGCAACCGCACAAACCCCGGCCGGTACGCGCCGATGTGAAGCACGCAGCCGAACAGGCGGCTCCTGCACAATCAGAGCTGCGCGCCAGCAGCACCCAGCGCAGCGCCCAGTTGCGCCCGCTGGACACCCCCGGGGCGCAGAACCGCAAGCTAGTGCGCCATCACCTGTACGACCAGATCGACCCGCTCAAGGCCGCAGCCATGGGCCGTGACAAGCTGCGCTTGCAGATCGAGACGCTGATCCGGCGCATCTGCGACGAGCACCGCCTGCAACTGTCGCGCCCCGAAGAAGAAGCCATCGCCGAGGAAACCCTCAACGAGATGGTCGGCATCGGCCCAATCGAGCCACTGCTGGCCGATGATTCGGTCAACGATATTCTGGTCAACGGCGCTGGCCAAGTGTTCGTCGAGCGCTTCGGCAAGCTGGAACTCTCGCCCATTACCTTCGTCGACGAAGAGCACGTGTTCAACACCGCCCAGCGCATCGCCGCAGCCGTTGGCCGGCGCATCGACGAAAGCCACCCGATGGTCGATGCACGCCTGGCCGACGGCAGTCGGGTCAACGTCATCACCTACCCACTGGCAATCGACGGCACCAGCATCTCGATCCGTAAGTTCATGCGCCGCAACATGTCCCTGGAGATCCTCGCCGAGCGCGGCGCGCTGTCCATGGAGATGGTCGAGGTGCTCAAGCGGGCCATGCTGGCGCGCCTGAACATCATCGTCTCGGGCGGGACCGGTGCGGGCAAGACCACCCTGCTCAACGCGCTGTCGCAGAACATCAGCGACGCCGACCGGGTGATCACCATCGAGGACGCCGCCGAGCTGCAACTGCAACAGATCCACGTGGTACGCCTGGAAACCCGTCCAGTCAGCGCCGAAGGCACCGGCAAGGTGGATCAGCGCGACCTGGTGCGCAACGCACTGCGCATGCGCCCCGACCGCATCATCCTCGGCGAGGTGCGTGGCGGGGAGTGTTTCGACATGCTCCAGGCAATGAACACCGGCCACGACGGCTCGCTGTCGACCGTGCACGCCAACACCCCGCGTGACGCGATCATGCGTCTGGAAAACATGGTGATGATGGCCAGCATGCAGCTGCCGCTGGAAGCCATCCGCCGGCAGATCGCCAGTGCCGTGAACCTGATCGTACAGGTCGAGCGCATGCGCGACGGTGGCCGACGCATCGTCTCGATCACCGAGATCTGCGGCATGGAGAACGACGTGATCCAGACCCAGGAGCTGTTCGGCTTAAAGACCACCAGCGTCGATGCCAACGGCAAGCTGATCGGCCAGTACGTGGCCAGCGGCCAGCGCCCGCAGTTCTATACCTCCCACGCGCACCTGTTCGGGGGCCACGCCTGATGGACGCCCTGCTCGATCTGCTCACCGTGCTGGTGTTCCTCGCCGTGCTGCTGGCGGTACTCGCGGCGCGCAGCCTACGCGCCCGTGGCCCGGACGACAAAGCGCTGGCCCTGCGCCTGGAACAGCTCAAGAAGGAACTCGCCGGCCAGGCCCGCGACAGCGCCGCGCAGCCCAGCGCTAGCGGGATCCTCAAGGACCTGGAGCACACCCCATTCGCCGAGCTGCCACTGTTTGGCGCGCACCTGGCCCGCCTATGGCTAGGCCTGCAAGTGCTGGGCTGGCGCCAGAGCCTGGTGCTGCGCGCAGGGCTCACGCTGATGGCCAGCCTGATGATCGGTGTGCTGCTGGGCCGCGAGACGTCGTTTCCGCTGCTAGGCAGCCTGCTGCTGACCCTGCTGGCCTTCGGCGTGCTGGCCAACGTCGGTTACCGCAAGGGCATGGCCCGCCACCTGAGCGAACTCAAACAGAGCCTGCCGGAGGCCATCGACGCCATCACCCGCACCGCCCGCGCCGGGGTGCCGGTGAGCAACGCCTTCGCCCTGGTGGCGCCAAACCTGCCGGGCCCACTGTCGCGGGAATTTGCCTTGATCGACAACTGGCTGCGCCTGGGCGTGCCTTTGCGCCAAGCCATGCAGGACTCGGCCAAGCGCGTACCGCTCAACGAGTATCGTTTCTTCGCGGTGATTCTGATCATCAACCAGGAGGCCGGCGGGCGCCTGGGCGAAACCCTCGACCGCCTGGCCGCCACCTTGCGTGAGCGCCAGGAACTGAACCTGAAGATCCAGGCCAAGACCTCCGAGGCCCGCGCCTCGGCCAAGATCGTCGCCTCGCTGGTGCCGCTGGCACTGGGCTACCTGTACATGAGCGCGCCGAACGACTTCAAGTTCCTGCTCAACGACCCCACCGGCAATGCCGTGCTGTTCTACGCCTTCGGCAGCATCGCCCTGGGCCTGACGATCACCCAGCTGATGGTAAGGAGAGTGTCCTGATGGCCTGGTACGACGATCCCTGGGTAGCCCTTGCCCTGGCCGTATTGCTGGCGGGCATTGGCCTGCTGCTGATCGGCCTGCACCGCCGCGCCCAGCCTGCCCCGCTACGCGCCCGCTTGCAGGGCGAGGCCGGCAACCCCAGGCAGGCGCAACAGCAGGCCGAACACCTGACCCGCGACCAAGGCCTGCAATTGCCGCCGCGCCTGCAAGCGCTGCTGTTGCCAGTGGCGCGGTTTGGCGAGCAACTGGCCGGCAGCGACAGCGACAAACAAAAACTGCGGCGCTTGCTGAACATGGCGGGATTGCGCAGCCGTCAGGGCCTGGGGCTGCTGATGGCCGGCAAGCTGGCACTGGGCCTGAGCCTCGCGCTGGTGGTGCTGTTCGGCCTGGTGCCAGCGGGTTCGCGCCTGGGCCTGAACGGCCTGGCCGGCGGGCTGTTGGCGCTATTCGCCGGCACCACCCTGCCGGAGTTCTGGTTGCGCCTGCGCAGCGCCCGACGCGGCGAGCGTCTGGCCCGCAACCTGCCAGACGCCCTCGACCTGATGGTGATCTGCGCCGAGGCCGGCCTGCCGCTGGGCCGGGTGCTGCAAGTGGTATCCAAGGAGCTGGCGCTGTCAGCGCCGGAGCTGGCCGAAGAACTGCGCTACACCTGCGCCGAGCTGCAAATCTTGAGCGATCGCCCGCGCGCCCTGCTCAACCTGGCCGAGCGCACCGGGGTGAGCGGCATCGAAAGCATGGTAGCGACGCTGATCCAGGCCGAGCGCTACGGCACACCGCTGTCCCAGGCCCTGCGCACGATTTCCGAAGAGAGCCGCAAGACGCTGATCCTCAACCTGGAGGAACGCGCCGGCAAGCTCCCGGCCCAGCTCAGCGTGCCGCTGATGACCCTGATCCTGCCGCCTATCGTGGCGATGATGGGCGCTCCCCCCATGGTGCGCGTCATCCGCCTGCTCAGCCAATGAAACGAGACCCGAACATGCGTACCCATCGCTCCACCTTGCTGTGCTCCCTGTTGGCCCTGACCCTCAGTGGCTGTGCCAACCTCGGCTCCATGGCCGGTAACGAGCCATCACTGGACAAACAAGGCCGCGAGGCCCTCAAGCTCGCCCACACGCTGCGCGACGCCCAGCGCCTACAAGCCGCCCACGGCGTATACGCGCGCATGGACGAGCGCCAGCAACTCAGTGGCACTTACCTGCTCGAATACGCCAGCATCGCCTCGGCGGTGCGCCCGCCGCGCGAAGCGCTGGGCCTGCTGGAACGCGCCCGGCTGTCATTGGGCGGCGACCTGAAGGCGCTGCCCGACGCCCAGCGCCTAGCCCTGTGCAACGGCCTGGGGCGTGCACGCCTGGCCCTGGGCCAGAGCGCCCAGGCCGAACGCGACCTGCGCTGCGCCGTGCAGGCCGACCCGCGCAACACCCAGGCGCTCAATGGCCTGGGTGTTGCGTTGAACCTGCAAGGCCAAGGCGAGCAGGCCCGCCAGCAGTTCGAGGCCGCGCTACAGATCGACCCCGGCTACGCCCCAGCCCTGAACAACCTCGCCCTGAACTGGCTCGCCGCTGGCGACATCCCTCGCGCCATCGGCCTGCTCAATCAGGCCCGTGGCCTGGGCGATATCTCGCTGCAACTGAACCTAGCGCTGGCCTACGTGCTGGCCGGCCATGACGACACCGCGCGCAACGTGCTGCTGGAAAACCTGGCACCGGCCCAGGCCGAGGCGATCCTGGCGGGTTTTCGCACCGCCCAGTCGCGGGTCGCTGCAGGGGCGCCGTTGACCAGCGAGTTGCTTGCCGCCAGCCAGCATCCACTCAAGCTGGTCGAGGAATGAGCCGATGATCGCTGTCCGCCTGCGCGAGTTGCTCAACCAGCAGCACGGCGTCACTGCGGTGGAAACCGCACTGATCCTGCCGGTGCTCCTATTCGGGATCATGATGCTGTTCGAACTGGCGCGCATCTCGCTGATGATCGGTATCGGTAACCTGGGGCTGGAACGTGCACTACAGGACTTTCGCAGCGACAAGGCGTTCTACGAGCAAGGCCCCGAGGCCCTGCAGGACGCCATCGAGGCGCGCCTGGTGGACTACGCCTACGGCCTGCTCGACAAGGACAACTTCGTGGTCGAGATCTTCACCTTCGACACCCTGCGCCAGTTCGGTGGCGGTCAGCCCGATGCAGAGATCGACGAGCAGGACCGCTCACCGCCGGTGCTGAGCGTCACCGTCGACCTCACCCAGCCGTTCATGACGCCGTTGCCGATGCTGTTCGGCATTGGCGATGCGTTTCAGTACCAGTACCGACAACTGCTGGGCAACCTGACCAGTGACAAGGCGGAGGACTACTGAGCATGCGCGTGCCCAAGCGACAGCGCGGCAATGCGCTGGTAGAGGCTGCCTTGGTCCTGCCGCTGCTGATCGGCGCGACCTTGGTGATCGCCGACCTGTACAACGTCAGCCAGGCGCGTGCGCACCTAGAGCGTGCCGCGCACACCCTGGCCAGCACCCTGGCGCTGCAGAACCGGCTGGACTACGACGGTCTTCAGGCACTGCTGGACACCGCCGTACCCGACGCGGTGTTCGGCCATTACCAAGTGGTGATCAGCAAGGTCGGGCTAGACCGCAGCCTGCAATGGAAACCACTGATGCGCGGCAGGGAGCAGGACCTGTGCCCGGTCTACTCCACCGGCACCACCTACGACGGCGAGCTACCCGAACGCACGATCACCGAAAGCCGTGACGATGAGGACATGATCGACTCATCGATGCTGGTGGTGCAGCTGTGCCGGCGCAGTGCCGACCTTGCGCTGAGCAGCAACCTGCTGGTCGACAAGGACATGCAGGCGTTGGCGTTCGCGCGGATGGTCTACAACGACGTGACGCTCGACAAGCAACTGACCGAAGAGATCGGGCTGGACGAGGAATGAGGTTGTGCATGGTGCGATGATCTAGCTGCCCTTACGTGTAGCGTGGATTCGGGCCTTGCACAATCCCGTGGGAATGGGGTTGCCGGAGTGCCGGACCACCGCGAAGCAGGCGACTCGGTGCATGGCACCGAGTCGCCTGCTTCGCGGGGCAAGCCCGCCCCAGCTACACCTCCTCGTCCTCCTCGCGCCGATGCGCCCACTGATACAGCGCCGGCAACACCAGCAAGGTCAGCGCGGTCGACGACAGGATCCCGCCGATCACCACCGTCGCCAATGGTCGCTGCACCTCGGCACCCGTGCCGGTAGCCAGGGCCATCGGGATGAAGCCGAGCGATGCCACCAGGGCTGTCATCAGCACCGGCCGCAGGCGCGTCAGCGCCCCTTCCTCAACCGCCGAGCGCAGGCCACGGCCCTCCTCGCGCAGGTTGCGGATGAAGGCGATCATCACCAGGCCGTTGAGCACGGCGACACCGGACAATGCAATGAAACCCACACCTGCCGAAATCGACAGCGGAATGTCCCGCAACCACAGCGCCAGCACACCGCCGGTCAAGGCAAACGGAATCCCGGTGAACACCAGCAAGCCATCCTTGAGGTTGTTGAACATCATCAGCAGCAGCGCCATTACCAACAGCAGCGACACCGGCACCACCACCTGCAAGCGTTCGGCCGCCGACTGCAACTGCTCGAACTGACCACCCCAGCGGGTCCAGTAGCCAGGCGGAATCGGCACTTGGTCGATCAGCGCCTGCGAGGCCTGCTCGACGAACGAGCCCAAGTCGCGCCCGCGCACATTGGCACTGACCACCACCACGCGCTTGCCGTCCTCGCGGCTGATCTGGTTGGGCCCCAGTTGCAGGTTCAACGTGGCCACCTGGCCGAGCGCGATGAAGCCGATCTGCGCGGCGCCATTGGCCGCGCTGGCAGGCACAGGGATCAACAACCCGGACAACCCTTCGACATCGGTACGCAGCTTCTCCGACAGGCGTACCACCATGTCGAAGCGCCGATCCCCCTCGTACAGCGTGCCAGCGGTACGTCCGCCCACGGCGATGGCGATGGCATCCTGCACATCGCCCACGTTCAACCCGAGACGGGCGGCCTTGTCGCGGTCGATGTCGATGGTCAGCACCGGCAGGCCGGTGGTCTGCTCGACCTTCACTTCCGAAGCCCCCGGCACCTGCTCAAGGCGCGTGGCAATTTGCGCAGCCGTGCGGTTGAGCACGTCCATATCGTCGCCGAACACTTTCACCGCGACATCGCTGCGCACGCCTGAGATCAGCTCGTTGAAGCGCAGTTGGATCGGCTGCGACAGCTCGTAGTTGCTGCCCGGCACACCGGCAGCAGCACGCTGTACGTCAGCGATCAGTGCCTCGCGTGGCTTGTTCGGATCCTGCCACTGCGCGCGCGGCTTGAGCATCACGTAAGCATCGGAGATGTTCGGCGGCATCGGGTCGGCGGCGATCTCGGCGGTGCCGGTACGGGCGAACACCCGCTCGATTTCCGGCACCTGCTCGATGATGGCTTTTTCCAGACGTTGCTGCATGTCCACCGACTGCGACAGGCTGGTCCCCGGTACGCGCAAGGCCTGCAAGGCGAAGTCGCCTTCGCTCAGGCTCGGGATGAACTCGCTGCCCATGCGGCTGGCCAGCACGCCAGACAACACCACCAACGTGGCAGCCCCGGCGAAGGCCAGCTTACGCCGGCGCAACACCCAGCCCAGCACGGGTGCATAACGGCGACGCGCGGTGCGCATCACCACGCCCTCTTCTTCCTTGACCTTGCCGGTGACGAACAACGCGATGGCCGCTGGCACGAAGGTTACCGAGAGGATCATCGCCCCCAGCAACGCGAGCACCACGGTGAACGCCATGGGGTGGAACATCTTGCCCTCGACCCCGGTCAGGGCAAAGATCGGCAGGTATACCACCATGATGATCAACTGCCCGTAGATCAGCGGACGTCTCGCCTCGCGGGCGGCGGCGAATACTTCATGGAAGCGCTCAGCGCGGCTGAGCATGCGCCCATGGCGCTGCTGGGCATGAGCCAGGCGGCGAATGGCGTTCTCCACGATCACCACCGCGCCGTCGACGATGATGCCGAAATCAAGCGCTCCCAGGCTCATCAGGTTGGCGCTGACCTTGTTGCTGAACATGCCGGTGAAGGTGAACAGCATCGACAGCGGGATCACCATGGCCGTGATCAGTGCCGCGCGGATGTTGCCCAGGAACAGGAACAGCACGGCAATCACCAGGATCGCGCCTTCGATGAGGTTCTTCTTGACCGTAGCGATGGCCTTCTCGACCAAATGGGTGCGGTCATACACGGTGACGGCCATCACCCCCTTGGGCAGGCTGCGGTTGATCTCTTCGAGCTTGGCCGCCACGGCCTGGGACACCGTGCGGCTGTTCTCGCCGATCAGCATGAACACCGTGCCCAGCACCACCTCACGGCCATTCTCGGTGGCCGCGCCGGAGCGCAGCTCCTGGCCCAGGCCCACCTGCGCCACATGGCTGACGCGAATCGGTGTGCCGTCGACACTGGAAATCACCACGTTGGCGATGTCCTCGGCCGAGGCCACCTGGCCTGGGGCGCGAATCAGCAACTGCTCGCCGTTGCGCTCGATGTAGCCGGCACCGACGTTGGCGTTGTTGCGCTCGAGCGCCGCGACCAGGTCGTTGAGCGTCAGCTTGTAGGCGGCCAGGCGCTTGGGTTCCGGGGCGATCAGGTACTGTTTGGCATGCCCGCCGATGCTGTTGACCTCGGCGACACCGGGCACGTTGCGCAACTGCGGCTTGATGATCCAGTCCTGGATCACCCGCAAGTCGGTGGCGGTGTAAGGCGTGCCATCGTCCTTGAGCGCGCCTTCCTGCGCTTCGACGGTCCACAGGAAGATCTCGCCCAGGCCCGTGGAAATCGGCCCCATGGCCGCCTCGATGCCCTCGGGTAACTGTTCGCGGGCCACTTGCAGGCGCTCGTTGACCAGTTGCCGGGCGAAGAAGACATCGGTGTTGTCATCGAAGATCACCGTCACCTGCGACAGCCCCGAGCGCGACAGCGAACGGGTCTGCTGCAAGCCCGGCAGGCCAGCCATGGCAGTTTCGATGGCATAGGTGATGCGCTGCTCGGTTTCCAGCGGCGAATAGCCGGGCGCTGCGGTGTTGATCTGCACCTGCACGTTGGTGATGTCAGGCACCGCGTCGATGGGGAGTTTCTGGTAGCTGTGGATGCCCACGGCAGCCATCAGCACCACGGCGAGCATCACCACCAGGCGTTGCTCGATGGCGAACTGGATAAGGCGTTCGAACATATCAGGCATCCCTGTCAGTGGCTGTGCGCAGCCGAGCCTTTGCCCAGCTCGGACTTCAGGACAAAACTGCCAGCGGCGGCCACCAGGCTGCCGGCGCTCAAGCCTTGGCGAATTTCTACCCGCTCGCCATCACGTCGCCCCACCGTCACTGGACGGGCTTCGAAGCCCTCGTCGGTACGCACGAAGACCACGGTTTGCTCCTCCCACACCTGCAGGGCGCTCTGCGGCACCACCACGGCCGCGTCGAAGCGTTCGACGCTGACCGCAATATTGACGAACAGCCCCGGACGCCAGGCGCCGTTGGGGTTGGCCAGGGTGGCGCGGGCGGTGGCGGCGCGGTTCTGCTCGCCCAACAGGCTGCCGACGTAGTTGACCGTCCCCTGTACCTGGGCGCCGAGATCGGGGGCGGTGACGGTCACACCGCTACCGCTGACCACTTTTTCCAGGTCGCGCGGGGCCACGGCGAAGGTGGCCCAGACCCGGCTCAGGTCGGACAAGGTGAAAGCATTGCTGGCCTCACCGACCACTTCACCTACGGCCAGGTGCTTTTCCACCACCACCGCGTCGAACGGTGCGCGCAGCTCGAAGCGATTGCCACGGCCTGCCGGGGCCACGGCGGCGACCTTCTGCCCGGCGTTGACGGCGGCGATCTCGGCCTCCTGCAAGGCCTGGCGCGCTTGCAAGTAATCCTGCTCGGCGCTGATACGCTCCTGCCACAGTTGTTTCTCACGGCTGAAGGTCAGGCGTGCCAACTCCAGGCGGCGCTGGGCGGCCTGCTGCTCGCTGCGCAGCTCGGAGATCTGCTGGCTGGCAATCACCGCCAGCACCTGGCCCCGCTTGACTGTCTGGCCCAGTTCAGCGTGCACCGACTCGACCACACCCGGCACCCGTGGCACCACATGGGCCGTGCGATCCTCGTCGAAGCGGATCTCACCTGGAAAACTGATGGCGCTGCCTAGCGCCTCGGGACCGGCAGTGACCACCTGCACGCCAGCAGCCTGGATCTGCTCGGCGGACAAGTGCAGTTGGCCTTCTGCGTCGGCGTGGTCCGCGCTTTGGCCAACGCCGTTTTTTTCGTCGTCATGACCATGGCCTTCGTCACCATGGTCGTCATGTTGGGCTTGGCTGCTAGCCTGGCCGAGGGTGCCGGTCCAGGCCAGAGCGCCGAAGCCGAGGACGGCCAGGGCGGTGGCGAGAATCGCGAGTTTGCGGGGGGTGGTCATGGGGGCTCCTGCTGGGTAATGGGGTCGGTTCGCACGCCTTCGTGGGGCTTAAAGCTCGCCGTAGATGCGTTCCACCTGCGCCTTCGCATCGACGGCCTGGGCCAGTGCATCGAGGTACAGCCCGCGTGCCTCGATCAACGTGCGCTGGGCATCGAGCACCTCGATGAAAGCGAACTTGCCCGTCTCGAAACCACGGGTGGCGGTGTCCACGGCCTGCTGCGCCGAGGGCAGGATGGTGCGGTCATAGGCCTGCACCTCGCCCATGGCCGTGGCCCACTGCTGCACCGCGCTGAGAGTGTCGCTACGCAGGCGCAGGGCCACTGCATTGCGCAGGTCACGGGCCTGGTCTGCGCGCCGGGCAGCGGCCAGCACGTTGCCCTGGTTGCGGTCGAACAACGGCAACGGCATCGACAGCCCAATCAGGTTGACGCGCTCGCGCTCCTCGCGGCTGTACTGGCTGCCGAGGCTGACGGTCAGGTTGGGAATCCGCTGAGCCTTCTCCGACCCCAGGCTGGCCTCGCTGCGCTCGATCTGTGCAGCGGCCAGGCGCCATTCGGCGGTCTGCTCGACCTTGGCCAGCAGGTTCTCGACCTCTGGCGCAGGGCCTGGCGACAGGGTGTTGTCGTAAAGGCGCTCGAAACCGGCCTCGGCGCTGCCGGTCAGCCGCGCCAAGGCTTGCCAGGCGATGCTGCGTGCACTCTGCGCGCGGCGTACCGCAGCTTGAGCCTGGGCCAGCTGGACCTGGGCGCGGGTGGCCTCGACCGGCGACGATTGACCGGCCTTGACCCGCCCCTCGACAACCCGCACTCCGCGTTCGGTCAGGGTCTGGGACTGCTGCGCTAGCTCCAGTGCGGTCTGCGCGCGCAGTGCCGCGTGGTAGGCCTGGATCACCTCGGCGCGCAAAACGTTGCGCTGGCGTTCAAGTGCCAGCCGAGCGATCAGTTGGCCTGCCTCGGCGACGTCGACACGCGCACGGCGCTTGCCGCCCAGCTCCAGCGGCTGGCTCAGCATGAGCGTGGTGGTGCGGCTGTCGCGGCGCGTGTCCTCGACCTCCCACGACAGCTCGGGGTTGGGAATCAACCCAGCCTGAAGGCGCTCGCCCTCGGCCATGCCAATCTCACGGCCGACTGCCGCAAGCTCGGGGTTCTGTGCAGACGCAGCGTCGAGCGCCTGGGCCAGGCTCAGCCCATCGGCGGCGGCAGGGCCGCTCAGCAACAGGCAGAGCAAGGCGATCTTGCGGGGTAAGGGCACGGCTAAAGTCCTCGTCGACATGGGCGAGGGACTGTAGGCAGGCGCGGTTATCGGCGCGGTGGCATGAACATTACAATTCTGTCATCCAGTCCGATAATCGCCCATTTTCCAAGATCAAGGATTTGACGAAACTAACCGGATAGTACAAAACTCGGGGTAACCAAAAACAACAAAGCGATACCCCCGCCATGACACCCCGAATCCTCGTGCTCAACGGCCCGAACCTGAACCTGCTGGGCACCCGAGAACCGGCCCAGTACGGCCACGAAACCCTGGCTGATGTGGCCAACCTGTGCGCCGACAGCGCGCGCGCCCAAGGCCTGGAGCTGGAGTTCCGCCAGACCAACCACGAAGGCGAGTTGATCGACTGGATCCACGCCGCCCGTGGCCGCTGCCACGGCATCGTCATCAATCCCGCCGCCTGGACGCACACGTCGGTGGCCATCCGCGACGCCCTGGTGGCTGCCGAGCTGCCGGTGATCGAGGTACACCTGTCCAACGTGCACAAACGCGAACCCTTCCGCCACCTGTCGTTCGTCTCCAGCATCGCCGTGGGAGTGATCTGCGGCTTGGGCAGTCAGGGCTACCGCATGGCCCTTGCCTGGTTCGGCGAACACTTCAAGGAGCAACACGCATGAGCCGCACAGGCATCCTCGCCGGCCTGATCGGTCGCGGCATCCAAGCCTCACTTACGCCGGCGCTGCACGAGCATGAGGGTGACGCCCAGGCGCTTCGCTACTTGTACCGGCTGATCGACGCTGACCAGTTGGGGCTGGACGACAGCGCCCTGCCCCAGTTGCTGGACGCCGCGCAGAACACCGGCTTCACCGGGCTAAACATCACTTTTCCGTTCAAGCAGGCGATCCTGCCGCTGCTCGATGAACTGTCGGATGAAGCACGGGGTATCGGTGCGGTGAATACCGTGGTCCTGCGCGACGGCAAGCGCGTCGGCCACAACACCGACTGCCTGGGGTTTGCCGAAGGCTTTCGACGCGGCCTGCCGGGGGTGAACAAAGGCCTGGTGGTGCAGTTGGGCGCAGGCGGCGCGGGGTCTGCGGTGGCGCATGCGCTGCTGGCCGAAGGCGTCCAGACACTGGTGCTGTTCGAGGTGGATGCGGCTCGCGGCCAAGCCTTGGTGGAAAACCTGGCAGCGCGCTTTGGGCCCGGGCGCGCGGTGCTGGGCAGTGATCTGGCCGCAGTGCTGGGCGACGCCGATGGCCTGGTCAACACCACACCGGTCGGCATGGCCAAGCTGCCAGGCATGCCACTGCCGGAGGGGCTGCTTCACGCGCGCTTGTGGGTGGCAGAGATCATCTACTTCCCACTGCAAACGGAGTTGCTGCGTCAGGCGCGCGCGCTGGGCTGCCGCACCCTGGATGGCGGCACCATGGCGGTGTTCCAGGCCGTCAAAGCCTTCGAGTTGTTCAGCGGGCGCCCAGCCGATGCCGAGCGCATGCAGGCGCATTTCGCACGTCTCGTGTGATAGCCGCGATTGCGGGGCCGCGCCTTGCCCCGCACAACTTGGCTAATTTCAGCTGACCGCCCCGATGAAGTTCGCCAGCTCCGCCGTGCGCGGCGCGGCGAACACCTCGCGTGGGTGGCCGGTTTCATGCACCTTGCCCTGGTGCATGAACACCAGCTTGTCACCGACCTCGCGGGCGAAGCGCATCTCATGGGTGACCATGATCAAGGTCATGCCCTCCTTGGCCAGCTGGCGCACCACCCCAAGCACTTCATTGACCAGTTCGGGATCCAGCGCCGAGGTGATCTCGTCACACAGCAACACCTTGGGCGACATGGCCAGGGCCCGGGCGATCGCCACTCGCTGCTGCTGCCCGCCAGACAGCCGATCCGGGTAGGCATCGATCTTGTCGGCCAACCCCACCCGCTCGAGCATCTGCTCGGCCAGGCGGCGCGCATCAGCCTTACTGGCGCGCTTGACCACCTGCGGTGCGAGCATCACGTTCTCGCCCACGGTCAGGTGCGGGAACAGGTTGAACTGTTGGAACACCATGCCGACCTTCTGACGCAGCGCGCGCAAGTCGGCGCGGCTGGCGTCGAGGTACTCGCCGTCCACCTCGATCACCCCGTCGTTGATCGATTCAAGGCCATTGAGGGTGCGCAGGAAGGTGCTCTTGCCTGAGCCACTGCGGCCGATGATGGCCACCACCTCGCCCTCCTCAATGCTCAGGTCCACGCCCTTGAGCACGTGATTGTCGCCATAGTACTTGTGCAGCGCAGACACTCTAAGCAGGGGCATGCAGCCTCCTTTCCAGGTAACGGGCGCTCAGCGAGAGCGGGTAGCAGAGGATGAAATAGCCCACGGCCACTAGGCCGTAGATCAGGAAGGGTTCGAAGGTTGCGTTGGCGAGCATGCCGCCAGTCTTGGTCAACTCGGTGAAACCGATGATCGACGTCACTGCCGTGCCCTTGACCACCTGCACCGAAAAGCCCACGGTCGGGGCAATCGCGATGCGCAGCGCCTGCGGCAGGATCACATGGCGCAACTGTTCAAGCCGACTCAGGGCCAGGCTGCCGGAGGCCTCCCACTGCCCGCGCGGAATCGACTCCACGCAGCCGCGCCAGATCTCGGCGAGAAACGCGCTGCTGAACAGGGTCAGGGCGATGGCCGCTGCCATCCACGCCGACACGTCGATACCGAACAGCGCGATGCCAAAGAACACCATGAACAGCTGCATCAGCAACGGCGTGCCCTGAAACAGCTCGATGTAACCACGCGCGACGCCGCGCAGCAGCGTGTTGTCGCTGATCCGCGCCACCAGCAGCAAGAGCCCGGCCAGGCTGCCGCAGGCGAACGCCACCAGCGACAGCAGCAAGGTCCACTGCAACCCGGTCAACAGGTTGCGCACGATATCCCATAGGGTGAAATCCATTCAGCGTCTCCCCATCAGCAAACGCTGGCCGATCCAGGCCAGCAGTTGGCGCACCACAATGGCCATCAGCAGGTACAGCACAGTGGTCAGCAGGTAGGTCTCGAAGGCGCGGAAGTTGCGGGATTGAATGAAGTTGGCGGCGAACGACAACTCCTCGGTGGCGATCTGCGAACACACCGCCGAACCCAGCATGACGATCACGATCTGGCTCGACAGCGCCGGCCAGACCTTGGCCAGTGCCGGTTGCAGCACCACGTAGCGAAACGCCTCGAAACGGCTCATGGCCAGCGCCGCAGCGGCCTCCAGCTGGCCCTTGGGAATCGCCTGGATGCCCGCACGGATGATCTCGGTTGAATACGCCCCCAGGTTGATCACCATCGCCAGCGAAGCTGCCTGCCATTCGCTCAGGCGCACGCCCAGCGCCGGCAAACCGAAGAAGATGAAGAACAACTGGACGATGAACGGGGTGTTGCGGATCAGCTCCACATACAAACCGAACAACCCATCGAACGGCCGCAGGCGCCAAGCGCGGACCACCGCGCCGACAACGCCGATGGCCACCCCGAACACGGTGCCGACCACCGTCAGCTCCAAGGTGAACAGTGCCCCCTTGAGCAACAGGTCGGCCTGGGCCAGCACTGGGGCAAAATCGAATTGATAAGCCATCGGTCAGGTGCTCAGAGGTCGGCTGGCAGCGGCTGCTTGAGCCATTTTTCGGCATTCTGGTTCAGGCTGCCGTCAGCCTTGGCGGCCTCCAGGGTGGCGTTGACCTTCTCCAGCAGCGCCGGCTCGTTCTTGGCCAGGCCTACGTACACCGGCGAATCCTTGAGCTTGACCTTCATCACCGGGACCTTGGCCGGGTTCTTCTCGGCGATGGCCGCCATGACCACGCTGCCGCTGGCGATCAGCTCGACCTGGCCGGACAGGTACGCGGCGATGGTCGAGTTGTTGTCTTCGAAGCGCTTGATGACCGTGCCCTTGGGCGCGACGGCGCTCAGTTCCATGTCTTCGATAGCGCCACGGGTGACGCTGATGGTCTTGCCAGCGATGGCGTCGATGCTGCCGATTTGTGCGTCGGCCGGGCCGAACACAGCCAGGTAGAAAGGTGCGTAGGGGCGCGAGAAATCGATCACCGCTGCGCGCTCGGGGTTCTTGCCAAGGCTTGAGATCACCAGGTCGACCTTGCCAGTGGTGAGGAACGGAATGCGGTTGGTGCTGTTGACCGGGGTCAACGCCAGCTTCACACCGAGCTTATCGGCCAGCAGTTGCGCGGTGTCGATGTCGAGCCCACGAGGCTTGAGGTCGGGACCGACCGAACCGAATGGGGGGAAGTCCTGGGGCACGGCGACCTTGAGCACGCCACGGGCGGTGATATCAGCCAGCGCATCGGCCTGGACCACTGGCAGCGCCAGGCTGGTGCCGCAGAACAGGGTTGCCAGGAACAGGGAACGGATCATTTTCATCGAAAGGCCTCGCGCAGGAATCCAGGAAAGGGACCACAGGGCCAGTGCACGGGTCATGCCAGACTGGGTAAAACCCACGAACGACGCGGGTCGGGCGTCATCACCGAGGTCTTACTGGTCTGAACAGTTGAACCGATCCGGGGCGGCCTTGCCCTGCTTTCGCGCAGCCGCCAGCAGCACTGCGCCACAACGAAGCAAGGCTTGCCAGGCTGGGCGAATTCGCCGTAAAAGGGTGCCCATTGCCCTCAGACCGGTCCCTTCAGCATGCTTGCCACCCCCGCCCGCCCCGTCCCGGAAGTCGCCTTGCAAGCGATCCGCAAACTGATCGAGGAAGATGGCTACCAGCCCGGCGACGCCCTGCCCTCGCAGCGTGACCTGGCCGAACGTCTGGGGGTCAGCCGGGCGTCGCTGCGTGAGGCGCTGTCTTCGCTCAGTGCATTGGGGCTGGTCAGCGTGCAACCGGGCAAGGGCGTATTCGTCCAATCACCGGCCTCGGGGGCTCCTGCGTCTGGCGGTTTTGCCTGGCCGTATGCCGAGCAGGTCTCGGCCGCCGATACCTTCCAGTTGCGCTACGCCCTGGAAGGTTTTGCCGCAGGCCAAGCGGCCCTGGCGCTCACGGCGGACGACCTGGACGCCTTGCAGGCCAACGTCGAGGCC
Source organism: Pseudomonas mosselii (assembly GCF_005796105.1). GTDB lineage: Bacteria > Pseudomonadota > Gammaproteobacteria > Pseudomonadales > Pseudomonadaceae > Aquipseudomonas > Aquipseudomonas mosselii_C. The sequence goes on along the minus strand of NZ_VAUO01000001.1, from coordinate 151,943 downwards.
ATGGCCATCGAGCTGCGCGCCGGGCGCTTCGAAGCCGCGGCGCGGCTGGATTTCATCTTCCATCAGAAGCTGCTGCAAGCGAGCGGCAACCGCGCGATGCTGCAGGTGATCACCGCCAGCCAGGAAATCTTTCTGGAGAGCCAGAAACTGCCCTTCATCCGGCCAGAGCGGGCCATGGAAACCTGGCAGGAGCACCGCAAGATCCTGCGCGCCCTCACCCGTCGTTCACAAGCTGGGGCGCAGCGCGCGATGCAGGAGCACATTCGCAATGCCGCAGCGCGCACCGGGGTGGTGTTTGCTGGCTAAGGCCTCGGCGCGGGCTCAGGCCTTGATGTAGCGCATCACCGCCTCGCAGATCACCTGCTTCTGGCGTTGCTTGATCTGCTCATCCGACAAGTCGATCTGGAAGATGTCGCCGAAGGTGTGGCGGTTCGATACCCGGTAGAAGCAGAACGAGCTCATCAGCATGTGCAGGTCGATCACCTCGATGCCGGCACGGAACACACCCTGCTCGACGCCACGGGCGAGGATCTTGCCCAAGGCCTCAAGCACCATGCTGCTCATCTGACGGATCGCCGGTGATTGCTTGACGTACTCGCCATAGTGAATGTTCTCGGTGCAGACGATGCGCACGAAATCGACGTTGTTGGCATGGTGATCGAACGTGAACTCCACCAAGCGCTGAATCGCTTGCTCGGCCGGCAGCGACTCCAGGTCCAGGCCGTGCTCGGTCTTGCGAATATCGCCGTAGAGTTTGACCAGGCACTCGACGTACAGCTGCTCCTTGCTGCCGAAGTAGTAATAGATCATGCGCTTGGAGGTGGCGGTGCGCTCGGCGATGGCATCCACCCGGGCGCCGGCCAGGCCCTGTTGGACGAACTCGGTGATGGCCGCCTGGAGGATGTTCTCGCGGGTCTTCTCCGGGTTGTTCTTGCGCGTCTTGCGCGTGCCCTCGGCTTCAGGCTGGACGTGCGACTCACTCATACCAACTCACAGGCTCGTTATTCGAATCCGTACGATTATCCGTGAGCCGGGCGGCACAGGGAAGCGCGCTGTTGGTCGCGAACGTTCAGCCTTCAACTGCGCGGTTGGTCACGCCAAATGGCACATGCACCGACGGCACCACGGTGCTGGTGCGCTTGAGGTGCCCGGACTGATCGTCGAAGAAGATATGCGGCTTGAGCACTTGTAGCACCCGGCGCTTGTCGATACCGCCCAGGAAGAACGCATCGTTGGCCATCACCCCCCAGCTCTTGAGGGTATTGAGCGCACGCTCGTGGGATGGCGCGTTGCGCGCGGTGACGATCGACACCCGCACGCGGTTGACGTAGTCCGGGTGCCGCAGCTTGTACGCTTCCTCTTCGGCCTGAATGCGCGCGATGCGCACGAAAAACGCCTTCAACGGCCCTGGATTGTGCGGCTGGGCGACGTTCTTGACCTCGAACGCGTGAAAATGGTCCAGCCCGCCGGCCTGCATCACCGCCTCCGACTCATCCCCGGCCAGCACGCCATCGAAGTCGAAGGCAATGCGCAGGTTGGCGTCACTTTCGTCATCATCGAATTGTGAATCGAGCACCTGACCGGCCGGATAGCCGGCTTGGATCGCGGCATCGACGTGCTGCTTGTCGGCAGACAAGAACAGCGCGATGTTCAGCGCCGGGATGTATTCGTAGGGGGATCGGCCCTGGGTGAAGATCGCCCGGGTCATGTTCAGGCCGTAATGCTTGATGGTCTTCATGACCCGCAATCCGGTGTCCGGGTCGTTCTGCGACAACAGCACCACCTCGACCAACGGGTCTTCCGGGTCGCTGCGCAGATCATTGAGCGCCAACAGGCGCTTGATGAACGGATAGGCGATACCCTTGCCCAGCGGCATGTCCAGGTGCTGCTCCTGATACTTGCGATACTGCGCCTCGCCATCACGCCGAAACACCGCGTCCGACTCGCTGAGGTCGAACACCGCACTTGAGGCGACGCCGATTACCAGGCGATCGTCCAGTTCGAAAGGCATGCTGCAATCCTTGTGGGCAGAGGAATCAGAACGCCGCCCAGGGTCGGGGGCGCCAGGGCGAGCTTACACCAGACACCAGCGACTGGCGCGGCTGACCGAAGCCGATCAACACCGGTTCACTGGCACAACCGCCCCAGGGCCTCCAGCACATGCCCGGTCGCCCGCTCAATCTCTGCATCGCGGCTGGCGATCCCCAACTGGCGCCACAACCCGGGCCGCAAGGGACGCTGGACGATTCGTGGATCCTGGGCCTGCACCTGGCCCTCCAGAGGCAACAAGGTTGCCCCGTAGCCCGCCGCCACCAGGCTTTTGATCGCATCGTTGAAATTCAGCTCGATGCGCGGCTCAGGGTACAGCCCAGCACCGGCGAACCACTCCGAGGTCACCCGCGACAGCTGCGTGGTGCTGTCATTGAGGATCAGCGCGCGCCCCGCCAGCCACGCCGGGGTGATGCGTGCCGGCGGCTGCCAGTCGGCAGGTAGGTAAGCCATGATCGGATCGCGCCGCCAGGGCGTAAGCCTCACGCCCTTGCTCGCCACCTGCGGCAAGGCCACCAAGCCGATATCCAGAGTGCCCTCGCGCAGGCGCGCCAGGGACGCCTGGGAAGTGAGCACCTGCACCTGCACGTCGATCCCGGGGTGATCCACCCGCAATGCCTGCAACGCCTGCGGCAGCAGGTGCGCGATAGCGCCGGTGGAGGCCCCCAGGCGCACCCGGCCGGTCAGGCCCTCGACCTGCCGGCGTACCTCATCCAGTGCTTGGTCAGCATCGGCCAGCAGGCGCCGGGCACGCGCCAGCAGGGTTTGGCCGACCGGTGTCGGGCGCACCTGACCACGGGTGCGCGTCAACAACGGCGCGCCAACCCTGGCTTCAAGCTCGGCCACGTGCAGGCTGATGGTCGGTGGCGCCAGGTTGAGCTGACGGGCGGCGTCGGCGAACGAGCCGTGGTCGGCGATCACCACCAGGGTACGCAAGCGGTCAAGACTGATTTCGCGCATGGTCGTAATTCAGTTTTTCTGAATAAGAGCATCATGATATTCAAATTTTCTTTATGCACGCTACCCGCGAAGATAGACCAACGCCCTTCTTGCACGGATACCTTTCATGAATCAGCCGCTTGTTTTCATCGATGGCGACCAAGGCACCACCGGCCTGCAAATCCACGCCCGCCTGCAGGGTCGCCAGGACCTGCGCCTGCTCACCCTGCCCGAGACCGAGCGCAAGGACCCGGCACGTCGCAGCGAGGCTATCAACAGCGCCGACATCGCCCTGTTGTGCCTGCCCGATGCCGCCGCCCGCGATGCCGTGGCGACCGTGCGCAATCGCGCGGTGCGGGTGATCGATGCAAGCTCCGCACACCGCACCACGCCGGGCTGGGTGTACGGCCTGCCGGAACTGGACCAGCAACAAGCCGAACGCATTGCCCGCGCCACGCGCATCAGTAACCCCGGCTGCTACCCCACCGGTGCGATTGCCTTGCTGCGCCCGTTGATCGCTGCCGGGCTGCTGCCAACGGACTACCCGCTGAGCATCCACGCCATCTCGGGTTATTCCGGCGGCGGACGGGCGGCAGTCGAGCGCCATGAGCAGCCTGGCGACAGCTACCTGCCAGCGCTGCAACTCTACGGCCTGGAGCTTGCACACAAACATGTGCCGGAGATCCAGCAACACGCCGGGCTCGCCACGCGGCCGGTTTTCATCCCGGGCTATGGCCACTACCGCCAGGGCATCGTGCTGAGCATCCCGCTACAACTGCGCTTGCTCCCAGGGGTACGCGCCGAGCACTTGCAGGCCTGTCTTGAGCAGCACTACCAAGGCGCCCGTCATGTGCAGGTGATGCCGCTGCACCAACACGGCCCGGCACCGACCCTCGACCCGCAGGCGCTGAACGACAGCAACGACCTGCGCCTGGCGCTGTTCGCCAACCCCGAACACGGGCAAGTGCTGCTGACGGCAGTGTTCGACAACCTCGGCAAAGGCGCCTCGGGGGCGGCGGTGCAGAATCTCGACCTGCTGCTGGCTGGGCTGAACTAACCTTCACGGGTAGACTGTGCCACCGCCTCGCTGAAGGCGCTGCGTTTCAGTCCACCCCGGAGCCCTACCCGCGATGTTCATCCTTCGCCGCCTCGACGGCGTGCCGCCCGAAGCCTTCCAGAACCAGATCCGCCAGTTGGTGATCGAGCATGTCGGCCAGCTCAGCAGTGTCGCCATCGCAGCGGACAACCCGCTCTATCCGCTGTACCAGTACGGCGTAGGCCTGGAGGTGCACCAATACCTGATGGCTCTGGATGGCACGCGCGGCCTGGCAGTACAGCTCACGCTGGCTCTGCATGCCGAGTCGCCCGACCGCTTGCTGGGCTTCGCCCTGGCCCTACCCGCCCAGGACGATGCACAAGCCTGCGCCCTGGCCTACCTCGCCGTGCACCCCGACTACCGTCGCCAAGGCATCGCCCGTGGTTTGGTGGACGCGTTACGTGGCCGCTTTGCCTGTGTCGAGTTGAGCACCTTCGCCGAGCAGGTGCCCTGGTTCGAGGCGATGGGGCTACAAGTGGTGACCACTGCCGGCCCGCAGGTGTTGATGAGCAGTAGCGGGCGCGCCAGCGGTGCGTTGATCGGGCGCCTGGACATCGCGCCGATCTACCAGACGGTCGAGGTGATGCAAATCCACGCCTACCTGCTCAAGCAGCATGGCGAAGCGGCGATGCGCGAGGCGGAACGGACACGCGATGCCCGGCTCGATGAGCTGACCCGGCAATCCCAGGCCTGCGTTGCGCAAAGAATGACCCGTCACTAAAAGAGCCGGGCCCTTCACAGCGCGGTCCCAGCCTGAGCTGGCGACCAATCGTGAACAGGCGCTACCGGCCACAGCCCCCAGGCGCTGTCGCCTTAAGGTACGAAACCTGACGCATCGGTCAGTCCATGACGGAACCATTCATACCGGCTGTTACATCGAATGACTGGTCAGCAATAGCAGCACCGTGACATTATTGACGTCAAAAAAACCGTAGAAGGTGGGGAATACCTAATTAGCCGCAGCGCATCGAGAGCCTGGCGACCGTCGCCACAAGGCCCTCAAGACCAGCTCTTGACGCCTGCCAAATCACGTCAAGGAGCATTCATGCAGTTTCGGAATATGAAGATCGGCAAGCGAGCCGCCGCCGTGTTTGCACTGCTCGGTGGGTTGGTGCTGGTCATGGGCCTGCTAGCCCTGTACGAAACACGCCAAATGGACAGCGCGACCGATGAGATTCGCATCACCTGGATGCCAGCGGTGGTCGCCCTGAACGACATCAACAGCAACCTCGGACGCGTCCGCGCGCTCACCCTGCGCAGCGCACTGGACGACGACAGCGCCGAACGCGAACGCACCATCGCCATGGCTGGAAAGGTTGACGAAGCCCTGAAAAACGGTCTCCAGACCTATGCAGACACGATCATTGAAGCCGATGACCGTGCCCTGTTCGACACCTTCAATACAGCCTACCAGCAGTACTACACCCAGCAGCAGGACGTACTCAAAGACATCCTCGCCGGCAAGCTGGATGAGGCCAAGCGCCACATCAGCGGTCCACTCACCCAGGAAGCCGATGCCATGATGAACGCCATGGCAGCGCTGATCGCGTACAACGGCAAGGGTGCCGAAGACGCTTCCCAGCGCAGCAGCGATGTAGCCGACGAAGCCTTCAATGTGATCATCGCTTCGCTGGTGGTGATCATGCTCGCGCTGATCGCCATCGCCACCTTGCTCACCCGTAGCATCGTCCGTCCGTTGGCCGAAGCCGTGGCCGTGGCCGAGCGCGTGGCCACAGGCGACCTGACCCGCGAGATCAGCATCACCGGCCGCGACGAGCCGGCGCTGCTGCTGCGCGCCCTGAGTCAGATGCAGCAAAGCCTGCGCGAGACCCTGCGCAAGATCGCCGCATCCTCGGACCAACTCGCCTCGGCCTCCGAAGAACTGCATTCGGTCACCGAAGACACCAGCCGCGGCCTGCACCAGCAAAGTGCCGAGATCGACCAAGCCGCCACCGCGGTCAACCAGATGACCGCTGCGGTCGAGGAAGTGGCGAATAACGCGGTGAGCACCGCCGACGCCTCCAAAGGCGCAGACCAGAGCACCCGCGATGGTCGCGACCAGGTCAATCAGGCGCTCAACTCGATCCAGCACCTGGTCGAGGACGTCACCGGCACCTCGCAGGAAATCGAACAACTGGCCAACAACGCCAACGAGATCAGCCAGGTGCTGGATGTGATCGGCGCAATCGCCGGGCAAACCAACCTGTTGGCCCTGAACGCGGCCATCGAAGCGGCCCGCGCAGGGGAAGCCGGCCGTGGTTTTGCCGTGGTCGCAGACGAGGTTCGCGCCCTGGCTCACCGCACCCAGCAATCCACCGCCGAGATCGAACAGATGATCGGTGGCATCCAGAGCGGAACCGAGCGGGCCGTCAGCGCCATGCACAACAGCCAGGGACGCGCCAGCGGCACCCTGGAAGTGGCCCAGGCCGCAGGCCAGGCACTGGAAGTGATCGCCGAAGCCATCGCCTCGATCAACCAGCGCAACCTGGTGATCGCCAGCGCCTCCGAGCAACAGGCGCAGGTAGCACGGGAAGTGGACCGTAACCTGGTAAACATCCGCGACTTGGCGATGCAGACCTCCGCCGGCGCCAACCAGACCAGTGCGGCCGCGCAGGATCTGTCGCGCCTGGCCGTGGAGCTGAACGGGATGGTCGCGCAGTTCAAGCTCTGAATCGACGCCTTTACGCCACTTGAAAACATCGCGGGGCAAGCCCGCTTCCACACCCCGAACACCGGGAGTTGTGGAAGCGGGCTTGCCCCGCGATGGTAAGTGGCGAAGTAACGCTACAGGTCAGTCATTCACCCCGACCACACGCCCCGCCTTCACCGGCTGGCTACGGCTGGCCAAGCAGTAGTACAGCGGCACCGTCACCAGCAGCCCGAACAGCCAGGACAAGTCTGCCCCTTCGACGATGTTGGAATACGGCCCGACATACAGCGAAGTATTGGCGAATGGCAGTTGCACCAGGATGCCGCAGGCGTAGGCGACGATCGCGTGGTGGTTGAAGCGGCCATAGATGCCGCCATCGGCGCGGAAGATCGAGGCGATGTCGTACTCGCCGCGCTTGATCAGGTAGAAGTCCACCAGGTTGATCGATGCCCACGGCACCAGGACCAGCAGCAACGCCAGAATCAGGCCGATGAACTCGCCGATGAAGTCGGCCGAAGCGTTCAGTGCCACCAAACCACAGCCCACCAGGATCAACGCAGCCAATACCACGCGCACCTTGATGCTCGGGGTCCACTGGGCTGCGAAGGTCTGGATCGCGGTGACGATCGACAACACCGCACCATACAGGTTAAGAGCGTTGTGGCTGATGATGTTGAGCAGGAACAGCACCATCAGGATCGGACCCAGCCAGCCAGTAGCCTGCTTGACCGCCGCCATGGCGTCGGTACCTTGCGGCACACACAGCACCGCCACCGCACCGAAGCTGAAGCACAGGATAGTGCCCAGGGTGGCCCCGAAATACGTGGCCCAGAACGGTTTGGCGATACCGATTTCGCGCGGCAGGTAGCGCGAATAGTCGGAGGTGTACGGCGAGAAGCTGATCTGCCAGATGGTGCCCAGCGACACCGTGGCGACGAAGCCGGACAGGTTGAACGCACCACGGCTGAAGAAGTCAGCCGGCAGATCCTGAATGAACATCATGATGAAACCGGCCAGCAGCGCCGTGCCCATCACCCAGGTCCCGATACGGTTCAGGGTATGGATGAAGCGATAGCCGATCACGCCAATGGCGGTGGCGCTCAACGCGCCGATGACGATGGCGCTGGGCATCGGCACGCTGGGGGCGATGCCGTGGATCGACTTGCCAGCCAGGACGATGTTGGAGATGAAGAAGCCGACATAGATCAGCGCGGTGAAGAACACGATCAGCAGTGCGCCATAACGGCCGAACTGGCCACGGCTCTGCACCATCTGCGGAATGCCCAGCTGCGGGCCTTGGGCAGACGCCAGGGCAATCACCACCCCTCCCAGCAGATGGCCCAGCACGATGGCGATCAGCCCCCACAGCAGGTTCAGATGGAACACCTGCACCACCATCGCCCCGGTGACGATGGGCAGCGGCGCGATGTTGGTGCTGAACCAGAGGGTGAACAGGTCACGCGCCTTCCCATGGCGCTCGGCAGGTGGAACGTAATCGACCGTGTGATTCTCGACAAACTGGTGTTGCGACGACGGTTGGGACATAGGAATTCAGCTCGAAAGGTCGTTTTTATCTTTGTAAGGAAACCGCATCAAGGCGGCCTCTCAGCTGAAGACCATATTATGGTATTCCAAACTTTTGACAACACTGACCCGCTCGAAAAAACCGCAACTGATCTGCTTGCGCAACCCGTTCAGCAACCGCAGCTCAGGCTCAAAGCCCCATTATTCAAGGGCCCGAGCCGTTCATCGTGTAAATCGGCAGGTGGAAAATTCCACTTGCAAAATAGGTATTACGGTATACCATCAGACACATCAACGATAAAAACCGCGGACCACCGCAGCCCTTCCGAGGTACACGAGATGATCGACGCAACTGTCTACAAGCACGTCCTGGGCTCCTTCCCCTCCGGCGTAACCGTCATCACCACCCTGGACGACGACGGCTCGATCGTCGGCCTCACCGCCAGCGCGTTCTCCTCGCTTTCCATGGACCCGCCGCTGGTGCTGTTCTGCCCCAATTACAGTTCCGACTCCTACCCCGTCCTGATCAAGAACAAGCGCTTCGCCATCCACCTGCTCTCCGGTGAGCAGCAGGCCGAAGCCTACGCGTTCGCCAAGAAAGGCAAGGACAAAGCTGCCGGCATCGAGTGGACGCTCAGCGAGTTGGGCAACCCGATCCTGGCCGGCGCCACCGCCGTCATCGAATGCGAACTGTGGCGCGAATACGAAGGCGGCGACCACGCCATCATGGTGGGCAAGGTGCACAACCTGATCGTGCCTGAAGAGGCTCCGCGCCCGATGGTCTACTGCCGCGGCAAAATGGCCAGCCTGCCCGCCTTCGCCTGAGACGCACCGCTACGCTACCGAAGCTTGCCTTACGGGCAGGCGACAACAACAAGCTCCGAGGAAAGCCCCATGAAATTTTCGTTGTTCGTACACATGGAACGTTGGGATGAACAGGTCAGCCACCGCCAACTGTTCGAAGACCTGACCGAACTGACCCTGATGGCCGAAGACGGCGGGTTCAGTACCGTGTGGATCGGCGAACACCATGCCATGGAGTACACCATCTCGCCGAGCCCGATGCCGCTGCTGGCGTACCTTGCCGCGCGCACCGAGAAGATCCGTCTGGGCGCCGGCACCATCATCGCACCGTTCTGGAACCCGATCCGCGTGGCAGGCGAATGCGCCCTGCTCGATGTGATCAGCAACGGTCGCATGGAAGTGGGCCTGGCCCGCGGCGCCTACCAGTTCGAATTCGACCGCATGGCCGGCGGCATGCCCGCCACCGACGGCGGCAAGGCACTGCGCGAAATGGTCCCCGTGGTGCGCAAGCTGTGGGAAGGCGACTACGCCCACGACGGCGAAGTCTACAAGTTCCCCACCTCCACCAGCGTGCCGAAACCGTTCAACGCCCAGCCGCCGATGTGGATCGCCGCGCGCGACCCGGACTCGCACAACTTTGCCGTGGCCAACGGTTGCAACGTCATGGTCACCCCGCTGATGAAGGGCGACGAAGAGGTCCTGGACCTGAAGAACAAGTTCCAGGCAGCCCTGGACAACAATCCCGAGGTGCCGCGCCCGCAACTGATGGTGCTGCGCCACACCCACGTGCACAGCCCGGCCGAGCCTGACGGCTGGAAAGTCGGCGCCCAGGCCATCTCGCGCTTCTACCGTACCTTCGATGCCTGGTTCGGCAACAAGACCACCCCGGTCAACGGTTTCCTGGAGCCAAGCCCTGAGTCGAAGTTCGCCGAAGTCCCGGCGTTCGAGCTGGACAACATTCGCAAGAACACCATGATCGGCACGCCAGAAGAGATCATTGCGCGCATCAAGTACTACCAGGAACTTGGCGTCGACGAGTTCAGCTTCTGGTGCGACAACAGCCTGCCCCACGCCGAGAAGAAAAAATCCCTCGAACTGTTCATTAAGGAAGTGGTGCCGGCGTTCGCCTGAATTCCCATTGCCTGAAACCTTGCGGGAACCAGCCCGCTCTCGTGGGCCCTGCGGTCTGCGTGAGCGGGCTTTTTTTGAGCGGCAAGCGGCAAGCGGCAAGCAAGAGCGGGACCGCGTTCGGCTTGCGGCTCAGCACCTTTCGTCCCCTCCCAAAGGATTTTTTCAGTCTGCTATTGCAGAACAAATATTATGGTATACCATCAGACAACAAGAGCTGATAACCCTAACCAGGAGCCCCCCATGAGTTTCGAAATCCGCAAGATCGTCACCTACTCCGAAGAGACCCGCATCGAAGGCGGCAAGGCCACCGACAAGCCGGTGACCATGGTCGGTCTGGCCGTGGTGATCAAGAACCCATGGGCCGGTCGCGGTTTCGTCGAAGACTTGAAGCCTGAAATCCGCGCCAACTGCTCGGAGCTGGGTGCACTGATGGTCGAGCGCCTGACCGCTGCCATTGGTGGCGCCGACAAGATCGAGGCCTACGGCAAGGCGGCTGTGGTCGGTGCGGACGGCGAGATCGAGCACGCCTCGGCGGTCATCCACACCCTGCGCTTCGGCAACCACTACCGTGAAGCCGTGCAAGCCAAGAGCTACCTGAGCTTCACCAACAAGCGCGGCGGCCCAGGCACCTCGATCCAGATCCCGATGATGCAGAAGGACGACGAAGGCCTGCGTTCGCACTACATCACCCTGGAAATGCAGATCGAAGACGCCCCGCGCGCCGACGAAATCGTGGTGGTGCTGGGCGCCTCCGACGGTGGCCGCCTGCACCCGCGCATTGGCAACCGCTATATCGACCTGGAAGAACTGGCCGCCGAAAAAGCCAACGCTCAATAACAACAACCAAGACGGGCCGGGGCGTGGCGTGCATACCCGCCGCGCCCGACCTTCAAGGAGCGCCCTCCATGATTCAGCCTGTCGCTGAACGTACACCGGCCGGGACCAGCTACACCGTCCACGGCCAAGGCCAGCCCGTGGTACTGATCCACGGCGTAGGCCTGAACAAGGAAATGTGGGGCGGGCAGATCGTGGGCCTGGCCAACGACTACCGCGTCATCGTCTATGACATGCTCGGCCACGGCCAAAGCCGCGTACCGACCGTCGACACGCCGCTGGAAGGCTACGCCGACCAGCTTGCTGAACTGCTCGACCACTTGCAGATCGCGCAGGCCACGGTGATCGGCTTCAGCATGGGCGGCCTGGTGGCACGTGCCTTCGCCCTCAATTACCCACAGCGCCTGGCTGCGCTGGTGGTGCTCAACAGCGTGTTCAACCGCACCCCCGAGCAGAGCGCTGGGGTTATCGCACGTGCTGCACAAGCCTTCGAGCAAGGCCCCGACGCCAACGTCGACGCCGCCCTGGACCGCTGGTTCAGCCGCGAATACAAAGCCGCCAACCCCGCGCAGGTCGCCGCCATCCGCCAGATCCTGGCGAGCAACGATCCGCAGGGTTACCACACCACCTATTCGCTGTTCGCCACCCAGGACATGTACCGCGCCGCCGACCTGGGCAACATCCAGGTGCCGACGCTGATCGCCACCGGCGAACTTGACGCAGGCTCCACCCCGGCCATGACCCGCCAGCTCGCCGCCAGTATTCCAGGTGCGCAAAGCGTGGTGCTGGCCGAGCAACGGCATATGATGCCGGTGGAAGCACCCCGCGAAGTCAACAAGATGCTGCTGGACTTCCTTAAGCAAGCTCGCATCCTTACCGAATCTGCCAAGGGGATTGTTGCATGACCCTCGTTCGTTTCCAGATGTGCATCGACGGCCAATGGCTCGATGCGCAGAGCGGCAAGACCTTCGACAGCCTCAACCCGGCCACCGCCCAAGCCTGGGCACAACTGCCCGACGCCGACGAAGCTGATGTCGAGCTGGCCGTGCAGGCCGCCCAGCGCGCCTTCGACAGTCACGCTTGGCGCAGCATCACCGCCACCGCGCGCGGCAAGCTTCTGCGCCGCCTCGGTGACCTGATCGCCGAGAACAAAGAGCACCTGGCCCAGCTGGAGAGCCGCGACAACGGCAAGCTGATCCGCGAAACCCGTGGCCAGGTCGGCTACCTGCCGGAGTTCTTCCACTACACTGCCGGCCTTGCCGACAAGCTCGAAGGTGGCACCCTGCCGCTGGACAAACCCGACCTATTTGCCTACACCGTGCACGAGCCGATCGGCGTGGTGGCCGGGATCATCCCCTGGAACAGCCCGCTGTACCTGACCGCGATCAAACTCGCCCCGGCCCTGGCCGCTGGCAACACCATCGTGCTCAAGCCGTCCGAGCACGCCTCGGCAACCATCCTCGAACTGGCTCGCCTGGCCCTGGAAGCTGGCTTCCCGGCTGGCGTGGTCAACGTGGTCACCGGCTACGGCCCAAGCACCGGTGCGGCGCTGACTCGCCATCCGCTGGTGCGCAAGATCGCCTTCACCGGTGGTGCCGCCACGGCACGCCATGTGGTGCGCAGCAGCGCCGAGAACTTCGCCAAGCTGTCGCTGGAGCTGGGCGGCAAATCGCCGAACATCATTTTCGCCGACGCCGACCTGGACAGCGCCATCAACGGCGCGGTGGCGGGCATCTATGCCGCCTCCGGGCAGAGCTGCGTGGCCGGCTCGCGACTGCTGGTGCAGGATGAGATCTTCGACGAATTCGTCGAGCGCCTGATCGCCCGCGCCAAGCGCATCCGCATCGGCAACCCGCAGGATGACGCCAGCGAAATGGGCCCGATGGCTACCGCCCAGCAACTGGCCGTGGTCGAAGGCCTGGTCGCGGCGGCCAAGGCCGAAGGCGCCAAGCTGCACATGGGCGGCAAGCGTGCCGAGGTCGAAGGTGACGGCTGGTTCTACGAGCCCACCTTGTTCGAGTGCGACAGCAACTCGATGACCATCATGCAGGAAGAGGTGTTCGGACCGGTCGCTGCGGTGATTCGTTTCAAGACCGAAGAAGAAGCCCTGGCCATCGCCAACGACTCGCAATTCGGCCTGGCCGCCGGCATCTGGACGCGCGACCTGGGCCGCGCTCACCGCCTGGCTCGCGACGTGCGCTCGGGGATCATCTGGGTCAACACCTACCGCGCCGTGTCGGCCATGGCCCCGATCGGCGGCTTCAAGAACAGCGGCTACGGCCGCGAGAGCGGCATCGATTCGGTGCTTGCTTATACCGAGCTGAAGACGGTGTGGATCAACCTCTCCACCGCGCCCATGCCCGACCCGTTCGTGATGCGTTGATGAGGTAGCACAAGATGATCGAACCAGGCATCTACAAAGACGTGATGGGCTCGTTCCCATCCGGTGTCACCGTGGTCACCACCCTGGACGCCGACGGCGGCATCGTCGGCATCACCGCCAGTGCGTTCAGCGCGCTGTCGATCGACCCGGCGCTGGTGTTGTTCTGCCCCAACTACGCCTCCGACACCTACCCGATCCTGCGTGACAGCAAGCAGTTCGCGATCCACCTGCTGTCCGCCGACCAGACCGCCGAAGCCTATGCCTTTGCCGGTAAGGGCAAGGACAAGGCCAAAGGCATCGAGTGGCACCTGAGCGAACTGGGCAACCCGCTGTTGCCCAAGGCCACGGCGATCATTGAGTGCGAGCTGTGGCGCGAGTACGACGGCGGCGATCATGCGATCATCGTCGGCGCGGTGAAAAACCTGGTGTTGCCCGAGCAGCCGGTAACGCCGATGGTGTATCACAAGGGCAAGCTTGGCGCACTGCCGCCACTGGGCTGAGGCCTGATCGGCAATCGGTGTTGGCTTCTTCGCGGGCAACCCCGCAAAGAAGCCAACACCGATCCCCCTGTTTCCGGGGGCCGCGCATACCCCCTCACCTTCGGTTGCGGCCCCCATTTTTATTCCACGTTCAAGGACTTCGGCAGATGAGCAACGAAAAGTACGAAAAAGGCCTCAAGATCCGCACCCAGGTGCTGGGCGAGGACTACGTCAACCGCTCGATCCAGAACGCCGACGATTTCACCCAGCCGCTCCAGGAGCTGGTTACCGAGTACTGCTGGGGGCATGTCTGGGGCCGTGATGGTTTGTCGCTCAAAGAGCGCAGCATGATAAACTTGGCCATGATTTCCGCGCTCAACCGCCCCCACGAACTCAAGCTGCACATCCGTGGTGCCTTGCGTAATGGCCTGAGCCGCGAACAGATTCGCGAGATTCTGCTACAAGTCGGTATTTATTGCGGCGTACCTGCGGCGGTGGACAGTTTCCGCCTGGCCCGCGAAGCGTTCGCCGAAGCCGATGCGGATTCAACCCGTTAACAGCGGGCTGTTCGAACCACTGCAAGGAGTGCCGCGCTGCGTGGCACTTCGCGATGTTGGCGCAACAGCCTCATAAAAGAGCGCCCCTGATGAAACGCCAACCCCTCGACGACAGTTTCAAGGTCAACCGCAACCCGGTCACGCTGCGCGAAATCGTGCTCGATAAACTGCGCAACGCGATCATGAACTTCCACCTGCTGCCAGGTGACCGCCTGGTCGAACGTGACCTCTGCGACCGCCTCGGGGTCAGCCGTACTTCGGTGCGCGAGGCCCTGCGCCATCTGGAGTCCGAAGGCCTGGTGGAGTTCGCCGACGCCAAAGGCCCACGGGTCGCCATCATCACCTTGGAAGATGCCCGCGACATCTACGAGCTGCGCTGCGTGCTCGAAGGCCTGATCGTCCAGCTGTTTACCCTCAATGCCAAGAGCAAGGACATTCGCGCCTTGGAGCGAGCACTCGAAGTCAATCGCGAAGCGCTCGAAGAAGGCGAACTGGCCCAGGTGCTGGATTCGGTGCAGGGCTTCTACGATGTGTTGCTCGAAGGTTCCGGCAACCAGGTTGCAGCCCAACAGCTGCGCCAGTTGCAGGCGCGCATCAGCTACCTGCGTGCAACCTCGGTGTCGCAGGAAAACCGCCGCGGCGCCAGCAACCGCGAAATGGAAAAGATCGTCGAAGCCATCAAGGGCGGTGATCCGCAAGTAGCCCATCAGGCCTCGGTCGACCACGTACGCGCCGCTGCCAAGGTCGCCTTGGACTACCTGCGCCAGAAACAGGACGACAACGCCAAGGTCCGCGAAATCGTCGAACCCCTGCCCCTCAAGGACCCTCGCATAGGCCGCTGACCATGCCCACCGCCCCGCGCTACTGCCCGCACTGCACCACGGAACTGGCCCGGGGCGTGCCCAACGGCGATACCCACGAACGCCTGCACTGCGCCGGGTGCGGCTACATTCACTACGTCAACCCGAAGATTATCGCCGGCTGCATCATCGAACGCGATGGCAAGTACCTCTTGTGCCAGCGCGCGATCCCACCGCGTCCCGGCACCTGGACCCTGCCCGCAGGCTTCATGGAGGCCGGCGAGAGCACCGAGCAGGCGGCGCTGCGCGAAGTCTGGGAAGAGAGTGGCGTGCGCGCCGAGATCGTTTCGCCCTACTCGATCTTCAGCGTGCCGAAAATCAGCGAGGTGTACATCATCTTCCGCGCCATCGCCACCGAGGAGACCGGCAATTTCGGGCCCGAAACCCTGGCCTACCGGTTCTTCGAGCCTGATGAAATTCCGTGGGAAGAGATCTACTACCCAGCCATCCGACAGATCCTCGAACGTTACATCCTCGAACGTCAGGCGGGTGTCTACGGGATCTACATGGGCAATGACGATACCGGCAAGGTGCACTTCATTCGCTGATGAGCAGCCCTGGCGTGACGGGCGCAGGCCCGTCAACGCAAACAACGTCCAGACACCCGCGCCGATCCGACCCCACCCTCAACGAAAACCCTGTGCTACCCAGCCGCGCGGGCGTCTAACGCGTCGCCACCACGAATAGACGCGGGAACGGCAACAACACCTTGCCATCCGTAGCCTGCGGGTAGTCATGCTGCATGGCTTGCAGGTACAACTGCAGGAAGTCGGCCTGTTCCTGATCATCCAGTCGCGCCAGATAAGGCCGCAGCGCCGAGCCTTTGAACCATTGCACCACCGCCTCGGCGCCGCCAAGCAGCGGATGATGGTAGGTGGTGCGCCAGACATCCACCCGCGCGCACAGCGGGCTCAGCAGGTCGTAGTAGAAGGCGGCGTTATGCCGGGGCGGCAACGCGAAGTCGGCGAACTTGTCGGCCCAGGGCCCACGCGCCGCGATCTCGCGCAGTTGCCGATGAGCCGGCTCATCGAGGTTGTCGGGAACCTGTACCGCCAGGCTTGCGCCTTCACTGAGCTGACGCACCAGATGCGGGTACAGGCTGCCGTGGTCGGGCACCCACTGTAGCGAGGCATTGGCGAGGATCAGGTCCTGGGGCTCGCTAGCCTGCCAACTGGCGATGTCAGCGATTTCACAGCGCACCCGTGGGATGCTCAGGCGTGGCCGCTGACGGGCCTTGTCGATCATGTCAGGGTCACTGTCCAACGCGGTGACCTGAGCATCGGGATGGCGCTGCAGCAGCACTTCGGTGGAATTGCCAGGGCCGCAGCCCAAATCGGTGGCGTGGCGTACCGGACGCGGCGGAACGGCAGCAAGCAAGTCACGCACGGCACGGGTGCGTTCGTCTTCGAAGAGCGAGTACTGAGTGGCAGACCAAGACATGGCGGGCTCCTTGGGTAGCGTTGCGCTTAGCATACGCCAGAAACCGCCCTATCGCGGCGCACAGCCACACCTACGGGCAGGCATTGCACAACCGCCGCAAGACCACACCAGCAACTGCAAAAACGGCCGGACCCCGCACAGGGCCCGGCCGTCGGTCATCGCTTCAAACGCTTATTGGCGCTTGGCGCAGCGAATCTGGTGCACCACCCCCATGGCCACCACCACCGCAGCAGCGATGCCGGTGGAGATCACCAGGATCTGGTAGTCAGGCAGGAACGCCATCACCACCAGGCAGACCACGATGAACGCGATCACCAGGTAGGTCAGCCACGGGAACAGCCACATCTTCAAGCGCACTTCCTTACCTTCGGCGATCAGCTTGCGGCGCATGCGCAGCTGCGAGAAGGCGATCACCAGGTACACCAGCAGGGCAATCATGCCGGTGGTGTTCATCAGGGTTTCCAGCACGTCCTTCGGACGCAGCGCGTCGCTGAAGTTGATCAGGGCGCAGAACACCGCCACCAGGCACGAGCCGATGATCGCGTTCACCGGTACACCGGTGCCAGTGCGGGTGAACTTGAACAGGCGCGGCGCATCGCCACGCTGGGCCAGGGAGAACAGCATGCGCGAAGCAGTGTAGTGGCCGGAGATCAGGCAGCTGCTCACCGAAGTCAGCACCACGAAGTTCATCAGCAACTCGGCGTAAGGCACCCCCAGCAGTTCCAGGGTACGACGGTAGGCACCATAGCCGGAGACGCCCAGTTGCGGGTCGTTCCACGGCACCAGGCAGACGATCAGGAAGATCGAGCCCACATAGAACAGGCATACACGCCACACCACCGAGTTGGTGGCCTTGACGATCTGGGTGGCCGGGTCTTTAGCTTCGGAGGCCGCGATGGTCACGATCTCAGCGCCCAGGAACGCGAACATCACCCCAAGCAGCGCACCGATCACCGTGGTGATGCCGTTGGGCATGAAGCCTTCGGCGGTCAGGTGGGTGATGCCGCGCACTTCACCAAACTGCCAGATGTTCATCACCGCCGCGGTGCACACCACCAGGAAGCAGACAATCGCCACCACCTTGATCAGCGCGAACCAGAACTCGAACTCACCGTAGTGCTTGACGTTGAAGAAGTTGACGGTGATCAGCACCAGCGTGGTGGCCAGCACGAACACGTTGACGCTGACATCAGGGAAGAAGCCGTGCAGGATCTTGCCAGCCACGTAGGCTTCCCAGGCCATCAGAATCACCCAGTACCACCAGTACAACCAGCCGATGGTGAAACCGGCCCAGCGACCGATGGCGCGGTCGGCGTAGGTGGAGAACGAGCCGGTGTCTGGCGAGGACGTCGCCATCTCCCCGAGCATGCGCATGATCAGCACCACGAGGATGCCGCCCGCCAGGTAAGCCAGCACGGCGGCTGGGCCGGCGCTGTGTATGACGCTGCCGGAACCGACGAACAGCGCGCCGCCGATAACCCCGGCGATGGACATCATCGTCAGGTGGCGCGACTTCAGCGAGGCACTGAGCTTGCTCTCGTGCCCGCCATTCGCGGTGGTGGATGTGGATGTTGCGTCCATCAGTTGTGTACCCCGTGCTTCTTTTTATCCAAGGAAAACTGTGAAACCCCGATGGTCGTCGGTCTCACCTGTACATCAGTGCTAATGCGGGCAGGGAGGTGTGCAGTGCACACGCAGGCCATCCGTGGCGGCCTGCTTACGCCGTCAGAGGTTGCCCTCTGAACGAACTGAACCATGCTGGGGGCGGCCCGAAGGCGGCCGACCGGGCAGAAAGAAGATGCGAGGCATGCCTCGACGGTAAAGCGGCGATTTTGTGATTGTTCATGACGCTGGTACGCGCTGTGTTGGATATATCTGACACGTAATGTAAAAATGTCTGACACAGAGAGCCATGCACAGTGGCATGAAATCCTCACTGCACTGTACAGGCCGCCAATGCAATACACCCTGCAGGCGCTTGGCGTTACGCACCCCTGAAGGCACCTTCGAATGCTCCAGCTACACCCGGATTCCCCTACCCCGTTGGTCAACCAGATCATCGACGGGCTGCGTGAGCTGATCGACAACCAGACCCTCAAGCCCGGCGCGAAGGTCCCGTCGATCCGCGCGTTCGCCTCGACCTACTCGGTCAGCACCTTCACCGTGGTGGAAGCCTACGACCGCTTGGTGGCGCAGGGCCTGCTGGTCAGCAAGGGCAATGCGGGGTTCTTCGTCAATCGTGCGGCAAGCGAGCTACTGGAGACTCAGAGCGTCGAAACCGACACCTCGCGCCCAACGTTCAATTCCGAGTGGTACCTGCAACAGATCTTCGAAATCCGCCAACTGCCGTACAAGCCAGGGTGCGGCTGGCTGCCCAACGACTGGATGTACGAGGAAGGCCTGCGCCGTGGCCTACGCCAGGTAGCTGGCAGCCCCCTGGAGTTGTCCGGGTACGGCGACCCGATGGGCCTTGCCGAATTGCGCGCGTTGACCGCGCAGAACCTGCAGCAAGAGTTGTCGATCGTTGCCAACCCTGCGCAGTTGATGCTCACCCACGGCGCCAGTCAGGCCCTGGATCTGGCCGTACGCACGTTGGTGCGTCCGGGTGACGTGGTGCTGGTGGACGACCCCGGCTACCCCAACCTGATGAGCATCCTGCGCACCCAGGGTGCGACCCTGGTCGGTGTGCCACGCACCCCGGCCGGCTACGACCTCGACCAGCTCGAACGCCTGCTCAGTCACCACCGACCCACGACCTTCTTCACCCAGCCGCACCTGCACAGCCCGACCTGCTCGCGCACCCCGCTGGCGCAGTTGCACCGCTTGTTGCAACTGGCCAGCCAGCACGGTTTTCGGCTGGTGGAGAACAACCTGTACGCCGACATGATCGCCGACCCGCTGCCGTGCCTGGCCAGCCTCGACCACCTGCAACAGGTGGTGTACGTCGGCAGCTACTCGAAAAGCATCTCGCCCAACGTGCGCGTGGGCTACGTGCTGGCCAATCCCGAACTTACCCAGCAGTTGGTTCATCTGAAGATGCGCTCAGGCCTGACCACCTCGCAGGTGATGGAGCGCGTGGTCTACGCCGCGATCATCGACGGGCGCTGGCGCAAGCACCTCAAGCGCCTGCGCCAGCGCCTGGCCGAGGCGCATCAGGAAGTCGGCCGGCACCTGCACCGACTGGGTTTCGAGTTGTTCATCGAGTCGGACGAAGGCATGTACATCTGGACCCGCCACCCGGCGATCCCCGACAGCGCCGCGCTGCTCGACGATGCGCTGGAAAAAGGCATCATGCTCGGGCCTGGGCAGTTGTTCATGGTCGATGCCAAGGCCACTGGATGGATGCGCTTCAATGTGGCGTTCAGTACGGATCCGGCGATGTGGGAGTTGCTGGAGAAGGTATTGGTCAAGCATGTGCGGCGTGGTGGGATGTAAATACCGCCGTATTGATCTCGAACTCAAGGACCGCAATACACGACTGACGCCGTTCCGCCAGGCCCCAGGAGCACGCGCAGCGAAAGCTCCAACACTTATCTTCCAGTTTTCATCCAGCTCTGCGGGAAAATTCTCTCAAGGCAGATTGGAAATTCCTGACTATTCCAACAGCCATCTGAGCGGCAAAGTATAAAAACTTTCTCCGCAGCATGGCTTTAAACCGTTATGTCTGGAAGCATCAATTCGCCTGTGCCAAACACCTATTTAGAGCTTCCAAAAACAACAATAAACTCGTCAGCCAGGGACCGTCTTGCGGCGCACATCCATCATTTAAACCACCATTGAGAATCTAGCTTTAGCCCTTATCAAGCAGGCGTTCCCATGCACTTCCGTGCAATAAGAACGCTCGCCAAACCACCTGCCTAGCGTTACATGGAGGAACCCCATGCAGGACCCTGTCATACTCCCCGCTCAACTTGTCCGTGCTGACGGCAAATACCGAATCACGCCCATCGACCTGTAAGGCATGTTATCAAATTCGTTTGATCCTGGCGCAACCGACAATGCCATCCGGCGCCACCATGCCGGAAAAATAGGCGTTGCCATTCGAAATAAAGTGCGCCAAGCACACGAGCAGCATATATTACTGCTGGAAAATATCGTCACCGAAGAAGTAGAAGCAGAACTATCTAGTGCCAGTGGAAGCGAACTTGAAATCGACACCACCCGGCAACAGGTCCTCCAACGCCTCATCACTGAAAAACAATCAGAACTGTCTGAACTCAGTGGCGCGCTGAGCAAGTATTTCAACTTCGATCCTGTATCCGCAACAGACTCGACCCTGTTCGGCGAATTCATTCGACACGCTGGGGCAAGCCTTGAGCACTCCGCTGTCCAGTCGTTCACCGACGGGCTCTATACCGCTTATGACGCCAAGACCCTGGCCCAAGTGGTGCAACTTCTTCAGCAACAAGAACAAGCCGCCACCGCAACGGTGGCGCTGCTGCATGCCCAGAACGCACAACAAGTAGCCGAAGCCGCCATTGCCGAAGCCATCAGGCGAGCCAATAGCTATTCGGCCATTGCAGTCAGCAGCCCGGTCATCGTCACCGCAGCCGGAACGGTAATCACCAACATCGCCCGATTCTCCCTGCTCGGCGCGATTCAAGCGGCCATTGGCGCCTTGGTCGGACTCGGTGCAGGTGTCGCAGCAGGGCTCGCGGTCGGCACCATTGCCATGCTGGTGCCATCCCGGCTGGGCAACGGTGAACTGCCGGAACGCTATCTTCTGCAAACCCCGCTCGACGGGCTGGATCCCGACCTCAGCAAAGCAATGGCGTCCGGCAATCCGACAGCCAGTCATGCCGACCTTCCTTTTCGTTTCGGCTCTCGGACCACGGCAGCGGGTGATTCGGAAATCTTCGTCGTCAAGACCGACGGACAAACCGTGCCGGCCCAAGTGCGCATCCTGGCTGCCACTCACGACCCACAACGCAACGTCTACAGCGTAGTCACTGCGGACATACCATCGCGGACACTGACGTGGACACCGATCGCACAACCACCTGATGCCTCCACCACGCTGCCTGCCGAGCGACCGGAGCCTCCGGTCTATGAAGGGGCGACGCTGACACCTGTCGAGGTGAGGATAGACAGCTACCCCGAGGTCGCCGACGCGAGCCTGGATGACTACGTCATCGTGTTTCCGGCAGAGTCAGGAATACCACCGTTATACGTCGTCTTCAGCTCGCCTTATCCAGGCGCTACAACACGCGGCAAGTATAGTGGGCGCCCTTATAATCCGGACGAATCTGGCGGCCCTATCGAAAAGCTGGACTGGCGAAAAGTCACCATCACTCAGGCAGGCGTTGATCTCGTGAAAATTCATACAAGCAGGTTCAACCACTCCGATGCTAATGGAGTAATGCTCGACAGGCTTCTAAAAATCTTACAAGGTACAATAGAAGCAACTGACACCGATAGACGCTTCTACACACATGAAATCAGGGAACTGGAACGGTACCGCCGCCTTGGCATTGCTGACAACATCAATCCTCCCGATGACGGCAAAACATGGAATAACACCCACACAGCTACACTTGAAGACTACGCATTAAGCTCTGATTTCTCACTGCTATACACCCCAGAGGCCATCGAAGCCGAGAAGCTACAACTTTCCCGAGAAGATAAATGAACAGCATATATGAAATAGTGACAAACGAAAAACCCATTGATGTCATTTTATTCTTGATAGGCAGAACTAGCATTGACCATCCCAAGCTAGACAGGCTCTACAGCCTAAGCGGTTGGCCTCACATCGATAACATGCTCCTCATTGAGCTTATTGAGAGCATGAGACTGAGCGGCCTCATAGCGTCAGAAAATGGAAGATACGTTAAGGGACCAAACTGGAAAGCCCCACAATTCATGCTTGAAAAAAAGTACACGCTTTGAGACCGACAATGGTTGTGTAAAAACGCTTCACAGACCTCTAGCGACCTGTACTCTGTAGAGGTCTGTGAACTCAATAACTTATAGATCAGCCAATTAAAGCGCCCACTCCCCTTTATCCGCAAAAAACGCACATAGAAACATGGGCGAAGAGAAATGAACCTAAAGAATAAAATTGAAGAATACTCAGAATCTGAGTTTACCGATTTTCTAAAAGAGTTCTTCGAAAACCCAAGTCGACTCAAAGGCGATGCACTGGGAGTGCATATCAATCAGCTCATCGATTATTTTGAAAGCCTTATTGATCACCCGGACAAAAGCGACCTCATTTACTATCCTGCCGTGGGTGTAGAAGATAGCCCTACCGGAGTGATCTCGGTGATTAAGGAATGGCTTGCTGCAAATGGAAAGCCGGGATTCCGACAAGATTAAATCCATCATGCAGCCTCAATAAGGCCAACGCCGCTTCGTATTCGAAGCGGCGTTGGTGACTGGGATCAGTTTGAACGGGCAAATCTATCGGTCGTCACCGCAGCCAGCGCCACCTACAGCTGGACCATGAACTCAGCCTCGCTGGCGCGGTGGGCAGGTTGAGATTTACCCCTCCCCCGCGCCGCTGCCACGCTTGTCTTCAAAACCGGCAACGCATGGGTAGAGGTTAGCCAGGTCGCCAGTTTCGAGATCCACCACATCACTCCCATGCTTCAAGGTGGGGAGGTATATGATATTGACAACCTCAGAGTCACCACCCCTAAACTCCACATACATATTCACAAGAGAGCAAAGCAATGAAGCAATCGATAAGTGAGTTCACCGAGCAAGAATTCCTCGATTTCGTGAAAAAAATTTGCAACGCTGACTTCCCATCCGAGGAGCTGCTTGATCAGGCTGTGGAAATCTTTGAAAACGTATCCGAGCACCCTGCCAAATCAGATCTAATATATTACTCAAATGATGGCGAACACACCCCTGAAGTCATTGTCGAAAAAGTAAAAAGCTGGCGACTAGCCAACAACAAAACGGGATTTAAACCCTTGTAAACTCAAAAATTAATAAGCAAAGCCTTGAGCGCTTAATACAGGGCTTTGCCTCCCTACTGAACGGCCTGTCACTCAGAAACTGGACCGCTTACCGAGAGGCGTTGTGGAAGGCAGTGGCTAACGATCCATTTCTAAGTGCCCAATTCGGCTCTGTTAGCCTTGAGAAGATGAAAAGAGGCAGGCCCCCCTTTCGCCCGCGCGCATGAGCGGGTAGGAAGCATCGCTTCGCTTCAAATACATCACAAAATACTAATTTCCGAAGGTGGCGACGTCTACAATTCAGAGAATTTAACCATAGTCACGCCCAAACAGCATCATACAATCCATTACGGCGAAAATAATGAAAAAGACAATCAGCGACTTCACCGAGGCCGAATTCTTAAAATACGTCGCAGAAATCTACGAAGGCGATTATCCAACCGAACAGGCTCACAATGATGAAATATTCGAGTTCGAACGAATTTCCGAACACCCGAGAAAATCCGATCTACTTTTCTATCCGAACCCTGGAGAGGATAGCCCGGAAGCCGTCGTTGCAGAGATAAAAGCGTGGCGCCTAGCAAATAACAAACCAGGTTTCAAAACCGAATAAGCTTCACAATCAGCGCAAAGCCCCACCTAAATAATGAAGGGCTTTGCGTTATCGGGAACACCCTCTCGAGCGCCGAAAAAAGCGCCGAACATCCTACAGCATAAATTTAACTGCACTCCCCCCAAGCACAGGTCTACCCGACCAAGATCAAAGGCGCCTTGCGAATACGCCGGGCCCCTGCCAGGCCCGGCGCCGCTGATCGATCAGAAGCCCACGGTGGCCGACATCAGCCAGGTGCGCGGGGTCGACATCGTCAAGCCGGTGGCGGTGCCTTCCGGTACGTTGGCCGACACCCAGTAGGCCTTGTCCAGCACGTTTTCCACGCTGGCGCGCAGGGTCACGTCCTTGCCACCAAGCTTCAGCGCATAGCGCGCACCCAGGTCGTAACGCTGCCAGGCGTCGAGCTTCTGGGTGTTGGCCAGGTCCAGGTACTGGTTGCTGGTGTGGATCATCCGCGCGCTCAGGGTCAGGCCCTGCACAGCAGGGATATCCCACTCCACGCCCAGGTTGGCGTTGACCACCGGGGTGCCGATAGGCCGGTTACCGTCGGTGCGACCGCCAGCGGTGCGTACCTGGGTCGCGTCGAGGAACATCGCACCGCCCAGTACCCGCACGCCGTCCAGCGGCTCACCGAACAGATTCAGCTCAAGGCCTTGGTTACGCTGCTCGCCGTCGTCGCGCAGGACGTTCTGCTCGGTGTAGTACATCGGCCGCTCGATGCGGAACAGGCTGAGCGTGGCGGCAAAGCGGCCCATGTCGTACTTGGCGCCAACCTCCAGCTGCTTGCTGCGAAATGGCGCGAACACCTGGCCATTGTTGTCCAGGCCCTCGCCTGCGGTCTGGCCTTGGGTCAGGCCTTCCATGTAGTTCATGTACAGCGACAGTTGCTCGGTGGTGCGCCACACCAGGCCCATGGCCGGCGAGGTGGCACGCTCGTCGTAGGCCTGCTCAGGCACGCCGTCGGTGTCGCTGTCCACCTCGACCCGCTGCAGGCGAGCGCCGAGGGTCAGCAGCACGCGATCATCAGCCAGGCTCAGGGTGTCGGCCAGGGCCAGGCTGGAGAGCACGGTCTCGGTGTGGGTCGGATCGTCGGCGCGGGTCGCGATGCCCGGCGTCGGCAGCGCGACCGGGTCGTACAGATTGCTCACGCCAGCGGCGTAGCGGGCACCGCTGTTGTCGAAGGTCAACTCGAAACGGTTCAAGCTCAGGTTCAGGGTATGCGCGACAGCGCCAGTGCTGAACCAGTTGCGCGCGCCAATCGTTGCGGTGCGCACGTCCTCCTCACGCTGGAACGCCCGTGGGCTGACAGTGAAGCGCCCGGCATCGTTGACCACCTGTACGTTGTGGCGCAAAAAATCGTAGTCGCCCTTGCGCGCGCCCACGGCGCCGTAGAGCATCCAGCTGTCGCTGACATCGTACTCGCCGCGTAAGGCGCCGAAGGTGTCCTGGGCCTTGGAATAGCTCCAGGGCTGGGCAAAGTTGTGGTGTACGTCCTTGGCATCCGGCACCTTCACCCCAGGGTTCAGGGCAACCCGCTCCATGGGTGCATCGACATCTCGCGCCTGGTGCCCGATATCCAGCGACACCCGCGCGCGCTCGCCGCGCACATCGAAACCCAGTACCGCGCCGTCGCGCTCCAGGCGCTGATGATCCCATTCGGTATCGCCCGACTGGCGTACAGCGTTCAGGCGCAGGCCAAAACGCTGGTCCTCGCCAAAGCGCCGGCTAATGTCCACGTGTCCGCCGCCCTGCCCCGCCGAGGCATACAGGGCGGTGAACTCAGTCAAAGGGGCGTCGCCGGCATGCTTGGGCTCGATGTTGACCCCGCCTCCAATGCTGCCGTTGGGCGCCAGACCGCCGAGCAAGGCGCCCGGCCCCTTGAGGATATCGACCCGCTCGATCAGTTCCATGTCGATTGAATAGGTCGGCAGCACCCCGTACAGACCACCGTAGGCAACATCACTGTTATACAAGCTGAAACCGCGTATCGAGAACTGCTCGAAACGCCCAGCCGAGGGGTTGGTGGTGCGCACCGAGGGGTCATTGGCCACGGCATCGGCAAGGGTGCGGGCCTGCTGGTTCTGCAGCGCCTCACTGGTGTACGAGGTCATGTTGAATGGCGTCTCCATGAAGTCGCGCTCGCCCAACAAGCCCTGGTTGCCGCGCCGCGCCACCTGACCACCGGCATAGGCGTCATCGGCTGGAGCATAGCCCTGGCCGTTGATGGTGGTGCTGGGCAACTGATGCGCGCCCTCCTCACTCTGGACCTGTGGCAGCAAGGTGTAGCCACCCTGCCCGGCCGGCACCAGTTGCAGTCCCGAGCCGTGCAAAAGGGCCTGGAAGCCCTCCTCGACACTGTACTCGCCACGCAGCCCGGCACTGCTGCGCCCTGCCACCAGCGCCGGGTCCACCGACAGGTTGACACCGGCCTGGCCGGCGAAGCGGGTCAGCGCGCCGGCCAGGCTGCCGGCCGGTACATCGACATTGCGCCGTGCGCTGTCAGCGGCCTGGACGGCGCCGGGCAAGCCCAGAGCAAGCAATAAAAGGGGCGTGGAAAGCGGGCGCAGCAGAGGGCTCATGGACATCCAGAATGCTCGTGTTGACGGAGTGATGCCCTGAATGACAGGCGAGCGAAAAAAAAGGGACAGTGATTTTGTAAAAGAGAGGTCCGGGCCGCTTGGCCAGTCCAACGGCTCAGCCTGCCAACTGCCGGGGCGCCAGCGACACCCAGTAGCGCGTCCGGTAACGCACTTCCAGCGGCAGGCTGGCAGCCAGCAACGCGAAGATCCGATCAATATCGTCGAGCTGGAACGTGCCGGTCACCCGCCACGGCTCCAGCGCCGGATCCCAACGCAACAGGCCCGGGCGATAGCGGCGCAGCTCGCGCAGCACCTCACCCAGCGGCTGGTTGTCGGCAATCAGCAAACCTTGCTGCCAACCCGGCAACTGCACATCGAATGCCTCCCGCGTGCCCACCCCATTGGCCATCAGCACAGCCCGTTGCCCGGCCACCAGGCGCAGCGTCGGGCCGGCCAGCGGTTGCAGATCGAGCTGCCCACGGCTAACCGATACCCAGCATTGCCCTGGCACCTGGCGCACGCAGAAACTGGCTCCCCAGGCCCGCAGCAACCCCTGTTCGGTTTCCACCTGCAGCGGTCCGCTGCCGTCCACCGCGATTTCGCCCTCGACCAATTGCAGGCTGTGATGCCCCTGGCGGAAATCCAGGTTTACCGCCGTGGCGGTATTGAGCTGCAGACGACTGCCATCGGGCAGTGTCAGTCCGCGTCGTTCACCGGTGGCCGTATGTAGGTCGGCGCGCCAGCTGGCCAGCGGCAGTTGCTGGTACGCCAGCCAAGCCAATGGCGCCATCCCCCCCAAGGCCAGGGCCTGGCCCAGCAGGCGGCGACGGCCTGGATCGGGACGATCCAGGCACGCCACGGCCAGCGGTGCGGGCACCTCGGCAAAGCGCCGACGCAAGGCCTCGGCCTTTTGCCACAACGCCTCATGCGCGGCGCTGCGCTGGCGCCAGTGGGCAAGCGCCTGGGCCTGCTGAGTGCTCAGCGTTCCGGCGTCCTGCAACGCAAGCCACTGCGCCGCTTCTCGTGCCAATTGGCGCGCCGTAGCGTCGCGGCTCACAGTTCCACCAGCAGGCAGTGCTCGTAGGCTTGGGCCATGTAGCGCTTGACAGTACGCTCGCTCACCCGCAACCGTTCGGCGATGGCCGCATAGCCCAGTCCTTCGAGCTGCGACCAGAGGAACGCCTGGCGCACCGCGCGCGGCAAGCCATCGAGCAACTCGTCGAGGGCGTGCAGGGTCTCCAGCAACAGCCAGCGCTGTTCGGGCGATGGCACCAAGGCTTCGGGCAGGTTCGCAAGGGCTTCAAGGTAGGCCCGTTCGAGGTCGCGGCGCTGGAAATGGTTGACCAACAGGCGTCGGCCCACGGTCAGCAGGTAGGCGCGCGGCTCGCGCAGGCTGGGCAAGGTGCGCGCCTGCTGCGCGGCGAGCACGCGTACGAAAGTGTCCTGGGTCAGGTCCGCGGCGGCCCAACTATCGCCCAGACGCCGTTGCAGCCAGCTGTGAAGCCAGCTGCGGTGTTCGCGGTAGAGGGTATCGATGCTGGGGTCAGGTACCGCGTAGCGGTTGGTCATCGGATCGGCACATGAACAAAATGTAAATGCGACTTATTATATTTTGTTGTCGTATACCTGCCAAGGGGTGAGGCCAGGCAAAACGCCCGGCCCCACTGTACTTCAAAAAATCATTCGAACTCGATGCTGACTGGAATGCAGTCGTCGCCAATCGACTTAAGGCCAGAGGCGCAGGGCATGGAAACGACAGGCCCAACTCCCCGCCGTACACGCGAGCGCGGCTCGTGCCCCTGCGCGCTGTCGGCTTCTACGCTTGTTGGATCCAGTGGCTCTGGGTCATCCGACTGTTGGGCGACCGCTGCGCCAGCCAGCATCAGCGATGCAATAAAGACCAGTACTTTCATGCTCATGATTTACTCCTTGGTAGGGCTGCCAAGGCCCAGGACACGGCACCTGCTAGAAGTCGCAAGGCCGCCCCGAACCTGCTGGCGACCGTAACGTGCGCAGCCCCCCATAGGCACCGGGACGCCCTACCCGGCAAGCAATCGACAGCCGTTTCAGCCCCTGACGCCAAGCATGCCGCGCTCGACGATGAAGTCGATCACCGCCTGCAAACCTTCGCCCTTCTTCAGGTTGCTGAAGGTCCATGGCCGTTCGGGGCGCATACGGTTAGTATCGCGCTCCATCACCTCCAGCGAGGCGCCGACGTACGGCGCAAGATCGGTCTTGTTGATCACCAGGAAGTCCGACTTGGTGATGCCCGGTCCGCCCTTGCGCGGGATCTTCTCGCCTTCGGCGACGTCGATCACGTAGATGGTCAGGTCAGCCAGCTCCGGGCTGAAGGTGGCGCTGAGGTTGTCGCCGCCGCTTTCGACGAAGATCACCTCTAGGTTGCCGAACTTGCGCGCCAGCCCTTCGACGGCTGCCAGGTTCATCGAGGCATCTTCGCGGATCGCGGTGTGCGGGCAACCGCCGGTCTCTACACCGACGATACGCTCAGGCTCCAGCGCACCGGCTTCGGTGAGGATGCGCTGGTCTTCCTTGGTGTAGATGTCGTTGGTCACCACGGCGATGTGGTAGTGGTCGCGCATGGCCTTGCACAGGCATTCGAGCAGCGCGGTCTTGCCGGAACCGACCGGGCCGCCGACACCGACGCGCAGGGGTTGCTGGTAGTTTTCCATCTAGGCAGTCCTCAGGAACGGAACAAACGGGTGTATTGGGTTTCATGGCGTGACGAGGCGATGGCCAACAGCGGCAGGCCGCCGCCGAGCTGTTCGTCACCGAGCAGCAAGGCTTGTTCGAGCACAGCGGGCAATTCCTCGCCCAGGTCGCGCAATAGGGTCTGGGCCGCCTGCTGGCCGAACGGCACCAGCTTGACCCCGGCCATCACCGCCCCCTCCAGCCAGGCAAAGCCATGGCCCAGAGCGAGCTGGCGCAGTGGGATACCCCAATGCGCGCCGAGCCAGGCCATGCCGCCCAGTTGGCTGAGTTCGAGGCTGCTGCGCCACGGCGCGTCCTGGCCCAATTGCCAGCCATCGAGCAGGCGCGCCAGGGCGCTGCCGCGTTGCTGTTCTTCCAGGCGCAGTTCGGCGGTTTCACGGTTGGCCAGCAGAAAACGGCTCCAGTGAGCGAACGCCTCGGCGTCGTCGGCAAGGCTGGCGTGGTACAGCCGCGCCAGCAGCGGCCAGTCGAGATGTCCGAGGGTGTCGTGCAACTGCTCGCGCTGCCAGGCGGCAAAGCCTGCGGTGTCTTTCACCCAGCCGGCCTCCACCGCCCACTCCAGGCCCTGCGAGTAGGTGAAGCCACCCACCGGCAGGCCGGGGCTGGCCAGTTGCAACAGGCGCAGCAGCGCAAGGTCGGCGTTCATCAGCCGGCCATGACCAGTGCAGCGCCCGCCAGCAGGCCACCGCCGAAGGCCTTTTGCAGGCCAGCATGCCTGCGCAGCACGCAGCCCAAGGCGAAGCCTGCGGCCAGCAGCAGGCCACTGACGGTGACGAAGCCTGCGCTGAACTGCCAGAACGCGCTCGGGGTCGCTTCCACGCCGTGGGCCCAGCCATGGAACAGGGCGAACACCGGCATGATCAGCGACAGCAACAGCTGACGACGGGGCAGCAGCATGGCCGCGGCCGCCACCACCAACGAGCCGAGGATCATCTGTTCCATGCCCACCACGTCACCGAACAAATGACCAAACACGGCACCGCCAAACATCGCCGCCAAGGTCGCCAGCGGCAGCGCCAGGGTGCGGCCGGTCAGCGCCGCGAGCACGCCGGTGCCGAGCAACATCAGCAAGTGATCGAGCCCTGTCAGCGGGTGCAGCAGGCCATCTTGTAGCGGGTTGGCATCGTGGCCAGGGTGGGCGAAGGCCGGGACGGCCACCATCAGCAGCAACACAGCGAGGGTCTTCTTCATCATGGACTCCGGGAGGTTCAGTTATGGGCGGGCAGGCGCACGAACGGATGA
The DNA here is from genome assembly GCF_005796105.1 of Pseudomonas mosselii. Classification (GTDB taxonomy): domain Bacteria; phylum Pseudomonadota; class Gammaproteobacteria; order Pseudomonadales; family Pseudomonadaceae; genus Aquipseudomonas; species Aquipseudomonas mosselii_C. The sequence goes on along the minus strand of NZ_VAUO01000001.1, from coordinate 121,128 downwards.
TCGTCGCCATGCGAATGACTGTGGCCGTGCGGCGCACTCTGGTAAGCGCCGGCCTCAGGCTCGAACGGCGCCTGCTCGGCCTGTACCTCAAGGCCCAGGCCACGCAGCATGTCGTCGAGCACATGGTCGTGCTGGTAGCGCAGCAAACCCGGTTCGATCTGCAACGGCACATGGCGATTGCCCAGGTGATAGGCGGCGCGGGCCAACAGGTGGGGGTCGGCGCAGCGCACCGTGGATACCGCCTCCGGGGCTGCCAGTACGCGAATCACCTGCACGCCTTCGGCGTCGCTCAGCAACTCGCCACCGCGCAGCAGGTGCCCGCGTTCGAGCATCAGCCCGGCTTCCCGGCCATCGTCCAGGGTCACGCGCAGACGACTCTTGATGCGGCTGTCAACACTCAAGGTGACACTGCCGGTCACGGTGTCGGCGTCGCTGAGCCTGCGGGTAAGTACGATCATGTTCACTCCTTTCACACAAAATCAGGCTGGCGCTGGGGCATACCGTCAAAACAGGAAATAGCGCTGCGCCAGCGGCAGCTCGGTCGCCGGCTCGCACACCAGCAGCTCGCCATCGGCGCGCACCTGGTAGGTCTGCGAGTCGACCTCGATCAGCGGCTGCAAGGTGTTGTGCAGCATGTCGGCCTTGCGCACCCGACGACAGCCGTGGGCCACGCCAATCAGGCTTTGCAACTTCAATTGCTCGGGCAGGCCTCGATCCATCGCGGCCTGCGACAGGAAAGTCATGCGCGTGGCATGCCGCGCCGCGCCCAACGCGCCGAACATCGGCCGGTAGTGCACCGGTTGCGGGGTCGGGATCGAGCCGTTGATATCGCCCATGGGGGCTGTAACGATCATTCCACCCTTGATCACCAAGGCCGGCTTGACCGCGAAGAACGCCGGCGCCCAGAGCACCAGGTCGGCCAACTTGCCCACCTCGATCGAGCCCACTTCATGCGCGATGCCATGGGTCAGCGCCGGGTTGATGGTGTACTTGGCGATGTAGCGCTTGACCCGGAAGTTGTCGCTGTAGCTGCTGTCCGGTGCCAGCGGGCCGCGGCGCACTTTCATCTGGTGCGCCACCTGCCAGGTGCGCAGCACCACTTCGCCGACCCGGCCCATGGCCTGGGAGTCGGACGAGGTCATGGCAAACGCGCCCATGTCGTGAAGGATGTCCTCGGCCGCGATGGTTTCGCGGCGGATGCGCGATTCAGCGAAGGCCACATCCTCGGCAATGCTCGGGTCCAGGTGGTGGCACACCATGAGCATGTCCAGGTGCTCGTCCACGGTGTTGACCGTGTACGGCAAGGTCGGGTTGGTGGACGATGGCAGCACGTTGGCCTGCCCCGCCGCGCGGATGATGTCCGGGGCGTGGCCACCACCGGCACCCTCGGTGTGGAAAGTGTGGATGGTACGATCGCCGATGGCCGCCAGGGTGTCCTCGATACAGCCGGACTCGTTGAGGGTATCGGTGTGGATCGCCACCTGGACGTCCATCTCTTCGGCCACGCCCAGGCAGCAGTCGATGGCCGCCGGGGTCGAGCCCCAGTCCTCGTGCAGCTTCAAGCCCACGGCGCCAGCGGCGATCTGCTCGCGCAGCGCCTCGGGCTGCGAGGCGTTGCCCTTGCCCAGCAAGCCGATGTTGATCGGCAGGCTATCGGCGGCCTGGAGCATCCGCGCCAGGTACCAAGGCCCCGGCGTGCAGGTGGTGGCGTTGGTGCCGGTGGCCGGGCCCGTTCCACCCCCGATGAAGGTGGTGACGCCACTGGTGAGCGCTTCCTCGACCTGCTGCGGGCAGATGAAGTGGATGTGTGAGTCGATGCCGCCGGCGGTGACGATCTTGCCTTCGGCGGCGATCACTTCGGTGCCCGGCCCCACCGGCACGGTCACGCCAGGCTGAACGTCTGGGTTACCGGCCTTGCCGATGACTGCGATACGCCCATGCTTGACGCCGATGTCGGCTTTGACGATACCCCAGTGGTCGATGATCAGGGCGTTAGTCAGCACCAGGTCCATGGCCTCGCAGGCCAGCATCTGGCCTTGCCCCATGCCGTCGCGAATGACCTTGCCACCGCCGAACTTGACCTCTTCACCGTAGACGGTGAAGTCCTTTTCCACCTCGACCCACAGCGCCGTGTCGGCCAGGCGCACGCGGTCACCCACGGTGGGGCCGAACATGTCGGCGTAGGCGCGCCTTGAAATACGGCTCATGCCTGCTCCTCCAGCGCGCCCATCACCTTGCCCTGAAAGCCGTACACCTCACGCTTGCCGGCATACGCAACCAGTTGCACGCTGCGCGCCTGACCCGGCTCGAAGCGCACCGCGGTGCCGGCTGGAATGTCCAGGCGAAAACCACGGGTCGGTTCACGCTCGAACACCAGGGCGTCGTTGACTTCATAGAAGTGGTAGTGCGAACCGACCTGCACCGGACGGTCGCCGTGGTTGGCAACGCTGACACTGACGGTAGCGCGGCCGACATTCAGTTCGATGTCGCCATCGGCGACCTGGATTTCTCCGGGAATCATGGGCAGTTCCTCAGACGATGGGGTCATGCACGGTCACAAGCTTCGTGCCGTCGGGGAATGTGGCTTCGACCTGGACGTCGTGGAGCATTTCTGCCACCCCGTCCATGACCTGCTCGCGCCCCAGCACCTCGCGGCCCAGGCTCATCAGCTCAGCGACAGTGCGGCCGTCGCGAGCACCTTCGAGCACCGCAGCGCTGATCAGCGCCACCGCCTCTGGGTAGTTGAGCTTCAGGCCACGGGCCAGGCGCCGTTCCGCCAGCAACGCGGCGGTGAACAGCAGCAGTTTGTCTTTCTCTCTCGGGGTCAGCTCCATGATGGCTCTCTCAGGTGGCCCAGATGCGCGGCGGGCACGGCGCCAGGCCGAGCACGGCCGGACGCAGCAGGTGCCAGAGGCGCTGCAGGTTGCGTTGCAAATGTTGGTTGTCGTGGTCGAGCAGGCGGATCACCAGCAGCGACCCGAGCAGGGTCGCACCGGCAGGGGTGTTGAGTTCATCGAGCAACTCGCGCACCCGCTCCAGCGCTGCTGCGTCTGCCGGGGCGGCGCAGAAGGTCGCCAGCAGCGGGTGATCACCGACCTTGGCCAGTTGCCCGCCGGCGATGCGCAGGCGTTCGTGCAGGCCGGGTTCGTCAGGCAGTTCGATGCGCAGGCGGCTGTCCAGCGCGCCCTGCTCGAAGCGCTCGCCCATCACCGGGCGGCCCAGGCACAGGGTCTCCCAGGCCAGCAGACGGGCGCCGGGCTCCAGGGTGAAGCGGCTGTCGAGACTGGCGCGGGCACCATTGAAGAAAATGCTGTCTTGGGGCAACCACTCCAGCACGCTGCCAGCGGCCAGGTGAAAGTGCTGGGCCAGGTACGCGGTGGGGCCGATACTGCGATAGAACTTGCTCGCGCCGGGCATGGTCAGCAACGCATGACTGCTAGGTTCGAGGTGGATGTCCAGCTCCAGGCGGTCACCGGCAACGATCCCGCCTGGTGGGTGCAAGACGTAGACATGGCAAGGACCGCCTTCCGGGTAAAACGGTCTTTGCACCAAAAGAGGTCCATAATGGCGACGCGCACCAAGGCGGGTCACACCCTCACGCAGGACGAAGCGCAAATGCAGATGCGCACGCCATCCCTCATGCTGGCCCTGTGACTCGATGTGCTCCGGCAACGACATGCCCTACCCCTGTAATCCTTGGCCCTACGCGCCATGCCTTGGTGCACAAGGCACCCCGCCAGGGCACGCGCCTGACCATTCGATCAAAATTCTTGGAACGGGATATTGCAGGTTGCAGGCCAAGTCGCCGGATTAATCAAAATGAATTTTCGTACATGGGTGCGAATGGCTACCTGCGCACAGCCAAACCTGTGCAATCGAGGGGCAATCAGCGCCCCAGTGCGGTGCCAACGCCGCTACACTGACGCACCGCGACAAGGCACACCCCGGAGAACTGATCGATGGCTGGCAACAAACGCGCACTGGCACGTCTGGAACGCGAGATGATCGCTTGCCTGACCGAGGCCTGCACCACCGCCCAGTCCGAGATCGTCGGTTTCGCCTGGCTCACCCACCGCGTCGACTTGGACGACTTCCCCGCCAGCCTGCGCATCACCTGGGTGTTCAGCGACGACACGGCCAAGGCCCAAGCCCTGGCCGGTGAAGCGCGGGCGCGCATGCTCGGACTGACCGGACAAGCGCTGAAAGATGCCGGCATCCACCTCGACCATGTGGCCTGGCATGTGCGCTTCGACAGCGAAGAGGCGTGCTGGCGCGACCAGGGCGGGGACTGGAACCGGCGGTTGCGTTGAAATCGCTGCGCACAATATCTGGGCCTGGAGTGGTTGATAGCCGTGCCCTTTCTGATCTGCACCGGCTCAAGCCTGTTCCATCATCGCCATCGCTACCTCGACACCGAATGACCCTGCGCATGTGCGCCCCGTAGATTCTACGACCGGACGTTTCCGATACGCCCGGGATGTATTAAGGTGGCGGGGTGCGCATATATAAGCAGCCCGCCGTGTTCGGGCGTTGAGCAATGAGGGTGTCATGAGCAACGAAAGCATTAACTGGGACAAGCTGGGCTTCGACTACATCAAGACCGACAAACGCTACCTGTCCGTATGGCGCGACGGCGAGTGGGACAAGGGCACCCTGACCGAAGACAACGTGCTGCACATCAGTGAAGGCTCCACGGCCCTGCACTATGGCCAGCAGTGCTTCGAAGGCCTCAAGGCCTATCGCTGCAAGGATGGCTCGATCAACCTGTTCCGTCCCGACCAGAACGCCGCGCGCATGCAGCGCAGCTGCGCGCGCCTGCTCATGCCGGCCGTGCCCACCGATGTGTTCATCGAAGCCTGCAAACAAGTGGTCAAGGCCAACGAACGCTTCGTCCCGCCGCATGGCAAGGGTGCCCTGTACCTGCGTCCGTTCGTGATCGGCACGGGTGACAACATTGGCGTGCGCACCGCCCCGGAGTTCATCTTCTCGGTGTTCGCCATCCCGGTCGGCTCGTACTTCAAAGGCGGCATGAAGCCGCACAACTTCCAGATTTCCAGCTTCGACCGCGCCGCACCGCAAGGCACCGGCGCCGCCAAGGTCGGCGGCAACTACGCCGCTAGCCTGCAACCGGGTGCCGAAGCGAAGAAAGCCAACTTCGCCGACGCCATCTACCTGGACCCGCTGACCCACAGCAAGATCGAAGAAGTCGGTTCGGCCAACTTCTTCGGCATCACCGCCAACAACGAGTTCGTCACGCCGAAATCGGCTTCGGTGCTGCCAGGCATCACCCGACTGTCGCTGATGGAACTGGCTCAATCGCGCCTGGGCCTGACGGTCATCGAAGGCGATGTCGAGATTGCCAAGCTCGACCGTTTCGTCGAGGCGGGCGCCTGCGGCACCGCTGCAGTGATTACCCCGATCGGCGGCATCGAGTACAACGGCAAGCTGCATGTGTTCCACGACCTGGAGAAGGTAGGTCCGGTCACCCAGAAGCTCTACAACGAGCTGACCGGCATCCAGAGCGGTGACATCGAGGCACCGGCTGGCTGGATCGTCAAGGTCGCCTAAGACACCTGAAACACAACGAACGGGGCAGGCCAGCGATGGCCTGTCCCGTTTTCGTTTCTGCGCACATCCGGCAACACTTCACTGGAACTCTGAGGGCATTTCCTACGCCAAGCAGTGAACCTGCTTACAAAAAAACGGTCTTTGGCTGACGGTCAATTCACCAGACCCGTTCGCCGGCCCATTCACCGGGCCTACATTTGTCCTGTTTCAGCGAAGACCACCATGCCAGACAAGCAGCCCGCCAACTCCGCCCTTCCCGCCCTGCGCGGCGGCCTGATCGCCGCCCTGATCGGCCTCGCCGCTCCGGTCCACGCCGAAGAGTCGGCCAGTGACGCACGCTGGGTCAGCGACAGCCTGAGCACGTACGTACGCAGTGGCCCTACCGACGGCCACCGCATCGTTGGCTCGCTCAAGTCCGGGCAGAGAGTCACCCTCGTCGCCAGCCAGGGTAACTACAGTCAGGTGCGTGGCCAAAGTGGCGACCTGGTGTGGATCCTGAGCAGCGACCTTCAGGCCGAGCCCGGCCAGGCCGAGCGCTTGCCGCAACTCGACCAGCAGGTCGCCGAACTGTCGGGCCAGCTCAAGACTATCGATGACAGCTGGAAACAGCGTGTGCAAGGCATGCAGGAGACGCTGGACTCGCGCAAGGCATTGATCGACGAGCTGGAAACCCGCAACAAAGCACTTAACGAGCAGTTGGAACAGAGCCAGTCGAGCCTGCGCGACACCCAGGCGCGGCTGGGTGACGAGAACAAGCAAGTGATGATGCGCTACATGGTGTACGGCGGCAGCATTGCCGGAGCAGGCCTGCTGGCGGGGCTGATCCTGCCGGCGCTGAGCCGCGGGCGCAAGCGCAACGACCGCTGGTTCTGAACCGGCTGCGCTTGCCTGGAGCGCCCTGGCCGGGGCGATCCAGGCGGGCGACGGCCCTGCCCCCTCAAAGCTTGGTCGAGCGCCCCGCGCCACTGCGCGCCTTGGCCATCGCCGCCAGGCGCACCGCCACGTTGGCCGCACCGTAACCGGCATACCCGCCCTTGCGTTGCAGGATCTCGAAGAAGAAACGCCCCTCGAACGGCTCGGTGTACACGTGGAACAGCTCGCCGCCCTGCGCGTCACGGTCGTAGAGCACGTTGTAATACGCCAGCTCGCTGAGAAACTCGTCGTCGAAATCGAAGCGCGCGGCCAAGTCGTCGTAATAGTTCAGCGGAATGTCCAGCAGCGGTACGCCCGCCTCCTTGGCGCGTGCCACCTCCCGGAAAATATCCGCACAATCGAAGGCGATATGGTGCACGCCCGACCCACGATAGCTGGACAGCGCATGGGCGATGGCAGTGTTGCGGTTCTCGGAAATGTTCAGTGGCACGCGCAAGGTGCCGCATGGGCTGCGCAAGGCGCGGCTCTTGACCAACCCATACGGGTCAGGCAACACCACTTCGTCATCCGCGGTGAAATCGAACAGGCTCTTGTAGAACAGCACCCAGCTGTCCAGTGCCTCGGCCGGCAGCGCCAAAGCCATGTGATCGATGCGCAGCAGGCCGCCACTGGCCTCGGCCACGCCGTCCAGACGGAAGTCGGTGTCGTAGATGGTCTGACCGCTGGCGTCGGGCTGCACCAGGTACAGCAGGCTGCCGTCAGGCGCGCGCACGGCTGGAATTTCGCGCTCGTTGGGGCCCACCAGGCCACGGAACGGCTGGCCGCGATAGGCGGTGGCGCGGTGCAAGGCGGTCTGGCTGTCGGTCACCCGCAAGGCGGTGGCGCACAGCGAAGGGCCATGGGCCTCGAAGAAGTTGTGCGCGAACGAATACGGCTCGGCATTGAGCACGATATTGATATCACCCTGGCGTAGCAGGCTCACCGCCTTGCTACGATGTGCGCCAGCCTCGGCGAAGCCCAGGCGTTTGAGCCAGGAACCCAGGCGCGCACCGACCGCCTCGTCGACAGCGAACTCAAGAAACTCGACGCCCTCGTAGCGGCTGGCAGGCGCCGGTGCGAACAACACGCCCGGCTCGACCTCGCGCGCCTCGCGCTGCAATTGCAGGCGAGTCTTCTCCTCCAGGTACAGCAGCGAACGCAGGCCATCGGCGGCGTTCTGCCGAGGCGGCGCGGCGCGAAAACCATCGTTGAACACCTCCAACGACAGCGGCCCGCGATACCCGGTAGCCAGGATCGGCGCCAGGAAGCCCGACAGGTCCATCTCGCCCTGCCCGGGGAAGCAGCGGAAGTGACGGCTCCACTCCAGCACGTCCATGGCCAGGATCGGCGCATCGGCCATCTGCACGAAGAAAATCTTGTCTCCCGGAATGTCGCGGATCGCCGCCGGATCCCCCTTGAGCGACAGCGTGTGGAAGCTGTCGAGGATCACCCCCAGGGCCGGATGGTCGGCCTGGCGCACCAGGTTCCAGACCTGCTGGTAGGTGTTGACGTGGCGCCCCCAGGCCAGGGCCTCGTAGCCGATACGCAGGCCACGCTGGCCGGCACGTTCGGCCAGCAGGCGCAAGTCGTCCACCAGCAGGCCCTCGTCGCCCAGGGCATCAGGCTGCACGTTGCTGCACACCAACACCAGGTCGGTGCCAAGCTCCTGCATCAGGTCGAACTTGCGCTCGGCCCGGTCGAGGTTCTTTTGCAGGCGCTCACGGGGCGCGCCTTCGAAATCGCGAAACGGCTGGAACAAGGTGATGGCAATGCCCAGGTCGGCGCACATCTGGCGGATCTCGCGGGGGCTGCCTGCGTAGTACAGCAGGTCGTTCTCGAAGATCTCGACGCCGTCGAAGCCCGCAGCGGCGATGGCTTCGAGCTTCTCTGGCAGGGTGCCGCTGAGGGACACGGTGGCAATCGAACGCTGCATGGAGGAGTTCCTTGTTATTGGCGTGTGCAGGAAACCGGGCTTGCCCCGCGATAAGGCAAGGCTGTAAAACGCGCCCTATCAACTGGCATGATCGATTATTCGCAGGTAAAGTCAGGCCCGCAATGCACTTTGTACGAAACAGTTAGTTTTTGTTCGATTACCGCACAAAACCCGTTTCGGTGAATTGATTCGCTGCATCCCGTGAACAACCATGATCACCAGTCGCAGGGCCTGTCGCCCCTTCTTGCTGCCACGCCGGTCGTTCGGCAGGTCCTGCGCCGCAAAGCCCAGCGTCACCACATAATAAGTTCAATAAAACGGGTACCGACCTATGCACACCTCCTTCGCCCTGCGATCCGCATCGCCTCGTTCGTCTTCTTCTCACAGCCCGCGCCCTGGTATGTCGCGTAGCCGCTGCGCACGCTGATCCCACGGCCCCTGACAAGAACAACGGAGACAACATGGCCCGCTCAAGCTCCCAAGCCAAGAAAGCCACCGCCAGCGGATGGATCGGCTCTGCCCTCGAATACTACGATTTCTTCATCTATGCCCAAGCGGCGGCGCTGATCTTCCCGCAGATATTCTTCCCCTCCACCGACCCGAAAATGGCCATCATCGCCTCGCTGGCCACCTATGGCGTGGGCTACCTGGCACGCCCGGTTGGTGCCTTCGTGCTCGGCCACTGGGGCGATACCCGCGGGCGCAAGAACGTGCTGCTGCTGTGCATGTTCCTCATGGGTATTTCGACCATGGCCGTGGGCCTGTTGCCCACCTACCACGACATCGGCATGCTGGCCCCGGCATTGCTGGTCGTGCTGCGCCTGATCCAGGGCTTCGCGGTGGCCGGCGAGATCTCCGGGGCCAGCTCCATGATCATGGAGCATGCGCCGTTCGGACGTCGAGGCTACTACGCCAGTTTCACACTGCAGGGCGTACAGGCCGGTCAGGTGATGGCTGCCGCGGTATTCCTGCCGCTGGCTTACTTCATGCCGAGCGAGGCGTTCAACGACTGGGGCTGGCGCATTCCGTTCCTGATGAGCGCATTGGTGCTGATCGCAGGCTTCATCATCCGCAAGGAAGTGCACGAGACGCCCGCCTTCGTCCAGGAAGAGAAACAGGACAAAGTGGCCAAGTCGCCAATCGGCGAAGCGTTCCGTCACAGTGGCCGGCATATGGTGCTGGTGATGTTCATGGCCCTGATGAACGTGATCCCGGTGGTGGCGACCATTTTCGGTGCAGCTTATGCCGTGCAACCGGCCTATGGCATCGGCTTCGACAAGAGCGTGTACCTGTGGATTCCGGTGGTGGGCAACATCGTCGCGGTACTGGTCATTCCGTTCGTGGGCAATCTGTCGGACAAGATCGGCCGTCGCCCAACCATGATCGCCGGATGCCTGGGCTCGGGCCTGCTGGCGTTCGTCTACCTGTACGCGATCAGCATTCAAAACGTGCCGCTGGCATTCGCCGCCTCGATCGTCATGTGGGGCATGGTCTACCAGGGCTACAACGCGGTTTTCCCAAGCTTCTACCCTGAGCTGTTCCAAACCCGCTACCGGGTGTCGGCGATGGCCATCGCGCAGAACATCGGCACCATGCTGACCGCCATGCTGCCGGCGCTGTTCGCCGCCGTTGCCCCGCCTGGCTCGGATAACATTCCGCTGGTTGTAGGTAGCCTGGCATTCTTCATCACGTGCGTATGCGCCTTTGCCGCGTACCTGGCACCCGAGACGCATCGCCTGGCGATGGAAGACCTGGGCAATCCACAGGCCAAGCCGATGGAGCGCGAAGCCTACGAGGCCAGCCGCCGCGATAGCTTGAAGGTGCTCAGCCACTAAGAGCCTTGTCGATGAGAAGGGGGCAATGCCCTGATGCAAGTCAGTTAAGCCAATGGGGCCGCTTTGCGGCCCCAACTACTGCAACAAAGGCTTAACTGACTGGCATTAGGCAATGCCCCCTTCTCTGTTCGCTCCGTCACCGAATGCCCCGTCTGCGGCTTTTCCAAGCCCCTTCCCCGCGCATCCGCCCCAGCCGTTCCTGGCACGTTCATCGCCACCGGCACGCGCAGGCTGATCGAGACACCCGACACTGCGCAGGCTTTTTCAAAGCCCCCCTCGTTGCAACGCCGATTTGCTTGTATGGTGTTGTCAAAGAAGGATGTTTTACCTGCACAGGAAAGACTTAGATGCCCCAACGCAATGTCATCAACGCCTCCGTCAGCCCCAAAGGCAGCCTGGAGACGCTGTCGCAACGTGAAGTCCAGCAACTGAGCGAAGTCGGTACCGGCAGTCTCTATACCTTGTTCCGCCAATGCGCCCTGGCCATCCTCAACACTGGCGCCCATGTCGACAATGCCAAGACCATCCTCGAAGCCTACAAGGACTTCGAAGTACGCATTCATCAACAAGACCGTGGTGTACGCCTTGAACTGCTCAACGCCCCGGCCGATGCCTTCGTCGATGGCGAAATGATCGCCAGCACCCGCGAAATGCTGTTCAGCGCCCTGCGCGATATCGTCTACACAGAAAGTGAGCTGGCCAGCCAGCGTATCGATCTGGAAAGCTCCCAAGGCCTGACCGACTACGTCTTCCACCTGCTGCGCAACGCCCGCACCCTGCGCCCGGGCGTGGAGCCGAAAATGGTGGTGTGCTGGGGCGGTCACTCGATCAGCAGCGAAGAGTACCAATACACCAAGAAAGTCGGCCACGAGCTGGGCCTGCGCAAGCTGGACATCTGCACCGGCTGCGGCCCTGGAGTGATGAAAGGCCCGATGAAGGGCGCGACCATCGCCCACGCCAAGCAGCGCATGCACGGCAGCCGCTACCTCGGTCTGACGGAGCCGGGCATCATCGCCGCCGAGGCGCCCAACCCGATCGTCAACGAACTGGTCATCCTGCCAGACATCGAAAAACGCCTGGAAGCTTTCGTCCGCGTGGGCCATGGCATCATCATCTTCCCCGGCGGGGCCGGCACCGCCGAGGAATTCCTCTACCTGCTCGGCATCCTCATGCACCCGGACAACCAAGACCTGCCCTTCCCGGTCATCCTGACCGGGCCGCGCAGCGCCGAGCCGTTCCTGCAGCAACTGAACGCCTTCGTCGGAGCCACCTTGGGCGAAGCCGCCCAGCGCCACTACCAGATCATCATCGACGATCCGGCCGAAGTGGCCCGACACATGGTCGAAGGGCTCAAGGCGGTCAAGCAGTTCCGCCGCGAACGCAACGACGCCTTCCACTTCAACTGGCTGCTGAAAATCGCCGAGGGCTTCCAGCACCCGTTCGATCCAACCCACGAGAACATGGCGAACCTGGCCCTGCGCCGCGACCTGCCGCCCCACGAGCTGGCTGCCAACCTGCGCCGGGCCTTCTCTGGCATCGTCGCGGGTAACGTCAAGGACAAGGGCATCCGCTTGATCGAAGAGCACGGGCCGTACCAGATCCGCGGCGACGCAGCGATCCTCGATCCGCTGGGCCGCTTGTTGCAGGCCTTCGTCGATCAACACCGGATGAAACTGCCAGGCGGCGCGGCCTATGTACCGTGCTATCAAGTGGTGAGCTGAGCCCACTTTGCACCAACCGCCCCTCCCCTGGGTCGAATCGCGACAGGTTGATTCAACTCAGGCCCAGCGGGAGTGGGCGTATCCCGTCTAAGATGCGCGGTTCAAGCCGACCTGGCGATGTACTCGGCCAGCGATTGCACGGCATCCCGCCAGATGAATTTTTCTTAAATCGCCGCTTGGCTATTCTTTGGCACAATCGAACCACACATTTGCCATCCAGGAACCCGCATGCCTCGCGTACTGACCATTGAAGACGATGCCGTCACCGGCCAGGAGATTGTCGCCGAACTGACCAGCCACGGCTTGGAAGTGGATTGGGCCGACAATGGCCGGGAGGGTCTGGCCAAGGCCATCGCCGGGGGCTACGACCTTATCACCGTGGACCGCATGCTGCCGGAGGTAGACGGCCTGACCATCGTCACCACCCTGCGCAGCCTGAAGATCGCGACACCGATCCTGATGATCAGCGCCCTGTCGGACGTGGATGAGCGTGTGCGTGGCCTGCGTGCTGGCGGCGACGATTACCTGACCAAGCCATTCGCTTCCGATGAAATGGCCGCCCGGGTCGAAGTGCTGCTGCGCCGCAACAGCACTCCCATGACCCAGACCCGCCTGACCGTGGCAGACCTGGAACTGGACCTGATCAGCCACGAAGCCCGACGCGGCGAGCAGGCGCTGAACCTGCTGCCCACCGAGTACAAACTGCTGGAGTACCTGATGCGGCATTCCGGCCAGGTGATCACCCGGATGATGATCTTCGAAGAGGTCTGGGGCTACCACTTCGACCCCGGCACCAACCTGATCGATGTCCACATCGGCCGTTTGCGCAAGAAAATCGACTCACCCGGCCAGACCCCGCTGATCCGTACCGTGCGGGGCTCAGGCTATGCCATTGCCGAACCCGTCTAAGGGCTGGAGTTCATCCACCAGCCGCTTGCTGGCCCTGTACAGCTTCCTCTTCGTGGCCTGGAGCAGCATCCTCATGGGGGTGCTGTACTTCGAGGTATCCAACTACCTGAACAAGCTCACCCGCCACTCGATGCTGCAACGCCAGCACCTGTTCACCCACATGAGCGGCAAGCAACTGGACGACGCTCTGATCGCCAGCCAAGCCTTCGAGGAACGCAGCTTCGATGCCTACGGGCTGTTCGATCCACAGCTCAACCCCCTCGGCGGACGCATCCGCGCGATCCCGCCCGAATTGGGCCTGGACGGCAAGATTCACGAACTCAAGCGTTGCCTGGACGCCGATGATCCTCGCCTGCCACGCGACAGTTGCGATGCCGTGGCGATCCGCGTGCAGGATGGCCGCTGGCTGGTGCTGGTGCGTGACAACGGTTCGCTGTTCGTGGTCACCCGGATCATCCTGCATGCGCTGCTGTGGGGGATCTCATTGACCCTGATCCCAGGTTTTGCCGGTTGGTACTTGCTGCGTCGGCGCCCGCTCAAGCGCATCCGTGCGATTCAGGCCCAGGCTGAGCTGATCGTCGCAGGCGACCTCACCCACCGCTTGCCACTGTCGGCCCGACGCGATGAGCTGGACATGCTGGCGGCCATCGTCAATGCCATGCTCGACCGTATCGAGCGGCTGATGCACGAGGTCAAGGGCGTGTGCGACAACATCGCGCACGACCTACGCACTCCGCTGACGCGCTTGCGCGCCCAGCTGTACCGCATCCGCCAGCACAGCCCCGCGGACTCGGCCGAAAGCCAGGCGCTGGACCAGGCGATCGGTGAAACCGACACGTTGATGGCGCGCTTTCGCGGCTTGTTGCGTATCAGCGAACTGGAGGACCGCCGTCGCCGCGCGGGCTTCCAGCAGCTCGACCCCCAGGCGCTGCTCAGCGAGATGTACGACTTCTACCTACCGCTGGCCGAAGATGGCGGTATTCGCCTGGCATTGCAGCAGCCGGAGCAACTGGCGCCGCTGCATGGTGACCGCGAGTTGCTGTTCGAAGCGCTGGCCAACCTTGTCGGCAATGCAATCAAGTTCACCCCCGCAGGCGGCCAAGTGCGCATCAAGGCCAGCCAGGACGAAAAAGGCGTGCACCTCGCCATCGAGGACAGCGGGCCGGGGATTCCGGTGGATGAGCGCGAGGCGGTGCTCAAGCGCTTCTACCGTAGCGAGGAAGGCCATCGCCACGCAGGCTTCGGGCTGGGGCTGTCGATCGTTGCGGCGATCGTCGATCTGCATGGCTTCGGGCTGGAGGTGGGCAGTAGCGAGCTAGGCGGGGCGAAGCTGGTGCTGCATTGCCCATTGGCGCTGCCGAGCAAATAAAGTGGGGCCGCGTTGCGGCCCTTTCGCGGCACAAGGCCGCTCCTACAGAGGACGCGTGCGCCATGTAACGGAAGGCTTACGCGGTCGTTGTAGGAGCGGCCTTGTGCCGCGATGGGCTGCAAAGCAGCCCGAATGGATTAACTGGCTGACCTCGATCAGTCAGCCAGACGCCAGGTCGTCGCGCCCTTGCTGTCTTCGAGCACCACACCCATGGCGGTGATCTGATCACGAATGCGATCAGACTCGGCCCAGTTCTTGTCGGCACGTGCCTGCAAACGCGCCTGGATCAGGGCCTCCACTTGCGCCGCATCGACCTTGCCTTCGGCGCCTGCACGCAGGAAGTCGTCGGCCTCAAGTTGCAGCACGCCTAGTACATCGCCCAGCTCGCGCAGACGACCGGCCAGGCCCGCAGCGGCCTCAGGGTCGCTTTCGCGCACACGGTTGATCTCGCGCACCAGATCGAACAGCACGGCGCAGGCCTCGGGCGTGCCGAAGTCGTCGTTCATCGCCACGCTGAAACGTTCGACGAACGCCTCGCCGCCCTGAGGCGCTACACGGGGCAGGCCACGCAGGGCGTGATAGAAGCGCTCCAGCGCGCCCTTGGCATCGCGCAGGCTGTCTTCGGAGTAGTTAATCGCACTGCGGTAGTGGCTGGCTACCAACAGGTAACGCACCACCTCCGGGTGATACTTTTCGAGCACATCGCGGATGGTGAAGAAGTTGTTCAGCGACTTGGACATCTTCTCGCCATTGATACGAATCATCCCGCAGTGCATCCAGGCCGCCGCGTACTGCTTGCCGGTGGCGGCCTCGCTCTGGGCGATCTCGTTTTCGTGGTGCGGGAACTCCAGGTCGCTGCCGCCGCCATGAATGTCGAAGCTCTCGCCCAGGCAGCAGGTGGACATCACCGAGCACTCGATGTGCCAACCCGGACGCCCCGGACCCCACGGCGAATCCCAGAACGGCTCGCCGGGCTTGGCGCCCTTCCACAGCACGAAGTCCAACGGATCCTGCTTGGACTCGCCCACTTCGATACGTGCGCCGATACGCAGGTCTTCGATCTTGCGCCGCGACAGCTTGCCGTAGCCGACGAACTTGCCGACCCGGTAGTACACGTCACCGTTACCTGGTGCGTAGGCATAACCCTTGTCGATCAGGGTCTGGATCATCGCGTGCATGCCGGGGATATGGTCGGTGGCACGCGGCTCCAGATCGGGCTTGAGGATGTTCAGGCGGTGCTCATCCTCGTGCATCGCGTCGATCATGCGCGCGGTCAGCGCGTCGAACGACTCGCCGTTCTCGTTGGCCCGATTGATGATCTTGTCGTCAATGTCGGTGATGTTGCGCACGTAGGTGAGCGCGTAACCGCTCTTGCGCAGCCAGCGGGTAATCAGGTCGAAGGCCACCATGCTGCGGCCGTGGCCCAGGTGGCAGTAGTCATACACGGTCATGCCGCAGACGTACATGCGCACGTTGTTGCCATCAAGGGGCTTGAAAGCTTCCTTGGTCTTGGTCAGCGTGTTGTAGATGTTGAGCACGGCGATTCCTCAGCTGCCCCAGGAGTCACGCAGGGTGACAGTGCGGTTGAACACCGGGCGGCCCGGCTGGCTGTCTTTGAGGTCGGCGCAGAAGTAACCTTCGCGCTCGAACTGGAAGCGGTCTTCGGGCTGGGCCTGAGCCAACGACGGCTCGGCACGGCAACCCGTCAACACCTGCAGCGAATCGGGGTTGATGTTATCGAGGAAGCTGCCGCCGTCTTCGGTCTTCTCCGGGTTCGCGGAGCGGAACAGGCGATCGTACAGACGCACCTCGCACTCGACGCTACCTTCGGCCGGAACCCAGTGGATCACACCCTTGACCTTGCGGCCCTCGGGGTTCTTGCCCAGGGTGTCCGGGTCGTACGAGCAGTGCAGCTCGACGATGTGACCGTCGGCATCCTTGATGGCCTGGTCGGCACGGATCACGTAGCTGCCACGCAGACGCACTTCGCCGGCAGGTTCCAGGCGCTTGTAGCCCTTGGGCGGCGCTTCCATGAAGTCGTCGCGGTCGATGTACAGCTCGCGGGCGAATGGCAGCACGCGCACGCCCATGTCTTCTTTCGGGTGGCGCGGCAGTTCGAGCTGCTCGACCTGGCCTTCGGGGTAGTTGGTGATGACCACTTTCAGCGGGCGCAACACGCACATGGCGCGTGGCGCGGTGCGATCCAGATCGTCACGGATGCTGAATTCGAGCATCGCCATGTCAACCACGCCGTCGGAACGGTTGGTGCCGATCATCTCGCAGAAGTTGCGGATCGAGGCCGGGGTGTAGCCACGGCGACGGTAGCCCGACAGCGTGGACATGCGTGGATCGTCCCAGGCATCGACATGGCCTTCATCGACCAACTGCTTGAGCTTGCGCTTGGAGGTGATGGTGTAGTTCAGGTTCAGGCGGCTGAATTCGTACTGACGTGGACGCGCCGGCACCGGGAGCTTATCGAGGAACCAGTCGTACAGCGGACGGTGGCTTTCGAACTCCAGGGTGCAGATCGAGTGGGTAATGCCTTCGATGGCATCCGACTGGCCGTGGGTGAAGTCGTAGTTAGGGTAAATGCACCACTTGTCACCGGTCTGGTGGTGGTGGGCATGGCGAATGCGGTAGAGGATCGGATCGCGCAGGTTCATGTTCGGCGAAGCCATGTCGATCTTGGCCCGCAGCACGCGCTCGCCATCTTTGAACTCGCCCGCCTTCATGCGCGCGAACAGGTCGAGGTTTTCCTCGACGCTGCGCTCACGGAATGGGCTGTTCTTGCCCGCCTCGGTCAGGCTGCCGCGATACTCCTTGGCCTGCTCCGGGCTGAGGTCGCACACATAGGCATCACCCGACTTGATCAGCGCCACCGCCCAGTCGTGCAACTGCTCGAAGTAATCCGAGGCATAGCGAACCGGGCCCGCCCACTCGAAGCCCAGCCATTTGACATCGCGCTGGATGGAGTCGATGTATTCCTGGTCTTCCTTGGCCGGGTTGGTGTCGTCGAAACGCAGGTGGCAGGCACCACCGAACTCTTTGGCCAGGCCGAAGTTCACGCAGATCGACTTGGCGTGACCGATGTGCAGGTAGCCATTGGGCTCTGGCGGAAAACGAGTGACGATGCTGCTGTGCTTGCCCGAGTCCAGGTCGGCCTGGACGATCGGCCGCAGGAAGTTCGCAGGGACGGCGGGGGCGCCTTTGGCAGCGGCGTTGGGCGCGTTGTCGGCAGTGGGCTTGCTCATAGTGTCCTTGAATGCTGGTAGCCGGCCGGGTAGGCCGATTGAATCAAAGGGCCTATCATAGCCGAAGCAGTCAAGCCGCCGACAGCCGCGCAGGGCCAATCTAACGCGATTTGTCGCAGCATTTTGTCGCCCTGAGCGGTCGAAACCGGCAGAATGGCCGCCCAGCGCACTGCGCTCACTCTTTCCGAATGCCTTGAGAGCGAACTTAAGCATGTCCAAAGTCAAACTGAGCACCAACCATGGCGACATCGTCCTGCAACTGGACGCCGAAAAAGCGCCACTGACCACCGAGAACTTCGTTCAGTACGTCAAGGACGGCCACTACGACGGCACCATCTTCCATCGCGTGATCAAGGGTTTCATGATCCAGGGCGGTGGCTTCGATGCCAGCATGAGCCAGAAAAAAACCCGCGCCAGCATCCAGAACGAAGCTGACAACGGCCTGAAGAACTCCAAGTACACCATTGCCATGGCCCGTACCATGGAGCCGCATTCGGCCTCCGCGCAGTTCTTCATCAACTCCAGCAACAACGACTTCCTCAACCACAGTGGCAAGAACGTGCAGGGCTGGGGCTACGCGGTGTTCGGCGAAGTGATCGAAGGCCGTGAAGTGATCGACGCCATCGAGGGTGTGGCCACCGGTTCCAAAGCGGGCCACCAGGACGTACCGAAGGACGACGTGGTCATCGAGAAAGCCGAGATCATTGAGTGATCCTGCTGATCTCCGATCTGCACCTGCAAGAAGAACGCCCGGACATTACCCGGGCGTTTCTTGATCTGCTCGACGGCCGCGCGCGCCACGCTCGGGCGCTGTACATCCTCGGCGATTTCTTCGAGGCCTGGATCGGCGACGATGCGATGACGCCGTTCCAGCAGTCGATCTGCGAGGCCCTGCGCCAGCTGAGCGACAGCGGCACGGCGATCTACCTGATGCACGGCAACCGCGACTTTCTCATCGGCCAGGCCTTTTGCGAGGCCGCCGGCTGCACGCTGCTGGCCGACCCGTGCGTGGTCGAACTGGGCGGCGAGCCGGTGCTGCTGATGCACGGCGATACCCTATGCACTCGCGATGTGGCCTACATGAAGTTGCGGCGCTATCTGCGCAACCCGCTGAGCCTGTGGATTTTGCGGCACCTGCCGCTGTCCGCACGCGTGAAGCTGGCGCGCAAGTTACGCAGCGAAAGCCGCACGCAAACGCGCATGAAGGCCACCGAGATCGTCGACGTGACGCCCGAGCAGATCCCCGAGGTGATGTCGACCCATGGCGTACGCACCCTGGTGCATGGCCACACCCACCGTCCGGCGATCCACAAGCTGATGGTCGATGGCGAACCGGCCCGGCGCATCGTGCTGGGTGACTGGGACCGCCGCGGCTGGACGCTGCAGGTGGACGAGCAAGGCTTCCAACTGGCGCCGTTCGAATTCGCCTGACCCTTGCGTGGGAGCATCGCAAGGCCCGCTCCCACCAACCCCGCCCCTGCCCTGACGATCTTCTACACTGGAGCTGATTGCCGCTGATTCCAACAGGAGCCCAGCATGGACGACCACTCCCCAGGCAAACCGCCTACCTTCTGGCAAATGCTGCAAAGCATCCTCGCCGCCGCCTTCGGCGTGCAGAGCGGCAAGAACCGCGCCCGCGATTTCACCTATGGCAAGGCCAGCCACTTCATCGTACTGGGTACGCTGTTCACGCTGGTGTTTATCCTGGTGCTGGTGGGGCTGGTGCAGTTGGCCCTGCACCTGACCGCGCGCTGAGGCCACGCACAACGACGCCTGCACGATTGCCTCGCGCAGGCGTCGTTGTGTGCATCACGGTGTCGATGCGAGGGCGATCAGGCTACTGGTGACTGACCCAGTACACGGCAGTGACCACCACCAGCACGATCAGACATAGGATCGCCCAGGCATCGACACTGCTGTCAGCTTTGCGGACCTTGGTTGAATTGCCCATTGCATTGCCTCTTGTAGTGATTATCGGGAATGCACTTCAAGCAGCAGTTAAGTTCAGCAATGCCCTTTGCTCAAGCAAGGGCTTTCAGTAATCGACGGGTGACGTGAGGAACGGGTAGCGAAAGCCAGTCGCCTGGCCTTCGGCACTGTAGCGCTTGAAGTCGATGCCATAATCGTCGCGTTCGAGCAGTGTCAGCCAGCGCCGCGCCTTGTCCGCATCGATCAACTGCAACACCGGGACCTGGTGCTCACGCACGCCATCACCGGCCAGGTTCAGCCCATGGGCATCGTCATGCAGCATGACCATGGCCCAACCGCCCAAGCTGAAGTGTCCACCCATCAATACGCTCAGGCGCCCGTCGATGCGCGCGCGCAGAGCTTGTGGCGAGCTGTTGACGGCGCTAAATAGCACATCGCGCCCCGGAACCTGCCCTGCCTCTTCGAACGCGCGCATCGCACCGAACGCCATTTCGTCGTTGGCCGACCATACCAGCCGGGTGTGCGGGTAACGTTCGCGCAACAGGCGCGCTTGCTCATAGGCCCGCTCGCGACTCCAGCCTCCGTATACCACCTGGCGCAAACGCACCTGGGGGAAGTCCGCCAGGGCCCGGCGCATGCCCTGCTCGCGCAGTTGCGAGGCTGGCGTGGTCTTTATCCCAACAAAAGCAACCAAGTCCACCGGCCCGCTATCGCGCGGCAACAGCGCGACCATCTGCTGCAACATCTGGTAGCCGGCCTGTTCATCATTGGGCGTCAGGGTCCCCAGCAGCGGGGCGTATTTGCCGGGCTGGGCCTGGATGCTCTGGGCCTGGCTCGCCGTCAGGCCATTGTTGACCAGAAACAGCTTTACCCCGGTATCGCGAGACAGGCGTAAGATCTCGGGGGCTACATACTGTTCGTTGACCAACACCAGGTAGTCCGGGCGCGCAGGTCCTTTGAGCACGGCTCGCGCCTGGCTCAGCATCAGGTCGGCACGACGCTCGCTGTACTCCACCCGCAGGTTCATGCCCAGTTCGTGAGCGGCGGCCTGCATGAACCGGGTATAGCTGGTCCAGAACACTTCACTTGATGAGCCTGGATTGATGAACACCACCGACGCTGCCTGAGCGGTGGCTGCCAATGGCAGGCTCAGGCACAAGCTTTGGCACAGCGCCTTGAGCATGCGATTACACCTTTTGGAACAAACGCCAGATTATAAACCCCTTGCTTTGACGGTCGCACAAATGCCAGTCAATCTCACTTAGTTCTTTTAGTTCTTTTCATATGCAAAAACATCACTTTAGCGCATAACTCCAACCTGATATCGTGCCCCGGCTCCGAACCGGAGTGCGCGGCCGTGCGCGCGAATAGCTGCATGCAGCCTGAGACAGGACTTTTATGTACGTATACGACGAGTACGATCAGCGGATCATCGAGGACCGCGTCAAGCAGTTCCGTGATCAGACCCGCCGCTACCTGGCCGGGGAGCTGAGCGAAGAAGAATTCCGCCCTCTGCGCCTGCAGAACGGCCTCTATATCCAACGTTTCGCCCCGATGCTGCGCGTCGCCGTGCCCTACGGCCAGCTGAACGCAAACCAGGTCCGTACCCTGGCCAAGATCGCTCGCGACTACGACAAGGGCTACGCTCACATTTCCACCCGCCAGAACGTACAGTTCAACTGGCCGGCGTTGGAAGACATCCCGGATATTCTCGCTGAGCTTGCCACCGTGCAGATGCACGCGATTCAGACCAGCGGCAACTGCCTGCGCAACACCACCACCGACCAGTTCGCTGGCGTGGCCGCCGACGAGATCATCGACCCGCGCCCATGGTGCGAGATCGTCCGTCAGTGGACTACCTTCCACCCTGAATTCGCCTACCTGCCGCGCAAGTTCAAGATTGCGATCAATGGCTCCGAGCAAGATCGCGCGGCCATCGAGGTGCACGACATCGGCCTGGAGCCGGTGCGCAACGCCGCTGGCGAGTTGGGCTTCCGAGTGCTGGTTGGCGGCGGCCTGGGCCGCACGCCAGTAGTCGGTGCGTTCATCAACGAGTTCCTGCCGTGGCAGGACCTGATCAGCTACCTGGATGCCATCCTGCGTGTGTACAACCGTTACGGTCGTCGTGACAACAAGTACAAGGCGCGCATCAAGATCCTGGTCAAGGCACTCACCCCGGAAGTCTTCGCCGAGAAGGTCGAGGCCGAGATGGTCCACCTGCGCGGTGGCAGCACCACGCTGACCGAAGCCGAAGTCGAGCGCGTCTCGCGTCACTTCGTCGACCCTGCCTACCTGGCCCTGGACAACGTCGACTACAGCGCCCAGGACGCCGAATTCCCAGGCTTCGCCCGCTGGCGCTCGCGCAACACCCGTGCCCACAAGCGCCCTGGCTACGTGGCCGTGACCCTGTCGCTCAAGCCCACCGGCGTTGCCCCAGGCGACCTGACCGACAAACAGCTGGACGCCGTCGCGGACCTGGCCGAGCGCTACAGCTTCGGCTTCCTGCGGACCTCCCACGAGCAGAACATCATCCTGGCAGACGTCGAGCAGCGCCAGTTGCACGCCCTCTGGCTGGAGCTGCGCGAGAACGGTTTCGCCACGCCGAACATCGGCCTGCTGACCGACATCATCTGCTGCCCGGGCGGTGACTACTGCTCGCTGGCCAATGCCAAGTCGATCCCGATCGCCGAATCGATCCAGCGCCGCTTCGATGACCTGGACTACCTGTTCGACATCGGCGAGATCGACCTGAACATCTCTGGCTGCATGAATGCCTGTGGCCACCACCACGTCGGCCATATCGGCATCCTGGGTGTCGACAAAAAGGGCGAGGAGTTCTACCAGGTCTCGCTGGGCGGCAATGCCGCACGCGACGCATCGCTGGGCAAGATCCTTGGCCCATCCTTCGCCCAGGACGACATGGCCGACGTGATCGAGAAGCTGATCGCCGTGTACGTTGAACGACGTACCGAGGAAGAGCGTTTCATCGACACCTACCAGCGTATCGGCATCGACCCCTTCAAGGAACGCGTCTATGCAGCGAATCATTAAGAACAACCAGATCGTCGACGAAACCTGGCACCTGCTGCCCAAGGAAACGTCGCTGGACGAGCTGACCAACTGCGACGATTACATCGTCCCGTTGCACCTGTGGCGCGACCATGGTCACGTGCTCAAGGCCCGCGACGGCGGCCTGGGCGTATGGCTGGACAGCGACGAAGAAGCCGAGGAAATCGGCGAAGACGTCGAGCACTTCCAGGTCATCGCCTTGAATTTCCCAGCCTTCACCGACGGGCGCAGCTACTCCAACGCACGTCTGCTGCGTGATCGCTACAAGTTCAAGGGCGAGCTGCGCGCCATCGGCGATGTACTGCGCGACCAGCTGTTCTTCATGGCTCGCTGCGGCTTCGATGCGTTCGCCATTCGCGCCGACAAAGACCCTGAAGACGCACTGCAAAGCCTGAAGGACTTCTCTGTCACCTACCAGGCCGCCACTGACGAACCGCTGCCGCTGTTCCGTCGCCGCTAAGCGTCCCTGCACGCGGGGCAAGCCGGGAGACTATCCCGACTTGCCCCGCGTTGCGTTTGCAGGCCCGAAAGATTTTTCAGTGCCTGCCTCAGCTTTATTGATATCAAGCCGATATCAATGGGGACTCATTCAACGCGCAAGGAAAGCGATGATGAACCCTGTCACTTCCGCACTGCGGATTTCCCCCGCCTACAGCGCCCCTACGCCCACACTCACGCCAACGGTCAGCGTATCGCAAGCCAGTAGCGTGACCGACACGCCCAGCAGCCAGGTCACCCTAGGCCAGGACAACCGTGTCGCGGACGCCGAAACCTATTCGCTCAAGGGCACCTTGGGCACCCCGGTGGTGCGCTACATCTGGGAAAAAGAAGGTACCCAGGACAGGTTGACCACGCAGATGCTCACTGGCATCGCCAGCACCAGCATCGGCAGTCGCTTCCAGGGGCTGGGCGCCGCGTTGATCGAACAACTGGCAGCCAACGGTGGCCAGCGCGTCGCGCAATCGGCACTAGCGGCAAGCGATAACAGCGCGACCGACCCAGCCATCCTCGAGCTGCAACGGGCGAACCTGCGCGAACACGCCAGCAACAGTGTCACCCTCAACCTCACCAGCGCTTCCGGCGCCACCATCACCCTCGGCCTGTACAGCGGCGAACAGGGCTTGGCCGTCGAGGCTTCGGTCACGGGCGGCGAACTAAATGACGACGAACTCAAGGCCCTGGCCGCCTTGGCTGATGGTTTTCAGAGCGCCGTCGACGGCCTCAACCAGGAACCACCGAGCCTGAAGCTTGGTGACCTGCTCAGCGTCGACCAACGCCTATTCACCGGCTTGCAGATGACGGCCAAGCTCGACCTGGTCAGTGGCGAGCAGCAGACGTTCGACCTGCGCCTTGACGGCTCGACCCGAAGCCTGAGCTTGCAGGGCCCCAGCGGCCAATTGCAGCTGGAGCTGGACAGCCATGATGGCGCCATGCTTGGCAGCAAGGCCCAGCGCGAGGCAGCGCTTAGCAACTACCTCGAGCAGTTCGACGCGGCTCGCCAACGGGGCAAAGGCGATGAGCGGCTGAACACCCTGTTCAAGGATGCCTTCAGCCAACTCAACAGCGTGGATGACAGCAGTGCACGCCCTGCCCGGCACAACTCGACCATCAATACCCTCAGCCGCTCGCTGCTCAGCGGGCTGGCCGACTTCAACGCGTCCATCAAGCAAACCGTCGAGCACAGCAACCCGATGCGCCCCGAGGAAGCGGACCGCTTCGACTACACGGTGTCGCAGACCACGACCAAGACAGGCAAGGGCACAAGCTTCTCGCTGGAGCAGGAACAGCAATCGAGCCTCAGCGCAGCCTGGCACTCAAGCCTCAACCCACTGGTGGGGTTGCAACTGACGCGCGATAACGCCTCGCAGAACTACCGTTACCATCAGGTCAACGACGACGCCCGCAACACCACCCGGACATCGATCGTCAACGGCATACTCAGCGAAGCCAGCTCCGCCCAGCAGGCCAGCCGCAGCGAGCGGGTGCGGGTGTACCAGGAAGGGGTGCTGAAGTCCGACAACACCACCTCCGATGCCGAGCGCAAGTCGCAGGATCAGTTGAAGCTGATCGCCACGCTCCTGAGCCGTGACGCCAAGTCGCGCAGCGCCAACGGCATCTCGACCTTCGCCCAGGACATGGCGGACAACAGCCGCCACTGGCTGCTACAGGGCAATCCGTCGAAGATCTGAGGCGACGCGTCCGATACGCAGGCCGGCACGAAGCCGTAATGCTGTTCGCTCAATCTTAAGTGAACAGCATCAGGCCCGATGCCGGCCATTGGAGCGATCGCCTGCGTCAGCCTTCAGTGCCTTGGCCTAGCAGCACGCCGTCAACCTTTTGCCCATAGAGGTTGACACCATCCTTGGCATGGAACTTCACACGTGTTTTCTCGATCGAGCCATCGACCAGACGCGGATCCTGGGGACGTTCGTGGCGATTGATCCAAGCCGCTACGTCCCACGCCTGCTGGTCACTCAAACTGCCGGGCTTGCCCAATGGCATGTTGTACTTGATGAACGACGCTGCGGTGTTGATCCGGTGCATGCCCGCCCCCCAGTTATAGGAATCCCTCCCCCACAACGGCGGCATCACATACTCGCCAGCCACCTTCTGCCCTTCGCCCTGGCTGCCATGACAGATCGCGCACTGTTCGCGGTACACCTGCTCGCCACGCTTGAAATCGTAACCCGCCGCTGGCTGCGCCACTTCCGGGTATCCGCGCCCTGCGATCTCGACACCGGTAGGTGCCTGGGTCGAGAGCCAGTAGGCGTAAACGCTGAGCGCAGTCATCTGCTGGCTGTCCGCCGCCGGGGGACGCCCGTTCATGCTGAACTGGAAACAGCCTTGGATCCGCTCGGCGAAGGTGTTGACCTTGTCGTTTTTCTTGCGATAGGCCGGATACATCGGATAGGCGCCCCACAGCGGCGCGGAGTGAGCCATGCGACCCTGATCGAGGTGACAGTTACTGCAATTCATGCCATTGCCGACCGCATCCGGCATCAATCGCCGGGTATCGACGAACAACGCATGGCCTTCGCGGACCATCTTGCCAAACGCGTTGTCAGGAATGGTCGTTTCAGCAGGTGGCACGAACTGCGGTGCGACGCTTGCTGGGGTGACTGTCAGTTGCGACTGATCGTCCATGGCGACGGGAGCGGCCTGGGCACTGCCCAGTACGAGCCACATGCTTGCAATCAGGGCTTTCATGGCTTGACCTCCTGGGCAGGCTGCACACCGGCGTTGGCGAAATACTCGGCAAGGGCCGTGACCTCGGTATCGGTCAACGCCTTGGCCACCTCGACCATCAGACGGTTGGGGTCGTTGCTGCGCGTGCCATTGCGCCAGGCTTGCAATTGCGCAACCAGATAGCCCGCGGGCTGCCCGGCAAGGGGTGGGAAGTGCTCACCCACGCCGACGCCACCCGGACCATGGCACTGCACGCAACCGGGCACTTGACGGCTCCAGTCGCCATACAGCGCCAGGCGAGTGGTGGGGTCGCCCGCGATCTGCTGCCGGCGCAGCTCAGGCGGCGAATCGCTGGGCAACTGCGCGAGGTAGGCGCTGACGGCATCGATTTCGGCGTCGTCCAACGCCTTGGCTAACGGCGTCATCACCGCTTGCTGTCGGCTGGCACCGCGCAGATCGCGCAATTGCTTGGCCAGGTAGTCGGCCGGCAGGCCCGCCAGCCGGGGGAAACCTGCGGCAGCGATGCCCTTGGCATCCGGGCCGTGGCAGCCCATGCAGGCCATGGCGGCGGGGTTATTCCCACCCTGGTTGTAAATACGCTGGCCATCGGCGGCAAACGCCGAAGACCCACCGAGTATCAGCAGGCTGCTGATCAGGGCATGGCTCAGGGGTTTCATCACGGAGTCTCCATTTCCTTGTTATAAGCTTAGGCCCAAAAAGCATAAGCAAGGAAATAGTAGGCCTATGTGCCACTCAGGAACATGCCACCGCGAGGCTAACCCGACTTCTACTGAGCTGGATCAATTCCCCGAAATGCAGGCGGTCGCAGCCGTGCGTACATCGCCCAGGCGCAGCGGGAAATTGTTCAGCCGCTCGTAGACCTTGATCGAACTGCCATTACCGCGCTTGTCGATGTCCAGTAGCGCCGCAGGTCCGCCCAGGCTCGACAGCTTCTGCGGCACGATCAGGCGCAAGTCTTCGTCGCCGCGTGCCTGCTCCTGCAGCTCACCACGGCTGTCAGCGAGCCGGTGCTTCACGCAGTCGGCATACTCACGGGGCGCCTTGCCCGAAATAACGTCCATGGTTTCATGCGAGCGCTCCAGTTCCGACACACTGACGCAACCGCCTACCAGCAACGACAAACCGACCACCAGCCATTTCATGTACACGCTCTCCCATTGCAAATGCCTCCTGTGACCGCGCAACGGCCGATTAGCTCCCGCAAAGGGTGCAAATCGCGAGCATGCCAGCGGAGGGAAGTCGCCCCCACATCGTGGTATCTTTCCCGTTCGCTGAACCAATCCTTGCGGAGCAACCCATGAAATTCGTACACCAGCGCGAGCACCTGAACGAGGACGACATCGTCGTCGTCGAGTGCTCCCAGCGCTGCAATATCCGCCTGATGAACGACGCCAACTTCCGCAGTTTCAAAAACGGCGGGCGCCACACCTACCACGGTGGGCACTTCGAGCGTTTTCCCGCCAAGATCACCGTGCCTAGCACCGGTTTCTGGAACATCACCCTGGACACCGTGACGACACGGCCGATCTCGGTAACCCGCAAACCGGCCTTCACCCACAAGATCAAGATCATTCGTCGCTCGTCGTCGAAACTCGGATAAGACTCGCATGACCCAGACCACCAAGTACGTCATCAAATACAAGCTCGACGGCCAGCGCCGCTGGGATTTCGCGCTGATGCCCGACGCCTCGCTCGAGCAAGCCCAAGAGGCCCTGCGCAAGATTCACGGCGACGACGCCAACAAGATCAGCGATATCCAGGTCAGCAAGGCCCTGTAACCCCCGCACTCAAGGAGTCGCCCATGAGCCCCTGGCAAGACCGCCGCATCCTCGACCTTCTAGGTATCGAGTTGCCCATTCTCCAGGCGCCCATGGCCGGCGCCAGTGGCTCGGCCATGGCGATTGCCGTAGGCAATGCCGGTGGCCTGGGCGCCCTGCCCTGCGCCATGCTCACCCATGCGCAGGTGCGCGCCGAGGTCGAGACGTTTCGCAGTGCTTGCAGCGGTCCGCTCAACCTGAACTTCTTTTGCCATCAGCCGCCGGCGCCAGATCCTGAGCAGGATGCACGCTGGAAGCAGGCGCTCAAGCCCTACTACGACGAGCTTGGCGCCGATTTCAACGCCCCTACGCCGGTGTCCAACCGCGCGCCGTTCGACGAACAGGCGTGCCAACTGGTCGAAGCACTGCGCCCGGAAGTGGTCAGCTTCCACTTCGGCCTGCCAGCGCCCGACCTGTTGCTGCGGGTCAAGGCCTGCGGCGCCAAGATACTCTCCAGCGCCACCACGGTAGAAGAAGCGCGCTGGCTGGAAGAGCACGGCTGCGACGCGATCATTGCCATGGGCAGCGAGGCCGGCGGGCACCGTGGCATGTTCCTGAGTCAGGAGCTCAACAGCCAGATCGGCACATTCGCCCTGGTGCCGCAGGTCGTGGATGCGGTGGATGTGCCGGTGATCGCCGCTGGCGGGGTCGGTGATCATCGCGGACTCCTCGCTGCCCTGGCCTTGGGCGCCTCGGCCGTGCAGGCCGGCACCGCCTATTTGTTCTGCCCCGAGGCCAAGGTTTCAGCGGCCCATCGCCATGCACTGGACAACGCGCCAGCCAGCGATACCGCCATGACCAACCTGTTCACCGGGCGCCCCGCACGTGGCATCAACAACCGCCTGATGCGCGAATTGGGCCCGATCAGCCCACTGGCACCGCGTTTTCCCTTGGCAGGCGGCGCGCTGATGCCGCTGCGAGCGATCACCGACCCAGAGGGCAACAGCGATTTCAGCAACCTCTGGGCGGGCCAGGGGCTAGGCCTGGGCAAACACCTGTCGGCAGCCGAGCTGACCTGCGCAATTGCCGGGCACCACATAAAAACCTGACCACCAGATAGGCTTTTAAATCGAAAGGACGCTTTCCGACACATGGCGTATCGCTATATAGTTTGCGCTATAACGATAAGCCGTCCCTAGGAGCCATCTTGATGCGTATTCGCCTTCCCCACCTGGTCGCCAGCGCTCTGGTCAGCGTGATCTCTCTGAACAGCGCCTGGGCCGATGAAGTGCAGGTTGCGGTGGCAGCCAACTTCACCGCGCCCATCCAGGCTATCGCCAAGGACTTCGAGAAGGACACCGGCCACACGCTGGTCGCCGCGTATGGCGCCACTGGCCAGTTCTACGCGCAGATCAAGAATGGGGCGCCGTTCGAAGTGTTCCTGGCAGCCGACGACACCACCCCAGCCAAGCTTGAGCAGGAAAACGAGATCGTCCCCGGCTCGCGGTTCACCTACGCCATCGGCACCCTGGCCCTATGGTCGGCCAAGCCCGGCTACGTCGATGCCAAGGGCGAAGTGCTAATGCACAACGCGTTCCAGCACCTGTCCATTGCCAACCCCAAGGCCGCCCCGTATGGCCTAGCCGCCACCCAAGTGTTGGACAAGCTGAAACTGACCGAGGCCACCAAGGCTAAGATCGTCGAAGGCCAGAACATCACCCAGGCCTTCCAGTTCGTCTCCACCGGCAATGCCGAACTGGGTTTCGTGGCCCTGTCGCAGGTCTACAAGGATGGCAAGGTCAGCGAAGGTTCAGCGTGGATCGTGCCGTCCACGCTGCATGACCCGATCCGCCAGGACGCGGTCATCCTCAACAAGGGCAAGGACAACCCAGCAGCCAAGGCCTTGGTCGAGTACCTCAAGGGCCCGAAAGCCGCTGCGGTGATCAAGTCGTACGGTTATGAAATCTGATGCCGCTAGATGCCAGTGACCTGGGTGCGGTCTGGCTGACCCTCAAACTGGCCAGCCTGACCACCGCCATCCTGCTGGTGCTGGGCACGCCCATCGCCTGGTGGCTGGCGCGCACCCGCTCCTGGCTGCGCGGACCGATCGGTGCGGTGGTGGCCCTGCCCTTGGTGCTACCGCCGACGGTGATCGGCTTCTACCTGCTGCTGGCCCTCGGCCCGCACGGCTGGATCGGCCAGAGCCTACAGGCGTTGGGGCTGGGCAGCGTGGTATTCAGCTTCAGCGGGCTGGTGATCGGTTCGGTGGTGTACTCCATGCCGTTCGTGGTCCAGCCGCTGCAAAATGCCTTCAGCGCCATCGGCCAGCGTCCGCTGGAAGTGGCCGCCACCCTGCGCGCCAGTCCTTGGGATACGTTCATCAACGTGGTACTGCCGCTGGCCCGCCCCGGTTTCATCACCGCCAGTATCCTCGGCTTCGCCCACACCGTCGGCGAGTTCGGCGTGGTACTGATGATCGGTGGCAACATCCCGGACAAGACGCGCGTAGTCTCGGTGCAGATCTACGATCACGTCGAGGCCATGGAATACGCCCAGGCCCATTGGCTGGCCGGGGCGATGCTGGTGTTCTCCTTCCTGGTGCTGCTGGTGCTTTACGCTGGCCGCCGTGGCAAGGCTGGCTGGAGCTAAGATGAGTGCATCGATACAGGCGCGCCTGCGCCTTGCCCGCGACGATTTCACCCTGGACGTCGACCTGCAACTGCCGGGGCGCGGCATCAGCGCGCTGTTCGGCCCTTCAGGCTCCGGCAAAACCTCCTGCCTGCGCTGCCTGGCTGGCCTGGAGCGCGCGACCAGCGCCTACATCGAGGTCAATGGCGAGATCTGGGAAGACAGCGCACGCGGCCATTTCGTCGCCCCGCACAAGCGCCCCGTAGGTTACGTGTTCCAGGAGGCCAGCCTGTTCCCGCACTTGTCAGTGCGCGGCAACCTGGCGTTTGGCTGGCGCCGCGTGGCTGCGCGCGAGCGCAAGATCAGCCAGGACCAGGCCTGCCAGTTGCTCGGCATCGACCATCTGCTCGAACGTAAACCGGCCACCCTCTCCGGTGGCGAGGCACAGCGCGTGGGCATCGCCCGAGCGCTACTGAGCAGCCCACGACTGCTCCTGATGGATGAGCCGCTGGCCGCCCTGGACAGCGCGCGCAAACGCGAGATCCTGCCCTACCTGGAGCGCCTTCACGATGAGCTGGACATCCCGCTGGTGTACGTCAGCCACGCGCAGGACGAAGTCGCCCGACTGGCTGATCATCTGGTGCTGCTGGAGCAAGGCAAGGCGCTGGCCAGCGGTCCGATCGGCCAGACCCTGTCACGCCTGGACCTGCCGCTGGCCCAAGGAGAAGACGCTGGCGTCGTGCTTGAAGGCCTGGTAATCAGGCACGATCCGCACTACGGCTTGTTCGACCTGCGCTTGCCGGGAGGTGATGGCCCGCAACTGCGCATCGCGCATCCCGGCCTGCAGGTGGGCAGGACCCTGCGACTGAAGGTACAGGCCCGTGACGTCAGCCTGGCACTGGATGCCGACAGTGCCTCAAGCATCCTAAACCGGCTGCCGGTCTACGTGCGTGAATGCCGTGCGGCCGATAACCCAGCCCACCTGCTGGTCAATCTGGATGCTGGCGGTAGTGCATTGCTGGCGCGCATCACCCGGTACTCGGCCGATCAACTGGCGCTGCGCCCCGGACAGCGGCTATGGGCCCAGATCAAGTCGGTAGCGCTGCTAGGCTGAGCAACCCCGGAGCGCGCGTTGTCCATTGAGCAGAGCCACTTGATGGACTGCGCCGATGAACGACTGCCCGTTGCCCGCCAGCCTGCACTATGTCGACGATACCCAGCCAGGCTTCAGCCGACGCCGCTGGCGTGACCGCTTCCACTATTTCGACGCCGACGGCGCACGCATCCACGACCCAGAAACCCTGGCACGCATCGCGGCACTGGTCATTCCGCCTGCATATACCGAGGTGTGGATCTGCGCCGACCCGCAGGGGCATTTGCAGGCTACCGGGCGTGACGCCCGCGGCCGCAAGCAGTACCGTTATCACGCGCAATGGCGCGAGCTGCGCGATCAGCACAAGTACGCGCGCATGCTCGCCTTCGCCCAAGCACTGCCACGCCTGCGCCTAAAACTGGAGCAGCACCTGTCCCGGCCTGGCCTGGATCGGGAGAAAGTGATGGCCTTGGTGATCAGCCTGCTCGATTGCACGCTGATTCGCATTGGCAATCGCCAGTACCTGCGCGACAACCGCTCCTATGGCCTGACCACCCTGAACAACCGCCACGTCGAGGTACGCGGCAGCAGCATCCGTTTCCAGTTCCGCGGCAAACGTGGCGTCGAGCACGACGTCACCCTGCGCGACCGGCGCCTGGCTGCACTGCTCAAGCGCTGCATGGAACTGCCAGGGCAAGCGTTGTTCCAGTATCTGGACGAAGAAGGTCAACGCCATAGCGTCGGCTCCACCGAGGTCAACCAGTTTCTCCAACAGTTGACCGGCGCCGACTTCACGGCCAAGGACTACCGTACCTGGGCCGGCAGCAGCCTGGCACTGAGCCTGCTCAGACCCTTGGCTTGGCAACCCGATGTCGAGGCCCGACGCCAGGCCGCAGCCATCGTACGCCAGGTGGCCTCACGCCTGGGCAACACCCCAGCGGTGTGTCGGCGCTGCTACATTCACCCAGCGGTGCTGGAGCACTTCCATCTGGGGCGACTGGCAGCGTTGCCCCGCGCTCGGCAACGCAAAGGCTTGGAAGCCGACGAAGTGGTTTTGCTGCGCTTTCTGCAAGCGCTGTCGCCCTGACGATCATGCAGGTCAACTATTTACCCTATTGAACAACGAAATTTCCCATATTCAACCAATCCCCCTATCCTTGCCACCGAGCACCTTCGCCGGTGGCGTGCAATCAGCCATCGACACCTGCTGCACAGAGAAGCTACAGAATTTGTCTGTCGGGGAATTCTTATCCGCCGAAAGCGTCTTTAATGAGAGGGAAGAGGGACAAGCTCCCACCGCAGGGCAAACGGCTCGCGGCCATCTACACCACCAAGGAGAACTACATGCTGATACTCACCCGCAAAGTTGGCGAAAGCATCGTTATCAACGATGACATCAAAGTCACCATTCTGGGCGTCAAGGGTATGCAAGTGAGGATCGGTATCGATGCACCCAAGGATGTTCAGGTGCACCGTGAAGAGATTTTCAAACGCATTCAGGCTGGCAGTCCAGCACCGGAGAAACACAACGATCAGTAATACCACCTTTACAACATCGAGCCGCACGGACGCGACTGATCGATTGCCCGCCCACGCGGGGAGCCTCCCCCTGAACCTCAGGTGCCCAGGAGTTCACGCACCGTGGCGATCATTGTGTCCATGTCGAAGGGTTTGTCGAACACTGCCGCGAACAGCTCCGGGCACACACGCCCCAGGCTGGCTTGCGCACCGCTCATCAACACCACCGGCAAGTCGGCGAGCTGCAACTCGCCACGGATGGCTTCGGCCAGCTCCTTGCCGTTGAGCACAGGCATCATGTAGTCCGTGATCACCAGGTCTACGCGTTTCTCTTTCAACGCGTCCAGCGCCTTACGACCATTGCTGGCCTTTTCCACCAGAAAGCCTTCGTCTTCCAGGGCAAAACCCAGGATATCAGCGATCAGGTACTCGTCATCGACGATCAAGATGGTGTACATGGCGTCATCGCATCAGCGATCCTCCTGGGTAACCGCCGTACCGCTAAGGACCCCGGCAGCCCCCTCGAAGGCGCGCGCCAGGCTGATGCCGTGCGGGCCAAGGGAGAGTGACTGCAAGGTAGGATCGTGGTCGCTGTCACGTACTTTGACAATCGACATCACGCGGTGCAAGCGCGCCTCAAGTTCGGCCAGACGCAGCAGCAGCAAATTGTCGACGATGCTCGAAAGATCAGGCGCTGGCGCGGTGATCTCGGCACCGAAGATGTCACGCATCTCCCACGTCAGCAGTACCGTCACATCGCGCGCCCGCAGCTCGCCGGTCAACGCGCGGAAGAAACTATTGAGCCGTGTCGGATCCAGCGCCAAGCGGCCAAAGGCGCCAAGGCTATCGATGACGACGCGCTGGGCGCCGCTGGCCTGCACCTGGTCAAGCAGACGCTGGCCGACCTGATCGAGCAAGCCTTCGGTAGTGGGTTGCCAGCACAGGCGCACAGCGCCGCTCTGCTCAAGCGCCGGCAGCGGCACACCCAGCGCGGCAGCCTTGTGCCGCAGCCGCACCGGCGTTTCGTAGAAACCAAAGTGCAAGCCGGGCGACTGTGGGGTGGATGCCGCCAGAAACGCAATGCCCAACGCCGTCTTGCCCACCCCGGACGGCCCCATCAGCAAGCTTACCGAGCCGCGCGTCAGGCCACCGCCGAGCATCGCATCGAGGTCCGCCACGCCGGTGCTCACTTTATCCAGAGTCTGCGCCCCGTGCTGGCTGGGATGGCCATATAACGACTCCAGACGCGGGAACACCCGAAGGCCATCTTCGTCGATCAGGCATTCGTGGCGTCCCGACAAGGCGCCGCTGCCACGTGTCTTGCGCAACTGCACGTGGCGCACGGCGGCATTGCCGACCAACTGCTCGCTGAGTTCGATCACGCCATCGACCATGGTGTGCTCTGGACTGCCCTCCTCCAGGCGGGCACTGGTCAGCAACAGCACCGTGCAGCCGGCGAAAGCGGCATGGCCCTGCAGCTCGGAAACGAATTTCTTGGTATCCAGGCTGCTGGACGCGCGGTTTCGCGCGTTCAGCACTCCGTCGACCACCAGCAGCGTGGCCTGCTGACGGGCGATCTCCTGACGCAGCAGGCGCACGACAGCATCCAATCCGTCCTGCTCAAGGGTATCGAAGGCACTGAGGAACTGAATGCTGTCCCCCACCAACTGGCGATCGAAAAAGCTCAGTGTCGAAAGGTACTGGAACAAGCGCTCGTGGGACTCGCTAAGCAGGGTCGCTACCAGCACGCGCCCGCCGTCACGCACATGGTTGCACGCCAGCTGGTTGCCCAGGATGGTCTTGCCCGAGCCCGGATGGCCCTGCACGACATAAGCCGCCCCGACCACCAACCCCCCTTTGAGCAAAGCATCGAGTCCGGTGATGCCCGTTCGCAAGCGCTTGAGTTGTTCAACCATGGCTGTCTATCCATCAGTGGAAGGCTGATCGGTGCCCACGCATGCGGGCAGGTACACTCTCATGCAGGTCCCCTCGCCCAGAGCGCTGGTCACGCTGATGGCGCCATTGCTCTGCTTGGCGAAACCATATACCTGGCTCAGGCCAAGACCGGTGCCCTTGCCAAACGCCTTGGTGGTAAAGAAGGGCTCGAAGATGCGCGGCAATACCTGCGGATCGATGCCTTGCCCATCATCCTGCACCTCGAAGCGCACGAACAGGCCATGCAGGCCCTCCACTTCGCCAGCCAAGCGCACCTGCTCGACCACCAGGCGGATCTGACCCCGCCCGCTGATCGCATCACGTGCGTTGAACACCAGGTTGAGCAACACCATCTGCAACTGGCCCGCATCCACCTCGATCAGAGGCAGGTCGGCGTGTACCTGTTCAATCAGATCGATGTTCCGGGGCAAGGCATGCTCCAGCATGCTTCGGGTAGAGGCGACCACCTGTAGCGGTGCGATGCAGGTCACGCTCAGTTGCCGATGCCGGGCGAAGCTGAGCAGTTGCTGGGTGAGGTCCGTGCCTCGCTGGCCGGCGGCCAGTATGTGCTCCAGCAAACGCCGCGCGCGGGCCGGATCCTGGCTAGCCAGCGCCAGCCGGGCGGAACTCAGGATGATGGTCAGCAGGTTGTTGAAATCATGGGCCAGCCCCCCGGTCAGTTGCCCCAGCGCTTCGAGTTTTTGCGCCTGGAACAGCTGCGCACGCATGGCATCCAGCTGCAGCGTAGATTCACGCCTATCGGTGATATCACGGGTGATTTTGGCAAGGCCGATGACCTCGCCATGCTCATCACGAATCACATCCAGCGCCGCCAACGCCCAGAACTGCGTGCCATCCTTACGCACCCGCCAGCCCTCGTCCTGCGCCACGCCCTGCTCCAGAGCCTGGCGCAACAAGCGTTCAGGGCGCCCTTCGGCGCAGTCGTGGTCGCTGAAGAACAACGAGAAATGCCGGCCAATCACCTCGTCAGCGCAATAGCCCTTGATCCGTTGCGCGCCGGCGTTCCACGACACCACATGGCCTGTGGGGTCGAGCATGTAGATGGCATAATCGACCACGGCCTGAACCAGCTGTTCATAGCGCGTTTCAGACATGACCGTGGGGCTGGTGCGGTCCGTTGAAACCATGAAATACCCCATGTACCGCGAAGGACACCGTTGAGCGTAGCCAAAAGCAACGCCCCCCATCGTGACTATCGATGACAGTCCGCCCCCGCCTTCGGGACGCCCAGACATTGTGCCACTTGGCCGTGCAACAAGCACGCATGCTGATGTATTCGAAGGGCGGCGGTCGGCGGGTATTAGTGTCATAGCTGCGCTTTGCCAATTGCCCTATAGTGAGCTGCCATGTCCGCATACAAGGATGTCACATGCCCGCCAAACCCCGCATGCAAGACCTGCAGGACGACCTCTTGAGTACCGCAAGCGACCTGGAAAGCCTGTCCGAAGCCCTCGATGGCCACGCCCGCTACCTGCGTTATTCAATCCACCGGCACGAGGCGCGCACCCTCGATGGCCACGCCCAGGATCTGCGGGAAACCGCAAGTGAAATGCGCGATATCGCCCAGGGGATCACCCCCTGAGGACCCGCGCTCGTGAGGGTTTGCAATGCGAGCGCCGGCGAAGACCTCGATGGTCGGCTGCCTGAGCCTTGCTTGCACCCTAAGACGTTGATTTGCGCATACATTTCGTGTCTAATCGGCAGCTTGCCCATCGCGCCCCGATGGTGAAATTGGTAGACACATCGCACTTAAAATGCGCCGCCGCAAGGTGTGCCGGTTCGAGTCCGGCTCGGGGCACCATCGCTCGCACCCCCTCGCGACCCGCACTTGGCTGTCTCTGCGAGACTACTCGCCGCCAACGCTGCTTTTCCTCTGATCTTTACAGCACTTGCCCGCCTAAACGCCGGAAATCCGCCGCCCAGCTGCTAGAGTGGACAGTGTCACCGTCCACCGGAGCGCCGCCATGCGCCATGCACTGCTTGAAGGGCAACGCGACATCATCCTGCTGCTCGCCCGCATCCTGCTGATGACCCTGTTCGTGCTCGCCGGCTGGGGCAAGCTGAACGGCTTCGAAGGCACCGTCGGCTATATGACCTCGCTCGGTGCCCCCATGCCCACGCTCGCCGCAGCGGTCGCGGTAATCATGGAGTTCGTGATTGGTATCGTACTGATCCTGGGCTTCTACACCCGCCCACTGGCCTTGCTGTTCGCCCTGTTCGTGCTGGGCACCGCCCTGATCGGCCACCCTTTCTGGAACATGGTGGACCCTGAGCGCAGTGCCAACATGACTCAATTCCTGAAAAACCTCAGCATCATCGGCGGGCTACTGGCCTTAGCCGTTTCAGGGCCAGGCCGCTATTCCCTTGACCGACGCTGAACCACACCAGCACGCACACCTGCCGATTCAGTCGTCGCAGTCGTCGTGCCAGGCGGGGTGATCGTCTTCGTCGTCGAAGTCGTCCAACCCGGCTTCGTCTTCCTCGGCGTCGTCGAGTGCACCATAGGCATCAGCCTCAGGCTGGAAAGCGTCATGGAATTCAGGGTCAAGCAGGTGATCGTGCTCGGGTTCGTGCAGGTCGTCTTCGTCGTGCATCGCAGGCTCCGGTGGCTACAGCCCGCCTGTATAAGCCGATCACGGCAGCCGGTCAATCCCATGGGCGTTAACCCTGGCTTAACCGCCAAGGCGCAGTGTTGAGCCTCTCCCTTCAAAACGACGTTTGCCCGCCCTTGCGTGGCGGGCTTTTTTTAAAAAGCGTCGTCCGACAAAAGCTCTGCACCGACTTCCACCGCTGCTGCGCCCCGCTGATACGATCAACCGGCTTAACCGCATAATTTGAACCGCCGTGTACGTAGCTAAGGTACGCTGATCCACGCCTTCAATCTGCCGATCTACCCGAACAGCTCACCCGACATCGGGCTCCAAGGCCTTGATCGAGTGCATGCTGTCGATCTCGTTATAGGTGAGGTCACGATAGCTGGCGATCTTCTTGCGCTGGTTGCCCATGGTGAAGCCCTCTCGCCGTGTTGGCACCACAAAATGGCGCATGTCGATTTTTTGGCGCGGCGGACTTATGCTACCCGCGAAGAGATGGCTCCGAAGGGATCGGGATGACCAAACTAACCAAGATTCGCATTACCCTCACGCTTGGCGCGATCGTCGGAATTGCTCCGGTGACACTCATCTTCGTTTGGGGGTTAGTTTATTTGGTCACCGCAATCCTTTATTTGAACAACCCCGCTTTGCCAGTGGCGGTAATCGTCATATCTATACCGAGCCTATGGGGCTGCTGGAAAGCCTATGCAGCATCGATGGCGAGCCACCCCAAACACCCGCGTGACTGGCGGGTTATCGCCGCGGTGATCGTGGCGACTCTCTGGGCCTTTCCATGCAGCGCGGCAGTGAACTGGGATCTCACGGTCTTACTCACATTCCTGATGCCGGGCTTGACAGCAGCAATCATGCTCGGCGTCACTGAGTACCGCAGTCGTAAGAGTGGTGAGAGGGGCGAGCTTACGGCACTACCCGATTGAGAGCCTCATCAACCTTGTCGGCTGCTTGGGCACTCCAAAGAGGAAATCACCAAGCGCGTTTATCGTCGGGTCGGCGAAGTAGTGAGCCCGACCAAGTAGAGGGCTGATGCCGAAACGATGCCTTGGGATGCGGAAACGATCAGATTTTCTATCGCCCAAAGAAAAACCCCGCAGACGTTAATCTGCGGGGCTTTCGAATAGTGGAGGCCGAGGTCGGAATCGAACCGGCGTAGACGGATTTGCAATCCGGAGCATAACCACTTTGCTACTCGGCCTCAAAGTCGGATACAGCTTTCGCTATCTCCTTGAAACCGCTGGGCTTTTTCAAGTCAGCTGCGTTTCGATGGACGCCATTATGTCCACATTCGGCCCACCTTGCAACCCCCTTTCAGAAAAAAATCTTCAAGGGGTTCAAGGTGTTAGCGCAGCCGCCCGAGCTTGCTCCACAAACCGACCAGGGTGTTCTCCAGCGCGCCACTGGCGGCGACGCCGATACGCTCCTGCAAGCTCTTGCGTTCGGCAAAGCGCAGGTGGAACAGGTTGGCTTCGCGGGCTCGCTTGCTCAGGTACTCGTCGCTGGTGCCCAGCTCGTCCACCAATTGGCGGTTCAGCGCAGCGATGCCCAGCCATACCTCGCCCGTAGCCACCTCATCGATGTGCAGCTGCGGGCGGTAGCGGGCGACAAAGTCCTTGAACAACTGGTGGGTGATGTCCAGGTCTTCCTGGAACTTCTCCCGCCCCTTCTCGGTGTTTTCGCCGAACACGGTGAGGGTGCGCTTGTACTCGCCCGCGGTGAGCACCTCGAAGTCGATGTCGTGTTTCTTGAGCAGGCGATTGACGTTAGGTAGCTGCGCGACGACGCCGATGGAGCCCAGGACGGCGAACGGCGCGCTGACGATCTTCTCGCCGATGCAGGCCATCATGTAGCCGCCACTTGCAGCGACTTTGTCGATGCAGATCGTCAGTGGGATACCCGCCTCGCGAAGACGCGCCAGTTGCGAGGCCGCCAGGCCGTAGCTGTGCACCAGGCCACCGCCGCTTTCGAGGCGCAGCACCACCTCGTCACGAGGGGTGGCGAGGGTCAGCAGCGCGGTGATCTCGTTACGCAGGCTTTCGGTGGCCGAGGCCTTGATATCGCCGTCGAAGTCGAGCACGAACACCCGACGCTTCTCTTCCGGCTTTTTCTTCTTCTGCTGCTTCTCGGCCTTGGCCTGCTGCTTGCGCAGGGCCTTGAGTTCGACCTTGTCGAACAGGCCCGATTCCAGGCGCTCGCGCAGCTCTTTATAGAACTCGTTGAGGCGAGTGACCTGCAACTGCCCACCCGGCTTGCGCCGCCCCTTGCCGCGCAGGCCGGCAATAGCCGACAGCACCACCAGAATGGCGATCACCAGCGTGGCGGTTTTGGCGAGAAAGCTTGCGTATTCGGCAAGAAACTCCACATTGACTCCTTGATAGACCAACGCCCTTCTGGGCACGAAACGATTCCAAGCATACCGGTGCGCCAACCTCGCTGCCAGCCAGGGAAAACGCCGGCAACACAGTTCAAACAACCTTTTCAAACGCTTGTATGCTTTTTCGTTGACAGCCTGCCCGGGGCATCCTAACCTCGCAACAACCTTCAACCGGGCCGGACTTCTCCGTGGGCAACCTCTACCTGATCCGACATGGCCAAGCCTCCTTCGGTGCCGACGACTACGACGTCCTGTCTGACGTGGGTGAACGCCAGAGCGTCGCCCTCGGCGAGTACCTGGGCCGGCTCGGCCTACGCCTGGATCGCTGCGTGGCCGGCACCTTGCGCCGCCAGCAGGACACCGCCCGGCTCACGCTGCAGGCCATGGGCCAGCAGGCTGAAGCACCTGCCATCGAAACCGATGCGGCGTTCAACGAGTTCGACGCCGATGGGGTCATCCGTGCCCTGCTGCCTGCCCTGCTGCCGGACGAGCCCGAGGCCCTGCACGTACTGCGCAACGGCGCGGCGCACCGCTGCGAGTTCCAGCGCCTGTTCGCCTTGATGGTGCAGCGTTGGCTGACCGCAGAGCATGCCGAGGACCCTCAACTGGAAACCTGGCAGGCCTTCACCGGCCGCGTCAGCGCGGGGCTGCAACGCCTGCTGGACAGCGCAGCCAGCGGCGACGATATCGCCGTGTTCACCTCCGGCGGCACGATTGCCACCCTGCTCCACCTGACCACCGGTATTACCCCAGTCCAGGCATTCGCCCTGAACTGGCAAATCAT
The DNA here is from genome assembly GCF_005796105.1 of Pseudomonas mosselii. Taxonomy (GTDB): domain Bacteria; phylum Pseudomonadota; class Gammaproteobacteria; order Pseudomonadales; family Pseudomonadaceae; genus Aquipseudomonas; species Aquipseudomonas mosselii_C. Next base: position 80,706 of record NZ_VAUO01000001.1, on the reverse strand, counting down.
CAACACGTCGCTCAGCCAGCTGAAATTCCGCGGCTGCGACGTGGCACTGGCTTCCTTCAACAGCCAAGCCCATGTGCAGTTGTTGAGGGCGCCGGAACTCATTACCTATCGATGAGCCCGGCCTGTTTTGTCCCTGCGGGGATGTGAATATCACTCTATAAGGAATGCACCATGACCTCCGTAGCTGATGCCGTGAAGAAGATGCAAGAGAAGTTCAACCCCTCCGCGGCCGCTGGCCTGGACCTGGTATTCGGCTTCAACATCACCGACGAAGACAAGCACTACGCGCTGATCGTCAAGGACGGCACCTGCGATTTGCAGGAAGGCGAAAACCCAGACGCCAACTGCACCCTGGTGATGGACAGCGAAACCCTCAAAGGCATCGTCAGCGGTGAAACCGACGGCATGCAGGCGTTCATGGGCGGCAAACTGCGCGTCGAAGGCGACATGATGCTGTCGATGAAACTGAGCGAACTGTTCCCGTCCTGATCGGCGCGGCGCATCGCTCCTCCAAGAAAACCGAAGCCACCTGCGCTTCGGTTTTTTTTGGCTTGGCCAAAGGCTGGCATTCATCAGGGGCAGTGATTGCCCAGCAACACCCTGGCCAATAAGCCATTGCTACGCTTGTACCAGTCTTGGCAGGAAATTAGATTAGCCAATAGTCCTTGCTCAGAATCATAAGGAAATCGCATGACGCTTACCGACCAGTCCACCCAGGTACGCCCCGGCGAAGAACTCGATGCAAGCGTCATCGACCCCTACCTCAAGACACATGTGCCCGGCCTGCAAGGTTATCCGACCGTCAGCCAGTTTCCTGGGGGCGCCTCCAATCTCACCTACCTGGTGGCCTACCCGGATCGCGAATTCGTTCTGCGCCGCCCACCGTTTGGACACAAGGCCAAGTCGGCTCACGACATGGGCCGCGAGTTTCGCATCCTTAACCAGCTCAACGAAGGCTTTCCCTACTGCCCCAAGGCCTATGCGCACTGCACCGACGCAGCGCTGATCGGCAGCGAGTTCTATGTGATGGAACGGGTCAAGGGCATCATCCTGCGCTCGGACATCCCGGCAGCGCTGAACCTAGATGCCAGCCGCACCGAAGCACTGTGCAAGAGCTTCATCGAACGCCTGGTCGAGCTGCATCAAGTGGATTACCGCGCCTGCGGCCTGGCTGACCTAGGCAAACCCGAAGGCTACGTGGAACGTCAGATCGAAGGCTGGGCCGGACGCTACGAAAAAGCGCTGACCCCCGATGCACCGAGCTGGGAGCAGGTGATCGGCTGGCTGCGCGAGAAGCGGCCGGCTGACCACCCGCATCCGGGGATCATTCACAACGACTACCGCTTCGACAACGTGATTCTCGACAGCGCCAACCCCATGCGCATCATCGGCGTGCTGGACTGGGAGATGGCCACCATCGGCGACCCGCTGATGGACCTGGGCAGCAGCCTGGCGTACTGGATCGAGGCAGGCGATCCGGCGCCGGTGCAATTGATGCGCCGCCAGCCCAGCAATGCCCCTGGCATGCTCACACGCCGGCAGTTCGTCGACTACTACGCCGAGCGCGCCGGCATCGCTGTCGACAACTTCGATTTCTACTATGGCTACGGCCTGTTCCGCCTGGCGGGCATCGTCCAGCAGATCTATTACCGCTACTTCCACGGCCAGACGCAGGACAAGCGCTTCGCCCAGTTCATCCACATGAACCGCCTGCTGGAGCAGATGAGCCTGCAACTGATCGACAAATCCGGCCTGTAACCCTGGCAGCGCCCTACACAAGGAAACCCGGCATGTCCAAGACCCATCTGTTCGACCTCGACGGCAAGATAGCCTTCGTTTCCGGCGCCAGTCGCGGCATCGGCGAAGCCATCGCCCACCTGCTGGCCCAGCAAGGTGCCCATGTGATCGTTTCTAGCCGCAAGCTCGACGGCTGCCAGCAAGTGGCCGAGGCGATCATTGCCGCTGGCGGCAAGGCCACCGCAGTAGCCTGCCATATCGGTGAAATCGAGCAGATCCAGCAGGTGTTCGCCGGTATCCGCGAACAGTTCGGGCGTCTCGATATCCTGGTCAACAACGCAGCAACCAACCCGCAGTTCTGCAATGTGCTGGACACCGACCTGGGGGCCTTCCAGAAGACCGTCGATGTGAACATCCGCGGCTATTTCTTCATGTCGGTGGAGGCCGGCAAGCTGATGCGCGAGCACGGCGGGGGCAGCATCATCAACGTGGCGTCGATCAACGGCGTATCACCGGGGTTGTTCCAGGGTATCTACTCGGTGACCAAAGCGGCGGTGATCAACATGACCAAGGTGTTCGCCAAGGAGTGCGCGCCGTTCGGCATTCGCTGCAACGCCTTGCTGCCAGGGCTGACCGACACCAAGTTCGCATCCGCACTGGTGAAGAATGACGCGATTCTCACGGCGGCCTTGCAGCAAATCCCACTCAAGCGGGTGGCCGACCCGAGCGAGATGGCCGGCGCGGTGCTGTACCTGGCAAGCGAGGCATCCAGCTACACCACAGGCACTGCGTTGAATGTGGATGGCGGGTTCTTGAGCTGAGGGACCACGCCCACAGCGTCACACCATAAACCTGTGGGCGTTGCCTGGCCGTTACAGGCAGGTCGCCGCTGCCGCGCGGCGGCGCAGGGACATCTGGTCGTCCTTCTGCGCGTAGTAGTCGATCCGTGTTCCCCCGGCCTGGGCGTACACATCGACGAACGACTCGGCCTCACGCGTATAGACGGTGAAGCCACCGGCCTTACGCGCCTGCAAGTAGCCGCTGGCATCGACGCCAAAGGCGTTTTCTTCCTGCCAACTGAACTGGATGCACTGGGCAACCACGTCCGGGGTCTTGTGCGAGTCCAGTCGTGCGTTCGGCGCGCCATTGCGGGCCGCCTCCATGGTCGATGACGCACAGCCCATCAGCAGCAGCGCCACAGTCATCGGCAGAATCGCTCGCATGTTCCATCCTCAGGGGCAAAAAAGAAAGCGACTCTAGCACCGCGCCGCATTGGAGTGAATTGTTCGGCGCCAGATGCTGTCGCACAACAACACCCCCTTGAATCCAGAGGACTGCACATGACCCCACGCACCCTGCTTTGCGCGCTGCTGCTGACCAGCACCGTCCCGCTGGCCGCCACCGCGGCTGAATCCCGCGAAGAAAGCGTCCAAGCCCCCGAAACCCACAATCGCGAACTCAAGGTCGGTGATAAAGCACCCGATCAGTACAAGCGCGACGACCAAGCCATACGTGACTGGCACGCCAAAGGCTTGCCTGCCCCGGAAAAGGAAAGCCACTGGGTACGCATGGGCGAACACTACGTGCTGGTGCAGATCACCAACGGCGTCGTGCTGGCCATCCACCCCGCGTCCTGAACCTCAGGCGCTGCAACGCCAGCACGACACCGCGCCGGTCATCGGCTGGCGCGGTGCGCGCCGCTGTACGCAAGAACCAGATCGACGCGTTCGGGTCTGATGAGGTGTCCGGTAAACCTTTACCGTTCAAGGAACCCATCATGATCAAGCGCATCGTTTGCGTTTCGCTGTTCGCCACCTTGCTCAGCCTCGGCGGCTGCGTCGTCTACCCCTATCATCATCACGATCACGGCTGGCGCGGCTGGGGCCATCCGCACTATTACGATCACGGCTATTATCGCCGCTGAAGCCGCGCCTCTCTTCTCCCTCCACGCCAATTGAGCAACGGTTCTAGGCCGCGCAATAATTTTGTGCGGCATAGAACCAAATCGAACGATCCAGGTCTCAGGGTGCGTCCAGTAAACCCTTGCAGATCAAGGACCTCTATCATGCTCCCGCGCCTTGCGAGCCTTTCGTTGATCGCCGCCTTGCTGTCGCTTGGTGGCTGCTATCACCACCACTACCACGACCGCGACGACGGCTGGCGTGATCGCGACCATCGCCCTCACCACCGCTACGACCGCGATGACGACCGTCGCGCGTACCGTGACCGCGATTACCGCTGAAGCGTCTTTTCCCTCACCGCTCGCCGCACACGGCGACCACTCTCCCTGATGATTCCTCCGAGGTTCACAACATGCGTCTGACTCTGCCCTCCCTTGCTCTTGGTCTGCTGCTATGCCAGGGCGCCTTTGCCGGAGACGGTACTGCGGCAATTGGCGGCGGCCTGGGTGGTGCGCTGGGCAACGTGGTCGGCAAGCAGATCGGTGGCAGCACCGGCGCCCTGATTGGCGCAGGCCTCGGCGGCGCCGCCGGCAGCGCGGTCGGCGCGAACAAGGGCAACCGTACCGAAGCGGCCCTCGGTGGCGGCCTGGGCTCTGCAGGTGGCTCGTTCATCGGCGGCAAGCTTGGCGGCTCGACCGGCTCCACCATAGGCGCCGGCCTGGGTGGCGCTGCCGGTGGCGCGATCGGCAACCACATGGGCGACAACGACGGCAGCAGCCGTAAGCACAAACGTCACCACCGCCACTGATCGCACGCTTCACGCCTCGCGGGCGAGCCTGCGAGGCACCCTGCCGGTAAAAACATTGCAGCACGTCAACGACGCCTCTCGTTAGAGCTGCCACACTGGTGCATTGCCTGATCGTGCCCTGTGTGAAGGAACACCCCTCCCCATGAACCATGAGCTGCTCTGGGTCCTTGGCCTGCTCTGCGTCGTCGTCATCCTGTTCATCATCAACCGCCCGCGCATGGATGTGGTCGCCCTGTTGGTGATTCTGGTGCTGCCGTTGTCCGGCATCCTCAGCGTGGAACAGGCGCTGGCCGGTTTCAGCGATCCTAACGTGGTGCTGATCGCCACCCTGTTCGTGATCGGCGAGGGACTGGTGCGCACCGGCATCGCCTTGCGCATCGGCGAATGGATGAGCGAACGGGCCGGCAACAGCGAGGCGCGGCTGCTGGTGCTGCTCATGCTGGCGGTGGCCGGCCTGGGTTCGGTGATGAGTTCGACCGGCGTGGTGGCGATCTTCATTCCCGTGGTGCTGAGCATCGCCGCGCGCCTGAAACTCTCGCCCAGCCGGCTGATGATGCCGCTGAGCTTCGCCGGATTGATCAGCGGGATGCTCAGCCTGGTGGCCACACCGCCAAACGTGGTGGTGCATAGCGAGTTGGTGCGCCATGGCCAGGCCGGCTTCAGCTTTTTCAGCTTCACCCCATTCGGCCTGGTGGTGCTGGTGTTGGGCATCGGCTACATGCTGCTGACCCGCCACTGGCTCAAGGGTGAAGTGCGCAAGGACGGTCGTACGGAAACCCGGCGTACCCTGCTGGATCTGGTCCTTGACTACAAGCTCAGCGGCCGCGAACGGCGCCTGCGCATCCGCCCACATTCGCCCCTCATCGGCCACACCCTGGGCGAGTTGGCGCTGCGTACGCGACACGGCGCCAACGTGATCGGCATCGAGCGCCAGCACAAGTTCACCACGCGGGTGATCAGCGCCGATTCGGCCACGCTGCTTCAACAAGGCGACATCCTGCTGCTCGACCTGTTCGCCAACCGTGACGACCTGCGCAACCTGTGCCAAACCATGCGGCTTGAGCCACTGCACTTCAAGGCCGCCTATTTCATCGACCAATCCCAGGAATTGGGTATGGCGGAAGTCTCCCTGCCACCGGGCTCGCAATTGATCGGCAAGAGCATTCTGGAACTGGCCTTTCGTACGCGCTACGACCTCAACGTGGTTGGCCTGCGCCGTGATCAGCTCGCCATCGACGAACAACTGGTGGAGGAGAAACTGCGCCTGGGCGACACCTTGCTGGTGGTCGGGCCATGGAAAGCGGTACGCCAACTGCAAGCCAAGCCACGCGACTTCCTAGTCCTGAGCCTGCCTGCCGAAGTCGACCAAGTGGCCCCGGCACGTACCAAGGCACCACTGGCCCTGTTAAGCCTTGCAGTGATGGTGGCCTTGATGGTCAGCGGCCTGGTGCCAAACGTACTGGCTGCCCTGATTGGCTGTCTGCTTATGGGCGCGGGACGTTGCATTGACATGAACAGCGCCTACCGTGCCATCCATTGGCAAAGCCTGGTACTGATCGTCGGCATGTTGCCCTTCGCCCTCGCGCTACAGAAGACTGGCGGCATCGACTGGGTGGTCAGTGGCCTGGTGAATGTGCTGGGCGGCGCAGGCCCCCAAGCGATGCTGGCCTGCCTGTTCGCGCTCACGGCAGTGATTGGCCTGTTCATTTCCAATACCGCCACAGCCGTGCTGATGGCCCCTGTGGCGGTCAGTACCGCACAGCAGCTGGGCCTGTCGCCCTACCCCTTCGCCATGACCGTGGCACTGGCAGCGTCGGCGGCGTTCATGACGCCAGTGTCGTCGCCGGTCAACACGCTGGTGCTTGGGCCTGGACAGTATCGCTTCGCCGACTTCGTCAAACTCGGCGTGCCGTTCACACTGCTGGTGATGGCGGTGACCGTGGTGATGGTGCCGTGGCTATTCGGGTTCTGACACCCCAAGCCGCTGCTTGAAACCTTCATTCCTGAGCAATTAACCGCCGATTGCGGCGAATTGACATCAATTACCTACTTGAAACACACTGACACGATATCGCCCCAGGTGCCTCTGGTCGTTTTCCTGGATTCAGTTTTTGCCTGCCGGTCGAGCCCATGGTGTTTCCCGTTCCATCACGCCTGTTGCTGCCCCTGGCCCTGTTCGGCCTGACCCTCGCCCTGACGCTGGCGGGGATTCTGGCCCGTCCAATCGAATCCCTCTCGCTGTTCTGGCCAGTCAATGCGGTGCTCGCCGGGGTACTGCTGCGCAACCCCCGCCTGGCTAGCCCAAGCGGTTTCGCCCTGATTTACCTAGGCATGGTCATCGCTGACCTTGCCTGTGCCAGCGCGTGGCGGCCCGCCCTGTGGTTCAACCTGTGCAACCTTGGCGCAATCGTCACCATCTGGTTCGCGATGGCGCGCCTGCCACGTATTCACCGACGCCTGCGCACACCGCATGGCACCCTCTGCCTGTTCGGTGCCGGCGCGGCGGTCGCGGCGAGCCTGGCCTGCGTGATGGCCGCGCCTTGGTTTCAGGAGTCACTGCGTGCCACATGGCTGGCCTGGTTCAGCGAGCAGTTCTCCACCAGCGTACTGGTACTGCCGGTATTGCTCACCGCACCTTCGCCGCATGCGTTCAGCCGCAGTGCCGCGCAGCGGATCCGCCTGGCCCCGTTGCTGGTGCTGCTGGCCTCGCTGACACTGAGCATCGCCTTTGGCGGCCCTGGCGCGATTGCCTTCCCGATTGCCGCGCTGCTGTGGTGCGCGCTGAGCTACTCGCCGTTTCTGGTCGCACTGCAGGCGTTGACCGCCGGCAGCACGCTGATCGTTGCGGTGGCGCAAAACCTCATGCACTTCAGCGTGCCGCAGAGCGAACCAGGCGTGAATGCTCTGATGTCGGCACGCCTAGGTATCGCCATGCTGGTACTCGGCCCCCTGGTGGTGTCGTGTGTCAGCCATGCCAACCGTAGCCTGATGGCCCGCCTGGCCCACCAGGCCACCGTCGATCACCTGACCGGCACCCTTACCCGCAGTGCATTCACCCGCCGCGCCAATCAGCTGCTGGAGAGCCGACAGCAGTGCACCCCGATGGCGCCGCTGACCCTGATGATGCTCGACATCGATCATTTCAAACGCATCAACGACCAATACGGCCATGCCGTGGGCGACCAAGTGCTGCGCCAGTTCGCCCTGACCCTGGGTGAGCAACTGCATGAAAGCGAACTGTTCGCCCGGCTTGGGGGTGAAGAGTTCGCCATCATCGTGCCGGGGCTGGCGCCGGAGCTGGCGCAGTTCACCGCCGAACGCCTGCGCCGCGCCGTGCAGGACCTGCATATCAGCGAAGCCGGCCAGCGCCTGCCGATCACGGTGAGCATCGGCCTTGCTGGCTGCGCCACCGATACCAACGCCCCCAGCCTCGACGCGCTGCTGGCCGAAGCCGACCGGGCGCTGTACCGCGCCAAGGCCCACGGCCGCAACCGCGTCGAGCAGGCTGAAGGCCGCCGCCAGCAGGGCTGACTCAGGCCATCAGCAGGTCCCAACTCAGCTTGGCGATCAGCACGCACAGCAGCACCAGGAACAGCCCACGCACGAAACCGGCACCCTTGCGCACCGCAAGCCAGGTTCCAGTGAGCGCACCGAGGATGTTGAACACGGCCATGGGCAAGGCGATGGCCCATAGCACGTTGCCCGAGGGAATGAAGAACACCAGCGCCGCCAGGTTGGTCGCGATGTTGACCAGCTTGGCCGAGGCCGAGGCGTGGAGGAAATCCAGGGCGAAGAAGCGAATGAACAGGAAAATCAGGAAACTGCCAGTGCCCGGCCCGAACAGGCCATCGTAGAAGCCAATCGCACCCCCGATCAGCACCGCCAGGCATTGCTCGCGACGACCAATCACGCTGGGCGCGTGCAGGGTGCCAAAATCCTTCTTGCAGAAGGTGTAGATCGCCATCAATACGATCAGCACCAGCACCATCGGCCGCATCACGCTGGCCGGCACCAGCGACACGGTCGCTGCGCCGAAGAACGACATGACGAACGCGCTCAGCGCGGCAGGCACGATCAAGCCCCAGTCCAACTTCACCTTGCGAATGAATGAACGCGCCGCAAAGCTTGTGCCACACACCGAAGCCAGCTTGTTGCTACCCAGCAGCGCCGCAGGTTGCGCGGCGGGCAACACATTGAACAGCGCCGGAATCTGGATCAGTCCACCGCCGCCGACGGCAGCGTCTATCAGGCCAGCGGCGAAGGCGAACAGTGAAAGCAGGGCGATATCCATCATACGGGTGTCCGGGTGGCGAGAAACAGGCTTGCCAGACTAATCAAAGCGCAGCGTTTGTGTTGAAATGCCACGTTGCAATAACTGCAACGAGGATCGACCATGGCGCTGGACATGCTGCGCGAGATACAAGCGTTCGTCAGCGTTGCGCACAAACGCAGTTTCGTCACGGCCGCGCGTGCCTTGGGGCGCTCACCCAGCGCCGTTACGCGCGCGATACAGGCGCTGGAAGACAACAGCGGGGCCAAGCTGTTTAACCGTAACGCCACGGCGGTGACACTCACCGAAGCGGGCGAGCGCCTGCTGCCACATGCCGAACGCTTGCTGGATGTGCAACGCGATGCGGCTGACGAACTCGCAGCGCTAACCGGAACCGCACAAGGCTGGATTCGCCTGGCAGCGCCCGAGGTATTGGCCAGTCGGGTGTTGCCTCAGGTGCTGGCCGGGTTCTGCGCGCGCCATCGCCAGATGACTGTGGACGTGCAATTCAGCGACCAGGCCCTCGACCCCTTGCAAGGCCGCTTCGACGTCGTGATACGCGGCGCGTTTGCCCAATCCAGCGAGCTGATCGGCTACCCACTCTGGCACTACTCACGTCATCTGTATGCCAGCCCCGAGTATCTGGCCCGTGAAGGCACGCCCCCGGACATCGACGCCTTGAAGCAGCACGCGCTGATCCTGCATACCGCGCCACGCATCCTCAAGGCCTGGCATTTCTGTCGTGACGGGCAGATCACCAGCCTTCGGCCACAGCCAAGGTTGCGCTTGGGTTCAGGTGTCGCGGTGCTGCATACCTGCTTGGCTGGGGCCGGTATCGCGCGCCTGGCCGACTGGCTGGCCGAGCCTGAAGTCCAGGCCGGGCGGCTGGTCCGGGTATGCCCGGACTACCGCCTCACCTCCAGTACTGGCCATGACCCACAGATGCATGCGGTGTACCCCGCAGGTGCGTTAGCGCCACGGGTTCGCGAGCTGCTGCAGGCCCTGCGCGCAGGTGCCCCGCTGGAGTCCAAACAGCCCTGAACAGGGCTGCTCAATTTCTGTTCAATCTAACGGAAGCCCTGTGAAACTTGGCCTGTAGCGTTTTATCCACAGACCTACCCACGATTTTTGTGGACAGTTTCAACGTAGCTCGAAGGAATTTTTACAGGCGCAGCAACGCCGCATTAGCCAGTCGAACCAATTCCACCCACTCGCTGGTGCTGATGACTCCAGCATGTTCCAGCTCTTCGGCACGGCGCAACGCCTGGTCGTAGTCATCTTCATGGAGGATGCCTTCGCCGAGAAAACGACTGCGCCACTCCAGCATCGCTGCAGTGCCCTTATTGCGTTCCATAGTGTTCATCGACTCCAAGGCAGGTGGATCGACCCGTGTTTCCGGGCCTGTAACGGCCGCGGAGATTACACGAGCACCTGAACCTTGAGAACGATTGGAAACTACCGCTTGTCCAGCAGTAATGGCCTTGAGCCACAACGCTGGAGGGGCGAGATGGACAATGTGTCTACCGCCTATGAGGTCAGCGCCGCTTGGGCAATGGGCACACTCCTGCCAGCGGTTTGTCCTGCGCCTGCGATAGGCCTGTTCACAGCGATCGCGAACAGACGGTTCAGCTTGGCGGGATAGTCCCCAGCAGGCCGATCAGAATTGTCAGAAACAGGAAACCACCCAGAAACAGCGCGAGCTTGCCCATCGGAACCTCTACAGTGTGATGGCTGAACGGCGGTGCTGGCCGCTGATGATGATGGCCAGCCTGCCCAGCACGCCGCTTCGCAAGGCTGGGCCTGGGATGGATTGTGGGCCGACAGCTGATACGGTTACAGATTCAGGTTAAAGGAAAAAAACCATATCAGATGACTTTGTGGCGAACCTCCGCGACGCTCAACGCGCCGCATTTGTGCCTGGTAAGCCTATGTCGACTCTTCATCCTGGCGCCCGGGCCAATACTCCCTCTTGGCGCCGTAACCACTGCATGGAAAGTCTTTCAGTGAGCCACTCACCGCCGTGCGTCAATGCACCACGGGCGGCGATTTGTGGGGACCCGGATGGCAGCTGCAGCATTTGCAACATTTCATTTCTAAGTGAACCTTAACCGGATACTCGCCCGGTATTGTTGAAAACACCCTGTTTATCGCTACACCCCTTAATTCATAAGGCCCACGGGTTAGGTAGGCGCATAGCGAGCTCTCAGGCTCGCCTGATTTTTGTGCAGGACTATTCCTACTAGCCAGTAGGCAACATCCGATCTACAGCGATCATGTATGAATAATCAGTATTTTGCACAAGACTGTGCTGATAACTTGCTGGTTTTCCTACAACGGCATGGATGCCTAGACGCAGAGACCGACATGGAACCGTTGCATACCGCTGCCCTCGCTTTGCAGAGGCACTTATTGAACCTTCGCCGCGAGCTGGCAGCCCTTGAGACCCACCAACAGGTGCAAGCCGAGCATCTCGCCGCCCTGATCGCGCATATCGAACAGGCCCTGTCCAGCCTGCCGGCAACGCTCAAGCCGCCCAGCTTGCAGTGATATGACGCAGCCGGCCGAAGGTACTGGCGAGCCCGTGACAAACCTCGGCCACTGACGCTGATCAACCCGCAATGGGATCGACCGGCTGCACCGCGTATGCACCGCCGCCCGTGATGGGTGGCGGTGTTTTTTGGAGTGGATCGGTATGCGCGTGTCAGCCTTGCCGACAGGCAGATATGGGCTGCTGCACTGCTCATGCCCTTATCCACCCCATGCACGCCTACGTGACAATCAACTATGCACTCACGTCAAAAGTCGATGGTCAGCCCCGCATACAGCGCCCGCCCGTCGCCCGGCGAATGCAGCGAGGCGTCGGCGCCATCCGGGTCATACCAGACGTATTCGTAGTAGCGGTTGGTCAGGTTCTTGAGTTGCAGGTCCACGCTCAGGGTTTCGCTGAGCCTGTAGGTGGCCCCGAGGTTCATCAGCACGTACCCGCCATAGGTACCTTGCGTGTTCTCCCGCTCCAGGTAGTAGTTGGTCTGCCCGTTCGCCCAGGCGGTCAGTTGCAGCGCAGGCGTCGCCTGATAACTGATGCCGGTGTTCCACAGATGGTGCGGCACATGGTCGATTTCCTTGCCCTTGCTGCCTGGTAACGCGCTGCTGGGCTCAAGGATCTTGGAGTACTGCCAAGAGTACGACATCCACACTTCGGTACGCTCGTCCGGGTGCAAGTTGACCTGCAAATCGTAACCCCAGCGACGGGTTTCGCCGACGTTGTCCGACTCGCCGCTCGGGTCGTTCAGGCGACGGCTCACTTCGCCAGTCGCATCCTGACGCCAGTAAGCCACGCGGCCATCGACCCAGCTGGACGGGGTGAACTTGACGCCGGTTTCCCAGCCTTCGTTGATCGATGGGGCCAGGTCCTCATTGCGCGGCGGCACTTTGTAGGCGGCAGCGCCTGTCCCGACCTGGAAGGTGCGCCCCCAGTTGGCGTACACACTGGCGAATGTCCACGGCGAATAGACAATGCTGAGTTTGGGCTGCTTGATCAGCCCATAGTCGTTGATGTCGTAGTCCTGCCCGGTCATCTTGTTGGTGAAGTCACCACTGATCTTGTCCACCCGATAGGCCGGCACGATCTTCAGCGATTCGAACGGTTCGATCTGCGCCTGCACGTAGGCACCGAGCGTGTTGAAGTCGAAGTCCTGATCGCGGGTTTGCGCCGTGCGTACACGCTCCAAGGTGCGGTAGCGTTCGCTGCGGTTCTGCTGCTTCTGCACATCGCTGCCACCTTCCAGGGCGAAGGCGTGCAGCCAGTCCACCTGGGGCCGCCAAGTCAGCGAGGTGATGGCGCCGTACTGATCCTCGTAGGTGTCGCGCTCCTGCTGTGAACTGGTGCGCCAGTACTGCGTCCAGCGACGGTCGTCATAGGTGTTGAGGTAGGTCTTGGCCGACCAGGACAGCGTCTCGGCCAGGTCGGTGTCGAAGTGCAGGCTGACCTGATTCATCCGCCGCGTACCTTTGTCCGTGGCGTTGTAGTCATTGGTCATGCGCGGATGGCGGCGGGCGTCATCCTCGGTCAGGTAACCGGCCTCCTGGGCTTCGGACTCGTAATGACGCGCGATCAGCCCTACACGGTAGTTGCCATCGTCAGGGGTGTAGAACCACTTGCCGCCAAAGCTGTAGCGCTCGGTGTCGCCGTGCTCGCGATAACCATCGACCTGCTGGCGGCCGAAGAAGTAGTTCTGTGTCCAGTTGCTGGTCTCGATGCCTTTGGCCAGTTGCACTTCACGGGTGTTGAAGCTGCCGTAGCGCAGTCGCGCCTTGTTGTAGTTGCCACCTGTGCGGGTATTGATGTTGACGTTACCGGCGATGTTGTTCAGGCCATAACGCGGGTCGCTCGTACCGCGCACCACTTCGATGCTGTCGATGTCCATGGGGAACACCGAATCGATGAAAGGCATGTTGCCGTCGTTGGTGTTGCTGGGGATACCATCGATCAGCAGCTTCACCGCATTCACTTCACCTTCGCCATTGAAACCGCGAAACGACAACTTGCCTGAGGTGGTGCCTTGGTTGAACTCGGTCAACAACACCCCTGGCGCACGACTGAACAGTTCCCAGCTGTAGGTAACGGGCATCTTTTCGAGGATATCGCCCCCCAGGATGTCCACCGAACTGAGCACGCTGCTGGTGGCCAGCGGGCCGCTCTGGGTGCCGGTCACGGAGACAGCTCCGAGGGTCAAGGTCGCGTTTTGGCTGGTCAACGTCTCGGCCACAGCCATCGACAGAGGGGTCAGGGTTGAAATACAGGTAACGGCAAACAGCGGCAATACCGCACGGGCGGTGCTATGCAACGCAGGCATGGAGAAGGCTTCCTGGCAAGAAAAGTCGGGCACGGTCATCACACGCGCGCTGCGCGGGACCGCGAAGTGATCGACAAATCAAGCCAAGGGGGAAGCACGTGGATTGAGGTTGGGCCACTGCTCACGGGGTAGCGGCAAGGCCGGGGCATGGCCGAGCAGCAGCGCGGCGGGCCAGAAGCGCGGGAACAAGTGCTTGAAGTAGTCGCCGGCCAACAGTGCCTGGCCGGCGTGGCCGCAGCAGCAATCGCCAGCTTGCAGCTTGCTGTCGGCGTGATCGGCCAGTTCGGGCTGGTCAAGTTTCAGTTGCGCCAACAGCGACTTGGGCAAGCTCTGCACACCATGCAGGCTGCAAAAGCTGCCAAGAATCAGTGACGGCTCAACCGCCGGGGCGCGCAGGGAACGGTCGAGCGGCATCGCTAGCAGGTTGAATACCACTGCGAAACAGGCGAGCAGCCAGAGGTGAGTGCGAACGCGTGACAGCATGGACCGCCCCATGAAGTAAGGCGCGTATTAAGCCGCATCAGAGGCACTCTGTAAAAGTTCCAGCCCGTGCTATTTTGTCGCACATTCGTCAGAGATATTGCGCCGGGGCTAGGCTCAGGCGTGGCGAGCGGCAATTGAAAACGCTCACACAGTTTGTGGGCGAATCGCCATCATCAGCTTGGCATAATGCAAGCATTCCCTACCGCCCTAGATCAGCCACTGCCCGATGACTGCCTTGTTCGTTGTCCTGCTCGCCAGCCTACCCAGCCTAATCCTGCTGTGGATCCTGCATCGTCACCGCCAGCAACAACGTACCCTGCTGGCGACGCTGGACGTGGGCCTCGTGCAGCGGGCGGGTGATGGCCGGGTGCTCTGGCACAACCCGGCTGCGGCTGAACTGCTTGGCTGTACCCGTACCCCATTGCGCGGCCAGTGCCTGCAAGAGCGTCTACCGCACATGGCTGCCCCCACAGGCTCAGTGCAAGTCAGCGGTGATGACGGCCAGCCGCGCGCCCTGCACATCACCCAGCAAGGCAGCACCCATGCCAGACATTGGCTGCTGATCCGCCCGCTGCTGGTCGACGCCGAACGTTTCCAGCGCAGCCAGTATTTCGCCCGAATCGGGACCTGGGACTGGGACATCGACACCAACCGCTTGTACTGGTCCGATGCCATCTACGGCATGTTTGGCTATTCGGCCAACGAAGTGACACCGAGCTACGAACTGTTTTGCAATGCGGTTCACCCGGATGATCGCGTGCGCGTGCGCGCCGGTGAATTGCGCTGTATCGAGACCGGTGAGAATCACGATGAAGAGTATCGGGTAGTCTGGCCGGACGGCACGCTGCACTGGCTTCGCGAAACCGGCAACGTAGTCAAGGACGAACGCGGCACGCCGATCAAAATGATGGGCGTGGTGCGTGATATCACCGAAGAAAAAGCCTGGGCCAATCAGTTGCACCGACTGGCACATCACGACCCGCTGACCGGCCTGCCCAACCGCCTGGTGTTCGAACAACGCCTGGAGAGCGCCTTGCTCTTGGCCAAGCGCAATCACAGCCGTGTTGCGCTGGCCTTCATCGACCTGAACGGTTTCAAGGCCATCAACGACAGCCTCGGCCACGCAGCCGGCGATCAGGTCCTGCGTATGACCGCGACCCGCCTGCATGGTGCACTGCGCAACGCCGACAGCGTGGCGCGCCTGGGGGGCGATGAGTTTGTCACGCTGCTCGAAGGCTTGCCTACCGATCGCCTCCCCGAGGACGAGGCACGGGTAATCGCCGAGCGCTTGCTCGGGGCACTGGAGGCGCCGATACGCCTGGGCGACGCGCAGCAACGGGTCGCCGTGAGCCTGGGCATCGCCCTGTTCCCCGATCACGCGCAGACCCGCGACCAACTGATCCACGTCGCCGATCTGGCGATGTACGAAGCCAAGCGTAGCGGCGATAACCAGTACCGCCTGGGGCAGGCGCAGGCCCTGCGCGCCCGCAACGGCTGAGGTGCAAACGCCTAGGAACGAGGCCTTGCAGCCTCACGCACGCACACTGTAGACGGCCAGGCCTGCCAGTGCGCAGGCCAGCAGCACCTGAATCACACCGCGCCTGAAGCGTACCAACGCAAGCATGGCGGCACCTGCGATCAGCGCAGCAGGCCAGTCGAACGCGGCATCCAAACCGTGCGGCCAGAGCACGTGGTAGCCAAAGAACAGAGCCAGGTTAAGGATCACCCCGACGACTGCGGCGGTAATCCCGGTCAGCGCGGCAGTGAAGGTCAGCGCGTCGTGGCTCGACTCCACCACTGGCCCACCGGCAAGGATGAAGATGAAAGACGGCAGGAAGGTGAACCAGGTGATCAGGCTCGCCGCGACTGCCCCCGCGAGCCAAGGGTGCTGCGCAGCGAACATCGGGTGCGCATAACCCCCAACGAAGCCGACGAAGGCAACCACCATGATCAACGGGCCTGGCGTGGTTTCGCCCAACGCCAGGCCATCGATCATCTGGGTTGGACTCAGCCATCCATAATGCCCGACCGCCCCTTGGTAGACATACGGCAGCACCGCGTATGCGCCGCCGAAGGTCATCAGTGCCGCCTTGGTGAAAAACCAGCCCATCTGCGTCAGGCTGCCCTCCCAACCAAACATCAACGTCAGCGAGCCCATGGGCAGTGCCCATAGCCCCGCTCCGACCACCAGCAGGCGAACCAACCGCCGCCAAGCGAAACGGGCGTGCTCCGGGATGGGCGTGTCGTCATCGATCAGCGCCGCCCCATAACCACGCTTGGCGCCCGCCTGCGCAGCGCCAAGGGTAAACGCGCCGGGGACCCAGCGACCGCCAAGGTAGCCGATGCTGGCGGCCGCCAGCACGATCAGCGGAAACGGCACGCCAAGGGCGAAAATGGCCACGAACGACGCCGCAGCCATTGCCCACAGCCAGCCATTTTTCAGGGTACGCGAGCCCATCCGGTAGGCGGCGTGGACGACGATGGCAGTGACCGCCGGCTTGATCCCATAGAAGATCCCGGCGACTACAGGAACCTCGCCAAAGGCCATATAGCCCCAGGACAAGCCGATCAAGATGAACAGCGAAGGCAACACGAACAATACGCCGGCAATCACGCCGCCCCAGGTGCGGTGCATGAGCCAGCCGATGTAAGTGGCGAGCTGCTGAGCCTCAGGGCCGGGCAGCAACATGCAGTAGTTCAGCGCGTGTAGAAACCGCTTCTCGCTGATCCAGCGCCGGCGCTCGACCAGTTCCTGGTGCATGATCGAGATCTGCCCGGCAGGCCCGCCAAAGCTGATGAAGCCTAACTTGAGCCAGAACCGCAAAGCCTCAAGCACAGCAATCGGCTGCACAGGCGCGGCCTGCGGCGGCGCCTTCAGAGTGCTGGGGCTATCAAGCATGCTGGGCATCCTCACGAGCAAAGACCGTCCGACCTTGAGCGGGTCGAATCGGCTTGCAAAGGTACACCACCGACCTGCCCCCTCAAAAGCGCCGACGCGCCCAACACGATGGCCGGGCGCGTCGTTACAACGCGGGTTACCGAGACGTGCTCGGCCTCTAGAGGCCGTAATCGGTTTTACCCAACACACGACAGTAGGACGCCACCGGGAAATTCGACAGTTGATCGAAGCTGTCGCCAGCGTAGCCGAAAATCTTGCCATCGCTACGGTGGTGCTGCATGTCGATCATCACCAGGCCAAGCGTGGGTACGATCTTCTCGCGCCAGACGAACAAATACAGTTCGTCGGCGATTTTGTAGTAATGGCAGCGATCAGTGTCGCACAGGCCTTGCTCCACCCCTTTGATGCAGTGCCAGGTGTAGAAATCATCATTGAGGTAGATATGCTCATACACCTCTGTCGGGCTGTAGCGGTACAGGTTGCGGATGCCCACCAACGCTGAGGTCGGTGCATGTGGGCATGCACCGGTTACCCAAGGTCGATCAAGGCTTCCGTGGTAGAACTCAACCTGAACGCCGGTCAGTTGCTGGCCAGCCAGGGCGCGAGCATACAGGCCTTCACTGGCTTGCTCAGCGTCAGGCAAGGTCGCAATGACAGCGGTGAAGGACTGAGTGAGCGTATCGAGCACCAGGCTCACAGAGTAGTCGTTGCCACGTTCATGCTTGAGGAAGTCAACCAGGTAGATGCCGGGCCGTACCGACGTGGCCCGATACGCTGCACGACCTGTGCAGTCATCACCCGCTTGAGCCCAGCTGACGTACTGCGCGTCAAAACGATGATCGATTTGCCAACCGTTTTCGAAGCACAGATTGAAACGCTTGCCTGCCAGATCTGCCAGGTTCGGCAAGATGAACGCTTGCGTCGCGAATCCGTCAGCGAGCGCGCCAACGGTGATCCAGTCGTGGTGTGAGTTCATGGGGGCCTACCTGCTGTGATGGAAGTGCCGCCATGCTGCCTGGCGTGATGCCGCGCGGGTATCAACCAGAGGGTTGAGTGCCAGGATTCAACCGGGCAGGTAGGCTCGCGACATTGCGGCGTCGCTCGCGCAGATCACCTCACGAAGAGCCGGGCGACGAGTTCCGTGCGGCTGGCCACCTGCAACTTTCGGAAAAGGTTGATCAGATGCGTCTTGACTGTCGCAAGCCCGATACCCAGCGCACGCGCCAGCACCTTGTTGCTCGCGCCGTCACGCAGCAACAAAGCGATCTGCTGTTCTCGGGCGGTAAGGCTGTCGAACAGCGCGTTGTCCGGGGCAAGACTGCGCGCGGCCAATTGCATCAACCCCTGCAAGGACCGCAAGTTGGCCTGCTCCTGCGGGCTGAAGGCGCATGTTCCTGCCATGCGAAACAGCGAGATCCCTGCTACAGGGCAGGCGCCATCCATTGCAATCACCTCAACGACATCGACGACTGCGTGCCGCTGCAAAAATCCCAGGTAAATCGCGTTGTCCGTCGAAGGCCGGCGGTGCAGCCCTTGGTGGAGAGTCATCACCGTGCACCCTGCAGCTTCGCACGCAAGGGGACTCAGCGGATCGAGGTCGCGGTAATGCTCAAGGTATCGCTCATGCATGCGTGGCTGCATGCCACGCAGTTGGAAATCATGGGCTTCACGTTGCGCGTTGATACGGTAAACAGCAGCAAGGGCGTCAGGGACGAAGTGACTGAAGGCGCCAAGGCATTGCTGGGCAAAATCGTGGAAGCTGGTCGGATACATGGGTCCTCCTCACCGATACCTGGGCCAGGCGGCCGCTGCGCTTTCTAGCTCGCAGCTCCACTGACTGTATGCACGCTGCATGCCTCAGGTCTTGTACTTGCCTGCCAGCGAGCTTGCACCGCTGGACATTCCCCACAGCGCAGCGCACGCAAGGACTTTAGTGCAATTGCTCACAACGCCGTGAATTGGTTAGCCTGTCTGCGCAGGCGCACCGGCGACCTTGGAGCGACACGTTGCTGCAAGTGAGTCGAGCACCCGGCAGGGCCTGACTTGCCCAGTGAGGCAGGCGCAGGTGACGCGTCGGGCGGGATAGGCTGAGGCGGCAAATGCTGGAGAAGTCATGAAAAGGAGTGCGCACAATGCTGCCTGACGCCGGATTCTATACCGCTCGAGGAAGACGAATTGCGCGCATACGCGGCAAGGTAGGCTTGTCCTTCGTCGCAGCGCTCTCGTTTCTGGCGGGCATGACAGACGCCGTAGGTTTCACCGCAACGGGCGATTTCGTCTCATTCATGAGCGGCAATACCACGCGACTTGCCGTGTCGATCAGCCAGGGCGACCTGCACACCACCTTCAGTATCGCCACGCTGATCGCGGCGTTCATCGCGGGCAATGCCCTGGGCGTGATCATCGCGCGCTGGGTGGGCCGACGGTCTTGGCCGTTGCTTGTGAGCGTAGCCGCGCTCCTGGGCCTTGCAGCGGCGATACCTGCGTCGCTGATTGCGCTGATAGGCGCCGTGATCGCGATGGGCATGATCAATGCGGTCGTGGAAGAGGTCAACGGGCTGCCAATCGGACTGACCTACGTGACCGGCGCCCTGTCCCGCTTCGGGCGGGGCTTAGGCCGATGGTTACTCGGCGAGCGCAAGCCTGGCTGGCGGGTACAACTGGTGCCTTGGCTTGGCATGTTGCTGGGCGCGGTGGCCGGCGCGCTGGTTCAAAACCAGTTCGGCACCGCCGCCCTTGCGATCAACGGATTGGTTGCAGCGGGGCTAGCCGGCGCTTCGCTCATCATTCCGCGCAGTTGGCAAAGGGCATACATGCGTTGATGCACAGGGTTCGCGAAGCGGTTCTTCCCGCCGAACCCTTCGTGCGCTTGCCCTGAACATCAGCTCCGCGTGCGCTGACTGCCCAGATGCAGGGCCTGAGCCACGCATGCGTCACGCGCCCCGTAAGAATCAGTAACATTTTGAGGAAGCCGTGGCCAGGCGTTTTCACACAATGCTGACATTGAAGCAGGCAAATTCGCGTTGCTTCGATACGTTCTGTTCAACCCGCCCCAGCTGGCGGGTTTCTTTTTTTGGGCCGCCGCCCGGCGCGGCAGGTCACACTTGCGCCCCGCACGACCACCCGCTCGCAAACAGACCCGCGCCTGGGCTATCGTCATGCCTTTCTTTCCTACGCTAGGCCCGTCAGCATGCGCATTGTCATCCCCGACGACTACCAGCACGTGATCCACACCCTCGACTGCTTCAGCCGCCTCGCCGGGTATGAGGTTACGGTGCTGCATGACCGGCAACCCGCCTCGACCGACGAACTGGCCGAGCGCTTCGCCGACGCCGACGCCTTGGTGCTTACCCGTGAACGCACGCGCATCGACGCGGCCTTGCTAGCGCGCCTGCCCAAGCTCAAGCTGATCAGCCAAACCGGCAAGGTCTCCAGCCACCTGGACCTCGCCGCCTGCACCGCCCACGGCGTCGTGGTGACCGAGGGTCGTGGCTCGCCGGTGGCGCCGGCGGAACTGGCCTGGACACTGATCCTCAACGCTCGTCGACAGTTGGTCCCGGCCATCGATGCGTTTCGCCAGGGCCAATGGCAAGTCAACCTCGGCCAGGCTGTCGCCGGCCAAACCTTGGGGATCTGGGGCTACGGCAAGATCGGCCAGCGCCTGGCGCGCTATGCCCAGGCATTCGACATGCCGGTGCTGGTATGGGGCAGCGCGGCCAGCCGCGCCGCCGCCCAAGCGCATGGCCACCAGGCTGCGAGCAGTCGCGAGGCGTTCTTCGCCCAAGCCGATATCCTCAGCCTCAACCTGCGCCTGTCGGACACCACCCGGCATGCGGTGACCGCCACGGACCTTGGCCACATGAAGACCGACGCCCTGCTGGTGAACGTCAGCCGCGCCGAACTGATCGCGCCAGGCGCCTTGCTGCAAGCGCTCGACAGCGGACGGCCGGGCTTTGCGGCTGTGGATGTGTTCGAGCATGAACCGTTACTCGACCCCAACCACCCCCTGCTGCGCCATCCACGCGTACTGAGCACCCCGCACTTGGGTTATGTGGAGAAAAACGGCTACGAGCTGTATTTCGGGGATGCCTTCGACAATGTGCTAGCGTTCTTCGACGGTGCACCGACCCAGGTGGCCAATCCCGATGCCCTGAAGGGCCGGAGCGATTGCTGAAGGCGCGCAGGCCCGGCCCTGCAAAGGTCGAACCGATCGGCATCGCGGGGTATACTGGCCGACCCCGCCGCGCCCGAGCGGTGCGTTGTCCATTCTTGCAGGATGCACCATGTCGACCCAGCAACTGTCCCCCCTTCCCGATACCACCCTCAGCGCCACCCCAGCCCCGCTCAGTCAAGCCCTGAGCCAGCTGCAACACGCCGAAAATCGCTTGGCCGAGCGCGTCCGCGTGATCAGCAAAGCGTTCCTGATCGTCACCTCGGTGTTCTGCCTCGCGCTGCTGGTCAAATGGGTATGGGCCGGGCACTACATTGGTGGACCGATTCTGGCCGGGGTGATCTTCTGCCTTATGGGGTTCCTGTACCGCCCGGTCTCATTGCTCTGGCGTCCGCAGCAATGGGCGGTGGACAAGGCCTGGCGACAAGCCGATGAAGTACGACGCGAGGCGGGCAAAGCGTTCATGGCCAGCCAGGCCCTGGGCGCGTACCACTGGATCACCCGCGGCGGGCGTATGCTCGGCGTATTCCCCGACAGCCGTACGCTGTACCTGCTGGCCGCCGAGAGTGGCGAACAGCATGCCCTGATGGATGCCCCACGGGTGGTCAAGGCCGTGCGCGTCGATGAACAGGCCGTCACCAGCACCACCAGCAACACCACCACCAAACATGGCCGCCGCCATGTCTTTGGGTTCACCAATAGCTGGGGCATGATCGGCAGCGGCAAGTCGCGCTCCACGACCACCACCACCAGCAGCACCATGCGCACCTTCACCCTGCAGGTGCAGTTGCAGTGCGAAGGCCACCCGCCGTTCTGGGTACAAATGCCCTTCGCCGACAACTGGCAAGAGGCACAGAACTGGAAGCTGCTGATCGAGCAGACTATCGGACGGTAACAACCTGGCTTGCCATGGACGAACTGCGCAAGATCGACCTCAATCTGCTGCTGACCCTCAACGCGTTGCTGATCGAAAAGCACGTCACCCGCGCCGCGCTGCGCCTGCACCGTAGCCAGCCTGCGGTCAGCCACGCGTTGGCCCAGTTGCGCACGCATTTCGACGATCCCTTGCTGGTCCGCCAGCATGGACAGATGGTGCTCACCGCGCGCGCCCAGTCACTGGCTGGCCCCCTGCAAGAGGCCTTGGCCAGCCTCAACGGCCTGCTCGCCCCTGCGGCCTTCGACCCGGCCCTGGCACGGCGCCGGTTTCGCCTTTCGCTGTCGGATTACGCCTCACGCATCATCCTGCCACCGTTGGTGCGTTATCTGCGCCAAGCCGCGCCGGGCATCGACCTGGCCATCAGCCAGGCCAGTCGCGAGGTGATGATGGCGCAGTTGCAGGATGGCGAACTGGACCTCGCGCTGGGGGTCTTCGACGACGTGTCGGCCAACATCGTCGTGCAACGCCTGTTCAGCGAGGACTTCATCAGTGTCGCCGACAAAAGCACCCTCAGCGACGGTGCTCTGACTCTCGAACAGTGGCTGGCGCGCCCGCATGTGCTGCTGGCCATGCGTCCCGATGCCTTCGACGAAATCGAGCGCGCCCTGGCCGCGCAGGGGCTCAGCCGCCATATTGCGCTGGCACTGCCACATTGGAGCGCAGCGCTGGAGGTGCTACCCGGCACCGACCTGGTGCTGACCGTGGCCAGCCGCGCGGCAGCGTCGGTGGAGCGTTTCACGACCTTGGGCACCTTCACCCCGCCCTTTGCCAGCCCGCGTATCGCCTACCAGCAGGCTTGGCACACGCGTAAGCAGGATGACCCGGCCCACCGCTGGCTGCGTGAGGCGCTGTACACCATCAGCCAGCCGCAGCCGGCGTAAGCCCTACTGACCGGCCTGCACAGTCACGCTCGCAGGGGCCGATGCGCCAACGCCCTGTACCAGCAGCACGCCCCCCAGAATCAGCACGATCCCGACGACCTTGGCCCAGTTGACGGGCTTGCTAGCCAGCCCCATAAGGCCGAAATGGTCCACCACCACGGCGGTGATGATCTGCCCGGCCACCACCAACATCAGGAATCCGCCAGCCCCAAGCTTCGGCGTAAGCGCCGCCGCGCCCGCTACGTAGAGCGCGCCCAGTACGCCACCGATCCACAGCCACCAAGGCCCCTGCAAGGCCTTGCCCAGTGACGGCAGCGGTACGCGCAGCACCAGCAACGCCAATATCACCACCACGCCGCTGACCAGCAGCGAGGTCATGGCGCCCCACAGCGGATGGCCCAGCGCCTTGCCTACCGCCGCATTGCTGGCGGCCTGGAACGGTAGCGCCATCCCTGCCATGAAGGCCAGGCCGGCGGGAACAACGGTTAAAAGCGCGGTTTTGCTGAACATGGGTAGCCTCCGTGAGCGGGGAATGCGCACAGGATGCGGGATATGGATTTTCGATGGAAATCGAACCTGTGCACGCCCTGCATTCGCCAGACGAATAATCAAAAATACCTGCCACGGCCCTGCCGCGCAGCCAGCCACCGCACGCGCATCCGACACAAGGCCATCACTGCCCCATGGTGAAACCACCCCCGCCCTGTGTATGCTGGCCACGCTCCTGCCCCACGCCCCGGACTTCGTTATCCATGCCCGTTGACCTCAAAGCCCTTTATCCCCGGCTGATCCACCTGATGCTGGACACCGTGTTCGTGGTCGACCAGGACAACATCATCGTCTTCGTCAGCGATGCCTGCCAGGCGCTGCTCGGCTACACGGCCAGCGAACTCATCGGCACCCCGATCACCCGCTACATGCACCCTGAGGATCTCGAAGCCACCCAGGCGTCGATCATGCGGGTCATGAACGGCCAACCGCATTTCGACTTTCGCAACCGCTACCTGCGCAAGGACGGCGGTGTCGTGCATATTCTCTGGGCCGCCTTCTGGTCCGATGAGGTGGGCGCGCGTATTGGCGTCGCACGGAATGTCACGGCCCTCACCGAGGCCGAGCAGGAGCTGCGTTTTCTCGCGCACCACGACCCGCTCACTCGGCTGGCCAACCGTTCGCTGTTCAACCAGCGCCTGAGTGCCGCCCTGCAAGCCGCACAGCAGGAGCAGCAGCCACTGGCGCTGTTGTTCTTGGACGTGAACGGTTTCAAAGCCATCAACGACTTGCACGGCCACGCCTTGGGCGATCGCGTGCTGTGCACCGTCGCCCGCCGCCTGGAAAGCTGCGTGTCCACTACCGACACCGTGGCGCGCATGGGCGGCGATGAGTTCACCGTGCTGCTGACCGCCAGCGCCACACCCGCCGCGGTCAGCGAAAAGCTGGGGGAGATCCTCGCGGTCATGGCCGAACCCCTCGGGGATGAATTCGGCGGGCTGCCCATGCCGTCGTGCAGCATCGGCCTGGCGTGTTATCCGGCCGATGGCCGTGATGCCGACACCCTGCTCAGCCACGCCGATGGCGACATGTACCAAAAGAAGCGACGTCGCTACGCCGCGGGCTGACCACCTGCGCTCGAGTAGGCTGGCGAAGCTTGTCGATCCGGGCCACGCTCAAATCGACTATTCGGCACACACACCCGAGGAGCCCTCCCCATGCGCAAGCTCATCGTCGCCGCCTTCGTCACCCTCGATGGTGTCATGCAGGCCCCCGGCGGCCCCCAGGAAGACACCAGCGGCGGCTTCAGCTATGGCGGGTGGCTGCCGCCCTACGCCGACGAAGCCTTCGGCCAGGCCATGCAGGCACTGTTCAGCCAGCCGTTCGAACTGGTGCTGGGGCGGCGCACCTACGACATCTTCGCCGGCTACTGGCCACACGTGGCCGCCGAATCACAGAGCCAACCGATGGCCGAGCTGTTCAACCGCGTGGCCAAGCATGTCGCCACCCACCATCCCGAATCGCTCGCCTGGCACAACAGCCATGCGTTGGGCGCCGATCCTGTACAAGCGATCCACGCACTCAAGCAACAAGCGGGCACCACGTTGCTGACCCAAGGCAGCGCCGAGCTGGTCCGGCAACTGCTGGCGGCGGGGCTGGTGGACGAGTTGCGCCTGCTTATCCACCCACTACTGCTGGGCCCAGGCAAGCGCTTGTTCGGCGATGACGCCCAGGCTGCGGCGTTCACTCTGCGCGAGCCCGTCGTCAGCACCAGCACCGGCGTGCTGCTTGCCCACTATGTACGCAGCGGGCCAGTGCAGACCGGTTCGTTCGCCTGATCAGTCGAGCAGGCGCGCCAGGGCCTGGGCGAAGCCTTGGGGATCTTCGAGCATCATCAAGTGCCCGACACCGGCCAACACGCTGACACTGGCGGCCTGCTGCGCGGCCCAGTGCGGCATGTCCCAGCCTGCGCGGGAGTGTTCGCCGGCCAGCAGGTGCACCGGGGTCGCTGCGAATACCGCTTGCAGTTGCGCGTGGTAGCGCGCCGCACCGGTCACCGTCAGCACCGAGCGTGCCATGGCTTGCAAGGTGGTGGCCGGCTGGTGGGCCAGCCAGCGCTGGGCCAATGCCAGGCGCGGCGCGCTGGCAGCTATACCGGCGCCGCCCAGCCAAGCGCGGGGGTCTTCGCGAAAACCGTCGAGCATGGCCTCGGCTTGCTCGGCGTCCATACGCGCCACCGAAGCCGACCAGAACGCATCGTTCAAGGTGAAATTGCCCTCGATGCTCATCACGCTGGCCACCTGCTGCGGATAGCGCAGGGCATACAGCATCGCCACTACCCCGCCCACCGAATGCCCGACCAAATACACCCGCGCCACCTGGCGCGCCTGCAACTGGCGGTGCAGGTGCTGCACCTGGGCGTCGATGTCGATGCGTGCTGGCGGGATGCCTTGCAGGGCACCATAGCCAAGCAGGTCCGGGGCGATCAGCGCACGCGGTTGCAGGGCCGCGTGCAGCGCCGGGTGATCCAGACAACCAATCAAGCCATTGACCAGCACCACCGGAATGTCGAGTTCCATCGCCTGCCTCGCTACCTGCCAAAGGGAAGCCGCAGCATGGGCCGCGGCGCCCGGCTTGGGTAGCGGCGCTTGATTGCCCACGGACAATCCAGGCTTTGCCGCAACGCCCTTGTTTTTGCCGTAAGCTGTCAAGCCCGCCGAGCCGGCGAAGCCCAAAGGGAAGGATCCCGATGCCTGATATCCGTCGCGCCACCCAAGATGACGCCGAGGACGCCTACGCCATCCGCTGCCAGGCCATCCTTGCGCAATGCCCGCCGTTTTATGGCGCCCAGCTGGCGCATGCCTGGGCCCATGTGCCACACAGCGAAGGCTTCACCGCCTTGGTCGCCGAACACTTTCACCTCGCCTGCCTACAAGGCCAGAGCGTCGCCACCGGCATGATCGACCTGAACAGCGGCGAACTCGGCGCGTTGTTCGTGCTGCCAGGCTACATGGGACGCGGGATTGCCCGGGCCATGGTCGGGCACCTGGAAGCCATCGCCGTGGCGGCCGGGCTCGACGAAATCCACCTCGACGCGACCCTCAATGCAGCGCCGTTCTATCGGCGCTGCGGCTATGTGGGGGACAACCAAGGGGTCTATCACTCGCCCTCGGGGTTGCAAATGCTGTGCGTGCCGATGCGCAAGCAACTGGCCATGCCTCGCCGCTAGCGGCCTGCCGGGGCGTGCCCCGGCAACCTCGATAGTCACTATCGAGCGTGGCAATTTCTCAGCGCGCGGCGCACGCCATAACCTTTCCACATCGACTCACCGATCATGGAAAGCGCCCGATGAATACCACCGCCCGCCTGCTGCTCGCTGCCCTCACCCTCGTGGTATTCAGCGGCTGCGCCAATCACCCCGAACTGCGCCCTTATACCGCCGAGGAAAACCGCCAGTTGCAGCTTGAAGCCCTGCAACGCCAAGGCTTGAGCCTGGAAGAGTACGAGCAGCGCAGGCTGGCCGTGCTGCGCGCCGACAGCGAGCAGGCCCTGACCCAGGTCCAACCCGCCAACCTGGACGTACGCAGCTGAGGCGCCGCCTCAGACCCTCTGACAGGCCAAGCGCTCTTAGACCGTGGACCTTGAGCCGCAGTGGCGTGTGCAGGCCAATGCAGGTTTCCACCATAGACCCGCACCGCGCCGAGCACGCCTATTCACGCCCCAGGCTGTCAAGAAACCGCCCAACCGCTCGCCGGTCGTGCAGGCGCACCACCGGCACCTGCGGCCCCACGGCCTCACGTACCGCCTCGATGCCCGGGCGATAGGCCTTATCGAAGGTCCAGACGAACGTGAGAAACGTCAGAAACGCCCGGTCCAAGTGCTCCCGGCAGCCGTCCGGGCGATCCGCGCGCGGCCGGTCGAGCAGCGAGCGCAGCAGCACCCGCTGCATGCACAGCCAACGTGGCATGTCCAACCAGATCACCAGGTCGGCGCGTGGCAAGCGCAGGTCGAAGGTACGCCGGGCATAATTGCCCTCGCACACCCAGGTCTGCCCCGCCACTGCTTCGCGCACTTGCTCGCGAAACGTATCGGCATCTGGCTCTACCCAGCCGGGCGACCAGAACAAACGATCCAGATGCACCACCGACAACCCCAACCGCGCGCCAATGGCCCGGGCCAGCGTCGACTTGCCGGCGCCTGCGTTGCCCAAAATCACGATCCGCTGCATGTGCGCTCCCTCGCGGCAAAAAAGCCGGCGATTCTAGCCGCACCGGCATGGCACTGCCACCGGTATACTCGCGCCCTTTGCCTCTGGACCCGCCCACCATGCGCCAAGCCCTGCTCATCGTCGACGTGCAATCCACCTTCAGCCCCTCGGAAAAGCTGGTAGATGGCATCCGCGTGCTGTCGGCGAAAATCCCCACCGTCGCCTCCCTGGAGCTGCACGACGAGTCGGTCACGCCCTTCCAGCGCCAGCTCGGCTGGCACCCGGCCGGTGACGATAGCGTGCTGGTGGAGGCCGACAAAGTGTTCGTCAAGCATGGCTACGGGCAAACCGCCGAGGCCCTGGCCTACCTCAAGGACCTGGGCGTCGAACGTGTGCTGGTGTGCGGGTTGCAGACCGAAACCTGCGTACTGGCCGCAGGGTTTGCGCTGTTCGATGCAGGCTTGGCCCCGACACTGGTCACCGACCTGACCCAAGGCTCGTCGCTGGACCGCTCAGGGCAACTGGGTATCACGCTGTGGCAGCACCACTTCGGCCAGGTCACGACCGCCGCGCAGGTGCTGGCCGAGCTGGATGGATGAGCCAGGCGAAATATTAATTAAATTTAAATTGAATTTAGACTAACTCCAACACACCCTCGTCTGCACGATCCACTGCCACGTAGACCGCGCATGCCCACCCCTACCCGCGAACCGCGCAAGGATGGCGAAGCCACCCGCAAGCGCATCCTCGACGCCGCCGGCGAGCTGTTTGCCGCCCGCGGTTTCGCCGCGTCCAGCAACAAGGCCGTGGCCGCCCTGGCCGAGGTCGACCTGGCCTCGATCAACTACCACTTCGGCAGCCGCAACGGCCTGTACCTGGCGGTGCTGGACGAGGCGCGCCGACGCTTTCTCGACATCACCCACCTGCAGCGCATCGTCCAGGCGCCACAGCCTGCCAGCGACAGGCTGCGCACGCTGATCGAACAGGTCCTGCACAAGGCTGCCAGTGGCCGCGAAGGCTGGCACCTGCGGGTGCTTGCCGCCGAACTGCTGACGCCCAGCAGCCAGGGCCAGGCGCCTCTGCAAGGCGCGGCGCCACAGAAGCTGGCCCTGCTCAAGGGGCTGTTCAGCGAAATCAGCGGCATTCCCGCCGACGATCCGGCATTGATCCGCTGCATCCTCTGCGTCACGGCGCCCTGGGCGATGCTGCTGATCGGCCCGCGTGGCGGTGGCGGCGCCGTGCAACAGATCCTCGGCATGCCGCATGCGCAGGTGTGCGAGCAACTGCACCGTTTCGCCCTCGCCGGCCTACAGGACGCGGGTCGCCATCATGCCCGACACTGATACAGGCCAGCCCATGCCCAATACCACCGCTCCCCCCGTAGAGCACGATGCGCACCCACCGATCCCGCTGCTGCTCAGCGCCTTGCTGCTGGTGATGTTCCTCGCCGCCCTCGACCAGACCATCGTCTCCACCGCCCTGCCGACCATCGTCAGCGACCTGGGCGGCCTGCGCTGGCTGTCGTGGGTGGTCACCGCGTACCTGCTGGCGTCCACCGTGGTGGTGCCGCTGTATGGCAAGTTCGGCGACCTGTACGGCCGCAAGCGCGTATTGCAGGTGGCCATCGTGTTGTTCCTGGCCGGCTCGGTGCTGTGCGGCATGGCCCAGAACATGACCGAGCTGGTGCTGCTGCGCGCCCTTCAAGGGCTGGGCGGCGGCGGCCTGATGGTGGTGGCGATGGCGGCGGTGGGCGATGTCATCCCGCCGGCCGAGCGGGGCCGCTATCAGGGCCTGTTCGGCGGCGTGTTCGGCCTGGCCACGGTGATCGGCCCGTTGATCGGTGGGTTTCTGGTGGAACACCTGTCGTGGCGCTGGATCTTCTACATCAACCTGCCTTTGGGGCTGCTGGCGCTGCTGGTGATCGGCAGCGTGTTTCGCCCGCACGTGGCGCGGGTCAAGCATGCGATCGACTACTTCGGGGCGCTCTTCCTCACCCTGACCCTGTCTTGCGTGGTGTTGCTGACCAGCCTTGGCGGCAACCTGCTGCCCTGGGCCTCGTTGGATGTACTGTGCCTGGCGCTGTTCTGCCTGATCGGGCTGGCGGGCTTCATCTACGAGCAGCGTCGCGCCCTAGAGCCGATCATGCCACTGCACCTGTTTCGCCACCGCACCTTCGTGCTAGCTGGGCTGATAGGCTTCATCGTCGGCGTGTCGCTGTTCGGCGCGGTGACCTTCCTGCCGCTGTACCTGCAAGTGGTGAAAAACGCCACGCCAACCAGCGCTGGGCTACAGATGCTGCCGTTGATGGGCGGATTGCTGGTGGTGTCGACGATCTCCGGGAGGCTGATCAGCCGCTGGGGCCGCTACCGCGTGTTCCCGATCCTGGGCACCCTGCTACAAGCCGTCGCCCTGGCCCTGCTCAGCCGCCTCGACCTGGACACCCCGAGCGTGGTCATGAACCTGTACATGGGCCTGCTCGGCGCGGGCCTGGGCATGGTCATGCAGGTGCTGGTGCTGGCGGTGCAGAACAGTGTCGAGCCACGCCACATGGGCGTAGCCACCTCAGGGGCGACGCTGCTGCGCACCATTGGCGGGACCATCGGGGTATCGGTGTTCGGTGCGCTGTTCTCGCACACGCTGCTCACGCGCCTGGCAGACAGCTTGCCTGCCGGCAGCGTGCCCGCCAGCCTGTCACCGTCCCAGGTGCACGCCCTGGCCGCGCCCCAGCAGCAGGCTTACCTGCAAGCCTTCGCCGAGGCGATGCACGGGGTTTTCCTGAGCGCCTGCGCCGTGACGTGCCTAGCCTTCGCCCTGAGCTGGCTGCTGCGCGAAGTGCCATTGCGCAAGGGGTCGCGCTGAAGAGCCCCAGGCGCGCGCCTGGGGCTGGCAGGCACGTCAGACTTCCCGGAAGCTTGCCGTCTGGATGCCCGGCATACCTTGCGCGGTGCAGATCACCGAAATTTGCGGCTTGCCATTTTGTATCAACATATAGCGCTCGCCAACCTGAGGCCCATTCAGGGGTAGGCAGTTCGGGACGTCGTACAGGAACTGCCCGGTTTTAACATAGGGGTCACCGTTGGCAACCACGGTATCGAGTGAAGCGCTGTAGACTTGGGTCATATCGGATTCCTTCCTGTTCAGTTCAATTGAAGCAAACGCACCAAGCGCTTGCGGGGGTTAGAGTGAGCGTGTAGCAGCCAGGGTGTAAGTGTCGTTACCGTAACCTCGCCAAGGCCTCAACGATCAGCGGGGTATGGCCCTTCGCTGAAGGCGCTGATTGCAGGATCGTAATGCAGACTGGTCCTGTTGGAGCCACCCAGCATCACCTCGCGATAGCGCCCAAGCTGCAGGTTCGAGGATGCCGCCAACGCGTCCCCGGCACTGTCTGCGGTTGGCACTACGGGCCTGAGGATCGACTTCGGCAGCACACTGCCGGCACTGATTCCACTGCCCACCAGCACCCAGACCTGCGCTGTCGTGCGGGCGATGATCTGGGTCTGGAACATTTGCAGAATAAAAAAGTTGGTCGGCGACGGCTGTGTCGGCTTGCCTTGCGCGCGATCGTAGATATACCCCGCCATGCCGACCGTCACCGGCAACGCGTTGCGTGGCGCGTCGAAGTACACGCAGACATGTCCCTCGAACCCATCGCCATCGCCATTGATGCGTTGACCGTTGAAGCTGTAGATCTGCCCAGCCGCCACCTGCTGCGCCAAGCCAATCGCAATGACGCCCAGGGGTACCACCCGGCCATTGGCCACGTAAAGCTCGGCATCCAGCTCGAACAGCAGCGTGGTGCTGTCGGCTAACGGAGGATCCAGCGCCATCGCCACCACCACGGCATTGTCCTGCGATGCCGGCACCGGCAGCACGATCAAGATCTGCTGGTTGGCTTCGTAGAGGAACTGCCTGGCCTCATTGTCCAGGTACAAGGTCATCTGCAACGGCGCCGCCAGCACAGCCTGCACGCTCAGCACCACCCAGGCCAGCAGAGCGGCAGTCCATCGGACATAAGTCATCCGCTAAACCTCCTGCGCAAACGGAAAACACCCACATGCGCCCAGCGCATGTGGGTGTTCATTTCTTCAAGGTTGGTGCTCAACCGGCGGAGTTGATGATCACGCCGATGCTCGAGCCAGAACTCACTGGACTGACCGGTGCCGTGCCAGGCCGGTTAGTGATGGCGTAGGTGCTGGGCAGGATCTGCAGATCGTACTCGATGGTGCTGGCCGAGAACGAGAAAGTGCAGCCAGGCGCCGCCACATTAGCTTGCACGTTACCCGACTGCAGGTTCTGCTGGGCAGCCACCAGCAGAATGGTGTCCAGCGGCTTCATGACGATCGCCCCCTGCGGATTGAGCGTGAACGCACAGAACGGCAGGTACTGGGCGCCTTGAGGCGTATTGACAAGACCTGCCAGGCCAACGGTCAGCGGCGGCGTGCCGGCAGGACGATTGTTGTAAAGGCCCAAACTGTCGGCTGGAACATTGCCAACGCCGCCGGAAACGAAACTGCCATCGGCATTGAACGTCTGTGCGCTGCCCAGCGGCACCGCACTGGAGATGCTCTGCATCTGAATCGTGGTGTTGGCAGCGATGTTGGCCTGGGTGGTGATGTACAGTTTGTATAGCGGCTGATAGTCGATGTCCACCAAGCCGAACATGTTGCCGAACGGCACCGAGAACCAGGTTGGCACACCGCTGGTCAACTGGTTGGGCCCCACAGCCCCTTTGTAGCCCAACAGGTTATAGCCCTGTTGCTGCAACTGTGAGAGCACGGCCATATCGGCGGCCGAGGTGAAGTCGAATTCCATCGAGAACGTAGTCATTGTGTCACCTGTCGATCCTTAACACGTTTGGGTTAGCCAGCCGAAACCGACTGACGACGCAACCACCGGACGGCCCTCCCCACTCCCTGGCCCTTGCCGATGGCTCGATTGCCACTCTAGCCATGCAGCACCCAACGATTAAGTATCGTTACCGTAACGCTTACAGCCGCAGGCAAGGCCTGCCTTCATGGGGCGTATCCAGAAAATTCTGCAGTGCGCTGCAGATAGACGAGGCCATGGCCTCCTGATAGGTGATGGCCATATAGGCGGCGCCGTCGAACTGCTCCGACCAAGCCACGCAGCCGGTCTGTACCTCGATCAGCCGTACCGAAGCACGGATGCGCTCGGCATCGACATGTACACTGCCTTCCAGGCGATGGCCGAGGCTGTCGTCCGCCTGCCGCCGGGGCTCACGCTCGCCCGAGGGCTCCAGGATGATTCGTCGGCCAAGATTCTTGTACAGCAGATGGGTCAACTCCTCATGCAGGCCGAGGGCGAAATGCTCCCACTGACCGAACTGAGAGACGCATTTGAAGGGGCAGATGGAAAACGCGCTGGCGGGCACCGATGTACAACTTGTAGCCACTCGACGGCGAAACTGTGGCATGTAACAACCTAGCGGCACCTCGATTTCGATGCTGGCCAGACGCCCTGCGGCGCAGTAGTAACTCTTGAGTTTGGTTCGCAAGCGCCCCACCTGGACCCTTACCACCGGGTCCTCGCCTGGGCTGTAGCAACGGGGGTCACGATCAAATACAGCAATGCCAATGGCGTACTCGCTGGTGTCTCGCGGGCAATCGGCGATCGCCTGTTCGACCAAGTAATCAAGCAACCGACTCATGCGCGGTGACTTACAAAACGCTACGCTGGCCAGCAGCGCATCCTTGGCGGCTTTGACTTCTTCGACCGCAATACGGTCGCGCCCAACACACTGCATTTGTGCATCAGCCATGGCATGAATTTCCTCTGCGTCCTTACTGGGAAAACGCTGCGCATGCCGTGTGACTGAACGCGCTGCATCCTGAGTAGCTCGGCGACAGCCACACAGCGTCTCCCGTTGCCTCGGGTGAGCGCACTGGCGCTTGGCCATAGTTTATAACCCAGGGTAAGCGCCAAGGAGTAACGTTACCGTAGCCCCTGTGGACCCTTGCACAAGACGGGAAAGACCGCCCATCAGGCTCCACCGACCCAGCCCGCGTTGGGTAGGCTCAAGCCAGAGCCAGCGTCAATGCGTCGGGGCCTTGCGCCAGGCGCAACACACAGTAGCCAGCACGATCAACGCAGCACCCGCAGCCATGCGCAACGAAGGCTGCTCGTCGAACAGCAACGCCGCGCAGGCGATGGCGTAGACCGGCTCCAGGGCGATGATCATGCCTGCGGTGCGCGCCTCCAGGCCTTCGAGGCTTTTGACGAAGAGAAACTGGGAAAGCCCGGTGCAAAACACCCCCAGCAATGCCAGGTTGACCCAGTCAGGCGCACCCAGGCTGGTGCTACCCAGATGACTGAAGGCAAGGGGTGCAACCACCACAGCCACCACCACGTTTTGCCAGAACGACACCTGCATGGCGTTCATACCTGCCGGGCGACGGCGGTTGGCCACTGCCAGCAGCGCGAACGACAGGCCTGAGGCCAATCCCCACAGCAGGCCTACGGTGCCACTGTCGAGCAGGTCGAACGATGGCACCACCAGCACCAAACCGGTCGTGACCATGAGCAGCAGCGCGGACTCGACGACACCGATGCGTTCGCGGAACACGCTCAGGTCAATCAGTGCGATGAACGCCGGGAAGCTGGCGAAGCCCAGGGTGGCCACGGCCACACCGCCGACCTTGACGGCGACGAAGAAGGTCAGCCAATGGGCGGCCAGCAGGCCACCGGTCAGGGCCAGCACCGGGATATTGCGCCACTTCAACGCATCGAGCAGACGGGTGCCCTTGAGGCCGGCGACGAACCCCAGGGCGATGAAGGCAAAGGTGGCGCGACCAAAAGTGATCAGGCTGGCGTCGGCTTCGATCAGGTGACCGAGGATGCCGGTCAAGCCGAACAATACCGCGGCGATGTGGGCAGCGAGCAATGCGTTACGGTGGCCGCCCGACGAATCGGCGGCAGTGATGGAGGTAGCGATCATGGCAGTCAAGTCTCACAAAAGCGCGCAATCACGCCGTTGGCGGCCAGGTGCGTGCTGTTGGTATTTGGGCTTTGTAGTTATGTGTGCGTGCCGGTTGACCGGAGCACGGGGCGCCGCAGCGTTGGAATTGTGAGACGAGGCTGCTTACTCGTAAGTGTCGCGTCGGAGGCCCTTGGCGCAGGGTTGACCGATGAATCAATTATTCGGATTCGCGAGCAGAGCGAGCAGATTGCCGAAGACATGCGCTTGTCTGTTTGCGACGTCTGCAATGGCAGGACACGACAGTCAGGGTAAAGGCGCGGCAAACTTCGTAGGAGGAAGAGGCGATAGCGGCATAGCCCGCCTGCCTGAGTGATCCCACGCGGCACGGTGCAAAACGCCGAATGCAAAAAGGGCGACCCTTGCGGATCGCCCTTTCTGATGTTTGGTAGGCACAATTGGACTCGAACCAACGACCCCCACCATGTCAAGGTGGTGCTCTAACCAACTGAGCTATGTGCCTGTCGTGTGGGGCGCATTCTACAGATAGAGAAATCCCTGTCAACATTTTTTTTGAAGCTAAGCTACTGAATCTAAAAAATATTTAGCGGAATATAGACGGCAACCGAGGCGTAAAGGATTTTCACCGGACGACTAGCGGGTGTTTATTATTATTGATAGCATCGGTACATTCGTTAAAAATATAAAACACGAGGTTTCTCGAGCATGGCTAACACCCCCTACCCCCAGTCCTACTACGCCGCCTCGGCCAACCCGGTGCCGCCACGTCCGGCGCTGCAGGGTGAGGTGGAAACCGATGTGTGCATCATCGGTGCCGGCTACACCGGCCTGTCCAGCGCCCTGTTCCTGCTGGAGAACGGCTTCAAGGTGAGCATCGTCGAAGCCGCCAAGGTCGGCTTCGGCGCCTCGGGCCGCAACGGCGGGCAAATCGTCAACAGCTACAGCCGTGACATCGACGTCATCGAGCGCACTGTCGGCCCCAAGCAGGCTCAACTGCTGGGCCAGATGGCCTTCGAAGGTGGCCGCATCATTCGTGAGCGCGTGGCCAAGTACGACATCCAGTGCGACCTGAAAGACGGTGGCGTGTTCGCCGCGCTGACCAGCAAGCAGATGGGCCATCTGGAATCGCAAAAGCGCCTGTGGGAGCGCTTCGGCCACACTCAGCTGGAATTGATGGACCAGAAACGCATTCGTGAAGTGGTGGCCTGCGACACCTATGTCGGTGGCATGCTCGACATGAGCGGCGGCCACATCCATCCGCTCAACCTGGCCCTGGGCGAGGCGGCAGCGGTGGAGTCGCTGGGCGGCATCATCTATGAACAGACCCCGGCCGTTCGCATCGAGCGGGGCGCCAATCCGGTGGTACACACCCCTCAGGGCAAGGTTCGCGCCAAGTTCATCATCGTCGCCGGCAACGCGTACCTCGGCAACCTGGTGCCTGAGCTGGCCGCTAAGTCCATGCCCTGCGGCACCCAGGTGATCACCACCGAGCCGCTGGGCGAGGAACTGGCGCGCAGCCTGTTGCCACAGGACTACTGCGTAGAGGACTGCAACTACCTACTCGACTACTACCGCCTGACCGGTGACAAACGCCTGATCTTCGGCGGCGGCGTAGTGTACGGTGCGCGTGATCCGGCCAACATCGAAGCGATCATCCGCCCGAAGATGCTCAAGGCATTCCCGCAGCTC
The DNA here is from genome assembly GCF_005796105.1 of Pseudomonas mosselii. GTDB lineage: Bacteria > Pseudomonadota > Gammaproteobacteria > Pseudomonadales > Pseudomonadaceae > Aquipseudomonas > Aquipseudomonas mosselii_C. The sequence continues at coordinate 44,423 of NZ_VAUO01000001.1, read as the reverse complement.
AAGGACGTGAAAATCGACTATGCCTGGACCGGCAACTTCCTGCTGACCTTGTCGCGCCTGCCGCAGGTTGGCCGCATTGGCGACAACATCTACTACTCGCAAGGCTGCTCAGGTCACGGCGTGACCTACACCCACCTGGCGGGCAAGGTCCTGGCCGAAGCCCTGCGTGGCCAGGCAGAACGTTTCGATGCCTTCGCCGGCCTGCCGCACTACCCCTTCCCGGGCGGGCAACTGCTGCGCGTGCCATTCAGCGCCATCGGCGCCTGGTACTACAGCCTGCGTGACCGCCTGGGCTTCTAAAAGGCCCATCCGGCAGAGTTGACTCGGGCCGCTTAGCAGCCCGAGTCTTTTGCCGCAATCATGGCCCCAGGCTGTTGACCGCCTGCTTGGCGGCAATCTCCTGCCCTGAACGGAAAAGCTCGTCGGCCGCCATCAACCAGCGCTGGCGATCCACCTGGGCAGGCAATTGGCGCGGCGACTGCACCAGCACCGCCCAGCTCCCCTCCTTCGCCCACGCCGAGGCAAAGTCACCGAACCCCATCAACTGGCGCCGGTGCATGCCGCTGCGCAACAACACGCGCTTCTTGTAGCGGTCGTAACCGATCAGCACCGCATAACGCGGCTCGCTCCACAAGATCGAACCTTCCTGGTAGCGCACCAGCACCGGGTAGCCTGCCGCCACCTGGGTAAACAGCGCGTCCAACTGCTTGTCCAGCGGGTACACCACCTTGCCGAACTGGCGGGCTACACGGGGAATCGCTGTGTCCAGTGAGTCGACAGCCTGAGGCAGCCCCAAGGACTGGTCGAGCAGACCCGGCGTGATCGGTGCGCCCTGCTGCGATAGCACGGCGGCCAGGGCCATGGCGCCACTGTGGTTGGCATTGCCGCGGTAGAACGGCACGCTGCTGAGTTCGGTGCGCTGGGGCTGGCCCTTGACCGCTGGCGCGGGCGCACTGGCGCAGCCGCTCAACAAGGTAGCCAGCAGGCAGGCGGCCAGCAGGCGACGTGGACCGAAGACACAGGAGTTGGACGATGGTTGCAACATGGACACTCGCTTGTTCCGATGCCAGGCAGGCGACGCCCGGCCCTGGCGCCGATGATAGGACGCCAGGGCGCGCGGGTATAGCCCGGTGCAGACTTGCGACCAAACGATCCAAGCACTCGACCTTCGGTCAATGGAACGTCACAGGCCGCACGCTAGACTAAAGCTGTGTCAGAAGCGCGAGCCTGGCTCGCCGAAAAGAAGGAGGCACTATGAGCCTGACGATGGCAATCCTGATGCTGGTTGGCATGTGGTTGAGTGTCGCGACCGCCATGCTCTGGGGTGTGCTGCGTATCGTACGGCGGCATGCCCAGCCCCACCGCCCTGCTCCCAAAGCCGCACCGCGCCACGCTACGGCGCACTGAGCGAGCCACAGCACAGCGGGGCAAGCCCGCCCCCACGCTTCATGCAGCCGTGAGAACACGCTTGCCCCGCTGTGACTACCGTCAGATCAACCTTCGGCTGCTTCGCGCTTCAACCGCGCACGGCGCGCCATGATGTTAAGCACCTCGATAGCGGTCGAGAATGCCATGGCCGCATACACGTAGCCTTTCGGTACATGCGCGCCGAAGCCTTCGGCAATCAGGGTCATACCGATCATGATCAGGAAGCCCAGGGCCAACATGACCACGGTTGGGTTGTCGTTGATGAACTTGGCCAGCGGGTCGGCGGCCACCAGCATCACGATCACGGCACTGATCACAGCGATGATCATGATCGGCAGGTGTTCGGTCATGCCCACGGCGGTGATGATGCTGTCGATCGAGAACACGATGTCCAGCAACAGGATCTGGAAGATTGCCGCCGTGAAGCCGATGGTCACGGTGCTGCCCACCTTGGACTCTTCCTTGGCGCCATGCGGATCGACGCTTTCGTGGATCTCCTTGGTCGCCTTCCACAACAGGAACAGGCCACCGGCGATGAGGATCATGTCCTTCCACGAGAAGGCATGACCGAACACATCGATCACCGGCTCGGTCAACTGCACGATCCAGGCCACGGTGCTCAGCAGTGCCAGGCGCATTATCAAGGCCATGCTGATACCGATACGGCGGGCCTTGGAACGATAAGCCTCTGGCAGCTTGTTGGTGAGGATGGAGATGAAAATCAGGTTGTCGATACCCAGCACCACTTCCATGGCCACCAAGGTGGCGAGTGCGACCCAGGCGGTGGGGCTAGCGGCGAGTTCCAGCAAATATTCCATGGTTCAGTCCTGCTTCCGGTCAGATGTCCTGGGTGTCTTTCTTGTCGTCTTCGGCCTTGGCCTTGCCGTCGCTGCCGATGGCATCGTTCAGCGCCTGCTGAGCCGCTTCGTGAGTCTGGTCGATGGCCTGCTTGGCCGACTGCGCCGCCTGGTCGAGCATCTGCTGGGCGGACTTCTCGGCCTGGTCGCAGCCACTCATGGCGAACAGCGCCAGGGCCAGCACCAAAGGCGTGCCGATGGATTTGAGTTGTAGCATGGGGGCCTCGTTGGTCAATAACCGGGCGGCGCGGGGTGCGCTCGATAAGGCCGCATTCTAAAGAGGCTGAAACATCCATAAAATTCGTATTTTCAGCGTATATACTTCGGTTTTTACGAATCGGCAAAGACCATGCTCAATTACCGCCAGCTACATTACTTCTGGGCCGTGGCAAGAACCGGCAGCATTGCCCGCGCCAGCGAGCAACTGAACCTAACGCCGCAAACCATCAGCGGGCAGATCAGCCTGTTCGAGCAGACGTGGAACATAGAACTGTTCCAGCGCGTAGGCCGCCAACTGGAGCTGACTGAAACCGGGCGCCAGGCCCTGGGATACGCCGAGCAGATGTTCCAGATCGGTGGCGAGTTGGAAGCCATGCTGCGCGCCGGCCCCCAGGAGCAGATCCTGTTCCGCGTCGGGGTGGCGGACGTGGTGCCCAAATCCATCGTTTACCGGCTGCTGGCGCCGACCATGGAGCTGGAAGAGGTACTGCGTATCAACTGCCGCGAGGACAAGCTCGAACGCTTGCTGGCAGACCTGGCAATCCAGCGCCTGGACCTGGTGATCTCCGACAGCCCCATGCCCAGCCATCTGGACATCAAAGGCTACAGTCAAAAGCTCGGTGAATGCGGGTTGAGCTTCTTTGCCACAGCGGCGCTGGCCGAGCGCCTGGCCAAACCCTTCCCGGCCTGCCTGGACGATACGCCGCTGCTGATTCCGGGGCAGGAAACCGTGCTGCGCAGTCGCCTGCTGCGCTGGCTGGCCGAACAGCAGGTGCAGCCGCGTATCGTCGGCGAATTCGACGACAGCGCCTTGATGCAGGCTTTTGGCCAGTCAGGCAGCGGTATCTTCGTGGCACCCAGCGTGATCGCCGAGGAGGTGTGCCAGCAGTACGGGGTTAGGCTGATCGGGCAGACCGAAGCGGTCAAGGAGTCGTTCTATGCCATTTCGGTGGAGCGCAAGGTCAAACATCCAGGGATCATGGCGATCACCGAAGGCGCGCGGCGGGAGCTGTTTCACTGGTGAAGGCGCAACCTAGGCCGGCGCCTGGCGCTCGGGTGCCAGGGGCGCGCCGCGCCCACAAAGCCAACCCGGCAACTGTGCTAGAGTCGCGCCCTTTAACGCAATAGAGATTGGCAGCACATGTCCCCCATCCTCCGTCTCGTCAACCGCACTGGGCTGGTGACGCAGATCTGCATCGGCCTGGTGGCCGGTATCGCCCTTGCCCTGCTCGCACCGAGCGTGGCCAGCGACCTCGGATTGCTCGGCAAGTTGTTCGTAAGCGCCTTGAAGGCAGTGGCGCCAGTATTGGTGTTCATCCTGGTGATGGCTTCGATCGGCAATCATCGGCACGGCCAGCAAACACATATCCGCCCGATTCTCTGGTTGTACCTGTTAGGCACCTTCGCCGCAGCAGTGGTCGCCGTGGTCGCCAGCCTGCTGTTCCCGTCGCAACTGGCGCTGCACACCAGCGAGGTGCAGCTCAGTGCACCAGGTGGTATCGGTGAGGTGTTGCAGAACCTGTTGCTGAGTGCGCTCGACAACCCGGTCAATGCCCTGATCAACGCCAACTTCATCGGTGTGCTGACCTGGGCCATCGGCTTGGGCATCGCCCTGCGCCATGCCAGCGAAACCACCCGCGGCGTGGTCGCAGACCTGTCCAACGGCGTGACGCTGATCGTGCGCGTGGTGATTCGCTTCGCCCCGCTGGGGATCTTTGGACTGGTCGGCTCGACCCTGGCGCAATCGGGGCTGCAAGCGCTGTTGGGCTACCTGCACCTGCTAGGGGTGCTGATCGGCTGCATGTTGTTCGTGGCGCTGGTGATGAACCCGTTGATCGTGTTCTGGAAAATTCGCCGCAACCCCTATCCGCTGACCCTCCTGTGCCTGCGCGAGAGTGGTATCACGGCGTTCTTCACCCGCAGCTCGGCCGCCAATATTCCGGTCAACCTGGCCTTGTCGGAAAAACTCGGTCTGCACGAGGACACCTATTCAGTGTCGATCCCGCTGGGTGCGACCATCAACATGGCCGGTGCGGCGATCACCATCACCGTGCTGACCCTAGCTGCCGTGCACACCCTGGGTATCACGGTGGATCTGCCGACAGCCGTGCTGCTCAGCCTGGTCTCGGCCGTCTGCGCCTGCGGCGCCTCAGGCGTGGCCGGAGGCTCGCTGCTGCTGATCCCGCTGGCTTGCAGCCTATTCGGTATTCCGAGCGAAATCGCCATGCAGGTGGTAGCGGTGGGCTTCATCATCGGCGTGCTGCAAGATTCGGCCGAAACGGCGCTGAACTCCTCGACCGACGTGCTGTTCACCGCAGCGGCGTGCGAGCGCATGGCACCGCGTAGCGCCTGATAGCCCGGTCGCGGGGCAAGCCTGATACCGCGCTTGCCCCGCGAAGGCGCTTTACCTAGGCTAGTGGCCTTTTCCTCGCAATGAGACAGGGCCATGTCAGAACACGAAACCATCGGCGAAGGCCGTTTCAGCAGCATCGAGATCCGTGTGCTCGGTTCGCTGATCGAGAAACAAGCCACCAGCCCAGAAACCTATCCCCTGACTCTCAATGCCCTGGTTCTGGCCTGCAACCAGAAGACCAGCCGCGAGCCGGTGATGAACCTCTCCCCAGGCCAGGTCGGCCAGGCCCTGCGCGCCCTCGAAGGGCAGGATATGACGCGCTTGCAGATGGGCAGCCGCGCCGACCGCTGGGAACAGCGGGTGGACAAGGCCTTGGAACTGGTGCCGGCGCAACTGGTGCTGATGGGCCTGATGTTCCTGCGCGGGCCACAGACGCTGAACGAGTTGCTGACCCGCAGCAACCGCCTGCACGACTTCGATGACACCGAGCAGATCCAGCACCAGCTCGAGCGCCTGATTTCCCGTGGCCTGGCCCTGCACCTGCCACGCCAGCCCGGCCAGCGCGAAGACCGTTACACCCACGCGTTGGGCGATCCCGCCGAGATCGAGGCGATACTTGCTGCACGCCAGCACGAAGGCGTCACCCGCAGCGCAGGTGGTGCGGTGTCGGAGGAACGCATCGAAGCGCTGGAAGCGCGGATCGCCGCGCTGGAGGCACGTCTGGCCCAGCTGGAGGGCTGAATCAGGGCTGTTCGACGTCGGGGAAGTTGCGGCAGCTCTTACGTTCGGCCAACTCCCGTTCGCTGGGACGCTGGTCAACGAACACAGTATGGCCGTCGGCGTAGATTTCCAGATAACCCCAGTGCAGGTCCTGCTCTTTCTGCCCGGGCTGGGGTGGTACGAGCCACCAGGGTTCGCGGCTGATCAGGGTCATGCGGAGGATTCCTCAAGGGTCTAGCGTAAGCATAGACACCTTCAGGTCAGGCTTTGCTTGAGCGGGCCTCTTCGCCGCTGACGCCACGAAGAGGCCCGAGCAGGCTTACGCCGGTGCCGAGGTCCGGATCAGGTGATCGAACGCCGCCAGCGACGCCTTGGCCCCCTCGCCAACGGCGATGACGATCTGCTTGTACGGCACCGTGGTCACGTCACCCGCAGCGAACACGCCTGGGAGGTTGGTCTGGCCCTTGGCATCGACGATGATCTCGCCACGAGGCGACAGCTCGACGGTGCCTTTGAGCCAGTCGGTGTTCGGCAGCAGGCCGATCTGCACGAAGATGCCTTCGAGCGCCAGTTCGTGTTGCTCATCGGTGGCGCGGTCCTGGTAGCGCAGGCCACTGACCTTCTCGCCATTGCCGATCACTTCAGTGGTCAGCGCACGGGTGATCACCTTGACGTTCGGCAAACTGTGCAGCTTACGTTGCAGTACAGCGTCGGCGCGCAGTTGGCTGTCGAACTCGATAAGCGTCACATGCGCGACGATACCGGCCAGGTCAATGGCCGCTTCCACACCCGAGTTACCGCCACCGATCACCGCCACGCGCTTGCCCTTGAACAGCGGGCCGTCGCAGTGCGGGCAGTAGGCGACACCACGACCACGGTACTCCTGCTCGCCGGGTACGTTCATTTCGCGCCAACGGGCGCCCGTGGCGAGGATCACGGTCTTAGCCTTGAGCGAGGCCCCACCGGCCAGACGTACTTCGTGCAAGCCGCCCTCGGCAGCCGGGATCAACGCTTCACCGCGCTGCAGATTCATGATGTCGACGTCGTACTGCTTGACGTGCTCCTCCAGGGCCGTGGCCAACTTCGGTCCCTCGGTTTCCTGCACCGAAACGAAGTTCTCGATAGCCAGGGTATCGAGCACCTGGCCACCGAAACGCTCCGCAGCAACACCCGTGCGGATGCCTTTACGCGCCGCGTAGATGGCCGCCGAAGCACCGGCCGGGCCGCCACCGACCACCAACACGTCGAAGGCATCCTTGGCATTGATTTTCTCGGCCTGGCGAGCCCCGGCGCTGGTGTCGATCTTGCCAAGGATCTCTTCCAGGCCCATGCGGCCCTGGCCGAATCCTTCGCCGTTCAGGTAGATGCTCGGCACTGCCATGATCTTGCGGCTTTCGACTTCTTCCTGGAACAGCGCACCATCAATGGCCACGTGACGCACATTGGGATTGAGCACCGCCATCAGGTTCAACGCCTGGACCACGTCCGGGCAGTTCTGGCACGACAGCGAGAAGTAGGTTTCGAAGTTGAACTCACCCTGCAACCCTTGGATCTGCTCGATCACCTCGCGGCTGGCCTTGGACGGATGGCCGCCGACTTGCAGCAGCGCCAGCACCAGGGAGGTGAATTCGTGGCCCATGGGAATGCCGGCAAAGCGCAGGCTGATGCTTTCACCCGGGCGGTTCAGCGAGAACGAAGGGCGACGTGCGTCGGTGCCGTCCGCACTGAAGGTAATGAGGTTCGACAGGCCGGCGATTTCCACCAGCAGGTCGTGCAATTCGCGGGACTTCGCGCCGTCGTCGAGGGAGGCAACGATCTCGATCGGCTGGGTGACCCGCTCCAGGTAGGTTTTCAGTTGCGATTTAAGCGTGGCGTCCAACATACGGGCGATTCCTTTTTTCAAAACTCGGATACAAAAACGCCCAGGCGATAGCACCCGGGCGTTTGACGGGGCGGTCAGTGCTTCAGCTTTGGCGGCTGCTCACCGCCCGCGACAGGCTCATCGGCTTAGATCTTGCCGACCAGGTCCAGCGATGGCGCCAGGGTAGCTTCGCCTTCTTTCCACTTGGCCGGGCAGACTTCGCCTGGGTGAGCGGCAACGTACTGGGCAGCCTTGACCTTGCGCAGCAGCTCGGCTGCATCGCGGCCAACACCGCCGTCATTGAGTTCGACGATCTTGATCTGACCTTCCGGGTTGATCACGAAGGTACCGCGATCGGCCAGGCCAGCTTCTTCGATCAGCACGTCGAAGTTGCGCGAGATCACGTGGGTCGGGTCGCCGATCAGCGGATACTGGATCTTGCCGATGGTGTCCGAGGTGTCGTGCCAGGCTTTGTGGGTGAAGTGGGTGTCGGTCGACACACCGTAGATTTCCACACCCAGCTTCTGGAACTCGGCATAGTTGTCAGCCAGGTCACCCAGCTCGGTCGGGCACACGAAGGTGAAGTCAGCTGGGTAGAAGAACACTACCGACCACTTGCCTTTCAGGTCGGCTTCGCTGACCTGGACGAACTCGCCCTTGTGGTAGGCGGTGGCGTTGAACGGTTTGACTTGGCTGTTGATGATTGGCATGAGAGACACTCCTTCATGGGGTTGGAATCAGTTGATGGAGTGAATCCTACCGACTGATGCCGATGAAGGCTCATTGGTAAAGCTCATGCTGCTGATTGGTTTTGGCTATAAGGCAGGATTATTAATAGAAGGATTGTTGCTGAGCAAAGGCTTGTGCGGACACGTCATGTCGCCCGCGAAGCAGGTGACGCGGTGGATGGCACCGGCTATGCCGGTGTTCGCGGCACAAGGCCGCTCCTACACACGGGCAGCGCTGGATTCAGGTGTTGCACAATCCTGTGGGAGCGGGTTCACCGGAGTGCCGGACCACCGCGAAGCAGGCGACGCGGTGGATGGCACCGGCTGCGCCGGTGTTCGCGGCACAAGGCCGCTCCTACACAGGGGGCAGCGCTGGATTCAGGGATTGCACAGTCCTGTGGGAGCGGCGCTATCAGCGTGTCACGCTGCGCATGGTGACGAACTCTTCAGCAGCAGTCGGGTGCACGCCGATGGTCTCGTCGAACTGCTGCTTGGTCGCCCCGGCCTTGAGCGCGATACCCAGGCCCTGGACGATCTCGCCAGCATCTGGCCCGACCATGTGGCAGCCCAGCACCTTGTCGGTCTCGGCATCCACCACCAGCTTCATCAGGGTCTTCTCCTGGATGTCGGTGAGGGACAACTTCATGGCTCGGAAGCGGCTCTCGAAGATCTGTACCTTGTGCCCGGCTTCCAGCGCCTGCTCCTCGGTCAGGCCCACGGTGCCGATTGGCGGCTGGCTGAACACCGCAGTGGGGATGTTGCGGTAGTCCACCGGGCGGTACTGCTCAGGCTTGAACAGGCGGCGGGCCACGGCCATACCCTCAGCCAGCGCAACCGGGGTCAGTTGCACTCGACCGATCACATCGCCAATGGCCAGGATCGACGGCGCGGTGGTCTGGTACTGCTCATCCACGCGAATGTAGCCGCGCTCATCCAGCTCCACGCCTGTGTTCTCAAGGCCTAGGTTATCCAGCATCGGGCGGCGCCCAGTGGCGTAGAACACGCAATCGGCGACCAGCTCGCGGCCATCCTTGAGGGTGGCCTTGAGGCTGCCACCCTCAAGCTTGTCGATGCGCTGGATATCCGCGTTGAATTGCAGGTTCAGGCCGCGCTTTTCCAGCTCTTCTTTCAGGTGCGTGCGCACCGAGCCGTCGAAGCCGCGCAGGAACAGATCACCCCGGTACAGCAGCGTGGTGTCGGCGCCCAGGCCCTGGAAGATCCCGGCGAACTCCACGGCGATGTAGCCCCCGCCCACGACCAGCACGCGACGCGGCAGTTGCTTGAGGTAGAACGCCTCGTTGGAGGTGATGGCCAGCTCCTTGCCCGGGATGTCCGGCACTTGCGGCCAGCCACCGGTGGCGATGAGGATGTTGGCCGCGCTGTAGCGCTGGCCCTCGACTTCCACTTCGTTGGCGCCGGTAATGCGGGCATGGCCCTGCAACAGGGTAACGCCGCTATTGACCAGCAAGTTGCGGTAGATGCCGTTGAGGCGCTCGATCTCACGGTTCTTGTTGGCGATCAACGTGCCCCAGTCGAAATGCCCCTCTTCCAGGGTCCAACCGAAGCCTGCGGCCTGTTCCAGCTCGTCGGCCACGTGTGCAGCGTAGACCATCAGTTTCTTGGGCACACACCCCACGTTGACGCAGGTGCCCCCCAGATAGCGGCTTTCAGCCACCGCCACCTTGGCGCCGAAGCCTGCGGCGAAGCGCGCCGCACGTACACCGCCAGAACCGGCGCCAATCACGAACAGATCAAAATCGTAAGCCATGCGTTGAGTCTCCTAGGCAGGCGCCCAGCATAGCGCCGTTGGCCGCCGCAAACAAAAAAGCCACCCCGAGGGGTGGCTCCGTGACTTGCCAGGCTCGATCAGTAAGCCTTGCCAGTCTTGTAGAAGTTCTCGAAGCAGAAGTTGGTCGCCTCGATGTAGCCTTCGGCGCCACCGCAGTCGAAACGACGGCCCTTGAACTTGTAGGCGATCACGTTGCCTTCAGCGGCTTGCTTCATCAGCGCGTCGGTGATCTGGATTTCGCCGCCTTTACCCGGTTCGGTCTGCTCGATCTTCTCGAAGATGTCAGGGGTCAGGATATAGCGACCGATGATCGCCAGGTTGGACGGGGCGTCTTCTGGCTTGGGCTTCTCGACCATCGAGTCAACGCGGAAGATGCCGTCCTTGATCTCTTCACCGGCAATGACGCCGTACTTGTTGGTTTCTTGCGGATCGACTTCCTGAATGGCGACGATCGAGCAGCGGTACTTCTTGTACAACGCGACCATTTGCGCGAGCACGCCGTCACCGTCGAGGTTGACGCATAGGTCGTCCGCCAGCACTACCGCGAACGGTTCGTCGCCAATCAGTGGGCGGCCAGTCAGGATCGCATGGCCCAGGCCTTTCATCTCGGTTTGGCGGGTGTAGGCGAAGGAGCACTCGTCAAGCAGGCGACGGATGCCGACCAGGTATTTCTCCTTGTCGGTGCCCTTGATCTGGTTTTCCAGCTCGTAGCTGATGTCGAAGTGGTCTTCAAGGGCACGCTTGCCGCGACCGGTGACGATGGAGATCTCGTTCAGGCCGGCGGCCAGTGCCTCTTCAACGCCATACTGGATCAGTGGCTTGTTGACCACCGGCAGCATTTCCTTGGGCATGGCTTTGGTAGCAGGCAGGAAGCGGGTGCCGTAACCGGCGGCCGGGAACAAGCATTTCTTGATCATATACGTCCTTTAACGAAGGGCTTTGCGTACGAAATTCGGCGCAGTCTAATCAGGCGGCGGTCACCTTACAATGCCCCGCCTGCGGACGACCGATGCCATGATAGAGATATCCCAGTGTAGTTAGTTCCGACGGATCGTAAATATTGCGTCCATCGAACAGCACCGGCATGCGCATCAGGCCCCGTACACGCACGAAATCGGGCTGGCGAAACTGCTTCCATTCGGTCAGCAACACCAGCGCATCTGCCCCTTCGACACAGGCATAAGGGTCTTCGCCCAGGCGCAATTGGCCGCTGGCCAGGGCCTGCGGATAGCGGGCCGCGACCCCGGCGGTGGCCGCAGGATCGCACGCCTGGACCCTCGCTCCGGCAGCCAGCAGGGCGTCGAGCAGCACCAAGCTCGGCGCTTCACGCAGATCATCGGTCCCTGGCTTAAAGGCCAGCCCCCACAGCGCGACCTGCCGCCCGCGTAAAAAACCGCCAAAATGCTGGTAAAGCGCTGCGAAAAGCACGGTTTTCTGCTCGGCATTACGCGCCTGCACCGCCTTCAGGATCGCCGGCTCGAACCCCTGTTGCTCAGCGCAATGCACCAGCGCACGGACATCCTTGGGAAAGCACGAGCCGCCATAGCCACAGCCGGCGTAGATGAAATGGCTACCAATGCGCTGGTCACTGCCGATGCCATGGCGCACCTGCTCGATATCTACCCCCAGGTGCCCGCACAACATCGCCAGTTCGTTGACGAAGGAAATCTTGGTGGCGAGAAAAGCGTTGGCCGCATACTTGGTGAATTCGGCGGCGCGCGGGGTCATCAAAAGGATACGCTCGCGGTTGCGCACGAACGGCGCGTACAGCCGCTGCAGGCATTGCCCGGCTTGCTCGCTGTCGCGCCCGATGATGATCCGGTCGGGACGCAGGAAGTCCTCGATGGCGCTGCCCTCCTTGAGAAACTCGGGGTTGCTCGCCACCTCCACGGTAAAACGCACACCGCGCTCGCGCAGGCCAATTGCAACCTGCCGGGCCACGCGCTCGGCAGTGCCCACCGGCACCGTCGACTTGTTCACCACCAGGCAGGCACGAAGCAGGTGCCGCCCGAGGCTGTCGGCTACAGCCAACACATGTTGCAGGTCGGCCGAGCCGTCTTCCTGACTGGGCGTACCGACCGCGATGAACACCACCTCAGCCTTGGCCAGGGCCTGGCGCCACTGGTCGGTGAAAGCCAATTGGCCGCTGTGCAGGCCCTCCTGCAGCAGGCTTTGCAGGCCCGGTTCGTAGATTGGGCACTGACCCTGGCGCAACTGTGCCAGACGTGCCTGGTCATGCTCCAGGCACACCACGCGGTTGCCCATTTCGGCGAAACAGGCCGCCGTCACCAGCCCCACGTACCCTGCCCCGATGACACACAGTTCCATGGCCACGCTCCTGAATTCACGATGCGGCCATTGCACCGGGCGCGAGTTGCAGGGCGGTGACAGCTATGCGGCGAACACATGACAGCCGGCATTACGCCGCCTCACTCACGCTCCTGCAATCGATTCGTGACTTCAAATCAAAGGACCTTGGCCCCACGCAGGCTTAATCAACGTGAACCAAACCCGCACACTGCCGGCCATATACCCGAACCCATGGCACACGGGCCAGGGTTCGCAGCCCTCTTCACTGGTCAGGAGTATACCCATGAGCATCCCTTCCTTCGGCCTCGGCACCTTCCGCCTCACCGGTCAAACTGTCATCGACTCGGTCAAGGCCGCACTGGCGCTGGGCTACCGTGCCATCGACACGGCACAGATCTACAAGAACGAAGCCGAAGTCGGCCAAGCCATCGCCGAAAGCGGCGTACCGCGCGAGGAACTGTTCATCACCACCAAGATCTGGGTCGACAATTATGCCGCCGACAAGCTTGTGCCCAGCCTGCGCGAGAGCCTGGCAAAGCTGCGCACCGATCAGGTCGACTTGCTGCTGATCCACTGGCCGGCCCCCAATAACGGGGTTGAACTGCGCGAATACATGAGCGCGTTGGCCGAAGCGAAAAAGCTCGGTCTGACCCGCCAGATTGGTATTTCCAACTTCAACATCGAGCTGACCCGCCAGGCCATCGAGGTGGTCGGCCAGGGTGAAATCGCCACCAACCAGATCGAGCTGAGCCCGTACCTGCAGAACACCAAGCTGGCCACCTTCCTGAAGGACCAAGGCATCGCCGTCACCTCGTACATGACCCTGGCCTACGGCAAGGTGCTCAAGGACCCGGTCCTGGCTCAGATCGCCGCCAAGCACAAGGCCACGGTTGCCCAAGTGGCACTGGCCTGGGCCCTGCAATTGGGCTATGCGGTGATCCCGTCATCGACCCAACGCGAAAACCTGGCCAGCAACCTGCTCGCCCAGAGCCTGCGTCTGGATGCCGACGACATGGCACGTATCGAAGGTTTGGAACGCAACGGCCGTGAAGTCAGCCCGGATAACCTGGCGCCGATCTGGGACTGAACCACTTCGCCAGTATGGGCCTGGCGGCAGCAAACGTTTCGCCCGCCAGCCCTGTTCGCGCGCCCCCATGATATTTTCATCGCGGAGTTTTAGATGAACGCGCTTCACCCCAAACGTGTCCTGTTAGCCCTGGCCATCGGCGCCTTTGGCATCGGCACCACTGAGTTCACCCCCATGGGCCTGCTGCCGGTGATCGCCGAAGGCGTTGGTGCGAGCATCCCCAGCGCCGGCATGCTGATCACCGCCTACGCCATCGGCGTGATGGTCGGCGCGCCGATCATGACCCTGCTGTTCAGCCGTTTTGGCAAGCGCGCCGCGCTGATGCTGCTGATGAGTATCTTCACCCTCGGCAACCTGCTCTCGGCACTGGCACCGGATTACTACACCCTGCTCGTCTCGCGCATGATCACCAGCCTCAACCACGGCGCCTTTTTCGGCCTGGGTGCGGTGGTGGCCGCCAGCGTGGTGCCCCGCGACAAGCAGGCCAGCGCCGTGGCCACGATGTTCATGGGCCTGACCATCGCCAACATCGGCGGCGTGCCAGCAGCCACCTGGCTCGGCCAGCAGGTGGGCTGGCGCATGGCGTTCGCCGGGACCGCCGTGCTAGGTCTACTGGCCATTGCCGCGCTGTGGTACGCCCTGCCCAAAGGTGAGCGTGGCCAGGTGCCGCATGTACGCAAGGAGCTGGCGGTGATCGCCCGCCCCAGGGTGCTGTTGGCCATGGCTACTACGGTGCTGGGTGCTGGCGCCATGTTCACCCTGTACACCTACGTCGCCCCCGTGCTGGCCGAGCTGACCGGTGCTTCTGCCAGCTTCGTCACCCTCGGCCTAGTGCTGATCGGGGTCGGTTTCACGCTGGGCAATAGCTTGGGCGGTAAGCTGGCGGACTGGTCGCTCGATGGCGCGGCGCGGATCTTCCTCGGCGTACTGGCGGTAATCATGCTGCTGATGCCGCTGGCGCTTGGCAGCCACCTCGGTGCAGCGATCGCCCTGCTGGTGTGGGGCGTGTTCACCTTCGCCGTGGTGCCACCGCTGCAAATGCGGGTGATGACCGCAGCCATCGAAGCACCTGGGCTGGCCTCGTCGATCAATGTCGGCGCATTCAACCTGGGTAATGCCCTGGGCGCAGCCTTAGGCGGTGCAGTGATCAGTCTGGACCTGGGTTACGCAGCCGTGCCGATGGCAGGCGGCATGCTGGCGGCGCTGGGACTGCTGCTGGTGTGGCTGGGCAACCGCGCCAAGCTGGCAGTCAGCGTGCCGTAGCGCCGTCTTGCGCCCAAGCACTCGGGCAAAGTCCGCGGCCCGGCCATGGGGGCGGAGGTAAATAACTACCGCAATATTTGGATGCAATTAGACAGGGTAAAATCTTGTCTACTTGGCTAAGATCGTCGCCAGGCGTGTGCTGCGTGCGCCCGGGAGCTTTCCCGAATACGGAGAACATTCATTTGTTTTCCGTGAGATCCGTCCATGTTGCACGCATGCCTCCTTTCGCTATGGCCCTGCCCTTGCCGTTCTTGTACGGCAAGGCATGTTGCGCTATCCCACTTTTCCTTCTTCTCGCCCTGCGCCATCGTGGCCCGTCACCGTCGGAGCCAGCGCCTTGTCGTGTCCGCCGTTCGTCGCGCCGCGTTGGTTTGGGCGACGCCATGAACGAGGACCCGCGCATGAATGCACCACTGACCTCCCTGCAACAACGCTCCGTGCTGCGCCGCCTGCTCAGCAGCGAAGCCACCGGCGGCGTACTGCTGATGATTACCGCCGCCCTGGCCATCATCCTTGCCAACAGCCCCGCAGCCAGCGCCTACCAGCATTTGCTGCACCTGGCCGTGGGCCCGACGCTGACCGAAAAACTTGGCCCGATGACCGTTCATCTATGGATCAACGACGGCTTGATGGCCGTGTTTTTCCTGCTGGTGGGGCTTGAGATCAAGCGCGAGCTGGTCGATGGACGCCTGGCCAGCTGGGAGCAACGTCGCCTGCCTGCGCTGCCCGCGCTGATGGGCATGGCCACCCCCGCACTGATCTACCTGGCCGTATCGAATGGCCAGCCGGAGTTGGCCAGCGGCTGGGCGATACCCGCCGCCACCGACATCGCCTTCGCGGTCGGCGCCCTGGCGCTGCTCGGCCGGCATGCACCGTTGTCGCTCAAGGTGATGCTGGTCTCGGTGGCGATCATCGACGACATGGGCGCAGTAGCGATCATCGCGTTGTTCTACACCTCATCGATCGACCTAATGGCACTGGCCGGTGCAGGCGCCGTGGTAGGGCTGCTGCTGGCCTTCAACCGCCTGCGGGTAGTCGCGCTGTGGCCGTATCTGCTGGCGATCATGGTCCTGTGGTACTTCACCCTGCTGTCAGGTGTGCACGCAACCATCGCCGGGGTGGTCGGCGCGCTGCTGATTCCCTATCGCCCAGGCACGGGCCAGCCGAGCGGTGCCAGCCCGTTACTGCGCCTGGAACACAGCCTCGCGCCGTGGGTGGGGTTCCTGATCGTGCCGGCCTTCGGATTTGTCAACGCGGGTGTGTCGTTTGGCAACCTGAGCCTGGGCGATCTGTTTGCTCCCCTGCCCCTGGCCATCGCTCTGGGCCTGCTGTTGGGCAAGCAGTTGGGGGTATTCGCTGGCGTGCTACTGGCGGTCAAGAGCGGCCTTGCCAGCAAGCCCCAGGGCGCCAGTTGGCTACAGATCTACGGCGTGGCGATGCTGTGTGGCATTGGCTTCACCATGAGCCTGTTCATCGGTGAACTGGCGTTCCCAGGACAGCCGGAGAAGGTCGATGCGGCAAAGATCGGCATCCTCCTGGGTTCGCTGCTCTCGGCGGTGATTGGCTGCCTGATCTTGCGTCTGGCGCCCATGCCCAAGCACTGAATCACGCGTATCCGGGCCCACAGCAGGGTGGGCCCACGCCAAGGCTGACGTTACACCTGAAACCGTCGCACCTGCGCCTGCAAGGCGCTGCCCAACCCAGCCAGCTCCAGGCTAGCGGTACTGGTCTGTTCGCTGGCGGTATGCGCCTGCTCGGTAATGTCACGAACACTCAATATATTGCGGTTGATGTCCTCGGCCACGGCGCCCTGTTCTTCGGCGGCAGCGGCGATCTGTTGCGTCCGTCCCTGGATACCGCCCATGCTGTCGGTGATATTGTCCAACGCCAACCCTGCATCGCGGGCCAACTGGACACTTTCGCCGGTCAGGCCACGGCTGGTTTCCATACGCTGCACGGCCTCGAGGGTTCCTTGGCGCAACGCCGCGATGAGCTGTTCGATATCCTCGGTGGAGCGCTGCGTCCTCTGCGCCAAGGCGCGGACTTCATCGGCCACCACGGCGAAGCCACGACCCGCCTCGCCCGCACGCGCAGCCTCGATGGCAGCATTCAAGGCCAGCAGGTTAGTCTGCTCAGCCACGGACTTGATCACATCGAGCATGCTGCCGATCCGCCCACTTTCCTGCGCCAGGGTGCCAACGGCGGCACTGGTCAGATCGACTTCGGCAGACAGGTTTTCAATGCGATCAATGGCATTTTTGACGATCTGCGCACCGCTGAGCGCCTCTTGCGTTGCCTGATCGACCGAGCGCGCGGTTTCGACCGCATTACGTGCTACATCCTGCACCGAGGTGGTCATTTCATGCATGGCTGCGGCCACTTGTTCAGTTTCCTTCATTTGCTCGTCGGCCCCTGCACGGGTCTGCTGAGTAATCGCCGACAACTGCTCGGTAGCACTGGCAATTTGCGTTGCTCCATCATCGATATGGCCAACCAGCGCGCGCAAACTGCTGGTCATGCGTTGCAACCCTTCTTCCAACTGCCCTATTTCGTCTTTGCGCAACGTGTGGGGCTGGAGGGTCAGGTCGCCTTCGGCTACACGTTGCACGCGGTTCAACGCAGCATGCAGCGGTGGCACGATCTGACGCGTGATCAGCAGGGCAGCAGCCCCACCCAACAACAGCGCCAGGACAAGGCAGGTGAGCAGTGTCCAGGTCGCATCCCGGGTATCGTCCAAGCGCGACTGCATTTGCTGCTCATACAGTTCCTGGCTAGTACCCAGCAACGCGTCGCCGTGCTTCTGAATGTCGCCAAGCGCCCCCTCGATACGCGTCAGTGCCGCACGATGGGTATCCAGCGAGTCACGATAGGCCTGGATGGATTGCGCCAACTCATCGAGCAACGTTGCACGCGTGCCGTGCAACGCGTCACGCAGCGATTGCAAGCGAGTCAACGTTGCGTTGACTGCATCCATGGCCGCGCTGTACTGCTTGGCACTACCATTGCCAGCATAAGTGTACGCACGCGTTTCAAAGCGCGCATACAAAAACTGCATCTGCAGGTCCTTGATCGCCTTGTAAAGGCTGGTAGCCCCTGAGCCATCATCATTGCCCAGTAGTCCATTAAGCTCATCCAAGCCTTTCAGCGTGCTATCGCCGCTGCTTCGACGCACAGCACGCGACTGCTCGATCTGCTGATAGGTCTGTCCGAGCGCCTCGATACCACCTTGGTAGGCGATGAGGTGCTCGGACATGGCCGCGATGCGCCGGACATTGATTTCATTCTTGAAAAAGCCCTTGAGCGCGTCCAGGGTTTGCCCAATCGCGACAATTTTTTCCTGTAGCGCTCTGGCAGCCTGTTGGTCGCCTTCGCTTTGCACGTACGCCGCACGCTCCAGGCGCAGTTTGGAAAAGTCCTCCATCAACCGGTTGACCACACTCATGCGATCCATCCGGTAAGACAAATTGTGGATGGCGTTCCAACCTGCCGCAAAGCTCAGTACGCCCATCAGCAACAGTAAACCGAAGCCGATCATCAGCTTCCTGGCAACAGTGAGGTTGGTAAGCCAGATAGACATGTCCGTGCATTCCTTAGCGTTCGGTTACCAGATTGCGATGTCGTAAGTGAGATAGATCCGGTTGCTGTCGCGACCGCGCGAGAAGTCCGAGCGATAGACATAGTTGCGCAGCTTCACCCCTAACCCCTTGAAGGTGCCGCCCTGTACCACGTAGGCCAGCTCGGCATCGCGTTCCCATTCCTTGATTCCCGCTGCGCCGGAGCGACCGTTGTCACCACTGAGGTAGCGCGTCATGAAGGTCAGCCCCGGCACCCCGGCAGCAGCGAAGTTGTAGGCATAGCTGGCCATCCAGGTCTTCTCTTCCTCCTCGATGAACTTGCCAATGCCAACGTTGCTGAACGAATAGACCGTTGCCCCACTGATGTACGGCAGCCCGGCTTCCCCATTAAGTACTTGGTAACCGGCGCCGACGGTATGCCCGGAATGGGCGTACGAGAGTTGGCCGCTGAACATGTCGTTGTCGATACCACCGGCATACGCCGTACCGCTGTCGCGGCTGCGGAAATAACGCAGGTCAGTGGTCAGCACGCCGCCGCCCAGCGGCAGGTCATGCACCAGCCCGGCGAAGTCCTGACGGTAGAAGTGCTCCAGCTGGCCATGGAAATAGCTCAGACGCAGCTGCTTGCTAACCGCGTAATCAGCACCGGCGAAGCTGAAATCGCCAGACTCTGGGCCGCCATAACCGTCCAGGTACAACCCCGTGCTATTAGATGAGTCACGCTGCTTGAAGCGATCCAGGTGTCCGGCGGTCAGAGTGAGGTTGTCAATGTCGGTACTGGTCAGCTGGGTGCCCTGGTAGGTCTGCGGCAGCAAACGTGCGTCGTTGTAGACCAGTACTGGAGTCTTGGGCAGCAAGGTGCCGTGCTTGACCACGGTGCTGCCCAGGCGGGCTTTGGCGGTAACCCCGGCACTGGCGAACTCATCCGCCGCACGGCCATCGTCGTGCACCGGCAACAAGCCCGTGCCACTGCGCCCACGGCCCGAGTCGAGCTTGACGCCCACCAGGCCCATGGCGTCGACGCCCAGGCCCAGGGTGCCTTGGGTGAAGCCGGACTGGTAGTCGAGCAGGAACCCCTGAGCCCACTCCACGCGCTCGCTCTTGGCATTGGCCGCAGCGCGTGCGCTCATGCCCTGTTCGTCGCGGAAGTTCTCGTTGAAGTACACGTTGCGCAGCTGCAGCTTGAGTTTGCTGTCTTCGATGAAACCGGCAGCGCCAGCGACAGGCAGCCAGCTGCACAGCAGGCCACAGGTGGCCCCACGGAAAAGGGTTGGGTACATGATTGATTGCTCTAATTGTTGTTCTTAGATAAGTGCTGTTTTTAGGTACATTGGTTGGGCGCCATGCGGCGCCCGGGGCATTCAGACCATGAAGGACACGGCACCGGTCAGCAGTGCGAGCGCCGTAATCACCAGGGAGGTGAGCACCGCCCATTTCACGGTGGCCTTCTGGAAATCGCCGATATCGCGGTCGACCATCCCCACCAGGAGCAGGGTCGAGGCCACCAGCGGGCTCATCAGGTGGACCGGCTGGCCAAGCACCGAGGCACGGGCAATCTCGATCGGATCGATACCGTAGGCTGCGGCGGCGTTCGCCAGGATCGGCACCACGCCGAAGTAGTAGGCATCGTTGGACAGCACGAAGGTCAGCGGCATGCTGGTCAACGCCACCACCAGCGGGAACCAGTGGCTCCACGCCTGCGGAATCCAGCTCACCAGGGTCTGGGCCATGGCATCGACCATCTTGGTGCCGGAGAAGATACCGGCGAAGATACCGGCGGCGAACACCAGCAGCACCACGGTCATGGCGTTACCCGAGTGGGCCAGGATGCGCTCTTTCTGCACGTCCAGCTGCGGATAGTTGATCATCAGTGCGATGACGAAGCCGATCATGAACAGGATTGCCGCGTGCATCACACCCAGCACCAGCGCAGTCATGACGGCCACCACCAGGGCCAGGTTCACGTAGGCCATGCGCGGGCGCTTGTAAGGAGCGTCACCGAGGATTTCCTTGATGTAGCAGTTGCCGCCACCGGACTCCAACACCACATTGCCGATGCGCCGACGCTCAGCGCGACCGAGCAGGTAGGCAGTGAACACCACCCACACGGCACCGCCGATCACCGTCGGCAACATAGGGATGAAGTACTCGGTGGCATCCAGGCCGAGCGCCGCGATCGCACGGGTCGCCGGGCCACCCCAGGGGCTCATGCCACTCATGATGCTCAATGACAGCATCGACACCGTGGCGAGGATCATAGGGTTCATGCCGATGCGCTTGTACAACGGTAGCATCGCCGCGCACGTGATCATGTAGGTGGTGGTGCCGTCACCGTCCAGGGCTACCAGCAGCGACAGCAGCGCGGTGCCGATGGCGATCTTGATCGGGTCGCCGTTGACGCGCTTGAGGATCTTGCGGATCAGCGGGTCGAACAGACCGGCGTCGATCATCAGGCCGAAGAACAGAATGGCGAACAACAGCAGCGCCGCAGAGGGCGCGACCATCTTCAGGCCATCGAGCATCATCTTGCCAAGTTCCGGGGCGAAGCCACCGATGAGTGCAAAGACGATAGGCACCGCGGTGAGCGCGACGATCGGGGAAAGGCGTTTACTCATGATCAGGTAGGTGAAGGTCACCACCATGACCAGGCCCAGGAGTGCGAGCATGTTTAGATTCTCTTGTTTTTATTGTGCCTGGCCGCCCAACAGGCAGGCGGCCCCTGCCCCACCCGGCATCGCGTAATGCCAGGTAGGAGTTTATGTCACTGTGAGGTGTAAGGTCGGTCAGCCGTGGCGTGGCGGCTCGGCAGACCAGTCGGCCGGTGCGGCGTGGTTTTGCACCACGTCGGTGTCTTGCGCGGAGGCCACTGCCGGCGCACCGTCGAGGCGACGCAACAAGGTGTCGCGCTCACAGGCCCCTTCGGACAGCGAGATCACCACGGTGGCTACAGCATTACTCGCAAGGCTGGTCAGCGCACGGGCTTCGGACATGAAGCGGTCGATGCCGATCAGCAAGGCCAGGCCCGCCAGCGGGATGTCATGGATCACCGTCAGGGTCGAGGCCAAGGCCACGAAGCCACTGCCAGTGACACCAGCGGCGCCTTTCGAGGAGAGCAGCATGATCGCCAGCATGGTGACCATCTGGCCGAGACTCAGGTCGATGTTGCAGGCCTGGGCGATGAAGATCGCGGCCAGCGACAGGTAGATCGCCGTACCGTCGAGGTTGAACGAATAACCGGTCGGCAACACCAGGCCTACCACGCCTTTCTTGCAGCCGAGCTTCTCCAGCTTCTCCAGCATGCGCGGCAGCACAGGCTCGGTGGAGGACGTGCCGAGCACCACCAGGAACTCCTCGCGGAAGTAGCGCAGCAGTTTCCACAGGCTGAACCCGTAGGCGCGGCAGAGACCGCCCAGCACCACCAGTACGAAGAATGCGCAGGCGATGTACAGCGTACCGACCAACTTGGCCAGCGCGCCGAGGGAGGTCACGCCGTATTGCCCGACGGTGAACGCCAGCGCGCCGAAGGCACCGATGGGCGCAAAGCGCATCAGGTAGCCGAAGATGCGGAACACCATAGTCGAGGCCGACTCGAGCACGCTCAGCACCGGCTTGCCCTTCTCGCCCATCGAAGACAGCGCGAAACCGCTGAGTACCGCGATGAACAGCACCGGCAGCACTTCACCCTTGTTGAAGGCACCGATGAAGGTGTCCGGGATGATGTGCATGAAGAAATCCACCACGCTCAGCTGCGCCGCGGAAGCCGCGTACTGGCTCAGTCCGGCGGTGCTCAGGGTGGCCGGGTCGATGTTCATGCCCACCCCTGGACGGAACAGATGTACCGCCACCAAACCGATCACCAGGCTGATCACAGTCAGCACCAGGAACAGCAGCAAGGTCTTGCTCATCAAGCGCCCGAGCGAACGCTTGTCGGTCATACCGGCGATGCCCGTGACGATGGTGCAGAAAACCACCGGGGCGATCATCATCTTGATCAGCTTGATGAAAGCATCGCCCAGCGGCTTGAGCGCAACGGCCTGTTGCGCCCAGAAGTGGCCGACCAATACGCCTAGCAGGACGGCGCAGAGGATCTGGAAGTACAGTGATTTAGCGAGTCTCATGGCATCACCCATTGTTGAAATTGTGCGGATGCGCTTGTTGCTTTACGGCAACGCAGGTTGGATGAAGGCCTGAGCCTATCCGGCCAGCCTGCGCAAGGTTGGTGCATAGACGAACCCGGCAAACAGCCGGCGCGCGGTGCGCACCACGGACGCCTGCAGGGTCTTGCCCTCGGCACCCGTGCGCGAGAGCGCAACGTCGATACCCCCACTGGGGTGTTCCAGACGCACCTGGTCCAGGTGCTGCGCGCCGTCGCCGAGCATCTGCGCGGCCACGGTGCCGGGGCTGACGCAGGCAGTCGCCAGGCCCACGGCTCCGGTGATCGCCAGCGCACGGTGGCAGCTGTGCGGCATGAAGTAGCGTACCTGCACGGTACCGTCGTAGCGCGGCGGCGACACCAGTACCGGCTTGGGAATCACCATACCGCTGACATCACCCAGGCCCATGGCCTTGCCGGCCTTCAGGCGCAAGGCTTCAAGGCGCTGCAGCAGCTCGCTGTTGGCATCCAGCTCGGCTGGGCTTTCGGCACCGGTCACCCCCATGTCACGGGCTTGTACGATCATCATCGGCATGGCCATGTCGATGCAGGTCACCGCTACGCCATCGATCACATCCTGGGCTTGGCCGGTGGGGAACAACTTGCCGGTCTTGCTACCGACCGCATCGAGGAATGTCAGGTGTACCGGGGCGGCAGTCCCCGGAACGCCGTCGATCGCCGTGCGGCCTTCGTAGCGGACGATCCCACCGGGGGTCTCGACCAACGAGTTGACGAAGGTGTTGGTGTTGAGGTTGCGAATACGCACCAGGGTCTTGCCGTCCTGCGGCTTGACCAGGCCCTGCTCGATGGCGAACGGGCCGACGGCGCACAGCATGTTGCCGCAATTGGGGGCAGTGTCGACACGACGCTGGGCGACCATGACCTGCACGAACAGGTAATCGACGTCGGCGTCGGCATGCAACGAAGGGCTAATGATCGCGACCTTGCTCGTCTGCGGGCTACCACCACCAATACCGTCGATCTCAAGCTCATGGCCGGAACCCATCAGGTTGATCAGCAGTTCGTCGCGCTCGACCACATTGGCAGGCAGGTCCCAAGCGTGGAAAAACGGTCCCTTGGAGGTACCGCCACGCATGAGCACGCAGGGAATTCGTTGCATGTTATCGCACTCTTGTTGATCAATGGACATCATTGATGTTGTGAGCAAAAGAGTGACAGGGATGGATAAATCAATCCAATGCAAATATCGTAGCCATTCTTGCGAAATACAAAATAATAAATAGCCACCCGAGGAGAGCACAGCGTCATGGAATATGAGCTCCAAGATATCCGATCGTTCGTGAAAATCGCCGAACTTGGCAGTTTTCACGAGGCTGCCGAGGCCCTGCACCTGTCCCAGCCAGCCCTCAGCAGGCGGATCAAGAAACTCGAGGAAGGCCTGGGTATCTCGCTGCTCGAGCGCACCACGCGTCGGGTCAGCCTGACCAGCGTCGGACGGGACTTCCTGCCCAAGGCCAGACGCCTGTTGGACGACTTCGAGGATTCGATCCTGAGCATCCGCGAACTGGCCGAGCGCCAGACCGGCCAGGTCACCCTCGCCTGCATTCCAACGGCGGCGTTCTACTTCCTGCCCTCGGTGATTCGCGACTACAACGCGCAGTACCCGAAAATTCGCATTCGCCTGCTCGACCTCAGCGCCAACGACGGCCTCGAAGCGGTGCTGCGCGGCGAGGCCGACTTTGGCATCAACATGATGAGCGGCCAGCATCCCGACATCGAGTTCGTCTCGCTGGTGCAGGAACATTTCGTGCTGGCCTGCCGTCGAGACCATGACTTGGCCAACCGCGCATCGGTGACCTGGGCGGAACTGGCCGACTACCGACTGATCGGGGTCGGCCGGCTCAGCGGCAACCGCATGCTGCTCGACCATGCGTTGTCCGGCCTGGGCCTGCGACCGAAATGGTTCTACGAAGTGCAGCACTTGTCCACGTCGCTGGGCATGGTCGAGGCAGGGCTGGGCGTGTCGGCGATGCCAAGCCTGGCGATGCCCAGCGCCGACCACCCCACTTTGGTCAGCGTGCCGCTGTGCGAACCGGAGGTTACCCGTACACTGGGCCTGGTCTATCGCCGGGGCGCCTCGCTGTCGCCCGCCGCCGAGAAGTTCGTGTCGATCCTGCTGGAGCAATGGCCCAACCGCTGAACGGCGCCAGCACGCAGGGTCGCGTCGCGAGCCGTGCATGGGTCAGTCCCCACCCAGGCCGTGAGGATCTGGCCGGCGCTTTTCGATAGTGAACTTCAGCAGCGCGGCACTGCGGAAAAGGCCATGGGCGAACTTGCCATAGGGCAAGGTCACGAACAGGGCCATCACGGTGCCCAGGTGCACGGCTAGCAAGATCGCCATCGCCGCACTGTCACGCAGCGCCAGCAGTGCCAGCCCCGTGGCGCTGACCAACAGCAAGAGCAGGATGAACGCCCGGTCCATCGGGCGCTGCGCGACGTCGCCGTGCTCAGGCGCGCGGCGCAGGTTCAACGCCAGCAGACCCGCAGGCCCGACGATCAAGCCAATACCGCCTAGGGTACCCAGAAGCACCGGCACGCTGGTCATTGGGTAAGGTGCCGGCAGCCCGAGCAGGTAGTGGTAACCGGTGGCAACCACGGTGGCGGCAAAGCACAGCATGAAGCCGTAGAAGGTCAGGTGGTGATAGCGCCGGCGCCATAGCGTGTAGCGATCATCGGCATTGTTGCAGCCCTGGCCATGGCCGCCATCGAGATACTTGAGCGTAAGCACCGCGCTGGCCGCTTCGCTCAGCGCACCACTGGCCGGTTGTCGCGCCTGGCCAGGCGAGACGCTGCGCCAGAAGCGCCGCAACGCCATGACCAACGCTACCCCGGCCGCACTGAACACACCACCGAACAGAAGCGCCAGGGTGTTATGCGGGAACACCGCGTAGAAGTCACCGGCCAGACGCCCCGGCAGCAAAGTGCCGTTAACCTGCAAGGCGAGCAGCAGGAACAGCGACAGTGCGATTGCCAACGCCACGGCGACGAACGTGCCATTGCGCCGGTAGAGCAGCCCGAAACGCGCCGGCCAGGCGTACTCGGTGTAGGTCTGCGCACGCACCTTGGCCATGGCCTGCGGCACGTTCACGGCGAACGCATGCGGTGCGGCGTACTGGCAGGCATGCAGGCAGGCTCCACAGTTGTGGCAGAGGTTGGCCAGGTAGTGAATGTCGGCCTTGGCAAAGTCGAGCCGGCGGGTCATCGCCGGGAACACTGCACAGAATCCCTCGCAATAACGGCAAGCGTTGCAGATGCGCATCTGCCGGTCCACCTCCTGCTCGTGCAGGTCAAGGAGCGGGATCAGTTCAGCCTGGGCTGGGACGGGATCGAACGTATGGGGTTCAGGCATTTGCACAGTCATGCTGGGCCTCCAGAGGGTTGACAGAATGGCCAGCGGCAGCTGCCGCCTGAGTGCCGGCGATGCGCCCAAACGCGGTCCCGATGGACATGCCGACACCGGCTGTGTAGCCCTTGCCCAGCACATTGCCGGCCATCATCTCGCCGGCGACGAACAGATTGGGGCTGGGGCGCCCACCGAAATGCACGGCAGCCGTAGCGTCGGTGCGTAAGCCGAGATAGGTGAAGGTCACCCCTGGGCGCAGTGGGTAGCCGAAGAACGGCGGTGTGTCGATTGGCAAGGCCCAGTGGCTCTTGATCGGCTGCACGCCCTCGGTGCGGCAATCGTCCAAACGGGTGTGGTCGAACGTGCCGGGACGACATGCCGCATTGTAGGCGCGCAGGCTGTCGAGAAACGCAGGCACCGGCAGCCCAAGGGCAACCGCCAGGGACTCCAGGTTGTCGGCGCGAGTACCGGGAAACACTGGCGGCATGAAACGCCCGAGGGCCTTGCGGTCGATGATCGAGAAACCCACCTGACCAGGTTGCTGGGCCACCAGGCGCCCCCAGATGGCATAGCGCTTGGGCCAGAAGTCCTCCCCTTCGTCGTAGAAACGCTGGCCGTCACGGTTGACCACCACACCCAGCGACACGCAGTCGATACGGGTGCAGATGCCGCCGTCATAGAGCGGCGCACGGGCATCGATGGCGACCATGTGGGCCTGGGTTGGATCGCCGATCGTGTCGGCGCCCAGCTCGATCATCCGGCGTAGCAGCGCGCCGTCGTTGAAGCGCGTGCCGCGCACCAGGAAGTTATCGGCCGGCCATTCGCCGCGCGCGTTCTGCCCCCAGGCCTCGCGCAGCCATTGGCGGTTGGACTCGAAGCCGCCGGCCGCCAACACACAACTGCGTGCCTCGATGCGCTCGACGGGTACGTGCCGTCCGTTGACGTCACGGGCCGCCAGGTGGGCCGCGATGAAGCGCCCATCGCGCAGTTCCACGTCAGCTACCGGGCTGTCGTAGCGCACCTGCACGCCGAGCCGCTCGGCACTGCGGTAGTAGGCATTGACCAAGGCCTTGCCGCCGCCCATGAAGAACGCGTTGGTCCGCGCGGTGTGCAACGCACCGGACAACGAAGGCTGGAAATGCACGCCATGTCGGCGCATCCAACCGCGGCAGTCGCCAGAGGCACGAATCACCAGGCGCGCCAGGGCCTCGTTGGTCTGGCCATCGGTGACTTTGAGCAGGTCCTGCCAGAACTCTTCTTCGGGATAAGCGTCCACCAGCACATCCTGTGGGGCATCGTGCATGCACCTAAGGTTGCGCGTATGTTGGGAGTTGCCGCCTCGCCAGGCGCGGGGTGCGGCTTCCACCAGCATTACGCTGGCGCCGGCCTCGCGCGCCATCAGCGCAGCGCACAGGGCAGCGTTGCCGCCGCCGATGACAAGCACATCGATCATGTCGCCTCCAGGAAGCGAGAAGCCTGGGTTGGGCGGCTTCTCGCAGAGCCCGGACTTTAGGGCTTCGCGTACCCTGGGCGAAACGCGCTCACTGGGGGGAGGTCTTCAGTTTTTCTAAAGGCTGGATTGCGTGCAGGCACTCACAGCAAGCGCGCGCCCGGCCAGCGCTCTTGCTGCACCAGTTCGCGGGACACTTCATGCAGCACGATCCGCGTAGCCAGCGCAGCAGGCGAAAGTTCATCATCGGCCAGGCTTACCACCAGGTTGCGCCGCTGCGCTTGCGGATCGTCGATCGAAAATACCCGCAAGCCTGCCTGCGTAGCCCGAGCCACCGTGGCGCCGGGTTGAATCGTCGCGGCGTGGCCAGCACTGACGCACTCCATGAGCAGCGACAAGCCGTCCACCTCCATGACGATAGTCGCGTCCAATCCAACGCGCTCCAGAATCGCCCTCAACGTGGCGCGCAGACCATGCTGGGCGCTGGGCATCACCAACGGCAGCGAGGCGATCTGCTGCAACGTCAGCGACGGCCCCCAGTCGGCCTTGACCAGCGCGAGTGGCACCAGCGCGAACAAACGCTCCTCCAGCAGCGGCCGCACATCCAGACGCATGCCGGCCTCCTGCTGAAACAACACCGCCACATCCAGATGCCGCGTATTGAGCTGATTCACCAGGTAGCCGGACAGCATCTCGACCAAATGAAGACGGATATCCGGGTAACGCTCGCGCATCCTGGCAATCAGCGCCAAGCCCAGCACCGAAGCCGTAGTCGGTGCCATGCCGACACTGGCGTACCCGCTCATACGCCCACTGCGCGCGGCCAGTACGGCGTAATGGGCCTGGCGCAGCGTCAAACGCGCATGGTATTCGAATGCCAAGCCTGCTGCGGTAGGCGTGACGCCAACGCTTGAGCGTGTCAGCAAACGGGTACTCAACTCACATTCGAGCTTCGTCAGTTGCTGGCTCAACGCAGAGACTCCAACGCCCGTTTCGAGCGCAGCCCTGCCGAGGCTGCCGCATTCCAGCACACTCAGAAAATAACGTAGCTGGCGTAGCTCCATCGAAGCCCCCTCCCATTCAGCAATGTCGACGGCTTAACCGGAGCCACAGCAGCTTGCTTGGCCCTGCCGAGCGCTCCGTTAGCCAAGCCTTTTACTTTATCTGAAGTGCTGCTCATGAGGGGTCTCCCTCCACGGGCATCGGTGACACCTGGATGGCGATCAGGCGCGCAGAGATCGTCCACCCTCGCAAGTGCCTATGAAAAACCACCACATGCACATGAGCGACGCTGGCTGAGCGTTAGAAAAAGCTTCGCTGCGCCTTCAACATCAGCATGCTCTCGCAGTAGTTGTTCATGCCTGCATACACGACACAACCGGCGCCTTGCAGGTCGGAACTGCTGTAGATGAGGTCCAGGTCGACCCCCAGCCAAGGGCGAGACAGCGCCACCGACCAATCATTGAAATGATCCACTTGGCTGCCATCGCCGATCGTGAAAGGCGTGCCCAGGCGGTGGTGAGCGACCTTCAGCGTCAGGTCCATTTCGAACAACGGAAGGCGGCCCACATCGACGAATAACGTCCCCGTGCGGTTGTCTGGATCGTTTCTCCAGGCACCTGCGAAGCGACTGTCCAACGTCGAAAAACCACCATACAGGGCATAGCTTTCACTGTTGGAAAGGTTTGGCTGACTGTAATGAATAAGCCCGGCCTCGAAGCCCAGGCTTTCATCGAATCGGCGCTTGTAGCCGAAATAACTGTCGAGTTTGAGAGTCGAGTTGGGTGAAAGACCCAGGCTGGGTGCGAACTGCCCCATGTACAAACCGCTGGAGTGACTGACATCCACACCGCCATGGAATGCGCCGACAGCGCTGGGCGAAATCAACCCCTGTGCCATTGAGCGGGAGCCTTGGGTACTGAGCTTGAAGGCAAAATCACCCAATTGACGTTGAATCTGCTTGGCGGACACCGGCGCACAGAACAGCAAGGCCGCCGTCAGCATTAGCAGGTGTCTGACCATGTGCACAATCCTGGTAAACCCGCTCTGGAACGAGAAGCATAACGGCATCGATTGACGAGGAAAACCCTACGCCATCAACGCTACCCGTGGTTGGGTGAGTTGCAGGCGTGATGCCATTACTCTGCGGTAGGTAGCGACCCCGCCCATGCGCCTGACGACAAGACACCTTGCTGCCACCAAAGCACGCTGGACCACCTGGCAACGATCTCGCGCTGGCGACCCATTGCAATTGGGCAAGTAGATCGCCACATCTGGCACCACTACCACCTGTGTCGGATAGGCCTGCCCGGTAAAGCACGCCATACTCACGACTTTCCAAGTCAGCCATGTGTGGGCTGCTGCTGGGCACGTTGGGGCTCGTCTCCGGCAATCATGTATTCGGCACCGGATATGAAGAAACGCGTGCCTTGCTGGAGGGTCAGCCAATCACGGACCAAAGCTTTCTGCTGTGGAAGTTTCTGGCCAGTGTCGTTTCTTATCTCTCCGGGATTCCGGGCGGTCTCTTTTCGCCCTCTCTGAGCATCGGTGCTGCCTTTGCGCCTCTGTTGAGCGTGCTACCCGATGTTGATCCTCAAGCATGCGCATTACTCGGAATGGGCGCGTACCTGGCCGGTGTTACACGCTCGCCGCTGACCGCCTCGGTCATCGTGCTTGAGCTGACACACAGCCAGGATCTGGCCATTCCCATGCTGGCCGCAACACTCATGGCAGCAGCCATCTCGGGATGGGTGTCTCCGGTCTCTCTTTACCATGCCTTGGCCAAGCAGATTATCGACAAGCTTCATACTCCAGCGCCGTCCGTTTCCAGAGTTGACGCTATCGACAAATGAATCACTCGACACTACCAGCCCTGGCGGCGCTCAGTTGAAGCTCAAGCGGTCTTTGTGGTGGCTTTCGCCGGAACGAAAAAAGAGCCTTTTGGCTAATGCAGGCCAGTTAAGCCAATGGGGCCGCTTTGCGGCCCTTTCGCGGCACAAGGCCGCTCAAAGTCCGCGTGAGCGCTTTGAATGCCGGCTTGCACGGTCTTGGAACGGCCCAAACTACTGCAACGAAGGATTAACTGACAGGCATTAGCCTTTCGGCTTTTCATAGATTTACATGACAGGTGCGCCCGTCTGCCCGGCCTGAACCATCCTGGATGGCTGTTGCAGCAACCCGCGTGGCAAGCGGAAGCCTTTGAACGGTTGTTGG
Source organism: Pseudomonas mosselii (assembly GCF_005796105.1). Taxonomy (GTDB): domain Bacteria; phylum Pseudomonadota; class Gammaproteobacteria; order Pseudomonadales; family Pseudomonadaceae; genus Aquipseudomonas; species Aquipseudomonas mosselii_C. Next base: position 14,053 of record NZ_VAUO01000001.1, on the reverse strand, counting down.
GTAATGGGATTGAAAGCCTTCTGCGCGCTCAGCCGGTAGCGCATCACGCCATCACCGGTCCTGAAGCTCAAGTCCACACTGGTCGCCGTCCGCCCATTGAGCGAACCACGACTGAGCAGGCGGAACATGGACCAGGGGCCTCGATACTCCAGACTGCTGCTATTGCCGCTCTGCCTGAGCAGCGTCAGGTTGCTACGCACATGTTGCCCAAGCGTATTGGGCCAGATGACACCGGTGATCTGACTCGTGCCATGGGTGTAGGAAATCAACTGACCGTCCAGATCCAGCAAACTCGTGCGCTGGTTCGCACTCAACCCTAACGGCTCGATACTGAACTGCACACTCAAGTTGCCGCGCTGATCGAAGAACGTTTCGCGAATGCGGTCCGCCAGCTCCAACTGCTCGATCACATCGCTACGGATCAGGGACTGCCCCTGCTGGCCGGTTTGCAGGGCTTCGAGGTTGTCCTTCAGGAACACCTTCAGATATTGCTCATTGAACTGCTGCAGCCGGCCCTTCGGCCCGAAGAACGCCTCGAAGTCATCCAGCGACGCGTCCGGCGCCCTGGCCACGAAGGGGTATCGGCCTGCCAGGCGCTGCTGAAAGAAACTATACACCTCAGCATCCCAGCGCCGCTCCAACTCGCGCAGTGCTTCAACATTCAATACCTGCGCCGTTTGATCAGCCACCTTTCGTACCTGGCGGTTGATAGGTTCAGGCAAGCCGGTCGATACTCGTTGCAAGGTGCCGATGGGGTCATGCCCAGTCATCGAGAAACGCTGATGCACGGCCTGCAGTGCTGCCCTGCCTCGGTCCGGGCTGTCCTGCACCGCCTTGGCATAGTCGTGTACGGCTGTGAGAGCAACCAGGGTTTCATCGTAGTAGCTAGGCTTCTCTGCGGCTCCCTGCAGCATCGCGCTCAGCCCGGCAAAGGCCCTTTGAATAGTCCACGCCTGCTGATGCTCAGGCTTACTACTTATCGGCAGCACTGTCTTGGTCTGATCTGTTACCTCAACAACGCCGGCCGCTGAGAGCGAAGTGTTCTCCCGGACCGTGTCGAGCAATCGATGCAGCGGCGCCGCAGGCCCCGTCAACTGCTGCAGGATCGCGACACCATGGTCCAGGTCACGGAAGTCTGCCACGCTGAACGCGTTGAGGGCACGGCGCCAACTGTCAATGTAATCGGCGCTGTATAAGTTGCGTAGCCGTTCGCTCAACACCTCCCGGTCGGCATCCGAATAATCGAGCTGACTACGCTCGCCCAGCGCCCATTGGTCGATCAACGCCAAATCGGCGAAGCTCTGACTGCGTGGTTCGAAGTACTCCTTGAAACCTTTGGCAGTGAGCATCGGCGCTAACAGCACATCATCGCCCTGCCTGGCGCTCATGGACGGCTGATACACCACGTCGAAGGCCGGCCCAACCTGATGACGCAAGTCCAGCCCGGTGTGCAACTGCTCCGCCGCCTGTTGTTTGAGGCCGGCGTAAACCCGCTCGGGTAGCGGCACCTTGCGCAACGCGTCCTGCACTGCGGCGACACGTTGGCTGTACTGCGGCAGGTCGGTATCGGCGTAGGTCAAGGCGTACTTGAGGTGCCGCATGAGGTCGCGCTGCAGTTGCCCCTGGCCCGGGAATTTCTGCTGCCATTGTCGGGCCATCCACGCTTCGACCCATTCGGCGCGGCGGTTGTGGCGGTCTTCCAGCATGCGGTAAACCCTGAGGGCAGCCATTTGCTGCTCACTGCCCGGGGGCGCAGCATCCATGGCATCGATCACTCCACTGGCCAAGGCCGGCAGGAACCGCCTGGAGAGCAAGCTGAGATATGCCTCATCGACACGCGGGCCGATAGCGCGCCCCTGATACAGGCCAAAATCGGAAACACCCGGCCATGCAGAGCGATAATCGCCAAATACCGATACCGCATCACGAATCTGGTCCAGCGGCTCCAGCAGATTGCGTCCGGTAGGATCCAGGCGCTGATCAACCTCGTGATGGCTGTATTCCCGGCTTTTGACAAGCACGTTGGTGGCTTTGGCGCCATTGATATCGAAGAAGCGCTGCCAACTGGCGATGGCAACACAAAAAGCCAGTATGCCCACCCCAGAGCCGACCCATAGGAGTTGACGCTTGCTGCGCGCCACCTTGATGTTGTCCCCGGCAAGTCCGGCTTCCTTATAGATGACCCGCCCGAAAGCATGCTGGATGAAGTACGGTAGCGCCTTGCCTTGTACCTTGCCCTCGAGCAAAGGGAGCTTCGTCTTGTAGGGCTGCGCGGCCTCGCGCACGAACGCATTGAACATCTCACCTTGCTGGATGACCGAGGACCAGTACACACCGCGTACCAAGGCCGGCGTGGTGTAGCGATCACTGGCCAGCGCTTCTTTCAGGAATCCCAGCAATATTGGGCGCAAGCCGATCAACTGCGCATGCAATGAGAACAAGCGCGCGCGCTGGGCAGCGCTGTCCAGCGCATCGAGCCGATCCACCACCTGCTCAAACAGCTGGCTGATCAACTGCTCGTAGTGGTCGCCATACTCCTCCAGCCAAGCGTCGAATGTGCCTATCGCATCCAGCTTGAACGTGAAACCGAGCATTCTTTCCCGCATGGCGACGGAAAGACCGGCATAGAGTTGGTCGAATCCGTCCAACAGGTCGAACTTGGTCAGCACCACGTATAGCGGCAGCCGCGAGCCCAATTGGCTACTGACCTCGTACAGACGGGTGCGCAGCACATGTGCCAAGGCAATGCGCTGCTCGGGCGTGCCGTGCAATAGCGCAGGTAAGTCGACCACCAGCAATATGCCATTGAGGGCTCTCTGACTGCGGTTGCGCAACAGCCAATCCAGCAGGTGCTGCCACAACCTGGCCGAGGTTGCAGGTGGCACTTGCTGTGTGGCTGATTCGTCAACGGGCGAGCCTGCCAGCGCCGCCTGCCTGATGAGCGCACCTGGCGGATCGATGATCACCGCATCGTTGCTGACCCACCAACCTATCGGAAAGGCCAGCGCTTGGGCCTGCCTGCCTCGTGCCTGTGCCTTGTCGATACGGGTCAGGGAAAAGCTTTGTTCTGTGCAATCGATGAAGCTGGTCTTGCCGGCATGCTGGTCGCCTATCACCAAGTACCAGGGCAATCGATACAACGCACCTCGGCCGCCTGCGCTATCGAGAAATCGCGAAAGCCCTTGGTCCAAGGCCTTCTCTTGCGCCTGAACCAGCGGCAATACGCTGTCCAGCTCAGCGGCCACCGTCTGCTTGCGTTCAGCCTGTAGGCGAACGTATCGCCTGCGCAGTACCACCAGCCAGCACAACAACGGCACCAGCACGAGCACCAGGCTGGCCAAGCTGCGATGCGCCACGCTGGCCAGCGGATACTGTTCACGCCATAGCCACTGCGGCCCAAGCCACCAGATGGCGACCAGCATCAGCACGGTCCCCAACACAAGCAGTAGCGGCATGGCCAGGCCGATACGAGTCACCAGGGGCAACCCCCAACGTTTCAAAAGCGTCCATAGTTGATTCATGGAGGGTCCTAGTCCTTGTTCTGATCCGCCAACACATAAGCAGAGGCATACTGTTGCAGTCGTTGAAACACCTCTGGTTCCCAAACGGCGGCCGTGGTGTGCTGCATGGTCCGTGCGACACTGGCGCACAGATCCTGGGCCAGCCAGGACACGCCTCGCGCTGCCAGGAGATCGGCCGCAATGACGGTGGTATGACAGCGCTCACGCGGCCCACGAAGGTCCGCCTGCATGGCCTGTAATCTGAGCAAAACCGGCTCTACCCCAGCGGTTTCCAACTGACTGACCAACTCTTCGCGCAGGCCTGCGAACTCGTGGGCAGGTTCGGCTTGCGTCTGCCCTGCTGCGCCTCTGAGCCAAGCCATGCTTTGATCGTCCGCGAACGACCTACCGTCGCTGAAACACAACTGCTGGAGCGCGGGTATGCGTTGGACGAATCGGGCCGTCGCTGCGCGGATTGCCTCAGCCACCTCTCCCATCGCCAACCGTGTCGCTGCACTGGCCGCGAGGAAACTGCCGCGTATCCAAAACGGGCAAGCCGTCACGCTCTTTTCAATCCGCTGAAGCAACGCCGCGTCGATCGCCGTGCCAGCAATCGCCTCTTCATAGTCGCAGGTGATCTCCAGCGGCACCGCCATCAGTTCCGTGCGATTGCCTTGCGTGATTTGGGGCGCTGCCTGGATATGAGCCCACAGGCCGAATCGACGCAGCTGATAGCCCGTCGGGTCGTAGGGGTCTTGTTGATTGATCATCTCGGCCATGGTCAGCACGGCCCGCCGTGATTCGCGCTCGTTGCCTAACGACACGCGCGGCATTGGGGTGGCAATGACTTCGGCCAGCGGTGCAGGCCTGATGGTCGCCGTCGACGACTTCGCTGCGGTAGGCTCGCCTGCACCGCTCGCCTGCTCCGCCTGCTTGCGCAGCAGTCGATCGACATCTTTCAGAAGGGCTTCATCCAACTGAGCAGCGGCCTGCTGCTGTTGCAGGCGCTGCAATGCCTCTTGAGCCAAGGCCGCATGGGCAGGGGTGAATGTGTAGCGGTCCAGGCGCGGCAGCGCTTCGTTCAAGCGATCGAGCACGAGGCCAACCAGCTTGCGCTTGCCCAGAAAACCTTTGGGGCCAGGCTTTGGATGCGCCACCTCCCAATAGCGCTCGACCATGCCGGCCAGCAACGCCAAGGTGAAACTCCATCGCTCCCAACAACCGCTGCGAAGCCACGCAGCACTCAGGTGCGCGACGATACGCAAGTGCTTGCACTGCTGCGCCAAGTACTGCCGTGACGCTTCCTCGATATAGGCCCAGTCGATGGTGGATGCCTGCAGCCCGCCCAGCTTGACCATTTCCTGATCAATGGCCTGATAGGTTTCATCCTCCACATCGAACAGACCGACCGGAGCCTGCGCATCGATGGGTGCGAGCAACCGGGCAATTTCCTGTGCGTTGACCTCTGCTACCAGCGACATGTTTTGCGCGCCTCGTCGATGAGCGAGTCCAGGCCTTGAGCATCGAAGACCAATCCATCAATGGAAGGGTTGTCGCTTTGCACCTCAATGCGATGGGCCCCAATCAGTCGCTTGATCTGCTCGATTCCAGGCAAGCCCCGGCCCGCATCGAGCACCTGACCGTTCTCCGTCACCTGCCAAGGGGTTGCGATGGTGGTGCTGCGCTCGCCCTGCAATCGCACCATCACCCGACCAGCATCAACAGGTTGGGCGGTGACCAGTTGCAACCTGGAAATGTTCTGCAAACAACTGATCACCAGGTAGGGATGCGGCGCGGCTGAAGCGATTGCAGGTGCAGAGATCGTCAGCCCGTCGTCTTCAGGCGTGAGTCGAAACGTCAGGTCGTCGGGACTTCGCCCTAATTCGTGGGTCAGTACCCGACGCACCGTGGGTGAGTCCTGTTCTGGCGGCGACCACTGCATGGAGACGGAGTGTGCAGGCGTTCCGGCAGACGCATCGAAACATGCCAAACGCTCAAGGTTGGACACGATCCGCGGGCAATCCTGATCGGAATACGAGGGTATTGGCATACACCCAAGCACCAGCCAGAGACTTACGCCACAAGTTTTATTACCAAGCATCGTAAGTAAATACCTTTCATGTAGTACATATAGTACATCGACCCGTTCATAGCAGCGGATCTGAAACAGCCCTCTCAGGCACTCGAATTCCCGCAAGGGGCAAGAGACTAGCCCATCGGAACAGCAACAAACAAAAAAACATTTTCTTACACTTTCATACTCGACGACATAGCAAAATCAAGCGCAATGTTTTTACGCGACACACAACTAACCCCCGCATTCTGTTTATGCCACATACAAGTAAATAGGAAATTTCCTACATACTAAATTGCAACTAGAGCCCCAATACGGATAACTTTCAAGAGCACGGAGAGATTCTGCGATGGCAAAATCCACAGGATCGGTTGCACCCAAAGAACGCATCAACATCAAATACGTACCCGCCACTGGCGATGAACAAGCCGAAGTAGAGCTGCCGCACAAGATGTTGGTAATGGGCGACTTCGGCCTGGATGACACGCGTGCGCTGGAAGACCGGTCGGTCATGCGCATCGATAAACACACCTTCAACAACGTGTTGAACGACGCCGATGTCAGCCTGGCCATGTCGGTACCTTCCATGCTCAGCACGGCCGCCGACGCGGAGCTGGCGGTCAACCTGCAGTTCAGATCGATCAATGACTTCGGGCCAGACGGCATCGCTCGCCAAGTACCAGAGCTCAGCAAGCTTTTGGAGCTGCGTGAGGCACTGGTGGCGCTAAAAGGCCCGCTGGGCAACGTGCCCGCTTTCCGCAAGCAGTTGCAGCAACTGTTGAGCAACGAGCAGGCCCGCAAACAACTCGCCGAAGAATTGGACCTGGTGCTTGAGGCGCCAAAAGAAGACTGAGACAACGGAGCGTCCCATGCCAAAGCCAAGCAGCACTTCCCTCACCGTTGAACTATCCGGCGAGACATTGAGCAATGCCACTTTGCTCGATCAGATCATGGCCGAAACAAAACTAGTTCCTGCTCAAGAGGGCTATCAAGTCGCTCGCCAAGGCGTATCGGCCTTTATTGCAGAGATACTCAAAAGTGATGATCCAGATCAACTAATCAATAAACACCGCGTCGACCAGATGATTGCAGAGCTGGATCGAGTGCTCAGCAAGCAAATGGATGCCATTCTTCATCAATCGGAATTTCAGGCGCTCGAATCCTCATGGCGTAGCCTCAAACTTCTGGTGGACCGCACGGACTTCCGCGAGAACATCAAGCTTGAAGTCCTGCATGTCAGCAAAGAAGACTTGCTAGACGATTTCGACAATGCCGCCGACATTACGTGCAGCGGTCTGTACAAACACGTTTACACCGCAGGCTATGGGCAGTTCGGTGGTGAGCCGGTGGCGGCCATGCTAGGAAATTACAACTTCGGCCCCTCTTCGCCAGACATCAAGTTACTGAGCTACATGGCCTCCGTGGGCGCCATGTCACATGCGCCGTTCCTGGCCGCCCCCTCCCCCGATTTCTTCAATCTGAGCAGCTTTGAAGAGCTGCCCAACCTCAAGGAAATCAAAGACATTTTCGCAGGACCGCGACATGCCAAATGGCGCGCCTTCCGCGAAAGCGAGGATGCCCGCCACACCGCGCTGACGGGGCCACGCTTCATGCTTCGCTCGGCCTACCACCCCCAGGAACAGCCAATCAAAAGCTTCAACTACGAAGAAAGTATCGACGGACGACACGACAATTACCTGTGGGGCAATTCCGCCTTCCTGCTGGCCAGCTGCATCAACGACAGCTTTGCCCGCTATCGCTGGTGCCCGAACATCATCGGCCCGCAGTCCGGTGGCGCCGTGGAAGATCTGCCGGTACACCTCTACGAGGCATTGGGGCAGTTGCAAGCGAAGATCCCCACCGAGGTGCTGATTTCCGACCGCAAGGAATTCGAGCTGGCCGAAGAAGGCTTCATTGCGCTGACCATGCGCAAAGGCAGCGACAACGCCGCGTTCTTCTCAGCCAACTCGGTGCAGAAACCGAAGAACTTCCCCAAGACCCCGGAAGGCCTGCAGGCCCAAACCAACTACAAGCTGGGCACACAGTTGCCTTACCTGTTCATCGTCAACCGGCTGGCACATTACATCAAGGTGCTACAACGCGAGCAGATCGGCAGTTGGAAGGAGCGTCGCGACCTTGAGTCCGAGCTGAACAAATGGATCAAGCAATACGTCGCCGACCAGGAAAATCCCTCGGCCGACGTACGCAGCCGCCGTCCCCTACGTGCTGCGAAGATCGAGGTTTCAGACGTTGCCGGCGATCCAGGTTGGTATCAGGTTTCGCTCGCCGTGCGCCCGCACTTCAAATACATGGGCGCGAACTTCGAGATCTCGCTGGTAGGCCGGCTCGATACCCAATGAGCGGATTTTTCGACCGCTTGGTTGCCGATCAGTCCGTGATCCGGGCGCCGTCCAGGCAAGAGAGCGCATCCCACAAGTTCGCCGCCATCAAGCGCCACCTGGAAACGCTGCTCAACGCTCGCCAGGGTTGCTCACAGAGCAGCCCTGAGCTGGGCCTGCACGATTTCAACGGGCATGACGTGAGCAGTGGCGACCTGCTGAAACAAGTGAGCGCCGACATACGCCGCACCATCCAGCGTTTCGAGCCTCGCGTGCAGGTGCGTTCACTTAAAGCCGTGCCCGACTGTCACGCCCCTCAGGAGCTGCATTTCAGTCTGGAGTGCCACGTGCAGGTCAATAACCACACGGAGCAGTTGCAACTGGAATTGCTGGTCAACGGCCATAACCGCCATACCCGGGTGAGGTGATCGATGTCGCTCAAGGATCGATTCAGCGAAGAGTTGCGCTACCTGCATGAACTGGGGAACGATTTTGCCCAGGACAATCCACAACTTGCCCGGCTGCTGGGCAAGGGTGGTAGCGACCCCGATGTGGAGCGCTTGATGGAAGCCTTCGCGTTCCTGACGGCCAAGCTGCGCCTCAAGTTGGAGGACGACCTCCCAGAGCTGACGCACCCTATGTTGCAGCTGCTTTGGCCCAACTACCTTCGTCCACTGCCAAGCGCCACGATCATTCAGTTCACACCGCGCAAACAGGCGCTCAGCCAGTCGCAACGCGTGCCAAGGGGGGCACGCCTGCTGTCCAAGCCTGTCGACGGAATTCCCTGTGAGTTCCGCACCTGTACCGTCGTGGACGTTCACCCGTTCGAGATCGACGCGGTGGGCTCAACCCAAACGCTCGACAGCTCAGTGATTCGCATTGAGCTACACACCCTGGTCGAGCGCCCATTGAACACGCTCGAATGCGCCCGTCTCGACTTTCACCTGAGCGGTACCACCCGAACAGCACGCACGCTGTACCTCTGGATCGCTCACTATCTTAGCCATGTCAGCGTGACCATAAATGGTCAGGCTCGCCGGCTGCCGGCCAGCAGCATCGTCTTCCCAGGTTTCAGCCCGGACGACGCTTTGTTGCCTTATCCGCAGAACGTCTTCGACGGTTACCGGATCTTGCAGGAATACTTCATTTTCCCTGAGCGCTTTCACTTCTTTGCCCTGACGGGCCTGGAAAAAATATGGCCTGATCAGACGATCCAGCAGGTCGACCTGGCATTCCACTTCACCCGTCAACTACCGGATTCGCTGCGCATTGGCAAAGCGGATTTCAGCCTGTTCTGCGCCCCAGCGGTAAACCTGTTCAAGCACAGCGCCGAGCCCATTGACCTCTCCAACGAGGCCGCACAGGTCGAACTCAAGCCCAAAGGCGCCGAGCGCCACGCCTACGAAATCTTCAGTGTCGATAGGGTAATCAGCACCCGTACGACAAACGATGGAAGTACCGGTAAACACCTGCGAACCTTCCGACCCTTCGAGTCGTTCGCCCATGAGATCGAGCATGTCCAAGGGCGTACGGCGCTGTACTACCGCTACACCCTCGAAGACTCACTGAGCGGTGATGGCGTCACGCATCGCATCGCCTTCGTGCGGGCCGACGCCAATACCTATATCGGTGAGCTGGAAACAGCGTCCATCGACCTGACTTGCACCAACCGCGATTTGCCCCTGGCCCTGGGCATCGACGACATCAATGTGCTCTCTGAGGTCACCCCGCCGCTGACCACCTACACCAATATTTGTGCACCGACCCGACCCTATCGGCCGGTGCTGGACGGCCAGTTGCAATGGGCCTTGATCTCCAACATGTCGCTCAATTACTTGTCGCTGCTCTCGGCCGAGCCATTGAAGGCAGTTATCCGCGCTTATGACTTCGCGGCCTTGCACGACATCCAGCAGACACGCACCACCCGCAAACGCCTCGACGGCATCCGGGATATCCAAACGACACCTTTGGATTGGCTGATCAAAGGACAGCCCATTCGCGGCCTGCGCACGCAACTCAAACTCGACCAGGCCGCATTCCTCTGCGAAGGCGACCTGTACCTGTTCGGCTGCGTGCTGGCGCACTTCTTCGCGTTGTACGCCAGCATCAATTCCTTCCATCAACTGGAAGTGATCAACATCACCAACAACGAGCACTACACATGGCCCATCCAGACCGGCAAGCAACCGCTGATCTAGCCGACAAGCTGCTCGCGGGCGCGCACCGGTACAACTTTTATCAGTTGCTGGAGCGCCTTCACGGGCTTCATGGAGACGATCTCGAACCCCGCTGGCCCAGCGAGGAGGCCCGCCTACGCGTGCGCCTTGGCAGCGACCCGCGCCTGACCTTCCCCGTCTCGGACATCTGCAAGGCCGAACGCATGCCCGAAGCACAAGATCGCTATCGCGTATGCACCACGTTCATGGGCCTGCACGGCACTGACTCGCCATTGCCCTCCTACTATCTGGAACAGGTGGCATACGAGCATGCACAGGGTATCGGCGTGCGCCCGGCGTTCTTCGACTTCTTCAATCACTACCTGCTCAGCCTGCTACACCGCATCTGGCGCAAGTATCGCTACTACATTCGTTTCCAGCCGGGTGCCAGCGATGGGTTCTCCCAGTACATCTTTGCCCTGCTCGGCTTGAATGACAAACAGCTGCGCGGCGACACGGCGTTACCCTGGAGCCGGCTGCTCAGCTTCGCCGGCGTGATCGCCAGTCGCAGCCGCGCACCGGGCACTGTCGCTGGCATCATCGCGCACTGCTTCGACCTGAAGCAGGTGCAGATTCGCGAATTCGAAACCCGCTCGGTACCTACGACAATCCAGCAACAGGTAAGCCTTGGCCGCAACAACGGTGAGCTGGGCAATTCCTTCATGGTTGGCAGCCGCACGCGGACCCGCAGCAGCAAGTTCACCATCGTAATCAGCGAGCTCGACCAGGCACAGCTGCGTGACCTGTTGCCCAGCGGTATCAACTTCAACCGCTTGCGTGCCCTGATCGACTTCCTGTTGCGTGACGGCTTGGCCTACGACCTGGAGCTGCGGCTGAAGCAGCACGCGCTGTCGCCCTTCTGCCTGCATTCCAGCCGTGGCGCGCAATTGGGCTGGACCAGCTTCGTCGATGACCGCCACGGCCAGATCAGCCCCGTCGTGCAGTTCCGGGGGCGCTCATGAGTACTTTGATCTTGAGCATCACCAACCTCGACCAGTTGCAGCACAACGTCACCGCCCGACACGAATTTGATCGTGCAGGTGGCACCGTCGGCTGCGCGAGAGCCACGTGGCTGATCAATGATCGTGAACAGGGCGTGGCGCCGATCCATTGCGAAATCCGCTGGATCGAAGGCGGCTTCTGCGTGATCGACTGCTGCGAGCGTACCTACCTGAACGACAACCTCGATAGCCTGGGGGCGCTGTCGCCCAGGCGGTTGCTCGAAGGTGACCTGCTACGTGTTGGCGCTTATCGACTTTTGGTTCAGCTTTCACAAGCTGATGCCCGTTCGCTGGAAGAGTTGTTCAACGCAGACGTGCGGGTACTCGACCGACTCATCCTGGATGCACCTGCGCAGCATTGGCTGCCCAAGTCCACGGCTGTCCCGGAAGTCGCTGAGATCTGCTCGGTCTTCGATCCAGGTATGGGCAACGATCCCTTGGCTGCACTGGAGGCAGTGACACGTCCTGTGCAAGAGAACCCGCTGGATCGCCTGATCGCAGGAGAACGCTCATGACGCGTCATTCACTCATGGCCGGCCTTCTGGCGACGATGATTGGACTCCCAGGCTGCACCGCCATGAGCAAAATGAGCCAAGTGGCGATGGACCCCTCGATACCCGTCGGTGCAACCAAGATTCAGCCCACCGAAATCGCGTTCAGCATCAACGCCAGCCCCACGCTCAACAGCAACCCCAACAGCCTGCAAGCGGCGACTGAGCAAGAAAGCAGCCTGGAACCCAGCCCCTACGCAGTCAGCGTGAGCGCGGGCGACCCCTATGCCCTGACCGAGAAAGTCGGGACCCTGCTCGAGTTTCTTCACGAGCAATTCCCGGCCATTTCGCCCGTCGAACTGCCAGAGAACGAGGCCGATGAACCAACCCGCTCGCCCTTGGAGGAAAGCACGCCGGGCCACTACGAAGACTCGAATGTGGTGCTGACCTTACCGCGCGCAACCACAGCTCCCCCCGAGTCGGTCGCCACCCCAATGGCCATCAAGATCCTGCAACTGCGCGACGACTCGCTGCTGCGCAACAGCGTTTATGAGTTGCTGGACAAAGACCCCGCCAAAGCGCTGCGCAGCACCTACATCCGTGATGACGACTACCTGCTACGGCCTGGGCAGTTCAAGTTCATTCCCTTTGCCGCCATCGAGGCCGAGACCCGGTTCATCGCGGTGATCGCCGACTACCGCAACCAGGAAAACGCGACCTGGAGCCAGGTGCTGCGCATTCCACCGCGCGGCCAACACATCATCTTCTCGGTATTGCTCAACGACACGCAGGTCCTGCTCAAGGAGGAGGACTGATGATGCCTGCAACCCCGCCCTTCTCGCTTACTCACGCTGACATGGAGTGCTCATGAGTTCACGTAACCCCGTCCTGTGGCCTGAAGGCCTGTTCGTCAAACCGCAGCATTTCCAGCAGGCGGCCCGCGCCGCCGAAGCGGCCCTGCATCAACGCCTTGGCAGCCTGAACGCAGCCTTCTATGGCTTCAGCGAGCTGCAACTGAACGACGAATATTTGAGCCTGGGCAAGATCGCCATCACCCGCGCACGCGGCATCATGCCGGACGGCACTGTGTTTGATATCCCGGCAGATCTGCCACCGCCGCCGCCACTGGAAATCGAGGACGACGGCGCGAAAGACGCCGAAGTCTACCTCTGTCTGCCACTACGCACCGAGGGTGGCCGGGAGGTGAGCTGGCCCGACAATGCCGCCAACTTCCGCTACAACGTTCAGACGCAGGAAATCAAGGACACCCACAGCGCAGACGGTGACTTGGCGCAGGTCGATCTGGCAGTGCCCAACCTGCAGCTCAAACGTAAGGCCGACGACAGCAGCGCCTACACCCGCCTTGCCATGGCGCGCATTCTGGAACGCCGGCCCGATGGCAGCCTGCGACTGGATGAAGGGTTCTACCCGACCAGCGTCTCGGTACGCGCGGTGCCGGCACTCCAGCGTTACCTCGAAGAGATCACCAACACCCTGCGCGAGCGCTCACGCAACCTGGCTAACCGAATAGGCGCCTCGGGCCAGTCCGGCATTGCCGACATCCGTGACTTCAACCTGCTGCAGGCCATGAACCGCTGGTGGCCGTGCTTCCAGCACTTGGCCAGGCAGGGGCAAACCCACCCCGAGCAGTTGTACTTGCACATGAGCCAGGCCTGTGGCGAGTTCGTGACCTTCACCGACGAGAGCCGGCTGCCGCCAGAATTCCCCGCCTATCAGCACACGGCTTTGCGCACCTCATTCAAGCCACTACAAGACACGTTACGCCGCGCCCTGGGTACGGTCCTGCAACCGCGGGCCCTCTCGCTGCCGCTGGAGGCGCTGGATTACGGCGTGATGACAACGACACTCGAAGACCGCCGCCTGATCGATGACGCGGACTTCATTCTGGCCGTGCGTGCTGACCTGCCGCCGCCAACACTGCGTCGGCTGTTCTTGCAGAAAGCCAAGGTCACCTCCCTGGAGACCTTGAATGATCTGGTGCACAAGCAGTTGCCCGGCATTGCGCTGCATCCGCTGCCTGTAGCCCCTCGCGATCTGCCGTTCCATGCAGGCTTCAGCTACTTCGAGCTGGACCGCCGCGACCCGGCATGGGCCTGCATGAACACGGCCAACGGCTTCGGGATTCATATCGCGGGGGAGTTCCCTGGGCTTGAGTTGCAGTTCTGGGCAATCAGGAGTGAGTGAGATGCAGGAGAACCACCTCGCACGCAATGGAACCGCATCAGCTCCAGCTGAGCCGTTGCAAGCGAAGCTTGGAACGCCTTTACCCACTGGCGCCGTGGAATCCGAGGCAAGCACAGCAAAGCCCGAGCCCGTTTATAAGGACTACCCCGCCGATCCCGACTTTCAGTTAAGGGGCGGCTACGACAACTTGATGCTGGATGCGGCGGCACCGTTGTTTGGCCTCGTCA